>NZ_CP025262.1:5102500-5404496 GCF_002843585.1 Pseudomonas sp. 02C 26 | reverse complement strand
CGCAAGCCGTCCCACAGCTCGCGCTCCGGGTTACGTTCACGGCAGAACAGCACGTATTCGCCATGCTCGCGACCGGGGATCAGAACAATGACCGCCTCAGGCTCGGGAAAGCCGCTGAGGTACTGGAAGTCGCTGTCCTGACGGTACACGTGCTCGACATCACGGTTGCGAATGGCAACCGCAGCGGCGGGCAGGATGGCGATGCTGTTGGGGACCATCTGCGCCATCAGCGCCTTGCGCCGACGGGCATACTCGGCCTTGGGTATGTGGCTCATGGGCAGACGACCCCGATTGATCAGTGCAGCGATGGCTTGGGGCAGGCGCAACTGGCGCGGCCAGCTCGGTGAACAGCAGCAGCGGCGCGACGCGCAGGTACTCGGTGACCTCCATGTAGTCGCTCTCGCCGTCCTCGGATTCTTCCAGGGCGTCTTGCACCTGCGAAATCGCCACCAGGTCCTGCAGCACTTCCTTGGCTTCGGTGGACAGGTCCTTGCCACCGGCGTTCAAGCCGAAGCCGGCGATGAAGCCCTGGCACCATTCGCCAAGGGCGGCGGCACGTTCGGTCAGCGGTTTCATCCCCCGGCAGCAACAGCACCAGAGCGACGTCATCGCCGGTGAGTTCGGCCTTGACCATCTCCTGCAGGCCGATCAAGGCGTTGCGCACAGAGTCGTTCGGTTCGACCTCGAGGGCGTTGGCGGCGTCGGCCAACCAGGCCTCGGCATCGAAGCCTGCGCCGGCGCAGCTGCGGCCAATCAACAGGCCGTGCAGCTCGGCGGGGGAGACAGGGTGGCCATTGCTCGAGAGCAGTGCGGCGAAAGCGGTGTACGGCGATTGAGTATTAGGCATGGGCTGCTAGGCGCCAGACGGCGCAATGTCTAGAATGAAGACCTTGTATCCTAGCACCGGCAGGCGCGCCAAGACCATCGGCACTGGCCGCCCAAGGCCCGGCACCGGCATCATGGCCAGGCCGTAAACGATGGAGCGAAACGAGTGCCCCCATGCAAGACAACGACCTGCAAGCGCTGATGAGCCGTTTCGAGCTGCTGATCGAGCGCGTCGAGCAACTTAAACGGCAAAATGCACTCCTATTAGCGCAGGAAACTTCCTGGCGCGAAGAGCGCGCCCACCTCATTGAAAAAAATGAGATCGCAAGGCGTAAGGTCGAATCCATGATCTTGCGGCTCAAGGCCCTGGAGCAAGACTCATGAGTTCAAGCAATAGCGTCACCGTACAGATCCTCGACAAAGACTACTCGATCATCTGCCCGCCCGAAGAGCGCAGCAACCTGGTCAGCGCCGCGCGCTATCTGGATGGCAAGATGCGCGAGATCCGCAGCAGCGGCAAAGTCATCGGCGCCGATCGCATTGCGGTGATGGCGGCCTTGAACATTACCCACGAAATGCTCCACCGCCAGGAAACCCCTGAAGTGGCCAGCGGCGGTACTACCCGTGAGCAGGTGCGTGACCTGCTCGAGCGCGTCGACAGCGCATTGGCCGACGACACGGGTACCAAAAACGGCTGAGATCGGTATACTGGCGTCACTCCCTGGGAGATGCGCCAGTCGGTTATGTCCCTGAGCCGATACGCACAACCACGGGGGTTGCACGCTGGGGCCGGTGTGCATGTCCGCCCGACGGAAAGCCTTAACGCCCCCTGCAATCTCCACCTTGAACTTTCGGGTTCAAGGGCTACGCCGATAGCGGTCTTATCGGGGAGCCTGAATTCTGCATTGCTCGCCTGCTCTGGCGGGCAACTGGTCTGGCCGCCACGGCGGCCGACACCTCCGGGACCTCTGTGCCATGACCGACACCGCGCCCCTCACCCGCCCGCAACTTCGTCGCCAGCTGCGTAACGCACGCCGCGCCCTTACGCCTGCACAACAGCGTCAGGCGTCTCGCGGCCTGTACCGTCAGCTGGCCCAGCATCCGTTATTCCGCCGCGCCCGCCACATTGCCCTGTACCTGCCCAATGACGGCGAGATCGACCCGCGCCTGCTGCTGCGCGAGGGCCATCGGCGCGGCAAGCGGATCTACCTGCCGGTACTGCACGCCTGGCCGGCCACACGCATGGTGTTTCAGCGTTACGACCAGGGTGAGGTGCTCAAGCGCAATCGCTTTCGCATCCCGGAGCCGGTAATCGAGCGCAAGCGGCAACGGCCAATCTGGGCGCTGGATTTGATCCTGCTGCCGTTGGTCGGGTTTGACGAAGTGGGCGGCCGCTTGGGCATGGGGGGCGGTTCTATGACCGCAGCCTGGCCTATCAGAGCCGGCGCAAGACCTGGAAGAAACCGCTGCTGCTGGGCCTGGCGCATGAATGCCAGAAGGTCGAGCGTCTGGCGCAGGCCAGTTGGGATGTACCGCTGCAAGGCACGGTCTCGGACCGCCACTGGTACCTGGCGCGCAATTGAGCGCGCAATGACTTCAGCGCTGCTGTGGCGCTTGCTCGACGGGGTCTGGTAGGCGACGTCCATCTTTCGCTCCAGCAAACTCTGCGCATAACCGGTGGTAACGACCCCAAGACCGAAGATAAAGGCCAGGATCCACAGCAGGTCCGGTTTGCGTTTGTTCATTGATTGCCCCCTGGCAAACTGATTCGGGCTTGCCAGCTTTTTCAGTGCTGACTGAGCATAGTGCTTAAAATCGGCGCATTTTCCGCCAACCGGAGCCGACACGCAAACGTTGACGTCAACCGGCTGTCGGTTTCATGCAACTAGTTATTTCAGACTTTGTCAGGAGCAGCGTCCATGGCCTATTGGCTGATGAAATCCGAGCCGGACGAATTGTCCATCGATGACCTCAAACGCCTCGGCGAAGCGCGCTGGGACGGGGTGCGCAACTACCAGGCGCGCAATTTCCTCAGGGCCATGGCGGTTGGCGACGAATTTTTCTTCTATCACTCAAGCTGCCCGCAGCCGGGGATTGCCGGTATCGCCAAAATTGTTGCAGCGGCGTACCCCGACCCTACGGCACTTGACCCGCAGAGTCACTACCACGATGCCAAGGCCAGCGCCGACAAGAACCCCTGGAGCGCCGTCGATGTCGCCCATGTGCGCACCTTCAAGCCTTTGCTCGGGCTGGGCTTGCTCAAGCAGCAGGCAGCTCTGGAGGAGATGCCGCTGGTGCAAAAAGGTACACGGCTGTCGGTAATGCCGGTGACCTTGAAGCAGTGGGCTGCGATCCTGACCTTGGCCAAGTAGTGGAAAGCAGAGGGGCTGCTTTGCAGCCCTTCGCGGGTAAACCCGCTCCCACAGGGATCACAGCGGTTTTGAAACCGAATTTCGACAAACGCCGCTGAACCCTGTGGGAGCGGGTTTACCGGGACGCCGGACCGCCGCGAAGGGCCGCAGAGCGGCCCCGGTTGGCTTTACTGCACGATCAGGTTATTGAACAGCAGGTCCTCGACGATCGGCTTGCCTTCCTCGTTCTCCATCACCTGCTGTACCTGCTTCAACGCTTCCTGACGCAGGCGCTCCTTGGCCTCGACGTTACTCATGCTGTCCACGGTCTGCTGGGTGAACAGCGCCACCAGCTGATTACGAATCAGCGGCTCGTGGTGCTTGACCGCCGCCGCAGCGGCATCGCCGGTCACGCGCAGGGCCACGTCAGCCTTGTACACGCGCAGCTTGCTGTTGCCATCCAGTGCGTAGTTGCCGACAAAGGGCGGGCTCAGGCTGATATAGGCAACCTTCGGCGCGCCTTCTGCGGCTTCCTCGGCCATCGCCGCCATTGGCAGCATCAGCGCCATAACCATCAAGATCCACGCTTTCACGAATTCGCTCCTCACATACAGTTGGCGCCAGCTTACCCAGCACGTCGCGCAAACCCAAGCCCGGGCTTATGCCGGGCCATCAGGCCGAGCATGCTCGTTGACCGGGCAAGCAGTCCTCCTACACTTATCGGCCATCACCTGCAAAGGAATAGCCCCGATGAAAGCCGTGTTGTGCAAAACCCTGGGCCCGGCGCGCGATCTTGTGCTTGCAGACGTCGCCAGCCCCCAGCCGAAGATCAACGAGGTCCTGCTCGACGTGCACGCCGCCGGGGTCAACTTCCCTGACACGCTGATCATCGAAGGCAAATACCAGTTCCAGCCACCGCTGCCGTTCTCGCCGGGTGGCGAAGCGGCCGGGGTGGTTGCGGCGGTGGGCGCCAAGGCAGGCGCGTTCGAGGTGGGCCAGCGGGTCATGGCGCTGACCGGCTGGGGCGCGTTTGCCGAGCAGGTCGCGGTGCCCTACTACAACGTGCTGCCAATCCCCGACAGCATGGACTTCACCACCGCCGCCGCGCTGGGCATGACCTACGGCACTTCGCTGCACGCACTGCGCCAGCGGGCCAACCTGCAGCCTGGAGAAACCCTGTTGGTGCTGGGCGCTTCCGGTGGCGTCGGCCTGGCCGCCGTGGAGATCGGCAAAGCCATGGGTGCCAAGGTGATCGCAGCAGCCAGCAGCGCCGACAAGCTGGCGGTAGCCAAGGCTGCCGGTGCAGATGAGCTGATCGACTACAGCACAAGCTCGCTCAAGGATGAAATCAAGCGCCTGACCGGCGGCCAGGGCGTCGACGTGATCTACGACCCGGTCGGCGGCGAGCTGTTCGACCAGGCGGTGCGCGGCCTGGCCTGGAACGGCCGGCTGCTGGTGGTGGGCTTTGCCAGCGGCGTGATCCCACAACTCCCGGTCAATCTGGCGCTGCTCAAGGGCGCGGCGGTAGTGGAGTGTTCTGGGGTGCATTTGCCCAGCGTCAGCCACAGGACAACGCCGCCAACTTCCGTCAACTGTTCGCCTGGCACGCCGAGGGCAAGATCAAACCACTGGTATCGAAAACCTACCCACTGGCCGAAGCCGGCAGCGCCATAGAGCAACTGGCGCAGCGCAAGGCGGTGGGCAAGCTGGTGGTGCAGACCCGTTGAACGAAGCCTGCGCGGGGGTCAAACCTCGCGCAGGTTATGGCAGCGGCGAAAACGCGCTTCCAGATTGCGATCAGGCATCTGGTGGCTGCGCAGCGCGTTCAAGGTCTGCTCGACATAATCGCGGGTGGTGCCGAAGCGCCCGCTGGCGCTGGCCAAGATCTGGCTCAGCAGCCCATCCGGCAGGTCGCCGGCGTAACACGGCAAGTGCCGCTCCAGCACGAAACCCAAGGCTTGCACCTTGCTGCCATTGTCGAGCCGGCAGGTCAGCCAGTGCGGGCGATAGGCCGGGTACGGCATCTCCCGTTGCCACAGGGCCATCAGCGAGTCATCCAGATTGCTGTCGTCCAGCCGGTAGGCAAAGCCGCTGCACGAGCCGCCGCGATCCAGGCCAAACACCAGCCCCGGGCACTCGGGTGTGCCGCGATGCTCATGCGACCACAGGTACAGCCCGCGATGATAACCGTGCACGCGCGCGCGCTGACGTTCGACCGAGTTGCACTCCGGCCGCCAGATCAGCGAACCATAGGCAAACAACCACACCGGCCCGCCACGGACGCGACATGGTCGACTGCATAGAAACTGACAGTTGCTCGCGCGTGAGTTGCTGACCAAAGTCCAGCGACGGCGGATAGGAAACTTTCCAGGATAGACTTTCAAGTGCCGACATAAGCTGCCGCCATTATTCCCCGAGAACTTACAATGAGCGCCACTGTAACTCACTGGCGCTGCGCTGGACTTACCGTACGGCAGAAAGGCACCGTATTACAAGCCCTGACGCAGGCAGGAGCAGCCGCAACATGGGCACTGCAGGCGAATGTGCAGTGCTGTTGCGAGTATAGATAAAGTTATTGGCAAGGGCGGTAAGACTTACCGCCTTATAATCAAGTCGAACAACTTTGGTTATTAGCGATCAACCACGCGGGGCGTAGGCAAATACATCTGCGCGCATGCGATGGGCGTCCATACCGGCTTCGACCAGAGCATCCAGCGTGGCATAGACCATGTTGGGCGAGCCGCTGGCGTACACGTGAACGTCATTGAGGTCAGCGATATCTTCGCAAACCGCCTCGTGGAGCATGCCGCAGCGCCCTTCCCAACCACACAGGTCGCTGACCACCTTGTGCAGGAACAGGTTGGGCAAGCGCTGCCACTCGTCCCAGTGCTCGAGCGCGTAGAAGTCCTCAGGGCGACGCACGCCCCAGTACAGGTGCACCGGGTGCTTGAAGCCGTTGGCCCGGCAGTGCTCGATCAGGCTGTGCATCTGGCCCATGCCGGTGCCGGCGGCGATCAACACCAGCGGCCCATCCGGCAGCTCGGCCAGGTGGGTGTCGCCAAACGGCATCTGAATACGCGCCAGGCCGTCGCGCTGCAATTGCTCAATCAATGCCACCGAGCTGGGCTCGCGAGCCAGTACATGCAGCTCCAGATCCCGCCCGGCATGCGGTGCCGAGGCCAGCGAGAAGGCAGCCTTGTCGGCGCCATCGCGCTCGATCATCAGGTATTGGCCGGCGTGGTAGCGCAGTGGCTTGCCGGCCGGGGCACGCAGGCGCACGCGCCAGACATCACCGCCAACCTCGATGCACTCGCTGACCGTGCAGGCCAGCGTGCGCAGCGGCAGCTCGCCCAGGGCCAGAACGCCATCCCAGAGCAGCACGCAGTCTTCCAGCGGCTCGGCAATGCAGGTGAACAGCTCGCCGTGATCGCGCACTTCACCGTCCTGGCGCACCCGGCCTTCGACCAGCAGTGCCGCGCAGACATGGCAGTTGCCATTGCGACAGCTGCTCGGGCAGTCATAGCCCAGGCGCCGCGCACCATCAAGAATCCTTTCACCGGGCTCCAGCGCCAGTACCGCCCCGGAGGGCTGCAACGTTACCTGCATCAATCTATTCCCAACTGATCCCACAGCTCATCGATACGGCGGGTGACGGCATCGTCCTTGACGATGACCCGGCCCCATTCGCGTGTTGTCTCGCCCGGCCACTTTGTGTGTGGCGTCCAGGCCCATCTTCGAGCCAAGCCCCGACACCGGTGAGGCAAAATCCAGGTAGTCGATCGGCGTGTTGTCGATCATCACCGTATCACGCTTGGGGTCCATGCGCGTGGTGACGGCCCAGATCACGTCGTTCCAGTCGCGGGCGTTGATATCGTCGTCGGTGACAATAACGAACTTGGTGTACATGAACTGTCGCAGGAACGACCACACACCGAGCATTACCCGCTTGGCATGGCCTGGGTACTGCTTCTTGATGGTCACCACCGCCATACGGTACGAGCAGCCTTCCGGCGGCAGGTAGAAGTCGGTGATCTCCGGGAACTGCTTCTGCAGGATCGGCACGAACACTTCGTTCAGGGCACACCCAGAATCGCCGGCTCATCCGGTGGCCGGCCGGTATAGGTGCTGTGATAGATCGGATTACGCCGATGGGTGATGCGCTCGATGGTGAACACCGGGAAGCTGTCGACTTCGTTGTAGTAGCCGGTGTGATCGCCATACGGGCCTTCCGGGCCATCTCGCCAGGGTGGATAACCCCTTCAAGGATGATTTCCGCCGTGGCCGGCACCTGCAGGTCGCTGCCGCGGCACTTGACCAGCTCGGTACGGTTACCGCGTAGCAGGCCGGCAAAGGCGTACTCGGACAAGGTATCCGGCACCGGCGTGACCGCGCCAAGGATGGTCGCCGGGTCGGCGCCGAGCGCCACCGCCACCGGGAATGGCTGGCCCGGGTGCTTCTCGCACCACTCGCGATAGTCCAGCGCGCCGCCTCGATGGCTCAACCAGCGCATGATGACTTTTGCGGCCGATCACCTGCTGGCGATAGATGCCCAGGTTCTGCCGCTCTTTGTTCGGCCCGCGGGTGACGGTCAGGCCCCAGGTGATCAGCGGCGCGACGTCGCCCGGCCAGCAATGCTGAATCGGCAGCTGGCTGAGGTCGACGTCGTCGCCCTCGATCACCACCTCATGGCACACCGCGTCCTTGACCACCTTGGGCGCCATCGACACGACTTTCTTGAAGATCGGCAGCTTCGACCAGGCATCCTTGAGACCCTTGGGCGGCTCGGGCTCCTTGAGGAAGGCCAGCAGCTTGCCGATCTCGCGCAGTTCTGCAACCGACTCGGCGCCCATGCCCATTGCGACCCGCTCCGGTGTGCCGAACAGGTTGCCCAGCACCGGGATGTCGAAACCGACAGGCTTTTCGAACAGCAACGCCGGGCCCTTGGCACGCAAGGTGCGATCGCAGACTTCGGTCATTTCCAGGACGGGTGAAATCGGAACCTGGATGCGCTTGAGTTCGCCGCGCTGCTCCAGGCCACGGATAAAGTCGCGCAAATCGCGATACTGCATGCGTAAGCCTCGTTGGCCGTATCGGTCGGGGTGCAGAGTGTAGCGCCGATCAGGCTTTTTTAGGATGCCAAAATGACTTGGGGCCGCTGCGCAGCCCTTCGCGGGTAAACCCGCTCCCACAATCGATGTAATCCCTGGGAGCGGGTTTACCCGCGAAGGGGCGCGCAGCGGCCCCAAATCTTCAGCATATTAAGCGCGAAGCTTACTTGCGCTTCATCGACAGGAAGAACTCGTCGTTGGTCTTGGTCTGCTTGAGCTTGTCGATCAAGAACTCGATAGCGGCGATCTCGTCCATCGGGTGCAGCAGCTTGCGCAGGATCCACATGCGCTGCAGCTCGTCATCAGCAGTCAGCAGCTCTTCACGACGCGTGCCCGACTTGTTGATGTTGATGGCCGGAACACACGTTTCTCGGCGATACGACGGTCCAAAGGCAGTTCCATGTTACCGGTACCTTTGAACTCTTCGTAGATCACTTCATCCATCTTCGAGCCGGTTTCAACCAGCGCGGTGGCGATGATGGTCAGCGAGCCGCCTTCTTCGATGTTACGCGCGCAGCACCGAAGAAGCGCTTTGGCTTCTCGAGCGCATGGGCATCGACACCACCGGTCAGGACCTTGCCGGAGCTCGGGATGACGGTGTTGTAGGCACGGGCCAGACGGGTGATCGAGTCGAGCAGGATGACCACGTCTTTCTTGTGCTCAACCAGGCGCTTGGCCTTTTCGATGACCATTTCGGCAACCTGCACGTGGCGGGTTGGCGGCTCGTCGAAGGTCGAAGCAACCACTTCGCCGCGCACGGTGCGTTGCATCTCGGTAACTTCTTCCGGGCGCTCGTCGATCAGCAGAACGATCAGGTGGCACTCGGGATTGTTACGGGTGATGTTGGCAGCGATGTTCTGCAGCATGATCGTCTTGCCCGCTTTTGGCGGAGCGACGATCAGGCCACGCTGGCCCTTGCCGATCGGCGCGCACAGGTCGATCACACGCCCGGTCAAGTCCTCGGTGGAGCCGTTGCCGGCTTCCATCTTCAGGCGCTTGTTGGGGAACAACGGCGTCAGGTTCTCGAAGAGGATCTTGTTCTTCGCGTTTTCTGGACGGTCGTAGTTGATCGTGTCGACCTTGAGCAGCGCGAAGTAACGCTCCCCTTCCTTTGGCGGGCGAATCTTGCCAACGATGGTGTCACCGGTACGCAGGTTGAAGCGACGGATCTGGCTGGGCGAGACGTAGATATCGTCAGGGCCGGCCAGGTAGGACGCATCAGCCGACCGCAGGAAACCGAAACCATCCTGGAGAATCTCCAGCACGCCGTCACCCGAGATCTCTTCGCCGCTCTTAGCGTGTTTTTTCAACAGGGCGAAAATCACGTCCTGCTTGCGCGAACGGGCCATGTTTTCAATGCCCATCTGTTCGGCCATTTCTAGCAGATCAGTAATCGGCTTTTGCTTGAGTTCAGTCAGGTTCATAAGGGGAGTGGACGTAATCATGTAAGAAGGAGAATTAAGCTTCTGGCTTAATGAAGCCGCGCCGCAAGAAGGCGACAGGATCGCGTACTGATTCGAATTGGATGCTTCGGCGACGGCGTGCAGGGGCACTTGAAGAAACAGTGCGAGGCCGAATGTAACACTTGCTTTTTTGCGCGTCTAGGGTTCGCAAAAAGAAAAGCCCCGGATTTACCGGGGCCATTTCACATCACAGGTTGGCGTCGATGAACGCAGCCAGTTGTGATTTCGACAGCGCGCCGACCTTGGTTGCCTCGACGTTACCGTTCTTGAACAGCATCAGCGTCGGGATGCCACGCACGCCGTGCTTGGCCGGGGTTTCCTGGTTGTCGTCGATATTCAGCTTGGCGACGGTCAGTTTACCCTCGTAGGTAGTGGCGATGTCGTCCAGGACTGGAGCGATCATCTTGCATGGGCCGCACCATTCAGCCCAGTAGTCGACCAGCACCGGGCCTTCTGCCTTCAGGACTTCAGCCTCGAAGGTGGCGTCGGTGACATGTTTGATCAGGTCGTTGCTCATGGATATCTCCAGGTGGAAAGCAAAATCGTGGCCCATCATAGCTGCACCGGCTGGCTACAGGAAGTCGCGGACGATTGAGTGTAACTATAGTGGAGCAAGACACCTCGCATCGAAACTGTCACATAGGTGTCATACGATCCGTGCGCACCTTGCTTTGCATCAAACCTTGCCCAGCCACGCGTTGGCGTATGCCCGCGTTCGTGGCAGGATTGCCAGGTAACCGACCGAGAATCTCGAAAATCATGCCGCAGAACTCCGCGAAGAACCTATCCCTGATCGCCGCCATCGACCTGGGCTCCAACAGTTTCCACATGGTCGTGGCCAAGGCCCACCACACGGAAATCCGCATTCTTGAGCGGCAGGGCGAGAAGGTTCAGCTGGCCGCCGGTATCGACGAAGAGCGCCGCCTCAGCGAAGAAGCCATGCAGCGCGGCCTGGAGTGCCTCAAGCGCTTCGCCCAGCTGATCAACGGCATGCCCGATGGCGCCGTGCGCATCGTCGGCACCAACGCGCTGCGCGAAGCGCGCAACCGCAACGAATTCATCCAGCGCGCCGAAGCTATCCTCGGCCACCCGGTCGAGGTCATCTCCGGCCGTGAAGAAGCGCGCCTGATCTACCTCGGCGTGTCGCACACCCTGGCCGACAATCCGGGCAAGCGCCTGGTCGCCGACATTGGTGGCGGCAGCACCGAGTTCATCATTGGCCAGCGCTTCGAGCCGTTGCTGCGCGAGAGCCTGCAAATGGGCTGCGTCAGCTATACCCAGCGCTACTTCCGCGACGGCAAGATCACCCCGGCGCGCTACGCCCAGGCCTACACCGCTGCGCGCCTGGAACTGATGAGCATCGAAACCGCCCTGCACCGGCTGACCTGGGACGAAGCGATCGGCTCGTCCGGGACCATTCGCGCCATCGGCGCGGCGATCAAGGCTGGCGGCCTGGGCAACGGTGAGGTCAATGCCGAAGGCCTGGCTTGGGTCAAACGCAAGCTGTTCAAGCTGGCGACACCGACAAGATCGACTTCGAAGGGGTCAAGCCTGACCGCCGCACGATCTTCCCGGCCGGCCTGGCGATTCTCGAAGCCATTTTCGATGCACTCGAACTGCAACGCATGGACCACTGCGACGGCGCCTGCGTGAAGGTGTGCTGTTCGACCTGCTTGGCCGCCATCACCACGAAGATGTGCGCGAGCGCACCCTCAATTCGTTGATGGAGCGCTACCACGTCGACCACGGCCAGGCGCGCGGGTCGAACGCAAGGCGCTGCACGCGTTTGATCAAGTGGCCAAAGACTGGGATCTGGAAGAAGGCAACTGGCGCGACCTGCTGAGCTGGTCGGCCAAGGTCCATGAGGTGGGCCTGGACATCGCCCACTATCACTACCACAAGCACGGCGCCTACCTGATCGAGCACTCCGACCTGGCGGTTTCTCGCGTGAAGACCAGCAGATGCTCGCGCTGCTGGTACGCGGCCATCGCCGCAACATTCCCAAGGACAAATTCGCCGAGTTCGGCGATGAAGGCAGCCAGCTGATTCGCCTGTGCGTACTGCTGCGCTTTGCCATCCTCTTCCACCACATCCGCGGCACCCAAGAGATGCCCAAAGTGGTGCTGCAAGCCCACGAAAATAGCCTGGAAGTAGTATTCCCGGACGGTTGGCTGGAACAGCACCCGCTGACCCAGGCCGACTTCGCCAACGAGGCGGAGTGGCTGGCCCGAGTCGGCTTCGTCCTCAGCGTACGTTGAGGACCGGGTTGCTCAGGCGCTCCAGCAGGGTCGCCTGGGCACTGCGCGGGTTCTGGTTGCCGGTTGGCGTGCTGCGCACGTAGCGGCCGTCGGACTGCAGGATCCATGCTTGAGTGTTGTCGGTCAGGTAGCTTTCCAGCTCCTTCTTGACCCGCAGCAGGTGCTTCTTGCCCTCGACGGGGAAGCAGGTCTCGACGCGTTTATCGAGGTTGCGCTCCATCCAGTCGGCACTCGACAGGAAGATCTGCTCTTCGCCGCCATTGAGGAAGTAAAACACCCGCGTGTGCTCAAGGAAGCGGCCGATGATCGAGCGTACGTGAATATTGTGCGAAACCCCGGCGATGCCCGGGCGCAGGCAGCACATGCCACGCACCACCAGATCGATACGTACACCTGACTGGCTGGCCTTGTACAGCGCGCGGATGATCTTCGCGTCGGTCAACGAGTTGAACTTGGCGATGATGTGCGCCGGCTTGCCGTCGAGCGCGCACTGGGTCTCGCGGGCAATCATGTCGAGCATGCCCTTCTTCAGCGTGAACGGCGCATGCAGGAGCTTTTTCATGCGCAGGGTCTTGCCCATGCCGATCAGCTGGCTGAACAGCTTGCCAACGTCTTCGCACAGCGCGTCATCCGAGGTCAGCAGGCTGTAGTCGGTATACAGACGGGCGTTGGCGGCGTGGTAGTTGCCGGTGCCGAGGTGCGCGTAGCGGACGATTTCGCCCTGTTCGCGACGCAGGATCAGCATCATCTTGGCGTGGGTCTTGAAGCCGACTACGCCATAGATCACCACCGCGCCGGCCGCCTGCAGGCGGCTGGCCATCTGCAAGTTGGACTCTTCGTCGAAGCGCGCGCGCAGCTCGATCACCGCAGTGACTTCCTTGCCGTTACGCGCTGCGTCGACCAGTGCGTCGACGATCTCCGAGTTGGCGCCGCTGCGGTACAGGGTCTGGCGCACGGCGAGCACGTGCGGGTCTTTGGCTGCCTGGCGCAGCAGGTCGACCACCGGGGTGAACGACTCGAAGGGGTGCATCAGCAGGATGTCCTGCTTGCTGACCACGCTGAAGATGTTTTCGGCGTTCTGCAGCAGCTTGGGGATCGCCGGGGTGAACGGCAGGTACTGCAGTTCTGGGTGGCTTTCCAGGCCGGTGATGCTGAACAGCCGGGTCAGGTTGACCGGACCATTGACCTGATACAGCTCGTTCTCGCTCAGACTGAACTGCTTGAGCAGGTAGTCGGACAGATGCTTGGGGCAGGTGTCGGCGACTTCCAGGCGCACCGCATCGCCGTAGCGACGCGAGAACAGCTCACCACGCAGAGCGCGGGCAAGGTCGTCGACCTCTTCCGAGTCCAGCGCCAGGTCGGCGTTACGGGTCAGGCGGAACTGATAGCAACCCTTGACCTTCATGCCCTGGAACAAATCATCGGCGTGGGCGTGAATCATCGACGAGAGGAATACGTAGTTGGCACCGGTGCCGCCTACCTCCTCCGGTACGCGAATCACCCGAGGCAGCAAACGCGGCGCGGGGATGATCGCCAGGCCCGAATCGCGGCCGAATGCATCGACCCCTTCGAGCTCGACGATGAAGTTCAGGCTCTTGTTCACCAGCAACGGGAACGGGTGGGTCGGATCGAGGCCAATCGGGGTGATGATCGGCGCGATCTCGTCGCGGAAGAAACGCCGCACCCAGGTCTTGATCTTCGGCGTCCAGTTGCGCCGACGAATGAAGCGAATGTTGTGCTTTTCCATCTCTGGCAGCAGCACGTCGTTGAGGATCGCGTACTGGCGATCCACTTCGTGGTGCACCAGCTCGCTGATCCGGCTCAGGGCCTGATGTGGCTGCAGGCCGTCGGCGCCGGCCAGCTCACGGGCAAAATTGATCTGCTTCTTCAGGCCGGCGACGCGGATCTCGAAGAACTCGTCGAGGTTGCTGGAAAAGATCAGCAGGAACTTCAAGCGCTCGAGCAGCGGATACGACTCGTCCAGCGCCTGTTCCAGCACGCGGAAGTTGAACTGCAGCTGCGAGAGCTCGCGATGAATGTACAGGCTGCTGTCGTCCAGCCCAGGCACCGGGATCGCCGGCGCCGGCGCAGGGGTCGGCGCGGCGGTTTCGAGCGCAGCGTCGGCAACCGCTTCGACCACAGGCTCGGCCACCGGCTCAAGGTCTGGCGGCGTTTGCGTCAGCTCTTGCGGTAGCGCTTGAGCATCCTTGATGTCGACCGGGGATAGCACTTCGTTATTCATCTGACGTTCCTGAAGGGCGTTACTGCCCTCTCAACAATTGGGCGGCGCGAACGGCGAAATAAGTGAGAATGCCATCGGCGCCTGCACGTTTGAAAGCGGTTAGCGATTCGAGGATCACGGCCTCGCTCAGCCAGCCATTCTGAATTGCCGCCATGTGCATGGCGTACTCGCCGCTGACCTGATAGACAAAGGTCGGCACCTTGAACTCGGTTTTGACCCGGTAAACGATATCCAGGTACGGCATGCCTGGCTTGACCATGACCATATCGGCACCTTCGGCCAGGTCAGTGGCCACTTCGTGCAGGGCCTCGTCGCTGTTGGCCGGGTCCATCTGGTACGACGCCTTGTTGGCCTTGCCCAGGTTCAAAGCCGAGCCTACCGCATCGCGGAACGGGCCGTAGTAGGCACTGGCGTACTTGGCCGAGTAGGCCATGATGCGCACGTTGACGTGGCCGGCGACTTCCAGCGCCTCGCGGATCGCGCCGAGGCGGCCGTCCATCATGTCAGAAGGCGCCACCACTTGCGCGCCAGCCTCGGCGTGGGACAGCGCCTGGCGCACCAGCGCATCGACGGTGATGTCGTTCTGCACGTAGCCGTCTTCGTCGAGGATGCCATCCTGGCCGTGGGTGGTAAACGGGTCGAGGGCAACGTCGGTGATCACCCCAAGCTCCGGGAAGCGTTCACGCAGGGCGCGGGTAGCGCGCTGGGCAATGCCGTCCGGGTTCCACGCTTCGGCGCCATCCAGGGTCTTTTTCTCGACCGGGGTTACCGGGAACAGTGCCAAGGCCGGAATCCCCAGGTCCACCCAGGACTGCGCAGCTTCCAGCAGCAAGTCGATCGACAAGCGCTCGACACCTGGCATGGACGGCACTTCTTCCCGGCGGTTTTCACCATCCAGAACGAATACCGGCAGGATCAGGTCATCGACCGTCAGGGTGTTTTCACGCACCAGGCGACGGGAAAACTCGTCGCGGCGATTGCGACGCAGACGTGTGGCAGGAAACATACGGTTGGCGGGGGTAAAGCTCACGGCAGACTCCTGAGCCCGCGCAGGCGGGCAGCGCGACAGTTATAAGCGGCCATTATGACGCCTGTGTTACACCCTTGGGCAACCCTGCGACGTGTCGCCACAGGCAATCACCATGTAGGAATTGTTCACGTCGAGACACATTTGGACACTTTCCCCACGGCCCGCGAAGGGGTAGGCTGCGCGTTCATTTCGCCAGCACCCCAGAAGATGCTTCAACAATTCCTGCAGGATTTCGGCTACTTTGCCCTTTTTCTCGGCACATTTTTTGAAGGTGAGACCATCCTGGTGCTTGCGGGATTTCTTGCGTTCCGCGGTTACATGGACATCAACATGGTGTGCGTGGTGGCCTTCTTCGGCAGCTATGCCGGCGACCAGCTGTGGTACTTCATGGGCCGCCGCCATGGCCGCGCAATCCTGGCGCGCAGGCCGCGCTGGCAGGCCATGGGCGACCGTGCCCTGGATCATATCCGCCGCCACCCGGACATCTGGGTACTGAGCTTCCGCTTCGTCTATGGCCTGCGCACGGTGATGCCGGTGGCAATTGGCTTGTCGGCTATCCGCCACGCCGCTACCTGTTGCTCAACGGCATTGGCGCTGCGGTGTGGGCAGTGGCCCTGGGCGCTGCGGCCTACCACTTCGGGGCGATCCTCGAAGGCCTGCTTGGCAACGTCAAGAAGTACGAGCTGTGGGTACTTGGCGGCCTGCTGGTGCTGGGCCTGCTGCTGTGGCTGCGCCGGCGTTTTCGCACCCAGCGCGCCGAGCGCAAGGCGGCCGCCGACGCGGCTGCGACCGAGCAGCTGACGGACAAGCCAAGCCCACCGCAAGAATGAACATGCCGCTGTTGCCGTGATCCTAGTAAAGTGCCAAGCAACAATTGGCGCGTGGACTCTGGAGAAACAAGCATGACAAAAAAAGTGGCGGTGATTCTTTCCGGCTGTGGTGTCTACGATGGCGCTGAAATCCACGAAAGCGTGATCACGCTGCTGCGCCTGGACCAGCGCGGCGCGCAGGTGCAGTGCTTTGCACCAAACATCCCCCAACTGCATGTAATCGATCATCTGACCGGTGAGCAAACCAGCGAGACTCGCAATGTGCTGGTCGAGTCGGCGCGGATTGCCCGCGGCCAGGTCAAGGACATTCGCGAAGCAGACGTCAGCGAGTTTGACGCGCTGATCGTGCCCGGCGGCTTTGGCGCTGCAAAAAACCTCTCCAACTTTGCCGTTGAAGGTGACAAGTGCACGGTTCAACCAGACGTACTGGCGCTGGCCGAGGCCTTCGCCGAAGCCGGCAAACCGGTCGGCCTGATGTGCATCTCGCCAGCTCTGGCAGCGAAGATCTACGGCCCAGGCGTGGTCTGCACCATCGGTAACGATGCCGGCACCAGCGCGGCGGTGGTGAAGATGGGCGGCACCCACGAAGAGTGCGATGTACATGACATCGTCGAAGACACCCAGCGCAAGCTGGTGACCACCCCGGCGTACATGCTCGCTACCTCGATCAGCGATGCGGCCAGCGGCATCTACAAACTGGTCGATCGGGTGCTGGAATTGACCCACGCCAACGACCACTGAGCTGCCCTGCAGCGCTGGCCCAGGCCGGCGCTGCGTGGTGCTGTGATCAATGTCGTAATCAGCCCCTCGCGAGGCGGGTCAGGATGCGATCGAGTGAGTTGGCGAACTCCTGCTTCTCTTTCTCGCCGTAAGGCCCCTGGCCACCACTGGCCTGGCCCTGTTCACGCAGCTCGGTGAACAAGTTACGCGTCGCCAACCGGTCGGCCATATTGCGCTCATCGAACTCACGGCCACGTGGGTCGAGCGCCGCCACGCCGTTTTTCACAAGGCGGTCGGCCAAGGGGATATCGCTGCAGATCACCAACTCGCCCGGTACGGCATTCTCGACCAGATAATCATCGGCGGCATCCGGTCCGCTCGGCACCAAGATCAGCTTTACGCAGGCAAATGCCGGCTTGATCTGCGCTTGGCCGGCGACCATCACTACCTCAAGTTTGCGCTTGAGGGCAAACTTTACGATCAGGTCCTTGGCTGCCTTGGGGCAGGCGTCGGCATCGATCCATATACGCATTGCTGCATTCTCATCGGCTGTTAATCACTGCACCCAGTGTGCCAGATCGCAGCTCAACTGGCCGCAGCGCGGCGCCGCTCGAGCAGCCACGAGCGGCCATACAGCAGCGCGATCGCGCTCAGTGCCAAGGCTTGTGCCGCCAGTGAGTAGGCATCGGCATGAATGCCCAGCCAGTCGAATTCAAAGAACGCCACCGGCCGCGTGCCGAGGATGCCTGCCTCTTGCAAGGCCTTGATGCCATGCCCGGCGAACACCACCGACAGTGCGCACAGCAGCGCGGCGTTGATGCTGAAGAACAGCGCCAACGGCAGCTTGGCCGAACCGCGCAGGATCACCCAGGCCAGGCCCACCAACAGCACCAGCGCGGTGGCACCACCGGCCAGCACAGCGTTGTGCCCGGCAGGCCCTGATTGCAGCCACAGGGTTTCGTAGAACAGGATCACCTCGAACAGCTCGCGGTACACCGAGAAGAACGCCAGCAAGGCAAAACCAAAGCGCCCGCCGCCGCCGACCAGGCTGCTTTTGATGTAGTCCTGCCAGGCCGCAGCGTGGCGCCGGTCGTGCATCCACACGCCGAGCCACAGCACCATCACGCTGGCAAACAGCGCGGTGCAACCTTCGAGCAATTCGCGCTGAGCACCGCCAACGTCGATCAGATACGCCGCTACCGCCCAGGTGGCGAAGCCTGCGACCAGTGCCAGCGCCCAGCCAACGTTGACGCTGCGCACCGCAGATTGCTGGCCGGTATTGCGCAGGAAGGCCAGGATCGCGGCCAGCACCAGAATCGCCTCGAGGCCTTCGCGCAGCAGAATCAACAGCCCGGAGATGTAGCTCAGCGACCAGCTCAGGCCATCGCTGCCAAGCAGCTTGGCGGCGGCGTCGAGCTTGACCTTGGCCTCGCTCAGGCGCTGTTCGGCCTGGGCGACGGGCAGGCCGTCCTGCAACGACTGCCGATAGGCCATCAGGGCCTTCTCGGTGTCTTTGCGTACCTGGGCATCGATGTTGTCGAGGGAGCTTTCGACCAGCTCGAAACCTTCCAGATACGCCGCAACCGACAGGTCGTAGGCCTGGTCATGATCGCCGTCGCTATAGGCCGCCAGGCTCTTGTCGAGGGTGCTGGCGGTGTAGTCGAGCAACTGCGCCGGGCCGCGCTTGACCTGCGGCGGCTGTGCACGCTGGGCGCGAAACGCAGCGACGGCCTCGGCGCTGTGGCTGGCGGCGACTTCTGCAGGGGTCTGCCGGGCCAGATCAGCCAGGTTCCAGGCCGGGGCACCAGCAGCGGCCTGCGGCTCGGCGCTAAAGCTGGCGACAAAGGCCGCTACGTCCCAGCGCTGACGCTCGTCGAGCTGGTCGGCAAACGAGGGCATTTCGGTGCCTTCGATGCCCAGGCCAAGGGTGTTGTAGAGGTCGAACAGGCTGAGCTGATCGAGCCGGGCGACGTCGCGCAGGTTGGCCGGCGCTGGCTCCAGACCGAGCCCGGCCGGGCCATCGCCGGCACCACTGTCACCGTGGCAGATCGAGCAGTTTTGCGCGTACAGCGCGGCGCCGCGGGCAGGATCAGGGGTGATTATCGGGGCCTGGCTGACCTCATAGGCAACCGCCAGACGGGCACCGAGCTGGCGCGCCTCGCGAGCAACGGTAGGGCCGTCCTGGCGCTGGTCGATGGCGGTGCGCAAGGCCTGTACGCCCTGTTCGAGGGCATCACGTTCGGCGTGCGCTGGCAGGTTTTTCACCAGTTCGGCGAGCACGCTGCTGAATTCCTGCTGCTCGCGGTACTCACCGTCATCGACCACCCTGCCCTCGCGCACCGTTGGCGGGTAATCCGCGCCAATGTAATCGAGCAGGTGCAAGGCCTTGGTCGCCTCTGCAGGGGCTTCGGCCGTGGCCAGCGTGCTGCACAGCGCCAGCACTGGCCACAGCAGCCAGGCGAGTAAACGGGGACGGGAAGTCATGGCCGATCTCGAGGGGAATACGAAAGAGAACATTGTTCACTTCCACTCGCGCCTGCTCAAGGGCTGCCGGCAGATTTCACGAAAAATCTTGTAACAGATTAGCGACAGGGACCAGCGCAACCTAATTCAAGCCTCCATGCCAGCAAAACGCCACCTTGTGCTTATAATGTCGCGCCTTTGCCTTTGTTCCCCCGCAATCACGGGCCGCGCTGGCGCAGGACGCAGTCCATCCATTCAGGAAGAACAACACCGATGGTCCCCCGCGCAGTACTTCTGGCAGCGCTTATCGCCGTCACGCAACTGACCGGCTGCGCTGTGTTTCGCAGTTACGACAGCGAGCTTCAGGAAACCAACCAGCAGCTTGTCGCCGGCAATGTCGACGCTGCCCTGGCTCTGCTCGAGAGCAACAACAAGAGCGACGTCAAAGACCTCCTCTACTACTTCGAAAAAGGCGAGCTGCTGCGTTCCAAAGGTGATCTGCAGGGTAGCCAGCAAGCCTGGCGCGTGGCCGACGGCGTGGTCTTCGAGTGGGAAGAAGCAGTCAAACTGGACACTGAAAAGTACCTCAGCCAGTTCGCCAGCTATCTGGTCAACGACAAGGTCCGCCGCTACCAGGGCTACGACTACGAAAAGGTCATGCTGACCACCCAGATGGCCCTGAACCTGCTGGCGCAGAACGATTTCGCCGGCGCCCGTACCGAAATCAAGAAGACCCACGAACGCGAAGCGGTCATCGCCGAGCTGCGTGACAAGCAGTACCTCAAGGGCGAGCAGGAAGCCGAACAACAAGGTGCCAGCACCGAGTTCAAAGATCTGAAGGGATATCCGGTGGCCAGCCTCGACGACCCTGAAGTGGTCAGTCTGAAAAACAGCTACCAGAGCGCGTTCAGCCATTACCTGTCCGGCTTCGTCTACGAGGCCCTTGGCGAGAAGGGCCTGGCCGCGCCGGGCTACCGCACTGCAGCCGAGCTACGGCCGAAGACGCCATTGCTCGAGCAAGCCCTGCTCAACCTTGATGGCAAGCGAAGCAAGTCCGGCGAAAGCGATGTGCTGATTGTGGTCCAGAGCGGCCTGGCACCGGCACGCGACTCGATGCGCATCCCGCTGCCACTGACGATCGACGGTAATCTGGTGATCACCACGCTGTCGTTCCCGGTGATAAGAGAAGACAACAGCACTGCGCGCTTTGCCGAGGTCTACCTGAACGACCAGGCTGTCAGCCTCACTTCACTCAACAACACCAGCGCCATGTCGCGCAGGGCCCTGCGTGACGACATGCCGGAGATCATCCTGCGCACCAGCGTGCGCGCGGTCAGCCGCACCCTGGCGCAAAAAAAGCTGAACGAGGTCGATCCGCTGGCAGCCCTGATCGTGGGCATTGCCGCGGCAGTGGTCGAAGGCGCCGACACCCGCACCTGGCGCACCCTGCCCAACCAGACCCAGGTCGCCCGCGTGCATCTGGCCCAAGGCGAACATCGCCTGAGCCTGCCGGCGATCCTCGGCAGCGGTACGCTCAAGGTCAAGATCGACCAACCCTACCAAGTGATCAGCCTGCGCGTGCTCGGCCATCAGGTGTTCGCCAGTGGCGCCGCCATACAACTGCCGCAGCCGGCCCAAGCGCCGGTGCTTGCCAACCTCAAATAATCTCAAGGATCGAACATGCGTTTAATCTGCATCGCTCTTGTCGCCGCCGCCCTCCTGGCAGGCTGCGCCAGTCCGCCCGAGCCAGGCAGCGCCGCCAGCAAGGTGGTGACCATGGGCCAGCTCGACGACTTTGACATTGGCCCGATGCGGGTGGCCCGCGAACGCGGATTTCTCACCGTCAAGGTCGCCATCAACAACACCAGCCGCAGCAACCAGACCCTTTACTACCGCTTCGCCTGGCTGGGCGACGACGGCTTCCCGGTAGGCGATGAAGAAAGCTGGAAGACCCTCACCCTTTACGGCAAGCAGGCCAGCTTCCTGCCCGCCATCGCCCCGCTGCCGCAGGCGCGCGACTTCCGCCTCGAAGTCCATACCCGGTAATTATTTTCAGGAGCACTTTTGATGTTTGCACGCATTACCCTCGCCGCCCTCACCCTCGCCTTGCTCAGCGGCTGCAGCACGCCGTCACCAGGCCTGGGCAGCAAGAACATCAGCTACGGCGACACCAAGGCAGTCGAGCTGATTACCAACGAATTCGGCTCCACCGACCTGCAGATGATCGCCGAGAGCATGACCCGCTCGCTGGCCCAGTCCGGCGTGCTGCATGGCCGCCCGGTGGTGCAGGTGTATGACGTGAAGAACAAGACCAGCGAGTACATCGATACCCGCGAGATCACCACCACGATCAAGACCCAACTGCTCAAGACCGGCGTTGCCCGCTTTGCCAGCGACAACACCGACATGCAGAGCCAGGTCGACCAGCTCAAGTTGCAGAACCAAAGCGGCCTGTACAAAAAAGCCACCGTCGCCAAGACGGGCAACATGATCGCCGCGCAGTACCGCCTGGAAGGCTCGATCAGCTCCATCGTCAAACGCAGCAGCGATTACAAAGACGTGTTCTACAAGTTCAGCCTGCAGTTGGTCGACGTCGAAAGCGGCCTGGCTGAATGGATGGACGAAAAAGAAATCCGCAAGACCACGGAGCGCTAAGCGATGCGTACATGGATGGCAGTCATCGCTCTGGCTTGCGCATTTTCTGCGCAGGCGGCGCCCAAGGTCGCAGTCACCGACCTTGCCTATCAGGCGCAGGTGGAGGAATACATCCACAGCGTCAGTGCGCACAACAGCGGCCAGGCGAGCCCGTACAGCGCCAGCCACTCGGCCAGCTACAGCGAGTACGAGAGCAGCAAGAGCTACATCGAGCAGACCGAGCTGCGCAATTTCGGTGGCGACATCAAGGGCGCAATCCTCAAGGGTGGGCTGTTCCAGCTGGTGCAGGGCAAGCCTTACACCAGCCGTTCCAACGACGATGTCTACGACGTGATCGCCCGGATCAAAGCCGGCTCGTTCCCAGGTGCCGACTACGTGCTGTTCGGCACCCTGTCGGATATCGACTTCCAGAGGGACATCAACGCACTCGACCACACCGACAGCTACTCGGCGGTACTGGCCCTGAGCGTGGTGGCTGATTTCAGCCTGATCAATACCCGCACCTACGAGATCACCTCGGCCTTCACCGCCATGGGCGAGGGCCAGGACACCAAGCTGGTAAAACGCCAGGATGCGCGCGTCACCCTCAACCGCCCGCGGGTGGTCCGCGAGGTGTCCAGGGAGCTGGGCATGGATGTAGCGCGGCAACTGGCCGAGCAGCTGGCCGGCGAAGTGTCGGCGGCGCCAGCGCGAGAAGGTGTGCAGAGCAACTTGCCGCCGGACGAACCGGCGCAGATTTTGCGCTGAGAGCTGAAAGCACTCTCCCGGGCAAGCCCGCTCCTGTAGGAGCGGCCTTGCGTCGCGAAATGAGGGCGCAGCCCTCACCGAAGTCACATCCAGATACCGTAATCACACATACCTCTGCGCCACCGCGACTACCGTTTCCAAACCGTAATCACAGGAGCAGGACATGGACAGTCCTCACGCCAGCAGCTTGCGCCACGGTCGAACATCTGAGCCCGGACGCTTATATTTACTCACCACTGTCACCCGAAATCGTCAGCCTGTTTTCACTGATCTGACCTACGCCAGAACGGCCATCCATCAACTACGCACAATCCAGGATGAGGGTGCATGCCGCTCTTTAGCCTGGGTACTCATGCCCGACCACCTTCACTGGCTGGTTGAGCTTGGAACGGGATCCCTCGCCAGTCTGATGTGTACCTTTAAATCACGCTGCAGCGTCGGTTTGTACCGCGCTGGGGCCGCTCGACAGCACATCTGGCAACAAGGATTTCATGACCGGGCCCTGCGCCGGGATGAGGATGTCAAGGCTGTCGCGCTGTACATCATTCGCAACCCAATACGCGCGGGACTGGTGCGCAGAGCTGGCGAGTATTCGCATTGGGATTGTGTTTGGCTGTAGCGGCCTCGGTGAGGGCTTCGCCCTCATTTCGCGACACAAGGCCGCTCCTACATTGTCCGCGCACGGCGCTTGTACGCGGTCGGGGTAGGAGCGGCCTTGTGTCGCGAAAGGGCCGCAAAGCGGCCCCTGTACGCCGCTGCAGGGCCATTCACCGCAGTCGATTGACCCCGGTTTCCATGTCATTGACCAGCGCCTTGGCCAGCCCGCTGAGGATCCGCGCCGCGCTGCCGGCCTGGAGGTCGCCCTGCATTTCGGCCTCATCGGTCAGATGGCGGATACAACCCAGCAATACCGACAGCTCATCAAACGCCTGGGTGATCGGGATGCCAGGGCGGACGGTGAACAGCTCGGTTGAGGCCACGCCCACCGTGGTAATGCCGTTGGTTTGCACGCTCATACCTTGGCTCCTTCAGCTACGCAGCCGGGTCAATGCGTGTTCAACCAGGGTACGGGCCATGCGCGTGGCATGGGCGGCGCTGGCCAGGGCGTTTAGGTCAGGTTGCTCAGCCGAGTCGCTGCACTGCTGGTCGAGGGTCTCGACCACGCCGCAGAGAAATTCATTGGCCAAGCCCAGGGAATCAGGCGGGAGCATGTCGCTGTGGACAGAAAAATGCGGGGAGATAATCAGCTTGAAACGGGGTGGATCGGGGACGATTTTTTTCATGGCGCAACTCCTGTGCTCGGATAGGAACTGCCGTCCTCCTCGTCTCACAGAATTGGGTGGCAGTCGTACATGGTGTGAGACCCGGGGCACAGGCAAACCCGGCCAGGCATGCGCCTGTCCATATACGACCGCCATAAAGCGATTGTTTGCCTGTTATCGGGTGTCTCACGCCCGTTCGCCCTGTTCAGGCGACCCGACGAAGTTAGCCCTGAGGCATTTCCCCGACAATATGGCTACTTCCGCAAAGCACGTAGGATACTTCCGAAGGCCATCCAGCCTGAAGCGCTCAGCGCGAAGTTGGGAAAGGTCTTACAAGCACCCCCATGATGTCAGCACGCCATATTCCACGGCAGCTCAAGCCCCGCAAGGCCTGCACAAAACAGCCTGGATTTGCCGTAATACTTTGTAATGTTTGCTCTGCGATTTTAGTTGTACGACGTCCTATCAGCATGTTCGACTGCGCCGGCTCTCACTACAAAAATAACGGAGACATCCAATGACCAGCCTACCTTCCGTTGAGGGCAAAGCTGCTGTGCCCTCGCAAAGCCGCCTCGCGCGCATCGCCAAGTTGCTCGGCCCAGGCATCATCGCCGTGCTGTCGTGGCTGGGCGCAGGTGATCTGATCACCTCTTCCGTGGCCGGCGCCAACTACGGTTACGCAATGATGTGGGTGCTGGCAGTTTCGCTGCTGCTGCGCTACCTGATCGTCAACATCATCGCCCGCTTCCAACTGTGCAATAACCAGGGCATGACCATCCTTCAGGGCTACGCGCAACTGCACCCGGTGTTCGCCTGGTTCATGCTCGGCTACGCGCTGATCATGGGCCACCTGATGAATGCATACATGATCAAGGGCGCCGGCGAATCACTGGCCATGCTGCTGCGCGTCGACTACCCGCTGCTTTGCTCGATGGCGGTGGTGCTGGCGGTGTGGATGCTGGTCGGGCGCAATATCTATTCGCTTATCGAAGGCGTGATGAAGGCATTGCTGGCGATCATGACCCTGGCGTTTCTGGCGCTGGCGGTGATGTCCGGGCCGGATGTGGCAGGCATCGTCAAAGGCACCATCGGCTTCAGCATCCCGCCTGACGAGGGCGTGCATGGCGCCATGCTGGTAGCGGTGTCGGTGATCGGCGCAGTGGCCGGTTCGGTGGCCAACTTCGTCCACCCCTACGTGATGCGCCAGAAGGGCTGGGTTGGCCCGCAGCACAAGCGTGTGCAACGCAACGACCTGCTGTTTGCAGTATTCGTCGGTATCGTCATCAACCTGGCGATCTGGATCGTCGGCGCAGAAATCCTGCGGCCCAACGGCATCGAAGTGAAAACCCTCGGCGATCTGGGCAAGGCGCTGGAAATCTTCTTCGGCCCGATCGGCTGGTATGTGTTCTTCATCGGCGTGTTCGCCACCCTGTTCGCCAGCATTTCCGGCAAGACCACAGCCTTCCCGATGCTGATCACCGACGCCCTGCAGCACGTGCAGCCCAAGCGTCGCGAGCGTTATGGCAAGGAGTTCCACAAGGACCCGGCGCACCGCTGGTTCATGCTGTTCATCCTGGTTACGCCACTGATCTGGTCGATTCCGGGCATGCCTGACTTCGTCACCCTGACCATCGGCGTCAGCGCGCTGAATATCATTGGTCTGCCGGTGATCTCGCTGGGCCTGTTGATCATGTCCAACCAGAAATCGCTGCTGAGCAAGGAATACCGCAACAACCTGTTCGAGAACATCGCCCTGGCATTCGCCACCGGCCTGGCGCTGTGGGTGGCGTTCCAGCTGGGTGTGGAGCTGTTCAGCTAGGTCATCGTACAACGCTGTTGTAAACACTCTGCGGGGCAGGTCTTGAAAAGGGCTTGCCCCGTGTTTGTTTGCAGCCAGTGTGCGTTGATTGTCGCCACTGAAATGACAATGTGTCTCTGCACAGGCGGATTGTCTGCACCCACCCTGCCCTTCACAATGCGCGACTAATCTGATCCCGCTGCCCTCTTCGCAGCTCATGGAGTTCGAGCGATGCCACACGAAGGCAGCCTGCTACAAACCGCGGTCATCTTCCTTCTCGCCGCAGTGATTGCCGTGCCATTGGCCAAGCGCCTGCAACTCGGCGCCGTCATCGGTTACCTGCTTGCCGGCGTAGCCATAGGCCCACAGGTTTTAGGCTTGATCCGCGACACCGAAAGCGTCGCGCACATTTCCGAGCTGGGCGTAGTCTTGCTGCTGTTCATCATCGGCCTGGAACTGTCACCGCGGCGGTTGTGGCTGATGCGCAAAGCGGTATTCGGCGTGGGCCTGGCACAGGTGCTGCTGACCGGCGCGATACTCGGCGCCATCGCTCTGTTCGGTTTCGCCCAATCACTGCCCGCAGCGCTGGTGCTGGGTCTGGGCCTGGCCTTGTCGTCGACTGCCTTTGGCTTGCAGACGCTGGCCGAAACCAAGCAATTGAATGCCCCGCACGGGCGTCTGGCGTTTGCCATTCTGCTATTCCAGGACATCGCCGCCATCCCGCTGATCGCACTGGTGCCGTTGCTCGCCGCCAGTGGCCCGGACACCAGCCATGGCGACAGCCTGCAACACGGCCTGACCATCTTTGCCAGCATCGCCGTGGTCATCGTCGGCGGCCGTTATCTGCTGCGCCCGGTGTTCCGCATCGTCGCCCGCACCGGCTTGCCGGAAGTGTCCACGGCCACCGCACTGCTGGTGGTGATCGGCACTGCCTGGCTGATGGAGCTGGCCGGAATCTCCATGGCCTTGGGCGCATTTCTCGCCGGCCTGTTGCTGGCCGACTCGGAATACCGGCACGAACTGGAGTCGCAAATCGAGCCGTTCAAAGGGCTGCTGCTGGGCCTGTTCTTCATCAGTGTCGGCATGGGCGCCAATCTCAGTCTGTTGTTCGACACGCCTTGGCTGTTGCTCGGCCTGACTGCGCTGCTGATCGCAGTAAAGCTGCCGATGCTGATGCTGGTCGGGCGTCTGGGCGGCCTCAATACGGCCAATGCCCTGCGCCTCGGCGTGGTCTTGGCGGCTGGCGGCGAGTTCGCTTTTGTGGTGTTCAAGCTGGGCAAGGACCAAGGCCTGCTCGACAGCTACACCTACGACCTGCTGCTGATGACCATCACTCTATCGATGGCCGCCACGCCGCTGTTGCTGATGGCCTGCGCCCGCCTGCTCAAGCGCCCGCCTGCCACGCGTGAAGTGCCGGAACAGTACAAGGACATCCAGACCGATGCGCCGCGGGTGGTGATCGTCGGCATGGGCCGCATGGGCCAGATCGTCTCGCGCATCCTGCGTGCGCAGAAGATCCCGTTCATTGCCCTCGACACCTCGGTCGACGCCATCGAGATGACCCGCACCTTCGAGCAGGCGCCGGTGTTCTACGGCGACCCGATGCGCGCCGAAGTGCTGCACGCCGCCAAAGTCGGCGAGGCCGAATACCTGATCGTGACCACTGACGACCCCGAGATCACCACACGCACGGCAGAGAGGGTCAAACGTCTCTATCCACATCTGAAAGTGCTCGCCCGCGCGCGCAACCGCCAGCATGTGCACAAGCTGATGGACGTCGGCGCCGAGCCGATCCGCGAGACGTTCTATTCCAGCCTGGAAATGAGCCGACGCGCCTTGGTCGGCCTGGGTTTGTCGGATGATCAGGCCGCTGACCGCATCCAGCGCTTTGCCGAACATGACGAGCAGGTGCTCGAAGCCCAGGGCCGCATCCGCGACGACCGCGCCAAGGTCATGCAGAACGCCAAGGAAGCACGGGTGGAGCTGGCCCGGCTATTCGAGTCAGACGCCGACTGAGGCCAACTCAGGCCAACACCAGTCGACAGATAGGCGGATGCTCCCGCTGCGCGGCCTGCCACAGCTCGTAGGTCGCGCTCGTAACAAATCTCAAGCCAGTGCGGCTTGCTCCCTCAGTCGCAGCCACTGCGTGACCACAAAAAATCCCCCGCCCCCTCTACCCCTGGCCTGTTACGCTCCGTCTCGCTCGAGTCGCAAACACTCCGGCGCAGCAGCAAGCGACTGACCAGGAGACCCGCTTGGAAGACCTCAACTCGCTGTACTTCTTCACTCAGGTAGTCGAGCACGGTGGCTTTGCCCCTGCCGGGCGGGCGCTGGACATGCCCAAATCGAAGCTCAGCCGGCGCATCGCCGACCTCGAAGAAAGGCTCGGCGTGCGCCTACTGCACCGCACCAGCCGGCATTGCTCACTGACCGAAATCGGCCAGGAGTATTACCGCCGCTGCCTGGCCATGCGGGTCGAGGCCGAGAGCGCTGCCGAGGTGATCGAGCGCAACCGCAGCGAGCCGCGCGGGCTGGTGCGCATGAGCTGCCCGACCACCCTGCTCAACTCCTGGGTCGGGCCGATGCTGACGCGCTATATGCTCAAGTATCCGCGGGTCGAGTTGTTCATCGAGAGCACCAACCGCCGCGTCGACTTGCTGCACGAGGGCTTCGATGTGGCGCTGCGGGTGCGCTTTCCACCGCTGGAAAACACCGACATGGTGATGAAGGTGCTGAGCAACAGCATCCAATGTCTGGTCGGTCGGCCGGCGTTTCTTGAGCAACTGCCGGCGGGCTTCGATCCGCAGCAGCTCAGCCAGCTGCCGAGCCTGCACTGGGGCGGCGCGCAGCGGGAGTATCAGTGGGAGCTGTTTCAGGGCGAGGACATGAGCCGCAGCATCGTCATCCCGCATACCCCGCGGATGGTCACCGATGACCTGTTTGCGCTGCGCCATTTCGTGCTGGCGGGGATCGGTATAGCGCACTTGCCGAAGGTGGCCGTGCGTGAGGATCTGGCTAGCGGGCACCTGGTAGAAGTGCTGCCGGGCTGGAATCCGCGCTGCGGTATCGTCCATGCGATCTTCCCATCGCGGCGTGGCCTGCTGCCGTCGGTACGCTCGCTGATCGATCACCTGGCGGAAGAGTTCGTGTCCTGCGACATGGCTTGAATGGGTTAAAGCGACATCTGTCCCGAAGCCTGATCTTGAGGTTTGACGCGATCCCTGTAGGAGCGGCCTTGTGTCGCGAAAGGCGCGCGTAGCGGGCCCAGGATCTGTGCAGCACCAGAGATCGTCGGGGCCGCTGCGCGGCCCTTTCGCGACACAAGGCCGCTCCTACAGAGATCGCGTCGAGGCGGCCGCCTCGGATCAAATCAGAACGCGAAACACGAACAGCCCAGCGATCCCCAGAAACCCTGGAAGTCACTCACCGGCACACTCGATTTGCGCGCCTTGTCATGGCTGTGAGCATGCACCCCACACGGCCCGGAACACTGATGTGGCATCGCTGCCAGCGACGGTGTGCCCGCCCGCCAGTGCCCCGGCACCTTGGCCACCGGCGACCATTCAGGCAGTACCGGCACCTGCGCCGGGCCCAGCTTGTCGAACTCGGCGGCGCCGTACACGACCTTGCCATCGACAATGGTCAGCACCGACTCGATGCTCTTGATCGCCTCCTCACTGACGCTGAAGAAGTCCAGCGACAGCGCTGCCAGGTCAGCCAGCTGGCCGACCTTGAGCTGGCCTTTCTTGCCCTGCTCGCTGGAGAACCAGGCGCTGCCCTGGGTGAACAACTGCAGCGCGGTATCGCGGCTCAGGCCTTCGGGGTACAGCTCCATGCCGCCGACGGTCTTGCCGCTGACCATCCAGTACAGCGAGGTCCACGGGTTGTAGCTGGAAACCCGAGTGGCGTCGGTACCGGCACCGACCGGCACGCCCATTTCCAGCATGCGCTTGATCGGCGGGGTCTGTTCGGCCGCCTTGGCGCCGTAACGGTCGACGAAGTACTCACCCTGGAAGGCCATGCGGTCCTGAATGGCGATACCGCCGCCCAGGGCACGCACGCGCTCGATGTTCTGCGGGGTGATGGTTTCGGCGTGGTCGAAGAACCACGGCAGGCCGTTGAACGGGATGTCGCGGTTGACCTTCTCGAACACGTCGAGCATGCGCGTGATCGACTCGTTGTAGGTGGCGTGCAGGCGGAACGGCCAGCGCTGCTCGACCAGATGGCGGACCACCGGTTCCAGCTCTTCTTCCATGGTCTGCGGCAAGTCAGGGCGCGGCTCGAGGAAGTCCTCGAAGTCGGCGGCGGAGAACACCAGCATCTCGCCGGCGCCGTTGTGCCGGAGGAAGTCGGTGCCGCTGTGCAGCTTGACGCTGGAGGTCCACTTGCGGAAGTCGTCGAGCTCTTCCTTGGGTTTTTGCGTGAACAGGTTGTAGGCGATGCGCACGGTCAGCTGGTTGTTGTCGGCCAGCTCCTGGATTACCGAGTAATCGTCGGGGAAGTTCTGGTAGCCACCACCGGCATCGATCGCGCTGGTCAGGCCGAGGCGGTTGAGTTCACGCATGAACTGGCGGGTCGAGTTGACCTGATACTCCAAGGGCAGCTTCGGCCCTTTGGCCAGGGTCGCGTAGAGAATCATCGCGTTGGGGCGGGCGATGAGCATGCCGGTCGGGTTGCCGAACTTGTCGCGCTGGATCTCGCCACCGGCTGGGTTGGGCGTGTCCTTGTCGTAGCCGACGGCTTTGAGCGCGGCGCGGTTGAGCAGCGCGCGGTCGTACAGGTGCAGCAGGAAAACCGGGGTATCGGGCGCGGCCTGGTTGATCTCTTCAAGGGTCGGCATGCGTTTTTCGGCGAACTGGAATTCGTTCCAGCCACCAACTACCCGCACCCACTGCGGAGTTGGCGTGCGCGCCGCCTGGTCCTTGAGCATGCGCAGGGCATCGGCTACCGAAGGCACGCCTTCCCAGCGCAGTTCCAGGTTGTAATTGAGGCCGCCGCGGATCAGGTGCAGGTGCGAGTCGTTGAGGCCGGGGATCACCGTGCGCTGCTTGAGGTCGATGATTTGCGTGCTGTCACCGCGCAAGGCCATGGCCTCGGCGTCGCTGCCCACGGCGAGAAAACGCCCGTCCTTGATGGCCACGGCGGTGGCGGTTGGGTTTTCACGGTCGACGGTGTGCAGCTTGCCGTTGAACAGGATCAGGTCGGCGGTCATGGGCAAATCCTCGGATAGGGGGCGGGAGCGGCGCGGAGTGAACCACGCCGCCTCGGTGGCTTACTTGGCCAGGAACGCCAGCAGGTCTTCGTTCAACTGCTGCGCATGGGTGACCGCAAAGCCGTGCGGCGCGCCGCTGTATACCTTGAACTCAGCGCCCTTGATCATTCCTGCTGCGCGCTTGCCGGTGGTTTCCATCGGTACGATCTGGTCGGCGTCGCCATGAATGACCAGAGTCGGCACATCGACTTTGGCCATGTCTGGACGGAAGTCGGTGGCAGAGAAGGCGCTGACGCAATCCAGAGTCGCTTTCAATGACGCCAGCAGGGCGATATTGAGGGTCTGCGCCTGCACTCCGGTGGAGACCGCCTGGCCTTTGTTGATGCCGTAGAACGGGGTGGCGAAGTCGGCCAGGAACTGTGCACGGTCGGCTCTGAGGCCCGCCTGGATACCTTCGAACACCGAAGCATCGACGCCATCCGGGTTGCTCTCGGACTTGCCGAACACCGGCGTTACTGCGCCGAGCAACACCAGCTTGGCCACCCGCTCGCTGCCATGCCGACCGATGTAGCGGCTAACGTCACCGCCACCCATGGAGAAGCCGACCAAGGTCACGTCGCGCAGGTCGAGGTGCTCGATCAGCTGGGCGATGTCGTCGGCGAAGGTGTCGTAGTCATAGCCGGTCCACGGTTGGTCGGAGCGACCGAAGCCACGCCGGTCAAAGGCGATGGCGCGGTAGCCGCGGCTGGCGAGAAACTCCATCTGGGTGTCCCACATGTCCGCATCCAGCGGCCAGCCATGGCTGAACAGCACGGGCTTGCCGCTGCCCCAGTCCTTGAAGTAGATCGAAGTGCCATCGCGGGTTACGAACGTGCTCATATCGGTATCTCCAGAATTTAGGTAGGGGCTTGCACAGCGTAGCGTCAGAAATGTTTCAACCGCGTAGCCAGTTGGCGCAGCGGCGGGTTACCCACGGCATGATGAAAAACACCACCGGCAGGATCACCAGCAGGTTGCCGATCAGGTTGCCAATGACCGGCCCGGCCAGTTGCGGCACGCGAGTGAACAGCGGTGCGAGCACGATCGGTACCAACATGGTCAACGGGCAGATCACCGGGTAGGTCAGCACGGCCTGCTTCCAGCGCGGCGGCGCTGGGGTGTTGCTGCTGGCCGGGGTGAACCAGAACTCCGGATCGTCATGCACACGGGTGTGGTCGCCGTCTTCAAGCAGCGGCAGCACCTCGCTGATCAGTGCCTGGCGTTCAGCCGAATTGACCCATGCCTGCAGCAGTTCAGCATCGGCAAAACGCACCACGGTGGTGAAGTGGCAACCACCGCCATCGGGGCGGATCACATTGACGTCGAGGTGGCCAGGCTGCTGGCGGGCAGTGGTTACCGCGCGCTTGAGCCATGCCTCGTACTGCGCCAGCGCGGCGGCCCGCGCCTTGTGCTGGATGACCAGGGTCACCACGTTGCGGTTATCGACGGTTGCACTGTCCATGGGTGTTCCCTGGGCAAAGGCGGCTGGCCATGGCCCACGCTGTTGCTGTGGGCCGGCGCTGGGTTGAGGGCGCGGCTTATTTGCCGGCGGCGGTCAGGGCGCTGTAGGTGGTCATCAGGTTGCGGTAGTCCGGGATGTGGTTGGAGCACAGCGCGCCGAGGCCTTCGATGTCGTTCCTCCAGTCGCGGTGCAGTTCACAGGCCACGCCGAACCAGTTCATCAGTTGTGCACCAGCGCTGCTCATGCGGTTCCAGGCGGCGTCACGAGTGATCTCGTTGAAGGTGCCGGACGCATCGGTAACCACGAACACATCGAACTCTTCTTCCAGCGCCGACAGTGCCGGGAACGCCACACAAACCTCGGTCACCACACCAGCGATGATCAGCTGCTTCTTGCCAGTCGCCTTGACCGCCTTGACGAAGTCTTCGTTGTCCCAGGCATTGATCTGGCCAGGGCGAGCGATGTACGGCGCATCCGGGAACAGCGCTTTCAGCTCGGGGATCAGCGGGCCGTTGGGGCCTTGCTCGAAGCTGGTGGTAAGGATGGTTGGCAGGTTGAAGAACTTGGCCAGGTCAGCCAGGGCCAACACATTGTTCTTGAACTTGTCCGGCTCGATGTCACGCACCAGCGACAGCAGGCCAGCTTGATGGTCGACCAGCAGGACTACGGCGTCGTCTTTGTTCAGGCGGTTGTATTTGAAGTTGTTCATGGCTTGGTGCTCCGCAAGGGTCTTGGTTTCGAGTGAGTTGGGTGTTTCGCGTTGATGAGTAAAGATTAAAACCAAGACCTTTGTGCGACTAGATAGCTAAATTTGTCTTTAGCGTTCTATTTTATGAACGATGGTGATTACGGCCTGTTGTTGCGACTACGGCCCGGTTGCTTGTCCCCCTCGCCTACTCTTTACTACCCATCAGCCCTCCCCCGCACCGAGACCGTCATGCTGGCGTTCATCCAGTCCTACCCGCTGTTGCTCGGCACCTGTTTGATCCTGCTCGATGTGCTGCTCTGGCAATTGATCACGCTGCAGCGCCAGCCGTGGCGGATCGCTGCGCGTCTGGCGATCTTCCTGTTGTTCAGCGCGGTGTTGCTGGCGGCGGGGATGAGCCCGTTGCAGCCGCCGCCGTGGGTCGATGATGTGGCGCGCAATCTGTTGGCGACGGTGCTGGCGATTGGCTGGTGGCTGTTTGCGGCGCGGACGGTGACGGTGGTGTTCGGCGTGCTGCTGGTGGCGCGCGGCAGCCATGGCGGGCGTTTGTTGCAGGACGTGCTCGGGGCATTGATTTTTCTGGTGGCGGTGGTGGCCGCGGCGGCCTATGTGCTGCAGTTGCCGGTCAAGGGGCTGCTGGCGACGTCAGGGGTAATGGCGATCGTGATCGGCCTGGCGTTGCAGAGCACCTTGAGCGATGTGTTCTCGGGGATCGTTCTGAATACCACGCGGCCGTATCAGATCGGCGATTCGATTTCGATCGATGGCACCGAGGGCAAAGTGGTCGATATCGACTGGCGGGCGACGCGGATGATCACTGCCAGCGGCAGCCTGGCGGTGGTGCCCAACTCGGTGGCAGCCAAGGCCAAGCTGCTCAATCACAGCCGCCCGGCGGACCGGCATGGGCTGAGCATCACCGTGGTGGTGCCGGCCAAAGTGCGCCCGAAGCGGGTGTTCGATGCGCTGGAAAAGGCCCTGCAAGGCACCTCTGCGCTACTCGCCAAGCCTGCACCAAAGGTCTCGGTAAAAGCCTCAAGCCTGGAGTCGGTGGAATATGAAGCCAGTGGTTTCATCACCGACATGGCGCGCAAGGGCGAGGTGCGCAATCAGTTGTTCGACCTGGCCCATCGGCACCTGGAAGCCAGCGGCGTGATCTGGAATGCCGACCTGGCTTCGGCGCCACGCAGCCGTCAGCGCGAGCTGCTGGATGAGGTGCGCCTGTTCCGCTCGCTGAGCGGCGACGAGCGTGATGAGCTGAGCCAGCACATGACGACGGTGGAGTACCTGGTCGATCAGGTGATCCTTGGCATCGGCGAGCGCTCGCAGCATGTGTTGGTGATTGCCAGCGGGGTAGTGTCGGCGTCGGTGCGCGATGGCGAGCGGCTGGTCGAGGCCGGGCGCATGGGGCCGGGCGAGCTGCTGGCCATTGAAGGTTTGGTCGATGAAGAAGAGTCGGCGGTGGAGTTCCGTACCCTGAGCGGCTGCGTGCTGTATCGGATCGACAAGGAACAGCTGCGCAGTTGCCTGGACCAGCGCGGCGACGTGCAGATGGCCTTGACCAAGCTGCAACGGTTCCGCCGGCAGAGCCGCGATTCACTGTTGATGCAGAAACCGGTGCTGGTCAAGAAAGGCGGCTTTCTCAGCTGGCTGCGGTAGGAGCGGCCTTGTGTCGCGAAAGGGCCGCGTAGCGGCCCCAGATTTCAGCTTCGCCGCGGGTATCGCCGGGCCAGCTACGCTGGCCTTTCGCGACACAAGGCCGCTCCTACAGGACCACGCGCAAGCACTGGCCGGCGTGGTACAGCGAGAAGCCTGACTCATAGAACGCAGTACGCAACGACGGCGCGCTGACGGCTTTCATCGGCGAGAACGGCACCGGCAGGCGCTCGGGGTCATCCTTGAGCAGAAACTCGGCAAAGGCTCGGCCAATCACGGTGCCGGTGGTATTGCCGCGACCGTTGTAGCCGGTCACCGCGACCAACCCCGGTGCAGGTTCGAACAGGCGCATCAGGTGATCGGGGGTGAAGTCGATGCAGCCGGTCCAGTGCATTTCCCAGTCGACCTTGCCCAGCTCCGGGTAGTAGTGGCTCTGAATGCGGTCGGCCCAGCGCCGTACGAACCATGCCGGCTTGTTGTCGACCCGACCGAGGCTGCCGAGCAGCAGGCGGCCTTGGTCATCGCGGCGGATGCTGCTGAGTACGGTACGGGTGTCCCACGAGCCTTGGCCATGGGGCAGCACCTTGTCGGCGGCTGCGCCGTGCAGCGGTGCCGATGCAACCTGGTAGTAATAGCCACGGAAGAAGTGCTTTTGCAGGTTGCTCCAGTCGCCCTCGGTGTAGGCGCCGGTGGAGATCACCACCTTGTCGGCACGGACCACGCCTTTGCCGGTGTTGACCTGCCAGCCAGCGCCATCGCGCTGCAGGCCTTCGACCGAGGATTGCTGGAACAGCTTGCCGCCCAGCCGCTCTACTGCAGCAGCCAGGCCTTGGGTGTAAGCCATCGGGTTGATGGTGCCGGCGCGATGGTCAAGCAGCGCGGCGGAAATCTTGTCGGTACCGCAGTATTCCTGGCACTGCGCGCCGGTCAGCAGTTCGACGTTGGCGCCGCGCCGGCTCCATTGCTGATGGCGCGCCTCCAGGTCAGCCAGGCCAGTGGCGTTGTGCGCCATGTGCAGAGTGCCTTTGTGCTGGGCCTGGCAGTCGATGCCCAGGCGCTCGATCATGGCGAACACCTCGGCGGGTGCCTCGCCCAAGGCCTTGTTCAAGCGGCTGCCCTGTTGTTGACCGAGGGTCGCCTCGACATCGTCGGGGCGAATCCAGGTGCCGGCGTTGACCAGGCCAACGTTGCGCCCGGAGCCGCCGTGGCCTATTTTCCAGGCTTCGACAACGATCACTGACTTGCCCTGTTCGAGCAGATGGATCGCTGCCGACAGGCCGGTGATACCGCCACCGATGACGCAGACGTCGGCCCTGTGCTCGCCCGCCAGGGCCTGCACGGCGACGCTCGCCGGAGTGACGTGTTCCCAGAGACATTGTTGACGCAATTCGGGCATGACCGGCCTCAGCTTATTTTTCTTGTTACGGTGTGGCCGCCAGGCGGCCGCTCGCGGCACACGGCCGCGAAAGGGGGCCGAGGCCCCCGCCTGCGATCATCAGTCGAACACGATGCCCTGCGCCAGCGGCAATTCGCGTGAGTAGTTGACGGTGTTGGTCTGGCGCCGCATGTAGCCTTTCCAGGCATCCGAACCCGACTCGCGACCGCCGCCGGTTTCTTTCTCGCCGCCGAACGCGCCACCGATCTCTGCACCGCTGGTGCCGATGTTGACGTTGGCGATGCCGCAGTCGCTGCCGGCTGCGCTCTGGAAGCGCTCGGCTTCACGCAGGTCGGTGGTGAAGATGCACGACGACAGGCCTTGTGGCACTTCGTTGTTCAGGCGCAAGGCCTCCTCGAAGTCGTCATAAGCCAGCACGTACAGGATCGGTGCGAAGGTCTCGTGGCGGACCACTTCGCTCTGCGCAGGCATCTCGGCGATTGCCGGGGTCACGTAGTAGCCGTTCGGATACTGGCTGGCCAGCTGACGCTCACCACCAAACACCTGGCCACCTTCGTCACGGGCCTTGGCCAGTGCGCCTTGCATGGCGTCGAACGACTGCTTGTCGATCAGCGGGCCGACCAGGTTGTTCTCGCGCGGGTCGCCGATGCGCACTTTGCCGTAGGCGGCTTTGACGCGGGCAACCACTTCGTCCTTGATCGAACGGTGCACGATCAACCGACGCAGGGTGGTGCAGCGCTGGCCAGCGGTGCCGACGGCGGAGAACAGAATGCCGCGCACAGCCAGATCAAGATCGGCACTCGGCGCGAGGATCATGGCGTTGTTGCCGCCCAGTTCGAGGATGCTGCGGCCAAAGCGTGCGGCAACCCGTGGGCCGACTTCACGGCCCATGCGGGTGCTGCCGGTGGCGCTGACCAGCGGTACACGTGGGTCGTCGACCAGCGCTTCGCCGGCTTCACGGCCGCCGATCACCAGCTGGGCCAGGCCGGCCGGTGCATCACCGAAGGCCAGCAGGGCTTTTTCGAACAGCGCCTGGCAGGCCAGTGCGGTCAGCGGGGTCTTCTCGGACGGTTTCCAGACCACGGCGTTACCGGCTACCAGCGCCAGCGCGGTGTTCCACGCCCACACCGCCACCGGGAAGTTGAAGGCGCTGATCACGCCAACCACGCCCAGCGGATGCCACGACTCACGCATGTGATGGCCGGGGCGCTCGGAGGCGATGGTCAGGCCGTACAGCTGACGCGACAGGCCGACGGCGAAGTCGCAGATGTCGATCATTTCCTGCACTTCGCCCAGGCCTTCCTGGGTGATCTTGCCGGCTTCGATCGAGACCAGCTCACCGAGCTCGGCCTTGTGCTGACGCAGGACTTCGCCAAACAGCCGCACCAGCTCGCCGCGACGCGGGGCCGGTACAGTGCGCCAGGCTTCGAAGGCGGCGTGGGCCTGGTCGATGCAGACGGTGGTCTCGGCCTTGCCGAGCAGTTTCACCGTGGCGATCTGGCTACCGTCGATCGGGGTGTGAACAGGGTAGTCGCCCTGGGTGTAGGCCTGGGCGGCGACGCCAAGGCGCTCGAGCAATGCAGCAACCATCGTGCTTCTCCTAAATCGGCTGAAGGGTGGTAAATATGATGTGGATCAGTATTAATCCGATCACAGCAGTGCAACAAACGACCTTTATTCCGCATATCATTCCGTCAGGTCATGATCCCCTTGCATAGAGACTGCCATGTCGAAACGTCTGGTACCGTCGATGACGGCCCTGCAGTGCTTTGAAGCCGCAGCCCGTCACTTGAGCTTCACCCGCGCTGCCGAAGAGCTGCACCTGACCCAAAGTGCGGTCAGCAAACAGGTCGCGCAGCTTGAAGAAATGCTCCACCATCACCTGTTCCTGCGCATTCGCCGGCGCTTGCAACTGACGCCTGCGGGCAGCCTGTACCTGGCCGAGGTGAACAAGATCCTCACCCAGGTCGACATGTCCAGCCGCTACATCCTGACGTACGGCGAGCAGACCGAGATATTGAAGGTAGCTACTCAACCGAGTTTTGGCGTGCGCTGGTTGATCCCGCACCTCAAGGGTTTTGGCAAACGCTACCCGAATATCCACCTTGATATCCGCAACGAGATGGAGCCGTTCTCGCTGTTGCAGGGCTCGGCCGACGTGGTGTTCTTCTTTGGCCAGGGCACCTGGCCGGGGGCAACCTGCGTGCAGCTGTTCGACGAGGAAGTGGTGCCGGTGTGCGCGCCTGAATTGCTGCAAGGGCGCGAGTTGAGCGATGCCAGTGCGCTGGCCGAACTGGTGTTGATGCAGAGCACTTCACGGCCGGAGGCCTGGCATGAGTGGTTCCTGGAGCAGGGCCTGCACACCGACAACAGCTACCACGGGCCACGCTTCGACACCTTTTATATGGCCTTGAGTGCGGCTCAGGCGGGCTGCGGCGTGGCGCTGGTGCCGCGGTATCTAGCGGAGAAGGAACTGACCGAGGGCAGTTTGGTGATTGCCTGGCAGCATGCTATGCGCAGTAATGGCGCGCATTATCTGGCGTATGCCGAGCATGCGGCCGAAGTGCCGAAGGTGCGGGCGTTGGTGGAGTGGATCAAAACTCAGCTTGGGGGCTGATAGTGTCGGGGCGACATCAATCATAAAGGGAATGACACCTCTACTTTTTTTCGCTTGTGGCGGCAGTCCATTCCCAGTTTTCATGTAACGGTCCCATTAACCACCAGGAAGCTTGCGATGCCCGCCCTTGATTTCGTCAGCCCAGACAGCATCCGTGCGCAGTTCTCTGCCGCTATGTCGCTCATGTACAAACAGGAAGTGCCGCTGTACGGCACGCTGCTGGAGCTGGTCAGCGAAATCAACCAGCAGGTCATGCAGCAACAGCCGCAGGTCGCTGAAGCGCTGCGCTGGACCGGCGAAATCGAGCGTCTCGACCACGAACGCCATGGCGCCATCCGCGTTGGCACCGCCGCCGAGCTTGCCACCATCGCCCGCCTGTTCGCGGTGATGGGCATGCAGCCGGTGGGTTACTACGACCTGAGCTCGGCGGGCGTGCCGGTGCACTCGACGGCATTTCGCGCAGTGCATGAGCAGTCGCTGCACGTCAGCCCGTTCCGCGTGTTCACCTCGCTGCTGCGCCTGGAGCTGATCGACAACCCGCAACTGCGCGAGCTGGCTGCGAGCATTCTGGCCAAGCGGCAGATCTTCACCCCGCGGGTGCTGGAACTGATCGCCCAATGTGAGCGCAACAACGGCCTCAACGCCGCCGACGCCGAGGCCTTTGTGCAGGAGGCGCTGCACACCTTCCGCTGGCACCAGCAGGCGACAGTGACTGCCGAGCAGTATAAGCAGCTGCATGACCAGCACCGGCTGATTGCCGATGTGGTGGCGTTCAAAGGCCCGCACATCAATCACCTGACCCCGCGCACGCTGGACATCGATGCGATTCAGCTGGGCATGCCGGCCAAGGGCATTCCCCCCAAGGCAGTGGTCGAAGGCCCGCCAACCCGGCGTCACCCGATCCTGCTGCGTCAGACCAGCTTCAAGGCCCTGCAAGAGAAGGTCGCCTTCACCGATCAGGCCGGCAGCGAAGGCAGCCATACTGCGCGCTTCGGCGAAATCGAACAGCGTGGAGCAGCGCTGACGCCCAAGGGCCGGGCGCTGTACGACACCCTGCTCGATGCGACCCGCGCAGCACTCGGCGGGGTGCCGGCCGAGGCCAATGCCGAGCGCTACCAGCAGTTGCTCCAGGCGCAGTTCGCCGAGTTCCCCGATGACCTGGCGCAGATGCGCGAGCAGGGCCTGGCCTACTTCCGTTATTTCGCCACCGACAAGGGCCTGGCAGCGCGCAACGAAGCTGGCCGGCCGAGCACCTTGCAGGGCCTGATCGACGCCGGGCATGTGCATTTCGAAGCGCTGGTTTACGAAGACTTCCTGCCGGTCAGTGCGGCGGGGATCTTCCAGTCCAACCTGGGCGACGATGCCCAGGCCAACTACGGCAGCAATGCCAACCGCGAAGCGTTCGAGGCGGCGCTGGGGTTGGCGGTGCAGGACGAGCTGGCGCTATACGCGCAGAGCGAACAGCGCTCGCTGCAGGCCTGTGCGCAGGCACTGAACCTGAGCGCGCTGTAACCCTCGCCTGATTGCAGCCGCTACGCAGGCCGATCTGCGCGGCGGCTGCCGCTGTCAGCGGACGCGGAAGCGATCCACTTCCTGGCGCAACTGCGCCGCCAGGCCTTCCAGCTCACGTGCGGTGGTGGCCAGTTCATTGGCCACATCGTGCTGCTCGCTGTTGGCTTGGGCGATGCTCTGCAGGTTGCGGCTGAGCAAGGTCGCGGTGCTGCTCTGCTCCTGAGTGGCAGCGCTGATCGCGGCAAACTGCTCACCGGCGTCGCGGCTCTGCTGGTCAATCTGAGCCAGCGCATCAGCCACTTTGACGTTGCGTTCAAGGCCTTCCTGCATCAGCCGGTTGCCCTGCTGCAGGGTGCTGATGGCGTGCCCGGTCTGCTGCTGGATACTGCCGATCATTCCGGAAATCTCGTCGGTCGCCGAACGGGTCCGCGCCGCCAGGCCGCGCACCTCATCGGCCACCACGGCAAAGCCACGGCCCTGCTCACCGGCGCGAGCGGCCTCGATTGCCGCGTTGAGCGCGAGCAGGTTGGTTTGCTCGGCGATGGCGGTGATCACCCCGACGATGCCGCCGATTTCCTGCGAGCGGGCGCCTAGGGTGTCCATGACCTCAGCAGTGCCGCCGAGGGCATCGGCGATCTGGCGTAGCGAGGCTGACGCTTCGTTCATCGCGCTGCGGCCAACCCGGGTGTGCTCGGCATTGTCGCGGGCCATGCGTTCGGTGCCGGCCATATTGTCGGCAATGTTCATCGAGGTGGCGCTGAACTCTTCGACGGCGCCAGCCATGCTGGTGATTTCGCCAGACTGCTGCTCCATGCCTTCGCAGGCACCGGACGACAGCCCGGCCAGCGAACGAGCACGGCCGCTGACCTGCTCGGAGGCGCTGCGAATGTGCGCAACCATGGTCGACAGTGCTTCACCCATCTGGTTGAAGCTGCGCGCCAACTGGCCAATCTCGTCGTTGCTGCTGACCGTCAGACGCGCGCTCAGATCACCCGCACCCAGGGCTTCGGCCTGACGCAGCAGGTCGCTCAGTGGGCGCAGCTTGCGCCGCAGCAGGAACAGCGTCGCCGCCACCGCCAGCAGCATGGCCAGCAGGCTGCCAATCGCCAGGCGCAGGCCGACACTCCAGGTCACGTCGCGAATCTCGGCTTCGGGCATGCTCGCAACAACTGTCCACGGGCCTTCGGCAAACGGCATGGCAACGCTGAAAATCTGCTCGTCGGCGTTGTCCCAGAAGCTGCCAGTACCCGGCTCTGCAGCGAGGTTCTTGACGGCTTGCGCGGCCGTCTCGGCATTGCCCACATCAGCCGGCGGCACCAGCCACTTGCCCTGCTCGTCAAGCAGCGCCAGCGAGCCGGTGTGACCGATGCGGAAGCGCTTGAGGTTGGCGAGCTGGGCGTTCTGCGCATCGGTGTAGTCAAAGCCGACGAACAGCACCGCAATGACTCGGCCGCTGTCATCGCGCACCGGCACGTAGCGGGTCATGTAGTTGCGCTCGAACAGCACGGCACGGCCAACGTAGTTTTGCCCGGCCATCAACTTGGCATAGGCCGGGTGCTGGCGGTCGAGCTGGGTGCCGATGGCGCGGCTGCCATCCTGCTTGGTCAGCGAGGTGCTGATGCGGATAAAGTCATCGCCACTGCGCACGAACACGGTGGCGACGCCAGCAGTCATCTGCTTGAACTCGTCGACCTGCTGGAAATCGTTGTTGAGCAGGTGTTCCCCCAGATACAGCGCCGGCGTGGCCTGGCCGGCGACAGTGGCGCTTTCGCCGGCATGCAGGCTCAGACCCGAGGCGAAACGGCGCTCGAACAGGCCGCTGAGGCGCTGGGTGTTGTCCTTCAGCGAACCATGGAAGGTATCCAGCTGGTCAGCCAGCAGCCGCGCTTCACTGGCCAGGTGTTCCTGGCGGGTGGCGAGGTTGGCGTTATCCAGCGAGCGCAGGGCAAACAGGGTACTGCCGGTGATCACCAGCGCCAGCACGATGGCGAGGGCGATCCCGAGCTGTGAGGCAATCCGGGCACGGGGTTGAGGCATGTGCAAGCTCCTGGCAAGGGGCCGGGATCATCCTGATCGCGCTGACCGCCCGCTGCTTTCGACGGGTAATCGCGTCCTCTTGCGGGACGCTGGTGCCACTAAATCGGCGTCGCGGACGAATACTTGAGTGTCGGACCGGGACATTCGCAAACGTTTTACTGCGCAAGCGCTGGCAGGATTTGCACCGCTGGCAAGTCCATTGCCGCCGCCTCTTCCTGGAGAAACCCGCTCAAGCGACGCAGGCGCTCTGTGCCGGGCCTGGTGCGTGGCCAGACCAGGTAATAGTCCATGCCGCTGGCCACTGCGGTCGGCCACGGCAGGCTCAGCCGGCCTTGAGCGACGTCTTCGGCCACCATCAACAGATCGCCCATGGAGATCCCGTAGCCACGCGCCGCAGCGATCATGCCCAGTTCAAGCGTGTCGAAGACCTGCCCACCCTTGAGCGAAACCTTTTCAGCCAGGCCCATGCGCGCCAGCCAGCTACGCCAGTCACGTTTGTCCGGGGTCGGATGCAGCAGTTCGATGTCAGCCAGGCGCTGCTCATCCCAAGGCCCCTCGTCGATCAGCTGCGCAGCGCCGACCGGGATCAGCAACTCGGAGAACAACCGCCGCACCTCCCAGTCGACCGGGAACTGGCCATCGCTGAGCAATACCGCGCAGTCGAACGGCTCGTGATTGAAATCGACATGGTCGACGTCCATCCAGGCGCTGGTCAGTTGCACTTCGTTGCCCGGTTGCAGATGGCGAAAGCGGCTCAGCCGCGCCAGCAGCCAGCGCATGGTCAGGGTCGACGGGGCTTTCATGCGCAGGATGTCATCTTCGCCGCGCAAGGTATCGCAGGCGCGCTCCAGCGAAGCGAAGCCATCGCGCACGCCGGGCAGCAGCATCCGCGCCGCCTCGGTCAGCTGCAGGCTGCGGCCGCTGCGCACGAACAGGCGGCAGGCGAAGTGCTCCTCCAGCGTGCGGATGTGCCGGCTGACGGCGCTTTGCGTAATCGACAACTCCTCGCCGGCGCGAGTGAACGAGGAATGCCGTGCAGCCGCCTCGAATGCACGCAGTGCATAGAGCGGAGGGAGTTGTCTGGACATGGGGCACCTGCAATACGGGGGGCACGAACGAGCAAGGCAAATCATACATACATGAGTTCAACTCATGGGAGGGATCGCATTTATCCTTTTGTGGAAAGTTGACCCAGGCCTCAGAATCCACCTCCTGTTCATCCCCCAGCATCAAGGACTCTCACCATGCACGTCGCGCCCACCGTTGAACTCAAGGCTCTGCTGCGCCTGGCCGGGCCGCTGATTGCCTCGCAGTTGGCGCATATGCTGATGGTGCTGACCGACACCTTGATGATGGCGCGGATCAGCCCGCAGGCCCTGGCCGGTGGCGGCCTGGGCGCGGCGAGCTATTCGTTCGTGTCGATCTTCTGCCTGGGCGTGATTGCCGCCGTCGGCACGCTGGTGGCGATCCGCAAGGGTGCCGGGGATATCGCCGGCGCCACCCGCCTCGCTCAGGCCGGCATCTGGCTGGCCTGGGCTTTGGCGCTGGGCGCCGCGCTGGCATTGTGGAACCTCGGCCCGGTGCTGCTGATGTTTGGTCAGCAGCCGGAAAACGTCGAGGCGGCCATGGCCTTCCTCACCCTGTTGCCACTGGCACTACCCAGCTACCTGACGTTTATGGCCTTGCGCGGCTTCACCAGCGCCCTTGGCCGGTCGACGCCGGTGATGGTCATCAGCCTGGTCGGCACGGTGCTCAACTACCTGCTCAACCATGCGCTGATCGAGGGCATGTTCGGTTTGCCCAAACTCGGCCTGGTCGGCATTGGCCTGGTCACCGCGCTGGTCTCGCTGGGCATGGCCATCGCCCTGGCGCTGTATATCCGCTGGCACCGCTTCTACGACGCCTACCCGCTGCGCAAGGGCCTGGCGCGGCCATCGCTGTCGGCGTTGCGCGAGCTGTGGCGGCTGGGCCTGCCGATTGGCGGCACGTACATGGTCGAAGTCGGCTTGTTCGCCTTCGCCGCGCTGTGCATGGGTGTGCTCGGCAGCACCGAGCTGGCGGCGCATCAGATCGCCCTGCAGATCGTCTCGACCGCGTTCATGGTGCCGACCGGGTTGTCTTATGCGGTGACCATGCGGGTCGGCCTGTATTACGGCGGCGGCAACCTGCTTGCAGCGCGCAGTGCCGGGCGGGTCGGTATTTGCTTTGGTGCGCTGTTGATGTTTGCCTTCGCCGCGCTGTTCCTGTTGCTGCCCGAGCAGTTGGTGGGATTGTTCATCGACCGCAATGACCCTGCCTTTGCCGGCATCTTCCAGCTGGCAGTGGGGCTGGTGATGGTGGCGGCGTGGTTTGAGTTGTTCGATGGTGTGCAGACCATCGCCATGGGTTCGATCCGCGGCCTGCAAGACGCCAAGACCACCTTCCTGATCGGTCTGGGCTGTTATTGGCTGATCGGCGCGCCAAGTGCGTGGCTGTTTGCCTTCAACCTCGGCGGCGGTGCACTCGGCATCTGGTGGGGCCTGGCGCTGGGCCTGGCCTGCTCCTCGGTGGCGCTGACCTTCGCGTTTGAATGGCGAGTGCGGCGGATGTTGCGCAAGGTTGCCGTGGGGGGGTGACGGTCGGGAATGCTGGGGGCGCTTTGCGCCCCTTTCGCGACACAAGGCCGCTCCTACAGGGACCGCGCAATGCCCAGACGACATGGTTCCTGTAGGAGCGGCCTTGTGTCGCGAAAGGGCTGCAAAGCAGCCCCGGCGCACTCAGACAGCGCGGATCGCACTGACCGGCACCTGCTGCAGGTAGGTCACCAGCTCATCCACCGGCAGCGGCTGGCTGACCAGAAAACCCTGCACCTGGTCGCAGCCAAAGCCGCGCAGCAGCGCCATCTGCTCTTCGCTTTCGACACCCTCGGCGACCACTTCGAGATTGAGGTTGTGCGCCAGGTTGATCATCGCGTGGACCAGCTTGCGGTTTTCTTCGCGCAGCTCCATACCACCGACAAAACTGCGGTCGACCTTGAGCAAGGTGATCGGCAGGCTGTTCAGGTGCACGAACGACGAAAAACCGGTGCCAAAGTCATCCAGCGAGAAGCGCACGCCCAGGCGGCCCAGGGCGTCCATGGTCTGGCGCACCAGCTCGTTGCGGCGCATCACCGCGGTTTCAGTCAGTTCGAACTCAAGCCACCGGGCATCGACGCCATGCTCGATGATCAGCCGGCTCAGGGTCGCCAGCAGCTGGCTGTCCTGAAACTGGCGAAAGCTAAGGTTGACCGCCATGTGCAGCGGCGCAATGCCGTGCTCACGCAGGCCCTGCATGTCGCGCAGGGCACGGGAGATGACCCAGTAGCCGAGCGGCACGATCAGGCCGCTCTGCTCGGCCAGCGGCACGAATTCGCTCGGCGGCAGCAGGCCGCGTTCGGGGTGGTTCCAGCGTACCAGTGCTTCGAGGCCAACGATGCGGCCATCGACGAGGTTCAGCCGTGGCTGGTAATGCAGTTCCAGCTCGTCGCGGCGCAGGGCGCGGCGCAGTTCGCCTTCAAGGTCAGCCAGGCTGCGCGCATTGCGGTTGATCCGCTCGTTGAACACATGAAAGCTGCAACCCTGCACGCTCTTGGCCTGGCGCATGGCGATGTGCGCATGCCACATCAGTGGGTCGGCGCCGGCCTGCGCGCGGGCATGGGCCAGACCCAGGCTGCAGCCCACCAGCAGGCTTTCGCCATCGACCCAGTACGGCTCACCCAGCGCTTCGACGATGCGCTCGGCCACCCATTCGGCGCGGTTCGGCTCGCGACGGGTGTCGATCAGCAGGGCGAATTCGTCGCTGCCCAGCCGGGCCAGCTGATCGCCCGCCTCCAGCTGCAACTTGAGCCGGGTCACCACCTGCAGGATCAGCCGGTCGCCGCCCTGATGGCCGAGCGCATCGTTGACGTGGCGAAAGTTGTCCAGATCCAGATGGCCAAGAGCAACGCCACGGCCGTCGTGTTCGGCCAGGCGCGTGGTCAGCAGGGCCTGAAAGCCCTGACGGTTGGCGATGCCGGTCAGCGGGTCCTGTTCGGCCAGGCGCTGCAGGGTGGCGACCAGCACGCCGCGCTCGCGCACATGACGCAGCGAGCGGCGCAGGCTGTCACTGCTCAGTTGCGCCAGCACCAGCCAGTCACTGACGCCGGCAGGCGGCGCCTCGGGCTCGTCGTCGAGCAGGACAATGGTCGGCAACTCGCAGCGGCCCGGGGTCGGCAGCAGCGCAGGCGTTGCCAGCACCACCGCCTGACGGTCGTGGGCAAACAGGCTGTTGACCGCCTCCCAGTTGGGCGCGGTCAGCAGCACCGCGCTGCCAGCCAAAGGCTGCAGGCAGTCGCGCAAGCTGGCGGCCCACTCCGGCTCATCGGCCAACAGCAGCAAACGCAAGGGTTCGACAGGCGTGGACAAGCGCGCTCCTTAGGCGAGGTCGTTAACCGTGACGGGGGTATCCTACCTCAAGAGCCAAATGATATTCACTCTTATTAACACCCATCCCGGGGCTGCACTCCGTCGTATTCTGTCGCGCATCCTGCTCCAAAAGTCGTACAACCAGCAAATCTGATTTGAGTAATAGCTCGATTGTGGCGGCAAGGCCATGATCCACTCCCGCCAGGTAGGGCACCGGACGTCACAAAAGTCTGACTCCGGCGTCAGACGGTCGCGCCACAAGCGTGACTTGCCTGTTAGAATGCGCGGCTATTTTCTGGCGACCCCGGTTCTAGCATGTCCCGACTCAATCCCCGGCAACAAGAAGCCTGTGACTATGTCGGCGGCCCTCTTTTGGTGCTCGCCGGTGCTGGCTCCGGCAAGACCAGCGTGATCACCCGCAAGATCGCCCACCTGATCCAGAACTGCGGCATCCGTGCCCAGTACATCGTCGCCATGACCTTCACCAACAAGGCCGCGCGCGAGATGAAGGAGCGGGTCGCCACCCTGCTGCGCGCAGGTGAGGGCCGCGGCCTGACCGTCTGCACCTTCCACAACCTGGGCTTGAACATCATCCGCAAGGAGCACAAGCACCTGGGCTACAAGCCGGGCTTCTCGATCTTCGACGAGGCCGACATCAAGGCTTTGCTGTCGGACATCATGCAGAAGGAGTACTCCGGCGACGACGGCATCGACGAGATCAAGAACATGATCGGTGCCTGGAAGAACGAGCTGATCATGCCCGCCGAGGCGTTGGAAAAAGCCCGCAATCCGCGCGAGCAGACCGCCGCCATCGTCTACACCCACTATCAGCGCACGCTCAAGGCGTACAACGCGGTGGACTTCGACGACCTGATCCTGCTGCCGGTCAAACTGTTCCAGGAGCACCCCGAGGTGCTTGAGCGCTGGCAGAACAAGGTGCGCTACCTGCTGGTCGACGAATACCAGGACACCAACGCCAGTCAGTACCTGCTGGTGAAGATGCTGATCGGCATGCGCAACCAGTTCACCGTGGTCGGCGACGATGACCAGTCGATCTACGCCTGGCGCGGTGCCCGCCCGGAAAACCTCATGCTGTTGAAAGAGGACTATCCGTCGCTGAAGGTGGTCATGCTCGAGCAGAACTACCGCTCGACCAGCCGCATCCTGCGTTGCGCCAACGTGCTGATCGCCAACAACCCGCATGATTTCGAAAAGCAGCTGTGGAGCGAGATGGGCCACGGTGACGAAATCCGCGTGATCCGCTGCAAGAACGAGGAAACCGAGGCCGAGCGCGTGGCCATGGAAATCCTCACCTTGCACCTGCGCACCGACCGTCCCTACAGCGACTTTGCCATCCTCTACCGCGGCAACTACCAGGCCAAGCTGATCGAATTGAAGCTGCAGCACCACCAGGTGCCGTATCGCCTGTCGGGCGGCAACAGCTTCTTCGGGCGCCAGGAGGTCAAGGACCTGATGGCCTACCTGCGCCTGCTGGTCAATCCGGATGACGACAACGCCTACCTGCGCGTGATCAACGTGCCGCGCCGGGAAATCGGCTCGACCACCCTGGAAAAGCTCGGCAACTATTCCACCGAGCGTGGCGTGTCGATGTACGCCGCCAGCGACGAGATTGGCCTCGGCGAGCACCTCGATGCGCGCTACACCGAGCGCTTGCAGCGCTTCAAGCACTGGCTCGACGGCGTTCGCCACAAGGTCGCGCTGGATGACCCGATCGCAGCGCTGCACGAGATGGTCCGCGACATCGACTACGAAAACTGGATCCGCCAGAACACCGCCAGTGACAAGGCGGCGGATTTCCGGATCAGCAACGTCTGGTTCCTGATCGATGCCTTGAAAAACACCCTCGAGAAAGACGAAGAGGGTGACATGACCATCGAGGACGCCATCGGCAAACTGGTCCTGCGCGACATGCTCGAGCGCCAGCAGGAAGAAGAGGAAAACGCCGAAGGCGTGCAGATGATGACCTTGCACGCCTCCAAAGGCCTGGAATTCCCCTACGTGTTCATCATGGGCATGGAAGAGGAAATCCTCCCGCACCGCTCCAGCATCGAGGCCGACACCATCGAAGAAGAGCGGCGCCTGGCCTACGTGGGCATCACCCGCGCACGCCAGACCCTGGCCTTCACCTTCGCTGCCAAGCGCAAGCAGTACGGCGAAATCATCGATTGCACGCCCAGCCGCTTCCTTGACGAACTACCGCCGGATGATCTGTGCTGGGAAGGTCTGGACGATGCACCGGTTGAAGTCAAAGCCGCGCGCGGCAACAACGCCTTGGCCGATATACGGGCAATGCTCAAGCGCTGAACCCTTTTACACTTTTGTCACGGCAGCCAGCCGTGGCCACTTTTTGCTACATCGAGGAATACCACAGTGGAAGCACTGCAGCAGAAGATTCGCGAAGAAGGCATCGTGCTTTCCGACCAGGTTCTCAAAGTCGACGCGTTTCTCAACCACCAGATCGATCCTGCCCTGATGCAGCTGATCGGTGACGAATTCGCCCGCCTGTACGCAGACTCCGGCGTGACCAAGATCGTTACCATCGAAGCCTCGGGCATCGCTCCGGCGATCATGACCGGCCTGAAACTCGGTGTACCGGTGCTGTTCGCCCGCAAGCACCAGTCGCTGACCCTGACCGAAAACCTGCTGACTGCCTCGGTGTATTCGTTCACCAAGCAGACCGAGAACACCGTGGCGATTTCGCCGCGTCATCTCAACAGCAGCGACCGCGTGCTGGTTATCGACGACTTCCTCGCCAACGGCAAGGCCTCGCAGGCGCTGATCTCGATCATCAAGCAGGCTGGCGCTACCGTTGCCGGGCTGGGCATCGTCATCGAGAAGTCGTTCCAGGGCGGCCGTGCCGAGCTCGACAGCCAGGGTTACCGGGTTGAGTCGCTAGCGCGGGTCAAGTCGCTTGCAGGCGGCGTGGTCACCTTCATCGAGTGACGCTCACCGGGTTGCCTGCAACCCGGCCAGCAGCAGGCGCTGATACAGCTCTTGTTTCAGCCCCTGCGGCTGCTCCAGGCCCATCCGCGCCAGCTGCGCCGGATAGGCTTCGGGCGGCGGTGCATCAAGCGCCGCCTTGCCCAGCTCGAGCACCTCGCTCAGCTTGAACTTGCTCTTGAGCCAGTTCAGCGCCCTGAACAGATCACGCTCCTCGGCGGTGAAGTCCGTGCCCAGCGGATACTCCGGGAACAACCGTGGATGCCGCTCACGCAGCGCTTCGAGGCGCTCCGGGGTGTTGTCGCAAAAGCGCTGATCCAGCACGAAGTCCTTGGCCAGTTTGCCGGCGGCCTTGGCCTGCTCGAGCAACTCGCCCTGAAAACGTGAATCGCTGATCGCCAGCAGCCGGGCGATGACTTCGCTGTCGGTCTGCCCGCGCAGGTCGGCGATGCCGTATTCGGTGACGACGATATCGCGCAGGTGCCGCGGGATGGTGCAGTGGCCATAGGTCCAGTACAGGTTGGAGCTCACCTCGCCACCGGCCTCGCGCCAGCTGCGCAGCAGCAGCACCGAGCGGCCGCCTTGCAACGCGTGGCCCTGGGCGACGAAATTGTACTGCCCGCCTACCCCGCTCAGAACGCGACCGTCTTCCAGCTGGTCGGCGACGCCGGCGCCGAGCAGGGTCATGGCGAATACGGTGTTGATGAAGCGTGCATCGCGGCGCTGGCGGCGTTTCAATTCTTCCTGGCCATACAGCTCGTTGATGTAGCTGATGGCGGTCATTGCGTAGCGCTGGCGCTGCTCCAGCGGCATCTCGCGCAGACGCTGGTAGAACGCCTGTGGGCCGAGAAAGAAACCACCGTGCACCAGCACCCCGTGCTCATCGGCCGGGCGTCGCACCACGCCGGCTTCGGCCAGCGCCAGCAGGCCGTTGACGAACATTTCGCTGCAGCCATACAGGCCTTGAGCGAAGCCATCCAGGCCGCCTTCACGTTCGATCAGCGCCAGCCACGGCTGGATATCCAGCTCGTCCAGCACGGCGCGGTAACCCTCGTTGTCGCCCTGGCGCGCCAACAACGCAGCAGTTACCGCATCGCCCATGGCGCCGATGCCGATCTGCAGCGTGCCACCGTCACGCACCAGGGCGCTGGCGTGCAGGCCGATGCAATGGTCCTGAGTCGCCACCGGCATGTTCGGGGTGGAAAACAGCCGGCGCTGCTCGGGCTCGTCGATCAACAGGTCGAAGGCCTGGCGCCCCAGTTCGGCAGCGCCGGGCATGTACGGCAGCTCGGTGTGCACCTGGCCGAGCAGAACAATGGTCTCGCCGGCGGCGCGGCGCTTGGCGACCATCGGCAGCAGGTCGAGGGTGATGTCCGGGTTGCAGGCCAGGCTCAGGTGATCCGGGCGCTCCGGGGTTTCGGCCACCAGTTGCGCGATCAGGTTGAGGCCCTTGGCGTTGATATCGCGGGCGGCGTGGCTGTAGTTGCTGCTGACGTAGTCCTGCTGGGCCATGCTGCTGTGCAGCAGGCTGCCGGGCTGCATGAAGAACTGCTCGACGCGGATATTGGCGGGCAGTTTGTCGCCGCGCAGGTCGGCCAGGTAGTCGAGCTCTTCGTAGTCGGCGAAGACCCGTTCGATGAAGGGTTCGAGGAAGCGTTTCTGCAGGCCATCGCCCAATGGCGGCCGGCCGAGGCTGAGCGCGGTGTAGATGGTCAGGCGGCGTTCGGGCAGCTCACGGATGCGGGCATAGAGCGCGTTGACGAAGGCATTCGGTTTGCCCAGGCCGAGCGGCAGGCCCATGTGAATATGGGCGGGCAAATGGGCCAGAACGTGGTCTACGGCCTGGTCGATGCTGCAGCTGTGGGCCATCGGTGCCTCCTGTTACGTCCATGCGGTCAGGGGGTTGGACCGTGGGCGGGCGAGATTTGCTGCACCTGGCTTGGGATTGCTGGGGCTGCTGCGCAGCCCCAGCAATCGATAGGTCAAAGCCCGGACATCTTCTGAATCGCCGCCTTCAGCTCATCGTCCGAACAATCAGCGCAGGTGCCCTTGGGCGGCATGGCGTTGATCCCGGTAATCGCCTTGGCGAGGATCCCATCAAGCCCACCCTGATGATCGGCACGCTCTTTCCACGCAGCGGTATCGCCGATCTTCGGCGCATTGAGCAGGCCGGTGGCATGGCAGGCATTGCAGTGCTTGGCGATCACGTCATCAGCCGACTTGGCCGCGCCACCGCTGGCCACAGCCGCCACGGCCATGCCCTTGCATTCCTGGCCCTGAACACACACCTGGCCGACCGGCGCCAGGCGCTTGGCAATATCATCGTTGGTCGCCGCGTTTGCGGTGACTGCCCACAGGGCGAAAACGGCAGCTGGTATGGCCAGCATCTTCTTGATTTGGTTCACGCGTTCACCCTCATGGTGGCTGATCACGCCCGCAGCCACGAATTGCGGGCGTTGAAAAGTATAGCGGCTACACCACAGCCGCGAAACGACCACACAAGTGAAAGGGCTATTGGCGAATCAATACGCTGCGCTGGATCAAAAGTTCGACGGTGTCGCGGCACTGATCAAGCGTGCGGGCTCGGCAAACGGGTTGCGAAAACGGTGCGGACGGGTGCTCTCGAAGTAATAACTGTCGCCAGCTTCGAGCACAAAGGTCTCGCTACCGACCACCAGTTCCAGGCGGCCTTCGAGGAGGATGCCGGTCTCTTCGCCATCGTGGGTGAGCATCTCGTCACCGGTGTCGGCGCCAGGCGGGTAGACCTCGTTGAGGAAGGCAATGGCGCGATTGGGGTGCGACTTGCCGACCAGTTTCATGGTCACCGCACCGTCGGAGATGTCGATCAGCTCATGGGCCTTGTAGACGATCTGGGCCTGGCTTTCGACTTCCATTTCTACCGAGAAGAACTCGACCATCGACATCGGAATGCCACTGAGCACCTTGCGCAGCGAGCTGATCGAAGGGCTCACGCTGTTTTTTTCGATCATCGAGATGGTGCTGTTGGTTACCCCCGCGCGCTTGGCGAGTTCCCGCTGGGACAGGCCCTTGAGCTTGCGGATGGCTTGCAGTCGTTCGCCGACGTCCAAAGCTTGCGCCTCCTGAAACGGTGGGGGTGGGGTCGAATGTGAACGATATCATGGCAATGCCGTTCAGTATTTACAACACTCCACCCCCCTGCCCGTCCGCAGCACAGCTTTATTCGCCGATGTACTCCAGTGGCACCCGCTTCAGGTTGCAGAACAGCTGGTAAGGAATGGTCCCGGCATGCCCGGCCACATCACTGGCCAACACCTGCTTGCCCCACAGCTCGACCGGGCTGCCCAGGGTCGCTTCGGGGACATCGGTCAGGTCGATGCAGAGCATGTCCATCGACACCCGGCCGATCAGTTGGCTGCGCTTGCCGGCCACCAGCACCGGGGTGCCAGTTGGGGCCTGGCGTGGGTAACCGTCGGCATAACCCATCGCAACCACGCCGACCCGGGTCGGCCGTGGACTGATGAACTTGGCGCCATAACCGACCGGTTGACCCGCAGGCAGTTCGCGCACACTGATGACCCGCGATTGCAGAGTCATGACCGGTTGCAGTCGGCTCGCCTCGGCCTGGGGCACCTCGAACGGCGTCGCTCCGTACAGCATGATGCCAGGGCGCACCCAGTCGCTCGGCACCTGCGGCCAGCCAAGCACGGCCGGTGAATTGCGCAGGCTGCATTCGGCGCTGAGGCCTTGACGCGCCTCTTCGAATGCCGCGAGCTGCTGCGCCGTGGCCTGCACATCAAGCTCGTCGGCGCGGGCGAAGTGGCTCATCAAGACGATGCGCGCCACCTTGCCGCTGGCCAGCAGGCGCTGATAGGCCTGCTGGTAATCCTCTGGATGCAGACCCACTCGGTGCATGCCGCTGTCGAGCTTGAGCCAGACCTTCAACGGCTTGGCCACAGCGCTCTGTTCGATCGCTTCCAGTTGCCACAACGAATGCACCACGCACCACAGATCATTGGCGCTGATCAGCGCCAGCTCGCTGGCTTCGAAGAAGCCTTCGAGCAACAGAATCGGCCCTTTGATGCCAGCGGCGCGCAGCTCCAGCGCCTCTTCGATACAGGCCACAGCGAAGCCATCGGCCTCAGCCTCCAAGGCAAGCGCGCAGCGCACCGCGCCATGCCCATAGGCATCGGCCTTGATCACGGCGAGGGCTTTGGCACCGGACAGTTCACGGGCCAGACGATAGTTGTGGCGCAGGGCCTGGAGGTCGATCAGGGCGCGGGCGGGACGCATGGCGGCAGCCTTCTGGCAGTACGGGTTGTTGAATAAGCCCCCGGCACGACGGGTGGGGGTAAGTAGCCACCGCGCCGGGGTGAGGGAACGGGTTACGGCAGTGCAGCGACCACCGACAGCTCGACGAGGATTTCAGGCTCGCACAGCTTGGCTTCAACTGTGGCCCGGGCAGGCGCAACGCCGGCCGGCAGCCACTGGTCCCAGACCGCGTTCATGCCGGCGAAGTCGGCGTCGATGTCTTTCATGTAGATGGTCACCGAGAGCAACCGGGTCTTGTCGGTACCGGCTTGATCAAGCAGTTGCTCGATGGTCGCCAGCGTCTCGCGGGTCTGCTGCTCGATGCCGGCGCTGAGGTCATCACCGACCTGGCCTGCCAGGTACACCGTGCCGTTGTGGGTGACGATCTGACTCATGCGCTCATTGGTGAGCTGGCGCTGGATTGCCATGCTTGGCGAACTCCTTGTGGTTGCCGTAACGGGAAATATCGAGGCCCTCAGCACTGATCTGCGGCTTGCGCTTGGCGATCAGGTCGGCCAGCAAACGCCCGGAGCCACAGGCCATGGTCCAGCCCAGGGTGCCGTGACCGGTGTTGAGGAACAGATTGCGGAAACTGGTTGCACCCACGATCGGCGTACCGTCCGGGGTGGCCGGGCGCAGCCCGGTCCAGAAGCTGGCCTGGCTCAGATCGCCGCCGCGAGGATAAAGGTCGTTGACGATCATCTCCAGCGTTTCGCGCCGGCGCGGGTTCAGCGACAGGTCAAAACCGGCGATCTCGGCCATGCCGCCGACGCGGATGCGGTTGTCGAAACGGGTGATTGCGACCTTGTAGGTCTCGTCGAGAATGGTCGAAGTCGGCGCCATGCCAGGGTCGGTGATCGGCACAGTGAGCGAGTAACCCTTGAGTGGATACACCGGCGCTTTAATACCCAGTGGCTTGAGCATCTGCGGCGAGTAGCTGCCCAGTGCCAGCACGTAGCGGTCAGCGGTTTCCAGCTTGCCGTCGATCCACACGCCGTTGATGCGATCACCGGCATGGTCCAGGCGTTGGATGTCCTGACCGAAGCGGAACTCGACACCGAGCTTGATGGCCATCTCGGCCAGCTTGTTGGTGAACAGCTGACAGTCGCCGGTCTGGTCGTTTGGCAGGCGCAGGGCACCGGCGAGAATGTCGGTAACCCCGGCAAGGGCCGGCTCGACACGGGCAATGCCATCGCGGTCGAGCAGCTCGTACGGCACACCCGACTGCTCGAGTACGGCGATGTCTTTTGCCGCCGCATCGAGCTGCGCCTGGGTGCGGAACAGCTGAGTGGTGCCCAACGCACGGTTTTCGTAGCTCAGGCCGGTCTCGGCGCGCAGCTCGTCGAGGCAGTCGCGGCTGTATTCGGACAGCCGCACCATGCGCTCTTTATTCACGGCATAGCGGTTGGCGGTGCAGTTGCGCAGCATCTGCGCCATCCACAGGTACTGGTCTACATCGCCAGTGAGCTTGATCGCCAGCGGGGCGTGGCGCTCCAGCAGCCACTTGATGGCCTTGAGCGGCACACCCGGGGCGGCCCAGGGCGAGGCGTAGCCCGGCGAGATCTGGCCGGCGTTGGCAAAACTGGTTTCCATGGCCACCGCTGGCTGGCGGTCGACCACCGTCACCTCGAAACCTTGCCGGGCCAGGTAGTAGGCACTGGCGGTACCGATTACACCGCTACCAAGCACCAGAACTCGCATCGTCTATCCCTCGCACGCGGCACGCCGCGACATTTTGTTTATATGGCATGAATGGGCGCAGTATATGAAGGACCGGCCAGTGCATTTCACTATATAAAGGCCTATATTTGGCGACAATTCTTGGCCATGTCGGCTTTTACGGAGGGGCATCCCCTATGAGAACCCAGCATCAGAGCAAGCGTGAACTGGACAAGATCGACCGCAATATCCTGCGGATCCTGCAGAGTGACGGCCGTATCTCGTTCACCGAGCTGGGTGAAAAGGTCGGCCTCTCCACCACCCCGTGCACCGAGCGCGTGCGCCGCCTGGAGCGCGAGGGGATCATCATGGGCTACAACGCCCGGCTCAATCCGCAGCACCTCAAGGGCAGCCTGCTGGTGTTTGTCGAGATCAGCCTGGACTACAAGTCAGGGGATACTTTCGAGGAGTTTCGCCGCGCCGTACTCAAGCTGCCGCATGTGCTTGAGTGCCATCTGGTGTCGGGCGACTTCGATTATCTGGTCAAGGCGCGGATTTCCGAGATGGCCTCGTACCGCAAGCTGCTCGGCGACATCCTGCTGAAGCTGCCGCACGTGCGCGAGTCGAAGAGCTACATCGTCATGGAAGAAGTCAAAGAGAGCCTGTGCCTGCCGATTCCGGACTGAGGCTCAGACCAGCACCTGGCGGGTGCTGGCAATGAACTGGTGCACCAGTTGCTCCGCCTCGGGCTCGATCGGCTCGGCCGGGCCGCGCCCGCGCGGGCAGGCCAGGCGCGGCGTGGTGCCGAACAGACGGCAGATCATTGGCCGCTCAGCGTACACCGTGCAACCTTGCGCGCCGAGGTGCACGCAGTCGAGCCGCTCCAGCGCGGCGGCCTGCTCTTCAGCGGATTTACGCGGCAGTGCGGCCATTTCTTCCGCCGAGGTGGTCACCGGCCCGCAGCAGTCGTGGCAGCCGGGCTCGCACTCGAAAGAAGGGATCAGTTCGCGCAGAAAGTGGATCTTGTGGCGGTTGCAGGACATGGCGTGACAGGGATCTGGAAGGTGAAGTGGATTATAGGCCCATTCGCGGGTAAACCCGCTCCCACAGGGATCGGGCGAGGTCTGACTCTAGCGCTGTACCTGTGGGAGCGGGCTTGCCCGCGAACGAGGGCGCAGCCCTCGCCGGTTGCCGCAAGCCAAACCCCCGGCTTATGCTCGCCGCCTTCCACTCTCCGCCAAGGCCGATCCGATGATCCACAGCGCGCAGCACGCCGCCTCCTATTACGCCGCCAGCAGCGCGCCACAGACGGATCACCCGGCTCTGCAAGGCCAGCACAGCGCCGACGTGTGCATCGTCGGCGGTGGCTATTCGGGCCTGAACACGGCCATCGAACTGGCCGAGCGCGGCCTGTCGGTGATCTTGCTCGAAGCGCGCAAAATCGGCTGGGGCGCCAGCGGGCGCAACGGTGGTCAGCTGATTCGCGGGGTCGGCCATGGCCTTGAGCAGTTTTTGCCGGTGCTCGGCGAGCAGGGTGTGCACAGCCTCAAGCTGATGGGCCTGGAAGCGGTGGATATCGTCCGCCAGCGGGTCGAGCGCCATGCGATTGCCTGCGACCTGACCTGGGGCTACTGCGACCTGGCGAACAAGCCCGGCGAGCTGCAGGGCTTTGCCGCCGACGCCGAAGAGCTGCGCAGCCTCGGTTATGGCCATGAGCTGCGTCTGGTACCGGCAGAAGACATCCGCACAGTGGTCAACTCCGAGCGCTATGTCGGCGGCCTGATCGACATGGGCTCGGGCCACCTGCATCCGCTCAACCTGGCACTGGGCGAGGCGGCTGTTGCTGCGGGCTTGGGCGTGCGCCTGCACGAACACTCCGAGGTCATGCGCATCGACTATGGCCCGCAAGTGCATGTGCACACTGCCAGCGGCACGGTCCGCGCCAGCACGCTGGTGCTGTGCTGCAACGCTTATCACAACGACCTCAACCGCGAACTGGGCGGCAAGGTACTGCCCGCCGGCAGCTACGTGATTGCCACCGAGCCGCTGGGCGAGGAACGCGCGCGGGCCTTGCTGCCGCAGAACATGGCGGTCTGCGACCAACGCGTGGCGCTCGACTACTATCGCCTTTCGGCCGATCACCGGCTGCTGTTCGGCGGCGCCTGCCACTACTCCGGGCGCGACCCGCAGGATATCGCCGGCTACATGCGGCCGAAGATGCTCAAGGTGTTCCCGCAGCTGGCGGACGTGCGCATCGATTATCAATGGGGCGGCGTGATCGGCATCGGCGCCAACCGTCTGCCGCAGGTAGGCCGACTGGCCAGCCAGGCCAACGTGTATTACGCCCAGGCTTACGCCGGTCACGGCCTGAACGCCACGCACCTGGCCGCACGCCTGCTCGGCGAGGCGATCAGCGGCCAGCACAGCGGGCGCTTCGACCTGTTCGCCAAGGTGCCGCACATGACCTTCCCCGGCGGCCGGCACCTGCGCTCGCCGCTGTTGGCGCTGGGCATGCTCTGGCATCGACTCAAAGAGCTGGTGTAGGCGCCACCCGCTTCAGGCCTTCCAGAACGGCTTGCTGCCCTCTTGGCGCGCCTGCTCCCAGCTCAGGCCGATATCACGCAGTTGCTGATCATCGAGCTCGAGCAGGGCGCGCCGGGTACGCCAGCGGTGCAGCATCAGGCCAGCACCGCTAAAGCCTGCTTGAGCGCTGGCGACCTGGGGCTGATGCGCCTCAAGCTGTTCCACTGCGGGTTGCACGCGCACATCACTGAAAACACCCATTGCTGCTTGCTCCTGTTCCAGATCCACCGTGGAGAAAGCATGCGCGCCTGAGCCATAGCCAATACAGACGCAAAAAACCTTTATTATTCCCATACAGAATTGGCGGATCTGGCGCTGAATGCTGTATTTTTGCGCGATCTGTACTGGTCAGTCACCTCAAGCGCTGCAGGAGTATTGCCGTGACGCTGTATCTGAACCTCGCTGAGATGCTCGGCGCGCGCATCGAACAAGGTCTCTACCGGCCCGGCCAGCGGCTGCCGTCGGTGCGCGCGTTGAGTGTTGAACACGGGGTCAGCCTGAGCACCGTACAGCAGGCCTACCGCATGCTCGAGGACAACGGCCTGGTCGCGCCGCGGCCAAAATCGGGGTACTTCGTTACCGACCATCGCAGCCTGCCAGCCCTGCCCGCCGTGACCCGGCCAGCGCAACGCCCGGTGGAGATTTCCCAGTGGGAGCAGGTGCTGGAGCTGGTGCGCGGCACGCCTCGGCCGGACGTGGTTCAGCTTGGCCGGGGCATGCCCGACGTCAACAGTCCAAGCCTCAAGCCCTTGCTGCGCAGCCTGGCCCAGCTCAGCCGGCGCCAGGACATGCCCGGTCTGTATTACGACAACATCCACGGCAACATCGCCCTGCGCGAACAGATCGCGCGGCTGATGCTCGATTCCGGCTGCCACGTCAGCCCGGCCGACCTGGTGGTGACCACCGGCTGCCACGAAGCGCTGTCGACCAGCATCCGCGCGGTGTGCGAACCGGGCGACATCGTTGCGGTGGATTCGCCCAGCTTTCACGGCGCCATGCAGACGCTCAAAGGCCTGGGGATGAAGGCGCTGGAGATCCCCACCGACCCGACCACCGGGATCAGCCTGGAGGCGCTGGAAATGGCCTTGGAACAGTGGCCAATCAAGCTCATCCAGATCACCCCCAGCTGTAACAATCCGCTGGGCTACATCATGCCCGAGGCGCGCAAGAAGGCCCTGCTGACCCTGGCCCAGCGCTACGACGTGGCGATTCTGGAAGACGACGTCTACGGCGATCTGGCCTATAACTACCCGCGCCCGCCAACGGTCAAGTCGTTCGACGAAGACGGCCGCGTGCTGCTCTGCAGCTCATTCTCCAAGACCCTGGCGCCGGGCCTGCGCATCGGCTGGGTGGCGCCTGGGCGTTATCTGGAGCGGGTGCTGCACATGAAATACATCGGCACTGGCAGCACCTGCGTGCAACCGCAGCTGGCCATCGCCGACTTCATCGCAGGCGGCCACTACCACCCGCATGTACGCCGGATGCGCAGCCAGTATCAGCGCGGGCGCGATCTGATGAGCGACTGGGTGGCGCGCTACTTCCCGCCAGGCACCCGCGTCAGCCGGCCACAGGGCGGCTTCATGCTGTGGGTCGAGCTACCGGAAAGTTTCGACACGCTGCGGCTGAACCGCGCTTTACTCGAACAAGGGGTACAGATCGCGGTGGGCAGTATCTTCTCCGCCTCCGGCAAGTACCGGCACTGCCTGCGCATGAACTACGCGGCGCGGCCCAGCGCCGAGATCGAGGCGGCGGTACGCAAGGTCGGCGAAACCGCCTTGCGCCTGCTGGTCGATGATCACAGCGAGGCGTAACTTTGCCCCACCTGGCATGGTCCATAGCACTCAGCCTTCTGCGCACAGGACGATTCATCCTTGAGACTTCAGCGAGCTTTGCCTCTCATGCTGGCGCTGCTGCTCGGCCTTTCTGGCTGCGCCAGCGTCAATCCGGTTCGTGAAGTCAGCCAGGCGCTACCGGCCAGTGATTCGGCCTTTGGCCGCTCGGTGCAGCGCCAGGCCGCGCCCTATGAAGGTCGCTCGGGCTTTCGCCTGCTGCCCAACAGCAACGAGGCTTTCCGCGCCCGTGCCGAGCTGATCCGCAACGCCCAGGCCAGCATCGACGTGCAGTACTACATCGTCCATGACGGCCTCAGTACCCGGGCGCTGGTGCATGAACTGCTGCAAGCCGCCGACCGTGGCGTGCGCGTACGGATTCTGCTCGACGACACCACCAGTGACGGCCTCGACACGCTGATGGCCACCCTCGCCGCCCACCCCAACATCCACATGCGCGTGTTCAATCCGCTGCACCTGGGCCGCAGTACCGGTGTCACCCGCGGCGTCGGCCGCCTGTTCAACCTGTCACGCCAGCACCGGCGCATGCACAACAAGCTGTTTCTGGTCGACAACAGCATGGCCATTGTCGGCGGGCGCAACCTGGGCGACGAGTACTTCGACGCCGAGCCCAACCTGAACTTTACCGACATCGACATGCTCGGCGTCGGCCCGGTAGCCGAGCAGCTTGGGCACAGTTTCGACCAGTATTGGAACAGCGCCCTCAGCCGGCCGATCGGCGATTTCCTCTGGAGCATGCCGGATGCCGACGACCTGCGCGCCAGTCGCCGGCGTCTCGAGGTGTCACTGGCCGAGGCGCGGATCAAACGCAAGGCGTTGTATGACCGGCTGATGGCGTATCAATCGCAGCCGCGCCTGGACACTTGGCGCAACGAATTGATCTGGGCCCACAGCCAGGCGCTGTGGGACGCACCGAGCAAGGTGCTGGCGCAGGACGAACCGGATCCGCATCTGCTGCTGACGCGGCAGTTGGCGCCGGACCTGAACAACGTCAAACATGAGCTGATTCTGGTGTCGGCGTATTTCGTCCCGGGTGAATCGGGGCTGGTGTATCTGACCAGCCGGGCTGACGCTGGAGTGTCGGTGCGGCTGTTGACCAACTCGCTGGAAGCCACTGACGTACCTGCGGTGCATGGCGGCTATGCGCCGTATCGGCGTGCCCTGCTCGAACACGGAGTGCAGCTGTTCGAGCTGCGCCGGCAGCCGGGTGATCCGAGTGCCGGGCGCGGCCTGAATTTCCATGGCGGTTCGGATTCGAGCCTGCACAGCAAGGCGATCGTGTTCGATCGGCACAAGACCTTTATCGGTTCGTTCAACTTCGACCCACGCTCGGTGTTGTGGAACACCGAAGTCGGCGTGCTGGTAGACAGCCCGGAGCTGGCCGAATATACCCGCGAGCTGGCCTTGCAGGGTATGGCGCCGGCGCTGAGTTATCAGCCGCTGCTGGAGGACGGCAAGATGGTCTGGGTGACCGAGGACAACGGCCAGCGGCATGTGCTGAGCAAGGAGCCTGGCGGCATGTGGCGGCGGTTCAATGCCTGGGTGAGCAAGGCGGTGGGGTTGGAGAAGATGCTTTGATTTGAGATCGCTGGGGGGCTGCTGCGCAGCCCTTCGCGGGTGAACCCGCTCCCACAGGTTTAGGGGGCGCTGCAAAACCCTGTGGGAGCGGGTTCACCCGCGAAGGGCTGCGCAGCGGCTCCAGCCATCTTCAGTCAGGCACCGGCTCGAACGCCCCAGGCCGGCGGGTCAGCAGGACCAACCCCGCCGCCCCCAAGGCCATGATCAACGGCAATGCATGTCCACTGATCCACTGGCTGCCCGCCCCGGCCAACAGCGGCCCGAGCAGGCAACCAATGCCCCACAACTGCGCCACATGGGCGTTTGCCCGCACCAATTCATCATCGCGGTAGCGCTCGCCGATCAGGATCAGCGACAAGGTGAACAAGCCACCGGCACTGGCACCGAACAACACCCAAAGCGGCCAGATCAACGCGGTCTCCATCAACAACGGAATCGCCAGGCTGGACACCATCAACGTCAGCGCACAACCACTGAACAGGGTGCGCCGCGACATCTTGTCGGCCAGCAGGCCAATAGGCAGCTGCAACACCGCATCACCGACCACCACTGTACTGACCATGAACAACGCCACCTCAGTGCTGAACCCCTGCTGCAGGCAATACACCGGTAGCAGGGTCAAGATCATCGCCTCGAACGCCGCAAACAAGGCAATCGCCCAGGCAATCACCGGCAGTCGGCGGCAGAATCCGAGCAGGTCGCGGAAGGTCACGCTGCACGCTTCGGTGGTCGGCGCACCGCCACGGCCAAACAGCAGCAACGGCGCAAGGATCAACAACCCGGTGGCCGCCCAGAAGCCAAAGTCATCATCCGAACCGAGCATACCCAGCACCAGCGGCCCCGCCAGCTGGCTCAAGGCGTAGCTGCTGCCATACAGCGCCACCAGCCGGCCGCGCCACTGCTCGACCACCAACTGGTTGATCCAGCTCTCGCCAAGGATGAACACCACCGTCAGCGACATACCGATCACCAACCGCAGCGCCAGCCACAACGGGTAGCTGGGCAGCAGCGCAACCAGGGCGATCGACAACGCTCCGCCCCACAGGCAAAAGCGCATGGCGGCCGGCACGCCGACCCAGCCAGCCAGGCGGCTGGCCAGGCTGGCGCCGATCAGCACGCCCACTGCTGGCATTGCCGCCATCACGCCGATGGCGAAGCTCCCGTAACCCCAGGTTTCCAGGCGCAGCGACACCAGCGGCATGCTCACGCCCAGCGCGAGGCCGACGCTGAGCACTGAGGCCAGCACGGCAAAGTAGGTTGCCCAACGCATGACTGCCTCCCAGGCAGAATTGTCTTTCACCCAACAGCAGCAAAGCCCGCCCCCAAAGGCACGGCGCAGTCAGTGAGACTGACGCCGAACCGCCAGGAGCGGGCTTGCCCGCAGACGCTACCTAGAGGATTACAGCTTGATCCAGGTCGCCTTCAGCTCGGTGTACTTCTCCAGTGCGTGCAGCGACTTGTCACGGCCGTTGCCCGACTGCTTGAAGCCACCAAACGGCGCGGTCATGTCGCCGCCGTCATACTGGTTGACCCACACGCTGCCAGCACGCACGGCGCGAGCTGTCTTGTGCGCCTTGGAGATGTCCGAGGTCCAGATGCCTGCGGCCAGGCCGTATGGCGTGTCGTTGGCGATGGCGATGGCTTCTTCGGCGGTGTCGAAGCTGATCACCGACAGGACCGGGCCAAAGATCTCTTCCTGGGCGATCTTCATGGCATTGGTCACGCCGTCGAAGATGGTCGGCTGCACATAGGTGCCACCGGTTTCTTCAAGGATGCGCTTGCCACCGGCAACCAGCTTGGCGCCGTCCTGATGGCCGGCATCAATGTACGACAGCACGGTGTTCATCTGCTGGGTGTCGACCAGCGCACCGACTGTGGTGGCCGGGTCCAGCGGGTTGCCGGGGGTCCAAGCCTTGAGCGCTTCGACGACCATAGGCAGGAACTTGTCCTTGATCGAACGCTCGACCAGCAGACGCGAACCGGCAGTGCAGACCTCGCCCTGGTTGAAGGCGATGGCGCTGGCGGCGGCTTCGGCAGCGGCTTGCAGGTCCGGTGCGTCGGCGAAGACGATATTCGGGCTCTTGCCGCCGGCTTCCAGCCAGATGCGCTTCATGTTCGACTCGCCGGCGTAGATCATCAACTGCTTGGCGATCTTGGTCGAGCCAGTGAACACCAGCGTGTCGACGTCCATGTGCAGGGCCAGCGCCTTGCCCACAGTGTGACCGTAGCCTGGCAGCACGTTGAGAACACCAGCGGGGATACCCGCTTCAATTGCCAGCTGGGCAATGCGAATGGCCGTCAGCGGCGACTTCTCGGACGGTTTGAGCACCACCGAGTTACCGGTCGCCAGCGCTGGGCCGAGCTTCCAGCAGGACATCAGCAGAGGGAAGTTCCACGGTACGATGGCGCCGACCACACCAACCGGCTCGCGGGTCACCAGGCCAAGCTGGTCATGCGGGGTTGGCGCGACTTCATCGTAGACTTTGTCGATGGCTTCGGCATTCCAGTGCAGGGCTTGCGCCGCGCCGGGGATGTCGATGCTGGAGGAGTCGCTGATCGGCTTGCCCATGTCGAGGGTCTCGAGCAGGGCCAGCTCTTCGACATTGCTGCGCAGCAGCTCGGCGAAGCGGATCAGTTTGGCCTTGCGCTTGGCTGGCGCCAGACGCGACCAGACGCCAGACTCAAAGGTAGCACGGGCGTTTTCAACAGCGCGATCGGCGTCGGCCACGTCGCAGCTGGCAACCTTGGCCAGGAAGCGTCCGTCCACCGGGCTCAGGCAGTCGAAGGTCTGGCCGGAAACGGCGTCGGTATACTCGCCGTTGATGAAGGCGCGGCCTTCGATCTTCAGTTGCTGGGCACGCTGTTCCCAGTCTGCACGCGTCAGGGTGGTCATAGGAAACTCCTCCTCTTGTTAAGGTGCAGCGCCGCACTGAAGATTCTCGGGCGCTGGCAAAAATTCTGGCCGGGCGACAAGCGCACGCGGGCAGGAGTTACCCTAAACCAGCCCGGATAAACTATCAATATATTTGACACCAAAGGCCCAAACGCCTACAGATGTTAATTTTATTAAACAACAACAGGGTTTGACCGATGACCATCTCCAGCATTATCGACTTTGCCCAGGTGCTGACCGAAGCGGAACGCTACCGCCCGGCGGCCGAGAAAATCCTCAAGGGCGAGCCGGATCAAGCTGTCTACAACCACTACTCAAGCCCATGCGGTCAGTTTGCAGCGGGCGTGTGGGAAGGCGCGGTCGGCCAATGGACGGTGAGTTACACCGAACATGAGTACTGCGAGATCGTCCACGGCGTATCGGTGCTGCGTGACAAGGCCGGCGATGCGAAGACGCTGCGTGCAGGTGACCGATTCGTCATTCCGGCAGGCTTCCAGGGCACCTGGGAAGTACTTGAGCCCTGCCGCAAGATTTACGTGATGTTCGAGCAGAAGTAAGTCACGCCATGGCGTGCTGAACATGTACCGCAGCTCGGCAAGCGCTGCAGTGAATCATGCAAGCGTCCAAATTTCGGACACTTCAAGGAGATTCACCATGACCACCGACATCCTCGGCCCTGCTCGTCACGTCATCGGCTCGCGTTATGTAGAAAGCGTCAAAGCCTACATTCTCGAGTTGACCGGCCTGCATATCGCAGTCGGCCCCAACGACATCAGCACCATGGATCTTCGCAGCGACCGCGTACTTATCCAGGCCGATGGCGACAACTGCATTACTGGCCTGGTGATTTCCTGAGCGCGCCGGGCAGGTCTTGAGCAAGGCGCTATAGCCACAGACCAGCGCCTTGCTGGAACGATATCTGCCCAGCCATTCAGGCAAAAAAAAACCCGCTTCCGTGAGGAAGCGGGTTTTTTTTCGGTCGCCGGATCAATTACTTGATCTTGGCTTCCTTGTAGGTCACGTGCTTACGGACGACCGGATCATATTTCTTGATCTCGATCTTGTCCGGGGTGGTGCGCTTGTTCTTGTCAGTGGTGTAGAAGTGGCCAGTGCCAGCACTCGATACCAGACGGATCAATTCACGCATGATGCTCTCCCTTAAACCTTGGCGCCAGCACGGCGGATTTCAACCAGAACGACATCAATGCCGCGCTTGTCGATGATACGCATGCCTTTGGCGGAAACGCGCAGACGCACGAAACGCTTCTCGGACTCAACCCAGAAACGGTGGTGCTGCAGGTTTGGCAGGAAACGACGACGGGTTTTGTTGTTTGCGTGGGAAATGTTATTCCCAGTCACCGGACCCTTACCGGTAACTTGACAGACTCTCGACATGCCTCAGCCCTCTAAAACCACATGCCCAACCCGGCATGGGTTGGCCGCTTAATCTCTCAGTCTATGGCGCTAGGCGCCGTGTTTCCGGGGGTCTTATCAACCTGATCCGCTTTCGCGACAGAGCGAGCCCCTAGAAAAGAGCGCTGCTTTATATCAGAAAGACTCGACCACAACAACAGAAAATGACTTTCTGCAGCAGGCCAAGCGAGTGCGGCAAGCATAACGACTAGGGTTGCAGGCTGTCGACCGCTTGTCGCTACGTTTGTAAAAAAGGGTGTGGTCATTTGTCAGTTCGCACACTAGGGTAGGACATTTCCAGACTGCACCGGCAGATGGGTCACTGATCAGCCAAGGACTTTACATGCGCGCCGCCGCTCGTTCCCTGTTGTTTTCATCCAGCCTGCTGCTGGCCGGCCTCGCCCAGGCCGCACCACTGGTGGTGTGTACCGAAGCCAGCCCGGAAGGCTTCGACGTGGTGCAGTACAACTCGCTGACTACCACCAATGCCTCGGCCGACGTGCTGATGAACCGTCTTGTCGAATTCGATGCCAAGCAGGGCAAAGTGGTGCCAAGCCTGGCGCTGAGCTGGACGGTCTCGGCCGACGGTCTGGTGTACGACTTCAAGCTGCGTGACGACGCCAAATTCCACAGCACCGCCTACTTCAAGCCAAGCCGGGCCCTGAACGCCGACGATGTGCTGTTCAGCTTCCAGCGCATGCTCTACCCCGCTCACGCCTGGCACAAGACCGCGCCCGGCGGCTACCCGCACGCGCAGTCGCTGCAGCTGGGTAGCCTGATCAAGTCGATCGATGCCAGCGACCCGCACACCGTGCGCTTCACCCTGAGCCATCCGGATGCGACCTTCCTGGCCACCCTGAGCATGGGCTTTGCCTCGATCTACTCGGCTGAATACGCCGATCAACTGCTCAAGGCAGGCACCCCAGAGAAGCTCAACACGCAACCGATAGGTACCGGCCCGTTCGTGTTCAAACGCTTCCAGAAGGACGCGCAGGTGCGCTACGAGGCCAACCCTGAGTACTTCGGCGGCAAACCTGCGGTCGGGCCGCTGATCTACGCGATCACCCCGGACGCCAACGTGCGCCTGCAGAAACTCAAGCGCAACGAATGCCAGGTGGCGCTTTCGCCCAAACCGCTGGATATCACTGCGGCCAGCGAGGACGACAAGCTCAAGGTCGAGTCCACCCCTGCCTTCATGACCGCCTTTGTCGCCATCAACAGCCAGCATCCGCCGCTGGACAAGCCCGAGGTGCGTCAGGCGATCAACCTCGCCTTCGACAAGTCGAGTTATCTCAAAGCCGTGTTCGAGGGCACCGCGACCGCCGCCAACGGCCCTTACCCGGCCAACACCTGGAGTTACGCCAAGGACCTGCCTGGCTACCCGACCGACCTGAAAAAAGCCCAGGCGCTGCTGGCCAAGGCGGATCTGCCAGAAGGCTTCAGCACCACCATCTGGACCCGCCCGTCGGGCAGCCTGCTCAACCCCAACCCCAACCTCGGCGCACAGATGCTGCAGGCGGACCTGGCCAAGATCGGCATCAAGGCCGAAATCCGCGTGATCGAATGGGGCGAGCTGATCCGCCGCGCCAAAGCCGGCGAGCATGACTTGCTGTTCATGGGCTGGGCCGGCGACAACGGCGACCCGGACAACTTCCTCAGCCCGCAGTTTTCCTGCGCGGCGGTCAAGTCCGGGACCAACTTCGCGCGCTTCTGCGACAGCCGTCTGGACCAGCTGATCAACGCTGGCCGCACCACCAACGACCAAAGCGTGCGCAGCCGGTTGTATCAGCAGGCCCAGGCACTGATCCAGCAACAGGCTTTGTGGCTGCCGCTGGCTCACCCAACCGCCGCAACGTTGCTGGCCAAGGGTGTCGAGGGCTACCAGGTGAGCCCGTTCGGGCGGCTGGACTTCAGCAAGGTCTCGGTCACTCGCTAAGCATGATCAGCCGCTGATCCAGCCCTCCTCGGCCATGGACAGCGGCTCGCCCTCGCCGATGATCAGGTGATCGAGCACACGCACATCGATCAGCGCCAGCCCGCGTTTGAGGGTCATTGTCAGGTGTACATCATCCTGGCTCGGCTCGCTGCTCCCGGAAGGATGGTTGTGGCAGATGATCAGCGCCGCGGCGTTGTGCACCAGCGAGCGCCGGACTACCTCACGCGGGTACACGCTGGCCCGGTCGATGGTGCCGCGAAAGAGGATCTCGAACGCCAACGGCCTGTGCTTGGAGTCGAGAAACAGGCAGCCAAATACCTCACTAGGTTCATGGCGCAGCATCGATTTCAGGTAACGCCTCACTGCCATCGGGCTTTCCAGCGCGGGGGCACGTTCGATGGTCTCGTGCAGATAACGCCGCCCGGTCTCCAGCAGCGCCTGCAACTGTGCGTACTTCACCGGTCCCAGCCCAGGCTCACCGAGCACTGCGCTGCGTGGCGCCTCGAGAAACTGGCGAAGGCCGCCAAAGCGCACCAGCAAGCCGCGGGCAAGGTCGACGACATTGCGCCCGGCTACCCCCGAACCCAGCAGCACGGCGAGCAATTCGGCATCGGACAATGCGGCTGCGCCGCGCTGTAACAGCTTTTCTCGCGGCCGTTCGTCGGCCGGCCATTCCCTGATGTTCATTACTGCTCCTTGAGTGCTGCTGCGGCGCGTTTAAGCCGTGTGTTAATCTATTTCGCTTCAAAAATGCGACGATCTGCCGCAGGCCCCATCGTCGTCATCCGCTTACTGAAAAAAGGCAAGCCTATGCAGCGGCTGTATCGCAAGCGCATCGTTCTCGGCGTCGGTGGCGGCATCGCCGCCTACAAGAGCGCCGAGCTGATTCGCCGACTCCTGGAACACGGCGCCCAGGTGCGCGTGGTGATGACCCACGGCGGTGCCGAGTTCATCACTCCGCTGACCTTGCAGGCGCTGTCTGGTCACCCGGTGCACATGGACCTGCTCGACCCTGCCGCCGAAGCGGCGATGGGCCACATCGAACTGGCCAAGTGGGCCGATCTGGTGCTCATTGCCCCAGCCACCGCCGACCTCATGGCGCGCATGGCCCAAGGCATGGCCAATGACCTGCTGACCACCCTGGTGCTGGCCACCGACGCCACCGTCGCCGTCGCCCCGGCGATGAACCAGGCGATGTGGCGCGACCCGGCGACCCAGGCCAACCTGGAACTGCTGCAAAGCCGTGGCATTCAGGTATTCGGCCCGGCCTCCGGCAGCCAGGCCTGTGGTGATGTCGGCCTTGGCCGCATGCTTGAAGCCACCGACCTGGCCTGGTGCGCCGCCGAGAGCTTCAAGCGCCAGGCACTGACCGGCAAGCACGTGCTGATCACCGCCGGGCCGACCCAGGAAAACATCGACCCGGTGCGCTACATCACCAATCATAGCTCCGGCAAGATGGGTTTCGCCCTGGCCGAAGCGGCTGCCGAAGCCGGGGCTCGGGTAACCCTGGTGACCGGCCCGGTGCACCTGCAGACCCCCGACCGGGTCAACCGGATTGACGTGGTAAGCGCGCGGGACATGCTCGCGGCGTGCGAAGCCGCTATGCCGTGCGACCTGTTCATCGCTTCGGCTGCGGTTGCGGACTACCGCCCGGAAGTGGTCGCCACGCAGAAGCTCAAGAAGGATCCTACGACCGGCGACGGCATGCTGCTGCAGATGGTGCGTAATCCGGATATCCTTGCGACCATTGCTGGCCGTGCCGACCGCCCGTTCAGCGTCGGCTTTGCCGCCGAGACCGAACACTTGCTCGATTACGCCACGCGCAAGCTCAAGGACAAGAACCTCGACCTGATCGTCGCCAATGATGTGGCCAACCCCAGCATCGGCTTCAACAGCGAGGAAAACGCCCTGACCGTGATCGACCGCCAGCAGCACCAGACCCTATTCGCGCAGACCAGCAAGGGCAAGATCGCCCGCCAGCTGGTTGCTTTTATCGCCGAACGACTCAAGCAGGTTCAATAAGTTACATGCACGCTCTTCAAGCCAAGATTCTCGATCCGCGCATCGGCGCCGAATTCCCCCTGCCGCAGTACGCCACGCCTGGCTCCGCCGGCCTGGACCTGCGCGCCATGCTGCAACAGGACACCGTTCTGGAGCGGGGCCAGACCCTGCTGATCCCGACCGGCCTGTCGATCTACATCGGCGATCCAGGCCTGGCGGCGTTGATCCTGCCGCGCTCGGGGCTGGGCCACAAACACGGCATCGTGCTCGGCAACCTGGTCGGTTTGATCGACTCGGATTACCAGGGCGAGCTGATGGTGTCGTGCTGGAACCGCGGCAATAGCGCTTTCACCATCAACATTGGCGAGCGTATTGCACAGCTTGTCCTGGTACCTGTGGTACAAGCGCATTTCGACATCGTCGAGGCCTTCGACGAGAGCCAACGTGGCGCTGGCGGCTTCGGTCATTCGGGCAGCCAATAACGGCCAGAGAACGATCGTTTGCGCCACGGATGGCGAACTCTCTGGCGAAAGTACCGTCCAAGCGTGCAGTTTGCGCCTACCCAGAAGCCTTAGACATTGGAGCTTTCCCAGAGATGAACGATATGGCCCAGCTGGTCCCTGCACTGCCTGAGAGCATCTTCCGCGCCTATGACATCCGCGGCGTGGTCGGCAAGACCCTGCACGCTGAAACCGCTTACTGGATCGGTCGTGCCATCGGCGCCCAGACCCTCGCTCAGGGCGAGCCGAATATCTCGGTTGGCCGTGACGGTCGCCTGTCCGGGCCGATGCTGGTCGAGCAACTGATCAAGGGCCTGGTCGAAGCCGGCTGCAAGGTCAGCGACGTTGGCCTGGTGCCAACCCCTGCGCTGTATTACGCCGCCAACGTGCTGGCCGGTACCTCCGGGGTGATGCTCACCGGTAGCCACAACCCGTCCGACTACAACGGTTTCAAGATCGTCATCGCCGGCGACACCCTCGCCAACGAGCAGATCCAGGCCCTGTTGACCCGCCTGAAAACAGATGACCTGAGCCGCGGTGAAGGCAGCGTCGAGCAGGTCGAGATCCTCCAGCGCTACCATCAGCAGATCGTCGGCGATGTGAAGCTGGCGAAAAAACTCAAGGTAGTGGTCGACTGCGGCAACGGCGCAGCGGGCGTGAATGCCCCGCAACTGATCGAAGCCCTGGGCTGTGAAGTGATCCCGCTGTTCTGCGAGGTCGACGGCAACTTCCCCAATCACCACCCGGATCCGGGCAAGCCTGAAAACCTTGAAGACTTGATCGCCAAGGTCAAGGAAACCGGCGCCGATATCGGCCTGGCCTTCGATGGCGACGGCGACCGTGTGGGCGTGGTGACCAACACCGGCAACATCGTCTACCCCGACCGCCTGCTGATGCTGTTTGCCCAGGACGTGCTGTCGCGCAACCCAGGCGCCGAGATCATCTTCGACGTCAAATGCACCCGTCGCCTGACCCCGCTGATCGAACAACACGGCGGTCGCGCGCTAATGTGGAAGACCGGTCACTCGTTGATCAAGAAGAAGATGAAGCTGACCGGTTCCTTGCTGGCTGGCGAAATGAGCGGGCACATCTTCATCAAGGAACGCTGGTTCGGCTTTGACGACGGCATCTACAGCGCCGCACGCCTGCTCGAGATCCTCAGCCAGGCCGAGCAGGACGCCGAGAGCCTGTTCGCTGCATTCCCGAACGACATCTCTACGCCGGAAATCAATATTGATGTGACCGACGAGGGTAAATTCAGCATCATTGATGCACTGCAACGCGACGCCGACTGGGGTGAAGCCAACCTGACCACCATCGACGGTGTGCGGGTCGACTACGCCAAAGGCTGGGGCCTGGTCCGCGCCTCCAACACCACGCCGGTGCTGGTGCTGCGCTTCGAAGCCGACAGCGAGGCCGAATTGCAACGTATCAAGGATGTTTTCCGCGCGCAGTTGCTGCGGGTTGCCCCTGACCTGCAACTGCCGTTCTGACCGATTATCCGTACCCACTGGAGCCCTGCATGACCCTCGATCGCGAAGCCGCCTCCCATGTAGCCGAAGTCTTGTCCGAAGCGCTGCCTTACATCCGTCGCTTCGTCGGCAAGACGCTGGTGATCAAGTACGGCGGCAACGCGATGGAGAGCGAAGAGCTCAAGACCGGCTTTGCCCGCGACATCGTGCTGATGAAAGCGGTCGGCATCAACCCGGTGGTAGTGCACGGCGGTGGCCCGCAGATCGGTGACCTGCTCAAGCGTCTGTCGATCGAGAGCCACTTCATCGACGGCATGCGCGTGACCGACTCGGCGACCATGGACGTGGTCGAGATGGTGCTCGGCGGCCAGGTCAACAAAGACATCGTCAACCTGATCAACCGCCATGGCGGCAGCGCCATCGGCCTGACCGGCAAGGACGCCGAGCTGATCCGCGCGAAAAAGCTCAAGGTCAGCCGCCAGACGCCAGAGATGACCTCGCCCGAGATCATCGACATTGGCCACGTTGGCGAAGTGGTCGGGGTCAACACCGACCTGCTCAACATGCTGGTCCGCGGTGACTTCATCCCGGTGATCGCGCCGATCGGTGTCGGCGCCAACGGTGAGTCGTACAACATCAACGCCGACCTGGTTGCCGGCAAGGTTGCCGAAGCACTGAAGGCCGAGAAGCTGATGCTGCTGACCAACATTGCCGGTTTGATGGACAAGCAGGGCCAGGTCCTGACCGGCCTGACCACCGAGCAAGTCAACGAGCTGATCGCCGACGGCACCATCTACGGCGGCATGCTGCCGAAGATCAAATGCGCACTGGAAGCAGTCCAGGGCGGCGTGCAGAGTTCGCACATCATCGACGGTCGCGTACCGAACGCGGTGCTGCTGGAGATCTTCACCGACAGCGGTGTAGGCACCTTGATCACCAACAGCAAGCGCGCCTTGACCTGATTTGTCGGGGCTGCTTTGCAGCCCTTCGCGGGCAAGCCCGCTCCCACAGGGCCAGCAGTGCATCCTGTGGGAGCGGGCTTGCCCGCGAAGGGCCGCAAAGCGGACCCGCAACACCCTCGCAAAAACTAATATCTACCCTGGAGAAAGCGCGTGAAATACGCATCACATGGACTCGTGCTGGCAGCCGTTCTGGCTGTCGGGTCCCTCGCCGGCTGCGCCACTGAAACGTCCAAAGCTGTTGCCGTGCAACAGGTCGAAAGCGTCAACCGCCCGTACAGCGGCCAACGCACCCCAATCGCTGTGGGCAAGTTCGACAACCGTTCCAGCTACATGCGCGGGATCTTCTCCGACGGCGTCGACCGCCTCGGCGGCCAGGCCAAGACCATCCTCATCACCCACCTGCAGCAGACCAACCGCTTCAATGTGCTTGATCGCGACAACATGGGCGAGATCCAGCAGGAAGCAACCATCAAGGGCATGGCGCAGAAGCTCAAGGGTGCGGATTTCGTGGTCACCGGTGACGTCACCGAGTTCGGCCGCAAAGAAGTCGGCGACCACCAGCTGTTCGGCATTCTTGGCCGCGGCAAGACCCAGATCGCCTACGCCAAAGTGGCGCTGAACATCGTCAATATCAGCACCTCGGAAGTGGTCTATTCGACCCAGGGTGCCGGCGAGTACGCCCTTTCCAATCGCGAGATCATCGGCTTTGGCGGTACCGCCAGCTATGACTCCACGCTCAACGGCAAGGTCCTCGACCTGGCCATGCGCGAAGCGATCAACAAGATGGTCGACGCGATCGACAACGGCCAATGGAAGCCTCAAGCCCGATAAGCTGAGCAGCACAACAAGGAAGACACCTTCATGAGCATCATCCCTCAAGGCTGGCGCCTGGTCGCCGGCGTTGTGCTGGGCAGCGTTCTGCTGACCGGCTGCGGCACCCCGCACAAACCACTGTATCAGTGGGAAAGCTACCAGCCGCAGGTCAACGAGTACTTCAAGGGCCAGGCCAAGGAAGAACAGGCCATCGCCCTTGAGCGCGACCTGGAGAAGATCAAGGCCAAGAATGGCGCCGTGCCGCCGGGTTACCACGCGCAGCTGGGGCTGATCTATTCCAGCCTGGGCAAGGACGACCAGATGATTCAGCAGTTCCAGACTGAAAAGGCCTTGTTTCCTGAGTCGGCCAAGTACATGGACTTTCTCATGAACAACGCGCGCAAAGGGGCCAAGCAATGATCAAGCGGATTACCCAACTGATCGTCGGCGCCTGCGTGCTGGCCTTGTTCGCCGGTTGCGCCGAGCGCCGTAGCGTGGACTACTCGGCGTACAAGCAGGCGCGGCCCAAGTCGATCCTGATTCTGCCGCCGCTGAACCAGTCGCCGGACGTCAAGGCCACCTACAGCATGCTTGCGCAGGTGACCTATCCGCTGGCCGAAGCGGGTTATTACGTAATGCCGGTGGCGCTGGTCGACGAGACCTTCCGCCAGAACGGCATGACTACGCCGTCGGATATCCATGAGCTGCCGACCAGCAAGCTGCAGGAGATCTTCGGCGCCGATGCCGGCCTGTACGTGACCGTGAGTGACTACGGCACCCGCTACATGGTGCTCAGCAGCGCGACCATCGTTACCGCCAGCGCCAAGCTGGTCGACCTGAAGACCGGCACCACGCTGTGGACCGGTAGCGCCACAGCGTCCAGTGAGGAAGGTCGGCAGAACCAGGGTGGCCTGATCGGCATGTTGGTGATGGCGGCGGTCAACCAGGTCATCAGCAGCGTGCAGGATGACGCCGGCTACCCGATTGCCGGCATGACCAGCGCGCGGTTGCTGTCACCGTATCCGAACGGCGGCATTCTGTATGGCCCGCGCTCGCCCAAGTACGGTACAGACTGAGTCCCGAGTGTGATTTACGCACTCTGAGGAATAAGCAGGGGGCCCGCGCAAGCACGGGCCCTGCTGCGGGATCAGATCCCGTATTGCGCGCGGTACGCCTCGACCGCTGGCAAGTGCTGCTTGAGCTGCGGATCGTCAGCGAGGAACTCGAGCACCTGGGTCAGCGAAACGATGCTGACCACCGGGATACCGAAGTCGCGCTCCACTTCCTGGATCGCCGACAGCTCGCCGTTGCCACGCTCTTCGCGGTTGAGCGCGATCAGTACGCCGGCGGCTTTGGCCTGCTGCGCGCTGATGATCTGCATCACTTCACGGATCGCGGTACCGGCGGTGATCACGTCATCGATGATCAGTACATTGCCTTCCAGCGGTGCGCCGACCAGGCTACCGCCCTCGCCATGGGCCTTGGCCTCTTTGCGGTTGAAGCACCACGGCACGTCCAGCTGATGCTGGTCGGCCAGGGCGACCGCAGTGGCCGAAGCCAGCGGGATGCCTTTGTAGGCCGGGCCAAACAGCACGTCGAAGGGGATTTTGCTGTCGACGATGGCCGCCGCGTAGCAACGTCCCAACTGCGCCAGTGCCGAGCCGCTGTTGAACAGCCCCGCATTGAAGAAGTACGGGCTGGTACGCCCCGATTTCAGGGTGAATTCACCGAAGCGCAGAACGCCGCGATCGATGGCAAAACGGATGAAGTCGCGCTGATACGGCTGCATGAAAAAGTCCCAGACACCACGGATTTAGCTAAATGAGTTGAGCTCGGGTATCATACACGCACGAGATTTTTGGGGCCATTTATGCGGATCATCAGTGTGAACGTTAATGGCATTCAGGCTGCAGCCGAGCGTGGTTTGCTCAGTTGGCTACAAGCCCAGAATGCCGACGTCATCTGCCTTCAGGATACCCGCGCCTCGGCCTTTGAACTCGACGACCCAGCTTTCCAGCTCGATGGCTATTTCCTTTATGCCTGCGATGCAGAGGTGCCCGCCCAAGGTGGCGTGGCGCTCTATTCGCGGATGCAGCCCAAGGCAGTCATCACCGGCCTGGGCTTCGAGACAGCCGACCGCTACGGACGTTACCTGCAAGCAGATTTCGACAAAGTCAGTATTGCCAGCCTGTTGCTGCCTTCGGGCATGAACGGCGACGAAGACTTGAACCAGAAATTCAAGTTGATGGACGATTTCGGCAAGTACCTGGACAAACAGCGGCGCAAGCGTCGTGAATACATCTATTGCGGCTCGTTCTACGTGGCGCAGCAGAAGCTCGACATCAAAAACTGGCGCGACAGCCAGCAGTCACCTGGTTTCCTGCCGCCCGAGCGGGCGTGGATGGATTCGATCGTGGGTGACATGGGTTATGTCGACGCGCTGCGTGAAGTCAGCCGCGAAGGCGATCAGTACAGCTGGTGGCCCGATAACGAACAGGCCGAGATGCTCAACCTGGGTTATCGCTTCGACTACCAGATCCTCACGCCAGGCTTGCGCCGCTTTGTGCGCAGTGCCCGCCTGCCGCGTCAGCCGCGGTTCTCCCAGCATGCGCCACTGATTGTGGACTATGACTGGACTCTGACGATCTGACATACACTGGGGCCGCTTTGCGGCCCCAGCGGTTACAACTGCAATCAGTCAGCCAAAGCCGCATTCTGCAGGTCGTAGATTTCGTTCATGCCTTTCTGCGCCAGCGCCAGCATGGCGTTGAAGTCTTCCGGCTGGAACGGTGCACCTTCAGCGGTGCCCTGCACTTCGATGAAGCCACCCGCGCTGGTCATGACCACGTTGAGGTCGGTCTCGGCCGCGGAGTCTTCCAGGTAATCCAGGTCAAGCACTGCTTCGCCCTGATACATGCCTACCGATACAGCAGCGATCATGTGCTTGAGCGGGTTGCCGCCCTTGAGGCCGCCGCGCTTCTTGATCACCGCCAGGGCGTCGACCAGCGCAACCATGGCACCAGTGATCGAAGCGGTGCGGGTACCGCCGTCAGCCTGGATCACGTCGCAGTCGACGTACAGGGTGACATCGCCGAGCTTGCTCATGTCCAGCGCAGCGCGCAGCGAGCGGCCGATCAGGCGCTGGATTTCGAGGGTGCGGCCACCCTGCTTGCCACGGCTGGCTTCGCGCTGGTTACGCTCCCCGGTCGCACGCGGCAGCATGCCGTACTCGGCAGTCAACCAACCCTGGCCCTGGCCTTTGAGGAAGCGCGGCACGCCGTTTTCGACGCTGACCGTGCAGATGACCTTGGTGTCACCGAACTCGACCAGTACGGAGCCCTCGGCGTGCTTGGTGTAGTTGCGGGTGATGCGGATCGAGCGGAGCTGATCGGCGGCGCGACCACTTGGACGTTTCATTTGGGATACCTGTACTGGGATTCGAATCTGCCGAGCATTATAAAGCCCGCAGCCCGGCGAGGACATGCCTATCGTCGCAGGCGCCAGCCTGTCGACTACTCCTAGCTGCGGCCAAGGCGATCGATGACACGGCCGAAATTGGGCGCGCAGCCCACTCTGCGTTACAATCGCGCGCCTTGCAGCCTGACCCGGCTGCCCCATCATTCTTATGCGAGGTAGTCCGCCATGGTGCACAGCATGACCGCTTTTGCTCGCGTCGAGCGCGCCGGCAGCCAAGGCACTCTGGTCTGGGAGCTGCGCTCGGTCAACCACCGCTACCTGGAGCCGCATCTGCGCCTGCCAGAAGCCCTGCGCGAGCTTGAAAGCGCAGTGCGCGAAGGCCTGCGCCAAGGGCTGTCACGGGGCAAGGTCGAATGTACCCTGCGCCTCAATGAAGACAGCACCGGCAAGCCGCTGCAGGTCGACCGCGAGCGCGCCGCGCAACTGGTCGCCGCCGCCGAAACCGTCGCCAGCCTGATCAAGCAGCCCGCGCCGCTGAACCCGCTGGAAGTGCTGGCCTGGCCCGGCGTGCTGGTGGCCGATGCCAGCGATCCGCAGGCCCTCAATGCCGAAGCCATCGCCTTGTTCGACGAAGCGGTGCAGGAGCTCAAGGCCGGTCGCCAGCGCGAAGGCCAGGAGCTGGCCCGGCTGATCAACGAGCGCCTCGACGGCATGACCACGGAAGTGACTACCCTACGCGCGCTGGTGCCGCAGATGCTGGCGGTGCAGCGGCAGAAGATCCTCGATCGCTTTCATGACATGCAGGCCGAACTCGATCCGCAGCGACTGGAGCAGGAGATGGTCCTGCTCGCGCAAAAAAGCGACGTCGCCGAGGAGCTGGATCGCCTCAACACCCACATCACTGAAGTGCGCCGGGTGCTCAAGTCCGGTGGTGCTGCAGGTCGACGCCTGGATTTCCTCATGCAGGAACTCAACCGCGAAGCCAACACCCTTGGCTCCAAGGCATTCGACCCGCGCAGTACGCAGGCGGCGGTCAACCTCAAGGTGTTGATCGAGCAGATGCGTGAACAAGTACAGAACATCGAGTAAGGCCATCCCGACCATGAACCACTGCAGCGGCACTCTCTATATCATCTCGGCGCCATCTGGCGCGGGCAAGACCAGCCTGGTTACCGAACTCACGGCGATCACTCGGGAAGACACGCATATTCGCGTATCGGTCTCGCACACCACCCGTGCAATGCGACCGGGCGAAAAAGACGGGGTCAACTATCACTTTGTCGACCGCGAGCAGTTCCAGAGCCTGATCGACAAGGGTGACTTCATCGAGCACGCCGAGGTGTTCGGCAACTTTTACGGCACCTCCCGCAGCGCCCTGCAATCCACCCTGGACGAGGGCTTTGACCTGATTCTGGAAATCGACTGGCAAGGCGCCCAGCAAGTGCGCGAACTGATGCCTGATGCCCTGTCGATCTTCATCCTGCCGCCGAGCCAGGATGCGCTGCGCCAACGCCTGACCGGGCGCGGCCAGGACAGCGAAGAGATCATCGAAGGGCGCATGAAGGAAGCGGTCAACGAGATGGTTCACTACGACGAGTACGACTACGTGATCATCAATGATGATTTCGATGCGGCGCTGGCGGACATCAAAGCGGTATTCCGCTCCAATCGCCTGCTGCTTGCAAAGCAAAAGCAGCGCCATGGTGCGCTGCTCGAGCAATTGGTTGGCTGATCTGTCTTGGGGCCGATAGCGGCCCCAAATCACTTCACTCCTGCAGTTGCAGCTTGGCCTGCTGCTGCAAGGTGGCGCCGAGGAAGAACGCCGGCAGGCGCAGCCGCGACAGCAGCATCAGGCAAATGCCCAGCAGCGAGATGATCGCCGCAATCACGAACACCAGCCCCAACCCACCCACATGCGAGCCGCTGCCAAAATCTGGCGAAGCGCTGTCGATTGCCGTGCGCACGAAGATCACCGACAGGATTGCGCCACCCAGCAACGGGCAGACGCCGCGCATGAGGAAGTGCCGCAGGCTGCTGAACAGGCTGCGGCGGAAGTACCAGACGCAGGCAAAGGCAGTCAGCGAGTAATAGAAGCAGATCATCATGCCCAGCGCGGTGATGGTGTCGGCCAGCACGTTCTCGCTGAGGGTACGCATGGTCACGTAGAACAGTGCTGCGGCAATGCCCGCGCAAATGGTGGCGTAGCGTGGCGTCTGGGAACGCGGGCAGACCTTGGCGAAACGCTTTGGTACCGCGCCGTAGTAACCCATCGCCAGCAACGTGCGCGCAGGCGAAACGAACGTCGACTGCAACGACGCTGCAGTACTGGCCAACACCGCAATCGACATGAGGATCGCCAACGGGCCCATGACCGGGCCGGCCAGGTGAGCGAAGACGTTTTCCTGAATGCGCGGATTACCCAGGCCCAGGCCGACATCACTGATCCCGGCGAACTGCAGCGTGGCGATGGCGGTGAGCAGATACAGGCAGAGAATCAACAGCACCGTCCAGGTCGCTGCCTTGCCCGGCACTTCATCGCTGCCGATCGACTCTTCACTGACGGTCAGGCATACGTCCCAGCCCCAGAAGATGAAGATCGACAACGACAAGCCCGCAGCGAACGCCGAGAACGACTCGACGCCGAAAGGGTTGAACCAGGCCAGGTCAAACGCCAGTGGTGGTGGCGCGGTGGTTTCGCCGAAGGCAGCAAAGGCGAAACCGATCAGCACCAGCAACTGCAAGGCCACCAGGCCGTACTGCACTGTCATGGTGGTGCCCATGCCGCGACAACAGATCCATACCGCCAGTGCGATGAACACGCAACAGGTGATGATGTTGATCAGCAGATTGTCGGCCAACGCGGCCAGCGATTGATCGCCAGTGATCTGCGCGAGGAACAGATAGAAGAAGTCCACCGCCACGCCGGCCAGGTTGGACAGGACAATGGTGGTCGCCACCACCAGGCCCCAGCCGCCGATCCAGCCGATCATCGGACCGAACGCCCGGGCCGACCAGGTGAACGAGGTGCCGCTGTCGGGTTCTGCCGCGTTCAGCTCACGGTAGCCGAGGGCAACCAACAGCATTGGCAGGAAGCCGACAATGAACACTGCTGGCAGGTGTGCGCCGACCTCACGCACGGTCGGGCCAAGCGCGCCGGTCAGGGTGTAGACCGGGGCAATGGTGGAAATGCCCAGCACCACGCTGGCCAGCAAGCCCAGCCGGCCCTTGGCCAGGCCTTTGCTGGCGCGAGGGGCGCTGCCGTCTGAAGCGGCCGCCGCACCGGGCGGGCGGCCGTTGTCTGTGTTTTCGCTCATGAGTATTCGCCGTCGATATTGGTATTGTTTTCACAGACCGCTGAGGGTCCGCTTTCACTCATTGAAAGCTTGCTGTCGGGGGTGAGTCATCCGAGACCTTCGGCTGACGTCAGACTGTTTTCTGGCGTGAAACCTCCCGCACAGCATGGGCCTTGCAGGCCTCGCGAAACGCCTTGAACAGGCGCAGCGAGACCGGGTTTTCGGCGAAACGCCACTCCGGGTGCCACTGCACGCCGAGCACCAGGCCCGGCGCGTCCAGCATCGACACCGCTTCGATCAGGCCATCCGGGGCCCGTGCTTCGACACGCAGGCCAGCGGCCAGACGGTCGATCCCCTGACTGTGCAGCGAGTTGACCTCGAACTGCTCAGGCAGGCCAAAACGCTCGAACAGCCCGCCCGCCTCAGTGCGCACCAGATGCCGAGGGCCGTATTGCTCCTCCAGCGGCGCGTCCTGCGGTTCGCGGTGGTCGAGGTAACCGGGCAGCTCCTGCACGCGCTGGTGCAGGCTGCCGCCCAGGGCCACATTCAATTCCTGAAAGCCGCGGCAGATACACAGCACCGGCACGCCGGCGGCGATGGCTGCGCGCAGCAAAGGCAGGGTCAGGCGATCACGCGCCTGATCATGGCGGGTGCCGGCAACGCTGGCGGCGCCATTGTAGTGGTGCGGCTCGACATTGGAAGGCGAGCCGGTGAAAACGATGCCATTGAGGATCGACAGCAGTGCCAGCGGGTCGCTGCCGACATCGCGCGCAGGCAGGATCAACGGGATCCCGGCATAGCCGGCCGCCTCCACGTACTTGTCGCCAACGGTGTGCGAAGCATTCTTGCCGACCTGCTGGCGGCAGGCGCTGACACCGATCAGAGGGACCACGTTTGCGCTCATGGGCTTACACCGTGTGCAGGTACCAGTTGTACTCGAGGTCGGAAATCGACACCTCGAACTCGGCCTGCTCGCTTTCCTTGCAGGCGACGAAGATGTCGATGTAGTCCGGGCTGATGTATTGGTTGAGGATCTCGCTGTCATCCAGCGCACGCAGGGCGTCGCGCAGGTTGTTCGGCAGGCTCTGTTCGAGCTGCTCGTAGGAGTTGCCCTCGATCGGCTCACCCGGCTCGAGCTGGTTGGTCAGGCCGTGGTGAATGCCGGCCAGGATCGACGCCATCATCAGGTACGGGTTGGCATCGGCACCGGCGACGCGGTGTTCGAGGCGCACTGCGTCACTGCTGCCGGTCGGCACGCGCACGGCCACGGTGCGGTTGTCCAGGCCCCAGCTCGGCGCGTTGGGCACATAGAACTGCGCGCCGAAACGGCGGTACGAGTTGACGTTCGGGCAGAGAAACGCCATCGACGCTGGCATGGTTTCCAGCACGCCGGCAATGGCATGCCGCAGCGGCGCACTTTCGAGCGGGTCTTCACTGGTGAAGATGTTCTTGCCGGTCTTTTTGTCGAGCAGCGAGATGTGCACGTGCAGGCCGTTGCCGGCCTGGCCTGGATAGGGCTTGGCCATGAAGGTGGTGTCCATCTCATGGTCATAGGCGACGTTCTTGATCAGGCGCTTGAGCAGGATCGCGTAGTCACAGGCCTTCATCGGATCAGCAACGTGATGCAGGTTGACCTCGAACTGCGCCGGGGCGCTTTCCTTGACGATGGCGTCGGCCGGGATGCCTTGCTCGCGGGCGGCTTCGAGCATGTCCTGCAGGCAGTCGACGTACTCATCGAGGTCGTCGATCAGGTATACCTGGGTCGATTGCGGGCGCTTGCCGGAGATCGGTGAGCGTGGCGGCTGCGGCCGACCGTTGAGGTTGTCCTGATCGATCAGGTAGAACTCCAACTCGAACGCGGCGCAGATATCCAAGCCCAGATCGTCGAACTTGCTCACTACCTTGCGCAGCACCTCACGCGGGTCGGCGAAAAACGGCTCGCCTTCGATTTCGTGCATGGTCATCAGCAGTTGCGCGGTCGGGCGCTTCTGCCATGGCTCGTAGCACAGGGTGCCAGGGATCGGATAGCAGACCCGGTCGGCGTCGCCGATGTCCAGGCCCAGGCCGGTGCTCTCCACAGTCGAGCCGTTGATATCGAGGGCGAACAGCGACGCCGGCAAATTGATGCCACGCTCGTAGACCTTGTGCAGGCTGGCACGCTCGATACGCTTGCCGCGAACCACGCCATTCATGTCGGAGATCAGTAGATCAACGTACTGGATGTCCGGATGCGCCTCGAGAAAGTCGGACATCTCGCTGGAAGTGCTGGCGCGCGGGTTTACCGACGTCATGGTGTACATCCTTTGGGTGTGGAGCGGCGATGTGGAGAGATACGGCTGGCGCCTCATGGGCGACGATGGATGCTGCTGTTGTTCTTTTCACTGTCCCATCGTGGGGATTTTCGGCCCGACGGGGTGCATTGATTCCCGCAGGCCGTTTCACTATAAAATGGCCTCAACGCAACAGACATTGGCATTTCGGCAAGCAGAGCGTGCACCAATGCAATATCAGATAACTCATGCCGACCTTTCGCTAGTCTTGGCACTTGAGCGCGGTCGCTCGCTGGCCAAGGCCGCAGAGCTACTCAAAGTCGACGTTTCGACGGTGTTCCGCTCGATTCGCCGCCTGGAGTCGGCGTTGGGCACCGCGCTGTTCGTCAAAAGCCGCAAAGGCTACCTGCCCACCGACACTGCCCAGGCCCTGGCCGAGCAGGCTGAACGTGCCGAGCTGGCACTGGAAGCGGCAAGGATTGCCCTGACCAGCGGTGAGCAGGTGGTCAGCGGCACGGTGCGCCTGACCTGCACCGAGGCCGTTTTGCACAGCCTGCTGCTGCCGGCACTGGCGACGTTCATGCCCAATTACCCGGCGCTGTCGCTGGAGCTGGGCACCTCGAACACTTTCGCCAACCTCAGCCGGCGCGACGCCGACATCGCCCTGCGCCTGACCAACACCCCGCCGGAGCATCTGGTCGGACGCTGCCTGGGCTCGACCTCCTACGTTATCTGCGGCCATGCCAGCCTGCGCGAGCGGCTCGAGCAGTCGGTCAGCAGCGTGGCCTGGATCGCGCCGGATGACTCGATGCAGGACCACCCCACGGTGGTCTGGCGCAACCAGCAGTATCCTGGCTTGAACCCGCGCTACCAGTGCAGCGGCATGTCGACCATCGCGCAGCTGGTGAGCACCGGCCTGGGCGTGGCGGCGCTGCCCGATTACATGGTTCACGACATGCCTGATGTCGAGGCGCTGAGCGCACCGCTGGCAGGCTGCGACACGCAGTTGTGGCTGCTGACACGCCCCGATTGCCGTGCCCTGCGCTCGGTGCAGACGCTGTTTGAGGAGCTGACCCCACATTTGCGCGCAGCATTGTTGCGATAAGCCGTTTGCGGCTGTTGTATTGCAGCCCCGGAAACCGTTATCGTCAGCGCTATCGAGGCGTCTGAAACGGTGCTTTCGCGCTGCGGGCCGGCCTTTGCGGGCCAGGCCAAAGCGGCATGATCGAGGCAGTTTCAGGACTGACGGGCAAGGCTGGCTATAAAACAGCCCTTCCCTATTGGCTGGTGATTTTTTAAACTACCCAGTCCACCGCCCATTATGGGCTGTACGCCCTACCGCATTGCTACTGAGGAAGACCATGGCCCGCGTAACTGTAGAAGACTGCCTGGAACACGTGGATAACCGCTTTGAGCTGGTCATGCTCTCCACCAAGCGCGCCCGTCAGCTGGCCACCGGTGGTAAAGAGCCACGCGTTGCATGGGAAAACGACAAGCCTACTGTTGTTGCCCTGCGCGAAATCGCTGAAGGCATCATCACCAACGAATTCCTGGCTGCCGAAGAGATCGTCACCGAAGATCCGGTATTCGCCGCGTTCGAGGACGAGTCCAACGAGGCTGTCTGATTGATGCCAGGTCGACGTCGCGCGGCAACCGGACTTCTTCCTCGGCAGGAGGTATACCCATGCCGAGCATAGACACCCTCGCCGAACGGCTATCGACCTACCTCGGTCCGGACCAGGTCAACCTGGTTCGGCGAGCCTATTTCTACGCCGAACAGGCGCACGATGGGCAGCGCCGCCGCAGTGGCGAACCCTACGTGACTCACCCGCTGGCAGTTGCCGGCATTCTCGCCGACATGCACATGGACCATCAAAGCCTGATGGCGGCCATGCTGCACGATGTGATCGAAGACACCGGCATCGCCAAGGAAGCCCTCAGCCAGCAGTTTGGCGAGACGGTGGCCGAGCTGGTCGATGGGGTCAGCAAACTGACCCAGATGAACTTCGAGACCAAGGCCGAGGCGCAGGCCGAAAACTTCCAGAAGATGGCCATGGCCATGGCGCGGGATATCCGCGTGATCCTGGTCAAGCTCGCCGACCGCCTGCACAACATGCGCACCCTGGAAGTGCTGTCAGGCGAAAAACGCCGACGCATTGCCAAGGAAACCCTCGAGATCTACGCTCCGATTGCCAACCGCCTGGGCATGCACAATGTGCGCGTAGAGTTCGAAGACCTTGGCTTCAAGGCGATGCACCCGATGCGCTCGGCGCGCATCCACCAGGCAGTCAAGCGCGCCCGCGGCAACCGCAAGGAAATCGTCGCCAAAATCGAACAGTCCCTGGCCAATTGCCTCGGCAGCGACGGCATCCAGGGCGAGATCAGCGGCCGCCAGAAACACCTCTATGGCATCTACCGGAAGATGCGCGGCAAGCGTCGCGCCTTCAACGAGATCATGGACGTGTACGCGTTTCGCATCGTCGTCGACAAGGTCGACACCTGCTACCGCGTGCTCGGCGCTGTGCACAACCTGTACAAGCCGCTGCCGGGACGCTTCAAGGATTACATCGCGATCCCCAAGGCCAACGGCTACCAGTCGTTGCACACGACCCTGTTCGGCATGCACGGCGTTCCCATCGAAATCCAGATTCGCACCCGCGAAATGGAAGAGCTGGCCAACAACGGCATCGCTGCGCACTGGCTGTACAAGTCCAACGAGGAAGAGCAGCCCAAGGGCAGCCACGCCCGCGCCCGTCAGTGGGTCAAAGGCATCCTCGAGCTGCAGCAACGTGCCGGCAACTCGTTGGAATTCATCGAGAGCGTGAAGATCGACCTGTTCCCGGACGAGGTCTACGTGTTCACCCCGAAAGGGCGAATCATGGAGCTGCCCAAAGGCTCCACCGCTGTCGACTTTGCCTACGCGGTGCACACCGACGTCGGCAACAGCTGCATTGCCTGCCGCATCAACCGCCGCCTGGCGCCATTGTCCGAGCCCTTGCAGAGCGGCTCGACGGTGGAAATCGTCAGTGCCCCGGGCGCACGGCCGAACCCGGCCTGGCTCAACTTCGTGGTCACCGGCAAGGCGCGCACGCACATCCGCCACGCGCTCAAGCAGCAGCGCCGCTCCGAGTCGATCAACCTTGGCGAGCGCCTGCTGAACAAGGTATTGACCGGCTTCGACAGCAGCCTGGAAAAGATCCCGCAGGAACGTATCCAGCCGATCCTCAACGAGTATCGCCTGGAAGTCATCGAAGACCTGCTCGAAGACATCGGCCTGGGCAATCGCATGGCCTACGTGGTCGCCCGTCGGCTGCTCTCGGCCGAAGGCGAACAGCTGCCAAGCCCGGAAGGCCCGCTGGCCATCCGCGGCACCGAAGGCCTGGTGCTGAGCTACGCCAAATGCTGCACACCGATCCCGGGCGACCCGATCGTTGGCCATCTGTCGGCCGGCAAAGGCATGGTCGTGCACCTGGAAGACTGCCGCAACATCAGTGAAATCCGCCACAACCCGGAGAAGTGCCTGCAGCTGTCCTGGGCCAAGGATGTCACCGGCGAATTCAACGTCGAGCTGCGCGTCGAGCTTGAGCACCAGCGCGGCCTGATTGCCTTGCTCGCCAGCAGCGTCAACGCCGCCGACGGCAACATCGAGAAAATCAGCATGGACGAACGCGATGGCCGCATCAGCGTGGTCCAGCTGGTGGTCAGCGTGCACGACCGCGTGCACCTGGCTCGTGTGATCAAGAAGTTGCGCACCCTGACCGGCGTGGTCCGCATCACCCGCATGCGTGCGTAAATCCGCCAACCGCAAGGAGTCACCATGACCAAGACCGTCATCACCAGCGACAAGGCCCCCGCCGCCATCGGTACTTACTCCCAGGCGATCAAGGCCGGCAACACTGTCTACATGTCTGGCCAGATCCCGCTGGATCCGACCACCATGGAGCTGGTCGAAGGTTTCGAAGCGCAGACCGTTCAGGTGTTCGAGAACCTCAAGTCGGTGGCTGAAGCTGCCGGTGGTTCGTTCAAGGACATCGTCAAGCTGAACATCTTCCTGACCGACCTGAGCCACTTCGCCAAGGTCAACGAAGTCATGGGCCGCTACTTCGAGCAGCCTTACCCGGCGCGTGCCGCCATCGGCGTGGCAGCCCTGCCCAAGGGCGCCCAGGTCGAAATGGACGCTATCCTCGTCATCGAGTGATGCCTGAGGTGACGGGCGCCCTGCCCGTCACCCTCCTCTCTGCCTGAAGGTCTCCCCACCATGCGTCACGCCCTGCCCCTCGCGCTGGCAGCCCTGATTCTGGGCGGCTGCTCCAGCCACAAACCTGAAGACTACAACGGCACCTGGATCAACCAGGCAGCCATCGACGCCGCCGCCAAAGGTGGCAGCCTGCGCCAGGCGCTGGCAGCCAACGGCCCGGTGTCGGAAGTGCGTGTCGACGTCGCCAGCCAACAGGCCAGCTACCTCTATAACGGCTACGAGAACGTCAACGGCCGCCTGCGCCTGAGCGACAAGCAATGGCAAGTCGACTTCGACGGCGGCCCAAGCGCGCCACTGCAGCTCAAAGGCAAGGAGCTGGTTACCGTTACCGAAGGCGGCAAAGAGCAGGCATTCAGCAAGGCGCTGACGCCAGCCGCTGCCGATACACCGGTCGGTAGCACCTTCGAGAAGGCGCTATATGGCGCGTATCTGGGTGGCAACTGGAAGATCATCGAAGGCACCGGCAAAGGTGAGACCGTGCAGTTCAGCGACACCGGCAGCGTAACCGGGCTGCCCGGGCCGAATCGCTATGCGCTGTGCCTGGGCGGCGATTGCGCGACCATGGGCGGTGCCAACGACAGCCTGTGGCTGGAGCGCGATCAACGTGGCGCGCCGTTTATCTTCAAGCACAGCGGTGACCAACTGGAGATTTTCCAGGCTATCAACCGTGCCCAGCCGGACGAGATGCCGCAGCTGGCGCCCGGGCCGCGGCAGTGGTTGCTGGAACGTAGCTGATAGTAGGTGGCGTTGGGGCCGCATTGCGGCCCCAGCGATTACTGGGTCCACCCTAAGGCTTGGCTGCCCCCCGCAAAATCGCCGCATAGCCTTCCTTGTAACTCGGATACACCGGCGCCCAACCCAACGCTCGCGCCCGGGCATTGCTGCAGCGCTTGCTGCCGGTGCGGCGCACGCGCTGTTCGTCCGACCACTGGGTAACGCCAAGGTACTCGCGCAACCAGGCGACCACATCGGCTAGCGGCGCCGGGTCGTCGTCGACGCCGATATAGCAGTCTTCCAAGGTAACGCCACGGGCATCCGCGGCGAGCAGATAGGCCAGCAGGCTCGCTGCGTCCTCAGCGTGAATCCGGTTGCCATACAGTGGCGGCTGCTGGGCAACCCGGTAGCCCTGGCGAACCTGGCTCAGCAGCCACTCACGGCCCGGCCCGTAGATGCCGGTCAGGCGCACCACGCTGGCGGGAATGCCGCTTTTCAACGCCACTTGCTCGGCTTCAAGCATGATTTTTCCGGAATAACCCGTAGGCTCGGTCGGCGCCGTTTCGTCGACCCACTGGCCATCCTGCTGAGCAAACACACTACTGCTGGAAACAAACAGCAGCCGCCGCGGCTGTTGCCCGCGCGCCTGCAACCAGCTGAGCACATTACGCAGGCCATCGACGTAAGCCGCCTTATAACCGGCTTCGTCATGTTGGCTGGCAGCCACGCAGTACACCAGATAGTCAGGTGCACGCTCAGGCCAGGCCGCAGGAATCTGCGCATCAGTGAGGTCAGCTGCGACGGGCTGGACGCCTTCCGGCAATTGATCGATCGAACGCCGCAGGCCGCTCACATGCCAGCCACTGGTAAGCAGTTGCAGGGCCAGTCGGCCGCCGACATCGCCGCAGCCGACGATCAAAGCAGACAATTCCGACATCATTCAGCTCCACTGATAAAGGATCAGGCTAGCCGGATTGCGCGATCAACGGCTAGACAAAGGTAAAAAAAAGATACTGTATTACTTTTGTTAACAAGAATTAATTGCAATAATGGCGACCTATCTGTTCTCGGCCTGCCTCGGGGCCGTGGTGAACGTCAACTCATTCTACTCATCAGGTCCGGCCAGCATGACTCGTACTCAACCCTCCGCTTCGCCAACCCAGTCGCGCGCCTGGCGCGCCATTGCCGCGCTGATGTTCAGCCTGGTGCTGGCCCCGATCGCCATGGCCGATGAGCCAAACGCCACCGCTGCCACCACCCCAGCTGCCGCTACCGCGCCTGCTGCGCCCGCCGCTGAAGGCCAGGCCCCAGCTGCCGCACCTGCCGAAGGGCAAGCTCAGGCACCTGCCGAAGACAACGTGCAGCCGCTGGTCGAAGACACCTCGCTGGGCATGGCCCACGACCTGTCGCCATGGGGCATGTACAAGAACGCCGACATCGTCGTGAAAATCGTGATGATCGGCCTGGCCATCGCCTCGATCATCACCTGGACCATCTGGATCGCCAAAGGCTTCGAGCTGATGGGCGCCAAGCGCCGCCTGCGCGGCGAAATCGCAGCGCTCAAGCGCGTCTCCACCCTCAAGGAAGCTGCTGAAGCGTCCAGCAAGGAAGGCACCCTGGCTCACACCCTGGTGCATGACGCCCTCGAAGAAATGCGCCTGTCGGCCAACGCTCGCGAAAAAGAAGGCATCAAGGAGCGCGTCAGCTTCCGCCTCGAGCGCCTGGTTGCCGCCAGCGGTCGTAACATGAGCAGCGGTACCGGCGTGCTCGCCACCATTGGTTCGACCGCGCCGTTCGTAGGTCTGTTCGGTACCGTATGGGGCATCATGAACAGCTTCATCGGCATCGCCAAGACCCAGACCACCAACCTCGCAGTAGTTGCACCCGGCATCGCCGAAGCACTGCTGGCGACCGCTCTGGGCCTGGTAGCGGCCATCCCGGCAGTGGTCATCTACAACGTCTTCGCGCGTTCCATCGCTGGCTACCGCGCACAGGTGTCCGACGCTTCGGCGCAAGTCCTGCTGCTGGTCAGCCGCGACCTCGACCACCAGGGTGGCGAACGCGTCGCCCCGCACATGGTGAAAGTGGGGTAAGCCATGGGCCTGCATCTTAACGAAGGTGGCGATGACCTCGCCGAAAACCACGAAATCAACGTTACGCCGTTCATCGACGTGATGTTGGTGCTGCTGATCATCTTCATGGTCGCAGCTCCCCTGGCCACCGTCGACATCAAGGTCGACCTGCCCGCCTCGACCGCCAAACCGGCGCCGAGGCCGGAAAAACCGGTGTTTGTCAGCGTCAAGGCCGACCAGAAGCTGTACGTCGGCGACGATATGGTTGCTCAGCCCAGCCAGCTTGGCCCGATGCTCGACGCCAAGACCAAGGGCGACAAGGAGACCACCATCTTCTTCCAGGCCGATAAAGGCGTGGACTACGGCGACCTGATGGAAGTGATGAACAACATGCGCGCGGCCGGCTACCTCAAGGTCGGTCTGGTAGGTCTCGAGACGGCAGCCAAAAAATGATCAAGACGCGGCACAAACTGGCGCGTTACAGCGGCAGCTTGGCGATCGTGCTGGGTGTCCATGCCATCGCTGTGCTGCTGACGCTCAATTGGTCGGTGCCTCAGGCCATCGAGCTGCCCCCGGCAGCGATGATGGTCGAGCTGGCACCGCTGCCTGAGCCAGCGCCACCACCACCGCCCAAGGTCGCTCCGCAGCCTCCGACTCCGGTCGAAGAGCCGCCGCTACCGAAGTTGGTGGAGGCTCCAAAACCGAAAATCGCGATTGCCAAGCCGCCCAAGCCGAAGGCCAAACCGCAGCCGCCCAAGCCCGAGAAGAAGCCTGAGCCGCCCAAGGAAGCGCCACCCGCCGATGAGCAGGTAGTCGATACGCCGCCGAGCAATACGCCACCGCAGAAATCGGCAGCGCCAGCGCCAAGCATCGCCTCCAACAGCAAGGCCTTGCCGACCTGGCAGAGCGATCTGTTGCGTCACCTGGCCAAGTACAAGCGGTACCCTGAAGACGCCCGCCGGCGTGGCCTGCAAGGCATCAACCGGTTGCGCTTCGTGGTCGACGCCGACGGCAAGGTGTTGTCCTACTCGCTGGCCGGTGGTTCAGGCAGCGCAGCACTGGACCGAGCGACCATGGAAATGATCCGCCGTGCGGGCTCGCTGCCCAAGCCGCCGGCAGAGCTGCTGACCAATGGCTCGATCGAAGTGGTAGCACCCTTCGTCTACTCGCTGGATAAACGCTGACACTTTGTTTCTGTCACAAAAGCGCAAGTCTGATAACGTGCGTCTATCAATTGCAGCCGCTATGCTGGGGCTGCAACTTCATGGACGCACGTTATGACCCTCACTGAACTCCGCTACATCGTCACCCTCGCCCAAGAGCAGCACTTCGGCCATGCTGCCGAGCGTTGCCACGTCAGCCAGCCGACCCTGTCGGTCGGGGTAAAGAAGCTCGAGGACGAGCTTGGCGTGTTGATCTTCGAACGCAGCAAGAGCGCGGTTCGCCTGACTCCGGTCGGTGAAACCATCGTCGCCCAGGCGCAGAAGGTCCTGGAGCAGGCGCAAGGTATCCGTGAACTGGCCCAGGCCGGCAAGAACCAGCTGACCGCACCACTCAAGGTCGGCGCGATCTACACCGTCGGCCCGTACCTGTTCCCGCATCTGATTCCACAGCTGCACCGGGTCGCCCCGCAGATGCCGCTGTATATTGAAGAAAACTTCACCCACGTACTGCGCGAGAAACTGCGCAACGGCGAACTGGACGCAGTGATCATCGCCCTGCCGTTCAACGAGGCCGACGTGCTGACCCTGCCGCTGTACGACGAGCCGTTCTGCGCGCTGATGCCGGCAGATCACCCGTGGACCGCACGCAAGACCATCGACCCGGCCATGCTCAACGACAAGAGCCTGCTGCTGCTCGGTGAAGGCCACTGCTTCCGCGACCAGGTGCTCGAAGCCTGCCCGACCCTGGCCAAAGGCAACGACGGCTCCAAGCACACCACGGTCGAATCCAGCTCGCTGGAAACCATCCGCCACATGGTCGCCTCGGGCCTGGGCATCTCGATCCTGCCGCTGTCGGCAGTGCACAGCCATCACTACGCACCAGGCATCATCGAAGTGCGCCCGCTGACCGCACCGACGCCCTTCCGCACGGTGGCGATTGCCTGGCGCGCGAGCTTCCCGCGGCCCAAGGCGATCGAGATCCTGGCCGACTCGATCCGGCTGTGTTCGGTGGTCAAGCCACCCGTGGAACAGTCGGCCTGAGTCATGAGCGAGCTGTCCAAGGTACCGGTCACTGAACTCAAGGGCGTCGGCGAGGCAATGGCTGAAAAGCTTGCCAAGGTCGGCCTGGAGAACCTGCAGGACGTACTGTTCCACCTGCCCCTGCGTTATCAGGACCGCACCCGCGTAGTGCCAATCGGCCAGTTGCGCCCAGGCCAGGACGCGGTCATCGAAGGCGTGGTCAGTGGCGCCGACGTGACCATGGGCAAGCGCCGAAGCCTGGTGGTGCGCTTGGGCGACGGCACCGGCGTGCTGAGCCTGCGCTTCTACCACTTCAGCAATGCGCAGAAAGAAGCCCTCAAGCGCGGCACTCATGTACGTTGCTACGGCGAGGCTCGCCCAGGTGCTTCGGGGCTGGAGATCTACCACCCGGAATACCGCGCCCTCAACGGCAGCGAGCCGGCGCCGCCGGTCGAGCAGACCTTGACCCCGATCTACCCGTCCACCGAAGGCCTGACCCAGCAGCGCCTGCGCCAGCTGTGCCAGCAGAGCCTGGCCATGCTCGGCCCGCGCAGCCTGCCAGACTGGCTGCCGCCGGAGCTGGCCAACGATTATCAGCTGGCGCCGCTCGACGAGGCGATCCGCTACCTGCACAACCCGCCCGCCGATGCTGATCTGGAAGAGCTGGCGGTGGGTCATCACTGGGCCCAGCACCGCCTCGCCTTCGAAGAGCTGCTGACTCACCAGCTGTCCCAGCAGCGCCTGCGCGAGAGCTTGCGCAGCCTGCGCGCGCCGGCATTGCCCAAAGCCAGCCGGCTGCCTGCGCAGTACCTGGCCAACCTGGGGTTCAACCCCACCGGTGCCCAGCAAAGGGTCGGCAACGAGATCGCCTACGACCTTAGCCAACCCGAGCCGATGCTGCGCCTGGTCCAGGGCGACGTCGGCGCGGGCAAGACCGTGGTCGCCGCCCTGGCTGCCCTGCAAGCGCTGGAAGCCGGTTACCAGGTCGCCCTGATGGCACCCACCGAGATCCTCGCCGAGCAGCACTTCATCACCTTCAAGCGCTGGCTGGAGCCGCTCGGCATCGAAGTCGCCTGGCTCGCCGGCAAGCTCAAGGGCAAGGCCCGGGTCAGCGCCCTGGAGCAGATCGCCGGCGGCGCGCCGATGGTGGTCGGTACCCACGCGCTGTTCCAGGACGAGGTCAAGTTCAAGCATCTGGCGCTGGCGATCATCGACGAACAGCACCGCTTTGGCGTTCAGCAACGGCTGGCCTTGCGCAAGAAAGGCGTGGCCGGCGAGCAGTGCCCGCATCAGCTGATCATGACCGCCACACCAATCCCGCGGACGCTGGCCATGAGCGCCTACGCTGACCTCGACACCTCGGTGCTCGATGAGCTGCCGCCCGGCCGCACCCCGGTGAATACCGTACTGGTGGTCGACAGCCGCCGCTTCGAGGTGGTCGAACGGGTCCGCGCCGCCTGCGCCGAAGGGCGCCAGGCGTACTGGGTCTGCACCCTGATCGAAGAATCCGAAGAGCTGACCTGCCAGGCCGCCGAAAGCACCTTCGAAGACCTCGGCGCGGCCCTGGGCGAGTTGCGCGTGGGCTTGATCCACGGGCGCATGAAGCCAGCCGAAAAAGCTGCAGTGATGGCCGAGTTTAAAGCGGGCAACCTGCAGTTGCTGGTGGCAACCACGGTGATCGAAGTCGGCGTCGACGTGCCCAACGCGAGCCTGATGATCATCGAAAACCCCGAGCGGCTTGGTCTGGCCCAGCTGCACCAGCTGCGCGGGCGGGTCGGCCGCGGTAGCGCCGCCAGCCACTGCGTGTTGCTCTATCACCCGCCGTTGTCGCAGGTCGGCCGCGAGCGTCTGGGCATCATGCGCGAGACCAACGACGGTTTCGTCATCGCCGAGAAAGACCTCGAACTGCGCGGCCCTGGCGAAATGCTCGGGACGCGCCAGACCGGCCTGCTCCAGTTCAAGGTCGCTGACCTGATGCGTGACGCCGACTTGCTGCCAGCCGTGCGCGACGCCGCCCAGGCGCTGCTTACGCGTTGGCCGGCACACGTCAGCCCGTTGCTCGATCGCTGGCTGCGCCATGGCCAGCAATATGGCCAGGTGTGACACAAGTCCCACTACGCAACCAGCCTGCCGTTCAGACTGGTTATACTTCGCGTTTAAAGAAACTATTGGATCCAGCTCATGACTGAAGCAGCCCTGGACGCCGCATCCCCGCAAGCACCGTCTGTTATCCGCCAACTGCTGGACAAGCTCGGCGTAGCTTACAAGGAGGTGCCGGAGCATCCGTCCCTGCCTGCAGCCTCGCGTGTTCAAGCGGTGCTGCTCGATGACGAAATCGGCGCGCTGCTGGTGCTGTTCCCGCACACTCAGTTGCTGGACCTCAATCGCCTCGCCGAGCTGACCGGGCGCAAGCTGCACGCCGTGCCGCTGACGCGCCTGAACCAGATGCTCGACAAGCACAAACTCAAAGCGCTGCCTGCACTGCCGGCCCTGACCAGCTCGCCCTGCCTGTATGACGAACGCCTGCTCGAGGCCGAGGCGCTGTTTATCCAGTCGGGCGAACGCGGCCTGCTGCTGCAGATCGAGCGCGGCGCGTTCAAGCGCATGCTGAGCAAGGCCAGCGCAGGCAAATTCGGCCAGACCGTGGCGGACATCCAGCCCAACCTCAACCGTCCTGACGATGATTCCCACGAGATCACCCAGGCGGTGCAGGCGTTCACCGCGCGGCGGATCCAGAAGCGCCTGGAAGAAACCATCGAAATTCCACCACTGGCCGACACGGCGCAAAAGATCATCAAGCTGCGGGTCGACCCCAACGCCAGCATCGACGACATCACCGGTGTGGTCGAAACCGACCCGGCGCTGGCCGCGCAAGTGGTCAGTTGGGCCGGTTCGCCGTACTACGCCTCACCTGGCAAGATCCGTTCGGTAGAAGACGCTATCGTGCGTGTGCTCGGCTTTGATCTGGTGATCAACCTGGCACTGGGCCTGGCCTTGGGCAAGACCCTGAGCCTGCCCAAGGACCACCCGCAGCAGGCCACGCCGTACTGGCAGCAGTCGATCTACACCGCTGCCGTGATCGAGGGCCTGACCCGCGCCATGCCCCGCGCCGAGCGCCCGGAAGCTGGCCTGACCTACCTCGCCGGGCTGCTGCACAACTTTGGCTACCTGCTGCTGGCGCACGTGTTCCCGCCGCACTTCTCGCTGATCTGCCGCCACCTGGAGGTCAACCCGCACCTGAGCCATACCTACATCGAACAGCATCTGCTCGGCATCAGTCGTGAGCAGATCGGCGCGTGGCTGATGAAGCTGTGGGACATGCCTGAAGAGCTGTCCAACGCGCTGCGCTTCCAGCACGATCCTGGCTACGATGGCGAAATGGCGGTGTTCCCCAATCTGGTCTGCCTGGCGACCAGCCTGCTGCGTTCGCGCGGGATTGGCTCAGGGCCGCAGGAAGAAATCCCCGATGCCCTGCTCGAGCGCTTGGGGCTGAGCCGCGAAAAGGCCGACGATGTCGTCAGCAAGGTGCTCGAAGCCGAAGCGCTGCTGCGCGAACTGGCCTCGCAGTTCCACCCTCCGCATTGAGCTGACCAGCACCGGGGCGTCAGGCGCCCCGCTCGCTCAGGCTTTGCGCTTGCGCGGTTTCAGGTACTTCATCAGGCCCTGGAACCAGATCACCAGCGCCGGATTGCCCTTGATCTGGATGTTCTTGTCCTGAATCCCCTGCATGAACGCCAGCTGTTTGTTGCTGGCCTGCAGGGTGGCGAAGCCGTAGGCGGCGTCCTTGAACGCAATCGCGAAGGCTGGCTGCGCATGTTGCCCGGCCTTGCTGCTGATGCGCTCGTTGCTGACGATGAAGTGACGGGCGACCTTGCCATCCAGGGTCTGCATCTGGAACACCAGATCCTTGTCCCGCAGCTGCTGCTGGAACGCCGGATTGTTGCGGCTGGCACGGGCCATCAACAAGCCCATGGCCCACAGAATAAAACGGAACTTCATCGGCAAGACTCGACTGTAATGTGACTGAAAGCGCTGAGTTTATCCTCTTTCAGAACACTTTATACAAGCCCGCCACCGTTACCCTATGGAAAGCAAAACGGACGCCATAAAGACGCCCGTTCATTGGCTCTGCAACCGCTAGCAACGAGCCGCTTACTTTTTCTTCGCGGCAGCCTTGGCAGCGGGTTTGGCAGCGGCCTTGGCCGGTGCTGCCGCTTTGCCGGTCGGGTTGACCGTGTCCTTGAGACCCTTGCCTGGCTTGAACGCAACGGTGTTGCTGGCCTTGATCTTCACTGGCTCGCCAGTCTGCGGGTTTTTGCCAGTGCGGGCGCCACGGTGACGCTTCTCGAAAGTGCCGAAGCCAACCAGGGTAACGGTATCCTTATCGAGGGCCCCGGTGATGCTGTCGAGGATCGCATTAAGTACTTCATTGGCCTTTTCCTTGGTCAAATCGGCCTTTTCAGCGATGACAGCGGCGAGTTCTGGTTTGCGCATAGTGAAGCCTCTTGGACGGGAATTCTTGTTGTTATTGCCGTGCTGCCAGGGGAGGCAGCGCTCAAGGCGCCGCAGGCTCTAAACTGCGGCAGACGCGAGTGAGAATGGCACGCCAACCGGGACCGCGCCAGTATCAGCACGGCCATTGTGTCGGTAAGCCAACGGCATAAGCGACAGAACGCCAGCCATTTACGCCATAAGCGCCGGAAGCTGCCGATTTAGAGCGAGTTTTTCCATGACGGCGCTGCCTGTCAGGGCATAGCCGAGCAGCGCACCCGCCTCATCGCGGCAGGTCAGCTTGAGATCGGCGCCGTCACCTTCCACTTGCCACACGCCCATGCGGCCATGCGGCGGTGGCGCGACCACCAGTGGGCAAGCGGGGGTCTTCACGGTGATCGGCATCGGCCCGTATGCCACCGCCTGCGGATTGCCGGCCAAGGTCTGCGCCAGCGCGCGTACGCAGCTCATCAACGGCATCACGTACAACAGGTTGATGCCATCGACTTCGGCGCAATCGCCCAGGGCATAGATATTGCCGTGCGAGGTACGCAACTGACGGTCCACCACCACCCCACGATTGACCGCCAGCCCGGCCGCGGCGGCCAGTTCGGTGCGCGGGCGCAGGCCAATGGCCGAGACCACCAGGTCGCAGGCGATCACGCGGCCGTCGGACAAGTGCGCTTGCAGACCAGCGCCATCACGCTGCAGGCGGTCCAGCACGGGGCCTAGGTGGAAGCGCACGCCAAGGCTCTCCAGGCCTGCCTGCACCGCGCCTGCGGCGGCAGCCGGGATCAGGGTCGGCATCAGTTGCTCACAAGGGGCAACCACATCGACCTGGAAACCACCGAGGCTCATGTCGTTGGCAAACTCGCAGCCGATCAGCCCGGCGCCGAGAATCAGCACGCGCTGCTTGCCTGCCGCAGCGCGGCGAAAGCGGGCGTAGTCGACAAGGTCGTTGATCGCAAACACCGCATCGCTCGCGTCGCCCTGCAGCGGCAGCTGTACTGTCTGTGCGCCCAGCGCGAGAATCAGGTCACGGTACTCGACCACCTCTTCACCGATCCACAGCCGCTTGTGCCCAGGATCAATGCCGCTGATACGCGTGTGCGTACGGATCTCCGCCTTGAGCTGATCGGCCATGGCCCCCGGCTCTGCCATGCACAGGCCGTCGGCGTCCTTGTTCTTGGCGAAGCCAGTGGACAGCATTGGCTTGGAATAGGAACGGCCGTCATCAGCGCTGATCAACAGCAGCGGCGTTTCGCCGTCGAGCTTGCGAAACTCACGGGCCAGGTTGTAGCCCGCAAGGCCGGTGCCGATGATCACTACTGGGGAGGTCATGCCGTATTCCTTTTACGTTGCCAAGGGTTGCTATCAGGCGATTTCGATCATTTCAAAGTCGCTTTTGCCTACGCCACAATCCGGGCACAGCCAGTCTTCAGGGACATCCTGCCATTGGGTGCCCGGCGCGATACCGTCATCCGGCCAGCCCTCGGCTTCGTTGTAGATCAGGCCACATACAATGCATTGCCACTTCTTCATCAACAGCTCCTCATCCAGGTTCAGGCTTGGCCTTGCCGCTTATCGCACTGTTGCACGCAACAGGCTGAGTTATGGCTCGTGCGGCTGCCACGGGCTTTTTACTGGCCCAGCCTGCAGTATGCAAGCAGCGCAGGCAATCATGCTAAGCTCGGCGCCTCTCTGGCTGTAACAAGCATACCGACGTGTCGTACGAATCCCCGCTAGCAGCCGCTGTTGCGTGGCTGCCGTATCCACAGCTGGCAACCACGCTTGCCCAGCCGACCCTCGACTGGCTGTTCGATGAAGGCTCGCTGACCCGCCGCCTGACTGCCCTGTCCGCTGATCATTTCAGTGTCACCCCGTTGTTCCAGGGCTGGCAGCCGCTGCGCGATGACGAATGCCTGGCGCTTGGCCTTGAGCCTGGTGCGCAGGGCTGGGTCCGTGAGGTTTACCTGCGTGGCCATGGCCAGCCTTGGGTATTCGCCCGCAGCGTGGCCGGGCGCAGCGCGCTGGAGCGCGGTGGGCTGGACCTGGAAACCCTGGGCAGCCGTTCGCTGGGTGAGCTGCTGTTCTGCGATCAGGCCTTTGTGCGCCACCCTATCGAGGTGTGCAGCTACCCGCAGCATTGGCTACCGATTGAAGTCGCTGCTGCGAATCTGTGGGGCCGGCGCTCGCGCTTCGAGCGTGATGGCCTGCAACTACTGGTGGCCGAGGTGTTTCTGCCGGCCTTGTGGCAAGCCTCCAGCGAGGTAACCGGCTGATGTACCTGCAACTGCTGAAATCACTCAACCACCTGCACCCGCGCGCCTGGGACTTCGTCCAGCTGAGCCGCATGGATCGGCCGATCGGCATCTACCTGTTGCTGTGGCCGACCCTGACTGCGGTGTGGATTGCCGGCCAGGGCGCGCCGACGGTGGCCAATGTGCTGATCTTTGGCCTAGGCGTAGTGCTGATGCGCGCGGCCGGCTGCTGCATCAACGACTTCGCCGACCGCAAGGTCGATGGCCACGTCAAACGCACCGCCGACCGGCCGCTGGCCAGCGGTCGGGTCAAGCCACGCGAGGCGCTGGTGTTGTTCGCCGTGCTGGTGGCGGCGAGTTTCCTGCTGGTGCTGTGCACCAACGCCCCGACGGTTTGGTTGTCGTTCGGTGCGGTCGCCCTGGCGTTCTGCTATCCGTTCATGAAGCGCTACACCTATTACCCACAGGTGGTCCTGGGCGCAGCGTATTCGTGGGGTATCCCGATGGCCTTCACCGCCGCCGGCGGCGATCTGCCTGCCAGCGCCTGGCTGCTGTACATCGCCAACCTGCTGTGGACGGTGGGCTATGACACCTACTACGCCATGGTCGACCGCGATGACGATTTGAAGATCGGGGTCAAATCCACCGCGATCCTGTTTGGCGAGGCCGATCGGGCGATCATTCTTGGCTTGCAGCTGCTGTCGTTGGCCTGCCTGCTGCTGGCGGGCATCAAGTTCGGCCTGGGCGGCTGGTTCCACCTCGGCCTGGTGGGTGCGTTGGTGTGCTTTGCCTGGGAGTTCTGGTCGACGCGCAAGCTGGATCGTGACGCGTGCTTCAAGGCGTTTCTGCATAACCACTGGGCAGGCTTGCTGATCTTTATCGGGGTGGTGCTGGATTACGCCCTGGGCTGACTGCGCGCCCTGTGCCAGCGCTGTCAGGCGCTCGCGCAGGGCGCGGCGATGCCGTCAGGGCTTGGCTACATGCCAGACGTCCTTCATGCCATCTCCGGTGGTCTTGCCGGCTTCGGTGTCCTTGACGAAGGTGTACAGCGGCTTGCCATCGTAGGCCCACTGCATGCTGCCGTCGTCGCGCTTGATGTGGGTCCACTTGCCTGCCGCAGCCTTGTCATCTTCCTTGACCATCAGCGGCGGCCAGTTCTTGGCACAGTCGCCGTTGCACATCGACTTGCCGTCGCTGTCCTTGTCGAAGGTGTACAAGGTCATGCCCTTGTCATCCACCAGCATGCCGCCCTTGGCCATGCCCATGCCGCCATGCTCGGCGAGGGCTACCCCCGGCAGCGCCAAAACCGCGCAGAAGGCCATCCAGTTCAGCGTTGATCGTGTCATTGGATTTCACCGTATTTATTCGGGGGTTGGGATTTACAGCCTAGCTCAGCCGTCGATACTTGCAGTGGCAGCCCACGACTTGTCACACGACTGCAATAATTCCGTTATCTAATGCGGGCCAAGACATCCAATTCAGGAGAGGTTGAGAGCATGGTTGGCAGGAACATTCTGATCGTCGACGACGAGGCGCCCATTCGCGAGATGATCGCCGTTGCGTTGGAAATGGCCGGCTATGACTGCCTCGAGGCGGAGAACTCGCAGCAGGCCCACGCCATTATCGTCGACCGCAAGCCGGACCTGATCCTGCTCGACTGGATGCTCCCGGGCACCTCGGGCATCGAGCTGGCGCGCCGCCTCAAGCGTGATGAACTGACCGGCGACATCCCGATCATCATGCTCACCGCCAAGGGCGAAGAGGACAACAAGATCCAGGGCCTGGAAGTCGGCGCCGACGACTACATCACCAAACCGTTCTCGCCGCGGGAACTGGTCGCCAGGCTGAAAGCCGTGCTGCGCCGCACCGGCCCGAGCGACAGCGAGTCGCCAATCGAGATCGGCGGCCTGCTCCTCGACCCGATCAGCCACCGCGTCACCATCGACGGCAAGCCAGCCGAGATGGGCCCAACCGAATACCGCCTGCTGCAGTTCTTCATGACCCACCAGGAGCGCGCCTACACCCGTGGCCAGTTGCTCGATCAGGTCTGGGGCGGCAACGTCTACGTCGAAGAGCGTACCGTCGATGTGCACATCCGCCGCCTGCGCAAGGCGCTGGGTGAGGTCTACGAAAATCTGGTACAAACCGTGCGCGGCACTGGCTATCGTTTCTCGACCAAAAGCTGAGCGACGCCTGCGCAGCTGGCTGCACACTGTTGTACAAGGACCGTAACAATTGAACCAGAACTGGCATGCGACCCTGATTCGCCACCTGCTGCTGTTGATCACCGTCTGCATCATTGGCGGCCTGGTCAGCGGCTACTATGGCTGGAGCTTTGCCATCGGCCTGGCGCTGTACCTGGGCTGGACCCTCAAGCAGTTGCTGCGCCTGCACGACTGGCTGCGCAACCATCAACCCGACGAAGCACCACCCGACGGCTACGGCCTGTGGGGCGAGGTGTTCGACAGCATCTACCACCTGCAACGCCGCGATCAGCGCGTGCGCGGGCGCTTGCAGGCAGTGATCGACCGAGTCCAGGAGTCAACGGCTGCCCTGCGTGACGCGGTGATCATGCTCGACAGCGACGGCAATCTGGAATGGTGGAACCGCGCAGCGGAAACCCTGCTCGGCTTCAAGACCCCGCAGGATGGCGGCCAGCAGGTAACCAACCTGGTCCGCCACCCACGCTTCAAAGAATACTTCGAAGCAGAAAACTACCTTGAGCCGCTGGAAATCCCCTCGCCGATCAACGACCGCATGCGGGTGCAGCTGCACATCACCCGCTATGGCAACAACGAGCACCTGATGCTGGTGCGCGACGTCACCCGCATTCACCTGCTCGAGCAGATGCGCAAAGACTTCGTCGCCAACGTCTCGCACGAACTGCGCACGCCGTTGACGGTGATCAGCGGCTACCTGGAAACCCTCTTGGATAACGTCGAAGACGTCAATCCACGCTGGACCCGCGCCCTGCAGCAGATGAGCCAGCAAGGGTCGCGCATGCAGACGCTGCTCAACGACCTGCTGTTGCTGGCCAAGCTCGAAGCCACCGACTACCCCTCGGACAACCAGCCCGTGGCAGTCGATGCGTTGCTCACCGCGATCAAGGCCGATGCCCAGGCGCTGTCTGGCCCGCGCCAGCAGAACATCAGCCTCGAGGCCAGCCCTGGGGTCTACCTCAAGGGCAGCGAGTCGGAGCTGCGCAGTGCGTTCTCCAATCTGGTGTTCAACGCCGTCAAGTACACCCAGGACGGCGGCAACATCCGCATCCGCTGGTGGGCCGATGAACAGGGCGCGCACCTGTCGGTGCAGGACTCGGGGATGGGGATCGAGGCCAAGCACCTGCCGCGCCTGACCGAACGCTTCTACCGGGTGGACTCCAGCCGCAACTCCCACACCGGCGGCACCGGCCTGGGCCTGGCGATCGTCAAGCACGTGCTGCTGCGCCACCGCGCGCGGCTGGAGATCAGCAGCGTGCCCGGCCACGGCAGCACCTTTACCTGCCATTTTGCCGCTGTGCAGATGGATATCGGCAAGGGCAGATAGCCACAGCGGGTGGCTGGCACTGACCGACGCCGCCCTGCCCCCCCTTTGCTTTTGCCGCCTCAGCCGCTACATTGGCTGTCCTGCGCCGGCACAGCTGGCGGCTTTTTATCATCATTTTCGCAGACGGACCCCGTAAAACCCCATCATGGACCCTTCCCCTGGTATCAGCGTCACCTCCCTGTTTGCCGACTTCGGCATGATTCTTTTTGCACTGTTCCTGGTCTTGCTCAACGGCTTCTTCGTTGCCGCCGAGTTCGCCATGGTCAAACTGCGCTCGACCCGGGTCGATTCGATCGCCGAGCTGCACGGCTGGCGCGGCAGCATTCTGCGCAAGGTGCACAACCAGCTCGATGCCTACCTGTCTGCCTGTCAGCTGGGTATCACCCTCGCCTCGCTGGGCCTGGGCTGGGTCGGTGAGCCGGCCTTCGCCCACCTGCTCGAGCCGTTGCTGGCGTACTTTGGCGTCGACTCGCCGGAGCTGATCAAGGGCGTGTCGTTCTTCATCGCCTTCTTCGTTATCTCGTACCTGCACATCGTTGTCGGTGAGCTGGCGCCCAAGTCGTGGGCGATCCGCAAACCCGAGCTGTTGTCGCTGTGGACGGCGGTGCCGCTGTACCTGTTCTACTGGGCCATGTACCCGGCCATCTACCTGCTCAACGCCAGCGCCAACGCCATCCTGCGGGTGGCTGGCCAGGGCGAGCCGGGGCCGCACCATGAGCACCATTACAGCCGCGAAGAGCTCAAGCTGATCCTGCACTCCAGCCGTGGCCAGGACCCGAGTGATCAGGGCATGCGCGTACTGGCGTCGGCGGTCGAGATGGGCGAGCTGGAGGTGGTCGACTGGGCCAACTCGCGCGAGGACATGATCAGCCTCGACGCCAAGGCGCCGCTCAAGGAAATCCTGGCGATGTTCCGCCGGCACAAATTCAGCCGCTACCCGGTGTACGATGCCGAGCGTGAGGAATTCACCGGTTTGCTGCACATCAAGGACCTGCTGCTGGAGCTGGCCGACCTCGACCATATCCCCGGCAGCGTCGACCTGGACGACCTGACCCGGCCACTCGAGCGGGTGTCCCGGCACATGCCGCTGTCGCAGTTGCTCGAGCAATTCCGCAAGGGCGGCGCGCACTTTGTGCTGGTTGAAGAAGCCGATGGCAAGGTGATCGGCTACCTGACCATGGAAGACGTGCTGGAAGTGCTGGTCGGTGATATTCAGGACGAGCACCGCAAGACCGAGCGCGGCATCCTCGCCTACCAGCCAGGCAAGCTGCTGGTGCGCGGCGATACTCCGCTGTTCAAGGTCGAGCGGCTGCTGGGCGTTGACCTTGACCACATCGAGGCCGAAACCCTTGCAGGGCTGGTCTACGAGACGCTGAATCGGGTGCCTGAAGAAGAGGAACTGCTCGAAGTCGAAGGCCTGCGCATCATCATCAAGAAGATGAAAGGGCCCAAGATCGTTCTGGCCAAGGTGCTCAAGCTGGAATAACCAGCGGTCTACCACATCTTTGGGGCTGCTGCGCAGCCCTTTCGCGACACAAGGCCGCTCCTACAGGGTCCGCGCAAGCACGTCATGCGCGGTCAACTGTAGGAGCGGCCTTGTGTCGCGAAAGGGCCGCGCAGCGGCCCCAATTTCACGGATTGCCCGCCGTGAAATTAGGCAACCCGCCAAGGGGCCGGTCGAACTGATAGGGGATCGACTCCAGTGCCAGGCCGACATTGCGCTGCACCACAAAGTGTAGATGCGGCCCGCTGCTGTTGCCGGTATTGCCCGACTTGGCCAGCGCATCCCCTACGCTGACCCGCTGCCCCTCGCCGACCACCACCGAGCCCTGCATCAGGTGCAGGTAGACGCCCATGGTGCCATCGCTATGGAGAATGCGCACAAAGTTGCCTGAGGCATTGGTACCTCGGCCGTTCTGGCTGTTCTCGGTCTTGATCACCACCCCGCCGCGCGCAGCGACGATCGGCGTGCCTTCAGGCATGGCGATGTCCATCGCATAGCGGCCCTTGGCGCCGAAGTGGCTGTAGCGCCCGTTCGGCCCCTGACTCAAACGAAACGGCCCGCCACGCCAGGGGAACGGGTAGCGAAATGCCTGCGGCCGCTGCAGCGGGCTGCCGAGGGCGTAGTCGAGTTTGCTTTGATAACCCAGTTGCTTGCCGGGCTGGGCCATGACCACGCTGAGCAACTGGGTCGAGCGTGCTGGCAGCACCTTGCGCACGATCCGCGGCGCGTTGCCCCCCTGAGCATTGCTCAGCCCTTGCAGGCGCAACTCGACCTCGACCGGCGCGAACAGCTCGTTGTGCGCGCTGAAGCGCATCCCGCCGGTAATCACCTCGCTGTACAGCCGCACCTGGCCGTCGAGGCGCTCGACGATCGGCTCGCGAAAGATCACATAGGCCTTGGCGCCTTCGCTGTCGTGATCGGAGTACGACACAACACCGTAGGCATCAGTGGTTCGATACAACGTCATGGCCACACTCGACGCCGAAGCCGTGAGCAAGGCACAGAACAGCAGCAGGCGGCTGGGCATGGGATGGTGGCTTTATGACAGTTGGGTTCTGTCGAAGCCTAGCAGGCGGATTGCCATTGGGTATGGCAGTTGGTCGGCGCAGCCGCGGCCCGTGCTGACAGGGGCCGCGGCTGCGTCGGACAGCGCCTCACGCGCCGGGAGTGAAGTGCTTCTGAGTAGTGCCGCGGGCAATCAAGCGCGACAGGTAGTCGAGCTTCTGCGCGTCTTGGTCGACAAACTTGAAGGTCAGCTGCAGCCAGTCGCTGTCCGGCTTCGGCTCCATCGCCGCCACTGCATGCAGATAGCCGTTCAGACGCGCGACTTCAGCGTTGTCACCCTGCTCAAGGTCGAGCACCGCGCCTTCAAGCACCTGCGGCAGGTTGGCGCTGCGACGCACCACCAGCAGCGCTTCCTTCAGGCTCAGGGCCTTGATCACACAGGCTTGCGCGCCGCTGGCGAGGCGCAATTGGCCTTGGCCACGACCGGCCGGTGCGGCACTTGGCGCGGCCTTCGGTGCTGCTGCGGCGACCAGCGGCCGGGCAGCCTCGGCGGCCACCGGAGCGGCTCTGACAGCCTCCGGGCGACCACCGGTCAAGGCGCTCAGCGAGTCATTGGCAAACGCCGAATTGACCTTGGCCACGCCGCCCGACATCAGGCTGTCGAGCTTGCCGATCTTGCTCAGGGATTTTTTCACCTTGGTCAGCAGCTGTTCGTTGGTGAACGGCTTGCCGACAAAATCGGACACCCCGGCCTGAATCGCCTGAATCACGTTTTCCTTGTCGCCACGGCTGGTCACCATGATGAACTGCAGGGCTTTCATCTCTGGCTGCTGACGGCACCAGGTGAGCAATTCCAGGCCCGACATTTCCGGCATTTCCCAGTCGCACAGGACCAGGTCGAAATGCTCCTTACCGAGCAATGCCATGGCTTTGCGGCCGTTCACTGCATCTTCGATGACCATACCCGGGAAGGCGTTGCGCAGGCACTTCTTTACCAGATCGCGAATGAACGGGGCGTCATCCACAACCAGCACATTGACTTTACTCATCGATACTCCTCTTGATCCCGACTAGCATAACGCTCACTGATGGCCATTTGCCAAGCAGCGAATCAGGTCGGGGCGTCGCACACTGTTCGCGGGTGCCTGCTGGCTGCTCGACCGCAAACGAAAACGCCCGGCACTGGGCCGGGCGTTGAGGCTCGGGAGCAATCCTATTTATCGTCCGATTCAGCCAAAACATTAGCGATTTCAGCCTCGCGGCCTGCGGTGCCTTCGACCTCGGCTTTCATCCGCTTCAAGCCCATGTGGCGCACGTCGGTGCCGCGCACCAGGTAGATCACCAGTTCGGCGATGTTGCGTGCGTGATCGCCGATCCGCTCCAGCGAACGCAATGCCCAGATCACGCTGAGTACCCGCGAGATCGAGCGTGGGTCTTCCATCATGTAGGTGACCAACTCGCGCAGCGCAGTCTTGTATTCGCGGTCGATAGTCTTGTCGTACTGCGCTACCGACAGCGCCAGCTCGGCGTCGAAGCGGGCAAATGCGTCCAGTGCGTCGCGGACCATGTTGCGCACCTGGTCGCCGATGTGGCGCACTTCGACGTAACCACGCGGCGACTCGCCTTCTTCACACAGCTGGATGGCGCGGCGAGCGATCTTGGTCGACTCGTCGCCGATGCGCTCAAGGTCGATTACCGATTTGGAAATGCTGATGATCAGGCGCAGGTCAGAAGCCGCCGGCTGTCGACGGGCCAGAATGCGCACGCATTCTTCGTCGATGTTGCGCTCCATCTGGTTGATCTGCTCATCGACTTCGCGCACTTGCTGGGCCAGGCCCGAGTCAGCCTCGATCAGCGCGGTGACCGCATCGTTGACCTGCTTCTCGACCAGCCCGCCCATGGCCAGCAGGTGGCTGCGCACTTCTTCGAGCTCGTCATTGAACTGCTGGGAGATGTGATGGGTAAGGCTTTCTTTGTTGATCATGCGTTCGCTCCGCGCAGAAGCCAGCTGCTGCAAGCTTCAAGGTATTCGGGTCGGTGCCGGCGTGAAGCCGGCAGCGGCTGCTAGCCGTAACGACCGGTGATGTAGTCTTCGGTCTGCTTCTTGGCCGGGTTGGTGAACAGCGTATCGGTGTCCCCATACTCGATCAGTTTGCCCATGTACATGAACGCGGTGTAGTCGGAGACGCGCGCCGCCTGCTGCATGTTGTGGGTGACGATGACGATGGTGTACTTGGATTTCAACTCGTAGATCAGTTCTTCGACCTTGAGCGTGGAAATCGGGTCGAGCGCCGAGCACGGCTCATCGAGCAGCAGCACTTCCGGCTCGACGGCAATCGTGCGGGCAATCACCAGACGTTGCTGCTGACCACCGGACAGGCCCAGAGCCGACTCGTGCAGGCGGTCTTTGACCTCATCCCACAAGGCCGCGCCGCGCAGCGCCCATTCGACCGCTTCGTCGAGAGTGCGCTTCTTGTTGATGCCCTGAATGCGCAGGCCGTAGACCACGTTCTCATAGATAGTCTTGGGGAATGGGTTGGGCTTCTGAAACACCATGCCGACCCGACGACGCAGCTCGGCTACGTCTTCGCCCTTGCGGTAGATGTTGGTGCCGTAGAGGTTGATTTCGCCTTCTACGCGGCAACCGTCAACCAGGTCGTTCATCCGGTTGAAGGTGCGCAGCAAGGTCGACTTGCCGCAGCCGGACGGGCCGATGAAGGCGGTCACGCGCTGCTTGGGGATATTCAGGCTGACGTCGAACAGCGCCTGCTTGTCGCCGTAGTACAGGGACAGGCCGGGCACTTCGATGGCTACAGCTTCTTCAGCCAGGCGCAGGCTCTGCTTGTTGCGACCCAGGGCCGACATGTCGATGCCATGAGCTTGAGTTTCATGTTGCATGGTTTCACTCCGTTTGTAGCTGCCGGCTTCGAGCTGCAAGCTGCGGTCTGGGCAAAAGCGCCTGGCTGCTGAGCCCGGCGCTTGTGGCGTGAAGCTGAATCAGTGGTCGAGCGCCTTGTACTTCTCGCGCAGGTGGTTACGCATCCACACCGCCGACAGGTTGAGCGTGGCAATCACCAGCACCAGCAGCAACGCGGTGGCGTACACCAGCGGCCGCGCGGCTTCGACGTTGGGGCTCTGGAAGCCGACGTCGTAGATGTGGAAGCCCAGGTGCATGATCTTCTGATCAAGGTGCAGATAAGGGTAGTTGCCGTTGACCGGCAGCGTCGGCGCCAGCTTGACCACCCCCACCAGCATCAGCGGCGCAACTTCGCCAGCGGCGCGGGCGACGGCGAGGATCATGCCGGTCATCATCGCCGGGCTGGCCATCGGCAGCACGATCTTCCACAGCGTCTCGGATTTGGTCGCACCGAGCGCCAGCGAGCCTTCGCGCAGGGTCCGCGGGATTCGCGCCAGGCCTTCTTCAGTGGCCACGATCACTACCGGCACGGCCAGCAACGCCAGGGTCAGCGATGCCCAGAGCAGGCCCGGCGTACCCAGAGTCGGCGCCGGCAGCGCCTCGGGAAAGAACAGCCGGTCGATCGAGCCGCCCAGCACGTAGACAAAGAAGCCCAGGCCAAACACGCCGTAGACGATCGCCGGGACGCCGGCGAGGTTGTTCACGGCGATGCGGATCAGCCGGGTGACCGGGCCCTGCCGGGCGTATTCACGCAGATAGACCGCCGCGAGCACACCGAATGGGGTGACGATGATGGCCATGATCAGGGTCATCATCACCGTGCCGAAGATGGCCGGGAAGATCCCGCCCTCGGTGTTTGCCTCACGCGGGTCGTCGCTGAGGAATTCCCACACTTTGGCGAAATAGGTGCCCAGCTTGGTAACGATGCCCATGCCGTTCGGCTGATAGGCATGCACGACCTTGTCGAGGTTGATCTCCAGCTCGCGGCCATTGCCATCGCGCACCACCAGGCTGTCCCGGCTGAAATCGCGGTGCAGCGCGCCGAGGCGTTCTTCGATGGCCTTGTAGCGGCTGTTCAGCTCGGCACGCTCGGACTCAAGGTCTGCCTGCGCGGTGGCGTCCAGCTTGCCCGCCAGCTCCAGCTTGCGGCTCTGCAGGCGCAGGCGTTCAAGGCCGTGGTTGATGGCACCGATGTCTTTCTTCTCAAGGTCTTGAAGCTCGCCGGCAAGTTCGCTCGCGCGTTTCAGGCGGGCTTGCAGTTCGCCCCAGGCCGCATCGCCCTGGGCCACTACCTGGCCGTCCTGCTTGACGCTGACCAGGTAGCCATAGAAGTTGCCCCACTCGCGGCGCTCCAAGGCGATCAAGTCCGCCGGGGCGGTCTGATCGACCAGCCAGTCGCCGACCACCCAGGTGAAGTCGCTGCCATTGATGTCGCGGTTGCCGACCTTGATCAGCTCCCGAGTCATGAATTCCGGGCCGTTGTCCGGCACTGGCAGGCCAGCGCCCTTGAGCCGCGCCAGGGGTACCTGTTCCTGCTGCACTACTTCGCCGACGACGATATGCTCGGCCTGCCCTGGCACCTTGTAGGTGGCCTGGATCACGTCGGCCGGCCAGAAGTGGCCAAGGCCGCGCACGGCGATCACCGCCAGCAGGCCAACGGTCATGATCACGGCGATGGCGACGGCGCCACCGCTGATCCAAACGCCGGGAGCGCCGCTCTTGAACCAGCCTTTGAGGGAATCCTTTTTCACGGATCTCTACCTTTCTATCAAAGCGACGAGTATTTCTTGCGCAGACGCTGACGAATCAGCTCGGCCAGGGTGTTCATCACAAAGGTGAACATCAGCAGCACCAGCGCGGCGAGGAACAGTACCCGGTAGTGGCTGCCGCCGACTTCCGACTCCGGCATTTCCACCGCGACGTTGGCCGCGAGGGTGCGCATGCCTTCGAACAGGTTCATCTCCATCACCGGCGTGTTGCCGGTGGCCATCAGCACGATCATGGTTTCGCCGACTGCGCGGCCCATGCCGATCATCAGCGCCGAGAAAATCCCCGGGCTGGCCGTCAGAATCACCACTCGGGTGAGGGTCTGCCAGGGCGTTGCGCCCAGCGCCAGCGAACCCAGGGTCAGGCTGCGCGGCACGCTGAACACGGCGTCTTCGGCGATCGAGTAGATGTTCGGGATGACCGCAAAGCCCATGGCGATACCGACCACCAGGGCGTTGCGCTGGTCGTAGGTGATGCCCAGGTCATTGCTGATCCACAGGCGCATGTCGCCGCCGAAGAACCAGCTCTCAAGGAACGGGCTCATGGACAGCGACAGCCAGCCAGTGAAGAGGATCACCGGCAGCAGGATCGCGGCTTCCCAGCCGTCCGGCACGCGCAGGCGGATCGACTCAGGCAGGCGGCTCCAGCCAAAGCCGGCCAGAAGAATACCCAATGGCATCAGCAGGAACAGGCTGAACACGCCCGGCAAGTGCGCTTCCAGGTACGGCGCGAGGAACAGACCGGCGAAGAAGCCGAGAATCACCGTCGGCATCGCCTCCATCAACTCGATCACCGGCTTGACCTTGCGGCGCATGCCCGGAGCCATGAAGTAGGCGGTGTAGATCGCAGCAGCGATGGCCAGCGGTGCCGCCAGAATCATCGCGTAGAAGGCTGCCTTGAGGGTGCCGAAGGTCAGTGGCGACAGGCTCAGCTTGGGCTCGAAGTCGGTGTTCGAGGCAGTCGACTGCCAGACGTACTTCGGCTCCTCGTAGTTCTCGTACCAGACCTTGCCCCACAGCGCGCTCCAGGACACTTCCGGGTGCGGGTTCTTCAGGCTCAACGGCAGCAGTTTGTCCCCTTGCTCGATGATGATGCGGTTGGCCCGCGGCGACAGGGCCAGAATGCCTGCGCCATCGGCAACTGGCTCGACCAGCAAGGTGCGGTGCGCGGTGCTGTGGAACACGCCCAGCTGGCCGGCGCTGTCCAGAGCAATGAAGCCCTTGCGGCGCTCTTCGGCGTCGATCTGCACCACCGGCGCGGTACCGAGCTGGAAGCTGCGGATCAGTTTGAAGCGCGACTCGCCATCCGGGTCGCGGGCCATGAACCACTGGCTCAGGCCACCCTTGGAATCACCAAAGATCAGCGAGATACCGCCCACCAGCTGGGTGCTCGCGGTGATTTCTGCCTGGCCGTCTTCGAGCAGCTTGTAGCGACCGTTGAGATTCTTGTCGCGCAGGCTGAACACATCGGCCTGGGCGCGACCGTTGACCACATACAGCCACTGCTGACGCGGGTCGACATAGATCGCTTTGACCGTTTCGGTCATCTGCGGCAGGTCGATGCTGGTCTGCTCGCTGCTGACCTCGCCGGTCATCATGTTTTCTTCGCGGGTCAGCTGGCTGACCAGCAACTGCGAGCCGTGCGAGCCGGCCAGGATCAGCGACTCACCATTGAGACTGACGTTGACATGTTCCAGCGCGCGGCCTGCGCTATCGAGCACGAATGGCGTCTCGCCGTAAGGGAAGTCGATGCCCGGGTTGATGGTCTTCTTGTTGTCCGGGTAGGTGACCTTGTAGGTGTGACTGAACACCAGTGCCTGACCGTTGGACAGACCCAGCACGATCAGCGGGCTGCCCGGTTGATCAGCGCTGATCGAGGTCACGTGCGCAGCGGCCGGGACTTGCAGGTCAACACGTTTCAGCTCGGCACCGGTCTTGCTGTCGAAGAACAACGCCTGACCTTGGTCGGACACGCGCAGGCCAACCAGGTTTTGTTCTTCAAGCGCGATCAACAGCGGCTTGCCGGCATCCTGCTGCAGCCAGGTGGGCTGCAACGCCTGCTTGCGGGTCAGCTCGGCGCCCTGGAACAGCGGCAGCACCACGTAAGCCAGATAGAAGAAGATCAAGGTGATCGCCGCAAGCACGGCAAGCCCGCCCACCAGTACATACCAGCGGGTCAGGCGATCTTTGAGGGCGCGCATGCGGCGCTTGCGTTGCAACTCGGGCGTATTGAAGTCAATGCGCACCGGCGGAGCCTTGTCGCTCATGGTGGAGTTGGCCAGATCATTCATGCGCACACCCTAGCGGTCCCATATTACAAAAACATGACAGTGCGTTGACGCAACAAAGCCCGCCGCACAGTAAGCCTGGCGCCGGACCGAAAATAGCTGACAGGGCCGGCCCGCAGGCCAACCCCGTCCAGTGTTACTTACTGCTTGGCAACGTTGCCGGCATGCGACAGGCCCAGATCAGCCAGCGCCTTGGCAACTACCTTGGCCGGCAGCGGGATGTAGCCATCTTTTACTACAACCTGCTGGCCTGCTTGCGACAGCACCAGCTTGATGAACTCGGCGTCGAGCGGAGCCAGCGGCTTGTTCGGCGCCTTGTTGACATAGACGTAGAGGAAGCGCGACAGCGGGTACTTACCGTTGAGGGCGTTCTCTTCGTTGTCTTCGATGAACTCGCCACCTTCTTTCTTGGCCAGCGGCACGGTCTTGACGCTGGCAGTCTTGTAGCCGATGCCCGAGTAGCCAATGCCGTTCAGCGAGCTGCTGATCGACTGTACCACCGAAGCCGAACCAGGCTGCTCATTGACGTTAGGCTTGAAGTCGCCTTTGCACAGGGCTTCTTCCTTGAAGTAGCCGTAGGTGCCGGATACCGAGTTGCGACCGAACAGCTGCACCGGCTTGTTGGCCAGGTCGCCGGTCACACCGAGGTCACCCCAGGTTTTCACGTCGGCCTTGGCACCGCACAGGCGCGTCGACGAGAACACCGCATCGACCTGCGCCATGGTCAGGCCCTTGATCGGGTTGTCCTTGTGCACGAAGACTGCCAGGGCGTCGACCGCGACCGGGATAGCAGTTGGCTTGTAGCCGTACTTCTGCTCGAAGGCCTGCAGCTCGACGTCCTTCATCTTGCGGCTCATCGGGCCGAGGTTGGCGGTGCCTTCGGTCAGCGCGGGTGGCGCAGTGGAGGAGCCGGCAGCCTGAATCTGGATGTTTACGTTGGGGTATTCCTTCTTGTAGGCCTCGGCCCACAGAGTCATCAGGTTCGCCAAAGTATCGGAACCGACGCTGGAGAGGTTGCCCGATACACCGGTGGTCTTGGTGTAAGTCGGGATCGCTGGGTCGACAGCGGCCACCGCGTTGGCGGTTGCAACGCCAGCGGCGACGAACGTGAGGGCCGCCATCAAACGCTTCAGTTTCATGCCTTGCTCCTAGCAGGAATAGGGGGTGTGCTGGATGGAACGGGCCCCAGTATCTGCAGGGCGCATGAACACTCTATGACTTCAATGTGACAATTGGATGAAAGGCCATCATCGCACCCGCGAGATGGCCTTTCACTTTTGCTCGAGTTGAACCGCCTTTGTCAGCGTTTTTTCGCCAGCAGATACAAGCCCACCAGCAGGCCAACCGTGCACAGCACCGCCACGTAGTAAGCCGGCGCCATCGGGCTGATCTTCAACAGGCCGGTCACCGCCATCGGCGTCAGCCCGCCGAAGATCGCATAGGCGACATTGTAGGAGAACGACAAGCCGCTGAAGCGCACCGCCGCTGGAAACGCCTTGACCATCACATACGGCACCGCGCCAATCACGCCCACGCACAGACCGGTGACCGCATACAGCGGGAACAGCAGTTCGGGGTGGTTGGGCAGGCTGTGGTAGAAGCTCCACGAGCTGGCCAGCAGCGCCAGGCTGCCGATCACCAACACACGCCCGGCACCGAAGCGGTCGGCCAGGCTACCGGCGGCAATGCAACCCAGGCTGAGCAGGACGATGGCCACGCTGTTGGCCTTGAGCGAATCCAGCGCGCTGACCTGGTACAGCGTCTGCAGCAGCGCCGGGGTCATCAGGATGACGACCACAATGCCTGCCGACAGCAGCCAGGTCAGCAGCATCGACAGCACGATCGCACCACGGTGGTCACGCAGCACTGCCCGCAGCGGCAGCTCTTCGGCGAGGGCCTTGCGTTGCTGCATCTCGGCGAACACCGGGGTTTCGTGCAGCCAGCGGCGCAGGTACACCGAGAACAGGCCGAATACACCGCCGACCAGGAACGGGATGCGCCAGGCGTAATCGACCACTTCCACCGGGGTGTAGACGGTGTTGATCAGGGTTGCCACCAGCGAGCCGAGCAAGATGCCCGCGGTCAGCCCGGCGGTCAGGGTGCCGCAAGCGTAGCCGGTATTGCGCGCCGGCACGTGCTCGGAGACGAACACCCAGGCGCCGGGCACTTCCCCGCCAATCGCCGCGCCCTGGATCACCCGCATCAGCAGCAACAGGATCGGCGCCCACAGGCCGATCTGCGCGTAGGTCGGCAGCAGGCCCATGATCAGCGTCGGCAGAGCCATCATGAAGATGCTCAGGGTGAACATCTTCTTGCGCCCGAGCAGGTCACCGAAGTGCGCCATGATGATGCCGCCCAAGGGCCGAGCCAGGTAACCCGCAGCAAAGATGCCGAAGGTCTGCATCAGGCGCAGCCATTCGGGCATGTCCGGCGGAAAGAACAGCTTGCCGACCACGGTGGCAAAGAACACGAAGATGATGAAATCGTAGAACTCCAGCGCCCCGCCCAGGGCGGACAGCGAGAGCGTCTTGTAGTCACTGCGGGTCAGCGGCCGCGAAGGCTGCTCGATACTGCTCGGCACGGAGGTCATCGGAGGTCTCTTGTAGGACGTGCAGGCCGCTTGTAACGCGGCTTCTGGATAGTTGAGGGAGGAAGATAACAAATTGCCTGCCGGCGCTCATAGCGGCAGAAAAACTCTCTCGATATTCATCAATGCATGGTCGTGCCTGACGGCAGGCGTCTATATACTGCCCATTCGAATGAAAAGAATGCTCCCGTTGTGGGATGTTGTGCGAAAACGCCGGTCATTATGCTCAGGCGGTTTCGCAGAGTTTCCCTGCGGCCGCCCTCCAAAACGAAATCAGCGTAGTATGAGCTGATCGTTTTCACGGCGACCTTGATTGCGCCAACCAACGAAGCGTCACGGGTCAGAGGCCCCACGGCATGATTGAGCTCGAACAAGAAGATCCTATTCCGCAAGGCGATTTGGCTCTGCAGATCACCGCGTTGCCCCGCGAAACCAATGGCTTTGGCGATATCTTCGGCGGCTGGCTGGTCGCGCAGATGGACCTCGCCGGTACCGCCATGGCCAGCCGCGTTGCCGGTGGCCGGGTGGCAACCGTAGCTATCGACCGCATGGCCTTTCTGGTCCCGGTGGCGGTTGGCGCGCAACTGTCGTTCTACACCCAAACGGTGGAAATCGGCCGCAGCTCGATCCAGATGATGGTCGAAGTGTGGAGCGACGACCCGCTGTCCAGCGAATGGCGCAAGGTCACCGAGGCGGTGTTCGTGTTCGTCGCCATCGATGGCAGTGGCCGCACCCGCTCGGTCCCTCGTCGCTGAGCCACGCCGGGGTTAAACTCGTTGCACAGCACAGGGTCGAAAACCCAGGTGCAAACAACGAGATGAGCGTATGGCTAACTTTCAGGTCGAAACCGAAACCCACGGCGAGCTTGCTTGCTGGCGCGTCAGCTGCCCGCAGGCGGAACTGCTGATTGCTCAGCAAGGCGCGCAGATTCTCAGCTACCAGCGCATCGGCCAACCGCCGCTGCTGTGGTTGAGTGAACAAGCGCTGTTTCGTCAGGGCAAATCGGTGCGTGCCGGGGTCCCGGTATGCTGGCCGTGGTTTGGCAACCTGCAACGTAACCCACTATCTGTTCAAAAAATGTACAACGGCACAGAGGCCCCGGCTCATGGGCTGGTGCGTGGCCGGGACTGGCAGTTGCTGGGCATCGAGCAGGTTGGCGAAACGGTCCAGATCCAGTTCTCGCTGCCTGAGGCTGCCAACGGCGAACTGCCGGGCTGGCCGCACAAGGTCGAGCTCACGCTGCTGATCGAAGTTGGCGCGCAGCTCAGTGTCACCCTCACCAGTTACAACCTTGGGGATGCCAGCGTCACCACCAGCCAGGCCTTGCACAGCTACTTTGCCGTAAGCGATGTGCGCCAGGCGCAGGTCGAGGGTGTTGCAGGGCTGAGCTACATCGAAACCCTGGCTGACTGGGAGCAGCGCACGCAGCAGGGCGCGCTGGCGTTCAGCGGCGAAACCGACCGGATCTACCTCGATAGCCCTGAGCAGCTAAGCATTGTCGACCCGCACTGGCAGCGACGGATTACCCTGACCAGCAGCGGCTCGCGCTCGGCGGTGATCTGGAACCCCTGGACCGACCGCGCCCGCGAATTGCCGGACATGGCAGACGATGGCTGGCAGCGCATGCTGTGCATCGAGACGGCGAATGTCTGGGATGACGTTGTCGAGCTCAAGCCTGGTGAGCGGCATGTGTTGAGCCTGCAGATAGGCAGCGAGGCGCTCTGATCTGCTGGCCCCGGTGAGGGCTGCGCCCTCATTTCGCGACACAAGGCCGCTCCTACAGGGGACCGCGTTGCCAGGTAATGCGCGATCCCTGTAGGAGCGGCCTTGTGTCGCGAAAGGGCTGCAAAGCGGCCCCAAAATTCTGCGGTGCTGCAAATATCCTGGTGGCCTAAATCACAGGTCCGCATCTTCCACGACCCGCACCTGCTTGGCCTCCAACGCATAGGCAGCATCCGCCAGATCATTGCTGACCTTTTCCACCTGCAGACGCCCGCTGACCCACAGCGGTGTGTAGATATCGTCGATCTTCAGACCTTTCGGATAGCGCACCAGCACCAACTGATTGGGCGGTGGCGGTGGTACGTGGATGCAGGCGCCTGGATACGGCACCAGGAAGAACAACGTGCTATTGCCCTTGGCGTCGCTTTCCAGCGGCACCGGATAACCACCGAGGCGAATCTGCTTGCCGTTCATGGCCGGCACGGTCTTGCTCGAGTACATCACTGCCGGCAAGCCTTTGCTCTGCTTGAGGCCGCCCTTGTCGGTAAAGGTACCGCTAGCTTCAGGCGAGTCGTGGTCGATTTCTGGCATCTGCTCCAGCGCCAGTTGGTCCGACTTGGGCATCAGTTCCAACCAGTCGGTTTCGGGCAGCTCGGCATGGGCCAGGGTGCTGGCCAGCAGGAGGGGAAGGAGGAACAACGCACGCATGAGAACGCTCGGCAACTCGGGGAGAATTGCCGAGCATTCTACCGTGCAATCAGCGTTTCTTGATCATGCCGTAGATCACCAGCAGGACCACGGCGCCAACCAGCGCACCGAAGAAGCCTGCAGCCTGACCGGCCTGATAGATGCCCAGTGCCTGGCCGCCGTAGGTCGCCAGCAGGGAGCCTGCGATACCCAGGAGGATGGTCATGATCCAGCCCATGCTGTCGTCGCCTGGCTTGATGAAGCGCGCCAGCAAGCCAACGATGAGGCCGATGAAAATGGTTCCGATGATGCCCATGGCAATCCCTCTGCATTTGAAGATGAGGCATGCCAAAGCCTAGACAGCGCTTTGGCATGTTGCCATCTCAGAGGGCAGGCAACCGGCAGAGGTTCCCTCAGCCTGCGATCAACGCCTCTACTTCGGCGATTTTCTCATGCAGGCTGACCATGTCGGCGCAGCGCAGAGTGGCGTGGCCGACCTTGCGCCCGGCCTTGAAGGCCTTGCCGTAGTGATGCAGGTGGCAGTCGTCGACGGCAACGATCTTGTCCACCGCCGGCACTTCACCGATGAAGTTGAGCATGGCGCTCTCACCGACCTTGGCAGTTGAACCCAACGGCAGGCCGGCGATGGCCCGTAGGTGGTTCTGGAACTGGCTGCACTCGGCGCCTTCGATGGTCCAGTGCCCGGAGTTGTGCACGCGCGGGGCGATTTCGTTGGCCTTGAGGCCACCGTCGACTTCGAAGAACTCGAACGCCATCACGCCGACATAGTCGAGCTGCTTGAGCACGCGGCCAACGTAGTCTTCGGCCAGCGACTGCAACGGGTGGTCTTCACTGGCGACCGACAGGCGCAGAATGCCGTTGTCGTGGGTGTTGTGCACCAGCGGGTAGAAGCGCGTTTCGCCATCGCGACCACGCACCGCCACCAGCGACACTTCGCCAGTGAACGGCACGAAGCCTTCGAGCAGGCACGGCACGCTGCCCAGCTCGGCAAAGGTACCGACCACATCTTCAACTGTGCGCAGCACCTTCTGGCCCTTGCCGTCGTAACCCAGGGTACGGGTCTTGAGCACGGCCGGCAGGCCGATGCTGGCGACTGCCGCGTCGAGGTCAGCCTGCGAGAGGATGTCGGCGAAGGCTGGGGTCGGAATACCCAGGTCGCGGAACATGCTCTTCTCGAACAGACGGTCGCGTGCGATGCGCAGCGCTTCGGCGCTCGGGTACACCGGCACGAACTGCGAGAGGAAAGCCACGGTTTCGGCCGGGACGCTTTCGAACTCGAAGGTTACCAGGTCGACTTCGTCGGCCAACTGGCGCAGGTGGTCCTGATCGCCATAGTCAGCCCGCAGATGCTCGCCGAGCGGCGCGGCGCAGGCGTCCGGGGCCGGGTCGAGAAATGCGAAGTTCATGCCCAGCGGAGTACCCGCCAGGGCCAGCATGCGGCCCAACTGGCCGCCACCGATTACACCGATCTTCATGTGCTAAGCCTCAAACCTGACGCGGGTCAGGATTGTCCAGGACGGTTTCGGTCTGCTCTACGCGGAACTGCTTGAGCGCTGCGTGGAACTGCGGGTACTTGGCACCGAGGATGCTCGCCGACAGCAGCGCGGCGTTGATCGCGCCAGCCTTGCCGATGGCCAGAGTCGCGACCGGTACGCCGGCCGGCATCTGCACGATCGACAGCAGCGAGTCGACGCCCGAGAGCATGGCCGACTGGACCGGCACGCCGAGTACCGGCAGGTGGGTCTTGGCGGCGCACATGCCTGGCAGGTGGGCAGCGCCACCAGCACCGGCGATGATCACCTCGATGCCACGGCCATCGGCCTCATCGGCATACTGGAACAGCAGATCCGGAGTACGGTGGGCAGAAACCACCTTCACTTCGTAGGGAATGCCGAGTTTTTCCAGCATATCGGCGGTGTGGCTAAGGGTGGACCAATCGGACTTGGAGCCCATGATCACGCCAACCAGTGCACTCATCGTCGAGCCTCTTCGCTTGTGCGCCCGCAGGCGCGTCAAAAAACAACAAGCCACGCGGGACGACCGGCGTGGCTTGTATGCTGATCACGACCGGAATATCTATCCGGTCCAGGGGCCGCGCAGTATAACGTAACGCAAGCGCATCCCGGCACCCCTGGCGACCAACTGTCGAGCCTATTTTTCGGGGGTTTGGCTGACTTTCGGGTCAACTGTGCCGCCTTCCAGTTTGCGCCACAGCAGCCTTACGTTGGCCTTGCGCACCAGTGCGCAGCGGTACAGGCGGATCTCCAGCGGCACATGCCAGGCACTGCTGCCGCATACCGCCAGCTCGCCGCGGGCCAGCTCACCCTGCATCGACAGGCGCGGCACCCAGGCCACGCCCATGCCTTCCAAGGCCATGCTCTTGAGGCTGTCGGCCATCGCCGTTTCATAAACGGTGGTGTAGCGCAGGTTGCGCTGACGCAGCAGCAGGCTCACCGAACGGCCCAGAAACGCCCCGGCGCTGTAGGCCAGCAACGGCACGCTGTTTTCACCTTCCAGGTCGAACAGTGGCTGACCATCCGGCCCGACTGCGCAAACCGGCAGCATCTCGGTGGTGCCCATGTGCAGTGACGGGAAGATCTCGGCATCCATCTGCAGCGCAGCGTCCGGGTCGTAGAAGGCCAGCATCAGGTCACAGCCGCCTTCGCGCAGGGCGTGCACGGCATCACCGACGTTGGTCGCGACCAGCCGAGTGGCGATGTTGAGGCCGTCGTTGCGCAACTGGGCCACCCAACGCGGGAAGAACCCCGAAGCCAGTGAGTGCGCCGCAGCCACCTGGATAACCTCGCCCTGCCCGCCTTCTAAATGATGCAAATGGCGGAGAACTTCGCTTAATTGGTCGACAACAGTGCGCGCCGTGACCAGAAACAGCTGCCCGGCTTCAGTCAGCTCGATCGGCGTGCGCGAGCGGTTTACCAGGGTCAGCCCGAGTGCCGCTTCAAGGCTGCGGATGCGCCGGCTGAAAGCAGGCTGGGTAACGAAGCGACGCTCGGCCGCCTGCGAAAAACTGCGCGTCGAGGCCAGCGCGCTGAAATCTTCCAGCCATTTGCTTTCTAGGTTCATGCAGCCATCTCCCGGCATGCACCAAAATGGAACACGCTCGAATGTCAGTTGACGTCACATCAATCATTATGCCGTTTGTGCATAGGATAGCGCCTAACAGCATTGGCCGACAAATGCGCTCCAGCCTAGGATTGGCGGCATTCCGGCAGGTGCCGGGTCAAACTCGAGATGATATCTATCATGTCCTCCGCTGCATCGTTCCGCGTCGAAAAAGATCTGCTTGGTACCCTTGAAGTCCCTGCTGATGCCTACTACGGCATTCAGACTTTGCGCGCTGCCAACAACTTCCACCTCTCCGGCGTCCCGCTGTCGCACTACCCGAAATTGGTAGTCGGCCTGGCGATGGTCAAGCAGGCTGCTGCTGATGCCAACCGTGAGCTGGGGCACCTGAGCGATGCCAAGCATGCTGCGATCAGCGAGGCTTGCGCCCGCCTGATCCGTGGTGACTACCACGAGCAGTTCGTGGTCGACATGATTCAAGGCGGTGCTGGTACCTCTACCAACATGAACGCCAACGAAGTCATCGCCAACATCGCGCTGGAGGCCATGGGTCACCAGAAGGGCGAATACCAGTACCTGCACCCGAACAACGACGTGAACATGGCGCAGTCGACCAACGACGCCTACCCGACTGCGATCCGTCTGGGTCTGCTGCTGGGTCACGACGCTCTGCTGGCCAGCCTCGACAGCCTGATCCAGGCCTTCGCTGCCAAAGGTCAGGAATTCAACCACGTACTGAAGATGGGCCGCACCCAGCTGCAGGACGCCGTACCGATGACCCTCGGTCAGGAATTCCGCGCCTTTGCCACGACCATGACCGAAGACCTCAACCGTCTGCGTTCGCTGGCACCTGAGCTGCTCACCGAAATCAACCTCGGCGGCACCGCCATCGGCACCGGCATCAACGCCGACCCGGGCTACCAGATGCTCGCCGTGCAGCGCCTGGCGGCCATCAGCGGCCAGCCACTGGTACCGGCTGCCGACCTGATCGAAGCGACTTCCGACATGGGCGCCTTCGTGCTGTTCTCGGGCATGCTCAAGCGTACTGCGGTCAAGCTGTCGAAGATCTGCAACGACCTGCGCCTGCTGTCCAGCGGCCCACGTACCGGCATCAACGAGATCAACCTGCCAGCGCGTCAGCCAGGCAGCTCGATCATGCCCGGCAAGGTCAACCCGGTTATCCCGGAAGCGGTCAACCAGGTCGCCTTCGCGATCATGGGCAACGACCTCGCCCTGACCATCGCCGCCGAAGGTGGCCAGCTGCAGCTGAACGTGATGGAGCCGCTGATCGCCTACAAGATCTTCGACTCGATCCGCCTGCTCCAGCGCGCCATGGACATGCTGCGCGAGCACTGCATCGTCGACATCACTGCCAACGAACAACGTTGCCGTGAACTGGTCGAGCACTCGATCGGCCTGGTCACCGCACTGAACCCGTACATCGGCTACGAAAACGCCACCCGTATCGCCCGCATCGCCCTAGAAACAGGCCGCGGTGTACTGGAGCTGGTGCGCGAAGAGAAGCTGCTCGACGAAGCGATGCTCAACGACATCCTGCGTCCGGAAAACATGATTGCTCCACGCCTGGTGCCACTCAAGGCATAACCGGCTGCTGTAACCCGTCTCACCAGGTTTGAGGGACTAGACACCTCTCGACCTTTCAAGGGCCCGAGCGCATGCATCGGGCCCTTTTTTTATCTGCGCTTTGCCGCCCCGGGGTATCAGCCTGCGGTGCGGCACACAACTTGCTCGCTAATCCCTCCCAAGCCACGGGATAGACGAGCATGCTGCACAGCCACCTGACCACCCTCAATGCCGTTTCGCTGATCCTCAAGGTTTTTCAGGAAGAGCATAACGACGCCTCGAGCCTGCTGGCCGGCAGCGGCATTGGCCCGGCCGACCTTGGCCATGCCGATGCGCGCATCACCACCCAGCAGGAATTGCAGGTGTGTGCCAACGCCGTGGCTCGCCGCGAGGAGATCGGCCTGGAGCTCGGCCGGCGCATGCATGTGTCGTGCTACGGCATGCTCGGTTACGCCCTGCTCTCCAGTGCCACTTTGGGTGACGCCCTGCGCCTGGCGCTGCGCTACCCGGCGTTGTTGGGCACCGTGTTCAGCCTGCGCCTGATCGAAGATGGCCAGCGGGTGTGGCTGAGTGCCAGTGACTACGCCGACAGCCTGGCCTTGGCCAGCTTCAATGCCGAATTCTGCCTGGTATCACTGAAGACCATCTGCGAAGACTTGCTCGGCCAGCCGCTGCCGTTGCTGGCGGCCCGCTTCGCTCAGCCAGCGCCTGGCTATCACAGGCTGTATGCCGAGACTTTCGACTGCCCGCTGGGCTTTGCCGCCCGCGACAACGCCTTCGCCTTCGAGCGGCGCTGGCTGGACACGCCGCTGCCGCTGGCCGACCCGATTACCCACAAGGCCATGAGCGAGCGCTGCCGCCAGTTAAACCTGGAGTTCACCGGGCGCCAGGCCTGGCTCGGGCGGATTCGCCAGCTGTTGCTGCAGCAACTGGATGCAGCACCTGGCCTGGAAGGCCTGGCGCGGCAAATGAACTGCTCATCGCGGACCCTGCGCCGGCACCTGCAGTTGCTGGGCAGCAGCTACCAGCAGATCCTCGACAGCCTGCGCTTCGAGCGTGCCAAGCAATTGCTCGCCGAGGACCAGATGCCCATCTACCAAATCGCCGAAACCCTCGGCTTCAGCGAGACGGCGAGTTTCCGCCATGCCTTTCAACGCTGGAGCGGTGTAGCGCCGAGCCACTTTCGCGGTTAGCCCAGAGTGGCCAGCGAGCTTGGCCACATTGATCCCCTTTTGGCCATGCCTGCCGTTCTCCCTCAGCTGCCCGCCCCTGACAATGGGTCACGCCAGTTACTTCGGAGAACAACAAAATGCTGACGATCTATTCCGATGATCACCGCCTGCACCACGGTCGTTGCGAGCTTATCGACGGGCAGCTGATGCCCTGCTTCGAGATGCCTTCGCGCGCCGATCATGTGCTTGAACGGGTCAAGGCGCGCAATCTTGGCCCGGTACAAGCGCCTCGCGACTTTGGCCGCGCACCGTTGCAGCGCATCCACAGCGCCGACTACCTGAATTTCTTCGAAGGCGCCTGGGCGCGCTGGGCCGCACTGGGCCACGACGGCGATCTACTGCCATTCACCTGGCCGGCGCGCACTCTGCGCCAGGTCAAACCGACAGGGCTGCATGGTGAGCTGGGTTACTACAGCTTCGATGCCGGTGCACCGATTACCGCCGGCACCTGGCAGGCCGCCTACAGCGCTGCGCAGGTCGCCCTCACCGCCCAGGACGCCATCCAGCAAGGCGCCCATGCCGCCTTTGCGCTGTGCCGGCCACCGGGCCACCATGCCGCCAGCGAAGTCATGGGCGGTTACTGCTACCTGAACAACGCCGCCATCGCCGCCCAGGCATTCCTCGACCAGGGCCACAACAAAGTGGCGATCCTCGACGTCGACTATCACCACGGCAACGGCACTCAGGACATCTTCTACAGGCGTGACGACGTGTTCTTCGCCTCGATCCACGGCGACCCGCAGGACGAATTTCCGTTCTTCCTCGGCTATGCCGATGAGCTTGGCGAAGGCCCCGGCGAGGGCTGCAACATCAATTATCCGCTGCCCGCCGGCAGTGATTGGACGGCGTGGAAGCAGGCGCTGGTGGCGGCCTGCGAGCGCATCGCCCGCTATGCACCGGATGTGCTGGTGATCTCGCTTGGCGTCGATACGTTCAAGGATGACCCGATTTCGCAGTTCAAACTCGACAGCCCGGATTACCTGGAGATGGGCGAGCACATTGCACGGCTGGGCAAGCCGACCTTGTTCGTGATGGAAGGTGGCTACGCTGTGGAAGAAATCGGCATCAACGCAGTTAACGTGCTGGAAGGTTTCCAGCGTGCCCAGCCAGGAGCCTGACCATGATCACCCTCAAGCACATGCTCGCCCCGCTGCTCGCCGTTGGCCTGCTCAGCAGCACAATTCAGGCGCAGGCCGAACAGCGCACGTTGCGCGTGTACAACTGGTTCGACTACATCACCCCGCAGACCCTCACTGATTTCCAGAAAGACAGCCAGGTCAAGCTGATCTACGACATCTTCGACACCAACGAAGCGCTTGAAGCCAAGCTGCTGACCGGCAACTCGGGCTATGACGTAGTAGTGCCGTCCAACGTGTTCCTGGCCAAGCAGATCGAGGCCGGCGTGTTCCAGCCGCTGGACCGCAGCAAACTGCCCAACTGGCAGCACCTCGACCCGGCCTTGATGAAGCTGATCGAAGCCAATGACCCCGGCAACAAGTACGCCGTGCCCTATATGTATGGCACCGTGCTGATCGGCTTCAACCCGGCCAAGGTCAAGGCAGCGCTGGGCGACAACGCGCCGGTGGACAGCTGGGACCTGATCTTCAAGGAAGAAAACCTGGCCAAGCTCAAGCAGTGCGGCGTGGCCGTGCTCGACTCGCCGTCCGAGGTGCTGCCGCTGGCGCTGAAGTACCTGGGCCTGGACCCCAACAGCAACAAGGCCGAGGACTACAAGAAGGCCGAAGCGTTGCTGCTTAAGATTCGCCCGTATATCACCTACTTCCATTCCTCGAAGTACATGGCTGACATCGCCAATGGCGATATCTGCGTCGCGGTCGGCTATTCCGGCAGCTTCTCCCAGGCCGCCAACCGTGCCCGGGAAGCCAACAATGGCGTAGTCGTGGATATGCGCCTGCCGAAAGAAGGCGCGCCGATCTGGTTCGACATGCTGGCGATTCCAAAGAATGCCGCCAACGCCGAGGACGCGCATGCGTTCATCAACTACCTGCTGCGCCCGGAAGTGATCGCGCCAATCAGCGACTTTGTCGGTTACCCCAACCCCAATAAAGACGCTACCGAGAAGGTCAGCGCGGCGATTCGCAACAACCCCAACCTGTACCCGACGGCTGAGGCGATGCAAACGCTGTACACCCTCAAGCCCTTGGCGCGCGATGCCGAGCGAGCCCGGACCCGCGCCTGGACCCGGATCAAATCTGGTACCTGATAGCATTCGGGCCATCACGCCGCTCTTTGTAGGAGCGGCCTTGTGTCGCGAAAGGCCAGCGTAGCTGGCCCGGCGATATCGGCTGCGAAGGTGAAATCTGGGGCCGCTACGCGCCCCTTTCGCGACACAAGGCCGCTCCTACACACCGCGGTTCTCCTACCGCCAGGCCTTGCGCAGGCGCATCACGGCGTCTGCAATCTGCGCTTCCGGGACCGCGGCAAAGCCGAGCACCAGCCCTGCGCGCTTATCCACAGGTTCATCGCTGTCTTCCAGCCAATAGCCGCTCAGCGGATTAACCTCTACCCCCGCCGCTTCCGCCAATGCCACCAGCGCCTGTTCTCTGGCAAAGTTATCCACAGGCACCATCACGTGCAGCCCTGCCGCCACTTCCGGCATCGCACCCAAGCCCGCTACGGTGGTCGGCCAACCGGCCTTGAGCACATTGCGCCTGCTCAGTGCCGCCCGCCGCATGCGCCGGATATGGCGCTGGAAATGCCCCAACGCCATGAACTGCGCCATCACCGACTGCGTACCTACCTCGGAATGACGCACCGCCAGCGCACGGGCCTGGCTGAAGGGCTCGACCAAGCTTTGCGGCAACACCAGATACCCCAACCGCAAGGCCGGGAAGGCAATCTTGCCAAAGGTGCCTACGTACAACACCCGCCCCTGCTGATCCAGCGCAGCCAAGGGCGCCAGCGGTGCGCCGCTGTAGCGGTACTCGCCGTCGTAATCGTCCTCGATGATCCAACCGTCGCTGCGCTCGGCCCAGGCCAGCAATTGCAGGCGCCGGGCGAGGCTCATGGTGACGCCGGTGGGGTATTGATGAGCCGGCGTTACATAGGCCACGCGGCAATCCGGTAGCTGCTCGAGCCTGGCGCAATCCAGGCCCTCAGCGTCCACTGGTACTCCCTTGACCTGACCGCCCGCAACGGCAAAGGCGTGCCCTGCCGCCCGGTAGCCCGGGTTTTCCACAGCTACGGCCTGGCCAGGCTGCACCAGCAGCTGTGCACAAAGGGTTATCGCCTGCTGTGCACCACTGGTGATCACTATTTGCCCAGCCGTGCAGCTGATGCCCCTTGATTGGCGCAGGTAAGCGGCAATCAGTTCGCGCAGCTGCGGTTCACCAGCCGGGTCGCCATAGCCAAGCCGGGCTCGATCGGGATTACGCCAGAAACCCGCATGCAGCTTGGCCCAGACGTCGAAGGGGAACAGGTCGAACGCAGGTACGCCGACCCGAAACGCACGAGGAGAACCGCTGCGGGGCGCGGGTAGATGGTGATTTTTCAGACGGTCCAACAACACGCTGGAAGACGCATTGCTGGATAAATCCTCAGTGCTTTTATCCACAAATGTGGATAACCCTGTTGATAACCTAGGGTATAACCCTGTGGATACTTCTGTGGACAGTTTTGGCAGGCGGCTGACATAGGTGCCATCGCCCACCCGACTTTCAATGTACCCCTCGGCGTACAACTGGTCGTATGCGCGCACCACGCTGTTGCGCGACAGCGCCAGCACCTTGGCCAGATCGCGGCTGGCTGGGAGCCGGGTGCCACTACTCAGACGACCATCCAGCACCCTCGCGCGCAACGCCTGATACAACTGCAAGCTGAGACCCCGACGGCGGTCGAGCACGATCCCGGCCGGGTCGAATGGCAGTGCAAGCGGCTGATCACGCATGGCATTGGACCTATGAAAACAGTCATTAATGGCTCTTAACCTGAGCCAATAGCCTGCCTAGGATAGAGCCATTGCACAAGGATCCCACCATGTACAACAGCAAACCCCATCAAGAGCATGATCTACAGCGCTTGCAGCAACAGATGCTGGAAACCCGCCTGGCTGTACTCATCACCCACGGCGAACAGGGTTTGCTTGCCAGCCATATCCCGGTGCTGATCGACACCGGCGAAGGTGAGTACGGCACGGTTTATGGCCACCTGGCCCGGGCCAACCGCCAGTGGCAGGAGTTGCAACAAGGCAGCGAAGCATTGCTGGTGTTTGCCGGTGCCGATGCTTATGTCAGCCCGAGCTTCTATCCGAGCAAAGCCGCCACGCACAAGGTCGTGCCGACCTGGAACTACCTGGCCGTGCATGCCTACGGTAGCGCTGAAGTGATCGAGGATGGCGCCGCCCTGCTCGACATCGTCAGCCACCTGACCGACCGCCACGAACAAGGCCGCGACACGCCCTGGCAGGTACGCGATGCGCCAAGCGACTACATCGAAGGCATGTTGCGCGCCATCGTCGGTTTTCGCTTGCCGATTAGCCGCATACAGGGCGCACGCAAGCTTAGCCAGAACCGCTCCGCCGAAGATGTCGCAGGCGTGCGCGACGGCCTGGCCAGCAGCACCGACCCGCAAGACAACCAACTCGCCGCGCAGATGCGGCCACTGTGAAGGAATCACCCATGCCAGCCGTTATTATCCGCCCCGTCACCGCCGACGATCACGCCGCCTGGCTGCCACTGTGGCAGGCCTACCTACGCTTTTATGAAACCGAGCTGGCCGACGAGGTCAGTGCGGTAACCTGGCAGCGCCAACTCGATCCGCAGCAGCCCACCCACTCGGCGCTGGCCTGGGTCGATGGCAAGGCGGTGGGCATGGTCAACTGGATCTATCATCGTACCAACTGGAGCGTCAGCGACGCCTGCTACCTGCAGGATCTCTATGTCGACGGCAGCCAGCGCGGCCTGGGTATCGGCCGCCAGCTGATCGAGCATGTGCACAGTACCGCCAAGGCCATCGGTTGCTGCAAGGTCTACTGGATGACCCACGAGACCAATGCCACCGCCATCAAGCTGTACGAGCAGGTGGCCGAACGCCCAGGCTTTATCCAATTCCGGCAAACGCTGTAAGACAGGAGCCGTAGATGAGTCAGCCAAGTAACTGGAAACCCGCGACAGTTCCGCAAGCCGAGCCGATCGAGGGCCGCTTCATCCGCCTGGAAAAGCTCGACCCAGCTCGCCACGGCGATGACTTGTGGGAGGTGCTGCAGGGCCCCGAGGCAGACCCGACGCTGTGGGATTACCTGCCTTACGGCCCGTTCAACGAGCGAGCGAGCTTTGATCGCTGGCTGGACGGCAACGCGGCCAGCCGCGACCCGCTGTTCTACAGCGTCATCGACCGCGCCAGTGGCCAGGTACAGGGCATTCTCAGTTTGATGTCGATAGTGCCGGACCACGGCCGCATCGAGATCGGCCACATCGCCTTTGCTGGCGCGATGCAGCGCACGCCCAAAGGTAGCGAGGCGGTCTATCTGCTCGGCAAGCTGGGTTTCGCCCTGGGCAACCGCCGCCTGGAATGGAAGTGCAACAACGCCAATGCCCGCTCCAAGCGCGCGGCGGAGCGTTTCGGTTTTGTCTTTGAAGGGGTGTTCCGCCAGCACATGGTGATCAAGGGCCAGAACCGCGACACGGCCTGGTACTCGATCACCGATGACGAATGGCCCACCGTTGCGGCGGGCTTTGAGCGTTGGCTGAGTGCCGACAACCAGCGCCCAGAAGGTCAAGCGCAGACGCTGGAAGCCTGTCGTAACCCGAGCTGAATCAGCTCAGGTTGTTTTTCAGCTCGGCGATATGCTCCGGACCGATGCCGCAGCAACCGCCGAGCAGGCTTGCACCGCGCTGACGCCAGTCCTGCGCCCAGCTCAGGTAGCCCGGCGGATCGAGGTCATCGCGCAGCTCGTCGAGGCCGTCGTTGGCGGTGGCATCCTTGGGCTGCGGCGGGAAGGCGTTGGCGTAGGCACCGATGGCAATATCAGCACCCAGGCGCTCGAATACCGCACGGGCGGCGTCGATAGCGGCGCCGATCACTTCTGGCTGGCTGCAGTTGAACAGCAGCGCAGCCACGCCCAGCTCCGCGACCGCTTCGGCGGCCTGGGTCACGGTCTCACCGGAACGCAGGGTCGGCACGTCACCGACGTCTTCATCCTGCAGCGTGAACGACACCCACAGCGGCTTGCCGTCCGCCGGCAGCTGCCGGGCAATCGACTGTACTTCGATGATCGCGCTCTGCGTTTCGGCCAGCCACAGGTCGACATACGGCGCGAGGCCGACCACCAGCGGCAACAGCACTTCGCTGACGCGCTCCGGCTCGTACAAGTCCGGGCGATACGAGCCGAACAGCGGCGGCAACGAACCAGCCACCTTCACCGCACGCTCGCTGGCATCGGCAGCCGTGCGCGCCAGCTGACCAGCGGTGGCGGCCAGAGCAAAGCCTTCATTGGCGAAGCGCTCTTCACCAATGTGGAACGGCACTACCGCATAACTGTTGCTGGTAATCACCCCGGCACCGGCCTCGATGTAGGCAGTGTGCACGGCGATCACTGCCTCTGGCGCCTCGCTCAAGGCCAGTGCAGACCACTCTGGCTGGCGGAACGGCGCGCCACGGCGCTGCAGCTCCCGACCCATACCGCCATCAAGAATTTCCAACGCTCGCTCGGCCATATAACTTCCGCTTATATTGATATGAATAATATTCACTAGTGATGTAAAACTTATAACTATTAAATAACCATCAGCGTTTTTTTAACAACCTTTTTGCAGGTGTCCTTATGCGTTTACCTTCCTTGCTTTGCGCGGGCCTGCTGGCCTTGAGCGCTACCTCTGCCTTTGCCGGTGCCACCTTGGACCGCGTCGAGTCGCGCAAGGAAGTCGTCAACGTATTGATGGAGAGCTATCCGCCGTTCTCCTTCTTGAATGACCAGAACCAGCTCGACGGTTTTGACGTCGACGTGGCCAAGGCGGTCGCACAGAAACTCGGGGTCAAACTGCGCCTGGAAACACCGTCCTGGGACGTGATCGCCGCCGGCCGCTGGAGCGGTCGCTATGATCTGTGCATCTGCTCGATGACGCCGAGCAAGGCCCGCGCTGAAGTGTTCGACTTCCCGGTTGAGTACTACGCCTCGCCGGCGGTGATCGTGGTCAATGCCAAGGATGATCGCATTCATTCAGCCAAGGACCTCGAAGGGCGCAAGGTCGGCCTGACCAGCGCCTCCAGCTACGAGAGCTACCTGAACAAAAACCTGGTGATCGAGGGCGCCGAAGAGCAAAAGCTGGAGTACCCGTTCGAGTTCGTCCAGATTGCACCGTATGACACCGACAACGTCGCTTTCCAGGACCTCGGCCTGGGTGCCGGCGTACGCCTGGATGCAATCCTCACCAACCTGGTGACAGCGCAACCGCGTCTGAATCAGGACAAGCGCTTCAAGCTGGCCGGCGCGCCACTGTATGAAGAGCCCAACTCAGTGGCCATCGAAAAAGGCGACCCGGAGTGGGATGCCAAGGTGCGTCAGGTGTTTGCCGAGCTGAAAGCCGATGGCACGCTGGCCAAGCTGTCACAGAAATGGATCGGCGCTGACATCAGTAAATGAACGCTCATCAACCCGCTCCCAAGCCCGTAGGTAAAACCGCCTTGCGCCTGTTCGGCTTTCGCACACGGCTGTACCTGACGTGGCTGGTGTTGCTGCTGCTGTTTGTCGGCTTCTTTCTCAGTTTTGATCTGAATTTCGCGATTATCGTCGACAAGTTCCCCAATCTAGCGGGCTTCAAGCTGGGCCCTAACGGCTTCCTGCAGGGCGCGGCGCTGACGTTGTTCCTGTGCCTGTGCTCGATGCTGGTGTCGGTGCTGTTGGGCTTTGCCGCAGCGCTGGCGCGACTGTCGCCAAGCGCGGTGCTGTTTGGCGTGGCCAGTTTCTACACGTCGTTCTTCCGCGGCACGCCGTTGCTGATCCAGATTCTGCTGATCTACCTCGGCCTGCCGCAGTTGGGGCTGGTGCCGGGGGCGATTGCTGCGGGGATCATCGCCCTGTCGCTGAACTACGGTGCTTACCTGAGCGAGATCTTCCGCGCCGGGATCATCGGCGTAGCGCTCGGCCAACGCCAGGCGGCACTCGCTCTGGGCATGCGTCCGGCAGCGATCTTCTGGCATATCACCTTGCCGCAGGCGATGCGCACGATCATCCCGCCGAGCGCCAACCAGTTCATCTCGATGCTCAAGGATTCGTCGCTGATTTCGGTGATGGGGGTTTGGGAAGTGATGTTTCTGGCGCAGTCGTATGGGCGTTCCAGCTACCGGTACCTGGAAATGCTGACGACGGCGGCGGTGATCTATTGGGTGCTGTCGATCATGCTGGAACTGGTGCAGGCAAGGCTTGAGCGCTACTTCGGCAAAGGCTATCAGCGCTGAGATTGGATAAAAAAAGGGGAGCTATCCGCTCCCCAATGAGGTTAACCGCTTGTAGATGAAGGTCTTGCTCAGCCCTCGATCTCGATCAGAATCTCGCCTGGTGTAACCCGGTCGCCCTTGGCAACATGGATGGCCACAACCTTGCCTGCGATAGGCGCCTGCACTTCGGTCTCCATCTTCATCGCCTCGGTGATCAGCACCGCCTGGCCGGCCTTGACCACATCGCCTTCCTTGACCAGCACATCGACGATGTTGCCCGGCATGCTGGTGCTGACATGGCCCGGCCCGCTGGCCTGCTTGCGCTTGCTGCCGCCACCGCCAACGAAATCGTTGAGCGGCTCGAATACCACTTCCTCCGGCATGCCGTCGATCGACAGGTAGAAGTGACGCTTGCCCTCGGCCTTGACACCGACACCGGTGATGTCGACACGGTAGGTCTCGCCGTGCACGTCGATGACGAACTCGGTAGGCACGCCTTCGCCGCCAGGGGCAGCCACTGCGCCTGCCTCAGGGATTGGCAGGAGCACTTCAGGAGTCAGGGTGCCGGCCGCGCGCTCTTCGAGGAACTTGCGCCCGATGTCCGGGAACATGGCGAAGGTCAGCACGTCTTCTTCGCTTTGCGCCAGGGCACCAATGTCGGCACGCAGCTTGGTCATCTCGGGCTTGAGCAGATCGGCCGGGCGTACGTCGATGACTTCTTCGCTACCGATGGCCTGGCGGCGCAGCTGTTCGTTGACCACACCCGGAGCCTTGCCGTAACCGCCTTGCAGGTACAGTTTGACCTCGTTGGTGATGGTCTTGTAGCGCTCGCCGGCGAGTACGTTGAAGAACGCCTGAGTACCGACGATCTGCGAGGTCGGGGTCACCAGCGGTGGGAAGCCGAGGTCTTCACGAACCCGCGGGATCTCTGCCAGCACTTCGTTCATGCGGTTGAGGGCGCCCTGCTCCTTGAGCTGGTTGGCCAGGTTGGAAATCATCCCGCCAGGGACCTGGTTGACCTGCACACGGGTGTCGACCGCGGTGAATTCGCTTTCGAACTGGTGGTACTTCTTGCGCACAGCGTAGAAGTACAGGCCGATTTCCTGCAGCAGTTGCAGGTCCAGGCCAGTGTCGAACTCGCTGCCCTTGAGCGCGGCAACCATCGACTCGGTACCCGGATGGCTGGTGCCCCAGGCGAAGCTGGAGATTGCCGTGTCGATATGGTCAGCGCCGTTTTCCACAGCCTTGAGCTGGCACATCGCGGCCAGGCCAGCGGTGTCATGGGAGTGGATGAACACCGGCAGCGACTGCTCGGCCTTGAGCGCTTTGACCAGTTCGCCAGTGGCGAACGGCGTCAGCAGGCCGGCCATGTCCTTGATTGCCACCGAGTCACAACCCATGGCTTCCATCTGCTTGGCCTGGGCCACGAATGCGTCGATGGTGTGCACCGGGCTGACGGTGTAGGCAATGGTACCCTGAGCATGCTTGCCGGCAGCCTTGACCGCTTCGATCGCCACACGCAGGTTACGCACGTCGTTCATGGCGTCGAAGATGCGGAACACGTCGATGCCGTTGACCGCTGCCTTGGCCACGAAGGCCTTGACCACGTCATCGCTGTAATGGCGATAGCCGAGCAGGTTCTGCCCGCGCAGGAGCATTTGCAGACGAGTATTGGGCAAGGCCGCACGCAGCTGGCGCAGGCGCTCCCACGGGTCTTCCTTGAGGAAGCGCACGCAGGCGTCGAAGGTTGCGCCGCCCCACACTTCCAGTGACCAGTAGCCGACCTTGTCGAGCTTTTCGCAGATCGGCAGCATGTCTTCGGTGCGCATGCGCGTGGCCAGCAGGGACTGGTGGGCGTCGCGCAGGATTGTGTCGGTTACGTGGATTTTCTTGGACATTGTTGTATTCCTCACAGGCCTGCGTGGGCGGCGATGGCGGCGGCGATGGCCAGGGCCAGCTCTTCGGGTTTGCGCTTGATCGAGTAGTTGGTCAGTTCAGGGTGGCTTTCAACGAAGCTGGTATTGAACTGGCCGCTACGGAATTCCGGGTTACGCAGGATTTCCTGGTAGTACGCGGCGGTGGTCTTGACCCCCTGTAGGCGCATGTCGTCCAGGGCGCGCAGGCCGCGGTCCATGGCTTCTTCCCAGGTCAGTGCCCAGACCACCAACTTCAGGCACATCGAGTCGTAGTACGGCGGGATGGTGTAGCCGGTGTAGATCGCCGTATCGGTGCGCACGCCCGGGCCGCCCGGGGCGTAGTAACGGGTGATCTTGCCAAAGCTTGGCAGGAAGTTGTTTTTCGGGTCTTCGGCGTTGATGCGGAACTGCAACGCGTAGCCGCGATGCTGGATGTCTTCCTGCTTGACCGACAACGGCAGGCCGGAGGCGATGCGGATCTGCTCGCGGACCACATCGATACCGGTGATTTCTTCGGTGATGGTGTGTTCGACCTGGACCCGGGTGTTCATCTCCATGAAGTACACCTCGCCATCGGCGAGCAGAAACTCCACGGTACCGGCGTTCTCGTAGTCGACCGCCTTGGCCGCGCGCACCGCCAGATCGCCAATGTAGGCGCGTTGCTCCGGGGTCAGCTGCGGGCTGGGGGCAATTTCGATGAGCTTCTGGTTGCGGCGCTGGATCGAGCAGTCACGCTCGAACAGGTGCACCACATTGCCAAAGCTGTCGCCGAGGATCTGCGCCTCGATGTGCTTGGGGTTGACGATGCACTTTTCCAGGAACACTTCAGCCGAGCCAAAGGCCTTGGTGGCTTCGGAGATCACCCGGGGAAATGCCTGCTCGAGCTCTTCGCGGCTGTTGCAGCGACGGATACCACGGCCGCCACCACCGGAGGTTGCCTTGAGCATGACCGGGTAGCCAATGCGCTCACCTTCGTTGAGCGCCTCGTGGATATCCGCCACGTTACCCTCGGTGCCGGGGGTGACCGGGACACCTGCCTGAATCATGGTCCGGCGCGCTTCGGTCTTGTCGCCCATGCGCCGAATCACATCCGCCGACGGGCCGATGAACTTGATCCCACGCTCGGCGCAGATCTCCGCCAGCTCAGCGTTCTCGGAGAGGAAACCATAGCCAGGATGCAATGCATCACAGCCGGTCTCGACCGCCAGGTTGACCAGCTTGCGCGGGTTCAGGTAGCCAGCCAGTGGCTCGGCACCGATGCTGTGGGCCTCATCTGCACGCTTGACGTGCAGCGCGTGGCGGTCGGCGTCGGAATAGATCGCCACCGAACGAATGCCCATTTCAGCGCAGGCACGCACGATCCGAACTGCAATTTCACCCCGGTTGGCGATCAGGATTTTTTTTATCACTGGATTCTTCCCAAAGCCGTTGGAACATACGAGCCGGTTCTACCGCTCGGCGCGGCCAGACGCTGCTGGCCAGTCGCACATTCACCCTAGCGCCAGCGCACGATAAACAAAAATCAATATTTGTTAGGGGCAGCATTAGCAAAAGCTTATAGTTCGGTAACAAGGTTTTGCAAAACGGTGGGGATAAATGCGTAAGTCATTGATGCGTATGACATTGCGTCAGTTGCAGATCTTCAATGAGGTGTGCGATTTGCGCTCTTACAGTCGCGCTGCCGAAGAGATGTCGTTGACGCAACCCGCCGTAAGTCTACAGATCCGCCAGCTGGAAGAGCTGGTTGGCCAGCCGTTGTTCGAGTATGTCGGCAAGAAGCTGTACCTGACCGAAGCCGCCGAGGCGTTGCAGCGCGCCAGCCGCGACATCTTCGGCCGCCTGGAAAACCTCGACATGCAACTGTCGGACATGCAGGGCTCGCTGCAGGGGCAGCTGAAACTGGCCGTCGAGTCCAGTGCCAAGTACTTCGTGCCGCACTTGTTTGCGGCCTTCAAGGAGCGTCACCCCGAGGTCAACCTGACCCTCACCGTGGTCAACCGGGCGCAGGTGATTCGGCGCCTGTCGGACAACCGCGACGACTTGATCATCATGTCAATGGTGCCGCAGGACATGGGCCTTGAGTTTCTGCCGTTTCTGAACAACCCGATCGTTGCCGTGGCACCACCGGATCACCCGCTGTGCAAGCTCGACACGCTGCGCCTGCAAGACCTCGAGCCGCATACCCTGCTGATCCGCGAACAGGGCTCGGGTACGCGCAAAGCCTGTGAAGAATACTTCAAGGACAAGCGCGTGCACTTCACCCAGACCCTCGAGGTAGCCTCGGCAGAAGCGCAGCGCGAGTGTGTCAGCGCCGGCCTCGGGATTGCCCTGCTGACCCGCCATGCGTTGCGCCTGGAACTGGCCACTGGCAAGCTCAAGGAGCTGCCAGTGGAAGAGCTGCCGCTGTACCGCAGCTGGTGTGTAGTGCAGGCCAAAGCCAAGCGTCAGTCGCCGGTTGCCCTGGCGTTTCTGGCGTTCATCCGCAGCGAACGTGCGTTGATCAGTGGGCTTGTGGAGCGTTTTTCGGCGACGCCCCCGGCAGTACCTGCCACACTGTGATATCCCTCAGTTCGGAATAATCGGCGATTTCGCGCAGCAGTTGCCGTTGCTCGGAATAGCTTTCGATCGCCCGGCGGAATTCCATCCGGCGCTGATCCTTCTGCTGTTGTTTGCGCGCTTTGGCGTTGGGTTGAAACGAGCCATCGAAGTCACGAGTCATGCCTGTCTCCCTGAGCGAGTGCGGGGAGCTTCAGACTGACCGAGCTGGTTTACCGTGAGGTGACAGCTCGATTAACTTTTTTGGTCAGTCGTCCATGGCCTTGATCGACTTGGGCGACAGGCGCAGGCTGCGCAGGCTGCGCTTGACGCTCTTGAGATGGTTGACCAGGCTCGGCCCGCGCGCCATGGCCACGCCCATGGCCAGCACGTCGATCACCACCAGGTGGGCAATCCGCGAGGTAAGCGGGGTGTAGATCTCGGTGTCTTCGTGCACGTCGATGGCCAGATTGACTGTGGATAACTCGGCCAACGGTGTCTGGCTTGGGCACAGGGTGATCAGGTTGGCGCCGCTCTCACGGACCAGATTGGCCGTGATCAGCAAGTCCTTGGAGCGCCCTGACTGCGAGATGCACACCGCCACGTCACCGGGCTTGAGGGTTACCGCCGACATCGCCTGCATGTGCGGGTCGGAATACGCCGCCGCGCTGAGCAGCAGGCGGAAGAACTTGTGCTGGGCGTCGGCCGCGACCGCGCCAGATGCACCAAAGCCGTAGAACTCAACCCGCTGGGCCTGGGCCATGGCTGCCACAGCACGCTGCAAGGCCTCCGGATCGAGCTGCTCGCGCACCTCCATCAGGGTATGCAGGGTGGTGTCGAAAATCTTCAGGCTGTAGTCGGCAACCGAGTCGTCTTCGTGGATCGCGAACTGACCAAAACTGGCGCCAGCAGCCAGGCTCTGCGCCAGTTTCAGCTTCAGATCCTGAAACCCTGAACAGCCAATCGCCCGGCAAAACCTCACTATGGTCGGCTCGCTGATACCGACGTTGTGGGCAAGGTCGGCCATCGAGCTGTGCATGACGGCAGCGGGGTCCAGCAGCACATGGTCGGCTACTTTCAGTTCCGATTTACGCAGCAAGTGGCGCGATTGGGCGATATGGTGCAACAGATTCACGGGCTGGACTCGGTTATGATCGACTGGCCGGGGATGTAGCTTTCTTGTAGTTATACTACATGACCGGCAAAGCGCCCAGTTAAACGAACGTGGAGAGTGGTGGCTTGACGATTCCTTGCGACATTCTGGTCTTTGGCGGCACCGGTGATCTGGCCCTGCACAAACTGCTGCCAGCGCTCTATCACCTGTACCGCGAGGCGCGCCTGCACAATGCCGTACGGATCATCGCGCTGGCACGGCGCAACCTGCACCGCGACGACTTCCTCAAGCTCGCCGAACGCCATTGCCGGGTGCAGATCGCCCGCAACGACTTCGATGAAGAGGTGTGGCGACGCTTCTGCGCGCGGCTCGACTACTTCGCCATGGACGCCTCGCAGAGTGCTGACTTCGGTCGCCTGGCACGCTATCTGGGCGAGCCTGGCGGGCTGACCCGAGTGTTCTATCTGGCCACCGCGCCGCACCTGTTCGTACCGATCGCCACCCACCTGCGCATCGCCGGATTAGCCGACCACGAAGCGCGCATCGTGCTGGAAAAACCCATCGGCCACTCGCTGCAGTCGGCTACCGCGATCAACCAGGCCATCGGTGAAGTGTTCGCCGAATCGCAGGTGTTTCGCATCGATCACTACCTGGGCAAAGAGACCGTGCAGAACCTGATGGCGCTGCGCTTTGCCAATGCCCTGCTGGAGCCGGTGTGGCGCAATGGCCAGGTCGATCATGTGCAGATCAGCGTGTGTGAGACCCTCGGTGTCGAGAGCCGCGGCGGCTACTACGACCGGGCCGGCGCCACCCGCGACATGCTGCAGAACCACCTGCTGCAGTTGCTCTGCCTGGTCGCCATGGAGCCGCCGGCGCAGTTCGAGGCCGAGGCCGTGCGCGACGAGAAGGTGAAGATTCTGCGCGCGCTCAAGCCCATCAGCGGCCAGGACGTGCAGGACAAGACCGTGCGCGGCCAGTACAGCGCCGGGCATATCGGCGGCCAGGAAGTGCCGGCGTACTATTTCGAGAAAGACGTCGACAACGACAGCGATACCGAGACCTTCGTCGCCGTTCAGGCGCAGATCGACAACTGGCGTTGGGCCGGGGTGCCGTTCTACCTGCGCACCGGCAAGCGCATGGCGCGGCGCTCGTCGCAGATCGTCATCCAGTTCAAGCCGGTGCCGCACGAGCTGTTCAGCGGCGGTCAGGTCAATCAATTGCTGATCCAGCTCCAGCCCGATGAGCGCATCAGCCTGCGCATGATGACCAAGACCCCGGGCAAAGGCATGCGTCTGGAGCCGGTCGAGCTGAACCTCAACCTCGCTCAGGCGTTCGGCCAGACCCGCCGCTGGGAAGCTTACGAGCGCTTGCTGCTGGACGTGCTCGACGGCGACTCGACGCTATTCATGCGCCGCGATGAGGTCGAAGCCGCCTGGGCCTGGATCGACCCGATCCTGCAGGGTTGGGAAGAGCACTTCCAGGCCCCGCGGCCATACCATGCCGGCAGCAATGGGCCAGAGCTGGCCAACAGCTTGCTCAGCCGCCACGGCAGGCACTGGTACAGCTAAGCCTTGGCGGCGGCCGGGTTGCTCAGCAACCCTATAAAGGCTGCCGCATCCACCGGCTTGCTGATCAGATAGCCTTGCGCCTCATCACAACCCTGGGCTGTGAGCACGTCCAGTTGCTCCTGGGTCTCGACACCCTCGGCCACGACCTTCAAACCGAGACTATTGGCCATGACGATGATCGCACGGGTGATCGCGGCGTCCTGACTGCCCTCGTGCAGCCCGCTGATGAAGGTCTGATCGATCTTCACGTAGTCCACCGGCAAGCGCTTCAGGTAACTCAGTGATGAATAGCCCGTGCCGAAGTCATCGATCGCCAGTTTGACCCCCAGCGCATGCAACTGCTCGAAGATGGCGATGATGTGCTCGACGCTATCCAGCAGCTGGCTTTCAGTCAGCTCAAGCTCCAGTTGCTCTGGCGCCAGCCCGGTTTCTTCCAATACCTGGCGCACCAGGCTGACCAGCTTGCCTTGGCGCAGCTGATAGACCGACAGGTTGACCGAGACGCGAACCTGCACGCCCTCACGCAGCCACTGGCACGCCTGCCGGCAGGCCTGGCGCAGAACGAACTCGCCCATCGGCGCGATCAACCCGGTTTCTTCGGCCAGGCCAATGAACGCGCTGGGCGGGACCATGCCCAGTTGCGGATGCTGCCACCGCACCAATGCCTCGGCCGCATGCAGCTTGCCGCTGCGCAGGCACAGTTTGGGTTGGTAATAGACGCACAGCTGACCCTCATCGATGGCCTTGCGCAGCTGAATCTCCAGCTGCAGGCGCTCCAGGGTGCTGGCGCGAAGGCTCTCGGTGTAGAACTGGAAGTTGTCACCGCCCAGGTGCTTGGCGTGACGCTTGGCCATGTCCGCCTGGCTGATCAGGGTATTGCCATCGAACGCCGCGTCAGACAACAGGCTGATGCCCACCGAGGCACTGATCACCACCTCATGATCATCCTGGCGCAACGGCACGCGCAGCTTGTCGAGCAAGCGGGTGGTCACCCGGACGAGGCTGGACAGGTTGCTGTAGCCGTCGAACAGCACGGCAAACTCGTCGCCCGACAGCCGCGCCACGGTGTCGGCTTCGGGCACGGCATTGGCGATCCGCTGGGCGATCTTTTTCAGCAACTGGTCGGCCAGCTCGTGGCCGAGGCTTTCATTGAGCAATTTGAAGCGATCAACGTCGATGTGCAGCAAGGCCAGGCTGCGCCCGTTCAGCCGCGCGCGCTGGCCGGCCTCATGTACGCGCAAACGGAACAGCGCCCGGTTGGCCAGGCCGGTCAGCTCGTCATAGTGAGCGAGGTAGCGCAGCCGCTCTTCAGACGCGCGCCGCGCCGACAGATCGGTGAAAAAGCCGACGATATTGTTGAGCTTGCCAGACGCTCCGCGCACGGCTGTGAGTTGCAGCCACTGCGGATACAACTCGCCATTGCGGCGGGCTTCGACCAGCTCGCCTTGCCATTGGCCGTGCTGGGCCAGGGCATGCTCCATGGACTGCTGATAACGTCGGGCGTCGCTGCTGCAGGGCAGCTCGAGCAACTGGCGGGCGAGCAGCTCGGCAATGGAGTAGCCGGTCATCTGGCAGTAGGCCTGGTTGACGGCAAGCAAGGTGAAGTCGGCCGTGAGCACCACGATACCGTCGTTGCAGGCTTCAAATACAGACGACGCCAAACGTTGCTGTTCTTCAAGCGCCTTTTGCGCGTAGATGCGCTGCAGGTCTTCGTTCAGCGCCTGATTCTGAAAGCGCCGTAACAGGCTGCGATCGACCAATCGATGCACCTGCCAGGCGACCACCATCAGCGCCCCCAGCAGAATCAGCCCCAACCAACCCCAGCCGCGTTGCTGGCCGGCGTCGAAGTAGAACAGGAAGGCAATCGGCGGCAGCAGGCAGGGCAAGGCGAAACTGAGAAACGCCGGCAGGCTGACGGCATAGGACACGCTGGCAGACAACGCCGCTACCCCAAGCAAGCCGAACACCCAGGCCTGCTGGACGAAATTGGCCACCGGCACCAGGGCAATCGCTGCGCTGGCCAGGGTCAGGCCACTGAACGCCGAGCCCAGCAGAAACATCCGCCGCCAGCTCAGGCTGGCCTGGCGCTGGGTCGGTGCGGCGTCGAACGCGGTGACCTGCACCAGGCGCAGCCCCGCCAGCGCCAGCAACCAGATCAGCCAGGTGCCCAGCAGCAGATAGCGTCCAGGGCTCCACAGCAGCCACGCGCAAAGCAGGCCGTTGAACAGCATCAATAGTGTAGGCAGCAGCGAGCCTTGATACAGCAGCCGGGTGCGCTCGATGGAAAGCTGAGTGGCGAATTGCCTGCGCACATTCCTCGACATCTGCGGCAATACGCCGACCGCCGTGCAATCCTGAGTCATGTCATTTTCTTGTTATTGGCTGGCGACAAAAAGTTGCCCGGATCTTACACAAGCGAAGGCGCAGGCCAAACTGCTCTATGTCATCCAGTGCCCATACCGGCGGATCGACATCACAGAACCGATGAACGGCTGGCGCCTGAGGTGAATATTTATACAGTAGAGATTTGCCCCCTCCCCCCACAGCAACCTAGAATGGCCGGATGCGCACAGACGACCTCTCCCTCCTGCTGAATTCCCTCAACGATGCCCAACGCCAGGCCGTAGCGGCCAAGGTCGGGCGTCAACTGGTGCTTGCTGGCGCCGGTTCCGGTAAAACCCGCGTGCTGGTGCACCGTATCGCCTGGTTGATCCAGGTCGAACAGGCCTCGCCGCACTCGATCCTGTCGGTGACCTTCACCAACAAGGCTGCCGCCGAAATGCGCCAGCGGATCGAGCAACTGATGGGGATCAGCCCCGCCGGCATGTGGGTGGGTACCTTCCACGGCCTGGCCCACCGCTTGTTGCGGGCACACTGGCAGGAAGCCAAGCTGGCGCAGAACTTCCAGATTCTCGACAGCGATGACCAGCAGCGCCTGGTCAAACGGGTGATGCGCGAGCTGGGCCTGGATGAGCAGCGCTGGCCGGTGCGCCAGGCCCAGTGGTTCATCAACGGGCAGAAGGATGAAGGCCTGCGCCCGCAGCACATTCAAGCGGGCGGCGATCTGTTCCTGGCGACCATGCGCAGCGTCTATGAAGCTTACGAGCAAGCTTGCGAACGCGCCGGCGTGATCGACTTCTCCGAACTGCTGCTGCGTGCGCTGGACCTGTGGCGCGACAACCCGGGCCTGCTCGAGCACTACCAGCGGCGCTTCCGCCACCTGTTGGTGGATGAGTTCCAGGACACCAACGCCGTGCAGTACGCCTGGTTGCGCCTGCTCGCCAAAGGCGGCGACAGCCTGATGGCGGTGGGCGACGACGACCAGTCGATCTATGGCTGGCGCGGTGCCAAGATCGAGAACATCCATCAGTACACCGAAGACTTCCCCGACGCCGAGATGATCCGCCTGGAGCAGAACTACCGCTCCACCGGCGGCATCCTCAAGGCCGCCAACGCCCTGATCGCCAACAACACCGACCGTCTCGGCAAAGAGCTGTGGACCGATGTCGGTGAAGGCGAGCCGCTGACCTTGTACGCCGCCTACAACGAGCACGACGAGGCACGTTATGTAGTCGAGTCGATCGAGAGCGTGATCAAGCAAGGCCATGCGCGCAGCGACATCGCCATCCTCTATCGCTCCAACGCCCAATCGCGGGTGCTTGAAGAGGCCCTGCTGCGCGAACGCATCCCTTATCGGATCTACGGCGGCCAACGCTTCTTCGAGCGTGCCGAAATCAAGAACGCCATGGCCTACCTGCGCCTGCTCGAGGGCCGTGGCAACGACGCTGCGCTGGAGCGGGTGATCAACGTGCCACCGCGTGGCATCGGCGAAAAGACGGTTGAAGCGATCCGCGACCACGCTCGCCATGCGCAGCTGTCGATGTGGGAAGCGATGTGCCAGCTGATCGCCGCCAAAGGCCTCAAAGGCCGCGCCGCGAGTGCGCTGGGTGCCTTTATCGAGTTGATCGAAGGGCTGGCGGCCAAAGCCGTCGAAATGCCACTGCACGTCCTGACCCAGACTGTCATCGAGCAGTCCGGGCTGATCATCTATCACCAGGAAGAAAAAGGTGAAAAGGGCCAGGCACGGGTAGAAAACCTTGAGGAACTGGTCAGCGCTGCGCGTAACTTCGAAAGCAGCGACGAAGACGCCGACCTGTCGCCGCTGTCGGCCTTCCTCGGCCACGCCTCGCTGGAAGCCGGTGAGTCGCAGGCTGATGAACACGAAGACAGCGTGCAATTGATGACCCTGCACAGCGCCAAGGGCCTGGAATTCCCCTACGTGTTCCTGGTCGGCCTGGAAGAAGGCCTGTTCCCGCACAAGATGAGCCTGGAAGAACCTGGCCGCCTGGCCGAAGAGCGCCGTCTGGCATATGTCGGCATCACCCGGGCCATGCGCCAGCTGTTCATGACCTACGCCGAGACGCGTCGTCTGTATGGCAGCGAGACCTACAACAAGGTCTCGCGCTTCGTCCGCGAAATCCCCGCTGGGCTGGTGCAGGAAGTGCGCCTGTCGAACTCGGTCAGCCGCCCGTTCGGCGGCTCGCAGGCGCCGGCCAGCAGTATCTTTGCCAATGCCAACATCCCGCAGACCTCGTTCAACCTTGGCCAGCGCGTGCAGCACTCGGTGTTTGGTGAGGGCGTGATCCTCAACTTCGAGGGCTCTGGCGCCCAGGCACGGGTGCAGGTGAATTTCGCCGAGGGCAGCAAGTGGCTGATGCTCGGTTACGCCAAGCTCGAGGCCATCTAAGCCAACGCGGATGCCTGAGCGGTTGCTGAATGACCGTTCAGGCAAAAGCTCGAAACATTATGCTGCTGGTCATGTCTGCTACAACATGTGCAACATGACGCGCGTGCAATCCACAATCAGGGGATATCCCACTTATGCAACGTTTTCTTAGCATCGCCCTGGCGCTGTGCCTCGGCCTGACGCTGAGCCTGGACGCCAATGCCAAACGCTTCGGCGGCGGCAAGAGCTCGGGCGCCGCGCCTATGCACCAGACTCGCCAGGCTACGCCAAACACTCCAGCTGCCGCGCCAAATGCTGCAGGTCGTGCGCCGGCCGCCGCCAGCGGTGCTTCGCGCTGGTTGGGCCCACTCGCTGGCCTGGCCGCCGGTGGTCTGCTGGCCTCCATGTTCATGGGTGACGGTTTCCAGGGCATGCAGATCATGGATTTCCTAATCATGGGCCTGATCGCCTTCCTGGTGTTCCGCTTCATCGCTGCGCGTCGCCGCAAGCAACAACCACAAGTTGCTGCTGCCGGCCACGCACCGTTCCAGCGTGAGGCTTACAACCAGCAAGCAGCGCAGCCGTCGATCTTCGGTGGTTCTGCAGCACCAGTTGCTGCCGCACCTGCGATCAACGCACCCGCCTGGTTCAACGAGCAAAGCTTCCTGAACGCCGCGCGCAGCCACTTCCAGACGCTGCAGCAGCACTGGGACGCCAACGAGATGGACAAGATCTCCGAGTTCGTGACCCCGCAACTGCTTGCCTTCCTCAAGCGCGAGCGCGCTGATCTGGGTGATGGCTTCCAGTCCACCTACATCGACAACCTCGAAGTACAGTTGGACGGTGTCGAAGATCGCGCCGACAAGACTATCGCCACCCTGACCTTCAGCGGTGTGTCGAAAACCTCGCGTTTCGACCAGGGCGAGGCGTTCAGCGAAAGCTGGCACATGGAGCGCGCCCAAGGCGACAACCAGCCTTGGCTGGTCGCCGGTATCCGCCAAAACGGCTGATCCAGGCTTGCTGCATAAAAAACCCCGGGCTTGCCCGGGGTTTTTGCTTTTGCCAGAGCGCCCTACTAGGGTATAACCCGCAGCGTTGTCATCAAGCGAGAGGATGTGAACCGTGGAAGAAGTGATCGAACAACTGCGTGAAGCCAATGAGCCGGTGCCGGTGCCCCTGGAGCTTCCTGACGAAGATCAGTTGGTCGAAGTCGAGGAGCAGCTGTTCATCAATATTCCGTTCGTATTCAAGGAATATCTGCTGACAGTCAGCGATGTGATCTACGGCAGCCTGGAGCCGGTCACCGTCACCGACCCACAGTCACACACCTATCTGCCGGAAGTTGCTGCCAACGCCTGGGATGCCGGCGTACCACGCGAGCTGATCCCGATCTGTCAGGATGGCGAGAACTACTACTGCGTCGAAGAAGACGGCACCGTGGTGCTGTGGTCGGGCGAAGAAGAGCTGGTCACCGAAGAAAGCTGGGAATCGGTCTGGCACTGGGCGCGCGACGTCTGGCTGGAAAGCTGATCCGGCTCAACGCAATCGCGGCGCACTCTGCACCGCGATTGCGTTGAATGTCAGTGGGCCTGATCGCGGTTGTTTTCCAGGGTTTCGAGCAGAGCGATCTGCATCCGCGTGTGCACGCGGATGAACCAACGCCACAGCACCGCGACAACCACCGCAGCAACCACCACGATCACCAGCAGCAGCTCGTTGGTCGGCAAGATACTCGCCGACAACGCCGACAGCAGCAGGAAGATCACCAGCAGTGACAACAACGGGATAACCTCGGCGATCACCCGCCGGACCCGCTGCGTATGCCGCCCGGCCATCTCTGGCTTGACCCCCATCTCCGCCAATAGCATCGACAGCGCCTTGAGCTTGCGGTACGCCGCAATCAGGAACGGCAGCGACAGCAACAGCGCGGCGCCCCAGATCAGCGCCTTCTGCTGGCTGACATCGCCCAGCCACTCGCTCAGCCACAGGCCGATCCGCTCGGCAAAGTAGCCCCCGGTAAAGAAGATCGCGATCACCAACGCCAGGTTGACCCCAACCTGCAGCAGGATGCGCCGGATCATCGCCGCGAGCATGGCGCCCTCACCTTGCGGCTGAATGCTGCGTAGCCATTCGCCATACAGCGACAGCACCCGCGACAACCGGCTGGGCATGATCTGGCCGAGCTTGATCGACAGCGGATCAGCCGCCCGAATCAGATACGGCGTAAGCAAGGTAGTAATCGCCGAGACCGCTACCGCCACCGGATAGAGGAAGTCGCTGGTGACCTGCAAGGTCATGCCCAGCGCGGCGATGATGAACGAGAACTCGCCAATCTGCGACAGGCCCATGCCGACCCGCAGCGAGGTACGCCCATCGTTGCCGGCAATGAACGCACCCATGCCGCACGAGAGCATCTTGCCCAGCACCACGGCAAAGGTGATCACCACAATCGGCCAGGCGTAGTCGACCAGCACCTGCGGGTCGATCATCAGGCCGATGGCCACAAAGAAGATCGCGCTGAACATGTCGCGTACCGGCTCGATCAAGCGTTCGATCTTCAGCAGTTGCCGCGACTCGGCCATGATCGCACCGATCAGGAAGGCACCGAGGACCATGCTGTACTCGAGCTTGACCACCAGCAGGCAGAAGCCGAAGCAGAGCCCCAGCACGGTGATCAGGAGCATCTCGTTGCTTTCGAACTTGGCCACGTAGGCCAGCAGCCGCGGCACCAGCAGAATGCCGATGACCAACGCCACGATCATGAACAGCGACAGCTTGCCGACTGTGGAGAAGACTTCGCCAGAGCTTACCGAGCCGCTGACGGCGATACCCGAGAGCAAGGCGATGATGCCGATACCGAGGATGTCCTCGACGATCAGCACGCCGAAGATCAGCTGCGCGAAGCGCTCGTTCTTCATCTTCAGGTCATTGAGGGCTTTTACTATGATGGTGGTCGAGGAAATCGCCAGGATCGCGCCGAGGAACAGCGAGTCCATGGTGTTCCAACCAAACCAGCGGCCGATTTCGAAACCGATCCAGATCATCAGGACGATTTCCAGGAAGGCCGCGATGAATGCCGTGGCACCCACCTTGAACAACTTGCGCAGGCTGAACTCAAGGCCCAGGCAGAACATCAGGAAGATCACCCCAAGCTCGGCCAGGGTCTTGATCGTGTCTTCGTCGTGAATGAGGCCAAATGGCGGGGTGTGCGGGCCGATGATAAAGCCGGCAACGATGTAACCCAGGACCACCGGCTGTTTCAACCGATGAAAGAGGATGGTGACCACGCCCGCCACCAACATGATTACGGCAAGATCCTGGATGAAGCTTATGGCATGCATGGCGTGCTACTCCTTGTTCACGGTGCCAGAGCAGACCGCTCCTCCGCTGAGGCGAGCCTGAGCGGGCAGCAAGTACATACTGTGATTAAAGCGGGAAAGCCCATGTTGCATGGGCCGACTCAGGTTACCATCGCGCCCGGACGCAAAACGTCTGCGCAATATGCAGAAACAGATCGGTTGATGTGCTGCTGCACGTTTTGTGATGCGAGCTGTGACCGCTGCCCGGGTGTGGTGCACAACACCGCTGACGGCCCATGCGCGTGACGACGGAGCGCTCTGCGGCGTCCCGTATCTAGATCGGAAATTCAACAGGGGTACCAAGAAGTGTCTGCAGATACCGGCCCCGATTCAGCGCAACCTCACCGTGAGCACTCTATGGAACCTGGAAACGCCCAGCTGACTATGACCGTCCTGATGACCCCGGACATGGCCAACTTCTCCGGCAACGTACACGGCGGCACCTTGCTCAAATACCTCGACGAGGTGGCCTATGCGTGCGCCAGCCGTTATGCGGGGACGTATGTAGTGACCCTGTCGGTCGATCAGGTAGTGTTCCGCGAGCCTGTGCATGTCGGTGAGCTGGTGACGTTCATGGCATCGGTCAACTACACCGGCAATACGTCGATGGAAGTCGGCATCAAAGTGGTGACCGAGAACATTCGTGAGCGCTCCGTTCGCCACTCCAACAGCTGCTTCTTCACCATGGTGGCGGTGGATGACAATCGCCGGCCAGTCCCGGTCCCGGCGCGCCTACCGCAAAGCAGCGAAGAAAAACGCCGCTTCCTCCAAGGAAAACAGCGCCGGCAGATCCGTCAGGAGCTGGAAAAACGCTACCAGGACCTGAAAACCGACTCGATTTAAACGCTCAGGCGCTGCGCTTCGAAACGCACCCGCGGATGGGCAATGCGATCCTGGGCTCGCACCAGCTGCAGTTCGTAGCTGGCGCAGGCTTGGGTTTCCAGCAGCACCTCATGGACAGCCGCTGCGGTGTATTCAAACGCTTGCAGCCAGCTGTCGCCCAGCAGCACGCGAGCCAGGAACAGCCCTGAGGTGAGGTCACCGACGCCAACCGGCTGGCGTGGGAAGCACAGCAGCGGCCGGCGCAGGTGCCAGCAGTCTTCGCCGGTTACCAGCAGCATTTCGAAAGAATCTTCGGCGCGGCCGGGATAGCTCAAGTGCTTGACCAGCACAACCTGCGGCCCGCGGGCGAGCAGGTTGCGCGCCATGGCCACGCAATCTTCCAGCGACTGCGCCTTGCGCCCGCTGAAGCTGTCCAGCTCAAGCTGGTTAGGGCAGAGAATATCGGCCTTGGCCGCGGCCTGTTGCAGAAGGAACTCGCTGACCTCGGCCGGCACGCTGCAGCCCTTCTCGGCATGGCCCATGACCGGGTCGCACAGATACAGCGCCTTTGGGTTGACCGCCTTGATCCGCTCGACGCCAGCCAGAATCGCCCGGCCCTGCTCGGCGCTGCCCAGATACCCGGACAACACCGCATCGCAGTTGCCCAGCTCGCCGATGTTGGCAATGCCTTCCACCAACGCAGGAATTTGCGCTGGAGCAAGCACTTCTCCGGCCCACTGGCCATACTGAGTATGGTTGGAGAACTGCACCGTGTTCAGCGGCCAGACATTCACGCCTATGCGCTGCATGGGAAACACCGCGGCGCTGTTTCCGGCGTGGCCGAAGACCACATGGGATTGGATCGCGAGCAAGTGCGGCGTGCGTTTCATGCAGAGGTTTCCAAAACTGATTTCAAGATAAGAACGTCGCGCAGTATGAACCCGATTGCCACCTGTACGACAGGCCAGGGACGCAGTTAAGCTGGATCTACCTGTTTGGAGCATATGCAAATGTTGACCCTGGAGAACCTCTTCATCCTGATGCTGCTGGCCAGCGGCGGCGCCTGGCTGTGGCATAACCACGGGCTGCGCGAGAAAGCCCTCGAGCGGGTCAAACAGCATTGCGCCAAACTCGACCTGGAGCTGCTGGACGAGGCCGTAGCGCTCAAGCGTATTGGCTTTGTCCGCGACGCCAACGGCCGCAAGCGCCTGGCGCGGATCTACAACTTCGAGTTCACCGTGACGGGCGAGCAGCGCCATCCGGGTACGGTCACACAGTTTGGTGCACACACCATGCAGATCGAACTGGCGCCCTATCCGTTCGAAATCAAACCGGCGCCGCGCAGCGACAACGTGATCGAGATGCAGCAGTGGCGCCAGGAGCACAACCGCTGGAGCAATGATCAGCGCTGAATACGGCAGTCGGCCATGGCCTGCTGCAGCGCACCCATAGGCTGCTCTTGCTCGAAGATCAGCTCCAGCCGTGAATCCTTGCGCCATTCGCTGCGCTGCCAACTCAAGGCGCCGTCAGCTAGCCCGTTGAACGACTGCCAGCCAGTTGTGCTGTGGATAACTCCTTTGGCTCTGAGCCAGGCCGTGGTGCTCAGAAAATGCTCGATGCGGCCTCGTTCGAAGCATTGGGATGGATGCCAGCGCCAGCCACAGCTCCAACCACCTTCGCCTTTTTTAGCGGCAAACAATGGCTTGTCGCTACTTGTCCACAATGAGGCGGCTGGCTGGAGATAGTTGTCCTCAGGCAACGGCGCAACCGTCACAGCATGGGTCGGGCCTGTGGAAAACTGTAAAAGTTCTGCAATCGCCAGCCGTCCTTGTTCGGTCCAGAAAGCGGGTTTGCCCGATAACTGCGCGGTCATCGCCAGCCGCTGAGGGTTATCCACAGCGTCGGCCTTGTTGATTATCAACACCTCCGCTGCCGCCAGCGCTTGTTGCTGCGCCTCTGCCAAGCGCTCTCCCCTGACCAATGCTGACGCATCCAGTACCATCATCAGTGGCTGCAACTGCAGTATGCCGACCCAGGGCGCCTGGCTTAGCTGCTGCAACAGCTGCAACGGATGACCCAGGCCGGACGGCTCAATAAACAGCCGGTCCGGGCGAGCTTTGCGCAGCAGCCGACCCAGCCCAACCTGAAACGGCACGCCATTGACGCAGCACAAGCAGCCACCGGCAACCTCAGCGATGGCAACGCCGTCTTCGTCACGGTGCAACAGCGCAGCGTCCAGGCCAATCTGACCAAACTCGTTGACCAGCACTGCCCAGCGCTCATTGGCAGGCCTTTGCGCAAGCAAATGGCCAATCAGGCTGGTCTTGCCGGCGCCTAGAGGGCCGGCAACAATGTGGGTGGGGATGTTCTTGAGCATGTCGATGGATCTGCGCAGAGCGAGGCAAAGCGGCCCCGTAACCGGAAGCGTCCACTATGCCCCGCCGGCTCAGGCAGTCAAGGCCAGCCTGCGTATCGCGAGGTTATCCACAGGCATCGTTTTACGCTGCCATATCCTCATGCCAAGCGCCGAACGGGTCTGAAAATTTCAGCCACGCGTCAGAACCAGCGGCCATCTCCTCATCGGTTAATAGGCACGCATCCAGCGCTGTGGATAACTGTGCAAAGTCGATGTTCTGCCCGATGAATACCAGTTCCTGACGGCAATCACCGGCTTCCTCACTCCAGTGACCCAGGATCGCAGCCTTGCTGGCGTCGTCCTGCGGCCACTGGTCCTCCGGCACAAAACACCACCAGCGCCCCGCATAGCTGTAGCGCATCATGCCGCCCGCCTGCGACCAACTACCCGCCTCCTGATACTTGCTGGCAAGCCAGAAGAAGCCTTTCGAGCGCAGCAGTCGGCCGTTGGTCCATGGCGTGTGGATAAAGTCGAAGAACCGCTGCGGGTGCAGTGGCCGACGCGCCTGCCAGGAACTTGCGGCGATGCCGTATTCCTCGGTCTCTGGTACGTGCTCGCCGCGCAGCTCCTGCAGCCAGCCGGGTGCCTGCGCTGCCTGCTCGAAGTCGAACAGCCCGGTGTCGAGAATCTGCGCCAGCGGCACTTGGCCCATCACCATCGGCACGATTTGCGCGCGGGCATTGAGGCTACGCAGGATCGCCATCAGCTCGTTGCGCTGGTCCTGGCCGATCAGGTCGATCTTGCTCAGCAGCAGCACATCGGCGAACTCGATCTGCTCGATCAGCAGGTCACTGATCGAACGCTCATCGTCTTCGCCCAGCGTCTCACCGCGGCTGGCCAAGGTATCTGCGGCCTGGTAGTCGCGCAGAAAATTCAACCCGTCGACCACGGTCACCATGGTGTCGAGCCGGGCCAGGTCAGACAGGCTCCGACCTTGTTCATCGCGGAAGGTGAAGGTCTCGGCGACGGGTAGTGGTTCGGAGATGCCGGTCGACTCGATCAGCAGGTAATCGAAGCGGCCGTCCTCGGCCAGCCGGGCCACTTCTTCGAGCAGGTCTTCGCGCAGGGTGCAGCAGATGCAGCCGTTGCTCATCTCGATCAGTTTTTCCTCGGCGCGGTTGAGGCTGACGTTGCGCTGTACTTCGCTGGCATCGATGTTGATTTCGCTCATGTCGTTGACGATGACGGCGACGCGCAGGTTATCGCGGTTGCGCAGCACATGATTGAGCAAGGTGCTTTTGCCTGCGCCAAGAAAGCCAGACAGCACGGTGACGGGGAGACGGGTGGACATGGCAAACCTCATCAGGCGAACGCATTCAAAACGATGCATTTGCTTAATGTTATATTATAACAATACAATTTGGCCAACCCGTCCTGCGAATAATCTCTCCCGGAAGCCACCCATGATCCTGCCCGATATTGCTGCACAGATGGATGCACAGGCCCTGCCGCTGGATTGGGTCGGCATGCAAGGCATCGCGCTGCCCGTGACCATCGAGGGGCACCGGGTGAGTGCTCGCGCCAGCGCAGGCGTCAATCTGGTTGATGGACGCTCGCGCGGTATCCACATGTCGCGCTTGTACCTGGCATTGCAAAGCCTTGAGCAGGACGAACTGTCGCCTCTTGTCTTGCGCCGCCTGCTCAGCGAGTTCCTCGACACCCACGAAGGCCTGTCTACGGCCGCTCATTGCAGTCTGAGTTTTGATTATCTGGTCAATCGACCTGCGTTGATCAGCTCGCTAGCCGGCTGGAAGAGCTATCCAGTAACCGTTGATGCGTCGATCAAAAACGAAATGTTCCACGTGGAACTATTTGTGCGGATTGCCTATTCCTCGACATGCCCATGTTCCGCTGCGCTGGCGCGTCAGCTCATTCAGCAGCAGTTCCTGGATGATTTCGCTGGTGTGGAACTGCAGCAAGAGGCAGTGCTGGCCTGGCTTGGCAGCAGTGAAGGCATCGTCGCCACACCGCACAGCCAGCGCAGCGAAGCACACATCAAGGTGAGGTTAGCCACGAGCGACGACACAATGCCTTTAAGAGTGCTGATAGATAGCACGGAGGCAGCATTGGGCACTGCGGTTCAGACAGCAGTGAAGCGCGCCGATGAGCAGGCCTTTGCTTTAGCCAATGGGCAGAACCTGATGTTCTGCGAAGATGCTGCCCGCCGCCTGCATGTAGCGATGCAGGCGCTGCCTTGGGCAAATGGATTCAGCGTAAAGGTCGAGCACGCAGAGAGCCTGCATGCGCACGATGCGGTAGCCGTCAGCGAATGGCGCTGGTGAAACAGCAACCGGCTGCTGGGGCAGCCGGTTGTAACAATAGCGCTTAGCCGCCCACCCGTGGTTTGACCGTGCCACAGTCGCTACCCAGCCACAGCGCGCGGGTATTCATGCTGCCCTTCTGTTCCACACCCGAGGCATTGAAGGTGCCGTTGACCTTGGTGGTGAATTCGCGGTCACTGAGGAACGTCGCTTCACCCTGACCCTGCGCTTTCGGGCAGCTGAATTCAAACTTCCAGACCTTGCCGGTGCGGTCAGTGATCTTCTGGGTGCAGCCGGACTTGGGGTCCTGCAGCGGAATATCGTCGGTCTTGACCTGCTCCGGTGTCAGGCACGAGCGCACGCCATTGCCACCAACGGTAATACCTTGCTTAGCCAGCACGCCTTCCATCATCGCCCGTTGCTCAGGCGGCAGGTTCTTCAGCTGACCAAGCATGAAGCCCATGTCGGGCAGCGCTTTGCCATCGACCTGCATGTCGCTGGTGGTCAGCTCCCACAGCCCAGGCTGGAGCATTTGTGCGTGGACCAACGGGCTGGTCAGACCCACGACCAGGGCGAACAGGGGCAGGCGGATGTTCATCAATAAATGCTCCTTGGCATAACCGGGCAACTGGCCGGACTCAGCTTAGACGTCAAATTTGTCAGTCGGTTGCACGCTACACTAGACCCGTGGTCTGTTATCAGTAGTGTTCTCAGCAAGCAGGATGCACATGGATTACCACAGCCCCTATTTCTTCGGTTACGTGATTGGCTTCACTCATTTATTGGGGATGGTAGCTGCTCTGCATGCCGTGCTCACCGTGCGCACTGCCCAGGGCGCAATTGCTTGGGCGATGCCGTTGCTGTTCATCCCATATCTGGCATTGATCCCTTATCTAGTCTTCGGCGCCCGCTCGTTCAACGCCTATATCAAGGCGCGCCGTCAGGCCAACCAGGAAATGCACGTGGCGATGGCCAACCTGAACTGGCGGCCATGGGTTGAAGAAGCATTGGCGGCGCGCGAGTCGGACAGTTACAAGGCCCTGCGCGCCATGCCCAAGCTGGGTCGCATGCCGTGCCTGGCGAACAACCAGGTCAAGCTGCTGATCAATGGCCGGGCTACCTTTGACGCGATCTTTGCTGCGATCGACAAAGCGCGGCAAGCGGTGCTGATCCAGTTTTTCATCATCCACGACGACATCATCGGCCGCGAGCTACAGCAGTTGCTGTTGCGCAAGGCTGGCGAGGGTGTGCAGGTTTTCGTCCTCTACGACCGCATCGGCAGCCATGCGCTGCCTGCCAGCTACGTGAAAGCGCTGCGCGATGGCGGTGTGCAGGTAAAGGCTTTCGCCACCCGTGGCGGCTGGTTCAACCGCTTTCAGGTCAACTTCCGCAACCACCGCAAGATCGTCGTGGCCGATGGTGAAGTCGGCTTTATCGGTGGGCATAACGTCGGCGATGAATACCTGGGCGGCAACCCGCAGCTGTCCCCTTGGCGCGATACCCATGTCCAGATCAACGGCCCGGCCGTGGCCTGCCTGCAGGAGTCATTTGCCGAGGACTGGTACTGGGCAACGCGCGAGCTGTCGCCGCTGATTCTGCAGGACAACTACCCGGACAACGGCGTGCTCTGCCAGCTGCTGGCGAGCGGCCCGGCTGATCCCCAGGAAACCTGCTCGCTGTTCTTCGTCGAGGCTATCCATTCGGCGGTGCACCGGGTGTGGATAACCACGCCCTACTTCATCCCCGACGAAGCCGTGTTTGCCGCATTACGCCTGGCCGTGATGCGCGGCGTGGACGTGCGCGTGCTGATTCCGGCGCGACCGGACCACCGCGTGGTCTATGCTGCTTCCAGCCTGTTTGCCTTCGAAGCGGTGCGCGCCGGCGTACGCATGTTCCGCTACCAGCCAGGCTTCCTGCATCAGAAGGTGGTGTTGGTTGACGATGAGGTCAGCGCCATTGGCAGCGCCAACCTGGACAACCGCTCGTTCAGGCTGAATTTCGAAATCACCCTGCTGACCGTTGACCGGGCGTTTGCCGATCAGGTCGAGGCGATGTTGCAGGAGGACTTCTCCCACGCCAAGGAGATCACTGCCGAGGACAGCCGCGATACCCATCGCCTGCAACAGCTTGGGATGCGTATCGCTCGGCTGATATCTCCAGTGCTCTGAGGGCGCTCAGCGATACAGATCTTCGCGCGTCCATGGCAGATCGTGGTGGCCATCGGCATAGGGTTTGACCGCGAGGATCTGGTGCAGGTTGATCCAGCCCTTGCTGAAGGCATAGGCACACCCCGCCAGATACAGCCGCCAGATACGCAGAGTCTTGGCCGGCACTATCGCCGCTGCCCGGTGCAGCTGGTGCTCGAGGTTTTCACTCCACTGATGCAGGGTCCTCGCGTAATGCAAGCGCAGGCTCTCGACATCCACCACCTCGAGCCCGGCGGTGCAGATGCTGCTACTGATCATCGACAGGTGCGGCAGCTCGCCATTGGGGAACACGTAACGGTCGATGAACGCGCCCGCCCCTCTGCCCACCGGTCGGCCATCCACATGCCGCGCCGTGATGCCATGATTCATCACCACCCCACCCTCACGCACGGCGCCGAACAACGTCTGGCAATACAGGTCGAGGTTGGCATGGCCGACATGCTCGAACATGCCGACACTGACCACCTTGTCGAAGCGTCCGTCCTGCGGCAGATCGCGATAGTCGAGGATCTGCAGATCGACCCGCTTGGTCAGCCCCTCCTCCTTGACCCGCTGGCGCGCCAGCTTGAGCTGCTCCTTGCTCAAGGTGATGCCGAACACCTTGGCGCCATACTCACGCGCAGCGAAACGCGCCAGCCCGCCCCAGCCACAGCCGACGTCCAGCAGGTAGTCGTCCTGCTGCAGGCGTAGCTTGCGACACAGGTGGTCGAACTTGTCTTGCTGGGCCTGATCGAGGGTGTTGTCCGGCTCCTTGAAGTAGGCGCACGAGTAGGCCATGTCCTGGTCCAGCCACAGCTGGTAGAACTCATTGGACACATCGTAGTGGTAGGAGATGGCCTGCGCATCGGTGTGCTTGTCGTGCGCGGAGCGTACCGGTGCGGTGTCCTGCTGCCCCACCAGCAAGGCATCGCTGAGCTCATCGCAGACCCGGATCGCCTCGCCGATGTCGCCTTCCAACTCCAGCTTGCCTTCAACGAACGCAGTGCCCAGCTCACCCATGCTGGGGTGGCTGAGCTGGCTGATCAGTTGCGGTTCCTTGATCAGGATGGTGACCTGAGGGCTAGGCCCCAGATCGAACTGATTGCCATCCCAAAGCTTGAGACGCAAGGGTAAATGCAGCTGCTGCAGTGCGGGTGGAAGTTGCGCTTGCATGAAGAGTCCCCCGTGTGATGTTCGGACGTCTTCGCAACAGGGTAGTACAGCTACTCAGCCAGGGAGCTGACGCTGGTCGGCCAGGGTCAGCGAGGCGCGCTGACGTCGGCCTGACCGCTCGCCAACAACGCCCCACGAACAAAGCCTTGCGCCAGGCGTCGCTCGATGAACCCGCGAACGTATGCAGCGCCGGCATCCCTGCCGCGTGGCACTGCCATGGCCTGGCGAATAGCGGTAAACGCGCCGTCCATTACCCGGTACTCAGGGTTACCCAAGGCAAACTGCTCCAGCGGCTGACGCACCCCTGCAGCGGCATCCAGCCCATTGGCGATGAACAGATCCACGGCGGCAGGGGACGTGTCTGCACGCTCCAACTGCGCATGCTGCAGGGTACGGGACAGATACAGATCATAGGCCGCGCCCTTGCTCACAGCGATACGGGTTTGAGCCTGATCGAGCTCGTCCACGTGCTGCCAGGCTGAATCACGCTTGACCAGATAAGTACCTTCGATGAGCACATAGGGCTCGGTGAAATCGATCTGAGCGGCCCGCACCGGCTCGATCGCCAGGAACGCAACACGCCACAGGTCTTGGTCCAACGCCGCAAACACCTTGCCGGCGGCGTCGAAGCCGGTTATCTGCAATTCGACACCGAGTTCAGCGGCCAGCGCTTTGGCCAAGGCAACGGACACGCCCAAGGGTGTGCCATCAGCGCCCTGCTGGGCGAGGACCGGATTGCCGTAGTTGATCGCAACTCGCAGCGTTCCTTCGGGAGCAAGATCGGCGAGTACTTCTGGGGTCATCCCGTGCATGTCAGTGTTCCGCTGCAATGGCTGGCTGGATTGCCGAGGGTATAGGAGTGGCGACCATCATTCACTCCACCGCCTCGTACGGCAAGCCAACATAGTTCTCCGCAATGGTTTTACGCCCGGCTTCCGAGCTCACGAAGTATTCCAGTTCGGTCTGCTGCATGCGTTGGCTGAAGGCGTCGGTGCCCGGGAATTGATGCAACACCGAGGTCATCCACCAAGAGAAGCGTTCGGCCTTCCAGACTCGGCGCAGGCAGATCTGCGAGTAACGCTCGAGCAGGTCCTGGCGGCCTTCGTGGTAGTACCTGAGCAGGATTCGGTAAAGGGTGCTGACGTCGCTGGCGGCCAGGTTCAAGCCCTTGGCGCCGGTAGGCGGGACGATGTGGGCGGCATCCCCGACCAGGAACAGGTGGCCATACTGCATTGGCTCGACCACGAAGCTGCGCAGCGGCGCGATGCTTTTCTCGATGGAGGGGCCGGTAATCAGCTTGGCGGCAACGGCTTCGGGCAAACGGCTCTTGAGTTCGTCCCAGAAGCGCTGATCCGACCAGTCCTCGACCTTTTCATCGCTGGCGACCTGCACGTAGTAACGAGTGCGCGTGGGCGAGCGCATGCTGCACAGGGCAAAGCCGCGCTCGTGGCTGGCGTAGATCAGTTCTTCGTTGACCGGCGGCGTATCGGCCAGAACGCCCAGCCAACCGAACGGATACACCCGCTCAAATTCCTTGAGCACGCCGTCCGGGATCGATTTGCGGGAAACGCCGTGATAGCCATCGCAGCCGGCGATCAGGTCGCAGTCGAGGCGCACCTGGTTACCGTCCTGGATGAACGTGACGTAAGGCTTGTCGCCCTTCAACTCGTGCAATTGCACATCGCTGGCGTCGTAGTAGGTAGGCGCACCACTTTGCCGGCGAGCCTGCATGAGGTCACGGGTAACCTCGGTCTGGCCATAGATCATCACGGTCTTGCCGCCAGTCAGTTCGCGCAGGTTGATGTGCTCGACACGACCATTGAAGGCCAGCTCGAAACCATCGTGCACCAGCCCTTCCTGATCCATCCGTGCACCAACACCCGCCTCGCGCAGCAGATCAACCATACCTTGCTCAAGCACGCCGGCGCGGATCCGGCCGAGGACATAGTCAGGGCTCTGGCGCTCGATGATCACGTTGTCGATACCGGCGTTTTGCAGCAGTTGGCCGAGCAGCAGTCCAGACGGACCCGCCCCGATAATGGCAATTTGAGTCTTCATTGTTCTTATCCTCATGAGCCGGGGCTCAGGGTTACGATTAGTCGTTCTGTATTTTTCGCAGATGGAGGTTCCATAAGAAGGCACTTTCTGTTTTATTTTTAGGACTTTTCGAGGATCTGCGGATATCGGCAATGGCGAACGTGAATGGTATCCCGGTTTTCAAGCTCTACGGCGAGACGTCCTGGCCGACGCCAGATCTGATCCACTGCGAGTCGATTCCTGAGCGCAGTCGTCTGCATGACTGGGAAATCAAGACCCACCGCCACGGCGATCTGGCGCAATTGCTCTACGTGCAGGCCGGGCAGGCCCGAGTCCTGGTCGAAGATGTCGAACAGCAAGTGAGCGGTGGTGCCTTACAGATCGTTCCGGTGATGAGCATTCACGGGTTTCGCTTTTCCGAGGACATCCAAGGCTATGTGATCAGCCTGGCCAAGCCGGTACTCGACCGCTTTGCGCCGCTGCTCGAAGGCAAGCCAATGGCTGAGGCACACTGCTACCTGGCTGGCGAAGACCGAGCCTACCTGGAGCAGTTGTTCGCCCAGTTGACCGAGGAATACGTATTGCGCCGACCGGAGCGCGACTTGATGTTGCAGTCGCTGCTGTGTGCCCTGCTGGTATGGATCTCACGGCGTGCTCGCGAGCGTGCTCAGCACATCGCGAAACCCCGTGAGCGCGGGATGCAGCACCTTGATCATCTGGCGCAGCTGATAGAAAAGCACTTCCGGGAACACCAGCAGATTGATGACTACGCCCGGCAGATCGGCGTCAGCACTGCCCACCTCAATGCGCTGTGTCGGCAACTTGCCGGCCAGTCTGCGCTGCAACTGGTCAACCAGCGGGTGATCCTCGAGGCCAAGCGCAACCTGGTCTACACCTCAATGACCATCGGCCAGGTGGCCGACAGTCTGGGCTTTGCCGAACAGGCTTACTTTTCGCGCTTCTTCAAGCGGGCTACCGGGCTGACGCCGAAGGAATTCCGGCTGCAACGCCGGGAGGTTTAGATGCTTTACAGGCCAAGCTCGGTCAGACCTGGGTGATCATCCGGGCGGCGGCCCAGTGGCCAGTGGAACTTGCGCTCGCTTTCCTTGATAGGCATGTCGTTAATGCTGGCGAAACGACGATGCATCAGGCCATCCGATTCGAACTCCCAGTTCTCGTTACCGTAGGAGCGGAACCAGTTACCTGAGTCATCATGCCACTCATACGCGTAGCGAACGGCGATGCGATTATCGGTAAAGGCCCAGAGCTCCTTGATCAGGCGATAATCGAGTTCTTTTTTCCACTTGCGGGTGAGAAAGCCTTTGGCTTCTTCGCGATTGGCGGCAAATTCAGCGCGGTTACGCCATTTGGTATCCAGCGTATAAGCGAGCGAGACTTTCTCGGCATCCCGGCTGTTCCAACCGTCTTCAGCCAGTCGAACTTTTTCAATCGCTGTTTCGCGAGTGAAAGGAGGAAGTGGCGGGCGAGTTTGGGCATTGGACATGGTCGTGACTCCAGTCGAGCAGGATAGATAAGTTTGAGTTTTTTCTCTGCAGCTCAAGCGTTAGGGCGTGAACTCTTTCAGCAACATCCGCGCAACGTCCTTTGCATCATCAGCAGCGTGATGATCACCCATGACTCGCGCCATGGTGATTGCGCCTTCCATCAACACCAGTAGCTGCCTGGCTAACACCAACGGTTGCTCGGTGTTCAATTGCTCGGTCAGTTCAAGCGTGTAGTCCAGGAGCTTTTGCTTGTGCAGCTTTGCGATCTGGCGGATGGGATCATCGGGATTCCCAACCTCGCCTGCTGTATTGATGAAGGCACAGCCACAAAAACCCTCGGATTCGAACCAGCCCTTTAAAACAGAGAACATAGTAAGCACACGGTCATACGGCGTAGCCGCTTTGTCGCACTCTGTTCTAAACCATTGCATCCATCGCACATCGCGCGCACTCAGCGCCGCAGCGGCCACCTCATCCTTGGTAGCGAAATGGTTGTAGATGCCCTTGCGGGACACGCCAGAGGTCTTCACCAGTAGATCCATGCCTGTTGCATGAATACCGTTCTGGTAAATGAGTTTTTCGGCGGTTGCGAGGATCTGGTCTCGATGATCTATCGTTGGTCTGCCCATGGATTAAATGTAGAACGATCGTTCTCTACATTCAAGCAGCAACTGCTGAATTTTCGAATAGATGAGTGAGCGCTGGGGAAAGGCAAGTAGCCGGCATATCACCGTGGGGGGGGGCGAAGATGGCGGTGAGATCGGTGTCGGCGGCAACATGCCCGCAGTTGTAGCGATGAAGGCAAGGGCTCAGGCTGCGAGCCAATCGCAACCGGAGCAGCCTTGTCGCCCCGGTTGTGTTCCCACTAACTATCCGCTGGCGGCGTACAGATCTACTCTGGATCGCGGGCGAGTGGTGTATCCGGGAGGGCGTTTATCTCGCGTCAGCCATATTGCATGGCCAACCAACCGCCCTCCCAGCTTCACATCACTCCACCGTAACCGACTTAGCCAAGTTCCGCGGCTGGTCGACATCAGTCCCCTTCAACACCGCCACGTAGTACGACAGCAACTGCAGCGGGATGGTGTAGAGGATCGGCGCCAGCGCGTCGGCGATGTGCGGCACGTTGATCACGTGGATGCCTTCTGCATTGCTCATGCCGGCGTGCTCATCGGCAAACACCACCAGCTCACCACCGCGGGCGCGGACTTCCTGCAGGTTGGACTTGAGCTTCTCCAGCAGTTCGTTGTTCGGCGCGACGGTGACTACCGGCATGTCGGCGTCTACCAGCGCCAGCGGGCCGTGCTTGAGCTCGCCAGCTGGGTAGGCTTCAGCGTGGATGTAGGAGATTTCCTTGAGCTTGAGCGCACCTTCCATCGCTACCGGGTACTGCGCGCCGCGGCCGAGGAACAGGGTGTGGTGCTTGTCGGCGAACAGCTCGGCGATCTTCTCGACCACGCCGTCCATCGCCAGCGCTTCGCCCAGGCGAGTCGGCAGGCGGCGCAGCTCTTCGACCAGCTCTGCTTCTACACCGGCGTCAAGGGTGCCACGCACGCGGCCGAGGGCCAGGGTGAGCAGCATCAGCGAGACCAGCTGGGTGGTGAAGGCCTTGGTCGAGGCAACGCCGATTTCCGGGCCAGCCAGGGTCAGCAAGGTCAGGTCGGACTCGCGCACCAGCGAGCTGATGCCGACGTTGCAGATGGCCAGGCTGCCGAGGAAGCCGAGCTCCTTGGCGTTGCGCAGGGCGGCCAAGGTGTCGGCAGTTTCGCCCGACTGGGAAATCGACACGAACAGGGTGTCTGGCTGCACCACGACCTTGCGGTAGCGGAACTCGCTGGCGACTTCGACCTGGCAAGGGATGCCGGCCAGGCTTTCCAGCCAGTAACGGGCGACCATACCGGCGTGGTAGCTGGTGCCGCAGGCAACGATCTGCACATTGCGTACTTTGGCGAACAGCTCGGCGGCTTGTGGGCCGAAGGCTTGCACCAGCACATGGTCACCGCCCAGGCGGCCTTCGAGAGTGCGCTGCACCACCGCTGGCTGCTCGTGGATTTCCTTGAGCATGAAGTGGCGATAAGTGCCTTTGTCGGCTGCTTCAGCGCCTTCGTGGTACTGCACGGTTTCGCGTTGCACCTGTGCGCCGGCCTGATCCCAGATGGTGATCTGGTCGCGGCGGATTTCGGCGATGTCGCCCTCCTCCAGGTACATGAAGCGGTCGGTGACCTGGCGCAGGGCCAACTGGTCGGAGGCGAGGAAGTTTTCGCCGTGGCCGAGGCCGATCACCAGCGGGCTGCCGCTGCGTGCGGCGACCAGGCGGTCCGGCTGCTTGATGCTGATCAGCGCCAAGCCGTAGGCACCATGCAGGCGCTTGACCGCAGCCTTGAGGGCGTCGGCCAGGTCTGGTGTGCTTTTCAGGTTGTGATGAATCAGGTGGACGATGACTTCGGTGTCGGTCTGCGAGGCAAACACGTAACCCAGGCCTTTGAGCTCTTCGCGCAGCTCTTCGTGGTTTTCGATGATGCCGTTGTGCACCACCGCCAGTTCATCGCTGGAGAAATGCGGGTGGGCATTCTGCTCGGTAGGCGCGCCGTGGGTGGCCCAGCGGGTGTGGGCAATGCCCAGCTTGCCGGCAAGGGGCTCGGCGGCGACGGCGGCATCCAGCTCGCTGACCTTGCCGATGCGGCGGCGGCGTTGCAGCGCGCCGTTCTCGGTCAGCACAGCCAGGCCAGCGCTGTCGTAGCCACGGTACTCGAGGCGCTTGAGGCCTTCGATCAGAATGGTCGTGATATTACGTTCAGCAACGGCACCAACGATTCCACACATATTATTGCTCCTGGCTGATCGCGGCGCAGATCAGGTTAATGCCGCGGGCTTTGAATGCTTCGCGCGCCGCCATGGGCAGGCGCTCGTCTGTAATAAGGGTACTGATGCTGCTCCACGGCAGCTCCAGGTTAGGGATCTTGCGTCCGACCTTGTCCGACTCGACCATCACGATCACTTCGCGGGCAACTTCGGCCATCACGCGGCTCAAACCGAGCAGCTCGTTGAAGGTGGTGGTGCCACGCTGCAGGTCGATGCCATCGGCGCCGATGAACAACTGGTCGAAATCGTACGAGCGTAGTACCTGCTCGGCGACCTGGCCCTGGAACGACTCCGAATGCGGGTCCCAGGTGCCTCCGGTCATCAACAGCACCGGCTCGTGTTCAAGGTCACTGATGGCGCGGGCTACGTTGAGCGAGTTGGTCATCACCACCAGGCCGGGCTGGCGGCCCAGCTCGGGGATCATGGCGGCGGTGGTACTGCCGCTGTCGATGATGATCCGGGCGTGCTCGCGGATCCGCTCCACGGCGGCGCGAGCGATGGCCTGCTTGTAAAGGGATACGGGTTGCACAGCTTCGGCCAGCAGCTCCTGCGGTACCGGTACCGCGCCGCCATAGCGACGCAGCAGCAGGCCATTGCTTTCGAGCGCAGCCAGATCCTTGCGGATGGTCACCTCGGAGGTTTCGAAACGCTTGGCCAGGTTATCCACACTCACCTCGCCTTGCTCGCTGAGCAGGGCAAGGATGTTATGACGGCGCTGGGGGGTGTTTCGTTTCGACATGACAGGTTAAGTTTCGATTCGAAAGATAAGTAGGCCAATCAAAACCTAACTCGGTCTCTTCGTCAAGCGCTCTTGCGCCTGTGGGTAACTTTCGAAACGGATTGTCACCTGTTGAAATCAGAAAGCCGACTTACTCACATAAGTCGGCTTTGTGATTAACGGCTGTGGATAAATCAGTTCTTGGTGATTTTCACTGGGCGCTTCCAGCCGTCGATATTGCGCTGACGGCTACGCGCGACTGCCAGCTGACCGGCCTCGACGTTTTGATTGATGGTCGAACCGGCCGCGGTAGTGGCGCCGTCCAGGATATCCACAGGCGCGACCAGCGAGTTGTTCGAGCCGATAAAGACGTCCGCGCCCAGCACTGTCTTGAATTTGTTGGCGCCATCGTAGTTGCAGGTGATGGTGCCGGCGCCAATATTGGTGCGTGCACCGACCTCAGCATCGCCCAGGTAGGTCAGGTGACCGACTTTGGCACCCTCGCCCAGATGAGCGTTCTTCAGCTCAACAAAGTTACCCACATGCGCTTTGGCATCCAGCACGCTGCCCGGGCGCAGGCGCGCAAACGGGCCAGCATCGCTGCCCTCGCCCAGCACCGCACCTTCGATATGGCTGTTGGCCTTGACCACAGCACCCTTGCGCAAGGTGCTGTTCTTGATCACACAGTTGGGGCCGATCTGCACGTCATCCTCGATCACCACCTTGCCTTCGAGAATCACGTTGACGTCGATCAGCACATCCCGGCCGACTGTCACCTCGCCGCGCACATCGAAGCGGGCCGGATCACGCAGGGTCACGCCCAGCGCCATCAGGCGGCGACCTTCGCGCAGCTGGTAATGACGCTCGAGCTCGGACAACTGGCGGCGGTCGTTGGCGCCCTGCACTTCCATGGCATCGTGCGGCTGCTCGGTAGCGACCACCAGGCCGTCTGCCACAGCCATGGCAATGACGTCGGTGAGGTAGTACTCGCCCTGGGCATTGTTGTTGGACAAACGGCTCATCCAGTCGCTCAGGCGCGCAGCCGGCATGGCCAGGATTCCGGTGTTGCCCTCGGTGATCGCCTTCTGTGCCTCGCTGGCATCCTTGTGTTCGACGATCGCGGCAACCTGGCCCTGAGCATCGCGGACGATGCGGCCATATCCGGTCGGGTCTTCCAGGTTGACGGTGAGCAGGCCCAATTGCTGTGGGCTGACCTGGGCCAGCAGGCGCTGCAGGGTTTCCACTTCAATCAGCGGCACATCGCCGTACAGCACCAGCACGGTGTCAGCGGTCAGCGCCGGGATGGCCTGGGCGACGGCATGGCCGGTGCCCAGTTGCTTGTCTTGCAGGACGAAGTTGAGGTCGTCTGCTGCCAGGCGTTCACGAACCATCTCGGCACCGTGGCCGATGACTACATGAATGCCTTGCGGCTTGAGCTGGCGCGCGCTGTGGATAACATGGCCGAGCATGGAGTTGCCGGCTACCGGGTGCAGCACTTTAGGCAGTGCCGAACGCATGCGGGTGCCCTGGCCTGCGGCGAGAATAACGATATCGAGTGACATTGACTGGCTACCAATCCGGGGCGGTCAGCGCTGTGACCGAAGAGAAATTTCGGAAAAAGAAAAAGGGTAGCCGAGGCTACCCTTTTACTCAATCGCAACGGAAGCGTCGGCCAGGGCCGATTACTTCCCTTTGCGCATCTGCTGGACGGTACGCAGCTGAGCTGCGGCCTCGGCCAGACGCGCGGCAGCAGCGCCGTAGTCGAAATCAGCGCTTTTGCTGTTCAGGGCGTTCTCGGCAGCCTTGAGGGCTGCTTGGGCCTGAGCTTCGTCCAGGTCGCCAGCACGTTGCACGGTATCGGCAAGCACCTTGACCATGTTCGGCTGGACCTCGAGGAAACCACCAGAGATGTAGAACACCTCTTGGGTGCCACCCTGCTTGGTCAGCGTGATCGGGCCTGGCTTGAGATTGGTGATCAGCGGCGCGTGGCCCGGAGCGATACCAAGATCACCCAGGTTACCGTGCGCAACTACCATCTCGACCAGACCGGAGAAAATCTCTCCTTCTGCGCTGACGATATCGCAATGGACTGTCATAGCCATCTGCTTGCCTCAACCTGATTGGCGCCCCTTGCGGGGCACCGGGATTACAGTTTCTTGGCTTTCTCAACAGCTTCTTCGATGCTGCCGACCATGTAGAACGCTTGTTCTGGCAGGTGGTCGTAGTCACCTTTGAGGATGCCGCTGAAGCCTGCGATGGTGTCTTTCAGGGAAACGTATTTGCCTGGAGAACCGGTGAAGACTTCGGCCACGAAGAACGGCTGGGACAAGAAGCGCTGAATCTTACGAGCGCGGGATACCAGCTGCTTGTCTGTTTCGGACAGTTCGTCCATACCCAGAATCGCAATGATGTCCTTCAGCTCTTTGTAGCGCTGCAGCACGTACTGAACGCCGCGAGCGGTATCGTAGTGCTCGTTGCCGATCACGTTCGGGTCCAGCTGGCGCGAAGTCGAGTCGAGTGGATCGACCGCTGGGTAGATACCCAGGGAGGCGATGTCACGGGACAGAACGACGGTGGCGTCCAAGTGGGCGAAGGTGGTCGCTGGCGACGGGTCGGTCAAGTCGTCCGCAGGCACGTATACAGCCTGGATCGAGGTGATCGAACCTTCCTTGGTCGAAGTGATGCGCTCTTGCAGTACGCCCATCTCTTCAGCCAGGGTCGGCTGGTAACCTACTGCCGAAGGCATACGGCCCAGCAGTGCGGATACTTCAGTACCGGCCAAGGTGTAACGATAGATGTTGTCGACGAACAGCAGAACGTCGTTACCTTCGTCACGGAACTTCTCGGCCATGGTCAGGCCGGTCAGCGCTACGCGCAGACGGTTGCCTGGTGGCTCGTTCATCTGACCGTAGACCAAGGCTACTTTGTCGAGAACGTTGGAGTCCTTCATCTCGTGGTAGAAGTCGTTACCCTCACGAGTACGCTCACCCACACCGGCGAACACGGAATAACCGCTGTGCTCGATGGCGATGTTACGGATCAGTTCCATCATGTTTACGGTCTTGCCGACACCGGCACCACCGAACAGACCAACCTTACCACCCTTGGCGAACGGGCAAACCAGATCGATAACCTTGATGCCGGTTTCGAGCAGGTCGTTGCCGCCTGCCTGGTCAGCGAAGGAAGGTGCGTCGCGGTGAATACCCCAACGCTCTTCTTCGCCGATCGGGCCAGCTTCGTCGATCGGGTTGCCGAGCACGTCCATGATCCGGCCCAGGGTCGCTTTACCGACCGGGACAGAGATGGCAGCGCCGCTGTCGACTACAGCCAGACCGCGCTTCAAGCCTTCGGTCGAGCCCATCGCAATAGTACGAACCACGCCGTCGCCCAGCTGCTGCTGAACTTCCAGGGTGGTTTCCGCGCCTTGAACTTTCAGCGCGTTGTAAACACTCGGTACGCCGTCACGTGGGAATTCCACGTCGATGACGGCGCCGATGATCTGAACGATACGTCCGCTACTCATAGCTGGATCCTCTGAATTTTTGAACCGTTAAACCGCGGCAGCGCCGCCGACGATTTCCGAGATCTCCTGGGTGATCGCAGCCTGACGCGCCTTGTTGTAGATCAGCTGGAGGTCGCTGATCAGGTCACCGGCGTTGTCTGTGGCGTTTTTCATGGCGATCATCCGGGCAGCCTGTTCGGCCGCGTTGTTCTCGACCACCGCCTGGTAGACCTGCGACTCCACGTAACGCACCATCAAGCCGTCCAGCAGCTCTTTGGCATCGGGTTCGTAGAGGTAGTCCCAGTGGTGCTTGAGTTCTTGATCCGGGGTTGCCACCAACGGTACCAACTGCTCGACCGTCGGACTTTGCGTCATGGTATTGATGAACTTGTTCGATACCACCGAAAGGCGGTCGATACGGCCATCCAGGTAGGCGTCCAGCATGACCTTGACGGAACCGATCAGATCATTGATCGACGGTTCTTCGCCCAGATGGCTGATTGCAGCTACCACGTTGCCGCCAAAGATGCGGAAGAAAGTCGCACCCTTGCTACCGATCACGCACAGGTCGATTTCAACACCCTGCTCGCGATTGGCGTTCATGTCCTTGACCAGGGCCTTGAACAGGTTGGTATTCAAGCCACCGCACAGACCACGGTCACTGCTCACCACGATATAACCGACGCGCTTTACGGCACGTTCGATCATGAACGGGTGGCGGTATTCCGGGTTGGCGTTGGCCAGATGACCGATCACCTGGCGGATACGCTCCGCATAGGGACGGCTAGCAGCCATGCGCATTTGAGCCCTGCGCATTTTGCTGACCGCCACTTTTTCCATGGCGCTGGTAATCTTTTGCGTGCTTTTGATGCTCGCAATCTTACTGCGAATCTCTTTTGCGCCTGCCATGTATCACCTATCAGGTTAGCAAGCGGGGGCCGAAGCCCCCGCCGCGGCTTACCAGGTTTGGGTGGCCTTGAACTTCTCGATACCGGCTTTGATGCCCGAATCGATTTCGTCGTTGAAGTCACCCTTCACGTTGATCTTGGCCATCAAATCGGCGTGATCACGGTTGAAGTAGGCGATCAGCGCTTGTTCGAAGCTGCCAACCTTGGCGATTTCAACGTCGGTCAGGAACCCACGCTCAGCGGCATACAGCGACAGCGCCATGTCCGCGATGGACATTGGAGCGTATTGCTTCTGCTTCATCAGCTCGGTTACACGTTGACCGTGCTCGAGCTGCTTGCGGGTGGCTTCGTCCAGGTCAGATGCGAACTGGGCGAATGCAGCCAGTTCACGGTACTGAGCCAGGGCGGTACGGATGCCACCGGAGAGCTTCTTGATGATCTTGGTCTGAGCGGCACCACCTACGCGGGATACCGAAACACCGGCGTTCACTGCAGGGCGGATGCCCGAGTTGAACATGGCCGATTCCAGGAAGATCTGACCGTCGGTGATCGAGATCACGTTGGTCGGAACGAACGCGGAAACGTCGCCAGCCTGGGTTTCGATGATCGGCAGCGCGGTCAGGGAGCCGGTTTTGCCGGTCACTGCGCCGTTGGTGAACTTCTCTACGTACTCTTCGGAAACGCGCGATGCACGCTCCAGCAGACGGGAGTGGAGATAGAACACGTCGCCTGGGTATGCTTCGCGACCTGGTGGACGGCGCAGCAACAGGGAGATCTGACGGTAGGCAACAGCCTGCTTGGACAGGTCATCGTAGACGATCAGTGCGTCTTCGCCGCGGTCACGGAAGAACTCGCCCATGGTGCAGCCGGCATAAGGTGCCAGGAACTGCAGTGCGGCGGATTCCGAAGCACTGGCAACCACCACGATGGTGTTGGCCAGGGCGCCGTTTTCTTCCAGCTTGCGAACGATGTTGGCAACGGTCGAACGCTTCTGGCCGACAGCAACATAAACACAGAAAATACCGGAGTCTTTCTGGTTGATGATGGCGTCGATGGCCATTGCGGTTTTACCGATCTGACGGTCACCGATGATCAGCTCACGCTGGCCACGGCCGACAGGGATCATGGCGTCGACGGATTTGTAGCCAGTCTGTACAGGCTGGTCTACCGACTTACGCCAGATTACGCCTGGAGCAACTTTCTCGACCGCATCGGTCTCGGTGTTGCCCAGCGGGCCCTTGCCATCAATTGGGTTGCCCAGTGCGTCGACAACGCGACCCAGCAGTTCCTTACCAACCGGAACTTCGAGGATGCGGCCGGTGCACTTGGCGCTCATGCCTTCGGCGAGGGTGTCATAGGCACCCAGGACCACTGCACCTACGGAGTCTTGCTCCAGGTTCAGGGCCATGCCGTACACGCCACCCGGAAACTCGATCATTTCGCCGTACATAACGTCGGCCAGACCGTGAATCCGCACGATACCGTCAGAAACGCTGACGACGGTACCTTCGTTGCGGGCTTGAGAGGCTACATCGAGGTTATCGATGCGGCCCTTGATGATTTCACTTATTTCGGAAGGATTGAGTTGCTGCATTGCTCTGCTGCCCCTTCAAACTCAAGATTTCAATGCTTCGGCCAGTTTCGCGATTTTGCCGCGAACAGAGCCATCGATTACCAGGTCGCCGGCGCGGATGAGGACGCCGCCGATCAGGCTGGCATCCTCTGACGCGTGCAGGCGAACTTCCTGGCCGAGCCGTGCACTGAGAACCTTGGCGAGTTTGTCTTGCTGTTCTTGGTTCAACGCAAAAGCACTGGTGACTTCCACGTCCACGGATTTTTCCAGTTCGGCCTTGTACAGCTCGAACAGGTCGGCAATTTCCGGCAGGAGCAGGAGACGGCCATTTTCCGCGGCAACATGAATGAAATTCTGTGCCTGTGCATCAAACTTGTCACCGCACACGTCAATGAACGTGGCGGCCTTTTGTGCGCTCGTCAGTCGCGGGGCCTTGAGCAGGCGCTGCATGGTGTCGTCTTGCGACACAGCAGCAGCCAGGCCGAGCATGGCTGACCAATTGGCCAGTTGCTGATGGGCCTGGGCATGCTCAAAGGCAGCCTTAGCGTAAGGTCGGGCCAACGTGGTCAGTTCTGCCATGATCGCCCTCGCTTAAATTTCAGCGGCCAGTTTGTTAACCAGCTCCGCATGCGCGTTTTGATCGATTGTGGCCCCAAGGATCTTCTCAGCACCGCCAACAGCCAGGGCACCCACTTGGGCACGCAGGGCGTCTTTGACGCTGTTCAGTTCCTGTTCGATCTCGGCCTGAGCCTGAGCCTTCACACGGTCAGCTTCGACGCGGGCCTGGTCACGGGCTTCCTCGACAAGCTGAGCAGCGCGTTTCTTGGCCTGCTCAATGATTTCAGCTGCCTGTGCTTTAGCTTCACGCAGTTGCTGACCCGCTTTCTCTTGGGCCAGCTCCAGGTCGCGAGCTGCGCGGTTGGCAGCGTCCAAACCATCGGCAATCTTCTTTTGACGTTCTTGCAGAGCAGCGATGACCGGAGGCCAAACGTACTTCATGCAGAAAACAACAAAAATCAAGAAGGCAACGGATTGGCCAATCAGGGTTGCATTAATGTTCACGCCAACACCTCGCTCGGTCTTTGTTCATCACCAGCCATCAACTCGTAGGACGAGATGATTAGCCAGCGAGTTGACCAACGAACGGGTTTGCGAAGGTGAAGAACAGAGCAATACCAACACCGATCATGGTTACGGCGTCGAGCAGACCGGCAACGATGAACATTTTGACCTGCAGCATTGGAACCATCTCAGGCTGACGAGCAGCACCTTCGAGGAACTTGCCGCCCAGCAGGCCGAAACCAATGGCGGTGCCCAGTGCGCCCAGACCGATCAGCAGAGCAACAGCAATAGCGGTAAGACCAACTACAGTTTCCATCTTTCCTCCCGACTTTTACGTCGTATTGGTTAGGTTTTTTAGTTTGAAGCGGTAAAACGAATCGTTTGGTACAGCTGCCCTTGCGGACTTTTTCAGCCCTCCCCCCAGCCAGGCGGGGAAGGCTATCAGACACGCCAGGCGGTCTTAATGGTTATCTTCGTGCGCCATCGACAGGTAGACGATGGTCAGCATCATGAAGATGAATGCTTGCAGTGTGATGATCAGGATGTGGAACACAGCCCACGCCCATTGCAGCACCACGCCCAGGCCGCTGAGCCAGAGCAGGCCGCTGCCGAACATCACCGCGATCAGGATGAACACCAGCTCGCCGGCATACATGTTGCCGAACAGTCGCAGGGCCAGCGAGATCGGCTTGGCGATCAGGGTAACGAATTCCAGCAGGAAGTTGACCGGGATCAGCAGCGCCTGAACGAAGACGTTCTTGCTGCCGAACGGATGCAGGGTCAGTTCGCCGATGAAGCCGCCGATGCCCTTGACCTTGATGCTGTAGAAGATGATCAGCGCGAACACGCTCAGGGCCATGCCCAGAGTAGCGTTAGGGTCGGTAGTCGACACAGCGCGGAACGGGATGTGCGGGTCGCCCGAGATCAGGATCGCCAGTTGCGGGATCCAGTCAACCGGTACCAGGTCGATGGCGTTCATCAGGAATACCCAGACGAAGATAGTCAGCGCCAGCGGTGCAATCACCGGGCTACGACCGTGGAACGAGTCCTTCACGCTGCCGTGAACGAAATCGACCATCACTTCGACGAAGTTCTGCAGACCGCCAGGTTGGCCGGAAGTGGCCTTCTTGGCTGCCATGCGGAAGATGAACAGGAAGATCAGACCCAGTGCAACCGACCAGCCCAGGGTGTCCAGGTGGAATGCCCAGAAACCCATAGCCTTGGCTTCAGCAGCCGAATGGGCCAAGCCCCAGCTGCCGTCTGGTAGTTGACCGTAGGTCAGGTTCTGCAAGTGGTGCTGGATATAGCCCGAAGCGGTTTCTGCTGCCATGGTTGCCTCAAACGCCCTTAGGTCTCGAAAGTCTTTTATTCATTAGCAGGGGCGCGAACCAGCTGACCAGTTGGGTCAGCATGAAGACGCCGAAGACTGCTAACGGCGCCAATGGCTTCACTCCTGCGAAGGTCAGTGCAAACAGCACTGCCGTCAAAATCAATTTGCCTGCCTCGCCTGCGTAGAACGACTTGACGATGGCCTGCGCTGCCCGGGCTCCGCTAAAGCGAAAAGCCTTCCAGGCAAAATACACATTGGGCAACCAGGCAATCAGTCCTCCACAGAGGCCTGAATATCCACTGACTGCACCCTTCCACTGCCACAACACCAAAGTTGCCAGCAGGACAACGACACATTGCGTCAGCAGCACCGGAAAAACCGCCCAGCGATGGAAAGGCAAGCGGTTTGGCGTGCGGGTTTCCATCACCACTACTCCTCGAATGTCGACCCTCAAGTCAGCATCGACTTGGCATAATTTGTGCCGACAAAATGCGCGCAGAGTATAGGGGTGGTTTAACCCCTATTCAACTCTTGGGTAGTGATTTCCGACTACGCGCTACAACAGGAATTGTTTCAGCGGATGTGAGCAAGCACACCCTGCAACTCATCTAGCGAGTTATAACGGATTACCAGCTGGCCTTTGCCCTTGTTGCCATGGCGAATCTGCACTGCGGAGCCCAGCCGCTCTGCCAGACGCTGTTCAAGGCGAGCGATGTCCGGATCAGGTTTGTTCGGTTCTACCGGATCAGGTTTACCGCTCAACCACTGGCGTACCAGTGCCTCGGTTTGGCGCACGGTCAGGCCACGTGCGACAACATGACGCGCCCCCTCTTCCTGCCGATTCTCTTCAAGACCGAGCAAAGCACGCGCATGGCCCATCTCCAGATCACCATGAGCGAGCATGGTCTTGATCGCCTCCGGCAACGAGATCAGGCGCAGCAGGTTGGCCACGGTCACCCGCGACTTGCCGACCGCATCGGCAACCTGCTGCTGAGTCAGTTCAAACTCCTGCTGCAGCCGTTGCAGGGCGATCGCCTCTTCCAGCGGGTTGAGGTCTTCACGCTGGATGTTCTCGATCAGTGCCATGGCAATGGCGGTTTCATCGGGCACATCGCGGACCATCGCCGGGATGGTGTCGAGGCCAGCCAGCTGAGTCGCCCGCCAGCGGCGTTCACCGGCGATGATCTCGAAGCGGTCATCAGCGATCGGACGGACCACGATCGGCTGCATCACGCCCTGGATACGGATCGAGGCGGCCAGCTCTTCCAGCGCCTCCGGGTCCATGTCACGGCGTGGCTGGTACTTGCCACGCTGGATCAGCTCGACCGGCAGGTGTTGCAGTTCTTTCTGGTCGATCTTGACAGCCTGCTCCTCGAGCGAGCTGACGGAAGGACCACTGAGCAGTGCATCCAACCCACGTCCGAGACCTCGTTTCTTAACGGCCATGCGGATTCCTTAAGTTGTTTGTGCAGTGCGTGATGGCCGACGTTGGCGGCGGACCAGCTCGCCGGCCAGGGCCAGATAAGCCTGCGCGCCACGCGATTGCTTGTCGTAGGCCAGCGCCGGCATGCCGAAGCTTGGCGCTTCGGCCAGGCGAATGTTGCGCGGGATCACGGTGTCGTAGAGCTGGTCGCCGAAGTGCTGCTTGAGCTGCGCCGAGACGTCATTGTTCAGGCTCAGGCGCGGATCGAACATCGTCCGTAGCAGACCCTCGATCCTCAGCTGCGGGTTCAGCTTGGCGGCGATGCGCTTGATGTTATCCACAAGGTCGCTGAGACCTTCCAATGCGTAGTACTCGCACTGCATCGGGATGATCACGCCATCGGAGGCTACCAGCGCATTGAGCGTCAGCATCGACAACGACGGCGGGCAGTCGATCAGGATGAAATCGTAGTTGTCGCGGATCGGCGCCAGCGCATTGAGCAGGCGGCTCTCCTTGACCTGCATTTCCAGCAGGACGACTTCCGCGGCGGTCAGGTCGCGGTTGGCCGGCAGCAGCTGATAGCCACCGTGCTCGGAGTAGTGCATCGCCTGGGCCAGGTCGCATTCGCCAATCAGCAGGTCATAGACCGAATGCTCGAGCTCATGCTTGTCGACCCCGCTGCCCATGGTCGCGTTGCCCTGCGGATCGAGGTCGATCAGCAGCACACGACGCTTGGTCGCAGCCAGCGATGCGGCGAGATTGATGCAGGTGGTGGTTTTACCCACACCACCCTTCTGGTTCGCAATTGCGAATACCTTAGCCATTGTTGCGTGTGTTCCCAGTCATGCCTTGCGGCGCAGTATCAGCAGATGACGCTGGCCCTGACAACCCGGAACGGTCAGGGCCTGCTCGCTTTCGACTGTGAAGTCTGCGGGCAATGCTACCAGTTCGTCGGCAGGATGCAGCCCTTTCATTGCAAGCCAGTGCGTCTGCGTGTCACCGAGGTGGCGCGTCCAGCCGGTGAAGTTCTCCATGCTGCTGAACGCTCGGGAGATGATCCCGGCAAACGGCTGCGCCGGTTGATACTCCTCGACCCGGCTGTGGATAACCTGCAGGTTGTCGAGCTTGAGCTCCAGCTTCACCTGGGTCAGAAAGCGGGTTTTCTTGCCGTTGCTGTCGAGCAGGGTCACTTGCTTGTGCGGGTGCAGAATCGCCAACGGGATACCGGGCATGCCACCACCGCTGCCAACATCGAGCCAGCTTTGCGCGTGGCTATGGATAAACGGCATCACGCTGAGGCTGTCGAGCAAATGCCGCGAAACCATTTCATCAGGATCGCGCACTGCGGTGAGGTTGTAGGCCTTGTTCCATTTTATCAACAGGGCCAGATAACCCAGCAATTGCTGGTGCTGCTGCTCACTCAGGGCGACGCCGAGCTGGCGCGCGCCTGTGGACAACTCTTCTGCGTGCTGCGGGGTGACCGAAGAACTCAAGCGCTTTGCTCCAATTCGCGGCCAGCGCCGCGTTTTTTCAGGTGGATCAACAACAGCGAAATCGCCGCCGGCGTGACGCCGGGGATACGCGAAGCCTGGCCGAGAGTCTCTGGACGGGTCTGGCCAAGCTTGCTCTGGATCTCTTTGGACAGCCCGGAAATCGTCGTGTAGTCGATATCCACAGGCAACTGGGTGTCTTCACTGGCGCGCAGGCGGGCGATTTCTTCCTGCTGGCGGTCAATGTAGCCGGCGTACTTGGTCTTTATTTCGACCTGCTCGGCAACCTGTGCATCGAGGATTTCGCCCCCGGTAGCCTCGATCAGGCCGACATAGTCGATTTCTGGGCGGGCCAGCAGGTTGAGCAGGCTGTACTCGTGACTCAGCGGCGTGCCGAACTTATCCACAATGGCTTGGCCTTGCGCAGTATTAGGGCGCACCCAGGTGGATTTCAGGCGCTGTTCTTCACGTTCGATGCCTTCGCGCTTGGTGCAGAACGCGGCCCAACGCTGATCGTCGATCAAGCCGAGCTCACGGCCCTTCTCGGTCAGGCGCAGGTCGGCGTTGTCTTCGCGCAGGATCAGGCGGTACTCGGCACGTGAAGTGAACATGCGGTACGGCTCCTGGGTGCCGAGGGTAATCAGGTCATCGACCAGCACCCCGAGGTAGGCCTCGTCGCGCCGCGGGCACCAGCTGTCACGGCCCTGCGCGCGCAGCGCAGCGTTGGTCCCGGCGAGCAAACCTTGTGCACCGGCCTCTTCGTAACCGGTGGTGCCGTTGATCTGACCGGCGAAGAACAAGCCGCCGATGACCTTGGTCTCGAGGCTGTACTTGAGATCACGCGGGTCGAAGTAGTCGTACTCGATGGCATAGCCGGGGCGCACGATGTGGGCGTTTTCCATACCACGGATCGAGCGCACCAGCTCCAGTTGCACATCGAACGGCAACGAAGTGGAAATGCCGTTGGGGTACAGCTCGTGGGTAGTCAGGCCTTCCGGCTCGATGAATACCTGGTGGCTGTCCTTGTCGGCAAAGCGGTGGATCTTGTCTTCGATCGACGGGCAGTAACGCGGGCCGACGCCTTCGATCACGCCCGAATACATCGGCGAGCGATCCAGGTTCGAGGCAATGATCTCGTGGGTGCGGGCGTTGGTATGGGTAATCCAGCAGCTGACCTGACGCGGATGCATCTGCGCGTTGCCCATGAACGACATCACTGGAATCGGTGTATCACCCGGCTGCTCGGTCATTACCGAGAAATCCACCGAGCGGCCGTCGATGCGTGGCGGTGTACCGGTTTTCAGGCGACCGACACGCAGCGGCAGTTCACGCATGCGTTGGGCCAAGGCATTGGAAGGCGGGTCACCGGCGCGACCACCGCTGTAGTTCTGCATGCCGATGTGGATAAGCCCGCCGAGGAAGGTGCCACTGGTCAACACCACTGAATCCGCGAAAAAGCGCAGACCCATTTGTGTAACCACGCCCTTGACCTGGTCCTGCTCGACGATCAGGTCGTCACAGGACTGCTGGAAAATCCACAGGTTGGGCTGGTTCTCGAGAATCTCGCGTACCACCGCCTTGTAGATAGCGCGGTCGGCCTGGGCACGGGTTGCCCGTACAGCTGGACCTTTGCGGTTGTTCAGAACACGGAACTGGATACCGCTTTTGTCGGTGGCCAACGCCATGGCGCCGCCGAGCGCATCGATCTCTTTGACCAGATGGCTCTTGCCGATGCCACCGATAGCTGGGTTGCAGCTCATGTGACCGAGGGTTTCCACGTTGTGGGTCAGCAACAGGGTTTTTACACCCATGCGTGCAGACGCAAGCGCAGCCTCGGTACCGGCATGGCCGCCGCCGATGACGATCACTTCAAAACGGGAAGGGAAATCCACCACGCACCTCGTGCCTGTTTCGCGAATAGAAAAATTAAGCGGACAAGTATGCGACTTCCTGCCTTCTAAAGAAACCGTCTGCGCAAATTTTGACCAGCCTGTGGATGAACGGGATAACAGAAATTAAAAAGGAAAATATTTAAAAGCTTTGTTTTTATGTTTATTTCTATGCAGGCCATTATCTGTGGATAGAACGCTACAGGCCAGAATTCATGGTATGTACAGAGGAATTAAACCCTGTGTCCATGTGCCTATGAGGGCTCTGGATAAGCCCTTTGAGCCTGTGGATAGAATGCCATGTTACCCACAGGCGGATTTATCCTCAGAAAAAAAGCATGGTTATCAACTGAGCTAAGGGCGGCTTATCCACAGAGCTTAGACGCAGAGAACGAGCCTGTTGATCAAAATCAGCAGCCACGGATTAGGGATTTTTTACAAAGGAGGGAGTAAAACCGGACATTGCGTCCAGTGTGCTGCCGCTGTCATGGGCCGAAAGGCCTGCGCTCAGGCCCGTCGGCGACAGATTTGTGGATTATTTACCGATACAGAAGCTGGAGAAGATGCGCCCGAGCAGGTCGTCCGAGCTGAACGCACCGGTAATTTCGCCGAGTGCCTGCTGCGCCATGCGCAGATCCTCGGCCAGCAGCTCTCCCGCGCCCGCCAGCGTGAGCTGAGCACGACCGTGCTCCAGATGCGTACTTGCGATGTTCAGCGCCTCCAGGTGGCGCCGACGCGCGCTGAAGCTGCTTTCGGAGGTCTGTTGATAACCCATGCAGGCTTTCAGGTGCTCGCGCAGCAGCTCCAAGCCGGTGTCATCGCCCTTGGCGCTAAGCGTGATGGTGACGTGACCATCGGCGCATTGTTCAACTGCAACCGCTTCACCACTGAGGTCGGCCTTGTTGCGAATCAGGGTGACTTTACCCGGATCTGGCCGTTGGTCGAGAAATTCGGGCCACAAAGCGAAGGGATCTGCCGCTTCCGGCGCGGTACTGTCGACGACGAGCAGCACACGGTCAGCTTCGCTGATTGCCTTCAACGCACGTTCCACCCCGATCTTTTCCACATGGTCATCGGTATCGCGCAGGCCTGCGGTATCCACAACGTGCAACGGCATGCCATCGATGTGGATATGTTCACGCAGGATGTCCCGGGTGGTGCCGGCGATTTCAGTTACGATCGCCGCTTCGCGCCCGGCCAGCCGGTTGAGCAGGCTCGACTTGCCGGCATTGGGCCGGCCGGCGATCACCACGTTCATGCCGTCACGCAGCAATGCGCCCTGGCCTGCTTCCTTCTGCACTGTGGATAACGCAGTGCGAACCTCATCGAGCATGCCCAGTACGTGGCCATCGGCGAGGAAATCGATCTCCTCTTCGGGAAAATCGATCGCCGCCTCGACGTAGATGCGCAAGGCAATCAATGCTTCGGTCAGGCTGTGCACACGTTTGGAAAACTCGCCCTGCAGTGACCGCAGTGCATTTCGCGCAGCCTGAGTCGAGCTGGCCTCGATCAGGTCGGCGATGGCTTCTGCCTGGGCCAGGTCGAGTTTGTCGTTGAGAAAAGCCCGCTCACTGAATTCACCCGGACGCGCCAGGCGGCTGCCCAACTGCAGGCAACGCTGCAAGAGCATGTCCAATACCACCGGGCCGCCGTGGCCCTGCAGCTCGAGCACGTCTTCGCCGGTGAACGAGTTCGGCCCGGGGAAGAACAACGCGATGCCCTCGTCGAGCACCAGGCCGTCCTGGTCGCGGAACGGGCCGTAGTGTGCATAACGTGGTTTCAGGCTGCGGCCGGTAATGGCCAGCCCGGCCTCGCTCGCCAATGGACCGGACAGCCGGACGATGCCAACCCCACCGCGGCCTTGGGCGGTGGCAATCGCGGCGATGGTTTCACGCACAGGGTTCATGCTCGCAAGCCTCTCCACAAATTCATTACACAGATAGCAAAAACGCCCCACGAGGGGGCGTTTTTATTCACAGGCTAGCGTATCAGCCTGTTAGGCGGCAGCACTTTTGGAGGCTGCTTCGATACGGCGAGTGATGTACCACTGCTGCGAAATCGACAGGCAGTTGTTCACAACCCAGTACAGCACCAGACCAGCTGGGAACCACAGGAAGAAGAAGGTGAAGATGATTGGCATCATTTTCATGACCTTCGCCTGCATCGGATCCGGCGGGGTTGGGTTCAGGCGCTGCTGAATGAACATGGTCGCGCCCATGATGATCGGCAGGATGAAGAACGGATCCTTGATCGACAGGTCGGTAATCCACAGCATCCATGGTGCCTGGCGCATCTCTACGCTTTCCAGCAGAACCCAGTACAGGGCCAGGAACACCGGCATCTGCACCAGGATCGGCAAGCAGCCACCGAGCGGGTTGATCTTCTCTTTCTTGTACAGCTCCATCATCGCCTGGGACATCTTCTGGCGATCGTCACCGAAGCGTTCCTTCAGCGCGGCCAGTTTCGGCGATACGGCACGCATGCGCGCCATCGAACGGTAGCTGGCAGCCGACAGCGGGAAGAACAGACCTTTGATCAGCATCGTCAGGACGATGATCGACCAGCCCCAGTTACCCAGCAGGCTGTGGATATGTTGCAGCAGCCAGAAGATCGGCTGGGCAATGAACCACAGGAAGCCGTAGTCGACGGTCAGTTCCAGGCCTGGGGACAACTCCTTGAGCTTGGACTGAATCTTCGGACCGGCGTACAGCATGGCGCTGGTTTCGACCTTGCCACCAGCAGGCACGCTGAGCGCCGGGCCGGTGTAGCCGATGATGTAGTTGCCTTGGCTGTCTTTCCGGGTCTGCAGGACGTTGTTGTCCGACTTGGCCGGAATCCAGGCAGTTACGAAGTAGTGCTGCAGCCAGGCAACCCAGCCACCGGATACGGTTTCTTTCAGGCTGCCCTTGTCGATGTCTTTCATCGACACTTTCTTGTACGGCTCGGACGGCGTCCACAGGGCAGCGCCCAGGTAGGTCGCGGTACCGGTCGCGGTGCTCGACGATGGATCGGAGCTGGCATCACGCTTGAGCTGAGCAAACATGTTGCCCGACCAGGCCTGGCCGCTCTGGTTGTCGATCAGGTAGCTGACGGTCAGATCGTACTCGCCGCGCTTGAAGCTGAAGCGCTTGATGTAGTTGACGCCGTTCTCGCTGAACTTCAGGTCGACGACCAGTTGTTCCTGGCCATCGGCCAGCTGGAAGCTCTTCTGCTCGGCGGCATATACAGGGCGACCGGTGGCGCGGGCGTCCGGGCCATTGGCGCCGGTCAGGCCGCTTTGGGCCAGGTAGGTGCGCTCATTGCCGTTGTCAAACAGCTGGAACGGGATATCCGGATGATCCTGACGACGCGGGAATTGCGGCAGGTTCAGCTGGACGATGTCACCACCGACCGGGTCGATAGCCAGATCAAGGACGTCGGTCTTGACGCGGATCAGGTCCTTGCTGACGGCCACTGGAGCCAGTTCGGCCGGGCTGGCATCAGCATTGGCGCTCGGCACGTCGGCGCTGGCGCCGTCGTTGTTACCAGCCGGTACGGTGTCCGGCAAAGCCGGTGCAGCGTTGCTGGCAGCAGTATGCTGAGTCGGCAGAGCAGCCTGACCGTAGTCCTGGTTCCATTTAAGGACCAGCACGTAGGCCACGATTGCCAGGGCGACGATCAGGATCGTGCGTTTAATATCCATGATTACTCGGCTATCGAAGAAGTTCGGGAGGAGGGAGCGGGTGGGACGGGATCGAAACCGCCGTCGTTCCACGGATTACAACGCCCCAGGCGACGAACGGCTAGCCACCCGCCACGCAAGAGGCCATGGTTTTCAATGGCTTCGTAGGCGTAACAGGAGCAGCTGGGGTAGAAACGACAGTGGCTGGCCATCAGAGGACTAATGGCGTAACGGTAAAACTGGATCGGAACGAGGGCCAGTTTACGCATCTGGACTGTCTACCCCTGCAGGATCGGCAGTTACCGCTGGAGAGGGCCGACTGCGAGCCAGGCGCTTCCAGAGTTTGCCAAAGTGTTGGTGCAATTCTGGGTTTTCTACCTCGCCCAAGCCTTTGCGCGCGACGATCACAATGTCCAGCCCAGCAAGACTCTGCTGATTCAGACGAAAGGAATCACGCATCAAACGTTTGAGGCGATTGCGTTGAACGGCAAGCTTGACGCTCTTCTTGCCGATCACCAAGCCGAGGCGCGGGTGATCGAGGCCGTTCTCGCGGGCAAGGATAAGCAGGCTTTTGCCTGGAACCTTGCCAGTTGGCGAGTCGAAGACCGCTTTGAAGTGCCGGGCTGTAAGCAGTCGCTTATCCCGACTGAAGTCCTGACTCACCACCTGTGCCGAAAAATCAAACGGCCAGACGCTTACGGCCTTTGGCGCGACGACGCGACAGTACTGCACGACCGTTCTTGGTGGCCATACGGGCACGGAAGCCGTGGGTGCGCGCGCGCTTGATGGTGCTTGGTTGGAAAGTACGTTTCATGGCGTGTTACCTGGGTTCGACGACACGGGCCGGAATGGCCCCCGTTTTAAGAGATCGGCGATTCTAGAGAAAGCAAGCCAATAGGTCAATTTCCAACCAGCCTTTCCTTATGGATGGCAGCACTTTTTTCATCGGCGAGGTGGATGAGGTGGTGCTGGACCGAGTGTGTCATCGGTCTGAGCGCTTTTCACAGACACGCTCAATATGAAAATATAAAAGAGGCATATATAAAGCTTTTCTGAATAACTTATAGATCTTATACACAGCCTTTTCTGTGGATAACATTACGCAGCCCTTTATCCATGCTATGTACAGAGATCGTAGACTCTGTCAGAAACAGGTGCTGCGCTTGTGCTGCGCATGGTCGAAACCTGTGGATCGAATGGCTGTTTATCCACAGGGGTTTTATCCACAGGCTTCAACCCAGGGTTGTGCATAGCCCTTATGCGGGGTTATCCACAGAGCTTATTCAGGGTTTAAGATGGCTTTTCGGACATGAATTGGCTGCTTTGGCACGCTATCCATGCCGCTCTTATGTGGATAAGTACTCACCCGCCCGGTACAATGGCGGTTTGCTTTTTGCCTCATCCGGCTTTCAACTCAGGGGATATCCGTGTCAGTGGAACTTTGGCAGCAGTGCGTGGAGCTTCTGCGCGACGAACTGCCTGCCCAGCAATTCAACACCTGGATCCGTCCACTACAGGTCGAAGCCGAAGGCGACGAGCTGCGCGTATACGCGCCTAATCGCTTCGTCCTCGACTGGGTCAATGAAAAGTACCTGGGCCGGCTGCTTGAGCTGCTGGGTGAGCACGGCAGCGGCATCGCACCGGCGCTGTCCTTGTTGATAGGCAGCCGCCGCAGTTCTGCAGCACGCGCAGCTCCCAACGCCCCGGTCAGTGCTGCGGCGGCAGCGATTGCACAGTCTCAGCAGCCTGCACCTGCGGCTCCGTCTGAAGAGCGCACTGCGGCCAAATCGATCGAGCCGGTAATGGTCAACGAAGTCGAAGAGCCGACTTCGCGCCACAGCTTTGACTCGATGGGCGGCGATACGCCCGTGCAGCCAACTGCACCTGGGCGCACTGAACAGCGCACTGTGCAGGTAGAAGGTGCGCTCAAGCACACCAGCTATCTGAACCGCACGTTCACCTTCGATACGTTTGTGGAAGGTAAATCCAACCAACTTGCCCGTGCGGCTGCGTGGCAGGTGGCGGATAACCCCAAGCATGGTTACAACCCGCTCTTTCTGTATGGCGGTGTAGGCCTGGGGAAAACTCACTTGATGCACGCTGTGGGTAACCACCTGCTGAAGAAGAACCCGAATGCCAAGGTGGTGTACCTGCATTCCGAGCGCTTCGTGGCCGACATGGTCAAGGCGCTGCAGCTCAATGCCATCAACGAGTTCAAGCGCTTCTACCGCTCAGTCGATGCGCTGCTGATCGATGACATTCAGTTCTTCGCCCGCAAGGAGCGTTCGCAGGAAGAGTTTTTCCACACCTTCAACGCCTTGCTTGAAGGCGGTCAGCAGGTGATTTTGACCAGCGACCGCTATCCGAAGGAAATCGAAGGCCTTGAAGAGCGTCTGAAATCGCGCTTCGGCTGGGGTTTGACTGTTGCAGTCGAGCCGCCAGAACTCGAGACCCGCGTTGCGATCCTGATGAAGAAGGCCGACCAGGCCAAGGTGGATTTGCCGCATGACGCAGCCTTCTTCATTGCCCAGCGTATTCGTTCCAACGTGCGTGAGCTGGAGGGCGCGCTGAAGCGGGTCATCGCTCACTCGCACTTCATGGGCCGCGATATCACCATCGAGCTGATCCGCGAGTCGCTGAAGGACTTGCTGGCGCTGCAGGATAAATTGGTCAGTGTGGATAACATTCAGCGCACCGTCGCTGAGTACTACAAGATCAAGATCTCCGATCTGCTGTCCAAGCGTCGATCGCGCTCGGTAGCGCGTCCGCGTCAGGTAGCTATGGCGTTGTCCAAAGAGCTGACCAACCACAGCTTGCCTGAGATTGGCGATATGTTTGGCGGCCGCGACCACACCACCGTGCTGCACGCCTGCCGCAAGATCAACGAACTGAAAGAATCCGATGCGGACATCCGCGAGGACTACAAGAACCTGCTGCGGACGCTGACGACATGATGATCGCCGGCGCAGCCATTTTGAAGGCAAGGGACTAGACCATGCATTTCACCATTCAACGCGAAGCCCTGTTGAAACCCCTGCAACTGGTCGCAGGTGTCGTCGAGCGTCGCCAGACCTTGCCGGTCCTGTCCAACGTCCTGTTGGTCGTACAAGGCCAGCAGCTGTCGTTGACCGGTACCGACCTGGAAGTCGAACTGGTTGGTCGCGTGCAGCTGGAAGAACCAGCCGAGCCAGGCGAAATCACTGTCCCGGCACGTAAGCTGATGGACATCTGCAAGAGCTTGCCAAGTGACGCGCTGATCGACATCAAGGTTGATGAGCAGAAGCTGCTGGTTAAAGCCGGTCGCAGCCGCTTCACCCTGTCGACGCTGCCCGCCAATGACTTCCCGACTGTTGAAGAAGGCCCAGGCTCGCTGACCTGCGACCTGGAGCAGAGCCGCCTGCGCCGTCTGATCGAGCGCACCAGCTTCGCCATGGCTCAGCAGGACGTGCGCTACTACCTCAACGGTATGCTGCTTGAAGTGTCCCCAGGCACCCTGCGCGCCGTTGCTACTGACGGCCATCGCCTGGCTATGTGCTCGATGACCGCAGGAATCGAGCAAGCTGACCGGCACCAGGTGATCGTGCCACGCAAAGGTATCCTGGAGCTGGCGCGTTTGCTGACCGATCCAGAAGGCATGGTCAGTATCGTACTCGGCCAGCACCATATCCGCGCTACCACCGGTGAATTCACCTTTACCTCCAAGCTGGTAGACGGCAAGTTCCCAGACTACGAGCGTGTGCTGCCTAAAGGCGGTGACAAGCTGGTGGTGGGTGATCGTCAGGCATTGCGTGAAGCTTTCAGCCGTACTGCGATTCTGTCCAACGAGAAGTACCGCGGGATTCGCCTGCAGTTGGCCGCCGGCCAACTGAAAATCCAGGCCAACAACCCTGAGCAGGAAGAAGCTGAGGAAGAAATCAGCGTCGACTATAACGGCAGCGCGCTGGAGATCGGCTTCAACGTCAGCTACTTGCTGGACGTGCTGGGCGTAATGACCACAGAACAGGTTCGTCTGATTCTATCCGACTCCAACAGCAGTGCCCTGCTGCAGGAAGCTGGCAACGATGACTCGTCCTACGTCGTCATGCCGATGCGCCTGTGATCTGTAGCTGAGCGAATGTCCCTACGACGTATCATGGTCACTGCGGTGCGCAACCTGCACCCAGTGACCCTCACGCCCTCCCCCCGCATCAACATCCTTTACGGCGCCAACGGCAGCGGCAAGACCAGCGTGCTTGAAGCCGTGTACCTTCTGGGTCTGGCTCGATCATTTCGCAGCACCCGACTGACGCCGGTTATCCAGTACGAGCAGCCGACCTGTACCGTCTTTGGTGAAGTGCAACTGGCCGAAGGTGGCACCAGCAACCTGGGTGTATCACGCGAGCGCCAGGGCGACTTCACCATTCGCATCGATGGGCAGAACGCTCGCAGTGCTGCGCAGCTTGCCGAGCTACTGCCGCTGCAATTGATCAACCCGGACAGCTTTCGTCTGCTCGAGGGCGCTCCGAAAATACGTCGGCAGTTTCTCGACTGGGGAGTGTTCCACGTGGAACCACGTTTCCTCGGTGCTTGGCAGCGCTTGCAGAAGGCGCTGCGGCAGCGGAACTCATGGTTGCGGCATGGTACACTTGACGCTGCTTCGCAAGCCGCCTGGGATCGAGAATTGTGCCTGGCGAGCGCGGAGATAGATGAATACCGTCGCACCTACATCAAGGCCTTGAAGCCCGTCTTCGAGCGTACCCTGAGCGAACTGGTCGAGCTGGACGGATTGACCTTGAGCTACTATCGCGGCTGGGACAAGGACCGGGAACTTAACGAGGTCCTCGCCACTTCTCTTCAACGCGATCAGCAGATTGGCCATACCCAGGCCGGTCCGCAACGTGCAGATTTGCGCCTGCGTATTGGTGCAAACAACGCTGCGGATATCTTGTCCCGTGGGCAACAGAAACTTGTGGTGTGCGCATTGCGCATCGCCCAAGGTCATCTGGTTAGCCAGGCTCGCCGCGGTCTTTGTATCTATCTCGTAGATGACCTGCCGTCTGAGCTGGACGAGCAGCATCGCCGCGCACTGTGCCGCTTGCTTGAAGAATTACGCTGCCAGGTGTTCATCACCTGTGTAGATCACGAATTACTGAGGGAAGGCTGGCAGACGGAAACGCCAGTTGCTTTGTTCCACGTGGAACAGGGCCGTATCACCCAGACCCACGACCATCGGGAGTGAAGGCATGAGCGAAAATCAAACGTACGACTCGTCCAGCATTAAAGTGCTGAAAGGGCTTGATGCCGTACGCAAACGTCCCGGCATGTATATCGGCGACACCGATGATGGCAGCGGCCTGCACCACATGGTCTTCGAGGTGGTCGACAACTCGATCGACGAAGCCCTCGCCGGTCACTGCGATGACATCACCGTCATCATCCATCCGGACGAATCCATTAGCGTCCGAGACAACGGCCGTGGTATTCCGGTCGACGTCCATAAAGAAGAAGGCGTCTCAGCTGCTGAAGTCATCATGACTGTGCTGCACGCCGGCGGTAAGTTCGACGACAACTCGTACAAAGTATCCGGCGGTCTGCACGGTGTTGGCGTTTCGGTAGTGAACGCCCTTTCTGAGCAACTCATTCTGACCGTACGCCGTAGTGGCAAGGTCTGGGAACAGACTTACGTCCACGGCGTACCGCAAGCGCCTATGGCGGTTGTTGGCGAAAGCGACAGCACCGGTACCCATATCCACTTCAAGCCGTCTGCTGACACCTTCAAGAATATCCACTTCAGCTGGGACATTCTGGCCAAGCGTATTCGCGAGTTGTCGTTCCTGAACTCGGGTGTTGGCATTCTGTTGAAGGATGAGCGCAGTGGCAAAGAAGAGCTCTTCAAATATGAAGGCGGCCTGCGCGCATTTGTCGAGTATCTGAACACCAACAAGACGCCGGTCAACAGCCAGGTCTTCCACTTCAGCACCCAGCGTGAAGATGGCGTCGGTGTTGAAGTTGCCCTGCAGTGGAACGACAGCTTCAACGAAAACCTGTTGTGCTTCACCAACAACATTCCGCAGCGCGATGGTGGTACTCACCTGGTCGGCTTCCGTTCTTCGTTGACCCGCAGCCTGAATGCTTACATCGAGCAAGAAGGCCTGGCCAAGAAGAACAAGGTTGCAACCACGGGTGACGACGCCCGGGAAGGCCTGACCGCGATCATCTCGGTGAAGGTACCGGATCCGAAGTTCAGCTCGCAGACCAAAGACAAGCTGGTCTCGTCGGAGGTGAAAACCGCCGTCGAACAAGAGATGAACAAGTTCTTCTCTGACTTCCTGTTGGAAAACCCCAACGAAGCCAAGGCTGTGGTCGGCAAGATGATCGACGCTGCCCGTGCTCGTGAAGCTGCGCGTAAAGCGCGTGAGATGACTCGCCGTAAAGGTGCACTGGACATCGCTGGCCTGCCGGGGAAACTGGCTGACTGCCAGGAGAAGGACCCTGCCCTGTCTGAACTGTACCTGGTGGAGGGTGACTCCGCAGGTGGTTCGGCCAAGCAAGGCCGTAACCGTCGTACCCAGGCGATCCTGCCGTTGAAGGGTAAGATCCTCAACGTTGAGAAAGCCCGCTTCGACAAGATGATCTCGTCCCAGGAAGTCGGTACGCTGATCACCGCGCTGGGCTGTGGTATCGGCCGCGACGAGTACAACATCGCCAAGCTGCGTTACCACAACATCATCATCATGACCGATGCCGACGTCGACGGTTCGCACATCCGTACCCTGCTGCTGACCTTCTTCTTCCGTCAGCTGCCGGAGCTGGTCGAGCGCGGCTACATCTACATCGCTCAGCCACCGCTGTACAAGGTCAAGCGCGGCAAGCAGGAGCAGTACATCAAAGACGACGAGGCCATGGAAGAGTACATGACCCAGTCGGCTCTGGATGATGCCAGCCTGCACCTGGACGAATCGGCGCCAGCAGTTTCCGGCGTACAGCTGGAAAGTCTGGTCCAAGAATTCCGCAGTGTGATGAAGACCCTCAAGCGTCTGTCGCGCCTGTATCCGCAGGAGCTGACCGAGCACTTCATCTACATGGATGAAATCACCCTGGAGCAGTTGGGTGACCACGCTCACATGCAGGCTTGGTTGAAAACCTTCCAGGCTCGCCTGCACAGCAACCAGAAGTCGGGCCTGGCCTACAACGCCAGCCTGCGTGAAGACAAAGAGCGCAACGTTTGGCTGCCGGAAGTGGAAATCACCTCCCACGGCCTAGCAAGCTACATCACCTTCAACCGTGACTTCTTCGGCAGCAACGACTACCGCACTGTGGTTAACCTGGGTGGCAAGATCAGCACCCTGTTCGGTGAAGGCGCTTACGTGCAACGTGGCGAACGGCGCAAGGCAGTCAGCGAGTTCAAGGAAGCCCTCGACTGGCTGATGAACGAGACTGCCAAGCGTCACACCATCCAGCGCTACAAAGGTCTGGGCGAGATGAACCCGGATCAGCTCTGGGAGACCACTATGGACCCAGCGGTTCGCCGCATGCTCAAGGTCACCATCGAAGATGCGATCGCTGCTGATCAGATCTTCAATACCTTGATGGGCGACGCAGTGGAACCTCGTCGTGAGTTCATCGAGAACAACGCGCTGTCGGTGTCCAACCTGGACTTCTGATCTGCCGTAAATGACCGGTGCTGCTCAAGCCTGGGCCCGCCGATCAACAAAAAGCCCGCATTCGCGGGCTTTTTGTTTTTTCAGTATTTCACTGCTGTCAGCGGACTACCTCTTATTGAATGTCGTCCGGCTTCACGATCACCCAGTTCTTGTCAGCCGTCACCGGTAAGCCTTGCTTGGCCTGAGCAGTGGCGTTGGCTTTTATCATGCCGTCGAGTTGAGTCATGTATTTGTCCTTCCGGTTTATCCACAGGTGAATGCCACCTTTGCTGACATCAACCCCGTGGAACAGCATGTAGCCGTCACTGGTGGGTGTGTCGCCACCGGCCAGTACCGGTTTTTTCCACTGGTCGATGTAGGTCAGAATCGCCGCATGCTTGCCGGCCATCCAGGTAGCCGGCGTCCAGAGGTAAGGAGTCAACTCAAGACCGAGGTTGGCTTTCTCGTCGTACTTGCCTGCGCTGATCTGCTTGCGTGCTGTGGTCAGCGCACCGGTTGTGCGATCTTTCAGCAGCGTGGTCACACCGATTACATTTTCCGGTTTGACGTTGTAGCCATACTTGGGATCAGAGGCGACCATGCGTACCAGCTCCTCGGACGCAGCAGTGATCACATAGACCTCAATGCCGTTTTCCATGAGCTTGTTGTACAGCTCAGTCTGGCCAGTGAAGACTTTGGGCGGTTGGACTTCGGTAGTTTTTACCGTGTCGCCATCGTAGTAGGTGGCCGGCACTGGCTTCGTGGAAGCCATCAACTCATCTACGTAACCCTTCAGCTCTTGGAGGGTGAAGCCCGAAAACACCTGCGCTACCCATGGGTAGCAAACCATGTCATCCAGTTCACAGAGGCGGTAGTAGTAGCTGAACAGACTTTCTTTATGGTCAGCAGTGTCTTTGAAGGGGATGAGCTTGAGGGAAGGGTCCAGTGTATCGCGGGTAATCAGCCCTTTGTTTTCCATGAACGGCAGCAGCGCCTCCTCAAGGTCGAAGCGGTAGCTGGTGTTGTCCATGTCGAAAACCGCGTAGTTACCCTTGTTGGCATTCGCGGCGATCATGGCATCGAGTTGTTTGGCAGCAGGCTCTGGCCAGTGCTTGAGTTCAGTCGCGCACACCTGGCTGGCTAGGCCGAGACAGATCGCGGCAGCCAACACTTTTGGTACGAGCTTCATGACGGTACGCCCCCTTGCAATGAGAACTGAGACCGTAGCAAAGATAAATTACAGCGCTGACGCCTGCGCGACTGTGGGTGGTCTCTAGGCGTCGTCGGCGCGGCTGATCGCGACATAGTGTGCAAAATCCGACGTCCCTGCGCAGGCATGTTCCACGTGGAACAGCAGCGCATTCGACCCTCTCAAAGCCCAAGCTCACGTAGCCGGCGATACAGCGTGCGTTCACTGATGCCCAGTACCTGCGCCAGCTCGCTGCGCGGCCCTTGGAACTGCTCCACCAACTGCGCGAGGTCGGCTAGCGAATTACGCGAGTCTCGTATCGATACAGTCGAGCTGGCGGGGGCCAGGTCCTCAGGCAAATGCTCTGGGCGGATCAGCCCGTCATCGGCAAACAATCGCGCGCGTTCGAGGATATTGCGCAGCTCGCGGATATTGCCCGGGAAGGCATGCAAGCTCAGGCGCGCTTGCGCTTCAGGCGTCAGCGTAATGGTATGGGCGCCAGCCATGCGCTGTAACAAGCTCTGCGCCAGCATTGGCAGGTCTTCTACTCGTTCACGTAGCGCTGGCAAGCGAATCGGAAAACCGCTGATTCGGTAGTACAGGTCCTCGCGAAAGGTACCTGCTGCCACCATCTCTTTGAGCGGCTTGTGGGTAGCCGAAATCAAGCGAAAGTCTGAGTGCACGGTGCGCAAACTGCCCACCGGGCGGAAGCTGCCCGACTCGATCAGTCGCAACAACTTGACCTGCATGGTCAGCGGCACTTCACCGATTTCGTCGAGGAACAGCGTGCCGCCATGGGCCGCTTCGGCGAGACCGATCTTGCGCTGGGTCGCGCCAGTGAACGCGCCTTTCTCATAGCCGAACAGCTCACTCTCGAACAGGCTGTCATTGAGCCCGGTGCAGTCGACCACCACCAGCGGGCCGGTCGCGCGCGGGCTGCCCAGGTGCAGGGCACGGGCGAACAACTCCTTGCCCGTGCCGGATTCGCCTTGCAGCAACACCGGAATCTGCGCCGGCGCGGCGCGTTGCAAGCTGGCCAGCGCCGCCTGGAACGCCGGCGCGCGGCCAACCAGCCCTTGCTGTTTTGGCTGGGCGGCAGCCAGGGTCACGGTGTTAAGGCGCTCGACGAAAGCAATCACCCTGCCCTGCTCATCGAGGATTGGCCGCAACTCGACGTCGACATGCTCGGGCCCGCGTGGGGTGTGATGAATGTGCAGGACCCGCTCCGGCACTTTGCTGTCCCAGGCTTTGCGCATCGGGCAGTGCTCGCCGGCCTGATCACAGGGCACCGCGTAGTGATGAGAGACGCGATGACATTTCTCGCCCAGCGGTGCACTGTCATTGATGCCGAACTGACGCCGGTAGGCAGCATTGGCCGCAAGGATGTTGTAGTCGGTGTCGAGCACGATCGACGGGTGCACATCGTGCTCAAGGTAGGACACCAGGCCGAAGATGGCTGGATGAGAAGCGGAAAGCGCAGACATGACCAGAACCGGTTGCGGGTACCTGGCGAGCGTAGCAAGGACTGCCAGTGACTGCCATTGGCTGACAGTCGACTGCCAACCACTGGCAGTGCTGCCAGCGAATCGTAAGGAAGACACCGCTGCGATAGCTGTAGCACTGCGGACAGGTGGGCCATAACGCCTCATTGGAACCCTGGCATGCATCTTGATAAACCCTGGGTTACTGCCTAAGCCTAACAAGGCGCTGCAGATATCTGGAGAGTGTGATGATCATCGGCAACAACATCCATGTAGAGGGCCTGTTCGACGAGGCCACTTCGACCATCAGCTACCTGGTGATGGACCGCCAGACCCTCAAGTGCGCGCTGATCGACAGCGTGCTCGACTACGACCCCAAGTCGGGACGCACCAGCCACAGCTCGGCGGACAAGCTGATCGCTCGGGTCGAGGCGCTCGGCGCCAGTGTGCAATGGATTCTGGAAACTCATGTGCACGCCGATCACTTGTCGGCTGCTGCCTATCTGAAAGCCAAGCTTGGCGGCCAGGTTGCCATCGGTTCGCACATCACCCAGGTGCAGAAGACCTTCGCAGCACTGTTCAACGCCGAACCCGGTTTCGCCCGCGACGGCAGCCAGTTCGACGTGTTGCTGGAAGACGAATACGTGCTGATGATCGGCAATCTGCGGGCCCGTGCGCTACACACCCCAGGGCACACCCCGGCGTGCATGAGCTACGTGGTCGAGGATGCTGGCGAGAAGGCGGTGTTTGTCGGTGATACCTTGTTCATGCCTGACTACGGCACTGCCCGATGCGATTTTCCCGGTGCCGACGCACGCACGCTGTATCGCTCGATCCGGCGTTTGCTCGCCTTCCCCGACCACAGCCAACTGTTCATGTGCCATGACTACCTGCCCGAGGGTCGCGCCCTGCGTTTTGTCACCACCGTGGCCGAGCAGCGCGCCAGCAATATTCATATCCGTCAGGACATCAGCGAGGACGAGTTCGTCGCCATGCGCGAAGCGCGTGACGCCACCCTGGATATGCCGGTACTGATCCTGCCCGCCGTCCAGGTCAACATGCGCAGCGGGCAGTTGCCTGAACCGGAGAGCAACGGCGTGCGTTACCTGAAAATCCCGCTGAACCAGCTCTGAACGTCGCCGGCCTAGTCCCCATACCAAGATCGAAAAGGAATACCCGCATGCCTGCCTTGCCATCCACAGCCAATAGCACGCGCATCGACCATCACAAGGTGGTGATCGTCGGCGCTGGTGCTGCGGGGATTGCTACCGCCGCCAGTTTGTTCAAGCGTGATCCAACGCTCGATATTGCGTTGATCGACCCGGCTGAGGTGCACTACTACCAACCCGGCTGGACCCTGGTCGGCGCTGGTGTATTCAGCGCTGCCAGCACCGCGCGCAGCATGGTCAGCGCCATCCCCAAAGGCGTGCGATTTATAAAAGCGCGGGTGATTAGTTTTGATCCCGCAGCGCAAAGCGTGGTTGTGGAGGACGGCCGCATCATCAGTTACGAACAGCTGGTGGTCTGCCCCGGCCTGACTCTCGACTGGCAGGCAATCGAGGGCCTCACGGAAACCCTCGGGCGCAACGGTGTGACCTCCAACTACCGTTATGACCTGGCACCTTACACCTGGCAATTGGTCCAGAATCTGAAGCAAGGCCGCGCCCTCTTCACCCAACCCCCGATGCCCATCAAGTGTGCGGGCGCCCCACAGAAGGCGTTGTACCTTTCGTGTGATCACTGGCTGCGGCGTGAGCGCCTGGGTGCCATCAAGGCCAGCTTCTACAATTCGGGTCCGGTACTTTTTGGCGTTGCTGACTACGTGCCCGCATTGATGGCCTACATCGACAAGTACGCGGTGGATCTCAACTATTCACACCGCCTGGTGGCAGTAGATGGTCCGGGCAAGCGCGCGACGTTTATCCACAGCCTGGCCGATGGCAGCACGCAGACGCGAGTCGAGCCCTTCGACATGTTGCACGTGGTGCCGCCGCAAGTAGCGCCCGAGTTCATCCGCAGCAGCCCGCTGGCGGATGGCGCGGGCTGGCTGGATGTCGATCCGTTCACTCTGCGCCATCGGCAGTTCGCCAACGTGCACGGCCTGGGTGATGCGATCAATACCAGTAACGCCAAGACTGCCGCGGCTGCGCGCAAGCAGGCGCCGGTGGTGGCCAACAACGTGCTGGTAGCGCTCGGCCGGTCGCCCACCCTCGCGCACTATGACGGTTACGGTTCATGCCCGTTGACCGTGGAGCGCGGCAAGATCGTCCTGGCTGAATTCAAATACGGCGGTACGCTGGCACCCAGCTTTGCGCAGTGGTTGCTCGACGGCCGGCAGCCTACTCGGCTGGCCTGGCTACTCAAGGTGAAGCTGCTCCCTGCGCTGTATTGGCATGGGATGCTCAAAGGCCGTGAATGGCTGGCGCGGCCGCAACCTGCCGGCACCGAGAAGCAATCGTGATCGAAGTGCTGGGTGCAGCGCTGGGCGCGATCATCGGAGCGGTACTGGCGTTGACCGGTGCTGGCGGAGGCATTCTGGCAGTGCCGTTATTGGTATTCGGGCTGGGTTTGAATATGGTCGAGGCGGCGCCAGTTGGCCTTTTGGCAGTCGGCCTGGCGGCGTCAGTCGGTGCGCTGCTCGGGTTGCGCCAGGGCCTGGTGCGTTATCGCGCGGCGTTGTTCATTGCGTTGATCGGTATCTGCGCAACACCTTTCGGTTTGATGCTCGCTCATCGGTTGCCCAACGCACCGCTGGCGTTGGTGTTCGCCGCGGTGCTGATCCATGCCTGCCTGCGCATCTGGCGCAAGGCGGCGCGCGAGTTACGTGGTGAGCCGCCGTGTGGCGAGCGGCTGATCATGCCCTGTGTACTCAACCCTATGAAGGGGCGGCTGCGCTGGACCCTGCCCTGCGCCCGCGCCCTAGCCGTTACTGGTGGTGTAGCAGGTTTACTGTCGGGACTGTTGGGCGTCGGTGGCGGCTTCGTCATCATTCCGGCGCTCAGCCGTTATACCAACCTGGAGATGAAGAGCATTGTTGCCACCTCGTTGGCGGTGATTGCGCTGGTTGCCTGCGGCAGCGTAGTCAGCGCCAGCGTCGCCGGGGTGATGCACTGGCAGGTAGGTGCACCCTTCGCGGTAGGTGCGGTGATGGGCCTGCTACTGGCGCGCCCACTGGCCGGCAAATTGGCCGGGCCGCGCTTGCAGCAGGTGTTTGCCGTGGTCGGCATCGGCGCAGCGCTGCTGCTGGCGAGCAAGGGCCTACTCGGCTAGCAGTTCGGCCTGCTCTGCTGCACACAGCGCCAGCAGGTAATCCCAGACTACCCGCAGGCGCACTGACTTGTGCAACTCGCGCCGGGTGCAGATCCAGTAGCTGCGCTGGATGGTTTCGCTGGGCAGCACCCGGCGCAGCTGTGGATCGTGCCTGGCCATGTAGTTGGGCAGCACAGCGATGCCCAAGCCGGCGCGTGCGGCCTGCTGCTGAGCGATGACGCTGGTGCTGCGAAAGATCACATTCGGCGCACGGCAGAAACTGTTGAGAAACAGCAGCTCCTGGCTGAACAGCAGATCGTCGACGTAGCCAATCCAGCTGTGACGGGCCAGATCCTCACGACTGTTCAGCGCCGGTGAGCGTTCGAGGTACTCGGGGCTGGCGTAGAGCGCCAGCCGATAGTCAGTGAGCTTGCGAGTTATCAACAGGTCGGCATTGGGCCGTTCCAGATGAATGCTGATTTCTGCCTCGCGGTTGAGGATGCTGACGAAGCGCGGCACCGCCACCAGTTCGACTTCCAGGCCCGGATAGCGCTCGAACAAGGCGCGCATGCGTGGGGTGAAGAACATGATGCCGATGCCTTCGGTGACGCCCAGGCGGATCTTGCCCAGCGGCGTTATCGCCTGGGTGATCTCTTCCTGCGCCAACAGCGCGACGTTCTCCATCGCTTCGGCATGCTTGAGCAGTGCCTGGCCAGACGGCGTCAGCTCGTAACCCTGTGCATGTTGAACGAACAGCGCTGTGCCCAGGCTCTTTTCGATGCCCTCGATATGCCGCGCCACCGTGCTGTGGGTGGTGTTCAAGCGCTTGGCTGCAGTCAGCAGACGGCCGCTGCGCTGCAACTCGAGAAAGAACCTCAGATCATTCCAGTCGAACATGCTTATCCCTGTGCATAACTGTGAGCGGCTGTCAGGTTACTTAGGAAACGGCTGATATTGGCTGTGCTAAAACGCACAGCGGTTGAGCGAAAACTCGTGTTTCCTTAGCGAAATTACGCACTAAGATCAAAAGCGACAAGAATAATAATCAGGCCCGAGGTCGCACATGCCATCAGCCGATTCTGCCTACGACTATGTCGTTGTAGGCGCTGGCCCAGCCGGATGTTTGCTGGCCAACCGTTTGTCCGCCGATCCATCCTGCCGGGTGCTGCTGCTCGAAGCGGGTGGGCGCGATAACTATCCATGGATTCACATCCCGGTCGGTTACCTCTATTGCATCGGTAACCCGCGCACCGACTGGTGCTTCAAGACCGAGGCGCAAGCGGGCCTTGGCGGCCGCAGCCTAGGTTATCCGCGCGGCAAGGTGCTCGGCGGCTGCTCGTCGATCAACGGCATGATCTACATGCGCGGCCAGGCCAGCGACTATGATCGCTGGGCTGAACAAGGCAACGACGGCTGGGCCTGGAAAGACGTGCTGCCGCTGTTCAAGGCCAGCGAGAATCACTATGCCGGCAGCAGCGACAGCCACGGCGCCGACGGCGAATGGCGGGTCGAACAGCAGCGCTACAGCTGGCCGATCCTCGACGCCTTCCGCGATGCCGCCGAGCAGAGCGGGATTGGCAAGGTCGATGACTTCAATACCGGCGACAACCAAGGCTGTGGATACTTTCAGGTCAACCAGCGCAGCGGCGTACGCTGGAATGCGGCCAAAGCCTTTCTGCGGCCAATCCTCAAGCGGCCCAACCTGACTCTGCTCACTGGCGTCGAAGTTGACCAGGTGCTGCTCGACAATACCCGTGCTACGGCGGTCAAAGCTCGCTGGCAGGGTGAGTGGCACGAGTTTCAGGCGCGGCGGGAGATTATCCTCTGCGCAGGCTCGGTCGGTTCACCGGGTATCCTCCAACGTTCCGGCATCGGCCCGCGCAAGCTGCTTGAAGATCTCGGCATCGGCGTACGCCATGACATGCCTGGTGTGGGCGGCAACCTGCAGGACCATCTGCAGCTGCGCCTGATCTACCAGATCCGCAACACCCGTACCTTGAACCAGATGGCCAACAGCCTATGGGGCAAGATGGGCATGGGCCTGCGCTATCTATACGACCGCAGCGGCCCGCTGGCGATGGCGCCCAGCCAGCTCGGTGCATTCGTTCGCTCCAGCCCCGAGCAGGCCAGCGCCAACCTGCAGTATCACGTCCAGCCGCTGTCACTGGAGCGCTTCGGTGAGCCGCTGCATCGCTTCCCGGCGTTCACCGCGTCGGTGTGCAACCTGCGCCCCGCCAGCCGCGGGCGCATCGATATTCGCTCGGCCGATCTGCATGCCGAGCCTGTGATCAACCCTAACTATCTGAGCGACCCGCAAGACCTGCGGGTTGCCGCCGATGCCATTCGCATGACCCGGCGCATCGTCCAGGCCCCTGCCCTCGCCGCCTTCGACCCGGTCGAGTACCTGCCGGGCGCTGCGCTCAACACTGAAGAAGAGCTGTTTGAGGCTGCGAGCAAGATCGGCACCACCATCTTCCACCCGGTCGGCACCTGCCGCATGGGCAGCGGCGCGTTCGATGTGGTCGACCATCAACTGCGTGTGCACGGCATCCCGGGTCTGCGCGTAGCTGACGCCTCGATCATGCCGCAGATTGTTTCCGGCAATACCTGTTCACCGACACTGATGATCGCCGAGAAAGCGGCGCAACTGATTCTCAAAGGAGCTGCAACCCAAACCTACCTCAGCGACGCAAGCGCAATACCGACGCCCTGACCAGGTGCGTGCAACAAGCGGCGGCTGGTGATCAGGGCCTGCCGGCAGTGGAACAACAAGAATAATCACTGTGGCCTGCGGGCCGAGGACAGCAACGATGTCTGATTACATTCAAGAGCAGGGAGCAGCGGCGAGCCCTACCAGCCGTCGCGAGGAAAGAAAGATCATTTTCGCGTCATCCCTCGGGACGGTTTTCGAGTGGTATGACTTTTTTTTGTACGGCGCTCTGGCGGCGGTGATCAGCAAGCAGTTCTTTGCGGGGGTCAACGACACCACGGCGTTCATCTTCGCCCTGATGGCATTCGCTGCGGGCTTCTTGGTCAGGCCGTTCGGCGCGCTGGTGTTCGGCCGCCTGGGCGACATGATCGGGCGTAAATACACCTTCCTGGTCACCATCGTGTTGATGGGCTTGTCGACCTTCGCGGTCGGGCTGTTGCCTACCTATGCCAGCATTGGTATCGCGGCGCCGATCATCCTGGTGATTCTGCGCATGCTCCAAGGCCTGGCGTTGGGCGGCGAGTACGGTGGCGCGGCAACTTACGTGGCCGAGCACGCACCGCCCGGCAAGCGCGGTTTCCATACCGGCTTCATCCAGTCGACCGCGACCTTGGGCCTGCTGCTGTCGTTGCTGGTGGTACTGGGTAGCCGCTACATCAGCGGTGATGAGTTTGAAACCTGGGGCTGGCGCCTGCCGTTCCTGCTGTCGATTGTGCTGTTGGGGATTTCCACCTGGATCCGCATGAGCATGCACGAGTCGCCAGCCTTCGTGAAAATGAAGGCGCAGGGCAAGCTGAGCAAGTCGCCGATTCGTGAGTCGTTCACCAATTGGAGCAACCTCAAGATCGTTCTGACGGCACTGTTCAGCATCAACGCCGGTCAGGCAGTAACCTTCTACACGGCGCAATTCTATGTGCTGTTCTTCATGACCCAGATGCTCAAGATGGACCCGGCCCAGGCCAACACTCTGCTGATCATCAGCGTGGTGATCGGCGCGCCGTTCTTCGTGTTCTTCGGTTGGCTGTCTGACCGCATTGGCCGCAAGCCGATCCTGATGGTTGGCCTGCTGCTGGCAACCGTCCTGTACTTCCCGCTGTTTAAGGCCCTGAGCCATTACGCCAACCCACAGATCGACGCCGCCAGCCGTCAGTCGCCCATCGTGGTGATGGCTGACCCAGCCAGCTGCACCTTCCAGTTCGACCCGGTCGGCAAAGCGCGTTTCGACAGCCCGTGCGACAAGGTCAAGACCTTCCTGGTCAAGCAGGGCCTGCCGTACAGCTCTGCTGCTGCGACTGGCAGTGATGTCGTGGTGAACATCGGCGACACGGCCATCACCGGCTTCGATGAAGCGGCAATGCGTGCGGCGATTACCCAGGCGGGGTATCCGGCCAAGGCCGATCCTGCGCAGGTCAACGAGTTCATGGTGGTGGCGCTGATTGTGGCGATGATCCTGATCGCGACCATGACCTATGGCCCGCTGGCGGCGGTGATGGTCGAGCTGTTCCCGACGCGGATCCGCTATACCTCGATGTCCCTGCCGTACCACATTGGTAACGGCTGGTTCGGTGGGTTCCTGCCGACCGTATCGTTCGCGCTGGTGGTGTATACCGGGGATATTTTCTATGGGCTGTGGTACCCGGTGTTGATAACCGGGGTGAGCCTGGTGGTGGGGATATTCTGTTTGAAAGAGACCAAGGATGTGGACCTGGACAAGGTCTGATCTGAAACAGCCGGGGGCTGCACAGCAGCCCCCGTTTTCAATCACGAAAAAACTTATGCACGGTTTTCGAAAAACTGTCACATAGATAAATAACTATAAATTTCAATTACTTATAGTCAATCTCTAAGCATCATTTGAAAAGTTGCTCACAAGTTATCCACAATTTTCCAAGCTGTCTGCGGCGCTGCTTTCAGCCACTGGAGGCAGCGCACCCAGCGCCCGCTGGGTCTCCTGATTCCACGCCTCAGCGCGGTTATTCAGGTCAGCAATGGCCCGCGGCCCGCTGCCTTCGGCATACATCGGCTCGCCAATCACCACCTCGATCACCCCCGCCTGCTTGCCCCAGCCAGACTTCGGCCAGTAACGGCCGGCGTTATGCGCAATCGGCAGCACCGGCAGGCCTGCGTTCACCGCCAAGGCCGTACCGCCACGGGAGAACTTGCCGATCTGCCCATACGGGACACGGGTACCCTCAGGGAAGATCAATACCCACACGCCTTGCTTGAGCAGCTCATCGCCCTTCTTGGCAACGTGGCGCAAGGCTTCCTTGGGATTGTCGCGGTCGATCGCGATCGGCCGCAGCATGGCCATGGCCCAGCCAAAGAACGGCACATACAGCAGCTCACGCTTGAGTACCTGGCTCAGCGGTTGGAAGTACGCCGACAGGAAGAACGTTTCCCAGGTGCTCTGGTGATTGGACAGAATCACGCACGGGGTCGCTGGCACGTTCTCCGCGCCGGTGATCTTGTAGCGGATACCCAGCATCACCTCGGTCAGGCGCACGGCAAAACGGCACCAGTAGACGTTGATGAAGCGGTAGCGCTTTTGAAACGGCAGAAACGGCGCGATGAAGAAGCTCAAGGTGCACCAAAGCAACGAGCTGGTGCCCAGCAGCAGGTAAAAAAGAAAGATTCTGATCGCCTGCAGGATCGACATAGTGGCATGTACCGTTGCGGGTCGTGCCCGCCTAATGAACTGTGCGCCAGGCGGCGTACAGTCTAGATAAGTGCTCTGGCGACAGCGGCCAGATCGTCAAAAATCAGCGTGCTTGCAGCGACGCCCTTGCTCAGGGTGCGCTCACCTTTGCCGGTTTTCACCAACACCGGTTGTGCTCCGACGGCCAGGGCGGCCTCCAGGTCACCTTTACTGTCGCCGACGAACCATACGCCAGGCAGCTCTGCCTGGTAATGGGCAGCGATTGCCTCGAGCATGCCTGGCTTCGGTTTGCGACAGGCGCAGCCCTCGTCCGGACCATGCGGGCAGTACACGACGAGGCCCAGTTCGCCACCCTGCTCGGCCACCAGCTCGCGCAAGCGCGTGTGCATGGCCTCGAGGGTGTCCAGCGAATAGTAGCCCCGGGCAATGCCGGACTGGTTGGTGGCCACCGCCACCGTCCAGCCCGCTTTGCTCAACTGCGCGATGGCCTCAATCGCGCCGGCAATGGGGATCCACTCCTCCAGCGACTTGATGTAGGCGTCGGAGTCGTGATTGATCACCCCGTCACGATCGAGAATCAGCAGTTTCAAGGCTTACCCCAGCAACGAGATGTCGGCCACACCCAGGAACAGACCGCGCAGGCGGCTGAGCAGGGCGTAGCGGTTGGCACGGACCTTGGCATCTTCGGCGTTGACCATCACTGCCTCGAAGAAGGCGTCGACCGGGTCACGCAGCGCTGCCAGGCGGGCCAGCGACTCACGGTACTGACGGGCCGCGGCCATCGGTTGCACAGCCTGGTCGGCCTGCTGGATCGCCGAGTACAGCGAGAACTCGTTGGCATTGTCGAAATACTTCGGCTCGACTTGCTCGGAGATCGCACCCTCAGCCTTGCTCAGCAGGTTCGACACACGCTTGTTGACCGCGGCCAGGGCCCCGGCTTCAGGCAGTTGGCGGAATGCCTGCACGGCCTGTACGCGTTGGTCGAAGTCCAGCGCCGAGCCTGGCTTGAGGGCACGTACCGACAGGTAGGTACCGACGTCAATGCCTTCGTCTTCATAACGTGCACGCAGGCGGTCGAAGATGAACTCCAGGACCTGCTCGGACAGCCCGGCTGGCTTGATCTTGCTACCGAACTGGTTGACGGCGAAGCTCACGGCGTCGGTCAGGTCCAGGTCCAGCTGCTTGTCGATCAGAATGCGCAGCACGCCGAGGGCAGCGCGACGCAGGGCGTACGGGTCTTTGCTGCCGGTTGGCAGCATGCCGATGCCGAAGATACCGACCAGGGTGTCGAGCTTGTCGGCAATGGCCACGGCAGCACCGGTGAGGGTCTGCGGCAGTTCCGCGCCAGCACCGCGCGGCATGTACTGCTCGTTCAGGGCCAGGGCGACGTCTTCCGGCTCGCCGTCGTTCATGGCGTAGTAGTAGCCGGCAACGCCTTGCATTTCCGGGAACTCGCCGACCATTTCGGTGGCCAGGTCACACTTGGACAGCAAGCCGGCACGCGCCGCACGCTGGGCGTCGCCGCCGATGCGTGGGGCGATGTAGGCGGCCAGCTTCGAGACGCGCTCGGCTTTGTCGTAGACGCTGCCCAGCTGGGCCTGGAACACCACGTTCTTCAAGCGCTCGTTGAAGGTCGCCAGCGGCTGCTTCTTGTCCTGCTTGAAGAAGAACTCGGCGTCGGTCAGGCGCGGACGCACGACCTTTTCGTTACCGAGCACGATCTGCTGCGGGTCACGGCTCTCGACGTTGGCCACGGTAATGAAGCGCGGCAGCAACTTGCCGTCGCTGTCGAGCAGGCAGAAGTACTTCTGATTGTCCTGCATGGTAGTGATCAGCGCTTCTTGCGGCACTTCAAGGAAGCGTTCCTCGAACGAGCACACCAGCGGCACCGGCCATTCGACCAGCGCAGTCACTTCATCGAGCAGCGCCGGCGGCACGATGGCCGTGCCTTCCTGCTGCAGGGCGAGCTCTGCGGTGCGCTTGGCGATCAAGTCGCGGCGCTCGGCAAAATCGGCCAGCACGTAGGCTTTGCGCAGGTCTTCGGCGTAGTTGGCAGGCGCGCTGATAACCACGTTTTCCGGGTGGTGGAAACGGTGCCCACGCGACTCGCGACCGGCTTGCTGCTTGAGGATGGTGCAATCAACCACCTGCTCACCGAGCAGCATCACCAGCCATTGGGTTGGCCGCACGAATTCTTCACGGCTGGCCGCCCAGCGCATGCGCTTGGGAATCGGCAGGTCGTTGAGCGAATCTTCGACGATGGTCGGCAGCAGGCTGGCAGTAGCCTTGCCCGGGATGTGCTGCGAGAAGCGCAGTTTGGCGCCGCTCTGGTCGATCTCGCTGAGGTCGACGCCGCACTTCTTGGCAAAGCCCAGGGCCGCCTGAGTTGGCTGGCCTTCGGCGTTGAACGCGGCCTGCATGGGCGGGCCATCGACGTTGATGGAGCGGTCAGGCTGCTGCACGTCGAGCTGACGAATCAGCACTGCCAGGCGGCGCGGCGCGGCATACACGCTCTTGCCGGCGTAGTTCAGGCCAGCGGCCTGCAGGCCTTTTTCGATACCGGCCAAAAACGCGTCACCGAGGCTGGCGAGGGCTTTGGGTGGCAGCTCTTCGGTGCCCAGTTCAACCAGAAAATCTTGAGCACTCATTGTGCAGCCTCCAGCTTAGCCAACACTTCGTCACGCAGTTCAGGGGTCGCCATCGGGAAGCCCATGCGGGCACGGGCTTGCAGGTAGCTTTGCGCCACGTCGCGAGCCAGCGTACGTACGCGCAGGATGTAACGCTGGCGCTCGGTCACCGAGATGGCGCGGCGGGCGTCGAGCAGGTTGAAGGTGTGCGACGCCTTCAGGACCATTTCATAGGTCGGCAGCGGCAGGTCGAGCTTGATCAGGCGGTTGGCTTCGCTTTCGTAGAAGTCGAACAGCTCGAACAGTTTGTCGACGTTGGCGTGCTCGAAGTTGTAGGTCGATTGCTCCACTTCGTTCTGGTGGAACACGTCGCCATAGGTGACCACACCGAACGGGCCGTCAGCCCAGACCAGGTCGTACACCGAATCAACGCCCTGCAGGTACATCGCCAGGCGCTCGAGGCCGTAGGTGATTTCGCCGGTGACCGGGTAGCACTCCAGACCGCCGACTTGCTGGAAGTAGGTGAACTGAGTCACTTCCATGCCGTTCAGCCAGATTTCCCAACCCAGACCCCAGGCGCCGAGGGTCGGCGATTCCCAGTTGTCTTCGACGAAGCGCACATCGTGCACCAGCGGGTCGAGGCCGATCGCTTTCAGCGAGCCCAGGTACAGTTCCTGGAAGTTGGCCGGGTTAGGCTTGAGGACCACCTGGAACTGGTAGTAATGCTGCAGGCGGTTGGGGTTTTCACCATACCGTCCGTCGGCAGGCCGACGGCTTGGCTGCACGTAGGCGGCGTTCCAGGTTTCTGGGCCGACGGCGCGCAAAAAGGTCGCGGTGTGGAAAGTGCCGGCGCCTACTTCCATATCGTAGGGCTGAAGTACCACACAACCTTGCTCAGCCCAGTACTTCTGCAGGGCGAGGATGAGGTCTTGGAAGGTACGCACGGCTGGCGTAGGCTGGCTCACGAAATTCACCTGTATCTGGGGATGCGGATGTAAAGAGCGGGAGTATAACCCGATTCGCCTCGCCCTCTACTGATTGGAGCCTTATGCCACGCTGCTTTTGGTGTACCGACGATCCGTTGTACCAGGCCTACCACGACCAGGAGTGGGGAACGCCGCAGCGCGATCCGGCGTTGCTGTTCGAGATGCTTTTGCTCGAAGGGTTCCAGGCCGGGCTGTCCTGGATCACCGTATTGCGCAAGCGCGAGCGCTATCGCCAGGTCATGTATGACTTTGACCCGGTGCAACTGGCGCAGATGAGCGATGAGCGCATCGAGGAATTGATGCTCGATGCCGGGATCATCCGCAACCGCCTCAAACTCAACGCGGCGCGGCGTAATGCCAAGGCCTGGCTGGCTGTGGATAACCCGGCCGAGTGGCTCTGGTCGTTTGTCGGCGGCACGCCGAAGATCAACCACTTCATCGACCGTAGCGAGATGCCGGCAGTCACCGACGAGGCCAAGGCGATGAGCAAGGCGTTGCAGAAAGCCGGCTTCACGTTCGTTGGTCCGACTATCTGCTACGCGTTCATGCAGGCCACCGGGATGGTCATGGACCACACCACCGACTGCGATCGCTACGCCGCCTTGGCGCGCTGAGCAGGTACAATGCGCGCTTGCTGAAATAAGGAATTCGCCTGTGGAAAAGTTCAAGGGCGCCCTGATGGTCGGGGTGCTGCGCCTGTTTGCCAAGCTGCCCTGGAGCGCGGTGCAACGGGTTGGCGCCGGCATTGGCTGGCTGATGTGGAAGATACCCAACGGTTCGCGCAACGTGGTGCGGATCAACCTGGCCAAGTGTTTTCCGGAGATGGACCCGGCCGAGCGCGAGCAGTTGGTCGGCCGCGCCCTGCGCGATATCGGCAAGTCGTTTGTCGAAAGCGCCTGCGCCTGGATCTGGCCGCCCCAGCGTTCGCTGGACCTCGTCCACGAAGTGCAGGGCCTGGAAGTGCTGGAGGCCGCGCTGGCCTCAGGCAAGGGTGTGGTCGGCATTACCAGCCACCTGGGCAACTGGGAAGTGCTCAACCACTTCTACTGCAGCCAGTGCAAACCGATCATTTTCTACCGCCCGCCCAAGCTCAAGGCCGTCGATGACCTGCTTCGCGAGCAGCGTGTGCAGATGGGCAACCGTGTGGCGCCGTCGACCAAGGAAGGCATCCTCAGCGTGATCAAGGAAGTGCGCCGTGGTGGCCAGGTGGGGATTCCGGCTGACCCGGAGCCGGCCGAGTCGGCTGGGGTATTTGTACCGTTCCTCGGCACCCAGGCGCTGACCAGCAAATTTGTGCCGAACATGCTGGCAGGCGGCAAGGCGGTCGGGGTGTTCCTGCATGCGCTGCGGCTGCCGGATGGCTCCGGCTTCAGGGTAATTCTCGAGGCGGCGCCCGAGGAGATGTACAGCACCGATGTAACGGTGTCGGCGGCGGCCATGAGCAAGGTGGTCGAGCGTTATGTGCGCGAGTATCCGAGCCAGTACATGTGGAGCATGAAGCGCTTCAAGAAGCGTCCGGCTGGGGAACAGCGCTGGTATTGAGATTTTGGGGGCGCTTCGCGCCCCTTTCGCGACGCGAGGCCGCTCCTACAGAGGGACGCGGTCAACTGTAGGAGCGGCCTTGTGTCGCGAAAGGGCTGCGCAGCAGCCCCGGCAATCTCAGGCTTTGTTCAATTTCTTCAAAAACACCGCCATCTCTTTCTCGGCCTGCTTGTCGCCATGCGCCTGCGCCGCCGCAGACCCCTGCTCCCAAGCCTGCCGCGCCGCGGCCAGATCACCGCTCAGCTGATAAGCCTTGCCCAACAGCTTCCACGCCGCCGAATACTTCGGGTCCTGCTCGACGCAGCGGGCCAGATGCACCGCCGCCTCGGCGCCGTTGCCCTCATCCAGCCAGGCCTTGCCCAGGCCGAAGCGCAACAGTGAGTTATCCACACCCTTGTCGAGCATCTTCTGCAGCGATTCGCGCATTGCGGTGCCTCCTTAGAAAAAGCTCAAGCCTACGTGGAACAGCTTCTCGACGTCGCGGATATGCTTTTTATCCACAACGAACAGAATCACGTGGTCGCCGGTTTCCAGCACCGTGTTGTCGTGGGCGATCAGCACCTGCTCGGCACGAATGATCGCGCCAATGGTGGTGCCCGGCGGCAGGTCGATGTCGGCGATGGCCTTGCCAATCACCTTGCTCGACTTGGCGTCACCATGCGCCACCGCCTCGATCGCCTCGGCCGCACCGCGGCGCAGCGAGTGCACGCTGACGATATCGCCGCGGCGCACGTGGGCAAGCAAGGTGCCGATAGTCGCCAACTGCGGGCTGATGGCGATGTCGATATCGCCGCCCTGCACCAGGTCGACATAGGCCGGGTTGTTGATGATGGTCATCACCTTGCGCGCACCTAGGCGCTTGGCCAGCAGCGACGACATGATGTTGGCCTCGTCGTCGTTGGTCAGGGCCAGGAAGATATCGGCGTCGGCGATGTTCTCTTCCAGCATCAGGTCCTTGTCCGAGGCGCTGCCCTGCAACACCACGGTGCTTTCCAGGGTGTCGGACAGGTAACGGCAACGGGCCGCGTTCATCTCGATGATCTTGACCTGGTAGCGGCTCTCGATCGCTTCAGCCAGGCGCTCGCCGATCTGCCCGCCCCCGGCGATGACCACACGCTTGTTGGTCTCGTCGATGCGGCGCAACTCGCCCATGACCGCACGGATGTCCTTCTTCGCGGCGATGAAAAAAACCTCGTCATCGGCTTCAATGACGGTATCGCCCTGCGGCTTGATCGGCCGGTCACGGCGGAAGATCGCCGCCACGCGGGTGTCGACATTGGGCATGTGCGCGCGGATCTGGCGCAACTGCTGGCCCACCAGCGGGCCGCCGTAGTAGGCCTTGACCGCCACCAACTGGGCTTTGCCGTCGGCGAAGTCGATCACCTGCAGTGCGCCGGGGTGCTCGATCAGGCGCTTGATGTAGTTGGTCACCACCTGTTCGGGACTGATCAGCACGTCGACCGGGATATGGTCGTTGTGGAACATTTCTTCCCGAGTCAGGTACGCCGATTCGCGCACCCGAGCGATCTTGGTCGGGGTGTGGAACAGCGAGTAGGCGACCTGGCAGGCGACCATGTTGGTCTCGTCGCTGTTGGTCACCGCCACCAGCATGTCGGCGTCGTCGGCGCCGGCTTGGCGCAGCACCGTCGGCAGCGAGCCACGGCCCTGCACGGTGCGGATATCAAGGCGGTCGCCAAGGTCGCGCAGGCGGTCGCCATCAGTGTCGACCACAGTGATGTCATTGGCTTCGCTGGCCAGGTGTTCTGCCAGCGTGCCGCCTACCTGCCCTGCGCCAAGGATGATGATCTTCATCCACTACTCCTAACCTGGTGTTTTATCCGCGCGAGGCGGCAATCTTGATCAGCTTGGCATAGTAGAAGCCGTCGTGGCCGCCTTCCTGAGCCAGCAACTGGCGCCCGTGCGGCTGGCGCAGGCCGGCCTCGGTGGCCAGGTCCAGTTCACGGGCGCCTGGCGTACGGGCCAGAAACGCCTCGATCACTTCAGTGTTTTCGGTCGGCAGGCTCGAGCAGGTGGCGTACAGCAGCATGCCGCCGACTTCCAGGGTGGGCCACAGCGCATCGAGCAACTCGCCCTGCAACGTGGCCAGGGCTGGGATGTCATCAGCCTGACGGGTCAACTTGATGTCCGGATGACGGCGGATCACTCCAGTCGCCGAGCACGGTGCGTCGAGCAGTATGCGCTGGAAGGTCTTGCCGTCCCACCAGTTGGCGGTGTCGCGGGCATCGCAGGCGATCAGCTTGGCGTCCAGTTGCAGGCGCGCCAAGTTCTCGCGCACGCGGACCAGGCGCTTGGCTTCCAGGTCGATCGCCACCACTTCGGCCAGGCCCTGCTCGGCTTCGAGCAGGTGGCAGGTCTTGCCGCCCGGTGCGCAGCAGGCATCCAGCACGCGTTGGCCGGGGGCCAGTTCGAGCAGGTCGGCGGCCAGTTGCGCCGCCTCGTCCTGCACGCTGATCCAGCCTTCGGCAAAGCCTGGTAGGCCACGCACGTCGCAGGCAGCCGCGAGCACGATGCCGTCGCGGCTGTACTGGCAAGCAGCGGCAGCGATACCGGCTTCGCCAAGCAAGGCCAGGTAGGCGTCGCGGCTGTGATGGCGGCGGTTGACCCGCAGGATCATCGGCGGATGAGCATTGTTGGCGGCGCAGATGGCTTCCCACTGCTCGGGCCAGAACGCCTTGAGCGACTTCTGCAGCCAGCGCGGGTGGGCGGTGCGTACCACCGGGTCGCGCTCCATGCTGGCGAGCAGTTCTTCGCCCTCGCGCTGGGCGCGGCGCAGCACGGCATTGAGCAGGGCCTTGGCCCACGGCTTTTTCAGCTTGTCGGCGCAGCCCACGGTTTCGCCGATGGCGGCATGCGCCGGGATTCGCGTGTAGAACAGCTGGTACAAGCCCACCAGCAGTAGCGCCTGCACATCACTGTCGGCCGCCTTGAACGGCTTTTGCAGCAACTGCGCGGCCAGCAGCTCCAGGCGTGGCTGCCAGCGGGCGGTGCCGAAGGCGAGGTCCTGGGTCAGGCCACGGTCGCGTTCCTCGACCTTGTCCAGTTGCGTTGGCAACGAACTGTTCAGCGAAGCCTTGCCGCTGAGTACAGCAGCGAGGGCGCGGGTAGCAGCCAGACGTGGGTTCATTGGCCAAGCACCTTGCCGTCAGCGAACTTCTCGCGGCGGCTGTTGAACAGGTCGCTGAAGTTCAGCGCCTTGCCGCCTGGCAGTTGCAGGCGGGTCAGGCTCAGTGCCTGCTCACCGCAGGCGACGACCAGGCCGTCCTTGCTGGCGCTGAGGATCTGGCCGGGTGCGCCGCTGCCTGTGGACAACTTCGCTTCGAGGACCTTCACGCTTTCGCCATCGAGGCTGGTGTGGCACACCGGCCATGGGTTGAAGGCGCGTACCAGACGCTCCAGCTCAACTGCCGGGCGGCTCCAGTCGATGCGCGCTTCTTCTTTGTTCAGCTTGTGTGCATAAGTGGCCAGGGCGTCATCCTGCACTTCGCCCTGCAAGGTGCCAGCGGCCAGCCCGGCAATCGCCTCGAGCACGGCAGGCGGGCCCATTTCGGCAAGGCGGTCGTGCAGGCTGCCGCCGGTGTCGCTGGCACTGATTGGAGTAGTGACCTTGAGCAGCATCGGCCCGGTGTCCAGGCCCGCCTCCATGCGCATCACGGTGACGCCGCTCTCGGCATCGCCGGCTTCGACGGCGCGCTGGATCGGCGCCGCACCGCGCCAGCGTGGCAGCAGCGAGGCATGGCTGTTGATGCAGCCCAGGCGCGGGATATCCAGCACCGCCTGCGGCAGGATCAAACCGTAGGCAACCACCACCAGCAGGTCCGGCGCCAGCGCGGCCAGTTCGGCCTGGGCCTCGGCATTGCGCAGGGTCGGCGGTTGCAGCACAGGGATGTCATGGGCCACGGCCAACTGCTTGACCGGGCTCGGCATGAGCTTTTGCCCACGGCCGGCCGGGCGGTCGGGCTGGGTGTACACCGCAACCACCTGGTAAGGGCTGTCGAGCAGGGCTTTGAGGTGTTCGGCGGCAAACTCAGGGGTGCCCGCGAAGACGATGCGCATGGAGTTCTCGCTTGAAATAGAAAAAGGCTTGCCGGAGCAAGCCTTCTGCAAGGTGGGGGATCAGGCGTTCTGGCGGTGCTGCTTTTCCAGCTTCTTCTTGATCCGGTCACGTTTGAGCTGCGACAGGTAGTCGACAAACAGCTTGCCGTTGAGGTGGTCCAGCTCGTGCTGCACGCACACCGCGAGCAGGCCTTCGGCCTCCATCTCGTACGGCTTGCCATCGCGATCCTGGGCTTTGACCCGGATGCGCAGAGGGCGATCGACGTTTTCGTAGAAGCCCGGCACCGACAGGCAACCTTCCTGGTACTGGCCCATGTCGTCGGTCAGCTCTTCGAGCTCGGGGTTGATGAACACCCGTGGCTCGCTGCGATCTTCGCTCAGGTCCATCACTACCAGGCGCAGGTGGACGTTGACCTGCGTCGCGGCCAGGCCGATGCCAGGCGCTTCGTACATGGTTTCAAACATGTCGTCGATCAGCTGGCGCAAGGCGTCGTCAAACACCGTCACCGGTTTGGCAATGGTACGCAGGCGCGGGTCCGGGAATTCGAGAATGTTCAAAATGGCCATAGGGGTCAGGCAGTCACTGTGCGGTCGGTTGAAAACTGAACACACATAATAAAGGCAAACGCACGATTCAGCACGTAGCAAAGGTCAGCTAGGGTTTCAGAACGGCGCTTATAGCCGAATCTGTTGACAGGTTATAAAACTCTTATCAACACAGTTATCCACAGGTTGTGCCATCTGCATGACCCTTTGTCGATCAAGGATGATCAGCCATGCCCGTTCCCCTTTCGTCTGACTGTCCACCTGCTGAATTAGAGGCGCGGCTGCGCCTGCATCGCTTGCCTGACGTCGGTCTGCGGCGTTTTCTGACACTGATTGAGGCGTTTGGCAGCGCCTCCTCGGCGCTCAGTGCACCGGCAACTGCCTGGCGCACGCTGGGGCTGACTGCCGCTGCCTGCGAGGCTCGGCGCAGCCCAGAAGTGCGCGATGGTGCCAGCGCTGCAATGGCCTGGGTAGAGCGTCCGGGCCAGCATTTGCTGATGTGGGACCAGCCTGGCTACCCGCCTCTGCTGGGCGAAATCGACGATGCCCCGCCGCTGCTGTTTGTGGCCGGCAACGTTGAAATACTCGAGCGCCCGCAGCTGGCTGTCGTCGGTAGCAGGCGCGCTTCGCCGCCGGCGCTGGACAACGCCGCGGCTTTTTCGCGCTGCCTCGCCCGCGCCGGTTTTACCATCACCAGCGGCCTGGCGCTGGGCGTAGACGGCGCCGCTCATCGGGCTGCGCTGGACGCTCAAGGCAGCACAATCGGGGTGCTTGGCACGGGTCTTGAAAAACTTTATCCACAGCGCCATAAAGCCCTCGCGCAGGAGATGATCGAGCGTGGTAGCGCAGTGGTTTCAGAGTTCCCGCTGGACGCCGGACCACTGCCTGGCAACTTCCCCCGTCGCAACCGGATCATCAGTGGTTTGTCGCTCGGTGTGCTGGTAGTCGAGGCCGGTACCGCCAGCGGCTCGCTGATCAGCGCCCGTCTGGCGGCCGAGCAAGGCCGCGAGGTGTACGCCATCCCAGGCTCGATCCATCACCCCGGCGCCAAGGGCTGCCACCAGTTGATTCGTGATGGCGCGCTGCTGGTGGAAAGCGTCGAGCAGATCCTCGACAGCCTGCGCGGTTGGCAAAACCTGCCGCCGGTGGCTGTGGATAAACCCGCCCACCCCCTGCTCGCCTTGCTCCACGCTGCACCGCAAACCAGCGAAGGGCTGGCCCGCAGCAGCGGGCAGGCGCTGGCGCAGGTGCTCGCCAGCCTGACCGAGTTGGAGCTGGAAGGCCGCGTCAGCAATCAAGCTGGGCGTTGGTTTGCGCGGTCTGGCTGAGTAAACTGCAGGTCAGCGTAATTCGGAGTAACAACAATGGTCAGCAGTTGGCGTGTGCAGCAAGCCGCACGGGAAATTCGCGCGGGCGCGGTGATTGCCTACCCGACCGAAGCAGTCTGGGGTCTGGGCTGCGACCCCTGGAACGAAGACGCGGTGTACCGCCTGCTCGCGCTCAAGTCGCGGCCTGTGGATAAAGGCCTGATTCTGGTGGCAGACAGCATCGAGCAGTTCGACTTCCTGTTCGAAGACTTCCCCGAAGACTGGATCAAGCGCATGGCCGACACCTGGCCTGGCCCAAACACCTGGCTGGTACCGCATCAGGGCATGTTGCCGGAGTGGGTCACCGGCCAGCACGACACCGTTGCCCTGCGCGTCAGCGATCATCCACAGGTGCGCGAGCTTTGCGCGTTAGTTGGGCCGCTGATTTCCACCTCGGCCAACCCCGGTGGACGGCCGGCAGCGAAGAGTCGCTTGCGGGTGGAGCAGTATTTCCGGGGAGATCTGGATCTGGTGCTGGGCGGGTTGTTGGGCGGGCGGAAGAATCCGAGTGTGATTAGTGATCTGGCCACTGGCGAGGTGGTGCGGGCGGGGTGAGCGTCTGGCTCGAGTCTGCCGGGGCTGCTTTGCAGCCCTTTCGCGACGCAAGGCCGCTCCTACAGGGACCGCGTAAGCAGGTCAGACGCGGTCCCCGTAGGAGCGGCCTTGCGTCGCGAAAGGGGTGCGTAGCGCCCCCAGCATTTCTGGCTGATACCGAATTCGTAAGTCCGCAGACTGTTGCCCAGCATTACTCAGTCATGTGCAGGATATTTCTGATTTTTACCAAAAGGCTGTGCGGATCGTATTCGGCGAAATATCCTACGCACGCTGTAGAATGCCATCACCTTCTCAGTGGGAACTCATGCCTCTAGGCTTCACATCGTCGCTGAATAACTCAGCGATCGGGTGTGGTAACCCGGAGATGATGATTCCCCATGTCAGTCATGGCAGCTGTGCGCGGGAGGCTTTTAGCCTGCCGGGTCTTGGGGTATCTCTCCGGTTTACCACCCTGCGTATAGCTGCCACCAATTCGCGTGGTAACGAGTTGTAGCGGCGATTGATTAGAGAAAACCCCATGACCAAGAAGCTTGTACCTGATCCGCCTCTCCCACTAACCACGAGTCACCCCTTCGGTCGCTGCGAAGCCGGCCATCCTCCGCTTTACTCGGTAAACCCAAACATCCCCATCGAAGACGCTCTGGTCAACGTCGCACTGCACCTGCGCTGTGCCTACGAAACCGGCCTGCAAGCCATGGAGCATATGCGCGAAGAAGGCCGCGGCCTGTTCTGGGCCAACCTCCATGCAGTGGAAGCGGCTGAAGGTGTGGTCGAGTCGCTGCTCGACAACTTCGAGGCTGGCACCCTGGACAAGCGCATGTCTCTCACCTGACACCCGCTGTGCAGGACGTTGGGGCCGTTAGCCGGCCCCAATCACTCAGGGCAGCAGTACGGCCGAACCAACGGAGCGTAGCGCCCCAGTATTTCTGGCTGGTACCGAATTCGTGAGTCCGCAGACTGTTGCCCAGCATTACTCAGTCATGTGCAGGATATTTCTGATTTTTACCAAAAGGCTGTGCGGATCGCATTCAGCGAAATATCCTACGCACGCTGTCGTATGCCATCACCTTCTCAGTGGGAACTCATGCCTCTAGGCTTCACATCGTCGCTGAATAATTCTGCGATCGGGTGTGGTAGCCCAGGTGCTTTTTTTCCATGACAGTCTATGGCGGCTGTGCGCGGGAGGCTTTCGAGCCTGCCTGGATTGGAAAATGCCCGGGTCTACCACCTCGCGTATCGCCGCCACCCAATTCACGTGGTAGTGAATTGAAGCGGTAAAGCTTAGGAGCATTTTCCAGTGGCCAAGAAAATCGTCCCAGATCCACCCTTACCCTCCACCACCGCCCACCCCTTCGGCCGCTGCGAAGCCGGCCATCCTCCGCTTTTCTCAGTAAACCCAAACATCTCCATCGAAGACGCTCTGGTCCACGTAGCGCTGCACCTGCGCTGTGCCTATGAAACCGGCATGCAAGCCATGGAACACATGCGCGAAGAAGGCCGTGGCCTGTACTGGGCCAACCTGCACGCGGTGGAAGCGGCTGAGGGTGTGGTTGAGTCTTTACTCGACAGCTTCGAATCCGGGACATTGAGCAAGAGGATGTCGTTGACCTGACGCCCGGTGCTGGCTGTATTGGGGCCGCTCCGCGGCCCTTCGCGGGTGAACCCGCTCCCACAGGGAGTTGAGCGTGATCGCTGTAAAGGGGTGTACCTGCCGGATACCAGGCTGAGCGGCAGCTCATAATCCTGTGGGAGCGGGTTTACCCGCGAAGGGCCGCATAGCGGCCCCGCAGCTCAGGGCAACAGCACCGTCGAGCCGACCGTGCGCCGCGCCGACAGCTCGCTCTGCGCCTTGGCCGCTTCGCTGAGCGGGTAGCGTTGCTGGATATCCACCGTCAGCTGGCCGCTGGCGATCATGGCGAACAGGTCATCGGCCATGGCCTGGGTGTTTTCGGCGTTGTTGGCGTAAGTGGCCAAGGTCGGCCGGGTCACGTAAAGCGAACCCTTCTGCGCCAGAATGCCCAGGTTGACGCCACTGACCGCGCCGGAGGCGTTGCCGAAGCTGACCATCAAGCCGCGTGGCTGTAGGCAGTCCAGCGAGGTCAGCCAGGTATCGGCGCCAACGCCGTCGTATACCACCGCAACCTTTTTGCCGTCAGTCAGCTCAAGCACGCGCTTGGCGACGTCTTCGTGGCTGTAGTCGATAGTCTCCCAGGCGCCGAGGGCCTTGGCCCGCTCGGCTTTTTCCGCCGAGCTGACCGTGCCGATCAGCTTGGCGCCCAGCGCTTTAGCCCACTGGCACGCCAGCGAGCCAACCCCACCAGCTGCGGCGTGGAACAGGATCACTTCGCCCGGCTGCACGGCGTAGGTCTGTTTGAGCAGGTACTGCACGGTCAGGCCTTTGAGCATCACTGCGGCAGCCTGCTCGAAGCTGATGCTGTCGGGCAGTTTGACCAGGTTGGCTTCGGGCAGCGTGTGCACTTGGCTGTAGGCGCCCAGCGGGCCGCCGACGTAGGCGACGCGGTCGCCGACCTTGAGCCGGGTGACACCTTCGCCGACCGCATCGACGATGCCGGCACCTTCGGTGCCCAGGCCCGAGGGCAGTGCTGGCGGTGGGTACAGGCCGCTGCGGAAATACGTGTCGATGAAGTTCAGGCCAATCGCCTGGTTGCGCACACGAACCTGCTGAGGGCCGGGTGGGGCCGGGTCGAACTCGACCAGTTGCAGTACTTCGGGGCCGCCATGCTGGCTGAACTGGATACGCTGGGCCATCTCGCACTCCTGTTGTCGGATTGGATGCAGGCCTTCTATCGGACGCCTTTGCTTGACTGCCGTCAACTGCGACGCGCCGGTTGCCGGTGGTATGCTACGCGGCGAATTCTTCCCTGCTCCTCCCAGGTGACCCCCCATGACCAGCCGCACCGAGGCCGTGAAGGCCTATCTGCTCGACCTGCAAGACCGCATCTGCTCTGCCCTCGAACGCGAAGACGGCGGCGCCCGCTTCGTCGAGGACGCGTGGGTGCGCGAAGCCGGTGGCGGCGGGCGCACGCGGGTGATCGGGGATGGCGCGCTGATCGAAAAAGGCGGGGTCAACTTCTCCCACGTGTTCGGCAGCGGCCTGCCGCCGTCGGCCAGTGCTCACCGGCCAGAGCTGGCCGGGCGCGGCTTCGAGGCGCTGGGGGTGTCGCTGGTGATCCACCCGCATAACCCGCATGTGCCGACTTCGCACGCCAATGTGCGGTTTTTCATCGCCGAAAAAGAAGGCGAAGAGGCAGTCTGGTGGTTTGGCGGCGGCTTTGACCTCACCCCCTACTACGGCAACGAGGAAGACTGCGTGCACTGGCACCGCGTCGCCGAGCAGGCCTGCGCGCCGTTCGGCGCCGACGTCTACCCGCGTTACAAAGCCTGGTGCGACCGCTACTTCCACCTCAAGCACCGCGGCGAGCCGCGTGGCATTGGTGGGCTGTTCTTCGATGACCTCAACGAGTGGGACTTCGACACCTGCTTCGCCTTCATTCGGGCGATCGGCGATGCCTATATCGACGCCTACCTGCCGATCGTGCAGCGGCGCAAGGCCACGCCTTATACCGCTGAGCAGCGCGAATTCCAGGAGTACCGCCGTGGGCGCTATGTCGAGTTCAACCTGGTATACGACCGTGGCACCTTGTTCGGCCTGCAATCGGGTGGGCGTACCGAGTCGATCCTGATGTCGCTGCCGCCGCAAGTGCGCTGGGGCTATGACTGGAAGCCGGCGCCAGGCAGCGAAGAAGCGCGCCTGACCGACTACTACCTGCAAGACCGCGACTGGCTTGGCCAGTAAGCCCTGTGGATAACCGAGGAAGCGCCATGGACCAATACGTCGTTTTCGGCAACCCGATCGGCCACAGCAAGTCGCCGCTGATCCACCGCCTGTTTGCCGATCAGACCGGCCAGCACATCGAATACAACACCCTGCTGGCGCCGCTGGACGAGTTCAGCGACTGCGCTCGCGGCTTCTTCAAGCAGGGCCAGGGTGCCAACGTCACCGTGCCGTTCAAGGAAGAAGCCTACCGCCTGTGCGACAGTCTCACCGAGCGTGCCCAGCGCGCCGGCGCGGTCAACACCCTGACCAAGCTGGCCGACGGCAGCCTGCAAGGTGACAACACCGACGGCGCCGGTCTGGTGCGCGACCTCACGCAAAACGCCGGGGTCGAGCTCAAGGGCAAGCGCATCCTCATCCTTGGTGCGGGCGGCGCAGTGCGCGGTGTACTCGAGCCGATTCTGGCGCATAACCCGCAGGCGCTGGTGATCGCTAACCGGACGGAAGAAAAGGCCGAGCAGCTGGCGCATGAGTTCGATGCGCTGGGGCCGGTGGTGGCCAGTGGTTTTGCCTGGCTCAGCGAGCCGGTAGACGTGATCATCAACGCCACCTCGGCCAGCCTTGCCGGGCAGATGCCGCCGATTGCCGACAGCCTGGTCGAAGCTGGCCGCACCGTGTGCTACGACATGATGTACGGCAAGGAGCCGACCCCGTTTTGCCAGTGGGCGACTCGCCTGCAGGCAGCCAAGGTACTCGATGGCCTGGGCATGCTCGCCGAGCAGGCGGCCGAGGCGTTCTTCATCTGGCGTGGGGTGCGGCCGGATACAGCGCCAGTACTGGATGAGCTGCGTCGCCAGTTGGCGCGGGGCTGAGGCCTAGGCCGGGGATCGGGCAGGGTCTCAAATTGTGTGGGGTTTGAGAATGTCGGGGCTGCTTTGCAGCCCTTTCGCGACACAAGGCCGCTCCTACACCTACCGTGTCCAGCCAGTCTGACGCGGTCCCCTGTAGGAGCGGCCTTGTGTCGCGAAAGGGGCGCAAAGCGCCCCCAGCATCCGAAAGTCCCAATCAATCCTCAAAGCGTATTGGACACGCCTGCGCCCCTTCCAGCTTCTGCAATTCCTCGACTACCTGTGGCCGCGCGCGGTGCAGCGTCAGGCTACCGCCATTACGCATCAGCCTCCGTGCTTCACGGTGGAGCATGTCAACGCCCGAATAGTCGATAAAGTTGACCTGCCGCGCATCGATCAGTACATGCGGCCCTTGGCAGCGTTGCAGGCGCACTTGCAGGTAGTGCGCTGCGCCAAAGAAGATCGACCCACCCACCCGCAGTACATCTGTCTCGCCTTCGCGGCTTTGCAGCACGCGGGGCTGTGAGGTGCGCTTGAGGTAGAAGAACAGCGAGGCCAGTACGCCGGCATAGATCGCGGTCTGCAGCTCCAGCAGCAGCGTTGCCATAGCGGTCAGGGCCATCACCAGAAACTCGGCGCGGCTGACCCGAAACAGCGCGCGGATGCCGCGCACATCGATCAAACCCCAGCAGATCAGCAAAATGCTGCCGGCCATGGCCGGGATCGGCAGGTGCGCAATCAGGCCGGCGCCGGTCACTGCGAACAGCGCCAACCACAGCGCGGAAAACACCCCGGCCAGCGGCGAACGTGCGCCCGCATCGTAGCTCAAGCCCGAGCGGGTGAATGAGCCGGACGAGAGGTAACCGGAGAATACGCTGCCGACCATGTTCGACAGGCCTTGGGCGCGGATTTCCTGATTGGCATCGATCATTTGCTCGGAGCGCGACGCCAGCGAGCGGGCAATCGACAGGCTGGTGACCAAGCCGAGCATGCCCACCGCCACGGCGCTTGGCAGCAAGTGCAGGATCAGTTCGAAATCCAGCAATGGCAACGGGCTCAAGGGTGGTAGCTGGCCGCTGAACGCCGGCACCCGCGCCACCTGGCCAAACCATTGCGGCAGCAACCAGGCGATCAGGCTGACCAGCAGCAGACTTATCAACAGGCTCGGCCAGCGCGGCCGCCAAAGCTTCAGCAGCAGGCCAAGCAGCAACGTCGCCAAGCCCAGCGTCAGCGCTGGCAGGTCGATTTCGCCAGCGTGACTGAGCAGATCCTGCAGGGTTTTCAGCGCGGTGGCCTGGCTCACCAGTTCGATGCCGAGCAGGTTTGGCAGTTGCCCCAGGGCAATGACCACAGCCGCACCAAGGGTGAAGCCGAGCACCACCGAGTGCGAGACAAAATTGACCAGTGCGCCAAAGCGCACCAGTCCGAGCACCAGTTGGAAGGCGCCGGCTAGAAACGTCAGCAGCAGGATCAGGCTGATGTAGTCGCTGCTGCCACTGACGGCCAGCGGGCTGACACTGGCATACAGCACGATCGAGATGGCCGCGGTCGGGCCGCAGATCAGGTGCCACGAAGATCCCCACAGACAGGCGATGATCACCGGCACGATGGCCGCGTACAGGCCGTACTCGGCCGGCAGGCCAGCGATCAGCGCGTAGGCGATGGATTGCGGCAAGGCGAGGATGGCACCGCTCAGGCCGACCAGCAGGTCCTGGCGCATACTGCGCGGCGTTTGCCGGGGCAGCCACTTGAGGAAAGGCAGCAGGTGACTGAGGCGGTGCATGAGTTGTCCACAATCCTTAGATTTCGCCGAGATTCATCGCAGTGGGGCATCCCGGCTATAGCGCCTAGCCCCAGTTCTTTGGGGTCGTTCAGAGCTTGGCTTTGACTGCCTCAAGCGCATTGCTATCGGCTTTGGTGGTCACGCCGAGCAACCATTCGTCCAGCGATTCGGGGTGCGCTCTCACCCATGCCTTGGCCGCTTGATCGAAGCTGATCTTGTTATCCACAACCTGGGCCATGATGCTGTTTTCCATGTCCAGTGTGAACTTGAGATTCCCCAGCAGCTTCGCCGCATTCGGGCACGCTTGTGGATAACCCTTGCGGGTCAGCGTGTATACCTCGCCTTTGCTGCCGAACCACTTCTCCCCGCCGGTCAGGTAATGCATCTTCAGTTTCACGTTCATCGGGTGCGGGGTCCAGCCAAGAAAGGTGATGAACTGCTGTTTCTTGATCGCCCGATCGACCTGGGCCAGCATCGCCTGCTCGCTGGATTCCACCAGCTTCCACTGGCCAAGGTTGAATTCATTCTTGTCGATGATTTCTTTCAACGAGAGATTGGCTGGGGCGCCGGAGCCGATACCGTACAGCTTGTGGTCGAACTGGTCGGCGTGTTTCTGCAGGTCAGCGAAGCTCTTGACCCCGGCGTTCCACACGTAGTCGGGCACTGCCAGGGTGAACTCGGTTCCTTCCAGGTTGCGTGACAGCTGCTGGACATCGCCGTTGGCGACGAACTTGTCATGGAAGCTCTGGTGCGCCGGCATCCAGTTGCCAAGAAAGGCGTCGACCCTCCCATCCTTGAGGCCGCCGTAGATGATCGGCACGGCCAGACTATCTACTTTTACCTGGTAGCCCAGGCTTTCCAGCAGCAGCCGGGCTACTGCGTTGGTCGAGGCAATATCACTCCAGCCAGGGTCGGCTAGTTTTACGGTGCTGCATTGCGCGTCGCTGTCGGCTGCGTTGGCTGTGGCAACGCCCAGAGCCAGGGCAAGTACGGCGGTGGAGAACATGTGCATGGCGGCCTCTCTTCTCAATCCAGGGGTGCGGGCTGTGGATAACGTGCCTTGCGCTCGAGGTCGTCGAGATCGATGTGGTTGCGCATGTACTGTTGGCTGGCATCTACCCAGGGTTGATGGTCCCAGCTGTTCAGCTTGCCGATGGCGAGCGCTGCGCCGACCAGCCGGCGGCGGCGCTGGCTGGCCAGTACCTGCTGGCGCAGGCTGGCGACATCCCAGCGCTCTTGTGCTTCATCGATAAACGCCTGCAGCAGCGCCTGGTGGTCCGGGCTGCCCGTGAGGTTCTCCCGCTCGTGCGGGTCGCGGCTCAGGTCATAGAGTAGACAGGGGTCGTCTTCGCTGTACACGAACTTGTGTGGTCCGCGGCGGATCATCATCAGTGGGCCGACCGTGCCCTCAGCCATGTATTCGCCGATCACTTCGTCGTGACCGCCCTGCCCTTGCAGATGGCCGAGCAGTGAGCGGCCGTCAAGGTGCAGGTCTTTATCCACAGCGCCACCGGCCAGCTCTACCAATGTCGGCAGCAGATCACAGGTTGATACCGAGGCGCTCACCCGGCTTGCAGCAAAGCGCCGGGGCGCATGGATCAGCAGCGGAACCCGCGCCGACATCTCGAACCAGTGCATCTTGTACCAGAGGCCTCGCTCGCCCAGCATGTCGCCGTGGTCGCCGGAGAACACGATCAAGGTGTCGTCGGCCAGGTTGCACTCCTCTAGGGTCTGCAGCAGCTGGCCGATGTTGTCGTCGATGTAGCTGCAGGCGCCAAAGTAGGCTCGGCGGGCATCGCGAATTTTATCCACAGGTAGCGGCTTGTCCCACAGGTCATAAACCTTCAGCAGGCGCTGTGAGTGGGGGTCCTGTTCTGCCTGACTGAGCCCGGTGGGCATCGGAATATCTACACCCTCATAGCGGTCCCAATATCGCTTGGGGATGGTGTAGGGGTCGTGCGGGTGGGTCATGGACACCGTCAGGCAGAACGGTCGCCCATCGTTCTCGCGCACATGGTCGTACAAGTACTGGCGCGCTTTGAACACCACCTCTTCGTCGAAATCCAGCTGGTTGGTGCGCACGCACGGCCCCGCCTGCAGCACCGAAGACATGTTGTGGAACCAGCTCGGACGCACGTGCGGTTCGTCCCAGTTCACCGCCCAGCCATAGTCGGCTGGGTAGATGTCGCTGGTCAGCCGCTCTTCGTAACCGTGCAGCTGGTCTGGGCCGCAGAAGTGCATTTTGCCTGACAGCGCAGTGCGGTAACCCAAGCGGCGCAGGTAGTGCGCATAGGTCGGTACATCGGCGGGAAAATCGGCAGCATTGTCGTAGGCGCCGATGCGACTGGGCAGTTGGCCGCTGACCAGCGTGAAGCGGGACGGCGCGCACAATGGGCTGTTGCAGTAGGCTGAATCGAACACTACCGCCTGTTCCGCCAGCCGGCTCAGATGAGGCATCTGCACAGGCGAAGGGGCATAGATTGGCAGCAGGGGTGCGGCCATTTGGTCGGCCATGATGAACAGGATATTCGGGCGCGTCATGTTGGCTTCCATTGTCGAAGGTTATGCGATCCGCGTGCCTTTCAAGATGCGACTTCCGATAACATGGGTAAAGCCCATGGCGGGCAATGACTGGGATTAGCTGAGCTTATGTTTGAGCACCTTGCCGCGCTGTCGCTGGATACCTTGCGCGTGTTCGAAGCGGCCGCGCGCCTGCGTGGCTTTACCCCCGCTGCATTGGAGCTTGGCACTACCCAGCCGGCAGTCAGTCAGCAGGTAAAGCGCCTGGAAGCAACCCTTGGCACGCGCCTGTTCGACCGTATTTATCGGGGCATTGAGCTCACCGAAGCCGGCCAGTTGTTGTTCGAACAGGTGCACCAGGGCCTGCAGGCGATGGATGACGGCATCGCCCAGGCCAGCGGCCGCGGCCAACGCGAGGTGCTGCAGGTGGCCACTGACTTTGCCTTCGCAGCATTCTGGCTGATGCCGCGGCTGCAGCGCTTTCATGAGGCTTATCCACAGGTGGATGTAAGCCTGGTGACCGGTGAACGTAGTCAGGGCATGTTGCGCCCTGACATCGACGTGGCGGTGCTGTTCGGCGATGGGCGTTTCCATCAGGGGGAGAGCCGCTGGTTGTTCGATGAGGAGGTTTTCCCGGTGTGCAGCCCGCGGATGACTGATGGCAAACCCTTGTCAGCCTCGGCTTTGCAACGGTTGCCGTTGCTGCATTTGAAGGGCGAGCAGGCCAGCCGCTGGTTTGACTGGGCGGGGGTGTTTCGCGGCTTTGGCGTGTCCAGCCCAGCGCCGGCTGGGCAATTGCGCTTTGATAACTACACGCTGCTGATTCAGGCGGCGATTGCCGGGCAAGGCGTGGCGATTGGCTGGGGGCATTTGGTGGACGGGCTGGTGGAACAAGGGTTGTTGTGCCGGCCATTGGCGGGGAGTTTGCGCTCGGACCGCGGGTATTACGTGGTATTACCGCCGCGCAAGCGCCGTGGGGCGTTGATCGAGCGGTTTGTGGATTGGCTGGAGCAAGAGCGCAACCGTTAAGAGGTTGGGCTGCTCTGCGGTCTCGGCTATCTTTTCATTGCATCACTGCCTTGCCGGCGGTGGCGGTGGAAGCGTAATCAGGAGCTATCGTGCAGAGAATCAAGGGTTACCACGCGCACGTCTATTACGACGCGCAGAGCATGGAGCAGGCGCGGGAGCTGTGCGAGGAGGCGACACGGCTGTTTCCCGTGAGCATGGGGCGCATGCATCAGAAGCCAGTAGGGCCGCACCCGGACTGGAGCTGCCAGCTGGCGTTTGCGCCGGAGGTGGTGGGCGTGGTGCTGCCGTGGTTGGCGTTATATCGGCGCGGGCTGGTGGTGTTTCTGCACCCGCTGACTGGCGATGAGCTGGCCGATCACCGTGATCATGCGATCTGGATGGGCGCTTTACGACCGTTGGACCTGTCGATCTTCGAGGAGTGAAGCAGGGCCAGCCGCGCTGCAGCAGCGCGAGTGGCCCAGGTCAACTCAGCGACGAGCCGAGCGTACGCCTTCAGCCAGCGCCGAGCACAGGCTCAGCACATCGTTGACGGCCTGCTCGTTGCTGCTGGCGTTGGCGATCTTGTCGACCAGCGCCGAGCCAACCACCACACCTTCAGCCAGGCGCGCGATCGCCGCTGCTTGCTCAGGGGTGCGGATACCAAAGCCGACGCTGATCGGCAGGTCAGTATGGCGACGCAGACGCGCCAGCGCCTCGCTGACGTGCTCGCTGGTAGCAGAACCGGCACCGGTGACGCCGGCCACCGAAACGTAGTAGACGAACCCCGAGCTGCGCTCGAGCACGCGCGGCAGGCGCGCATCGTCGGTGGTCGGTGTGGTCAGGCGAATGAAGTCGATGCCTGCTACCTGCGCCGGGGTAGCCAGCTCGGCGTCATGTTCAGGCGGCAGGTCGACGATGATCAAGCCGTCAACGCCAGCCTCGTTGGCCTCGGCAACAAACTTCTCTACGCCAAAGCGGTGGATCGGATTGTAGTAACCCATCAGCACGATTGGCGTGGTCTGGTTGTCGACGCGGAACTCGCGAACCATCTGCAAGGTTTTTGCCAGGGTCTGGCCGGCGTCCAGGGCGCGCAAGGTCGCCAGTTGGATCGCCACGCCGTCAGCCATCGGGTCGGTGAACGGCATGCCCAGCTCGATCACGTCGGCACCGGCGGCTGGCAGGCCCTTGAGGATGGCCAGTGAGGTGTCGTAGCCAGGGTCGCCGGCAGTGATGAAAGTGACCAGCGCCGAGCGGCCTTCGGCCTTGAGGTCGGCAAAGCGTTGTTCGAGACGGCTCATGCCTGTTTCTCCTGGGCGGCCATGTGGTTCATCACGGTTTGCATGTCTTTGTCGCCACGGCCGGACAGGCACACCACCATCAAGTGGTCGCTAGGCAGGGTCGGCGCGCGCTTGATGGCTTCAGCCAGGGCGTGGGCAGTTTCCAGCGCCGGGATGATGCCTTCCAGACGGCACGTGGCGTGGAACGCATCGATCGCTTCGTCGTCGGTGATGCTGACGTACTCGACCCGCTTCACTTCGTGCAGGAAGGCATGCTCCGGGCCAATGCCGGGGTAGTCCAGGCCTGCCGAAATCGAGTGGGCATCGGTGATCTGACCGTCGCCGTCCTGCAGCAGGTAGGTGCGGTTGCCGTGCAGCACGCCCGGTACGCCGCCGTTGAGGCTGGCGGCGTGCTTGTCGGTGTCGACGCCATGGCCGCCGGCTTCAACGCCGATGATCTGCACGCTGGCGTCATCGAGGAATTCGTGGAACAGGCCCATGGCGTTGGAGCCACCACCGACGCAGGCCACCAGACTGTCTGGCAGACGGCCTTGTTTTTCCTGCATCTGGGCGCGAGTTTCCTTGCCGATGATCGACTGGAAGTCGCGCACCATCGCAGGATAGGGGTGCGGGCCAGCAACGGTGCCGATCAGGTAGAAGGTATCGTCGACGTTGGTGACCCAGTCGCGCAGCGCTTCATTCATGGCGTCTTTGAGGGTGCCGGTGCCGGAGGTAACCGGAACGATCTCGGCGCCCAGCAGCTTCATGCGGAACACGTTGGCTTGCTGGCGCTCGATGTCGGTGGCGCCCATGTAGATCACGCACGGCAGGCCGAAACGGGCAGCCACAGTGGCAGTCGCAACACCGTGCATGCCGGCGCCGGTTTCGGCGATCAGGCGTTTTTTGCCCATGCGCTTGGCCAGCAGTACCTGGCCGATGCAGTTGTTCACCTTGTGCGCGCCGGTGTGGTTGAGCTCTTCGCGCTTGAAGTAGATCTGCGCGCCGCCGCAGTGCTCGGTCAGGCGCTCGGCGAAGTACAGCGGGTTGGGCCGGCCGATGTAATCACGTTGGAAGTACGCCAGCTGCTCGATGAACGCCGGGTCGGCCTTGGCCGCTTCGTATTCGCGGGCCAGGTCCAGCACCAGCGGCATCAGGGTTTCTGCCACGTAGCGGCCACCGAACGAGCCGAACAGGCCGTCGGCGTCGGGGCCAGCGCGGAATTGGGTCTGGGTCATGGAGCGCTCCAAGGCGATATGGATGACTGATGGGCTTTACTCTAACTTCACTGCGTCCGGCTGAAAACCGATAAGATTGCGCAAACATGTCAGGAAATCTCACGGGTTATGCGCCACGACCTCCCTCCCCTGAATGCTCTGCGGGCATTTGAAGCGACCGCCCGGCTGAACAGCGTCAGCCAGGCCGCCGAACAGCTGCACGTGACCCACGGCGCGGTCAGCCGGCAGATCAAGGTGCTGGAAGAGCATCTTGGGGTGGCGTTGTTCGTCAAGGATGGGCGTGGCGTCAAACTCACAGATGCCGGCGTGCGCCTGCGCGATGCCAGTGTCGATGCCTTCGACCGCCTGCGCGGCGTGTGTGCCGAGCTGAGCCGGGATGTCAGCGAAGCGCCGTTCGTGCTGGGCTGCTCGGGCAGCCTGCTCGCGCGCTGGTTTATCCCCAGGCTTGGGCGACTGAATGCCGAGCTGCCGGCGCTGCGCCTGCACCTGTCGGCGGGTGAAGGCGACCTGGATCCGCGCCGGCCGGGGCTGGATGCGCTGCTGGTGTACGCCGAGCCGCCGTGGCCGGCAGATATGCAGGTCCATGTCCTGGCTGCAGAACGCATCGGCCCGGTGCTCAGCCCGCACTTTGCCGGTTCGCAGAGCCTGCGCAACGCTCCAGCCGCAGCATTGCTGCAGCAAGCGTTGCTGCACACCACCTCGCGACCACAAGCCTGGCCTACCTGGGCGGCGCAGCATGGGCTGAGCACGGGCGAGCTACAGCTGGGGCAGGCGTTCGAGCATTTGTATTATTTGCTGGAGGCGGCCGTGGCAGGCCTGGGCGTGGCGATTGCACCGCAACCGTTGGTAGCGGACGACTTGCGTGCCGGGCGTTTGATTGCACCCTGGGGGTTCTCGCCCACCAACGCCGCGCTGGCGCTGTGGGTGCCGCGGCGCGCCGCAGATGGGCGCGCCGAGCAACTGGCGCAGTGGCTGCGCCGCGAGCTGGAGCAGATGGCTTAGTTGCGTTTGGTCAGTAGGTAAGCCGCCAGCAGGCCCAGTGCGCCAACGGCAACGCCGGCGGCAGTCCATGGGTGCTCTTGGGCGTAGTCACGGGTAGCGATGCCGGTTTGACGGGTGCGGGTCTTGACCTCGTCATAGGCGTCGCTGATGACGCTGCGCGAGTGTTTCAGGGCGTTTTCGGCGTTGCCGCGAATGGCCTTGAGGGACTTTTGCGATTCTTCGGAGGCGTCATTCTTGAGCGTCTCGAGGGTGTTGAGGAGGCTCTCGATCTCGGCTTCCATGCTTTGCAGCGATGTCTTACGCAGGGTGTTGCGGGCCATGTTGACTCTCCTTCGCAATGGTAAGTGGCAGTAACTAGTGCGACTGTGCCGCGCGGCAAAAGTGCGATCGAACTTTTTCTCGAATTGACCGCTCGCAGGTAAATCAGGCCTGCACTGCTAGGCTCATCTGCGGTAATCACTCGAGGAACGCGCTAATGTCTGAGCATCGTACGTACAAGAAAATCGAGCTGGTTGGGTCTTCCACGACCAGTGTAGAGGACGCCATCAACAACGCTATCGCCGAGGCCGGCAAGAGCCTCAAGCATCTGGAATGGTTCGAAGTCACCGAAACCCGCGGCCATATCGAGAATGGCAAGGTCGCGCACTTCCAGGTCACCTTGAAGGTTGGCTTCCGTATTGCCGAGAGCTGAAACACTACCGGGCTAGAGTGTCCGTGCGGGATGGGGTAATACAGTTCAGGGGCGCGCGTTGCGCCCTGTTTGATTGATCTGAACAAGGAGAGCGATCGATGAACAAGCTACTGATGGCGATGGGTTTGCTGATGCTGGCCGGTGGTGCCATGGCCGCAGGCAAACCGTGCGAGGAGCTCAAGGCAGAGATTGCGGCGAAGCTGGATGCCAAAGGGGTGAGCGGTTACACGCTGGAGATCATCGACAAGGGTGATCCAGCGGGCAAAGTGGTGGGCTCTTGCGAGGGCGGCACCAAGGAAATCGTCTACACGCGCAAGTAATATTGCCTGCGTAATGGCCAATTGGGGCCGCTAAGCAGCCCCAATCGCATCTGCACTCAGTCGCCCTGGAGCGCCTGCGCGAGCAGTTCGTACGACCGGATGCGGTCGGCGTGCTCGTAAAGGTCACAGGTGAAGATCAGCTCATCAGCACCGGTCTGCTCCAGCAGCACCTCGACCTTGGCCCGCACCTTCTGCGGGCTGCCGATCATCGCCAGACCCAGGAAACTCATCACCGCTTCGCGCTCATGGGGCAGCCACAGGCCGTCCATGGTGCTCACCGGTGGACGCTGCATCAGGCTCTGGCCACGCATCAGTGCGAGGATGCGTTGATATACCGAGGTCGCCAGATACTCGGCTGTCTCGTCGGTATCAGCGACCACCATCGGCACGCCGAGCATCACATAGGGCTTGTCGAGCACCGTCGACGGCTTGAAGTGATTACGGTAGGTGCGAATCGCCTCATGCATGTAGCGCGGCGCAAAGTGCGAGGCAAAGGCGTAAGGCAAGCCGCGTATGCCAGCCAGCTGGGCGCTGAACAGGCTGGAACCGAGCAGCCAGATCGGCACCTCGGTGTCATACCCCGGCACGGCGATCACTTTTTGATCAGGCGTGCGTGGGCCGAGGTAGCGCACCAGTTCTTCGACATCATCTGGGAAGTCGTCTGCGCTGCCCGAGCGCTCGCGGCGCAGGGCGCGGGCGGTCATCTGGTCAGAGCCGGGCGCACGCCCCAGGCCAAGGTCGATACGGCCGGGATAGAGGCTGGCCAGGGTGCCGAACTGCTCGGCGATCACCAGTGGTGCGTGGTTGGGCAGCATCACCCCGCCGGCGCCGACACGGATGGTCGAGGTGCCGCCGGCCAGGTAGCCGAGCAGCACCGAGGTGGCCGAGCTGGCGATGCCGTCCATGTTGTGGTGTTCAGCCACCCAGAAGCGGTTGTAGCCAAAGCGCTCGACGTGGCGCGCCAGGTCCAGTGAATTGTGCAGGGATTGGGCTGGGCCGGCGTCGGCGCGTACCGGGACCAGGTCGAGGGTTGAAATCTTCAGATCACGCAACTGCGTCATCGCTGCCTCCGCAAAAAAGTAAAGGGCGTTAGCCTTGTAGACTCTGTATGGGCAGATTCGATGTATTCAATGTTTGCCTGCGGATTGTTCTGAACTTGCCGTAGGTGGTGTCCTCTCAATCTTTACCTACACGCAAGCAAATGTTCAGGGGACACCATGAAAAAGACAGCATCAGCGGTATGGCAAGGTGGTCTGAAGGATGGCAAAGGCATGCTGTCCACCGAGAGCGGCGCGCTCAAGCAGAACCCTTATGGCTTCAATACCCGCTTTGAAGACACCCCCGGCACCAATCCTGAAGAACTGATCGGCGCTGCCCACGCCGGCTGCTTCTCGATGGCACTGTCGATGATGCTCGGTGAGGCTGGCCTGACCGCAGAGCGCATCGACACCACCGCCGAGGTCACCCTCGACAAGCAGGACGACGGCTTCGCCATCACCGCCGTGCACCTGATCCTCAAGGCCAAGGTGCCAGGTGCCAGCCAAGAGCAGTTCACCGAGATCGCCAACAAGGCCAAGGCCGGTTGCCCGGTGTCGAAAGTGCTCAATGCGCAAATCAGCCTCAACGCCACACTGGAGGGCTGAGGCGGCGCAACTGGGGCGGTTTGTTGTAGTCTAAGGATTGTCGGCAGTTGGCCTGCCGCTCCAGGAGCTGTCCCATGATTCGCGTTGCAATCGCCCTGCTGGCTTCGCTGCTCGCTACCTCTGCGTTAGCTGCAGTGAAGCCCTGCGAAGAGCTCAAAGCTGAAATCGAAGCGAAGATCCAGGCCCGAGGCGTAGCCTCCTACACCCTGGAGATTGTTGCCAACAGTGAGGTCACCGACCAGAACATGGTGGTGGGCAGCTGTGAAGGTGGCAGCAAGAAGATCATTTATCAAAAGAATGATCAGTAACGGTTGATGCCATGGGGCTGCTCGGACTCGAGCAGCCCCATTTTCGTTACGGGATGCAAAACACGTCGCTGGGCTCATCTACCAACACTTTGCGACTGGTGTCGTAGAGGTACACCTGCGGCTGCATGGCTGGTGCCCTGGCCTCCAGGCGATAGCGCTGGCCGGCTTCGAAGTTGTCGAAACGTACGGTCAGGTAGCAGGTGCGCTGGGTGGGGTCAGTAGTGAACAGCCCGCCACTGAGCTCATAGTCAAAACGCACTCTCAGCTCGTGTTGGCCGGGGGGTACCTGAAAGTAGCGGCCGTCGTCGAGGCGCTTGCCATCGAGGCGGTCAGCCATGATCACCTTACCGGGGGTCATGGTGTAGAGGTCGACCCACGCCTGTTTTGGGTCAACGGGGGGCAAGGGGCTGGCGCAGGCCCCAAGTGTACTCAGGGCGATCAGCATCATGGGCTGGCGCATGGTGGAACTCCGACTTGCAGGTTACAAGCCTTGAGCATAGCGCCAATCGTCGCCATCAGCTGCGTTGGCAGCCCGCCGGTTCACCCTGGCCTACCAGCTTTTGTCGCTCATCGTAGAGTTTCAGCCATGGCCTGAAGCCGATGCTGCCTGCTTGCAGGCTGTAGCGCTGGCCAGCATTGAAGTCCTTGAAGTCGACATTCAGCTGACAGTCCCGCCAGAGCGGCTCGGCCACCGGGCCAATGTTGCTCGGCGCTACCGGGAATTGATAGCGCACGGTCAGCTCATGCTTGCCGGGCTCGACCTCGAAGTAACGGTTGTCTTGCCAGTCGCGCTCGTCGACCTGCACGGCGTGCAGCGCCGTGTCATCGCTCGGTTCGAGGTCGACCCAGGCTTTGCTCGGGTCGGCATCGGGCAGGGTCGAGCAACCCGACAACAGCAGTAAGGCGCCGATGGCTATCGGTGCACGCATGGCGATACTCCCTCTTGGCGAGATAGTCTGTGGCTTTGCACAACCTTGAGCGAGATGAACAGCGGCGATGCTTTACGATCTTTTTAGTCAGCGCTCAGGCCTTGGGGCACTCGACCGCGTTTTCTCACCTTTGGTTCCCGTACTGGCGCTTGTTCTGCTGAGCGGTTGCAGCAGCGTGAGTTACTACAGCCAACTGGCCGCGGGCCAATTGCAGTTGCTGCGTGCGCGCCAGCCGGTCGAGCAGCTGCTGCGCGACCCGGCGACAGATCCGGTGTTGCGCGAGCGGCTTGAGCACGCCGAGAGGGCCCGAGTGTTTGCCAGCGATGTGCTGAAGCTGCCGGATAACCGCAGCTACCGGGTGTATGCCGATCTGGGCCGGCCGTACGTGGTATGGAATGTGTTCGCCACGCCTGAGCTGTCGCTGCAGCCGATCACCCACTGCTTCCCGATTGCCGGCTGCGTGGCCTATCGCGGTTACTACCGCCAAGGCGCAGCGCGCGGTGCGGCGGCGTTGATGCGCCAGCAAGGGCTGGACGTGTATGTCGGCGGTGTCGAAGCCTACTCGACCTTGGGCTGGTTCGATGACCCGCTGCTGTCGTCGATGCTTGGCTGGGGTGACGAGCGGCTGGCTTCGTTGATCTTTCACGAGCTGGCACACCAGCGCTTTTACGTGAAGGATGACACCGAGTTCAACGAGTCCTTTGCCACTTTTGTCGAGCAGCAAGGCACGCGGCAATGGCGCGCCGCCCGTGGCCTTGCAGCGGTTGGCGAAGACACTTCACGGCAACGCGAGCAGTTCATTCAGTTGGTGCTCGATAGCCGTGAGCGATTGCAGCAGCTCTACGCGGGGCAACTGTCCGATGCCGCCAAGCGAGCGGCCAAGCAAGCCGAGTTTGCCCGTCTGCGCGCCGAGTACCGGCAGCTGCGCGATGGTCAATGGGCGGGCGACAAACGCTATGACGCCTGGATCTACGCACCAATGAGCAATGCCAAGCTGTTGCCCTTCGGCCTTTATGACCAATGGGTGCCGGCCTTTGCGGCATTGTTCCAGCAGGTCGGCGGGGATTGGCCGCGGTTCTATCAGGCGGTTGAACAGCTGGGCAAGCTGCCCCTGGCACAGCGTAAAGCTGAGCTGGACAAGCTTGCGCAGCCGTCGGCGAAGCCGATCAGGCCCTGATAAACGCCTGATGAAGTTCAGCCAGCGTTTCGAAATGGAAGGCTGGCGCTTCTGCCGTCAGCTCTTCGCGGCTGCCGAAGCCGTAGCCCACCGCCACGGCCTGCACGCCGTTGCTGCGCGCGCCGATCAGGTCGTGCTTGCGGTCACCGATCATCAGGGTATGCGCCGGGTCGAGGCCTTCCTGCTCGAGCAGGTGGGCGATCAGCTCGACCTTGTTGGTGCGGGTGCCATCCAGCTCGCTGCCGTAGATCACCTTGAAGTGATGGTCGAAGGCAAAGTGGCGGGCAATTTCGCGGGCAAATTCCCACGGCTTCGAGGTGGCTACATACAGCGTGCGGCCTTGCTCGTTGAGCGCTTGGAGCAGCTCGGGCACGCCGGCATACACGCTGTTTTCATAGAGCCCGGTGACCTTGAAGCGCTCGCGGTAGAAGTTCACCGCCTGCCAGGCCTTGGCCTCGTCGAACTCGTAGAACTGCATGAAGGCCTGCAGCAAGGGCGGGCCGATGAAGTGTTCGAGGCGGGTCAGGTCCGGCTCGTCGATGCCCAGTTTGGCCAGGGCGTACTGGATCGAACGGGTAATGCCCAGACGCGGGTCGGTCAGGGTGCCGTCCAGGTCGAAAAGAATGGTCTGCTGGTGCATGGAGTCTCTCGGTTGTGCGGATGGGCGCCGCGAAGGCGTCATTCCGGGCGGTCGTAGCCTTCGGCCAGGTGCAGGTCCTTGAGCTTGACGTAGTTGGCGGCACTGTACGGGAAAAACGCCCGCTCCTTGTCAGTCAGTGCCCGCGCCTGTTTGACCGGGCTGCCGACATACAGGTAACCGCTTTGCAGGCGCTTGCCCGGCGGCACCAGGCTGCCGGCGCCGATGATCACCTCGTCCTCGACCACCGCGCCATCCATGATGGTGCTGCCCATGCCGACCAGGATGCGATTGCCCAGGGTGCAGCCATGCAGCATGACTTTGTGACCGATGGTCACCTCGTCGCCGATGATCAGTGGGAAGCCGTCCGGGTTGAACGGGCCGGCATGGGTGATGTGCAGCACGCTGCCGTCCTGCACGCTGGTGCGCGCACCGATGCGGATGCGGTGCATGTCGCCGCGCACCACGGTCAGCGGCCATACCGAGCTGTCCTCGCCGATCTGCACGTCGCCCAGCACCACCGCCGAACGGTCGACAAAGGCCCGGGGTCCAACTATCGGAGTGTGTTGCTGAAAGCTACGAATGGCCATGATAGCGCCTCTCTTGAATGCCAATAGGCGGGCTGCCTGCTGCGGACGGCGTCGATTGTAATTAAGATGGTCCCATGTTTCTCCTGCCAAGGTATCCAAACCGTGAGTGCGAACAACCCGCTTCTGCAGTCCTACGATCTGCCGCCCTTCTCGGCAATCCGTGCCGAACACGTGTTGCCGGCGATCGAACAGATCCTTGCCGATAACCGTAAAGCCATCGCTGAAATTCTCAAAAGCCAGGGCCAGCACCCTACCTGGGCTGGCCTGGTGCTGGCGATGGACGAACTCAACGACCGCCTCGGCGCGGCCTGGAGCCCGGTCAGCCACCTCAATGCGGTGTGCAACAGCGCCGAGCTGCGCGAGGCCTATGAGTCGTGCCTGCCGGCCTTGAGCGCCTACTCCACCGAGATGGGCCAGAACCGCGAGCTGTTCCAGGCCTATGAAGCCCTGGCCAACAGCCCCGAGTCGGCGACCTTCGACGTCGCCCAAAAGACCATCCTCGAGCACGCCCTGCGTGACTTCCGCCTGTCGGGTATCGACCTGCCGGCGGACAAACAGCAGCGCTATGCTGAAGTGCAGAGCAAGCTCAGCGAGCTGGGCAGCCGCTTTTCCAACCAATTGCTCGACGCCACCCAGGCCTGGAGCAAGCACGTCAGCGACGAAGCCGCCCTCGCCGGCCTGACCGAATCGGCCAAGGCGCAGATGGCTGCCGCTGCGCAAGCCAAGGGCCTCGATGGCTGGCTGATCACCCTGGAATTCCCCAGCTACTACGCGGTGATGACCTACGCCAACGACCGCGCCCTGCGTGAAGAACTGTACGCCGCTTACTGCACCCGCGCTTCGGACCAAGGCCCGAACGCCGGCCAGTTCGACAACGGCCCGGTCATGAACGAGATCCTCGACCTGCGTCAGGAGCTGGCGCAGCTGCTCGGTTACCCGAACTTCGCCGAGCTGAGCCTGGCGACCAAGATGGCCGAGTCCAGCGACCAGGTGCTGAGCTTCCTGCGGGACCTGGCCAAGCGCAGCAAGCCGTTTGCCGCGCAGGACCTGGCACAGCTCAAGGCCTACGCTGCCGAGCAAGGCTGCCCTGAACTGGCCAGCTGGGACGTCGGTTACTTCGGCGAGAAGCTGCGCGAGCAGCGCTACAGCGTTTCGCAGGAAACCCTGCGTGCCTACTTCCCGATCGACAAGGTGCTGTCTGGCCTGTTCGCCATCGTCCAGCGCCTGTACGGCATCGAAATCGCCGAACTCAAGGGCTTCGACAGCTGGCACCCGGACGTGCGCCTGTTCGAGATCAAGGAGAACGGCGAGCACGTCGGGCGCTTCTTCTTCGACCTCTATGCACGCGCCAACAAGCGTGGCGGTGCCTGGATGGACGGCGCGCGCGACCGCCGTCGTACCGAGGCTGGCAGCCTGCAGAGCCCGGTGGCCAACCTGGTGTGCAACTTCACCCCGGCCGCGCCTGGCAAGCCGGCGCTGCTGACCCACGATGAAGTCACCACTCTGTTCCACGAATTCGGCCACGGCCTGCATCACCTGCTGACCCGCATCGAGCATGCCGGCGTATCCGGCATCAACGGTGTGGCTTGGGATGCGGTCGAGCTGCCAAGTCAGTTCATGGAAAACTGGTGCTGGGAGCCCGAGGGCCTGGCGTTGATCTCGGGCCACTTCGAGACCGCCGAGCCACTGCCGCAGGACCTGCTCGACAAGATGCTCGCAGCGAAGAACTTCCAGTCCGGCATGATGATGGTGCGCCAGCTCGAGTTCTCGCTGTTCGATTTCGAGCTGCACGCCACCCACGGCGACGGTCGCAGCGCGCTGGAGGTGCTGGAAGGCGTGCGTGATGAAGTCACGGTTATGCGTCCGCCGGCCTACAACCGCTTCCCGAACAGCTTCGCACACATCTTTGCCGGCGGTTACGCTGCCGGTTACTACAGCTATAAATGGGCCGAAGTGCTGTCGGCTGATGCCTTCTCGCGCTTCGAAGAAGAAGGCGTACTCAATGCCGAAACTGGCCGCGCCTTCCGTGAGGCGATCCTCGCCCGCGGTGGTTCGCGTGAGCCGATGGTACTGTTTGTCGACTTCCGTGGCCGCGAGCCGTCGATCGATGCTCTGCTGCGTCACTGCGGCTTGAGCGAGGATGCAGCGGCATGAGTGAGGTGCCTGTGAGCAAGACCAAAAAACGCTTTATCGCCGGGGCGGTCTGCCCGGCGTGCAGCGAGCCGGATCGCTTGACCATGTGGAGCGAAGATGGCGTCCCGCACCGAGAGTGCGTCGCCTGCGGGTTTACCGATACGCTCAACGAGCAAGGCCTGTCGGTGCCCAAGGAGCTGGGCACGCGGGTCAATCAACAGGCGGTCAAGGCTGAGCCGGTCAAGGTGCAGACTGTGCAGTTTTTCCCCAACCCGAAGTTGAAAAAGCCCAGCGAGTAAGCGCACGGCGGACGCTCTTCGCGAGCGTCCGTAGCTGCGGGTGGTAATCATGGCTGCGTTGCACACGGCAGCTGGCACTTAGGGTAACGGTCCTTACCGTTAATTCCTGGGGCCTCTGATGACCGCTGCTTTTGCACTGATGGACAATTGCGATTTGCTCGACTATTCCAAACTGGATGTTGGGCAACTCGAACCTGCTTTCAAAGAACTGTTCGAGCATAGCGGTACCGTGTTGGAGGATCTCGTTCGAGATCATGCTGCAAGCCCCGCCTGGGACACATTCGTATTGCCGATCGAACTGCTTGATCAGCAGCTCGATGATACGTTCCATGCCCTGACGCCGATGGCTAGCGTGAGCAGTGAATGGGCCGCTGCAGTGGATGCTTGTGATCAACTTCTGCAGACTTGGACTCGCACCAAGCTCGGTAACAAGCAGTTGCTCGACGCCTACCGCAGGCTGGAAACCGAAGCGACCAATGCCGATCAACGCCTGATACTCGCGCAGATTCTGCGCCAGTTTCATCCGGCTGGAAGTGCGCTGGCGCCGGCCGAGCTTGAGCAGTTGCAGAAAACCGACGCGGCAATCAGCGCGCTCGAACAACAGTTTTTGGCGAACCTGGATACTGCTCGTGGTAGCTGGACCTGTACGCTGACAGAAAGAGCTGCACTGGCTGGGCTGCCTGATGCTGCACTTGACGCATTGGCTGACGATGGCGGCCATTGGCAGCTCGATCTGCGGGAAACCACCGTTACCACGATTCTGGCTTATGCCGACGATCGGGCTCTGCGCGAAAAGGTCTACCGAGCCGCTGCAAGCCTAGCGTCGTCGCTGGGCGACCCCGGACTGGACAACGCCCCGGTGCTGCAAGCGCTGCTGCGTCTACGCCAAGAGCGTGCGCAGCTGCTGGGGTGGGATAACGCAGCGTCGATGGCCGCCTGGGTCAATCATGACGACTCGGTTGTTGAGGTCGAGGCGTTGCTTGCTCAACTAGTGCAGCGGGCTCAGATCAAGGCCAAGGAAGAGCTCCACCTGCTCGCCCATCTTGCTCGTGAGCAGGGTATCGATGAACTTGGCGCATGGGATCTGGCGTATTTTGCCCAGCAGGCCAGGCGTACAGACGGCACCGATGCGGAGCAAATCATGGCTGCCTACTTCCCGCTGCAAGAGACCCTCAGGGGTATCTATCAATTGCTGGAGCGGGAGTTTGGCATCCGGGCGACGTCCATCAACGTTCACAGTTGGGACAGCAAGGTGCAGGCGCTGCATTTCTACATCGACGGCGAACAGCTTGGCTATATCTATCTGGATTTGTTCGCCCGCCCGCTGAAGGCACCCTGGCCATACTTTTATCCAATGCGCCCGCGACATGTGGATAACCACACAACCCTGCCGGTGGCCATGATCTCATGCTGCCTGGAGCCAGGTGATGGGCAGGCTGAGCCGATGCTGACCCACGAAGACCTGTGCAAATTGCTGCATGAGTTTGGCCACGCGCTGCATCAGATCCTGGCGGGCAACCCGCACCGCCGGTTGAACCGCGTGGCAATCGATGCGCTGGGCGTAGATGGATGCGAATTCGTCGGCAAGTTCTTCGAGCAATGGTGCTGGTCCGCAAGTACTTTGCAGGTCTTGTCGCGCCATGTGCAAACGGGTCAACAAGCGTCTTTGCAGCAGGTTCAGAACTGGCTGCACAGCCGCAGCAGCTGGCAAGCAGTGTCCCAGGCACAGCAGCTGAGGCTGTCGCTGTTTGACTTTGTCGCGCATTGTGAAGTTACCGCTCATCGTGATCTGCGTCAGCTGGCAATGACTGCTACTCGGCGAACCGGCCTGCTGACGATGCATGATGAAGAGGCGTTCATTGAAAGTTTTGACTACTTGGTCACGGGCTACGAGGCGAGCTATTTCGGTTATAAATTGGCCGAGGCCTATGCGCTCGATGCGTTCGAGCATTATCTGACTGCACCTCCAGGTCAGCAGCCTCCGGCGCAGTGCGTCCTCGAGGAACTGCTCGCCCAGGCTGGCAAACGCTCGCTGAGTGCTTCGTTGCAGGCCTACCTGGGACGGCCTCCTTCATTGAACGCCTATTTGCGCAGATATGGCTGATTGCAGCAGACGCCGGGCGGTCATGGCATTGGCCGCCCAATCGGAGTACTGTATATAAAAACAGTGCCCCGGATATGCCCATGTCAGTCTCTCCTGTGCGCGGTCGTGGCACCGCCGACAATCCTCACAACCGATTTGCGCCAAGCGTATCGGTGGCGGAGGATGACGGCTGGTATCAAGAGGTGCCGCTCACCCAGGGCACCGAGATCCGCAGCGAAACCGCCAAGACCATCATCACCCGCAACACCTCCCCCGACCTGCCCTTCGACCGTTCGATCAACCCCTATCGCGGTTGCGAGCACGGCTGCATCTACTGCTATGCGCGGCCCAGCCATGCTTACTGGGATTTGTCCCCAGGGCTGGATTTCGAAACCAAGCTGATTGCCAAGACCAACGCTGCCGAAGTGCTCGAACAACAGCTGAGCAAGCCGGGATATGTCTGTGCACCGATCAACCTTGGCTCCAACACCGACCCGTACCAGCCCATCGAGCGTGAGCAGTTGCTGACCCGGCGCTTGCTGGAGGTACTGCTGCGCTTTCGCCATCCGGTCACCATCGTCACCAAAGGCTCGTTGATTCTGCGTGACCTCGACCTGCTCACCGAGCTGGCTCAGCAGCGCCTGGTGCGGGTAATGATCAGCCTGACCACCCTCGATGATGAGCTCAAACGTGTGCTCGAGCCGCGTGCGGCAGCGCCCAAGGCACGCCTGCGGGCGATCCGGGTGATGCGCGCAGCGGGTATCCCGGTCGGCGTGCTGTGCTCGCCGATGATCCCGATGATCAACGACAGCGAGCTGGAGCATCTGCTTGAAGCGGCCAAGGAGGCCGGAGCGCAAAGTGCGGCGTACATGATGTTGCGTTTGCCGTTGGAAGTAGCGCCGTTGTTCGAACAGTGGTTGCAGGATCATTACCCGCAGCGCGCCGCGCACGTGCTCAGCCTGATCCGCCAGAGCCGCGGCGGCGAACTTTACGACAGCCGGTTCGGCAGCCGCATGCGCGGTGAAGGAGTGTTTGCCGAATTGTTGCAGCAGCGCTTCTCTCGGGCCATGCGCCGGCTGGATTTTGCCGGCCGCGAGGCGCAAACGCTGGACTGCTCGGCGTTCTGTCGGCCCGGCGGGCAGATGGCACTGTTTTGAGCCCAGGCAGTTACCCTTCAGCCCAACTAATACTGCACAATATTTTTACTAATGACCCTTGGCCTCTGATGTTTTTTTGCTATTATCAAAGTCCCGCCAAATGAAGCTGGAACGCCCGTTCTAGAGCCTTCAAATTAAGTTTCAGTTAAGTTTTCCCCGGTAGCGTAGGAAATCAGTCCACACCGACTGTGATTCATGGCCCGTGCGTGTCATCTAATTCCCCGCATAGCCAGAATCTTTAACCGGTAATATGGAACTTACCCACACCGTCTAGAGGATGAATCATGCCCATCAAGGACCCATCCAAAGCCGCCCCGGCTGCTGTCCCGGCCGAAAGCGCCGATGCCGCCCTTAAGCATATCGTCGACGGCTTCCTGAAGTTTCATCACGATGTGTTTCCAGAGCAGCAAGAGCTGTTCAAGAAGCTCGCCACAGCGCAAACCCCACGCGCTATGTTCATTACCTGTGCCGACTCACGGATTGTTCCCGAACTGATCACCCAGAGCTCGCCAGGCGACCTGTTCGTGACCCGTAACGTCGGTAACGTGGTCCCGCCTTATGGCCAGATGAACGGTGGTGTTTCGACAGCCATCGAGTACGCCGTGCTGGCCCTCGGTGTGCACCACATCATCATCTGTGGCCACTCCGACTGCGGCGCCATGCGTGCGGTGCTCAACCCCGCTTCGCTGGAAAAGATGCCGACCGTAAAGGCCTGGCTGCGCCACGCCGAAGTCGCCCGCACCGTGGTTGAAGACAACTGCTCGTGCGGCAGCGAGCACGAGACCATGCAGGTCGTGACCAAAGAAAACGTCATCGCCCAGCTGCAGCACCTGCGCACGCACCCGTCGGTCGCTTCGCGCCTGGCCGCTGGCCAGTTGCACATCCACGGTTGGATTTACGACATCGAGACCAGCCGGATCGAAGCCTATGACGCCGTCAGCGACAGCTTCCTGCCGTTGGAGGCTGGCCAGCCGATCCCGAGCGCCACGCCGAGAGGCCGCTACTAAGCGACCCTGACACCCGCAAAACCTTGATAGCCGACCGCGCACCCTAAGGGGCGCGGTGCGGCCTTCGGCTGCCTTGAATTTCCCTGACCGAGTTGCCGGCATCTGCGCTGGCGGCGGGCGCCTGCGCGCCTGTCAGGGGCCCATTGTGCCCATGGCCAGCGGACCGACCATGTGTCTAGAAAGGAGAAATACGGTGAACAAAACACAGATCAAGGCGGCGTTGCCGCGAGAATTACTGGCTTCAGTGGTGGTGTTTCTGGTGGCCCTGCCCCTTTGTATGGGTATCGCCATCGCATCCGGCATGCCGCCTGCCAAGGGGCTGATTACCGGCATTATCGGCGGCATCGTGGTCGGCTTCATTGCCGGTTCGCCGCTGCAGGTCAGTGGCCCGGCGGCGGGCCTGGCGGTGCTGGTGTTCGAGCTGGTGCGCCAGCATGGCATGGCCATGCTTGGGCCGATTCTGCTGCTGGCGGGCTTGCTGCAGCTATTGGCCGGGCGTTTTCGTTTGGGCTGCTGGTTTCGGGTTACGGCACCGGCGGTGGTGTACGGCATGCTCGCCGGGATTGGCGTGCTGATTGTGCTGTCGCAGGTGCATGTGATGTTCGACACCGCGCCGCAGCCTTCGGGCCTGAACAACCTGCTGGCCTTCCCCGAAACGCTGCTGGCAGCGCTGCCGCTGGAAAACGCGGGGAATGGCTGGCAGGCCGGTGCGCTTGGCTTGGGCACCATCGCCATGATGTGGGCCTGGGAGCGCTTCCGGCCGCAGCGGCTGCGCTTTGTGCCGGGCGCGCTGCTCGGTGTGGCAAGCATGACCGCAATCGCCATGTGGCTGGCACTGCCGGTCAACCGCGTGGTGGTGCCGGCGGACCTGTCCGAAGCGATCGACTGGCTGCGCCCGGATGACCTGCTGAAGCTGGCCGACCCGACCTTGCTGGTCGCCGCCTTTGCCCTGGCCTTCATCGCCAGTGCTGAAACGCTGCTGTCTGCTGCAGCGGTAGACCGCATGCACAGCGGGCAGCGCTCGGACTTCGACAAGGAGCTTTCGGCGCAAGGCATCGGCAACATGCTCTGCGGCGTGCTCGGTGCGCTGCCGATGACCGGGGTGATCGTGCGCAGCTCGGCCAACGTCCAGGCCGGCGCGCAGACTCGCGCTTCGGCGATCCTGCATGGTGTCTGGCTGCTGGGCTTTGTGGTAGTGCTGAGCAGCGTGCTGCAGCAGATTCCGGTGGCGAGCCTGGCCGGGGTGCTGGTGTATACCGGGATCAAGCTGGTTGATTTCAAGGCGTTTCGCAGCCTTGGCCGATATGGCCGGATGCCGATGTTCACCTATGCCGCAACAGCGCTGGCGATCATCTTCACCGACCTGCTGACCGGGGTCTTGCTGGGCTTTGCCTTGACTCTGTTGAAGCTGGCGTTCAAGGCGGCCCGGCTGAAAATCAATCTGGTCGACCTGGCCAAGCCTGGGCATATGGAGTTGCGCCTGAGCGGCGCGGCCACCTTCCTCAAGGTGCCGGCCCTGACCCAGGTACTTGAGCAGGTGCCTGCGGGCACGACCCTGCATGTGCCGCTGGGCAACCTGAGCTACATCGACCACTCGTGCCTGGAACTGCTGGAAGACTGGGGGCGCAGCAATGCCGCCAAGGGCTCACGCTTGAAGATCGAGCAGTGGCGCTTGAAGCGGCGGATCGAGGGGCGGCTGCGGACCACGGCGGGCGTGGGTGCCTGAGCGGGCACTGCACCTAAACAGTATTGGCCGGTCGCGGGTTGCCCGCGACCGGCCGGTTCACACTGCGTCAGCTCAAGCCGGTTGGCCGAGCTCGACCCCCAGCTGGCGCGACAGGCACGGCCAGCGTTTCCAGGCTTCACCGGTCGCCGGGCTGCTCAGCGTGGCGCGGTAGGCTTCGACCGATTCCAGGGCGAAGCTGTCGTCGTCGAGCATCTCGTCGACCGAGTGATGCACCACTTCATCCAGTTGGTTGGCAAACTCTTCGCCGATCAGTTGATGGGCGATCAGGTTGGCCACGGTGGTGTCCGCCGGAATCAGCGGCTGCCCGAAGTGCTTGATGTACAGATCGTTGACCTCTTCTACCAGACGATGGGCCAGGTAGGCTTCATCGAGCAGGCAATCGAGGCCGACATGCCCTTGCATGACGCTGGGCGGTTGCATGAAATAGGCTTCGGCGATCTTCAATACCGGTTTGATCTGCGACTCGATGCCAGCTTCGAGCGCGACCGCATGGGCAGCTTCGAGTAGCTCTGGAACCTCATCGATATAAGCGCCAACAAAGCGCGCCAGGGTGCCCTGAGCATCTTTCTCAGGGAGTTGGATGGACGGATGCAGGTGCGGCAGTTGCGCTTCGAGGCGCTGTTTCAATTGGCCGCTCTGGCTCTCATGTTGATGGGCTTGTTTGATCTGCTCGCGTACAGCGGCGATGTTCATGACAACTCCAGGGACATTGGGTGACAAACGGAAGACAGTACTTACGGAAAGCTCTAAGTTAGCTCGGTATACCGGATGCCTAAGACGCATTTGTTATAAGCAACGCAAACGTGTGCGAGCTCAAGAATATAGCCATGCCATCATTATGCCATGACCCAGCAATGGCGCGGGTTTGCTGGCTTTTGTGGCTTTGTGACGATGTTTTCATAGGCCGCGTTGCGTGGCCTAGAGCGCTGTCTATACTCGGGTTGAACGTGATTGGTTGATGAGGCCCACCTGCAGTTTGCAGAGGAGCTCGGTCGTCGAAGCAGGCTGTCTTGACCGCCGCCCCCCCTTGCCCAAGGTCTATGCCTCCGGGATTACAAGAATGATAAGGGGAACCCGCAATGATGCGACATCCACATGTCTGGATGGGCCTTCTGTTGTGGTCGGTTATCGGTCAGGCGCATGGCGCATGGACCGTCAACATGGCGCCCGGGGCTACCGAAGTCTCCCACGCAGTGTTCGACCTGCACATGATCATCTTCTGGATCTGCGTCGTTATCGGCATCGTGGTGTTTGGCGCGATGTTCTGGTCGATGGTGATCCACCGCCGCTCAACCGGCCAGCAGGCCGCGCACTTCCACGAGCACACCTGGGTCGAGATCATGTGGACCGTGGTGCCGCTGCTGATCCTCATCGTCATGGCCATCCCTGCCACCAAGACCCTGATCGAAATCTACGACGCCAGTGAATCGGATATCGATATCCAGGTCACCGGATACCAGTGGAAGTGGCATTACAAATACCTGGGGCAGGATGTCGAGTTCTTCAGCAACCTTGCCACCCCCGCGGAACAGATCAACAACAAGGCGCCCAAGGACGAGCATTACCTGCTCGAGGTCGACCAGCCGCTGGTGATCCCGGTGGGCGCCAAGGTGCGTTTTCTGGTCACGGCCGCCGACGTGATCCACTCCTGGTGGGTACCGGCCTTTGCGGTCAAGCGTGACGCCATCCCCGGCTTCGTCAACGAAGCCTGGACCCGGGTCGAGGAACCCGGCATCTACCGCGGCCAGTGTACCGAGCTGTGCGGCAAGGACCACGGCTTCATGCCGGTGGTGGTCGAGGTCAAGTCGCAGGCCGATTACGACACCTGGCTGGGCGAGCGCAAGGCCGAAGCGGCCAAGCTCAAAGAGCTGACCAGCAAGGAATGGACCCTGCAAGAGCTGGTCGAGCGCGGCGACAAGGTCTATCACACCACTTGCGTCGCCTGTCACCAGGCCGAGGGCCAGGGCTTGCCGCCAATGTTCCCGGCACTCAAGGGCTCGAAAATCGCTACCGGGCCTATCGAAGGCCACTTGGGCATTGTCTTCCACGGCAAGCCCGGCACGGCCATGGCCGCGTTTGGCAAACAGCTCTCGGAAGTCGATATCGCCGCCGTGGTCACCTATGAGCGCAACGCCTGGGGCAACAACAAAGGCGACATGGTCACGCCTAAAGACGTGCTCGCGCTCAAGCAGGCAGAAGCCAAATGAGCCGTAAATTGCGCCGCAGCCAGTGGCTGGCAGGAGACAGGACATGAGTGCAGTGATCGACGAGCATGGCCACGACCATGCCCACGGCCCGGCCAAGGGCTTGATGCGCTGGGTGTTGACCACCAACCACAAGGACATCGGCACGATGTACCTGTGGTTCAGCTTCTGCATGTTCCTGCTCGGCGGCTCGTTCGCCATGGTCATTCGCGCCGAGCTGTTCCAGCCGGGGCTGCAGATCGTCGAACCGGCTTTCTTCAACCAGATGACCACCATGCACGGCCTGATCATGGTATTCGGCGCGGTGATGCCGGCGTTTGTCGGCCTGGCCAACTGGATGATCCCATTGATGATCGGCGCCCCGGACATGGCCCTGCCGCGGATGAACAACTTCAGTTTCTGGCTGCTGCCGGCGGCGTTTCTGCTGTTGGTATCGACCCTGTTCAGCGCCGGTGGCGGGCCCAACTTCGGCTGGACCTTCTACGCGCCGTTATCCACCACCTATGCGCCGGCCAGCGTGACCTTCTTCATCTTTGCTATCCACCTGATGGGCGTCAGCTCGATCATGGGCGCGATCAACGTGATCGCGACCATTCTCAACCTGCGCGCGCCGGGCATGACCCTGATGAAAATGCCGCTGTTCGTCTGGACCTGGCTGATCACCGCCTTCCTGCTGATCGCCGTGATGCCGGTGCTGGCCGGGGTGGTGACGATGATGCTGATGGATATTCACTTCGGCACCAGCTTCTTCAGCGCGGCCGGCGGTGGTGATCCGGTGTTGTTCCAGCATGTGTTCTGGTTCTTCGGCCACCCCGAGGTGTACATCATGATCCTGCCGGCGTTCGGCGCAGTCAGCTCGATCATCCCGGCGTTTTCACGCAAGCCGCTGTTTGGCTACACCTCGATGGTGTACGCCACCGGGGCGATCGCGTTTCTGTCGTTCATTGTCTGGGCGCACCACATGTTCGTGGTCGGCATCCCGGTGGTGGGCGAGCTGTTCTTCATGTACGCGACGATGCTGATTGCGGTGCCGACCGGGGTCAAGGTGTTCAACTGGGTCAGCACCATGTGGGAAGGCTCGCTGACCTTCGAGACGCCGATGCTGTTCGCCATTGCCTTTGTCATCCTGTTCACCATCGGCGGTTTCTCCGGGCTGATGCTGGCGATTGCCCCGGCGGACTTCCAGTACCACGACACCTACTTCGTGGTGGCGCACTTCCACTATGTGCTGGTGCCTGGGGCGATCTTTGGCATCTTCGCGTCGGCCTACTACTGGCTGCCGAAATGGACTGGCCACATGTACGACGAAACCCTCGGCAAGCTGCACTTTTGGCTGTCGTTCATCGGCATGAACCTGGCCTTCTTCCCGATGCACTTCGTTGGCCTGGCCGGCATGCCCCGGCGCATCCCCGACTACAACCTGCAGTTCGCCGACTTCAACATGGTCTCGTCGATTGGTGCATTCCTGTTCGGCGCTACGCAGATCTTCTTCTTGTTCATCGTCATCAAGACCATCCGTGGAGGCCGGCCAGCGCCGGCCAAACCGTGGGATGGCGCCGAAGGGCTGGAGTGGTCGGTGCCATCGCCGGCGCCGTACCACACCTTCCAGACGCCGCCGGAAGTGAAATAGGGCCTTGCCATGACCAGCCTGCCACTGAAACGCCTGGTGCGCCGCCTGCTACTGCTGACGGTGGTGATGTTTGCCTTCGGCTTTGCCCTGGTGCCGCTGTACGACGTGATGTGCAAGGCGTTCGGCATCAATGGCAAGACCGGCGGGCAATATGAAGGCAGCCAGGTCAGCGACCCTTCGCGCACGGTGCGGGTGCAGTTCATGTCGACCAATGCTGGTGACATGAGCTGGGACTTCTACTCGCGTGCCGACCAGGTCGAGGTCAACCCGGGCGCGGTCAACCAGATGATCTTTGTGGCGCACAACCCGACCGACAAGCCGATGAGCGCTCAGGCGGTACCGAGCATCACGCCGGCCGAGGCGGCGGCGTATTTCCACAAGACCGAATGCTTCTGCTTTACCCAGCAGGTGCTGCAGCCGGGTGAGCGCATTGAGATGCCGGTGCGGTTCATCGTCGACCGCGACCTGCCGGGCAACGTCAAGCACCTGACTCTGGCCTACACCTTGTTCGACATCACCGCTCGCCACCCGCCGGTTGCCCAGTTGAGCACCGAGGGCGTCCAGCGCGCCCGCTGAGGGAAGGAGAACAGCAATGGCACATCACGATCACTACTACGTCCCGGCGCAGAGCAAATGGCCGATCATCGCCACCATCGGCATGTTCGTCACGGTGTTCGGCCTGGGCACCTGGTTCAATGATCTGAAGGCCGGCCACCCGGATTCGCACGGGCCGCTGATCTTTTTCTTCGGTGCGCTGTGCCTGGCCTACATGCTGTTCGGCTGGTTCGGTGCGGTGATCAGGGAGAACAAGGCGGGGCTGTACAGCGCGCAAATGAACCGCTCGTTCCGCTGGGGTATGGGCTGGTTCATCTTCTCCGAGGTGATGTTCTTTCTGGCTTTCTTTGGCGCGCTGTTCTATGTGCGCGTGCTGGCCGGGCCGTGGTTGGGCGGTGACGGCGCCAAGGGTGTGGCGCACATGCTCTGGCCGAACTTCGAGTTTGCCTGGCCGCTTTTGCACACACCGGACCCGAAGCTGTTTCCGCCGCCCAAGGATGTCATCGACCCTTGGCACCTGCCGTTGATCAACACCCTGCTGCTGGTCAGCTCGAGTGTGACCATTACCATCGCCCACCACGCATTACGCAAAGGCCATCGCGGGCCGCTGAAGTTGTGGCTGGGACTGACCATCCTGCTGGGGCTGTCGTTTCTGGCATTGCAGGCCTACGAGTACTACGAAGCTTATGTGCATCTGGGGCTGACGTTGGGCTCGGGGATCTATGGTGCGACGTTCTTCATGCTGACCGGGTTCCACGGCGCGCACGTGACCTTGGGGACGGTGATTTTGATCGTGATGTTCGTGCGCGTGCTGCGTGGGCATTTTGATGCCAACCAGCATTTCGGTTTCGAGGCGGCCAGTTGGTATTGGCATTTTGTAGACGTGGTTTGGGTTGGCTTGTTTGTATTTGTTTATGTGCTGTAACGGCTTGCGCGGACCCTGTAGGAGCGGCCTTGTGTCGCGATAGGCGCGCGTAGCGGGCCCGGCGATCTGTGGTGGCTGCACGATTTATGGGGCCGCTGCGCGCCCCAATCGCGACACAAGGCCGCTCCTACACAGGGCGCGTGGGATGCAATTAGAAGGGCGCGTGGGAGACCAGTTGCCCGCTCATGAAGCCCCAGGCGATCAGACCGATGGTCAGCGCTGCGAGGCTGACGCGCACGGTCAGGGCCTTGAGCAGGCGGGTCGAGTCTTGGTCGTCCTTGACCAGAAACACCAGGCCACTGAACAGGCTGGCAACAGTGGCCAACAACAGCAAAACAATGGCGGCCTTGAGCATGGCGGCACTCCCCGGGGGGCTTGGTGATGCAGGCAAGTATAGCGTTCGCACAGCGTGGCCCAAGGTGAAGCCGTTTCGCCCCGGGCTGGTGCCGACTCTGGTGGTGCTTGCACTGCTGCCGGGGTTGATCGCGCTGGGTTGCTGGCAACTGAGCCGCGCCGAGCAGAAGCGCGAACTGCTGGCGACCTACGCCGAACGCCAGGTCGAAGCGCCGCTGGCGCTGGCCGAGCTGCAGTCGCTGGCCGATCCGGCTTTTCATCGGGTGCAGCTGTTTGGCCACTTTGACGCCAATCACAGCGTGCTGCTGGACAACCGCCTGCGCGACGGCCAGGTCGGCGTCGAGCTGCTGCAACCGTTTCTCGATCAGGCCAGCGGCCACTGGATGTTGATCAATCGCGGCTGGCTGCCCTGGCCCGATCGGCGTGTGCCGGCGCGCTTCGATACCCCTTCGCAAACGCTGGCGCTGCAGGCGCTGGTCTACATCGCCCCCGGCGCGGCCTTCCAACTGCACCCGGACCCGGTCGGCGGGCAGTGGCCGCACCTGCTCACTGCCATCGACCCCGCTGCGCTCTGGCAGCAGTTGGGGCGTGACGGTTATGGCCACGAACTGCGCCTGCTCGGCGGGCCAGCCAGCTACCGGCTGGACTGGCCGATAGTCGCCATGGGCCCGGAAAAGCACCTGGGCTACGCCGTGCAGTGGTTCGCCCTGGCGGCGGCATTGGTGCTGCTGTACCTGTACTTCGGCTGGCATAACAACAAGGAGCATCACCATGAGCGCCGCCACGAGTCCACTGGACGTGCCTGAAGGCCGCAAGCCCCGCAGCCGCGGACGCTGGCAGCTGTTGCTGATCTTGCTGGTCACCCTCGGCCCGATGATCCTTGCCACCAGCATGTACAAGTTCAAGTTCTGGGTGCCGGACGGCCGCAGTTATCACGGTGCAATGATCGGCAACGGCCTGAGCCGGGCCGACATTGGTATCCCGGCGCAGGAGCAGCGCTGGCAACTGCTGGTCAGCGCACCGGCGGCGTGTGATCAGCCCTGTCAGAACCTTGTGTACCTGGCGCGGCAGATCCAGATCGGCCTGGGCCGCGATGCCAGCCGCGCCAGCCATGCGCTGGCGGCTGCGCAGCCACTGAGCAGCGATTACCAGCAGCTGCTCACCCGCGAGTACCCGCAGTTGCAGCGTTATTCGCTGGACCTGCAGCGCTACGGCGAGCACGTCAACGAGCCGGGGCCGCAACTGTGGATCGTCGACCCCCACGGCAACCTGGTGCTGCGCTACGACGCCACGGTCAAGGGCAAGCACGTGCTCGACGACCTGCGTCATCTGCTCAAGCTGTCCAACATCGGATAGGAGCTCTGCCATGGCCAGACCCGGCTATCGCCTCGCTGTGTTCGCAACCTTGCTGGCGCTGGTGGTGGTACTGCTGGGCGCCTATACCCGGCTGACCCATGCTGGTCTCGGCTGCCCGGACTGGCCCGGTTGCTACGGCTTTATCAGCGTGCCCAAAAGCGACGCGCAGCTGGCCCATGCCGAGCTGCACTTCCCTGAGCATCCCGTTGAAGCAGCCAAGGGCTGGGCCGAGATGGTCCATCGCTACTTTGCCGGTGGCCTGGCGCTGGTGATTGCCTGGCTGGCGTTGCAGGCGCTGCGCCGGCACGCCCGTGACGGCCAGCCCTACCGTCTGCCACTGCTGTTGCTGGGGGTGGTGCTGGCGCAAGCGGCGTTTGGTATGTGGACGGTGACCTTGAAGCTGTGGCCGCAGGTGGTCACAGCGCACCTGCTTGGCGGCTTCACTACGTTGAGCCTGCTGTTGCTGCTATCACTGCGTCTATCCCGGGCCTTTGCGCCATTGCCGAAACTGCCGTTGAGCCTGCGCCGAGTCGCCGCGCTGGGGCTGCTGACCGTGATTGGCCAAGTCGCTCTGGGCGGTTGGGTCAGTGCCAACTATGCCGCCGTCGCCTGCATCGACCTGCCGACTTGCCATGGCCAGTGGTGGCCTGCGGCTGACTTCAGCAATGGCTTTCACCTGACTCAGCATGTCGGCCCCAATTACCTCGGTGGCCAGCTCGACAGTGATGCGCGCACGGCGATTCATATCAGCCATCGGCTGGGTGCACTACTGGTCACGGCCGTACTGTTGCTGCTCAGCCACAAGCTCTACCGCAACGGTTTACGCGCCCTGGCCGGGCTGGTCATGCTGGCGCTGGCGGTGCAGATCAGCCTTGGCATCAGCAATGTCCTGCTGCACCTGCCGCTGGCCGTCGCGGTGGCGCACAACGCCGGTGGTGCTGCGCTGTTGCTGTGCATGGTGTTGGTGAATTACCGCATTCGCGTGGTCGACAAGGTCCGCGTCGGCCATGGCTGGCGCTTGACCCGCGTGGCCGGGGCACATGTACCGATGAGGAGTGACGCATGGCGACGGTTCTGAGCACGCCGCGGCAGCAGGCCAGCTGGCGCGATTATGTCGAGCTGACCAAGCCCAAGGTGGTGCTGTTGATGCTGATCACTTCGCTGGTCGGGATGTTTCTCGCGACCCGTGCGGGCGTGCCGTGGACGGTGTTGCTGTTCGGCAACCTGGGTATCGGCCTGTGCGCTGGCGCTGCGGCTGCGGTCAACCATGTGGTCGACCGGCGTATTGATGGATTGATGGCGCGCACCCATAAGCGGCCTTTGGCCGATGGCAGGATCGCGCCCATGGCAGCGCTGGCCTTTGCCTTGCTTCTGGCGGTGCTCGGCATGAGCGTGCTGCTGGTGTTCACCAACGCCCTGACAGCCTGGCTGACCCTGGCTTCACTGCTCGGTTATGCGGTGCTCTACACCGGTTTTCTCAAGCGTGCGACACCGCAGAATATCGTTATCGGTGGCCTGGCCGGGGCCGCGCCGCCGTTGCTCGGTTGGGTTGCAGTGACCGGGCAGATCACCGCCGAGCCGTTGTTGCTGGTGCTGATCATCTTCGCCTGGACGCCGCCGCACTTCTGGGCGCTGGCCATCCACCGCAAGGAGGAATACGCCAAGGCAGCGATCCCGATGCTGCCGGTGACCCATGGTGAGGCCTACACCAAGCTGCATATCCTGCTGTATACCTGGGTGCTGTTGGCGGCAAGTCTGCTGCCGTTCGCCATCCACATGAGCGGCCTGCTGTATCTGGCCTGTGCGCTGCTGCTGGGGCTGGGTTTTGTCCGCTGGGCCTGGGTGCTGTACCGTGGCACCCGGCCGCACGCGGCGATCAAGACCTTCAAGTACTCTATCGGGTACCTGTTCGCCCTGTTCATCGCCCTGCTCGTTGACCACTATCTGTTGATGCTGAATCTATGACCCGAACCCAGAAAACCGTCTTCATTCTCGTTGCCGTGGTTGCCTTGATCCTCGGCCTGACCGTCAACAAGGTGCTCAACGGCCGCAGCGAGGCCAACCCAGCTGAACTGATCGATGCCGGCATCATCCTGCTGCCGCAGAGCCGCAGCGTGCCGGCGGTGAGCATGACCGACCAGAACGGCCAGCCGGTCGAGCTCGATCAGCTCAAAGGCAAATGGTCGTTGCTGTTCTTCGGCTACACCTACTGCCCGGACATCTGCCCGACGACCCTGGCGCAGCTGCGCCAGGTCAAGAGCGAGCTGCCCAAGGAAGCCTTGGAGCGTTTGCAAGTGGTGCTGGTCAGCGTCGATCCGCACCGCGATACCGCCACTCAGCTGAAGCAGTACCTGGGCTACTTCGACAAGGATTTCGTCGGCCTGGCCGGCTCGATCGAGGACACCCAGAAGCTGGCCAATGCCCTGAGCATTCCGTTTATCCCTGCTGACACCAGCAAGCCCGGCTACACCGTCGATCACAGCGGCAACCTGGCTGTGGTCGGGCCCGATGGGCGCCAGCGCGGCTTTATCCGCGCGCCGTTCAACAACCAGAAGCTGGCGGCGCAGTTGCCGGGGCTGGTCAAGCGCGACTGAGGCTAGAAAGCACTGCGGGGCAAGCCCGCCGCCTGCAGTGCACAAGCAGCAGGCGGCGGGCTTGCCCCGCAGGTGTTGCGGTCAGCTCGATCAGAACGCCGGCAGTACCGCGCCTTTGTACTTCTCGGTGATGAACGCTTTGACTTCAGGCGAATGCAGCGCTGCAACCAGCTTCTTCATCGCATCCGAGTCCTTGTTGTCCGGGCGTGCCACCAGGATGTTGACGTAAGGCGAGTCGCTGCCTTCGATCACCAGGGCATCCTTGGACGGATCAAGCTTGGCTTCCAGCGCGTAGTTGGTATTGATCAGGGCCAGATCGACCTGAGTCAGCACACGCGGGATGGTGGCCGCTTCCAGCTCGCGGAACTTGAGGTTCTTGGTGTTGGTGGTGATGTCTTTCACAGTCGACAAGATGTTGCTCTTGTCCTTCAGGCTGATCACACCGGCCTTGTCCAGCAGCAACAACGCGCGGCCGCCGTTGGTAGCATCGTTGGGGATAACCACGGTAGCGCCGGCCGGCAGCTCGTCGAGCTTCTTCAGCTTGCTCGAGTAAGCGCCCAGTGGCTCCAGGTGCACGCCGGCAACGCTGACCAGGTTGGTGCCTTTGGCCTTGTTGAACTCATCCAGGTACGGCTGGTGCTGGAAGAAGTTGGCATCCAGGCGCTTCTCGGCAACCTGTACGTTTGGCTGCACGTAGTCGGTGAAGACCTTGACCTTGAGGTCGACGCCTTCTTTAGCCAGCACGGGTTTGACGAACTCGAGGATCTCGGCGTGCGGTACCGGGCTTGCAGCGACGGTGATGGTCTCGGCAGCGTGCGCCGAAAAAGCCGCCACAGCGGCAACAACAGCAAGCAGTTTTTTCATCAAACACTCCTTGTGAGGGCCGCGACGGCCCCCGAACGGGTCGGCCTGGCCGACCCCATTGGGGTTACTTACGGGAAAAATGCACGACCAGTTTGTCGCCGACGCTTTGCAGAACTTGAACCAGGATCAGCAACATAACCACGGTGACCACCATTACATCGGTCTGGAAGCGCTGATAACCAAAGCGGATCGCCAGGTCGCCGAGGCCACCAGCTCCGACCACACCGGCCATGGCGGTGTACGACACCAGGGTGATCGCGGTCACGGTAATCGCCGCGAAGATGCCCGGGCGCGCCTCGGGCAGCAGTGCGTTGGTGATGATCTGGCGGGTGGTCGCGCCCATCGACTGGGTCGCTTCGATGATGCCGCGGTCAACTTCACGCAGCGCCGTCTCGACCAGGCGGGCGAAGAACGGCGTGGCGCCGACCACCAGTGGCGGGATGGCCCCGGCGACGCCCAGCGAGGTGCCGGTGATCAGTACGGTGAATGGGATCATCACGATCAGCAGGATGATGAACGGCAGCGAGCGCAGGATATTAACCACCAGCGACAGCAGCGCGTACAGACCCTTCTGCTCGAACATCTGCCGCGGCCCGCACAGGAACAGCAGCACGCCCAGCGGCAGGCCCAGCAGCACGGTGAAGAACAGCGAGCCGAACAGCATGATCATGGTGTCGATGGTCGCCAGCCAGATTTCGGCCCAGTCGACATTGGCGAAGAAATTCAAAGCGTCCATCAACGCAGTACCTCCATATGCACATCAGCTGCGCTGAAACGGTCGAACGCGGCTTGCATGTCGCCGCCGGTAACGGCCAGGGTCAATTGCCCGTAAGGCACGTCCTTGATGCGGTCAATACGGCCGGCGAGGATGCTGTAGTCGACCCCGGTTTCCCGGGCGACAGTGCCGAGCAGCGGTGCGTAGGTGGCATCGCCCTGGAAGGTCAGGCGCACGATCCGGCCTGGCACGTGGGCAAAGTCGTCGCGCTGTTCGCCTTCGTCGACTTGCTCGTCCTCTTGGACAAAACGCTTGGTGGTCGGGTGCTGCGGGTGCAGGAACACCTCGGCAACACTGCCTTGCTCGACGATCAGGCCGGCGTCCATCACCGCCACGCGGTCGCAGACCCGACGGATCACGTCCATTTCATGGGTGATCAGGACGATGGTCAGTTTCAATTCGCGGTTGATCTCGGCCAGCAGTTGCAGCACCGAGGCCGTGGTCTGCGGGTCGAGGGCGCTGGTGGCTTCGTCGCACAGCAAAATCTTCGGCCGGGTCGACAGCGCGCGGGCAATGCCGACACGTTGCTTCTGCCCGCCGGAGAGCTGCGCCGGATATTTTTTGGCGTGATCGGACAGGCCGACCCGCGCCAGCAGCTCGGTGACGCGCTGGTCGATTTCGCTGCGCGACAGCTCACCGGCCAAGGTCAGCGGCAACGCAACGTTGTCGGCCACGGTCTTGGAGGCCAGCAGGTTGAAGTGCTGGAAGATCATCCCGACCTGCTGGCGGAAGCGCCGCAGCTGGTTGGCATCGAAGCCGGTAACGTCTTCACCATCGACGATGATCTTGCCACCGCTGGGCGCTTCGAGGCGGTTGATCAGGCGCAGCAAGGTGCTCTTGCCAGCGCCGGAGTGGCCGATCAGGCCGAACACCTGGCCATTTTCAATGGTCAGGCTGGTCGGGTTCAGGGCGGGGATGTCCCTACCGGCGACGCGGTAGGTCTTGTGCACATGTTGAAACTCGATCACTGAGCGAACCTTGTGGGGCGCAATGGAAATAGGGTCTGGCGGTAAGCCGGGGGGCGCATTTTAGCCTTTTCCCCTGGGTCTTCTTAGCATTTATTTCGTATTGGTCCAATCCAACCGGCATAACGCGACAGTCGGCAATGGAATTGAACGCATGCGCACGGCCATCAGTCACTAGCTAACGAGCCCGAATGGGCCGCCCTGAATACCGATGAGGAGAGCCGACATGTCGCGCAAGCACCCGGATACCCCGAAACAGAGTGAGATGGCCGGTACCGACACCCCGGACCGTGCCAACACCAACGCCAAACTGCAGAGTCTGGAAGCCTACCGTAGCGACGCTACCGGCGAGGCACTGCGGACCAATCAGGGCGTCAAGATCGCCGACAACCAGAACACCCTCAAAGCGGGTGCGCGCGGGCCGTCGTTGCTCGAAGATTTCATCATGCGTGAAAAAATCACCCACTTTGACCATGAGCGCATCCCCGAGCGCATCGTCCATGCCCGTGGCACTGGCGCCCATGGTTACTTCCAGAGCTACGGCAAGCATGCCGAGCTGACCAAGGCCGGTTTCCTCCAGGACCCGGAGAAAATCACTCCGGTGTTCGTGCGCTTCTCCACCGTGCAGGGCCCCCGTGGCTCCGGTGACACGGTGCGCGACGTGCGCGGCTTCGCCGTGAAGTTCTACACCGACGAAGGCAACTTCGACCTGGTCGGCAACAACATGCCGGTGTTCTTCATTCAGGACGCGATCAAGTTCCCCGACTTCGTTCATGCGGTGAAACCTGAGCCACACAATGAAATGCCCACCGGCGGTTCGGCTCATGACACCTTCTGGGACTTCGTCTCGCTGGTGCCGGAGTCGGCGCACATGGTCATCTGGGCGATGTCCGACCGGGCTATCCCGCGCAGCCTGCGGATGATGGAAGGCTTTGGCGTGCATACCTTCCGCCTGATCAACGCCGAAGGCGTGGCCAGCTTCGTCAAGTTTCACTGGAAGCCGAAGCAAGGCGTGCACTCGGTGTTGTGGGACGAGGCGCAGAAGCTGGCCGGCAAGGACACCGATTTCCATCGTCGCGACCTTTCCGAAGCGATTGAAACCGGCGACTACCCTGAGTGGGAACTGGGCGTGCAGATCGTGCCTGAGGCCGACGAGCACAAGTTCGACTTCGACCTGCTCGACCCGACCAAGATCATCCCCGAAGAGCTGGTGCCGGTGACGCCGTTGGGCAAGATGGTGCTCAACCGCAACCCGGACAACTTCTTCGCCGAGGTCGAGCAGATCGCCTTCTGCCCTGGCCATATCGTGCCGGGTATCGACTTCACCAACGATCCGCTGCTGCAGGGCCGCCTGTTCTCCTACACCGACACGCAGATCAGCCGCCTCGGTGGCCCGAATTTCCATGAGATCCCGATCAACCGTCCGGTTGCGCACAACCACAACGGCCAGCGCGATGGCATGCACCGCATGGAAATCAACAAGGGCCGTGCCTCGTACGAGCCGAACAGCATCGATGGCGGCTGGCCGAAGGAAACCCCGGCAGCGGCTGAAGACGGTGGCTTCGACAGCTATCAGGAGCGGATCGATGCACGCAAGGTTCGCGAGCGCAGCGAGTCGTTCGGCGATCACTTCTCGCAGGCGCGCCTGTTCTTCCACAGCATGAGCCCGAACGAGCAGCAGCACATCATCAAGGCCTACAGCTTTGAGCTGGGCAAGGTCGAGCGGGAATACATCCGTGCCCGTCAGGTCAACGAGATCCTCGCCAATATCGACCTGAAGCTGGCGGCGGCAGTAGCGGCCAACCTGGGTCTGCCGGCGCCGAGCAAAGGCACCGTGCAGGTCAAGGGCTCGAGCCTGGCCGAGTCGCCAGCGCTGAGCCAGCTCAATCACCCGGGCAGCGTGGGTATCAAGGGTCGCAAGATTGCCCTGCTGCTGGCTGACGGTGTGGATGCGGCGGACGTCGATCGTCTGGTCAAGGCACTTGAGGCGCACAGCGCCAGGCCAATGCTGCTGGGCCCAACCTCGGCGCCAGTAAAAGCGGCCGATGGTTCCAGCCTGGCGGTGGATGCGTCGATGGAAGGCATGCCGTCGATCATGTTCGATGGTGTGCTGGTGCCGGCCGGCAAGGCCGCAATTGATGCGCTGGGGCAGAGCGGTTTGGCCAAGCACTTCCTGCTGGAAGCGTACAAGCACCTGAAGGCCATCGCCTTTGCCAAAGACGGCAAGGCGCTGGTCGGCAAACTCGGCCTGGCCGAAGACAAGGGCTTGTTGCTGGGCAATGATCAGAAGGCGATCGATGCCTTCGTCAAAGCGGTCGAAGCGCACCGGGTGTGGGAGCGCGAAGCTGCTGCAGAAGCCATTCCGGCTTGATCGATCACCCCGGCAGGCTCGCCTGCCGGGGTTTTATTTCAACGCTGATGCGGTACCAGCACGACCTGAGCGGGCAATGAGCGCTGGATTTCATGGCGCTGATTGAGCTCATAGCTACTGTCGAGCTTGTGTACGCGCTTGCCCAGCAGCGTTTTCAGCCACGGAGCGTCGTCCTTGCGTGGCACCTGGAACACCACTTCACACTGATAACTGACCACGTCTGCGGCGATGTCATCCAGCTGCCGGCGCAGGGCGCGGCTGTCTGTGGTTTTCAGGGCGATCACGGTGCTCGGTGCGGTGGGGTCGATCACGCGCGCCTTGGGCTTGGCTTCAGCGGCCTTCAAGGCAGCTTCGGCACGGTCCAGCTCGGCTTTGCGCGCATGGGCCACGGCATCCCCGGCGGCCAGCGCCGGCGCTTGCGGCATCAATGCCCGGGCCCGCGCCAGCGCGGTCGCGGCGGCATTCACGTCACCCTTTTGCAGGACGATCTGGCTGCGCTGCAAGTAGGCTTCGGCGAGCTGGCGCTGGTGCTGCTCCACGCGCGGGTCTTGCGGCGCCTGGGCTTGCAGGGCGGTCAGCTGATCTTCAGCAGTGGCCAGTTCGTTGCTGGCGATGTTCTGCTGCAGCTCGGCCCATGGGTCGGCCTGGGCAGGCACGCTCGGCTGTTCGACCGGGGCGCTGGCACACGCGGCCAGGCCCAGCGACAACACGGCAACAAGCAGATAACGGGAGGCGAACGGCTTCATTCCTGCGACTCTCTATTTGCGCAAAAAGCGAGCAAGTCTACACCCAGGTGCGCACGCTCGAAAACAAGTCTTACAGACCCTTTACCCGCGCATTGGTTGCAAGATGCGCCAAAGTGAGACCCGTGTCTCAGCGTTTGGGCAGGGCCAGGCTCAGCAAGAATAGCACTGCCGCGCAGACCACGATCGATGGCCCGGCCGGCGTGTCCTTGAACCAGGACATTGCCAGCCCGCCACATACCGCCACCACACCGAGCAGGCTGGCACCCAGCGCCATCTGTTCGGGCGAGCGCGCATGGCGCTGGGCGGCGGCGGCCGGGATGATCAGCAGCGAGGTGATCAGCAGCACGCCGACGATCTTCATCGCCACCGCAATCACCACGGCGATGAGCAGCATCAGGGTAAGGCGCAGCGCCGCTACCGGCAGGCCTTCGACGGTGGCCAGCTCTTCATGTACGGTCACCGCCAGCAGTGGGCGCCAGAGCGCGGCGAGCAACAGCAGCACGGCTGCACTGCCGCCGATGATCCAGCCCAGGTCCGTTGGGCTGATCGCCAGCAAGTCGCCAAACAGATAGGCCATCAGGTCGATGCGCACGTCGTGCATGAAACTCAGCACCACCAGGCCCAGCGACAAGGTGCTTGGAGCAAGAATCCCCAGCAGCGTATCCGACGCCAGCGGCTGGCGCTGCTGCAGCGTCACCAGCAAGATCGCCAGCAGCAGGCAGCCGACGGTTACCGCCAACGCCGGGCTGACATCCAGCACGAAGCCCAAGGCAACGCCGAGCAAGGCCGCGTGCGACAACGTGTCGCCAAAATAGGCCATCCGCCGCCAGACCACGAACGAGCCCAGCGGACCTGCAACAACTGCCAGGGACAAACCGGCCAGCAGGGCGTAGAGAAGAAAATCAGCCATGCTTGCAGTGCTCTCCGTGAACATGGGCGCCAGGGGTGACAACTGCGCCGTGCAGGTCGTGGCTGTGGTCGTGGTGATGGTGATAGATGGCCAGGCTCGGGGCGTTCTGGCCGAACAGTTCGACAAAGGCCGGGTCGCCGCTGACCTGCTCGGGGTGGCCGGAGCAGCACACATGGCGGTTCAGGCAGACCACCTGATCGGTGGTGCTCATGACCAGGTGCAGGTCGTGGGAGACCATCAGCACGCCGCAGCCGTAACGGTCGCGCAGGCGTGTGATCAAACTGTACAGCTCGGACTGCCCCGCCACATCGACGCCTTGTACCGGTTCATCGAGCACCAGCAATTGCGGCTTGCGCAGCAGGGCTCGGGCCAGCAGCACGCGCTGCATCTCGCCGCCGGAAACAGTCTGTAACGGGCTGTCGATGACCTGCTCGGCGCCGACTTCCTGCAATGCCGCCAAAGCTGCGCCGCGGTCTACCCCAGGCACCAAACGCAGGAAGCGCAGTACCGACAGTGGCAGCGTCGGGTCGACCTGGATCTTTTGCGGCATATAGCCGATACGCAGCTTGGGCTTGCGCCAGACGCTGCCACGATGCGGCTTGAGCAGGCCGAGCACGGCCCGCACCAGGGTGGTCTTGCCAGCACCGTTGGGGCCGATCAGCGTGACGATCTGGCCTGGCGCAACCGCCAGGTCGATGTTGTCCAGTACGGCTTCGCCAGCAAAGCTGACGCCGACTTGCTCAAGTCGGATCAGGGCGTCGCTCATGCCGCGCCTCGGCAGTTGCCGCACAGGCCGACCACTTCCACGGTCTGGGTTTCAACCTTGAAGCCGACCGCGTTGGCGCTGGCGATGATCGCGCCACTGATGCTGTCCTGCTCAAGCTCGATGGCGATATGGCACTCGCGGCAGATCAGGAACTGGCCCTGATGGGCGTGTTCCGGGTGGCTGCAGCCGATGAAGGCGTTGAGCGAGGCGATGCGGTGCACCAGGCCGTTCTCGAGGAGGAAGTCCAGCGCCCGATAGACGGTCGGCGGCGCCGCGCGGCGGCCATCCTGCTCGCTCAGTACGGCAAGAATATCGTAGGCGCCCAGCGGCTTGTGGCTCTGCCACACCAGCTCCAGCACCCGCTTGCGCAGGGCAGTCAAACGCAGACCCTGACGCACGCAGATGGCGTCGGCTTCAGCCAGCGCACTGTGCACGCAATGGGAGTGGTCGTGGGGACGGTGGGCCAGCGGGGTAATCGACATGGGCGGCGACGGTTCTTAATGGAGACGTTATTATGTTACCTGTTTCTGACACGTCGAGTATTCACCGTGCCCCGTTTCCTTGTGCTTTTTGTCGCTTTGCTCGCCTGCTCGGCCCATGCCGATGTGCGTGTGCTGACCAGTATCAAACCGCTGCAGCAGATCGCTGCGGCCGTTCAGGAGGGTGTCGGCAGCCCTGAAGTGCTGCTGCCGCCGGGTGCCTCGCCGCACCACTATGCGCTGCGGCCGTCCGACGTACGGCGCGTGGCCGATGCCGACCTGCTGTACTGGATCGGCCCGGACATGGAGAACTTCTTGCCGCGGGTGCTCGGCAGCCGCAGCAAGCAGACCGTGGCGGTGCAGTCGCTGAAGGGCATGCAGCTGCGTCATTTTGGTGAGGACAGCCATTCCCATGATGAGGCCGGTCATGATGAAGCTGACCATGACGAGCATGATCATGACCACCGCCCGGGTAGCCTGGACGCGCACCTGTGGCTGTCGTCGGTCAATGCACGGGTAATTGCCGGGCAGATGGCGGCCGACCTGAGCAAGCTCGACCCGGCCAATGCGGCGCGGTATCAGAGCAACCTCAAGGCCTTCGATTCGCGCCTGGATGCGCTTGATCAGCGGATCAAGACCCGTGTGGCGGGCGTTGCCGCCAAGCCCTACTTCGTCTTCCACGAAGCGTTCGATTACTTCGAAGCAGCTTACGGCCTCAAGCACACCGGCGTGTTCAGCGTGGCTTCGGAAGTGCAGCCGGGTGCTCAACACGTGGCGGCGATGCGCAAGCGCTTGCAGGAAGTGGGCAAGACCTGCGTGTTCAGCGAGCCGCCGCTGCGCCCACGGCTGGCTGAAACGCTGACCGCAGGGCTGCCGGTGCGGCTAGCCGAGCTGGATGCGCTGGGTGGCAGCGAGCCGGTGGACAGCAAAGGCTACGAGCGCTTGCTGGAAAACCTTGCGAACGGCCTGGCCGGTTGCCTGGAACAGCTCTGACGGCTCTTAAGGAGCGTCCCGGCAAGGACGCTCCTGAAAGGCTTAGAGCGCGAACGGCAGCTTCAGGTCGATATGCTGACGCTGGGCCAGGCGCACTTCGAACTCGCGTGGGTCATGAATGGTGACGTCCATGCCGGCGAACTGCTCGGCGGCAATCAGCCGCGACAGCCAGAAGCGCACACAGGCTACCCGCAGCATCAGCGGCCACAGCTCGGCCTCGGCCGCGGTGAACGGGCGCAGCGCGGCATAGGCGCCGAGCAAGGCCTGCGCGCGCGGCAGGTTGATCCCCGCCGCTTCGTCCAGGCACCAGTCATTCACGGTAATTGCGATGTCATACAGCATCGGCCCTGAGCAGGCGTTGTAGAAGTCGATCAAGCCGGTGAGGTGGGTGCCTTCGAACATCACGTTGTCGCGGAACAGGTCGGCGTGCAGGTTGGCCCGTGGCAGCGCCAGGATCTGCGCCTTGTGCGCGGCAATGTCAGCCAGGGTCGGCTGCAGCAGGGCCTGCTGGTGCTCGCTCAGGTGCGACAACAGCTCAGCGCCCGACTCCAGCATCCAGTCCAGGCCACGGTCAGTCTTGCGCTCAAGGATCTGCTCGCGGGTCGCCAAGTGGATATGCGCCTGCAGTTCGCCAACCTGGGCGCAGTGCTGGTTGTTCGGCGCCATCACATGCTTGCCGTTCAGCCGTGGCTGCAGCAGCGCAGGCTTGCCGCACAGCTCCCGCAAGCCATGGCCATCGCGGTCGCGCAGGGCGTAGGGCACTGGCATGTCGGCCTGGTGCAGCACATCCAGCAGGTCGATGAAAAACGGCATGTCTTCGGCCGGGCCGCGCTCGATCAGGGTCAGGACAAACTCACCCTGCTCCATACTGACGAAGAAGTTGCTGTTCTCGGTACCGGCGGCGATGCCCTGGAAGTCGAGCAGACGGCCCAGCTGATACGGCGCCAGAAAGGTTTCCAGCTCGGGCCGGGACACAGGGGTGAAAACTGACATGATGAAAAGTTGCCCATGCGGGCACTTCCGCCGGGAAGTGCCAGGTTGATGTGACGGTACGCGTCAGATTACCACTCGAAGATCTTCCACGATGGAATCAGCATGTCCGGCTGGTCGGAGCGGATGAAATTGCCATCCGAGCCATCGGCGCGTACCAGAAAATAAGGCTTGCCGCCTTTCGGCGTGACTTTGATCGCATACAGGAAGCCGTTTTGCCGGTATTCCTGAATGGTTTTATCGCCTTCCGTGCGAATGGTCACATCGGGATCAGCCGATGGGGCGTCGTCCGCCGCCTGGGAGACGATCGGCATGGTTGCCAGAAGGCCGAGCAGTAACAGGCGATTCAGTGTCCGCATGATAACCTTGTCCCTTTGTCGTCATTGATCTGGCTATTCTAGCGCCGGACCCGTCGAAAAGGTTGATTCTGCTCATGAGCCTAGCTCCCCTCGTCCTGGTGGACGGTTCGTCCTACCTGTATCGCGCCTTCCACGCGCTGCCGCCGCTGACCACCTCCAAGGGTATGCCCACCGGTGCCGTCAAGGGCGTGCTGAACATGCTCAAGAGCCTGCGCCGGCAATATCCGGACAGCCTGTTCGCGGTGGTCTTCGATGCCAAGGGCGGGACCTTCCGCGACGCCCTGTTCGCCGACTACAAGGCCAACCGGCCGAGCATGCCGGACGACCTGCGGGTGCAGGTCGAGCCATTGCACGCCAGCGTCAAGGCACTCGGCTATCCGCTGCTGTGCGTGGAAGGGGTCGAAGCCGACGACGTCATCGGCACCCTGGCCCGCAGCAGTGCGGCGGCCGGGCGCCCGGTGATCATCTCCACCGGCGACAAGGACATGGCCCAGCTGGTCGACGGCCACATCACCCTGGTCAACACCATGACCGGCAGCGTCATGGACATTGCCGGTGTGCACGAGAAGTTCGGCGTCGGCCCTGAACACATCATCGACTTCCTGGCGCTGATGGGCGACAAGGTCGACAACATCCCCGGCGTGCCCGGCGTTGGCGAAAAAACTGCTGTCGGCCTGCTGACCGGCATCGGCGGTGGCTTGAAGGACGTCTACGCCAACCTCGACAAGGTCCCGGCGCTGCCGATTCGCGGCGCCAAGAGCCTGCCTGCCAAGCTCGAGGAGCACCGCGATGCGGCCTTCATGTCGTATGAGCTGGCTACCATCAAAATTGATGTGCCGCTGGATATCGAAGTCGATGCGCTGGTCTGCGCCGAGCCGGATCGCGACGCGCTGCTGGCGCTGTATGCCGAAATGGAATTCAAGAGCTGGATCGCCGATGTGCAGCGTGATGCGGCAAAGGTTGGCGAGGAGCTGGCGCCGGCGCCGGTAGAAGAAGCGCCGCAGGCCAAGGTCGAGCCGCAGTACGAGACCATCCTCGACCAAGCCCGCTTCGATGCCTGGCTGGAAAAACTGCGCCAGGCGCCGCTGTTTGCCTTCGACACCGAGACCACCGGGCTGGACGCGCAAAAGGCGCAGCTGGTTGGCGTGTCGTTCGCGGTCGAACCGCATGTGGCCGCCTATGTGCCGCTGACCCATGACTACGAAGGCGCACCGGCCCAGCTCGATCGTGACCAGGTATTGCTGGCGCTGAAGCCGCTGCTGGAAGACCCGCACAAAGGCAAGATCGGCCAGAACGCCAAGTACGACATCAATATTCTGGCCAACTGCGCAATTGGCGGTGATGAGGCCAATGGCATCGATATGCGGGGTGTCGCCTACGACACCATGCTCGAATCCTACGTGCTCAACTCCAACGCTACCCGCCATGACATGGACAGCCTGGCGCAGAAGTACCTCGACCACACCACCATCACCTTCGAGCAGATCGCCGGCAAAGGCGCCAAGCAGCTGACCTTCAACCAGATCCCACTGGACAAGGCCGGCCCTTACGCCGCCGAAGACGCCGACATTACCCTGCGCCTGCACCAGGCACTGCAGGCGCATCTGGCGAAGACCCCCAGCGTGCAGCCGGTGCTGATGGACATCGAGATGCCGCTGGTGCCGGTACTGGCGCGGATCGAGCGCCAGGGCGCGCTGGTCGATGCCAATCTGCTGGCCATCCAGAGCGGCGAGCTTGGCTTGAAAATGGCCGAGCTGGAGCGCGAGGCGTATGCCCTGGCCGGGGAAGAGTTCAACCTTGGCTCGCCCAAGCAACTCGGGGTGATCCTCTACGACAAGCTGGGCATGCCGATCCTGAGCAAGACCAGCAAAGGCCAGGCATCTACCGCCGAGGCAGTGCTGGCCGAGTTGGCCGAGCAGGACTATCCGCTGCCCAAGGTGCTGATGCAGTACCGCTCGCTGAGCAAGCTCAAAAGCACCTACACCGACAAGTTGCCGCACCAGATCAACCCGCGCACCGGCCGGATTCACACCTCGTATCAGCAGGCTGTGGCAGCCACTGGGCGCCTGTCGTCGAGTGATCCGAACCTGCAGAACATTCCGATCCGCACCGCCGAAGGCCGGCGTATTCGGCAGGCGTTCATCGCCAGCCCTGGCTACAAATTGCTCGCGGCCGACTACTCGCAGATCGAATTACGGATCATGGCCCACCTGGCCAAGGACGAAGGCCTGCTGCATGCCTTCCGCAACGACCTGGACGTGCACCGGGCGACTGCTGCAGAGGTATTTGGCGTTGATCTGGCTGCCGTCACCACCGACCAGCGCCGCAGCGCCAAGGCGATCAACTTCGGCCTGATCTATGGCATGAGCGCCTTCGGTCTGGCCAAGCAGCTTGGCGTCGACCGTAAACAGTCGCAGGACTATATTGACCGCTACTTCACCCGCTACCCAGGCGTGCTCGCCTACATGGAGCGCACCCGCGCCCAGGCTGCCGAGCAGGGCTATGTCGAAACTTTCTTCGGTCGTCGCCTGTACCTGCCGGATATCAACGCGAAGAATCAGGCCCTGCGCAAAGGCGCCGAGCGCACCGCGATCAACGCCCCGATGCAAGGCACTGCCGCCGACATCATCAAGCGCGCCATGGTCGCTGTGGATAACTGGCTGAGCAGCAGCGGGCTGGATGCGCGGGTGATCCTCCAGGTACACGATGAACTGGTGCTGGAAGTGCGTGAAGACCTGGTCGAGCAGATCAAGGCCGAGATCCGCCCGCACATGAGCGACGCGGCTCAGCTGGACGTGCCGTTGCTGGTCGAAGTCGGCGTTGGGGCGAACTGGGACGAGGCGCACTAAGACGTCTGGCGTGGGGTCTGCGGCTATCCGTGGACCCACGTTGCTTAGGCGTTTTTGCAGGCTAGGCAGCCCCTGTTAGCGCAAATAATTGCAAGCGCTGAGGAACTAAACCAGTGAAGCGGGACTCAGATCTACTGAATGGCTGGTGAAGCCGTTCGATGCTCCTATGTTGTGTTAAGTGTTGGCAGAATATCTGGACCCCGCCCTAACGGTCCGGACTTGAACCCCGAACTTCCCCCTCCCCATACGAAGTCCGGGGTTTTTTTTGCCTGCGATTTGGCTGCAGCGGCAATTTGCCGCTTACAGCACCCTCGCGTCAGCGCTTACTCGACAGGCTTGTCTTCCAGTTCCATCCAGCCGGCCAGGACCACGTAGGCTTCTTCCAGGCCCTGGCGCTTGGGCGCCGAGAACAACTGGATGGACGCGGTATCGCCCCAGCCCTTGCGGATTTCTGCCTGGATTTTCAGCAGGGTGTTCTTCGCTGCGCCGTAGGTGAGCTTGTCGGCCTTGGTCAGCAGGATGTGCATGGGCATGCCGCTGGCCTTGGCCCAGTCCAGCATCATCTTGTCGAAATCGGTCATCGGATGGCGCACGTCCATCATCAAAATGATCCCGCGCAGGCACTCACGGCCGCCCAGGTAGGCTTCCAGGTGGCGCTGCCAGTGCTGCTTGAGCGGGATCGGCACCTTGGCATACCCGTAGCCCGGCAAGTCGACCAAACGCCGTTCATCGTCCAGACTGAAGAAGTTCAACAGCTGCGTGCGGCCTGGGGTTTTCGAAGTCCGCGCCAGGCTGGCATGGGTCAGGGTGTTGAGGGCGCTGGATTTACCGGCGTTGGAACGGCCGGCGAAAGCCACCTCGTAACCCTGGTCTTCCGGGCATTGATCGACCTTGGCGGCGCTAAGGGCGAAGGTGGCTTTCTGGCAGAGGCCGAGGATGGGGTTCTTGACTTGCATGGGATATCCGATGTGGGTGTTGCCTGAGCCAGGCTCGGCAAGCAGTGTCGTTTCCGTTTGGATCGCGGAAGTATATAATGCCCCAGTTTTTGTGTGTGCATTCTCCCAGCGAAGGAGGCGCACATGGGGTGTCGAACAATAGCTCGCGCATTAGAACGCAGCGCGGCCCCCAACCCTGAAAGGTCGTTACGCAAGGCGCAATGGCTAATGGCTGTTGGTATGTTCCTACCGTTTTTCAGTGCACAGGCTACACAGGATCCCGAGGCGTTGTACAACCGCAGCTGTGCTGCCTGTCACGCCGGACAACTGCCACAGGCCCCGATGAAGGGTGACGTGGCGGCCTGGGAGCCAAGGCTGGCGCAGGGTATGGAGGTACTGGTGGCGCATGTTAACAAGGGTTTCAAGGCTATGCCGCCGCGTGGATTGTGCATGGACTGCAGTACCGAGGACTACCGTTTGGTCATCCTTTGGATGAGCGGCAGTCCCGATACATAACATTTCACCCTTAGCCGTGTTGGATTAGCTGATGAACAAACTATTCGTGAGTCTGCTGTTGACCATGGGGGTTGCAGGTGCGGCAAGTGCTGCGGACCCTATCAAAGGCGACGCCGCCGCCGGTCAGGCGAAAACCGCCGTCTGTGGTGCCTGCCACAACCCCGACGGCAACAGCCTGGCGCCTAATTTCCCGAAACTCGCTGGCCAGGGCGAACGCTACCTGGAAAAGCAACTGCACGACATCAAGACCGGCAAGCGCGTGGTATTGGAAATGACCGGCATGCTCGAACCGTTCAATGACCAGGACCTGGCCGACATCGCCAGCTACTTCGCCAGCCAGAAAGGCAGCGTCGGCGCAGCCGATCCGAAGCTGGTCGAGCGCGGGCGTGCCTTGTTCAATGGTGGCGACCTGAGCAAGGGCATGCCTGCCTGTACCGGCTGCCATTCGCCCGATGGCGCAGGCATTGCCTTGGCAGGCTTCCCACATCTGAGTGGCCAACACGCTCAATACATCAGCAAGCAGCTGACCGACTTCCGTGAAGGCAATCGCACCAACGATGGTGATGCGATGACCATGCGCAGCATCGCCAGCAAGCTGAGCAACAAGGATGTTGAGGCGTTGGCGAGCTATATTCAGGGGCTGCACTGAGGGGGTTAACCCTCAGTTAATGATTGATTGGTAAATGATGAAGGGTGGCTGGGTTGGTGCCAGTCGGTCGAGTTTGGGGCTGCTTTGCAGCCCATCGCGACACAAGCCCGCTCTACAGGGGGCGGCGGTGTTACGAGGCTCGGCTGACGCATTGCGCCCCGGCTGCCCTTTTTTTCGTCTGTTGCCGTTACACTATCGAACTCGCACCCTTCCCGGCCGGTCTTAGTTGAGGTCGCGTCGAGGTGACCACTGAATGCTCAGGAGTAATGCATGCGTAAACTGATTCTCAGCGCTGCGCTGGTCGCCGCCAGCGTTTTCGGTATCACCGCCGTTCAGGCAGCCGATACGGCTACCGCGGGTAAAGAATATATCGAGCTGAGCAACCCGGTTGCAGTCTCCCAGCCAGGCAAGATCGAAGTCGTCGAGCTGTTCTGGTATGGCTGCCCGCACTGCTACCACTTCGAACCGGTGATCAATCCGTGGGCTGAAAAGCTGCCTGCCGATGTCAATTTCAAACGCATTCCCGCCATGTTCGGCGGCCCATGGGATGCTCACGGCCAGATGTTCCTGACCCTCGAAGCCATGGGCGTCGAGCACAAGGTTCACGCCGCAGTGTTCGATGCGATCCAGAATCAGCGCAAGCAGTTGACCAAGCCTGAAGACATGGCTGAGTTCCTCGCCACTCAGGGCGTCGATAAAGACAAGTTCCTTGCCACCTTCAACTCCTTCGCCATCAAAGGCCAGGTCAAACAGGCCAAAGAACTGGCGAAGAAGTACGAAATCACTGGTGTTCCAAGCATGATCGTCAACGGCAAATACCGCTTTGACCTCGGCACCGCCGGCGGCCCGGAAGGCGTACTCAACGTCGCCGATCAGCTGATCGCCAAGGAGCGCGCCGCTAAGTAAGCGGCGAACCCATGGCTCGCGTGCGAACCACCCGAGGCGTTGGCCTGCATCAACCGCAGGTCAACGAGCATCACCTGCAGGCACCCGGCCTCCCGGAAGATGGTCGCCTGCGCCTGCTCAGTTTCAATATCCAGGTTGGTATCAGTACCGAGCGCTACCGCCATTACCTGACCCGCAGTTGGCAGCACCTGCTGCCGCACACCGGTCGGGCCGGCAATCTGCAGAAGATCGGTGCGCTGATCAGCGACTTCGATCTGGTGGCCTTGCAGGAAGTCGATGGTGGCAGCATGCGCTCGGGCTACATCAACCAGGTCGAGCACCTGGCCCAGTTGGGCGCGTTCCCATACTGGTATCAGCAGCTCAATCGCAACTTGGGGCGTTTTGCCCAGCACAGCAATGGCGTCCTCAGCCGGCTCAAACCGACTCATCTGGAAGATCACCCGCTGCCCGGCCCCGCCGGTCGCGGTGCTATCCTGGTGCGCTTCGGCGAGGGTGAAGATGCGCTGATCGTGGTCATGATGCACCTGGCGCTCGGTGCCAAGACCCGTGCGATGCAGCTCAGCTACATCCGCGAGCTGATTGGCGGCTATCGTCACCAGGTGTTGATGGGAGACATGAACACCCACGCCAACGATCTGTTGGAAACCTCGCCACTGCGCGACCTTGGGCTGATTGCGCCGCAGGTCGAAGCGACCTTCCCGAGTTGGCGCCCGCAGCGCTGCCTTGATCATATTCTGCTCAGCCCGAGCCTGACGCTGGAGCGTGTCGAGGTATTGGCCCAGCCAATTTCCGATCACCTCCCAGTTGCGGTCGAGATTCGATTGCCTGACGCATTGACTGTGGATACCCTGCCCGTCTTGAGCTAATTGCCATCACCGCGCAGTGGATCCGGGCATGACAGACGACGCAGAGCGTTGGAAAGAAAAATACCTTAAAAGCATCGAACAGCAGGAAAAGCTCGAGCGTCGCTGGGACGCCCGGCTCGACCTGCTGCGTCGTGGCCTGGTGCGCAGCACCCTGGCGGCTGAGGGTAGCGACAAGGCGGTGGACCAGTGCATGAAGGAAATGCGCGAGGTCATCCGCAGCGACAACATGGACGCTGGCCTTGCCAACCTGATCCCGCGTCTGGAAAGAACCGTGCTTGACTCCGAGCAGCGGCGCGAAACCCGCATGAATCAGGTCAGCGACGCGCTGACAGCACTGGTTACCCAGTTGCAGAGTTTGCCGCTGCCTGGCGAAGTCGCCCGGCCGCTGAAAAAACTGGCGAAAAAACTCGACGGCGGCGTTGGCCAGTCTCGCGAACTGCCGCCATTGCTAGGCGAACTCAGTGGCCTGCAGGGCAAAGCGCTGAGTTCGCTGCAAAACCAGGACGATGAGCATCGCCCGGGTTTTCTGCAACGATTGTTCGGCAAAAGCGACAGCGAGTCGCGCGCGGATACGCCGGAGCCGAGCAGCCCCGCGCCGAACGTGCCCGGTGCTGAAGCGCAGGCTCTGCCAATCCTCGCCAGTGAGCCCCAGCCGCCCGTCGTGCCGGCCGAAGTACAGGCTCCAGCAGCTCCTGAGCCGGTCATCCCCGTCCGCGCAGCCGATTTCCTCCCTACAGTCGTTGAGCAAGGTGTTCAGCCAGCACTCACTGAGCCCATGCAGGTACAACCTGTAGAGCCCGAGTCGTCAGGGCCTGCGCTGGTAGGGCCACTGACATCGGTGGGCGAGAGTGACGAACAGCCCGGCGAACCGCAGCAGCAAGCATTGGCAGAGGTCGAGCCGGACGAACTGGGGCCGAGCGAGGCGCCAGAGGTGGATGCTGAGCCAGTCGACGACGACGGCCCCTACGCTTTGCCCGACGCCGTCGAGCCGCCCTACAGCCAGGTTGCCCTGCATATCGAACAGACCTTGATCGGGCTGCTCGACGACCTCAGCCTGCCCGAACGGCACAAGGCGCAGGCGCTGGAAATGCGCGAGCGGGTTGCACGTGGCTTGAACTGGTACGAGTTGATCCCGGTGCTGGATGACCTGGCCGTATTGATGCTGGCCATTACCGACAGCGGTCAGCACGAGTTCGAAGCGTACCTTCAGCAGCTGAACGAGCGCCTGGAGACCTTCCAGAGCCACTTGCACGAAGCCAGTGCCGGGCATGCCGACAACACCAGTGCTGCCCGCGAACTCGACAGCCAACTGCGGGAGCAGGTTGATGGCCTGCAAAGCAGCGTTCAGGGCGCAGCTGACCTCAACAGCCTCAAACATGTCCTCGACAATCGCCTTGAAGGCCTGCTGGTCACCATCGACGACCATCAGCAGGAACGTGACCGCCGCGAACAGGAGTTGGCTGGGCGCCTGCACGGCTTGGCCGAGCGTGTGGCGAACATGGAGCAGGAGGCGCTGGGCTACCGCGAGCACCTTGAAGAGCAACGCCAGAAGGCCCTGATCGACCCGTTGACCGGGCTGCCCAACCGCGCCGCCTGGTCCGAGCAGGTCGAGCGCGAAGTACTCGACTGGCAGGAAAATGGCGGTCACCTGCTGATGGCGATCCTCGATCTCGACCATTTCAAGCGGATCAACGATGGCTACGGCCACCTGGCCGGGGACAAGGTCTTGAAGATCGTCGCCGACCAGTTGCGCAAGCGCATGCGCGGGCGCGACTTCATTGCCCGATTTGGCGGCGAGGAATTTGTCGTGTTGCTGCCGCAGACCTCGCCGGCAGCTGGCTTGCAGGTGGCTGAAACCCTGCGCGCGGCCATCGAAGCCTGCCCGTTCCACTTCAAGGGCGAGCGGGTAGTGATCACTACCTCCATTGGTATCAGCGCCTTTCGCACGGGCGAGCGCGGCGACCAGGTGCTCAAGCGTGCCGACACCGCGTTGTACCGGGCCAAGGATCTTGGGCGCAATCGGGTGGAGCAGGGCTAAGCGGTTTCCTACAAACAGTGGGCAGGGAGCACGTTATACTGTAGCAACTTCGTAGCTGCTGATATGTGTTCCCTGCCGATGAAAACTCTCTTTACCGCCCTGCTCGTTCTGGCCCTGGCCGGCTGTAGCTCGGGGCTGCGCATTGATCGCAGCCACACCTCTGTGAACCAGGACGAGCGCATCCAGTTTGTCGTGCTGCATTACACCAACGCTTCACTGGAGCGCTCGCTCGCGCTGCTTACCAAAGGTGAAGTCAGCAGCCACTACCTGATTGGCGACGGCCCGGCCACGGTGTATCAGTTGGTCGACGAAAGCCGCCGCGCCTGGCATGCCGGCGACAGTCAGTGGGATGGGCGTACCTGGCTCAACTCGACCTCGATCGGTATCGAAATCGTCAATCCCGGTTTCGATGACACGCCCAACGGCCGCGTCTGGTATCCCTACAGTGAGGCGCAGGTACAGTCGCTGATTGCCCTGCTCAAAGACATCGTCAAACGCAATAACATCAAACCTCGCTACATCATTGGCCACAGTGACATCGCACCGCTGCGCAAGCTCGACCCGGGCCCGCTGTTCCCATGGAAGCGCCTGGCGGATGCAGGCCTCGGCATCTGGCCTGATGCCAACGCAGTCGCGCGTCAGCAGGGCTTCTTTGCGGTCAATCCGCCCAGCATCAACTGGTATCAGCAGCAGCTGGCGCGGTTTGGCTACGCGATCGAGCAGACCGGCGAGCTGGATGTAGCTACCCGGCACGTGCTGGCGGCGTTCCAGATGCGTTTCCGCCCGCAGCGCTTTGACGGGCAACCTGACGCGCAAACCGCGGCCATGCTGCAAGTACTCAATCAGATGCGCTGAGGCTGCTGCACCGACTGCTTGAGTGTGTTGGCCGAGCTATGCGTGGGTGGCAGTCGTGAGTAATACGCCAGACGGCCATGCTGATTACCCGATCCGTTGCTATACCTTTGGTAATCAACTGGATGAGTGCGATGCCGACCTTTCTCGATGGGTTGCGCCAAATTTTCCACCGTCCCTGGCTGCTGGCCGCATTCGCGGCCCTGGCCAGCGCCGTCCTGTTGATTGCCGGCAGCGTTGGCGTTGCCCTGCAACAGATGAAAGAAAGCGAAAGCGCGCAGATGAACGCCCAGGGCGAGCGGTTTCTCGAGCGTCTGGAGCAGGTATTTGGGCAACTGCGCGAGGGCGTCGATCAGCTGCAGGCGCTGCCCTTGCGCGGCTGCGACGGGCGCATGCTAGCGGCGTTGCAGCAGGTCAGCCTGAGCTCGCGCTTCATCTACGAAACCGCTTACCTGGACGGCAACGAACTCTGCTCCAGCCGTGGCAAGGAAAGCGCCATGCAGCCGCTGCGCCCACCGGATATCCGCGGGCCCACCTACAGCTACTGGCTCAACACCACTACTGAACCTGATGAAAACCTGGCCGCGTTGATGCTTGGCCGGGGCAAGTTTCTGGTGTCGACCTCGCGCGGGCATCTGACCGATGTGGTCGATCTGCCACCGGGAGGCAGCCTGTTGGTAGTGCTCGATCATGGCAGCCGGGCTATCCCCGTGCTGGGCCCGGCCCAGCCGTGGCCACCGCTGGCCGAATGGCCGCCTCCTTCGGGCCAGTCATTGTTCGAGCAGAGCGACCGGCTGATCTACAGCATGCCGACCAAATCACCGGACTATCAACTGGTGCTGATCGCCCCGCGTGTGGGCCTGCCCCTGAAGATGAACGGCCTGCTCTGGCTGTTGTTTCCGGGCAGTTTGTTGTTGGCTTGCTGTATCGGCTGGCTGGTGCTGCAGCTGATTCGGCAGCGCCGTTCGATGAGCTCCGAGCTGCAGAACGCACTACGCCGGGGTGAACTGCAGGTGCTTTATCAGCCTATCTTCGAGCTGGACAGCCGGCGCTGCGTCGGTGCCGAAGCGTTGGTGCGCTGGCGCCGCCCGGATGGCAGCCTGACCAGTCCCGACCTGTTCATTCCGTTGGCCGAGAACACCGGGCAGATCCGCGAAATCACCGACTTTGTGTTGCAGCGAGTGCTGGAGCAACTGGGCCAGTTGCTGCGCGCCAACCGCCAGCTGTACATCTCGGTCAACCTTGCCGCGTGCGATGTGATGGTGCCGCGGATCGGGCCGGTGGCCGCGCGTTTACTGGCCTTGCACCGGGTCCCGGCCAGCCAGATCGCCTTTGAGGTCACCGAGCGCGGGCTGATCGACGTGGTAGTGGCGCGCGACAACCTGCAAGCCTTGCGCGCGGTTGGCCATCAGGTGCTGATCGATGACTTTGGCACCGGCTATTGCAGCCTCGCCTACCTGCAGACCTTGCCGGTGGATTGCCTGAAGATCGACAAGGCGTTCATCGACGCGCTTGGCCATGATGCCGCTAGCAGTGGCGTGGCACCGCACATCATCCGCATGGCCCACGACCTGCACCTGCGGGTGATCGCCGAGGGCATCGAGTGCGAGGATCAGGCGCTGCTGCTCAATAGCGAAGGGGTCAACTATGGCCAGGGTTGGCTGTTTGCCCATCCACTCAGCGCCCGCCAGTTCGCCGAGCTGATTACTCGTGGGCGGCGAGTCCGCTCACGGCGCATCGATGATGAGCCGTGAGCGGGTTCAGACTGGCAGGGCCATGTAGAACTGGGTGCCCTCGCCAGGCCTTGAAATGACCCCCATGCGCCCACCGTGCAGCTGGACGATTTCCTTGCACAGGGCCAGCCCGAGGCCTGCCCCGCCCTTTTTGCGCCCAACCTGAACGAAGGGTTCGAAGATCCGCCCTTGCTGGCCGTAGGCAATACCCTCACCGTTGTCTTCGACGCTGATGATCACCCGCTCGCCGTGGCGCCGCGCATGCAGGCGAATCCGGCCACCATCAGGCGTATGGCGCACGGCATTGTGCAGGAGGTTGTCCAGCACCCGATCAAGCTGGGCAACGTCGGCCTGGATACGTGGCAATGGCTGTTCGAGCTCGATCACCAGCTCGACCTGCTTGTCCGCTGTCAGCTCGGCGATGCGCGCCTGCGCCCGCTCAAGCATCTCTTCGACACCGCAGTGGGCCAGCTCGAGCTTCTGCAAACCACTCTGATAGCGGGAGAAGTTGAGCAGATCATTGATCAACTGGGTCAGGCGCTGCATTTCTTCGCCGATGGTGTCGAGGAGGTCGTTTTCGCGGGCCTGTGGCGGGAACGAGATCCGCTCGCGCAGTAGGCCAAAGGCCATGTGCATGCCGGTGACCGGGGTGCGCAACTCATGCGAGGCGCGCAGCACGAACTCGCTGCGCACGCGCTCGAACGCACGTTGCTCGGTGACGTCATGCAGCACCATCACCGCACCCAGAATCGGCCCTTGCGGATGGCTGACCGGGGTCAGGCTGTACGACAGCAGGCGCGTTTCGTCTTCGACTTCAATGCTCAAGTCTTCCGGTGGCCGGTCAAGGCTGCCGCCGCGCAATACCTGGCGCAGCTGCTGTTCAAGCTCGGGACGTTGCAGCGCCTCGACCAGGCTGGTGCCATGGCGGCTGGTTTCCCAACCCAGCTGCCGCTGGGCAACCGGGTTGAGATGCTCGAGGTGGCCTTGCTGGTCAATGATCAGCAACCCGTCGTCGATGCTGTCGAGCACAGCTTGCAGGCGCTGCTGACCAGCGAGGACTTCGTCGATATTGGTCGCCTGATGCTTGCGCAGGGCGTCTGCCATCAGCCCGAAGCGGCGGGTCAGCTGGTTCAGTTCGGTAGCCTGGGACAGCGGCAGGGTGACATTGAAGTTGCCTTGGCCGACTTCATCTGCGGCTTTGGCCAGGGCTTCGATCGGCAGGCCGAAGCGGCGCGCGATGTTGTGCGCAGTGACAAAGCCGAGGATCAGCACAGTCAAGCCCATCAGCCCGAGCAGGCCACTGATCAGCAGCGCGCGGTCACGGCTGGCCTCTTCACTGCGGGATATCTGCTCCAGTGACTGCTTGTAGGAGTCGATCAGGTCGGTGCGGACCTGATTGAAAGCAGCGCCGAGGGGCTTGTCGGTGGCCATGCTGCGGGCAGGATTGGGGGTTTGCCGGTAGGCCTGGAGGAAGGCCTGGTAATTGCTGCTGGCCTTGCTGAAACCGGTTTTCTCGCCGCCTTCCTGCAAGCCCTGGCTGAGCAAGGTCTGGAACTGGGTCTGCAGGTTGTTGAGGCTGTCGGCGTCGCTGTCCTCGTCCAGAGTCAGAATCAACTGTTCGCCGAGGTTCTGCCGCAGCTTGAGGCCCAACTCCAGCGTATGAGTGGTATCACGCACCAGCGCTTGCTGGGTCGAGGCCATCTGCAAAACGCTGACCAGGCCCAGCAGCAGGCCCAGCAGCGCCACCGTGACCAGCGCTGAAATGCTTAAAAAGAGCCTCGCACGCAGCTTCATGGGCCACTTCACAGGTTGAATTGCTTGCGTTTGCGGTACAGCGTCGAGGCGTCGATCCCAAGCGTCTTGGCAGCCTGATCAAGGGTATCGCTGGAGGCCAGCACCGCGCCGATATGGGCCCGTTCCAGCTCGTCCAGGCTCAGCGCAGCACCAATTCGCGGTGCATTGCTGGTGGTTTGCTCGGCCATGCCGAGGTGGCTGACTTCAACCCGCTCCTGCGGGCAGATGATGCTGGCGCGCTCGATCACGTTACGCAGCTCGCGAATGTTGCCTGGCCAACGGTAGTTGAGCAGGGCCGCGCGGGCCTCGTCGCTGAACCCACGTGCCGGCCGCGCATATTCCTTGACGAAGCGGGCGAGGAAACGGTCAGCCAGGGTCAGGATATCGTCGCTGCGCTCGCGCAGTGGCGGCAGGTGCAGGGTGATGACATTGAGGCGGTACAGCAGGTCCTCACGGAAGCGCCCTTCGCGGACCATGTCATCCAGATTGAGGTTGGTTGCGGCCAGAATGCGCACATCGGCACGGCGGGTAACCGGATCGCCGACGCGCTCATATTCCTTGTCCTGAATAAAACGCAGCAGTTTGGGCTGCAGAGCCAGCGGGAAGTCGCCGATCTCGTCAAGGAACAGGGTACCGCCATCCGCCTGGTTGACCCGCCCCAAGGTGCTTTCGCTGGCACCGGTGAAGGCGCCGCGGGTATGCCCGAACAGCTCGCTTTCCATCAGCTCGGCATTCAACGATGGGCAGTTGATGGTCACGCAGGCCTTGCGCGCACGCTTGCTCCAGCCGTGAATGGCCCGGGCCAGTTCGCCTTTACCAGTGCCGGATTCGCCGAGGATAAGGATGTTGGCGTCGGTGGTCGCCACCTGCCGCGCGGTTTCCAGCACGGCCATCATTGCCGGGCTGTGCGAATCGAGGCCGTCCTTGGGCTTGCGTACTTCGCCTTCGAGGGCTTCCAGGCGCGCCGACAGCTGGCGTACCTCAAGCTGCTTGGCAGTGGCCAGGCGCAGTTGGTCCGGGCTGCACGGCTTGACCAAGTAGTCAGCAGCGCCAGCCTGGATCGCATCTACTGCGGTATCGACCGCCGAATGGGCAGTGACGATCACTACGCGCATCCACGGTGCCTGCACGCGCATCTGCGCCAGCACATCGAGCCCGTTGTCTTCGCCCAAGCGAAGATCGAGGAAACACAAATCGAATACCTGACGCTGCAGCAGCGCCTCGGCCTGGGCCGCACTGTTGGCCGTGGCCACGCTGTAGCCTTCATCTTCAAGGCAGTAGCGGAAGGTTCGCAGGATAGCGGACTCATCATCTACCAGCAGAATGCGGCCTTGATTGTCCTGGGTAGACTCCATTTTCCTACGCTCCATTAGGATTTATCTGAGTTAGTGTCGGAAAGATCGGGCAAGTTGCATGGTCAATTCTGAAGGATTCCGTCCTTTGCATGCTAGCCGTTGGTCGCGTATTCGGTTAACTAATTGAATATAAAGGTTTTTATCAGTGATTTTTGCCTGGCACGGTGGTTGCGAAGATATTTGGATTTGTTTCAAAAGGAGCACTCAGCATGGCATTTTCCCCACGAAGCGCCGTTTTGGCGCTGTCCATCGCCGCTTTCGCCTCTCCGGTGTTTGCTGATCCGTTGCAAGACGCCCGCCTGCAAGGCGCGCTGCAAACCGCACTGTCGCTCAACCGTCTGCTCAATCCGTTTCGTATCGAGGTGGCGGTGCAGGAGCAGCAGGCGCGCCTCACCGGTGAGGTCGAAAGCGCCGTGGAGCGCAAGCTGGCCGAGGACGTAGCGCTGGCTACCCGCGGCATCGAGCAGGTGGATAACCAGTTGCAGGTCAACCCCGGTCTGGTCGAGCAGTCCTTGGACCTGCGCGCTTACGCCCAGCGGCTGGAGGATGCGACCCTGACGGCTATCGTCCGTGCGCGTTTGTCCTGGGCGCAGGTAACCAGCAAGGCGCCAATTGAAGTAGACAGTCGCGATGGTGTGGTCACCTTGCGCGGTCGCGTCGACCGGGTCGAAGCCAAGGAAGTGGCAGGCGTGCTGGCACGCACCACCGACGGTATCCACCTGGTCAACAACCTGATCAGCCTCGACACAGCGGCGATGGCCAAGGCGCGGGAAACGCCGGTGGCCGCAGTGCAGGGCGAGCAACCCTCGGACAGCTGGATCATCGACAAGATTCAGAGCAGCTACGGCTACAGCCGTAACCTGGATGGCCTCAACCTGAAGGTCAGCAGTGAGCAAGGCATGGTTCGCTTGGCGGGTGAGGTGGTCAGCCGGGAGCAGAAAACCATCGCTGTCGAGGTCGCGCGGCAAATCCTCGGTGTGCGCGGGGTTGACGCTGATTTGCTCAAGGTAGCGACCAAGGTCGAGGGCTGAGTCGTGCAATACGCACGACGCTAACGGCCCCATCGTGCAGGATACGTCCTACAGACACTGCCTACATGTTTTTAAGTGCTTGAAATATATACGTTTTTTAACATTGGCAAGACTGGCATGCAGGCTGCAATTACTTGTTCATAGCGTTTAACAAGAACATTGCAGGAGACATCGACATGAGTCGCCAACCAGTCAACCAGTCGCAGACCACCGCAGTGCCAGTACGTCAGTTTCTGTTCGTGGCACTTGCCCTGTTGGTAACCCTGGCCGCCGGCCAGTTTTACTACAGCCTGCAGACTGCACGACTGGCCGATCAGGTGGCAGCGCAGACAGCGCTGTTGAGCCAGATTCAGGCGACCCGTGCCAATAACCTGGTGCGTGCGGCAGATCCACAGCCGTCGCCAAAGGCCTCGTCCCCCGCCACTGTGCAAAACGTAGTACCGCAGGATCGCTGGGTGTTCTGAGGCGCCTGCATACAATTTCAAGGGAAAAAGGAGATTCATCATGCTTAGTTGGGCTATCACATTCCTGATCATCGCCATTGTCGCTGCCGTGCTGGGCTTCGGTGGTATCGCTGGCGCCGCTACCGGTATTGCCAAGATCCTGTTCATCGTTTTCCTGGTGCTGTTCATTGCTTCGTTCTTCTTCGGGCGCGGCAGGCGCTAAGCCATGAAGCGGATGATCAGCAAAGCCCTGGCTACTGCCCTGCTGTTGGGCAGTAGCGCGGCGGCGATGGCGGCCAATGATGGCCAGGTCCACGCCAACCAATTGTTGGCGACAGACCCCGAGTATGTTGAAACCTGGCAGGACACCCTCAAGGGGGAGGAGCGATTGCCCGAGTGGGTGATCAACCTCAGCGGCAGTTCGCAGGAGCAGATGTCGGCGGTGACAGAGGATGGCGACAAGTACCTTGTCGGTCCGCTGTGCGAATCGGCTGACAACTGCACCTACAAGCGCCTGATCGTGGCGTTTAGCTGGGACAAGGACGATGCCTACGGGATGCTCGTGGAAGTACCCGAGGGATTGCCCAAGGACAAGTCGCCAACCCGCCATGCGCAATACCGCTGGCTGGGCAAGCCGGATGACGGCATGAAGGCGATGTTGCAGGAGCAACTCAAGCGTGATCCGAAGTGGTACTGACTAAAGTTCACGCAACTGTAATGCAATAGAAGCCGAACCTTTCTAAGGTTCAGGCTTCTATGATGCGCCGACTCGAAGAGAGTTGGCACATGACCATGGGGCCGGGCTGTTCTGACTGTTGCAGGGTCGGAGTGGCCTAGGGGTACAGGGAGTGCCTCCATCGATTGGGCCGGGTCAGGAAAAGATGGCATCGGAAGTCTCAGGTCTGGCAGTGCCGAATGCACTGTGCCAGGCCTGGCTTCCGAAGCGTCTATGGATGTGCTGCGAGCGCTTGTCGCCAAATTGTGCTGAAGACACATTTTGTCGTGACCGTACATCGAATTATTTTCCTCCGTAACCTCTCCTTTCCTACACCCTGTTCATCCCATTCGGATTGTCGAACAGAAGTTGTGCATGACCATGCCATATCTGCCAAATTGGCCGTTTCATGGCGCTTTGGTCTTGTTCGGAAAGCCGAACGTTATAAATCAATGACTTGCAGCTGCGTCGTTTTGCCTCGGGCTATTATGCCGATCCGGCATAGGGTAGTCGTTTCCGGCATTAGACTGGCCCCGCCTGCGTAGCAATAGTTGCCGCCTTTTTCGCTAGCCAGAGCGCCGAACCGCTCGCTTGCGCTGACCTTCGATGGAGTCGTCGTACGGAACAATCTCGCTGCCAAGCATGCTTCCAATGGCTCTGGTACGCGCGTTTCCGCTCGATGCCCCTGACCACTAGAAGAAAAGGTAACGACATGAAGAAGGCAAAACTAAGCCTCGCCTGGCAAATCCTCATAGGGCTTGTACTGGGCGTTGCAATCGGCGCGCTGCTGAACCATTTCAGTGCAGAAAAGGCATGGTGGATCACCAATGTCCTGCAGCCTGCCGGTGATATCTTCATTCGCCTGATCAAGATGATCGTCGTCCCGATCGTGATTTCGTCGCTGATTGTGGGCATCGCCGGGGTTGGCGACGCGAAGAAGCTGGGCAGCATCGGCCTGAAGACCATTCTCTACTTCGAGGTGGTGACGACCATTGCCATCGTCGTCGGCCTGGGCCTGGCCAACCTGTTCCACCCTGGTGTCGGCATCGACATGAGCACTCTGGGTACAGTGGACATCTCCAAGTACCAGGCCACTGCGGCCGAGGTGCAGCATGAGCATGCGTTCATCGAGACCCTGCTCAACTTGATCCCTTCGAACATCTTTGCAGCGGTTGCCCGCGGCGAAATGCTGCCGATCATCTTCTTCTCGGTGATGTTCGGTCTGGGCCTGTCGAGCCTGCAGGCTGACCTTCGTGATCCGCTGGTACGCACCTTCCAGGCCGTATCGGAAACCATGTTCAAGGTCACCCACATGATCATGAACTACGCCCCGATCGGCGTGTTCGCCCTGATCGCCGTGACCGTCGCCAACTTCGGCTTCTCGTCGCTGCTGCCGCTGGCCAAGCTGGTGGTGCTGGTGTACTTCGCCATCGCCTTCTTCGCCTTCATGGTGCTGGGCCTGGTCGCGCGGATGTTCGGCTTCTCGATCATCAAGATCATGCGCATCATGAAAGACGAGATGATCCTCGCCTACTCCACCTCCAGCTCCGAGACCGTGCTGCCACGTGTGATCGAGAAGATGGAGAAGTACGGCGCGCCGAAGTCGATCTGCAGCTTCGTGGTTCCGACCGGCTACTCGTTCAACCTCGACGGCTCGACCCTGTACCAGAGCATCGCGGCAATCTTCATTGCCCAGCTGTATGGCATCGACCTGTCGTGGAGCCAGCAGCTGCTGCTGGTACTGACCTTGATGGTCACTTCCAAAGGTATCGCCGGTGTGCCGGGCGTGTCGTTCGTGGTCCTGCTGGCGACCCTGGGCAGCGTTGGCATCCCGCTGGAAGGCCTGGCATTCATCGCCGGTGTCGACCGCATCATGGACATGGCGCGGACCGCCCTGAACGTGATTGGCAACGCCCTGGCCGCGCTGGTCATCGCTCGTTGGGAAGGTATGTACGACTCGGCTAAGGGTGAGGCGTATTACAACTCGCTGCCGCATATGGCCGGTAACAAGGCTGCTGGCGCTGTGGGCGAGGCTGCCAAGCAGTAAGATTTGCGGTGGTTGGGGCCGCAAAGCGGCCCCTGCCCCAGACAACGCAGACCCACAAGAGCCCCGCATGCCGGGGTTTTTTGTTGCCTGCAGAAAGTACCCAGCCGCTTGCGTTATCATGCGTGGCATTTTTCGGGGGAACACGCGGATGCTAAACGGCCTTTGGCTCAGCTTTTTCCTGGTCGCGGCCATCTCCGCCATGGCGCAGTGGCTGGTCGGCGGCAACGCCGGGATCTTCGCCGCGATGGTCGAGAGCATCTTTGCCATGGCCAAGCTGTCGGTCGAAGTCATGGTCCTGTTGTTCGGCACCCTGACCCTGTGGCTGGGCTTTCTCAAGATTGCCGAACAGGCCGGCATCGTCGAGTGGCTGGCGAAGATGCTCGGCCCGCTGTTCGCCCGGCTGATGCCGGAGGTGCCCCGCGGCCACCCTGCGCTGGGCTTGATCACCATGAACTTCGCCGCCAATGGCCTGGGCCTGGACAACGCGGCGACGCCGATCGGCCTGAAGGCCATGCGCGCACTGCAAGAGCTCAACCCGAGCAGCACCACGGCGAGCAATGCGCAGATCCTGTTCCTGGTCCTCAACGCCTCGTCGCTGACCCTGCTGCCGGTGACCATCTTCATGTTCCGCGCCCAGCAAGGCGCACCTGACCCGACCATGGTGTTCCTGCCGATCCTGCTGGCCACCAGCGTCTCGACCCTGGTCGGGCTGCTGTCGGTTGCGGTGATGCAGCGGCTGCGCTTGTGGGATCCGGTGGTACTCGCCTATCTGATCCCTGGCGCGCTGCTGCTGGGCGGCTTCATGGCGTTTCTGGGCACGCTGTCGGCGACTGCGCTGGCAGGCCTGTCGTCGATCCTGGGCAACCTGACCCTGTTCGGCATCATCATGTCGTTCCTGGTGGTTGGCGCCCTGCGCCGGGTCAAGGTGTACGAAACCTTCATCGAAGGCGCCAAGGAAGGCTTTGACGTCGCCAAGAGCCTGCTGCCGTATCTGGTCGCCATGCTCTGCGCGGTGGGCGTGCTGCGCGCTTCTGGGGCGCTGGAGTTGGCATTGGACGGGATTCGCCACCTGGTCGAGTGGGTGGGCCTGGACACGCGCTTCGTCGATGGCCTGCCCACTGCGCTGGTCAAGCCGTTCTCTGGCAGCGCCGCGCGGGCCATGATGATCGAAACCATGCAAAGCCAGGGCGTCGACAGCTTCCCGGCATTGGTTGCGGCAACCATCCAGGGCAGCACCGAGACGACCTTCTATGTGCTGGCGGTGTACTTCGGCGCGGTCGGCATCCAGCGCGTGCGCCATGCAGTGGGCTGCGCGCTGCTGGCCGAGCTGTCCGGGGTGATCGCGGCGATCTGCGTCTGCTACTGGTTCTTCGCCTGAGCCTGAGCGACCTGAGCCAGTGTCCAGTCGACCAGCTGGCTCATCAGTTGGTCGCTGGCGGCACCAAAGCCGGTGACCACCGCAGGCACCTGAGTAGCACTTAGCGGCTGGCGCATTTCAAAGCGCCGGCTGGCGACGATGCGCTGGCTGCGGCCCTGCACCAGGCGCGCATCGTAGCTGATCACCACCTCTACCCTGCCCTCGCGGTATTCGCTGTTGAACGCCAGCAACTCGCCGGCCAGCTCGTAATCGGCTTGCAGATTGCTGTCGTCAGCGCTCAGGCGCTGTACCCGGCCATCCCGCTGGAAGCCATCGAGCAGCCGATTGCGTACCAGCAACGGCACCGGGTCGCTCCAGCGGGCGCCTTTGTAACCACTGATCACGTCGCCCTGGGCGATCACCGCAATGCGTTGCCCGGCGAGCGCCTCGCTGGCCAGTGGCTTGTTCACCCGCAGTGACCAGGTCAGCGGCGCGTTGCTGCTGGTGGGCTGCTTGACCGGCAGGCGGTAGATATCCACCGGCGGGCTTTGCGGCAGGATCGAGCAGGCGCTGGCCAAACTCAGCGTGGCCAGCAGGGCGATCAGGCGCAGCGGGGTCATGGCTGGAACTCCTTGTCATTGTCGCGGCCCAGCAGGTAGCCGCTGGGGTCGGCTTCGAGGCGGCGCGAGATGCCCTTGAGGGCATTGAGGGTTTCGCGCAGTTCGCGGATCGCCGGGGTCAGCTGGTTCAAGCCCTGGGCACCGTCGTCGATGGCTTCGCGGTTGTTCTTGAGCAGGTCGTTGATGGTCGCGGTGCTCTCGGCCAGAGCGTTCATGGCCTGCTCGGCGCTGCCGAAGGCTTGCTTGCCCTGGGTACCGAGCAAGCCGTTGGCGTTGCGCATCAGCGCCTGGGTCTCGGCCAGGGTGGCGTTGGCCTGTTTGCCGACTGCAGCCAGCTGGGCGATAGCGTCGCTGATACCGCCCTTTTGGCTGGCGAAAGCGCCGGTGGTTTGCTCAAGGTTGGCCAAGGTGTTGCTGAGGCGGCTGACGTTGTCGTCGGAGAGCAACTGATTGGCGTTGTGCAACAACAGGTTGATGTTGCCGACGACGTCGCTGCTGTCGTTGAGCAGGCGCGAGATCGGCGATGGCGAGGCAACGATCACCGGCAATTGGCCGTCCTTGCCTTTCAGTTCTGGGCTTTGCGGGGTGCCGCCGCTGAGCTGGATGAAGGCGTTGCCGGTAACCCCGGCCAGGGTCAGCTTGGCCTGGGTGTCCTGCTTTACCGGCGTGTCGGCGCTGAGGCGGATGCGTGCCAGCACCCGACGTGGGTCTTGCGGGTCCAGGCGCAGGGTGGTGACGTCACCGACCTTGATGCCGTTGTACTGCACCGGGCTGCCGCGCGACAGACCGGAGACCGCCTCGTTGAATACCACCTGATAGTCCTTGAAGGTCGAGTCGACGCTGGACTTGGTCAGCCACAAGCCGAACAACAAGGCGCCAGCCACGACCAGAACGGTGACCAGACCGATCAACACATGATGAGCTCGGGTTTCCATGCTTCAGCGCTCCTGCCCGACACGGCTGGCAGCTTGAGCCGCTGCGCGCCCGCGTGGGCCGTGAAAGTAATCGTGGATCCAGGGATCGTCGGTAAGCTCGACCTCGGCCAAGGGGCCGGCTACCAGCACCTTTTTCTGCGACAGCACGGCGATGCGGTCGGTAATGGTGTACAGCGTATCCAGGTCATGGGTGATCAGGAACACGCTCAAACCCAACGCATCACGCAGGGTCAGGATCAACTGGTCGAAGGCCGCCGCACCGATCGGGTCGAGCCCGGCGGTGGGTTCATCCAGAAACAGGATGTCCGGGTCCAGCGCCAATGCCCGCGCCAGCGCCGCGCGCTTGATCATCCCGCCTGACAGCGATGCGGGGTACTTGTCGGCGGCGGAAATCGGCAGCCCTGCCAGGGCCAGCTTGACCCCGGCAAGATGCTCGGCATCAGTGCGCGACAGGCCGGCGTGTTCGATCAGTGGCAGGGCAACGTTTTCGGTAATGGTCAGCGACGAGAACAACGCGCCCTTCTGGAACAGTACGCCAAAGCGCCGCTCGACCTGCGAGCGCTGTTCGTTGTCGAGGGTGGCCAGGTCCTGGCCGAACACCTTGACCTGACCCTCGTCGGGCTGGCGCAGGCCAACGATGCTGCGCAGCAGCACCGACTTGCCGCTGCCCGAGCCGCCGACTACCGCGAGGATCTCGCCTTTGTACAGATCGAGGTCGAGATTCTCGTGCACGCTCTGGCTGCCAAAGCGGTTGCACAGCCCGCGCGCCTGGATTACTGCCTGGGTTGCTGCACTCACCAGCCCATCTCCATGAAGAACAGCGCTGCAACGGCATCCAGCACGATCACCACGAAGATCGACTGGACCACCGCCGAGGTGGTGTGGGCGCCTACCGACTCGGCACTGCCGCTGACCTTGAAGCCTTCCAGGCAACCGATCGCGGCAATCAGAAAGGCAAAGAACGGCGCCTTGGCCAGGCCTACCAGCAGGTGCTGCACACCGATATCGGTCTGCAGCAGGGAAAGGAACATGGCTGGCGAGATATCCAGCGACAGCGCACAGACCACGCCGCCTCCAACGATGCCGCAGATCATCGCGACAAAGGTCAGCAGCGGCAGCGTGATCAGCAATGCCAGTACCCGCGGCACTACCAGCAGTTCGATCGGGTTGAGGCCGAGGGTGCGGATGGCGTCGATCTCCTCGTTGGCCTTCATCGAGCCGATCTGCGCAGTAAAGGCGCTGGCAGTGCGCCCGGCCATGAGAATGGCAGTCAGCAGCACGCCAAACTCACGCAGAAACGAGAACGCCACCAGGTCGACGGTGAAGATGGTCGCACCAAATGCGGCGAGCACCGTGGCGCCGAGAAAGGCCACCACTGCGCCGACCAGAAAGGTCAGCAAAGCGATGATCGGCGCGGCATTGAGGCCAGTCTGCTCGATATGGGCAACGACCGGTGTGAGCCGCCAGCGGTGTGGCTGCAGCGCACGCAACAGCAGGGTCTGGATGATCAGGCCAATGAAGCCGAGCAGTTGCAGGGTGTCGCCCCACAGCTTGTTGACCGAGCAGCCGATGCGCTCGAGCAGCATCAGCAGCACCGGCCGTTCGGCTTGCTTGAGTGGGATGCAGTAGTCCTGCACCGAGTGGTAGACCGTCTTCAGCAGGGCCCGGTTGGCCGCGCCGAGGTCATCGGTGCAGCGCGACAGGCGCTCGCTGCCGAGCAGTTCGGCCAGCAGCGAGGCGCCGGCAGTGTCGAGACGGCCGAGCTGGCTGAGGTCGGCGCGGGTGTCACTGCTGTATTGACTGCGCAGGCGCTCGCTATCGCGCTTGAGCTGGGCGTAGTGGGCCAGGGTCCAGTCACCGCTGATACGCAGGCACGGCGGTTGGCTGCTGGTGTCCAGAGTGGCGCTCGGTGTAGTCATGGGCTCCATGCTTCTGACAGTGCGCGAGGAAGGCACCGATCATAGCGCAGTGCGGGCGCTGCCGGGCAATGGCGGTCTGCTCAGCTGGCTGGGGCCGCAGCAGCGTCGACCACCTTGAAGCGCAGCACGCCGATAACCTGGCCGTCCTCGGTCAGCACGCGGACTTGCCAGCGGCCCACCGGGTTGGGCGGGAAGTTCTGCTTGTGGGTCCAGGCGCGGTAGCCTTCCTTGCGCCCGCCATGAATATCCAGGGCGATCCGGTCGACCTCTTTACCGTTCAACTGCCAGACGTGATAGATCCGCTCGTTGAGCCCGCGCGGTGCGTTGATCGCGGTGTATGCATACAGCCCCGCGCCGCGAATCTGGTTGACCGGGATCTCATCCAGCGAATCACCCGGCTGGCGGTTGATCACTTCGGTGCTCACCGCCACTTCGGTCAGCCACAGCGTGGCGGGCGGCACCCAGGAGCGCAGCAGCCAGCCGCCGGCACCCACCGACAGCGTCACCAGTACCAGCGCGACGCCGCGGCGCCAGTTGGTGATCGGGAAGCTGCTGGCCAGGCTTGGGAACGACAGCGCCATGGCCGCGATCAGCGCCAGCTTGAAGCTCTGCGCGGTGGTCAGGTGAAGGATGATCGGCAGCGCCGTCAGCAGCGCGGCAAACAGGGTCAAGGTATGCAAGGCCATGAACAGCCAACGCCGCGGCGCCAGCCAGCGGTAGTAAAGCGGGTCGACGATCGAGATCACCCCAGCGGCGCCGAGCAGGCCGGTAAAGATCAACTGGCCGCTGTTCCAGGTGGTGGTGATGAAAAAGAATGGCAGGACGAAGAACAGGCTCTCCTGGTGGATCATCTGCGTGGCGTAGCGCAGTAGCGGCTGCGGGATCTCCCGCTTGAAGGTGCGGGCGAACAAACCAGTCAGGGTGTTCTCCAGCATCAGCCATATCCAGCTGACCAACAGCAGGATCGCCACCCAACTCGCCAGCCCGGCCTGGCGGTCGACCAGGATGAAGCTGCCGATCCCGGAGAGGAAGCCGCCCAGCGCGATAACGCCTGGGTAGCGTTTGAGCAGTTCGATGATGCGCTGGACGATATGCGGGATGGGCGGCATGGACGGGCTACAGAAAGAGTATGGGGGCCACCATCGCGGCGGCCCCGCGATGGCTCTGCACAGGATACCGCTGAATCAGCGCTGGCGTGTAGCGCCGCTGGGCTTGCTCGGTGTGTGACGGCGACGGCGCAGCAGGCCCAGGGCGAGAATCACACCGAGCAGCAAAGCCACCAGGCCGTACAGTTCGTCATAGCCAAGCAGCGGCTGCTCGATGCGCACGTACCCCGGCTCCTTGAGCAACTCCTGCAAGGCGGCGTCGGCCTGTTTCAGGCTGACCTGGCGTAATGCGCGGATCGGGTCGCTGAAGCGGCCGTCGGTGTAGTTGTTCAAAGCGCCCCAGTAATAGTCGGCCAAGGCGCTGTTGCCCTGGCTGTTCCAGCTCTCGCGGGCGATGGCGGCTTCCTTGATGCGGGCAAAGGTATCCGCGTCGAGGCCGTTTTTGCGCAGGTGCTCGAACAGCTCCTGCAACACCTTGATCGCTGCGTTGAGGTCTTCGCGCTCGAGGTCGGCGTTGAGGCTGAGCATGCCGCTGTCGCCGAAGCTTTCACGCTGCACCGAAGGCCCGTAGGACAGGCCGTGGCGCAGGCGTAGCTGGTCGTAGACTGCCCACTCCAGGTAACGCGAAACCAGGTCGAGGGTCTGCTCGTGGCCGCTGTCCAGCACCGGCTCGATGAACAGCCAGTGCAGTTTGACGCTGTCGCCCAGCCAGCCGCGGGTCAGGTCGCGTCGCTGCTCGGCCTGTTGGCTGATGCTGTCGAGGTTACGCCGCTCGCCGGGCTCGGTCGCCGGCAGCTCGCCGTAGCTGCGTTCGAGATAGGCCGGCAGCAAGCGGTCAAGGCCGCCGACCACGATCAGGGTCATGTTGTTGGCTGCGTACCAGTGGTCGCGCAGGGCCTGCACTTGCTCAAGAGTCATGTCGTCGAGGTTGGAGCGCGCCGGGCATTTCAGCCCCAGCTCGACTGCCAATTGGTCACTGGTGCGATGGCCGATGTCCTGGCGGTCGAGCCAACGTTGCAGGTGGCCGTAGTGGCCGCCGTCTTCACGCTCGATGATCTGCTTGGCAGTGGCCAGGGCCTTGGCATCGATTTTGGTATCGCGAACGGCCGCCAGCAGCAGGTCGAGCACCTTGCGCTGGTTGCGCGCCGGGGCCTCGATCACGAAGGTGGTGTCGGCGCTGCTGGTGTAGGCATTCCATTCGCCGCCCAGTGCCTGCATGCGTTCTTCCAGGCCACCCTCGCCGGTTTCATCGATGCCGCTGAACAGCAGGTGCTCGAGCAGGTGCGGCAGCTCACGCTGGTCGCACTCGAAGTCATCGAGGCCGACCCCGACGATCAGGCGGATCGCGACATGGTCGCGCTCGTAGCCGGATTTGAGGATGACCTGCAGGCCGTTGGGCAACAGGTAGCCTTCGACCTTGGAGCGGTCGAGGGCCAGGGTCGGCAGGCTGCAGATCAGCAGGCAAATCAACATCAGGCTACGCATAGGCGAGCAGGGGTCTCCAGATGGTGCAGGTCAGGGCTGGCGGGCTTCGTCCGGCACGCTGTCGAGCATAAGCCCGCCGGTGTCCGAGCCGCCCAGTACCACATAGGCACTGCTGCAGAACAAAGAGTTCAACCGCTTCATGTCGGCGATCAGCTCCAGATGCAGTGAACTGGTCTCGATACTCTGCACCACTTTGCGTTGCAAACGGCTGACATGGGCGTGTGCCAGGCGCCGTTCCTGGGCGCGGAAGCGGCGTTTCTCACGGAGCAGCAATTGCGCGCTTTCCGGGTCGGCGCTGAGAAACACCGACAAGCCCAGGCGCAGGTTGGCCAGCAGTTGTTCCTGCAGGCCGGTCAGCTCTTCCAGGCCGACCTGGGAGAACTCGCGGCGCTGTGAGGTCTTTTGCTGCTGGACCTTGCGCAGCATGCGCTCGACCAGGTCGCTGGCCATCTTCAGGTTGATCGAGATCTCGATGATCTCGGCCCAGCGCCGGTTGTCCTGGGCGCTGAGGTCCTCGCGGTCCATCTGCGCCAGGTACAGCTTGATCGCGCTGTACAGGGCGTCGACGTCTTCAGTGTAGGCGCGGACCTGCTGCGGCAATGCGGTCTGAGTGCCGCGCAAGGCGGCGAGCATGGCCTCGAGCAGGCTTTCGACGATGTCGCCCAGGCGCAGGGTTTCGCGGGCGGCGTTGGCCAGCGCCAGGCTTGGCGTTTGCAACGCGGACGGGTCGAGATGGCGCGGGCGGATCTGGCCGTTGCTGCTTTCGCGCTCCGGCAGGAGGAAGTTGCACAGCCGCGCCATCGGCGTCACGGTCGGCAGCATGAGCACGCAGCGCAGCGTGTTGTAGAGCAGGTGGAAGCCGATCACCAGTTCCTGCGGGCTGAGCTTGAGGGTGTCCATCCAGTCGACCAGCGGGTGCAGCACCGGGATCATCAGCAGCAGGCCGATCAGCTTGTACAGCAGGCTACCCAGTGCCACCCGGCGGCCTGCCGAGTTCTGCATGCTGGTGGTCAGAAAGGCCAGCAGACCGCTGCCGATGTTGGCGCCGATCACCAGGCCGATGGCCACCGGCAGGCTGATCAGATCCGAGCCGGCCAGGGTTGCGGTGAGCAGCACAGCCGCCAGGCTCGAGTAGGAAATCATCGCGAACAGGGCGCCGACCAGGGCGTCGAGAAGGATATCCCCGGTCAGCGAGGCGAACAGCACCTTGACCCCTTGTGCCTGGGTGATCGGCGTGGCCGCCTGCACGATCAGTTGCAGGGCCAGGATGATCAGGCCAAGGCCAATCGCTACCCTGCCCATCTGGCCGAGGCGAGTCTGCTTGCGCGAGAGGAAGAAAATCACCCCAATGAACAGCAGCAGGGGCGACAGCCACGACAGGTCGAAGGTCAGCACCCTGGCCATCAGCGCGGTGCCGACGTCGGCCCCGAGCATGATTGCCAGCGCCGGGGTCATCGCCATCAGGCCTTGGCCGACGAACGAGGTCACCAGCATGGCAGTGGCGTTGCTGCTCTGGACCATGGCTGTGACGACGATGCCGGCGAGAAACGCCAGCGGGCGTTTGCTCATGTTCTGGCTGATCACCCGGCGCAGGTTTGAGCCATACACCCGCAGGATCCCGGTACGTACAATGTGCGTGCCCCACACCAGCAGCGCGACCGCCGAAAGCAGATTGAGCAGAGTCAGCATAGGCAAGGCCCCCGTTGCAATTGCCCCAAGACGGGGCCAAAAAATGAAGCCGTGAGCCTGGCCCGGGGCTGGGTGGTTGTCCCAGTGCTCACTCAAGCTTTAGTCGTTTTGTGCGTCTGCTGCCAGCTTGGCATGGCTGAAACCTATTTGAAACATTTCACTGGTGCAGGAGCGCCGGGGCGCCGCCCACAAAAAAGGCCCCGAAGGGCCTTTATCTGCAACTGCCAGGCTTACTGACCAGGCACGTCCTTACGCAGCTTCACCGCATCAGGCTCGGCGCCTTCCTTGCGCGCACGGGCAGTACGCATACGGATGTTGATGGCTTCTACCGCCAGCGAGAACGCCATGGCGAAGTAGACATAGCCCTTCGGCACATGCACATCGAAAGATTCGGCGATCAGCACGGTACCGACGACGATCAGGAACGAAAGCGCGAGCATCTTCAGCGACGGGTGTTTGTCGATGAAGTTACTGATAGCACCAGCGCAGAGCATCATCACCAGCACCGCCACGACGATCGCGGCGATCATTACCGGCACGTGCGAGACCATGCCGACTGCAGTGATCACCGAGTCCAGCGAGAACACGATGTCGATGATGGCGATCTGGATGATGGTGTAGAGGAACTTGCCACCAGCGCCTTTCGGGCCGTCGCTGCTCTCGTCTTCACCTTCCAGGCCGTGATAGATCTCTTGCGAGCTCTTCCACAGCAGGAACAGGCCACCGAAGAACAGAATCAGGTCGCGCCCGGAGATGCCCTGGCCGAACACTTCGAACAGGTCGGCGGTAAGGCGCATTACCCAGGTGATCGACAGCAACAGCAGGATCCGCGTGACCATGGCCAGGGCCAGACCGAAGATCCGGGTACGCGGCTGCATGTGCTTGGGCATGCGGCTGACCAGGATCGAGATCATGATGATGTTGTCGATACCGAGGACGATCTCAAGTGCCGTCAGGGTCAAAAAGGCAACCCAGATTTCTGGGCTGGTCAGCCATTCCATATGTATTCCTTCAAACGTAAAAAGGCGCTGCGCCCGATAGGGACGCAGCGCGATAGGGCTTATGAATTAGAGACTGCTGAACAGCGGGAAAGTCCCCAGCAGCAGTGCGCCGAGCATTATGCACATGCACACCAGCACTGCCCACTTGAGCGTGAAGCGCTGATGATCGCCGAACTCGATGCCGGCCAGCGCGACCAGCAGGTAGGTCGAGGGTACCAGCGGGCTGAGCAGATGCACCGGCTGGCCGACGATCGACGCGCGGGCCATTTCCACCGGGGTGATGCCGTAGTGGCTGGCCGCTTCGGCCAGCACCGGCAGCACACCGTAGTAGAAGGCATCGTTGGACATGAAGAAGGTGAACGGCATGCTGACAAGGGCGGTGATCACAGCCAGGTACGGGCCGAGTGCGTCCGGGATGACTGCCAGCAGGCTTTTCGACATGGCGTCGACCATGCCGGTGCCTGACAGGATGCCAGTGAAGATACCCGCGGCGAAAATCAGCCCGGTCACTGCCAGCACGCTGCCGGCGTGGGCCGCAATGCGGTCCTTCTGCTGTTGCAGGCATGGGTAGTTGACGATCATGGCGATGCTGAAGGCAACCATGAACAGCACCGGCAGTGGCAGCAGGCCAGCGATCAGCGCGACCATCAGGGCCAAGGTGAGGGCACCGTTGAACCAGATCAGCTTCGGCCGGCGTGCTTCAGGGAACTGCGACACACTGATAGCGCTGTGGTCGATGTCGTCGGTCGGCAGGTGCAGTTCACCCAGGCGAGCCCGCTCACGCTTGCCGTACATGTAGGCGATGACCAGGATCGCCACCACGCCGAAGGCCATGGCCGGGATCATCGGTACGAAGATGTCGGACGGGTCTACATGCAGGGCACTAGCGGCGCGAGCGGTCGGCCCGCCCCATGGCGTCATGTTCATGACCCCGCCCGCGAGGATGATCAGGCCGGCCATGATCCGCGGGCTCATGCCCAGGCGGCTGTACAGCGGCAGCATGGCGGCGCAGCAGATCATGTAGGTGGTTGCACCGTCGCCGTCGAGCGAGACCACCAGGGCCAGCACTGCGGTGCCGACCGAGACTTTCAGCGGGTCACCCTTGACCGCCTTGAGGATCAGCCGTACAGCCGGGTCGAACAGGCCGGAGTCGATCATCAGGGCGAAGTAGAGAATGGCGAACATCAGCATCACGCCGGTTGGCGCGAGCTTGGTGATGCCTTGCAGCATCATCGGGCCGATTTCGGAGGAGAAGCCACCGAACAGGGCGAACAGGATCGGTACCAGGATCAGCGCGATCAAGGCCGAGAGGCGCTTGGTCATGATCAGGTACATGAAGGTGATGACCATGGCAAAGCCGAGGAAGGTCAGCATGGCAGTACTCCAGGCGTGGCGCGACGAATTAAAAAAAATGCTTCGGGCGGATCAGCGCGTGGGGCGCTGTGCTTGGAATAGCCGGAGGGGTATTGCGAAGAGGCGGACACAGGAAGACATCAGAATCACCATTGTTGTTGTTGATTGGGCCGGGTGCGGACTGGTCCGGGTACCCTGGCTGACCGGTCTTGTGCCGGTAGTGGGGGCTATCCTATGAGCGCAAGCTTTCAGCCAGCTTTCGCTGGCGCCAAGGTGACGAGAGGTAATCATGTCTGAGTTTGTCGAGGGCGGCTGCCATTGCGGCGCCATCAGGTATCGCCTGGAGGGCGATCTGAACGATGTTGCGCATTGCCATTGCTCGATCTGCCGGCGCGTCAGCGGTGGCCTGGTGGTGACCTGGATCACCCTGCCCAGGCGCGACTTTCGCTGGCTCAAGGGGCGGCCGCGGCTGTATGTGGCGCCTGCCAGTTGCAGTCGGTTTTTTTGTGGCGACTGTGGCGCGCATGTGGCCCTCAGCACTGAGCACAGCCCGCAGAGTATCGATGTGACCGTGGCAACCCTGGATCAGCCAGAGCGAGTCCAGGCCAATCGGCATATCTGGACCAGCAGCCGGGTAGCCTGGCTGCATCTGGATGAACAGTTGCCGGAAGAAGCCGAAGAAGCGCTGTAAGCCGCCGTTGCTGGTAACGGCGGCTTCTGTTCAGGGCAGTTGCAAGCCGCCAGCTGCTTTGTGCAGGGCGCGCAGGTGCTCACCGATCTGCTTGACGTTGGCTTCCACCGCTTTGATCTCCTTGCCGCGCGCCGGGTCGAGCAAGGCGCGAACTTCGGTATCGAGGTCGGTGCTCAGGCGCAACAACTGCGCCTGCCGCTCACGACTGACCTGCTCCAGCTGTTTGCGCTCGTCGGGTTGCGGCAAGCCGTAGCCATCGGTGCCCAGCAGCTCTGCCGGGCGGCTGAGGAAGCCGCTGTTGGCCAGCATCTGCTGCAAGGTGGCGTTGGCCTTGTCGACCGTGCCGTCCTTCAGCGCGGTGGAATTCAGGTAGCGCTGCTTGACCTCGTCCTGGGCCAGCAGCAACTGCCGGCGCAGCGCCGCTTGTTCGAGCAGCAGCAATGCCGCGCTGGTGCGCAGATCGGCCCGCTGGAACCATGGCTGGCGCTGTTCGGCATCTTGCGCCAGCCAGTCTTCAACTTCGACCTGCTTGACCGGCAACTGCTTTCTGAGCACGTCGAACATGGCCTGGTAGCGGTCGCGGTAGGAGTCGAAGCGATAGCCCAGGCGCAGTGCCTCGCGGCGGTCCTCAAGCACGCTGGTATCGGCCAGGCCGCGGCCTTTGAGCACCTCGAGCAAGCCGTTGGGCATGATGTTGTCGAGGTCTTTCAGGCGCGGGTTGGCGCTGCCGCTGCGCAGCAATTTGAGTCCTTCGACTGCGCAGTTGTTGGACAGGAACCAGTAGTTGCCGTCGTAGCTCCAGTGCATCTCTGCCGCCTGACGCACGACGTTTTCGACTTCAGCGCGGCTGAGTTTGAGCGGCACCGAGGCAAGGCTGCGCAGTTCGGTCTTGGTGTACTCGTCGATCACCTGGTTCAGCGGCAGAACGAACAGGCGTGACGGATAAGCGCCGACCAGGCCAGACCAACTGGACAGCTGCACATCGTTGACGAAGGCGCGGTACGACAGCACCAGGCTCTGGTCCAGATCCAGCCGGCAATCTGGGCCACGTGGCCGGCCCGGTGCGCAGATCACCAGGCGCAGCATGCTGTGGCCCCAGCGGCTGACCAGGTTCTGGTTGGCTTCGGCCAGCAGGTAGTCGATTTCGTAAACCCGCTCGGGGTCGATTTCCCCCAACGGCTGGCGGGCGAAGTCATTGCCGGCATTGATGAATGGCAGGGTTTTCGCGCATTCGTTCTGTTGCGGCGCCCAGCCAAAGTGCTCGCGCAGGTACTGATTGAGGGCCGGCCGGCGGCAGCCGTAGCTTGGGTCCAGGAGGAAGTACTCCATATTGACCGCCACGTATTCCTTCGGGCTGCTCAGCTCATAACTGTCAGGGCTGCGCACCAACTGGTTGTTGTGCTGTTCACGCTCGCCGCGGCGGCCGACATACTGCGGCCAGCCGGCCAGGTCGAGCAGGCGTGGATCATCGCTGAGGGTGAAGCGTCGTTCGCCTTCGCCGCGGCATTCCTCTGGCAGGCCGATCTTGCCCAGCGTGTCCTGTTGGCGCTTGCAGCGGTTGATCAGCAGGCGATCGGCGCTGGGCCACAGGCGGGCGCGGTCATAGATATGGGTGAGTTCGTGGAGGACGGTGGCCAGCAGCTCCTGGCGTACCGTGCCGTGCGGCCGGCCGGTGGCCTGGGTGGCCGCGCTGCCATCGGCAAGCGCGGGCAGCAAGCGCCGGTTCAGGTCAAGCGTGGACACCAGCGAGGCCTGGCCATAAGCGTCGGCGGGCATGTGCTCGCTCCAGCTGACCTGCACGCGCCGATCCAGCTGTTGCTTGAACCGCGGCGGCAGCTTTGCCAGCGCTTCATCAAGCAGCGCCTGGGTGGCTTGCTGTTGTTGCTGGTCAAGCCCGTCAGCCTGCAGATCGAGCTGCAGGTCGGCCAGCGCGGGCGCGCCCAGCAGCGTCAGGACGCTGCCCAGCAGCCAGGCACGCATACGCTTCACAGCGCCAGAATAGCTTCGGCGAGCACCTGATCGCTGGCGTCGCGTGCTTCAGGCACACGCTGGCGAATGGTATTGAGTGCCGCTTCAAGCTGTGCACCGCGAATATCACCGCGGCTGGCAACGAAGCTGGCGGCGTCGTCGTGGGCATCCTGAACGATCTTCGAGTCGCGGATCGAAGTGGTGGTATCAGAAGTGAAATCGATCGAACGGCCAAAGGCGCGGACGATGATATTGCTGGTAGCCACCAGAGTCTGTGCATGGGCCAGGTCGGCCAGGAGCAGCATGCCGAGGGAAGCGGCGATCAGCGATTTACGCATGGAGCATCTCCAAACTAATACAGGGAGGCGAATTGAATCATTGGACGAGAATTGCTTCTGCCAGTTCAAGATCGTCAGCAGATTGATAGCCAGCATGATGGCGCAAGGTGCGCAGTGCCGCCTGCAGGCGTACACCACGGATCAGACCGTCGGTGGCAACAAAGGCTGCGGCATCATCACGGGCCTGCACCATCAGCTTGCGATCGAACGGTGCGCTGGTCACCTTGCTGGTGACGTAGCCAGTGACAACCAGGCTCTGGGTCGAGACATCCATGGCATGGGCGCTGCCCATCCCGGCGAGGGCAATCAGCAATGGCGAAAGATAACGCATGGGTTTGGCAGGCTTGAACTCGGAGGGCGAAGGCTAACCCGAATACACGGCGCAGAGCCAGTGCACCCGGGTGTGCCGCAGGGCGGTGTTACAGGGCAAGGATCGCCTGCGCCAGTTGGGCATCACTGGCCTGCAGGGTTGGCGCCTGCTGGCGGATGTGACGGAAAGCGCTTTCCAGCTTGGCGCCACGAATCACACCTTCGCTGCCAACAAAGCTGGCGGCATCGTCGCGCGCAGCCTTGACGATCTTGTCGTCACGGAATGACGAGGTCACGTCGGAGGTGGCATCGGTAGTGGCAGCAACAGCGCCGACTACGGCATCGGTGGTGACGATGAAGCTGGTGGCATTGGCTGTGCCAGTCAGGGTCAGCAACAGGGCGGCGCCCAGCAAGTGGTTACGGGACATGGCGATGACTCCTGCAGATAAGGGCGGTGTGCTTGTGGTTATCGGACGCTCACTCGGCCTGTAACGGTACTTTATTTCACCGGCCGTTAGCGCAAGCGTATCACGCGTTGCTGTTTCTGGATGTGACGCAGCATACGTGCAAACTGTACTGGTATAAACCTAAAATCATTGAATTGTACTGGTTGCCGAGATATGGAGTCACGTATCAGCCGTAAAAACAAAAAACCCGTCACAGTTGCCTGTGACGGGTTTCAGGAATTCTCGGTGCCGGCCTGGGCCGGCAAGCCGGAGCTTAGCGCCAGAATGGCTTGCTCAGCTCTTCGTAACGCTGCGACTCGCTGATACCGGCGTCAGCCAGAAGGCGACCATCCAGGCGAGCAAGTTGACGGCGGCTGGCGATGCGACGCTGCCACAGGAGCAGAGTGGACAAAGCGCGCAGAGGCAGCGAGGTGTTGGATTGGCTGTTGCTTTCAAAAACCAGACCGGAACTGAGGGTGCGTTCCATGATATGTCTTCCTTCCGCTTGTGGCGGCATTAGGTAGTGATTTAACTGATGCCAATGATCCTCCTCTTGTGTCCATAACAGTAGGTACAGTTCACTTGTATTGGGCGGGTTCAGTTAACTGCATAACACGACTGTTGCACTGTTAATTGGCGAAACTGTACTGGTGTGCATCATTATGGTGCATTTATGGCTGTTGGGACTGCCTGACTTGCCGATTGGGTCAGTATTTACCGGTACAGTAGTACAGTTTAATTAAGTTAAAGCATTCAAACTGTTTTGTTGCGTTTGCTTGCCAAGCACTCAGGCAGCACAAAGCCGCGTCGAGCACCTTCTGCCTGAGGCAAAAAGTACACGACGCGGCTTCGTAGGAGGTCAAACCAGCCTGCTCATTTGCAGTCAGCCGACCAGCATGCGCCCGGTTTCTTCCAGGTTTTCATGCCAGCTCAGCGCTTCGCGCAAAATGTGCGGCGTGTGCCCGCCACGCTGGCAGGCGCGCTCGAAGTAATCGTTCAGCGCCGCCCGGTAATCGGGATGGACACAGTTGTCGATGATCACCCGAGCCCGCTCGCGCGGGGCCAGGCCACGCAAGTCGGCCAAGCCCTGCTCGGTGACGAGGATGTCGACGTCGTGCTCGGTATGGTCGACGTGGCTGACCATCGGCACTACGCTGGAGATCGCGCCCGCTTTGGCGATCGACTTGGTGACAAAGATCGCCAGGTGCGCGTTGCGGGCGAAGTCACCCGAGCCACCAATGCCGTTCATCATCCGCGTGCCGCAGACATGGGTCGAGTTGACGTTGCCATAAATGTCGAATTCGAGCGCTGTGTTGATGCCGATGATGCCCAGACGCCGCACCACTTCAGGGTGGTTGGAGATCTCCTGCGGGCGCAGGACCAGTTTGTCCTTGTAGCGCTCGAGGTTGCCGAACACATCGGCGTTGCGTCGGCTCGACAGGGTGATCGAGCTGCCTGAGGCGAAGCTCAGTTTGCCGGCGTCGATCAGGTCGAAGGTCGAATCCTGGAGTACTTCGGAGTACATGGTCAGTTCTTCGAACGGCGAGTCGATCAGGCCGCACATTACCGCGTTGGCGATGTTGCCGATGCCAGCCTGCAGCGGGCCAAGCTTGTTGGTCATGCGCCCTGCTTCGACTTCACTCTTGAGGAAGTTGATCAGGTGGTTGGCGATGCCCTGGGTCTCGTCATCCGGAGCCAGCACAGTAGACGGCGAGTCGGGCTGATTGCTGATGACGATGCCGACGATCTTGGCCGGGTCGATGGCAATCGCCGGGCTGCCGATACGGTCGTCGACCTTGGTCAGCGGGATTGGCGTGCGGGTCGGCCGGTAGCTTGGGATATAGATGTCATGCAAACCCTCGAGGTTGGGGTTGTGCGACAGGTTGATCTCGACGATCACCCGTTTGGCGAAAATGGCGAAGCTGGCCGAGTTGCCCACCGAGGTGGTCGGCACGATGTGGCCCTGTTCGGTGATCGCGACCGCTTCGATGACGGCAATGTCCGGCAGCGGCAGCTGTTTGTTACGCAGTTGCTCGACGGTTTCCGACAGGTGCTGGTCGATGAACATCACCATGCCCTGGTTGATCGCCTTGCGCAGTGTGCTGTCGACCTGAAACGGCATGCGCCGGGCGAGTACGCCGGCTTCGGTCAGCTGCTTGTCGAGGTCGTTGCCCAGGCTGGCGCCGGTCATCAGCGTGATTTTCAGCGGCGAGGTTTTCGCGCGCTCGGCAAGTGCGTGCGGCACGGCCTTGGCTTCGCCGGCGCGGGTAAAGCCGCTCATGCCGACGGTCATGCCGTCCTCGATCAGGGCAGCGGCATCGGCCGCACTCATTACCTTGCTGTGCAGGGAGGACAAGCGGATACGATCACGGTACATGGATTGTTATCTCAGGCTACTCAAGCTAGATGCGCAGTCTAGTGATTTCGCCCTGCTCCGTCCCACGACCATGGTCGTATGAGCGGCCTCGGCGCCGCGCCGTTGATCTGGATCAGGCAAATGCAAAAACCCCCGGTCATACAGCTCCGGGGGTTTTTGACTATCTATATAGCAGCGGCTTAGTCGACGGCTTTGACCATGTCTTCGATGACCTTCTTGGCATCGCCGAACACCATCATGGTCTTGTCCAGATAGAACAGCTCGTTGTCCAGACCGGCATAACCGCTGGCCATCGAGCGTTTATTGACGATGACGGTCTTGGCTTTGTATGCCTCAAGGATCGGCATGCCGGCGATGGGCGACTTGGGATCGTTCTTCGCCGCCGGGTTGACCACGTCGTTGGCGCCCAGCACCAGCACCACATCGGCCTGGCCGAACTCGGCGTTGATGTCTTCCATCTCGAACACCTGGTCGTAAGGCACTTCGGCTTCGGCCAGGAGCACGTTCATGTGCCCAGGCATGCGCCCTGCCACCGGGTGGATCGCATATTTGACGGTCACGCCGTTGTGGATAAGTTTCTCGGTCAACTCCTTGAGCGCATGCTGCGCGCGGGCCACCGCCAGGCCGTAGCCCGGCACGATGATCACGGTGTCGGCATTGCTCAGCAGGAACGTCGCATCATCAGCGGAACCGGATTTGACCGGGCGTTGCTCCTGACTGCCGGCTGCTGCGCCGCTGTCGGTTGCGCCGCCAAAGCCGCCAAGGATGACGTTGAAGAACGAACGGTTCATCGCCTTGCACATGATGTACGAGAGAATCGCACCGCTCGAACCGACCAGCGAACCGGCGATGATCAGCATCGAGTTGTTCAGCGAGAAGCCGATACCGGCCGCGGCCCAGCCTGAGTAGCTGTTGAGCATCGATACCACCACCGGCATGTCGGCACCGCCGATAGGGATGATGATCAGCACGCCCATGATGAACGCCAGAATCAGCATCAGGGTGAACGCGCTGTAATGGCCGGTGAAGGTGAACAGCAGGCCGAGGGCAATAGTAGTAAGGCCCAGGATCAGGTTGAGTTTGTGCTGGCCGGCGAACTGTACCGGTGCACCCTGAAACAGGCGGAACTTGTACTTGCCCGAAAGCTTGCCGAAGGCGATTACCGAGCCGGAGAACGTCACCGCACCGATGGCAGCGCCGAGGAACAGCTCCAGGCGGTTGCCGGTCGGGATCGGATCAGTGATAGCAGCAACGATGCCCATCGATTGCGGTTCAAGCACGGCGGTGATGGCGATGAACACCGCCGCCAGGCCGATCATGCTGTGCATGAAGGCGACCAGCTCAGGCATCTTGGTCATCTCGACGCGCTTGGCCATGATCGAGCCGGCAGTGCCGCCGATCAGCAGACCCAGCAGCACATAGCCGATACCGGCAGTGGCCAGCTCGGCGCCGAGCTTGTAGATGAGGCCCACCGTGGTGAGCATGGCGATGCCCATGCCGATCATGCCGAACAGGTTGCCGCGGCGTGATGTGGTCGGGTGTGACAAGCCCTTCAATGCCTGAATGAAGCAGACCGAAGCGACGAGGTAGAGAAGCGTTACCAGATTCATGCTCATGCTTACTTCTGCGCCTCGTTCTTGGTTTTCTTCTTGAACATTTCGAGCATGCGCCGGGTGACCAGGAAGCCACCAAAGACGTTGACCGCGGCCAGGGCCACGGCCAGGGTGCCCATGATCTTGCCTGCTGGGGTCACGGTCAGGGCGGCAGCGAGCATGGCGCCGACAATGACGATCGCCGAGATCGCGTTGGTCACCGCCATCAGCGGTGTGTGCAGTGCCGGGGTCACGTTCCAGACCACGTGGTAACCGATGTAGATGGCCAGCACGAAGATGATCAGGTTGTAGATGCCGTGGGAAATCAACATGTCTTCCATAGCTGTGCTCCTTAACCGTTGTTGCGGATGACATTGCCGTCGCGGCACATCAGGCACGCAGCAACAATGTCATCTTCGAGGTTGATCACCAGCGCACCGTCCTTGTCGAACAGCAGCTTCATGAAGTCCAGCAGGTTGCGTGCGTACAGCGCCGAAGCATCGGCCGCGACCTGGGCAGGCAGGTTGGTCGGGCCGACGATGGTCACGCCATGCTCCAGCACGACCTGGTCGGCCACGGTCAGCGGGCAGTTGCCGCCTTGCGCTGCAGCCAGGTCGATGACCACCGAGCCGGGCTTCATCTGCGCCACGGTTTCGGCGCTGAGCAGGGTGGGAGCCTTGCGGCCCGGGATCAATGCGGTCGTGATGACGATGTCGGCCTGCTTGGCGCGTTCGTGCACGGCTTGCGCCTGACGCTGCATCCAGCTGGCCGGCATTGGTCGCGCATAGCCGCCGACGCCTTGAGCGCATTCGCGCTCTTCATCGGTTTCGAACGGCACATCGAGAAACTTGGCGCCGAGCGATTCGATCTGCTCCTTGACTGCCGGACGCACATCCGACGCCTCGATCACCGCGCCCAGACGCTTGGCAGTAGCGATCGCCTGCAGCCCTGCGACACCGGCGCCCAGAATCAGCACGCGGGCGGCTTTCACCGTACCCGCCGCCGTCATCAGCATCGGCATGAAGCGCGGGTAATGATGGGCTGCCAACAGCACCGCCTTGTAACCGGCAATGTTGGCCTGCGACGACAGTACGTCGAGGCTCTGCGCCCGCGAAGTACGCGGCGCCGCTTCGAGGGCGAAGGCGGTAATCCCGCATTCGGCCATCTTGCCGATCAGTTCGCTGTTGAAGGGGTTGAGCATGCCTACCAGCAGGCTGCCGCGATTGATCAGGGCCAGCTCCTGATCAGACGGCGCAACGACCTTGAGCACCAGTTGCGCGCCAAAGGCATCGGCAGCGCTGCCAAGGGTGGCGCCTGCGGCTTCATAGGCACTGTCCGGAATGCTGGCGTTAAGCCCGGCCCCCCGTTGGACGGTGACCTGATGGCCTTGGCCAACCAGCTTCTTGAGGGTATCGGGGGTCGCAGCGACCCGCGTTTCGCCCGTCTGCGTCTCGAGAGGAACACCAATGTGCACGACTTTTCTCCTGCGGACCTTCTTATCGTTATTTAAGCCAGCAGGCGCACGGTCAACACCGCAACGCCAGCGACGCAGCCATAAGGCTCGAACCCGCCGAATCCCGGGCGGGCGAAGCATTTTGCAGAGGAACACAGCGGCCATCAACCAATTCTGGAGTGATACCGATGCATAACTACAAGTCACCCTGTGACCGTATGTCGCAAGTAACCAGTCGGGGTCGCTCTAGTACGGGCTTTTGGCAGATTAGACGATAAAACGAATTATTTTTTGGTGATTTCGCAGCTAGCATGCTCGAGGTCGTAAAAGACGCTGAAAGCCCCGTCTTTACTGGGTTTATAGCGATTTAGGCAGTTAGCGTTACAGTTTTCATATATGCGACATAACAGTATATCTGTAGGTGTTTAAAATATTTGACTACAGAGTCAGCTTGTCTGCTTTGTGCCGTGCGTCTCTACGTAAATACGGGCTTGCTCTGCCAGCCAATCTCGGAACGCGCGCAGTGAAGCTGAAGCGACCTTGCGCTCGGGAATCATCAGATAGTAGGCCTTGGTGCTGGACAGCGCATGCCTGTTAGCGACCATCAGCCTGCCCTGCTGCAGCTCTTGTTGAATCAGGAATGGGGGAATTAGGGCGATGCCCATGTCATGCATGGCCGCCTGAGCCAGCATCGAAAACAGCTCATAGCGCGGACCGGTCATGTCGCGCTCGATGTTCAGTTCCAGGCTGCTGAACCATTGCCGCCAGGCGTAGGGTCTGGTGGTCTGCTGCAGTAAAGGCAGCTCGGCGATCTGCTTAGCGCTCAGTTCCAGCTGGCCCTGCAGCAGTGAGGGGCTGCAGACCGGCAATGGGTTCTCGCTCATCAGTCGGTGCGACTCGGTGCCTGACCAGTCGCCATCGCCGAAATAGATCGCTGCGTCGAATGCGGTGTCGGCGAACAGGAACGGCCGGGTGCGGTTGGTCAGGTTGACGGTCACCTCGGGATGACGCTGTTGAAAGTCCTTCAACCTTGGCAGCAACCATTGGGTGCCGAAGGTTGGGACCACCGCCAGCTCGATCACATTGGCGCCCTGCTGGCGCATCACCGACAAGGTGTCGCGCTCGACAGCATCCAACTGAGTGCTGACCTGGCGGCTGTAAGACAAGCCGGCCTCGGTCAATTGCACCCCGCGCCTGGAGCGGCGAAACAGCTCGACGTTGAGAAACGCCTCCAGCGCAGCGATCTGGCGACACACGGCGCCTTGGGTCAGGGCCAGCTCAAGGGCGGCTTTGGTGTAGCTCTCGTGGCGAGCTGCTGCCTCGAAGCAGATCAGGGCAGTCGTGCTGGGGATCTTACGCCGCATGTACGTCAACCTCACTTATATGTGCAGCAATTACGAATGCTGAAGATATACGGAGTGATGAAATATCACTAGTAGGTGCGTAATAGTCGTTTGTCGTGGCTGATGATCGGGCCTAGGATCATTCCATGACCCTACTGCCCTGCCCCCTATTCGAGGATTACGTTCATGGCCGGTAAAGCTAGCTTCAACTGGATCGACCCGTTGCTGCTCGATCAGCAGCTCACTGAAGAGGAGCGCATGGTCCGCGACAGCGCTTATCAGTTCGCCCAGGACAAGCTGGCGCCGCGCGTGGTCGAGGCGTTCCGCCATGAGCAGACCGACCCGAAGATTTTCCGTGAAATGGGTGAAGTCGGCCTGCTCGGCGCGACCATCCCAGAGCAGTACGGTGGCAGCGGCTTGAACTACGTGTGCTATGGCTTGATTGCCCGCGAGGTGGAGCGCATCGACTCCGGCTACAGGTCGATGATGAGCGTGCAGTCGTCGCTGGTGATGGTGCCGATCAACGAATTTGGCAGCGAAGCGCAAAAGCAGAAATACCTGCCCAAGTTGTCCAGTGGCGAATGGATCGGTTGCTTTGGCCTGACCGAGCCTAACCATGGTTCTGATCCGGGGGCGATGATCACCCGTGCGCGCAAGGTCGAGGGCGGTTACAGCCTGAGCGGCAGCAAGATGTGGATCACCAATAGCCCGATCGCTGATGTATTCGTGGTCTGGGCCAAGGATGACGCCGGTGATATCCGTGGGTTTATTCTGGAAAAGGGCTGGAAAGGCCTGAGTGCACCGGCGATTCACGGCAAGGTTGGCCTGCGCGCCTCGATTACCGGCGAGATCGTCATGGACAGCGTGTTTGTCCCTGAAGAAAACATCTTCCCAGAGGTGCGCGGCCTGAAGGGCCCGTTCACCTGCCTCAACTCGGCCCGCTACGGCATCTCCTGGGGCGCGTTGGGCGCAGCCGAAAGCTGCTGGCACACCGCACGTCAGTACACCCTCGACCGCCAGCAATTTGGCCGCCCGCTGGCAGCCAACCAGTTGATCCAGAAAAAGCTGGCTGATATGCAGACTGAAATTACCCTGGGCCTGCAAGGCTGCCTGCGCCTTGGGCGGATGAAGGACGAAGGCACCGCAGCCGTCGAGATCACCTCGATCATGAAGCGTAACTCTTGCGGCAAGGCCTTGGAGGTCGCGCGACTGGCCAGGGACATGCTCGGTGGCAATGGCATTTCCGATGAGTTCGGCGTGGCGCGTCACCTGGTCAACCTTGAGGTGGTCAACACCTATGAAGGCACCCATGACATCCATGCGCTGATTCTTGGCCGCGCCCAGACCGGTATCCAGGCGTTCTATTAATAGAGGAGCCGGGCCATGGGTGCGCTTTCCCATCTGCGGGTGCTGGACCTTTCACGTGTACTGGCCGGGCCATGGTCCGGGCAGATCCTCGCTGACCTTGGCGCCGACGTGATCAAGGTCGAGCGGCCAGGTGCGGGTGACGATACTCGCGCCTGGGGGCCGCCTTTCCTCAAGGACGCCTATGGCGAGAACACCAGCGAGGCTGCTTATTACCTGTCGGCGAACCGTAACAAGCGTTCGGTGACCATCGACTTCACTCAGCCGGAGGGCCAGCGCCTGGTGCGTGAGCTGGCGGCCCGGTCGGATATCGTCATCGAGAACTTCAAGGTCGGTGGGCTGGCGGCCTATGGCCTGGACTACGCAAGCTTGAAGGCGGTCAACCCCAGGCTTATCTATTGCTCGATCACAGGCTTTGGCCAAACCGGGCCTTATGCCAAGCGTGCTGGCTACGATTTCATGATTCAGGGGCTGGGCGGGCTGATGAGCCTGACCGGCCGGCCTGAAGGGGAAGCGGGTGCGGGGCCGGTCAAGGTTGGCGTAGCGCTGACGGATATTCTTACCGGGTTGTATTCCACCGTAGCGATTCTGGCCGCCCTCGCCCATCGCGATCAGGCTGGCGTCGGCCAGCATATAGATATGGCCCTGCTGGATGTGCAGGTTGCCTGCCTGGCCAATCAGGCGATGAATTACCTCACCACCGGCAATGCACCGCGGCGCCTGGGTAATGCGCACCCTAATATAGTGCCGTATCAGGACTTCCCTACCGCCGATGGCGATTTCATTCTCACCGTGGGTAATGACGGGCAGTTCCGCAAGTTTGCCGAGGTAGCTGGTCAGCCGCAGTGGGCGGACGATCCACGCTTTGCCACCAACAAGCAGCGCGTTGCCAATCGCGCTGAGCTGATTCCGCTGATCCGTCAGGCGACGGTGTTCAAGACGACGGCCGAGTGGGTTGCGCAATTGGAGTTGGCCGGCGTGCCGTGTGGGCCGATCAATGACCTGGCGCAGATGTTCCAGGACCCGCAGGTGCTGGCCCGAGGGCTGGCGCTGAGTATCCCACATCCACTCGCAGGTAGCGTGCCGCAGGTGGCTAGCCCGATTCGGCTGTCCGAGACGCCGGTGGAGTATCGCCAGGCGCCGCCTCTATTAGGGGAACACACCGAGGCAGTGCTGAGCGAGCTGCTTGGGTTGGATGAACAGGCATTGCGGCAGCTGCGCGCGGCGGGCGTCCTTTAAAGCTGAGCATGCTTCTGTAGGTGGCGTGCGCTGTTCATCACCTCTGTTACAGGATTATTGCAACGTGTTGAATTAGTGCTTGACGCATTCCTGTGAGCCCTTATAATGCGCCCCACTTCCAGCGTAGTTGGAGCGGAAAACTCCTTGAGTTTCAAAGAGTTAGAAGTTTCAGAGATGCTGCAAGGGCTTCGATCGAAAGATCGTTAGCGGTGAAAAAGGCAGTTGACAGCAGGTTGTAACGCTGTAGAATTCGCCTCCCGCTACGAGAGATCGCAAGCGAGTCAAGTGTTTGAAGTTGAACGAGTTTCTCGCAAAATACTTCGAAATAAACGCTTGACAGACACAGAGGAAAGCGTAGAATGCGCGCCTCGGTTGAGACGAAACGCTCAACCAACCGCTCTTTAACAAATTGAATCAAGCAATTCGTGTGGGTGCTTGTGAGTACGGTTTGATAGTCGCCAAGATTATCAGCATCACAAGTGGCCACATGAGAAATCATAGTAGTCATTTGAGATTGCTGAGCCAAGTTTAGGGTTTCTTAAAAACCCAAGCAGTATTGAACTGAAGAGTTTGATCATGGCTCAGATTGAACGCTGGCGGCAGGCCTAACACATGCAAGTCGAGCGGATGAGAAGAGCTTGCTCTTCGATTCAGCGGCGGACGGGTGAGTAATGCCTAGGAATCTGCCTGGTAGTGGGGGACAACGTTTCGAAAGGAACGCTAATACCGCATACGTCCTACGGGAGAAAGCAGGGGACCTTCGGGCCTTGCGCTATCAGATGAGCCTAGGTCGGATTAGCTAGTTGGTGAGGTAATGGCTCACCAAGGCGACGATCCGTAACTGGTCTGAGAGGATGATCAGTCACACTGGAACTGAGACACGGTCCAGACTCCTACGGGAGGCAGCAGTGGGGAATATTGGACAATGGGCGAAAGCCTGATCCAGCCATGCCGCGTGTGTGAAGAAGGTCTTCGGATTGTAAAGCACTTTAAGTTGGGAGGAA
>NZ_CP025262.1:3997500-5100000 GCF_002843585.1 Pseudomonas sp. 02C 26 | reverse complement strand
TAATAGCTCACTAGTCGAGTCGGCCTGCGCGGAAGATGTAACGGGGCTCAAACCATGCACCGAAGCTACGGGTATCACCTTTTGGTGATGCGGTAGAGGAGCGTTCTGTAAGCCTGTGAAGGTGAGTTGAGAAGCTTGCTGGAGGTATCAGAAGTGCGAATGCTGACATGAGTAACGACAATGCGAGTGAAAAACTTGCACGCCGAAAGACCAAGGTTTCCTGCGCAACGTTAATCGACGCAGGGTTAGTCGGTCCCTAAGGCGAGGCTGAAAAGCGTAGTCGATGGAAAACAGGTTAATATTCCTGTACTTCCGATTGTTGCGATGGAGGGACGGAGAAGGCTAGGCCAGCTTGGCGTTGGTAGTCCAAGTTTAAGGTGGTAGGCTGAGATCTTAGGCAAATCCGGGATCTCAAGGCCGAGAGCTGATGACGAGTTGCCTTTAGGCGACGAAGTGGTTGATGCCATGCTTCCAAGAAAAGCTCCTAAGCTTCAGACAATCGGGAACCGTACCCCAAACCGACACAGGTGGTTAGGTAGAGAATACCAAGGCGCTTGAGAGAACTCGGGTGAAGGAACTAGGCAAAATGGCACCGTAACTTCGGGAGAAGGTGCGCCGGCGAAGGTGAAGGGTTTACCCCGTAAGCTTTTGCCGGTCGAAGATACCAGGCCGCTGCGACTGTTTATTAAAAACACAGCACTCTGCAAACACGAAAGTGGACGTATAGGGTGTGACGCCTGCCCGGTGCCGGAAGGTTAATTGATGGGGTTAGCGCAAGCGAAGCTCTTGATCGAAGCCCCGGTAAACGGCGGCCGTAACTATAACGGTCCTAAGGTAGCGAAATTCCTTGTCGGGTAAGTTCCGACCTGCACGAATGGCGTAACGATGGCGGCGCTGTCTCCACCCGAGACTCAGTGAAATTGAAATCGCTGTGAAGATGCAGTGTATCCGCGGCTAGACGGAAAGACCCCGTGAACCTTTACTATAGCTTTGCACTGGACTTTGAATTTGCTTGTGTAGGATAGGTGGGAGGCTTTGAAGTGGGGACGCCAGTTCTCATGGAGCCATCCTTGAAATACCACCCTGGCAACTTTGAGGTTCTAACTCAGGTCCGTTATCCGGATCGAGGACAGTGTATGGTGGGTAGTTTGACTGGGGCGGTCTCCTCCCAAAGAGTAACGGAGGAGTACGAAGGTGCGCTCAGACCGGTCGGAAATCGGTCGTAGAGTATAAAGGCAAAAGCGCGCTTGACTGCGAGACCCACACGTCGAGCAGGTACGAAAGTAGGTCTTAGTGATCCGGTGGTTCTGTATGGAAGGGCCATCGCTCAACGGATAAAAGGTACTCCGGGGATAACAGGCTGATACCGCCCAAGAGTTCATATCGACGGCGGTGTTTGGCACCTCGATGTCGGCTCATCACATCCTGGGGCTGAAGCCGGTCCCAAGGGTATGGCTGTTCGCCATTTAAAGTGGTACGCGAGCTGGGTTTAGAACGTCGTGAGACAGTTCGGTCCCTATCTGCCGTGGACGTTTGAGATTTGAGAGGGGCTGCTCCTAGTACGAGAGGACCGGAGTGGACGAACCTCTGGTGTTCCGGTTGTCACGCCAGTGGCATTGCCGGGTAGCTATGTTCGGAAGAGATAACCGCTGAAAGCATCTAAGCGGGAAACTTGCCTCAAGATGAGATCTCACTGGGATCTAGAATCCCCTGAAGGGCCGTCGAAGACTACGACGTTGATAGGTTGGGTGTGTAAGCGCTGTGAGGCGTTGAGCTAACCAATACTAATTGCCCGTGAGGCTTGACCATATAACACCCAAGCAATTTGCTCATGCAGGTTGCGGTGGTGAAGACGAAACGCTGAAGATTCGTACACAAACATCACATATCCGAATTTGCTGGGCCGTTCATCTGGACGTTCTGGCTACAGAATTTCTTGACGACAATAGAGCATTGGAACCACCTGATCCCATCCCGAACTCAGTAGTGAAACGATGCATCGCCGATGGTAGTGTGGGGTCTCCCCATGTGAGAGTAGGTCATCGTCAAGATTCATTTCGCAAAACCCCTATCTGCGCGAGCAGGTAGGGGTTTTGTCTTTAAGTAGAGAGACTCAAGTTTCGCTGACACGTCTACCGACGGTTCGGCACACAGAATTTCTTGACGACAATAGAGCATTGGAACCACCTGATCCCATCCCGAACTCAGCAGTGAAACGATGCATCGCCGATGGTAGTGTGGGGTCTCCCCATGTGAGAGTAGGTCATCGTCAAGATTCAAATCGAAAGCCCCTGTCAGCGTTGCTGACAGGGGCTTTGTCTTTCTCGGCGGACTGCTTTGCTGTCAGGCCCCGGCCAAGACAACAGCCCAATAAAAAGGCCCGCTCCTGAATCCAGGAGCGGGCCTTTTGGCTTTCAGCCAGTGCGGTCAGAACTGATAGCTGACGGTAGCGCTGACATTGCGTTCCTCACCCATGTAGCAGTAGCTCAGGCTGGCACACGAAGCGATGTAGCTCTCATTGGTCAGGTTGTTGGCGTTAAGGCGCAGATCTACACCCTTGAGGCCGACCTTGCCCAGGTCGTAACCGATGGAAGCGTCGAACAAGGTGTAGGAGGGCACCTTCATGCTGTTTTCAGCATCTACCCAACTGTACCCCACATAGCGCACGCCGCCGCCCAGTCTAAGCCCATCCAGAGCGCCCTGGCGGAAGTCGTAGTCGGCCCACAGCGAGAGCATCTGCTTGGGCGCCTGCGTCGGCGAGTTGCCCTTGTTGTCTACAGTTGCCGCAGCCAGGCTAGGCATCGACTTGGCGTACTCGATGTCGGTGAAGGTGTAGCCACCCAGCAGCTTCAGGTTATCGGTCACCTGCACATGCGCTTCCAGTTCCAGGCCTTGTGAGCGCACCTGGCCTACTGCCCGGTAGAACTCCTCGTTGGGCTGTTTGGACGCGAGGTTTTCCTGTTCAATACGGAACACCGAGGCCGTGAACAGGTTGTCGCTACCCGGCGGCTGATACTTGACCCCGGCTTCCCACTGGGTGCCCTCGGTCGGCGCCAGAGGCCGGCCGTTCTGATCAGAAACGGTATTGGGGTTGAACGACTCGGAATAGCTCACATACGGAGCGATACCGTTTTCAAACAGGTAGAGCATGCCTGCGCGCGTAGTGAAGCTTGAACGGTCGTCACTGACCCGGGTGTCGCTGTCACGGTTTTCTTCGGAGACCTTGACCCAGTCCTGGCGCAGCCCCAGTGAAAAGCGCCACTGGTCGAGCTCGACCAGGTCCTGCAAGTACACACCGGTCTGCTGCAGGCGCCGCGTGTAGTTGTTTTCACCCAGTATCTGCAAGTTGCCGTTGCCGTACTGCGGGTTGGCCGCATTCAGGCTGTCGACGCTCCCATAGCGCCAGGCTACGTCGGCTTTACGCCGCTGATAGTCGGTACCCAGCAGCACGGTGTGCTTGGCCGCCCCGGTGAAGAATTCCGCCTGCAGCATGTTGTCGATGATGAACGAATGCAGGCGCTCGTCGCCGCCGGTGTAGGCCCGGTTCATGATGTTGCTGTCGGTCGCGCCCCAACCGGCGAAGTAGACTTGATCCATCGACACGTCGGAATCCTGGTAGCGGAAGTTCTGTCGAGCGGTGAACACATCGTTGAAGCGGTGCTCCAGCTGATAACTGAACGACTGCTGGGTGCGTTCATAGTTGTCGATGCCCGGCTCACCCTCGAAGAAGTGATCTGACAGCCGCTGACCATTGCGCTTGTGCAGCACGCCAGAAGCAGGCAGGCCGCCGTGGTAGCCGCCGTTGGGATCTTTCTGCAGGTAGGCCTGCAAGGTCAGCGAAGTATCCTCGCTGAAGTCGATGCTGATCGCTGGGGCGATGGCGTAGCGTTCTTCCTTGTTGTGGTCGAACTGGGTGTCAGCCGAATCAGCAAGGCCGGTCAGGCGATAGGCAATGCGCTTGTCGTCATCCAGCGGCCCGCTCAAGTCAAAGCCCATGCCGCGCTGGCCTTGGGTGCCGACGGTTGCCTGAACCTGGTGGAAGGCCTCGAAGGTCGGTTTCTTGGTGGTCAGCGCAACCAGCCCGCCTGGCGAGCTGCGGCCGTAGAGGACCGAGGATGGCCCTTTGAGGATATCGATACGCTCGAGGAAATACGGATCGACCTGCATCGTGCTATAGGTGCCGTTATCACCCATCGACTTCAAGCCGTCGACATAGATGTTATCCACCGAGCCATCGTTGAAGCCGCGCATGGCCACATAGTCATAGCGGTGGGTGGCGCCATATGGGTTGGTCAGCACCCCGGGCGTGTAGCGCATGGCCTGGGCAACCGTCTGCGAGCCCTGGTCGTCCATTTGCTGGCGGGTAACCACTGACACCGACTGGGTGGTCTCCAGAATAGGCGTACTGGTCTTGGTGGCGATCTGGCTGTGGGTGGCGTTGTAGCCCTCCATGCTGCCTAGCGCGTTGCCGAGGGCGAAACCGCGTACATCGGTGTCAGGCAAGGCCAGCGCAGCGTCTGCGGCTTGCTCGCGCAGTACGTAGCGGCTGCCATCGCTGCTGTCAGCTTGCAGGCCCGTGCCGTTGAGCAACTGGCGCAATGCCTGGTTGGTCGAGTACGCGCCTTGCAGGCCAGGTGACTGCAGCTCGGCAGTCAATTGCGGGGTGCTCGACAGTGTTATACCAGCCTGGCGAGCGAACTGATTGAGCACATCATCGAGGTTGCCCGCGGCGATGCTGTACTGCTGGGAGGCACTGGCGGTTTCTGCTGCCTGGCTCAGGGGCGCGACAGCGGCCATGCCCAATGCAGTGCCGAACAAGGCGGCGCGTATGGCTCTGCCTAGAAGGGCTGAATTCAAGACAGGTCGAAAATCATTCTCGTTGATGCGGTGTGGTGAACGCTGGCCGGGCATGAGGGATCCGTAGGCTGATTAAGGGCAGTTGATGGTGCTTACTGTCCAAGCCGGACGTGTCAGCGCTTCCCGCCAAAAAAATTGGCGTCAGGCTGCCCGCTCCAGCCGCACCCACCAGCGGGTGCGTTGATGCAGGCGCACCGGCAGCGTCTGCGGCAGTAGCTCAAGCAACGCATCGGTGTCTGCCAGGCGGTACACGCCGGACAAGCGCAGATCGGCCACGTCGTCGCTACAACTGAGGAACCCGGGTCGATAGCGGGCCACCTCGGCGACGAAGTCCGCCAGGCGCATGTTGCCAGTCACGATGAGGCCGTCAGCCCAGGCGGCCGCGTCCATGTCGGGCTGCTCGACCACGCGGGGCCCATGCGCGTCTATCGACCAGTGCTGGCCGCTGCCCAGCCAGTGCAGAGCAGATGGGCCAGGGCCATGCAGCGCTACTTGGCCGGCGCTGACACTCACCTGTGTACAGTCATCACGCTGACGCACCGTAAAACGACCATTCACGCCTTCAAGCAAAGCGTCGCGCGTTTGCACCAGCAGCGGTCGGCCGTTGGCTTGAGCGTCGCTGCAGGTCAGCATCAGCTCGCCGTGGTTGAGGCGAATCAAGCGCTGGCGGGCATCAAAGGCAAGGTCGGCAGCGCTGCGTGTGTTGAGTTGCAGCAGCGAGCCGTCCGGCAGGGTGACGCTGCGCCGCTCGCCAGTGCCAGTGCTGTAGTCGGAACGCCAGTCAGTCAGCAATTGCAGGTCCTTGCTCAACCAGCTCGCGGAGCCAATCAGCGCAGCTCCCCCCAGTAGTTTCAGGGTCTGGCGCCGATGCAGGCGGCGCTCGCTGGTTTCTAGTGTATGCAGCGCCAGGCCTGCGCCGGGGATGGCGCGCAGGTCGAGATCCTGGTGCAGGCTGAGCACTCGCTGCCAGGCGCGCTCATGTTCCGGGTGGGCCTCGCGCCATTGTTCACACTTGCGCTGCAAACGCTGATCTGGCCCGCTTTCGCGCAGCCGCAGCATCCACTGGATCGCTTGTTTGACGACGGTTGCCGAAGGCTGCGCAGCGCTCATCGATCTATAGCTCGTTCTCAAAGCGCAGTTGATAGCAGTGGTAGAGCGCATCGGCGATATAACGCTCGACCGAGCGCAGCGAGATGCCCATCTGCTCGGCAATCGCCTTGTGGCTGAGGCCTTCGCATTGGGCCAGCAGAAACGCACGGCGTACCTTCGGTTTGAGACCGTCGAGCATGCGCGCGATACGCTCGAGCAACTCCAGCAGCAGCTCGCGAGTTTCTGCCGAAGGTGCCTGCGCTTCGGGCAAATGCGACAGCGCCTCGCAGTAGGCGCGAGCCAGTTCTTCGCGGCGCCAATGGTCGATGACCAGGCCGCGGGCGACTGTGCGCAGAAAGGCTCGTGGGGTATTCAGCTGCAACTGGTCGCGGCGCTGGAGCAGGCGCACGAAGGTATCTTGCGCCAGGTCAGCGGCATCGGCAGCGTTACCCAGCTTGCTCCGGAGCCAATTGTGCAACCAGCCGTGATGTTCGCTGTAGAGCGTGTGCACGGAGTCGTGAGAAGACATGAAGATACGCCGCCAGCACTGCTGCATGAATGATAATTAGTCTCATTGTTTGCGGTCAGCGCTGATTTTGCAACCGCAATGTCAGCTGCTCTGAGCATCCAGGTAGCGGCGAATGGTACGGGCGCCTTTATTCAAATGCTCGGCGAGGATCTCGACCGCGTCATCCACCCGCTTTTCACTGGCTGCATCGACCAACGCGTTGTGATCATCCTGAGTGAGTTTGCCCAAGCCCATCGCAGACAGGTGAAAGCGCAGGAAGCGTTCTTCTTCATTGAGCTCGCTGTCGATCAAGCGCAGTAGTTTCTGATTGTGTGCCTTGCAGTACAGGCTCATGTGCAACAAACGATTGAGGCGGCCGATCTCGGCGTGTCCGGTCTGTTTTTCCAGTTGCTCGATGTAGCTGCGGGCGAGGGCGATATCGGTAGCCTCCAGCAGCGGAACCGACTGGCGCAGCGCTTCCGACTCAAGCAGCACACGCAGGGCGTAGCTGTCGACGGCATCCTCACCGATCAGCGGCGCAACCACCGCACCCTTGTGCATAACCACTTGCAGCAAACCCTGCGCTTCGAGTTGGCGCAGCGCCTCGCGCACGGGCATCCGGCTGACGCCGAACAGTGTCGCCAGCTCTTGCTGGCGCACGGCAGTGCCAGGAGGCAGGCGCCCGTCGATGATCGCGCTACGCAAGCGTTCTTCAATGACACTGCGAGCCAGATGTGCCGGGACTTGCTCAGTGCCAAGCACGGCAGACAACAGTTTGATTTTTTCGGCCACGGGGAGTCTGCCTCTACAACTGGCGGTATTGGATCCAATCAAGTTAGGGGCTTGCTGGAGGGGTGTCAAACCAGGGTGACAAAACAGTTTTGCCGCCCGTTTTGCGGGAGGCGGCTATGGTGAAGGAAGTCCATGCCGAGGGGAAGCCGGTGCGACGTTCGGGCTGTTATTGATTCAGCACGCAGTGATTGCAAGGTGCCATTGTCTTTTCCCGCCACAGGCCGCACCATCGCGGCTCCCGATTGGTCTGCACAGGTCTTCGCAGTGGCGATACCCAGCATGCTCAGTGTTGTCATGCGTCGGCTCGGCCTTGCTGCCTTGCTGGCATGCATGCTGCTGGGCGGCTTGCATGCGGATTGGGACTTTGCTCAGATCAGCCAGCGGGCGCAAAAGCTATATGGGCCGCTAGGTGCAGGCAAGGAACGCATCGATGCCTGGCAGAACCTGCTGGCGACGCAACAGCAGGGCAGTGAGCTGGAGCGTCTGCAAGTGGTCAACCGCTTCTTCAACCAGCAGTTGCGCTACACCGAGGATATCGACCTGTGGCATGAGGTCGATTACTGGGCTACCCCGATCCAGTCTCTGCTCAAAGGCGCTGGCGATTGCGAAGACTACGCCATCGCCAAGTACTTCAGCCTGCGGCGTATGGGCATTGCCAGTGACAAGCTGCGCATTACCTACGTCAAGGCATTACGCCAGAACCGCGCGCACATGGTACTGACCTACTATGCCAACCCACAGGCGCAGCCGCTGGTACTGGACAGCCTGATGGATGCGATCAAGCCGGCCAGCCAGCGTACCGACCTGTTGCCGGTGTATTCCTTCAACGGTGAAGGGCTGTGGCTGACAGGCGCGGCGGGCAACAAGAAGGTCGGTGATACCAAGCGCCTGTCACGCTGGCAGGATTTGCTGAAAAAAATGCAGGCCGAAGGCTTCCCGGCGGAGCCGGTCTACTGAAGGAGCACCGATGTCACTGTTCAAACAATTGCTGCTAGCCATTTGCTTGTTCCTCGTCGTTGCCTTCAGCGGCAGCTTCATGGTCAGCCTGGAAAGCTCACGCAGCCAGTATGTGAACCAGCTGCGTTCCCATGCTCAGGATGCGGCGACCGCCCTGGCCTTGTCGCTGACGCCGAATATCGACGACCCGGCGATGGTCGAGCTGATGGTCAGCTCGATTTTCGACAGTGGCTATTACTCCAGCATCAAGGTGGTCGACCTGCAGTCCAATGCGGTGTTGGTCGAGCGCCACGCCGAGCCTGACCGCGGCGGTGTCCCGGCCTGGTTCATCGGCATGATCGGCCTGGAGCCTGCGGGAGGTGACGCGATCGTCAGTCGTGGCTGGCAGCAGGCGGCGCGAGTCGAAGTGATCAGCCACCCGATGTTTGCCCTGGCCAAGCTGTGGCAGAGCGCGCTGGGCAGCCTGGGCTGGCTGTTGCTGTGTGGCGCGGTGAGTGCAGTGCTTGGCGCATTGCTGCTGCGCCGGCAACTGCGCCCGCTGGATTACATGGTCGAGCAGTCGCATGCGATCGCCCGGCGCGAATTCCTCAGCCTGCCCGAGCTGCCGCGCACCCCCGAGCTGCGCCGCGTGGTGCAGGCGATGAACCAGATGGTCGAGAAGCTCAAGGCGCTGTTCACCGAACAGGCCGAGCGCAGCGACAAGCTGCGGGCCGAGTCTTACCAGGACAGCCTGACCGGGCTGGCCAACCGGCGCTACTTCGAGATGCAACTGGCAGCCCGCGTCAGCAATATGGAAGAAGCCCGCGCCGGTTACCTGCTGTTGCTGCGGGTAATGGACCTGGCCGGCCTCAACGCACGCATGGGCGGCCAGCGCACCGACCAGTTGCTGCAGGCAGTAGGTGAGCAGCTACGCCGCACCTGTGCCAGCTTCCCGCAGACCAATGACCTGATCACCCGTAGCCGCGGCGGTGAGTTCGCTGTGCTGGCTCCGGGCATGGTCCACGAAGAAGCGGTCCAGCTTGCCCAGGCGCTGGAAGCTACCCTGCACAGCCTGCACGAAACAGGGGCCAGTGACGTCGACCCAGTCGCCTGCATTGGCCTGGCGCCCTACAGCCCCGGTGATGCGCCGCAGGCGCTGCTGAAACTTGCCGACGAAGCATTGGCCCGTGCCGAAAGTCAGCCGGCACCCGGTTGGGTGTGCCTGGAGCAGGGCGTCGCTGCTCAGGCTGCAGACAGCCATCATGCCTGGCATGCGCGGTTGGATCAGGCCCTGAGCGGCGGCCAGTTCGAGCTGTACTTCCAGCCCGTGGTCGCCAGCGAGGCGCCTGCACAGATCCTCCATTACAAAGTGATCTCGCGGCTGCATGACGAGCAGGGCGAGGCGCTGGCGGCGGGCCGCTTCCTGCCGTGGCTGGAGCGCTTCGGTTGGGTGCCACGGCTTGACCTGCTGGTGCTGGAGAAAGTCCTCAAGCATGTGCAAGGTCATCAGGAGTCGCTGTCGCTGAGCCTGTCGGCTGCAACCCTGGCCGACCCGCAAACGCTGCAGCGGGTGTTTGATCTGCTGGCCCAGCATCGTGCCCTGGGGCCGCGCCTGACCTTTGAACTGGCTGAAGAGCAATTGCCCGATCAGGCCGCCCTGGAGCAGTTGACCCGCCGCCTGCATGCACTGGGCTTCGGCCTGGCGCTGCAACGCTTCGGTGGTCGTTTCAGCATGATCGGCAACCTTGCCCATCTGGGCCTGGCCTATCTGAAGATCGACGGCAGCTATATCCGCAGCATCGACCGCGAGCAGCACAAACGCCTGTTCATCGAGGCCATTCAGCGTGCGGCGCACAGCATCGACCTGCCGCTGATTGCCGAGCGGGTCGAAACCGAGGGTGAGTTGCAGGTACTGCGCGAGATGGGCGTGCAGGGTATTCAGGGGCAACTGGTGGGTGAGCCCGCGCCCTGGCGATGACTGACCGGGGCCGCTGCTGGCCCCCTCAGATCAAGCCGCTGGTGTCGTCATCGTCGATCAGGCTGTTCAGGCTGCCCAGCGACTTGCGCGCTGTGGAGCGGTTGAGCAGCTTGGACTGCGCGCCTGCCGGCAGGTCGGTGATGCTGAGTACGCCCTTGGTGGTCAGTACTTCGATCAGGTCTTCGAGCACACGGATCATGTCCAGGTCGCTCTGTTTGAGCTGCTTCAGGCTGTTTTCAACCTGATCGTCAGCAAACCATTCCTGAATTTCGGCGCTGTCGGCAGGGACCATTTCGTTGTACTGCTCGAACTCGGCGGCTTCCACCCGCAACAGCTGGCCCTTTTCGTCGCGTTGCACGTAGAACATGATCTGCCTCCGGTTATCCTGAATCCCTGCCCTGACTAGCCAGCATAGGCAACAAGGCCCACTTGAGCTAACTGCTCGCGTGGGCCTGCGTTGTTGCGGCTACCGATCAGCGCTCGCGCAACGCCTCTGCACGAGCTTTGACAATCGGTTTGAGCAGGTAGCTCATGATGGTTTTCTTGCCGGTCATGATGTCGACCGTGGCAACCATCCCCGGGATGATCAACAGCGGCTTCTCGTCGGTACCCAGATGGCTGCGATCGGTACGCAGGCGGATCAGGTAGTAGGTAGTCTTCTTGTCTTCATCGGTGATGGTGTCGGCGCCGATCTGCTCCAGCTTGGCCTTGAGCCCGCCGTATACGGTGTAGTCGTAGGCGGTGAACTTGACCGTGGCTTCCTGGCCCGGGTGGAGGAAGGCGATGTCCTTGGGCAGGATCTTCGCCTCGACCACCAGGGTATCGTCCAGCGGCACGATCTCGACGATATCGCTGCCAGGCTGGATCACGCCGCCGATGGTATTGACCAGCAGCTGCTTGACGATGCCACGCACTGGCGAGGTCACCAGAGTCCGGTTGACACGGTCATCCAGGGCCTTGCTGGTGGCGGTAGCCTTGCTCAGCTCGGTGCGCGCCTCGTTCAGCTGAGTCAGCGCGTCACTGCGGAACTTGCCCCGGGTCTCTTCGATCTTGCTCTGCACTTCCTTGATCGCCGCTTCAGCGCGCGGTATCGCCAGCGTGGTGGCGTCCAACTGGCCGCGAACCTCGACTTCCGAGCGGCGCAGACGCAGCACCTCGACCTGAGACACTGCACCCTGGGCCACCAAAGGCTCGGACATGCCGATCTCCTGACGCAGCAGCTGCAGGCTGTTGGCGTACTGGGCACGCTTGGAGGTGAACTCGCGCAGCTCTTGCTGGCGCTGGACCAATTGCTGCTCGAGACCGCCGATTTCATCGCGCAATTGCTGGCGGCGGCTCTGGAACAGCGACTCTTCGTTGCTCGCCTGTTGCGGTGCGGCTTTGCGCAGAACATCGTCGATCTGCAGCGCACGGTCTTCGATCTCGGCGTTCAAGCGCTCGACCCGCATGGCCATGGCCAGGCGGTCGGCTTCGGTCTCGCCGACGTTGGAGGCGAAGCGGGTCTCGTCCAGACGCAGCAAAGGTTGGCCGATCTCGACGATCTGCCCTTCCTTGGCGAAGATCTCGGAAACGATGCCGCCTTCCAGGTTCTGGATCTTCTGCAGCTTGGACGACGGGATGGCCTTGCCTTCACCGCGGGTCACTTCATCGATGTGGGCAAAGCTGGCCCAGAGGATCAGGAACAGGAAAAACGCGATCACCCCCCAGATGGTCATGCGCACCACCCGCGGTGCATCCTCGACCAGCGACTTGCGCACTTCTGGCAAAGGCGCGCCGGCCAACGACTCCGAACCTTTGAAGTAGCGGCGCAAGCTATCTTTGAAGCCGTTTATATCCAACTTACGCGACACTGATCTGCCCCTTTTTCAGCGCATCCATGACCGAGGCTTTCGGGCCGTCGGCAACTACTTGTCCACGGTCGATCACGATCAGCCGGTCGACCAGCGACAGCAGCGAGGCGCGGTGGGTGACCAGAACCACGGTCTTGTGTTCGATAACCGCCTGCAAGCGCTGCTTGAGGCGCTCTTCGCCAGTGTTGTCCATGGCGCTGGTCGGCTCGTCGAGCAGCAGGATCTGCGGGTTGAGCAGCAATGCCCGGCCCAGTGTGACGTTCTGCCGCTGGCCGCCGGACAGGTTCTGCCCGCGCTCGCCAACCTGCAGCTCGTAACCGTCCGGGTGCAGCCTGGCGAATTCGTGCACCCCGGACAGCTCAGCCGCCTGCAGGATCAGTTCGTCCTCGACATAGCGCGCACCGCTGACCAGGTTGTCGCGCAGGGTGCCGGCCAGCAGCTGGATATCCTGCGGCACGTAACCGATGTTGTGGCGCAGCTCGCTGACGTCGATCTGGCGGATGTCCACGCCATCGACCAGCAGCGAACCGTTGTCTGCTTCGTAGAGGCCGACGATCAGCTTGGCCAGCGAGCTCTTGCCCGAGCCGCTGCGGCCGATGATGCCGATTTTCTCGCCCGGGCGGATGTTCAGGTTGATGCCCTTGAGCGCCTGGTTCTGCTGGTTCGGGTAGGTGAAGTCGACCCCGCGGAACTCGATCGAGCCCTGCAGTACCTGGCGGCTCAGCGGGCGCTCTTCGAAATTGCGCTCCTGCGGCAGGTCCATCATCTGGTCGGTAGCGACCATGGTTACCCTGGCCTGCTGATAACGTGCCAGCAAGCCGTTGAGCTGGCCCAGCGGGCCCAGTGCACGGCCGCTGAGCATGTAGCAGGCCACCAGGCCGCCCATGCTCAGGTTGCCATCGATGATCTGGTAGACGCCCACGCAGATCAGCGCCACGCCTGCCAGTTGCTGGATCAGCATGGTGATATTCATTGCCAGGCCCGACAGCACCTTGACCCGCAGCTCGAGGCGGCTAAGGGTGCCCAGGGTCTGCTCCCACATGTACTGGCGCTCGCTCTCGGCATTGTTGACCTTGACCGCATCGAGGCCGGCGAGGGTTTCGATCAGGCTCGACTGGCGCTCGGAGGCTAGCGCCATGGTCCGCTCCATGGTCGACATCAAAGGCTTCTGCAGCGCATAGCCAATGCCCAATGCCAGCGGGAAGGCAATGATCGGGATCCACACCAGGTGGCCGCCGAGCATGGCGATGACGATCAGGATCAGAATGGTGAACGGCAGGTCGATCAGGCTGGTCAGGGTCAGCGAGGCGAGGAAGTCACGCAGGCTCTGAAACTCGTGGATGTTCTGGGCGAAGCTGCCCACCCGTGCCGGGCGGTGCTTCATCGACATGCCAACGATGCGCTCGAACAGCGTGGCCGACACGATCAAGTCGGTTTTCTTGCCGGCCAGGTCCAGGCACAGGCTGCGCAGCAACTTGAGCACCAGGTCGAACACGTAGGCACCGGCAATGCCGATGGCCAGCACCCACAAGGTCGAGGTGGCCTGGTTGGGTACGACCCGGTCGTAGACGTTCATCACGAACAACGGTGCAGCCAGAGCGATGATGTTGATCACCAGGCTGGCGGCGATTGCATCGATGTACAGCCACTTGCTGCGTAGCAGCGTGTCGCGGAACCACGAGCGGGTACGCGGGATCAGGTTGCCGTGGGTAACGTCGAATTTGTGCTGTGGCTGGGCAAAGAAGACCTTGCCACTGTAGTCACCCAGTAGCGCCTCGCGGCTGACCAGGACTTCGCCACCGTCGCTCTCGCTGAGCAGCAGACGCGCAGTGTCGTCGTTTTCCCAGCCCAGTAGAACTGCACTGCGCCCTTCGTTGAGCAGCAACATGGCTGGCATGGCAATGGCCGGGATCTGCTCCAGCTTGCGTTGCAACAGGCGCCCTTGCAGGCCGGCCCTAGCGGCGGCGCGCGGCAGCAGCTCGGCGTTCAGGCGCTGGGACGGCAAGGGCAGCCCGGTGGTCAACATCGCCCGGCTGGCTGGCTTCTGGTGCAGGACACACAGGGTCAGCAGGCTATCCAGTAGAGGATCGTCATGCTGGCTGCGTGGATCGTGACTGAGTTGGACTCGACTGACTTCGGATTCCACGCGGCGCTCTCTTCAGACCTTGCGGTGTTTGGGACGATGCCCACCTTGGCTCTCGGCCGGGCGGTGCACATGCGGTTTGATGTCATTTTGCACTGATGGCCATGGGCGCGACCACCCCGTGGCTTCAATACGGCGTGCTGGTGACTACAGCGCTGACCCATGTTTCGCTTGAAAACAGTCGGTTTGCCAGTGGGTTAGCGGTTCAGCACCCTTTACGTGCTATCGGCTGAAGACTGGAAATCTTTCATTTTTGGCTGTTGGGTAATGCATTTTTTCAGCCGATTCAGGTGTGAATCTGGCATGACCAGTGCTTGTAATCGTCAGCACCTTATAGCAGTCAAAACAATGGCTCTTTTTTTATTTTTTGATTGTTTGCAAAGCTTGTTCCAAATCATCTGCAGGGGTGTCTTTCCCTGTTACCCGTCAGGCTCCAAGGCTTCGTAATTCGGGGGCTAAGCGCTTTTTGAGAGGGGGGCTTGAAGCAGCTGACGGGCGGTGAAAATATCAATGTGACATTACCCGCGTGATTGTTTAGGATGACGCAGTTTCGGTCAATACTTTGGCATATGCTTAATAGCTAAAAGTAATAGACATATATTTGACGTCAAAAAGTTATATTCATAGTTACTCAGCATTAGCAGCAATTTTCGTCTGCTAGGCATGAAGCCAACAGAATGGCTAGATCCGGAGAGTCCAATGAGCAGTGTTGTTGCCATCGTCAAAAGCATTGTTGGCCAGGTCATCGCGGTATCCCCAGAGGGCTTTCGTCGCGTTCTGATTGAAGGCGACCGTCTGATGGCGGGCGAGCAAGTCCTGACCGGCCCAGGTGGCGCGGTAACTCTGGAGCTGGCCGATGGCCGCATGCTCGACCTGGGCCGTGACTCGCAATGGAGTGCGGACGCTCCGGACAGCAGCGCCGATCTGAGCCAGGCCACCGCACAGGCAGCGCCCTCGGTCGAAGAACTGCAGCAAGCCATCGCCGCTGGCGCCGACCCGACCACCGAGCTTGAAGCAACGGCGGCGGGCCCGACTGCAGCCGGTAATGGCGGCGCGGCTGGCGGCGGTCACTCCTTTGTGATGCTTGAGGAGACTGCAGGCGCGGTCGACCCGACTATTGGTTTCCCGACTGGCCCGATCGGCTTCCAGACGCTTGCCGCCGACCTGGAGCCAGGCGCTGTCGATACCAATGTCAACGATGGCACCACGACTGATCCTGGCGTAACTCCGCCGGTGACCACGCCGGTTACCACCGGGGTGACACTGACGGCTACGCCTTCGATCACCGAGGCGGGTGGCGTCATCGTTTACACCGCGACCGTTGGCCAACCGCCGCTGACCGACCTGACCGTTACTCTCTCCAATGGCCAGGTCATCATCATCGGTGCAGGCCAGACCACCGGCTCTGTCAATGTCCCGATCGCGCCTAACGATACCCCTTACATCGACGGCAGCGAGATTTCCGTCACCATCACCGGCACCACCGGTGGTGGTTTGGTCGTTGTGCCGAACCTAACCCCGGCGGTCACTCAGATCGTCGACACCATTGACACCACAACGGTATCGGTGACCGCCCAGCCTGCGAAGGAAGGCGACCCTAACCTCACCTTCAACTTCCAGTTGAGCAACCCGCCCCAGGCCGGTAGCCCGACCACCTTGACCGTGAATGTGGGCGGTACCAACTACACCGTTACCGTTGATGCCAGCGGTAAAGGCACGCTGGTGATCCCGAATACCAACGGCAGCGATGTCTACATCGATCCGTCTTCGGTCACCGCAACTGTGACCGGCGTAAATGGTGGCAACTTCGAGGCCGTCGACCTGGCGGGCGCGACCACCACTGTCACTGTCGAAGACACTATCGACACCACGACTGTTGCCGTGACCGCGGTGCCAGCAAAGGAAGGCGATACCAACCTCACCTTCAATTTCCAGCTGAGCAACCCGCCGCAAGCCGGCAGCACCACGACTCTCACCGTTAACGTTGGTGGCACTAACTACACCGTTGATATCGATGCTTCGGGTAAAGGCACCTTGCTGGTGCCAAACACCAACGTTGAAGACGTTTACAAAGACGGCAGCGAAGTCACTGCAACCGTCACTGCTGTGAACGGCGGCAACTTCGAAGCCGTCGACCTGACTGGCGCGACCACCACTGTTGCTGTCCAGGACACCATCGACACCACGACTGTGGCTGTTACTGCCGAGCCAGCGAAGGAGGGTGACGCGAATCTCACCTTCAACTTCCAGCTGAGCAACCCGCCTCAGGCCGGCAGCAGCACGACGCTGACCGTGAACGTCGGTGGCACTAACTACACCGTCAGCATTGGCGCCGATGGCAAGGGCACCCTTCAGGTGCCGAACACCAATGTTGAAGACGTTTACAAAGACGGCAGCGAAGTCACTGCAACTGTCACTGCGGTCAATGGCGGTAACTTTGAAGCCGTTGATCTGACTGGCGCGACCACCACGGTTGCTGTCCAGGACACGATCGACACCACGACCGTGGCTGTTACTGCCGAGCCAGCGAAGGAGGGTGACGCGAATCTCACCTTCAACTTCCAGCTGAGCAATCCGCCTCAGGCCGGCAGCACCACGACGCTGACCGTCAACGTCGGTGGCACTAACTACACCGTCAGCATTGGTGCCGATGGCAAGGGCACCCTTCAGGTGCCGAACACCAATGTTGAAGACGTTTACAAAGACGGCAGCGAAGTCACTGCAACCGTCACTGCTGTGAACGGTGGCAACTTCGAAGCCGTCGACCTGACTGGCGCGACCACCACGGTTGCTGTCCAGGACACGATCGACACCACGACCGTGGCTGTTACTGCCGAGCCAGCGAAGGAGGGTGACGCGAATCTCACCTTCAACTTCCAGCTGAGCAACCCGCCTCAGGCCGGCAGCACCACGACGCTGACCGTCAACGTCGGTGGCACTAACTACACCGTCAGCATTGGCGCCGATGGCAAGGGCACTCTTCAGGTGCCGAACACCAACGTTGAAGACGTTTACAAAGACGGCAGCGAAGTCACTGCAACCGTCACTGCTGTGAACGGCGGCAACTTCGAAGCCGTCGACCTGACTGGCGCGACCACCACGGTTGCTGTCCAGGACACCATCGACACCACGACGGTGGCTGTTACTGCCGAGCCAGCTAAGGAGGGTGATGCCAACCTCACCTTCAACTTCCAGCTGAGCAATCCGCCGCAAGCGGGCAGTGCCACTAGCCTGACCGTTAACGTTGGTGGCACGATCTACACCGTTAATGTAGACGCATCCGGCAAAGGCACCTTGCTGGTGCCCAACACCAACGCCGCCGACGCATACATCGACCCTAGCCAAGTGACCGCGACCGTCACTGAAGTGAGGGGCGGTAATTTTGAGGCCGTTGACCTCTCCGGAGCTACGGCTACAGTAACTGTCGAAGACATCATCCAAACCACCACTGTTGTAGTCTCGGCTGAGCCAGCGAAAGAAGGTGATGCGAATCTCACCTTCAACTTCCAGCTGAGCAATCCACCTCAAGCCGGCAGCCCCACCACGATCACCGTTAACGTCGGTGGCACCAATTACACCGTCGATATCGATGCGTCTGGTAAAGGTACCTTGCTGGTACCAAATACCAACGGCGCTGACGTCTACATTGATCCAAGTAAAGTCACCGCAACTGTCACCGAGGTGAACGGCGGTAACTTCGTGGCTGTAGACCTGGCTGGCGCAACCACCACGGTCACTGTCGAAGACACCATCGACACTACGACCGTTGCTGTAACAGCTGTGCCGGCGAAAGAAGGTGACGCCAACCTGACGTTCAACTTCCAGCTGAGCAATCCGCCTCAAGCCGGCAGCACCACCACACTGACCGTGAACGTCGGTGGCACCAATTACACCGTTGATATCGACGCTTCGGGCAAAGGCACCTTACTGGTGCCAAACACCAACGGCGCTGATGTCTACATTGACCCAAGCAAAGTCACTGCGACCGTCACAGAAGTGAACGGCGGTAACTTCGAGGCAGTTGACCTGAGTGGTGCAACCACCACCGTCACCGTCGAAGACACCATCGACACCACCACTGTTGCTGTAACAGCTGTACCGGCGAAGGAAGGTGATGCCAACCTGACGTTCAACTTCCAGCTGAGCAACCCGCCTCAGGCTGGCAGCAGCACCACCCTGACCGTTAATGTCGGTGGCACCAATTACACCGTTGATATCGATGCGTCGGGCAAAGGTACCTTGCTGGTACCAAACACCAACGGTGCTGACGTCTACATCGACCCAAGCAAAGTCACCGCGACCGTCACAGAAGTGAACGGCGGTAACTTCGAGGCAGTTGACCTGAGTGGTGCAACCACCACCGTCACCGTCGAAGACACCATCGACACCACCACTGTTGCTGTAACAGCTGTACCGGCGAAGGAAGGTGATGCCAACCTGACGTTCAACTTCCAGCTGAGCAACCCGCCTCAGGCTGGCAGCAGCACCACCCTGACCGTTAATGTCGGTGGCACCAATTACACCGTTGATATCGATGCGTCGGGTAAAGGCACCTTGCTGGTGCCTAACACCAACGGCGCAGATGTTTACATCGATCCAAGCCAGGTCACTGCAACCGTTACTGAAGTGAGCGGCGGCAACTACGAGGCTGTTGACCTGAGTGGTGCAACCACCACCGTCACCGTCGAAGACACTATCGACACCACGACTGTTGCCGTGACCGCGGTGCCAGCTAAAGAAGGTGATGCAAACCTCACCTTCAACTTCCAGTTGAGCAACCCGCCGCAGGCTGGCAGCACCACGACTCTGACTGTAAATGTCGGTGGCACTAACTACACCGTCAACGTTGGCGCCGATGGCAAGGGCACCTTGTCGGTCCCGAATACCAACGTTGAAGACGTGTACAAAGACGGTAGCGAAGTCACCGCGACTGTCACTGCGGTCAATGGCGGCAATTTCGAAGCCGTCGATCTGACTGGCGCGACCACTACCGTTGCTGTCGAAGACACCATCGACACCACGACTGTGGCCGTCACTGCCGAAGCTGCGAAGGAAGGTGATGCCAACCTCACCTTCAACTTCCAGCTGAGCAACCCGCCTCAGGCAGGCAGCACCACGACTCTGACTGTAAATGTCGGCGGCACTAACTACACCGTCAACGTTGGCGCCGATGGCAAGGGCACCTTGTCGGTCCCGAATACCAACGTTGAAGACGTGTACAAAGACGGCAGCGAAGTCACTGCGACCGTGACCGCGGTCAATGGTGGCAATTTCGAAGCCGTCGATCTGACCGGCGCGACCACTACCGTTGCCGTCGAAGACACCATCGACACCACCACTGTGGCCGTCACTGCGGAAGCTGCGAAGGAAGGTGACGCAAACCTCACCTTCAACTTCCAGTTGAGCAACCCGCCGCAGGCTGGCAGCACCACGACTCTGACTGTAAATGTCGGTGGCACTAACTACACCGTCAACGTTGGCGCCGATGGCAAGGGCACCCTCGAGGTCCCTAACACCAACATCGAAGACGTCTACAAAGACGGCAGCGAAGTCACTGCGACCGTTACCGCGGTCAATGGTGGCAATTTCGAAGCCGTCGATCTGACCGGCGCGACCACCACTGTCGCTGTCGAAGACACCATCGACACCACGACTGTGGCCGTCACTGCTGAAGCTGCGAAAGAAGGTGATGCGAACCTCACCTTCAACTTCCAGCTGAGCAACCCGCCACAGGCGGGTACCACTGCTACCTTGACCGTTAACGTCGGTGGCACTGATTACACCGTCACAGTTGGCGCTGATGGCAAGGGTACCTTGTCGGTCCCGAATACCAACGTTGAAGACGTGTACAAAGATGGCAGCGAAGTCACCGCGACTGTCACTGCGGTCAATGGCGGTAACTTCGAAGCCGTCGATCTGACCGGCGCGACTACCACTGTCGCTGTCGAAGACACCATCGATACCACGACTGTGGCCGTCACTGCTGAAGCTGCGAAAGAAGGGGATGCCAACCTCACCTTCAACTTCCAGTTGAGCAATCCGCCGCAGGCAGGCAGCACCACGACTCTGACTGTAAATGTCGGTGGCACTAACTACACCGTCAACGTTGGCGCTGATGGCAAGGGCACCTTGTCAGTCCCGAACACCAACGTTGAAGATGTCTACAAAGACGGTAGCGAAGTCACTGCGACCGTTACTGCCGTCAATGGCGGTAACTTCGAAGCCGTCGATCTGACCGGCGCGACCACCACTGTTGCCGTCGAAGACACCATCGATACCACGACTGTGGCCGTCACTGCTGAAGCTGCGAAAGAAGGGGATGCGAACCTCACCTTCAACTTCCAGTTGAGCAACCCGCCGCAGGCTGGCAGCACCACGACTCTGACTGTAAATGTCGGTGGCACTAACTACACCGTCAACGTTGGCGCCGATGGCAAGGGCACCCTCGAGGTCCCTAACACCAACATCGAAGACGTCTACAAAGACGGCAGTGAAGTCACTGCAACCGTGACCGCAGTCAATGGCGGTAACTTCGAAGCCGTCGATCTGACCGGCGCGACCACCACTGTTGCCGTCGAAGACACCATCGATACCACGACTGTGGCCGTCACTGCTGAAGCTGCGAAAGAAGGGGATGCGAACCTCACCTTCAACTTCCAGTTGAGCAACCCGCCGCAGGCTGGCAGCACCACGACTCTGACTGTAAATGTCGGTGGCACTAACTACACCGTCAACGTTGGCGCCGATGGCAAGGGCACCCTCGAGGTCCCTAACACCAACATCGAAGACGTCTACAAAGACGGCAGTGAAGTCACTGCAACCGTGACCGCAGTCAATGGCGGTAACTTCGAAGCCGTCGACCTGACTGACGCGACCACCACTGTTGCCGTCGAAGACACCATCGATACCACTACTGTGGCCGTCACTGCTGAAGCTGCGAAGGAGGGTGATGCCAACCTCACCTTCAACTTCCAGTTGAGCAATCCGCCGCAGGCAGGCAGCACCACGACTCTGACTGTAAATGTCGGTGGCACTAACTACACCGTCAACGTTGGCGCTGATGGCAAGGGCACGCTCCAGGTACCTAACACCAATATCGAAGACGTCTACAAAGACGGTAGCGAAGTCACTGCGACCGTCACCGCCGTCAATGGCGGTAACTTCGAAGCCGTCGATCTGACCGGCGCGACCACCACTGTTGCCGTCGAAGACACCATCGATACCACGACTGTGGCCGTCACTGCCGAAGCTGCGAAGGAAGGTGACGCAAACCTCACCTTCAACTTCCAGTTGAGCAATCCGCCGCAGGCAGGCAGCACCACGACTCTGACTGTAAATGTCGGTGGCACTAACTACACCGTCAACGTTGGCGCTGATGGCAAGGGCACCTTGTCAGTCCCGAACACCAACGTTGAAGATGTCTACAAAGACGGTAGCGAAGTCACTGCGACCGTTACTGCCGTCAATGGCGGTAACTTCGAAGCCGTCGATCTGACTGGCGCGACGACCACCGTTGCTGTCGAAGACACCATCGATACCACGACTGTGGCCGTCACTGCGGAAGCTGCGAAAGAAGGCGACGCGAACCTCACCTTCAACTTCCAGCTGAGCAATCCGCCGCAGGCGGGTACCACGGCTACCTTGACCGTCAACGTCGGTGGTACTGATTACACCGTCACAGTTGGCGCCGATGGCAAGGGCACCCTCGAGGTCCCTAACACCAACATCGAAGACGTCTACAAAGACGGCAGTGAAGTCACTGCGACCGTTACTGCCGTCAATGGCGGTAACTTCGAAGCCGTCGATCTGACTGGCGCGACGACCACCGTTGCTGTCGAAGACACCATCGATACCACTACCGTGGCCGTCACTGCCGAAGCCGCGAAGGAGGGTGATGCGAACCTCACCTTCAACTTCCAGCTGAGCAACCCACCGCAGGCAGGTACCACTGCTACCTTGACCGTTAACGTCGGTGGCACTGATTACACCGTCACTGTGGGCGCCGATGGCAAGGGCACTCTCCAGGTTCCGAATACCAACGTTGAAGACGTCTACAAAGACGGTAGCGAAGTCACCGCGACTGTAACCGCGGTCAACGGCGGTAACTTCGAAGCCGTCGATCTGACTGGCGCGACCACCACCGTTGCTGTCGAAGACACCATCGACACCACCACCGTGGCTGTTACTGCCGAAGCAGCGAAGGAGGGTGATGCCAACCTCACCTTCAACTTCCAACTGAGCAATCCGCCGCAGGCGGGTACCACGGCTACCTTGACCGTTAACGTCGGTGGCACTGATTACACGGTAACTGTTGGCGCCGATGGCAAGGGCACTCTCCAGGTCCCGAACACCAACGTTGAAGACGTCTACAAAGACGGTAGCGAAGTCACCGCGACTGTCACTGCGGTCAATGGCGGCAATTTCGAAGCCGTCGATCTGACTGGCGCGACCACTACCGTTGCTGTCGAAGACACCATCGACACCACCACTGTGGCCGTCACTGCCGAAGCTGCGAAGGAAGGTGACGCAAACCTCACCTTCAACTTCCAGTTGAGCAACCCGCCGCAGGCTGGCAGCACCACGACTCTGACTGTAAATGTCGGTGGCACAAACTACACCGTTGATATCGATGCTTCCGGCAAAGGTACTCTGCTGGTTCCGAATACCAACGTTGAAGACGCCTACAAAGACGGTAGTGAAGTCACTGCGACCGTCACTGCGGTCAATGGCGGCAACTTCGAAGCCGTCGATCTGACTGGCGCGACCACCACCGTTGCTGTCGAAGACACCATCGACACCACCACTGTGGCTGTTACTGCCGAAGCAGCGAAGGAGGGTGATGCGAACCTCACCTTCAACTTCCAGCTCAGCAATCCGCCGCAGGCTGGCAGCACCACGACTCTGACTGTAAATGTCGGTGGCACTAACTACACCGTCAACGTTGGCGCCGATGGCAAGGGCACCTTGTCGGTCCCGAATACCAACGTTGAAGACGTGTACAAAGACGGTAGCGAAGTCACCGCGACTGTCACTGCGGTCAATGGTGGCAATTTCGAAGCCGTCGATCTGACCGGCGCGACCACCACTGTCGCTGTCGAAGACACCATCGACACCACGACTGTGGCCGTCACTGCTGAAGCTGCGAAAGAAGGTGATGCGAACCTCACCTTCAACTTCCAGTTGAGCAACCCGCCGCAGGCTGGCAGCACCACGACTCTGACTGTAAATGTCGGTGGTACTGATTACACCGTCACTGTTGGCGCCGATGGCAAGGGCACTCTCCAGGTCCCTAACACCAACATCGAAGACGTCTACAAAGACGGCAGCGAAGTCACTGCGACCGTGACCGCGGTCAATGGTGGCAATTTCGAAGCCGTCGATCTGACCGGCGCGACCACCACTGTCGCTGTCGAAGACACCATCGACACCACGACTGTGGCCGTCACTGCTGAAGCTGCGAAAGAAGGTGATGCGAACCTCACCTTCAACTTCCAGCTGAGCAACCCGCCACAGGCGGGTACCACTGCTACCTTGACCGTCAACGTCGGTGGTACTGATTACACCGTCACTGTTGGCGCCGATGGCAAGGGCACTCTCCAGGTCCCGAATACCAACGTTGAAGACGTCTACAAGGACGGCAGTGAAGTCACTGCGACCGTCACTGCGGTCAATGGCGGCAACTTCGAAGCCGTCGATCTGACTGGCGCGACTACCACTGTTGCTGTCGAAGACACCATCGATACCACGACTGTGGCCGTCACTGCCGAAGCTGCGAAGGAAGGTGATGCCAACCTCACCTTCAACTTCCAGCTCAGCAATCCGCCGCAGGTTGGCAGCACCACGACCCTGACTGTAAATGTCGGTGGCACTGATTACACGGTCACAGTTGGCGCTGATGGCAAGGGCACCCTCGAGGTCCCTAACACCAACATCGAAGACGTCTACAAAGACGGCAGTGAAGTCACTGCGACCGTCACTGCGGTCAATGGCGGTAACTTCGAAGCCGTCGATCTGACCGGCGCGACTACCACTGTCGCTGTCGAAGACACCATCGATACCACGACTGTGGCCGTCACTGCTGAAGCTGCGAAAGAAGGTGATGCGAATCTCACCTTCAACTTCCAGCTCAGCAATCCGCCGCAGGCTGGCAGCACCACGACTCTGACTGTAAATGTCGGTGGTACTGATTACACCGTCACAGTTGGCGCTGATGGCAAGGGTACCTTGTCGGTCCCGAATACCAACGTTGAAGACGTGTACAAAGATGGCAGCGAAGTCACTGCGACCGTCACTGCTGTCAATGGCGGTAACTTCGAAGCCGTCGATCTGACTGGCGCGACCACCACTGTTGCCGTCGAAGACACCATCGATACCACGACTGTGGCCGTCACTGCTGAAGCTGCGAAGGAAGGTGACGCAAACCTCACCTTCAACTTCCAGTTGAGCAACCCGCCGCAGGCTGGCAGCACCACGACTCTGACTGTAAATGTCGGTGGCACTAACTACACCGTCAACGTTGGCGCCGATGGCAAGGGCACCTTGTCGGTCCCGAATACCAACGTTGAAGATGTCTACAAAGACGGCAGTGAAGTCACTGCGACCGTCACTGCGGTCAATGGCGGCAACTTCGAAGCCGTCGATCTGACTGGCGCGACCACCACTGTTGCCGTCGAAGACACCATCGATACCACGACTGTGGCCGTCACTGCTGAAGCTGCGAAAGAAGGTGATGCGAACCTCACCTTCAACTTCCAGCTGAGCAACCCGCCGCAGGCGGGTACCACTGCTACCTTGACCGTTAACGTCGGTGGCACTGATTACACGGTAACTGTTGGCGCTGATGGCAAGGGCACTCTCCAAGTCCCGAACACCAACGTTGAAGATGTCTACAAAGACGGTAGCGAAGTCACCGCGACTGTCACTGCGGTCAATGGCGGCAATTTCGAAGCCGTCGATCTGACTGGCGCGACCACTACCGTTGCTGTCGAAGACACCATCGACACCACCACTGTGGCCGTCACTGCCGAAGCTGCGAAGGAAGGTGACGCAAACCTCACCTTCAACTTCCAGTTGAGCAACCCGCCGCAGGCTGGCAGCACTACAACTCTGACTGTAAATGTCGGTGGCACTGATTACACCGTCACAGTTGGCGCTGATGGCAAGGGTACCTTGTCGGTCCCGAATACCAACGTTGAAGACGTGTACAAAGATGGCAGCGAAGTCACCGCGACTGTCACTGCGGTCAATGGCGGTAACTTCGAAGCCGTCGATCTGACCGGCGCGACTACCACTGTCGCTGTCGAAGACACCATCGATACCACGACTGTGGCCGTCACTGCTGAAGCTGCGAAAGAAGGGGATGCCAACCTCACCTTCAACTTCCAGTTGAGCAATCCGCCGCAGGCAGGCAGCACCACGACTCTGACTGTAAATGTCGGTGGCACTAACTACACCGTCAACGTTGGCGCTGATGGCAAGGGCACCTTGTCAGTCCCGAACACCAACGTTGAAGATGTCTACAAAGACGGTAGCGAAGTCACTGCGACCGTTACTGCCGTCAATGGCGGTAACTTCGAAGCCGTCGATCTGACCGGCGCGACCACCACTGTTGCCGTCGAAGACACCATCGATACCACGACTGTGGCCGTCACTGCTGAAGCTGCGAAAGAAGGGGATGCGAACCTCACCTTCAACTTCCAGTTGAGCAACCCGCCGCAGGCTGGCAGCACCACGACTCTGACTGTAAATGTCGGTGGCACTAACTACACCGTCAACGTTGGCGCCGATGGCAAGGGCACCCTCGAGGTCCCTAACACCAACATCGAAGATGTCTACAAAGACGGCAGTGAAGTCACTGCAACCGTGACCGCAGTCAATGGCGGTAACTTCGAAGCCGTCGATCTGACCGGCGCGACCACCACTGTTGCCGTCGAAGACACCATCGATACCACGACTGTGGCCGTCACTGCTGAAGCTGCGAAAGAAGGGGATGCGAACCTCACCTTCAACTTCCAGTTGAGCAACCCGCCGCAGGCTGGCAGCACCACGACTCTGACTGTAAATGTCGGTGGCACTAACTACACCGTCAACGTTGGCGCCGATGGCAAGGGCACCCTCGAGGTCCCTAACACCAACATCGAAGACGTCTACAAAGACGGCAGTGAAGTCACTGCAACCGTGACCGCAGTCAATGGCGGTAACTTCGAAGCCGTCGACCTGACTGACGCGACCACCACTGTTGCCGTCGAAGACACCATCGATACCACTACTGTGGCCGTCACTGCTGAAGCTGCGAAGGAGGGTGATGCGAACCTGACCTTCAACTTCCAGCTGAGCAACCCGCCGCAGGCAGGCAGCACCACGACTCTGACTGTAAATGTCGGTGGCACTAACTACACCGTCAACGTTGGCGCTGATGGCAAGGGCACTCTCCAGGTCCCGAACACCAACGTTGAAGACGTCTACAAAGACGGTAGCGAAGTCACTGCGACCGTCACTGCCGTCAACGGCGGTAACTTCGAAGCCGTCGATCTGACCGGCGCGACCACCACTGTTACCGTCGAAGACACCATCGATACCACGACTGTGACAGTCACCGGCGTACCGGCGAAAGAAGGCGATGCCAACGTCACCTTCAACTTCGAGCTGAGTAACAAACCCCAGGCTGGCAGCGATCCGGTCGTCCTGAACGTACGCATCGGCAGCACCGACTACACCGTCAACATCGACGCTGACGGCAAGGGTTCGATCCAGGTTCCTAACCCGAACGGCGAAGACGTCTACAAAGACGCTAGCGAACTGGTTGCAACTGTCACCGGCGGCACTGGCGGTAACTTTGAGAAGATCGCAACCGGCGGTACTGGTGCTGCGGTGATCGCGGATACCGAAACTCCAGTGACTGTTGCAGTGATCGGCGTGCCTGCGAAAGAAGGCGACGCTAACGTCACTTTCAACTTCGAACTGAGCGACAGGCCACAAGCTGGTAGTGCTCCAGTTGTCCTGACCGTACGCATCGGCAGCACCGACTACACCGTCAACATCGACAGCAACGGCAAGGGTTCGATCCAGGTTCCTAACCCGAACAGCGAGGACGTCTATAAAGACGCGAGCCAACTCGTCGCCACTGTTACTGGCGGCACTGGCGGCAACTTCGAGAAGATCGCCACTGGCGCGACCGGCACAGCGCAAATCGCTGACACCGAGACCCCAGTCACCGTCAAGGTCACCGGCGTTCCGGCTACCGAGGCTGATGCCAACGTCACCTTCAACTTCGAACTGAGCAACAAGCCTCAGGCCGGCAGCGACCCAGTCGTTCTGAACGTGCGCATCGGCAGCACCGACTACACCGTCAATATCGACAGCAACGGTAAAGGCTCGATCCAGGTCCCGAACCCGAACAGCGAAGACGTGTACAAGGACGCCAGCCAGCTGGTCGCCACTGTCACCGGCGGCACCGGCGGTAACTTCGAGAAGATTGCCACCGGCGCGACCGGCACAGCACAAATCGCTGACACCGAGACCCCAGTCACCGTCAAGGTCACCGGCGTTCCGGCTACCGAAGCTGATGCCAACGTCACCTTCAACTTCGAACTGAGCAACAAGCCTCAGGCCGGCAGCGACCCAGTCGTTCTGAACGTGCGCATCGGCAGCACCGACTACACCGTCAACATCGACAGCAACGGCAAGGGCTCCATCCAGGTTCCTAACCCGAACGGCGAAGACGTCTACAAAGACGCTAGCGAACTGGTTGCAACTGTCACCGGCGGCACTGGCGGTAACTTTGAGAAGATCGCAACCGGCGGTACTGGTGCTGCGGTGATCTCGGATACCGAAACTCCAGTGACTGTTGCAGTGACCGGCGTGCCTGCGAAAGAAGGCGACGCTAACGTCACCTTCAACTTCGAACTGAGCAACAAGCCGCAGGCCGGCAGTGCGCCAGTCGTCCTGAACGTGCGCATCGGCAGCAGCGACTACACCGTCAACATCGACAGCAACGGTAAAGGCTCGATCCAGGTTCCTAACCCGAACAGCGAGGACGTCTATAAAGACGCGAGCCAACTGGTCGCCACTGTTACTGGCGGCACCGGCGGCAACTTCGAGAAGATCGCCACTGGCGCGACCGGCACAGCACAAATCGCTGACACCGAGACCCCTGTCACCGTTAAGGTCACTGGCGTTCCGGCCACCGAAGCTGATGCCAACGTTACCTTCAACTTCGAGCTGAGCGACAAGCCGCAAGCCGGCAGTGCGCCAGTCGTTCTGAATGTGCGCATTGGCAGCACTGACTACACCGTCAACATCGACAGCAACGGCAAGGGCTCCATTCAGGTCCCGAACCCGAACAGCGAAGACGTTTACAAGGACGCCAGCCAGTTGGTCGCCACCGTCACCGGCGGCACCGGCGGCAACTTCGAGAAGATCGCCACTGGCGCGACCGGCACAGCGCAAATCGCTGACACCGAGACCCCAGTCACCGTCAAGGTCACCGGCGTTCCGGCTACCGAGGCTGATGCCAACGTTACCTTCAACTTCGAACTGAGCGACAAGCCGCAAGCCGGCAGCGCGCCAGTCGTCCTGAACGTGCGCATCGGCAGCAGCGACTACACCGTCAACATCGACAGCAACGGCAAGGGCTCCATCCAGGTCCCGAACCCGAACAGCGAAGACGTGTACAAGGACGCCAGCCAGTTGGTCGCCACCGTCACCGGCGGCACCGGCGGTAACTTCGAGAAGATCGAAACCGGCGCGACTGGCACTGCACAAATTGCTGACACCGAAACCCCTGTCAGCGTAATCATCACGCCGCAAGCTGCGACTGAAGCTGACGCCGACGTCATCTTCAACTTCCAGATGAGCAAGCCGCCGCAGGCTGGCAGCGACCCAGTGGTACTGGTCGTCAAAGTCGGCGCCAGCAACTACAACGTCTCGATCAACAGCCAAGGCCAAGGCACGCTGAGCGTACCTAACCCGAACACCGAAGACGTCTTCAAAGACGCCAGCAAGCTGGTTGCGACCGTGGTCAGCGGCACCGGTGGCAACTACGAGAAGATCGAAACCGGCGCAACCGCGATTGCCGATATCGCCGACACCATCGATACCGTCTACGCCAAGATCAGCATGGTCGGTACCGGTTCGGTCAACGAAGGCGGCAACCTGACCTACAAGGTCGAGCTGGTCGACAAGTCGGGCAACTCGATCAGTGTGCCAACCGGCAAGTCGGTTTCGGTCAACCTGGAATGGTCCGGCAATGCTGATGCCAGCGACATTGAAGGTACGCTGCCAACCAGCGTGACCATCAATGGCGGCAAGAGCAGCGTCGAGTTCAACGTCAAGACCTTCGACGACACCAAGATCGAAAGCAGCGAGACGCTGACCGCCACCATCAAGCAGGTCAACGACACCAATCAGGTGTTCGAGAACCTCGCAGTGGGCAGCCAGAACGTCGCCACTGGCACCATCATCGATAACGACAAAGGCCCGGTCATCACCGCGCCTGGCAGCGCTTCGATCATCGAGAGCGGCACCGGAGGTGGCGCTGATGTGGTCCTGGTCCTCGACCGCTCGGGCAGTATGGGGCCGAAGGGCAACGGCGACGGCGGCAGCGACCCGGATGGTAGCGGGCCGTATACCTCGCGCCTGCAGATGCTCAAGGAAGCGGTCAAGAACCTGTTCGACTCCGGTACCGTGCATTCGGTGTTTATCGTGTCGTTCGGCTCCAGTGCCACCTTCCACAGTTCCGGTAAAGACGGCGGCTGGTTCACCAATCTGGATGACGCCTACGCGGCCATCGACGCCCTCAAGGCCGGCACCCAGACCTACTACAACACAGCGCTGAACACGGTTATCAATAACTACACAGCGCCGCCGCCGGGCGGCAACAAGCTGGTCAACATCTTCATGTCCGACGGCGCGCCTACCAGCGGCCAGGGCGCCAATGAAAACAACTGGATCAACTTCCTTGACCAGAAAGGCTTCAATGACTCCTTCGCTGTGGGCTTCGGCGGGCTGAGCAATACCGACAAGAACTACCTCGAGCCGATCGGCTGGAAGCCAGGTGAAACCGCCGGTTCCATCACTCAAGGTGTGAATGACAACCACGTACTGGTCGTCGATACCTCGCTCAGCGCCCTGACTCAGGCGCTGGTGGGTAGCGTTGGCGGCAGCGCGGTGTCCGGCAACGTCACCGACAACGCCACCAGCGGTACCGCTGGCTGGGCCAGCAACGGCTGGAAGCTGACGTCGGTTGAGTACAACGGCGTTACTTACTCGTTCACCAGTGCCACCGACTCCAAGACCCTCGACCTGGGCAATGTCGGCAAGGTAGTGATCAAGTCCGATGGCAGTTACACCTTCTCGGGCAAGGACAACTTCGACACGGCCGATTCGCTGTCGGCAGTGGTCAAGTTCACGGTCAAGGATGCTGCTGGCAACACCGCGTCCTCGTCGCTGACCCTGACTGTCAACGACCGCAGCGACCCAATCGCTGGCAACGACGACGTGACCGCTACCCTGACCTCGAAAACGGTCATGGGCGCGCCAACCGACGTTACCTTGGCCAGCTTCACAAGCGGCGAGAAGAGCCAGTGGCGGTTCGAGAACGCAGTCGATCGCGACACGCCTAACCCGGCAGCCGACACCGGCCGCTGGCAGGTGAGTTCGGTGGTCGGCACCACGGCGGATGCCAGTGTCAGCAGCGGCAGCAATCCGACCCTCGTGCTGACGGATCGCAACGGTAATAGCAACGGCGATGCCTCGATCCTGACCCCGCTGTACAAAGCAGTGGGCGGCGAGACGATGTCGTTCAAGGCGGTAGCTTCGCTGTCGACAGTGAATTACTGGCTTTCGACCGAGAAAGACACTGCGGCCTGGACGCTGTTCAAGAGCACCGATGGCGTCAACTGGACCGTGGCCGGAGGCGGTTCGATCGCCAACGGCAGCTCCACCATCACCACCGATCCGCTCGAAGCAAACGCTCAGTACCGCGTACAGCTGACCGTGCATGACGACACCAGCAGCTTCTACACCGGCAGCGCCAATGTCAGCTTCGATGACTTCAAAGTCACCGTACCTGGCGCGCCAGTAGTGGAATGGACTGCAACCCCGGTCACCGGCACTGTAGCTGCCAACGACTCGTGGGGCACCGATGGCGAAGTCTCGACCCTGGCAATCAAGGTCAACGGCGCCTGGGTCGATGTCCCGACTGGCGGCACCACCGTCAACGGTCAGTACGGCAGCCTGGTGATCGCCAAGGACGGCTCGTACACCTACACCCCGACTGCGAGCAAAGACGGCGTCGGCCACATGGATCAGTTCGATTACAAGCTGACCCAGCCGGACGGCGATACCGACACCGCGCACCTGTACGTGACCATTCAAGGTACCGGCCCAGGCGCAGCTGGCCTGGCGGCACCGGCGTGGACCAGCGGCAATGACACCCTGCTGGGCGGCGACGGTAACGACAACATCTTCGGCGGTGCCGGCAACGACACGCTGATCGGCGGCAAGGGTAACGACATCCTCACCGGCGGCAGCGGTGCCGACCTGTTCGTCTGGAAAGCGGGTCACACCGGCAACGATGTGATCACCGACTTCAAGGCGTCCGAAGGCGACCGCATCGACCTCAGCGAACTGCTCCAGGGCGAGAAGGGCAGCACCATCGACAACTATCTGAAGATGACCACCGTGCAAGGTGACACCGTTCTGCAGATCAGCAGCGATGGCAAGCTCAACGTTCAAGATGGCACCAATCACGTCGATACCACTATCACCGTGCAGGGCGTCAACTGGTCGAACAGCTCCATCAACTCGCTGATCAGCGGTGCCGATCCGCTGATCAAGATCGACAACCACAACGGCTGATGTTCACCCGCCAGCAGCAGGCAACTGCAACTGGCGTTGTGCACTGATTCGATTCCGGCCTCGTCGCAGCTTGCCTGCAACGAGGCCGGAGTCGTGTTGGGTTACCTCAAGCGTTATCCTGCCCCTATCGCAACCAGAAGGATTCACCGTGACAACGGATCACAGCCTGTATTACGTGCAGCGCGACGCCGATGGGCGCCTGTCGCGGGTCGACGCCAAGGCTTTTGAAGGCCATACCGAAACCCTGCCGGGTGACCACGTCGAGGTCCTGCATTGGCTGGCCGACGATGTTGTCGGCAACAGCCTCAACCAGCTCAAACAGAGCGATCTGGACATGATCCGGGTGCTCGAGGACTTGATCGAAGTGCTCACCAACAAAGGCGTGCTGAGCATTACCGACCTGCCGGCCGGCGCTCAGGCCAAGCTGCTCAGCCGCTCCAGCGCACGGCGTGCATTGGGTGGATTGAGTAACCTGATCGAAGAAGAGCCTGAAGGCGGTTTGATCTGAGCAGCCGTTCATATGTATATGCACTAACGGTATTTAAAATAATGTTCTTATGACTTTATAGTCACTCCACTGCGTACCTGCCGACCAATCGGCGCGCCGCACGATGTGAATCCACACGGGAGTCCCCCGTGCGTTTCTGATCGTTGCGCGCCTTTTGCATCGCGCACTATGTAGGAGTGACACATGCCAGCCGTCTCCAGCGCCTTGTCGAGCAACGACAGCGCACCCTCGCAATCTTTCGAGGTTCGTCCATTTGCCGGTGCAGTCGGTGCCGAAGTCATCGGCCTGAACCTGGCTCAGCCGGTCAACAGCGAAGACTTCCAGCGTATCCATCGCGCTCACCTCGACCATCACGTGCTGGTTTTCCGTGACCAGCGCATCGTTCCCGAACAACAGATTGCGTTCAGCCGACGCTTCGGCGAGCTGCAGATCCATGTGCTCAAACAGTTCCTGCTGCCGGGTCATCCAGAGATCCTGATCGTTTCCAACATTGTCGAAAACGGCCAAAACGTTGGCTTGGGCGATGCGGGTAAATTCTGGCACTCCGATCTTTCCTATAAAGAACTGCCCAGCCTCGGCTCGATGCTGCACGCCCAGGAATTGCCTAGCGAGGGCGGCGATACCCTGTTCGCTGATATGCACAAAGCCTGGGACGCCGTGCCCGATGCCCTGCGCAAGGTCATCTCCGGCCGTGATGCCGCGCATTCGTATACAGCGCGGTATGCCGAGACCAAGTTTGAAGGCAACTGGCGCCCGACCCTTACTGCCGAGCAGCTCGCGCAGGTTCAGGAGGTGATCCACCCGGTCGTACGCACCCATCCGGAAAACCACCGCAAGGCGCTGTTCGTCAGCGAAGGCTTCACCACCCGCATCGTTGGCCTGCCGGCAGACGAGAGCCGTGATGTGCTGCAGCAGCTGTACGCCCTGAGTGTTCTTGAACAGAACATCTACCGCCATCAGTGGCAGCCGCATGATCTGGTGTTCTGGGACAACCGCTCGCTGATCCATCTGGCCGCCGGCTGCCCAGCACACCTGCGGCGCAAACTTTTCCGCACCACCATCCAGGGCGATGCCCCGTTCTGACGACCGAGAGAATTCACCATGCGCAAATCCATCAGCCGCCTGGCGGCGAGCATCACCTTGGGCGCGACCCTGGCCGTTGGCACCCTGGCAGCGCCGGTCGCGGCACATGCCGAAGGCAAGATTCGCATCGCCGAGCAGTTCGGTATCGTCTATCTGCTGCTCAACGTAGTGCGTGACCAGCAACTGATCGAAAAGCACGGCAAGGAAGAAGGCCTCGACATCAAGGTCGACTGGGCACAGTTATCAGGGGGGGCGGCGATCAACGACGCATTGTTGTCCGGATCGGTGGATATCGCCGGCGCCGGCGTCGGCCCACTGCTGACGGTCTGGGATCGGACCAAAGGCCGGCAGAACGTCAAGGCCGTGGCGTCGCTGGGCAACTTCCCCTATTACCTGGTCAGCAGCAATCCGAATGTCAAAACCATCGCCGACCTCTCCGAGAAAGACCGCATCGCGGTGCCGGCCGTAGGGGTGTCAGTCCAGTCGCGTTTCCTCCAGTACGCTGCCGCCAAGCAGTGGGGTGACAAGGAATACAACCGCCTCGACAAATACACCCTCGCGGTACCGCATCCCGATGCCACCGCAGCCCTGCTGGCCGGCGGCACCGAACTGAACGGGCATTTCTCCAACCCACCCTTCCAGGACCAGGTGCTGGCCAACAAGAACGTGCACATTGTGCTCAACAGTTATGACTTGCTTGGGCCTAACTCGCCGACTCTGCTGTTCGCCACCGAAAAATTCCGCAACGACAACCCGAAAACCTACAAAGCCTTTGTCGCCGCACTGGCCGAAGCCGCCGAGTTTGCTCAGCACGACAAGGCCGCCGCAGCCGATACCTATATCCGCGTGACCAAGGCCAAGATCGACCGCGACGCGCTGATCCGACTGATCGACAACCCGCAGTACGAGTTCACCATCACGCCGAAAAACACCTACCCGTTGGCCGAATTCCTCTACCGGGTCGGCGCGATCAAGAACAAGCCCGCATCCTGGCAGGACTATTTCTTCGAGGACGCTCGTCCTCTGCAGGGGAGCTGATCGCCAATGACCGCCCAATTGCCAGGCCACGCGGCCAGCAAACCGAGCCATGTCGCTACGCCGGCATTGCTGACTGTGGATAACGTGAGCCTTGAATACCGCACCGCGCAGCAGGTAGTGCGCGCCACCCACCAGGTCAGCTTCGAGGTCGACCAGGCGGATCGTTTCGTTCTGCTTGGGCCCTCCGGCTGCGGCAAGTCGACCCTGCTCAAGGCAGTTGCCGGCTTTATCGAACCCAGCGAAGGACAGATCCGTCTGCAGGGCGAAGCGGTGCGCGGCCCAGGTGCTGATCGCATCGTGGTGTTTCAGGAGTTTGATCAACTGCCACCCTGGAAGACGGTGAAGCAGAACGTCATGTTCCCGCTGCTGGTATCCGGTCAGCTCAAACGCAACGAGGCCGAGCAGCGGGCTTTGCACTACCTGGACAAAGTTGGCCTGGCTGCGTTTGCCGATGCCTACCCGCACACACTCTCGGGAGGCATGAAAGCGCGAGTGGCGATTGCCCGCGCGCTGGCAACCCAGCCGAAGATCCTGTTGATGGACGAGCCGTTCGCTGCACTCGATGCCCTCACCCGACGCAAGATGCAGGAAGAACTGTTGCTGCTGTGGGAGGAGGTGCGTTTCACCCTCTTGTTCGTCACCCATTCAATCGAGGAAGCACTGATCGTCGGCAACCGCATCTTGTTGCTGTCGCCGCATCCAGGGCGAGTTCGCGCTGAGGTGCACAGCCACCAGTACCACCTGGGCAGCCTGGGCGCCAGCGACTTCCAGGCCAGTGCCAGGCGTATTCACCGGCTGCTGTTCGACGAGGCATCAGAGCCTGACCACAGCGCCGAGCTGGGCTTCAACGACATTCGCATCGCCTACTGAGGGGAGACAGGGCATGACCACGACACCTGTTCGCCAGGAATATGAAGTGCAGCTGGAGCCTTTGCTCAGTGTGCCGCTGCAAAGGCAGTTACCGTTAAGCCAACGCTTGTGGCAGCAAGGCTGGCTGCGCAAGACAGTGATTCTGCTGGTGCTGGCAGTCGCCTGGGAGCTGGCAGCCCGCTATACCGACAACGACCTGCTGCTGCCCAGCTTCCTGCAGACGGCTGCGGCACTGTGGGATTCTCTGCTCAGCGGCGAACTGCCTGAAAAGGTCGGCGTCTCGTTGGTGGTACTGCTCAAGGGCTATCTGTTGGGCATCGTGCTGGCCTTCGGCCTGACCAGTCTCGCCGTATCGACCCAGTTTGGCCGCGACCTGCTCAGCAGCCTGACCTCGATGTTCAACCCGCTGCCGGCAATCGCTCTGCTGCCATTGGCCCTGCTGTGGTTCGGCCTGGGCGACAACAGCCTGATCTTCGTGTTGGTGCACTCGGTACTGTGGGCACTGGCTCTCAACACCTACGCAGGCTTCATGGGTGTATCCGAAACCCTGCGCATGGCCGGGCGCAACTACGGCCTGCGCGGCCTGCGCCTGGTCGTGCACATCCTCGTGCCCGCAGCGCTGCCGTCGATCCTGTCTGGCTTGAAGATTGGCTGGGCGTTCGCCTGGCGCACGCTGATCGCTGCCGAGCTGGTATTCGGCGCCAGCAGCGGCAAGGGCGGATTGGGTTGGTATATTTTCCAGAACCGCAACGAGCTGTACACCGACAAGGTGTTTGCCGGGCTGGCGGTGGTGATCTTGATCGGCTTGCTGGTCGAGGGGCTGGTGTTCAACACGCTGGAGCGCGTTACCGTGCGTCGCTGGGGGATGCAACGCTAAGGGCTGCGCCGGGCGCTGTGGCTCAGTCCTGATATTGAGCCGCAGCGCTGCTCAAGGTACGCCCGATTTCCTCACGCAGTGACTGCGGCAGCTCGACCACCAGGCTGTCGCCCTGACTCAGCAGCCACCAGCGCAGCGGCCAGCCGTCGCTGACCGTCGCACGCAGGCGGTGGCCGTGTTCCAGCGCGGTCAACTGCATGTCCGGGGTCAACGGCGCGTCACGCAACTGCCGAGCGAGCAGATCGCTGATCCACGCCTGCAGCTCAATGCCATCACCCTGCACCGGCTGCAGCGCATCCCCGCGCAGGTACGCCTGCAAATCGAAATTGCCGCGCAGCTCGCTTACCGCTGCCGCTGACCAGTGCCAGCCAAACGGGATGCTCTTGTCATTGCGCTCAAGGGGGAAGATCAACGCAAGCTCGTTGAGATCGCGCTCGACCGTGCGCTTGCTGACGATAAAGCCGACGTCACGCAACCCCCAGACCAACTCGGCGCTGGTAATGCCGGGCGAGCGGCTAGGCAGCTGACGTAGCAGGGCCCATTGACGGCTGAGGGTGGCGCGAGTAGTGGCGAACGGCAAAGGTAAACGTCCTTGTCTAGGCTTGCCGCACCAGAATGGCGGCACAGGGCGCGCATGGCAATTAGCCACACCTCGCTCAGATCAATGAACCTGCATTTGGTTGCCTGGGTTCGGATCGTTCGCGACAGGTTTCGTCGTAGCATGCCGCAGAATCACGCCTCACCACGGCTGTGGTTGGGTTGTGAAGCGTTCAATGAGGATGAACATGTCTGCTGCCAGCAATATCCATTCGCTGCTCGCGCGTCTTTTACCGGCGCGGATAATCCCTGTGCCGATTCCTCCGCGCCAGCGTCAGCAGCTGTTCACCGGTGTCGGTCTACCCAGCTACTGCGGGCAGTTGGGCGAGCGCCCTGGCCTGGTCAATCGCCTGGATGAAGCCGTCGACCTGCAGGCGGTGTATGCCGACCTGCGCCGGCTCGCGCTGGCGGGCAACATCGCTGCACTGAACGACCTTGGCTGGATCTGGCTCAACGGCAAGTACTGGCTGGCAGATACGCTCCTGGCTGGGCATCTGCTGCGCATGGCCGCGCTGCAGGGCAATGCTGCCGCCTGGTTCAATCTTGGCCAGCAGCACTACTTCGGCAAAGGCGTGGCGGTGTGTTACGAGCAAGCCGCCGAATGCTATCGCCAGGCATTCGAGGGCGGCCTGCTGCACGCTGCCGCAGCGTTGGGCGACCTGTTCGAAGAGGAAGTCTGCGACGCCGAGCAGGAATGGATGGTTGACCCGGTCGAGGCGCTGCGCTGGTTCATGCGCGGGGCCAAACTGGGCGAGGCACGCTGTCGGTTTGAGGTCGGCCATCGTTTTCTGCATGGGTTGTATGTCGAGGCCGATATCAAGGCCGCCCTGTACTGGCTGGAGCTGGCGGCAGCCGCCGGGGTGATGCAGGCAGCAGAAGAGCTGGCGGTGCATTTCAGCAGCCGCAACATGGCCCGCTACAGGGGTTGGCGTGATCAGGCGATCCAGATGGGCAGCAACCTGGCCTTGACCATGAAGCTTGAAGACCAGGTTCAGCGCTGAAGTGCATGAATAACCTTTCATCCTCGCAGCTCATCGCCGGCGGTTGACGCGGGGGGTGGGGCAGGGCGTATATTGATAGTTAGCAAACTATGAATATATTTCCGGTTACTCCATGACACTCGATTCACTGCACCTGCAAGTCAGCAGCGGCATGGTGGTTGGCGCACGCCACTGGCGGCGTATCTGCCATACAGCCCTGACCAGCTATGGTATTTCCGAAGCCTGCGCGGTGCCGCTGCTGATGATCGTGCGCCTGGGCGATGGCGTGCATCAGGTTGCGGTGGCCAACGCTGCCGGCCTGGAGAGCCCGTCACTGGTGCGCCTGCTCGACCAGCTGTGCCGAGCCGGGCTGGTCTGTCGCAGTGAAGATCCGCTCGATCGCCGGGCCAAGGCGCTGAGCCTGTCTGCCGAGGGCCGGGTACTCGCCGAGTCGATCGAAGGCGAGTTGGTGCGTCTGCGGCGTGACATCCTCAAGGGCATCAGCCAGGCTGATCTGGAGGCCTCGCTGCGAGTGATCCGGGCCTTCGAAGCCGCCGCTCAAGGGCCCATTGAGGGCCTGGCATGAACGGCTTCTTCAGCTCGATGCCGCCCGCCCGCGACTGGTTCTACGGCGTGCGCACCTTTGCCGCGTCGATGATCGCCCTGTACATCGCCCTGCTGATGCAGCTGCCGCGCCCGTACTGGGCGATGGCTACGGTGTACATCGTCTCCAGCCCTTTCGTTGGCCCCACCAGCTCCAAGGCCCTGTACCGCGCCCTCGGCACGCTGCTCGGCGCAGGCGGGGCGATCCTGCTGGTACCGCCGCTGGTACAGTCGCCGTTGTTGCTGTCGGGGGCCATCGCCCTGTGGACAGGGACCTTGCTGTTCCTCTCGCTGAACCTGCGCACCGCCAACAACTACGTGCTGATGCTGGCGGGCTATACCTTGCCGATGATTGCTCTGGCGGTAGTCGACGACCCGCTGGCGGTGTTCGACGTCGCCTCGTCGCGGGCCCAGGAGATCTGCCTGGGCATCGTTTGCGCAGCGGTGGTGGGCGCGATCTTCTGGCCGCGGCGGCTGGCGCCGGTGGTGGTCGGTTCGACCGGCAATTGGTTCGCCGAAGCGATCCGCTACAGCGACAGCTACCTGGCCCGTGATGTCGCGGTCGACAATGTCGCCGCCCTGCGCGCCTCGATGGTTGCCACCTTCAACAGCCTCGAGCTGATGATCGGCCAGCTCGGTCACGAAGGCGCCGGCCCGCATACCTTGAAGAATGCCCGCGAACTGCGTGGCCGGATGATCCACCTGCTGCCGGTCATCGATGCCCTCGACGACGCCCTGCGCGCCCTTGAAGGCCGCGCGCCGGCGCAGTTCAACCTGATTCAGCCGCTGCTGGCCGAGGCTCGCGATTGGCTGCAAGGCAGCGCCGAGGATGCTTCGGTGCTGCGCTGGCGCACCCTCAGAGACAAACTCGAATCCCGGCAACCAAGCGCTGCCGCGCTCGATCAGCGGCCCGAACTACTGCTCTCCAACGCGCTTTACCGACTGACCGAATGGGTCGACCTGTGGCAGGACTGCTGCGCCCTGCAACATGCTTTGCGCGCTGATGACGCCACGCCCTGGCGGGCGGTGTACCGGCATTGGCGGCTGGGCCGGCTGACGCCGTTTTTCGACCGTGGGCTGATGCTCTACTCGGTGTTCTCTACGGTTACTGCGATCATCGTCGCCTGCGCATTGTGGATTGGCCTGGGCTGGCACGACGGCGCCAGCGCAGTGATCCTCGCCGCGGTCGCCTGCAGCTTCTTCGCCGCCATGGACGACCCCGCGCCGCAGATCTACCGGTTCTTCTTCTGGACTATGCTGTCGGTGATCTTCTCCAGCCTGTACTTGTTCCTGATCCTGCCCAACCTGCACGACTTCCCGATGCTGGTGCTGGCTTTCGCCGTGCCGTTCATCTGCGTCGGCACCCTCACCGTGCAGCCGCGCTTCTACCTCGGCACCTTGCTGACTATCGTCAACACCGCGACCTTTATCAGCATCCAGGGTGCCTACGATGCCGACTTCTTCACCTTCCTCAATGCCAACCTGGCAGGCCCGGTGGGCTTGCTGTTCGCGTTTATCTGGACCTTGCTGATGCGCCCGTTCGGCGTCGAGCTGGCGGCCAAACGGCTGACCCGTTTTGCCTGGCGCGACATCGTCGAAATCACCCAGCCAGCGCCGCTGGCTGAGCAGCGCAAAGTCGGTGTGCAGATGCTCGACCGCCTCATGCAACACCTGCCGCGGCTGTCGCAGACTGGCCAGGACAGCGGCGTGGCCCTGCGTGACCTGCGCGTGGGCCTGAACCTGCTGGACTTACAGGCCTACCTGCCGCGGACTGGCCTGCAAGCACGCGAGGCGCTGCAAACGGTGATCGAAGAAGTCGGCGCCCACTACGCCCAGTGCCTGCGCGCCGGCGAACGCCTGCATGCGCCGCCAGCCCTGCTGCGCAACATGGAACGGGCCCGGCAAAGCCTGGCGCTGGACGATCTGCACGACCGTGGCGATGCCCGCGTGCATTTGCTGCACGCCTTGAGCGGCCTGCGCCTGGCCTTGCTGCCGGGTGTCGAGGTGATGCTTGAGCCCAGTGCCCCCGCGCAACTGCCTGATGGCATCGATGGAGCCCCGCTGTGATTGGTGAACTGGATATCAGCGGGGTGTTCCTGCCCACGCTACTGGTGATGATGATCGGCACCTACCTGCTGTTTCTTGGCGTGCACGCTGTGCTGGTGCGCCTGCATTTCTACCGCCTGGTCTGGCACCGGGCGTTGTTCAACGTTGCCCTGTATGCCGTGCTGCTTGGCGCGGTAGACCACTTTTGCCGAAGCCTGATGCTGCCATGAAAAAACCTTTGTTGACCCTGGGCCGTGTGGTCCTGACCCTGCTGGTAGTGACCTTTGCCGCCGTGCTGATCTGGCAGATGGTGGTGTACTACATGTTCGCCCCGTGGACCCGCGACGGCCACATCCGCGCCGACGTGATCCAGATCGCTCCCGATGTGTCCGGGCTGATCCAGCGCGTCGAGGTGCGCGACAACCAGGTGATCAAGCGCGGCGACGTGCTCTTCAGCATCGACCAGGACCGCTTCAGCCTGGCCCTGCGCCACGCCCAGGCGACCCTGAGCGAGCGTCAGGAAACCCTCGCCCAGGCCACCCGCGAAACCCGGCGCAATAAAAAGCTGGGCAATCTGGTCGCGGCCGAGCAACTGGAAGAAAGCCAATCGCGCGAAGCCCGCGCCCGCTCGGCGGTCAATCAGGCTCAGGTCGCGGTCGACAGCGCGCAACTCAACCTTGATCGCTCGGTAGTGCGCAGCCCGGTCGACGGCTACCTCAACGACCGCGCCCCGCGTGCCCATGAGTTCGTTACCGCCGGCCGCGCAGTGCTGTCGGTGGTCGATAGCGGCTCGTACCACGTCGATGGTTATTTCGAAGAGACCAAGCTCGGCGGCATCCATATCGGCGATGCCGTCGACATCCGCGTGATGGGTGACGGCACCCGCCTGCGTGGCCACGTCGAAAGCTTTGCCGCCGGCATCGAAGACCGTGACCGTAGCAGCGGCGCCAACCTGCTGCCCAACGTCAACCCGGCGTTCAGCTGGGTACGCCTGGCCCAGCGCATCCCGGTGCGGATTGCCTTCGATCAGGTGCCAGCCGACTTCCGCATGATCGCCGGGCGCACGGCCACAGTGACTATCCTCGAGGGCCAGCGCCCATGAAACGCCTGTTGCTGCTTGGCCTGAGCCTGTCACTCGGCGCCTGCCAGATGGTCGGCCCCGACTATCAGGTACCAGAGGACGCTGCGGTCCAGCGCAGCGACCTTAACGGCGCCCTGCGCCAGGACGCCGACAGCGTGGTCTCGGCACCGGTGCCGGAGGACTGGTGGCAGCTGTACCAGGACCCGCGTCTGAACCAGCTGGTACGCCAGGCCCTGGCCAGCAACAGCGAACTGCGCGTGGCGGCAGCCAACATCGCCAAGGCCCGCGCCCAGCTTGAGGTCGCTGAATCGCAGGGCGGCTTTGGGGGTTCCGGCAAGCTTGCTGCGCAACGCCTGCAGGAGTCTGGCGAAGCCTTCCTGCAACCGGAAAAAGTCCCGGTCGCAAACATCGGCGAAGCGATCATCAGCGCCTCCTACCAGTTCGACCTGTGGGGCACCTTCAAGCGCGGCACCGAAGCCGCCCAGGCCAACGCCGACGCCGTCCAGGCCGCCGCCGACACTGCCCGCATCACTTTGGTGGCCGACGTGGTCAAGGCTTACACGCAGGTGTGCTCGGCCAACGAAGAGCTGCACATCGCTCGCCAGTCGCTGGACCTGCAACAGCAAGGCGTGCAACTGACCCAGCGCCTGCGTGATGCCGGCCGTGGTGATGAAACCCAGGTCACTCGCTCGCAAACCCAGCTCAAGTCGTTGAGCGCTGAGTTGCCGCGTTTTCAGGCTGAACGCGAGACCGGCCTGTACACCCTGGCGGCGCTGCTGGCGAAACCGGTCGAGCAACTGCCGGCAGGCACTGCCGACTGCGCCGAGCTGCCGCATCTGGCCCAGTTGATCCCGGTGGGTGATGGCGCTGCACTGCTCAAACGCCGCCCCGACGTGCGCCAGGCCGAACGCCAGTTGGCAGCCGCCACGGCGAGCATTGGTGTCGCCACGGGCGCGTTGTACCCCAACATCAGCATTGGCGCTCAGGTCGGCACCATCGGCATCCTCGACAACCTCGGCGAGCCGTCTACCAACCGCTGGGGCTTTGGCCCGCTGGTCAGTTGGACCGTCCCCACCAACGGCACCCGTGCCCGTATTCGCGAGGCCGAGGCCTCGACGCAAGCAGCGCTGGCGCACTTCGACGGGGTGGTGCTCAACGCCATCCGCGAAACCCAGACCCGGCTGGCGCAGTACAGCGCACTGCTCGACCGCCGTGATGCGTTGGCCGAGGCGGAACGTTCGGCCCAGCAAGCGGCCGAGCAGACTCACCGCTACTTCCAGGCCGGGCGCGAGTCGTTCCTGGCGGACCTGCAGGCGACCCGCACCTACACCGACATGCGCGGGCAGCTGGCCGCGGCCAACAGCCAGGTGGCGATGGGGCAGATCAGCGTGTTTCTGGCGTTGGGTGGTGGCTGGAAAGACCCAGCCGGCAAGTGATGCCGGCACGCTGAGCTGATCTACGAACCTGGCCGGTACTGCAACGCCTCAGCCAGATGGGCGCGGCCTATGCTGTCCAACTGCTCCAGATCAGCCAAGGTCCGCGCTACCTTGAGCAGCCGATGGGCCGCGCGCAGCGACAAGGTCAGGCGCTCGCAGGCGTTCTCCAGCCAGCTCTGGTCCTCTGCACTCAAACCGCAATAACGGCGCAGGCCATTGAGGTCGAGAAACGCATTGGCACAGCCCTGCCGGCGTTGTTGGCGCTCGCGGGCCTCGGCCACCACAGCAGCGACGCCGGCACTGGTTTCGCCGCTGGGCTGGTTGGTCAGCACCGTGCTCTCGCGGGCTACGGTCAGATGCAGGTCAATCCGATCTAGCAGCGGCCCGGACAACTTGTTGCGGTAACGCTGGATCAGCTCGGTACTGCAGCGACAGCGGCCGGTGGGGTCACCTAGATAGCCGCAGGGGCACGGGTTCATCGCTGCCACCAACTGAAAGCGGGCAGGGAAGCGCACTTTGTCCTTGGCCCGCGCCACCACGATCTCGCCGCTCTCCAGTGGCTCGCGCAACACCTCCAGCACCCGCCGCTCGAACTCCGGCAGCTCATCGAGAAACAGCACACCATGGTGGGCGAGGGTAATCTCCCCCGGCTGTGGCCGACTGCCGCCACCGACCAGGGCCGGCCCGGAGGCCGAGTGATGCGGATGTCGGAACGGCCGCTGCGGCCAACTGCTCAACGGCGTGCGCCCGCTCACCGATTGAATCGCCGCCACCTCCAGCGCCTCATGTTCATCCAGCGGCGGCAGCAAGCCAGGCAGGCGGCTCGCAAGCAAGGTCTTGCCGGTGCCTGGCGGGCCAGTAAACAGCAGATTGTGGGCACCCGCCGCCGCCAGCAGCAGCGCCCGTTTGGCCGCCACCTGGCCCTGCACTTCGCTCAAATCCGGGTAAGGCTTGCTCTGCAGCACCAACCCATTGGCCGCATAAGGCGCCAACGGCACCTGGCCGTTGAGGTGGGCGACCAGCTCCTGTAGATGGGCAACCGCGTACACCACCAATCCACTGGCCAGGCTCGCCTCCTCGGCATTGTCCCGCGGCACCACCAGTGCCCGGCCGGCATCGCGTGCCGCCAGCGCTGCAGGCAGGACCCCCTGCACCGTCCGCACGGCACCGGACAAGGCCAACTCGCCCAGGCACTCGATCTCGCTTAGCTGGGCAACCGGCACCTGCGCATCGGCCGCCAGGATGCCCAGGGCAATGGCCAGGTCGTAGCGCCCGCCGTCCTTGGGCAGGTCGGCAGGGGCGAGGCTCTGGGTAATGCGCCTGGCGGGGTAGTTCAGGCCCGAGTTGACGATGGCGCTGCGCACCCGGTCCTTGCTCTCTTTGACGGTGGTTTCCGGCAGGCCGACCAGCGTCAGCGTAGGCAGGCCATTGGCGAGATGGGTCTCGACACTGACGGCAGGCGCCTCGACGCCGACCTGGGCGCGGCTGTGAACAAGGGCGAGGGACATGGACACTCCGTAGTCGCTGATGAACGCCGCGTCCTGCGGCACGTCATCAGCGTAGCGGGGTGTTGGGTGGCTGCTTCGGGAAGAGTGCTTCGGGGTTTTGCAGGGAGCCTTTAGGAAGCCGCTTGATCCGCCGCCGGTTCAGCCGCCTGCGCCGCTGGCGCCGCACTCATCCGTGCATCCAGCTCAGCAACCTGCTTCTCCAGCGCCTCAAGCCGCGCACGGGTGCGTGCAAGCACGACCATCTGGCTGTCGAATTCTTCCCGGCTGACCAGGTCGAGCTTGCTGAAGGCGCCCTGCATGAGCACCTTGAACTGGCTTTCCAGTTCAGCGCGGGGCTGGGCGGTGTCACCGCTGAACAGGCGCGAGGCCTGGTCGCTGAGGGCGTCTAGAAATGCTTTGGGCGCGAGCATGGTGGGCTGTCCGCTTGATCGAAAAAAGAGCCCAAGTGTAGCACGCCGGTATAAAGGCCCTTTGCCGCACGCTTTTCGCGCATTCAGGAGATAACTTGCGCACCAAAACCGTGCAGGTTTTCACTGATGGCGACTGGCCCAATCTGAACATTCCACGCAACTCGCTGTTTCCCGAGCATTTCCAGGTTTTGGCAAGGTTTCTGCAATGACCTTCACGAGCCATGCACTGATGCGGGTCCTTGTGACCAGGCAGTGCGCAGGCCGCGCCGCGAGGCGTTTGTTCAGCGTCACTTGCGAGATCGACGCCGAGCCATGCCAACGATGCGTTACAAAGCCGAGCACTGCGCTTAGACTTGAGACGGGTTTGTTTTCCTGGGGCAAGTCCACCAAATCGGGAGAGTTTCATGAAGCTAGTCACTGCCATCATCAAGCCGTTCAAACTGGACGACGTTCGCGAGTCGCTGTCGGAAATCGGCGTGCAGGGCATCACCGTCACTGAAGTCAAAGGCTTCGGTCGGCAGAAGGGCCACACCGAGCTGTATCGCGGTGCTGAATACGTGGTCGACTTCCTGCCCAAAGTGAAGATCGACGTCGCCATCGACGACAAGGATCTGGACCGGGTAATCGAGGCCATCACCAAGGCCGCCAACACCGGCAAGATCGGTGACGGCAAGATTTTCGTAGTCAATCTGGAGCAGGCGATCCGCATCCGTACCGGCGAAACCGATACCGACGCGATCTAAGCGACACAACAAAGCCTCACCAAACCCAACGCCCCAGGAGAAAACAACATGACTCTGCGTCAGATCGCAGGGCTAGGCGCCCTATTGTCCCTCGCAATGCCAGGCCTCGCGCTGGCCGAGGAAGCTGTCCCTACGCTGAACTCCGGCGACACCGCATGGATGCTCACTGCGACGGCGTTGGTACTGTTCATGACCATTCCTGGTCTGGCCCTGTTCTACGGCGGCATGGTCCGCTCCAAGAACGTGCTTTCGGTGATGATGCAGTGCTTCGCCATCACCGGCCTGATCAGCATCCTGTGGATGGTGTACGGCTATAGCCTGGCCTTCGATACCACCGGTATGGAAAAAGGCGTGCTCAACTTCAGCTCGTTCGTGGGCGGCTTCTCCAAAGCCTTCCTCAACGGCGTGACCCCAGCCAGCCTGACGGCGGCCTTCCCGGAAGCAGTGTTCATCACCTTCCAGATGACCTTCGCCATCATCACTCCCGCGCTGATCGTCGGTGCCTTCGCCGAGCGGATGAAGTTCTCGGCGATGCTGATCTTCATGGCAGTGTGGTTCACCCTGGTCTATGCGCCTATCGCGCACATGGTCTGGAGCGGCGACGGCGCACTGATGTGGGACTGGGGCGTACTCGACTTCGCTGGTGGCACCGTGGTGCACATCAACGCCGGTATCGCGGGCCTGGTCTGCTGCTTGGTGCTGGGCAAGCGTAAAGGCTACCCAACCACGCCAATGGCACCGCACAACCTGGGCTACACCCTGATCGGCGCAGCCATGCTGTGGATCGGCTGGTTCGGCTTCAACGCAGGCTCCGCCGCAGCTGCCAACGGCACCGCCGGCATGGCCATGCTGGTCACCCAGATCGCCACCGCCGCTGCGGCGCTGGGCTGGATGTTCGCCGAGTGGATCTTCCACGGCAAACCAAGCGCACTCGGCATCGCTTCGGGTGTAGTGGCAGGCCTGGTGGCAATTACCCCGGCAGCCGGCACCGTGGGCCCGATGGGCGCTCTGGTGATCGGCCTGGCCTCGGGTGTGATCTGCTACTTCTGCGCCACCAGCCTCAAGCGCAAGCTGGGCTATGACGACTCCCTGGATGCATTCGGTGTACACGGTATCGGCGGCATCGTCGGCGCCTTGCTCACCGGTATCTTCGCGGCACCGGCTCTGGGCGGCTTCGGCGCGGTGGACGACATCGGCGCGCAGTTCTGGATTCAGGCCAAGGGCGTAATCTTCACCGTGGTCTACACCGCTATCGTCACCTACATCATCCTCAAGGTGCTGGATATGGTGATGGGCCTGCGGGTCACCGAAGAAGAAGAGTCGGTCGGCCTCGACCTGGCGCAACACAACGAGCGTGGCTACAACCTGTAATCACGACGAAAAAAATTGCCCGGTTCGCCGGGCATTTTTTTGTCTGAATTTCGCAGTTTCGTGCAGAGCAAACGGTTTATCCGTTACGTTCGCGACGGATGCCAAAAACTTACAACCTGCAGTGCGTTTATGGAGCTTTGCTTTTTCTGCGAGCACGCTAGAATGCGCGCCGGAGAGTGCTGAAGAGTTAATCTCGCGCTTCTTCCAGCCTTTGCTAGGCTTGCCAATATCGTATGGCCAGCACCGGCTCAGGGATTTCGTCAGGCTCTGCCAGCAGCAGGGCCTGCAGGGTAGCGCTGCTCATCCAGCAGCGCATGCTCAAGGGCAGTGGCCAAACCCACGGCCAGTTGAATTTTCACTGGTGGCTGCCGGTCTACGGCAACACTGGTCTATAACCAACCTGCTTTTCGCAAGCCATGAGGTAGAACATGAGCGACGACGATCTGGAAACTGACGACCTCGAAGTAGGCGACGAAGACGAGGCTGATGAAGGTCTTGAGGCTGCTGCCGATGACGGCGTCGAAGACGCTGGCGACGACACCCCGGTACCTGCTGCCAAAGGCAAGTCCAAGGCTGCCGTGACGGTAGACGACATGCCGAGCATGGAGGCCAAGCAGAAAGAGCGCGACGCCCTGGCCCGTGCCATGGAAGAGTTCTTGAATCGCGGTGGCAAGGTGCAGGAAGTGGAGGCCAATGTGGTCGCCGATCCGCCCAAGAAGCCCGACAACAAGTACGGCAGCCGCCCTATCTGAGTGGTTGTCTGCAAAAAAGCCCGCCGTCGCTGCGGGCTTTTTTGTGGCTGCTGTTCAGCGCCAGCGGGCGAGTACGTCAGGCAGCTGCGACAGCCGCTGAATCTGCGCATCAGGCGCTTTATCGCCGGTCCAGGCCTTACCCTGCGGGTTGAACCATACCGCGCGCAGGCCGGCCCGCTGGGCCCCGGCGATATCGTCGCCAGGGTGATCGCCAACGTGCACTGCGGCTTCAGCCGGCGCATCACCGCGCTTCAAGGCCTCAAGAAACGGCGCCGGGTCCGGCTTGCCGATGCCAAGGTCCTCGGCGCACAGGGCAAACTTGAAGTAATCGGCCAGGCCAATGCGGGCGACGTCGGCGTTGCCATTGGTGACCACACCCAGGGTGTAGCGCTGGCGCAGGATCTCCAGCACCGGCTGCACTTCAGGGAACACCTCGACCTGATTACGCGCGTGTAAAAACACCTCGAAGCCTTCGTTGGCCAATTGCTGCGCTTGCTGGTCGCTGTAGCCGACGTCACGCAGGGCGTGGTTGAGTACGCGCCGACGCAGGGCGCTGATGCGGTGCTTCAGGCCGGGCTCGGCTTGCACCAGGCGTTCACGGATGGCGTACAGGTGCTCGACTGCCACGCCGCCCAGGCGCGGGGCGTTGGCTTCGAGCCAGTCGCGCAGCACGGTCTCGGCGCTGAGGATCACTGGCGCGGTGTCCCACAAGGTATCGTCGAGGTCGAAGGTGATCAGCTGGATGCTCATGAGTCGTTGCCCTTGCTGCGTTTGGCCCGGGGATGGGCGCTGTCGTAGACCGCTGCCAGGTGCTGGAAGTCCAGGTGGGTATAGATCTGCGTGGTGCTGATGTCGGCATGGCCGAGCATCTCCTGCACCGCCCGCAGATCCTGGGACGATTCCAGCATATGGCTGGCGAAGGAATGGCGAAGCATGTGCGGGTGCAGGTGCTGGCCCAGCTCGCGCTCCCCGGCCGCCTTGACCCGTAACTGAATGGCCCGCGGGCCGAGTCGCCGGCCCTGGCGGCTGACAAACACCGCGTTGTCCTGCGGCGCGCTGATGCCGCGTAGCTTGAGCCACTCCTGCAGCGCCTCGCGGGCCTTGCGGCCGACCGGCAGCACGCGGGTCTTGCTGCCCTTGCCCTGCACCTGCACCAGGCCGTCGGCGAGGTCGAGGTGCTCGAGATCGAGGTTGGTCAGCTCAGACAAGCGCAAACCGGAGGAATAGAACAGCTCGAGAATGGCCTGGTCGCGGCGGGCAATGAAGTCGTCGTCGACGCCACCGTCCAGCAGTTGCAAAGCGCGGTCGGCATCCAACGCCTTGGGCAGGCGGCGCTCGCCCTTGGGCGGCGCCAGGCCATTGGCCGGGTCGTGCTCGCAGAGGCCTTCGCGGTTCAGGTAGCGGTACAGCCCGCGCACCGCCGAGAGCAGCCGGGCGATGCTGCGCGAGGACTGCCCGTGATGATGCTGGCGGGCAACCAACTGGCGCAGTTGCTGGATGTGCAGTGCGCCCCAGTTGGTAATGCCTTGGGCACCGCAGTATTCGAGGACTTTCTCCAGGTCGCGACGGTACGCTTGCTGGGTGTGCGGCGATACCTGGCGCTCATTGCGCAGATGCGCGCAATAAGCCTCCAGCTGGCGCTCCATCAGCGCACCGGTCGCAGGGTCTGGGTGAGCCGTGGAACCACCCGGCCAAGCACTTCAGCGATGTAGCTGAGGAACAACGTACCGACGCTGCTCTTGTAGTGCTGCGGGTCGTGGCTGCCGATCGCCAGCACGCCATGCAGGCCCTGATATTCCAGGGTGGCCACCGCGCTGGAGCCGACGTCCTTGCGTTGCTCTTCGCCAAACAGGAACGCCAGCTCGTGCTCACGCAGGTTGCCGCTGACCGTCTTGCCGCTGCCCAGCAGGGCGCCGATGGCCTGTTGCGCCTCGGCATTGCTGACCCAGCGGCCGACCGGTGTGGCGTTTTCACCAAACAGGATCAGGCTGACGAAGGGCACTTTGAATTCTTGGCGCAGGCTGTCTTCGACGGCCATCACCACTTCTTCCAGGCTGCTGGCATCGAGCAGGTCGAGGATCAGCCGGCGGGTCTTGTCGAACAGCCGGTCGTTGTCGCGGGCGACGTCCATCAGTTGCGACAAGCGATGGCGCATCTCGATATTGCGGTCGCGCAACAGCTTCAGCTGGCGCTCCACCAGCGACACGCTGTCGCCGCGCTGGTGCGGGATCTGCTGTTCGAGCAGCAGTTCGTCGTGCTCGGCAAAAAACGCCGGGTGCGCACGCAGGTAGGCAACCACCGCCTCGGCATCGAGGTCGGTGGCCTGTTCGGGTAAAACCTGTGGCTGATCGGTCATGGCGCTTACTCGGTTAGAGGCGAACCTGTCCTTCATAGACGCGCACGGCAGGGCCGGTCATCAATACCGGTTGGCCGGGGCCTGCCCACTCGATGCTCAGGCGCCCGCCTGGCAGGTCGATGGACACGGGCGAATCCATCCAGCCCTGGCTGATAGCGGCCACCGCAGCGGCGCAGGCGCCGGTACCGCAGGCTTGGGTTTCACCGGCGCCACGTTCCCATACTCGCAGGTTGGCGCGGTGGCGGTCGACAATCTGGATAAAGCCGGCGTTGACCCGCTGCGGGAAGCGCGGGTGGTGTTCGATCTTCGGCCCCAGCTCGTGCACCGGTGCGGTCAGGACATCGTCGACGCGCAGCACGGAGTGAGGGTTGCCCATCGAAACGGCGGCAATCGAGTAGTTCTGGCCGTCGACTTCCAGCGCGTAGCTCAGCGCCTGCTCGGCAGCCTGGAACGGGATCTGCTCCGGGTCCAGCCGCGGCGGGCCCATGTCGACGCAGATCTGGCCGTCGTTGCGCACGTCCAGCTCGATGATGCCGCCTTTGGTTTCGACGCGGATGAGCTTTTTCGCGGTCAGACGCTTGTCCAGCACGAAGCGCGCAAAGCAGCGCGCACCGTTGCCGCACTGCTCGACCTCGGAGCCATCGGCATTGAAGATCCGGTAGCGGAAGTCCACGTCCGGATTGTTCGGTGCTTCGACGATCAGCAACTGGTCGAAACCGATACCGGTGTGCCGATCACCCCATTGCTTGGCGTGCTTGGGCTGGATGTGCGCGTGCTGGCTGACCAGGTCGAGGACCATGAAGTCGTTGCCCAGGCCGTGCATTTTGGTAAAACGCAGCAGCATGGGTTCACTCCGGCAGCAGGCTTTCGCCGGCGAACAGTTCGGCGACGGTCTCGCGACGGCGCACTTCGAAGGCCTGGTCAGCGTCGACCAGCACCTCGGCGCAACGACCGCGGGTGTTGTAGTTCGAGCTCATGACAAAACCATAGGCGCCCGCCGACTCGACGGCCAGCAGATCGCCCTCGGCCAGGTTCAGCGTGCGGTCCTTGGCGAGGAAGTCGCCGGTCTCGCAGATCGGCCCGACGATATCGTAGGCACGACCATCACCGGCACGCGGCTGCACGGCACTGACACCCATCCAGGCCTGGTACAGGGCCGGGCGGATCAGGTCGTTCATGGCTGCATCGACCACAGCGAAGTCTTTGTGCTCGGTGTGCTTGAGGTACTCGACGCGGGTCAGCAGGACGCCGGCGTTGGCCACGATGTAGCGGCCGGGCTCGAACACCAGGGCCAGGTCGCGATCGCCAACGCGCTCGCGGATGGCCTTGACGTATTCACCGGCCGATGGCGGCTGTTCGTCGCAGTAACGCACACCGATACCGCCGCCCAGGTCCAGGTGGCGCAACAGGATGCCACACTCGCCGAGGCGGTCGACCAGTACCAGCAGGCGGTCGAGGGCATCGAGGAACGGCTCCAGCGTGGTCAGCTGCGAGCCGATATGGCAGTCGACGCCGACCACTTCCAGGTTCGGCAACTGTGCGGCGCGCACATAGACTCCTTCGGCATCGGCAATGGCGATACCGAACTTGTTTTCCTTGAGGCCGGTGGAGATGTACGGGTGGGTGCCAGCATCGACATCCGGGTTGACCCGCAGCGACACCGGCGCCACTTTGCCCATCTCGGCAGCCACGACCTGCAGGCGCTCGAGCTCATCGGTGGACTCGACGTTGAAGCAGTGCACGCCCACTTCCAGCGCACGGCGCATGTCTTCGCGGGTCTTGCCGACGCCGGAGAAGACCACGCGGTCGGCGCGCCCGCCAGCGGCCAGCACGCGCTCCAGCTCGCCGCCGGAGACGATGTCGAAACCTGCGCCCAGACGGGCCAGCACATTCAGCACACCAATGTTGGAGTTGGCCTTGACCGCAAAGCACACCAGGTGCTCGACGCCTTGCAGGGCATCGGCATAGCTGCGGTACTGCGCCTCGATGTGGGCACGCGAGTAGACGTAGGTCGGGGTGCCGAACTGTTCAGCAATGGCCGACAGGGCCACGCCTTCCGCGAACAGCTGGCCGTCGCGGTAGTTGAAAGCGTCCATTGGATTTCCTTACTGCGCTGGCGGCTGCTCTGGGTCTTGCTCTTGCTGCGGCGCTGGCTGCGGCGAGGGCTGAGCGTGCTGGTGCTGGTGCGACTTGTTGGCCTTGCCGTCCTTGCCGTCTTCAGGCAGGAACAGGGGGCCTTTCTGACCGCAGGCCGAAACGAGGCAGGCAACCGCGACCAGCGCCGCGAGGGAGGAAATCAGGCGCTTCATTGGTGAAATCCTTGAAATAAGCAGTATTGCGCCCGAGTATACCCAGCGCCTGCCTGATTGCCTATGCAAGGGCCGGTCCGCCTGGCGGTAAGCAACGCTGGCGGGGCCGCTGCTGCGTTATCCTTGCAACATTGGCAGATGGTCTGAGGCTTTGCATTCTTGCGCCAGCGTCCGTATCTTCCCCGGCTTGCCTGTATGCAGCCAATTTCGAGGTTCTTGCAATGAGTTTGAGCGAAGCGCGTTTTCACGACCTGGTCGATGCCACCCAACAGGCGCTGGAAGACCTGTTCGATGAAGCCGATCTTGATCTGGACATGGAAAACTCCGCCGGCGTACTCACCATCAAGTTCGAAAACGGCAGCCAGCTGATCTTCAGCCGGCAGGAGCCGCTGCGCCAGTTGTGGCTGGCAGACAAGTCTGGCGGTTTCCACTTCGACTATGACGAAGAAAGCGGTAAATGGACCTGCGAAAAGACTGAGGAGCTGCTCGGCGAGATGCTTGAGCGCATCGTCTGGGGGCACGTTGGCGAGAAGCTGGACTTCGACGAGATCTGACATGAGCGAGCAGCCGCGGCCGCCCAAGCCGCTTTACAGTAACGTCAGCCCAGCGGTGAAATCGCCCTGCATCAATGTTTGCCGACTGGATGCCGAACGGGTCTGCACCGGTTGCCAGCGCCATGTCGAGCACATCCGCGAGTGGCGCTCTGCCGACGACGAACGCCGCCGGCAGATCTGCCGGGAAGCCGAGGCCCTGCGCGCCCGGGCTTGAGTATTCGCCCGGCTGTGATACTGTCGGACTCTGCGTCGGCGCTGCCGAATGCCTGCACAAACCCCGCCCTTGGGCGGGGTTTTGCTTTATTCGTGCGCCGCAAATTGTCTGTTGAACATGGAGTCTGACTGGAACATGAGCCGCAAACCTTCCCTCATCCTCACCCGCCTGGACGTGCAACGTCTCGAGCGCCTGATCGATAGCCTCGATGAGAACGCGCCGGGTGTCGCCGCCTTGCAGGACGAGCTCGACCGCGCCGAGAAGGTAGTCGGTCACGAGGAGGTCCCGGCCGGTGTAGTGACCATGAATTCGCGGGTGCACTGCCGCGAAGAGGCCAGCGGCAAGGACTACCACCTGACTCTGGTCTACCCGAAAGACGTCAGCGGTGAAGGCAAGGTATCGATCCTGGCGCCGATTGGCTGTGCTTTGCTCGGCCTGTCGGTAGGTGACCAGATCGACTGGCCGGCGCCGGGTGGCAAGACCCTCAAGCTGACCTTGCTGGCGGTCGAGTATCAGCCAGAAGCTGCAGGCGACTTCGACCTCTGAGAGGTCACGCGGGCCTCACTGCAGTGAGGCCTGCAACTGCTCGACGCCGTCATTCAGCGCCTGCTCCAGCTCGCGCTTGTATCTCAGATGCAGGCATGTCGAGCCCTGCTCATCGGTGAGCAGATCGGACAAATCCAGATCGGTGATATAGCAGCGATAACGCCCGGCACTGCGCCGCTGGCCGAGGATCTGCCGCGCCACCACGGCGTACAACTGATCGCCGTATTCAAGCTGCGAATATTCCTGCTGATCGCAGTACAGGGTGATATGCACCTCATCGCCGATCGCGCTCTGTACGATCGCCTGCACCTCGTAATAGGGCTGGCTGCCATTGTCGCTCGGTGCCTGGCGTGACTCCAGGCTGCGCACCTTGCCCAGGCCTGCAGGCAGTAGCTGGTAGTAGAGAATATCCAATGAGCCCTGTTGCAGACTGGTCAGCGGCAGCCGGGCATCGCGGCGCATGCCCAGCGATTGCAGAAAACGCTGCAACGGCAGCAACAGGTGCGCCTCATCTTCCAGCGGCAGGCGCTGCTGCCACAGGGCATTGAATTCATCCAGCACGTACAGGTCGGCCCAGCCGTCGAGCAGGCGGTAGAACACCTGGATGCACTGCGGCTGGCCTTGGGGCAGAACCCATACCAGATCTTCATCGTCCAGCGCGTTGTCGTCCAGGTGCAGCGGGCTGTACTCGCTGCGCTCCTCGCCCAGATAAGCCAGCAGTTGCTCGTGGTTGGTCACGGTGACCAGGTTGACTTCACCAGGCTGTAGCTCAAGCACATGGGTGTCCTGTGCGATCTGTACCAGGTAGCGGTAGTTCAGCCGCTGCTGGAGCAACGCGCGAGCCGTGGCGAACACATCCTCGACCCGCTGCGCGATGGCCTGGGCGCGGTTGTGACAGAAGCTGCGCACCTGCAGCCGTGGCGGTTGCTGGCGCTGGCCCGGGGTGTTGAGAAAGTCACGCAGGCAACGCATCAGCGCATGTTCGCCGTCATAGCGCTGGACCAGCACCTCGTTCCAGCTGTTCAAGGTGATCTGATCGAGGGTCAGCACCAGGTTCTCGCGTACGCCGGCGTAACTCAGCGAGTCGGTGCGGGCGGTGGTCATGAGGATGTTCAGTTCACGCTGATGGCGCAGCGGGTCGACGCCGACATTGACCAGCAACAGGACCTCGTCCGCCACACTTGGCTGCAGCAGGCGCAACTCGCTGACGGGCTCCAAGGGCAGGGCAATACTCTGTTGCAGGCTGCCGAGCAGGTTGAACAGCTCGAACTCGCTCAGGTCGCTGGCGCCCGGATGCAGGGCCAGCCGGGTGCTGCTGTCGATCACGCCGTTGCGGTGCGCCCAGGTCAGCAGCTCGAGCAGTTCGCGGCAGCGCTTGAGCGGGCTGGAGTGGTCCAGCTCATCCACGCTCAGGTTGCCCTGGTACAGGCTCCAGTGGAACGCGCCAGGCTCCTTGCGATTGCTTGCATGGACCAACGTCAGTGTGTCTTCGGCAAGGTCTGGGGCAATCCCCGGGTTGATCACTTCGATCTTGCCGGCACGGCGCTCGAAGGCGGCGTAAAGGCGTCGGCCGAGCACGTTCAGGTCGCGTTGGTCGGCGCGGCTGCTGGCCTGCTGTTCACGGGCGAACTGATTGAGGAAGCGATAGCTGTGATTGAGCTCGGCCACCAGCGCCCGGCGCTCGAGCGCGACCTGGCGCACCTTCCACTGGCTGCGGCTGTCGAGCAGCGCCAGCTGGCGCTCGTCCCAGCCCCATTCGCGAACCAGGCGAGCCAATAGCTGGCGTTGCCAGCCGCCGTTGCGCGAGCGGCCGCTGAGCTTTTTGTTGACCTTCAGATACAAGCTGCGCCGTACCAGCTCCAGCCGCGCGACATCGCCGCGGCGTAGCAAATACTGCTCGATGCGCCGATAGACCATCACGTACGGGTCCAGCGCATCGAGGTCGAGCTGGTTGGCAAACACCGCCTGCTTGAACTCCAGACTCAGGCAGCGCACCTGTGGATGCTCGCTGGCGTAGGCTTCGGTCAACAGCAGCTTGAGCAGCGATTTGTAAGGTGAGTCGATGCCTTTGAACAACTGCCACAGGCCGGCGCCGACAAACTCGCCGACCGGGATATGCGCCAGGTGGCCGAGGTCGAGGTCATGATCGGTGCGGATAAAGCGCTTGCTCAGCAGGGTTTGCGTGTAGGCCTGATAGTTGTGCTCTTCATACACCGGCACCAGCCACCACAGTGGCGTGCGCCCGGCCAGCCAGATCGCGGTGCGGTAGAACTCGTCGAGCAGCAGGTAGTGCTGGGTAGTACCGCAGTCGTCTGAGCTGAGCTGGCCATCGCGCTCACCGACGGTAAAGGCCTGCGGTTCGATCAGAAAGAAATGCGCCTCGGCGCCGAGGCTCGCCGCCCACGCTTCGAGCAACTGGCATTTGCGCCTGAGCTCGGCCAGCGCCCACTCGGCCAGGCCGGCGGCGTGGCAGACCCACACATCCATGTCGCTCTGTTCGGCCTGGGCCAAGGTGCCCAGGCTGCCCATCAGGTACAGGCCCTGAATCGGTAGCGGCGCATTGCCCAGCCGCGGTTTGTAGCTGAACGAGCGCGCCAGGCGCTGGCCCTCGGCAATCAGCTCGGCATCCGGCTCATACCTGCACACCCCGGCTGGAGTGGTGCCGGAGACATACCCGGGCAACAGCGGGTGATTGACATGAAACAACAGCGGCAACAGCGTCAGCACCTGCTGCTGGCGCGTTGACAAGCCCTCCCGTGCACGCCCGAGGCGGCCCTTATTGATCTGCATGAAGCGCGCGCGCAGCGTGGCCAGGACTTTGCGGTCGATACCGTCGTCCAGGTCTGGGCGGATTTCATGAGGGTGGTTCATTGCGCACTCAGGGGCAGGCCAGGGCAGTGCCGAGTTTAGCCTGAGCAAGGGGCAATAGCGGGTAATTTATGGTTTTTTGACGCCAAATTAATAGCAAGGCGGTTGGCCTGTTCGCGACCAGCAACCTGGCCCGCGAACAGGCGCGAAGGCTTCAGGCGGTTTCTGGGGCTTTGAGAATGTTCAGCACAATCTGCACGCTCTGCGCCGCGTCACGGCCCAGGCTGGTCAGATAACCACCATCGGGCTGGTCGGTCAGTTGCTTGTCAAAGAGGCGCTTGGCAGCAGCGACTTTATCTGGCGAAGCGGATTGGTGGACCTGGATGCCTTCCTGGCTGCTATCGAGATTGAACAGCGCAAGGACTTCCAGCTCGGCGATCAGTTCGGGGGTAAGCGACATGGCAACTCCTGACTTCCAGACAAGGATTTAGGCACCACTGCGGGTGCTTGATCATGGAGTGTAGACAGACTTTTCAAGCGTTGCCTTGATCCGCCTCAGGTGGCAGCTCCGGCAGGGCGCGCAGTGCCGTTTCATACCACTCGGTATCGAACGGGCGGTCGGCATCGAGCATGGCGTCAATCTCGAAGGCCAGTACATGGGCCATCAGGTTGAGAATATCTTCGCGCTCATAGCCAACCAGCTTCAGCTTGTTGAAAGTCGCCAGGGCCGCCGGCGGCTCGCCGCTTTCAATCTGGTTTTCGATGGCCTGGGTCAGGGTAGCTTCGGCGAAGGCTTCTTCATCTTCGTTGTCGATGTCTTGGGGTTCGCTCATGGCAGTGCTCCTGTAGTGAGGGGGCTAGTTTGCCATGCCCGCGCCGGCAATGCCTGGCCATCTATGCCATGCATGACGCTGGTCATGGCGTAAGGGAGTGGTTATAACAGCCGGGCCATCCCCTCACGGCCTGGAGGCTGTCGCAATGCTCAAGCTCTACGGATTCCCTGTCAGCAACTACTACAACATGGTCAAGCTGGCGTTGCTGGAAAAAGCCCTGCCGTTCGAAGAGGTGCCGTTCGTTTCCGGCCAGACCCCACAAGTGCTGGCCATCAGCCCGCGCGGCAAGGTGCCGGTGCTGGAGACCGAGCATGGCTTTATCAGCGAAACCAGCGTGATGCTCGACTACATCGAGCAGACTCAGCCGGGCAAAGCCCTGCTGCCGGCTGATGCCTTCGGCCAGGCCAAGGTGCGCGAGCTGGTCAAGGAAATCGAGCTGTACATCGAGTTGCCGGCGCGTACCTGCTACGCCGAAGCGTTCTTCGGCCAGGCCGTCGAGCCGCTGATCAAGGAGCGCGCCCGCACCGAGCTGCTGGCAGGCTTTGCCACGCTCAAGCGCAATGGCAAGTTCGCGCCGTACGTTGCCGGTGAGCAGATGACCCTGGCTGACTTGATGTACGTGTTTTCGGTCGACCTTGCCTGCGCGGTCGGCAAGAAGGTATTGAATCTGGACTTTCTCGAGGACTTCCCGCAGGCGAGGGCGCTGCTGGAGTTGCTTGGCGAGAACCCGCACATGGCGAAAATTCGTGCAGACAAGGAAGCGGCGATGCCGGCATTCCTGGAGATGATCAGCAAACGCAAATGAGGGTGAAAAGGCGGGCTGCCGGGCAGCCCGCCATGACGCTTAGCGCGAAGCCAACAACGCCTGGCCACGGACCACGGCCGCACGCACCTGGGCAGGTGCAGTCCCACCAATGTGATTACGTGCATTAACCGAGCCTTCCAGGGTCAGCACGGCAAACACATCCTGTTCGATCTGATCGCTGAAGCGGCGCAGCTCTTCAAGGCTCATTTCGGCCAGGTCTTTGCCGCTGTCGACGCCGTACTTCACGGCGTGGCCGACGATCTCGTGGCAATCACGGAACGGCAGGCCACGGCGTACCAGGTAATCGGCCAGGTCGGTCGCGGTGGAGAAACCGCGCAGGGCCGCTTCGCGCATGATCGCGTGACGCGGTTTGATTGCCGGGATCATGTCGGCAAACGCCCGCAGCGAATCGCGCAGGGTGTCGGCGGCGTCGAACAACGGTTCCTTGTCTTCCTGGTTGTCCTTGTTGTAGGCCAGTGGCTGGCCTTTCATCAAGGTCAGCAGGCCCATCAGGGCGCCGAACACACGGCCGCTCTTGCCGCGCACCAGCTCAGGTACGTCGGGGTTTTTCTTTTGCGGCATGATCGAGCTGCCGGTGCAGAAGCGATCCGGCAGATCAATGAACTGGAACTGGGCGCTGGTCCACAGCACCAGCTCTTCGGAGAAGCGCGACAGGTGCATCATCGCCACGCTGGCCGCGGCGCAGAATTCGATGGCGAAGTCGCGATCGGAAACGCCGTCCAGCGAGTTGCCGGCAACCGCTTCGAAGCCCAGCAGCTTGCAGGTCAGCTCGCGGTCGATCGGGTAGGTGGTGCCAGCCAGCGCGGCGCTGCCCAGAGGCATGCGGTTGGTGCGCTTGCGGCAGTCGACCAGGCGCTCGTAGTCACGGCTGAGCATTTCGAACCAGGCCAGCAGGTGGTGGCCGAAGGTCACTGGCTGCGCGGTCTGCAGGTGGGTGAAGCCGGGCATGATGGTCTCGGCTTCACGCTCTGCCTGCTCCAGCAGGCCCTTCTGCAGGCGTGTGATTTCGCCTAGGATCAGGTCGATTTCGTCACGCAGCCACAGGCGGATGTCGGTGGCGACCTGATCGTTGCGGCTGCGTCCGGTGTGCAGTTTTTTGCCGGTGACACCGATGCGATCAGTCAGGCGCGCTTCGATGTTCATGTGCACGTCTTCAAGGTCGACGCGCCAGTCGAAGTTGCCGGCCTCGATCTCGGTCTGAATGGTCTTCAGGCCGTCGATGATGGTGTCGCGCTCGGCGTCGCTGAGTACGCCGACCTGCGCCAGCATGGTCGCGTGGGCAATCGAACCCATGATGTCGTGGCGGTACAGGCGCTTGTCGAAGTCGACCGAAGCGGTGAAGCGGGCGACGAAGGCGTCGACGGGTTCACTGAAGCGGCCGCCCCAGGACTGATTGGTCTTGTCAGTGCTCATGGATTCACTCGTTGAAGGCGTGAACGATAAAAAGTGGCGCCGATAATAACAGGGTTGCACTGCCCGCCGCAGGGCATCGGTCGCTAGAAACAGCAGGAAATCAACCGGCGAAGTTACTGCAAAGGATATTTACCGATTGAACGGCAGCGTTCCACGAAGCGTCTACAGTTTGACAATAGGCTGGCGCTGAATCTGTCAGACCAGTGAATCTTTGGCCATTGCATGGGTCTAGAGCGTGACTGCGGCGTCGGACTACCGAGCCCGGTTTACGCTTATTACTTGTGCGAGACTCATTCAGGAATCCAGCGCAACTATGAATGTCCTGATCGTTGATGACGAACCCAAAGCCCGCGAAGACCTCAGCCGCTTGCTCGGCGGGCAGGAGGGCTACACGGTACTGGAGCCCAGCGCCACCAATGGCGAGGAAGCTCTTGCCTTGATCGACAGCCTCAAGCCTGACGTGGTCCTGCTTGATATCGGCATGCCCGGCCTGGACGGCCTGCAGGTGGCTGCTCGCCTGTGCGAGCGCGAAGCGCCGCCAGCGGTGGTGTTCTGCACCGGTGATGACGAATACGGCAGCGAAGCGTTCAAGGACAGCACCCTCAGCCATGTCAGCAAGCCGGTGCAGCCGCAAGCCCTGCGCGATGCCCTGCGCAAGGCAGAAAAACCCAACCGCGCGCTGCTGGCGGCGCTGACCCGGCCAGCCACTGAAGACGGCGGCAACCCGCGCAACCACATCAGTGCGCGCACCCGCAAAGGCATCGAGCTGATCCCGCTGTCACAGGTGATCTACTTCATTGCCGACCACAAATACGTGACCTTGCGCCATGAGGCCGGTGAAGTGCTGCTGGATGAGCCGCTCAAAGCGCTGGAAGACGAGTTCGGCGAGCGTTTCGTGCGCATCCACCGCAACGCGCTGGTTGCCCGGGAACGTATCGAGAAGCTGCAGCGTACGCCGCTGGGGCATTTCCAGCTCTACCTCAAGGGCATGGGCGAGGATGCATTGATCGTCAGCCGCCGCCATGTAGCAGGCGTGCGCAAGATGATGCAGGGCTTGCACTGATCGCTCGCCCTTGGCGCCGCTGCGCTCGCGCGCACTGGCGCGGCACCACCGATTGCTGACCTGAGTCTGCAGGCAGGCCCCGAGTAGCTGCTATCATCGGCAGCATTTCTCTGCATCGGGGCGTTTCATGTCCACTCGCGAAATCCGCATTGCCACCCGTAAAAGTGCCCTTGCCCTGTGGCAGGCCGAGTACGTCAAAGCACGTCTGGAGCAGGCTCATCCAGGCCTGATCGTCAGCCTGGTGCCGATGGTCAGCCGTGGCGACAAGCTGCTCGACGCGCCGCTGGCGAAGATCGGCGGCAAGGGCCTGTTCGTCAAAGAGCTGGAAACCGCCCTGCTCGAGAACGAAGCCGACATCGCCGTGCATTCGATGAAAGACGTGCCCATGGACTTTCCTGAAGGCCTGGGCCTGTACTGCATCTGTGAGCGTGAAGACCCGCGCGATGCCTTCGTTTCCAATACCTACGCAAGCCTTGACGCATTGCCTGCAGGCAGCATCGTCGGCACCTCCAGCCTGCGCCGCCAGGCGCAGTTGCTGGCGCGCCGACCGGATCTGCAAATTCGCTTCCTGCGCGGTAACGTCAATACCCGTCTGGCCAAGCTTGATGCCGGTGAATATGACGCGATCATTCTGGCCGCGGCGGGCCTGATCCGCCTCGGCTTCGAAGACCGCATCAGCGCCAGCATCAGTGTCGACGACAGCCTGCCGGCCGGTGGCCAGGGCGCAGTCGGCATCGAGTGCCGCAGCGCCGACAGCGAAATCCACGCCCTGCTGGCGCCGCTGCACCATGTCGACACCGCCGACCGAGTGGTGGCCGAACGTGCCTTGAACAAGCACCTCAACGGCGGTTGCCAGGTGCCGATCGCCTGCTACGCCGTGCTTGAAGGCGAGCAGTTGTGGCTGCGCGGGCTGGTTGGCCAACCCAGCGGCGGGCTGCTGCTGGCAGCCGAAGCACGGGCGCCGCGGCTGCATGCCGAAGCGCTTGGCGTTCAGGTTGCCAAAGACCTGCTTGAGCAGGGCGCCGAGGCGATCCTCAAGGAAGTCTATGGCGAGGCCGGCCATCCGTGAGCGGCTGGCGCCTGCTGCTGACCCGGCCTGAAGAGGACTGTGCGGCACTGGCGCAGACCTTGGCGGCCGCCGGCATCGCCAGCAGCAGCCTGCCCTTGCTGGCGATCGAGCCGGTCACTGTGGATGACGCGCAACGCCAGCTGCTGAGCCAGCTGGCGAATTACCAGGCATTCATCGTGGTGAGCAAGCCCGCTGCGCGCTTGCTGCTGGCCAACTTGGCCAAAGCCGGCCTGGTGCCGCCGTCCAACGCCTGGTTCAGCGTCGGTGAGGCCACTGCGCAGGTATTGCAGAACGCCGGGCTTTTGGTGACATTCCCTTCCCAGGGAGACGACAGTGAGGCCTTGCTTGGCTTGCCCGAGTTGCGCAAGGCTGTCGCCGTTCCTACGCCGCGTGTCCTGATTGTCCGCGGGGTAGGGGGTCGTGAACTGCTGGCAGAGCGTCTTGCCGAGCTAGGTGCTAGTGTCGATTATCTGCAACTGTATCGTCGCTGCCTGCCGGATTACCCGCCCGATACCCTGCGCGAGCGGGTCGATCGGGAACGCTTAAACGGCTTGGTGGTCAGCAGTGGGCAGGGTCTTGAACATTTGCGCCAGTTGGCAGACGCCGATTGGCCGCGCCTGGCGCGCTTGCCGTTGTTCGTGCCGAGCCCGCGCGTAGCCGAGCAGGCCCGCGCGCTGGGTGCACAACAGATTGTGGATTGCCGTGGCGCCAGTGCCGCGGCCTTGCTGGCAGCTGTGCAGCGCAGCGCTGCACCTGCCTCTTAAGGCGCTAAGCTCAGAGCGACGCGCCCCCATGCAAAGGATGGATACGTGAGCGAAACTGTCTTGTCGCAGAATGAACAGCCTTCGGTGCTCGACGCGCCGCAAACCCCTGTCAGCCCGCCGGCCAAGCGCTCAGGCAATGGCATTGCCGTCGTTGCCCTGCTGCTCGGCGCAGCCGGTGTTGCGGTAGGCGGCTGGGGTGTCTGGCAAGTGCGCCAACTGCAGGGCAATGAGCTGGGTCAAAGCCAGCGCATGGAAACCTTCAGCGAGCAGACCGCAGCGTTGCAACAGCGCGATCAGCAGATCAGCGCACAACTTGCCAGCTTGCCGCCGGCCAGCGAGCTGGAGGACCGCCGGCGCCTGGTGGCGCAGTTGCAGGGCGACCAGCAGCGCTTGAGCCAGCGGCTCGATACGGTAATGGGCGAAAGCCGCAAGGAATGGCGCCTGGCCGAAGCCGAGCACCTGCTGCGCCTGGCGACCTTGCGCTTGTCTGCACTGCAGGATGTGACCAGCGCCAAAGCGCTGGTAGAAGGTGCCGACGAGATTCTCCGCGAACAGAGCGACCCAGGTTCATTCGCCGCCCGCGAGCAGCTGGCCCGCAGCCTGGCCACACTCAACAGCACCCAGCAGCCAGACCGCACTGGCCTGTTCCTCAAGCTGGCGGCGCAGCGTGAGCAGGTGCAGCAGCTCAGTGCCCAGTCGCCTGAATTCGACAGCAGCGCAGACGCCATGGGCGCGCTGACTGCGGATGGCGATGCCAGCAGTCGCTGGTCGCGCTGGTGGGCCGAGATATCCAAGTACTTCCAGATCGAATTCGATGCCGACAACAATGTTCGCCCACTGCTGGCTGGGCAGTCGCTGAATCAACTGCGCCTGGCCCTGAGCCTGACCATCGAGCAGGCCCAATGGGCGGCCCTGAACGGCGAAGCCAAGGTTTATACCCAGGCGCTGGATGATGCTCGCAGCGTACTGCTGGCCAACTTCAACGCCGACAACCCGCAAAGCAAGGCCATGCTCGACAGCCTCAACGCCCTGGCCGAGCAGCCAGTGTCGGTGGTCACCCCTGACCTCAGCGAAAGCCTGGCGGCGGTACAGGCCTACATTCAGCGCCGCCACCTGCCGGCCAACGCCGAAGGGGGCAAGCCATGAAGCGAGTCTATCTGCTCGCGGTGCTGGCAATCGTGGTTGCCGCAGCGCTGGGCATCGCCGTGGCCAAGCACAGCGGCTACGTGATGGTGTCCTACGGCAGCTTCCGCTATCAGTCCGGTCTGTGGGCCGCCTTGGGTGGCTTGATCGGCCTGATCGTAGTGCTGTGGCTGTTGCGCTACGTGCTTGGCCTGATCCTGAGTTCGACCGGGGTGGTCAACCCATGGTCGCGGCGCAATCGCCGCCGGCGCACGCGCATCGCCATCGAACAGGGCCAACTGGACCTGGCCGAAGGTCGTTGGGCCAGCGCGCAGCGTCACCTGCACCGCGCCGCTGAAGCCGAGCGCCAGCCGCTGTTGTATTACCTCGGCGCCGCCCGCGCGGCGAACGAGCTGGGCCGCACTGAAGAAAGCGACAACCTGCTGGAGCGCGCGCTCGAGCGTCAACCCCAGGCCGAACTGGCGGTGGCATTGACCCACGCCCAACTGCAGATGAATCGCGGCGACAGCGACGGTGCCCTCGAAACCCTGCTGGCGATGCAACAGCGCCACCCGCATAACGGTCAGGTGCTGCGCCTGCTGCAGCAGTTGCACCTGCAGCGTGGCGACTGGCCGGCGCTGATTCGGCTGCTGCCTGACCTGCGCAAGGGCAAGGTATTGCCAGCCACTGAGTTGGCTGCACTGGAGCAGCGTGCCTGGGGCCAGAACCTGAGCATCGCCGCGACACGTGGTGATGATGCGGTAGCCGCCCGGCAGGCGCTGGAACGCGCCTGGCAGCAGCTGACCGCCGCGCAGCGCCAGGAGCCGCAGTTGGTGCTCGCCTACGCTGAACAGCTGCGTCAGGTCGGCGCTCAGGGCGAAGCCGAGCAGGTCTTGCGTGCGGCACTCAAACGCCAGTACGAAAGCCATCTGGCCCGGCTGTACGGGCTGATCCGTGGTGATGACCCAGCGCGCCAGCTGCAAACCGCCGAAGGCTGGCTCAAAGAGCACGCTCAGGACCCGAGCCTGCTGTTGACCCTAGGCCGCTTGAGCCTGCAGAACCGCCTATGGGGCAAGGCGCGCGATTATCTTGAGAGCAGCCTGCGTTTTGAGCGCAACCCGGAAACCTGTGCCGAGCTGGCGCGGTTGCTGGCGAGCCTGGGTGAAACCGAACGCAGCAACCAATTGTTCCAGGAAGGCCTTGGCCTGCTCGACGAGCGCCTGCTGGCGCTGCCGTTGCCAGACGGCGCCCGAGCTTGACCGACCCTTGGGTCTGCGCAAGCCGCGCAGGCCCAAGGGCTGGTATCTAATCTGAAGCGGTGAAGTCAATTTGCGATGACCTCCTTCGGAAATTTCCCACAGCAATCGGTAAACTTTCCTCAGCAATCAGAGACTTGTCCCGACTGTATTGCCTTGAAACAAAGTGCCCATTTCCTCTACCGTCTCAAGCCACGTCATTGACTCCTCCGGGACCCCATCGCCATGCCGCTGGCCCGTTTTCGTACTCTATTTTTCCCAGGCTTGCTGGCCTCGCTGGCGATCCTGTTTGCCGCTTTCGCCCTCGAAAGAAACCTGGGGTTGCTGCCCTGCTCGCTGTGTTCCGGCCAGCGCCTGCTGCTGGGCCTGTATGCGCTGGTCTGCCTGGTTGCGCTGGTGCATGCCCCGCAGCGTCTCGGTTGGCTGGTCTACACGATGCTGGCATTGGCCTGCTCCGCCAGCGGCGCGCTGTTGGCGGCGCGGCAGGTCTGGCTGCAGGGCTCGGAGTTTGCTCATGGCGCCTGCCTGCAGCCGCTGCCGACGGTGTTTGAGCAGCCGTGGCGGCAAGCGTTGGAAACCCTGCTCAAGGGTGGCCCTGACTGCGGCGCGTTGTCCTGGAGCTTTCTCGACCTGACCTTGCCCGAGTGGAGCCTGCTGGCCTTCCTGCTGCTGGCAGCGCTGCCGCTGTCGCGGCTGGTGGCTGATCGTTTGCGCCGCCTCGCCCAACATTGATCCAGCGCAAGCTTGGCGCATGGTTCGACCGGCGGCGCGCTATCAAGGGATGAAACGCTTGTATGAACTTTGTCCGATGCGTACCTTGATGGGTAGCACGTGCGGGAATAATCTCCCAGCACGGACACTGAAAACACAACTGCTCGATGCCGTACTGCTGACGTCCCTTTGTCGCGCACCTTTGCGCAACGAGGTGCAGCGGCATCTACCCAGAAGGGAAGAACTGCCATGCTCGATAGTTGCCAGAATGCCCAGGAACGCTGGGGCGGGGTCCACAAGCTGATCGATCGCTGGCTGCTGGAACGCCAGGAGCTGGTGGTGGCTTTCCGCGCACTGCGCGACGCCAAGCCAGCCTTCGCTGACAAGGCGCAGAGCCGTGATTTCTGCGGCGTGTTGGTCGACTATGTATCGGCTTGGCATTTCGAAGTGTTCGAGCAGCTGCTCAGCGAGGCCAAGGCCTTCGACGACAAGCGCGCCCTGGCGCTGGCCGAAGACATGACCCCACGCATCACCGACATCACCCAGATCGCGCTGGACTTCAACGATCACTGTGACAAGGCCGAGTGCAACGACCCTGAGCGCTTCGCCCAGACCCTGCAAGCACTGGGCGGCCATCTGCGCGAACGCTTCGAGCTGGAAGACTGCCTGATCGAAGTGCTGCACACCGCACACAAACAGGAAGCTGCACTGCAGGCCTGATCGCCTCGATCAGTCGGCCACTGCCAGCAATTCGATTTCAAATACCAACGGGGTGTAGGGTGCGATCAGGTCGCCCGCCCCGTCGGCGCCGTAAGCCTGCGCCGAAGGGATCACCAAACGCCATTTGGCTCCCGCCTTCATTTTTGGCAGCGCCGCCTGCCAGCCTTCGATCACCGAGTCCAGACTGAACCACTGCGGTTGCTGGTTCTGGTCGAACACCGAGCCATCCGGCAGACGTCCTACGTAGCGCACTTGCACCTTGCCGCCGGGCTTGGGCTGCGCGCCAGTGCCTGCCTGTAACTCGCTGTAAAGAATTCCTTCAGGTAACTCATGGGTGCCGGCTCGGCCGCGTTCATTGGCCATGAAGCGGATTTCAGCCGCTTGTGCCTGGCTGCCCTGGGCCTCGGTTTCATGCTGCTCGAGCAGGCTTTGCATCTGTGCTTGATCGAGCCGCAGCGGCTTGCCTTGGTAGGCCTGGCGCAGGCCTTCGACCAGGGCTTCCAGTTGCAGGTCAGGGACCTCCTGACGCAGCCGCTCACCGAGGCTCGCGCCCAGGCTGTAGGCCATATCCTGATCGGTATTGCTGGCCGGCGCGGCAACACTCAATGGCGCGAGCAGGCAGAGGCTGAGCAGAAGATAACGGGACACGATCGACTCCGGACGCGATGGCCAAGTAGCAACAGCCGAACAAGGGCCAACTACACTTGCTCGAGCTGCACCATAACAACTTTGCCCAGGCATGCAACGCGGCCCCAGCAATACTGTCAAGATGCCCTAGCGGCGGTAGCAGCAGAAGCATAGTATGAGCCGCAATCTCATCAGCCAGGAGGTAAACCATGTCGGCCAAGAAGAAGCCAGTAAGTACGCCGTTGCACCTGCTCCAGCAACTTTCCGGTAGCCTGCTCGAACATCTGGAAGATGCCTGCTCGCAAGCGCTGGCGGATGCAGAGAAACTGTTGGCAAAGTTGGAAAAACAACGCGGCAAGGCGCAGGAAAAACTGCACGGTTCGCGGCTGAAACTGCAAGACGCTGCCCAGGCTGGAAAAGCCAAGGCGCAGAACAAGGCGCACAAGGCTGCCAGCGAACTTGAAGAAGTGCTCGACTCGCTCAAAGAGCGTCAATCGCAGACCCGCATCTACATCCAGCAGCTCAAGCGCGATGCGCAGCAGAGCCTGAAAATCGCTCAAGGCGTAGGCAAGGTCCGTGAAGCAGCCGCCAAGGCCCTCGAGCAACGCACTGTTGCCGAACCTGCTGCCAACAAGGCGCCAGCCAAAGCAGCCGGCAAGACCACTGCCAGCAAAGCTCCAGCCAAAGTCGCTGCGGTCAAACCCGCCGCCAAGCCAGCTGCTGCCAAAGCGCCTGTTAAAGCTGTCGCCAAGCCGGCTGCCAGCAAGGCACCAGCCAAGGCCGCTGCAGCCAAGCCTGCCGTTGCCAAAGCACCGGCCAAAGTAGCTGCCAAGCCCACTGCCAGCAAAGCCCCAGCGAGGACTGCCGCTGCCAAACCGGCGGCTGCCAAAGCGCCAGCCAAACCTGCCGCTGCCAAACCCGTTGCCGCCAAGGCTGCAGCCAAACCTGCTGCTGCCAAGCCCGCAGTCAGCAAGGCACCAGCTAAAGCCGCTGCAGGCAAACCCGTCGTTGCCAAAGCACCGGCCAAGGCCGCAGCAACCAAACCGGCTGCCAAGCCAGCTGCCGCCAAGCCAGCCGCTGCGAAAACAGACGACGCCAAAGCCAGCACCGCAGCAACCAGCACCAACTCGGCAGCACCAGCGGCAACGCCTGCTGGAGCGGCCAACACCCCAGCTCAGTCGCCGTCTTCGGCGTCCTGAAGGGCTGACGCTGCGGCGCGCAATTGATCCAGCGCGCCGTGGTCGCGGCACAGGTCCGGCGCCAGCCGGACCAGCCAATCGTCCGCGGTCTCGTCCGAGCCTGCGGGCCATTGCTGCGAGCACGCCTGCAAACGCTCGAGCAAGGTTCTTTCAGCCTGTAGTTCCAAGCCCTTCAACTGCTCCCGCAACAGTGCCAGCGCGGCATCGCCCTGCGCTGCCATACGCCATTGCTGACGCAGCGTGCGCAGTGGTTGGACCACCTCGATTCGCCACGGCTCAGCTAACCCCAGCAGGGCGCACACGCGCTCATCGCTGACGCGTGCCCGGCGCGCATGCAGCCAGCTTGCGCAGAGCAGCAGGCACACGTCGGCGCCGTCCTCCTGCAGTTGCAGGCAAGCCGCTTCAACTTCGGGCCGGGCGTACAGGGCCAGGGCATAATTCCACAGGTCGGTGTGCATGGTTCCACTCGCGCTAGCGGCCGAGGAAGCTGGTAGACTCCGCGACCATCATGATCAGACTAACCAACCTCACTTTACAGCGTGGTCCGCAGCGCCTGCTAGATAGCGCCGAGATGACGCTGCACGCCGGTCATAAAGCCGGCCTCATCGGTGCCAACGGCGCCGGCAAATCCAGCCTGTTCGCCTTGCTGCGCGGCGAGCTCACGCCCGACGGCGGCGATTGCCAGCTGCCCGGCGACTGGCGCATCGCGCACATGCGTCAGGAGGTCGATACCCTCGAGCGCGTGGCAGTCGACTATGTGCTCGATGGCGACCTGCGCCTGCGTCAGGTCCAGGCCGAGCTGGCAGTGGCCGAGCAAGCCCACGACGGCACTGCGCTGGCCCGCTTGCACAGCGAACTGGAGGGCGCCGACGGTTATACCGCCGATGCCCGTGCACGCAAGTTGCTGGCCGGCCTTGGCTTCAGCAACGAGCAGATGGACCGCCGCGTCGGCGACTTCTCCGGTGGCTGGCGGATGCGCCTGAACCTGGCGCAGGCCCTGATGTGCCCGTCCGACCTGCTGCTGCTCGACGAGCCGACCAACCACTTGGACCTGGACGCCATCCTCTGGCTGGAAGACTGGCTCAAGGGCTACCCGGGCACGCTGCTGCTGATCTCCCACGATCGCGACTTCCTCGATTCGGTGGTCGACCACGTGCTCCACGTCGAGCAGCGCAAGCTGACCCTGTACAAGGGTGGCTACAGCGCCTTCGAACGCACCCGCGCCGAACGTCTGGCCCAGCAGCAACAGGCCTACGAGAAGCAGCAGGCGCAGCGCGCGCACATGGAAAAGTACATCGCCCGCTTCAAGGCGCAAGCGACCAAGGCCCGTCAGGCGCAGAGCCGGATCAAGGCCCTGGAACGCATGGAAGAGCTGTCGGCAGCGCACGTCGACTCGCCGTTCGACTTCGTCTTCCGCGAATCGCAAAAAATCTCCAGCCCCTTGCTCGACCTTTCCGAAGGCCGTCTGGGTTACGGCGACACCGCCGTGCTGGAGAAGGTCAAGCTGCAGCTCACGCCGGGTGCGCGGATCGGCCTGCTCGGGCCCAACGGTGCCGGCAAGTCGACCCTGATCAAGAACCTTGCCGGCGAACTGCAGCCGCTGGGCGGGCGCCTGGTGCGCGGTGAGAACCTTTCGGTTGGCTATTTCGCCCAGCATCAGCTGGACTCGCTGGACGACAAGGCCAGCCCGCTGCTGCACCTGCAGCGGATTGCCCCGACCGAGCGCGAGCAAACCCTGCGCGACTTCCTCGGCGGCTTCGACTTCCACGGCCCGCGTGCCGAGGAGCCGGTGGTGAACTTCTCCGGTGGTGAAAAAGCCCGGCTGGCCCTGGCCCTGATCGCCTGGGAACGGCCCAACCTGCTGCTGCTCGACGAACCGACCAACCACCTCGACCTGGAAATGCGCCTGGCGCTGACCATGGCTTTGCAGGAGTTCAGCGGGGCAGTGGTGGTGGTCTCTCACGATCGTCACCTGCTCAAGAGCACCACCGACGACTTCCTGCTGGTTGCCGACGGCAAGGTCGATACCTTCGACGGTGACCTTGATGACTACAGCCGCTGGCTGATCGACTACCGCCAGCGTAACGCGCCGGTCAGCAGCACCCCGGTCAACCCGGACAAGACCGACAAAAAGGCCCAGCGTCAGGCCGCCGCAGCCCTGCGCCAGCAACTGGCACCGCACAAGCGCGCTGCCGACAAGCTCGAAGCCGAGCTGGGCCAGGTGCACAGTCAGCTGGCCGAGATCGACACGGCCCTGGCCGACAGCGGCCTTTACGAGCAATCGCGCAAGGATGCTCTGCGTGACCTGCTCGGCCGTCAGAGCAAACTCAAGCAGCGCGAAGCCGAGCTTGAAGAAGCCTGGATGGAGGCACTTGAGCTGCTCGAAAGCATGCAGGCCGAACTTGAGGCGTTGTCCTGATGGAAGACCTGCACGGCCTGCTGCCGGGGCAATGGATGGACTCGCTGTGGCTAGGCGCGCAGATTCTGCTGATCCTCGCCGCAGCGTTCATCCTGCAACGTTTTGTCGGCCGTTGCCTGAGCCGGCTGGGCGAACGCTATCCACTGCCACCAGAATTGCTGGTACCGGTACGTGGCGGCCTGCGCTGGCTGATCATGGGCAGTGCTCTGCTGTTTGTGCTGGAGCGTCTTGGCGTCTCGGCCACCGTGCTCTGGACCGCGCTTTCAGGGTTTGTCGCCGTAGCGGCGGTGGCGTTCTTCGCCATGTGGAGCGTGTTGTCCAACCTGCTCTGCGCCGTGCTGATCTTTACTGTCGGCCCGTTTCGTATCGGTGACGTCGTCGAGCTGGTGGAAACCCTCGACAAGCCGGGCGTGAAGGGCCGAGTGATTGCGATCAACCTGCTGTTCACCACCCTGATGGAAATGCCCGATGCCGGCGGCGCGCTGGTGCAGGTGCCGAATAGCCAGTTCTTCCAGAAGTGCGTACGGCGCTGGCGTGGCAGCGAGGTGCCGGGTGTGGCCAAGGATGTTGCTGTCCAGGCTGACTGACGTTAGCCGCACCTGCTGCAAACCCACAAAAAAACGCTGGTGATTTCGCCGCCAACCTCTTAGCTTAATGTTTTGCAACATATCCGCTATGAGGTGCTACATGTCGATGGAAACGTGGTTGGCGTTCTTTGCCGCGTGCTGGGTGATCAGCCTGTCGCCGGGGGCGGGGGCGATTGCCTCGATGTCCAGCGGCCTGCAGTACGGTTTCTGGCGCGGTTACTGGAACGCCCTGGGCCTGCAACTCGGTCTGTTGCTGCAGATCGCGATCATTGCAGCCGGCGTCGGCGCCATCCTCGCCGCCTCGTCTACGGCGTTTCAGGTGATCAAGTGGTTCGGCGTGTTCTACCTCGTGTACCTCGCCTACAAGCAATGGCGCGCGCTGCCCATGGATATGAGCGCCGAGTCGCCGATACGGCCGATCGGCAAGCCGCTGAGCCTGGTGTTCCGTGGTTTGCTGGTCAATGTCAGCAACCCCAAGGCACTGGTGTTCATGCTCGCCGTGCTACCGCAGTTCATCGACCCGCATCAGGCGCTGCTGCCGCAGTACCTGACGATTGCCGCGACCATGGTCTGCGTCGACCTGCTGGTGATGGCTGGTTACACCGGGCTGGCCTCGCGGGTGCTGCGGCTGCTGCGCACGCCTAAACAGCAGAAGCGCCTGAACCGTACCTTTGCCGGGTTGTTTGTCGGCGCTGCAGCTTTCCTCGCCACACTGCGCCGGGCGCCGCTGTGACGCTTGTCGGATAAAAAGTGCAAATTGCTTCGACCTTGAGTGGCCTGGCTGGTGTCTATCTTTGAGCAAGGTGGCTGCGGCCACCTCATCTCTCACTCAACCAGCGCCAGGCCGGCGTCGTCGACGGCCAGCTTGGCGAGGAGGCACCCATGGAAGCACCGACTCATCAGTTTGCCGAACTGTTCATGCAACTGGGGCTGGACCACGATGCGCAGAGCATCGACCAGTTCATCACCTCGCACTCGCCGCTGAAAAACGAAATCAAGCTGGTCGATGCGCCGTTCTGGAGCGACTCGCAGCGCGCATTCCTCAAAGAAGCGGTGCTTGAGGACGCCGACTGGGCAATCCCCTTTGATCAACTCAACGAAGCCCTGCGTCGCCCCCGCAAATAAAGCGCCGAGCGGCACCTGATGGGTGAAGTGGCGTTGCTATGCTGAGGTAAAACAACAAGGGGATAGCGTGATGAAAGATCCCTATGCAGCCGGTTTCTGGTGCCTCCTGGCAATCCTCGGCACCCTGACCACCGGCTACTTCTACGGTATCCGGCACACCCATCAGCTGAACCAGGCCGTACAGTTTCTGTACGCCGCTGCTGCGGTCACCGCGGCAGCGGCGCTCTGCGGGCTGGCCTGGATCGCCTGGCAGCACTTGCAGCTGAACAGGCGCGAACTCAGCCAAGGCCATACCCTGGTCACCATCTGGAACACCAAAGTTGCCCTGCGCCGGGTCGAAACCGTGTTCGACCGCTATTTCTGGGGCAGTTACTGGCACTCCGGGCGCACCTTCGAAGAGGTCATGGGCGAGCTCAAGGGCACGCCGCTGGAGCAAAGCCTGGATGCGCTGAAGTGCCAATGCCGCGAGCTCGACCGTGAAATCCACGACCCGCACCAGCACTGGCTGGCATTTGCCCGCGACCTTTCCAGCGTGGCTACGGCCATGGCCCGTGAGCGCTACCAGCTGGATCTGGGCGACGGGCCGGTGGCCGGCAAGGGCGGCACGGCAGTGCTCAACCGTGATCTGGAAGTGCTGGTGTACACCTGGTCAGCGCGCCTGCGCAGCTTCGACCATCAGCTGGACGAGCTGGAAAGCGCCTATCACTGAAACAACCTTCACTCGCCGCGAATGTACTGTTGCAGCTGGCTGATCAGGTTGGCCTGCTCGGTAATGGTTTCCTTGACCAGGTCGCCGATCGACAGCAAGCCGAGTAGCTTGCCCTCGCTGACCACCGGCAGGTGGCGCAGATGGCGGTCGGTCATCAGTTGCATGCACTCATCGAGCTTGGTTTTGGGCTCAACCGTGATCACCGCTGCGGTCATGATCTCGGCCACTGTAGTGAACGGCGACGAGCGGCCTTTGAGCATCAGCTTGCGCGCATAGTCACGTTCGCTGACGATGCCCACCACGCGCCCGTCTTCAACCACCGGCAAGGCACCGATGTTTTTTTCCGCGAGCAGCTTCAGCGCCGCCAGCACCGACTCGGTTGGGCCGATGGTGTAGACGGTCTGGTGTTGTGCCTTGCTCTTGAGGATTTCGTCGACGGTTTTCATGCAGGCCTCGGTGCGCGAATGGGGGGATGCTCAGGTAAATAAAGCATCCGCCAAGGCGCCTTGCACGGCAACGCGGAAAACGGCATGGAGTCGATTGAAAAACGTCATGGCTGCAAACGGGCGCACGGCGTGCGCCCGTTTGCGCTTCAGCAGCCGTTGCCCTGCGAGACTTCGCGGCTGGCTTGTTCCAACGCGGCGGCCACCGCAGCTGCATCATCAGCGGTATACACCCGGCCACCGGTATTGCTGGCAGCGCAGTTGGAACCGGTGCTGGCACTGATGTTGACGATGTTGATCCGCAGCCGTGGCTGGTTCTGGGCGATCTGCTCGGAGACCTTGCAGATGCTGGTGCCACAGCTGTCGCGGCCGTCGACGAACATCACGATGACGCCGTCGCGCTCACGCCCGTCCATGCTGGCCGCTGCCGCCTCCAGGCTGACCCCGAGCGCAGTGCCGCCGCGTGCGTTGAGCGTGGCGATACGGTCGATCAGATCTGCGCGCTGGTCACGTGCGAACACGCCATGATCGACGGGCGACTTGCAGCCATTGAAGGTCACCAGGCGCATCGCCACCTTCGGGTCGAGGTCTTCGATGACCGCGCCCAGGGCCGTCTTGGCCACGTTCAGGCGGGTCGTCGGCGGGGCCTTGCCCGACGGCAGAAACTGCTCGACCACCGGGATCTTCGCCAGCAGGCTGATGTACCACGGGTCGTCTGCGCGCTTGACGCGGATGCGTTCGTTCATCGAGCCGGAGGTGTCCAGCACCACGGCGAACTCCGAAGCCTGAAAGCCAGCGCCCGGCGTGCACATGGCGCTGTGATCGGCCTGCCAGCGCGCCCACAGCATTGGCCAGTTCAACCACAGCGCATAGAGCAACGCCAGCAGCAGGCCGAACAGCAGCCATGGCCACAGCCGCAGGCGCCGCGCAGGTACGGCCTTGGGCGGTGGCGCAGGCCTGGGCTGCGGTGCCGGCCTGGCTGCGGGCGGCGCCGGCTTGGGTGCTGGTGCAGGCGGTGGCGGCGGCGGTGGCGCGGCCACCGGCACGGCCTGCCCCCAGCGGATCACTAGCGGTTCGCCGTTGATGCTGTAGAGGTTGCCCAGATCAGGCGGCGCGATCAGGCTGCGCAAGGCGCCTGCTGCCTGGGTCTGACCACGCTGCTGCAGCTCGTTGGCCAACTGACCGACTGCGGCCTGGCGCTCTTCATAGCGTTGTAGCAGCGCTGCCTGCTGGTCGCGGCCCAGCTCGGCATACACATGCGGCTGGCCTTCCAGCGGCGACCACCACTCCAGCACACCATCACGCCCCTGGCGGGGAATGGCATATAGGTGAGCAATGGCCGGCGGGAAGTGCTGGCGGATCAACGCTACCCGCTGCTCGAGTGCAGCGGCGGCGTCCTGGCTGGCGTGGCTGTCGCGGTTTACCCGTTGCATCGATCGTCCTAGTTGCAGTTGTTGCTGCTGGAAACTTCCTGGCTCGCCTGTTTCAGCGCGGCCGCCACTTGCACGGCGTTATCGCCGCTGTAGACCCGGCCGCCGGTGCTGTCGGCAATGCAGTTGGCCAGGCTGTTGTTGCTGATATTGACCAGATTGACCCGCAGCCGCGGCTGCTCCTGGGCGATGCGCTGAGCGACTGCACAGACATCCTCGCCACAGCCATCGGCGCCGTCGACGAACATTACGATCACGCCATCGCGGTCGCGGCCGTTCATGCTTTTTGCGGCAAGCTCGAGGCTGGCGCTCAAGGCGGTGCCGTCGTTCGGCACCAGGCCCTCTATGCCGCTGATCAGCGCGGGGCGCTGGGCCGGGGTGAACAGGCCATGGTCGAGCGGCGCTCGGCAGCCGTCGAAGGTGATGAAGCGCGTGTCGATGGCCGGGTGCAGATCATCGACCATCTGCTTGAGGCTCTGCTTGGCGACATCGATGCGTACCGGCGCGCGGGTAACCTCGGCGACTCGCGCCTGGTCGATGGCGGGGTCGGCGATGTTCTGGAAGAACCACTGCTCGTCCTCCGCCGTCGCTGCGACGCTCAGTAGCATCGAACCGGAGGTATCCAGCACCACCGAGAACTCCGGGGGCAGCGCCTGATCGTCTTTCATGCAGGCAAATTTGGCCGGCTCGCGCTGTTCATACCAGCGTTGCAGGTACGGCCAGCCTAACCACAAGGCCAGGGCCAGCAGCAACAGGCCGAGCAAGGGCAGCAGGAACCACGGCAACCAGATCCAGCGGCGCGGGCGCGGTGCGGGCACTGGCGCTGCCGCCACCGGTGCTGGCTTGACCGGCGCCGGCTGTGCCCAGCGCACCAGCAGTGGCTCGCCATTGACGCTGTACAGGTGCTCAAGGTTGGCCGGGCCGATCAGCGCGCGCAGCACGCTCGCCTCCTGCTCCTGGCCACGTTCCTTCAGCTCGCCGACCAACTGGCGCAGGGCGTCCTGGCGCTGGTCATAGACGCGCAGCAAGTTGGTCTGCTGCTCGCTGGCGAGGTCGTGATAGCGCTGCGGCTGGCCTTCCAGCGGCGACCACCATTCACGCACACCGTCCTGGCCGGTGCGCGGGGTGGCGTAGAGATGAGCGATGCTGGCCGGGAAGTGCCTGACGATGATCGCCATGGCCTGTTCCAACACCCGCGGATCGTCCTGCGCGGGTCGGGTATCGCGGGTGACCCGCTGCATGTGGATATCCTGAAAAAGGATCGGCAGCCGTAGCTGCCGAAGGGCTTACTCGTAACCCAGGCTCAGCTGTAAACGGCTGACCTGTTGCTGCAGGGCCTTGAGCTCCTGCTTGCGCGCTTCGACCTGCGCGCTGCTGGCGTTCTGCATTGGCGCCGCCTGGCGGTTCTTCAGCTGTTGCTCGAGGCTGGCGATCTGCTGCTGCACCTCCTGCTTGTTGCCATGGCGGCTCTTGAGCGTGGCCAGCAGCCCGTTCAGGGATTTCTCCAGGTTGGCCTGCTGGCGTTGCTGGCCGGCCAGGTCCTGGCGGGTCGAGCTCTGCAGGGCGCTGAGCTCGCTGAACACCTGATTGAACTGGCGGTTCTGCTCCTGCGCGGTGACCAACTGCTGCTCGCTGTTGCGCACGCCTTCGGCATAGCCGCCGCCGTAGTCGCAATTGAGCTTGCTGACCAGGCTGGCGCTATTGTCGGTAGCGTTGCACTGCGAGGCAGTGGTGGCGCAACCGCCGAGGCTGGCGAGCAGGGCAAGGCCCAGGCAATGACGAAGTGACATGGGCTGTTCCTTAACCGAGGGTGATCGCGGAGCGCTGGTTGTAGAGGCCGTCGACTTCCTGCTGCAGGGCGACGACTTTGTTGTTCATCTTGGCGATCTCGGCCTCGACCTTTTGCACTTCGGCCGGGCTGGCACCACCGTCACGCTCGAGTTTGGCGACCTTCTCGAACTCGGTGACGCGGCTTTTCATGTTGCCCAGGTCTTTGCGCATCAGGCCGATGTTGGTATCGACATTGGCGATCTCCTGCTGCGCCTTGGCCTTGTCGAGAGTCTTGGCCTTGATGCTCTTCTGGATGTCGGCAATCTGCTGTTTGTCGTCGGCAATCACCCGCTGCAGGGTGTTGCTGCGCTCGACCACCTTGGCGTTTTCTTTCTGCACTTCGCCGGTCATCGCGTTCAGCCGCTGGGTAGTGTCGGCGTACTGCGTGCGGCGCTGGTCGAGGTAGTAGTTGGCGCCCATGGCCACACCGCAAGCGGCAACCCCGGCGATCACCGCGCAGGCAGCCTTGTTGCCCGAGTTGGACAGTACGCAGGCGAGCACGCCGGCACCGGCGGCCACGGCGCAGGCCTGGTATCCCGAAGTGCTGAAGAATTTGGCGTCGGCGCCCGAGGTCAGGCGCGGGTCGGCCTTGCCGCCGCCGCTGTCACCAAGCATCGAGCTGCCGGTGCTGGCGCAGCCGGTCAGGACCAGGCAGGCGGCCATCATCAGGCTCATCCAGGAGCTGCTACGAGCGGTTTTGCTGTGCATCACGATTACGCTTCCTTGTGGTGTCAGTGGGCGACGGCTTTGCAGCTGTTCAGCCAGGCGTTGGTATCAATTTTCTGCGACTTGAGGAACGACACCTGGTTGGCCCAATGGGCGCGCAGGTACGGCGTCAGTTCCTTGAGATTGTTGTTGGCGGTAAGCACCCCTTCGAGCACCGGCACCTGCGCTTCGAGCAGGCTCTTGCCATACAGCGAGCCGGATTCGACCAGCGAGCTTGCGTAGTAACGGCTGAGCTTGTGCAGGCGCGCGCTTTGCTCGTCGAGCTTGCTCTTGCGCATGCCGCAGGTTGGGTCTTCTTCGCCGGCCTTGCAGTTGGCGGCGTAGTTTTTCTGCAGGAAGTCCAGGTACTGGCCGTCGTCGAGCATCTTGGTGCAAAGGAACGCACCCAGGTTGAGGCTGGCGCGGATGGCCTGGTCGCGGGCTTCCTGTTGCTGCTGGTTGCTCGCGCGCAGCTGGTTTTCGACGGTTTTCAACTGACCCTTGAGGGCCTCGTCCTGCACGCTGGAGGCCAGCGCTTCGAGGGCCTTGACCGTGCCTTTGTCCTTGCTGTCGGCGGCCGGCTGGTCGTTACCGAGGCTGCTCCAGCTCTTCTCGATGGCCTTGACCCGTTCGCGTGAGGTCAGGGTCGGCGACACCAGCGCCAGGCGCATGCCGTTGGTTTTCTTGGTCACCGCGCCTTCGGCGTTGTAGTAGGGCTCTTCCTGACGCAGGGCAGTGCGCAGCTCGGCTTCGCTGGTCAGGTAGTTGCCACCACGCACGACATAGCCGCCGGCCTGGCCGTGCTGGCGGTCGAGTTTGTTCAGGCGGAACGGTTCGAACATCATCTCGCTGGCGTTGCCGAGCATGTCATGCAGGCCCAGCGGATTGGGCTTGAGCAGGCCGCTCAACTGCAGCTGGCCGTTGGCCGATTGCGCACCGGCAAACCATTCGTGGGCGTTCAGGCCGTCAGCCATCGGGTAGCGAATGTCGCGAAATTCGGCGGTGCTGACCTGCAATCCACCGCGTGCGGCAAACTCCCACTCGACTTCGGTCGGCAGGCGCACGAAGCCCTGCGCGCCGTCTTCGCGGGGCAGCTTGTCGGCAGCATTGGCGCGCAACCAGCGGTTGTACTTGTCGGCGGCCTGCAAGGCGTCCAGCCAGCTGATCGAGACCACCGGCAGGCGCTGTTTGTTGGACGGTGTCGGGCAGGTTTCGTCGGTCAGGGCGCGGTATTGCAGCTGGGTCATCTCGTACTTGGCCAGCAGGTAATAGCGCGACTTGTCGCCCTTGGCGCTGGTGAAGCTGCCGGCGATGAAGGCTGGTCGGGTCTGCTCGACATAACCGTACTCGGCACTGTCGGCGCCGATGTTGATCGGGTAGTCGTCGAGCGGCCCGACCACCGGGATCAGCACCTTGCGAAACACCATCGCGCCGTCACACGGCATCGGCAGCACGACATCGTCGGCATCGGCCATGGGGTTGTAGAATTTCTCGTCCCAGCTCGCTGCTGCGGCGTCCAGGGCGAAGCCAAGCGCGAGGGGCGCCAGGGCCAGGCGAGCAAAGGTTTTACAGTTCACGCAGACTCTCCGCAGGTTGGATCCGTATCGCCCGCACGGCGCCGATCAAGGCAACCAGGCCAGCGACCAGCAAGGCCAGCAGCAGGGCCACCAGGCCATGCCAGACAGTGATATGGCAAATAAAGGCGCCGGTCGCCTGGCTGCTGCCGAGCAACTGGTCGAACAGCAGGCTGCCCAGGTAATAACAGGCCAGCCCGCCGACAAACCCGGTCAGGCTCAGCAGCAGCGCTTGCAGCACCACGTAGACGGCCACCGCGCTGCTGGTGAAGCCGAGCAGGCGCAGCACCGCCAGGTCGCGGCGTTTGCGGTCTATGTTGGCCAGAAACGCCCCCACCAACGAGGCAATGCAGCCGATCAGGGCAGCGCCGGCGATGACTCCGAAGATCAGCCCCAGCACATGGTTGATGGCTTTGACGCTGTCGATTTCAGCCAGCCGGCTGCTGGTCTCGATGCGCTGTTGATTGAGCCACTGCTCCAGCGGCGCGACGCTGTCGATATCGCGTGCATAGACCCGCGCACGGGCATAGCCGACTCCGACCGCCTCCAGCGACTGGCCGCTGCCGGCGCCCAACGCAGGCACCAGATAGCCGTCGCGGTAATGCTCAAGATCCAGCAGCAGCTCAGGGCTGACGAACGCCGCCGGGCGGGCAAAGCGCACAGCGGCGACAATCGCCTGCACGCGCAGAGTGCGCTCGCCACGTTCATTGACTTCGTTGAGGCGGCGACTGACGCGCAGGCGCACGCTGTCGCCGACCTTGGCTTCGAGGCGCTGTGCCGCGCGCTCGCTGAGGATCAGTTGATCGGCTTGCAGTGCGCTGAATTCGCTGGCCAGCAGCGGGTCGTTGGCTGCGGTGGGGATCACTTCGACGTTGTCGACAAAGCGCCCACGCTCGCCAAGCAGGTCGGCCTGGGTATTCAGCGAGCGGGTCTGGCCAATCGCAAAGCCAACCTCGGGCCGTTGTTGCAGGCGTTGCAGCCAGGCCTGGTCGTAATGGCCGCTGCTGAGCATCTTCACTTCGAGGTTGCGCGGGTCGCTGAGCAGCTCCTGCTGCAATTGGCTGACTACCCCATGCTTGAGGCCGAACAGCAACAGCAACGGCGCGATCACCGCCACCAGCGACGCGGCCATGCACAGCGACACGTTGCGGTCATGCCAGAGGTCGGCCAGCGACAGCCTGACCAGCAGCGCCAGGCGCTTATACCAAGGGTTCAAAACGGGTCTCCCCCTGGCCATTGATCGCGCCCAGACGCGGCAGGCCAAAGCGCTCGACCAGCGCCCAGTCGTGCGACACCAGCAAGGCGCTCAGGCCCAGTTCGGCAACCAGCTCCAGCAGCAACTCGAACAGCCGCTGCGCGTTGTGTGGGTCAAGCGCGGCGGTTGGTTCGTCGGCCAGCAGCACCCGCGGTTCGTGGGCGATGGCGCGCACGCAGGCGACCCGCTGGCGCTCACCGATCGACAGTGCCTGCGGCAGTTTGTCCAGCAATGGCGTCAGGCTCAGCGCTGCGACGGCTTTGTCGACCGCATGGCTGTGCGCGTCCAGACCGAGCAGACGGCGCGGCAAGAGGATGTTGTCGCGCACGCTGAGAAACGGCAGCAAGCCGCCGCTCTGCAGGACGAAACCCAGCTCGCGCGAGCGCAGTGCAGCCAAGGCCGCGTGCTGCTCGCTGGCCAGCAGCCGAGCAACGTCGTGCTGCTCGCTGCCGAGCCGGTAGCAGTCCAGTCGCTCAGGCTTGAGCAGCAGGCCGATGGCTTCGAGCAGCGTGCTCTTGCCGCAGCCGCTCTCGCCGTTTACCGCCCACACCTCGCCCGCGCGCAACTGCAGCGCATCCAGGCGCACGGCGTGTGACTGTGGTCCCTGGCCGCGGACCACACGCAATCCCTTGATCTCGAGCATAAGTGGTCAGGGCATCATTTCCAGAGGAACCGGGTAGACGTTGTCGCGGCTGTCGGCGCCCGGGGCCAGCGCCACCCAGCGGTCAACATCGGCGTTGTAACGCTGGTAGTGGCGCAGCTTGGTGCTCAGGTTGCGGATGAATTTCTCCTGGGCCAGGCCGTCCCAGCCTTTCCAGGTTTCTTCATCGAGGTTGAGCACTTCGCTCTGGTACGGCAGGCCATCGAGGTACTCGCCGAGCACACCGAGGTCGGCCACGCGGGCGTCTTGCTTGAGCTGGTTAGGGTCGGCGCCCATGGTTGCGGCCACGGCGCGCAGGCGGGTGAACATCTCGCTGGGCGAGATCATGCCTTCGTTGGCGGCGTCGAGGATCTGCTTGAGCACGTCGCTGAGGTCGCTCAGCTGCGCCTTGGTCAGCAGCACCCGCACATCGGTGGTGGGCACGTTCTGCTTGATCGGGTCACGGTCGCTGATCCACGCCTCGAACACCGGCGGCGCCTGGGTGCCGCTGGCCTTGCCCAGGTACGCCAGCTGCATCGCGTGGCCAATCAGCGCGGCGTCTTCGAGCATTTTCTGCTCGGCGGGGCTGGCCTTGGCATTGGTGGCGCTGCCAACGGCGTCTTCGCCCATGTACGCCGAACGGACCTGCTGGGTGATGGCGCCAGCGAGGCTGTCGACCTTGCGGCCGAACTCGTCGACATCACCGGCATTGACCGGGTAGTACAGCGAGGTGTTGGTGCCGGGGTAGGTCGACAGGGCGCGGTACTGCGCTTCGGCGCTGCCGTGGTTCTTGGCCCCGCTTGGGGTCTTCAGGTGCAAGGTGTACAGAGCAACGCCAGGGTTGCTGGCTTCGATCTTGACCTGCTCGGCGCCAAGGCCGGTGCTGGACAGTTTGTCGCCGCCATCCAGCGCGCCGGCATCGGTGATCAGCACCACGTAGCGCGCGCCAAACTGGCTCCAGTCGACCTTGTCGACCGCATGCATGACCCCGGCATAGGCGTCTTCATCGAAGACCTTGCTGGAGACCTTGGCCTGCTTCAGGTCCGCCACCTTGCTGAGGAAGTCGGCACCGTCCTTGACCGTGTTGGGGTCGGCGTACATCTTGCTGACGTACTCCAGGCCCGGCACTGCCTGGGTGCTGGAACGGTAGGCGATCAGGCCGAACTTGACCTGCTGGCCGAGGTTCTCCTTCTCGATCTGGGCGTAGACACGCTTGATCGCTTCGCGGGTGCGGTCGATGTACGGGTCCATCGAAATGGTCGAGTCGATGACGAATACTACCGCCGCGCTGAACGCTTTCATCTGGGTGTTGGCGGCAGCCTGGCTGGCAGCACTGCCGGCCGCAGGTGCCGCGCTGCTGGCCGCGTCGGCCTTGCTCACCGAGGCGACGTTGAGGATGCGCGTGCGGAAGCCTTCTTCAGTCATCACTTCTTCGCCGCTCAGGACCGGCAGCAGGTAGAAGTTTTTCTGCAGGTCGACGAAGTACTCCGGCTCCTGGGCCAATACCCCAGGCGCTTCCTTGCCGTTCTTGAGCTGGGCGCGCAATGGCGCCACCTTGCTGACCGGGTCGGGCGCATCGAGGATGCCTTCGAGCTGGCTGCGGTCTTTGAAGAACATCAGCCGGTCGCGGTTGGCCGGGTTGGTGAAGGCCAGGGTCAGCTGCATTTTCCATTCGACAGTGCAGTCACCCGGCAGCCAGCCGATGCTCTTGCCCTGGGTATCCGGGCCGACGCGCAGCCACTGGCGGTTGTCCACCGCCGCGCGCTCGTACACATAAAAGCGGCTGAAGGTCGGCTGGGCGCTGCCCGGCGCCGCGCCGGCGGCATCGCTGAGCTTGCAGCCGGGGGTGGTCAGCACGCGCTGGAACAGGGTTTTCTTGCCCTCTTGCAGCAGCGGCTTGTCGGCCGCGTGCAGCACCGGGCTCAGGCTCAAGGCCAGCAGGGCGGCGCCAAGGCTGCGCAGGCTCATGGTTTGAGCTCCTCGAAGCGTTGCTTGGCTTCGGCGTTGTTCTCATCGAAACCGAGAATGGTCTCGTACCAGTAGGCTGCGGTGGCGTTGTCTGGCGCCTTGAAGCATTCGCTGGGCTGGTGGTACTTGGGGTCGTACTCGCGGGCATAGGCACTGGCGATTTCGATGTCGCCGCCCTGGGCGCGGTTGGCGTAAAGCCGCTGGGCAACGCCGCAGTGGTTGCTGGCCTTGGCCTGGTTGATCACTTCCAGCAGCGCGGCCGAGCCTGGGGCGTTCTGGATGCAGGCCTGGACGAACGGGATCTCGCCTTCGCTCTGCATGCTTTCCAGGGTGCAGGGCAGGGCGGCAGTGGGCGCAGGGGGCGCTGGCTGTTCGGTCTTGGGCTCGGGCTTCGGTGCTTCGACCGGTGCGGTTGGTTGTTTGTTGAACCACCACCAGGCGCCGCCTGCGGCGAGCAGCAACAAAACCACCAGCAACAGCGGCAGCAGCCAGCGGTTGCCGGTCTTGGCCGGAGCAGGGGAGATCGGCTTGCTGATATTGATTACCGGCTCTGGGGTCGGCTCCGGTTCAACGGCTGTGGTTACAGGTTCTTCAGGCACGCTGACTGGCGCTGGCGCGATCGGCTCAGGTGCGGGTGGAACCGGCAGCGGGGGCGGAGTCTGCTGTGGTGCACCCGAAGTCGACGGCAGTACCTCGTTGTTGATGCGCAGCATGCCCATGTCGCTCTGGCCTTGCTGCGGATCGCTCAGCTCCACGCGGAAGTTGGCGGTGCCGCTGGCTTCCAGCAAGGGGTCGATCAGCTCAGGACCAATGCGCGTTTCCAGGCCCGGCGCGCCGTCCACCGGCTGCAAGGCATCGAGCTTGAAACCATGGGCGACGTTGCCCCAGCGTGCGCCGGGGTGGAGGAACTCGTGGGTCTGGCTGCTCTGCAGGGACAGCTCCAGGCCGTCACTCGCGCCCTCCCAGCCGGTGATCCGCAGCACGGCATGGCCCGGCGTGTTCACGGTCAGTGGCAGCACATCAACTCTGATACCCATTACAGTCAGCTCGCTTCAAAGGTGTTCAGCAACACCGCCAACTGGCGGCGTTGCTCGGTGGTAATTTCCGGGTCGGCGCCGTTCTTGGCGTTTTCCTGGGTCAGCCAGGCCAGGCCCGACAGCCAGTCGACGAGGAAGCGCTGCTCCTGGTGTGACGGCTGCGCCGGCAGCTCCGGCAGTTCGCCTAGGGCCACGTTCTGGTAGAAGCCGAACACTGGCTGGCGCTCGCCGATCAGACAATTCGGGCGCTGGCTGAGTGGCTGCGCAAGCAGGCCGAACCAGGACAGGAAGTCGCGCATCAACAGCTGCACGTTCATCACCTGGCGCTGCACCAATTGGTCGCGCCGGGCGCCACCGAGGATGCGCCGGGTCACGGCCTGGTCGAGCTGTGCGAGGAAGGCCGGTCGGCGCACGGCGCTGATCAGCTCTTCGGTCAAGGCGTCGGCCAGTTCGCGGCTGATGCGCATGCTGTTCAGGCGCAAGGTCTGCGTGCCCAGCTCGCGCATGTGGCGGATCCACGCTTTAAGTGCGGCGCGGGCAAAGCGTTGTTCCGAGTTCAAGCGCTGGGCCAGCGGCTTGGCCGCGGTGACTGCAGCGGGCGCGGCTGCGGGGCTGGCAAACAGGTTGCCGAAATTGATCGCCGGGGCTTTGTTGGCCGGCGCCTTGGCGGCACTTTCCGGCTCGGGCTCTGCCTCGCCATCGATACCGTCGATGTCATACACGCCGCCCAGGTACAGCTCGCGCAGTTCTTCATCGGGCAATTGCAGGGCGTTGATCAGCTCGCTGATCGCGTCCGGATCGGCACCGAGGTTGTCGACCAGATATTGGGTCTTCTCGCGCTTCTTGTTCAGCAGCTGCTCGAAGTCCTCTTCGCGCCATGCATGCAGGCCGTGTTCGAGCAGATCGGCGCGGCACTGGCGCAGCTGTTCGTCGATGCGCGTCAGCTTGAAGTCGATGTCGCTGATGCCTTGGAAGCTGGCGCTGAAGCGGCTGATGCCACCGTCGTTGAGGGCGAGCATGGCTTGCCAGGCATCGGCCGGGTCTTTGATATGGCGCTGCACCGAGGGGCTTTGCGCAAAGCACTGCTGCAGCTGCTGCAGGCGCAACTCGTGGCGCTCGTTGAAGTGGGTTTCTTCGCCGCTGCCGCTGTCGCGCTCGATGAACGCGGTGTCCAGGCGCGGCTTGCGCACCAGGTAGGTGTTGTTGAACGGCCTGTCGGCCCACTCTTTCATCCATTCCTGAGCGCCGAAACGCTCGATCATGGTCAGCTTCATCATGTTCTCGCAGCCTTCAGGCAGCTGCCCTTCGCTGAGGCCGAGGGTGTTGCCGATGAAACCGTCGAGCATGGTCAGCGCCCAGATCAGGCCCGGAGTGCGCTGGCCGCGTTCTTTTGGCGTGGCGCCCTGGGTCTTGTGGATCCAGCGGGTCAGCACCGGGCCGACGCTGACCACTTCACTCTGCTTGAACGAGCTGGTGCACAGCACCAGGCCATTCATCTGCTGGGCGTCGGTGTAGCGCTCGAACAGGTAGGCGACCTTGCCGCGCAGGATCAGGCTGGAGGCCGGGTTGACCTCTTCGACTGCGTCCGGGCTGGCAGCGTCTTCCAGGCGCAGCAGCTTTTGCCGGGTCCGGTAGCCAGGGAAGTCGAGCAGATCGACCGCTTCGACCACCGGGTCCTTGGGGCTGTTGATCAGGCGGAAGGTCATCTCGGCAGTCAGCGCGGCGAGCTGGGCGACGGTCAGGCCGACACTGCCCTGGACCTTGTCGCCGTGCAGTGGCAGCACGCTTACCGGCAAATCGCGGCTGGTGCCGAGACGGCCAAGAATATCCACGTTCATGATGCTGTTGGTCGGCGTGTAGCTGCCGTTGTCGTCCTTCACCAACACGCTCAAAGGCGCATAGACGGTGTCGGGGAAGCCCAGCTTGTGCAGGCCGCCGACCAGCAGTTCATACACTTCGGTGAGCGCTGGCTGCTCGCCCCACAGCACCGAGAACAGCTTGGCGCGCTGGCGATAGCTCAGGTGCGGCGCGAGCTTGATTGCTCGTGGCCAGTAGTGGTCATCGAGCTTGCGTACCGATTTTTCGTAGTTGCCCTTGAGGTAGTCCCACAAGGCGACCACGTCGTCACCGTTGACGCCGGGATGCAGTTGCTCCTGCTCGCGGCCTTCGAAGCCTTTGAGCAGCGCTTGCAGGCTATCGTCGGTGAAGCTGTAGTCGAGCTTTTCCTGATCGAAATCCTCGAACCAGGCGTTGGCGAGAATCTTCGCCACTTCAACTTCGCTGAACAGCTTCAGCTCGACCGGGTAGTTGGCATCCGGGCTGGGCTTGGCCAGGCGGCTGAAGCGGGTAACCAGGCCGGTGGCTTCCTTGCCCAACCCGGTCGGGTTGATGTGCTCGATGAAGTCCAGGGTCTTGCCACCAAAGTCGGTTTCAAGCCGGCCGCGCTGATCTGCCGCCAGGGCCGAGATCAGGTACGACTTGCCCGCCTGGGACAGGCCGAAGAAGCCGATCACCATTGGCGTCGACGCGGCCTTGCGCAGGTCCTTGGCGCGGTTGCGCGCCTGGCGCAGACGCAGGCTCAGGCCATCGGCCTCGGCTTCCACGCTGGCGGCGTTGCCACGCACCTGGTCGATCCACGACAGGGCCTGGCCGGCGCCTTCATGGACAGCGCCCCAGGCGTTCATCAACTGTTGTTGCTTCGGCGTAAGGTCGCTCATTTTCCTTTGACGTTCCCGCTGTCGAGCCAATAGTCGCTGTCACTCAAGCTCATGGTTGGCATGGTATTGAGGGCAAGCTCCAGATCCCGGTCGTAATCGAAATCGGCATCCTGAATATTCGATTGCAGGTCGCAGATGATCAGCTTGTCGCTGATCAAACCCTGCTCCAGCAGTTGGTCCGACGGCTCCTCGACCTCCAGGCGCACGCGCAGTACCGGCGCTTCGCCGCCCTTGCCGAGTGCCTTGGAGAACGCGCTGCTGCCGCGCGGGGTGAAGCGCAAGGTGTACAGCGGCGAGGCCGACCAGCGCTCGGCCGACAACTGCCGATAGCCCAGGTGCATGTCGCCGCGCATTTCCAGCCACGGTGTGCCGCGCTGCTCGCCTTCGCCAACAATCGGCAGTTCGATCCGGCCTTTGGCCGACTGCAGGTTGTGGTAGAGCACGTCGGCATGCTTGATGGTGCCGGCGGTGTCGATCTGGCCGAAGTGCTTGATGATCGAGTACGGCTTGAGCTCGACGGTGCGGAAATAGAAGTTCGGCACGCTGTGCTTGGAGCACAGCAGGCAGATCATCGCGCCGACCGAAGCGGTGCTCTTCGGGTCATCGATCAGGCCGTTGCGGTGGAACGGGTACCAGCCGCCGGTGCGGTAGTTCTGCAGCGGCAGGATGCGCCCTGGCGGCAGCGGCAGGCGCTGGCGGATGAACGCCTGAATGCCCGGCAGGCGCGACGGTCGGCCGGTCAGCAGGAGCATGTCGCAAGGGTAGTGCGAGATCACTTCGCACAGCTCGGCGAGGATCCGGGTGATGTTGATCTGGCCGCCGATGAAGGCCGCATGGACCTGCTCGAGGTCAAACGTGATCGGCGTCTGCAGCAGCTCCAGCGTGCCTTCGCGGCCGACTTCGCGGCGCACTGCGGCATTGACGAACTCGAGCACGCTGTCGTTGATCACGGCAGTGCCCAGCACCTCTTGCCAGGTCTGCTCGACGACGTCCTGCGGTTGCGCCGGGTCGTAGTTCTCGTACGCCTTGAGCAGGGCCAGACCCAGCGGCACGAAGATCTGCAGGTTGAGCTGCTGACGCAGGATGCGCTCTTGCGCCGAGGCATCACCGTTGCCGCACAGGCGCGACATCATCGCGTCCGGCGCACTCACGCCAGCGCCCTGCAGGGCCTTGCGGAACGACGGCAGGATGAACTCCTGGATCACGTCGAGGAGGATGTCGTCGCCAGCCACCTTGAAACCATCGCGGAAACGCTGGTTCGGCACGATGTGCGCGTTGGCCCCGGCGCCGCCGTTGTTGCCACGGTCGAGGCGGTAGTCGGTGATCACCAGGTCAGTGGTGCCGCCGCCGATATCGATCGTGGCCAGGGTGATCTGCTCGGCTTCCTGCTTGTCCGGGCGGGCGAGGGCGGCGAAGAATTCTTCCGGATGACCGGCGAAGTTCTCGTTGACCTCGTTGTACAGGTACACCAGCTGGCCGCAGCTGGCTTCATCCCAATCGACGCGGATGCTTGGCAGCGGCGTGCGCGGGACGATGCTCTTGTCCTTGAACGGGTTGCTCTCGCCGGCATGCCAGCCAAAGCTCTTCCAGACCAGGCCGACGGCTTCGTACATGCGGTTGCTGAGGATGCTGCGCTCGGCTTGAGGCATGCCTGGCGGCACGGTCAGGGTGATGCTGTTGAGGCGGCGCGGCACGCGCGCGTGGCCCTGGCGCGAACGCTGCGCCGGGCTGTTGATCTGGGCCAGCGCCTGGGTGACCACTTCGGCCAGCATGAAGGTCATCAGGTTGCTGCGCGAATAGCGCGGGGTGAACACCGGCATGTCGTTCTTCGGCGGCAGGTACAGGGCCTGGCCGAGGTCGTTGATCAGGTGCGCGAACGGTGCGGCGGTGGCCAGCGGCTCCTTGTCGCTCTTGACGTAGGAGGTATTGAAGCGCCAGCCATGGCCGTAGGCCTTTTCATCCCACAGGTAACGCTTGGGGCTGGACAGCCCGGTCGAGCCTTCGGTACCGCGGCGGCGGCTGGCCAGGCGTCCGGCTTCGCCACCGACGCGGGCGATGGTCGGCCACTGGAAGGCATTGTGGCGGCCGCTCTTGACCGAGAAATTATCCTTGCCGAAGTAGGCCTGGGTGAACTCGACGCGGCTTTCGAAGGCTTCGTTGTAGACCTTCTCCGGCTCGCTCAGGTCGCGCAGTTCGAGCACGTAGTTGTGACGCATACCGGAGCCTGCCTGGCCGTGGTCCTCGATGAGGATGCCGCAGGTGCGCGAGTTGCCCACATCGAGTACCAAGTCGACCGGGATTGGCTGCACCACACCCTGAATCTCGTTGGCGACAACCTTGATTTCCGGGATTTCGACCTTGGGCTTCTCGACGCTCTGCTCAGCCGGCACCGGCCGACGCAACAGGCTCAGCAGGTTGAGGTAGTGGGCCAGGTGACGGTTGCCCTGCAGATCACGTTCAAGGCGCTCGCGGGTCCACTCGGCGCGGGCTTCGCCATACAGCTCGGCAAGCCACTCGCGGATCCAGCCGTGGGTCAGGAACCAGCCGTATTCACGGGCGCTGCAGGCCAGCTTGAAATCGACCCCGGAGCGCACGTCTTCTTCGTTCGGCGCCAGGTAATGAGCACCGGCCACTGCGGCCATGATGCGCGTATCGAAGGCCAGAGTCAGGCGATGGGTATTGCCGTCCAGGTCCGGCTCGGCCAGCTTGACCAGGCGCATCCGCGACCAGTTGTTGGGGCCTTCGTCAAACCGATGCGGGGCCATGAAGCGCAGGAACGGCAACGGCAGCCAGACGCCATCGAACAGCTTCAGGCTTTCTTCCATGGCGACGCGGAAGTGGTTGTCGTCGCTGCTGTCGAATTCGACCTGGACGACCTTGTCCGGCTCCGGCTCGTAGAAGTCCTTGTACTCGCGCGACCACAGCAGGCGCGTAGGCACCATGCCGTTGTTGAGCTGGACGAACTTGCCCGCTTGCTCGCCGTCCGGGCCGAGACGCAGGGCGAAATCCATGAATTGAATGCCGGTATCGCTGACCAGCGTGACCGTTTCTTCGAACTGGGTGATTTCGGGCAACATCTTCTGCGTCTCGTATTATTGGCCGGCTTGTTTCATCAGCATCGGGAAGGCGTCGGCGCCATAGTTGCCGGCGCAGTCAGCCGGGCCGGATGCGCCTGGCTTGCAATTGACCTGGGGCAGGTCGTAGCTGCTGCCGTCAGCACAGGCGGCTTGGCCGGCACTGGTGATCGACAGCTGACCTTGATTCATGGCCGCCGAAACCGGTGCCTGGCAGCGCACGCCATCGGAGCGGCTGACGGTGGCATTGCCTTTGCCGTCCTTGAAGTCGTACTTCAGGCGCAGCGGCTTGCTGGTGCCGACTTCCTGGATGCCGGCACCGGCCCAGTCGCCATTGAGGAAGCTGGCGGTGCCTTCGGCGGCGTCAGGCGGAATGCTGAGCAGGTTCGCCTGGGGAGCGGGCGCAGTAGGTTCTGTTGGCAGTTCGGGTGGCGTCGTGCTCGGGCCTGGCTCGGGTGCAGGCGCAGGTTCCGGCGCTGGCGCTGGGGCGGGTTCAGGCTCAGGCGCAGGCTCCGGGGCGAGCTCAGGCGCGGTGGTATCGCCCGGCACTGGCGGTTCAGGTGTTGGCTCGGGTGCAGGTGGCGTTGCATCTGGATTGCCGGCCCCTGGGCCAGTGCCGCCAGCGTCTGGCAGGCCAGCACCGGTGCCCGGCACTTGACCGGTGCCAGTACCCAGGTTGCCAGTGCCGCTGCCGCTGTGAGTTCCAGTGTCGATCACTGGCGCTTTCGGATTCAGGTCAGGCAGCTGCAGGCCCGGCACATTCAGGCCCGGCCAGCAGCTGCGCAGGCCGAACAGCAGCAGCAACAGCAGCAAAAATGGCAGCAGCCACCACCAACCCAGCCGGCGCCACCACGGCGCGGCGGCAACCGGCACTGGCGGCGCAACCGGCGGTACTGGCGCAGGAGCAATCGGTGGCACGGGTGGCGGTGCGATCACTGGCTCGGCGGCTTTGGCGGCACGCGGATACAGGCAATGCAAGGGCTGGCGGCTGCGCTCGGCGCCGGCATGGATAAAGCCCCAGAAGGTCAGGACCGGGCGGCCATCCACCAGATACACGAAGTTTTCGTCGGGAAACGGCACCACACAGGTCAGCAGCTTGCCGAACACTGTGTTGTCGCCCTGCACGGCATTGCGGGCGCCGGGCAACGGCGCGCCGTTGGCATCCAGGCCGAGCATGCTGTTGCTCAGGTCATTGATGCGCAGCTGCAGTACTTCGAGCTGGGCTCGGGCAGGCGCTCGCTCTTCTTCGGTAGCGCTGCTCCAAGGGATCACATCGCCCGGGCGCTCGCTGTACCAGTCAAGGGTGCTGCCCAGGGCGTCCGGCTGCGGGATGGCCAGGTGCTCGACCAGGTGCGGATGCTCCGGGTACTTGCGGCGGATCGCCTCGCGCAGCTGCAAAGCGGCACGATAGACCGGCTGGCCAGTCTCTCCCAAAGCGGTAAAGTTTTCACTCTTACCACTGCGTAGCAATACTCCGCGCATCCTTGTAGACCCTACCTAGTCTTGTATCGATCCGTTTCAGTAATCACACCTTGATACTGAATAGCCGCGCAACACTACTTGCAAAGTCATTTAGCCGTCAATTTAAGTTAGATGGCTTTTTGACGTCATTGCCCCGGCTTGCGGTTAAACTGCCCGCACCCGGTCAGCGGTACCGGCTGATCTGCCCTTGCACAATGGAGCGTGACCACGATGAGTCTCTGGGATGACCTGAAGAAAAAGGCCTACGACGCCAACCCCGAGCTGGCTGCCAAAGCCGCCCAGGCGCTGGACAAAGCCCGTGACCTGGCTGTCGAGGCCGGGCAAAAAGCTGCGCCGATCCTCAAGCAGGCCAGCGACAAGGCCACCGTCTACGCCCAGGAGAAAACCCCGATTCTCAAGGCCCAGGCGCTCAAGGCCATCGACGACGCCAAGCTGCGCCGCGCCCAGTTGCAAGAGCAGGCCAAGCGCGACAAGGCCGCTCGCGCCGAAATGATCCGCACCATGTACGACATCACCCTGGCGCCCGACGACGTCAACTTCATCGAAGAGCCGTTCAACCACTTCGAGCGCCAGTTGGGGTTCTTTGTCTTCAATGGTGAAGTGCTCGACAGCCAGAAGCGCAACCAGACCCACCTCGACGCCTACCACTCGCACCGCACCACTGGCGGCACGATGTGGCAGGGCACCGGCTCGACTGGCAGCAGTTCGTCGAGCATGCAGGTGAGCACCCACAACGTGCAGGAGCATGAGTTCTGGGTGCGCCTGGAAAACGGCAAAGAGTCGTGCTTCCAGCTCAACAATACCCAGGTGCGCATCCGCCCCGGCCAGCACGTCAGCCTGCTGTTCGTGCATAACGCCGGCAACCAGAACGGCACCCTGGTCGCGCTGTACAACCACAATGCCGGGGAAAACTTCACCGTCCTCACCCCGGCGCAGATCAACCAGGCGTTCGACCTCTACACCCAGGCGCCGGGGTTCTTCAATCAGCGTGAAGTCAACGACACCCGCAACCGGCTGTTGCAGGCACTCGACCTGCGGATTGGTCAACTGGTGCGCTACATGGCAGTGCACGGCGACCGCCGTAATGGGCAAGTGATCGAAGCAGAACAGGATTGATTGGCCGAGGTGGCTCGTCACACAAGGAAAACGGCATGAAGCTGAAATTGGCTGTAGCAACGATTGGCATCCTGGCCTTGGTAGGTTGCGATGCGGGGAACGAGTCCAAGCAGGCTGCGCTCAAGCCCGATGCGCAGGCATCAGGGCAGAGCACTGCAGCCGCTGCGCCAGCGCAGCCGAGCGTACAAACGGCAGAAGCCGATGAAGCGGCGCTAAAGGCCGCCATCGACCAGATGGTTGCGGACGAAATCGCAACCGACGGCGGCAGTGAATACGACGAAGGCCGTCAGGTACTGGAAGTGGATCTCGATGGAGATGGCGTCGAAGATGCCGTGGTGCTTTACACCATCGAAGGCCAGGGCGGTGGCAATGGCTCGTTCCAGACCCTTGCGGCGCTGTACCGTGATGGCAACAGCTGGAGCGCCAAAGGCAAGACCATCCTCGGCGGCGCCACCGACCTGCAGCTGCTCGGCCCGAACCTGATCGGCGTGACCGTGTTGACTCACAGCGACGAAGATCCACGCTGCTGCCCGAGCCAGGAGAGTGTGGTCAAGTATCAGTGGAATGGTGCAGCCTTTGCCGAGCTGCCGGATACGGTTAAGTCAGCGGGTTGACGCTTGGTGCGCTTCGCTCAAGCTAAGTGATATTCAGCCCCAAGCAGCGCCGCAAAGCTGTCTTTGGCAGGGTGGCTGCCAGTGTGCTTGTTGCAGATGAAGTAGTTCTGCACTGGCGCCAGGTCGGCGAAGCTGAAGCCGCTGATGCCGTAGCTGGCAATGCTGGTGATGTTCACCTCTAGCCCGTGCGGCGTCAGCCAGCGTTGCAGCGACTGCCGGTACGGGCAGCCCTCAGGCCACATCAACCAGGTTCGCCCCTGCAATGGCTTGTCGCTGCTTGGCAGGCGAGGTCCGCACAAACGAAAAAGCCCCGGGACAAGTCCCAGGGCTTTTTCTTGATATGGCGCACTCGGCGGGATTCGAACCCACGACCCCTGCCTTCGGAGGGCAGTACTCTATCCAGCTGAGCTACGAGTGCAACGCGGCGCAATGATACCCATCTTGGCCTAGCGCGTCCATCGCCTTGATCTGTAGCCGTTTTCGTTGTGAAACATACCCAGCGGCACTACGGGCACGAATGTCGGAGCGGTGCTTACCTCACAAGGCAATCAACTCCGGGCGCAAGCCCTCGACCCGCTGCGACGCGGGCTTGAAGTAACCGCCGTCGCCGGTGATCTGATGCAGTACCCGCTCGCGCAAACCATGCAGCGCCACCCCGGTGCGCTGGCGCGGGTGCGGCAGGTCTATCTCGACCACCGCCTTGATCCGCCCGGGGCGCGGCTCCAGCACCACCACCCGATCCGCCAGATAGGTGGCCTCTTCGGCATCATGGGTGACCAGCAAGGTGGTGATGCCGGAGCGCTCGCGGATCGCCAGCAGTTCGTCCTGCAACTGCTGTCGGGTCAAGGCGTCGAGTGCGCCAAACGGCTCGTCCAACAGCAGGATGCGCGGGCTGGCGACCAGCCCTCGGGCGATTGCCACACGCTGGGCCATGCCGCCAGACAGCTGGTGCGGATACGCCGTCTCGAAGCCAACCAGACCCACCAACTGCACGAACTCATGCACGCGGCGGGCGCGTTCGCCCTGGCTCAGTTTCTCGTTGACCAGCCCCAGGCCGATGTTCTGCTCGACTGTCAGCCACGGGAACAGCCGGTGCTCCTGAAAGACAATGCCGCGTTCGCCGCCGATGCCCTGCACCGGCTTGCCATCGACGTGAATGCTGCCGCTGTAGTCGGTATCCAGGCCCACCAACAGCCGCAGCAAGGTCGACTTGCCGCACCCGGAGGCGCCGACGATGGCAATGAATTCGCCTTCGTTGATGGCCAGGTTGAAGTTGTTGATGGCCTCGAAGGCCTGGCCATCGACGGTAAAGGTTTTGCCGACTTGCTCGAAGCTCACCAGCGCTGGCGTGGTGTCGGCTTGATTGGCGGCGTGCAGGGTCGAGGTGTTGAAGGCGTTCATGCAGTTCTCCAGCGCGTGGCGCGCGATTCGAGGCGTTGTCCAAGGTTGCCGAGCAGGGCGCCGATCAGGCCGATCAGGATCATCGCCGCCATCACCTGGTCCATGCGGAACAGCTGCTGCGCGCCGAGCATCAGGCTGGCGATACCGCCATCGGACGGCATGAAGTATTCCGCGCCGATGGTGCCCAGCCAGGCGTAGATCAGCGACAGGCGCAGGCCGGCAAATATTGCGGGGGCAGCGCCGGGCAAAATCAGCAAGCGCAAGCGCTTGGGCAGGTTCAGGCCCATCACTTGGGCAGCCTCTGCCAACTGCGGCGACAGGCTGGCGATGCCGCGCTGGGTTGCAATGAACAGCGGGAAGAACGCCGCCAGGCCGACAAACACCAGCTTGGCCGCTTCGCCCAGGCCGAACCACGCGGTGAGCAATGGCACCCAGGCAAAGATCGCCACCTGGCGCAGGGCTGACAGGGTCGGCCCGAGGGTTCGTTCGGCGGGTTTCGACAAACCCAGCAGTACCCCCAGCGCAAAGCCTGCACCGCCGCCCAGCAGCAGTCCGCTCAGTGCCCGCTGCAGACTCAAGCGCAGCGCCTCCAGCAGCGAGCCATCGGCGATGCCTGCCTGCAGGCTGGCCAGCACGCCCAGTGGCGAAGTAAGAATATTGTCGTCGACCCAGCCAAAGCTGCTGGCCGCCTGCCACAGCGCCAGCAGGCCCAGCGGCAACAACAAGCCTTGCCAGGCCCGTGGTAACTGCGCCCGGCCTTGCTCGCCGGTAGCCGCTTGCGGCCAGAACAGCAGGCGCCGCTCCAGGCTGCTGAAACTGCGGTCCATCAAGAACCCGACCGCGCCGATCAGTACGATGCAGAGGAATACCAGATCGAGCATGAACAGCTGCCGACCCCACACCATCAGGTAGCCGATGCCCTCGCTGGAGGCCAGCAGCTCGACGGCCAGCAGCGAGGTCCAGCCTGTCGCCAGCGCCAGCCGCACTCCCGCCAGAAACGACGGCAGGGCAGCCGGCAACAGCAGCCGACGGAACAGCAAATGTGCCGGCAGGCGCAAGGTCGCTGCGGCTTCCCGCAGTTTGGGTTGTGCATCGCGCACGCCCACCAGCGTGTGCAAGGTCACCGGCACCACTACCGCCTTGATCAGCACCACCAGCTTGAGCAGCTCGCCGATGCCGAAAAACAGCATGAACAGCGGGATCCAGGCCAGCGTCGGGATCTGTGCCAGTGCGATGAACGTCGGCATCACCAACGTCTGCGCCCTGCGCGAAGCGCCCAGCCAAGTCCCCAGCAGCAATCCGCCGGCAATCCCCGCGAGCAACCCGTAAAGCAGCCGCTGCAAACTTATCCACAGGTGCCCCCAAAGCTCGGCACTGCCAAACTCCAGCGCACTCTGCCAAACCAGCGCCGGCCCCGGCAGAATCTGCTCGCTCATCCAATGCCAACGGCTGGCCACCACCCACAACGACGCCAAACCCACTGGCACTATCCAGGCCAGCCACCCTTGGCCGGAGCGGTCATGTCGGGGCGCCATGCCGGACGCAACAGGGCTGCGCAGCAGCCCCAGCAATCCCCGTCCCTGTCGCAAAATGTCGCCCATCGCGCCCTCCAACAAACCGCAATTAACATATTCAATAAAAGAATAAAAAATTACGCATAGATAATTTCAAGACATAAGAGCATGCAGGCCACGCATCGAGAACCCCCCAGCCAATGCGTTCTACTCATATTTCAAATGCACGTTCCGCAACCCCGGCGACACACCCCGCCAACCCTGATTTATGCCTTTTAGTTACTAAAACATGCACATTCAGTCTTTGTTACTTCTAACCATCCTTGCCTAGCTTCTGCCCAAAGCGCCGGCCCTTGCCGGTGGCAGCCTGCCAAGGAGCCGTGCCATGAAAACCCCACTGCGTCACCTACTCACCCGCTTCGCGCCGACCGTGCTGGCCGGCCTGCTGAGCAGCTTCGCCCTGACTGCTCAGGCTGCCGAAGTCGACAGCATCCGTATCGCCGTGCCCGACCTCAGCGCCGGCAGCAAGCCCAGCGCCGGTGGCGTGGTCGACGTGCTGCGCAGCCAGCAACTGCTGGAAAAGGAATTCGCCAAAGACGGCATCAAAATCGACTGGCACTTCTTCAAGGGCGCCGGCCCGGTGATCAACGAAGCGCTGGCCAACGGCCAGGCCGACTTCGCCTACCTCGGCGACCTGGCAGCGATCATCGGCAAGGCCAATGGCCTCGATACGCGGGTGCTGTCGGCTGGTGTGCGGGGGGTCAAGAGTTACCTCGGCGTGGTGCCGGGCTCGGGCATCAAGACCCTGGCCGACCTCAAGGGCAAGCGCGTGGCGGTGTTCCGCGGCACGGCCAACCAGCTGTCGTTCGCCAGCGCGTTGGCCAGCCAGGGCTTGTCCGAACGCGACCTGAAAGTGATCAATCTGGATTTCAACGCCGCCAATGCCGCCATCGCCGCCAAGCAGATCGACGCCACCTGGGGCCTGTCCAACCTGCTCTCGCTGCGTGAGCGCGGGCTGGTCGAGCTGCCGGTCAGCTCACGCGACCTCAAGGGCGCCGGCAGCACCCAGGCGGTGCTGCTGGGCACCGGCGAATTCATCCGTCAGCACCCCGAGCTGACTGCACGTTTGGTCAAGGCCCAGGAGCAGGCCAGCCAATGGCTACGCGACGAGCACAACCGCCAGGCCTACATCGAGCTGGTGGCAACCACTGCCAATTATCCGCGGGTGATTCTGGAAGGCGACCTGGCTGACGAAAACCTCTCCGAGTACTTCGATCCACGGCTGGACGCCGAGTTTGTCGGCTTACTCCAGCAAGGCGTCGATCTGGCTGCCAAAGAGCGCTTGATCCGCCGCGGCTTCCAGGTCTCCGAATGGATCGAGCCACGCTTCCTCGACGCTGCCCTGGAACAGACCCAGGCCACCCAGGCCGCCCGCTGAATCATCACAACGCTCGTCATATGACCGTGAGGACCACCGCTATGAGCAACGCCGCACTGGCTACCGCGCCACACACCGCTGCACTGGAAATCCTGCCGATTGGCGGCCGCATCGGCGCCGAGATTCGCGGCATCGCGCTGTCGGCCGAGCTGGACGCCGCCAGCATCGATGCCATCCAGGCTGCTCTGGTGGAACACAAAGTGATCTTCTTCCGCGCCCAGCATCACCTCGACGATGCTGCCCAGGAAGCCTTTGCCAAGCGCCTCGGCGAACCAGTCGCACACCCGACCGTGCCAGTACTCGACGGCAGCCATTACCTGTTCCAGCTTGACGGCGCCGAAGGCCAGCGGGCCAATGCCTGGCACACCGACGTGACCTTCGTCGATGCATACCCGAAAGCTTCGATCCTGCGCAGCGTGGTCGCTCCCGCCGCTGGCGGCGACACCGTCTGGGCCAATACCGCAGCCGCCTACCGTGAGCTGCCCGAGCCGCTGCGCGAGCTGGCCGACAAGCTCTGGGCCGTGCACAGCAACGAATACGACTATGCCGCGGCCAAGCCGGATGTCAGCCCGGAGAAGCTCGAGCGCCACCGCAAGGTGTTCACCTCGACCGTTTACGAGACCGAACACCCGGTGGTGCGTGTGCACCCCATCAGTGGCGAGCGCGTGCTGCAACTGGGCCAGTTCGTCAAACGCATCAAAGGTTATTCACAGGCCGATTCGGCGCACCTGTTCGCTGTGTTGCAAGGGCATGTCACTCGCCTGGAAAACACTGTGCGCTGGCGCTGGCAGGTCGGCGATGTGGCGATCTGGGACAACCGCGCCACCCAGCATTACGCGCTGGACGACTACGGCACCCAGCCGCGCATCGTGCGCCGGGTGACCTTGGCCGGCGAAGTGCCGGTGGGGGTTGATGGCCAGTTGAGCCGCACTACTCGCAAGGGCTGATATGGCCGGGGGCCGCTTTGCGGCCCTTCGCGGGTGAACCCGCTCCCACAGGATTCTGCAGCGCCGCCGAAATCTGTGGGAGCGGGTTCACCCGCGAAGGCCGTGAAACGGCCCCAAGATCGACCTGAAGCACTCAAGTCTCGCTATCACAGGCAAGCAACTGCCTGACCAACCCCTGCGCCAACGGCGACAAACCATACCCCACTCGGCTAACCACGCCATACCGTGTATAGCACTCATCTTCCTGCTCCTGGCTGAGGTCAACCAGCTCCAGCGCCACCAGCCCACCTTCCCCCTGATACGGCCGCAGATTGGCGCTGCAGGCGATGCCGATGGTGTCCGAGTGCGCGACCACATTGAGCAGCGCGTAACCATGCTCACACTCGACGCTGGGCAAAAAATCTTGCCGGCCACTGAGGTCGCTGAGGATCTTGCGGATGTTCGGCGGGCGGAAGGTGGTCGCCAGCGGATAGTCGAACAGGTCCCGCGCGCGCACCTCGGCTTGAGCCGTGAGCGGATGCCCGGCGCGGCAGCAGAAGTGCCAGCGCTGCGGCGTCAGCTTGTGCACGCGGTAGTCCGGGTCGGCTTCGAACTGACGCGTGTCGGCGACAAAGAACTCGATCTCTTCGGCCATCAACCGGCGGTTCAGCGCCTGCCAGTTATCCACCTGAAAACAGGTGCGCGCCGCCGGGTATTCGGCAACGAACCGCGCCACCGCCCGCGGTACCAACCCGCCGGCCGGCGCCGGCCCCGAGCCGAAGCGCACCAGGCCGGTCGTCGCGCCGTTGAACTGGTTGATCTCGTTGGCCAGGTTGTGCGCGCCATGCACCAGCCGACGCGCGTGCTCCAGCACCAGCAAACCCTGCCGGGTCGGTGCCAGCTCCTTGCTGGCGCGGTCGATCAGGCGACAGCCGACGTTGTGCTCGAGGGTCTGAATGCTGCGGCTGAAGGCCGATTGCGACAGGCTCACGGCAACGGCCGCAGCGACGAAGCTGCGGTGCTCGACCAGGGCGATGAAGTGGCGCAGTTGGCGCAGATCTATATGCATTTTCTACATGGAAACTTTCGGTGAAATGCAATTGGCAGGAAGGGTTGTGAACCTTATAAAGGGTGTTACTTATTCCACAAAATATGAATTAAACATATTTATAGATCCAATAAGAATATAAGCCTGCCAGACCGCGATTCGGTTCCGCCAACGGAAATGCTCGCCAAGGCCCACGCCTCTAGGAGCACCCGTATGTCTCGACTTTCCCGCTGGCCCGCCCGGGCCACATTGTTTGCCCTGCAGCCGCTTGCCGCCGGGGTGTTGCTTGCGGCGGCCAACAGCAGTTTTGCTGACCAGCCCGTCGGCGCCACGCCCGCGGTGGAGGCGGGTGCCCAACTCGGTACGGTCACGGTCAACGCCCGCCGCCGCGAAGAAACCGCGCAAAGCGTGCCGACCCCGATCAGTGTGCTCAGCAGCGAAACCCTCGAAACCCAGCGCATCTACCGCGTGCAGGATCTGCAACAGCTGGTACCGAGTACCAACGTCTCCTACGTGCATGCACGCCAGTCGAGCATTTCCATCCGAGGCCTGGGCAACAACCCGGCCAGCGATGGCCTCGAAGGCAGCGTCGGCATCTATCTGGACAACGTCTACCTCGGCCGCCCGGGCATGGCCGTATTCGACCTGCTCGACGTCGAGCAACTGGAAGTGCTGCGCGGCCCGCAAGGCACCTTGTTCGGCAAGAACACCACCGCTGGCGTGCTCAACATCACCACGCGCAAACCCACCTTCCATACAGAGGGCAGCGTGCAGACCTCGCTGGCCGAAGATGGCTACTGGCAGACCCAGGCCAGCTACTCCGGCCCGCTCAGCGACACCCTGGCCGGGCGCATCAGCGCTTACCGCACCGAAGACGACGGCTATGTGAAGAACGTCTACAACGGCGACGACCTCAATGGCGGCAAGCGTCAGGGTTTTCGTACCCAGTTGCTGTTCAAGCCCAACGAGACGTTCAACCTGCGCTGGATCGGTGAGTACAACGAAGAGGACTCCAACAACGGCATCCTCAGCCTGTACAGCACCGGCCCGACCATCAATGGGGTCAACCGCTATGAAAGCCTGGCCAACCAGGCCGGTGCGACGCTGGTGTCGGGCAAGGACCGCAAGGTCAATTTCGACTCCGATCAGCAGGTAACGGTGTTCCAGGGCGGCACCTCGGTCGAGGCCAACTGGACCCTGCCCAACGACTTCACCCTCACCTCGATCAGCGCCTACCGCTGGTGGGACTTCACCCCGCGCAACGACGACGGCCTCAACGTGGCGGCCAGCTACAACGCCGGCGTGTCGGTGCGCGACAAGCAGTACTCGCAGGAAATTCGCCTGGCCTCGCCGACCGGCGGCTTCTTCGATTACGTGCTCGGTGCCTACTACTTCAAGCAGGACCTGGACAACAAATCGTTCAACTACTACGGCCCGCAGGCGGACATCTGGAACGCCACCCCGGCGGGCGCGCTGGCCAACGTCACCACGATCGGCAACGGCCACATCGATACCGACAGTTACGCGCTGTTCGCCCAGGGCACCTGGCACCTGACCGACCGCCTCGACTTCACCGCCGGCGTACGCGGCACCTATGAAGAGAAAAGCGCCTGGGTCGACCGCGCTGCGCCCAGCGGTGGCGCGGCGGTTACCGGTGCGGCCGCTGTGGCGCGCAATGGCCGGGTCGGCGCCTACGACTCGGGCGACCTCAATCAGTACAGCTTCAGCCCGACCGGCCTGCTCAGCCTGAGCTACCGCTTCAGCGATGCCGTGCTTGGCTACGCCAGCCTCACCCACGGCGAGAAATCCGGCGGGGTCAACCTTACCGTCGGCGCCGCGCCAAGGCTGGGCACCGACTCGTTGCTGGTCGGTACCGAGCGGGTCAACAACGCCGAAGTCGGGCTCAAGACCACCCTGTTCGACAACCGCCTGCAGCTCAACAGCAACCTGTTCTGGGCCCAGGTGCATGGCTACCAGGCCAACGTCTACGACCAGGTCAACCGCGTGCAGTACCTGGCCAACGCCGGCAGCGTGCGTTCGCGCGGGGTCGAGTTCGAAGCCACGGCGCTGCCGATCCAGGGGCTGACCCTGAATTTCAACGGCTCGTGGAACGACGTGCGCTACACCGACTACAAGGACGCGCCATGCCCGCCGGAAGTGAGCCTGGCCAATGCCACCGCTACCTGCGACTTGTCTGGGCATCAAGTGGTCGGCGCCTCCAAGTACATCGCCAACTTCAACGGCCAATACAAATGGCAACTGACGGATCGCATCGAACCCTACGTCACCGCCAGCTACGCCTTCCGCTCGCGGGCGGTGGGCACCATCGATGACTCCGACTTCGGCCAGATCCCCAGCTACGCGCTGGTCAACCTCTCTACCGGCGTGCGCCTGGACCAAGGTGACGGCGTCGTCGACCTGTCGCTGTGGGTGAAAAACGCCGGCGACAAAACCTACTTCACCAGCCTGTGGAACTCCGCCAACGGCGGTTATGCCGGCGTGCTCGGCACCCCACGCACCTTCGGTGCCACCGCCCGTTACGACTTCTAAGTACAAGGAGCTTTGCCATGAATGCCAAGACCGAAACCCTCGACCTGCCCGAAGGCGCTTGCCTGACTGCCAAGGTCCCCGACCGTGACGAAGCGCTGCTCGGCGACGTGGTGGTCAACCCGTACCGGCTGGCGCCGCTGACCGCGATCATCCGCGATGGCGGCCGCGCGATCAGCGCCGCCCATGTGCGCGTGCGCGGCCGTGGCGAGCGCGGCGTGGATATCAGCTACGACGTCAGCGACCGCTCGCTGTGGACCTACGGCGGCATCCCGGTGTTTGGCCTGTACCCGGACCACGTCAATCAGGTCGAGGTCAGTTACAAGCTCGACGGCGAGCGCATCCGCGAGCAGTACCAGATCTACGCCCCGGCCGTGCGCCTGCCGGTGGTGGCCAAGCAGACCGCCGCCCTGCCTGAAGTAGTACCGGTCAAGGTCGCGCCGGGCTTCGAGCAGCGCCTGTACCTGTTCAACCACCTGCTCGGCGATATCCCCGGTGGCCGTGCCCTGAAATGGAATGCCCTGGGCGGCGCTGCCGAGTGGGACCAGGTCGGCAACAACTGGATCGCCGACAGCAATGGCGACGTGCGCTGGTATCTGGACATCGAACAGATCCACGACTCTAACCGCCGCGATGGCCTCGGTGGGACCATGGGCTTCCAGCAGACCCGCGACGGCAAACTGATCTGGGGCCAAGGCCAGACCTACTCCAAGTACGACCTGCTCGGCCGTCAGGTGTGGCAGCGCAACCTGCCGGACAAGTTCGCCGACTTCTCCCACGAGATTCGCGAAACACCCCATGGCACCTACCTGCTGCGGGTCGGCACCAGCGACTATCGCCGCCCTGACGGCAAGCGCGTGCGCTCGGTGCGCGACCACATCATCGAGGTCAACGAAGCCGGCGATGTGCTGGAGTTCTGGGACCTCAACCAGATCCTCGACCCGTATCGCGGCGACCTGCTGGAAACCCTCGGCAAGGCCGCCGTGCAATTACCCGCCGGCGTGGCTCGGCAGGACAGCAACCTGGCCAATGAACTGGCCGAGGGCGACCTGCCGTTCGGCGACATCCCCGGAGTCGGCACCGGGCGCAACTGGGCCCACGTCAATGCCATCGACTACGACGCAGATGACGACAGCATTATCATTTCAGCACGCCACCAAGGCGTGGTTAAGATCGGTCGCGACAAGCAGGTGAAGTGGATTCTGGCCTCACCGCAGGGCTGGCCGCAGCGCCTGCGCGACAAGGTGCTGACGCCGATCGCCAGCGAAGGCTTCGACTGGTCGTGGACCCAGCACACCGCCTGGCTCACCGGCAAAGGCACGATGACTGTGTTCGATAACGGCTGGGGCCGCGACTTTGCCGCGACCAAGCTCAGCGGCAACTACAGCCGCGCCGTCGAATACCGTATCGATGAAGCCAAAGGCACTGTCGAGCAGGTCTGGGAATACGGCAAGGAGCGCGGAGACGAGTGGTACAGCCCGGTCACCTCGGTGGTCGCCTACCGCCCGGAAACCGACACCCAGTTCATCTATTCGGCCTCGGTCGGCTTCCTCACCAAGGACAAACTCACCACCACCACCCTCAACGAAGTGCGCCGCGGCACGCAAGAGGTGCTGGTCGAGCTGAAAGTGAATAGCCGCCAACCGGGCAGCGTCGGCTACCGCGCGCTGGTCATCGAACTCGACAAGGCATTCTAAAAGCGTACAAGTACCTGTGGGAGCGGGTTCACCCGCGAAGGGCTGCGCAGCGGCCCCACATTATCAACTCCGCCACTGACATCGCCGGGCCCGCTTTGCGGGCCTTTCGCGACACAAGGCCGCTCCTACACCAAGACTGCGCCATTCCGCAAATATCCGCCGCGCCAGCGTCGCTGGCCTTTCACGACGCACGGGGCTACTGTTGTCGGGCCCTGCGCGGGCCACGCAAGGCTGGCGAAAATCGGACGAGGTGTTCAACCACTCGTTCTTTTTTTCGAACAGCCTATTGTCCAAGACCCAACAGACCCTTACGATTCGTTTGAGATTTCAAACGCTCAAGCCCCGTAACGGCCGTTTTCCGTGTTGGGGTGCGTGTTCAACAATCAATAATTCGCTCCGTGCGCTCACGGTGCTCAAGGGAAGCCGACATGCAGCTCAAAGACGCTCAGTTGTTCCGCCAGCAAGCCTTCGTCAACGGTGAATGGCTGGATGCGGACAACGGCCAGACCATCCAGGTGACCAACCCGGCTACCGGTGAAGTCATCGGCACCGTGCCAAAGATGGGCGCCGCTGAAACCCGCCGCGCCATCGAAGCTGCCGACAAGGCCCTGCCGGCCTGGCGTGCCCTGACTGCCAAAGAGCGTTCGAACAAGCTGCGTCGCTGGTTCGAGCTGATGATCGAGAACCAGGACGACCTGGCTCGCCTGATGACCACCGAGCAAGGCAAGCCGCTGGCTGAAGCCAAGGGCGAAATCGCCTACGCCGCCTCCTTCATCGAGTGGTTCGCCGAAGAAGCCAAGCGCGTCTATGGCGACACCATCCCGGGCCATCAGCCAGACAAGCGCCTGATCGTCATCAAGCAGCCAATCGGCGTTACCGCGGCCATCACCCCGTGGAACTTCCCGGCCGCGATGATCACCCGTAAAGCCGGCCCGGCCCTGGCCGCTGGCTGCACCATGGTGCTCAAGCCTGCTTCGCAGACCCCGTATTCCGCTCTGGCCCTGGCCGAGCTGGCCACCCGCGCCGGCATCCCGGCTGGCGTGTTCAGCGTCGTCACCGGCAGCGCCGGCGACATCGGCACCGAGCTGACCGGCAACTCGATCGTGCGCAAGCTGTCCTTCACCGGCTCGACCGAAATCGGCCGTCAGCTGATGCAGGAATGCGCCAAGGACATCAAAAAAGTCTCGCTGGAGCTGGGTGGCAACGCTCCGTTCATCGTGTTCGACGACGCTGACCTGGACAAGGCAGTCGAAGGCGCGATCATCTCCAAGTACCGCAACAACGGCCAGACCTGCGTCTGCGCCAACCGTATCTACGTGCAGGACGGTGTCTACGACGCGTTCGCCGAGAAGCTCAAGGCCGCTGTGGCCAAGCTCAAGATCGGTAACGGCCTGGAAGACGGCACCACCACCGGCCCGCTGATCGACGGCAAGGCTGTAGCCAAGGTCCAGGAGCACATCCAGGACGCAGTCAGCAAAGGCGCCAAGATCCTTTCCGGCGGCAAGCTGATCGAAGGCAACTTCTTCGAACCGACCATCCTCGTCGACGTGCCGAAAACTGCGGCCGTAGCCAAGGAAGAGACCTTCGGCCCACTGGCGCCGCTGTTCCGCTTCAAAGACGAAGCCGAAGTCATCGCCATGTCCAACGACACCGAATTCGGCCTGGCCTCGTACTTCTACGCCCGCGACATGAGCCGTGTGTTCCGTGTTGCCGAAGCGCTGGAATACGGCATGGTCGGCATCAACACCGGCTTGATCTCCAACGAAGTTGCGCCATTCGGCGGCATCAAGGCTTCGGGCCTGGGCCGCGAAGGTTCCAAGTACGGCATCGAGGACTACCTCGAAATCAAGTACCTGTGCATCAGCGTCTGATCCAGTAGCAAGGTTTTTACCTCTGCCAGCGGGGCGCGAGAGCGACGTCTCGCTGGTCTTTTTATATTGCAGGACCTGGTGGCCCGGGCGCTCGCGCCAGTCGATCAACGAATACTGATCGCGAACAGACCCAGCCACCCCCAAGCGCCGCTATCAGTCGGCGCAATTGAGGGCACTATGAGCAAGACCAACGAATCCTTGATGCAACGTCGTGTCGCCGCCGTCCCACGTGGCGTTGGCCAGATCCACCCGATCTTCGTCGACACCGCGAAGAACGCTACCGTGATCGACGTTGAAGGCCGCGAACTGATCGACTTCGCCGGCGGCATCGCCGTACTCAACACCGGCCACCTGCATCCGAAAGTGGTTGCCGCTGTTCAGCACCAGCTGACCAAGGTCAGCCACACCTGCTTCCAGGTGCTGGCCTACGAGCCTTACGTCGAGCTGTGCGAAAAAATCAACGAGCTGGTTCCAGGCGACTTCGACAAGAAGACCCTGCTGGTCACCACCGGCTCCGAAGCGGTTGAAAACGCCGTCAAGATCGCCCGCGCTGCCACTGGCCGTGCTGGCGTGATCGCCTTCACCGGCGGCTACCACGGCCGTACCATGATGACCCTGGGTCTGACCGGTAAAGTCGTACCGTACTCGGCCGGCATGGGCCTGATGCCAGGCGGCATCTTCCGCGCGATCTTCCCGAACGAGCTGCACGGCGTGAGCATCGACGACTCGATCGCTTCCATCGAACGCATCTTCAAGAACGACGCCGAGCCAAAAGACATCGCTGCAATCATCATCGAGCCAGTTCAGGGCGAAGGTGGTTTCATCCCGGTGACCAAGCCGTTCATGCAGCGCCTGCGCGCCCTGTGCGACCAGCACGGCATCCTGCTGATCGCCGACGAAGTGCAGACCGGCGCTGGCCGTACTGGCACCTTCTTCGCCATGGAACAGATGGGCGTTGCGCCTGACCTGACCACCTTCGCCAAATCCATCGCTGGCGGCTTCCCGCTGGCCGGTGTGTGCGGCAAGGCCGAGTACATGGACGCCATCGCTCCAGGCGGCCTGGGCGGCACCTACGCCGGTTCGCCGATCGCCTGCGCCGCGGCCCTGGCCGTGATCCAGGTGTTCGAAGAAGAAAAACTGCTCGACCGCAGCAAGGCTGTTGGCGAGCACCTGGTCGCTGGCCTGCGCCAGATCCAGGCCAAGCACCCGATCATCGGTGATGTGCGTGCACTGGGTTCGATGATTGCAGTTGAAGTGTTCGACGCCGCTGGCTCGCACACGCCAAACGCTGCAGCAGTCAACCAGGTCGTGGCCAAGGCGCGCGACAAGGGCCTGATCCTGCTGTCGTGCGGTACTTACGGCAACGTCCTGCGCATCCTGGTGCCGCTGACCGCCGAAGACGCGCTGCTCGACAAGGGCCTGGCGATCATCGAAGAGTGCTTCGCTGAACTCGCGTAATGTGACCCGCGTCAGAAAAAAACCCGCCTAGGCGGGTTTTTTTATGCCCCTCCCCAGGCCAACACGCCCCCCTGTAGGAGCGGCCTTGTGTCGCGAAAGGGCTGCGTAGCGGCCCCAGATTGCAGCTTCGCCGCGGACATCGCCGGGCCAGCTACGCTGGCCTTTCGCGACACAAGGCCGCTCCTACAGGGGTACTGCGCAAGCAGCCCAAGGCCAAAAAAAATGCCTATCCGCTGGGCTAGACGCTATCGTTAGCCTCACGGACCTGTTTTGGAAGCTGCAACGGATTGCGTGACACGATTACTCAGGAGTAGCCCATGAGCGTTGCAAACCCCACCGCGCCTTGCGTTTTGATTGCCGAAGGCGACCCATGGGTGCGCGACATGCTGCGCGAAACCCTGCTAAGCGTGCGCTGCGACGCCCGCCTGCAGATCTGCGCCGACGGTGCCCAGGCGCTGGCGGCACTGGCCAGCAAGCCTGACCTGATCATCGCCGACCGTGAGTTGGTGGGTGACATTGACGGCCTCGACCTGCTGCGCAGAGTGCGTGGCAAGAGCCAGACGCCGAGCCTGCCGTTCATTTTGCTGAGCAACCGCAGCGACAGCGCCAGCGTGCGTGAAGTGCTGCCGTTGCAACCCACCGAATACCTGAGCAAACCGCTCAACATCGACAAACTGCGCAAGCGCCTCGAAGTGCTGCTGACCAGCGCCGGCGAGGAGATCGCCTGCCCGGTGCCGCCGCTCAGCCCCGGAGCCAAGCTGCCGGCGTATCTTGAGCAGCGCCGCGCCAGTGCCGACGGTGGGCCGCTTTTGGCCGACGTCGAGCAAGCCATCAAGCGCGCGCTCAATCCGCAAGGGCTGGACCTGCGCGTGCTTGAAGAAGAGGTGCGCAGCGACCCGCAGATCACCGCAGTATTGATCGCCGCCGCCAACAGCGCGGCGATGCACAGCGATGCGCCGGCGCAGACTTTGCTGCAGGCGCTGAACAAACTCGGCAGCACCCAGAGCATGAACCTGGTGCTCGGCCTGACTCTCAAGCGCAGCGCGCGGCTGAGCGACCCACTGCTGGCCCGGCATGCCGCGCACTACTGGGACTTGTCGCTGCACACCGCAGAGTACGGCCGCACCCTGGCGCGCATGCTTGAAGTTGATGAAGGTCGCTGCTACTGCGCCGGCCTGCTGCATTGTCTGGGCGACCTAGCGGTGTTGCGTTGCCTGCAGGAGTGGCGCCTGGCCGGCGGTGAGCTGGATGAAGATCAGGTGCAACTGTCGCTCAACGAATTCGGCGCCCCATTCGGCTCGGCGCTGCGCACCCGCTGGCGCTTGCCACTGCCGCTGCGCGAGCTGATTGCGGCGGTGTATGCCCTGGGTGGCGGGGTCTATTCGCGGGAGATTCTGGCCATGAGCCTGGCCGGGCAGCTGGCGCGGGTGCCGGCAGATCAAGGCCTGGAAAAGGTCGCCAGCAACAAGACTGCACGGTTGTTGAAACTCGGCCTGCCAGAGCTGAATCGGCTGCGCAGAGTCGACGCCGCGCCAGGCCAGGAGGCTGCCGCCAGCGAGGCGCCTTCGACCGATGAAGCAGCCACGGTCAGCAAAGAGTAACTACAGGGCCACGCGACAAAACCCGACGCTCAGAGTGCGATTTGTTTCACAAATCGCTCAGCTGTGCTGATTTTTCCTACTTCATCACGCAACTTTTCTGCGAATGACACGTCAGACCGTTCGATTTCAGGCCTGCAGGACATCCCCCCTGTCCCAGGCCTTTACCCGTTTCCGGTTCACAAGGACGTGTCATGCCTCCACTCGCGCAACGCGGCGCGGTGACTGTTGCTGTCGCCCGCTCATTCGCCTCGTTTGTTCCTCCACTATGCCTGCTGCTGGCAGGTCTGGTGGTCAGCCAGTCAGCTTCGGCAGCCGTTGCCGATGAAGAATTGCGCCAACGCGAGCGCGAGCGAATCCTGCGCGAGCAACTCGACACCCGCCCCGACGTGCGCCTGGAAGCTGCACCTGTGGCCGAGGCCCAGGCACGCCTGCCGCGGGATGAAAAACCCTGCTTCAAGATCAACGATATCCGCCTGATCGGCGAGGCTGCCGAGCAGTTCCAGTGGGCGCTGCAGGCCGCCAACCCCAGCGACGACCCAGCGCTGGGCCAGTGCCTGGGCGGTGCCGGCATCAACCTGACGATGAAGCGCATGCAGAACGCGATCATCGCCAAGGGCTACGTCACCACCCGTGTCCTGGCCGAAGCGCAAGACCTCAACAGCGGCATTCTGGTGCTGACCCTGCTGCCCGGCCGCATCGGCCAGGTGCGCTTTGCCGAGGGCACCAGCGGGCGCGCCAACGCCTGGAACGCGATGCCGGCCAAGCCTGGCGATCTGCTCAACCTGCGCGACATCGAACAAGCGCTGGAAAACTTCAAGCGGGTGCCCACTGCCGAAGCCGATATCCGCATCGCGCCTGCTGCCAGCAGCACCGCCAAGCCGGGCGAGAGCGACGTGATCATTGCCTGGCGCCAGCGCTTCCCGGCGCGCCTGAGCCTGTCGGTGGACAACAGCGGCAGCAAGACCACCGGCAAATACCAGGGCGCCGTGGCGCTGTCGCTGGACAACCCGCTGTCGCTCAATGACCTGTTCTACGCCAGCTTCAACCACGACCTGGGCGGCGGCACCTCCGGCGACAAAGGCTCGAAAGGGCACACCCTGCATTACTCGCTGCCGTTCGGGTACTGGCAACTGGCGTTCACCAGCAGCGAGTACGACTACCACCAGACGGTGGCCGGGGTTAACCAGGACTTCCTCTACCGCGGCGAAAGCCGCAACAACGAGCTGCGCCTGTCGCGCCTGGTGTACCGCGATGCGGTGCGCAAGACCACGATGTGGGGCAGCCTGTGGACGCGCTCTTCGGAAAACTTCATCGACGACACCGAACTGCTCCAGCAACACCGGCGCATGGCCGGTTGGCAGGCGGGCATTGGTCATCGTGAGTTCATCGGCGCTTCGACCCTTGACCTTGGCCTGAGTTACCGCCGTGGCACCGGCGCCCACAGCGCCTTGGAGGCGCCGGAAGAAGCCTTCGGCGACGGCACCGCCCGCTCGAAAATCATCCAGGCCGACGCCCAGCTGCAAGTGCCGTTCGACGCCTATGGCCAGCGCCTGCGCTACATCGGCGGCTGGCGCGCGCAGTGGAACCGCACCGAACTGGTCCCGCAAGACCGCTTCAGCATCGGCACGCGCTATTCGGTGCGTGGTTTCGATGGCGAGAACATCCTCTCTGCCGACCGCGGCTGGACCTTGAGCAACGAACTCGGCCTGGCCCTGGGCAGCAGCGGCCAGGAGCTGTACGCCGGGGTCGACTACGGCGCAGTCGGCGGCAACTCCGCCGACTACCTGATCGGCCGGCGCCTGGCCGGTGCCGTGGTCGGTGTGCGCGGCGGTTATCGCAACCTCTCCTACGACTGGTCGTGGGGTACGCCGTTGAAAAAGCCCGATGGCTTTGAAACCGCCAACTTCACCAGCGCGTTTACCGTCGCCCTGTCGTTCTGAGGAGGCTGCCATGCGCATCGACACTTTCGACATCACCGCCCCAGGCCTGATCGACGAACCGTGGAACGAAGCCACCGCGCTGGGCGCTGCGACCTGGCTGTGGATGCACTCCACGGCCCACCGCGACGCCCCGTTGCACAGCCTCGCCAGCCTGCTGTTGCCGGCGCTCAAGCACCGTCAGTTCGTGCTGGGCAGCGAGGGCGGTCGCCCGGTGTTTTTCGTCTCCTGGCTGAACCTCAGCGAGGCCGCCGAACAGCGCTACCTGACCCGCTCACCGATCGAGCTGGACGAAGCCGACTGGTGCAGCGGCGAGCGCATGTGGATCAACGACTGGGTCACCCCGTTCGGCCACAGCGTCGCCCTCAGCCGCCTGCTGGCGCGGCGCCTGTTCACTGACCGTTGCGCGCGTGCGTTGCACCACCGCGGCGAAGAGCAAGGGCTCAGGGTCAACACTTTTCATGGCATCGGGGTGATCCCGGAGCAGGCGCGCGCCTGGTTTGCCGCTCACCCATTGGCCACCGACGCCTGACGCAAAGGGATTTGCAATGAACAAGCATCTGTATCGCATCATCTTCAACAAGGCGCGCGGCCTGCTCATGGTCGTCGCCGAAACCGTCAGCAGCGCCGGCAAGGCGCCCGGCGTCAGCAGTGGCAGCGGCGTGGTGGCCAAGCCCTGCGTCGCCAGCCTCAACGGCCTGCGCTACGCCCTGATGGGCGCGCTTGGGCTGATCAGCCTCAGCGTGGCCCCGGCCTGGGCCGCTGGCATCGTCGCCGACCGTGGCGCGCCCAGCGGGCAGCAGCCGATGGTGATCAACAGCGCCAACGGCACGCCGCAGGTCAACATCCGCGCGCCGAGCGCCGGCGGGGTGTCGCGCAACAACTACAGCCAGTTCGACGTCGACGGCCGTGGCGCGATCCTCAACAACGCGGTCGGCAACAGCAAAACCCAGTTGGGCGGCTGGATCGAGGGCAACCCGTACCTTGGCCGGGGCAGTGCCAAGGTCATCCTCAACGAAGTCAATTCGAGCAACCCGAGCCAGTTGCGTGGCTACGTCGAAGTCGCCGGCCAGCGCGCCGAAGTGGTCATCGCCAACCCGGCCGGGATCACCTGTGACGGCTGCGGCTTCATCAATGCCGACCGCTCGACCCTGACCACCGGCCGCGCGCAGATGGAGAACGGCCGCATCACCGGCTACCGCGTCGAAGGCGGCACCCTGAGCATTACCGGCAAGGGCCTGGATGCCCGCGACAGCGACTACACCGACCTGATCGCGCGCAGCGTCGAGGTCAACGCCGGGATCTGGGCCAACGACCTCAAGGTCACCACCGGGCGTAATCAGGTCAACGCCGACAATACCCAGGCCACCGCCCTGGCCAAGGACGACAGCGCCCAGCCCGAGGTGGCCATCGACGTCGCCGAGCTGGGCGGCATGTACGCCGGCAAGATCAAGCTGGTCGGTACCGAGGCCGGGGTTGGCGTACGCAACGCCGGGCAGATCGGCGCCATGGCCGGTGACGTGGTGATCAGCGCCGACGGCAAGCTGCTCAACCAGGGCGCCATCAGCAGTGCTGGGGCGACCCGCGTGGCCAGTGCCACGGCAGTGGACAACAGCGGCAGCCTGTACGCCAAAGGCGACCTGCACGCCAGCAGCCAGGGCACGGTCACCAACACCGGCGAGCTGGCCGCTCAGGGCAATCTGAACATCGACGCGGCCAAACTCGACAGCAGCCGCGACTCGCTGCTGGCAGCCGGCGTTGACGCCCAAGGTACCTCCAGCGGCAACGCCACGCTCACGGTCAAGGCTAAGCAGATTGCCGCCCACGGCCAGAACCACGCCAGCGGCGCCCTTGATCTGCAAGGCGATACGGTCGACCTCAGCCACAGCCGCAGCTACGCCGGCAACCTCAACCTGACCGCCAACAACGGCGACCTTGACCTCAGCTCGAGCACCATCGACAGCGCTGGCCGCCTCGACGCCAAAGCCAGCGCAACCGTGCGCAGCGACAGCGCCAAGGTCAATGTCGGCAACCTGCAGGTCAACGCCGACAAGCTCTCGAACAACGGCGGTGAACTGGTCCAGACCGGCACCGCAGCAAGCCTCATCAAAGTCGCCGGCCAGCTCGACAACAGCGACGGCCGCATCGCCAGCAACGCCCGCGAGCTCAGCCTCGACGCAGGCACCCTGGCCAACCGCAAAGGCAAGGTCGAGCACGCTGGTAGCGGCAAACTCGACGTCCGCGCCAGCGAAATCGACGGTAACGGCGGCACCCTGGCCAGTAATGGCGCCCTGCAGATCAGCGCGCAAAAGGCCCAGCTTGCCAACGGCCAGACCCAAGGCCGGCAAGTGTTGCTCGACAGCCGTGACCTGGACACCAGCGGCGGCACCGTGATCGCCACCCACGGCGGCACTCTGCAAGTGCGCGACGCGCAGCGCCTGGACAACCGTGGCGGCACCCTGGCTGCTGGCGGCGCCATGACCGTCACTGCCGGCGAAGTGCTCAACGACGGCGGCACGCTCAGCGCTGGCAATACCCTCAACCTGAACGCCGACAGCCTCAGCAACATCGCCGGCACCCTCGCCGCGACCCAGGCCATGCAAGTGATTGCCGGCCAGCTCGACAACAGCGGCGGCACCCTCGGCTCGGTCGAGGCCGGGCTGTTCGTCGAAGTCAGCAACGGTCAGCTGCAGAACCAGAGCGGGCGCCTCGAAGCGGCTGGCGATATTCAACTCGGCGCGCTTGGCCTGAACAACAGCCAGGGCGTGATCAGTGGCCGCGAGCTGCTGCTCGACAGCCGTGGGCAAAGCGTCAACAACGACGGCGGCACCCTCGATGCACAGGCCAGGCTCGACCTGCGCAGCGGCGAGCTGCACAACAGCGGCGGGCTGATCCAGGCCGGTGGCCGGCTGTTCGTCGACACCGGCAGCGCCGCCCTGCACAACAGCGCCTCGGGCGCTGACAGAGGCATCGTCGGCCAGGCCGAAGTCGAGCTGCGCAGCGCGCAACTGGATAACCAGCAGGGCTTTATCGGCGCCAAGGGCAACCTGCTGCTGGCAGCCACCACCCTCAACAATCAGGGCCAGATCGCCGGCGAAAGCCAGGTGCAGTTGCTCGGTAACCGCCTCGACAACCAGGGCGGCAAGGTGCAGGCCAAAGGTGCGTTGATCGTTGAACAGAACGAGCGCATCGACAACCGCGGCGGCCTGCTGCGCAGCGCTGGGCAAACCCGACTGACCACCGCGCAGCTCGACAACCGCACCAGCCAGGGCAACGAGCAAGGCATCGAAGGCCAGTCGCTGCTGCTGCGCGCGGACACTCTGGAAAACCAGCAAGGCGCCCTGCGCGCTGACGCCGGCATCGACCTCGGCCTGGCCCAGGCGCTGTACAACGACGCCGGCCTGATCTCGGCTGGCAGCGAATTGCGCCTGGCCGATCGCGACCCGGCGCAGAACCGCCTGGCCGTCGACAACGGCAGTGGCACCTTGCTCGGCGGCAGCCTGCTGTCGCTCAATGCGGCGTACTTCAGCGGCAGTGGCCGCCTGCTCAGCCTCGGTGACCTGATCCTGCGCCAGCAGGGCAACCTCAGCCTCGGCGGCCAGGTGCAAGCCAACGGCAAGGTCGATATCGATATCGGCGGGGCCCTGTACAACAGCGGCAAACTGCTCGCCGGGCAAGCGCTGATCGTGCGCGGCCAGGCGCTGGACAACGCCGCCAGCGGCGAAATGGCCGCCACCCAGGTCGACCTGCGGGTCAACGGCCAACTGCACAACCGCGGCCTGATCGACGGTCAGCAGGTGCGCCTGCAAGCCGATGAGCTGTTCAACCTTGGCACCGGGCGCATTTACGGCGACCGTCTGGCCATCGCCAGCCGCACCCTGGCCAACCTCGACGAAGCAGGCCCGGCGGCGGTCATCGCCGCCCGTGAGCGGCTGGACATCGGCAGCCAGCGTATCGACAACCGCGAGCAGGCGCTGATCTTCAGTGCCGGCGACCTCGCCATCGGCGGCACGCTGGATGGTAACGATCAGGCCAGCGGCCGCGCTGACCTGCTGGCCAACGCCAGCGCCACGGTCGAATCGCTGGGCGCCATGAGCCTGAACATCCGCGAGCTGCGCAACACCAACGAACACTTCAGCACCGTCGACGTAGAAGTCAGCCGCGAGCAGTTGCAGGAATTCCAGATCACCGGCTCGCCCAACCGCTACCGCCCTGATCAGGTCTCGGTCTACCGCGACGAAGTCGATCATCTGGTTGCCCCGGATGGCGTGCGCGACAACTTCAATCGCTACGACTACACCCGCAGCGTGGTCGAAACCCGTATCGCCAGCTCAGCGCCTGGGCAGATTCTGGCCGGCGGCAACCTGACCTTCAGCGGCGACAGCGTACTCAACGACAAGAGCCGGATTCTGGCCGGTGGCTTGCTCCAGGCCGGCGCCGCGCAAGTGATCAACACCGAGGTGGACGGCCAGCGGGTGACCACCGATGCCGGCACCGCGACCAACTTCTACCGCATCCAGCGCAAGGGCCGTGACAGCCAGGGCCGCAGAATCACCGATTACCGCCCGGCGCCGCTGATCCAGGACATCGACCTGACCCCCACCGAGTACGGCCAGTACGCCGTGGTCAACGGCAGCGGCACTCAGCTGAGCGGTCGCGAGCTGCTCCAGGTCGGCCAGCAGGTGGCTACGGTGGGTGCAGTCAACGCCGAGGTCGGCGAGCAGTACCGAGTCGGCGCCGTAGTTGAGGTCAAGCTCAACGACGGCCAGGGCATTGCCGACCAGGTGCGCACCGGCGGCCTGAACCTGGCGCTGCCCAACAACAGCCTGTTCCAGACCAACCCCGCAGGCACCAGTAACTACCTGATCGAGACCGACGCGCGCTTTACCAGCTACCGCAAATGGCTGTCGTCGGACTACATGCTCGAGCGCCTGCAGTTCGACCCGGCGCAGACGCAGCAACGCCTTGGCGACGGCTTCTACGAGCAGAAGCTGATCCGCGAGCAGATCGCCCAGCTCACCGGCCGGCGCTTCCTCGACGGCTTTGCCAACGACGAAGCGCAGTACCGCGCCCTGATCGACAACGCCGTGACCCTGGCCAGCGACTGGAACCTGGTGCCGGGTGTTGCTTTGAGCGCCGAGCAGATGGCCCAGCTGACCAGCGACATCGTCTGGCTGGTCGAGCGCAACGTCACCCTGGCCAACGGCGAATCGCGCAAGGTACTGGTGCCGCAGGTCTACGTGCGCGTGCAAGAGGGCGACATCAACGGCAATGGCGCGCTGATCGCCGGCCAGCAGCTCAAGCTCGACCTGTCTGGCGACCTGATCAACAGCGGCAGCCTCGGCGGGCGCAGCGTGGTCGCGCTGACCGCGCAGAACATCGACAACCTCGGTGGCCGCATCCAGGGCAACAACGTCGCCCTGCAGACCCGCGACAACCTGAACAACCTCGGCGGCCTGATCGGCGCCACCGACAGCCTCGCCATCGACGCCGGGCAGGACATCAACAGCCGCTCGCTGAGCCGCGACAGCAGCAGCGAGCAAGGCACCCGCAGTAACCTGTCGCGGGTCGCCGGGCTGTTTGTCAGCGGTGATGGCGGCAGCATGAAAGTCGCCGCCGGCAATGACCTCAACCTGCAAGGCAGCCAGGTGGTCAACGCCGGCCAGGGCGGCGCTACCCAGTTGCAGGCCGGGCGCGACGTCAACCTCGGCACCGTCAGCGAAAGTTCGCAGCAGGCGATCCGCTGGGATGCCAGCAACTGGCGCAACGAAGCCAGCCGCGGCGAAGTCGGCAGCACCGTGCAAACCAACGGTGACCTGCGCATCACCGCCGGCCAGGACCTCAACGCCCGCGGCGCCACGGTCACCAGCGACCAAGGCATGGTCCTTGCCGAAGCGCGCCGCGACATCAACCTGACGGCCGCCGAGCAGTACCAGTTCGCCGACGAAGCGCACAAGTTCAAGGGCAGCAACGGCATGCTGTCGAGCAAGACCACCACCTTGCGCGACACCGTCAGCCAGACCCAGGCCAGCGGCACCACCTTGAGCGGCGAGCAGACCTACCTGCAGGCCGGCCGCGATATCAGCGTGCGCGGCAGCGACGTGGTCTCGACCCAGCAGACGGTGCTGGTCGCCGAGCGCGATGTGAACATCGAAGCGGCCACCGAAAGCAGCAGCGAACGCCACGACAAGTCGGAGAAAAAGAGCGGCCTGTTCAGCGGCGGCGGCATCGCCCTGACCATGGGTACCCAGCAGCAGAGCGTCAAAGACCTCACCACCCGTGAAACCGCCCGCGCCAGCACCATCGGCAGCACCGAAGGCGATGTCATGATCGAAGCCGGGCGCCAGTACCGCCAGGTCGGCAGTGATGTGGTCGCGCCGAAAGGCGACGTCGACATCCTCGCTCAACAGATCGCCATCACCGAAGCCCGCGAGACCAGCGAGCGCACCCGCGAGACGCTGTTCAAGCAGACCGGCTTCACCGTGACCATCACCAACCCGGTGATCAGCGCGATCCAGACCACCCAGCAGATGCAGCAGGCGTCGAGCAAGACCGAAGACGGCCGCATGCAGGCGCTGGCCGCGGCCACCACCGCACTGGCGGTCAATAACGCCGCCACTGCAGTCGCCCAGGACCCAGGCGCTGCCGGCGGGATCAACATCAGCCTGTCGCTGGGCACCAAGCAGCAACAGAGCACCACCGTGCAGCAAAGCGACGCCGCTGCCGGCTCGACCATCATTGCCGGCAACGACGTGCGCCTGCGCGCCACTGGCGCGGGCAGTGACAGCAACATTCTCGTCCAGGGCAGCGAGGTGCGCGCCGGCAACAACGCCACCCTCGCCGCCGACGGCAACATCGACCTGCTCGCCGCGCAGAACACCAGCAAGCAGGACAGCGACAGCAAAGGCATGAGCGCCAGCGTCGGCATCGGCCTGTCGCTGGGCGGCTCGCGCAACGGCTTCACCCTCGACCTGGGCGTCAGCGGCAACCGCGGCGACGCCGATGGCGACACCCTGACCCACACCAACACCCAGATCGCCGCAGGCAACACCACCACGCTGGTCTCCGGCGGTGACACCAACCTGCGCGGCGCCGTGGTCAGTGGCCGTCAGGTGCTGGCAGACGTTGGCGGCGACCTCAACATCGAGAGCCTGCAAGACACCGACACCTTCAAGGTCGACGAGAAGAGCATGGGCGTCGGCATCAGCCTGTGCATCCCGCCGTTCTGCTACGGCATGAGCACGGTCAGCGGCGGCAGCGCCAACCTCGGCGGCACCGACATGGACTCGGACTTCGCCAGCGTTACCGAGCAGTCCGGGATCAAGGCCGGCGACGGCGGCTTCGACATCCGCGTCGGCGGCAACACCGACCTCAAAGGCGCGGTCATCGCCAGCAGCGACAAGGCTGTGGCTGACGGCAAGAACCGCCTCGAAACCGCCAGCCTGACCACCAGCGACATCCGCAACAAAGCCGAGTACGACGCCAGCACCTTCAGCATCGGCGGCGGCTACAGCGAGATCGGCAAGTCCCAGGACGGCAAGGTGCAGACCGGCGGCGCGATTACCCCCGGCACCGAGATCCCCACCAACGACAAACAGATCGGCGCCAGCCTGCCGATTGCCATCAGTGCCAGCGACAGCGCCAGCAGCGTGACCCGCAGCGGCATCAGTGGCGGCAGCATCCTCATCACCGACGCCGCTGCCCAGCGCGAGCGCACCGGCCAGAGCGTCGACGAGACCCTCGCCGGGCTCAATCGCGATGTCTCCAGTGACCGCGACAACACCAACGCGCTCAAGCCGATCTTCGACGAAGAGCAGATCCGCGCCGGCTTCGAGATCGTCAACGCCTTTGCCAACGAGGCCGGCACCCTGCTCGCAAATAAGGCCAAGGAAGTCGACGCCAAGCGCAACGCGGCCGATGCAGCCGATGCCAAGGCCCTCGAAACCAGCGACGCCGAGCTCAGTCAGGCCCTGCGCGACCAGGCCATCAGGCTGCGCAACGAAGCGGATGGCGTGGCCGGCAACTGGGGCGCCGGCGGCACCTACCGGCAGATCACCACCGCGCTGGTTGCCGCAGCAAGCGGCAACATCAGTGCCGGCAACGGCGCGTTCATGCAAGGCATGGTCGTCAACTACGTGCAGCAGCAAGGCGCCGGTTACCTCGGTGACCTGGTCGCCGACGGCACCCTAGTCGAAGGCACGCCGATGCACGCTGCCCTGCACGGCATCCTCGCCTGCGCCGGTGCGGCCGCCAGCAGCCAGAGCTGCGGCAGTGGCGCGGCCGGCGCGGCGGCGTCGAGCCTGCTCACCGGGCTGTTCTCCGAAGCCAGCCCGACCGAAACTGAAAGCCAGCGCGAAGCCAAGCGCAACCTCATCGTCAGCCTGGTCACCGGCATCGCCGCCACCACCAGCCTCGATGCCGCCACCGCTACCGCGGCGGCCTCGGGGGCTGTGGATAACAACTGGCTGGCGACCCAGCAGTACGTGCAGGCACGCAAAGAGCTCAAAGAAGCTGAAGGGCGCATTGATGAACTCAAGGTGCTGGCCAAGTGGGCCTATATCAGCAAGAAGCAGGACCTGCTGACCCAGAGTGGCGTTGGCCAAGGCTTGATCAAGGCCGGATTTGACGATATCTCGGGGCTGGCGCAGATGCTTCTGCACCCGATCGAGACGGTGAAGGCCATCGGCGGCCTGATCGACGACCCGAGCGCCTTGGCCGGCTACCCGGAAGAGGTCAAACAAAACCTCAAAGCCAAGGTCGCCCGCATCGAAGAAGCGCTAACAGTCGGTGGTGATGAGCACGCCGAACAGTTGGGCCGCGACATGGGCGAACTGGTATGGGATGTTGGTGGGCTTCTCACCGGAGTAGGCGGGGTTGCCAAAGGCGGCGTCAAACTGGCCAGTGTGGGCATCAAGCTGGGCCGCGACAGCCTGGAGAAAATGGCCGTCGACACTGCCAAGTTGGCCAAGACCGAAGGGGCTGCGGCAGGCAAAGCCGTGCCTGAGTGGACCAGCAAACCATCAACGCCAGCAGGTAATCAGAACTACGCCGATGGAGGAACCTCCTTCAATGGCAAGCCGGTGGAAAACGTAAACGATTATGCCGGGCAGCTCGGCAAAGACGCGGGCAAGGCAGCGGCCAGGATTGATGTTGTCGATGTAGCGCCGTTCAACCCATTCACCAGCGATAGTTTCAAAGCCATGTCGCCTACCCAGCAGCAGTCGTTCCTCAAGGAGTACTACAAGCAGCTTCAGGCTCAGCAGGAAGCGATCAACAACATGACGGTGGACCAATTCAAGCTGGCTCGCGATGCGTACAAGGAAAATAGCCGCAACCCAGTTGCCAAGGATGCTCAACGACGTGTCGCTACTGCGTTCGAGAAAGATATAGCGGCGAAGATCACCGAAAGTCTGCTTGCCAAGAACAAAAACATGAGCGTCAAAGAGGCGACGACGCTTGCCAAAGCGCAGGCCAAAGAGATCCGCTCTACTATGTCGGCATTGCATGAACCGGACATGGTTGTGGGCGGTTATCACCAACCCATTCCTACGACCATGGGTAACGGCCTGGTCAACTCGACCATTGGCGGTAACTGGCCGAGTCGAGTCGACGCACTCGACCGCGCTGTCAGCGATGCTTTAGCCAAGGGCGCCGGGGACGCTAGAATGAACGTCCGGCTGGAAATGCTAAGGGGACCAACGCCATGAAAGACGAGTACTTTGAGCTGTTCATCGAAAACATGGGCGAGGCCACCTCGCGGCGTGAGGTGCCGCCCTCGAGCATCGACAAGTATCGCGGAGTTCTGCCTGATCGTTTGCTGACCTACTGGCAGCAAGAAGGTTGGGCCGGATATGCCGGCGGCCGCTTCTGGACGGTTGATCCGGATGAATACACGCCGATGTTGCGCGAGTGGATCAAGCGAAGCGAGCTGGCAGATATCGACGATTATCATGTGATCGGCCGCACGGGTTTCGGCACATTCTATCTGTGGGGCCAGCGCTACAACCGGAAGGTCACCATCTCTTGCGTGGATAATTGGGTACTGGCAATGAAGGATGAGGCTCAGACGCCGAATCCTGACCCCGACCGAAGTTTAGGTGTTTTCTTTGCCATGGCCGAGCCTGATGATTTTGATTTCGAAGATATTGAAGAAAACTATCTTTTCGAGCGTGCAGTGCAAACGCTGGGGCCGCTCAGTGAATCCGAAATGTACGGATTCGTGCCAGTGCTGATCGCGGGGGGGCAGGCGCGGATCGAGAACCTTCAGAAATTGGACATGAACGTTCACTTGATGATCTTGCATCAGTTCAGCCACGGCTGAGTTGCTGGGGCAGCGCGCTGAGCTTGGCGCGGCCACGGGGGGAGTATGAATGCAATTGAACGCATGGGTGTGAATCCAAAATGGCCTTCTTACAAGAGCGTATGTGCCCGCGTCACTAGAGGGCCACATGCGGATGACACGTTTTATGTCAACGCGATACGTGAATACGTCACCCGCGAGGATGCAAGGCCTAGTGGCTCAAGGATGGTTCCGAATAAAAGTAATGCGACAACTACTACCCCGGAAAGAATGGCGCGGGGTAGTCTTCATACAGTACTTGCAACTGCTCCAAGCAACCCGCAGTGGCTGCAAGAATTGGCTCGCTGGATACGCTACTATCAAGTAGGTATTTGGCAATTGTATTTTTGGGCGCACGAGTACGATCAACACCCCGGCAACCATATCCGCCAACAAAACTACAGCATCCAAACCGCTGCCAACATGATGGGAGCGATGGCTATTTTGGGCTGGAAGGATGCCGTCATTTATCAGGGCTATCTAACGCACGCGGCGCTTAATCGCGGACATCAGTTGGTTATCGAGTACGAAGAGCAGCACCGCCGCGCTCAACCCTTCATGCTGCGTGTGTTTGCCGATTGGGTAGGCGATGTTTCACACCAGTGGCCGGCCTATGCGTATGACGAACCCATTTACGAAGCTCTTCTGGCCAACTGGCGCACTCCCAACCCCGAGGATTTGTTGCCCGGCCTGCTCGCTGCTTGTGACCGCCACACCTGGCAGACCGGCAGAGACAGCCAGAAGAACTCCTACGATTTCAATCAGGATTGGCACATGGAGCGCGTTCCGGTAGAAATCCTCTACTTACTGCGTCTACGCCAATGGGAAGGCTTGGCCAATCCCCAGCAGATTGATCATCCACTGATGGCTGCGCCCTTTGACCAGCTGCCGCCCGAGCAGCCAGTGCCTGAATTTGACGAGTTGATGCAAGGTGTGCTCAACCGCGCAAGAGAAGATTGGCCACAGTACGATGAGGTGCTGTCTTTGCCAGAGTTGCGACGTTGAATCGGGGAAGAAGTTATTGTCGACTCCGTCAACAAAGCAGGTGTGGATGGTTGCGACCGCCACCTCGTTGCGATCATCAATGGTCAGCTAAGGACGGCTAAGAGGGGATCCTCCAAAGCGCTACAACATTTTACGTGCGATGAAGGTGAGGTATATGAAGCTCGAAGCCGAAAATGGTCACGTAATCATTGACGTTGATCAGGCACAGCTTGTAAGCACGTTAAAGAGCTTAAAAAGCTATGGTCCTAGCTCATACGCCTGCCCACCATTTGATTTGCTGCCTTTGGAGGTTTTTGCAATTTTTAAGGTTCGCCAACAGTGCGGGTTGAAGTCGCCTGCAGTTGCTCATCCCTTGTTATCTGTTGATGTGGCTGCATTGGAGAATCTTACTTTCAAGCCTGATGAAGTCTCGATAAAGGTTGAGGCGGCCTACAGAAATTTCTTCGGCTAAAGGCCATGGGGTGGGGTGTGAATGCTATTAAAGTTGATGGTTTCAATGATGTTCTGCTGGCTTTTGTGATTGCATGTTTGTTCTGCACTGCTATCAGCAAAGATGAGCTCAACATATGGTGCGCTCAAGCATTGTCGCTAAATAATGCGCCAAGTTACCTATATGATCTGATGGGTTTTCAAGATGAGATTTTTAAGGTCTATAAGGTGATTGGCTACGTGCCTCATTGGGAACATTCAGATAGCGACGAATACGCTCTATACGGTATCGCTGTTCGTCGAGGTTTCAAACCTTATGACATGCCTATTACCACCCGCGAAGCGCTTACCCACCTCGGCGCTTCTCCGCGCATTGAAAATTTATTCAGAGAGGTCTTTACCTTTATCAAATTTTAAGCTGGGTCGAAACAAGCTCTAGGCGATTTAGGTAGAACATGGATGCGCACCTGATGATTCTGGAGCAGTTGCGTCGGTGAGGTGATGGCTGGAAGCGAAAGGACCCGACGGCCACTTCCAGATTATTAGGGAGCAAATGATGAGCAAGCGCGCGCCGTTGGGTGATCCAGCCTATTGGTCAGAATGGGTCGCTTTTGGTGACGAATCCATCACCCTCGGCTGGGACACTGCAAGTCGTCCATTCGGCGACCCGAGTTATGCGCCCCAGTATCTGTTCGAGTTGGCCCAGGATCATTGGCATCAGATGCTGCGTCGCTATTCTGCGGGCCTGCCGGTGGCAGAGCTGGCAGGGTACTTTCCGGGTTTGCTTGACGCCTGGGAGCGATCACAGCACTTGGGCGCGGAGCAGTGGACTGCGCAGCAGGTGACAAGCCGCACCCTGTGGGCGGTCAACTACGATCATTACATTGTGTGTTTCTGGCTCGTCGGCTTGGCGTTGACGCTCGATATCCCCGACGAGCAGTGGCTGCGTCTGTTGGCGCTGATCGACAATGAGGGCGAGGACATTTTGCTCGACCGCGTTATCGCTACCCGGTCCCCGCAACGTCGGATCGGTACTGTGCTGCTTTACCCCAAACCGTATGCTCGGTTGCTTGCAGCTGTCGATGCGCCTCCTGGCCAGCAAGGCGCGCTCCTTCAGGGATTTGTCGCGCATTGGTATGCCGAAGTTGGCAGCGGTGCTCGTTCGGGGACTAAGAAGCAAGCAGCGCCCTTCAAGCATCCTTACTGGTACCGTTATGGCGACGAGAATTTCGCAGGTGGTGCTTACTTTGGCCGCTGGTGTATTGAGGCGGCTGCTGCCGTCAAGGCGTTCGGTCTGGACGATTCGCTGTGCCGTGGCCACGAGCATTACCCGCGCGACCTGCTGGAGCCCGCTGCAGAGGTGATGGTGGTGGCCAAGGATAGCAGCCAAAAGCGCGGCCTTTGGACCAGGTTTTTCGGCGCTGAGGATAGGTAAGGACCGGTCCACGCCTGGTTGCAAGGTGCGCTCAAACGCGCAAGGGAAGACCGGACTACGGTGAGGTGCCGTCTTTGTCAGAGTCGAATTGGTGACTAGGGAGAAGAGTCATCCGGACTTTGCCAGCAGGCAGTGGGTCGAAACGTAGCGAACACTCTGGGGGCTTATGAGTACAGATCAGGGAATTTACCAGGGCTTGGGTGAAATACTCTCGGCGATCGCGCCCCAGCAGGCTCAGTGGGTTTCTGTTGAGGTAGAGCTGTCGCCGACCGGCGACCACGCCAAGCTGTTTTATGACTATCAGGCCGAGGGGAGTGAGCCGCAGTGGTTCGTGCCTGAACCTGCGCGGGTTGATCACGACATCCGCCTCTTGTTGATAAAGTTGCGGGCGTATTTCGCTGGCAACAATTTGTTCGAGCAAGGCAAACCGTGGACACGCTGCATGATCAAGCTGGATCTGCAGACCGGCAAGTTTGCGGCAGACTTCAAATACGAATGATGGGTGGCGGCCGGTACGTCATCTGCAAACGGATCAAGGGGGCTTAACCGGTGCGGGATGAGTTTTTCCAGTCAATGATCGACAACCTTGGTGAAGCCACTTCACGTCGTGAGGTGCCTGCAGCGAGCATCGACAAATACCAGTCAAAACTGCCGCCTGCATTGCTGGGCTACTGGCGCGAAGAAGGCTGGTGTTCTTTCGCTGATGGCTTGTTCTGGATCGTAGACCCGGATGCGTACAAGGCCACGCTGGATAAGTGGTTGCAAGGCAGCGGCCTGGCGGAGATCGACAATTACCACGTGATCGCCAGGGATGCGTTCGGCTCGCTGTATGCCTGGGGCGAGCGTTATCAGCGCAAGATCACGGTGTCTAGTTTGGCTGGCGGTATCGTTGCGCTGAAGAATCAGCTGCGAAAACCTAACCCGCAACCAGACCGCAGCCTCGGCATTTTCCTCGGTTCTACCAGTCGTGACAGCCTGGACTTTGATGATAACCAAGGCAAGCCGCTGTTCCAGCGCGCACTTGCCAAGTTGGGGATGGTTGCCGAGGACGAAATGTATGCCTTCGAGCCGGCGCTGTGCATCGGCGGCAAGGCTGACCTTGAGCAAATGGTGAAGGTGAATATGGTTGAGCAACTGATGATTCTGGATCAGTTGCGTCGGTGAGGTGATGGCTGCGAGCGTTGTGATGTCGGGTGCGGATATCAGTGGCGGCAAGGCCTTTGTAGGAGCGGCCTTGTGTCGCGAAAGGCCAGCGTAGCTGGCCCGGCGATGGCAGCGGCGGAGCTGGAATTTTTGGGGGCGCTGCGCACCCCTTTCGCGACACAAGGCCGCTCCTACACGATAGATTTGCGGGTGTTTGCGTAAGACGTTTCCGAACTTGAAACCAAATGCTTCTAATCGGGGTAGCTTGGGAATTATCCTACGCGACTTGCGGAAGCAGCTCTGTTGTCGGGGAAATGCCTCAGGGATAACGTCACGGGGTCGCCAGGTTTGGTGACCGGGTGTGAGAAACCCGACCAGTACTGTTAGGCAATGCTTCACGGCAGCCGTGCGCGGGCAGACTTCGGTCTGGCCGGGTTTCCAGTACCTCGGTTTTCTCACCCCGTGTACGGCTGCCACCCAAATCCGTGAGAAAGGTTCGAGTGGTCGCTTCCGTTTACGTACTGGAAATCGACTATGAAAAAGATCGTCCCCGACCCCCCAATTTCCTACTTCTCAGTCATCAGCGACCTGAGCCGCGAAGAGGCTCTCACCCAGGTTTCCAAGTTGATGGACTGCATGAACCGCACCCTCGAAGCTTACCTCGGCACCGAGCCCATCGGCGTCGACAGTTACCTGCTGGAAAACGTCGATATCCTCAACCAGCTGATGCGGGCCTTGATCGACCACGCCGTGGCCAAGCAGGTGGCGCCATGACGGACGAACCCACTCAATCCACCAACGCTGAAAGCATGTGCTGCGATCTGTGTAGGAGCGGCCTTGTGTCGCGAAAGGGTCGCGTAGCGGCCCCAGATTTCAGCTCCGCCGCTGATATCGCCGGGCCCGCTTCGCGGGCCTTTCGCGACGCAAGGCCGCTCCTACAGGAGGGCGCGCAAGATCAATGTCTGGCGTTGTTTGCCGTGCAGGGCGATGTGCCGTTCGAGCAGGCGTTCTCGGAGTTGTCGGTCATGCTCGGTTGCATCCGCCATCTGACCACCGAGGCAGAGATGGAAAATGACCGGCAGGCGGGGAGTGCGGCGCGCATTCTCAGCGGTTTGGCCAAAGCACTGATCGACGATATGGAGTTGGGACTGCGCAAGGCTCTGGTCAGCCACAAATAATCTGATTCTTGCCCAGACGCTTGGCCTGATACATCGCCGCGTCAGCACGGGCGAACAGGCTGTCCAGGCTGAGGTCGTCGTCGTGCAGGCTGGTCAGGCCCTGGCTGATGGTCACGCCGAAACGTTCCTGACCATGGCTGAAGCTCAGGCGCTGGATCTCGCGCTGCAGGCGTTCGGCGATCTGCTCGGCGACCTCGGCCTCGCAGCCGGGGAACACGGCAGCAAACTCTTCACCACCAATCCGCCCGAACACATCGCCGCGGCGCAGTACGGCCTTGCCGCTGTCGGCGATGTGCTGCAGCACCTCGTCACCTTGCTGGTGGCCGTAGGTGTCGTTGATCAGCTTGAAGTCATCGATGTCGAGCAGCAGAAACGACAACGGCGTGCCGTCTTCGCGGGCGGCGGTAAAGGCTTGGTTGGCGCACTCGAAGAAGTGCCGGCGGTTGCTGCTTTGGGTCAGCACGTCAGTGGTGGCCAGACGCTGCAGTTCGCCTTCGAGCTGCTTCTTTTCGGTGATGTCTTCGGCGATGCCGACCACGATCACGCGGTCGCCGTTCTGCTGCTGGTTGATATAGCACTTGTCGCTCAGCCAGCGGATTTCGCCGGCAGCGTTGATGATGCGGTACTCGCGGTCTTCCACAGCGCCCTGCAGCAGCACCTGGGCCAGGCTGCGCTCGGCGTACTCGAGGTCGTCGGGGTAGATGCTGTCGCGCCATTCGTTGAAGTCCGCCAGCACCCGGCTGACCTGGCGGCCGAAGATGCGCTCGAAGGCGGGGCTGACATAGAGCACCTGGCGGGTTTTCCAGTCGAACGCCCAGAGCACTGCGTTGACGGTTTCGAGCAGGGAACTGAACAGCTGCTCGCGCTCGCTCAGGCGCGCCACTTCACCTTGCGCATGAAACAGCGCGAGCAGGGTTTGCGCAGCGGCAGGTGGCGGGTCGCGGGGCTGTATGTGTTTGGCCATGTGCACGGAGCGATTCTCGGCTGAGGGCGTGCGGCCACGATCCGGCCCGCCACGCGGGCGATGTGCCGGATTTGAGTAAGGAGGTGGGGTGAAGTTCCGCTCGGCACGCCCCAGAACAGGGCATGCCGATCAACGGGGATCAGGCGGTTGGGCGCAGCGAGTAGGTTTTCAGCTGGCTGGCGAAATCGCGCAGCGATTGGATGCCGCTGGCCTCGGCTTCGTGGACCCAGTCTTTCATGGCCGCGAGCATGTCGTGGCCATTGGCGCTGGTTCGCGCCCAGATCTGTTGCAGCGCCAGGCGCTTCTCGTAGATGGTTTTGAGCGCCTGGCTGTGGGCGAGCATCGACTCGATCCGCACGTGGTGGCGGTCCTGCAGCAGGCTGGTTTCCCGCGAGAGCAGGCGCTTGGCGCGGCGGAAGCGGTGGCGCAGCGAGGCATCGACTACATCCAGCTCCTGCTTGACCAGCGGCGCGATGACCAGCTTGCGGTACTGGGCCATGATCTGGAAGCGGTTGTTGAGGATCGCCATGGCCGTGTCCATGTCCAGGCTGGCCTTGCCCTCGACGCGGTGAGCGATTGGCGCGACCCGTTGCACCTTGGCCAGGCGCAGCAGGCTCAGCACCCGTATCCAGGCCCAGCCCATGTCGAACTCCCAGCGCTTGACCGACAGCTTGGCCGAGTTGGGGTAGGTGTGGTGATTGTTGTGCAGCTCTTCGCCGCCAATGATGATGCCCCACGGCACCAGGTTGGTGGCGGCGTCGCGGCACTCGAAGTTGCGGTAGCCAACGGCATGGCCAAGACCGTTGACCACGCCTGCGGCCCAGAACGGGATCCACATCATCTGGATCGCCCAGATGGTGATGCCGATGGTGCCGAACAGCAGCAGGTCGAGCACTGCCATCAAGGCAATGCCGCCCAGCTTGTAGCGCGAGTAGAGGTTGCGCTCGATCCAGTCATCCGGGCAGTTCTTGCCGTAGATGCGCAGGGTTTCGGGGTTTTGCGCCTCTTCGCGGTAGAGCTCGGCGCCTTTGCGCAGCACGGTGCTCAGGCCTTTGATGACCGGGCTGTGCGGGTCATCGACGGTTTCGCACTTGGCGTGGTGTTTGCGGTGGATGGCGGTCCACTCGCGGGTGTTCTGCGCCGTGGTCAACCACAGCCAGAAGCGGAAGAAGTGTTTGAGGCCGGCGTTCAGCTCGAGCGAGCGGTGCGCCGAATAGCGATGCAGGTAGATCGTGACGCTGATGATGGTCACGTGGGTCATCAGCAGGGTGACCGCGACCAGTTGCCAGGCCGACAGGTCGAGTAAGCCGTAGTACCACATAAATGTAAAAGCCCTCGGAAACGCGGGGGGGAACTGCGCTTTGCATTATCCATTGACCGGGAAATAAAACCAGAGCAGGAATGCATCAAGACATGTTTCGGGCCCTATAATGCCCCAATTTTTTTTAAGGGCATTAGTACCCGACATGACTGGTTCTGTTCGCGACGCCTTGCGCATGGCCGCGCTGTACGTGGTGTTATCGATCCTGTGGCTGGTGCTCAGTGAGCAGCTGTTGCAACAGTTGTCCGAGGATCCGTTGGCGCTGTACCTGGGGCGCTGCATCAATGTGCTGGTGTGGGTGCTGCTCAGTGCGCTGGTGATTTTTATCTCACGGGCGCGCCTGCTCAACTTCATCGGTATCGGCGCGCGCCTGCGCAGTGAGGACCGCGAGCGCCTGCGCATGGCGGCGGCGGTGTTCGACAGCACCCTGGAGGGCGTGCTGGTGACGGACCGGCAGGGCCTGATCGTGCACGTTAACCGCGCGTTCATGCGTATTACCGGCTATCAGCAGGACGAAGTGCTCGGCCAGCGCCCGAGCAAGTTCAAGTCGGGGCGCCATGGGGCGGACTTCTATCAGCAGATTTACGCCACCTTGCGCGAGCAGGGGCAGTGGAGCGGCGAAATCTGGAACCGGCGCAAAAGCGGCGAAATCTACCCGCAATGGCAGACGATTTGCGCCGTACGCGACGACAGCGGCGAGCTCAGCCATTACGTGGCGGTATTCAGCGACATCAGTGCGATCAAGCATTCCGAGCAGGAGCTGGCTTACCTCGCCCACCACGACCCGCTGACCGGCTTGCCCAACCGGCTGCTGTTCAATGATCGCGCCGAGCAGGCCCTGGCCGCGGCGCAGAGCCACAAGCGCGGCTGTGCGCTGTTGCTGCTCGACCTGGATCATTTTCAAAGCATCAACGATGGCCTTGGCCACCCGGTTGGCGACCAATTGCTCAAATTGGTTGGCGAACGCCTGCGTGCGGCCTTGGACAAGGGCTTGACCTTGGCCCGGCTCGGCGGCGACGAATTCGCCGTGCTGCTGGAGAACTGCCAGCAGGTCGGCCAGGCGGCAACCCTGGCGCAGACGCTGATCGAGCAGATGCGCGAGCCGTTCAGTTGCGAGGGGCACAGCCTGTTCATTGGGGTGAGCGTGGGCATCAGCCTGTTCCCCAGCGATGCCCTCAGCGCCGCGCAGCTGCTGCGCAATGCCGATGCCGCGCTGTTCAAGGCCAAGAGCAACGGTCGCGGTGGTTATGCGTTGTACACCGAAGAGCTGACTGCGCATGCCCAGCAGCGGGTGGAAATTGCCACCGAGCTGCGCCGGGCACTGGAGCAGGAGGAACTGCGGCTGTTCTTCCAGCCGGTGCATGACCTGGCCAGCGGCAAGATGGTTGGAGTTGAAGCGCTGGTGCGCTGGCAGCACCCCGAGCGCGAGCTGGTGCCGCCGGGTGAGTTCATCCCGATTGCCGAGGCCAGCGGGCTGATTGCCGAGATCGATGGCTGGGTGCTGCGCCAGGCGTGTCGGCAGATGGTCGAATGGCAGGCCGCGGGGCATTTGCTGGACTTCATTGCGGTGAATATCTCCAGCCGGCTGTTTGCTCAGCGGGATTTGTATCTGCAGGTGGCCAAGGTGCTGCACGACACCGGCTTGAACCCGGCGCTGCTGGAGTTGGAAGTGACCGAAAGCGCGGTGATGGAGGACCCCGAGGTGGCGCTGGAGCAGCTGCATCGCTTGCGCGAGCTGGGCTTGCGCCTGGCCATCGATGATTTCGGTACGGGCTATTCGTCGCTGCTGCGGCTCAAGCGCTTGCCAGTGCAGAAGCTGAAGATCGACAAGGGGTTCGTTTCGGGGTTGCCGCAGGATGAGGATGATGTGGCGATTGTACGGGTGATCATCGCCCTGGCTCGGAGCATGGGCATGCAGGTGCATGCCGAAGGGGTCGAACAGGCGGAGCAGGCGCTGTTCTTGTTGGCGCAGGAGTGTCAGTTAGGGCAGGGCTACTGGTTTGGGCGGCCGGTGCCCGCTGCGGATCTGGGGTGGGGGTGAGATTTTTGGGGCTGCTTTGCAGCCCTTTCCGACCGGTCCGGCGCCCCGGCAAGGCCGCTCCTACAGGGACCGCGTAGCCTGGCCGGACGCGGTCACCTGTAGGAGCGGCCTTGTGTCGCGAAAGGCGCGCGCAGCGGGCCCAATCCGGTCACCGCTTATTCAACCCCCGCGCCAACCGATCCCCACCCAACTGAATCACCGCCACCAACACCACCAGCATGGCAATCACAGTCAACATCACCTGGCTGTCAAACCGCTGATAGCCATAGCGGTAGGCAATATCGCCCAAGCCGCCAGCACCAATCGCGCCTGCCATGGCCGATGAGTTGATCAGCGCTACCACGGTAATGGTGAACCCGCCAACAATCCCCGGCAGCGCTTCGGGCAGCAACACATGCCAAACGATATGCCAGCGCCGGCACCCCATCGCCTGCGCCGCTTCGATCAAGCCATGGTCAACCTCGCGCAAACTGACCTCGGCTATCCGCGCAAAGAACGGCGTGGCGGCGATGGTCAGCGGCACCACGGCAGCCCACACGCCATAGGTGGTGCCAACCACCAGCCGGGTGAAGGGGATCAGCGCCACCATCAGAATCAGAAACGGGATCGAGCGGAACAGGTTAACGAAAGCGCCCACCACCCGGTTGAGCAACGGCGCCTGGTAAATCCCGCCCTTGTCGCTGGTGACCAGCAGCACCGCCATCGGGATGCCCAACAGCAGCGCCACCAGCGATGACACGCCGACCATCAGCAAGGTGTCCCACAAGCCTTGCAGCAATCGCTCAGTCCACATAGCCCAACACCTCCACATCATCTGCCCAACGCCGTGCACGTTCGAGTACGCCATGGGTGTCATGCGCTGAACCCCGCACTGACACGATCAACCGCCCCAGCGCATGTTCACCGATGGTTTCGACGCCGCCCTGGAGCAGGCTGACCTGACCGCCAAGGTCGTCAAACAAGCCGGATAACTGCGGCTCGCCAAACACCACCAATTTGAGCACCAGGGCCGCATCGCGGTTGCTTGCAGTCGGCAGCAAACTGCTCTGCAACGCTGCCGGCAACTTGCCCTGCAACGGCGCGAGCAAGGTGCGGGTCACTGCATGCTGCGGGCTGCCGAACACCTGCCAGACCTCGCCTTGCTCGACTACCTGACCGCGCTCCAGCACCACCACGCGCTGGCAGATATCGCGGATCACCGCCATTTCATGGGTGATCAGCACCACGGTCAGGCCGAGACGCTGGTTGATGTCGCGCAGCAGTTCGAGGATCGACGCGGTGGTTTCCGGGTCGAGGGCCGAGGTGGCTTCATCACAGAGCAGAATTTCCGGGTCATGCACCAGCGCCCGGGCGATGCCGACGCGCTGCTTCTGCCCGCCGGAGAGTTGCGCCGGGTACACCTGATGCTTGTCGGCCAGGCCGACCAGATCAAGCAGCGCGCGAACCTTTTGCTGGCGCTCGGCCTTGGCTACGCCGGCAACCTTGAGCGGCAGCTCGACGTTGTCCCACACGGTCTTCGCCGACATCAGGTTGAAGTGCTGGAAGATCATGCCGATGCGCCGACGCAGGGCCACCAAGCGGTCTTCGTCGAACGGGGCGATGTCGACCTGATCGATCAGCACCCGGCCCTGGCTCGGCTGTTCCAGGCGGTTGATGGTACGCAGCAGCGACGACTTGCCGGCGCCGCTGCGGCCAATGATGCCAAAGATCTCGCCCCGGCGGATGTTCAGGTCGATACCTTGCAGAGCAGGCTGGGCCTGGCCGGGGTAGGTCTTGCCCAGGCCGATGAAGCGCACATGGGCCTGATTGACCTCGGGCCGCAACGCCTGCTCGCGGGCGGGCGCCGGGACGGCTGGGGCAGTGGACACCCTGAGGGCGCTGGCGCTGCTCATGTCAGCCTTCCCAGCCGGCCTGGTAGAGGCTGCCGTGTGCCTTGTCCAACGCAGCCTTTACCGCAGGCGAGTGCTGGTAGATGTCGACGAACTTGGCCAGGCGTGGATCGTCCTTTTCCTGTGGGCGGATAACGAACTGGATCACGTATTCCTTGTTTTCCAGGCCGTCGAACAGCAGTGCCGAGGTGGCATCGAAGGTGTTCGCCAGGCGGATATAGGCCGGGTAGCCCTGGACCAGATCGGCATCGTCGTAGGCGCGCACCAGCTGCACTGCTTCAACCTGCAGAATCTTCAGTTTTTTCGGGTTGGCGACGATGTCTTCTTCGGTGGCCTTGTAGCCAACGCCGGGTTTGAGCGTGATCAGCCCGGCCTTGGCCAGCAGCTGCAAGCCACGGCCGCTGTTGATCGGGTCGTTGGCGATGGCCACGCTGGCGCCGGTCGGCAGCTCGGCAAAGCTTTTGTACTTTTTCGAGTACAGACCAACGTTGTTGATGATCCCCGGCTTGTACGGCACCAGGTCAAAGCCGGCAGCGGCCTTGGCGTTTTCCAGGAACGGGATGTGCTGGAAGTAATTGACGTCGATATCGCCGCTGTTGAGGCTGACGTTCGGCGCGATCCAGTCGCTGAACTCGATCAGCTTCACTTCCAGGCCTTGCTTGTGCGCCTCTTCGACAGCGGCTTCAAGGGGAATGGCAAAGGCTGCGGTGGTGCCGACTTTAAGCGGCTCGGCAGCGAACACGTTGGCGCTGATGGCCAGTGACAGTACGGCGGCCGCGACGGGCCGGAACAGTTTATCAAGCATGGTGCAGGGCTCCAGTCGGGGCAGGGATTGGGGTGTTGTTGCGGTAGCGGGCACCGGGATGGTCGGCAGGCAGGTGCGGCAGGTCGCTGGCGAACAGTTTTTCGCGCAGGCTGCCGTCCTGGTAAGCGGTCTTGTAGCGGCCGCGGCGTTGCAGTTCGGGGACGACCATGTCGATGAAGTCTTCGTAGCTTTCCGGGGTTACGGTGCGGGTCAGGTTGAAGCCGTCGAGGCCGGTTTCGTCGATCCAGGCGATCAGCTCATCGGCGACCTGCGCGGCGGTGCCGATCAGGGTCACGTAGCGGCCGCCGAGGCTGTGCTGGTCGAGCAGGCGGCGGCGGGTCCAGGCGCTGTCCTGCAACTGGCGGGTCGCGGACTGGATGGCGTTGCCTTTGGCGAAGCCGATCGGCTCGTCCAGCTCGAAGGCGGCGAAGTCGATCCCGGTCGAGCTGGCGAAGTGGGCGACGCCGGCCTCAGGGCTGGCGTAGCGCACATATTCGGCATGCCTGGCCTGGGCTTCGGCTTCGCTGGCGGCGACGATCACGGTAATGCCCATGAATACCTTGATTGCCTGCGGATCACGCCCGGCCGCCTTGGCGGCGGCACGCACCTTGTCGACTTGAATACGGGTGGAGGCTTTGTCCTGGCCGCTGATGAATACGCATTCGGCGTGGTTGCCGGCAAAGCTCAGGCCGCGTGGCGAGCTGCCAGCCTGGAATAGCACCGGCGTGCGCTGCGGCGAGGGTTCGCAGAGGTGGTAGCCCTCGACCTTGTAGAACTCGCCGTGGTGCTCGACCTTGCGCACTTTGTCGGGGCGGGCGTAGACCCGCTGCTCGCGGTCGGCGACCACTGCGTCGTCATCCCAGCTGCCTTCGAGCAGCTTGTACAGCACTTGCAGGTATTCGTCGGCCTGGTCGTAACGGCGGTCGTGCTCGGGCTGTTGCTCCAGGCCCATGGCGCGGGCAGCGCTGTCGAGGTAGCCGGTGACGATGTTCCAACCGACCCGGCCGTTGCTCAGGTGGTCAAGGGTCGACAGCCGGCGGGCGAACAGATACGGCGCCTCGTAGGTGAGGTTGGCGGTCAGGCCAAAACCCAGGTGGCGGGTGACGGCAGCCATGGCCGAGACCAGCAGCAGCGGGTCGTTGACCGGCAGCTGGATCGACTCCTTCAGCGTTACATCGACCGACTGGCCATAGACGTCGTAGGTGCCGACGATATCGGCGATGAACAGGCCATCGAACAACCCGCGCTCAAGCAGCTTGGCCAGGTCGGTCCAGTAGTCCAGCGTCTTGTACTGGGTCGAGGTGTCGCGTGGGTGGGTCCACAGGCCATGGTTGATGTGGCCGACGCAGTTCATGTTGAAGGCGTTGAGGAGGATTTGCTTGCTCATCAGATCGTCCCCCGCCGCGGTGGGTTGATGTCGTTGAGGTAGTAGTTGCCGATGGCGTGATACTTCCAGCGCACCGGGTCGTGCAGGGTGTGCACGCGGGCGTTGCGCCAGTGGCGGTCGAGGTTGTGCTCGGCCAGGGTGGCCTGGCTGCCGGCCAGCTCGAACAGCGTGGTGCCGGCGGCGAGGGCGATTTCGGTGCTGATGGCACGGGCCTCGGCGACGGCGATCGAGGCTGCGGCCACTCGCTCGGCGGCTGTCTCCGGCGTGGCTGCCGCGGCCTGGTCGAGGAATTCGCCGGCGCGTTCCAGCAGTGCTTCGCTGGCATGCAGGCGGATCGACAGCTGGCCGAAGCTCTTCAGGGTCAGCGGGTCGTCGACGGCCTTGTCGTGGCCCGAATCGACCCATGGCCGGCTGCGGGTACGCACGAAGTGCAGCGCGTCTTCGAAGGCAGCGCGGGCGATGCCGGTATCGATTGCAGCGTGGAGGATCTGCGCCAGTGGGCCGACCGGTGTCGGCCGCTCGAATGCGCTCTGGAACGCCACCACGTCGGCAGCGGCTACCCAGACGTTATCGAACACCACCGAGCCGCTACCGGTGGTGCGCTGGCCAAAGCCGCTCCAGTCGTCGATCACTTGCAGGCCCGGCGCATCGGCCGGCACGAAGGCCAGCCGCTGAACGCCGTCGTCATCGATCACCGAAGTGGGGATGCGCTGCGCATACAGCGCGCCGGTGGAGTAGAACTTGCGGCCATTGATGCGATAACCGTCGCCCTCGCGGCTGAGCCGGGTGGTGCGGTCGTGGGCGGTCTTGGTACCGAGTTCGGCCAGGGCGTTGCCGAAGCGCCGCCCGGCCAGCACTTCGGCGTACAGCCGCTGCTGTTGCTCGGGCGTGCCGTTTACCCGCAGCACTTCCAGGGCGTAGAAGTGGTTCTGCGGGATCTGCCCCAGCGAGCCGTCGGCCTGGGCAATCCGGGCGATGATCTTGGCCAGGGTGACATACGACACGCCGGCGCCACCAAAGGCTTTGGGCACGCTGATGGCCCACAGCCCGGAGCGGCTGAACAGCTCCAGCTCGGCGTGCGGCAGGCGCCGCTCGCGGTCGCGCAGGGCGCTGTCGCGGCGCAGTTGCCTGGCGAGTTCGTCAGCGACGGCCAGGGCCTCGCCGTCAGTGCGGATGACAGTTGCGTTCATTGTGTTCTCCGGGGCCTTGGGGCCGCTTCGCGCCCCTTCGCGGGTAAACCTGCTCCCACAAGGTTCAGCTCAGTCACCTGTGGGAGCGGGTTTACCCGCGAAGGGCTGCAAAACAGCCCCAGAGGCCCTCAAATCCAGGAATGTCGGGCAGGCCGGGTGCCGTTCAGATGCCAGGCGCCCACAGCGTGGTATTTCCAGCGCACCGGGTCGTGCAGGGTGTGCACGCGGGCATTGCGCCAGTGCCGGTCGAGGTTGAACTCGGCGAGGGTGGCGCGGCTGCCGGCCAGTTCGAACAGCTTCTCGCTGGCCTGCAGGGCGATCTCGGTGGTGAGCACCTTGGCTTCGGCCACTGCAATCGAAGCGCGCGCGGCGGCGTCAGCATCGATGGCCCCCGCGTTGACCTCGTCCAGCACCCGCGCTGCCTTGCGCAGCAGCGCCTCGGCGGCGTGCAGCTCGAGCTTGAGCCGGCCGATGTCGGCGATCACATAAGGGTCATCGCTGGCGCGCTCGACGTTGGCGTCGATAAACGGCCGGGACTTCTCGCGCACAAAGCTGATCGCGTCATCGATAGCTGCTTCGGCGATACCGGCGTCGATGGCTGCCTGAATCAACTGCGACGCCGCGCCCTGGATGTTGGGCAGATCGCGCTGGCGCCAGTTGTCGATCACCAGCTCAGCCTCCACCGGTACTTGGTCGAGCAGCACGGTGCCGCTGGCGGTGGTGCGCTGGCCAAAGCCTGACCAGTCGTCAACGATGCGCAGGCCCGGGCTGCCACGGCGGACAAAAGCCAGGCGTTGGCGGCCTTCATCATCCAGCGCCTTGACCGCAACCCAGTGGGCGAACAGTGCGCCAGTGGAATAGAACTTCTCGCCGCTGATGCGATAGGCGTCGCCGTCACGGCTGATCCGCGCCTTCAGGGTGAGGGTGTCTTTGCTGCCGCGCTCGGGGCCGGCATTGCCGATCCGCCAGCCGTTCAGCACCGAGCCGAAAATCAGCGCCTGCTGGGCTTCGCTGGCGGTCAGGCGCAGCAGTTGCAGCATGCCGAACTGGTTCTGCGGGATCTGCCCCAGCGCCGGGTCGGCAGCGCTGATGACGCGAAACACCTCGGCGACCGTGACAAAGGACACGTCGGCACCACCGAAGGCTTTGGGGATGCTGATGCTGCCCAGCCCGCTGCGGGTGAACAGCTCGATCTCGGCCCACGGCAGCTTGCGCTGCTGGTCGCGTTTGGAGGCGTTTGCGCGAGCGACTGCGGCCAGCTCATGGGCGGCTTGCAGGGCTTCGGCGTCGTTGCGCAGGACCTTGGCCGGCAGCAGTGCTGGCGGGCTGTCGAGGTCGCTGGCGTGAAGGGTTTGTGCCTGGCTGGACATTAGTACCGCTCCTTGGCTGTACTCAATGCCCTGGCGTTATGCACTGGGGTGATTGCATTCCTGACCATTCCTGACCTCACAAAAAAGTGGCGGCGGCGCTTGGTGGTTGCGCTGCGCATGTGCTGGTCCGGTGGTCCGGTGTATATACCCTAAAGGCTTATCAAATAATTTAGAACGATCATTTAGGAATATTGATAGAAGTGCTTAGGCGGGCGGCGGGGGTTTGAATACTGCGGCTGGTTTTAGTACATCGGGGCTGCTTTGCAGCCCTTTCCGACCGGTCCGGCGCCCCGGCAAGGCCGCTCCTACAGTGACCGCGTACCATCGACATGCGCGGTCACTGTAGGAGCGGCCTTGCCGGGGCGGGGGTGCGCAGCGCCCCCAGCAATTCTGACCAGTGCCGCGAAAGGCAGGGCGCTAGGAGGCGGCAGTCCCAAGAAACTTGCGCAAAAACTGCCGAGTCCGCTCTTCCTTCGGATTGGCAAACAACGCCTTGGCCTCACCCTGCTCAACAATCACCCCTTTGTCGAAGAAGATCACCCGATTGGCGACATCCCGGGCAAAGCTCATCTCGTGGGTAACGATGATCATCGTGCGCTGCTCTTCGGCCAGGCCACGAATGGTCTCCAGCACTTCACCCACCAGTTCCGGGTCCAGCGCTGAAGTCGGCTCGTCGAACAGGATCACATCCGGCTCCATGGCCAACGCCCGAGCAATCGCCACGCGCTGTTGCTGGCCACCGGACAAGCGTCGTGGGTAGGCGTCTTCTTTGCCGGCCAGGCCGACCTTGGCCAGCAAACGTCGGCCCAGCTCCAGGGCTGTGGCGCGCGGGGTCTTCTTGACCACCAGCGGCCCTTCGATGACGTTATCCAACGCCGTGCGATGGGGGAACAGGTTGAAGTTCTGGAAGACAAACCCGGCCTGCTGGCGCAAGCGGCGGATGGCGCTCTGCTGGTTACCCAGCGAGCGGTTGGCGTCGATGCTGATGTCGCCGATCTGGATGCGTCCGGCGTCGGGGGTCTCGAGCAGGTTGAGGCAGCGCAGAAAGGTAGTCTTGCCCGAACCGCTGGGGCCGATGATGGCGATCACTTCACCGGGCTGGACGGTCAGGTTGATGCCGTCGAGTACGGTCTGGCCGTTGAACCGCTTGGTCAGGCCTTCAACTACGATCATGCTCAACGCTCCTGGTCATGCTGGTTGACCCGTGCTTCCAGGCGGTTCTGGAAGTGGGCGAGGATGCTCGCCAGGATCCAGTAGATAACCGCAACGGCCAGGTACATGGTGAACACTTCGAAGGTCCGCGCCGTTACCAGCTGCGCCTGGCGGAACAGCTCCGGCACCTGAATGGTGGCCGCCAGCGCGGTGTCCTTGACCAGCGAGATAAAACTGTTGCCCAGCGGCGGCAGGGCGGTGCGCATGGCTTGCGGCAGGATCGCCCGGCGCATGGCCTGGGCGCGGGTCATGCCGATGCTGGCGCAGGCTTCCCACTGGCCGCGCTCGATCGACGAGATCGCCGCCCGCAGGATTTCGCAAACGTAGGCTGCCATGTTCAGCGACAGGCCAATCAGCGCTGCCGGGATCGGGTCAAGCTCAAGGCCGATCTGCGGCAGGCCGAAGTAGATCACGAACAGCTGCACCAACAGCGGCGTGCCGCGGAAGAACGACACGTAAATACGCGCCAGCCAGTCCAGCGGCAGCACCTTGGACAAGCGCATCAACGCCAGGGCAAAGCCCAGCAGCAAGCCAAAGAACATACCGCCGACACTGAGCAGGATGGTGTAGCCGGCGCCCTTGAGCAGAAAGGGCGCGGAGTCGGCTACCAGTTGCAGGCTTTCTTCAATCATTTAGTCACGTCAGCGCCGAAGTACTTCTCGGACAGCTTGGCCAGGCTGCCGTCGGCGCGCAGCTTGTCCAGGGCCTGATTGATGGCCGCGAGCAGTTCGGGCTCACCCTTGCGCAGGGCAATGCCCGACTCGAGACGCGAGAAGGCGTCCCCAGCGGCAACGGTATCCTGGGCTTTTTTGGCATACTCAAGCGCAGCCAGGCGGTCGATCAGGATAGCGTCGGTGCGGCCCACGCGCAGGTCCTGGAACTTGGTCGGGTCGTCTTCATAGGTGCGTACGTCGGCGGTCGGCACGTTGGCCTTGACCCATTGCTCGTAGTTGGTGCCCAGACCGACACCGACCTTCTTGCCGGCCAGGTCAGCTGCAGACTTGATGTTCAGATCTTTTTCTTTCTTCTTCAGCACCAGTGCCTGAATGCCGGAGACGGTGTACGGCTCGGAGAAGTCGTACTTCTTCTTGCGTTCGTCGGAGATGGTCACCTGGTTGACGACCACGTCCAGGCGCTTGGACTCCAGCGCCGCGAGGATGCCGTCCCATTTGGTCGGCTGGACCTTGGCCTTGACCCCAAGCTCTTTGGCGATCAGCTCCGACAGCTCTACCTCAAAGCCCGACAGCTTGCCGCTGTCATCGACAAAGCTGAACGGCGGGTAAGTGCCTTCGACGCCGACGTTGAGCACGCCCTTGTCCTTGATAGTCTGCAGCTGCTCGCCGGCAAACGCCTGGCTGAACAGACCGGTGCCAAGCACGATGGCAAGGCTGGCATTGAGTAGCGGTTTGGCAAAGATCGACATGGCAGGGCCCCGCGCTTTTGGTGGAAGTAGTGGGTGGCGACTATAAGGGTGGGCTGTTTAGCTCATGAAATACTAAAAAAGTATTTTGTTATTCCATTTTTGTGCATTGAGCCGTTGGCCGGCTGCGTTGAGGGTAGCCCGTCAGCGTGGCTTATGCCCGACTTAGCGCAGGATGGAATAAAGCGTTGTTTTTTCCAAGGGCTGGATTTGACGTAGAGTGGATCTATACGACAGTCAGGAGCACATCGTGAGCGAACAATCATCCCCCGGCAAATGGCAGTTGCAGTCGATCGTGACCGGCCTGCGCGGCGCCCGTGAGCAATGGCGCACGCAAAATGGCCGCAGCAGCGGCGAGAAGGGCGGCCGCGAGCTGCCGTCGCGTGAAGCAATGCAGCGCATTCTCGAGCAACTGTGTGGGGCTTTGTTCCCGATGCGCCTGGGCCCGGTCGACCTACGTGAAGAGAGCGAGGATTTCTACGTCGGCCACACCCTCGACACCGCCCTCACTGCACTGCTCGCGCAAGCACGGCTGGAGCTGCGCTACGCCGCACGCCAGAGCCAGACTGACCAGGCCAACGCCGACAGCGAGGCCTTGCGCCTGATCCAGGGCTTCGCTGCGGCCCTGCCAGAGATGCGCGTGCTGCTCGACACCGACGTGCTCGCCGCCTACCACGGCGACCCGGCCGCGCGCAGCGTGGATGAAGTGCTGCTGTGCTACCCAGGAATCCTGGCGATCATCCACCACCGCCTGGCTCACCACCTGTACCTGGCCGGCTTGCCATTGCTGGCGCGGATCAGCTCGGAGCTGGCGCATTCGGCCACCGGTATCGATATCCACCCCGGCGCACGGATTGGCCCGAGCTTCTTCATCGACCACGGTACCGGCGTGGTGATCGGCGAAACCGCGATCATCGGCGAGCGCGTGCGCATCTATCAGGCCGTGACCCTGGGCGCCAAACGCTTCACCGCCGACGAAACCGGCAGCCTGCACAAGGGCCAGCCGCGCCACCCGATCGTCGAAGACGATGTGGTGATCTATGCCGGCGCAACCATCCTCGGCCGGATCACCATCGGCAAGGGCTCGACCATCGGCGGCAACGTCTGGCTGACCCGCAGCGTGCCGGCCGACAGCAACATCACCCAGGCCAATCTGCAGCTCGACTGCCAGGCAAAAAAATAGCAAAAGCGCCGAGCAAAAGCCGTTGTCAGCTCCTCTATATACCTGCCCCGCTCAGCGGGGCAGGTCGCATCGAAGGCCGATCCATGTTTAACTTGAACGCTTGTTCAACATAAAAACGCTGGTCGCTGCCGGTGTTCAACAGGAGGATATGCCTTTGCTGAACCCGTTAAATCCTATGCCTGATTCCCACAGCGGGGTGCAGGTTGCATGAGTACTCCCATCCCTGAACTTGCTGACAGCAAGATGCGCATGAACGCCCCGGTGTTCTACTTCGCCGCCAGTTTTATCCTGCTCTTCGGGCTGGTGGTGATCGTCAACCCTGAGGCCTCCGGTGCCTGGTTGCTGGCCGCGCAAAACTGGGCTGCCAACACGGTGGGCTGGTACTACATGCTGGCCATGACCCTGTATCTGGTGTTCGTGGTGGTCACCGCCTTGTCGGGCTATGGCAAGATCAAACTCGGTGCCGATCATGACGAACCCGAGTTCAGTTACCTGTCCTGGGCCGGCATGCTGTTCGCCGCCGGTATCAGCATCACGCTGTTCTTCTTCTGCGTCTCCGAGCCGCTGACGCACATGCTGCAACCGCCCCAGGGCGAGGGCGGCACCGCCGAGGCCGGGCGCGAGGCGATGAAGCTGCTGTTTCTGCACTGGGGCCTGCATGGCTGGGGCGTGTTTGCCTTTGTCGGCATGGCGCTGGCCTACTTCGCCTACCGGCACAACCTGCCGCTGGCGCTGCGTTCGGCGCTGTACCCGCTGATCGGCAAGCGTATCAACGGCCCGATCGGTTACGCGGTGGATGGCTTCGGCATCATCGCCACTGTGTTCGGCCTGGGCGCTGACATGGGCTTTGGCGTGCTGCACCTCAACTCCGGCCTCGATTACCTGTTCGGCATCCCGCACAGCCAATGGGTACAGGTCGCGCTGATCACGCTGATGATGGGCGCCGCAGTCGCGGTAGCCGTGGCCGGGGTCGAGAAGGGCGTGCGGGTGATGTCCGACATCAACCTGTTCCTGGCCTGCGCCTTGCTGCTGTTCGTACTGTTTGCCGGCCCGACCCAGCACTTGTTCAATACCCTGATCCAGAACCTCGGTGACTACCTTGGCGCCTTGCCAGGCAAGAGCTTCGACGTCTATGCCTACGGCGAGAACCGCGACTGGTTGGGTGGCTGGACAGTGTTCTACTGGGCCTGGTGGATTGCCTGGGCGCCGTTCGTGGGCTTGTTCATCGCGCGGATTTCCCGTGGCCGGACCATTCGTGAATTCGTCTTCGGCGTGCTGTTGATCCCGCTTGGTTTCACCCTGGCGTGGATGTCGATCTTCGCCAACAGCGCGATGGACCAGGTGCTCAACCACGGCCTGGTCGCGCTCGGCCAGTCGGCGCTGGAAAACCCGTCGATGAGCCTGTACCTGCTGCTCGAAACCTATCCGTGGAGCAAGGCGGTGATCGCCGTGACGGTGTTCATCAGCTTCGTCTTCTTCGTCACCTCGGCCGACTCCGGCACCGTGGTGTTGTCGACCTTGTCGGCCAAGGGCGGCAGCCCTGACGAAGACGGCCCGAACTGGCTGAGGATCTTCTGGGGAGCGATGACTGCGTTGATCACCAGTGCCTTGCTGTTCGCTGGCAGCATCGATTCGCTGAAGTCGGCGGTGGTGCTGACCTCATTGCCGTTCTCGCTGATCCTGCTGTGCATGATGTGGGGCCTGCACAAGGCGTTCTACCTAGAGTCGCAGCGGCGGATTGCCCAGTTGCACTCACTGGCACCGGTCGCCCAGAGCCGCCGTGGTCGCGGCGGCTGGCGTCAGCGTTTGAGCCAGGCTGTGCACTTCCCATCGCGCGATGAGGTGTACCGCTTCATGGATGATGTGGTGCGCCCGGCGATCAATGAGGTGCGCGAGGTGTTCGAGCAGAAAGGCCTTGTGCTGATCACCCAGGACGACCCGAGCCACGACAACGTCAGCTTGAAAGTCGGCCATGGTGAAGAGCAGCCGTTCATCTACCAGGTGCAGATGCGCGGTTATTTCACGCCGTCCTTCGCCTTGGGTGGGTTGGGCGCGCAAGAGCTGAAAAACCGTCGCTATTACCGCGCCGAGGTGCATCTGTCAGAAGGTAGCCAGGATTACGATCTGGTCGGCTACAGCAAGGAGCAGATCATCAACGACATCCTCGACCAGTACGAACGGCACATGCAGTTCCTGCACATGGTCAGGTAGTTGCGTGAGGGGCTGCTGGGCAGCCCCTCGCCTGCGCTAGAACGGCGCGTCGCCAAGGATGGTGGCGCGGTGCATGACCCGCCGCTGCGGGCGGTAGTCATCGACGGCGTAATGCTGGGTGACGCGGTTGTCCCAAAAGGCCACGTCGTTTTCCTGCCAGCGCCAGCGGATGCTGTACTCCGGCCGCGTCGCATGGGCAAACAGCAGCTTGAGCAGGGCCTCGCTTTCCTGCTCGTTGAGCTCGTTGATGCGCGTGGTAAACCCTTCATTGACGAACAACGCCTTACGCCCGCTGACCGGATGCGTACGCACCACCGGGTGCGTCAGCGGCGGGTTGTTGCGCCGGGTCGCTTCCCAGCGGGCGAGGTCTTCGGCGGTGGTGCCGAAGCGCTCCAGCGGGAATGACTTGGTGAAGTCATGGGTGGCGGTGAGGCCGTCGAGCATCGTCCGCAGGGGCGCCGACAAGCCTTCGAATGCCGCTACGCCACTGGCCCACAAGGTATCGCCGCCGTAGGCCGGCAACTGCTTGGCACTCAGTACCGCGCCCAGCGCCGGGGTCGGTAGGAAGGTCACGTCGGTGTGCCACACGGCATTGTCGCGCACGTCGGTGACGGCGGTATCGAGGATCAGCACTTGTGGCGTTTGCGGCACATTGGGGTAGATCGGGTGGATATGCAGATCACCAAAACGTGCGGCGAAGCGGGCTTGCTGCTGCGGGTTGAGCGGCTGCTCGCGGAAGAACAGCACTTGATGCTTGAGCAGCGCCTGCTCGATGGCGTCGCGTTGTTCGGCTGTGATTTCACGGCTGATGTCGACGCCAGTGATCTGCGCGCCGAGGGCCGGGCTTAACGGAGTGATGGTCAGGCTCATGGCAGTCTCTTTGTCGGGCGCCGGAGTGCCGGCGTGGTCAGTCGTGGTCAGTGGGTCTGGCCGTGCCAAGGCACCAGCTTGCGTTGCAGGGTGCGCAGGCCCATTTCCAGGGCGAAGGCGATCAGGGCAATCAGCAGGATCCCCAGCACCACCACGTCAGTGACCAGAAACTGCGCCGCTGACTGGACCATGAAGCCGAGGCCGCTGGTGGCGGCGATCAATTCCGCTGCAACCAGGGTCGACCAGCCGACGCCCAGGCCGATACGCACGCCGGTGAGGATGTCGGGCAGGGCGCTGGGCAATACCACATGGCGAATCAGCTGGGCCTTGGTGGCGCCCAGCGACTGCGCGGCGCGCAATTTGGCCGGGTCGACGGTGCGCACGCCGGTGGCGGTGGCGATGGCAATCGGGGCGAAGATCGCCAGGTAGATCAGCAGGACCTTGGACAGCTCACCGATGCCGCACCAGATCACGATCAGCGGCAGGTAGGCCAGCGGCGGAATTGGCCGGTAGAACTCGATCAGTGGGTCGAAAATGCCCCGGGCAATGCGGTTTGAGCCGATGGCAATGCCGATCGGGATCGCCGTGAGGATGGCTGCGCCGAGCGCCAGGCCAATCCGCCCAAGGCTTGCGCCCAGGTGCTGCCACAGGCTGGCGTCCATGTAGCCCTGGGTCAGCAGCACCCAGGCTTTGCCGAGGATGTCTGCCGGGGGTGGCAGAAACAGCGGCTCGACCAGCTCGGCGGCGGTGACCGCCCACCACAGCAGTAACAGGCTGGCCAGGGTCAGGGCGCTGATCCAGCGGGTCGACAGTGGTTTGCGCGGCAGCGGTTTGAGGTTGGCCGGTTTGGCGGCCAGCGGCAGTTCGACAGTGCTCATGCTGAGTGCTCCCGGCGGGCGTCTTCGCGTTGCGAGAAGACTCTCGCCAGCACGTGTTCGCGGGTTTCGATAAAGCGCGGGTCGGACTTGATCGCCCGCGCCGATTCACCGGCGGCGTAGCGTTGGCCGAAGTCCAGTTGCAGCCGTTCGACGACACGCCCTGGGTTGGGCGCAAGCAGCACCAGTTCGCTGGCGAGAAACACCGCTTCTTCGATGTCATGGGTAATCAGGAATACTGGTTTGGCTGTGCGTTGCCACACCTGCAGCAACAACTCCTGCATCTGCTCGCGGGTAAACGCATCGAGGGCGCCGAACGGCTCGTCCATCAACAGCACACGCGGGTTGGCGGCCAGGGCGCGGGCCAGGCCGACGCGCTGCTTCTGGCCGCCCGAAAGCTGCCAGATGCGCCGCTCGGCGAAACCTGCGAGGTCGACCAGTGCGAGCATTTCGCGCGCTTTGGCTTCGCGCTCGGCACGGCTTACGCCGGCCAGCTCCAGGCCGAAGGCGACGTTACCGAGCACGTTTTGCCAGGGCAGCAGGGCGTCGTCCTGAAACACCACGCCGCGCTCGGCACTCGGGCCTTGCACCGGCACGCCGTCGAGGCTGATACGGCCAGCACTGGGAGGCACGAAGCCGGCGATCAGGTTGAGCAGCGAGGTCTTGCCGCTGCCCGATGGCCCAAGGGCCACCAGCAGCTGGCGCGGGCCCAGGCTCAGGTTGATATCGGCCAGCACCGGGGTGTCGGCACCGGGGTACTGTGCGCTGATGCGCTCCAGCTCGAGCAAGGCCATGACGGGCTCCGGATCAGTTGGGCAGGTATTTGGCGGTGACGTATGGGGCGTAGTCAGGCAGCACGGCGTCGACCTTGCCTTGCTCCTTGAGGAAGGCTGCGGTGTTGCTCAGGGCCTGGGTGGTCGGCGCGCCGAGAGCGCTGGCCTGGTCGGCGGCCAGCGGGTAGACGTTGCCTTGCAGCAGCACCGGGATATCGCTGCTCTTGGCGCCCGAGAGCTTGGCCAGTTTGGCGACGTTGTCCGGGTTGGCCAGCCAGGCTGCCGGGTCCTTGCGGTAGTCGGCGTAGGCATCCAGGGTGACCTTGGCGAAGGCCTTGACTACGTCCGGGTGCTTGGCGGCAAAGTCTTTGCGTACGATCCAGGCGTCGAAGGTCGGTGCGCCTTTTTGTGCCAGCTCACCGGAGGTGATCAGCACCTTGCCGTTCTCCTTGGCGACGCCCAGCGCTGGGTCCCAGACATAGGTCGCGTCGATATCGCCACGCTTCCAGGCGGCGATGATGGCCGGCGGGGCGAGGTTGAGGATCTGCACCTTGGACGCATCGATGTTCCACGCTTTGAGCGCAGCGAGCAGGCTGTAGTGGCCGGTCGAAACGAACGGTACGGCGACCTTTTTGCCGATCAGGTCCTGCGGGGTCTTGATGCTGTCGCGGGCAACCAGCGCTTCACCGGCGCCGATCTGGGTGGCGATCAAAAAGGTTTCGACCGGCAGCTTGCGGGTCGCGGCTGCGGCCAGCGGGCTGGAGCCGAGGTAGCCGATCTGTGCATCGCCCGAGGCCACGGCCGTGATCACGTCGGCGCCGTTATCGAATTTGCGCCAGTCGATATCGGCCTTGCTGGCTTTTTCGTAGGCGCCATCGACTTGGGCAACCTTGGCTGGGTCGACGGTGGTCTGGTAGGCCACGGTAAGGTCAGCGGCCTGGGCCAACCAGCTGCTGCTGGCGAGGGTCAGGGCGGCGAACAGGCGCAGCGGAGCGTGCGGGATCATGGGTTTGCCTCTCGTCAGCAATCTGGGTAGTTGATGGCGAGAGACTAAATGATCTAAGAATCTTCAAATAAATAACTTTTTGGTATTAGCTTAGGTGCCTTTTGGGGGCGCTGCGCGCCCCTTTCGCGACACAAGGCCGCTCCTACAGGGACCGCGTTGCCTGCACGTTGCGCGGTCGGCGTAGGAGCGGGCTGGCGTAATGACCGTTCGCTGCTACGCTCCCCCGGCCTAGAGCAAAAGGAAATAAGGTTATGAGCAAACGTTTGCAAATAACCTAAAGCTCTTAAGGGGCCCTGCCGATACCGCAAATGGTAGTAAAGGTTCCTATGATATGCCGCAATAGTCTTAGCAATTCATAAAACAGTCATTTTGGATTTATAGGATTGTCATTATCCTGTAGCCCAGGGTGGTGGCTTAGACCTTAGTCGTGAAACGTTCGGAAATGATTGACTGGACGGTCACGCTCTGCGACTAAATCGCCAGTCCATGGTGAGTGAGGCAATAGACCTCGCCGCCACTGATATACAAAAATTAGAACGTAGAGGAGCAAAACATGTACAAGTCAAGCCTGGCTCTGGCCGTGGCACTGGGGGTTCTCGCCCAACAAGCAGGTGCTGCTGGCTTCGTCGAAGACAGCAAGCTGTCCGTCAGCTCGCGTACCATGTACTTCAACAACGACAACCGTGAAGCCGGCGGCAACAAGCCACGTCCTGACAACCGCGAGTCGGGTCAGGGCTTCAAGCTTGACTTCATTTCCGGCTTCACCGAAGGCACCGTTGGTTTTGGTGTAGATGCTCAGGCGCTGTGGGGCATCCACCTTGACGGCGGCAAGGGCTACCACCCTGATGGCAGCAGCTTCTTCCCAAGCGACTCCGACGGTTCGTCCGAGAAGCAATGGGCACGCTTTGGCGCCAACGCCAAGGCTCGTTTCTCCAAGACCGAAGCTCACTTCGGTAGCGCGCTGTCGCCAGCCTTGCCGATCCTGGTTGCCAACGATGGCCGTCTGCTGCCGCAGACCTTCGAAGGTGCCACCATTTCCTCCAAGGAAATCGACAACCTGACCATCAACGCCGGTCAGATGACTCACGCCATGGGCCGTGCGTCCAGCAACCGGACTGGTCTGTCGGTCAACGGTGCTACCGCTGACAGCAACAAGTTCCGCTACGGTGGTCTGGACTACAAGCTCACCCCAGACCTGACCCTGCAGTACTACTACTCGAACCTGGAAGACTTCTACAAGCAGCACTTCCTGGGCGCGACTCACGTCTTCAAGATCGCTGACGACCAGTCGTTCAAAACCGACCTGCGCTACTTCGACAGCAGCAGCGACGGTAAAAACGGCAACGGCGGTGGTTACAACTTCAACAACAACGGTGGCTACGCCAAGAACCTGGGCGAGGTCGACAACAAGACCTGGTCTGCCATGTTCACCTACACCCTGGGTGGTCATGCCTTCTTGCTCGGTCACCAGCGCGTCAGCGATGACGGCGGTTTCGTCTGGTTGAACCAGGGTTCGGTACGTGATGGCAATGGCCGTCCGGAAGGCGCAGGCGGCGCGAGCTTCTACCTGTTCACCGACAGCATGATCAACCAGTTTGCCAAGGCCGGTGAAAACACCACCTTCGGTCAGTACTCCTACGACTTCGCTCGCCTTGGCGTGCCGGGTCTGAAGGCGTCGGTTTCGTACCTGCGCGGTGAAGATGGCCGCAATGCCAACGGCAACGGCACCTTCTCCGAGTGGGAACGCGATGCCCGGATTGACTACGTGATCCAGCAAGGTACCCTGAAAGGCCTGGGCGCTACCCTGCGCCATGGTATGTACCGCGGCACCGGCACCAGCTCGCTGGCTGACCAGGACCAGACCCGCTTCATCGTCAACTACACTTACGCTTTCAAGTAAGTCGTAGCTGCACGCCAAAAAGCCTCGCCTAGTGCGAGGCTTTTTTATGCCTGCAATTTGTAATGCATTCTGGTTATAAATAAATCGATATTTATTCTTTTTAATCTCTTTCGATTGCAGGCACATTGGACCCATAACGCAGACACAGGAGCCGCACCATGAGCCTCAAACTCGGCGACATCGCCCCCGATTTCGAACAGGATTCCAGCGAAGGCAAGATTCGCTTCCACGAGTGGTTGGGCAATAGCTGGGGCGTGCTGTTCTCGCACCCTGCCGACTTCACCCCGGTGTGCACCACCGAACTGGGCCTGACCGCCAAGCTCAAGGACGACTTCGCCAAGCGCGGGGTCAAGGCCATCGCGCTGTCGGTCGACCCGGTCGATTCGCACCACAAGTGGATCGATGACATCAATGAAACCCAGAACACCGTGGTCAACTTCCCGATCATTGCCGATGCCGATCGCAAGGTCTCCGACCTGTACGACCTGATCCACCCCAACGCCAACGACACCCTCACCGTGCGCTCGCTGTTCGTCATTGACCCGAACAAGAAGGTGCGCCTGACCATTACCTATCCGGCCAGCACCGGGCGCAACTTCAATGAAATCCTGCGGGTGATCGACTCGCTGCAGCTGACCGACAACTACAAGGTCGCCACGCCAGGCAACTGGCAGGACGGCGACGAGGTAGTGATCGTGCCCTCGCTCAAGGATGAAGCCGAGATCAAGGAACGCTTCCCCAAAGGCTACCGCGCCGTGAAGCCCTACCTGCGCCTGACACCGCAGCCCAACCGCTGAATACAGAATCCTCGTTGCACATGCTCTTAGCCAAGCAGGGATATTCGGGCCGCTCACGCGGCCCTTTTTTATTCGCCCCCCCCACGGCCCCTGTAGGAGCGGCCTTGTGTCGCGAAAGGGCTGCGTAGCGGCCCCAGCAATCTGTGCTGCTGCATAAATCTTGGGGCCGCTACGCGACCCTTTCGCGACACAAGGCCGCTCCTACAGAGGATTGTGCAAGGCTTGGCTTTATATGCATTAAAAGAATAAACAAATGAAAAAATATGATTTATAGATATATACGAACTGCTGTTAAGGTCACTTACATCAAGCGGGAGCACTACTGAACAGGCCCCGCCACGAATCGAAGGAAGCGTTGCTCATGTTGGTTGTCTCGGTAGGTGGTAGCCCAAGTACCCGTTCCCGCTCCGGCGTGTTGCTGGAGCGTTCACGCCAGTGGCTGCAAGAGCGTGGGGTCGAGGTCGTGACCTTTCAGGTCCGCGAGTTTGCCGCCGAAGACCTCCTCCATGCGCGCTTCGACAGCCCGCAGGTGCAGCACTTTCAGCAGCTGGTAGCGCAGGCCGATGGCCTTATCGTCGCCACCCCGGTGTACAAGGCGTCGTTTGCCGGCGCCCTGAAAACCCTGCTCGATCTGCTGCCCGAGCGCGCTCTGGAACACAAGGTGGTGCTGCCAATCGCAACCGGCGGCAGCATCGCCCACATGCTGGCGGTGGACTACGCCCTCAAGCCCGTGCTGTCGGCACTCAAGGCGCAAGAGACCCTGCAGGGGATCTTCGCCGACGACAGCCAGATCGCCTATGGCGAAGGTAGCGCCCCGGCGCAGCTCGCGGCCAGCCTCGAAGCGCGCCTGCTGGACTCGCTCGACACGTTTCACAGCGCCTTGGTTCGCCGGCCACAACCGGTCGCCCCAGGCGTGCTCAATGAACGCTTGATCAGTGCTCGCTGGAGCATCTGAAGCCACACGTTTTTCCACCTTACTCGCCCGTCAACGAGGCAAGCAGGTGCAACCCGAACCCTATACGTCTTGGAGAGCGCCATGCGCACAGTCTTCTTGCGTCGCGGTCTGGTCGCCCTGTTTGCGGCGGCTGTATCCTTCGGCGCCATTACTCAAGCCCAGGCCGAGAGCCTGCGCATCGGTTATCAGAAATACGGCACGCTGGTGCTGCTCAAGGCCAAGGGCACGTTGGAAAAGCGCCTGGCCGAGCAAGGCATTCAGGTGCAGTGGACCGAATTCCCCGGCGGCCCGCAGCTGCTTGAAGGGCTCAACGTCGGCTCGATCGACTTTGGCGTCACTGGCGAAACGCCGCCGGTGTTTGCCCAGGCCGCCGGCGCCGATCTGCTCTACGTCGCCTACGAGCCGCCAGCGCCGCACAGCGAAGCGATCCTGGTGCCGAAGGGCTCCACGGTGCAGTCGGTAAAAGACCTCAAGGGCAAGAAAGTCGCCCTCAACAAAGGCTCCAACGTGCACTACCTGCTGGTGCGTGCGCTGGAAGATGCCGGCCTCAAGTACAGCGATATCCAACCGGTTTACCTGCCGCCCTCAGATGCCCGCGCCGCGTTCGAGCGTGGCAGCGTCGACGCCTGGGTGATCTGGGACCCGTACCAGGCCGCCGCCGAAAAGCAGCTGCAGGCGCGTACCCTGCGTGACGGCCAGGGCCTGGTCGACAACCACCAGTTCTACCTGGCGACTCGCGACTATGCGACCCAGCACCCGGCGGTGATCAACACCTTGATCGAAGAAGTCCGCGCGGTTGGCCAGTGGTCCCAGGCCAATCCGCAGGAGGTCACCGATCAGGTCGCACCGCTGCTGGGCCTGCCGGCCGACATCACCCTGACCTCGGTCAAACGTCAGGGCTACGGCGCAGCGCCGCTGACCCCCGAAGTGGTCGCGGCACAACAGAAAATTGCCGACACCTTCCAGGCGCTCAAGCTGATCCCCAAGCCGCTGAGCATCAAGGACGTGATCTGGACACCCCCGGCCAAGGTCGCAACTGCGCCTTGATTGATCTGCCTGCGCCGGGGCGCCGCTCCGGCTTGAGCCACCCTTGAGGAGACAACTCCAGTGAGCCTTAATATTTTCTGGTTCCTTCCAACCCACGGTGACGGCAAGTACCTGGGTACTTCCGATGGCGCCCGTGCGGTCGACCACGGTTACCTGCAACAGATTGCCCAGGCGGCGGACCGCCTTGGTTTCGGCGGCGTGCTGATCCCGACCGGACGCTCCTGCGAAGACTCTTGGCTGGTGGCCGCGTCGCTGATCCCGGTCACGCAGAACCTGAAGTTTCTGGTCGCGCTGCGTCCCGGCATCATTTCGCCGACCGTGGCGGCGCGCCAGGCAGCCACGCTGGATCGGCTGTCCAATGGCCGGGCGCTGTTCAACCTGGTCACTGGCGGTGATCCGGACGAGCTGGCCGGCGATGGCCTGCACCTCAACCACCAGGAGCGTTACGAAGCCTCGGTCGAGTTCACCCGTATCTGGCGCAAAGTGCTCGAAGGCGAAAACGTCGACTACGAAGGCAAACACATTCAGGTCAAGGGCGCCAAGCTGCTCTACCCACCGATCCAGCAACCACGTCCGCCGCTGTACTTCGGCGGCTCTTCGGAGGCCGCGCAGGACCTGGCTGCCGAGCAGGTCGAGCTGTACCTGACCTGGGGCGAACCGCCTGCAGCAGTGGCCGAGAAGATCGCCCAGGTGCGCGAGAAGGCCGCCGCGCAAGGCCGCGAAGTGCGCTTCGGCATCCGCCTGCATGTGATCGTGCGGGAAACCAACGAAGAAGCCTGGGCCGCCGCCGACAAGCTGATCTCGCACCTGGACGACGCCACCATTGCCCGTGCCCAGGCCTCGCTGGCGCGCTTCGACTCGGTTGGCCAGCAACGCATGGCCGCTCTGCACGGCGGCAGCCGCGACAACCTTGAAGTCAGCCCCAACCTGTGGGCCGGGGTTGGCCTGGTGCGCGGCGGTGCTGGCACCGCGCTGGTCGGCGATGGCCCGACCGTGGCAGCGCGGGTCAAGGAATACGCAGCGCTGGGCATCGACACCTTCATCTTCTCTGGCTACCCGCACCTGGAAGAGTCATACCGCGTGGCCGAGCTGCTGTTCCCGCACCTGGATGTACAGCGCCCGGAGCAACCGAAAGCGGGTGGCTACGTCAGCCCGTTTGGCGAGATGGTCGCCAACGACATCCTGCCCAAGTCCGTGTCGCAGAGCTGAGGACCGGACCATGAGTCGTGCAACCTCATCCACCCTGGCTCAGCGCCTGGCCCCTTGGGCACTGCCGGTACTGCTGCTGGCGATCTGGCAACTGGCGGTCAGCGCTGGCTGGCTGTCGACGCGCATCCTGCCCGCCCCCAGCGCAGTGGTCAGCGCTGGTGTCGAGCTGGTACGCAGCGGCGAGATCTGGACTCACCTGGCCATCAGCGGCTGGCGTGCGGGGCTGGGTTTTGCCATCGGCGGCAGCATCGGCCTGGTGCTGGGCTTTATCACCGGCCTGTCGAACTGGGGTGAACGCCTGCTCGACAGCTCGGTGCAGATGATTCGTAACGTGCCGCACCTGGCGCTGATCCCACTGGTGATCCTGTGGTTCGGTATCGATGAGTCGGCGAAGATCTTTCTGGTCGCGCTGGGCACGCTGTTCCCGATCTACCTGAACACCTACCACGGTATCCGCAACGTTGACCCGGCCCTGGTGGAAATGGCCCGCAGCTACGGCCTGTCCGGCTTCAGCCTGTTCCGCCAGGTGATCCTGCCGGGTGCGCTGCCATCGATTCTGGTCGGTGTGCGCTTTGCTCTGGGCTTCATGTGGCTGACCTTGATCGTCGCCGAAACCATCTCGGCCAACGCCGGTATCGGTTACCTGGCGATGAACGCCCGGGAGTTTCTGCAGACCGACGTGGTGGTGCTGGCAATCGTGCTCTACGCCGTGCTCGGCAAGCTGGCTGACCTCGCCGCCCGCGGCCTGGAACGCGCCTGGCTGCGCTGGCACCCGGCCTATCAAGTGGCCAAGAAGGAGGGCGCATGACCGTGCTCAAGGAACAACCGCCGCGCTTGCTGCGTGGCATCCCGCTGGCCACCCAGGGTGTGCGCAAGAACTTTGGCCAGCGCGAAGTGCTGCGCGGCATTGATCTGCATATTCCGGCCGGGCAGTTCGTCGCCATCGTGGGCCGCAGTGGCTGCGGCAAGAGCACCTTGCTGCGCTTGCTGGCGGGCCTCGACCAGCCCACCGGCGGCCAGTTGCTGGCCGGCGCTGCGCCGCTGGCCGAGGCCCGCGAAGAAACCCGCTTGATGTTCCAGGACGCGCGCCTGCTGCCGTGGAAAAAGGTCATCGACAACGTCGGCCTCGGCCTCAAGGGCGACTGGCGGCAAAAGGCGCTGGACGCACTGGAAGCCGTTGGCCTGGCCGACCGCGCCAATGAGTGGCCAGCGGCGTTATCTGGCGGGCAGAAGCAGCGTGTGGCCCTGGCCCGCGCACTGATTCACCAGCCACGCCTGCTGCTGCTCGACGAGCCACTTGGCGCGCTGGATGCGCTGACCCGGATCGAGATGCAGCAACTGATCGAACGCCTGTGGCGCCAGCATGGCTTCACCGTGCTGCTGGTCACCCATGACGTCAGTGAGGCGGTTGCCGTGGCCGACCGGGTGATCCTGATCGAAGACGGTGCGGTCGGCCTCGACCTCAACGTCGAGCTGGCGCGGCCCCGGGTGCGCGGCTCGCACCGTCTGGCCGCACTGGAAAGCGAAGTTCTCAACCGAGTTTTGTCTGTACCGGGCGCTGCGCCCGAGCCGGACCCTGTAGCACCTTTGCCCACGCAGTTGCGTTGGGCTCACTGAACCCTGAAACCAGCACAAAGGAATCACACCATGACTATCAAAGCGATCAACGTCCGCAACCAGTTCAAAGGCACTGTGAAAGAAATCCTCGAAGGCCCGGTATTGTCGGAAATCGACGTGCAGACCGCCTCCGGTGTGGTCACCTCGGTGATCACCACGCGTTCGGTAAAAGAGTTGGAATTGCAGGTGGGCAGTGAAGTGATTGCCTTCGTCAAATCGACCGAAGTCTCTATCGCCAAGCTGTGATGGCGTTTGGTGTGTCGGGGCCGTTTTGCGGCCCTTCGCGGGCAAGCCCGCTCCCACAGGGATCGTTGTGAGAGCGGGCTTGCCCGCGAAGGATCGCAAAGCGCCCCAAAACTATCAGCGTTTAGGCAGGAACAGCGGCAAATACAACCCCAGATACGCCTCACACACCCGCTTGCCTTCCTCGGCCATGCGCGGGGTGATCTGCTCGTGCAGCTGCACCGAACGGGCATAGACCCGGTCGCTCAGCTCCATCGCCAGGGCAAACACATCGACGTCGTGCGGCATTGCCGGTAGCTGGAAATGCTGATCGAACAGCTTGTGCATCAGCTCGCCCAACTCCAGATCATGCTTGCGATCCGCCTGGGTCACTTCGCTCAAGCCATGCTGGGCCAGAATCAACTGCCGCGCTGCGGCATCCTCCTGATAGATCTCCAACATACGTTGCTCGATCAGCCGCGACAGGTCATGCCAGGTGGTCAGCGCGCTGCTGTCGATCGGCGCGCGCAGTGCCTCACGAAAGGCCCGGTGCACATCTGCCGTCAGCGCTTCGAGCAGGGCCGGCACGCTGGCAAAGAAGTGGTACACCGACGACGGCGGGATCTGCGCGTGTTCAGCCACGCTGTAGATCGACAGCCCGGCCACACCGTGCGCCGCAAGCAACTCGCGGGCTGCCGCCAGGATCGTGACGATCCTGGCCTGGCTGCTGGCGCGCGGCTTGCGTGGTGTGGGCGTGCGGGTCATCAGTTGCTGATGGCCAGGATGCTGGCCTGGTAGGCACCGACGAACAGGTCGAAGTCACCCACCTCGTCCTGCTCCAGGCGCGCCTGCTCGGCCAGCGAGTCACGTGCCAGCGTCTCGAAAGCTTGCTGGCGCTCGGGGCTCAACGGCTGCTCACGGAAGGTTTCGGCATGCAGACGGCTCTGACGCATGGAGAATTCGACAAAGCTCTCATCGTGCTCGGTCATGCGCGCCAGCACCTGCGCCGACGGTGTCAGTTCGGGATCATCGACCTTGGCCTGCTGCGCTTCAACCGCTTTGGCGTGGGCGTCGCCGCCGTTGGCTTGATCGAGCAACGCGGCCAGCGGCGCGATACGCTCGATCAGCTCGCCGGCCCACTCCTTGAGCGTCACCGGTTGGCCATTGCGCTGCAGCTCCAGGCCCGGCTTGCGGCCTTGCTTGACCACGCTGAGGAAGTTGCTGGTGCACTGGCCGCATTCGCCGTTGCTCAGCTGCGGGCTGTCGTCCAGCGCGCACAGCAGCAGGAATGCATCGAGGAAGCGCGACTGCTGCAGGTCGATACCGACCGGCAGGAACGGGTTGATGTCCAGGCAGCGCACTTCGACGTACTGCACGCCGCGCGAGGCCAGCGCCTGGATCGGCCGCTCGCCGGTGTAGGTCACGCGCTTGGGGCGGATGTTCGAGTAGTACTCGTTTTCGATCTGCAGGATATTGGTGTTGAGCTGAACCCACTCGCCATCCTTGTGCGTACCGATCTCGACGTACGGCGGGTACGGCGTGCCGACCGCCTTGCGCAGGCTGTCGGTGTAGCTGGCGAGGTCGTTGTAGCACGGCGTCAGGCCGGCCTGGGCGTTGCTCTGGTAACCCAGGTCGCTCATGCGCAGGCTGGTCGCGTAGGGCAGGTACAGGGTGTCGGGGTCGAGCTGTTCGAGCTGGTGCGCACGGCCACGCATGAAGCCTGCATCCAGCGCAGGAGACGCGCCGAACAGGTACATCAGCAGCCAGCTGTAGCGGCGGAAGTTACGAATCAGGGCGATGTACGCCGCCGACTGGAAGTCACGGTCGCTATCGGCGCCGCCTTCCTTTTCGCGCAGCAGAGGCCAGAGGGCCTCGGGCAGCGAGAAGTTGTAGTGAATACCGGCAATGCACTGCATGGTACGGCCGTAACGCAGGGCCAGGCCCTTGCGGTAGACATACTTGAGCTGGCCGATATTGGAGGTGCCGTAATAGCCGATCGGAATATCCTCTTCGGCCGGCAATGCACAGGGCATCGACGGGCTCCACAGGTATTCGTTACCCACCTTGGACTGGACGAAGCGATGCACCTCTTCGAGGTTATCCAGCACCGCTGCCGGGTCGGCCAGGGCCGGAGTAATGAACTCCAGCAGCGATTCTGAATAATCGGTGGTGATCTGCTCGTTGGTCAGCGCCGATCCCAGAGCCTCGGGATGCGGGGTCTGGGCCAGGCGACCTTGATCGGTCACGCGCAGGCATTCGCGCTCAATACCGTGCAGGCACTGCTTGAGCAAGGGGAGATTGGCACTGAGCAGGCTCAGGCGGCTGTTGAGGAGTTCGCTCAAGATGTATTCCTTCACGCGTCAGTCGCCCCAATATGGGGGTAGAAATAACGGTCTACAAGGGTAGGGACAAAGGAACTGGCGTTGTCGCCTGGTTACGCGGTTTCGGCAGTGCCATCACACTGCCGAAAAATACCGCAGATAGCGCTTTGTGAGCTAGAGAACCGCGAAGGTTCCCTGAGCTTTCGCAACCAGCTTGTCGTCTTGGACTACGTCGGCGTCGACCACCAGTGTGCGCCGGCCCGCGTGCAGCACGCGCGCGGTGCATAGCACCTCGCCGTCGCTGACGGCGCGCATGTAGTTGATCTTGCATTCGATGGTCACGCTTTGCTGGTCAAAGCCATGGCTGGCCGAGCAGGCCAGGCCCATGGCGATGTCGACCAGGCTGAAGATCGCCCCGCCGTGCAGCTTCTGGCCGCGATTACGCAGCTGTGGCGTCAGTGTCAGGGCCACCGTCGCAACACCCTCTTCAAGGCGCTGCAGGCGGCAGCCAAGCAACTGGCTGAAGGCGCTTTCGACGTATTCGCTGGGCAGGTTGGTCATTTCTTCTTCAACTGCTTGGCGTTGGCGAACAGCGAGGCCATGGCGTTGTTGGCTGGCGCGGCCGTGGCAGTTTCACGCGGGCGCGCTGGCTGCTGCGGGCGGTTGCCGCCATTGGCCCGGCCACCACCGCGGTTGCCTTCGACCTTCTCGCCCGGGGTGTCGCCCATGCGCATCGACAGGGCGATACGTTTGCGCGGGATGTCCACCTCCATCACCTTGACCTTGACCACATCGCCGGCCTTGACCGCTTCACGTGGGTCCTTGATGAACTTCTCCGACAGCGACGAGATGTGCACCAGGCCATCCTGATGCACGCCGATATCGACGAAGGCACCGAAGTTGGTGACGTTGGTGACCACGCCTTCGAGGATCATCCCAGGCTCGAGGTCCTTGAGCTCTTCGACGCCGTCCTGGAACGAGGCGGTCTTGAACTCCGGGCGCGGGTCACGGCCGGGCTTGTCCAGCTCTTGCAGGATGTCGGTGACGGTCGGCAGGCCGAAGGTCTCGTCGGTGAAGTTTTTCGGGTCGAGGCGCTTGAGAAAGGCGCTGTCGCCGATCAGCGAGCGGATGTCGCGGTCGGTGCCGGCGGCAATTCGCTGCACCAGTGGGTAGGCTTCCGGGTGCACGGCGGAGGCGTCCAGCGGGTTGTCGCCGTTCATCACACGGAGGAAGCCGGCGGCCTGTTCGAAGGTTTTTTCGCCGAGGCGGCTGACCTTTTTCAGTGCTGCGCGGGTGGCGAAGGGGCCATTGGCGTCGCGGTGGGCGACGATATTCTGCGCCAGGGTCGCGTTCAGCCCAGAGATGCGCGTCAGCAGCGCCACCGAGGCGGTGTTGACGTCGACGCCAACGGCGTTCACGCAGTCTTCCACTACCGCGTCCAGGCCGCGGGCAAGCTTCAACTGGGAGACATCATGCTGGTACTGGCCGACGCCGATCGATTTCGGGTCGATCTTGACCAGCTCGGCGAGCGGGTCCTGCAGGCGTCGGGCAATCGACACCGCGCCACGGATCGATACGTCCAGGTCCGGGAACTCGCGTGCTGCCAACTCCGAGGCGGAGTACACCGAAGCGCCGGCTTCGGAGACCATCACCTTGGTCATCTTCAATGCTGGGTATTTTTTGATCAGTTCAGCGGCAAGCTTGTCGGTTTCGCGGCTGGCGGTGCCGTTGCCGATCGCGATCAGCTCCACCGAATGCTTGGCGCACAGTGCGGCCAGCACGGCGATGGTGCGGTCCCAGTCATTGCGTGGCACGTGCGGGTAGACCGTGGCGGTGTCGAGCAGTTTGCCGGTGGCATCCACCACGGCAACCTTGCAGCCGGTACGCAGGCCCGGGTCGAGGCCCAGGGTAGCGCGTGGGCCTGCCGGGGCGGCGAGCAGCAGGTCGTGCAGGTTATGCGCGAAGACGTTGATCGCTTCGCTCTCGGCGGCTTCACGCAGCTCGCCGAACAGGTCGGTTTCAAGGTGGGTGTAGAGCTTGACCTTCCAGGTCCAGCGCACCACTTCGCCGAGCCATTTGTCGGCCGGGCGGGCGCGGTTTTCCACGCCGAAGTGCTGGCCGATCATCAGCTCGCACGGGTGCAGGGTGCCCGGCAGCTCTTCGCCGACTTTCAGCGCTGCGCTGAGTACGCCTTCGTTGCGGCCACGGAAGATTGCCAGCGCACGGTGCGACGGCGCGCTGCGCAGCAGCTCGTCATGGGCGAAGTAATCGCGGAACTTGGCGCCTTCCTCTTCCTTGCCCGGTACCAGGCGGGCACTGAGTACGGCTTCCTGCTTGAGGAAGTTGCGCAGTTTTTCCAGCAGGCCGGCGTCTTCGGCGAAGCGCTCCATGAGGATGTACTTGGCGCCTTCCAGCGCGGCCTTGACGTCAGCTACGCCTTTGTCGGCGTCAACGAAGCGCGCGGCTTCGCTTTCCGGGGTCAGTTGCGGGTCGTTGAACAGGCCGTCGGCCAGCTCGCCGAGGCCGGCTTCGAGGGCGATCTGGCCCTTGGTGCGGCGCTTTTGCTTGTACGGCAGGTACAGGTCTTCGAGGCGGGTCTTGGTGTCGGCCAGCTTGATCTCGCGGGCCAGCTCCGGGGTCAGCTTGCCTTGCTCGTCGATGCTGGCAAGGATGCTCGCGCGACGGTCATCCAGCTCGCGCAGGTAGCGCAGGCGCTCATCCAGGTGGCGCAGCTGGGTGTCGTCGAGGCTGCCGGTGACTTCCTTGCGGTAACGGGCGATGAAGGGCACCGTCGAGCCTTCGTCCAACAGGGCCACGGCCGCCTCGACCTGTTGCGGGCGAACGCCGAGTTCTGCGGCAATACGGCTGTTGATGCTGTCCATGAAAACCACCTGACAATATGTGAATACTGGAGGCCGCAGGTGGGCATTCGTGCCCGGCGGCGCTGGGTGAAAGGCGCGCATTATACCCATCGCGCCGGGCTTGCGGTGATAGCGCCGCGCCATCGGCGGCCGCGTGGAAGTGGCGCCCGGGGAAAAATCTGCTAACAATGCACACGGCACGCGCTGCAATGGCTACGCCATAATGCGCAGCGATCTCAGAGGAGTTATTGATGACCAGCACGCCTAACACAGTTGAAGGTGACAAGATTCTCATCGTCGACGACGATCCGGGGCTCAGCAGCCTGCTGGAGCGTTTTTTCACCAGCAAGGGCTACCGCACCCGGGCAGTACCCAATGTCGAACAGATGGACCGGCTGCTGGCCCGTGAGGTGTTCAACCTGGTTGTACTCGACCTGATGCTGCCTGGCGAAGATGGCTTGTCTGCCTGCCGCCGCCTGCGCGCAGCGAACAACCAGATCCCGATCATCATGCTTACCGCCAAGGGCGACGAGTTGAGCCGGATCAAGGGCCTGGAACTGGGCGCCGACGATTACCTGGCCAAGCCGTTCAACCCCGACGAGCTGATGGCGCGGGTCAAGGCCGTGCTGCGCCGCCAGTCGGCGCCGGTGCCTGGTGCGCCTGGCAGCGAAGACGAGACCGTGACCTTCGGTGACTACGAGCTGTCGCTGGCCACCCGCGAGCTCAAGCGTGGCAATGAAGTGCACATGCTCACCACCGGCGAATTCGCCGTGCTCAAGGCGCTGGTCATGCACGCCCGCGAGCCGCTCACCCGCGACAAGCTGATGAACCTCGCCCGTGGCCGCGAGTGGGATGCGCTGGAGCGCTCCATCGATGTGCAGATCTCGCGCTTGCGCCGCATGATTGAACCGGACCCGTCCAAGCCGCGCTATATCCAGACGGTCTGGGGCGTGGGCTACGTGTTCGTGCCGGACGGAAACTCCGGCAAATGAGTCTGCAGGCTTGCCACTACGCTGCAGGGCGACCCGAACGGGCCGCCCTGTTTGCGTCTGTGGCCAGCCGGCAATCTGGCGGGCCCTGCTCGCGCCTGTTCTGCAGTAGATGTCCTCGATGAAAACCCCTGTTTGGTTCCCGCAAAGCTTCTTCGCCCGCACCCTGTGGCTGGTGCTTATCGTCGTGCTGTTCTCCAAGGCGCTGACCCTGGTCTACCTGCTGATGAACGAAGACGTGCTGGTCGACCGTCAGTACAGCCATGGCGTGGCCCTGACCTTGCGCGCCTATTGGGCAGCCGATGAAGAAAACCGCGAGAAGATCGCCGAAGCGGCCGGCCTGATCCGGGTAACCGGGGCCGGCGTGCCGGAAGGCGAACAGCACTGGCCGTACAGCGAAATTTATCAGCGGCAGATGCAGGCCGAGCTGGGCGAGGACACCGAAGTGCGCCTGCGCGTGCATGCGCCGCCGGCGCTGTGGGTCAATGCGCCGAGCCTGGGCCCAGGCTGGCTGAAGGTGCCGCTGTACCCGCACCCGTTGCGCGGGCAAAAAATCTGGAACGTACTCGGTTGGTTCCTGGCCATTGGTTTGCTGTCGACAGCGTCGGCGTGGATCTTCGTCCGTCAGCTCAACCAGCCGCTCAAGCGCCTGGTGTTTGCCGCGCGTCAGCTTGGCCAGGGGCGCAGTGTGCGCTTGCCGGTCAGCGACACGCCAAGCGAGATGGCCGAGGTGTACCGCTCGTTCAACCAGATGGCTGAAGACGTCGAACAGGCCGGGCGCGAGCGTGAGCTGATGCTGGCGGGGGTTTCGCATGACCTGCGCACGCCGCTGACGCGCTTGCGCCTGTCGCTGTCACTGATGGACAACGACAACGACCTGACCGACGACATGGTCCGCGACATCGAAGACATGGACGCGATTCTCGATCAGTTTCTGGCGTTTATCCGTGATGGCCGTGACGAGCCGTTGGAAGAAATCGACTTCTCCGACCTGGTGCGTGAGGTGGTTGCGCCGTACAACCAGCCGGAAGAACGCGTGCGCTTGTGCCTGGAGCCTATTCCGCCGTTCCCGCTGCGCCGTGTTTCGCTCAAGCGTATGCTCGGCAACCTGATCGGCAATGCCTTGCACCATGCGGGGCAGGGCGTTGAAGTAGCAGCTTATGTATCGGGCGACGACAGCGCGCCGTATGTGGTGTTGAGCGTGCTCGACCGCGGCGCGGGGATCGACGAGTCGGAGCTGGAAACCATCTTCAACCCGTTCATCCGGGGCGACCGTGCGCGCGGTGGCAAGGGTACGGGGCTGGGCCTGGCCATCGTCAAACGGATTGCGGCGCAGCATGGCGGCAATGTCGAGTTGCGTAATCGCTCTGGCGGCGGCATTGAAGCGCGGGTGCGTTTGCCGTTGGGCTTGCTGCTACCGCGCAACGCAGTGTGATTGTCGGGGCCGCTCAGCGGCCCCGACAATGTCAGCCCTTACCCTTGGTGCGGGTCTGATTCGGCCCGCCGTTCTTCTCCAGGTGCTCGATGATCATCCCGGCAACGTCCTTGCTGGTGGTGACCTCGATGCCTTCCAGGCCTGGCGATGAGTTGACCTCCATCACCAGTGGGCCGTGGTTGGAGCGCAGGATGTCGACGCCGGCCACGCTCAAACCCATGACCTTCGCCGCGCGAATGGCGGTGATGCGCTCTTCCGGGGTGATCTTGATCAGGCTGGCAACGCCGCCACGATGCAGGTTGGAACGGAATTCACCCGGCTTGGCCTGACGCTTCATCGAGGCAATTACCTTGTCGCCAACCACGAAGCAGCGGATATCGGCGCCGCCGGCTTCCTTGATGTATTCCTGAACCATGATGTTCTGCTTCAGGCCCATGAACGCCTCGATCACCGATTCGGCGGCCTGGGTGGTCTCGCACAGCACCACACCAATGCCCTGGGTGCCTTCCAGCACCTTGATCACCAGGGGCGCGCCGTTGACCATCTGGATCAGGTCGGGGATATCGTCCGGCGAGTGGGCAAAGCCGGTAATCGGCAAGCCGATACCGCGCCGCGACAGCAGTTGCAACGAGCGCAGCTTGTCCCGCGAGCGGGCGATTGCCACCGATTCGTTGAGCGGATTCACGCCCATCATCTCGAACTGGCGCAGCACTGCGCAGCCATAGAAGGTAACGGACGCGCCGATCCGCGGGATCACCGCATCAAAGCCCTCCAGCGGTCGCCCACGGTAGTGGATCTGCGGCTTGTGGCTGGCGATGTTCATGTAGGCACGCAGGGTATCGATCACAACCATCTCGTGGCCACGCTGGGTACCGGCTTCAACCAGGCGGCGGGTGGAATACAGACGCGGGTTCCGCGACAGCACAGCGATCTTCATGCAGCACCTGTGACAGGGAGAGGGTTGACCGGAAAGGCCGGTTTTTCCTGAACGTATTTCGAGCTTGGGTCCACCACCAGTTGGCCGTGGATCAATGCCTTGGAACCGAGCAGCAAGCGGTAGCGCATGGCCTTGCGACAGGCCAGGGTGAATTCGACCTCCCAGACCCGGTCTCCCAGCGCCAGCGGCGTGCGGATCACATAGCGGACCTGGGCATGGCCGTTGGAGCTCTTGATGCTTTTCATGGTCACCAGTGGGGCTTCACAGCGGCGATGGCGCAGCTGCACCACGGAGCCGAGGTGTGCAGTAAATCGGACCCACTGCTCACCGTCGCGTTCAAACGGCTCGACATCGGTGGCGTGCAGGCTCGAGGTGCTGGCGCCGGTGTCGATCTTGGCGCGCAGGCCGGCCAGCCCGAGCTCGGGCAGCGCCACCCACTCGCGCAGGCCGATCACACTCAGATGGTCAAATGTCTTCACTAATCACACCCTGGGGATAAGGTGGTGAACTTTAAGCACCGCGCAGAATTTTTGCATCCGTCAGTGACGGTAGTACAGTTCGGTTAAAGACAGAATTCGAGGTAAAGAGATGGCACAAAAGTCGGAAGAAGACGACAAGGTACGCCTGGACAAATGGCTGTGGGCCGCGCGGTTCTACAAGACCCGCGCCCTGGCCAAGGCGGCCATCGAAAGCGGCAAGGTGCACTGCCGCGGCGAGCGCTGCAAGCCCGGCAAGGAGCCACGGGTGGGCGACGAGTTCGTCCTGCGTACCGGCTTTGACGAGCGCACCATCGTCGTCAAGGCGCTGTCGGTGGTACGCCGTGGCGCGCCTGAGGCGCAGCTGCTGTATGGCGAAACCGAAGAGAGCATCCGCCGCCGCGAGCAGGCCGCGCAGCAGCGCAAGGATGGCGCCCTGGGGATGACGACCGATGGTCGGCCCAACAAGAAACAGCGCCGGCAGATCCACCAGCTGCACGGCAGCTTCGACTGATCTGTGCTGTTGTAAGAGGATGAGACAGGGAGCGCCTCATGCGTGGGCCGTACTAGGCCTGTTAATATGTGGACATTATTTTTCCAGATAGCCAGAACCTTATGAGCGACCTCCCTGCTACCGATTTCACTCAACGTTTCCTGTTCGACGACCGCGACGTGCGTGGCGAGATGGTCGGGCTGGAGCGCAGTTATGCCGAAGTGCTGGCCAAGCACCCCTACCCGCAGCCGGTCGCGCTCCTGCTCGGTGAGTTGATGGCCGCCGCCGCGCTACTGGTGGGCACCCTCAAGTTCGACGGCCTGTTGATCCTGCAGGCGCGCTCTGAAGGCCCAGTGCCGTTGCTGATGATCGAATGCTCCAGCGAGCATGACATCCGTGGCCTGGCCCGTTATGAGGCGGACCAGATTGCCGCCGATGCAACCCTCACCGACCTGATGCCAGACGGCGTGCTGGCCTTGACCGTCGACCCGATCAACGGTCAGCGCTACCAGGGCATGGTCGACCTGCACGGCAAGGACCTGTCGGAGTGCTTCACCAACTACTTCGTCATGTCGCAGCAGATCAACACCACCATCACCCTCGCTGCCGACGGCTCGCGTGCCCGTGGCTTGCTGGTGCAGCAGTTGCCTGCCGACCGTCAGAAAGACAGCGATGAGCGCGATGAAAGCTGGAACCACGTCAAGGCTTTGGCGAACACTGTCAAAGCCGAGGAATTACTGGGCCTGGACAACGAAACCATGCTCCATCGCCTGTACCACGAAGAGGCTGTGCGCCTGTTCGACCTGCAGCCGTTGCAGTTCCGCTGCAGCTGCTCACGGGAACGTTCAGGCAATGCCTTGGTCAGTCTCGGTCAGGAAGACGCTCAGCAGCTGGTAGTCGAACATGGTGGCCAAATCGAGGTCGATTGCCAGTTCTGCAATCAGCGTTATCTGTTTGATGCGACCGACGTTACGCAATTGTTTGCTGGCGGCGGCACAAGCGGCGCAGCAGAAACACGTCACTGAAACGTTTAATTGCAGTGGATTCTCCTGTCGTTCTGCGATAAACCGCAGTTCTGACAGGAGGGGTCTACTTTTTTTGGGCTTTTCTGGCATAATCCGGCCACTTTTTTCGCTGTAGTCGTTTTTTTCGGACCACTACAAAACGTTTGGAGCACTCGGCCTCGGGCCGGATGGGGTATCTCATGACGCAAGCCAACAACACCGTGTACACCGACCTGAGCGTCGATGAGCTGGTAAAAGAAGCGCTGTCCCGCGGTGAAGGCGAGCTGGCCGATACTGGCGCGCTGGTCGTGAAAACCGGTCACCGCACCGGCCGTTCGCCAGCTGACCGTTTCATCGTCGACGAACCCAGCACCACCGAGGCAATTGCCTGGGGCCCGATCAACCGCAAGTTCCCGGCCGACAAGTTCGATGCCTTGTGGGCTCGCGTTGAAGCGTTCAACAACGCCCAGGACCATTTTGTGTCCTACGTTCATGTAGGTGCTGCCGCCGAGCACTACCTGCCAGTGCGCATGACCACCCAGACTGCCTGGCAGAACCTGTTCGGTCGTTGCCTGTTCATCAACCCGGCGCAGTACAACCCGGCCGGTCGTGATGAGTGGCAAGTGCTCAACGTTGCCAACTTCGAATGCTCGCCTGAGCGCGATGGCACCAACTCCGACGGTTGCGTGATCATCAACTTCGCCCAGAAGAAGGTGCTGATCGCGGGCATGCGTTACGCCGGCGAAATGAAGAAAGCCATGTTCTCGGTGCAGAACTTCCTGCTGCCGGCCGCTGACGTACTGCCTATGCACTGCGCAGCCAACATCGGCGAAGAAGGCGATGTCACCTTGTTCTTCGGCCTGTCCGGCACTGGCAAGACCACTCTGTCGGCCGATGAAAGCCGTTACCTGATCGGTGACGACGAACACGGCTGGGGCGAAGGCGTTGTCTTCAACATCGAAGGCGGCTGCTACGCCAAGTGCATCGACCTGTCCGAGAAGAACGAACCGGTCATCTGGAAAGCCATCAAGCACGGCGCAGTTCTGGAAAACGTGGTCATCGACGACGCCTCCAAGCACGCCGACTACGCCGATGTCAGCCTGACCCAGAACAGCCGCGCGGCCTATCCGCTGGAGCACGTTGCCAAGCGTTCCGAGAAGAACCTGGGCGGCGAGCCAAATGCCGTTATCTTCCTGACCTGCGACCTGACCGGCGTGCTGCCGCCAGTGTCGATCCTGAACAACGAGCAAGCGGCCTACCACTTCCTGTCGGGTTACACCGCGCTGGTCGGTTCGACTGAGATGGGTTCGGGCGGCGGCATCAAGTCGACCTTCTCCACCTGCTTCGGCGCGCCGTTCTTCCCGCGTCCTGCTGGCGAATACGCTGAGCTGCTGATCAAGCGCATCAACGGCTTCGGCTCCAAGGTCTACCTGGTCAACACCGGCTGGACCGGCGGCGGCTACGGCGTTGGCAAGCGCTTCAGCATCCCGACCACCCGTGCTGTGATCGCTGCGATCCAGAGCGGCGCGCTGGTGGGTGCCGAAACCGAACACCTGGACATCATCAACCTCGACGTGCCGAAAGCCGTTGAAGGTGTTGATACCAACCTGCTCAACCCACGCACCAACTGGGAAGACAAGGCTGCCTACGACGAGGCTGCCAAAGGTCTGGCCAAGCTGTTCATCGAGAACTTCAAGAAGTTTGAAGTTTCCGACGCAATCAAGGCTGCTGGGCCGAAGCTGTAAGCTTTAACCGGTACGCTGGATAGAAGCCGCCCTTAGGGGCGGCTTTTTTTTGCGTTGATTGCCAAGTGTCTGCGCACTACGATGACTGAAGCGGCTTCATGTAATCAACCTGTGTGGTAATCCATGACCGAATCCCCCCTGCGCTCCGACTTCAATCACTTCCACCCAATCCTCACCCGTCCGCAAGACAACGACGTCAACGGCCACATCGCTGGCGCTACTGTGCATGGCTTTTTTGAAACCGCGATCCAGGCATTTCTGGTAGAGCAGGCCGAGCTCGACCTGCGCGACGGCGCGCTGGCGGGCCTGGTGATCAGCTCGGCAGCCGACTTCTACGCCTTGCCGGCGTTTCCGGATGTGCTCGAGGTGGGCCTGGGCGTGACGCGGCTGGCTGGCAGTACCGTTGAGTACCGTTTGGCGCTGTTCCGCCCAGGCGAGACCCAGGCGTGTGCGGCGGGCAGCCTGGTGCAGGTGTTTATCGAGCGCAGCTCAGGCCAGCCTGCCGTGCTGCCTGAGGCCATGCAGGCGACCCTCGCAGGCCTGCGGCCCAACCTTTAAAGGGCGCAAATGCAAAGGCCCCACCGGGAGGGGCGGGGCCTTTTGATGCCTGGGCTAAGCCCTTGGCTGTCAGTGACGCCAGTGGCGTTTCGGCTTGTGCTTGCGATGGCCATAGTGGTGGCCGCGGTCGTAGTGACGACGGTCATCGTAGCCGCGACGGTAACGACGGTCGTCGCGCTCGTCTTCATCGGCCTTGTTGCCCATGTAGTTACCCAGCGCGCCACCTGCGCCGCCGCCTGCGGCTGCACCGATGTAGCTGCCGTTGGTGCCGCCTACGCTGCGGCCAATCACGTTACCGCCGGCTGCGCCCAAGGCACCACCGATTGCGGCTTCACCGCGTTGACGTTTATCGGCACCGACCGCACTGCCGGCTGCGCCGCCCAGGCCTGCGCCAATCGCGCCGCCGGTGCTGCCGCCAAGCTGCTGGCCGACCACTGAGCCGAGTACCCCACCCAGTGCGCCGCCAATACCTGCTTCAGTTGTGCCGCCTGCCATGGCAACGCCGCTGAGCAAGCCAAAAGACAACAACAGAATCGAGGAGTACTTCTTCATCAAGAGAGCCTCAGAGGGATGACGAGGGCGAATTTGAGGCTCGGCGAGCACTCTGGCAATTGAAATCCGACGAGTAACACGAGTTGTACACAATTCTCTAAGTTACTGTTTTCAATATGAAACTTAATCGTTTTTTGCCTGTCATACGCTACTTGAGACAAAGCCCTGACCATTGCGGACAGGGCTTTTTTTGGTCTCCAGAAAGCCGATGAGGCTATGCCGTCAGAGGATTCGACCGGTGTCGCTGGCACGTTCCAGCTTGATCGCGATGAACTTGGAAGTCGGCGTGTGGCTGCCGTCGCCAATGCTCTCCAGCGGCACCAGCGGGTTCACCTCTGGATAGTAGGCCGCCGCCTGCCCAGCCGGAATATCGTAGGCCAGCAGAGTGAAGCCACGTACCCGGCGCTCGATGCCATCGTCCCACAGCGACACGATATCGGCCTTCTGCCCAGGCGCGAAGCCCAGACGAATGATGTCGGCTTCGTTGACGAACAGCACGTCGCGCTGCGCCTTGACCCCGCGGTAACGGTCATCCAGGCCATAGATGGTGGTGTTGTACTGATCGTGCGAGCGCATCGATTGCATGATCAGGTCCGGCAACTGGCCGCTGGCGCGTACGCGCTCATCGAGCAGCGAGTCGGGCAGCAGGTTGGCCTTGAAATTGGCGCGCCCGTTCGCGGTTTGCCACTTGCGGCTGCCAGCGCTGTTGCCCAGATAGAAACCGCCCGGGTGTTTCAAGCGCTGATTGAAGTCGGCAAAACCGGGGATGGTGTCGGCGATCAGCTGGCGAATGCGGTCGTAGTCAGCCACCAGCCAGTGCCAGTCGACCGGGCGTTTGCCCAGCGTTGCGGCGGCAATACCGGCAATCACTGCAGGCTCGGAACGCATCTGTTTCGACAGCGGCTTGAGCTGGCCATTGGAGGCGTGGACCATGCTGAACGAGTCTTCCACCGTGACCGCCTGCGGGCCATCGGCCTGCATGTCGATATCGGTACGGCCCAGGCACGGCAGGATCAACGCCTGCTTGCCATGCATCAGATGGCTGCGGTTGAGCTTGGTACTGATCTGCACGGTCAGGTCGCAGTTGCGCAGCGCCTGAGCGGTGCGCGCGGTGTCTGGCGTGGCTTGGGCGAAGTTGCCACCCAGGCCGATGAATACCTTGGAACGGCCATCGAGCATGGCGTGGATCGCCTCGACGGTGTTGTGGCCGTTGGCGCGCGGCACCGGAAAGGCGAAGCGTTGTTGCAGGGCATTGAGCAGCGCTGCTGGCGGCCGCTCGTTGATGCCCATGGTGCGGTCGCCCTGCACGTTACTGTGGCCGCGCACCGGGCACAGGCCGGCACCGGGCTGGCCGATGTTGCCGCGCAGCAGCATCACGTTGACCATTTCCTGAATGGTCGGCACCGAGTGGCGATGCTGGGTGATGCCCATCGCCCAGCACATGATCACGCGCTTGCCCTTGCAGTACATGCGCGCAGCCTGTTCGATCTCGGCCAGCTCCAGACCCGACTGTGCCTGCAGCTGATCCCACGGGGTGGCATCGACCACCGCCAGGTACTCGTTGATGCCGTGGCCGTGCTCGGCAATGAACACATGATCGAAGATCGCCGGCTCGCCCTTGGCCTGGGCCTCGCGCTCCCACTGCAGGAGGAACTTGGCCATACCGCGCAGCAGGGCCATGTCGCCGCCCAGGGCCGGGCGGAAATACGCCGAGTTGGTTGGGCGGTCGCTGTTGGTGAGCATCTCCAGCGCATTCTGCGGGTGCTGGAAGCGCTCCAGGCCACGCTCCTTGAGCGGGTTGACGCAGATCACCTGTGCGCCGCGTTTGACCGCATCGCGCAGCGGGTCGAGCATGCGTGGGTGGTTGGTGCCGGGGTTCTGGCCCCAGACGAAGATCGCATCGGCGTGCTCGAAATCATCGAAGGTCACCGTGCCCTTGCCGACCCCGACGCTCTGGCCCAGGGCCACGCCGCTGGCTTCGTGGCACATGTTCGAGCAGTCCGGGAAGTTGTTGGTGCCAAACGCGCGGACAAACAGCTGATACAGGTAGGCCGCTTCGTTGCTGGCCCGGCCCGAGGTGTAGAACTCGGCCTGGTCCGGGCTGGTGAGGCCGTTCAGGTGCTGGGCGATCAGGGCGAAGGCGCTGTCCCAGTCGATCGGCTGGTAACGGTCGCTGGCCGGGTTGTACAGCATCGGCTCGGTCAGGCGACCCTGGTACTCGAGCCAGTAATCGCTCTGCTCAAGCAGCGAGGTCACGCTGTGGCGAGCGAAGAAGGCCGCATCGACACGGCGTTTGGTGGCTTCCCAGTTGACTGCCTTGGCGCCGTTCTCGCAGAACTTGACCATGCCGCTTTCAGGCGAGTCGCCCCAGGCACAGCCCGGGCAGTCGAAACCGCCGTTCTGGTTGGTCTTGAGCAGGGCGCGGATGTTCTTCAGTGCGTTGTCGCTGCCGACCCAGGCCTTGGCCACACTGCGCAGCGCACCCCAGCCGCCGGCGGCGCCGTTGTAGGGCTTGTAGCGAGGTGGGGTTTGTTCTTGCGGAAGCTTCTGATGGGAGGTCACGGCGATTTCGACTCCGCCACGGGGCTGAACACCCGTGGTGCACTGTGTTTGGGCAAATGAATAAGGTTGAGCTGATGCTTGCGCGCCCATTGCAGGGCAAGGCCGGTGGGCGCCGACAAACTGACCAGGGTCTGGATGCCTGCGCGCAGCACCTTCTGGATCAGTTCCAGGCTGCAGCGGCTGGTGACGATGGCCAGGCCGCCCTGGGTGTCGATCTGCTCGCGCAGCAAGGCGCCGATCAACTTGTCCAGCGCGTTGTGCCGGCCGATGTCTTCACGGCCCAGCAACAGCTCACCTTGGCTATTCATGAACAACGCCGCATGGACTGCACCGCAGTGCTGGCCCAGCGGTTGAAACTGATCGATGCGCCGGCGCAGGTCGTGCAGCCACTCGACCGGCGGCAGCGGCGCGCCGGGCAGGCTGGCCAGTTCTGGCAGCGCTTGCTCCAACGCCTCGACACCGCACAGGCCGCAGCCACTGGTACCGGCCAACTGGCGGCGCTGGTTTTTCAGGTTCCAGAACGCCCGGCTGGCAATCTCCAGGTCGGCATACAGCGCCGAGCCACTGCCAGAAAGCTTTACGTCGTAGATTTCATCGGTGCTTTCGACGATGCCGCTGCCGACACTGAAACCGACGGCAAAATCTTCCAGATCGGTCGGGCTGACCAGCATCACGGCCTGGCTCAAGCCGTTGTAGGCGATCGCCAGCGCGACTTCTTCGGCAAGCGGCGTGCTGGCACGCTCGGCATCGCTGAGTTGGACGTAGTCGTAGTTGTTGCTGGCGGCAGGCAGGGACAGTGCAGTGGACGCCGCGCAGACCGGAGGTTTGCTGTTCATCGGGCGCAGTACCGTCTGGCTCATTAGTGCACAAGCCTAGGCTTGTGCGTCGGCGACGTCTAATCGCAAGGTTCTATGCCGTGATAGAGCGCGTCGATTGGTCGCACCCGGGCGGGTTGGGCAAACCTGTCCTAGACTTGCCGTTCCGAGGATTTATCAACAAGGAGCGCGCAATGAGCCTATTCAGTTTCGTGAAGGAAGCCGGCGAGAAGTTGATCGACCTGCTCACGCCTGGCAATGCCAAGGCCGAAGAGCAGATCAAGGAGCACGTGAGCAAGGTGGGGCTGGGTAACCCCAATATCACCGCTACGGTTGATGGGGACAAGATTACCCTCACGGGCGACGTGGCCAGCCAGGAGGAGAAGGAAAAGATCATTCTCGCGGCGGGCAACATCGAGGGTGTGGCCAGCGTTGACGACCAGATTACCGTGACCGGGCCGGTGGTTAAGGCGGCTGTTTTCGTCACTGTAGTGAAGGGTGACACGCTGAGCGCGATCTCCAAGCGGGTTTATGGTGACGCGAACAAGTACAACAAGATTTTTGAGGCTAACAAGCCGATGTTGTCGCATCCGGACAAGATTTATGTGGGGCAGGTTTTGCGGATTCCTGAGTAAGGAATTCAGGTCCGCGTATTGGGCCTGCCTTGCAGCCCTTTCGCGACACAAGGCCGCTCCTACAGGGGGCCGCGCACGTCTAGACGACGCGGTCGATGTAGGAGCGGCCTTGTGTCGCGAAAGGGGCGCAGAGCGCCCCCAAAATCCCGAATATCACACCCTCTATCAGTGCATCCTGTTCCGCGCTATCTCGATGTCATCCATGATCGCCTTGGCAAACGCACTCAGATAATCCGCTGCCCCCAACAGCTTGTGATCATTTTCCATGTCGCCCTCGCGGACCAGGTGCTTGATATAACCAAGCAATACCGACACCTGCTCATAGGCATGCTCAAACGGCACCCCCGGCATCACCCGAAAAATATGACAGGGCTTGTCGCCTGCCTCGAAAAACGTCTCTACGCCAACGGTGACGTCTGTGCGTGGGAGGTCGCTCATGCCCTTGCCTCCTGACGTGCCTGTAGCCGATGGAATACGTGCTCGACCAACCCGCGTGCGGTATCGGTACAGTGGCCGGCATTGATCAGCAAGTGGCTACCTGGCTCACCGGTATGGGTGCGGCAGTGTTGCTCCAGGGTTGCTGAAACTCCGCGCAATAGTTCGCTGGCGTGGGCGAGGGCGTCGGGTGGGTACAGGTCGGGTTGGATGGAGGCGTAGAAGACGCTGGCGGTGGGTGGGTCGGGGACGATTTTTTTCATGGCAAAACTCCTCAATTCCATTGACGGAGGCTGCCGCTCGACTTTCTCAGGGATCGAGGGTGGCAGCCGTGCGCGGGGTGAGAAACCGAGGGAATCAAGGAAAACTCGGCCGGACCGAAGTCCGCCCGCGCACGGCCGCCATAACGGCTTGCCGCGTGATTCATTCAACGGGTTCTCACACCCGGTCACCGGAAAACGGCAACCCAAGGACGTTATCCCTGAGCCATTTCCCCGACAACAGCGAAGGTTCGGCAAGGCGCGTAGGATAGTTCCGAAGCGAGGTCGATTTGAAGCATTTGGTTGCAGTTTGGGAAATGTCTTACGGCTTTGGATCGGTGGATTGGGGCCGCTTTGCGGCCCTTTCGCGACACAAGGCCGCTCCTACAGTGACCGCGTCGTGTCGACCTGCGCGGCCCCGGCAATCTCGCGCCTTGCTCACAATCCCGCCAACAACTCCCGATAATCATCAACCGCCGCAAACTCCTGAGTATCCCGCGGCGCTGCCTTGCTGTCTGGCTGCCGCACCGCGAGCAAATGCCCGACCCCATACCGCTGCGCACTGCGCAAAATCGCCAGGGTGTCATCAATGAACAAGCTGCGCGCCGGATCGAAACCGATGTCGGCCTGCAAGGCATCCCAGAACAGCGGGCTTTCCTTGGGATAGCCGTAATCATGCGAGCTGATCAAACGCTCGAAATACCCCGCCAGCTCCACCCGCTCCAACTTCAACGACAACGAATCACGATGGGCATTGGTGATCATCACTACACGCTTGCCCGCTTTGCGAATCGCCGCCAAAAACGTATCGGCATCCGGGCGCAGGGCAATCAGGTCGGCGATCTCTTGCTTCAGCTCGCGGATCGGCAGGTTCAGCTCCTGGCTCCAGAAGTCCAGGCAGTACCAGTTCAGCGTGCCGGCGTTACGCTCGAACAGCGGCTGCAGCTCGAGCTCGGCCATCGCCCGGCTGATACCGTGCAGCTCGGCGTAGCGCTGGGGCAGGTGTTGCAGCCAGAACTGGTTGTCGTAGTGCAGGTCGAGCAGGGTGCCGTCCATGTCGAGCAGAACGGTGTCGATGGCAGACCAGGGAAGAACAGGCATGGGAAACTCTCGATCAGTCGGCTAGCCACGGTATAGTAACCCGTTCACGCCAAGGAGCTGCCCCATGCGCCAGAAACCCACCGTCCTCAGCCGCGAAATCGTCGCCAATAGCCGTTTGTTCCGGGTCGAATCCGTCGAGCTGCGCTTTTCCAACGGTGTCGAGCGGACCTACGAACGGCTGGTCGGGCGCGGTAATGGCTATGGCGCGGTGATGATCGTGGCGATGCTCGACGCCGAGCATGCAGTGCTGGTCGAGGAATACTGCGGCGGCACCGACGAATACGAGCTGTCGCTGCCCAAGGGCCTGATCGAGCCGGGCGAGGATGTGCTGGCGGCGGCCAACCGCGAGCTCAAGGAAGAAGCCGGTTTTGGCGCACGCCAGCTGGAACACTTGACCGAGCTGTCGCTGTCGCCGGGCTACATGAGCCAGAAGATCCAGGTGGTGCTGGCGACCGACCTCTATGAGGAACGCCTCGAAGGCGACGAGCCGGAGCCGATGGGTGTCGACAAGGTAAACCTGCGCGAGCTGTCGGCCCTGGCGATGCACCCGCAGTTCAGCGAAGGCCGCGCCCTGGCGGCGCTGTACCTGGTACGTGACATGCTCACCCAGCGCGGGTTGCTCAGCGTATGAACGATCAACAACTGATGCACGAAGTGGTCAAGCTGGCGCTGGCTGCCGGCGAAGCGATCCTGCCGCACTGGCGCGCGGATGTGGCGGTGATGTCCAAGGCGGATGATTCGCCGGTCACCGCTGCCGATCTGGCAGCCCATCACGTCATCGCTGCAGGCTTGCAGACGCTGGCGCCGCAGATCCCGGTGCTGTCGGAAGAAGACTGCGACATTGCCCTTGCCGAACGTGCCGGCTGGAGCCGCTGGTGGCTGGTTGATCCGCTGGACGGGACCAAGGAATTCATTGCCGGCAGCGAAGAGTTCACCGTCAACATTGCCCTGATCGAGCAGGGCGAAGTGGTATTTGGCGTGGTCAGCATGCCGACCAACAACCGCTGCTACTTCGGTGGCCGCGAGCTGGGCGCCTGGCGCGCCGATCAGGACGCGCCAGCTGCGCCAATCCGGGTGCGCACTGCGCCGCCTGCTGACGCCCAATTCACGGTGGTCGCCAGCCGCCGTCATTCCAGCCCACAGCAGGAAGCGCTGCTGGCTGGCTTGAGCGGTGCAGTGGGTGAGCTGGACTTGGTCAGCGTCGGCAGCTCGCTGAAGTTCTGCCTGCTGGCAGAGGGTGAAGCCGATTGTTATCCGCGCCTGGCACCGACCTCGCAGTGGGACACTGCTGCTGCACAAGGCGTGCTCGAAGGCGCTGGCGGTGAGGTGATCGGCCTGGACGGCCAGCCGTTCCGGTACCCGGCGCGGGAGTCGCTGCTCAACCCATTCTTCCTGGCCTTGCCCAGCGCCGCCCCGTGGCGCCAGGCACTGATCAAGCTCGCTTCAGCGATGTAGCACGTACTGCCCGCTGAACGTGACGGCGGGCTCAGTACTGCCACTGTTGCTGACCACCGTGTCCAGCGTCAGGCGCGCTCGCCCTCGGCGCTGGTACATCGTCACGAAGCGCTCCCAGGCCTTTTCTTGCGGCGGCTGGCACCGGGCAACCGCGGCGCCGGTGACCGGCAGCGGATAGCTGATCTGGCCTTCCTGAATGACGATATGGCCATCATCGATGCCCGCCTCGCGCAAGCGCAGGTGCAGCCAGCCCCAACCCACCAGCACCGCCGCGCAGTACAGGCTGCCGCCAAACATGGTGCTCTTGTGATTGACGTTGGCCTCCAACGGCAGCTGCAGTTGCAGGCACTGGTCTTGCCAGCTGAGCACTTGCAGGCCCATCTCGCGGGTCAACGGGATGTCGCTGTGCAGTACTTCTTGCAGATATCGGCGGTCGTCGCTCATGGGCGCGAGTCCTCGTGATCGTCAGCGCCGCCGGCATGATCAGCAAAGCTCAGGCCGTGCTTGCGCAACTTGTCGTGCAGGGTTTTGCGCGGCACGCCCAGCGCTTCGGCGAGGCTGCGCATGGAGCTGTGTGGCTGGGTCAGTTCGGCGGCAATCAATGAGCGCTCGAACTGCTCGACCTGATCGCTGAGGTTGCCGCTGAGCAGCGGCGTGGCGCTGGCGGTGGCGGGCGGCTGCTGGCCGTCGAGGGCCAGTTCCAGGCCGAGGGCAAAGCGTTCCGCAGCGTTCTGCAGCTCACGGACGTTACCCGGCCAGTCATGGCGCAGCAGCAGTGCCCGTTGCGCCGGTTGCAGGCTGTGCGGGGCGAGGCCGTGGCGCTGGCTGGCGGCATCGGCGAAGTGCTGGAACAACACCAGGATATCGTCGCCGCGCTCGCGTAGTGCAGGGATGCGCAGCGGTGCGACGTTCAGCCGGTAATACAGGTCAGCACGGAACCGGCCCTGGTCAGCAGCCTGGCGCAGGTCTTCCTTGGTGGCGGCGATCACGCGGATATCCAGCGGGATCAGCTGATTGCCGCCCAGGCGTTCGACCACCCGCTCCTGCAGCATGCGTAGCAGTTTCACCTGCACATCCAGGCTCATGCTCTCGATCTCGTCGAGGAACAGCGTCCCGCCATTGGCGAATTCGAACTTGCCGATGCGGCGCTTCTGCGCGCCGGTGAACGCGCCGGGCTCGTGGCCGAACAGCTCGCTCTCGACCACTGACTCTGCCAGGGCGCCGGCGTTGATTGCCACAAACGGGCCATCGCGGCGGCTCGACAGATCATGCAGGGCGCGGGCGACGACCTCTTTGCCGGCACCGGTCTCACCGAGAATCAGCACATCGGCGCGGGTGCCGGCGAGGGCGCCGATCTGGTCGCGCAGGCGCTGCATCGACGGCGACTGGCCCACCAGGCGGGTCGACAGTTGCTGGCGATCACTCAAGGCCAGACGCAGGCTGCGGTTGTCCAGCACCAACCGGCGCAGAGCCAGGGCGCGGCGCACGCTGTCGAGCAGGGCGTCGCTGGCGAAGGGTTTTTCAAGGAAGTCGTAAGCCCCGGCGCGCATCGCCTGCACCGCCAGCGGCACGTCGCCGTGGCCGGTGATCAGCAGCACCGGCAGCTCCTGATCGCGGCCACGCAGGTGCTCGAGCAGTTGCAGGCCGTCGATCCCGGGCATGCGGATATCGCTGACGACGACGCCCGGCCAGTCTGGCTCGATGCGCTCGGCCAGGCCCTGGGCATCGGCCAGGGTGACTACCTTGAGCCCGGCCAGGTCGAGGGTCTGGCCCAGGGCCTGACGCAGGTGCGGATCATCGTCGACCAGGATCACCTGGGTACGGCTGTCGATCAGTGTCGTCTCGGGCGTCATGCCGAGGGGTCCTCCGAAGTGGGCAGGGTCGCGCCGGGCTTGGCCACGCGCATGCGCAAGGTCAGCAGGGCGCCACCTTCAGGGTGGTTGCCGAGCAGCAGTTCACCGTCCAGCGCGAGCATCAGGCTCTCGCAGATCGCCAGGCCCAGGCCGAGGCCTTGGGTGCGGGTCTTGGTGGTGAAGAACGGCTCCTTGGCGCGCTCCAGCGCCTGGCGGGTAAAGCCTGGGCCGTTGTCGCGAATGTACAGATAGACGTGCTCGTCGCGCCGTTCGGCACTCAGCCACAGCTTGCGCGGGTTGGCTTTTTCGGTGAGCGCATCGAGGGCGTTGGCGAGCAGGTTGCCGAGCACCTGGCGCAGGCGCGTTTCGCCGGCCTGAACCCACAGCGGCGCGTCCGGCAGGTCGCGAACCAGCTCCACCGCCATCGCCCGGCGACGCTTGGCCAGCAGGGCCAGGGCGTCGTCCAGCGCCGGTTGCAGGGCGACGCTTTCCGGCGCATGGCGATCACGCCGGGCAAAGGCGCGCAGGTGGGCGATGATCGAGGCCATGCGCCCGGTCAGCTCGCCGATCAGCTTGAGGTTGCCGCGGGCGTCTTCGGTACGTTCATGGTCGAGCAGCACTTCGGCGTTTTCGGCGTAGCTGCGGATCGCCGCCAGCGGCTGGTTGAGCTCGTGGCTGATGCTTGCCGACATGGTGCCGAGCACCGACAGCTTGCCGGCCTGGACCAACTCGTCCTGAGCGCGGACCAGTTCCTGCTGGGCGCTCTCGCGCTCGAGCACGGCGCTTTTCAGCAGGGTATTAAGGCCTTCGAGGTCGGCGGTCCGGGCCACCACGCGGTTTTCCAGGTCTTGCCGGCCGCGGGCTTCGAGGTCGATGCGGTCGATATAGTGGCGCCGGCGCTGCATCACCAAACCGGTCAGCAGGATCAACACCAGCAGTGCGCCGGCGCCAATCGCCATGACCGTCTGCACCGAGCGGTCGATGAGGATGTGCGGGGCAAGGATGCTCACCTGCCAGCCGGTTTCCTTGATGTCGCGGGTCTGGATCAGCCAGGCCTCGGGGTTGAGGTTGAGCGGCTGCGGTGCCTGGGTCGGGTAGGGCTGGATGGCGAGCATCGCCGAGCGCTCCGCCGGAGTCAGCGGGCGGGTGGCACGGAAGCGCCAGTCCGGGCGCGAGGTCAGCACCACTACGCCGTTCTGATCGGTCAGCAGCAGTTGCTCGGGGGTATTGCCCCAGAGCGTTTCGGTGTGGTCGAGGTCGACCTTGACCACCAGCACGCCGATCACCCGCTCGCCATCGCGCACCGCAGCCGCGAAGAAGTAGCCGCGCTTGGCTGAGGTCGTGCCTTGGCCAAAGAAGCGCCCCAGGCGGCCTTCCATGGCTTCGATGAAATACGGCCGGAAGGCGAAGTTACGACCGACGAAACTGTCGCGTTTATCCCAGTTGGAGCCGGCCAGGGTGTTGCCGCTGACGTCCATCAGGTACATCACCTCGGCGCCGGTCTGGCGGGTGATGTCCTTGAGCAGGCGGTTGGCGTTGGTGATTGCTTCGATCTTGAACGGATCGGCCAAGGCCTGGCGTAGCGCCGGCAGCTCGCCGAGGATCTGCGGCAAGGTTTCGTAGCGGTGCAGGGTGCCGAGCAGGTTGGCCACGTACAGGTCGAGGGTCTGGCGATTCTGCGAGGCGAGCTGGTCCTGGTAATAGCGTTCGGCCAGGTGATGCAGCGGCCACAGCAGCGGCGCCAGGCACACTGCCAGAAGGGCCAGGCTGCGCCAGCGGGGGCGTCGCGGGGAGGTCGGGGTGTGCATCATGTGCCAACTGCGCCAGAAAGAGTCTGGCGCAATTATGCGCTAGTTCAGGCAGTCGTTGAGCGCGTCCCGCCAATGCGCCTGGCTGACGTGCCACTGTTGCGCCAGAAGCGAGCAGTCCAGCCGCGAATTGGCTGGGCGCTGCGCAGGGGTTGGGTACTCACTGGAGCTGATCGGGATCAGCTCGGCGCAAGGCAGGCCGCGCGCCTTGAGCTGCGCGGCGATCGCCTCGGCAAAGCCGAACCACGAGGTTTCACCTTGGGCGCTCAGGTGGTAAGTGCCCCAGGCGCCCGCATCGCCGGCCTGCCAGCGCTCGAACAAGGCCAGGGTGCTGGCGGCAATGGTGCCGGCCCAGGTGGGCGCGCCGATCTGGTCGGCGACCACCCGCAGTTGCGGTTTCTCCTGCAACAGGCGTTGCATGGTCAGGAGGAAGTTGCGCCCGTGCTGCGAGTAGACCCAGCTGGTGCGCAGGATCAGGTGCTGGCCGCCAACAGCGGTGATCGCCTGTTCACCGGCCAGCTTGCTGCTGCCGTACACGCCCAAAGGGTTGGGCGCGTCCTGCTCGGTGTAGGGCGTGGCTTTGCTGCCGTCGAAGACGTAATCGGTGGAGTAGTGGATCAACGGCACACCGAGCTGGGCGGCTTCTTCAGCCAGCACCTGCGGGGCTTGGGCATTGATCGCGAAAGCCAGCTCCGGCTCGCTTTCGGCCTGGTCGACGGCAGTGTGGGCGGCGGCATTGATGATCAAGTCCGGAGCCAGCTCGCGCAGCGGCGTGCGCAGCTGTTCGGGACGGGCCAGATCGAGCCGATCGCGACCCAGGGCGTGCACGTCAGCTCGGCCTTTGAATTGTGCCTGTAGGGCCTGGGCGACCTGACCGTTGTGGCCGCAGATGAGAATCTTCAGTGGCTTCATGGGAACAGCTCACGAAAGCTCAGCCCTTGCTGGTCTTTGGCCGAAAGCAACGGCGCTTCGACCAGCCCCCAGTCGATTGCCAGGTCCGGGTCGTCCCAGCGGATGCAGCGCTCGGCAGTCGGGTTGAAGTAGTCGGTGGTCTTGTAGAGGAAGTCGGCCGAGTCGCTCAGCACCAAAAAGCCGTGGGCCAGGCCCGGTGGAATCCAGAACTGGCGATGGCTTTCGGCGCTCAACCGGGTGGCCACCCAGCGGCCAAACGTCGGCGAATCAACGCGCACGTCTACCGCAACGTCGAGCACTTCGCCCTGGACCACGCGCACCAGTTTGCCTTGTGGGTTTTCCACTTGATAGTGCAAGCCGCGCAGCACGTTTTTTTGCGAGCGCGAGTGGTTGTCCTGAACGAAGTTGATGCTGACCCCGGTCTGCTCCTTGAAGGCGCGCTCATTGAAGCTTTCGAAGAAAAAGCCACGGCTGTCGCCAAACAGCTTTGGCTCGATGATCAATACATCAGGGATGTCGGTAGCGATGACGTTCATGGGTACTCTTCAGCCAGTTTGCGCAGGTACTGGCCGTAGCCGGTTTTCTTCAAGCCTTCAGCCTTGGCCAGCAGTTGCTCACGGCAGATCCAGCCCTTCTGGAAGGCGATTTCTTCCAGGCAGGCGACCTTCAGGCCTTGGCGGTTTTCGATGGTCTGCACATATTGCGACGCTTCCAGCAGGCTCTCGTGGGTGCCGGTGTCGAGCCAGGCGAAACCACGGCCAAAGCGCTCGACGCGCAGGTCGCCGCGTTGCAGGTAGGCATTGGTGATGTCGGTGATTTCCAGCTCGCCGCGTGCCGAGGGGCGCACGGCCTTGGCGATCTCGACCACATCGTTGTCGTAGAAATACAGCCCGGTGACGGCGTAGTTGGACTTGGCCACAGCGGGTTTTTCTTCGATCGACAGGGCGCGCCCCTGCTCGTCGAACTCGACCACGCCAAAGCGCTCCGGATCTTTCACCAGGTAGCCGAACACCGTTGCTCCGGACGGCTGGCTGACTGCGCGCAGCAGCTGCTCGCTGAAGCCTTGGCCGTGGAAGATGTTGTCGCCGAGGATCAGGCACACCGGGTCTTTGCCGATGAATTCTTCGCCGATAATGAACGCCTGGGCGAGGCCATCCGGCGAAGGCTGCTCGGCATAGCTCAGGTGGATGCCGAACTGGCTGCCGTCGCCGAACAGCTGGCGGTACTGCGGCAAGTCCTGCGGGGTGGAAATCAGCAGGATGTCGCGGATGCCGGCGAGCATCAGTACCGAGATCGGGTAGTAGATCATCGGTTTGTCGTAGATCGGCAGCAGCTGCTTGGACACGCCGAGGGTGATCGGGTGCAGACGGGTGCCGGAGCCGCCCGCCAGGACAATGCCTTTGGTCATGAGATCAGATCCTTGAATTGGGTGTTGCCCAGCCGCTCGCCCTGGTAACTGCCATCCTGGACGTTACGGCACCACTCGCGGTTGTCGAGGTACCACTGCACGGTCTTGCGCAGGCCGCTGGCGAAGGTCTCGGCCGGCACCCAGCCGAGTTCGCGCTCGATCTTGCTGGCGTCGATGGCATAGCGCAGGTCGTGGCCTGGGCGGTCCTGGACAAAGGTGATCAAGTCGGCGTACTGGCTGACCCCGGCCGGATGTTGGGGTGCCAGCTCATCGAGCAGGGCGCAGATGGCGCGGACCACGTCGAGGTTGGTCTGCTCGTTGTGGCCACCGATGTTGTAGGTCTCGCCGACCTGACCCTGGCTGACCACAGTGAGCAAGGCGCGGGCATGATCCTCGACAAACAGCCAGTCGCGCACTTGCTGGCCGTTGCCATATACCGGCAGCGGCTTGCCGGCGAGGGCGTTGAGGATCACCAGTGGAATCAGTTTTTCCGGGAAGTGATACGGGCCGTAGTTGTTCGAGCAGTTGGTCAGCAGCACCGGCAGGCCATAGGTACGCTGCCAGGCGCGGACCAGGTGGTCGGACGCCGCCTTGCTGGCCGAATAGGGCGAGCTGGGCGCGTAGGGGGTGGTTTCGCTGAACAGGTCATCGACACCGTGCAGGTCGCCGTAGACCTCGTCGGTAGAGATGTGATGAAAGCGAAACGCTTCGCGCCGCGCCGCCGGCAGCTTGCTCCACCAGGCGCGGGTGGCCTCGAGCAGGGCGTAGGTGCCAACGATGTTGGTCTGGATGAACGCTGCCGGGCCGTCAATCGAACGGTCCACGTGCGACTCGGCCGCCAGGTGCATGATCGCGTCTGGCTGGAACCGCTCGAGCACGGCGCTGACCAGCGGCTGGTCGGCGATATCGGCCTGGACGAACTCGTAACGGGTGTTGCTGGCGATCGGCTGCAACGACTCAAGGTTGCCGGCGTAGGTCAGCTTGTCGAGGTTGAGCACATCGTGTTCGGTGTGGGTGATCAGGTGGCGGATCAGCGCCGAGCCGATAAAGCCGGCACCGCCGGTGACGAGTATGCGCATCAGTCTGCCTCTGTAAAACCGGTTGACGTCGGATGGAGCGTAGCTTGTCGATTGCCGCCGGTACTGACAAGCGCATTGATTTGCGCAGCTGTTCTGTCGGCTTGTTTGCAGCTGCCCCTTGTATATCGGCCGCAGCAGTGGCGATATAAGCGACAAAAAAACCGAGGTCACACGCAAAATGCCCCTCAGCACCCTGATTCAGCGTTCCAGCCAGCCAAGCCCTTCGCTCAGCGAAGCGCAGGCACATGCTTTGCTCAGGGCGCATTTTGACCTCGACGGCAACCTGCAGGCGCTGGGCAGCCAACAGGACCTGAACCTGCGTCTGGACAGCGACCAAGGCCGCTTCGTGCTCAAGGCCTGCCACGGCAGCTATGCCGAGATCGAGCTCCGGGCGCAGCATGCGGCGCTGGCCTATCTGGCCGAGCAGGGCGTGCCGGTGCCGGGTGTGCGCGCTGCGCGCAACGGCGAGACGCTGCTAACGCTGGACGTCGACGGCCAGCCTCTGCGCGTGCGCGTGCTCGAGTATATCGAAGGGCAATCGCTGACCCGCCTCAAGCATATGCCGGCCAGTTTGATGGCCGAGCTCGGCGCCTTGTGCGCGAAGGTTGACCTGGCCCTGGTCGACTTCGACCATCCGGGCCTTGCGCGCACCCTGCAGTGGGACCCGCAACATGCCCAGGCGTTGATCGAGCACCTGTTGCCGGTGCTGGGCGATACGCCGCGCCGCGCCCAGCTGCAGGCGGTGGTTGCGCAGGCAGTTGAGGTGTTGGCCAAGGTGCAGGCGCAACTGCCGAGCCAGGCGGTGCATCTGGATATCACCGATGACAATGTGGTCTGGCAGCGCGATGCCCAGCGCGAGTGGCAGTTGCAAGGTGTGATCGACTTTGGCGACCTGGTACGCACCTGGCGCATCGCTGACTTGTCGGTGACCTGTGCTGCGCTACTGCACCATGCCGAAGGTGATCCGCTGCGGATTCTGCCGGTGGTCAGCGCCTATCACGAGGTCAATCTGCTCAGCGAGGCCGAGTTGCTGGCGCTGTGGCCGCTGGTGTTGATGCGTGCTGCGGTGCTGGTGCTGAGCAGCGAGCAGCAACTGACGGTCGATCCGGACAATCAATACATCCGCGACAACATCGCCCACGAGTGGGAGATCTTCGAGACCGCCACCCGTGTGCCAGCAGCATTGATGGAAGCGGCGATTCTGCAAGCCGCTGGCCAGCAATTGCCGGCGCTTGCATTGACCGACTGCGCACCTTTACTGCCGGCGCTGGCAGGCCAGGCAGTCACCCGCGTCGACCTCGGCGTGCTCAGCAGGCACTGCGAGGCGGGCAACTGGCAGCAGCCTGGTTTTGATCAGGCTGTGCTGGCCGCCGAACCTGGCGTGGCTTGCAGCCTGCATGGGCAATATCGGCTGTCGCAAACCCACATCGACCGTCCCGACGAGCCGGCCACCTGTGCCCTCGGTGTCGAGCTGAAGCTACCTGAGGGCAGCCCGCTGCAAGCGCCGCATGCTGGTGTATGGCAGCGTGTGAGCGCCAACCATGGCTGCCTGCGCAGCGAGCATTTCAGCCTGTGGCTGCAAGGCTTGCAGAGCATGCCGGAGGATGGCCAAGCGCTGAATCTGGGTGAGACGCTCGGCACTACTGGCAGCCTGCTCAGCGTGCAGCTGTGCCGCGATAGCAGCGTGCAGCCGCCGTTCTTCGCCACGCCTTCAGCGGCAGCCGCCTGGCTGGCGCTGTGCCCGTCACCGCAAGCCTTGCTGGGGTTTGCCTGCGACGCCGAGCCGCTGCCCGATGCGCAAGCGCTGCTGGCGCGCCGTGATGCCAGCTTCGCCCGCTCGCAGAAACACTACTACGCACAGCCGCCGCATATCGAGCGCGGCTGGCGCAACTACTTGATCGACATGCAGGGCCGCTCGTACCTGGACATGCTCAACAACGTCGCCGTGCTTGGCCACGGCCACCCGCGCATGGCCGCCGAGTCGGCGCGGCAGTGGTCGCTGCTCAACACTAACTCGCGCTTCCACTACGCCGCTGTCGCGGAGTTCTCCGAGCGCTTGCTGGCGCTGGCGCCGGAAGGCTTTGATCGGGTGTTTCTGGTCAACAGCGGCACCGAGGCCAACGACCTCGCCATCCGCCTGGCCTGGGCCTACAGTGGCGGGCGTGACCTGATCAGCGTGCTGGAGGCTTATCACGGCTGGTCGGTGGCTACCGATGCGATTTCCACCTCGATCGCCGACAACCCGCAAGCGCTGCAAACCCGCCCGGACTGGGTGCATCCGGTCGAGGCGCCGAACACCTTCCGCGGTCGCTATCGCGGCGATGACAGCACCGCTGACTACCTGCGTGACGTCGATGCCAAGCTGGCTGACCTCGACGCCCGCGGCCGTCAGCTGGCGGGAATGATCTGCGAGCCGGTGTACGGCAACGCCGGCGGTATTTCGCTGCCGCCGGGCTACCTGCGCGCGGCCTACGCCAAGGTCCGTGCCCGTGGTGGGGTGTGCATCGCCGATGAGGTGCAGGTCGGTTATGGCCGCCTCGGTGATTACTTCTGGGGCTTCGAGCAACAGGGTGTTGCCCCGGACATCATCACCATGGCCAAAGGCATGGGCAACGGCCAGCCGCTGGGTGCGGTGATCACCCGTCGTGAGATCGCCGAGGCGCTGGAAGCCGAGGGGTACTTCTTCTCTTCCGCCGGCGGCAGCCCGGTCAGTTGCCGGATCGGCCTGGCCGTGCTCGACGTGATGCAGGAGGAGGGCCTGTGGGACAACACCCGCAAGGTCGGCGGCTACTTCAAGGCGCGCTTGCAGGCATTGGTCGATAAACATCCGCTGGCGGGTGCTACCCATGGCTCAGGGTTCTATCTGGGGCTGGAGCTGGTGCGTGATCGGCACACCCTTGAACCGGCCACTGAAGAAACCACTACCTTGTGCAATCGCCTGCGCGATCTGGGCATCTTCATGCAGCCAACCGGCGATTACCTGAACATTCTCAAGATCAAACCACCGATGTGCACCACCCGGGCCAGCGTCGATTACTTCGTCGATTGTGTGGATCGCATCCTGCAAGAAGGCCTCTAGCAGCGAACTGGGCTGTCTCAATACTCGATTGTTATCGGTTATTGAGACGGCCCTTCGTCTGTATTTTCTTCTTCTTTACTATAATTACAGATAATTATCGGCTATAACTGATCTCAGTGCTGCCGGGCTACCCTGTACGCCCGCACATACCTCAACTGTAATGCAGAGGACACCGATGAAAACCCTCACCTCGACTCCCCGCGCCGATGGCTTCCATATGCCTGCCGAGTGGGCGCCACAGACCCAGGCCTGGATGATCTGGCCCGAGCGCCCGGACAACTGGCGCCTCGGTGGCAAGCCGGTGCAGGCGGCGCACGTGACCCTGGCCAAGGCAATCGCTCGCTTTGAGCCGGTGACGGTTGGGGTGTCTGCTGCTCAATACCAGAACGCCCGGCGCCAGCTCGACCTGCCTAACATCCGCGTGGTCGAGCTGAGCAACGACGACGCCTGGGTGCGTGACACCGGCCCGACCTTCGTGATCAACGACCACGGCGAAGTGCGCGGTGTCGATTGGGCTTTCAACGCCTGGGGCGGTTTTGATGGTGGCTTGTATGCACCGTGGAACCGTGACGAAGACGTCGCCACCAAAATTCTCGAAATGGAACGCTGCCAGCGGTATCAGACTGAAGGCTTCGTGCTTGAAGGCGGCTCGATCCACGTCGACGGTGAAGGCACGCTGATCACCACCGAAGAGTGCCTGCTCAACCGTAACCGCAACCCGCACCTGAGCCGCGAGCAGATCGAACAGATCCTGCGCGACCAGTTGGCGGTGGACACCATTGTCTGGCTGCCTGACGGCCTGTTCAACGACGAGACCGATGGCCACGTCGACAACTTCTGCTGTTACGTCGCCCCAGGTGAGGTGTTACTGGCCTGGACCGATGATTCCAACGACCCCAACTACGCGCGCTGCCACGCCGCATTGGAAGTACTGGAAAACACCCGTGACGCCAAAGGCCGCACCTTTGTAGTGCACAAGATGCCGATCCCAGGCCCGCTCTACGCAACCGAAGAAGAGTGCGCAGGCGTCGACCAGGTGGCCGGTAGCCAGGAGCGCAGCCCTGCCGAGCGCCTGGCGGGCTCGTACGTGAACTTCCTGATCGTCAACGGCGGCATCATCGCGCCGAGCTTCGATGACCCGGCAGATGCCGAAGCTAGAGCCATCCTGGCGAAGATCTTCCCCAACCATGAGGTGGTGATGATCCCCGGCCGCGAGCTGCTGCTCGGTGGCGGTAACATCCACTGCCTGACTCAGCAACAACCGGCGCCGCATAAGCGCTAACTCCCTGATAGAAGAGAAGCCCGTCGATTGACGGGCTTTTTTTATGCGCGGCCGACGGCAGACGCGGTAAATGGCACACCTCTTGTATCGTTTCCCATTGTGTTTCAAGCAGATAGATTTAAACCGATCTGTCACAAACTCAACGTAAGTTAGCCGCTCACGGGCCCAGGGAGTACGTGTTGAAATGAATGCAGCAAGTGAGTCGGTTTTGCACCCATCGGCAGTAAATCACCAATCGCTCAAAATGCTGACGCAGTGGTTGAAGCACCATGGAAGCAAGCGGGTCAGGACGACCGATACCCGACGTCTGTTGCATGAGCGCTATCCACGAGGACTGATCAGCGATGCTGAGCTTGAGGCGCTGGTAGCCATCTGGCATTGAGCAGGCAGTGCTCCCGAGCTGTTGAACAAGAACGCCACCGCTGATTGCGGTGGCGTTTTTATTGGGCGAGTGAATCAGAAGTTGTAGGTGCCGGTCACGACCAGGCTGCGCGGGTCGCCCAGCTGGATCTGTGCGGCGCTGGTGGCGGAGGCGTAGTAAGTCTTGTCGGTCAGGTTGTTCAGTGCGGCGCGCACATCCCAGTCCGTGGTGCGCAGGCCGACCAGCGCGTCCCAGCGGCCATAGCCTGGCAGCAGGATGGTGTTCTGGTTGTCGGCAAAGCGCTCGCCAACCATTGTCAGGCCGGTTTCGGCGTACCAGCCCAGTTGCGGTTTCCAGCTGATGAACAGACTGCCGTTGCGCTTGGCTACATCGTTGATGCGGTTGCCTTGCTGGTTGCTGTTGTCCTTGACGATGGTCGCATCCTGAAGGCCGATGCCACCGCGCACATACCAGTTGCCAACGATGTTGCCGGTCGCGGTCAGCTCGATGCCGCGTGAGCGTTGCAGGCCGCTGAGCAGGAACAGTTCAGGGTTATCGGCATCGCGGGTACGACGGTTGTACAGCTCCAGTTCATAGATGGCCAGGGTGGTGCTCAGGCGCTCGTCGAACCAGTCGCTCTTGACCCCGATTTCCTTCTGCCGGCTCAGCTCAGGGTCGGTTTTGTTGGTATTGCCGGCGGCGCCCGGCGTGATGCCGATCAGGCCGCCGCCGACTGGCGAAAAGGTCTTGCTCCACGAGGCGTAGAACGAGTGCTCGCGCCACGGTGAGTACACCACGCCGATGCGCGGGCTGGTGCTGGTGCTGGTTTGCGGCTCGCTGGCGCTGTTAAGGCGGTTGGTGGTCTCGACCTCGAAGCGGTCAAAGCGCAGCCCCGCCAGAATCTGCCATTGCTCGTTCAGGCGGATCTGGTCTTGCAGGTACAGGCCGCGGCTGTCGACCACGGTGTGGTTGTTGCTGAACACCTGCATACGGCCATTGTGTTGCAGGCCGCGGTCGGGGTTGTCCAGGTCCAGGCTCGGCACCGGCGTGCCGCCTCGGTTGGCCGGCAGGGCATTGCGCAACAGCGGGTCGCGGCGCTGGTGGCCCAGCTCTAGGCCAACCAGCACGGTATGGTGCAGGCCCCAGGTGGCGAACTCGCCTTCGGCTTCAAGGTTGTTGAACAGGTTGCGAGTTTTCAGATCCTGCTGCCACCGCTGGCGAGTCACCGTGTTGCTGGCGGCGTTGTAGCCGGTGGCGTAGGTATTGTCGAACTGGCTGTCGAGCTGGAACAGGCCCAGCGTGTGGCGCAACTGCCAGTTGTCGCTGAGCTGATAGTTCAAGCGCGAGCGCAGCGACTGCGCCTGGTCATCGATGAAGTCGCGCTGGGTATCGCTGTAAGTCGTGCCCCGGTCGACGTCGGCCGGGCGGCCATTGACGCCGGGAATGCCGCGGTCCGGGGTGCGGTTGAAGCGGCTGTATTCGTACTGCACCAGCCAGTTCAGGTCTGGCGTCAGTTGCCAGCTCATCGACGGCGCGAACAGCTGGCGGTTGCCATCGACGCCATCGCGAAAGCTGTTGTAGTCGAGGTTGCCCATGTTCAAACGCAGGCTGATGGTGTCGCTTGGGTCGGCGCTGAGGTCGGCGTACAGGCTGCGCATATCTTCGCTGCCCGCCTGGGCTTCGATGCTCGAGCGCCGGCCATGCTCTGGCGCCTTGCTCACCCGGTTGACGATACCGCCCTGGCCGCCACGGCCATACAGCACCGCGGCCGGGCCCTTGAGCACCTCGACCCGCTCGATATTGTGCAGATCGCGTATGTATTGGCTGTCGTCGCGAATGCCGTCCAGATAGAAGTCGTTGCTGCTCTCGAAGCCGCGGATACGCACGCTGTCGAAACGCGTATCGGCACCGCTGCTGACGTTGGGGATGCCTTCCAGCGCCTTGCCCAGGTTGTTGCTGCCGTAATCCAGCAGGTTGCTGGTCTTCACTGTGTCGATGGCTTGCGGTACGTCGCGCACCGCTGTGGAGGTGCGAGTCGCCGTGCTGACTTCCTTGACCCGGGGGTTGTCCCGTTCACGCTCGCCATCGGCGGTGACCGAGAGCTCTGGCAGGGTAGTGGTGGCGGCAGTGGCAACGCCTGCGCTGCACAGCAGCGACAGGCTCAGGGACAGGGGCGAGAGGCGGCGAGGCACACGCATGACGGCATCCAAACAAGCAGTTAATGAAAAATGGATGCGGATGGTAATGCTTGCTATTAGCGCTTGCTCGGGTAATTCGTAAAGCCCTGTCTTTACATGTGTATCTCGATGTAACAGGGTCGGCGGCGCTGATCGTAGAGCCATTTACTGTTGTATGTAGGTTGAATTACCGCCTTGTGGGAAAAAATGCCCCACGCAAGGGCAGATAAGCATTGAAATGCACTATTGCGAGGTGTTTTTTTGGTTATATACACCTGCCTTTCACGATTTTTTGACATTGAGAAGCAGGGGCGGCTAGGATTCGCCATCGCTTGCTGGCCATGACATGGCCATGCGGCTGCGAAAGCCCGCCAGTTGAGCATCGGTACGGCTTGTCAGTTGGATCCGCATAACGTCGAACCTACGAAGGGGCGTTGGTTTCCGGGCGTAAAAATGCACAGTGTTTTTGATTAAAAATAAAGGAAAAGAAAATGTTGAAAACCAGGATCAGCCTGATCGCCCTGGCACTCGTTGCCGCGACCCAGGCACAGGCCAATGACCAGGCCGAGAGCAAGGGCTTTGTTGAAGACAGCCACGCCAACATCCTGCTGCGCAACGGTTTCATCAACCGTGACAAGAAACACGGCACCAATGACCAGTCCCAATGGGGCCAGGCCTTCATCGGTAACTTCTCCTCCGGCTTCACCCAAGGCACCGTCGGCGTAGGCGTTGACGCCTTCGGCCTGTACGCACTGCGCCTGGACGGCGGCAAAGGCCGTAACGGCGGCGGCGGTATCGACTTCTTCAAGCGGGAAAACACCGTTGACGCAGATGGCCAGAGCGCTGCGGCCAACGACCTCGCCCGTGCTGGCGCTGCGGTCAAGTTCCGCATCTCCAACACCGTGCTGAAGTACGGCGACCAGATGCCGGCCCTGCCAGTGCTGCAGTACGACGACTCGCGCCTGCTGCCAGAAAGCTTCACCGGTACCATGATCACCTCCAAGGAGATCGAAGGCCTCGAGCTGAACGCCGGTCGCTTCACTCAGGAAGTGCGCAAGAGCGCCGAGCACCGCGACAGCGGTGGCCTGAAGTCGATCAACGTGTTGGGTGGTAGCTACAAATTCACCGACAACTTCACCGCGTCGCTGTATACAGCCGACAACGAAGACGTCATGAAGAAGCACTACCTGGGTTTGAACTACGTCTTCCCGATCGCTGCTGACCAGTCGCTGACCCTCGACTTCAACGGCTACAAGTCGGACATCGACAAGAAGTTCGTCCAGGCTGCAGGCCTGAACGGCGACTCCAACACCATCTGGAGCCTGGCCGCTACCTACGCCTACGGCGCGCACTCGTTCACCCTGGCGCACCAGCGCAGCACCGGCAGCACCGGCTACAACTACGGCTGGTACCAGAACGAAGGCGGCGTGGGTGACGGTGGTTCGACCATCTACCTGGCCAACTCGTACTGGTCTGACTTCAACGCTGAAGACGAGCGCTCCTGGCAGCTCGGCTACGGCCTGGACTTCAGCACCTTCGGCGTGCCTGGCCTGACCTACAAGCTGGCCTACGTTGTCGGCGACAACATCAACACCCGCAACGTCGCCAACCCACAAGGCTTCGGCGAAGGCAAAGAGCGCGAAATCTTCAGCCAGGTCCGTTACGTCGTTCAAGACGGCCCGGCCAAGGACTTGTCGGTCAAACTGCGCGGCTCGTTCCTGCGTACCAACAACGCGGTACAGCAGAACGGCTACAACGACGACGGCAACGAAGTTCGTGTGTTTGTTGAGTATCCGATCAGCATCTTCTGATTCTGGTTGGGTGACGGAAAGGGCCGCTTAGCGGCCCTTTTTGCGTTTTAGGGAGTTGGATTAGTGCTGTAGTCTCATTCCAAATCGAGGGACATCTGGAATGAGCATCATCAAGCGCCCGCCCGAGGTCATCACGGACCCGCTCGCGCTCATCAGCGCACAGCATCAGGACCAGGCAGCGCAATATTTCGCGCTGGCCCATCCGCTCGATCCGAAAGGCAGTTACCTGCACTTTGACGAGTGGCGGTTTCGGCTTCCTGCTGGGCTGGATGCCACATTGGCTTGGTCTCTCATAAAACGTGCGAGAAGCGTTCAACTCACCCCGACGCTGATGCTCGGCGAGCCTGCTTATCAGTGCTGTTATCTGCACACGCCCGCCATGCATATGGCCGTTGCAGAATGCGACCGACACACAACCAAAAGTCAGCTGGAGTTGATGGGCTCGAAGGTTGGCGAGGGCAATCACCTCCAGTATTTGCTCACTGACCTGATTGAAGATGAGGCGATCAGCAGTAGTTTGCGGTGATTCAGCTACGAGCATGAGCGCCGCGAGGGCCGAGAACCCGTCTTCTACTCGCTTCTCGAGGTATACAAACCCGGCCTCCCTGAACCTGCGCTTTGAGCGAAGATCACCGGCTCAGCAAACTGCCAAAACGGTCCGGCATATGGCCGAGGCCAGCAGTTCACCACATATCAATTGATTTTCGATCTGGTCACGTATACGTTACATGTCAATCCAATTGTCTCGTATTCTAAACATGGACCACGAACTGCTAACTCAGCGCTTAGGGCGACAAATACGCACACGGCGCCTTCATCGAGGGCTCACCCAGCAACAGCTTGCAGAGCTGGCAAACCTTACTCGTCAGAAAATCATCGCTGTGGAGAAAGGTAGCCTATCCGTTGCTATCGCCGCCTATGCTAAAGCTCTTGGCGCAATGGATTGCGAGTTGCGAGTGATTGCTGCAGCCATGCCTACGTTGGAAGAGATCCAGGGGATGTTTGAATGAGCGCTTCACTGACTGTAACGACACCCCAAGGTATCAGCGGAACAATCCTTACCAGCGCTGCTGATTACCTGTTTCGTTACGCTGCGGAGGCTGAGCCGCGCGCTGCAGTCAGCCTGCTCATGCCTACCCGCACGGAAGAGTACCGCCATCGAGATTTGCATCCGGTATTTCAGATGAACCTGCCGGAAGGTTATGTGCTCGAGCAGCTACGCAACCGCCTGGCAAAGATCGCCAAAGTCGACCCCATGTTGCTACTGGCGTTATCTGGTAGCAGCTCTCCCATAGGCCGGGTGCACGTCAGCTCGCGCACGGTTGATGCGTTGCTTGAGCGTGAGCAGTTTCCTGGCGAAAAGCTGGACGAAATTTTATCTTGGGACGGCTCGCACGACATCTTCGCCGACCTGGTGGATCGCTACATCCTGCGTGCCGGTATCTCGGGTGTGCAGCCTAAAGTCCTGGTGCCTGAACAACGAAATTCAACACCACAGCGGTTCACCTCGAAGACTTCGGAATTGATCATCAAAAGTGGCCGCGACGAATATCCCGGCCTGGCCATCAATGAGTACCTGTGCATGACCATCGCGCAGGCCTCAGGGCTGCCCGTGCCGCCGTTCTTCCTCTCGGACAACGCCAAGTTGTTCGTCATGCGCCGCTTCGACCGCGACGAGCAGCACAACCCAATCGGTTTTGAAGACATGACGGCGTTGATGGGACTGCCAGCAGAGCAGAAGTACAGCAAGAGCTATGCAGCGATTGCCAAGGCAATTCGCGTGTTCTGCGCACCCGAGCACCTCAATGCCTCGCTCACGCAACTGTTCGAGATGGTTACGCTGAGCTGCATCGTCGGTAACGGCGATGCCCATCTGAAAAACTTTGGCCTGCTCTATTCTGACCCCGTGATGCGCGATGCCCGCCTGGCGCCCGCTTACGATATCGTCAACACCACGGCTTACATCCCCGAAGATGTGCTCGCGCTTACGCTCGCCGGCAACAAGTCTCTGTTTGCATCCAGGCAGGGTTTGCTGGATTTCGCCGACACGTGTGGTGTAACGCAACCGGGTGAAGTTATCCGCAAGCAGTTGCAGGCGCTTGAGCAAGTACTGGCCAAAGCGCCGGAGCTATGCGAACAGGCGCCGCACGTGGTCGCGGCGATCAAGCAGAGTGCAGGACCCTTTGTGCAGAGCTTCGGTAACTGAAGCGCACAATCAGGTGCTCGAACTTAGCGGCAGATCCTCACCGCGCTTGACGTCTGCGTCTTCCGACCACGTTTCGTGCTCGTGCCAATCCTCACCAAACAGCTCGGCAGGATGCATCGTCCGATCCGCACCATTTCCGCAGGCCAGCGCTTTGGCCGGGCAGTACAGGTCGCACCCCCAACAAATGCGTTCGGGATGGCTTGGGTTGAGGGGGAATTTCTTGGCCATGCGGCGCCCTCGTTGTGGCGGTCATTGCGCTTAGCCTACTGCTGGCGTGAATGTGGATTTTGATCGTAATCAACTTGATGTTGCTTACCTCGTACTCGGCTGGCTGCGCAGTGTGGGGCCGCCGAGCGGCCCTTCCTGCTTCTATGCCGTTGTGCGTTGAGCTCGGTTTCGCGCGATCTCGATGTCGTCCATGATCGCCTTGGCGAAGGTGCTCAGGTAATCCGCTGCGCCGAGCAGCTTGTGGTCATTCTCCATATCGCCCTCGCGGACCAGATGCTTGATGTAGCCCAGCAGTACTGACACGTGTTCATAGGCATGCTCGAACGGCACTCCGGGCATGACCCGAAATATGTGAGAGGACCTTTCACCCGATTCGAAGAACGTTTCGACGCCGGCCGTGACGTTGGTTTTTTGATCGTCGCTCATCTCAGCATTCCTCCGGCTTGGCGGGCAGGCAGGTCACTGCGTAGTCAATCAGAGCGCGTGAGGCATCGGCGGTATGGGCGGCGTTCGCCAGCATGTTCAGCCCGGCCTGGTAAGGATGGGCGCGGCGGTGTTGGTCGATGGTTTCGGCTACGCCAAGCAGCAGTTTGCTGGCATGGGCAAGGATTTCAGAAGTAGTGACGTTTGGATGGAGGCTGAAGGAGGACCGTTGGGTGAAGTCTTGGCGGGGTGGGTCGGGGACGAGTTTCTTCATGGTGGATCTCCGTGTTTACACAGGGACTGTCACCACCTCCCTTCTCACGGGGTGGGTGGCAGTCGTACGCGGAGTGAGAAACCGGTAAACATGGAAAAACCCGGCCAGACCGAAGTCTGCCCGCGTACGACCGCCATTGATTGGCCGCTAACATGTTTACAAGGTTCTCACACCTTGGTCGCGCAAATGACGACCCAGGGACGGTACCCCTGAGGTATTTCCCCGACAACATGGAAGCTTCCGCAAGCGGCGTAGGATAGTTCCGAAGAGCCCTCGGCTGAAGCATTTGGTTGCAGGTTGGGAAATGTCCTACGGCGTCCCCTTTATCGAGGTGGCCTGTATTCAAGCCGGTCGAGCTGAACCAGAAGATGCCGCCCGAAGAAGAGAAAGCCATCGATTACTTGATGCCGGTTTTCCGCGCTGGCTGCTAAAACAAAGCCCTCGTATCGCTACGAGGGCTTTGTTGCATGAGCAGCAGAAAGGAAACCGGTTTGATCGCAGAGATCAGAAATCCCAGCGCGTGGTAACCATCATGTTGCGTGGGTCGCCAGGGTAGGCCGAGTCATAGAAACCAATGTTGGTGTAATAGTGCTTGTCGAGCAGGTTGTTGACGTTGAAGGTGACCGAAAGGTTATCGGTCACTTGGTAGCGGGTCATCAGATCAACCAGCCAGTAGGGGTCTTGGGTGAATTTCTCGTAGCGGCCACCACCGGGGTAGCCCCAGTTGTTGACGGTCTGCCAGCCAGCGCTTTGCCAACGCGCGCCGCCACCGACGGTGAGCTTGTCCAGGCTGCCCTGGAGTTTGTAGGTGCTGTAGAAGCTGACCTGGTCTTCCGGTTCCCAGGTGGCGACTTTATCACCATCGCTATTGCGGGCGATCTTATGGGTATACCCCGCTTGCAACTGCCAGCCCTTGGCCAATTCGCCGGAGATTTCCGCTTCGTAGCCCTTGGTCTTGGTCTTGGTGCCGATGTACGAGTAGTCGACGCCCGGCTGCGAGTTCCAGGCTGTGTCGGCCAGCGGACGGTTTTCTTCGTGCACCTCGAAGTAGGCGAGGCTGGAATTCAAGCGGCCACCGAAGAACTCACCCTTGAGGCCGAACTCATAGTTCTTGCCTTCGTTGGGGGCTAGCATGGCACGGGTGCGGGTGCGGTACTGAGTCTGTGGCTGGAAGATTTCGGTATAGCTGGCGTATGCGGTGAAATTGTCGTTCAGGTCATATGTCAGGCCGGCATACGGTACCACCTTACCGCTTTCCTGAGTGTCGCTGGTCCCAGTCACCTGGTAGTTGGCAATACGTGAGCCGAGCAACAGGTGCAGTTCATCCGTCAGGCTGAAGCGACTGGTGACGTAGGTGCCGGTCTGGCGGGTCGTTTCGTCGTTGAACTTGGTGGCGGTCCACAGCGGCTCGGCGGCATCGCCGTCCCAGTTGTAGAAATCATAGGAATTGTTGAAGTAGGTGGTTGCGGTGTAGTCCTTGGCTTTCCATTTGGAAATGGACAGGGACTGACCGATGACCAGTTCGTGTTCGCGGCCGAACAGCTCGAATGGCCCCGAGGCGTACACATCGAGACTGTCGCTGGTGGTCTTGCCCACGTATTTGCGCGCGTAGATGGAGCTGGCGGTGGCGGTGTCCTGGGAGATGTAGCCCAGGGGGGCGTCATAGCCGTTGATCTGGTGGTTGTATTGGCCTTTGGTGACCCAGCCATTATCAAAGGTATGTTCCAGGCTCGCGAAGGCCGTGCGGCTGTACTGTTCCCAAGAGCCCCATTTTGGGCCGTTGTTGAACGAACGCGGCAGGTCCAGCTTTTTGCCGGTCGCATCAAAGATGGTGCGTGTACCGGTCCAACTGGAGCCTTTCGGATCGCTGTCCTGATAATCGGCACCGAGGGTCAGCAGAGTGTTTTCGTCCAAGTCGACCTCCAGGATGCCGTAGAGCACACCGGTCTTACGCGAGTAATGATCAAGGAACGATTGTTTGTCCTGATACGCCGCTACGACACGGCCGCGGACGTTGCCTGTTTCGGTCAGGGGACCACTGACGTCGGCTTGGGAGCGATAGTTGTCCCAGGAGCCGGCGCCCAGTTCGATGCTGCTCTTGAACGCGGAGGTCGGTTTCTTGCGAATGAGGTTGATGGTACCCCCTGGGCCGCCTGCCCCGGTGAGCAGACCTGTAGCGCCCTTGAGAACTTCGACGCGATCATAGATCGCCATGTCGGTCAGGGTCTGGCCCGCCGAATATTGGGCATCGCGCAGAGTAGGGATGCCGTCGTACTGGAAGTTGACGATGGAGAACCCGCGGGAATAGTAGTTGGTACGCTCGGTGTCATAGGTCGATACGGTGATGCCCGGGGTATGGCGCATAACGTCATCGATGGCTACAAGCCCGAAGTCATCCATCGCCTGGCGGGTTACTACCGAGATCGATTGCGGTGTTTCTCGAGGCGTCAGCACCATGCGCGTCGCCGTAGCGATAGTGCCGGGAGTGTACGAACCGGTGCCTTCAGTCACAGTGCCCAACTGGTTGGCAGTGATTTGCGTAGCCCCCAGTTCCAGGGCATCGTCGGTACTGTTCGCGACCAGAACGTACCCGCCATTGCTCTGCCGTTGCGCTTGCAGGCCACTGTTGGCGAGCAGGCGCGACAGTCCTTCCTCGACACTGTATGAGCCTTTGAGCCCGTCAGTTGTGAGATGCCGAGCCTGCTCGGTGTCGAACGAAATGGTAACCCCCGCCTGCACACCGAACTCGGCCAGGGCGCTACTCAGCGGCCCGGGGGCGACCTGGTAAGCGGTCAGGCTCTGCGCCATGACCTGAGCCGGCATCAGCGCCAGGCCAGACAGGCTGGCAAGGGAAGCGCCCAGAACGGCCAGGCGCACGGCGCGCCTCAGCAGCGTCGGAGTGTTGTGGGAAAGCGGGGGCATTCGGTGATCCTTCCGTTGTCTTGGCAGAAACCCGCTGTATCGCGGCTTATGTCATTGACGGATGAGAATCTGAATCAGCAAGGTTGCCGCTGAAGATTTTGCGACGCGGCTTCACGCCGCTTCAATGCTGGCCCAGTAACGCGTCAGATAACGCACTTTCACCGGCAAGGATTTGCCCAGGTTCTCCAGCACGGTGTCGGTATCATCGATGCGAAAAGCGCCGGAAATGCTCAACCCCCGAACCTCGGCGGCACAGCGCAGGACGCCCGGTCGATAGCGCCCCAACTCCTCGATGAAGTCGCCCAGCCGCCAATCATCGACGCTGAGCATGCCCTGCACCCAGGCGGTCGAACCCGCTGGCAGGGGGCGGACGCTGCCTACCCGATCACGATCGAACGTGACCTGCTGGCCGGTTTCCAGGCGCAGCGGGTGATCGGCATGCCTTTGCGGGCTGACTTCAACCGCCGCCTCCAGCACACCGACAAGGGTTTGCTCGGGCAGTTGGCGCACACTGAACCGGGTGCCGAGCGCGCGCACGCCCCCTTGCGCGGTCTGAACCATAAAGGGGCGCTGGGTGGGATCGTTGGCGGTTTGCACAATAATTTCGCCACGGAGTAGCTGGATTAGCCGCTGTCTGGAGTCGAAATGGATGTCCAGTGCGGTGTCGGCGTTCAGTTCCAGTTGCGAGCCATCGTCCAGGCGCAGCGAACGACGTTCCCGGATGCCCGTGCGCTGTTGCGCTAGCATCGAGCGGTACGGCACCTGCTCCACGGCCATCCATGTACCACCGCCGACCGCTATCAGCATACCGAGAATCTTCAGTACATCACGGCGTTGTGCCTGCGCTGCACCGAGGCCAGACAACGCCGCCTGCTGCGGTATCGCCGCCCACTGCTGCTGAAGCTTTTCAACCCGCGACCATGCCGCCGCATGGTCAGGGCTGGCCTGTACCCACGCCTGCCACGCCCGCGTGCGCGCCTCGCTGGCGGTGCCGTCATTGAGCTGCACATACCAGGTGGCGGCCGCCTCCAGCGTCTCCAGGTTGGGCGACGCAGACATCAGTTATCCACCAGCAACAGGCAGCGCGTCATGGCGCGAATCAGATGATTCTTCACCGTGGTCACCGACACCCCAAACCGCTCGGCCGCCGCCACGTAGCTCAGACCTTCGAGCTGCACCGCCAGGAAAATCTCACGCGTGCGCTGGCCCAGCTCATCTAGCAGGCTATCGACCGCCACCAGCATCTCGATGATGGACAAGCGAATCTCCGGCGAAACATCCACCGGTTCTGGCCGTTGTGCCAACGCATGCAAGTAAGCCTGCTCAATGGCGCGGCGACGGGATTTATCGATCAGCAGCGAACGGGCGATGGCGCTCAGGTAGCCACGAGGTTCGCGGATGGGTGCGTCATTGCGCGCCGTCATCACCCGCAGGAACGTGTCCTGAGCCAGGTCCGAAGCATCGGCGGCGTTGCCCAAACGCACACGCAACCAGCCTTTCAGCCAGCTGTTATGTTCGCTGTACAACCGATGAAGAACCGAATGATCAAGCGCCGACATGAGAAAGACACCGAGGCATAAATGGTAATCGATCTCATTATTATGATGGCGGTATTTTAATGCAAGGGGCTTCCCATAGGACCCACTGAATGAAGCATCACATAGAGCAGATCGCGAGAGGCTTACGGGGGTACGCTTACTTACTGCGGCATTTTAAAAGCCAAAGCAGCGCTGCCAACAGCCAGCAACAGGCGCTGTTCTGCCGCGAGCTGACCAGCGTGCTGGCGATGCCGCTACCAATGAACCTTCGCCATGTTGATCTGCACCAGGTGCTCGAGGAGATCAGCACTAGGACCGGGCTGCAGTTCCGCGTACCGGACCAACCCTACACCCGGGTCAAGGCGCCGTTCTTCTACAGCCTGGCTGCCGGCTACCAAGCACTCGACAGCCTGGCCCGGGTTTTCAACATCCCCGACTTCATCTAACAGCAGCAGGGTGACGGTGAGGTGTTCGTGGGCAGTTGGGCCCATAGTTTTTGGGGTATCCGCGCCCCGACCCAGCTGCCGATCGAGCTGTTCGACGGCTACAGCGGCAACCAGAGCGCCATGGTCGCTGTTCTTCCAGGACTGCGACCAGGCGCAACGATCAACCAAAACGAGCGGAACACCTCGGTGACCCTTGTTGACTCGCAGATGGCCATACGATGGAAGACGCAATCCGCCGCTCAGTAGAGCGCCAGTTTCCCGAACTCATCGGCGGCTATCACCTGCCGCGCTCTGGCCGTGTGGTCGCGGTACCGGATGCGCCGGCGGCGCCCGGGCTGTGCGACGACTTCAGGCCGCGATTCGGAGTTGATGCCCAGGTGCTCACCCCGGACGGTGAGCCCGATCCGGATTTGCCAGTGCCGCAGGGACTGCCGCTGCCGGCGCCCATGGGCGGGCAGGAGGCCGGAATGTTCGGCTTCCCCGAGGAAGGCACCACGGTGGTTGTCAGCTTCGCCTACGGCCTGCCGCACAAGCCGTTCATCCAACAGATCCTGCCGCACGGTCTGAGCCTTCCTCGGGTGCCCAAGGGCGACCAGGTCTGGCAGCACAGTGAAGCCTGCCAGCAGCGCGTCAATGCGGACGGCAACTGGCTGCGGCAGACGGACGGCAAGATCATGGACAAAGCGATCGAGCGCGAAGTTGAAGCCCTGGATAACACCGAGCGCTTCCAAAGCCACACCAGAAACATCGATGACCACTCGACCGAGTCAGTGGGCGGGGTGAAGAAGATTGAGGCGCTGGGCGCGCTTAAGCTGCTGTCGGGCGGGTCAGCCAGCCTGGCCTCAGTCGATAATCTGCACCAGGCCACCGGCCGCGACCTCAACCTGGTGGTGGGGCAGAAGCTGAATGCGACCATCGGCGGCGACATGCAGGAGAGGATCGAGCGTTTGCGTACCAGTGTGGTGGGCAAGACTCAGCGCCTGCAGGCGCCGAAGACGTGGTTGGGGTCGGAGGGGTGAATGTGCTCCAAGTGCTGTGTGATCTGCTTGACCTGGTGCAAGCGATGAACACGCAGCTTGCGGGGCACGTTCATGGGCCTACGCCCGTACCGACTAATTCGGCGGCGTTCAGCAAGACGGCTAGCTCTATCTTGTTTCTATCAAAGAAACTTAAGCCGATTACGTCATAGCTTCACGATGTGATTAACCTACGATCAGAATATATTCTGTTAACTAGACCGCTTTGCGGAACTGCCCCTCAATGCATGCCGGTGACTCTTCGGTGGGGTGGGGGTGTTGAAGTAATACCTGTCCACGTCGAGTTGACAGGTATTGCTGTAAAAACTAAGGACTCTTTTCAAGCCCTTTCAAGGCCCTCTTGAGGAACGGTCTAGAAAGTTAAGTTAAGGCAGCTTAAAAATGCAGATACCGTTCGTCTGATTTTTTCTGGCGTGTGCATAATTGCAGGTTGCTATATCGATCGCTGGAAACCCGCGAAACCTCTAGCGAAACCCAAAAAAACACAGCAACCTAGGTTGTAAGCGAAACGTCAGAAACGCTGAGGCCCGCGCAACGGCGGGCCTCAGAGTGATTCTTTGCAATGGTCCTATTCGGAAATTGCGTGGTAGCATCGGTGCCGCCACTCCAGCAGGTACAGCTTTGCAACGTCAGAATTCAAAGCCTATTGCTACCTGGCAGAGCCGTCAACACGCGTCGACACCACGATCCTATGGAATACGCTTTCGGTATACCGAAATCTCAACAGAGTTGTTGTCAACTTGATTAAGTTGACAACAACTTGCCAGAGATACAGGTCACAGGAATGTTCACCGCAATGATTGTCGGAAGCGACACTGTTATGGGCTTCGCAAAAATGGAGTGGTGGCCCCGTCAAGGTATGCTTGACGGGTACTTCCATATAGCAATAGGAACATCGGACAATGATAAGATTCGTCCAACGCTATTTGCCTGAAGAAGTGATCCGAGCACTGCAAGCCGCCTACTGGTCGGTTCGCTTGTTCCGGGTAATTCAGGAATTTTAGCAGCTAAAAAAACAGGGGCCTCGGCCCCTGTTTTCATTCCAACCTACACCACCAGGATTGCGTAGGCGCACCCGTCTATCACTTCGAACCCGCTGAGTACGAAACCCAATGTAGCCATGCCCGATAGCTTTGCGTCGTGGAGCCTCGGCAGTGGTTGCTTCTCCATCGGCAAGCCAGCGACGATCTCCGCTACGTTCGACGCGCGCTTTAAGCAGCTCGGGTGCTTCGACCAGGCTCTCGGCCCTCGCTTGGGCAATGAGGCAATTGACCGGGCTATCAGCCACGGCGATCTCCGATTAGGCGCTTACGCAGCTGCGCATGGATCGCCGGTGGAAGGAATCAGCCCAGGCAGAAACTCGCCAGGCTTTGCGTCGCCGTATGGGTTGCTCAAGGCATCAATCCTCATCGCATCCACGCCACCCGCCGTGCGCTTGTTACGTCGGGAGCAAAAAAAGGGCCTGCATCGCTGCAAGCCCTTCATTTATATGGTGCGGCACCAGGAGTCAAAAAAAATCATAAATATCTGTTTTATATAGAATAAATGTTGATGCATAAAAATTGCTATCTCTAAAACTATCCTTTGGGACTTGCGCATTTCTCCAAAATGTAAGCAGCCTCACTAAGGCAATCTGTCCTGGTGATAATGATGCCTCCTAGTGATTATAGGATAGATGTGCGGCGCTTCAGATAGTGCAGGTGAATTTTAAATCATAAAGTAATGGTGTTGCGGCCACGACCTGCTTAGGATTTAGATGGATTGTTAATTAAAAGTATAACAAATGCTGAGCTTGATATGGAGAACAAAAGTGTCTTGATGTTTGTGCGAGAAACAAGTCGGGATGTGGTCTTCGTGATAATTTTTAAAACTGTATAAGCAATTTTGCGTTTGAGTTTAACTCCTATCTGTTGCGTTTTAGATGAGCTCTTGTTAAATTGTCTGAAGTATTAGTGCGAGCAGCAGCAGAGTGCATCATGGAAAAAGCTATACGTAGGAGTGAGGCTAAATTTGATCGTTGGCACAGTCGGGAAGCTACTACTTGGCCGTTCCAGGTTTTCAAAAAGTATACGAAAGAATATGAGAGGATGTTTTGGGCGCAAATAACATCAAAAAAATATGTTTTCAGTAAGCTTGGGAGTAGTGGCGCTGACTGGAAAGATGATGTCGAACTGCACCTGAATTGCGATGGCGTTGATAGAGATAACTTATACAAAGATTTGCGTGATTGGTCGTCCGCATATAATCAACTTGAGAAGTGGACGGTATTGAATGGCGTTATGGCGGTCTCCGCAAATCTAGAGACATATATGGCTTCAGTAATTAAGCTTGCGCTAGAGTCTGATCCTGGACTGCTGTTTGCTTCATCCAGGAAAGTCGATGGTATGCATGGTGTAAAATTTGGAAGAAAAATAGGATTTGATTCAGATAAGGAAGTAGTCTCTTGCACTAAAGGTGATTGGAGTGCAAGGGTTAAGGCCTATGAGCGAATATTCGGGAAAACTCCTGAGGTGCTGCAGAAGAACATAGGGTTGTTAGATGAAATGAGGCGTGTGAGAAATAATATAGGGCATGCGTTTGGTAGAGATATAGAAAGCTCTAGGGAGCATAGTGTAAAGAACATATTGCCAATGGAGTCGGTCTCCATTGAGCGGTCTATCAAATACAAGAAAACTGTCTGGATGGTAGCTAAAGCCATCGATAAGCATCTCCTAATGACGCACATTGGAGAATATCAACTGCTTCGATTTTATCACAATACAATGCCTAGACTGGACGGAGATTTACACAAAAAGGCTCACTTAATTAAACTCAGAAAAGAGATTGGGAAAACTGGAGCTTTGCTAAGGGGACTTGAGGAGTGTAGTGGTCTGCTTGACTATTATCGCGCGCTCTAGATGTAGAAGGCCAAATCTTACAAGATTTGGCCAGGTTTTCATCGCGCACTAAGTTAAATTGTCGCTAATAAGAAAGTTTGCTGTTGAATTGGCAGGGTTTAATCCGCCAGAATAAACTGTCTTTAACTCGGTCGGTGATATGTTGGTGGATGGCCAGATACTATTCTTAGAAACAAGTTTTGGGATATTTGAATTATCTAGAATATCGTAAAGTTCATCATTGACTTGACCTTTTGCTTTACATCCGGCCCAGTAAGATGTAGCGCTAGATATTATGTCGGCCACCTGTATTTGGGCGTGCTCATGAGAACCTGCGAAATTAAAACTTAGGCCTTTAATGGGTAATTTGAATTTGCGTCGATCGTAACCGATCTCAATGGTTTTTTTCCTAAGATCCATAAATAAATTTAGGCTTTCACGCTGCCTCTCTATAGACTTAGAGTCGTCGTGTATTATGTGAAACCCTTTTTTATAAATATCCCCCCATAATACGCATTGGCTGAAAAATGCAGGAATTGAAGGGTCAAGCGCTGATTTATCTATTCCCGTGAGTATGTCAGATATTTCATCCCTTGTGTCTAATATAAGATCGAGAGATTTATGAAATTCAGTATATGAGCAGAGTCGTTTCATACGTTCAAGCATGTCATAAAATTGTGTGATCCGTGCCTCCGTCTGATCGCGGATCATCAAAACAAAAGCTTGCTGCATTTGCACCACATTTTCCTGGCCACAGAATTGAGGCATGCAGTAGTGCAGCATGTTGGCCAAAGCAATATTTTGACCATTGATGTATAGATCAACACCTCTAGCATGCAGCATGGTTTCAATAAGTAAGTCGACAATTTTCCCAGTGATAAAATAATCTTTATTTACTAAGTCAACTTTCACACAGTCGAAGTTTATGAGCGGGCTATTTACAAATTTCGCAATGCCCTCTCTGCCAGACTTTGTTTTCTTTAGCTTTTTGAAATGAGCTTCAATCGGAGATTTGCAGTTTAATAGCTTAAGAAGCTTTTCTGCTTCAGCAGCAGAGTGTACTGTTCCCGCTAACGTGAATATAGGCTGATCTAGATCTGTAAGATTATGGCCAGTGTGTCCGGATTCATCCAAAAATAACTGTGGTGTTATGGTGGATAGATGATTGAGTCTGGCCTGATTTCTTTTCTTTGCATTGTTTGCTTTGTTTATTTTGGCTTGGCGCCGTGCCTGGCTATTCTGACCCATAAGTGTCACCTCGAGATTTTCAGAAAAAGTTAAGATCTAACAACATATTTCGGCAGTTTTTTGTCAAACAAGAAATAGTCACTCTTGAGATTGCTATCTATCGTTGTAATCCTATGTATGAAATGATTGCTAATTTTGTCTGATCGTGCGATCAGTGTCCGTAAAAGCTTAATATTTTGCCTTTGAGCGCTGCTAAGCCGCCCTTTTAAATCAATTAATTTTTGGGGTGAAGTGTCTTCGATAAATGTGAAATACTTACCAAGAAAGCCTACGATGACATCAGATAACTGAACCCCTGGTGTCTGTACAGATTCTACAAAATGGTAATGTACTAAACTGTCATTGTTAATTACTTCGAAATTGGAGATGGCCTCTTGGATGGTTTTTTCTTCATCAAAAAAGTGAGTTGCGTTGGGGAATGATGCTATTCGGTTAAGGAAAAATCCTTGAAACCCATCGATTAACTCATGGGCTTTGTCGCTATGCAGAAAAGCAAGCTTTGTGATTTCTTTACTTGCACTTAATAAAATTTTCTCAAGTTCTACAGTTGCGGGGTTTTTGGTTGCTGGGCCATATTGAACTACGAAGTTGTAAGTGTCTTCAAGAAATTTTCTTGTGTTATCTTCTCTTAAATCAGGATACTGGTGTGATCTAAGCATGCTCAAAAATTTGGATAGATTTGCGCTGGCTACTCTATAAAGCTCATTTTTCAACTCCAAATGATACTCTTGAATGTGCAAATAATTCTCTTCGGCGCTGATAGACTCGACTATATCGAGAATCGACCAATTTAAAATATTTAGGTTGGTGTAGTGTATGTGGATTTTGTGTTCTATAAGCCAAGTGAGAAACTTTGTGATTTTTGGTGATGCTAAAATTTTCTCAAAATCTCCTTTGGCAATAAGTTCAAGTTTTATTTCTGGCGCATTGCTTGGTATTTTGAGAGTGGATCTCAATCCGGATATACATGGAAGCTCGTCGTGCTCAGGGGTTAGAGCTATACCGCCAAGTACAAAGCTGTCACATTTTTTTATATTTAAGCCGTTCTCGCGTAATCGCAATTTTCTGACATTGTTTGTTTCGTCGTAAAATAGTATATAACTATTGTCGGTTCCGTAGAGACGTGGATCAGGGTGCGCTAAGCGGGAAGCTTCGACCTGCATGTTATGTTCCTTATAGTGGCGTGGAAGTCAATAGTGGCACATTGCCTCGGGCGATGTCTATGAGGCTTAACAATTTATTGATGTGCGTTTCAGGATTGTAAGTCTTACGCGCTAGGCGTGAGATAATATGAGCAGCCATCAAAAAATTGTAATAAGCCCATGTGAGTTCGTGGGTGCAGGTTTAACGCTGAGGTTATTATGTAGTTGCTTGGGGCCTATATATTATTTAACTGTTAGTGGATGCTGTTGCTTCTGTATGGTCGAGTGGCTCATATTTAAATGGGTGCTACACTAATTTAAAGTTGCAAAAATACCCAGTCATTAAGTCGTACATGGCTGGCGTTGATAAGGTGCAGTGTTTTTTCGTTTTTTAAGCAGTGTCCACACTCTCGTTATCAAATAAATAACCATGGCTTTTCTAATCGACGGGCAAGCAATCGTACAGTCAGCAAGTAATAATATCTGGTCGCCTCGCAGCGCAGGTCTAAGCCATGTTGGAGAAACCACGCCATATGCTTCCTCTACCAAGCCCAAGGGGTTTCTCCATTCCCACCGCTTTTCGATTTCAGTCTGAATGATTTTCGCTTGTCATACATGACGTTGCAGGGTTGCGTACGAGCCGGTCAGCACCCCGGACAAGAGTATTTCCATGTGCAATTTCTTATTCATGCCAGCCCACCAATATAGGCCGTGACTACACCGATCCGACCGTGCTCCAGTTCACAACTGACCTGCCTTCGGTCCGTACGATCAAGCTTCATATCTACCTGGCAACATTGGCCGCCGTTGATAGGTGCGCGGTGCAGGGTGATTCGCTCATAGTGCTCACATGCGTACGCCGCTCGTAGCTCATGGAAGCCTTGAGGTTATGTATATGCAGGATGTCCCATGCAGGGCGGATGATCTCTTGCAGAAGATTTGTGTAGCTTTTGTGTGGAGCAATCAGGTTGCGGCTGCCCGCAGGCGACACCTGACTCGCCAGCTCGAGCGCACCTTCAACATGGTCGTTCAGTGCGATCCAACGTGGCGCTGACGCTCCGGTGCGAGCACCTTTGGTGCCGCCCTGAATGTTAATCCTGCCTAAGTCGTTAGCCTCACGGCTTTACCCACAAGTCCCATGTCGCTCACCTCATCTTTCGATCTCCGATCCTCGCCCCACGTCATCCCGCCAAGAATGCTGAGTGTTATCAGGGATCAAGGCCCCTGCGACCTGTGGGGAATGTCCTCTACGCGGGACTGGCGGCTCCTTACATCCGGGAGCAAGGGCACCTCATGATCTGGCCTCCTAAACACCGTTACCGGTGGGCGGGTGGAGGCAGCGCTGGCTGACGATACCAGCGCCTGAAGAGCCTGAGCCGGGTGAACGCAGCAATGCGATGACCGGGGCATGCCTGACTGTCTGTCAGGTGCAGTCCATTCCCTGATTTGCGGCACCATCATCTACATCTACATCTACATCTACATCTACATCGCTATCGCTGTTGCTGTTGCTGTTGCTGTTGCTGTTGCTGTTGCTGTTGCTGTTGCTGTTGTTGTTGTTGTTGTTGTTGTTGTTGTTGCTGTTGCTGGTGACATCAGCGTTTGTCACGCCGATTGTCACGAGGGTAAATGCCGCAAAGCCATTTGCGATAAGTGCTGCAGCAGTGTCAGGAGCGCCCGTCTCTTTCCGGAGAAAGAGACGGGCGTAGGTTGGCGCATACGAAATGGCCAAGCGGAATGGTTGCTGCAGGGCAGACGGGTAGGGTGGTTGCCGTGGGGGCAACGATGTTTAGTTGGCATCCATCACATGGGTAGTGACCGTACGAGCTACCGGACGCGAATCGTACTTGGGGGTTGAACCACCGCGGTTGCGGCGTGACCTTTCAGGTTTCTGGCTACATTCGGCTGCCTCGGCAGCCTTTGCACCTACCGGTCTACGCTTGTGGACAATATTCGTCAAGCAAAGCGATTTCAGGTGGTTAGCGCCTGTGGATAAACTATCCCCCGGTGGACATCAGTGGTTTTCCACTGACGATAACTGTGCCATTGGCTTTTAATAAGATTAGGTCCATTGAAACGGGGCGGCTTTGCCGCCTCGTTTCAATGGACACGCGCGGAGGAGCTCATGCGGTGCTGTGGGTAACTTCACAGCGAGTCTGAAGCGGGGGGTTACTCGGTCCTCTTGGCACTGCGCAGGCGCGCGTGACGTTCTCGCCCGTCTGCTTGGCAAACTCGTGCGGTGTTACATGGTCCTCGCGGTTCGCCTCTAGAAACCGGCTCCACCAGGTCATGATCATCCGGCGCTCTTCGAGGAACTCGGCCTTGTGGGTATAAGCGGCGCGCACGTTGTTGCGTTCCTTTCGGCTCATCTGTCGCTCGATAGCCGTCTCCGACCACAGCCCGGACTCAACCAGCGCACTGCACGCCATGGCTCGGAACCCGTGGCCGCAGATATCCACCTTGATGTCGTATCCCATCGTCCTGAGCGCGGCATTCACAGTGTTCTCGGACATCGGTTTCCACGGCTTGGCATCCCCTGCGAACACCAGCTCGAACTTGCCGGTGATCGCGTGGATCTGCTCAAGCAAAGCCACTGCTTGCGGCGATAAGGGTACAACGTGGATGTCCCCGGCCATCTTCGACCCCTTGTGGAAAACGGCACGCCGTCCAGCGCCGGGCGGGTGTCGGGGACTTCCCAGATTCCGCGCTTGAGGTCGAACTCATTCCAACGGGCGAAGCGCAGTTCACTGGAGCGTACGAATACATGCAACGACAGCATCACCGTGAGGCGCGTGAGTGGGCGACCTCTGTAGTCCTCGATGCATGCCAATAGCTCTGGGAGCCGCGATAGGGGTAGTGCGGGTCGGTGAGTTACCCGTGGTGTCTTGATAGAGCCATCGAGGTCATGAGCCGGGTTCGCCGTAATCAGTCGCAGCCGTTTGGCTTCACGCATGATGATCTGCAGGTAGTCCTTGATCCTGAGCTCCACGTCGATTGGGCCGCGCTTTGTCACGGCTTTCAGGGGTGCGTGAGGTCATGGATGTGCAGCTCAACGATCAGCCTGGTGTCGAGCAAAGGAATTAAGTGAGTCCTCAATGTTTTGGCATGGCCCGGTGCACACGTTGGCACCATCCCGGCGTGCCAATCGAGGGCGACCCTTATAGGGGACGCTTGAGCTGCTTGCTGAGGATCAACAAGAGATTCCCAACGCCAGCAAGTTGTGCAGGCCGAGAATTCAGACTATCTCGGTTGCACTTCGGCATTTATCGGCATCAACAGCTACGCCGGCAAGCAGGAGAACTCAAAGTCACCTTGCCGGCTCATTTGCTGAGTCGGATCTATGCTTTTGTGAAAGCCATCCAGAACACAAAAGCCGATCAGGTTTGTTGGCTGAGGTTGCACTGACAGTTCTTCAGGACAGCTGAGATTGGGCCTTGCAAAATGATGTGCATGCGCTAGTCGTGGCATTAGAGCTAATGCTATTTGGCGTGCTCTGCGGTTTGGGTTGGGATTGCTGGGGCCGCTTTGCGGCCCTTTCGCGACACAAGGCCGCTCCTACGCCGATCGCGATGGGGCTGGATTCAGTAGGTGAACTTGGGACCGCTACGAGAGAAGTGCGGGGATCTCATGTGGGGAGGGGGCATGGCGGGCTGGGCGGGCCGGTAGGGGAGGGGGCGCATAGCGGCTCTGCGGTTTTAGCATTGTCGCTGATACTGCCGGGTCCGCTTTGCCGGCCTTTCGCGACACAAGGCCGCTCCTACAGGGGCGGCGGTGTGCTGATGCCAGAAACGAAAAAACCCGCCAGAAGGCGGGTTTTTCGTGTGTGTATGGTGCCGGCACCAGGAATCGAACCCGGGACCTACTGATTACAAGTCAGTTGCTCTACCATCTGAGCTATACCGGCACAGGGGCGCATTATAGCTATCCGAGCAGCCGTGTAAACCACTTCCTTGCAATCAATGCAAAAACCCGTAACTCACCGGCCTGAAAGGAGAAATCTCCTACCAGCCGCGGTGGATGGTGTTTATGCCTGGCTCGGCCTTGGCGGGGTTGAAAAACAGCTTGTCGTTGTCGCAGCCGCGCTTGCGGCAGGGCTGTGCGACGTGCAGCGGCAGGCCGCGGTCGCCGCCGAGTTGCATGGCGGGGGTGTCCCAGCCAAGGGCTTTGCCGGGGGCGTGACTGGTGGTGTTGGTGCAGCCGGTTACGGCGAGGGCGAAGCTGAGCAGGGCGGTGGATTTGATCGGGATCACGATGTCGAAGTCCGTTCGGTGACAGTCTTTGTTGCGGGCAATTGTAACTCAGTAGGCATGGGCGAAGGCGGGTGGCCATCACGCTTTCGGACAATTCTGAAAATGCTTATGCACAAGCGGCATGCCAGGATTGCCGTGCGGGCATACCGTTGGTCGTAACCGCCGGTCTTTGCGCAAAGTGCTGTTTTTGCTGGGCTTGAAGGTTTAAGCGAATAAGCAGACGGCCCTAAATAGCCAGTTGGATCCACAAATCTACCAATTTCATCAAAAGCTTGTGCACAGACTTATCCACAGGTTGCTCATCGCCCGCGCTCGGCTAAAAGTAGCAAATTTCGGGGTGTAAGGGCGTAGTCGCAGAACAGCCCAAGGCGCACGTTGTAGCCTTGTTCGTGCATGTACAGCGCTCGATCGAGCACCAGCCATAACTCCAGCGGGCGGCGGAACAGGTTGCGTACACGCTCCAGGTTGCGCACCTGGGCGAGGCGTTGCCAGCCGGCGGCTTCGAGTGCCTCCCAGTCGGGGTTGCCGGTGAGGGGCAGCTGCTTGAGCGAGGCGAGGTCGTGGCAGTACGCGGCGAAGGTCTTGTCCAGCCAGCTGACCGGCAGCGATGGCGTCGGCAGGTAGCTGTCGTTCTGGCGTTGTTCGCGTTGTAGCAGATCGAAGCCTAGGCGGCGGGCCATCGAGGCGTCGCGCTGGCGGCGGACGCGGGCGCCGGCGGTGACGGTTTCGCTCAGGGGCAGGCCGAGGTCGTCGAGGTCGAGCTGCAGAGTCGAGGCGCGGGCGTGGCTGGACAGGGCCTGATAGGCGCTGGCCTGGATACGGTTGTAGCAGCAGGGCGCCAACGCGATGTGTTGGCAGCCTTTGCTGGCGGCTAACTGCAGCAGGCGCACGTGCAGATCGCCGCAGGCGTGCAGGGCGACCACGCTTTTGCTTTGGTCGAGGCAGCGGGCGCTGTCGGCGGCCATGACGTCTTGTTGCAGGTGCTGGGCGGGCAGCTTGTGGTGGTCGCTGAGGGCCTGGCCGGCAGCGACCAGCTCGGGGTTGTACTCGAGGCAGATCAGTTGCTGGCCGGGCTGCAGCAGGCGGCGGCCGAGATGCCCTTTGCCGGCGCACCAGTCGAGCCAGTGCTGGGTCTGCTGGCGAAAGCCGAGGCGGCGGCTGAAGGCTTCGATCTGCTGCCACTTGCGCCCGGGCACGTTGACGTCGAGGCGGTGGCCGGCGGGCGATAAGTCTGCGTCGGGCAACTCATCCAGGGCGGTCAGTTGCTGAGCCTGGGCGGCCAGCTGTGGATAAGGTGCGGGTGGCAGGGTTGGGTCGAGGTTGGCTTCGGCGTCTTCGAGGGTGCACTGGCGCAGCCAACTGGCCAGTTCTGGGTACTGCTGTTCCCAGTCGAGCTGCAAGGCGGTGAAGGGCCTGGGCTTCCACAGCGCTTGATGCTCGACCAGAAACTGGTCGAGGGCGTGGAAGCGGGCGTGTAGCTGGTCGCTTTCGAGGATGGCCATGGGCGCCTTAGCGCCCTTGGCAGGCGTCCACCCGCAACCAGCGTTCCAGCAGCTTGAAGCCCTGCACCAGGAGGAACGAGATGACCAGGTAGAACAAACCGGCCGCGAAGAAGATCTCCACCGGCAGGTAGGTGCGGGCGATGATCGTGCGGGCCATGCCGGTGAGTTCGAGCAGGGTCACGGTGCTGGCCAGGGCGCTGGCCTTGAGCATCAGGATCACTTCGTTGCTGTAGGCCGGCAGGCCGATGCGCGAGGCGCGTGGCAGCATGATGTAGAACAGGGTTTTGCCGCGGGACATGCCCAGCGCCCGCGCTGCTTCGATTTCACCCTTGGGGATGGCCTGCAGCGCGCCACGCAGGATCTCGGCGATGTAGGCGGCAGTGTGCAGGGTCATGGTCAGCACGGTGCACCAGAACGGATCGCGCAGGTACGGCCACAGCACACTGTTGCGCACGGCTTCGAACTGGGCGAGGCCGTAATACACCAGAAACAGCTGCACCAGTAGCGGCGTGCCGCGGAAGAAGAAGATGTAGCCGTAGGGCAGGGCGCGCACGTACCAGTGGCGCGAGGCGCGGGCGACGCCCAGCGGGATGGCCAGGATCAGGCCGGCGATCACGGCGATGGCCACCAGCTCCAGGGTCAGGGTCGCGCCCTGGGCCAGGCGTGGCAGCCATTTGATGATGACTTCCCAGTTCATTATTCAGCCCTCACGAAGCCGCGAGCGGCGCGTTTTTCCAGGAAGTACATGCCGGCCATCGCCACTACGGTCAGGCTCAGGTAGATGCACGCGGCAACCATGTAGAAGGTGAACGGTTCCTTGCTCACGGTCACGGCGATCTGCGAGTGACGCATGATTTCTTCAAGGCCGATCACCGACACCAGCGCGGTGTCCTTCATCAGGATCATGAACAGGTTGCCCAGGCCCGGCAGGGCAATGCGCCACATCTGCGGCAGGATGATCCGCGAGAGGATGCGGCCTTTGGACAGGCCCAGGGCCAGCCCGGCTTCGCGGTGGCCCTTGGGGATCGCCAGGATCGCGCCGCGGAACACTTCGGTGGCGTAGGCGCCAAAGCACAGGCCCAGCGCGATCACGCCGGCGGCAAATGCGCTCAGCTCAAGGCCGGGCATGTTCAGGGCGTCGCCGAGGCTGTTGACCAGGCCGACGGTGCCGAAATAGATCAGCAATACCCACAGCAGCTCGGGAATCCCGCGCACCAGGGTCGAATAGAAGCCGCCAAGCCATTGCAGTGGCTTGAGGGCAGAAGTCTTGGCAAGGGCGCCGAGCAGGCCCAGGATCAGCCCCAGCAGCAAGGCGCAGAGCGCCAGTTTTACCGTCATCAGGGTGCCAGCCATCAAGGCCGGACCGAATCCGTGCAGGTCAATATTCATTGATTAGGTGCGTTCTAGGGACCGACACGCCGCGAGGGCGTGCCGGTCGGGCGAATCATTCGATGCTGAACGGGAAGTACTTGTCGTTGATCTTCTTGTACGTACCGTCGGCTTTGATTTCTTTCAGGGCAGCGTTGAGCTGGTCGCGCAACTTGTCGTCACCCTTGCGCACGGCAATGCCGATCTTGTCGCTGTCCATCACCGGCTCGCCTTTGAACTCATAGGCTTTGCCGTCGTTGGATTTGAGCCACTCGTACTGCACGTATTTGTCGGCGAGGATGGCGTCGACGCGGCCCGAGATCAGGTCGAGGTAGGCGTTTTCCTGGGTGTCGTACAGTTTGATCTGCACGTCGCTACCGTAGTTGTCTTCCAGCCAGGTGCCGGCCAGGGTCGCGCGCTGGGTGCCGATGATCTTGCCTTTGAGCGAGGCCTTGTCGGTTTTGAAGTCGACGTTCTTCGGTGCGATGAACTGCAGCTTGTTCGAGTAGTACGGGTCGGTGAATTCAACCGCTTGCTTGCGCTCGTCGGTGATCGACAGCGACGACACCAGGAAGTCGAACTTCTTCGCGTTCAGGGCGGGGATGATGCCGTCCCAGTCGGAGGTGACGACCGAGCAGTCGACTTTCATCTTGGCGCACAGGGCGTCGCCGATGTCTTTGTCGAAGCCGACCACGTTACCGCTGGCATCCTTGTTGTTGAACGGCGGGTAGGCCGCTTCGATACCCATGCGCAGTTTGTCTGCGGCCAGGGCATTGGCCGAGAACACCAAAGTGGCGGCAGCGGCCAGGAGAAACTTCTTGTAGGTCTGCATGTATTGCTCCGTTAGCGGTGGCTGGACATGAATTGCTTGCAACGCGCCGAGTTCGGGTTTTCGAAGACCTGCTGCGGCGTTCCTTGCTCTTCAACCAGGCCCTGGTGCAGGAAAACCACTTCACTGGACACCTGGCGGGCAAAGTTCATCTCGTGAGTTACCAGCAGCATGGTACGGCCTTCGTCGGCCAATGCGCGGATAACGTTAAGCACTTCCTGGACCATTTCCGGATCGAGCGCCGAAGTTGGCTCGTCGAACAGGATCACCTTGGGCTTCATGGCCAGGGTACGGGCAATGGCAGCACGCTGTTGCTGGCCACCGGAAAGCTGGGCGGGATAGCTGTGGCGCTTGTCGAAGATACCGACTTTGTTCAGCAGCGCTTCGGCATGTTCAGTGGCTTCGGCCTTGCTCTGGCCAAGCACGCGGCGCGGCGCCTCGATGATGTTGTCGAGGATCGACATGTGCGGCCACAGGTTGAAATTCTGGAAGACGAAACCGATTTCGCTGCGCAGGCGGTTGATCTGGCGGTTGTCCGACGGGATCAGGTCGCCGTTCTTGGCGGCCTTGAGCTTGAGCTCTTCACCGGCCAGGAGGATCTGCCCTTGATGCGGGTTTTCCAGCAGGTTGATGCAACGCAGCAGGGTGGACTTGCCGGAACCGGACGATCCGAGGATCGAGATCACGTCACCATCGCGCGCGGTCAGGGAAATGCCCTTGAGAATTTCCTGGGTGCCATAGCGCTTGTGCAGATTGCGGATTTCCAGCGCGGGCGTGGCCTGGGCCATGTGCGGTCCTCTTCGGTTCGGGTGCGTTCCCAGCTGTTGGCGGCCTTCCTGGCGAGCGCCACGCTAGCATAGCGGCTCATTGACAGCCAACGGGGTCGCAAGGGGCTCAGGTCGCTGGCGGGGCAGTTTGTCGCATCGTTGCAGTGCAACGTCGCGAGGATGTCCGCCGGCCTTGTGCCCAGCACCAGAGCCTTGATGAAAAAAGGCGCGATGGTGCCAGTTTTGTACCGCACTGGGAAGCCGTTTTTAGCCGTAATGGCTGCTGCCCTCTTTTTCGCTTGAATGGAGGTTGCGCTGACGGTTGCACCTGGGCGCTTCGATTTTGTGCGCGGGTGTTACCAAGGAGCACCTTTGGTGAATTTGTAAGTGGGTATTTCAGTAATCTGCTCGGCACAAGCCGATTTGATGTGCATTCGGTCAAGCCTTGGCCAGATGCCCTGCAGGCCCCGCCGGGATTGATATCGGGCCTGGCGCTGATGAGCCAAGCACAGAGATGGCGCGGTAATTGCCACAGGAGATTTCCAGAATGCAGCGACGCCTACCTAAATCCCGGGTGCGCTGGCCAGTCATTCAGGTAGTCCACCTCCTTACAAAGGTAGTTTTATGAGCGGTAAGCACAATTCCAATGACCTCGCTCAGGGGCTCAAATCGCGTCACGTCACCATGTTGTCCATCGCCGGTGTGATCGGCGCGGGGCTGTTCGTTGGCTCCGGCCACGCCATTGCGGCGGCCGGCCCTGCTGTGCTGTTGGCCTACGCGGCAGCCGGTACCCTGGTGGTGCTGGTGATGCGTATGCTTGGCGAAATGGCGATCGCCTCGCCCGACACTGGTTCGTTCTCGACTTACGCTGATCGCTCGATCGGCCACTGGGCCGGCTTCACCATCGGCTGGCTGTACTGGTGGTTCTGGGTGCTGGTGATCCCGCTCGAAGCCAACGCCGCGGCCGCGATCCTCAATGCCTGGTTCCCGGCGGTTGATCTGTGGGCGTTCTCGCTGTTGATCACTCTGGCGCTGACCGTTACCAACTTGTTCAGTGTGAAGAACTACGGCGAATTCGAGTTCTGGTTCGCGCTGCTCAAGGTGCTGGCGATCATCGGCTTCATCGTGGTCGGTTGCGCGGCCATGTTCGGTATGGTGCCGGGCAGCCAGGTCAGCGGCGTCAGCCACCTGTTCGACACCCAGGGCTTCATGCCCAACGGCCTCGGCGCAGTGCTGGCAGCCATGCTGACCACCATGTTCTCGTTCATGGGTACTGAAATCGTCACCATCGCCGCCGCCGAATCGAAAGACCCGGGCAAACAGATCAGCAAGGCCACCAACTCGGTGATCTGGCGGATCTGCCTGTTCTACCTGGTATCGATCTTCCTGGTCGTGGCCCTGGTGCCGTGGAACGACCCAGCCCTGGCGGCCACCGGTTCGTACCAGACCGTGCTGAGCATGATCGGCGTGCCGAATGCCAAGCTGATCGTCGACATCGTCGTCCTGATCGCCGTGACCAGCTGCCTCAACTCGGCGCTATACACCTCCTCGCGCATGCTGTTCTCGCTGAGCAAGCGTGGCGATGCGCCGGCCGTTGCCCAGCGCACCACCAAGGCGGGTACGCCGCACTGGGCAGTGCTGCTGTCGACCGCTGCGGCGTTCCTCTGCGTATTTGCCAACTTCGTCGCGCCAGCGCAGGTGTTCGAGTTCCTGCTGGCCAGCTCCGGCGCGATTGCCTTGCTGGTGTACCTGGTGATCGCCGTGTCGCAACTGCGCATGCGCAGCCAGCGTGAAGCACGCGGCGAGAAGATCGAGTTCAAGATGTGGCTGTTCCCGGGCCTGACCTGGGTGACCATCGCCTTTATCGTCGCCGTGCTGGTGGTGATGGCGATTCGTCCAGACCACCGCATCGAGATCATCGCCACCGCGCTGCTGAGCCTGGCTGTGGTCGCTGCCGGCCTGCTGGTGCAGCGCAAGCGCAAGGCCGCCGTGGCAGCTGGGCGGGTTGTGCTGAGTAACTGATCTGCCGGCTCGTTGAGCTGAATGCAAAAAGGCCGCGCTCTGGTTCAGGGCGCGGCCTTTTTTAATGTCGCAACGCTGCCGGTGTAGGAGCGGCCTTGTGTCGCGAAAGGCCCGCGTAGCGGGCCCGGCAATTTCGGCGGCGAAGCTGAGAATCCGGGGCCGCTGCGCAGCCCTTTCGCGACACAAGGCCGCTCCTACAGGGGCCGCTGAGGCAGAGTTAGCCGAACTGCTTCTGTTGCAGCTGCTGCTTGGCCACCACTTCGGAGGCCGCTACGTAGGCTTCCTGGAACTCGTCGCTCTCCAGCCAGGCCATGGTGGTTTCTTCGTCGGCGCCGTCCAGCCAGGTGCGGTAGGCGGTGAACACCAGCACGATGTAGTCGGTGGCGTGCTCTTCCTTGTGGCCTTTGAGCACCAGGGTCAGCAGTGGGTCGACCAGGAACACCGCGATCATTGCCACCAGGCCGGTTTCCTGAGCGGCTTTCATCTTGCTGAACAGCTCGCTGTAGCTGTCCGACTCCAGCGCCTTGTTGAAGATCTGCTCGACGCTGGCGCTGTCACCGGCGCTCGCCTTGACTGCCTGGCCGCTGCGCACCATACGGTTTTGCTTGGCTTTGCTGGCGGCGCGCTTGGCGCGTTTTTGCTGCTTGGTGTTGGAAGCCATGGGGCCTGAAATCCTTGGAGGGGCAAAAGTGCGCGTATTGAATCGCACTTGCCCGACAAACCCAAGAGGCACGCGTCGCGATCAGGCCGCCGGCGCCTCATCTTCTTCAAAGCCACGCGATGCCCGGCCGACCAGCAGCGGGTCGGGCGCATGGGCCACGCGCAGGTCCTTGCCGGGGTACTCCAGCGAATGCAGGAAGTGGCGGATGCAGTTGATCCGCGCGCGCTTCTTGTCATCCGACTTGATCACCGTCCACGGCGCATCGCCGGTGTCGGTATGGAAGAACATCGCCTCTTTGGCGCCGGTGTAGTCGTCCCACTTGTCCAGCGACTTGATATCGATCGGCGACAGCTTCCAGTGCTTGAGCGGGTCGTCCCGGCGCGAGACGAAACGGCGTAGCTGCTCTTCGCGGTTGACCGAGAACCAGTACTTGAACAGCAGGATGCCGCTGTTGGTGAGCATCCGCTCAAGGTCTGGCGCCTGGCGCATGAACTCCAGGTATTGCATCGGGGTGCAGAAGTCCATGACCCGCTCGACCCCGGCGCGGTTGTACCAGGAGCGGTCGAAGAAGACCATTTCCCCGGCGGTCGGCAGGTGCTGGATGTAACGCTGGAAATACCACTGGCCCTGTTCCTGCTCGGAAGGCTTCTCCAGCGCCACGATGCGCGCGCCACGCGGGTTCAGATGCTCCATGAAGCGTTTGATGGTGCCACCCTTGCCGGCCGCGTCACGGCCCTCGAACAGCACCACAATGCGCTGGCCGGTGTCCTTGGCCCAGCTCTGCACCTTGAGCAGCTCGATCTGCAGCTCGGTCTTGGCCTTTTCGTATTCGTTGCGCCGCAGCCGGGTGCGGTACGGGTAGCTGGCGGGCAGGCGCGCCGAGGTGCTGTCCTCGTTGCTGCCTTTGCGTGCGCTGGCCACCTGCAGCGCGGCGGGCTGCTGGCTGATGCTGAGAATCGCCGGTTCGGCGCTGACCTTGGCGGCCGGCTTGCGCTGGCGTGGGCGACGGCTGCGCGGGGCCGGTGTGGCGCTTGCGCTGAGGGTGGCGCTGGTGTCGGCAGCAGGGGCGGAGGAGAGAAGCGGGGTGGATTCGTCGCTCATGGAAATCCTTGCGGGTCGGTTCGAGTGTCCACCGATCATGCTAAGGATATTGCGCTGATGGCTTGTTGATACTGGTCAACGACGCGTGCGTTGCGCCACGGCTGCCAGGCAGACGGGCGCAGCGGATACGCTGTTACTGGCTGGTCAAGGCTGCATGGCCTGGCTGTATACGGGCTGCTGGCGTTGGTCAGTCTCGCCCAACTCGTTGATGCAGTAGTTGATGTAGTACAGGTTGAGCACGAAGGTGTTGAAGCCGTTCATGCGGAAGTGGATCTGGTTGTTGGCGTGGGCGAAGGCCAGCAGTATGCGTCGGGCATTGAATGCCCAGACGATTTGCAGCACAAGGGCAGCAATGCTCAGCAAGCCGGCTGCAATTTCCAAGGCCAGTTGCTCATCGTTGATGAACAGGCCGCTCAGGCCCGTGCAGACAAACATCCAGATAATGTAGGTCTCACTGCACGCCTCTTGGCCGGTGGCTTCACGCAGGTGCTGATTGGTCTTGTACAGCCACAGCAGCAGGTACAGGCCGCCGGTCGCCATGGTCAGCAGCACCATGTGCAGCGTCTTGCGGTTGACCTTGTTCATGAGTTCGCTTGGGGATGTCATAGCGCTTCCGATTTTCGAGTGTGAAAAACGGGCTGAGACATTGCGTGTCTTGGGAGGCAGTCCATGCTCAACCATCGTCCTTGGGGGCTATCTGCTCAGGGAGGGCAGATTCGGCGCGGATGATAGCACGGGGCCACACATGCTCTGCGGCCTGTTGATTAAATCCCAGGCATAAAAAAACCCTGAATCTTTCGATTCAGGGTTTTAGTGTTTTGGTGCCCAGAGACGGAGTCGAACCGCCGACACGAGGATTTTCAATCCTCTGCTCTACCGACTGAGCTATCTGGGCAACGGGGCGCATTAAAAGACTTTTTCAGGTTTGCGTCAACGACTTTTTGAAAATTTTTTAAATTAATTCCGTCGCTTACGCTTTTACGGGGTCATTCGCTAGGCGGAACGTAGCCTTCGGCCTTGGCGTAGTCCTCGCCGGAGAAGTACTTGTCCATCTCCACCTGGAGGAATTTGCGGTCCTCGGCGTTCATCATGTTCAGGCGCTTCTCGTTGATCAGCAGGGTCTGGTGCTTGAGCCAATCACCCCAGGCTTGCTGGGAGATGTTGTCGAAGATGTCCTGGCCCTTGGCACCCGGGTACGGTGGGCGCTCGAGGCCGGGCAGTTCCTGGTGGTATTTGCGGCAGTTCACGGTGCGGGTCATTGCGGCTCTCCTGCAATCAATTCGTCGGCCGCGCGTTTCAGCAGCTTCTTGACCGGGGCGGCGAGGCCCAGGCGCGGCGGGGTGGCGAGGTTATACCAGAGCCAGTCAGGCTCGGCCACGTGCGTACCCAGGGGGTCGACGCGCACCAGCCAGGGCTCGATGGCCAACTGGAAATGGCTGAAGGTATGGGTAAGGCCGTCCAGCGCCTGTGTGCCGTTCAGGCGCAGGCCGTGCTGATAGGCAAGGTCATCGAGCTGCTCGAGGTCATCCAGCTCAGGCAGGCTCCACAAACCGCCCCACAGGCCGCTAGACGGGCGCCGGTAGAGCAGGATGGCGCCCTCGCGGTTGGCCAGCATCGGCATCAGCGTGCGCCGCTGTGGCAGCGCCTTGCGTGGCTTGGGCTCGGGGTAGTGGGTTTCCTGGCCGAGCAGGTGCGCTTCGCAGCCGCGCTGCAGCGGGCAGATCAGGCATTTGGGCTTGCTGCGGGTACACAGGGTTGCGCCAAGGTCCATCATCGCCTGGGTGTAGTGGTTGGCCCGGGCTTGTGGGGTGTAGCGCTCGGCTGTCGCCCACAAGGCGTTGGCAACCTTGGGTTCGCCCGGATAACCGCCCTGGGCGGTGAAACGGGCCAGCACGCGCTTGACGTTGCCGTCGAGGATCGGCGCGCGGATACCCATGCTGATGCTGGCGATCGCGCCGGCTGTGGAGCGGCCAATGCCGGGCAGCTCGGTGAGCTGCTCGACACTGCGCGGGAACTCGCCACCGTGTTGGCTGACGACGATCTGCGCGGCCTTCTGCAGGTTGCGGGCGCGGGTGTAGTAACCAAGCCCGGTCCACAGGTGCAGCACTTCGTCTTCCGGCGCTTCGGCCAGGGCCTGCACGGTGGGCAGGGCCTGCATGAAGCGGTCGAAGTAGTTCAGCACGGTGCTGACCTGGGTCTGCTGCAGCATGATTTCCGAGACCCACACCCGGTATGGGTTGATGTCTTGCTGCCAGGGCAGGTCGTGGCGGCCGTGCTGGTCATACCATGCCAGCACGGCGCCGGAGAATTGCTCGGGGCTCATCGTTTGAACAGCCCCTTGAGCGCGTCTTTGAGTTCCGGGCTGACCTTGTCGCCCAGCTTCTCATCGAGTTTCTCGTCGATCTTGTCCTTGAGGCGGTTGCCGGCCAGCTTGGCGGCGACCTTGCCCAGGCCGTCCTGATCCAGGCGGCAGGCTTTGGCACCCAGTTCCAGCGGGCCACGGCAGCGCAGTGGCAGCTCGACGCCGACAAAACGCTCGTTGACCTGGCAGGCAGGGTCCGGCATGGCGCGTTGGTCACCTTCGACCACCACGCCAACGCGGTAGTCCATACCGAGCACGCGCAGGTCCAGGTCGCCCTGGCCGTTGACGGTCAGGCCGGGAATGCGCGCTTTCAGGTCAGGGTTGCTGGCCACGCCGTTACGCACTACCAGGCTGCCGCGCAGCTCTTGGAATGGAGTGTCCTTGCCACGCGGGTCGCCGCTCAACTGTTTGCGGTTGAGGGTGGCGATGGCCTGGCACAGCTGCTGCTCAAGGTTGGCATTGACCAGCACACCATCGTTGATGGTGAAGTTGGCGTTGCCGTTGAGGGTGTCGATCAGCGCTTTCTGGCTGTTGCCGCTGGCGGTCAGGTCGCTGCTCAGGGTCAGCAGGCCTTTGACTGGCGGCGCCTGTTCCGGGTTGTCGGACTTGATGAAGTGCTCGACCGGGACCCGGTTGATCTTGGTGTTGATGCCGATCTGCGGCACGGCCGGGCGTACATCGACGCTGCCGGTGGCTTCGAAGGTGCCGTTATACAACTCGCCGCGCAGGCTTTGCAGAGCAATCAAACCGCCCTGGCCGCTGGCCTTGAGTTGGGCATCGTTGATCGGCAGTTTGTCCAGGGTCAGTGCGCCAAAGCTCAGGTCGGCTTGCAGGTCGAGGGCACGCAGACGGTCGACCGGCAGTAGTTTGTCGGTGCTCCAGGCAACCTGGGTCGGTGCGCTTGGCAGCGGCGAGCTGCCGGCACCGGCAACGGCGGTTGCTTCCTGCTGCTGGACCTCGGCCTGACGCGCCGCCTTGGCGCCCTTGGCCTGCTCGCTTTTGGCCGGGAAGTAGCGATCGGCGTCGAACTTGTCGCCTTTGAGCTGAATGCGCAGGGCTTGCTTGGCGAAGTCTTCAACCGCTACGCGGCCACTGAAGCTGCTGTCATCCAGTTTCACTGCCAGGCCTTCCAGAGCCAGGCTGGTCGGGCTGGCGCTGAGCCGGCTGACCAGTTCCAGTTTGCTGAAGGCGGCCGGGTCGGCAGTGGCTGGCAATGGCTGGCCAATGCTGTCGAGGAAGGTGCGCAGGTCGAACTGGGCGATGGAGATACCGCCGCCGACCAGCGGTGTCTTGTCCAGCTCGCGCACGTTCAGCTCACCCAGTGCACGCAACTGGTTGGCGGAAACCTTCAGGCCATTCCAGGACGCGACATTGGCAGCCATGTCGACCAGCAATTGGCCCTGAGCAGCAAAGGTCATGCTCTTGCCGGCAAACGGCTCGCCCGAGGCTTCGCCGGACAGGCGCATGTCTTCGAGGTTGTAGCGCTTGAGCTTGCGATCAAAGCGCAGTTCGCCGGCCAGTTCGCTGCGCACCTTGATGTTCGGCTGCGCGGCGCTGATGAAGGCGCTGGCCTTGAGCGGGATGTTCGCTCCTTCGTGGACCGCGCCGGTGCTCAGCTGGATGCTCTCGGCGGTCAGGCTCTGGCCAGTCTTGGCATCGGTGTACTGCACGCGGGCGTTGTTCACGGTCAGGCTGTCGATATCCAGCTTGACCGAGCGCTCGCTGGCGCTTTCTTCGCTGCCTGTTGGTTCGCTCGGCGCCGGCGCAGGTTGGCCAGGCGTGGTGCTGGCCTGGGTCGGCAGTGGTTTGCCAATGTCCTGCCAGTTGCCGTGGCCGTTTTCGTCACGCACCAGGCTCAGGTTGAGGCCCTCGACGCGTACGTCGCTCATCTGCACTTCACGGCGCAGCAATGGCAGCACGCGCACCGACAGGCCGAGCATCTGCAGGTCGGCAAACGGTTCGGTGGGTTTGTTCAGGGTGGCGATGCTGGCTTCATGCAGCTCCAGGCCCAGCCACGGGAACAGGCTCCAGCCAATGTCACCGTTGAGGGTCAGCTCGACATGAGCCTTGTCCCGTGCCAGCTGGCGAATCTCGTCTTTATAGTCGTTGGGATCGAAGAGGTGGGTCAGGGCAAAGCCCAGTGCCACGATGATCAGCAGCAACCCGAGAAGCCCCAGCCCCAGGATTTTGCCGAACGCTTTCATGGGCGAGTCCTTGTAGTCCGAAATGAAAATTCAAGCGCCAGAGTATAGCGCCGTGGCTGGTTAGCCTGAGTACCCGCCAGTAGATATAGGTTATTTCCTGCCTAAGTATCGGTTTCGCCGGGTTGCGCAGCCTGGTTCTACTCAGGCTTATCAGTTTCTGACCGCCAGCTACTCTACAGTTCAGCCGGCTTGCGCAGGTGGCAAAAAATAACGATGTCAGATTGCTTCCATTGAGCGTTTCAGCTGGTTAACCTTGCGCCGCTTTCGCCGCATTACGCGACCGATTGTCGCGGATGCCGTGAATGTCCGATCGCAGCGTGCGTGCAGCCAACCAGGCCGAAGAGCCGAAGGCAACGTCTACTTACAAGAGGAAACACCATGAGCAGCAGTACTGCGGGAGAAGCGGCGCGCGCGCCGGGCTTCCTGTCCAAGGAGCGCATCATCGCCCGGCCGGGCTTCAACCGTTGGCTGGTGCCCCCAGCAGCGCTGGCAATCCACCTGTGCATCGGCATGGCGTACGGTTTCTCGGTGTTCTGGCTGCCGTTGTCGCAAGCCATCGGCATCACCGCACCGGTTGCCTGTTCGGCGGACATGGGCTTCATCGCGCGGATGTTCAGCGCCGAGTGTGACTGGCCGATCTCGATGCTGAGCTGGATCTACACGCTGTTCTTCGTCTTCCTCGGCTGCTCGGCTGCCGTGCTCGGCGGCTGGCTGGAACACGCCGGCCCACGCAAGGCTGGCCTGGTTTCGGCGCTGTGCTGGTGCGGTGGCCTGCTGATCTCGGCGATCGGCATCAAGACCCACCAGCTGTGGCTGATGTGGCTCGGCTCGGGGGTGATCGGTGGTATCGGCCTGGGCCTGGGCTATATCTCGCCAGTGTCGACCCTGATCAAGTGGTTCCCGGACAAGCGCGGCATGGCTACCGGCATGGCGATCATGGGCTTTGGCGGCGGCGCGATGGTCGGCGCTCCCCTGGCCACTGCGCTGATGGGCCATTTCGGCAGCTCGGTTGAAGTCGGCGTGTGGCAGAGCTTTGTGGTCATGGCGGCGATCTACTTCGTGTTCATGACGGCTGGCGCTCTGACTTACCGCGTACCGCCAACCGGCTGGAAGCCTGAGGGCTGGACGCCGCCGGCGAAAAAAGCCAACGCGATGGTCACCGACCGTCACGTGCATGTCAGCGTTGCCTGGAAAACCCCACAGTTCGCGCTGGTCTGGCTGGTGCTGTGCCTGAACGTTTCGGCCGGTATCGGCATCCTCGGCATGGCCTCGCCACTGCTGCAGGAAGTGTTCGCCGGCAAGCTGATCGGCAACGAGCTGAGCTTCAGCGAGCTGAACAGCGCGCAACTGGCGCAGATCGCGGCAATCGCCGCCGGCTTCACCGGTCTGCTCAGCCTGTTCAACATTGGTGGGCGGTTCTTCTGGGCTTCGTTCTCCGACTACATTGGCCGCAAGAACACCTACTTTGCCTTCTTCGCCCTCGGCGTCGGCCTCTACAGCCTGGTGCCGAACATGGGCCATCTGGGCAACGTGGCGCTGTTCGTGGCGGCGTTCTGCATCATCCTGTCGATGTACGGTGGTGGTTTCGCGACGGTACCGGCTTACCTGGCTGACCTGTTCGGTACGCAGATGGTCGGTGCGATCCATGGTCGCCTGCTGACCGCCTGGGCTGCTGCTGGCGTGCTCGGCCCGGTGCTGATCACCTATCTGCGCGAGTCGCAACTGGCGGCCGGGGTTGCCCGTGCGGCGGCCTACGACATGACCTTGTACATCCTCGCCGGCCTGCTGGTGCTGGGCTTTATCTGCAACGCCCTGGTGCGTCCGGTGGCCGACAAGTACTTCATGACCGATGCCGAGCTTGCGGCCGAGCGCGCGCTGAGCCACGACAAAGGCGTCGACAATGCTCGCTCGCTGGAATGGCACGCCGCGCCGGGCAGCCTGCCGCTGGTGCTGCTGGCCTGGGCCGTGGTGGTGATTCCGCTGGCGTGGGGTATCTGGATTACCCTGCAAAAGACTGCCGTACTGTTCCACTGACAACCGCGCTGGCTGGCTTGCATGCCAGCCAAACCGGGCCAAACGCGGGTAAATTCGCTGTCGCAGGGTGCTTATAGCCCTGGTGCCAGTGGGTTTACCCGCGTTTGCATTTGCCCCGGCGAGTTGCCATATGTCATCCGCGTTTCAAGCTGGCGCGTTCTAGGCCTATAATGTCGACCTTTTCGCCCAATGATTTTGCGGAGCTGGTGATGGTCGAACGTAAGGCTTCCGTCGAGCGCAATACCCTGGAAACCCAGGTGAAGGCCTCGATCAACCTCGATGGCAGTGGCAAGGCCCGATTCGATATCGGCGTGCCCTTCCTTGAACACATGCTCGACCAGATCGCCCGGCACGGGCTGATCGATCTGGATATCGAATGCAAGGGCGACCTGCATATCGATGATCACCACACCGTCGAAGACGTCGGCATCACCCTCGGCCAGGCGTTTGCCAAGGCCGTTGGCGACAAAAAAGGCATCTATCGTTACGGTCACGCCTATGTGCCGCTCGATGAAGCCTTGTCGCGTGTGGTCATCGACTTCTCCGGCCGCCCAGGCCTGTCGATGCACGTGCCTTACACCCGGGCTTCGGTCGGGGGCTTCGATGTCGACCTGTTCCAGGAGTTCTTCCAAGGCTTCGTCAACCATGCGCTGGTCACTCTGCACATCGACAACCTGCGCGGGCACAACACCCACCACCAGATCGAGACCGTGTTCAAAGCCTTCGGCCGTGCCCTGCGCATGGCGGTCGAGCAGGACGAGCGCATGGCCGGGCAAATGCCGTCGACCAAGGGATGCCTGTAAATGCAGACCGTAGCCGTAATCGACTATGGCATGGGCAACCTGCACTCGGTGGCCAAGGCGCTTGAGCATGTAGGCGCCGGCAAGGTGCTGGTCACCAGCGACGCTGCGGTGATCCGCGAGGCCGATCGCGTGGTGTTCCCTGGGGTAGGCGCGATTCGCGACTGCATGGCCGAGATTCGCCGGCTGGGCTTTGACAGCCTGGTCCGTGAAGTCAGCCAGGACCGGCCGTTTCTCGGCATCTGTGTCGGCATGCAAGCGCTGCTCGAGCACAGCGAAGAAAACGACGGCGTCGATTGCATCGGCTTGTTCCCCGGCCAGGTGCGCTTCTTCGGCAAGGACCTGCAAGAGCAGGGCGAGCACCTCAAGGTGCCGCACATGGGCTGGAACGAAGTCAGCCATGCCATCGAGCACCCGCTCTGGCATGACATCCCAGACCGTGCCCGCTTCTACTTCGTGCACAGCTACTACATCAATGCCGGCAAGCCTGGCCAGGTAGTCGGTCGCGGCCACTACGGCGTCGACTTCGCTGCTGCGCTGGCCGAAGGCTCGCGCTTTGCCGTGCAGTTCCACCCGGAGAAGAGCCATACCCATGGCCTGCAGTTGCTGCAGAACTTCGCCGCCTGGGATGGCCGCTGGTAAATGAGCAAGTCGCGGACCAAACCACCGATCCTGACCCTCGCCCCCGAACAGGAGCGCGAGGCCCTGGACAAGCTCAAGCGCTTTCTTGAAGACCGCTTCGAGCTTGAACTGGGGTCGTTCGAGGTGGCCGAGGTCCTCGACCTGTTTTCCCGAGAAGTGGCTCCGTATTACTACAACAGGGCGATTGCCGATGTTCAGCTGCACCTCAAGGAGCGGTTCGAGAGCATCGAAAGCGACCTGTGGGCGCTCGAGAAGCCCTGAACCCCAACGATTAGACAGGTTGCCAAGATGCTGATTATTCCCGCTATCGATCTCAAGGACGGTGCTTGCGTGCGCCTGCGTCAGGGCCGCATGGAAGACTCCACAGTGTTCTCCGATGACCCGGTGAGCATGGCCGCCAAATGGGTCGAGGGTGGCTGCCGCCGCCTGCACCTGGTTGACCTCAACGGCGCCTTCGAAGGCCAGCCGGTCAACGGCGAAGTGGTTACTGCCATCGCCAAACGCTACCCACAACTGCCGATCCAGATCGGCGGCGGTATCCGTTCGCTGGAAACCATCGAGCACTACATCAAGGCTGGCGTCAGCTACGTGATCATCGGCACCAAGGCGGTCAAGCAGCCTGAGTTCGTCGCCGAGGCGTGCAAGGCGTTTCCGGGCAAGGTCATCGTTGGCCTGGACGCCAAGGACGGTTTCGTCGCCACCGACGGCTGGGCTGAGGTCAGCTCGGTGCAGGTGATCGACCTGGCCAAGCGTTTCGAGGCTGATGGCGTGTCGGCAATCGTCTACACCGACATCGCCAAGGACGGCATGATGCAGGGCTGCAACGTGCCCTTCACCAAAGCCCTGGCCGAAGCCACGCGCATCCCGGTGATCGCCTCGGGCGGCATCCACAACCTGGGTGACATTCGTGCCCTGCTCGACGCCAAGGCGCCGGGGATCGTCGGTGCCATCACTGGCCGGGCGATCTACGAAGGTACCCTGGACGTCGCCGAGGCCCAGGCCTTCTGCGACACCTACCAAGGCTGAGGAGCAACCCATGGCACTGGCCAAGCGCATCATCCCTTGCCTGGACGTGGACAACGGCCGGGTGGTTAAGGGCGTCAAGTTCGAGAACATCCGCGATGCCGGTGACCCGGTGGAAATCGCCCGTCGTTACGACGAGCAGGGCGCCGACGAGATCACCTTTCTCGACATCACCGCCAGTGTCGATGGCCGTGACACGACCTTGCATACCGTCGAGCGCATGGCCAGCCAGGTGTTCATCCCGCTGACCGTGGGCGGTGGCGTGCGCACCGTGCAGGATATTCGCAACCTGCTCAATGCTGGTGCCGACAAGGTCTCGATCAATACCGCGGCGGTGTTCAACCCCGAGTTCGTCGGCGAGGCTGCGCAGCGTTTTGGCTCGCAGTGCATCGTGGTCGCCATTGACGCGAAGAAGGTCTCTGGCCCGGGCGAAACCCCGCGCTGGGAGATTTTCACCCACGGCGGGCGCAAGCCGACCGGGCTCGATGCAGTCGAGTGGGCGAAGAAGATGGAAGGCCTGGGTGCCGGTGAGATTCTGCTGACCAGCATGGATCAGGACGGCATGAAAAACGGCTTTGATCTGGGCGTGACCCGGGCTATCAGCGATGCGCTGGGGATTCCGGTGATTGCCTCAGGTGGTGTGGGCAACCTGCAGCACCTGGCGGACGGCATTCTGGAAGGGCATGCCAGCGCGGTGCTGGCAGCGAGTATCTTCCACTTTGGCGAATACACCGTGCCCGAGGCCAAGGCTTACATGGCCGCGCGCGGTATCGTCGTTCGCTGAGCCATTGTATTGGGGCCGCTTTGCGGCCCTTCGCGGGTAAACCCGCTCCCACAGGGGCACGGCGGCGCTGCAAAACCTGTGGGAAGGGTTTACCCGCGAAGGGCTGCGAAGCAGCCCCAATAGCAGTCAACCGTGATTTTTGCCGAGCAACGCGTGATACAGCTCGGTATCGCCAAGAATCCCGACCACCTTGTCGTTATCCTGCAACACCAGCTTGTTGCCGGTCTGATAGCGAATCTGCAGCGCTTCGCGCATGCCGATATCGGCGTGCACCACGGTCGGGCGACGGTCGAGCAACGCCACATCCTGCCCCGGCGCCCAGTTCTGCATGTCCATGCCGTTCTGGCCCTGGCGTGCGCGGGTCAACGAGTTGCCTTCGCCCAGGTCGAGCCAGGAGTCGCCACTCGGGTCCAGACACACTGAGCCATTGACGCGCTTGCACTTGTCCAGGGTGCGCATCAGGCTGCGTCCGCACAGCACGTTGAGTGGGTTGGTGTGGGCAACGAAGGTGCGCACGTATTCATCGGCTGGGTTCAGCACGATTTCTTCGGGCTTGCTGTACTGGATGATCCGGCCGTCTTTCATGATCGCGATGCGGCTGCCCAGCTTGAGCGCTTCGTCGAGGTCGTGGCTGACGAACACGATGGTCTTGTTCAGCTTGCTCTGCAGCGCCAGCAGCTCGTCCTGCAGGCCCTGGCGGATCAGCGGGTCGAGGGCCGAGAACGGTTCGTCCATCAGCAGAATGTCGGCATCCATGGCCAGGGCGCGGGCCAGGCCGACACGCTGTTGCATACCGCCGGAGAGCTCATCAGGCTTTTTGTTGCGCCACTGGGTCAGGCCGACCAGCTCGAGCTTCTCGTCCACCAGCTTGCGCCGGTCCTTCTCGGGGCGACCTTGCATCTCCAGGCCAAAGCTGATGTTTTCCCGCACCGTCAGCCACGGCATCAGGGCGAACTTCTGGAACACCATGGCGATGCGCTTGGTGCGCATCATCTTCAGTTCGGCCGGGGTGCAGTGGGCGATGTCGATGTGCTTGCCTTCGTGCTCGACAAACAGCTTGCCGCGGCTGACCGTGTTAAGGCCGTTGATGCAGCGCAGCAGGCTCGACTTGCCCGAACCGGACAAGCCCATCAGCACGCAGATTTCGCCTTTCTGGATGTCCAGGTTGGCCTTTTCGACGCCGACCACCAGGCCGGTCTGCTTGAGGATCTGCTCGCGGGTCTGGCCCTGGTCGAGCAGCGACAACGCCTCGCGCGGCTTGTTGGTGAAGATGACGTCGACGTCTTCGAATCGAATGATGCTCATGCCTCACTCCTTGCCGTAGCTTCAGGTTGCTTGCAGATACGGTCGAGCATGATTGCCAGCAGCACGATCGCCAGGCCTGCTTCGAAGCCCAGGGAGATATCAGCGGTGTTCAGTGCGTTGACCACAGGTTTGCCCAGGCCGTCAGCGCCGACCAGGGCGGCGATCACCACCATCGACAGCGACAGCATGATGCATTGGGTGACGCCAGCGGCAATGCTCGGCATGGCGTGCGGCAGTTCGATGCGCGTCAGCAGTTGCCGGCGCGAGCAGCCAAAGGCCTTGCCGGCATCGAGCAGCTCTTGCGGTACGTCGCAGATGCCCAGGTAGGTCAGGCGAATCGGCGCGGCAATCGCAAACACCACGGTAGAGATCAGCCCCGGCACTACGCCCAGGCCGAACAGGGTCAGGGTTGGGATCAGGTAGACGAAGGTGGGTACCGTCTGCATCAGGTCGAGTACCGGGCGCAGGCCGGTGTAGAACATCGGTTTGTGCGCGGCAAGAATGCCCACCGGCACGCCGATGGCAACGCATACCACCGTGGCGAAGGTGACCTGGGCGAGGGTCTCCATGGTTTCCTGCCAGTAGCCCAGGTTGAGAATCAGCAGAAACGACAGTGCGACAAAGGCCGTTAGCGACCATTTGCGCTGGATCAAGTGCGCCAGCGCGGCAAACAGTGCGATCAGCACCAGTGGGTTGAACCAGGTCAGGGCGCTGGTCACCCCGTGAATCATGAACTCCAGGCCTTGAGCGATGGCATCGAAATAATCTGCGCCGTTCTGAGTCAGCCATTCGACGAACGACGCGATGTACTGCCCCAGAGGTATTTTCTGATCAATAAGCATGATAGCGAGCTTCCACCTGCATAGATTGGAATCAGTCCGGGGCAGGCACGGTCCTGCCCCGAGAGAGTGCCGGTTGTGTGTTGGTTATTGCGCCAACTTGGCCTTGGCTGCCTCCAGCCCTGGTTTGCCATCTACGGTGGTGACTCCGGCGAGCCAGGTATCGAGCACTTGTGGGTTGTTTTTCAGCCACGCCTTGGCCGCGGCATCAGGCTTCATCTTGTCGTCGAGCACATTGCCCATCAGCTCGCTTTCCATGTTGAGCGAGAACGACAGGTTCTTCAGCAACTGGCCAACGTTGCTGCACTCCTGGGTGTAGCCCTTGCGGGTGTTGGTCAGCACGGTGGCCTTGCCAAAATCAGGGCCGAAGAAGTCGTCGCCGCCGGTCAGGTACTGCATCTTGAAGCGCTTGTTCATCGGGTGCGGTTCCCAGCCGAGGAACACCACCGCTTCACCGCGCTTCTGCGAGCGATCGACCTGCGACAGCATGCCTGCTTCACTGGACTGGACGATCTTGAAACCGGCCGTCTTGAGGCCGAAGGCATCCTTGTCGATCATGCTCTGGATGGTGCGGTTGCCATCGTTGCCAGGCTCGATGCCGTAGATCTTGCCGCCCAGTTCGTCTTTGAATTTGGCAATGTCGGCGAAGTCTTTCAGGCCCTTGTCATACAGCGCCTGTGGCACTGCCAGGGTGTACTTGGCGTTTTCCAGGTTGGCGCGTACGGTCTCGACGGTACCGGCGTCGCGGTACTGTTTGATGTCGTTTTCCATGGTCGGCATCCAGTTGCCGAGGAATACATCCAGATCCTTGCCTGCGGCCAGCGACTTGTAGGTCACCGGGACCGAGATCATGGTGGTGTGGGTCTTGTAACCCAGCGCTTCGAGCACCGCACTGGTAACCGCCGTGGTTACCGTGATATCGGTCCAGCCGACATCGGAAAAACGTACCGTCTGACACTGTTCCGGCTCTGCAGCCTGAGCCAGCAACGGTGCCGTGAGCATCGCAACCAGCAACAGCGAGGGTGAACCTTTCATAGGTGGACTCCTGTAGTTTTTTCTTCGGGTTCGCGTGGGTCGCCGGGGCTTCTCAGGGTCCGGTCGACCAGGCCTGCAGAGGGCAGGTTGCGTGGCCGTGCAATACGAGTCGCTTTCGATAATCCTCCAGCGCCGGGCAATCGCCTACTGCCTGAGTCGCATCCAGTACAGGATGGGTCGTATCCAGTACGGGCAATGTCGCATATGGATTTTTCCACCCCCTGCACCCCCTCTTTGCGGCATTTGCCCAGCCGAAAACGGCTTGAACAGTGGCGTAGCAGCGCCAGTACATCGCGGCGCGGCCTGACAAAAGTACGTCGGTTGCAGACGGCGAGTGGCGGCGCAAAAGGCTGATGATGCGGGTAATAGCGGCAGCTCGCAGGTTCAGCCTAGCAGTTGCCAGACGCGCCACATGGCGCGGCCAGACAAGCCCAGCAAGAGGTGTTCCGACCATGGCCATCAGCGTGTTCGACCTGTTCAAGATTGGTGTAGGGCCTTCCAGCTCGCACACTGTCGGCCCAATGCGCGCCGCAGCGCTGTTCGTCGAGGGTTTGCGTGAGCGCGGCGAGCTTGAACAAGTGACGCGTATCGAGGTGCGCCTGTATGGCTCGCTGTCGGCCACCGGCATCGGCCATGGCACCGATCACGCCACCATCATGGGCCTGATGGGCGAATGGCCAGACGCCATTGACCCAAGCCAGATCGTCCCGCGTATTGCCGATCTGCGCGAAACCAATACCCTGTTGCTGGACAACCGCCTGCCGGTCGAATTTGTCTGGGCGCGCGACATGCTGCTGCTCGACGAGAACCTGCCGTACCACCCCAACGCCATGACCTTGAAGGCCGAGGGCGCGCACGGCGAGCTGCACCAGGACACTTATTACTCGGTTGGCGGCGGCTTTGTGGTCGACGCCAAGCAGGCTGCCAGTGGTGTGCTCGATGCAGATCAGACCGAGCTGCCGTACGATTTCAACAGCGCTGCCGAGCTGCTCCGGCTGTGCAAGCAAAACGACCTCAGCGTGTCGCAATTGATGCTGGCCAACGAGAAGGTCTGGCGCAGCGAGGCAGAGATTCGCGCCGGCCTGATCAAGCTCTGGAGCGCCATGCAGGACTGCGTCAACAACGGCTTGAAGCATGAAGGGATCCTGCCTGGTGGGCTCAATGTGCGTCGCCGGGCAGCCAAGCTGCACCGCAGCCTGCAAGAGCTGGGCAAGCCCAACGTGATCGGCTCGACCCTTAGTGCAATGGAGTGGGTCAACCTGTTCGCCCTGGCGGTCAACGAAGAAAACGCCGCCGGCGGGCGCATGGTCACCGCGCCTACCAATGGCGCTGCCGGGATCATCCCGGCGGTGCTGCATTACTTCATGCGCTTCTCCGACGTGGTCGATGAAAGCCACGTCGTTGATTTCCTCCTGGCTGCAGCTGCGGTAGGCATTCTGTGCAAGAAGAACGCCTCGATCTCGGGCGCCGAAGTGGGCTGCCAGGGTGAAGTTGGCTCCGCCTGCGCGATGGCCGCCGCCGGCCTGGCTCAAGTGCTTGGGGCAACTCCGGCGCAACTGGAAAACGCCGCCGAAATTGCTCTGGAGCACAACCTCGGCCTGACCTGCGACCCGGTCGGCGGGTTGGTTCAGGTGCCGTGCATCGAGCGCAATGCAATTGCCGCAGTGAAGGCAATCAACGCAGTGCAGATGGCCTTGCGCGGTGATGGCGAGCACTTCATCTCGCTCGATCAGGTAATCCGCACCATGCGCGATACCGGCGCCGATATGCACGACAAGTACAAGGAGACCTCCCGCGGAGGTCTTGCCGTCAGCGTCATCGAATGCTGATTCAGCGTTGATTCCCAAGGGCCGCATGCGGCCCTTTTTTGCAGCCGAATGTGCACCTCGCACAACTCGAATTTGCCATTAATGACCACTGCGCCTCTTTTTGGTGCGCCGGTCATCTGTATTTTCAAACAAGTTGTTTAACACGCTGATACTGGAGCGGTGACAAGGTTACATGTCGTTTAGAGACATGTTTCCCAGCACTGCTACTTAAATGCTCACGGGCGATAACGAAAAGCCCTACGGCGGGGCTTGCGGCTAGAACTGTCGCGGTAGCAGAAGCCCATGGACGCTGGTGCGCAAGGTCGTTTTTGGACTTTGTTGGCGGGCCATTCAATTTAGGCATGCCAATTGCGTTGTAATCGGTAGTGCTATTAACAGAGCCCCCGCAGACGAACTGGGGCCATGACAAGAACCAGTGCCCGCCTGAGGCACCCCTGTATTTGAGTGAGGAGAAATCGCGATGACGTCGTACACTTCCGGGACCCAAACCCAGAACCGCAGCGCACCCCAGTCCATCGGATTTCTTCTCCTGGACAACTTCACCCTGATATCTCTGGCGTCGGCGGTAGAGCCGCTGCGCATGGCCAACCAACTGTCGGGTCGCGAGCTGTATCGCTGGCATACCCTGACCGTCGATGGCGGCCAGGTGTGGGCCAGCGATGGCTTGCAGATCACCCCGGATGCCTCCATGCACGCCGCGCCGCAGATCGATACGGTGATTGTCTGCGGCGGTGTCGGCATTCAGCGCACGGTTACCCGCGAGCACGTCACCTGGCTGCAGGCGCAAGCGCGTCAGTCGCGTCGCCTCGGTGCGGTGTGCACCGGCAGCTGGGCCCTGGCCTGTGCCGGCCTGCTCGACGGCTTTGATTGCAGCGTGCACTGGGAGTGCCTGGCATCGATGCAGGAGGCGTTCCCGCGGGCCAACATGAGCACCCGCCTGTTCACCCTCGACCGCAACCGCTTCACCAGCTCCGGTGGCACCGCGCCGCTGGACATGATGCTGCACCTGATCAGCCGTGATCACGGCCGTGAACTGTCGGCAGCCATCTCCGAGATGTTTGTCTACGAGCGCATCCGCAACGAACAGGACCACCAGCGCGTGCCGCTCAAGCACATGCTCGGCACCAACCAGCCGAAGCTGCAAGAGATCGTCGCGCTGATGGAAGCCAACCTCGAAGAACCGATCGATCTCGACGAGCTGGCAGTCTATGTCGCCGTCTCGCGTCGTCAGCTCGAGCGCCTGTTCCAGAAGTACCTGCATTGCTCGCCGTCGCGTTATTACCTCAAGCTGCGCCTGATCCGCGCCCGCCAGTTGCTCAAGCAGACGCCGATGTCGATCATCGAAGTGGCTTCGGTGTGCGGTTTCGTTTCCACGCCGCATTTCTCCAAGTGCTACCGCGAGTACTTTGGCATTCCGCCGCGCGATGAGCGCGTCGGCTCCAACACCACACAGCAGGTGGCAATGATGCCAATTCCGCAGGCCATGACCCTGTCGCCGCACAGTGGGCCGTTGGCTGCACTGAGCCAGGCGCGCAACGAGTCGACGTTTGCCAGCGTAAGGCTGTAACTCTCAGCAGGCCTTCGCGGATTTGCCGCGAAGGCGGGGCCAAGTAGCGTGAACCTGTTGATAATGATTCTCGACTACAGGTAACATCGCCGCCCCGAGCATTGCTGGCATACCACCCCGTGGCGGACGACAAACTGCAGCTGTACCTGAGCCACCGGGCGGCGTTGCTTGATTACGCCGCGCCGATCGTAGGTTGCCGCGCCCGCGCCGAGGATGTTGTGCAGGAGGCCTGGTTGCGTTTCAGCCGCCAGGACGACAGCGCCGACATCCGCCACCCAGCCAGCTACCTGTACCGCATCGTGCGCAACCTGGCGCTCGATCAAACCCGCCGCAATGCCACCGAAAAGGCCCAGCCCGGCGGCGATGAGCTGCTTGCCGATTTACCCTCGAGTAGCGCCTCCCCGGAGCAATCCGTCAGCCAGCAGAATGAGCTGGCAGCCATCAGCCGCGCGCTGGAAGAGCTGCCCGAGCGCACGCGTCTGGCGTTCGAGATGCATCGCCTCGGCGGCTTCACCTTGCAGCAGGTGGCCAATCACCTGAACGTCTCGGTCAGCCTCGTCCATCAACTAGTGCACGATGCCCTGCGCCATTGTCTGGAGCGGCTGGAGGGCGATCTTTGAAAGCATCTGTGAAAAAACCACGCGCTGCCGCGTCTTTTGCTCAACGGGCCGACTCTATGCGACCCTTCGCGCCCGCTAATCCACAGGAGACTGGCCGCACATGACGTCAGCAGACCCCGCTTCCAGCCGTCGTGACCAGGCGCTGGACTGGCTCCTGCGTGTGCAGCAGGCGCCCGACGACATTCAGCTGCGGGCTGAGCTTGCGCAGTGGTGCGCCAGCGATGTGGCCAATGCCGAGGCCTATGGCAAGGCCGAGCGGGTCTGGCGCCTGACCGCTCAACTGACGCCGACCAGCGCCGCCCAGTGGCCGCTGCCGGTAACCAGCAATCCCGTTTCGCTGCCGCCAGCGGCTCGGCCAACGCGGCGTCGGCGGCGCTGGCTCGGCGCGGCTGTAGCTGCCTGCTTGCTGGTGGCGCTGGCTCCTTCGCTCAGCTTGCGCATGCAGGCCGACTACCGCACCGGCCAGGGCGAAACCCGCGACATTACCCTGGCCGATGGCAGTGTGGTGCAGATGGACAGCGACAGCGCCATCGCCGTCCAGTACGCCGGCACTCAACGCGATGTGCGTCTGCTCGCCGGGCAGGCCTTCTTCAAAGTCACCCCGGACGCTACCAGGCCGTTTCATGTCCGCGCCGACGCTGTGCAGGTGACGGTCACCGGCACTGCTTTCAATGTTGAGCTGCGCCCGCAGCAGGTGGACGTCGAGGTCGAGCACGGCTCGGTGCGCGTCGCTGATGCCAGCCAGGCGCGGGTGTTGTCCAGCGCGCTGACGGCGGGGGAGCGCCTGCGCTATATCGACGGGTTGGTCCAGGTCCGCACTTTCCAGCCGTCGCAGGCGGCAGCCTGGCGCAAGGGCCAGTTGATTGCCGATGACGTCTCGATAGCCGAACTGATCGGCGAGCTTGAGCGTTACCTGCCAGGCAAGGTGCTGTTACGCGACCAGAGCCTGGGCAGCAAACGCGTGACCGGTGTGTATGACCTGCGCAAACCCCAGGCGGCGCTGAACGCCGTGTTGCGGCCACATGGTGGCAAGGTCGAAAATTTTGGCCCCTGGTTGCTTGTTGTCAGCCGGCCTTGAGACCTGTTCGGGGCTGAGCGACAGCCCTGAAGCCGCTCCCAGAAAAAATATTTCAAAATTTTCTGAAAAATCCGCGAACCACCCCGTCTTCTACCCCGCGCGCAATAACTGAGATCGATTCGTATTCTATTTGCTACCCGGACTGTGTTCGGGGCGGGGACGTGGGATGACTGTAGTAACAAGCCGTAGGTCGCGCCCAGCGCGGGGTTGGTCGTTGCGCCTGAAGAACGTCGCAGGCAGCGGCATGCTTGGGTTGTGCTGCTTGTTTGGCGCGCTGCCAGCGCATGCCGAAGAGGCCGCCGAGCGCACGCTGTTGAGCCAGGTGCACATGTTCGACATCCCCGCGCAGAACCTCGCTATCGCGCTGATCAACTTCGGCCAGCAGAGCAACCTGCAGGTGACGGTCGACCCAGACCTGCTCGACGGCCTGCAATCGAGTGCCATCAGCGGCCAGTTCAGCAGCGAAATCGCCCTGTCGCGCTTGCTCCAGGGCAGCGGCCTGGCCTGGGACTACGAGTACGGCGCGCTGGTCTTTCGTCGCCTGCAAAGCGCCGCCGACGGCGCGCTGGAGCTGCATAACACGGTGGTTTTGGGCGATACCGAAGAAAACAGCTACATGGGCGCCACGGTCATCGACCGCAAGGCGATCAATGCATTCCCCGGGGCCAACGGCGACATCACTACGCTGCTGCAGATGCACCCCAACGTGCAGTTCAGCACCGACCAGAAAAGCTCGAACACGCCCGGCGAAATCGACCCGGCCGACATCAGCATCAACGGCGCCAGGTTCTATCAGAACAACTTCATGATCGATGGCATCTCGATCAACAATGACCTCGACCCCGGTGCTCACGGTTACAACGAAACCCGCCAGTTCGACTCGGCGCCGAGCCGCTCCCACGGCATCGCGCTGGACGCTGACCTGCTTGAAGAAGTGAAGGTCTACGACAGCAACGTGCCGGTCGAGTTTGGCGGCTTCAATGGCGGTGTGGTCGATGCCATCACCCGCCGCCCGAGCCAGGATCTGCACGGCAAGATTTCCTACGCCATGACCCGTTCGGAGTGGACCAGCTACCACATCACCCGGGAAAACAAAGAGAACTTCGAGACCTCGTCGAACGAGAAAAACCAGCCGGAGTTCACCAAGACGACATTGCGCGGCACCCTCGAGGGCCACCTCACCGACAACTTCGGCGCGTTGCTGAACTTCTCGCAGAAGCGCTCGTACCTGCCCCTGCGCGGCTACGCCAACGGCTACAGCAGCCCCACCAGCGACAACGACCAGGAGCAGACCCGCCAGCTCGACAACTTCCTGCTCAAGACCTACTGGACGGTCAACGACCGCCTGACCCTGGACACCTCGATCGTCTACGCGCCACAGGAAAACACCTACTACCGGGAAGACTACCGGGACTCCGGCTACACCAATATCAATGGCGGCTGGCAGGGCTCGTTCAAGGCCATCTATGAGGGCGACAACGCGCGCTGGACTCAGCAACTGGCCATGAGCGATCTGTATGCGTCGCGCGAGTCTGATCGCGATCAGGAGATCAAGTGGTACTGGTCCGATAGCAAGGACTGGGGTAACCCGGGCCTGAACAATGCGCGCAGCTCGGAGGGTGGTTTTGGTGATATCTACCAGACCCAGCGCAGCCTCGACTACAAGCTCAAGGCCGACTGGCAGACCTTCAACCTGGGCAGCAGTACCCACAGCCTGACCACAGGCCTTGAACTTGGCTACCAGCAAGCCACTTGGGAGCGGGAAGACTCGGCGTTGTCTATCACCACCCTCAAACGCGACAACGGTGCCTGCGGCGGCAGCGACCCATGGTGCTCCAACGGGTTGCTGCTTACTGGTCAGAATCGCCAATGGGGCTCGGCGATGATGAACTACGGTGCCGGCAAAATCGACATGGCGCAGAAGAAGTACGCTTTGTTCATTCAGGATGAAATCGGCTACGGCAACCTCACCCTGCGCCCGGGCCTGCGCTATGAGGGTGATGACTACATGGAGAAGAAAAGCCTGGCGCCGCGCTTTGCCGGCGACTACGACTTCTTCGGTGATCGCAGCACAGTGCTGGTGTTCGGCGCCAACCGTTACTACGGTCGCAACCTGTTCAAGTACCGACTTGCCGATGGGCGCCAGGGTTTTACCAATCGTTATACCCGCACTGCCCAGTCTGACGACTGGACCCTGGCCAGCCGCAACCCGAACCTGAGCAAGTTCTCGACGATGGACATCCCCTACGACGATGAGTGGATGCTGGGTCTAAATCAACGCTGGTTCAACACCGAGTTCCAGCTCAAGTACGTCAACCGTACCGGCAAGGGGCAGATCTACCGGACTCGTCCGTATTACTACCTCGACGCCAAGGACATCCCCGAAGGCTACAGCAAGGATTACTACACCTACCTGAATGCGGGCACCAGCGAGAGTGAAAACCTCAGCCTGACGGTCACGCCGATGCAGCCGCTGCGTTTCCATGGCACCAGCACCAGTGTGCAATTGGCACTGGACTGGTCGCGTTCCAAAAATGCTTATGGCGCCACCTACGAAGCAGGCCTGGACGGTGACCAGCTGGACAACGAAGACGTGGTGCTCGACGGCAAGCGCATCGCTTACCACGAACTACCGGCCAGCGACTTCAATCGGCCGTGGACCGGGCGCCTGACCACCATCACCGACATCCCTCAGTGGAACCTGTCGGTAAGCAACTTCTTCCGCTACCGCGGCCCGTACGACCAGGTGGTCGGGGTCAGCCCGGATGCCGAGGTCAACGGTGAGGTGCTCAAGCGTTACGAAACCGTAGCCACCCCCGGCGCGCCAACCTGGGACATGCGTGTGGCCTGGGAGATCCCGACCGGCAAGGACCAGGCGATGTTCGTCAATGTCGACGTGACCAACGTCACTGACCGGGTCAACAAGATCGCCAGCCGCGAGTCGGTCAGCCTGGTCAGCTACGAAGTCGGCCGCCAGTACTGGCTGGAAGTCGGCTACCGCTTCTGATCCTCCTATAAAAAACCGTGGACACCTTGATGAAAAAGCTCATTGCCGGCCTGCTTGGCCCGCTGCTGCTCGGCGCCTGCGCAGCGCTGCCTGACGCCGATACACCGCTGCCGTGGGACACGGCAGTCAGCCAGGGCACCCTGGCCAACGGCCTGCAATACCGGCTGGTGCGCGAGACCAGCCAGCCCGGCCGGCTCGATTTGCGCCTGGCGGTGAACGCCGGCTCCATCGACGAAACTGAAGACCAGGTTGGCGTCGCGCACATGGTCGAGCACTTGCTGTTCCACAGCCGCGCCGGGCAGAACAGCAACGTGCGCGAGCGCATGACCGAGCTGGGCTGGGTGCAGGGCAGGCACTTCAATGCCATGACCAACTATGAACGCACCCAGTACATGCTCAGCCCGCCGGCTGGCGTGAAGCAGACGCCGCAGGCCTTGCAGGTACTTGCAGACATGGTTTTTGCGGCTGACTACACGGCGGCGGACCTTGAGCGCGAGCGGCCGATCGTCATCGAAGAATGGCGCGGCGGCCTTGGCGTGGCCCAGCGCATGAACCAGCAACGCACGGCGTCGCAGCGGGTCGGCTCGCGCTACCCCAAACACCGCACCATCGGCAATGAAGCGGCGATCCGCAGTGCCAGCCTGGGCAGCCTGCAGGCGTACCAGGCGAAGTGGTACCAGCCTGGCAACATGGTCATCTCGGCGGTCGGTGACTTTGAACCGGCGGCGATGTTGGCGCAGATCGAGCAGGCCTTCGGCAAGGCCGCTGGCACTGGCAGCCCGGCGCGGGCCTATCGCGACCTGCCGCTGGACAACAGCCTCAAGGTCTTCCACCTGCACGACCCGCAGTCGGGCAGCAATCAAGTCTCGCTGCTGCTGCGCCTGCATGAGCCGGACAGCCGCGGCAGCAGCCGCAATGCCTTGCGTGAGCGGCTGATCGACCGCATGACCCTGGCCGTCCTGCTCGACAGCCTGCGCCGCCAACCGCTGCAACCGGGCGTGCGTAGCCTGATTGCGCAGAAGACCCTGATTGGCAGCCAGTCGACCGTGCTGGGGATCGCCGCCGGTGTCGAGGGCCAGGCTCACGATCAGGCGCTACGCCAGTTGCTCAGCGAGATCGAGCGGCTGCGCCAGCATGGGTTCAGCGAGGCCGATTTCCAACGCGAGCAGGCGCATATTCGCGGCCTCGGTGAGAAGACGGTGGCCAATAGCAAACCGCGCAGCTTCGAACAGTGGGTCGAGCAACTGAGCAACGCTACTGCCCCTGAAGGGCGGGTGACCGATCGTCAGGCCACCGCCGGGCGTTATCTTGAAGTGCTTGAGCAGATCGATCGCAGCGACCTTGAGCAGCGCCTGCAGCGCTGGCTCGCCAGCCGTGACCGGGTGCTGCAGATCAGCGCGCCAGAGGCCAGCCTGGTGCGCCTGCCAACGGTCGCGCAAGTCGAAGCGCTGCAGGTAAGCATTGCCCAGACACGCCTGTCGGCACCCGTCAGCGAAGCGCCCCAGGTCGCTGCAACGCCTCGCTTCGAGCTGCCTGCACCCGGCCCGGCCGGCACCATCGTTGCGCGCAAGGCTTTCGCTCAAGAGCAGGTCGAGCACTGGCAGTTGAGCAACGGTGATCGGCTGGTCTGGCTGCGCCGCAACGGCCCGGACGGCAAGTGGTTGCTGCAAGCGGAATCATCGGCGGGCTACAACATCGACGGTGCGCCGGCCTGGCGCTTGCAGATGGCGGCGCAACTGGCGCTGGCCAGTGCCCCGCCGGCAGGCGCAAGCCAGGCGTTGACCGAGTGGCGCAAACAGCAGCGCGCCACCATCAGCCTGGAGCACTCACCGCAGCGCCTGCAGATGAACCTCAGCGCAGCGCCCGAGCAGCTGCCAAGCCTGTTTCAGAGCTATCGCCTGAGCCAACAGGCGAACATCGACCCGGCGCTGTTCAGCGAGGCACGCGCTGACCTGCTGGCACGCAGCAACAGCCGCCCGGATGATGTGCGCAGCCAGCAGGACAGCCAGCAGCGCCGGCTCAAGTTCGGCGCCGATGCCTGGCAGTCGCCAATGCCTGCCACGCTGCAAGCGTTGACCAGCGAGCAACTGCGTGCTGACTGGCAGCGCTTGGCGGGTGCGCCAGTCACCTATTACCTGATGGCCGCCATTGACCGTGCCCAACTGGAGCCGCTGGTGCGCGAGCAGCTTGCCAGCGTGCCGCGCACGTCCGCCTTGCCGAGCAAGCCGGTTAAGCAGCAACCCGGCCAGCGTCGGCATGACTTGGCCATCGCGCTGGAGCCCAGGGCCGTGCTCGAGGCCAGCAGTTATCAGCCGCAGGCCTGGAGCCCTGAAGCGGCCATGCGCGTGGCCACCCTGCGCGATCTGGCCAACCAGCGCCTCAAGCAGCGCCTGCGCGGGGAAGCCTCGGGGATCTACCGCTTGCAGTTCGACAGCGAACTCAACCCACAGACCCAGCGCATCGAGAGCCGCTTGAACTTCACCTGCGACCCGGCCCGGGTCGATGAGCTGTGGGCGCTGGCGCAGCAGACCCTGGCCGAACTGGATGTGGATGCACAGTGGGTCGCCGTGCAACGAAGCGAACTGTCCCGCCAGGAAGCCAAGCGCCGCGACGATCCGCAGACTCAGTTCAAGCGCTTGATCCTCAGCGAACGACACTGGCAAGACCCACGCTACCTGCGCACCCAGGCGCAGTTGCCGGCAGCGCTAAGCTTGCCGGCCCTGCAGCAGCAGGCGCGGCTGTTGTTCCCGCAGGATAATCAGGTGCAATTGCGCTTGCTGCCGTCGGTGACTGCGCTGGAGCAGGCGCTGTGAATACGCTGCGCAGATTCGTCCGTCTGAGCCGGCCCTTTTGGCATGATCGCGGCCAGTGGCAGGGCTGGTTGATGCTGGCGGCAGTGATCGGCCTGGGCTTGCTGGTGGTGCAGATCAACGTGCTGATCAACAGCTGGAGCAAGACTTTCTACGACACCCTGGCGGCGTTCGATACCGCTGCCTTGTATGGGCTGGTGGGCCAGTACGCGCTGTACCTGGGCGCTTACGTACTGATCATCGTCGGCCTCGATTACATCCGCAAACGTCTTGAACTGCGCTGGCGCCAGGCCATGACTGCGCGCCTGACCGATGCCTGGCTGGCTGATCACGCTTTCTATCGGCTGGGCCTGAGCGGCGAGCCGGACAACCCTGACCAGCGTATCGCCCAGGACGTCGACCTGATGGTGGGGCTGAGCATCGAATTGGTGGCGTCACTGGTGATCAACCTGGCCCAGGTTGGCGCCTTTGCGCTGATCCTGTGGAACCTGTCCGGGGTGCAGACCTTCAGCCTGTTCGGCGCGACCTTCAGCGTACACGGCTATTTACTGTGGATTGTGGTCATCTACACCCTGACCGGCAGCGTCCTCACGCACCTGATCGGCAAGCCGCTGCACGCACTGAACTACGAACGCGAGCACCGTGAGGCGGACTTTCGCGCGAGCCTGCTGCGCAAGCGCGACCATGCCGAGCAGATCGCCCTGTACCGCGGCGAAGGGGTCGAGCGCGAGCAACTGGCCCGGCGTTTTCAGGCGATTGCGAGCAACTGGCGGCATTTGATCGGCCGTGAGCGCGACCTGAGCTTGTTTACCGTCGCCTACCAGCGCTTGAGCCTGATCATTCCGGTGTTCGCGGCCATGCCGGCGTTCATGAGCAAAGCCATCACCCTGGGTGGCTTGATGCAGATCCGCAGCGCGTTCAGCGCCGTGCACGATTCGTTGAGCTGGTTCATCAAGCTGTACAACAAGCTGGTGCGCTGGAGCGCGGCGCTGGAGCGGCTGGATCAGTTCGAGCGGGCCATCGAAGCCAGCCGGCAGCAGGTAGTCAGCGCGCCGCAGGGCAGTTGCCTGTGCGCGCAAGGGCTGACCCTGTGTCGGCCAGATGGCAGTGCGCTGCTGAGTAATCTCGATCTGCGGGTGGGCCAGGGCCAGTGGCTGCGCCTGGCCGGCCGCAGCGGACTGGGCAAGTCGACCCTGCTGCGCACCCTGCAAGGCTTGTGGCCGTACTGCCGGGGTAATTGGCAGTTGCCGCCTGGGCGCAGCCTGCTGCTGCCGCAAAAGCCGTATCTGCCGCAGATGCGCCTGGATGAACTGCTGGCGTATCCGCAGTTGCAGCGCTTCGACGATGTGCTGTTGATCGACGCACTGGTCAAGGTCGGTTTGAGCGAACTGGTCAGCCGCCTGGGTGACGAAGCAGAGTGGGAGCGGGTGCTCAGTGGCGGTGAACAACAGCGCCTGAGCCTGGCGCGGGCGTTGCTGTACCAACCCGACACGCTGTACCTGGACGAAGCCACCAGCCAGCTCGACTTCAACGCCGCCTATGGCCTGTTGCGCGTGCTCCGTCGCGAGTTGCCGCAGTGTACCGTGGTAGGGGTGACCCACCAGGTCGGCCTCGGCGAATTGTTCGAGCGCACGCTGGAGCTGGAGCCCCAGCCCCAGCCCGCATGAGCCGAATCAGGCGCGCTTGTTGAACTGCGCCAACGCCGGCAGCAGCTGTTTTTCGATGGCCTGGCGCACTGCCGGGAGGATCGTCGCGCTGCCGGTGTACATCTGCTCGACCATGCCCTTGAGTGCACGTGCGTTGGGTTCGGTCAGCCCGCGCACGACCACTTCGCAGGCTTGCTCGGCGCTGGCGCCGGCGGGAATATCAAAGCCGCGAGCGCGCATTTGCCCCAGCAGGTCGTCCTGATCAATCAAATCCGCATGCATCATGGTTGTTGTCCCTTCTTATCGCCAAGAGAGTGCTGCTGTGATTTACGACCGATTCTGTGACGACCGCGACATGCCCGCAACAACAGAATGCCGACGTGGCTGCTTTGGCTATGAACAGGTCGCTCATGGCTAACTCGATCAACCAATGGGCCCGCACACTGGGGTCATTCACCGCAACGTGGGGTTTGGTCACCCTGACTCGTCACAGTGAATATCGCTCACTCTCCCGCCCCGACAGCTCACGGCTTGTCGGGGTTTTTTTTGCCCGGTAGCTGCAAGGTACGACCGATCCATGTGTCTGCTGGCAATGGCGCTTGAGCCGCAACCATGGCCTGCAGTTGCGACCGACTGTAGTCGCTGAACGGCGCCGCACTCGGCCCGGCCAGGTCCACGTGCAACAGCATCTGCTCGCTGGCCGCCAGTGCTTGTTCGAGGTCTGCCCGGTGCAGGCTGTGGTAAAGGTGCAGGCGTTTGCTGTCAAAGCCGAGGATGTGGGTTTGCACCCACACCTCGCTGCCCAGTTTGACCTCGTGCAGGTAGTTGATATGCGCCTCGAGGGTAAACAGCGAATGGCCGCTGTGCCCACGCGCGTCGGCGTCCAGGCCGATCTGCTCCATCAGCGCATCGGTGGCGTAGCTGAAGATCAACAGGTAATAGGCATCGCGCAGGTGGCCGTTGTAGTCGACCCAGTCCGCCTGGACTGGGGTGCGGTAGGTAATCTGTGCAGGCATCGTCTGCTCCTCAGTCGGCAAAGCTCATGCCGTGCTGGGCTTTGCTGGTTTTCACCGCTTCCAGCACGGCCAGCAGGGTGTCGTCACGGTAGCGTTCAAGGGCCGCGATACTGCGCTCGCCGAGTTGCTCCGAGGTGCCGGCAACCACGTCTTCGATCAACTGTTCGCTGAGCTCCGGCGCGGGTAGGTAGGTCCAGGGCAGCTTCAGCGCCGGGCCGAACTGGGCCATGAAGTGGCGCATGCCAGCGTCGCCACCCGCCAGGGTGTAGGTGAGGAAGGTGCCCATGAACGACCAGCGCAGGCCGGCGCCAAAGCGGATCGCATCGTCAATCTCGCCGGTGGTGGCGACGCCGTCGTTGACCAGGTGCAAGGCCTCGCGCCAGAGCGCTTCAAGCAAGCGGTCGGCGATAAAACCGGGGACTTCCTTGCGCACGTGCAGCGGGCGCATGCCGAGCGCGGTGTAGATGACCTTGGCGGCTTCGATGGCCTCGGCAGCGGTATTGCGGCCGCCAACGATTTCGACCAGCGGCAGCAGATAGACCGGGTTGAACGGGTGGCCGACCACGCAGCGTTCCGGGTGGCTGGCCGACTCGTAGAATTCACTCGGCAGCAGCCCTGAGGTGCTCGAGGCGATGATTGCAGCGGGCTTGGCGGCAGCGCTGATGCGCGCATGCAGATCGAGCTTGAGCTCCAGTCGCTCGGGTGCGCTTTCCTGGATGAAGTCGGCGTTGCGCACGCAGTCTTCGATGCTGTCGACAAAGCGCAGCCGCTGTTGCGCGGCACCTGCGGCAAGGCCTTGCTTCTCAAGCGCGGGCCAGGCATTGGCGACCCGTTGGCGCAGGGCTTGTTCGGCGCCGGGAGCTGGGTCCCAGGCGATTACATCAAGGCCGTGGGCGAGGGCGCGGGCGACCCAGCCGCTGCCGATGACACCACTGCCAAGCGCGGCAAAAATCTTGATATCGGTAATGAAAGGCATGTTCGACTCCTGAGGGAATTACCGGCGCTTGAGGTTCATTTTTGCCCGACCTTCAGCCGGCGTGAGCACGCGTGCACCAAGCCGGCTGAGGATCTCCACTGCACGCTCGACCAGTTGGCCGTTGCTGGCCAGCACGCCTTTGTCCAGGTACAGGTTGTCTTCCAGACCGACCCGCACGTTGCCGCCGAGCAGCACCGCTTGCGCGGCCATCGGCATCTGCATGCGGCCAATGCCGAAGCCAGCCCAGGTCGCACCCTGCGGCAGGTTGTCGACCATTGCCTTCATGGTGCCGGTGTCGGCTGGCGCGCCCCAGGGGATGCCCAGGCACAACTGGAACAGCGGATCATCGAGCAGGCCTTCCTTGATCATCTGCTTGGCGAACCACAGGTGGCCGGTGTCGAAGATTTCCAGCTCGGCCTTGACCCCCAGCTCGGTGATCCGTTTGGCGCCCGCGCGCAGTTGCGCCGGGGTCGACACGTAGATGGCGTTGCCATCGCCGAAGTTGAGCGTGCCGCAGTCCAGCGTGCAGATTTCCGGCAGCAGCGCCTCGATGTGTGCCAGCCGCTCCAGCGGGCCGATCAGGTCGGTGCCGGGGCCGAAGTCCATCGGCGACTCGCCCGGGCCGATTTCCAGGTCGCCACCCATGCCGGCGGTGAGGTTGACGATGATGTCGACGTCGGCCTCGCGGATGCGCTGCATGACTTCGCGGTACAGCTCGACATCGCGGCTGAAACGGCCGGTCTGCGGGTCGCGGACATGGCAGTGGACGACCGTGGCGCCGGCCTTGGCGGCCTCGACCGCGGCGGCGGCGATCTGCGCCGGGGTGATCGGCACCAGGTGGCTCTTGGCGACCGTGTCGCCAGCGCCGGTGAGGGCGCAGGTAATGATGACGTCGTGGTTCATGCTAGGGGTTCCTGGTCAAAATACGGGTGCAGGGCTCCCGCACCGACCGGTTGAACCGGTCAGTGGGCGGAAAAGCCGAATCAGTTGGCGCTGAGCTTGAGGTTGTCGGCAGCCGGCTTGCCGTCGAAGGTGGTCACCCCCTCAAGCCAGCGGGATTTGTCTTCGGGGTGCTCCTGCAGCCATTTGCGGGCTGATTCCAGCGCGTCCTTGTGATCGAGCAGCGGCTGCATCATGCGGCTCTCGGTCTCGGCGCTGAAGGTCAGGTTGGCCAGCAGCCGGCTGGCGTTGGGGCAGCGCTCGGCATAGTCAGGCGCGGTCACCGTCCACACTGTGGCGCGGCCTTCGTCCGGGCCGAGGGCGTCTTCACTGGCGCCCAGGTAGACCATGTTGATGTTGACGTTCATCGGGTGTGGGGTCCAACCGAAGAACACCACCGCTTCCTTGCGCCGTACCGCGCGGTCAACCGCCGCGAGCATGCCGGCCTCGCTGGACTCGACCAGCTGGAACTTGCCCAGGCCGAACTGGTTCTTGGCGATCATTGCCTTGATCTGGGTATTGGCACCTGAGCCGGGCTCTATGCCGTAGATCTTGCCGCCCAGCTGCTTCTCGAACTTGTGGATGTCGGCAAAGCTTTGCAGGCCCTGATCGGCCAGGTACTTGGGCACCGCCAGGGTAGCGCGGGCATCGTTCAGGCTCGGCTCAGCGAGCACCTTGACCTGCTTGGCCTCGACGAACGGGGTGATGGTCTGGTTCATGATCGGGTTCCAGTAACCGAGGAACATGTCCAGGCGCTTGTCGCGGATGCCGGCAAAGATGATCTGTTGCGAGGCACTGGTCTGTTTGGTCTGGTAACCCAGGCCATCGAGCAATACCTGAGCCATCGCGCTGGTGGCGATGACGTCGGTCCAGTTGACCACGCCGAGGCGGACCTTCTGGCACACCGCAGGTTCGCCAGCAAATGCTGGCAGGGCAAAGCTGGTACTCAACACAAGGGGTAACAGGCTGCGGCGGATCAAGCTGTGCATGGTGGCTCTCCATCGGCAGTGCATGTTGTTATGGTGGGCGACCTCTGCGGGCCGTGTGACTAAGCTACCCGGCAAGCCCAGGCAAAAGTCGCACGCTGGCGACCAACATTTGCACCCTGGCGACTACCTTGTGCGGGAGCCCTCGATGGCCGTTACCATTCACTTTCTGCTGTTGCCGGGTTTTTCCGCGATGGGCTTCATCAGTGCCCTGGAGCCGTTGCGGGTGGCCAACCGCTTTCGCGGGACGTTATATCGCTGGCGTGTGCTCAGCCTGGACGGCGGCGCGGTGCAGGCGAGCAATGGCATGTCGGTCAATGCCGATGCTGCATTGGCGGGGGAGGCGGCGCCGCAGATGCTTTTGGTGGTGGCCGGCTTTGACCCGCTGGCGCACTACAGCCTGGGTTTGCAGCAGGCACTGCGCCGGCTCGAGCATGAAGGAGTGATCCTCGGCGGGATCGATACCGGCGCGATGCTGCTGGCTGAAGCCGGCTTGCTCGAAGGCTACCGGGCGACTTTGCACTGGGAAGCGCTGGAGGCGTTCAAGGAGCGCTACCCACGCTTGCAGGCCACGCAGGAGTTGTTCGAGATCGACCGGCGGCGGATCACCTGTGCCGGTGGTACGGCCTCGATCGACCTGATGCTCGATCTGATCGCCCAGGCCCATGGCAGCGAGTTGGCGGTACAGGTCTCGGAGCAGTTCGTGCTCGGCCGCATCCGCCCACGCCAGGATCACCAGCGCATGCAGATTGCCGCGCGCTACGGGCTGAGCAACAAGAAGCTGGTCAAGGTGATCGGCGAGATGGAGCGCAATACCGAGGAGCCGTTGCATACCCAGGTGCTGGCCGACCTGATCCAGGTCACCCGGCGCCAGTTGGAGCGGTTGTTCCGGCTGCACCTGAACGACACGCCGAGCGGCTTCTATCTGCGCCTGCGGCTGGACAAGGCGCGCCAGTTGCTACGCCAGACCGACATGAGCGTACTGCAGGTCAGCATCGCCTGCGGCTTTGACTCGGCGTCATACTTTACCCGCTGTTACCGGGCGCGCTTCCAGCGCTGCCCGCGGGCCGACCGCCACACCAGTGCGGCGTCATGAAGGCTGCGGATTATTGCTGGCCGATCGACTGCAGGTATTCGGAGCGATCATCGCTGCGCTGCGCCACGCAGGTGTTCCAGGCGGCTTCGAAGGCCTTGCTGCCGGGTTTTTCAGCGGCGGTCTCGACCTTGCAGTCGGCATCGCGCAGTTGCGTCCACAGGGTCTGCGCAGCGCGGAAACGCTCGGACAGGCTCTGCACCTTGTCGCCCTCATCCGGATACTGGTCGCGAATCCGCTGGATCAGGTCATCGAACGCCGCTTGCAGCTCACGCTCGGCGGTCTGCTTGTTGTAGGCGGCGCAGGCGTAGCCCTGGGCATCGCTGTCGACGTTGTCGCATGGGGTGGACTCATCGTCGGCGGCGAACGCGAACGGCGCGCTCAACAATAAAGTCAGGCCTATCAATGAATTGATCCGCAGCATGTTCACTTCCCATGAAAAAGTCGGGCAATTCTCGCTCAGCGCTGCCCCCTTGAACAGGCTTGAGCGACATTTGTCATGAAGCCAACTGTCGCGATGAGGGCTTTGACGCTTTCGGTATGGCCCTTGTCGTTTTTGCATCCGGCTCGTCGTTCGCGCAGGCATATGCTGGCCCTAAACGCCGACACCTGATTCGGCGCAACCCATATCAAAAAGGGGACAGCCTGATGAGCCCAGCCGAATTACACGCCGACAGCATCGTCATCGATGGCCTGATCATCGCCAAGTGGAACCGCGAGCTGTTCGAGGACATGCGTAAAGGCGGCCTGACCGCAGCCAACTGCACAGTGTCGGTGTGGGAAGGGTTCAAGGCCACCGTCGACCAGATCGCCGCCAGCCAGAAGCTGATCCGCGACAACAGCGACCTGGTGATGCCGGTACGCACCACCGCCGACATCCGCAAGGCCAAGGAGCTGGGCAAGACCGGCATCCTCTTCGGCTTCCAGAACGCCCACGCCTTCGAGGACCAGATCGCCTACGTCGATGTGTTCAAGCAGCTCGGCGTCGGCATCGTGCAGATGTGCTACAACACCCAGAACCTGGTCGGCACCGGTTGCTACGAGCGTGATGGCGGCCTGTCTGGTTTCGGTCGCGAAATCGTCGCCGAGATGAACCGCGTCGGGATCATGTGCGACCTGTCCCACGTTGGCTCGAAAACCTCCGAAGAAGTCATCCTCGAATCGAAGAAGCCGGTGTGCTACTCGCACTGCCTGCCGTCGGGCCTGAAAGAACACCCGCGCAACAAGTCCGATGCTGAACTCAAGTTCATCGCCGACCACGGCGGCTTCGTTGGCGTGACCATGTTTGCGCCGTTCCTGGCCAAGGGCATCGATTCGACCATCGACGATTACGCCGAGGCGATCGAATACACCATGAACATCGTCGGTGAAGATTCCATCGGCATCGGCACCGACTTTACCCAGGGTCACGGCCAGGAGTTCTTCGAATACCTGACCCACGACAAGGGCTACGCCCGCCGTCTGACCAACTTCGGCAAGATCATCAACCCGCTTGGCATCCGCACTGTAGGCGAGTTCCCCAACCTCACCGAAACCCTGCTCAAGCGCGGCCACAGCGAACGCGTGGTGCGCAAGATCATGGGCGAGAACTGGGTCAACGTGCTCAAGGATGTGTGGGGCGAGTAAGCCGCACTCCAAACCGTTCTGCCCAGGCCAAAACAGTCTGGGCCATCTCTCAAAAATTTCTGGAGTTAAGTTTCCATGGCCAAGATCGCCCCGCAATTGCCAATCGAAGTCGACAGCGAGACCGGTGTCTGGACTTCCGACGCGCTGCCGATGCTGTATGTGCCACGCCATTTCTTCGTCAACAACCACATGGGTATCGAAGAAGTACTGGGCGCCGACGCCTACGCCGAGATCCTCTACAAGGCCGGCTACAAGTCGGCCTGGCACTGGTGTGAAAAAGAAGCCGAATGCCATGGCCTGGAAGGCGTGGCGGTGTTCGAACACTACATGAAGCGCCTGTCCCAGCGCGGCTGGGGCCTGTTTGAAATCGAAGCCATCGACCTCGACAAGGGCACCTGCAGCGTCAGGCTCAAGCACTCGGCGTTCGTCTATGTGTACGGCAAGGTTGGCCGCAAGGTCGACTACATGTTCACCGGCTGGTTTGCCGGCGCCATGGACCAGATTCTCGCCGCCCGTGGCAGCTCGCTGCGCACCGTGGCAGAGCAGGTCTACGGCGGGTCGGAAGAGGGCCACGAAGATGGCCTGTTCGTTACAAAGCCGTTGTAAGCCTGAGCCGGAGATAGCGTCATGGCCTTCGAAGCAATGTTCCAGCCGATCCAGATCGGCAAACTGACCATCCGTAACCGCGTGCTGAGTACTGCTCACGCCGAGGTGTATGCCACCGACGGCGGCATGACCACCGACCGTTACGTCAAATACTACGAAGAGAAGGCCAAGGGCGGTATCGGCCTGGCCATCTGTGGTGGCTCGTCGGTGGTTGCCATCGACAGCCCGCAGGAATGGTGGGCTTCGGTCAACCTGTCGACCGACCGGATCATCCCGCACTTCCAGAACCTTGCCGACGCCATGCACAAGCACGGCGCCAAGATCATGATTCAGATTACCCACATGGGCCGTCGCTCACGCTGGGACGGTTTCAACTGGCCAACCCTGATGTCGCCGTCGGGCGTGCGTGAGCCAGTGCACCGTGCGACCTGCAAGACCATCGAGCCGGAAGAGATCTGGCGGGTGATCGGCAACTATGCGCAAGCTGCGCGCCGGGCCAAGGAAGGTGGCCTGGATGGCGTCGAACTGTCGGCGGTGCACCAGCACATGATCGACCAGTTCTGGAGCCCGCGGGTCAACAAGCGTACCGACGAATGGGGCGGCAGCTTCGAAGGCCGGATGAAGTTCGGCATGGAAGTGCTCAAAGCCGTGCGCGCCGAGGTTGGTGACGATTTCTGCGTGGGCATGCGCATCTGTGGTGACGAGTTCCACCCCGATGGCCTCAGCCACGAAGACATGAAGCAGATCGCCGCGTACTACGATGCGACCGGCATGCTCGATTTCTTCGGTGTGATCGGTTCGGGCTGCGACACCCACAACACCCTGGCCAACGTTATCCCCAACATGAGCTTCCCGCCGGAGCCGTTCCTGCACCTGGCAGCCGGCATCAAGGAAGTGGTCAAGGTCCCGGTACTGCACGCGCAGAACATCAAGGACCCGAACCAGGCGCAGCGCATCCTCGAGGGCGGCTATGTCGACATGGTCGGCATGACTCGGGCGCACATGGCTGACCCGCACCTGATCGCCAAGATCAAGATGGGCCAGATCGACCAGATCAAACAATGCGTCGGTGCCAACTACTGCATCGACCGCCAGTATCAAGGGCTGGATGTGCTGTGCATCCAGAACGCCGCGACCTCCCGTGAATACATGGGCGTGCCGCACATCATCGAGAAGACTACCGGCGTCAAACGCAAGGTGGTGGTGGTCGGTGCCGGCCCTGCCGGCATGGAAGCGGCGCGGGTTGCCGCCGAGCGTGGCCACGACGTCACCGTGTTCGAGAAGAAAGAGCAGATGGGCGGGCAGATCACCATTGCTGCCAAGGCTCCGCAACGCGACCAGATTGCCGGTATCACCCGCTGGTACCAGCTCGAATTCGCCCGTTTGAAGATCGACCTGCGCCTGGGCACTGCGGCTGATATCGCGACCATCCAGGACCTGCGCCCGGACGTGATCGTGCTGGCGGTCGGCGGCCATCCGTTCGTCGAGCAGAACGAGCATTGGGGCGCTGCCGAAGGCCTGGTGGTCAGCAGTTGGGACGTGCTCGATGGCAAGGTTGCGCCGGGCAAGAATGTGCTGGTGTACGACACCATCTGCGAATTCACCGGTATGTCGACCGCGGACTTCATTGCTGACAAGGGCAGCCAGGTCGAGATCGTCACCGATGACATCAAGCCAGGCGTGGCCATGGGCGGCACCACCTTCCCGACCTACTACCGCAGCATGTACCCGAAAGAAGTGATCATGACCGGCGACCTGATGCTGGAAAAGGTCTATCGCGAAGGCGACAAGCTGATCGCGGTGCTGGAAAACGAATACACCGGCGCCAAGGAAGAGCGGGTGGTTGACCAGGTGGTGATCGAGAACGGTGTACGTCCTGACGAAGAGCTGTACTACGGGCTCAAAGAGGGTTCGCGCAACAAGGGCCAGATCGATGTGGAGGCGCTGTTTGCCATCAAGCCACAGCCGATCCTCAGCCAGCCGGGCGAAGGCTACTTGCTCTATCGCATTGGTGACTGCGTGGCCCAGCGCAACGTGCACGCGGCGATCTACGACGCCTTGCGCCTGTGCAAGGACTTCTGATCGATCGCACATGAACTGGCCCTCCTGTAGGAGCGGCCTTGTGTCGCGAAAGGGTCGCGAAGCGGCCCCGGCGATCTTGTGACGCTACATAGATCCTGGGGCTGCGTTGCAGCCCTTTCGCGACGCAAGGCCGCTCCTACAGGGGTCCGCGCCGCGCTTGCTTGAGCGCGGCGCACGATTTCAGCTGTTGTGGGAGCCTCCCATGTTAAACACCCTTTTACCCATTCTGCTGTTCGCGGCCCTTGGCCTGGCAGTGCTCGGCGCGTTGCGCCGGGTGCGCATGTGGCGCCGTGGCCGGCCGTCCAAGGTCAACCTGCTCGGCGGCCTGCTGGCCATGCCGCGGCGCTACCTGGTGGATCTGCACCATGTGGTCGAGCGCGACAAGTACATGTCCAACACCCACGTCGCCACTGCAGGCGGCTTTGTGTTGTCGGCAGCGTTGGCGATTCTGGTGCATGGCTTTGGCCTGCAGAACAAGATCCTTGGCTACGCCCTGCTGGTCGCCACCGTGATCATGTTCACCGGCGCACTGTTCGTCTTCAAGCGGCGCCTCAATCCGCCTGCGCGGCTGTCCAAAGGGCCGTGGATGCGCCTGCCGAAAAGCCTGTTGGTATTCGCGGCGAGCTTCTTCATTGCGACGCTGCCGGTGGCCGGCATCCTGCCCGCCAATACTGGCGGCTGGGTGATGGTCGCGGTGCTGGGCCTTGGTGTGTTGTGGGGCGTGTCCGAGCTGTTCTTCGGCATGACCTGGGGCGGGCCGATGAAGCACGCCTTCGCCGGTGCCCTGCACCTGGCCTGGCACCGCCGCGCCGAACGCTTTGGCGGTGGCCGCTCGACCGGGCTCAAGCCAATTGATCTGGAAGACCCGAACGCGCTGCTCGGTGTAGAAAAGCCTGCCGATTTCACCTGGAACCAGCTGCTTGGTTTTGACGCCTGCGTGCAGTGCGGCAAGTGTGAGGCGATGTGCCCGGCGTTCGCCGCCGGTCAGCCACTGAACCCGAAGAAGCTGATCCAGGACATGGTCATCGGCCTGGCCGGTGGCACCGACGCCAAGTTCGCCGGCAGCCCGTATCCGGGCAAGCCGCTGGGCGAGCATGGCGGCCATCCGCATCAGCCGATCGTCAATGGCCTGGTCGATGCCGACACGCTGTGGTCCTGCACCACCTGCCGTGCCTGCGTCGAGGAATGCCCGATGATGATCGAGCACGTCGATGCCATCGTCGACATGCGCCGTCACCTGACTTTGGAACGCGGCGCCACGCCGAACAAGGGCGCCGAGGTGCTCGACAACCTGATCGCCACCGACAACCCGGGCGGCTTCAACCCGGGTGGGCGAATGAACTGGGCCGCCGACCTCAACCTGCAGCTGCTCAGCGAGGTGAAAACCACCGAGGTGCTGTTCTGGGTCGGTGATGGCGCCTTCGACATGCGCAACCAGCGCACCCTGCGTGCCTTCGTCAAAGTGCTGAAGGCGGCAGGCGTGGACTTTGCCGTGCTCGGCCTGGAAGAACGCGACAGCGGCGACGTTGCCCGTCGCCTGGGCGATGAAGCTACCTTCCAGCAACTGGCCAAACGCAATATCCAGACCCTGGCGCAGTACCGCTTCAAGCGCATCGTCACCTGCGACCCGCACAGCTTCCATGTGCTGAAGAATGAATACGGCGCGCTCGGTGGTGACTATCAGGTGCTGCACCACAGCACTTATATCGCCGAGCTGATCGCCGCCAACAAGCTCAACCTCGGCCAGCACAAAGGTTCCAGCGTGACCTATCACGACCCGTGCTACCTGGGCCGCTACAACGGCGAGTACGAGGCGCCGCGCGAAGTGCTCAAGGCGCTGGGCATCGAAGTGCGCGAGATGCAGCGCTCGGGCTTCCGTTCACGCTGCTGCGGCGGCGGTGGCGGTGCGCCGATCACCGACATCCCGGGCAAGCAACGGATCCCCGATATGCGCATGGACGACATCCGCGAAACCGAGGCCGAAGTGGTCGCCGTGGGTTGCCCACAGTGCACCGCGATGCTTGAAGGCGTGGTCGAACCACGGCCACTGATCAAGGACCTCGCCGAGTTGGTCGCCGATGTGCTGATCGAAGCCGATGCTCCAGCTACTGCGAAAGCTGCAGCAGCCAAACGTGAACCTGCGGAGGTGCATTGATGAGCGACATCATCCGCCGCGACCCACGCGCCGAGTGGATCGCCCGTAACCGTCTGCATCCGTTGCACGCAGCGATGCAGACCCAGCAAACCAGCTGGATGGGGCCCAATGGCATCATCCGCAAGAACCCCCACGCAATTGCCGCAGGCTTCATTGCGGCCAGCGGCCTCAAACGTCTGGACCGCAGCGGTGCCCAGCAAGGCACCGCTACCGGGGGCCGGCGTACGGCTGCAGCTGAAGTGCAGTTGCCGCTACATCAGGTGGCAGATCCTGCGTTCTACATCGCCGTGGTCCCGGACATGGTCGGCGGCCGCCTTGGCCCTCACGACCGCGACTTGCTCGGCCTGGCCCACAGCCTCGCCGGCAAGGATGGCGCGGTGCTGGCGATTGTTTTTGGCGAGCACAAGGAAGGCAATTTCGGCGCCGCCGGTGTCGATCGCCTGCTGGTGATCGAAGGCGAGGCATTCCAGGGTTATGCACCGGAGCAACTGGTGCAGGGCCTGCGCGCTGTGGATAACCAGTTTGCCCCGCAGCACTGGCTGCTGCCCGACAGCCGCACCGGTGGCGGTGAGCTTGGCCGGCGCTTTGCTGCATCACTGGGTGAACGCCCGGCGACGCGGGTCTGGCAGATCAAGGATGGCCAGTGCATCGGCCGTGCTGGCGCGGGCCAACAAGACCTGCAACGGGGCATGGCACGGCTGATTCTGGCCGCTGCCGAGTGCGCCGAGCCGGTCAGTGAAACCCGCCATGAGGCGCTGCCGGTCGAGTTGTCCACAAGCGTTGCGCGTAGCTTGTCGCGCATCGAGGACCTTGGCTCGGTGGCGGTCGACCCGGCCGCCATTGCCATGGCCGAGTCGGAATTCATCGTCTCTGGCGGTAACGGCGTCAAGGACTGGGCGCTATTCCACCGTGCCACCGCTGCATTGGGCGCCACCGAAGGTGCCTCGCGGGTGGCAGTCGACGACGGCTTCATGCCGCGTACGCGCCAGGTGGGTGCCACCGGTACCTGGGTCACGGCGCGGGTCTACGTGGCTGTGGGTATCTCCGGGGCGATCCAGCACCTGCAGGGCATTGGTGCCTGTGACAAGGTGGTGGCGGTGAACATGGACCCTGGCTGCGACATGATCAAACGGGCCGACCTGTCAGTGATTGGCGACAGCGCGGCGATTCTTCAGGCTCTGATCGAAGCTGTGGATAACTACCGCAGCGGCGGCCAGCGCGACGCGGCATAAGGGTTCCAACATGAGTACAAAGGTCATTAGCCTGGTTTCCATTGGTGCTCATCCCGGCTCTGGCCGTAGTCGCCGGGCCGAGCAGGATGCCCGTGCGGTCGAGCTGGGATTGCAGCTGGCTGGGGATAACTTGCAGGTGGTGCACGCCGGCGATCCGCGCGAGGAGGCCTTGCGCGCCTACCTGGGGATGGGCCTGGATCACCTGGATGTGCTGGAGCAGCCGGCGGGCGCCGATGTGCTCGGGGTGCTCGGGGATTACTTGCGCGACGCAGGCGCGCAGTTGGTGCTGACCGGCAGCCAGGCCGAGACAGGCGAAGGCTCGGGCATGCTGCCGTTTCTGTTGGCGGAGAGGCTCGGTTGGCCGCTGATCGTCGGCCTGGCCGAGGTGGAGTCCATTGAAAACGGCACCGCCCAGGTGCTGCAGGCCCTGCCACGCGGCCAGCGGCGGCGCTTGAAGGTGCGCCTGCCGTTGCTCGCGACTGTGGATAACGCCGCGCCGAAGCCGCGCCAGAGCGCGTTCGGCCCGGCCCGGCGCGGGGTGTTGGCGGCGCGTGATGTCGAGGTGGTGGACGATGCCCTGCTGGCCGACGCCGAGCTGCAACCGGCACGCCCGCGGCCCAAGCGGCTCAAGGTGATCAAGGCCAAGAGCGGCGCCGACCGGATGAAGGCCGCCACGGCCAAGGCCAGTGGCGGCGGCGGCAAGGTGCTCAAGGATGTTTCGCCACAGGAGGGCGCCGAGGCGATTCTCAAGTTGCTGGTGGAGGAGGGGGTGTTGCGTTAGCAGGGCCGGTTCGAGATTGTCTGAACGACCGAGGGGCTGCGTTGCAGCCCTTTCCGACCGGTCCGGCGCCCCGGCAAGGCCGCTCCTACAGGCGCAGGGCGCCCCACTCCCCGCTTACACACAATCTCTGTTCGCCACTCTGTGGATAAAGTGTTTGCGCATCGCTACAGCCCAGTATTTTCAAGGTCTCCAGAGTTCTGTACAAAAAAAAATCAATTCAAGCCATGGATTTTCATGGCTTTTTTGTTTCGCGAAGGCGGCAATACGACGAGGTTGCCCACAATCGCTGTTAGTGGGCCTGTGGATAATCTGTTGGGCATCGGCTGCAGAGCCCGCCTGGTAAGGGCTGCACTGGATTGATCAGAAACTGAGCGAAACCCCGATAAATCCGGTCAAACCATCACTATCAGCGGCCTAGCGAGGTTATCCACAAGCCATTTTCCACCCACTCGTGTTTTGCACACAAACTCTGTTGGTCTCTCTGTGGACAAGGTGTTGGGTATCTCCTGCAGGCCAATGAATACAGGGCTTGTAGAGTTTTGATTAATAAATGACCAGTTACGTCACTGCCGAGCGCCAAGCGATGTCCACAACGGTAGGCAATCAGCCTGTGGGTAAGATCGTGACGGTTCGCTCCGCTAGTACTTTTGCCAGTTAACCTCATCCGCCTGCAGGGTTAGCGTCACGGGACACCCTTACACCGAGAGCTACCAACATGTCTTCACTCCATCTGTTAGCCCCAGACAGGGCTCAGACGCCCATGGCAGGCTCGGGTTTTCGTCCGCGGGCCTACACACCCTACGGTTATGTACATCAGCCCAGCGGCCCGATTCTGGGATTCAGCGGCCAGCCACGCGATTGCGTCACCGGCTGCTACCACCTGGGCAATGGCCATCGAAGCTACAACCCGGTCTTGATGCGCTTTCATTCAGCGGATCGCCTCAGCCCCTTCGGCAAAGGCGGGATCAATGCCTATGCCTACTGCGGTAATGATCCGGTCAACTGGGCAGACCCCAGTGGTCAGATTCCTGCCTGGCTCGGACCGCTCAGAAGCTTGGCATCAGGGGTGATCAATCTGCTCGTCACCGCGACCGGGGTTTATCGCAATTACACTACTGAACGTGATTTTGATATCACGGGACCTCATGCAGGAAGCGGAGCGGGAGCGCTGACATACAACAACGCTGAAACACCCTTGAGCCCGTGGAGCACGCGCGACAAGGCGCTGGCCGCGTTTGGCGGGGTGAGTGCGGGTATGAGTATCGGTACCGCCAGTGCGCGTTTGATGGGCGCCCAGGGCGATGCACTTGCTTGGGTGGATATGGCGTTTGGATTTGTTGCCACGGCGATTTCCGTGGGCGAACTGTACAGCATGGCAACTGCGCCTATACCGCAGCGCTACCCGGTACAGGGCAATCGGTGGGATCCCACGCGCAGTGTGAGCGTGATCAGGGACACCCCGGTGTGAACCCGGCTCCGGCCACGGCAAAGCGATGCCGTGGCCTGAGCCCACCCGTCGCCGCTACTGGGCTTTGACTTCCTTGAGATACGGCGCCGGCTCCGCCCCGAGGTTTTCCAGCACCCGCTGGCTGTACCAGTCGATGAAGTTGACCACGCCGAACTCATAGGTCTTCGAGTAAGGGCCTGGCTGGTAGGCGGTGGAGTTGATCCCGCGCTGGTTCTCTTCGGCCAGGCGGCGGTCCTGGTCGTTGGTTGCGTCCCACACCTTGCGCATCTGCTCAGGGTCGTAATCGACGCCCTCGACGGCGTCCTTGTGCACCAGCCACTTGGTGGTGACCAGGGTCTCCTGGGCGCTGATCGGCCACACGGTGAAGACGATCATGTGGTCGCCCATGCAGTGGTTCCACGAGTGCGGCAGGTGCAGGATGCGCATCGAGCCGAGGTCGGGGTTCTTGATCCGGCCCATCAGCTTCTTGCTCGCCTGCTTGCCGTCCATGGTCATCGACACGGTGCCCTTGAGCAGCGGCATGCGCACGATGCGGTTACGCAGGCCGTGGCTCTTGTGCAGGTAAGGAATCTTCTCGGCGTCCCAGGCGGCGGCCGAGGCGGCCACGTGGTCCTTGAAGGCCTGGTCGGCGCGCGGGTCTTCGGTGTCGTCCCACTCGAGCAGGGTCTTCAGCAGTTCGGGGTGCGAGCCGTTGCAGTGGTAGCACTCGCGGTTGTTTTCCAGCACCAGCTTCCAGTTGGCCTTTTCCAGCAACTGGGTTTGCACCGCGATCTTGGTGTTCTCCATGTCGTACGGTTCCATGTAATGGTCCAAGGTGGCCAGGAACTCGTCGATGGCTGGCGGGTTCTCCGCCAGGCTGATGAAAATGTAGCCACCCGCAACCTTCACATTGACTGGCTTGAGGCCGTACTGCTTCATGTCGAAGTCGGCGCCCATTTCGGTGCCGGCGAACAGCAGACGGCCGTCCAGTTCGTAGGTCCACTGGTGATAGTGGCAGACCAGCTTGGCGACCTTGCCCTTGTCGCTGGTGCACAGGCGCGAGCCGCGGTGGCGGCAAACGTTGTGGAACGCATGCACCTTACCTTCGGCGCCGCGGATGACAATGATCGGGTTTTTGCCGACTTGCAGGGTGAGGAAGTTGCCCTTGGTCGGGATCTCGCAGGTCATGCCCGCGATCAGCCATTCCTTCTGGAAAATTTCCTGCATGTCGATCTGAAACAGACGCTCGTCAGTGTAGAACGGCTGGGGCAGCGAGTAGGTGCGCTCGCGGGTCTGCAGCATCTCGGCGGTGGCCTTGCGTGCAGCTTCCAGTGGATCGCCCAGGCTCAGGGTTGCGGTGACGTCCATCGTTGTAATCCTCAAGGCCGATAAAGGCCGGCGAAAGGTGGCTAATCGTTGTTTTAGTGCCGCAAGGCAGGTGCAGAAAACATCAGGTCTATTTGCCGTGGAGTGTGCGATCAAGGGCGCCTTGAGCCGTATCCATGGGCGACATGGCCGAATCGAATTCCGACGCGCCAGCCCTTGTCGTGCGGGGCTGGTCGCGATAAGCACGCCGATGTCGCTGATGGGAATGTGCCGGGCCACGGCCTTGAGCATTATCGGAGCCATAAAAGGCCGGTAGTCGGCCGTTGGAGAACAACATGTCCGAAACATTCCTCAACCCGGTCAGCACCCAGACCTGGGCCAACGGCCGCCACATCGTGCGCTGCGTCAAGGTCATCCAGGAAACCTGGGATGTGCGCACCTTCTGCTTCATGGCCGACCAGCCGATCATGTTCTTCTTCAAGCCCGGCCAGTTCGTCACCCTGGAGCTTGAAATCGAAGGCAAGCAGGTGATGCGCTCGTACACCATCTCCAGTTCGCCATCGGTGCCGTACAGCTTCTCGATCACGGTCAAGCGGGTACCGGGTGGGCATGTTTCCAACTACCTGCACGACACCATGCACGAAGGCGCCGAACTGCCGGTGCACGGCCCGGTCGGCTTGTTCAACGCAATCGATTTCCCGGCACCGAAGGTGCTCTACCTTAGCGGTGGCGTCGGTATCACCCCGGTGATGTCGATGGCGCGCTGGTTCTACGACACCAATGCCAATGTCGACATGGTGTTCGTCCACAGCGCGCGTTCACCGAAGGACATCATCTACCACCGCGAGCTGGAACAGATGGCCTCGCGCATCCCCAACTTCAGCCTGCACATCATTTGTGAGAAGCACGGGCTGGGCGAGCCGTGGGCAGGTTATCGGGGGTATCTGAACCAGCGCCTGATGGAGCTGATCGCCCCGGATTACATGGAGCGCGTGGTGTTCTGCTGCGGGCCTACGCCGTACATGAGCGCGGTCAAGCGTATGCTCGAGGCGGTCGGCTTCGACATGAAGAACTACCACGAGGAGTCGTTTGGCGCGACCCCGGCGGAGGCCAAGGCCGACGCTGTCGAGCACGCCGAACAGGCAGCCGATGCTCCGGAAGTGGATCTGTCCGATCTGAACCTGGTGGAGTTCGTCGGCAGCGAGAAGAGCATCCGCGTGGCCCCGGGCGAGACCGTGCATGCGGCGGCGGCCAAGGTCGGCCTGATGATCCCGAAAGCCTGCGGCATGGGCATCTGCGGCACCTGCAAGGTGCTCAAGCTGGGCGGCGAAGTGGACATGGAGCACAACGGCGGCATCACCGAAGAGGATGAAGCCGAGGGCTACATCCTCTCCTGCTGCAGCGTGCCGCGCGGCGACGTTCGTATCGAGTACTAAGCCGAGGCCGCTTGAGCGCTGCAGCCTGGGTCAGACGCGGAAGCGTGCAACCAGGCTGCTGAGGTCAACTGCCAGGCGCGACAGCTCGGCACTCGCCGCGCTGGTCTGGTGTGCCCCGGTGGCGCTTTGCACCGACAGGTCGTTGATGTTGACCAGATTACGGTCGACTTCGCGGGCGACCTGAGCCTGCTCTTCGGCCGCACTGGCGATGACCAGGTTACGCTCGTTGATGTGTGCTACGGCCGTGGCGATGGTGTCCAGCGCCAGGCCCGCGCCGCGGGCGATGTTCAGGGTCGATTCGGCGCGTTCGGTGCTGGTGCGCATCGACTCGACCGCCTGGCCGGTACCGCCCTGGATGGTGCCGATCATGCGCTCGATCTCGCTGGTCGACTGCTGGGTGCGATGCGCCAGTGCACGCACTTCGTCAGCCACCACGGCAAAACCACGCCCGGCCTCACCGGCCCGCGCTGCCTCGATGGCGGCGTTGAGGGCGAGCAGGTTGGTCTGATCGGCCAGGCCGCGAATCACGTCGAGTACCTTGCCGATATCACGCGACTGTTCGGCCAGGTGAGTGATCAGCTTGGCAGTACCCTGTACGTCACCGCTCATGCGCTCGATGGCGCTGACGGTTTCCAGTACCAGGTCACGGCCATCGCTGGTGGAACGGCTGGCTTCAGCCGAAGCCTCCGAGGTGCTGACGGCATTGCGCGCCACTTCCTCGACCGCGCTGGTCATCTCGGTAACGGCAGTGGCGGCCTGTTCGATTTCGGCGTTCTGCTGCTGCAGGCCGCGCGCGCTCTCGTCGGTCACGCTGTTGAGCTCTTCGGCCGCCGAGGCCAGCTGGGTAGAGGAGCCGGCGATCAGGTGCAGGGTGTCGCGCAGCTTTTCCTGCATGCGGGCCATGGCTCGCTGCAGGCGCGCTGCTTCGTCGCTGCCTTCGGCGCGAATGGTGTGGGTGAGGTCGCCGTCGGCTACCTGTTCAGCTGCCTGCAAGGCTTCTTCGATCGGCTTGACGATGCTGCGGGTCAGCAGCAATGCGCAGATCAGGGTCAGCACGGTGGCGGCGATGAGCAGACCGATCACCAGGGTGAACGCCGTGCTGTACTGATTGGCGGCGGTGGCGTTGGCGTTGCGCGCCTGCTCGGTGTTCATTTCCAGCAGGGTGTTCATGACCTTGTTGATCTGCTCGGAGTTGGTCAGCAGGTCGCGGTTGAGCAGGTCGGCCAGTTCCTCGATGCGGTTGGCCTGGCTCAGGTTGCGCATGCGGGTTTCCAGCTGGCGGTACTGGGTCAGCAACTGGCCGTACTGATCGAACGCGGCTTGTTCTTCGACATCGACGATAAACGTCTGGTAACGGCTCTGCGCCTTGTCGATTTGCGCGTTGCGCTCGTCCAGCAGGCGCAGGGTGTCTTGCTGAGCGGCCGGGTCACGATTGACCAGCAGACGATAGGACAGCGTACGCAAGCGCAGGCTCAACGCGGTCAGTTCATCGAGGGTTTTGATGCTCGGCACGTTGATGCTTTCGATGGCGACACCCGCCTGGCGAATCTTGCCCATCTGGACCAGCGAAAACACGCCAAGGCCAAGCATCAATGCGCCGATCAAGGCAAACCCGAGCAAGGCGCGCGGGGCGATATTCATATTGCGTAGGGACATGATTTGGACAATCCGGGCAAGGTAAGGTGGCGCGCAATCCTTGCGTCGAGATAAGACCTGTATGGCTATCGGTCATGACCGGCCAGTCTTGAGTTCGATGAGCAAAAGCCCGAGTTGGCCGCGACAAATCCTGACCGGCGGTTGACCCAGGCCGGAACAAGGTGGCCGATCCCCTGTCAATCTGGCCTGGCTGAAGCCTTTTGACCCGATATTTAATGGCGGGGGCGCGTGCTTTTCTTTATCGTGTGCGCCCTCTGCAACAACCCGAGATAGACATACCCCATGTTGGAAACTTCCCTGAATCAACTCGAGCAGCTGGTCAACGACCTGATGCAGAAAAACACCCAGCTGAGCGAGCAGAACGCTGCCATCGCCCAGGAACTGGCCCAGGCCAAGGAAGACAACGACAGCCTGCAGCTGTCGCTGATGGAACAGGAAGAGAAACACGGCGCCACTGCTGCGCGTATCCAGGCGCTGGTTGAGCGCGCCAGCGCAGGTGTCGTCAACGGATGAAACTGCAAGCGCAGCCGATCAATGTCGTGTCGATTCTGGGTATCGACTATTCGATCAAGGCCCCTGAAGGCCAGGAAGAGACCCTCTCGCAGGCTGTGCGGATGCTCAACACCGCCCTCAACGAAACCAAGCGCCAGTACCCGACCCTGATCGGTGACAAGCTGCTGGTGCTGGCGGCGCTGAATCTGTGCTCGCGGCAGATCGAACTGCAAAAAGAGCATCAAGTGACGCTCGCCCGCACCCAGGCGCAGATCGATGCCACGGTAGATGCCATCGCACGCACCATCGGCGAGCAGTAAAGCACCAGCCAACAGGCAAAATTCGAGCGGGGGGCAGCCATGCGGTGACGCGTGGCTGTTCCCCGTTTTGCGTTAGCGTTTGTCGATGATTGCTGGATTGAATGGATACGTAAGTGTATACAATCCCCCAAAACAAGAATCCTGGGGGAGGAAAACGTATGCGTATCTGGCGGCGAAGTATCCAGTTGCAGTTGATCGCAGGCATGGGCACGGCCCTGTTGGTGAGCATCCTGGTGGTGGTTGCGATCTATACCGTGGCGGTCAATCGCCTGACCGAGCGCTATTTGCTCGACACCGCTCTGCCGGCCAGCATCGAGGCCATTCGCAACGATATCGAGCGCATGCTTAGCCAGCCGCTGGTGGCGGCCGCCGATATTGCCGGCAATACCCTGCTGCGTGACTGGCTCGCTGCCGGTGAGAATCCCGCCGAGGCGGCGCGCTTCATCGAATACCTGGACGCTGCCAAGCAGCGCAACCATGCGTTTACCGCGTTGTTCGCCGCCACTGCGAGCGGCCACTACTACAACGAGAAAGGCCTGGATCGCACCCTTGGCCGGCAGAACCCCAAGGACCAGTGGTTCTATGGCTACATCGACAGTGGTGCCGAGCGGCTGATCAATATCGACGTGGATGGCGCCACCGGCGAGGTGGCGCTGTTCATCGACTACCGCATCGAAAAGGCCGGGCAACTGGTCGGCATCGCCGGCATGGGCTTGCGCCTGACCGAGTTGTCCAAGCTGATCCACGACTTCAGTTTTGGCGAGCAGGGCAGGGTCATGCTGGTGCGCAACGACGGCCTGATCCAGGTCCACCCGGACAACCAATACAGCGCCAAACGCACGCTCGCCGAACAGGTCGGTGGCGACGCCGCCAAGCGTTTACTGGGGCGGGGCGCAGGCCTGCAGCGTAGCCAGTTCGAACGTGACGGCGAGCAGTATCTGGCCCTGAGCCTGCCGCTGCGTGATCTCAACTGGACGCTGGTGGCTGAAGTGCCGCAGGCGCAGATCTACGCGCAGATGCGCCAGGCGGTGTGGTTGACCAGCTTGATTGGTGGGGCAGTAGCCTTGCTCTCATTGCTGCTGGTGGTGCTGCTGGCGCGCGGGTTGGTGCGCCCGATCCGTCAGGTGACCACGGCGCTGGTGCAGATTGGTGGCGGCGCTGGCGACCTGAGCCATCGCCTGGATGATTCCCGCGAGGATGAACTGGGTGATCTGGCTCGCGGCTTCAACCGCTTTCTCGACAGCCAGAGGGCGCTGATCGCCGAGGTGCTGGGCACTACCGAGCGCCTGCACCGTTCGGTCGAACAGGTGACGCAGGTAGTCGGCAACACCGCCGACCGCTCGGAGCGTCAGCAACAGATGACCGAGATGGTCGCCACCGCCGTGCACCAGATGGGCCTGACTGTGCAGGACGTTGCGCAAAACGCAGGACATGCGGCGTACGCCTCGCAGTCGGCGCGTGACGAAGCGGTGCAGGCGCGCCAGCAGGTGCAGCAGTCGGTACAGGGCATCCATGGCATGTCCGGTGAAATCAGCCGGGCCGCCGAGGCGGTGGGCCAGTTGGCGCAGGAAGTGGCCTCGATCGATGAGGTGCTGGCGGTGATTCGCAGCGTTTCCGAGCAGACCAACCTGCTCGCCCTCAATGCGGCCATCGAGGCGGCCCGCGCCGGTGAAATGGGCCGCGGCTTTGCCGTGGTCGCCGATGAAGTGCGCACCCTGGCCCGGCGCACGCAGCTGTCTACCGATCAGGTGCAGCAGATGATTCAGCGCCTCAAGCAGGGCGCGGGCGTGGCTGTGACGTCAATGCAGGCAGGCCAGCTGGCCACCGGTAGCGGGGTTGAAGCAAGCCAGCGCACCGGCGCCTCGCTGGGGGCGATCACCGATCAGGTCGAGCGCATCAGTGACATGAATCAGCAGGTGGCCACCGCGACCGAGCAGCAGTCAGCGGTGACTGAAGAGATCAATCGCAACGTGCAGGGGATTTCCGACCTGGCCCGGCAGACCGCCGCCGAGGTGCTTGGTTGTCGCGAGGAATGCCAGGCACTGCGCCGCTTGGCCGATGACCTGGCGCGGCAGATGGGTGGTTTCAGGCTGTAAAGGGCAGTCGCCGGGGGTTGCCGCGAGCCTGTAGGAGCGGCCTTGTGTCGCGAAAGGCCAGCGAAGCTGGCCCGACGATAGTGGCGGCGAAGCTGAGAATCTGGGGCCGCTGCGCGACCCTTTCGCGACACAAGGCCGCTCCTACAGTCAATGCAGGCAGGCCAGCTGGCCACCGGTAGCGGGGTTGAAGCAAGCCAGCGCACCGGCGCCTCGCTGGGGGCGATCACCGATCAGGTCGAGCGCATCAGTGACATGAATCAGCAGGTGGCCACCGCGACCGAGCAGCAGTCAGCGGTGACTGAAGAGATCAATCGCAACGTGCAGGGGATTTCCGACCTGGCCCGGCAGACCGCCGCCGAGGTGCTTGGCTGTCGCGAGGAATGCCAGGCACTGCGCCGCTTGGCCGATGACCTGGCGCGGCAGATGGGTGGTTTCAGGCTTTGAAATGCAGTAGCCGGTGTTGCCGCGCCCTCCTGTAGGAGCGGCCTTGTGTCGCGAAAGGCCAGCGAAGCTGGCCCGGCGATAGTGGCGGCGAAGCTGAGAATCTGGGGCCGCTGCGCGACCCTTTCGCGACACAAGGCCGCTCCTACAGTCAATGCAGGCAGGCCAGCTGGCCACCGGTAGCGGGGTTGAAGCAAGCCAGCGCACCGGCGCCTCGCTGGGGGCGATCACCGATCAGGTCGAGCGCATCAGTGACATGAACCAGCAGGTGGCCACCGCGACCGAGCAGCAGTCAGCGGTGACTGAAGAGATCAATCGCAATGTGCAGGGGATTTCCGACCTGGCCCGGCAGACCGCCGCCGAGGTGCTTGGTTGTCGCGAGGAATGCCAGGCACTGCGCCGCTTGGCTGATGACCTGGCGCGGCAGATGGGTGGTTTCAGGCTTTGAAATGCAGTAGCCGGTGTTGCCGCGCCCTCCTGTAGGAGCGGCCTTGTGTCGCGAAAGGGTCGCGCAGCGGCCCTAGGATTTGTGCAGCGCCACAAAATGTTGGGGCCGCTACGCAGCCCTTTCGCGACACAAGGCCGCTCCTACAGGGATGGCTCTACAGAGGGGTGACTGCCACGACGGCGCGGATATCCGCCGCCAGCTCACGCACGCGCGTGAGTTCGGTGTCCCACGAGCACATGAAGCGTGCGCCGCCGCTGCCAATGAAGGTGTAGAAGCGCCAGCCCTTGTTGCGCAGCGCCTCGAGCGCCGGCTCCGGCATTTGCAGGAACACCCCGTTGGCTTCCACCGGGAACATCAGCTTCACCTGCGGCAGGTCGCTGACCAGCGAGGCCAGCAACTGCGCGCAGTGGTTGGCGTGGTTGCCGTGGCGCAGCCAGGCGCCGTCTTCCAGCAGCCCTACCCAAGGCGCGGAGAGGAAGCGCATCTTCGATGCCAGCTGGCCGGCCTGCTTGCAGCGGTAGTCGAAGTCTTCAGCCAGCTCGCGGTTGAAGAACAGGATCGCCTCGCCCACGGCCATGCCGTTCTTGGTGCCGCCAAAGCACAGCACATCGACGCCGGCCTTCCAGGTCAGCTCGGCCGGCGAGCAGCCGAGGAACGAGCAGGCATTGGTGAAGCGCGCGCCATCCATATGCAGGTTGAGGCCCAGCTCCTTGCAGGTGGCGCTGATCGCCTTGAGCTCGTCGGGGCGGTACACGGTGCCGACTTCGGTGGCCTGGGTGAGGGTCACCACGCGTGGTTTCGGATAGTGGATGTCCTGGCGTTTGAGCGCCACTTCGCGGATCGACTCAGGCGTCAGCTTGCCGTTGACGCTGGGCGCGGTGAGCAGCTTGGAGCCGTTCGAGAAAAACTCCGGAGCGCCGCATTCGTCAGTCTCGACGTGGGCGGTCTCCGAGCAGATCACGCTGTGGTAGCTCTGGCACAAGGAGGCCAGGGCCAACGAGTTGGCTGCGGTGCCGTTGAAGGCGAAGAACACTTCGCAGTCGGTTTCGAAGATCTTGCGAAAGTACGCCGCCGCACGCTCGGTCCACTGATCATCGCCGTAGGCGCGCTCGTGGCCTTTGTTGGCCTTGGCCATCGCCGCCCAGGCTTCGGGGCAGATGCCGGAATAGTTGTCGCTGGCGAATTGCTGGCTGTTATCTGTCATGACACGGTCCTGTGAACGACGCAGAGATGCACTCTAAACGATCATTTACCCGGTTGCCTATACAACCGTGCACGGCGCAATTGCCCGGCCCGCCGGCGGCTCAAGCACGCGGGCGCAGGCCGATGGCTGATTCTGGCAAGCATGCCCGCGCGCGACAGCCCAGCGGCGAATGTCGTAAACGCGCCATTGCAAGGCGTGCGCAGGCATCTGACCCACCCGCCGCAGTCATACCATCGGCACAAAGGGGCACTGAACCCTACTGACAAAAAATGATCGCTGCCGGGAGACACATGATGTTCAGCAAGCAAGACCAGATCCAGGGTTACGACGACGCGCTGCTGGCGGCGATGAATGCCGAAGAACAACGTCAGGAAGATCACATCGAGCTGATCGCTTCGGAAAACTACACCAGCAAGCGCGTGATGCAGGCCCAGGGCAGCGGCCTCACCAACAAATACGCCGAAGGCTATCCGGGCAAGCGCTACTACGGCGGTTGCGAGCACGTCGACAAGGTCGAGGCGCTGGCTATCGAGCGCGCCAAGCAACTGTTCGGTGCCGACTACGCCAACGTCCAGCCGCACTCCGGTTCGTCGGCCAACAGCGCTGTATACCTGGCCTTGCTGCAAGCCGGTGACACCATTCTGGGCATGAGCCTGGCCCATGGCGGCCACCTGACCCACGGCGCCAAGGTCTCGTCCTCGGGCAAGCTGTACAACGCGGTGCAATACGGCATCAACACCGACACCGGCCTGATCGACTACGACGAAGTCGAGCGCCTGGCGGTCGAGCATCAGCCGAAGATGATCGTTGCTGGTTTCTCCGCGTACTCCAAGACCCTCGACTTCCCGCGCTTCCGCGCCATTGCCGACAAGGTGGGTGCGCTGCTGTTCGTCGACATGGCCCACGTTGCTGGCCTGGTTGCCGCTGGCCTGTACCCAAACCCGCTGCCGTATGCCGACGTGGTCACCACCACCACCCACAAGACCCTGCGCGGTCCACGTGGCGGCCTGATCCTGGCCAAGGCCAACCCGGACATCGAGAAAAAGCTCAACGCGGCGGTATTCCCCGGCGCCCAGGGCGGCCCGCTGATGCACGTCATCGCCGGCAAGGCAGTGTGCTTCAAGGAAGCGCAGGAGCCTGGCTTCAAGCAGTACCAGCAGCAGGTCATCGACAACGCCCAGGCCATGGCCGAAGTGTTCATCAAGCGCGGTTATGACGTGGTGTCCGGCGGTACCGACAACCACCTGTTCCTGGTCAGCCTGATCCGTCAGGGCCTGACCGGCAAGGACGCTGACGCAGCCCTGGGCCGCGCGCACATCACTGTCAACAAGAACGCCGTACCCAACGACCCGCAGTCGCCGTTCGTTACCTCGGGCCTGCGCATCGGCACCCCGGCGGTCACAACCCGCGGTTTCAAGGTGGCTCAGTGCGTGGCACTGGCCGGCTGGATCTGCGATGTCCTCGACAACCTGGGCGACGCCGACGTCGAAGCCGACGTTGCCAAGCAGGTCGCCGCACTGTGCGCCGACTTCCCGGTTTACCGCTGAGTGGAGTAACAGACAATGGAACGCTATTCGGGCTTCGGCCTTTTCAAACACTCCCTCAGCCACCACGAAAACTGGCAGCGCATGTGGCGCACGCCGACCCCGAAAAAGGTCTATGACGTGGTGATTGTAGGCGGCGGCGGGCATGGCCTGGCGACGGCTTACTACCTGGCCAAGGTGCACGGCATCACCAACGTTGCCGTGGTCGAAAAAGGCTGGCTGGGCGGCGGCAACACCGCGCGCAACACCACCATCGTTCGCTCCAACTACCTGTGGGACGAGTCGGCCAAGCTCTACGAGCACGCCATGAAACTGTGGGAAGGCCTGTCGCAGGACATCAACTACAACGTGATGTTCTCCCAGCGCGGCGTCTACAACCTCTGCCACACCCTGCAGGACATCCGTGATTCGGAGCGTCGAGTCAGCGCCAACCGCCTCAACGGCGTCGACGGCGAGCTGCTCAATACCGACCAGGTCGCGGCCGAGATCCCGTACCTGGACTGCTCGAAGAACACCCGCTACCCGATCCTCGGTGCAACCGTTCAGCGCCGTGGTGGTGTGGCCCGTCACGATGCCGTGGCGTGGGGCTTTGCCCGCGCTGCCGACGCCCTCGGCGTCGACCTGATTCAACAGACCGAAGTGACCGGTTTCCGCAAGGAAAACGGCGCGGTGATCGGTGTCGAGACCAACAAGGGCTTCATCGGCGCCAAGCGCGTCGGCGTGGTCACTGCCGGTAACTCCGGGCACATGGCGCGCCTGGCGGGCTTCCGTCTGCCGCTCGAGTCGCACCCGCTGCAGGCGCTGGTTTCCGAGCCGATCAAGCCAATCATCGACAGCGTGATCATGTCCAACGCGGTACACGGCTACATCAGCCAGTCGGACAAAGGTGACCTGGTCATCGGCGCCGGTATCGACAGCTGGGTTGGCTACGGCCAGCGCGGTTCGTACCCGGTGATCGAGCACACCCTGCAGGCGATCGTCGAGATGTTCCCGATCCTCTCGCGGGTACGCATGAACCGCCAATGGGGCGGCATCGTCGACACCTGCCCGGACGCCTGCCCGATCATCTCCAAGACCCCGGTGAAGAACCTGTTCTTCAACTGCGGTTGGGGCACCGGCGGCTTCAAGGCCACCCCAGGCTCAGGCAACGTGTTTGCCGCAAGCCTGGCCAAAGGCGAAATGCACCCACTGGCTGCGCCATTCTCCATCGACCGCTTCTACAACGGTGCGCTGATCGATGAACACGGCGCTGCGGCCGTCGCCCACTAATCGGAGACAATCGTCATGTTGCATATTTTCTGTCCCCACTGCGGCGAGCTGCGCTCCGAAGAAGAGTTTCACGCCTCAGGCCAGGCCCATATTGCCCGCCCGCTCGATCCGGCGGCTTGCTCCGACGAGGAGTGGGGTACCTACATGTTCTTCCGCGACAACCCGCGTGGCATTCACCACGAACTGTGGGATCACGTCGCCGGTTGCCGCCAGTATTTCAACGTCACCCGCGACACCGTGACCTACGAAATTCTGGAAACCTACAAGATCGGCGAGAAGCCGCAGATCACTGCCGCCAGCAAGGCTAGCGCCGCGCCGTCGACCGTCAAAGGCCTGGGGGAAAAAGTATGAGCCAGAGTTATCGCCTTGCCAGCGGCGGCCGTGTCAACCGCGGCAAAGTCCTCAATTTCAGCTTCAACGGCAAGACCTATCAGGGTTACGAAGGTGACAGCCTGGCTGCCGCGTTGCTCGCCAACGGCGTCGATGTGGTCGGCCGCAGCTTCAAGTATTCGCGGCCTCGCGGGATCATTGCAGCCGGCACCGAAGAGCCGAATGCGATCCTGCAGATCGGTTCCAGCGAAGCCACCCAGATCCCCAACGTGCGCGCCACTCAGCAGCCGCTGTATGCCGGCCTGGTCGCGACCAGCACCAACGGCTGGCCGAACGTCAACAACGACGTGATGGGCATCCTCGGCAAGGTCGGTGGCAGCATGATGCCGCCGGGCTTCTACTACAAAACCTTCATGTACCCGAAATCGTTCTGGATGACTTACGAGAAGTACATCCGCAAAGCCGCCGGCCTCGGTCGCGCGCCGCTGCAGAACGACCCGGACAGCTACGACTACATGAACCACCACTGCGACGTGTTGATCGTCGGTGCTGGCCCTGCCGGCCTGGCCGCAGCGCTGGCCGCTGGCCGCAGCGGTGCGCGGGTGATCATCGCCGATGAGCAGGAAGAGTTCGGCGGCAGCCTGCTCGACAGCCGTGAGACTCTCGATGGCAAGCCTGCCACCGACTGGGTCGCGGCTACCGTGGCCGAGCTGCAAGGCATGGCCGAAGTGCTGGTACTGCCACGCGCTACCGTCAACGGCTACCACGACCATAACTTCCTGACCATCCACGAGCGCCTGACCGACCACCTCGGTGACCGCGCGCCGATTGGCCAGGTGCGTCATCGCGTCCACCGCGTGCGTGCCAAGCAAGTTGTGCTGGCGGCTGGCGCCCACGAGCGTCCGCTGGTGTACGGCAACAACGATGTGCCGGGCAACATGCTCGCCGGCGCTGTCTCCACCTACGTGCGTCGCTACGGCGTGGCGCCTGGGCGCAAGCTGGTGCTGTCGACCAACAACGACCACGCCTATCGCGTTGCCCTGGACTGGCACGATGCCGGCCTGCAAGTGGTTGCGATCGCCGATGCACGCCACAACCCACGCGGTTCGCTGGTGGAAGAAGCACGCGCCAAGGGCATTCGCATCCTCACCTCCAGCGCTGTGGTTGAAGCGGCTGGCAGCAAGCATGTGACCGGTGCGCGGGTTGCCGCCATCGACGCCCAGGCGTTTACCGTGACCAGCCCTGGCGAAACCCTGGCCTGCGATCTGATCGCGACCTCCGGCGGCTACAGCCCGATCGTCCATCTGGCCTCGCACCTTGGCGGGCGTCCGGTATGGCGTGAAGACATCCTCGGTTTCGTCCCGGGTGATGCGCCGCAAAAGCGCGTCTGTGTTGGCGGCATGAATGGCGTCTACCCGCTTGGTGATGTCCTGGCCGATGGTTTTGAAGGTGGCGTGCGCGCCGCTACCGAAGCCGGCTTCAAGGCCGTGGTCGGTACCCTGCCCAAAGCCGTCCAGCGCACCGAGGAGCCTACCCTGGCCCTGTTCCAGGTGCCGCATGACAAAGGCACTCGTGGGCCGAAGCAGTTCGTTGACCAGCAGAACGACGTCACCGCTGCCGGCATCGAGCTGGCGACCCGTGAAGGCTTCGAGTCGGTCGAACACGTCAAGCGCTACACCGCGCTGGGCTTCGGTACCGATCAGGGCAAGCTGGGCAACATCAACGGCCTGGCCATCGCCGCCCGTTCGCTGGGTATCAGCATTGCGCAGATGGGCACCACCATGTTCCGCCCCAACTACACGCCGGTTACCTTCGGTGCGGTAGCGGGTCGTCACTGTGGTCACCTGTTCGAGCCGGTACGCTTCACCGCACTGCATTCCTGGCACGTTAAAAACGGCGCCGAGTTCGAGGATGTCGGCCAGTGGAAACGTCCGTGGTATTTCCCAAAACCCGGTGAAGACATCCACGCTGCCGTTGAGCGTGAGTGCAAGGCCGTGCGCGACAGCGTCGGCCTGCTGGACGCCTCGACCCTGGGCAAGATCGACATTCAAGGCCCGGATGCGCGTGAGTTCCTCAACCGCATCTACACCAACGCCTGGACCAAGCTCGATGTGGGCAAGGCCCGTTATGGCCTGATGTGCAAGGAAGACGGCATGGTCTTCGACGACGGCGTGACCGCCTGCGTCGGCGACAACCACTTCATCATGACCACCACGACCGGCGGCGCAGCGCGCGTGCTGGGCTGGATGGAGCTGTACCTGCAGACCGAATGGCCGGAACTGAAGGTGTACTTCACCTCGGTCACCGACCACTGGGCAACCATGACCTTGTCTGGCCCCAACAGCCGCAAGCTGCTGGCCGAGATCAGCGACATCGACCTGGACAAGGACGCCTTCCCGTTCATGACCTGGAAGGAAGGCACCGTTGGCGGCGTGCCGGCGCGGGTGTTCCGCATCTCGTTCACCGGTGAGCTGTCGTACGAAGTCAACGTCCAGGCCAACTACGCCATGGGTGTGCTGGAAAAGATCGTTGCGGCGGGCAAACAGTACAACCTGACCCCGTATGGCACCGAGACCATGCACGTGCTGCGTGCCGAGAAGGGCTTCATCATCGTTGGCCAGGATACCGATGGCTCGATGAACGCCGACGACCTCAACATGAGCTGGTGTGTCGGACGCAACAAGCCGTACTCGTGGATCGGCCTGCGTGGCATGAACCGCGAGGACTGCCTGCGCGAAGACCGCAAGCAACTGGTCGGGCTCAAGCCGATCAACCCTAAACAGTGGCTGCCGGAAGGCGCTCAGCTGGTGTTCGATCCGAAGCAGCCGATCCCGATGGACATGGTCGGTCACGTCACCTCCAGCTATGCCTCCAACTCCCTCGGCTATTCGTTCGCCATGGGTGTGGTCAAGGGTGGTCTCAAGCGCATGGGTGAGCGGGTGTATTCGCCGCAGGCCGATGGCAGCGTGATCGAAGCAGAGATTGTGTCTTCGGTGTTCTTCGATCCGAAGGGTGAGCGGCAGAACGTCTGACGCCAGACCGATGCTCAACTCTCGTGGCCGCGGCCGAGCGCCGCTGCCACGCCTGAACACAAGAATTCAAGGCAGGTAACAATGAGCGCTATCAACGTCTTCCAGCAAAACCCCGGCGCCGAGGCCAAGGCCCAGACGCCGCTGCACCATGCAGACCTCGCCAGCCTGGTGGGCAAGGGCCGCAACAACGCAGGCGTGACCCTGCGCGAGAAAAAACTGCTTGGTCATCTGACCTTGCGTGGCGACGGCCATGATCCGGCCTTTGCCAGCGGTGTACACAAGGCCCTCGGCCTGGAGCTGCCGGTAGCCCTGACCGTGGTCGCCAAGGGCGAGACCTCGCTGCAGTGGGTTGGCCCGGATGAGTGGCTGCTGATCGTCCCGGGCGGGCAGGAGTTTGCGGTCGAGCAGCAACTGCGCGACGCCCTCGCGGGCTTGCACATTCAGGTGGTCAATGTCAGCGGCGGGCAGACCCTGCTCGAGTTGCAGGGCGCCAACGTGCGCGACGTGCTGATGAAATCCACCAGCTATGATGTACATCCAAACAACTTCCCGGTGGGCAAGGCGGTCGGCACGGTGTTCGCCAAGTCGCAGCTGGTGATCCGCCGCACCGGTGAAGATACCTGGGAACTGGTGATTCGCCGCAGCTTCGCCGATTACTGGTGGATGTGGCTGCAGGACGCCTCGGCTGAATACGGCCTGAGCATCGAAGCCTAAGGAGAGACACATGAGTCGGGCACCGGATACCTGGATTCTCACCGCCGACTGCCCGAGCATGCTCGGCACGGTCGATGTGGTGACGCGGTTTCTCTACGAGCAGCGTTGCTATGTCACCGAGCACCACTCCTTCGATGATCGGCTGTCGGGGCGCTTCTTCATTCGCGTCGAGTTCCGCCAGCCAGATGATTTCGATGAGGCGGGTTTTCGTGATGGCCTGGCCGAGCGCAGCGATGCGTTTGGCATGACCTTCGAGCTGACCGCACCCAATCACCGCCCCAAGGTGGTGATCATGGTGTCCAAGGCCGATCACTGCCTGAACGACCTGTTGTACCGTCAGCGCATTGGTCAGCTAGCGATGGACGTGGTCGCGGTGATCTCTAATCACCCCGATCTCGAGCCATTGGCGCATTGGCACAAGATCCCGTATTACCACTTCGCCCTCGACCCCAAGGACAAGCCTGCGCAAGAGCGCAAGGTGCTGCAGGTGATCGAGGAGAGTGGTGCCGAGCTGGTGATTCTTGCGCGGTACATGCAGGTGCTGTCGCCTGAACTGTGCCGTCGCCTGGATGGCTGGGCGATCAACATTCATCACTCGTTGCTGCCTGGGTTCAAGGGTGCCAAGCCGTATCACCAGGCTTACAACAAGGGTGTGAAGATGGTCGGTGCCACGGCGCACTACATCAACAACGACCTTGATGAAGGGCCGATCATTGCCCAGGGGGTCGAAGTGGTCGATCACAGTCACTATCCCGAAGACCTGATTGCCAAGGGGCGTGATATCGAAGGCCTGACCCTGGCGCGGGCGGTGGGGTATCACATTGAGCGGCGGGTGTTTTTGAACGCCAATCGGACGGTGGTGCTCTGAGATCGTCGGGGCCGCCTTGCGGCCCTTTCGCGACACAAGGCCGCTCCTACAAAGACCGCGTAGTTTGGGCCGACGCGGTCCTTGTAGGAGTGGCCTTCTGTCGCGAAAGGGGCGCAAAGCGCCCCCGGCTATCTCCAGACCCACCTGACGCCTGCGGGCAAGCCACTGTCGTTTCCAGTCACGGCATTTCCCTGCCACAAGCCCACAATTCCCCCATTCCAGTAACACATGCCGCCCATGGATGGCGGCGCTTCAACCAACGCTGCATAAGTACAAATCAAGCGAGGTAAGAGCATGTCTGGTAACCGTGGAGTGGTGTATCTCGGCGCTGGCAAGGTCGAGGTGCGGAACATCGACTACCCCAAAATGCAGGACCCACGCGGCAAGAAGATCGAGCACGGTGTGATCCTCAAGGTGGTCTCCACCAATATCTGCGGCTCCGACCAGCACATGGTTCGTGGCCGTACCACCGCCCAGGTCGGGCTGGTGCTGGGCCACGAGATCACCGGTGAAATCATCGAGATGGGTCGTGACGTCGAGCGGATGAAAATCGGCGACCTGGTTTCGGTACCGTTCAACGTTGCCTGCGGCCGCTGCCGCTCGTGCAAAGAGATGCACACCGGCGTCTGCCTCACCGTCAACCCGGCCCGCGCCGGTGGCGCCTACGGCTACGTCGACATGGGTGACTGGACCGGCGGCCAGGCCGAATACGTGCTGGTGCCCTACGCCGACTTCAACCTGCTGAAACTGCCGGACCGCGACAAGGCCATGGAAAAGATCCGTGACCTGACCTGCCTGTCCGACATTCTGCCTACCGGCTACCACGGCGCCGTGACGGCCGGGGTTGGCCCTGGCAGCACCGTGTATGTCGCCGGTGCCGGCCCGGTCGGGCTGGCGGCTGCTGCGTCGGCACGGCTGCTGGGCGCCGCCTGCGTGATCGTCGGCGACCTCAACCCGGCCCGTCTGGCGCATGCCAAGGCGCAGGGCTTCGAGGTGGTCGACCTGTCCAAGGACACCCCGCTGCACGAGCAGATCGTCGACATCCTCGGCGAGCCGGAAGTGGATTGCGCCGTTGACGCGGTCGGCTTCGAGGCGCGCGGCCATGGTCACGAGGGCGCCAAGCATGAAGCGCCGGCCACCGTGCTGAACTCGCTGATGCAGGTGACCCGCGTTGCCGGCAACATCGGTATCCCCGGGCTGTACGTGACCGAAGACCCGGGCGCGGTGGATGCCGCCGCCAAGATCGGCGCGCTGAGCATCCGCTTTGGACTGGGCTGGGCGAAATCGCACAGCTTCCACACCGGCCAGACCCCGACCATGAAGTACAACCGCCAGCTGATGCAGGCGATCATGTGGGACCGGATCAATATTGCTGAAGTGGTGGGCGTGCAGGTGATCAGCCTGGATCAGGCGCCTGAGGGGTATGGCGAGTTTGATGCTGGGGTGCCGAAGAAGTTTGTGATTGATCCGCATAAGACGTTCAGTGCGGCGTGATGTGACCTCAAGAAAAAAGCCCCTTTTCAGGGGCTTTTTTAGGGGAGGCCGGGATGATTGGCAGGGTGAATGTCAGGATTTGTTCTGATGCTCGATCCCTAGACCGCAGGTGACCTGTCGGCTAGCGCGTTGGCTGCCAAAAGCTCCGTACCTTGTGTGGCCTCTGAATGCTGCTCGGCAAGCGGCGTATCAGCGCCGCGCAGGATTGTGCGGGTTTGGGTGCCTTGTTTGACGGAGGCGAGGGTGCCGCCTTGATAAAAGTATAAGTTGCTGTTTTTGATCTTCATCATTTGTCCTCGCAAACCCCAGTATTCATCCGCTGATAGATGCTGTGCAGCCGAAATGATAATAGGATTAAGTCCGTCTTAGCTCTGCAATGGCCGCAGTTATCTTATCCCTATCGGCAGTAAAGTATCTTGATTTCATGTTGTAATAGGCTTCCTTGTGGTAGGCGAAATTTGCCTTGCTTATATGGAAGCGCCACATGTCAGAGCCGTAGGTGTAATGGTTGGCACTGGCTTGGTGGATTGTGTATTGATGGTTGGCTCTATCAGCTTTTTCGTGCTGGCGTTCAATGTAGCTGTCGTACTTCTTGGCGCGAGCTTCTAATTTATTTAAAAGGGGTGCGGTCTTTGTGATTCTTATATCTCTCTCTTTGGGGTAATTCCTGAGAGTCTCATCGTAACTGGGTGGCCTCTCGCCGGGCACGGCATATGTTTGCGCCTCTGAGTAGCTGGGTAATCCTCGCGTAGGCGCGTTTTTTACATGTTTGGGTAGTTTGGGTGCGAACAAGCGACCGAACAGTCGGAAGTGTCCAGACGGGTCGGTGAAGTTTACAGGGTCTGCACCGCAGTAAGCGTAGCTGTTGAGGCCCCCCTTGCCAAACGGACTGAGGCTGTCTGGCGATAAGAAGCGCATGAGGCGAGGATTATGTGAACGATAACCATTGCCTAGGATATAAAGCTCTGCCGGATCAATGCACTCACCATTGAATCCCAGGAGTGACAGGGTTGAGGGCTGTGATGCGGAGTGCCCATAGGCGGTGTAAGGAAGGCTCTCCAGTTGCTGGTCAGTTTTTACCTGGAGCACTGATCCATTGCCATCGGTAGTCAGGAACCTCACGGGTTCGCTGTCACAGTTTAATTGCTCTGCCAAGGCGGTATCGAGACTACGGAATACGCTGTGGTTTTGCGTGCCTTGTTTTACGGTGGCGAGTTTGTCGCCCTGATGAAAGTACAGGCGGTCGCCCGCATTGGTTTTGGTCATTAGTGCATGCTCATGTGAGTTGCCTGCGATCTTGGTGCAGGGGGAGTTTGCGCCAGTGTCGGGCGAGTGAATGAGCGGGCACAACTGGCAAAAGTACTAGTTTTGTTTGGCGTGCTTTCTGAATTCCCGCGTTAGGATGCAAAACTTCCTGCGCACGGTTGGTAGTCATACATGGCCTTAGGAAATGCCCTGAGGGAACTCGGTTAATGAGATGGCTGTTCATGGCAGTTGTACGCAGGAGTCAGTGCGGCCTGCCAGGGTTGCCTTGTGACTTGGTTTTCCGCCCAGCGTGCAGCTGCCCCCCGATGTGGACGGGGCGGCTGCCCTGAACAAGTGGGGTTCAGCGAATCGGATTGTGTCCCTCAGATTGCTGGGGCCGCTGCGCGGCCCTTTCGCGACACAAGGCCGCTCCTACAGATACAGCGCAAGGCTCAAGGCAGCGCCGTACTTGTAGGAGCGGCCTTGTGTCGCGAAAGGGCTGCGCAGCAGCCCCGGCAATCTGCCGTCAAGCTGGAAGCCCGAAAACCACCCCCCGCTGGATGAAAACGGCCCGATACCCGGCTCGGAACAAACCTCCAAACCCCCAGTCGAATGCCTCGTTTCCCAGGCCATTCCGGCCGACGAGGTCCCCCCGATGAAAGCGTTTACCCTGGCTACCCTGATGACCCTGGCCGCAACGCCAGCGTTCGCCTTCAACTTCAGCGACGCCGCCAATGCCGTGTCCGCCGCGCAAAGCCAGCAGTCACAAGGCAAGGTGCAGGCACCCGCCGAATCGGCCAACCTGCTCAACACCCTGGGCAGCGAACTGAACATCACCCCCGAACAGGCCGTGGGCGGCGCCGGGGCAATGCTCGGCCTGGCGCGCAACAACCTCAGCAGCGACGACTACGGCCAGTTGACCAAGGCCGTGCCCGGCCTGGACCTGCTCTCCGGCGCCAACGCCCTCGGTGGCCTCAGTGGCCTGGGCGAATTGCTCGGCAAGAACAGCGACAAACAATCGGCCCTGAGCAACGCGCTGGGCAACAACGTCGAAGACCGCAGCGATCTGGACAGCGCCTTCAAGGCCCTGGGCATGGATACCGGCATGATCGGCCAGTTCGCCCCGCTGATTCTCCAGTACCTCGGTCAACAAGGCATCGCCGGTTCGCTCCTGCAGAACCTGGGTAGCCTGTGGACCACTCCGGCGCCTGCAACAACACCTTCGGTTTGATCAGGTTCTAAGGCGTTCGGCGGCGTCGCGAAGCTCGAATAGCCGTTGGCGCCTGTTGCCGATTAGCTCGCTGATGCTTCTCAGTTTTGCTGATATCAGTTTGCCTGGCGGGCGTCTGGCTTGGGGCGAACTCCCGGAGTAATGCAAAGCCTCTACATAGTGGTGCTCCAGTTTTTCAAGCTCAGCGTAGATATTCCCTGACGCCCTCGAGAGCGCCATCCTTTGTTTGAAGATGGACTGGGCCGTTGGTGCTGCCACCAAGGCGGTCGGGGTATCCGCTTTCACATCACTGCGACCCGGCGTGTCAGCGATGCGTACTGACTTTCTCGGTCGGTCAGCGCGCTTCTCTTTTATCAATATGGAGCGCAGGGGTTCTACTGATGCGTCTTTGCCGGGCAGTTTCTTGACCGGTTGCGGGGTGGAACGTTTTGCGGAAGCCGAGCGCATTTTTGCTATCTGGGCTTTCAGAAGCTCCGCTGACACCGCTGGATGGTGCCCTGTCGGGTCTGAATAGTTGACGGGGTCGCCCGCACAGTAGCCATAAGCATTGAACCCACCTTCCTCGAACGGACTCAGACTGTCAGGTGCGAGGAAACGCATCAGTACCGGGCTATAGGCGCGATACCCCTGGCCCAGCAGGTAGTTGCCGGTCAATGGCTCGGGAGGTTCACCCGCGAACCCAAGTCGCGGCGCCGCAGGCTGTGACCGAGCGTCATGCCCATAGGCGGTATAGATGCAAGTGGCTGCGCCAAGGCCGCCGTGCGTCTTCAACACGGACTTCTGGCTGTCCGTTATCAACAGCTGAATGTCCATGCCCGAGTGGCTGTCGCGCCGCTCAGCCAACGGCTGACCGGCCCCCTGCAGTAGCTTCCAGTTCTGGTTGCCGGTGATCTCGAGATTGATCTGTCCGCTTTGGTAGAAATTAAGGCGTTTGTTCACGGGGCTGGCCTCGCAGGCGCTGAGTCTTTGATCAGCTCAGTTTCCCGGCCTGCGAGATGTTGCATAACTGGCAGAAGTGTTAGGGCGCTTCCTACGTTCCTGTCCGTCTGCGGCTGATGGACATTGATCCCCTCCCCACAAGCGCACATCCTGTGTGAGCGGGCTTGCCCCGCGAAGAGGCCGGCTCAGCCGCTGCAGGCCTCAGCGCATCTCGGCGCGCAACTGCTCGATGCGCTGGTCCTTCTCGACCCACAGCTGGTTCACCCAGGCCTGCACGGTCTCGCGAAACACCGGGTCGTTCTCGTAATCGCCCGCCCACAACGCCGGGTCCAGCTCATGCACGCGAATGTCGATAATCACCCGGCTGATGCTGCCATTGAGCAGGGCCCAGAAGCCCGGCGCCTGGTCGCCCGGGTAGACGATGGTCACATCCAGCAGGGCGTCGAGCTGTTCGCCCAGCGCCGCCAGCACGAACGCCACGCCACCGGCCTTGGGCTTGAGCAAGTGCTTGTACGGCGACTGCTGTTCCAGGCGCTTGGCCTCGCTGAAGCGCGTGCCCTCAAGGTAGTTGACCACGGTCACCGGCTGGCGCTTGAACAGCTCGCAGGCGGCCTTGGTGATTTCCAGGTCCTTGCCCTTGAGCTCCGGGTGCTTGGCCAGAAACGCCTTGCTGTAGCGCTTCATGAACGGGTAGTCCAGGCCCCACCAGGCCAGGCCCAGCAGCGGCACCCAGATCAGTTCCTTCTTGAGGAAGAACTTGAAGAACGGCACCCGGCGGTTGAGGCTTTCGATCAGCGCCGGGATATCGACCCAGCTCTGGTGGTTGCTCACGCACAGGTAGGAGGTGTCCTGTCGCAGCTTGTCGACGCCGCGGATATCCCACTGGGTAGGGATGCACAGGGCGAAAATGACCTTGTCGATCTCCGACCAGGTCTCGGCCATCCACATCACGCCTGCAGACGCATAGTCACGGCCTCGGCCCGGCAGCACCAGCTTGAGCAGGGCGAAGACCATCAACGGGCAGATCATCACCACGGTGTTGAGCAATAGCAGGATGGTTGTGAGGATGCCGGTCAGCAGGCGACGCATAAAGAGACTCTTGTTGTGTGAAATAAGCGGTCGACAATGATAAGTGCGGTTATGGCCTACGCCAAACTTCCAGTGGCCAACGACCGGGACAAATGTTTCACATTATGTTGGATAAGCTCTTGCGACGAACCTATCGCGCTTGTGCAGTCTAAGCGCTGTCCCGTCTCAAGGAAGTTAGCCCGTGAAACCACTGCTTGCCCTGTTATCGCTGCTCGCCCTGCCGGCCATGGCCGCCGAGCCGACCCTGTATGGTCGCTACGAGTACATCAGCCTGCCGGAGATCGGCGGTGAAACGCTCAAGGCCAAGATGGACACCGGTGCGCTGACAGCCTCGTTGTCGGCCAAGGATATCGAGCGCTTTACCCGTGATGGCGAGGACTGGGTGCGCTTCAAGCTGGCAACCAAGGATGCCGATGGCAAGGTCTACGAGCACAAGGTTGCGCGCATCAGCAAGATCAAGAGCCGCGCCGACGAGGATGATGAGGAAGGCGACAGCGCAGAGGCGGCACGCCGGCCGGTGGTCGACCTGGAGCTGTGCCTGGGCGATGAGAAGCGCACCGTCGAGGTCAACCTGACCGACCGCAGCAGCTTCAATTATCCGTTGTTGATTGGCGCCAAGGCGCTGCGCGAGTTCAAGGCGGCGGTAAACCCCGCGCGCAGGTTTACCGCTGGCAAGCCTGAGTGCTGACGGAGCAGCTTCAAGCTGCGAGCCACAAGCTGCAAGAAACAGCGGATCGGTGTAAGTTCACGCGATCCGCTTCTAGTTGAAGCTTGCAGCTTGAGGCTTGTCGCCAAGAATGCCCCATATCCTCATCGTCGAAGATGAATCCGCCATCGCCGACACCCTGATCTACGCCCTGCAAGCCGACGGCCACAGCACCGAGTGGGTGACCCTGGGTAGCGCTGCCGTTGAGCGCCAGCGCCTGCAGCCGGCCGACCTGGTCATTCTCGACATCGGCCTGCCCGACATCAGTGGCTTTGAAACCTGCCGCCAGCTGCGCCGCTTCAGCGAAGTGCCGGTGATGTTTCTCAGCGCCCGCGACGCCGAGATCGATCGGGTGCTGGGCCTGGAGATCGGTGCCGACGATTACGTGGTCAAACCGTTCAGCCCCCGCGAAGTGGCCGCGCGGGTGCGGGCGATCCTCAAGCGCATGGCGCCGCGCAGCGAAACGCCCGTTGTGGCGACGCTGTTTCAGGTCGACACGCTGCGCATGCAGATCGTTTACCGCAGTGTCAGCCTGGCCCTGACCCGTCACGAGTTTCGCCTGCTGCAGTGCTTGCTTGAGCAGCCGCAGCGGGTGTTCAGCCGCGAGCAGTTGCTCGACGCGCTGGGGGTAGCGGGGGACGCTGGCTACGAGCGCACCATCGACAGCCATATCAAGAGCCTGCGCGCCAAGCTGCGCCAGGTCGCCGCTGACGCCGAGCCGATCCAGACCCATCGCGGCCTGGGCTACAGCTACAGCCCGGAACACGCCTGATGCGCCTGGGTATTCGGATCTTTCTGGTGTACTTCCTGTTTGTCGGGCTGGCTGGCTATTTTTTGCTCAATACCGTGCGTGAGCAGATTCGCCCGGTGGTGCGCCAGGCTTCCGAAGAAACCCTGGTCGACACTGCCAACCTGCTGGCGGAGATCCTCCACGACGACGTCAAGGCCGGGACCCTTGGCCAGAGCCGCTTGCCGCAGTTGCTTGAATCGTACGGTCAGCGCCGCCCCGGCGCGCAGATCTGGGGGCTGGCGAAGAATCAGGTCAGCCACCGCATCTACGTGACCGACGCCAATGGCATCGTCCTGCTCGACTCGGCCGGGGTCGATCTGGGCAAGGATTATTCACGCTGGAACGACGTCTACCTGACCCTGCACGGGCAATACGGTGCGCGCTCTTCACGCAGCGATCCGGATGACGAAAGCACCTCGGTGATGCACGTCGCGGCGCCGATCATGGATGCCGGCAAGATCATCGGCGTGGTCACCGTGGCCAAGCCCAACAGCTCGCTGCAGCCGTACATCGACCGCGCCGAGCGGCGCCTGCTCAATCTTGGCCTGGGCTTGATCATCCTCGGCCTGCTGGTCGGTGCGCTGTTGTCGTGGTGGCTGGCGCGCTCGCTGCGCAGGCTCACCCACTACGCCCAGGCGGTCAGCGAGGGTCAGCGCGCGGCGTTGCCGCATTACAAGGGCGGCGAGCTCGAGCAACTCGCCACCGCAGTCGAGCGGATGCGTACCGAGCTTGCCGGCAAGGCCTATGTCGAGCGCTATGTGCATACCCTGACCCACGAGCTGAAAAGCCCGCTGGCGGCGATTCGTGGCGCCTCCGAGCTGCTGCAGGGCGACATGCCCGCCGAGCAGCGGCTGCGTTTCGCCAGCAATATCGAACGTGAGAGCGGGCGCTTGCAGCAGATGATCGAACGCTTGCTGAATCTCGCCCAGGTCGAGCAGATGCAGGCTCTGGAGGATGAGCAGGAGGTGGCGCTGGCGGTGCTGGTCGACGAGTTGCTGCTGGCCCACGCAGCGCGTATCGACAGCGCTGGCTTGCAGGTGCGCCAGCGCGTGCCGGCGGCGGTGCGGTTGCGTTGTGATCCGTACCTGATGCGCCAGGCGTTGGCCAACCTGCTCGAGAATGCACTGGACTTCACCCCGGCGGGTGGGACTTTGCTGTTCGAGCTGGAGCAGGGCAGCGAGCGGGTCGCGTTGAGCCTGTTCAACCAGGGTGAGGCAATTCCGCAATACGCGATAGGGCGCGTCAGCGAGCGCTTCTATTCGCTGCCGCGACCAGGCAGTGGGCGCAAGAGCAGCGGTCTGGGGCTGAATTTTGTCGCCGAGGTGATGCAGCTGCATGGTGGCGAGTTGGCGGTGGATAACGTCGAAGGCGGCGTGCGGGTGAGGTTGTGGCTGCCGCTGCGGCGCGTCTGTTGAATTGCTGGGGCCGCTTCGCGACCCTCTCGCGACACAAGGCCGCTCCTACAGGATCCGCGTGAACCTGACATGACGCGGCCCCTGTAGGAGCGGCCTTGTGTCGCGAAACGCCAGCGTAGCTGGCCCGGCGGTGTCGGCGAAGCTGGTAACTGCAACTCACCACAGTATCTCCACGCAATCTCCACATTGGCTCCCTGCTGGCTCCACAGGCGCGGCACAGACTGTGCCCATCGCCAACGGAGCCTCCACCCATGAACAAGACCCTGAGTTTCAAGCTCGGCATGATCGCCTTGCTGATGTTGCTGCTGTTGATACCACTGCTGATGATCGGTGGCCTGATCGAGGACCGGCAGAACCTGCGCGACAATGTGCTGGCCGACATCGCCCAGAGCTCAAGCTTCGATCAGCTGATCTCCGGCCCACTGCTGGTGGTGCCGTACCGCAAGTACGAGCGGCGCTGGATCGACAAGGACGGCCAGAGCGTACAGGAGACGGTCACCGTTAACGGCCAGTTGTACTTCCTGCCGGAGACGTTCGACGCTGACATCAACATCGATACCGAACTGCGCGCCCGCGGCATCTATCAGGCGCGGCTGTTCCACGCCAAGAGTCAGATAGCCGGGCGGTTCAAGCTGCCCGAGCGTTGGGGCATCGACAAGGACTATGAGGACTACCGTTTCGACAAGCCGTTCCTGGTGGTTGGCATCAGCGACATCCGCGGCATCGAGAGCAACCTGGAACTGCAGCTGGACGATCAACGCCTGCCTTTCGCTGCAGGTACTGGTCTGGACTGGATGCGTGGCGGTGTGCACGTGCCGTTGCCGCAGTTCGATGGCCAGCAGGCGCGCGAGTTCACCTATGGCTTCGAGCTTGCCCTGCAAGGCACCGGGCAGCTGTACGTGCTGCCGATCGGGCGCAGCAGCAGTGTCGACATGCAGGCCAACTGGCCGCACCCAAGCTTTGTCGGCAGTTACTTGCCAAGCCGGCGTGAGATCAGCGGTGAGGGCTTCAAGGCCCACTGGCAGACCTCGTTCTTTGCCACCAACCTGGAAGATGCCCTGCGCCAGTGTGCGACGGTCGCCGACTGTAGCGAGTACAAGCAGCGCACCTTTGGCGTGAGCTTTGTCGACCCGGTCGACCAGTACCTCAAGAGCGAGCGGGCGATCAAATATGCGCTGCTGTTCATTGCTCTGACCTTTGCCGGATTCTTCCTCTTCGAGGTGCTGAAAAACCTCAGCGTGCACCCGGTGCAGTACGTGCTGGTTGGCGTGGCGTTGGCGTTCTTCTACCTGCTGTTGCTGTCACTGTCCGAGCACCTGGGTTTCGGCGCTGCCTACGGCTTGTCGGCGTCGGCTTGTGTGCTGCTGATCGGCTTCTACCTCAGCCACGTGCTGCGCAGTGTCTGGCGCGGGTTGGGCTTCGCTGGCGGGTTGGCGGTGCTCTACGCGATGTTGTTCGGGTTGCTCAGCGCCGAGGACTACGCGCTGTTGATGGGCTCGCTGCTGTGCTTTGGCTTGCTCGGCGTATTCATGGTCCTGACCCGGCGCCTGGACTGGTCGCGGGTGGGGAGGTCGGCATGAGGGAGGAACGTGAGCTGGGGCGCCGGCTGGCGCTGCAGATCGGCCTGCTGTTTGCGCCAGGCCAGCGCTGAAAGAGGGGCCGCATTGCGGCCCCTTTTGCCGTCAGTCAGGCAGCTGGCGCAGTGGCGCGCAGCGAAGGCCGCTGCGACACTTCGGCGTACCAGGCCGCCAGGCCGGGCTGGCGCTCACGCCAGCCGAACTCAGGCTGGCGCAGGTCCAGATAACCCAGCGCGCAGGCGACGCCGATGGCGACCATGTCGAACCCGGAGATCAGCTCGGCCAGGTGCTCCTGCTCCAGGTTGGCCAGGCTGCGGCGGATCTTCTCGCTCTGCGCTTCGAGCCAGCCATCCCAGCGCTTGTCCTGCGGGCGCAGGAAGCTCTCGTAGCGGCTCGATACCGCCGCATCCATGATCGCATCGGCCTGCGCCGCCAGGGTCAGCCGGCGCCAGCGGGCCGAGCCCTCACGCGGGATCAGCGGGGTGCCGACGTGCTGGCTGTCGAGGTACTCGCAGATCACCCGGCTGTCATGCAGCACAGTGCCGTCTTCCAGGCGCAAGGCCGGGATCTTGCCGATCGGGTTGTCCTGATTGAGTTGCTCGTCGCCAGCCACCGGGCTGATATTCACTGCCTGCAACTGTACCCGCGGCAGTTGCCCGGTTTCGTGCAGCACCACCATGACCTTGCGCACGAACGGCGACAGCGGCGAGTGGAACAGGGTCATCGTGCTCATGGCCGGGCCTCAGTTGCCTTGCAGGCTGGGCGGCAGGCACACGCCGGTGCCAGCGATGCCGCAGTAGCCGTTGGGGTTCTTGGCCAGATATTGCTGGTGGTAGGCCTCGGCGAAGTACACCGTTGGCGCCTGCTCGATCTCGGTGGTGATCGGGCCAAAGCCGGCCTTGTCCAGCTCAGCCTGGTAGGCCGCTTTGCTCGCGTTGGCTTGCTCGAGCTGCTCGGGGCTGGTGCAGAAGATCGCCGAACGGTACTGGGTGCCGACGTCGTTGCCCTGGCGCATGCCCTGGGTCGGGTTGTGCAGCTCCCAGAACATCGCCAGCAGCTCCTGATAGCTGACCTTGTCCTTGTCGAACACGACCAGCACCACTTCGGTGTGGCCGGTCAGGCCCGAGCAGACTTCTTCGTAGGTTGGGTTCGGAGTGAAGCCGCCGGCATAGCCAACCACCGTGCTGACCACGCCTTCGCGCTGCCAGAAACGGCGCTCGGCGCCCCAGAAGCAACCGAGGCCAAAGATGGCGAAATCGACGTTCTGGAAGAACGGCCCAAGCAGCGGCGTCTCGTTGAAGACGTAATGCATCTCGGGCAGGCTCATCGGCGTCTCGCGGCCAGGCAGGGCCTGTTCCGCAGTAGGCAGGACGTTTTTGTTCACCAGGATTTCCGAACGCAGGACCATGGCCGCTCCTCTGTATATTCAGTAGATGTAGGCAGGGGCCGTCAGCGCGCTGCTGCGGCCCGAATGACTTGTATAGTGCCCGAGACTGAGCGCGCTGTCAGGCCACTGGTCCGCGCGGGTAGCGCTTGAGGCGCTCAACCAGTTCGCGGCCGGGGATTGGCCGATCGAACAGGTAGCCCTGGCCGACGTCACAGCGATGGCGGCGCAGGAAGGCCAGCTGCGCAGGGGTCTCGATGCCCTCGGCGACTACCTTGAGCTTGAGGTTGTGGGCCATGGCCACCACCGCCGAGGTGATTTCCATGTCGTCCTGGTTGTCCGGGATTTCGTTGATGAAGCTGCGGTCGATCTTGATGATGTCGATCGGGAATTTCTTCAGGTAGCTCAGCGACGAGTAGCCGGTACCAAAGTCGTCCATCGCCAGGGTCAGCCCCAACGCCTTCAGTTCGATCAGCTGGCGGTGGGTGTCTTCGGTCGCCTCAAGCAGCAAGCCTTCGGTCAGCTCCAGTTCCAGCAAGTGCGAAGGCAGGCCTTCTTCCTTGATGATCGAGCCGATCGAGCTGACCAGCTCCGGGTCGGAAAACTGCTTGGGCGAAAGGTTGATGGCGACGTGCAGGTCACCCAGGCCAGCGGCGCTCAGTTCAAGGCTCATGCGGCACGACTGGCGCACCACCCACTTGCCGATGGGGATGATCAGGCCGGTTTCTTCGGCCACGCTGATGAACTGATCCGGGCGGATCATGCCGCGCTCCGGGTGGTTCCAGCGCAGCAACGCTTCCAGCCCGAGGAGGCGCCCGCTGCGCAGGCACAGCTTGGGCTGGTAGAACACCTCCAGCTCGTTCTGGGTCAGGGCGCGGCGCAGGTTGTTCTCGACGAACAGCTTGTAGCTGGCTTCGGCGTTGAGCACTTCGGTGAACACCTGCACCTGATGCTTGCCGTTGGCCTTGGCCTTGTGCAGGGCGAGGCCGGCGTTTTTCATCAGGGTCTGCGGGTCGCTGCCGTGCAGCGGCGCGCAGGCCAGGCCGACCGAGGCGGTGACGTTGATCAGCTGGTTGTCGACGAACATCGGCTTGTCGAGGGTGCGCAGCAGTTGCAGGGCAATGCTCTGGCCGCTCTCCAGGCTGGTGTGGTCGAGCAGCACGGCAAATTCGTTGCTGGCAAAGCGCGCAAGGATGCCGCCGACGGTCAGACTGTTGCGCAGGCGTCGGGCCAGGCTCACCAGCAGCTTGTCGCCGGTCTGGTGGCCAAGGCTGTCGTTGATCCGCTTGAAGTTGTCGATGTCGACCAGCAGCAGGCACAGCGAACTGGCGCTGTCGCGGCTGAAGCGCTCATCGAGGTTGCGAATGAACGCCGGGCGGTTGCCCAGGTTGGTCAGGTTGTCGGTGTAGGCCAGGCGCTCGATGCGCTGCTGAGCCAGCTTGCTCTGGGTGACGTCTTCGTAGATGCCGATGTAGTGGGTCAACTCGCGGTTGTCGCCGTACACCTTGGAAATCGACAGCTGACCCCAGTAGGGTTCGAGGTTCTTGCGCCGGCTCTTGAATTCGCCCTGCCAACTGTTGCCCATATCCAGGCTCGACGGCGAATCGAACAGCAGCTCGCTGAGGTTTTCCAGGGCCGGCAGTTCGGACAGGCGATGGCCCTGGACCTCATCGGTGCTGTACTGGGTGATCGCGGTGAAACTTGGGTTGACGTACTCGACCACGCCGTCGCGGTTGACCAGCAAAAAGGCGCTGGCGCTCTGCTCGACCGCGCGCTGGAACAGGTGCAACGCGCTGGCAGCGGTACGCCGGTTGTGGTTGGTGATGACCTGGGCGAACTGGTCGGCGAGCTCGCCGGCAAAAGCGATTTCATCCGACTGCCAGGCCCGCGGCATGCCGGTCTGCTCCAGGCACAGCACGCCGACTACCTGGCCGTCGACGCGGATACTGGCGTCGAGCATGGCGTTGTCGGAGGCCGGGAACAGGCTCTGCGCCATGTCGCGGGTGCGCGGGTCGTGGCTGGCGTTGTGCGCGTCGATGGCGCGGCTGGCATGCAGCGCTTCGATGTAGTCGGGGAACTGGCTGGCGTCGATCGGGGCCGGTAGGCGGTGCTCCTGGTCAAGCCGGTACCAGGCGGTAATCGGCTCCAGCTGCTGGTCATGCAGGTACCAGATGCTCGAGCAGTCGACGTTGTAGATTTCACAGGCGCTGCGGGTGATCAGCTCGGCGGCTTCGAGCAGCGAGTTGTCGGCGCTGTAGCGCTGCCGCGCCAGGCGTAGAATCAAGTCTTGCTGGGCTCGTACCCGCTCCAGATGCTCAAGCTGTTCCTGCTGCGCGCGCTGGTTCAGCTGCAGAGCGATCTGCAGGCGGTTGTTGCGGGTTTCCAGGTCGCTGGCGGTCATGTTGATGCTGTCTTCGGCGTGATCATCGAGCACTGTCAGGTACCCGCGCAGCAGCTGCCGGCCATGCTGCTTGTAGACTTCGCCGCACTCCAGCAAACGCAATGGCGCCGGGCCAACGTGCAGGGTGTAGCGCACCCGGTAATGACCACGGCGCGACAGCTGCAGCTGGATCTCGTCATGCAGGCGATAGCGTGCTTCGGGCTCCATCAGGCTGGCATACGGCGAGCTGACCAACGCGCACAGCTCAGCGGCAGGCAGGCCGAATTGGCGGTCGCAGTTGGGGTCCAGGTAGAGCATCGCCCAGTTGGCTTCGTTGAGCCTTTCGAAACGCAGCATGCCCAGCCGCGAGGGCACGGGTAGCTGGGTCACGACCTCGGCCGCCACTCGGGTCGCGGCATCGGGTTGGCTTTTCATCGAAGACTCGCTTGAAGAGGGTGACAGGGCCTGGCAGGCAGCGCATCTGGCAAGGTTGCATCATGTCCCGAAGGCTGGCAAGCGGCCATGTCGGGCTATTGGCAGTTTATCGGCAGGGGTGTGAGTTTCTGCAGCCGGTTGCAGTTTTGCGGGCAAAAAAAAGCCCCGCCAGGGGCGGGGTTGAGGTACGAGCGTGGCAGCTCGAAAGTGGTGCCTGCTGCCCCGGCATGTACCGGGGCAGCAGTTGCAGCATTACAGCAGGATGGTGCGGATATCACCCAGCAAGTCGCTCAGGCGCTTGGTGAAGCGCGCAGCAGCAGCGCCGTTGATCACACGGTGATCGTACGACAGCGACAGCGGCAGCATCAGCTTGGGCTGGAAGGCCTTGCCATCCCAGACCGGCTGGATGGTTGCCTTGGATACACCCAAGATCGCCACTTCCGGCGCGTTGACGATCGGCGTGAAGCCAGTGCCGCCAATGTGACCGAGGCTGGAGATGGTGAAGCAGGCGCCCTGCATCTCGTCGGCCGAAAGCTTTTTGGTACGGGCTTTTTCAGCCAGTGCCGCAGCTTCGCCAGCCAGTTGCAGCAGGCTCTTCTGGTCGACGTTCTTGATGACCGGGACCAGCAGACCATCCGGGGTGTCGACGGCGAAACCGACGTTGACGTACTTCTTGCGGATAATTGCCTTGCCGCTTGGTGCCAGCGAACTGTTGAAGTCCGGCAGCTCCTTGAGCAGGTGGGCGCAGGCCTTGAGCAGCAGTGGCAGTACGGTCAGCTTGACGCCGGCCTTTTCCGCTACGGCTTTTTGCGCGACACGGAAGGCTTCCAGCTCGGTGATGTCAGCCGAATCGAACTGAGTCACGTGCGGCACGTTGAGCCAGCTGCGGTGCAGGTTGGCAGCGCCGACCTGCATCAGGCGGGTCATGGCCACTTCTTCGACTTCACCGAACTTGCTGAAGTCGACCACCGGGATCGGCGGGATACCAGCACCACCGGTTGCACCGGCGGCGGCCGGCGCTTCCTTGGCCTTCTGCATCATCGCCTTGACGTAGACCTGCACGTCTTCCTTGAGGATGCGACCGTGCGGGCCAGTAGCCGAAACAGCGCCCAGCTCGACACCGAATTCACGGGCCAGCTGACGTACCGCAGGGCCGGCATGGACCTTGGCGTTGCTGGCAGCAGCCGGGGCAGCAGCCTGGGCCGGTGCAGCAGCTGGAGCCGGTGCGGCGGCAGGTGCGGCAGCCGGAGCAGCCTCAGCCTTGGCCGGTGCGGCAGCCGCCTGGGCAGGGGCCGCAGCAGGTGCGGCGCCAGCGATCTTCAACTTGAGGATCAGGTCACCGGTGCCGACTTCGTCGTCCAGCTTGGCGATCACTTCTTCAACCACGCCAGCGGCAGGCGAAGGGATCTCCATGGAGGCCTTGTCGGACTCCAGGGTGATCAGCGACTGGTCAGCTTCGACGGTGTCGCCGGCCTTGACCAGTACTTCGATGATCTTGGCCTTGCCCGACGAGCCGATGTCCGGCACGTGGATGTCCTGCACGGTGGCAGCAGCAGGAGCTGCGGCCGGCGCAGGAGCAGCCTCGGCGGCTGGCGCAGGCGCGGCAGCCGGTTGTTCGGCGGCAGGCGCAGCAGCGGCCGGAGCCTCGGACGCCGCAGCGCCCTCGGCTTCCAGAACCAGCAGTTCGTCGCCTTCTTTCAGGCGATCGCCCAGCTTGACCTTGAGCTCTTTGACGATGCCGGCTTTAGGCGCCGGAATCTCCATGGAGGCCTTGTCGGACTCCAGGGTCAGCAGGCTCTGGTCAGCCTCGATGCGGTCGCCAACCTTGACGAACAGCTCGATGATTTCACCTTCACCGCTGCCGATGTCAGGTACGCGAATGAGTTCGCTCACTTAAAAATACTCCTCAGCAGTCCAGTGGGTTGCGCTTGTCCGGGTCGATGCCGAACTTGACGATGGCATCAGCTACCACCTTCGGTTCGATCTCGCCACGGTCAGCCAAGGCTTCCAGGGCAGCCAGCACCACGAAGTGACGGTCAACTTCGAAGAAGTGACGCAGCTTCTTGCGGCTGTCGCTGCGACCGAAACCATCGGTACCCAGGACTTTGAACTCTTTGCTCGGCACCCACTGACGGATCTGCTCGGCAAAAATCTTCATGTAGTCGGTCGATGCGATAACCGGGCCTTTGCGACCGGTCAGGCACTGCTCGACGTAAGTCTGCTGTGGCTTCTGGCCAGGCTTGAGGCGGTTGGCGCGTTCTACGGCGAGGCCGTCGCGACGCAGTTCGTTGAAGCTGGTAACGCTCCACACGTCGGCACCGACGTTGAACTCTTCGCGCAGGATCTTCGCAGCTTCACGGACTTCACGCAGGATGGTGCCGGAACCCATCAGCTGAACGTGGTGTGCCGCGTCGCGGGTGTCTTCTTCGAGCAGGTACATGCCCTTGACGATACCTTCCTCGACACCGGCCGGGATTGCCGGCTGCTGGTAGGATTCGTTCATCACGGTGATGTAGTAGAAGATGTCCTGTTGCTCTTCGGTCATCTTCTTCATGCCGTCCTGAATGATCACCGCCAGCTCATAGCCGTAGGTTGGATCGTAGGTGCGGCAGTTCGGGATGGTCCCGGCCAGCAGGTGGCTATGACCGTCTTCGTGCTGCAGGCCTTCACCGTTGAGGGTGGTACGGCCGGCGGTACCGCCGATCAGGAAGCCACGGGTGCGGCTGTCGCCAGCGGCCCAGGCCAGGTCACCGATACGCTGGAAGCCGAACATCGAGTAGAAGATGTAGAACGGCAGCATCGGCTGGTTGTGGTTCGAGTACGAAGTACCGGCAGCGATGAAGGACGACATGGCGCCGGCTTCGTTGATGCCTTCTTCGAGAATCTGACCTTTCTTGTCTTCGCGGTAGAACATCACCTGGTCTTTGTCGACTGGCTCGTAGAGCTGGCCGACCGACGAGTAGATGCCCAGCTGGCGGAACATGCCTTCCATACCGAAGGTACGGGCTTCGTCCGGGATGATCGGAACGATGCGCTGGCCAATCTCTTTGTCCTTGACCAGCTGCGCGAGGATCCGCACGAAGGCCATGGTGGTGGAGATTTCACGGTCGCCCGAACCGTCCAGGATCGCCTTGAGGGTTTCCAGGGGCGGGGTCGGGATGCTCATGCTCTTGGCGCGGCGCTGTGGTACGAAGCCACCAAGCGCGGAGCGACGCTCGGCCAGGTAACGGGCCTCGGCGCTGCCTTCTTCTGGTTTGAAGAACGGCAGATTCTCCAGCTCGTCGTCCTTGACCGGGATGTCGAAACGATCACGGAAGTGACGCAGGCTGTCGACGTCGACCTTCTTGGTGTTGTGCGCGGTGTTCTTGGCTTCGCCAGCACCGGTACCGTAACCCTTGATGGTCTTGGCCAGGATGACGGTCGGCTGTTCCTTATGGTTCACAGCCTGGTGGTACGCCGCGTAGACCTTGTACGGGTCGTGGCCGCCACGGTTGAGCTTCCAGATCTCGTCATCGGACAGGTCTTCGACCATGGCCTTGAGCTCTGGGGTGTTGAAGAAGTGCTGACGGACGTACGCGCCGTCCTTGGCCTTGTAGTTCTGGTACTCGCCGTCGATGACTTCGTCCATGCGACGTTGCAGGATACCGTCGACGTCCTTGGCCAGCAGTGGGTCCCAGAAACGGCCCCAGACCACTTTGTTGACGTTCCAGCCACCGCCACGGAACACGCCTTCAAGTTCCTGGATGATCTTGCCGTTACCGCGCACTGGGCCGTCGAGGCGCTGCAGGTTGCAGTTGATGACGAAGATCAGGTTGTCCAGCTTCTCGCGGCCAGCCAGGGAGATCGCGCCCAGGGATTCCGGCTCGTCGCACTCGCCGTCGCCCATGAAGCACCAGACCTTTTGCTTGCCGGCCGGGATGTAGCCGCGGGCTTCGAGGTACTTCATGAAGCGCGCCTGGTAGATCGCCTGGATCGGACCCAGACCCATCGAAACGGTCGGGAACTGCCAGAAATCAGGCATCAGCCATGGGTGCGGGTAGGACGACAGGCCTTTGCCATCGACTTCCTGACGGAAGTTGTTCATCTGCTCTTCGCTGATCCGGCCTTCCATGAAGGCACGGGCGTAGACGCCAGGCGAGGCGTGGCCCTGGAAGAAGATCAGGTCGCCGCCGTGTTCGTCGGTCGGGGCCTGGAAGAAGTAGTTGAAGCCGATGTCATACAGGGTGGCACTGGAGGCAAAGCTCGAGATGTGTCCGCCCAGGTCCGAATCCTTCAGGTTGGTGCGCATGACCATGGCCAGTGCGTTCCAACGCACCAACGAGCGAATGCGGCGTTCCATGAACAGGTCGCCAGGCATGCGTGCTTCGTGGGTGACAGGGATGGTGTTGCGGTATGGCGTGGTGATGGCATACGGCAGCTGGGATCCACTGCGGGTGGCCAGCTCGCCCATACGGGTCATCAGGTAATGAGCGCGGTCTTCGCCTTCTTTGTCGAGGACCGACTCCAGGGCATCCAGCCATTCCTGGGTTTCGATTGGATCGAGGTCTTGCATGGCTTGCTCCAGGGCGGAAAGGCAACCAGAATCGGCTGCCTGAGTTTGCGACTGGCCTTATGGGCAGACGTCGTGAATTCTTGGATTACCGGAGTGTGACCCGGCGCCGTGTAGTTTTACTACAAAAGCTTTCGCATTTCATGCTTTTACACGGTCGGGGTAGTAGTAATACTACAGAAATGCGACGTTTGGTCGCACCCTGGCTTGTGGGGAAAAACGTTCATGTTGGTTGGCGATGTAGCTGAGGCGGGTGGATCTTGATGTTTAATGCCAATGATTCGTTGATTTCAGCTATTTACAACTTTTGTATGACACTTCAACCGCGGTCCCGCTTCCCCGTAGCCAATTACACCCCTCTCTTTGTTGCCGATCAAGGATAGCCCATGCGTCTGCCTTTGCCTCTCGATCTGCCCGCTGGCTTGCAACCACTGGTCGCCCGTAACCAACAGCTGCTGAACGAGGCGCTGAGCAGTCAGGACGACCCTGGCCTGTCTACGTTGAGCGCCGAGCATCGGCAGCAGTTCGAGCAGGTGGCTGCCGCCAGCGAGTTCATCTTCGATCAGGCTCAGCGCGAGCCGGGTATGTTGCTCGAGCTGCTGGCCAGCGGTGACCTGGAGCAGGCCTATGCGCCGGGCGAGATGACCGCGCGGATTGCCGCAGTGGCCCAGGCGGCGCAGAGCGAAGAAGAGCTGGCGCGCAACCTGCGCCGGGCCCGCAACCGTCAGCAGATGCGCATCATCTGGCGCGACATTACCCGCCAGGCGGCGCTGGGGGAAACCTGCCGCGACCTGTCAGATATGGCCGACGCCTGCATCGATCAGGCTTACCAATGGCTGTACCCGCGGCATTGCCAGCAGTTCGGCACGCCGATCGGCAACCGCAGTGGCGAGGCGCAGCACATGGTCGTACTGGGCATGGGCAAGCTGGGTGCGGTCGAGCTGAACCTGTCTTCGGACATCGACCTGATCTTCGCCTTTGCCGAGGGCGGCGAGACCGAGGGGGTCAAGCGCTCGCTGGACAACCAGGAGTTTTTCACCCGCCTCGGCCAGCGCCTGATCAAGGCACTCGATCCGGTCACCGTCGATGGCTTTGTGTTTCGCGTCGACATGCGCCTGCGTCCCTACGGCTCGGCCGGCGCGCTGGTGCTGTCGTTCAATGCACTGGAGCAGTACTACCAGGACCAGGGCCGCGACTGGGAACGCTACGCCATGATCAAGGCGCGTGTTGTGGCCGGTGATCAGGCTGCCGGCGCCCAGTTGCAGGAGATGCTGCGGCCGTTCGTGTACCGGCGCTACCTGGACTTCTCGGCAATCGAAGCGCTGCGCACCATGAAGCAGCTGATTCAGCAGGAGGTGCGGCGCAAGGGCATGGCCGACAACATCAAGCTGGGCGCCGGAGGCATTCGCGAGGTCGAGTTCATCGCCCAGGCTTTCCAGCTGATCCATGGTGGGCGCGACCTGAGCCTGCAGCAGCGGCCACTGCTGAAGGTGCTGGCCACCCTTGAAGGGCAGGGCTATTTGCCGCCTGCAGTGATTACCGAGCTGCGCGAAGGCTATGAATTCCTGCGTTATACCGAACACGCCATCCAGGCCATTGCCGACCGGCAGACGCAGATGTTGCCCGACAGCGACATCGATCGGGCGCGGGTTGCGTTCATCCTCGGCTTTGCCGACTGGGACAGCTTCCATGCCCAGTTGATGTACTGGCGCGGACGCATCGACTGGCACTTCCGCCAGGTCATCGCTGACCCGGATGAAGACGAGGCCGAGGGCGAACTGGTGGTGGGTGGCGAATGGTCGCCGCTGTGGGAGCAGGCCCAGGATGAAGAGGCCGCCTGCCGCCAGCTTGAAGAAGCCGGCTTCGGCCAGCCAGCCGATGCCTTGCGCCGCTTGACCGGGCTGCGCGCCAGCCCGCAGCTGCGTTCGATGCAGCGCTTGGGCCGCGAACGCCTGGATGCATTTATCCCGCGCCTGCTGGCTCAGGCCGTTGAACACGACAATCCCGACTTGGTATTGGAGCGGGTACTGCCGCTGGTCGAGGCGGTGGCGCGGCGCTCGGCGTACCTGGTGTTGCTGACCGAGAACCCAAGTGCCCTGCGCCGTCTGCTGACGCTGTGCGCAGCCAGCCCGTGGATCGCCGAACAGATTGCCCGCTATCCGCTGCTGCTCGATGAGCTGCTCAACGAGGGCCGTCTGTTCAGCCCGCCGCTGGCGCCGGAATTGGCCAGCGAGCTACGCGAGCGGCTGACCCGCATCCCCGAAGACGACCTCGAGCAGCAGATGGAAGCCCTGCGCCACTTCAAGCTGGCGCACAGCCTGCGCGTGGCTGCCTCGGAAATCAGCGGCAACCTGCCATTGATGAAGGTCAGTGACTACCTGACCTGGCTGGCCGAGGCGATTCTTGACCAGGTGCTGGCCCTGGCCTGGCGCCAGACCGTGGCCCGTCACGGGCAGCCCAAACGCAGCGATGGCAGCCTGTGTGATCCAGGTTTCATCATCGTCGGTTACGGCAAGGTCGGCGGCATCGAGCTGGGCCACGGCTCTGATCTCGACCTGGTGTTCATCCATGACGGCGATCCGCAGGCTGAAACCGACGGCGCCAAGCCGATCGACAGCGCGCAGTTCTACACCCGTCTGGGCCAGCGCATCATTCACCTGCTGACCACCCAGACCAACTCCGGCCAGCTGTATGACGTCGACATGCGCCTGCGTCCCTCGGGCGCTGCCGGCTTGCTGGTCAGCTCGCTCGGTGCGTTCGAGCGTTACCAGCAAGGGCAAGCCTGGACCTGGGAGCATCAGGCGCTGGTACGGGCGCGGGTGCTGGTTGGCTGCAAGGACGTGGCGAGCGCGTTTGAAGCGGTGCGGGCGAGGGTGCTCGGCCAGCCACGTGATCTGGACAAACTGCGCGCCGAGGTCAGCGAGATGCGCGCCAAGATGCGCGGCAGCCTGGGCACCAAGCAGACTGCGGCAGGCACTGCCAGCAATGCCTTCGAGGCTGGCGTGCCGTTCGATATCAAACAGGATGCCGGCGGCATCGTCGATATCGAGTTCATGGTCCAGTACGCGGCACTGGCCTGGTCGCACGCGCACCCGGCGCTGCTGCGCTGGACCGACAACATCCGCATCCTCGAAGAACTCGAACAGGCCGGGCTGGTGCCGGCCAGCGATGCAATATTGCTGCGAGAAGTGTACAAGGCGTTTCGCTCGGCCTCGCACCGCCAGGCCCTGCAAAAGCAGGCCGGAGTGATCGACGCCGCGCAGTTCGCCACTGAACGCGCCGAAGTGCGCCGGATCTGGGGTGAGTTGGGTTTGAGCTGAAATCGCTGGGGCCGCAGGGCGGCCCTTCGCGGCAGTCCGGCGTCCCGGTAAACCCACAGGGTTAGGCTGCGCCGCAAAAACTTGTGGGAGCGGGTTTACCCGCGAACGAAGGCAAAGCCTTTGCCGTACAAATAGGGGGCTGCGACCGGCCTCTTCGCGGGTAAACCCGCTCCCACAGGGTTATGAGCGGCGTGCTGAGCTCGTGTTCTTTTGCGTTACAGGCGCTAAAAGCCTTGCTCCACCACCAGTGGTACACTGCACGCCACCTAGCCTGAATATAAAGAGGGGAGACCGTGCTGCACTTTCCCCCAGCGTTCCTGGACAAAGCATGAGAATACTGATCATTGGCCCCAGCTGGGTCGGCGACATGGTAATGGCGCAGACCTTGTTCCAGTGCCTGAAGCAGCAGCACCCTGAGTGTGAGATCGACGTGCTGGCGCCCGAATGGAGCCGGCCGCTGCTCGAACGCATGCCCGAAGTGCGCCAGGCCTTGAGCTTCCCGCTCGGCCACGGCGCGCTGGAGCTGGCCACGCGCCGGCGGATCGGCAAGTCGCTGGCGGGCCAGTACGACCAGGCGATCCTGTTGCCCAATTCGTTGAAGTCGGCGCTGGTGCCGTACTTTGCCGGCATCCCCAAACGCACCGGTTGGCGCGGCGAGATGCGCTACCTGTTGCTCAACGACGTGCGCAAGCTGGACAAGGCGCGTTACCCGCTGATGATCGAGCGCTTCATGGCCCTGGCCTATGCGCCCGGCGCCGAGCTGCCGCAGCCGTATCCGCGGCCAAGCCTGCAGATCGAGGCGCCGAGCCGCGACGCCGCGCTGGCCAAGTTCGGCCTGGCGCTGGACCGGCCGGTCCTGGCCTTGTGCCCGGGCGCCGAGTTTGGCGAGTCCAAGCGCTGGCCGGCCGAGCACTACGCCGAAGTCGCCGACGCCATGATCCGCCAGGGCTGGCAGGTCTGGCTGTTTGGCTCGAAGAAAGACCACCCGGTTGGCGAAGCCATCCGCGACCGGTTGATCCCCGGCCTGCGCGAAGAGTCTTACAACCTTTCCGGCGAAACCTCGTTGGCCGAGGCCATCGACCTGATGTCCTGCGCCGATGCGGTGGTTTCCAACGACTCAGGGCTGATGCACGTCGCTGCGGCGCTTAACCGCCCGCTGGTGGCCGTCTACGGCTCGACCTCGCCGGGCTTCACCCCGCCCTTGGCCGAACAGGTCGAAGTAGTCCGCCTGGGCCTGGAATGCAGCCCGTGCTTCGACCGCACCTGCCGCTTTGGTCATTACAACTGCCTGCGTCTGCTTGAGCCGGGCAAGGTCATTGCCGCGCTGCATAATCTGGCTGGGCCGAACCGTATCGATGTTCTGGCTGAGGTCGACTGAGTGCGGGTTCTGATCATCAAGACGTCTTCGTTGGGAGACGTGATTCATACCTTGCCGGCGCTGACCGATGCCGCCCACGCCATCCCCGGCATCCGTTTCGACTGGGTGGTGGAAGAGGGTTTTGCCGAGATCCCGAGCTGGCACCCAGCGGTCGACCGGGTAATCCCGGTGGCGATACGGCGCTGGCGCAAGAACATCTGGCAGACCCTCAAGAGCGGTGAATGGAAAGCCTTCAAGCAGCGCCTGCGCGTGCGCCAGTATGACCTGGTGATCGACGCCCAGGGCCTGGTCAAATCGGCCTGGCTGACCCGTTATGTCAAGGCGCCGGTGGCTGGGCTAGATCGCTTCTCGGCGCGTGAAGGCCTGTCCAGCCGCTTCTATGACCGGCCGTTGTCGGTTGCGGTCGGCCAGCATGCGGTGGAGCGCCTGCGCCAGCTGTTTGCCCTGGCGCTGGCTTACGACCTGCCCGAAGGCATCGGCAACTACGGCCTGGACCTCGACCGTCTGCAATTGCCACCCACGGCGCCGTTCGTGGTGTTCCTGCATGGCACGACCTGGGCAACCAAGCATTGGCCAGAGGCCTACTGGCGCGAGTTGGCCGAACGCATGGGCCGGCGCAACCTGCAGGTCTGCCTGCCGTGGGGCAATCAGGCCGAAAAAGACCGTGCCGAGCGCATCGCCCAGGGCTTGAGTAATTGCCAGGTACTGCCCAAATTGAATCTGGTAGGGGTGGCTCGCGTGTTGGCCGCAGCCAAGGCCTGCGTGGCGGTGGATACCGGCCTGGGTCATCTGGCTGCAGCACTGGATGTACCGACCATTTCCCTGTTTGGACCCACCAACCCTGGTTTGACCGGCGCCTACGGACGTGTCCAGGTCCACCAGGCCAGCGACTTCCCTTGCGCGCCCTGCCTGCAAAAGAAGTGCACCTATAAACCGAGCGCCGAGGATCTGCGCCGGTTCGATATCAAACGCGAGTGGCCGCTGTGCTTCACTCGCCTGAATCCCGAGCATGTGGCGAGCCGCTTGAGCGCGTTGCTGCTGGCTGAGGATGTTCGTTAATGCAACTGGCTTTCGTACTGTACAAATACTTCCCGTTTGGCGGGCTGCAGCGTGACTTCATGCGCATTGCCTTGGAGTGCCAGCAGCGTGGTCATCAGATCCGCGTCTATACGCTGATCTGGGAGGGCGAGGTTCCGCCTGGCTTCGAAGTGCTGGTGGCGCCGGTCAAGGCGATCTTCAACCATCGCCGCAACGAGAAGCTCAGCGCCTGGATGGCCACTGACCTGGCCAAGCGCCCGGTCGACCGCCTGATCGGCTTCAACAAGATGCCCGGACTGGACGTCTACTACGCTGCCGACGGCTGCTTCGAAGACAAGGCGCAGACCCTGCGCGGCAGCCTGTACCGGCGCTGGGGCCGTTACCGCCACTTCGCCGAATACGAGCGTGCGGTGTTCGCCAAGGATGCCCGCACCGAGATCCTGATGATCTCCGAAGTGCAGCAGCCGCTGTTCATCAAGCACTACGGTACACCGGTGGAGCGTTTTCATCTGCTGCCACCAGGGATTTCCCAGGACCGTCGGGCACCAGCCAACGCCGCTGAAATCCGTGCGCAGTTCCGTCAGGAGTTCAAGCTTGCTGACGATGACCTGCTGCTGGTGCAGATCGGCTCCGGCTTCAAGACCAAGGGCGTCGACCGCAGCCTCAAGGCGCTGGCTGCGCTGCCGGCGGCGTTGCGCAAGCGCACCCGGCTGATGGTCATCGGCCAGGACGACCCCAAAGTGTTCCAGCTGCAAAGTGCCGGGCTGGGCCTGGGCGAGCAGGTGCAATTTCTCAAGGGGCGCAGCGATATCCCGCGCTTCCTGTTGGGTGCTGACCTGCTGATCCACCCGGCCTACAACGAAAACACCGGCACCGTGCTGCTCGAAGCGCTGGTCGCCGGCTTGCCGGTGCTGGTCTCGAAAGTATGCGGTTATGCCCATTACATCGCCGAGGCCGACAGCGGCCTGGTGCTTGATGAGCCGTTCGCGCAGGAGCAGCTCGACCGCTACCTGCAACGCATGCTCGAAGACGGCGAGGCCCGTGCGGCCTGGTCGCGCAATGGCCTGGCGTTTGCCGACAGCGCCGACCTCTACAGCATGCCGCAGCATGCCGCCGATGTGATCCTCAACCAGGAGCGCGCATGAAGCTGATATTGGCGCAGCCGTTCCAACGGCTGTGGGCCGGGCGCGATGCCTTCGAGGCCGCCGAGCAACTGCAGGGCGAAGTGTTCCGCGAACTGGAAGGCCGGCGCACGCTGCGCACCGAGGTCGAGGGCGCAGGTTACTTCGTCAAGATTCACCGTGGCATCGGCTGGGGCGAGATCTTCAAGAACCTGTTCAGCGCCAAGCTGCCGGTACTAGGTGCCGGCCAGGAATGGCGCGCCATCCAGCGCCTGCATGAAGTCGGCGTGCCGACCATGACCGCAGTCGCCTACGGCGAGCGCGGCAGCAATCCGGCGCAGCAGCATTCGTTCATCATCACCGAAGAGCTGGCGCCGACCATCAGCCTGGAAGACTTCAGCATCGACTGGGTCAAGCAGCCGCCGCTGCCGCGCCTCAAACACGCGCTGATCGCCGAAGTGGCGAAGATGACCGGCGGCATGCACCGCGCCGGGGTCAACCACCGCGACTGCTACATCTGCCATTTCCTTCTGCATACTGATCGCCCGGTGAGTGCCGACGACTTCAAACTGTCGGTAATCGACCTGCACCGCGCCCAGACCCGCAGCAGCATCAGCCGCCGCTGGCGCGACAAGGACCTGGCCGCGCTGTACTTCTCGGCGCTGGATATCGGCCTGACCCGGCGCGACAAGCTGCGCTTCCTGCGCGGTTACTTCCAGCAGCCGCTGCGTCAGATCCTCACCGAGGAGGCGCGCCTGCTGGCCTGGCTCGAAGGCAAGGCGCAGAAACTGTACGCGCGCAAACAACGCTACGGGGATGCACTCTGATGGCGGGTTGGACGCTGCTGCCGGAGTATCAACACCTGGCAGCAGATTTCGGCAGCCTCGAGGCAGTGTTCGCCATCGACGGCGAGCGCCTGACCCGTGACCCGCTCAGCGAAGTGGTGCGGATCCAGCGCGATGGCGTGTACTACTACGTCAAACGCTATACCGGCGCCGGCAAGCACTTGCGCCGCTACCTGGGCCGGCCGCGGATCAAGGCCGAGTGGCAGAACCTCAAGCAGTTCGCCAAGTGGGGCATTCCCACCGCCGAAGTGATCGGCTGGGGCCTGGAGCGCAATGGCCTGGCCTTTGGCCGTGGGGCGATGATCACCCGCGAGCTGCCGCGTACCGAAGACCTGTCCGAACTGGCCAAGCGCAATGATCCGCGCCTGGCCGACCGCGCCTGGGTCGACCACGTCAGCCGTCAGTTGGCCCGGCATACGCGGGTCATGCACGACAACCACTTCACCCATAACGATCTGAAGTGGCGCAACCTGCTGGTGGACGATCAGGGCACGCTATTCTTCATCGATTGCCCGACCGGCGATTTCTGGCGCGGCTTTATGCTCCGCCATCGAGTGATCAAGGACCTGGCCTGCCTGGACAAGGTCGCCAAGTATCACCTGTCGGCGACTCAGCGCCTGCGCTTCTACCTGCAGTACCGCGGGCACCAGCGGTTGAACGCGAGCGATAAACGGCGGGTACGCGAAGTGGTGCGCTTTTTCGAGGGAAGGGAATGACCGACTATCTGGCCAGCAGCGAGCTTGCCCTCCTGCAACGCCACGGCTTGAACGATTTCGAAGCGCTGTGGGCGCTGCAACTCGATGCGGTGGACGAACCCAATACCGGCCGTGGCGGCTGGAGCAGCGTGTTTCGCCTGGAGTTGGAGGGCAAGGGCTACTACCTCAAACGCCAGCTCAACTACTTCACTCGCACCCTGCATCGGCCCTTCGGTGAGCCGACATTTGCCCGCGAGTTTCGCAATATCACGCGCTACCAGAAGCTGAAGATCCCGGCCTTGCAGGCGGTGTTCTACGGTGAGCGCAAGGCCAACGGCGAGCACCGCGCGATGCTCATGACTCGCGCCCTGGATGAGTGGAACGACCTCGACAGCCTGCTGGCGCAGTGGCCGCAACTGGCCGCGGAAAAACGCCTGGGCATCCTCCAGGCCTGCGGCCAACTGGGGCGTACCTTGCACGCCGCCGGCCAGGTGCACGGTTGCTTCTATCCCAAGCACATCTTCCTGCGCGAGCGCCGCGAAGGCTGGCAGGCGCAACTGATCGACCTGGAAAAGACCCGGCCGCTGCTGCTTGGCATGCGCGACCGGCTGAAAGATCTGGAACCTTTGCTGCGCCGTGCCCGCGCCTGGAGCGAAGGCGATGTGCGCAGTCTGCTGGCGGCCTATCTGCAGCAACCGGCCGACAGCGCGCTGGTGACTACCTGGCTGCAGCGGCTGGTGCGCCGCCAGCATGAAAAAGAGGCCCGTTGATGCGTTTGTCTGAACTCAAGGCGGCTGGGCGCACGCCGAGCCTGCCGCTGAACATTACCTTGGCCGATGCTGCTGGCAGCGCTGAGCTGCAGCTGCTCAGCCTGCTGCGGGTGCTGCCTGGGCAACGCTACGTCGGTGCTGGTATTTGGCGCGGCAAGCCGGTGCTGGCCAAGCTGCTGGTCGGCAGCAATGCTGCACGGCATTTTCAGCGCGAGCTGGATGGCGTCAAGCTGATTGCCGCGCAAGACTTGACCACTCCGCAACTGCTGGCTGACGGTCTGCAAGAGGGCGAGGGCGGCTGGCTGTTGTTCGAGTACCTGGAAAACGCCCAGAGCCTGGGCGCTGCCTGGGCTGAGGTCGAGGCGCTGGCGCCGCTGGCCGATGAGCAGCAACAGGTACTGGGAGAGGCGCTTGGGGCGGTTGCGCAGATGCACGCCAAGGGCTTGTGGCAGGCTGATCTGCATCTGGATAACCTGCTCCGCCATGGTGGCCAGCTGTACCTGATCGATGGTGCCGGGATCAAAGCCGAGACGCCTGGCCAATGCCTGTCACGCCCGCGTGTGCTGGAAAACCTCGGCGTGTTCTTCGCCCAGTTGCCCAAGCGCCTCGAGCCGTTCACCGAAGAGCTGCTTGTGCATTACCTGCTGGCCAACGGCGAGCATGCGCTGCCGCTGGAAGCCCTGCAGAAGCAGGTCGACAAGGTTCGCGCCTGGCGCCTCAAGGACTTCCTGGACAAGGCCGGTCGCGAGTGCAGCCTTTTCAGCGTCGAACGCAGCCTGTCTGGCCTGCGTGCTATCGATCGTAGCGAAGTGGCGGCCATGCAGCCGGTGCTGGAGCAGGCCGATGCGCTGATCGACAGAGGCCACCTGTACAAGACCGGTGGCGCCGCAAGCGTTGCCCGGGTCGACGTTGGCGGCCGGCCGCTGGTGCTCAAGCGCTACAACATCAAGAACACCGTGCACTGGTTGAAGCGTTTCTGGCGCCCGAGCCGGGCCTGGCATTCCTGGATCGAAGGGCAGCGCCTGCGCTTTCTCGACATCGCCACGCCAAAGCCGCTGGCGGTGCTTGAACAACGGGTCATGGGCCTGCGCAGCCGTGCCTATCTGGTCACCGAATACGCCGATGGACCGGATCTGCTCGAGTGTTTTGCGCCCTTCGTCGCCAGTGGCGATGCGCCCGACGAGCAGTTGCAGGCCTTGCTGAGGTTGATGCAGCAGTTGATCCGCGAGCGCATCAGCCATGGCGATATGAAAGGCCATAATTTGTTCTGGCAGCACGGCCAATGGTCGTTGATCGACCTCGACGCCATGTGCCAGCACGCCACTCAACTCAGCTTCGCGGCTGCCTATGCCCGTGACCGGGCGCGCATGCTGCGAAACTGGCCGAGTGACAGCGCCTTGCACAAGCGGATTGATCAGCTGTTGCCGCGGCTCGCCGAATAGGCTTCGGGCAGCGCCAGCCAGTCGCTGCTGCGGCCCGACTGGCGCACTCGGATGCGCCATTCGTCCGCCTGCCAGCGCAGCACCGCCCAAGGCTTGACGCCTGTCTGCTCAGCCGGGGGAATCAGCAGGTGGTACTGGTCTGCCAGCAAATGCCTGCGCAAGCCCAGTTGCCCGCTGCGGGTCTGCAGGTACAGCTGCTGGCCATCAGCGTGCAAGCCCGCTGCGCTGCTCAAAGGGGTGCCGGCGCGGGCTGGCGTGAGCAGGCAGTCATGACACAACGCTGCCAGATCTGGCAGGCCGTCATACCAGAGCACAGGTGAATCGATCACCCACTCGCCGCTGCGCAGGCGTTTGATCGGCTGCTGTAGATAGGCATCCGGTTGCTCAGGGTCGATAACCCGCCAGCGTTCGCCATCGAAGCTGACTTTGTAATGACTGCCGTGGTTGTCCCTGACGAAGTACAACGACAAGCCCCCAAACGCCGAAACCTGCTCGTAGACACCGATGTCATGCACACCATCGATGCGATAGCGCAACGAGCTGGTGTCGACATTGACTTGGTAGCGGGCCGGCAATGGCAGTGGCGGTTGCTTGGGCAAGCCGCGCAGCGCTCGGCGCAGGACGCCGGTAGCGAAGAAGCTGCCGCCCGCATCCGTGGCATGGCTGATGGTGTTGTAGAGATGGCGCAACACGCCTTCCATATCGCCTCGCTGGTGTGCCTGGATGCCATCGCAGATGTCCAGGATCATTCGCCCGATCGATAATGCCATCAGGGGCTTGGCAGGCAGTACCAGGCTTATCAGGTCCAGCAACCGCCAGGACAGGTCGATGACTGACTGAACATTGACCTCGCGAGTCGTCCGGCTGCTGGTGTCGACTGCTGCAAGTTGGGCGCGGACCTCTGCCATATACAATGCGAAGAACAGATCGTCGTGAATGGCTGGCAGGCGTAGAGAACTGCCCAGGCCCCCTTTGAGCAGCAGCCGTTGCAGCTCGCTCTCCTCGACCTGTGGTAGCCGAGCGGCCAGGTACTGGCGCAGCGCCGGTTTGTCGCGCAGGGTGCGCAGCAATTGCCGGGTGCTGGAAAACTCGCGCCAGTTGCGTCGGTCTGGCGCGTCTGGGGTGTACATGAGAAACGACGGCACACTGCCTTGTGCAGTGTTTATCAGTAGCACCCCCTGCACCGTATGGCCCTGGATCAGTAGCTGCCGCACCACGACCGTATGGCCATCTACCGGCGGGCGGAGCGCGTTGTGGGGTTGGTCCAGTACCGCCGTTGCCCAGCGGTAACCACGCTCGGCGCGATGTTCGGCGAAGTGCCCGGCATACCGGGCCTTGACCGCTTCGGCACGCATTCGGGCGCGGTTGATTCGAGTATGGGCCAGCAGGCGCCAGCGGCCCGTGCGCGAGTCGACCAGTTGGGTGTAGAGAAAATCTGCATAGCGCCCGCCGGCATTGAGGCTGCGCACCAGTGTCTTCACGTAGGCCGGCGTCAGCTCCGGGGGCAGCGTGCGTGCCTCGGTATGGCTGACACGGGCGGTCAACCAGTAGTCGTAATTGAACCAGGCGAGGTTGACCAAGGCCAGATCGTCCAGTGGCAAGCGCTCGGTGACCATCTCAATGGTTTCATTGCCGACCTGTTTGAGGCCTTGCCAGGTAATGAACAGGGATGGGTTGAACGGGTAGGGCTGCGGCCCGACCTGGCGGGCGCGCGTGATGCTCACCGTTATGTCCTGTGGTAGCAGTTGCAGGCCGAAATCATCGAGCAGGCGCTCTTGCAGGCGGGCTCGCGTCCATGTCCTGAGATCGTTCTGCTGAATAAACTGCGCTTGGGTGGGGATGCCTGGAGCCGCTGCTCTTTCACTGGCCACCACCAGTTCCTGCATGGTCTGCATGATGTGGCTGAGGCTTTGCGTGTCAGCATCGCGCAGCCATGCCGGCATGTGTTTTTCCAGTAACCGCGAATAGCGCGTGTTCAGCGTTGCCTTGCTACCAAGATCATCCTCGAGCCTGAGTGCCGCCATGACCTGCGCGTGTCGCGTGGTGGTCGATGACGGCTGGTCGTCGCCCCATAGCGACGGCAGGTTCAGGCGCTGGCGCTGGGTGTCGATCAGTTGCTGTACCTGCGCTTCGATCGGATCATCGGCATACCACTCATAACGCAGACGATCAGCCAGACGCGCCTGCTCGGCGGATTGCGGGTCGGCGTACAGGTGCAGCAACGTGCTGCTGAGTAGAGGGTCGTCCAGCCGTTCGCACAGTTCGTCATGCAAGGCCTTGAGCGAGGGAAATACCTCGATGCCTTGTGACAGGCAGCACAGCAGTGCCTCGCCGGTTTCGCTGTCGGCGTCGAGCCGCGTGCCCTCAGGGGTGCCCGCGACGATCACCATCACCCCCGGCAGGTAGCTGCGCCAGTTGGGCTGCAGGTTCACCAGCAGGGGCCGGTAGACTTGAGGTCGGTGTGCTGCCGCTATCTGCTGGCGTTGCCAGGCGCGCGGTTGCTCGATGCAAGTGCGCAGCGGCGCGGCCTGATCGGCGCTCAGCGTGTCGTCAGTGATGCGCAGGTCGATTTCGGCCAGCAGGTAAATCTGGCGCAGGGCGATCAGCGACTGCTTGCGGTTCAAGCCTTGAGTATTGAGTTCTGACCAGTAGCTGGCCAGGTCGCTGTGGAGCTTGCGTCGCGTCTGCAGATCATTGTGCAGCGGCTGCTCGATGACCGGCAGGGGTTCGAGCAGCGCCTTGATCTGGCCGGTGAGTGTTTGGATAAGTTCGAGAGGTTGCATGGCCCGCTCCTTGTCATGGGGGACCCTGCATCCTAGGTACGGCAAACCTGCTGTGGTTGTAGCCAGATAACTCAACTGCGCCTGATCAGTGCCCGCACGCCGAGCACGCCAGGAATGCCCAGGCCGACCCAGGCCAGAACATCCCAGCCATCGTCGCCCAGCAGCGCGGCGAACAGCCCCCCTGCACCCAGCAGCGCGATCAGCACAGGCCAGGTAAAGATCCGCCAGGTGGATTGCGAGCGATGGCTCATGGCTTGGCCTTCGCGCCGGTACGGCGCTTGCCCCACCAGAGATAAACGCCACTGGCGAGCACGACGATGGTCAGCACGTCGAGCAGTGCCCAGAGGATCTGCATCGGCCGCCCGCCGTAGTCGCCAAAGTGCAGCGGTTGCGACAGGCCCATCGCGTCCATGTACCAGGGCCGCTCGCCGACTGCTGTGACGGCGAGGGTGGTGGCGTCGATCAGGACTGGGGTGAACAGGTGCGAGGTCAGATGCGTGGCGCCGTTCATGAACACGGCATAGTGGTGCTCACTGGAGAAGCGTGTGCCGGGGAATGCGATGAAGTCGGCACGCATCCCCGGTGCAGCGGCAGTTGCGATCGGCAGCAGCTGGCTGGCCGACGCACGCTCGGTCAGCGGCGGCGCGTCGCGGTAGGGTGCAACCATTGCTGCCAGGCTGTCGTTGCGCCAGGCGGCGATGACCAGGTCAGCACAGGCACTGATCACCCCGGTGACGCCAACCACCAGCGCCCAGGTCAGCGTCACGATGCCGATCAGGTTGTGCAGGTCGAGCCAGCGCAGGCGCGGCGATCTGTCCTGGCGCACGCTGGCGAACGGCAAGCGGCGCATGAACGGCGCATACAGCACTGTGCCGGAGATGATCGCGACGACGAACAACAGGCCCATGAACGCCAGCCATAGTTTGCCGGCAAGCCCTGCGAACATGTCCACGTGCAGGCGCAGGATAGTCATCATCAAGCCGCCGTTGGCAGCCGGCATGGGCACGGCTTCGCCGGTGCGCGCATCGAGCATGAAGGTGTGCGAGTCGTTGGGATCGCTGCCTGCCGTGGCGGCAGTGATGGCGACTACGCCGTTGGGCTCGTCCTCGTCATAGCCGAAGTACTGCATGACTTCGCCAGGACGATACTGTTCTGCCTTGAGCACCAGTTGCTGCAGGTCCAGGTGCGGGGTATCGGCAGGCATCTGGCGCAGTACGGGGGCGTCGCCGAGCAGGTGTTCCAGTTCGTGATGGAAGATCAGCGGCAGGCCGGTGATTGCCAGCAGGAGCAGGAACAGTGTGCAGATCAGGCTGCTCCAGGTGTGGACCTGCGACCAGCGGCGGATGGTGAGGCTTTTCATCTTTTCGGGCTCTTGACGAGGGCGTCAGTGGGCATGCCAGACTGCGGCAGGCCCGCTGAGCGTTGCATCAGAACTTGTAATTCACGCTGGCGACCACGTTGCGCTCGTCGCCGTAGTAGCAGTAGTAGCCATCACAGGTCGACAGGTAGTCCTTGTTGAACAGGTTCTTGGCGTCTACCGCGACGGTTACGCCTTTGAAGGAGTTGTTCAAGCGGCCAAGGTCGTAATGCACGGAGGCGTCATAGACGGTGTACGAGCCGACATGGCCCCAGTCGCTGTTGATCGTGTTGCCGTAGGTATCGCCCACATAGCGTACGCCGACACCCACCCCGAAGCCGTCCAGCGCACCGCTGTGCCAAGTGTAGTCCGCCCACGCAGTGGCTTGGTTACGCGGTACTTGAGCCATGCGCTTGCCTTCTTCAGCGCTGAGCCCTTTGACGATTTCGCTATCGTTGTAGGTGTAGGAACCCACCAGCTTGAGGTTTTCGTTGACGTCGGCAGTGGCTTCGAGCTCCACGCCCTTGACCCGCACTTCGCCTACCTGGCGGGTCACGCCGCCTTCGGTAACCGAGATGTTTTCCTGGGTCAGGTCAAACACGGCTGCGCTGAACAACGCGCTGCTGCCCGGTGGCTGGTATTTGATGCCCAGCTCGTACTGCTTGCCCTCGGTGGGTTTGAAGGCAGTGGTGCTGTTGACCACTGAACCCATGGCCGCCTGGAATGATTCGGCATAGGAAATATACGGCGTGATGCCGTTGTCGAAGACGTAGCTCAGGGCGGCGTTGCTGCTGAACTTCTTGTCGCGCTGGGTGCTGGTGGCATCACCCTGATTGTGGAAGGTGGTGCCGGTGTGGACCCAGTCCTCACGACCACCGAGGGTCAGGCGCCAATTGTCCAAGGCCATCTGGTCTTGCACGTACAAGCCGGTCTGCTGGGTCTTCTGGTCGTAGTCGTACATGTCGAAGTACTGGACGTTGGAGAAGTCCTGACCATAGATCGGGTTGTGGATGTTGCTCGCCGGCACGCCAGCCGAGCCCCAGCGCCAGCGAGCATTGCTGTCGGAGCGTTGGTGATCGAGGCCCAGCAGCACGGTGTGGCTGACAACGCCGGTGTTGAAGTCGGCCTGGAAGTTGTTGTCCACGGCAAACTGGCTGATGTCTTCTTCAACGATACCGGCGGTGCGTTGCACGGTGCCGTCGGCGCTTACCGCTTCATCCGGACCGGCGGGCCAGATCTGACCGCCTGCAGTAATACCCTTGAAGTCCAGCTCGTTGCGCGCGTAACGCAGGTTCTGGCGGAACTGCCAGACATCGTTCAAACGGGTCTCGAAGGCGTAGCCCAGGTGATAGTAAGTGCGGTCGTAGGATTCCCAGTCCGGATCACCGAGGTTCTTGTGGTGGGAAATCTTGCCCGCCGGGCTGTCGAGCTTGGTGCCCTGCAGCGGCAGGAACTGCCCGGTAATGCCGGTATCGTCGCGGGTGAACTGAGTGATCAGGGTCAGCTTGGTATCGTCGTTGATGTTCCAGGTCAGGCTTGGGGCCAGGTTGTAGCGCTTGTCTGGAATGTGATCAACCGGGGAATTGCTGTCACGCACCGTGCCGCTGACGCGGTAAAGAAACTCACCTTGCTCGTCGACTTTGCCGGTGCTGTCGAAGTTGATCTGCTTGTGTTGATTGCTGCCAGCCTGCACTTCGATCTCGTGTGCACTCTGCGCCTGCGGCCGGCGCGAGGTCATGTCGAGCAGACCGCCGGGCGGCGTCTGCCCGTAAACCGATGAAGCCGGCCCGCGCAACACGGCGATGCGCTCCAGATTCCACGGCTCGATCTTGGGAGTCGCGTAATTGCCTCGGGGCAACGGCAGGCCGTCGAGGAACTGGGTCGGGACAAAACCTCGCACCAGCAACCAGTCGTTGCGCGAGTCGGAGCCGTAGCCGCTGCTTTGTACGCCAGCGGTGTAGCGCAAGGCGTCGTTGAGGCTGAGCACCGGGCGATCGTCCATCTGCTGGCGGGTGATCACCGAGACCGAGCGCGGCAGTTCGGCGATGGCGGTGTCGGTCTTGCTGCCGGCTGCGGTGCGCGTTGCCGTGTAGCCGTCGACCGCGCCCCATGCGCTTTCATAGCTGGAGTTGGCATTGATACTTGTCTCCGGCAACGCCAGGCTGCCTTCCGGCGTGGCCACCAGGCTGTAACTGCCGACACTGCTCTGCTGCAGTTGCAGGCCGCTGCCGCGCAGGGCCGCCTGCAGTGCGCCGAGGGCATCGTACTGGCCTTTGACCGGCGCCGCGGTGCGCCCGCTGACCAGGGCTGGGTCGATCGCCAGGGCGATACCCGCCTGGCTAGCGATCTGATTCAGGGTCGTCGCCAGTGGCGCGCTGGGCAAGTCATAGGCGAGTTGCGATTGCTCGGCAGCATGCAGAGCAGGGCTGGCCATCGGGATAGACAGGGCAATCGCCAGAGCCATCAGGCTGGGGCGCAGGATACGATCAACGGCACGGGACATGCAGCGGCTCCTCGACGGATAAGTGCTTTGTGCTTCCTTGCCGGGCGAGAATTGAAAAGTGACAGGGGCCTGTCGAAATAAATTTATCGGCGCTGCCGCTAGCGGCTCATTGCGCGACGACCTTGACCCACCATGGCGTGCGCTGCTCGACCTTGACCGGCAATGCAGGGGTCAGTGAGGCCAGTGCCAGGTCGATATCGGTCAGCGGGAAGCTGCCGGTCACGCGCAGGTCGGCTACCTCGGGCGCGACGCCCAGATGGCCGCTGCGGTAGCGGCCCAGCTCAGCGATAAGATCGGCCAGGCGCACGTTGTCCACCACCAGCATGCCGCGGGTCCAGGCATCGGCGCCGGCCGCAACCGGGCTGATCTGGCTGAGGCCATTGGCCGTCATCATGACCTGCTGGCCTGCTGCCAGAACCTGCTCATCTGCGCGGTTGGACGGCATTGCCGCGACCTGCGACTGGAGCACTTCAAGACGCGTGCCTTGCGCTTCGCGCTTGACCAGGAAGCGTGTGCCTAGTGGGCGCAGGCGACCATCATCGGTACGCACCAGCAGCGGCCGCAGGTCGTCATGGCCGGTTTCAACCGAGATTTCGCCCTGATGCAGAACGATCACGCGCTGGCTGCCTTCGAAATCGATATCCACGGCGCTATGGGTATTGAGGCTGAGCAACGTGCCGTCTTCCAGGCGCAGGGTGCGCAATTCGCCGGTGGCGGTGCGCTGATCTGCCAGCCAGTAACCCGGCGACAGCGACGGTGCATCGAGTTGCAGGACCAGCGCGGCGACCAGTAGCACGCTGGCGAGCCCGCCGCCAAGGGTACCAACCCGCCGGCGCAAGCTGACCCGCGACTGCAGCAGTGCCTTGCGTGCTGGGCCGACTGCGGCGCTGAAACGCTGGTCGAGCATGCCCAGTTGGCGCCAGGCGCGAGCGTGCTCTTCGCTGGCAGCGTGCCAACGCAGGAACTCACTACGCTGCTCTGGCACGCCGGGGCTATCGTCCAGGCACAGCTTCCAGGCGATTGCAGCGTCCAGCACCTTGTTCGAGACCGGGCTGGTGCTCACGTCGGCTCGCCATACAGAGCGATGTAGCACTGGCGCATCCCCTGGGCCAGATACTGACGCACACGGGAGACGGAAACGCCCAGACGCTCGGCGATTTCGGCATGGCCCATGCCATCCAGGCGGTTGTGCAGGAACGCAGCGCGGGCTTTGCTCGACAGTTTGCCAAGCAAGCGGTCGATGGCCTTGAGGTCTTCGAGAATCAGTAGTTGCAGTTCCGGCGAGGGCTGTTCGGCTTCGGGCATCTGCGCCAGTTCCGCCAGGTAAGCCTGCTCCAGCGCAGCCCGGCGGAAATGATCGAACAGCAAACCCTTGGCCACCGCAGCAAGAAACGCCCTTGGCTCACGCGGCACCGGCAACTGGTCACGCCCGAGCAAGCGCACGAAGGTGTCCTGGCTGAGGTCTTCGGCGCGTTGCCGGCAGCGCGTGCTGCGTTGCAGCCAGGCCAGCAGCCAGCTGCGGTGGTCGCGATAAAGCGCACCGATCAGATCAGCATGTGGACTGTGCGCAGACGGCAAGAGCGTTCCCCGGAAAGAATGCGTTAACTAACGATAATTATTCGCGATTGTTACAGAGGCGGGTGGCCGCACGCAATCCACGTCTATCGGATAGCTATTACCAACTGTGACTCTGAGCCTTGCGCCGCCGCCATTGCTGCAGGCGCGTGCTCAGTTGCAGGGGGCTGTCGAGCTGCTGCCGGCGGGCCTGGCTGAACAGGATCAGGGCCAACTCGGCGGTGACCTGGGCGTCGGCACTGGCATGATGGCGCTCATCCACCTGCAGGCCGAAGTGGCCGATCCAGTCGTCCAGGCCGGCCTCGCGCATTACCGTGTCGGGGTTGAGCATCGGCGCGATTTCGGCCACGTCGTAAAAGCTGTGCTGCAAGCGATGGCCAAGACTGTCTTTCAAGGCGCGGCCGAGCATGTGCTGATCGAACGGCGCGTGGAACGCCAGCAGTGGGCTGTCGCCGATGAACTCGAGCAACTCCAGCAGCGCCGTTGCCGGCGCTGAGCCGGCGGCGAGGGCATCCGGGCCGAGGCCGTGGATCAACACGCTGGGGTTGGTCTTCTGCGCCGGGCGGTGCAAGGTGCGTTCGAACTGCTGGCTGAAATCGATGGCGCCGTCTTCGATAGCCACCGCACCGATCGACAGCACCTGATCACGGTTTAGGTTGAGCCCGCTGGTTTCCAGGTCGATGACCACCCAGCGCTGCTCGCGCAGCGAATGCACGCCTGGCGGCGCTGGCTTGGGCAATTGCGCCAGGCGCTGGCGCATGGCCGGGTCGACGGCGGCAGGCAGGGAAGGGCGCAGCCAGGTAAACAGACTCATAGCTGATACCGCAGGGCCAGGCTGCTTTGCAGGCGTTGAGCCTGGCGCAGCGACTCACGCAGGATGCGTCGATCGAGCTGGTTGAGGCTGTCCGGGTCGAGCCGGTTGGAGTAGGCCTGGTTGGCGCGGCTCTGGCGTTGATGCTGCTGCATGCGGGTCTGCTGGATGAAGTGGTATGCCTCTTCGAAGGCGGCGCCGTCCAGGGCATCGATGACTTCTCTGGCGACCAGCTGACGCAGGCGCTCTAGGGTGTTGCAGGCGCCAATGCCGTTGGCCAGGGCGAGCAGACGGGCGCCGTCTACAAACGGCGTCAGGCCCTGCACCTTGAGGTCGAGGGTGGCGGCCTTGTCGTTGCCTTGACGGGTCAGTACGAAGTCGCGCAGGCGCCCCACTGGTGGCCGCTGGCGCAAGGCATTGTCGGCCATCATGCGCTGGAAAATGCGGTTGTCGCGGACCTGGGCAAGCATGCCCTGGCGCAATTGTTCGACCGCCTGCTCATCGCCCCAGACCGCGCGCAGGTCAAAGTAGATGGAAGACCCGAGCAGGTTTTCCGGGCTGGCCTCGCGGACGAACCCGGCAAAGCGCCGCGCCCACTCGCTGCGCGACAGGCACAGGTCGGCGTTGCCGGCCATGATATTGCCTTGGCACAAGCTGAAACCACACTGCGCCAGGCACTGGTTGATGTACTGCGCCAGCGGCAGCAGAGCGCGCCGATGGGCGTCGGCCTGGGCAGTATCGTCGGCCTCGAACAGGATGCCGTTGTCCTGATCGGTGAACAGGGTTTGTTCACCGCGGCCTTCACTGCCAAAACACAACCAGCTGAATGCTACGCCGGGATCGCCACGCTCGGCCAGGGCCAGCTCGATCACCCGGCACACGGTGTGGTCGTTGAGCAGGGTGATGATCTGGGTGATCTGCGTCGACGAAGCACCGTGGGCGAGCATGCGCTCGACCAGCTGGCTGATCTCGCCGCGCAGCGACACCAATGTGTCCAGCCGTGGCGCATGGCGGATGGTGCGCGCCAGATGGACCAGGTCGACCCGCTGCAAGGAGAACAGATCGCGCTCGGACACCACCCCGCACAGGCGCCGCTCATGTACCAGGCAGACGTGGGCAATATGTCGTTCGGTCATCGCCATGGCCGCATCGAACGCAGTTGCATCCGGCGCCAGGTAAAACGGCGCGGCGGTCATGTGCAGGGCAATCGGCGCGCTCAGTTCGGCGCTGGCATCGGCCACTACCTGACGCAGGTCGCGCAGGGTGAAGATGCCGATCGGAAAGCGCTGCGGATCGATGATCACGATGCTGCCGACCTGCTGTTCGTGCATCAGGCGCACCGCTTCGCGCAAGGGCATGTCCGGAGTGCACACCACCGGGTGACGCATGGCCAGCTCGCCCAGCGGTGTATTCAGGGAATATTGGCTGCCGAGGTTTTCTACCGCACGGTGGCGCACCTGCTGATTAACCTGATCGAGCAGGCTGCTGACGCCGCGCAGAGCAAAATCACGAAACACATCCGACATCGAGAACAGGCGAATGAACGCAGCTTTGTTCAGCTGCAGGCAGAAGGTGTCCTCGCCGGCAACGTGCTCGGTGCGGGTCGCACGCTCGCCAAGCAAGGCCGCCAGCGGGAAGCATTCGCCGCTGGTGATCTCGAAGGTGGTTTCTACCCCTGCCTGGCTGACGTGCTGGCGCTCACCGACGACGCGCCCTTGCTTGACGATATAGAAGTGCTCGACCGGGCCATCGGCGGGCTTGATGATGCTTTCGCCGCTGGCGTGGAAGCGCAGTTGGCACTGCTCCACCATAAAGGCCAGATGGCTGTGTTCCATCTGCTTGAACGGCGGAAAGCGCTGCAGGAACTGCAATGTGCCCTGAATGTTCTGCAACACCGCGGTTCTGCCGGCTTGGCTGTAGGCGTCCTTTTTACTCATGAGCTGACCGTATCGCTGTGCCGATCTATATATATCTAACTATATATAGTGAAGTCGGCCTTGTTGTTCTCGGTCCCCATGGTCGGCTGGCGGCCGGTTCGTGCCCATTGGACGTAAGTCTATGAGGGCATAACGCCCGTTCGGCGACGTTGGCTGCACGGGCGGATAGCACATTCGGCGAATTTGTGGTCATACGCTGTGCAGACGATATTTCAACGGGAAGACCATGGGTGAGCATGACGACATTCTGAGTGACGCCGAGCGCGAGGCGTTGGCCTTGGTCAGCGCGCCACCGCCGCAACTGCCGCTGGTGCTGGTGGTCGACGACGACATCCTCAGCCGTAGGGCCCTGGCCTGGTATCTGAATCGCAAAGGTATCCGCTGCATCAGTGCGTCGAGCGCATTGGCTGCGTTGCGGGCACTCAGGCGTGAACCGCGTATTGGCATGATGATCACCGATCTGCGCATGGGGCCAGTGGATGGGCTTGAACTGATCAAGCAGATTCGCAGTTCGGTGCGGGCAGATCTGCCCATTGTGGTGGTGTCGGGGGAGTCGCAGGTCCCAGAGGCCGTCAAGGCGATGCACCTTGGGGTGCTGGACTTCATGGTCAAGCCGCCGGATCTGGACAAGCTGTTGCGGCTGGTGAGGAAGGAATTGCGGATTGAGTGAAGCCAGGGCCGCAAAGCGGCCCTGGCATTCTCCACTTACAGCCCGTTGCGCGCCTTGAACTCGCGGCGGCGACGGTGCAGCACCGGCTCGGTGTAGCCGTTCGGCTGCTTGGCACCTTCGAGCACCAACTCCAGCGCTGCCTGGAAGGCAACGTTGTCGTCGAAGTTCGGCGCCATTGGCCGGTACGAACTGTCGGCAGCGTTCTGCTGATCGACCACTGCCGCCATGCGCTTGAGGCTTTCCAGCACCTGCTCTTCGCGCACGATGCCGTGGCGCAGCCAGTTGGCGAGCAATTGTGCGGAGATACGCAGGGTCGCGCGGTCTTCCATCAGGCCGACGTTGTTGATGTCCGGCACCTTCGAACAGCCCACACCGTGGTCAATCCAGCGCACGACATAGCCGAGGATGCCCTGGGCGTTGTTGTCCAGCTCGTTGCGAATTTCTTCGTCGGACCAGTTGGTGTCGGCTGCCAGCGGGATGGTCAGGATGTCATCGACCGAGGCCGGCGCGCGCTTGGCCAGTTCCGCCTGACGCGCCTGCACATCAACCTGGTGGTAGTGCAGGGCGTGCAGTACCGCGGCGGTCGGTGACGGCACCCAGGCGGTGTTGGCACCGGCCAATGGGTGGGCGATCTTCTGTTCGAGCATGGCCGCCATCAGGTCAGGCATGGCCCACATGCCCTTGCCGATCTGGGCACGGCCTTGCAGGCCAGTGGCGAGGCCGACATCGACGTTGTTGTTCTCGTAGGCGCCGATCCACTTCTCGTTCTTCATGGCGCCCTTGCGCACAACGGCGCCGGCTTCCATCGAGGTATGGATTTCGTCACCGGTACGGTCAAGGAAGCCGGTGTTGATGAACACCACGCGCTCGGCCGCAGCCTTGATGCACGACTTGAGGTTGACCGTGGTACGGCGCTCCTCGTCCATGATGCCGACCTTCATGGTGTTGCGCGGCATCTGCAGCACGTCTTCGACGCGGCTGAAGATTTCTGCGGCAAACGCCACTTCTTCCGGGCCGTGCATTTTCGGTTTGACGATATAGATGCTGCCGGTGCGGCTGTTCTTGCGGGTGGTGGTGCCCTTGAGGTTGTGCAAGGCGATCAGGCCGGTGAACAGGCCATCCTGGATGCCTTCCGGGATCTCATTGCCCTGCGCGTCGAGGATTGCGGGGTTGGTCATCAGGTGACCAACGTTGCGCACGAACAGCAGCGAGCGACCGTGCAGGCTTACGCTGCCGCCGTTCGGTGCGGTGTACTCGCGGTCCGGGTTCATGGTCCGGGTGAAGGTCTTGCCGCCCTTGCTGACGCTTTCGGACAGGTCGCCTTTCATCAGGCCCAACCAGTTGCGGTAAACCACCACCTTGTCGTCGGCATCGACTGCAGCAACCGAGTCTTCGCAGTCCATGATGGTGGTCAGGGCCGATTCCATCAGGATGTCTTTGACGGCGGCGGCGTCAGTGCTGCCGACCGGGGTGCTGGCGTCGACCTGGATTTCGAAGTGCAGGCCGTTGTGCTTGAGCAGGACTGCGGTTGGCGCCGCGGCCTCGCCACGGTAGCCGATCAACTGTGCATCGTCGCGCAGGCCGCTGTTGCTGCCGCCCTTGAGCGCAACCACGAGCTTGCCGGCATCGATGCGGTAGCCGGTGGAGTCGACGTGCGAGCCAGCAGCCAGTGGCGCAGCCTGGTCGAGGAAGGCGCGGCCAAAGGCGATGACCTTGTCACCACGGACCTTGTTATAGCCCTGGCCTTTTTCGGCGCCACCTTCTTCGCTGATGGCGTCGGTGCCATACAGCGCGTCATACAGCGAACCCCAGCGCGCGTTGGCGGCGTTGAGGGCGAAACGCGCGTTCATCACCGGTACTACCAGCTGTGGGCCGGCCATGCGGGCGATTTCTTCGTCGACGTTTTGCGTGGTTGCCTGGAAGTCTTCTGCTGCTGGCAGCAGGTAACCGATTTCCTGGAGGAATGCCTTGTAGGCTGCGGCGTCGTGAGCCTGGCCTTGACGCGCCTGGTGCCAGGCGTCGATCTGGGCTTGCAGCTGGTCGCGTTTGGCGAGCAGGTTTTTATTCTTCGGAGCGAGGTCGTTGATGATCTTTTCCGCACCGAGCCAGAAATCCTTGGCGACGATGCCGGTGCCTGGAATGGCTTCGTTGTTGACGAAGTCGTACAGCACCTTGGCGACCTGAAGGCCACCGACTTGAACGTGTTCAGTCATTGCTTGCCTCACTCTGCTCAGCTATTTCGCTCATCGTATTAAGCCTGTAGCGCTTCTTCAAACACGCACCAGTACATGCCCGCAGGCGGCTGGGTGCGGCCTGCCAGACGCGCTGGCGGGCGGTTTGCGTATTTTCACAGGCGCCATCGGCAGACATCCAGCGACGTTTTGTAGTCCGCGTCGGGGCATACTACATGAAGCAGCAGGCGGGTGAACATCAGACTAAAAGCGTCGCTGTGCGACCATTTGGTCGCATAGGGTCACGCTGGGAAGCCGCATGTTCGCAAAAAACAGGTAGATTGTTCCAGATAAATCTTGAAACAGTACACGATTAGTCATTCGGACTGCCCTGCGGCAGGTTGCCACAGCTTGCCTATACTCACTCGATTGCCAGCCTTTGCGCCATGGTTGGCCTGGCTGAAACCTTGGCAGGGCAGAGGAGTACGCAGTGGACCACCTAGTATTGACCGTGATCGCCCCCGACCAGGCTGGGCAGGTAGAACGCATTGCCCAGTGCATCGCCAGCCACAACGGCAACTGGCTGGAAAGCCGCATGTCGCGTATGGCCGGGCAGTTTGCCGGGATCCTGCGGGTGGCGGTGCCGACTGAGTCCCACGCTGAATTGGTCAAAGCGCTGGAGCAGCTGATCAGCCACAACATCCGCGTACTGATCGCCGAGAGCGGCGCCGAGCCCGCGGCTAACTGGAAGCCAATCAGTATGGAACTGGTGGGCAATGACCGCCCAGGTATCGTTCGCGACATTACCCGATTGCTGGCAGACAAGGGGGTAAATCTGGAGCGCTTCACCACTGAAGTACGCCCGGCGCCGATGAGCAGCGAGCCATTGTTCCACGCCAACGCGCTGCTGGCGTTGCCGATGGCGCTTTCGTTGGAGGATCTGCAGCAGAGCCTGGAAGCGCTGGCCGATGATTTGATGGTCGAACTTGAGCTGCGCGCCGAAGAATAGTCCACAGCCAGGGCGGTGCGGTTATCCCTGATTTACGGGGACGTCCCTGTGGATAACCTGGGGGCGTACCGCTTCAGCCCAATGCCCATGCCGCTTGCCGAGGATTGAGCAAAAAACGCTCAGTAATCAGGCGCTTGTGCACAAAGCGCGGGGATCAGCATGTGGATAACCTCTGGAGAGGTTGCTGCAGGCCACGCCAGCTGTGGCCTGCAGGCTTTTGGTTATTTATTGATCAGGTGCGCTTGCTCACTCTAAGCCAGGCATCCACGCTGTACAGCGCCAAACCGGCCCAGATGAACATGAATGCGACCAGCGTGCTCGACGACAAGTGCTCGTCGAACAGCAGCACCGCCTGCAACAGCACCAGGCTCGGTGCCAGGTACTGCAGGAAACCCAAGGTGGTGTAGGGTAGGTGTCGCGCGGCTGCGTTGAAGCACACCAACGGGACCAGCGTGACCGGCCCGGCGGCAATCAGCCAGAGCGCTTCAGTGCTGCTGAAGAAATCCCCCTGCGTGCTGCTGGCAGCCGGGTGCAGCAACAGCCAGCCCGCAGCCAGCGGCACCAGCATCCAGGTCTCCACTACCAGCCCGGGCAGTGCCGCGACGGGTGCCTGCTTGCGGATCAGCCCATAGAAGCCAAAGGTCAGCGCCAGCACCAGCGACACCCACGGCAGGCTGCCGACCTGCCACACCTGCTGTGCGACCCCGACCGCTGCCAGGCCGACCGCCAGCCACTGCAGTCGCCGCAAACGCTCGCCGAGCAGGAGCATGCCCAGCAGCACGTTGATCAATGGGTTGATGTAATAGCCGAGGCTGGCTTCGAGCATGCGCCCGTTGTTTACCGCCCAGACATAGGTCAGCCAGTTGCCGGCGATCAATGTGCCGCTCAAGGCGAGGATTGCCAGGCGCTTGGGGTTATCGCGCAACTCGCGCCACCAGCCGGGGTGCTTCCACACCAACAGTAACAGCGAACCGAACAACGCCGACCAGAGCACCCGGTGGACGATGATCTCGACCGCCGGCACGCTCTGAATGGCTTTGAAGTACAGCGGGAACAGGCCCCAGATGATGTAGGCCGTCAGGCCGAGAATATACCCGCGACGCGGGTTTGCAGCGTGCATGCCGAATCCTTGCTTAGGTAGCTAAATAACAGCACCTATTGTAGACAGACCTGCACCTGCTCCTAGAACAATTTCAGCGGCGCTTCGTCCAGCGCCGAGATCTGCTCGCGCAGGGCAAGGATCTGATCGCCCCAGTAACGCGGCTGACCAAACCAGGGGAAGCTGCGCGGGAACGCCGGGTCGTCCCAGCGCCGCGCCAGCCAGGCGCTGTAGTGCAACTGGCGCAAGGCCCGCAGCGGCTCGATCAGCGGCAGCTCGCGCGGGTCGAAGTCGTGGAACTCGTTGTAGCCGTCGATCAGCTCGGCCAACTGGCCCAGGCGTTCTTCGCGGCTGCCGGCGAGCATCATCCACAGGTCCTGCACTGCCGGGCCCGTCCGGCAGTCGTCCAGATCGACCAGGTGGTAGGCGTCTTCGCGGTGCATGATGTTGCCTGGGTGGCAGTCGCCGTGCAGGCGGATGGTCTGGTGCGGGGTGCGCGCGTAGATCGCTTCAACCCGTTTGAGCAGATCGCGAGCGACCGATTCATAAGCTGGTAGCAGTTCCTTGGGCACGTAGTTGCCGTCAAGCAAGGTCTGCAGCGAGGCATGCCCGAAGTTATCCACAGCGAGCGACTCACGGTGCACGAACGGCCGCGTGGCGCTGACTTTGTGCAGGCGCCCGAGCAACTGGCCTAGGGTATACAGCTGGTCGAGATTGCCCGGCTCTGGCGCCCGGCCGCCGCGGCGTGGGAACAAGGCAAAGCGAAAGCCCTGATGTTCGAACAGGCTCTGGCCTTCATGGCTGATTGGCGCCACGACCGGCACTTCGCAGTCGGCAAGCTCGGCGGTAAAGGCGTGTTCTTCGTGGATCTGTGCGTCGGTCCAACGCCCCGGCCGGTAGAACTTGGCGATCAGCGGCTGCTGGTCTTCGATGCCCACCTGATAGACCCGGTTCTCGTAACTGTTGAGCGCCAGCACGCGGGCATCGCTGAGAAAGCCCAGGCTTTCTACCGCATCAAGGACCAGGTCGGGGGTGAGGGTATCGAAAGGGTGGGACATTGGAGCTCCGCAGGGCGACATCGTGAGCACCATGGTACTCCATTACCCCGCGCACCGGAGGTCGCTAGGCCGGCACGCCCAGCAGTACATAAGCCGGATGGAACTGCGCACGTAGTTCGCTGCCGGTGGTCACCCCATGAGCTGTCAGCCACTGGCTCTCGGCAAAAGCGCAGAGGGTCTGGCCATTACTCAGTTGCAGGCGCACTTCGCAGCTGGCCTCTTCTTCAGCGAGCACTTCGGCGACCGTGGCGCCGAGCGTGTTGCTGCCTGGTTCTGCGGTGTCCTCCGGGCCGAGCAAGTGCACCCAGCCGGCCTTGAGCAAGGCCACTACCTGGCTGCCTGGCGCCAGTTCCAGCCGCTCGGTGCTGTCGCGGGTGATCAGCGCTTGAATCTGCAGCCCGCCACTCAGCGCCAGGGTCACCCGGTCATGCCGACCTTCGCTGCTCACTGTGCTGACCTCACCCTGCAACTGATTACGCGCGCTGGTGCGCAGCATCAGCCGGCCGAGCAGGTCGAGGTCGCTACTGTGTTCGGCGGCCTCGAGCACTTGCGCCTGCAGCGCTTGCAGGCGCAAGTAAAGGCGCAGCACGCGCTGGCCCTCTGACGACAACTGCGCGCCGCCACCACCACGGCCGCCGGTGCTGCGTTCGACCAAAGGCTGCGCGGCAAGGTTGTTGAGCTCGTCGATGGCGTCCCAGGCGGACTTGTAACTGATCCCGGCAGCCTTCGCCGCGCGGGTGATCGAGCCCTGCTCGGCGATGTGCTGCAGCAGGGCGATGCGCTGCGGGCGGCGGGCGATGTGTTGGGTGAGCTGGGTGGGCAGAGACATGCGCTTGAGCCAGGCGGTGTGAGACTGGCGAAGTTGCCTCCCGTAGCGTCATCAGTCAACCCTGGCGCCCGCTCAGGCCTGGCCAGGTTTGGCCGTGCGCGCCAGGCAATAGACATCGACCCGCTGGGCGCCAGCCTTGCGCAGCAGCTTGGCAATGGCCTGGGCAGTGGCGCCGGTGGTCAGCACGTCGTCGACCACTGCCAGGTGCCGCCCTTCGACATCAACGCCTGGCGCCAGGGTAAACGCCTCACGCAGATTGCGCCGGCGCGCCTTGGCGCCGAGTTTTTGCTGAGCCGGGGTGTCGCGGGTACGCAGCAGCCAGCGCTCGTTGCAGGCGATGCCCAGTTGGCCTGACAGCCAGCGCGCAAGCATACCGGCCTGATTGAAGCCGCGCTGGCGCAGCCGACGCGCTGCCAAAGGCACTGGCAACAAGTAGTCCGGCCTGGGCAAGCCCTCGGTGTAGCGATGCGCCAACGCATCCCCGAGCAAGCCCGCCAGCAAACGACCGAGGGGCCACTGCCCGCGATGCTTGAAGCGACTGATCAGGCTGTCCAGCGGGAAGCCGAAATGCCACGGCACAATCACCTGGCTGAAGGCCGGTGGCCTGCGGTGGCAGGGGCCGCAATGCAGGCCGGCGATGGCCAGCGGTAACGCGCAGCGCAGGCATTGTTCCTCCAGCCAGGGCAATTCCTGCTCGCAGGCGCTGCACAGCGGGTAGGGCTGATGAGCGTGTTCATCACACAGCAAACACAGTTGATTAATATTCGTACACTTGTAAACCAGCCATCTGAGTATTGGTTGACAGTCCATGGCCCTTCCGTAAATATTGCGCCTATCCGTGATGCGCTGGCGGCTTTCTTGGCCTGCGCGCCAGTCAGAGCCTAGATAAGGAAACGCCGATGAGCGCCAGCACAATTGCTACAACACGTCACGACTGGGGCCTGGCCGAGGTCAAGGCGCTGTTCCAGCAGCCCTTTAATGATTTGTTGTTCCAGGCGCAAAGCGTGCACCGCGCGCATTTCGATCCCAACCGTGTGCAGGTCTCGACCCTGCTGTCGATCAAGACCGGCGCCTGCCCGGAAGACTGCAAATACTGTCCGCAGTCCGGCCACTACAACACCGGGCTGGAAAAGCAAAAGCTGATGGAAGTGCAAAAGGTGCTGGAAGAGGCCGCCCGCGCCAAAGCCATTGGCTCGACGCGCTTCTGCATGGGCGCGGCCTGGAAGCATCCTTCGGCCAAAGACATGCCTTACGTGCTGGAGATGGTCAAAGGGGTCAAGGCATTGGGCCTGGAAACCTGCATGACCCTCGGCAAGCTGGACCAGGACCAGACTGTCGCGCTGGCTCAGGCTGGCCTGGACTACTACAACCACAACCTCGACACCTCGCCTGAGTTCTATACCAGCATCATCACCACCCGCACCTACAGCGAGCGCCTGCAGACCCTGGCCTATGTGCGCGACGCCGGCATGAAGATCTGCTCCGGCGGCATCCTCGGCATGGGTGAGTCGCTGGACGACCGCGCCGGGCTGCTGATTCAGCTGGCCAACCTGCCCGAGCATCCTGAGTCGGTACCGATCAACATGCTGGTCAAGGTTGTCGGCACGCCGCTGGCTGAAGAAGCCGACGTCGACCCATTCGATTTCATCCGTATGCTTGCGGTCGCGCGGATTCTCATGCCCAAGTCGCACGTACGGCTGTCGGCCGGGCGTGAGCAGATGAATGAGCAGATGCAGGCGCTGGCTTTCATGGCCGGGGCCAACTCGATCTTCTACGGCGAAAAACTGCTGACCACGGCCAACCCACAAGCCGACAAGGACATGCAGCTGTTCGCCCGCCTCGGTATCAAGCCGGAAGCGCGCGAAGAGCACGCTGACGAAGTGCATCAGGCAGCCATCGAGCAGGCCCTGGTCGAGCAGCGCAGCAGCGAGATGTTCTACGACGCAGCGTCGGCCTGAAATGGCCTTTGACCTCACCGCGCGCCTGGCCGAACGGCGCGCGGCCGATCTGTATCGGCAACGGCCGCTGCTGCAGACCGCGCAGGGGCCGCAGGTGGTGGTCGATGGCCAGCCGCTGCTGGCCTTCTGCAACAATGATTACCTCGGTCTGGCCAATCACCCTGAGGTGATCGCTGCCTGGCGCGCCGGCGCCGAGCGCTGGGGGGTCGGTGGCGGTGCTTCGCATCTGGTCATCGGCCACAGCACCCCGCATCACCAGCTTGAAGAAGCCCTGGCCGAGCTGACCGGGCGGCCGCGTGCGCTGCTGTTTTCCACCGGCTACATGGCCAACCTCGGTGCCATCACCGCGTTGGTCGGGCAGGGCGATACGGTGCTGCAAGACCGCCTCAACCACGCTTCGCTACTCGATGGCGGCCTGCTCAGCGGTGCGCGCTTCAATCGTTATCTGCACAACGATGCGCAGAGCCTGGCCAGCCGCCTGCAGCGGGCGACCGGCAATACCCTGGTGGTTACCGATGGCGTGTTCAGCATGGATGGCGATCTCGCCGACCTGCCCGCACTGGCCGCGACCGCCCGCGCAGCGAATGCCTGGCTGATGGTCGATGATGCCCACGGCCTCGGCACCCTGGGCGCCAACGGCGGCGGAATCGTCGAGCACTTCGGCCTTGGTCTGGATCAGGTGCCAGTGTTGATCGGCACCCTCGGCAAAGCCTGCGGCACCGCAGGTGCGTTTGTTGCCGGCAGTGATGACTTGATCGAGGCACTGGTGCAGTTCGCTCGGCCCTACATCTACACCACCAGCCAACCGCCGGCGCTGGCCTGCGCCACGCTCAAGAGCCTGCAGCTGCTGCGTGACGAAAGCTGGCGGCGCGAGCAGTTGGCGGCGTTGATCCGCCAGTTCCGCGAGGGGGCAGAGCAGATCGGCCTGCAACTGATGGACAGCCAGACGCCGATTCAGCCAATCCTGATCGGCGACAGCGGCCGTGCTGTGCGCCTGTCGCAGATGCTGCGCGAACGCGGCTTGCTGGTGACCGCCATTCGCCCGCCGACAGTGCCGGCCGGTAGTGCGCGGCTGCGGGTCACCTTGAGCGCGGCGCACACCGAGGCGCAGGTGCAGCTATTGTTGAATGCATTGGCAGACTGTTATCCACAACTGGAGCGCGCCGATGCGTAATCGCCTGATTCTCTTGCCCGGCTGGGGGCTGGGTACTGCTGCACTGCATCCATTGGCGGCAAGCCTGCGCGCGCAGGATCCGCGCTTGCAGGTCGACCTGCTGGCGCTGCCGGAATTGCCCGACGGCGATGTCCAGGCCTGGGTCGACCATCTTGATCGCACCCTGCCCCAGGACACCTGGCTGGGTGGCTGGTCACTGGGCGGGATGCTCGCCAGCGAGCTGGCCCGCAAACGCGGTGATCGCTGCTGCGGCCTGCTGACCCTGGCCAGTAATCCTAGTTTCGTCAGCCGCGCCGACTGGCCGCACGGCATGCCGGCAGACACCTTCAGCACCTTTGCCGACGGCTGTCGCAGCCATCTGCAGGTCACCCTGAAGCGCTTTCGCTCGCTGTGCACCCAGGGTGCGCCGGATCAGTTGGCCGTGCTCAAGCAACTCAATGTCGGCTTGCCGAGCACTGATCCGCTGTACCTGATGAGCGGCCTGGAGGTGTTGGGCAAGCTGGATACCCGCGACGCCTTGGTGGAGTACACCGGGCCGCAGTTGCACCTGTTTGCCGGCAGCGATGTGCTGGTCCCGGCAGAGGCAGCCAAGGCGCTGTGCGAGCTGGTCCCGGACGTCGAGGTCGGTCTGGTTGAAAACACCTCGCATGCCTTCCTGCTGGAATATCCGCAGGACCTGGCGGCGGGCATCAAGATTTTTTTGCACGAGAGCGGCGATGACTGATCTGTCCCATCCGACCCTGCCGGGCGGCTTGCCTGACAAACGCCAGGTGGCGGCGTCGTTTTCGCGGGCTGCTGCCAGTTATGACAGCGTTGCCGCGTTGCAGCGCGCCGTCGGTGTGGCTTTGCTCGAGCAGTTGCCGGCTGATCTCACCCCAAGCCGCTGGCTCGACCTGGGCAGCGGTACCGGTCACTTCAGCCGCGTGCTGGCCGAGCGCTTTGCCGGCGCTGTCGGCGTGGCCGTCGACATTGCCGAAGGCATGCTAGATCACGCTCGGCAGCAAGGTGGCGCGCAGTTCCACGTGGTCGGCGATGCCGAACGCCTGCCGCTGCAGGACGCCACTGTCGATTTGATTTTCAGTAGCCTGGCCGTTCAGTGGTGCAGCCAGTTCGCCAGCGTGCTCAGCGAAGCACAGCGGGTGTTGCGCCCTGGTGGAGTGCTGGCGTTCAGCAGCCTGTGCGTAGGCACTCTGGAAGAGTTGCGCGCCAGTTGGCAGGCAGTAGACGGCATGGTCCACGTCAACCGCTTCCGCCGGTTCGAAGATTACCAGCGGCTGTGTGCCGGCAGCGGCCTGCAGTTGCTCGCTCTGCAACAGCGGGCGCAGGTGCTGCACTACCTCGATGTACGCAGCCTGACCCATGAACTGAAGGCGCTGGGTGCGCATAACCTCAACCCTGGCCGGCCGGCTGGCCTAACGGGGCGGGCGCGCATGCAGGGTTTGCTGCAGGCCTACGAACACTGGCGCCAGCCGTCCGGCCTGCCGGCCACCTATCAGGTGGTGTATGCCGTGCTGCGCAAGCCTCAGCAGGCTGGGGAATGACATGAGCCAAGCGTATTTCATTGCCGGTACCGACACAGACGTGGGCAAGACCACCATCGCTGCCGGCTTGCTCCATGCGGCTAGGCTGCAAGGTCTGAGCACCCTCGCGGCCAAGCCGGTGGCGTCGGGATGCGCGGTGACCAGCAAGGGCCTGCGCAATGCCGATGCGTTAGCGCTGATTGATCAAAGTACCGTCCAGTTGCCTTATGAACGGGTCAATCCGTTCGCTTTCGAGCCGGCAATCGCCCCGCACCTGGCTGCGCGCGAAGCGGGCGTGGCGCTGGCGCTGCCTGCTTTGCTCAAGGCGATGCAGGGGATTCTGGCAGAGGGCGCCGACTTCACCTTGATCGAAGGTGCCGGCGGTTGGCGGGTGCCGTTGTCGGACCATGCCAACCTGTCCGATCTGGCGATCGCGCTGAAGCTACCGGTGATCCTGGTGGTCGGCGTGCGCCTGGGCTGCATCAATCACGCGCTGTTAAGTGCCGAAGCGATTGCCCGCGATGGCCTGCAGCTGGCCGGCTGGGTGGCCAATGTGATTGAGCCGCGCACCTCGCGGCTGGAAGAAAACCTGGCCAGCCTCGCTGAACGCCTGCCCGCGCCGTGCTTGGGGCGGGTGCCCAAACTCAAGCAAGCCAGTGCCGATGCCGTGGCCGAACATCTGCAGCTTGACCTGCTTGATTAAGCTCCGCGCGCATACCCTCGGTCTATCGAATGGCACTAGGCTATTAGCGATTTAAACGGGCCTTTTCGGCGTTGGCCTGCTTTAATGAAGTTTGTCCGTTATCCAGCGTCATCGGAGTTTTGACATGGAAATCACCGGTAGCTCTGCCTACTACGCAGGTCTTGGCGCCATTCAGGCGGGCCAGAACCGCGTTGATCAGGCCGCCAGCCAGATCGCCAACGGCACCGTCGAACGTGCCGCCACCAGCCAGTCCAGCGACTATCAGGCCGAGCGCTTGCGCGCCGTCGACCGCAGCCAGCAAATGGACATGGCCACCAGCACGGTGCAGTTGGCGCTGGGCAAGACTGAAGTCGAGCTTGGTGTGAAAGTCGCCAAGGCTTCCGACGAACTGCTCGGCCGCTTCATCGACACCTACGCCTGATTGCTAATCTCGCTGAAACCTCTGCGGGCCTGACTGCGATGGCGCTGATCAGACAACACCGTTGTCTGATCGGTTGCCCTCTGCAGTGAGGCCCGCAGTTGCATTTACGGGCACATGGCAGATACGCCATGTTTCGCGACGTAAATGGCACCATAGTCCCTTCTTGACTTTGTTTGCACCTAAACGTAAGTTTCAAACAACTGTTTGACCGAGTGCTGGTTGCTGTCGGCGCTCACTCCACCGGACTCCTCAAGAGGTTCATCGCAATGCCTGAATACAAAGCCCCTCTGCGTGATATTCGCTTCGTTCGCGACGAACTGCTCGGCTATGAAGCGCACTACCAGAGCTTGCCGGGTTGCGAGGAAGCCACGCCCGACATGGTCGATGCGATCCTTGAGGAAGGTGCCAAGTTCTGCGAGAACGTGCTGGCGCCGCTGAACCGCGTTGGCGACCTCGAAGGCTGCAAGTGGAGCGAGTCGGGTGTGCAGACCCCGACTGGCTTCAAGGAAGCCTACAAACAGTTCGTCGAAGGCGGCTGGCCGAGCCTGGCCCATGATGTTGCTCACGGCGGCCAGGGCCTGCCTGAGTCGCTGGGCCTGGCGGTCAGCGAGATGGTCGGTGAAGCCAACTGGTCCTGGGGCATGTACCCAGGCCTGTCCCATGGCGCGATGAACACCATTTCCGAGCACGGCACCGCTGAGCAGCAGGACACCTACCTGAGCAAACTGGTCACCGGTGAATGGACCGGCACCATGTGCCTGACCGAGCCGCACTGCGGCACTGACCTGGGCATGCTGCGGACCAAGGCCGAGCCGCAGGCGGATGGCTCTTACAAGGTTTCCGGGACCAAGATCTTCATCTCGGCCGGTGAGCACGACATGGCCGACAACATCGTCCACATCGTGTTGGCGCGGCTGCCGGATGCCCCTGCTGGCACCAAAGGTATTTCGCTGTTCATCGTGCCCAAGTTCCTGCCGAGCGCCGATGGCGCCATCGGCGAGCGCAACGGCGTCAGCTGCGGCTCGCTCGAGCACAAGATGGGCATCCACGGTAACGCCACCTGCGTGATGAACTTCGACGGCGCTACCGGTTACCTGATTGGCCCGGCCAACAAAGGCCTGAACTGCATGTTCACCTTCATGAACACCGCTCGCCTGGGTACCGCGCTGCAAGGCCTGGCCCACGCTGAAGTGGCATTCCAGGGTGGCCTTAAATACGCCCGCGATCGTCTGCAGATGCGCTCGCTGACCGGCCCCAAGGCACCTGAAAAGGCCGCTGACCCGATCATCGTCCACCCTGATGTACGGCGCATGCTGCTGACCATGAAGGCCTTTGCCGAAGGCAACCGAGCGATGGTCTACTTCACCGCGCAGCAGGTCGATATCGTCAAGTACAGCAAGGACGAAGAAGCCCGCAAGAAGGCCGATGCATTGCTGGCCTTCATGACCCCGATCGCCAAGGCGTTCATGACCGAGGTCGGTTTCGAAGCCGCCAACCATGGCGTACAGATCTACGGCGGCCATGGCTTCATCGCCGAGTGGGGCATGGAGCAGAACGTGCGCGACAGCCGCATCTCGATGCTCTACGAGGGTACCACCGGCATCCAGGCCCTCGACCTGCTCGGGCGTAAAGTGCTGATGACCCAGGGCGAAGCGCTCAAGGGCTTCACTAAAATCGTGCACAAGTTCTGCCAGGCCCAGGAAGGCAACGAAGCGGTCAAGGAATTCGTCGAGCCGTTGGCGGCGATCAACAAGGAGTGGGGCGAACTGACGATGAAAGTCGGCATGGCCGCCATGAAGGACCGTGAAGAGGTCGGTGCCGCGTCGGTCGATTACCTGATGTACTCGGGCTACGCCTGCCTGGCCTACTTCTGGGCTGATATCGCCCGTCTGGCAGCTGAAAAACTCGCCGCCGGCACCAGCGAAGAAGCGTTCTACACCGCCAAGCTGCAGACCGCACGCTTCTACTTCCAGCGTATCCTGCCGCGTACCCGCACCCATGCAGCGACCATGCTGTCCGGTGCCGGTAACCTGATGGCGATGAAAGAAGAAGACTTCGGCCTGGCCATCTAAGCCGCGCTGGCAACATCAAAAACCGCCTGCCCTCACCGGCAGGCGGTTTTTTTGTGAGCGCTCGTCCGGGCCGCGTAGCGCCATGCACAGAAAAAGCTAAGCCTGGCTCCACGCCTGCCGTTAAACATCTGGTGTATTCATCTATTCATGTGCGCTGCCGATGAAGTAAAGGCACAATGCCATTATTGATCTGCCGGGTTGGAGATACCCTTGTTTCAGTTATCCGCTGTACGCGTAAGCCATTTCCTGCCGTCACTGGTGTTACTGGTGTCGGGGCTGGCGGCGGCCTATGTGAGAGACCTCAGCGTCTTCTTCACGTCTTTGTTCAATGTGCTGCCAACCATGGTGCTGCTGCTCGGCGGCGCCTATTGCGCGGTGTACCGCCGGCAGCGTGAGCTGTTTGTGATGGTCACGGTGTATATCGCTTACTACCTGCTCGACACCCAGACCGACTTCTATCGCGACAACGGCCGCGTGCGTGAAGACGCTGCAGTGATCTTTCATCTGGTCTGCCTGCTGCTACCTGCGTTGTTCGGCCTGTTCGCCGCCTGGCAGGAACGCACTCATCTGGCCCAGGACATGCTCGCCCGCTTTGCCGTACTGTTTGCCGTCGGCAGCGTGGCGGTGGCCTTGCAGCAGAGCTTTCCGGAGGCGCTGCTGGGCTGGCTGGCGGAGATCCGCTGGCCGTCGCTGCACGGTCAGTGGATGAGCCTGATCCAGCTGGCGTACCCGGTCTTCGTCATCGTTTTCATCCTGCTGGCGGTGCAGTACCTGCGCCAGCCGCGACCGCTGCATGCGGCGCAGATCATCGGCTTGCTGGGCCTGCTGTGGATGTTGCCGAAAACCTTCATCCTGCCGTTCACCCTGAACATCATGTGCAGCCAGGTCATGCTGATGATCGCCGCAGCGGTCGCCCATGAGGCCTATCAGATGGCCTTCCGCGACGAGCTCACCGGCTTGCCCGGCAGGCGTGCGCTGAACGAGCGTATGCAGCGCTTGGGGCGCAACTACGTGATTGCCATGACCGACGTTGACCACTTCAAGAAATTCAACGATACCCACGGCCACGACGTCGGTGATCAGGTGCTGCGGCTGGTTGCCAGCCGGCTGTCGAAAGTGACGGGGGGCGGTCGGGCTTACCGCTATGGCGGCGAAGAGTTCGCCCTGGTGTTTGCCGGCAAGACTGCCGAAGAGTGTCTGCCGCACCTGGAAGCGGTACGCGAGATGATCGCCAACTACGCCATTCAGCTGCGTGACCAGAACAGCCGCCCGCAGGACGATAGCGCCGGCCGGCAACGGCGCAGCGGCTCGGCCAGCGCTACCGTATCGGTCACCATCAGCATCGGCGTGGCCGAACGCTTGATCGACCACCGCAACCCCGAGGCGGTGCTCAAATCTGCCGACGAGGCGCTGTACAGCGCCAAGGCTGCCGGGCGTAACTGTGTAGTGATGTTCGGCCACCAATCACGCCGCGGCGCTGTGCGAATGGCATGACTTAGGTTGACTGGGGTTGACTGTAGGGTCACGTGATGACCCTATGTCTCGCAAAAGTTGTTCGGTTACACTGATTTCACTCCAGTGCCGCGGTCCTCGCCAGGACCGCCCCGACCCGACTAGTGAGAGGTTGTCCATGGCTGACTATAAAGCGCCCCTGCGTGATATGCGCTTCGTTCTCAATGAAGTCTTCGACGTGGCCACGCTGTGGGCACAGCTGCCCGAGCTGGCCGAGGCGGTCGACCAGGACACCGCTCTGGCGGTGCTGGAAGAAGCCGGCAAGGTCACCGCCCGCAGCATCGCGCCGCTCAACCGCGCCAGCGATGAAGAGGGCTGCCACTGGGACAACGGCAGCGTACGCACCCCAGCCGGTTTCATCGAGGCCTACCAGACCTACGCCGAAGGCGGTTGGGTCGGTGTTGGCGGTGATCCGCAGTTTGGCGGCATGGGTATGCCCAAGGCGATCTCGGCTCAGGTCGAGGAAATGATCAACGCCTCGAGCCTGTCGTTCGGGCTGTATCCGATGCTCACCGCAGGCGCCTGCCTGTCGATCAACGCTCATGCCAGCGAAGCGCTCAAGCACAAATATCTGCCGAACATGTACAGCGGCGTCTGGGCGGGCTCGATGTGCCTGACCGAGGCCCATGCCGGCACCGACCTGGGCATCATCCGTACCAAGGCCGAGCCGCAGGCGGATGGCAGCTACAAGGTCAGTGGGACAAAGATATTCATCACCGGTGGCGAGCACGACCTGACCGAAAACATCATTCACCTGGTGCTGGCCAAGCTGCCGGACGCACCCGCGGGGCCCAAGGGCATTTCCCTGCTGCTGGTGCCCAAGTTCCTGGTCAACGACGACGGCAGCCTGGGTGAGCGTAACTCGGCCCACTGCGGCTCGATCGAGCACAAGATGGGCATTCAGGGCTCGGCGACCTGCGTGATGAACTTCGACGGCGCAGTCGGCTACCTGGTCGGCGAGCCGAACAAGGGCCTGGCGGCCATGTTCACCATGATGAACTACGAGCGCCTGGGCGTCGGTATTCAAGGCCTGGCCTCGGCCGAGCGCTCTTATCAGAACGCCGTCGAGTACGCCCGCGATCGCCTGCAAAGCCGCTCGCCAGTCGGCGCACAGGCAAAAGACAAAGTCGCCGACCCGATCATCGTCCACCCGGATGTGCGGCGCATGCTGCTGACCATGAAAGCCTTGATCGAAGGCGGTCGGGCGTTCTCCACTTACGTCGCCCTGCAACTGGACAACGCCAAGTACAGCGAAGACCCGACCACGCGCAAGCGCAGCGAGGACCTGGTGGCGTTGCTGACACCGGTGGCCAAGGCGTTCATGACCGACACCGGGCTTGAGTGCACCGTGCATGGCCAGCAGGTGTTTGGCGGCCACGGTTACATCCGTGAGTGGGGCCAGGAGCAACTGGTGCGCGACGCGCGCATCACCCAGATCTACGAAGGCACCAACGGCATTCAGGCGCTGGACCTGATGGGCCGTAAGGTGGTCGCCAGCGGTGGCGCGTTCTACCAGGTGTTTGCCGACGAAATTCGCCAGTTCGTGGCTGGTGCCGATAGCGGGCTGGGCGAGTTTACCCAGCCATTGGCCACTGCCCTGGATCAATTGGATGGGCTGACCGAGTGGGTTATCGAGCAGGCCAAGCTCAACCCGAACGAGATCGGTGCAGCTTCGGTTGAGTACCTGCACGCGTTCGGCTATGTCGCTTATGCCTATATGTGGGCGCGCATGGCCCAGGCAGCCAAGGCAGGCGAGGGCGATGCGGCTTTCTATCAGGGCAAGCTGGGCACGGCGCGGTTCTACTTTGCGCGGTTGCTGCCGCGGGTGGATTCGTTGGTGGCGTCGGTCAAGGCAGGCAGCGAGTCGTTGTATCTGTTGGACGCTGCGCAGTTCTGACGCCTCGATCACATGACGTAACAAATCTGGGGTGATTTGTAAGCCTTTTCCTACACGACGTGGTGACTTTTCGCCTCTATCTTCAGATTGGATCCACAGCTAATATTTCTCACATGGACGGAACGCAGGAAGCGTAAAGGACAGAACAGGGACACGAAGGAATCTCGCCAGGATGGTGAGGCGATAGGGATGTCAGGGAAACAGTCTGGAAAACCCCGCTTAGGCGGGGTTTTCTTTGTTGCGTGGTTTTTACCGTCAGCCCAGTACGTCCAGCGGCGACACGCCCAGCGGGCGCCCGTCGGTTTCTTCTTCGAGCAATGTGCGCAACAGCTCCAGCGACGCCTGTTGGCGCTGCGCATCGCGAAACACCAGGCCAACCTTGAGTGGTACGCGCGGCTCGCTGAGGGGCTTCCACAGCAGCCCTTGATCATCCTCGGCCGCTGCCTTGGCGCGCCCTGGCAGGATGGTTGCCAGCGAGGTGTGCGCTAGGCTGTCGAGGATTCCCGCCATGTTGTTCATCTCGGCCTGTACCTGCGGCCTGCGGCCCTGGCTGGCCAGCTGCTCCTTCCAGATCTGGCGGATCTGAAACTCTTCACCCAGCATAAGCAGCGGCAATTCAGCCGCCTGCCTGATCGAGACCTTCTTGAAGTCCTTCAACGGGTGGGTGTCTGGGATGACCAGTTGCAGCTCATCTTCATACAGCATCAGCCCGTGCAGGCCTGCCTGGCGCGGCGGCAGATAGCTGATGCCGATATCCAGATTGCCATTGAGCAGACGCCGCTCGATCTCCAGCCCCGACAGTTCGTAGATCTGCACCACCAGGTGCGGCTGCGCCCGGCGCACGCGCTCCAGCAACTGCGGTACCAGCCCGGGGCGGACGGTCTGCAGGACACCGATGGCGAGGGTACGCAGTGCCTGGCCTTTGAAGCTGCGCATAGCCTCATGGGCGCGCTGCAAGCCGTCGAGCAAGGGCTGGGCATGGTTGTACAAGGTGTGCGCGGCCAGTGTCGGCAGCAGGCGCTTGTTGCTGCGCTCGAACAGGCTCAGGTCGAGGCTGTGTTCCAGTTGCCGAATCTGCTGGGACAAGGCCGGCTGCGACAGTGACAGGCGTTCGGCAGCACGGCCGACGTGGCCTTCTTCATAGACCGCGACGAAATAACGCAGTTGGCGAAAATCCATAAGCAACACTTATCGAAAAAGCTGGGAAATCGAAATGGCCAGAGTGCCCGGTTGTGCCTAGTCTAGCGGCGTTTTCAAGCATTTACCTGCTGTTGCAGCGACCGATTGTTGCAGTCGCTGAAAAACACTTTTGATAGGCCACGCTGAAAGATCGGTCTGGAGTTCTGATGAATCTGTTCAAGCTGCGTCGGCCAGCTGTCGCGGTGGTCGAATCTGTACCAGCAGCACCGGCAGCTACCGCCCCGCTATCGAGCGAATGGCTGATGGCGTCCGCCGCGCGGCCTGCGCCGATTTTTGTGCGTGGGCAGGGCTCGTGGTTATGGGACAACGACGGTCGGGTTTATCTGGACTTCACCCAAGGCAGTGCAGGCAACAGTCTCGGCCATTGCCCGCAAGTGGTGAGCGAAGCGCTGAGTGCTCAGGCCCAGACATTGCTTAACTGCGGCGGGCAGCTAACCAACCACAACCAGTTGCTGCTGGCGCAGAAGCTTTGCCAGAGCACCGGCAGTGACCAGGCATACCTGCTCAACAGCGGTGCCGAAGCGTGCGCAGCGGCGATCCGCCTGGCGCGTAAATGGGGCCAACTGCATCGCAGCGGCGCCGATCATGTCATTACGGCCAGCCAGGCCTGCCACGGGCGCGGTCTGGATACGTCGGGCTTCAGCCAGGTGGCGTTCAACGACCTGAGCGCACTGCACGCCGCCGTCGACTCGCGCACAGTCGCGATCATGCTCGAACCGATCCAGGGCGAGGCCGGCGTTATCCCGGCCAGCCGCGAGTATCTCCAGGGTGTCGAACGGCTGTGCCGCGAGCTGGGCATTCTGCTGATTTTCGACGAAGCACTGACCGGCATCGGCCGCTGCGGTGCGTTGTTGGCCGAACAGCGATATGACGTGCGTGCCGACATTATCGCCCTTGGCACAGGCCTGGGGGGTGGCGTGCCGGTCGCCGCGCTGCTGGCCCGCGGCAGCGCCTGCTGCGCCGAGCCTGGCGAGCTGCAAGGCAGCCAGCACGGCAATGCACTGATGTGCGCGGCCGGCCTGGCGGTATTGGAGAGCGTGCTCGCGCCTGGCTTCTTCGAGCAGATCAAGGACCGCGGCCGCCACCTGCGCGAAGGTCTGAGCAGGTTGTCCGGCCGTTATGGTCATGGCGAGGTGCGTGGGCAGGGTCTGCTGTGGGCGCTGCAGTTACACGATGAGGTGGCGCCAGCGTTGGTGCAGGCGGCATTGCAGGAGGGCTTGTTGCTACAGGCGCCCCAGCCCGATGTAGTCCGCTTTGCCCCGGCGCTGACGATTAGCCGCGGGCTTGTCGACGAGATGCTGCTGAAGCTGGCCAGAGCCTTTGCCCGGCTGCACGGGCAACAGCACAACCGTCGCGAGATGCGCGCCTGATCGGCAATAGCGCTCACTTATTTCAACGAACCGTCTGGCGTTTCTGCGCATCGCCCCGGGCCTGTCTTATTCGGCCCGGGGCGTTTTTTTGCCTTTAGCGCAAGATGTTGTGCCTGCGGAACCTCTGCGCAAGCGCGCGAGTCTGTGTAGTAACCACTGACGGAGAGACATGCATGGACTTCATTCGCATCATTATCGCGATCCTTCTGCCGCCGCTTGGCGTGTTCCTGCAGGTCGGCTTTGCCGGTGCGTTCTGGCTGAACATCCTGTTGACGTTGCTGGGTTATATCCCCGGCATCATCCACGCGGTGTATATCATCGCCAAGCGCTGACGTGACGAGGGCCGCGCTGCGGCCCTCTGTTGCAATTGCGGGGAACTCGGCTCAACGGTCGAGTACCCGGCAATAGAACTTCCATTCTTCCTCGAGTGCATGCGCAAGGTTCTCGGCCTTGCGGAAACCGTGCCGCTCACCGGCATAAAAATGCCCTTCAGCCTCAATCCCGTTAGCTTTCAGCGCCGCCAGCATTGCGCGAGTCTGCTCGGGCACCACCACGGCATCCAGCTCGCCCTGGAAGAAGATCATCGGCACCTTGATTTGCTCGGCATGCAGCAGCGGTGTGCGTTGGCGGTAGCGCTCGGCGTCTCGTTGAGGATCGCCAATCAGCCAGTCCAGATAATCCCCTTCGAACTTATGCGTCGCCCGTGCCAGCGCCAGCGGGTCGCTGACGCCATAGAGGCTGGCGCCGGCGCGAAATACATCGGCGAATGCCAGCGCGCACAGGGTGGTGTAGCCGCCAGCACTGCCGCCGCGAATGAACGCCTGCTGCGGGTCGATCAGGCCCAGCCCCGCCAGGTAACTGACTGCAGCGCAGGCGTCTTCGACGTCGACTTCGCCCCAGCGCAAGTGCAGCGCTTGCCGATAGGCGCGGCCATAACCGCTGCTGCCGCGGTAGTTGAGGTCGGCCACGGCAAAGCCGCGTTGGGTCCAGTACTGGATGCGCGGGTCGAGTACCGGGTAGCAGGCCGAGGTCGGCCCGCCGTGGATGAACAGCACCAGCGGCGCGGCGCCGCCCTGCGGCTGGTTGGCCGCCGGGTAGAAGAAGCCATGGGCATGGGCGTCGCCGCTGGGATAGCGGATCGGCTGCGGGCGACTGATCCGCTCGGCGGGCAGCGGCAGGCCACCGCCGCTAAGCACGCTGGTCTGGCCGCTGACACGCTCGATGACGATGACTGCGGCTGGGCTGATCGGCGAGGCGGCGATAGCGTAGATATGGCGGTCGTCCAGGGCCAGACTGCGAAAGCGCGTGTACTCGCTGGCGAAGCGCTGAACCTGATCACCGCTGTGCAGGCCAAGCTGGGCAAAACCGTTTTCGAACCAGCTGGCCAGATAGCTATCAGGTGCGATTGCCAGCCAACTGCTGGCACCCAGTTGCCAGGGCGCGGCGGCGTGGTCGGCGGCGACTGCTGGTAGTGCTTTCCAAGCGCCCTCGATCTCGCCCCATGGCTGCCAGAAACCGTTGCGATCAGACAGGCAATACAGCCTGCCTTGCCCGTCGAAGCGGGGTTGCTGCAAGGACTGCTCTGGGTCGATATCGCCGGCCAGGCATAGCGTGGCAGTCCACTCGCCGTGTCTGTCGCGCTGGCGACACATCAATCGAGTGCGGGTCCAGGGCTGTGCCGGGCGGTCCCATTCGATCCAGGCCAGGCGCTGGCCGTCTTCGCTCAGGGTCGGTGCCGAATAGAAGTCGGCGCCTTCGGCCAGCACTTGACGGCCCTCATCGGCGAAGCAGACCAAGCGGTGCACAACGCTGTCAGCGTGCTGCTCTTCGACAGCGAGCACTGCGCCGGCATGCCACAGCACATCGCCATAGCGGCAGTCGGCGGCAGCGGTCAGGGCGCGTGGCGCAGAGCCATCGAGGCCTTGCAGGTAGATCTGCTGATCGGACTCGTTGACGAATACCAGCAGCTCTTTGCCCAGGCAGAAGCTGCCGCCACCGTATTCGTAGACACGGCTGCGTGCGCTGAAACCGTCCGGCGTCAGGCAATGGGCTTGCTGCTCGCGCCAGTGCCACAGGCGGCAAGCGCCGTCGGCAGGGCGGAATTCGTTCCAGAACAGCCCGGCCGCGCCGACCTTGAGGTCGGCGAAGTCGGTGCCGGCGGCGACGGCCTGGGCGGCGCTGAACTCAGCCGCGGGCGATGACTCGGGAGTTTCGTTCATTGCGGAATGTCAGCTCTTCGATGGCCTGATGGGCGTGCTCGGCTTCCTCACGTGCCTGGAGGATGATGCCATGCTCGGCCGACTTGGCGCACACTGGATCGGCGTTGCTGGCATCGCCGGTAAGCATGAACGCCTGGCAGCGGCAGCCGCCGAAGTCCTTTTCCTTCTCGTCGCACGAGCGGCAGGGTTCGGGCATCCAGTCGAAGCCGCGGTAGCGGTTGAAGCCGAACGAGTCATACCAGATGTGCCGAAGGTCGTGCTCGCGCACATTGGGGAACTGCACCGGCAACTGCCGCGCGCCATGGCAGGGCAGTGCGGTGCCGTCGGGGGTGACGGTAAGAAAGATACTGCCCCAGCCATTCATGCAGCCCTTGGGTCGCTCTTCATAGTAGTCAGGGGTGACGAAAATCAGCTTGCATGGGTTGCCAGCTGCCTTGAGCCGCTCGCGGTACTCGTTGGTGATGCGTTCGGCCCGCTCCAGCTGCGCACGGGTTGGCAACAGCCCGGCACGGTTGTGCTGCGCCCAGCCATAGAACTGGCAGGTGGCAAGCTCGACGAAGTCGGCCTCAAGCGCCACGCACAGCTCGATGATACGGTCGATCTTGTCGATGTTGTGCCGGTGGGTGACGAAGTTGAGCACCATCGGGTAACCGTGGGCTTTGACGGCGCGGGCCATTTCGAGCTTTTGCGCGAAGGCTTTTTTCGAGCCGGCGAGCAGGTTGTTGACCTGCTCGTCACTGGCCTGGAAGCTGATCTGGATGTGATCCAGCCCGGCGGTCTTGAACTCGGCGATGCGCTTTTCGGTAAGGCCGATGCCGGAGGTGATCAGGTTGGTGTAGAAGCCCAGCCGGCGGGCCTCGCCGATCAGCTCGGCAAGGTCCTGGCGCACCAGCGGCTCGCCGCCAGAGAAGCCCAACTGTGCCGCGCCCATCGCGCGCGCTTCGGCCATGACCTTGAACCACTGTGCCGTGGTCAGCTCCTGGCCTTGCTCGGCAAAATCGAGCGGATTGGAGCAGTACGGGCATTGCAGCGGGCAGCGGTAGGTCAGCTCGGCGAGCAGCCACAGCGGTAGGCCGACGCCGGCTTTGCCGGCTGTTTCAGGCGAGGACGATCCAGTGTTCGGCACGGGCCACCTCCATGAATTGCTCGATGTCGTCAGCGACCTCGGGCACATCGGGGAACTGCTGGGAAAGCTCGGCGATGATCACCGCGACCGAGCGCTGGCCATCGATCAGGCCGCCAATCAGCGCGGCACTTTCGTTGAGTTTGATCATGCCCTCCGGGTACAGCAAGACGTGGCCTTGCTGCGCCGGCTCATACTGGTAGCGGTAGCCTGGGCGCCAGCTGGGCACCTGTTGACGGTCAAGACTCATAGTGTGATCCCCTTGTGCCAGACCCGCTCGCGGGTGACGGAGTGGTAGGGAGGGCGGTCCAGCTCATAGGCCATGCTCATGGCGTCGAGCATGCTCCAGAGAATATCCAGCTTGAACTGAAGGATTTCCAGCATGCGCTCTTGGCTGGCGCGGGTGGTGTAGTGCTGCAAGGTGATCGCCAGGCCGTGCTCAACGTCGCGCCGGGCTTGGCCAAGACGGGTGCGGAAGTACTCGTAGCCAGCCGGATCGATCCACGGGTAATGCTGTGGCCAGCTGTCCAGCCGCGACTGGTGAATCTGCGGCGCGAACAGCTCGGTCAACGAGCTGCTGGCGGCTTCCTGCCAGCTGGCGCGGCGGGCGAAGTTGACGTAGGCGTCGACCGCGAAGCGCACGCCGGGCAGCACCAGCTCTTGCGAGCGCAGTTGCTCCGGGTCCAGGCCAACCGCCTGACCCAAGCGCAGCCAGGCTTCGATACCACCGTCTTCACCGGGCGCACCGTCGTGGTCGAGCAGGCGCTGGATCCACTCGCGGCGAATCTCTCGATCCGGGCAGTTGGCGAGGATCGCGGCGTCCTTCAGTGGAATATTCACCTGATAGTAAAAACGATTGGCGACCCAGCCCTGGATCTGCTCGCGGCTGGCGCGGCCGTCATACATCGCCACGTGATAGGGGTGATGGATGTGGTAGTAGGCGCCCTTGGCGCGCAGAGCCTGCTCGAATTCGGCAGGCGACATCGGCGTTGCGTCGCTCATGTGCGGCTCCTACAGCTCGATGCTCATGCCGTCGTAGGCGACTTCGACGCCGCGGCGTTCGACTTCGGCGCGCTCGGGCGAGTCTTCATCGAGGATCGGGTTGGTGTTGTTGATGTGGATAAGGACCTTGCGCTGGCTGGCGAAGCCGTCCAGCACTTCAAGCATGCCGCCTGGGCCGCTCTGCGCCAGATGGCCCATCTCGCGACCGGTGCGGGTACCGACGCCACGCTGCTGCATTTCATCATCACGCCACAGCGTGCCATCGACCAGCAGGCAGTCGGCACCCTGCATCATTTCCAGCAGGGAGTTGTCGACCTGACCGAGACCTGGGGCGTAGAACAGCTTGCCGCCTGTGCGCAGGTCTTCGACCAGCAGGCCGAGGTTGTCGCCTGGATGCGGGTCGAAGCGGTGCGGCGAATACGGCGGCGCGGCGCTGCGCAGCGGGAACGGGGTGAACTTGAGGTTGGGGCAGGCAGGGATAACGAAGCTGCCTTCGAGTTCGATACGGTTCCAGGCCAGGCCGCCGTTCCAGTGGCTGAGCATGTTGAACAACGGAAAACCGCTGGTCAGGTCCTGATGGACCATGTCAGTGCACCAGACTTGATGCGGGCAGCCTTCACGCAGGCTGAGCAGGCCGGTGGTGTGGTCGATCTGACTGTCGAGCAGGACGATCGCGTCGATGCCGCTGTCGCGCAGTGCACGGGCCGGCTGCATCGGTGCAAACGCCTGCAGTTGCGCGCGGATATCTGGCGAAGCGTTGCACAGGACCCAGTGCTCGCCGTCGTCAGACAGCGCGATCGATGACTGGGTACGCGCTTGCGCGCGCAGCGAGCCATCCCTGAAACCCTTGCAGTTGACGCAGTTGCAGTTCCACTGCGGAAATCCGCCACCGGCAGCTGAACCAAGAATCTGGACGTACATGGCCACCCTCTATGCAAAATGCTGTAGGCAAAAACAACAACGCCCCGGCGGGACCGAGGCGTCTAACCGCAAGCCAGGCTTAGCGGTTGGCGAAGTACATGGTCACTTCAAAGCCGATACGCAGATCAGTGTAAGCAGGTTTGGTCCACATGGGATTACTCCTTCGGGATGGGGCTTGAGGGTTGTCAGCTACTTATTTGGTACCCCCCGGAGGCAGGAGGTTCCATTTGCTGAGGTTGCGCTATCTTACAAGATAATTATGTACCAGAAGGTTCATTTTGCGAGAAGGGTTGTTGCGTTGCGAGTAACAATCTCGGTCAGGGCGAGTCAGGCGCTGGGCTGTTGGCCAGGCATAGCCAGCCGTGCTGGGCCGTGATCAGGGCTGTCAGCAAGGCGTTCAGACTGGCTTGATCGGTGTCCAGAATAGCTGCTTGCAGCCCCCCGAGATCGGCTGCCGCACCGGCCAGGTGGCTTTGCCAAGCCAACTGCGCGACCTCGGCGTCGGGCATCGCTGCCTCGTCAAAGCTATCAGCCAAAGCTTGCCGAGCGGCGTTGTCGAGAGTCACGCCTGCGCTGAACACCTCAAGCAGATGTGCGAGGATCTGCTCCGGCCGGACGTGGGGCGATTGCACGCCAAACAGCAGGCCGCCGATGCCGTCGGTCTGGCGGAAGGCGCTGAACACTGCGTAGCCCAATTGCAGTTCGACCCGCAGGCGCTGGTACACCGGGCCCTGCAGCAGTTGTGCAAGCAGCCGTCCGGCGCCTTGTAGCTGCGCCGTCAGCGGACAGAAAAGTAACAGCGCGTGTTCGCTGCCTGTTACGTCGGCATATAGCCAGCGTTTGCCCGGCACAGTGCTGGCATCGAGCGACTGCTCTTGGTCGGCCGCCTCGTCCCACATCGTGCGGCTGAGTGCCGAGCCCAATGCTGCCAGTTCCGGGTCGCCGAAGCCGACCGCCAGGCCTCGGCAGCTGGTGCTCCGCCAGACTTGGTCGAGGATCGCCTGATCCAGCACTCGGGCAGTATCTGGCTGAGCGGTGGGCGCAATCGCTACCTCGTCGGGCCAACGCTTGAGCAGCGCCCTGATCGGAATCAACGCAGGTTCATCCGCTACAGGTGCTTGCCAGCAGTCAGCAGCAGGTTGGTTCAACACTGCCAGCGCCTCTTCAACCAGCCGCACCACGGCCGCGGGGAGCCCGGCGCAGCGTAACTGCCAGTACTCGCCACTGCTGCTGAAGTCCATCTGTAGCGAGGCCTGCTCGGCGCGCTCGGTGAGCGGCCGCAGTGCGTTGACCAGCACTGCGTGCAGACGCTGGCGCAGAGGTGTTGCGATCCTCCAGCGCAGATACAGCGCGGCGTATTGGCGCGAGCTGGGCAGGCAGGCGCTGATGCTCAGGGCGGCTGGTAGCGCTGCCGTCGTGTTGGGCAGGCTCGCGAGCAGCAGAGGATTGGCGGGCGGCAGTTGCCAGCTTCCGTATGCCTGCAGCGGCAGGCCATCCAATACTGCAGGCAGAGCCTGGAGCGATCGCGCATCGAGTGCTTGCAGCGGGTTTTCACGGCTGTCTCGCTGCGCCAGCTCCAATGCGCTGGCGGACATCGCCCGGCGCTGTTGCAGCTGAGCATAGGCTGCGTTCAATGCGTCGAAGTCTGCTTGCCTGATGAACTGCAACCAGCCGTGCAGCAGCGCTCGTACCTCATCGACCTGCGCGGTGTCGGTCAAGCGCAGACGTATCGTCCAGAGCAACTGGCCGGCGAAGGCATACAACAGTTTTGGCTGGCATTCACGCACCCAGCCGCGTTGGCGCAGTGCGTCCAGCCAAGTGCCTTCGCGGCTGTCGCTGATGCACCCCAGCAGCAATTCCATGGCCTGCTGTGCACCCGCCGGCAATCCATCGTGGGCAAACAGCAGCTCGAGTTGGCCGTGCTTGGGCGCTGGCGGCACCAGCAGTTGCTCTTTCAAAGCCGGTGGCAGTGCCTGAATCATCCGCTGGCCGCTGGCGAAAACGCTGGCGTAGCGCTCGCCCATGGCTTGCAGCTGGTCCAGCGACTGCGGCCCGCACAGGCTCAGGACCATTTGCCCGCCCTGATAGAAGCGTTGGTGAAAGCCCCTGAGCTCGCGCTGAAACTGCGGATTGTGCAGGTTCAGGCTGTATCGGTTGCCCGCATGAAAGGCGCGCAGCGGATGACCCGCCGCTAGCCGCTGGAGCAGCGTGAACTGGTCCTGCGATTCACGATTGCGCGACCAGGCGATGAACTCGGCGTGGATCACCTCGCGCTCACTGACTTGCCGCACTAGGCTCAGGTCCGGCTCGGCGAGCATCTGGCACAGGCGCTCGAGACCACCGGCCAGTGCAGCGGGCGGCACTTCGAAGAAAAAGTCAGTGGTGCGTTCGCGGGTGCTCGCGTTGACCTGGCCGCCAACGCCCTGAACGTAGCGCATCAGGCCATCCTCCAGCGGGAAACGTTCGGTGCCGAGGAAAAACAGGTGCTCGAGAAAGTGCGCCAAGCCAGGCCAGCGCGTCGCTGCATCATGGCTGCCCGCATGCACGCGCAAAGCCGCCGCCGCACGCTTGAGGCGCGGCGCGTGACGCAAGGTAAGGTGCAGGCCGTTGGCCAGGGGCAGATGGCGAGTGGCGTCAGGCATGAATTCTCCAGGGGCGAGTGCGCATGCTAGCGCATTCACCCTCAGCGCTGGTGCAGGTCGCGCCGCAGGTCCTGCAAGTACGGGAATGCCTGGCGCCCGGCCACGACCTGGTGCCTGTCCAGCTCCGCGTGCAGTTGGCATTCATCTTCTCCAGCCAGCGCCAGCACAGCGCCGTCCGGGCCGATGATGCTGCTCTGCCCGCAATAATGGATATCGCCTTCCGCGCCACAGTAATTGGCGTAGACCAGGTAGCACTGGTTTTCCTGGGCGCGTGCACGCACCGTCACCTGGCAGACGAAGTCGTATGGCTTCATGTTCGCCGTCGGCACCAGGATCAGCTCGGCGCCATCCAGCGCCAGACGCCGGGCGTTCTCGGCAAACTCGATGTCGTAGCAGATCAGCATGCCGACCTTCCACCCATTCAGCTCGACCACCGGGAAGTGATTGCTGCCGGCATCGAACATGGCCCGGTCCAGCTCACCGAACAAGTGCGTCTTGCGGTAGTTGGCCAGGCTGCGGCCATGGCTGTCGATCAACTGCACGCTGTTGTAGATGGCGCCGTCTTCGCCGCGTTCGGGGTAACCATAGGCAATGGCAATCCCGAGCCCCTGGGCGATCTCGACCACGGCCATGGCCGAGGGCCCGTCCGATTCTTCAGCCAGCTGCTCGACCTGTTTACTGCCGATGTTGTAGCCGGTCAGGAACATCTCCGGGCACACCAGCAACTGCGCGCCGCTGGCGGCTGCCTGGTGCGCCTGCTGCTGCAGGCGTTCGAGGTTGCCAGCCAGGTCGAGGGGGCCGGGCTGGCCTTGGAACAGAGCGATGTGCATGCCGCCTCCTGGTCAGTCGGGCAGGGCGATCGGCCCAAGCTCGTCGAATACGTCGCCTGGGCCGGGGTTGTCCGGGTGGGTCTTGCCGCCGAAGTGGTTGATGATACCCCACACCGCGTTCAGCGAAGTCTGCACCGCGCCTTCGACCCAGGCCGGGGTCCACGACACATCGTCACCGGCGATGAAGATGCCGCGTTGCGCGCTTGGCAGGTGGTCCTGCATGAAGTGCGCGTACATCCGCTGGTTGTAGCGGTAGTGGCCCGGCAGCGCACCTTTGAAGGCGCCGAGGAAGTACGGGTCGGCCTCCCATGAGATGGTGATCGGGTCGCCGATGATATGCCCGGCAATGTCGGTGTTCGGGTAGATCCGGTGCAGGGCGTCCAGTGCCAGCTGCACGCGTTTTTCCACCGGGTGCGGGAGCATCTTCAGGGCGTCGCTCATCCACGCGTAGGACAGGCAGATCACCCCCGGCTTGTCGTCGCCGTTGTCGAACAGGTAGGTGCCACGGGTCAGGCGGTCGGTGAGGGTCATGCTCATCAGATCGCGGCCGGTTTCCGGGTCCTTGTCCTTCCAGAACGGCCGATCGACCATGACGAAGGTCTTCGACGATTGCATGTAGCGGGTGCGGTCCAGAGCCATCCACATCTTCTGCGAGAACAGCGACTCTTCGCAGTCGATCTGGGTGGTCAACAGCCAGCTCTGGCAGGTGGTCAGCACAGCGGCGTAGTGGCGGCAGCCGCCCCAGGTATCGGTGACCGCCAGTTGGCCATCGCTGGCACGGGCAATCCGTTTGACCCCGGTGCGCGGCGCGCCGCCATGCAGCGAGCTGAGGCTGGTGCCTGCCGGCCAGTGCGCGCAACGCTCCGGCACATGGCGCCAGATGCCTTGAGGCACCTGCTCGACACCGCCGACGATCAAGTGCTGGTGATCGTCGCAGTTGGTCATTACCACGCGGAAGATTTCCAGCATCGAGTTGGGGAAGTCCGAGTCCCAGCCGCCGGTACCGAAGCCAACCTGACCGAACACCTCGCGGTGCTGGAAGCTGAGCTTGGCGAAGGCCTTGGAAGTGGCGACAAAGTCATAGAACGTGCGGTCGTCCCACAGCGGTACCAGGGTGTTCCACAGCTCCTTGAGGCGCGGCACATCGCGGTCGCGAATGGCCTGCTGGATATCACCAAAGCGCGCGCCGCTTTCCAGCGCGTCGGCCCAGGCGTCGGCGACTTCCTGGAACAGCGCTGGCAAATCCGCCGCGCTTTCGGCGTAGTAGGTCTGGCCTTCAAGGTCGATGACGGTACTTGGCGAAGCTGGCGTTAACGGGTTTGGAAACGGTTTGGTTTCCAGGCCCAGCTTGTCGACGTAATGGTAGAACGCCGTCGACGACACCGGAAAGCGCATGCCGCCCAGCTCGGCGATGATCCCGTCGGTGCCGTTGAAGGCTTGCGAGCGCAGACGGCCGCCCATTTTCGACGCTTCATACACCACTGGTTTAAGGCCAAGCTTCATCAGCTCGTAGGCCGCTACCAACCCCGCAATGCCGGCGCCGATAATCGCCACCTCTTCGCCCTGGCGGTCGAGCGGGATACTGCCCAGACCGGCCGGATGCTCCAGCCAGTCGTCGAAAGCGAAGGGGAAGTCCGGGCCAAAAATCGTGATTGGTTTCTTGCCGTCGGCGGGGTGGCGATTGTTGTTCATGTTATGACCTTGCCAGGAGCTGCGCGGAGGGCGAAGCGTGAGTAGAGAAAATGCCTGGGATCATTCTAGGGTGTGCGCAGTTCGTTATTAAGACTCATGCTGGCGTCGTTTTAATCTTTTTTTCGTCACTTTGAGGCTAATGACGTCGTTATGACGAAGGCATTAAGTGGCTTTCAGATCGGCTGGCCGCGGTCTATCTTGCTGCTGAGGATGATCGACGTGGTGGTTTTTTCCACACCGTCCAGGCTGCCGATCTGGTCGAGCAACTGGTCCAGCTGTTCCGGCGATTCGCTGTGCAGCCACGCCACGTAGTCGAACTCGCCACTCACGGCACACAGCTGTTGCACCTGGCCCATGGCCGTCATCCGCCGCACCACCTCCTTGCCCGCGCGCGGTTGGACCTTGATCCCGACATAAGCTTGCAGCCCACCGCCGATCAGGCGCTGGCCCAGGCGTACGCCGTAGCCGGCGATGACTTTGCTGTTTTCCAGGCGCTCCAGGCGTGAATTGACCGTGGTGCGGGCAATGCCCAGCTGCCGGGCGAGGTTGGCGACGCTTTCGCGGGCGTTGATCTGAAGCAGGGCGATCAGCTGGCGATCGATTTCGTCGAGGATGATTTGACGCGGTTGCGACATGTCGGCTCTCTGCAGCTGGAACTTGAGTGACGACACTTATAACGCAGATAAACCCACTGCGGCACAGTCGCGGGCAGACTGGCGCAGTTGATCTATACTTTTGAAATCAATCGCAGTTCACACGCCAGTGGGTGTCAGGCCAACCGGGACGTTATGCCTGGCAATAACCCTTGAAGTCTTTACGCAGTTCCAGAGACGGGAAGGATGACCAGATCCAAGGACCTTACACAGCTGCAGGTCGATAGCGTTTTTTGCATCAGCTTGCGCGAACGCGCCGATCGCCGCCTGCTGCTGCAACACGAGTTCGCAGACAGCGGGCTAAAGATCGAATATGTGCTGGTCGAGCGCGATCAGCACAGCCCTGAACGGGGCTGTTTCGATTCCCATGGTCACTGCGCGCGCATTGCCTTGGAGCGCGGCTGTCGGCGCGTGTTGATTCTCGAGGACGACGCCACGCTGGTAGCGTTCGAGCCGTTTCAGGTCGAGCAGGTCAACCGATTTCTGCAGAGCGCCGATCCAGAGCTGTTCTACCTGGGCGCAAACCTGGGCAAGGTCTGGTTGACTTGGCGCCGTGGCATCGCCCGGGTGCGTGCCCGCGGCAGCCATGCTTATCTGCTGTCGAACCGCGGCTGTCAGCGCCTGCTGGAGCAAGGCGGTTACGCGGGCACTGCTCTGGACAAGGTCTTGGCGCAGCACTATCGCGGTTACATGGCCTTCCCCATGTTGAGCCAGCAACAACCCGAAGAAGTCGCCGCCAGCGATATCGTCCGCGCCCGCTCCACCGACGGCACCGCCGCCGATGCGGCGTTCTGGCGCGATAACTGGCGCCGGCAATACAGCCAGGTGCTGCGTAATGTGGGCAAGACGCTGTTGTTGCGGGATTTGTAGATTTCACCTGACGCGTGCTGTTTTCAAGAATGAGCCGATAAAAAACGCTATTCGGCTCAAAGTAGCCATTGGCGCGGGCTGGTCCGAAGGTTAGCAATGAGGACTGCTCTTTCTTGGTGCTGGCTGAAGCGGCTGCGTGGCCGTAAGTGATATTTCAGAAACGAAAAAAGCCGCGCAATGCGCGGCTTTCAATTTGGTGGGCCCACACGGACTTGAACCGTGGACCAAAGGATTATGAGTCCTCTGCTCTAACCAACTGAGCTATAGGCCCCAGAGGTGGCGGGGATTATAGCTAGGGTTTTGAATGGGTGCCATCCGAAAGATCCGATAGTGCTAAACGCAGGAAGCCTGCAGCGAATTCTTCCGGCGGCAGCGGCAAGCTGACGATATAGCCCTGGATCTGCTCACAGCCTTCAGCGGTGAGGAAATGCTGCTGCGCCTGGTTCTCTACCCCTTCGGCAATGATGGTCAGCTGCATGCTCCGGCCGAGGGCGATGATCGCGCGAGTGATCGCAGCGTCGTGCGGGTCGTCGGGCAGGCCGCGGATGAACGATTGGTCGATCTTGAGGATGTCCAGCGGCAGGCGCTTGAGGTAGCTCAGGGATGAATAGCCGGTGCCGAAGTCGTCGATCGCCAGTTGCACGCCGAGCTGCTTGAGCTGATGGAGCACGCTGAGGGCTTCTTCGGCCTGGCTCATGATGAAGTTTTCGGTGATCTCCAGCTGCAGGTCGCCGGCCTTGAGCTGGTAGGTCTTGAGCAGTTGCTCGATGCGCTTGGCCAGGTGGGGCTGGCGCATCTGCGCGCCGGCGAGGTTGATCGACAGCGGGCCGAACGGCTGATAGCGCTTTTGCCACTGGTGCATCTGCCGGCAGGCTTGTTCCAGTACCCAGTCGCCAAGCTGGAGGATGGTGCCGTTCTCTTCAGCGAGGTGGATGAAATGCTCTGGGGAAACGTCGCCGAAGGTTGGGTGGTTCCAGCGGATCAGGGCTTCGGCGCCGACCAGGTTTTGTGTCTTGAGGCTCAGCTTGGGCTGGTAGCACAGGCTCAGCTCGTTGCGATCGATGGCGCGGCGCAGTTCGTTTTCCAGGGCCACGCGCACGCTGGCCTGGGCCGTGAGGTCACGGGTGTAGGCTTCGACCCGGTTGCGGCCTTTGGCCTTGGAGCGGTACATCGCAGCGTCGGCGTTGCGGATCAGGCTGGCGACGTCGCTGCCGTCTTGTGGGTAGAGGCTGATGCCGATACTGGCGCTGGTGAAGAACTCGTGTTCGCCGGCCTGGAACGGCGCGCTGAAGCAGGCCAGCAGTTTGTTGGCGATGGCACTGGCGTCACTTGGCTTGTGCAGACCAGGCAGCAGAATGATGAATTCGTCACCGCCCAGGCGGGCCACGGTGTCGACGTCGCGCACCTGTTCCTTGAGGCGCTGGGCAATGCCTTTGAGCAGCAGGTCACCAACCGGGTGGCCGAGGCTGTCGTTGATGTGCTTGAAGCGATCGAGGTCGAGGAACAGCACCGCGCCCTGGCGGTTGGACACCAGCGAGCACTGCAGCGCGGCATGCAGGCGGTTTTCGAACAGGGCGCGGTTGGGCAGGCCGGTCAGTGGGTCGTGATGCGCCTGATAATCCAGTTTGGCCTGGGCGTGCTTGAGGCTGGAGATGTCGGCAAACACCGCCACGAAGTGAGTGATCTCGCGCTCGCTGTTACGCACCGCGCTGATGGTTAGCCAACTCGGGTACAGGTCGCTGTTCTTGCGCTTGTTGAAGATCTCGCCTTGCCAGTGGCCTTCGGCAGTCAGCTGGTGCCACATGGCAACGTAGAAGGCGCTGTCATGCTGGCCAGAGGCGAGCAGGCGCGGGGTCTGACCGAGGGCTTCGATCTCGCTGTAACCGGTGATCTCGCTGAATGCCCGGTTGACCGCAGTGATGCGCTGATCGGTGTCGGTGATCAACACACCTTCGGCAGTGTTTTCAAACACAGTGGCGGCCAGTTGCAGTTTTTCCTGCATGAGATGGCGTTCGGTGATGTCGCGGGCGATAGTCAGCATGCAGTCGGCGCCGGCAATCGGCAGCGGTCTGGCGGACAGCTCACAGAGGCGAATCTGACCATCGCTGCGGCGAATGTGGCAGCTGAAATCACGCACGAAGCCGTCTTTCTTGAGTTTGCTCAGCAGCAGCTTGCGTTCGTTGAGGTCGACCCAGATGCCCAGGTCCAGCGAGGTTTGGTCAAGGCGCGGGTCAAGGTTGTAGCCGGTTAGGCGGCAGAAGCCTTCATTGACCTCGAGCAGGAGGCCGTCGCTCTGCCTGGACAGCAGCAAGCCGTCGGGCGAGGCGTGGAAGGCCTTGGCGAATTTCTCTTCGGAGATCTGCAGGCGCTGCTGGGTTTCCTTCAGCTGGCTGATGTCGCGTACGGCCACGACCAGCGCCGGGGTGCCGTCGAGGTCGAAGGTCTCCGCCGAGGTGAGGCCGGTGAACAACTCGCCGTTGCTGCGCCGGAAGCTCATCTCGAGGTTGCGAATACCGCCCAGGTGCAAGCGTTCCAGTACGCTCGGGCCGCTGCCGCTGACGCCCCACAGACCAAGCTCGGTAGCGGTGCGGCCGATTACCTGATTGGGGCCGAGGCCGATCTGCTCCTCGAATGCTTCGTTGACCTCAAGCAGGCAGCCATCGCTGTGCCGAGCAATCAGGAGGATATCCGGGCATTGCTGGAACACCGAAGCAAACTTCTGCTCGGACAGACGCAAGGCATGCTCGGTACGCTTGGTCTCGCTGATATCGATCATCAGGCCGCGCATCACCGAGCGCTGGCCCTGCTCGATCATGCTGACGATATCGCGCACCCACAGCGTATGGCCATCGGCGCGGATCACGCGGTAGTCGAGGCTGTGATCGCGGCCGGCGGCAGTTTCGCTGTCGCAGTAAGCCTTGGCCCAGAGCGCGTCCTCGGGATGCACGATGCTGCTCCAGAAACCGGGTCTGAGCCAGTCTCCCAGGCTGTAACCGAGCAGGTCTTCGGCGTGGGGCGAGACGTAGCTGTAGGTGAAATCGTTGGCGTCGGCTTCCCATGCGACCGCCGACAGGCTTTCGACCAGGCTGCGGTAATGGTATTCGCTGCTGCGCAGTTCCTGTTCAAGCGCTATGCGCCGGGATATTTCCGAGCTGAGCCGGCGATTGATGCGGATGACGGCAGCGAGAACCAGCATCAGCAGCACAACTGTCGGCAGGCCATAGAGCAGCATGTCGTGCCAGAAGCTGCGCTGATCGACGACGTTGCCGACCCAGCGCTGCTGGATGTCATTGACTTCATCGCTGCTCATATCGGCGATGACTTTGTCGAGGATGGCCACCAGTTGCTTGTTGTCCCGGGGTACGCCCATTGCCAACTGGTAGCGGTAGGGTGTTTCGCCGCTGACGTAGAGCCCATCGAGCTTGAGCTCGCGCAGGCTCCAGATGCTTGAAGCAAGGTCACCGACCACGGCGTCCACTTCGTCGGTCGCCAAGGCTTGCAGGGCCGAGCTGACATTGGGCAGGGCAACCAGATTGAGGTCGGGGTGGTGGGTGCGCAGCAGTTCATGGGGCGCGTAGTTTTCCACCACCGCGATCTTCAGCCCGTACAAATCCTTGAGGGTGCGCGGTTGGCGACCGCCCTCATGGGCCAGAATAACGATCGGGAAGTCCAGGTATGGGCGGGTGAAGGATAGGTAGTTCTGCCGTTCCGGGGTCGACATCACGCCCGGCAGCAGATCGAGTTGATCGTTGCGGGCAAGCTCAAGCACCTCGCTCCAGGTTTTTGGCTCGGTTGGTTTGAGAGTGACGCCAAGACGCTCCTGGATCACATTGATGTAATCGGCGGCCAGTCCCTGGTAGAGGCCCTCCTGATCGCGAAACTCGAACGGGGGCCAGGATGCGTCCACGCCCAGGCGCAGCTGTGGATGGGCGCTGAGCCAGGCTTGCTCGTCTTCGGTCAGGGTCAGGGCGCCGGCCGTTGCGCTCCAGTAAAACAGGATCAGCAACAGTAGGGCCGGCATTTTCGGCATAGCAGCCTCTAGGCAGATAGTCTGAATTCGAGTGTAGCCGTGCATTGCTGCGGGGTGTGAGGGTAAGACGATTAACTTCGGCAGGAATTCAACAGCTGGCGGGATTGCCCCGACAACTGCGCGGTCAGTGCTGGCACTTTTTCAATGGCCAAGAAAAACCCCGGCCTGGGCCGGGGTTTGTCATCACTCGTCGAGGAAGGAGCGTAGATGCTCGCTTCTGGTCGGGTGGCGCAACTTGCGCAGCGCCTTGGCTTCAATCTGACGAATCCGCTCACGGGTTACGTCGAATTGTTTGCCGACCTCTTCAAGGGTGTGGTCGGTGTTCATGTCGATACCGAAACGCATGCGCAGCACTTTGGCTTCGCGTGCGGTCAGGCCGCCCAGAACATCACGAGTCGCTTCCTTGAGGCTCTCGACGGTAGCTACATCGATTGGCGACTGCATGGTCGAGTCTTCGATGAAGTCACCCAGGTGCGAATCTTCGTCATCACCAATCGGCGTCTCCATGGAGATTGGCTCTTTGGCGATTTTCAGCACCTTGCGGATCTTGTCCTCAGGCATCTCCATACGCTCGCCAAGCTCTTCCGGGGTCGGTTCGCGACCCATTTCCTGCAGCATCTGCCGGGAAATACGGTTGAGCTTGTTGATCGTCTCGATCATATGCACCGGAATACGGATGGTGCGTGCCTGGTCGGCGATCGAGCGGGTGATGGCCTGACGAATCCACCAGGTGGCGTACGTCGAGAACTTGTAACCACGACGATATTCGAACTTGTCGACCGCCTTCATCAAGCCGATGTTGCCTTCCTGGATCAGATCGAGGAATTGCAGGCCCCGGTTGGTGTACTTCTTGGCGATCGAAATCACCAGACGCAGGTTGGCCTCGACCATCTCTTTCTTGGCGCGACGGGCCTTGGCCTCGCCGATCGACATGCGACGGTTGATGTCCTTGATTTCGGCAACGGTCAGACCGGTTTCGTTTTCAAGGTCTACCAGCTTCTGCTGGCAGGCGACGATGGCATCGTTCTTTTCGCCCAGCGCTGCAGCCCACTTGGTGCTGCGCTTGGAGAGGTCACCGCTCCAGGTCTGGTCGACTTCGTTGCCCGGGAACAGGCGCAGGAAGTCGGCACGCGGCATGCGCGCATCACGTACGCACAGCTGCATGATTGCGCGTTCTTGCTGACGCAGACGGTCCAAGGCACCACGAACGCGCTCGACGAGCACCTCGAACTGCTTGGGCACCAGCTTGATCGGCATGAACAGCTCGGCCAGAACCTGCATCGCGCCAATGCTTTCGGCATGGCTGCGGCCGTGCTTCTTGAGCACTTTGAGGGTAATCGCGAGCTGATCGGACACGGCGCCGAAGCGCTGCTGGGCGAGAACTGGGTCGGGACCGCTTTCGGTCTCTTCCTCTTCCTCGCTGTCGTCTTTCTCTTCGTCCTCTTCCTCGTCGTCCTTGGCTGCAGCGGCGTTTTTGGCGCCTAGCTGCGGGGCTTCTTCGGACGGCGTGGCGATATTGTCGTCAGGGTCGATGTAACCGCTGAATACGTCGGACAGGCGACCACCTTCGGTGGTGACGCGGGTGTATTCGCCGAGGATGTAGTCGACAGTACCCGGGAAATGGGAGATAGCCCCCATGACCTCACGAATGCCTTCCTCGATCCGCTTGGCGATTTCGATCTCGCCTTCGCGGGTCAGCAGCTCGACAGTACCCATTTCGCGCATGTACATGCGCACCGGGTCGGTCGTGCGGCCGATATCGGTCTCGACAGCAGCCAGTGCTGCGGCGGCTTCTTCGGCTGCGGCCTCATCAGTGTCGGCTTCCGCCAACAACAGGGCATCCGCATCCGGAGCAGTCTCGAATACGTTGATCCCCATGTCGTTGATCATGCGGATGATGTCTTCCACCTGCTCTGGATCTGAAATATCCTCAGGCAGATGGTCGTTGACCTCCGCGTAAGTCAGGTAGCCCTGCTCACGACCGCGGGTGATCAACTCTTTGATACGAGATTGCTGTTGCGCTTTTCCGGACATAACACCCTATCCACTGAAGGTCTTGGCGGGCAAAAAAACAAGCCGAGGATTATACCCGAATAAGGGCCTCACGCGCCAGATGAGGTCGGGTTTTGTGCAGGAACTTTGCGGCTCAGCAGGGCCAAAAGCTGAGATTTTTCCTCTGGACTCAAGTCACTTTGACGCGCTTTGCGCATCAGATGTTCCAGGCTGCGCTCGCGTTGGCGGGCGGATAAGCTAGTAATGGTGTCGAAAAACTGTTGTTCAAGGTTATCGGCATCGATCAGCCATTCCTTTTCTGCCAGGGCGCGCAATAAACGCCCCTGGTCAGTGCCGTGCCAGCGTGCAATCAGTTGCATTGAGCTTAGCTTAGGATTCTTCTGTGCAGCTTCGATCAGCGAAATCAGCAGCTGGTTGTACACATGCTCTTCATCGGCGAAATGGCTGGCGTCTTCGACCTTGCCAGCCAGCAGCGGGTAATGCAGCAGGGTGCGCAAGGCCGACAGCGTTGGCGGTTCGACCGGCGCCGGCACCCGTGGCGGCGCCTCGCGCTGGCCATCCCGTTGCCAGGGTTTGCCGCCTTTCTTGTCCCAGGGTTTTTTCTCCCACTGCTTTTTGCCGGCACCTTTGTTCGGCGTCCATGGCCGCTGCTCTTGCTGCGCGCCGTAGTCGGGCTGGTGCGCGTCGGAATAGTCGGGGGTGTAGCTGGCCATGGCGTCGTAGTCGAAGCCTGGGTCGTAATCGGGCACGCTGGCCGCTGGCGCGTTCTGCGTCAGTTGCTCGACCTGCTGAGTATCCAGCCCGGTGATTTCCTTGAGCCGGTTGCGCATCAATTGGCGCAGGTTGGCGCCGGGGACTTTTTCGATCAGCGGTGCAGCCAGGGTCGCCATGTGCGCCTTGCCTTCCAGTGAGCGAGGATCGGCTTCGTTGCTCAATTGCTCGAAAAAGTAATCCGCCAGCGGTTGTGCGTGCTGAATGATGCGCGCGCGGAACGCGTCGGTGCCTTCGGCACGGACCAGGCTGTCCGGGTCTTCGCCTTCGGGCAGGAACAGAAAGCGTGCGCGGCGACCGTCCTGCAGGCTCGACAGCGTCGACTCCAGTGCACGCCAGGCTGCCTTGCGACCGGCCTGATCGCCGTCAAAGCAGAACAGCACGCTGGGCACTACCCGGAACAGGCGCTTGAGGTGCTCTTCGCTGGTGGCAGTGCCGAGGGTCGCTACGGCATTGCGCAGGCCTTGCTGAGCCAAGGCGATGACATCCATGTAGCCTTCGACGACGATGATTTCGTCGAGGCTGCGGTTGTGCTTGCGCGCTTCATACAGGCCGTACAGCTCCTGGCCTTTGTGAAATACCGGGGTCTCCGGCGAGTTCAGGTACTTGGGCTTGTCGTCACCCAGCACGCGGCCGCCAAAGGCGATGATCCGGCCACGGCTGTCGCGGATCGGGAACATCACCCGGTCGCGGAAGCGGTCGTAGCGCTTGCCACTTTCGGCATTCTCGATCAGCAGGCCGGCATCGATCATGACCTTTTGCTGCAGGCTGTCGGCACCCAGGTGCTTCATCAGGTTGTCCCAGCCGGGCGGGGCGAAGCCCAGGCTGAAATCACGGGCGATTTCGCCGGACAGGCCACGACCCTTTAGGTAATCAACGGCCGCCTTGCGCGTCTGATGGCTGCGCAGCGCCTGGCGGTAGTATTCGGCGGCAGCTTCCAGCAAAGGGTACAGCGGCGAGTCGGTCGGTTGACGTGGCTTGTTGCCACGCCGGCCTTCTTCGCGCGGGACTTCCATGCCGGCACTGCGGGCGAGGTCTTCGACGGCCTGGGGGAAGTCCAGGTTGTCGTGGTCCATGACGAAGCCGAGCGCGTTACCGCCGGCGCCGCAACCGAAGCAGTAATAGAACTGCTTGTCGGGGCTGACCGTGAACGACGGCGATTTTTCTTTGTGGAACGGGCAGCAGGCGGAGTAGTTCTTGCCGGTTTTTTTCAGCTGGACGCGCGAACTCACCACGTCGACTATGTCGGTGCGGTTAAGCAGGTCGTCAATGAAGCTCTGGGGAATCAGCCCGGCCATGGCAGTCTCGTCATCGTGCAGTCGGCAAGTCTAATCGCTAACGCAAGGGTGCGGGAATGATGGGTGCGGTGCGATGCAGTGAGGGTCAAGCGAGGGGAGTGTGCGCGTCGCCAGCCACAAGGGCTCGTCAGACAGGGACGGCACGCCTGGTCGCGAGGACCAGTTCTGACGTGTGTTACGGTTGCCGGCTGCTCTAGGTAGCTGGCGCCTCGGGCTCGCGCCTGAGGTTTGAAGCTGCTGCTGCCAACTGCCCGGGGTTAGCCGGGCAGGGCAGAAGCTTTGCGACGAACGTCTGTATTAGTACAGGCGAACGGCGCGGCGCTGTTCGCGCTGCACTTTCTTCGCGTGACGCTTGACTGCAGCAGCAGCCTTGCGCTTACGCTCGGAAGTTGGCTTTTCGTAAAACTCGCGGCTACGCACTTCAGCCAGTACACCGGCTTTTTCGCAGGAGCGCTTAAAACGACGCAGAGCTACGTCGAAGGGTTCGTTCTCTTTTACTTTGACGGCTGGCATCCAGGGCTACCTTCGTTCGTTACCGGGGTAGACGTGCTCCTGACAAAAATAAAGATGCGCTGGAGAACGTCGGTTTTCAAGGGTTGCGGATGTTAACGCTAAGCTGACCGGAATGCAAAGCCTCTGATCGAAAACCGCTGGTCGGCACTGGGCACGGGGACTATCATGCGCGCCTTCGAATTCAGCCTAAACAAGGCACAGACCCATGCTAGTACTGGGATTGGAAACATCCTGCGATGAAACCGGCGTCGCATTATACGACAGTGAACGCGGTTTGCTCGCTGATGCACTGTTCAGTCAAATCGACCTGCACCGCGCCTACGGCGGCGTTGTGCCCGAGCTCGCCTCGCGCGATCACGTCAAGCGCATGCTGCCGTTGATCCGCGAAGTACTGGCGGATGCCGGCGCAGTGGCCAGCGATATCGACGCAATTGCCTACACCGCAGGCCCGGGCCTGGTCGGCGCGCTGCTTGTGGGCGCCTCCTGTGCGCAGTCGATGGCATTTGCCTGGGATATCCCGGCAATCGGCGTGCATCACATGGAGGGTCACCTGCTCGCGCCGATGCTTGAAGAGCAGCCGCCGCAGTTCCCGTTCGTCGCTTTGTTGGTGTCCGGCGGCCATACGCAGCTGGTTCGGGTCGATGGCATCGGCCAGTACCAGTTGCTCGGCGAGAGCCTGGACGATGCCGCCGGCGAGGCCTTCGACAAGACTGCCAAGCTGATCGGCCTGAATTACCCCGGCGGCCCGGAAATTGCCCGCCTGGCCGAGCAGGGTGTGCCGGGGCGCTTCACGTTCCCGCGGCCGATGACCGACCGCCCTGGGCTGGAATTCAGCTTCAGTGGCCTCAAGACCTCAGCGCTGAACACCTGGAACAAGTGCCGTGATGCCGGTGACGACACCGAGCAAACCCGTTGCGACGTGTCGCTGGCGTTCCAGCAGGCGGTAGTCGACACTCTGACCATCAAGTGCAAGCGCGCCCTGCAGCAGACCGGCCTCAAGCGCCTGGTGATTGCCGGCGGGGTCAGTGCCAATACCGCGTTGCGCGCATCGCTGGAAGGCATGCTGGCAACGATCAAGGGCAATGTTTACTACGCGCGTCCGCGCTTTTGCACTGACAACGGCGCGATGATCGCCTATGCCGGTTGTCAGCGTTTGCTGGCCGGGCAGCAGCAGGATCTGGCGATCAGCGTGCAGGCGCGCTGGCCGATGGAGCAGTTGCCGCCGATCTGATCGGTTTTTTTAAGGGTTGGGGCGGCGTCAGAAATGCCGTTCGCGGCCAGCGAACAGGTCGCGCAGGTTGCGCCGATGGCGCCAGACGATGAGTAGCGTCAGCACACTCATCGGCAGCAGCGCCGCCGGCTCGCGCCAGGCCAGCAATGGCAGGGTCAGCGGAGTGGCGATCAATGCGGCGAGCGAGCTGGTGCGGGTCAGGTAGAAGGTCATCAGCCAGGCCGTGATAGCCAGCAAGGCAGCTGGAATGTACAGGGCCAGGAGCACGCCGGCGGCAGTGGCTACGCCCTTGCCGCCACGGAAGCGAAAGTACACCGGGAACAGGTGGCCGATGACCGCGCACAGGCCGATCCAGGCTTGCTGTTGCAGGCCCAGCCCGGCTTGCTCGGCCAGCAGCACGGGCACGATGCCCTTGCACAGGTCGCCCAGCAGGGTCAGGATCGCCATCTTGCGCCCAGCCAGGCGCAGCATGTTGGTCGCCCCGGCATTGCCCGAACCGCTTGAGCGAGGGTCGGGGTTACCGCTGAGGCGGCTCAGAACAATGGCAAAGGACAGCGAGCCAAGCAGGTAGGCGAGCATCGCCAATAACCAAAACATGCTAACTATTCCGGGCGAGGACGCCTTGATTCTAACGGCGCCAGTCGCCCTTGTCGTGCTGTGGAGAGAAGTGCTTGGACAGAGTGTTCATCGAAGGCCTGGAAGTCGATACGGTAATCGGCGCCTACGACTGGGAGCGGGAGATTCGCCAGTGCCTGCGCCTGGACCTGAGTCTGGCGTGGGACAACCGCCCTGCGGCCGCCACTGACGACCTCAACCTGGCCCTGTGCTACGCCACCATCACGGCGCGCATTCAGGCCTTTGCCGAACAGGCGCGGTTCGAACTGGTAGAAACCTTCGCCGAGCGCCTGGTCGCGCTGTTGATGGCCGAATTCAATATCCCCTGGATACGCCTGAAACTGACCAAGCCGGGCGCGGTGCCGGCGGCCCGTGGTGGTGTTGGCGTGGAGATCGAGCGCGGATGTCTCTGAGCACGGTATATCTGGGGCTGGGCAGCAATGTTGAGCGCGAGCGGCACTTGTGTGCGGGGCTCGACGCGCTGGCCAGCTTTCTCGGCGACATGCGTTGCTCGGCAGTATTCGAAAGCCAGGCGGTGGGGATCAAGAGTGGTCCGTTCTACAACCTGGTGGTGACCGGGCAAACCGACCTGCCGCTGCTCGAGCTGGACCGTCGGCTGAAGTTGATCGAGGCGGAAAACGGCCGCTACGCGCCTGAGCGCAAGGGCTTGCCGCTGGATATCGATGTGCTGATGTATGACGATCTGCACGGTAGCTTCGATGGCCTGGAATTGCCGCGGGCGGAGATTCTGAAAAACGCCTTTGTGCTGCTGCCGTTGTCGCAGATCGCGCCGCAGCTGGTCCATCCCGGTGAGGGCAAGCGCATGGCCCAGCTGTGGCAGGATGCCAACATCGATCAGGTATTGGCACCCGTGCCGTTTGAATGGCGCGGCTTGCAGTTGACCCGGACCTGAGCCGCAGTCACAGCGACATTCAGCGCTGGGTATAGGCTTCCAGTGCCGACAATCGCTGGGCTTTGACCGCCTCGCCCAGTGCTTGCCCGGTCAGGCCTTGCTGGACCAGATCTTTCACTTCTACGGCTTTCGCGGCTGCAGCTGCTCCGCGCAGGTAGGCACTCTGCGAGCAGTCATGCAGCGAGTGTCCGTGGGCAACCATCTCGCAGACTGCGATGAAGTCTTCCAGGCGCTGCGGACGGCGATAGACGTCGAACTTCTGCAAAATATTCAGCAACGTGCTGGCATCCAGCGCTGCTGCCTGCTGGTAGTGATGCTGCCATTCGCCTACCAGGCAGGCGAGTTCCTGGCATTCACGAGGTGCCTTGAAACGCTGGCCGACGGCTTTGATGGCTGCACCCAGATCATGGGTCAGGCAGGCCCAGCGTACGTGCAGTGGCTGTTCATGGGCTGCGGCGTGGGCCAACACGGCCAAGGTGGCCTGGCCGCGTTCACCTGGCGTGGCAAACAGCGAATCCAGCTCAGGTAGCAGCTCTTTGAGCGCGCCGCAGGCCCGCAGCACTTCAATGAATACCTGTGGCTGATCTTCCATCAGGGCCCGTTCGATCTCCTTCCAGCTGCGTTCGGCAGTCAGCGCCTGCAGTTCACCGGACTCGGTGATCTGGCGCATCAGCTCAAGCGTCTGGGCGGCCACCGTGAAGCCCAAAGCGGCATAGCGCGCAGCGAACCGCGCAACCCGCAGCACGCGCAGGGGATCTTCGGCGAACGCCGGAGATACATGGCGCAGGATGCGCTGTTCCAGGTCACTCTGGCCGTTGTAGGGATCATATAGGTTACCCTGCAGGTCTTCGGCCATGGCATTGATGGTCAGATCGCGGCGGATCAGGTCTTCTTCGAGCGTAACTTCGGGGCTGGCGTGAAAGGTAAAGCCGCCATAGCCGCGTCCGCTCTTGCGTTCGGTGCGCGCAAGTGCGTACTCCTCGCCGGTTTTCGGGTGGATGAAGACCGGGAAATCAGCACCGACCGGGCGATAGCCCAGCGCTTGCATCTGCTCGACCGTTGCACCCACCACCAGCCAGTCGACATCGCTTACCGGCAAGCCGAGCAGGCGGTCGCGCACGGCGCCGCCGACTTTGTAAATCTGCATGTAGAACCTCCATTGCTGGCGACAGGATACCCTGTCGACAGCAATGGCGGTGGCTGGGCTAGAGGTGGTGGATCACCGCTAGGTCCATCCGGCCGTAGTCGCCGGGGTCGCCGTGTTCGCCCCGTGGCGGCATGTGATGGGTCTTCATGATCTGGTCACCTTGCACGGTTTCCAGATGGATATCGAAGCCCCACAAACGGTGCAGGTGCTTGAGGACTTCTTCGGTGGAGTCGCCCAATGGTTTGCGGTTGTGCTGCTGGTGGCGCAGGGTCAGCGAGCGGTCGCCGCGGCGGTCGATGCTCCAGATCTGCACGTTCGGTTCGCGGTTGCCGAGGTTGTACTGCGATGCCAGTTGTTCGCGGATGGTGCGGTAGCCGTCTTCGTCGTGGATTGCAGGCACCAGCAGGTCATCACGCTGGTCGTCGTCAAGGATGCTGAACAGCTTCAGGTCGCGGATTACCTTGGGTGACAGGTACTGCAGAATGAAGCTCTCATCCTTGAAACTGCTCATGGCGAACTTGATGGTAGACAACCAATCGCTGCCGGCAATTTCAGGGAACCAGCGGCGATCTTCATCAGTTGGGTGTTCACACATACGCCGAATATCGACGTACATGGCAAAGCCCAGGGCGTAGGGGTTGATGCCACTGTAGTAAGGGCTGTCGAAGCCGGGCTGGAACACCACGCTGGTGTGCGACTGCAAAAACTCCATCATGAAGCCTTCAGTAACCAGGCCTTCGTCGTAGAGGTCATTCATCAAGGTGTAATGCCAGAAGGTTGCCCAGCCTTCGTTCATCACCTGGGTCTGGCGCTGTGGATAGAAGTACTGGGCAATCTTGCGCACGATGCGCACCACTTCACGCTGCCAAGGCTCGAGCAATGGGGCGTGTTTCTCGATGAAATAGAGGATGTTCTCTTGCGGTTCGGCCGGGAAGCGCGCGTCGTCGCGGTCGTTGCCCTTGTCGGCGCCTTTGGGGATGGTCCGCCACAAGTCGTTGATCTGGCGTTGCAGGTGTTCTTCACGGTCCTTTTGCCGGCGGCGCTCTTCCTCGGCGGAAATCGGGTAGGGGCGTTTGTAGCGGTCCACGCCGTAATTCATCAAGGCGTGGCAGGAGTCGATCAGGTCCTCCACTGCGTCGATGCCATGGCGCTCTTCACACTGGGCGATGTACTGCTTGGCGAACACCAGGTAATCGATGATCGAGCTGGCATCGGTCCAGGTGCGGAACAGGTAGTTGCCCTTGAAGAAGCTGTTGTGGCCGTAGCAGGCGTGAGCAATCACCAGTGCCTGCATGCACATGGTGTTTTCTTCCATCAGGTAGGCGATGCACGGGTCGGAGTTGATCACGATCTCGTAAGCGAGGCCCATCTGCCCCCGGCTGTAGGACTTCTCGGTGCTGAGGAACTGCTTGCCGTAGGACCAGTGGTGGTAACCGAGCGGCATGCCGATCGAGGCATAGGCATCCATCATCTGCTCGGCAGTGATGACCTCGATCTGGTTGGGGTAAGTGTCCAGCGCGTAACGCTCGGCCAGCCGACCGATTTCGCGGTCGTAGGTCTGGATCAGGTCGAACGTCCACTCGGACCCGGTGGAAATCGGTTGGCGTCTCTGTGCTCTGGCGGTCATGTGGCTAACCTGCGCTGGAAGAGTTCACGGAAGACCGGATAGATATCACCGGCCGAGACCAACTGCTGCTGGGCAAAGGTATCCGGGAACGAATCGCCGATGCGCTCGTACTCGTACCACAGCGCCTGGTGCTCACGTGGGGTAATTTCAACGTAAGTGTAGTACTGCACATGCGGCATGATCTGCTTGGAGAGGATCTCGCGGCAGATCGGCGAATCGTCGTTCCAGTTGTCCCCGTCCGAAGCTTGCGCGGCGTAGATGTTCCAGTCGTTGGTCGGATAACGTTCGGCCATGATCTCCTGCATCAGTTTGAGCGCACTGGAGACGATGGTGCCGCCGGTTTCGCGCGAATAGAAGAACTCTTCTTCGTCGACTTCGCGGGCACTGGTGTGGTGACGTATGAACACTACGTCGATGCGGTCGTAGTTACGCTTGAGAAACAGATACAACAGGATGAAGAAGCGCTTGGCGATGTCCTTGGTGGCCTGGGTCATCGAGCCGGACACGTCCATCAAGCAGAACATCACCGCCTTGGAGCTGGGACTGGGTTGCTTCACCAGCAGGTTGTACTTGAGGTCGAAGGTGTCGAGGAAGGGCAGGCGGTTGATCCGCGCGCTCAACCGCTGGATTTCGGCTTCGACTGCCTGGATATCGGTGAAATTGTCTGGTTCTTCGACTTTCAGTCGTGCCAGCTCCGCCTTGGCCTCACGCAACAGGGCGCGGCTGCTGCCGGTCAGGGCGATGCGCCGGGCATGGGCCGAGCGCAGGGTGCGGATGATGTTGATGCGTGCCGGGTTGCCTTCGTTGCTGATCCCGGCGCGGACGGTCTTGTAAGTCTCGGTGCCGGTCAGCTGGCGTTTGACCAGGTTGGGTAGCTCGAGGTCCTCGAACATGAACTCGAGAAACTCTTCCTGAGTGATCTGGAATACGAAGTCGTCCATGCCATCGCCGGAATTACCCGCTTTGCCACGTCCGCCGCCACCGCCGGCGCCGCCTTGCGGCCGCGCGATGTGTTCACCGGCGGTGAATTCCTTGTTGCCTGGATGGACCACGGTCTGCTTGCCGCCGCGGCCATGATGAAGCACCGGTTCGTCGATATCACGCCCGGGGATGCTGATCTGCTCGCCGTGCTCCATGTCCATGATGGAACGACGACTCACCGCCTCTTCGACGGCCTTCTTGATGTGGTCACGGTACCGGCGCAGAAAACGCTGGCGGTTGACCGTGCTCTTGTTCTTGCCGTTCAGGCGTCGGTCGATTACGTAGCTCATGGTCTCTCCGCTGACAACAGCTGCAGGCTTGACGCTGCACGAAACAGCCACCACCAGTACCGCAGGCTGTGGCGCAGCGTCGAAACGGTGCGCTGCACAGCGTGCGGTCTGGGCCGTCTAGCTAGCCGCTTACTGCGATTTCCTGACCCGCAGGTACCATTCCGAAAGCAGGCGCACCTGCTTGTCGGTGTAGCCACGCTCCACCATCCGGGTGACGAAGTCGTTGTGCTTCTGCTGGTCCTCTTTGCTGGCCTTGGCGTTGAAGCTGATGACCGGCAGCAGGTCTTCGGTGTTGGAGAACATTTTCTTCTCGATCACCACCCGCAGTTTTTCGTAGCTGAGCCAGGTCGGGTTTTTGCCGTTGTTGTTGGCGCGGGCACGCAACACGAAGTTGACGATCTCGTTGCGGAAGTCCTTCGGATTGCTGATGCCGGCCGGTTTCTCGATCTTCTCCAGCTCCTCGTTGAGGGCAATCCGGTTGAGGATTTCGCCGGTTTCCGGGTCGCGGTACTCCTGGTCCTGAATCCAGAAGTCTGCGTACAGCACATAACGGTCGAAGATGTTCTGGCCGTACTCGCTGTAGGACTCGAGGTAGGCGGTCTGGATTTCCTTGCCGATGAACTCGATGTAGCGCGGTGCCAGGTACTCTTTGAGGAAGCGCAGATAGCGTTCACGCACCTCGGCCGGGAATTGCTCCTGCTCGATCTGCTGCTCCAGTACATACAGCAGGTGCACCGGGTTGGCCGCTACCTCGTGGGCGTCGAAGTTGAACACCTTGGACAGGATCTTGAACGCGAAGCGGGTCGACAGACCGTTCATGCCCTCGTCGACACCGGCCGAATCGCGGTACTCCTGGATCGACTTGGCTTTTGGATCGGTGTCCTTTAGGTTCTCGCCGTCGTAGACGCGCATCTTCGAGTAGATGTTGGAGTTTTCCGGCTCCTTGAGGCGCGACAGCACAGTGAACTGGGCCAGCATCTTCAGGGTATCGGGCGCGCAATGCGCCTTGGCCAGCGAGCTGTTGAACAGCAGCTTGTCGTAGATCTTGATCTCATCACTGACGCGCAGGCAGTACGGCACCTTGACGATGTAGATCCGGTCGATGAACGCTTCGTTGTTCTTGTTGTTACGGAAGGTGTGCCACTCCGATTCGTTGGAGTGAGCCAGCAGAATCCCGGAGTAGGGGATCGCCCCCAGGCCTTCGGTACTGTTGTAGTTACCTTCCTGAGTAGCTGTCAGCAGTGGGTGCAGGACCTTGATCGGCGCCTTGAACATCTCGACGAATTCCATCAGGCCCTGGTTGGCCCGGCACAATGCGCCCGAGTAGCTGTAGGCGTCGGCGTCGTTCTGCGGGAATTCCTCGAGCTTGCGGATATCCACCTTGCCGACCAGTGCCGAGATGTCCTGGTTGTTTTCGTCACCGGGTTCGGTCTTGGCCACGGCGATCTGATTGAGGATCGACGGGTACAGCTTGACCACCTTGAACTGGCTGATGTCGCCCCCGAACTCAGCCAGCCGCTTGGTCGCCCAGGGCGACATGATGGTGTTCAGATAACGCCGTGGGATGCCGAAGTCTTCTTCGAGAATGGCGCCGTCTTCTGTTGCATTGAACAGACCCAGCGGCGACTCGAAGACCGGCGAGCCCTTGATTGCATAGAACGGTACTTTTTCGATCAGTTGCTTGAGCTTCTCGGCCAGCGACGACTTACCGCCACCTACCGGACCGAGCAAATAAAGGATCTGTTTCTTCTCTTCCAGACCCTGCGCAGCATGGCGGAAGTAGGAGACTATCTGATCGATGCACTCTTCCATGCCATGGAAGTCGGCAAAGGCCGGATAGCGCCGGATCACCTTGTTAGAGAAGATGCGCGACAGCCGTGAGTTGGTGGAGGTATCGATCACCTCCGGTTCACCGATGGCCAGCAACAGCCGTTCGGCCGCCGAGGCGTACGCGCTGCGGTCCTGCTTGCACAGCTCCAGGTATTCCTGCAGCGTCAATTCTTCCTGACGGGTTGACTCGAAACGTTGTTGGAAGTGGCTAAAAATACTCATGACGTCACCTCGCTCGATACGTGGAGCCGACGCCGGATCAATCAGTTGATGCTGGCAGCTGCCGGATTTCGCCGGCCGCTGTGTACCCCCCAGAACACCCTTGAAGCGCTACCGATGACCCGCACGCCGGTGTACCGGCTCTCCCCTTTTTGGATGGCCTGAGCTTAAGAGTAGTTGGTTCTGCGCAAGGGCAAGGGCGCTAGGCCGAGAAGTTTGCCGCGACCGTTCGTCAGGTCTGGCGCAGCCCGCACGGGGCGCGGGCTGCAGGCTAAGTGAAAATTTATTCGGCGGAGCTGGTAGCGGTCTCGGCGGGGTAGGTATTGCGCCACAGTTCAAAGCCGCCATCGAGGCTGTAGACGTCGGAGAAACCCTGGCCAATCAGGTACGCGGCAGCGCTCTGGCTGGAGTTGCCGTGGTAGCAGACAACGACGGTGGGTTTGTCCAGATCGGCGGCGCGGATGAAGTCGCTGATCGAGTGGTTATCCAGGTGCTGAGCGCCATCGATGTGGCCAGCGGCGTAGGCCTGCGGGTCACGGATGTCGACCACGACTGCACCTTGCTCGCGCAGGGCCTGAGCCTGCTCGGGAGGGATGCGCTTGAATTCGCTCATGGCGAGGTTCCTTCTGGGCTGATCGTTGAGTTTAGCTGACTGAGCGGCGGGCGCGGGGTCCCGTCGTCGGCGCAGTCACAGCGGTGCATTTCGCCACTGTCGACGTTGTACAGGGTCATCGCGCCGCCCCACACGCAGCCGGTGTCCAGCGCCACTACGCCAGGGGCGTCGGCTTGCCCTTCGAGGGCGGCCCAGTGGCCGAAGATGATCTGCACATGCCGGGAGCGGCGGTCTTTGTGCGCGAACCAGGGCTTGTAGCCCTTGGGTGCAGTGTCCAGGCCTTCTTTGCTTTTCAGGTCTAGTTTGCCTGCGGCGGTGCAGAAGCGCATGCGGGTGAAGTAGTTGGTGATCACACGCAGGCGATCGACCCCGCTGAGGTCCTTGCTCCACTTGTTCGGCTCGTTGCCGTACATGCCGTCCAGATAGAGTTTGAGTCGGGTGTCGTCGCGCAGTACCTGCTCTACCTCGGCAGCCAGTTCAAGGGCTTTGCCCAGGGTCCATTGAGGTGGGATACCGGCATGCACCAGGGCAACGCCGCGCTGCTCGTCGTAATGCAGCAGTTTTTGCCGGCGTAGCCAGTCGAGCAACTGATCGGCATCTGGCGCCTCGAGAATCTCGCGCAGGGTGTCGCTTTTTTTCAGGCGCTCGACATTGTGCCAGGCCGCCAGCAGGTGCAGGTCGTGGTTGCCCAGCACGCACACCAGCGAATCGCGCATGGCGTACAGGTAACGCAGTGTTTCCAGCGATTCGGGGCCGCGGTTGACCAGGTCACCGACCAGCCACAAGCGGTCGACAGCTGGATTGAAGCGCACGCGCTCGAGCAGGCACTTGAGCGGCTGCAGGCAGCCTTGCAGATCACCGACGGCGTACACAGCCATCAGTGCAGCGACCCAGGTACAGCCAGGCGGAAGGGGGCAATGGTGGCATCGAAGCGCTTACCGTCTTCGGCGAACATCTGATAGCTGCCCTGCATGGCGCCGACGTGGGTGCTGATCACCGCACCGCTGCTGTAGGTGTGGCTCTGCCCAGGCGCGATCAGCGGTTGCTGGCCCACCACACCGGCCCCGCGCACTTCTTCGACTTCGCCATTGCCATTGGTGATCAGCCAGTGCCGTGACATCAGCTTGGCTGCGACCGTGCCACTGTTCTGCACGGTAATGGTGTAGGCGAACGCAAAGCGCTCGTTGTCGGGGTCGGACTGTTCTTTGAGGTAGCGGGTGACGACGCTAACGTCGATCAGGTATCGAGGGTCGGACATGCAATGGCCTTGAGCAAACACGCGATTACGGCAGTGCATGCAGTCTAGGCTATCGGCGGGGCGGGAGGCCAGTCGTGTCGCAGCGGAGGTGCTTCGGGGGGGGGAGCGGCCTGGGCGCAAATGGCTGCACCCAGGCCAGGCCGGTATCGTTGTTACGCGGCGCTCTGTTCGGCCAGCTTGTCAGCCAGACGCACGAACGCAGCCAGGTCGAGCTGCTCGGGGCGCAGGCTGCCATCGACGCCGGCGGCTTCGATCTGTTCATTGCTGAGCAAGGCCTTGAGCGTGTTGCGCAGGGTCTTGCGGCGCTGGTTGAAGGCTTCGCGCACGACGCGCTCGAGCAGCAGGTGATCCTTGGCCGGGTGCGGCAGGACTTCATGCGGGACCAGGCGCACGATCGCCGAGTCGACCTTCGGCGGCGGGTTGAACGCGCCAGGGCCGACGTTGAACAGGTGTTCGACCCGGCAGTGGTACTGCACCATGATCGACAGCCGGCCCCAATCGCCGCCGCCAGGCCCTGCGGCCATGCGCTCGACTACTTCCTTTTGCAGCATGAAGTGCATGTCGCGGATCAGCCCGGCGTGGCTGAGCAGGTGGAAGATCAGCGGCGTAGAGATGTTGTACGGCAGGTTGCCAACTACTTTCAGGCTGCCGGCAGGAACACCCAACTGGTTGAAGTCGAACTTCAGCGCATCGCCTTGATGCAGGCGGAAATTGTCGTTGCCGGCGAACTTGTGTTGTAGGATCGGCACCAGGTCCTTGTCCAGCTCGACGACGTCCAGTTGCGCGCCGCTGCTCAGCAGGCCTTCGGTGAGGGCGCCCTGGCCTGGGCCGATTTCCAGCAGGTGCTCGCCTGGCTTGGCGTGGATGGCGCGCAGGATGCGGTGGATAACACCGGCGTCATGCAGGAAGTTCTGGCCGAAGCGCTTGCGCGCGCGGTGTTGGTATTGCTCGTTCATGTGCGGTTCTCGGCCATCTGATAGGCGGTGTGTAGCGCGACGCGCAGGCTGCCGGTGTCGACCTGGCCGCTGCCGGCGAGGTCCAGGGCGGTGCCGTGATCGACCGAGGTGCGGATGATCGGCAAGCCCAGGGTGACGTTGACCGCTGCGCCAAAGCCCTTGTACTTGAGTACAGGCAGGCCTTGGTCGTGGTACATCGCCAGCACCGCGTCGCAGTGCTGCAGATATTTTGGGGTAAACAGGGTATCGGCCGGCAGCGGGCCGCGCAGGTCCATGCCTTCGTTGCGCAGGCGCTGCAGTGCAGGCTCGATGATGTCGATTTCTTCGCGGCCCAGGTGGCCGCCTTCGCCGGCATGCGGGTTGAGCCCGCAGACCAGGATGCGCGGGTTGGCGATGCCGAACTTGTCGCGCAGGTCGGCATGCAGGATGCGCGTAACCCGCTCAAGGCGTTCAGCGGTGATTGCGTCGGCAATCTCGCGCAGCGGCAGATGGGTGGTTACCAGGGCAACGCGCAGGTCGCCGGTGGCGAGCATCATCACCACTTGTGCGGTGTGAGTCAGTTCGGCGAGAAACTCGGTATGTCCGGAAAATGGGATACCGCTCTCGTTGATCACACCCTTGTGCACCGGCGCGGTGATCATCCCGGCAAAGCTGCCATCGAGGCAGCCGTTGCCCGCGCGGGTCAGGGTCTGCAGCACGAATGCGGCGTTGGCCTGATCGAGCTGGCCGGCCACAGCCGCTGTCGCCAGCGGTGTATCCCAGACATACAGGCTGCCGGCCGGTGCTGGTTGCTCGGGCCAGTTGCCCGGCGCGACTGCCAGCAGGTCGACAGCCAACCCCAGCTGGGTGGCCCGCTCGGCGAGCAGGTCACGGCTGGTGATGGCAATCAGGGGGTGGGGCTGGGCTTCGCTGGCGAGCAGCAGGCACAGGTCGGGACCTATGCCGGCCGGCTCGCCGGGAGTAACGGCGAAGCGCAGGGGCTTCACTGGGCGGCCTGGTCGGCGCCAGGCAGCTTGATCTCAACGTAGGCTTCGTCGCGGATCTGGCGCAGCCAGGTTTGCAGCTCTTCGTCGTATTTACGGTTACGCAGCACGCTCAGGGCTTGCTGTTCACGGGCCTGGTCGGTGCTGTCAGTGGCGCGGCGGCCCATGACTTCAAGCACATGCCAGCCGTACTGGGTACGGAACGGACGGGTCACTTCACCCTGTTGGGCGCGGGCCATTTCTTCGCGGAACTCAGGCACCAGGCTGTTCGGGTCGACCCAATTGAGGTCGCCGCCGTTGAGCGCCGAACCCGGGTCTTCCGAGAAGCTCTTGGCCAGGGTGGCGAAGTCTTCACCGTTCTTGATCCGCTCGTAGAGCTTCTCGGCCAGTTGCTCGGTGGCCGCGTCGCTGCGGATCTCGCTTGGCTTGATCAGGATATGGCGCACGTGCACTTCATCGCGCAGGACGTTTTCGCTGCCACCGCGCTTCTCTTCCATTTTCAGGATGAGGAAGCCGTTGGGGATGCGAATCGGCTGGGCGATCTCGCCGTTGCTGAGGCCGCTGAGCATCTTGGCGAACTCAGGTGGCAGTTGACCGGCTTTACGCCAGCCCATGTCGCCGCCTTCGAGGGCGTTTTCGCTGGCCGAACGGGCGATGGCCATCTGCGCGAAATCGGCGCCTTGCTTGAGCTGCTGGTAGACCTGGCCGGCTTGCTGAGCGGCCGCCTGGATCGCTGCCGAGTTGGCGCCTTCCGGGGTCGGGATGAGGATGTTGGAGAGGTGGAACTCTTCCGACAGCTGCATCTTGCCCTGGTCGGAGGCGAGGAAGTTTTTCACTTCCTGCTCGGACACCTGAATCCGCTCGGCAACCCGGCGCTGGCGCACGCGGCTGATGATCATTTCGCGCTTGACCTGCTCGCGAGCATCGTCGAACGACAGGCCGTCACGACGCAGCGCTGCCTGGAACTGCTCCAGCGACATGCCATTGCGCTGGGCAATGGTGCCGATGGCTTGGTTCAGCTCTTCGTCGGTAATGCGGATGCCCGAGCGTTCGCCAATCTGCAGTTGCAGGTTTTCGACGATCAGGCGCTCCAGTACTTGCTGGTCCAGCGCGCCTTTTGGCGGCATGCCGCCGCCACGCTTGGCGATGGTCTGCTCGACCTCGCGTACACGTTGGTCCAGTTGGCTCTTCATGACCACGTCGTTGTCGACGATGGCCACCACGCTGTCCAGCGGTTGTGGCGCAGCATGCGCCACGCCGGTCAGCAGTGCGGCGCCCAGCATCAGCGGGCGCAGACGATCAATAAGCTTGGTCTTCACGAGTACGATAACCTTGAATGCCTTGGTCGAGGAAAGATTCGACCTTGTTGCCCACGACGCCACCGAGCCCTTTCAGGACGATTTGCAGGAAGATGCCGTGGTCGCCTTTTTCGTTCTGCGGAATTGCCTGGCTGAAGTCGTCGTAGTCGATCCAGTAACGGTTGATCAGACGCAGCTTCCAGCAGCAGTTGTCGTACTCGAACCCGCCCATGGCTTCCAGGGTGCGGTTCTGGTTGTAGTCATGCTGCCAGCGCGCAATCGCGTTCCATTGCGGCACGATCGGCCAGATCACCGAGAAGTCGTGCTGCTTGATCTTGTAGTAGTCCTTGACGTAGTTCGGCTGGCCTGGGGTGCCGTAGTCGCCGCCGCCTACCTGCCAGGTGCCGGTCAGCGAGTCGTAGCGGACCAGGTCGTTGCGGTAGCGGTAGCCAGCGTTGATGATCTTGTTCGGATTATCTTCCGGCTGGTAGTGGAACATCGCGCTACCCGAACGTGGGCTGCGGGTGTCCGGATCCCAGTTGTAGTCGGCATTCAGGCGCCAGTCGCGGTTGAAGGCGAACATGTATTCGAATGCGTACGGCGAGACGTTCGACTGCGAGTCCTGACGGGTGCGCCAGTCGATGCCTGGCATCTGCACCTTGCGATCGGCGAAGTACAGGGCCTGGCCAACGCTGACGCGTTGACGCTCGAAGCCGTTTTCTTCGATCCAGCGGTTGGTCACGCCCAGCGACAGCTTGTTCTCGTCGCCGATCCGGTCCGAGCCAGTGAAGCGGTTGTCACGGAACAGCGAGGAGTAGTTGAAGTAGCTCTCGCCTGAGTCGAACACCGGAATGTCTTTCTGATCTTCATACGGAACGTAGAGATAGAAGAGGCGCGGCTCGAGAGTCTGACGGTAGTCCTTGCCGAACCACTGGGTATTGCGGTCGAAGTACAGGCCGCTGTCGACGCTGAAGACGGGAATGTCGCGATCCTGGCTGCTGGAGAAGTCACCACGCAGATTGCGAGTCTCATCAGAAGCCGCAGCCAGATCAGCCTTGCCCTTGCCGTCCAGATCCAGATCGTAACGGGTATACACGTATTTCAGCTTCGGTGTGACGTAGCCGTAACTTGCAGCCAGGGGCAGGCTGATAGCCGGCGCGACGTTCAGGCGAGTGCCGTTGGCTCGCGCCAGACCAAAGACGTTTTCATCCAGCCGACGGCCAGCGATACCGCCGACCGAAGTGTCCGGGTTGCCGTCTTTGTCACGCACGAAATCATCTTTCAAATCACGATCAAAGCGCACTGCCTCGGCGTCATAAGACAGATCGAAGCCGCCCGGATGGTACGGCAGCATGCCGTTGATGGTCAGCTGCGGCAGCTTGTCGTACGGGGTGATTTGCGAAATGGTGGCCAGTTCGTAAGCCTGTGCATTCAGGCGGGCAACGTAGCTGTCACCACGGTAGGTGAGCGCACCTTGCTGGTTGACCACATCACCGGACTCGACGCCGATCTGCTCCGACTCCAAGTCTTGGTAGTAGAACGGATCGCTGATCTTGGTGTAGTCGACTTCCGCCATCAGGCGATCATCGAGGCCACCGCGGTGCTGCCAGTTGATCATGTAGCGATCTTTCTGGTAGTCGGTCTGCTTCTCGCGATCGTTGCTTTCGTCGTTCAGGTAGGCGCCGCCGAACTGACCTTCGCTGGACTTGGTCAGGTAGCGGAATTCGCCTTCGACCATCATGCCGCGTTTGGCCATGTAGCGCGGGTACAACGTGGCGTCGTAGTTCGGCGCCAGGTTGAAGTAGTACGGCGTGACCAGCATGAAGCCGGTGTCGCTGCTGGAGCTGAACGACGGCGGCAGGAAGCCGGACTGGCGACGGTCATCGATCGGGAAGTAGATGTACGGTGTGTAGAACACCGGGAAATCCTTGACCCGCAGGGTGACGTTGGTCGCAGTACCGAAGCCCGTGGCCGGGTTCAAGGTAATGTTGTTGCCCTTCAGCTGCCAGGCGTTGCTGTTCGGCTCACAGGTGGTATAGGTACCGTCCTTGAGGCGAATGATGGCGTTTTCGGCGCGTTTGGCGTACAGGGCGTTACCGCGAATGCGCGATTTGTGCATCACGTATTCGGCGTTGTCGACCTGGGCTTCACCGGTGTCGAGCTGGATCTGCCCGGCATCACCGACTACCAGCGCCCCGTTGTCACGGATCTTGACGTTGCCCTTGAGCTCGCCACGGTTTTCGGCCTGGTAAAGGTTGGCTTCATCAGCCTCGACCTGCATGCTGCCCTGGCGCATGACCACGTCACCGGCGAGGGTAGCGATCTGCTGCTCCTGCTGGTACTTGGAGACCTTGGCGTTGATGTAGGTCGGCGACTCGTCCTTGGGCGTGGTGTCATCCATGCCAGGGCGGGTCGGCTCGATGTAGGCACCGGCGCAGTACGGACCGGTCTCGGCCAGTTGGGCAGCTGTGAGCTTGTCGCGCGGGACCCAGTCGAGGTGACTGTAGTCTTCGCTGCGCGTTTTCAGGCCGCGGCCCTTGCTCTCGGTAACCAGCATTGGCGCGGGTTCGCCGTCGACGGTGGCTTGTTCAGCCTTACCTTCGCCAGTCGAACTGAGCGCCGCGCCATCATGCACAGGGCGTGGTGGCAGGCTGTTGGCTGGCGTCTTGGGCTTGCAGTCCCAACCACCGGAGGCGGACACTTGGCAGTCAAACTGCTCGGCTGCCACCACGTACGAGGTGGCCAGTGGTTGCAGTACCAGCAAACTGCCTGTTACCAGCAACGGAAACTTTCTACGAAACGTGGGGGATTTCAATGCCATCTTATTAGTCCGGGCTTCCTGCGTGCCATCTGCCCGCGTGTGGGGCCGCACGCCTCTCGATGGTCTGAAAAAGATGCTGGATAATAAAGCATGACCCGCTTGACGGCTAGGGCCGTCGGAGACCCTTGTAATGCCCGAACACGATCTTCGTCTAGAACTGCTCCAGGCCTGGCTCCAGGAACAACTGCTCAACCTGTTTCAACGCAACGCCTGGGGCGACGTGCCAGCAGGCACGCTGACCGCCGCCAGCAGTGACGCGAGCTTCCGCCGCTACTTCCGCTGGCAGGCCGGCGAGCGCAGTTTCGTGGTCATGGATGCGCCGCCGCCGCAGGAAAATTGCGCGCCGTTCGTTGCCATCGATCATTTGTTGGCCAGTGCCGGCGTGCACGTGCCGACCATTCATGCGCAAGACCTGGCGCGGGGCTTCCTCCTGCTGGGCGATCTGGGCCACCAGACATACCTCGACATTATTAACCCGGAAAACGCCGACGGCCTGTTCGCCGACGCCATCGACGCCCTGCTGGCCTTGCAGCGGCTGCCGTTGGACGCAGCGCTGCCGAGCTACGACGACGCCTTGCTGCGCCGCGAGCTTGAGCTGTTCCCTGAGTGGTATGTGGGCCGCGAGCTGGGCGTCAGCCTGAGTGCCGAGCAGCAGGCCAGCTGGCAGCGTGTCAGCCAGCTGTTGATCGACAGCGCGCTGGCCCAGCCAAAAGTGCTGGTGCACCGCGACTACATGCCGCGCAACCTGATGCACAGTGCGCCCAACCCTGGCGTGCTGGATTTTCAGGATGCGGTCTATGGCCCAATTACCTATGACATTACCTGCCTGTTCAAGGACGCCTTCCTCAGTTGGCCGCAAGCGCGGGTTGAAGGCTGGTTGGGTGATTACTGGGAGAAGGCGCGGGTTGCCGGCATCCCGGTGCAGGCTGAGTTCGAGGCGTTCCACCGCGCCAGTGACCTGATGGGCGTGCAGCGCCACCTCAAGGTCATCGGTATTTTCGCGCGCATCTGCCACCGCGACGGCAAGCCGCGCTACCTCAGCGACGTACCACGCTTCTTTGCTTATATAGACGAAGTGATCGTGCGCCGACCGGAGCTGGCAGAACTGGGCAGCTTGATCGCACAACTGCAGGCGGGCCGATGAAGGCGATGATTCTGGCCGCAGGCAAGGGCGAGCGCATGCGCCCGCTGACCCTGCACACCCCGAAACCGCTGGTGCCGGTCGCCGGCCAGCCGTTGATCGAGTATCACCTGCGCGCGCTGGCGGCTGCCGGTGTGACCGAGGTGGTGATCAATCATGCCTGGCTCGGTCAGCAGATCGAAGACCACCTCGGCGATGGCAGCCAGTTCGGCCTGAGCATTCGCTACTCGGCCGAGGGCGAGCCATTGGAAACCGGTGGCGGTATCTTCAAGGCGCTGCCGCTGCTCGGTGATGCGCCGTTCATTCTGGTCAACGGCGATGTCTGGACCGATTTCGACTTCAGCCGTCTGCGCGCGCCGAGCAAGGCGTTGGCGCACCTGGTACTGGTGGATAACCCCGGGCACCACGGCCGTGGCGATTTCCGCCTGCGAGGTGAGCGGGTGATCGATGGCGACGACACTCCAGGCACGCTGACTTTCAGTGGGGTGTCGGTACTGGACCCAGCGTTGTTCACCGGTTGCCAGGCGGGCGCGTTCAAGCTTGCGCCGCTGCTGCGTGCGGCGATGGCGCAGGGCCAGGTCAGCGGCGAGTACCATCAGGGCCATTGGGTCGATGTCGGTACGCTCGAGCGGCTCGCCGAAGTCGAGCGCCTGATCGGCGAGCGCGCCTGACATGTGGTGGCCGAGCACAGTGATTGGTGCCGGGGCAGGCTTTGCAGTGGCCAGTATTCCTGGTGCACTGCTGGGAGCCTTGCTGGGTCAGGCCATGGACCGGCGTTTACGCCTGCAGGGTTGGGCGGACTGTCGCGAGCGCCTGAGCGGGCGCCCGCCGTTGCGTGATGATGAGCTGTTGTTTGTGTTGCTTGGGCGTTTGGCCAAAAGCGACGGGCGGGTGGCGCCTGGGCATATTCAGCAGGCGCGTCAGGAGATGGCCCGCTTGGCGCTGGCCGAGCCGGCGCGGTTGCGGGCGATTGCCGCGTTCAATCGCGGCAAGGCCGGCAAGGACCGCTTCAGCCATCACCTGCAACGCATCAAGCAACAGCCGCACGCTGCCGAAGGCACCTTGCGCGCCTGTTGGCGGATGGTCTGGGCCGATGGCCGGGCCGGCGCCAATGAGCGTGATCTGGTGCTGGCCTGGGGGCAACAGCTGGGCCTGAGCCGGCGCGAGGCGCAGGCGCTTTCGCTTGAGTACGAGCCGCGTAAAACCGGGGTCGAGGGCAGCACCCTGACCTACGCAGGCGCGCTGCGTTTGCTCGGCGTAGCCGCCGATACCGAGGCCGATCAGGTCAAGCAGGCCTACAGGCGGCTGCTCAGCCGCCATCACCCGGACAAACTGGTTGGCAACGGCGCCAGCGAGGCGCAGGTGCGCCAGGCAACCGAGACCACCCGCGAGCTGCACCAGGCCTACGCACTGGTGCGCAAGCGCCGCGGTTTGTAGCCACGGCCAGGGTTTATTCCTGCGGGCTGAGCCAGCCGCGCACGCGGCGGAACAGTTGCTCCTGCTCTGCTGCCTTGTTGCCGGGCATGGCGATCAGCGACAGCTGCCGATACTGGCTGCCTGACTGACGCTTGCTGGCCTGCAGGCGCAACTGCGCGGCGCGCTGGTCTGCTCTGCGGGTGGCGAAATACAGGTCGGCAACCGGCACCTTCAGCGTGGGCGTCAGGCTGAGCAGATCATGCTCGACCCGCGCTGGCGTCTGCGCCGCCACCATCACCAGTTTCTGCACCTGCGGCGGCTGCTTTTCGCTGAGGTAACGCGCTGCCCAGTAGGCGCCACTGCCGTTGCCGAGCAGGACGATGCTGCGCGCTTTCTGGCTTTGGGCGTAGGCCACGGCAGCGTCCAGGCGGGCGAAGGTACGCTCGGCGTCGGCCTGATCGTTCTGTTCGCTGGCGTCGACCGCGTCGGTGCTCTGCGCGGTGTCGGGGTCGGCTGCGGTGGCCTGGGCGACATTGGCGTTGGCATCGACCGGGGTGTCCTGCACGGTGGCAACCTCGCCGTTGGCTTTCTCGGCGGGCGCCGCTGGTGTTGCCTCGACCCGCGCCTGCGGGCTGTCGGCAAGCAGGTCAGGCAGGCTGATGCTCAGGCTGTGCCAGCCGGCATCGGGGAATTTACTGCGTAGCGGGCCGACCGTATTGGGCCAGTCGGCGTTCTCGCCGGCGCCGGGGAGGATGATCAGCGCGCCTTGCGGGTTACTGTCGTTGGCCGGCTTCCACAGGGCCAGAAAGCTGTCGCTGCCGGCCTGCAGCATCTGCTGCTCGGCCTTGGGCACGCGCCGTTCGAGTGCTTGCGCGTCTTCCTGGCTGCGTTCGAGCAACCCCGGGCGCACAATCGGCGCGGCGGCTGTATCGGCCGGAGCGGCAGGTTCGGCAGCGGTCGCCTGGGCTGCCAGCGGCAGGAGTGAGCTGAGGCAGATCATTGCCAGCTGCGTGCGATAAAGTGTCAACATGAATCAACCCAAAGCCAGAATGATACCGGCAGCCTAATAGTATTTGTCCGCGACGGCCACGGCTGGTGGTCGCGCTTGCCAAGTCGAGCGTATAGATGAAGCGAATGCGTCGCCTGTTGGTTATCGGCTGCCTGTGCCTGCCCTTGATCGCCGTGGCACGGCCCGCTGCGGTGCCGTCGGTGGCGCTGGAGCCGGTTCAGCAGCAATGGCTGGAGGAGCACCGCAGCCTGCGCGTGGGCCTGGTGCTGCAGGCGCCTTATGCGCAGTTCGACCGGCGCCTGCAGCAGCTGTATGGGGCCAACGTCGAACTGGTCAGCTGGCTGGCGCAGGCGCTCGGACTGGACCTGACCTGGCGCAATTTCGCTGACCAGGCAGCGCTTGAGCACGCCCTCAAGGCTGGTGAGATCGACTTCGCCCCAGGCCTGACCCAGACCCCGGCCAGCCTGCGCCTGTGGCTGTTCAGCGACCCGTACATGCGCGTGCCGCAGCTGGTGGTCGGGCCGCGCAGCGGCGCGGTGGCGGTCGAACTGGAGAAGCTTGAGTCGAGTGAGCGTGTAGTGGTGCGCATGCCCAGCCCGCTGGCCGATTACCTGCGCAGCAACTACACCCACCTCAACCTGCAAGGCGTGCCCAACGAGCGGCAGGCGCTGCAAGCCCTGCTCGGTGCGCAGGCGAGCTTTGCGGTGGTCGACGAAGCGCAGCTCAGCCGCCTGTCGCGCGAAGGCGAGTTCAGCGATCTCGTCGTGGTCGGTGACATCGGCTTGCCGCAACTGCTGCGGATCGGTTCGCGGCGTGACTGGCCGCTGTTGGCCGATGTGCTCGAGCGCGGGCTGCAGGCGATGCCGGCCAAGCAGCTGGAGCAATTGCACCAGCGCTGGCTGCAGCCCAAGTACCCGCGCCTGAGCGAGAGCGCGGGTTTCTGGCAGAACCTCGCGCTGTTGTTCGGGCTGCTGTTGCTGTGTGCCATCGCCACCTTGCTGTGGCAGCGCCGTGAGCAGCGCCAGCTGGAACGCAGCTTGTTGCAGGCGCGCGAAGCGTTGGCCGAGCGCCACGGCCGCGAACAGGCACTGCGCCTGAGCCAGTTTTCCATCGACCACAGCACCGTCGGTATCCTCTGGATCAACTGGGACAGCCATGTGCGCTACGCCAACCACGCGGCCGAGGGCATGCTTGGCTACGCCGAAGGGCAACTGCTGGACCGGCCGCTGCGTGACTTCGAGCCCAACCTGGACATGGACCGTTGGCTGGAGCTGTGGCGCCGGGTGCGGGCTGGCAACGGTGGCGCCGAGCAATTCGAGAGTCAGTGCCGGTGTGCCGATGGCAGCGTGTTGCCGGTCGATCTGTCGCTGAGTTTTCTGCGCTTTCGCGATGCCGAATACCTGGTGATGTTCCTCACCGATGTCACCGAGCGCCGGCGCACCGTGGCGGCCCTGCGCGAAAGCGAAGCGCAGCTCAAGGGTATTGCCGGCAACGTACCGGGGCTGGTGTTTCGGCTCGAACGCAACCCTGCTGCCGGCGAGCTTGAATTCCCCTATATCAGCGAGGGTAGCGAAGCCCTGGTTGGCTACACTCCGGCAGCCATCCAGCATCCGCAGATGGGCTTGCGCAACCTGGTGCATCCGGATGACCGCAGTGATTATCACCGGGTCCAGGACCTGGCCCTGGCCAACAATCAGGACTGGTCGTGGCAGGGGCGCATCGTCACCCGCCAGGGCGAGCAGCGCTGGGCTGATATCAAGGCCAGTACCCGGCGCCTGGCCGACGGGCGCGTGGTCTGGGATGGCGTGGTCTGGGACATCAGCCAGAGCAAACGCGCCGAGCTGGCCCTGGCCCGTTCCGAGGGGCAGTTGCGCGAGTTGTCTGCCCACCTTGAGAGCGTGCGCGAAGAAGAAAAGGCCCGCATCGCCCGCGAAGTGCATGATGAACTCGGGCAGATGCTGACCGTGCTCAAGCTCGAAGTGTCGATGTGCGAGCTGGCCTATGCCGAGCTCGACCCCGGCCTGCACGAGCGCCTGGCGAGCATGAAGCGCTTGATCGCGCAGTTGTTCCAGTTGGTGCGTGATGTCGCCACCGCCCTGCGCCCGCCGATCCTTGATGCCGGCATCGCCTCGGCCATTGAATGGCAGGCGCGCCGCTTCGAAGCGCGCACGCAGATACCGTGTCTGGTGCAGGTGCCGGATAATCTGCCAGCATTGAGTGATGCCAAGGCCACCGGGCTGTTTCGGATTCTGCAGGAGGCGCTGACCAACGTGATGCGCCATGCCCAGGCGCACACCGTGCAGATCGAGCTGCTGCGCACCGGCGGTACCCTGCGCCTGAGCGTGATCGATGACGGTGTCGGTTTTTGCCCCGATCAACCCAGGCCGACTTCGTTTGGCCTGGTCGGTATGCGTGAGCGGGTATTGATGCTGGGCGGCAGCATGACCCTGGACAGTGAACCCGGCGAGGGCAGCAGCCTGAGCGTCAGTATCCCTCTGGATTAGGAGACAAGCATGATTCGAGTGCTGGTGGCAGAAGACCACACCATTGTCCGCGAGGGCATCAAGCAACTGATCGGCCTGGCCAAGGACATGCAGGTGGTGGCCGAGGCGGGCAATGGCGAGCAGTTGCTGGATGCGTTGCGCCATACCCCGTGCGAAGTGGTCTTGCTGGATATCTCCATGCCGGGGGTCAGTGGCCTAGAGGCGATCCCGCGCATCCGCGCACTGAACAACCCGCCGGCTATTCTCATGCTGTCGATGCATGACGAGGCGCAAATGGCTGCGCGGGCGTTGAAGGCCGGCGCTGCCGGCTACGCGACCAAGGACAGCGACCCGGCGCTGTTGTTGACGGCCATCCGCCGAGTGGCGGGAGGAGGGCGCTATATTGACCCGGCGCTGGCTGACCGCATGGTGTTCGAGGTCGGCCTGACCGACACCCGGCCGCTGCATACGCTGCTGTCTGAGCGCGAGTTTTCGGTATTCGAGCGCCTGGCCCAGGGCGCCAACGTCAATGACATCGCGCTGCAGTTGGCCTTGTCGAGCAAGACCATCAGCACCCATAAAGCGCGGCTGATGCAGAAGCTCAAGGTCAACTCCCTGGCCGAGCTGGTCAAGTACGCCATGGAGCACAAGCTGGTGTGACTGTTCTGTCGGCGACGTCGGCGGTCATCCGCGCAGTTGCCGCGGTGCGCAGCGATTGCAGTGCGTACCCTGCTCAAGCACGCGGCTTGCCCGCCACCTACGCCATCTAGGGCACAGCTCAGTCGGCGAAGCGCCTGTCTGATAACGCCATCCGTGTAGGGCGATCCCTACAGGCAATCTTCCAAGGGGATGATGGCATTCTCTCAGCGGCCCCGATTTGCCGGCACTTGCGCCTTGTCTAAGCTTCTCTCACGCAGTCATCCAACAAAAAGGTGCAGGCATGAGCGAGGCGAATTCGAACACTGCCAGCGGCGACACGCTGGTCAGTTTCCGTGGTGTGCAGAAGAGCTACGACGGCGAGTCGTTGATCGTCAAAGACCTCAATCTGGATATCCGCAAGGGCGAGTTCCTGACCTTGCTCGGCCCGTCCGGCTCGGGCAAGACCACCAGCCTGATGATGCTGGCCGGTTTTGAAACCCCCACCGCCGGCGAAATCCTCCTCGGTGGGCGCTCGATCAACAACGTGCCACCGCATAAGCGCGATATCGGCATGGTGTTCCAGAACTACGCATTGTTCCCGCACATGACCGTCGCCGAGAACCTTGCCTTCCCCCTGAGCGTGCGCAACCTGAGCAAGACCGACATCAGCGAGCGGGTCAAGCGCGTGCTCGGCATGGTCCAGCTCGACGCCTTCGCCCAGCGCTACCCCGGTCAGCTCTCCGGCGGCCAGCAGCAGCGGGTGGCATTGGCTCGTGCTCTGGTTTTCGAGCCGCAGCTGGTGCTGATGGACGAACCGCTCGGGGCGCTGGACAAACAACTGCGTGAGCACATGCAGATGGAGATCAAGCACATTCACCAGCGCCTGGGCGTGACCGTGGTCTACGTCACCCACGACCAGAGCGAAGCACTGACCATGTCTGATCGGGTGGCAGTGTTCCATCAGGGCGAAATTCAGCAGATCGCCGACCCGCGCACCCTCTATGAAGAGCCGCGCAATACCTTCGTCGCCAACTTCATCGGTGAAAACAACCGCCTCAGCGGCACCTTGCTGGCGCGCAATGGCGAGCGCTGCCAGGTGCAGCTGGCGCGGGGCGAGAAGGTCGAGGCATTGGCGGTGAATGTCGGCCAGGCGGGCGATCCGGTGACCTTGTCGATCCGCCCCGAGCGGGTCCGCCTCAATGGCCACAGCGAGCACTGCGCCAACCGATTCTCCGGCCGGGTGGCCGAGTTCATCTATCTGGGCGACCACGTACGGGTGCGTCTGGAAGTCTGCGGCAAGGGCGACTTCTTCGTGAAGCAGCCGATTGCCGAACTCGACCCGGCCCTGGCCGTGGGCGATGTGGTACCGCTGGGCTGGGAAGTCGAACACGCCCGCGCGCTCGATCCGATTGCCGAAGCCCATTGAAGGTTCGCTTAACCAACCCTGTACTGTGGAGAGAATAATAATGCGCAAGCAGTTGAAACTGACCGCCGTGGCCCTTGGCCTGTTCGCCGCCAGCCAGGCCATGGCCGCCGCAGACCTGACCGTGGTGTCGTTCGGTGGAGCCAACAAGGCCGCCCAGGTCAAAGCCTTCTACGAGCCGTGGGAAAAGGCCGGCAAGGGCAAAATCGTCGCCGGTGAGTACAACGGTGAAATGGCCAAGGTCAAAGCCATGGTCGATACCAAGAGCGTTTCGTGGAACCTGGTCGAAGTCGAATCGCCGGAGCTAGCCCGTGGTTGCGACGAGGGCCTGTTCGAGGAAATTGATCCCGCTCAGTTCGGTGACGAGGCGGACTACGTCAAGGGCGCTATTCAGCCGTGCGGTGTCGGCTTCTTCGTCTGGTCCACGGTGCTGGCCTACAACGCCGACAAGCTCAAGACCGCACCAACCAGCTGGGCTGATTTCTGGGACACCAAGCAGTTCCCGGGCAAGCGCGGCCTGCGCAAAGGTGCCAAGTACACCCTCGAGTTCGCGTTGATGGCCGACGGTGTTGCGCCCAAGGACGTCTACAAGGAACTGGCGACCAAAGCCGGTCAGGATCGCGCCTTCAAAAAGCTCGATCAGCTCAAACCGAGCATTCAGTGGTGGGAAGCCGGCGCCCAGCCGCCGCAGTACCTTGCCTCTGGCGACGTAGTGATGAGCTCGGCCTACAACGGTCGCATCGCTGCCGTGCAGAAAGAAAGCAACCTCAAGGTGGTATGGAACGGCGGCATCTATGACTTTGACGCCTGGGCCATTCCTAAAGGCGCGAAGAACAGCAAAGAGGCGAAGGAATTCATCGCCTTCAGCGTTGCGCCCGAGCAGCAGAAAACCTACTCGCAAAACATCGCCTACGGTCCGGCCAATTCCAAGGCGGTCGCGCTGCTGGCGGATGACGTGAAGAAAGACATGCCGACCACGCCTGAAAACATCGCCAACCAGGTGCAGATCGACGTGGCCTTCTGGGCTGACAACAGCGAGCAGCTGGAGCAACGCTTCAACGCCTGGGCGGCGAAGAAGTAACTGCGCCCTCGGAGCGCCGGGTTATCTCCGGCGCTCCCCGTTTTCCAGATTTTCGGAGTTCGCCATGGCCATTGCAGTGCCCCTGAACGAAGGCGCAGGTAAAAGCCTCAAACAGCGCCTCAAGCATGCCGAGCGGGTCAACCGCTGGAAGGCCCAGGCGTTGATCGCGCCGCTGGCGCTGTTTCTTCTGCTGGTGTTCCTGGTGCCGATTGCGGCGCTGTTGTTCAAGAGCGTGGCCAACCCCGAGGTGGTCGCCGGCCTGCCGCGCACCGTCGAGGCGGTACAGCAGTGGGATGGCAAGAGCCTGCCTGGCGAACCGGTATATCAGGCGCTGAGCCAGGACCTGGCCGAGGCGCGCAAGAACCAGACCCTCGGTGACCTGTCCAAACGCTTGAACATGGAGCTGGCCGGTTACCGCAGCCTGTTGTCGAAGACTGCCCGGGCGCTGCCGTTCGCGAGCGAACCGGCTTCCTATAAAGAAGCACTGCAAAACCTGGATGAGCGTTGGGGCGATCCTGCCTACTGGCAGGCGATCCGCCGCAATACCAGCACCGTCACCCCCTATTACCTGCTGGCCTCGGTCGATCACCGCATCGATGACCTCGGTGAGATAGCCAAGGCCACGCCGGACCAGGCGATCTACCTGGATATCTTCACCCGCACCCTGTGGATGGGTGTGGTCATCACCGTGATCTGCCTGCTGCTGGCTTACCCGTTGGCCTATCTGCTGGCCAACCTGCCAACCCGGCAGAGCAACCTGTTGATGATTCTCGTGCTGTTGCCGTTCTGGACCTCGATTCTGGTGCGAGTGGCTGCCTGGATCGTGCTGTTGCAGTCGGGCGGGTTGATCAACAGTGCGCTGATGGCGATGGGTATCATCGACGAACCGTTGGAATTGGTGTTCAACCGCACCGGGGTGTACATCTCGATGGTGCATATCCTCCTGCCATTCATGATCCTGCCGTTGTACAGCGTCATGAAGGGCATCTCGCCGAGCTATATGCGCGCGGCAATTTCGCTGGGCTGCCATCCGTTCGCCAGTTTCTGGCGGGTGTACTTCCCGCAGACCTACGCAGGGATTGGCGCAGGTTGCCTGCTGGTGTTCATTCTGGCGATCGGCTACTACATCACCCCGGCGCTGCTCGGCAGCCCGAACGATCAAATGGTCAGCTACTTCGTGGCCTTCTACACCAACACCAGCATCAACTGGGGCATGGCCACCGCACTGGGCGGGCTGTTGCTGCTGGCAACTGTGCTGCTGTACCTGATCTATAGCTGGCTGGTCGGCGCTAGCCGTCTGCGTCTGAGCTGAGGAGCCTTGTCATGCTGAGCCCCTATATGTCACCCATCGAGCGGGTGTGGTTCTACAGCCTGCGGATCCTCTGCGGCCTGATCCTGTTGTTCCTGGTGCTGCCGATCCTGGTGATCATCCCGCTGTCGTTCAACAGCGGCAGCTTTCTGGTGTACCCGCTGCAGGGCTTTTCGCTGCACTGGTATCAGGACTTCTTCGCTTCGGCGGAGTGGATGCGCGCCCTGCGCAACAGCATCATCGTCGCCCCTGCGGCGACTGTGCTGGCAATGGTGTTCGGCACCCTGGCCGCGATTGGCCTGACCCGCGGCGACTTCCCCGGCAAGTCGTTGGTAATGGCCCTGGTGATCTCGCCGATGGTGGTGCCAGTGGTCATCATCGGTGTCGCGAGCTATTTGTTCTTTGCCCCGCTGGGCTTGGGCAACAGCTTCATCTCGTTGATCCTTGTGCACGCGGTGCTGGGCGTACCGTTTGTGATCATCACCGTGTCGGCCACCCTGCAGGGCTTCAACTACAACCTGGTGCGGGCCGCGGCCAGCCTCGGTGCCTCGCCGCTGACCGCGTTCCGTCGGGTGACCTTGCCGCTGATTGCTCCTGGGGTGATCTCGGGGGCATTGTTTGCCTTCGCCACCTCGTTCGATGAAGTGGTGGTCACGCTGTTTCTCGCCGGGCCTGAACAGGCAACCCTGCCGCGGCAGATGTTCAGCGGTATTCGCGAGAACCTGAGCCCGACCATCGCTGCGGCAGCGACCTTGCTCATCGCTTTCTCGGTGGTGCTGTTGTTGACCTTGGAATGGCTACGTGGGCGCAGTGAAAAACTGCGTACGCAACAGCCAGAGTAGCCTGCTGGCGCCAGCCCCCACCCTCGGGCTGGCGCGCTGCAGCAGGATTGACACCAATCAGCCCCCATCCGGCAGGGCTGAGGTACAATGCGCGCCACCGTGATTTCTGCCTACAGGTGCGCCATGCAGCCCTACGCTATTGCCCCGTCCATCCTCTCTGCCGATTTCGCCCGCTTGGGTGAAGACGTCGACAAAGTACTGGCCGCCGGCGCCGACATCGTCCACTTCGATGTCATGGACAACCACTATGTACCCAACCTGACCATCGGCCCGATGGTGTGCAGCGCACTGCGCAAATACGGCGTCACCGCGCCGATCGATGTGCACCTGATGGTCAGCCCGGTCGACCGCATCATCGGCGACTTCATCGAAGCCGGCGCTACCTACATCACCTTCCACCCGGACGCGACCACGCACGTCGACCGCTCGCTGCAGTTGATCCGTGACGGCGGCTGCAAGGCTGGCCTGGTGTTCAACCCGGCTGCCGGTCTGGAGACCTTGAAGTACGTGATGGACAAGGTCGACATGATCTTGCTGATGAGCGTCAACCCAGGCTTCGGCGGGCAGAAGTTCATCCCTGGCACCCTCGACAAGCTGCGTGAAGCACGCGCGCTGATCGATGCCAGCGGGCGTGACATTCGCCTGGAGATCGACGGCGGCGTCAACGTCAACAATATCCGCGAGATCGCCGCTGCTGGCGCCGACACCTTTGTCGCCGGCTCGGCAATCTTCAATGCGCCGGATTACCAGGAAGTGATCGCCAAGATGCGCGCCGAAATGGCCCTGGCCCGCCCATGAGCGGCTTCGAGCAGCTGTTCCCGGGGACGCTGCCCAAGTTGGTGATGTTCGATCTGGATGGCACGCTGATCGATTCTGTCCCCGACCTGGCTGCAGCGGTAGACCGTATGCTGCTCGAACTCGGTCGTCCGCCGGCCGGCCTTGAGGCGGTTCGCCACTGGGTCGGCAATGGCGCACCGGTACTGGTGCGCCGGGCACTGGCGGGAGGCCTTGACCACGGCATGGTCGACGACGCGCTGGCCGAGCAGGGCCTGTCCCTGTTCATGGAGGCCTATGCCGAGAGCCATGAGCTCACCGTGGTCTACCCTGGCGTGCGCGACACCTTGCGCTGGCTGCACAAGCAAGGCGTGGAGATGGCGCTGATCACCAACAAGCCGGAGCGCTTTGTCGCGCCGCTGCTGGATCAGATGAAGATCGGTCGCTATTTCCGCTGGATCATTGGCGGCGACACCCTGCCACAGAAAAAACCTGACCCGGCGGCGCTGCTGTTCGTGATGAAAATGGCTGGGGTCAGCCCGGCGCAGGCGGTGTTCGTCGGCGATTCGCGCAGCGATGTGCTCGCTGCCAAAGCCGCCGGAGTGCAGTCGGTGGGCCTCAGCTATGGCTACAACCACGGCCGGCCAATCGAGGAAGAATCGCCCAGCCTGGTGATCAGTGATCTACGCATCCTGTTGCCTGGTTGCGTAGTCACCGACACTGGGATAACGTTGGCCGACCTTCCAGCCTCCAAAGACAGAGAGTCCATCGTGGCGGTTATCGGCAAATACTGGATGAAAGTCATCAAGGCCCTGGCCCGTTGGCGTTGGCGCGCCTGACTTCTGCTCGCCGGCAGCTGCCGGCCCGTCCGTTTGCCTGACCCCATTGCTCTTGCTCCGAGGCTACTCATGACCCGCGAAGAATTCCTGCGTCTGGCCGCTGCTGGCTACAACCGCATTCCTTTGGCCTGCGAAACCCTGGCCGACTTCGACACGCCGCTGTCGATCTACCTGAAGCTGGCTGATCAGGCCAACTCGTACCTGCTCGAATCCGTTCAGGGCGGCGAGAAGTGGGGCCGTTACTCGATGATCGGCCTGCCATCGCGCACGGTGCTGCGCGTACACGGCTATCAGGTGAGCATCCTTGAAGACGGTGTCGAGGTAGAAAGCCACGAGGTGGAAGACCCGCTGGCTTTCGTCGAAGCGTTCAAAGAGCGTTACAAGGTTGCCGATATCGCCGGCCTGCCGCGCTTCAATGGCGGCCTGGTCGGCTACTTCGGTTACGACTGCGTGCGTTATGTGGAAAAACGCCTGGGCGCCTGCCCGAACCCGGACCCACTGGGTGTGCCGGACATTCTGCTGATGGTCTCGGACGCAGTAGTGGTGTTCGACAACCTGGCCGGCAAGATGCACGCGATCGTGCTGGTCGACCCGTCTGCCGAAGACGCCCTCGAACAGGGCCAGGCGCGCCTGCAGGCGCTGCTGGCCAAGCTGCGCGAGCCGATCACGCCACGTCGCGGCCTTGACCTGAGCGGGCCGATGGCAGCCGAACCGGCATTCCGTTCAAGCTTCACCCAGGACGATTACGAGCGTGCGGTCGATACGGTCAAGGAGTACATCCTCGCCGGCGACTGCATGCAGGTGGTACCGTCGCAGCGCATGTCGATCGACTTCAAGGCCGCGCCCATCGACCTTTATCGCGCGCTGCGCTGCTTCAACCCGACGCCTTACATGTACTTCTTCAACTTCGGTGACTTCCATGTCGTCGGCAGTTCGCCGGAAGTGCTGGTGCGGGTCGAAGACAACCTGGTCACCGTGCGCCCAATCGCCGGCACCCGCCCACGCGGTGCCAACGAAGAAGCGGACCGCGCGCTGGAAGACGACCTGCTGTCCGACGCCAAGGAAATTGCCGAGCACCTGATGCTGATCGATCTGGGCCGCAACGATGTCGGCCGTGTTTCGGCAACCGGCAGCGTGCGCTTGACCGAGAAGATGGTGATCGAGCGCTATTCCAACGTCATGCACATCGTCTCCAATGTCACCGGCCAACTGGCCGAGGGCTTGACTGCGATGGATGCACTGCGGGCGATCCTGCCGGCCGGGACCTTGTCCGGCGCACCGAAGATCCGTGCCATGGAAATCATCGACGAACTCGAGCCGGTCAAGCGTGGCGTGTATGGCGGCGCAGTCGGTTACTTTGCCTGGAACGGCAACATGGACACCGCGATCGCCATTCGCACCGCGGTGATCAAGGATGGCGAACTGCATGTTCAGGCCGGTGGCGGTATCGTTGCTGATTCGGTGCCTGCGCTGGAGTGGGAAGAAACCATCAACAAGCGCCGCGCGATGTTCCGCGCCGTAGCCCTGGCGGAACAGACCCCGTCGCGTTGATGTGTTGAGTTGGCTGGCCGCCACGCGGCCTCGCTCCATCTGCCTGCCTTGTGCTTGACCCAGCGCCCCGTGCGGGATGACCCGCGCCTGGAAGCGCAAGCGCAAGGTCCGAATCAGAAGTCAGTCTTCTAGAGGTTTGCCGCACATGTTACTGATGATCGACAACTATGACTCCTTCACCTACAACGTCGTCCAGTACTTTGGCGAGTTGGGGGCCGAGGTCAGGGTCATCCGCAATGACGAGATGACCATCGCCCAGATCGAAGCACTCAACCCCGAGCGCATCGTGGTTTCACCTGGCCCGTGCACCCCGAGCGAAGCCGGCGTGTCGATCGAGGCCATCCTGCATTTTGCCGGCAAGCTGCCGATTCTTGGCGTTTGCCTTGGCCACCAGTCGATCGGCCAGGCCTTTGGCGGCGATGTAGTCCGCGCTCGCCAGGTGATGCACGGCAAGACCAGCCCGGTCCATCATCGCGACCTGGGCGTGTTTGCCGAACTGAACAATCCACTCACGGTGACCCGCTACCATTCGTTGGTGGTCAAGCGCGAGACCCTGCCCGAGTGCCTCGAGGTGACCGCCTGGACTGCCCACGACGATGGCTCGGTGGATGAAATCATGGGCCTGCGTCACAAGACCTTGAACATCGAAGGGGTGCAGTTCCACCCCGAGTCGATTCTTACCGAGCAGGGCCATGAGCTGTTCGCCAACTTCCTCAAGCAGACCGGCGGCCGCCGTTAAGGATTCGAGCATGGATATCAAAAGCGCATTGAGCCGTATCGTTGGCCACCTGGACCTGTCGACTGCAGAAATGAGCGACGTCATGCGCCAGATCATGACCGGTCAGTGCAGCGAGGCGCAGATCGGTGCATTCCTCATGGGCATGCGCATGAAGAGCGAGAGCATCGACGAAATCGTCGGCGCGGTGTCGGTCATGCGTGAGCTGGCAGACAAGGTCGAGCTGGAAAGCCTCGACGGCGTGGTCGACGTGGTCGGTACTGGCGGTGACGGTGCGAACATCTTCAACGTGTCCACGGCAGCGTCGTTTGTACTCGCCGCAGCGGGCTGCAAGGTGGCCAAACATGGCAACCGCGCAGTCTCGGGCAAAAGCGGCAGTGCCGACCTGCTCGAGGCGGCCGGGATCTACCTGAACCTGACGCCAGTGCAGGTTGCCCGCTGCATCGACAGCCTGGGCATCGGCTTCATGTTCGCGCAGAGTCATCACAAAGCCATGAAGTACACCGCTGGCCCGCGTCGCGAGCTGGGCCTGCGTACCCTGTTCAACATGCTCGGCCCGCTTACGAATCCGGCCGGGGTGAAACACCAGGTGGTCGGCGTGTTTTCTCAGGCGTTGTGCCGGCCGCTGGCCGAGGTGCTGCAGCGTCTGGGCAGCAAGCACGTGCTGGTGGTGCACTCCAAGGATGGCCTGGATGAGTTCAGCCTGGCAGCGCCGACCTTTGTTGCCGAGCTGAAAAAAGGTGAGATCAGCGAGTATTGGGTCGAGCCCGAAGACCTCGGCATGAAGAGCCAGAGCCTGCATGGCCTGGCGGTGGAAAACCCGCAGGCCTCGTATGAACTGATCCGCGATGCCTTGGGCCGGCGCAAGACCGAAAACGGCCAGAAGGCTGCCGAGATGATCGTGCTCAATGCGGGCGCCGCACTGTACGCAGCAGACCATGCAATGACCCTGGCGCAGGGCGTAGAGCTTGCCAGCGATGTATTGCACACCGGCCTGGCCTGGGAAAAACTCCAGGAACTGGGCGCCTTTACCGCCGTATTCAAGCAGGAGAACGAAGCATGAGCGTGCCGACCGTGCTGGAAAATATCCTCGCCCGCAAGGTCGAGGAAGTCGCCGAGCGCCGTGCCCGGGTCAGCCTGGCCGAGCTCGAGCAACTGGCCAAGGCTGCTGATGCGCCGCGTGGTTTTGCCAATGCGTTGATCGAGCAGGCCAGACGCAAGCAGCCTGCGGTGATTGCCGAAATCAAGAAGGCCTCACCGAGCAAGGGCGTGATCCGCGAAAACTTCGCCCCGGCCGACATCGCCGTCAGTTACGAGAAGGGCGGCGCGACCTGCCTGTCGGTGCTGACCGATATCGACTATTTCCAGGGCGCCGATGCCTACCTGCAGCAGGCCCGCGCGGCCTGCACGCTGCCGGTGATCCGCAAGGACTTCATGATCGATCCGTACCAGATCGTCGAAGCCCGTGCGTTGGGTGCCGATTGCGTGCTGCTGATCGTCTCTGCGCTGGATGATGTGCGCATGGCCGAACTGGCCGCTGTGGCCAAGTCGGTCGGCCTCGATGTGCTAGTCGAAGTGCATGACGGCGACGAGCTGGAGCGGGCCTTGAACACCCTCGACACACCACTGGTCGGGGTCAACAACCGTAACCTGCACACCTTTGACGTCAGCCTGGAAACCACCCTCGACCTGCTGCCGCGGATTCCTCGCGAGCGCTTGGCGATCACCGAGAGCGGGATCTTCAACCGGGCCGATGTCGAGCTGATGGAGATCAACGGGGTGTACTCGTTCCTGGTTGGCGAAGCGTTCATGCGCGCAGAGCAACCGGGGCAGGAATTGCAGCGGCTGTTCTTCCCGCAGCGGCCGGTACAGAACGTGGTTCAGGAACTGGACTGATTGACCTTGAAGCCGGCCATTGCCGGCTTCGTTGTTTCTACGTGGTGGCTAAAAGGTGGCATCCTGATGAGCGAACAACCTCTGGCCCTGACCGTCGCGCAGGGCCTGCAAGCCGAGCAGGACCTGCTCGCCGCCGTGTGCCGCGGCGATGCCGAGGCCGGCGTGCTGTTCTGGCGCCCGACCGATCAGGCGCTGGTGATGCCGCGGCGGCTGAGTCGACAAGAGAACTTTGAAGTTGCCTGCGCCGAACTGGCCATTGCCGGGTGGCCGGTGCTGCTACGCGAGACTGGCGGCGAACCGGTGCCGCAATCGCATGCAACGGTCAACGTCGCGCTGGTCTATGTTGCGCCGCGTAGCGAAGGCGACCATGGCCGTATCGAGAACGCCTACGAGCGTTTGTGTCAGCCGCTGTGTGAGGTTCTGCGCGAGTGGGGCGGGGTGGCTTCGCTGGGCGAGATCGATGGCGCGTTTTGCGATGGCCGTTACAACGTCAACCTCAACGGGCGCAAGCTGGTCGGCACTGCTCAGCGCTGGCGCCAGGGCCTGGGTGGCAAGCGCCCGGTAGTGCTGGTGCATGGCGCCCTGCTGCTGGATGACCAGCGCGAGTCGATGGTGGCGGCGGTCAACCGCTTCAACCAGTGCTGCGGCATTGATCAGCACTGCCGCGCCGACAGTCATATCGCCCTGCATGAAGTGGCGCCGGCAGTGCCCTGGTTCGAGCGCCTGTCCGCCGCCTATGCTGAGGTGATCGCAGGTTTGCCCAAGGATTAACGGGTACCGTAGACCACCATGGTTTTGCCCTTGACCTGAACCAGGCTGCGCTCTTCCAGATCCTTGAGGACGCGGCCGACCATCTCCCGTGAACAACCCACAATCCGCCCGATCTCCTGGCGGGTGATCTTGATCTGCATGCCGTCCGGATGAGTCATGGCATCGGGCTGCTTGCACAAGTCGAGCAGGCAGCGGGCGACGCGCCCGGTGACATCGAAGAACGCCAGGTCGCCGACCTTGCGCGTGGTGTTGCGCAGGCGCTGGGCCATCTGGCTGCCCAAGGCGTAGAGAATCTCAGGGTCGAGGCGGGCGACCTCGCGGAATTTCTCGTAGCTGATCTCGGCCACTTCGCATTCGGTCTTGGCCCGCACCCAGGCGCTGCGATACTGCTCCTTGCCGACTGGCTCGAACAAGCCCAGCTCACCAAAGAAGTCGCCATCGTTGAGGTAGGCGATGATCATCTCGCGGTCCTCGTCATCTTCGATGATCACGGTGACCGAACCTTTGATGATGAACGACAAGGTCTCAGCCCGGTCGCCGGCACAAAGGATATCGCTCTTGGCGGCAAACCGGCGGCGCTGGCAGTGCACCAGCAACTTGTCGATGTTCTTGATCTTGGCGGAGAGGGCGGACACAACCATCAGGACATCCTGTTCGATGCGATACAGAGGCTTTTCGGATCGGCTGGCAGGCCGCGCCAGTCATTTGGCGCCAGCTTATCAGGCGCTGCCCAGTGTATCGGCAGCGATGCGTGTTGAGTTGAGCTTTTCCGACGGGCTCACAAGGCTTAAGCTGGCACCCTTTCTACGTATCTGGAGTCGACAAGCATGAAGGCACGCATCCAATGGGCCGGTGAAGCCATGTTCCTCGGTGAATCGGGTAGCGGCCATGTCGTGGTCATGGACGGTCCGCCCGAAGCCGGTGGGCGCAACCTTGGCGTGCGGCCGATGGAGATGCTCCTGCTCGGCCTCGGTGGCTGCAGCAACTTCGACGTGGTCAGCATTCTGAAGAAATCGCGCCAGGCAGTGGAGAGCTGCGAAGCATTCCTCGAAGCCGAGCGCGCTGACGAAGATCCGAAGGTGTTCACCAAGATCCACCTCAACTTCGTGGTCAAGGGTCGCGGCCTCAAGGAAGCGCAGGTCAAGCGCGCTGTCGAGCTGTCAGCAGAGAAGTACTGCTCGGCGTCGATCATGCTCGGCCGCGCAGGTGTGGAAATCACCCACAGCTATGAGATCGTCGAACTCGGCTGAGTTGTTCCGTGTTGTAGAGCAAGGCCAGCCCGGGCACCAGCGCCAGCAGCAGTGCTGGTGCATTGCTGGCCAGCAGGATAAAAGTCTCGGCGGTGCTCCACGTGGTGCCGAAGCATTGAGCAAACACCAGGCACTGCAACAGTGCCGTGATGTTGGCCGCCAGCAAGAAGACGCCAATCAGCAGTCGGCGTCTGTGAGTAAAGCAGCCCGCCAGCACAAACAGTAACTGCCCCGGCAGGCTCAACAGCAGTAGTTCAATTGCACTGTTGCTGTCGGGTTCGCCCAGGCTGGGTAGCGTGAGACTGAAGCTCGCTTGCCGGATTTGCGCGGTCATCAGGCATATGAACAGGTAGGCCATCAACGGCAAGCCCAGACTTTGCAGCAGGCGCCGGGCAACTCTCGACATTATCGACGCAGCCCGGGTAACAGCGTGAGCAGGCGTTCGGGCAAGTTGCCGCGCAAGCTGGCACTGAGCTTTTCACGATGCTTTTGGTAGACAAGGCCCAGACCGATCACGCCGAGGCCGATCAAGGTCAGCAGCAGCGGGAACAACAGCGAGTCGGCAAACACCTGATAGGACAGGTAGCCCAGGTAGGCCGCCACGCCCATGGCGCCGAACACCATGAAGATCGGCCGTCGCAGCAGCACCGACAGGCCCATCAGGCCCAGGTTGATCAAGCCATACATGGCTTTGCCCCATTCGCTGCCGCTGTCGAGCAGGGTCAACCCACCCCAGAACGCTGCCAGGCCAGCCAGGTAACCCCAGAAGGCGTAGTCCTTGCGCGTGCGTCCATCGACCACGATGCTCAGCAGCAGCACGCCCAGGCCGAACCAGACCGAGACCAGGCGCCGCTGCTCCCAGCTGAACGGCGCGCCGTATATCCACTCGGTCAGGTCCATCGACATGAACCACAGCGCCACGGCGATCGGCATGACGATGAACGGGAAGGTAATCAGGCGCAGCATCAGCAGGCCGGCGAGCACCGTCGCCGCCTCCATCAGCAGCCAGCCGGCTTGCACGTTGGTGTAGTACTGATGGAAGTCGACCTGAGTGTCGTCCAGCGGCCACCAGCCCAGCAAGCGCTGGAGAGCAAACACACTCAGCGGCACAATGCTCACCGCCACTGCGCCGAGCACGCCGGCAGGCACAAGCTGCTGGCGCCGTTGCAGGGCCAGGGCTGATATGGTCAATACGGCGATATACAGCAGGGCGATAGCCAGCAGCGCAGAATCACCGATGCTCATCCAGGCCTCGGTCAGCAGCCAGCCCATGGCGGCCATGATCAGCAGGCCGCCGAGGTAGAACGCTACATGCGCCAGTTGGAAGCTTGCCTGGACAACTGGCTGGCGCCGCAGAAAACTCAGCAGCGCCTGATCCTGGCCGGGTTGCAGAATACCGGCGTCGACCGCACGCGCCAGATCCTTGGCATCGAAACGTTCGGTCATCTGTGTATTCCTAGATACGGTAGGTACTTTTGGTCATGACCTTGGCCATCAGGCTCATGCCAAAGCGCACGGGCGCCGGGAAGCGATAGCCGCCGGCTTCCAGTGCCGCGTCGGCATGGTGCTCTTCATCGACCCGCATCTGCTCGAGAATGGCTCGGGATTTTTCATCTTCGCTGGGCAACTGCTCGAGGTGTTCATCCAGATGCTTGCAGACCTGATGCTCGGTTGCCGCAACGAAGCCAAGGCTGACCTTGTCGCTGACCAGCCCGGCGATTGCGCCGATGCCGAACGACATGCCGTAGAACAATGGGTTGAGCACACTGGGATGGCTGCCGAGTTGGCGAATACGCTGCTCGCACCAGGCCAGATGGTCGATCTCTTCTTCGGCCGCATGTTCCATCGCTTTGCGCACCTGAGGCAGGCGGGCGGTCAGCGATTGCCCCTGATACAACGCCTGGGCGCAGACTTCACCCGTGTGGTTGATGCGCATCAAACCGGCGACATGGCGCGTTTGCGCGTCGTCCAGGTCAGCGTCGGGCTGGATGATTGCAGGAGAAGGGCGGGCAGGTTGGCCGCTGAAAGGGAGCAAGGTGCGCATGGCGGTATCGGCCTGCAGCAACAAGCGGTCGAGCGGCGAATAGTGACGTTCGGTAGCCATCGGGCACCTCCGCAAGAATGATGCCCGACAGTTTACCGCAAACCCCTGGCCGGGGCTTGCCTTGGATCAGCCCGGTGGCCAGTGCATCTGGCGCTGGCCGAGCACGTGCATGTGAATATGGTAGACCGTCTGGCCGCCCAGTTCGTTGCAGTTCATGACTACGCGGAAACCGTCCTCGCAACCCAGCTCCTTGGCCAGACGCTGCGCGGTGAAGAGGATATGGCCGGCGACGGCCTTGTCATCTTCGGTCAGGTCGTTGAGGGTGCGGATCGGCTTTTTCGGGATAACCAGAAAATGTACCGGCGCCTGCGGGGCGATATCGTGGAAGGCCAGAACCTGGTCATCCTCGTAGATGATCTTGGCCGGGATTTCCCGGTTGATGATCTTGGTGAAGAGAGTCTCCACAGCACTTGCTCCATGGTCAGGGTCCGAGCTGAGTGTACCCAGCACGGCGCTGCGCGCACAGTGCTATTGCGCTTCCAGCGGGCAGTAACGGCGATTGATCAAGCCGGCCAGCTTGCGCGTCAACCAACGCGGCAGGAGGCGTGGCAGCCTCGCCAGCCAGCGATTACGCCGACCGGGCATGATCAGCGGGCGGTTCTTGTCCAGTGCGCGGACGGTATACAACGCCACTTCTTCGGCGCTCAGGCAGCGCTGGCCGTTGTCCAGCCTGGGGATCTTGCGCAGTGCCGAGCGTACTGGGCCTGGACACAGCACCGAGACCTTGATGCCGGTACGGCCAAGCTCTTCGCGCAGGGCTTCGGAAAAGCTCAGCACATACGCCTTGCTCGCGGCATAGCAGGCCATCCACGGGCCGGGGGCCACAGCTGCCAGCGAAGCAACGTTGAGAATCTGCCCGCCGCCCTGGATCGCCATCAGGTTGCCAATGGCGTGGCACAGGCGGGTTAGGGCGAGGATGTTGACCTCGAGCAGGTCTTGTTCGTCAGCCCACTCGTGGGCCAGAAACGGGCCATACGTGCGTTGTCCGGCGCAGTTGACCAGCAGGTCAATGCGCCGCTCGCCTTCTTCCAGCTCAAGCACAAAGCCCGACAGGCGCAGCGGCTGGCTGAGGTCGCAGGCACGCAGCAGCACCTCGACGCCAAAGCGCTGAGCCAGCTCGATTGCCAGCGGTTCGAGGGTTTCGCGATGGCGCGCCACCAGGATCAGGCTACGGCCACGCCGCGCCAGGGCTTCCGCCAGGGCCAGGCCCAGGCCGCTGGAAGCACCGGTGATCATGGCGTAACGGGTCATGCGCGGCTCCTGGGGCGACGGAAAGGGGCGCTAGTGTACAGCGTGGCCAACAGAGGTGTTGCCTTTTGCTACAGCGCCCCAGCGGGTCAGAACGGTTTGACCACCACCAGAATGACAATCGCCAACAGCAGCAGTACCGGTACCTCGTTGAACCAGCGGTAGAACACATGGCTGCGCTTGTTGGTGCCGGCCGCGAAGCGTTTGCGCTGAGCGCCGCACATGTGATGGTAGCCAGTCAGCAGGATTACCAGCGTCAGCTTGGCATGCATCCAGCCCTGGCTGAGCCAGCCTGGGGTCAGGTAGAGCATCCAGATGCCGAACACGAAGGTGGCGATCATCGCCGGGTTCATGATGCCGCGATACAGCTTGCGCTCCATCACGGTGAAGCGCTCCTGGCTGGTGCTGTCCTCGCTTTGCGCGTGATAGACGAACAGCCGTGGCAGGTAAAACAGGCCGGCGAACCAGCAGACCACGCTGACGATGTGCAGCGCTTTGATCCATAGGTAAAGCATGGAGGGTGTTCCTTCAGGTTTTCACGGTGGTCGGATAGTAGTGGTGAAGCACCTGCCGGCGCATCCCAAGAGTTGTTACAGACGGCTGGCAGCCCTATCATCGTGCGCTTTCCAGTCGCATCGTTGATAAGGGGCAAGCGTTATGATCAAGGTCGGTATCGTCGGCGGCACGGGTTACACCGGGGTCGAACTGTTGCGTCTGCTGGCGCAGCATCCTCAGGCCGAAGTCGCGGTCATCACCTCGCGCTCGGAAGCCGGTGTGGCAGTGGCCGATATGTACCCGAACCTGCGTGGTCATTACGACGGCCTGGCCTTCAGCGTACCCGACAGCAAGGCCCTGGCGGCCTGTGACGTGGTGTTCTTTGCCACCCCGCACGGCGTTGCCCACGCCCTGGCTGGCGAGCTGCTGGCGGCCGGTACCCGAGTTATCGACCTGTCGGCTGACTTCCGCCTGCAGGACGCGGTCGAGTGGGGCAAGTGGTACGGCCAGCCGCACGGTGCGCCGGAGCTGCTCAAGGATGCGGTCTATGGTTTGCCTGAGGTGAACCGCGAGAAAATCCGTCAGGCACGGCTGATCGCTGTGCCGGGCTGCTATCCAACCGCTACCCAGCTTGGCTTGTTGCCGTTGCTCGAAGCTGGCCTGGCCGATCCATCGCGCTTGATCGCCGACTGCAAGTCCGGGGTCAGTGGTGCGGGGCGTGGCGCTGCGGTCGGATCGCTGTTCTGCGAGTCGGGCGAAAGCATGAAGGCCTATGCGGTCAAAGGGCACCGTCACCTGCCGGAAATCAGCCAGGGCCTGCGTCTGGCTGCTGGCCAGGACATCGGACTGACCTTCGTCCCGCACCTGACACCGATGATCCGCGGTATTCACGCCACGCTGTACGCAAATGTCGTCGACAAGTCGGTCGACCTGCAGGCCTTGTTCGAAAAACGCTACGCCGATGAACCGTTCGTCGATGTAATGCCGGCTGGCAGCCACCCGGAAACCCGCAGTGTGCGCGGCGCCAACGTCTGCCGTATCGCCGTACACCGGCCGCAGGGTGGTGACTTGGTGGTGGTGCTGTCGGTAATCGACAACCTGGTCAAGGGCGCATCAGGGCAGGCGGTACAGAACCTCAACATCCTGTTCGGCCTGGACGAGCGCATGGGCTTGTCCCACGCCGGCTTGCTACCTTGATCGCGGTGACCCGCCTTGTGCTGCGGCGTAAGGCGGGTCGCCTGCTGCTTACGTATTGTTGACCATTTTTCTCGGAGAAGCGGATAATAGCCGCCATCGAGTTTTATGGCGGCACTGCGCCGGGAGAGTCAACATGAGCGTCGAATCCTTCACCCCCACGGCTTTGCAGTTCACCCAAGGTGCTGCAAGCAAGGTGAAGAACCTGGTCAGCGAAGAGGGCAATGCTCGCCTGAAGTTGCGCGTGTTCGTGACGGGCGGCGGCTGTTCGGGCTTCCAGTACGGCTTCACCTTCGATGAAGAAGTGGCTGACGACGACACCATCGTCGAGCGCGAAGGCGTTGCGCTGGTGGTCGATCCAATGAGCTACCAATACCTGGCTGGCGCCGAAGTCGATTACCAGGAAGGTCTGGAAGGCTCGCGTTTCGTGATCAAGAACCCTAACGCCACCACCACTTGTGGCTGCGGTTCTTCGTTCTCGATCTGAAGCAGGGCTGTGATTGGCAAAACGCCGCGCAATTGCGCGGCGTTTTGCATTCTGCGGGGGCGTTAAGCGGGGTAGACAGCGCCGAGCACGCGCAAGCCCTTGGCGGCGGTAACGCTGGGGCGATTTGCGGGGATGCCCTCCAGGCAGCAATGCGCCAGCCAGGCGAAGGCCATCGCCTCGACCCAGTCCGGATCGACGCCATAGGCTGCGGTACTGGCGACCTCAGCGTCTGGCAACAGCTGCGCCAGGCGCTGCATCAAGGCGCCATTGCGCGCACCGCCGCCACACACCAGCAGGGCCTCGGTGGCGGTTTGGGCATTGCTCAGCGAGTCGATGATGCTGCGGGCAGTCAGCTCGAGCAGCGTGGCCTGCACGTCTTCGTCGCGGCAGGCGGGCAATGCTGCCAGATGGGCTTGCAGCCAGGGCAAGTTGAATACCTCGCGACCGGTGCTTTTCGGGCCGCTGCCGGCGAAGAACGGGTCACTCAACAGGCGTTTCAGCAGCGGCTCAATGATCACGCCGCTTGCCGCCCAAATGCCATCAGCGTCATATGCCTGGCCGCGCTTGCGCTCGATCCAGGCATCCATCAGCACGTTGCCGGGGCCGCAGTCGAAGCCGTGCACTGGCGTGTTCTGCTCGATCAGGCTGAGGTTGCTGAAGCCGCCGACATTGAGTACTGCCAGGCGCTGACCAAGGTGGCCGAACAACGATTCATGGAAGGCCGGCACCAGTGGCGCGCCCTGACCGCCGGCGGCAACATCGCGCCGACGAAAGTCTGCAACTACGCAAATCTCGGTCAGCTCGGCCAGTAATGCCGGGTTGCCAATCTGCACGGTGAAGCCGCGTGCAGGCTCGTGACGGATGGTCTGGCCGTGGCTGCCGATAGCCCGAATGTCATCAGCTTGCAGGCCTTGTGTGGCCAGCAGTTGCGCGATGCCCTCGGCGGCGAGGGTGGCCCAGCTGTTCTCGGCCAGGCAGGCGCGGGCTATTTCATCAGGGCCGCTGGCACACAGGCTCAGCAACTGCTGGCGCAGATCGGTGGGCATCGGGGTGTAGTGGGTGGCAAGCAGCCGCAGCTGCTCACCCTGTTCGATCAAGGCGATGTCCAGGCCGTCGAGGCTGGTCCCGGACATCACTCCCAGATAGAGCGCCATGACTCAGCGCTTGTTCGCGGCGAGCAGGGTGGCCTTTTCCTGGTCCATGCGGGCAACCAATGGCTGACTTTGCTGGAGGAAGCGCTGGCGCTCGGACTTGGCGATCGGATCAGCCATCGGCACCTTCTGGCTCAGCGGATCGACGTGGACACCACCTACCTGGAACTCGTAGTGCAAGTGTGGGCCGGTCGACAGGCCGGTAGTACCGATATAGCCGATGATCTGCCCTTGCTTGACCGTGCTGCCGGTCTTGACGCCTTTGGCGAAGCCTTGCATGTGGCCGTAGAGGGTCTTGTAACGGTTGCCGTGGGCAATGATCACAGTGTTGCCGTAACCACCACGACGGCCTGCCAGTTCGACACGGCCATCGCCTGCAGCCTTGATCGGCGTACCGCGAGGGGCCGCATAGTCGACACCCTTGTGTGCGCGAATCTTGTTCAGGATTGGATGCTTGCGGCCATTGGAGAAGCGCGAGCTGATGCGGGCGAAATCCACCGGAGTACGGATGAACGCCTTGCGCAGGCTGTTGCCGTCAGCGGTGTAGTAGTTGGTGTTGCCTTGTTTGTTGGTGTAGCGCACTGCGGTGTAGGTCTTGCCGCGGTTGGTGAAGCGGGCCGAGAGGATATTGCCGGTGCCGACCACCTTGCCGTCCATGAGCTTCTGCTCGTAGACCACGTCGAATTCGTCACCAGGGCGGATGTCCTGTGCGAAGTCGATGTCGTAGCCCAGTACACGGGCCATGTCCATGGTCATGCTGTGCGACAGCCCGGCACGCTGGGCCGAGGCCGACAGCGAGCTCTTGATCACGCCGTGGGCATAGGCAGTGCGCACCACCGGTTTGCTGACTTCGCGCTCGAAGCTGTAACCCTTGTCGGTCTTGCTCAGGCGAATGGTTTCGAGGTTGCTGACCTTACTGTGCAGGGTGGTCAACTGGCCGTCTTTGTCCAGCTCGAACTGCAGTACCTGGCCATGCTTGAGCTGGCTGAACTGCTTGGCTTGCTTGCCGCTGGCGAGCACGTCGTGGACCACGTTGGACGGCAGGCCGACCTTGGCGAACAGGGTCGACAGGGTGTCGCCGCGGGCGACGATCACTTCACGATGGCCTGGCGCCTTGGGTGCTTCAACCGGTGCTTCGGTCTTGGCGGTGTTCTCGGCCGGGGTAGCGGCGTTGTCGATCTGGGCAAATGGCGAGGCTTGCTCGGCAGGTGCCTGCAGCATGTGGGCTGCGTTGGCTTCGTCTTTGAGCTGCTCGGCGGGAGTTTCCAGCTCGAGATTGAGGGTGGTTTTCTTGGCTTCGACTTCGCTTGAAGGGAATACCAGCAAGGCCAGGCTGAGGAGGGCGGCAATGCCGCTCGCGGCCACCAGATGGCTTTTCGGATAAAGCGGCGGCGCTTTAGGCGTTTCTTTAGGCATAGGAAGGTGACTTTGAAAAGGTGAATGAAAAAAGTGAAATAGAAAAGATGAATGACATGATGAAGATGAAATAACTGTATAAAATATAACCAAAAGCAGTTTCGCGCAAGGGCGCATAGACGTCAACAGCGCCCGTTCGGGTCACATCTCGTTGCCAAACTTGTATTTGATGGCCGATCTTGTATGGTTGGCTGCCTTTGAATCTGAGCCTTGCGGGTTTTCTATGAAGTCGGTTGAAGAGCAGCTGGCGCTTATCAAGCGCGGTGCGGAAGAGGTATTGGTCGAGTCGGAGCTGGTCGAAAAGCTCAAGCGCGGTCAGCCGCTGCGTATCAAGGCGGGCTTTGACCCGACCGCGCCGGATCTGCACCTGGGGCACACGGTCCTGATCAACAAGCTGCGCCAGTTCCAGGAGCTGGGGCATCAGGTGATCTTCCTGATCGGCGATTTCACCGGCATGATCGGTGATCCAAGCGGCAAGAGCACCACCCGCCCGCCGCTGACCCGCGAGCAGGTCCTCGACAATGCCGAGACCTATAAACAGCAGGTGTTCAAGATTCTCGACCCGGCCAAGACCGAAGTCGCGTTCAACTCCACCTGGATGGACCAGCTGAGCCCCGCCGATTTCATTCGCCTGTCGTCGCAGTACACCGTGGCGCGGATGCTCGAGCGTGACGACTTCGACAAGCGTTACACCAGCAACCAGCCGATCGCGATCCACGAATTCCTCTACCCGCTGGTGCAGGGCTACGACTCGGTAGCGCTGAAGTCCGACGTCGAGCTGGGCGGTACCGATCAGAAGTTCAACCTGCTGATGGGGCGTGAGCTGCAGCGTGCCTACGGCCAGGAAGCACAGAGCATCGTGACCATGCCGCTGCTCGAGGGCCTGGACGGTGTCAAGAAGATGTCCAAGTCGCTGGGTAACTATGTCGGTATCCAGGAAGCTCCGGGGGTGATGTACAGCAAGCTGGTGTCGATCCCGGATTCGCTGATGTGGCGTTACTTCGAGCTGCTGAGCTTCCGCTCCATGGAAGAGATCGAGCAGTTCCGCGCCGATGTCGAGCAGGGCGCCAACCCGCGCGACATCAAGATCAAGCTGGCGGAAGAAATCGTCGCTCGCTTCCATGGTGAAGAGGCTGCGGCCAATGCGCACCGCGCTGCCGGTAACCGGATGAAGGACGGTGAGCTGCCAGAGGACATCCCTGAGGTGACGGTCGCCGCTGTCGAGTCGATGCCGATTGCTGCAATCCTGAACAAGGCTGGCCTGGTGAAGAACTCGGCTGCAGCGCGGGACTTGCTGGCTGCGGGTAGCGTGAAGGTTGATGGCGAAGTGGTTGATCGCAGCTTTGTGTTTGCCTTGGGTGCGACCCATGTGTGTCAGGCGGGCAAGAAAGCCTTTGCGCGGGTTTCGCTGAAAGCAGAGTGATGTTTGCTTCTATATAGAGTGCTTGGCTGTATAGAGAGAGCGGGGAGGCCGAAAGGCCTCCCCGCTTTTGTTTGTGAGGGCCAAATGCAAAGAGCTGAAATTAAAGGTTGACGGGGTTCCGTAGGCGCTTATAATGCGCCCCACTTCCAGCGTAGTTGGAACGGAAAACTCCTTGAGATTCAATGAGTTAAAAGTTTCAGAGGTGCTGTAAGGGCTTCGATCGAAAGATCGTCAGCGGTGAAAAAAGGCAGTTGACAGCAGGTTGTAACGCTGTAGAATTCGCCTCCCGCTACGAGAGATCGCAAGCGAGTCAAGTGTTTGAAGTTGAACGAGTTTCTCGCAAAATACTTCGAAATAAACGCTTGACAGACACAGAGGAAAGCGTAGAATGCGCGCCTCGGTTGAGACGAAACGCTCAACCAACCGCTCTTTAACAAATTGAATCAAGCAATTCGTGTGGGTGCTTGTGAGTACGGTTTGATAGTCGCCAAGATTATCAGCATCACAAGTGGCCGCATGAGAAATCATAGTAGTCATTTGAGATTGCTGAGCCAAGTTTAGGGTTTCTTAAAAACCCAAGCAGTATTGAACTGAAGAGTTTGATCATGGCTCAGATTGAACGCTGGCGGCAGGCCTAACACATGCAAGTCGAGCGGATGAGAAGAGCTTGCTCTTCGATTCAGCGGCGGACGGGTGAGTAATGCCTAGGAATCTGCCTGGTAGTGGGGGACAACGTTTCGAAAGGAACGCTAATACCGCATACGTCCTACGGGAGAAAGCAGGGGACCTTCGGGCCTTGCGCTATCAGATGAGCCTAGGTCGGATTAGCTAGTTGGTGAGGTAATGGCTCACCAAGGCGACGATCCGTAACTGGTCTGAGAGGATGATCAGTCACACTGGAACTGAGACACGGTCCAGACTCCTACGGGAGGCAGCAGTGGGGAATATTGGACAATGGGCGAAAGCCTGATCCAGCCATGCCGCGTGTGTGAAGAAGGTCTTCGGATTGTAAAGCACTTTAAGTTGGGAGGAAGGGCAGTAAGCGAATACCTTGCTGTTTTGACGTTACCGACAGAATAAGCACCGGCTAACTCTGTGCCAGCAGCCGCGGTAATACAGAGGGTGCAAGCGTTAATCGGAATTACTGGGCGTAAAGCGCGCGTAGGTGGTTTGTTAAGTTGGATGTGAAAGCCCCGGGCTCAACCTGGGAACTGCATCCAAAACTGGCAAGCTAGAGTACAGTAGAGGGTGGTGGAATTTCCTGTGTAGCGGTGAAATGCGTAGATATAGGAAGGAACACCAGTGGCGAAGGCGACCACCTGGACTGATACTGACACTGAGGTGCGAAAGCGTGGGGAGCAAACAGGATTAGATACCCTGGTAGTCCACGCCGTAAACGATGTCAACTAGCCGTTGGAATCCTTGAGATTTTAGTGGCGCAGCTAACGCATTAAGTTGACCGCCTGGGGAGTACGGCCGCAAGGTTAAAACTCAAATGAATTGACGGGGGCCCGCACAAGCGGTGGAGCATGTGGTTTAATTCGAAGCAACGCGAAGAACCTTACCAGGCCTTGACATGCAGAGAACTTTCCAGAGATGGATTGGTGCCTTCGGGAACTCTGACACAGGTGCTGCATGGCTGTCGTCAGCTCGTGTCGTGAGATGTTGGGTTAAGTCCCGTAACGAGCGCAACCCTTGTCCTTAGTTACCAGCACGTTATGGTGGGCACTCTAAGGAGACTGCCGGTGACAAACCGGAGGAAGGTGGGGATGACGTCAAGTCATCATGGCCCTTACGGCCTGGGCTACACACGTGCTACAATGGTCGGTACAGAGGGTCGCCAAGCCGCGAGGTGGAGCTAATCTCACAAAACCGATCGTAGTCCGGATCGCAGTCTGCAACTCGACTGCGTGAAGTCGGAATCGCTAGTAATCGCGAATCAGAATGTCGCGGTGAATACGTTCCCGGGCCTTGTACACACCGCCCGTCACACCATGGGAGTGGGTTGCACCAGAAGTAGCTAGTCTAACCTTCGGGAGGACGGTTACCACGGTGTGATTCATGACTGGGGTGAAGTCGTAACAAGGTAGCCGTAGGGGAACCTGCGGCTGGATCACCTCCTTAATCGAAGACATCAGCCTGCTGATGAGCTCCCACACGAATTGCTTGATTCACTTGTATAAAGACGATGCTGTAACGTGACCCTGTTATAGGTCTGTAGCTCAGTTGGTTAGAGCGCACCCCTGATAAGGGTGAGGTCGGCAGTTCAAATCTGCCCAGACCTACCATTGCAGATACACGGGGCCATAGCTCAGCTGGGAGAGCGCCTGCCTTGCACGCAGGAGGTCAGCGGTTCGATCCCGCTTGGCTCCACCATTTTGCTTCATGCTTCACAGCTTGTCAGAACTTAGAAATGAACATTCGTTGATGAATGTTGATTTCTGACTTTTGTCAGATCGTTCTTTAAAAATTCGGATATGTGATATAAATAGACTGACACGCACTTTCACTGGTGTGTGATCAGGCTAAGGTAAAATTTGTGAATGCTCGAAAGGGCAGTACGAATTTTCGGCGAATGTCGTCTTCACAGTATAACCAGATTGCTTGGGGTTATATGGTCAAGTGAAGAAGCGCATACGGTGGATGCCTTGGCAGTCAGAGGCGATGAAAGACGTGGTAGCCTGCGATAAGCTTTGGGGAGTCGGCAAACAGACTGTGATCCAGAGATCTCTGAATGGGGGAACCCACTCAGCATAAGCTGAGTATCTTGTACTGAATACATAGGTGCAAGAGGCGAACCAGGGGAACTGAAACATCTAAGTACCCTGAGGAAAAGAAATCAACCGAGATTCCCTTAGTAGTGGCGAGCGAACGGGGACCAGCCCTTAAGTTGGTTTGAGATTAGTGGAACGCTCTGGAAAGTGCGGCCGTAGTGGGTGATAGCCCCGTACACGAAAATCTCTTATCAATGAAATCGAGTAGGACGGAGCACGAGAAACTTTGTCTGAACATGGGGGGACCATCCTCCAAGGCTAAATACTACTGACTGACCGATAGTGAACCAGTACCGTGAGGGAAAGGCGAAAAGAACCCCGGAGAGGGGAGTGAAATAGATCCTGAAACCGTATGCGTACAAGCAGTGGGAGCCTACTTTGTTAGGTGACTGCGTACCTTTTGTATAATGGGTCAGCGACTTATATTCAGTGGCGAGCTTAACCGAATAGGGGAGGCGTAGCGAAAGCGAGTCTTAATAGGGCGTTTAGTCGCTGGGTATAGACCCGAAACCGGGCGATCTATCCATGGGCAGGTTGAAGGTTGGGTAACACTAACTGGAGGACCGAACCGACTACCGTTGAAAAGTTAGCGGATGACCTGTGGATCGGAGTGAAAGGCTAATCAAGCTCGGAGATAGCTGGTTCTCCTCGAAAGCTATTTAGGTAGCGCCTCATGTATCACTGTAGGGGGTAGAGCACTGTTTCGGCTAGGGGGTCATCCCGACTTACCAAACCGATGCAAACTCCGAATACCTACAAGTGCCGAGCATGGGAGACACACGGCGGGTGCTAACGTCCGTCGTGAAAAGGGAAACAACCCAGACCGTCAGCTAAGGTCCCAAAGTCATGGTTAAGTGGGAAACGATGTGGGAAGGCTTAGACAGCTAGGAGGTTGGCTTAGAAGCAGCCACCCTTTAAAGAAAGCGTAATAGCTCACTAGTCGAGTCGGCCTGCGCGGAAGATGTAACGGGGCTCAAACCATGCACCGAAGCTACGGGTATCACCTTTTGGTGATGCGGTAGAGGAGCGTTCTGTAAGCCTGTGAAGGTGAGTTGAGAAGCTTGCTGGAGGTATCAGAAGTGCGAATGCTGACATGAGTAACGACAATGCGAGTGAAAAACTTGCACGCCGAAAGACCAAGGTTTCCTGCGCAACGTTAATCGACGCAGGGTTAGTCGGTCCCTAAGGCGAGGCTGAAAAGCGTAGTCGATGGAAAACAGGTTAATATTCCTGTACTTCCGATTGTTGCGATGGAGGGACGGAGAAGGCTAGGCCAGCTTGGCGTTGGTAGTCCAAGTTTAAGGTGGTAGGCTGGGATCTTAGGCAAATCCGGGATCCCAAGGCCGAGAGCTGATGACGAGTTGCCTTTAGGCGACGAAGTGGTTGATGCCATGCTTCCAAGAAAAGCTCCTAAGCTTCAGACAATCGGGAACCGTACCCCAAACCGACACAGGTGGTTAGGTAGAGAATACCAAGGCGCTTGAGAGAACTCGGGTGAAGGAACTAGGCAAAATGGCACCGTAACTTCGGGAGAAGGTGCGCCGGCGAAGGTGAAGGGTTTACCCCGTAAGCTTTTGCCGGTCGAAGATACCAGGCCGCTGCGACTGTTTATTAAAAACACAGCACTCTGCAAACACGAAAGTGGACGTATAGGGTGTGACGCCTGCCCGGTGCCGGAAGGTTAATTGATGGGGTTAGCGCAAGCGAAGCTCTTGATCGAAGCCCCGGTAAACGGCGGCCGTAACTATAACGGTCCTAAGGTAGCGAAATTCCTTGTCGGGTAAGTTCCGACCTGCACGAATGGCGTAACGATGGCGGCGCTGTCTCCACCCGAGACTCAGTGAAATTGAAATCGCTGTGAAGATGCAGTGTATCCGCGGCTAGACGGAAAGACCCCGTGAACCTTTACTATAGCTTTGCACTGGACTTTGAATTTGCTTGTGTAGGATAGGTGGGAGGCTTTGAAGTGGGGACGCCAGTTCTCATGGAGCCATCCTTGAAATACCACCCTGGCAACTTTGAGGTTCTAACTCAGGTCCGTTATCCGGATCGAGGACAGTGTATGGTGGGTAGTTTGACTGGGGCGGTCTCCTCCCAAAGAGTAACGGAGGAGTACGAAGGTGCGCTCAGACCGGTCGGAAATCGGTCGTAGAGTATAAAGGCAAAAGCGCGCTTGACTGCGAGACCCACACGTCGAGCAGGTACGAAAGTAGGTCTTAGTGATCCGGTGGTTCTGTATGGAAGGGCCATCGCTCAACGGATAAAAGGTACTCCGGGGATAACAGGCTGATACCGCCCAAGAGTTCATATCGACGGCGGTGTTTGGCACCTCGATGTCGGCTCATCACATCCTGGGGCTGAAGCCGGTCCCAAGGGTATGGCTGTTCGCCATTTAAAGTGGTACGCGAGCTGGGTTTAGAACGTCGTGAGACAGTTCGGTCCCTATCTGCCGTGGACGTTTGAGATTTGAGAGGGGCTGCTCCTAGTACGAGAGGACCGGAGTGGACGAACCTCTGGTGTTCCGGTTGTCACGCCAGTGGCATTGCCGGGTAGCTATGTTCGGAAGAGATAACCGCTGAAAGCATCTAAGCGGGAAACTTGCCTCAAGATGAGATCTCACTGGGATCTAGAATCCCCTGAAGGGCCGTCGAAGACTACGACGTTGATAGGTTGGGTGTGTAAGCGCTGTGAGGCGTTGAGCTAACCAATACTAATTGCCCGTGAGGCTTGACCATATAACACCCAAGCAATTTGCTCATGCAGGTTGCGGTGGTGAAGACGAAACGCTGAAGATTCGTACACAAACATCACATATCCGAATTTGCTGGGCCGTTCATCTGGACGTTCTGGCTACAGAATTTCTTGACGACAATAGAGCATTGGAACCACCTGATCCCATCCCGAACTCAGTAGTGAAACGATGCATCGCCGATGGTAGTGTGGGGTCTCCCCATGTGAGAGTAGGTCATCGTCAAGATTCATTTCGCAAAACCCCTATCTGCGCGAGCAGGTAGGGGTTTTGTCTTTTCCGGGATCCGGAAATCTGGGGTCGCAAAGCGGCACTAGCTCTCCATCTGAATGCCTGGCACTTCCAGGGCGCCGCGAACATTTCGCTCTATAGCTAGGCCCTGGGTCGCCTTTTCCTATGCAAGCCAGCAGGCCATGGCTATCATTCCAGCCTTATTCAAAGTCGAGACTGGCATGCTGAAGTTGTTGAATCTCCTCAAGGATGGCCGGTTTCATTCCGGGCAGGCACTCGGGGAAGCTCTCGGAGTGAGCCGCAGCGCCGTCTGGAAGCAGCTGCAGCATCTGGAATCCGAATTGAATCTGTCTATCCACAAGGTACGCGGTCGCGGCTACCAGTTGGCAGCGCCGTTGGCACTGCTTGATGCCGGCGTCATCGCTGCGCAATCCGAAGGTGAACTGTGGCCGCTGTACATCCATGACGCTATCGACTCGACCAATGCCGAGGCCCTTAGAGCAGTAGGGCAGGGCCAGGCCGCCCCCTTTGTGGTGCTGGCCGAGCGGCAAAGTGCTGGTCGGGGCAGACGCGGCCGGCAGTGGGTCAGCCCATTTGCCGAAAACCTGTATTACAGCCTGGTGCTCCGGATCGAAGGCGGCATGCGTCAGCTCGAAGGCCTGAGCCTGGTCGTAGGGTTGGCCGTCATGCGCGCGTTACACGGGTTTGGTGTAGAGCAGGCTGGCCTGAAATGGCCCAATGACGTGCTGGTTGCCGAGCAAAAGATCGCTGGCATCCTGCTTGAGCTGGTGGGCGACCCGGCTGATGTCTGCCATGTGGTGATAGGTGTCGGGATCAACGTCAACATGCAGACCAACGACCAGGTCGATCAACAATGGACGTCAATGAGGCGTGAAGCCGGCGCGCCGATCGATCGTAATCTGCTGGTCGCGCGCCTCAATGTGCAGCTGCAGCATGAGTTGGCTCGCCATCGTCGTTATGGCTTTGCCGCGTTCCAGGAAGAATGGGAGCAGGCGCATGTCTGGCAGGGGCGCAAAGTCGCGCTGATCGCTGGTACCAGCCATACCCATGGCATCGTCCGTGGGGTAGATGGGCAGGGTGGCTTGCGGCTTGAGGTTGACGGTGTGGAAAAGAGCTTCAGCGGTGGTGAGCTCAGCCTGAGGTTGCGTGATGATTCTTGAGCTCGATTGCGGTAACAGCTTTATCAAGTGGCGCGTCATTCATGCCAGTGACGCCACTATTGTTGGCGGTGGGATTGTCGACTCGGATCAGGCCCTGCTTGTCGCCGTGCTGGGCTTGCCTTCGTTGCACCTGCAAGGCTGCCGAATCGTCAGCGTGCGCAGTGAAGAAGAAACCGCGGCGCTGCGCGCCGTTCTGTTTGCCGAGTTTGCCATAGATGCCCAGGTAGCCTTGCCAGCACAGGCCATGGCCGGTGTGCGCAATGGCTATGAAGATTACCAGCGGCTGGGCATGGATCGCTGGTTGGCCGTGTTGGGTGCTTATCACCTGGCCAAAGGCGCATGCCTGGTGATCGATCTAGGGACCGCTGCGAAGGCTGACTTCGTTGCTGCAGATGGCGAGCATCTTGGTGGCTACATCTGCCCAGGGATGCCGCTGATGCGTAGCCAGTTGCGCACGCATACCCGGCGCATTCGTTATGACGATGCCTCGGCGGAGCGGGCGCTGAGCACGCTCGCCCCCGGCCGTTCTACAGTCGAAGCGGTCGAGCGCGGTTGCGTGCTCATGCTGCAAGGGTTTGCTCGAACTCAGATCGAGCAGGCGCGGGCGTTGTGGGGCGATAGCTTTAGCGTATTCCTCACGGGTGGTGATGCGCCGCTTGTTCGCGATGCGGCTCCGCAGGCGCGAATCGTGCCGGATCTGGTATTTGTCGGCTTGGCCATGGCTTGTCCACTGGATTGAGGTGCCTATGCGTTGGTTGTTTCTGTTGCTGTTGGTGCTTAACGTCGTTTTTTACGTGTGGCATCAGCAGGAGGCGCCGTTGAGAGTCAAAGAGGTCGCGCCGCTCTCTCTTTATAAAGGTAATCAGCAGGAGATCCGCCTGCTGCGCGAGACGGGTGCTGCGGCGCCGGCGCGCCGCCGCGATGAATGCCTGGTAGTGGGTGGCCTGCCCAGCAAGGAGCAGATCGATGCGCTGCGCCAGCGGTTGCTGAGCCTTGACATTGACACGCAGCTCGTGGCTGGCCAGCTGCCGGGAGCTGACGGCCAGTGGCTAAAGGTTGCAGTTGAAAGCGAGCGTTTGCTGGACCAATCAATGGTCGAGAGTCTTTCCAAGGATTTCAAAGACTTAAAACGCAAAATTATTTTCTGCGGGGGTATTGCAACTGCTGAATAGCTTGATAGAATGGCGCCCGCTTCGCAGGGAACACCACTCAGGTGGTAGGACCGGAAGCTGTTGTCAAAGCAGCTAACTTCAAGATTTAATTGAAAAAAAGCTTGACAGCAGGACGGCAAAAGCTGAAAATGCCGCCCACGCTCAGGAGGGGTTCCCGAGCGGCCAAAGGGAGCAGACTGTAAATCTGCCGTCTTCGACTTCGAAGGTTCGAATCCTTCCCCCTCCACCATTTTAGCGAGAGCTGCAAGCTCCGCGGGTATAGTTTAGTGGTAGAACCTCAGCCTTCCAAGCTGATGATGCGGGTTCGATTCCCGCTACCCGCTCCAAGTTTGCTGTTATTGCACATTGTTTCGCTCTTGTAGCTCAGTTGGTAGAGCACACCCTTGGTAAGGGTGAGGTCAGCGGTTCAAGTCCGCTCAAGAGCTCCATATAACAAGGCAGATATGAAAATATCTGCCTTTGTTTTATCGGTAGTAGTGACTATTTTCTTCTGCGGAGGACTGTTCGATGGCTAAGGAAAAGTTTGATCGTTCCCTACCACACGTAAACGTTGGCACTATCGGCCACGTTGACCATGGTAAAACCACTCTGACCGCAGCTCTGACTCGCGTCTGCTCCGAGGTGTTCGGTTCGGCAGTCGTCGACTTCGACAAGATCGACAGTGCTCCAGAAGAGAAAGCGCGTGGTATCACCATCAACACCGCGCACGTCGAGTACAACTCGAAGATCCGTCACTACGCTCACGTCGACTGCCCAGGTCACGCTGACTATGTGAAGAACATGATCACCGGTGCTGCGCAAATGGACGGCGCTATCCTGGTTTGCTCGGCCGCCGATGGTCCGATGCCACAAACCCGTGAGCACATCCTGCTGTCCCGTCAGGTTGGCGTTCCGTACATCGTGGTCTTCCTGAACAAGGCTGACCTGGTAGACGACGCTGAGCTGCTGGAACTGGTCGAGATGGAAGTTCGCGACCTGCTGTCCACCTATGACTTCCCAGGCGACGACACTCCGATCATCATCGGTTCGGCTCGTATGGCTCTGGAAGGCAAAGACGACAACGAGATGGGCACCACTGCCGTCAAGAAACTGGTAGAAACTCTGGACAGCTACATCCCAGAGCCAGAGCGCGCTATCGACAAGCCGTTCCTGATGCCAATCGAAGACGTATTCTCGATCTCGGGTCGTGGTACCGTTGTTACCGGTCGTATCGAGCGTGGCATCGTCCGCGTTCAAGACGCCCTGGAAATCGTTGGTCTGCGTGACACCACCACCACCACCTGCACTGGTGTTGAAATGTTCCGCAAACTGCTCGACGAAGGTCGTGCTGGCGAGAATTGTGGCGTTCTGCTGCGTGGTACCAAGCGTGACGACGTTGAGCGTGGCCAGGTTCTGGTCAAGCCAGGTTCGGTCAAGCCGCACACCAAGTTCACCGCAGAAGTTTACGTTCTGTCGAAAGAAGAAGGCGGTCGTCACACTCCGTTCTTCAAAGGCTACCGTCCTCAGTTCTACTTCCGTACTACTGACGTGACCGGTAACTGCCAGCTGCCGGAAGGCGTTGAGATGGTAATGCCAGGTGACAACATCCAGATGGAAGTCACTCTGATCAAGACCATCGCAATGGAAGACGGTCTGCGCTTCGCTATCCGTGAAGGCGGTCGTACCGTCGGCGCCGGCGTCGTAGCAAAAATTATTGAATAAGTAGTTGATTTCATAAGATCAGGTCGGCATAATGGCCGGCCTGGTACAGTGTTAAAGGTCAGTAGCTCAATTGGCAGAGCGACGGTCTCCAAAACCGTAGGTTGGGGGTTCGATTCCCTCCTGACCTGCCATTCACCTCGGTGTGATTGGCTTTCTTCTCACAGGATCCTCCTCGATGACTCCCAAAACTGAAGCCCAAGATTCGCGTTTTGATCTTTTCAAGTGGCTCGCTGTTGTTGCACTGGTAGTCGTTGGTGTCGTGGGTAATCAATATTACTCCGCCTCTCCGATTCTGTACCGCGTACTCGCACTTCTAGCTCTGGCTGCTGCTGCTGGCTTCGTTGCCTTGCAGACTGCAAAGGGCAAGTCGTTCTTTGCGTTGGCGAAGGAAGCTCGTACCGAGATCCGTAAAGTCGTGTGGCCGACCCGCCAAGAAACCATGCAAACCACGCTTATCGTTGTGGTCGTTGTATTGGTTATGGCGCTGCTGCTGTGGGGTCTCGACTCCCTGCTCGGCTGGGCGGTTTCCTTGATTGTTGGCTAAGGGTGTCCCGTGGCTAAGCGTTGGTACGTTGTGCATGCTTACTCGGGTTACGAGAAGCATGTGATGCGCTCTTTGACTGAGCGTGTCAAGCTGGCTGGCATGGAAGACGGTTTCGGCGAAATTCTGGTTCCGACCGAAGAAGTCGTCGAAATGCGTAATGGCCAGAAGCGCAAGAGCGAGCGTAAGTTCTTCCCTGGCTATGTATTGGTCCAGATGGAAATGAACGAAGGTACTTGGCACCTTGTCAAGGATACCCCTCGTGTAATGGGCTTCATTGGTGGTACTGCAGACAAGCCTGCACCCATCACCGATAAAGAAGCTGAGGCTATTCTGCGTCGCGTTGCCGACGGCAGCGACAAGCCGAAGCCAAAAACGCTCTTTGAGCCAGGTGAAGTGGTTCGTGTTGTTGACGGTCCCTTTGCTGATTTCAACGGTACCGTTGAAGAAGTTAACTACGAAAAGAGCCGGCTCCAGGTGGCGGTGCTCATTTTCGGTCGTTCCACTCCGGTGGAGCTCGAGTTCGGCCAGGTCGAGAAGGTCTAGGCGAACGACGCATCCCATACCCCGCAGCCCTATGTGCTGCGGGGTTTTGTCGTCACTGGGATAAAACGCACGTAATCCGGGGAGCCTTCAGGCGTTCGTACCCGATATTGGAGTAGCTCATGGCTAAGAAGATTCAGGCTTACATCAAGCTGCAAGTAAAGGCCGGCCAGGCCAACCCTAGCCCACCCGTTGGTCCAGCACTGGGTCAACACGGTGTGAACATCATGGAATTCTGCAAGGCCTTCAACGCCCGTACTCAGGGTCAAGAAGCCGGCCTGCCGACTCCTGTGATCATCACTGTTTACAGTGACCGTAGCTTCACCTTCGAAACCAAAAGCACCCCTGCTTCGGTTCTGCTGAAAAAAGCAGCTGGCCTGACCAGCGGCTCCGCGCGTCCTAACACCGTCAAGGTGGGTGCTGTGACCCGTGCTCAGCTGGAAGAGATCGCCAAGACCAAAGAGGCTGATCTGACTGCCGCTGACCTGGATGCAGCCGTGCGTACCATCGCCGGTTCTGCTCGCAGCATGGGCCTCAACGTGGAGGGTGTGTAATGGCTAAGCTGACCAAGCGCCAAAAGGCTATTGCTTCGAAAATCGAAGCTGGCAAAGTCTACAACTTCGAAGACGCAGCAGTGCTGCTGGCCGAACTCTCCACCGTGAAGTTCAGCGAATCCTTCGACGTTGCCGTCAACCTCGGTGTTGACCCGCGTAAATCCGACCAGGTCGTTCGTAGCGCTACTGTGCTGCCACACGGCACTGGCAAGACCGTACGCGTTGCCGTGTTCACCCAGGGTCCTGCTGCTGAAGCCGCTCTGGCTGCCGGCGCTGACCGTGTAGGCATGGACGATCTGGCTGCCGAAATGAAAGCCGGCGACCTGAACTACGACGTAGTCATCGCATCCCCGGATGCCATGCGCGTTGTTGGTCAACTCGGCCAGGTTCTCGGTCCTCGTGGCCTGATGCCTAACCCGAAGGTTGGTACCGTGACTCCAGACGTAGCTACCGCGGTTAAAAACGCCAAAGCTGGTCAGGTTCGCTACCGCACCGACAAAAACGGTATCATCCACACCTCCGTTGGCAAGGTTGGCTTCGAAGCCGGCAAGCTGAAGGAAAACGTTGAAGCCCTGATCGCTGATCTGAAGCGTATCAAGCCGGCTTCCTCGAAAGGTATCTACGTCAAGCGCGTTACCCTGAGCACCACTATGGGCCCAGGTCTGGTCATCGACCAGAGCTCGCTGGACGCGTAAGACAAAGCCGGCGTGCTCAGGCACGCCAGCTGCAAAAATTGGGGTCCCTGCCTGGCGGGGGCTATCCAAGACCGTAGGCGGCGCAAGCCTTAAACACCCAGCCTACGCAGATGGTGCTCCCGGTTCCTTACCGAATCAGACACCAAAACGACATCCGGCTTCGGCCAGATGAAACGGTAACAAGCAGGAGTTTTACCCGTGGCAATTAAACTCGAAGACAAGAAGGCCATCGTCGCTGAAGTCAACGAGGCTGCCAAAGTCGCTCTGTCCGCTGTCGTGGCTGATGCCCGTGGTGTGACTGTAGGCGCAATGACCGGACTCCGTAAAGAGGCTCGTGAAGCTGGCGTATACGTACGTGTTGTACGTAACACCCTGCTCAAGCGCGCTGTTGCTGGCACTGACTTCAGTGTCCTCAACGACGCCTTCACTGGCCCGACCCTGATCGCTTTCTCCAACGAACACCCGGGCGCTGCTGCTCGTCTGTTCAAAGAGTTCGCCAAGGGTCAGGACAAGTTCGAGATCAAGGCAGCTGCGTTTGACGGCAAGTTCATTGCAGCGAACGAAATCGACGTGTTGGCTACCCTGCCGACCCGCGACGAAGCCATCGCAAGGCTGATGAGCGTTATCCAAGGCGCTACCAGCAAGCTGGCTCGTACCCTGGCAGCCATTCGCGACCAGAAAGAAGCTACCGCTGCCTAAGGCAACGAAGCGCTTTCAAAATCATACGTTTAATTTGATGGCTGCGTAGGCCTTCACCCCAATACAGGATTTAAGTCAATGTCCCTGACTAACGAACAAATCATCGAAGCAATCGGCCAGAAAACCGTTCTGGAAGTTGTTGAACTGATCAAAGCAATGGAAGAAACCTTCGGCGTGACCGCCGCTGTTGCCGCTGCTGGCCCAGCTGCTGCTGCCGCCGTTGTTGAAGAGCAGACCGAATTCAACGTCGTTCTGCTGGAAGCTGGCGAGAAGAAAGTAAACGTGATCAAGGCAGTTCGTGAACTGACCGGTCTCGGCCTGAAAGAAGCCAAAGAGAAAGTCGATGGCGCTCCTCAGGTTGTAGCTGAAGGCGTTTCGAAAGAAGCCGCTGAAGACGCTAAGAAGAAGCTGGAAGAAGCAGGCGCTAAAGTCGAACTGAAGTAATTTCGACTTTGCGACTCCAGCCGGAGCGTTGAGCTAAGGCTGACGGCTGGTGGCTTTTGCCACCGGCCTTTTTCCGTTATTGGCGGCCGACCAGGTCGGCCCCGATAACGTGCTGTAGCCACCTAGAGGGTGGAGCAAACCATGGGGTTTGCACGATTTTCTGGTTGCTCCCGCCGGGAGACGCCAAACAAGCAGGTGACCAAGCTGGGGAACGCTGATGGCTTACTCATACACTGAGAAAAAACGTATCCGCAAGGACTTTAGCAAGTTGCCGGACGTGATGGATGTGCCTTACCTCCTGGCCATCCAGCTGGATTCGTATCGCGAATTCCTGCAAGCGGGAGCATCCAAGGATCAGTTCCGCGACGTCGGTCTGCATGCTGCCTTCAAGTCGGTCTTCCCGATCATCAGCTACTCCGGCAACGCTGCCCTGGAGTACGTTGGCTATCGTCTGGGCGAACCGGCTTTCGACGTCAAGGAATGCGTCCTGCGCGGCGTGACGTTCGCCGTACCGCTGCGGGTCAAGGTCCGTCTGATCATCTTCGACAAAGAGTCGTCGAACAAAGCGATCAAGGACATCAAAGAGCAAGAAGTCTACATGGGTGAAATTCCCCTGATGACTGAGAACGGTACCTTCGTTATCAACGGTACCGAGCGTGTGATCGTTTCCCAGCTGCACCGTTCGCCGGGTGTGTTCTTCGACCACGACCGTGGCAAGACGCACAGCTCGGGCAAACTGCTGTACTCGGCTCGTATCATTCCTTACCGCGGCTCCTGGTTGGACTTCGAGTTCGACCCGAAAGACTGCGTATTCGTGCGTATCGACCGTCGCCGCAAACTGCCGGCCTCGGTACTGCTGCGCGCGCTGGGCTACAGCACCGAAGAGGTACTGAACGCCTTCTACACCACCAACGTGTTCCACGTTACCGGTGAAAGCCTGAGCCTGGAGCTGGTACCTCAGCGCCTGCGCGGTGAAGTTGCGGTCATGGACATCCATGACGAAAATGGCAAAGTCATCGTCGAGCAAGGCCGTCGTATCACTGCACGCCACATCAATCAGCTCGAGAAGGCTGGCGTCAAGCAGCTGGACGTGCCGATGGAGTACGTACTGGGTCGCACCACTGCCAAGGCAATCGTACATCCGGCTACCGGCGAGATCCTGGCTGAGTGCAACACCGAGCTGACCACCGAGCTGCTGATCAAGATCGCCAAGGCTCAGGTTGTTCGCCTCGAGACGCTGTACACCAACGACATCGACTGCGGTCCGTTCATTTCGGACACCCTGAAGATCGACACCACCAGCAACCAACTGGAAGCGCTGGTCGAGATCTACCGGATGATGCGTCCAGGCGAGCCGCCAACCAAGGATGCCGCCGAGACCCTGTTCAACAACCTGTTCTTCAGCGCCGAGCGGTATGATCTGTCCGCTGTTGGCCGTATGAAGTTCAACCGTCGTATCGGTCGCTCCGAGATCGAAGGTTCGGGCGTGTTGAGCAAGGAAGACATCGTTGACGTGCTGAAGACTCTGGTCGACATCCGTAACGGTAAAGGCATCGTCGACGACATCGACCACCTCGGCAACCGCCGTGTGCGTTGTGTTGGCGAGATGGCCGAGAACCAGTTCCGGGTTGGCCTGGTGCGCGTTGAGCGTGCGGTCAAAGAGCGTCTGTCGATGGCAGAAAGCGAAGGCCTGATGCCGCAAGACCTGATCAACGCCAAGCCGGTTGCGGCGGCGGTGAAAGAGTTCTTCGGTTCCAGCCAGCTCTCGCAGTTCATGGACCAGAACAACCCGCTCTCGGAAATTACCCACAAGCGTCGTGTCTCTGCACTCGGCCCTGGCGGTCTGACCCGTGAGCGCGCTGGCTTTGAAGTCCGTGACGTACACCCGACCCACTACGGCCGTGTGTGCCCGATCGAGACCCCTGAAGGTCCGAACATCGGTCTGATCAACTCCCTGGCGGCGTATGCCCGCACCAACCAGTACGGCTTCCTCGAGAGCCCGTACCGCGTGGTGAAAGAGGGTGTGGTTTCCGACGACATCGTGTTCCTGTCGGCGATCGAAGAAGCTGACCACGTCATCGCCCAGGCTTCGGCCACCATGAGCGAAGACAAGCGTCTGATCGACGAACTGGTAGCAGTGCGTCACCTGAACGAATTCACCGTCAAGGCGCCGGAAGACGTCACCCTGATGGACGTTTCGCCGAAGCAGGTAGTTTCGGTTGCAGCGTCGCTGATTCCGTTCCTCGAGCACGACGACGCCAACCGTGCGTTGATGGGTTCGAACATGCAGCGTCAGGCTGTACCAACCCTGCGCGCCGACAAGCCGCTGGTAGGTACCGGCATGGAGCGCAACGTTGCCCGTGACTCCGGCGTCTGCGTCGTGGCTCGCCGTGGCGGCGTTATCGACTCGGTCGATGCCAGCCGTATCGTGGTTCGCGTTGCAGATGACGAAGTTGAAACCGGTGAAGCCGGTGTCGACATCTACAACCTGACCAAGTACACCCGCTCGAACCAGAACACCTGCATCAACCAGCGTCCGCTGGTCAGCAAGGGTGATGTGGTCAAGCGTCATGACATCATGGCTGACGGTCCGTCCACCGATATGGGTGAGCTGGCTCTGGGTCAGAACATGCGCATCGCGTTCATGGCGTGGAACGGCTTCAACTTCGAAGACTCCATCTGTCTGTCGGAGCGCGTGGTTCAGGAAGATCGCTTCACCACTATCCACATTCAGGAACTGACCTGTGTGGCGCGTGACACCAAGCTTGGGCCTGAGGAAATCACTGCAGACATCCCGAACGTGGGTGAAGCTGCACTGAACAAACTGGACGAAGCCGGTATCGTTTACGTGGGTGCTGAAGTCGGCGCTGGCGACATCCTGGTCGGCAAGGTCACGCCGAAAGGCGAGACCCAACTGACTCCGGAAGAAAAACTGCTGCGTGCAATCTTCGGTGAAAAAGCCAGCGACGTTAAAGACACCTCCCTGCGCGTGCCAACCGGCACCAAAGGTACTGTCATCGACGTGCAGGTCTTCACTCGTGACGGCGTTGAGCGCGACAGCCGCGCCCTGTCCATCGAGAAGACCCAGCTGGACGAGATCCGCAAGGATCTGAACGAAGAGTTCCGCATCGTTGAAGGCGCAACCTTCGAGCGTCTGCGCTCGGCGCTGAACGGCCAGGTTGTCGACGGTGGCGCGGGCCTGAAAAAAGGCACCGTGGTCAGCGACGAGGTCCTCGACGGTCTGGAGCACGGCCAGTGGTTCAAACTGCGCATGGCAGAAGACGCGCTCAACGATCAGCTCGAGAAGGCCCAGGCCTACATCGTCGATCGTCGCCGTCTGCTCGACGACAAGTTCGAAGACAAGAAGCGCAAGCTGCAGCAGGGCGATGATCTGGCACCGGGCGTACTGAAGATCGTCAAGGTCTACCTGGCTATCCGCCGCCGCATTCAGCCGGGCGACAAGATGGCCGGCCGTCACGGTAACAAAGGTGTGGTCTCGGTGATCATGCCGGTCGAAGACATGCCGCACGACGCCAACGGTACTCCGGTAGACGTCGTACTGAACCCGCTGGGCGTACCATCGCGTATGAACGTCGGGCAGATCCTCGAAACCCACCTCGGCCTCGCGGCCAAAGGTCTGGGCGAGAAGATCGACCGGATGATCGAAGAGCAGCGCAAAGCCACTGAGCTGCGCAGCTTCCTCACCGAGATCTACAACGAGATCGGCGGTCGTCAGGAAAGCCTGGAAGACTTCACCGACGCTGAGATCCTTGCTCTGGCGCACAACCTGAAGAAAGGCGTGCCTATGGCTACTCCAGTCTTCGACGGTGCCAAGGAAAGCGAAATCAAGGCCATGCTGAAACTGGCTGACATGCCAGAAAGCGGCCAGATGGTGCTGTTCGACGGCCGTACCGGCAACAAGTTCGAGCGTCCGGTGACCGTTGGTTACATGTATATGCTCAAGCTGAACCACTTGGTGGACGACAAGATGCACGCGCGTTCCACTGGTTCGTACAGCCTGGTTACCCAGCAGCCGCTGGGTGGTAAGGCGCAGTTCGGTGGTCAGCGTTTCGGGGAGATGGAAGTCTGGGCGCTGGAAGCATACGGCGCGGCGTACACTCTGCAAGAAATGCTCACAGTGAAGTCGGACGACGTGAACGGCCGTACCAAGATGTACAAAAACATCGTGGATGGCGATCACCGTATGGAGCCGGGCATGCCCGAGTCCTTCAACGTGTTGATCAAAGAGATCCGTTCGCTCGGTATCGATATCGATCTGGAAACCGAATAACACGTGACGCGAATGGGAGCGGGGCTGTAACAGCCCGCTCCTTGCTCCGCCAGGAGGAAAGGCCTTGAAAGACCTACTGAATTTGCTGAAAAACCAGGGTCAAGTCGAAGAGTTCGATGCCATTCGCATCGGCCTCGCGTCGCCTGAGATGATCCGTTCGTGGTCGTTCGGTGAAGTTAAAAAACCGGAAACCATCAACTACCGTACGTTCAAACCTGAGCGTGACGGCCTGTTCTGCGCCAAGATCTTTGGCCCAGTCAAGGACTACGAGTGCCTGTGCGGTAAGTACAAGCGCCTGAAACACCGTGGTGTGATCTGCGAGAAGTGCGGCGTTGAAGTCGCCCTGGCCAAGGTTCGTCGTGAGCGCATGGCGCACATCGAACTGGCCTCGCCAGTCGCCCACATCTGGTTCCTGAAGTCGCTGCCGTCCCGTATCGGCCTGCTGATGGACATGACCCTGCGTGATATCGAGCGCGTTCTCTACTTCGAGAGCTACGTCGTTATCGACCCGGGCATGACCACCCTGGAGAAGGGTCAGCTGCTCAACGACGAGCAGTACTTCGAAGCGCTGGAAGAGTTCGGTGATGACTTCGATGCCCGCATGGGTGCCGAGGCTGTTCGCGAGCTGCTGCACGCTATCGACCTGGAGCACGAGATTGGCCGCCTGCGCGAAGAAATTCCGCAAACCAACTCGGAAACCAAGATCAAGAAGCTGTCCAAGCGCCTGAAGCTGATGGAAGCTTTCCAGGGCTCGGGCAACCTGCCTGAGTGGATGGTCCTGACCGTTCTGCCAGTACTGCCGCCGGACCTGCGTCCGCTGGTACCACTGGATGGTGGCCGCTTCGCGACCTCCGACCTGAACGACCTGTACCGCCGCGTGATCAACCGGAACAACCGTCTCAAGCGTCTGCTTGACCTGTCGGCTCCGGACATCATCGTGCGCAACGAAAAGCGCATGCTGCAGGAAGCGGTCGACGCCCTGCTCGACAACGGCCGTCGCGGTCGCGCCATCACTGGCTCGAACAAGCGTCCGCTGAAGTCGCTGGCTGACATGATCAAAGGTAAGCAAGGTCGCTTCCGTCAGAACTTGCTCGGCAAGCGCGTGGACTACTCCGGCCGTTCGGTAATTACCGTAGGCCCGACCCTGCGACTGCACCAGTGCGGTCTGCCGAAGAAGATGGCTCTCGAGCTGTTCAAGCCGTTCATTTTCGGCAAGCTGGAAATGCGTGGTCTGGCGACCACCATCAAGGCTGCCAAGAAGATGGTCGAGCGCGAGCTGCCAGAGGTCTGGGACGTGCTCGCCGAGGTGATCCGCGAACACCCCGTACTGCTCAACCGTGCACCGACCCTTCACCGTCTTGGCATTCAGGCGTTTGAACCGGTACTGATCGAAGGTAAGGCTATCCAGCTGCACCCGCTGGTCTGTGCTGCGTACAACGCCGACTTCGACGGTGACCAGATGGCCGTGCACGTGCCGCTGACGCTGGAAGCCCAGCTCGAAGCGCGCGCGCTGATGATGTCCACCAACAACATTCTGTCGCCAGCCAACGGTGAGCCAATCATCGTTCCGTCGCAGGACGTCGTACTGGGTCTGTACTACATGACCCGTGAAGCCATCAACGCCAAGGGCGAAGGTCGCGTCTTCGCTGACCTGCAGGAAGTCGACCGGGTATTCCGCGCCGGCGAAGCTGCCCTGCACGCCAAGATCAAGGTTCGTATCAACGAAACCGTGAACGACCGTGATGGCGGCAGCGTCAAGAACACCCGTATCGTCGACACCACTGTCGGCCGTGCCCTGCTGTTCCAGGTTGTACCACCAGGTCTGTCGTACGACGTGGTCAACCAGCCAATGAAGAAAAAGGCGATCTCCAAGCTGATCAACCAGTGCTACCGCGTGGTTGGTCTGAAAGAGACCGTTATCTTCGCTGACCAGCTGATGTACACCGGCTTTGCCTACTCGACCATTTCCGGCGTTTCGATCGGTGTTAACGACTTCGTTATCCCGGACGAAAAAGCCCGCATCATCGGTGCTGCCACCGAAGAAGTGAAGGAAATCGAGAGCCAGTACGCCTCCGGCCTGGTAACCCAGGGCGAGAAGTACAACAAGGTCATCGACTTGTGGTCCAAGGCGAACGACGAAGTCTCCAAGGCGATGATGGCCAACCTCTCGAAAGAGAAAGTCATCGACCGCAATGGCGACGAAGTCGACCAAGAGTCCTTCAACTCGATGTACATGATGGCTGACTCCGGTGCTCGGGGTTCGGCAGCTCAGATTCGTCAGTTGGCCGGTATGCGTGGTCTGATGGCCAAGCCGGACGGCTCGATCATCGAGACGCCGATCACCGCGAACTTCCGTGAAGGTCTGAGCGTTCTGCAGTACTTCATCTCGACGCACGGTGCTCGTAAGGGTCTGGCGGATACCGCCTTGAAGACTGCGAACTCGGGTTACCTGACTCGTCGTCTGGTCGACGTGGCACAAGATCTGGTGGTTACCGAGATCGATTGCGGCACCGATCAAGGCCTGCTGATGACTCCGCACATCGAAGGCGGCGACGTGGTCGAGCCGTTGGGCGAGCGCGTACTGGGTCGAGTAATCGCCCGTGATGTGTTCAAACCTGGCACCGACGATGTCATCGTTCCGGCCGGTACCCTGGTCGACGAGAAGTGGGTTGAGTTCATTGAGCTCAACAGCATCGACGAAGTTATCGTTCGTTCGCCGATCAGCTGTGAAACTCGCTTCGGTATCTGCGCCAAGTGCTACGGTCGTGACCTGGCTCGCGGTCACCAGGTAAACATCGGTGAAGCGGTCGGCGTAATCGCTGCCCAGTCCATCGGTGAGCCGGGTACCCAGCTGACCATGCGTACGTTCCACATCGGTGGTGCTGCCAGCCGGACCTCGGCTGCCGACAGCGTCCAGGTGAAGAACGGCGGTATGGTTCGTCTGCATAACCTCAAGCAGGTAGAGCGTGCTGACGGCAACCTGGTTGCTGTATCGCGTTCCGGCGAGCTGGCCATTGCCGACGAATTCGGTCGTGAGCGTGAGCGCTACAAGCTGCCTTACGGCGCCGTGATTTCGGTCAAGGAAGGTGACAAGGTCGACGCAGGCGCAATCGTCGCCAAGTGGGACCCGCACACCCACCCGATCGTTACCGAGCTGAAAGGTACCGTGACCTTCGTGGGCATGGAAGAAAACATCACCATCAAGCGTCAGACTGACGAGTTGACTGGTTTGACCAACATTGAAGTCCTGGACGCCAAGGATCGCCCTGCCGCTGGCAAGGAAATCCGTCCGGCCATCAAGATGGTCGACGCCAATGGCAAGGATTTGATGCTGCCAGGTACCGACGTACCTGCTCAGTACTTCCTGCCGGCCAACGCCTTGGTAGGTGTAGCTGACGGTGCCCAGATCGGTGTTGGTGACGTTATCGCGCGGATCCCGCAAGAAACGTCGAAGACCCGTGACATCACCGGTGGTCTGCCACGTGTTGCCGACTTGTTCGAAGCACGTCGTCCGAAAGAAGCGTCGATCCTGGCGGAAGTCAGCGGTACCATCGCGTTCGGTAAAGAGACCAAAGGCAAGCGTCGTCTGGTCATCACTCCGACCGACGGTAGCGATCCGTACGAAGAGCTGATTCCGAAGTGGCGCCACCTGAACGTCTTCGAAGGCGAACAGGTCAACCGCGGCGAAGTTATCTCCGACGGTCCAAGCGATCCGCATGATATCCTGCGTCTGCTGGGTGTCAGCGCGCTGGCGAAGTACATCGTCAACGAGATCCAGGACGTTTACCGTCTGCAAGGCGTTAAGATCAACGACAAGCACATCGAGACCATCCTGCGTCAGATGCTGCGTAAGGTCGAGATTGCCGAGTCGGGCGACTCCAGCTTCATCAAGGGTGACCAGATGGAACTGACTCACGTGCTGGTCGAGAACGAGCGTCTCGCAGCCGATGACAAGTTCATCTCCAAGTTCACCCGTGTGCTGCTGGGTATCACCAAGGCCTCGCTGTCCACCGAATCGTTCATCTCGGCGGCTTCCTTCCAGGAAACCACCCGTGTACTGACCGAAGCGGCGGTAACCGGCAAGCGCGATTACCTGCGCGGCCTGAAAGAGAACGTGGTCGTCGGCCGTCTGATCCCGGCCGGTACCGGTCTGGCTTACCACAGCGAGCGCAAGCGTCGCCGTGATGCCGACAAACCGCTGCGCGTAAGTGCCAGTGAGGTGGAAGCCGCACTGACCGAAGCGTTGAATTCCAGCGGTAATTAAGTAACAGGGCGGGGCCCCGGCCCCTCTCCGCGGTGCTTGGTGACATGCAATGTTACCGATCACCGGGCGGGGAGGGCCGGGGCCTTGTCTTGACTGGGTGCAAGAACCTCTTTAGACTTTTGTACCCTTAAATTTGGTGAGGCTCCGTCTCGTCAATTTTAGGCTTTCTTGCAAGACAATAGCGTCGCAAGACAATCAGTGGAGCTAGTAGATGGCAACTATCAACCAGCTGGTACGTCAGCCGCGTAAGCGTACCGTCGAGAAATCCGACGTACCTGCGCTGCAGAACTGCCCGCAACGTCGTGGCGTGTGCACCCGTGTGTACACCACCACGCCGAAAAAACCTAACTCGGCACTGCGTAAAGTATGCCGTGTGCGTCTGACCAACGGTTTCGAGGTTTCCTCGTACATCGGCGGTGAAGGCCACAACCTGCAAGAGCACAGCGTCGTCCTGATCCGTGGCGGCCGTGTAAAAGACTTGCCAGGTGTTCGTTACCACACCGTTCGCGGCTCCCTGGATACCTCCGGCGTCAAAGGTCGTAACCAAGGTCGTTCGAAGTACGGTACCAAGCGTCCGAAGTAATCGGCCGTTTGCACATAATCAATTTTTTCAGTCGATAAGAGTAAGGTCGGGCGGGGGTCGTAGACCCAGGTCCCGGGCTAACCTGAAGACCGTTTGAGGGCTTATCATGCCAAGACGTCGTGTAGCAGCAAAACGTGAGATTCTGGACGATCCAAAATACGGATCGCAAATCCTCGCGAAGTTCATGAACCACGTGATGGAAAGCGGCAAGAAGGCCGTTGCCGAGCGTATCGTTTACGGTGCGCTGGACAAGGTCAAAGAACGCAAGAACAGCGATCCCCTGGAAATCTTCGAGAAAGCTCTCGACGCCATCGCTCCGCTGGTCGAAGTAAAGTCCCGCCGTGTTGGCGGTGCCACTTACCAGGTTCCGGTCGAAGTTCGTCCATCCCGTCGTAACGCTCTGGCAATGCGCTGGCTCGTAGACTACGCCCGCAAGCGCGGCGAGAAGTCCATGGCTCTGCGCTTGGCTGGCGAGCTGCTGGATGCTGCTGAAGGCAAAGGTGCTGCAGTCAAGAAGCGTGAAGACGTGCACCGTATGGCTGAAGCCAACAAAGCATTCTCGCACTACCGCTTCTAATTCAAGCATCAATCATTTTGCGAGGGCTTTATGGCTCGTACTACAGCAATTAACCGCTACCGTAACATTGGTATTTGCGCGCACGTCGATGCGGGCAAAACTACCACTACCGAGCGGATCCTGTTCTACACAGGCCTGAGCCACAAGATGGGCGAGGTGCATGACGGCGCCGCGACCACCGACTGGATGGTGCAGGAGCAGGAGCGGGGTATTACCATTACCTCCGCTGCCGTTACCACCTTCTGGAAGGGTTCTACCGGTCAGTACGACAACTACCGCGTAAACGTCATCGATACCCCTGGCCACGTTGACTTCACCATTGAAGTTGAGCGTTCGCTGCGTGTACTCGACGGCGCGGTCGTTGTGTTCTGCGGTACCTCCGGCGTTGAGCCACAGTCCGAAACCGTATGGCGTCAAGCCAACAAGTACGGCGTTCCACGTGTTGTCTACGTGAACAAGATGGACCGTGCAGGCGCTGACTTCCTGCGCGTTATCGGCCAGATCAAGAACCGCCTGGGTCACACCCCGGTTCCGATCCAGCTGGCAATCGGTTCGGAAGACAACTTCCAGGGTCAGGTCGACCTGATCAAGATGAAAGCTGTCTACTGGAACGATGACGACAAGGGCACTTCGCCGCGCGAGGAAGAAATTCCTGCCGACATGCTCGAGTTGGCTGAGAAGTATCGCTCCGAAATGGTCGAGGCTGCTGCCGAGTCCAGCGAAGAGCTGATGAACAAGTACCTGGAAGGCGAAGAGCTGACCGTCGAAGAAATCAAGGCCGGTCTGCGCGCGCGCACCCTGGCTGGCGAAATCGTTCCGGCTGTCTGCGGTTCCTCGTTCAAGAACAAGGGCGTTCCCCTGGTTCTGGACGCCGTAATCGAGTTCCTGCCTGCTCCTACCGAAATCCCGGCGATCAAAGGTATTCACCCTGATCTGATCGAGAAGTCGAAAGAAGAGCTGGTCGACGCCGACTACGACGAGCGTCATGCTTCCGACGACGAGCCGTTCTCGGCTCTGGCGTTCAAGATTGCCACCGACCCGTTCGTTGGTACTCTGACTTTCGTGCGCGTCTACTCGGGCTTCCTGAGCTCGGGCGACTCCGTGATCAACTCGGTCAAGGGCAAGAAAGAGCGCGTTGGTCGTATGGTGCAGATGCACGCCAACCAGCGTGAAGAGATCAAAGAAGTACGCGCAGGCGACATCGCTGCTCTGATCGGCATGAAGGACGTCACCACTGGTGACACCCTGTGCAACGCCGACAAGCCGATCATCCTCGAGCGTATGGACTTCCCGGAGCCTGTAATTTCGGTTGCTGTTGAGCCGAAAACCAAGCAGGACCAGGAAAAGATGGGTATCGCACTGGGCAAACTGGCTCAGGAAGACCCGTCGTTCCGCGTCAAGACCGATGAAGAAACCGGTCAGACCATCATCTCGGGTATGGGTGAGCTGCACCTGGACATCCTCGTTGACCGCATGAAGCGCGAGTTCAACGTCGAAGCCAACATCGGCAAGCCGCAGGTTTCGTACCGCGAGAAGATCACCAAGTCCAACGTTGAGATCGAAGGTAAATTCGTTCGTCAGTCGGGTGGTCGTGGTCAGTTCGGTCACTGCTGGATCCGTTTCTCGGAGCCGGACGTGGACGACAAAGGCAACATCACCGAAGGTCTGGTGTTCACCAACGAAGTCGTTGGTGGTGTGATTCCTAAGGAATTCATCGCCCCGATCCAGAAGGGTATCGAAGAGCAGATGAAAAACGGCGTCGTTGCCGGTTATCCTCTGATCGGCCTCAAGGCCACGGTATTCGACGGTTCGTACCATGACGTCGACTCCAACGAAATGGCGTTCAAGGTCGCTGCTTCGATGGCAACCAAGCAACTGGCCCAGAAGGGCGGTGGCGTGGTTCTCGAGCCGATCATGAAGGTCGAAGTTGTAACCCCAGAAGACTACATGGGTGACGTGATGGGTGACCTGAACCGTCGTCGTGGTCTGATCCAGGGTATGGATGATTCGGTCTCCGGCAAGGTTGTCCGTGCTGAAGTGCCGCTCGGGGAAATGTTCGGTTATGCGACCGACGTTCGTTCCATGTCTCAGGGTCGCGCGAGCTACTCCATGGAATTCTCCAAATACGCCGAAGCTCCGTCGAACATCGTCGAAGCTCTCGTTAAAAAACAAGGCTGATTCAGCCCCTTTAGGCTAGGAGTTCACTGTCGTGGCTAAAGAAAAATTTGATCGTTCCCTTCCGCACGTCAACGTTGGCACCATCGGTCACGTCGACCACGGTAAAACCACTCTGACTGCTGCTCTGACTCGCGTCTGCTCCGAAGTTTTCGGTTCGGCTGTTGTTGACTTCGACAAGATCGACTCGGCTCCAGAAGAGAAAGCGCGTGGTATCACCATCAACACCGCGCACGTCGAGTACAACTCGAAGATCCGTCACTACGCTCACGTCGACTGCCCAGGTCACGCTGACTATGTGAAGAACATGATCACCGGTGCTGCGCAGATGGACGGCGCTATCCTGGTTTGCTCGGCCGCCGATGGTCCGATGCCACAAACCCGTGAGCACATCCTGCTGTCCCGTCAGGTTGGCGTTCCGTACATCGTGGTCTTCCTGAACAAGGCTGACCTGGTAGACGACGCTGAGCTGCTGGAACTGGTCGAGATGGAAGTTCGCGACCTGCTGTCCACCTATGACTTCCCAGGCGACGACACTCCGATCATCATCGGTTCGGCTCGTATGGCTCTGGAAGGCAAAGACGACAACGAGATGGGCACCACTGCCGTCAAGAAACTGGTAGAAACTCTGGACAGCTACATCCCAGAGCCAGAGCGCGCTATCGACAAGCCGTTCCTGATGCCAATCGAAGACGTATTCTCGATCTCGGGTCGTGGTACCGTTGTTACCGGTCGTATCGAGCGTGGCATCGTCCGCGTTCAAGACGCCCTGGAAATCGTTGGTCTGCGTGACACCACCACCACCACCTGCACCGGTGTTGAAATGTTCCGCAAACTGCTCGACGAAGGTCGTGCTGGCGAGAACTGTGGCGTTCTGCTGCGTGGTACCAAGCGTGACGACGTTGAGCGTGGCCAGGTTCTGGTCAAGCCAGGTTCGGTCAAGCCGCACACCAAGTTCACCGCAGAAGTTTACGTTCTGTCGAAAGAAGAAGGCGGTCGTCACACTCCGTTCTTCAAAGGCTACCGTCCTCAGTTCTACTTCCGTACTACTGACGTGACCGGTAACTGCCAGCTGCCGGAAGGCGTTGAGATGGTAATGCCAGGTGACAACATCCAGATGGAAGTCACTCTGATCAAGACCATCGCAATGGAAGACGGTCTGCGCTTCGCTATCCGTGAAGGCGGTCGTACCGTCGGCGCCGGCGTCGTAGCCAAAATCATCGAGTAATCACTCGATCGGTTGAAAAAGGCCTCCGCTCAGCGGGGGCCTTTTTTATTGGGTTGACACAAAATGAGGCCGTCTATAGAATCACGCCTCCTTTTAGCGGGCGTAGTGCGTCCGTTGGGAACAGCCTGGAGTCTGAAATCCAATGCAAAATCAGCAAATCCGTATCAGGTTGAAGGCTTTCGACCATCGCCTGATCGACCAATCCACCCAGGAAATCGTGGAAACCGCGAAACGTACTGGTGCACAAGTGCGTGGTCCAATTCCACTGCCTACTCGCAAAGAGCGTTTCACCGTTCTGGTCTCCCCGCACGTCAACAAAGACGCGCGTGACCAGTACGAGATCCGCACTCATAAGCGCGTTCTGGACATCGTCCAGCCAACGGATAAAACCGTTGATGCGCTGATGAAGCTGGACCTTGCGGCAGGTGTGGAAGTACAGATCAGCCTCGGCTAAGACTTCGGTCTTAACCGTGTAACGCTCTGAAATGGGCGGCCATAGCGGGTGAAAGCCCCGTACACTCATGAGGTTTACAACATGACTATTGGTGTAGTCGGTCGTAAATGCGGTATGACCCGTATTTTCACCGAAGAAGGTGTCTCCATTCCGGTCACGGTCGTTGAGATCGAGCCGAATCGCGTCACCCAGTTCAAAACCGAAGAAACTGATGGCTACCGTGCAGTGCAAATCACTGTAGGCGAGCGTCGTGCTTCGCGTGTGACTGCTGCTCAAGCAGGTCACTTCGCTAAGGCGAACGTTGCCGCTGGTCGCGGTGTTTGGGAGTTCCGTCTTGAAGAAGGCGATTTCCAGGCTGGCGATCTGATCAAAGCTGAACTCTTTACTGCAGGCCAGCTGGTAGACGTCACCGGTCAGTCGAAAGGTAAAGGCTTCGCCGGTACCATCAAGCGCTGGAATTTCCGTGGCCAAGATAACACCCACGGTAACTCCGTATCGCACCGTGTTCCGGGTTCCATCGGCCAGTGCCAGACTCCTGGTCGTGTGTTCAAGGGCAAGAAAATGTCCGGTCACATGGGCGCCGAGCGCGTTACTGTGCAGTCCCTGGAAGTAGTTCGCGTAGACGCTGAACGCAACCTGCTGCTGATCAAGGGTGCCGTTCCTGGCGCTACTGGCGGCGACGTGGTTGTACGTCCAGCTGTCAAGGCTCGCGGTTAAGGGGAAACTGACATGCAACTTAACGTAAATGACGCTCAGGCGATCGAAGTTTCCGAACTGACCTTCGGTGGCGAATTCAACGAGACGCTGGTTCACCAAGCAGTCGTGGCCTACATGGCCGGCGGCCGTCAGGGCACCAAGCAGCAGAAGACCCGTTCCGACGTATCCGGTGGCGGTAAGCGCCCATGGCGTCAGAAGGGCACTGGCCGTGCTCGTGCTGGTACCATCCGTAGCCCGATCTGGCGCGGCGGTGGCACCACCTTCGCAGCTCGTCCTCAGGACCACTCGCAGAAGCTCAACAAGAAGATGTATCGCGCAGCAATGCGTTCCATCCTCGCTGAGCTGGTGCGCACCGACCGTCTGGTCGTTGTCCAGGACTTCGCTGTTGAAGCGCCAAAGACCAAAGATCTGCTGAACAAGCTGAATGGCATGGGCCTGACTGACGTCCTGATCGTATCGGACGCTGTTGATCAGAACCTGTACCTGGCTGCTCGTAACCTGCCGCACGTCGACGTTCGTGACGTACAAGGTTCCGATCCGGTCAGTCTGATCGCCTATGACAAAGTGTTGATCACTGTGTCGGCCGTGAAGAAATTCGAGGAGCTGCTGGGATGAACCAGGAACGCGTATTTAAAGTCCTCCTTGGCCCGCACGTTTCCGAGAAGGCTACCGTTCTGGCTGAGAAGAAAGGCCAGTTCGTATTCAAGGTTGCTACCGATGCAACCAAGCTGGAAATCAAGAAAGCTGTCGAAGGCCTGTTCGGCGTAAAAGTCGAAAACGTGTCGACTGTTAACGTATTGGGTAAAACCAAGCGTACCGCACGTGGTCTGGGCAAGCGTAATGACTGGAAGAAGGCGATCGTCTCCCTTCAGCCAGGCCAAGATCTCGATTTCAGCAGCAGTGCTGAGTAAGGAAGGGGTGCATCATGGCAATCGTTAAATGCAAACCGACTTCCCCTGGCCGCCGTTTCGTGGTCAAGGTGGTCAACAAGGAGCTGCATAAAGGCGCTCCTCACGCACCGCTGCTCGAGAAGAAATCGAAGTCTGGTGGTCGTAACAACAATGGCCGTATCACTACACGTCATGTGGGTGGTGGTCATAAGCAGCATTACCGTCTGGTCGACTTCCGTCGCAACGACAAAGATGGCATTCCAGCCACTGTCGAGCGTATCGAATACGATCCAAACCGTACTGCTCACATCGCCCTGCTGTGCTACGCAGACGGTGAGCGTCGCTACATCATCGCCCCTAAAGGCGTGAGCGCTGGCGATCAGCTGATCGCAGGTTCGCTGGCCCCAATCAAGGCCGGTAACTCCCTGCAGCTGCGCAACATCCCAGTAGGTAGCACCATTCACGGCATCGAACTGAAGCCGGGTAAAGGTGCACAGATCGCTCGTTCCGCTGGTGCTTCGGCTCAGCTGATCGCTCGCGAAGGTGTCTACGTGACCCTGCGTCTGCGCTCTGGTGAAATGCGTAAAGTCCTGGCTGAGTGCCGTGCGACCCTGGGCGAAGTCTCGAACTCCGAGCACAGCCTGCGTTCGCTGGGTAAAGCTGGTGCCAAACGCTGGCGTGGCGTTCGCCCAACCGTTCGTGGTGTTGCCATGAACCCGGTTGACCACCCACATGGTGGTGGTGAAGGTCGTACCTCCGGTGGTCGTCATCCGGTATCGCCATGGGGCTTCCCAACCAAGGGTGCGAAGACTCGTGGTAATAAGCGTACCGACAAAATGATCGTCCGTCGTCGCAAGTAAATAGAGGGATACGACAGTGCCACGTTCTCTGAAAAAAGGTCCTTTTATCGATCTTCACCTACTGAAGAAGATCGAAGTGGCGGCGGAAAAGAATGATCGCAAACCGGTGAAAACCTGGTCGCGTCGTTCGATGATCCTGCCACAAATGGTCGGTCTGACCATCGCGGTACATAACGGTCGTCAACATGTCCCAGTTCTCGTGAACGAAGACATGGTCGGCCACAAACTGGGCGAGTTCGCCGGTACCCGCACTTATCGCGGGCACGTGGCTGACAAGAAAGCCAAGCGTTAAGGGGTTAGGAAATGGAAGTAGCCGCTAAGTTGTCGGGCGCTCGAATCTCCGCCCAGAAAGCCCGCTTGGTCGCCGACCAGATCCGCGGGAAGAAGGTGGGCGAAGCGCTCAACCTGTTGGCCTTCAGCAGCAAAAAAGCCGCTGAAATCATGAAGAAAGTCCTCGAGTCGGCCGTTGCCAACGCCGAACACAACGAAGGCGCAGACGTTGATGACCTGAAGGTCTCCACCGTTTTCGTCAACGAAGGGCGTTCGCTGAAGCGCATCATGCCGCGTGCCAAAGGCCGCGCTGATCGCATCGTCAAGCGGTCTTGCCATATCACTGTCAAGGTTGCGGACAAGTAACGGAGTCGATCAGATGGGTCAGAAAGTACATCCCACTGGCATTCGCCTGGGAATCGTCAAGGAGCACACGTCCGTCTGGTATGCAGATGGCGCGACTTACGCAGATTACCTGTTGAAGGATCTGAAAACTCGTGAGTACCTCCAAGACAAACTAAAAAGCGCGTCCGTAAGCCGTATCGATATCCATCGTCCGGCCCAAACTGCACGCATCACCATCCACACCGCTCGTCCAGGTATCGTTATCGGGAAGAAAGGTGAAGATGTTGAGAAGCTGCGTCAGGACCTGACCAAGCAGATGGGTGTGCCTGTGCACATCAACATCGAAGAGATCCGCAAGCCGGAACTCGACGCCATGCTGGTTGCGCAAAGCGTAGCTCAGCAGCTGGAGCGCCGCGTAATGTTCCGTCGTGCTATGAAGCGCGCCGTGCAGAACGCCATGCGTATTGGTGCCAAGGGCATCAAGATCCAGGTGAGCGGTCGTCTCGGCGGTGCCGAGATTGCTCGTACCGAGTGGTATCGCGAAGGTCGTGTGCCGTTGCACACCCTGCGTGCTGATATCGACTACAACACCTACGAAGCTCACACCACTTATGGTGTGATCGGTGTGAAGGTTTGGATCTTCAAAGGCGAAGTAATTGGTGGTCGCCAAGAAGAGCTGAAACCACAAGCACCAGCGCCTCGTAAAAAAGCTGCTAAGTAAGGGGTACGCCAAATGTTGCAACCTAAGCGTACAAAATTCCGCAAGCAGATGACCGGCCACAACCGTGGTCTGGCACTGCGCGGTAGCAAAGTCAGCTTCGGCGAGTTCGCCTTGAAAGCTGTCGCCCGCGGTCGCCTCACCGCTCGCCAGATCGAGTCTGCACGTCGTGCTCTGACTCGTCACGTTAAGCGTGGCGGCAAGATCTGGATCCGTGTGTTCCCGGACAAGCCGGTTACCAAGAAGCCTCTTGAAGTGCGGATGGGTAAAGGTAAGGGTTCCGTGGAATACTGGGTTGCCCAGATCCAGCCAGGCAAAGTCCTGTATGAGATCGAGGGTGTTTCTGAAGAGCTGGCGCGCGAAGCATTCGCCTTGGCTGCTGCAAAGCTGCCACTCGCCACCTCCTTTGTTAAGCGGACGGTGATGTGATGAAAGCGAATGAACTTCGTGAAAAATCGGCACAGCAGCTGAACGAGCAACTGCTCGGCCTGCTGCGCGACCAGTTCAATCTGCGTATGCAGAAAGCAACTGGCCAGTTGGGGCAGTCGCACCTGCTCTCGCAAGTTAAGCGTGACATCGCTCGCGTGAAAACTGTGCTCAACCAGCAGGCAGGTAAGTGATCATGGCTGAAGCTGAAAAAACCGTCCGTACGCTGACTGGCCGTGTCGTCAGCGACAAAATGGACAAGACCATCACCGTTCTGATCGAGCGTCGCGTAAAGCACCCGATCTACGGTAAATACGTTAAGCGTTCGACTAAGCTGCACGCGCACGACGAAACCAATCAGTGCAAAATCGGCGACAAGGTTTCCATTAGCGAAACTCGTCCGCTGGCCAAGACCAAGTCTTGGGCACTGGTTGAAGTCCTCGAACGCGCTGTTGAAGTCTAAGGGCTAGGGGTCGGAGAAATTTTATGATTCAGACTCAATCCATGCTCGATGTGGCCGATAACAGCGGCGCTCGTCGCGTCATGTGCATCAAGGTGCTCGGCGGTTCCCACCGTCGTTACGCCGGCATCGGTGACATCATCAAAGTAACCGTCAAGGAAGCAATTCCGCGCGGTAAGGTCAAAAAAGGCCAGGTGATGACCGCCGTAGTCGTACGTACCCGTCATGGTGTACGTCGCGCTGACGGTTCCATCATTCGTTTCGACGGTAACGCTGCTGTTCTGCTGAACAACAAGCAAGAGCCGATCGGCACTCGCATCTTCGGGCCAGTGACCCGTGAACTTCGCAACGAGAAGTTCATGAAGATCGTCTCGCTCGCCCCTGAAGTGCTCTAAGGAGATCCGACATGCAAAAGATTCGTCGTGACGACGAGATCATCGTGATCGCCGGCAAAGACAAAGGTAAGCGCGGTAAGGTGCTGAAGGTTCTCGCTGACGACCGTCTGGTCATCGGTGGTGTAAACCTGGTCAAGCGCCATACCAAGCCTAACCCGATGGCGGGCGTACAGGGCGGTATCGTCGAGAAAGAAGCGCCTCTGCACGCTTCCAACGTTGCCATTTTCAATGGTGAAACCAACAAGGCTGACCGCGTTGGCTTCAAGGTTGAAGACGGCAAGAAAATTCGTGTCTTCAAGTCGACCCAGAAAGCGGTTGATGCTTGAACACTGCTAGGTAGAAGACAATGGCACGACTCAAAGAGATTTACCGGAACGAAATCGCTCCCAAGCTTAAGGAAGAACTTAAGCTCGCGAACGTGATGGAAGTTCCACGCGTAACCAAGATCACCCTGAACATGGGTCTGGGCGAAGCTGTCGGTGACAAAAAAGTCATCGAAAACGCTGTAGCCGACCTGGAAAAGATCACCGGTCAAAAGCCGGTCGTGACTTTCGCTCGCAAGTCGATTGCGGGTTTCAAGGTTCGTGAAGGTTGGCCGATCGGCGTTAAAGTTACTCTGCGCCGTGACCGTATGTACGAGTTCCTGGACCGCCTGCTGGCGATCTCCCTGCCTCGGGTTCGCGACTTCCGCGGCCTGAATGCCAAGTCCTTCGATGGTCGTGGCAACTACAGCATGGGCGTGAAAGAGCAGATCATCTTCCCGGAAATCGACTACGACAAGATCGATGCTCTGCGCGGTCTGGACATTACCCTGACCACCACTGCTCGTTCGGATGACGAAGGCCGCGCTCTGCTGCGTGCATTCAAATTCCCGTTCCGCAACTGATTGGAGTAGGAAAATGGCCAAGAAGAGCATGAAAAACCGCGAGCTGAAGCGTCAGCTCACGGTAGCCAAGTACGCCAAAAAGCGTGCCGAGCTGAAAGCGACCATCGTCAACCTGAACGCATCGCCAGAAGAGCGTTATGCCGCCGTCGTCGCACTGCAAAAGCAGCCGCGTGACGCCAGCGCCGCTCGTCTGCGCAACCGTTGCCGCCTGACCGGCCGTCCTCACGGTGTATACCGTAAGTTCGGTCTGGGCCGTAACATGCTGCGTCAAGCTGCAATGCGTGGTGACGTACCAGGTCTGGTTAAAGCCAGCTGGTAAGCGCCAGGGTTCTGGCGGAAGGGGAGCAATCTTCCGACCGCCGGTGACCTCGCTTCTAAACAAGCCCCTATATGGGGCTTGTTTCGTTTCTAGGTTGTGTCTAGAATGATCGGCTCACCCGAGCCCGGGTCTTTTGTCCTGGGTGCTTGGGTGGTTGTGATAGCCGAGAGGCTAATAATTCTTGTATCAGGAGCATCTAGCCCATGAGTATGCAGGACCCGTTAGCGGACATGCTAACTCGCATCCGTAATGCCCAGATGGCTGAAAAGTCCGTCGTAAGCATGCCTTCTTCGACTCTGAAGGTTGCGGTTGCCCAAGTTCTGAAGGACGAAGGTTACATCGCTGGTTACCAGGTAAGCAGCGAAGTCAAGCCCTCCCTGTCGATCGAGCTGAAGTACTTCGAAGGCCGTCCGGTCATCGAAGAGCTGAAGCGCGCCAGCCGACCAGGCCTGCGTCAGTACAAGGCCGTTACAGATCTGCCGAAAGTTCGTGGCGGTCTGGGCGTGTCTATCGTCTCCACCAACAAAGGTGTGATGACGGATCGTGCTGCACGTGCCGCCGGTGTTGGTGGCGAAGTTCTGTGCACAGTGTTCTAAGGGGGGATAAGCATGTCTCGCGTCGCTAAGAACCCCGTAAAGCTGCCGTCCGGTGTCGAAGTCAAATTCGCCGGCCAACAGCTTTCGGTGAAGGGTGCCAAGGGCACTCTCGAACTGAACGTTCATTCGTCTGTTGAAGTTACCGAAGAGTCTGGTGAGCTGCGTTTTGTCGCTCGCAATGGTGACCAGCAAGCTCGCGCCATGGCCGGTACTACCCGCGCTCTGGTGAACAACATGGTCCAAGGCGTAAGCCAAGGCTTCGAGCGCAAGCTCCAGCTGGTCGGTGTTGGTTACAAGGCTCAGGCCAAGGGCACCGTCCTGAACCTGGCTCTGGGCTTCTCTCACCCAGTAGACTACGAGCTTCCAGCCGGCATCACCGCTGAAACGCCTAGCCAGACCGATATCCTGATCAAGGGCATCGACAAGCAGCTGGTAGGTCAGGTGGCCGCTGAAATCCGCGACTTCCGTCCACCAGAGCCGTACAAAGGCAAAGGTGTGCGTTACGCGGACGAAGTCGTCCGTCGTAAAGAAGCCAAGAAGAAGTAGGGCCTAGCAAATGACCGACAAAAAAGTTACTCGACTGCGTCGCGCTCGCAAAGCACGCCTGAAAATGCACGAGCTCGAAGCCGTGCGTTTGTGCGTGTTCCGCTCCTCGCAGCACATTTATGCCCAAGTCATCTCGGCCGACGGCAGCAAGGTTCTGGCAAGCGCCTCTACCTTGGACAAAGACCTGCGTGATGGCGCCACCGGCAACATCGACGCGGCCACTAAGGTTGGCAAGCTGGTAGCTGAGCGCGCGAAAGCCGCCGGTGTATCTCAAGTTGCCTTTGACCGTTCCGGCTTCAAGTACCATGGCCGCGTCAAAGCGCTGGCTGATGCTGCTCGTGAAGGCGGGCTGGAGTTCTAAGTTATGGCAAATAACGATCAAAAGCGCGACGAAGGCTACATCGAGAAGCTGGTTCAAGTTAACCGCGTAGCCAAAACCGTCAAAGGCGGCCGTATCTTCACCTTCACCGCGTTGACCGTGGTTGGTGATGGTAAGGGCCGTGTAGGCTTCGGCCGTGGCAAATCGCGCGAAGTACCAGCCGCGATTCAGAAAGCCATGGAAGCTGCCCGTCGCAACATGATTCAGGTTGACCTGAAAGGCACCACTCTGCAGTACGCCACCAAGGCCGCCCACGGCGCCTCGAAGGTTTACATGCAGCCTGCCTCCGAAGGTACCGGTATCATCGCTGGCGGCGCCATGCGTGCTGTCCTGGAAGTTGCTGGTGTCCAGAACGTTCTGGCCAAGTGCTACGGTTCTACCAACCCAGTGAACGTGGTTTACGCCACCTTCAAGGGTCTGAAGGCCATGCAATCTCCTGAATCCATTGCTGCCAAGCGCGGCAAGAGCGTTGAGGAGATCTTCTAATGGCTGCCACCGTTAAAGTCACGCTGATCAAAAGCACCGCCGGCCGTCTGCCTAACCACAAACTGTGTGTTAAAGGCTTGGGTCTGCGTCGCATTGGTCACACCGTAGAAGTACTTGATACTCCCGAGAATCGCGGGATGATCAACAAGGCTTACTACATGCTGCGCGTCGAGGGTTAATCGATGAAACTCAATGATCTGAGTCCAGCGCCGGGTTCCCGTCGCGAGAAGCATCGTCCGGGTCGTGGTATCGGTAGCGGTTTGGGTAAGACTGGTGGCCGCGGCCACAAAGGTCAGACCTCCCGTTCCGGTGGCACCATCGCTCCGGGCTTCGAAGGCGGTCAACAGCCGCTGCACCGTCGTCTGCCGAAATTCGGCTTCGTTTCGCTGAAAGCCATGGACCGCGCAGAAGTGCGTCTGTCCGAGCTGGCCAAAGTGGAAGGCGATGTTGTCACCGTGCAATCCTTGAAGGATGCCAACGTGATCAACCAGAACGTACAGCGTGTGAAAATCATGCTGTCTGGCGAAGTCACTCGCGCAGTTACCATCAAGGGCATCGCAGCCACCAAAGGTGCGCGTGCGGCTATCGAAGCAGCTGGCGGCAAATTCGAGGAATAAATGGCTAAGCAAGGTGCTCTCTCTTCGCTCGGTAAGGGCGGGATGTCGGAACTCTGGGCTCGTCTGCGCTTTCTGTTCATGGCGATCATCGTCTATCGGATAGGTGCGCATATCCCGGTGCCTGGCATCAACCCGGACCGTCTGGCGGATCTGTTTCGACAGAATGAGGGGACCATTCTTAGCTTGTTCAACATGTTTTCCGGTGGTGCGCTGGAGCGCATGAGCATCTTTGCACTGGGGATCATGCCGTACATCTCGGCATCGATCATCATGCAGCTCATGACCGCTGTCAGCCCACAGCTGGAGCAGTTGAAGAAGGAAGGTGAAGCTGGCCGTCGCAAGATCAGCCAGTACACCCGCTACCTCACTGTAATCCTGGCATTGGTTCAAGCGATTGGCATGTCCATTGGCTTGGCCAACCAGGGCGTGGCGTTCTCTGCAAGCCTTGGCTTCCATGTGGTTGCCGTCTCCACCTTCGTGGCAGGCGCAATGTTCATGATGTGGCTGGGTGAGCAGATTACCGAGCGCGGTGTGGGCAACGGTATCTCGATGTTGATTTTCGCGGGTATCGTTGCCGGTCTTCCGAGAGCAATCGGGCAGTCTTTCGAGTCTGCGCGCACAGGCGATATCAACATTTTCGCCCTGGTCGCTATCGGTTTGCTGGCAGTAGCGATTATCGGTTTTGTGGTGTTCATTGAGCGTGGTCAGCGTCGAATCGCCGTTCACTACGCCAAGCGTCAGCAGGGCCGCAAGGTCTTTGCTGCGCAGACCAGCCACTTGCCGCTCAAGGTGAACATGGCAGGGGTAATCCCGGCTATTTTCGCCAGCAGCATTCTGCTGTTCCCGGCTTCGCTGGGTGCCTGGTTCGGTCAGTCCGAAGGTATGGGCTGGCTGCAAGACATCTCGCAGTCGATCGCTCCTGGTCAGCCGTTGAACATTTTGCTGTTTAGTGCAGGGATCATTTTCTTCTGCTTCTTCTACACAGCGTTGATGTTCAACCCGAAAGACGTAGCGGAAAACCTGAAGAAGTCCGGTGCCTTTATTCCGGGTATCCGTCCTGGTGAGCAGTCGGCGCGCTACATTGATGGCGTTCTGACTCGTCTGACCATGTTCGGTGCTCTTTACATGATGGCCGTATGCCTTCTGCCCCAGTTCCTTGTGGTGGCTGCAAACGTGCCGTTCTATCTCGGCGGGACGTCGTTGTTGATCGTGGTAGTGGTTGTGATGGACTTCATGTCCCAAGTACAATCCCACCTCGTTTCGCACCAGTACGAATCCCTGATGAAGAAAGCCAACCTGAAAGGCTATGGCGGCAGCAGCTTGCTGCGCTGACAGGCCCCTAAGGTTCGAGGAGTTGGTCATGAAAGTTCGTGCATCGGTGAAAAAGCTGTGCCGTAACTGCAAGATTATTCGCCGCGAAGGTATCGTGCGAGTAATTTGCAGCGCGGAACCGCGTCACAAGCAGCGCCAAGGCTGAGTGTGATCCGCGCTACAAGCCCAGCAGCTAGTGCGCTGCTGGGTTGATTAATTGTTTCTACAGCGATATTATCTCGCGCCCTATTTCTTGGCTTCCGGGGCGTAGGTAGCTGTCAATTGGAGTCCCACTGAATGGCCCGTATTGCAGGCGTCAACATTCCAGATAACAAGCACACTGTTATCTCGCTGACCTACATCTATGGTGTCGGTCGCACAACTGCACAGAAGATTTGTGCAGACACTGGGGTTAACCCAGCCGCAAAGATCAAGGATCTGAGCGACGAGCAGATTGAAACGCTGCGTAGCGAAGTCGCCAAGTTCACCACTGAAGGTGATCTGCGCCGTGACATCAACATGAAGATCAAACGCTTGATGGACCTGGGCTGCTACCGCGGTCTGCGCCATCGTAAAGGTCTGCCGGTTCGCGGTCAGCGCACCAAGACCAATGCACGCACCCGTAAGGGCCCGCGTAAGCCGATCCGCAAGTAATCGCACCAGCGAATCGACAGGAAAATAGACATGGCAAAACCTGCTGCTCGTCCTCGTAAAAAAATCAAAAAGACAGTGGTTGATGGCATCGCCCACATCCACGCGTCTTTCAACAACACCATCGTGACCATCACCGACCGTCAGGGCAATGCTTTGTCCTGGGCAACGTCCGGTGGTTCGGGTTTCCGTGGTTCGCGCAAATCCACCCCGTTTGCAGCTCAGATTGCTGCTGAACGAGCTGGTCAAGCTGCGCTGGAATACGGTCTGAAAAACCTCGACGTAAACGTCAAGGGTCCAGGTCCAGGTCGTGAGTCCGCCGTTCGTGCTTTGAACAGCTGCGGCTACAAGATCGCCAGCATCACCGACGTGACGCCAATCCCGCATAACGGGTGCCGTCCGCCGAAGAAGCGTCGCGTGTAATCAGGAGACAGATAAATGGCACGTTACATTGGTCCAAAATGCAAACTGTCTCGCCGTGAAGGCACTGACCTTTTCCTGAAGAGCGGCGTTCGCGCTCTGGAATCGAAGTGCAACATCGAAGCAGCCCCAGGTATCCACGGCCAGCGCCGTGGCCGTCAGTCCGACTACGGTACCCAGCTGCGCGAGAAACAAAAAGTCCGTCGTATCTACGGTGTTCTGGAGCGTCAGTTCCGCGGTTACTACCAAGCTGCAGCCTCGAAAAAAGGCGCAACTGGTGAGAACCTGCTGCAACTGCTCGAGTGCCGTCTGGATAACGTCGTTTACCGTATGGGCTTCGGCTCGACTCGTTCCGAGTCGCGTCAGCTGGTTTCGCACAAAGCGATCAGCGTCAACGGTAAGACTGTAAACATTCCATCTTACCAAGTTCGTCCGGGTGACGTGGTCTCGGTTCGTGAGAAATCGCTGAACCAGCTGCGCATTGTTCAAGCCCTTGAACTGTGCTCTCAGCGCGGCCGCGTTGAGTGGGTAGACGTGGATGCTGCTAAAAAGTCGGGCGTTTTCAAGAACGTTCCTGCTCGCAGCGACCTGTCTGCCGACATCAACGAAAACCTGATTGTCGAGCTCTACTCCAAGTAAGGGCTAGAAAATAGGTGCATCCATGCAGATTTCGGTAAATGAGTTCCTGACTCCCCGCCACATTGATGTGCAGGTAGTCAGTCCGACCCGCGCCAAGATTACGCTCGAGCCTCTCGAGCGTGGTTTCGGCCATACCCTGGGCAACGCGCTGCGCCGCATCCTGTTGTCCTCCATGCCTGGCTGTGCAGTAGTCGAGGCCGAGATCGATGGCGTACTCCATGAGTACTCCGCGATCGAAGGTGTACAGGAAGACGTAATTGAAATCCTGTTGAACCTGAAAGGCCTGGCTATCAAACTGCACGGTCGTGACGAAGTTACGCTGACCTTGTCGAAAAAGGGTTCGGGGGTGGTTACCGCTGCCGATATTCAGCTGGATCACGATGTCGAGATCGTCAACCCCGATCACGTAATCGCGAACCTGGCGTCCAACGGCGCCCTGAACATGAAGCTCACTGTAGCTCGTGGTCGCGGTTACGAGCCGGCCGACTCTCGTCAGACTGACGAAGATGAAAGCCGCAGCATTGGCCGTCTTCAGCTGGACGCTTCGTTCAGCCCGGTGCGTCGTATCGCCTATGTGGTCGAAAACGCCCGTGTTGAGCAGCGTACCAACCTGGACAAGCTGGTCATTGATCTGGAAACCAACGGTACTCTGGACCCAGAAGAGGCAATCCGTCGTGCCGCGACCATCCTGCAACAGCAGCTGGCCGCGTTCGTGGATCTCAAAGGTGACAGTGAGCCGGTAGTGGTCGAGCAGGAAGACGAGATCGATCCGATCCTGCTGCGTCCGGTTGACGACCTGGAACTGACCGTACGGTCTGCCAACTGCCTCAAGGCGGAGAACATCTACTACATCGGCGACCTGATTCAGCGCACCGAAGTAGAGCTGTTGAAAACTCCTAACCTGGGCAAGAAGTCCCTGACTGAAATCAAGGACGTTTTGGCTTCCCGTGGTCTGTCCCTCGGCATGCGCCTCGACAACTGGCCGCCTGCAAGTCTTAAGAAGGACGACAAGGCGACTGCCTGATCGTCGTAATCACCGAACGTAGTGTTTGGTAAGGAATGAATCATGCGTCATCGTAAAAGTGGACGTCACCTGAGCCGTACCAGCTCTCACCGCAAGGCTATGTTCCAGAACATGGCAGTGTCGTTGATCGAGCACGAGCTGATCAAAACTACTCTGCCAAAAGCCAAGGAACTGCGCCGCGTTGCCGAGCCGCTGATCACCCTGGCCAAGGAAGATAGCGTAGCCAACCGTCGTCTGGCTTTCGACCGTACCCGTTCGAAATCCGCTGTTGGCAAGCTCTTCAACGATCTGGGCAAGCGCTACGCCACCCGTCAGGGCGGCTACCTGCGTATCCTGAAGTGCGGTTTCCGCGCTGGCGACAACGCGCCTATGGCGTACGTCGAGCTGGTTGATCGTCCAGTCGGTGGTGCTGTAGAAGCTGCCGAGTAAGACGTTCTGTCTGCTACAAAAAACCGGGCCTAGTGCCCGGTTTTTTGTTTCTGTAATTATTGTTAATTCCTATCGCCTCAACTCGATCAATGAATTAGCTCTTGTCATGCCGCTCCCCGATACTGTCCGCAAGCCGACAAACGGCAGATCAAGACCGTCAAGGAGAGCCCATGAGCAAGATTCTTACCACCGCCAGCGGTGCACCTGTAGCTGACAACCAGAATTCCCGTTCGGCCGGCCCTCGCGGCCCGCTGCTGCTCGACGACTTCCACCTGCTGGAAAAACTCGCCCACTTCAACCGCGAGAACATTCCTGAGCGCCGTGTACACGCCAAGGGCTCGGGCGCCTACGGTACCTTCACCGTAACCCGCGATATCACCCGCTACACCTGCGCCAAGCTGTTCGACAAGGTTGGCAAGCAAACCGAGACCTTTTTGCGCTTCTCCACCGTAGGTGGCGAGCGCGGCTCGGCTGACACCGAACGTGACCCGCGTGGCTTCGCGCTCAAGTTCTACACCGAGGAAGGCAATTGGGACATCGTGGGCAACAACACCCCGGTGTTCTTCATACGCGACCCCCTGAAGTTTCCTGACTTCATCCACACGCAGAAGCGCCATCCGCAGAGCAACCTGAAGAACGCCCAGATGATGTGGGACTTCTGGTCGCATTCGCCTGAGGCGCTGCACCAGGTCACGATCCTGTTCTCTGATCGGGGTATCCCGGACGGCTACCGTCACATGCACGGCTTCGGCAGCCATACCTACAGCCTGATCAGCGCGAGCGGTGAGCGCACCTGGGTCAAATGGCACTACAAGACTCAGCAGGGCATCAAGAACCTGGCACCGGCCGAAGCAGCGCGTCTGGCGGGTACTGACCCTGATTACGCCCAGCGTGACCTGTTCGAGGCGATTGAACGCGGTGACTATCCGCGCTGGACTGTGTGCATTCAGGTCATGAGCGAGGAGCAGGCAGCCAATCGAGCGGAGAATCCTTTCGATGTGACCAAGACCTGGTCGCAGAAGGAATTCCCGTTGATCGAGGTTGGCGTGCTTGAGCTCAACCGCAACCCGCTCAACTACTTTGCCGAAGTCGAGCAAGCCACCTTCGGCCCGAGCAATATGGTTCCAGGTGTCGGCCTGTCGCCAGACCGGATGCTGCAAGGGCGTGTGTTTGCCTATGCCGATGCGCACCGCTACCGCGTAGGCACCAATCACCAGCATCTGCCGGTCAACGCCGCTCGCAGCCCGGTGCACAGCTACCAGCGCGATGGCGCTATGGCTTCCGGTAGCTATGGCAGTGCGCCTAACTACGAGCCGAACAGCTACAGCGATGCGCCCAAGCAGTCGCCGCAGCATGCCGAGCCGGCGCTTGCCCTGACCGGCGCAGCCGATCGTCACGACCACCGTGAGGACGGCGATTACTATAGCCACGCCGGCGCCTTGTTCCGCTTGATGAGCCCTGAGCAACAAGCACTGCTGATCAACAATATTGCCGGCACCATGGCAGGTGTCAGCGCAGTCGTGGTGATGCGCCAGTTGCAGCACTTCTCCAAGGCAGATCCAGCCTACGGCGAAGGAATTGCCAAGGCGTTGGGGCTGAATCTCGCCTGAGTCGGAATGATAAGTAGAACCGCCCTCATTTGGGCGGTTTTTCAATGAATATCACTACTGTTTAGGCGTTTTTTTGCATGTTATTGCGCGTTTTTCAGTGACCTTGCAGCAGTCCTGGTTCACACTATGCACATAGCGCTTTCACATGGAGAACCAGGGCGATGCAAGGTCACCCGGACGTAATCGATTACCTCAACACGTTGCTCACCGGCGAGCTGGCAGCACGTGATCAGTATTTCATTCATTCGCGCATGTACGAAGACTGGGGCTTGTCCAAGCTCTACGAGCGCATCAATCATGAAATGGAAGAAGAGGCGCAACACGCCGACGCCCTGATGCGCCGCATTCTCATGCTGGAAGGCACCCCGCGCATGCGTCCGGATGATCTGGACGTGGGCACCACTGTGCCGGAAATGCTCGCAGCCGACTTGCGCCTCGAGTACAAGGTGCGCGCAGCGTTGTGCAAAGGCATTGAATTGTGCGAAACGCACAAGGATTACATCAGCCGCGACATCCTGCGTCAGCAGTTGGCAGATACCGAAGAAGATCACACTTATTGGCTGGAAAAGCAGCAGGGTCTGATCAAGGTCATCGGCCTGCAGAACTACCTGCAATCGCAGATGTAATCAGCTTGCCGTAACGGGCTGCATGGTTGTAAAAAAGCCCCCGGTAGCTCGCTACCGGGGGCTTTTTTGTAGGCTTACGCCCGGTCACGCTCCAGCAACGGCTTGAGGTAGTGGCCGGTATACGACTGCTTCATCTTGGTCACCTCTTCAGGCGTACCCACCGCGATGATCTGGCCGCCCTTGGAGCCGCCCTCCGGGCCGAGGTCGACCAGCCAGTCGGCGGTCTTGATCACGTCCAGATTGTGTTCGATCACCACTACGGTGTTGCCGTGATCGCGCAAGCGGTGCAGTACATCGAGCAACTGCTGGATATCGGCGAAGTGCAGACCGGTAGTCGGTTCATCGAGGATGTACAGCGTCTTGCCGGTATCGCGCTTGGACAGCTCACGGGATAGCTTGACCCGCTGCGCCTCGCCCCCGGAGAGGGTCGTGGCCGACTGACCAAGCTTGATGTACGACAGGCCGACATCCACCAGCGTCTGCAGCTTGCGCGCGAGCGCCGGCACTGCATCGAAGAATGCGCGGGCATCCTCGATGGTCATTTCCAGCACCTCGTGGATGTTCTTTCCTTTGTACTTGATCTCCAGCGTCTCGCGGTTGTAGCGCTTGCTCTTGCACACGTCGCAGGGCACGTAGATGTCCGGCAGGAAGTGCATCTCGACCTTGATCAGGCCATCGCCCTGACACGCTTCGCAGCGGCCGCCCTTGACGTTGAACGAGAACCGTCCCGGACCATAACCGCGCGCACGCGACTCGGGCACCCCTGCAAACAGCTCGCGCACCGGCGTGAAGATGCCGGTATAGGTCGCCGGGTTGGAGCGTGGGGTGCGGCCAATCGGGCTCTGGTCGATGTCGACCACTTTGTCCAGATGCTGCAGGCCGTCCATGCTGCTGTGTGCGGCGGCCTCATGGCTGGTAGCGCCGTTCAGCGCAGTCGCCGCCAGCGGGAACAGCGTGTTGTTGATCAGCGTCGACTTGCCCGACCCGGAGACACCGGTCACGCAAGTCAGCAAGCCGATCGGTATTTCCAGATCGACGTTCTGCAGGTTGTTGCCACGCGCGCCTTTGAGCTTGAGCGACAGCTTCTTGTCACGGGGGGTGCGCTTGGCCGGCACAGCGATCTTCTTGCGCCCGGACAGGTAGGCACCGGTCAGCGAATCAGGGTGGTCCATGACCTCCTGTGGCGTGCCCTCGGCAACGATCTGGCCACCATGTACACCAGCGCCCGGGCCGATGTCGACAACGTAGTCAGCCAGGCGAATGGCGTCCTCGTCGTGCTCCACCACAATCACCGTGTTGCCCAGGTCGCGCAAGTGATTGAGCGTGCCGAGCAAGCGGTCGTTATCGCGCTGATGCAAGCCAATCGAAGGCTCGTCGAGGATATACATGACGCCGACCAGGCCCGCGCCGATCTGGCTGGCCAGGCGAATACGCTGCGCTTCGCCGCCGGAGAGGGTGTCGGCACTGCGATCCAGGGTCAGGTAATCGAGGCCGACGTTGACCAGAAACTGCAGACGCTCGCAAATCTCCTTGAGGATCTTCGAAGCGATCTCGCCGCGGCGACCGGTCAGGGTCAGCTCGCTGAAGTAGGTGCTGGCATCGCCAATCGGCAGGTTGGTCACCGCTGGCAGGGTCTTCTCGCCAACCCATACATGCCGCGACTCACGGCGCAGGCGCGTGCCGCGACAGTCCGGGCATGGTTGCGTACCGAGGAACTTGGCCAGCTCTTCACGCACCGTGGCCGACTCGGTCTCGCGGTAACGTCGCTCCAGATTCGGCACGATGCCTTCAAACGGGTGCGAGCGCTTGACGATATCGCCACGGTCATTCAGGTATTTGAAGTCGACGTTCTGCTTGCCGCTGCCCTGCAGAATGATCTTTTGATCCTCTGCTGCCAGTTCAGCGAACGGTTGTTCCAGGCTGAAGCCAAAATGCGCGGCAAGCGAGCCAAGCATCTGGAAGTAGTACACGTTGCGCCGGTCCCAGCCACGGATCGCGCCCTCGGCCAGGGTCAGCTCGGTGTTGACCAGGCGCTTGGTGTCGAAGTACTGCTTCACGCCCAGGCCATCGCAGGTCGGGCACGCGCCAGCCGGGTTGTTGAAGGAGAACAACTTGGGTTCCAGCTCGCTGATGGCATGGCCGCAGACCGGGCAGGCAAAGCGCGCAGAGAAGATGATTTCTTCGCCGGGCTCGTCGTCCATCGGCGCGACCAGGGCAATGCCGTCAGCCAGCTTCAGCGCTGTCTCGAACGACTCGGCCAGGCGCTGCTGCAGGTCGCTGCGGACCTTGAAACGGTCGACCACGACATCGATGCTGTGTTTTTTCTGTTTCTCAAGGGTCGGCAGCTCGTCCATCTCGTACAGCTTGCCGTTGACCCGCACGCGCACAAAGCCCTGCGCGCGCAGCTCGTCGAACACCGCCAGGTGCTCGCCCTTGCGCTCGCGGATGACCGGCGCCAGCAGCATCAACTTGCTGCCCTCAGGTTGCTCGAGCACCAGGTCGACCATCTGACTGACCGTTTGCGCTTCCAGCGGGATGTCATGGTCCGGGCAGCGCGGGGTTCCTACCCGTGCATACAGCAGACGCAGGTAGTCGTAGATTTCGGTAATGGTGCCGACCGTGGAGCGCGGGTTGTGCGAGGTTGATTTCTGCTCGATCGAGATTGCCGGGGAAAGGCCCTCGATGGTGTCAACGTCGGGCTTTTCCATCATCGACAGGAATTGCCGGGCGTAAGCCGACAACGACTCGACATAACGGCGTTGACCCTCGGCGTAGAGGGTGTCGAAAGCCAGCGATGACTTGCCGGAACCGGACAAACCGGTGATCACGATCAACTTGTCCCGGGGCAGGGTCAGGTCGATGTTCTTCAGGTTGTGGGTACGTGCCCCACGAATCAGAATCTTGTCCACTGCGGCCTCGCTTGGCGGGCATAAACATAGAAGTATACGGCGCGCTGCCATTACGCGGCAAAGCGTCGCGTATATGCCGTCAAGGCGTGGGACTGATAGAATCGCCGCCGGTTCACACGAGGTTTATCCATGCACGACACCCACAACGAGCGCATGAGTGGTAGCGAGACTCGCGCCGCCGGTGGCCTGGCCCTGGTCTTTGCCTTTCGTATGCTGGGCATGTTCATGGTGCTGCCGGTACTTGCCACCTACGGCATGGACCTGGCCGGCGCCACGCCTGCGCTGATCGGCCTGGCCATCGGTGCCTACGGCCTGACCCAGGCGGTGCTGCAGATCCCGTTCGGGATGATCTCCGACCGCATCGGCCGGCGCCCGGTGATCTACCTTGGGCTGATCATCTTCGCCCTCGGCAGTGTGCTGGCAGCCCAGGCCGACTCGATCTGGGGCGTGATCGCCGGGCGCATTCTGCAGGGCGCCGGGGCGATCTCGGCAGCGGTCATGGCGCTGCTCTCCGACCTGACCCGAGAACAGCACCGGACCAAGGCCATGGCCATGATCGGCATGAGCATCGGTTTGTCGTTTGCCGTGGCAATGGTTGTGGGGCCATTGTTGACGCGCGCCTTTGGTTTGTCGGGATTGTTCCTCGCGACTGCAGGACTTGCCCTGGTCGGCATCCTGCTGGTGGCCTTCTTCGTGCCGCATGCGCACAGCACCCTGCAGCACCGCGAGTCGGGGGTGGCGCGCAAGGCCATCGGCCCAACCCTGCGCCATCCGGACCTTCTGCGCCTGGACGTGGGTATTTTCGTCCTGCATGCGATCCTCATGGCCAGCTTCGTTGCGCTGCCCTTAGCCTTTGTCGAGCGCGGCGGCCTGCCCAAGGAAGAACACTGGTGGGTATACCTGACCGCGTTGTTCGTCTCATTTTTTGCAATGGTGCCGTTCATTATCTACGGCGAAAAAAAGCGCAAGATGAAGCGTGTGTTGCTCGGTGCGGTGAGCGTTCTGCTGCTGGTCGAGGTGTTCTTCTGGCAGTGGGCTGACAACTTGCACGGACTGGTGATCGGCACCGTGATATTCTTTACTGCCTTCAACCTGCTGGAGGCATCCTTGCCTTCGCTGGTCAGCAAGGTGTCGCCCGCCGGCGGCAAGGGAACGGCCATGGGGGTTTATTCCACCAGCCAGTTCCTCGGTGCCGCGCTGGGAGGAATCATCGGTGGCTGGTTATTCCAGCATGGTGGTCTGGGCATGGTGTTCGTCGGTTGTGCGCTGCTGTGTGCTGTGTGGTTGGTCGTCGCCTTGAACATGAACGAGCCGCCCTATGTGACCAGCCTGCGCATGCCACTGACGCCTGAGGCGGTCCGGGAAGCCGGGTTGACCGAACGCCTGATGGCCGTGCCGGGTGTGACCGACGCCGTGGTGGTGGCAGAAGAAGCCGCCATCTATATCAAACTGGATACGAAAATTTTGGACCGTGCGACCCTCGAGCGTCTGGTAAATCCAGCCTCATCGGCGTGCGAAGCCTAGGAGAACGTTATGGCCCGTGGGGTTAACAAAGTCATTCTGGTCGGTACCTGTGGTCAGGATCCCGAAGTCCGCTACCTGCCCAACGGTAACGCCGTGACCAACCTGAGCCTGGCCACCAGCGAGCAGTGGACCGACAAGCAGTCCGGTCAGAAGGTCGAGCGTACCGAGTGGCACCGTGTGTCGATGTTCGGCAAAGTTGCCGAAATCGCCGGTGAGTACCTGCGCAAGGGTTCCCAGGTCTACATCGAGGGCAAGCTGCAGACCCGCGAGTGGGAAAAAGACGGCATCAAGCGCTACACCACTGAAATCATCGTCGACATGCAAGGCACCATGCAGCTGCTCGGCGGCCGTCCGCAGAACCAACAAGGCGGCGGTGATCAGTACAACCAGGGTGGTGGTAACAACTACAACCAGGGCGGTGGTCAGCCACAGCAGTACAACCAGCAGCCACAGCAGCAGGCACCGCGTCAGCAGGCACCACGCCCGCAGCAGGCTCAGCAGCGCCCGGCGCCGCAACAGCCAGCGCCACAGCCGGCGGCTGACTTCGACAGCTTTGATGACGATATTCCGTTTTAATCAATAGTCTTGTCGTAATAAAAAGCCCGCAGCATCTTATGCTGCGGGCTTTTTTATTGACTCGATGTCAATGTTTCGATGGTTTGTTAGTGAAAGTTGCAGGTGTGCTTCAAAGATAACTTTTAGTGTAGGAAGTTTCTGAGGTTGCTTGCTTGGTAATCAATGCCCGAATTTATTAAGTACAATCCGCTTTTTCAAGGAGCGGGCCCATGCAGGACATCATTTCTTCAAGTCGAATTACAATCAAAGACTCGCAAAGCGAGTATTGCGTTACCGGCTTTGTCGATGCCTATCAGGCATACGTCAACGCTGAGGAGGGCGGCGCAGTGTATGCCTACTGGCTGTTGGTAGGCGTGGGCTTTCTCGTGACAGCCATCGGTGTCATCACCATGATCTTCGGCCCGGAAACCATAACGTATAACAGCATGGCTGGGCCGACGTTATTCGAGTATATACAGATCTATCCGGGGCCTATCGCAACGATTGGTAGTGTGTGCATGGCTGTGGGCAGCAAGTTGGGTTCGAAGGAAATCATGACCTGCGAGTCCTATTTGCAGGCCAACTATCAGTTAAAGTCTGAAGACGGTCAGGATGTGTCTAATACCGTCAAGATCACTCACCTGGGTGAAGATAAATTTGAGATTACATTGAATCAATGATTCGCTTGCTGAGCGTCTTGGAATCCCGCGCTTGTCTGGAGTAGCGAAGGCCCCCAGCGCTGCAACGCGCCGAGGGCCTTTTGGGCTCATGTAATTTAGACTTCAAACACACTGCCGATCAGCTTCAACCAATCTGCAGTCGCTTGATTTCCAGCACTTCGACCTTTTCCCACACCTTCTGCTCAAGGTAGGGTTCACTCTGCAGCCAGATATCGAGTGCGGCGCGGGACTCAAAAGCGACATGCACGTTGGAGCCGATCATCTTGCCCTCGGTGTTGAGCAGTGCTCCGCCGCCAAGGAAATTGCCACTGGCGGCCAGCGCGTGCAAGCGCGCCACATGCTCTTCACGGCACTGCAGGCGGCGTTCAAGGGCATCGTCATAATCGTAGGCGATAAGCGCAAATTGCATGGTTCAGTTCCTGAAGGTTGGGTTTTCGGCTTAGTGCCGCGCGTGTTGCTGCATCGGCTGATGCGTCGCAGGAGCGGCTTCGCCCGCTGGCCGCGATACCAGCGCAGCAATTGCCGCAATCAGTGCAAGGCCACCAATGAAGCAGGCTACCGGCAACCAGTCGTGGTTATCAGCCATCAGCGCATAGCAAATGCTTGGTGAGAAGCCGGCGATGATGAAGCTCAGTTGGGTCGCCAGGCCAACCCCGGTATAGCGCACACGGATGCTGAACATCTCGGCATAGAAGGATGGCCATAGTGCATTCGGCGCACTGTAGAGCACAGATTTGAGCAGCACGGTGCTAAACATGATCAGGCCGATGTTCCCGGTGGTGATCGACCACAGGAACAAGAACACTCCAGCGCTGCAGGCGAACGCGCCCAGGGTGAAGATACGCTTGCGGCCGATGCGGTCAGCCAGCAGGCCGAACAGCGGTTGGCAGAGGAGGGCGACGGCCTGACTCGCGGCAATGGCCGTGAGCATCGACGCGCGCTCGACCCCCTGATTGTTGGTCGCCCAGGATAAGCCAAAGATCATCACCAGCGACGACACCGAGCAGATCAGGGCGCAGCAGAACACAATGATGAAGGCGCGCCCTTCATGGCGGAACAGATCAGCGACAGGCAAGTGTTCTGGCTTGGCTTTACTGGCTTTGAATTCCGGGCTTTCTTCGACGCCGCGGCGGATTATCCAGGTGATGATGACCATTACTGCACTGAGCAGGAACGGGATCCGCCAGCCCCAGCTCAGCAACTGTTCCTCACTCAGCATCGTTAGTGGGATGAATACTGACGTGGCGAGGATCGAGCCCATCGATGCGCCATTGATCAGCCAGCTGGTGTAGAACGATTTGCTCTTGCCCGGAGCGTGCTCCATGGTCAGCAGGCTGGCGCCGACCTGCTCGCCGCCAGCAGAAAAGCCCTGCAGCAGGCGGCACAGCACCAGCAACGCTGGCGCCCATGCGCCGATGCTGGCGTAGGTGGGCAGCAGGCCGATGGTGAACGTAGCGATGCCCATCAGCATCAGGGTCATCATCAGTACCTGTTTACGCCCGAAGCGGTCGCCAAGGTGGCCGCAGACCAGCGCGCCTACGGGCCGGGCCAGGTAACCGACGCCGAACGTGGCCAGGGCTGCCAACGTCCCCGCCATCGGGTCAGACGAGGGAAAGAACAGCGTGCTGAAGACCAGCGCGGCAGCAGAGCCGTAGATAAAAAAGTCGTAATACTCGACGACACTGCCCAGAAAACTGCCGAATGCAGCTCTGCGGGCCATGCGCCGATTGTCGGTCGCGTGAGTTTGCATGGGTTAGCCTTTCTTGTAATTGTGGTGAACGGGGCTTGCAACAGGTCAGCGGCTGCCGAACGGCGCCAATTGGCTGCCTCCACAGACGTGAATCACCTCGGCAGTGATAAAAGCGGCATCTCTCGAGGCCAGGAATGAAGTGGTGCCCGCAATGTCCTCGGGCGTGGTCAGGCGCTTCAAGGGTGTGCTGTTGATCGAACCCTGGGCCATCTGCTCGAAGCTATCGGCATCACGGCCATCGAGCGTGAAAGCCGAGGGCAATAGTCCAGGCGCGATGGCGTTGACGGTGACGTTGTGTGGCGCCAGCTCGCGAGCCATCGAGCGGGTCAACCCGACCAGGCCCGCCTTACAGGCGACATAGGCCGGTGGGCCGCCGGCCACCCAGCAGCGCGAGACCATATTGATCACTCTGCCGCTGTTCTGCCGCTGCCAGTAGGGTGCAACCTGCTGACACAGCAGGGCCGGACCGCGTAGGTTGACAGCCATCATGTGATCCCACTTGGCGACGTCGAAATCGTAGATCGAGCCGCGGTGATTGACCGCTGCGTTGTTCACCACGACATCGATGCGGCCAAAGGCAGCCCCAACATGCTCCACCAAGGTAGCGATGGAGGCCGGATCGCCGAGATCGGCGTGCACTGCCAACGCTCTCTGACCCGGGGACAACGGCAGTTGCGCGACCAGGTTCTGCGCTGCCTCAAGGTCGAGGTCCGCCGCGACCAGGTCCAGGCCGTCCTGGCTCAAGCGAGCGCAGATGGCCCGGCCCAGTTCGCCAGCGGCGCCGGTGACCAAGGCAACCCGACGCGGGTCGGTGGAAGTGTTCATTGGCAAGGTACCTCTTGGCTGGCAGCAGGGACGAAAGGTGTCAGGTTCAGGTAGCGGCCGATCAGGTCGCGGTTACGCCGCAGCTTGTGCAGGTCACTGTGGCGGGCATCGAAATCTTCTACCGAAATCCAGTCGGCAAAGCCGTTGGCACGCAGGGTGGCGAGCATTGCCGGCAGCGGCAGTACGCCTTCATCGGGAGGGCACCATTGCCACTGCCAGCCTTGGCCGGGGCCGAGTGGTTGGTACGCGACGTTCTTGACCTGCACATGGGCCAGATGCGCACCCATCAGGTCGAGCGACATCTGCACATCCTCGCGGCCTTCGATGGCCAGGTTGCCGAGGTCATAAATGATGCCTAACCGCTCGGCGGGGTAATGTTCCGCCACGCGCATGGCCAGCGAAGGGCTGGAACAGATGGTGCGTTGATGCACCTCCAGCGCCAGACGCACGCCGGCCTGTTCGGCCAGTGGCAGGATCTGGTCAAGGAAGCGGCGCATGCGCGCATAGGCCGCCGGATAGCGCTCATCCACGTAGCCAGGTGCCCATAAGCGCAAGCGAGCCTGACCTGCCCGAGCGGCGAGGTCGATCATGTGCTGCGCCTGGTCAGTGTCGCCAACCGCCAGGTAAGGGCTCAGGCAGAAGATTTCCAGGCCGGCGGCCTGGCAGCGCCGGTAGATGTCCTCGACCGCGTGTACTGTCGGGGCGATGGTGCAGCGATTGTTGCTGCGGGCATCCCAGGCGCGAGCAAAGTCCAGGCCAGAGGTATCGGCAACGCGCCACTCAACGCCTTGATAGCCGTGCTCGGCCAGTTGCTCAACCAAGGCTTCGGGAGCCAGGCTTGGCAAAGATGCGCTGGACGCGCCGAGCCGTGGCGGTGAGGTTGAAATCATATGATTGCCCTGGTTATCGGTTCCGTGTGGATAGGTCGATGCTAGAGCAAACTTTTTGTTGAATAAATTGATATAAAATCAGCACTTGGTTAACTTGTGGGTTGAACAAGGAGCCAGTCATGCACCTTAATGCCATCAACCTGCGCCACTTTCGGGTGTTTCTTGCCGTGGTCAGCGCTGGCAGCCTGGTCACTGCCGCCAAGCTGCTGCACATCACTGTTTCAGCCGTATCGAAAAGCCTCAAGGAGCTAGAGCAAGAGCTGGATGTGCAGTTGCTGCTGCGCGGGCGTAAGGGTGTGCAGTTGACCCAGGCCGGTGAGGCCTTCAACAAACACGCAGCGCAGACCATGGCCAGCTTTCGGTTGGCCATGGACGAAGGCCAGACGGCTGCGCCGGCACCGCAGATTCTCAAGGTTGGAGCGTTGCCGACAGCTGCGGGCTACATGCTCGCACCCGTGGTGGCGCAGATGCGCGAGCGCTACCCGCATGTACAGGTTCGCGTGGAATCCGGTATGTATGACTACCTGGTGGGCAAGCTGCGCACCCGCGAACTCGATCTGATCGTCGGACGGCTGATTGGTCGAGACATGCTCGGAGTGATGTTCGAGGCGTTATATGAAGAGGATTTGCTGCTGGTGGTGCGCACGGGACACCCGCTGGCCCAGCGCGAGCAACTGCAGTTGGATGATTTGCGCGCGCACGTACTGCTGGCATCCCCGCAAGGTACCTTGGTGCGAACCAGCATCGACAACTTCCTGCTCAGCAGTGGTGGAGTTCAACGCTTTCAGATTCAGGAATCGCTGAGCGAGACATTTTCTCGGGTATACGTCCACGACTATGACGCCGTGTGGTTTGTGCAACGCGGGGTGATCGACCTGGATCTGCGCTTGGGGCTGGTGCAGCAATTGCCTTTCAGCAGTTCCCTGCTGCGCGCACCCATTGGCCTTACTTCAGCGACTGATCGGCCGCTGTCTGACGTAGCGCAGATGTTTGCCGGGATGCTTCGGCAGTGGTGTACCGCCCGCTCTGCTCAGCGCTAGAGCGGGCATCGGCGGCGAATCTGAAGCTGCCGATGCTCTCTTTAGGCAATCAGGCCTTCAAGCCCGCTCCCCACACAGATCCAGCGCAAACCAATGCTCCGTCGCCTGCGCATCCAGCCCCGCTCCAAGCAAGCCAAACAACTTGCCCAGCGCCGCTTCGCGGGTCATGCCGCCGCCGCTGATCAGGCCAGTGTCACGCAGCCGGCTACCGGCGGCATAGGTGTCAAATACCACCGAGCCGACCGGGCACTGGCTGATCGCAACGATCACCACGCCGCCTTGGTGGGCGTCATGCAGCACATCCAGCAGGGCCTGGTCGTCGGACGGCCCGGTGCCGCTGCCGTAGCACTCCAGCACCAACCCTTGCACGCCGCCGTCGAGCAGGCCGCGCAGGTGTTCTGCCTGCAGGCCGGGGAACACCGGCAGTACCGCCAGCTTTACCGGATGGCGCACCTGACGATAGTCGAGCACAGCCGGGATGGCTGGCGCGCGCTCGCTGTCGCGATGACGGGGCAGGGCAGCGAAGGCGTCGAATGCCTCGCTGCGCAGCTTGGAGGCGCGGCAGCCGTGCAGCAACTGCTCGTGGAAGTACAGCTGCACGCCGTCCTCGATGCCGCTTTCGAGCAGGCGCAGGGCGCCGATCAGGTTGTCCCAGGCGTCGCTGTCTGGCGCGCCGGCGGGCAACATCGAACCGGTCAGCAGCACCGGCACCGGCAAGCCGAGCAGCACGAACGACAGGGCTGCACCGGTGTAGGCCAGCGTATCGGTACCGTGCAGCACCAGCACGCCGTCGTGGCCGTCACGTTCCACCGCTTCGACAATCGCGTCACGCATGGCCAGCCAGTTGGCTTGCTGCATGTTGGCGCTGTCCAGCAGTGGGTTCATTTCACGCAGTGTCCACTGTATCTGCGGAGCATCGTCAAGTTGCGCCAGATGCTCGCGCATGCGCACGTCGAAGCCGCCCGCCGGGGCCAGGCCCTGGGGTGTTTCGAGCATGCCGATGGTGCCACCGGTATAGAGGACGAGAAGATTCTTGACTGCACGCATGGCGCATTCCGTAACGATGAGCGGAGAGAGAAGCAGCCGCCCGCGAACGGGGCGGCTGGCAGGGGAGGATATCAGCGCTGGGTCTGAACCTGACCGACGGTGTTGTCAGCGGTTGTTTCAGCGGCTGCCGGAACTGGCCAGGCGTTGCGGTCCAGGTCCAGGTCAGGGAACTTGCTCGAATCGAACACTGGCTGCTTGATGCCAGCCTTGCGCTGCACATCGTAGTCACGCATGACCCGCAGGCCGATGTTGAACAGCAGGGTCAGGGCGATCAGGTTGACGAAGGCCAGACAGGTCATGGTGATGTCGGCAAAGGCGAACACGGTCGACAGGTCTTGCGCCGAACCCCATACGATCAGCGCCAGGACCAGGCCGCGGTAGCCCATCAGCACCGAACGCTTGCGGGTCAGGAACTGCAGGCTGGTTTCGCCCAGGTAGTAGTTGTAGAGGATGCAGGTGAAGACGAACAGCGAAAGCGCGACGCTGACGAACAGACGACCCCAGTCACCGACTACAGCGGCCAGCGAGTTCTGGGTCAGGACGATGCCGTCACCTTCGAAGCCTGGGGTGTAGAAGCCCGACAGCAGGATCAGCAGTGCGGTGCAGGTGCAGATCACGAAGGTGTCGAGGAACACGCTGAACGCCTGCACAACGCCCTGTGCGCCAGGGTGCTTGACCGCGGCCACGGCAGCAACGTTGGGCGCACTGCCCAGGCCCGCTTCGTTGGCGAACACGCCACGCTTGACGCCCATCACGATCGCGCTGCCGAGCAGGCCGCCGAATGCAGGGTCAAGGCCGAAGGCGCTTTTGAAGATGGTTTCCAGCATCGCTGGAACGTGCTCGATCTGGCTGCCGATCACATACAGGGTGACGCCGATGTAGGCCAGAGTCTTGACCGGTACCAGCAGGTCGGACACCGAAGCAATACGCTTGATACCACCGAGGAAGACGATCGCCAGCAGCACTGCCAGGGCAATACCGGTCTGCTGCGGCGGGAAGCCGAAGGCATTTTGCAGCGAGTGGGTCACGGTGTACGACTGCAGGCCGTTGAAGGCGAAGCCGTAGGTCACCAGCAACAGCAGCGAGAACACCACCGCCATGCGCTTGAATTTCAAGCCATGCAAGATGTAGTACGCCGGGCCGCCACGGTACAGGCCATCGCCATCGGCGCGCTTGTACACCTGGGCCAGGGTACATTCGAAGAAGCTGCTGGACATGCCAACCAGCGCGGTCACCCACATCCAGAACACAGCGCCTGGGCCGCCGAGGGTCACAGCGATGCCGACACCGGCGATGTTACCGGCGCCAACGCGGCCGGCCAGGCTCAGCATCAGTGCCTGGAACGAGCTCAGCTGGCCAGCCTGGCCACGCAGGGATTCCTTGAACACACCGAACATGTGGCCGAAGTGACGGAACTGGACGAACCGCGAGCGGAGGGTGAAGTAGCTACCAAGTCCGACGATAAGGACGATGAGCAGCTTCCCCGAAAGGAAATCGTTGAGTACTTCGAGCATGGCAAATGACCTCGATTCTTATTCTTCGCGTGGAATGACCAGCGGCGGCAACGACGCGCCGCTTTTCGTTGGGCGCATGGTTGGCCATGACAAGAGTCGTTACAATTTCGCGGGTTGCTCTCAGTTGGCGCTACTTGATGCTATGCTTGCATCACTCGCATCAGCTGGACCTCGTACATGAGCGATCATTTCGCTAGCAACCTGAAATTGGCCTGTAGCCACTACCGCTCTATCTCCGAGGTTTGCCGGCAGCTGTCGATCAACCGTGCCCAGTTCAACAAGTATTTGAGCGGGCAGAGCCGTCCGACGGCCTACAACCTCAAGCGCATCGGCGATTTCTTCGGGGTCGAGGATTACGAGCTGAATTTGCCGCCCGAGCAGTTTGCCCGGCTGATAGGTGCGCGCATTCCTTCGGAGCAGAACGGGCCGTTGAACGACCCCATCAGTGAGCTGTTCAAGCCTTTGCATGCGCATGCCGGCAATCTCTCGCGCTATTGCGGCTACTACTTCGAATACTCCAACTGCATGTCGGTGCCGGGTACCATTCTGGTGTCGCTGGTGCATTTGCGGGAGGAGCGCGGCAGCTTTCTGTTCGAGCGCCAGGAACGCCAGGAGCGCAGCAGCGCCACCGACCTGCATGCCGAGGTGCGCTGCCGCTACCTTGGTGCGGCGTTCCAGCTGCAGGACCGCATGTTCCTGATCGACTACGAATCACTCACCCTCAACGAGATGAGCCAGACCATCCTCATCCCCAGCTTCAAGAGCCGCATTACCCGCTTGAACGGGCTCAAGACCGGAGTCTCCAGCGGCGACCGGCGCAACCCGGCCTGTACCCGCGTGGTCTGGGAGTTTCTCGGCGAGGAGATCAACCGCATCAATGCCTACCGGCAGGTCAAGCTGTACCGCCCGGATGATCCGCGCATCGACGATGACGTGCGCGAGCGCCTCAGCGTCGGCCCGCTGAGCAACGGCCTGTTCGAGATCGAGTAGGCCACCTCAACCGCGAATGAACGCTGCGGTCACCTCTGCCACCTGGTCGGCGACTTGCGGATTGTCTCGCAGGTGAGCGGCGATGCCGTGGTCGCAGTCGGTCAGCAGCAGGCACTCGACATGTGGCGCCGGCACTGAGCGCAGCAGGGTATGGGTGACTTCTTCCGGGATCGGGCTGTAGCGCTGCACGCCAGACACCCAGCGCGTCCCCGCCGAGGTCCCCGCGCCTTGGCCATAAGCACGCGAATTAAGCCCGTCGTACTCACCGATCACCAGCAATACCTGGCCGGTAAAGGTGCGCAAGAATTCATAGCTGTCACATTGCAGAAAGGCGAACGGCTGGCGAATCGCTGCGGTGAACGCCGGGCCGAATGGCGCCTGGTGCGCCGCGTCCGGGTAAACCGCCGGGCAGATCAGCACCAGTTTGGAGATGCTTGGCAACTGCGCGGCCATCTTCAGCGCAATGGCTGCACCAAGGCTATGGCCGATCAGGGTATGGCACTGCTCGGCGATATGCTGATGAAAGCTCAGTGCCTCGTGCAGATTGGTGTGCAGCGACGGCGCGGCGGCGCCCGGTTGGCTGGCCAGGCTGTGGCCGGACAGGTTACCGCTGAGCGAGCCGATGCCCTGCGCCTGCAGGCGATACAGCAACGGGTTGAGGCGGGTGAAGTCCGAGCGTGCGCCACCGACGATAAAGGCGGGCGGGGCGTGTGCAACATCGGGCACCAGCAGTCGTGCCTGCTGCCGATAGCCGTCGAATGACTGTTCGATGAACCGCTCTGCGCCGGGCGCTGCCTCGTCGTACTGCCAGGTCGAACGGTGTGCAGCGATGGATTCGGTGGGCATTTGGACCTTCGCGCTGAGCAGGGAATGGCGCGCTCAGTATAGGTCGATAACAGCCTTGCGAAGTGCGCTACTGCAGTGCCGAGCAACGCCGCAATCCAGCAGGCGTTGGACTTCCCCTGTCGGAAACCGCAAAATGCTTTTTCTTCCAACGATCTGAGCGGACTTTTTTACCCTATGCGTATGCGCCTGATGCTGTTGGGTGGTGGCAATGCCCTCGGGCAAGCGCTGATTCGTCTCGGGGCCGAGGAAGACATCGGATTCCTGGCGCCGCGTCCGCCGGACAACGGCTGGGATCCGGCCAGCCTGACCCTGCTGCTGGACGAACACCGCCCCAACGTGGTGATCAACCTCGCCTATTACTTCGACTGGTTCCAGGCCGAGGCGGTCAGCGAACAGCGCCTCGCCCAGCAAGAGCGCGCAGTCGAGCGCCTGGCCGAGCTGTGCCAGCACCACGAAATGATCCTTGTGCAACCTTCCAGCTATCGCGTGTTCGATGGCTCGCGGGCCACTGCCTACAGCGAAAAGGACGAGCCGGTGCCCCTGGGCAGCCGCGGCCAGGCGCTGTGGCGGGTCGAGCAGAGCGTGCGCGCAACTTGCCCGCAGCATGTGCTGCTGCGCTTTGGCTGGGTGCTGGACGAGAGCATCGATGGCACCCTCGGGCGCTTCCTGACCCGCGCCGAGCAGCCGCAGGAATTGCTCCTGGCGGACGATCGCCGCGGCAATCCGACGCCAGTGGACGATGCGGCCCGGGTCATCCTCTCGGTACTCAAGCAACTCGACTGCGCCGCGCCGCTGTGGGGCACCTATCACTACGCCGGCAACGAGGCGACCACGCCGCTGGCGCTGGGCCAGGCGATCCTTGCCGAAGCACAGCAATGGCGCCAGCTCGCAGTGCAGGCACCCACCGCCCAGGCTCACGCCGCGCGGCCGGACGCCAGCGAAGAGCCGCAGAACGCGGTGTTGGCCTGCAAGAAGATCCTTCATACCTTCGGCATCAAGCCGCGCGCCTGGCGCTCGGGCCTGGCGCCTTTACTGGACCGATTCTACCGACATGGCTGACGCCCCTATTCTGATCACCGGCGGCGCGGGCTTCATCGGCTCGCACCTGTCCGACGCCTTGCTGGGCAAAGGCTATGCGGTGCGTATCCTTGACGACATGTCCACCGGCAAGCGCGCCAACCTGCAGTTGCAGCATCCCGGCCTGGAGCTGATCGAAGGCGATGTCGCCGACGCCGCTCTGGTCGCCCGTGCTGCCGCTGGCTGCCGCGCCGTTGTGCATCTGGCTGCCGTGGCCTCGGTGCAGGCCTCGGTGGATGACCCGGTGAAAACCCACCAGAGCAATTTCATCGGCACGCTGAATGTCTGCGAAGCCATGCGCCTGAATGGCGTGCGTCGGGTGCTGTTTGCGTCCAGCGCCGCGGTGTATGGCAACAATGGCGAAGGCCAGTCGATTGCCGAAGATACCCCCAAGGCGCCGCTGACGCCTTACGCAGTGGACAAACTTGCCAGCGAGCAGTACCTGGATTTCTACCGCCGCCAGCATGGCCTGGAGCCGGTGATCTTCCGCTTCTTCAACATCTTCGGCCCGCGCCAGGATCCGTCCTCGCCGTATTCCGGGGTGATCAGCATCTTCAGCGAGCGCGCTACCCAAGGCTTGCCGATCAAGGTATTTGGCGACGGCGAGCAGACTCGCGACTTCCTCTATGTTGGTGATCTGGTCCAGGTCATGGTCCAGGCCCTCGAGCAACCGCAGGTGGAAGAGGGCGCAGTGAACATCGGCCTGAACCAGGCCACTTCGCTGAATCAGCTACTGGCCGCGCTGCGCGACGTCATTGGCAGCCTGCCGGAAATCAGCTACGGCGAAGCCCGCTCGGGCGACATCCGCCACTCCCGCGCCGACAACGCGCGCTTGCTGGCACGCTTCGACTTCCCTCAACCAACGCCGATGGTCGAAGGTTTGGCCAAGCTGTTGGGCAGGGGCTAAGCATCGCGCGCGGGTCAGCTTGACCCGCGACCTGGCTTCACCCCATGCCGCACCACCCGCCGCAGGCAATCGTCCGGCCCCACCACGCGGCCATCCCCGGCTTGCACCTGCAGTGTCTGCAAAGGTTGGCCGTGGGCACTGTCGAGCAGTTGCGAGCGGGTTTCGCCGGTTTCGAATAGAAATTGCTCGCCCCACTGGCGCAGGCCAATCACGATGGGAAACACCGCGCGGCCCTTGTCGGTTAGCACGTACTCCTTGTACGCGCTGCCATCCGAGGCGGGTTGCAGGGTCAGCAAGCCGGCTTCTAGCAGCAGCTTGAGGCGCGAGGAGAGGATGTTCTTCGCCAGGCCGAGGCTCTTCTGCAGCTCGCTGAAGCGGCGCAGGCCATCGAACGCATCACGCAGAATCATCAGCGCCCAGCGATCACCGAGCACCAGCAGCGCGCGTGCCACGGGGCATTGGTCGTTGATCGGGTCCAGCATGGCGAAAACCTCGCTTGTTTATCTGGTTGCAGATTAAAACCACATTTGCTAGAAAGCCAGTAAGTGGTTTCAATATGAAACCAGTTGTCGAGTGCCTGCCATGACCGCGTTCAGCCCTGCGCCACTTCCCCGCTCACTCACTCTGTTGCTTGCCGTGACCTGTGCACTGGCTGTGGCCTCGGTGTATTTCGCTCAACCGTTGCTCGAGTCGATGGCGACCAGCCTGGGGGTGGCAACGGGCAAGGTCGGGCTGGTCGTCGGCGCGACTCAGGCCGGCTATGCGGTTGGCCTGTTGCTGGTCGTGCCATTGGGCGATCTGTTCGAGCGCAAGCGCTTGATCGTCTGTCAATTGCTGCTCTCGGCCGCGGCGCTGCTGGCGGTCGGGCTGGCGCAGGACTGGGCCGTATTGCTGCTGGCGATGAGCCTGGTCGGGCTGCTGGCGGTCGTTGTGCAGGTGGTGGTGGCGCATGCCGCGACCTTGGCGACAGCGCAGGAGCAGGGGCGCGTGGTCGGCCAGGTCACCAGCGGCGTGGTGCTGGGCATCTTGCTGGCGCGACTGGTGGCTGGTGCGTTCGCCGACGTTGCCGGCTGGCGCAGCGTCTATTTCGTTGCTGCCGGGTTGGCGCTGTTGATGGCTTTGCTGCTCTGGCGCAAGTTGCCGAGCGCGCAGCCAGGCGCCCGCAGCGCCAGCTATCGGCAATTGCTGGCGTCGGTTGTCGGTCTGTATCGACACGATCGGCTGTTGCGCCAGCGTGGGCTGTTGGCCTTGCTGACCTTCGCCGCTTTCAGCGTGCTGTGGAGTGCAATGGTACTGCCGCTTAGCGCACCAGCGCTGGCGCTGAGCCATACCCAGATCGGCCTGTTTGGCCTGGCCGGAATCGCCGGTGCGATGGCAGCGTCACGTGCCGGGCGTCTGGCTGACCAGGGCCACGCGCAGCGAACCACAGGCGTGGCCTTGCTGCTGTTGCTGCTGTCGTGGGTAGCCACGGCCTTTCTTGAATACTCATTGCTGGCGCTGGTGCTGGGCGTAGTAATGCTCGATTTTGCCGTCCAGGCGGTGCACGTCACCAACCAGACATTGCTGCTGAAAGGGCGCAGTGAGATGGCCAGCCGCCTGATCGGGGCCTACATGTGCTGTTATTCGCTGGGCAGCGGGGTGGGGGCGGTAGCGGCGAGCTGGGTCTATGCGCGCTGGGGCTGGATGGCCGTGTGCGCAGTGGGCGCGGGGTTCAGCGCACTGGCCTTGATTTATTGGCTGTATCTGCGCTGGCAAACAGGCAATGGCCAGCGCTGACAGCAAAAAGCCGCTGCCTGATGGCAACGGCTTTGTCATGCAGCAACGATCAGAACTTGTAGCCAATACCGACCATGTACACCCATGGATCGACTTCAACGTCGACCTTGGTCTTGCTGTAGCCCAGTGCGGCAGGGCCGTCGACGGTGGCTTTGGTGTCGATGTCGACGTACCAGACCGAGGCGTTGACCAGCACGTTGTCGGTGATCATGTAGTCCATGCCGACCTGGCCGGCGATGCCGATCGAGTCCTGCATTTTCAAGTTGCTGAAGCCTTGCTGCTTGCGCGCGCTGCTCAGGTCTTCATCGAAGAACAGGGTGTAGTTGATGCCCACGCCTACGTACGGCTGGAACTTGGAGGCTGGGTCCATCGGGAAGTACTGCAGCGACAGGGTCGGTGGCAGTTGCTTGATGTCGGCCAGCTTGCCATCCAGGCCGCCGCCCAGGCCCTTGACGCCAACGGTGTGCTGGAACGGCGTGGCCGCCAGCAGCTCGACGCCGATGTGATCGCTGAGCATGTAAGCGAAGGTCAGGCCCAGCTGCGTGTCGCTGGTCAGGGTTGCCTTGGTGCCGGCTACCTTGTTGCCGTCGAAGCGCAAGTCGCCGCTGCTTTCGTTGGGCGCGGTGGTGATGGCGCCGGCGCGGACAATGAAATCACCCGGCTGGTGAGCGTGGGCAGCAGGCGCAACGAGGGCCAGGGCGACGAGCGAGGCGCCGAGCAAGGACTTGTTCATGGAAGCTCCGAAAGGACATTGGTAATCAATGGCCTAATGGTACGGAGGCGCTTAAACCAAATGTTTGACCCAGCTCAACGAAGCGCGGCATAGCCGTCCTGCGGGCTTATTTCAGTTCGTAGGCGTAGATTTTTTCGGCTTCCATCTGGTATCCGGCGTCAGCCAGCTCGCTGCTGCTGGCTTTGACCTGCATACGCCCTTCGATCCAGTACGGTTGGTACAGGTCTTCGACGCGTACGCCCATCTCGCTGAAAATATGCACGATCTGATTCGACGGCGGTGGCGGCACGTGAATGCAGGCGCCGTAATACGGCACCAGCAAAAACTCGGTGGTACGGCCTTCTTCACTGACTTCCAGCGGCACGATATAGCCCGGCAGCTTGACCTGCTGATTGTCCAGCGCCTGCACCACCGGAGCATTGGCCGATTGCTGTGGTACTGGCGGCGCGGACTCGGCCGCCAGCGCGTTGCCGATCTGCGACAGGTCGTGCAGCGGCGCCAGCTGCGGGGCTTGCACTGGCGCGCCTTCGGGGATCAATGCCGGCCAATCCAGCTCGCGCGGCTCAGCCGCCCACATCGGCGAGCTGAAGAGCAGCACCAGTAGCATGAGGCAGCGCGGGAACTGAGCGCTAAGGCGGGGCAGACGCATGGTAATCACTCACAAATGAATCGACAGACCATCAGCCAATGACTGCCGATAGGCACGCCAGGCCGGCACGCTGCCCATCAGCAACGCTGCGCCGAGGATGATAGCCAGCAGCGTCCATTCATGGCTACTCGGCCAGGCCAGTGGCAGGTACAAACCATAGTTGGCCTGCACGTAGCCCTGAGCCAGAGCGATGCCGGCATACAGCAGGCCAAGCCCGGCGACGATACCGGCTACCGCCAACGCCAGCGCTTCGAGGACCAGCAGGCCGGCGATATGCCAGGGCCGAGCACCCACCGAGCGCAGAATGGCCATCTCCCGGCGGCGCTCGTTGAGGCTGGTCAGAATCGCCGTGAGCATGCCGATCAAACCGGTCAGCACGACAAACAACGACACCACGAACAGGGCTTGCTCGGCGGTCCCCATCAGGCTCCACAACTCCTGCAGGGCCACGCCCGGGAGAATCGCCAGCAACGGCTCGTTGGCGTACTGATTGATCTCGCGCTGCATGCTGAAGGTGGCGATCTTGTTGTTCAGGCCAAGCATGAAGGCGGTGATCGCAGTCGGTTGCAGGTCCATGCCGCGCGCTTGCTCGGCACTGATGCGGCCGGCGCCGCGAGCCGGTACGCCGTTGTGCCAGTCGAGGTGAATGGCCTCCATGCCGGCCAGGCTGATGTGCAGGGTGCGGTCAACCGGGGTGCCGGTGCGTTTGAGCACGCCGACCACAGTGAACGGTTTGTCATCGTGTTTGACCAGGCTGATCGCCGCTACGCCATGGGCCAGCACCAGCTTGTCGCCGAGTTTGTAGTGCAGTGCCTCGGCGACTTCGGCGCCCAGCACCACGTCGAACGGGTTATCGGCAAACGGCCGGCCCTGGCTGAGTTCCAGGTGCTGGCGCCGGCCGTACTGGTAGTGGCTGAAGTAATCGGTACTGGTGCCCATCACCCGATAGCCGCGATGCGAGTCGCCCAGCGAAATCGGGATCGCCCACTTCACCCGCGGGTCGCTGGCGTAGTGTTGATAGCTGTCCCAGCGGATGTTGTTGGTGGCGTTGCCGATGCGAAACACCGAGTACAGCAGCAGATTGACCGAGCCCGAGCGGGCGCCGACGATCAGGTCGGTGCCACTGATGGTGCTGGCAAAGCTGGCGCGGGCTTCGGTGCGGACCCGTTCTACGGCCAACAGCAGGCAGACCGACAGGGCAATCGCGAAGGCGGTAAGAAAGGCCGTGAAGCGCCGGTTGGCGAGGCTGGCCAGAGCAAGGCGGAGCAGGTACATCAGGCCTCCCGGGGCGCGGCGGCGCGATTGAGTTCGGCCAGTGACAGGTGTCGATCGAACAGCGGCGCCAGGCTCTGGTCGTGGCTGACGAACAACAGGCTGGAGCCGGCAGCGCGGCATTCGTCGAACAGCAGCCGGATAAAGGCTTCGCGAGTGTCGGCATCGAGCGCCGAGGTTGGCTCGTCGGCGATCACCAACTCCGGCTGGCCGATCAGCGCCCGGGCCGCGGCTACTCGTTGCTGCTGGCCGATCGACAGGCTATCGGCGCGCCGCGCGAGCATTGCCGGGTCAGTCAGGCCCAGGTGCGCGAGCAGTTGCGTGGCGGCCTGATCGACGCTGCCATGGCGCTGGCGGGCACGCTCGGCGCGGCTGGCAGAAAAACGACAAGGCAGTTCGACGTTTTCCCGCACCGACAGAAACGGCAGCAGGTTGAACTGCTGAAAAATGTAGCCGGTGTGATCGACGCGGAAGCGATCGCGCGCGCCCTGGCCCAGCTCGGCCAAGGTCTGACCGAGCAGGCGCACGCTGCCCTGCGCCGGCAGGTTCACACCGCCAAGCAGGCCGAGCAGGGTGGTCTTGCCGCTGCCGCTGGGGCCCTTGAGAAACAGCGCTTCGCCCGCTTCCAGGCGAAACTGCGGGATATCCAGCAGCGGCGCCTGGCCGGGCCAGGCGAACAGCAGATCACGCAGTTCGATCAACGCCTGGCTCATTCAGAACGCGACCGTCGCAGTGGTCGGCGTTGCTTCAAGGCCTTTTTGGCCATTAGGGCCAATCAACTGCACGTTGATCTTCTGCATCGCCGGGTAAGCCTTGAACAGCGGCGCGAGGTCGATGCTGGCGAGTTTGCTCGGGTTGCTGCAGGTGAACTGATAGTGCGCTTCGATATCGCTGTGGGCGTGTTTCTCGGTTTTGCCGGCAGCGGCTGCTGGTGCGTCGAACAGCGGGCTTTGCAGCTCCTGCGCGTCGATGCTGCAGCCAGCGTCCTTGGCCAGACCCAACAGCTGCAGCGGCTGCTCCAGTTGCTGGCGTACGCTGGCTACCTTGGCCTTGTCGGCATCGCTGCTGGCGGCGTGTTCAAAGCCCACCAGGTTCATCGCCGGGCTGTCCAGGCCAAGCTCGAGGGTGTTGCCATCCAGTACTACGTCGAGTTTGGCCACGCCGTGTTCATGGGCGCCCAGCGCGGTGTGGTCGTGATCGTGATCGTGATCATGCTCATCGTGGGCATACGCCACGGCCAGGGGCAGCAGGGCGAAGGGCAGTGCAAGCAACAGACGGCGCATGGTCAACTCCAGAGAGCAGGGCGAATTATTTGGTAATGTTATAACAGTTTTTCTGGCGAGTGCCAGCCGCTTGGCGAAGGTTTCATGTCGTGGGAGCATGGGCGCCAGGCAATTGTGAGCGAGGAAGCCAAGGTGAGAATACGAGGAACGATCGGCGAGTGGCCGGTGGACCTGACCATCGAGCTGGAGCCGGCGGAATGGGCGCAGCTTGGGCGTCAGGTGGAGTTGGCTGCGCCGGTGGAAAAGGCAACGCCGGCACCCGCGGTGCGGCAGAACGATGACCAGTGGCAAGCTGCGCGCGAAGCCTTGCGCGTGGCCGGACAGATGACTGGGCCAGAATTACTTGAGCAACTGGAGCAGTTGACCGGCAGCACGGCGGCGGGCAAGCGGCTGCTGGTGCGTTTGCGTCACAGTGCTGAGGTGAGGGTGGAAAGCGCGGGGGATGCGCCTGTTTATCACTGGATCGGTTGAAGCATAGTGGGCCAGCTACGCTGGCCTTTCGCGACACAAGGCCGCTCCTACAGGCGACCGAGTTGCTCATGGCTCACCGCCGGCCTGTAGGAGCGGCCTTGTGTCGCGAAAGGGCCGCGCAGCGGCCCCAGGATCTGTGCGGCCCCGCAGACCGTCGGGCCGATATGCGCCTCAATACATCAAGGCAAACAACTTGCGCCGATACGCGGTAACCAGCGGGTGCTCATTGCCGAGCAGCTCGAACACCTGCAACAGCGCCTTGTGCGGCAATCCGCTTTCATAACCCCGATTACGCTGGAACAGCTTGAGCAACCCATCCAGCGCCGCTTCGTACTGCTGGCGCGCCAACTGCTGAATGCACAGCTGATAAGCGGCTTCGTCGTCCTCAGGGTTCTGCGCCAGACGGCTCTTCAACTCGGCGGCTTCCGGCAGGCTGGCGGCCTGGCGCAGGAAGGTCAGCTGCGCCTTGGCGCCGGCCAGCGCTGCCTTGTGCTCGTCGCTCTTGACCGCACCCAGCACGGCCTCAGCTTCACTCAGGTCGCCACGCTCGGCCAGGCAACGGCCGTACAGGATCAACGCCTCGGCATTGCTGTTGTCTTCGCCCAGCAACAGCTTGAGGGTCGCTTCGGCCTCGGCAAAGCGGCTTTCGGCAAACAGCGCCTTGGCTTCTTCCAGTGGCGAGGCAGTCGGCGCGGCAGGCATCTGCACGTGCGGCTCGAGCAGGGCGCGAATCGCCGATTCGGGCTGCGCACCGGCAAAGCCGTCGACCGGCTGACCGTCCTTGAACAGCACCACGGTTGGCAGGCTGCGGATACCGAACTGGGCAACCACCTGCTGCTCGACGTCGCAGTTGATCTTGGCCAGCAACAGCTCGCCCTGATAACCCTCGGCTATCTTGGCCAGCAACGGCATCAGCGCCTTGCATGGCGCACACCACTCGGCCCAGAAATCCACCAGCACCGGTTTGTGGAAGGAGTTCTCGATGACCAACTGCTGAAAGTTGGCGTCGGTAGCATCGAAAATGTACGGCAGGGCGTTGGTATCGGGGGCTTGGCTCATCGCAACTCTCGCAAATCTCTGAATGACACCACTATAAAGGCTCGCGGCTGGCGTGGTACAGGCTGACCCGGCGGAATTCGTGCGGTTCGGCCAGGTCGGGCAGGGTCAAGCCTTCGAGCACGTCCAACTGACGGTACAGCGGGTGGCTGAAATTGCGCACCCGCGAGTCGGCCACCAGCACCTGGCGGCCACGGCTGAGAAAACCATCGAGCAACGGCAGGTTGGCCGGGTCGTACAACACATCAGCCACCAGAATCAGATCGAAGCGGTCGGCTTCGGCAAAAAAATCACTGCTGTAACCGAGCTCGACCTGGTTCAGCGCAGCATTGGCTTGGCACGCAGCCAAGGCCAGCGGATCAAGGTCGCAGGCAACCACCTCGACAGCACCCGCCCGCGCTGCGGCGATCCCGGCAATGCCCGAACCGGCGCCAAAGTCGAGCACGCGCATGCCCTCGACCCACTGTGGATTGGCCGCCAGGTAGCGGGCCATGGCCAGGCCGCTGGCCCAGCAGAAGCTCCAGTACGGCGGCTCATCGAGGATGCGCTGGGTCTCTTCGCGGGTGAATGCGCGGTGCATGTTGTCGGCGTCGAGCAGCCACAGTTTCAGCGCGCACTCCGGCAGCGCAGTGGCAACCAGCTGCGCTTCGCCGATCAGACCGCTGAGCGCATGCTGCAACTGCACTGGCGCCATTTACGGGGCTTTCTCGAAGCGCAGCGGGCCGGTGGCCTGGCTCGTAGCCTGGACGATGCGCTGTGGCGGCAGGTGCATGATCAACTGACCCGAGCGGCTGGCGCGACCGCGCAACTCGACGCGGGCACCGGCCGGGAATGCTTCCGGGTTGAAGCTCAGTTGATAGGGCAGGTCCTGACCGGTACCGGTCAGGGTGCTGCTGGCCAGCAGCCGCTGCGGGCGATCACGTTCGTCGATTACCAGCAATGCCAGCTCGACCTCGGCACCCGCTGGCACGTCTTGCAGGCTGCCGCTGATTTCCCGTTGATAAGCCGGCAGCGGGCCGAGCGCCGGGGCCTTTTTCACCGTTTTCGGCGCCGGCGTTGCGGGCACTGGTTGGTTTTTAGGTTTATCGCTGCTGCAGGCCGTCATCAGGCCAGCGAGGCAGAGCACGACGAGCGCTCGAAAGTGCATGGAGAAGTCCTTCAGGGGCAGATTTGAGTGGATGGTAACCCCTTTGGCTTGTCTTGCCAGTCGGATGCGCTACCATGGCCCTCCCTTTTTTTGTTGCCTGCCACCATGCACTGTCCCTTTTGCGGTGCCAACGACACCAAGGTCATCGACTCGCGCCTGGTCGCCGAGGGCGAACAAGTGCGTCGCCGGCGCGAATGCGTCGCCTGCGGCGAGCGCTTCACCACCTTCGAAACCGCCGAACTGGTACTGCCGCGGCTGATCAAGCAAGACGGCACCCGCCAGCCATTCGACGAAGACAAGCTGCGAGCCGGCATGCAGCGCGCGCTGGAAAAGCGCCCGGTCAGCGTCGAGCGCCTGGAAGCAGCGCTGGCGCAGATCAAGCACAAGCTGCGCGCCACCGGCGAGCGCGAGGTCAAGTCGCTGGTGGTCGGTGAGCTGGTCATGGAGGCGCTGCGTCAACTCGACGAAGTCGCCTACATTCGGTTTGCCTCGGTCTACCGGCGTTTCCAGGACCTTGACGAATTCCGCGAAGAAATCGACCGCCTGGCGCGCCAGCCGGGCAAAGAGTAAACATGCCCAGCCCGACCGCAATTCTCGACGCCCACTACATGGCCCTGGCCGTGCAACTGGCCCGCAAAGGCCAGTACAGCACCCATCCCAATCCGCGCGTTGGCTGCGTCATCGTGCGTGATGGCGAGGTGGTCGGCGAGGGCTGGCATGTGCGCGCCGGCGAGCCGCACGCCGAAGTGCATGCCCTGCGCCAGGCCGGCGAGCGCGCCCAGGGCGCCTGCGCCTATGTCACCCTTGAACCGTGCAGCCACCACGGGCGCACCCCGCCGTGTGCCGAAGCGCTGGTCAAGGCCGGGGTGGCCCGGGTGGTCGCCGCCATGCAGGACCCTAACCCGCAAGTTGCCGGGCGAGGTCTGCGGCGCCTGGCCGAGGCCGGTATCGAGGTTGTCAGTGGCGTGCTCGAGCAAGAAGCGCGTGCGCTCAATTCCGGCTTCCTGAAACGCATGGAGCACGGCCTGCCGTTCGTCCGCGCCAAGCTGGCGATGAGCCTGGACGGACGCACCGCCATGGCCAGTGGTGAAAGCCAGTGGATTACCGGCCCTGCCGCCCGCGCAGCGGTGCAACGCCTGCGTGCGCGCTCCAGCGTGGTGCTGACCAGCGCCAGCAGTGTGCTGGCCGACAACGCGCGGATGACCGTGCGCGGCGGCGAGCTGGGCCTGGACCCTGATACCACCGCCCTGGCCTTGTCACGGCCACCGCTGCGGGTGCTGATCGACAGCCGCCTGCGCCTGCCGCTGACTGCGCCTTTGTTCCAGGCCGGGCAGGTACTGGTGGTCACCGGCGCCGCCGCTGACCCACGCTATGCTGAGGCCGGCCATGAGCTGCTGCAGTTGCCCGGCGCCGATGGCCGGGTGGATCTGCCAGCCCTGCTCAGCGCCCTGGCGGCGCGTGGGGCCAACGAGATTCTGCTGGAGGCGGGGGCTGGCCTGGTCGGCGCGTTTGCCCAGCTCGGTTTGATCGACGAATACCAATTATTTGTCGCCGGCACCTTCCTCGGCTCCCAGGCCCGGCCACTGCTGGACTGGCCGCTGGCGAAGATGAGCGAAGCGCCGCGACTGAAAATCACCGAAATGCGCGCGGTGGGCGATGACTGGCGAGTCACAGCCATCCCCCAACCGGCCGCCGGCGTATAATGCCCGGCTGGCCCAACGCCGCCCAGTTTCCGAGGAGAACCCAATGTTCACCGGCATCATCGAATCGATCGGCACCATCCGCAGCCTGACCCCCAAGGGCGGTGACGTGCGTGTCTACGTCCAGACCGGCAAGCTCGACCTGGGTGACGTCAAACTGGGCGACAGCATTGCCGTCAATGGCGTCTGCCTGACTGCGGTGGAACTGCCTGGCGACGGCTTCTGGGCTGACGTCAGCCGTGAAACCCTCGACTGCACCGCGTTCAATGATTTGAAAAGCGGCAGCCCGGTCAACCTGGAAAAAGCCCTGACCCCGACCACCCGCCTGGGCGGCCACCTGGTCAGCGGCCACGTCGACGGCGTCGGCGAAATCATCTCGCGCAGCGATAACGCCCGCGCGATCCAGTTCCGCGTGCGCGCACCCAAGGAGCTGGCCAAGTACATTGCCCACAAGGGCTCGATCACCGTCGACGGCACCAGCCTGACGGTCAATGAGGTCGATGGCGCCGAATTCGAGCTGACCATCGTGCCGCATACCCTGTCCGAAACCATCATGGCCGACTACCGCAGCGGGCGTCGGGTGAACCTTGAGGTCGACCTGCTGGCCCGTTACCTGGAGCGTCTGCTGCTGGGTGACAAGGCTGCCGCACCGAGCAAGGGCAGTAGCATCACCGAAAGCTTCCTGGCCGCCAACGGCTACCTGAAATCCTGATCGAGAAGGGGGTGCCGCGTGGCGCTCAACAGTATTGAAGAGCTGGTCGAAGACATCCGCCAAGGCAAGATGGTCATCCTCATGGATGACGAAGACCGCGAGAACGAAGGCGACATCATCATGGCCGCCGAGTGCTGCCAGCCCGAGCACATCAACTTCATGGCCAAGCACGCCCGTGGCCTGATCTGCATGCCGATGAGCCGCGAGCGCTGCGAGACCCTCAAGCTGCCGCTGATGGCGCCACGCAATGGCTCGGGCTTCGGCACCAAGTTCACCGTCTCGATCGAAGCCGCCGAAGGCGTCACCACCGGGATTTCCGCAGCCGACCGTGCGCGCACCGTGCAGGCCGCGGCAGCCAAGGATGCCAAGGCAGACGATATCGTCAGCCCTGGCCACATCTTCCCGCTGATGGCCCAGCCTGGCGGCACCCTGGCCCGCGCTGGCCACACCGAAGCGGCCTGTGACCTGGCGCGCATGGCCGGGTTCGAGCCGAGCGGGGTGATCTGCGAAGTGATGAACGACGACGGCACCATGTCGCGTCGCGCCGAGCTGGAAGTGTTCGCCGCCGAGCACGGCCTGAAGATCGGCACCATCGCCGACCTGATCCACTACCGCATGATCCACGAACGTACCGTTCAGCGGGTCACCGAGCAGCCACTGGACAGCGAACTGGGCCAGTTCAACCTCGTCACCTACCGTGATTCGGTCGAAGGCGATGTGCACATGGCATTGACCCTGGGCAAGATCTGCGCCGAAGAACCGACCCTGGTGCGGGTGCACAACATGGACCCGCTGCGCGACCTCTTGATGGTCAAACAGCCCGGCCGCTGGAGCCTGCGCGCCGCCATGAGCGCCGTGGCAGAGGCCGGCAGCGGCGTAGTGCTGCTGCTCGGTCACCCGCTCGATGGCGACGTGGTGCTGGCGCATATCCGCGAAAGCGCCGGCGAAACCCAGGTCAAGACGCCGAGCACCTACAGCACGGTTGGCGCCGGTTCGCAGATCCTGCGTGACCTCGGTGTGCGCAAGATGCGCCTGATGAGCTCGCCGATGAAGTTCAATGCGATATCCGGATTCGATCTGGAAGTTGTAGAATACGTGCCCTCTGAGTGACACAGGCGCGCCAATCGCCCTGACGCTCGTGTCCAAACCCTCCTGCAGGCCGCCTAGGGCGGCCTCGCTCTTTAAAATGAGAACACCGCAATGACCCTGAAGACCATCGAAGGTACCTTCATCGCCCCCAAAGGTCGCTATGCTTTGGTGGTTGGCCGCTTCAACAGCTTCGTCGTCGAAAGCCTGGTGAGCGGTGCCGTTGATGCGCTGGTACGCCATGGCGTCAGCGAAAGCGACATCACCATCATCCGTGCTCCTGGCGCCTTCGAAATCCCGCTGGTTGCACAGAAAGTCGCCCAGCAGGGCGCTTACGACGCGATCATCGCCCTGGGCGCCGTGATCCGTGGTGGTACTCCGCACTTCGAATACGTTGCGGGCGAATGCACCAAGGGCCTGGCCCAGGTGTCGATGGAGTTCGGTGTGCCAGTCGCATTCGGCGTACTGACCGTCGACTCGATCGAGCAGGCCATCGAACGTTCCGGCACCAAAGCCGGCAACAAAGGCGCTGAAGCTGCCCTGTCCGCACTGGAAATGGTCAGCCTGCTGGCGCAGTTGGAGGCCAAGTGATTAGCGACGAAAGCGATCGTTTCAACCCGCGCGATCCAAAACCTGCGGATGCTGGCAAACCATCGAAAAGCGCCAAGCGTCGCGAAGCACGCAAGCTCGCGACCCAGGCGCTTTATCAGTGGCACATGGCCAAGCAATCGCTGAATGAAATCGAGGCGCAGTTCCGCGTCGACAACGATTTCTCCGACATCGACGGCGCTTATTTCCGCGAGATCCTGCACGGGGTTCCGGCGAAGAAAGACGACATCGATGCCGCGCTCAAGCCTTGCCTGGACACCCCGCTGGAAGAGCTCGACCCGGTTGAACTGGCGGTTCTGCGCCTGTCCACCTGGGAGTTCCTGATGCGCGTTGACGTACCTTACCGGGTCGTGATCAACGAAGGCGTCGAACTGGCCAAGATCTTCGGCGCCACCGACGGCCACAAGTTCGTCAACGGTGTACTCGACAAGCTGGCGCCGCAGGTCCGTGAAGCGGAAGTCAAGGCGTTCAAGCGCTGATTGCGGCGCTGACCAGTCATGGGTGAGTTCGAGCTGATCCGTCATTACTTCGCCGCCGCGCCCTGTGCGCAGGGCGGCGAAGGTGTCGCGTTGGGGATCGGCGACGACTGTGCCCTGCTTGACCTGCCGGCTGCCGCGCAGTTGGCAGTGTCTACCGATACCTTGGTCGCCGGCGTGCATTTTCCGCACGCCTGCGACCCCTCGCTACTGGGCCAGCGCTCGCTGGCCGTAGCGGCCAGTGACCTGGCAGCCATGGGTGCCACGCCCGTCGGCTTTACCCTGGCGCTGACCTTGCCCGAGGTCAGCGAACAGTGGCTCAAGGCGTATGCCGAAGGCCTCGATCGCATGGCGCGACATTGCCGCCTGAGCCTGATTGGCGGCGACACCACCCGCGGCCCACTGAGTATCACCATGACTGTGTTTGGCCGGGTTCCGGCCGGGCAGGCCCTGCTGCGCTCGGGCGCGCAGGTGGGTGACTTGCTCTGTGTGGGCGGCGAGCTGGGCAATGCCGCCGGCGCCTTGCCGTTGGTGCTGGGCGAGCGCGAAGCGGCGGTCGAGATCAGTGCGCCGCTGCTGGCACAGTACTGGTCACCTTCGCCGCAGTTTGCCTTGGGCCAGGCCCTGCGCGGCAAGGCCACCGCGGCGCTGGATATCTCCGATGGCTTGTTGGCCGACTGCGGTCATATCGCCAAGGCATCCCGGCTGGCGCTCGAGGTGAACCTGGCCCAGGTGCCAGTGTCACCTGCTCTAGTGGCTTTTTCAGGGCCAGCGGCAGCCCGCCAGGCGGCGCTGACCGGTGGCGACGATTATGTCCTGGTGTTCACCTTGCCCCCGCAGCAACTGCCCGCGCTGCGCGACGCTGGCCTGGCGGTGCATGTCATCGGCCGGGCAGTGGCTGGCGAAGGCGTGATTTTGCGCGACGAACACGGCCAGGACATCACCCCGCGACAACGCGGCTATCAACATTTTAGGGAGACACCGTGACCGACCACCCCAATCAGGTGCCTGCGGAGTTCGTTCCGCCTTCGGTCTGGCGCAACCCGTGGCACTTCATCGCCTTTGGCTTCGGTTCCGGCACTTTGCCCAAGGCCCCCGGCACCTGGGGCTCGCTGGTGGCGCTGCCGTTCATTCCGCTGTGGCAGATGTTGCCCGACTGGGGCTACTGGCTGCTGCTGGGTATGACCATGCTGTTCGGCTTCTGGCTGTGCGGCAAGGTCGCCACCGACTTGCGCGTTCACGACCATGAAGGCATTGTCTGGGACGAAATGGTCGGCATGTGGATCACCCTGTGGCTGGTGCCGGAGGGTTGGCAGTGGTTGCTGGCCGGGTTCCTCATGTTCCGCTTCTTCGACATCCTCAAGCCGTGGCCGATTCGCTGGATCGACAAACATGTGCATGGTGGATTCGGCATCATGCTCGACGATATCCTCGCCGGTGTGTTCGCCTGGCTGGGCATGCAGGTTCTAGTTTGGGCGGTAGCCTGATACGGGAGTGGCAGATGGGGTTAAGGACGACGGTGCTGCTGTTGCTGATGCTGCTTGGCGGCGCTGTTGCCAACGCCAGCGACAAGCCTCAGTTGGGCCAGATCCATCTGGTCAGTGAAGACTGGCTCGACTACACCAACGCCGACGGCACTGGCCTGGCGTGGGATGTGTTGCGCCAGGTGTTCGAGCCCGCCGGGGTCAAGGTGTCCATCCAGAGCGCGCCTTACAGCCGTGCCATTGGCCTGGTCAAACGTGGCGAGGCGGATGCCTGGGTCGGCTCCTACAAGCAGGAGAGCGACGACAACCTCTACCCGCGCTGGCACTTCGATGTCGATCATATCTATGCGCTGGGCCTGACCAGCAAGCCCGTGCCGACCCCCGCCAATATCGGCGACTATCGCCTGGCCTGGGTGCGCGGCTACGACTACGGCAGTTACTTGCCGAATGTTCATGAGTTCAGGGAAATCCAGCGCCGCGAAGGGATTCTGCCGATGCTCGAGCATAACCGGGTCGACTTCTATGTCGATTCACTCACAGAAGTCGAGTACGTCCAGGCCCAGGCGCCCAAGCCGGACAGCTTTCGCCGCACTCATATAGCAGAATTGCCGCTCTATCTTGCCTTTGCTCACAATGAGCAAGGCAAGGCGCTGAGTGAGCTGTTTGACCAACGCATGCAGCAACTGGTGCGCAGCGGCGAGCTGGAAGCGGTCTTCAAGAAGTGGAAGCAGCCCTATCCGTTCACTGCCGACAGCCAGCCTCGCTGAGCACATCCTCGCTAAGCATCGAACCTTTCGATCTTAACCGACGGTATTCACCGTGCGCACGCTTGTCAGCCTGCTGATACAATCGGCCCACGTGAAATTCCAAGTTACTAATCAGGAGCACAACGTGCCCGTCGTCTTTGTTGCCGCCTCGAAACTTCCGACTCCTTTTGCGACCTTCACCATGCATGGCTTTCTTGACGAAGCCACGGGCCGCGAGCACGTAGTGCTCAGCCTGGGTGATATCGCTGATGGCGAGCCGGTGCTCGGGCGTCTGCACTCCGAGTGCCTGACTGGTGATGCGCTGTTCAGCCAGCGCTGCGACTGCGGTTCGCAGCTTGAAGCTGCGCTGCAGGCGATTGCCCGCGAAGGCCGCGGCGTGCTGTTGTACCTGCGTCAGGAAGGCCGCGGTATCGGCCTGTTGAACAAGATCCGCGCCTACGAGCTGCAGGATGGCGGCGCCGACACGGTCGAGGCCAACGAGCGTTTGGGCTTTGCCGCCGACCAGCGCGACTATGGCATCTGCCTGCCGATGCTCGAGCACCTGGGCGTCAAGTCGCTGCGCCTGATGACCAACAACCCGCGCAAGGTCAAGGCGCTGACTGCCATGGCCATCAACGTTGCCGAACGCGTGCCGCTGCACACCGGTCACAACCCGCACAACAGCCACTACCTGGCCACCAAGGCCGGCAAGCTCGGCCACATGATGGGCACCGAGCACCAGGGTGAGGTGCCGCAGGCGTGACCCGCAGCGAGGTCAAGCGACGGCTGGCCCTGACCTGGTGGCAGTACCTGGCACTGGGCTTGCTGCCGCTGCCGATCATGGCCTGGGCGTTTGGCGGCGGTGACGGCCTGATTCCGGTGCTGGCGATGCCGCTGTTCATCGCCGGTGCCGCGACCATGTTTCTTAGCCTCGCTCGGTTTGCCGCGTACAAGCGCGCGTTGATCCACACCAGCAAGGTGCTCGGCAGCGTCGAAGAGCCCGCGGCCTGGATCGAGCTGGCGCGGGTACGCCGCCTGGCCATGCTGTACGCCTGCATCCCCGCCTGGGTCGCCGCACTGTCGGTGCTGGTCGGGCTGGAGGCAGTGCCCCAGGTGCTGCTGGCGTTGTCCACCGTGGTGATCCTGTACCTCTATCGCATCCCGCGTCAGCTGGGTTGATGCGGCTGCTCTGCTGCCTGCTGCTGATGCTCGGCAGCACCGTTGCCGCCGAGCCACTGCGGGTGGTCAGCCTGGCGCCGTCGATGAGCGAAATCATGCTCGAACTGCACGCCGATGACCTGCTGGTGGGCGTGCTCGACGGCGGCGAGCGGCCAGCGGCGCTGCGTCAGCTGCCGTCGGTGGGTCGCCAGGGCCAACTGGACATGGAGCGCCTGCTCAGCCTGCGGCCGGACTTGCTGTTGTTGTGGCCCGGCGCCGTGGCCCCCGCCCAGCGCGAGCAACTGCGCCGGCTGGGCATCGCCAGCTACGATGGCGAAGTGGCCACGCTCGAGCAGTTGCTCAGCCACATCGAAGCCATCGCCAGCCGTATCGGCCGGGCCGAACAGGGCCAGCGCTACGCGGCGGGCTTGCGCCAGCGCCTGCAAGCGCTGCGGCAACGCTACCATCGCGAGCTGCCGCTGACGGTGTTCTATCAGGTCTGGGACAAGCCGCTGTATACCTTGGGCGGCAAGCAGATCGTCAGCGATGCGCTGAGTGTATGTGGCGCGCGCAACGTGTTCGCCGACCTGCCGCAGCCGGCGCCGTTGGTTGGTGTGGAGTCGGTGCTGGCGCGCAACCCTGATGTGATTGTCGCGGGCGACCAGGCGCAACTGGCGAGCTGGCGGGCCTGGCCGCAGCTCAAGGCCACGGCTGGCGGTCACCTGCTGGTACTGCCGGACAACGGTTTGGAGCGCCCAAGCGGGCAGATGATCGAAGCTACCGCCAAGCTGTGCGCCTTGCTCGACGCTACAATGCCGGCGTCCAGGTCGCGCTGAACAGCCAGCGGCGGCCTTCTTCGCGGTAGGCGTAGGCGCTGTTGTCGTAGCTGTAGAGCGCGCGGCTGTAGCCTTTGTCGAACAGGTTATCCAGCTTCAGCTCCAGCTTTAGTTCATCACTCGCGGCCCAGCTACTGCGCAGGCCGAGCAAGCCATAGCCGGCCAATCTGTTGCGGTTGGCTTCGTCATCAAAGCTGCTGCTGACGGCTTGCCAGCTGGCGCCCACGCCGAAGCGCTCGTACTGGCGGTCCAGCTCCAGGCTCAGCGTGCGGCGCGCGCGGCGGGCGAGGGTGTGGCCGCTGTCGCGGTCACGCGGGTCGATCATGGCCAGGCCGAGTTGGCTGTGCCAGGCACCCCACGTCTGTTTGAGGGCGAGTTCGGCACCGTTGATCCGAGCGCTGGCAACGTTGCGCGGGATCGAGCCCTGGCCAAAGATGATCGCATCGCTCAGTTCGGTGCGGTACAGCGACGCCTCCAGTTGGCTGTCGCTGCCGAGCTGGCTGCGCCACTGCAGCTCGACGGTCTTGGAATGCTCAGGCTTGAGGTCGGGATTGCTGTACGACGGGTAATACAGGTCATTGAAGGTCGGCGCGCGGAAGCCTTCGCTGTAGGACAGCAGCACATCGTTGGCCTGATTGACCGGTAACGTCAGGCTGGCGCTCCAGGTTGTTTGGCCGCCGAACTGCTGGTTCTGATCACGGCGCACGCCAAGCTCGCTGGAGAAGTGCTCACCCTGATAGCGATGCTGCACAAATGCGGCACGGTTCCAGCGGCTGTCCTGATCCAGCTCGGTGTTGGCGTGCACGCGGTCCTGATACCAGTCACCACCCAGCAGCAGCGCGTGCTGCTCGCTCAGGGTCAGGTCGTTCTGCCAGGTCAGTTGGTCGCGGTAGGTGTTGAACACAAAGCGCTCGTCACTGAACTTGTCGCGTTTGTCGTCGCGGTTCTCGCTGTGTGCCAGCTCAAGGCGCGAATGCCAAACATCGCTCAGTTGTGCATCGAAATAGCTGCCCAGGCTGCTGACGTTGAAGTCGGTGTAGGGCTGCTGGCCGAAGGTCTGGCCGCTGGCGAAGTCATAACGGCCGAACGGGTTGTCGTATTCACTGCGGCCTTGGCTGTCGAGCAGGTTCAGGCCCGCCTCGAAGCGCTCGTTGAACGTGTGGCTGAGGCTCAGGTTGAGCGAACGGTTACGGTAGGCATCATGGTCGCCATCTCTGGCCAGCGACGGCCCGGTCGAGTCGATGCCGGCGGTTTCGTCGAGGCTGGCACCAAGGTTGAAGCGGGTCGCGTCGCTGCCCCCAGACAAGCCCAGACTGCGCTGCCAGGTCTGGTTGCTGCCGGCCGCAACGCGCAGACGTGGCTGCAGGCCGGGGCCGCTGCTGCGCCGGGTGAAGATCTGAATGACTCCGCCGATGGCATCGCTGCCGTACACCGCCGAACGCGAGCCGCGCAGCACTTCGATGCGCTCGATCTGATCGATGTCGAGAAACTGTAGGCCGCTGTCGCCGGAGGTGGCATTGGCAATGCGCACGCCATCGACCAGTACCAGGCTCTGGGCGGCCTTGGTGCCGCGGATGAATATCCCGGGCAGGCTGCCGCGTCCGCCGGTGGGAGCAACCTGCACCCCGGGCACGCGGGTCAGCAGGTCAGTCACGCTGGAGGGTTGCAGGCGGTCGATGTCGCTGCGAGTGAACACGGTATTGGCGGCGGCGGTGCTGGTGCGCGATTCGACCTGGCGGCTGGCGCTGATCAGTACGTCTGGCAGCTTCAGGGCGTCATCGCGGCTGGGCTCGGCGGCGAGCAGGGTGCTGGGGAGGGAGAGGAGGGTGGCCAGGGTTGCGAGTTTCATGACGGTTCCGTACGGCGCTTTGGGGCCGCAAAGCGGCCCCAGCAATCACAAGCCGAGCTTGACCATCCGGGCCCGCACCGAAGCTTCGATGCCAGCCGCGTCCAGCCCACATTCAGCCAGCATCTGCGCAGGTTTGGCGTGCTCGACGTAGGTATCTGGCAGGCCCAGGTGCAACAATTGCTTGAGCACCGCTTCGCGGCTGAGGAATTCGCCAACCGCAGCGCCAGCGCCGCCCATGATGGCGTTTTCCTCGATGGTCACCAGCAGCTCGTGGTTGGCCGCCAGTTCCAGCACCAGGGCCTCGTCCAGTGGTTTGACGAAACGCATGTCGACCACGGTCGCATCGAGCTTTTCAGCCACTTGCAGGGCTTCGCTCAGTTGCACGCCGAACACCAGTAAGGCCACGGTTTTGCCCTGGCGGCGAACCACGCCTTTACCGATCTCGATGGGCTCGAGGTCGGCACTGATCGGCGTGTTCGGGCCGGTCCCGCGAGGGTAACGCACGGCAGCCGGGCCGTTGTAACGGTAGCCGGTGCTGAGCATCTTGCGCAGCTCGTTCTCGTCGCTCGGGGTCATCACCAGCATGCCGGGGATGCAGCGCAGGTACGACAGATCGTAAGCGCCAGCGTGGGTCGGGCCGTCTTCGCCGACCAGGCCGGCGCGGTCGATGGCGAACAGCACATCGAGGTTTTGCACGGCCACGTCGTGAATCAGCTGATCGTAGCCACGCTGGAGGAACGTCGAGTAGATCGCCACCACCGGCTTGGCGCCTTCACAGGCCATGCCGGCAGCCAGCGTCACCGCGTGCTGTTCGGCGATAGCTACGTCGAAATAGCGCTCGGGGTAACGCTCGCTGAACGCAACCAGGTCGGAGCCTTCTTTCATCGCCGGGGTGATACCCACCAGCCGCGGGTCGGCAGCCGCCATGTCGCACAGCCACTGGCCGAACACTGCCGAGTACTTCGGCCCGCTGGCTTGCTGCGGCACCACTGGCTTGTCGGCGGGTTCGAGCTTGGTGATGGCGTGATAGACGATCGGGTCGACCTCGGCCGGGGCGAAACCCTTGCCCTTCTTGGTCACCACGTGCAGGAACTGCGGGCCCTTGAGGTCACGCATGTTGCGCAAGGTGGCGATCAGGGTCGGCAGGTCGTGGCCATCGATCGGGCCGATGTAGTTCCAGCCGAGCTCTTCGAACAGGGTGCCAGGGACCAGCATGCCCTTGGCGTACTCTTCGGTACGGCGGGCGATTTCCCAGGCGCCGGGCAGGCGCGAGAGGACCTTCTTGCTGCCTTCGCGCATGCTCGCATAGGTGCGGCTGGAGAGGATCTTGGCCAGGTAGTTGGACAAGCCACCGACGTTGCGCGAGATCGACATGTCGTTGTCGTTGAGGATCACCAGCATGTCGGCGTTGACTTCCTGGGCGTGGTTCAACGCCTCGAAGGCCATGCCGGCGGTCAGTGCGCCGTCACCGATCACCGCAATCGACTTGCGCGCGCTGTTTTGCAGGCGGGCGGCGATGGCCATGCCCAGCGCAGCGCTGATCGAGGTGCTGGAATGGCCCACGCCAAAGGTGTCGTACTCGCTCTCGGAGCGACGCGGGAAGGCGGCGATGCCGTCCTTCTGGCGCAGGCTGAGCATGCGCTGGCGACGGCCGGTGAGGATCTTGTGCGGATAGGCCTGATGGCCGACGTCCCAGACCAGACGATCATCAGGGGTATCGAACACGTAGTGCAGGGCTACGGTCAGCTCGATCACACCGAGGCCGGCACCAAAGTGCCCGCCGGTCTGGCCTACGGTATAGAGCAACTCCTGGCGCAACTCGTCGGCCAGGTTCTCCAGGTCGGCTTCGGCCAGCCGGCGCAGGCCGGCGGGCGTGTCGGCGCGGTCCAGCAGCGGAGTGGCCGGGCGTTCGCGGGGGATCTCTTGAAACGTCGTGGGCATCAGGCGAGTCGTTATAGGTTTGAAGACCCGGCAGTTTACCCCATTGTTCGGCAAACTGCCCATTCACACAGGTTCAGCCGCCGCGCTGCCATTGCAACGCGAGCGGGTACTGCCAGTACTGTCAGTGGCGGCGCTCGACGATATAGCGGGCCAGCGCACGCAGGGGTTCGGCGTGCTCGGCAAAGCCGCTCAGCGCCGCCATGGCCTGGTCACGCAGTTCGCCGGCATAGGCTTTGGCTGCGTCCAGCCCCAGCAGGGCCGGGTATGTTGGTTTGTCACGAGCTATGTCAGCACCCTGGCGTTTGCCCAGGGTCGCGGTATCGCTCTCGACATCGAGAATGTCGTCCTGCACCTGGAAGGCCAGGCCAACCGCGCGTGCATACACCTGCAATGCATCCAGCTGTGCTTGATCGGCGCGGGCGCTGGCCAGGGCGCCAAGGCGCACGCTGGCTTCGATCAAGGCACCGGTTTTGTGCCGGTGCATGTATTCCAGCGCCTGCTGATCCAGCTTGACCCCGACCGAGCCGAGGTCGATGGCCTGGCCGCCGACCATGCCGGCAGGGCCGGCAGCGTTGGCCAGGGTTTGCACCATGGCCAGGCGGATCGAATCGGCTTGCGGGCTCAGGCCCGGGTCGAGCAGGGCGGTGAAGGCCAGGCTCTGCAAACCGTCGCCGGCAAGAATCGCACAGGCTTCGTCAAACGCCTTGTGGGTGGTCGGCTGACCGCGGCGCAGGTCGTCATCGTCCATCGCCGGCAGGTCATCATGAACCAGCGAATAAGCGTGGATCAGCTCGACCGCACAGGCTGCGCCGTTGGCTTGCTCGGCCGGCGTGCCGAAGGCTTCGCAGGCGGCATAGGCGAGCAATGGCCGCACGCGCTTGCCGCCGTTCATCACGCTGTAGCGCATGGCCGCATACAGGCGCTGCAATTGTTCGGCAGGCGCTTGCAGCAGCGGTTCGAGGGCGGCGTCGACGCGGGCCTGGCAGCTGGCCTGATAGGCTTTGATCATGCTTCGGGCTCGGCGTCGAACGGCTGCGCGGCAAGTTCGCCGTCGCGCTCGAGCAGAATCTGCACCTTTTGTTCGGCCTGGGCGAGCGCGCCCTGGCAGTCACGGGTCAGGGCGATGCCTTGCTCGAAGGCGGCCAGCGACTCTTCCAGCGACAGTTCACCGTTCTCCAGACGCTCGACCAGGGTTTGCAGGTCGGCGAGGGATTGCTCGAAATCGATGGAGGTTTTTTTGCGGGCCATGGCGACGGTCTCGGTGGCGATCTTAACGGCGCGACACTAGCAGAGGCAGGCATGCGGAGCAAATTCGACGGGCGTGAGCGGACCTACTGGCATGCAATAAATGCTGTCGCATTTTGTAGCATTTACCTTGGTGTGCTCATCTTGCGTTTTACAGACTTGTCCAATTGTCGCCCTCTGGTCCCTCTGACATAATCCCGCGCGCTCTATTCCGGTGCTTTACCGCCCCTCTCTCCACGTCACGTAACGGACTACGTTGTGAGCTTCCTTTCGATCGAATTTGGCCTCTGCTTTGCGTTGTTCTTCCTGCTCTACTGGAGCCTGTGTTGGAGCCTGCGTCTGCAGAACGCACTGCTGTTGGCGGCGAGCTATGGCCTGGTGGCCAGCTTCAGCCTGCAGTCGCTGTATATCCTGCTCGGTTACAGCGTGCTGGTGTACGCCCTCGGGCTGCTCGCGGCGCGCTATCCCGGGCGCTGGTTCATCAGCGGTTTGCTGCTGACGTTGGTGTTGGGCTGCTTCTATCTATTCAAGTATCAGGAGTTCTTTGTCAGCGGCGCACAAAACGCCCTGGCTGCGCTGGGCCTTTATGTGTCGTTGCCAATCGTCGAACTGCTGGTGCCGATCGGACTGTCGTTCTATGCCTTTCACTCGGTCAGTTACCTGGTCTCGATCAACCGTCGCGAGCTGAGCACGGCGGCGCCGTTGGACCTTGCCCTGTATCTGGCGTTTTTCCCAAGCCTGGTGGCCGGCCCGGTCAATCGGGCCCTGCACATGCTGCCGCAGATTCGCCCCGAGGCGATGCGTCAGGTGCTGGAGCCGCAACGGGCGCTGGGGCTGATCGCCATGGCGGTGGTCAAGCTGTTCTTCCTCAGCGCCTGGCTTGGCAGCGAGTGGGTCGATCCGGTGTTCGACACTCCGGGCAGTGCCAGCCCCGAGCAGGTGTTGCTGAGCGTGTATGGCTACGGCCTGCTGATCTACTTCAACTTCAGCGGCTACACCAATCTGGTCACCGGCATTGCCCTGCTGCTGGGCTTCCGCCTGCCGGACAACTTCGCAGCACCCTACGCTGCGCACAATCTCAAGGAATTCTGGGGACGATGGCATATCAGCCTGTCGCGGTTCATACGTGACTATGTCTATATCCCGCTGGGCGGCAACCGCCAGGGCGCCTGGCGCGGCAACCTGAACATGTTGCTGGCCATGCTGGTGTCCGGCTTGTGGCACGGCGCCAGCGCCAACTTCCTCATCTGGGGCGCGCTGCACGGCATTGGCCTGGCGATCTACAAGCTGTTCGCACAATCGGCGCCGGGCTTCGCCAAGGTGCCCGGGGCGGGCTTGCTGGCGCGCTTGCTGACCTTCCACTACGTGGCCTTTGCCTGGATCTTCTTCCGCAGCCCGACCCTCGACGGCGCCCTGGAGATGCTGGCGGATATCGCCCATGTCAGCCTGGCCGGGCTGAACTCGTCCAGCGGCGTGCTGATCCTTGCCTGCGTGCTGTATCTGGCCATTTATCCGCAGTTGCTCAAGCTGCTCGAGCGCAGCCTGGCGGCCAGCCAACGCCTGCCGTGGCAGTTGTACCCGGTGCCGTTGGCGCTGTTCGTGTCGTTGATCATCTTCGCCTCGCAGTCGGGCGTACCGGGGTTCATCTATGCCAGCTTCTAATTCAGGGCAATTGCTGCGCGTGCAGCTGGACGCGGCCAAGGCGCTTTACGCGATCGTGGTGGTGATGGGCATCTTGTTCTGGCTCAACCAGGACTCGATCAAGCTCTACTGCCAACAAAAATATCACCAGAGCTGCGAGCTGCCGCTGGTTGGGCAAGCGCCGGCCTGGCGCTTAGGGGCCAGCCTGACCACAGCGTTGGGCGCGGCGCGCGACAGTTTCATCGCCAGTCTGGAGAGCGACAAGCAGGGGGTCGCGGCGCCAGCCACAACCGTGCTGGCGCCGAGCATGCCGGTGGTGACCGTCGATCTTGAACAACCGCTGCCTGCGGCCAGGCCCGAGCCTTTGCACAGGGTGGCCGAGCCTGGCGCAAGTGCGCCGCTGCCGGTTATCCAGCAGGCGCCAGTGCCATTGGCGCAAACCGCCAGCAGCGTGGTCCTGGCCGCCGGTGACCAGGTGTTTCTGGTCGGTGACTCGTTGATGCAAGGGGTCGCCCCCCACCTGGCCAACAGCCTGCGCAAGCGTTACCAGATCAACACCGTCAACCTCAGCCGGCAGAGTACCGGCCTGGCTTATCCGGGCTTTTTCAACTGGCCGCAAACCGTCGCCGACACGCTGGCGCGGGAGCCGAACATCCGCCTGATGGTGGTGTTCCTCGGCCCCAACGATCCTTGGGACATGCCGCAAGGCAAGGGCAAGCCGTTCCTGCGCTTCAAGTCAGCGGAATGGGAGCTGGCCTACCGTGCCCGGATCGACGCTATCCTCGAACAGGCCCGTGCGCGAAATGTGCAGGTAATCTGGGTCGGGCCACCGAACATGAACCAGCCGCGGCTGTCTGCTGCAATGGCTTACCTGAGTGGCTTGTACCAACAACAGACGGCGCTGTTCGGCCAGCACTTCGTGTCCGCCAACCCGTTTCTGGGTTACCCCGACGAACAGTTCTCCTTCACCGTGCAAACGCCGGAAGGCAAGCGGGTCAAGGTGCGCTACGACGACGGTGTGCACTTCACCATTACCGGCCAGAAAATGATCGCTGCACAGGTACTGTCGCTGATCAGTTTTGCTGGCCTGACCGTTACAGGACACTGATATGCGCCCATGGCGTCACTTGCTGGGCCTGGCCCTGTTGATCAGCAGCATGCAAGGCTGCAGCGCTGGCGTAACCGCGCCGCCACAGCCGCAGCCGGTCAAACAGGCAAAAAACCCCAGCCCGACCCGGGACGGCAACGTCAGCCTGCTCGCGGGCAAGCTGCGCAACGCCGGCCGAGCGCCGGTGGCGATTGTCCAGCTGGGCGACTCGCATACCGCTGCAGACTTGTTCAGCGGCGAGCTGCGCCGGTTGCTGCAGGCGCGTTACGGTGACGGTGGCATTGGCCTGGTGCCGGCCACCGCCGTGCCCGGCATCCGCCATGACCGGGTGATCATCAACAGCGAGCCGCGGCAGTGGACGCTGGTGTCGGCGCGCAACCAGCAGAGCAGCCAGTTTCCGTTGGGTGGTTACTTGTCCATCCCGCAAGCGGCGCAGCCGTTGGTCACCCTCAAAGCGCGTGATGATGACCACCAGCGCTATCGCATCTCTGCGTTGTACCAGGCAGCCAGCAACAGCACGCTGGTGGCCAATGGCACGCAGCGGCGCATGCTCCCGGCCACCGCCGGCAAGTGGCAACTGAGCCCGGCCTTCCCCAACCTCGGCTTGCCCGTGCAGATGAGCTTGCAGCCCAGCCAGGGCGTACTGCTCGGTGGCTGGTACATCCAAGGGCAGAAGAACAGCGGGGTGACCTTGTCGGCGTTGGGTATCAACGGCGCCCGCCTGGAGGTGGTCGACAAGTGGCAGCCAGGTTGGCAAGACAGCCTCAAGGCGCTGCGCCCCGACCTGGTGATCCTCGCCTACGGCACCAACGAGGCGTTTGACGACACCCTCGATCTGGCGCTGTACCAGACGCAACTGGACACCACCCTGACGCGCTTGCGGCAGGACATGCCGCGCAGCGCGATCCTGCTGGTCGGCCCGCCGGACTCGATCAAACAGCGCAAGGCGCGCAGCTGTGCCGCACGGCAGCCGCAGCCATTGGCCGCAGTTGTGCGCATCCAGCGTCAGCTGGCGCAGAAGCACAAAGCGTTGTTCTGGGATTGGCAGGGTTACATGGGTGGGCCGTGCTCGATTGCAATCTGGCAGGCACGGGGGCTGGCGCGGGGTGATCTGGTGCACCTGACCGCAGATGGCTATCGCAAGAGTGCGGCGGGCTTGTACCAGTTCCTGAAAGGTCCGCTAGGCTTGCGCTAGCGCGCTCAGGCTGGCACGGGGCAGGCCGCAGATACCGGCTCGCCCCGCGTCAGGTTGCGATCAGACGGCGACGGCTTCCAGCTGGGTCAGCGCCACGCGGTACTGGGCCAACTCCTCGATGGTCAGCATCGGCATGCTGTTTTCACGCGCATACAAGGCCACCTGCTCGCCGCGGGCCATGCTGCCATCCGGGTTCATCAGTTCGCATAGCACGCCGGCCGGCCGCAGCCCGGCCAGGCGCGCCAGGTCGACCGTGCCTTCGGTGTGACCACGGCGGGTCAGTACGCCGCCATTGCGCGCCCGCAGCGGGAACACATGGCCCGGGCTGACGATATGGCGCTGTTCGGCGCTCGAGCTCAAAGCCGCCTGAATGGTGGTGATCCGATCATGCGCAGAAACACCAGTGGTGATGCCCTCGGCCGCCTCGATGGTGACGGTGAAACCGGTGCCATGGCGGGCCTGGTTGTTCTTCACCATCGGCGCCAGCTCGAGCGCGTCGACCGTGGCTTCGTCCAGGCACAGGCAAACGATACCGCTGCAATCGCGGATCATCATGGCCATGGTTTGCAGCGAGATGTTTTCGGCGGCGGCAATGATGTCCGCTTCGTCCTCGCGGTCATTGTCGTCGAGCAACAGGACCGGACGGCCTGCCTGGAATGCAGCCAGTGCGGCGGCAACATTGGGGAATTGCTGTTGGTGCTTGGGTGACATGAAACGCTCCTCGTGAAAAATCGATGAACGTCTCGGGGCGAACAAAACGCGCGCGCAGGGGCACCTGATGGCCCCTGCCAAACGCCTTCTTTCATCCGGACTATGACCGTCGGCCCTGGAATCTCACCAGATCTGCTGTCCCCCGACCGGGTCGGGGCGCTCGCGGGCTCATCTTTCGATTTACCGCCGGTGGGGACTTGCACCCCGCCCTGAAGACCGGCTCAGCATACAGCACCGAGGCACCGGGCTGGCAAGCGCCGGCTCTGCGACTTTCGCCGTAGTCGGCGGTGGCAATTATTTACCGCCTCAGCCTGGCGAGCGTGCTGCAGCCTATCGACCCGCCCGACATCGGGCTGATCCTCAAGGAGCGCACGCGCATGACCAGTCAATACCCATTCAGCGATGACGATGTGCAGAAAGCGTTCGATCAACTCAGCGTGACGCTGTTCGACGTACAACGTGATTTCGACCCTGACGACCACCAGTTGCCGAGCCCGAAAATACTGATCGTCGCCGGTGCGCAGGGCTCGGGCAAAACCTTCCTGCTGGAAAAAACCCTGCTACCCAGTGGGTCCTACGAAAACTACGTACGCCTATACCTGCCGGCGTTTCGTGAGTTGCACCCCAGGTACGCGCAGATGCAGGCGCAGGGTGTGCTCCATGTGTACGAGCACACCGAAAAGTTCATCTGGGCACTGGGCGCAAAAGTGTTCGCGTACGCCTTTGCCAACAAGTACAACATCATCATGGAGTCGGCGCTGGATAACATCGAATTTGCCAGCTTTCCACCGGCGGCAACGGCAGCGGGCTACCGTTTCGAGGTCCATATGATCGCCTGCCAGAAGGAACTCAGCCATTGGGCAACGCTTGATCGAGTGGTCAAAAGCATCGAAACCAGCGAGCTTGAACGAGTGGTGTCATTGACCCAGATCGAGGAGGCGCAGTTCAACGCCAAGGCGATTCTGGATGCCTTCGAGAATGCCTGCACTCAAGTGCCCGGCTCGGAAATCACGCTCTACCAGCGCGACCTGCCGACCAACATGGAGCGCCAAGTGCTCTGCCACAGTACCTGCGACAGCTATGCAGAGCTCACGCCGCAGGCGGACTTCAAGGGCCAGCCGTTCGCTCAGGTGCCACATCTGGGCGTTAAGTTTGGCATCCTGCGCAATGCTCAGGCCAACTCCCCATGCGCTTATCTGCAGTATGCGCAAGTCGTTCACGCTGGGCTGATAAGCGAAGAGGTGCGCCAGAAAATGGTTCAAAAGTGTTGCGCTACATTGGCCAAAGCCCACCTGCTGATGCCCGCGATTCCGGCTGAGGTGTTCCGCGCCTTGTCCATGTATGTGCTCAAGTACGTCCATCCATAACGCAGCACACCGCCTGCTGATTACTTTGAAAGCGTTTCCAGCAGATGCGCGAGCGATGCAGGCAGCATTGCTCCGTGGCTCAGGTCATCGAAGCGTTGGTAAGAGACGTGCAGGCCGTTTACCTGGCCAAGCTCGGTCGCCAGCTCACGCATCGGCCGCTCGGCATCTGCCTGCTGCTGTCCACGCGGACTGGCTGGTTCGGCTGTGCCACGCATCAGCAGCAGGGAAGGTCGAGCCTGACCCAGGCGCTGCTGCAGGCCTTGTGCCTCGCGCACAATCGCACCGTCATGCCACCACAGCGAGGGGCTGGCGGCTGCGTAGTGGCTGAACTCGCCTGGGCGGGTGAACAGCGCATGCAGGACCGCCAGGCCGCCGTAGGAGTGGCCCCACAGCGTCTGCCGGTTGATGTCGATTGGCGCGACACTGGCGACCAGCGGGCGCATGCGCTGGCTGAGCAGGTCCAGAAACGCGTCGACACCACCGCTGGGCAGGCCCGTTAGCGGGTCGAGCTGTTCGGTCAAGCCAGTAACCGTAGGCGTGTAATCGAAGCTACGCGCGTTTCGGTCAATGCGTTGCTCACCCTGATAACCCACGGCTACCAGCAGTGGGGCTTGTCCGTTGGCGAGTTTCTCCAACAGCCCCGGTTGCAGCACAGCCATCGCTGCATTGCCGTCGAGCATCCAAAGCACCGGGTAGCCGGCAGCCGGGGCCGGGCTGTCGGGTTGGCCGACCCACAATTGGTAGTGGCGCTTGCCATCGTCGGAGTCCAGCCTGAAGGTGCTGAAGCGATAGGCCTGACTATCGCTTTGCAGCCAGCTCGAATCGACCGTCTGCTCGCGGGCAGGAGGCGCTGCAAGCGTCTGGCCAATGACGACGGGGCCGAACAGGAGGGTAATCAGCAGCGGGACGATTTTCATCATGGGCTACCTGCGGGAGGGCGGGTGAATTGCGGGCATTAAAAAGCCGGCTTGTGGCCGGCTTCTCGGGGACGATCTTGGCTCATTTTTGGTAAGCCGCAACCGCCTTAAACGGTATGACCTCAAGGGCCATGAAAAGAAGGCAGACGGCTGTGTCAGGCGTCGCCGAGCCCTCTGCAACGCGGCCTGGGCCGGTGTGGGGCGTAATGTGGGCCGAAGCATACTAGGGCTGGCAGCCGATGCCCAGCAAAAAATTGCACGGGGTATTTCAGGAGCTGGCCCGCTGGTTGAAATATGACCAGTGGAATACCCAGCCGATGATTTCCAGCCCTTGCTCCTGACGTTGCGCGAAGGTGTAGCGCTCGACCGCGTAGTTACGCTGGTCATGGCTGTGCAGGCATAGGGTGTCGTCGTGCTCGAGGCTGAGACTGTGCACCTTGAGCTGGCCGTTGTGCAGCAGGGCATAGGTTTGGCCATCGACTACATGGGTGCTGCCGCGGTCGATGGCAATGATCGCGTCCTGCGGGATCATCGGCGCCATGTTGCCGGCGGGCATGAGCATGCAGATCGCTCGCTGAGGGAACACGCCGAGGGTTTCCAGAGATTGTGCCGGCAGGGTCAGGTGGCCCTGCATGTCAGGTGACAGCTGGTTGCCGTGCAGCCGGTACAGGGAGATCCGCAGCAGCCGGCCGTCCAGGTCGAGCAGCGAGGTGGGTTGGTGCACTGCCTCGGCGCAGACGCCGCTCTGGCGCAGGATGGCACTGTGGTATTTGGGCCCTACGCCGTTCATCAGCCAGCGCCGGTGCACGCAGAACAGATCGGCCATTTCGTCCATGCGTGCCAGAGGCACACCGCGTTTGAACCAATTGTTGACGTGCTGGGGGGTAACGCAACGCTGGGCGGCGAAATCGGAAGGGGTCAGGTCGCATTCTTGCAGGAGTGCCTTGAGGCGGTCGCCGGATGTCGTCATGGGCGAAGTTTAACGGGGGCAGAGCGGCAGGAAAATGAACTGAGGGTTTGATTTTGTTGTGGGAAAACAGAGGGTTTGTAGGAAGGATCCTAGGACGGATTTTGTGCGAGGGAGTCTGCAGCAGGGAAGAGCAGGCATGAAAAGGGGCGCAAAGCGCCCCTAGACACATGGTCTGAACGGCATCACCGCTCAGACGTGTTCGGCTCAGCCCTTGTAGGCAGCAACCGATTTGGTGATCGCTTCGCGTGCGGCATCGGCGCCGGCCCAGCCTTCGATCTTGACCCATTTGCCCTTCTCGAGATCTTTGTAGTTCGCGAAGAAGTGCTCGATCTGCTGGATCAGCAGCGCTGGCAGGTCGGTGTACTCTTTGACGTCGACGTACAGCTGCGACAGCTTGTCGTGCGGGACAGCGATGACCTTGGCGTCGCCGCCGCCATCGTCGGTCATGTTCAGCACGCCGACCGGACGGGCGCGGATGACCGAGCCTGGCGCTACCGGGTACGGCGTCACGACCAGCACGTCGAGCGGATCACCGTCGTCGGCCAGGGTGTTGGGGATGAAGCCGTAGTTGGCCGGGTAGAACATCGGGGTGGCCATGAAACGGTCGACGAACAGGGTGTCGCTGTCCTTGTCGATCTCGTATTTGATCGGGGCGTGGTTAGCCGGGATTTCGATGGCGACGTAGATGTCGTTCGGCAGGTCTTTGCCAGCCGGAATCTTGCTGTAGCTCATTGGGCAGGGCCCCCGTGTCTGTTCAGAAAATTGGCGGCGATTATAGGCATATTCCGCCAGTGCACGCCACGCCCTGCCTGATGTGTGGCCAGCTCAGGGCTGACTGGCGCAATACTGCGGATCTTCGGCCTGCAGCCGGGTCAGGCGGGCCAGCGGGTCCTGCCGGTAAAACTGGACCAATTGCTGATAGACCTGCGGATACGCCTGTTGTAGCAGGTCAGGCCCACTAAAGAAGTATTCGCTGGTGACGGCGAAAAACTCTGCAGGATTCTCCGCGGCATACGGGTCAATTGCGGTCTCGGCATCCGGGTTGGCATCAAGCTGGCGGTTGAGGTCGTCGTAGGCAGTCTGCATCGCAGCCGACCAGTCGCCGACGTGCATGCCGTGGTGCAGTGGCGGCAGGCCGTTGGCATCGCCATTGAGCATGTCGAGCTTGTGTGCCAGCTCGTGGATCACCAGGTTGTAGGCCTCCCAGCCGCCACCGGCGAGTACCCCGTCCATTGCCAGAATGACCGGCCCCTGTTGCCAGGCTTCGCCGCTGTGCTCGCCGTCATAGACGTGCTCGACGCCGCTGGCATCGCGGTGGCGCTGGGGGCTTTTGAAGTCGTCGGGGTAGAGGATGATCTCGTGAAAACCCTGATACCAGTCAAGGTCGCCCAGGTGCAACAACGGCAGTTGCGCCTGGGCGGCGAGCAGCAGGCGCTGCTCGTCATCCAGTTCGACCCCGGGCAGGCAGGTCAGGTGTTTGGCATGCAGAAACAGCACGCAGGCCTCACGCAGCCAGTGGTCTTCCTCGGCGGTTATGCCATCGAGCACCGGCAGGCGCTGGCGCACGGCCTGCCACAACTGCGCATCGATTGGGTAGCGCGCCAGGGTGCGCCGGCGCCGCCAGGCGCGTAACGACCACATGGGCCGATCAGTGCGCCTTGGCCGCGCGACCGAAGCGGCCACGCAGCAGGCCGAGCAGCATCGGCACCAGCGACAGGACGATGATCACCACCACCATCAGCGACAGGTGCTGCTTGATGAACGGCACGTTGCCGAAGAAGTAGCCCAGGGTGACCAGGCCGCCGACCCAGAGCAGCGAACCGGCCACGCTGAAAGTCAGGAAACGCGGGTAGTGCATATGGGCGATGCCGGCGACAAACGGCGCAAAGGTGCGCAGGATCGGCAGGAAGCGCGCCAGGGTCACGGTCTTGCCGCCATGCTTGTCGTAGAAATCATGGGTCCGCTGCAGGTAGTCGCGGCGGAAGATCTTCGAGTTGGGCTTGTTGAACAAACGTTCACCGGCCGTGCGGCCTATCACGTAGTTGGTGCTGTCGCCGAGGATCGCTGCGGCCATCAACAGGCCGGCCAGCAGCACCGGGTCCATGCCACCACCGGCCGCCACTGCACCGGCAATGAACAGCAGCGAGTCGCCCGGCAGGAATGGCATCACCACCAGCCCGGTCTCGCAGAAGATCACCGCGAAGAGAATGGCGTAGATCCACGGGCCGTAGTTGTTCACCAGCAGATCAAGGTAGGCATCGAGATGCAGGATGAGGTCAAGCGGGTTGAAATCCATGTACAGCACCTGTGTTCTTGACCCGCGACAACGGGCGCGCAAAGACGGAAATCGGCTACGCATGTGTGAGCGTAGGTAAACTTTCACACATGTAAAAAAGGGATTATACGGACAAGCTGGGATCGTGCCCGGGGAGATTGTAGCGGCGGATTACCGGCCGGCGGCAAAGGCCGTGGCGCTGGTGTCTGCAGCAGCGGCTGCACGCCGCTGCCACAGCGCGATCAATCCGAGTTGATCGGCAGGGTGTAGTTCTTGAACTCGGTGTCCTCGCGAAAGCCCATAGACTCGTAGGTTTTCATGGCGACCTGATTGTCGGTGCTGGTCGATACGCGCATGCGCACGGCGTTGGTTTCCTTGGCCATCTTCTTTGCTTCACGCATCAGGTGGTCGGCTACCAGCATTCGCCGGGCATCTTCGGCGACATAGATGTCATTGAGGATCCACACACGTTTGAGCGACAGCGACGAGAAGCTTGGATACAGCTGGCAGAAGCCCAGCAGCTTGCTGTCGTCGACATCGTCATCGGCGAAGGCCAGATAGATCACCGACTCCTCCAGCCGCAGGCGCTTTTCGAGAAAGCTGCGTGAGCTGTCCGGGTAGGGCAGTTGCCCGTAGTACTCGCGGTATTTGACGAACAATGGGTTGAGCAGGTCGAGATGTGCCAGGGTTGCCTTGATGATGCGCATGTACGGCCCTCAGAGTCCATTTAGGCAAACGACAGGTTGCCGACAACGTTCGCGCCCATGCTGCCCCAAAGCAGGCGCGAAGCGCAATCCAGCCGCCAGCAGTGATAACTACTGTTCGCCGAGCAAAAAGTTACCGCGTTTTGCGCTGGGGTCTGACGAGTCGAGGCTCAGTACCTCGGCTTCGTCTTTGAGGTTCACGCCCGACAGCTGGCGCCGACACGCTTCGCGCATCAGATACAACAGGCGATGCGCGGCCATGCCGTAGCTCAACCCCTCTAAACGCACGTTGGAGATGCAGTTGCGATAAGCATCGGTCAGGCCGACCTTGGGCGCGAAGGTGAAGTACAGGCCCAGGCTGTCGGGCGAGCTCAGCCCCGGTCGTTCGCCGATCAGCATGACCGTCATGCGTGCACCGAGCAGCTGGCCGACCTCGTCGGCGACCGCGACGCGGCCTTGTTCGACCAGCACCACCGGTGCGCTGCTCCAGCCATCGGCTGCGGCCTGCTCTTCAAAGCGGCTGAGAAACGGCAGGGTATGCCGATGCACCGCCAGCGCAGAAAGGCCATCGGCCACGACGATAGCCAGATCGACCCCGCCGGGGTTGGCCTTTACGTGCTCGCGCAGTTGTCCGACCGAGGCTTCATTTAGCCGTCGACCCAGGTCAGGGCGCTGCAGGTACTGGTCGCGATCACTGGCTGCGCTGTGCAGCAGCAGGCTTTCGCGGCCGCGGTCGCTGAGCTGACTGCGCAGCCCGGCGTGGTCGAACGGCAGGTGCACGGCATCGCGGGCCTGGGCGTGGGCGAACTGGAAATCCAGCTGGGCGCTGGTCGGCAGGCTGATGCCGCTGCGGCCCAGGGCGATGCGCGCCGGAGTCAGGCTGCGCAGGGCCAGCCAAGGGTTGTCGGTGGTTGGTGTGTGCTGATCCATGGTCATCCCTATGCGAGCTGCGCCAAGGCCTGGCGGAAAGCGGGCGGCAGGTTGTCGCCAAAGCGAATGCGGCCATCGGCCTGGGTGAAGATGCCGGTGCGCTCCAGCCAGGCTTCGAATTCCGGCCCGGGCTTGAGGCCAAGGGTCTGGCGCGCGTAGAGGGCGTCGTGGAAAGAGGTGGTCTGGTAGTTGAGCATGATGTCGTCGGAACCGGGGATGCCCATGATGAAGTTGATCCCGGCGACCCCCAGCAGGGTCAACAGGGTGTCCATGTCGTCCTGATCGGCTTCGGCGTGGTTGGTGTAGCAGATGTCGCAACCCATCGGCACACCGAGCAGCTTGCCGCAGAAGTGGTCTTCGAGGCCGGCACGGATGATCTGCTTGCCGTTGTACAAGTACTCCGGGCCGATGAAACCGACCACGGTATTGACCAGAAACGGCTTGAAGTGGCGCGCCACGGCGTAGGCGCGGGTTTCGCAGGTTTGCTGGTCGACGCCATGGTGGGCGTTGGCCGACAGCGCGCTGCCCTGGCCGGTCTCGAAATACATCAGGTTCTGCCCGACGGTGCCACGCTTGAGCGACAGGCCGGCTTCGTAGCCTTCCTGCAAGACATTGAGGTTGATGCCAAAGCTGGCGTTGGCCGCTTCGCTGCCGGCGATCGACTGGAACACCAGGTCCAGCGGCACGCCGCGGTTGATCGCCTCGATCGAGGTGGTGACGTGGGTCAGCACGCAGGCCTGGGTCGGGATCTGGTAGCGCTGGATGATCGCATCGAGCATTTCCAGCATGGCGCAGATCGACGAAATGCTGTCGGTGGCCGGGTTGATGCCGATCATCGCATCGCCGTTGCCGTACAGCAGGCCGTCGAGAATGCTCGCGGCGATCCCGGCTGGCTCATCGGTCGGATGGTTGGGCTGCAGGCGGGTCGACAGGCGTCCGCGCAAACCCATGGTGCCGCGAAACTGAGTGACTACGCGGATCTTCTGCGCGACCAGGATCAAGTCCTGTACCCGCATGATCTTCGACACCGCCGCGGCCATTTCCGGGGTCAGGCCAGGGGCGAGGGCGCGCAGGCTGTCTTCATCGGCCTGCTCGCCGAGCAGCCAGTCGCGCAGGCCGCCGACGGTCAGGTGGCTGACCGGGGCGAAGGCCTCAGCGTCGTGGCTGTCGATGATCAGTCGGGTAACTTCGTCCTCTTCGTAGGGGATCAGCGCTTCGCTTAAAAAGTGCGTGAGGGGGATATTGGCCAGGGCCATCTGCGCGGCGACGCGTTCGCCGTCATTTTCGGCGGCGACTCCGGCGAGGAAGTCACCGGAGCGGGCCGGGCTGGCCTTGGCCATGACTTCCTTGAGGCTGTCGAAGCGGTAGACCAGATGGCCTACCGTGTGTACGAAACTTGCCATACAGACTCTCCAGAGCGCCGCAGGCAGGGCCTGCGGCGCATAGCGGCAATCAGTGCAAGGCCTCTTCGGCCTTCTGGATCGCAGCGAACTCTTCTTCCGGTGTGCCCGCTACCAGGTGGTGACGGCTGTAGAACGCAAAGTAGGCAATCAATACTGCATAGATCACCGCAGCGCCAATTACCACTCGCGGATCGACCAGGAACCCGGCAATCACCGCCACGCAGGCCAGCACCAGCGCCACGCCCGAGGTGAAGATGCCGCCCGGGGTGCGGTACGGGCGGTCCATTTTCGGCCGGCGGATACGCAGGGTGATGTGCGCCGCCATCATCAATACATACGACAGCGTCGCGCCGAAAACCGCGACCAGAATCAGCAGATCACCTTGACCGGTCAGCGACAGCGCGAAACCGATGATGCCCGGGATGATCAGGGCCAGCACCGGCGCCTTGCTCTTGTTGGTCTGCGACAACTTGCGCGGCAGGTAGCCGGCGCGCGACAGGGCGAAGATCTGCCGGGAGTAGGCATAGATGATCGAGAAGAAGCTGGCGATCAAACCGGCCAGGCCGACCAGGTTGACGAAGCCGCCCATCCAGGTCGAACCGCCGTAGGCTTTCGACAGTGCTTCGACCAACGGGTTACCCGAGGCTTTCAGCGCTTCCGAGCCGGCACCGCCCGGGCCGATCACCAGAATCAGCAGGGCAAACGCCAGCAGCACCAGCATCGCGCCGATCAGGCCACGCGGCAGGTCACGTTTCGGGTTCTTGGTTTCTTCGGCAGCCAGCGGCACGCCTTCGACCGCGAGGAAGAACCAGATCGCATAGGGGATTGCCGCCCACACACCGAGGTAGCCAAACGGCAGGAAACTGCTGGCGCCGGCGGCGTTGGTTGGAGCGATGTCAAACAGGTTGGCCGCATCAAAATGGGGCACCATGCCGAGCAGGAACACCACCAGGGCAATCGCTGCCACCGCGGTGATGATGAACATCAGCTTCAATGCCTCGCCGACCCCAAAGATGTGGATGCCGATGAAGATGATGTAGAAGGCCAGGTAGATCATCCAGCCGCCAATGCCGAACAGCGACTCGCAGTAGGCGCCGATAAACACCGCAATCGCCGCGGGGGCAATGGCGTACTCGATCAGGATCGCGGTGCCGGTGAGAAAACCGCCCCACGGGCCGAACGCACTGCGGGCAAAGCCGTAGCCACCGCCGGCGGTAGGGATCATCGACGACAGTTCGGCCAGCGAGAAGCACATGCACAGGTACATCGTCGCCATCAGCAAGGTGGCGAGGAACATGCCGCCCCAGCCGCCTTGGGCCAGGCCGAAGTTCCAGCCGGCGTAGTCACCGGAGATCACATAGGCGACCCCGAGACCGACCAGCAGGACCCAGCCGGCGGCGCCTTTTTTCAGTTCGCGTTGCTGGAAATAGTCGGAGCCGACCTTTTCGAAATCGACGGAAGAAGTAGCCGGCGTACCGGCGGGATGATCGCTTGGCATTGGATTCACCAGTTATTTTTTTTGGGGGCCGAAGGGAGTGCGGCCACTTGGTGATTTGTCTTGCATGAAGCGCGCCAGAGCGGTTGCTGCTCTGGGGGTGTGGTGTGTCATCGCCATTTTGCGGCCCTTCGCGGGCAAGCCCGCTCCCACAGTCGCCTGTAGGAGCGGCCTTGTGTCGCGAAAGGGCTGCAAAGCAGCCCCGGGCGTATTTAGAAGAAGCCCAGCGGGTTGATGTCGTAGCTCACCAGCAGGTTCTTGGTCTGCTGATAATGATCGAGCATCATCTTGTGCGTTTCGCGGCCAACCCCGGACTTTTTGTAGCCACCAAACGCGGCGTGCGCCGGGTACAGGTGATAGCAGTTGGTCCATACCCGGCCGGCTTTGATGCCACGGCCCATGCGGTAGGCGCGGTTGATGTCGCGGGTCCAGACCCCGGCGCCGAGGCCGAACTCGGTGTCGTTGGCAATCGCCAGCGCTTCAGCTTCGTCCTTGAAGGTGGTGACACTGACCACCGGGCCGAAGATTTCTTCCTGGAACACGCGCATCTTGTTGTTGCCCTTGAGCAGGGTCGGCTGGATGTAATAGCCGGTGGCCAGGGCGCCTTCGAGTTTTTCCACCTTGCCGCCGCTGAGCAGCTCGGCGCCTTCGGCCTGGGCGATGTCCAGGTAGGAGAGAATCTTCTCGAACTGCTGCTGCGAGGCCTGAGCGCCGATCATGGTCTCGGTGTCCAGCGGGTCGCCACGCTTGATCTGCTTGACCTTGTTCAGCACCGCTTCCATGAACTGCGGATAGATCGACTCCTGGACCAGCGCCCGCGATGGGCAGGTGCACACTTCGCCTTGGTTGAAGAATGCCAGCACCATGCCCTCGGCGGCCTTGTCGATAAAGCTCGGCTCGGCCTGCATGACGTCTTCGAAGTAGATGTTCGGCGACTTGCCGCCCAGTTCGACGGTGGACGGGATGATGTTCTCGGCAGCGCACTTCATGATGTGCGAACCCACTGGGGTCGAGCCGGTGAAGGCGATCTTGGCAATGCGCTTGCTGGTCGCCAGCGCTTCGCCAGCCTCACGGCCATAGCCCTGCACCACGTTGAGCACGCCAGGTGGCAGCAGGTCGCCGATCAGTTCGACCAGCACGGTGATGCCCAGCGGGGTTTGCTCGGCGGGCTTGAGCACCACGCAGTTGCCGGCAGCCAGGGCCGGGGCGAGCTTCCACGCGGCCATCAGGATCGGGAAGTTCCACGGGATGATCTGGCCGACCACGCCCAGCGGTTCGTGGATGTGATAGGCCACGGTGTTTTCATTGATTTCGGCAGCGCCGCCTTCCTGGGCACGAATGCAGCCCGCGAAGTAGCGGAAGTGGTCGACTGCCAGCGGGATGTCGGCGTTGAGGGTTTCGCGGATCGGCTTGCCGTTGTCCCAGGTTTCGGTGATGGCCAGCAGCTCGAGGTTCTGCTCGATACGGTCGGCAATCTTCAGCAGTACGTTGGAGCGATCCTGTACCGAAGTGCGGCCCCAGGCATCGGCAGCAGCGTGGGCGGCGTCCAGCGCCTTGTCGATGTCTTCGGCAGTCGAGCGCGGGAATTCAGCGATCAGCTTGCCGTTGACCGGCGAGGTGTTTTCGAAATATTGACCTTTGACCGGAGCTACGAACTCGCCACCGATGAAGTTGCCGTACTGACGCTTGAAGTTGACCTTGGCGCCGTCGGTACCGGGATGTGCGTAACGCATGGTGTCTCTCCTGGTTAGTTATGTTTGTTAGGGAGTTATCAAGCGTAGAGCAAAGGTCGGGCCAGCGCCTGCCAGGCCTTGTAGATCAAGGGCTTGGCCCAGTGCTGCGGGCGTCATGGCCAGGCGTTGTGCCAGGGCTGGCACGCGCTGGGTGACACTTTGTACCATTGGCGGTACAGCCTGTGCCGGCCACGCCAGCGCACCATTGCAAAGGCTTGCCGGGTGGAGGATGCTGGCCACAGACTGTATCTGCGGAGTCCAACAACAAATGCAGAACACCACGTTCAGCCAGCATGCCCAGCAGGTCCTGACCACCGCCCGCGGTGAAGGCAACGGCCCGGCCAGCGACCCTTCCATTGCCCGCTCGTGGCTGCGTTGCCTGGAGGACTACCACCTTGATCCTGCGCGCAGCCAGGCGCCGGTGGTGCTTGAGCATGGGCGCCTGCTGGAGACCCGCGAGCGCCTGCGACAGGTGCTGCACATTGCCGACGGCGAGATGAACAGCCTGCACCAGCAGCTCTCTGGCGCCGGCCATGCGGTGCTGCTCACCGATGCCCACGGGGTGATCCTCAACTGCGTCACGGCGCCCACCGAGCGGCGCATCTTCGAGCGCGCCGGGCTGTGGCTGGGGGCGGACTGGAGCGAAGCCAGCGAGGGCACCAACGGCATCGGCACCTGCCTGGTCGAGCGCCAGGCGCTGACCATTCATCAGAATGAACACTTTCGTGGCCGCCACACCGGCCTGACCTGCTCGGCGAGCCCGGTATTCGACCCGCACGGCGAACTGCTGGCGGTGCTCGACGTGTCCTCGGCGCGGGCCGACGTGTCGCGTCAGAGCCAGTTCCACACCATGGCGCTGGTCAACCTGTCGGCGAAGATGATCGAGAGTTGCTACTTCCTGCGCCACTACCAGCACCAATGGCTGCTGCGTTTTCACCTGCAGGCAGAGTCGGTCGGGCTGTTCAGTGAAGGCTTGCTTGCCTTTGATGGCGATGGCCGGATCAGCGCGGCCAACCAGAGCGCGCTGAACCTGCTGGGCAGCATTCGCAGTGGCGTGCTGGGCAAACCGATCGATATGTTCTTTGCCTGCAACCTCGACGAGTTGCTCGGCCGCGCGACGCCGCAGGGCAGTACCGCCTGGCCCCTGCACACCCGCGATGGCCGTCAGGTCTATGCCAGCCTGCGCGGGCAGGCACCGGTAGCGGCCTGGGCCGTGCCCGCCGCGCAGCCCTTGCCGGTGGTGGCGCCAGCAGCGCAGATCTGCCTGCTCGACCCGGCCCTGAAAACCGACTTTGGCCGCGCCCTGCGCGTGTTCGAGCGCGATGTGCCATTGCTGCTGCGTGGTGAAACCGGCTGCGGCAAGGAGGCCTTTGCCCAGGCGGTGCACCAGGCCAGCCAGCGCCGGCACAAGCCGTTTGTGGCGATCAACTGCGCGTCGATCCCGGAGAGCCTGATCGAGAGCGAGCTGTTCGGTTATCGCGGCGGCAGCTTTACCGGCGCGCGCAAGGAAGGCATGCGCGGCAAGCTGCTCCAGGCGGATGGCGGCACCTTGCTGCTGGACGAGATCGGTGACATGCCGCTGGCCTTGCAGACGCGCCTGCTGCGCGTGCTGGAAGAACGCCAGGTAGTGCCCATCGGCGGCGAGGCGCAGGCCGTGGATGTGCGCATCATCAGCGCCACCCACCGCGATCTGCTCGAGCGGGTCGAGCAGGGCAGTTTTCGCGAAGACCTCTACTACCGCCTCAACGGCCTCGAAGTGCCCTTGCCAGCAGTCCGCGAGCGTAGCGACAAGGGCCAGTTGCTCGACTTCATCCTGGCGCAGGAGGCCGATGGCCAGCCGCTTGAGCTGGCGCCGGCGGCGCGTGAGGCGCTGCTGGCCTTCGCCTGGCCCGGTAACGTGCGCCAGCTGCGCAACGTGCTGCGTACGCTGGTGGCGCTGTGTGACGATCGGCGCATCGGTCTGGCTGACCTGCCGGCGATCATCACCCGCACCGCTCCGGCAACGGCTAATACCAGCGTGGCCGCGCCGTTGGCCGATGCCGAGCGCGAAGCGCTGCTGGCCACCCTTGAACAACTGCGCTGGCACCTGACCCACGTCGCCAGCCACCTGGGCATCAGCCGCAACACCCTGTATCGCAAACTGCGCAGACACGGCATCACCCGAGTCAGTTGAAGCTGAATCAGCGGGTGCGAATTGGCGCGCCCTGGGCTACCCTGCCTCGACGTTTTGCGAGGTCGATCATGCACATTCATATTCTCGGTATTTGCGGTACTTTCATGGGCTCCCTGGCCGTGCTGGCGAAAGAGCTCGGCCATCGGGTCACCGGCTCCGATGCCAATGTCTATCCGCCGATGAGCACCCAGCTCGAAGCCCAGGGCATCGAGCTGATCCAGGGCTATGACCCGGCGCAGCTGGAGCCAGCCCCTGATCTGGTGGTGATCGGCAACGCCATGTCGCGTGGCAACCCGGCAGTCGAATATGTGCTGAACAAAGGCCTGCCGTATGTTTCCGGCCCGCAGTGGCTGGCCGACCATGTGCTGCAAGGCCGCTGGGTCCTGGCTGTCGCCGGCACCCATGGCAAGACCACCACCAGCAGCATGCTCGCCTGGGTGCTGGAGCATGCGGGCATGAGCCCGGGCTTCCTCATTGGTGGCGTGCCGCAGAACTTCTCGGTGTCGGCGCGTCTCGGCGATACGCCGTTCTTCGTGATCGAAGCCGACGAATACGACAGCGCCTTCTTCGACAAGCGCTCGAAGTTCGTCCATTACCACCCGCGTACCGCGATCCTCAACAACCTTGAGTTCGACCACGCCGATATCTTCCCCGACCTGGCCGCCATCGAGCGTCAGTTCCATCACCTGGTGCGGACCATCCCGAGTGAAGGGCTGGTCATTCATCCGACCACCGAGCAAGCCCTGGAGCGGGTGATCGGCATGGGCTGCTGGACTCCGGTGCAGACCACCGGTGCTGGCGGGCAGTGGCAGGCGCGCCTGCTCAGCGCCGACGGCTCGCAGTTTGAAGTGCTGTTCGAAGGCGTGGTGCAGGGCACCGTCAATTGGCCGATGACTGGCCAGCACAACGTTGCCAATGCCCTCGCGACGCTGGCTGCGGCGCGTCATGTCGGCGTCGTTCCGGCGATGGCCATCGACGGACTTAATGCCTTCAAGAGCGTCAAGCGGCGCATGGAGAAGGTTGCTGAAGTACAGGGCGTGACCATCTACGATGACTTCGCTCACCACCCGACCGCGATTGCCACCACCCTTGATGGCCTGCGCAAGCAGGTCGGTGAGGCGCCGGTGATTGCCGTGATCGAACCCCGTTCCAATTCGATGAAGCTCGGCGCGCACCGCGACGGCCTGCCCGAGAGCGTCAACGATGCCGACCAGGTGATCTGGTATGCCCCGGCCAACCTCGGTTGGGATCTCGCCGCGACTGCTGCGCAGTGCAAAGTGCCGGCGATTGTCGCCGACAGCCTTGAGGCGATCATCGAGCGGGTCAAGGGCCAGGCGCGCCCCGGGACCCATGTGGTGATCATGAGCAACGGCGGCTTTGGCGGCCTGCACGGCAAGCTGGCCGAGGCCTTGAAGTGAACGGCCCGCAGCGCATTACCCTGGCCATGACCGGCGCCTCCGGCGCGCAATACGGCCTGCGCCTGCTCGATTGCCTGGTACGGGAAGACCGCGAGGTGCATTTTCTGATCTCGAAGGCCGCCCAGCTGGTAATGGCCACCGAGACCGATGTGCAACTGCCGCCCAAGGCGCAGGCGATGCAGACCTTCCTCACCGAATACACCGGCGCTGCCGCCGGGCAGATTCGCGTGTACGGCAAGGAAGACTGGATGTCACCGGTTGCGTCCGGCTCCGGCGCGCCTGCGGCCATGGTCGTGGTGCCGTGCTCGACCGGGAGCTTGTCGGCGATTGCCACAGGTGCCTGCAACAACCTGATCGAGCGTGCCGCCGACGTCACTTTGAAGGAGCGCCGCCAGCTCATTCTGGTGCCGCGTGAGGCGCCGTTCTCGACCATTCACCTGGAGAATATGCTCAAGCTGTCGCAGATGGGCGCGGTGATTCTGCCTGCAGCGCCTGGGTTCTACCATCAGCCGCAGACCATCGATGACCTGGTCGACTTTGTCGTCGCGCGGATTCTCAACCTGCTGAACATCCCTCAGGACATGCTGCCGCGCTGGGGCGAGCATCACTACGGAGTGGATGATTGAGGCGGGCTCTGCTGGCCTTGCTGGTCGCTACTTCGCTGGGCGGCTGCGCCACCGTGCGTACGCTGGATGCGAACAAGCCTGGGGCGCCGGTGGTATACGCCGGCACCCGTCTGGATTGGTATGTGATGAAGGGTGGCTGCTGCCCTGCGGATCGCTTTGGAGCGCAAGCCCCGGCTTATCCGGCGCTGGACCTGCCCGGCAGCGCGCTGCTCGATACCCTGTTGCTGCCGCTGTCGTTGCTGACTGCACTTGGCGTGGGCTTCAACGCATCAGGTGGGCTGTGAGATTGCCGGGGCAGCCCCCGGCAATTGCTTAGTTTTTACCCAGTTTGCGCAGTTCGTCCGACTCGATCACGCGGATACCGTCTTCTTCTTCCAGCGCCAGGCGCCACAATGCCCGGGCCAGGGTACACGCCTCGATGCCACCGTACTTGCCAGGCAGCAGCCGGGCAATCGGCGCGGCCAGGCGCTCGGCGAGGCGCGGTTCAATCCGCTCACCGAGCAACAGCGATGGCCGCACGATGGTCAGCTGTGGCCAGTCCTGCGCTTTCAGCGCCTCTTCCATTTCGCCTTTGACCCGGTTGTAGAACACCGAGGACTTGGGGTCTGCGCCAATGGCGCTGACCACCAGCAGATGGCGTGCACCCATTTCCCGCGCACGTTTGCTGAAGGCCACCACCATGTCCAGATCGACAGCGCGAAACGCCGACTCCGAGCCCGCCTGCTTGATGGTAGTGCCCAGGCAGCAGAAGGCGATATCGACTCGGCCGCCCAGTTGCGGCAGAAACACCGCAGGGTCGCCGACCGGGTTTTCCAGGTGAGGATGCTCTGCCAGCGGCCGGCGCGTTGGCGCCAGCACGCGGCTGATGGTGGGTTCATTGAGCAGCCGGTCAAGCAGGTGTTCACCTGTCAGGCCAGTAGCGCCGGCGATCAGGACATGCTGAGGCGTCAAGTACATGATGTCTCTCCCTTGTTACACACAGCTTAGCGCCTGGCAGGTGGTTTTGCCTGCGGCGGTGCGGCTGTCTGAGCTTCATTGCGCAAGGCTTCTTCGGCCTGCTGCTGGCGCAGCCGTTGCCAGTGTGCCAGTACTGCGGGCGGCGCCCACAGCTGCGGTTCAGAGGCCTCGAAACCTTCCCTACGTTCCCGTTCGGCAACGCTGGCGCGCGCCAGTTCAAACGCCTGTTTCAAATCGTCGGTCTGGTTCAGGGCTTCAGCGAACAGGGCGTCGCCGAAATAGGTGAAGTCGGCCTCTTCCGAACAGCCAAATGACACCCGGTCCGGGCGCGCGGCGGTCATGATCAGGGTCCGCTCATCTTTCAGTGGCGGGATATAACCGCCGGAGTAGCAGGCCGAGATCACCACCACCTTGTCGCGGTCTTTGAGCGGCGCGAGGGCGCTGGCCAGCTCATCGGCGGAGAGATCGGCCAGTTGCAGGCGCGGCTGGTCGAGCACCAGCTGGTGATCGGCGCTGCCGTGGCTGGTCAGGTAGATGAAGATCAGGTCTTCCGGGCCGCTGCGCTCGGCCAGGGTTGTGGCGGCGCGGGTGAGGTTCTGGCGGGTGGCCATTGGCCGATCGGCCAGGTGATCGCGGTGGTTGACCAGGGTGATCTGGCCACTGGCACCAAAGCGCACCTTGAGCATGTTGCTGACATAGTCGGCTTCACGCATGAACACACTTTGCTGGCCATCGCCGGCCAGCACCAGGCTGTACAGCTGGATCGGCGCCTTGGATGGCGGCACCTGGGCCAGCGCATCCTTGAGCAGCTTGCCCTGATTGAGCAGGGCCAGGTCGAGCGGGTCGGGCAGCAGCTTGCTCTGTTCGTCGCGCACACGCACGCCCTTGACCCAGTAGCCGCCCTCGATGCGGCCGTCGGCGTGGATCAGGCGGCCATGGCCCTGGTAGGCGTCGTCGATAAAACCGCCGATGTACTGGCTGCCGTCCGCCAGGTGCAGGCGGCCTTCGCCCGAGAACCGCCAGTTGCGAAAGCCGCCCTTGTAGCGGCTGCCATCGCTGCCCAGCAGCTCCCCCTGGCCGTCCAGCGAGCCATCGCTGAACTCACCGATCCAGACGTCGCCGTCGGCGTTTTCGAAGCGGCCGCGGCCTTGCAGGCGGTTGTCCTTGAATTCGCCGATGTACTGCTCGCCATCGGCGCTGTCGTAAGTGCCGCTGCCTTGCAGCTGGCCATCGACGAAGTAGCCACTGAACTGATTGCCGCTGGCATCGCTGCGCACCCCGGCGCCGTTCGGCTGGCCCTTGGCGAACAGGCCCTGGTACTGGCTGCCGTCGGTCAACTTGAGCTCGCCGGCGCCATGGTACTGGTCGTCCTTGAACTGGCCACGGTAGACCTGATCGTTCTGCTTGAGGGTGCCTTCACCGTCGCGCCGGCCATGCTTGAAGGTGCCTGAGTAGTGGCTGCCGGGCGTGGTCAGCTCGCCCAGGCCCTCGAACAGGCCGCTGGCGAACTGGCCGCGGTAGACCTCGCCGTTGCTGCCATGCCATTCGCCCTGGCCATGCCACTGGCCGTTGGCGAAGGTGCCGGCGTACCAACTGCCATTGGGGTAGTCGATGCGGCCCTCGCCCTGCAGCAGGCCATTGACCACCTGGCCGCGGTAGCGGCCACCGTCAGGCAGGCGGGCGTCTGGCGGCGACAGTGGTTCGCCGTCGCCACAGGCAGCAAGCAGAACGGTGAGGGCGAGGGGCAGCAGTACACGCATGGCGGATCTCGGCGATAGATGTGCCGAGTATGCCGCACAATGCGTGGGCTGAGACAGTGCCCAGCCAGCAATCGCAGGGCCGCGTGGCAGCCCCGTCAGTGGCTCAGACGAAACACAGGGTCAACGGCTCGGCGATATAAGCCGGCTTGTCTTCCCCTTCGATTTCCAGGGTAGCGAGGATCTTCAGCAGCCACTGGCCAGGCTTTTTCTCGGTCGCTTCCTTCAGCTCGACCTTGAGACGCACATTGCTGTCGACCTTGACTGGCTGGATGAAGCGCACGCTGTCCAGACCATAGTTGACGATCATCTTCATGCCCTCGGGCAGCACGAGGATGTCTTCCATCAGCTTGGGGATCAGCGACAGGGTCAGAAAGCCATGGGCGATGGTGCTGCCGAACGGAGTCTTGCTGGCTTGTTCCGGGTCGACGTGGATGAACTGGAAATCGCCAGTGGCTTCGGCGAACAGGTTGATGCGTTGCTGATCGATGGTCAGCCAGGCGGAACGTCCCAGTTCCTTACCAACATACTGCGAAAGCGCTGCAACAGGTACATAGGGCATCGTGACTCTCCAGGTTGTCGTGTCTGCTCAAGTGGTACGCGCGTGCAAGATCATCATGTTGGCAGCGCGCGGTCAAGCAACCATGTGCTGGCCACGCGCCCGGCCACGCGTGTTTATAATGGCCGCCATGCCCCAAGGAGAAGCTTATGCTGTTGCGTGGATTGACCTGGCTGGTGTTGTTTCAGTTGCTGGGTACGGCACTCAATCACCTGCTGGTGCCGATTCTGCCTGGGCCGATCATCGGCCTGCTGCTGCTGCTGGTATTTCTCATCGCCCGCGGCGAAGTCGGCAAACCGTTGAACGAAGCGGCCTCCAGCCTGTTGCGTTACCTGCCGTTGCTGCTGGTGCCGCCTGCCGTTGGGGTGATGGTCTATGCCAAAGACATTGCTGCTGACTTCTGGGCCATCGTCGGCGCGTTGGTGCTGTCTTGCCTGCTGACCCTGGTATTCGTCGGCGTCTTGATGCAGAAGCTGATCCAGCGCCAGAGCAAGCCGGAGGAGCACCCATGATCCTCGATTGGCAAGGCGCACTGGATGCCGTAGTGCACCATCCGCTGTTTGGCATCGGCATCACCCTGGGTGCTTACCAGCTGGTGCTGGCGGCCTTCGAGAAGACCCGTTGGATCTTTTTGCAGCCGGTGCTGGTCTCGATGGTGGTGGTGATCACTATCCTGCTGCTGTGCGGCATCGATTACAGCGAGTACCGCAAGAGCACCGAGATCATGAATATCCTGCTTGGCCCGGCCACGGTCGCGCTGGCGGTGCCGCTGTATCTGAACCTGCGGCGGATTCGCCAGTTGTTCTGGCCGACCTTTACTACGCTGGTAATCGGAGGGGTGTTCGCCACTGGTGCCTGTGTGCTGCTGGGTTGGTGGTTCGGTGCCGAGCACATGATCCTGATGACCATGGCGCCCAAGTCGGTGACCTCGCCGATTGCCATGCTGGTGGCCGAGCAGATCGGCGGCGTGGCCGCGCTGGCGGCGGTGTTCGTGTTGATCACCGGGGTGATCGGGGCGATTTTCGGCCCGGCGCTGCTCAGCCGTTGTGGTGTGCACAGCGCCGAGGCGCGGGGAATGTCGCTGGGGATTACCGCACATGCGGTAGGCACCTCGGTGGCCCTGCAGGAAAGTGACGAATGCGGCGCCTTTGCGGCGCTGGCGATGAGTTTGATGGGTGTGGCCACGGCGGTATTCCTGCCGTTGGCGGTTAGCCTGGTGGCTTGAGGATTGAACATGACGCTACCGCTGTTTCCGCTCAACACCGTGCTGTTTCCCGGGTGCATGCTCGATCTGCAGATCTTCGAGGCGCGTTACCTGGACATGATCGGCCGCTGCATGAAGCAGGGCGCTGGCTTTGGCGTGGTGTGCATCCTCGAGGGCGAGCAGGTCGGCAAGGCGCCAATGGGCGTTGCGCCGATTGGCTGCGAAGCGCTGATCCGCGACTTCGAACAGCAGGACAACGGCCTGCTGGGCATTCGCGTCGAGGGCGTGCGCCGCTTCGAGGTCGGCCAGACCAACGTGCAGAAAGACCAACTGCTGCTGGCCGAGGTGAACTGGCTGGCCGACAGCGCCGACAGCGCCTTGAGCGAGGAAGATGATGACCTAGTGGCGCTGCTGCTGGCCCTGGGTGAGCATCCAATGGTCGCGGCGCTGGATATGCCGCGCGCCGAGGGGCGCCAGGCGTTGGCCAACCAGTTGGCCTACCTGCTGCCGTTTATCGAAGAAGACAAGCTCGAGCTGCTGGCGATGGACTCGCCGCAGCAGCGCCTGGCCGCGATTCAATCGCTGCTCGAGCGCATGCAAGGCGAGCTGTTTGCCTGATCAGGAGCGCCTGGCCAGGCGCTCCTTCACACTCAGTACTGATAGCGCAGTAGTGCGTGGGGCAGGGCGTACAGGGCAAAAAACGCCAGCAATGCCACGCACGCCGGGAGGATCAGCCACCACACCCGCAGCGGTAGCGCCGTCAAAGGCTGGCGCCACTGCACCAGGGTCAGGCTGAGGGCGCAGATACAGCAGGCCAGCAGGGCCCCGGCAAGGATATCGGTCGGCCAGTGCGCGCCCAGGTAGACCCGCGACAGGGCGATGGACAGCGCCGGGATGCAGCCGAGCATGATCCAGGTCAGGCGCATCCGCGGCGGTTGCCCGCGGCCGGCCAGTACCGCCATCACCAGGAAGAACGCAAACGAGGCCGAACTGTGCCCGCTGGGCATGCTGTAAGTGGTTAGCGGGTCGCTGAGCACTTCTGGTCGGGCTCGGGCAAACAGCCATTTCAGCGTGCCATTGGCAATCGCGGTGCCCATCAGGGCGCTGCCGGCGAAGACCGCATGGCGCCATTGCCGGGCCAGCAACAGCAGGCCGGTCAGCAAGCCGCCGAGGAACAGTTGAGTGCGGAAGTCGCCCAGGCGGGTGACGATCACCACGATGCCGTCGAACGCCTGGCTGCGGTGCTCCTGCACCAGAGTCATCACGCCCTGATCGAACTCATGCAGGAATGGCCAGCCGAGAAACACCCCGGCCAGCGCCAGAAAACTCATCCCGGCGATCAGCCGGGTCCCGTGGCGCTGGTCGCGAATGCTGCTGCTCAGGCTCAGGCCGATCAATACGGCCAAGGTGCCGGCGATGATCCCTGCATCCAGCCAGAAACCTTCCGGCAGCGGCAGGCGCATCGCCGCGCCGGTCGCCCAGCCAGGCAGCAGATAAGCCACCGACCAGCCGGCGCCGGCCACCAGGCTCACCGCAATGAAGCGCGGCAACGGCATGTCGAACATGCCGGCGACCATCGGCAGCATCGGCCGCAACGGCCCGATAAAGCGCCCCACCAGCAGGCTGGCGATGCCATAGCGCTGGAAGTAGGTCTCGGCGCGGCCGATCCACTCCGGGTGATGGCGGATCAGCGGCAAGCGCCGGATGTTCTGGTGGAAATACTTGCCGATGGCATAGGACATCGCATCCCCGAGCAAGCCGCCGGCAAAGCCCAGCAGCAGGGTTTCGCCCAGGGTGAATTCGCCACTGCCGGCCAGCACCGCGACGGCAAACAGCAATACCGTGCCCGGCACGATGATCCCGGCAATCGCCAGGCATTCGACACAGGCCACCACGAAGATTGCCACGCCAAGCCATTGTGGATTGGCGCTGAGCCAGCCGGTCAGGCTGTCGAGCCATTGGCCCATGGTCAGCTTCCTTGTACGAGAGTTGAGTAGTCCCGGCCTTCGACTTGGCCCCGACGCAGCGGGTTCCGTGTGCAGAAACGGGCGAATTGAGCATCGACGAAGCGGTACGGCAGGTGCTCGTCGCGGCCATGGGGAATGCCCAGGCGAGCGCACTGGATGATCTGCGGCACTGCCAGCGCACAATCCTCGACATACAGCGCCTGCGGATCGAAGCGCTGGCCGTCCCAGTGCGGCACCTTCAGGCCCAGCGCGCGGCAGAGCAGGGTCTGCCCGGCGCAAAGGCGCTCGGGTGGGCGCAACTGGCCGCTGGCATCGGGGTTGTTCAGTTGCATCCGGGCCAGGCTGTTGGCGTCCGAGAGCGCGTCGGTGAACGGGTAGGCTGACTTGATCAGCACCGCATTGCCCGGGCCATGGGCACTGAAGTTCAGCGAATCGCCGCCGCGGGCGTAGTACATATAGATGTGCCCGCCGTCGAGAAACAGCGCCTTGCGCTTTTCGGTATAGCCCAGCGAGGCGTGGCTGCCCTTGTCGGTCAGGTAATAGGCTTCGGTTTCGATGATCCGCGCAGCCAGCCACAGGTCGCCCTGACGGTGGCGAATGACTTTACCCAGCAGCGCCTTGGCCAGGGTCTGGGCATCACGGTCGAAAAAGCTGTCTGGCAGGGCGCGGGCCGGGCAGGGGGCTGGGTCTGGCATGCTGGCTGTTCATGATTGAATGGCGCGATCATAGCAATTAATCGCTTAATCGAGGCTGAACGCTGCTGCAGATGGCTGCCTGCCGGCGCGAACCGCTGGCGCCCAGCAACCACGGGGCCTTCAGACCTCGCACGTAGCATTTTGGTCAAGCCAGGTTACATCTTTCCTGTCCATTAACCTCGTCATCTTCTACCATCCGCCACCCGCCGCTGGGCGTACCGGTGCCCGCCAGTTATAATCAGCCGATTTCCCCTTTCGCCAAGACACCGAGCCCATGACTGAGTCCGTTCTTGACTACATGACCCGCCTGGGTCGCGCTGCCCGCCAGGCCTCGCGCGTGATCGCCCGCGCCAGCACCGCACAGAAGAACCGTGCCTTGCAGGCTGCTGCCGATGCGCTGGACGCCGCCCGCGCCGAGCTCACTGCCGCCAATGAGCAGGACCTCGCCAATGGCCGCAGCAATGGTCTGGAAGCGGCGCTGCTCGATCGTTTGGCGCTGACTCCTGCTCGTATCGACGGCATGATCACCGGCCTGCGCCAGGTGGCCAGCCTGCCCGACCCAGTCGGCGCCGTGCGTGACATGAGCTACCGCCCGTCGGGCATTCAGGTCGGCAAGATGCGCGTGCCGCTGGGCGTGATCGGGATCATCTACGAGTCGCGGCCGAACGTGACCATCGATGCTGCCAGCCTGTGCCTGAAGTCGGGTAACGCGACCATTCTGCGTGGCGGCTCCGAGGCGATTCATTCCAATCGCGCGATTGCCACCTGCATCCAGCGCGGCCTGGCTGCCGCAGGTTTGCCAGCGGCAGTGGTGCAGGTTGTGGAAACTACCGACCGTGAAGCGGTCGGTGCACTGATCAGCATGCCCGAGTTCGTCGACGTGATCGTCCCGCGTGGCGGCCGTGGCCTGATCGAGCGGATCAGCCGCGATGCCCGCGTACCGGTGATCAAGCACCTCGATGGCATCTGCCATGTGTACATCGACGCGCACGCCGACCTCGACAAGGGCTGGCGCGTTGCTTTCAACGCCAAGACTTACCGCTACGGTATCTGCGGCGCCATGGAGACCTTGCTGGTCGACCAGGCCATTGCTGCAGACTTCCTGCCGGAAATGGCCCGGCGCTTCCAGGAACATGGCGTCGAGCTGCGCGGCTGCGAGCGCGCCCGGGCGATCATCCAGGCAGCACCTGCCAGCGAAGACGACTGGCACACCGAATACCTCGACGCGATCCTGTCGATTCGCGTGGTCGACGGCCTCGAGCAGGCCATCGAGCACATCAATCACTACGGCTCGCACCACACCGACTCGATCATTACCGAACACCAGGGTCAGGCCCGGCGCTTCATCGCCGAGGTCGACTCGGCGTCGGTCATGCTCAACACCCCGACCTGCTTTGCCGACGGCTTCGAGTATGGCCTGGGTGCCGAGATCGGTATTTCCACCGACAAGCTGCATGCGCGTGGTCCGGTCGGCCTCGAAGGCCTGACCTGCGAAAAATACGTAGTGATTGGCGATGGCCAGCTGCGCGGCCAGGAGCCGAGCTGAGTTGAATCAGGCCCCTGCAGTGCGGCGCGTCGGCATTTTCGGCGGTACCTTCGACCCGGTTCATATCGGCCACCTGCGCAGTGCGCTGGAAGTGACCGAGCTGATGGGCCTGGACGAGCTGCGCCTGCTGCCCAACGCCCGCCCGCCGCACCGCGACACGCCACAGGTAGACGCTCAGGCGCGCCTGGCGATGGTGCAGAGCGCGGTCAGCGGGGTTGACTGCCTGAGCGTCGATGCGCGCGAGCTGGGCCGTGACAAACCGTCGTATACCATCGACAGCCTGGAATCGATCCGGGCCGAGCTGGGCGGCGATGACCAGTTGTTTCTGGTCCTGGGCTGGGACGCGTTCTGCGGCCTGCCGGGCTGGCACCGCTGGGAAGAATTGCTCCAACATTGCCACATCCTGGTGCTGCAACGCCCGGATGCGGATGTCGAACCACCAGACGAGCTGCGCAACCTGCTGGCTGCGCGCTCGCAAAGCGATCCCACTGCCATGTCCGGCCCGGCGGGTCACATTTCGTTCGTCTGGCAGACCCCGCTTGCGGTGTCGGCCACGCAAATCCGACAGCTGCTGGCCAGCGGCAAGTCGGTACGGTTTCTGGTGCCGGATGCAGTACTGGCCTACATAGAGGCGCACGATCTATATCGTGGGTCCAACTGAGGGCGCCGTTGGGGCGCCTCATTCAAAACGAGTTGAACGAGTAACTATGAAGAAGCAAAACGACATCACTGCCGAAGAACTGGTCGAAGTGGCCAAGGAAGCGCTGGGAGAGGTCAAGGCCCTGGATATCCAGGTGATCGACGTGCGTGACAAGCACAGCCTGACCGACTACATGATCATCGCTACCGGTACCTCCAATCGCCAGATCAACGCGATGCTGGACAAGGTTCGCGAGCTGGTCAAAGCCAAGGGCGTCATGCCGCTGGGCGAAGAAGGCAAAGGCGAAAGCGATTGGGTGCTGCTCGACCTGAACGACGTCATCGTGCACATGATGACCGCCGCTGCGCGTCAGTTCTACGACCTCGAGCGCCTGTGGATGGGTGCCGAGCAGAGCCGTGCTGCCGATGGCAAGCACCACAGCTCCGAGAACGGCGCCAACGAGTACTTCGACAAGCTCAACAAGCAATAAGGAAGCGCCGTGCGTCTGCGATTGATCGCGGTCGGCTCGCGCATGCCCAAGTGGGTCGAGGAAGGCTGGCATGAATATGCCAAGCGCCTCCCTGCTGAGTTGCCGCTCGAGCTGGTGGAAATCCCGCTGAACACCCGGGGCAAGAACGCCGACGTGGCTCGCCTGATTCGTCAGGAGGGGGAGGCCATGCTGGCCAAGGTTCAGCCCGGCGAACGCATCGTCACCCTCGAAGTCCACGGCAAGCCGTGGAGCACCGAGCAGTTGGCGGTCGAGCTGGATCGCTGGCGCCTGGATGCGCGGACGGTGAATTTGATGGTGGGTGGGCCGGAAGGCCTGGCGCCTGAGGTGTGTGCGCGCAGCGAACAGCGCTGGTCGCTGTCGCCGCTGACCTTGCCGCACCCGTTGGTAAGGATACTGATCGGCGAACAGATCTACCGCGCCTGGACCGTGTTGTCCGGGCATCCCTACCACAAATGAGCCTGTAAGCCCGCCCGATGTCGCAGCCGATCCGCCTCAAAGACCACGAGAAAGACGCCCGTCTGGTGCGCAACCGCGTCGTGGTCGGCGCTGTGGCGATCATGTTGTTGGTGTGTGTGCTGATTGCTCGGCTGTACTACCTGCAGATCATCCAGTACGACTATCACTCGACGCTGTCGGAGAACAACCGGGTGCATGTGCAGCCGATCCCGCCGACCCGCGGGCTGATCTTCGACCGCAACGGGGTGATCATCGCCGACAACCGGCCCAGCTTCAGCCTGACCATGACCCGCGAACGCGCCGGCAAATGGCCAGAGGTGCTGGACGCCATCGTCGAGGTGCTGGGACTCACAGCGGACGACCGTGCCCTGTTCGAGAAGCGCATGAAGCAGGGTCGGCGGCCATTCGAGCCCGTGCCGATCCTGTTCGAGCTCAGCGAAGACCAGATCGCCCGGATCGCCGTCAACCAGTTCCGGTTGCCGGGCGTGGAAGTGGCTGCGCAGTTGGTCAGGCATTACCCGCAAGGTGCGCACTTTGCCCACTCGGTCGGTTATGTCGGGCGGATCAACGAGAAAGAGCTGAAGACCCTTGATCCGGTCAACTACAGCGGCACCCACCATATCGGCAAGACCGGCGTCGAGCGCTTCTATGAAGATGCCCTGCACGGTCAGGTCGGTTACGAGGAGGTCGAGACCAACGCCCGCGGCCGCGTGCTGCGCGTGCTCAAGCGCACCGACCCGATCCCCGGCAAGGACATCGTGCTGGGCCTGGACATCAAACTGCAGGAAGCCGCCGAGCTGGCTCTGGGTGGTCGGCGTGGCGCTATCGTGGCGCTTGATCCACGCTCGGGTGAAGTACTGGCGATGGTCAGCCAGCCAAGCTTCGACCCCAACCTGTTCGTCACCGGCATTGGCTTTCAGGCCTATGCTGACCTGCGCGATTCGATCGACCGGCCGCTGTTCAACCGGGTCCTGCGCGGGCTGTATCCACCCGGTTCGACGATCAAGCCCGCAGTGGCCATCGCCGGCCTCGACAGCGGTGTCGTGACAGCCGGCAGCCGGGTGTTCGACCCGGGCTATTACCAGTTGCCCAACTACGACCACAAATACCGTAACTGGAACCGCACCGGTGACGGCTGGGTTGATCTTGACCTGGCGATCATGCGTTCCAATGACACCTACTTCTACGATCTTGCGCACAAGATGGGCATCGATCGCCTGTCGACCTACATGAACAAGTTCGGCCTCGGCCAGCGCGTGTCGCTGGACATGTTCGAGGAATCCTCCGGGTTGATGCCGACCCGTGAGTGGAAGCGCGCCACCCGCCGCCAGGCGTGGTTCCCGGGCGAAACGCTGATCCTCGGCATCGGCCAGGGCTACATGCAGACCACGCCGTTGCAGATGGCCCAGGCTACCGCACTGATCGCCAGCAAGGGCAAGTGGTTCCGCCCGCACCTGGCCAAGACCATCGAGGGCCAGCCGCCGGTCGACGAAAACCCGATCGAGGACATCGTCCTGCGTGACCCGTCCGATTGGGCCAAGGTCACCCACGGCATGGAGCAGGTGATGCACAACGCCCGCGGCACCGCCCGCGCGGCTGCCACCGGCGCGCAGTACCGCATCGCCGGCAAGAGCGGTACTGCTCAGGTGGTGGCGATCAAGCAGGGCGAGAAGTATGACCGCAACAAAGTCCAGGAGCGTCACCGTGACCACGCCCTGTTTGTCGGTTTCGCCCCGGCTGACGATCCGAAGATCGTCGTCTCGGTGATGATCGAGAACGGCGAGGCTGGTGGCCGCGTGGCGGCGCCGGTGATGCGCCAGATCATGGACGCCTGGCTGCTCGACGCCAACGGCCAGTTAAAAACCGAGTTCGCTCCCGCCACCGTCGCTCAGGAAAAGGCCCAGTGATTAACAATTTTGATCGCATGCTCTCCAGCGAAGACGTCATGCGTCGGCGCGCGAGCTTTCTTCAGCGCATCCACATCGACGGCCCGCTGCTGATCATTCTGCTGACCCTCGCCGCCGGCAGCCTGTTCGTGCTGTATTCGGCCAGCGGCAAGAACTGGGACCTGCTGAGCAAGCAGGCGACCTCGTTCGGCATCGGCCTGGTCTCGATGTTCATCATTGCCCAGCTCGAGCCACGCTTCATGGCCCGCTGGGTGCCGCTGGCGTACCTGACCGGGGTGCTGCTGCTGGTGGTGGTCGACGTCATGGGTCACAACGCCATGGGCGCCACGCGCTGGATCAACATCCCCGGAGTGATCCGCTTCCAGCCTTCGGAATTCATGAAGATCATCATGCCGGCAACCCTGGCCTGGTACCTGTCCAAGCGCACCTTGCCGCCTGATCTCAAGCATGTGGCGATCAGCCTGGTGCTGATCGGCGTGCCGTTCATTCTTATCGTGCGCCAGCCGGACCTGGGTACTGCGCTGCTGATCCTGGCTTCCGGCGCGTTCGTGCTGTTCATGGGTGGCCTGCGCTGGCGCTGGATCATCAGTGTGATCGCCGCGGCAGTGCCGGTGGCGGTGGCGATGTGGTTCTTTGTCATGCACGACTACCAGAAGCAGCGCGTGCTGACCTTCCTCGATCCTGAGAGCGACCCGCTCGGCACTGGCTGGAACATCATCCAGTCCAAGGCCGCGATCGGCTCCGGCGGGGTATTCGGCAAGGGCTGGTTGCTCGGTACGCAGTCGCACCTGGACTTTTTGCCGGAGAGCCACACCGACTTCATCATCGCCGTGCTCGGCGAGGAATTCGGCCTGGTCGGCATCTGCATGCTGCTGATCGTTTATCTGCTGCTGATCGGCCGCGGCCTGGTCATCACCGCACAGGCGCAGACCCTGTTCGGCAAGCTGCTCGCGGGCAGCCTGACGATGACCTTCTTTGTTTATGTGTTCGTCAATATTGGTATGGTCAGTGGCTTGCTCCCGGTGGTGGGGGTGCCGCTGCCCTTCATTAGCTATGGCGGAACTTCGTTGGTGACGCTGCTGTCAGCGTTTGGCGTTCTGATGTCGATCCACACCCACCGCAAATGGATCGCGCAAGTTTGAATAAGGTGAACAATTTCATGCAAGCAGTGCGTAGCTGGGCGGCCCGTTGGGCGCCGTGGATCGGCGCGATGGGCCTGCTCGGCGCAGTCCAGCAGGCCAGTGCCGGCGACTACGACGGCTCGCCGCAGGTGGCCGAGTTTGTCGGCGAAATGACCCGCGACCACGGCTTTGCCGGCGAACAGCTGATGGGCGTGTTCCGCGAGGTGCAGCGCAAGCAGTCGATTCTTGACGCGATCTCGCGTCCGGCGGAGCGGGTCAAGCCGTGGAAAGAATACCGGCCGATGTTCCTCACCGATGCGCGCATCGCCCGTGGTGTCGACTTCTGGCGCCAGCACGAGGCAACCCTGGCGCGTGCCGAGCAGGAATACGGCGTGCCGGCCCAGGTGATCGTGGCGATCATTGGCGTGGAAACCTTCTTTGGTCGCAACACCGGCAACTACCGGGTGATCGATGCCCTGTCGACGCTGGGGTTCGACTACCCGCCGCGGGCTGAATTCTTCCGCAAGGAGCTGCGCGAGTACCTGCTGCTGGCCCGTGAAGAGCAGCTCGACCCGCTGACCCTGAAAGGCTCGTACGCCGGCGCCATGGGCCTGCCGCAATTCATGCCGAGCAGCTTTCGCGCCTACGCAGTGGACTTCGATGGTGACGGCCATATCAATATCTGGAACAACCCGGATGACGCCATCGGCAGTGTCGCCAGCTACTTCAAGCGCCACGGCTGGGTTGCCGGGGAAGGCGTGGTCAGCCGCGCCCAGGTGCGCGGCGAGCGTGCCGACGAAGGCCTGACCAGCGGCATCGAGCCGGTCAAGACCGTCGCCGAATTGCGCGCATTGGGCTGGTCGAGCAATGATGCGCTGCGCGATGATCTGCCGGTCACCGCCTTCAAACTGGAAGGCGACAACGGCCCTGAATACTGGATGGGCCAGAAGAACTTTTATGCGATCACGCGTTACAACCGCAGTGTGATGTACGCCATGGCCGTGCATCAGCTTTCGCAACAGCTGGTCATTGCACGGGGCGTCAAGTAATGCGCGGATTGTTTACTACTCATTCCTTCAAACTGCTGACCTGCATCGCCATCAGTGCGGTCCTGGTCAGTTGCTCATCGAGCCGGCCTGCACCCAAGAGCAGCGGTGCGGGTGGCAACGTCATCCGCTCGCAGCCGGGCCTGGACATCAACCGCGCGCATAAAGACGGCGCGCCATGGTGGGATGTCGACGTCAACAAGATCCCCGACGCCACCCCGACCGTGCACACCGGCAACTACAAGGCCAACCCGTACACGGTGCTGGGCAAGACTTATTACCCGATCCAGGAGTCGCGCAACTACCGCGCCGAGGGTACTGCATCGTGGTACGGCACCAAGTTCCACGGTCAGAACACCGCCAACGGCGAGGTCTATGACCTGTACGGCATGAGCGCGGCGCACAAGACCCTGCCGTTGCCGGCCTACGTCAAGGTGACCAACCTCGACAACCAGCGCAGCGTGATCCTGCGGGTCAACGACCGCGGCCCGTTCTATTCGGACCGGATCATCGACCTGTCGTACGCCGCCGCCAAGAAGCTCGGTTACGCCGAAACCGGCACCGCGCGGGTGCGCGTTGAAGGCATCGACCCGCAGCAGTGGTGGGCCCAGCGCGGCCAGCAGGCGCCGTTGGTGCTGAAAGAGCCGCAGGTCGCGCAGACGCAGCCGCTGCCCGCCAGCACCGGCAAGGTCGAGAAGTGGACACCGCCAGCGCAGCAGCATGCCGCTGCCGTGGTGCCGGTGCAGATCGCCAGCAACAGCGTGCCGAGCAACACTGGCGGCATGTTCCTCCAGGTCGGCGCCTTCGCCAACCCGGATGCCGCCGAGCTGCTGCGCTCGAAACTGAGCACCATGGTCAGCGCACCGGTGTTCATCAGCTCGATCGTGCGTAACCAGCAGACCCTGCACCGCGTGCGCCTGGGGCCGATGAGCAGCCAGGGTGAAGTGCAGCAGACTCAAGACAGCGTGCGCCTGGCCAATCTCGGCCAGGCCAAGCTGGTCACCGACTGAACGCGGAACTCACGGCGCCCGCTGCGGCCTGAAGTGGGCGCCGGGCTGTCCGTTTTGTCATGAATTGCCCGGCGCGGCCATGTACAATGGCCGTTTTTGCCCCGCCAGGCCCCGCGCCAGGCTCCTGGGCTGCCACGCAGCTCACATAACTAGACTGACTGGGCGTTGGGCTTCGAGCCCACGGAACATCAGACCATTAGCGATTTTCGAGAGACGGATGAACATCACCAACCTTGCCAAACGACTTTGCCTGCCTGTCCTGCTGATGATCACCCCTGCTGCCTTTGCAGCAGAGCAGATGATGCCAGCCCCACCACAGCTGGCAGCCAAGTCCTACGTACTCATGGACGCGTCCAGCGGCAACGTGCTGGTCGAAAACAACGGTGACGAGCGCCTGCCGCCAGCCAGCCTGACCAAGCTGATGACCGCCTACATCGCCACCCTCGACATTCGTCGTGGCCAGATCGGCGAGAACGACCCGGTTACCGTCAGTGAAAACGCCTGGCGTACCGGCGGTTCGCGGATGTTCATCAAGGTAGGCAGCCAGGTAACCGTCAGCGACCTGCTGCACGGCATCATCATCCAGTCGGGCAACGATGCCTCGGTCGCTCTGTCCGAACACATCGCCGGCAGCGAAGATGCCTTCGCCGACATGATGAACAAGACTGCTGCCGATCTGGGCATGAGCAACAGCCACTTCATGAACCCGACCGGTCTGCCGCACCCCGAGCATTACTCGTCGGCCCACGACATGGCCCTGCTGGCTCGCGCGATCATCAACGAAGACCCGGCTCACTATGCGATCTACTCGCAGAAAGAATTCTTCTGGAACAACATCAAGCAGCCCAACCGCAACCTGCTGCTGTGGCGTGACAAGACCGTCGATGGCCTGAAAACCGGCCACACCGACGAAGCCGGCTACTGCATGGTCGCCTCCGCCGTACGTGATGGCCAGCGCCTGATCGCCGTGGTGTTCGGTACCAACAGCGAGCAATCGCGTGCCGCCGAAACGCAAAAGCTGCTGACCTATGGCTTCCGCTTCTTCGAAACCCAGACCTTCTACCAGAAGGGCACCGAGCTGACTCAGGCGCCGGTATGGAAAGGCGCGACCAACCAGGTCAAGGCCGGTCTGGCCAACGACCTGACCATGACCATGCCTAAAGGTCAATTGAAGCGCCTGGCCGCCTCGATGACCATGAACCCACAGCTGACCGCGCCCATCGCCAAAGGTGACGTGATCGGTAAAGTCGAAGTCAAACTTGACGAGAAAGTGGTTCACAGCGCCGACCTGATCGCCCTCGACGGCGTTGAGGAAGGTGGTATCTTGCGCCGTATGTGGGATAGCATTCGTCTATTCTTCTACGGGTTGTTCAACTGATAACGTGACCTGCCACGCTCCCGCCAATCCGGCGGGAGCGTTGTTGTTGCCACGGCTTACGAGGCCGTTTCCGCATGAGCGAAGCTGACGTCAAGTCGCACAAGATCGAATTCCCCTGCGCTGATTACCCAATCAAGGTGATCGGCGATACCGTGGTCAATTTCAAGAACACGGTCATCGAGATTTTGAAGAAACACGCTGAGGTCGACATGTCGACCCTGGCCGAGCGCCAGAGCAAGGAAGGCAAGTACACCACCGTGCAATTGCACATCGTGGCGACCAGCGAAGACCAGTTGCACGACATCAACAGCGCCCTGCGTGCTACCGGCATTGTGAAAATGGTGCTCTGATGCCGGCCAGCCTCGGTATCCGCGAGCTTGGCCTGCAGCCCTATGAACCGGTGCTGGAGGCCATGCGGCGTTTTACCGAGCAGCGTGGTACCGACAGCCTGGACGAAGTCTGGCTGGTCGAGCACCCGCCGGTGTTCACCCAGGGCCAGGCCGGCAAGGCCGAGCACCTGCTGGTGCCGGGTGATATCCCGGTGGTGCAGAGCGACCGCGGTGGCCAGGTGACCTACCATGGCCCCGGGCAGTTGGTGGCTTACCTGTTGCTTGATGTGCGCCGGCTTGGTTTTGGCGTGCGTGAACTGGTTACCCGGATCGAAAACAGCCTGATCGATCTGCTGGCCAGTTATGACGTTGTGGCGGCGGCCAAGGCCGATGCGCCCGGAGTCTATGTTGACGGGGCCAAGATCGCCTCGCTCGGCTTGCGAATCCGCAACGGCCGTACCTTTCACGGCCTTGCTCTGAACGTGGACATGGACCTTGCGCCATTCCGCCGAATCAATCCCTGCGGCTATGCGGGGCTGGCGATGACCCAGCTGCGTGATCTGGCAGGTCCGATCGAACTCACCGAGGTCAGGACAAGGCTGCGTGGACAGCTGGTCAAGCACCTCGACTATGCTGAGCAGACGACCCTTACGGGCGGAATCGACTGAATATGACAACTGTGCAAGAAGCCGTGCCGAACCTGATCACCACCCATGACGTGACCCCGCGCCCGGCGCCGAAGAAGGTCGAAGCCGGGGTCAAGCTGCGTGGCGCCGACAAGGTCGCGCGCATCCCGGTAAAGATCATCCCTACCGACGAGCTGCCGAAGAAGCCTGACTGGATCCGCGTGCGCATCCCGGTTTCGCCGGAAGTCGACCGTATCAAGCAACTGCTGCGCAAGCACAAGCTGCACAGCGTCTGCGAAGAAGCCTCGTGCCCGAACCTGGGTGAGTGCTTCTCGGGTGGTACCGCCACCTTCATGATCATGGGTGACATCTGCACCCGTCGTTGCCCGTTCTGCGACGTCGGCCATGGCCGGCCGAAAGCACTGGATGCCGACGAGCCGATGAACCTTGCCGTGGCCATCGCCGACCTGCGTCTGAAGTACGTGGTGATCACCTCGGTAGACCGCGACGACCTGCGTGACGGCGGTGCCCAGCACTTCGCCGACTGCATTCGCGAGATCCGCAAGCTGTCCCCGGGCGTGCAGCTCGAGACCCTGGTGCCGGACTACCGCGGGCGCATGGACGTGGCCCTGGCGATCACCGCTCAAGAGCCGCCAGATGTGTTCAACCACAACCTGGAAACGGTACCGCGCCTGTACAAGGCCGCGCGTCCGGGTTCGGACTACGACTGGTCGCTGGACCTGCTGCAGAAGTTCAAGCAACTGGTGCCGCACGTACCCACCAAGTCTGGCCTGATGCTCGGCCTGGGCGAAACCGACGAAGAAGTGATCGAAGTGATGCAGCGCATGCGCGAGCATGACATCGACATGCTGACCCTCGGCCAGTACCTGCAGCCATCGCGCAGTCACTTGCCGGTGCAGCGTTTCGTGCACCCGGACACCTTTGCCTGGTTCGCTGAAGAAGGCCACAAGATGGGCTTCAAGAACGTCGCCTCCGGGCCGCTGGTGCGTTCCTCGTACCACGCTGACCAGCAGGCGCACGAAGCCAAGATCAAGCTGTAAGCTGATCCGCTGGGCCAATGCCGATGCGCGCCGGGAGGTGCCATCGGCATTTTTGTTGGGGGATCTGTACCCTGTGGGCAACGATCTCGGGCTGGCCCATTGTTGCTGCCCATTGATCTGCAAATGCTTTCAAGGAGTTGCTGGATGGACTGTGCTGAACACCTAGGTTCACTATTGCCGCGAAAGCTGGCAGCGAATGCCTGTTTTGCGGTGATTGCCCCCGCAGGGCCGGCGCGGCTGGATGCCGACAAGGCCCAGCAGTGGTTCAACGAGCGTGGCTATCGGTGCCGGCTATATCCCAGCGTGAGCAGCAGCCAGGGTTATCTGGCCGGCACTGACCAGCAAAGGCTGGATGACCTGCATGCTGCATTCGCCGATCCGCAGGTGGACGCCATTCTGTGCATGCGCGGCGGCTACGGCAGCATGCGCCTGCTCGACCAGATCGATTTCGAGCTGATTGCCCGCAACCCCAAACCCTTGATTGGCTACAGCGACATCACCGCGCTACACACCGCGATCAACCGCTACTGCGGGTTGGTCAGTTTTCACGGTGGCATGCTCAACGCCGACCTGCTGGGCGGCAAGCTTGAACCGACAGTCAGCTCGCTGCTGCGGCAATTGCGCGGTGAAGTGGGGCAGGGCGATGCACTCGTCCATCCCCATGCTTATCCCTTGACCACAGTGCTGCCAGGCGTTGCCAGCGGGCGCCTGCTGGGCGGCAATCTGTCGATGCTCGGCGCGACGCTGAGTACACTTGGGGAGATCGACACCGACGGCGCCATTCTGTTTATCGAAGACGTCAACGAGCCGTTGTACCGGGTTGACCGGCTGCTCACGCAACTGCGCCTGGCAGGCAAGCTGCAGGGCGTGCGTGGGGTGTTGGTGGGGGATTTCGCCGGGATTACCGTGGCCGCCATGACGCCGCTGTTGCAGGACATTTTTGCGCCGCTGGATGTGCCGGTACTGGCCGGCTGGCGCAGTGGCCATTGCGATCCGAACCTGTGCCTGCCGCTTGGCGCTCAGGTGCGGCTCGACAGCGACATGCAGACACTGGTGCTGCAGCAGGATTTGTTCAGGGCTTGAGATTGCCGGGGCGCTTCGCGCCCCTATCGCGACACAAGGCCGCTCCTGCAGTTGGCCGCGCACGTCAATTTCACGCGGTCCCTGTAGGAGCGGCCTTGTGTCGCGAAAGGGCTGCGAAGCAGCCCCCGGCAATCTCACTACTGACGCAAACTCTCGAGCAGCTTGTGCGTCGGGTAGCCGTCAGCGGGCATGTTCTGCGCCTGCTGAGCGGTACGGATGGCCTTGCGGGTATTGGCGCCGATGATGCCGTCGGCATTGCCCGCGTCATAGCCGCGCGCATTGAGCAGGTTCTGCAGCTCGATGCGCTCGCTGCGGCTCAATGGCAAGTCATCCTTGGGCCAGCTGCCGGCAATGAAGCCCCAACCGGAGAAACGATCGCCCAGCAGGCTTACCGCCAGCGCGTAGGACGACGAGTTGTTGTACTTGAGAATGGCGCGGAAGTTGTCCAGCACCAGGAACGCCGGGCCACGTGCGCCGGCCGGCAGCAGCAGCGCCGCCGAGAGTTGATTGCTGCCCGCTGGCAGCTGGGTGCCATTGGGCAGCTTGACGCCCAGTTGCAGCCATTCACTGACGGTCTTGCGCTGGGCGCCATCGGCGATCCAGAAGTCGAAATCGGCCGGCACCTGGACTTCGAAGCCCCACGGTTGGCCACGCTTCCAGCCCGAGCTTTGCAGGTAATGCGCGGTCGATGCGAGGGCATCGGCTGTGCTGTTCCAGATGTCGCGGCGGCCGTCGCCGTCGAAGTCGACGGCATGGGTGTTGTAGGTGGTCGGGATGAACTGGGTCTGGCCCATCGCCCCGGCCCACGAGCCACGCATGGCCTCAGGCTGAATGTCGCCGTTCTGCAGGATCTGCAACGCCGCGATCAGCTGGTCCTGGGCAAACTGTGGGCGGCGGCCCTCATAGGCCAAGGTCGCCAGCGAGCGGATTACCGATTTGCTGCCCTGGAACTGGCCGAAGTTGCTCTCCATGCCCCACACCGACACCAGCACCTGGCGGTCCACGCCATAGCGTTGTTCCAGGCGCGTGAGCAGCTCGGCGTTCTGTTCCAGCAGCTTCTTGCCGTTGCGCACCCGCAGCGGCGACAGCGCGCCGTCGAGGTATTCCCACACCGGGCGGCTGAACTCGGGCTGGCTGCGATCGGCCTTGATCACGTCCATGTCCGGCGTGACACCGGCAAACACGCGGTCGAACAGCCCGGCATCAATGCCGGCCTGCAACGCTTGTTGACGGAAACCGGCCTGCCACTGGGCAAAGCTCTGCACTGGCTGGATTTCAGCGTTGATGTCGGCGTTGCTGGTGGGCAGGGTAACCACCGGTGCGGGCTGGGCAGGAGCCAGTGGCACGGCGTCGGCGGCGGTAGGTTTTTCCGCACAGGCGACCAGCAGGATAAGGCTGGAGGCCGCGATCAGCTGGCGTGGCTGCCAGCGTGGGAACAGACTGAGGGACATGCACAGATCCAGGAATTACAGGTCAGGTAGCGACCATATCATGCCTGCGCGCTGGATGCTTTCATGCGGCCAAAAAGTAAGAAACCTCCCAATCTCTCGATTGGAAGGCTTCGCGGCGGTAGCTGCCTTTGCCCTTGTCTGGTTGCTCCTGGCGGCTGCGAAAAAGCGGCTGGGCAATGATCGACTTGGCTTTGTTGGGGCGGTGCTTTTGCGGCTTTTTGCTCATGGCGGGGTTCCCCGGCTTGGGTGGGTGTGCGGGGCGGACTTTAGGGCTTGGCGCGGGGTGGGGCCAATTGATTGTGTATATGGTCGAGATTGTTGGGGCCGCTCTGCGGCCCTTCGCGGGTGAACCCGCTCCCACAGTGTTTTGCAGCGCCGCCGTACCTGTGGGAGCGGGTTCACCCGCGAAGGGGCGCAAAGCGGCCCCGGCTATTCCGAAGGCAATACCAATCGCTGTCCAGCCATCAACAGCGCCAACCGCGTCAACCCCGTCCAAGGCGAACCAGGCGCCTGGCCCTTGATCTGCGCATCGATACGCTGAGCATCCTGCAGCAACTGCGCCCAGCGCTGCGCCGACAGCCGTTGCAGGGCCTTGCTGACCAGTGGCCGGCGCTTGTCCCAGACAGGCGGACGCGCCTGGCTGAAGGCTTTGTCGAGCGGGATGCCCTGGCTGAACTGCAAGGCGATACCCGCCAGCAGGCGCAGCTCGCGGGCCAGCGCCCAGAGAATCACCGGGGGCTCGACGCCCTCGCCGCGCAGGCCTTCAAGCATGCGCAGGGCATGGGTCGCATCGCCTTTGAGAATGGCATCGACCAGGCCAAACACATCGAAGCGAGCACTGTCTGCCACCGCGCTCTGCACGGTTTCGACGGTGATCTGGTTGCCTTCGGCGAGCAGCTTGAGCTTTTCGATCTCTTGGGCGGCTGCGAGCAGGTTGCCCTCGACCCGCGCCGCAATCAGGTCGACCGCATCCCGCTGGGCGGACAGCCCGGCCTGGGCCAAGCGCTGATTGATCCACTGCGGCAATTGCTGCGCATCGATCGGCCAGATCTGGATGAACTGGCATTGACTGCCCTCGACCAGCGCCTTGCCCCATTTGGTTTTCTGCGCACTGCCGTCGAGCTTGGGCAGGCTGATCAACAGCAAAGTGTCTTCAGCGGGCCGCGAGCAGTACTCGATCAGCGCCGCCGCGCCCTTGTCACCAGGCTTGCCCGAGGGCAGGCGCAGCTCGAGCAGGCGCCGCTGGGCGAACAGCGACAGGCTGGCACCGGCTTGCAGCAGCGTACCCCAGTCGAAGTTGGCATCGGCACTGAACACCTGGCGCTCGTCAAAACCCTGCTGGCGGGCGGCGGCGCGAATCGCGTCGGCGGCCTCCTGGCACAGCAGCGGGTCATCGCCGCTGACGATATAGACAGGCGCAAGAGTACCTTGCAGATGCTTGTTGAGTTGGGCGGGGGCGAGCTTCATGAGCAGAGGTCGGGGCACCTGGCGGTGCCCCGCACGGGCTTAGGTGCCCGGGATTTCCAGTGGCGACTGCTGCGGGGTTTCGTCACGATAGCGCTGCGCGGCTGCGGCGGCTTCGGCTTCAGCCTTGGCACGTTGATCCGCTTGCTGCTGCAGTTCGTCGAGGTGAGCTGGGGTCAGCATCTGCAGGCGTACGACCATGGCCTGGACCAGATCACGGCGCATCTCGTCGCGGGTCTGGGTGCCTTCCTGGTCGGAACCGGTGATGTTGTCGCCGTCACGCACGTAGATCTTGCGCACTTCGAGCTTGTCGCTTAGCAACGGCACGTTGTTCAGGCCGTTGATGCTGTAGTTGAGCACGGTGGTGAGTTCGTACTCGGCCGAGCGACTGCCGCTGCTGTAGGTGACTGCGCGCTGGGTCTGCTGCTCGTTGTCGAGCGACAGGCGATACGGCGCACCGCTGCGCAGGCTGACGCCGCTGCGCTCAAGTACCTGGCGCAGTTGGGTAACGGTCTGGCCGTAGGCGTCACGCGCGCTGACATCAAGTTCCTTGATGGTCAGCTCGGTAGTGCCGGTGCCGCGCAGCTGGAAACCGCAGGCGCTGAGCATGACGGCCAGGCCCATTACCAGCAGATTGCGTTTGATCATGTTGAAGCTCCCTTGTGGGCCGATTCCGCTCGCCCGCAGTGCCTGCGGGCGAGCGTTGCCATCAGTTGGCGACGATGTTGACCAGTTTGCCTGGAACCACGATGACCTTGCGAATGGTCAGGCCGTCGGTGAAGCGCACCACGTTTTCGTTGGCGCGCGCCGCAGCTTCGACTTCTTCGCGGCTGGCAGTGGCGGGCATTTCGACCTGACCACGCAGCTTGCCGTTGACCTGTACCACCAGTGTCACGCTGTCTTGCACCAGGGCGCTCTCATCCACGCTCGGCCAGGTGGCGTCGATCACCGCCTCGCTGTGGCCCAGGTGCTGCCACAGCGCATGACTGATGTGCGGGGTGATCGGTGCCAGCAGCAGGGTGACTGCTTCCAGGCCTTCCTGCAGCAGGGCACGGTCCTGGGCGGTAGCGGTCGGGGCTTTTTCCAGCACGTTCATCACGGTCATCACCTGGGCGATGGCAGTGTTGAATTTATGGTGCAGGCCAACATCGCTGCTGGCTTGCTTGATCGCCACGTGAATCGCGCGGCGGATCGCCTTTTGCCCGTCATCCAGTGCCGCAGTGTCCAGCTTGCCCGGCAAGCCGAGGCTCACATGGGCCTGGGCCAGGCGCCAGACGCGACGCAGGAAGCGGCTTGCGCCTTCAACGCCGGAATCGGACCATTCCAGGCTCATGTCCGGCGGCGAGGCGAACATCATGAACAGGCGGCAGGTGTCGGCGCCGTAGACGTCGATCATCGACTGTGGGTCGACGCCGTTGTTCTTCGACTTGGACATCTTCTCGGTGCCGCCGATTTCCACCGGCAGGCCGTCGGTCTTGAGGCGAGCACTGATGACCTTGGCCTTGCTGTCGCGCTCCAGCTCGACATCAGCCGGGTTGAACCAGTCCTTGCCGCCATTGCTGGCTACGCGGTAGTAGGTTTCGGCAACAACCATGCCCTGGGTCAGCAGGTTCTTGAACGGCTCGTTCGATGTGACCAGGCCTTCATCGCGCATCAGCTTGTGGAAGAAGCGCGCATACAGCAGGTGCAGGATGGCGTGCTCGATGCCACCGATGTACTGATCGACTGGCAGCCAGTGGTTGGCCGCTTTCGGGTCGACCATGCCACCTTCGTAGTTCGGCGAGGCGTAACGGGCGAAGTACCAGGACGACTCGACAAAGGTGTCCATGGTGTCGGTTTCGCGCTTGGCCGCAGCGCCGCACTTGGGGCAGCTGCATTCATAGAACTCAGGCAGGCGTGCCAGTGGCGAGCCGGCGCCATCGGGTACGACGTTCTCTGGCAGGGTGACTGGCAGTTGGTCTTCCGGCACCGGCACGTCGCCGCACGATGGGCAGTGGATGATCGGGATCGGGCAGCCCCAGTAGCGCTGGCGGCTGATGCCCCAGTCGCGCAGACGGAACTGCGTGCGCGATTTGCCCAGCTCCTTGCTGATCAGCGCGGCTTCGATGGCGTCGAACGCGCCAGCGAAGTCGAGGCCGTCAAAGGCGCCGGAGTTGATCAGGGTGCCGTGCTCGCCGTAGGCGGCTTCCCAGGTGCTGCCGACTTCGTCGCCAGCGCTGGTGCGCACCACGGCCTTGATCGGCAGCGAGTACTTCTGGGCGAACTCGAAGTCACGCTCGTCGTGGGCCGGCACCGCCATGACAGCGCCGTCGCCGTAGTGCATCAGCACATAGTTGGCGACCCAGACCGGCAGTTTCTCACCGGTCAGTGGGTGCTCGACGAACAGCGACGTGGCGAGGCCTTTCTTTTCCTGGGTGGCCATGTCGGCCTCGGCAACGCTGCCGCCTTTGCATTCGTCGATGAACGCCTGCAGCGCCGGGTTGCCTTGGGCAGCCTGGGTAGCCAGCGGGTGCTCAGCGGCGACGGCGACGTAGGTCGCGCCCATCAGCGTGTCGGGGCGGGTGGTGAAGACTTTAAGTGCGCCGGCATGACCAATGCTTGCCTGGTCATAGGGGAACTGCACTTCCATCCCGCGCGACTTGCCGATCCAGTTGCGCTGCATGGTCTTGACCTGTTCAGGCCAGCCCGGCAACTCGTCGAGGCTTTCCAGCAGCTCGTCTGCGTATGCGGTGATGCGGAAGTAGTACATCGGGATTTCGCGCTTTTCGATCAGCGCGCCCGAACGCCAGCCACGGCCGTCGATAACCTGTTCGTTGGCCAGTACCGTCTGATCGACAGGGTCCCAGTTGACCGTACCGTTCTTGCGGTAGATGACGCCTTTTTCGAACAGACGAGTGAACAGCCACTGTTCCCAGCGGTAGTAGTCCGGCTTGCAGGTGGTGACTTCACGCGACCAGTCGATGGCCAGACCCAGGCTCTTGAGCTGGGTCTTCATGTAGTCGATGTTTTCGTAGGTCCACTTGGCCGGGGCGACGTTGTTCTTCATCGCGGCGTTTTCCGCCGGCATGCCGAAGGCGTCCCAGCCCATCGGCTGCAGCACGTTCTTGCCGAGCATGCGCTGGTAGCGCGCGATCACGTCACCAATGGTGTAGTTGCGCACGTGGCCCATGTGTAGCTTGCCGCTCGGGTACGGGAACATCGATAGGCAATAGAAAGTGTCTTTGCCTGGCTGTTCGGTAACAGCGAACGATTGTTGCTCGTCCCAGGATTTCTGGGCGGCGGCTTCTATGTCACGGGGCGTGTATTGTTCGTGCATGGCTACTTTTGGCTGAGAGAGAGAAGACCTTGTTCCCGGCAGCGGAACCTCGCTGCATCCGGCACTCCGGTGTCGGTGAGAGTGAACGCCGTAGCATACATGAGCGCTGTGTATCGTGGGAAACCCAATTGGCCCGCAGCGGCGCCGGGGGCCGTTGGTCGCAGCGCTCTGCTGCTTTGCACAACGCCGCTAAGCTCAGGTGTGGGGGGAGATATCGTTATCTTCAATGAGGTGAACGGATGGGAGAGTCGCAGTTACCCGCAAGCAAACCGGAGCTGTATGAACGCTTGATCGACCGCCTTGGGCTGGCCTTGGAAGCTGCCCGCACGGCGGTGCGATTGCGCGACGAGATGCCAGCGGAACTTGAGTTGCGTGGCCTGAGCCCCGCAGAGTTCGAAGTGATCAAGGCCTATCTGGAGATCTTTCCAGAGAGCCGCATTGCCAGCGCCGCTGCGGTCAAACCAGCGGAGCCGAGCTCAGCCAAGATCATCTGGCTCAAGGACAGGAAGCGCTCCGTCGCCCCGGTCAGATCCAGGACGCTGCCGCATCGGTAGCCGTGCTGGCCTGCTGGCGCGCAAAACGCCGCGCGCCGGTTCAATCATCTACATAGCATGATCGGCGCCGGGCGCTACTTGTCGCTCGGTGTCGATCCTCTTAGTCTGCACGCCTTCACAGGAGGTGCAGGCAATGCCTATTCGATTCTTTATCAAGCAGTGGCTGATGCCGCCTGGCTTGCTGTTCATCTTGCTGCTGGCCGCGTGGTGGTTGCGCAAGCGCCGGCCGCGGCTGGCATTTGCCTGCTTTACGTTGGGGCTGGGCGGTTTATGGCTGATGAGCCTGCCGCTGGTGGTGGAGCAGGTCGCGCGCCAGCTGGAAACCGAAACGCCGCTGAGCCTGGCGCAGTGGTCGGGGCTGGCCCAGCGGGCAGATGCGATCGTGGTACTCGGTGCCGGCCGCGAGCGCGGCGATCCTGCCTGGGGTGGTCAGGATCAGCCTACCGGGCACGCGCTGGAGCGCATGCGCTACGCCGCGCAATTGGCCAAGGCCTCTGGTTTGCCGGTATTGACCAGCGGTGGCTTGCACTACGGTACCCCGCCCAGCGAGGCGCAGTTGATGGCCGATCGGCTGCGCGATGACTTTGGCGTTACGGTGAAGTGGCAGGAGCAGGCCAGCCGTACCACCTGGGAAAACGCCCAGATGAGCGCGCAACTGTTGCAGCCGTTGGGCATTCGCCGGGTGGTGGTAGTGACCCAGGCCTGGCACATGCAGCGCTCGCGCTGGAGCTTCGAGCAGGCGGGCTTCGAGGTAGTGCCGGCGCCGGTGGGCTTCCTCGGCCAGGATCATGCGCGGCCGTTTGCCGGGCTGCTGCCTGAAAGCAGAGCAGTCTGGCAGAGCGGGCAATTGCTCAATGAGGTGGCGGGTATGATCGGTTATCGGCTGTTCTACTGAGGCAATGCGCCTTCCGCTCATTACACCGCCCCTTGTAGGAGCGGCCTTGTGTCGCGAAAGAGCTGCGTAGCGGCCCCAGATTTCAGCTTCGCCGCCGAGATCCCCGGGCCCGCTTTGCGGGCCTTTCGCGACACAAGGCCGCTCCTACAGGGGGCCGCGCAGGCAGGTGTTGCGCGGTTTGCTCACACGGTTTTGGCTATGCGCCTGGCGGCCAACGCCCAGCCCATCAGCAGCAGGCAAACAATCGCCAGTGGCCACGAGCGCCATTGCAGGTAGGGCGTCAGTTGCTGCATCGGCACCACTTCGCCATACAGGATCGCCTGCTGGAACTGCGGGATCTGCGTGGTGATGCGGCCAAACGGGTCGATCAGCGCGGTAACGCCATTGTTGGTCGCACGGATCATCCAGCGGCCCGCTTCAAGCGCACGCATCTGCGCCATCTGCAGGTGCTGCAGCGGGCCGATCGAGGTGCCGAACCAGGTGTCGTTGCTGATGGTCAGGAGCAGATCGCTGCGCGCCGCCAGGCTGGCGGCAAACTCGGGGTAGACCACTTCGTAGCAGATGTACGGGGCGATCTGATAACCCTTGGCCTGCAGCAGCGCCTGGTCGTCCGGGCCGCGGGCGAAGTCCGACATCGGCAGATTGAAGAACTCGATCACCCCGCGCAGCATGTCCTGCAGCGGCACGTACTCGCCAAACGGCACCAGCTTCTGCTTGAGGTAGGTGCCATCGCCTTCACCGGTCACGGTGATGCCGTTGAAGTAGCGCCGTTGCTGATGCACCACTTCGCGCACCGGTACCCCGGTAATCAAGGCCGAGTTGCGCTCGGCGGCAAAGCGTCCCATCACGTCGATGTAGCCCTGGGCCTGATCCTTGAGGACCGGCACGGCCGTCTCGGGCCAGACCAGCAGATCCACTCGCTTGGAGGTAAAGCTCATGTCGCGGTACAGCGCCAGTTGCGCGTCGATGTGTGCTGGGTCCCACTTCAGGTCCTGCTCGACATTGCCTTGCACGGCGGCGACGCTCAGCGGCTCGCCGGCAGGGCGCGTCCAGGCGTGGTCCTTGAGGGCCATGCCGAGTACCCATGGCGCCACCAGCAACAGTGCGCCAACTGCCATGAATGCCGGGCGTGCGCGCAGTCGGTGCAGGTTGCACAGCAATGCAGCGCTGAGGGCCAGGGCGAACGAGATCAGCCACACCCCGCCGAGCGGCGCGAGGCCGGCCAGCGGGCCATGCAGCTGGCTGTAACCGGAATAAAGCCACGGGAAGCCGGTCAGGAACCAGCCGCGGAAGGCCTCCTGCAGCAGCCACAGCGCGGCAAAGCACAAGGCGTCGGCTAGCGGCGCTTCGTTCCGGCGCAGCCAGCGCGCCCAGAGCCAGGCGGGCAGGGCAAAGAACCAGGCAATGGCGGCAAAGAATGCCACCAGCAGCAGTACCGCCAACAACGGCGAGGCGCCGCCGTAGGTGGTCATGCTGATGTAGATCCAGCTGGTGCCGGCGCCGTACAGACCGAAGCCGAAGCACCAGCCGCGACCCATGGCCTGGCGTGGGCTCAGCTCGCGCAGGCCAGCGTAGAACAGGCCGACGGCAAGCAGGGCCAGCGGCCACAGGTCGAACGGCGACAGGGCCAGCAGGGTAGACGCGCCGGCCGCCATGGCCAGCAGGTTACCGGGCCAGCCGGGGCGGGTGATCCAACGCATGGTGTTCCTTAACGGCTAATCGGGGTCAGGCGCAGCAAGTGCACGCGGCGGCTGTCGGCGTTGAGCACGCGGAAGCGATACGCGCCGATTTCGGTGGTTTCGTTGCGCTTGGGCAGGTGACCGAAGGCACTCATCACCAGGCCGCCGACGGTGTCGAACTCGTCATCGGAGAACTCGCTGTCGAAGAACTCGTTGAAGTTCTCGATCGGCGTCAGCGCCTTGACCAGGAAGTCGCCACTTGGCAGCGGCTTGATGTAGCTGTCTTCCTCGACATCGTGTTCGTCTTCGATGTCGCCGACGATCTGCTCAAGCACGTCTTCGATGGTGACCAGGCCGGCGACGCCGCCGTATTCGTCGATCACCACGGCCATGTGGTTGTGGTTGGCGCGAAACTCGCGCAGCAGCACATTCAGGCGCTTGGACTCCGGCACGAAGGTGGCCGGGCGCAGCAGGTCCTTGATGTTGAAGCTGTCGCCGTTCTCCTGAAGGATCAGCGGCAGCAGATCCTTGGCCAGGAGGATCCCGAGCACATCGTCATGGCTTTCGCCGACCACCGGATAACGCGAGTGCGCGGCATCGATCACCGACGGCAGAAACTCGCGCGGGGTCTGGCTGGCCTTGATGCTGATCATCTGCGAGCGCGGCACCATGATGTCGCGTACCTGCAGGTCGGCGACCTGAATTGCACCTTCGACGATGGTCAGCGCTTCGCTGTCGAGCAGCTTGTTCTGATGGGCTTCGCGCAGCAGCTCGAGGAGCTCCTGGCGGTTTTTCGGCTCATGGGCAAAAGCCTGGGTCAGTTTGCCCAGCCAGGACTTTTGCCCGTTGCTCGATCGGTCTTCGCTCATGGCGGTTACTCGTGTTCCTTGCTGATGTCGGTAGTAGGGAGGTGGTCGTCGGCATACGGGTCAGGGTGACCCAGTTCTGCCAGCAATGTTCGTTCCAGTGCTTCCATCTCTTCGGCTTCGTCATCATCGATGTGATCGTAGCCAAGCAGATGCAGGCAACCATGGATAACCAGGTGTGCCCAGTGTGCTTCAAGTGCCTTGCCCTGTTCGGCCGCTTCGCGCTCGACCACGGCCACGCAGATCACCAGATCGCCCAGCAGGGGAATATCGAGCAGTTCGTCGGGGACGTCGGCAGGAAATGACAACACATTGGTTGCGTAATCTTTATGACGGTAGGTGTGATTGAGCTCACGGCCTTCGCTTTCATCGACCAGGCGAATGGTCATTTCCGAATCGGCAGTGCGCTGGCGCAAGGCCAGCTCACACCAGCGGCGGAAGTCGGCGTCATCAGGGCTGGCCGCATCGGTAGCCCGTTGCAGGTCGAGTTCAAGCATCGCGTGCGGGTGCCTCGGCCTGGCGGCTCTCGAAACGGTCGTAGGCCTCGACGATGCGCTGCACCAATGGATGACGCACGACGTCCTTGGACTGGAAGTGAGTAAAGCTGATGCCCTGCACGTCCTTGAGCACATCGATGACATGGGTCAGGCCCGACTTGGTGCCGCGTGGCAGGTCGACCTGGGTGATGTCACCGGTGATCACCGCGGTCGAGCCGAAGCCGATCCGGGTGAGGAACATCTTCATCTGCTCGAGCGTGGTGTTCTGGCTTTCGTCGAGGATGATGAAGCTGTTGTTCAAGGTGCGACCGCGCATGTACGCCAGCGGCGCGATCTCGATGACCTGACGCTCGATCAGCTTGGCCACATGCTCGAAACCGAGCATTTCGTAGAGAGCGTCGTACAGCGGACGCAGGTACGGGTCGATCTTCTGCGACAGGTCGCCGGGCAGGAAACCGAGCTTTTCGCCCGCTTCGACCGCCGGACGCACCAGCAGGATGCGCCGCACCTGTTCGCGCTCCAGCGCATCGACTGCGCAGGCTACGGCCAGGTAGGTCTTGCCGGTACCGGCCGGGCCAACACCGAAGTTGATGTCGTTGGCGAGGATCTCTTTGACGTAGCGTTGCTGGTTGGCACCGCGCGGGGTGATCTTGCCCTTGCGCGTGCGCAGCGAAACGCTGACCTCGTTGACCGCCGGATTGGCGATGTGTTCGACCGCCGACTCCTGCAGATACAGGTGGACCGTTTCCGGCGACAGCTCGGTGGCCTTGGTCTCACGATAGAGACGGCGCAGCAGCTGTTCGGCAGCGGAGGTGGTCTTGGGTTCGCCGACCAGTTCGAACTGGTTGCCGCGGTTGCGGATCTGGATGGACAGACGCTGCTCGATGAGCCGCAGGTGCTCGTCGAACTGGCCACACAGGTTGGCGAAACGATGGGCCTCGAAGGGTTCGAGGATGAAACGATGGGGTTCTATGGGTGCGTTCAAGGTCGTTTTAGGCCGCTCGCCGGCTATAGAGGTGAACTCAAGAATAACCCTTGTCTGACAGTGGCGAAAGCACTGAAACGATCAAGGGTCGGTGCAGGCGCTTTTGCCGACCAATTGACCCGCCGTCGGCGCCATGTGAGGCCTCGCAGTGGGCCGGGCTCTGCTATGATGCGGGCCATTTTCAGACCAGTGTGCCTATACGCCGATCATGAGCAAAAGCGAACCCGCGATCTACAAAGTGATCTTCCTCAATCAGGGGCAGGTCTTTGAAATGTATGCCAAGCAGATCTTCCAGAGCGACCTCTGGGGTTTTCTCGAAATCGAAGAGTTCGTCTTCGGCGAGCGCACCCAGGTGGTGGTCGATCCGAGCGAAGAAAAGCTCAAGGCCCAGTTTGAGGGAGTGATCCGCAGCTTCGTGCCGATGCACTCGATCGTGCGCATCGATGAAGTCGAGCGGTTGGGTACAGCGAAGATCAGCGAAGCCAAGATCACCGGCAACGTGATGCCGTTCCCGATGCCAATACCTACCAAATAATCCTTACGGCAGCGGGGCGAAAGGGCTGCGGCCCTCGGCGTTCTGCAGTTCGAGCAGGTATTTGCGGAAGATCTGGCCGAGCACCTGGGTGGCGTGCTCGAGTTCGTCGCGGGGCATCTGCTCGGTGACTTCGTCAGCCAGGTCGAGGGCATCCTCGGCACCGTTGACCGCGGCCATCTTCAGCAGAATGTACGCCTGGACATTGTTGGCCTTGACCCCTTCACCATGGAAGAACATCGAGCCAAGCCGATACTGGGCCTGAGCATGGCCTTGCAACGAGGCTTGCTGGAACCAGTTGAGGGCTTTGTTGAGGTCGCGTGCGGCTTGCTCGCCGTTACCGCTGTAGTAGAACTCGCCCAGCTCGTACTGCGCCTGGGCATCCCCAGACTCGGCAGTGTGCTCGCACGCCTTGAGGGCGTTCTGCAGGTCCTCTGGCTGAACGTTGAGAGTGCAGCGGCCCGTCGCTGGAATCAGCAACGAGTTACCGCCCTCTGCCAAGGCCAGCAGGGGCTGAAGGAGCAACAGGCAGCCCAGGGTCAGGGCGCGGCCGGTGCGGTTCATGGGGATCGACTTACCTCTGCAAGCTGTCCGATGTCTCTGGTGGCACATTATGGGATAAGCAGCGCCAACCTTACAAAGTTTTACTCGATTTTCTGTTGAAGGTGGGTCTGCGGGGGCCTTTTCGCGGCGGACCGCCGCGAAAAGGCCCTCAGCCGCGCTGATTTACTTCAGCTTGGCAAACGCCCGCTCGGCCGCATCCAAAGTGATTTTCAGCTCGGTATCGCCATGCACGATCGAGGTGAAACCAGCCTCATACGCGCTTGGCGCCAGGTACACACCGCCTTCCAGCATCAGGTGGAAGAAGCGCTTGAAGCGCTCGGTGTCGCTGGCCATGACGTCGTCGAAGGTGACGATATCGTCCGCGCCGGTGAAGTACAGGCCGAACATACCACCCGCTTGAGTGGTAACAAACGGCACGCCCGCAGCATCGGCGCGCTGTTGCAGGCCGTCGAGCAGGTTGCTGGTGAAGCGGCTCAGCTCATCGTGGAAGCCCGGACGGCTGATCAGCTTGAGGGTAGTCAGGCCGGCGGCCATGGCCAGTGGGTTACCCGACAGGGTACCGGCCTGGTACACCGGGCCGAGCGGGGCGATGCATTCCATGATCGCGCGCTTGCCGCCGAAGCAGCCGACCGGCATGCCGCCACCGACGATCTTGCCGAAGGTAGACAGGTCCGGGGTGATGCCGTAATGACCCTGAGCGCCGCCCAGCGATACCCGGAAGCCAGTCATCACTTCGTCGAAGATCAACACCACGCCATGCTTGTCGCACTGCTCGCGCAGGCCTTCAAGAAAGCCCGGCGCCGGCGGTACGCAGTTCATGTTGCCGGCAACCGGCTCGACGATGATACAGGCGACGCTCTGGCCGACTTCGGCGAGGGTCTTTTCGACTTCGGCGAGGTCGTTGAACGGCAGGGTCAGGGTGTGCTTGGCAAAGTCTGCCGGGACCCCCGCCGAACTCGGCACGCCCTGGGTCAGCAGGCCGGAGCCGGCCTTGACCAGAAGGCTGTCGGAGTGGCCGTGGTAGCAGCCTTCGAACTTGATGATAGCGTCGCGGCCGGTGTAGCCACGGGCCAGGCGAATGGCGCTCATGGTCGCTTCGGTGCCGGAGCTGACCATACGCACCATCTCCATCGACGGCACCAGCGAGCAGACCAGGTCGGCCATCTCGGTTTCCATCGCGGTCGGCGCGCCGTACGACAAGCCATGCTCGAGTTGCTTGCGCACCGAGTCGAGCACGTCCGGGTGGCTGTGGCCGAGAATCATCGGCCCCCACGAGCCGACATAGTCGACGTAGCGCTTGTCGTCTTCATCGATGACATAGGCGCCCTGGGCGTGCTTGAAGAACAGCGGCGTGCCACCGACGCTCTTGAAGGCACGCACCGGCGAGTTGACGCCACCGGGGATGTGCTTCTGGGCCTGGGCAAAAAGGAGTTCGGAACGGGACATGGTTTTCTCTCGAATTCAGGAAGCGAACAGCGCGTTGAACGCGCGGGCCCGGCGGGTGACTTCGTGGGCGTCGTCAGCCGCAAACAGGCCATGAATGACGGCCAGCAGGTCGGCGCCGTGGTCGATCAATGCCGGGGCGTTGTCGAGGGTGACGCCGCCGATCACGGCGATCGGCAGTTTCACCGTGGCACGGGCCTGTGCCAGCAACTCCAGGCTGGCAGCCGGCGCGCCGGGTTTGGTCACGGAGTTGAAAAAGCGCCCGAAAGCGACATAGTTGGCGCCTTCACGGGCGGCCTGCTCGGCCAGCTCGAGTTGAGCGTGACAGGTCGAGCCGATGATTGCATTGCGCCCGAGCAAGGCTCTGGCAGGCATCAGCGGGCCGTCGGTCTGGCCCAGGTGCACGCCGACGCCCAGGCGCGCGGCCAGCTCGGCGTCGTCGTTGATGATCAGTTGGCTGCCGTAACGCTCGCAGAGCACCTTCAAGGCTTCGGCTTCGCGCAGGCGCTTGGCCGCATCGTCGCTCTTGTCGCGGTACTGCAGCAGGCGCACACCGCCGGCCAGCGCCGCTTCTACATGGGATTCAAAGCGGCCAGCGAGCAGCTGGCTGTCGGTGATCGCGTACAGACCGCGTAGCTTCATGTCAGGCCTCGTGTGCGTAGCTCAGGAGCAGAAATCCAGCGGCAGGCGGCGCGGCACGAATTGGCCACGGCCCAGTTGTTCGGCGTCGCGCAGAGTCCGCCAGGTGTAGTCGAGGGCGCTGCGTACGGCGCTTTGCAGTTCTTCGCCAAGGGCCAGGCGACCGGCCAGGGCGCTGGCCAAGGTGCAACCGGAACCGTGATAGCTGCCCGGCAAGCGCTGGCAGAGCCAGGTCTGGCTGCTGCCATCGCGGCTGTACAGGCGGTTATGAATGGCGTCTTCGTCACCGTGGCCGCCGGTAATCAACAGGTTTTTGCAGAACGGCAGCAGCTTGGCTGCGCACTCGTCGGCACTGCCTTCGGGCAGCTCGGCGAGAATGCGTGCCTCGGGCAGGTTGGGCGTGGCGATGGTCGCCAGCGGCAACAGCCGTTCGCGCACGGCATAGCCGACCTCATCCCTGCCCAGCCGACCACCGCCGCCAGCGCGCAGTACCGGGTCACAGACCAGCGGCAGGTGCGGGTGCGCTGCCAGCAGCTCGGCCACGGTGTCGACCATTTCGATCGAGCCGAGCATGCCCAGCTTCACCGCCGCCACCTGCGAGTCGTTGAGTACGGCGTTGGCCTGGGCCAGCACCCACTCGCGGTCGAGCACGCGGAAGTCGGAGACGTTGACGGTATCCTGCACGGTCAGAGCGGTCACGGCGGGCGCGGCGTGACAGCCTTGGGCGATCAGGGCTTCGATATCTGCCTGCAAGCCGGCGCCGCCACTGGGGTCGTGGCCGGAGAGACAGAGGACAACGGGGCGGGAGCTGTAGATATTCATGGTCGGCGAGCTTACCACCAAACCTATTTCGGCGAAGCGCCCCGCGTGTCGATAGTGCAGGGCGTTGCTCGGGATGGGACGGTTATTTCGCCTGTAAATGGCGTGCTAGAGCTGTTCGGTCGAAATCATGCGGACTTGATCGCCATCACTGATGGCTATGCTAGAGTGCACAAATAATTCGATAACGGGCCCTACCGGATTACGTCGCCTCAAAGGGAAAGGGGGCCAACGCGACGCAACCGAAAGGGCCATGCTGGGGCTGTAATGCGCTATTTGCTGATCATCTTGCTGGGCTGCTTGCCCGTGCTCGCCGCAGCTGTGGATTTTGACGACGCGACCCGGCATCTGCCGCTAGGCAAAATCATGCAGGTGTATGAGGACCGCACGGCCAGTGCGACCATTGCCGAGGTCAGCTCGGCGGAATTTGCCGAGCGTTTTGTCACCCATAAAGAAGACGTGCTCAACGCCGGTTATTCCAACTCGGTGTTCTGGCTGCGCCTTGATCTGCGCTACGTCGCGCCGGCCAGCCAGGCCGCCCGGCAATGGCTGCTGGAGCTCGCTTACCCGCCGCTCGATCACCTCGAGCTGTACCTGGCCGACGCCCGCGGCCATTTCAAGCTGGCGCAGCGCACCGGTGATGCCCTGCCGTATGCCAGCCGGCAAATCCAGCAGAACAACTACCTGTTCGAACTACCACTGCAGCCCGGCCAGCCGACCACGGTGTATCTGCGCCTGCAGAGCGAAGGCTCGGTTCAGGCGCCGCTGACGCTATGGTCGGTGAATGCCTACATGGAAGATCAGCCTACCCGCCTGTATGTGCTGGGGATGATCTATGGCGTGTTGCTGGTGATGCTGGTGTACAACCTGTTCATCTACATCAGTGTGCGCGACGTCAGCTACCTCTATTACATCCTCTATATAGCCTCGTTCGGCTTGTACCAGGTGTCGGTCAACGGCGCCGGAGTGGCGTATTTCTGGCCGGACAGCCCGTGGTGGGCAAACGCGGCGACACCGCTGTTCATCGGTGCCGCAGGCTTGTTCGGCTGCCAGTTTGCCCGCCACTTCCTGCAGATGGGCCTGCTCAGCCGCGGCTTCGACCGGCTGCTGCAAGTGCTGATGCTCGGCGGCGCGCTGGTCATGGTGCTGGCGGTGACCCTGCGCTACGGCGTGGCTCTGCGCATGGCCACGGTGCTGGCGCTGCTGTTCACCGTGAGTATCTTCAGCGCCGGGCTGTATGCCTGGTGGCGCGGGCTGCGGGTGGCGCGCTGGTTCATCATCGCCTGGTCGGCGTTTTTGCTCGGCGGGCTGGTCAATACCTTGATGGTGCTGGGCTATCTGCCCAACGTGTTCATTACCATGTACGCCAGCCAGCTCGGCTCCGCGCTGGAAGTCGCCTTGCTGTCGCTGGCTCTGGCCGATCGCATCAACAGCTTGCGCGAGCAGCAGGCGCAGACCCTGCGCGACACCGGCCAGACCCTGGAGCAGCTCAACCAGCAACTGGCCCGCAGCAACCGTTTGAAGGACGAGTTCCTGTCGACCGTGACCCACGAGCTGCGCACCCCGATGAACGGCGTGATCGGCTCGCTGCAGCTGATGCAGACCCTGCCGATGGACAGCGAACTCAGCCAGTACCAACACACCGCCACACGCTCCGCCCAAGACATGATGGTGATGGTCGACGACATCCTCATCCTGAGCGAACTGCAGGCGGGCAGGCTGCGTGCGCATCCCTTGCCGTTCAACCTGCGCCGCGAGTTGCAGGAACTGCGCGCCAGCTTTGCCGGGCTGGCCTTGAGCAAAGGCCTGTACCTGAGTTTGGATATCCCGGCCGACCTGCCCGACGAGCTGGTCGGCGATGCGCCAAAGCTGATGCGCTGCCTGCGTTGCCTGGTCGACAACGGCTTGAAGTTCACCGAGCAGGGTGGGGTGATGATCAAGGTCCGTGGCCGCCGGGTTGGCCCGCACAGCCTGGCGCTGTCGTTTATCGTCAGTGACAGCGGCATTGGTTTTGATGACCTTGATCAGGCCACGCTTTATCAGCGCTTCTTCCAGGTTGATGGCTCGATGACCCGGCGCTATGGCGGGCTGGGCATCGGCCTGTCGATCTGCCGGCAGTTGGGCGATTTGCTTGAAGCGAGCCTGTCGCATGAGTCGACCCGCGGACTGGGCAGCCGTTTCGAACTGACCCTGAACCTGAGCGCGGCCCAGGTTCAGGCGCCGCCGGGCCGCGTTGCCAGGTTCTGAGTGCGCGGCGTTGTCGTAAAGCGCCGCCGCGATAGGCCGATTCGTCACTTTGACTGACCGCGCAACGGTGCTTCACTGGCAGTCCAAGGCCAGCACGGCACCAGGAGCGCGCCCATGAACCTGCACCAGTACGCCGAGACTCACCAGGTCAGCAACCAGCCGCCTTCATTGGATGGCGCCAACCTGTACCGGCTCGATCTGCCGTTGCAGCAATGGTCACAGCGCTTTGGCGCCGGCTGGGCGCAGGCGCAGCTGGACAGCTATGGCGCGCTGGCCGGTGGGCCGCTGATGGCGGCGGGGTTTCTGGCCAACGCGCACAAGCCCGAGTTCCACAGCCACGACCGCTATGGCCATCGCATCGACCTGGTCGAATTTCATCCGGCCTATCACCAGTTGATGCGCACTGCTGTCGAGCATGGCTTGCCATCCTTGCCCTGGGCCGCGCCGCAGCCTGGTGCGCATGTTGCCCGCGCCGGGCTGACCTATCTGCACTCGCAAGCTGAAGCTGGCACCGGCTGCCCACTGACCATGACCTTTGCCGCGGTGCCTGCGCTGCGTGTGCAGCCGGAGCTTGCCGAGTACTGGCTGCCCAAGCTGCTGGCCCGCGACTACGATCCGCGCAATGTCGGCGACCGGCACAAGGGCGGTGTCACCCTCGGCATGGCCATGACCGAAAAGCAAGGCGGCACCGACGTGCGCGCCAACACCACGCGGGCCTATCCGGTCGGCGCCGGTGGCCCCGGCCAGGCGTACGAGCTGGTCGGGCACAAGTGGTTCTGCTCGGCGCCGATGTGCGATGCGTTTCTGACCCTGGCGCAGACCGACAAAGGCTTGAGCTGCTTTTTGCTGCCGCGCCATCGCCCCGATGACAGCCGCAACCAGTTCTATATCCAGCGCCTGAAAAACAAACTGGGCAACTGCTCCAATGCTTCCAGCGAAATCGAATTGCGCGGCGCCCTGGCGTGGATGATCGGCGAAGAGGGCCGCGGCGTGCCGACCATCATCGAAATGGTGGCGATGACCCGCTTCGACTGCATGGTCGGCTCCAGCGCGCTGATGCGCCAGGCGCTGACCCAGGCCGCGCACCACTGCGCCCATCGCCAGGTCAGTGGGCGCCTACTGGGCGAGCAACCCTTGATGCAGAACGTCCTCGCCGACCTCGCCCTGGAAAGCGAGGCCGCGCTGGCGCTGAGCCTGCGCATGGGCCAGGCATTGGACCAGCTCGAAGATCCGCAGCAGGCGCATTTCGCCCGGTTGATGACTGCGGTAGGCAAATACTGGATCTGCAAGCGCGCCCCGGCGATGATCAACGAAGCGGCGGAATGCATGGGCGGCGCGGGCTACGTTGAAGACAGTATCCTGCCGCGGTTGTACCGCGAGGCGCCGGTCAACTCGACCTGGGAGGGCTCGGGCAATGTGCAGTGTCTGGATGTGCTGCGTGCACTGAGCAAGGAGCCCGGTATTCAGGACGCGTTGTTCGCCGAGCTGGGCGATGGCCACGGCGAACCGCGGCTGGCGGTGCATATTGCCAGGCTCAAGAGCGCCTTGGCCGACACCAGTGACATCCAGTACCGCGCCCGTCAGCTGAGCGAAGACATTGCCCTGGCGGTGCAGGCCAAACTACTCCTCGAAGCGGGCAATGCGCAGGTCAGCGATGGCTTCATCGCCAGCCGCCTGGGCGGCTCGGGCAGGGTCTACGGCGGGTTGCCGCGCGGTGTCGACGTGCAGGCGCTGGTCGCGCGGGCGACGCCGCCGTGGCCGTGCTGAGGCTAATGCATCCGCAGGGGTGTATTTGCTACCGAAGCAAGGCAAGATGGCTGCACGCATGACAGAAAACAGGAAGCCCAGCGTGAGCCAAGCGTTTGTAGTCGTTGATACCCCCGAACAGGCCGTCGACCGTCTGGCGGCCCTGCATGAACAGGCCACCGGTGCCCTCAGTCAGGCCCTCAAGCGTTACCTCAAGGACCGCACCGAACCGGACGCCGAAGAGCGCGCCCTGTACCGCTACCCAGCCTTGCGCCTGACCTACTACAGCAACGGCGAAGTCGCGGCCACCACCCGTGCCTATGGCAAGGTCCAGGTCGCTGGCACCTACAGCGTCACCGTGACCCAGCCTGAAGCCTTCCGCAGTTACCTGCTCGACCAGTTGCGGCCCCTGATGCACGACTACACGGTGACCGTGGAAGTCGGCGTCAGCGAGCAGAACATCCCCTACCCGTACGTGGTCGAGCAGGGCGATGAACTGGCCGGCACCGGCATCACCGCCGCCGCCCTGGCGCGGGTGTTCCCCAGCACCGACCTGTCGGCTGCCACCGACGATATCGCCGACGGCCTGTGGGACTGGAGCAATGCCGACAATCTGCCGCTGGCGCTGTTCGACGCCGCCCGCGTGGACTTCTCGCTGCGCCGCCTGGTGCACTACACCGGCAGCGACTGGCGCCATGTGCAGCCATGGATCCTGCTGACCAACTACCACCGCTACGTTGACCAGTTCATCGCCCATGGCCTTGAGCAGCTGCGTGACGACCCGCGCTTTGTGCGCATGGTCTTGCCCGGCAACGTGGTCATCGAAAAAGGCCTGAACGAAGGTGAGACTCAGGCGCTGGTGGCCAGCGTGGTCTGGCACCGCTTCCAGATGCCGGCCTATCACCTGATCGCCGCCGATGGCGACGGTGTGACCCTGGTCAACATCGGCGTCGGCCCGTCCAATGCCAAGAACATCACCGACCACTTGGCCGTGTTGCGCCCGCATTGCTGGCTGATGATCGGCCACTGTGGCGGCCTGCGTCAGTCGCAGACCATCGGCGATTACGTGCTGGCCCACGCCTACATGCGCCGCGACGGCATTCTCGATCGAGTGGTGCCGCCGAACATTCCTATCCCGGCCCTGGCCGAGGTGCAGATGGCGTTGCAGGAAGCGGCGGCGCAAGTCACCGGCGAGCGCGGCGACGAGCTGAAAAAACGCCTGCGCACCGGCACCGTGCTGACCTACGACGACCGCAACTGGGAGCTGCGCTGGGCCCAGGAACGGCCGCTGATCAACCTTTCGCGAGCGGTGGCGGTCGACATGGAAAGCGGCACCATCGCCGCCCAGGGTTATCGCCTGCGGGTGCCTTACGGGACCTTGCTGTGTGTCTCGGACAAACCCCTGCACAGCGAGATCAAGCTGCCAGGCTCGGCCAATGCGTTCTACAACCGCGCGGTCAGCCAGCACTTGAAAATCGGCATCGCCGCGCTGGATCTGCTGCGTACCGAGCTCAATTCGTTGCACTCGCGTAAACTGCGCAGCTTCGATGAGCCGCCGTTCCGCTGAGGATCCATGCCCCTGCCACCCCGTTCCAAGCCGCGCCGCACCCCAGCGCCGCGGCCTGCCGGCCCCCGCCGGCCGGCCAAGGCGCCACCGGCCGAGCCGCGCCTGGTGCTGTTCAACAAGCCGTTCGACGTACTGACCCAGTTCAGTGACGGCGACGGCCGCGCCACCCTCAAGGATTTCATCGATATCCCCGGGATCTATCCCGCCGGGCGTCTGGATCGCGACAGCGAAGGCTTGCTGTTGCTGACCAACGACGGTCGCCTGCAAGCGCGGATTGCCGACCCCAAGCACAAGCTGGCCAAGACCTACTGGGTCCAGGTTGAAGGTGAGCCCAGCGAGGAGCAATTGCAGCGCTTGCGCCAGGGCGTCGAGCTCAATGACGGCATGACCTTGCCAGCCGAGGCACGGCTGTTGGCCGAGCCGCAGTTGTGGCCACGCGAGCCGCCGGTGCGCTTTCGCAAGAGCGTGCCGACGGCCTGGCTGGAGCTGGTGATCCGTGAAGGGCGCAACCGTCAGGTGCGGCGCATGACCGCTGCGGTCGGCTTGCCGACTTTGCGTCTGGTGCGGGTGAAGATCGGCGACTGGACGTTGGACGGATTGGATCAGGGCTGCTGGCGCGACGCACCGCCCAAGCTGTAGCTGAGCAGGGCGTGTGCGTCAGACGCCCTCGATCATTCCCACCACCACGCTCTTGATGATGAACGCGAGCACGCCCAGGCCGAGCACGAAGAACAGGATCAGCGTGCCGAAGCGGCCTGCCTTGGATTTTTTCGCCAGGTCCCAGACGATGAATCCCATGAAACCGATGAGAATGGTCACCAGGATGATCATCATCCATTCTTCGAATTTTTCAGGATCCATCTGTGCGCTCCAGGCAGGCTCAAGCGGCGGAGTATACGCCCGGGCCCCTCAGCTGTTAACGCAGGTGGGTCAATGGCAGCTCGGTGCTGGCCAGAACCTGGTTGAGCACAAAGCTGGAACGCACGCTGGTAACGCCTTCGATGCGGGTCAGACTGCCCAGTAGCAGTTTCTGGTAATGGTCCATGTCCGGCACCACCACCTTGAGTTGATAGTCGGCGTCCATACCAGTCACCAGGCTGCACTCGAGCACCTGCGGCAGGCTGCGCACGGCGGCTTCAAACGTCTCGAAACGCTCAGGAGTATGCCGATCCATGCCGATCAAAACATAGGCGGTCAGGCTCAGGCCGAGCTTCTTGCGGTCCAGCAGTGCAACCTGGCGCGAGATGTAGCCGTCGTCTTCCAGTTGCTTGACCCGACGCGAGCACGGCGAGGGCGACAGGCCGATGCGTTCGGCCAGTTCCTGGTTGGAGATGCGCGCATCGCGCTGCAATTCGGCAAGGATGCTCAGGTCGTAGCGGTCGAGCTTGCTCATGAAAGGGGCCTTTTCTGTTCGGATTGCGGCGAATTATCAATCCAGGGTTAAAAATTGCGCAAGTGCTATTTATCTGAGCAATCTTCGCAATCCTGTGCCGGGCTCTGGCCGGTATCTTTATCAACAGAATCACTGCCCGGACATCAGTCCACGGCGACCGGCCCAGGAGGCCGCTCGCGGCCCGCGATCAACACGATCAGCCGGCCCCCGGGCTACGCTCTGTCTACCAGACGGGGTGAGGTGAGCCGGCGCCACAAGTGCCGAGCACGGACGACAATTGCAAAGGGAGGCCACTTGGCCTCCCTTTTTTATGGCTGGATTTTCATCTGCCCACGCATGCTGCGCGGTAAACTGGCGGCAGTTGCGGTTTTACTTGTCGAGAGGAATACCATGAGGTCGCGCGGCTGGCAGTTGGCAGGGGTAGGTGTGCTGGCAATGGCTATCAGCGCCGCGGTGCAGGCGCAAGGGCCTGGCGATGGCCGTGGGCCACAAGACCCGAATGGCGGCGGTAGTTCCGGCTCGTCATTGAATTCTCGGGATGAAGTACGCCAGACCGAGCAACCCCGTCAGGGTTATTACCAGGACATCCCGCGCCGTGGCCCCGACAATCGCCATTGGCAGGCGGGCGGCCCCGGTCAGCGCCCCGGTGACAACTGGTCAGGTCGCCCCGATGGTCACGGCAACGGTTGGGGGCCAGGCCCGCAGTACCACCCCGGGCAGGCGATCGACCGCTTCCCTGAGCAGCACTGGAAAGTGCCCTATCGCGGCCGCGATTATTTCTACTCCGGTGGCTACTGGTATCAGCCGCAGGGACCGCGCTACGTAGTGGTGCGCCCACCTTACGGCGTGCGCGTCGGTTACCTGCCGCCGTATGCGCGAGAAGTCTGGCGCGGCGGTGCGCTGTTCTTTCTGGTCGCTGACACCTACTACCAATACCTGGCCGACAGTCGCGAGTACGTGGTGGTGAATCCACCGGTCAGCCAACCGGTGCCGCCGTTGCAGGCCAGCAGTGGTTATGACGTGGTCGCTTACCCAAGCTACGGGCAAAACCAACAGCAGCAGGATCAGGACCGCTATCAGTGCCATCGCTGGGCTGTCGAGCAGTCCGGCTTTGATCCGGCCCAGGCCAGCTATGCGCCGGCGGCAAATGTCGCCGACCTGTATCGGCGCTCGCTTGGGGCGTGTTTGAGTGGGCGTGGGTACAGCATCAACTGATAGCGCTCGTTTCTGATTCGAATATGTCGGGGGCTGCTTTGCAGCCCTTTCGCGACACAAGGCAGCTCCTACAGTTGACCGCGCAAGCCAGGCGTTACGTGGTCCCTGTAGGAGCGGCCTTGTGTCGCGAAAGGGGCGCAGAGCGCCCCCTGGCTTCCTGACTGACATCACAGCGGGTCGGCATGCACCATCACATCCGCCTGTGGGTAGCGCTCGCGGATCACTGCCGAGGCTTGCACGCACAGCTCATGGGCATCATGCAGTGACAGCGTGCCGGGCAGCTCAAGGTGCAGTTGCACAAACCAGTAGCTGCCGGACACGCGCGTACGCAGATCATGCGCGCCGAGCACCCCGGGGATGGCCGTGACCAGCGCCAGCATCTGCTCGGCCACATCGCCGGGCAGCTCCTTGTCCATCAGGATCGCCGTACTTTCCCGAGCAATCTGCACTGCACTCCAGAGGATATACAAGGCAATGCCCAGGCCGAACAGCGCGTCCAGCTGCGGCCAGCCATAACCGGCCAGCAGCAACGCCAGCAGGATGCTGCCGTTGAGCAACAGGTCGGAGCGGTAATGCAGGGAATCGGCACGCACTGCGGTCGAGCCGGTGGCCTTGATCACTTTGCGCTGCAGCGCCAGCAGGGCCACGGTCAGCACCAGCGATAACACCATCACACCGATACCGGCCGCCGTATCACCCAGCGGCTGCGGTGATTGCAGGCGACTCACCGCCTGCACCCCGATCAGCACCGCACTGGCGCCGATGAACAGGGCCTGGGCCATGCCGGCCAGCGCTTCGGCCTTGCCATGGCCAAAGCGGTGATCGTCGTCGGCCGGGCGCAGGGCGTAGTGCACTGCCAGCAAGTTGAGCAGCGAGGCCACCGCATCCAGCGCCGAGTCGGTCAGCCCGGCCAGCAGGCTGACCGAGTCGCTCAGCCACCAGGCAATCGCCTTGCTCACCACCAGAATGCAGGCCACAGCCAGCGAAGCGCGAGTGGCCAGGCGGAGCAAGCGTTGCTGTTCGGCAGTGGGCGTCATGCGTTGAGCATCCTGCGAAGTGTCAGGCGGCCGGGATCAGGCCGTAGCTGGCCAACTGCTCGACGCTGCCGCGGTGCTGGATCAGGCGCGGGTCGTTGAGCGGCAGGCGCTGGCCCAGTTCGCTTTCGAGAATAGCCTGCAGCTTGCTGTTGTCGATGCTGCCATCGGCATTCACCGCCGGCTTGAGCTTGGCCGGGTCGACCTGGGCGGTGGTGCCGCCGGGGTAGTAGATCGCGCCAGTGGCAAAGTCGACACCAAAGGCGATCAAGCCCGGGATCACGTAGAACAGAATGCCGATGGCATCGAGGGCGACGATCACCGGGTCGACCTTGCCTTCGATCTGGCCACGGCGATCTGGATAGAACAACGTACCGCAGGCCGTCAGCTGGGTCAGCAGGGTGGCAACCAGGGCGCCACCGATGACGCGGGAATGAATGCGCATGTAAATCTCCGATGGAAAATCGCAACGAAACAGGCCAGCGGCCTGCTGCCGATAGTATGACCTATCGGGCCTCGCCCGGTTCGCCGTTATACTCGGCGCCTCGTTCGAGGACCACCATGATTTCATTACCAATCGATGCCGTACTGCCCGCCCTGCGCCAGGCGCTCAGCGCGCGCCACGAAGCCGTGCTGGAAGCGCCGCCCGGCGCCGGCAAGACCACCCGCGTGCCGCTGGCCCTGCTCGACGAGCCGTGGCTGGCCGGCCAGCGCATCATCATGCTCGAGCCACGCCGGCTGGCCGCCCGGGCCGCAGCCGAGCGGCTCGCCAGCGAGCTGGGCGAGCAGGTCGGGGAAACGGTCGGCTATCGGATTCGGCTGGACAGCAAGGTCGGGCCGAACACCCGCATCGAAGTGGTCACCGAAGGCATCCTGACCCGCCGGCTGCAGTCGGACCCGGCGCTGGAAGGTGTAGGCCTGCTGATTTTCGACGAGTTTCACGAGCGCTCACTGGACGCCGATCTGGCGCTGGCGCTGACCCTCAACGGGCGGGCGCTGCTGCGCGACGAGCCAGCGCTGAAAATCCTCTTGATGTCGGCAACCCTCGAAGGCGAGCGCTTGGCGCGCCTGCTCGACGACGCTCCGGTGGTCAGCAGCCAGGGCCGCATGCACCCGGTAACGATCCAGTGGGGCCGGCCGATGCAGCCGGGTGAGTTCGTCGAGCCGCGGGTGGTCGACTGCGTGCTGCAGGCGCTGGCCGATCAAAGCGGCAGCCTGCTGGTGTTTCTGCCCGGCCAGGCCGAGATCCGCCGAGTCCATCAAAGCTTGCAGGAAGCCGTCGGCGAGCGCTCCGACATCATCCTCTGCCCGCTGCACGGCGAGCTTGACCTGAACGCCCAGCGCGCCGCCATCGAGCCGCCTGCCAGCGGCCAGCGCAAGGTGGTGCTGGCGACCAACATTGCCGAAACCAGCCTGACCATCGATGGCGTGCGGGTAGTGATCGACGCCGGCCTGGCGCGGGTGCCGCGGTTTGACCCGGGCAGCGGCATGACCCGCCTCGACACTCAACGCATCTCCCGCGCCAGCGCCACCCAGCGCGCCGGGCGGGCAGGGCGGCTGGAGCCGGGCGTGTGCTACCGGCTGTGGTCCGAAGCGCAGCATGAACAATTGGCCGCCCACGGCACCGCAGAAATTCTCCAGGCCGACCTGGCCGGGCTGGCGCTGCAACTAGCGCGCTGGGGCGTGGGCCCGGACCAGTTGAGCTGGCTCGACCAGCCGCCTGCCGCTGCCTACGCCCAGTCGCAAGACCTGCTGGCCCGGCTTGGCGCCTTCAAACCGGCCAGCCGCAGCAACCTGAGTAGTCATGGCCAGGCCATGGCCGAACTGCCCGCGCATCCACGGATCGCCCATCTGTTGCTGCGCGGTCAGCAGCTGGGCCTGAGCGAAATGGCCTGTGACGTCGCCGCGCTGCTGGGCGAGCGTGACATCCAGCGCGGTGGCGGCGCTGATCTGCACAGCCGGCTGGCACTGCTCAGCGGCCAGAGCAAAGCAGTGCGCGGTGCGCAAGGCGGCGTGCAGCGTGCCCGCCAGTTGGCGCGCCAATACCGCGGTCTGCTGCGTGGCAGCGCGCAGACGCCGGTCGTCGACCCGCAGCATCCACGCTGGCTCGGTGCACTGCTGGCGCTGGCGTATCCAGACCGGGTTGCCCAACAGCGCCGTGAAGGCAGTGCCGAGTACCGTCTGGCCAATGGTCGCGCAGCGTTGTTTGCCGAGGTCGATGGGCTGATGAAGTGCCCGTGGCTGGTGATTGCCGACCTCGGCAGCCGCCAGGGCCAGCGTGAAGAACGGATCTATCTGGCTGCCGAGTTCGACCCTGAGTTGTTCGACGGCGTGCTCGCCGAACAGGTGCAAACCCTCGACCTGCTCGACTGGGATGAGCGCGAGCAGGTCCTGCGCGCCGAGCGCCAGCGCAAGGTCGGTGAGCTGGTGCTGAGCCGTGAAGCCCTGCCGGGGCTCAACGATGAAGCCCGCGCGCAGGCGCTGCTCGGGCTGGTCCGACGCAAGAGCCTGGCCTTGTTGCCGTGGACCCCGGAGCTGCGCCAGTGGCGAGCGCGGGTGGCTCTGCTGCGCCAGCTTGATATGGCACAGAACGGCGCCAGCGACTGGCCCGATCTGTCTGACCAGGCCCTGCTCGACAGCCTCGAAGATTGGTTACAGCCGTATCTGGGCAAAGTCTCGCGGCTCAGCCATTTCGCCCAACTGGATCTGTCGTCGATCCTGCGCAATCTGCTGCCCTGGCCGCTGCCGCAGCGGCTGGAAGAGTGGGCGCCGCAGCATCTGGATGTGCCTTCCGGCTCGAGCATCCGCCTGGACTACAGCGAGACACCGCCGATTCTGGCGGTGCGCCTGCAAGAGCTGTTCGGTCTGGCCGACACCCCACGCATCGCCCAGGGCCGCCAGCAGGTCAAGCTGCACCTGCTGTCGCCGGCACGCCGGCCAGTGCAGGTGACCCAGGATCTGGCCAACTTTTGGCGCATGACTTATGCCGAGGTGAAGAAAGACCTTAAAGGCCGTTATCCCAAGCACTACTGGCCTGATGATCCGCTGATCGCGCAGGCCACCGCGCGGGTCAAACCGCGAGGGACCTGAGCAGTGAGGGCTAGCTGGTTTTTTGCAGGAGGAAGGTGGCGATCTCACTTTCGCTGATATTCAGGTAGTTGAACCGGCCAGGTTGGTGATGGGGAGTGTCTTCCAAGGTACCGACTCTGTGTCCGAGGTGGTCGCGCAGATGACACAGCAGGCCTTCGTCGGTCTCTTGCAGGGGTTCAATTTTCCAGTAATCGGTCACCTCTGCGATCCAGTAGAAGCCCAGATAGCCGCTCGTGCTGACTCCCAGTCTGCGCGGTACCTGCGGGCCGGGGACTTGCTTGCTCCGGCCAGGGATGTGCAAGTGATAGTGCAAGCGGTTGTCTTCCATGGAGTGGTAGTCGAAGGAGATGATCAATGAAGGTTCATTGCCCCCCGTTTGCAGCCAGTCGTTTTCTGGGCTCACGCCCCAAGAGAACTTATCGTTCGGCTGGCTCAGCCGCAGTGGCGTATTTCGACCCTCTTCATGCAGATACAGCCTGGCGCGAAATGAATTGGCGTATGTATCGATGATGCTTGGGTTCATGGAGTGTGCCTCGCAGTGCCTAGGGTATGGGCCGCACGGTTCCGGGCGGCGTTACACCTTAGGTTGCGAGCTCAGCTCAACGGAGGCTGAAGCCTTTCCTGGCTGTGCTCATTCACCCCGAGGCGGGCGCTGCGGCTCAGGCATGGCGAGGTCGGCGCGTACGGGCAGGTGATCGGATATCTGCTCGGTGCCGTTGCCCAGCACATAGGCCTGCAAGCGCAGCAGGCGCGGGCTATGGAAGATGAAGTCGACACTGCGATCGGGCCCGCTGAGGGCCGGGTCGTTGGGGAAGTGGGTCAGCCACAGTGCCCGCTCGGCGCCGCTGGCTTCAGCATTGCTGGGGATCATCGGGTACTTGTCCCAGAGCAGGTGCAGGTCGCTGTCCGGGGCGTAGCTGCCACGCTGGGCAGGCGGCAGGCGGCGATACTGGCCTAGCGGCAACTGCTTGAAGTCGCCGCCGAGCAGCCACGGCGTACCCTGGCTTTCGAGGCGGTCGACGACCTTGCTGACGTGGTTCATCTGCCGCCTTTGCAGGTCGCTGCCGGCGCGGTAGGGCGACAGCTGGGTGTTGAGCACCGCCAGCCGGCTGCCGTCGCTCAACGGCAGATAGCTGACCTGCAACGCCGGTTGCTGCTCGAGCAGCCGGCTCAGCGGGCCGCTCACGTCATTGGGCAGTTGCAGGCGCTCGGCCTTGGCGATCGAGTAGCGACTGAGGGTAGCCAGGGTGCGGCCCACGCTGCCGAAGATATGCCGGTCGGGGACAAAGCCAGCCTGCCACTGATAGCTCTGCACGCTGCACGGGTAGAGGTCGGCCAGACGCTCGTGGAGCAGGCCGAGCTGGTCCTGGTAATCGCTGGCCTTGGCGTCTTTGTCCAGCTCCTGCAGCAGTACCACATCAGGCTGCTCGGCACGGATCACCCGCGCAACCTCATCGAGGGTGAACGCCAGGTCTTCCGCGGTGGCGCGGGTATCGCTGCCCTGGCCCTGGTCGTTCCAGAACACATAGCGCTTGCCGGCCAGGTGCTGCACGTTCCAGCTCATCACTTTCAGCGGCTGGCCGGCTTGCAAGAGTGGCGCCGGGTTCTGACAGGCGACTGGTAGCGCTTCACGCGGGGCAGGTTGCCAGCCCAGATGGTTGGCCAGCAACCAAAGCAAGGCCAGCGCCAGGAAAATCAACAACAGGACGTTGCGCAGTAGTCGGATCATCGGCTCGGCTTGTCGGTGCGAATGGCGCCAGCATACCCAAGGTGGTGGCGCCGTGTCAGCGTGGCTCAGGCGCCAGCATTGGCCTCAAGCAGCATGAAGATGCGGAACAGAACCACGCTGCTGAACAACTGCAGCAGCCCACTGAGGCTGTCCATGGCCAATTGCACGCCGCCGGCGGGGTCGGGGAAGGCCATCAGCAACAGGCCATCGAGCAACCATGCCGGTGCCAGCGAAACGAACACGCAGACCAGAATGCGCATGAAATGGCCGGTAGTCATCCGCGCGCTTTCGCGCATGGCCTGCATCAACGGCATGCCGCGCAGCACCAGCAGGTACTCGGCGAACACCAGGTTGATCATGATCCAGATGCCGGGGAACACGAACAGTGCCAGGCCGGCCATGATCAACAAGGTGCTGATCATGATCAGCAAGGCCAGCGGCGGCCACAGCTGCACGGCGCGGGCGAACAGATCGCGCTTGGCGATGTGCTGGTCTTGGCTGCGGGTGTCCAGGTAGAGGATCAGCGCCGCACTGTACAGCGGGTACAGCAGCAGGCTGACAAGCATGCCGTAGACCGGCGAGGCGCTGTCGCCGAGCTGGCGATAGAGCAGTTGGGTGGCCAGTGCCTCGAGCACGATCAACGGCAGGCAGAGCTGGACGATGCTCGCCAGGTGGCGGCGGAAAAAGTACAGGGAGTCGCGCAGAACGCTCAGCGGATTCATCAGTCAACATCGCATGGCAGTAATAGCAGGGGCGTAACTTTAGCCCACTCCGGCCCTTGCTGAAAAAAGTTTCACCCGTGCGCCGATTGAATCCCGCGCCGCCACCCCCCATCTTTGACGCATCCGATGTCCCGCCCAGCGCGTGAGGTAAGCATGAATACCGAAGAACAATCGCTGATCGATGGCCTGTTTGGCCGTATCAAGCAAGCCGAAGACCCCAACCAGCCGCGCGATGCCCAAGCCCAGGCCTGCATCGAAGCGCACCTGCGCACGCAACCTGCGGCGCCGTACTACATGGCCCAGGCGATCCTGGTGCAGGAGGCTGCGCTCAAGCAGCTGGATGAAAAGAACAAGCAGCTGGAGGCCGAGCTGAAGCAGGCCCGCGCCCAGGTCGATGCGACCCGCAGCAACACCAACAGCGGTGGCTTCCTGTCGAGCATCTTTGGTGCTGGTAGCCGCAGCCCTGATCCGCAGCCGCAGCGCCCGGCAGCACCGACAAGCGCCGGCGGTGGCTGGCGTGACCCTGCGCCTGCTGCGTACAACGCGCCACCACCAGCCCAGCAACCGCAGCAGCAGTCGGCGTTAAACGCCGCGCCGGCCCGCTCGGGTGCGTCGAGTTTTCTCGGTGGGGCCATGCAGACGGCAGCCGGAGTTGCCGGTGGCGTGCTGCTGGCGCAGGGCATCAGCAGCATGTTCCACCACAACTCGCAGCCAGACGAAGTGGTCGAGGTGATCAAGGAAGAACCAGCGCCGGCCAGTGACAGCGGCGGCTGGCAGGACCAGGGCGCGCAGCAGCAGGTGGCCGACAACGGTGGCTACGGCGCTGACCAGGGCGGCTACGCCGACACTGACTACGGCAGCGACGATGGCGGCTTCTTCAGCGACGACGACAGCTTCGTCTGACAGCTGGCATACTGCTCAGCTTTGCGGGCGCCTGCCCGCTCAGCCGAGGCCTGGATGAAAAAAATCGCGCTGTTCGCCGACGTGCAGAACCTCTACTACACCGTCCGCCAGGCCCACGGCTGCCACTTCAACTATGCAGCGCTGTGGGCCGAAGTGAGTCGCGAAGGCACCATTGTCGAAGCGGTGGCCTATGCAATTGATCGCGGCGACAGCAAGCAACAGCAGTTTCAGCAGATTCTGCGCAACCTCGGTTTCGAGGTGCGCCTCAAGCCGTATATCCAGCGCAGCGATGGCTCGGCCAAGGGCGATTGGGATGTCGGCATTACCCTGGATGTGATCGAAGCGGCCAGCCGGGTCGACCAGGTGGTGCTGGCGTCTGGCGATGGTGACTTTGATCTGCTGCTGGAGCGGGCGATTCAGCGTCACGGGGTAGAAGCAGTGGTGTATGGCACGCCGGGGTTGACGGCGTTGTCGTTGATACGCGCGGCCAGCCGCTATGTGCCGATCGAGGGGCATCTGTTGTTGCGCCACTGACCCTGCGCGATCCCTCTGTAGGAGCGGCCTTGTGTCGCGAAAGGGTCGCGCAGCGGCCCCGCCATTCTGTGGTGCTGCACAGATCCTGGGCCCGCTGCGCGCGCCTTTCGCGACACAAGGCCGCTCCTACAGGGACGTATCTCAGGTTAAACTGCCGCCTTCGCTGAACCCCCCTGACGGTATTGAAATGAATTTCGCCCAACTCGGCCTGATCGAACCGCTGCTGCGCACCTTGCAGCAGCGCGACTACTCCACCCCGACGCCCGTGCAGGCCCAGGCCATCCCCGCCGTGCTGGCTGGCCGCGACCTGATGGCCGCCGCCCAGACCGGCACCGGCAAGACCGCAGGCTTTGCCCTGCCGGTGTTGCAGCGGCTGGCGCTGGAAGGTGAGAAGGTCGCCAGCAATTCGATCCGCGCACTGATCCTGGTGCCGACCCGCGAGCTGGCCGAGCAGGTCCATGCCAACGTCCAGCAGTACGCCGAAAACCTGCCGGTCTCGACCTATGCCGTGTACGGCGGGGTCAGCATCAACCCGCAGATGATGCGCCTGCGCCGTGGTGTCGATCTGCTGGTGGCGACCCCAGGCCGGCTGCTCGACCTGTTCCGGCAAAAAGCGGTCAAGTTCGGCCAGGTGCAGATGCTGGTGCTCGACGAAGCCGACCGCATGCTCGACCTGGGCTTTGCCGAAGAACTGCAATCGGTGTACGCCGCACTGCCGCGCAAGCGCCAGACCCTGCTGTTTTCGGCGACCTTCTCCGAGCAGATCCGCATGCTCGCAGGCCTTGCCCTGAACGACCCACTGAGCATCGAAGTGAGCCCGCGCAACGCCGCTGCCAATACCGTCAAACAGTGGCTGGTGCCGGTCGACAAGAAGCGCAAGGCCGACCTGTTCTGCTACCTGCTGCGCAAGCAGCGCTGGAAGCAGGTGTTGGTGTTTGCCAAGACCCGTAACGGTGTCGATCACCTGGTCGAGCGCCTGCTCGCCGAAGGCGTAGTGGCCGACGGCATCCACGGCGATCGCCCGCAAGCGACTCGCCAGCGCGCGCTGGATACCTTCAAGGCCCGCGAGATTCAGGTGCTGGTTGCTACCGACGTGGCCGCCCGTGGCCTGGACATCGACGACCTGCCGCTGGTGGTCAACCTCGACATGCCAATCGTCGCCGAAGACTACGTGCACCGGATTGGCCGTACCGGCCGGGCCGGCAACAAAGGCGAGGCGATTTCGCTGGTATGCGCCGATGAAGTGCAGATGCTCTCGGCGATTGAAACGCTGATCCGCCAGACCCTGCCGCGCCACGAAGAACCGGACTTCATCCCCGAGCACCGGGTGCCGCTGACCGACGCCAGCGGGCAAGTGATCAAGAAACCGAAAAAGCCCAAGAAGCCCAAGGAAAACAGCGCCAAGCGTGGTCTGGGCAAATGGATGGACAGCACTGATTCGGCCGACGCCAAGCCAGCGGTGAAAGCCGTGCGCAAGGTGCCGAGCTTCAACGGTGGCCCGCGCAAGCGCAAGCCGTAAGCTGATCAGAGCCGAGCGCAGACCCTGCGTTCGGCTCGACTCTCCATCAGCGGGCGTTGAGCCACTCGGCCGCAGCCTTGCCCGCACGCAAGCCACTGGCAAAGCACGCCGTGAGCAGATAGCCGCCCGTCGGCGCCTCCCAGTCGAGCATCTCGCCAGCGCAGAACACCCCCGGTAGCTGACGCAGCATCAAGCCCTCATCCAGCCCAGTAAAACGCACCCCACCGGCACTGCTGATGGCCTCGTCCAGCGGCCGCGTGCGTACCAGCTCGATCGGCAGCGCCTTGATCGCCGCCGCCAGTGCCTGCGTGTCAGCAAACGTGGCCTGATCGGTCAGCTCACGCAACAACCCCGCCTTCACGCCATCGATGCCCAACTGACTGTGCAGATGCTTGGCCATCGAGCGCGAGCCACGTGGCTTGGCCAGGGCCTGGGCGATTTTGTCCACAGGCTTGTCTGGCAGCAGATCGAGCAGCAGGGTAGCGCGGCCCTCGCGGTTGATCGCCTCCCGTACCGGCGCCGACCAGGCATACACCAGGCTGCCTTCGACGCCTTGGGCGGTGAGGATGAATTCGCCCTTGCGCGGCGGGCTGCCGGGCATGGCCAGAGCGATGTTCTTCAGCGGTGCCCCGGCAAACTTGCCCACCAGCAGTTCGCTCCAGCCTGCTACTTCAAAACCACAGTTGCTCGGCTGCAATGGCGAGATATCCACAGCCCGCTCTGCCAGCAATGGCAGCCAGGCGCCGTCCGAACCAAGCCGTGCCCAACTGCCGCCACCCAGCGCCAGCACCACGGCATCAGCCTGTACGCTCAGTTCGCCCTGTGGATAAGCTATCCGCAGCGCGCCCTCGGCATTCCAGCCCAACCAACGATGCCGGGTGTGGATAACTACGCCGCTGTCGCGCAGGCGCTTGAGCCAGGCGCGCAGCAACGGCGCGGCTTTCATATCGGTGGGGAACACCCGCCCGGAGGTGCCGACAAAGGTCTCGATGCCGAGATCATGTATCCACTGGCGCAGCGCGTCGGCATCAAAGTCGCGTAACAGCGCGTCGATCTCGCGGCTGCGCTCGGCATAGCGGCCGACAAACGCGGGGTAGGGCTCGGAATGGGTGATGTTCATCCCGCCAACGCCCGCCAGGAGAAACTTGCGCCCCACCGACGGCATGGCGTCGAACACCTGCACCGCTGCGCCCGACGCCGCCAGGGCTTCGGCGGCCATCAGCCCGGCGGGGCCGGCACCGATAACGGCAACCAGAGGAGGGCGAGCAGGGTGAAGATCAGACATGGTCGGCGGCAACGGGCTGTGGAAAAGAGCCGGCATTCTACCCCAAGCACGCTTTCGCAAGCACTGGTCAAAAAATGATCAGTGCTTTGCAGGCCATATAGCTAGAGGCCTGCAGCGGGTTGCCAGCAGGTTATCCACAGGCGGTTCCACAGTCATTGTGAACAACTGATGACACGCGCTGCAGTGTGATGAAGGATGCCATGGCGCTTGGCCAAGGCCAGGCGGTCCTTGCTGTAGCCGCCACCAATCACCCCGACCACCGGGATATCCCGCCCCAGGCAATGCCGCAGGACCTTTTCATCGCGTGCCGCCAGGCCTTCGTCGGTCAGTTGCAGGTAACCCAGCGCGTCGTCCTTGTGCACATCCACTCCGGCGTCGTACAGCACCAGATCGGGCTGGTACAGCGGCAGCAAATAGTTGAGCGCGTCATCCACCACCTGTAAGTACTCGGCGTCGCCCATGCCCCGCGGCAGCGGGATGTCCCAATCGCTCTGCGCCTTGCGCGCGGGGAAGTTCTGCTCGCAGTGCAGCGACACGGTGATCGCCTCTGGCGTGTCTTGCAGCATGCGTGCGGTGCCGTCGCCTTGATGCACGTCGCAGTCGAAGATCAGCACCCGGTGCACGCGCCCGGCCTCCAGCAGATAACGGCTGATCACCGCCAGGTCATTGAAGATGCAAAAGCCTGCCGGGTGGTCGTAGTGGGCATGATGAGTACCGCCGGCGAGGTGGCAGGCGACGCCGTCGCGCAGGGCCATCTCGGCGCTCAACAGCGAGCCACCGACCGCCCGCACGGTGCGCCGGGCGAGCGCTTCGCTCCAGGGTAGGCCAAGCCGGCGCTGGTCCTCGCGGGACAACTCGCCGCTCATGTAGCGCTCGATATAGCTGCGGTCGTGGGCCAGCGCGAGGATGTCGTTGGGGCAGATACCGGGGCGCAGCAAATCTTCGTCGCGGGTCAGGCCGCTGTCGATCAGGTGGTCGCGCAGCAGGCGAAACTTGTCCATCGGGAAGCGGTGCTCGGCGGGAAACTCCGGGCTGTAGTCGTCGTGGTAGATCAGCGGCAACGGCATGATGGGATCGCACTAGAGATGTGTGTGGATAGTGCCAGCTCCGGTGGCCGTTGGGCTATTGCCGGGCGCCGCCGCGTTGCTGGGCCTACCCTGTAAGATGCGATACGACCTTTTCGGAGCTGGCTGATGACGCTGATCCCCAAACTTGAGAGCGCCCGCCTGATCTTGCGCCAGTGGCACGACGAAGACCTCGCCGAGTTTGCCGCGATGTCTGCCGACCCGCAGGTAATGCGTTACTTCCCGGCGCCGTTGAGCCGGGTCGAGGCCGCTGCGCTGATCGGCCGGGTGCGCGGTCACTTCAATGAATACGGCTACGGCCTGTGGGCGCTGGAGCGCAAGGACACCGGCGCGTTCATCGGCATGACCGGCCTGCTCAACGTCAACTTCGACGCGCCGTTCGCCCCGGCGGTGGAAATCGGCTGGCGCCTGGCCCGCCGGCACTGGGGCCTGGGTTTTGCCAGCGAAGCGGCCTGGACCTGCCTGCGCTGCGCCTTCGCCCAGCTGCGTCTGGAGCAGGTGGTGTCGTTCACCAGCGAGAGCAACCTGGCGTCGCAGAAGGTCATGCAGGCCATCGGCATGCAGCAGGACCTCGACGGCAGCTTCGACCACCCCAAGCTTGCCGCCGATGACCCGCTGCGCCGGCATGTGCTGTACCGCATCGATCGCGCCCACTGGCAGGACACCCTGCACGGCTGAATGGCGCTGCATGCGTAGCGCTGATGACAAATTCTGTATCATCTTGTCTTTCAAAAATGCTGTAGCGCCGTGCTGCCTAGCTAGGAGAACACCCCCATGAGCCACGTGTTGGACGACCTGGTCGACCTGTTGAGCCTTGAAGCGATCGAGGAAAACCTGTTCCGTGGCCGCAGCCAGGACCTGGGCTTTCGCCAGTTGTACGGCGGCCAGGTGCTCGGCCAGGCGCTGTCGGCTGCCAGCCAGACAGTCGAAGACGCCCGCCATGTGCATTCGCTGCATGGCTATTTCTTGCGCCCGGGCGATGCCAGCCTGCCGGTGGTTTATTCGGTTGATCGCGTGCGTGACGGTGGCAGCTTCAGCACCCGTCGGGTGACTGCGATCCAGAAAGGCCACACCATCTTTACCTGCAGCGCCTCGTTCCAGTACGACGAAGAAAGCTTCGAGCACCAGGCGCAGATGCCCGATGTGGTCGGCCCGGAAAACCTCCCCAGCGAAGTCGAACTGGCCAGCGCCATGGCCGAGCAACTGCCCGAGCGCATCCGCGACAAGGTGCTGTGTGATCGGCCGATCGAAGTGCGCCCGGTAACCGAGCGCGACCCGTTCAACCCCAAGCCCGGCGACCCGGTCAAATACGCCTGGTTCCGTACCAGCGGCAGCCTGCCGGACGTGCCCGCGCTGCACAAATACCTGCTCGCCTACGCCTCCGACTTTGGCCTGCTGACCACCGCGCTGCTGCCCCATGCCAAGTCGGTGTGGCAGAAGGACATGCAGATTGCCAGCCTCGACCACTCGCTGTGGTTCCACCGTGACCTGCGCGCCGATGACTGGCTGCTGTATGCCACCGACAGCCCGTGGGCCGGCAACGCCCGTGGCTTCTGCCGCGGCAGCATCTACAACCGCGCCGGGCAACTGGTTGCCTCGTCGGCCCAGGAAGGCCTGATTCGCCATCGCAAGGACTGGTCATGAGCCTCTCGACAGTACGCAACTGGGTGTTCGACATGGACGGCACGCTGACCGTGGCGGTGCATGATTTTGCCGCCATCCGGGTAGCGCTGGGCATTCCGCCCGAGGACGATATTCTTACCCATCTGGCCGCCTTGCCTGCTGCCGAGGCCGAAGCCAAGCACGCCTGGTTGCTCGAACACGAGCGTGACCTGGCCGTGGCGTCGACTGCCGCAACGGGCGCGGTCGAGCTGGTGCGCGAGCTGGCCGGGCGTGGTTGCCAGTTGGCGATCCTCACCCGTAATGCCCGCGAGCTGGCCCACGTCACCCTCGAGGCCATCGGCCTGGCCGATTGCTTTGCCAAGGAGCTGGTGCTCGGCCGCGATGAAGCCGCGCCCAAGCCAAGCCCCGACGGCCTGCTGAAAATCGCCCAGGCCTGGGACGTCGACCCCAGCGAGCTGGTGATGGTCGGCGACTACCGCATCGACCTGGAATGTGGCCGCACCGCGGGCGCACGCACGGTACTGGTCAACCTGCCGGACAACCCCTGGCCAGAGCTGACCGACTGGCACGCCGCCGACTGCCGCCAGCTGCAGGCGATGCTCGGCTAAGCTGCACAGCCCCCCAACCACTCACAGAGGAACAGCTGCCATGACCAGCAAGGCCATCTACGTTCAGCCCGGCGGCGGTTACGCCAACGTCCAGATCGGCACCTGCGAGGCTGCCGCGCCGCAGGCCGGCGAGATCAGCGTGCGCCTGCACGCCAGCTCGCTCAACTACCATGACTTTGCCGTGGTCAGCGGCATGTGGGGGCCGAGCGAGCGGCGCATTCCGATGGCCGATGGCGCTGGGCAAGTGACGGCGGTGGGCGCGGGCGTCACCGAGTTCAAGGTCGGCGATGCGGTGGTCAGCACGTTCTTCCCCGACTGGCTCGACGGCCAGCCGCTGGTCGAGGGTTTTGCCAGCGTGCCTGGCGATGGTATCGATGGCTATGCGCGCCAGCAGGTTACTGCGCGCGCGACCTCGTTCACCCATGCGCCCAGTGGCTACAGCCATGCCGAGGCCGCTACCCTGACCACGGCAGGGCTGACTGCCTGGCGTGCACTGATGGCCGATGATCAGCTCAAACCCGGCGATAGCGTGCTGGTGCAGGGCACAGGTGGTGTGTCGATCTTTGCTCTGCAGTTCGCCAAGCTGGCCGGCGCTACGGTGATCGCCACCTCATCCAGCGATGCCAAGCTGGAGCGGCTCAAGGCGCTGGGCGCCGATCATGTCATCAACTACCGCAGCACCCCAGCCTGGGGCGAGCAGGTGCGCAAGCTGACTGACAATCGCGGCGTCGATCATGTGATCGAAGTCGGCGGCCCGGCCACCCTTGAGCAGTCGATGATCGCGGCGCGGATTGGCGGGCATATCTCGCTGATCGGGATTCTTACCGGCGTCGCCGGGCAGTTGCCATTGGTGCAGGCGCTGGTGCGGCAGATTCGTCTGCAAGGCGTGCTGGTCGGCAGCCGCGCGCAGCAGCAGGCGATGGTTCGCGCTATCGACGCCAATGGCTTGCGGCCGGTGGTTGATAAGCACTTCGAGCTGGAACAGATCGTCGAGGCGTTTCAGCATCAGGAAAGCAATCGCCACTTCGGCAAGATCTGCCTGACGTTTTGAGGACGTTGGGGGCTGCTTTGCAGCCCTTTCGCGACACAAGGCCGCTCCTACAGACGACCGCGTACCAACGACTTACGCGGTCACCTGTAGGAGCGGCCTTGTGTCGCGAAAGGGGCGCGAAGCGCCCCCGGCGTCCCCGACTCTTCACTCGGGCAGCAAGCGGTCGCGGCTGTTGGACAGGTGCAGGCAGATCGCTGCCCGCGCCGCATCCGGGTCCTGCCGGCGGATGGCATTGAGGATCGCCTCATGTTCCAGGTTGGCCAGGTAGGCATGCCGGGCCAGCTTGGCGCCCGAGCGCTCATCGGCGGCCATGCGGTTGCGCGGGATCAAGCCGCTGCCCAGTTGCGCCATGGTCTCGCTGAAATACAGGTTGCCGGTGGCCTCGGCGATCAGCAGGTGAAAGCGCCGGTCGGGTTCGATGCAACTGTCGCCGGCGGCGGCGAGGTCCTGATGGTCATCCAGTGCCTGGCGCATGCGCTGCAACTGGCTGTCAGTTCGGCGCAGCGCGGCCAACGCCGCAGCCTGGCCTTCCAGACCAATCCGTAATTCCAGCAGATCACGCACGCTGGCTGCGCTTTCGGCGCCGACGCGCAGGCCGCTTTGTGCCTGGCGTTCGATAACGAAAGTGCCAATGCCATGGCGCGGCTCGACCAGGCCGGAAGCCTGCAACTTGGATAACGCCTCGCGCACCACGGTGCGGCTGACGGCGTGCTCGCGTACCAGGGTGTTTTCCGAGGGCAGCTTGTCGCCGGGCTTGAAGGTGCCGAGCAGAATCTGCTGGGTCAGGCTCGAGACCAGATCATGGGCGCGGCTGTGGCCACGTTTACGCGGGGGATCGATGGCTTCGGGGGCGGTCATGGGCGGCTCCGCAACGGTTCAGACAAGTGCCAGGGGCTCGCGGCGAGATTAGCACCAGAGCTTGTCTGACAAGTTGAAATTTCAAATTATTTTCATCGGCAAAAATCAGACAGGTGCTGTCGTTGTTTAAACCCTATTCATTATTTTTGCCGATTTTATTCACTTTATAAGCTTGTATTTCGCTTTTTGCTAACCGTTCAGCATCTTGTCGTACAACTGCGTGAGGCCTATTCTGGCCTCCATTGGCATGTCAGACAACCAAGCGCGCTGCCCGCCGCCGTGACCGCCATCGACCCGCACAAAAACAATTAGTGGGAGATTCTGCAGTGAACGACACCCTCGCTCCGTCCGCACGGCGTGACGACGTGTTGACCAGCGCCGTGGCCAAAGTCAAACGCCACGTCCTGCCGCTGTTCGTCATCATGTTCATCGTCAATTACCTGGACCGCGTCAATATCGGCTTCGTCCGCCCGCACCTGGAGAGCGACCTCGGCATCAGCGCCGCCGCCTACGGCTTTGGCGCCGGGCTGTTCTTTATCGGCTACGCCTTGTTCGAGGTGCCGTCGAACATGCTCCTGCAGCGCGTCGGCGCCCGTGTGTGGCTGACCCGCATCATGTTCACCTGGGGCCTGGTGGCAACCGCCATGGCCTTCGTCCAGACCGAAACCCAGTTCTATGTGCTGCGCTTTTTGCTTGGCGTGGCCGAGGCGGGGTTCTTCCCGGGGGTGATCTATTACTTCACCCGCTGGTTGCCTGCGGCTGAGCGTGGCAAGGCGATTGCGATATTCCTCAGTGGTTCGGCAGTCGCCTCGCTGATCTCCGGGCCGTTGGCCGGCATGCTCATGCAGATTCAGGGCTTCGGCATGCATGGCTGGCAATGGATGCTGTTCATCGAAGGCATGGCCTCGGTGTGCCTGACCTTTGTGGTGTGGTTCTGGCTCGACTCCAAACCCCACGACGCCAAGTGGCTGAGCCGTGCCGAGCAGGACGCGCTGGTCGAGACCATCGACCGCGAGCAGCGTGAGCGCGAGGCGAGCGGGGTGGTCAAGACCTCGGCCTGGCGCCTGCTCAAGGACCGGCAGATTCTGCTGTTTTGCGGCATCTACTTCTGCATCCAGCTGACCATTTACGCCGCGACCTTCTGGCTGCCGAGCATCATCAAGCGTATGGGTGATCTGTCCGACATCCAGGTCGGCTTCTTCAACTCGATCCCGTGGCTGATCTCGATCATCGCCATGTATGCCTTTGCCGCCGGTTCTGCCCGCTGGAAGTTCCAGCAAGCGTGGGTCGCCGCGGCGCTGATCATCGCCGCCATCGGCATGTTCATGTCCACCACCGGTGGCCCGGTGTTCGCCTTTGTCGCGGTGTGCTTTGCCGCCATCGGCTTCAAGTCGGCTTCGGCGCTGTTCTGGCCGATCCCGCAGGGCTACCTGGATGCGCGCATCGCCGCGGCGGTGATCGCCTTGATCAACTCGGTCGGCAACCTCGGCGGCTTTGTCGCGCCAACCACCTTCGGCTTGCTCGAGCAGCACACCGGCTCGATCCAGGGCGGCCTGTATGGCCTGGCGGTGACCTCGGTACTGGCGGCGATCGTGGTGTTCTTCGTGCGCACCGGCCCCAAGGCCAACACGCCCAATGACCTCAAACCGCAGTCGGCCCTGAGCCAGACCCACTGACCCGGCAGGACAACAATAATGACTATGCATAACCCAGCAGACACCTTGAACGCCACCCAGGCTCACAATGGCACCCCCGTGGTCACCGATTTGCGCGTGGTGCCGGTAGCCGGCCACGACAGCATGCTGCTCAACCTCAGCGGCGCCCATGGCCCGTACTTCACGCGCAATATCGTCGTGCTGCGCGACAGCGCCGGCAACACCGGCGTGGGCGAAGTACCTGGTGGCGAGACCATCCGCCAGACCCTCGAAGACGCCCGCAGCCTGGTAGTCGGCCAGCCCATCGGCCATTACCAGCGCGTGCTCAACGCCATGCGCCAGACCTTTGCCGGGCGCGACGTCGGCGGCCGCGGCCTGCAAACCTTCGACCTGCGCATTACCGTACACGCGGTGACGGCCATCGAGTCAGCGCTGCTCGACCTGCTCGGCCAGCACCTCGGCGTGCCCATCGCCGCCTTGCTCGGTGAAGGCCAGCAGCGCGATGCGGTGAAGATGCTCGGCTACCTGTTCTACATCGGCGACCGCCAGCAGACCGATCTGGCCTACCGTAACGAACACGATGCCGATGACGACTGGCTGCGCGTGCGCCACGAAAAAGCCATGACCCCAGAAGCGATCGTACGCCTGGCCGAGGCCGCCAAGGCCCGTTACGGCTTCAGCGACTTCAAGCTCAAGGGCGGGGTATTGCGCGGCGAGGACGAGATCGAAGCGGTTACCGCCCTGGCCGAACGCTTCCCGCAAGCGCGCATCACCCTCGACCCCAACGGCGCCTGGTCACTCAAGGAAGCGATTGCCCTGTGCCGTGACCAGCACCATGTGCTGGCCTACGCCGAAGACCCTTGCGGTGCCGAAAACGGTTACTCCGGGCGTGAGGTGATGGCCGAGTTCCGCCGCGCCACCGGGCTGCCGACCGCGACCAACATGATCGCCACCGACTGGCGGCAGATGGGCCATGCGATCCAGCTGCAGTCGGTGGATATCCCGCTGGCCGATCCGCACTTCTGGACCATGCAAGGCTCGGTGCGCGTCGCGCAGATGTGCCATGACTGGGGCCTGACCTGGGGTTCGCATTCGAACAACCACTTTGATATTTCCCTGGCAATGTTCACTCAGGTCGCGGCCGCGGCGCCGGGGGAAATCACGGCAATTGATACTCACTGGATCTGGCAGGACGGCCAGCGTTTGACCCGTGAGCCGCTGCGGATTATCGATGGCCATGTGCGCGTGCCGGCGCGACCGGGGTTGGGGGTGGAGCTGGATGAAGATCAGTTGGCCAAGGCGCATGAGTGCTATCGCAACATGGGTTTGGGTGCGCGGGATGATGGGGTGGCAATGCAGTACCTGATTCCGGGCTGGAAGTTTGATAACAAGCGGCCTTGCCTGGTGCGCTAGAAGACCGTGTAGCATTCCAGCGACGCGGTCTGTGTAGGAGCGGCCTTGTGTCGCGAAAGGCCTGCGTAGCGGGCCCAGATCTGAGCTTCGCCGCCGATATCGCCGGGCCCGCTTTGCGGGCCTTTCCGACCGGTCCGGCGCCCCGGCAAGGCCGCTCCTACACAGACCCCGCATCATCGGTAATCCACGGCTGTACCCGACAGAAAACCCTGTCCGTTGCTACCCCTCCAGCGCGCCATGGCGCAATCAGATATGCCATTCACGACATTTGCCGCGATTCGATATCCGCTGTCGTGATCGCGCACCTGCAAGGCGGTCTCGCATAATTTCCAGCCGCTCTGGCCCGGTTAAATGGATGTGCATTCGAGCTGGCGCGCTGCTCTGCAAAGCGTGTAAAACGTCCCGCCAAGAGCACAAGAAATGTGCCTACCCCCTTGTATTCGAAGGAGATTATTTTCGCCTACGCCTGCCCGTCCTTCCTTGTGTCAGCAAAAAGAGAACAAGATCAATGAACACCGTGGGATCTGCTGGAAGTAACCTCGCGCAAGGGTTCAAACCCCGTCACGTCACGATGCTGTCCATCGCCGGCATTATCGGAGCGGGGCTCTTCGTCGGCTCCGGGCATGCCATTGCGGCAGCCGGCCCAGCCACCATCATTTCTTATTTCGTTGCCGGTACCCTGGTGGTGCTGGTGATGCGCATGCTCGGCGAAATGGCCGTCGCGCACCCCGACACCGGTTCGTTTTCAACCTACGCCGACCAGGCCATCGGCCGCTGGGCCGGCTACACCATCGGCTGGCTGTACTGGTGGTTCTGGGTCCTGGTGATCCCCATCGAGGCCCTTGCCGCCGGGCATGTGCTCAACGCCTGGTTCCCACAGGTGGACAGTTGGATCTTTGCCCTGGCCTCGATCATTCTGCTGGCCGGCACCAACCTGTTCAGCGTGGCCAAGTACGGCGAGTTCGAGTTCTGGTTTGCCATTCTCAAGGTCGTGGCCATCCTCGGTTTTATCGGGCTGGGCTTTGCTGCGTTGCTGGGCTGGTTGCCCAACCGCGAAGTCAGCGGCCTCAGCACGTTGGTAGACGAGTACGGCGGCTTCGCACCAAAAGGCTGGTCGGCCGTGATCGGCGCGTTCATCACCGTGATGTTCAGCTTTATCGGCACCGAGGCCGTAACCATCGCCGCCTCCGAGTCCAGCGACCCGTCGCGCAACATCGCCAAGGCCACCCGCTCGGTGATCTGGCGGATCAGCACCTTCTATATCCTGTCGATCTTCGTGATCATCTCGATCGTGCCGTGGAATGACCCGCAACTGGCGGTGGTAGGCTCGTACCAGCGCGCCCTGGAAATCATGAACATCCCCAACGCTGCGTTCATGGTCGACTTCGTGGTGCTGGTCGCCGTGGCCAGCTGCATGAACTCGTCGATCTACATCGCCTCACGGATGATGTATTCGCTGGCCAAACGCGGTGACGCCCCGGCTCTGCTGAAAAACACCTCGAAGGTCGGCGTGCCGCGTGCCGCTGTGTTCGGCAGCACCTTGATCGGCGCGGCGATCGCCATCCTCAATTACTTCGCTCCGGCCGGTGTGTTCGAGTTCTTGCTGGCCAGCTCCGGGGCCATCGCGCTACTGGTGTACATGGTCATCGCCATCTCGCAGTTGCGCATGCGCCGCCGCCTGGAGCGGGAGAACACCGAGCTCAAGTTCCGCATGTGGCTGTTCCCGTACCTGACCTGGCTGGTGATCATCTTCATCGCCGCGGCCTTGAGCGTGATGATGTACACCCCCGAGCACCGCGCTGAAGTGTCGGCAACCCTGGGCCTGGCAATTGCCATCTCGTTCCTTGGCATCATCACTACCCGCGGCCACGCCCGCACCGCCGCAGCCAAGGCGCTGCCCCTGTAGGAGCGGCTTTGCCGGAGCGCCGGACCGGTCGGAAAGGCCAGCGCAGCTGGCCCGGCGATGTTGGCGGCGAAGCGGAAAATTTGGGGCCGCTACGCGACCCTTTCGCGACACAAGGCCGCTCCTACAGGGATCCGTGCATGGCATTGCTGTGCGCGGTCTGGAGCGGCTTTGTCAGTGCCCTCAGCTTGCACCCAGAACTCATGCGGCGATTGCCCCCGGACCTGACCTGGCTGTTGATCATCTTCATCGCAGTTGCCCTGATAACAGGCGTAAAGAGTCGATGGCCGTGATGTATCCGTGCCATCACTTTTTTCGTACACTCCGCGCACTGAGTTCGCAATGGAGTGCGCAACATGCGTCGTGCTGCTGGATTGGCCGTGGTTATGGGTATGTTGTATCTGGTGCCGGCGCTGGCCAGCGAACCTGCAAAAGATCCGCTGCTGGACGCGCCCCAGGCCACTGCGCAAGCGGCACCGGCCAGCGCCCGCGGCGTGCTCAGGGCGCGCGACCAGGCGGTGCTGTCGAGCGAACTGGCCGGGCGCATCGTCGAGATGCCCTACGCTGACGGCGAAGCCTTTCAAAAGGGCAGTGTGCTAGCGCGCTTCGATTGCAGCGCCTACCAGGCCCAGCTCAATGCCGCCCAGGCTGCGGTGCGCGCCGCCCGCGAAGAACTCAATCACAACAAGCAACTGGCCGCGCTGAAGTCGGTCGGCCAGTTTGCCGTGTCGTTGGCCGAAGCCAAGCAAGCGCAGGCGCAGGCCGAGGCGCAGGTCTACCAGGTGCAGGTCAAACGCTGCGTGATCACCGCGCCGTTCGATGGCCGGGTAGTGCAGCGCCGCGCCCAGCCGCACGAAAGCGTCGCCAGCGGCACGCCGCTACTGGAAGTGGTCGACAACCGCTCGCTGGAAATTCAGTTGCTGGTGCCGTCGCGCTGGCTCGGCCGGCTCAAGCCTGGACAAGCCTTTGAGTTCGTCCCCGATGAAACCGGCCAGCCGCTGCAGGCTCAGGTCAAGCGGGTTGGCGCGCGCATCGATGAAGGCAGCCAGACCTTGCTGCTGATCGGCACATTGCCGCAACAGGCCCCCGGGTTGCTGGCGGGCATGAGCGGTTCGGCGCACTTCGCGGAGCTGCAATGACCGCGGCGGCGGGCGGCGCTGTCGAGCGCGCGTTCGCTGTATTTCTCGGCTTGCAGCGCCAGGCCCGGCAGGCGGCCACGGCCGAGCAGCTGGGCTTCACCATGGTCAACGATGGCCAGGCCTTGTTTGGTTTTCGCCATGCCGCGCTGTTGATCGCGGGCAAGGTGCAGGCGCTGACCGGCATCAGCGTGGTCGAGGCCAACGCGCCGTTCGTGGCGTTCGTCGAGCGCGCCGCCGCCAGCTTGCACAGCCGTGGCGCCGAGGCCGGGCCGGTTGATCCGGCTGAGCTGGACGAGCAGACGGTCGGTGAGTGGCAGGCGCTGTCAGCCGCCCACGCCTGCTGGTTACCGCTGAACGATCGCCAGGGGGAAACCTTCGGTGGCCTGTGGCTGGCCCGCGAGCAGCCGTTCAGCGAGGCCGAGCTGACCTTGCTCGGGCAATTGGCCGAGACATACGCGCATGCCTGGTTGGCGTTGCGCCCGGGCAAGCCGTGGCGGCTGCGCTGGCCACGGCGGCGCATTGCCATGGTGCTTGGCGCAGCTTTGCTGGTGCTACTGGTACCGGTGCGCCAGGCCGTGCTGGCCCCCGCTGAAGTGGTGCCGTTGGGCGGCCGTGTGGTGGCCGCGCCGCTGGATGGGGTGGTGGCCGAGATCCTGGTCAAACCCAACCAGCGGGTGGAGGCGGGCGAGCTGTTGGCGCGGCTCGACGCTACCACCCTCAAGGCCCAGGCCGATGTCGCCGAGCGCTCGCTGGACGTGGCCGAGGCTGAGCTCAAGGCCAGCACCCAGCGTGCGTTCTCCGATGCGCAGTCCAATGCCCGCCTCGATCTGCTCGCCGCGCGGGTAGAGCAGAAACGCGCCGAGCTCGACTATGCCCGGCAACTGCTGGCGCGCAGCGAGATTCGCGCCGAACGCGCCGGCATCGCGGTATTTGCCGATGCCGAGCGCTGGACTGGCAAGCCGGTGCAAACCGGTGAACGGCTGATGCAGATTGCCGACCCCAATCAGGCGCAGCTTCGTATGGAGCTGCCGGTGGGCGATGCCATCGCGTTGCAGCCCGGCGCTGAAGTGGCGCTGTTTCTCGACAGTGACCCGTTGCAGCGTCACGTCGCCAGCCTGGAACGTGCGGCCTATGAAGCGCAGTTGACCGCCGCCGGACAACTGGCCTATCGGCTGGATGCCAGTTTTGCCGACAGCCCGCCGCGCATTGGCCTGCGCGGCACGGCCAAGCTTTATGGCGCGCGGGCGCCGCTGGTGTATTACCTGCTGCGTAAACCGCTGGCCGCGCTGCGCCAAGGGCTGGGTGTTTGATGCTGCCGGCGCTGCGTGCAGACCTGCAGCTGTCAGCGGCCGCCCCGGCGTTCGATGGCGCGCCGCAATGGACCCTGGCCGACCCGCTGCGCGGACGTTATTTCAAGTTGGGCAGCCCGGCGGTGCGGTTGCTGCGGCACTGGGCGCTGGGTGATCCGCAGCGGGTGTTGGCAGCGGCCAATGCCGAGCCAGGGATCCCCCTGCAGGAAGGTTTGTTGGAAGAGCTGCTGACATTTCTTGGCCAGCACGACCTGATCGCCGCACTCGACCCGCGCCAGCGCGCCAGCTATGGCCTCAAGGCCGCCGGTAGCCGGCAGAGCCTGGGTACCCGGGTGCTGCACCAGTACCTGTTTTTCCGCATCCCGCTGTGGCGTCCGGATGCTTTCCTCAGTCGTGCCTGGCCAGTGCTTGAGCGTAATGGTGGCTGGATCCTGCGCTATTGCCTGCCGCTGCTGTTCATCCTCGGCCTGTTTCTGGTGATGCGTGACTGGTCGCGATTTATCGCGACCTTTCCGCACCTGTTCAGCTTCGGCGGGGTGTTGGCGTTTGGCGTGGCGTTGACGTTCGCCAAGCTGCTGCATGAATTTGGCCATGCGTTCATGGCCAAGCGCGCGGGCTGTCGAGTGCAGAGCATGGGGCTGGCGTTCATGGTGTTGCTGCCGATGTTCTACACCGATGTCAGCGATGCCTGGCGGGTCAGTGACCGTCGCTCGCGCTTGCTGATCGATGCCGGTGGCGTGTTTGCCGAACTGGTGCTGGCAGTGTTGGCCCTGCTGGCCTGGTCGTTGCTGCCGGACGGACCGGCGCGCACGGCGGCATTCATGCTGGCCACTGCAACCTGGGTGACCACTTTGCTGATCAACCTGAACCCATTCATGCGCTTTGATGGATATTTTCTGGTCAGCGACCTGTGGGGCGTGGAGAACCTGCAGAACCGCTCGTTTGCATTGTGCCGCTGGCAGCTGCGCGAGACGCTGTTCGGCTACGGCGACCCTGCGCCGGAGCCGTGGCCGACGTTGATGCGCCGACGTTTGCTGGTGTGGGGCTACTGCTCGTGGGTCTGGCGCGCAGTGCTGTTTTTTGGTATCGCCCTGGCGGTCTATCACCTGTTCTTCAAGGTGCTGGGGATATTTCTGATGGCGGTAGAGCTGGTCTGGTTCATCGGCCTGCCGGTGTACAAAGAACTGCGCCACTGGTGGCAGCGGCGCGCTCAGGCGACCCCGCACAAGTTGTTCTGGTTAGGCGCCGGTTCGCTGGCCGTGCTGGCGGTGTTGTTGCTGCCGTGGCGCACCGCAGTCGAAGTGCCGGCAGTGCTGGAAGCCTCACGAACTTCGGCATTGCACGCGCCGGTCGCCGCCCGCCTGACCGCGCTGCATGTGCAGGATGGCCAGGTAGTCAGCCAAGGCCAGTTGCTGCTGGAACTGGAGTCGCCCGATCTGGATTCACGGCAGGTGATCGTACGCCGGGAAATCGAGATTCTGCAGTTGCTGTCACGGCGTCAGGCCAGCCGCAGCGAAACCGCAGGTGATGCGGGCATTCTGGAGCAGCAACTGGCCGAGGCGGTCGCCGAGTACCGCGGCCTGGCGGCTCAGCGCGAGCGCCTGCAGATCCGCGCGCCGCAAGCGGGGGTAATGCGCGACCTGCCGCCTGAGTTGACGCCCGGGCTGTGGCTCAGCCCGAGCCAGACCCTCGGCCGAATCGTCGAGCCTGGCGTGCGCTTGCGGGGTTATCTGGCCGAAGCCTCGCTGTGGCGGGTCGCGCCTGGCAGCACCGGGCGCTTCATTGCCGATGATCCGGCGCGGGCGGCTATCGAGGTGCGTCTGGACACAATCGACGCCACCGGCGTTAGCTATGTCGAGCTTGAAGCGCTCACCTCCGATCATCACGGCCCGATTGCCGTACGCCGCGACGCTCAGCACCGCGCCGAGCCGGTCCAGGCCCAATATGGCGTGCGCCTGAGCCCGCTGAGTGACATAGCGGAAGTCGACCAGCCACGGCGCGGCGTGGTGGTGCTGGAGGGTGCTGGCGAGTCGTTGCTCGGTGGTCTGTGGCGACGCCTGGCAGCGCTGGGTGTGCGCGAAAGCGGTTTCTAGAGTTGTGCTCAACGGTAAGGAGTGACCATGCCTGAAGTCCCGCTGCCCCTGTGTTCGCGGTTGCCGCTGGCGGTAGATCTGGCGGCGCTGTTGCAGGCCCTGGCGCAAGTCGACAGTGGCCTCTGGCGAGGCCACTTCAACACCGCTTATCACCAGGGTGACTGGAGTGGCATCGACCTGATCGCCGCCGCCGATGCGCACCTGCCGCTGGCGCCCGGTGCCGGTGCGCCGGTGCAGCAGCAGACCTGGCAGCACGAGCCCGCCTGGCATAGCCTGCGCGAAAGCCTGGGCAGTGATTTGCGCGCGGCGCGGTTGCTGCGCCTGGGGCCGGGCGCGCGGATTCATGAGCACCGCGACCCTGACCTTGGCCGCCCCGACGGCTGCCTGCGCCTGCATGTACCGTTACTCAGCCCGGCCGGGGTGGAGTTTTTGCTCGATGACCAGCAGGTACCGATGCAGCCCGGTGAATGCTGGTTCCTTGACCTGTCGCGGCCGCATCGGGTGGATAACAGCAGCGAGGCTGAGCGGATCAATCTGGTCCTCGACTGCGAGCCAACGCCAGCCTTGCTCAGCCTGATCGAGCAAGGCCTTGAGCAAACTCCGCAGTTGCAGGCGAGTCGCGCCGGGCAAGCCTTTGCTCAGTTCCGCCTGCTGCTGACGGCGCGGCCCGAGCTGGCCGCGAGCCTGCAGGCGCTGACCGAGCCGCAGGCATTCATCGAACAAACCCGGCAGATGGGCGCCGCAGCGGGCCTGTATTTCGCCGAGGCAGACGTGCGCAGCGCGATGCGCCAGGGCAAACAAGCATGGAACGACCAATGGCGAGTGTGAACCCCGAACTGGATTTTACCGGCTGGCTGCCGATCCGCAGTTGGCAGCGCGCCGGCGAGTGGCGGGTTGACTGGTGCTGGTTTGGCCAGCAGCGCCTGACCAGACCGTTTTTGCGTGACGACGTCGATGCCGCGCTGCGCCTGCCGTTCAACCAGGCGTTTCGCCGCGAAACCGGCCTCCAGGCGTTGCTCGACTGGCAGCAGCGCAGCCCGGGCATCGGTCCCAGCGCGCTGGTGTTTCATGCCTCGCGGTGTGGCTCGACGCTGATCGCACAACTGCTGGCGGGGCTTGAGCGCAACATCGTGCTGTCAGAGCCGCCACCGCTGGACAACCTGCTGCGCGCGCATCTTGTGGATGCCGACGCCAGCGCCTGGCAGCCGCGCGCGCTGTCGGCGTTGTTGTCTGCCTATGGCCAGCGCCGCCGCGGTGACGAGCAGCAGTTGCTGATCAAGCTGGATGCCTGGAACGTGTTCGAGGGCGCGCAACTGTGCACGTTGTACCCAGACACACCAAGGATTTTTCTCTACCGCGACCCCTTGGAAATCGTCGTTTCGCAGATGCGTCAGGCCGGCATGCAGCGGGTGCCAGGCCTGCTCGGCGTGACCGCGCTGGATCAACTGCTGCCGGACGCAGCAGGCTTGGACCCGCTGCAGTACACCTGCCGGATGATCGCCGAAGTGCTGTGCGCGGGCCTTGAGCTGTGCCAGCGCCACGGTGCGGTCGCGGTCAACTACAACGAGCTGCCGCACGCCTGTTGGGGGCGACTCGCGCCGCTGTTCGCGGTCACTGCCGAGGACCACGCGCAGTTGCAGCAGACTGCCGCATTCGATGCCAAGCAGCCGTACATGGCCTTCGTGGCGGACAGCCAGCGCAAGCGGGATGACGCCAGCCCCGAGGTACGTCAGGCGGTCACTCGCTGGGCGGCTGAAGCGTATATTTCCTTGGAATCCATTCGCTTGCAGCGCAGCTGAAACAAGGTGTCAAAAAGGCCTCATACAGGCGTTTGATAAAATAGTGGCATTTGGCTTCTTCTGCGCTAGCAGGCGGGCTGGCAGTTCGGCTACGCTGCCGCCCATATTGTCTGACAGTCCATCATGGAAGCGCGCCCCGGCTTGGGGAAACATTGCACGGAAGCAATCCCGCCATGTCATCGCCCGAGGTTTCTCTTCGTCCGCGTGTGGACGCCGACCTGGCGTTCCTGAGTGCTCTGTACGCGCACACCCGCTCGGCTGAAATGGCCCAGCTGGGCTGGCCAGCGGCTGCGGTCGAGGCTTTTGTTGCCCAGCAATTCGCGGCTCAGCAGCAGCACTACCAAAGCCACTATGGCGACGCCCAGCAGATGATCATCGAGGCGGCTGGTGAACCTGTCGGCCGCGCTTATCTGCACTGGAGCGCAGCCCAGCTGCACATCATCGACATCAGTTTGCTGCCGGCCTGGCAAGGGCAGGGCATCGGTACCCGGCTGCTCGGCCAATGGCTGGCCCGCGCCGATGCCAGCGGCTTGCTCGTCAGCCTGCAAGTGCTGGCCGGCAATCCGGCACAGCGGCTGTACCTGCGTCACGGTTTTCAAGCGAGCGCGGATGACGGCTTGTATCTGCACATGCAGCGCCAACCTTTGCTCAGCGCAGCGTAAGTAATCATTGTTTGCGGGCCATCTGGCCCGGGTTTCCCATGCAGTCAAAGGAGCGCAGTAAATGGATCCGTTTCTTGGTGAAGTCAGAATGTTTGCCGGCAATTTCGCGCCACGTGGCTGGGCATTCTGCCAGGGGCAACTGCTGCCAATTCGGCAGTACACGGCGTTGTTCTCTCTATTGGGCACCGCTTACGGTGGCGACGGTGTAAACACCTTCGGCTTGCCCGACTTGCGCGGTCGTTCGCCGATCGGCACCGGCCAAGGCCCTGGCTTGGCTGGCGTCGACATCGGCGAAAAAGCGGGCAGCGAATCGGTGAGCCTCACCGCGAACAACTTCCCGCCGATGGCAGTCAACCTGGCTGCGGTGAGAGCCACAGTTGCTGTGCCGGTATCCAACGGTGACGCTGACAGCAACCTGCCTGCGACGAACCGTGTGCTGGCCAAATCGGTGGATGCCGACGGTAGTGGTGTGAATGTGAGTATCTACAGCGAAAGCGCCGCCACGACCACGCTCGCACCGTTCCAGGCGCCACTGTCCGGGGTGGCCACGATTGGCGGCGCTTCGATCCCGGTCAGCTTGCGCGACCCTTATCTGGGCGTGAGCATGATCATTGCGACCGAAGGTATTTTCCCGTCGCGCAACTAAGCCCGGCTGGTACGGCGCCTGCCGCAGCAAGGGTGCTGCGGCAGGCGCCCTTAACTTCCCAAGGACATTGCCGGTTTTCGTCAGGAGGCCGGCTGGAAACACCAGCACAAGGCTGAGCGAGGACATCATGGCATTCTGGAAACGCGGCACGCGCACCACCCCACCTACCGTTTCCGTGAGTTCGCCGAGCCTGATTCAGGCCCTCGAACCGCGCATGATGTTCGACGCCTCGGTGCCGGTGGTTGCCGACCAAGCGGCGCTGGCCGTCGAAGCCGCAGCCGCTGCCGCGGGGCACGACCCGGCCAGCAGCCAGGATGCCGCCAGCGAGCATGACCCCGCACCTGCCACAGCAGCGCCGGCCACCGCATCGGCGGATGTCGCCGGCGGCCATGAAGTGGTGTTCATCGACTCGGCGGTCAGCGATTACCAGAAGCTGATCGCCGGCCTGCCCGAAGGCGTCGAAGTGGTAGTGCTGGACAACAGCAAGGACGGCCTCAAGCAGATCGCCGACTACCTCGACGGGCGCAAGGACATTGCCTCGATCGATATCATCAGCCATGGCGACGCGGGCTATATCTACCTGGCCGGCGATGCGATCTGGACCAATCAGCTAGACGCCCATGCGGCCGACCTGGCGCGCATCGGTGCCAGCCTGGCGGAAGGCGGTGATGTGCGCTTCTTCGCCTGCAATACCGGCGCAGGCGCCGAGGGCCAGCAGTTCGTCAACGAAGTGTCGCGCCTGACCGGCGCCGATGTCGGCGCCTCGAATGATTCCACCGGCAACCGTGCCGGTGAGGATTGGCAGCTGGAAACCGTCGCTGGCGCAGTCGCCAGCGGGGTTGGCGTACAGCGCGGCGACCTGTCGGCGTTTACTACCTCGCTGGCAACCATCACCGTCACCGACACCGATGCTTCGTCGACTGTGGTCAACGGCAAGGTCTCGCTCGCCGAGGCCATCCAGGCCGCCAACGGCGATGTCTCGGTGGATGGCTCAGCGGCCGGCAGCGGCAGTGACATTATCGTCTTCCACCAGGACCTCAAGGGCCAGACCATTCGCTGGTCATCTGCGACCGCCTTGGCCGTGACCAGCACGATCACCATCAACGGTGATGTCGACGGCGACGGCGTCGGCGACATCATCCTCAGTGGTGACGTCAACAACAACGGCTCGCGTGACGCGCTGGAGTCCTCCGGCCTCGCCATTAATTCCGGCGCACTGACGGTGCGCAATCTGGATTTTCGCGGGTTTTCCGGAAACATCAACGGCGGCGTCCTGCGTGCCAACGGCGGCGCGCTGACGGTTGAAGACTCGAACTTCCAGAACAACTCGGGCACCGTGATCAACTCCACCACGGCGGTGGGCACCGCCATCACGCTGCGCAACAGCACCTTGCACGACAACAGCAGCACGATCGTTGGGGCAACCGCCATGAGCTCGTTGGTGCGGCTGGCCGGCACCGGTAGTTATGTGCTCGAGAACGTTGCGATCTACAACAACAGTGGTACCCATGCCGGCGGCGGCACAGTAGCTTCAGGGGGGATCCTGATCCTGAACTCGGCCGCGGTGCAGATCGTCAACAGCACCATTGCCAACAACGTCTTTACCTATACCGGCGCGGGCGGCATCAGCAGCGCCGGCCTCGGCTGGACGGGAACTGCGACGGGCCTGATCGCCGTGCAGAACACCATCATCAGCGGCAATACGGTCAACAGCGTTGATGCCAATCTGCAAGCTGGCACCGCCTACACCAACACCACCAACCTGATTGGCACCACCGTCAACTTCGTCGACGCCGCCAATGGCGACCTGCGCCTGGCGGCCAGCGCCAGCAATGCGATCAACCAGGGCACCAGTGCGGGCGCCCCCACCACCGACCTGCGTGGCTTCGAGCGCCCGCGCGGCGGCGCGGTGGATATCGGTGCCTACGAGGTGCTGTACGACAGCGCACCGCTGGTCGACCTCGACAGCACTACAGGCGGTAACGACAGCAGCGTCGATTTCAACGGCAGCGCGGTGACGCTGCTGCCGAACATCGTCATCACCCAGAGCGACGGCGACACCCAGGTCAGCGGGGCCAGCCTTAGCTTGAGCGGCAGCCTCGATGGCAACAGCGAAGTGCTGCTGCTCAGCGCCGGCCAGCTCGCTACCGCTGCCAGCTACGGCATCAGCGTGACCGGCTCGGGCACCTCGACACTGGCCCTCAGCGGTGTCGCCACGCTGGCCCAGTACCGCGCCGTGCTGGCCGCAGTGCAGTACAGCAACAGCACGCCGGCCTATACCGCAGGCACTCGCAGCGTGACAGTGCGGGTCAACGATGACATGGGCAGCACCGCGCGCACCGCGCTGGTGGTGGTGCAGCCGCTGAATGCGGCGCCGGTGATCGGCAACCTCAACGGCGACAGTGCCGCCTTCACTCAAGGTGGCGGCGCGGTGCTGATTGACGCCGGCGGTAACGCTACGGTGAGCGACAGCGACTCGACCGATTTTGCCGGTGGCGCGTTGACCGTGTCGGTCTCGGGCAATGCCGCGCCGGGCGAAGATCGCCTGGCGATTCGCAACCAAGGCAACGGTGCCGGCCAGATCGGCGTCAGTGGCAGCAGCGTCAGCTACGGCGGCACCGTGATCGGCACGCTCAGCGGCGGTACCGGCGGTAGCAATCTGGTCGTCAGCCTCAACGCCAATGCCAACGCCGCTGCGGTCGAAGCGCTGGTGCGCAACCTGACCTACGACAACAGCAATGCCAGCAATGCGATTGGCCAGGCGAGCCGCACGCTCAGCGTGACCGTCAGCGATGGTGACGGCGCGACCTCAAGCGTCGCCAACGTCGTGGTTGCCGTGCGCGAGACCGTGCCGCCAACCGCAACCATCGTTGTCAGCGACAGCACCTTGCTGGCCGGTGAAACCACCCTGGTCAGCATCACCTTCAGTGAGGCGGTCAGCGGCCTGACCGTTGGCGACTTCACGGTGGCCAACGGCGTATTGAGCAACCTCAGCAGCGGCGACGGTGGCATCACCTGGACCGCCACGCTCACGCCCAGCAGCGCCACCACCGACAGCAGCAACCTGATTTCCCTGAATAACGCAGGGGTCACCGACGCCGCCGGCAATGCCGGCGTCGGTACTACCGAGTCGAATAATTACGCCATCGATACCGAGCGTCCGACGGCAGTGGTGAGCCTCTCCAGCAGCAGCTTGCTCGCGGGCCAGACCGCCGTGGTGACCATCACCTTCAGCGAGGCCGTGAGCGGCTTCACCCTGGCCGACCTGAGTGTCTCCAACGGCGCCTTGAGTGGTCTGAGCAGCAGCGACGGCGGCATCACCTGGACCGCGCTGTTGACCCCGACCGCAGACTCGACCAGCGTCGCCAATGTGGTCAGCGTCAACTTGGCGGGGGTTGCTGATCTGAGCGGCAACGCCGGCACCGGCTCGGCACCGTCGCCGGCCTACAGCGTCGACACGGCACGGCCCACCGCCAGCATTGTGGTTGCTGATACGGCGCTGCGGGCCGGTGAAACCAGCCTGGTCACCATTACCTTCAGCGAAGCCGTGACTGGTTTCAGCAACGTTGACCTGAGCGTCGCCAACGGTTCGCTCAGCAGCGTCAGCAGCAGCGACGGCGGCGTTACCTGGACGGCGACCTTCACCCCCGACGCAGATATCACCAGCACCGGTAACCTGATCAGCCTGGACAGCAGCGGAGTCAGCGACCAGGCGGGCAACACCGGTATTGGCATCACCGACTCGAACAGCTTCGCCATCGATACCCAGCGCCCGACCGCGACTGTCGTGGTCGCTGACAACCTCTTGGGCATCGGCGAAACCTCGATCGTTACGGTCACCTTCAGTGAGGCGGTGATCGACTTCACCGAGGCTGACCTGTCTGTCACGGGTGGCGTGCTGAGTAGCTTCACCAGCAGCGATGGCGGGGTCACCTGGACCGGAACTCTGACCCCAGCCAGCAACGTATCCAGCGCTGTCAATTTCATTTACCTGAGCAACTCTGCCGTCGTCGACCAGGCCGGCAACAGCGGCATCGGCATTACCGCGTCGAACAGCTTTGCCGTCGACACCCAGCGCCCGACTGCCGTGATCAGCATGGCCGATACCGCGCTGAGCGCTGGCGAAAGCACGTTGGTGACCTTCACCTTCAGCGAGGCCGTGAACGGTTTCAGCAACGATGACCTGAGCGTGGCCAACGGCACCCTCAGCGATGTAACCAGCATCGACGGCGGCATCACCTGGACGGCGTTGTTCACGCCGACGCTGCAGGTGCAGGACGGCACCAACCTGATCACCCTGAACAACAGCGGCATCACCGATCTGGCCGGCAACAGCGGTACTGGCACGACCAACTCGCCTAACTACACCGTCAACACCGTGCTGCCGACGGCCACCATCGTGGTTGCCGACACGGCCTTGGCGGTCGGCGAAACCAGCTTGGTCACAATCACCTTCAGCGAGGCGGTGGCGGGTTTTACCCTCACCGACCTGAGCGTTGCCAACGGCAGCCTGAGCGGGCTCGGCAGCAGTGATGGCGGCATCACCTGGACCGCGATACTGACCCCGACAAGCAATGTCGAGGACAGCAGCAACCTGATCACGCTGGACAACAGCGGTGTGACGGGGGCGTCCGGTAACACCGGCATCGGCAGCACCGACTCGAACAATTTCGCCATCGACACCCACCGCCCGACTGCGACTATCGTGGTCGCTGACAGCGCCCTGAGCGTCGGCGAAACGTCGACCGTCACCGTCACCTTCAGCGAGGCGGTGACCGGCTTTACCCGGGCCGATCTGAGTGTCAGCGTTGGTCAGCTGAGCAATTTCATCAGCAGCGATGGCGGGGTGACCTGGACTGGCACCCTGACCCCCGACAGCAACATCTCCAACACCAGCAATGTGATTGTTCTGGACAACACTGGCGTTGCCGACCTGGCCGGCAACAACGGCAGCGGCACTACCGACTCGAACACCTTCGCTGTCGATACCCAGCGCCCGACTGCGGTGATCAGCATGGCCGACACGGCGCTGAGCGCTGGCGAGAGCACGTTGGTGACCTTCACCTTCAGCGAAGCGGTGAACGGCTTCAGCAACGATGACCTGAGCGTGGCCAACGGCACCCTCAGCGATGTAACCAGCAGCGACGGCGGCATCACCTGGACGGCGTTGTTCACGCCGACGCTGCAGGTGCAGGACGGCACCAACCTGATCACCCTGAACAACAGCGGTATCACCGATCTGGCCGGCAACAGCGGTACTGGCACGACCAACTCGCCTAACTACACCGTCAACACCGTGCTGCCGACGGCAACCATCGTGGTTGCCGACACGGCCTTGGCGGTCGGCGAAACCAGCCTGGTCACAATCACCTTCAGCGAGGCGGTGAGCGGCTTCACCAATGCCGACTTGAGCATTGCCAACGGTACGCTCAGCACTGTCAGCAGCAGTGATGGAGGTATTACCTGGACAGCCACGTTCACGCCATCGAGCAACGTCGATGACAGTACCAACCTGATTACCCTCGACAACACCGGTGTGATGGGGGCGTCCGGTAATACCGGCATCGGCAGCACCGACTCGAACAGTTTCGCCATCGACACCCAACGCCCGACCGCCACTATCGTAGTCGCGGACAACGCCTTGAGCATCGGCGAAACGTCGACCGTCACCATCACCTTCAGCGAAGCGGTGAGCAGCTTTACCACCGCCGACCTCAACGTCACCGTTGGCCTGCTGAGCAATTTGAGCAGCAGCGATGGCGGGGTTACCTGGACTGCCACCCTGACCCCGACCAGCAACATCGCCAACACCAGCAACGTCGTTGTTCTGAACAACGCTGGGGTCACCGACCAGGCCGGTAACAGCGGCATCGGCAGTACCGACTCGAATACCTTCGCCGTCGATACCCAGCGCCCGACCTCGACCATCGTCCTTTCCGACTCGGTACTGATGGCAGGGCAGACCTCGCAGGTGACCATCACCTTCAGCGAAGCGGTGACCGGTTTGACGCTGGATGATTTCAGCGTCAGCAATGGCCAACTGAGCAACCTTTCCAGCAGCGATGGCGGCGTGACCTGGACGGCGACGTTCACTCCCGCCAGTAATGTCGAGCAAGCCGGCAACCTGATCAGCCTGGACAACAGCCGCTACACCGACCTGGCAGGCAACAGCGGCACCGGCAGCAGCGCTTCGCCGGCGTTCAGCATTGACACCGTGCGCCCCAACGCAACCATAGTGGTCGCCGACGGCGCGCTGACCGGTGGTGAGAGCAGCCTGGTCACGATCACCTTCAACGAGCCCGTAAGCGGGTTGACGCTGGCTGACTTCAGCGTCACCAATGGCGCACTTACCAACTTGTCCAGCAGCGACGGCGGGATTACCTGGACCGCAACCTTGACCCCCACCGCAGGCGTCGAGGCCGCCAGCAACCTGGTCAGCCTGAACAACGCCGGCGTGACCGATCAGGCTGGCAACAGCGGCGTTGGCAGCAGCGTCTCGAATGCCTTTGCGGTCGACAGTCGCGCGCCGACCGTAGCCGTCAGCAGCGTCGACAGTTCACCGAACACCCCCGACAGCGTGCGCTTCACCGTGACCTTCAGCGAGGCGGTCAACGGCGTCGACCTGGCCGACTTCGCCCTGCTCGCGACCGGCAACGCCAGCGGCACGTTGAGCAGTCTGCAACGCCTGGATGCGAACACCTATGTGGTCACCGTTAGTGGCATCAGCGGCAGCGGCAACCTGAGCTTGAACCTCAACGGCGCTGCCAGCGGCATTGCCGATCAGGCCGGCAACGCCCTCAGCGGCGGCATCACCGGCGGGGGTTACAACGTCGACCGTGTGGCGCCAGTCACCACTGGCGTGACGGTCCCGGTCGGGGTTACCTACAGCGCCGGCGACAACCTGTCGTTCGTGGTCAACACCAGCGAAACCGTGCTGGTCAACGGCACGCCGCAGCTGGCGCTGGATATCGGCGGGCGCACCGTATTCGCCAACTATGTCGCCGGCTCGGGTAGCTCGACGCTGGTGTTCCAGTACACCGTGCAAGCCGGCGACAACGACGCCAACGGCATTCAGGTGGTCGGCTTGTCGAGCAACGGTGGCAGCCTGCGCGATGCCGCCGGCAACGCCATGCAACTGGCCCTGAACAATGTCGCCGACAGCAGCGGCGTGACCGTCGATACCGATGCGCCGCAGGTCGAGTCGATCGTCGCCGCGCCTTCGGCGCCGGGCAGCATGAGCTTTACCGTGACCTTCAGCGAAGCCGTCAACGGCGTGCAACTGTCCGACTTCAGCCTGCTCACCACCGGCAACGCCAGCGGCAGCCTGCAGTCGCTGGTGCAGATCGATGCGCGTACCTGGCAGGTCAATGTTATCGGCACGGGCGGCTCCGGCAGCCTGGCGCTGGCGCTCAACGGCACGGCCGGCACGATTACCGATAACGCCGGCAACCCGATCAGCGGCGGCTTCAGCAGCCAGGGCCAGAGCATGGTCGCCAACGACGGCGACCCCGAGTTCCGCGCCAACGCCGGGGTCAGCCCGCTGGCACCTGCGCAGCCATTGCTGGTGCCGCAGGTGCCGCTGGCGACGTCGATGGACGCACGCTCGCCGCTGCTGCCAGCACCGCTGTTCGAGGTGCCGACCCTGGGCAACGGCGTAGCCACGCTGGGCAGTATCTTTATCCACAACGGCGCGCTGGCGCCCAGCTACCTGGCGCAGGTATTCGCCAGCAGCAGCAGCGGCGCGTCGGCCATTGGCGGTGTATTCGGCCTGGCCGGCAGCGACGGCAACGCGTTCGGCAGCAGCAGCCTGGCCAGCATCTTCAGCAAGACCATGCCCGACGACGGCGGCCAGTACGAACTCAGCGGCGGCAAGCCGTGGCGCCAGGGCGGCGAAGGCGGGGCGGGCAGGGGCATGACCTCGGCACCAAGCCTGGGCCAACAGTTGCAAGGCATCACCGACAATCAACAACGCCCGACCAGGGAACTGGCGCAGGCGCTGGGGCAGATCAACGCACGCGTACCTCAGGTGTGAGCGGGCAAGCAGTCATAGGATTCATATGTGCCGTACCAGGGGGCGGACAGGGATGAGCAAAGCATCGAGGTTTTTTGCGGTAAGTGTTCTAGCGTTGGCGGTGACCGGCTGCGCAGTCAAGACCCAGCCGATCGAGCCGGGCGTCAGCGAGCAGCGGGCCAAGTCCGACCTGGCCAGCATGTTCAAGAATCAGGAGGCCCTGCAAGGCCCACTGACCTTGCACGAAGCCATGGCGCGCGCGGTCAAGTACAACCTTGAAGCACGGTTGAAAATCATGGAAGAAGCCCTGGCCCAGCGCCAGGTCGACCTCGCCACCTTCGACATGCTGCCACGCATGGCCATGTCGGCAGGCTACGCCGGGCGCAGCAATGTCAGCGCCTCCAGCAGCCAGAGTATTCTCACCAATACCCAGTCCCTGGAACCGTCCACCTCACAGGACCGCGACCGCGATGTGGCGGATCTGACCATGGTCTGGAACGTGCTCGACTTTGGCGTCAGCTACGTCAACGCCAAGCAGCAGGGCGACCAGCGTCTGATCGTGCAGGAGCGCCGGCGCAAGGTGGTCCAGACCATCATTCAGGATGTGCGCTCGGCGTACTGGCGTGCCGTTGCCGCCGAACGCCTGCTGGCCCAGATCGACGCGCTGATGGCGCGCGTCGACCAGGCCAAGGCCAACAGCCAGCAATTGGGCGAACAGCGCCTGGGCGATCAGATCGCCACGCTCAACTATCAGCGCGCCTTGATCGAAGCCACCCGCCAGCTCGAAGAACAGCGCCGCGCGCTGTCGCTGGCCAAGACCGAGCTCGGTGCTCTGATCAACCTGGCGCCCGGCAGCAAACTGACCCTGGCCGCCAGCAACGACTACAGCGTGCCCGAGCTCAAGGTCGACCTCGCCACCCTCGAACAGCAAGCCCTGGCCTCGCGCCCTGAATTGCGCGAGCAGGACTACCAGGCGCGCATCAGCGCCGCCGAAGTGCGCAAGTCGATGCTGCGCATGCTCCCCGGCCTCGAGTTCTCGGCCGGCGGCCACTACGACAGCAACAGCTTCCTGAGCAATCAGAGCTGGGCCGACTACGGCGTCAAGATCACCTGGAACCTGTTCAACGTGATCTCCGCGCCCGCCGCGATCAACGTCGCCAAGGCCGGCGAACAAGTGGTCGAAGCCCGCCGTCAGGCCATGTCGATGGCCGTGCTCGCCCAGCTGTACGTGGCCAACGCCAACTACAACGAAGCTCGCCGCCAGTTCGCCACCAGCCAACAACTGGTGTCGCTGGATGGGCAGATCGTCGAGCAACTGCGCAACCGCCATCAGGCCCAAGGCATCGGTGAACTGGAGCTGATCCAGGGCGAGCTGAATGCCCTGCAAGCCGACCTGCGCCGCGACCTCGCCTACGCCGAGCTGCGCAACAGCTACGGCCAGGTCTTCGCCAGCGCCGGCCTCGACCCATTGCCAACCAAACTGCGCTCGGACTCGCTGACCGACATCGCCCAGGCCCTCAGCAGCAATGAAAGCCGCTGGCAGCAAGGCGACATCACCCCCGGCCTGTAAGGCCCGGCCTGCAACCCTGCCCGCGCAGGGTTGCAGCCAGCCTCAAACCAAAGCTTCAAGCACGTAAGCCAGCAAGCGGTCGGCCGAATGGCCAAGCGTTTGTGCGCCCGTCTGCAACTGCAACTGCGGCTGCTCGGGCGCTTCATACGGCGCATCGATCCCGGTAAACGCCGGCAGCTCGCCCGCCCGCGCCCGCCGATACAAACCCTTCGGGTCACGCCCCTCGCACGCTTGCAGATCCGCGCTCAGATACACCTCATGAAAGCCCGCCTTGCACGCCCGCCGCGCCGCCGCCCGATCTGCTCGGTAGGGTGAGATGAACGCTGCGATGCAGATCAGCCCCGCATCCGCGAACAACGCCGCCACCTCACCGGCACGGCGCACGTTTTCGCTGCGATCGGCGGGGGAGAAGCCCAGGTCGGCATTAAGGCCAGTGCGCAGGGCGTCGCCGTCGAGAACGTAACAACCGTAGCCGCGAGCGGTCAGTTGTTCGGCGAGGGCGGTGGCCAAGGATGACTTGCCGGCGCCGGAGAGGCCGGTTAGCCAGATCACCGCGCCGGGGTGGCGGCGGGGGGTAGCAGCAGGGGGTGTGGCGACAGTTTGCACTTGGCTGGATTCCATTCCCGGTGAGCATGCTGAGTTTACTGAACTATTGCTGAGTTGGCGGTGGCAGAGCAATTGCTGGCTGAGGCAGCACCCGCATGCAGTGCGGGATCTGCAGGCCATTCAAGCCCCAGCCTGATCTGCCAGCTTCCCCCAGAACTCCTGCGCCGACTGACTGATCGGCCCGGTTGGCCGGGTCAGGTGAATCTCCAGCGGAATATCCCAGCTCTCATCCAGCGCCCGCACCAGGCGGCCATCGGTCACTTCCTGTTCGGTCAAACTGCGCGGCAGCCAGGCCACGCCTTTGCTCTCCAGCGCCATCGACATCAGCACCGCCGCCAGGTGGCTGCTGAACAGCGGCTTCAGGTGCAGGTATTCCTCCTTGCCGCGCAAGCGGTGGGCAACGATGCGCCCCAGGCCCGACTCATGGGTGTAAGCCAGATAAGGCAGCGCCTCGGGTGAGGTGCCAAAGTTGGCCGAGGCACTCGCCAGCGGCACCAGCACATCCTCGCCGACCTTCTTGCTGACGAACTGGTCCGGTGCCAGCAGCGGCGGTACATCGGGATGGCGGTGGCAGAGCATGAACTGCACCTGGCCATGGATCAGCATCTGCTCGCACACCGCCATGCTGTCCGAATGCAGCTGCACCGCTTCGATCGGCGCGCCGTTTTCAGCACTGCGCAGCCACTTCGGAAAGAACGTGAACGACAGCGAATGGGTGGCGGCAAAGTGCAGCGACTTGGCCGCCATGCCGGCCACTTCCTGGGCCTCGGTGCGCATGCGGTACAGGCGCCGGGCGGCGTCCTGGGCGCTGGGCAGGATCTGCCGGCCGGCGTCGGTCAGGGTCGCGCCCTGAGGGGTGCGGATGAACAGTTGCACGCCCATCCAGTTCTCCAGCGCCCGCACCCGACGGCTGAACGCCGGCTGGGTAACGTGGCGTGCTTCGGCGGCGCGGACGAAGCTGCCGTACTCCGCCAACGCGGAAAGATCCTCCAGCCAAACCAGTTCCAAGGGCCATGCCTCCTGTGCATAGGGTCCGGCATTAATAGCATTGGGCGGGTACCCTCGCAACGCCTAACGTGGGGCCACAAACAACAACAGGAACCCCGCCATGCGCATCGTCGACATTCGTGAAAAAACCGTTTCGATTGCCTCGCCCATCGCCAACGCCTACATCGACTTCTCGAAAATGACCTGCTCGGTGGTCGCCGTGGTCACCGATGTGATTCGCGATGGCAAACCAGTGATCGGCTACGGCTTCAACTCCAACGGCCGCTACGGCCAGGGCGCGCTGATGCGCGATCGCTTCCTCGCGCGCATCACCGAAGCCGACCCGGAGACCTTGATCGACCACGAGAACAACAACCTCGACCCGTTCGCCATCTGGAAAACCCTGATGACCAACGAGAAGCCCGGCGGCCACGGCGAGCGCTCGGTTGCTGTTGGCACCATCGACATGGCCGTGTGGGATGCCGTCGCCAAGATCGAAGGCAAACCGCTGTACCGCCTGCTGGCTGACCGCTACCGCAATGGCGTTGCCGACGACAAGGTGTGGGTCTACGCCGCCGGCGGCTACTACTACCCCGGTAAAGACCAGACCAAGCTCAAAGCCGAAATGCAGAGCTACCTCGACCGCGGCTACGACGTGGTCAAGATGAAGATCGGCGCCGTGCCGCTGGACGAAGACATCCGCCGTATCGAAGCCGTGCTCGAAGTGGTTGGCGATGGCCAGCGCCTGGCGGTCGACGCCAACGGCCGCTTCGACCTGCAGACCGGTATCGCCTATGCCGAGGCGATCAAGAAGTACAACCTGTTCTGGTACGAGGAAGTCGGTGACCCGCTCGACTACGCCCTGCAAGCCGAACTCGCCAACCACTACGAACTGCCGATGGCCACTGGCGAAAACCTGTTCTCGCACCAGGACGCACGCAACCTGCTGCGCCACGGCGGCATGCGCCCCGACCGCGACTACCTGCAGTTCGACTGCGCGCTGTCGTATGGCCTGGTCGAGTACATGCGCACCCTCAAAGTGATGGAAGACCTGGGCTGGTCATCGCGCCGCGTGGTGCCCCACGGCGGCCACCAGATGTCGCTGAACATCGCTGCCGGCCTGCACCTGGGCGGCAACGAATCCTACCCCGACGTGTTCCAGCCATTCGGCGGCTTTGCCGATGGCATCCAGGTTGAAAACGGCTATGTCGGCCTGCCGGACATCCCAGGCGTGGGCTTTGAAGCCAAGTCCGCGCTGTACGCCGTCATGCGCGAACTGGGCGAGGGCTGAGCCACCCCCCGCGCTGCGGTCTCGCGACAGAGACCGCAGCCGCCGGCGTCGCCCGCCGACGCCACGCCACACGCCCATCACAACAATAAAATGAGGTGCATTCGTGGAAACGTCCAAGTCCCGCTGGTACAGCCAGCTCTACGTGCAAGTGCTGATCGGCATCGTCATCGGCGCCGCCATCGGTTACTTCGTGCCCGACATCGGCGCCAAGCTGCAGCCGTTTGCCGACGGCTTCATCAAACTGATCAAGATGCTGCTGGCGCCGATCATCTTCGGCACCGTCGTGGTCGGCATCGCCAAGATGGGCAGCATCAAGGAAGTCGGCCGCATCGGCGTCAAGGCGCTGATCTACTTTGAGATCCTCTCGACCATCGCCCTGGTCGTTGGCCTGATCGTGGTCAACCTGGTCAAACCCGGCGAAGGCATGAACATCAATGCCGCCGGCCTCGATGGCAGTGCCATCAGTAAGTACAGCCAGGCTGCCAGCGAGCAGGGCGGCACCGTCGACTTCTTCCTCAATATCATCCCGAGCACTTTCGTCGGCGCGTTCTCCAATGGGGTGATGCTGCAGGTCATTCTGCTCTCGGTATTGATGGGTGTGGCGCTGGTGCAGATGGGCGAAACCAGCAAGCCGCTGATCAACACCATCGACCTGTTCCTGCAGGGTCTGTTCAAGATCGTCGCCATGGTCATGCGCCTGGCCCCGCTCGGCGCCGGTGCCGGCATGGCGTTCACCATCGGCAAGTACGGCATTGGCACCTTGCTCTCGCTTGGGCAGTTGCTGGTCGCGCTGTACATCACCACGCTGATCTTCATCGTGGTGGTGCTCGGCGCTGTGGCCCGGTGGTCGGGCATGCCGCTGATGATGTTCTTGCGTTACTTCAAGGATGAGATCCTGATCACCCTCGGCACCTGCTCAACCGAAGCCGTGCTGCCGCGGATGATGGTCAAGCTGGAGAAGCTAGGCTGCAAGAAGTCGGTGGTGGGGATGGTGTTGCCGACCGGGTATACCTTCAATGCTGACGGCACTTGCATCTATCTGACCATGGCGGCGATCTTCATCGCCCAGGCGACCAATACGCCGCTGACGTTCATGGATCAGATGATCTTGCTCGGGGTGTTTCTGCTGACCTCGAAAGGCTCGGCCGGGGTGGCGGGGGCTGGCTTTGTGACGCTGGCGGCGACGTTGACCACGATTCATTCGATACCGTTGGTAGGGCTGGTGTTGCTGCTTGGGATTGACCGCTTCCTGAACGAGGCGCGGGCAGTGACCAACTTGATTGGCAATGGGATTGGTACGATTGCGATTGCCAAGTGGGACAACTCGTTTGATGTGGCAGCGTGTGAGCGCGAGATTGCTGCGATGAAGGAAGAGAACGCGGCGAGGAAAGCCCTGCTGGCGCAGAAGTAAGCCGCACGCGTGTGTGTGTAGGAGCGGCCTTGTTTCGCGAAAGGGGCGCGTAGCGGCCCCAAACCCTTAGCTTCGCCGCTAACATCGCCGGGCCAGCTGCGCTGGCCTTTCGCGACACAAGGCCGCTCCTACGCCGACCGCTTTATACCTGGAGTTCAGCTCACGACGGTTTGCTGCTTGGCGATTTCCTGATTACGCAGAATAAACCGCTGCAACTTGCCGCTCGGGGTCTTCGGTAGTTGCTCGACGAAGTCGATCTCACGTGGATAGGCATGCGCAGCCAGGCGGTTGCGTACGTGCAGGCGCAGCACTTCGGCAAGCTCAGGGCTAGGAACATGACCGCTGTGCAGCACTACAAACGCCTTGATCAACTCGGTGCGCTGCGGGTCTGGCTTGCCGATCACGGCGGCTTCAACCACCGCCGGGTGTTCGATCAGCGCGCTCTCGACATCGAACGGGCCGACGCGATAACCGGAGGTGGTGATCACGTCGTCGTTGCGGCCGACAAAGCTGATGCTGCCGTCGTCATTCAACTCGACGATATCGCCGCTCAGGTAATAGTGGTCGACAAAGGCCTTGGTCGGCATGCCGTAATAGCCGTCGAACCAGCACAGCGGCGAGCGCTTGCGGTCGACTGCGAGCACGCCCGGCTGACCGGGTGGCAGCTCGCGGCGCTGTTCATCCAGCACCACGATGCGACAACCCGGCACGGCGTAACCCGCTGAGCCCTCGCGGATCGGGTGGCTGAGGCCGTGGTGGTTGCACAGCACCATGCCGACTTCGGTTTGGCCGTAGTGGTCGTGAATCACCACGCCAAGCTCTTCGGCAAACCAGCGGATCACCTGCGGATTGAGCGGCTCGCCGGCACTGCTGACGGCGCGCAGTTTGCCGCGTATGGCATCGGAGAATTCAGCACCCGCGGCGATCAGTAAGCGGTACGCGGTGGGTGAGCCGGCGAGGTTGCTGACCGCGTATTTGTTGATCAGGCGGCTGGTGCTTTCGACCGAGAACGGGCCGTCGTAGAACAGCGTGGCCTGGCCGCAGGCGAGCGGGCCGGTAACGGCGTAGTACAGGCCATAGGCCCAGCCGGGGTCGGCGAGGTTCCAGAAGCGGTCGTCGTCGCGCAGCTCGATCGCGTCGCGCATATAGCTCTTGAACGCGAGGATGGCGCGCAGGGGCACTTCCAGCGGTTTGGCCGGGCCGGTGGTGCCGGAGGTGCACATCAGCAGAAACGGCGCGTTGCCGTCGAGCAGCGCCGGCGGGCAGTCAGCCGAATGTTGGGACAGCACGTCCCAGAAATCGAAGTCGTCCAGGTCCAGCCGGTCGGCGCCAACGACGATGATGTTCGGGCAGTCGGCGATCTCGTCGAGCTTGGAGCGGTTGTGCGGGTCGGTGAGCAGCCAGCGCGCCTTCGAGCAGCTCAGGCGTTGTTCGATGGCCTTGGGGCCGAACGCGGTGAACAACGGCTGATAGACCGCGCCGATGCGCCAGGTGCCGAGGATGGCAATCAACAGCTCAGCGGTGCGCGGCATCAGCCCGGCGACGCGGTCGCCGGGCTTGACGCCTTGGCTGCGCAGGAAGTTACCGAATTGCGAGGCCTGAATCTGCAGCTCGCTGAAGGTGTGCTGGGTAGCACGGCCATCGCGGGTTTCGCAGTACAACGCCACGGCGTCACTGTAGGCGTGGCGGTCACAGCATTCGATGCAGGCGTTCATCGCGGCCAGCTCGCCGTGCAGGTCTTGCGCGGCCAACTGGTGGTAATTGAAGGAGGTCACTGCTGAGTCGTAATCGCGCATAAAGTACCTGATTGTTATTGTTTGGAATCTTTAACGCCGCGCTGGCGCTGGGTTAGCTGTCGATCATCTGCGCTGCTTGTTGCGTTGCCTGACTGGTGCGCGTGGCCAGCTTGCGCACCTCGTCGGCCACCACCGCAAAGCCACGCCCGGCTTCGCCTGCCCGGGCCGCTTCGATGGCGGCGTTCAAGGCCAGCAGGTTGGTCTGGCTGGCGATGCCCTGGATGGTGGCGACGATGTGGGTCAGTTTGCCGAGGGTCTCCTGCATCACCTGGTGTTGTTGCGCCTGCGCCTCGCGGATGGTGCTTTCTTCATGGCGGGCATGGATATCAGTTATAGCCCCAACTACCCGCAACGGCGCGCCATCCGCAGCACGCCGGGTTTGCCCGCGGCCGCGGAACCAGCGGTAGGCGCCGCTTTGGTGGCGCAGGCGATACTCGACATCGAACGGGGTGTTGCCGCTGCGATCATCGACATGGGCGACAAACGCCGCGATGGCGCGGGCGCTGTCGTCGGGGTGCAGGCGGGAGGTCCAGCTTTCCAGGGTGTTGGGGAATTCTTCGACGGTGCTGCAGCCGAGCAGCCTGCGCATCTGCGACGACCACCAGATGGTGTTGCTCGGGTTGGCCGGGTCGCCGGCGACCACTTCGATATCCCACAGGCCGTCGTGGAGCATTTCGCGGGAAATGTCGAAACGCTCGGCGGCCAGCTCAAGCTCTTGGATGTGCAACTGTTGCTCGTGGATGTCCCGCAGGGTGCCCGCCGTGGCGATGGCAACACCGTTGGCGTCACGCAGCGAACTGCCGCTGAGCCGGCACCAGCGATAGTCGCCGCCGGCGGTGAATTTCATGCGCAGGTCCAGTGCAAACGGTGTGCGCCCGCTGCGGTCGGCGAGGTGCCGGGCGAGGGCTTGCTGATGGGCGTGGCGATCAGCCGGATGCAGCTGTTCGTGCCACTGGCCCAGCTCAGGCAGATGCGGTGCATGGATCGCGGCCGAGCCCGTCCACTCCATCGCGCAGTCTGGCGCAGGCGTGCCTGAGGCAGGCATATGCAGTTGCCAGAACAACTCATCGGCGCCTTCGGTGACCAGCGTCCAGCGCGCTTGCAACTGCTGCGCCTGTTCGTCGCGCTCAGCCAGGCGCTGTTGCAGTTGGCTCACCTGCGCGGCAAGTTCGCGAGCCTGCTCCTTGAGCGTGCGCCGCTCCTGCAGCAACTGCTCGACGCCGGTAAGGATGCGCCGCAGCAGCGGGTTGCGCGATGACAGCGGCGTACTCGGCTGATCGGGCTGGTCGAGGCGGTCGGCGAGTGGGGCCAGTACCCAGCGGCTGGTGCGATTGAAAAACAGCATGCTACATCTCCAACTAGATAGCGGCAGCAGCCGGTAATGGCGGCGTCTGGCTGGTCGACAAGGCAAGGCTGTCGAAGGCGTTCGCCCAGGGCAGTGCTGGCCAGGCCGACGGGCCGGTAGCGATTTCGTCTGCGCTCAACAGGCAGTGGTCGAGCTCGCGTTGCAACGTTGCGGTGTCCAGGTCCTGGCCAATGAACACCAGCTCCTGCCGGCAATCGCCGACGATGCTGTCCCACTTGGCCATGATCCCTTGCAGGCGGTACTTGTCCTGCGGCCACTGCGAAGGGTCGATGAAGTTCCACCAGTGGCCGACGTAGTCCCACTGGAACTGCCTGCCGCTGTGCACCAGCAGGCCTATTTCGCGGTGGCGGCTGGCCAGCCAGAAGTAGCCCTTGCTGCGCAGCAGGCGGCCATTGCTCCAGGGGCGGGAGAGAAATTCGAGCAAGCGTTGCGGGTGAAACGGGGCACGCTCGCGATAGACCCACGAGGTCACGCCGTAGGTGTCCGACTCGGCGGCCGGGGTGTCGTCGGCGTCCATCTGCTTCATCCAACCGGGCGCGGCGGCCAGGCTGGGCAGGTCGAACAGCTGGGTGCCGAGGATGGTGGACAGTTCAACATTGCCAGCGACCATTGGCAGGATCTGCGCGCCGGGGTTGAGCCCGGCCAGCACCGCCCGCAGCGTCTGGTATTGCTTGTCGTCGATCAGGTCGCACTTGTTCACCAGAATCACGTTGGCGTACTCGACCTGCTCGATCAGCAGGTCAGCCAACGGGCGCCGCGGCGCAGTGGCGTCGGCCCGCTCGACGGTTGCCGGCGAGTCGAGCAGGGCCTGAAACTGGCTGGCATCGACCACGGTGACCAAGGTATCCAGCCGCGCCAGTTCACTGAGGCTGAAACCCTCGGTGTCGAGAAAGGCAAAGGTCTCGGCCACCGGCATCGGCTCGGAAATACCGGTGGACTCGATCAGCAGATAATCGAAACGCTGCTGGCGCGCCAGCGCGCTGATCTGCTCGAGCAGGTCGGCGCGCAGGGTGCAGCAGATGCAGCCGTTGCTCATCTCGATCAACTCGTCCTGGCCACGGTGCAGCGTTACATCGCGCTGCACCTCGGCGGCGTCGATGTTGACCTCGCTCATGTCGTTGACGATCACCGCCACTTTCAAACCCTGGCGATTGCGCAGGATATGGTTGAGCAGAGTGGTCTTGCCTGCGCCGAGGAAGCCGGAAAGGACCGTCACCGGCAGTCGGCCTGCCTGGACGCCGGCAGTCATGCGTGCACCGCTCGCGGGCTGTCGACTTTGTCCAGGTAGCTTTCGAACAGGTCGACCACCACCAGGCCATCGTCGGCGGCGTCGCCCCACAGGTCCTTTACCCGGAACTCGACGTGGTAGGTCGGTTGATGCGCCGCGCTGCGGTCGCCGTGGCCAATCGCATCCGGGAACGGCCACTGCGCAGTGGTGCGGTGCAGCACCACGCCTTGCTTGCCACGTACATAGGCCGGCATGCGCACATGCCCGGCGACGTATTCATCACGCACGATGACTCGGTCGCCGACTTCGAACGGCGGGCGCCCGGTGATCGCTTCGCGGCCTTGGGCATGGGCCGGGTTGGCCAGCTTGAAGTGCGAGCCGAGGGCCTCATCCAGTTCGGCCTGGGTGATGACGCCGGTCTCGACCAGCAGGGTGGCGGTGGCGATGACATAGCGCTCGTAGTACTCGGTGCCGACATGCTGGCGCACATCGATACGCTCCACGGCGTGGCGGATTTCGTCGACGCTGAACTTGCCCATGTGGTCGGCGCCAATGAACATCAGGCTGTAGGCCAGGTGCTCCCAGTCCTGCTTGAACACCTGCTTGTAGCTGAGGCTGTTGATGCGGTGGGGCACTTTGCCAAAGCCCTGGAAACCGCCGAGATCGTGAAAGCCATCCATTTTGAACACTCCGCAAGGGTAGGGGGTTGGGCGCGTTGCTCAGCCGACACGCGGCAGGGCGACGCCAATCAGCACGTCCTTGGTCACCAGTTGGCGCAGCTGCTCTTCGCTCATGTGCTCGGAGCCCGCTGGCCGCTGTGGCAGCACCAGGTAACGGCTTTCGGCGCTGGTGTCCCAGACCTTGATCACCACGTCTTCCGGCAACTCGGTGCCCAGCTCGCGCAGTACCGTGCGCCCCTCGCGTACCAGCCGCGCGCGGAACTCGAAGCCCTTGTACCACTCGGGCGGCAGGCCCAGTACCGGCCAGTTGGTGCAGGAGCACAGGCTGCAGACGATCACGTTTTTAAGCAGCGGGGTGTCTTCCAGGGCGACAATGTATTCGCCCTGCGGCCCGGTGAAACCGAACTGCGCGCAGGCGGCAGTGCCATCCTTGAGCAGCAGCTCGCGGAAGGCCGGATCGACCCAGGCCTTGGCGACGATGCGCGCGCCGTTGTCCGGGCTCCAGCCGTGTTCCATCAGCTGGGTGAGCTGCTCGATGTAGCCTTCGGGGATCAGGTCTTTGTTCTTCAGCACTGCGTACAGTGCCCGTGCCCGCTCACCCGGGGTTGAGGTTGCCGTCATGGGATTACTCCTCTCGTTCAACACGGTTGTTGATCTAATTGTTGTTCGGGGCTGTGGCGCTGGTCGCTTGCGCTACAGCGTGCGCCAGTCCACCGCGCCTTCGAATGCCGCCGCCGCCTGGTAAATAGTGCCCTCGGCGTAATGCTTGCCAACCAGCATCAGCCCAACGGGCAAGCCGTCAACCAAACCGCAGGGGATGGACATGGCCGGGTGGCCAGTGATGTCCTGGGCGGCGGTATTACCTAGCATTTCCAATGCCCGCGAGACGTTCTCGGTGATCGAGCAATCCGCCGCTGGCAGCGGCTGGGCGATGATCGGCACGGTCGGCATCACCAGCAGGTCGTATTGCTCCAGTGCCTTGTCGTAACCGGCACGGGCGAAGCGGGCGATGTTCTGCGCCTTGGCGTAGTAGCGGCCGTGGTAGTGGTCGAGGCCAAACTGGCCGACCAGCATGCACAGCTTGAGCGACGGCGAGAGGGCGTCGGCCTGGGTGCGCCAGCCGACCTGTTTGTCGAGCAGGCCGACGTCGTACAGCCCCTTCCAGTTAAACCCCGCACCATTGCCGTGCATCATCTGCATGGTCAGGCCTTCGCAGCCGATCGGGCCCCACAATGTGCCGGCCAGGGTGTGCTCGGGCACCGAGACTTCCTCGACGACCGCGCCCAACGCTTCGAACTGAGTGATGGCGCTGCGCACCGATTTGGCAACCCGCGGGTCGAGGTTGGCCAGCTCGAAGCCTTGCTTGAGGATGCCGATGCGCAAGCCGCGCACACCACGATCAAGGTAGTGGCTGTAAGCGTCGACTTCAGGCGTGCCCTGGCGGGGATCGAGCCCATCGGCGCCGGCCATCACTTCCAGCATCAGCGCGTTGTCGCGCACATTGCTGGTCATCGGGCCGACATGGTCGAAGGTCGCCTCGACCGCCATCACCCCGGTGTACGGCACTAGGCCGAAAGTCGGCTTCAGGCCATAAATGCCGCACCACGCCGCAGGAATACGCGCCGAACCGCCTTGATCGCCGCCCACCGCCAGGTCGACTTCGCCGGCCGCCACCAGCGCCGCACTGCCCGACGACGAGCCACCACTACTGAAGCCCGGGCGCAGAGGGTTGTGCACCGGCGCCGGGTCCGAAGTGTGGCTGGCGCCGGACAGGCAGTAGTGCTCGCAGGTGGCCTTGCCGAGGATGGTCACCCCGGCGTCGAGCAAACGGGTGACCACGGTGGCATCGAACGCCGGTACATGGCCGGCCAGCGGCGCGGCGCCGTTCATCATCGGTACGCCGGCCAGGGAGATGTTGTCTTTCAGGGCAACGGTTTTACCGAGCAGCTTGCCGGAGCTGGCGCCCATCACCTCGGTGCGGTAGTACCAGGCGTTCAGCGGGTTTTCGCGGCTGGACGGGCGATAACCGGCGGTGCGCTCGTAGCGCACCAGCGGGGTGAAATCGGGCAGCTCGTCGACCAGGTCGTAGGCGTCCAGGCTGGGCTGCATGAGCGCCAGGTATTCGCTGGCTTGCTCGGGTGTCAGCTGCAGATGCAGGCGCGCGGCGAGGGCCTGCAGTTGTTCGAGCGTCGGGCGGGTGATGGCCATGGTGTGTCCTGTTTCCGATGCCAGGCCTCAGGGCCTGGCAAATGGCTGTGCGAGAGGCCCGCCGCGGCTGGGCCTGCTACTAAGCTAGCGCCAGCGCGTGGCCGGCACTTGGTTGAGCAGGACAGTCGCTTGGTTGAGAAGGACTGCCTTGCGCCAGGTGCTGAGCCTCATCTAGGTGGCCGAGCGGTGTTACGACTCGAGCTTGGGTACTGCGGCCTGTGCCGCTGCTTCGCCGCGTGCGGGCCAGACCACGCCGACGCTCTTCATGCCCTTGGCTGGGTCCATCTCAGGGTTGGCCAGCACCACGTCGCGGTAGGACGGGCTGCCGATCACCGCAGGTTTGAACTTGACCAGAAAATCGTTGACCTCCTTGCGCAGCTCCGGCGCCAGGTCGTAGTCGTTGTAGCACTCCTCCAGGCAATCCAGCGTGGCTTGCCAGTGCACCTCGGTCAGGCCCATGCCGCGGTGTGCGGTGACCATGTCGCGGCCGCGGTACTTGGCGCTGCCACCCCAGTGCTGGGAGAGGAAGTCGACAAAGTTGATGTGCTCTTTCTGAAAGGTCGACTCGGACATATGCGCCCAGATATGCCCAATGGCCGGGTGGCCCATGGTCTTGCGCAATACCGCGCCGGCGAACTGGTAGATCACGTCGTAGCCGCCCAGGCGGGTGTACAGCGAAGGTTGTTGCTCGGTGGAAGCGTTTCGGTCAGTCATGTGGATGCTCCATTTCAGCTGAGGATCGGCAGACGGTTAAAAGACCCGGGCGTACCTGAGGTTCAGGCGAAAGTTTTCTTTCGGGCCGTTTTCTACCGCGAGGTCACGCCCCAGTTGCATCTGCAGTTGGTCCTGAGCAGTAAAGAACTTGGTCGCGGTGACGCGGAAGTTGGTGGTCTCGCCGCGGTCGTCCTGGTTGCTGCCGTCGACTTTGTTTTCGCCGCCCCAGGTGTGGCCAAAACCAAGGGCCAGTGACGTGCCCGGGTCGATGATGTAGCGCCCCATCAACTGCGCTGCGTAGGACGTATCCTGTTCACGTCGGACCGAGTTGGCGCCGAAGTCGTCGTTGTCGCCGTACCAGATCGCATCACCCACCATGTCAACTGCCCACTTCTCACCGAAGTGCTTGATGTACGCCGCCTGCAAGTCGACCTTCCAGCGGTTTTCGCCCAGGTTGAGCCCGTCTTTGCGGTCGTAGTTGCCCGTCGGTGCGACCAGATAAACCGTAGCGCCGACCGTGTCGTTGGCTTCGTTGAGGCGGTACTTGAGCGGCGCGGTCAGGGTCAGGTCACCGATACCGCTGGCGCTGCCAAGGGCCGAAGCGTCACCGCCGCTGGAGACATGGCCGAACGGCAACAGAAACTGCGGCTCGATGGTCAGTCGGTCGGTCAATTTGTACACATGCAGCAAACGCAAGATGCCGACATTGGAGGTCAAGTTGAAGTCCGAACTGGCCTTGTGACCCTGGGCGTAAAGACTGTCGGTGGTGGAGTGCTGGTAATAAACCACACCGATGGTTGCACCCACCGGCAGCACTTCATAATCCCCCGGCGCAACTTCAACCGCTTGGGCAGACAGGCACGGTGCGGCCACCGCGAGCATCAGGTAACGGAGCTGTTTCATGGACCAAGTCCTTATTTTGAGCCCAAATTCGGGCAAAAAGAGCCCCGCTGCCGTAATAACGGCAGGTGCAGGGCTAAACGTGGAGTTCGGTTGTTAGTTGGTGTTTACTTGCGCGTCACGCAACATGCCCGTGTGCGGGTGGCAGTTGATGTATTCGAACACCTGGCTGCTCGCATCCGATACCGACACTTCGTGGTACAGGCGCAACTTCTGCAGCCCCGCCGCCACCCGGAAGAAGGTCACGAAGATGCGCAAATGAGTCGGGTGTGATTCCGCCCAGCGTTCGAGTTTTTCCACCGAGCGCCAGTGGCCGATGTTGTAACTCATGTCGAGGAAGTTGCCGTCCGCATCGATATTGCGCACGAAGCGATTGCTGTAACAGCCCAACGGCTGGCCGTTATCGCGCAAGAAGTCCATGCCGTCCTGCAAGGTCGGCAAGATCTCATCCAGGTACAACGAACGCTCCGCCGCCTCCGCCGCGGCCCAGTCCTGGCCCGAGCGAATCAAAGCGATATTGTCATGGCCGACCACCACCACCCGACCGCCCTTGGCCGGGTCGCCAGACACCACCCGCAGCTCGCCGTTGGGGTTCATCCAGTCGGTTTGCGACACCGGGAAACGGTCGCGCATCGAGCCCCAGTAACCGTGCTCTTCGATCTCGCCACTGGTGTTGTCCATCACCGCGCCAACGCCCGGCAAGTCGCTCTGAAACGCATACAACGTCTCGAACTGCTCTGCCCGCGGCGCAGAGATCTCACGGTAATAACCCAGGCCGTCGTTCAAGCGCTGCGGCGAACTCCACCAACCCTCCACCTCGGCCGAACGCACCCAACGGCAATAAGCCCCGGCGTCCTTCCAGTAGCCGACGATCATCAGATTGTCGTAGCCGCTGTTGTCGGTGTGGTGGGTCAAGTCGTGGGTCAGCGGGCCGTCGGCCAGGCTGAAGCTGGCAACGATGTCACGCATCGCCTGCAAGGCCTGTTCACGCTGGCCGTCACCTTTGTATTGCACGCCCAGGTAAGCCATCACCACCTGAGTCAACTGCTCATCAGCACGGCCCACCCACATCGGGAAGGGCGGCTGGTAATCATCAGGCACCCGGCGCGACAACGTGCGCGGGCACTTGAGGTGTTTGTCGATTGCAGACTCCATCACAGGCTCCTCATTATTTTAATTTCAGGCACACGCTCAGTACTCCTCCGAACAGCAGCCCTGTTGGACGCGGTCCGTGTAGGAGCGGCCTTGTGTCGCGAAAGGGCTGCAAAGCAGCCCCCAACGCACTCAAACCAAACCCGATTTTTCGCTTTCAGAGCGATGGCATTAAGCAAGCCCCTCCCCAACCGAGCCCGCACCGCACATCCCCCCCACTCAAGCACCCAAGACAAAAACTCCTCAGGCGCCAGGTCACGCATATGCAGCCACCTCAACTCATCTGCCACCTGCTGTTGTTGTTCGAATCGCATGGGCTCACCTCATCGGCACGGTTTGCTGATTTGCCGTAAGGTCAAAGTTAGGCAGGACTCACCAGCCCCGCTTTGTTCGCAAGGACAACCGTTTGGTTGGAAAAGACAGCACCAAAACACCCGCTTGAGCACGAACCAAGAGGGTGCGGCGCACTACGTAAAACAGGACTTTTGCCCTGAAATGGGGAGAGAAGTTGACGCTGTTAACAGCCACACGTTTGCGCAATCACGCAGTAGACACTCTCGCGCCAACACAACCCGCTGGCGTGTTTATTGCCTGTATCACCCACGGTAACAGTGCCCCGTTTTCTCCCGTTGTTGCATCAAGGTGAGCGCCATCATGGCTGAGACCAACCACTACACAACCCTTGCCGTTTCACCCGCACGCCGCTTTGATTACTGGCGAGAAGTGGTCTGCCACCATTGCCTGTCGGCAGACAGCAAACCCTCGTCGCAGAGCGATTTCGAAGGTGCGCTGCAGGTCAATGGAATTGGCCCCCTGGACATCACCACGCTGTCGTCGCCGCTGCACCACTGGGTGCGCTCCGAGCAGCATTTGCGCAGCGACCCCGCCGAAGACATCTGGCTCGGATTCACCCACGGTGGCTACGGCGAAATCGAGCAACACACCCGCAAAGCCAGCCTCAGCGCCGGCAATTTGTTTCTTTACGACGCAACCCAACCGTTCCGCTTCAGCCTCGGTGGTACCGAAAACCACCTGATCCGCATCCCCCGGCCACTGCTCGCCCAACGCCTGCCGCGCATCGGCGACTTCACCGCACTGGTGCTCGACGAAGCCCGCCCCGGCGTGATTCCGCTGCGGCAGATGATCGGCCAGGCGGCCAGCTCAGTCGCGCTGCTGCAGGATGAAGGCATCTCCCGACGCTACTCCAACACCATCATTGATTTGCTGGTGCTCAGCCTGGAGCTGCAAGACCTCAAGACCACCCATCAAGAGCTGGATCTGTATGGGCGGATCATGAACTACATACAGCGGCATTTGACTGAGCCGGAGTTGTCGATCGAGACGATTGCGGTGGCGCATCATGTGTCCACGCGGACAGTGACTCGGGCGTTTGCTCGGCATCAGAAGTCGCCGGTGGCGGAGATTTGGAAGGAAAGGCTGAATGCTAGCCGGGCGGCGATTGAGTGTGGGCAGGTGAGGAGTGTTTCACAGGCGGCGCTGGAGTTTGGGTTTTCGGATTTTTCGCATTTTAGTCATGCGTTTCGGAAGGCGTTTGGGGTGGCGCCGCATACGTTGTTGCCGAAGAGTGGGGGGTGAGGTTTCGGGGGGGCGAGCAGGGGGAGGGCACGGCAAACCCGGCGTTGGATGCTCTACTGCGCACTTACCCAGCGCACACGCAGCATCGCCTTGAGTTCATCGATGCTTAGCGTCAAATCTCTTTTGCGATGGACCATTGCGTGGCAATTAGCGCAGAGAGTGACAAGGTCGGTTTCAGGGTTAACGGCTTTCTCTCCGCCAAAGTCCGAAATCGGCACCACGTGGTGGACATGAATGAAGCCCTTTGCGTGTTCGCCGTAAGCCCTTTCGAAGTCGAATCCGCAGGCTTTGCATTCAAGGCCGTGGATGGCGATGGCTTTCACTCTCAGGTCTTTTCGACGCTCATATCGAGTACCAAAGTAGGTCGACTTACTGCCTTCGTTGGCTGACTTGAACATAAATGGATCGCCTTCACCGTTCGGCTCAGCGGTCTCGTCGACCGGCGGAGGCAGAAGCGTGGCGTGGCTCAAAATCGCGTCGTAGTCGGACCTGGAAATGGGACGGACTGCGGCCCGCCAGTAATTTTTCGGGCGGATGCGCGGGGGGGCGATGGTCTCTAAGTAGTCGCCATCGACTTTTGTGTGGATGGGATGTTCGAATGGAATGTAGCTGTCGATCAGGGCATATAGGTCACCCTTGGTACTCTTCTTGTCCGGATATATCTTGCTAACACGTGCCTTAGCGAAATAGTGCGGCGCGTTGCTGAGGCGGGCAGATGCGAAGGCTTTGTCCCGGATGCGGCCTTTGTAGTAGATCACCTCGGTGCCCTGAGCTAGCCATTTCTGGTAGCGCTTGGGGAAGTGGTAAACCGCACCCGTCTGGTCTTCCCACTGCGATGTGTCGTTCTCGACGATGACGACCGGCATTCCATTTCCTCTAGGCTGATGGCAAAAAGCCTATCAAAAAGAGGAATCGTCCTACAGGATTTTCAGGCGAACTTGTAGTCGCTCCCGCAGCGACGCCTGCCGCAATTGTCGGCAACCTTTCTGCCCGCTACTGTGTAGCGCTAAGCAAACCTCTGAGGACTCCACGCGTGCCGATCAAAACAGACATCTGGACGGTCGACCTGATGCCCAACAAGCTGCGCCCAAGTCGATTGCCCAGCGAGCTGCTGTTGGAGGAGATGATCATCAACTCGCCAAGCATCCTCTCTGATGAATGGATGCTGATCGGTAGGCAAGAAAGCACCGGCATGGGCGGGCGCATCGACCTGCTGGCGATTGCCCCGGACGGCAGCCTTGTGCTGATTGAGCTCAAACGCGATCGCACCCCCCGCGAGGTTGTTGCTCAAGCGCTTGATTACGCCGTCTGGGTTGAGGGCCTACGAGAAAACGAAATCGCCGCGATCTATCAACGCTTCCGCCCGGGACATAGCCTGTATGCAGACTTTCTCACGCGCTTTGGACGTGCTTTAGACGATGACGATTTGAATCAAAGCCACCAGCTGATCATCGTCGCCACCGAACTGGACGCCAGCAGCGAACGCATTGTGGAATACCTCAGCAAGCGAGACATCCCAATTAACGTACTCTGCTTCCAGGTTTTCCAGATGGGCGAGCAGCAGTTATTGAGTCGGTCTTGGCTGCTCGATCCTGTTCAAACTCAAGTCAATGCGGTGACCACTAGCGAGGGGCATAGCGAGCCTTGGAATGGGGAGTTCTACTGCTCATTTGGCGACTCCGCCTCACGCTCATGGACTGATGCGGTCGAGTTCGGCTTTATCTCTGGTGGTGGAGGAGCGTGGTACAGCAAGACTCTGCAGCTCCTGTCTCCAGGCGACCGTGTCTGGGTGAACATCCCATCGCAAGGGTATGTGGGCGTCGGCCTTGTCACCGGCACGTCTACACCTGCTAAAGATTTCACGGTGCTGCAAAACGGGGAGGAGCGGCCAGTGCTGGAAGCGGCGACACGTGCTCAGTATCACGCGGAGTATGCTGATGACCCGGAGCGCTGTGACTACTTCGTGCCGGTTAAATGGCTGCAGACTGTACCGACTGGGCAAGCGGTGCGGGAAATTGGGATGTTTGGGAATCAGAATACGGTGTGCAGGCCGACTACGCCGAAGTGGCGTTGGACGATTGAGCGGTTGAAGCAACGGTTTCCAGGCTTTGACAGCGCGGCTGCAGATGCCGCAGTACCGGAGCATGGGGGTTGACGTCTGGGCAGCAGGTCGCCTGCGTATTAATCGTCACATGAGCCGGGGGATTTTCCCCCAGCTACATCGCGATGCACAGCACCAACAGGGCAGGGCGGGAATAATGTAGCCATGCCATGCCCAGCTAGGTTCGAAGCTATCTCCTCAGACGCACATACTCTTAATTACTCAAAGCCTAAACACACTCACCTGCCTGTGCAGGCCCTGGGCCAACTGCTGCAACGTGCCAGCAGTTTCGGTGGTCTGCTCCACCGCCTGGCTATTCTGCTGTGACATCTGCGCAATCCGTTCAACATTGCGAGCCACGTCCTGGCTGGCTGCAGTCTGTTCACGTAGGGCCAGAGAGATCTGATCAACCATGCGAACCACGTCACCCGAAGACTGACGAATGCCGACGATCGCATCACCCGCTCGTTGCGCCATATCGACGCCGCCTTTCACCTGGGTAACACCGACCTCCATCTGTTGCACAGCATCACGAGTACCCAGTTGAATCCTTTTCACCATCTCGGTGATCTCTTGGGTCGAGTTGCCGGTGCGCTGTGCCAACAAGCGGACTTCGTCGGCGACGACAGCAAACCCGCGACCCTGCTCGCCCGCTCGAGCGGCTTCAATCGCGGCATTTAGTGCAAGCAGGTTGGTCTGGTCCGCAATGCTTTTAATCACACTGACGATGCTGCTGATTTGCTCAGCATGATTGTCGAGGTCGCTGATTTGCGATGCTGAGGCCTCTACGGTTTGCGCGATCAGGTTCATGCGCTCCAGGGTCTCTTGAATAACGCTGCCGCCTTCACTGGACTGGCGGCCTGACTCGCTGGACTGGGCATGCGCTTCGACGGCGTTGTCGGAAACGTGGTTGATGCTCACCGTCAGTTCCTCAACGGTGGCAGCCATTGACGACGCCGAGTGGGATTGCTCTTGAACTGAGGTCGACAGCTGCAGCGATGCGGTCGAGATATTGTCGGCTGCACCCACCAGTTGTTCCGCGCTGATGCCAATCTCGCGAATCATGGCGCGTAGGCGGTCTTGCATGGCCTGGAAGGCTTGTTGAAGCGTGCTCACTTCGTCGTTGCCTGCAACTTCTATCTTGTTGTCCAAGCGCCCATCAGCAATGTTGCGAGCGAGGGTGACCGCTTGGCTCAAGCGTCCGGTAATGGTCTTGGTGAGCAGCGTTGCTATCAGTATTGCCAGGATCGCTGCGGCCAACCCACCAACTACCAGAATGGTAAATGCCGTGGATTTGGAGTCGTCCATGAGGGTGCTGCGTTCTTCTTGAAGCGCTTTTTCTGAATCTTGAAACTCGGTGATGACTGCACGCATTGCATCCATCTTGGCTTTGGCTTGCCCTGAGCTGATTTGGCTGATGAGGCTGGTCAGCGGGGCGCGATCAGCGTTGATTTCTCGGCGCAATGTGATGGCGGCCAGCATGTCCTGCTGCAGCCACTGCTGGTAAACCACCTGCAGGCGGTCCAACCGCGCTTGCTGCTCTGGGTTGTCCTGAGTCGCTTTTTTGACCAGCGCAAGCGAGTTGGCGAAGGCCTCCTCACCTTTCAGCATCGGCTCAAGAAAGCTGTCTTGCCCAGTCAGAGCAAAGCCGCGCATGGCGGTTTCGATGTCGACGAGACTGTTCAGGATGGTGTGTGAACGGTTGAGCACGTCGTAGCTGTGGATGTTGCGTTTGACGCTGCTGCTGACCTGGTCGAAGCCGCGTAAGGCAGAAAGCACCAGGACTGCAATTATGATCAGGACCAGACCGAAACCGGTGTACAGCTTTTTTGAAATGCTGAAATTGTCGAACATTGCGGGTGTTACCTTTCAAGGCCTGGCGGGGGTGCTACGCGGGCTGCCACGCATGGGAATGCGGGAAGCGTTTGCATAGTGACGTTTTGATATCAATCCGTATGAGTGTGTTGTACAGAGAAAGTTCTTTGTACAATTTTTCGTATCGGATTTGCCTCGTCCATAGGACCTTCGGGGCGATTCATATTGCCTGCCCCACAAACGGTAACAGTGCCCCGTTCTCTCAAGTTGTTGCGTCAAGGTGAGCGCCATCATGGCTGAGACCAGCCACTACACCACCCTTGCCGTATCACCGCTCGCCGCTTTGATTACTGGCGAGAAGTGGTCTGCCATCATTGCCTGTCGGCAGACAGCAAACCCTCGTCGCAGAGAGATTTCGAAGGTGCGCTGCAGGTCAGCGGAATTGGCCCCCTGGACATCACCACGCTGTCGTCGCCGTTGCACCACTGGGTGCGCTCCGAGCAGCATTTGCGCAGCGACCCCGCCGAAGATATCTGGCTCGGATTCACCCACGGCGGCTACGGCGAAATCGAACAACACACCCGCAAAGCCAGCCTCAGCGCCGGCAATTTGTTTCTTTACGACGCAACCCAACCGTTCCGCTTCAGCCTCGGTGGTACCGAAAACCACCTGATCCGCATCCCCCGCCCACTGCTCGCGCAACGCCTGCCGCGCATCGGCGACTTCACCGCGCTGGTGCTCGACGAAACCCGCCCCGGCGTGATCCCCCTGCGGCAGATGATCGGCCAGGCGGCCAGCTCAGTCGCGCTGCTGCAGGATGAAGGCATCTCCCGGCGCTACTCCAACACCATCATTGATTTGCTGGTGCTCAGCCTGGAACTGCAAGACCTCAAGACCACCCATCAAGAGCTGGATTTGTATGGGCGGATCATGAACTACATACAGCGGCATTTGACTGAGCCGGAGTTGTCGATTGAGACGATTGCGGTGGCGCATCATGTGTCCACGCGGACAGTGACCCGGGCGTTTGCTCGGCATCAGAAGTCGCCGGTGGCGGAGATTTGGAAGGAGCGGCTGAATGCTAGCCGGGCGGCGATTGAGTGTGGGCAGGTTAGGAGTGTGTCGCAGGCGGCGTTGGAGTTTGGGTTTTCGGATTTTTCGCATTTTAGTCATGCGTTTCGGAAGGCGTTTAGGGTGGCGCCGCATACTTTGTTGCCGCGCAACGGCGCCTGAGCCGAAAGATCGCGGTCGGCGCTACGCCTTGTGGGCTGGGATGCCTGATGCACTGCGCTGAGTGACAGTGTCTATATCGCATTTACCCAATGGCCGCGCAGCATTGCCTTGAGCTCATCGATGCTCAAAGTCATCTCCCGTTTGCGATGGACCACTGCGTGGCAGTTAGCGCAGAGGGGCACAAGATCCGTTTCGGGATTAACAGCTTTTTCGCCACCAAAGTCCGAAATCGGTACGACATGGTGGATATGAATGAAGCCCTTGGCGTGTTCCCCGTAGGCATCCTCAAAATTAAATCCGCACGCTTTGCACTCAAGGCCATGGATGGCGATGGCCTTAAGCCTTAAATCTTTTCGTCGTTCATATCGAGTGCCGAAGTAGCTCTGCTTGCTGCCCTCGTTGGCTGATTCGAATATCAGCGAATCACTTTCTGCGCTTGATTCGGCGGCCTGACACTCGTGATTGGCTGAAGCTCAGCCCGATGCAGAATGGCATCGTAATCAGCGACGGAAATAGGCCGCACGCCGTCTCGCCAGTAGTTACTGAGGCGACTGCTGGGAATGGTTTCGAGGTATCCACCGTCAACCTTTGCAGCAACGGATTGTATGAATGGGGTGAAGTCCTCGATTAGCGCAAACAGGTCGCCCTTCGTGCTGCCTTTATCAGGGTGGGTACACCCTGCCGATACTTGCCTTGGCAAAGTAGTGCGGAGCGTTGCTGAGACGCGCAGATCCAAAGGTCTTATTTTGAATGCGCCCTTTGTAATAGATCGCTTCCGCGCCCTGAACCAGCACGTTCTGTTAACACTTAGGAAAATGGTAGACGGTGCCAGTCTGGTCTTCCCACTGCGATGTGTCGTTTTCGACGATGACGGCGGGTATTCCATTTCCGCTAGACTGATGGCAAAAAGCCTATCAAAAGAGGAGGCGTTCTACAGATTTTTCGGATCGGCTCGTAATCCTGCCGCTGCTGCTTATGCCGTGGCCAGCGAGGATCTGGCTACGACGCGGGCCGAAGTTGTCGACGACCTGTCAGCCCGCTATCGTGTAGTGCTAAGCAAACCTCCACGCGTGTCGATCAAAACATACATCTCGACCGTCGACCTGACGCCCAACAAACTGCACCCAAGCTGACTGCCCAGCGAATTGCTGCTGGAGGAGATGATCATCAACACCCCAAGCATTCTCTCTAATTAATGGATACTGATCGGCAGACAGGAAAGCACTGGCATGGCGGGCGCATCTGAGTGGATTTTGGTTACTCGATCCCGGGCAAACCAAGTCAATGCGGTGACCCCCAGTGAGCGCCATAGTGAGCCGTGGAGCGGTGAGTTCCGCAGCTCATTTGGCGACTCCACCTCGCGATCATGGGCCGATGCCGTCGAGTTCGGATTTATTTCTGGTGGTGGAGGGGCGTGGTACAGCAAGACTCTGCAACTGTTCTCCCCAGGTGACCGTGTCTGGGTGAACCTCCCTTCGCAGGGGTATATGGGTGTTGGGCTTGTAGATGGCACGTCTACTCCCGCTAAAGACTTCACGGTGTTGCAGAACGGGCAGGAGCGGCCGGTGCTTGAAGCGGCGACACGCGCTCAATGTCACGCAGAGTAATGCTGATGACCCGGAGCGCTGTGACTATTTTGTGCTGGTTAAGTGGCTGCAAACCGTGCTGACTGAGCAGGCTGTGCGAGAGATTGGAATGTTTGGTAATCAGGATACGGTATGTTGACCGACTACATCGAAGTGGCGTTGGACGATTGACAGGTTGAAACAGCGATTTCCGGGGTTTAATAGAGGGCCTATGGGTGATGATGTGGTGAAGCACTGCGCTTGATGTCTGGGCTACAAATCGCTGTCGGGTCACAGCCAAGCATTCATGATTTTCCACGTACTCATGTCATGAGCCGGGATAATTTGAAAGGGCTTTGTAGCCTGCTGTTTTTATTGGCTAATAATTGATCCGATAAATTCCTTGGAATACCCGCTGGAATGCTGCGTGGTCTGGTTTTCGATGGACGGTCATTTTTGAGTTACGCCCCGCCAGAGCTTCGGGGTTAAAGCTCCAAGCGAAGGGGCGTGTCGGCGTTAGCCGTATGGACTGGAAATACTTAGACACATCCAGCTTGCACATATCTCAGCCCAGCATGCCCCTCATGCTCTGCTGCAACGAAGATTTGAGCGCTTCATCACTGGCTACCAGCCGGTAAAGCTCTAGGTCCTGGCGGCGGCGTATCAGCATCACTTCTTCAAAAATCTTCTCGAACGCCAGTGTACGATGGTCTTCGTCCCGGCTCTTTTGGTACTTTGGCTCAAAGTCCGGATGTTCCTGAATGCCCTTTAAAATACTCAGGAACTTCACACGCTTTTCTTCCGTGGTCACGCCCCAGCCCTGGAACCAACGCTCATTAAAGCTCTGGATGATTTGGTCAAGCAGGTCTTTTTCCTGCTCAACATCATGTACTCCACGCGGATTTGGGTTCGCTGGATCCAGCTCGGTTTCCGTGTCATCCAGCGCAATGCTGTGGTTCAACTTGACCCGTTCCAGTCCATAGGACGCGAGGTCAACCGAGTTAAGCAGAGCGTCGATTTCGTCGGAGTCTCTGTCCTGCACTTTGAGTTTCGGGATCAGGAACTTGAGGAACCAAAACAGCTTTTCCCAGGCCACAATCTCATACGGCATGATCGAAGCCATCTGGCCGTAGATCTTCACGAACTGCTTGGCCTTGATCTTGAAGTCGACCTTGTCCTCATCCTCTAGCTCTAGTTCTACGTCGAAACGCTCAGCGGCGATATCTATCAACACAGCCAGCTTTTCAGCATCGACGTTGTCGAAATACTGCGTGGCAAATGCCTCTACTTCCGGCCACTCGTAGACGCCGACCTCGTCCAGCTGGTCCTTGAGTTCGTGCAACACATTGATATCCGTTGCTCCGGACAGGCTGGTGGCCGTGTAGAACGGGTCGAAAGAGGCTTTGATGTCGTCCACCTGATTGAAGAAATCCAGAACGAACAGGTCTTCAGTCTTCTTGCCCCACTTCGGCGCGGCACGATTAAGGCGCGACAGGGCTTGCACAGCGAGTACGTACTGCAGTTTCTTGTCCACGTACATGGCACACAGCTTAGGCTGATCAAAGCCTGTCAGGTACTTGTTGGCCACCACCAGCAATCGGTATTCGTCGGTGTCGTATTTGTCTCGCGTATCCGCTTCGGCGAAGCCGTTGATACCGGCTTCGGTGTACTCGATACCATCAACCAATTTTTCGCCGGAGAAGGCAATTAGCGCCTTGAACGGGTTGCCGCGCGCTGCCAGCAAGCGGCTGATGGCCTTGTGATAACGGATGGCGGCTTCGATGTTTTGGGTTAAGACCATACCCTTGGCCTGACCCTTAAGCTTTTTCGGCGTGACCACCTGCTCAATAAAATGCTCCAGCATCACCTCAGCCTTAACGTCGATGGTCTGCTGGTCGCGTTCGACATAGGCGCGTAGCTTCTTCTGTGCTTTCAGCGTGTCAAACAGCGGATTGTCCTCGATGGACTTCTGAATTTCGTAGTAGCTGCGGTACGTGGTGTAGTTGGCCAGCACATCGAGGATAAAGCCCTCTTCAATGGCCTGCTTCATCGAGTACAGGTGGAAGGGCGCGAAGCGGCCATCGGCCTGCTGCTCGCCGAACTTCTCCAGCGTGCTGTTCTTCGGCGTGGCGGTGAAGGCAAAGTACGAGGCATTGCCGCGCATCTTGCTGTTCTTGATGGCGCTGAGGATCTTCTCCTGAGTGTCGTCTTGCTCGTCGCCGCCCATCACCTTGTTCATCGTGCCGTGGCTGCTACCGTCCTGCGAGCTGTGTGCCTCGTCGATGATCACGGCAAAGCGTTTGCCGGCCATGTCGTCGATGCCATCCACGATCACCGGGAATTTCTGGATGGTGGTAATGATGATTTTTTTTCCCTGCTCCAGTGCCCGCTGGAGGTCAGAGGACTTCAGCGCCGGAGCGATGATGTTTTTCACCTCGGAGAACTCGCGTAGGTTCTCGCGCAATTGCTTGTCCAGCAGGCGGCGGTCAGTCACCACAATCACCGAGTCGAACAGCGGCACATCTAGAGCGCGCGCGCCGACAACCTCCAGCGAAGCCGGATAGGTTTCTATCAACTGATAGGCAGTCCAGGTGATGGAGTTCGATTTGCCCGAGCCGGCTGAGTGCTGGATCAGGTAGCGCTGACCCACACCATGCTGGCTGGCATGCGTCACTAGGCGGCGCACCACATCCAGTTGGTGGTAGCGCGGGAAAAACAGCGTACGTTTGGCGAGTGGCATCTTGCTGCTGCCATCCAGGCGCACAAAGTGCTGGATGATGTTGGCCACACTTCCTCGGCTGAAAATATCCTGCCACAGGTAGGAACTCTTGTGCCCGGCGGAGTTGGGCGGATTGCCGGCCCCGTGGTTATGGCCCTTGTTGAATGGCAAGAAGAAGGTCGCGACACCAGCCAACTTGGTAGTCATGTAGACCTCGTCGGTGTCTACCGTCATGTGCACTAGGCAGCGGCCGAATTGCAGCAGCGGCTGACTCGTGTCGCGGTCCTGTTTGTACTGCTTTTGCCCGTGATAACGGGCGTTCTGGCCCGTCCATGGGTTTTTCAGTTCCAGCGTGGCGAAAGGCAAGCCATTGATAAATAGTACCAGGTCGATCTCTTCCAGCGGATTACTCGCGGAGTACCGCACCTGGCGGGTGCAGCTAAAGATATTGGCCTCAAACTGCTGTTTGATCCGCTCCGAACTGCTGGCAAGCGGCGCGGGATACATTAGGTTGAAGTGCACATCGTCGATTGCCAGGCCGCGCTTGAGCATGTGCAGCGCGCCGTACTTCTTCGCCAGCCGGTCGAAGCGTTCGAGGATGCGCAAATCCCAATCATCGTAGCGCTGCTTGAAACGCTCCAACTCATCGCCTTGGCTGGCCTCAAGAAACTGCCACAAGCAACGGCTATCCAAGGCATAGCGGGCATTGAAATCCTGAGTTAGGCCCAGTTGATACCCGTGGTTGAGGCCCGCCGTCACGGGCACTGCGCTGTCAGCTACCACTGCCTGCTCTTCCAGGCAAGTGCCGGTCAGGTATTTCTCGATGCTAGCTTCCAGCGCCTGTTCGTTGGTCTTGCTTACCATGCCGGCTTCCTTGTGCCTATTCTTTCTCATCTCTGCCAGGCGAGCCGGCGCGGGATGCAAATGTCTAACACTATCCAGAGGACGGAGCAAAATTCGCCGCTACCCACCTGACAACACAACTATTAACAGAGCAGGCCGAAAGCCTGCGGAATGTCTAACAACTTGGGATATTCGCCTAGCGCATCTGTCCAGTCAAATGAGTTCATGCCATGCCACTGGGCATTATTTGTCTGCACCAAACCCGCCCCATGGCCTCGAAAAATGTCAGGTAATCTGCCTTTAGAAATTTGCCAAAGCTTGCCCATAGGTTCGATGACTCCTGGTTTTTTCAAGGCGAGCAGCAGATTTTTGATCTTATGGGCTGGACCTCGTTGCTCAGGACTTATAAGTTTTTACCGAGTTTGGTGAGTCATAGCCGTTCTTGACATCCTTAAAATCCAACACCTCGCTTTCACCGCCGGCCTCGAGCAAACGCTGCAGGAGCTGCTGGGCACCCATCAAGCCAACTCCCTATCTTGGGTATCCGGCTCCACCACGCCCGGCACCTTGATCTTGCCGGTGACGGCGCTGTTGATCAAAGTGGCTTTGTATTCTATGAGCTTGGTGATTTGTTGTTCCAGCAGCGTGACGGTAGCGTTCTGCTTGAGCATGGCCTGCTCGATAAACTCGACGATGGCACGCTGTTCCTCAATCGGAGGAACAAGGCTTATCAATTGCTTGAAACCATCCCAGTAGAGCCGTTTGCGAAAATCTGTAATGCCCTTGGAGTAACGGTCCATCTGCTGGATAAAACCGGCAGTGCGATACTGGTACTCGAAGTACCGGGCATCAAGGCTAGGACTGGGCACTGCAATTGTATACGCGGGGCTGACCATTCCATCCACACTTACCGCACCAATCGCCCCTTGCCAGGCGCGCATCATATTGAAGGCAATATCGCCTCGGTGCACACAGATGTACTTGGATTTATCTTCAATCTTTACACGACCACGAACGTTCTCTTCTTCGGAGATTTCTTCTTCGGATACGCCGGAATGGATGGAAATCGACAACAAAGGCAAGTTCTCTCGTCCGGGCTCGACCCGCTCACGGAACAACGCGCGATTAGCCAGAATACTCCAATGCGCCGGAATTTCGCCAATCCATTCGATACTGGAATCCCGAATGGGGGCGTGCGGATTAAGACCATGGGTCACCGCACGGTGGATCAGTATCTGCTTGCGCTCTTTAAGCAATTCAATCTGACGTTCCTTAAGTCGGATCGTTTGCTCTATTTGCTCTGACTTCAGATCCACAAACTCGATAATTCTAGCTTGCTCGGCTTCATCCTCGGGGAAACAGACTGGAAAGTCTTGGATTAAAGGCAGTCTGAGACTGTCAACGGTAGACTTGGCCTCTCCCAAAGTTGCCACTTTAAAGAAATTTGATTGCAGGTACCTAAATAAAAATCTTCCAGCGGTATGCTTAAAATTGCTGAACTTGTAGACTCGCTGGTGAAAATCAAATTTTCCATTAACATAATGATAGACCTTTCCAACACCCGCGCCGTCACCCGCAGTCAGAATTGCCTCGCCATCAAATGAATAGGAGTTAATCAGTTCGGGGGTTTGCGAGCGCACATAAAAAGGGTAGATTCCAGTATCTACTTTATCCTCCGTGTTTTTACTTCCAGTTGTTATGGAGGATAAAAATTTAAATCGCACTACCTTCCAGTGGTGAGGAATATCATATAGCCACTCAATGCTAGAGTGTTTATAGTTAGTGTATTTATCCTGAGCGAGGGTTTGCGCTTCAAACATTGGTTGCACCCGATATTTCTTTCAAGCTAATACCAAGAATTTCCGCAATCAACCCCTCCGCCCGCTGCTCCAGCGCTACAATTTCCCGTGCCACCTCTTCCATACTGCGCAGCGGCTGATGCTTGTAGAAGTATTTATTAAAACTGATTTCGTAGCCGATCTTTACCGACTCCAGATTGATCCAGGCTTCTGCAACATGGGGCTGCACTTCTGCTTTGAAGAAGCGATGGATAGAATCAGCCAGCGGGATGCTTTCGCTGTCGCGCAGGTCGCTGTTGGATTCGTAGGTGATGAACTCGCCGGCCTTGCCATTGGGGTAATAACCGAAATCGGACAGCTCGGCCTCGCTGCAGTCCAGCCGCTGCAGCAGTGCGGCCAACTGGGCGCGATCGAATTTCTCCACTTTACGGATAACCTTGTCGGCGCTTTCGTCGTACCAGCTCACTGCATTGAGCACCTGATTGCGCTCGCTGGCACCGAGCTTGATGCCAGCCTCTTTGCTAAGTTGTTTAAGCGCCTTGTCCATCCGTTTAGTAAACAGGTTGAAGTCGTCATATTCCTCACTGCCGATGGCCTGCATCAGGTAGTTGGCCACTGTGACCAGCAGCGACTGCTTGGCCCAGGTCTCCAAGTTCAGCAGCTTTTTACGCTGCTTGGTATTGAGCTCAAGGCCTTGGTCTTCACACCAGGCGAGGATGGCTTTTTCATGGGTGGCCAAGGTAGCGTCCTGATACACCGCCTCGCCCCACTCTCGGTGTATCCACTGCATGGGCTCGCGTAGGGCCTTGTCGAAACGCAGGGCTTCGATGCGCTCAGCGCTGAACTGCGCCTTGCGCCGGTCTGGCCGTTCGATGCTGACTTTGTGGTAGCCGAAGTCGCGGTTATCAAACACTTGCGCGGCAATGCCATCACCGCCGGCCGGGCGGTCGAGGCTGGCCAGGTCGAGGTAGGTTTTGGTGATCCGCTCGATATGCTCGGGGGCAAACTCACAGTTTTTGTTGCCGAGGTTTTTGCGCAGTTTGCGGTAAAGCAAGCTGGCGTCGATCAGTTGCACTTTGCCTCGGCGCTGCGCCGCCTTGTTGCTGGAGAGCAGCCAGATATAGGTGGTGATGCCGGTGTTGTAAAACAGGTTGTTGGGCAACTGGATGATGGCATCGAGCAGATCGTTTTCGATCAGGTGGCGGCGGATATTGCTCTCGCCACCGCCGGCGTCGCCGGTAAAAAGGCTGGAGCCGTTATGCACCGAGGCGATGCGTGAGCCGAGGCCGCTGTCGCCGGGAGCTTTCATTTTGTTGACCATTTCCATTAGAAACAGCAACTGGCCGTCGCTGGAGCGGGGGATGGCCTCCTGCAGCTCGGTGTTTCCCCAATAGTCTGCGAGGCTGACCTTGAAGCGCGGGTCGATCACGTCGCCGCCGTCTTTTATGAATTTCTGCTCGCTGGCCCAACTTTTACCGTATGGAGGGTTGGACAGCATAAAGTCGAAGCGGCTGCCGGCGAATTCGTCCACCGAAAGGGTGGAGCCGGGGCGGATGTGGGCAGGATTGTTGCCCTTGATCATCATGTCCGACTTGCAAATGGCATAGGTCTCGTCGTTGATCTCTTTGCCGTAGAGGTGAATGTCACGCTGGATGGTCGAGTCAGGGTATTTTTCTTCGATAAAATTCTGCGACTCGGTAAGCATGCCGCCACTGCCGCAGGCCGGGTCGTAGATGGTCATCACGGTGGGCAGGCGGTCCTTGATCGGGTCGAAGACCAGATGGGTCATCAGCTCGATCACTTCGCGCGGGGTGAAGTGCTCGCCGGCTTCCTCGTTGTTCTCCTCGTTGAACTTGCGGATAAGCTCTTCAAACACATAGCCCATGCCCAGGTTACTCAGGGCTGGCAGGCGGTTGCCTTGTGGGTCTTCGCTGTCGTGCGGGGTGAGGTTGATGGTGGGCGAGGTGAATTTTTCCAGTACGTCAAGCAGCACGTCTTTGCTGGCCATATGGCGCATCTGCGACTTGAGATTGAAGCGCCGGATGATGTCTTTAACGTTGTCGCTAAAGCCGTCGAGGTATTCCTCAACGGTGCTCAGGAGGATTTGCTGATTGTTGGTGGCGGTCTTCTGCAGTTGGCTTAGCGTCCACTTGCTGGTGTTGTAGAACACATAACCGGAAGCGGCACGCAGGGCGCTGTCGTCCAGTTCGGTCTGGCTCATTTCACGTTGCTGAAAGGCCAGCTCTTCCATCACCTTGGCCTTGCTGGCCTCTAGCAGGGCATCGAGCCGGCGCAGCACAACCATGGGTAGGATGACGTCACGGTATTTTCCGCGCACATACACATCGCGCAGGCAGTCGTCGGCGATCGACCAGATAAATGAAACCAGTTTGTTGTGGACCGCGTGGTTCAACTGTAGATACTCCGAATCAAAGCGCTGAATGGCAGCGCTGCTAGGGCGGCTGTACCGCACCCATGCACAAGCTAGGGAGCGCATCTTAACCAATGCAGCCGCGTTTTTGGCAGCGGAGATGCAAGCGGGGGCAGTCCGGCAGGCGACAGTGGAGACGACGTTCGTGACAAGGTGTTGGAGGGGCTTGAGCCGAGAGGAGCGATTTTGCGATCAACTATCTGCGATTGCGTGCAATGGCTGATCGTAAGCGTCCGCCCAACTCTCCTGCGCGAGTCACATCGGCACCCGCTCATGCGGTAGCAATTCACGATCACCTTGGCCCGCTGCGTCGGCAGGGTCAGTACAGCCTTTAAACTGGCATACTTATAGTGTTCATTCTTCCCTGCCTACAAAATCAAGCTCTTGATTGCTGTCGACCGTTTACCGCGGCATAACGGTCTGGCAAAGGATTAGTTGGAGCGTCCCAGTGCCCATGGCCGTCCCTGGTTCTCAACCTGGTTGTTGTCGAATGGCACAGTCTAATCATCGAGGAAGCACTTCACCGCACCCAGCGTATCTGGTTGTAGCCGAGGGCTCGGCCGTGGCTGATCCGTTAGACATCAGGTCGCGTTGGGCTACGAATCTTGTCTTTGATCGACTTTACCTACTTACGCGAGCTAGAATCTGGGCTAAGTAATATTGCGTAGGTCATTAGCTGGATGGAGTTAGAACCTGACAGCCTTCCGGCCTCCGCCAGAGAGCTTTATGCGTGGTGTGCACCACGCATTGGAAATGCCTGCCGCAGGCATCCTCGGTAAAATATTACGATTAGTTATTCATAAAACTGCACGCCTCAATTACCGTAGCGAATTGCTACGCCCTTTTTTGCAAGGTTGAGGTCTTGGGCCACTTGCTTGAAGAGAGGCAGCTCGACGGGACTTATAGCCTGCTATTTTTAAATTCAAGCTAATGGCGGAAGTCCTAGGTCTTTAAGGAAAGCATTATGTTTGTCTCTGGCCGATTTAATGGTTTTTTCCAGGGTTGCTAGTTCGCAACTTACGCTTTGTAAGTCAACCTCGGCTTCGATACTGGCCGTGCTTATATAACGAGAAATGTTAAGGTTATAGCCATTCTCCTTGATTTCCTCCATCGTAACTCTGCGGGCATAGCGGGACTCTTCCCTACGGAACCTATAAGTGTCAATAATTTTGGTTATTTGCTCGTGGGATAGCTGATTCTGTCGCTTGCCTTTAACGAAGCTTTCAGTGGCATCGATAATAAGTACATCATCCGGGCGAGTAGATTTCTTAAGGATCAAAATGCAAACTGGGATGCCTGAAGAATAAAGGAGGTTTGAGGGTAGCCCAATTACCGTATCAATGTGGCCATCTTTCAGCAGTTTAGTCCGAATACGCTCCTCGGCACCGCTGCGGAAGAGGACGCCATGGGGCTGAACGATTGCCATCACACCTTCATTTTTTAGATAATGAAGTCCATGCAGCAGAAAAGCAAGATCTGCGGAAGATTTAGGGGGGACTTCATAGTTTTTGAAGCGTATATCTTCGTTTAGGGAATCGGTTGGCTCCCACCTGAGGCTCAAGGGCGGATTAGCAACTACGATATCAAAAGCTGGTTTCTTTCCGGGGTTCATCTCCCGCAGTATGGCCCAGTCATTCGCCAATGTATCGCCATGGTGAATTTGAAACTCAGTGTCATGTAGTCCATGTATTAGCATGTTCATGCGCGCTAAATTATAGGTGGTAAGGGTCTTTTCTTGTCCGTATATAATTCCGGTATGACGTGATTTGACGTGTTTTCGTATATTAAGCAGCAACGAGCCAGAGCCGCAGGCAAAGTCCATCACACTTCCCAAGCTCTGTATTGACCCTCTTTTGGGGTCCTGGCTGTCGAGTGTAACAATGGAAGAAAGGATGTCGGAAATATGCTGTGGTGTATAGAACTCACCAGCTTTCTTACCTGAAGCTGCGGCAAACTGCCCTATCAAGTACTCATACACATCACCAAATGTATCGATGTCAGTGGAGAACTCAGCTAGTGCTTCAGAAATTTTCTGAATGAGGATAGATAGTTTATTATTACGTTCAGCGTAAGTGCGGCCTAGTTTTTCAGAGTCGAGGTTGATTGCTGTAAATAGGCCTTGGAATGTGTGCTCAAAAGATTCAAGCTCAATGCATTGGAAGGCACCTTGCAGTGTGCTGAGAAGTTCGATTTTTTGAGTTCGAGCCATGTTCGCAATGTTGCTCCATATGTATTGCGGGTGCAACACATAATGGATTTTCTTGCGCATGTGGTTTTCGAATTCGGTAATACCTTCCGGGTTGTTGGCGTACCAAAGCGTAAGTGGTGCGCAAAAGTCTTTATCTTCGACTTTTGGGTGATCCTCGCCAAGCTCTATCTTCGCTGCATTTTCATAATTGTCTGACAAGTAACGCAGGAGAAAGAGTGAAAGTATGTAATCTCGGAAGTCGTCTGCGTTCATTAGTCCGCGAAGTTGGTCGGCAATGCTCCAGAGGCTCTTGCCAAGCATTGTTTTATTTGATTCTGTCATTTTTCACCTCCTGGTAGGTAGGGTATCAGGGTTTCTCGATGAAAGGGGAGCGAAAGGTGTGATTTTGAGTGCTTGGCTATAGTGAGACTCAGAACAAAAAAAGGGATTTGGTAGACATTCGAGACGATCATGTTGCAGGGCCTGTTGCTAGTGACTTCGGGAATAGTGCTGTGTTGAACGGGTGGAGATTAATATATGTGCTAAGAATATCTCGGAACATTCTTTTCTCAGAGCGACTCAGAGCCTCGGGTTCAAAGACGGAGTACTTTGAATGGCTGCGGATATTTAAGAAGCGGACATATAAATTTTTATTTGGGTTGCCATCAAAGCAAGTAGATATATGCTGTCGGCCGAAAAATATAGCCGTTTTCTCTAAGATGCTTCGAAGAGAGTTGAAATGGTGCTGCGAAATGTTGCCTGACTTTGCTGCAGCCTGCAATTCTAGCAATGATGCTACATGATTCAGGAATGGAGACTCTCCTGTGTCTTGGAGCGTGTAGCTTTGGGACTTATTGGGACGGTTCAGGATATAAGATTTTTTCCTGATATCCTCATTTCGAGAGGATTTCTCATTTTTCCCTTTAAGTTCATTGAAAAGAACATTAAAGAATAGTCCGTGGTGTGTGGATATTATAATTTTTATATTGCTTCTGGCTTCTTTTAAAAGGGCGCAAAGTCCGGAGGCAACAGCAATTGTGTTGTGTTCGTCAAGGGATGAAATAGGATCGTCAATGTAAACAAATTTCACCCAATAATATGGGTCTCCTGGTTCGGCTAAGCTGGCCAGTTCAAGTATGGCGAGAAAAAAACACCAAATAAAAATATTTTCTTCCCCACGTGATATTTTTATATCTTCAAGGGTCTCGATTTTGCCTGCGATGATTTCTTCTCGAAAAAAGCTAATCTCTGCATCGTCGTAGTTTATTGTGAAATCAAAGTCAGTATGGCGGTGTAAGTGGGGGCGAATTCGACTTTCAATGCCAATGCCATCAAGCCCATTAAAGAACTGAGAGTGGGATTTGAATTTTATTCTTCTTTCTCTATCCTCGTCGAAATCGTTATCCCAGTCAAAAAGGTCTTCAGTGAAAGCGTTGAAGTATAGGGTGTCTCTCTTGTCCTCTTTTTTTCCAAGATCTTTAAATTCCATGGATAAACGAGTCTTGCCTACGCCGTTGTGAGCAAAAAGCAGAACAAAGTCGTTTCCTTTTATTGGTGCGGGTGCTTTTCGTGCGCCTGCTTTTTTTCTTCCTCGAACTCCTGTCAAATCCTTGCGCAACTTTCTGGCCAGCGATTTCAGAGATCTGAAGTTTGATTGTGCTAACGGTTTATTCATTAATTTGCCTCATCCGACCACGGGAAAAGCTTTTGTAAAAGCGCCGCCTTATGTTTTTTCATAGATTCAAGCTTTTGTGTGTTCGAAATGATTAAATTGTCGAGTGAGTCTAGGCAGCCTGCAATGCATATTTGTTCGGGCAACGATGGGAGTGTAATGCTCTGTTTATTCAATTCCCTTAGCGATATCCTAGTCTGTCCGAGGCCGATAGAGTTGCTTTGTGCGTAATCTGATAAGAAATGTCGACAAAAATGAAATGCAAAATTTGCATAAAGTAAATCGGTTATGATTTCCAACTTGGCTAGATGGTGGCTGAGAATAGATTTCTCATAACTTTTGCTAATTTTGGTGATCTTTATTTCTTCATCACGTATTGGTCGATAGAGCGCAAAGGCAATGTCATTAGCGTGTAGTAGTAATTCAGGATGCTTGTCTGCGTAGGTCATAGGAAGGTGAAAGGAATCATCGCTCCAACTTAATGAGCTATATCCAATATTTTTGGATTGTATTAATCTAATTCCCTCGGATGAGTACTCAGATGGCTTGAACTCTTTTCCTGAAATTACCTTCATTACACTGATGAATGGGAGTTTTTTCCATTCGCCGGTATTCTGGAATTTTGGAAAGCGTAACCGAGGCTTGGATTCACCTTTGCGTGGAAATAGCTGCAGGGTCAGACCGATCTTATGGACTCTGAGCACCTTTATTTTCTGAGATTGAGCCGAAATTAGGCTTTCCAATGACTTCAGGCAGTCCGCGATTTTTTTCTGTTCCGATTCGCACGGGCGCCATATGTTTAAGGCGAAAAATTTATTGGCTGGAATTTTAAGTTGCCCCTCCCCAGCACCTCTGCTTGCAAGTCTAGTAAGTTGAGTTTTGTGCGCGCCTGATTCAAAATACCCCTCCCAAAAGTTTGGGTGTTCATTTGCATGAAAGCGGAAGCACTTGTAAGCTGAAGGGACTAATCCGACAGAGTGATTGGATAATCTTTTTATAGTGCCTGAGAAAGGCAGTCTTGTGTTTCTGTCGATGTAAATAAAGTCATCGCGAATAACTTTAATATAGCGTTCGGAGTATTTATTTGCCTCATTGCCTTCCAGTATTTCACTTTGAAGCACTATGCTGTTATCAGAAGAGAGACTCAGGGTGTTATTCTTCTCGCCAGAACTAGCTTTGTCTAAAACAGGGTCGGCAATCATCCTGAGCTCTGTCTTTTTCCACCCCTTCGAATTCCTAAACTCAGGAAATCGTAATTTCGGAGTACGTATAGTTTTGGCTTTTTCGTTGCCGTTCGTTGTATTTGGTTTACTCATTCGCGCTGAGTCCTGAAATTTCGCGACCTTGTGCGACCTGCGTGAGACGAGGTGGCGATTCTCTCATCTGGGTGCCTACTACCTGAGGCGGATCAGACGAGACCTGTAGTAAAACATGACTCTGGAAAATTTCCACGTACCTATTGAAAAAGAACGCTGCTGATTAGGCCTGCTGTGCAGAAAATCACCCTAAACTAACCGCTTAGGGTAGCCCACTCCGTTCGTGCGCCCTTTACGCGTAACTGAAAGCATCTTGGATGCATTCGTGAGCTAAGGATGGTCATTTTACCCACTGGCCAACCCATTCGTTCTTGGAGGTCTGCAACCAGAGCTTGTATGTTTGGATCCGTCATTGAAAGCGGCATCAATTTACCAAGGATGAAGTGGTACGTGTGCAGATGGGTATTGAGCTAAAGCAACCGCCTGCTTTGCCGGTTCTTTCTTCCATGGCTGAGTGTAATGGGTCGATTGCTTGACGTTTAGGGCTCGCAAAAGCTCTATCCACGCTAAAGATTGAACTCCCATGTTTTTTTCAAGCGGCGAGCGAGCAGACGCGCGCTCAGCAAAAAGTAATACCGCGTCGCTTCACTGTGCTGATCTAAGCGATGCTCCAGAAACCAAGCCACGTGCTTTCTCTGCCAAGCCCAAGGTGTTTCTCGTTGCCAGCGCTTCGCGATTCCAGCCTGCATGATCGTTGCCTGGCGCAAATGCCGTTTCCGCGTTGCCTGCGACCCGGTCAGAATGCCCGTCAAGAACAGTTCCATATCGAAAGGTTTACTCATGATCGCCCTCCAATGTACGCGGCGATCACGTCGATCCGACCGTGTCCCAGTTCATAGCTGATTTGCCACCGGGCCTCACGATCAAGGTTCCGATCTACCTGGCAACATTGGCCGCTGTTGATAGGCGCGGGGTATTGGGTTATCTGCTCGTAGCGCTCACATGCGTACGCCGCTCGTAGCTCATGGAAGCCTTTGAGGTTGTGCCCATGGAGGATGTCCCGCGCAGGGCGAATGATTTCTTGCAGAACATTCAGATAGCTTTCGTGTGGCGCTATTAGGTTGCGGCTACCTGCAGGCGACACCTGTCGTGCAAACGTAAGTGCACCTCCAACATGGTCATCCACCGCGATCCACCGCGGTGTCGAGGCACCGGTGCGGCCACCCTTGGTGCCATCCTGTATATTAATCCTACCTAGATCGTTAGCTTCACGGATTAGCCGTGGCAGGTCAGCCAATATGGCCTCACGCAAGCGCATGCCGGTGGCTCGCGCCAACAGAAGAATCGCAGCGGCTCGTAGCTGATGATGCCGGCAAAGCGCATCGACGATCTGTTTAACCTGTTCGCGATCTTGTCCCTGCGGCACCGAGTGACGAACCCCGGTGCGCTGCATGCCCAACGCCTTGCTCGGACTTGGCAATTTCACGCACTGATCACCGCGAAGCGCCGCCATGGTCCTGTTAACGCTGGACAGGCGGTTTTGTGCGGTGCTGACGGCGAGCTCGCCGCGGCTAACCAGGTCACGCAGATACGCTGCATAGCCGACCAGCACCTTCCGATCAATCTGCCGCGCATCATTGATGCCAGGCCCCTGTTCGGAGCGGCACCACCTCACGAATGCCAACCATCGATCACTGTGCGCCTTGACCGTGCCGTAGTGGCCACCGCCGAACATGTCTTTCAGCGCTTGCGGACCTGCGTAGCTCAATTGCCTGCCGTAGCCGCAATTGCGGCCATCGCGTCTGCCCACCAATGCCATGTCGGTCACCTCATCTTCCGTTCTCCGACCCTCGCCCCACGTCATCCCGCCAAGAATGCTGAGTGTTATCAGGGATCAAGGCCCCTGCGACCTGTGGGGAATGTCCTCTACGCGGGACTGGCGGCTCCTTACGTCCGGGAGCTAGGGCATCTCATGATCTGGCCTCCTTAACACCGTTGCCGGTGGGCGGGTGGAGGCAGTGCTGGCTGACTAAACCAGCGCCTGAAGATCCTGAGCCGGGTGAACGCAGCAATGCGATGACCGGGGCATGCCTGACTGTCAGTCAGGTGCAGTCCTTTCCCTGGTCTGCGGCACCATCATCTACATGGTTGTTGCTGGTGACATCGGCGTTTGTCACGCCGATTGTCACGAGGGTGAATGCAGCAAAGCCCTGTGCGATGGGGGCTGCAGCAGTGGTAGAAGTGTCCGTCTCTTTCCAGAAGAAAGAGACGGGCACAGGTTGGCGCAATATTCGGCCAAGTGGATAGGTTGCTGCAGGGCAGCGAGGTATGGAGTATCTGGCGCACGAGCGCTATATGTGTAAGAGCATCCATCACATGGGTAGTGACCGGGCGAGCTGCCGAATGCTAATCGCCCTTGGGGAGAACCACCGCGAGAGCGGCGTGGCCTTTAAGGTTCGGGCCGCCTGGGGTGCTGTCATCGACAGCGCTTGCACGGCCAGTTCTACGCCTGTGGATAAACCCGGTCAAGGGTCGAAACTCAGTGCTCTTGGGGACGGTGAAAAGCGTTTATCCATTGGTGGAATTCCATGGTAAATCCCGGACAACGTCGTGGCTTTTAGCTCTTCAAAGTGAGGTCCATCCAAACAGGGCGGCTTTGCAGCCCTGTTTGGATGGACCCGCGCTGACAAGCGGATAAACGAGGCTGCTTTCCCTGAATCTTGAACGCTCAGTTGTTGTCGCTGCTGTTATTGCGCCTATATAGCGCTAGCGGATCGGCACCACGTTCTTGTCTCTGACTTGCCCGTATGCTGAGGCGAGAAGGCTGCCGGTGGCGGCTTTCTGGATGTACTCACTCCACCAAGCCATCATCGGGCGTCGGCGCTCGATGTAGTCGGCTCGGTTGTAGGCGCTGCGTACCTCGTCCTTATCGACGTGCGCCAGTGCGACTTCAATGAGCTCCGGGTCCCAGCCATGTTCATTCAAGATGGTGCTCGCCATCGAGCGCATGCCGTGGCTGACCAACCGATCCTGGAAGCCCATACGTTTCAACGCCATGTTGGCGGTCTGGCTATTGGCGTGGGTGCGTGGATTTCTATCGGCCGGGAAGACGTATTCGCGATGGCCGCTGTGCGTCTTCAGTGACTCCAACAGTGCGACAGCGTGATCACTCAGCGGAATGGTGTGTGGGCGGCGCTTCTTCATCCGCTCTGCTGGGATTGTCCAGACATGCCTTTCAAATTCGATGTCTGCCCAGCGAGTAGTCGCCGCCTCGGCGGGGCGAGTCATCGTGTGCAACTGCCATTCGATCAGGCGGCGGGTGGTGCGTTTGATGCTGGCGTTCGCGATCTCCAGCATGAGCTCGGGGAGTTCTTCGGGCGGAAGCGCAGCCATGTTCTCTTTTTTGGGCTTCTTGAATACTGCCCTGATGCCGGTGAGCGGGTTGGCGAAGATCAGGCCGGAGTTTACGCCGTAGGTCATGATCTCGTTTAGCCGCTGGCTAAGACGCTTGACCGTCTCCAGGCTGCCTTTCGCTTCGATTGGGCGAAGCAATGCGATCACCATCGGCGCGGTGATTTTGGTGAGTGGTGTCGTCTTCAAATCGGGGAACACGTGCAGCGTGAGCGACCGCCAGATGTCCTCGGCGTAGGCAGGGGTGACCGAGTCTTTCTTGAGCTCGAACCAGGCGGTGGCCACGTTCTCGAAGGTGTGTTCCGTTTCTGCGCGCTTGGCTTCATTCAGCGTATTGCGCTGCACCTTCGGATCGATGCCCTGGGCGAGCAGCTCGCGGGCATCGACTGCCATCTTTCGTGCATTCGCCAGTGACAGTTCGGGGTAGGTCCCGAAGCCGATGTTGATGCGCTTTTTGGTCACCGGTTCGCGGTAGTTGAAATTCCACAGCAATGAGCCGTTGCTGCGTACTCGGAGCTGCAAACCGTCACCGTCAGTAAGGACGTAATCCTTGGACGCCGGTTTGACTCCCTTGAGCTGTCGATCGGAGAGGCGGAGGTTTTGAGCAGGCATGAGATTGTCCTCAAGCACTGATTCGGTATTCCAAAGATTAGCACTGGGTGAGCTGGAATACCGCCTGGAATACCCGAATGGCTGGAACTCAAAAACTCTTGAAAGACCGCAAAAGCGCTGGAAGCCTTGTATTTACTGGCTTTCAGGCACAAAAAAAGACGTCCGTGGACGTCTTTGATTGATCATTTGGTGGAGCCGGGGGGATTTGAACCCCCGTCCGCCAGTACTCCGCTGTCGGTACTACATGCGTAGCCATCTCAACTAAGTTAATCCGCAGCCGCCCGAGTGGCAGGGTGCTTTGGACGAGTTGGGTAAGTTTTAGTCGCTTTGCCCCCAACGTGCTACACGACGATCCTGTTCTGTATGACAATCACTTCGGGTTTACAGGCATCCCCTAGTGATTGCTGGAGCCGAAGCTACCAGGAGAGCGGGCTCAGCTGCTTACGCAGCGAGAGCGTAACCCTCGTAGTTTTCGTCATTGGCAACTATAGAAAGTTGCAACAGTGGATTTACGAGTTCTGTTACCAACTCGGCATGCACCTAGAGTTTCGCGACCGGCGTCGAATCCTAATCGGCCCCAACTCAGCTCTAGAGCTGAGCGTGCTTTTCAGCACGCAAGGCGGAGTATACGCCTTTATGCGGACGACGTCGACTGCGGGTGCCGTCGTCCGTTTGCCGCGTGTTGCTTAGGTCCCGCTGCCGCCAGCGGTGCCGCTGCCTTTGTCGGTTTTTTCAAGGCGCTGGAGCACTTTGCTGGTGATGGTGATGCATTCTTTGGTGTCGCCGCTGGCCTGGGCGGCCTTGGCTTTGTCGACGTGCTCGGTCAGGGTTTTGTCGAGGCCTTCGGAGGTGGCGCCGGCTGTGGCCATGCTGTCGTCGATTTTCTGCAGGTTGATCGCGCAGAGGTCGTCGGCAGCAAACGCTGGCGAGGCCAGCAGTGTGGCAGCCGCGAAGAGAGCGGAAAGCGCAGTACCTTTCATGGGTGTCTCCTTCTGGAAGGCCTCTGGAAGGCGGGCCTGTAAAGATGGACTGCGCGGTTTCCGCGAGGGTTCAATGCAAATGCTGGCCTGCTGACATGGCTGTCGTTATTGGATCGCGTCGCGTAGGGCTTTGCCACTTTCTATGTCGGTGCCGAGTGCCCGAGCTAGAGCGCTCAGGTAGCGGGCGGCTTCGAGGGCGACGGGGTCGTCGTTTCTGTCGGCTTGCTGGGTGAGGTGGCGGACCATGCTCAACAGCGCGGACAGCTCCTGGAAGGCTCGCTCGACGTGAACGCCGGGCTTGATGCGGTAGAGGTCGTGGCAGGTTTCGGTGCCGACGGTGGTCCAGCTGTCGAGGTCGTGGGTCATTGCGGCGCTCCTGCTTCTGCGGTCGCTCGGCGCATCACGTGTTCGACCAGGGCGCGGGCGGTTTCGGCGGCGTGGGCGGCGTTGCTGAGCATGTTCAGGCCGGGCTCGCCGGCGTGATGGCGGCAGTGCTCGTCGATGGTTTCGATCACACCGCGTAACAATTCGCTGGAGTGGGCGAGGGCGTCAGGCGTTGGAAGGTCGGTATGAAGCGAGAAGAATGGATTGTTGAGCATTCTGAAGCGGGGTGGATCGGGGACTAACTTTTTCATGATGTAACTCCCGGGCATTTACAGGAGCTACCTCCAGCATCCCTCTCACAGGACAAGGGTGGCAGCCGTACGCGGGGTGAGAGACCGGGCCCAGGATCATACCGGCCAGGCAGAAGCCTGCCCACGCACAGCTGCCATAGCAGCGCTGCGGGATTCCGGACACAGGGCTCTCACACCCAAATCGCCTAAAAGACGACCGGAGGAAATTAGCCCTGATGGCCAAGATCAACAACAGCGAAACGGCGTTAGCGCTCGTAGGATAATTCCCAAGAGCCCCGGTTTAGAAGCATTTGGTTTCAGGTTCGGAAATGTCCTACGGAAAACCCGCAACCAGACACCGCCAAACCTAAATTCAGATCACCCGCGCCCGAGTCACCCGATCCACCAGATAAACCAACCCGTGATAGTCGATCCCGCTGTTGCTCGACAGCCCGATTTCACACGTGCGGCTGGTCGAAATCCCCTCGCTGCAGTACTGCACCGCATCCTTCAAACTGCGCAGCGCATGGCTGTTCAGCTCCGGCGTGGTAAAGCCCTTGTCGCCGGCAAACCCACAGCAATGAATCCCCTCGGGGATCACCACCTCCTTGCTGCAACGCCGCGCCAGGTCAATCAGCGCCTGGCTTTCACCGAGGTGCTGGGTGCTGCAGGTGACGTGCACGGCCACCGGCTCTTCCTGCGGAGTGAACTCCAGCCGGTCGACCAGGAAGGTGCGAATGAAGCGCACCGGGTCGTACAGGTCGAGCCGCGTTTCGCCCAGGTCCTGCACCAGGCGCAAGGTGCACGGGCTGGTGTCGCAGTACACCGGATCGAGGCCGCCGCGGGTGGCCAACAGCAGGGCGTTGATCAGCTCCTGGCGTTTGTGTTCGGCCTGCTCGGCGTAACCTTTTGACGCAAATGGCTGGCCGCAGCAGAGGCTGTCGGCGTTTTCCGGGAATACCACCTGGTAACCGGCTTTTTCCAGCAGGCGTTGGGTTTTGTCCAGCAGCGAGCTTTGTTCGCGGTCGGCGTAGGCCGGGCCCATCACCCGCGACACGCAGGCAGCGAGGTACACCACGCGGGGGCGGGCGTCGTTGCTGGCCGGGCCGAAGTCGATGGCGCGCAGCGGCTGCGGCATGGCGCTGGTCCACTGCGGCAGGCGGCCGTTGCTGGCTTTACTTAATGAGGCGCTGAGACGTGCGAGGCGGGGGGCACCGAGCAGTTTGCGGGCGCCGTTGGCGGCGGCGAGGGTGAAGCGGGCGCCGCGCAGGGCGGCCTGGAAGTGGTCGGCCAGCCAGTCGGCGGTTTTGCCGTGGTCGGCGGCTTGGCCACGCAGCTTTTTCACCAGCTCGCCGGTGTTGATGCCGACCGGGCAGCGCTGGGCGCACAGGCCGGTGGCGGCGCAGGTGTCGATGCCCTGGTACTGGAAGTCGCGCAGCAGCTCGCGCACGTCTTCGCCGGCGCGCTTTTTCGCCTGGATGTCGCGCCACATGACGATGCGCTGGCGGGGGCTGAGGGTCAGGCCTTTGGACGGGCACACCGGTTCGCAGAAACCGCACTCGATGCACTTGTCGACGATTTCATCGGCGGCGGGCAGCGGTTTGAGGTTTTTCAGGTGGATGTCCGGATCTTCGCTGAGCACCACGTCGGGATTGAGGATGCCGTTGGGGTCGAGCAGGCGCTTGAGTTGCCACATCAGTTGGTAGGCGTCTTTGCCCCATTCCAGCTCGACGAAGGGCGCCATGTTGCGGCCGGTGCCGTGCTCGGCCTTGAGCGAGCCGCCGAATTCGACGGCGACCAGTTGCGCGACGTCGTCCATGAAGGCCTGGTAGCGGGCGACTTCGGCGGCGTTGTTGAAGCCTTGGGTGAAGACGAAGTGCAGGTTGCCTTCCAGGGCGTGGCCGAAAATGATCGCCTCGGCGTAGCCGTGTTTGTCGAACAGCTGGATCAGGCGGTTAACGCCTTCGGCCAGGACTTCGACGGGGAAGGTGACGTCTTCGATGATTACTGTAGTACCGGTCTGACGCACGGCGCCGACGGCGGGGAAGGTGTCTTTGCGGATTTTCCACAGCAGGTTGTACACGGTCGGGTCTTCGCTGAAGTCGACCTTCTGCTCCAGCGGGAACTCGGCAATCGACGCCATGATCAGCCCGAGTTGCTCGTGCAGCAGCGTCTGGCTGGCGGCGCGGGATTCGATCAGCAGGGCGCAGGCGTTGTCCGACAGGGCGCGGACCCACACCGGCATGCCGGGTTTATCTTGGACCGAGCGCAGGCTGCGGCGGTCGAGCAGTTCGACGGCGGACACCGGCTGGCTCTTGAGCACGGTCACGGCCTTGCAGCAGCTTTCTACGGTGGGGAAGACGATCAGCGCCGAGGCTTTGTGCGGGTGGTCGAGCACGGTGTCGTAGGTCACGGCGCTGATAAAGCCGAGGGTGCCTTCGGAGCCGACCAGCAGGTGTTGGAGAATGTCGAGCGGCTGGTCGTAGTCGATCAGGGCATTGAGCGACAGGCCGGTGGTGTTTTTCAGGCGGTACTTGTGGCGGATTCGCGCAGCCAGTTCAGTATTGGCGCGGGTCTCCTGGCCGAGTCGGGCCAGCTCGGCTAGCAATGTAGCGTGGCTTTGCTCAAAGGCGGCGACGCTGGCCGGGTCTTCACTGTCGAGGCGGGTGCCGTCGGCCAGCACCAGGCGCAGGCCGGCGAGGGTGTGGTAGGTGTTTTGCGCGGTGCCGCAGCACATGCCGCTGGCGTTGTTGGCGACGATGCCGCCGATCTTGCAGGCGTTGATCGAGGCCGGGTCGGGGCCGATCTTGCGCCCGAACGGGGCTAGCCAGGCGTTGGCTTGGGCGCCGATGACGCCGGGTTGCAGGCGGATCTGCTCGCCGTGGCGGCGGATTTCCTTGCCGTTCCAGCTGTCGCCGAGCACGATCAACACCGAGTCGCTGAGAGCCTGGCCAGACAGGCTGGTGCCGGCGGCGCGGAAGGTCACCGGCACGCGTTCGCGCTGGGCCAGTTGCAGCAGGCCGACCACTTCGTCTTCCGATTCGACGCGCACTACCAGCTGGGGGATCAGCCGGTAAAAGCTGGCGTCGGTGCCAAAGGCCAGGGTCGAGGTCGGGTCGCTGAAGCGGCGGTTGGCGGGGATCAGGCGCTCGGCATCTCTGAGGAACGCGGCAGGCAGGCTCATGCAATCTCCTCGCGGGGCCGTCGCATCTGTGGCGCAACGTGCCCCGGGCAATCAGGCGGTGTGGGGTAGGGCGCGTCAGGCGCCCAGTTCGCGGACCAGCGAGTCGCGGCTGATTTCGCTGATCGACTTGGCGCCGGTCAGCACCATGGCCACGCGCATTTCTTTTTCGAACAGGGCCAGCAGGTTTTTCACCCCGGCTTCGCCGTGGGTGGCCAGCGCCCAGAGGAAGGCGCGGCCGATCAGCACGCTGTCGGCGCCGAGGGCGATCATGCGCACCACGTCGAGGCCGCTGCGGATGCCGGAGTCGGCGAGGATCTTGATGTCGCCTTTGACCGCATCGGCAATCGCCGGCAGCGCGCGGGCGCTGGAGAGCACGCCGTCGAGCTGGCGGCCGCCGTGGTTGGAGACGACGATGCCGTCGGCGCCGAACTTGACCGCATCACGGGCGTCGTCCGGGTCGAGGATGCCTTTGATGATCATCGGGCCGTCCCAGAATTCGCGGATCCACTCGAGGTCCTTCCACGAGATCGACGGGTCGAAGTTGTTGCCCAGCCAGCCTATATAGTCGGCCAGGCCGGTGGGGTTGCCGCGGTAGGTGGAGATGTTGCCCAGGTCGTGCGGGCGGCCCATCACGCCGACGTCCCAGGCCCACTGTGGGTGAGTCATGGCTTGCAGCACGCGGCGCATCGGGCCGTTGGCGCCGCTCATGCCGGAGTGGGCATCGCGGTAGCGCGCGCCGGGGACGGGCATGTCGACGGTGAAGATCAGGGTTTTAACGCCGGCGGCCTTGGCGCGCTCAAGGGCGTTACGCATGAAGCCGCGGTCTTTCAACACATACAGCTGGAACCACATCGGCCGGTCGATCGCCGGGGCGACTTCTTCGATCGGGCACACCGACACGGTCGACATGGTGAAGGGGATGCCGTGCGCGGCGGCGGCGCGGGCGGCCTGCACTTCGCCGCGGCGGGCGTACATGCCGGTCAGGCCGACCGGGGCGAGGGCGACCGGCATGCTCAGGGTTTCGCCGAACAGCTGCGTCTGCAGGTTGAGTTCGGACATGTTGTTGAGCACGCGTTGGCGCAGGGCGATGCTGGCCAGGTCGTCGACGTTGCGGCGCAGGGTGTATTCGGCGTAGGCGCCACCGTCGGCGTAGTGGAACAGGAACGGTGGCAGCTTGCGCTGGGCCGCGACGCGGTAATCGGTGGAGGCAGAAATGATCATGGATGCTCGCTGCAAAGGTGGTGAGGGGTGGCTGCCGGGCGCAGTCGAGTGCGCCCGGCCCCTGTCACTTTAGTGGTGAACCAGCATGCCGGTGAGCCAGTAGGCTTGCACCAGGGTGATCACGCCGACGATGGTGGCGAAGAACAGGCTGTGCTTGACGGTGAAGCGGAACAGGTCCGATTCCTTGCCAACCAGGCCGGTCGCGGCGCAGGCCACGGCAATCGATTGTGGCGAGATCATCTTGCCGGTCACGCCGCCGCTGGTGTTGGCCGCCACCAGCAGGGTGTCGCTGACGCCGATCTGGTGTGCGGTGGTGGCTTGCAGCGAGCTGAACAGGGCGTTGGACGAGGTGTCCGAGCCGGTCAGGAACACGCCCAGCCAACCGAGGAACGGCGAGAAGAACGGGAACGCCGCGCCAGTGCCGGCCAGGACCAGGGCCATGGTCGAGGACATGCCGGAGTAGTTGGTGACGAAGGCGAACGCCAGCACCATGCCAATCGACAGGATTGGCCAGCGCAGCTCCCACAGCACTTCTTTGAAAGTGGTAATACCAGTTTTGAAGTTGATCTTCAGGACCCACATCGAGATCAGTGCCGAGAGGAAGATCGCGGTGCCGGTGGCGGAGACCGGGTCGAGCTTGAACACCGCTGGCATGGCGGTGGGGGCTGCAACGATCGGCGCGGTCTTGATTACCAGCTGGTCGAGGTGCGGGATGGCGAAGTTGAAGACGAAGTTGTACATCGCGCCGCCGGGGGCGAACGCGGCCTTGAATGGCTTCAGGGTCCAGATCGTTACCAGCACAGTGAGGATCAGGAACGGCGACCACGCCTTGAAGATTTCACCGAAACTGTACGGGGTTGGCTGGCTGCCGCTGGACTGCACCACGGCGGCGCCGACGCTGCCCTGGGCCACGGCCATCGAGCGTTTTGGCTGCCAGACTTTGAGGAACAGGGTCAGCGAGATCAGGCTGGCCAGCGCCGAGGTGATGTCGGGCAGTTCTGGGCCAATGTAGTTGGAGGTGAAGTACTGGGTCACGGCGAAGCTCAGGCCGGCGACCAGGGCGGCAGGCCAGGTTTCTTTGACGCCGCGCAGGCCGTCCATCATGAACACCAGCCAGAACGGCACGAACAGCGACAGCAGCGGCAGTTGGCGGCCGGTCATGGCGCCGATGTGGAAGGCGTCGATGCCGGTCACCTGGCCGGCGACGATGATCGGGATGCCGAGCGCGCCGAAGGCGACTGGCGCGGTGTTGGCGATCAGGCACAGGCCGGCGGCGTAGAGGGGGTTGAAGCCCAGGCCGACCAAGAGGGCAGCGGTGATCGCCACCGGTGCGCCGAAGCCGGCGGCACCTTCAAGGAAGGCGCCGAAGCAGAAGCCGATCAGCAGCACTTGCAGGCGTTGGTCGTCGGTGATCGACAGCACCGAGCTGCGGATCACTTCGAACTGGCCGCTCTTGACCGTCAGTTTGTACAGGAACACCGCGGCAACGATGATCCAGGCGATTGGCCACAGGCCGTAGAGGAAGCCATAGCCGGCAGCTGCCAGGGCCATGTCGACCGGCATGTTGAAGGCAAAGATGGCGACCAGGATCGACAGGCCGAGGGTGATGCTGCCGGCCACGTGGCCTTTGAGGCGGAATACGGCCAGGGCGAGGAAGAAGAATACGATCGGGATCACTGCCGCCAGCGCGGACAGGCCAAGACTGCCCAATGGGCTATAGATTTGTTGCCAGGTTTGCATGATGGGTTGGCCCCTAATTGTTGTTGGTCAGCACTGGCACTGGGTAATTGGTAAGACCAATTTACAATGTGCGGATGCTAGGTTAAAAGCGCAGCTGGGCCTGTGTCAATTTGTCTCGGCTTGTACTTTGGTGGAATGTCGATGAACGGCTTGGGGTTGGGGTGTTTTTGGGCGTTGCGTTTGTCTTGAGGGTGCTGGGGCTGCTTTGCAGCCCTTTCGCGACACAAGGCCGCTCCTACGCCGACCGCGCAACGCCAAGACAGCGCGGTCAACTGTAGGAGCGGCCTTGTGTCGCGAAAGGGGCGCAAAGCGCCCCCGGCAATGCTCGCCAGGATCAAAGCCAGCGCGGCATACGAATACCCAGCTTTTATTACGCAACTGATACGTGTGAGCGCAGCCTGGATAGGCCAAAATAGTAGGCCTCGCTGTGTGTGCGAGGGTTTGTGGAGAGTAAGTGATGGTTTTTGATCAGGTTCGCCAACGGCGCCTGTCCGACGACATTGTCGAGCGCCTGGAAGGAATGATCCTTGAAGGTACTTTGACCTCGGGTGAGCGCCTGCCGGCCGAGCGCGCCCTGGCCGAGCAGTTCGGCGTGTCGCGGCCATCGCTGCGCGAGGCGATCCAGAAGCTGGTGGCCAAGGGGCTGCTGGTGAGTCGCCAGGGTGGCGGCAATTATGTGGCGGCGTCGCTGGGGGCAACCTTCAGTGACCCGCTGCTGCAGCTGCTTGAACACAGCCCGGAGGCGCAGCGGGACTTGCTCGAGTTTCGCCATACGCTGGAGGCGTCGTGTGCGTTTTATGCGGCGCAGCGGGCGACCGAACCTGACCGTGAGCGGCTCAAGGCGGCGTTTGATGAGCTGCAGGATTGTTATTCACGCAAGGCCGAGGTGAGCCGGGCGGAGGAGGGCGCGGCGGATGCGCGGTTCCATCTGGCGATTGCCGAGGCGAGCCATAACGCGGTGTTGCTGCACACCATTCGTGGCTTGTTTGATTTGCTCAAGCGCAATGTGGTGACCAACATTGGCGGGATGTATCAGCAGCGTAGCGAGACGCGGGATATGTTGATTGGGCAGCATCGCGAGCTGTATCAGGCGATTGTTGAGGGTAGGGCTGAGGAGGCGCGGGAGGTGTCGAGTCGGCATATCCTGTATGTGCAGGAGGTGCTCGAAGAGGCGCAGGAGGAGGCGCATCGGGTGGCGCGGGCGGAGCGGCGCAGTGGGCGGTGATGGGGTTTGGCTTGAGATGGCTGGGGCCGCTTTGCGGCCCTTCGCGGGCAAGCCCGCTCCCACAGGTATCTGAGTGCAGCTTAGTGCCCTGTGGGAGCGGGCTTGCCCGCGAAGGGCTGCAAAGCAGCCCCAAAGCAGCCACCACAAATCAACGAGGAATCAGTCTTCCTTGCCTTTGTTGCGCACAGCCCGCTGCATCTCGCGGTTGGAATCGCGTTCGCGCTCGGTGTCGCGCTTGTCGAATTCCTTCTTGCCCTTGCCCAGGGCGATTTCGCACTTGATCAGGTGCTTGCTCCAGTACAGCGACAAGGCCACACAGGTGTAGCCCTTCTGCGCCACGGCAGCGTGCACGCGCTCAAGCTCGCGCTTGTTCAGCAGCAGTTTACGGGTGCGGATCGGGTCGGCGATGACGTGGGTGCTGGCGGCAGTCAGCGGCGCAATGTGGCAACCGAACAACCAGGCTTCACCGTCCTTGAGCAGCACGTAGCTGTCAGTCAGGTGTGCCTTACCGGCCCGCAGGCTTTTTACTTCCCAACCGGACAGGACCAGCCCGGCCTCGAACTTGTGTTCGATGAAGTAATCGTGACGCGCTTTCTTGTTCTGCGCGATGGTCCCGGTCGGATGTTTCTTTTGCTTAGCCATAGGGGCCGCATTATAGGCAGTCATGGCGTTGTCGGCTACGGGGTTTTCGGTGCGCTTGAGCCTGCCGGGTGAATCCCGGACAATGGACACACTGTGTAACCCACAGAACCTGTTTTCGGTGAGCTGCGAAGTGCTGCCGCCCAGCCTTGGAATCGATGCCTGGATGACTACCCATATTCAACGCTCTGCCCTGCTGCCGTACCCTGCCCAGGCGCTGTATGACCTGGTCAACGACGTCGCCAGCTACCCAGAATTTCTGCCGTGGTGCTCGGCCTCGACGGTGCTCGAGAGCAGCGAGACGAGCATGCGCGCCAAGCTGGAAGTGGCTAAAGGCGGGCTTAGCCAGCACTTTGTTACGCGCAATGTGCTGGTGCCTGGGCAGTCGATCGAGATGAACCTTGAAGAAGGCCCGTTCAGCCAGTTGCACGGCGTGTGGGTGTTCAAGCCGCTGGGTGACAAGGCCTGCAAGATCAGCCTCGACCTGTCGTTTGATTATGCCGGGCCGATCGTGCGCGCCACCCTCGGGCCGCTGTTCAACCAGGCCGCGAATACTCTGGTCGATGCTTTCTGCCAGCGTGCCAAGCAGCTCAACGGCTGACGATTTGGCAAAGCGCAGGCATAAAAAAGCCCGAACCTAGGTTCGGGCTTTTTCTTGGAGCCAATCTGCTTACTGCGGATTGGTATCCAGCGGAGCTGGAGTCGGCACCGGTGTGGCTTCGATGGTGTCGATTTCGCGTTGGATCGATTCTTCGGTCGAGCCGCGACGAGCTGGTTTTTCTTCTGGCTGGGTGGGTTGGCCAGGCTGAGCGTCCGGGCTGACGGTAGTATCACCGCTGCCACCGAGGATCTCTTGATCTCGGCTGACGCCAGGCATGAAGTCACCGGACAGACTGACCAGCTGATCACCTTCATTGAAGAAGATGCTCATGCGCTCTTGCTGACGTTTACCGCCACCAGGCTGCAAGCTGTAGAGATAATCCCAACGGTTGGTGTTGAAAGTATCCTGGATCAGCGGGTTGCCCATGATAAACCTTACTTGCCGACGGGTCATTCCCGGGCGTAATTGGTCTATCATGTCCTGCGTGACGACATTGCCCTGCTGGATGTCGATTTTGTAAACCCCGGGAAACGAGCAACCGGCGAGTGCGAGCAGTCCCACTAGGGTGAGGCTGGTTAGCAAGAGCTTGGACTTTTGCATCGGTGGGCGACTTCCACTATCTTGGCTGGACAACGTAAACCCCGATCATACCCGTATTAAGAGAAGCTGCGAAGCAGCATCGGCGAGAAAGCTGACCATGGTTGAAAATAGCGAACTACGTAAAGCTGGTCTCAAGGTGACACTGCCTCGAGTTAAGATCCTTCAGATGCTCGATTCTACCGAGCAGCGACACATGAGTGCCGAGGATGTCTACAAGGCGCTGATGGAGGCTGGCGAGGACGTCGGTCTGGCCACTGTTTACCGGGTTTTGACCCAGTTCGAAGCAGCGGGCCTGGTGGTTCGTCATAACTTCGACGGCGGCCACGCGGTGTTTGAACTGGCGGATGGCGGTCACCACGACCATATGGTCAACGTGGAGACCAGCGAAGTCATCGAGTTCTTCGATTCGGAAATCGAAAAGCGCCAGAAAGAGATCGTGGCCGAGCATGGCTTTGAGCTCGTGGACCATAATCTGGTTCTTTATGTGCGTAAGAAGCGGTAACGATTTAGATCGTTGACGGCTGGCGGGGCGATCTTTCGAGGTCGTGCCCGCCAGTTGTGTTTTTGGGGCCGCTTTGCGGCCCTTTCGCGACACAAGGCCGCTCCTACAGAAAGCACACGGTCATCTGTAGGAGCGGCCTTGTGTCGCGAAAGGGGCGCGCAGCGGCCCCAATCACTTATTTGCTGGTAACGACCATCTTGCGCGCATGCGCCAGCGATTCTTTGGTCAGGTCGATCCCGCCCAACATCCGCGCCACTTCCTCAACCCGCTCACGCTTGCCGAGACTGGCCACCGCCGTGTGCGTGGTCTCGCTGTCACGCACCTTGTGCACAAACAGATGATGATGCCCTTGCGCCGCCACCTGTGGCAGGTGGGTCACGGTCAGCACTTGCCCGCGTTCGCCAAGTCGGCGCAGCAACTGGCCGACAATTTCCGCCGTGGGCCCGCCGATACCGACGTCCACTTCGTCGAACACCAGAGTCGGGATGCGCGAGGTCTGCGCAGTGATCACCTGAATCGCCAGGCTGATCCGCGACAGCTCGCCACCGGAGGCTACCTTGGCCAAACCTTTAAGCGGCTGCCCTGGGTTGGCACTGACCAGCAGTTCGATCTGCTCCAGGCCATGCGGCGAAGGCTCGGCACTTTCAAACGGGTTCAGCTCGATACAGAAACGCCCACCCGGCATACCGAGGCGCTGCACTTCCTGCTCGACCGCTGTGGCCAGTTGCGCAGCCGCCTGTTTGCGCAGGGCGCTGAGTTCCCGGGCCTTGGTTTGATAGTGCTGGGCATAGGCGGCCAGCTCTTCACCCAGGCGCTCAAGTGACTCGTCACTGGCGTTGAGGCCTTCAAGCTCTTCCATCAAACGCTGTTGCAGGTGCGGCAGTTCGGTCGGGTGCACGCGGTGTTTGCGCGCTAGCGTATAAATAGTATCGAGGCGCTCTTCCAGCGCTTGCAGGCGCATCGGGTCGGCGTCGAAGTTGTCGAGGAAGCGATTGAGCTCGCCGACCGCTTCTTCGACCTGGATCTGCGCACTGGCAATCATGGTCGCCGCTTCGTCCAGCGCCTTCGGCCCGCCGGTCACCGCGCTGAGGCGGTTGAGGCTGGCGGTCAGGGCATTGAGCACATTGCCCGAGTCGCTCTCGCTGCATTGATCGATGACCTGGCGGCAGATGCCGAACAGGGCTTCGGCGTTGGTCAGGCTCTTGTGCTCCTGCTCCAGTTGCTCCAGCTCGTTTTCGCCGAGGGCGAGGTTGTCCAGCTCTTCCAGCTGATAGCTCAGCAGCTGTTGCCGGGCGCGTTGTTCGTCGCCGGAGTTGGACAGCCGCTCCAGCTCCTGGCGGGTTTGCCGCCAGCGCTGCGCCGCCAGTTGCACCTGGCGCGAGAGGTCGCTGGCACCGGCGTACTCGTCGACCAGGCGGCGGTGAGTGTCGGTTTTCAGTAGCGACTGGTGCTCATGCTGGCTGTGTATGTCGATCAGCAGTTCGCCGAGGGCCTTGAGGTCGCCGAGCGGGCAGGGCGTGCCATTTATATAGCCACGGCTGCGGCCTTCGGCGGTGATCACCCGGCGCAGGATGCACAGGCCTTCGCCGTCGAGGTCGCGTTCTTTCAGCCAGACGCTGGCCTCGGGAATGTCGACCAGGTCGAAGGTGGCGAGGATGTCGGCCTTGTCGGCGCCGGGGCGGACCACGCCGCTGTCGGCGCGATCGCCCAGGGCCAGGCCGAGGGCGTCGAGCATGATCGATTTGCCCGCGCCGGTTTCACCGGTAATCACACTCATGCCGCGAGACAGCTCGAGGTCCAGGTGTTCGACGATGGCGTAGTTGTGGATGGACAGGTGCACCAGCATGAGGGCGGCTCCCGAAAGGTCAGGTCTGGATATTTATACAGTGCTTTTTGCCTGCCTGACAATATCCATTGGTAGATTGCTTTCGCGCCGATGGAAAACCGCCTCAGCCCTTGAAGCTGATTTTTCCGACCCCATATAGCCGTCAACGGAGCGAGCAAGGCTCGCACAACAGAAATTGCGGAGGAGATACCCAATGGCTGACGAACAGCTGGACGAAAACACCCCAAACACCGAAGAAGCAGGTTCTGAGGATCTCGGTACCCGTATTCAGGTGCTCGAGGAGCAGCTGGCCGCGGCCAAGGATCAATCCCTGCGCGCCGTTGCCGACCTGCAGAACGTGCGTCGTCGGGCCGAACAGGATGTCGAGAAAGCGCACAAGTTCGCCCTGGAGAAGTTTGCCAGCGACCTGCTGCCGGTAATCGACAGCCTCGAGCGCGGCCTGGAACTGTCCAGCGCCGACGACGAAACCATCAAGCCAATGCGCGATGGTATCGAGCTCACCCTGAAGATGTTCAGCGACACCCTCAAGCGCTACAACCTCGAAGCCATTGACCCGCACGGTGAACCGTTCAACGCCGAACATCACCAGGCGATGGCCATGCAAGAGAGCGCCGAGGTAGAGCCGAACAGCGTGCTCAAGGTGTTCCAGAAGGGCTATATGCTCAACGGCCGTCTGCTGCGCCCCGCCATGGTGGTGGTCAGCAAGGCGCCTGCGGCAGCGCAACCTTCGATCAACGAACAGGCTTGAAATCTGTTTGGGTGACCCCATCTTAGTGTCAAGCATTCAAGTATTACCGCAGTTGGCCAATGTAGCCGCTGCCAGCTAATTCAGTTTCGGGAGAGTTAACATGGGCAAAATCATCGGTATCGACCTGGGGACCACCAACTCGTGCGTCTCCATCCTGGAAAACGGTAACGTCAAGGTTATCGAGAACGCCGAAGGCGCGCGTACTACCCCTTCGATCATCGCTTACGCCAACGACGGCGAAATCCTCGTCGGTCAGTCGGCCAAGCGCCAGGCAGTCACCAACCCGCACAACACCCTGTACGCGGTAAAGCGTCTGATCGGTCGCCGCTTCGACGAAGAAGTCGTGCAGAAAGACATTCAGATGGTCCCGTACAAGATCGTCAAGGCTGACAACAACGACGCCTGGGTTGAAGTAAACGGCCAGAAAATGGCACCGCCACAAATCTCGGCTGAAATCTTGAAAAAGATGAAGAAAACCGCCGAAGACTACCTGGGCGAGCCAGTTACCGAAGCGGTCATCACCGTTCCGGCCTACTTCAACGACAGCCAGCGTCAGGCCACCAAAGACGCCGGCCGCATCGCAGGTTTGGACGTAAAACGTATCATCAACGAACCAACCGCAGCTGCGCTGGCTTACGGTATGGACAAGGCCAAGGGCGATCACACCGTGATCGTTTATGACCTGGGCGGCGGTACCTTCGACGTTTCGGTTATCGAAATTGCCGAAGTCGACGGCGAGCACCAGTTCGAAGTACTGGCCACCAACGGTGACACCTTCCTCGGTGGTGAAGACTTCGACATTCGCCTGATCGACTACCTCGTCGACGAGTTCAAGAAAGAAAGCGGCATGAACCTCAAAGGTGACCCGCTGGCGATGCAGCGCCTGAAAGAAGCCGCTGAAAAAGCCAAGATCGAGCTGTCCTCGAGCCAGCAGACCGACGTCAACCTGCCGTACATCACTGCAGATGCGACCGGTCCTAAGCACTTGAACGTGAAGATTTCCCGCGCCAAGCTGGAATCGCTGGTTGAAGACCTGGTGCAGCGCACCATCGAGCCTTGCCGCATCGCTCTGAAAGACGCCGGTATCGACGTTGGCGCGATCAACGACGTGATCCTGGTCGGCGGCCAGACCCGTATGCCGCTGGTCCAGAAGCTGGTTACCGATTTCTTCGGTAAAGAAGCACGTAAAGACGTCAACCCGGACGAAGCCGTTGCCATGGGCGCAGCTATCCAGGGCGCGGTACTGGCCGGCGACGTCAAAGACGTACTGCTGCTGGACGTCAGCCCGCTGACCCTGGGTATCGAAACCATGGGCGGCGTGATGACTGCGCTGATCGAGAAGAACACCACCATCCCGACCAAAAAGTCGCAGGTGTTCTCGACTGCCGACGACAACCAGAACGCCGTGACCATTCACGTGCTGCAAGGTGAGCGTAAGCAGGCTGGTCAGAACAAGTCGCTGGGTAAATTCGACCTGGCCGACATTCCACCAGCACCACGTGGTGTGCCACAGATCGAAGTGACCTTCGACATCGACGCCAACGGCATCCTGCACGTCGGCGCGAAAGACAAGGCTACCGGCAAGACTCAGTCGATCGTGATCAAGGCCAACTCCGGTCTGTCCGACGAAGAGATCGAGCGCATGGTGCGTGACGCCGAGGCCAACGCCGAGGAAGACCGCAAGTTCGAAGAACTGGCCGCTGCCCGTAACCAGGGTGACGCGCTGGTCCACTCGACTCGCAAAATGGTCGCGGATGCCGGTGACAAAGTGACCGCGGAAGAAAAAACCGCGATCGAAGCTGCCGTGGTTGCTCTGGAAGCCGCTGTCAAAGGCGACGACAAAGCTGCCATCGATGCCAAGGTCGAAGAGCTGTCCAAGGTCTCCGCACCAGTTGCTCAGAAGATGTACGCCGAGCAGTCGGCTGAACAGCCTCAGGGCGGCGCCCAGCAGCAAGCCGAGCCGGAAGCCAAGCACGATGACGTGGTTGACGCCGAGTTCGAAGAAGTGAAAGACAACAACAAGCAGTAATCCCTGCTAGTTGTCGGCCAGCTCAGCGCCGCTTGGTGTTGAGCTGGTAGGATGTCGCCGCGCGGGGGCTTGCTCCCGCGTTGGTGTGTCTGGAATACGAGAATTTTTACAGCATCTGTCAGGGCGCATGAGTCATGTGTAGCGGCAGGTGCTGGCGGCACGGCGCGGAACGCGCAGAGCTTTGCCGAACGCCCACAAGAGTGCAAATGACCTATGTCCAAGCGTGATTATTATGAGGTCCTGGGGGTCGAGCGCGGCGCCAGTGAAGGTGACCTCAAAAAGGCCTACCGCCGACTGGCGATGAAGTACCACCCGGACCGTAACCCGGGCGACAAAGAATCCGAAGACATGTTCAAGGAGGCCAACGAGGCCTACGAAGTGCTGTCTGATGCGAGCAAGCGCGCAGCGTTCGACCAATACGGTCACGCTGGTGTCGACCCAAGCATGGGTGGCGGCGGTGCAGGCTTCGGTGGCGCCAACTTCTCCGACATCTTTGGTGATGTGTTCAGCGACTTCTTCGGCGGCAGCCGGGGTGGTGGCCGTGGTGGCGCCGCACGCGGCAGCGACCTGCGCTACACCCTCGAGCTGAACCTGGAAGAAGCCGTGCGCGGCACCACGGTCAACATCCGTGTACCGACGCTGGTCAACTGCGAGCCATGCGACGGCAGTGGTGCGAAGAAGGGCTCGACCCCGTCGACCTGCCCGACCTGTGGCGGTATCGGCCAGGTGCGCATGCAGCAGGGCTTCTTCTCGGTGCAGCAGACCTGCCCGCGCTGCCATGGCCAGGGCAAGATCATCACCGACCCGTGCGGTTCGTGCCACGGCGAAGGCCGTGTCGAAGAGTACAAGACGCTGTCGGTCAAGGTCCCGGCTGGGGTCGATACCGGCGACCGCATTCGCCTGTCCGGCGAAGGCGAGGCGGGTGCCCATGGCGGCCCGACTGGCGACCTGTATGTGGTGATCAACGTGCGTGAGCACGCGATCTTCCAGCGTGACGGCAAGCATCTGTACTGCGAAGTACCGATCAGCTACACCGATGCCGCCCTGGGTGGCGAGCTGGAAGTGCCGACTCTGGATGGTCGGGTCAAACTGAGGATCCCTGAAGGCACCCAGACCGGCAAGCAGTTCCGCTTGCGTGGCAAGGGCGTCGCGCCGGTGCGTGGCGGTGGTGCTGGTGACCTGCTGTGCCGGGTCGCGGTGGAAACCCCGGTCAACCTCAGCCGTCGTCAGCGTGAGCTGCTCGAAGAGCTGCGTGACTCGCTCGAAGGTGACAGCTCCCATTCGCCCAAGGCCAACGGTTGGTTCGAGGGTGTGAAGCGCTTCTTCGGCGATCTCTGACAAGGAACAGGCTATGCGACGTATTGCGGTAATGGGTGCAGCAGGGCGGATGGGCAAGATCCTCGTCGAGGCTGTGCAGCAACAGGCGCCAAGCGCCGGCCTCACGGCCGCCATCGACAAGCCCGACAGCTCGCTGGTCGGCGCTGACGCAGGCGAATTGGCGGCGCAGGGTCGGATCGGTGTGACCATCTCGGGTGACCTGGCCAAGGTCGCCGATGAGTTCGACGTGCTGATCGACTTTACGCACCCGTCGGTGACCCTGAAGAACCTGGCGTTCTGCCGCAAGGCGGGCAAGGCCATGGTCATTGGTACGACCGGGTTCTCGGCAGAAGAGAAACTGCTGCTGGCCGAAGCCGGTAAAGACATCCCGATCGTGTTTGCTGCCAACTTCAGTGTTGGCGTCAACCTGTGCCTGAAGCTGCTCGACATCGCTGCCCGGGTGATGGGTGACGAGGTCGACATCGAGATCAGCGAAGCGCATCACCGGCACAAGGTCGATGCACCGTCGGGTACCGCGCTGCGCATGGGTGAAGTGGTTGCTCAGGCGCTGGGTCGTGATCTGCAGGAAGTGGCGGTGTATGGCCGTGAAGGCCAGACCGGCGCGCGTGATCGCAAGACCATTGGTTTTGCTACCGTGCGTGCGGGTGACATCGTGGGCGATCACACGGTGCTGTTTGCCGCTGATGGCGAGCGCGTCGAGATCACCCACAAGGCCTCGAGCCGCATGACCTTCGCCAAGGGCGCGGTGCGTGCAGCGTTGTGGCTGGACGGGCGTGCGCCAGGTTTGTACGACATGCAGGATGTGCTCGAACTGCACTGATCAGTAAGGTCGGCCGCGTCTGCTTCGCGGGTAAACCCGCTCCCACAGCGATCCCGGTGGGAGCGGGTTTATCCGCGAAGGGTCCAACTCGGAATTAAAGTGCCTGTCGCATTGGTGTGCATTTTCGACACATGCGCGGTAGACCAAAATCATCAATTTCTGTAAGCTACAGCTTTAGTGTGTTCACTAAAAGCGCGCAGAGATATTCAGCACATGAAGCGGGGTGACGTGTCCATACGTCACTCCGCTTTTTTGCAACCTGCGATCGCCCTTTCAGGCTTTATTTACGGGAGGTCTTCTTGACTAAGCCAGCCATACTCGCCCTTGCTGATGGCAGCATTTTTCGCGGTGAAGCCATCGGTGCCGACGGCCAGACTGTTGGAGAGGTGGTGTTCAACACCGCTATGACCGGCTACCAGGAAATTCTTACAGACCCTTCCTACGCCCAGCAAATCGTTACCCTGACTTACCCGCACATCGGTAACACCGGCACCAACCCGGGCGACGCAGAATCCGACCGCGTCTGGTCGGCTGGCCTGGTCATCCGTGACCTGCCGCTGGTTGCCAGCAACTGGCGCAAGACCCAGTCGCTGTCCGAGTACCTGAAAGAGCACAACGTGGTTGCCATCGCTGGCATCGACACCCGTCGCCTGACCCGCATCCTGCGTGAGAAGGGCGCTCAGAACGGCTGCATCCTGGCCGGTGACAACATCAGCGAAGAAGCCGCCATCGCAGCTGCCCGCGGCTTCCCGGGCCTGAAGGGCATGGACCTGGCCAAAGAAGTTTCCACCAAAGCGCGTTACGAGTGGCGCTCCAGCGTGTGGGACCTGAAAACCAACGACCATGCCGAAATCGCCGCTGCCGACCTGCCTTACCACGTGGTTGCCTTCGACTATGGCGTCAAGCTGAACATCCTGCGCATGCTGGTTGCGCGTGGCTGCCGCGTGACCGTGGTTCCTGCGCAAACGCCAGCCAGCGAAGTCCTCGCGCTCAATCCGGACGGCGTGTTCCTGTCCAACGGCCCAGGCGATCCTGAGCCATGCGACTACGCCATCCAGGCGATCAAGGAAGTGCTCGAGACCGAGATTCCGGTGTTCGGCATCTGCCTCGGCCACCAGCTGCTGGCCCTGGCCTCCGGCGCCAAGACGGTGAAAATGGGTCACGGCCACCACGGTGCCAACCACCCAGTGCAAGACCTCGACACCGGCGTTGTCATGATCACCAGCCAGAACCACGGTTTTGCTGTTGACGAAGCGACCCTGCCAGGCAACGTGCGGGCGATCCACAAGTCGCTGTTCGACGGTACCCTGCAGGGCATCGAGCGCACCGACAAGAGCGCCTTCAGCTTCCAGGGTCACCCTGAGGCAAGCCCTGGCCCGACTGACGTCGCGCCGCTGTTCGATCGTTTCATCGATGCCATGGCCAAGCGCCGCTGAGCATTCGCCATCCAGGCCCCGGACCAGCCCTGGCTGCGTCCGGCAGCGCCTGACCTGAGCATGTTCAAGCCGGCTTGCCGACTGACCCGCGGATTTGAGTGAGCACCCAATGCCAAAACGTACAGACATTAAAAGCATCCTGATTCTCGGCGCTGGCCCGATCGTTATCGGCCAGGCCTGCGAATTCGACTACTCCGGCGCCCAGGCGTGTAAAGCGCTGCGCGAGGAAGGCTATCGCGTCATCCTGGTGAACTCCAACCCAGCCACCATCATGACCGACCCGGCCATGGCCGACGCCACCTACATCGAGCCGATCAAGTGGCAGACCGTTGCCAAGATCATCGAGACCGAGCGTCCGGACGCGCTGCTGCCAACCATGGGCGGCCAGACCGCTCTGAACTGCGCCCTGGACCTGGAGCGCGAAGGCGTTCTGGAAAAGTTCGGCGTAGAGATGATCGGTGCCAACGCCGACACCATCGACAAGGCTGAAGACCGCTCGCGTTTCGACAAGGCCATGAAGGCCATCGGCCTTGAGTGCCCGCGTTCGGGTATCGCCCACAGCATGGACGAAGCCAACGCAGTGCTCGAGAAACTCGGCTTCCCGTGCATCATTCGCCCGTCGTTCACCATGGGCGGCACTGGCGGCGGCATCGCCTACAACCGTGAAGAGTTCGAAGAAATCTGCGCTCGCGGCCTCGACCTGTCGCCGACCAAAGAGCTGCTGATCGACGAATCGCTGATCGGCTGGAAAGAGTACGAGATGGAAGTTGTCCGCGACAAAAAGGACAACTGCATCATCGTTTGCTCGATCGAAAACTTCGATCCGATGGGCGTGCACACCGGTGACTCGATCACTGTGGCGCCAGCACAGACCTTGACCGACAAGGAATACCAGATCATGCGCAACGCCTCGCTGGCGGTGCTGCGTGAAATTGGTGTCGAAACCGGCGGTTCCAACGTTCAGTTCGGTATCTGCCCGGACACCGGCCGTATGGTCGTGATCGAGATGAACCCACGGGTTTCCCGCTCCTCGGCGCTGGCCTCGAAAGCCACCGGCTTCCCGATCGCCAAGATCGCCGCCAAGCTGGCTGTCGGTTACACCCTCGACGAGCTGACCAACGACATCACTGGCGGCCGTACCCCAGCGTCGTTCGAACCGTCGATCGACTACGTAGTGACCAAGCTGCCGCGCTTTGCCTTCGAGAAATTCCCGAAAGCCGACGCCCGCCTGACCACGCAGATGAAGTCGGTCGGTGAAGTCATGGCCATCGGCCGGACCTTCCAGGAATCCCTGCAGAAAGCCCTGCGCGGCCTGGAAGTCGGCGCGTGCGGCCTCGACCCGAAAGTCGACCTGAGCAGCCCTGAAGCCGCCAGCATCCTCAAGCGCGAGCTGACCGTGCCAGGCGCCGAGCGTATCTGGTACGTCGCCGACGCCATGCGCTCGGGCATGACCTGCGACGAAATCTTCGCCCTGACCGGTATCGACCACTGGTTCCTGGTGCAGATGGAAGACCTGATCAAGGACGAAGAGAGGGTCAAGACCCTGGCCCTGTCGGCCATCGACAAAGACCTGATGCTGCGCCTCAAGCGCAAGGGCTTCTCCGACCAGCGCCTGGCTGTGCTGCTGGGTGTTACCGACAAGACCCTGCGTCGCCACCGCCACAAGCTGGAAGTGTTCCCGGTGTACAAGCGCGTTGACACCTGCGCCGCCGAGTTCGCCACCGACACCGCCTACCTGTACTCGACCTACGAGGAAGAGTGCGAGGCCAACCCGTCGACCCGTGACAAGATCATGATCCTCGGTGGCGGCCCGAACCGTATCGGCCAAGGCATCGAGTTCGACTACTGCTGCGTACACGCAGCCCTGGCGCTGCGCGAAGACGGGTACGAGACCATCATGGTCAACTGCAACCCGGAAACCGTCTCCACCGACTACGACACCTCCGACCGCCTGTACTTCGAGCCGCTGACCCTGGAAGACGTGCTGGAAGTGTGCCGCGTTGAGAAGCCAAAAGGCGTGATCGTCCACTACGGTGGCCAGACTCCGCTGAAACTGGCTCGCGCTCTGGAAGAAGCCGGCGTGCCGATCATCGGTACCAGCCCTGACGCCATCGACCGCGCCGAAGACCGTGAGCGCTTCCAGCAGATGGTGCAGCGCCTGAACCTGCTGCAGCCGCCTAACGCTACCGTGCGCAGCGAAGAAGAAGCGATCCGCGCTGCCGGCGTGATCGGTTACCCGCTGGTGGTACGTCCTTCGTACGTGCTCGGCGGCCGCGCCATGGAAATCGTCTACGAACTGGACGAGCTCAAGCGCTACCTGCGTGAAGCGGTGCAAGTGTCCAACGACAGCCCGGTGCTGCTCGACCACTTCCTCAACTGCGCCATCGAGATGGACGTGGATGCGGTCTGCGACGGCACCGACGTGGTTATCGGCGCGATCATGCAGCACATCGAACAGGCCGGCGTTCACTCCGGTGACTCGGCGTGCTCGCTGCCACCGTACTCGCTGCCGGCTCATGTGCAGGACGAAGTGCGCGAGCAGGTCAAGAAGATGGCACTGGAACTGGGCGTGGTTGGCCTGATGAACGTGCAGCTGGCCCTGCAGGGCGACAAGATCTACGTGATCGAAGTCAACCCGCGCGCCTCGCGTACCGTACCGTTCGTGTCCAAGTGCATCGGCACCTCGCTGGCGATGATTGCCGCCCGCGTCATGGCCGGCAAGACCCTCAAGGAAATCGGCTTCACCAGGGAGATCATTCCTAACTTCTATAGCGTCAAGGAAGCGGTGTTCCCGTTCGCCAAGTTCCCAGGGGTTGACCCGATCCTCGGCCCTGAGATGAAATCCACCGGTGAAGTCATGGGTGTCGGCGACAGCTTCGGTGAAGCCTTCGCCAAGGCCCAGATGGGTGCCAGCGAAGTACTGCCAACCGGCGGCACTGCGTTCATCAGCGTACGTGACGACGACAAGCCACAAGTGGCTGGCGTTGCCCGCGACCTGATCAACCTCGGCTTTGAGCTGGTTGCCACCGTTGGCACCGCCAAGCTCATCGAAGCCGCTGGCCTGAAAGTACGTCGCGTGAACAAAGTGACCGAAGGTCGCCCGCACGTGGTCGACATGATCAAGAACGACGAAGTGTCGCTGATCATCAACACCACCGAAGGCCGCCAGTCGATCGCCGACTCCTATTCGATTCGTCGCAATGCGCTGCAGCACAAGATTTACTGCACCACTACCATTGCGGCCGGTGAAGCCATCTGTGAAGCGCTGAAGTTCGGCCCTGAAAAGACCGTGCGGCGCTTGCAGGATCTGCATGCAGGACTCAAAGCATGAGCATTACCAAATACCCGATGACCGTCCAGGGCGCTCGCGCCCTGGAAGAAGAGCATCTGTTTCTGAGCAAGACCGAGCGTCCACGCCTGAGCCAAGCGATTGGTGAAGCGCGCGAGCTGGGCGACCTCAAGGAAAACGCCGAGTACCATGCCGCCCGTGAGGAGCAGGGCATGGTCGAGGCGCGTATCCGCGACATCGAAGGCCGTCTGCAAAACGCCGTGGTGATCGACGTGACGACCATCCCGCATACGGGCAAGGTCATTTTCGGCACCACCGTCGAGCTGGCCAACACCGAAACCGACGAGCGTGTGACGTATCAGATCGTTGGTGAAGATGAAGCCAACGTGAAACTCGGCAAACTCTCGGTCGGTGCACCTATCGCTCGCGCCATCATCGCCAAGGAAGAAGGCGATACTGTCGTGATCAAGACGCCTAGCGGCACGGTCGAGTACGAGATTGTCGAAGTCAAACACATCTGATCGGCGCCTGCGGGCGCCTTCCCTCGAAGGGATTCTCTGGCAGCTGTCCCAGGTTTTCTGGGTCGGCGGCCTGTGGGTATTCCATGTAGGGCTGGTGCCCGCACTCAAGGTCACCGGGCTTGCGCCGTTGCTGGTGCAGGACGTCGCAACGCAGATCGACCGTTGGTTGGTCGGCGTGGCCTGGTTGGGTTTGATGGTGCAGCTGGCGGTGCTGGCGAGGGTCGATGGCCTGCCGGCCTGGTGGCGGCAGTTTCGCGGGCAGATGTTGTTGCTCGGCTTTGCTGCCTGCGTCAGCTATTACACGCTACGCTACGGTATATCCGTAGGTGAGCGCTGGCAGATGTTCTGCTTTTTGGTATTGGGCTTTTCCGGCATCGTGCTGGTAGCCCAGCCCGTCCCGGTCAGGGCGCGCCAGGCGCGCCGCTGAGCGGAGCCACCGTCACTTGTTGCGGTGGATGTTCGAGAGTTGCTTGTTTGGCTGTGGGTTCTTGCGGTAGATCAGCGCTTTTTTGCCGATGGTCTGCACCAGTTCAGCACGGCCAGCCTTGCACAGCCCGGCGATCGCGGCTTTGCGTTCTTCGCGATCTTCCGAGCGAATTTCGACTTTGATCAGCTCATGGTCAGCCAGAGCACGATCCAGTTCGGCGATCACGCCTTCATTAAGACCGTTGCCGGCGACAATCAGGACCGGCTTGAGGTCGTGACCAATAGACTTGTACTGCTTCTTCTGCTCGTTGTTGAGCGGCATAATCTGACCCTTTTCGTCTGATTCTGTAAAATTGGAAGCCATTTTACCCGAGCGCCCGTGGCTGCGCCCAGTCAATCACGAAGCTATTCATCGAGGTGCCCCTTGGTACAGCGTTCCAAAAGCAGCCAGAACTGGCTGACAGAGCATTTCAACGATCCTTTCGTCAAACAGGCGCAGAAGGACGGCTACCGCTCGCGTGCGAGCTACAAACTGCTGGAGATCCAGGAAAAGGACCGTTTGATCCGTCCTGGCATGAGCGTGATCGACCTCGGCGCAGCGCCAGGTGGCTGGTCGCAGGTGACCAGTCGTCTGATTGGTGGCAAGGGCCGCCTGATCGCGTCCGACATTCTCGAGATGGACTCGATCCCGGATGTCACCTTCATTCACGGCGATTTTACCGAGGATTCGGTACTGCAGAGCATTCTTGCCGCGGTAGGTGATTCGCATGTGGACCTTGTGATTTCCGATATGGCCCCCAACATGAGTGGTACGCCTGAGGTAGACATGCCCAAAGCCATGTTCCTCTGCGAGTTGGCACTTGATCTGAGCACTCGGGTGTTGCGCCCAGGCGGAGATTTCGTGATCAAGATCTTCCAGGGTGAAGGTTTTGATGTGTTCCTCAAAGACGTGCGTCGCAAATTCGACAAGGTACAGATGCGCAAGCCGAGCTCGTCCCGAGATCGCTCCCGTGAGCAATACATGGTGGCTAAAGGCTTCAAAGGGGCGTGAGATAGCGGCTTGAGCAGCTGCCGATAGGTAAATCCAATCAGCCGCTGCGTCAGGATCGTCCGAACTTCGTGTAGTCTGGTTTCACAAAGGGTTACAGACGGTGCCTGCGGTTGCGCAGGTAATGTAGTAAGTTAGGGCGATGAATATCATGCGAGGCACGGCTGCGTCGTTGCGCCGGCCTCAGAGGGTAGCTAATTGAACGACATGGCAAAGAATCTGATCCTGTGGTTGATCATCGCTGCTGTCCTTGTGACAGTGATGAACAACTTCTCCAGCCCGAACGAGCCGCAAACCCTCAACTATTCTGACTTCATTCAGCAGGTCAAGGACGGTAAGGTCGAGCGCGTCACCGTCGACGGCGCCATCATTACCGGCAAACGCTCTGACGGCGACACCTTCAAGACCGTGCGTCCGGCCATCGCCGACAACGGCCTGATCGGTGACCTGGTCAACAACAACGTGGTTGTTGAAGGCAAGCAGCCTGAGCAGCAAAGCATCTGGACTCAACTGCTGGTTGCCAGCTTCCCGATCCTGGTGATCATTGCGGTGTTCATGTTCTTCATGCGCCAGATGCAGGGCGGTGCCGGTGGCAAGGGCGGGCCGATGAGCTTTGGCAAGAGCAAGGCGCGGCTGCTGTCGGAAGATCAGGTCAAAACCACCTTGGCTGACGTCGCCGGTTGCGACGAGGCCAAGGAAGAAGTCGGCGAGCTGGTCGAGTTCCTGCGCGATCCGGGCAAGTTCCAGCGCCTGGGCGGCCGTATCCCGCGTGGCGTGCTGATGGTAGGCCCACCAGGTACCGGTAAAACCCTGCTGGCCAAGGCCATTGCCGGCGAAGCCAAGGTGCCGTTCTTCACCATTTCCGGTTCCGACTTTGTCGAAATGTTCGTGGGTGTCGGTGCAAGCCGCGTTCGCGACATGTTCGAACAAGCTAAAAAGCACGCGCCGTGCATCATCTTCATCGACGAAATCGATGCCGTCGGTCGCCACCGTGGCGCCGGCATGGGTGGTGGTCACGACGAGCGTGAGCAGACCCTCAACCAATTGCTGGTCGAGATGGACGGCTTTGAAGGCAACGATGGCATCATCGTCATTGCTGCAACCAACCGCCCTGACGTGCTTGACCCGGCGCTGCTGCGTCCTGGTCGTTTCGACCGTCAGGTCGTGGTTGGTTTGCCAGACATCCGTGGTCGTGAGCAGATCCTCAAGGTGCACATGCGCAAAGCGCCGATTGGCGACAACGTCAATGCCGCTGTGATTGCCCGTGGTACTCCAGGCTTCTCCGGTGCCGACCTGGCCAATCTGGTCAACGAAGCCGCGCTGTTTGCCGCACGTTCGAGCAAGCGCGTCATCGAGATGAAAGAATTCGAGCTGGCCAAAGACAAGATCATGATGGGCGCCGAGCGCAAAACCATGGTCATGTCCGAGAAAGAAAAGCGCAACACGGCCTTCCACGAAGCCGGTCACGCCATCGTTGGTCGCGTCGTGCCTGAGCATGACCCGGTCTACAAGGTCTCGATCATTCCGCGTGGCCGTGCCCTGGGTGTGACCATGTTCCTCCCCGAGGAAGACCGTTACAGCCTGTCCAAGCGTGCCCTGATCAGCCAGATCTGCTCGCTGTACGGCGGCCGTATCGCCGAAGAGATGACCTTGGGCTTCGATGGCGTCACCACCGGTGCCTCCAACGACATCATGCGTGCCAGCCAGATCGCTCGTAACATGGTTACCAAGTGGGGCCTGTCGGAAAAACTCGGCCCGCTGATGTACGCCGAAGAAGACGGCGAAGTGTTCCTTGGTCGCAGTGCCGGTGCACAGCAGACCAGCGTTTCCGGCGAAACCGCCAAGCTGATCGACTCTGAAGTGCGCAGCATCATCGACCACTGCTACGCCACGGCCAAGCAGATCCTCACCGACAATCGCGACAAGCTCGACGCCATGGCCGAGGCCTTGATGAAGTACGAAACCATCGATGCCGATCAGATCGACGACATCATGAATGGCCGTACCCCGCGTGAACCTCGTGATTGGGATAACAACGATACCGGTCCATCGGGTACGTCGGCCTCCCAGGATGATCGTCCGGAGTCGCCGATCGGCGGTCCAGCGGCTCAAATCTAAGGTTTATCATGACCTCACAGCTGTACCCGACCCGGTTGCCTTGCGGCAACCGGGTTCTTGATTTGTCGCATACCCATGTCATGGGTATCCTCAATGTCACCCCTGATTCGTTCTCTGATGGCGGTCGCTTCAGTCGGCGTGACGAGGCCCTGCGTCATGCAGAAGCCATGGTCGCCGCCGGCGCAAGCCTGATCGACATCGGTGGCGAGTCGACTCGTCCGGGTGCCCGTGCGGTATCGGTTACCGAAGAGCTCGAGCGCGTTGCGCCCATGGTCGAGGCAATCAGCAGCCGCCTCGATGTGGTGATCTCGGTCGATACCTCAACGCCCGCAGTGATGCGTGAGTCAGCCAGGCTTGGTGCCGGGCTGATCAACGATGTGCGCGCGCTGGAGCGTGATGGGGCACTCGATGCTGCCGCCGCGACCGGCCTGCCGGTGTGTCTGATGCACATGCGCGGCGACCCGGACAACATGCAGAACAACCCGCATTACGACGACGTGACCGTCGACGTGACGCGTTACCTTGAGCAGCGTATGGCCGCCTGTGCCGCGGCTGGAATCAGTGCCGAGCGCATCGTGCTCGACCCCGGTTTCGGTTTCGCCAAGACGCTGGATCACAACCTCAGCCTGTTCAAGCACATGGAAGCGCTCTATCGCCTGGGGCGGCCGTTGCTGGTCGGTGTCTCGCGCAAGAGCATGATCGGCCTGGCCTTGAATCGCCCGGTCGGTGAGCGCTTGTATGGCAGCCTGGCCCTGGCCGCGCTGGCCATGACCAAGGGTGCAAGCATCCTGCGTGTGCATGATGTGGCTGAGACCGTCGACGTGGTGCGCATGATCGCTGCCGTGCAAAACGCCGAATAAGAACATTGGAGTTCCTATGAGCAAAAAATACTTTGGTACCGATGGTATCCGCGGTCGCGTTGGCGTCGCTCCGATTACTCCTGACTTCATGCTCAAGCTTGGCTGGGCAGCCGGCATGGCCTTCCGCAAGCAGGGCGCCTGCCGCGTGCTGGTGGGCAAGGACACGCGGATTTCCGGTTACATGTTCGAGTCTGCGCTGGAGGCCGGGTTGTCTGCGGCCGGCGCCGATGTGATGCTGCTCGGGCCGATGCCGACTCCGGCCATCGCCTACCTGACCCGCACGTTCCACGCCGAGGCGGGGATCGTCATCAGTGCTTCGCACAATCCGCACGACGACAACGGCATCAAGTTCTTCTCCGGCCAGGGCACCAAGCTGCCTGACGAAGTCGAGCTGATGATCGAAGAGCTGCTCGATCAGCCGATGCAGGTAGTCGAGTCGAGCAAGCTGGGCAAGGTTTCGCGCATCAACGACGCTGCCGGTCGCTACATCGAATTCTGCAAGAGCAGCGTGCCCAGCAGCACCAGTTTCGAAGGCCTCAAGCTGGTCATCGACTGCGCCCACGGTGCCACCTACAAAGTCGCGCCAAGCGTGTTCCGTGAGCTGGGGGCGGATGTCACCGTGCTGCATGCCGAGCCAAACGGGCTCAACATCAACCTCAACTGCGGCTCGACGCACATCGAGTCGCTGCAGGCGGCGGTGCTGGTCGGTCATGCCGATCTGGGCATTGCCTTCGATGGTGACGGCGACCGCGTGCTGATGGTCGACCACACCGGGGCCATCGTCGATGGCGACGAGTTGCTGTTCATCATCGCCAGAGACCTGCAGGAGCGTAACAAGCTGCAGGGCGGAGTTGTCGGTACCCTGATGAGCAACCTCGGCCTGGAGCTGGCCCTCAAGGACCTGGACATCCCGTTCGTGCGGGCCAAGGTCGGTGACCGTTACGTGATGGCCGAGCTGACCGAGCGCGACTGGCTGATCGGCGGCGAAAACTCCGGTCACGTGGTGTGCTGCAACCACACCAGCACTGGCGACGCGATCATCGCAGCGCTGCAGGTACTGATGGCGCTCAAGCGCCGCGGCGAGAACCTGGCGCAAACCCGTCAGGCCCTGCGCAAGTGCCCACAGGTGTTGATCAACGTGCGCTTTGCCGCTGGCCAGGCCGACCCACTGGAGCACCCGGCAGTGATCGAAGCCAGTGCCAAGGCGACCGAGGCGATGGCTGGTCGTGGCCGTGTGTTACTGCGCAAGTCCGGCACCGAGCCGCTGGTGCGGGTCATGGTCGAAGGTGACGACGAAAGTCAGGTCCGCGGCCATGCCGAAGCCCTGGCCAAGGTGGTTGCTGAAGTTTGTGCTTGAAAGGCTCTTGCCAGCGCAGATCTGGTTGGGTAAGATCTGCGCCCACTTTGACCGACGAGGTAAAGCATGCGTCGCCCCATGGTAGCTGGTAACTGGAAGATGCATGGTACCCGCGCTAGCGTCGCTGAGCTGACCGAAGGCCTGGGCAATTTGTCCCTGCCAGCCGGTGTCGAAGTTGCGGTATTTCCACCCGCGCTGTTTGTCACTGAGGTGATTAACGGCCTGCAGGGTAAAGGGATTACCGTAGGTGCACAGAATTCTGCTATACAGCCTGAGCAAGGCGCGCTGACCGGCGAAGTTGCACCGAGTCAGTGGGCTGAAGTCGGTTGCAAGTTGGTGTTGATTGGTCACTCGGAGCGTCGTCAGATCATTGGCGAAACAGATGAAGTGCTCAATCGCAAGTTTGCAGCGGCACAGGCTGGTGGTTTAACGCCAGTGCTCTGTGTAGGGGAAACCCTCGAAGAGCGTGAAGCGGGCAAGACGCTTGAAGTTGTTGGGCGTCAACTAAGCAGTATCATCGACGCGTGCGGTGTTAAGGCTTTGGCCAATGCGGTAATTGCTTATGAGCCTGTTTGGGCGATTGGCACAGGTTTGACGGCCACGCCGCAACAAGCTCAGGATGTGCACGCTGCCATCCGCGCTCAATTGCAGGTGCTGGACGCGGAAGTTGCTGATAATATGCGACTTCTCTACGGCGGTAGCGTGAAAGCGGCCAATGCGGCCGAACTGTTCGGCATGCCGGACATCGATGGGGGGCTCATTGGTGGAGCTTCCCTGAACGCAGACGAATTCGGTGCAATTTGTCGCGCCGCAGGACACTGATCAAATGATTGAAACCGTCGTAGTTGTTTTTCATCTGTTGGCTGCGCTGTCGTTGGTAGCGTTGGTCTTGTTGCAACAAGGTAAGGGTGCAGAAGCAGGAGCATCTTTCGGCGCAGGGGCCTCAAACACTGTGTTCGGAAGCCAGGGCTCGGCAACCTTCCTAAGTAAATTCACTGCTGTACTCGCTGCCACTTTCTTTTTAACTGCACTTGGGTTAGGATACTTCGCAAAGGAGAAGGCTCACGAGCTGACTCAAGCAGGTTTGCCAAATCCAGCAGTATTGGAAGTTCAGCAGCCTAAGCCGGCAGTTAATGATGATGTACCGGTGCTCCAGGAACAGAAGAGCAACACTGCCCCAGCGGGTGATGTAGTTCCTCCAACCGAAGAGCAGAAGTAACGGGTTTCAAATTGTAGTATTGCCGAGGTGGTGGAATTGGTAGACACGCAACCTTGAGGTGGTTGTGCCCATAGGGTGTAGGGGTTCGAGTCCCCTTCTCGGTACCAATTGAAGCAAGAGAGCCCGCTTTAGCGGGCTTTCTTGTCGGTGGAAGTCTGATTGACCCCGCCAGGGGTTCAGTCTTATACTTTCGCCCCAGCTTTGTCGCGGGGTGGAGCAGCTTGGTAGCTCGTCGGGCTCATAACCCGAAGGTCGTTGGTTCAAATCCAGCCCCCGCAACCAGTTTTGAGCGGAGCCCCTTTTCAGGGGCTTTTTGCTAGCCGAACAGTTTTGGCGTCGTTGTCCAACGGCGCTTTCAGGGATGGGCGCTTCGCCCATTTTTTATTTGCACAGCATGCACGAGGGGGTTCAGGTGTCGAGCAAGCTAGAACAGTTGCAGGCCTTGTTGGCCCCGGTTGTCGAGGGTCTGGGCTATCAATGCTGGGGGGTGGAATTCATCGCCCAGGGCAAGCATTCGGTCTTGCGTGTCTATATCGACAAGGAAGGCGGCGTGCTGGTGGATGACTGCGCAATTGTCAGTCGTCAGGTCAGCGGTGTTCTCGATGTCGAAGACCCGATCACTTCCGAATATACCCTCGAGGTGTCCTCTCCTGGCATGGAACGCCCACTGTTCACGCTTGAACAGTATGCCTCGCATGCCGGCGAACAAGTGAAGATCAAGCTGCGTTCACCCTTCGAGGGTCGTCGCAACTTCCAGGGCCTTCTCCGCGGCGTGGAGGAACAGGATGTGATCGTCCAGGTCGATGATCAAGAGTTCCTGCTACCGATCGACTCGATCGAAAAGGCCAATATTATTCCCAGTTTTGACTGAGACGTGCCGGGCCCGGTGACTAGACCGGACCCAATGGCTTGCGCAAGGCGAGGCGTACGATGAGCAAAGAAGTACTGCTGGTTGTTGAATCGGTATCCAACGAGAAGGGCGTCCCACCGGGCGTGATCTTCGAAGCGCTGGAAGTGGCTCTGGCCACTGCAACCAAAAAACGTTTTGAAGACGAAGTCGACCTGCGTGTGGAAATCAACCGCCACACCGGTAACTACGAGACCTTCCGTCGCTGGACCGTGGTCGATGAGCAGGATCTTGATGATCCGGCGATCGAAACCTGGCTGGACAAGATCCACGAGACCCACCCTGAAGCCAAGGTTGGTGACGTGATCGAGGAGAAGATCGACTCGATCGAGTTCGGTCGTATCGCCGCTCAGACCGCCAAGCAGGTCATCGTGCAGAAAGTCCGCGAGGCCGAGCGCGCCCAGGTGGTCGACGCTTACCGCGAACGCGTGGGCGAGATCATCTCCGGCACCGTCAAGAAGGTCACCCGCGACAACGTTATCGTCGACCTGGGCAACAATGCCGAAGCATTGCTGGCTCGTGAAGACATCATTCCACGTGAGACCTTCCGTGTCGGTGTGCGCTTGCGCGCACTGTTGAAGGAAATCCGCACCGAGAACCGCGGTCCGCAGCTGATCCTGTCGCGCACTGCGCCACAGATGCTGATCGAACTGTTCACTATCGAAGTGCCGGAAATTGCCGAAGGCCTCATCGAGGTCATGGCCGCTTCCCGTGACCCGGGTTCGCGCGCCAAGATCGCCGTTCGCTCCAAGGACAAGCGCATCGACCCGCAAGGTGCCTGTATCGGCATGCGCGGTTCGCGTGTGCAGGCGGTGTCCGGCGAGTTGGGCGGTGAGCGTGTGGATATCGTCCTCTGGGACGAGAACCCAGCGCAGTTCGTCATCAACGCCATGTCGCCGGCTGAAGTCGCGGCGATCATCGTCGATGAAGATGCCCACGCCATGGACATCGCTGTTGGCGAGGACAACCTGGCCCAGGCCATCGGTCGTGGTGGTCAGAACGTTCGTCTGGCAAGCCAGCTTACCGGCTGGACCCTGAACGTGATGACCGAGAAGGACATCCAGGCCAAGCAGCAAGCCGAGACTGGCGACATCCTGCGCAACTTTGTCGACGAGCTGGAAGTCGATGAAGAACTCGCCCAGGTGCTGGTCGACGAAGGCTTCACCAGCCTGGAAGAAATTGCCTACGTACCGTTGGAAGAAATGCTCAACATCGATGGCTTTGACGAGGATATCGTCAACGAGCTTCGCGCTCGTGCCAAGGACCGCCTGTTGACCAAAGCCATCGCTACCGAGGAAAAACTGGCAGACGCCCATCCGGCCGAAGACCTGCTCTCTCTTGAGGGTATGGACAATGACCTGGCGGTTGAACTGGCGGTGCGCGGCGTGGTTACCCGCGAAGACCTGGCCGAGCAGTCGATTGACGACCTGCTCGACATCGACGGCATCGACCAAGAGCGTGCCGGCAAGTTGATCATGGCCGCCCGAGCCCACTGGTTCGAGTAATTAGGCGCGGCCTGAGGAGAGAAGTGCATGACGCAAGTCACGGTGAAAGAATTGGCCCAAGAGGTCGCTGCACCGGTTGAGCGCCTGCTGCAGCAGATGCGTGAGGCGGGTTTGCCGCACACCGACGCCGGTCAGGTAGTGACCGACAATGAGAAGCAGGCTTTGCTGACTCATCTGAAGAGCAGCCACAAGGCTAAAGCGGAAGAGCCGCGCAAGATTACCTTGCAGCGCAAAACCACTAGCACCCTGCGTGTAGCCGGTAGCAAGAGCATCAGCGTAGAAGTACGCAAGAAGAAAGTTTTCGTTCAGCGCAGCCCGGAAGAAATCCAGGCTGAGCAGGCGCGTGAGCTGGAAGAGCGTCGCGTGGCTGAAAACGCCGCACGCGAAAAAGCCAACATCGATTCGCGTCAGCGTATCGCCGAGCGTGACGCCCCGCAGGGTGCTGTTGCGAGCAAGCCTGAGCCTGTTGCCGCCGCTGCTCCTGCAGCCGCTGCACCGGCCCCGGCAGCTGCGCCGCAAGAGCCTCTGACCGAGGAGGCAGCGGTTCGCGCCGCCGAGCGCAAGAAAGAAGAAGTGCGCCGCACCGAAGACCGTGCCCGCAACGAAGACCGTCGCGGCCGTGGCGAAGCGCCGCGCGTGTCGGTCAAGGTCAAGGTCAAAGAGAAAGAAAAGACCCCGACTCCGCGTGCTGCTCCGCGTACCACCGAAGAAGAAAGCGATGGCTTCCGACGCGGTGGCCGTGGCAAGGGCAAGCTGAAGAAGCGCAACCAGCATGGTTTCCAGAGCCCTACCGGCCCGGTTATCCGTGCCGTGAGCATCGGCGAGACCATCACCGTCTCCGAGCTGGCCAACCAGATGTCCGTCAAAGGCGCTGAAGTGGTCAAGTTCATGTTCAAAATGGGTACTCCGGTCACCATCAACCAGGTCCTCGACCAGGAAACTGCACAGCTGGTAGCTGAAGAGCTGGGCCACAAGGTCACGCTGGTCAGCGACACCGCGCTGGAAGATTCCCTGGCCGAATCGCTGAAGTTCGAAGGTGAAGTCACCTCGCGTGCTCCGGTCGTGACCGTAATGGGCCACGTCGACCACGGTAAAACCTCGCTGCTCGACTACATCCGTCGTGCCAAGGTTGCTGCTGGCGAAGCCGGTGGTATCACCCAGCACATCGGTGCCTACCACGTCGAAACCGACCGTGGCATGGTCACCTTCCTCGACACCCCTGGTCACGCCGCGTTTACTCAGATGCGTGCCCGTGGTGCCAAGGCGACCGACATCGTCATCCTGGTGGTGGCGGCGGACGACGGCGTGATGCCGCAGACCCGTGAAGCTGTTCAGCATGCGAAAGCCGCTGGCGTGCCACTGGTTGTTGCAGTGAACAAGATCGACAAGCCAGGCGCTGACCTCGACCGCATTCGTAACGAACTGTCGGTAGAAGGCGTGACCTCCGAGGACTGGGGTGGCGACACTCCATTCGTCAAGGTTTCGGCGAAGATGGGTACCGGCGTCGACGAACTGCTTGAAGCCGTTCTGTTGCAGGCCGAGATCCTCGAGCTGTCGGCTACCCCAACCGCGCCTGGTCGTGGTGTGGTCGTCGAATCGCGTCTGGACAAGGGCCGCGGCCCGGTCGCTACCATCCTGGTTCAGGACGGTACGCTGCGTCAGGGCGACATGGTCCTGGTCGGCTCCAACTATGGCCGCGTGCGTGCCATGCTTGACGAGAACGGCAAGCCAGTCAAAGAAGCCGGCCCATCGATCCCGGTCGAGATCCTCGGCCTCGATGGCACTCCGGAAGCCGGTGACGAGCTGTCGGTAGTTGGCGACGAGAAGAAAGCCCGCGAAGTTGCCCTGTTCCGTCAAGGCAAATACCGCGAGGTCAAGCTGGCCCGTGCTCACGCCGGCAAGCTGGAAAACATCTTCGAGACCATGGGTCAGGAAGAGAAGAAGACCCTCAACATCGTCCTCAAGACCGATGTTCGTGGCTCCCTGGAAGCACTGCAGGGTTCGCTCGGCGGTCTGGGCAACGACGAGGTGCAGGTCCGTGTGATTGGTGGCGGTGTCGGTGGTATCACCGAGAGCGATGCCAACCTGGCCCTGGCGTCCAACGCGGTGCTGTTCGGCTTCAACGTGCGGGCCGATGCCGGCGCGCGCAAGATCGTCGAGCAGGAAGGTCTGGATATGCGTTACTACAACGTGATCTACGACATCATCGAAGACGTCAAGAAAGCCCTGACCGGCATGCTCGGCAGTGATGTTCGCGAGAACATCCTGGGCGTTGCAGAAGTACGTGATGTGTTCCGTTCGCCGAAGTTCGGCGCCGTCGCTGGCTGTATGGTCATCGAAGGTACCGTGTACCGCAACCGTCCGATCCGCGTTCTGCGCGAAGACGTTGTGATCTTCGAAGGCGAGCTGGAATCGCTGCGTCGCTTCAAGGACGACGCTGCCGAAGTTCGTGCCGGCATGGAGTGCGGTATTGGCGTCAAGAGCTACAACGACGTCAAGGTCGGCGACAAGATCGAAGTCTTCGAGAAAGTCCAGGTGGCTCGTACCCTGTAAGGGTCGAGCTGGCAGATGCCCCGCCCCAGGGCGGTTGGCAACGCCTCTGCAGGTAGCGCCCGGTCAGGCTTCACGCCTGGCCGGGCGTTTGCCGCTTTAAGTTACAGGTAGCAACGAATGGCAAAAGAATACAGCCGTACCCAACGCATTGGCGATCAGATGCAGCGCGAGCTTGCCGAGCTGATCCGCCGTGAAGTGAAAGATCCACGCGTCGGCCTGGTGACCATCACCGCCGTCGACGTCAGCCGCGACGTGGGCCATGCCAAGGTGTTCATCACCGTCATGGGCCAGGAAGAGGAACCTGATGCGGTCAAGCAGTCGGTCAAGGCGTTGAACAACGCGGCGAGCTTCCTGCGTCTGCACCTGGGCCGCTCGATGCAGCTGCGCAGCGTGCCGCAACTGCACTTCCATTACGATGAGAGCGTCAGCCGCGGGGTTCACCTGTCGGCACTGATCGAGCGTGCCGTGGCAGAAGACCGCCAGCACCAGGATCCCGTCGAGCCGGACACCAAGGAGTAATCGGTGGCCCAGGTCAAACGAATCCGCCGCGACGTCAGCGGCATCATCCTGCTCGACAAACCGTTGGGGTTTACCTCCAACGCAGCGTTGCAAAAGGTCCGCTGGTTGCTCAATGCCGAGAAGGCCGGTCACACCGGCAGCCTCGACCCACTGGCCAGTGGCGTGCTGCCGCTGTGCTTTGGCGAAGCGACCAAGTTTTCGCAGTACCTGCTCGATTCCGACAAGGGCTACGAAACTGTCATGCAGATGGGGCAGACCACCACCACGGCAGACGCCGAAGGTGAGGTCCTGCAGACCCGTGAGGTGACCGTTGGTCGCGCCGACATCGAGGCAGCCCTGCCTCAATTTCGCGGCCCGATCAGCCAGATACCGCCGATGTACTCGGCCCTCAAGCGTGATGGCCAGCCCTTGTACAAACTGGCCCGTGCGGGAGAGGTAGTGGAGCGCGAGGCGCGTTCTGTTACTATTAACCGCTTGGAGCTGCTCGAGTGCGAAGGCACCCGTGCGCGTCTGACGGTAAATTGCACCAAAGGCACCTATATCCGCACCCTGGTGGAGGATATCGGTGAAGTGTTGGGCTGTGGCGCTTATGTTGCCGAGCTGCGTCGGACCCAGGCTGGGCCCTTCGAGCTGGCACAGACAGTGACGCTCGAAGAGCTCGAGCAAGCCCACGCCGACGGTGGCAACGAAGCGCTCGATCGCTTCCTGATGCCGTCCGACAGCGGTCTGCTCGACTGGCCTGTGGTGCAGTTGTCAGAGCACAGCTCGTTCTACTGGCTGCATGGCCAGGCAGTACGTGCACCGGATGCGCCGCAATTCGGCATGGTCCGGGTGCAGGATCACAATGGTCGCTTCATCGGTATCGGTGAAGTGAGCGAAGACGGGCGCGTTGCGCCACGTCGCTTGATTCGGTCGGAATGACCGATACTTGCGTTGCCGGCATGAGCCGACAGCGCAAGACACGAGGGTGGCTGTCAGTAGGCACGGTCACAGCTCTTTTATTAATACAGGGTTCGTCCCTGGCCTATTGGACCCCGCTTGCGGGATCCGTTTAACTGGAGATGCCAAATGGCCCTCAGCGTTGAAGAAAAAGCACAAATCGTTACCGACTACCAGCAAGCCGTCGGCGACACCGGTAGCCCAGAAGTGCAGGTTGCACTGCTGACTGCCAACATCAACAAACTGCAAGGTCACTTCAAGATCAACGGTAAAGACCACCACTCGCGTCGTGGCCTGATCCGTATGGTTAACCAGCGTCGTAAGCTGCTGGACTACCTGAAGGGCAAAGACACCACCCGTTACAGCACCCTGATCGGTCGTCTGGGCCTGCGTCGCTAATAGCGGCCTGGCTAGTGGTGGGCGTGGCGGGTCGCAAGCTTTGGCAGCGCTGCTTCAGCGTTGCCGACGGGCTCGTCATGCGTATCTTCGAGGTTGGCAGCCTGGTGTTGCCGAGCGGTTTATCCGCCCGGCAACCAGGCTCCCAGCCTCGAGTTGTATCTGGACGGTCAATGGGGCCGATTCCCCGTTCTGCCCAAGAATTCGCAAGAAACCAGTTCCCCCAGAGCCATTGAAAAGGTAGGAAACCGTGAACCCGGTAATCAAGAAATTCCAGTTCGGTCAATCGACCGTTACCCTCGAAACGGGCCGCATTGCCCGTCAGGCCACCGGCGCAGTCCTGGTCACCGTCGATAACGATGTCACCGTGCTGGTGACCGTGGTCGGTGCCAAGCACGCAGACCCAAGCAAAGGCTTCTTCCCGCTGTCCGTGCACTACCAGGAAAAAACCTACGCCGCTGGCAAGATCCCTGGTGGTTTCTTCAAGCGTGAAGGCCGTCCTTCCGAGAAAGAGACGCTGACCTCGCGCCTGATCGACCGTCCGATCCGTCCGCTGTTCCCAGAAGGCTTCATGAACGAAGTGCAGGTTGTCTGCACCGTCGTGTCGACCAGCAAGAAAACCGATCCGGACATCGCTGCGATGATCGGTACTTCGGCTGCCCTGGCAATCTCCGGCATCCCGTTCGAAGGCCCGATCGGCGCCGCCCGTGTTGCCTTCCATGAAAGCACCGGCTACCTGCTGAACCCAACCTACGAGCAACTGGCTGCCTCGAGCCTGGACATGGTCGTAGCCGGTACCGACAGCGCTGTGCTGATGGTTGAATCGGAAGCCAAAGAGCTGACCGAAGACCAGATGCTGGGCGCCGTACTGTTCGCCCACGACGAATTCCAGTCGGTCATCCAGGCTGTCAAAGAGCTGGCTGCCGAAGCTGCCAAGCCGACCTGGGACTGGAAACCAGCCGTTGCCAACACCGAGCTGTTCAACGCCATCCGCGCTGAATTCGGCGAAGGCATCTCGCAGGGCTACACCATCACCGTCAAGGCCGACCGCTATGCGCGTCTGGGCGAGCTGCGTGATCAGGCGATCGCCAAGTTCTCCGGTGAAGAAGGCCAGCCTTCGGCTTCCGTGGTCAAAGAAATCTTTGGCGAAATCGAATACCGCACCGTGCGCGAAAACATCGTCAACGGCAAGCCACGTATCGACGGTCGCGACACCAAGACTGTACGCCCGCTGAACATCGAAGTCGGCGTTCTGCCGAAGACCCACGGTTCGGCACTGTTCACCCGTGGCGAAACCCAGGCCCTGGTCGTTGCGACCCTGGGTACTGCGCGTGATGCTCAGCTGCTCGACACCCTCGAAGGCGAGAAGAAAGACCCGTTCATGCTGCACTACAACTTCCCACCGTTCTCGGTAGGTGAGTGTGGTCGTATGGGTGGTGCTGGCCGACGCGAAATCGGTCACGGCCGTCTGGCCCGTCGTTCGGTTCAGGCCATGCTGCCTGCTGCTGACGTGTTCCCGTACACCATCCGTGTGGTATCGGAAATCACCGAGTCGAACGGTTCGAGCTCGATGGCGTCGGTCTGCGGTGCTTCCCTGGCCCTGATGGACGCTGGTGTGCCGATGAAGGCGCCAGTTGCCGGTATCGCCATGGGCCTGGTCAAGGAAGGCGACAAGTTCGCCATCCTCACCGACATCCTCGGTGACGAAGACCACCTCGGCGACATGGACTTCAAGGTAGCCGGTACCGCCAAAGGTGTTACCGCGCTGCAGATGGACATCAAGATCAACGGCATCACCGAAGAGATCATGGAAATCGCCCTGGGCCAGGCCCTGGAAGCGCGCCTGAACATCCTCGGCCAGATGAACCAGATCATTGGTACTTCGCGTACCGAGCTGTCGGCCAACGCGCCGACCATGATCGCCATGAAGATCGACACCGACAAGATCCGTGACGTTATCGGTAAAGGCGGCGCGACCATCCGTGGTATCTGTGAAGAGACCAAGGCTTCGATCGATATCGAAGACGACGGCTCGATCAAGATCTTCGGCGAAACCAAAGAAGCCGCTGAAGCAGCTCGCCAGCGCGTCCTGGGTATCACTGCCGAGGCCGAGATCGGCAAGATCTACGTCGGCAAGGTTGAGCGCATCGTCGACTTCGGCGCATTCGTCAACATCCTGCCTGGCAAAGACGGCCTGGTGCACATCTCGATGCTCAGCAATGAGCGCGTAGAGAAGGTCACCGACGTGCTGAAAGAAGGCGAAGAGGTTGAAGTACTGGTACTGGACGTGGACAACCGCGGCCGTATCAAGCTGTCGATCAAAGACGTTGCGGCAGCCAAGGCTTCCGGCGTTTAAGCCAGCTGTAGTGGTATGAAATAAACCCTTTGGGGTTGCGCTGATGTTCAGCGCATAGGGGCCGCTGTGCGGCCCATTGCGATCTTGGGTCGCGATGGGTCACACAGAGGCCCTTTTTATTTGTCAAACACTGCCCCGTGTAGGAGCGGCCTTGTGTCGCGAAAGGGGTGCGCAGCGCCCCCGGCAGTTCTGCGGCGTTGCCTAAATCGTAGGGCCGCTACGCAGCCCTTTCGCGACACAAGGCCGCTCCTACATTTTCCGCGCCCATTTCGAGATAGCGAAAACTCTGGGGTACATGCATCTTGCATGCAGGAATTTGCTCCGGCTTGCAAAATGCACGAGAGAGTGGATTCCAGCAAATTGATAAGTTACTGATTTATATTGGTTTTATGGCCTTTGAAAAGTTGGCACAGCCCCTGCAATAGTCTATTCATCTGACGCCAACTGACTCGGCGCAGACCTTTCGACAACAGGAGTGACCCGTATGAAGAAGTTCGCTATTGCTGCCGCTACTGCTACCGCTCTGACTCTGACCATGGCTAACGCTGCTTTCGCTCAGCAAGCCGTTCAGGCTCCAGTTATGCTGGCTGCCAACACTGTCGACAGCGCCAAGCAAGATGGCTCCGATACCTGGATCACCACCAAGGTCAAAGCTGATCTGCTGACCGAGAAAGGCATCCCAGGCGGCGATATCAAAGTCGAAACCAATCAAGGCGTAGTTTCGCTGTCGTCCGATGTGAAAGTCACCGATTCGCAAAAAGAGCGTGCAGTAGCAATCACCAAGGCTATCAAAGGCGTTAAAGACGTCTCGGCTGCTGGTCTGAAAGCCGAATAAGGATTGCTGCGCAGGCCAGATGGATCTGGCCAACGCATAACGAAAAGCCCCGGCACATGCCGGGGCTTTTTCGTTGTTGCGCTCAATGCAGACGCTTATTCAGCATCCAGGTGCATCGGCGTGATCACGCGCCCATCCGATTCGGCCTGGCCCAGCGTGGTATCGATGAAGTACACCCGGTCATCCGCCAACTTGCCTTTGTCGACCAGGTAATCCTTGATATTACCGGCCCGCGCCTGGCCCAACTGGCGCAGCAGCGCAGCGCTCTCGGCCCAGGACTTGATCACCGCCTCACGCAGCTTGGCGCTACGCTCTTCACGCCCCAGCTGCTGCCATTCAGCAGGCGGCTGTTGTTTCAGGCGGGTGCGGTAGATACCTTCGAGCATCGCCGGCTTGTCGTCAGCATCCACCACCAGCATCGACGCATTGGCCGGCACCTTGTCGCCGCGGCGCTGCAGGATCTTGTACCAGATCGACTGATACTCACGCTCCAGGCGCTGCTCGGCGATCAACGGGCCATCGCTGGTCTGGGCGCTGGTGCCTTCGATCTCCAGGCGCAATTCAGGGCGTTCGTTGAGCGCGGTCGCCAGTTTGTCCAGGGCCGCTTGGGCATCGCCGCTGAGGTCGCTGGAGCCGGCGCTGAACGCGACCGTACCCAGGTCCTGCGAGCTGCCGCCGGAGACCAGCCCGCCAATGAACTTGAACGGCGCCTGGGCGGCACGCAGGACCAGATTGCGCAGGGTTTGCCAAACGATCGGCATGACGCTGAACTGCGGGTTGTTGAGGTCGCCGGTCACCGGCAGCTCGATCGAGATGGTGCCGTCGGTGTCCTTGAGCAGCGCCACCGCCAGGCGGATCGGCAGGTCGACGGCGTCGGGGCTGTCGACCTTCTCACCCAGTTGCAGTTGCTCGATCACCAGCTTGTTTTCTGCTTTGAGCTGGCCATTGGTGATCAGGTAGTGCACGTCCAGGTTGAGCCGGCCCTTGCGAATGCGAAAGCCGGCAAACTTGCCGGAGTAGGGCGTCAGTGTGGTCAGCTCGACGCGTTTGAAGCTGGTGGCGATGTCCAGGCTGGCCATTGGGTTGAACGGGTTGAGCGCGCCCTTGATGGTGACCGGTGCATAGCGGTCGACCTTGCCCTTGATATCGACCTTGGCCGGCGCTGGCTGGCGGTTGTCGATGGTGCCGACCTGGCCATTGAGCTGCTGCACGGCTGTGGCGAAGTTTGGTGTCAGGGTCAGGTCGGCAAAGTTGGCCGAGCCGTCGTTGATGTCGATCTTGCCGATACGAATGCCCAGTGGCTTGCTGTTGCTAGGAGTCACCGGTTTTTCTGCGGTGCTTTTGGTAGCACCGGCTGGCTGCGGAATCAGCAGGTCATCAACGTTGGTGGTGCGGTCTTCGTTGATGATGAAACGCGCATATGGCTGCAGCAGCTTGACTTGGTCGATGGTCAGCGCATCGCCGTGCACGTATGACAACCCATTGAGGTCGAGCTGCTGCCATTTGACGAAGTCGCGGTCCTTGATCGTGTCGAGGGTATGCAACTGGTTGACGGTGGCGGTACCGGTGACGGTAAAGGCCAGCGGCGCCGTATTTTGCAGATCGACCTTGAGCTCGCTGGCGAGCATGCCGCTGCGCAGTTCAAGCTGAATGAACGGGCTGATGTAGGCCTGGGCGATGCGCAGGTCGATGTCGCGGGTGCTGACATCGAGCTTGGCGGTGACCGGGGCCAGGTTGACCTGGCCGGAGGCTTGCAGTTTGCCTTGCTTGCCGACGGCGGTATCCAGTTTGAGGGTAAACGGCGACTTGTTGAGGCTGTCATAGCCCTGCATGTCGAGGTTGAGCGGGCCGACATCCAGGGTGACCGGTTCTTTCTGGCTGCGGTCTGCCAGGTGAATCATGTAATCACGCGCTTGAACGTCCTTGAGCAGTACTTGCCACGGCTTGCTCGGCGCGGCGGCTGCTTTTTCCTGCGCTGTCGGCTCGGCCGCGGCAGGTTCGGCTTTCTCCTGGGGGGTAGCTTTGGCTGGCTGGCTGGCGAACAGCGTCTGCCAGTCGAGCTGGCCGTCTTTTTCCAAGGCGGCCCAGGTCTCCAGCTTGCTGCTGCGGATCTTGCCTACGGTGACCAGTTGCTTGGCCAGATCGATCGAGGTTTCGCTGACTTCGAGACTGGCCAGCCGCGCCAGTTGCCTGCCGTCCGGTGCCTTGATGGCGAACGGCGCGATGCGTACCTGTGTGTTGTCGAGCAGCAGCTCGGTCTGTTTCGACAGGTTGAGCGTGTAGTGGGTATCGAGGCTGATCACGCCTTCTTCCAGTACCAGCGGCACCGCGTCACGCACGTAAGGCCAGAACGCCTTCATGTTGCCGTCGGTGATTTTCAGGGTGCCTTGCGAGCTGATCGGCGCCAGGCCGAGTGTGCCTTTCCAATCGATCCGCCCACCGGCGGGGCCGATGGCGACCAAGGTCATGTCGGCGCTGTCGTCGGGGAGGGTGCTGAGGTTCTTGAGCTCGAAATTCATCGAGTCGTAAAGAAACTCGATCGGCTCGCTCGGGCGCAGGTCCTGGAAGTGCAGGTAGCCTTCCGTGAGCTTGATGCTGCCGATACGCAGCGGGAACGGGTCGCTGGCTGGCTCGTCTGGCTTGGCTTCGCTGGGCGGCAGTTTGAACAGCTGAGTCAGGTTGAGGCTGCCGTTTTTGCCGAAGAGGATTTCGTTGCGCGGTTTGTCCAGCTCCACTGCATCCAGGTGCAGGGCGCCGCTCCACAGGCTGTCCAGCGACAGGTTGGCGTACAAACGCTCAAAACCCAGTTGCTCTTTGCCCGGCTCGCCGACCTGCAAACCCCACAGGGTCAGCTCTAGGCTGAACGGGTTGAATTCGATGCGTTGCAGCTGCGCCGGCACCGTCGCGTATTGGGCCAGCTGTTGATTGGCAATGCGTAGGCCAATGCCTGGAAGGATGAAGAAGCCGAGCAGGCTGTACAAGGCCACGAGGGCCAGCATGGCGCCGAGGGCGCGAGTCAATCCTTTGGGCATGTGCAGCATCGTCTGTCCGAGCGGGAGTGCTTGGAGTATGGCACGTTACATCGGTTCCGCAGAATCAGCCGAATTACCTTATTCGATGCCCATTCGCCTCCGCGCGCGGTGCGCCGAGCTGTCGCGCATGGCCCAGCGCAGGACTGGCGCGGTGCGCTCGATACCTGCCCGGATCAAGCGCCGACTCAGCGGCCCTTGCTGCAGCTCAAGCATATCCCGGCCCCAGCCTGGTAACAGTTCGATGCCTGCCCGCAGCATCAGCTTGCCCACGGGGGCTGCCAAGCGGCTTGGCGCCGGTGCCTTGAGCAGGATATCGATCACCTCCAGGCTGCGCGCATCGCAGTGCAACTGCGGACGCATGCGTTGCAGGTAGGCCTCGATTTGCGCACAGGAGCGTGGCACGTCGCGCGCGCCGAGGCGCTCGGCGATCAGGGCGATTTCGTTGTAGTACGCGTCCTGATCAGACTGCGCCAGATGCGGGTTGCGGTAACGCAGGTGGGCGGCCATGAAGCTGCTGACTTCGGCAACGTGCACCCAGGTCAGCAGGTCCGGGTCACTGGCGGCATAAGGCCGGCCATCGGCGGCGGTGCCGACGACTCTGAGGTGGATGGTGCGTACCTTCTCGATCAACCAGTTGGCGTCGCGGGTCGAGCCAAAGGTGGTGCCGGAGATGAATTGGCTGGTGCGGCGCAGGCGCCCGAGCAGGTCTTCGCGAAAGTTGGAGTGATCCCACACCCCGGCGAGGGCCAGCGGGTGCAGCAGTTGCAGCATCAAGGCACTGATACCGCCGACCAGCATGCTCGGGAAGTCGCCGTGGACCTGCCAGCTGACGCTGTCGGGGCCAAACAGGCCGGGGTCACCCTTGGGTGACTCCAGGTCAAGCTGGCCGAGGGCCAGGCCAGTCAGGCTCATGACCTGGGTTTCGATACGACGGCGTAAGGCTTCCATGGCGACCTGCAATGCGCGGCAGCCCGCCATGGGCCACCTCTAGCTATTGGTTGAGGCGAGTATCGATCAAGCCCTGCACGACGCTGGCATCGGCCAGGGTCGAGGTGTCACCCAGCGAGTCCAGCTCGTTGCAGGCGATCTTGCGCAGTATACGCCGCATGATCTTGCCCGAGCGGGTCTTGGGCAGGGCCGGTGCCCACTGGATCATCTCCGGTTTGGCGAAGCTGCCGATCTCCTTGCTGACCAACGCCAGCAGTTCAGCCTTGAGGGCGTCGTCTGCGCTCACGCCATTCATCGGCGTGACGAAGGCATAGATACCCTGGCCCTTGAGGTCGTGCGGATAGCCGACCACGGCCGCCTCGGCGATGCCGTCGTGCAGCACCAGCGCGCTCTCCACTTCTGCCGTACCGATCCGATGGCCGGAGACGTTGATCACGTCATCGACTCGCCCGGTGATCCAGTAGTCGCCATCGGCGTCGCGGCGGGCGCCGTCGCCGGTGAAATAGTAGCCGGCGAAGGGCTTGAAGTAGGTGTCGACCATGCGTTGCTGGTCGCCGTAGACGCTGCGGATCTGCGCCGGCCAGCTGGCTTTGATTGCCAGCAGGCCCGAACCTGGCCCGTCGATCACTGCGCCTTTGTCATCGAGTAGTACCGGTTGCACGCCAAACATCGGCTGGGTGGCGCAACCCGGTTTGATCTGCCCATTGCCCGGCAGCGGGCTGAGCATGATGCCGCCGGTTTCGGTCTGCCACCAGGTGTCGACGATCGGGCAGCGTTCTTTGCCGACCTGATGGAAGTACCACTCCCAGGCTTCCGGGTTGATCGGCTCGCCGACACTGCCGAGCAGGCGCAGGCTTTCCCGCGAGGTGTCCTGCAAGGGACCTGGGCCTTCGCGCATCAGGGCGCGCAGGGCGGTAGGGGCGGTGTAGAAGATATTCACCTGATGCTTGTCGATGACCTGCCAGAAACGCGAGCTGTCGGGGTAGTTGGGCACGCCTTCGAACATCAGCGAGATCGCCCCGTTGGCCAGCGGGCCATAGACGATATAGCTGTGGCCGGTGACCCAGCCGACATCGGCGGTGCACCAGAACACTTCGCCGTCGCGGTAATCGAATACCACCTTGAAGGTCATCGCGGCCTGCAGCAGATAGCCGCCGGTGGTGTGCAGCACGCCTTTGGGTTTGCCGGTGCTGCCGGAGGTATACAGGATGAACAGCGGGTCTTCGGCATCCATCGGCTCGGGTGGGCATTCGTCACCGGCAAGCTCGGTGGCGGTGTGGTACCAGAGGTCGCGCTGGTTGTCCCAGGCCACTTCACCACCGGTGCGGCGCACCACGAATACGCTGCTGACGGCCGGGCAGCTGGCCAGGGCCTTGTCGACGTTCTGCTTGAGCGGTACACGTTTGCCGCCCCGCACGCCTTCATCAGCGGTAATCACCGTGCGGCAGTCGGCATCCAGGATGCGGTCGCGCAGGGCGTCGGGCGAGAAGCCACCAAATACCACCGAGTGGATCGCGCCGATGCGGCTGCAGGCAAGCATGGCGTAAGCCGCCTCAGGGATCATCGGCATGTAGATGCACACCCGATCGCCCTTGCTCACCCCGCGCGCCTTCAGTGCGTTGGCCAGGCGGCAGACCTGGCGGTGCAGCTCGCGGTAGCTGATGGCCTGCGAATCCTTGGGGTCGTCGCCTTCCCAGAGCAGCGCGGTCTGCTCACCCCGTTTGGCCAGGTGGCGGTCGATGCAGTTGTAGCTGACGTTGAGCTTGCCGCCGGCGAACCATTTGGCATCGCCGCTGGCAAGGTCGGCCTGTTGCACGCTGCTCCAGGGCTTGATCCAGTCCAGCCGCTTGGCTTGCTCGGCCCAGAAGCTGTCCGGGTCATCGATCGACTGTCGATAGAGGCGTTGATAGTCGTCGGCGCTGAGCTCGGCGGCCTGGCTGACGGCGAGGGCGGTGGGATACTTGCTGAGATCGAACATGGCGGGTGGTCCTGCTCTTGTCGTGGCAAGGGACTGCACCTCACCGCGGCGCGCAAGGCAGGATGAAGTGCAACGGCTATTCGATGGACAGTGTAGTCGGCGCGGGTGTTCCTCCGGGGTTGCCGGCGCAATGCAAAGCGCGGGGCCAGCTTGCCCCCTGCAGTACCGCTCAATCGAACGCTACTGCAGGAGACAAGCTGGCCCCGCGCCGGGGCTTGCAGCAGGGCTTGATCAGCCGCGGTGACGACCGCGGAAGTAATTGATCAGGCCTTGGGTGGAGCCGTCTTCAGCGGCTTCTTCCTGAGCGCCGACCAGGCGTTGGTACACGCCTTTGCCGAGCTCTTTGCCCAGCTCGACGCCCCATTGGTCAAAGGCATTGATGCCCCAGATCACGCTCTGCACGAACACCTTGTGCTCATACATCGCCACCAGCGCGCCGAGGCGACGCGGGCTGATCCGCTCGACCACCAGGGTGTTGCTCGGGCGGTTGCCAGGGATGACCTTGTGCGGTGCCAGCTTGGCCACGTCGGCTTCGTTCAGGCCCTTGCCACGCAGCTCGGCCTCGGCTTCTTCGCGGGTCTTGCCGAGCATCAGTGCCTGGCTCTGCGACAGGCAGTTGGCGTACAGCCACTGGTGATGGTCGGCCACCGGGTTGAAGCTCACCACCGGCACGATAAAGTCGGCCGGGATCAGTTGGGTGCCCTGGTGCAGCAACTGGTGATAGGCATGCTGGCCGTTACAGCCAACGCCGCCCCAGATCACCGGACCGGTCGCGGTTGGCGCCGGGCAGCCATCCTGCAGCACGCTCTTGCCGTTGGACTCCATGTCCAACTGCTGCAGGTGCTTGGTGATGTTGCGCAGGTAATGGTCGTACGGCAGGATCGCGTGGCTGCGCGCATCCCAGAAGTTGCCGTACCAGACGCCAAGCAGGGCCAGCAGCACCGGCATGTTCTGCTCGAACGGCGCGGTCTGGAAGTGCTGGTCCATGGTGTAGGCGCCCGACAGCAGCTCCTTGAAGTTGGCCGTGCCGATGGCCAGCGCAATCGGCAAACCAATCGCCGACCACAGTGAGTAACGCCCGCCAACCCAGTCCCACATCGGGAAGATGTTTTCTTCGCGGATACCGAACGCGACGGCTGCGGCCTTGTTGCTCGAGACCGCGATGAAGTGACGGTACAGCTCGGCTTCGGAGCCACCCTGGGCCAGGTACCAGGTGCGGGCGGCCATGGCGTTCTTCAGGGTTTCGAGGGTGTTGAACGACTTCGACGAAACGATGAACAGGGTCGTCTCGGCCGCAAGCTTGGCCGACAGCTCGTGGAATTCGCTGCCGTCGATATTGGCCAGGTAGTGGCAGCGCACGCCGCGCTGGGCGTACGGCAGCAAGGCTTCGGAAACCAACTCAGGGCCGAGGAACGAGCCGCCGATGCCGATGTTGACCACGTCGGTGATCGGTTTTTCGCTGTAGCCGCGCCACAGCCCGTCATGAATGCGGCCGACCAGCTCGGTGATCTGGTTGAGTACCTTGTGCACTTCGGGCATCACGTTGACGCCGTTGACGCTGAGTTTGTCGCCAACCGGGCGGCGCAGGGCGGTGTGCAGTACGGGGCGGCCTTCGGAGGCGTTGATGATCTCGCCGCTGAACATCGACTTGATGGCTGCTGCCAGGTCGACGTCGGTGGCCAGGTTGACCAGCAGCTTGCGGGTCTCATCGTTGATCAGGTTTTTCGAGTAATCGAGAAACAGCCCGCAGCTGCTCAGGGAGAACTGATCGAAGCGTTGCGGATTGGCCGCGAAGGCGTCGCGCATGCTGAAATCCTGCATGGCGTCGCGGTGTTGTTGCAGCGCCTGCCAGGCTGGCAGCGTCGTCACATCATGGGGGGTACGGTAATACGCCATTGCGAAGGGTTTCCTTGATGCATGATCTGGCCTTGGACAACTGGCAGCCGCTGGCAGTTGCAGGCAGTTGATCATTATAGGCATGGCTGGCGCGGGGGGAATGGGGTCGGGCGGGGATAATTTGGGGCCGCGTGGCGGCCCCGGGTTGCAATCAGGCGGTGGGCTCGTCCAGATGCAGGTACAAGTTGTCGATCAGGCGTGTGGTGCCCAGGTACGCTGCGGCAATTACCACCACGTCGCGGTCATCGGCCATGGCCGGGCGCAGGGTCAGTGCGTGGCGCACTTCCAGATAGTCCGGGCGAAAGCCTGCCGCCAGCAGTTGGGCCTGACCGGCCACGATCAGCTCGGCAAAGTCGCGCTGGCCATGGCGGATGGCGTCGGCCATCACGCTCAGCTCGCGGTACAGCGCCGGCGCTGCAGCGCGTTGCTCGGGCGTCAGGTAGCCGTTGCGCGAGGACAGCGCCAGGCCATCGTCGGCGCGTACGGTCGGCTCGCCGATGATCTGGATCGGCATGTTCAGGTCGCGCACCATGGCGCGGATCACCGCCAGTTGCTGGTAGTCCTTTTCGCCGAACACGGCCAGGTCGGGCTGGACCATATTGAACAGCTTGCTGACGACCGTGGCCACGCCTTCGAAATGCCCCGGGCGGCTGGCGCCACACAGGCCTTCGGACAGTTGCGGCACGCTGACCCGGGTCTGCACTGTGGTGCCGTCGGGGTACATTTCATCCACGGTCGGCGCGAACAGCAAATGACAGCCTGCCTCGAGCAGGCGCTCCTGGTCAGCGGCAAGGGTGCGCGGGTAGCTGTCGAGGTCCTCGCCGGCGCCAAACTGCAGCGGGTTGACGAAGATGCTCGCCACGACGAAGTCGGCGCGCTGGGTGGCTTTGGTCACCAGGGCGACGTGGCCGCTGTGCAGGTTGCCCATGGTCGGGACAAAGGCGATGCGCTTGCCTTCGCTGCGGGCGCGGGCCACGGCTGCGCGCAGTTCACGGACGCTCTTGACGGTATTCATGCGCTGAACCCGTGTTCTGCAGCCGGGAAGCTGACGTCTTTGACCGCCGCCACGTAAGCACTCAGGGCGCCTTGGATATCGGCCTGGCCGAGCATGAAGTTCTTGACGAACTTGGGCATGCGCCCGGTCAGCGACAGGCCGAGCATGTCGTGCAGCACCAGCACCTGGCCGTCGGTGGCGTTACCGGCACCGATGCCGATCACCGGAATGGCCACGGCCTGGGTGATCTCCGCAGCCAGCTCGCTGGGCACGCATTCGAGCAGGAGCATGGCCGCACCGGCTTGCTCCAGAGCAATCGCGTCGGCGCGCATCTGCCGCGCCTGGGCTTCCTGCCGGCCCTGCACCTTGTAACCGCCGAGCACGTTGACCGTCTGCGGGGTCAGGCCCATGTGCGCGCACACCGGCACGCCACGTTCGGCCAGCAGGCGAATGGTCTCGCTCAGCCAGGCCGCGCCTTCGAGCTTGATCATGTGCGCGCCGGCCTGCATCAGGCTGGCGCAGTTGGCGAAGGCCTGCTCAGGCGTGGCGTGGGCCATGAACGGCAGATCGGCGAGGATCAGTGCGCCGTCGTTGCCGCGTTTGACGCAGGCCGTGTGGTAGGCCATTTCTGCAGTGGTCACCGGCAGCGTGCTGTCATGCCCTTGCAGGACCATTCCCAGCGAGTCACCCACCAGCAACACGTCGACCCCGGCCTGGCTGGCAGCCTTGGCGAAGGTGGCGTCATAGCAGGTCAGCATGGCGATTTTCTCACCCTTGGCCTTGAGGCCATGCAGGGTGGTCAGGGTTACTTCAGGCATGTAGAAAATCCTCGTTCAGGCGCTGTGCAATCGACCTGCGTACAACCTTGCGCAGGTGCCATGCGGAGCGGCACATCATCGTTCGTGATGTTCAGACCCGCCCGGGCCCAAATAGGTTAAGTGTGGCGCGTCGAGGCCACGGGATGCCTATAGTCGTGAGCGAGGGGAGGGAAGTCAATCACCCTGTTACCGCATTGTTACGGCAAGGGTGTTACTGGCGTTACCGCCGTCAAGATCGCCCGAATTACAGGCGTTCGAGGCCGCTGAACGGGCAGGCGGCGAGCATTAGCGCAAGGCTGCGACCATCGGCGAGGACGAAGTCGGCAGGCACCAGCTCAGCCAGCGGGTAGAGCACGAACGGGCGCGCGTGCATGTGGTAGTGCGGCACGGTCAGGCGTGGGCTGTCGAGCACCTGCTGGCCAAACAGCAGTACATCCAGGTCGAGGGTGCGTGGGCCCCAGCGTTCCTGACGCACGCGCCCTTGATCGTTCTCGATCGCCTGCAGCGCATCGAGCAGCTGCAGCGGCTCGAGCGTGGTGTCGAGCGCGGCTACGGCATTGGTGTAGCGCGGCTGGCCGGGCAGCAGCGAGTCGCTGGCGTAGAAGCCGGAAACCGCTGCCAGGCGCGTGCCCTCGGCCTTGTCCAAGGCATCGAGGGCGCTGCGCAGTTGCTCGGCAGGTTCGGCCAGGTTGCTGCCCAGGCCGATGTACACGCGCACGCTCATGCTCAGTCGAACGCTTCGTCAGCGCTGCGCTTGCGCTTGGTACCGCTGCGCTTGCGTTTGCGTGGCGCGGCGCCGCTGCCGTCATCACGGCTACCCAGCTCGGCGATCATGGCGCGGCGTTCGCTGTCGTTGGCGTCCTGGTAGTCGGTCCACCACTGGCCCAGCTCTTCGGTTTCCTCGCCGGCGCTCTCGCGCAGCAGCAGGAAGTCGTAGCCAGCGCGGAAGCGCGGGTTGTCCAGGAGCATGTCGGCGCGTTTGCCGCTGCGCCGTGGCAGGCGCTCCTGCATGTCCCAGATCTCGCGGATCGGCAGGGTGAAACGCTTGGGGATTGCAATGCGCTGGCACTGTTCGGCGATCAGGTCGTGGGCGGCCTGGTTCATTGCCGGGATCGGCGGTACGCCTTGGCTCTGCAGGTACAGTGCACGGCCCGGCAGGGCCGGCCAGAGCATGGCCGCGAAGAGGAACGCCGGCGTTACCGGTTTGCCCTGCTTGACGCGCAGGTCGGTGTTCATCAAGGCGTTGCTGATCAGCGTGTGGGTGTAGCTTGGGCGCTCTTCCAGGGCGTGGCTGCTGCCTGGGAACAACGGTTCAAACAGATGCAGGTCAACCAGCATTTCGAAGGCGATGGCGCCGTGGCCGGAGAGGAACAGCTTGAGGCATTCCTCGAACAGCCGTGCTGGCGGGATATCGCGCAGCATCGGTGCCAGCTCGCGGATCGGCTGCACCGTGTGCTTTTCGATGCCGAAGTTGAGCTTGGCCGCAAAGCGCACCGCGCGCAGCATGCGCACCGGGTCTTCCTGGTAACGATGGACCGGGTCGCCAATCAGGCGCAGCAGGCGGTTACGCACATCGGGCATGCCGTTGGCGTAGTCGAGGATGCGCTCGCTGACCGGGTCGTAGTACAGCGCATTGACCGTGAAGTCGCGGCGCTGGGCGTCGTCTTCGAGGGTGCCGTAGACGTTGTCGCGCAAAATACGACCGCTGGCATTATGCGACGAACGGTGGCTGTCGCCCTCGTCTTCATCGCTGTGGTGGGCACGGAAAGTGGCCACTTCGATGATTTCACGGCCGAAATGCACGTGAACCAGCTTGAAGCGGCGGCCAATGATTCGCGCATTGCGAAACTCGGCACGGACCTGTTCAGGCGTGGCGCTGGTGGCGACATCGAAGTCTTTGGGCGTGATGCCCAGGAGCATGTCACGCACACAGCCGCCAACCAGGTAGGCCTGGTATCCGGCAGCCTGCAGGCGATCGACAATGCCCACCGCATGGCGGCTGAACTGGCTGCGCTGCAGCGAGTGCTGGCTCTTGTTGATCACTTCAGGCGTGGTGCGCCTGTGGTGTTGACCACTAACGGGAGGACGGAACGACTGGAACAACTTCTTCAGCATGGGATGCACTGTTTGAAGGAATGTTCGGCCAAGGGATAGAGAATGGCCGCATGATGGGCGGGGATTCTAGCATTTACTTCGGGGATGGTGTAGGCGGTATGCCACGGGTGCTTGCGCGGGAGGCGGAAACGACAAGGGGAGCCTAAGCTCCCCAAGAAGTCGTTGCGTGCTCTTATTGTTTTTCTGCTGGGCTTCTTGTTTTTGTTGAGTGCCCTGCCCACAAAGCGCGAAACTTGTGGACGACCCCCAAACCGGGGGTAAAGAGCAAACGGATTGCTTTGGCCGCTGAGGTGATGCTGATCTGTCGATCCAACCAGTGTAGGCGCTGCTTTAGTGCAGTTTTTGTTGTTCTCTGCCTGGTCGTGGGGCAAGCCCCAAACACAACTCCTCTCCAAAAGAATCAGTTAGCTGCGCCTCCGCCGTCTTGTTTTTATTGTGCGTGAGCCGTTTCGTCTTGTTCTTATTCTGAGTTGCAATGCTTGTTATTGTTCTTGTACCAAAGATATAGCAGGTGCCGTGCCAACTTTTGAAAACCCAGCAAATACGGGGGTTTTCCGGGTTTTGCTCAGGTCGAGAGCGGAGCAAATGTAGAAATTTCGTTACCGTACGCCTCGGTAGCTGTTACGGCGGTCGGGGATGGGTAACAGATTTTTGCAGGTGCGCTGGGGTGTTACCTGCACAAACGCAAACGGGGCAAGCCCTCTGCCACGGTAACCCCGTGGTAGACGGCTTGCCCCGTTATTGGGCGCCGATCAATTGTCGCTGGTGGCGTTGCTCTTGCGCCGTGGGATGCCCAGGCGCTGGCGCCGCTCCCACAGGCATTTACGGCTGACGCCAAGCTTGCGCGCCAGTTCGGTCTCGGTCATGTGGTCCTGATGCTCGAGCACGAAGTGCTGGAAGTAGTCTTCCAGCGACAGATCCTCGGTCGGCTCGTGGCTGGCGTTACCGGCACTGACGCTGCCCAGGGCGGACATGCCGTCAAGCAGGTCATCGTCGTCCAGGTCACTCAGCTCGATGTCGATGCCCAGCAGCTCGGCGGAAATTTCCGGGCTCTCGCTGAGGATCACCGAGCGCTCGACCGCGTTTTCCAACTCGCGCACGTTACCCGGCCAGCTGTAATGACGAATCGCCTGCTCGGCCTCGCTGGAGAAGTGCAGGTCATCGCGACCGATGCGTGCGCTCTGGCGGGCGAGGAAGGCGCTGGCGATTTCGTTGACGTCACTGCCGCGCTCGCGCAAGGCCGGCAGCTTGAGGGCGATCACGTGCAGGCGGTAATAAAGGTCTTCGCGGAATTGGCCGACCTTGGCCAGGTTTTTCAGGTCACGGTGGGTCGCAGCGATCAGGCGCACGTCGACCTTTTGCGATTGCACCGCGCCAACCCGGCGGATCTCGCCTTCCTGCAGCACGCGCAACAGGCGCGCCTGGGCTTCGAGTGGCAGCTCGCCGATTTCATCGAGGAACAGCGTGCCGCCGTCAGCCGCTTCGACCAAACCGGCACGGCCGGCGCTGGCGCCGGTGAACGCGCCTTTTTCGTGGCCGAACAGTTCCGACTCGATCAAGGTTTCAGGGATGGCTGCGCAGTTGACCGAAATCATCGGCGCCTTGGCCCGTCGCGACAGATTGTGCAGTGCGCGTGCGACCAGCTCTTTGCCGGTACCCGACTCACCCTGGATCAACACATTGGAGTCGGTCGGTGCCACTTTGCGGATCTTGCTGTAGAGGTCCTGCATCGGCGCGCAGGTGCCAATGATGCCGATCTCGCCGTTGGCAGCATTGTGGCTGCCCTTGTCGGCAACAGCCGGTTTGCCGTTGCTGCGCGGCTCGAGGCTGCTGGTGGCGGCCGCCGGGGCGTTCTGGCGATCACGCAGAATGCGCGCAACTGCCTGCAGCATCTCGTCGTGGTCGAACGGCTTGGCGATGTAATCGACCGCGCCCATTTTCATCGAGTCCACTGCCGAGCGCAGGCTGGCGTAGCTGGTCATGATCAGCACCGGGATGCCCTGGCCTAGCTTGATCAGCTCGGTGCCGGGGGCGCCAGGCAGGCGCAGGTCGCTGACGATCAGGTCAAATGTGGCAATGCTGAAGCGTTCCTGGGCTTCCTGCACCGAGCCCGCTTCGCTGACCTGGTACTGGTTGCGTTCAAGCAGACGACGCAAGGCCGAGCGGATGATGGTTTCGTCTTCGACGATCAGAATATGCGGCATTGATTCAATTCTCTCGACGGTCGCGAATTTCAGGGGACGTCGCTACGACATGCCGGGGCAGGGTCACGCGGATCCGGGTGCCACGCTGCCGTTCGATATCGGCGGGGCTGTCGATGGTGATTTGCCCATAATGCTCTTCCACGATGGAATAGACCAGTGCAAGCCCCAGTCCGGTTCCCTCGCCAGGGTCCTTGGTGGTGAAGAACGGTTCGAACAGGCGGTCCATGATGTTTTTCGGAATGCCGCTGCCCTCGTCCTCGACCACCAGGTCGACGGTGTGCTCGCTGACTTCACTGCGCACGCGCACGGCACTGCCGGCGGGCGAGGCATCACGGGCGTTGGACAGCAGGTTGATGAGCACCTGGGCGAGGCGCTGTGGGTCACCCTCGGCCCAGTGATCCGGGTCGCACAGGTTGAAGAACTGCACCTCGAAATTGCGCCGGTTGAGGGCCAGCAGGCCGATCGCGTCCTGGGCGACTTCAGCCAGGCATACCGGTTCTTCGTTGTTCTGATGGCTGCCGCCGGCATGGGCGAAGCTCATCAATGACTGGACGATGCGCGAGACGCGTTTGGTCTGCTCGATGATCTGGCTGGACAGCTCGGTGATCTCGCCATCGTCCTCACGCTCTTCGCGCAGGTTCTGCGCCAGGCAGGCGATGCCGGTGATCGGGTTGCCGATCTCGTGGGCGACCCCGGCGGCAAGGCGGCCAATGCTGGCCAGGCGCTCGGAATGCACCAGTTTGTCTTCCAGCGCCTGGGTATCGGTGAGGTCCTCGACCAGCAGCACCAGGCCGCTGTTGCCCGGTGCCAAAGGCTCGTCGATGGCGGCTTTGTGCAGGTTGAGCCAGCGGGTCTGGCCGTCGAGGCCCAGGCGCTGCTTGTGCAGGTGCTCGTCGGGCAGGTCGATAAAGCCCTGCAGCAGCCCGCGCCAGGGCTCGGCGATGGTGACCAGGCGCGAGCCGACCACGTGCTTGGCGGCAATCCCGGTCAGCTCTTCCATGGCCTTGTTCCACATCAGGATCTCTTGATCCTTGGCCAGCGAGCAGACGCCCATGGGCAGCTCCTGCAAGGTCTGGCGGTGGTAACGGCGCAGCGCATCGAGCTCGGCGGCCAGGCCGGTCAGGCGCGAGTGGTAATCCTCAAGACGGCTTTCGATGAAGTGGATATCTTCGGTTACGTAATTTTCGTTGCCGGATTTGTACGGCAAGAAGGTTTCGACCATGTCCTGCGCAACGCTTGGGCCCATCAGGCCGGACAGGTTGGCCTCGATGCGATCGCGTAGACGGCGCAGGGCGTAAGGGCGGCGTTCGTCGAACGGCAGGTACAAGTCGCGCAGGGCTTGCTCGACTTCTTTTTGCGCGGCCTTGGCGCCCAGCGGTTTGGCCAGCTGGGTGGCGAACTCCTGCGGCGAAGCGGCGTGCAGTTCACGCCGCTGTGGCCGGCGCACGTTGTCGACCGCACAGGCTTCAGCGGCGCTGACTTCTTCACTGCTGGCGTTGGTGAACAGCGAGATCAGCGTGAACAGCAAGACGTTGGCGGCCAGCGACGCAATCGCCGCCATGTGCCAGCTGGTGTCGTCAAGCACATAGATCATGTCCAGCAGCGGGATATAGAAGCCCTGCAGGTTGCCCAGCAGCGGCAACAGCATAGTCACCATCCACACCAGCATGCCCGCCAGCAGGCCGGCGATGAAGCCACGGCGGTTGGCGGTCGGCCAATACAGCACCGAAAGCACGCCGGGGAGGAACTGCAAGGTGGCGACAAAGGCAACGATGCCGAGGTTGGCCAGACTCTGGTGGTTGTTCTGGGTCAGGTAGAAGACGAAGCCGGCGGTGATGATGGCGACGATCAGCGCGCGCCGGGTCCACTTCAGCCAGCGATAGATATTGCCTTCGGCCGGTGGCTGATACAGCGGTAGCACCAGGTGGTTGAGGGCCATGCCCGACAGCGCCAGGGTGGTGACGATGATCAGCCCGCTGGAAGCCGACAAACCGCCGACGTAAGCCAGCAGTGCCAGTGCTTCATTATTGGCGGCAATGCCCAGGCCAAGGGTGAAATACTCGGGGTTGGTGCTCGCGCCCAGGCGCAGCCCTGCCCACAGGATCAGCGGCACGGCCAGGCTCATCAGCAGCAGGAACAACGGCAGGCCCCAGCTGGCGCTGACCAGTGCGCGCGGGCTGAGGTTTTCGGTAAAGGCCATGTGGTACATGTGCGGCATGACGATCGCCGAGGCGAAGAACACCAGCAGCAACGTGCGCCATGGGCCCTCCTGCAGTGGCGTGTGCAGCGCGGCGAGGGCGGTCTGGTTTTGCAGCAGCCACACTTCCAGGCCGTGTGGGCCGCCGAACACACCATACAGCGCATACAGGCCGACCCCGCCGAGGGCGATCAGCTTGATCACCGACTCGAAGGCGATGGCGAACACCAGCCCTTCGTGTTTCTCGCGGGTGGCGATATGGCGCGAGCCGAAGAAGATGGTGAACAGGGTGATCAGCGCACAAAAGGCGAACGCGACCCGAGCCTTGACCGGCTCGCCGGTGAGGATATTGATCGAGTCGGCCACCGCCTGGATCTGCAGGGCCAGCAGCGGCAGCACGCCAATCAACATGAAGATGGTGGTCAGCGCGCCGGCCCAGGTGCTGCGAAAGCGAAACGCGAGCAGGTCGGCCAGGGATGACAGCTGGTAGGTGCGGGTGATCTTCAGGATCGGATAGAGCAGCACCGGCGCCAGCAGAAACGCCCCCGACACGCCCAGGTAACAGGCAAGAAAGCCGTAGCCATACTGATAGGCCAGGCCGACCGAGCCATAGAAGGCCCAGGCGCTGGCATAGACGCCGAGCGACAAGGTATAGGTCAGCGGGTGACGGATGACCGAACGCGGGATCAGCCCGCGCTCGCTGATCCAGGCCACGCCGAACAGTACCAGCAGGTACCCGGCGCTGATCAGGATCATCTGGGTCAGGCTAAAGCTCATCGGCATCTCGTTGGCTCTGCAGGATGAAGGTGACGACGATCAGGATCAGCCACAGCAGGTACGGGCGGTACCAGGCGCCGGTGGGCTCGATCCACCAGTCCATGATGGCCGGCGAGAACAGGTAGATCCCGACCACCAGCAGCAGGACCAAGCGATAGATGTACATGCGGGCCTCGATGAGTGGGCGCTGCGGATTTGCACTTATTATTGGCGCAAATCGGCGCCAATGGCCGGGCCGATGCTAGCGGGATTCTACGGCTGTGGGCAAGAAATTGAATTTGCTCGATTTTTACCGCGCGCCAAGGGCTGCAGCGAGCCCACGGCGCGGGACCGGCAACTAGCGCAGATCAGCCTCGGCCAGGGTCAGCTGGCGGGCGATGGCCTCAGGGCGCCAACGCTGGCGCGCGATCTCCAGCACCTCAGCCGGGCTGGCCTGCTCAAGCGCAGGCTCGGTCGCTTGGCCCAGTGCACGCAGCGCGCGCAGCAGGAGAGGGGTGGCCTGCTCAGGTGCCAGCGGTGGCGAGCGGTACGATTTACCCAACTTGTGCCCGTCGGGCTGGATCAGCAACGGGATGTGCAGGTAGCGCGGCTGGCAAAACCCCAGCAGTTCTTGCAGGTACAGCTGACGCGGGGTGTTGTCGAGCAAATCGGCGCCTCGCACGATGTCGGTAACGCCTTGCCAGGCATCGTCCAACACCACCGCCAGCTGGTAGGCGTACAAACCATCGCGGCGTTGGATGATGAAGTCGCCGACTTCGCGGCCCAGGTGCTGGGCGAACGGCCCTTGCACACGGTCATCGAAGCGATAGCTCAGCTCCGGCACGCGCAAGCGGATCGCCGCGCCCTCGCGGGCGTGACCGGCGTTGCGACAAGTGCCAGGGTAGATGCCGTTGCTGCCCTCCAGTTGCTTGCGCGAGCAGGTGCAGGCGTAAGCCAGCCCCTGACGGAACAGGTGCTCGACCACGTCGGCATAGGCAGCATGGCGCTGGCTCTGGTACACCACCTGGCCGTCCCAGTGCAGGCCGTAGCCCTCGAGGGTGCGCAGGATCGCATCGCGGGCGCCGGGCATCTCGCGCGGCGGGTCGGTGTCTTCCATGCGCAGCAGCCAGCGGCCATTGACGGCGCGGGCGTCCAGCCACGAGGCCAGGGCGGCCACCAGCGAGCCGAAGTGCAGGAAACCACTGGGGGTAGGGGCGAAGCGCCCGACGTAGGGGGAGGCAGTCATGGTTTACGTCATCTTCACAATGAAAAACGGGGCGCCTGAGCGCCCCGTTCGATGAAAAGCACGATCAGGCTTTGCCGACCTGCTTTTCTTTCTTCTCTGCCACTTCCTTGCAATCGAAGCACAGGTCAGCGGTAGGGCGAGCTTCCAGACGGCGCAGGCCGATCTCGATGCCACAGGCTTCGCACCAGCCGTATTCCTCGTCGACAATCAACTGCAGGGTCTTGTCGATCTTCTTGATCAGCTTGCGCTCGCGATCGCGGGCGCGCAGTTCAAGGGCGAACTCTTCCTCTTGCGAGGCACGGTCCGCTGGGTCGGCAAAGTTGGCCGCCTCTTCTTTCATATGGTCAACGGTCTTGTCGACGCCGATCATCAACTCTTGCTTCCAAGCACTCAGGATCTTGGTGAAGTGCTTGCGCATGGGTTCACCCATGTACTCTTCACCCTTGCTCTCCTGATAGGGCTCAACCCCATAAAGGTTCTGACTGGCTTTTTGCTTTTCTAGGGTGGACATGAATAGACCGCCTCTCACTCATCTGATCCAATGCGCAGGATGCTCCATCTCCGGCGACCGCCGGCCCTGCGACTGCGAGCCGCCGAACTTACCAGATAGATCGGGGGTGCGCTACCCCGGCCGATCTCACTGTTGACAGCGGCCCGCGCTACGCGTTCAGTGGCATGTTGACGCTTGATTCACCAGTCTAGATGCATTTCATAGAAGGCCCACAATGGCTCAGTCCTACAGCGCGCGCAGCCGCGCCATCGAACCTTTCCATGTCATGGCCCTGTTGGCCCGCGCCAACGAGCTGCAGGCCGCCGGCCATGACGTGATCCATCTGGAAATCGGCGAGCCGGATTTCACCACCGCCGCGCCGATCGTCGCTGCCGGCCAGGCTGCGCTGGCGGCGGGGCATACCCGTTACACCGCCGCGCGCGGGCTACCCGCACTGCGCGAAGCGATCTCTGCCTTTTATGGCAAGCGCTACGGGCTGGACATCGACCCGCAGCGCATCCTGATTACGCCAGGCGGCTCGGGCGCGCTGCTGTTGGCCAGCAGCTTGCTGGTCGACCCCGGCAAACACTGGCTGCTGGCAGACCCGGGCTACCCGTGCAATCGGCATTTCCTGCGGCTGGTCGAGGGCGCCGCGCAGTTGGTGCCGGTCGGGCCAGAGGTCAATTATCAGCTGACCGCCGAGTTGGTCGCGCAGCACTGGAACCAGGACAGCGTCGGTGTGCTGGTGGCCTCGCCGGCCAACCCCACCGGTACCGTGCTCGACCGCGATGAACTGGCCGGCCTGGCGCAAGCGATACGCGCCCGTGATGGCCATCTGGTGGTGGACGAGATCTATCACGGCCTGACCTACGGTATGGATGCGCCGAGTGTGCTCGAAGTGGCCGATGACGCCTTTGTGCTGAACAGTTTTTCCAAATATTTCGGCATGACCGGCTGGCGCCTGGGCTGGCTGGTCGCGCCGCCGCAGGCGGTGGCCGATCTGGAGAAGCTTGCGCAAAACCTCTACATCAGCGCCCCAAGCATGGCCCAGCACGCCGCGCTGGCCTGTTTCGAGGAGGACACCCTGGCCATTCTCGACCAGCGCCGTGGCGAATTTGCCAAGCGCCGCGACTATTTGCTGCCGGCGTTGCGCAACCTTGGCTTCGGCATCGCCGTCGAGCCGCAAGGCGCCTTCTATCTATATGCCGACATCAGCAAGTTCGGTGGCGACGCCTTCGCCTTCTGCCGGCACTTCCTCGAAACCGAGCATCTGGCGTTTACTCCGGGCCTGGACTTCGGCCGCCATCAGGCTGGGCACCATGTGCGCTTCGCCTATACCCAGAGCTTGCCGCGGCTGGAACAGGCGGTTGAGCGGTTGGCCCGCGGCCTGCGTAGTTGGCAAGGCTGATGGCGCAGTTTCCTCAACTGGAACAGGGCCGCCTGCTGCGCCGCTACAAGCGCTTTCTGGCCGATATCGAACTGGCCAACGGCGAGCTGCTGACCATTCACTGCCCCAATACCGGTTCGATGCTCAACTGCATGCGCGAAGGCGGGCAGGTCTGGTTCAGTCGCTCCAACGACCCCAAGCGCAAGCTGCCCGGCACCTGGGAAATCAGCGAGACGCCACAGGGCCGGCTGGCCTGCATCAATACGGGCCGGGCCAACGCACTGGTTGAAGAGGCTTTGCACGCCGGGGTGATCAGCGAGCTGGCCGGGTTTACCGCACTCAAGCGCGAGGTGGCCTATGGCAGCGAGCGCAGCCGGATTGATTTTCGTCTGGAGTTTGCCAGTGGGCCTGCCTATGTCGAGGTCAAGAGTGTCACCCTCGGCTACCCGGACAGCGCAGTGGCGGCGTTTCCCGATGCCGTCACCCAGCGCGGTGCCAAGCATCTGCGCGAGCTGGCGGCACTGGCCCGCCAGGGGATCCGTGCGGTGCAGCTGTATTGCGTCAATCTCAGCGGGATCGAAGCGGTGCGGCCTGCCGAAGAAATCGATGCCGCCTACGCCACGGCGTTGCGCGCAGCTGTTGCCGAAGGCGTCGAGGTGATCGCCTACGGCACCTGCCTGGATGCCCAGCAGATTCGCATCGACCGCCCGCTGCCGGTGTTGCTCACGCGCTGAGCCAGATGCCCTGGCTGTCTTCATGGCAGGCCAGGGCGTGCAGCTGCTCGCCCTCGCACGGGCCGGCCACGCACTCGCCACTCTCGATCAGAAACAGCGCCCCATGCTGGGCGCAGTGGATCAGGCTGGCACTGGCATCCAGAAACGTGTCGTCTGCCCAGTTCAACGGGATGCCCTTGTGCGGGCAGCGGTTGCGATAGACAAACACCTGGCCGTGGCGACGCACGGCAAACAGCGCCTGGCCTGCTACGTTGAATGCACGGCTGTGGCCTTCAGCAAGTTGCTCGGAAGTACATAGAAGCTGCATCGCGGGAAATCGTCCTGCGGTAAAAGGTTGGCACAAGGCAGCGCTTGACGCTCAATGAGAATAATTATCAAACTGTGCGCTGTTGCGTTGGCCGACTATGGTGCGCAGTTCTGTCGTGTGCCACAAGGCGCACGGCCTGTCTTCTGTAAAGGAATCCGCTTATGCGCCGTCCTGCTGCTCTGCTTGCCCTGTGCGCTGCACTTGTTATGTCCACTCAGACGGCGGCTGCCGAACTACCGCAGCGCTGGGTCAGTGCCGGCGGTGCCTTGAGTGAGTGGATCAGCGCGCTGGGTGGTGAGCAGCGGCTGGTCGGTGTCGATACCACCAGTCAGCATCCCGAGGCACTGACTGCGCTGCCGAGCATCGGCTATCAGCGCCAATTGTCGGCCGAGGGCATCCTCAGCCTGCGTCCTGATCTGCTGGTCGGCACCGACGAAATGGGCCCGCCGCCGGTGCTGGCGCAGATTCGCCAGGCCGGGGTGCGGGTGGAGGTGTTCTCGAGCAAGCCTGAGCTGGCGGCACTGGATGCCAACCTTGAGAAACTGGGCCGTCTGCTTGGCGAAGACGGCCGCGCCGGGCTGCTCGCTGGACAGTTCCATCATGAGCTGGACGCCGTACAGACCAAGGTCAAACAGGCGCAGGCTGCGCAGAAAGCGCCCGGTGTGTTGCTGCTGGTCGGCCATGCCGGTGCCAAGCCATTGATCGCCGGCGCGGGTACGGCAGGGGACTGGCTGCTGGGCCAGGCCGGCGGGCGTAACCTGGCCGAGCATCAGGGCTACAAGAACTTCTCGGTCGAGGCACTGGCAGCGCTCGACCCCGACGTGGTGGTGATTGCCGACCGCAGCTTGAGTGGTGAGCAGGCGGTGCAAGCGCTGCTCAAGGAAAATCCAGGCCTGGCCAGCTCGCGCGCGGTGCGCGAGAACCGCCTGGTGTCGCTGGACCCAACCCTGTTGGTGGGCGGCCTCGGCCCGCGTCTGCCGGCGACTCTGCAGCAGCTGGCGGGTGAGTTCTATCCACAGGCCAAGGCCAGCTTCGCCCCATGAAACAGAGGGTTCAGCCGCGCACCTTGTTCATCGGTCTGAGCCTGCTCTGCCTGCTCGCAGTATGGCTGTCGCTGGCGCTGGGGCCGGTCAGCCTGCCATTGCTGGATACCCTGCGCGCCGGCTTGCGCCTGCTCGGCGTGCCGATTGCCGCTGATGGGCTGGAGCAGGCCGAGCTGATCCTGGGGCAGATCCGCCTGCCGCGGACCTTGCTCGGGCTGGCGGTGGGCGCCGTGCTGGCGTTGTCCGGAGTGGCCATGCAAGGCCTGTTTCGCAACCCGCTGGCGGACCCGGGGCTGGTCGGCGTGGCTAGCGGTGCTGCGCTCGGCGCCGCTATTGCGATTGTCGGCGGCAGTTGGCTGGGCGGTATCCCGGAGTGGTTTGCGCCGTATCTGCTGTCGGTATGTGCCTTTGCCGGTGGCCTTGGAGTCACCGCGCTGGTCTACCGGCTGGGCCGGCGTGACGGTCAAACCAATGTCGCCACGATGCTGCTGGCCGGTATCGCGCTGACTGCCCTGGCCGGCTCGGCAGTGGGCTTGTTCACCTATCTGGCCGATGACGCCACCCTGCGCACCTTGACCTTCTGGAACCTGGGCAGCCTTAACGGCGCCAGCTATGCCCGGCTGTGGCCGTTGCTGGTGGTGACCCTCGCCGTGGCGCTGTGGCTGCCCAGGCGGGCGCAGGCACTCAATGCCTTGCTGTTGGGCGAGTCGGAGGCGCGGCATCTGGGCGTCGAGGTCGAGTCACTGAAGCGCGAGCTGGTGTTCTGCACGGCCTTGGGCGTAGGCGCAGCAGTGGCCGCCGCCGGCCTGATCGGCTTTATCGGGCTGGTGGTGCCGCACTTGGTGCGGCTGCTGGCCGGGCCTGATCACCGGCTGCTGCTGCCCGCTTCATTGCTTGCCGGCGGCTCGCTGCTACTGTTCGCTGACCTGGTCGCACGGCTGGCGCTGGCGCCCGCCGAACTGCCGATCGGCATCGTTACTGCGTTCATTGGGGCGCCGTTCTTTTTGCTGTTGCTGCTCAAGGGGCGCCACTGATGCTCGAAGCCAAAGGCCTGCACTTGCAGCGTGGTAGCACCGAAGTGCTGCACGATATAAGCCTGAGCGTGAAGCCTGGGCAGATCCTTGGTGTGCTGGGCCCCAATGGCGCTGGCAAGAGCAGCCTGCTCGGCGCGCTGTGTGGTGAACTGATCCCCAGCCAGGGCCAGGTGCGCCTTGGCGGGCGGGGCCTGGCCGAATGGGCCGGGCAGGCGCGGGCACGGCAATTGGCGGTGCTGCCGCAGGTGTCCAGCCTTGGCTTTGCCTTTCGCGTTGAAGAAGTGGTCGGTCTTGGCCGCTTGCCCCATGCCAGCGGCCAGCAGCGTGACCGCGAGATCATCGAAGCTGCGCTGCACGCCGCAGATGCCCAGCACCTGCTTGCGCGCAGTTACCTGGCGTTGTCGGGCGGTGAGCGCCAGCGTGTGCATCTGGCGCGGGTGCTGGCGCAATTATGGCCAGGCGAGGCGGGCGCGACGCTGCTGCTCGATGAACCCACCTCGATGCTCGACCCGCTGCACCAGCACACCACCTTGCAGGCCGTGCGCAGCTTTGCCGACCGCGGCGCGGCGGTACTGGTAATCCTGCATGACCTGAACCTGGCCGCGCGCTACTGTGACCAGCTGATGCTGCTCGAGCACGGCTGTTGCCACGCCCTGGCCAGTCCGCGCGAGGTCCTGACGCCAGAGGCGCTGAAGGCTGTGTTCGGCATCGATGTGCTGGTGCAGGATCATCCTGAACGCGGCCACCCGCTGATCATCATGCGCTAAGGAGCTTGCCCATGATCTGTCGTCTGTTGTTGCTTGGTTTGCTGGTTGTATTTGGCGGCTGTCAGGCGCGACAGGCCAGCCTGCCGCCGCTGCCCGTCTGGCAAGCCAGCGAGGGCCGCACCAGTGCACAACTGGGGCAGATTCGCGAACTCGCCAGTGGCCGCCTGCTCAGCCCTGAGCAACTGCTGGATGAGTTGGCGCAGGCGCCGCGGGTGCTGGTTGGAGAGAAGCACGACAACCCTGATCACCACGCGCTGCAGCTGTGGCTGCTAAAGGCGCTGCAGGCGCGCCGAGCGCAAGGCAGCCTGCTGTTGGAAATGCTCCAGCCCGAGCAGCAGGCGCGGGTCGACGCGGTGGCTGGCGCTGCGCAACTGCCGGCCGACCTGGCCAAAGCCCTGGCCTGGCAGGACGGCTGGGACTGGGCGCTGTACGGCCCGATCGTGCGCCAGGCGTTGCAGCAGTCGACCCCGCTGCTGGCGGCCAATCTGTCCACCAGCGAAATGCGCCAGGCCTACCGGCAGCCTGCTGCGCTGAGTGGCCAGCGCTCGAGTGCGCCTGCTGTCAAAGCCGAACTGCTCAAGCAAGTGCGTGAGGGGCACTGCGGGCTGCTGCCTGAAAGCCAGTTGCCGGCAATGCTCGCGGTGCAGCAGCAACGCGACCGGCGTATCGCCGAGCGGTTGCTGGCGGCAGCGCAACCGGCGTTACTGTTCGCCGGCAGTGCCCACGTGCGCAACGACCTCGGCGTGCCGCTGCATTTGGCTGATCTCGGCGCCAAGGGCGCGAGCAAAGTCTTGTTGCTGGCCGAAGTCGGCAGCGAAGTGCAGCCGGGCATGGCCGACTATGTCTGGTTTACGGCGGCGCTGCCAGAGCAGGACTACTGCGCCCAGTTACGCAGCCAGCACTGATCATCCGCGGCTAGCGGCGGCGCTTGAGCCCGAATCGCAGGCAAAAAAAGACCCGGCAAAAAGCCGGGTCAATAACCGTGATTAGCCTGATGAGGAGATAATCTGAGAGTCCGAACCAAGGTCTTTCAAATTACCCAACCAGTCTCGCGACCAGTTGTGATAATCATAACGATTCTCATTTCTACGTCAATCCCTTCGCTGCAATTTATTTAAGATTTTTCTGCAGCGTGCATTTTGCGTCCAGCTGCTGATTCAGAGCTTCCTTGCGTTCGGCCGGCAAATCATTCCAATGCATGTCGAGCAACGCCCCCTCGATTGCATACAGCAGGACCTTGGACGCGCGAAAGCCTCTACTCTTCACTGCCTGATAAGCGCCGACCGCGCCGAGCCTGCGCAAGTCGGATGCACTGTGGATGCCGACCGCATGCAACCACTGCGCAGAGGTCTTGCCGAGATTTTTCAGGTGCTGCAACTCATCGTTCATCGAGCCTCCTTGCGATGGCTGAACGGGGGCATATCGAAAATCGTGAGCAGGTCAGACAGGAGTGTAGCGGGGGTTGGCGAATTCGCCCGCAAAGCCCGCCGTGCGCGGCGGGCAGGGCAGCACAGGGCAATTGCTGCCCCGCGCTTTGGAGATGTTACAGGCCGGGCAGGCGCTGACGAATCTGCTCGATCACGGCGTCCATGGCGGCGCCCTGCTGGGTGTCGACGCGGGTGCTGTCGCGCAGCTCCTGATCGTCCAGCGGGTCGCGGCTGGCCTGCTGAGCCTTGACCACTTCAAGGGTGGCGTCGGAAGGGTCAAGCTGCTCAGCCTGACGCTGTGCCAGCCAGCTTTCGATGACCGCATCCGGCGCGTGGCAATCGAGGATCAGCAATGGCACCCCGGTCTGGTTGGCGACGCTGGCGGCGTCCTGGCGCTGTTCGCGCTTGAGGTAGGTGGCGTCGAGCACCACCGGGAAGCCCGCGCGCAGAATCACGTCGGCCAGTTGATGCAGACGCTTATAGGTAGCGGCACTGGCATCTTCGGCGTAAATGCCGCCTTGCAGTTGGCCGGCAGCCTGAGCCAGTTGTTCACCGAACAGGCGCTTGCGCTCGACATCGGAGCGCACGCGGATCGCCCCCAGTGCTTCGACCAGGCGCATCGACACGTGGCTTTTGCCCACAGCCGAAACGCCATGGGTGATCGCCAGCAGGCGTGAAGGGATGGCGCTGTAGCTTTCCGCCAGGTTGGCGTAGTTGCGGTAGGTGCGCAGGGTGGTGGCGCGCTGCACGCCATCTGCGTCGGCCGGCATGCTGAACAGGGCGACCTTGGCCCGCACCAGGGCGCGGTAGGCCTTGTAGAAGTTGAGCAGCTCCAGGCCCTGGTAGTCGCCGGTCAGTTCCAGGTACTGGCTGACGAAGCGCCGCGCCAGACACTTCAGGCCACGGTCTTCGAGGTCCATGGCGAGGAAGCCGGTGTCAGCCCAGACATCGGTCATGCGGAATGGCTCGTTGAACTCGATGCAGTCGAAGATCACCACCTTGCCGTCGATCACCGTGGCATTGCCCAAGTGGATGTCACCGTGGCATTCGCGGATGAAGCCGTCACGCTTGCGCGCCTCGAACAGGCCATGCAGGCGGTCGAAGCTGCTGCGGGCCCAGGCTTGCAGATTGTCCAGCTGCTGCAGGTCGGCCTTGTCGCTGAGGAACGGGCGAATCTGCTCGAAGTTCTGTTCGACCGGTGCCATCACGCTGTCCGGGGTGCCGAATGGCTGCTCGGCGGCGACTTTTGGCGTCTGCTGGTGGAATTCGGCAATCTGCCGCGCCATCTGGTCGATGTGGCTGGCGGTCAGTTCACCGTTGGCCTGCAGCGTGCTGAGCATGTTGCTCTGGGGGAACTGGCGCATGCGCAGGGCGAACTCGATCGGTGCACCTGCGCCGCCCAGTTGCGGCGCCTCGGCGCTGCCGGTGATCGGCAGCACGTCCAAGTACAGGTCGTCGGTCAGGCGCTGGTTCAGGCGCAGTTCTTCGTTACAAAAGTGTTCACGCTGGTCGAGGCCGGTGAAGTCGAGAAAACCGAAGTTCATCGGTTTCTTGATCTTGTAGGCGTACTCACCGGTGAGCAGGACCCAGGAGATGTGCGTCTCGATAAGCTGGAAGCCGCTGACCGGGTGCGGGTAAAGGGCGGGGTTCTGCAGGGCACTGATGAGGGCTTGGCTCACGGGCAATCCTTCCGGGATAAGGGAATTCGAATGCGCCATTATGGTCAATGGTGCCGTCCCTGCATACCGCCGGGCCTGCCTTGATTAAAGTGCGTATAATCCGCCGCCATGACTCGATCCCGAAATTCCCGTACTGCGCAAAAACGCTCGCCTGGTCGCTCGCGCGTCTGGCTGGGCTGGGCTCTCAAACTGAGCCTGGTCGGCCTGGTGCTGCTCGCCGGCTTTGCTATCTACCTCGATGCCATCGTCCAGGAGAAGTTCTCCGGCAAGCGCTGGACCATCCCGGCCAAGGTGTATGCCCGGCCGCTGGAGCTGTTCGTCGGCCAGAAGTTGAGCAAGGACGACTTCCTCACTGAGCTCGACGCCCTTGGCTACCGCCGTGAAACCGCGGCCAATGGCCCAGGCGCGGCGTCGGTCAACGGCAACAATGTCGACCTCAACACCCGCGGCTTCCAATTCTATGAAGGCCTGGAACCTGCGCAGTTCGTGCGTGTGCGCTTCTCGGGCGATTATGTGGCCGGCATGACTGGCGCCAATGGTGGCAAGCTCGATGTGGTCCGGCTCGAGCCGCTGATGATCGGCGGCATCTACCCGAAAAACCTCGAAGATCGCATCCTGATCAAGATCGATCAGGTGCCTCCGTACCTGCTGGAAACCCTGGTTGCCACCGAAGACCGCGACTTCTACAGCCACTTTGGTGTGTCACCCAAGGGCATCGCCCGGGCGATCTGGGTCAACACTTCGTCCGGCGCCATGCGCCAGGGCGGTAGTACCCTGACTCAACAGCTGGTGAAAAACTTCTACCTGACCAGCGAGCGCAGCCTGACGCGCAAGCTGACCGAAGCGATGATGGCCGTATTGCTCGAAATGCATTACGACAAGCGCGAGATTCTCGAGGCCTACCTCAACGAGGTCTTTGTCGGTCAGGATGGCCAACGTGCCGTGCACGGCTTCGGTCTGGCCAGCCAGTTCTTCTTCAGCCAGCCGCTGCAAGAGCTCAAACTGCACCAGATCGCCTTGCTGGTGGGCATGGTCAAGGGCCCGTCCTACTACAACCCGCGGCGCTCGCCTGAGCGTGCGCTGGTGCGCCGTAACCTGGTCCTCGACCTGTTGGCCGAGCAGGGTGTGGCCAGCCAGGAAGTAGTCGACGCGGCGAAGAAAATGCCACTGGGCGTGACCAAGCGCGGCAGCCTCGCCGATAGCTCGTTCCCGGCCTTCCTTGATCTGGTCAAGCGTCAGCTGCGCCAGGACTACCGAGACGAAGACTTGACCGAAGAAGGCCTGCGCATCTTCACCAGCTTCGATCCGATCCTGCAGATGAAGGCCGAGACTGCCATGAGCGAGACGTTCAAGCGTCTGGCCGGGCGCAAGGGCTCGGATGCGGTCGAGTCGGCGATGGTCGTGACCAATCCGGAAACCGGCGAAGTCCAGGCCTTGATCGGCAGCCGCCAGTCCGGCTTTGCCGGCTTCAACCGCGCCATTGATGCAGTACGCCCGATCGGCTCGCTGGTGAAGCCGGCGGTGTACCTCAGTGCACTGGAAAAACCGAGCAAGTACACCCTGACCAGTTGGCTGCAAGACGAGCCGTTCTCGGTCAAGGGTGCGGATGGCCAGGTCTGGCGTCCACAGAACTACGACCGCCGCGCGCATGGCACTATCTACCTGTATCAAGGCCTGGCCAACTCGTACAACCTGTCGACCGCCAAGCTAGGCCTGGAAGTCGGCGTGCCGAACGTGCTCAAGACCATCGGTCGGCTCGGCGTCAATGTCGACTGGCCGGCGTTCCCGTCGATGTTGCTCGGCGCTGGCGGGATGTCGCCGATGCAGGTCGCCACCATGTACCAAACCATCGCCAACGGTGGCTTCAACACGCCGATGCGCGGCATTCGCAGTGTGCTCACCGCCGAAGGCGAGCCGCTCAAGCGCTACCCGTTCCAGATCCAGCAGAGCTTCGACCCAGGTGCCATTTATCTGGTCCAGAACGCCATGCAGCGGGTCATGCGTGAAGGTACCGGGCGTTCGGTCTACAGTGTCCTGCCAAGCTCGCTGACGCTGGCCGGCAAGACCGGCACCAGTAACGATTCGCGCGACAGCTGGTTCTCCGGTTTCAGCCAGGATCTGCTGGCGGTGGTCTGGCTCGGCCGCGACGACAACGGCAAGACACCGTTCACCGGCGCCACCGGTGCGTTGCAGGTCTGGACCAGCTTCATGCGCAAGGCCGACCCGTTGCCACTGGACATGCCGCAGCCGGACAACATCGTCCAGGCCTGGATCGACCCATACAGCGGGCAGGGCTCGGACAGCAGCTGTCCGGGAGCAGTGCAGATGCCGTATATTCGCGGCAGCGAACCGGCCGCTGGCGCTGCCTGCGGTGGTGAACAGCAACCGGCCGACTCGGTCATGGATTGGGTCAAGGGTTGGATGAATTGAGCACTGCGGGCCGGCGGGGATGACCCACTGGCCCGTAGCCGCATTTAGAGAGGGTAACAAGTGAACAAGTGGTGGCTTCCTGCCTTGACCGCGCTGGCCATGCTCCATGGCTGCGCCAGCGTTCCACGCGGCAACATTCCGGTGGTCGACTCGAGCACCCGGGTATCCAACAGCGAGCGGGTCACCGCCAACCAGCGCACGCCGGTTACCGCCAATGGCACCAGCCAGGCGCAGTCGCTGCCTGAGGACTCCGGCGTGACCGTGATGATCCCGCAAGGCGCCGGTGCTTCGTCGATCCAGACCTTCCCGGCTGGCAACGCGGCGCCGATCAGCAGCGCGCCGATCGATACCACGCCGATTACCACCAACCCCAACCCGATTGCCGACGAGCCGTTCGACATCGCCTCGATGAACAGCACACCGGCGGCGACCAGTGCGCCTACCGGTATCCCGCGCAGCGCTCCAGCTGGCGGCCTGTCGGCTGACGAGCAGCTCGATGGCCCGGTACTGGCGCTGTTGACCACGGCCCAGCAGCAACAAGGCGGTGGCGACCTCAATGGCGCTTCGTCGAGCCTTGAGCGCGCCCAGCGCATTGCCCCGCGCGAGCCGCAGGTGCTGTTCCGCCTGGCCCAGGTGCGCCTGGCCCAGGGTGATTCGGCCCAGGCCGAGCAACTCGCACGCCGCGCGCTGACCTACGCCAATGGTCGCCCAAGCTTACAAGCGGAGCTGTGGAACACCATTGCCCAGGCCCGTGAGAAGCAGGGTGACAGCGCCGGTGCCGCTCTGGCTCGGCAGAAAGCCCGGGTCAATCTGTAATGGTCGAGCAACGCATTCTCGACATCGCCGACCATTTGCTGCTGATCGAGCACGAGTTGCGCAGTCAGGGCTGGTGGAGCGAGCAGGCACCCAGTGCCGAAGCACTGGCCAGTGTCACGCCGTTTGCGGTCGATGTGATGAGCTTTGAGCAGTGGCTGCAGTGGATTTTCCTGCCACGCATGGCGTTCATCCTCGAACACGCCCAGCCGCTGCCGAACGCCTCGGGCATTCTGGTAATGGCTGAAACGGTTTTCAGTGATCGCCCGGAGCAAAGTCGCGAGCTGCGCCGACTATTGGCTGAATTTGACCAATTGATCGGCACATCCGCCTGATTTCTGCTCTTTTTCAGACTAGAGCCGCAGATTGCGGCTCTTTTTTTGGTTTTTGTTTGGTTTTCTGCTGCTGTGAACTGTATTCGTGGTGGAACAAATTCATCTCGAGGAAAAATTGGCAATAATTTTTCTTGACATAACCTCGGCGAATCACAAGAATCAGGTTCCGCTTTAGAGGGACTGCCAGAAGCAGACCCGCTAAGCAGATCATGAGGCGCATACCCGCGCCGACTTGTAACACCCCGCAACGCGTTACCTCGCGCTGGGTGGGAAAACCCCGCAACACTCTGGGGCGCTCCCAATACTTGCTCAGTCAGTGCTGACGTTCGCTCGTGCTCTGCTTGGCAGTAAACCTATTAAGACCCGTCCATCAGGGACGGTATTCTGGCGTTTTAGAGGTGAACAACGTGGAGCTTTTATCTGGCGCTGAGATGGTCGTCCGCTTCTTGCGTGACGAAGGCGTTAAGCACATCTACGGGTACCCTGGCGGTGCTCTCCTTCATGTATACGACGCGCTGTTCAAAGAGCCGGAAGTCGAGCACATCCTGGTTCGTCACGAGCAGGCTGCAACCCACATGGCTGACGGCTATGCCCGTGCCACCGGCAAGGCTGGCGTAGTGCTGGTGACTTCCGGCCCGGGTGCAACCAATGCCATCACCGGTATTGCCACCGCGTACATGGACTCGATTCCGATGGTGATCCTGTCGGGCCAGGTGCCTAGCACCATGGTCGGCACCGACGCCTTCCAGGAAACCGACATGATCGGTATTTCCCGGCCGATCGTGAAGCACAGCTTCATGATCAAGCATGCCTCGGAAATCCCCGAAGTCATGAAAAAGGCCTTCTACCTGGCGCAATCCGGTCGTCCTGGCCCGGTCGTGGTCGACATTCCAAAAGATATGACCAACCCGGCCGAGAAGTTCGAGTACGTCTATCCGAAGAAGGTCAAGCTGCGTTCCTACAGCCCGGCCGTACGTGGTCACTCGGGGCAGATCCGCAAGGCAGCCGAGATGATCCTCGCCGCCAAGCGTCCGATCGTCTACTCCGGGGGTGGTGTGATCCTCGGTGGTGGCTCCGAGACCCTGACCGAGATCGCCAAGTCGCTGAACCTGCCGGTTACCAACACCCTGATGGGCTTGGGTGGCTTCCCCGGTACCGACCGCCAGTTCCTCGGCATGCTCGGTATGCATGGCAGCTTCACCGCCAACCAGGCGATGCACCATGCCGACGTGATCCTGGCTGTCGGCGCGCGTTTCGATGACCGTGTGATCAACGGCCCGGCCAAGTTCTGCCCGAATGCCAAGATCATCCACATCGACATCGACCCGGCGTCCATCTCGAAAACGATCAAGGCCGACGTGCCGATCGTGGGTCCAGTCGACAGCGTGCTCAGCGAGATGCTGGCGATCTTCAAGGAAATCGGTCAGCAGCCTGAAAAGGCCGCGCTGGATGCCTGGTGGAAGCAGATCGACGAATGGCGTGGCGACCGCGGCCTGTTCCCTTACGACAAGGGCGACGGCAGCGTGATCAAACCGCAGACCGTGATCGAAACCCTGTGTGAAGTGACCAATGGCGATGCTTACATCACCTCCGATGTCGGCCAGCACCAGATGTTCGCTTCGCAGTATTACCGCTTCAACAAGCCGAACCGCTGGATCAACTCCGGTGGCCTGGGCACCATGGGCTTCGGCTTCCCGGCGGCGATGGGCATCAAGCTCAACTTCCCCGATCAGGACGTGGCCTGTGTGACCGGCGAAGGCAGCATCCAGATGAACATCCAGGAGCTGTCTACCTGCATGCAGTACGGCCTGCCGGTGAAGATCGTCAACATGAACAACGGTGTGCTGGGCATGGTTCGCCAGTGGCAGGACATGGCCTACAACGGCCGTCACTCGCATTCGTATGTCGAATCGCTGCCGGACTTCGTCAAACTGGTCGAGGCCTATGGCCACGTCGGTATCCGCATCACCAGCCTCAAGGACCTCAAGCCCAAGCTGGAAGAAGCGTTCGCCATGAAAGACCGGCTGGTGTTCATCGATATCGCGATTGACCGCACCGAGCACGTCTACCCGATGCAGATCAAAGACGGCTCGATGCGCGACATGTGGCTGAGCAAGACGGAGCGTACCTGATATGCGGCACATCATTTCCCTGCTGCTGGAAAACGAACCCGGTGCCTTGTCTCGCGTGGTCGGCCTGTTTTCCCAACGCAACTACAACATTGAAAGCCTGACCGTGGCGCCGACCGAGGACCCAACCCTCTCGCGCCTGACCCTGACTACCGTTGGTCATGACGAGGTGATCGAGCAGATCACCAAGAACCTGAACAAGCTGGTAGAAGTGGTGAAGCTGGTCGACCTGTCGGAGAGCGCGCACATCGAGCGCGAATTGATGCTGGTCAAGGTCAAGGCAACCGGCGCCCAGCGCGCCGAGATCAAACGCACCACGGATATTTTCCGTGGGCAGATCGTCGACGTCACCGCCAGTGTGTATACCGTGCAACTGAGCGGCACCAGTGACAAGCTGGACAGCTTCATCCAGGCGATCGGCACTGCATCGATTCTCGAAACCGTGCGCAGCGGCGTTACCGGCATTGCCCGTGGCGACAAAGTGCTCAGCGTCTAACTTAAACAAATAGCGATGGCTCCGCAGGGGCCGAGATCTAACAGGGGTATTTCATGAAAGTTTTCTACGACAAAGACTGCGACCTTTCCATCATCCAGGGTAAGAAAGTCGCCATCATCGGCTACGGTTCGCAAGGCCACGCTCAGGCATGCAACCTGAAAGACTCCGGTGTAGACGTAACTGTCGGTCTGCGTAAAGGTTCGGCTACCGTTGCCAAGGCAGAAGCTCACGGCCTGAAAGTGGCTGACGTGGCTTCGGCTGTCGCTGCTGCCGACCTGGTCATGATCCTGACCCCGGACGAATTCCAGGGCACTCTGTACAAGACCGAAATCGAGCCGAACATCAAGAAAGGCGCCACCCTGGCCTTCTCCCACGGCTTCGCGATCCACTACAACCAGGTCGTGCCACGTGCTGACCTCGACGTGATCATGATCGCGCCGAAGGCCCCAGGTCACACCGTGCGTTCCGAGTTCGTCAAAGGCGGCGGCATCCCTGACCTGATCGCTATCTACCAGGACGCCTCGGGCAACGCCAAGAACGTTGCACTGTCGTACGCTGCAGGCGTCGGCGGCGGCCGTACCGGCATCATCGAAACCACCTTCAAGGACGAGACTGAAACCGACCTGTTCGGCGAGCAGGCTGTTCTGTGTGGCGGTACCGTCGAGCTGGTCAAAGCCGGTTTCGAAACCCTGGTTGAAGCTGGCTACGCGCCAGAAATGGCCTACTTCGAGTGCCTGCACGAACTGAAACTGATCGTTGACCTCATGTACGAAGGCGGTATCGCCAACATGAACTACTCGATCTCCAACAACGCCGAATACGGTGAGTACGTGACTGGCCCTGAGGTCATCAACGCCGAATCGCGTCAGGCCATGCGCAACGCTCTGAAGCGCATCCAGGACGGCGAATACGCCAAGATGTTCATCTCCGAAGGTGCTACCAACTACCCATCGATGACCGCCAAGCGTCGTAACAACGCCGCCCACGGTATCGAAGTGATCGGTGAGCAGCTGCGTTCCATGATGCCTTGGATCTCGGCCAACAAAATCGTCGACAAGACCAAGAACTGAGTCTTTGCGATGAGATGAAAAACGCGGCTTAGGCCGCGTTTTTTCGTTTAAGCGGCGCGCTTCTGGTATAAAGCGACCAGTGGCTTGCCGTCAGTTTGTGCTTCGCAAGCCTGTATCGAACATTTTCCAATCAAGGTAATTTTCATGAGCGAACGTCCCGAAGAGCCGAACACGCCCTCCGACGCCGAAAGCCTGCTACCTGTAGATGAGCACGTTGAAGAAGGGCATGACGCCGAAGGGCGCAAGGTCCGTCACCGCGGTATCTACCTGCTGCCCAACCTGTTCACCACGGCCAACCTGTTCGCCGGCTTCTACTCGATCATCAGCTCGATCAGCGCGCAGAGCGCCATGAGCGCAGGTGACCCGCGCGAGGCGAGCAAGTACTTCGCCTTTGCCGCTATTGCCATTTTCGTGGCCATGGTGCTCGACGGCCTGGATGGCCGGGTAGCACGCATGACCAACACCCAGAGCGCATTCGGCGCTGAGTACGACTCGCTGTCGGACATGGTCGCTTTCGGCGTGGCGCCGGCGCTGCTGGCATTCGGCTGGGCACTGGGTGACATGGGCAAGGTCGGCTGGATGGTTGCTTTCATCTATGTCGCTGGTGCTGCCCTGCGTCTGGCACGCTTCAACACCCAGGTCGGCACTGCTGACAAACGTTACTTCATCGGCCTGGCCAGCCCGGCTGCGGCAGGCGTGGTGGCGGGTACCGTATGGGCCTTCAGCGATTTCGGCATTCAGGGCTCGAAGCTGTCGTTCCTGGTGGCGCTGCTGGTGGCGGCTGCGGGCATGCTGATGGTCAGCAACGTCAAGTACAACAGCTTCAAGGAACTCGACCTGCGTGGGCGGGTGCCGTTCGTGGCGATCCTTGCAGTGGTGCTGGTGTTTGCCGTGGTATTCAGCGACCCGCCGCGCATTCTGCTGTTGATCTTCCTCGGTTATGCCGTGTCGGGCCCGGTGCAGTATCTGCTGCGGGTACGTCGGCAAAAAAACTGAAGTTGATTTAATGACGGAATAACCTTCCGGCTCCATAGTCTTACGGGTACATCAGTTGCCCGTACTGTGGAGCCGTTATGCTCATCAAGATCGCTCGTCCATCCGACTGCAAAGCGTCGGAGATCACCCCTGAAGGTATCTACCTTTCTCGCCGTACCATGCTGGGTGCTTCCCTGGCGGGTGCCGCCGTGGCCGCATTGCCTGGCGTTGCGCTTGGCGCCGAGCCTTCGCGCTATGCCGATGTCGAACCTGGCGCCGCGCCGGGCTGGTTCAAGGACAAGCTCGGCGCTACCCGGTGGGGCGCGGTGACGGTCGAGAACGAGGCGATCACGCCGTTCAAGGACGCCACCCACTACAACAATTTCTATGAATTCGGCACCGACAAGGGTGATCCAGCCGCGAATGCCGGCAGCCTGAAAACCGAGCCGTGGAGCCTGGTGGTGGATGGCGAGGTGGCCAAGCCAGGGCGCTATGCGCTGGAAGACTTCGTCAAACCCTATCAGCTGGAAGAGCGCATCTATCGGCTGCGCTGCGTCGAGGCCTGGTCGATGGTGATCCCGTGGTTGGGCTTTAGCCTGGCGCAGGTGCTCAAGCAGGTCGAGCCGACTTCGAAGGCGCGCTACCTGCGTTTCGAAACCCTGCAGGACCCAAAAGTCATGCCCGGCCAGCGCTCATCGTTTGCCTTGATCGACTGGCCCTACGTGGAAGGCCTGCGCCTGGACGAGGCGATGAACCCCTTGGCGATTCTTGCGGTGGGCATGTATGGACGTGAACTGCCTAACCAGAATGGTGCGCCACTGCGGCTGATCGTGCCGTGGAAGTACGGCTTCAAAAGCATCAAGTCGATCGTGCGCATCAGCCTGGTGGCGGAGCAGCCGCAAACTACCTGGGAGCGCCTGGCGCCGACCGAGTATGGCTTCTATGCCAACGTCAACCCGACGGTCGATCATCCACGCTGGACTCAGGCCCGTGAGCGGCGGCTGCCGAGTGGCCTGTTCAGCCCGAACGTGCGCGACACCTTGATGTTCAACGGCTATGGCGATGAAGTCGCGTCGTTGTACAGCGACCTTGATCTGCGGAAGAACTACTGATGCGCTATCCCTGGTTGCGCCTGGGCATCTTTGTGCTGGGCTGCCTGTTCCCCAGCTGGTGGCTGTATGAGGCGGCGACCAACCAGCTCGGCCCGGACCTGGGCAAGATCATCATGGACCGGTTGGGCCTGGGGGCGCTGATCTTCCTGTTGATCACCTTGAGCATGACGCCACTGCAGCGGCTTACAGGCTGGTCGGGGTGGATCGTGATCCGCCGGCAACTGGGGCTGTGGAGCTTTGCTTATATAGTGCTGCACATGATCACCTACATGGTGTTCATCCTCGGCCTGGACTGGGGGCAGTTCGGCGTTGAGTTGCGCAAGCGGCCGTACATCATTGTCGGTGCGCTGGCCTTCCTCGGCTTGCTGGCCTTGGCGCTGACTTCCAATCGTTACAGTCAGCGGCGCCTGGGTGCGCGTTGGAAGAAGCTGCACAAGCTGGTGTACGTGATTCTTGGGCTGGGTTTGCTGCATTTCCTGTGGATCGTGCGTTCGGACCTTAAAGAGTGGGCGATCTATGCCTCGATCGGCGCATTGCTGTTGCTGCTGCGGGTTCCGCTGGTGGCGCGGCGCGTTCCGCGGTTGATCGGCAGGCGAGGCAGGGCGGTGTGAGAGTCTTGCTCCAGTGATATTGCACAAAGCTGAAATTAACGGTTGACGGGTTTCTGTAAGCGCTTATAATGCGCCCCACTTCCAGCGTAGTTGGAGCGGAAAACTCCTTGAGTTTCAAAGAGTTAGAAGTTTTAGAGGTGCTGCAAGGGCTTCGATCGAAAGATCGCCAGCGGTGAAAAAGGCAGTTGACAGCAGGTTGTAAAGCTGTAGAATTCGCCTCCCGCTACGAGAGATCGCAAGCGAGTCAAGTGTTTGAAGTTGAACGAGTTTCTCGCAAAATACTTCGAAATAAACGCTTGACAGACACAGAGGAAAGCGTAGAATGCGCGCCTCGGTTGAGACGAAACGCTCAACCAACCGCTCTTTAACAAATTGAATCAAGCAATTCGTGTGGGTGCTTGTGAGTACGGTTTGATAGTCGCCAAGATTATCAGCATCACAAGTGGCCGCATGAGAAATCATAGTAGTCATTTGAGATTGCTGAGCCAAGTTTAGGGTTTCTTAAAAACCCAAGCAGTATTGAACTGAAGAGTTTGATCATGGCTCAGATTGAACGCTGGCGGCAGGCCTAACACATGCAAGTCGAGCGGATGAGAAGAGCTTGCTCTTCGATTCAGCGGCGGACGGGTGAGTAATGCCTAGGAATCTGCCTGGTAGTGGGGGACAACGTTTCGAAAGGAACGCTAATACCGCATACGTCCTACGGGAGAAAGCAGGGGACCTTCGGGCCTTGCGCTATCAGATGAGCCTAGGTCGGATTAGCTAGTTGGTGAGGTAATGGCTCACCAAGGCGACGATCCGTAACTGGTCTGAGAGGATGATCAGTCACACTGGAACTGAGACACGGTCCAGACTCCTACGGGAGGCAGCAGTGGGGAATATTGGACAATGGGCGAAAGCCTGATCCAGCCATGCCGCGTGTGTGAAGAAGGTCTTCGGATTGTAAAGCACTTTAAGTTGGGAGGAAGGGCAGTAAGCGAATACCTTGCTGTTTTGACGTTACCGACAGAATAAGCACCGGCTAACTCTGTGCCAGCAGCCGCGGTAATACAGAGGGTGCAAGCGTTAATCGGAATTACTGGGCGTAAAGCGCGCGTAGGTGGTTTGTTAAGTTGGATGTGAAAGCCCCGGGCTCAACCTGGGAACTGCATCCAAAACTGGCAAGCTAGAGTACAGTAGAGGGTGGTGGAATTTCCTGTGTAGCGGTGAAATGCGTAGATATAGGAAGGAACACCAGTGGCGAAGGCGACCACCTGGACTGATACTGACACTGAGGTGCGAAAGCGTGGGGAGCAAACAGGATTAGATACCCTGGTAGTCCACGCCGTAAACGATGTCAACTAGCCGTTGGAATCCTTGAGATTTTAGTGGCGCAGCTAACGCATTAAGTTGACCGCCTGGGGAGTACGGCCGCAAGGTTAAAACTCAAATGAATTGACGGGGGCCCGCACAAGCGGTGGAGCATGTGGTTTAATTCGAAGCAACGCGAAGAACCTTACCAGGCCTTGACATGCAGAGAACTTTCCAGAGATGGATTGGTGCCTTCGGGAACTCTGACACAGGTGCTGCATGGCTGTCGTCAGCTCGTGTCGTGAGATGTTGGGTTAAGTCCCGTAACGAGCGCAACCCTTGTCCTTAGTTACCAGCACGTTATGGTGGGCACTCTAAGGAGACTGCCGGTGACAAACCGGAGGAAGGTGGGGATGACGTCAAGTCATCATGGCCCTTACGGCCTGGGCTACACACGTGCTACAATGGTCGGTACAGAGGGTCGCCAAGCCGCGAGGTGGAGCTAATCTCACAAAACCGATCGTAGTCCGGATCGCAGTCTGCAACTCGACTGCGTGAAGTCGGAATCGCTAGTAATCGCGAATCAGAATGTCGCGGTGAATACGTTCCCGGGCCTTGTACACACCGCCCGTCACACCATGGGAGTGGGTTGCACCAGAAGTAGCTAGTCTAACCTTCGGGAGGACGGTTACCACGGTGTGATTCATGACTGGGGTGAAGTCGTAACAAGGTAGCCGTAGGGGAACCTGCGGCTGGATCACCTCCTTAATCGAAGACATCAGCCTGCTGATGAGCTCCCACACGAATTGCTTGATTCACTTGTATAAAGACGATGCTGTAACGTGACCCTGTTATAGGTCTGTAGCTCAGTTGGTTAGAGCGCACCCCTGATAAGGGTGAGGTCGGCAGTTCAAATCTGCCCAGACCTACCATTGCAGATACACGGGGCCATAGCTCAGCTGGGAGAGCGCCTGCCTTGCACGCAGGAGGTCAGCGGTTCGATCCCGCTTGGCTCCACCATTTTGCTTCACGCTTCACAGCTTGTCAGAACTTAGAAATGAACATTCGTTGATGAATGTTGATTTCTGACTTTTGTCAGATCGTTCTTTAAAAATTCGGATATGTGATAGAAATAGACTGACATGCACTTTCACTGGTGTGTGATCAGGCTAAGGTAAAATTTGTGAATGCTCGAAAGGGCAGTACGAATTTTCGGCGAATGTCGTCTTCACAGTATAACCAGATTGCTTGGGGTTATATGGTCAAGTGAAGAAGCGCATACGGTGGATGCCTTGGCAGTCAGAGGCGATGAAAGACGTGGTAGCCTGCGATAAGCTTTGGGGAGTCGGCAAACAGACTGTGATCCAGAGATCTCTGAATGGGGGAACCCACTCAGCATAAGCTGAGTATCTTGTACTGAATACATAGGTGCAAGAGGCGAACCAGGGGAACTGAAACATCTAAGTACCCTGAGGAAAAGAAATCAACCGAGATTCCCTTAGTAGTGGCGAGCGAACGGGGACCAGCCCTTAAGTTGGTTTGAGATTAGTGGAACACTCTGGAAAGTGTGGCCGTAGTGGGTGATAGCCCCGTACACGAAAATCTCTTATCAATGAAATCGAGTAGGACGGAGCACGAGAAACTTTGTCTGAACATGGGGGGACCATCCTCCAAGGCTAAATACTACTGACTGACCGATAGTGAACCAGTACCGTGAGGGAAAGGCGAAAAGAACCCCGGAGAGGGGAGTGAAATAGATCCTGAAACCGTATGCGTACAAGCAGTGGGAGCCTACTTTGTTAGGTGACTGCGTACCTTTTGTATAATGGGTCAGCGACTTATATTCAGTGGCGAGCTTAACCGAATAGGGGAGGCGTAGCGAAAGCGAGTCTTAATAGGGCGTTTAGTCGCTGGGTATAGACCCGAAACCGGGCGATCTATCCATGGGCAGGTTGAAGGTTGGGTAACACTAACTGGAGGACCGAACCGACTACCGTTGAAAAGTTAGCGGATGACCTGTGGATCGGAGTGAAAGGCTAATCAAGCTCGGAGATAGCTGGTTCTCCTCGAAAGCTATTTAGGTAGCGCCTCATGTATCACTGTAGGGGGTAGAGCACTGTTTCGGCTAGGGGGTCATCCCGACTTACCAAACCGATGCAAACTCCGAATACCTACAAGTGCCGAGCATGGGAGACACACGGCGGGTGCTAACGTCCGTCGTGAAAAGGGAAACAACCCAGACCGTCAGCTAAGGTCCCAAAGTCATGGTTAAGTGGGAAACGATGTGGGAAGGCTTAGACAGCTAGGAGGTTGGCTTAGAAGCAGCCACCCTTTAAAGAAAGCGTAATAGCTCACTAGTCGAGTCGGCCTGCGCGGAAGATGTAACGGGGCTCAAACCATGCACCGAAGCTACGGGTATCACCTTTTGGTGATGCGGTAGAGGAGCGTTCTGTAAGCCTGTGAAGGTGAGTTGAGAAGCTTGCTGGAGGTATCAGAAGTGCGAATGCTGACATGAGTAACGACAATGCGAGTGAAAAACTTGCACGCCGAAAGACCAAGGTTTCCTGCGCAACGTTAATCGACGCAGGGTTAGTCGGTCCCTAAGGCGAGGCTGAAAAGCGTAGTCGATGGAAAACAGGTTAATATTCCTGTACTTCCGATTGTTGCGATGGAGGGACGGAGAAGGCTAGGCCAGCTTGGCGTTGGTAGTCCAAGTTTAAGGTGGTAGGCTGGGATCTTAGGCAAATCCGGGATCCCAAGGCCGAGAGCTGATGACGAGTTGCCTTTAGGCGACGAAGTGGTTGATGCCATGCTTCCAAGAAAAGCTCCTAAGCTTCAGACAATCGGGAACCGTACCCCAAACCGACACAGGTGGTTAGGTAGAGAATACCAAGGCGCTTGAGAGAACTCGGGTGAAGGAACTAGGCAAAATGGCACCGTAACTTCGGGAGAAGGTGCGCCGGCGAAGGTGAAGGGTTTACCCCGTAAGCTTTTGCCGGTCGAAGATACCAGGCCGCTGCGACTGTTTATTAAAAACACAGCACTCTGCAAACACGAAAGTGGACGTATAGGGTGTGACGCCTGCCCGGTGCCGGAAGGTTAATTGATGGGGTTAGCGCAAGCGAAGCTCTTGATCGAAGCCCCGGTAAACGGCGGCCGTAACTATAACGGTCCTAAGGTAGCGAAATTCCTTGTCGGGTAAGTTCCGACCTGCACGAATGGCGTAACGATGGCGGCGCTGTCTCCACCCGAGACTCAGTGAAATTGAAATCGCTGTGAAGATGCAGTGTATCCGCGGCTAGACGGAAAGACCCCGTGAACCTTTACTATAGCTTTGCACTGGACTTTGAATTTGCTTGTGTAGGATAGGTGGGAGGCTTTGAAGTGGGGACGCCAGTTCTCATGGAGCCATCCTTGAAATACCACCCTGGCAACTTTGAGGTTCTAACTCAGGTCCGTTATCCGGATCGAGGACAGTGTATGGTGGGTAGTTTGACTGGGGCGGTCTCCTCCCAAAGAGTAACGGAGGAGTACGAAGGTGCGCTCAGACCGGTCGGAAATCGGTCGTAGAGTATAAAGGCAAAAGCGCGCTTGACTGCGAGACCCACACGTCGAGCAGGTACGAAAGTAGGTCTTAGTGATCCGGTGGTTCTGTATGGAAGGGCCATCGCTCAACGGATAAAAGGTACTCCGGGGATAACAGGCTGATACCGCCCAAGAGTTCATATCGACGGCGGTGTTTGGCACCTCGATGTCGGCTCATCACATCCTGGGGCTGAAGCCGGTCCCAAGGGTATGGCTGTTCGCCATTTAAAGTGGTACGCGAGCTGGGTTTAGAACGTCGTGAGACAGTTCGGTCCCTATCTGCCGTGGACGTTTGAGATTTGAGAGGGGCTGCTCCTAGTACGAGAGGACCGGAGTGGACGAACCTCTGGTGTTCCGGTTGTCACGCCAGTGGCATTGCCGGGTAGCTATGTTCGGAAGAGATAACCGCTGAAAGCATCTAAGCGGGAAACTTGCCTCAAGATGAGATCTCACTGGGATCTAGAATCCCCTGAAGGGCCGTCGAAGACTACGACGTTGATAGGTTGGGTGTGTAAGCGCTGTGAGGCGTTGAGCTAACCAATACTAATTGCCCGTGAGGCTTGACCATATAACACCCAAGCAATTTGCTCATGCAGGTTGCGGTGGTGAAGACGAAACGCTGAAGATTCGTACACAAACATCACATATCCGAATTTGCTGGGCCGTTCATCTGGACGTTCTGGCTACAGAATTTCTTGACGACAATAGAGCATTGGAACCACCTGATCCCATCCCGAACTCAGTAGTGAAACGATGCATCGCCGATGGTAGTGTGGGGTCTCCCCATGTGAGAGTAGGTCATCGTCAAGATTCATTTCGCAAAACCCCTATCTGCGCGAGCAGGTAGGGGTTTTGTCTTTTCCGGCCGAGCACGGTTCCTTGTAGGAGCGGCCTTGTGTCGCGAAAGGGCTGCGTAGCGGCCCCAGATCTCAGCTTCGCAGCCGATATTGCCGGGCCAGCTATGCTGGCCTTTCGCGACACAAGGCCGCTCCTACGCGAGCGCGATGCTCGGCCATGATATGGTTCCTCCCCAGGACGAACGCCTTTCAGAGAGAGCGCAATGGCAGATACCCGCTTGCACCCCGGCTTCATGATTGTTCACGGCAACCGCCTGGACGACCTGCGCAGCCTGGTGGTGAGTATGATGCGCCGCTTCCCTCTGGCCCCGTTGGAAAACGAAGTCGCCCTGGTGCAAAGCAATGGCATCGCCCAATGGCTGAAACTCGCCCTGGCCGAAGACCCACAAGACGATGACAGCGGCGGCTGTGGCATCGCTGCCGCCATCGATGTGCAATTGCCCGGTACCTTCATGTGGCAGCTGTACCGCAAGGTGCTCGGCCGCGACGAAATCCCTGAAGTATCCCTGCTCGACAAGGCCCCACTTACCTGGCGCCTGATGCGCTTGCTGCCGGCGCTCATCGAGCGCCCGCACTTCGAGCCGCTACGGCGCTTTCTGACTGACGACAGCGACCTGCGCAAGCGCTACCAGCTGGCCGAGCGTCTGGCTGACCTGTTCGACCAATATCAGGTCTACCGCGCCGACTGGCTGCAGGATTGGGCAGCCGGTAAGCATGTTCTCAACACCGCCCGCGCCCAGCGCAAGCCACTGGCTGCCGGCAACTGCTGGCAGGCCGAACTGTGGCGGGCGTTGCTCGAAGATGTCGGCCAGGCCGGTATGGAGCAGAGCCGTGCCGGCGTGCACCAGCGCTTTATCGAGCGTATGAACAGCCTCGAGCAGCCGCCCAAGGGCCTGCCAGCGCGAGTCATCGTCTTTGGTATCTCGTCCCTGCCGGCGCAGGCACTCGAGGCTCTGGCGGCGTTGGCCCGTTTCAGCCAGGTGCTGCTTTGCGTGCACAACCCATGTCGTCACCACTGGGGCGATATCGTTGCCGACAAAGACCTGCTCCGCCACCAGTACAAGCGCCAACAGCGCAAGCAGGGCATGCCCCTGCAACTGGACGACGAGAGCTTGCACCAGCATGCCCACCCGCTGCTGGCTGCCTGGGGCAAACAGGGCCGTGACTACATCAACCTGCTCGACAGCTACGACGACCCTGCCAGTTACCTTGGCGTGTTCAACGAAGGCCGCATCGACCTGTTCAGTGAGGCCCAGCCAGGCAATCTGCTCAACCAGTTGCAGGATGACATTCTCGAGTTGCGGCCGTTGGCCGAAACCCGCGAAGTCTGGCCAGCGGTGGACCCGACCAAGGACCGCTCGGTCAGGTTTCACATCGCCCATAGCGCCCAACGTGAAGTCGAGATCCTCCACGACCAACTGCTGGCCCGCTTCAGCGCCGATCCTACTCTGCGCCCGCGCGATATCATCGTCATGCTGCCGGCCATCGATGACTACGCCCCGCATATCCGCGCGGTGTTCGGCCAGCTCGATCGCCACGACCCGCGCTATATCCCGTTCACCCTGACCGATCAGGGCCAGCGTGGCCGTGACCCTTTACTGATCGCTCTTGAGCATCTACTCAAGCTGCCCGACAGTCGCTTTGCCGTTAGTGAGGTACTCGATCTGCTCGACGTGCCCGCACTGCGCGCGCGCTTCGCCATTCAGGAAAGCGACCTGCCGACTCTGCATCGCTGGATCGAAGGCGCCGGCATCCGTTGGGGCCTGAGTGCCGCCCAGCGCGCCAGCCTCGGCCTGCCCGAAGGGCTGGAGCAGAACAGCTGGCGGTTTGGCTTGCGCCGGATGCTGCTCGGTTACGCAGTGGGCGTAGGCGAGGGCTGCGATGGCATCGAGCCCTACGACGAGATCGGCGGCCTCGATGCCGCCTTGATCGGGCCGCTGGTGGCGTTGCTCGATGCGCTTGATGTGGCCTGTGTCGAGCTCGCTCAAGCGGCAACAGCAGTCGAGTGGGGCGAGCGCCTGAATGCACTGCTGCAGGTGTTTTTCCTGGCCGAAAACGAGCATGATGAGTTTCTTCTGGTACAGCTTCAGGACCTACGCGACACCTGGCTGCAAACCTGCGATACGGTCGCCCTGCACGAGCCACTACCACTGACGGTAGTGCGCGAGGCGTGGCTGTCAGGTCTCGATCAAGGCAAACTTTCGCAACGCTTTCTCGCCGGCTCAGTAAACTTCTGCACGCTGATGCCGATGCGAGCGATCCCCTTCCGGGTGGTCTGCCTGCTGGGCATGAACGACGGCGATTACCCACGAGCCCAGCAGCCGCTGGATTTCGACCTGATGGCCAGTGACTACCGCCCAGGCGACCGCTCGCGTCGTGAGGATGACCGCTACCTGCTGCTCGAAGCCCTGCTGTCTGCCCGCGACCAGCTGTATGTCAGCTGGGTAGGGCGCAGCATCCGCGACAACAGCGAGCGGCCGGCCTCGGTCCTGATCGGCCAGTTGCGCGATCACCTGGCCGCCGGTTGGCAAGTCGCCAACGCCAAGCCAGGCCTGCGCGAAGACGCCGGCCAGCAACTGCTGCACGGCCTGACTCAGGAGCACCCGCTGCAGCCTTTTAGCCAGCGCTACTTCCAGAAAGGTAGCCCGCTGTTCAGTTACGCCCATGAGTGGCAACTGTTGCATCAGGCCGAGGCTGCCACACCGCCCGCAGACGACACGCTAGCGCCCTACGTCAATGACGAGCCGCTGAGCCTGACCCAACTGCAGGACTTTCTGCGTCACCCGGTGCGGCATTTCTTCCGCCAGCGCTTGAAGGTGTTCTTCGAGTCACTCGAGGCACCGACCCCGGACGAAGAACCGTTCGTGCTCGACGCACTGCAGCGCTACGGCCTCAGCGAAAGCCTGCTGGATGCCGCCCTGGCTGACCCAGGCAACGCCGAATCGGCCCTGTACGCCCAGGCGCGCCGCCTGCAAGGCCATGGCCTGCTGCCGTTGGCCGGTTTTGGCGAGATCCTCCAGGCCGAGCTGATCGAGCCCCTGCCCAATCTGCTGCAACGTCATCGACACCTGCTGCAACGCTGGCCGAGCCTGGTCGAAGGCGCGCTGCCGATTCACTTCGAGCATGGCCGCGAGCGCCTGCAAGGCTGGCTTGGGCGGGTGTATCAGGCGGCCGACCAAAGCCTGCTGAGCATCACTACCATCCCCAACACCATCAGTGCCGGGCGTAACAACCTCAAGCGCCATCGGCTGATTCCGACCTGGGTCATGCACCTGGCTGGCTGCGCTGCCGGCTACCCGCTGCACAGTGCACTGGTGGCCAGCGACCTGACCCTGCTGCTGGAACCTTTGCCACAGGCTGAGGCCAGTGAGCGGCTTGCTGATCTGCTGGTCGCACGCCAGGCCGGCATGAACGCGCCGCTGCCGGTGGCGGCCAAGACCGCCTTCGCCTGGCTCGGCCAGGACGACCCGGACAAGGCCTTGGCCGCTGCCGCCCGGGCCTACGAAGGCGACGGCCAGAACAGCTTTGGCGAACGCAGCGAAAGCCTCGCCCTGGCGCGCCAGTTCCGCGACTTCGCCGCACTGAGCGCCGATGAAGCCTTCGAAGGCTGGTGTGAAGCCCTGTACCGCCCCCTGTTCGCCGCGCCCTGGCAAACCCAGGGCAATCCGGAGAGTGCCGCATGACCCAGGCCCGCCCCTTGGCCTTGAGCTTCCCGCTGCATGGCAGCCAGCTGATCGAAGCCAGCGCCGGTACCGGCAAGACCTTCACCATCTCGGCGCTGTACCTGCGGCTGATCCTCGGCCATGGCGATGCGCACGGCTTTGGCCGCGAGCTGTTGCCGCCGCAGATCCTCGTGGTGACCTTTACCGATGCGGCCACCAAAGAGCTGCGTGAGCGCATTCGTATGCGACTGGCCGAAGCCGCACGGTTCTTCCGTGACGAGCTGGCCGACGCCGACCCGCTGCTGCAGATGCTCCGTGCCGACTACCCGGCAGAGCTCTGGCCACGTTGCGCCAGCCGCCTGGAGGTGGCCGTACAGTGGATGGACGAAGCCGCCGTGTCGACCATTCACGGATGGTGCCAACGGATGCTGCGCGAACACGCCTTCGACAGCGGCAGCCTGTTTACCCAAAGTCTTGAGACCGATCACAGCGAACTGCTCGGCCAGGTCATGCGCGACTACTGGCGGCGCTTCTGCTATGGCATGCGCGGCGAGTCCCTGAACTGGGTACGCGGCAACTGGGTCAGCCCCGATGCCTTGTTGCCGCGCCTGCGTCCGCTGTTTGGCCGTGTCGCCAGCAGCGCCGATGATATCGAGCCGCAGGCACTGATCGAGACCACTCTGGAGCAACGCGCGCAGCAGCTGTGCCAGCTCAAGGCGCCTTGGGGCGTCTGGGCCGACGAGTTGCAGCAGATCTGCCACGCGGCGGTTGCGGCCAAGCACGCTGATGGGCGCAAGCTGCAGGCGCGTTACTTCGAGCCGTGGTTCGAAAAACTGCGCGCCTGGGCCGGTGATGATCAGGTCCTCGAACTGGATCTGGGCACTGGCTTCACCCGCCTGACTCCAGCCGGCATGGCCGAAGCCTGGAAGCAGGGTGACCCACCCGATCACCCGGCCCTGCGCGCCATGGAAACCCTGCGCCAGCAGCTACAAGGCCTGGCCAGCCCCGAAGTGCCTTTGCTCGAGCATGCCGCCAGTTGGGTGTCGGCACGCTTCGAGCAGGAGAAGCGCCGGCGCGCCGAAATGGGCTTCGACGACATGCTCCTGCGCCTGCAGCACGCGCTCAATCAGGAGTCCGGCGAACGCTTGGCCGCGCTCATCCGCGAGCAGTTCCCGGTCGCCCTGATCGACGAATTTCAGGACACCGATCCGGTCCAGTACGGCATCTTCGAGCGCATCTACCAGATCAGTCAGAACCACGCCGAAACCGGCCTGTTCATGATCGGCGACCCGAAGCAGGCGATCTACGCTTTCCGCGGTGCCGACATCTTTACCTACCTGGCGGCCCGCCGCGCCACTGCCGGGCGCCTGCACAGCCTGGACACCAACTATCGTTCCAGCAAAGCCATGGTCAGTGCGGTCAACCGCCTGTTCCTCGCCGCAGAAGGGCGTAGCAGTGGCCGCGGCGCATTCCTGTTCCGTGAGGGGCAAGACAATCCCTTGCCGTTCATCGAGGTCCACGCCAAGGGCCGCAGCGAGCAACTGCTGATCAACGACCAGCCATCCGCCGCGCTGCATTGCTGGCGGCTGGACAGCGACGAACCGGTGTCCAGCACCCTCTATCGTCAGCAACTGGCCGCCAGCTGCGCCAGCCATATCGTCGGGCTGCTCAACGGTGGTCAACAGGGCGTCAGTGGATTCAGAAAAACCGATGGCAAACTCAAGGCGTGCCTGCCTTCGGATATCGCCATCCTTGTGCGCGACGGTCGCGAAGCGCAGCTGGTCCGCGCCGAGCTGGCAGCGCGCGATGTGCGCAGTGTGTACCTGTCGGACAAAGACTCGGTGTTCGCCGCCCAGGAGGCGCACGACCTGCTGGCTTGGCTCAAGGCCTGCGCCGAACCCGACTCCGAGCGCCTGCTCAAGACCGCCTTGGCCAGCCCGACCCTCGAGCAGTCACTGCTTGAACTCGAGCGGCTGAACCAGGACGAGCGGGTCTGGGAAGACTGGGTCATGCGCTTCCGCCAGTACCGCGAAACCTGGCAGCGCCAGGGCGTATTGCCGATGCTGCGGCGCCTGCTGCATGACTTCGAACTGCCGCGCCGGCTGATTGCCCGCAGCGACGGCGAGCGGGTGCTGACCAATTTGCTGCACCTGGCCGAACTGCTGCAGCAGGCCGCTGGTGAACTGGATGGCGAGCAAGCCTTGATCCGCCATCTGGGCGAGAACCTGGCCGGCTCCGGGCAGGCGGGCGAAGAGCAGATCCTGCGCCTGGAGAGCGACGAGCAACTGGTCAAGGTCGTGACCATTCACAAGTCCAAGGGCCTTGAGTATCCGTTGGTGTATCTGCCGTTCATCTGCACCAGCAAGCCGGTCGATGGCCAGCGCCTGCCGCTGATCTGGCACGACAGCGACGGCCACGCGCACCTGACCCTGACACCCGACCAAGAGCAGATCGAGCGCGCCGATGATGAGCGCCTGGCCGAAGATCTGCGCTTGCTCTACGTCGCCTTGACCCGCGCCCAGCATGCCTGCTGGCTCGGTGTCGCCGACCTCAAACGCGGTAACCAGAAACACTCGCTGCTGCATCGCTCGGCCCTGGGCTATCTGCTCGGCGGCGGCCTGCCGCTGGCCTCGTCGGCACAGCTGGCCGAGTGGCTGCAAAGCCTGCAAGCGAGCTGCGCGGATATCGTCTGTGAAGAGCTGCCCGGCGCAGACGAACAGCGCTATCTGCCCCCACAAGATGGTCACGAGCTGATTGCTGCGCGCAAGCCACGCCGAGCTGCGGCAGAGAACTGGTGGATCGCCTCCTACAGCGCCCTGCGCGTGGGCGACCAGAGCCTTGCCGGTGACAGCTCGCTGGCCCAGCAGCTGACCGATGACGAGCGCATCGATGCCCAGCAGTTGCGTGATATCCCGGCTCAGAGCGGCGACATTCATCGCTTCCCACGCGGGCCCAATCCCGGCACCTTCCTGCACGGTCTGCTCGAGTGGGCCGGGCGTGAGGGCTTCGCCGAAGTCAGCCAGCAGCCTCAGCTCATCGAACATACGGTCGGCCAACGCTGCAACCGGCGGGACTGGAAAGGCTGGATTCCGGGCCTCACCGAGTGGCTGCAGCATCTGCTGGTCGAGCCGCTGCCGTTACATGGCGAGGATCGCCAATTGACCTTGGCGCACCTGCAGCAGTATCAGATCGAGATGGAATTCTGGTTTGCCAGTCACAAGGTCGATGTCATCGAGCTTGATCAGCTGGTGACCCGGCATACCCACGGCGGCGCCGCGCGTGCCGCCGCCGAGCCGAGCCAGCTCAACGGCATGTTCAAAGGTTTTATCGACCTGGCCTTCGAGCTGGACGGCCGTTATTACGTGACCGACTACAAATCCAACTGGCTCGGCCCGGACCTGCACAGCTACAACGCGCTGGCCATGGAACAGGCGATTCTCGATCACCGCTACGACCTGCAGTACGTGCTCTACCTGCTCGCGCTGCACCGCCAGTTGCGCGCGCGCATGCCCGACTACGATTACGACCGCCATGTCGGCGGTGCGCTGTTCATCTTCCTGCGTGGCGCCAGCCGGGCAGGCCACGGGGTGTATTTCAGCAAGCCGCCACGTGAGCTGATCGAAGCCCTCGATGCCCTGTTCCGCGGTGCCCCGGTGCCGGCACAGCAGGACCTGTTTGCCGGAGCCGCGCCATGAGCCGCCGCCTTGAAGACCTGTTGCCAACCCCCCTGCAAGCCGAGCAGCTGGCTGCCCTGGCGCCGCTGCAGAGCAGCCATGACCTGCTGATCCTGCTCGACCGCTGGGTTGAGCGCGGCTGGCTGCGCGCGCTCGACCGCGCACTGGTGGGTTTTCTTGAAGAGCGTGCGCCCGGCAGCGATCCGCTGCTGTTGCTCGCCGCTGCCCTGGCCAGCCACCAGTTGGGTCACGGGCATGTCTGCCTGGACCTCGGCCAGACCCTGGCCGAGCCGGACTTCGCCCTGTCGCTGCCACCGGAAGGTGATGCCCTCGACGGGCCATTGCTGCTGCCATCCCAACTGCTGACCAAGCTCGATCAGCACACCTGGTGCGAGCGCATCGCGGCCAGCCCGCTAGTGGCCACTGGCAATACGCCGGGGCACAGCGCGCGACCACTGGTCCTCAGCGGCTTGCGCCTGTACCTGCGCCGCTACTGGAGCTACGAGCGGCAGATCGACAACGCGCTGCGCCAGCGCCTGGCAGCGGATCAAGTCATCGCGCCAGCGCTGCCGGAACGGCTTGAGCAACTGTTCAAGGGGGGCGCGCCGCAAGGCCAGGTCGACTGGCAGAAACTCGCCTGCGCCTTGGCTACCCGCGCCTCGTTCAGCATCATCACCGGCGGCCCCGGCACCGGCAAGACCACAACAGTGGTGCGCCTGCTGGCACTGCTGCAAGGGCCTGCGGTGGAGCAGGGCAGGCCGCTGCGGATTCGCCTGGCAGCGCCCACCGGCAAGGCCGCTGCGCGCCTGACCGAGTCGATTGGCCAACAGGTCGAGTTGCTTGAGGTCAGCGCTGAGGTCCGCCAGCAGATTCCGACCGACGTCAGCACCGTGCACCGCTTGCTCGGCAGCCGCCCGGGCTCGCGCCATTTCCGCCACCATGCTGGCAACCCGTTGCCACTGGATGTGTTGGTGATCGATGAAGCATCGATGATCGACCTGGAGATGATGGCCGTGTTGCTCGACGCCTTGCCGCCATCGGCGCGGCTGGTGCTACTGGGTGACAAGGACCAGTTGGCCTCGGTCGAAGCCGGTGCAGTGCTCGGTGACCTGTGCCGCGACGCCGAGGAGGGTTTCTATTCGGCGGCCACCCGCGCCTGGCTGGAGCAGGTCGGCGGACAGTCCCTGCAGGACAGCGGGCTAACCCCCGGCGACGCCGAGCAGCACCCACTTGCGCAGCAGGTGGTGATGTTGCGCCACTCGCGGCGTTTTGGTGAAGGCAGCGGGATCGGTCAGCTGGCCCGCCTGGTCAACCGCCAGCAAGCTCAGGCGGCGCGCGAACTGCTGACGCAAAAGCTCGACGACGTGCACGGCCTGTCGCTGCAAGGCGAGCATGATCGACGCTTCGACAGACTGCTGCTCGATGGCCTTGATCGCGGCACCGACGGCCCACAGGGCTACCGCCATTACCTGCGCAACATCGGTCGCCTGCGCCCCCCGCCCGCGACCGCAGCAGACGACCCGCGCTGGGAGCAGTGGGCCGGCCAGGTGCTGCGAAGTTTCGAGGAGTTCCAGCTGCTCTGTGCTGTACGCAAGGGGCCGTGGGGCGTGCAGGGTCTGAACGAGCGCGTCACCCGCGTGCTGCACAACGCTGGTCTGATCGACAGTCAGCAGCCGTGGTACGAAGGCCGGCCGGTGCTGGTCACCCGCAACGACTATGGTCTGGGCCTGATGAACGGCGATATCGGCATTGCCCTGCGCCTGCCCGACGAGCGCGGCGTCGCCTTGTTGCGCGTGGCCTTTGCGCGTAACGACGGCAGTGGCGGGGTGCGCTTCGTGTTGCCCAGCCGGCTCAATGAAGTCGAAACCGTCTATGCCATGACCGTGCACAAGTCGCAGGGCTCGGAGTTCAGCCACACCGCTCTGGTGCTGCCGGACACGCTCAATCCGGTGCTGACCAAGGAGCTGGTATATACCGGCATCACCCGCGCCAAGCACTGCTTCAGCTTGATCGAGCCGCGTGCGGGAGTATTCGAGGAGGCGGTTGAACGCCGCGTGCGGCGCATCTCCGGCCTGATGTTGGAGCAAGGCTGACGTTCTGCCGCAGCGGCAATATGCTATCGTTGCGGCATCATCTGACAAGATTTTGAGAAAATTCCCACATGATGGTGGCTGTCTCGACCTGGGCGCGCGCAACGGGCGCTGCGCTTGCCCTGCTGCTCGCCGCCCTATTGCTCTACGCCAGCCCCAGCCGGGCAGAGACCGCTGCCAGCGCCGCCCTGGCGCAGCAGCGGGGCAAGGCCGTGACCCAGGTGGTGTTGGGCATTTTCAGCTACGCGCGCTGGCCCAGTGAGCCGGCCCCGTTGCGGCTGTGCCTGATCGGCCCGACCGAATACGCCGATGACTTGATCAAGGGCACCGAGCAGAACTCTGGCAAGCCGCTGCAGACCCGTCGCCTTCTGGCCGACGATCCGCAAACCGCCGGTGCTTGCGATGCGGTGTATATCGGCAAGCTCGACCGTGGCCAGCGCGAGCGGTTGTTCCATGCCCTCAGCGGCCGGCCGGTGCTGAGCATCAGCGAAGCAGACGACCCCTGCACGGTCGGTAGCCTGTTCTGCCTGCGCGTGAGCGACGAGCAGGTAACCTTCGAGGTCAACCTCGATTCGGTAGCCCGCAGCGGTGTGCGTATCCACCCCAGCGTGCTGCAGCTGTCGCGTCGCCGCGCGGTGCAGCCATGATCCGCTCAGCCAGGCGCGACCGCCGGCCGACCCTGCGCGCTGTGCTCGGCCGCGGGCATTTGGGCGTGGCCCTGCTTGCGGTCGGCCTGGCTGGCCTGTGCGTGACCCTGCTTGGCGTGCTGGCCTTGCGCGTATATGCCAACCAGAACCTGCACCTGATCGCGCGCTCGATCAATTACACAGTCGAAGCCGCGGTGGTGTTCGACGACAGCGCCGCCGCCAACGAGTCACTGGCGCTGATCGCCGCCAACGAAGGCGTGGCCGACGCCAAGGTGTTCAACAGCGATGGTGAGCTGCTGGCCCGCTGGCAAAGGCCCGAAGACGGCGTGCTGGCGCCGCTGGAACGGTCGCTGGCAAGCAGCTTTCTGGTCGAGCCGGTGCACATGCCGATTCTCCATCAGCAACAGCAGGTCGGCCACATTGAAGTCACCGGCCAGGGCCGCAGCGTATTGCGCTTTCTGCTCAGCGGGCTGACCGGCATCCTCTTGTGCATGCTGCTCAGCGCCTGGGTCGCCAGCCACTGGTCGCGGCGCCTGTTCGGCGACATCATCCGGCCCGTGCGCAACCTTGCCAGCGTCGCCCATGCCGCCCGTCGCGAGCGCAGCTTCGACCGCCGCGTACCGGAAACCCACATCGCCGAGCTCAACGAGCTGGGCAACGACTTCAATGCCCTGCTCGACGAACTGGAGAACTGGCAGAACCACCTGCGCAGCGAGAACGCCACCCTGGCCCATCTGGCCAGTCACGACAGCCTGACCGGGTTGCCGAATCGCGCTTTCTTCGAGGGGCGCCTGAGCCGCACCTTGCGCACTGCCGAGCGTCACCAGGAGTATCTGGCGCTGCTGTTCATCGACTGCGATCACTTCAAGCAGATCAACGACAGCCAGGGCCATGCCGTTGGCGACGAGGTGCTGGTCACCGTTGCTGCGCGGGTGCGTGCGCAGTTGCGCGAGCATGATCTGGTCGCGCGGCTGGGCGGTGATGAGTTCGCGGTATTGCTGACCCCGCTGCAATCCTGCGAGGACGCCCAACGGATTGCCGAGAAGATCGTTGCCAGCATGAAGCTGCCGATAGCCCTGAACGATGGCACCAGCATCAGCGCCTCACTCAGCGTTGGCATCGCGTGTTACCCGGACGATGGCCATGACCCGGCCAGTCTACTCAATGCCGCTGATGCGGCGATGTACCAGGCCAAACGCGCACGCCGCGGCCAGTGGCATGTGGCGCATACGGAAAGTAGCGCCGCAGAATTTGAAAAAAGGAGCTGATCGTGTTGCAACTGTTTGTACGTTTGCGCCTGCCTTGCATGGCAGTGTTGTTGAGTCTGCTGGCCTTGAGCGGTTGCCAGAGTGTGCCACCGCCGGGACTGACTGCCGAGCAGATCGCCGTGCTCAAGCGCGAGGGCTTCACCCCCACCGATGATGGATGGAGTTTCGATCTGTCCGGCAAAGTGCTGTTCGGCAGTGATCTGGACAGCCTCAACAGCCAGAGCCGAACCATCGTCGAGCGTATTGGCCGGGCCTTGCTCAGCGTCGATATCCAGCGTGTCCGCGTTGACGGCCACACCGATGCCTCGGGCAAAGCGACCTACAACCAGCAACTGTCCGAACGCCGCGCCCAGAGCGTGGCCAAGGCGCTGATCGAGATCGGCATGCAACCGCAGAACATTCAAAGTCGCGGCCTCGGCAGCAGCCAGCCAGTCGCCGACAACCGCACCAGCGCCGGGCGCACGGAAAACCGCCGGGTGTCGATCGTGGTGGCGTCCAACTGAGTCAGTCCTGGGCGAAGCGCATCTCGCGTGATTCGCCTAGCAACAGCGGCGCATTGGCCTCGGTCACCTCGCGGATGTAATCCCACAACAGGGTAATCCGCTTGAGCTTGCGCAAATCCTCCCGGCAGTACATCCAGAACTGCCGGGTAATCGCGATCTCCTCCGGCAACACTGTCACCAGCCGTGGATCCTGTGCAGCCAGGAAGCATGGCAGAATCGCCAACCCCCGCCCTTGCAGCGCAGCCGTGTACTGGGCAATGACGCTGGTGCTGCGCAGGTGGGCGTGGGCGTTGGGGATCAGGTTGGCCAGGTACAGCAGCTCTGAACTGAAGGCCAGGTCGTCGACGTAGCTGATGAACGGGTGCTCGGCCAGGTCGCTGACCTGGCGGATCGGCGCGTGGTTGTCGAGGTAGTCCTGGGTGGCGTACAGGCGCAGGCGGTAGTCGGTCAGCTTGCAGCACACGTAGGGGCCATGTTCTGGACGCTCGAGGGCGATAACGATGTCGGCTTCGCGCTTGGACAGGCTGATGAAGTGCGGTAGCGGCAGGATGTCCACGGTGATCGCCGGCCAGGCGTCGACGAAGTGGCTCAGCTGCGGGGTGACGAAGAAACTGCCGAAACCTTCGGTGCAGCCCATGCGCACGTGCCCGGACAAGGCCACGCCGGAGCCCGATACCTGCTCACAGGCCATGTGCAGAGTGCTCTCGACGGATTCGGCGTAACCGAGCAGGCGCTGGCCTTCGTTGGTCAGGACAAAGCCATTGGTGCGCGACTTTTCGAACAGCAACGTGCCCAGCGCCGCCTCCAGCGAGCTGATCCGCCGCGACACCGTGGTGTAGTCGACATTCAGCCGTTTCGCCGCGCTGCTGGCCTTGCGCGTGCGCGCCACTTCAAGAAAGAACTTCAGGTCATCCCAGTTCAGCGAACTGAGGGAGGTAAGGTCTTTTTGCATGATGATCCGGTTTTTATGTGCGTTCTTATTGGATGTTTGCACATCTATACTCGAAATCAGCGCCTCGACGCCAGCCCCGCCTGGCGATCTCGTCTCCCACAATAATTCCAAGGAACGCGCAGATGAACGCACCCCAATCCCCGACCCAGACTCAGATTGAGCAGGTCAAGCTGCTGATCGATGGCCAATGGGTCGAGTCGAAAACCACCGAATGGCGCGATGTCGTCAACCCGGCCACCCAGCAAGTGCTGGCGCGGGTGCCGTTTGCCACGGTCGACGAGGTCGATGCTGCTGTCGCTGCCGCCCAGCGTGCATTCGCCAGCTGGCGCGACACGCCGATCGGGGCGCGCATGCGCATCATGCTCAAATTGCAGGCGCTGATCCGCGAGCACAGCAAACGCATCGCCCAGACCCTCAGTGCCGAGCAGGGCAAGACCATTGCCGACGCCGAGGGCGATATCTTCCGCGGCCTGGAAGTGGTCGAACACGCAGCGTCGATTGGCACCTTGCAGATGGGTGAGTTCGCCGAGAACGTCGCTGGCGGCGTGGACACCTACACGCTGCGTCAGCCGATCGGCGTCTGCGCCGGGATCACCCCGTTCAACTTCCCGGCGATGATCCCGCTGTGGATGTTCCCGATGGCCATCGTCTGCGGTAACACCTTCGTCCTCAAACCGTCCGAACAGGACCCGCTGTCGACCCTGATGCTGGTCGAGCTTGCGCTGCAGGCCGGGGTGCCGGCCGGTGTACTCAACGTGGTCCACGGCGGTAAGCAGGTGGTAGATGCGATCTGCACGCACAAGGACATCAAGGCAATCTCGTTCGTCGGTTCGACCGAGGTCGGTACCCACGTCTACAACCTCGGCAGCCAGCACGGCAAGCGCGTGCAGTCGATGATGGGGGCCAAGAACCACGCGGTGGTGCTGCCTGACGCCAACCGCACGCAAACCATCAACGCCCTGGTCGGCGCTGCCTTTGGTGCCGCCGGGCAACGCTGCATGGCCACCTCGGTGGCGGTGCTGGTCGGCAAGGCCCGCGAGTGGCTGCCGGACATCAAGGCTGCCGCCAGCCAGCTCAAGGTCAACGCCGGTTGCGAGCCAGGCACGGATGTTGGCCCGGTGGTCTCGAAACGGGCCAAGGAGCGCGTGCTGGGCTTGATCGAAAGCGGCATCGCCGAGGGCGCCAAGCTGGAGCTGGATGGCCGTGACGTCAGCGTGCCGGGCTATGAGCAAGGCAACTTCGTCGGCCCGACGCTGTTCTCCGGGGTCACCACCGAGATGCAGATCTACACCCAGGAAATCTTCGGCCCGGTGCTGATTACCCTTGAAGTCGACACGCTCGACGAGGCCATCGCCCTGGTCAACAGCAACCCGTTCGGCAACGGCACCGGCCTGTTCACCCAGAGCGGCGCTGCGGCGCGCAAGTTCCAGAGCGAGATCGACGTCGGCCAGGTCGGCATCAACATCCCGATCCCGGTGCCGGTGCCGTACTTCAGCTTCACCGGTTCGCGCGGCTCCAAGCTCGGCGACCTCGGCCCGTATGGCAAGCAGGTGGTGCAGTTCTACACTCAGACCAAGACGGTCACGGCCCGTTGGTTCGATGACGACAGCGTCAACGACGGCGTCAACACCACCATCAGCCTGCGCTAAGGAGGCTCCATGCGTATTGCATTCATTGGTCTGGGCAACATGGGCGCGCCCATGGCCCGCAACCTGATCAAGGCTGGGCATCAGCTCAACCTGTTCGACCTCAACCAGAGCGTACTGGCCGAACTTGCCGAGCTTGGCGGGCAGATCAGCGCCTCACCCAAGGACGCTGCGGCCAACAGCGAGCTGGTCATCACCATGCTGCCGGCGGCAGCGCATGTGCGTGGCGTCTACCTCAACGATGACGGCGTGCTGGCCGGGATTCGCCCAGGTACGCCGACCGTCGATTGCAGCACGATCGACCCACAGACCGCCCGCGAAGTGTCCAAGGCTGCTGCGGCCAAGGGCGTCGACATGGGCGATGCGCCGGTGTCCGGCGGTACCGGTGGCGCAGCGGGCGGCACCCTGACCTTCATGGTCGGCGCCAGCGCTGAACTGTTTGCTCGCCTGGAGCCGGTGCTCAAGGACATGGGCCGCAACATCGTCCATTGCGGCGAAGTCGGTACCGGGCAAATCGCCAAGATCTGCAACAACCTGCTGCTGGGCATCTCCATGATCGGCGTGTCCGAGGCGATGGCGCTGGGCAATGCGTTGGGCATCGACACCCAGGTGCTGGCCGGCATCATCAACAGTTCCACAGGCCGTTGCTGGAGTTCGGATACCTACAACCCATGGCCGGGTGTGATCGACACGGCGCCTTCCGCGCGCGGTTATACCGGCGGCTTTGGTGCCGAGCTGATGCTCAAGGATCTGGGGTTGGCCACTGAAGCTGCGCGACAGGCGCATCAGCCGGTGATTCTCGGTGCCGTGGCGCAGCAGCTGTATCAGGCGATGAGCCTGCGCGGCGATGGCGGCAAGGACTTCTCGGCAATCGTCGAGGGCTATCGCAAGAAGGATTGAGCGTCACGTGTCTTGATCGTGGCTCGAAGCGCCCTCCCACTGTAACTGCGCACCTGGGGGAGGGCGGTTCGAGTCGCGATTTTTTTTGCCTTGCGTTTAGCCGATCAACTCAATCTTTGATCAGGCAAAGACAAAATACTTGCGCACGGTTTCGACCACTTCCCAGGTGCCTTTCATGCCCGGCTCGATGACGAACACATCGCCGGCCTTGAGGTGCTTGGGCTCTTCGCCTTCCGGGGTGATGATGCAGTAGCCGTCGAGGAAGTGGCAGAATTCCCACTTGTCGTAGTTGACCTCGAACTTGCCCGGGGTGCAGATCCAGGTGCCCATGATCTTGCTGCCGTCAGCCGACAGGTAGGCGTTGAGGTTGACCGTGTGCGGGTCACCGCCAATGCGCTTCCACTTGGTCGCGTCGACTACCGGGATCGGGCAGGTTTCACGCAGGACGGTAATGAAATCGGACATGGCAGGTGTTCCCTTTGGGATGCTTATGGACGCATCACCATAGGGCTATCGCGCGTGGCCCAGTTGCCTGCGCTCGACCTCTACCTGCCTGCCCGCGCTATCGCCGCGCGGTTATGCCCACCAGTAACGCACAAAGTGAAAGAACACCGGCGCGGCAAAACACACCGAGTCGATGCGGTCGAGCATGCCGCCGTGGCCTTCGATCATGTGCCCCCAGTCCTTGACCCCGCGGTCGCGCTTGATCGCCGACATCACCAGCCCGCCGAAGAAGCCCATGGCGTTCACGGTCAGCGCCATCAACGCCGCCTGCCAGAAGCTGAACGGGGTGATCCAGCACAGCGAGGCGCCGATCAGGGTGGCCAGGGCTACACCGCCGAGCAGGCCCTCGAGGGTTTTCGACGGCGACAGGTTGGGTGCCACTTTGCGCTTGCCGAACAGCTTGCCGCAGACGTACTGCAGCACATCGCTGATCTGCACTACCAGGATCAGCCAGGCGATCAGCAGCAGGTTGCGGCCTTCGAAACCGGGGATGTCGAGGGTCATCAGCGCCGGCACCGCCGACACGCAGTACACGGCAATCATCAGCCCCCACTGCACTTTTGAGGCGCGTTCGAGAAAGCGCGTGGTATCGCCGCCAAAGCTGGCCAGAATCGGCAGCAACAGGAACAGGTACACCGGGATGAAGATGCTGAACAGGCCGTACCAGTCCATCGCGATCAGCAGATACTGCAGCGGCAATGCCACATAGAACGCTGCGACCAGCGCGGGGTAGTCGCTGCGCCGGGTTGGGGTCAGGGTCATGAACTCGCGCAGGGCATAGAACGACACGCAGTAGAACAGCACGATCACGCCGTACTTGCCGAACAGGAAGGCGATGCCGATCACCAGCACCATCACCCACCAGGCGTTGATCCGCGCATTGAGGTTGTCGATCACCGCATGGGGGCCGGCGCCGGCGCGCCACTTGAGCAGGCGGCCGATGATGCTGGCGAGCAGCAGCAGCGCGCCGATCCCGGCAAACAGCAAAACAGTGTTGTGGTCCATCTCAGGCTTCCTTGGGGGCCAGGTTCAGCAGGGCCTGGCGGGCCCGCTCGAGAAACGCGTGCTTGTCTTCAGCGGCCTGCACCTGCAGCGGTTCGCCAAAGCTCAAGGTGCACAACAGCGGCAGCGGCAGGGCGCGGCCCTTGGGCATGACCCGGTTGAGGTTGGCGATCCACACTGGCACCACTTCCATGTCGGGGTTGGCGACGGCGAGGTGGAACAAACCGCTCTTGAACGGCAACAGTGGCTCATCGCCGAGATTGCGCGTGCCCTCGGGGAAGAAGATCAACGAATCGCCACCGGACAGCGCATCAAGCACCGGCTGCAGCGGGTTGGCCTGGACTTCGCTGCGCTGCCGGTCGATCAGCACACCGTTGAATACCTTGCGGATGACGAAGTTGCGCAGGCCCGGTTTGGCCCAGTAGTCGGCGCCTGCAACCGGTCGCGTGCGCTGGCGCAGCGGCCCCGGCAGCGACGCCCAGAGCAGGACGAAGTCGCCGTGGCTACTGTGGTTGGCGAAGTACAGGCGCTGCACCGGCTGCGGCGTGCAGCCGAGCCAGAGGGCGCGGGCGCCGGTGATCAGGCGCGCGGCGGAGGTGATGGCAAAGGCAGTCAGGGCGGTGAGCATGGCACGGGTCTTATCCGATCAAAGGGAGTGTCAGCAGCGTAGTCAGGCACAGCGCGATCTGCAGGGCCAGGCACAGGCCTTGGCGGCGTAACAGGCCGAGCGCAGCCTGGCTGCGCGTGGTCCAGTCGCGCGGGTCGCTGGCGCTGGGTTTGAGGTTGAGGTCGAACAAGGCGCGGTCGAGCTGGCCCGTAGCGGCTGGTAGGTCGCTCCGCGAAGCCAGCTCGGCAAATAACTCGGCATCCAGCGCGACTCGCACCGCCAGGTATTTATGCACAAGGCCGAGTATCACCAGCAGGGCGCATAAGCCACTGCCCAGCAGCGGCAGTGGGGCGCCCAGCAGCGGCGCCAGGCCATAGCCCAGCGCGATCAGGCTGATGCCGTCGGACAGTCGCTCCAGTTGCTGGCCGCGGCCGAGCAGGCTGGCGGTTACGCGCAGGTGCATGCTTGCCCCTCCAGTTGCCTGAGCATGTGCTGGTGTGCGCTGCGCAGGACGATGCCCGGGCGCGCCTGGCGCAAGCGCAGTTCGGCTTCAGCCAGGCTCGTGCAGCGGCCACTGAGCAGCAACCAGGCGGCGACGGCGGTGGCGCTGCGCGAGTAACCCAGCGCGCAACAGACCAGCAACGGCCCTTGCTGGCGCAGCGTCTCGATAGCGTCGGCGGCGGCGCGGCACAGCTGTAGATCGGCGACCACCAGATCCAGGGCCGGCAGGCTACGGTAATGGTTTGCCAATGGTTTGGCTGCCAGGCATGGCAGTTCGGCACACAGGTCGACAATCGCCGAAAACTGCCCCGCCTCACCGGCTGCCGGAATACGGCCGAGGAAGACCCCGTCACAGATTTCGTCCGCCTGCGGATGGCGTCGCGTCCACAGCCGCGAGTTGATCCAGGCGCCGAGCAGGTAGGGTGCAAACAGCCAGCTGGCGGCCATCGACAGGCGCCCATCAGCGCCTTTTTGAAACGCGCTGGCACCGAGTACCGCGTAGCTCAAGGCCACCAGCAGCAGCGCCAGTGCCGGCCACAATAGCCACAGCCAGGCGCCGCCGGCCCAACTCGCCAAACCGGTGCACAGCGCAGCGCCCAGGGTGTAGTAAAGCGCCAGCCGCCAGCGCTTGGGATCCTGCGCCAGACGCGCAGCTTGCAACGGTGGTTGACCGTCGCGAGGCCACAGCCAGACGCATAGCAGCCCGACCAACGCACCGCTCGGCAAGTCGATGAAGTGGTGCTGCCAGGTGGTCAGCACCGACACCCCGATCAGCGCCATCCAGCCGTGCATCAGCCAGCGCCCACGCGGGTTGCGCAGGTGGCGGGCGAACATAGTCCAGATGATCACCAGCAGGGCGATGTGCAGCGAGGGCGCCTGATTGAACGGTTTGTCGAAGCCCATCAGCACATCGAACAGCCAGCCGAACAGGCCGCTCAGCTCCGGTCGCTCGAAGGTAAAGCGCAGCGGCCAGAGCAGAAAGCCGGCCACGCAGATCAGCTGCGCGCTCAACAAGGCCAGGGCGTGGCGATCCATCTCGCGGCGGTTGCGTGGCAGCAGAAACGACAGGCCGTAGAGCAGGTCGATGGACCAGTACGGGATGATCGTCCACGGCCACAACGGCATCTGGCTTTCCCAGCCGAACACCAGGCTGCCGACATCGGCACGGCCCGCCGTGTAGGTGTTGGCCAGGCCGTAGCTGAGAAAGAAAAACGGCCCGAGCAGCAGTAGCCACAAGACCCCACGACGGATCAGCCCGGCTTCACGCGCCATCACTCGACCCGCTGCGCCAGGCTGACACTGAAGATGCCCCATTCGTCGATGCGCTGGGTGATCTTGCGAAAACCAGCGGCGGCAACCAGCTGATCCATTTCGGCCTGGCTGCGTCGACGCATGACCCAGGCCTGACCGCCACGGTGGCTGGTCAGGGCGCGGGCGATCATCTCCAGCTGCGGGTGCCACGGCTGGCCGGTATAGACCAGATAGCCGCCCGTTTCGACGGCATCAGCCAGGCCGGCCAGCGAGGTGCTGACCATCTGGTTGCTGGCGAACAGTTCGTACAGCCCGGAAACCACAGCCAGGCTCGGGCGCGGCTCGAGTGTGGCCAGGCTCTGCCGGTCAAAGGCGTCGCCCTGGACGAAACGCGCGATATCGCCCAAGCCCTTTTCGGCAATCAGCGCCGTGCCCTGCTGCACATTCAGTTCGCTGTAGTCGCGCAGCAGGATCGAGTCCGGCAGTTGCTCGAGTTCCTGCAAGGCTTCAAGAATGTAGCGGCCATGGCCGGCGGCGATGTCGACGATATCGACTGTGCGGCCCTGCTCGCGCAGGCGCCGGATCGCTTCGCGCAGCAGCTCTTCGACATGCAGCTTGCGCTGGCGAATACCGCGCCAGCCAATGGCGTCGAGGTAGTTGCGGTCGATCATCTGGCCCAGCTTGCCCTTGCCAGTGGCCTGGTTGCGATAGACATAGTCAAGGGTGCTGCCGGAGTCGAAGCCGGTATCGAAGCCCAGCTTGACCCCGTCTGCCATGCCTTTGCCCAGGCGCAGGCCGGCGCGGGTGGCGCGCCAGTACAGATCCCGTGGCGAGTTGCGCGGCAGCTTTGCTGCGAGGCTTTCGGCTTCGGCGCAGCTGGCGCCGGACTGGTCGGCATCGAGCAGCGAAGGTGCCGCCAGCGGGGCATCGAAGCAGTGCTCGACGAAGCGCTTGATGCGCGGCAGTACATGGCTGCGGTCACGCTCGCCAAGGGTGTCGTGGAAGAACCCAGGCAGCAGGTGCAGCTCTTTGCGGGCACTGCCCAGGCGCTCGAAGAACTGCTCCTGCGGCGCCCGCTCGACCACCAGGTCGGCGCCCGAAACCAGCAATTGGGTCGGCAGTTGGATCGCCTGAGCGTCCGCCACTACCCGGTCTGCGGCTTCATACAGGCCGAGCAGCATGGTCACCGAGATGGGCCGGCTGATCAGCGGGTCGGCCACATACGAAGCCACCCGCTCCGGGTCGTGGGTGAGCAGCCGTGGCTTGACGTAGCTGTTGACGAAGAAGTTGCCGCGCGCGGCTTTCATCAGCTTCAGGCCTGGGCGGGCGAACGGCACGTAGAGTTTGACCTTGAACGCCGGCGAGGCCAGCACCAGGCAGCGTACCTTGGGCGCGTAGTCATGCGCCCAGGTGGCAATCAGCACGGCACCGACGCTTTGCGCCAGCACCACGGTGTTGTCTTCGGCGATGCCGTGGCGGGTTTGAATGTGCTCGATGAAGGTCTGCACATCGCGCACGCTGATGGCAAAGCTCGGGCTGTCGCCGCGCGCCCCTGGCGACTGGCCGTGGCCACGTGCGTCCCAGGCAAAGAAGTCATAGCCGGGCATGTCCAGTTCGTCTGCCAGGTGCGCCAGGCGCCCGCCGTGCTCATGGCCGCGGTGGAACATCACCACCGCCCGACGCGGCTGATGCTCGCTGCGGATGGCCGGCCAGTAGCGATAGTGCAGCTCGACGCCGTCATGGGTAGAGAAGTGCAGCGATTGCGCCTGGCGCATGGCAAAGGTCCTTTTGGCTGGCGGCGGTGCGGTCAGTGGCGACGATCAGTTGGCGTGGGTCAGGCCCTGACGTACCCGGTTGTAGAGGGTATAGAGCGAGAGCAGCAGAATCACCAGCAGCAGGCCGTTGATCCAGCTTGGATCGAGCAGGCCAAAGGCGACGCCGGTACCGAGCAGGCCAAAGGCAAACGCGCGATCGCTCTTGCCCATCGGCCCGTCGTAGCGCCGCGCTGCACCGGCCAGCGGGCCCATCACCCCCGCGTATTCGCTGATCAGCGCGCTCAACACCAGCACCACCACCAGCACGGGCGATACCCCGACCAGCAGGGCAAACGGCAGGTACAGCGCAGCGTCGGCGATCACGTCGCTCAGTTCATTGAGGTAGGCACCAAGCCTGGACTGCTGGCCAAACTCGCGGGCGAGCATGCCGTCCACCGCGTTGAGCGCCATGCGCAGCAGCATCCAGATCGGCAGCAGGATGAACAGCCCGTGGATGTCGGCAAAGCAGGCCAGCAGCAGGCCCAGCAGCAGCGAGACTATCCCAGCGGCAACCGTGACCTGATTGGCCGTCACCCCGCGGTCGTATAGGCGCTGCACGGTGGGCCGCAGCAGGGCCTGGAAGCGGGGTTTGAGCTGATAAATGGACGGCACGGGGAGATCCTTATCGGGTGCGCAATGAAAGCCAATCGGTGGATTGTGAGAAGCCCGGCCGCTGGCGGCAAGCGACATTTGTCAGCTATTTGAACGGCTCAACGTTTACCCGAGGCGGCGCTGAGCATGTCGATGCGTTGCACCTCGAAATCGCGCTCCAGATAGTCCATGCGCTGCGCGGCAAACTGCTGCATATGGGCCAGCGCGCAGTGCGCATCGAACGCCGCCTGATCGGCCCACACCTCATAGAAGATGAACAGGCTCGGGTCCTGCTGATCGCGCAACATGTGGTATTCGACGCAGCCCGGTTCCTGGCGGCTTGGTTCGACGTAGGCGCGGAACAGTTGCTCGAATGCTTCGGCCTTTTCCGGGCGGGTCTTGGCTTTGAGAATAAAGGCGTATTGAGCGTTCATGACTGCACCTTGCAAATAAGTGGAGAAGCGATTTTAAAGCAACAGTCTGGTGATGATTCGTGATTACAAGGCAAAACTGATTTGCCCAATGCTGGCTGTTTCCGCCACGGGCGAGCCTCTAACCTGCAGCCATCTGAAGTGCATCGGTCTGCGCATCGACACAGAACCTTAGAGGCTCGATATGAAAAAGATTCTTCTGCTCAATGGCGGCAAACAGTTCGCCCACTCCGACGGCCGCTTGAACGAAACCCTGCACGATGCCGCGCTGGCCTATCTGGACCGGGCCGGTTTCGATGTCAAACAAACCTTCATCGACGGCGGCTACGACATCAAGGAAGAAGTGCAGAAATACCTTTGGGCCGACGTGATCATCTATCAGATGCCCGGCTGGTGGATGGGTGCCCCGTACACCGTCAAACAGTACTTGGATGAAGTGTTCACCGAAGGCCACGGCAGCCTCTACGCCAGCGACGGCCGGACCCGCTCCGACGCTTCGCAGAAGTACGGCAGTGGCGGCCTGATCCAGGGCAAGCAGTACATGATTTCGGCCACCTGGAACGCGCCGCAACAGGCCTTCGACGACCCCAACGACTTCTTTGAAGGCAAGGGCGTGGATGCGGTGTACTTCCCGTTCCACAAGGCCAACCAGTTCCTCGGCATGAGCGGCCTGCCAACCTTCCTCGCCGTCGATGTGATGAAGCGCCCGGATGTGGCCGCTACCGTGGCAGCCTACGAGGCGCATCTGGCCAAGGTGTTCGGCCAGGCCCGGTAAGCGATGCGCGGCGTGACCGACGCGGCAGTTGCTTGCCCGGCAATAAACGGCCGACAATCCAGGCCTCATCCTGGCCCAGGCACTGCCGTGAAAACCCGCTCAGAAGAACTCCAGGTATTCGTCAGCGTGATCGACTGCGGCTCGATTTCCGCCGCTGCCGAGCAACTCGGGCAAACCCCGTCTGCGGTCAGCCGCACCCTGGCGCGGCTGGAAGGCAAGCTTGGCACCACGCTGATCAACCGCACCACGCGGCGCATGGACCTGACCGAAGAAGGGCGGTTCTTTGTACTGCACGCGCGGACCATCCTCGAACAGATGAGCGAGCTCGAAGAGCGCCTGTCGCTGCACCGGCAGACGCCGTCGGGGCGCCTGCGCATCAACGCTGCAGCACCATTCATGCTGCACGCGATCGTGCCCTGGATCGCTGAGTTTCGCGCGCTGTACCCGGCCATCGAGCTGGAGCTGAACACCGATGACCTGATCATCGATCTGCTCCAGCAAAGCACCGACGTCGCCATCCGCATCGGCGAGCTGGCCGACTCCAGCCTGCATGCGCGCTCGCTGGGCTGCAGCCCGATCCAGATTCTGGCCAGCCCCGAATACCTGCAACGCCACGGCGTGCCGCGCCAGGTCAGTGACTTGAGCGAGCACTGCCTGCTCGGCTTCAGCTCGCTGGACAGCCTCAACCAATGGCCGCTGCGCCACGCCGACGGCGACAGTTGGCGGATCCGCCCGCAGTTGACCGCATCCAGTGGCGAGACCTTGCGCCAGCTGGCGCTGGCCGGGCAGGGTATCGTCTGCCTGTCGCATTTCATGACCCACGAAGATATCCGCGCCGGGCGCCTGCACGTGCTGTTGAGCGAGGCCAACAATGGGTACCGGCAGCCGATTCATGCGGTTTACTACCGCAACACCCAGCTGGCGCTGCGGATTCAGTGCTTCCTTGATTTCATCCAGGCCAAGCTGGCGGCGTATGCCTGCTGAGCGCGTGGTACTGGTCCGGGATTGCCGGGGGTGCTGCGCACCCCTTTCGCGACACAAGGCCGCTCCTACGCCGACCGCGTCCACTCAGGCTGACGCGGCCCCAGCAATCTCGATCCTAAGAACCGTTCTAAAAACGACACGAATGACGCAATGCCGTCGTCCTGTGTCTGGTGCGTTTGCTTAGTCAAAACGCTTCAGTGTTAATAAGTGATCAACAAAAACAACACCAAGGAAGTGCTCATGCGTCTCGTCATGTTCCAGTCCATGGCCCTCGGGGCCGCGATCCTGAGCTGTTCGTCGGCCTTCGCGGTGACTCTTGAAGGTGGCGCAGTGGCCGCGCCCGATCAATATGGCGCACAGGTCGCCGCCGATATCCTGAAAAAAGGCGGCAACGCCGTCGATGCCGCCGTGGCCACTGCCTTCACCCTGGCAGTCACCTATCCAGAAGCCGGCAACATCGGCGGCGGTGGCTTCATGACCCTGTACGTGGACGGCAAAGCGTACTTCCTCGACTACCGCGAAGTGGCGCCCAAGGCGGCCACCCGCAATATGTACCTGGACGAAAAAGGCGAGGTCATCGAGAACCTCAGCCTGGTCGGCGTGCGCGCCGCTGGCGTACCGGGCACAGTAATGGGCTTGTGGGAGGCGCATCAAAAGTTCGGCAAGTTGCCCTGGAGCGAGCTGCTGACTCCGGCCATCGGTTACGCCAACAACGGCTTCAAGATCGCCCAGAAGCAGTACCAGTATCGCGACGATGCCCAAGGCCTGTTCAAGACCGCGACCAACTTCAACGATTATTTCGGCAGCATGAAAGTCGGCGAGCTGTTCAAGCAGCCGGAGCTGGCGCAGACCCTCGAACGCATCGCCGACAAAGGCGTCAGCGAGTTCTATCAAGGCAAGACCGCCGACCTGCTGGTTGCGCAGATGAAGGCCGATAACGGCCTGATCAGCAAAGACGACCTGAAGGACTACAAAGCCCTCTGGCGCGAGCCGATGGCCATCGACTGGCGCGGCAACGTGGTCTACACCGCGCCACCGCCAAGCTCCGGCGGCGTAGCACTGGCGCAGTTGCTCGGGATCAAGGAAAACCGCGCGGCAGACTTCAAGGGCGTCGAGCAGAACTCGGCGCGCTACATCCACCTGCTGGCCGAGATTGAAAAGCGCGTGTTCGCCGACCGCGCCGACTATCTTGGCGACCCGGCCTTCACCGAGGTACCGGTAGACAAGCTGGTGGCCAAGGACTACCTGAAAAAGCGCGCCGAGCAGGTCAACCCAACCGCCATCTCCGCCACCGACAAGGTCCGCCCGGGGCTGGAGCCGCATCAAACCACGCACTTCTCGATCGTCGACAAACAGGGCAACGCGGTCAGCAACACCTACACCCTCAACCTCGACTACGGCAGTGGTGTGGTGGTCAAGGGCGCAGGCTTCCTGCTCAACGACGAGATGGATGACTTCAGCAGCAAGCCCGGTACCGCCAATGCCTTTGGCGTGGTCGGCGGCGATGCCAACGCGATTGCTCCGGGCAAACGCATGCTGTCGTCGATGAGCCCAAGCCTGGTGACCCGCGACGGCAAGGTCAGCCTGGTCATCGGTACGCCGGGGGGCTCGCGCATCTTCACCTCGATCTTCCAGGTGATGAACAACCTCTACGACTACGACATGCCGCTGGCCAAGGCCGTTGCAGCGCAGCGCGTGCATCACCAGCTGCTGCCCAAGGACACTATCTACTTCGACAGCTATGCACCGTTGACCGGCAAGGTCGCCGACGAGCTGAAAAAGATGGGCTATGTGCTTGAGGATCAGGGCTGGGAGATGGGCGATATCCAGGCCATTCGCGTCACCGATGGCAAGCTTGAAACCGCCTCCGACCCGCGCGGTCGTGGTGTTGGCATGATCGTCAAGTAACGCCAGTGCTGCTCAGCCCGGCCAGCATTGCGCTGTCCGGGCTGAGCAGTTCACAAGGCAGCGGTCACACGCGGAACTTGCTTACCAGCGTCTGCAGATGACTGCCAAGGCGTGCCAGCTCGACGCTCGACGCGGCGGTTTCATCACTGGCTGCGGCTGTCTGTTCCGACACATCGCGTACATTGAGAATGCTCCGGCTGATCTCCTCGGCAACCGCGCTCTGTTGCTCGGCGGCTGCGGCGATCTGCTGGTTCATCGACTGGATGTTGGACACAGTGCGGGTGATGTTCTCCAGCGAACCACCGGCCTTGCGCGCCAGCTCGACGCTGCTTTCAGTCAGGTTGCGGCTGCCCAGCATGGCGTTGGCCACTTGCTGGGTGCCGTTCTGCAGGCTGGCGATCAGCTCTTCGATCTCTTCGGTGGACTTCTGCGTACGCTGCGCCAGGCCGCGCACTTCGTCGGCGACCACGGCGAAACCACGCCCGGCTTCACCGGCGCGGGCAGCTTCGATGGCCGCGTTCAATGCCAGCAGGTTGGTCTGCTCGGCAACCGACTTGATCACGTCCATGACACTGCCGATCTTCTGGCTTTCCTGCTGCAGCAGGTTCATTGCGTCAGTCGAGCGTTGGACTTCGTCGGCCAGGCGTTCGATCTGGTTGATCGCCTCGCCCACCACCCGGTCACCGGCACGCGCTTCATCATCGGCACCCGTTGCCGCGCGCGAAGCCTGTTCAGCGTTGCGGGCGACTTCCTGCACGGTCGCAGCCATCTCGTGCATGGCAGTGGCAACCTGGTCAGTCTCGACTTTCTGGCTGTTGGCACCGGCGCTGGTCTGCTCGGTCACGGCCGACAGCTCTTCGGCGGCGCTGGCAATCTGCGTTACGCCATCACGAATACCACCGATCAACTCGCGCAGGGTGCTGCCCATGCGGCTGATGCTTTGTTGCAGCACGCCCAACTCGTCACGGCGGGTGACCCGCAGCTCACTGGACAGGTCGCCACCGGCAATACGCTCGACGGCGTCCATGGTTTCGCGCAGCGGGCGGGTGATCTGGCGGGTGATGATGATCGCGGCGCATACCCCGACCAACAATGCCAGCAGGGTCGAGATGATCTGCAGATGGCGCGCCTGGTCGCTTTCGATGTCGCGGCGCTCGAGCTGGATCTTGTACAGGGCATCGCTGCGCTTGACGATGTCGGCACCTTGCATGGTCATCTCGGCGCGGGCCACGGCGATGGCGGCGGTGGCGTCGCGGAAGTCACGCACGGCCGAGCGGTAAGCCTGCACGCTCTGGTCGAACTGTTGCAGGCGGGTGCTTTCGTTGGGTAGCTGGCGCTTGAGGTTGTCGATCTCGACCAGGGCCGCGTCGAGCTGGCGCAGGGCGGCCTGTTCATTGGCTGCGCTGTTGTCAGCGATGTAGCCGCGTACATCGACGCGCACTTGCAGCAACTGCTGACGCGTCTTGCTGATGGCCTGATACTGGGCCAGGCGTACGCTGTCGACTTCCGGCTGGGCCAACACGTCGCGGCTGATCGCATCAAGGATCTGATCGGACTTGGCGGCAGTCTGGTTCATGTTCTCGCGGTTGGCGAGGGTGGTCTTGTAGCCCGCGCGCATCTTGCTCAGCGACAGTTTGTAGTCGCTGATGATCGCGCCCAGCTCGTTGAGCAGCTTGACGTTTTCAGGGCTCTTGAACGAGGCCACCAAGCGCTGCTGCTGGGCACTGAAGGTGTCCAGTTTGGTCTGGGTGTTGGCCGCAGCGGCGTCATCGCCGTTGGCGATCATGTACTGCAGACGTGCTACGCGCAGGTCGGTGAGGTCTTTGTTGAGCTGGCTGATGTCGCTCATCCAGTTACTGCGGTCGATCAAGCTGCCCAAGCTGTTCCAGCCGGTCAGGGCCAGCAGGCCGGTCAAAAGCAGGACCAGGCCAAAGCCCAGGCCCAATTTGAGGTTGACGCTGATGTTGGCAAACCAACTGTTCATGCACGCACTCCATAAAGATCATTCGCTCAGTTGTTGTCAATCGCTGGCGTTATTCTTCCCGGGGCCCGCTGATTCGTGCATGAGTTATCGGCCACAATCGGGCTAGCTGAAACGCTTTTTCAGCAGATTTGTAACTGTCTGAAAATCCGAGAGTTTTACTGCGGCATTGGCGTTAAAAAGCGGTGCATTCAACGACACCTCCTGAGCGCAAAGTGCTCAAGAGGCGTTGTTGCATGCAGATTGGCGGGGAATTACAGCGTGCGTGCGTTGAAGGTATCGCAGCGGTTGACGTCACCGTCGCTGAAGCCGGTCTTGAACCAGCGTACGCGCTGCGCCGACGTGCCGTGGGTGAACGAATCCGGCACCACGCGACCTTGGCCTTGCTGTTGCAAGCGGTCATCACCGATGGCGTTGGCGGCGTTTAGTGCCTCTTCGATGTCACCCGGTTCCAGCCAGTTCAGGCGTTTCTGCGCCTGATAAGCCCAGACCCCGGCAAAACAGTCGGCCTGCAATTCCTGACGCACCAGCAGGCCGTTGTCACCTTCCATCTTCTGCCCGCGCTGGCGAGCGGCCTGGACCTGATTGGAGACGCCGAGCAGCGTCTGCACATGATGGCCGATCTCGTGCGCGATGACGTAGGCCTGGGCGAAGTCGCCGGCGGCGGCAAAGCGCGTTTCCATTTCGCGGAAGAAGGTCATGTCCAGGTACACCCTCTGGTCAGCCGGGCAGTAGAATGGCCCGACCGCCGAGGAGGCGAAGCCGCAGGCCGAATTGACCTGGCCGCTGAACAGCACCAGCTTGGGGTCACGGTATTGCTTGCCGGCCTGGGCGAACAGCGCCTTCCAGGTGTCTTCGGTGTCACCCAGGATCGAGGCAACGAACGCTGCCTGATCATCATTGGCCGGCGGCGCCTTGCCTTCGACGTTGGCCGGCGCGCTTTGCTGCATCTGCCCGGTCAGTTGGCCGAGAATCTGCAGCGGGTCCTGGCCGGTCATCCAGCCGATGCCGACGATCAGCAGGATGGCGCCCAGGCCCAGCCCCTTGCCGCCGCCAAAGCGCATGCCGCCGCCACCGCCGCCGCCTGCACCGCGAGCATCGACCACATTGTCGCTACGCCGACCTTTTCGCCATTCCATCGAGCTTCTCCAAACCGCGAGGTTGAGGGTATAGATTAGTTCAGTGCTGCTGCCTTGTGCAGGCACGCTGCAAGGCATAACCAAACAGTTATGGCTAAGACCGCTGATTTCAATATTCATCCCATCCAGGCTATCGGAAACTGCAAGTCCGCCCGCCACGCACGGGCGCTCGCACAACTCCAATAAGAGGAACACCGGTATGCCTGCCGAGGACACCAGCCGCTTCGTGATCCGTGATCGCAACTGGCACCCGAAAGCGCTGACCCCAGATTACAAGACATCGATTGCCCGCTCGCCGCGCCAGGCGCTGGTCAGCATCCCGCAGTCGATCAGTGAAACCACCGGCCCGGACTTCACTCACCTGGGCTTTGGCCAGCACGACAACGACCTGCTGCTCAACTTCGACAACGGTGGCCTGCCGATCGGCGAGCGCATCATCGTCGCCGGCCGAGTGATCGACCAGTACGGCAAACCAGTGCCAAACACCTTGGTGGAAATGTGGCAGGCCAACGCCGGCGGCCGTTACCGCCACAAGAACGACCGTTACCTGGCGCCGCTGGACCCCAACTTCGGCGGTGTCGGCCGGGCCCTGACCGACCGCGATGGCTATTACAGCTTCCGCACCATCAAGCCCGGCCCGTACCCATGGCGCAACGGCCCGAATGACTGGCGCCCGGCGCACATTCACTTCTCGATCAGCGGCCCGTCGATCTCGACCAAGTTGATTACCCAACTGTACTTCGAAGGTGACCCGCTGATCCCGCTGTGCCCGATCGTCAAGTCGATCGCCAACCCGCAAGCGGTGCAGCAACTGATTGCCAAGCTCGACATGAGCAACGCCAATCCGATGGATTGCCTGGCGTACCGTTTTGACATCGTTCTGCGCGGTCAGCGCCAGACCCACTTCGAAAACCGCTGAGGAGCCGCGACATGCCAATTGAATTGCTGCCGGAAACCCCGTCGCAGACTGCCGGCCCTTACGTGCACATCGGCCTGGCCCTGCAAGCAGCGGGTAACCCGGTTCGGCCGAGCGAAATCTGGAACACCCTGGCGCGCCCTGAAGCCGCCGGCGAGCACATCCTGCTGATCGGTCAGGTCTACGATGGCAATGGCCATCTGGTGCGTGATTCGTTCCTGGAAGTGTGGCAGGCCGATGCCGACGGCCAGTACCAGGATCAGTACAACCTGGAAAACCCGTTCAACAGCTTTGGCCGTACCGCCACCACCTTCGACTCCGGTGACTGGACGCTGCACACGGTCAAACCGGGTGTGGTCAAGAATGCCGCCGGCGTGCCAATGGCGCCGCACATCAACATCAGCCTGTTTGCCCGCGGCATCAATATCCAACTGCACACGCGGCTGTATTTTGATGACGAAGCCGAGGCCAACGCCAAGTGCCCGGTGCTCAACCTGATCGAGCAGCCGCAACGGCGCGAGACGCTGATTGCCAAACGCTGCGAAGTCGACGGCAAGACTGCCTATCGCTTCGACATGCGGATTCAGGGCGAAGGCGAGACGGTGTTCTTCGACTTCTGATACAAGCCTGAAACCAGCCTACGCCAGCGAGGCCCCCAAAAGCCTCGCTGGCGCCGGCATCAGTACATCGCACTGCTCGTCTGCCGGGCTGCGCAGCTGCAAGCGCTGCGGGTGGGTCAGGCGGCTGTAGCCGAGCAGGGCCTGGCTGGCCAGTTGCTCGATGCTGGTGGGGTGGCCGTGCCGAGGCCATTGCAGCCCCGGCAGAGGTCGGTTCAGCGTCGGACCAGCAGCACACCGCTTTCCATATGGTGGGTATAGGGGAACTGGTCGAACAGGGCGCAGCGTTCGATCCGGTGCGTATCGTGCAACTGGGCGATGTTGGCCGCCAGAGTTTCCGGGTTGCAGGATATGTACAGGATGCGCTCGAAGCGTCGAGTCAGCTCGCAGGTATCCGGGTCCATCCCCGCGCGCGGCGGGTCGACGAACACCGTGCCGAACTGATAACTCTTCAGGTCGATGCCCTGCAGGCGGCGGAACGGGCGCACCTCGTTCAGTGCCTCGGTCAGCTCTTCGGCCGACAGGCGCACCAGGCGCACGTTATCCACGCCGTTCTCGTCGAGGTTGTGCAAGGCGGCATTGACCGAGGTCTTGCTGATCTCGGTGGCCAGCACCTGGCGTACGCGGGTTGCCAGCGGCAGGGTGAAGTTGCCGTTGCCGCAGTACAGCTCGAGCAGGTCGTCATCGCGCTCGCCGATGGCCTCAAAGGCCCAGTTGAGCATCTTCTGGTTGACCGCGCCGTTGGGCTGGGTAAAAGCACCCTCGGGCTGGCGGTAGCTGAAGGTGCGGCCGGCGACGTCGAGTTTTTCCACCGCATAGTCACGGCCAATTACCAAACGCTTGCCTTTGGAGCGGCCGACCAGGCTCACGTCGAGCTCGGCGGCCAGCTCGCGGGCGGCAGCTTCCCACTCGTCGTCGAGCGGGCGGTGATAGCACAGGGTGATCATCGCATCGCCGGCCAGGGTGGTCAGGAACTCCACCTGGAACAGCCGATTGCTCAGCGTCTCGCTCGCCTGCCAGGCCGCTTTCAGCCGCGGCATCAGCGCATTGATGCGTTGGCTGGCAATCGGGAAATCCTCGATCAGGATCGCCTTGTGCTTTTCGCCCGGGGCGAACATGGCGTAGTGACGCTGGCCGTCTTCACGCCACAGGCGAAACTCGGCGCGCAGGCGGTAATGCTCGCGCGGCGACTCGAACACCACAGGCTCGGGCGCGCTGAACGGCGCCAGCAGCTCGCGCAGGCGCTCGACCTTTGGCGCCAGCAGGCTTTGGTAGGCAGATGGATCGAAAACAGAACTCATGCGTTGAACCAGCCCAGCTTGATAACGAACAGAATCGACAGGATGATCAGCGCCGGGTTCAGGTCCTGGCGGCGGCCCGACAGCAGCTTGATCGCGGTCCAGGCAATGAAGCCGAAGGCGATGCCGTTGGCGATCGAGTAGGTCAGCGGCATGGCCAGGGCAGTCACCACCACAGGGGCGGCCTCGGTGACGTCGTCCCAGTTGATTTCAGCCAGGCCCGAGGCCATCAGCACGGCGACGAACAACAGCGCCGGTGCGGTGGCGAAGGCCGGCACACTGCCGGCCAACGGCGCGAAGAACAGCGCCAGCAGGAACAGCACCGCGACCACGATGGCGGTCAGGCCAGTACGGCCACCGGCGCTTACACCTGCTGCCGACTCGATGTAGCTGGTGGTGGTCGAGGTACCCAGCAGCGAGCCGGCCATGGCTGCGGTACTGTCGGCGATCAGTGCTCGGCCCATTTTCGGCATGTGGCCGTCTTTGCTCATCAGGCCTGCGCGTTTGGCCACGCCGATCAAGGTGCCGGAGTTGTCGAACAGGTCGACGAACAGGAAGGCAAAGATCACGCTGACCAGGCCCACATCCAAAGCACCAGCGATGTCCAGCTGGAGGAAGGTCGGCGCCAGCGATGGCGGCATCGAGACTACACCGGCAAACGGCGTCACGCCCATCAGGATCGAGGCTACGGTGACGGCTAGAATGCCGATCAGTACTGCACCGCGAACCTTCATCGCTTCCAGCGCGACGATCAGGAAGAAGCCCAGTGCAGCGAGCACCGGAGCAGGCTTCTTGAGGTCGCCCAAACCAACCAGGGTGGCTGGGTTATCAACGACGATGCCGGCATTGTTCAGCGCAATCAGCGCGAGGAACAGGCCGATACCGGCGGCGATGGCCGAGCGCAGCGGCAGCGGAATGCTGTTCACGATCCACTCGCGGATGCGGAAGATCGACAGCAGGAAGAACAACACCGCCGAGATGAATACCGCACCCAGCGCCACCTGCCAGGTATGGCCCATGTGCAGGACCACGGTGTAAGTGAAGAAGGCGTTCAGGCCCATACCCGGCGCCAGTGCGATCGGGTAGTTGGCGATCAGGCCCATGGTCGCCGAGCCGATGGCCGCAGCCAGGCACGTCGCGACAAAGATCGCGCCCTTGTCCATACCGGTCTCGCCGAGGATGCTCGGGTTGACGAAGAGGATGTAGGCCATGGCCAGGAACGTGGTCACGCCCGCAAGTATCTCGGTGCGCACGTTGGTGTTGTGTGCTTTTAGTTGAAACAGCCTTTCCAGCATGCCCGCTCCCAAAGACGCCTCCGGGGCGCCGTTAATGTATCGACCTCATCAGCAAAGCACAGACCGTACCGGATGCCGTGGTTTTATCTGGGGTAGAAAAAAGCCGCGCATCATACCAGCATGCTTGCTGAGCGGTAATCAATGTCGCGATACACTGTGCATTCAGTGCCGATCACCCAGACGGCCGCCGCCGAGATGCCGCTGTGCAGCTGATTGACTACTCGCAGCTAACCCCGGCCCAGCGTGGGCAACTGCTGGAGATCCAGCTGCCGTCAGAGCAGCAGTGCTTCGCCGGCGATATCGCTGATGCCTTGTATCTGTTACTCGGTTGCGGCTCTGATCAGCGCCGCGGCGTCGCGCTGTTGCTCGATGATGTGCCCAGAGCGTTTCTGCTGCTTCAGCGTGGCGCATTTCTGCCCGCCTGGGGTCAACCTGATGCAGCGATGATGACTGCGTTGCAGGTCGACTGCAGGTTTCAGGGGCAGGGCCTTGGGCGCTTTTGCATGCAGGCGCTACCGGCTCTCTTGCGCACCATGTGGCCTGAGATCAGGCGCCTGCAGTTGTCAGTGGACCGCGCCAACCTCGGCGCTTTGGCCTTGTACCGTGCAACCGGCTGGCGCGAAAGCGGCAATGGCTTTCGCGCCCGGGTCGGCTACGAGCAGCAGATGAGCCTGCTGCTGGCGGGGTCAACCTTTGATCGGTGCGGCTGACGCCGCTGGCGCTTCTGCTACCGGCTGGCTGTGCAGTTGATCGCGGTTGGCCAGGGTCGGGAACAACTTAATCCACACCCCGGTCACCACCAGCGTGCCGACGCCGCCCAGCACCACTGCCGGTACGGTGCCGAACCAGTGCGCGGTAATGCCTGACTCGAACTCCCCGAGCTGGTTCGAAGCCCCGATGAACAATCCATTTACCGCGCTGACCCGGCCGCGCATTTCGTCAGGCGTTTCCAGCTGCACGAAAGCGCTGCGGATGACCATGCTGATCATGTCTGCCGCGCCCAGCACCACCAGCACCGCCAGCGAGAACCAGAACGAGGTCGACAGGCCAAAGGCGATGGTGGCCACGCCGAACACGCCGACTGCGGTGAACATGGTCCGGCCGACCTTGCGCTCGAACGGGAAGCGCGCCAGCCATACCGACATCAACAGCGCGCCGACTGCCGGCGCCGAACGCAGCAGGCCCAGGCCCCACGGGCCAGTCAACAGGATGTCCTTGGCAAACACCGGCAACAACGCCGTGGCGCCGCCCAGCAGCACGGCGAACAGGTCCAGCGAGATGGCACCGAGGATGTCCGGCCGGCTACGGATGAAGCGTATCCCGGCCAATAGAGACTCCAGCGTCGCCCGGCCGCGCTGCTGGACCTGCTGGCGGGCATCCAGGCTCAGGGTCAGGCCGCAGGCGATCACATACAGCGCCACGGTCGGGCCGTACACCCAGATGCTGCCCAGCGCATACAACAAGCCGCCGACCGCAGGGGCGACGATAGTGGCGGCCTGGGTCGCCGATGCCGAGGCTGCCACGGCCCGCGGGAACAGTCCGGGCGGGACCACGTTGGGCAGCAGGGCCTGAGTCGCCGGCATTTCAAACGAACGTGCGGCGCCGAGCAGGAAGGCCAGGCAGAAGATCAGCTCACGGCTGACGTTGTCGGTGGCACTGCCGAGCACCAGTGCCAGCGCAATCAGCGCTTGCAGGCTCTGGCACAGCGCCGCCACCCGGCGCCGGTCATAGCGGTCGGCCACGTGCCCGGTATGCAGCATGAACAACACCCGCGGGGCGAATTCGACCAGGCCGACCAGGCCCAGATCGAGCACGTTGCCGGTCAGCTGATAGAGCTGCCAGCCAATCGCCACAGTGAGCATCTGAAAGCCGCTCGCGGTAAATACGCGGGCCAGCCAGAACGCGAGAAAGGGGCGGTGGTGACGCAACAACAGCGGAGCAGAGTCGGACATCGGCAGCCTGCGACCTATAAGAAACCCGGGGCTCTGCAGCCTATCATCTGTTTGTAACAAAGAGTTGCATAAGTCCTGCTCAAGCACCTTTTGCCATTGCATGGAAGAGGGTGGGGCAATGCGCCACGCGGCATCCAGCCACAGGCCCTGGGGCGGAATTCGGGGCTATGCTGGATACAGCCATTGATCTGGGTCAATCGTTGCAAATGCATTGATCGGCCTGTGCGGCGTGAATCCCTGCAATCGAATAGAACAATTCCAACAGGTCGCACTCGATAACCGTGGGGGCAGTGGGCATCAGGGCCACAAGCCCGAAATGCCGGTTCACCTGAAGAGGAAGCACCATGTTCGGCTTAGAAGCCCTAGAGCTCGCCCGAATCCAGTTCGCCTTTACCGTGTCCTTTCACATCCTGTTCCCGGCCATCACCATTGGCCTGGCCAGTTATCTGGCCGTTCTCGAAGGCCTCTGGTTGAGAACCGACAACCGCATCTACCGCGATCTCTACCATTTCTGGTCGAAGATCTTCGCCGTCAACTTTGGTATGGGCGTGGTCTCGGGTTTGGTCATGGCCTATCAGTTCGGCACCAACTGGAGCCGCTTCTCTGATTTCGCCGGCGCCGTCACCGGGCCATTGCTGACCTACGAAGTGCTCACTGCCTTCTTCCTCGAAGCGGGCTTCCTTGGCGTCATGCTGTTTGGCTGGAGCCGAGTAGGCCGAGGCCTGCACTTCTTCTCGACGCTGATGGTGGCGCTGGGCACGCTGGTCTCGACCTTCTGGATCCTGGCTTCCAACAGCTGGATGCAGACCCCACAGGGCCACGAAATCATCGATGGCCGGGTAATCCCGGTGGATTGGCTGGCGGTGATCTTCAACCCGTCGTTCCCCTACCGCCTGGCGCACATGGCCACCGCCGCCTTCGTCGCCACGGCGTTCTTCGTCGGCGCCTCGGCGGCCTGGCATCTGCTGCGCGGGCGCGACAACCCGGCCGTGCGCAAGATGCTCTCGATGGCGATGTGGATGGCCCTGATCGTGGCCCCGGTGCAAGCGATCATCGGCGACTTCCATGGGCTCAATACGCTCAAGCACCAGCCGGTGAAAATCGCCGCGATCGAAGGCCACTGGGAGAACAAACCCGGTGAGGCGACCCCGCTGATTCTGTTCGGCATCCCCGACATGGAAGCCGAAACCACTCGCTTCAAGGTCGAGATTCCGGTGCTCGGCAGTTTGATCCTGACCCACAGCCTGGACAAGCAAGTGCCGGCCATGAAGGAATTCCCCAAAGAGGATCGGCCCAACTCGACGATCATCTTCTGGTCGTTCCGGGTCATGGTTGCGCTGGGCATGCTGATGATTGCCGCTGGCCTGTGGAGCCTGTGGCTGCGTAGAACCGGCGCGATCTACCATTCGCGGCCGTTCCTGTACTTCGTGTTGTGGATGGGGCCATCCGGGCTGATCGCTATTCTGGCTGGCTGGTTCACCACCGAGGTCGGCCGCCAGCCGTGGGTGGTGTATGGCTTGATGCGCACGGCCGATGGCGTCTCCAACCACAGCTACGGCCAGCTCGGCTTCACGCTGGTGATGTTCGTGGTGGTCTACTTTGCGGTGTTCGGCACCGGCCTGGCGTACATGATGCGCCTGGTGCGCAAAGGCCCGCATACCGGTGAAGAAGAGCAGCCACCTGGCGGCCCAGGGCAAAAACGGACCCCGGCGCGGCCCTTGTCCGCTGCCGATGACGGCCATGAGGCCAACTCCAGCCTGACCGAGAGGAACTGAGCCATGGGTATCGATCTTCCGCTGATCTGGGCTGTGATCATCATCTTTGGCGTGATGATGTATGTGGTGATGGACGGGTTCGACCTGGGCATCGGCATTCTCTTCCCGTTCGTCAAGGCCGAGCATGACCGCGACGTGATGATGAACACCGTCGCGCCGGTCTGGGACGGCAACGAAACCTGGCTGGTGCTGGGCGGAGCGGGCTTGTTCGGGGCGTTTCCAATGGCCTACGCGGTGGTGCTGGAGGCACTGTATCTGCCGCTGATCCTGATGCTGATCGGGTTGATCTTCCGCGGTGTGGCCTTCGAATTCCGCTTCAAGGCCACTGCTGCCAAGCGCCACGTGTGGGACAAGGCGTTCATCGGCGGCTCGCTGCTGGCGACGTTCTTTCAGGGTGTGGCATTGGGCGCGTTCATCGAGGGCTTCAAGGTGGTCGACCGCCACTATGCCGGCGGCGCCTGGGACTGGGTCACGCCGTTCAGCCTGTTCTCCGGGCTGGGCCTGATCGTCGCCTACGCCTTGCTGGGTTGCACCTGGCTGATCATGAAAACCGAAGGCCCGCTGCAACAGCAGATGCATGTGCTTGGCCGGCCCCTGGCTCTGGTACTGCTGGCGGTCATCGGCATCGTCAGCCTGTGGACGCCGATCGCTTACCCGCAGATTGCCGAGCGCTGGTTCAGCATGCCTAACCTGCTGTGGTTCATGCCGGTGCCGATTCTGGTCATAGTGACGTTCTACGGCTTGTTCAAGGCGATTGCCCGCTCAGCGCACTACACGCCGTTTCTGCTGACCCTGGTGTTGATCTTCTTGGGCTACAGCGGCCTGGGGATCAGCGTCTGGCCAAACATCATCCCGCCGTCGATCTCGATCTGGGAGGCCGCCGCACCGCCGCAGAGCCAGGGCTTCATGCTGGTGGGGACGCTGTTCATACTGCCGTTGATCCTCGGTTACACGTTCTGGAGCTATTACGTGTTCCGCGGCAAAGTCACCCATGACCAGGGCTATCACTAGGAGGTGCGCGGCATGACCGGTATCGAACAGAAGAAGCCACTGTGGCAGCGGCTAGGTTGGCTGGTGATGATCTGGGCGGCGAGTGTCGCCGCCCTGGGTGTGCTGGCTTGGCTGATGCGCATGTTCATGAGCGCAGCCGGGCTGAGCACGCATTGACCGGGCGAATTACTTGCGCGCTTTGAGGATGACGAACTTGGGGGTCGCGGCAACTTGCTCGACCCCACGGAACAACCGCGCGAGCTTGCTGTGATAGCCCAGGTGGCGGTTGCCGACGATGTACAGCGCGCCGCCCACCACCAGCGCATCGCGGGCCTGCTGGAACATGCGCCAGGCGAGGAAGTCACCGACCACCTGTTGTTGGTGGAACGGTGGGTTGCACAGCACCACATCCAGTGATTGCTTCTCGAACCCGGCCAGGCCGTCTGCCGCGAGCACCTCAACCGGCCGCTCGGGCAAAGCTGCCTGCCAGTTTTCCAGTGCTGACTGCACGGCCATGTACGACTCATCGACCAGACTGAACTGCGCCTGTGGGTTGAGCAGCGCACAGGCGATCGCCAGCACGCCGTTACCGCAACCCAGGTCGGCGACCCGGGCCTGACCAAGATCGCGCGGCAGGTGCGGGAGAAACGCACGGGTGCCGATATCCAGTCCTTCGCGGCAGAACACATTGGCGTGGTTGACCAGCTCCAGGGGCGGTTGATCCAAGGTGTAACGGCTAGGGTAGGGCGATTGAGCCGGAGCCCGTTCGCTGAAGCTGGCCGTCAGCAGGCGCGCTTTTTTCTGCGCCAGCGAGGCCTGCACCGGGCCGATGTACTTTTCCAGCAAGTCGCCAGCGGCACGCGGCAAGTGCTTGATCATGGCCGTGGCGATCACCTCGGCGCCCGGTGCCAGGTGGCCTTGCAGGCGGATCAACTGCTCTTCAAGCAAGGCCAGGGTTTTCGGCACCCGCACTAGCACCCGATCGAACGTCCCCTGCCAGACCTGGTTGGACGGCACGAACGGCACGCTGTCGAACGCCTTGGCGTTGCGCACGAGGTTCTTTTCCAGAGCCATGCGGGCCAGGTGCGAATCGCCGCTGCTGGTCACTTGCAGGCTGTCGCACAGGCTGGCCGCCAATGCGCCAAAGCTGTCATTGAGTACCAGCACACGGCAGTCGGCGGGCAAACCTTGGCTGGCGAGGTGCTCGAGCAGGTACTGGTCGGCAGCGTCGAACGCTTGCAGCGGGTCGTCGGCCTGTTCCGGTTGGCGGATCAGATCGAGTTCGGCGAAGGGGCTGGTCAGCAGGGGCATGGCGTGGGGCTCAGCTATGAATCTGCTCGGCGCAGACCACGACGAGCTTGAGGGGCGAGATTCTACAGGGCTTTATCCACGGGGGGGAGGTTGCGCTCAGAACAGCCCACGGCTGGCTGCGATGGCGATGCCGCCGGCTTTGTTGGAGGCGTTGCTCAACCTGCCTGACTCAGTGTAGGAAAAGAGTCGTCCTCTTGTTTGTTTTCTTTCTCATTAACGCTGTTCCCGCCATTCACTTCGCGCCTTGCCCCTGCAAACCGTCGGTGTTCATTCAGTCAGCTTTAGGCGAAACTGGGCGCATCTGATTTATGGAGCCCGTCATGACCGCCAGCGCCGACAAGTTCACCCGCCAGACTCTGCTCGACGTTCGGCCGTTGACGCCTAACCTGTTTTCCCTGCGCGTGACGCGCGATCCAGGCTTTCGTTTTCGCGCAGGGCAGTTCGCTCGGTTGGGCGTGAGCAAAGCCGATGGCAGCGTGGTCTGGCGCGCGTACTCGATGGTCAGTGCGCCGCATGACGAGTATCTGGATTTCTTCTCGATCGTTGTGCCTGGCGGCGAATTCACCAGCGAGCTCAGCCGCCTGGCGCAGGGCGACAGCTTGCTTATCGATCGCCAGGCGTTCGGCTATCTGACCCTTGATCGACTGCCAGCTGGCCGCGATCTGTGGCTGCTGGCAACCGGCACCGGCATTGCACCGTTCATGTCGATCCTGCAGGACTTCGAAGTCTGGGAACGCTTCGACAACATCAAACTGGTGTATTCGGTACGCGAGGCCGCGGAATTGGCCTACGTCGATGAAATTGCCGGGCTGGAGCAGCGCGACTATCTGGCCGAATATGCCGGCAAGTTGCAGTTCATTCCAGTCGTCACGCGCGAAGCGTATCCGGGTGCACTGAATGCCCGGATTACCCAGTTGATTGAAAGCGGCGAACTGGAGCGGGCGGCGGGGCTTGAATTATCCCCCGAGCATTCGCGGATCATGCTCTGCGGCAACCCGCAGATGATCGACGACACGCGCCAAGTGTTGAAGGCGCGCGATCTGCAACTCAACTTGAGCAAACGTCCAGGCCAGGTAGCAGTGGAAAACTACTGGTAAGGGGCGCGGCGCGCCCCTTTGCTCGATCAGGGCAGACGGTTCTGATTCTGCGTCTTGAGCAGATCGCGAATCTCGGTCAGCAGGGTTTCCTGAGGGGTTGGCACCGGTGGCGTGGTAGGCGCCACGGCTTCTTCGCGCTTGAGGCGGTTGATCGCCTTGACGCCCATGAAGATGGCGAATGCGACGATGACGAAGTCGATCACGGTCTGAATGAACTTGCCATACGCCAGCACGACAGCCGGGATATCCCCTTGCGCGGCTTTCAGGGTGATTGCCAGGTCACTGAAGTCGACGCCACCGATCAGCAGGCCCAGTGGCGGCATCACCACGTCGCCAACGAACGACGAAACGATTTTGCCGAAGGCGGCGCCGATGATGATACCGACCGCCATATCGACCACATTGCCTTTGACGGCAAATGCCTTGAATTCACTGATCATGCCCATGGTTTATTCCTTGTAACAAATGGATAAGTAAAACGCAGTGTAAGCCACTAAAACGCTTCATGCGTGACGCTGCAGTGACTGAGGTTAGTAAGTGACTGCGGTTAGATCGAATAGTTTTGTCGCATCCTGCAGCGTTCGAGACACGTCTGGCTCGGCTATCATGACCACTTTTTTCCGGGAGACTGCCTTATGGCCAAAGCCAAGCGCTTGTATGGCTGCACCGAGTGCGGCGCGACCTTTCCCAAATGGGCGGGCCAGTGCGGCGAGTGCGGCGCCTGGAACACCTTGGTCGAGAGCATGATCGAGAGCGGTGGCGCCGCGGCGCCCAGCGGGCGTGCCGGCTGGACTGGCCAGCAGGCCCAGCTCAAGACCCTGGCCGAAGTCAGCGTCGAAGAAATCCCCCGTTTCAGCACCAGCAGCGGCGAACTCGACCGGGTGCTCGGTGGCGGTCTGGTCGATGGTTCGGTGGTGCTGATCGGTGGTGACCCAGGTATCGGCAAATCGACCATCCTGTTGCAGACCCTGTGCCACATGGCCGCCGCCATGCCGGCACTGTATGTCACCGGTGAAGAGTCGCAGCAGCAGGTAGCGATGCGCTCACGGCGTCTGGGCCTGCCGCAGGACAAGCTCAAGGTCATGACCGAAACCTGCATCGAGACCATCATCGCCACCGCTCGCGTCGAGCAGCCGCGGGTCATGGTCATCGACTCGATCCAGACCATCTTCACCGAACAGCTGCAATCCGCCCCGGGCGGGGTCGCCCAGGTGCGCGAGAGCACGGCATTGCTGGTGCGTTACGCCAAGCAGAGCGGCACGGCGATCTTCCTCGTTGGTCACGTGACCAAGGAAGGCTCGCTGGCCGGGCCGCGGGTGCTCGAGCACATGGTCGATACCGTGCTGTATTTCGAGGGCGAGTCCGATGGCCGTCTGCGCTTGTTGCGTGCGGTGAAAAACCGCTTTGGCGCGGTCAACGAACTGGGCGTGTTCGGCATGACCGATCGCGGCTTGAAAGAGGTCTCCAACCCGTCGGCGATTTTCCTTAACCGCACCCAGGAAGAAGTCCCCGGCAGTGTGGTCATGGCGACCTGGGAAGGCACCCGGCCGATGCTGGTCGAGGTGCAGGCGCTGGTCGACGACAGCCACCTGGCCAACCCGCGCCGGGTCACCCTGGGCCTGGACCAGAACCGCCTGGCCATGCTTCTGGCCGTCTTGCACCGTCACGGCGGCATCCCGACCCACGATCAGGACGTGTTCCTCAACGTGGTAGGCGGGGTCAAGGTGCTCGAAACGGCCTCTGACCTGGCGTTGTTGGCCGCAGTAATGTCGAGCTTGCGCAATCGGCCTCTGGCCCATGACCTGCTGGTGTTCGGTGAAATCGGCCTGTCTGGCGAAGTACGGCCGGTGCCCAGCGGTCAGGAGCGTTTGAAGGAAGCCGCCAAGCATGGCTTCAAGCGTGCCATCGTGCCCAAGGGCAATGCGCCCAAGGAGTCTCCGCCGGGGCTGCAGGTGATTGCCGTGACCCGGCTTGAACAGGCCCTCGACGCGCTGTTCGAGTAACTGTAGGAGCGGCCTTGTGTCGCGAAAGGGCTGCGTAGCGGCCCCGCATTTCAGCTTCGCCGCTGATATTGCTGGGCCCGCTTTGCGGGCCTTTCGCGACACAAGGCCGCTCCTACAGGCGTCAGTGCTCGGCCACCGCGTTGCGCCGTCGCGCCGCGCCGTCCTGCTCTGAGCCCTCTTGCAGTGGCACCTCGATGCCTTCAGCGTCGAACAGTTTGCCGTCCTTGAAGTAGTCGCCATCACGCAGGGCGGAGATGTCCGAGTACTGGATGGTGCGCTCGTAGGCTGCGGCGAACACCGACTGGTTCTCCGAGTTACCGGTGGTGAAGTGGTTGAACATCAGGTTGAGCAGAATCGCCATGATCGCCGCCGAGCTGATGCCGGAGTGGAAGATGGTCTCGAACCAGTTCGGGAAGTGGTGGTAGAAGTTCGGTGCGGCAATCGGGATCATGCCAAAGCCCAGCGAGGCGGCGACGATGATCAGGTTGACGTTGTTCTTGTAGCTGACCTTGGACAAGGTGCGAATCCCGCTCGCAGCCACGGTGCCGAACAGCACGATGCCAGCACCGCCAAGTACTGGCGTCGGCACTGCGGCGATCACCCGGCCCATCACCGGCAGCAGCCCCAGCACGACCAGGATCAGGCCGCCGGTAGCCACTACATAGCGGCTCTTGACTCCGGTCACAGCCACCAGGCCGACGTTCTGGGCGAAGGCGCTCTGGGTGAAGGAGCCAAAGATCGGTGCCAGGATGCTGGAGGCCATGTCGGCGCGCAGACCGTCGCCCAGGCGCTTGGAGTCAACCTTGGTATCGATGATCTCACCGACCGCAAGGATGTCTGCCGAGGTTTCGACCAAGGTCACCATGATCACGATGCACATCGACAGGATCGCGGCGATATGGAAGGTCGGCATGCCGAAGTGGAACGGCGAGGGCATGGCGAACATCGGGCCTTCGGCGACCTTGCTGAAATCGGCCATGCCCAGCGACCAGGCAATCAACGTACCGACCACCATCGCCAGCAGGATCGACAGTCGCGAGATGGTCGCGCTGCCGAGTTTGCTCAGCACCAGCACGATGGCGAAGGTCAGCGCGGCCAGGCCCATGTTGGCCATGCTGCCGAACTCTGGCGAGGCACTGTTGCCGCCCATGACCCAGCGCGCCGCAACCGGCATCAGGGTCAGGCCGATGGTGGTGATGACGATGCCGGTCACCAGCGGTGGGAAGTACTTGGTGATCCGCGAGAACACCGGCGTGATCAAAAAGCCGAGCACCGAGGCCGCCATCACTGCGCCGAGCACCCCCGGCAGGCCACCGCCACCTTCACTGCTGAGGATCGCGCCCATGGTCGCCACACCGGCGAAGGACACACCTTGAACCAGCGGCAGCTGGCAGCCGAAAAACGGTAAACCAAGTGTTTGCAGCAAGGTCGCCAGGCCACCGGCAAACAGTGAGGCGGCGATCAACAGACCGATCTCGGCGGGGTTCAGGCCCGCTGCCTGGCCCAGAATCAGCGGGACCGCAACGATCCCGCCATACATGGTCAGCACATGCTGCAGACCGTAGGCCAGGTTGGCGCCAAGGCCGAGGTTTTCGTCCTCGGGACGTTGGGTCGCAGATGTTCCAGGGGGCGTCGTCATGGAGCAGGCTCTCTGTTTATTGTTGTGGGGCTACTGTAGACACTTCCTACAAAGGATGGCCACAAAAATTGTATACAATATTTTGATCGGAGCGCGCACAAGAGTGCCCGTAAACAGCGTCTTAGCTGAATGCAGAAAGCGTTCCAACAGAGCGCAAGCGTGATTATAAAGTTGTGTACAAGTCCCCAAACCGCTTGCAAGAAGCTGTCTGGGTAGACAGGAAACACATGGAGGAGGGGCAGGTTAGCTAGCTAACAGATAGTATTATTCGATGAGTTCGCGCAGTTCGCGCATCATTTCGGTGCGATCAGCCAGGTTCAATTCCACAAGACGGTGCAGATGGCTCATCGAGTCGAGGTCGATGTGGAGGCAGACGAAACCCAGCTTGCCGGTTTCTTCATGACGCAGCTCGACCTGCATTTCCAGTTGCACCTCAGGGCTGAGGTGTACCGTCGCTTCAAAATCCTGCGTGGCATCTGGCTCCCAGCACTCGGGGCGGCTGACCAGAATGCCCTTGAGGGAGATATCCAGCAGCTTTACCTGCCATTTTCGCGAGCCTTGGCGCAGTTCTGCGGTGGCATCGAAAGCAATTCGCTGGAAACGCCGACGTTCGTCGTGATCGCTCATGGTCAAAGCCCTCTGCAAGACATCCTGACTATAGTTGAAGGTATGGGCGTATGTGCTTGCGCAATCGGGCGGCAAAGGCTCTAGAACAAAGCAAATGTGGCAATGCGCCTTGACTGGCCCTAGACTCGCTTGGCGGTCTTTCCAATCCACCAGCTGGAAGTAAACCATGAACAACAATAATAGCCTGCTACGCCACATTCCGTGGCTGGTGTTGGCAGTACTGGGAGCCTGTGCGCTGGGTGTAGTTGCCCTGCGTCGCGGCGAGGCAGTCAACGCCTTGTGGATTGTGGTTGCGGCAGTGGCCCTGTATCTGGTCGCCTATCGCTACTACAGCCTGTTCATCGCCACCAAGGTGATGCAGCTCGACTCGCGTCGGGCAACCCCTGCGGTACTCAACAACGATGGTCTGGACTATGTGCCGACCAACAAGCACATCCTCTTCGGTCACCACTTCGCCGCCATCGCTGGCGCGGGGCCGCTGGTCGGTCCGGTACTCGCCGCGCAGATGGGTTACTTGCCCGGTACGCTGTGGCTGATTGCCGGTGTGGTCCTGGCAGGTGCCGTTCAGGACTTCATGGTCCTGTTCATGTCCACCCGCCGCAATGGCCGCTCGCTGGGTGACATGGTCCGTGAAGAAATGGGCCGGATCCCGGGCACCATCGCCCTGTTCGGCTGCTTCCTGATCATGATCATCATCCTCGCGGTGCTGGCGCTGATCGTGGTCAAGGCCCTGGCTGAAAGCCCGTGGGGCATGTTCACGGTGATGGCGACCATCCCGATCGCGATGTTCATGGGCATCTATATGCGCTACATCCGCCCGGGGCGGATTGGTGAGATCTCGATCATCGGCGTGGTCCTGCTGCTGCTGTCGATCTGGATCGGTGGCCTGGTGGCTGCCGACCCGGTCTGGGGCCCGGCGTTCACCTTCACCGGTGTGCAGATCACCTGGATGCTGGTGGGCTATGGCTTCGTTGCCGCTGTACTGCCGGTATGGCTGGTACTGGCGCCGCGTGACTATCTGTCGACCTTCCTCAAGATCGGTACCATCGTCGCCTTGGCGCTGGGCATCCTGATCCTCGCGCCTGAACTGAAGATGCCTGCGCTGACCCAGTTCACCGACGGCACTGGCCCGGTCTGGAAGGGCACGCTGTTCCCGTTCCTGTTCATCACCATCGCCTGCGGTGCGGTATCCGGTTTCCATGCGTTGATCTCCTCGGGCACCACGCCCAAGCTGCTCGACAACGAAACCAACGCCCGTTACATCGGTTACGGCGGCATGCTGATGGAGTCGTTCGTGGCTATCATGGCCATGGTTGCTGCTTCGGTGATCGAGCCAGGCGTGTACTTCGCCATGAACAGCCCGGCAGCAGTGGTCGGCTCCGACGTGGTAAGCGTCGCGCAGACGGTCAGCAGCTGGGGCTTCCTGATCACCCCTGAGCAACTTGAAGCGGTTGCCCGCGACATTGGCGAGCACACCATTCTGGCCCGTGCCGGTGGTGCGCCAACGCTGGCAGTCGGTATCGCGCAGATCCTGCACCAGGTATTGCCGGGTGAAAACACCATGGCCTTCTGGTACCACTTTGCGATTCTGTTCGAGGCGCTGTTCATCCTCACCGCAGTGGACGCCGGTACCCGTGCCGGGCGCTTCATGCTGCAGGACCTGCTCGGCAGCTTCGTGCCTGCACTCAAACGCACCGAATCGTGGGGCGCCAACCTGCTTGCCACTGCTGGCTGCGTAGCGATGTGGGGCTACCTGCTGTATCAAGGCGTGATCGATCCGCTGGGTGGCATCAACACCTTGTGGCCGCTGTTCGGTATCTCCAACCAGATGCTGGCCGGTATCGCGCTGATGCTCGGCACCGTGGTGCTGATCAAGATGAAGCGCCAGCGCTATATGTGGGTCACCCTGGTACCGGCGGTATGGCTGCTGATCTGCACCACTACTGCAGGCTTCATCAAGCTGTTCGATCCGAACCCGGCTGTTGGCTTCCTGGCCCTCGCGAACAAGTACAGCGTCGCGCTGGACGCCGGTCAGGTACTGGCCCCGGCCAAGGACGTTGGTCAGATGCAGCACGTGATCTTCAACGCCTATACCAACGCTGGCTTGACCATCCTGTTCCTGGTGGTGGTGTTCAGCATCCTGTTCTTCGCCCTCAGAGTCGGTTACTCGGCACTGGGTCGCAAAGAGCGCAGCGATAAAGAAACCCCGTTCCAGGCGCTGCCTGACGCGTAAACGAGAGGACTGCAGCCATGTTCAACGACCTGGGTCGCCTGGGTAAGTACCTGGGGCAAGCTGCCCGGCTGATGGTCGGCATGCCCGACTACGACAATTATGTCGAGCACATGCAGGGCAAGCACCCGGACAAGCCGATGATGAGCTACGAGGAGTTCTTCCGCGAGCGACAGGAAGCCCGTTACGGCGGCAAGTCCGGGCCCAAGTGCTGTTGAACCAGCGGCAAGTGTGATCGAGTGGGAGCCCGGGCAACCGGGCTCCCACTTTCATTTATGGCCAAAGGAGATGTCTGCGTGCAAACGCCTATTCCTGTAACGGTCCTCACCGGTTTTCTCGGTGCGGGCAAGACCACCCTGCTCAAGCACATGCTCAAGGCCGAGCATGGCCTGAAGATCGCCGTGATCGAAAACGAATTCAGCGAAGCCGGCATCGACAGCCAATTGCTCGGAGACGAGCCGGTGCAGGTCATGACCCTGGCCAACGGTTGTGTGTGCTGCACCATCCACACCGACCTGACCAAAGCCCTGTACCTGCTGCTGGAGCGGCTGGATGCCGGCGACATCGCGTTTGACCGGCTGGTGATCGAATGCACCGGTCTGGCTGACCCGGCGCCAGTCGCGCAGACCTTCTTCATCGAAGAAGAGCTGCGCGATCGCTACATCCTCGACGGCATCATCACCCTGGTCGACGCCGCCCACGCCGATGTCCACCTGACCCAGGCCATTGCCCAGGCTCAGGTCGGCTTTGCCGACCGCTTGCTGTTGAGCAAGACCGATCTGGTCACGGCTGAGGCTGTCGAGGCCTTGCAGGAGCGCCTGGCGCGGATCAACGGCCGCGCGGCGATTCGCATCGTCGAGCAGGGCCGCATCGACCTGGCTGAGTTGCTTGATGTGCGCGGCTTCAATCTCAATCCTGACCTGGGCGCGAGTATCACCCGCAGCCTGCGCCCGGTGCTCAAGCCGGCGACCCCGGATCGCATCTCGACGCTGGTTTTGCGTACCAGCACGGCGCTGGATATCGATCGCCTCAGCGAGTTCATGAACGAGCTGCTGGAAAACCACGGCAAGCAGTTGCTGCGCTACAAAGGCGTGCTCAATATCGCTGGGGATGAGCGCCGTTTGGTGTTTCAGGGCGTGTTGAAGCTGTACGGCTTCGACTGGGACAGCGAATGGAAGGCCGACGAGGCGCGTGAAAGTGTGATGGTGTTTATCGGCGATGAACTGCCCGAAGACGAGATCCGTGCAGGCTTTGCCGCGCTGACCTGAGCAAAAAAAAAGGCCACTGCATGTGCAGTGGCCAATCTGGACGTTAGATCAAGGAGCTTCAAAATCAACGTCGTCGAGCGTGGCCTGCACTCAGGGCGGGGGAGTGCGCTGCGTGCTGGCCAGTGAAGTCAGCATAAGCCGCTGTTGCGGCGAGAAAAATAGCCTCAGGCGACATTCACCTTTACGCGCCGAGTAAGAGTCACTGTTCAGGCCGCGTAGCCCATCCGCCAGCTGATGTCGCGGGTGGCCGCCAGCAACTGCTGCGCCGCCGGGCCATGCTCATCGGCATGGAAAATCGAGGTCGGCCCAACCACGGTCATCACCGCTACGATGTGCCCCATGGCATTGAAGATCGGCGCCGAAAGTGCGTCGACGCCAGGCATCAACAGCCCATGCACATGGTGCAGCCCCTGCTCGCGAATCCCTGCCAAAAGTGGCTGATAGGCGTCGAATGTCTGCGTCATGGCGGCCAACTCACGTTCACGCAGGTCAACCGTTTCGCGCTCGGGCAAATGCGCAGCGAACACCAGCCCGGTCGATGAGCTGAGCAGCGGCAGCACCGAGCCGATCTGCGTCACCACGGTAACGGCGCGCACCGCCGGCTCGATACTGACCACGGTCGCGCCCTGATTACCCCACACAGCAATGAAGCAGCTCTCGTTGAGCGCGTCGCGCAATGCCGACAGCGGCAGCGCCGCCACCTTGAGCACATCGATGCTGCCCAGCGCGGCCATGCCCACTCGCAACGCTTCGCGGCCCAGGCCGTAGTGGTTGGTGGCGCGATCCTGCTCGGCGAAACCGCTGGCAATCAGCGCCTGCAAATAGCGATGCACCTTGCTCGCCGGCATGCCGACGTGCTCGGCCAGGCGCGACAGCGAGGTCGACGGCGAAAGCTCGGCAAGGGCCTTGAGGATATCGGTGCCGACTTCCGCCGAGCGGACCTTTTGCTTGCCGGTGTCGGCAGGGGTGCTGGCTTTGGACATGGGGAAAGGAATCCACATTGACAGGTGGCGACTTTATAACTTGACGACGGGCGGCGAGCAAATTACGTTATTCGTAATCTGATTACGACAATAACAATGCAGACGCGCTGCCAGCCACCGTGATACGGCCCGGTTCAGCCCAGCAGCCCCTGCCAGCATGGCTCTCAGTGAGCCTGGAGGCACAGATGACCCGCGACACCGCCCTCGACTACCTCAGCGGCTTTGGCAACGAGTTTGCCAGTGAAGCGCTGCCTGGCGCCCTGCCGGTCGGGCAGAATTCACCCCAGCGTGCGCCTTACGGCCTGTACGCCGAGTTGCTCTCGGGCACCGCGTTCACAATGGCCCGCAGCGAACTGCGGCGCACCTGGCTGTATCGCATTCGCCCGTCGGCGCTGCACCCGCGCTTCGAACGCCTTGCGCGCCAACCGCTGGCGGCGCCACTGGGCGCGGTGACGCCCAACCGCCTGCGCTGGAACCCGCAGCCGCTACCGGCCGAAGCCACTGATTTCATCGAAGGTTGGCGGCCGATGGTTGCCACCGCCGCGGCGGACAAGCCATCCGGCGTCAGCATCTATATCTACAGCGCCAACCGCTCGATGCAGCGGGTGTTCTTCAATGCCGATGGCGAGCTGCTGCTGGTGCCTGAGCAAGGCCGCCTGCGTATCGCCACCGAGCTGGGCGTACTCGATGTCGAACCGCTGGAAATCGCCGTGATTCCGCGCGGTATGAAGTTTCGCGTCGAGCTGCTCGACGGTCAGGCGCGTGGTTATCTGGCCGAAAACCACGGCGCGCCACTGCGCCTGCCCGATCTTGGCCCGATCGGCAGCAACGGCCTGGCCAACCCGCGAGATTTCCTCACCCCCATGGCGCATTACGAAGACAGCAGCGGCCCGGTCCAGTTGGTGCAGAAGTTTCTCGGCGAACACTGGGCCTGCGAACTGCAGCATTCGCCGTTGGATGTGGTCGCCTGGCACGGCAGCAACGTCCCGTACAAATACGACCTGCGTCGCTTCAATACCCTCGGTACGGTCAGCTTCGACCACCCGGACCCATCGATCTTCACCGTGCTGACTTCACCGAGCAGCGTCCACGGCCTGGCCAACATGGACTTCGTGATCTTCCCGCCACGCTGGATGGTCGCCGAGAATACCTTCCGCCCGCCGTGGTTCCACCGCAACCTGATGAACGAATTCATGGGCCTGATCCAGGGCGCCTACGACGCCAAGGCCGACGGCTTCCTGCCCGGTGGCGCGTCGTTGCATGGGGTGATGAGCGCCCATGGCCCGGATGCCGAGACTTGCCACAAGGCCATCAATGGCGAGCTGGCACCGCACAAGATCGACAACACCATGGCCTTCATGTTCGAGACCAGCCAGGTCCTGCGCCCGAGCCAGAGTGCGCTTGAATGCCCGCAATTGCAGGCCGACTACGACAGCTGCTGGGCCACCTTGCCGAGCACCTTCAACCCGAATCGGAGATAACCCATGAACCACACCGCGACTGCCCGTAGCTGGGTCGAACAGGCCAACGGTCACAGCGACTTCCCGCTGCAGAACCTGCCATTGGGGATTTTCAGCCGGCCGGGTGAAGCGCAGCGCTGTGGCGTGGCCATCGGCGATTCGATTCTCGACCTGCAGGCCGTGCTTGCCGCCGGCCTGTTCGAGGGTGACGCCAAAACTGCGGTCGAGGCCACCGCCGACGCCACGCTGAATGCCTATTTCGCCCTTGGCCGTTCGGCCCGGGTTGCGTTGCGCCAGCGTTTGCTGGAACTGCTGGGCGAGCACAGCGAACATCAGGCTGCACTGCAAGCGGCGCTGTACCTCGCCAGCGACTGCCAAATGCACCTGCCGGCCAAGGTGGGCGACTACACCGACTTCTATGTCGGCATCGAGCACGCGAAGAACGTCGGCAAGCTGTTCCGCCCGGACAACCCGCTGCTGCCCAACTACAAGTACGTGCCAATCGGCTACCACGGCCGCGCCTCGACCCTGCGCCCGTCGGGCACCGATGTGCGTCGGCCAAAGGGCCAGACCCTGCCTGCGGGTCAGACCGAGCCAAGCTTTGGCCCATGCGCCCGGCTCGACTTCGAGCTGGAACTGGGCATCTGGATTGGCCAGGGCAATGACATTGGGCAAGCGATCCCGATTGGCGATGCGGCCGAGCATGTCGCTGGTTATTGCCTGCTCAACGATTGGTCGGCGCGCGATATCCAGGCGTGGGAATACCAACCGTTGGGGCCGTTCCTGTCGAAGAGCTTCATCACCACGCTGTCGCCGTGGGTAGTCACTGCCGAGGCACTGGAACCTTTCCGTTGCGCTCAGCCGGCGCGTCCCGAGGGTGATCCGCAGCCACTGTCGTATCTGCTCGATGCACGCGATCAGGCCAACGGCGCGCTCGACATCGAACTGGAAGTGCTGCTGATCACCGAAGGCCTGCGCGAACAGGGCTTGCCGCCTCACCGCCTGAGCCTGAGCAACACCCTGAGCATGTACTGGACCGTGGCGCAGATGGTTGCCCATCACAGCGTCAATGGCTGCCAGTTGCAAGCAGGCGACCTGTTCGGCTCGGGGACATTGTCCGGCGCGCAGCCAGGGGCATTTGGCAGCCTGCTGGAGATGACGGATGGCGGCAAGCAGGTGATCGAACTGGCCAGCGGCGAGGTGCGCAAGTTCCTTGAAGACGGTGACGAGATCATCCTGCGTGCTCGCTGCAAGCGCGACGGCGCGGTCAGCATCGGCTTCGGCGAGTGCCGCGGCAAAGTCGTCGCGGCCAACTGAGAGGGCAGGCCATGCAGCTGTTCGGCTATTACCGTTCGACCTCGTCCTATCGGGTACGGATTGCCCTGGCGTTAAAGGGCCTCGCGTTCGACAACGTGCCGGTCAACCTGCTCAAGGGCGAGCAGCACGGCGATGCCTACCTTGCGCTCAATCCGCAGGGCAGGGTGCCCGCGCTGGGCTGTGACAGCGGTAGTGTGCTGGTGCAATCGGCGGCGATCATCGAGTACCTGGAGGAGGTTTATCCACAGCCGCCGCTATTGCCTGCCGAGGCTGAGGCGCGGGCGAAGGTACGGGGCGTCGCGGCGATCATCGGCTGCGATGTGCACCCGCTGCACAACGTCAGCGTACTCAATCAGTTGCGTCAGCTGGGGCTGGACGAGGCGCAGGTCAATCTATGGATTGCCCAATGGATTGGCCAGGGTCTGGCAGCGGTGGAGCAGTTGATCAATGATCAGGGCTTCTGCTTTGATCTTGCGCCGGGTTTGGCTGATGCCTACCTGCTGCCACAGCTGTATGCGGCCGAGCGGTTCAGTGTCGATCTGAGCCGCTACCCGCGGATCAACCGGGTGGCAGCGCTGGCGGCGCAGCATCCGGCGTTTATCCAGGCGCATCCATCACGTCAGCCTGATACCCCGCTTCAGTGAATCGATGGGCTGCTGGCGGGCAGGTGGCCAAGACGTTCGCTCAGCTTCAAGCGCTGCGCCGGGTCTTCGCTGAGCAGCAATGCCCGTTCCAGGTCAAAGCGCTCGGCCTGCGGGCAGTCCAGGCGCTGGTACAGCGTGGCTCGCGCCAGATAGTCGCTGACCAGCACCGGCCCCAGCTGCATGACCCGTTCGGCGTCGATCAATGCGGCGAGGTCATTGTCGTTGCTGATATGCAGCTGGCGCAGGTTGCGTGACAGCCGCTGCAGCATCTGCAACGGGCTGGCCACCTGCATATGTTCAGCCGTCAACGCTACCTGTGGGCCGAACTGACGGGCCAGTAGCTGACGGCACTCAGCCGGGTACAGACGACGACCGCCGCACGGGTCGAGCAGGTGATCCGCGCCAGGCACGCGCAGCAGAAAATGGCCCGGGAAGTTGACCCCTTCCAGCGGGATCGACAAACCCCGAGCCAACTCCAGGGCGAGGATTGCCAGCGCCAGCGGCTGGCCACGGCGGCGCTGCAACACCTTGTCCATCAGTGCCGCGTGGGCACGCAGTGGCAGCATTTCGTCTTGCTGAAAGCCCAGCGTGTTGAGCTGGCGCAACAGCGGCTGGGCGAGCTCACTGAGCGGCAACATCGGCAGGCTGGCATTGATTTGCTGGTGCAGCTCGCGCACCTGGGCGAGGGCGTGGGCGGGCACGACACTGGCATCGTGCTCGGCGGCGATCCACAAGGTTGCTTCCAGCAGGTCGACGGGCGCGCGTTCCAGGCACGCCAGGCAGGCTTTACGTGGGTTCATCAGACTCTCCCCCGACATGCTTGAGTATTAGCTCTGACAGCGGGGTTCGTCCAGTGGTCCGACCAGCCTGCGCTGTGCATCGCGCTGCCTATACTGTCAGGAGCACCTCGCTGGAGGCGGTCGATGTTCGCGCTCATGCAAAGCACCCGCACGCAGTCACTGCACCTGTTCGTCGATCCACCCAGCGGCCTCAGAGCCGTGGTGGCGATCCACAACGAGCAGTTGGGCCCTGCCATGGGCGGCTGTCGCTACCTGGCCTATGCCGACGACGAAAGCGCCGTCACCGACGCCATCCGCCTGGCTCAGGGCATGAGCTACAAGGCTGCACTGGCAGGCCTGGCACAGGGCGGTGGCAATGCCGTGATCATGCGCGGCGCCCATGTGGAAAACCGCGCAGCACTGTTCGAGGCGTTTGGCCGCGCGCTCGACAGCTTGAATGGGCGCTTCATCACCGCCGTCGACAGTGGCACCTCAACCCTGGACATGGACTGCATTGCCCAGAGCACTGCCCACGTTACCAGTACCACCGCTTCGGGAGACCCCTCGGCACATGCAGCCATCGGGGTGTTCGCTGGCATCCGGGCCACAGCAATGGCACGGCTGGGCACCGATAATCTGGAAGGCTTGCGGATTGCTGTACAGGGCTTGGGCAACGTTGGCTTCGCGTTGGCCGAGCAACTGCACGCGGCGGGCGCGGAACTGTTGGTCAGCGATCTTGACGCGGGCAAGGTACGTTTGGCGGTGGAGCAATTCAATGCCCAACCAGTGACCAATGATGCGCTGGTCAGCACCCCGTGCGACATCTTCGCACCTTGTGGCGTGGGTCAGGTACTCAGTGGCCAAAGTGTCACGCAATTACGCTGCGCTGCCGTGGCGGGGTCTGCCAACAACCAGCTGACGACCTTGCAGGTGGCTGATCATCTGGAAAAGCGCGGGATACTCTATGCGCCGGATTATGTCATCAATGCCGGTGGCTTGATCTACGTGGCACTGACCCACCGTGGCGAGAGCCTCGGCACCATTACCGCGCATCTGGCCCGAATTCCGTCACGCCTGACCGAAGTGTTCGGCCATGCCCAGGCGGAGAAACGCTCGCCAGCGCGGGTGGCGCAGATGCTGGCGGAGCGTTTGCTGTATGGCTGACGGCAGTTATTCTGCCGCGTTGCCCTCAAGCAATTCGGCCAAGGCATCGGGCTGGCTCTTGAACGCTCGGGCGAACACATCGCGATTCTTCGCCATGTAAATGCCGGCTTCCTCGACTTGTTGTTCGGTCAGCGACGGCACCGCTTTTTGCAGCACATCAGCCAGGCGCTCGGCCAGCTCGAGCATCTTGTCGTGACGATCCGCTTCGGCTTTATCCATGAACAACTGCTCCGGGTCGCGACTGCTGCGGTATACCACTTCGACGGCCATTCATCACCTCTGTGCCTTTATAGCGGGTTATGCAAATAATTTACTGTATGGGTGTACAGTACTCGCATAGGCCACCCCAGCGCAACCCGGATAGTGGCCATTTATCTGCACGAAAGCGTAGCTCATAGGTGCCTTGCGGCAATCTGTCGCCTTCCAACCCTCGTGTCTGGCCTTTTAACTGCATGGCACAAGCGTCACACAGGTGGCGCACCATCCTTCAGTCGTATCGGGGAATCGAGCATCGTGAACATCAAATGGGCAGAAAAAATGCGCAAGGGCCTGCACGGCTCTGCCGACTCGCTGGGCAACCTGTGCGTCGAGGGGTTTCACTACCTGGCGTTGTTCGGTATCGGCGGGATTACCGCGTGGGCGGCGGTCGAGGCGTTTCTGGACATGCTCAGCAAGGGCGGGGTCAGCGTCGATGACATTCTGCTGCTGTTCATCTACCTGGAGTTGGGGGCGATGGTCGGGATCTATTTCAAGACCAACCACATGCCGATCCGCTTCCTGCTGTACGTGGCAATCACGGCCCTGACGCGCCTGCTGATTGGCGATGTGTCCCATCACAAGGCGCCGGACGTCGGCCTGCTGTACTTGTGCGGCGGCATCTTGCTGTTGGCCTTCGCGATTCTGGTGGTGCGCTATGCATCGTACCGCTATCCCTCAAGCCGGGCGCTGGACGCTCACGGCAAGGAAGTCGACGAAGGCCGCTAGCGCTCAGTTGGCGAGCTGGCTGGCGGCGTGACGTTGCTGGCCAGGGTCGCGGGTGAGGGCGGCGAGTACCTGTAGCGGGTTTTCGCCTTGTTCGATGGCCAGGCCCAGACGGATGCTGTCGATGACCCGCTGCAAGCGTACCGGATCGTTGCGTTGCGCCTGGCTGATCAAACGCTTGGCGACGGCGCCGCTGTCGTCGGACAGGGTCAGCATGATGCTGCCGTCGAGGCGGGTGATGCTCAGGTTGACCCGATAACGCGGGGCGAAGGCATTGCTGATCTGATCGAATGGATTGTGCATGGTCGCGGATCTGCAGGTTAACTGGATGGAAAAGTTGACCGGGTGTCCGCGCAGATGGTTCACAGCCGCTGATCGGCGTGGCTTTGTGGTGAGTTGGTTGAATCAGAAAGGGCCGCGGAGCGGCCCTTGTGCAACTAACCGAACAGCGCTGTCATCACTCCTCGATTTCTTCGTTCACTTCCAGCACTACACGCTTGCTGCGCAGTTTGCCGAACAGGTGATCCAGCGCGTGGTCGAGCTTGGTCGTGGCACCCTCGACAGCCTGCTCCAGCGAAGTGGCCGTGTGGCTTACGGAAATCGGTTGATGGCCTTTGGGGCGAGCCTCCATCTGGCAACGTTTGTCATGCGGTCCGGGCTTGGCGCCGTTGTCGTCGCGCAGGTGCACCTCGATGCGGGTGAGATCGTCCTCGTAACGTTCAAGACTGCTCTCAAGAGTACTACGTACCCACTCTTCAAGCCGGATGCTGCCGTCGATCTGGTTGCTGCTGTTGACTTGGATTTGCATGACTTCAATCCTTATTCAGCTTGCTCGCAAGAGTCGCCCAGGCCATTGAGGCCTGTGGAAATTTATCGCCTCTTGACTGTAAGGTCAGGCATCCGCGCGGCGATTTCAAGCCCTTTTAAAATATAAATTTTTTGAATTAAATCAGCGCTGGATGGACGCAGCCGAGCGCAGCATGATTCGGCTTGGGGCGCCGATGCGCCCCTCACCCCGTCAGAATTCGACCGAGGTCTGAACGTACAACGTGCGTGGCTCACCGACATATTTGCCGCGATTGTTATCGTCGAACGAGCGCGTGTAGTACTCGCGGTTGAACAGGTTCTTCACCCCAACGGCGAGCTTCAGGTTAGATAGCTGCGGGCCAAAGTCGTAGCCCGCGCGGGTGCTTACCAGCATGTAGCCGGGGATGCGCCCATTGGCGCCATTGGCGCTTTCCTCGCGAGTGTTGGCGTTGTCGGCGAACTGGCTGCTCTGGAAGCTGCTGTCCAGGTTCAGCTGCCACGGCCCATCGGTATAACCCAGGCCGAGGGTGCCCTTGTGGCGAGACGAGAACGGCACCTGATTACCCTTGTTGGCGCCGTCTTCACGGATGGTCGCATCGACGAACGCGTAGCCAAGGTGCACATCGAAGCCGCTTAATACCGGGCTCAAACCATCGAGCGCGTAACGCAGGCTGGTCTCGATGCCCTGGTGGCGCGTTTCGCCGCGTGCGATGACCGCGTCGTTGCTCTGGTTGCTTTCATATTGATTATCGAAATTGATCAAGAATGCGCCGATCTCCGCCTGCAGGTCGCCATTGTCGTAGCGCGTGCCGACCTCCCAGGTGCGGGCTTTTTCCGGTTTTACTTCGCCGCTGCTGACGCGATTGGGCATCTGGCTGTACTGCACGCTGCCGAATGAGCCTTCAGTGTTGGCATACAGATTCCAGCGGTCGGTCAGGTGGTAAAGCACGTTCAGGGCGGGCAGGGCGGTGTTGTAACTGCCCTGGTAACGCTGGCCGCTGATCTTGTTGCTCTGCTCGGAGTCGATCATCTCGTAGCGCACGCCCGGGGTGATGGTCCAGCGGCCGATATCGATACGGTCGTCCAGGTAAATCGCATGCGCTTCGGTGCTGCCGCGGGTGTCGCGACCGAGAAAGCTGCTGCTGGTCGGCAGGTCGCCATTGACCGGTGCCTGGTAGCGCAACTCGTGGCCGGCTTCGTTGATGTAACGGTAGCCGACGCCGACTTCATGCCAGCTGTCTCCCAGGGCCAGGCCTTGCGAGAAGCGCGTTTCGATGCCGCGTACCCAGTATTCGCGTGGCGACAGCGAGACGAAGTTGCCCTGGTCCAGATAGCCGCTGCGCAGGGTCTTGGTGAAGAAGCTGTTGATGCTGACCTGGCGATCATCCTGCTTGTAGTCGTAACCGACGTTGACCAGCGTGCGCCGGCCCCAGAACTTGTCCTTGAGTCGGGTCGACTGATATGGATCGGCGTCGTAGGCTGCCTGGCTCAAGCCGCCGGGCATCTCAGCTTCGCCTTCATAGTATTGCGCCATGGCGTGCAGGCTGTTGGCCTCATCGAGCTGCAGCTTGCCCTTGAGCATCAAATCGTCGATCTGCGTATCGCTGTGCTCACGCCAGTCGCCGCCGCGGCTGCCGGAATACAGCAGGGCACCGCCCAGGCCATTGGCGTTGGTGCCGCCGACCAGCAGGTTGGCGCTGTTCTTGATGCCATCGTGGCTGGACGACGGCGTCAGCTGGTTCTGCATGGCCGCCTTGAACGTGGCCTGTTCGGGGATCGCCCGGGTCACGAAGTTGACGATACCGCCGACGTTCTGCGGCCCATAGCGCACCGCACCGCCGCCGCGCACCACGTCTACCGCGTCCATGTTGCCCAGGCTCAGTGGGGCCAGCGACAACTGTGGCTGGCCATACGGCGCGAACGGCACCGGGATGCCGTCCATCAGCACCGTCGAGCGCGAGGCCAGGCGCGGGTTGAGGCCGCGGATGCCGAAGTTCAGCGCCAGGTCGTGGCCGCCGGTGCCGCTGGTGTCCGGCGCATTCACCCCTGGGATGCGGTTGAGCACTTCACGCGGGCTGCTGGCGCCGCTGCGTTCGAACTGCTCGCGGCGGATCACGTCACGTGCGCCGGGGTGGTCGAAGACATTGTCGGCTTGCGCTTCGGCCAGCCAGTCACCGACCACGGTGGACGCGCCCAGCTCGATCGGCGCGTTGGCCGCAGGTGCCGCGACAGGCTGCAGGCTGAAGGCATTGGCACCTTCCTGGCGAGCTTGCAGGCCGCTGCCGCGCAGCAGTGCCTCCAGGCCCTGATCGAGCGCGTACTCGCCTTGCAGGCCCGGGCTCTGCAAGCCTTGGGTGAGTTGCGAACCGTACGAAATCAGCGCACCGCTCTCGCGGCCAAACTGGTTCAAGGCCTGCTCCAGCGAGCCGGCGGCGATGTGGTACTCGGCGGCCAGCACGGCAGGCGCGGCGAGGCTGAAGGTGGAGGCAAGCAACAGGGCGAGGGAGCTGGGACGCAACAGCATGAGCGGGTCCTTGAGAGGGGGTCTGCCTTGTCTGTCACGCGAGCTTGCAGAAATGGCTCAGGTTATTTGAAAAATACTTGCTGACTAGCCAACGCGGCGCTCGACCGTGACCCAATAGCGGGTGAAACGGCGCACGCTGACCGGCAGTGCCACTTCGAGCATCTGCAGGATCCGCTCGCTGTCATCCAGCGGATAAGAGCCGGAAATACGCAGGTTGGCGACTTGCTCGCTGCAGCTCAAGCGGCCGTGGCGGTAGCGACCGAGGTCGTCGAGAAAGTCCGCCAGGCGCATTTGCGCGGCCACCAGCATGCCGTCGACCCAGGCACCGCGATCCGCCTGCAACGGCGCAATACCCTGCCAGCCAGCGTTGGCAAAAGCTGCCTGCTGGCCCGCCAGCAATGACTGCCCGTCGAGACTGGCGCGGCCGCTGTACACCGCCAGTTGGCTGAAGCCGCTGAACTGACGCAGGTTGAAGCGCCCCGGTTCCAGCCGCAGCACGCCTTCGGCGCTGCGCAGCAGCATTGGCCGGCTATCGTTGACCACCTCAACTTGCAGCTCGCCCTCGACCAACCGCAGCAGCCGCTGCTGGCTGTCGAAGCGCACATCGGCGGCGCTGCCGGTGTTGAGTTGCAACTGGCTGCCGTCATCGAGGGTTAGCCGCCGGCGTTGGCCGACCGGGCTGCGGTAGTCGGCCAGCAGCCCCGGCACGGGGCTATGTTGCTGCACAGCGAGCCCGCTTGCGCTGGCCACACCAAGCAGCAACAAAGCCTTGAGCGCACGCCGCCGGGCAGGCGATGGCGGCGCCTGCAAAGTCGCATGCACAACGGGCGAGGCGACCCCACGCAAGCGCTGGTTGACCTGTTGGATATGCGCCCAGGCGCGCTGGTGCTCGCCGTCAGCCTCCAGCCAGCGCTGCAGCGCATGCTGCTGGCGCACGTCGAAATCATCGCCCTGGGATTCGATCAGCCAGTGCACCGCCTGCTCGGCGACCTCGGCGCCAAAGCTGCTGTTCACAGGGCGAAGTAGCAGCGCAGGGCTGCCTTGCTCAGATAACGCTTCACCGTGGCCAGCGAGATACCCAGTTCACGGGCGATTTCGCTTTGCCCGAGGCCATCGACCTGGGCCAGCAGGAAGGCGCGCTTGACCAGCGGCGGTAAGCCGTCGAGCAGGCGGTCCAGCTCCAGTAGGGTCTCGAAGATGATTGCCTTCTGTTCTTCGCACGGGGCGAACTGCTCAGGCACCTGCGCCAAAGCTTCGCGGTAGGCGCGTTCCAGCTCTTGGCGGCGGAAGTGATTGCACAGCACCCGCTTGGCCACGGTGGCGAGAAATGCCCGCGGCTCTAGCAGTTGCGGCGCCTCGCGGGCCTGGAGCAGGCGCAGGTAGGTGTCCTGGGCCAGATCGGCAGCGCTGTGCGGGCAGCCCAAACGACGCCGCAACCAGCCGGTGAGCCAGCTGTGATGCTCGTGATAGAGGCCTTCGACGGTTGCAGAAAGGGCGCTGGACACCGTAACGACTCCGGCGCTGATTAGCGCGAGTGCTAGTAAGAATGGTTCGCATTGTAATTTCCCTGCAGCATGTCGGCAATCATCAAAAACCGATAGCAGCCGCAGCCGAGCTTTGCTTATGAGAATTGAAATCATTATTATTGGTGGCTTCACCTAGCGGACCTTGTCATGAAGCGCAAAGCTGGCGGGATTCTCCTGAGCTATCGACTGGCTGTAGCCTCGCGCTGCCTGGCGGCCTTGCTTGGCGGCTACCTGCTGGCGTCGATGGCAAGCGTCTGTATCACCTTGCTGGTGCCCATGACCCCGGTCGACGCGACCTTGACCGGGATGATGCTGTCGTTCGTGTTTTACCTGCTGGCGTTCATCTGGTGCTTCGCCTGCCGCACGGCCGCCCGCGCCTGGCTTGGTGTACTGCTGCCAAGCCTTGCGCTGGCGCTGATCAATGGGCTGGCTTACTGGATGAAGAACCCATGAAAGAAGGCTTTCGCCAGGCCATGGCCTGGCTGCACACCTGGACTGGGCTGCTGTTTGGCTGGCTGCTGTTCGCAATTTTCCTGACCGGCACGCTGTCGTACTTCAAGGACGAGATCACCCACTGGAGCCAGCCCGAGGTACAGCGCCATCAGCTCGACCCGGCTGCCAGCCTTGGCCTCGCCCAGCGGTATCTGCAGAGCAACGCCGCGACTGCCGGCAGCTGGTTCATTCGCCTGCCCAGCGACCGCGAACCTGCCCTCAGCGTCAGCTGGCGCGACCCCAACGCCACCGGGCGGCGCGGTTTCATCAGCCATGAGCTGGACGCGCGCAGCGGTGAGCGGGTAGAGGTGCGCGACAGCCGCGGTGGCGACTTCTTCTACCGCTTCCACTTCCAGTTGCAGATGCCGCACCCGTGGGGCCGCTGGCTGGCGACTTTCTGCGCGCTGATCATGCTGCTGGGGCTGGTCACCGGGATAATCACCCACAAGAAGATCTTCAAGGAATTCTTCACTTTCCGCCCAGGCAAGGGCCAGCGCTCGTGGCTGGACGGCCACAACGCGATCGGCGTGCTGGTGCTGCCGTTTCATCTGATGATCAGCTACAGCAGCCTGCTGCTGTTCATGTACATGGTCATGCCGGCGAGCATCATGGCGGCGTACAAGGGCGAATCCGACACTTACTTCAGCGAGCTGTTCGGCCGTGACGAAGCGCCCAAGGCCGCCGGCGTGGCAGCGCCGCTGACCGATCTGCCGGCGCTGTATGCCAAGGTGCAGACCATCGTGCCCGGCGCCCGCATCGGCTACCTGCAGGTTGCCAACCCCGGCGACAGCAATGCCCGGGTGACCGTGACCCAGGCCGCCGCCGATCACGTCGCCTATCAGCGCAGCGCCAACTGGACCTTCGATGGCGTCAGCGGCGCGCAGCTCAGCCAGGGCGAGCCGGAAAGCGCGGCGATGATGACCTCGTTCACTATCGCCGGCCTGCACATGGGCAACTTTGCCGGGCCGTGGCTGCGCTGGTTGTACTTTGTGTTTGGCGTGGCCGGTACTGCGGTGATCGGCACCGGCCTGGTGATGTGGCTGGGCAAGCGCCAGCTCAAGCATGCCAAAAGTGGCCGCTTGCCGTTCGAGCTGCGCCTGGTTGAAGTGCTCAATATCGCCAGCATGAGCGGGCTGTTGCTCGGCGTGGCAGGGTTCTTCTGGGCCAATCGGTTGCTGCCAATCGGCATGCCGGGGCGGGCTGATTGGGAGATCAACGTGTTCTTCCTGGCCTGGGCCCTGTCGCCGCTGCACGCGCTGCTGCGGCCGGGGCGCAAGGCCTGGGGCGAGCAATTGGCGCTGGGGGCACTGGCGTTTGCCGGGCTGCCGCTGCTCAACGCGGTGGTCACCGGCCACGGCCTTGATCAGTCGATCGCCCGGGGCGACTGGGCCATGGCCGGCTTTGACCTTACCGCGCTGGGTACCGGGCTGTTCCTCGCCTGGGCCGCTGGCAAGATGCTGCGCACGCCCAACGTGCAGGCCAAGCGCGCACCGCGTGCTGCCAAAGCCGCCTCGACCACGGCCGAGGTGAACTGATGCTGAGCGTTGCTCTGATCACCTTCGCCGGGCTGGTGGCCCTGTGTCTGGCGATGGAAAAGCACTTCGGTGAGCTGCTCAAGCGCAAACCCAAGCCTGGGCAATTACCTGCCCTGCGTTGGGCTGGCTGGGCGCTGCTGGTGCTGTCGCTGATCCTTGCCGTCAACATCCGCGGCCTGGCCTTCGGCCTGGTTGAGTGGTTTGCGCTGGTGATGGCCGGGCTGACCCTGTGGGTGTTCGGCCTGCCTTATCAGCCACGGCTGTTGCTTGGCCTGGCCCTGGTCAGCGTGCTGCTCGGGCCGGTGCTGGCTGCGCTGGGTGTGTGAGCGCTTGAACGAGCCAACGCCCAGCAACCCGGCAGACGCCGACGCCGCCAGTGGCCGGGCGCGCTTCGTCCAGGTGTTTCTCGCCCAGCGCGGGCGCATGGAAGCACTGGTCAGCCGCCGGGTGGGCTGCCGGGCGACGGCGGCGGACCTGGTGCAGGAGTTGTTCCTGCGCTTCTGGCGCCGGCCCGAGGTCAAGGTCGAAGCACTGGATATCTACCTGCTGCGCTGCGCCGGTAACCTGGCGATCGACCACCTGCGCAGTGAGGGCAGCCGTGGCCGAGTAGTCGAAGGCTTGCCGGTTGCCGATGACAGCCCGGCGCCAGAGCAGGCGCTGGCCGCCGAGCATGATCTGCAGCGGATCGAGACCGCGTTGCGCGGCCTGCCCGAGCGCAGCCGGCAGATATTTCTGCTCAGCCGCGTCCACGGCTGCACCTACGGCGAAATCGCCAAGGCCATGCAGTTGTCCCAGAGCGCTGTGGAAAAGCATATGATGCGCGCCCTCGAAGCGTGCAAGGCAAGCGTTGCCGCGCCGCGTAGGCCAGGAGGCGGCCGATGACCAGCCACACCGAGCCAAGCAGCCAGGCTACCGAGCAGGCGGCGCTGCATTGGCTGAACCGCATCATTCACAATCCAGGCGAAGCCCAGGCTGCGCCGTTCAAACGCTGGTTGCTGGCCGACCCGGCCAATCGCGAGGCGTATGCGCACGCAGAGCATGTCTGGCAACTGAGCCAACTGCCGGCGGCCAAACTGGCCGAAGAACAGCAGGCCAGTCTGCAGCCATACCTGGACGCTATCCGCCAGGCTCGCCAGCCCAAGCGCTGGGGCCGTCGTGGTGGTGCTCTGGCTGCCGCCGCCTGTCTGCTGCTGGCGCTGGGCAGCGTCGGCGGCTGGCAGCCGCAGCATTGGTTACAGGATGCCCAGGCCGACTATCGCAGTGGCGCTGAGTTGCAGCAAATCACCCTGGCCGATGGCTCGCAGATGACCCTGGATGCGGGCAGCGCGGTGGCGGTCGACTTCGACCACGGTGAGCGGCGGGTTCAGCTTTTGCGCGGCGCAGCGTTCTTCCACGTGACCCACACCGGTCAACCCTTTCTGGTCGACGCCGCTGGCGGTGAAGTGCGCGTGCTCGGCACCCAGTTCGAAGTACGCGAGCAAGGCGAGGGCGCGCAGGTCACGGTGCGCAGCGGGCGCGTTGCAGTAACGCCGACGGCAGGTCAGTCGGCCCGCGAGCTGACGGCCAATCAGCAACTGACCTATGCCGCAGGCCGCGCCGGGCAGATCGAAGCCGTCGACAGTGACAGCCGCCTGGCCTGGCGTCAGGGCTGGCTAAGTTATCAACAGGTGCCGTTGGCCGACGTGCTGGAAGACCTGCGTCGCTATTACCCAGGGCGGATCGTGCTGCTCGATGACACCCTGGGCCAGCGCCTTGTCAGTGCCAGCATCCCGGCCAATCAGCCGCTGCTGGCGCTGGATTCGCTGGGCCAGGTGGTGGGTTTCTCGCGACAGACGTTGCTCGGCCGGCTGACTTTGCTCACATCATCAGCCGGCTCTGAAAAATAATTGCGAATTGTTGTGAGGTAACCGGCGACGCCATCCGTGTAGTGAGTGAAAAGCGATTCATTCGCATGCGATCACCCCTCTTTCAGGTCAGCGTCCATGAAGTTCACCTCGCGTTGCGTTCCCCTCTGGCTGGGTCTTGCCAGCCTGTCCGGCGCCGTCGTTGCCCCGCCTGCCAGTGCTGCGGCGCAAGCACAGCTGTACAGCTTCGCCCAGCCCAGCCAGCCGTTGCCGGCAGCACTCAACGCCTTTAGCCGCACCACCGGCCAGAGCCTGGTCTATACCGTCGAACTGCCCGACCTGCAGGCCCCGGCCTTGAGCGGTTCGCTCAGCGCCGAACAGGCCTTGCAGCAACTGCTGGGCAATGCCGGCCTGAGCTGGCGGCGCGTCGATGCACGCACCCTTACGCTGGAGCCGGTGGACACTTCCGGTGCGCTCAACCTGCAGGCGATCAACGTCAACTCGCAGAGCGACCTGTACAGCTATCAACCCCCCGCCAACGCCTCGATCATGCGCGGCCAGGGCGCGGTGCAGGACATCCCCCACACCATCAACGTGGTTCCGGCCCAGGTCATCCGCGACCAGGCGCCGCGCAACCTGGACGATGCCCTGGCCAACGTCAGCGGCATTACCCAGGGCAACAATTTCGGCGGCACTGCGGACACGGTGATGAAACGCGGTTTTGGCGACAACCGCGACGGCTCGATCATGCGCGACGGCATGCCGCTGGTGCAGGGGCGCAGCCTCAATGCCAGCACCGAGCGGGTCGAAGTACTCAAGGGCCCGGCCTCGCTGCTGTATGGCATCCAGGACCCGGGCGGGGTGATCAACGTGGTCAGCAAGCGCCCGCAACTGGAGCAGTACAACGCCCTGAACCTGCGCGGCTCGACCTACGGCAGTGGCAAGAACGGCAGCGGCGGCGGCTTCGACAGTACTGGCGCGCTGGGCGACACGCCGCTGGCCTACCGGCTGATCGTCGACCACGAAGACGAAGACTACTGGCGCAACTACGGCGTGCACCGCGAGTCGATGGTCGCGCCGTCGCTGGCTTGGTTGGGCGAGGATACGCAAGTGGTGCTGGCCTACGAGCACCGCGAGTTTCTCTATCCGTTCGACCGCGGTACCGCCTTCGGCAGCAATGGCCACCCGTTGAATATCCCGGCAACCCGGCGTCTTGATGAGCCGTTCAACGACATGCAGGGGCGCAGCGACCTGTACCGGCTCGAGCTGGACCACCAGCTCAGCGACGACTGGAAGGTCCATGCCGGCTACAGCTTCAACCGCGAAACCTACGATGCCAGCCAGGTCCGCGTGACCGGCGTCAACGAGGCGCGTGGCACCTTGACCCGGAGTATCGATGGCACCCACGGCGCGATGAGCCGCGACCAATTCGCCACCGTCAGCCTCAACGGCAACCTCGAATTGGCCGGGCTGCGCAATGACCTGCTGCTCGGCCTTGATCACGAAGACCGCAAGGTGTTTCGCGGCGACCTGATCCGCCAGACCAGCCGCTCGACCTTCAGCTACCAGAACCCGGTGTATGGCCAGGAGGTGGAAGGCAGCAACGTGCGCGCCAGCGACAGCGACCAGACCGACAAGCTGCGCACCGACTCGCTGTTCGTGCAGGACGCGCTGCACCTCGATGAACACTGGATTCTGGTGGCCGGCGCGCGCTTCCAGCAGTACGACCAGTACGCCGGCCGCGGCCGCCCGTTCAAGGCCAACACCGACAGCAATGGCCAGACCTGGGTGCCGAATGCTGGCGTGGTGTACAAGGTCGATGAGCAGTTGTCGCTGTATGCCAGCTACAGCGAGTCGTTCAAGCCCAACTCGACCATCGCGCCGCTGAGCGTCGGCGGCGGTCAGACCCTGACGCTGGACGGCGGTGTTGCCCCGGAGGAGGGCAAGTCGTGGGAGCTAGGCGCCAAGCTGGACATGCCAGGGCAGTTGACCGGCAACATTGCCCTGTTCGACATCGCCAAGCGCAACGTGCTGGTCGCCGACGGTGACAGCAACCCAGGCACGATCATCTACAGCAACGCCGGTGAAGTCCGCTCGCGCGGCCTGGAGCTGGACCTGAGCGGTCAGCTCAGCGAGCGCTGGAGCCTGATCGGCAGCTATGCCTTCACCAATGCCGAAGTGACCAAGGATCCAGAGCTCAAGGGCAAGCGTTTGCAGAACGTGGCGCGCAACAGTGGCTCGCTGTCGGCGGTGTATGACTACGGCAGCCTGTTCGGTGGCGACCGCCTGCGCCTGGGCGCTGGCGCCCGCTATGTCGGCGAGCGTGCCGGCAACGCGGCGAATGACTTCGACCTGCCGGCCTACACCGTGGCCGATGCCTTCGCCAGCTACGAAACCCAGCTCGACGAGCACAAGGTGCGTCTGCAACTGAACGTGAAGAACCTGTTCGACAAGGTCTATTACAGCTCGGCAGTGAATAGTTACTTCGTTGCTGTTGGCGATGCGCGCCAGGTCAGCCTGTCGACCACCCTGGAGTTCTAACCGCGCCAGGCTGCCCGGTATTCGCCAGGCGTCGCCGCAAAGGCCTGGCGGAAACGGTTGCTGAAGTGGCTGGCGCTGGCAAAACCGCAGTGCAGGGCAATCTGCAGCAAGGGCTGTTGGCCGTAACGCAACATCTGGCAAGCACGCTGCAGGCGGCGGGCCAGCAGGTATTGATGCGGCGGCAGGCCGAAGCTTGCACGAAACATCCGCGCAAAGTGGTATTCGGAGAGGTTGCAGCGCAGCGCCAGCTCGCCGAGGCTGAGCGGCTGGTCCAGGTGCGCTTCGATGTACTCGGCCAGTTGCCGGCGCACACTTGGCGCCAGGCCGCCCTTGAGGCGTAAGCCCTGGCGCAGCCCGGCCTGGCTGAGCACCGCATGGTCGACGATGGCATGCGCCAGGCTGCTCGCCAGCAGGCGTTCGCCGGGTTCGTCCCAGGCCATGCCGATCAGCTGGCGAAAGCGCTGCGCCTGCTCGCGGTCATCGACGAAGGTCGCTTCGCGCAGCTGCATTTCCCGCGGTTCACGGTCGAGCAGGCGAATGCAGCCGAGGGCGAACTGTTCCTCGCTGATGTACAGGTGGGCCAGGCGGATCGAGCCGTTGACTACCCAGTTCGACTCGGAGCCAGCTGGCATGATGCACAGCTTGTCCGGGGCGCCCTTGTCCGAAGGGCGCTGACGGCGAAAGGTGCCGGTGCCGTCGCTGATGTAGCACGACAGCGTGTGGTGGCTCGGCGCCTGATAATCGCGGGCGTCGTCGCGGTTGCTCCACACCGCCGCCGACAGGCCGTCAGCCAACTGCACGCTGTGCTCCAGGCGTGCGTTGGGCGCCGCATGCATGACGTTGAAGACTTGCAACTGGCTGAATGGGGTCATGGTGAAATCCTCTGATTGCCATCCTACTGCGCTGGCGCGCGGATGGCAGCCGCTGGCGACGCAAAAGCGCAAGTTTGTGCAAGCGCCGCGAGCAGCCGAACCGGACACTGCCTGCATCGTCATGCCTTGCCAGAGAGTCCCGCCATGAACCTGTCGCTGTACCTGCTGACCGTACTCATCTGGGGTACCACCTGGATCGCCCTGAAACTGCAGCTGGGGGTGGTCGCCATCCCGGTATCGATCGTCTACCGCTTCGCCCTGGCCGGGCTGCTGCTGTTCGTCATCCTGGTGCTCTCCCGTCGCCTGCAACCGATGAACCGGCGCGGGCATCTGATCTGCCTGGCGCAGGGCTTGTGCCTGTTCTGTGTCAACTTCATGTGCTTTTTGACCGCCAGTCAATGGATCGCCAGCGGCCTGCTGGCGGTGGTGTTCTCCACGGCAACCCTGTGGAATGCGCTGAATGCGCGGATATTCTTCGGCCAGCGCATCGCCAGCAACGTGCTGGCCGGCGGTGCACTGGGCCTGTTCGGGCTGGGGCTGCTATTTTCGCCAGAACTGAGTAGCCACGGCGCCAGCCGCGAAACCTTGTACGGGATCGGCCTGGCCTTGCTTGGCACGTTGTGTTTTTCGGCAGGCAACATGCTCTCGAGCATGCAGCAGAAAGCCGGGCTGCGGCCATTGACCACCAACGCCTGGGGCATGCTCTACGGTGCCGGGATGCTGGGAATGTACTGCGTGCTGCGCGGGATTCCGTTCGACATGGAGTGGAACAGCCGTTACATCGGCTCGCTGCTGTACCTGGTGATACCGGGTTCGGTGATCGCTTTTACCGCGTACCTGACCCTGGTTGGGCGCATAGGCCCGGAGCGGGCCGCGTACAGCACGGTGCTGTTCCCGCTGGTAGCGCTGAACGTGTCGGCGTTTGCCGAAGGCTACCAATGGACCACGCCAGCGTTGTTGGGCCTGGTGGCGGTGATGGCAGGCAACGTGCTGGTGTTTCGCAAGCCCAAGGTCAAGCGGCCCGGAGCTGTAGCGGTGGCGCCGTAACCTTCAGATCGCCGGGGCCGCTTTGCGGCCCTTTCGCGACACAAGGCCGCTCCTACACGGGTCCCTGTAGGAGCGGCCTTGTGTCGCGAAAGGGGCGCGAAGCGGCCCCCAACGGTAGTGATCAGTGCTTCCAAACCTGCGGATTGACCAAATCCCGCGGGCGCTCGCCGAGCAGCGCTGCGCGCAGGTTGTCCAGCGCGCGGTTGGCCATCGCCTCGCGGGTTTCGGCGGTGGCCGAGCCGATGTGCGGCAAGGTCAGCGCGTTGGGCAGCTGGAACAACGGCGACTCAGCCAGCGGCTCATGCTCGTAGACGTCCAGGCCCGCGCCACGAATGGTCCCGGCCTGCAGCGCCTCGATCAGCGCCGCCTCATCCACCACCGGCCCGCGGGCGATGTTGATCAGGAACGCGCTGGGCTTCATCAGTTGCAGCTCGCGGGCGCCGATCAGCTTGCGCGTAGCCTCCGACAACGGCACCACCACGCAGACGAAGTCGGCTTCGGCCAGCAGTTGCTCGAGGCTGCGGTACTGCGCGCCGAGCTCTTGTTCCAGTGCCTGCTTGCGGCTGTTGCCGGCATACACGATCGACATGTTGAAACCGAAGCGGCCACGCCGGGCAATCGCCGCGCCGATATTGCCCATGCCGATGATACCGAGGGTCTTGCCGTGGACGTCAGTGCCGAAGCGCTCCGGGCCGACCGTGGCCTTCCAATTGCCGGCCTTGGTCCAGGCATCCAGCTCGGCGGTGCGTCGGGCGCAGCCCATGATCAGCGAGAAGCCGAGGTCGGCGGTGCTTTCGGTGAGCACGTCGGGGGTGTTGGTCAGGGCGATGCCGCGCTCGTTGAAGTAGTCGACGTCGTAGTTGTCGTAGCCGACCGATACGCTCGATACCACTTCCAGTTTGGCCGCGCCTTCCAGCTGCGCGCGGCCGAGCTTGCGCCCAGCGCCGATCAGGCCGTGGGCCTCTGGCAGTGCTTCGTTGAACTGGGCGCTGATGTCACCCAATTTGGGGTTGGGCACGATCACGTTGAAGTCGTGCTGCAGGCGCTCGGCCATGGCCGGGGTAATGCGGCTGAAGGCCAGGACGGTCTTTTTCATCGGCAACTCTCTGCAAGGCGCTACGGGTATGCCGGCCTCGACCGCGTAGGTCGAGGCTGGCGCCAGAACAATGCATAGCAACCTACCATTGGTCCCGGCCCCAATGCAGCAGCTTTTTCAGTGGGCAACCAGCAGCTCGTGGGTTTTCAGGTCGGCTTCATGGGCGGCGAGGATCTCCGGCAGCGAGTTGCGCAGGTACTCGACCCAGGTCTTGATCTTGGCATCCAAATATTGCCGGGACGGGTATATCGCGTACAGGTTCAGCTCCTGCAGGCGGTAGTCCGGCATCACCCGCACCAGGCTGCCATCGCGCAGGCCATCGATGGCCGAGTAGATCGGCAGCACGCCCACGCCCATACCCGAGCGGATCGCGGTCTTCATCGCATCGGCTGAGTTGACCTGAAACGGCGAGCTGTTGATGTTGACCAGCTCCTGGCCCTCAGGCCCGTCGAACAGCCATTTTTCCAGCGGAATGACCGGGCTGACCATGCGCAAGCAGGCGTGCTTGAGCAGATCGGCCGGCTTGTGCGCCATGCCATGGCGGGCGACGTATTCCGGCGATGCACAGACGATGCTATAGGTGATGCCCAGCCGCTGCGAGACGAAGCCGGAGTCGGGCAGCTCGCTGGCGAGCACGATCGACACGTCGTAACCCTCGTCGAGCAGGTCCGGGACGCGGTTGGCCATGGTCAGGTCAAAGGTCACGTCCGGGTGGGTTTCGCGATAGCGAGCGATGGCATCGACCACGAAGTGCTGGCCGACGCCAGTCATCGAGTGCACCTTCAACTGCCCGCCGGGCCGCGCATGGGCGTCGCTGGCTTCGGCTTCGGCTTCCTCGACGTAGGTAAGGATCTGCTCGCAGCGCATCAGGTAGCGCTTGCCCGCTTCGGTCAGGGCAATGCGCCGGGTGGTCCGGTTGAGCAGGCGGGTTTGCAGATGGGCTTCCAGGTTGGAGACCGCTCGCGACACGTTGGCGGTGGTGGTATCCAGTTGCACAGCGGCGGCGGTGAAGCTGCCCAGCTGGGCCACGCAGCTGAACGCACGCATGTTTTGCAGGGTGTCCATGGGTCACTCTCAAAATAGAGGCCGAAATTGTGACATGAAGTTACGAATTCGTTGCTTCGACCAAAGGCGGATTATCGCTGTTTTGGTAACAAAGATTCGCAGGATTATGCGCTTATCGCCAGTCCGGCGGCCCCCTAGAATTGCCCGGCCTCATCCACTTCTCGGGAAATCGCAGCTGTGCCGCGTCGCATCATCGGAGCGCTGAGTGCGCTCAGTGCCTGTGCCCTGAGCCTGACCTTGTCGGGCTGTATCGGAACCTGGGGCATCGCCCCGCAAACCCAGACGCTGCAAGCCAACACCCTGCTCACTGACCACGCCATCGCCGAGGCCGCCACGGACGCCCACTGGCCGCGCCAGCAGTGGTGGCAGGCCTATGGCGATCGCCAGCTGGATCGCTGGCTGGAACTGGCCATAGCCGGCAGCCCAAGCCTGGCCATGGCCGCCGCGCGGGTCCGCGAAGCGCGGGCACTGGCCGGTGTCAGTCAAGCGGCCGAGCAGCTGCAGGGCAATGGCCAGGCAAACCTGAAACGGCACAACTGGCCGGAGGACCAGTTCTACGGCCCCGGTGCGCTGTCGGGTGCCAACACCTGGGACAACAACGCTGGCCTTGGTTTGAGCTACGCGCTCGACCTGTGGGGCGGTGAGCGCAGTGCCAGCGAGCAGGCGCTCGACCTCGCGCACATGAACGTGGCCGAAGCGCGGCAGGCCCAGCTCGAGCTGGAAAACAACCTGGTCAAGGTCTACATCCAGTTTGCCTTGCACTTTGCTCAGCGCGACATCGTCCAGGCCGAGCTTGAGCAGCAGGAGCAGCTCGTGGTCCTGGCCAAGCGTCGCCTTGACGGCGGCATCGGCACCCACTTCGAAGTCAGCCAGGCCGAGGCGCCGCTGCCCGAAACCCACCGCCAGCTGGATGCAGTCAACGAGGCGATTGCCCTGGCGCGTAACCAGCTGGCAGCGTTGGCAGGCAAAGGCCCGGGCGAGGGCGCGCAGTTGCAGCGGCCGACTCTGGCTCTCGCCGCGCCGCTGCAATTGCCCTCGACACTGCCCGCCGAGCTGGTCGGCCAGCGCCCGGATGTAGTCGCCAGGCGGTGGCAGGTGGCGGCTCAGGCGCGCGGTATCGAAGTCGTCCACGCCCGCTTCATGCCCAATGTCGATCTGGTCGGCAGCCTGGGGTTCATGGCCACCGGCGGTGGTGCGCTGGCGTTTCTCAGCGGGCGCAAGTTCAACTACAACGTCGGCCAGGCGATCAGCCTGCCGGTGTTCGATGGCGGCCGCCTGCGGGCACAGCTGGGGGTGGCTTCGGCCGGTTATGACGTGGCGGTGGCGCGCTACAACCAGACGGTGGTCAGCGCGTTGAAAGGCATCTCCGACCAGTTGATCCGCCGTGAGTCGATGCACGAGCAGGCGCACTTCGCCGAGCAGTCGGTGGCCGCCGCGCAGAAGACCTACGACATCGCCCTGGTGGCCTTCCAGCGCGGCCTGACCGACTACGTCAACGTGCTCAATGCGCAGACCTTGCTGTTTCGCCAGCAGCAGATTCAGCAGCAGGTACAGGCCGCGCGCCTGACTGCTCACGCCGAGCTGGTCACGGCGCTGGGCGGCGGCTTGCAGGCCGGGGACGACGTGCCCGCGCCAGCGCAACAGGCCGCGCCGAAACCGCCGGCCAGCCTGGCCATAGTCGATCGTCTGGGCGACCGCCGATGAGCCTGCTCTGGAACTGGCTGCACAGCCTGGAATGGCGCCGCGGCTTCTTTGCCTGGGCGCGCACCGACGGGGTGACCTGGGTGTACATCTTCAAGGTGCTGGTGGCGGCGTTCATTACCCTGTGGCTGGCCATGCGCCTGGAACTGCCGCAGCCGCGCACGGCGATGATCACCGTGTTCATCGTCATGCAGCCGCAGAGTGGGCATGTCTTCGCCAAGAGCTTTTACCGTGTGTTAGGCACCTTGGCGGGCTCGGCGATGATGGTCGCGTTGATTGCGATCTTCCCGCAGAACAGCGAGCTGTTCTTGCCAAGCCTGGCGCTGTGGGTCGGCCTGTGCTCGGCCGGGGCCATGCGCTATCGCACCTTCCGTGCCTATGGCTTCGTGCTGGCCGGCTACACCGCAGCGATGATCGGCCTGCCGGTACTGGAGCACCCCGATCAAGCCTTTATGGCGGCGGTGTGGCGGGTGCTGGAAATCTCCCTGGGCATCCTCGTGTCGACCCTGGTCAGCGCGGCGATCCTGCCGCAGTCGGCCAGCGCCGCCATGCGCAACGCCTTGTACCAGCGCTTTGGCGTGTTTGCCGGGGTGGTGGTCGAGGCGCTGCGCGGCAACACTCCGCGCGACCGTTTCGAGGCCAGCAATGTGCGCTTCATCGCCGAGGCGGTGGGCCTGGAGAGCCTGCGCAACGTCACCGCCTTCGAAGATCCGCACATGCGCCGTCGCAGCGGCCGACTGGTGCGCATGAACAGCGAGTTCATGGCCATCAGCACCCGCTTCAATGCCCTCTATCAACTGCTCGAACGGCTGCGCGCGCGCGGCCCTTTGCAGATTGTCGGCGCCATCGAGCCGGGCCTGGAAACCCTCGTCGAGCTGCTCGAACCCTACGTGGGCCGGGCCCTGACCGAAGCCGACGCATTGCGCCTGACCCTCGAACTGGCCGCCTACAAAGATGGCCTGCAAGCCCAGGTGCGCGGCCTGCGCAGCGAGTATCTGCAAACCCATCCCAGCGAAGCCGAGCTGCTCGATTTTCATACGGCCTTTGAGCTGCTCTATCGCCTGGTCGACGAGATGTTCAGCTATGCCCAGACCCACGCCTCACTGTCGGCGCACAGCCACCAGCGCGAGCAGTGGGACGAACCGTACGTGTCGCGGACCAACTGGCTGGTGTCGCTGGCGGCCGGCCTGCGCGCCTCGGCGGTACTGCTCTTGCTCGGCAGCTATTGGCTGCTCAGCGACTGGCCGAGCGGGGCGATGATGACCCTGATCGCGACCGTCACCGCCGGTCTATCGGCGGCTTCGCCAAACCCCAAACGCATGTCGTTCCAGATGGCCTGCGGCACTTTGCTCGGGGCCTTCATCGGCTTTTTCGAAACCTTTTTCGTGTTCCCCTGGATCGACGGTTTCCCGCTGCTGTGCATAGTGCTGGCGCCGGTGTTCGTGCTTGGCGCGTTTCTCTCGTCGCGACCAGCCTATGCCGGTTATGGGATCGGCCTGCTGGTGTTCTTCGCGATCGGCTCGGTGCCGAACAACCTGACTGTGTACAACCCGTACACCTTCATCAACGACTACATCGGCATGCTCCTGGGCATGCTGGTCTGCGCCGCCGCCGGGGCCATCATCCTGCCGCCGAACAGCCGCTGGTTATGGAGCCGGCTGGAGCAGGACTTGCGCGAGCAGGTGCTGTTCGCCATCGGTGGGCGCCTGCGCGGGCTCGGTTCGGCCTTCGACAGCCGCACCCGCGACCTGCTCCATCAAGCCTACGGCCTGGCTGCCGGCAAGCCGCAGGTGCAGAGCCAACTGATGCGCTGGATGTTCGTCGTGCTGGAAATCGGCCACGCCGTGATCGAGCTGCGCAAGGAGCAGCACAACGCACCCGTGCACCCGGCCTATGCCGAGTCGCAGCCGTGGCGCCAGGCGATCCGAGTCATGGGCCGTGCCCTGGCGCGGTTGTTCCTGCAGCCCAGCGCCAGCAACCACGAACGCGCGCTGGTCGCCGTCGACCACGCCATCAGCCGCGTGCAGGCCACCGACGAGCCGTTCGCCCGGCACTTCGACACCTCGCTGCTGCGCCGTGCGCAGAGCTACCTGCACTTCATCCGCAGCTCGCTGCTCGACCCGCAATCGCCACTGGCGCAAGGACTTCCGCATGCCCCGTGAAATTGCCTTCCATGGTGTGTACATGCCGACCATGACCTTGTTGTTTCTGCTTGCCGCAGGACTGGCCTGGGGCCTCGACCGGTTTATCGCCAGCCATGACGGCTACCGCTTCTTCTGGCACCCGGCGCTGCTGCGCCTGTGCCTGTTCATCTGCCTCTTCGGCGCGCTGGCGCTGACTGTCTACTGGTGAGAACCCCTCGATGAAAAAGTTCTTCAGCCTGATCGCCACCCTGCTGGTGCTGGTCGCAGCCGTGGCCATCGGCCGCCAGCTGTGGCTGCACTACATGACTACCCCGTGGACCCGCGACGGCCGCGTGCGCGCCGACATCATCAATGTCGCCGCCGATGTGCCGGGCTACGTCACCGATGTGCCGGTGCGCGATAACCAGCGGGTCAAGAAGGGCGATGTGCTGATCCAGATCGACGCCGAGCATTACCAGGTTGCGCTCGACCAGGCCAAGGCGCTGGTGGCTTCACGCAAGGCCACCTGGGAGATGCGCAAGGTCAACGCCAGGCGCCGGGCCGATCTCGACAACCTGGTTATTTCCAAGGAAAACCGTGACGACGCCAGCAACATCGCCAACTCGGCCCAGGCCGATTACCAGCAGGCCCTTGCGCAGCTGGCCGCCGCCGAGCTGGACCTGAAACGCACGCGCATCCTTGCCACCGTCGACGGCTACGTGACCAACCTCAACGTCCACCGCGGCGACTATGCGCGCATCGGTGAGCCGGTGATGGCGGTGGTCGACGAGCACTCGTTCTGGGTCTACGGCTTTTTTGAGGAGACCAAGCTGCCGCACGTGCGTGTCGGCGATCAGGCCGAGTTGCAGATGATGAGTGGCGAGCGCCTCAGCGGCCATGTCGAGAGCATCGCCCGCGGCATCTACGACCGCGACAACCCACAAAGCCGTGAGCTGATCGCCGATGTCAACCCGACCTTCAACTGGGTACGTCTGGCCCAGCGCGTGCCGGTGCGGATTCATATCGATGCAGTGCCGGAGGGGTTTCTGTTGGCGGCGGGGACGACCTGTACGGTGGTGGTGAGGCCAGGTGGAAAGTAGCGAACGCGATAGTGGCCATTACTGCTGGGGCCGCTTCGCGGCCCTTTCGCGACACAAGGCCGCTCCTACAGGTGACCGCGCACGATCAACTTACGCGGTCCCCGTAGGAGCGGCCTTGTGTCGCGAAAGGGGTGCGCAGCGCCCCCGGCGTACTCGAACCAGACGCAAGCTTCTAATCCGTCACCCCCACCAGCACCGGTATTTCGACCCGATCCAGCACCTTGGCGCTGATCGACGGATCCAGCAGCCGGCCCAGCCGTGACAGGTGGCGGTGGCCCATGACGATCAGTTCGCAGTCCAGCGCCTGGGCTTGAGCGACGATGGCGTCTACCGGTTGGTCGGCACGCAGGCTGCCGTCGGTTGCAAAGCCGGCAGCGCGCAAGGTCTGTACCGCGGCGGCGATGGCGGCCTCTGCGTGTTGCTGCTCTTCGCAGGCAGCGGGGTATTCCTCGCGCTCAGCCTGGGTGAAGGGCGCGGGTTGCTCGTGCACGGCGAAGGTCGAGTCGATCGCCAGCAGCACATGCAACTGGTGCAGATCGGGGCGGCAGAAGCGTTGCGCCAGGGCCAGCAGGTTGCTGGTGGCAGGGGATGCGTCGATGGCGATCAGTACAGAGCGGAGCATAGGGGGTCCTCGCGAGGCGATGTGGCCGGCAGGCCATTCTGAGCTGAGCGCCAGCTGTGGATAAATGGCCCCGCACGCACGGCGTCGTTGCGTCTGGCGCAATCGTGCGAGCTGTTAACATGCACATTCCCACAACAGTCACGGAAACCGGCCATGCAACTCCCGGACATGAACCTGCTGGTTGCCCTTGATGCCTTGCTTGATGAGGGCAGTGTGGTCGGTGCTGCGCAGCGGATGAACCTGAGCCCGGCGGCGATGAGCCGGACCTTGGGGCGAATTCGCGATGCGCTCGGTGACCCGATTCTGGTCCGCGCCGGTCGTGGCCTGGTGCCGACGCCACGGGCGCTCGCCCTGCGCGAGCAGGTCAGCGTGCTGGTGGAGCAGGCCGGGCAGGTCTTTCGCAGTGCCGATACGGTCGATCTGGCCAACCTCGACCGCGCCTTCAACATCCGCACCAATGACCTGTTCATTGCCCTGTACGGCGCGCAGTTGCTGCGCATGATGCATGAGCAGGCGCCGCGCACGGTGCTGCGCTTCATCCCGGAAAGCCCAGGCGGGGACGACGACAGTGTGCTGCGTGACGGGCGCACCGACCTGATCATCAGCTCGACTGTCGATCTGGGCCCGGAGATCAAGATCCAGAGCCTGTTTCAGACGTTCTATATCGGCCTGGCGCGGCAGGACCATCCGATCTTCGCCGAGCCGGTGACCGCGCAGAGCTTTGCCAGTTATCCACAGATCAGCGTATCGCGCCGGGGGCGCGCCAACGGGCCGATCGATGTCGAACTGGCCCACTGCAAGGTGCAGCGGCGGGTAGCGCTGATCACCCCGAGCTTCCACTCGGCGTTGTTTTCTCTGCCCGATTCGGACCTGATCCTGCCGATGCCGGCGAATATTCTCAGCAGTGTCAGCAAGCTCGGCCTGCCGCTGCGCTCGTTCGAGATCCCGCTGGCGCTGGAGCGGGTCAATGTCATGCAGGCCTGGCACCCGCGCTTTGATAGCGACCCAGCGCACCGTTGGCTGCGCCAGACCTTGAAGGCCTGTTGCGGGCTTGAACCTTGAACTCGAGACACATGCGGATTGCGTCTGACGCACTTTAAAGCTGGCGATAAGTCAGTTTTCGTAAGCATTCGATCTTTTTAAAATGCCTCCAGTGCAATTTGTTGCTGGAGATTTCCCTGATATGACCTCGCTTTCCGCCACCCCTGCGGCTACCGCCCCCGCTCAGGCCGCATTTGGCCTGCGCGTGGTGGTCGGGCTGTTCGGTGTGCTGCTGGCTGTGCTCTGCGCCGGGTTGAACGAGGCGGTCACCAAGATTTCCTTGAACGACATTCGCGGCGCGATGGGCATTGGTGCCGACGAGGGCGCCTGGTTGCTGGCGGTGTATGCGGCTGCGTCGGTGTCGGCGATGGCCTTTTCGCCGTGGCTGGCGACGACCTTTTCCCTGCGTCGCTTCACCCTTTGCGCAATAGCCGTGTTTGCCCTGCTGGGCCTGCTGCAACCCTACGCGCCGAACCTGCACAGCCTGATGCTGCTGCGGATCGTTCAGGGCCTGGCCGCAGGCGCCTTGCCGCCGATGCTGATGAGCGTGGCGCTGCGCTTTCTGCCACCGGGAATCAAAGTCTATGGCCTGGCCTGCTATGCCCTGACCGCCACCTTCGGACCCAATCTCGGCACACCTCTGGCGGGCCTGTGGACCGAATACGTCGGCTGGCAATGGGCGTTCTGGCAGATCATCCTGCCGTCGCTGCTGGCCATGGCCTGTGTGGCCTGGGGCCTGCCGCAGGACCCGTTGCGGCTGGAGCGCTTCAAGCAGTTTAACTGGCGCGGCGTGCTGCTGGGCTTGCCTGCACTGAGCTGCATCGTCCTCGGGTTGTCGCTGGGCGACCGCTGGGGCTGGCTGGACTCGCCGCTGATCTGTTGGCTGCTCGGCGGCGGCCTGCTGCTGTTGCTGCTGTTCATGTACAACGAGTGGTCCGAGCCGGTGCCGTTCTTTCAGTTGCGCATGCTCTCGCGGCGCAACCTGAGTTTTGCCCTGCTGACCCTCGCCGGGGTGCTGATTGTGTTGTCCGGGCTGGGCTCGATCCCTTCGGCGTACCTGGCGCAGATTCAGGGCTACCGGCCGGCGCAGTCCAGCCCGCTGATGCTGCTGGTGGCGATGCCGCAACTGATCGCGCTGCCGTTGACGGCCGCGCTATGCAACATCCGCGCGGTGGATTGCCGCTGGGTGCTGGCGCTGGGCCTGGGCATGCTGGCGCTGTCTTGTGTGGGCAGCAGCCAGTTGACCTCGCAGTGGATTCGCAATGATTTCTACGGCTTTTACCTGTTGCAGGTGTTCGGCCAACCGATGGCCGTGCTGCCGTTGCTGATGCTGTCCACCAACGGCATGTCGCCGCAGGAAGGGCCGTTCGCTTCGGCCTGGTTCAACACCGTCAAAGGCCTTGCCGCAGTGATCGCTGCGGGCCTGCTGGAAGCCGTCGGCACGCTGCGCCGGCACTTTCATTCCAATCACCTGGTGGACAGCCTGGGCAATGCACCGCTGCTTGATGACCGCACAGCCGGGCTGGCTCAGCGCGTGCACCAGCAGGCGCTGGTGCTGACCTCGGCCGACCTCTACCTGCTGCTGGCCTGCGTCGCCGTGATCCTGATTTGCCTGATTCCTTTTGCGCCCACCCGGGTTTACCCACCCCGCGCGGTGGCCTGAACCCGACTGAATTCGAGAACACTGAACATGAGCAACAATCGCAAGACTATCGTCATCGGCTCGGTGCTGGCCGTGGCTGTGCTGGCTGCACTGGTTGGGCCGTGGCTGCTGGGCAGTGATCACCGGCAGCAGACCAACGATGCCTATGTCAGCGCGGACTACACCGTAGTGGCGCCCAAGGTTGCCGGGTTTATCCAGGAGGTGCTGGTCGAAGACAACCAGCAGGTCCAGGCTGGTCAGCTGCTGGCCACCATCGATGCCCGCGACTATGAGGCGGCGTTGGCCGCCGCGCAGGCACAGGTGCTGGTCGCCCAGGCGCAGAGCGCCGATGCGCGCGCCACCCTCGAACGCCAGGCTGCGCTGATCGCCCAGGCCGAGGCCGCGTTCAAGGCGGCTCAGGCGCAGGCGGCGTTTGCCGAACAGGAGGTCAAACGCTACGGCCGCCTGGCCGAGCAGGGCGCGGGCACCGTGCAGAACGCGCAACAAGCGCGCAGCCGGGTCGATCAGGCGCGGGCGCAACAAGCCAACAGCCAGGCCGCATTGGTAGCGACGCGCAAGCAGGTGGATATTCTCACGGCTCAGGTCGCCAGCGCCGATGGCCAGCTCAAGCGCGCTGAAGCCGGTGTCGACAAGGCCCAGTTGGACCTGTCGCACACCCGCATTACTGCGCCGGTAGCGGGCATGGTCGGCGAGCGCGCCCTGCGGGTTGGCGCCTATGTCACCCCCGGCGCCCGACTACTGTCGGTGGTGCCGCTGGAGCAGGCCTACGTGGTCGGTAACTTCCAGGAAACCCAGCTGACCCATGTGCAACCGGGGCAGCCGGTCAGCATCAGCGTCGATACCTATTCCGACGTGACCCTCAAAGGCCATGTGCAGAGCATCGCCCCTGCCACCGGCGTGACCTTTGCCGCAGTCAAACCCGACAACGCCACCGGCAACTTCACCAAAGTTGTGCAGCGGATACCGGTGAAGATCGTTTTCGATGATGGCCAGCCGTTGCTGTCGCGCCTGCGCGTGGGCATGTCGGTGGTGGTCACTATCGACACACAGGGCGATTCGCTCGACAGCCAGCAGGTGAGCACGCGATGAGCGCACTTGTCCGCTTCAGCCCGTTGCTGCTCGCTGTCGCATTGGCCGGTTGCAGCCTGGGCCCAGATTTTCAGCGCCCGGCCAGCCAGGCTCCACAGCAATGGGCGCCGGTGCAAGGTGAGGCCGCCGCCAGCCAGCCCCTGGCCGAACCACTGCAAGTGCGTTGGTGGGAGAGTTTTCAGGATGCCAGGCTGAGCGCGCTGATCCAGCGCGTCGCCGCCAACAACCTCGATCTGCAGATTGCCAGTGCGCGCTTGCTGCAAAGCCGCGCGCTGCGCAGCACGATTGCAGCTGACGAGACGCCTTCGTTAGGTCTGGATGCCGGCTACAGTCGCGCGCGCAACAGTGCCGAGGGTCTGAATGACCCGTCCGGCAATGCCGGCAAATCGGCCTACAACCTTTGGCAGGGCGACCTGGTTGCGGGCTGGGAGCTGGATCTGTGGGGCCGGGTGCGCCGTCAGGTGGAAGCTGCCGATGCGAGCGTGGCGGTTGCCGAAGAGGACCGCCGCGGCGTATTGCTGGCGCTGCTCGCAGAGACCGCCGGCGATTACATCCAGTTGCGGGCCGTGCAGCAAACGCTGGAGGTGACCGAAAACAATCTCAAGGTCGCCCGGCACAGCCTGCAACTGTCCCGCGACCGTCAGGCCGAGGGCGTCGCGACGCGCCTGGATGTTGCCCAGGCCAGCGCTCAGGTTGCCTCGATCGAAGCGCGTTTACCTACCTTGCAAGCGAGGCGTGACGACCTGATCAATGCCCTCAGCCTGCTCGCCGCCGAACCGCCGCGCAGTTTGCAGGCCGAGCTGCTGGCGCCGGGCGAACTGCCGGTGCCGCAGCAGCGCTTTGCGGTTGGCTTGCCGTCGGAGTTGGCCGAGCGCCGCCCGGATATTCGCCAGGCCGAAGCACGCCTGCATGCGGCAACTGCCAGCATCGGCGTGGCCAAGGCGGACTTCTATCCGCGTATTCGGCTGTCGGGCAACGTCGGTATGCAGGCCCTGCAATTGGCGGACTTTGGCGGCTGGGACTCACGACGGTTTGCTTTTGGCCCGCAACTGTCGCTGCCGATCTTTGAAGGTGGCCGGCTCAAGGGCACGCTGCAGTTGCGTGAAACGCAGCAGCAGGAGGCCGCGCTGAACTACCGCAAGGTGGTGCTCGGCGCCTGGCACGAAATCGACAATGTGCTGCGCCTGTACAACGCCAGCCAGCTGCGCCGCGATCACCTGGCCGAGGCCGTGCGCGAAAACCGCATCGCCCTGGACACCGCTCAGCAGCAGTACGTGGAAGGCGCGGTGGACTTTCTCAACGTGCTCACGGTGCAGACGGCGCTGCTGGCCAGCGAAGAGCAGTGGATCGACAGCTCGGCGGCCGTCTCGCAGGCGATGGTCGGCTTGTACAAGGCGCTCGGTGGCGGCTGGCAAGCGTTCGCCGAGGCGCCGCCGAAGGCTTGGCTGTCAGAGCGGTCGTAACAGGCCAAAGCGCTTGCGCAGGATGCTGTCGAGCAAACGTCGCGGCAGCAGCCACGCCAACAGTGGCAGCGCCCGGCTGCCGTTGCCCAGCCGCACCAGGGCCGGCACCGGTGACTTGCCCGCTGCCGCCAGCACGCCTTGGGCGAACTCGGCGGTTGGCGTTGGCTTGTCCTGCGAGGCGCGCGCTCGCGCGCGGATGTGCTCGCGCAGCGGCCACCACGGTGAATCTGCCGCTATCAGGTGTTCAGCCTGCTGCTGGGCGTTGCTGGCAAATTGCGAAGCGATGGCGCCGGGCTGGACTTCCATCACGCGAATGCCAAACGGCGCCAGCTCCAGGCGCAGCGCGGTGTTCAGCGCGTGCACAGCGGCCTTGGACGCGCAATAAGTACCGGCAAATGGCGTCACCAGCACGCCAGAGACGCTACCGATGTTAATGACCAGGCCGCGATTACGCCGCAGCAGCGGGAACAGCGTGCGAGTGACCCCAACCAGCGCGAACACGTTGGTTTCGAATTGCTCGCGCAACCCATCGACACCGCCATCGAGCACAGGGCCCATGGCGCCGTAGCCGGCATTGTTGATGAGGATATCGAGGCCGCCATGGCTGGCTTGCAGCTCATCTGTGAGGCGTGCCAGCTCGGCGCTGTCATTGACGTCCAACTGTCGCGCGGTAAAGCCCGCTGCAGCCAGTTGGGCAACAGCTTCGGGCTTGCGCGCGGTGGCCCAGACCTCATGACCGGCATCACGAAAGGCATCGGCAAGGGCGCGGCCGATGCCGCTGGAGCAACCGGTGATCAGGACTGTGGGCATGGCGGGGCCTGTGGGCTGTGCAAGGTACTCGATCATACCCCAGACAAATCAGCCTGCGGCTAGTTGGCAAACGAGCCTTGCAGGCGTTCGGCACGAAACTCCAGGGTTTGCGCGCGGTAGCCGGAGCGCAACGGCGGCAGTGGCAGGCAGTCGTTCCACTCGGCGCCTGGCTGCAAGTCGCCGGGGCCGCGATAGCGCGGCGTGCTGTAGGTGTTTTCGGCGAGGTTGACCGTGTCGCCGGGGGCGTAGGCGCCGACCTGCCAGCGCAGTTCGGTGAGCGGCACGCTGTTGGCGTTTTTCATGCTCACGCGCAGGCTGCGGTCGGCTGGGCACAGTTCAGGGGCATATTGCAGGCGCAGGTCGAGGCGGGCCAGCTGGTTGGATTCGCGGGTGTCCTGCCAGGCAACCCAGAGGGCGATCAAACCGAGGCCGAGTACAGCAGCCAGGGAAATCGGCAGGGCCTTGGCCGGGTAGCGAATGAGCAGGACCAGCCAGGTCAGGATGAGCAGGGCGCCGATGATCATGGGAAGGGCAAGCCTTGGGTGTGCGGGTTTTGCACATCCTAGCTGAAATAGTGGTGGGGGTGAAAAACGGTGCGACATGGACGACGCGGTCGCGTGTAGGAGCGGCCTTGTGTCGCGAAAGGGCTGCGTAGCGGCCCCGCATTTTCAGCTTCGCCGCTGACATTGCCGGGCCAGCTACGCTGGCCTTTCGCGACACAAGGCCGCTCCTACACGGACCGTGTATGGCTGGAAGGATTACTGGGCGATGGTTTTCACCGAAACGCCGCGCTCGATCGGCGTGGCGCTGCGGCCGTAGACGTCTTCGAAGCGTTCGATGTCGTCTTCACCCAGGTAGCTGCCGGACTGCACTTCGATGATTTCCAGCGGGATCTTGCCCGGGTTGCGCAAGCGGTGCACCGAGGCGATCGGGATGTAGGTCGATTGGTTTTCGGTGAGCAGGAACACGTTCTCGTCACAGGTCACTTCAGCCGTGCCCGATACCACGATCCAATGCTCGGCGCGGTGGTGGTGCATCTGCAGCGACAGGCTGGCGCCGGGCTTGACGGTGATGTGCTTGACCTGGAAGCGGCCGCCCATGTCCACCGAGTCGTACGAGCCCCATGGGCGATACACCTCAAGATGGTTCTGGGTCTCGCTGCGGCCTTGCTTGTCGAGGGTGTTGACCATCTGCTTGACGCCCTGGACCTTGTCCTTGTGGGCAATCATCATGGCGTCCTTGGTCTCGACCACGACGATGTTCTCAAGACCGATAACCGAGACCAGCTTGCCGTTGCCGTGGATCATGCAGTTGTGGCTGTCCTGCACCACCACGTCGCCTTTGGTGACGTTGCCGTTGGCGTCTTTCTCATGCACATCCCACAGCGACGACCAGCAGCCGACGTCGCTCCAGCCTGCGGTCAGTGGCACCACGCAGGCGCGCTGGGTCTTTTCCATCACGGCGTAGTCGATCGAGTTGTCCGGGCAGCAGGCGAAGGTGGCTTCGTCGATGCTCAGGTAGTCGCCGTCTTCTTCGCTGCGCTCGAGTGCCAGCAGGCAGGTGTCGTAGATATCCGGATCGTGTTTTTTCAGCTCTTCGAGGAAGCGGCTGGCGCGGAACAGGAACATGCCGCTGTTCCAGAAGTAGCCGCCGCTGCGGACGAACTCGGTGGCGCGTTTTTCGTCAGGCTTTTCGACAAACTGCGCAACCCGGGCGACGCCTTCCGGCAGCAGGGCATCCTGGCTGGAACGGATGTAGCCGTAGCCGGTTTCCGGTTTGGTCGCCGGCACGCCGAACAGCACCATCTCGCCACGCTCGGCCGCCACGGTGGCCAGGGCCAGGGCACGTTGCAGGGCCTTCTGGTCATCGATTACATGGTCAGCCGGCAGTACCAGCATCAGCTCGTCGCTGCCTTCATTGACCAGTTTCATCGCGGTGATGGCCACGGCCGGCGCGGTGTTGCGGCCAAACGGCTCCATCAGGATCGCCTGGGTCTGCAGGTTCAGTGCAGTCAGCTGCTCGTTGACGATGAACTTGTGGTCCTTGTTGCAGACCACGATCGGCGCTTGCATGCCGTCGAACACCAGGCGCTCGAGGGTTTGCTGGAACAGCGTGTGCTCACCGGTCAGGGCGAGGAACTGCTTGGGGAACTGTTTACGCGACAAAGGCCACAGACGCGAACCGCTACCACCAGAAAGGATTACCGGAATCATGATGTTTCTCCAAAGGTTGATAGAGGCAGAAATCAGTTGGTCGAGACAGGACGGGTTACCCACACCGGGGCCAGGCTGCTGCCGGAGCCGGTGACGTACAGCACGGCGGCTTCACCGCGTTCCAGCGCGACAGGTTTGATGTCGCTGACTTTCTTGTCGCCTTGGTACAGGGCCAGGTTGACCTTGACCGGATTGATCTCGCGCTCGCCGCGCGCATGGGCCGCTACCGGCTTGACCACTTCGGTCTTGCCGTCGGCGGTTTTCAGGGTCAGCGCCTGGTCGGTGAGGTTCTGCACCCGCACCAAAGCCTTTTGCTTGTTCTTGAACGGTGGCTCTTCGATCAGTTGCGGGCTGCCGCTGGCGTTGTTGACCAGGGTGTAATACTTGTCCGAGGCGAGCTTCACCGGCACCGACTTGCCACCGACCTGGGCGCTGTAGTCGCCGCCCGGGAGGAAGCTGAAGTCACTGCTGGACTGCGCGCCGACCTGCTTGATCTGGGTGTTGCCGACACTGGCGGCAGCCGGTGCGCTGCTGGCGTTGTACAGGCGCACGAAGCTTGAGCCTTTCGGTGCGCTTGGGCCGTACAGTGCGGCGTCGGCGCCGGCGAAGGCTTGCAGCGAGGCCAGCGACAGGCCCGCAGCGAGGGTGAAGACTTTGGCAAAAGATGGCTTGTTGGACATGTGCGTGTTCCTCTCTTTCAGTGTTCCGTCCGATTGGACGACAGGGCCAGGTTTTCTTCGGATTTACGGGTGTTCTTCAATTGCGCGATCCACTGCGGGTCGAACCCGCTGAGGTCGTTTTTCATCGGCAGATAGCGTTCCGGGAACTCCCACACCACCACTTGCGGCGGGGCATCCTTGAAGGCGTCGCTTTGCAGGTACTTGAGCATCGGCAGCAACGGCCCATGGCCGTCTTCGGCGTAGTTGGCGACATCGCTGTGCAGCGCCTGCTGCAGCGCGCCGAGGAAATTCCAGTGCGGGTTGGCGCTGTAGCTGGTGCCAACCAGCGCCACCGGGATCTGGCTGTCGGCGAACAGCGCGTCACCGCTGTCGGCGTTGCCGGCCGCTGGGCGGGTAGTGCGTTTTTGCAGGTTGTCCGGCGCTGGCAGCAACTCGCTGAACAGCGGGTCGAGCGGCAGGAAGTTGGTCAGGTCGCCTTTGTACGGCGCACTGCTGCCAGCGTCGGTGACGTAGGCCTGGGGTTCGGCTTGCAGCAGTTTTTGCCGGGACACGGCTTGGGCCACGGTCTGCGCGGCGACTTCGGCGCCCAGCGGGGTCCAGTGCGTGTCGGTGCGCAGGAATACCTGGCCGCGGGCTTTGGCTTGCTCCATTGGCGCCTGCAGGTCAGGGGCAAACACGTTGGCCTGGCGTGCCTGGGCATGGAACTGGTTGTACAGGTCACCATGCAGGCTGGCCGGCTGCTCTTCGCCGAGGTACTCGGAGTAGATCCGCGCCTTGGCCGGGATGATCGCCAGCACCAGCTGCACGCCCTGGCGTTGCAGGGTGTCGCGCACGCCGCGGATCAGCGCCAGGTTGTCCTGCATCAGCTGGTCGGCACCGGCGGTGGGTTTGAACTCTTCGTCGCTGAACAGCCATTGCTCGCGGCCCAGCACCACGCCGGGGCGGCCTTCGTTGAACAGCTTGTAGTCCAGTGCGGCCCACAGGTTGGTGCTCAGGCGCTTGATCGGGAACTGCTCGTCGTAATGGGTCTCGGCGGCCTTGGCCAGCTTGCCGTTGAGCACCGTCATCTGCTCGGTGCGCTGAAAGCTCGAAGCGCCGCTCAGCGACCACACGCCAAGGCCGGTGAGCAGGCCAAGGAAGGTCAGCGAGTAGGTGATGCGAAGTGTCCGGGTCATGGTCGTCCGTGCCTCAGAACTGGAAATAGAGGAATGGCGAATAGCTTTGCGCCGAGAGTTTCAGCACCGAGGCAACGAACAACAGCAGCACCAGCACGCGGGCCATGACCCGGCTCCAGTCCAGGCCGATCGAACCGTCGCTGTTGATCTGTACCGGGGTTGCCTTGGGCGTTGGCTTGGCATTGCGGTAGAAGTCGCGCAGGCCGAAGAACGCCAGGGTTGCGTAGGCGATGAACATGGTTGCCACCTGCAGGCCGGTGAGGTTGGCGCGGTTGAGTTCCGACAGCTGCCATTCGCCGAAGCTGAACATGGCGGCGTACATGCGCCCGGCCACGTCGAGGTTTTCCGAGCGGAACATCACCCAGCCGGTCACCACCAGCAGGAAGGTGAACGCCCACTTGATCGGGTTGAAGCGCTGCGGGTTGGTGTCCAGGCCCAGCGCACGTTCGATCGCGAGCCAGATGCCGTGCCAGGCGCCCCAGAGGATGTAGGTGATGTTGGCGCCGTGCCACAGGCCGCCGAGCAACATGGTCAGGAACAGGTTGCGGTAGGTGTTGAAGGTGCCTTTGCGGTTGCCGCCCAGGGTGATGTACAGGTAGTCGCGCAGCCAGGTCGACAGGCTGATGTGCCAGCGCCGCCAGAACTCGGTGATCGACTGGCTGATGTACGGCTGCTTGAAGTTCTCCATGAAGCGAAAGCCCATCATCAAACCGAGGCCGATGGCCATGTCGCTGTAGCCGGAGAAGTCGAAGTACAGCTGCGCGGTGTAGGCCAGGGCGCCGAGCCAGGCGTCACCGGTGGTAGGGTTTTCCAGGGCGAAGCAATGGTCGGCAACCACCGCCAGGGTGTCGGCGATGAACACCTTCTTGATGAAGCCCTGCATGAAGCGGGTGCAGCCTTCGGAGAACTTGTCGAGGGTGTGAGTGCGGTTGTTGAACTGGTCGACCAGGTCCTTGAAGCGCAGTACGGGGCCGGCGATCAAGTGCGGGAAGATCGCCACGAACGCTGCAAAGTCGATCAGGTTTCGAGTCGCCGGGGTATCACCGCGGTACACGTCGATGATGTAGCTGATCGACTCGAAGATGTAGAACGAGATCCCGATCGGCAGCAGCACGTGGGTGATGATGAACGGCTCGAAACCGAACGAGGTGATGATTGCGTTGAGGCTGTCGACGCCAAAGTTGGCGTACTTGAAGTAGCCGAGAATGGCCAGGTCGACACCGACACCGAGCAGCAGCCAGCGCTGTGCGGGTTTGGTGCGCACGCCTGCGGCGCCGACTTTGAGGCCGATCCAGTAGTTCCACAGGGTCACGCCGGCGAACAGGGCGAGGAAGTCGACCCGCCACCAGGCGTAGAAGATGTAGCTGGCGACCAGCAGCAGCAGGTTGCGATAGCGTTGCCCGCTCAAGTAGTACAAGCCGAGGAAGATCGGCAGGAACAGGAACAGGAACACATTTGACGAGAAGACCATCCTCGTTCTCCTGATGGATGTACGTAGCTGGGGCAGCAGCCCCCCAAACCCCCCAGCCTGGACCGGGGAGCAACTTAATACCCTGTGGGAGCGGGCTTGCCCGCGAACAAAGGCGTAGCCTTTGCCTGGCATCACGCGGAGCCTCATTCGCGGGCAAGCCCGCTCCCATAGGGATGAGTGTTACTTGTTGCTAGCTGCGCTCGGGTCATACACCCGGGTCATGTTGCCGCCCAGGCGGAAACTGTCGAACGGCTGCATGCCATGCTTGCGCGACAGCGTGTCGCCAACGCACTGGTACAGCGCGCACCACGGCTCGAGCCAGGCGTACTTGCTGTCGACCTTGAGGTCTTTCATGTCCTGTTTGACGCCGGTACGGGCAACGAACTGACGCGGATCACGGGCACCGGCCAGCACCCCTTCGCCGAGGCGCTGCAGGGCAAAGTTGTTCTCACTGCGCAAGTCGACCCCGTTGACCTTGGCGAAGCTGGCGATCATCGCCAGCGGCGGCAGAGCGTAGTTGTGGTAGGCCAGCGCGCGCTGGCGGCGCTTGAGCTCGTTAGGCAAGAAGCCCTGCTCGTCGATCTGGTTGGCGCCGACGCGGTATTCCTTCACGGCCCAGTCGAACAGGTCGCGGCGGTCGGTGGCGACGGCAGTAGCCATCACCGACCAGGCGGCCCAGTAGCTGTGGTTGTTGATCTTCTCCAGCGGCAGGTCGCTCCAGTCCTTGACGGTCTGTTCGGCCAGGCGGGCGAACCATTTTTCAATGGCTTCGGCTTCGGCCTTGTGCGCCGCCAGCGGCTGCGAATTGGAGAACTTCAAGCGCAGCCAGGAGCCGCTCATGCTGCCCAGGGCCCATTTGCGCATGGACTTGCCGGTGTGGTTGTAATCGGTCGAGAGCAAGGCGTCGGCCTGCGCCCACTGGCTCAGCCAGCCAAGCGCGCAATCGAGCTGCGCCGGGCGGCCGTCGCGCATGTACTGGCCGACCATCTTGCTGACGCCACGCTCGAGGGTGGTGATGTCTTTGGTCGAGTCGCGGAAGGCTTTTTCCGAGCGCAGGTTGAGCGTCGAGCGGGCCTTGTCCGAGCCTTCGTACTTGCTGCGAAACTGCAAGGCGCCGGTGTAAGGCTTGGGCGCCTGTTCACAGCGGAACTTGCCGTCGGTGGTTTTCATCTGCTCGATGCCGGCGTAGTAACCCTGTGGGGGTACCAGCTCGGCCTGCGCAGCGCCGGCAAACAGGGCCAGGGCGAGCAGGGCAGGGGCGAAGGTCGTGCGTGGCTTGATCATGTGCGCCTCACTGGCCAGCCTGCGCTGTGTGCGCAGGGCTGGCGAAGTTGTTGCGTTTGCAGAGCTTGGCTTCGACTTTCTGGGTGCCTTGTTCCGGGCCTTGCAGCTCCAGCGCGAGCAGGTTCTGGCTGGCCCAGTCTTCGTCTTCACGCAGCTGGAAGACAAAGCGCCCGTCGGTGTCGGAGGTCTCTGGTTTTTCGATCTTGATGTCCTCGTGGCGCCCGTTCAGATACCACAGGGTCGCTTGCAGGACCTTGACCGAAGTGTCTTCGAACTTGATGTCCATCTGCAGGTTGCGGTTGACCAGGTCCTTGATCACGCCGCCCTTGCCGTTGACCATGACTTCGTTGGTGCCGGGCTTGAGCGTGGTGCTGGCGCTCATCTGTGCTGGGCGGTCATCGCAGCCGTTGTCGAGCAGGCCGAGGATCTGCCGCCAGATAGTTTCCTGGTCGAGGCGATACAGCGGCGAGAATTCCCAGATGAGGATCTTTGGCGGGTGGGTCTTGAACTCTTCGCTGCCCAGGTACTGGATCATCGCACCTTCCAGGCCACCGCCCGGGAAGGCGACGTTGAGCACGTCGGCGCCGATGTATTGCTGCAGGAAGCCCGAGAAGTTGTAGTTCTTGCCGCTGTGGCTGGTGCCGACCAGGGTGATCTCGGCATTGCCGCTGTCGCCGAACAGGTCGTCGTCGCCGGCGGCGCCTTTCGGCTCGGTGGCGAACTGGTCCATGTACTGCACCGCGTAGCTGCTGCCGCAGAGCTGGCCGGCGACGTTGTGCAGGGTGCCGGTCTTGCCCATGCGCCCGGACTTGTGGGTTTCGAATTCCTTGCGCGGAATGTCGGCGAAGGCCGGCATCTGCTGCACGCTCTTGGCGATGATCTTCGCCGCTCGTTCAGCGCCATACGGCGTCCAGTGCTGGTCGCCGCGGAAGTAGAAGTCCTTGCCCTGATCGGCTGCCGCCAGCTGCTCGTTGGTCAGTGGCGACAGGTCCGGCACGGTGTAGCCCATCTTGGCAAAGCGCTTGAGCATGGCCTGGTAGTTGCCCAGCGCCTTCTGGTAATCGAACGCGGCCTTGTCGGCCGGATTGAGCATGTTGCGGTTAACCAGGCCACGGGTTGGCTGATAGACCATCACCAGCTCGATGCCGCGTTTCTTGAAGGCGTCGTGCACCTGCTGCAGGCGCTGGTAGCCGGCAGCGCTGGTGCTGAACTCGGTGCGCAGGTCTTCGCGAGTACGGAACAACCAGTCGCCCTGCGCCTGCACCAGGGTGGTGAAGTTCTGCTGGTAGCGGGTGGTGTAGCGGCTGGCGTCGTGCGCTTCCGGGCACAGCTGGCAGCATGGCTCGGCGGTGAAGCTCGGCGCCTGGACCTGTTCGGCGCGCACGCCCTGGCTGATCGCCAGCAGGGCGGCAGTCAGGCCGAGCAGTTTCATCAAAGGTGCAGTGGTCATGGTCAGCATTCCTTAATCGATCATTTCGGTCTGGCGTTCGACCGGGTCGATCAGCACAGCCTTCTGCTGGCGCACCAGCAGGTCGAGGATTTCGTCCTGGCGCTCGCCGAGCACGCCATTGAGGCTGATGCCGCTGGCTTTGCGCGGGGCGAGCATGGCCACCTTGTACAGCTCGACCGACAGCGGCGAGTCGATCGACAAGGGGCCGGAGCCATTGGCGGTCAACTCGCCGCCGACCACGATCAGCGAAACCTTGGCGTCGAACGGGTCGAGGGCGATGTCGCGGTCGGTGTCGGACAGGTCCTTGATGTGCCCGTAAACACCGACCAGGCCGTTGGCCATGGCGATGTTCTCGTAAAGGCGAATGTTGACGCTGTTGCGCACGCGGATGCCGTGGCGACGGTTGTTGATGACCTTGTTGCCCCAGATCAGGTTATCGCCGCTTTCGTACACGGTGATGCCGTCGGTGTGGTTGCGGTAGATCTCGTTGTAGGCAATCAGGTTGTTGACGCTGTTACGGTCGATCACCACCCCGGAGAGCTTGTTGTCGTAGCTCTTGTTGTTGAAGATCCAGCTGTCGTTGACCTCACGCGAAACGATGATGCCGTGCTTTTTCTTGGTGCCATGCACCGTGTTGCCGGCGATGATCAGGCGGTGCGAACGGTCGTGCGGGTCGATGCCGTAGACGATGTTGTCGCGGTAGGTGCTGTCCTTGACCACGAAGTCGCTGGTCTCGTAGCAGTAGAAGCCGTACCACATGTCACTGAATTCGGAACCGATGATCCAGCCGGTCGGTTCGGCGCGGCCCATCTTTTTCGCCATGTTCGGCGTGTACTGCGAGATGCTCACGCCGTACGACTTGGACTGCGAGTAGCCAAAGCTGGCCATCTTGCTGTTGACGATGTAGGTCTCGGTGCCGCCCCACGACAGCAGGAACGGGCGGAACTCCTTGGGCGAGCGGAAGCTGGCCGGGCCGTTGTCCTTCTCGCGCCAGCCGGTGACCTGGGTGTCGCTGACGAACAGCTTGCCGTCGTTGACCAGAAACGCGCCGCGCTCCTGCGACAGACGCAGCTCTTTGACCTTGCCGTTGATTTCCAGCACGCCCTTCTGCCCGACCACGATCGGCAAGCGTGCCAGATACACGCCCGGCGACACTTCACTCAGGTACTGCTTGGGCACTTGCTTGCTCAGTTCGGTCAGGTCGACATGGCCGTCGTCGACAAAGATCGCCTGGGGGATACCCTGCTGGCGCTGGACCCACTCGGCGGCCTTGTTGTCGCCGCCGATGAATTCCTTGAGCGATTCTTCCTGAAGCATGCGGCGCACGCTGACCTTGCCCTTGCGGCTGCGATCGATCTTGGCTTGCACCGCTTGCGCGGTGTAGCCAGTCAGATCAGGCAGCTTGGGCGGCTCCATGTGCAGCGGCTCGACTGGCGCGCTGGTCACGGTGTAGGTCTTGGCCTGCTGCAGGCCCTTGGCCGTGCCTGGCTCGGCGGCCTGAGCCACGCCTGCGGCCAGCAGCAGGGCGCTGGCGAGCAGGCTGTAGCGAAGCTTGGGTTGCAGGTTCATATCCAGTCCTCGGCGCACGTCAGAAACGCCAGATCACGTCGACAAAGGCGCGGTGCATGTACGAGTCGGCCTCTTTGCCGTAGGCATCGCCAGGCTTGAACACGCCAGCACGCAGGCGTACCAGCGCCGACGGTTCGTCGATCGACTGGCTCAGCGATGCTGGCAGCAGGCCTTGCTTGAAGTACTTGGTGACGACCACGTCCATCTCCTGGCCCAGGTCCTTCTCGCCGTTGACCAGTGGGCGGTTGACGCCTTCGTCATCGACCACCGCGTTGATGCCGCTGGAGCCGATGTTCTGCTGGCCGTTGACGCGCCAGAACTTGTGGTAGATCAAGCTGGCGTCGTAGTCGTCGCGCAGCTGCCAGGAGGCGAACAGGGTGGCTGCCTGCAGGTTGCCCAGCTCACCGCGGAAGGCTTCGCCGAAGCGGTGCACCCGCGAGCGGGTGCCGGTGAAGCTGGAGCGATTGCTCTCAAGGCCGGTCTGCTCGTAGTTGTTCGAACCCTTGCTGCCGCCGCCACCGCTGCCACGGGCGTAGGCCGCGCCGACTTGCCATTGCGGGTCGAGGCGCAGGCGGATACCGAGATCGGTGGCCCAGGCATTGACGTCGCCGCTCTGCTTGCCGGTGGCGACTTGCTCGTTGCCGACCAGCTCGCTGTTGAGCTTGTCGCGGTCACCGGTCAGCCAGGTCAGGCTGCCCCAGTAGTTGACGGTGTGCTGGTTGCGCCAGTTGTAGGCATCGCTGTTGGCTTCCAGGCCCAGCCAGGTCAGGTCGCCGGTGCGGCGCTTGTCCAGGCCGTCGAGGCTCTCGCCGGTGTTTTTCAGGCTGCCGCTGTCATGGGTGTGGTGCGCGCGCAGGCCAACCCAGTGCCCGGGGGTCCACTGCGTGGCAACGTCGCCGTAGAAGTGGGTGCGGTCCTTGTCTTCCGGAGCCAGCTCGGTGAGGTCGGTGCGGTATTCGCTGAAGCGCTGTGCCATGCCCAGGTTGGCCCGCAGCAAGGTGGTGTCGAAGGTCCAGTTGAGCGCTTCGATGTTGCTGTCACGCCACATGCCGTCGTCGTTACGCAGGCGCTGGCGGCCGAGCCGCAGTTGCTCGCCGGGGTAGGCGGTGAAGCCGCTGTAGCCGACCCAGAACTCGCGCATGGCCAGGTAGCTTTTGTCGGCTTTGCGGCCGTCGGCAGCGGTGTCGACGGTGCTGCCATCGTCGGACTGGCGCAGGGTGTCGGTCTCGATGGTGTCGGTGGCCGCGACCGCCTGGCCCATGGCAAAGGCGCTCCAGTTGCCACGCTCGCCGTAGACCCAAGGGCGCAGGTCCAGACCCAGGCCTTGCACATCACCGCCGGAGCGGGTGCCGAGGTCGCGGTCGTCTTCCGACTGGCCGGTGATTTTCACGTCGAGGCCGAAGTTCTTCTCGGCGGTGATATCGGCCAAGGTCGGGCACGACCAGAGCAGGGCGAAGCTCAGGCCGATCCCGGCCTTCACGAAGGGGTTGAGCGTCATAGGGAGGAATCCTCGGCGTCTTCATCGTCTTGCAGGGCTTCGATGGCCATCATGCTGTTGCCGGCTTTGGCCATGCTGCCGCGCGCCTGCTGCTCTTGCGCAAGCAGGCGCTGGGCCTGGCTGCGCTGCTCAGGCGTCAGTTGCTGATCGAGTTGCTGCAGCAGTTCGGTCGACTGCTGCGACGGGTTGGCCTGCGCCAGGCTGGCGAATACCCAGGCATTGCCAGGGTTCGGGCGGATGCCGTGGCCTTCGCTGTACAGCTGAGCCAGCGCATAGTCGGCGCTGAGCTGACCGCCGCGGGCGGCGTTGAGCAGGTGATCGACCGCCTTTTGCGGCTCGACCTGGCCGAGGTAACCACGGCGGTACAACTGGCCGAGGTAGTAATGGGCGCTGATTTCGCCGGCAGCGGCGGCGGCTTGCAGATGAGTTTCGGCTTTGGCCGCATCGGCTGGCAGGGTCTTGCCTTCGTAGTACAGGCGGCCCAGCAGCAGCTCGGCACGCGGCTGTTCGGCGGCGCGGCCTTTGTCGATGTAAGCCAGCAACTGGTCGGTGTCGCCCAGCTCGGGGAAGTCATACAGCAACTGCGCCAGGCTGACCCAGGAGGCCGGGTTGGCCGGGGCAACCTGCTCGAGCAGGTCCTTGGCGGTTTTCTCGTCGGTCTGGCCCAGGCTGCGATCAGCCAGTACCCGCGCCACGCTGTCGACCCGGCTGGCCGGTACGCTACCGCGGGCATAGGCCGACTTGAGCTGCTCAAGCAGGGCAGTGCGTTGCTCGGCCTGGTTGCGTTTCTGGTAGACGGTGGCCAGCTCGACATAGCAGATGTCGGTGCTGTTCAGGGCGGTTTTGCAGATGCGCTCGACGTCATCCAGGTGCTGATCGTAGCTGCCCTGGGTGCGGTAGAGGAGGATCTGCGCCAGGCCCGCTTCCGGGTTGCCGGCAGCGCGCCATTGTTCGATCTGTTGCTGCGCGTTGACCTTGGGGAAGCTCTGCGGGTATTGCAGATACAGCATCGCCAGCGGGATCAGGGTGTTGCTTTCGCCCTGGGCGGCGGCGCGCTTGAGCAGGCTTTCGGCCTCTTCGCGCTCGGCCTGGGTGCTGTCCGGTTTGGCTACCAGCAGGCGGCCAAGACGGGCCTGGGCCCGCGACGAGGTGCTGGCGGCGGCGCGGTAGGTGGCTTCGGCCTGCTGCAGTTGCGCAGGGTCGCGCGAGGCCACCTGAATATCGGCCAGGCCGACCTGCGCATCGCTGTAGCCGAGATCAGCCAAGGCCTTGTAGTTGCGCTCGGCAGTGGCGGTGTCGCCACGCTTGAGCGCTTCGTTGGCCAGGCGCTGATCGGGCAGGCCGGCGCAGCCACTCAGGGCAATGGCGATCGCCAGTGAGCACCAGGTGGCTGGGCGCGCGCCGGGCGACGCCATGGGTAGGTTGAACAGGCTCATGGTCAGATCCTCTTACAGCCCACGGGCCGCAGCTTTGCTGATCAGCCAATCCAGCGAAGGGCCGCGATCGCTGTTGACCGCTGCCGGGCGACCGGCCAGTTCGGCGGGCAAGGCACCGTCGGGTTTGATCTGCACGCGGATGTCGGAGGCCAGGTCTTCGCTGTTGAGGCTTGCGCTGCTGACGATCTGGCCAGTGCGCACTTCGTCTTCACCGGCGATCTGGAAGTTAACCTTGGTGCCCGGCTTTACCTCGTCGAACTGGCGGTAGCTGAAGCGCGCCTCGATCATCGGGTTGGTGGTGCGCGGTACCAGGTGGAAGATCGGCTGGCCTTTGCTGGCGTACTGGTCGTCATCCACCAGTTGCTCGGCGACGACGCAATCACACGGGCTGGTAAGGGTGCCGGCGAGTTGCTTGCCGAACAGTTCCTCGACCTTGGCCGGCTCCAGCTGCGAGTCGTCCAGGTGGCCTTTGAGCATGTCCAGCATGCTGGTGCTGAAGCTTGCCAGTGGCGCGCCCTTGACCACTTGCCCGCCGCTTTCGACCAGGCTCTTGACGGTGCCGTCGCGGGGCATGGTCACGGTGGTGGTCGGCACGGCGACCACACCGGCTTCGGCGTGGCTGACGAAGTACATGCCATACAGCGACTTGGCGACAAAACCAAAGGCGGCGATACCGACCACGAACACGCCCAGGGTCACGGTCACGGCACGCAGGCGGCCAAACGCGCTCAGACCCGAGCCGCCGTCCTTCTGCTTGCGCGCCTTGGTGAAGTTGTCGCGTTGCAGGGTACTGAGCACGTCACCGGCAGTGATCAACTCGCCCGACAGGTGCGAGGTGATGATGTGGCGCAGGGTGGCGATGTCGCGTGGCTCGAGGTTCTGGAACTCCGCACCGGTACGGCCGGTGGCGGCGTCGCTGGTGCGCACCAAAAACTCGATGTCCATCGAAAGGCCGAGGTTGTCGACCACGAACTGCAGGCGACCGCGGATCACTTCGCCGATCGGCAGTGCGCGCTTGGCCTGGAAGGACAGGCCGCCAGCAGACAGGTCATCGACCTTGGCCTCTTGCGGCTCACGGTTGCCGTCCACAAAACGCAGCTTGGCGGGGATACGCACCCGGGCGTGTTGGCGCTGGGCTTCGGACTCATGCACGACATTGACGTTGACGGCGTTATTCATGGCGATTTCAAGTTCCTGTTAGTTCTGATCCGGAGGGGCTCACACGACCATGAACAGCACAGCAACGAAGATGCTGGCCGCCGAGAAGGTCATGGTCCGCGAGGACCAGGTGTTGAACCATTGTTGAAAGCTGGCAAGGTCACGCTTGAGGGCAGTCGGCTGACGCGTCCAGGACTGCTTGTCGAGGCGGAAGAACACGTAGATCTTCATCATTGCGCCGACGATCTGGTTGTAATAAAGGATCACGGGATAGGCCGGGCCGACCTTGTGCCCCGAGCACAGCAGCATGATCGTCAGGATCAGCCGGGTGATGCCGATCCACAGCAGGTACACCAGCAGGTATGCCATGCCGAATTTCAGGCTGGCGATCACCGCCACGGTCAGCCCGAGCAGGCTGGTCCACATCGACACACGCTGGTCGAACAGCACCAGGCTGGTGAACGGGCCGAGGCGCTTCAGGCCCAAGCCAAGGGCGCGCGAGTTCTGCCGCAGGTTGTTGCCGTACCAGCGGTACATCAGTTTGCGGCTGGCCTTGAGGAAGCTCTTTTCCGGCGGGTGCTCGACCGTGTTGATCGCCGCGTCCGGTACGTAGAAGGTGTCGTAGCCAAGGCGCATCAGGCTGAACCAGCTCGACTTGTCGTCACCGGTAAGGAACTTGAAGCGGCCCAGGCGCCAGTGCATCAGTGAGTCGCTTTCGACATCGGCGATGAACTCGGGGTTGGTCACCACGCTGGCGCGGAACATCGACATGCGCCCGGTCATGGTCAGTACGCGCTTGGACAGGGCCATCGAGCACATGTTGATGTGGCGCTGGGCGAAGCGCAGCTTGTGCCACTCGCTCATGATGTAGCCGCCGCGCACTTCGCAGAATTCGTTGGTGGTCAGGCCACCGACATTGGGGTACAGCTTGAACCAGGGTACGGTCTTGCGCACGATGCCGTCGCCGAGCACGGTGTCGCCGTCGATCACGGCCACTACGGCATGCTGGTCGGGCATCATCCGCGAGATGGCACGGAAGCCGAAGGCCAGGCCATCGCGCTTGCCGGTACCGGCAATACGCACGAAATCGAGGGTGACGTGCTCTGGTGGGTTGTATTTGGCCCACAGGCTTTTCACCAACAGCTCATCGCACTTTTCCACCAACGAGCAGACCACGGTGGTCGGGTAGCCGCAGTTGATCGCTTCGCGAATCACCGAGCTGTAGACCTGCGCGGTGGTCAGCGCATCGATGCGAAAGCTCGTGACCATCAGGTACACATGCGATGGCGCGGCGTCGTCGCCCAGCTTGCGTACCTTGTTGCGCAGGTACGGATAGACGCCATACAGGAAGATCATGCCGCGGATGAAATGGGTGGCGCCCATCGAGTAACGCCAGATGCCGACCGCACCGACCAGGAAGATGAAATGCTTCGACTCGGAATCGAAGATGTCGCTGGGCAGGGCGAGGGCGATCAACATGAGCAAGCTCATGTAGAGCAGCCATCCGGCGCACTGCATCAGTACTGTCTGGAACCTATGCATGTTCGGCATCCGTCACGAAATTCAGTAGAGAGCGGGGCCTTGCGGCCCCGCGTCAGGCTGGCTTACCAGCAGATGCCTTCGGTGCGGCTGGTGCTGCAGGTGGGCTTGCTCATGAAGCCAACCAGGTCGATCACTTGCTTGCCGGCCGGCGCTTGCTGGGCAAGGGCGCGGAACTGCTCGTCACGGTTGCCGAGAATGATGATTTCGGCGTCGTTGATGACTTGCTCGAAGTTGGCGTTGAGCAGCGACGAGACGTGCGGGATCTTCGACTCGATGTACTCTTTGTTGGCGCCGTGGACACGGGCGTACTCAACGTTCTGGTCGTAGATGTTGAGCTGGTAGCCTTTGCCAATCAGGCGCTCGGCCAGTTCCACCAGCGGGCTCTCGCGCAGGTCGTCGGTGCCGGCCTTGAAGCTCAGGCCGAGCAGGGCGATCTTGCGTTTGTCGTGGCTCTCGATGATGTCGAAGGCGTTCTGCACCTGCGATTCGTTGCTGCGCATCAGCGAGTCGAGCAGCGGGGCACGTACGTCGAGGCTGGCAGCGCGGTAGGTGAGGGCGCGCACGTCCTTGGGCAGGCACGAGCCGCCGAAGGCGAAGCCTGGGCGCATGTAGTACTGCGACAGGTTGAGCACGGTGTCCTGGCAGACCACGTCCATCACTTCGCGGCCATCGACGCCGACCGCCTTGGCGATGTTGCCGATTTCGTTGGCGAAGGTGACCTTGGTTGCGTGCCAGACGTTGCAGGTGTACTTGATCATTTCGGCAACGGCGATGTCCTTGCGGATCACCGGCGCATCGAGCTCTTCGTACAGCGCTTGCAGGACGTCGCCGCTGGCGGTGTCGAACTCGCCGATGACAGTCATCGGTGGCTGGTCGTAGTCCTTGATCGCGGTGCTTTCACGCAGGAATTCAGGGTTGACCGCGACACCGAAGTCGACGCCGGCCTTTTTCCCCGAGCAGTCTTCCAGGATCGGGATGACCACGTTCTTGACGGTGCCAGGCAGCACGGTGCTGCGCACCACGATGGTGTGGCGGCTGGCTTTGTCACGCAGCACGTAACCGATTTCGCGGCAAACCGATTCGATGTACTCAAGGCCCAGGTCGCCGTTTTTCTTGCTAGGCGTGCCCACGCAGATCATCGACACGTCGCTGGCGCGGATGGCCTCGGCGAAGTCGGTGGTGCCACGCAGACGGCCATTGGCGATGCCCTGTTGCAGCAGTTGCTCAAGGCCCGGCTCGACGATGGGCGACTTGCCCTTGTTGATCAGGTCGATCTTGGTCTGCGACACATCCACACCAATCACTTCATGGCCCCGTGCCGACAGGCAGCCTGCACACACTGCACCCACATAACCCAAACCAAAAATGCTGATACGCATCGCTTTCACCTCAAGTGTTTATCACGCCGACTCTTCCACGGAAGTGCCGGCCGGTTTGATTAACCAGCATTAATTCGGGCGCACTTTGCCAAGGCGAGTGCACACTTCACCGAACGCAGGCATGAATAAATCCGGAGTGCACAACGGTGTGCACTCTAAGTAGGCAGTCAAAGACTGATCATTAAAAAACGTGCCCTGAAATGCAGCCGTCTTTACTGCAGCGCGCTACGTGGCGAACTGCTGTGCTTGTTCTTTCAAGTGGATAAATCCTTTGAAATCAACCACTAGGACGTTTAAGGGGCTTGCATCTCCTTCAGCTGGCAGCGCGCTTGGTGGTTACCGTGGCGTCTGCCTAAGTTCTTCGGCCGGGTAGTAGGTACCTGCCGCTTGTCATCTGTAAGTCATCTCTCACATGCAGCGATGAAGATTCGTTACGGGTCCTATGAGGGGCACCTTGGGGGCAAAGTTCCTGAACCGAAACTGACGAAATGAAAGATTTCTAAATATTTATCTAAGTGCGCATAGTTGCATGGTGATAGCACGCGACGGTTTCACCCCGGTATATAAAGGGTGAAAACCCAGCGGGATGGTTATATGCCATCACCGGAAAAATAATTGCAAAATTCGTCAAAAAACTACGAACGGTCTGCCGGCACGGGGGCGTCGAGCTTGGCTTGTCGATTATTTGGCGCCTGATGTTTGGCGTTTAATGCCGCTCCGCCCCGTCTATCACGCGGTGCTCTGCAATGGGGCTCACATGCCGTAACAGAGCAAGACCTTACGAACCCTAAGGGTTAGAGGCGGGGTGCCGTTAGAGACGGTGAGAGCACTGCAGATGAACCTGCACACAACGATGGGGATGCGGTACTGCCTCTGTAGCCCTGCATGTTCGCGGGCTGCATCACTTTGAGAAAAAAGGATGGAAGCAGCTATGAAAAAATCGGTGATGAGCGTGATTCTTGCGCTGGCATCTTTGGCGGCTGGGTTAGCTCAGGCAGGGCCTCTCGTCGATGTCACATTCAAGAATCTGGGACGCGAGCAGGCAGTGCTGAAAATCGTTACAACTAACGAATCCAGCACATATCAGATCGCCAGCCCAAAGCCCCGCGAAAAGGTAGAGGCGAACACTTCGATACTCTTCCGTGTTCAGCGGATTATCAGCCCAGACGTCAATGCAGCGATGGTCCGCTACACCATTGGCAGTAAGACCTGCGCGTTTGGTACGACCTTTCAGATGCGGATGATGCCAGGTGGAATAAAACAACCACAGTGGACAAAAACAGCAACGCCCAGTGGTGGCGCTACGTGCGTGGCAACTATAACGAGTACCGCTGCCGATTATAGCTGGAAGGTCGAATTCTCAATGAAGTAGCTAATTAGGGATCTGTAAAGCCCTACCTGAATTCCTGTAATGGCTTAACTAAGGACGCTGGATTCTTAAACTACCGGAGGTGTGCAATATGGATGCTGTTAACAAGCAACTACCTTCTATTTCTGCTTCAGCGAGTGCTGCCGTCGTTAGGCGCCAAGTGCAGCCCTCTGAAGCTGAGATTGTCGCAAAATTGGATGCTGGCGTTGCGCGAGAAGAACCGCAGTTGTCACCATTGGCCAAGCAGTTAAGCGAAGCATCCGCGCGTGCCGCCCTTCGTGATAGCCTGCTTTCACGCAAGGAGTTGGCAGAATTGGCCGCTCAGATCAGGGATAGGATTGGTGGGGCGAATTATACGTCGGCAAAGGAGTTTTACGATGCGCAAAAACCGGATACCGATAACGTCGAGTTACTTGATAGGGCACGGCACGCCACTGATTTCATCAATGGCACGGGCAGTAACCCGTTCAGGGGACTGTCGCGTGATCAACTAAGCCTGATTACCTACGATGAAAGCGGAAGCTTCACGGTTAATGAACGCCGTGCGGCATCATGGGAGGCGGATGCTCAACATCAGGACTGGGCCAGATATATAATCGACAAGATGGATGCTGAGCGTCAGCGTACCGGGCGCAGCGATGACGCATTGCTGGAGACTATCCATTACTATGACTCACTGCCGCGCATCGAAGTTGCCGGGTATGGTAACTACGAGGCCATGATCCGCATGCAGATGGGCGCTGTGGAAATAGAGTGGCCAGAATTCAATACGTCGCTTCTGGACATGGTCGCCAACGAATGGAAACCAGCTAATGAACGCGAGGATGCGGCCGGCGACCAGGGCAGCGCCAAAGGTCTTGGCAACGAGGCAAGTCCCTCATGAGCGCCGCCATCTCGCTTGAACACGTCCACCGTTCACTCGGCGGCGAGGTAATCCTTGGTGATGTCTCGCTGTCGATCGCTCATGGTCAATCCTGCGCCATAGTTGGCCCGTCAGGCTCTGGCAAAAGCACGCTGCTTAACCTGATCGGTCTGCTCGATGAACCCTGTCAGGGCCGTGTGCTGATCGGTGGTGAGAACATGACCGGTGCCAGCGGTGCGCAACGGGCAATGATGCGTAACCGCAGCATCGGCTTCGTCTTCCAAAGCTTCCACTTGCTGCCGCGCTTGACTGTGCTGGACAACGTTGCCTTGCCGCTTTTTTATCGCGGCATGCCTGTGCTGCGGGCCAGATGCGCCGCACGACGGCAGCTGCAGTCGGTCGGGTTGGGGGCGCGCATGAGCCATCGGCCAGCCGAGCTTTCCGGCGGCCAGCGTCAACGCGTCGCGATCGCCCGCGCCTTGGTCGGCGAGCCGCAGTTGTTACTCGCCGATGAGCCCACCGGCAACCTTGATGGCGAAGCGGCGGCAGATGTGCTTGAGCTATTGAAAGCGCTCAATCGTGAGCGCGGTGTGACGCTGTTGCTGGTCACTCATGATCCGGCGATGGCCAGCCACATGCAGCGCTGCTTGAACGTGCGGGCAGGGCAGGTCGGCGATGCTCGCTGAACATTACGGGCCGAGCGCTTCTCAGCGGCTGGCCGAATCGATAGCAAACCTGGGCACGATGGGGCGTCGCGCCTGGCTGGGCTTGTTGGGCATTGCGGTGGGCTGCGCCGCAGTGGTGGCGTTGCTCAATGTCGGCCATAGCGCCGCCTTGCAATCTCGGCAGTTATTTCAAGGCATGGGCAGCGAGTTGCTGGTCGCCACTTTGCAGCGTGATAGCGAGACCCCGGCGATGACGGTTCAGCCGCCGCAGCTGTCAGCGGTTTCACCACTGCTGATCAGCGCAGCGCCGCTGGCGATGGCGCCGGTCGAGGTGCGTCTGGGCGCTATCAGTGAAGCGCTCATGGTCACAGGCAGTACACCGGCGTTAGCCACTGTTCTCGACCTGACCGCCGACCAGGGACGGTTGTTGTCAGAGCATGACGCCCACAGCCCTTACCTGCTGCTGGGGGCGATCGCTGCGCAGCAACTGCAGGCGTGCGTGGGCGACCAGTTGCAGCTGGGTCGCTATCTGTTCGAAGTGATCGGCATCCTTGCTCCGATTGGCTCCAACCCGTTGCTGCCAGTGGCGGTCGATGACGGCTTGCTGATACCGCTGCAAGCCATGCGCCGCTTGTCATCGGCACCGCAGATCAGCGCGGTAGTGGCGCTGGCGCGCAATTCACAAAGCGTGCGCGTTGCTGCTGATGAATTGGCCGGTGATCTGCGCATGCAACTGCCCGGCGCTGAAGTCGAAGTGCAGGTACCCCAGCAGTTGCTTGATGGCATGGCCAGCCAGGCGCGTCTGTTCAGCTGGTTGTTGGCAGGCCTGGGCGCTATCGCACTGCTGGTTGGCGGCGTAGGCGTCATGAATGTAATGCTGATGAGCGTCATCGAGCGGCGGCGTGAGATCGGCGTACGTATGGCGCTCGGCGCACGGCCTGTGGATATCGCTTGGTTGTTTCTGCTCGAGGCGGTGATTCTGGCAAGTGGCGGGGCTGTGCTTGGTTCGATGGTTGGGGTACTGGCCGCCTGGTTGTTCGCTTGGCTGTCGGGCTGGGATTTTGCCCTTGATCCCTGGTCGATACCGCTGGGCGTGGTCAGTGCGCTGCTGATCGGGGTGTTCTTCGGCCTGCAGCCGGCGCTGGCTGCTGCGTGTTTGCAACCCGTGGCAGCGCTGCGTGATGAATGACCGGATGATGCGCTGCTGCCTGCTGCTGTGCCTGCTGCCTGGTATCACCGCAGCCGCCTTGCGCTCGCCTGGCCAGATCATCCCCGGGGCGGTTTCGGCCAAGGCGGTTACAGCTCGTGACGAGCTGGTGTTGAGTCTGAGCGACGCGATTGCCTTGGCCTTGCGCGACAACCGCAGTATTCGCAGTGCTTACTTGCAGCGCATTGCTGACAAGTTCGAGCTGCGCGTTGCAGCTGACCGCTACGCGCCACAACTTTCCTTCAAGGCGCAGTATCAGGCCAACCGCAATCAGGACGATCGCTATCGCCAGGGGGAGTTAACGCCCAGCGCGAGTGTGCTGACGGCTTACGGCACCCGCGTGAGTCTCGACTGGGCCTACGGCCAGACTCGGGGCAATGCAGCTGGGCCGCGTTACCGTGACGGCGCTAACCTTGTGCTGATCCAGCCGCTGCTCAGAGGTGCAGGGCGTGACATAGCCATGGCACCGTTGCATCAGGCGGAACTGGCTGAGCAGGCCAATCGACTGGCCCTCAAAGATCAAGTGTCACACACCATCACCAGCATCATTGGCTTGTATCGCGACCTGTTACGTGCGCAGGAACGACTAAACATCACCGATGATGCACGGCAACGGGCCAGCCAGCTGATTGCCGTCAACCGCGAGCTGATTGACGCCGGGCGCATGGCCGCGTTCGAGATTGTTCAGGCCGAAGCAGAGCTGGCCAATCAGGAACTGGCTCTGGAGGGCAGTCGTAATAACCTGCACGCTGGCCGCCTGGCGCTGCTGCAAGCACTGGCTCTGGACCTGGACACGCCCTTGCGCGTTAGCGAAGAGGCGGAAGCCGAGCCGACCGGGCTAGATCCGAGGCGGGCTTTAGCCCAGGCTGAAGCCTTACAGCCGATCTATCTGCTGCAGTTGCTGGCCGATCAGCAGGCAGACCTCGATCTGCGCCTTGCCAAGGATCAGCAGCGCTGGGACTTGTCGTTGATCGGTGCTACCAGCCAGGCCCGTGAGCGGCCAAGTTCCGGCAAGGTCTGGGAACACTATCTGGGGTTGCAGTTGGAAATCCCAATTGCTGACTTGAGCCGGCGGCAAGGGCTGGTACGGGCCCAAGTCGCCGTTGATAGTCGACGCTTGCAACTGGCCGACGCCCGTCAGCAACTGCAGCGCGAGGTTGTCGATGGCGTGCGCGAAGTGCAGGTCAGTTGGCGCCAGTTGCAAATCGCCGGGCGAGCACTGGATCTGTCACGGCGCAAGCTCGCCATCGAACAGGAGAAACTAGCGCTCGGCCTGTCGAGCAACTTTCAGGTGCTCAGTTTCGAGAGCGATCTGCGCGGCGCACAGAGTGCACGGCTGGACGCGCAGATCGCCTATTTGAATGCGCAGACCGCTCTTGACTTGATTCTGGGCACGACATTGGACAGCTGGGACGTGGCCATCAATGACTAGGCAGCAGGTGTTGGCAATTTCGATGCTGGTGCTTGGCTGCCTTCTGCTTAGCCCATGGCGCCCTTGGCCGGCAGAGGTGAGCGAGAATAGCGTCGGGTCATGGCTACGGATCGAGCCGCAACTCATCGAGCAGCGCCTTGGCGTGCTCGGGCGGATTCAGGCTGTTCGTCAAGTGACCGTGGCGGCGCCGTTTGCCGGCCTGCTTCAGGCGCTGCCGATAGCGCCGGGGCAGCAGGTGGCAGCGGGAGATATCATTGCTGTACTCGACACTGCCGAACTGGACCCGCAGCTTCGCCAAGCTGAAGCGCAGCTGCTGCAGAGCCAGCGCGCGTTGCGGCAACTGCAAGCCTGGGCAAGCAGCTCGGAGATGGCCCAGGCCAAACGAGCGCAGGCTATGGCCAGCAGCAGCCTGGAGCTCGCGCAGGCAGCCTTGAAGCAGACGCAGCGGCTGTTCGACCGGGGTATCGTCGCCCGTCAGGAAGTGGAGGCCTTGCAGCAACAAATGGTGATGCTGCAGCAGGACCTGCTTGATGCCAGGCAGCATCTGCGACAAACCCGTGAGCGCGGGCAAGGCGTAGATTTGCGACTGGCGAGCATTGAACTCGACGCTGCTCAAGCGCGCCAGCGCGAGTTGGCGGCGTTACGTAACCAGCGCGAGGTACGCGCACCGTTCAGTGGGCTGCTGGTGCCTCGGCCAAGTGAGGACCGCCAACTTGCGCTGCAAGTCGGCCAGTTGGCCAGTCAAGGCACGCCGCTGTTTGTGCTGGTCGATCTGAGCCAGTTACAGGTGCGCGCCGCACTGGAGCAAAGCGATCTGCACAAGGTCCACGAGGGGATGTTCGTGCAGGTAAGCGGGGAGGGGTTTGCTGGGCACACGCTCAACGGCCGGGTCGTCGCGGTTGGTCAGCAGGCCAGGACCGAGGAGGGGCAGGGCGCCTGGTTCGATTTGTTGATTGCTCTGGATACTCAGCCGGACCCGGTCGCGCTGGGCGTTCGGCTGGGGATGAGCGCGCAGGTGACCGTGTTGCTGTACAGCAATGAGCGAGCGTTGGCGGTGCCCGCAGCGGCGCTGCGTACTGACGACGGCAGTGGCCACTACGTGCTGTATCGCGCGGACGACTATCAGCCAGGGCGCAATGTTGTCGTCACGCCCCTGCGCGCAGTGCCGCAAGGCGTCGAAGTTCAAGGGCTGGAGGCGGGTTGGGTCTGGGTGGAGTAAGACGCTGGCGGTCAGCACGTCCTTTGGCGTGTAGGAGCGGCCTTGCCGGAACGCCGGACCGGTCGGAAAGGCGCGCGTAGTGTGCCCTCATTTTCAGCTTCGCCGTGCGGGCCTTTCGCGACACAAGGCCGCTCCTACAGATGATCCCGCAGAAACACCAGCTGATCCGGCTTCGACTGCTCGGCACTGTAGTAGTAACCCTGCACATCGAACTGCTTGAGCTGCTCCGGATCGGCGATCCGCTCCTGGATCACGAACCGGCTCATCATCCCACGGGCTTTCTTGGCGTAGAAGCTGATGATCTTGTACTGGCCGTTCTTCCAGTCCTTGAAATCGACATTGATGATCCGTGCCTTGAGCGCGCTGCGTTTGACCGCACTGAAGTACTCGTTACTGGCCAGGTTGAGCAGCACGTCGTCGCCTTGCTCGGCCAGTGCCTGGTTCAGCCATTCGCTGATGCGCGTGTCCCAGAAGGCGTACAGGTCCTTGCCGCGTGGGTTGGCCAGCTTGGTGCCCATCTCCAGGCGGTAGGGTTGCATCAGATCGAGTGGGCGCAGCAGGCCGTACAGGCCGGAGAGCATGCGCAGGTGATCCTGGGCGTAGCTGAAGTCGTCTTCACTGAGGCTTTCGGCGTCGAGCCCGGTGTATACGTCACCCTTGAACGCGAGCAGCGCCTGTTTGGCATTGTCTGGGGTGAGGTCTGCGCTCCAGCTGCCAAAGCGTGCGGCGTTGAGGCCGGCCAGTTTGTCCGAGAGGTGCATCAGCTCGCTGATCTGTGCCGGGCTCAGGTCGCGCAGTTGGCTGATCAGCGCCTGCGAGTGATCCAGATACTGCGGCAGGGTGAAACGCTCGGTCACCGGCGGGGTGTCGTAGTCGAGGGTTTTGGCGGGGGAAATCACCGTCAGCATCGGGTCGGCTCCTGAAATCGAATGGGGCCAATTCTACGGGCTGAACCGGGCAAGTCCAAACTATGCCGACGATAGTCACAGAACATCGACGAGGGTCGCGCTATAGTGCCGGCCAGGATGAAATGGAGAATCTGATCGTGCGCATTGCCTTGGCCGTGCTGGCCAGTGTGTTGAGCCTGGCCGTGCAAGCCGCCCCGGTCGTCCCGGCCAGCTTTGATCGCAGCCTGTGGCCTGAGCAACTGGACAGCCCGGTGCTGTTCGATGTGGCGTCGCGGGCCGAGATCCTGTCGTTTGCCCAGGTGCTGCAGGAGAGCGAAATGCTCGACGAGCCGGCGCTGGCGGCGCGGCTGCAGCTCAGGCAGGTCAACCTGCCGGTAGTGCGTGCGGTGCGGGCGCGGATGTGGCAGCGGCTGTGGCAGAACTACCAGCAGGCGCAGCGCAGTTGCGAGCAGGATGCGTCGTTCTGCTATCCGCTCGAGTCGATGGCCGAATTGCGCACCCGGGCGGCCACGTTCAATGCCGATGTCGGCGAGTTCTACGTCGGCTGGACCGAACCCAGCCATAGCTTCCATCGGCGTTACCTGGATGAACAGCTGCGCAAGGCGGCGCTGTTCCCGCAGACCAGCAGCGAGATCGAACGGCTGTCCAGCCGCGAGCGCAACGGCGATGAACTGAATGACCGGATGTTCCTGCTGACCTTTGTTGGCGGACCAGGCGGGCAGGGCAGCAGCACCGACAACCTGGCCGATTACCTGCGCCGGCAGAAACTCAACGCCACCTTCTTCGTCCTTGGCAACCGCCTGCAGCAGCGCCGCGACAGCGGCGCTGGCCGATTGCAGGACGTGTACCGCAAGCAGTGCGTCGGCATCCAGGGCTGGGAGTATCGCTCCCACGCGCAATGGCAGGGGTGGCAGGATTCGCTGCGGCGCAGCCAGGCGTGGGTGCAGGCCGAGTTGCCCGAGCAGTACGTGCCGCTGTTCCGTCCGCCCTATGGCCAGCGGCGCAGCGATGGTGAGGCGTTCATGGCCAGCGAAGGGCTGCAGGTGTCGTTGTGGGATATCGACGCAATGGACGATGGCGCACTGACCGCCGAGGCATCAGCCCAGCGTGTGGTGACGCTGATGCTGTTGTGGCGCAAGGGCGTTATCCAGTTTCATGACAACCAGAGCAAGGCTCAGCCGGCGCTGGAGTGGCTGCTGCAGCACACGGTGCAGAGCGGTATCGGTTGGCAGGATTGCAAGGAATACGAGCGCGGCGCAGACGCTGACGCAACGGCGCAGGCGGGTGATGACGATTGAGCTTGATATATGACTCTAGACCCATGCCGGGGCTTCGCCAAGGTCGGATCGTCATTCGGAAAAATAAACTTCATCAACACGTAAAAAAGCTTTTTTTGTTCATCGTTTTTGCGGTATGAAAGAACCAGACAGCCGATTCCTGCAGCACAGGTGGCGTCATCCAGACCCTCCTTTGCCAGGTGAGCCCCCCGCCCGTAACAACGCGGATACGGGGAGAACGGCGTCACTCTGCGACGCAGCCAGAATGCGTCGCGCGGTTCTGACATAAGGTGCCCGAGTATGGATGACCATGGACGCAACCCTTCCTCCAGCAAGCCAATCCTGTATGTGCTCGATACCAACGTCCTGATCCACGATCCCAACGCCCTGCTCAACTTCGAGGAGCACCACGTCGCTATCCCGATGACGGTGCTGGAGGAACTCGACAAGCTCAAGACGGGCACAAAGACCATCGCCGCCGACTGCCGCCAGGCCATTCGCCTGATCGACCAGACCCTTGCCGACGCGTCACCCAATGACGTCGAACAGGGCGTGCCGATCCAGCGTGGCAAGAGCGGACCAAAAGGCTTCCTGTCGATCCTGATGGGCCCGCGCAGCGAGCCCAATCGCCTGCTGCCGGAAAACCTCGCTGACAACATCATCATCAACCAGTTGCTGGAACTGCGCGCCAAACGTGCGGATCTGGACGTGGTGCTGGTCACCAAAGACATCAACATGCGCCTCAAGGCGCGCGCCTGCGGCATTGCCGCCGAGGACTACAGCACCGACCAACTGGTTGACGACGTATCGCTGTTGTCCAAGGGCTATCACTCGGTCAGCGGTTCCTTCTGGGACCGCGTCAACAAGGTCGACACGCGTCAGGAGCGCGGCCGTACCTGGCACCGGGTACAACTGACCGACCCGTTGCCGTCGGTGCACGTCAACGAGTTCATCATCGACGAGCAAGGCTTCGTCGGCTGGGTCAAAGGCATCCGCGAGGGCGAACTGCTGTTGCTCGACCTGCACCAGGAGCCGCTGTTGCACCAGGAAGCCTGGGGCCTGAAACCGCGTGACATCCACCAGAGCCTGGCGCTGTTCGCCTTGCTCGATCCGGATATCCATCTGGTCAACCTGACCGGCGCAGCGGGTTCGGGCAAGACCATCCTGGCGTTGGCGGCAGCCATCGAACAAACCATGGTCAGCAAACGCTACCGGCGCATCATCGCCACCCGCAGCGTGCAGGGGCTGGACCAGGAGATCGGCTTCCTGCCCGGTACCGAGGCTGAGAAGATGGAGCCTTGGCTGGGCGCTATCACCGACAACCTCGAAGCCCTGCACATGGACGACGAGAGTACCCACGGCAGTGTCGAGTACATCCTTGAACGGGTACCGCTGCAGTTCAAATCGCTGAACTACATCCGCGGTCGCAGTTTCCAGCAGAGCCTGATCCTGATCGATGAATGCCAGAACCTCACCCCGCACCAGATGAAAACCATCATCACCCGTGCCGGTGCTGGCTCCAAGGTGGTCTGCCTGGGCAACCTGGCGCAGATCGATACCCCTTACCTGTCCGCAACCAGCTCGGGCCTGACCTACCTGACCGAGCGCTTCAAGGACTTCCCCCACGGCGTGCACATCACCCTGCAGGGTGTTCCGCGCTCGGTGCTTGCCGAGTACGCCGAGTCGCATATGTAGACCATCTGGCCGGGCGGTTCGCCGCCCGGTTATTTTCGCTGCGAAAAGCTGACTTGCAGGTTTACACTCTCTGCTCCCTTCACAGGAGCAGAGCAGTGCTGACTCATCTCGATTCCCAGGGGCGCGCCAATATGGTCGACGTCACTGAAAAAGCCGTGACCCAGCGCGAGGCAGTGGCCGAGGCGCGGGTACGCATGTTGCCGCAGACCCTGCAAATGATCGTCGACGGTGATCACCCCAAGGGTGATGTGTTCGCCGTGGCGCGTATTGCCGGTATCCAGGCGGCGAAAAAGACCAGTGACCTGATCCCGCTGTGCCACCCGCTGATGCTCACCAGCGTCAAGGTCGAGCTCACAGCCGATGGCGTTGATGGCGTGCGTATCGTTGCCCGCTGCAAGCTCGCCGGGCAGACCGGAGTGGAGATGGAAGCACTGACGGCTGCCAGCGTCGCCGCGCTGACCATCTACGACATGTGCAAGGCCGTCGACAAAGGCATGGTCATCGAACAGGTGCGCCTGCTGGAGAAGGTCGGCGGCAAGAGCGGCGACTTCAAGGCGGCTGCGCAATGAGCGTCGAGGTGGTGTACTTCGCCCGTTACCGTGAGCTGCTTGGGCGCGACGGCGAGCGTCTGGAGGGCGACTTCGAAAATGTTGAAGCAGTGCGCCAGGCGCTACTTGGCAAAGGCCCGGAGTATGCCGTGCTCGCCGAGCAGAATCTGATGTGCGCGCGCAACCAGGACCTTTGCCGTTTGACTGAACCACTGGCAGATGGCGACGAAGTGGCGTTTTTCCCACCGGTGACCGGAGGCTGAACATGGCCGTACGAGTGCAGCAACAGGCGTTCGATCCCGGCGCCGAGGTCAATGCCATGCACGCAGCCAATGCCGGCGTCGGTGCGGTGGTGAGTTTTGTCGGCTATGTGCGCGACTTCAACGATGGCCGCGAAGTGGCGGGGATGTTTCTCGAGCACGCCCCCGGCATGACCGAAAAGGCCCTGACCAAGATCATCGTCGAAGCCGAGCAGCGTTGGCCGTTGCTCAAGGTCGAGGTGCTGCACCGTATAGGGACGCTTCAGCCCGGCGAGCCGATCGTTTTTGTCGGCGTCGCCAGCGCGCACCGTCAGGCCGCCTTCGATGGCTGCAACTTCATCATGGATTACCTGAAAACCCGCGCGCCGTTCTGGAAGAAAGAAACCACCGAAGACGGACCACGCTGGGTCGAGGGCAGGCACAGCGATCAGCAGGCTGCCGAACGCTGGTAGTTCGGCAGAGCCTGCTATCGGACTATCAGTGCGCCTTGCGCGGCACCGCCTGGAGCAGCTCGTCAGGCGGCATTTCGCACTTGATCTTGCGACCCAGCAGGGCTTCGATGCCCGGCAACTGATACGAGTCGTCTTCACCCGCAAAACTGATCGAGATGCCAGCGGCGCCAGCGCGGCCGGTACGGCCGATGCGGTGCACGTAATCGTCCGGATCTTCCGGCAGGGTGAAGTTGATCACGTGGCTGATGCCATCGATGTGAATCCCGCGCCCGGCAACGTCGGTAGCGACCAGCACGGTGACGCGCCCTTCGCGGAAATTCTCCAGAGTACGAATACGCTTGTGCTGCGGTACATCGCCGGACAGCTGAGCGGCGTTGATGCCATCGCGCACCAGGCGCTCTTCGATACGCCGTACTTCGTCCTTGCGGTTGGCAAAGACCATCACCCGTTCCCACTTCTGCTGGGTGATCAGGTTGTACAGCAGCTTGTACTTGTCGCTGCCGGCAACGGCGTAGACGTGCTGCTCGACAGTTTCACTGGCGACGTTTTCCGGCTCGATCTCGACGATCGCCGGGTTGGTGGTCCACTGCTTGGCCAGGTTCATCACGTCGTCGGTGAAGGTCGCCGAGAACAGCAGCGTCTGCCGTTCGCTCTTCGGCGGGGTCTGGCGGATGATCTGCCGGACCTGAGGGATGAAGCCCATGTCGAGCATACGGTCAGCTTCATCGAGCACCATCACTTCGACCATGTCCAGGTGCACTTCGCCGCGCTGGTGGAAGTCCAGCAGGCGGCCCGGGGTGGCCACCAGAATGTCGCAGTGACGGGCTTCAAGCGCTTTGAGCTGCTTGTCGAAGTCCATGCCGCCAACAAAGGTCATGACGTTGAGGCCGCTGTACTTGGTCAGGTCGGCGGCGTCCTTGGCGATCTGCACCACCAGCTCACGGGTCGGCGCGATGATCAGCGCACGCGGCTCGCCCATGTAGCGCTCTTTCGGCGGCGGCGTCTGCTGCAGCTGGGAAATGATCGAAATCAGAAACGCGGCCGTCTTGCCGGTACCGGTCTGGGCCCGGCCGATGGCGTCCTGACCGCGCAGGGTATAACCCAGAACCTGGGCCTGTATCGGCGTGCAGTACGGGAAGCCGAGGTCTTGAATGGCATGCATCAGCTCGTTGCTGAGCTTGAAGTCGTGGAAGCGGGTCTTGCCTTCCTGAGCTTCGACGACGAAATCTTCCGGCTTCCACAGGCTGGCCTGTGGCTTGGGCTTGCGTTCGCGGCGAGGCTTGGCTTGCGCAGGCTTTTCGCTGCGCGGCGATACAACCGGCGCAGCAGCAACGGCAGGCTCGGGGTGAGGCTTAACCTCGGTAGCAGGCGGTAGAACCGCAGGTGCGGGTGCTGTCTCAGTGGCTTGGGGAGCAGCCGTTTGCGCTGCGGCGTCTCCCTTGCCGAATATCTTTTTCAGTGCCTTCAGCACGGTCATCTCGTTATTTGATTAAGGAATATACGCCGGCCAGTGTAATGCAAGATTCGGGCGCGGCGTAGGAGAATGCACCGGCAGCTGCCTGCCGGCCGGGTTCAACGCAGCCGTTCGCTGAGCCAGTCGTGGATATCGGCAAGCTCGGCCACGGCCACTTCATGCTCCATCGGGTACTCCTGCCAGCGCGCGGCGACGTTCCATTGGCTCAGGTACTCGAAGGCGGTGCGGCCCATCGACGGGATCACCACCGGGTCATGGATGCCGTGCAGGCACAGTGCAGGAGTGCGCTCCTGGCAGGCACTGAGTTGGTGCTCGGCGCTGAAGGTCGGCGCGTAGGTCGACAGGGCAATGACCCCGCCGAGCGCTTCCTGCCACTTTATATAGGCAGTGTGCAGCACTACCGCGCCGCCCTGGGAAAACCCGGCGAGGATGATCCGCGCCAGGCTGATGCCTTTGGCCTGCTCGGCCTTGATCAGCTGGATGATCTGCTCGGCCGACTCGTCCAACTGCGCTTCATCGATGGCGCGCGCCGGGGTCATGGCCTTGATGTCGTACCAGCTGGGCATGGCGTAGCCGCCATTGATGGTGACTGGGCGGGTCGGCGCCTGGGGCATGACGAAGCGCGTGCTGAGCAAACGTTCTTGAAGAAATTCGGCCACCGGTAGGAAGTCGTAACGGTCGGCACCCAGGCCGTGCAACCAGATCACACAGGCGTCAGCGGTGGTTTGCGGTTCGATAATCAACGGGTTGGTCATAACTGCTCCGAATTTGTGCGCGTGTACGTATTAGGTGCATTAAAAAAAGGCAGGGGTAGCGAATGCCTTAACAAGATGTCGCAACTGTACAACTTTTCCTACTTGACGACCGCTTAAACGCTTAAGCCGGCAACTGTGGTACGCGCCTTGCTATGGATCTACCGATGCGAAGGGATTAACCGGCGACGGTAACACCCCTCGTTTGGATCAAAGGCTGTCACAGAACAGCTCATTGCACCACGTGACCCAAAAACAAGCCAACAGGGGTCGGATGCGCCTCATAAGGGTGCGGTGCAATTCCGGCTCGACACAACAAGAGCGATTTGGAGGTTGTAGATGAAGATGTTGAAAACCACGCTGGCAGTCCTGACCGCTGCCGCCGCGCTGGGTGCAACCAGTTTTGCCCAGGCCGGCGCTACGCTGGATGCGGTAAAGAAAAAGGGCTTCGTCCAGTGTGGCGTGAGCGATGGCCTGCCGGGTTTCTCGGTACCTGACGCCAAGGGCAACATTGTCGGCATCGACGCCGATGTGTGCCGTGCGGTAGCCGCTGCAGTGTTCGGCGATGCCACCAAGGTCAAGTTCAGCCAGCTCAACGCCAAGGAGCGCTTCACTGCGCTGCAGTCCGGCGAAGTCGATGTACTCTCGCGCAACACCACCTGGACCAGCTCGCGTGATGCTGGCATGGGCCTGGTCTTCGCTGGCGTGACCTACTACGACGGCATCGGCTTCCTGGTCAACAAGAAGCTCGGTGTTTCCAGCGCCAAGGAGCTCGACGGCGCGACCGTCTGCATCCAGGCAGGCACCACCACCGAACTGAACGTCTCCGACTACTTCCGCGCCAATGGCCTGAAGTACACCCCGATCACCTTCGACACCTCCGACGAGAGCGCCAAGTCGCTGGAATCGGGCCGTTGCGACGTGCTCACCTCGGACAAGTCGCAGCTCTACGCACAACGCTCCAAGCTGGCAGCACCGACCGACTACGTGGTACTCCCGGAGACCATCTCCAAGGAGCCACTGGGCCCTGTCGTGCGTAAAGGTGATGAAGAGTGGTTCAGCATCGTCAAGTGGACCCTGTTCGCCATGCTCAATGCCGAAGAAGCCGGCCTTACCTCGAAAAACGTCGAGGCTGAAGCCAAATCCGGCAAGAACCCGGACAACGCCCGCCTGCTCGGCGCTGACGGCGAATACGGCAAAGACCTCAAGTTGCCCAAGGACTGGGTGGTACAGATCGTCAAGCAAGTGGGTAACTACGGCGAAGTGTTCGAGAAGAACCTTGGCAAGAGCACCCCGCTGCAGATCGATCGTGGCCTGAATGCCCTGTGGAACAACGGCGGCATCCAGTACGCACCTCCGGTGCGCTGATGGCTGCACCTGCGGCGGCATCCTGCCGCCGCAGGCTGTTCTGATCCCTTTTTTCCGGGGCACTTCATGCAAAATCAAATCGGCGCACCCAAGGGCTTTTCCCTTAGTGATCCACGTGTGCGCGCGTGGCTGTTCCAGATCCTCACGGTGGTCTGCGTGGTCGGTCTGGGCTGGTACCTGATCCACAACACCCAAACCAACATGCAGCACCGGGGCATCACCTCGGGCTTCGACTTTCTCGAGCGCAGTGCTGGCTTCGGCATTGCCCAGCACCTGATCGACTACACCGAAGCGGACACCTACTCGCGGGTGCTGCTGGTCGGCCTGCTCAACACCTTGCTGGCGAGTGTCATCGGTATCGTCCTGGCGACCTTGATCGGCTTTACCGTGGGGGTCGGCCGCCTGTCCTCCAACTGGGTGGTCTACAAGCTGGCTACGGTCTACGTCGAGACCTTCCGCAACATTCCGCCACTGCTGCAGATCCTGTTCTGGTACTTCGCGGTGTTCACCGCGTTGCCTGGGCCGCGCGGCAGCATCAATATCGATGACCTGTTCTTTATCAGTAGCCGCGGCGTGAACATGCCGGGCGCGTCGATGGCCGATGGCTTCTGGCCGTTTGTGGTTTCGCTGGTGGTTGCCATTGTCGCGGTGGTGCTGATGGTGCGCCAGGCCAACAAGCGCTTCGAGCTAACCGGGCAACCGTTCCACAAGTTCTGGGTCGGCCTGGCGCTGATGGTCGGCATTCCGGCCATGTGCGTGCTGCTGTTCGGCAACCCGCTGCAGTGGGAAGTGCCGCAGCTCAAAGGCTTCAACTTTGCCGGTGGCTGGGTGCTGATCCCCGAGTTCATGGCACTGACCCTGGCGCTATCGATCTATACCGCTGCGTTTATTGCCGAAATCGTGCGTGCCGGCATCCGCTCGGTCAGCCACGGCCAGACCGAAGCCGCCCGTTCGCTGGGGCTGCGCGAAGGCCCGACGTTGCGCAAGGTGATCATTCCCCAGGCGCTGCGGGTGATCATTCCACCGTTGACCAGCCAGTACCTCAACCTGACCAAGAACTCCTCACTGGCAGCCGTTATCGGCTACCCGGAACTGGTCTCGCTGTTTGCCGGCACCGTACTCAACCAGACCGGCCAGTCGGTCGAGGTCATGGCGATCACCATGGCGGTTTATCTGACGATCAGCATCAGCATCTCGTTGCTGATGAACTGGTACAACAAGCGCATTGCGCTGATCGAGCGGTAGGAGTCGCGCATGAACGCCCATGTTTTCAAACCTGATATGCCACCACCGGTGAAAACCGTTGGTGTGGTGGCCTGGATGCGCGCCAACCTGTTCTCCAGCTGGATCAACACGCTGCTGACCTTCTTTGCCATCTACCTGGTCTGGCTGGCCGTGCCGCCGCTGCTGCAGTGGGCGTTCATCGACGCCAACTGGACCGGCACTACCCGCGCCGACTGCACCAAGGAGGGCGCCTGCTGGGTGTTCGTCCAGCAGCGCTTCGGCCAGTTCATGTATGGCTATTACCCGAGCGATCTGCGCTGGCGAGTCGACCTGACCGTGTGGCTGGGCGTGATCGGCGCTGCGCCGCTGTTCATCCGTCGCTTCCCGCGCAAGGTGGCCTACGGCATTGGCTACCTGCTGGTCTACCCGACCGTGGCGTACTTCCTGCTGCATGGCGGCAGCTTTGGCCTGAGCCAAGTACCGACCTCGCAGTGGGGCGGGCTGATGCTGACCCTGGTGATCGCTACCGTCGGTATCGCCGCGGCATTGCCGTTGGGGATTCTGCTGGCACTTGGGCGGCGCTCGCGGATGCCGGTGATCAAGTCGGTGTCGGTGACCTTCATCGAGTTCTGGCGCGGTATTCCGCTGATCACCGTGCTGTTCATGTCTTCGGTGATGCTGCCGTTGTTCATGCCAGAAGGCATGAGCTTCGACAAGCTGCTGCGGGCGATGATCTTCGTCATCCTGTTCGAGTCGGCGTACATCGCCGAGGTGGTACGCGGTGGCTTGCAGGCCATCCCCAAAGGCCAGTACGAAGCCGCGTCGGCGATGGGCCTGGGTTACTGGCGCTCGATGGGCCTGGTGATCCTGCCGCAGGCCTTGAAGCTGGTCATCCCGGGCATCGTCAACACCTTCATTGCCCTGTTCAAGGACACCAGCCTGGTGATCATCATCGGCCTGTTCGACCTGCTCAACAGCGTGCGCCAAGCCACGGCAGACCCGGCCTGGTTGGGTATGGCGACCGAGGGCTACGTGTTTGCCGCCCTGGTTTACTGGATTTTCTGTTTCGGTATGTCCCGCTACTCCATGCACCTGGAGCGCAAGCTGGACACTGGCCACAAGCGTTAGGAGTTTCAAAATGAGTGAAGCGATCAAGCAGCCTGCCGGCCCCGAAGGCATCATCCAGATGCAGGGCGTGAACAAGTGGTACGGCCAGTTCCATGTGCTCAAGGACATCAACCTGAACGTGCGTCAGGGCGAGCGGATCGTCTTGTGCGGGCCGTCCGGCTCAGGCAAGTCGACCACCATTCGTTGCCTCAACCGGCTCGAGGAGCATCAGCAAGGGCGCATCGTCGTTGACGGCGTCGAGCTGACCAACGACCTCAAGCAGATCGAAGCGATCCGCCGCGAAGTCGGCATGGTGTTTCAGCACTTCAACCTGTTCCCGCACCTGACCATTCTCGAGAACTGCACCCTGGCGCCGATGTGGGTGCGCAAGATGCCCAAGCGCAAGGCCGAGGAAATCGCCATGCACTATCTGGAGCGCGTGCGCATCCCGGAGCAGGCACACAAGTTCCCTGGGCAGTTGTCGGGTGGTCAGCAGCAGCGAGTGGCAATTGCCCGAGCGCTGTGCATGAAGCCGAAGATCATGCTGTTCGATGAGCCGACCTCGGCGCTTGACCCGGAGATGGTCAAGGAGGTGCTCGACACCATGGTGGGCCTGGCCGAAGACGGCATGACCATGCTCTGCGTGACCCACGAGATGGGCTTTGCCCGCACCGTGGCCAACCGGGTGATCTTCATGGACAAGGGCGAGATCGTAGAGCAGGCGTCGCCGGATGACTTCTTCGACCGGCCGCAGAGCGACCGCACCAAGTTGTTCCTCAGCCAGATCCTGCACTGATACAAAAAGGGGCCGCGATTGCGGCCCCTTTTGTTTATTTCTCTTCGCTCGGCGCTACCGGCGCCGGCGGTGGGCGCAGGCCCACTTCGGCGATCAGCTTGAGCTGCTTGCCATTGCGCATCACCTCGATCGCCACCTTGTCGGTCGGCTTGATCCGCGCCACTTGGTTCATCGACTTGCGCCCATCGCCCGCCGGCTCGCCGTTGATGCTCAGGATCACATCACCCAACTGCAAGCCTGCGCGCTGCGCCGGGCCATCGCGGAAGATCCCCGCTACGACGATCCCTGGTTTGCCTTCGAGGCCAAACGATTCGGCCAATTCCTGGCTGAGTGGCTGCACCTCGATCCCCAGCCAGCCGCGAATCACCTGGCCGTGTTCGATGATCGACTTCATCACCTCAAGCGCCAGTTTTACCGGGATGGCGAAGCCGATACCCTGCGAACCGCCGGACTTGGAGAAGATCGCCGTGTTGATACCGACCAGGTTGCCATTGGCGTCGACCAGCGCACCCCCGGAATTGCCGGGGTTGATCGCCGCATCGGTCTGGATGAAGTCTTCGTAGTTGTTCAGGCCCAGCTGGTTACGCCCGGTGGCGCTGATGATGCCCATGGTCACCGTCTGGCCAACCCCGAACGGGTTGCCGATGGCCAGCGAAACGTCGCCGATGTGGATAGTGTCGGAGCGGCCGATGGTAATCGCCGGCAGGTTCTTCAGGTCGATCTTGAGCACCGCCAGGTCGGTTTCCGGGTCGCTGCCGATCACTCGGGCCAAAGTCTCGCGGCCGTCCTTGAGGGCGACCACTATCTGGTCGGCACCGCTGGTGACGTGGTTGTTGGTCAGCAGGTAGCCTTCCGGGCTCATGATCACCGCCGAACCCAGGCTCGATTCCCAGCGCCGTTGCTTGGGCAGGTTGTCACCGAAGAAGCGGCGGAACTGCGGGTCTTCGAATAGTGGGTGGGCACTCTTGTTGACCACTTTGGTGGTGTACAGGTTGACCACCGCTGGCGCCGCCAGGGTGACGGCGTCGGCGTACGACACCGGGCCCTGCATGATCCGCGTGGTCTGCGGCGCCTGCTGCAGGTTGACGTCCTGGCTGGGCAGGCCGACCCACTCGGGAAAGCGCTGGATGACCAGCATGGCGATCAGTATGCCGGTAAGCAGTGGCCAGCCAAAGTAACGCAGAACCTTGAGCATCGAATCAATCCTGGAGTAGGGCAGGGCCGTCGCAGAGCGGCCCGGGGAGGCGCGCGCGATGATACACCTGAACACGGCGCGCGGCGACGGCCACTGCGGCGCATCGTCGGCGTGCGTTTGGCGGGCGCCTGCCAGCGGTATCCGCAGCGCCGGCGACAGCTCATAATGGCCGCCATTATAGGGGCTTGCGCCCTGCCTACATGCCACTGCGAGGAGATTTTTCATGGCCGTCGCCCTCACCACGCTGGTCACCGAAGCCGAACGCTATCTGAACAGCGTGCGGATCCAGGATTACTGCCCCAATGGCCTGCAAGTCGAAGGTCGGCCCCAGGTCAGCCGCATCGTCAGCGGCGTTACCGCAAGCCAGGCATTGCTTGATGCGGCAGTGGAAGCCGAGGCTGATCTGGTGCTGGTGCACCATGGTTATTTCTGGAAAGGCGAAGACCCGTGCATCACCGGCATCAAACAACGTCGCCTGAAGACGCTGCTCAAGCATGACATCAGCCTGCTGGCGTTCCATCTGCCGCTGGATGTGCACCCCGAGGTTGGCAACAACGTGCAACTGGCGCATCAGTTGGGCATCACCGTCGAAGGCCCCCTGGACCCAAACAATCCCAAGGTGGTAGGCATGCTCGGCTCGCTCGACGAGCCAGTCTCGGCGCGTGATTTCGCCCGCCGCGTGCAAGAGGTGCTGGGTCGCGAGCCGTTGCTGATCGAAGGCGAGCAACTGGTGCGGCGGATCGGTTGGTGCACCGGCGGCGGTCAGGGCTATATCGACACGGCGATTGCCCAGGGCGTCGACTTGTTCATCAGTGGCGAGGCCTCCGAACAGACCTTTCACAGCGCCCGCGAAAACGGCATCAGCTTCATCGCTGCCGGCCACCACGCTACCGAGCGCTATGGCGTGCAGGCGCTGGGTGACTATCTGGCCCGGCGCTTTGCCGTCGAGCACCTGTTCATCGACTGCCCGAATCCGATCTGAGCGCCAGATTGCGTGCTCTTACACCTGTTGAAGCCCCAAACCGACAGTCATATGGTTAGACCGTTTCGATCTAGCCGCCTGCCTAAATAGAAGCAGTCGCTGTGCTAAAGTGGCTCGCTCGAACACGGCCCGCTGGCCGTTCATAAGATCGTTTTACGTGAGTAGCCATGGTCGACAAACTGACGCACTTGAAACAGCTGGAGGCGGAAAGCATCCACATCATCCGCGAGGTGGCCGCCGAGTTCGACAACCCGGTGATGCTCTACTCGATCGGTAAAGACTCTGCCGTGATGCTGCACCTGGCGCGCAAGGCCTTCTTCCCGGGCAAGCTGCCGTTTCCGGTGATGCACGTCGATACCCAGTGGAAATTCCAGGAGATGTACAGCTTCCGCGACAAGATGGTCGAGGAAATGGGCCTGGAGTTGATCACCCACGTCAACCCGGAAGGGGTGGCGCAGGGCATCAACCCATTCACCCATGGCAGCTCCAAGCACACCGACATCATGAAGACCCAGGGCCTCAAGCAGGCACTGGACAAGTACGGCTTCGATGCCGCCTTCGGTGGTGCGCGCCGCGACGAGGAGAAATCCCGGGCCAAGGAGCGGGTCTATTCGTTCCGCGACAGCAAGCACCGCTGGGACCCGAAAAACCAGCGCCCTGAGCTGTGGAACGTCTACAACGGCAAGGTCAACAAAGGCGAGTCGATCCGCGTCTTCCCGCTGTCGAACTGGACCGAGCTGGACATCTGGCAGTACATCTACCTTGAAGGCATCCCGATCGTGCCGCTGTACTTCGCCGCCGAGCGTGAAGTCATCGAGAAGAACGGCACCCTGATCATGATCGACGACGAGCGCATTCTCGAGCACCTCTCCGAGGAAGAGAAAGCCCGCATTGTCAAGAAGAAGGTGCGCTTCCGTACCCTTGGCTGCTACCCGTTGACGGGCGCGGTGGAGTCGGATGCCGACAGCCTGACCGACATCATCCAGGAGATGCTCCTGACGCGCACTTCCGAGCGTCAGGGCCGGGTCATCGACCACGATGGCGCAGGCTCCATGGAAGACAAAAAACGCCAGGGCTACTTCTAATTTTCAGGGTTACTCCATGTCGCATCAATCCGATTTGATCAGCGAAGACATCGTCGCTTATCTGGCTCAGCACGAGCGCAAAGAACTGCTGCGGTTCCTTACCTGCGGCAACGTCGATGACGGCAAGAGCACCCTGATCGGGCGCCTGCTGCACGACTCGAAAATGATCTACGAGGACCACCTCGAGGCCATTACCCGCGACTCGAAGAAGTCCGGCACCACGGGCGAAGAAGTCGACCTGGCATTGCTGGTCGATGGCCTCCAGGCCGAGCGCGAGCAGGGCATCACCATCGATGTCGCCTACCGCTACTTCTCTACTGCCAAGCGCAAGTTCATCATCGCCGACACCCCGGGCCATGAGCAGTACACCCGCAACATGGCCACCGGTGCGTCGACCTGCGACCTGGCGATCATCCTCGTCGATGCCCGCTACGGCGTGCAGACCCAGACCCGTCGGCACAGCTACATCGCCTCGCTGCTGGGTATCAAGCACATCGTCGTTGCGGTCAACAAGATGGACCTCAAAGGCTTCGACGAGCAGCTGTTCGAGTCGATCAAGGCTGATTACCTGAAGTTTGCGCAGGCCATCGACCTGACACCGAGCAGCCTGCACTTCGTGCCGATGTCTGCGCTCAAGGGCGACAACGTGGTCAATCGCAGCGAGCGTTCGCCGTGGTACAGCGGCCAGACCTTGATGGAAATCCTCGAGACCGTCGAAGTCGCTGCCGACCGCAACTTCACCGACCTGCGTTTCCCGGTGCAGTACGTCAACCGGCCCAACCTGAACTTCCGCGGCTTTGCCGGCACCCTCGCCAGCGGCGTGGTGCACAAGGGCGACGAGATCGTCGTACTGCCGTCGGGCAAGAGCAGCCGGGTCAAATCCATCGTCACCTATGAAGGTGAACTGGAGCACGCCGGCCCAGGCCAGGCCGTGACCCTGACCATGGAAGACGAGATCGACATCTCCCGTGGCGACCTGCTGGTGCATGCCGACAACGTGCCGCCGGTGACCGACCAGTTCGACGCCATGCTCGTGTGGATGGCCGAAGAGCCGATGCTGCCGGGCAAGAAGTACGACATCAAGCGCGCCACCAGCTACGTGCCGGGCTCGATCGCCAGCATCACCCACAGGGTCGATGTGAACACCCTCGACAAGGGCGCGGCCAGTTCGCTGCAGTTGAACGAGATCGGCCGGGTCAAGGTCAGCCTCGATTCCGCCATCGCGCTGGACGGCTACGACAGCAACCGCACTACGGGCGCGTTCATCGTCATTGACCGCCTGACCAACGGCACCGTTGGTGCCGGCATGATCATCGCACCGCCGGTGCTGCCGCACGGCAGCACTGGTCAGCATGGCAAGCAGGCCCATGTCACCACCGAAGAGCGCGCTCTGCGCTTTGGTCAGCAGCCAGCCACCGTGCTGTTCAGCGGCCTGTCCGGCGCTGGCAAGAGCACCCTGGCCTATGCCGTGGAGCGCAAGCTGTTCGACATGGGCCGGGCGGTCTACGTGCTCGATGGCCAGAACCTGCGCCATGACCTGAACAAGGGCCTGCCACAGGACCGCGCCGGGCGCACCGAGAACTGGCGTCGCGCCGCACATGTCGCGCGTCAGTTCAACGAAGCCGGCATGTTGACCCTGGCTGCGTTCGTCGCACCGGATGCCGAAGGCCGCGAACAGGCCAAGGCGCTGATCGGCAAGGAGCGCTTGATCACGGTGTACGTGCAGGCTTCGCCACTGGCGTGCCGCGAGCGTGATCCACAAGGTCTGTATGCCGCTGGTGGCGATAACATCCCGGGCGAAAGCTTCCCGTTCGATGTGCCGCTGGATGCTGATCTGGTTATCGATACCCAGAGCAGCAGCGTCGAAGACGGCGTCAAGCAGGTGCTGGAAGTGTTGCGTCAGCGTGGTGCTATCTAAGACCCGTTGAGGTAACTGAAAAACCCCGCTTCGGCGGGGTTTTTTGTTTTTGCGGCTGATCGAATCATGGCCAGCAAGCGCATGCCACAGGCATTTGCAGCGCCCTTGGGATTTGCACTCTGCTCGCACCGCACGAGTCTGAGGCGTGCGTGGATGCTTCAGGAGGGCTTGAAGCCGTCCTTTCCATTTGCAATGCGCCATTCTCGGATGATCTCGAGGATCTGTTCCGGTTTACTCAATTCGTCAGATGCTGCCCAGTAAATTAGATCAGTTCCAGCTGGGTGCTCTGTGATACTTTCGAAGTGCTCAAGCAACGGAACTAATATTTCGTCCTCCTCATCCTCATTTGCCCGGTTGATCTCATGAAGTAAATCCAGGAAATTCTGCTCGGTGTACTCACTAAGACGATCCTTGAGAATCATGGCTTATCTCCGTAGTGAATGTCGTGGTGCGCTTGTGGTGTCACGACTCTGATATTGTCCAGATCGTAAACGGCACCACCTTCGCTGATAGGTACGACATGGTGCAGTACATAGCTAGCATGGCTCTTATATCTGTCGGTTTTACGGACCATGGGTGCTAATCCATGCTTACTCATCCGACTTCTATTTTGCTTGGTGAACTGGGATGAGACTGCCGTATCGTTACTGACAGTTTTCCAGAATTCTGCTCTGAAGGCATTAAAGTCTGCAAAGTTTTTCCCCTTCATGAGAGTCGCGATGTGCACTGGAATTGGCGCGCCTGTGGTGCTGCTAGCGTCACCTAGCCAGCGCTCGCCAACGGGTGCTCCGTTGCCTGTAACTATGCCGGGTTCATTTCGCCGACTCTTGAACACCACCAGCAGCGGGGGGAGTCCAGAGTCCGCGGGGAAAGTAATGATCAGGCGCTCGTGATCGAAGTCGAGCTCGGGATGGGTAAGCGGTTCTGGTATTACTGGGTTGAGACTGCTTCCGGTGTAAACAACCGTCCCTGGTGGTATCGCTGGCAGGCCGGCCGAACCGCCTTGCTCCAAGCCAGGTGCACTAGCTGGAGTCCAAGTGAGGATGCGTTGCGGATTGTCTAGTGCGAGGCTGTAGACCTGGCGTGCAGCGTCAAAGGTTGCAGTGCGTACAGGGACGGGTCGTCCCCCTGGCTCTACGAATAGCCTCAGCTGGTCGCTGTTTTCACTACCTGACAGAACATACGGTAGATCGACAGTTGCCGCTGACGTCGCCATCGCTGTGAGGTCGGGGCCACCGGGCGGTGTCAGATCGGCGACAGGGATACTGATGAGATAGCGGCGTTCGCTGTCGCCAAGCGATGAGGGCCAGAGGAGCGAAAGGGCCCCAACCAGCAACGGTGTCGAGAGCGCTAGGCTGGCGTTCGCGAGCTGAGTGACCGCCGCTGTGGTTGCTGCCTGGAGGGTGGTGTAGGCGCTCGCTGTGATAGCGAAGGTTGCCTTGCCGATGGGTAGGATCAGCGGCCCCGATGCGGCTAGCGGCATGGCTGAGATAAAACTCATGCCTAGGCGCTGAGCCTCGTTTCTTTGCCTTGTTTCTTCCTGACGTGCAGCTTCCTGTTTCAGTGCGGCAGCATGCATCTCTTGCAGTTGTTCAACTTCCAAGGCCCGCTGTATCAGGTTGTCCGACACGCCAGTGAATCGCTGCAGGTATCGAACTGACTCGTTCAGTGCCAAGGCTCGGTGATACTCTGCCCATAGAGGCCCCGCCCTTTTCAATCGCTGCTCATCGGTCAAGTGCTGCAATGCTTCTAGCTGCGGCTTGGACAGTGGGCTTACAATTTCCGGATTGGTGCTGCTGAAGGCAGGGACATTCGTCTGCAGGGCGCTTATAGCTGACAAGGCGCTGGCTTTGTAAGCCGACAGCGTCGCGGTCAGGTTCAGTGTTGGTTCAATGGGGGTGGCCTGGACCAACTGATTTTGCAGGAAATTTGGTAGGCATTCGAAGCAGATGCGTCTTTCTTCCTGCAATTGCAATGTTCTGCGCTCAATCGCTTTTGCCAAATCAAACTCGGGGGCGCTCTGTTCCGCTTGGTCAACTGTCGCAGCAAGTTCGGCGAAACCGTCGCTCATCGATTGAATGGTGATCGCTTTCAGATGGAGTTGATAAGCGCCATCGATGGATTTGTCCACCCGCCTCTCGAATTCTTTACTGAACGCTTCGTCGCGTTGGGTGAATACGCCTGGATCGTAGATCCTGGTCATCAGGGAGTCAGAGCGTTTGTAGAACCAGACAGCACCGTAGAAGCTCAGAGCGTCAGGCAGTACCGAGAGGTACTCCTTTCGAGTAGCGTTGATGAATGTAGTGAGCTGGTGCTGTTCTGCTGATCGCTTTGCGAATGCGTTCCCTGTCAGGGCGTTGGCTTGATGAAAAATCTGCGCACGTTCTGCTGAAATCTTGTTTGCCAGATTGCTTAGCAGGGGAGCGTACTGAGCAGCGTAGTGTTGTTCGTTGAATTGCCGTTCTTCGTCAAAAACTCGGCGAGCAGAGATTTCGCGCGCCAGATTGCGATTAGGTCCTCCGGTTCCACGGGGGCGCCCTTCGCTCAGCCCCCAGCCGCCAAACCCTGATCCTCCACCGCCTCCGGGTAGCGGCGTCAGTGGTACTCGGTCGGGTGCGACGGCGCTGATCCAGAGACCTTCGGTTAAGTGATATGCATTGTCTTGGGCCATGTCGATCCTCCTGATCGTTGCATGGCCAAACATGCCTCAACCCCATCTACTGGTATGTCAGGAGCAGCTGTTCCAGAAGTAGGGCTGAAGCTACCTCGCGGTGGGACGTTTCTAGATATGCTTCTCGGACACCGGAATCACCCGCCGCTCCTTGACTGCCTTGTAAGAAAAACTCGAATAGATCTCCTTCACCCCGGGCAACCGCTGCAGCACCTCGCGGGTAAATTCCCCAAACGATTCCAGATCCCGCGCCAGAATCTCCAGCAAAAAATCGTAGCGTCCGGACACGTTATGGCAAGCGACGATCTCGGGAATTTCCAGCAATCGCCGCTCAAATGCCAAGGCCATCTCTTTGGTATGTGAATCCATCATGATGCTGACGAACGCGGTCACGCCGAAGCCCAAGGCCTTGGGCGAGAGCACTGCCTGATAGCCAGTGATGTAGCCGTTGTCTTCGAGCAGCTTGACCCGCCGCCAGCAGGGCGAAGTGGTCAGGGAAACCCGATCGGCGAGTTCGGAAACCGTGAGGCGGGCGTTGTCCTGCAAGGCGCCGAGCAGGGCTCGATCGGTGCGGTCAAGGGTCGTAGGCATGGCTTGCCCTTCCAGAGAGTCAATTGTTGTTTTTATGCCCGCAGACGCCGATTTTGCTGGGCGACTTTGGAAAAATACCGGTGGTTCGTTGGCATAAGCTTATAACAAACCACAAGAGGCTGTAGCCATGGACGTTGCCAAGCGCCAATCCGGATTCTCCACCCGAGCCATTCACCACGGCTACGATCCGCTCGCCCATGGCGGGGCGCTGGTGCCGCCGATTTACCAGACGGCTACCTATGCCTTCCCCACGGTCGAATATGGCGCAGCGTGCTTTGCCGGGGAGCAGCCGGGGCATTTCTATAGCCGTATTTCCAACCCTACTCTGGACTTGCTGGAGCAGCGCATCGCCTCACTGGAAGGCGCTGAGGCAGGGCTGGCGCTTGCCTCAGGGATGGGCGCGATCACCGCCACCCTGTGGACTTTGCTGCGCCCTGGCGATGAGCTGCTTGTCGGCCAGACGCTCTATGGCTGCACCTTTGCCTTCCTGCACCACGGTATCGGCGAGTTCGGCGTCAAGATCCGGCACGTCGACCTCAACGACGCGCAGGCGCTGGCCGCTGCGATCAACGACAAAACTCGCATGATCTATTTCGAGTCGCCCGCCAACCCCACTCTGGAACTGGTCGATATTGCCGCGGTAGCGCAGGCCGTGCACGGTCGTGACATTCATGTGGTGGTCGACAACACCTTCTGTACACCTTACCTGCAGCGGCCGCTGGAACTTGGCGCGGATCTGGTGGTGCACTCGGCGACCAAGTACCTGAGCGGCCATGGCGACATCACTGCCGGGCTGGTGGCGGGGCGCAAGGCGTTGATTGACCGTGTTCGTCTGCAAGGTCTGAAAGACATGACTGGCGCGGTGCTGTCGCCGCACGATGCGTCATTGCTGATGCGCGGAATCAAGACGCTTGGCCTGCGCATGGATCGGCATTGCGCCAATGCGGCGCAGGTGGCTGCGTTTCTGCAGGGCCAGCAGCAGGTCGAGTTGCTGCATTATCCCGGCCTGGCGAGCTTCGCGCAGTACGCGCTGGCGCAGCGGCAGATGCGTTTGCCGGGTGGCATGATCGCCTTCGAACTCAAGGGTGGTATCGAAGCCGGTCGACGCTTCATGAATGCCCTGCAGCTGTTCAGCCGCGCGGTCAGCCTGGGTGATGCCGAGTCACTGGCCCAGCATCCAGCGAGCATGACCCACTCCAGCTATACCCCTGAAGAGCGTACGCAGCATGGCATAGGCGAGGGGTTGGTGCGGTTGTCGGTGGGGCTTGAGGATATCGAGGACCTGCTGGCTGATATCGAGCAGGCATTGCGCGCCAGCGTTTGAGCGGGCTCAGGCTTCGTTCATGAATCGAAAAGGGGCCGCTTTGCGGCCCTTCGCGGGTAAACCCGCTCCCACAAAAACCTGTGGGAGCGGGTTTACCCGCGAAGGGCCGCAAAGCGGCCCCAACATCAGCAATAAAACCTTGAAGAACCAGTGCTTACAGCTCGGATCAGCGCTTGAGGCCGTAGCTCTCGTCGAGCATCCCCGGCGAGTTAGGCGTCTTGGGCGCGTAGTCACGCGGCACTTCGGCGGTGTCTTTCGGCGGCGTCAGGCGATCGCGATGGCTTTGCGCAGCCTCCGAATGCAGCGCTGCCAGCAGACGCTGACGGGTCAGCTCGTCCAGGGCCAGGCGGTTGGCACCGTCGGCCAGGTGATCCTGCACATCCTGGTAGCTCTGGGTCAGGCGTTGAACCAGGGCTGCGGTGCTGTTGAAGTGGGTGACCACTTCACTTTGATAACTGTCGAAACGTTGCTGGATATCATCCAGTTGACGCTGTGTGCTGCTGGGCGCTGCGTTGGGCAGCAGGCGGGCCACGACGAAGCCGACGACTACGCCGACGACCAGGGCCAGGGTCGGCAACAACCAAACAAGGAGCGAGAGTTCCACGAGTCCTTCCTCTATAAACGGCTTTGCTTTACGTTAACGGCTCAGACCTGCGCTGTATACCGCGAACGATCGCAAATATTTCAGAACAGAATTCATCAGCTAGACGAGTCGACCCCTTCCGAGGTCACGGAGTAGTGCTTTGCTTATCCGCGAAACCCCCTTGTTCATCGATGGCCCATGCGGCCAACTGGAAGCCTTGCAGCTGGAAGTGGCCGAGCCGCGTGGCGTAGTGCTGATTTGCCACCCTAATCCGGTGCAGGGCGGAACCATGCTCAACAAGGTGGTCTCGACCCTGCAACGCACTGCTCGCGATGCTGGCTACAACACGCTGCGCTTCAATTACCGCGGCGTCGGCCAAAGCGCTGGCAGCCATGACATGGGCGCGGGTGAAGTGGCTGATGCCGAGGCCGTCGCCGCCTGGGTGCGGACCAGCTACCCCGAGCTGCCGCTGGTGCTGATGGGCTTCTCGTTTGGCGGTTTCGTTGCCGCGAGTCTTGCCGGGCGTCTGGAAAGCCAGGGCGCAACGCTGCAGCAGCTGTTCATGATCGCACCTGCTGTGATGCGTTTGAATGACGACTTCCCGCTGCCGCAGGTTTGTCCGTTGACCGTCATCCAGCCAGACAGCGACGAAGTCGTCGATCCTCAGCTGGTTTACGAATGGTCCGACAGCCTGTCGCGCCCCCATGAGCTGCTGAAAGTGGCAGAATGCGGACACTTTTTCCATGGCAAGCTGACCGATCTGAAGGATCTGGTGCTGCCGCGCCTCTCGAACTGAGCCAAGCCTGATCAAGCGATTACCCATGACTACGCGCATTCTTACCGGTATCACCACCACCGGCACCCCGCACCTGGGCAACTACGCCGGCGCCATTCGCCCGGCCATCCTTGCCAGCCAGCAGCCCGGTGCCGACTCGTTCTACTTCCTGGCCGACTATCACGCGCTGATCAAGTGCGATGACCCGCTGCGCATCCAGCGTTCGCGCCTGGAGATCGCCGCCACCTGGCTGGCGGGCGGGCTCGACCCGGACAAAGTCACCTTCTACCGTCAGTCCGACATCCCCGAGATCCCTGAGCTGACCTGGCTGCTGACCTGCGTTGCCGGCAAGGGCCTGCTCAACCGCGCCCACGCCTACAAGGCGTCGGTAGACAAGAACCTGGAAAACGGCGAAGACCCGGATGCCGGCGTGACCATGGGCCTGTTCAGCTACCCGGTGCTGATGGCGGCGGACATTCTCATGTTCAACGCGCACAAGGTGCCGGTTGGCCGTGACCAGATCCAGCACGTGGAAATGGCCCGTGACATTGGCCAGCGCTTCAACCACCTGTTCGGCCAGGGCAAGGAATTCTTCGCCATGCCCGAGGCGGTGATCGAGGAAAGCGTGGCGACCCTGCCGGGCCTTGATGGGCGCAAGATGTCCAAGAGCTACGACAACACCATCCCGTTGTTCGCCAGCGCCAAGGACATGAAAGACGCCATCTCGCGCATCGTCACCGACTCCCGTGCACCCGGCGAAGCGAAAGACCCGGACAGCTCGCACCTGTTCACCCTGTACCAGGCGTTCGCTACCCCGGCGCAATCGGCAGAGCTGCATGAAGCACTGCTGCAAGGGCTGGGCTGGGGCGAGGCCAAGCAGCGCCTGTTCCAGCTGCTGGACGGCCAACTGGCCGCGCCACGCGAGCATTACCATCAGCTGATCGCACGTCCTGCTGACCTTGAAGACATCCTTCTGGCCGGCGCGGCCAAGGCGCGCAAGAGCGCGACGCCGTTCCTTGAACAACTGCGTGAAGCGGTCGGCCTGCGCTCGTTCCGCAGCAGTGTCCAGGCCAGCACCGACGTGAAGAAAAAGGCCGCCAAGAGCGCCCGCTTTGTCAGCTTCCGTGATGAAGACGGCAGCTTCCGCTTCCGCCTGCTGGCCGCCGATGGCGAGCAATTGCTGCTGTCGCGCAGCTTCGCCGATGGCAAGAGCGCCGGTGCGGTGAGCAAGCAACTGCAGCAGGGTGGTGAAGCCGATGTACGCGTCGACGGCCTGAGCTTTGCCCTGTGGCTGAACGGTGAGCAGGTCGCGGAAGGCCCGCAGTTTGCCGATGCATCAGCGCGCGACGCTGCCGTGCAAGCCCTGCACGCAGCGCTCCAGCCACAAGCCGACTGAGGCATTTCGCCGCAAGTCTGATTGCCATTATGCGGGCCCGTCGCTACAGTGACGGCCCGCTTTTGTTACCTCGCCAGCGAATTATGACGCCTTTAGAACGATATCAAGCAGATCTCAAACGTCCCGATTTTTTCCATGATGCGGCGCAGGAAACAGCGGTGCGTCATCTGCAGCGTCTGTACGACGACCTGGTCGCGGCGCAGAACAACAAGCCCGGCGTGCTCGGCAAGCTGTTCGGCAAGAAGGACCAGGCCCCGGTCAAGGGCTTGTACTTCTGGGGTGGGGTAGGGCGCGGCAAGACCTATCTGGTCGACACCTTCTATGAGGCGCTGCCGTTCGAACAGAAGATGCGCACGCACTTCCACCGCTTCATGAAGCGCGTGCACGAAGAAATGCGCACGCTCAAGGGCGAGAAGAACCCGCTGACGGTGATCGCCAAGCGCTTCTCCAACGAAGCCCGGGTCATCTGTTTCGATGAGTTCTTCGTCTCTGACATTACCGATGCGATGATCCTCGGCACCTTGATGGAAGAGCTGTTCAAGAACGGCGTATCACTGGTCGCGACCTCCAACATCGTGCCTGACGGCCTGTACAAGGATGGCTTGCAGCGTGCGCGCTTCCTGCCGGCCATCGCCATGATCAAGCAGTACACCGATGTGGTGAACGTCGACAGCGGCGTCGACTATCGTCTGCGTCACCTCGAACAGGCCGAACTGTTCCACTTCCCGCTCGATGCCGCTGCGCACGAGAGCCTGCGCCAGAGCTTCAAGGCGCTGACCCCGGAGTGCACGCAGGCGGTCGAGAACGACGTGCTGATGATCGAGAATCGCGAGATTCACGCCCTGCGTACCTGTGACGATGTCGCCTGGTTCGACTTCCGCGCCTTGTGCGACGGGCCGCGCAGCCAGAACGACTACATCGAGCTGGGCAAGATCTTCCATGCCGTGCTGCTGAGCAATGTCGAGCAGATGGGTGTGGCTACCGACGATATCGCCCGGCGCTTCATCAACATGGTCGATGAGTTTTACGACCGTAACGTCAAGCTGATCATTTCAGCTGAGGTTGAGTTGAAGGATCTGTACACCGGCGGGCGGCTGAGCTTCGAGTTCCAGCGTACGCTGAGCCGTTTGCTGGAGATGCAGTCGCACGAGTTTCTGGCGCGAGCGCATAAGCCTTAATTCGGTGTAGTTGGGGCCGCTTTGCGGGTGAGCCCGCTCCCACAGGATTCGCAGCGCCGCCATGTGAGCTGTGGGAGCGGGTTCACCCGCGAAGGGCCGCAAGGCGGCCCCCATGCCCCTCAAGCCTCCTGCATGAACTGCTGCCGATACTGGTTCGGCGACAGCTCGGTATGCTGGCGGAACAGCCGGGCAAAGAAGCTCGCATCGTCGTAGCCCACCTCATAACTGATGGTCTTGATGCTCTTGCGGGTACTCGACAGCAAGCCCTTGGCGGTTTCGATGCGCAGCCGTTGCAGATAGTGCAGGGGCTTGTCGCCGGTAGCCGTCTGAAACCGGCGCATGAAATTGCGAATGCTCATGCCATGGTTGCGGGCGACGTCTTCAAAGCGGAATTTGTCCGCGAAATGCTCTTCAAGCCAGTGCTGAATCTGCAGGATGATCAGGTCCTGATGCAGCTTCTGCCCACCAAAACCCATACGCCCTGGGGTGTAGTTGCGTTGCACTTCATAGAGGATGTCGCGGGCTACCGCGCGGGCGACATTGGCCCCGCAGAAGCGCTCGATCAGGTAGATGTACAGGTCGCAGGCCGAGGTCGCGCCGCCCGCGCAGTACAGGTTGTCGGCATCGGTCAGGTGCTTGTCCTGGTTCAGCCGCACAGCCGGGAAGCGCTCGGCGAAGTCAGTGAAGAAGCGCCAGTAGGTGGTCGCCTCCTTGCCATCGAGCAAGCCCGCTTCGGCCAGCCAGTACACGCCGCTGGCTTCGCCACAGAGCACCGCGCCACGCGCATGCTGCTCGCGTAGCCATGGCAAGACCTGCGGATAACGCTGCTGAAGGTTGTCGAAGTCATCCCAGAACGCCGGCAGGATGATCACATCGGCATCGCCCAGGCCGCCGTCTACCGGCACCTGCACGTTGCTGAAGCTGTCCACTGGTGCCGCGTCGGGGCTGACCAGGCAGATTTCGAACATCGGTTGCAGGCCCAGGCCCATTTGCTTGCCGTAGCGCAGGCTGGCCAGGTGGAAGAAATCCTTGGCCTGCATCAGGGTCGAGGCGAACACATTATCGACGGCCAGAATGCTGACGCGCCGCAATGAAGCGGTGGGTTGGGTAAAGATCATTGTCATTGTTCTTATAGGGTAGAGTGGTCAATCACCGGCTGGATCGTCTTATTTTTTGGCGATTGTGTCTACCCCGTCCCGATCCAGCTGCCAGCGGCAGCTGGCTGACCCGCTGCCGCTTTGTTACGGCTGCATCACGGCGCCGGGTTTGGCTGATCCTGGTGCACCGCTTCGATGGCTGCCAGCAGCTCATCGCTCAAGTTCAGATCGGCGCTGGCGAGGTTGCTTTCCAGTTGTTCAAGGCTGGTCGCACCGATGATATTGCTGGTCACGAACGGCTGGCGGGTGACGAACGCCAGGGCCATCTGGGCCGGGTCCAGGCCATGCTCGCGGGCTATCTGCACGTAACGGCTGCAGGCGGCTACGGTCTGCGGGTTGGAGTAGCGGGCAAAGCGGTTGAACAGCGTCAACCGCGCGCCTTCAGGTCTGGCGCCATTTTCATACTTGCCGGCAAGCATGCCGAATGCCAGCGGCGAGTAGGCCAGCAGCCCGCATTGCTCGCGGATCGCCACTTCGGCCAGGCCGATCTCGAAGCTGCGGTTGAGCAGGTTGTAGGGGTTCTGGATCGATACTGCCCGCGGCCAACCGCGGCTCTCGGCCAGCTGCAGGAACTTCATCGTGCCCCATGGCGTTTCATTGGACAGGCCAATGTGACGGATCTTGCCGGCACGAACCTGTTCGTCGAGCACCTCGAGGGTTTCTTCCAGTGGCGTGAAGTGGTCCTGCGGCAGGTGCTGGTAGCCGAGCTTGCCGAAGAAGTTGGTGCTGCGCTCCGGCCAGTGCAGCTGATAAAGGTCGATGTGATCGGTCTGCAGGCGCTCAAGGCTTGCGTCCAGCGCGGCAACGATGTGCTGGCGGTTATGCTTGAGCTGGCCGTCGCGGATGTGGCTGATGCCGTTGCCCGGGCCGGCAACCTTGCTCGCCAGTGTCCACTGGTCGCGATCGCCGTTGGCCTTGAACCAGTTACCGATGATTCGTTCGGTGGCGGCGTAGGTCTCCGGGCGCGGCGGCACCGGGTACATCTCGGCGGTATCGATGAAGTTGATCCCGCCGGCCTTGGCCCGGGCGATCTGGGCAAACGCCTGGTCCTGATCGTTCTGCTCGCCCCAGGTCATGGTGCCCAGGCACAGGGCGCTGACGTTGAGGTCGGTACGGCCGAGCTTGCGGTATTCCATCTGGAAGCTTCTCTCTGGCGAAAAAGACCATAAAAGCAGGTTGAATTTTTTTCTGCAATCTGGATAATCCTGCCCCTCTCCGTTTTGCGGAAGTGATGCACTGCATTACGAGAGAAACCCGCCGGATATTGGACGTGCCCGACCCGAGCCCCCAATAGCGTCCGTATTCGGCTGCGTGCTTGCTTGTCAAGTTGCGCACTATCCAGTAAGATTCGCCGTCTATTTTTTATTGCTTGGGCGGCCTCTGAGGCTTTAGAGATAATGAAAACTTTTACTGCTAAACCAGAAACAGTTACGCGCGACTGGTTCGTCGTCGACGCCGCTGGTCAGACCCTGGGTCGTCTGGCTACCGAAATCGCTCTTCGTCTGCGTGGCAAGCACAAAGCTGAATACACCCCTCACGTTGACACCGGCGACTACATCGTCGTAATCAACGCCGAGCAGGTACGTGTCACTGGTGCTAAAACTACTGACAAAATGTACTACTCCCACTCCGGCTTCCCAGGTGGCATCAAGGAAATCAGCTTCGACAAGCTGATCGCCAAGGCCCCTGAGCGTATCATCGAGACCGCGGTCAAGGGCATGCTGCCTAAGAACCCGCTGGGTCGCGACATGTACCGCAAGCTGAAAGTGTACGCGGGCGCTGTTCACCCACACACTGCTCAGCAGCCTCAAGAACTGAAGATCTAACGGGATAGTTCATTATGTCGGCGACTCAAAATTACGGCACTGGCCGTCGCAAGACCGCAACCGCTCGCGTTTTCCTGCGTCCAGGTACCGGTAACATCTCCATCAACAACCGTCCTCTGGACACTTTCTTCGGTCGCGAAACCGCTCGCATGGTTGTTCGTCAACCCCTCGAGCTGACCGAGAACGTTGCCAAGTTCGACATCTACGTCACCGTTTCCGGTGGTGGTGTCAGCGGTCAAGCCGGTGCGATCCGTCATGGTATCACCCGCGCTCTGATGGCCTACGACGAAGCCCTGCGCCCTGCTCTGCGTCGCGCTGGCTACGTAACCCGCGATGCTCGTGAAGTCGAGCGTAAGAAAGTGGGTCTGCGTAAAGCACGTAAGCGTCCTCAGTACTCCAAGCGTTAATTTCGCTTCGGCAGTCGAAAGAAGCCCGGTTCCTTGGAACCGGGCTTTTTTTTTGCCTTGAACTAACCTGTCAGCATGTCCGTGGCGAGTCGCCTTATAGACGCAGATCAAGCAAAGCGTGGGTTGTAGACCGGGCCGGGGCTAATCACCTTGTCAGTGTGTGGATTTGTTTCTTACCATGGCGACCAAAATTTAGTGCCACAGACATTCACAAAATACAGGCCTGGTTCAACAGGCCAGAGCAGCTGATGGGAGAGGACTGAATGAGTAATGACGGCGTCAACGCAGGCCGGCGCCGCTTCCTCGTAGCCGCCACGTCCGTGGTGGGTGCAGCGGGGGCTGTGGGGGCTGCGGTACCGTTCGTGGGGTCATGGTTTCCCAGTGCCAAGGCGAAAGCCGCCGGTGCACCGGTGAAGGTCAATATTGCCAAGATTGAACCCGGCCAGCAGATGGTTGCTGAGTGGCGCGGGCAGCCAGTATTCATCGTGCGACGCACAGAAGAGATCCTCGGCAATCTCAAGAAAATCGTCGGCGAGCTCGCTGATCCGGAATCGCAGGCCTCGGTGCAGCCGACTTACGTCGACCCAGAGGTGCGCTCGATCAAGCCGGAAATCCTCCTGCTGGTTGGCCTGTGCACCCACCTGGGCTGCTCGCCGACCTTCCGTCCTGAAGTGGCGCCGGTCGATCTGGGGCCCAAGTGGGTCGGTGGCTATTTCTGCCCCTGCCACGGCTCTCATTACGACCTCGCTGGCCGCGTCTACAAGTCCCAGCCGGCACCTCTCAACCTGCCAGTGCCTCCGCACTCATACGAGACGGACGACATCATCGTCATCGGCGTCGATCAGGAGAACGCATGATGAGCAAGTTCATGGACTGGATCGATGCGCGCTTCCCCGCGACCAAGATGTGGGAAGAGCATCTGAGCAAATACTACGCGCCGAAGAACTTCAACTTCCTGTACTTCTTTGGCTCGCTGGCGTTGCTGGTGCTGGTCAACCAGATTGTTACCGGCGTCTGGCTGACCATGAGTTTCACCCCTTCGGCCGAAGAGGCGTTCGCCTCGGTCGAGTACATCATGCGCGATGTCGAGTACGGATGGATCCTGCGCTACCTGCACTCCACCGGCGCCTCGGCGTTCTTCATCGTGGTCTACCTGCACATGTTCCGCGGGCTGCTCTACGGCTCTTATCAGAAGCCGCGTGAGCTGGTCTGGCTGTTCGGCATGCTGATCTATCTGGCGCTGATGGCTGAAGCGTTCATGGGCTATCTGCTGCCTTGGGGCCAGATGTCGTATTGGGGTGCGCAGGTAATCATCTCGCTGTTCGGCGCCATCCCGGTGATCGGCGATGACCTGACCCAGTGGATTCGCGGCGACTACCTGATCTCGGGGATCACCCTGAACCGCTTCTTCGCCTTGCATGTGGTGGCCTTGCCGATCGTCATTCTCGGCCTGGTGGTGCTGCATATCCTGGCGCTGCACGAAGTCGGCTCGAACAACCCTGACGGCGTCGACATCAAGAAGCACAAGGACGAAAACGGCATCCCCCTCGACGGTATCCCGTTCCACCCGTACTACACCGTCAAGGATATCGTCGGCGTGGTGGTGTTCCTCTTCGTGTTCTGTTCGGTGGTGTTCTTCTTCCCGGAAATGGGCGGCTACTTCCTCGAAAAACCAAACTTCGAGCAAGCCAACGCCTTCAAGACACCCGAGCACATTGCTCCGGTGTGGTACTTCACACCGTTCTACGCGATCCTGCGCGCGGTGCCCGACAAACTGTTCGGCGTGATCGCCATGGGCGCCGCCATTGCCGTGTTGTTCGTGTTGCCCTGGCTTGACCGCAGCCCGGTACGTTCCATGCGCTACAAGGGCTGGCTGAGCAAGATCTGGCTGCTGGTGTTCTGCGTCAGCTTCGTGATTCTCGGTGTGCTGGGTGTGTTGGCGCCTACGCCGGGGCGGACCCTGCTGTCGCAGGTCTGTACCGTGCTGTATTTCGCCTACTTCCTGCTGATGCCGTTCTACACAAGGCTGGAGAAGACCAAAGCGGTTCCGGAAAGGGTGACTGGCTGATGAAAAAGCTTATTGCAGTACTGTTCCTGGCAGTGATGCCTGCCTTGTCCTTTGCCGCGGAACACGGCCTGGAGCTGGACAAGGTCGATATCGACCTGAGTGACAAAGCCGCCATGCAGGATGGTGCGCGGACCTTTGCCAACTATTGCATGGGCTGCCATAGCGCCAAGTTCCAGCGCTATGAGCGGGTCGCTGATGACCTGGGTATCCCCCATGAGCTGATGCTGGAAAACCTGGTGTTCACCGGTGCCAAGATCGGCGACCACATGCAGATCGGCATGCAGCCGGCTGATGCCAAGACCTGGTTCGGCGCTGCGCCGCCAGACCTGACCCTGGTTGCGCGGGTGCGTGGTACCGATTGGCTTTACTCGTACCTGCGTAGCTTCTATGAGGACAAGTCGCGGCCATACGGGGTCAACAACAAGGTCTTCCCCAACGTCGGCATGCCTAACGTGCTGGTTGGCCTGCAGGGTAATCAGGTGATTGGCTGCAAGCAGGTGCAGAGCGTCGTTGACGGCAAGAAGCAATATGACCCGTTGACGGGCAGCCCATTGACCCATGAAGCATGTGATCAGCTGACCATCGAGCCGAAATCCGGTACCCTGACGCCCGAGCAGTTCGACGAGAAGGTCAAGAACCTGGTGACCTTCCTGGCCTATTCGGCCAACCCGGTCAAACTGGAGAGCCAGCGCATCGGTACCTATGTGTTGCTGTACCTGGCTTTCTTCTTCGTGTTCGCCTACTTGCTCAAGCGCGAATACTGGAAGGACGTGCACTGATCACGCAGTAATTTCTGGTTAGTTGAACGCGCCCTGAGGCGCCCCGTGCAACTGCATTGGGCCCCTCAGGGCGCGTTTGCATTTGTGTTTTACAAGCATCCCCACGAGGAGGCGCTGCATGGGCGTAACCAACAGGTTAGCCTGCTATTCCGATCCCGCTGATCATTACTCGCACCGGGTCCGCCTGGTGCTCGCCGAAAAGGGCGTCAGCGTGCAGATCATCGACGTCGATCCTGGGCGTGTGCCACCCAAGCTGGTTGAAGTGAATCCTTACGCCAGTGTGCCAACCCTGGTTGATCGCGATCTGGCGCTGTATGAGTCGACCGTGGTCATGGAATACCTCGATGAGCGCTATCCGCACCCGCCACTGCTGCCGGTGTATCCGGTCGCACGCGGCAACAGCCGCCTGCTGGTGCACCGCATCCAGCGCGACTGGTGCTCGCTGGCCGACGTGCTGCTCGACAAGCGCAGCACCGAGGCTGCGCAGGCAAAGGCGCGCAAGGAACTGCGCGAGAGCCTGACCGGGGTTGCGCCATTGTTTGCCGAGATGGCCTGCTTCATGAGTGATGAGCAAAGCCTGGTCGATTGTTGTCTACTGCCCATACTCTGGCGTTTGCCGGTGATGGGTATCGAACTGCCGCGGCAAGCCAAGCCGCTGCTTGATTATATGGAGCGACAGTTCGCCCGCGAGCCATTCCAGGCGAGCCTGTCTGCTGCTGAACGTGAAATGCGCAAGCTTTAAGGAGCCGTTGATGAACTCCAGTCGCCCCTATCTGGTTAGAGCACTGTACGAGTGGATCGTCGACAACGATTGCACGCCTCATATGCTGGTCAATGCCGAGTTTCCGGCCGTCCAGGTGCCCCAGGGCTTCGCCAGTGATGGTCAGATTGTCCTGAACGTATCGCCCAGTGCCGTGCGAAGCCTGCACATGGATAACGACGCAGTGAGCTTTGAAGGCCGCTTCGGCGGCGTCGCGCATTCGTTGTTCGTGCCCACTGGCGCGATCCTGGGCATCTACGCCCGCGAGAACGGTCAGGGCATGGTGTTCGAGCTTGAGCCTTCGCTGCTGGATGATGAAGAGCTTGAGGATGAAGTTGACGAGCCGGATAACGACGGCCCGCCCGAAGGTGGTGGCCAGCCGCCGCGTCCTAGCGGACGACCGAGTCTGAAGGTGGTCAAGTAACAAAAAAGGCGATCCGAGAGGATCGCCTTTTTCGTAAGCGTTGGATCAGCAATTACAGGTCGGTAATGGTACGAACCTGATCCTTGTTGATGCGCGTGCGCTTGCCGTCCAGCTGTTCGAATTCATAAAAGCCAGAAGCGCGATCGAAGTGGGGCTGGTCCAATGCCTGCAGCTCACGGCCATCATTCAGGGTGATGATGCTCGGGCTGGAGCAGCCAGCCAGGGATGCGCAGGCGCCGATCAGCAGCGCGGGCAGCAGAAACTTGGTCATGGAGTATTTCCTGGATCGGGTAAGGAGGGCGGGAGGACGCAGCCCTCCCGCCGGGTGCGACTTAGTCGATGTATTCGAACAGTTTGACGATTTTCTGCACGCCGGAAACGCTTTGCACCACGCTGGTCGCGGCGTTGGCTTCGCCCTGGGTAACCAGGCCGAGCAGGTAGACGATACCGTTTTCGGTGATGACCTTGATGCGCGAGCCAGGCACATTGGCGTCGCCAAGCATCTGCGCCTTGATCTTGGTGGTCAGCCAGGCGTCGTTGTTGCGCGCCAGAATCGAAGACGGCTGCATCACCTGGATTTCGTTATGCACCTTCTTGACCCGTTGCACCTGGCCGGCGGTCTGCTCGGCGAGGCTTTTGAGGTCAGCACGCGGGGTTTGCCCGGCCAGCAGGACAACGCCGTTATAGCTGCTGACAACGATGTGCGAGCCTTTGTCCAGGTCAGGGTTGGCCTTGGCGATGTTGACCGAGACCTTGGTTTCGATCAGTGAATCGTCAATCTTGCTGCCGATGGTGCGAGTGCCGCGATCGTCCTCGATAGGATTGTCGCGGGTAGAGGTCAATACCGAACTGCAGCCGGAGAGGCTCAGGCACAGAGTCAGGGCCATCAGGCCAAAACGCTTGGGGATCATTCTTCACTCCCGAACAGTTGGCTGTCGATCAGATCACACAGGCAGTGGATCGCCAGCAGGTGGACTTCCTGGATGCGCGCAGTCACGTTCGACGGTACGCGAATCTCGACATCTTCGGGTAGCAGCAGCGAGGCCATGCCACCGCCGTCGCGCCCGGTCATTGCTACGACAATCATTTCACGATCATGTGCGGCCTGGATCGCTTGAATCACGTTCGCCGAGTTACCGCTGGTAGAGATCGCCAGCAGCACGTCGCCGGGCTGGCCGAGGGCGCGGATCTGCTTGGAGAACACTTCGTTGTAGCTGTAATCGTTGGCAATCGAGGTGATCGTCGAGCTGTCGGTGGTCAGCGCGATCGCCGGCAAGCTCGGGCGCTCACGCTCGAAACGGTTGAGCAACTCGGACGAGAAATGCTGAGCATCGCCGGCTGAGCCGCCGTTGCCGCAGGCGAGCATCTTGCCCTCATTGAGCATGGCATTGACCATGACCAGGCTGGCTTGCTCGATATGCGGCGCCAACATGTCCATTGCCTGTTGCTTGGTGTCGATGCTGGCCTGAAACAGCCGGCGAATTCGGGATTGCATGTCCATCTGGTGTGACCTTAAGAGGGGCGGTGGCCCGCGCGACGCGCAACAGGGACCAGCCCGCGAAACATAGAGCAAAAAATTCGCAGTGGGTTCAGCATTCGAAGGCGTTTTTCAGCCATTGCAGCGGTTGCCCTGCATGGCCGCTGCCTTGTAGAGCGATGACATCGAAGCGGCAGGGGTGATTGGCCCAGCGGAACTCCTTGTGCAGAAACATGCTGGCGGCCAGCGCCAGGCGTTGCTGCTTGCGCCCATCGATACTGCCGAGGGCGCCGCCGAAGTCTGCGTGCAGCCGATAGCGGACTTCGACGAATACTACTGTATCGGCGTCGAGCATGACCAGATCAAGCTCGCCTCCCTTGCATCGCCAATTGCGCGCCAGCAACTGCAGACCTTGCCCGAAAAGATACTCCAGGGCGTAGTCCTCAGCATCCTGGCCGGCGCGACCAGGCGATGCCGCCTGCATCAGCGCGGCGTGTCCGGCAGGCGTTTGACCTGGCCGCCGGCGAACTCTGCCCATGGCAGCTGACGCTCGATGCGCTGGCTCGGGTTCATGCTCAAGCTGCCGGACAGGCCCTGTACGCGATTGTCAGGCAGTGCCTTCAGTTGGCCCAGACGCGGTGCCAGGCTATACGCATCAACGCCCATCGCATAAAGCCGGCCGAGGCTGCCAGCGGCTTGTGGCCACTGCTGCACGACTTGTTGGCGCAGGCTGTTACTGCTGTCGAGCAGCCACGGCGTTTCGCAGAAGCGGATGCCGGTCATGTCGTTGTACTGGTTGACGTCACCGCTGGCGCTGTACAGGTTGGAGGTGGCGTAGACCGGCACATCCCCTGCGTACTGGAAGTTCAGCGTCGGCTTGATCTGTTGCGCCTGCTGCGGGGTGGCAGCGAGGAAGATGAAGTCGATGTCCTGGCGGCGTGACGGCTGTGCGGCAATGTTGCCACCGACCGTGCTTTGCAGGCTCTTGGCACGGCCTTCACTCTGGCGCAGCTGGAACAGCTCGGCGATTTGCTGGGCGAGGGCGACCGGCTGGGCGATACGCTCGGCAGCCAGCAGGGTGCCGCCGTTGCTTTCCCAGTCCTTGCGGAAGGCGGCCAGCACACGGTCGCCCCATTCGCCGCTCGGCACCAGCGCAACAGCGCGGACCAGGCCGTCGGCGCGTGCACGGCGCGACACTTCACGGGCTTCGTCTTCTGCGGCAAGGCCAAACTGGAACAGCTGCGGCGGTGCGCTCTGGCCTGCTTCGGCGTAGTTCAGGGCCAGGGTCGGCAGTGGCAACTGCGGGTAGGCGGCGAGCTTTTTCACCAGTGGTTTTTCCAGCGGGCCGACTACCAGTTGCACGCCATCGGCCTGAGCCTGGCGGTAGAAATCGTCCAGCGAGCTGATCCGCGAGCTGTCATAGACCTGGATCGCAGGTGCCTGTTGGCCTGCCTGCTGGGCCTGGAAGTGCGCGGCCATGAAGCCGTCACGCAAGGCGCGGGCGACGCCGGCCAGCGAGCCTTCCTGAGGCAGCAGCAGGGCGATCTTGGTCAGGGGCTGGCTGGCCAGTTCCTTGAGTTTGGTCAGCGCGGTCGGCAGTTGCTTGGCTGCGGGGTGCTCTGGATGCTGGTTGCGCCAGGCGTCGATCGCAGCCTGTTGCTGCTCCAGCGTGCCGGCGCTTTTTACCGCCAGGGCCAGGCTGGTCCAGCCGGCCAGGGTGTCGTTGCCAGTCGATTGCAGCTGCTCGGCAGGCAAGGCAGCGACCAGCGCCCAGACCGCGTCGTTGTTGGCGCTGGCCGCCTGGCCGCTGAGCAGAGGCGCCAGTTGCACCCGCTGCTGCGCTGCGGCCATGGTCTGGCCATCGGCTTCGAGGGCGGCGGCATGCACGCTGTAGGTGCGCACTTGCAGCTCAGCTGGCATCTCGCCCAGACGCTGCAGGCTAGGGTGGGCGAGGGCGGTCAGGGCAGCTTTGGGCTGGTTGCGGCTCATGGCCAGCTCAGCGCTCAAGGTGCTGGCGAACACCTGCTGAGCAGGCTTGAGCGGGTCCAGTGGTACCTGTTCGAGAATCCGCGCTGCGCGTGGATAGTCCTTTTGCTTGTAGGCCAGGTCGGCAGCGCTCAGGCGCAGCAGGGCTGCGTCCTCGGGCGACTTGCTGGTGGCTGCCTGCTCGAGCAGTTGCTCGATACTGGCGTCCGGGGTGCGCGGGAGTTCGCCCAGGCTGGATGAGGGCGAGCTTGCGCAAGCTGCCAGCAAGGCAGCGAGGCAGAGGGCTGTGAGCAGCCGCAGACAAGCGATCATGTAAAAGTCCTGTTACTCGATCTGGTTGGCCGACGATTGTACCCAACCACTGGCCGGGGCGCGATGTCGCTGACGTGCAACCTTCACTATAGGTGGCTTGAAGCGGGCCGCCGGTGAAGATGTTTGCGCCCTGTTACCGGTGCTCGGGCTACAATGTCGCCTTTGATCCGAAAGACAGGTGCGCGCAGTGACAGATGTAGCAGGGGCTTCGAAATCCACCACAGGCACGCTGTACGTGGTGGCTACGCCGATCGGCAACCTCGATGACATGAGTGCCCGCGCGCTCAAGGTGCTGGCGGATGTAGCCTTGATCGCCGCCGAAGACACCCGCCATTCAATGCGCCTGATGCAGCACTTCGGTATCAGCACGCCGCTGGCTGCCTGCCATGAGCACAATGAGCGCGACGAGGGCGGGCGTTTTCTGACTCGCTTGCTGGCGGGCGACGATATTGCGCTGGTCTCTGACGCTGGCACGCCGCTGATTTCCGACCCGGGTTATCACCTGGTGCGCCAGGCTCGCGCTGCCGGCGTGAAAGTGGTTCCGGTGCCCGGCGCCTGCGCGCTGATTGCTGCGTTGTCGGCCGCTGGCCTGCCGTCCGACCGGTTTATCTTCGAAGGCTTTCTGCCTGCCAAGACTGCTGGGCGGCGTGCCCGCCTGGAACAGGTCAAGGAAGAGCCGCGTACGCTGATCTTCTATGAGGCCCCGCACCGCATTCTGGAATGCCTCGATGACATGCAGGCGGTGTTCGGTGCGGATCGCCCGGCGCTGCTTGGGCGTGAGCTGACCAAGGCGTTCGAAACACTCAAGGGCCTGCCGCTGGGCGAGTTGCACGCGTTTGTTGCCGCCGACAGTAATCAGCAGCGCGGCGAATGCGTGGTGTTGGTGGGGGGCTGGAGTGCGCCCGAAGACGAGCAGGCGATCAGCACCGAGGCGCAGCGCGTTCTGGACTTGCTGTTGGCTGAATTGCCACTCAAGCGCGCAGCGGCGCTGGCTGCGGAAATTACCGGGGTGCGCAAGAACTTGCTGTATCAGGCGGCCCTGGAAAAGCAGAAAGCCGATTGAGCATTAGCGACATCCTGTTGCTCTAAAGCTTGTTCTTGAGCGCGCCTGACGTTACCCTTGTCGGCGGAGAGTCGATTGGACAGTCGCTGCCTTCTTTTGTTCCGCAAAAGAGGGGGGAGGAAAGTCCGGGCTCCATAGGGCAGAGTGCCAGGTAACCCCTGGGAGGCGTGAGCCTACGGAAAGTGCCACAGAAAATAACCGCCTAAGCACTTCGGTGCCGGTAAGGGTGAAAAGGTGCGGTAAGAGCGCACCGCGCGACTGGCAACAGTTCGTGGCTAGGTAAACCCCACTCGGAGCAAGACCAAATAGGGTTCCATTAGGCGTGGCCCGCGTCGGAACCGGGTAGGTTGCTAGAGGCGTCCAGTGATGGCCGTCGTAGAGGAATGACTGTCCTCGACAAAACCCGGCTTATAGATCGACTCTCCACCTCTCCCTCCCTGCTGTAATCGACAGCAGAAGCACCTTGGTAATACCGAAAAAATCTTACTCTTAATAAATCACTTTAACTTCGGTCGCTATCTGACTGAGTTCACACATTTTTTGCCCGCCATTTTTCCTTCTTTTTATCTTCCTTCATCTCTTTGTTGAGCTAAATCTCCGCCGTGTAAGGGATTTCCCTATGAGCGCGCCTTGACGGTGTACCGGGCGGATTCCTATAGTGTGCGCAAGTGGCAGAAAGTGGGTTGAAGTGGGTTTTCTGGCCCAAAAACGATAACATTGTGGGGAATCGCAGCCGTGTTCCGCGGAGCCAATGCCGTCAGCCTTGATGCAAAGGGCAGACTCGCCATGCCGAGTCGGTACCGTGACGAGTTGGATTCGCGTTGCCAGAGCCAGTTGATCGTGACCATCGATGCAGTCGATCGCTGCTTATGTGTATATCCCCTCGATGAGTGGGAACAGATAGAAGCCAAGTTGCGTGCCTTGCCGTCGTTGCGTGAGGAAAACCGCCGCCTGCAGCGCTTGCTGATCGGTAATGCGGTAGACCTGGAGCTCGATGGCAGTGGCCGTTTTCTGGTACCGCCGCGCCTGCGTGAGTACGCCAATCTGGACAAGAAGGCGATGTTGGTGGGGCAGCTGAACAAATTTCAGCTGTGGGATGAGGATGCCTGGAACGCGGTTTCGGCAGACGATCTTGCAGCTATTCAACAACCGGGCGCTTTGCCTGACGAATTGCGTGACCTGATCCTGTGACCATAGATAGCGGCTTCAACCACATCACCGTGCTGCTCGACGAAGCTGTCGAGGCACTGGCCCTGCGCGCCGATGGCTGCTACCTCGATGGTACCTTCGGCCGCGGTGGCCACAGCCGCCTGATCCTCAGCAAGCTGGGGCCGCAGGGGCGGCTACTCGGGTTCGACAAAGACCCACAAGCGATTGCCACGGGGCAAGCGCTGGCGGCCGAAGACGGCCGCTTCGTCATTGTGCAGCGCAGCTTTGCCGAGCTGGGCGAAGAAGTCGCCGAGCGCGGCCTGGCCGGCAAGGTCAGCGGCGTGCTGCTGGACCTGGGCGTGTCTTCACCGCAGCTTGATGACCCTGAGCGCGGCTTCAGCTTCCTCAACGACGGCCCGCTGGACATGCGCATGAACCCTGCGCAAGGCATCAGCGCCGCCGAGTTCATCGCCACCGCCCCGGCTGAAGAGATCGCCCGCGTATTTAAGCAGTACGGTGAAGAGCGCTTCTCCGGGCGTATGGCCCGAGCCGTGGTCGAGCGCCGCGAAAAGCAGCCGTTCACCCGCACGGCCGACCTGGCTGAAGTGCTCAAGGTCGCCAACCCGGCCTGGGAAAAGGGCAAGAACCCCGCGACCCGCGCCTTCCAGGGCCTGCGCATCCACGTCAACAACGAGCTTGGTGACCTGGAGGCGGGCCTTGAGGCTGCGCTGGATGCCCTGGAGATCGGTGGCCGCCTGGTGGTGATCAGCTTCCACTCGCTGGAAGACCGCATCGTCAAACTGTTCATGCGCAAGCTGGTCAAGGGCGAGGCGGACAACCTGCCGCGCAACCTGCCCGTGCAGCACACCGTCTTTGAGCCGAAAGTGCGCTTGATCGGCAAGGCGCAGTTCGCCTCCGAAGCCGAGCTCAAGGCCAACCCCCGTTCACGCAGCGCAGTCATGCGCGTTGCGGAGAAGCTCCGTTGAGCAAGCTCTTCGCCAAGCCATTGCCCGGCGGCAGCTCGCTGATGCTGCTGCTGTTTATCGCTGTGCTGGTTTCAGCGGTGGCGGTGTCCTACAGCGCGCACTGGAATCGGCAATTGCTCAACACCTTGTTTGGCGAACTGAACGAGCGTGACAAGGCGCAGGCAGAATGGGGCCGGCTGATCCTTGAGCAGAGCACTTGGACTGCCCACAGCCGCATCGAAAGCCTGGCCAGCGAACAGCTGAAAATGCGTGTTCCGGCCGCCGACGAAGTGCGGATGGTGGCGCCATGATGAAACTCGAAGGCGCACTCTACCCTTGGCGCTTCCGCGTCGTGATCGGCCTGCTGGCACTTATGGTCGGTGCCATCTGCTGGCGCATCATCGACCTGCAGGTCGTCGACCGTGCCTTCCTCAAGGGCCAGGGCGACGCCCGCAGCCTGCGCCACATTCAAATTCCGGCACACCGCGGGCTGATCACTGACCGTAACGGCGAGCCATTGGCGGTCAGTACGCCAGTCACCACGCTGTGGGCCAATCCCAAGGAAATGCAGGCGTACAAGGAGCGCTGGGCGCAACTGGCGGCTGTGCTTGGGCAAAATCCGCAACAACTGACCGAGCGCCTCACCCAGCAGGCCAACAAAGAATTCATCTATCTGGTGCGCGGGCTTACCCCTGAGCAAGGCCAGCAGGTGCTCGACCTGAAAGTGCCGGGTGTGTACGGCCTCGAAGAGTTCCGCCGCTTCTACCCGGCCGGTGATGTCACCGCGCACATGGTTGGTTTTACCGACCTTGACGACCACGGTCGCGAGGGTGTCGAGCTGGCCTATGACGAATGGCTCGCCGGTGTGCCTGGCAAGCGCCAGGTGATCAAGGACCGGCGTGGCCGCTTGATCAAAGACATTCAGGTCACCAAAAACGCCAAGGCCGGTTCGACCTTGGCGTTGTCGATCGACCTGCGCCTGCAGTATCTGGCTACGCGCGAACTGCGCAACGCCATTGCCGAGCAGGAAGCCAAGGCCGGCAGCCTGGTGATCATGGACGTCAAGACCGGCGAAGTGCTGGCCATGGTCAACCAGCCTACCTACAACCCGAACAACCGCCGCAGCATGGTCCCGGCCGCGATGCGCAACCGGGCCATCATCGATGTGTTCGAGCCGGGCTCGACGGTCAAGCCGCTGTCGATGAGCGCTGCACTGCAGAGCGGCCGCTGGAAACCGACCGACAAAGTCGAAGTGTATCCGGGCAGCCTGCAGATCGGTCGCTACACGATCAAGGACGTTTCGCGCAGCGAGGGCCCGGTGCTCGACCTGACCGGGATCCTGATCAACTCCAGTAACGTCGGCATGAGCAAGATCGCCTTCGACATCGGCGGCGAAGCCATCTACCGGGTGATGTCGCAGCTGGGTCTGGGTCAGTACACCGGCCTGGGCTTCCCTGGCGAGCGCGTCGGCAACCTGCCTAACCACCGCGAATGGCGCAAGGCCGAGACGGCGACCCTGTCCTATGGCTACGGCCTGTCCGTGACCGCATTGCAGCTGGTACACGCCTACGCCGCACTGGCCAACGACGGCAAGATGGTGCCGTTGAGCATCGTCAAGGTCGACAAGACCCCTGACTTCACCCAAGTGGTGCCCAAGGAAACCGCCGAGACCATCCAGGGCATGCTCCAGCAGGTGATCGAAGCCCCGCGCGGTGTCTACCGCGCGCAGGTGCCGTTCTATCACGTTGGTGGCAAGTCCGGTACGGCGCGTAAGGCCACCGTCGGCTCCAAGGGCTACACCGAAAACGCCTACCGCTCGCTGTTCGCAGGCTTCGGCCCGATGAGCGATCCGCGTTACGCCATCGTCGTGGTCATCGATGAGCCGAGCAAAGGCGGCTACTTCGGTGGCCTGGTCTCGGCACCGGTATTCAGCAAAGTCATGTCCGGGACCCTGCGGTTGATGAACGTACCACCAGATAACCTGCCACCGCCTGCACCCGTTGCGCCTGCCGTACCGGCGCAAGTGAATGCCGCCGTAGCCAAAGGAGGGCGTGGTTGATGACGATGCCATTGAGCAAGCTGTTTGCCCATGCCAGCCGCGATCCGATGATCCGCGAGTTGACCCTGGACAGCCGGGCCGTGCGCCCGGGCGATCTGTTCCTGGCCGTGCCAGGTGCGCTGGTCGATGGTCGTGACCATATCGCCGACGCCTTGCAGCGCGGCGCGGCTGCCGTCGCTTATGAAGAGCAGGGCGCCACCGTGCTGCCGCTGACCGACGTTGCACTGATTCCGGTCAAGGGCCTGATCGCGCAGCTGTCGGAGATTGCCGGGCGTTTCTACGGTGAACCGAGCCGTCAGCTCAACCTGATCGGCGTCACCGGCACCAATGGCAAGACCAGCGTGACCCAGTTGCTGGCGCAGGCGCTGGACGCCCTCGGCCAACGCTGCGGCCTGATCGGCACGCTGGGCACCGGTTTCTCCGGCGCGCTGCAGAGCGGCCGCTTGACCACGCCTGACCCGATTGCAGTACAGGCAACCCTGTACGACCTGAAAAAAGCCGGCGCCAAAGCCGTGGCCATGGAAGTGTCGTCGCATGCCTTGGAACAAGGCCGCGTTGCCGCCCTGGCCTTCGACATCGCCGTGATGACCAACCTGTCCCGTGATCACCTCGATTACCACGGCAGCATGCAGGCGTATGAAGCGGCCAAGGCCAAGCTGTTTGCCTGGCCGAACCTGCGTAGCCAGGTGGTCAATCTGGATGATGAGTTCGGGCGGCGGCTGGCCGAGGACTTTGCTCGCAAGCCAATCGCCGATCACGTCGAGACTCGCTTGCTCAGCTACAGCCTGGAAAATCCAGAAGCTTCGCTGTACTGCCGCGAAGCCAAATTCGACGACGACGGCGTGCGTGCGGTGCTGGTTACGGCACAGGGTGAAAGCATACTGCGCAGCCAGCTGCTCGGTCGCTTCAACCTGAGCAACGTGCTCGCCGCAATTGCCGCGCTGATGTCGCTGGATTATTCGCTGGACGAAATTCTCAAGGTCGTGCCAACCCTGCAAGGGCCGGTCGGCCGTATGCAGCGCTTGGGCGGCGGTAATAAACCGCTCGTGGTGGTCGACTACGCGCACACCCCGGATGCCCTTGAAAAAGTACTCGAAGCCCTGCGTCCACACGCCCACGGCAAACTGCTGTGCCTGTTTGGTTGCGGCGGTGACCGTGACCGCGGCAAGCGCCCGTTGATGGCTGAAGTCGCCGAGCGGCTGGCTGACCGCGTGTTGGTCACTGACGACAATCCACGCACTGAAGAGCCTGCGGCCATCTTCGACGATATTCGCCCGGGCTTTGCCAAACCGGCAGAAGTCAGCTTCGTCGCTGGCCGCGGCGCCGCTATCGCGCAGTTGATCGCCTCTGCTGCGGCCGACGACGTGATCGTGCTGGCCGGTAAAGGCCACGAGGACTATCAGGAAATTCACGGTGAGCGCCATGCGTTCTCCGATCTGGTTGAAGCCGAGAAAGCCCTGGCAACCTGGGGGAGCCCACATGCTTAAGCCCTTGAGCCTGAGCCAACTGACCGCAGCGCTGCAGGCGCGCCTGGTTGGCAGCGATGTCAGCTTCGATGGCGTCAGCATCGACAGCCGCAGCGTCGGCGCCGGCCAACTGTTCGTTGCCCTTACCGGCCCGCGCTTCGATGGCCATGATTACCTGGCTGATGTACAGGCCAAGGGCGCCGTCGCGGCGCTGGTCGAACGTGAGGTCGAAGGCGTCGATCTGCCGCAACTGGTTGTCGCTGATTGCCGTGTGGCGCTGGGTCAACTGGGCGCGCTCAACCGTGCCGGGTTCGACAAGCCAGTAGCAGCCATCACCGGCTCCAGCGGCAAGACCACTGTGAAAGAGATGCTTGCCTGCATCCTGCGCACCCGTGGCCCGGTGCTGGCGACCCGCGGCAATCTCAACAATGATCTGGGTGCACCGCTGACCCTGCTGGAAATCGCCAGTGAGCACAGCGCGGCAGTCATCGAACTGGGTGCGTCGCGCCTTGGCGAGATTCGTTACACCGTTGGCCTGACCCAGCCTCAGGTGGTCATCCTCAACAACGCCGGCACCGCCCACGTTGGCGAGTTTGGCGGCCCGGAAAAAATCGTCGAGGCCAAGGGCGAGATCCTTGAAGGCCTGGGCGAGGGCGGCACTGCGGTGCTCAACCTGGACGACAAGGCGTTTGCCATCTGGCACAAACGTGCTGGCGACAAACGCGTGCTGAGCTTCGCCCTGAACAACCCGCAGGCGGATTTTTACGCCAGCGATATCGGTCGCGATGCCCGTGGCTGCCCGGCGTTCACCTTGCATAGTGCCGCCGGTTCGGTGGCGGTGCAGTTGAATCTGCTCGGCACCCACAACGTCAGCAACGCCCTGGCTGCAGCGGCTGCCGCCCATGCTTTGGGCGTGAGCTTGCCCGGTATTGCCGCTGGCCTGAACGCGGTGCAGCCAGTCAAGGGCCGTACGGTCGCGCAGATCACTGCCAACGGCGTGCGCGTGATCGACGACAGTTACAACGCAAATCCCACCTCGATGTGTGCGGCCATTGATATACTCGCCGGCTTTTCCGGGCGCACCGTTCTGGTGCTCGGGGATATCGGCGAACTGGGTCAATGGGCGCAGGAAGGCCACCAGCTGGTGGGCGACTACGCACGCGGCAAGGTCGATGCCTTGTACGCGGTAGGTAGCAACATGACTCATGCGGTCCGGGCGTTTGGCGCCGAAGGCCGACATTTCGCAACTCAGGCTGAGCTGATCGACGCTGTTAGCAGCGAAACCGCCAGCGACACCACAATCTTGATCAAGGGCTCGCGCAGCGCTGCGATGGAAAACGTCGTGGCTGCACTGTGCGGTGTCAGCGGGGAGAAACATTAATGCTTTTGCTGTTGGCTGAGTATCTACAGCAGTTCCATAAAGGCTTTGCGGTCTTCCAGTACCTGTCCCTGCGCGGGATTCTGGGTGTTCTGACTGCTTTGTCGCTGTCGCTGTGGCTGGGCCCCTGGATGATTCGCACCCTGCAGATCCGTCAGATCGGCCAGGCAGTGCGCAACGATGGTCCGCAATCGCACCTGTCCAAGTCGGGTACACCGACCATGGGCGGCGCGTTGATCCTGTCTGCAATCACCATCAGTACCTTGCTTTGGGCTGACCTGAGCAACCGCTACGTGTGGGTCGTGATGATCGTCACCCTGTTGTTCGGCGCGATTGGCTGGGTCGACGACTACCGCAAGGTCATCGAGAAAAATTCGCGTGGCCTGCCAAGCCGCTGGAAGTACTTCTGGCAATCGGTGTTCGGCCTGGGCGCGGCGGTGTTCCTCTTCATGACCGCGCCGACCAGCGTCGAAACCACCTTGATCGTACCGTTTGCCAAAGACGTCACCATCGCCCTGGGCATCGGTTTCGTGGTGCTGACCTATTTCGTCATCGTCGGCTCGAGCAACGCGGTAAACCTGACTGACGGCCTCGACGGCCTGGCGATCATGCCAACGGTCATGGTAGGCGGCGCGCTGGGGATCTTCTGCTACCTGTCGGGTAACGTGAAGTTCGCCGAGTACCTGTTGATCCCTTATGTGCCAGGCGCTGGCGAGCTGATCGTGTTCTGCGGCGCGTTGATCGGTGCCGGCCTGGGCTTTCTCTGGTTCAACACCTATCCGGCTCAGGTGTTCATGGGCGACGTCGGCGCACTGGCGCTGGGCGCTGCCCTGGGCACCATCGCCGTCATCGTTCGGCAGGAAATCGTCCTGTTCATCATGGGCGGTGTGTTTGTCATGGAAACCCTGTCGGTGGTGATCCAGGTCGCCTCCTTCAAGCTGACCGGCAAGCGGGTGTTTCGTATGGCGCCGATTCACCACCACTTTGAACTCAAGGGTTGGCCCGAGCCACGGGTGATTGTCCGTTTCTGGATCATCACCGTGATTCTCGTGCTGGTCGGCCTTGCCACCCTGAAGCTGAGGTAGATGAGCGTGTCATTGATCGCTTCCGACCAATTCCGCATCGTTGTCGGCCTCGGCAAGAGCGGCATGTCCCTGGTTCGCTTCCTGGCGAGCCGGGGCATTGCTTTTGCGGTCGCCGACACGCGCGAGCAACCGCCGGAACTGGACACCTTGCGCCGGGACTACCCGCAGGTGGAAGTACGCTGTGGTGAACTGGATGTCGACTTCCTCTGCCGCGCCAACGAGCTGTACGTCAGCCCGGGCCTGGCACTGGCGACGCCTGCCTTGCAGGCTGCTGCCGCGCGCGGAGTAAAGTTGTCTGGTGATATCGAGCTGTTTGCCCGTAACGCCAAGGCGCCGATCATCGCGATCAGCGGCTCCAATGCGAAAAGCACGGTGACAACGCTGGTGGGCGAGATGGCGGCCAAGGCCGGCAAGCGTGTGGCGGTTGGCGGCAATCTCGGTACGCCGGCGCTGGACCTGCTCGACGACAGCATCGAGCTGTACGTGATGGAGCTGTCCAGCTTCCAGCTGGAAACCACTGACCAGCTCAACGCCGAAGTGGCCACCGTGCTCAATATCAGCGAAGACCACATGGACCGCTACAGCGGCCTGCCGGCCTATCACCTGGCCAAGCACCGGATCTTCCGCGGTGCCCATCAGGTTGTGGTCAACCGTCAGGACGCGCTGAGCCGGCCACTGCCGGTTGAAGGCCGGCCATGCTTCAGCTTTGGTTTGAATACGCCGGACTTCAAGGCTTTTGGCCTGCGCGAAGTCGATGGCGAAAAATACCTGGCCTTCGAATTCCAGAACCTGCTGCCGGTGCGCGAGCTGAAGATCCGTGGCGCGCATAACCAGAGCAATGCGCTGGCCGCACTGGCCCTGGGGCATGCCGCGGGCCTGCCGTTCGAGCCGATGCTTGCAGCGCTGCGCGAATTCGCCGGCCTGGCGCACCGCTGCCAATGGGTTCGCGAGCGCAACGCTGTCAGCTGGTACGACGACTCCAAGGCGACCAACGTCGGGGCGGCCCTGGCCGCCATCGAAGGGCTGGGCGCCGACATCGACGGCAAGCTGGTGCTGATCGCCGGCGGCGACGGCAAAGGCGCTGACTTTGCCGCCTTGCGCGAACCCGTTGCACGCTACTGCCGTGCAGTAGTGTTGCTGGGTCGTGACGCCCAGCGTCTGGGTCAAGCCTTGGCCGAGCAAGTGCCGCAGATTTACGTCAACACCCTTGATGAAGCTGTGCTGCAGTGCGCTGCGCTGGCGCAGCCCGGCGATGCCGTGCTGCTCTCGCCAGCCTGTGCCAGCCTCGACATGTTCAAGAACTTCGAGCAACGCGGGCAGCTGTTCGCGCAAGCGGTGGAGGGCCTGGCATGATCTTCGGCATCCTCAAACCGTATCCGTCGCCACTGATCAGTGGCCGTGGCATCGACCTCGATTTCGCTTTCCTTGCCGGCTGCCTGGCATTGCTGGGCCTGGGCCTGGTGATGATCACCTCGGCCTCGTCGGAAGTGGCTGCGGCCCAGTCGGGCAACCCGCTCTACCACATGTACCGCCACCTGGTGTACGTGGCCATCGGCCTGGCCGCCGGCGGCGTGACCATGCTGGTGCCGATCGCGACCTGGCAGCGCATGGGTTTCATGATGCTGATCGGCGCCTTTGGCTTGCTGGTGTTGGTACTGGTACCCGGTATTGGCCGTGAGGTGAACGGTTCGATGCGCTGGATTGGTTTCAGCTTCTTCAACGTGCAGCCGTCGGAGATCGCCAAGGTCTTCGTGGTGATCTATCTGGCTGGCTACCTGGTACGCCGTCAGCAGGAAGTGCGTGAAAGCTGGATGGGCTTCTTCAAGCCGTTCATCGTGCTGTTGCCGATGGCCGGGCTGCTGCTGATGGAGCCGGACTTCGGCGCCACTGTAGTGATGATGGGCGCGGCTGCCGCGATGCTGTTCTTAGGCGGGGTGGGGTTGTTCCGCTTCTCGCTGATGGTGGTGCTGGCGGTGGTGGCCGTGTTCGTCCTGGTGCAGGCCCAGCCGTATCGGATGGCGCGGCTCATCACCTTTACCGACCCGTGGTCCGATCAGTTCGGTTCCGGCTACCAGTTGACCCAGGCGCTGATCGCCTTTGGTCGCGGTGAGTGGTTGGGGGTTGGCCTGGGCAACAGCGTACAGAAGCAGTTCTACCTGCCCGAAGCGCATACCGACTTCGTCTTCTCGGTACTGGCTGAAGAGCTCGGCGTGGTCGGCACCCTGTGCACCGTGGCGCTGTTCGTGTTCGTCACCGTACGTGCCTTGTACATCGGCCTGTGGGCCGAAAAGGCCAAGCAGTACTTCGCTGCTTATATGGCGTTCGGCCTGGCATTCCTGTGGATTGGTCAGTTCCTGATCAACATCGGCGTGAACGTCGGCCTGCTGCCGACCAAGGGCCTGACCCTGCCGTTTCTCAGTTACGGCGGCAGCTCGCTGGTGATTTGTTGCGCCTGCGTCGGCTTGTTACTGCGCATCGAGTGGGAGAGTCGCACCCACCTGGGCAGCGAAGAGCATGAATTCAACGAAAGCGATTTTGCCGAGGAGACCAGCAATCATGGCCGCTGACGGTAAAAACGTACTGATCATGGCCGGCGGCACCGGTGGCCACGTGTTCCCGGCGCTGGCCTGCGCCCGCGAATTCCAGGCGCGCGGCTATGGCGTGCACTGGCTGGGTACCCCGCGCGGCATCGAAAACGAGCTGGTGCCACAAGCGGGTCTGCCGTTGCACCTGATTCAGGTCAGCGGCCTGCGTGGCAAGAGCAAGCTGTCGCTGCTCAAGGCGCCGTTCACCCTGATCAAGGCCGTACTGCAGGCGCGCAAGATCATCGCCCAGCTCAAGCCAGTGTGCGTGATCGGCTTTGGTGGCTATGTCACCGGCCCCGGCGGCGTCGCTGCCAGGCTGTGCGGCGTGCCACTGGTGATTCACGAGCAGAACGCCCGCGCCGGCACTGCCAACCGTCTGTTGGTACCGCTGGCTGCGCGGGTCTGCGAAGCCTTCCCGGACACCTTCGCCGCCAGCGACAAGCGCCGTACCACGGGTAACCCGGTACGTCCGGAGCTGTTCCTCGAGGCCCAGCGCGCCCCACTCGGCGAGCGCCGGGCACGGCTGTTGGTGCTGGGCGGCAGCCTGGGTGCGGAACCATTGAACAAATTGCTGCCTAAGGCCCTGTCGGAAGTAGCCCCTGAGCTGCGTCCGGAAGTGTTCCACCAGGCTGGCAAGCAACATGCGCCGATCACCGCCGAGCGTTATCGCGAGGCTGGCGTCGAGGCGCAGGTCGAGCCGTTCATCAAGGACATGGCCCATGTGTACGGCTGGGCCGATCTGGTCGTGTGCCGGGCCGGTGCCCTGACCGTCAGCGAACTCGCGGCGGCAGGCCTGCCCTCGATGCTGGTGCCATTGCCGCACGCCATCGACGACCACCAGACCCACAATGCCCATTATCTGGCCCGGGAAGGCGCTGCCTTCCTGCTGCCACAAGCGACAACTGGCGCAGCGCAACTCGCTGACCGCCTGAACGAGGTGCTGATGCAACCCGAGAAACTCAACACCATGGCCGGCACCGCACGGCGCCTGGCCAAGCCTGCTGCAACCAGCACCGTAGTCGATATCTGCCTGGAGGTGGCCCATGGTTGAAGCGCAGAAAGCCATGCCGCAACCAAAGATGGGCCGTATTCGCCGTATCCACTTCGTCGGTATCGGCGGTGTGGGCATGTGCGGCATTGCCGAAGTCCTGCTCAACCTGGGCTATGAAGTGTCTGGCTCCGACCTCAAAGAGTCGCCGGTCACCCAACGCCTGCAGTCGTTCGGCGCACAGATCTTTGTCGGCCACCGTGCCGAGAACGCCGCCAATGCCGATGTGCTGGTGGTGTCCAGTGCGATCAACCCGGCCAACCCGGAAGTCGCCACTGCGCTGGAGCGTCGCATCCCGGTAGTACCGCGTGCGGAGATGCTCTCCGAGCTGATGCGCTATCGCCATGGCATTGCCGTGGCCGGTACCCATGGCAAGACCACCACCACCAGCTTGCTGGCCTCGGTGTTCGCCGCCGGTGGGCTGGATCCGACCTTCGTCATCGGTGGTCGTCTGACCGCAGCGGGCACCAATGCCCAGCTCGGCGCCAGCCGTTACCTGATTGCCGAAGCAGATGAAAGCGATGCCAGCTTCCTGCACCTGCAACCGATGGTTGCCGTGGTCACCAATATCGATGCCGACCACATGGCCACCTACGAAGGCGACTTCAACAAACTGAAGAAGACCTTTGTCGAGTTTCTGCACAACCTGCCGTTCTACGGGCTGGCAGTGATGTGCCTGGATGACCCGGTGGTGCGCGAGATCCTGCCGCTGGTGAAGCGTCCGACCGTGACCTACGGCTTCAGCGATGAGGCGGACATCCGCGCCATCAATGTGCGCCAGCAGGGCATGCAGACCCATTTCACCGTGCTGCGTCGCGACTGCGAGCCGCTCGATGTGTCGGTCAACATGCCTGGCAACCACAACGTCCTCAACGCGCTGGCGACCATTGCCATCGCCACTGACGAAGGCATCAGCGATGCCGCCATCGTTCAGGGGCTGTCGGGCTTCCAGGGGGTCGGTCGACGCTTCCAGGTGTATGGCGAACTGCCGGTCGAAGGCGGCGACGTGATGCTGGTCGACGACTACGGTCACCACCCAACCGAAGTGGCTGCCGTGATCAAGGCCGTGCGCGGCGGCTGGCCGAGCCGGCGCCTGGTGATGGTCTATCAGCCGCACCGCTATAGCCGCACCCGTGACCTGTATGACGACTTCGTTCAGGTCCTGGCCGACGCCAACGTGCTGCTGTTGATGGAAGTCTACCCAGCCGGTGAGGAGCCGATCCCGGGCGCCGACAGCCGTCAGCTGTGCCACAGCATCCGCCAGCGTGGTCAGCTCGACCCGATCTACATCGAGCGCGGCGTCGAGCTGGCGCCGTTGGTCAAGCCCCTGCTGCGTGCCGGCGACATCCTGCTGTGCCAGGGCGCCGGTGACATTGGTGGCCTCGCCCCACAACTGATGAAGAGCCCGCTGTTTGCCGGTGCCGTCGCCAAACAGGAGAAGCCACAATGACCGCCACTTACGCCCAACTGCACTCGACGCTCGACGTCACCGCCTTTGGCCGCGTAGCGGTGCTGTACGGTGGCAAGAGCGCCGAGCGCGAAGTGTCGCTCAAATCCGGTGAGGCGGTAATCGGCGCGCTGCAAAGCGCCGGTGTCGACGTCGTGGCCATCGATGTTGGTGATGATCTGCTTGAGCGTCTGCAGCGCGAGAAGATCGATCGCGCCTTCATCATTCTGCACGGCCGTGGCGGTGAAGACGGCAGCATGCAGGGCCTGCTCGAGTGCCTGGGCATTCCCTACACCGGCAGCGGCATCCTTGCCTCGGCGCTGGCCATGGACAAGTTGCGCACCAAGCAGGTGTGGCAGAGCCTGGGTATTCCAACCCCGCGTCATGCGGTATTGGCGACTGAACAGGACTGTATTGCAGCCGGTACGGAACTGGGCTTCCCATTGATCGTCAAACCGGCCCATGAAGGCTCAAGTATCGGCATGGCCAAGGTGAACAGCACGCAAGAGCTGGTCGCCGCCTGGCAAGACGCCGCCAAGTACGACTCGCAAGTCCTGGTCGAGCAATGGATCCACGGCCCGGAGTTCACCATCGCCGTATTGCGTGGCCAGGTGCTGCCGCCGATCGCCCTCGGTACGCCGCATGTGTTCTACGACTACGACGCCAAATACATCGCCAATGACACCCAGTACCGCATTCCGTGCGGGCTGGACAGTGCCAAGGAACAAGAACTGATCGATCTGACCGCGCGCGCCTGTGATGCCATCGGCATCGAAGGCTGGGGTCGGCTGGATGTAATGCAGGACGAGCAGGGCTGCTTCTGGCTGCTCGAAGTAAACACCGCGCCAGGCATGACTGATCATAGCCTGGTGCCCATGGCGGCCCGCGCGGCCGGCCTGGACTTCCAGCAGTTGGTGCTGGCGATCCTGGCTGCCAGCGTCGAGACGCGAGGTTAATCAGCATGCAAGGCGCGATGCTTCGTCAGCAGCCTCCTGCACCCGGCCGTAACAAGCCGGTGCCGCGCGGTGCCAGCCGAATGGTGGCCCAGGAGCCGATGTCTGCGCGCCTGCCCAAGGCCAACTTCAGCGTGCTCAAGCGCTTGCTGTGGCCGGTGCTGCTGGTGGCTGCGGGCTTTGCTGCCTACGAAGGCGCTGTGCGATTGATGCCTTACGCTGACCGGCCGATCACCAAGATCGCCGTGCAGGGTGACCTCAGCTACATCAGCCAGCAGGCGGTGCAGCAACGTATCGCCCCGTTTGTAGCGGCCAGCTTCTTCAGTGTCGACCTGGGCGCGATGCGTGCCGAGCTTGAACAGATGCCGTGGATAGCCCACGCCGAAGTGCGCCGGGTCTGGCCGGACGAAGTGGTCATTCGCCTGGAAGAACAACTGCCCGTGGCGCGCTGGGGGGATCAGGCGTTGCTCAACAACCAGGGCGAAGCGTTCACCCCGCGCGAGCTGGCCAACTACGAGCACCTGCCGCAGCTGTTCGGCCCGCAGCGCGCTCAGCAACAAGTCATGCAGCAGTATCAGGTGTTGAGCCAGATGCTGCGCCCGATGGGCTTCTCGATTGCGCGGCTGGAGCTGCGTGAACGTGGCAGCTGGTTCCTGACCACCGGTGCCGGCAGTGCCGGCCCAGGTATCGAACTGCTGCTCGGGCGCGACCATCTGGTCGAAAAGATGCGCCGTTTCATTGCCATATACGACAAGACACTCAAAGAGCAGATCACCAATATCGCCCGCATTGATCTGCGCTACGCCAACGGCCTGGCTGTTGGCTGGCGGGAACCGATTGCACCGACGACGGCCCAACCCGCCGTTGCGAAGAATTAGAGAGAGGCAGGACCATGGCAAACGCGCATAGCGGCAAAATGATCGTCGGGCTGGACATTGGCACTTCCAAGGTGGTGGCGCTGGTCGGTGAAGTCGGCGAAGACGGCACCCTGGAGATTGTCGGGATCGGCACTCATCCCTCCCGCGGCCTGAAGAAGGGCGTGGTGGTGAACATCGAGTCGACCGTGCAGTCGATCCAGCGTGCCGTCGAAGAAGCCCAGTTGATGGCGGGCTGCCGCATTCACTCGGCCTTTGTCGGTGTGGCCGGCAATCACATCCGCAGCCTCAACTCGCACGGCATCGTCGCGATTCGCGACCGCGAAGTCAGCACGGCCGACCTCGAGCGCGTGCTCGACGCTGCCCAGGCGGTGGCGATTCCGGCTGACCAGCGCGTGCTGCACACCCTGCCGCAGGACTACGTGATCGACAACCAGGAAGGCGTTCGCGAGCCGCTGGGTATGTCGGGCGTGCGTCTGGAAGCCAAGGTGCACGTGGTGACCTGCGCGGTCAACGCGGCGCAGAACATCGAGAAATGCGTACGCCGCTGCGGCCTGGAAATCGACGACATCATCCTCGAGCAACTGGCCTCGGCCTACTCGGTGCTGACCGATGACGAGAAAGAACTCGGCGTGTGCCTGGTCGACATCGGCGGTGGCACCACCGATATCGCCATCTTCACCGAAGGCGCGATCCGCCACACCGCAGTGATCCCGATTGCCGGCGACCAGGTCACCAACGACATCGCCATGGCCCTGCGTACACCGACTCAGTACGCCGAAGAAATCAAGATTCGCTACGCCTGCGCCCTGGCCAAGCTGGCCGGTGCCGGCGAAACCATCAAGGTGCCAAGCGTTGGCGACCGGCCGCCGCGCGAACTGTCGCGTCAGGCCCTGGCCGAGGTGGTCGAGCCGCGCTACGACGAGCTGTTCACCCTGATTCAGGCTGAGCTGCGTCGCAGCGGCTACGAAGATCTGGTCCCAGCCGGCATCGTCCTCACCGGCGGCACGGCGAAGATGGAAGGCGCGGTGGAACTGGCCGAAGAGATTTTCCACATGCCCGTGCGCCTCGGCGTCCCGCACAGCGTGCGTGGCCTCAGCGACGTGGTACGCAACCCGATTTACTCCACCGGTGTGGGCCTGCTCACCTACGGTCTGCTCAAGCAGTCCGAGGACCTGACCCTGACCGGCAATAGCAACAGCAGCAACAGCTATGGCGAGGAACCGAAGGCTCCAGTGCTTGAGCGTCTCAAGCGTTGGGTCCAGGGCAACTTCTAAGTTTCAAAGCAGTAGTGGTAGGCGAAACAACTAGAGAACTGTAAGGAGAGGGAAAATGTTCGAGCTCGTAGACAACGTCCCGCAAAGCCCGGTCATCAAGGTGATCGGCGTCGGTGGTGGTGGTGGCAACGCCGTCAATCACATGGTCAAAAGCAGCATTGAAGGCGTCGAGTTCATCTGCGCCAACACTGATGCCCAGGCGCTGAAAAGCATTGGCGCACGGACCATTCTGCAACTGGGTACTGGTGTTACCAAGGGCCTTGGTGCCGGTGCCAATCCGGAAGTCGGTCGTCAGGCCGCGCTGGAAGACCGTGAGCGCATTGCCGAGGTGCTGCAGGGCACCAACATGGTCTTCATCACCACTGGCATGGGTGGCGGTACCGGTACCGGTGCAGCGCCGATCATCGCCGAAGTGGCCAAGGAAATGGGCATCCTCACCGTTGCGGTGGTGACCCGTCCATTCCCGTTCGAAGGCCGCAAGCGTATGCAGATCGCCGATGAAGGCATCCGCATGCTGGCTGAAAGCGTCGACTCGCTGATCACCATCCCCAACGAGAAGCTGCTGACCATTCTCGGCAAGGACGCCAGCCTGCTGTCGGCCTTTGCCAAGGCTGACGATGTGCTGGCCGGTGCCGTGCGCGGTATCTCCGACATCATCAAGCGTCCCGGCATGATCAACGTCGACTTTGCCGACGTGCGCACCGTGATGGGCGAGATGGGCATGGCGATGATGGGCACTGGCTGCGCCAGCGGTCCGAACCGTGCGCGCGAGGCCACCGAAGCGGCCATTCGCAACCCGCTGCTCGAAGACGTCAACCTGCAGGGTGCCCGCGGTATCCTGGTGAACATCACCGCAGGTCCTGACCTGTCGCTGGGCGAGTACTCCGACGTCGGTAGCATCATCGAAGCCTTCGCCTCCGACCACGCGATGGTCAAGGTCGGTACCGTGATCGACCCGGACATGCGCGACGAGCTGCACGTAACCGTCGTGGCCACTGGCCTGGGTGCGCGCATCGAGAAGCCGGTCAAGGTTGTCGACAATACTTTGCAGACCGCTCAAGCGGCCTACGAGGCGTCGAACCCGGCTCCAGCTCGCCAGGAGCAGCCAGCGGTCAACTACCGTGACCTGGAGCGTCCAACCGTGATGCGTAACCAGGCCCATGCAGGTGCCGCCGCAGCCGCTAAACTCAACCCGCAAGATGACTTGGATTACCTGGACATCCCAGCCTTCCTCCGTCGTCAGGCTGATTGATGGAATTTATCAGGGCTATAAAGGTGATTGGTATTCAGCAAAGGACGGGTCTGTTATCATCCTCAGCCTTTGTTGATACCAATTCGCAATTTGCGCTGAAGCGGCCAATGCCATGATTAAACAACGCACCCTGAAGAACATTATCCGTGCCACAGGTGTCGGTCTGCACTCCGGTGAGAAGGTCTACCTGACCCTCAAGCCTGCGCCTGTGGATACCGGCATCGTCTTCCGCCGCGCCGACCTCGATCCTGTGGTCGAGATTCCGGCTCGTGCGGCCAACGTTGGCGAGACAACCATGTCGACGACGTTGGTCAACGGTGACGTCAAGGTCGATACGGTCGAGCACTTGCTCTCCGCCATGGCGGGTCTGGGCATCGATAACGCCTACGTCGAGCTCTCCGCCTCGGAAGTGCCGATCATGGATGGCAGCGCCGGTCCCTTTGTATTCCTGATTCAGTCTGCCGGCCTGGAAGAGCAGGACGCAGCCAAGAAGTTCATCCGCATCCTGCGGGAAGTGTCAGTGGAGGATGGCGACAAGCGCGCAACCTTCCTGCCTTTCGAAGGGTTCAAGGTGAGCTTCGAGATCGACTTCGATCACCCGGTCCTCAAGGACCAGACCCAAAGTGCCAGCGTCGACTTCTCCAGCACCTCGTTCGTGAAAGAAGTCAGCCGTGCACGGACCTTCGGGTTCATGCGCGACATCGAGTATCTGCGCGAGCAGAATCTGGCACTGGGTGGCAGCGTCGATAACGCCATCGTTGTCGATGAGACTGGCGTGCTCAACGAAGACGGCCTTCGCTCCGAAGACGAGTTCGTCAAGCACAAGATTCTCGATGCCATCGGCGATCTGTATCTGCTCGGCAACAGCCTGATCGGCGAGTTCAAGGGCTACAAGTCCGGACACGCGCTGAACAACCAGCTGCTGCGCAAGCTGATTGCAGAAAAAGATGCCTGGGAAGTGGTCACCTTCGAAGATGCCAGTACGGCACCGATCTCCTACATGCGCCCTGTTGCGGCTGTGTAAGTTCGAACACTCTCTAGTTCATTGAGGCCACCTTCGGGTGGCCTTTTTATTGCGCCAGATTCAACGCTGATCCTTGTGCTGGGCATGGCTGGCCAGACGTTCCAGAGCTGCCTTGAGCTTGGGGTCGTCAATGCCTGCGGCCGTTTCGCGCAGGCTCTGCGCGGCATCGCCGGAGAGCTGGGTCGGGTGCCCGCCGCGTTTGGCCGGGATCACTGGTGGCTGCACCTTGAACAGGATCCGCCGCAGGTTGGCGAACACTTCAAGTTCGATCAGTTGCCGTTGCAGGCGTTTTTGCTGATAGCGCAGGCGCGTGGCCCAGTGGCCATCGGTGACTACCAGCAGCAACACACCGTCGCGCCAGGAGGCCACGTGGCAGTGCTCACGGGCCGCCGGTTGCAGCTGACTTTCGAGCAAACGCTGCAGATGCACCAGGCGTTCAGCCTGATTGAGCAGCAGCCGTAGCGGTCGGACTTCACGCAGGAGCGCGGCCGGCAGCCGGGCGGGCGAGGGTTTGTAAGCCATGACGGTACGCAGGAAGTTACAGAATGGCCATCTTAGCATCTGCGTGCGCAGCGCTGATTGATTGCCGGTGGCGACAGATGATGCAGTTGCCCTGGATCAGCACGCAATGGCCGGGGGCAAGGCATGTTGTGCAGGATAATAGCGATTCTCGGCAGCTTTCATCTTCAGCAAACCTTGAACTTGTAATAATCACCCTCATCTAAGAACCGTCCCCACCCTAGCGCTGTGCCAGCATCGTGGCAATCGACCACTTTCCTCACCATCGTTTCCGGGTAGAATGCTCGTTCGCATGCGGCCCAAGGGCTGCTCGGGCGACTCATGGGGCCGCCCTCCATCCCTAAGTGTGGAAGATCCTGCCGATATGTTTGCGCCTTTGTTAAAGAAACTTTTTGGAAGCAAGAACGAGCGCGAGATCAAACGCCTGCTCAAGACGGTGACCACCGTCAATGCCTTCGAAGAGAAAATGTTGGCCCTCTCCGATGAGCAACTGCGCGGCAAGACCGCCGAGTTCAAAGAGCGTCTGGCCAAAGGCGAAACCCTCGACCAACTGCTGCCGGAAGCCTTTGCTGTAGCCCGCGAGGCCGGCAAGCGTGTGATGGGTATGCGCCACTTCGACGTCCAGCTGATCGGCGGCATGACCTTGCATGAAGGCATGATCGCAGAGATGCGTACCGGTGAAGGCAAGACCTTGGTCGGTACCTTGGCGGTGTACCTAAACGCATTGTCCGGCAAGGGCGTGCACGTGGTCACGGTCAACGACTATCTGGCCCGCCGCGACGCCAACTGGATGCGCCCGCTGTACGAATTCCTCGGCCTCTCGGTTGGCATCGTCTCGGCCTTTCAGCCGCCGGAAGACAAGCGCGCCGCCTATGCTGCCGACATCACCTACGGCACCAACAACGAATTCGGTTTCGATTACCTGCGCGACAACATGGCCTTCAGCGTCGACGAGAAGTTCCAGCGTGAGCTGAACTTCGCCGTGATCGACGAAGTCGACTCGATCCTGATCGACGAAGCGCGGACCCCGCTGATCATCTCCGGCCAGGCTGAAGACAGCTCCAAGCTGTATATCGAAATCAACCGCCTGATCCCGCAGCTGACCCAGCACATCGAAGAAGTCGAAGGCCAGGTCACCCAGGAAGGCCACTTCTCGATCGATGAGAAGAGCCGTCAGGTCGAGCTCAACGAAGCCGGCCACCAGTACATCGAAGAGATGCTCACCCAGGCCGGCTTGCTGGCTGAAGGCGAGAGCCTCTATTCGGCGCACAACCTGGGCCTGCTGACCCACGTCTATGCCGGCCTGCGCGCGCACAAGCTGTTCCACCGCAACGTCGAGTACATCGTCCAGGACGGTCAGGTGCTGCTGATCGACGAGCACACCGGTCGGACCATGCCGGGTCGTCGTCTCTCCGAGGGCCTGCACCAGGCCATCGAAGCGAAGGAAAACCTGAACATCCAGGCCGAAAGCCAAACCCTGGCTTCGACCACCTTCCAGAACTACTTCCGTCTGTACAACAAGCTGTCCGGCATGACCGGTACTGCAGACACCGAAGCGTTCGAATTCGCTCAGATCTACAACCTCAACGTGATGGTCATTCCGCCGAACAAGCCGTTGGCGCGTAAAGACTTCAACGACCTGGTGTACCTGACCGCCGAAGAGAAGTACCTGGCGATCATTGCCGACATCAAGGAAAGCATGTCCAGCGGGCGTCCAGTATTGGTCGGTACGGCGACCATCGAGACCTCCGAGCATATGTCGGCCTTGCTCAACAAGGAAGGCATCGAGCACAAGGTGCTCAACGCCAAGTACCACGAAAAAGAAGCCGAGATCATTGCCCAGGCCGGTGCGCCAGGCGCTTTGACCATCGCCACCAACATGGCCGGCCGTGGTACCGACATCCTTCTTGGCGGCAACTGGGAGTCGGAAGTCGCGGCACTCGAAAACCCGACCGCCGAGCAGATTGCGCACATCAAGGCCGACTGGCAGAAGCGTCATCAGCAAGTGATCGAGGCCGGCGGCCTGCACGTGATCGCCTCCGAGCGCCACGAGTCGCGCCGCATCGACAACCAGCTGCGCGGCCGTTCCGGTCGTCAGGGTGACCCGGGTTCGAGCCGCTTCTACCTGTCGCTGGAAGACAGCCTGATGCGCATCTTTGCCTCTGACCGGGTGAAGAACTTCATGAAGGCCCTGGGCATGCAGTCCGGCGAAGCCATCGAGCACCGCATGGTGACCAACGCCATCGAAAAAGCTCAGCGCAAGGTCGAAGGGCGCAACTTCGATATTCGTAAGCAACTGCTCGAATACGATGACGTGGCCAACGAACAGCGCAAGGTGATCTACCACATGCGCAACAGCCTGCTGGCTGCGCAGGACCTGGGCGGCACCATCGAAGAGTTCCGCAAGGAAGTCCTCGATACCACCATCAGCCAGCATATTCCGCCGCAATCGCTGCCTGAGCAGTGGGATGTGGCCGGTCTCGAAGCGGCGCTGGCCAGCGATTTCGCGATCAAGCTGCCGATCCAGCAATGGTTGGATGAAGACGACCACCTGTACGAAGAAACCCTGCGTGAGAAGCTCCTGAGCGAGATCACCAGCGCATACACCGAGAAAGAAGATCAGGCCGGCGAAGAGGCTCTGCGCACCTTCGAGAAGCAGATCCTGCTGCGCGTGCTGGACGACCTGTGGAAAGACCACCTGTCGACCATGGACCACCTGCGTCACGGTATTCACCTGCGTGGTTATGCGCAGAAGAACCCGAAGCAGGAGTACAAGCGCGAGTCGTTCACGCTGTTCCAGGAACTGCTCGATTCGATCAAACGCGATGCCATCCGTGTGCTGTCGCACGTACAGGTTCGCCGCGAAGACCCGATCGAAGAAGAAGCCCGTCTGCGTCGCGACGCCGAAGAGCTGGCCCAGCGCATGCAGTTTGAACATGCGCCGGCACCAGGCCTGGAAAGCGAGCAGCTGAGCGAAGAGGGCGTTGAAGTCGCCGTTGCCGCCGCGCCGGTTCGCAACGACCAGAAGCTTGGCCGTAACGAGCCATGCTGGTGTGGGTCGGGCAAGAAGTTCAAGCATTGCCACGGCACCATTGAGTGATGCGAGTGATGCGAGTGATCTAAGGCCGCTGCTGGCTTGAGATTTTTGGGCTGCTTTGCAGCTCATCGCGACACAAGGCCGCTCCTACAGCCACCGTAAAGGTGTCAGTTGGGGCGGCTTTGTTTCATGGAACCTATCTGTTTTTATCTAGGAGCGCTCTAATGGCTGTTGGTCTTGGTCCTTTGCCCACCCTGCACCCGGTTCCCGGTTTTGAACTTGGCATCGCTTCGGCGGGCATCAAGCGCCCTGGGCGCAAGGACGTCGTGGTAATGCGCTGCGCCGAAGGCTCCAGCGTGGCTGGCGTGTTCACCCTCAACGCGTTCTGCGCGGCGCCGGTGATCCTCGCCAAGCAACGCGTGCAGGGCACCGTGCGTTACCTGCTGACCAATACCGGCAATGCCAACGCCGGTACCGGCGCACCAGGCCTGGCCGCCGCTGAGCGCACCTGTGCCAAGCTGGCCGAGCTGACCGGCGTTGACGCCCAGGCGGTGCTGCCGTTCTCCACCGGTGTGATTGGTGAGCCGCTGCCGGTCGAGAAGATCGAGGCCGCGCTGCAGGCAGCACTGGACAACCTTTCGGAAAATCACTGGGCTGAAGCCGCTACCGGCATCATGACCACCGACACCCTGCCCAAGGGTGCCAGCCGTCAGTTCCAGTTCGATGGCCAGACCATCACCGTCACCGGCATCAGCAAAGGCGCCGGCATGATTCGCCCGAACATGGCGACCATGCTTGGCTACATCGCTACCGACGCCAAGGTCGCTCCGGCGGTGCTCAAGGACCTGATCCTCGACGGCGCCAACAAGTCGTTCAACCGCATCACCATCGATGGCGATACCTCGACCAACGACTGCTGCATGCTGATTGCCACCGGCCAGGCCAAGGTCGCTGAAGTGACCGAAGCCAAGGGCGAGCTGTTCGACGCCTTGAAGCAGGCAGTGTTCGAAGTGTGCATGGAAGTCGCCCAGGCGATCGTGCGTGACGGCGAAGGCGCGACCAAGTTTGTTACCGTGCAGGTCAACGGTGGTGGCAATCATCAGGAATGCCTCGACGTTGGTTATGCCGTGGCGCATTCGCCGCTGATCAAGACTGCGCTGTTCGCCTCCGATCCCAACTGGGGCCGTATCCTCGCTGCCGTCGGCCGCGCTGGCGTGCCTGAGCTGGACGTCAGCCTGATCGATGTTTTCCTCGGTGACGTGTGCATCGCCAGCAAAGGCGGGCGCAGCCCAAGCTACACCGAAGAGCAAGGCTCCAAGGTGATGGCTGAAGAAGAGATCACCATCCGCATCGAACTGGGTCGCGGTCAGTGCAGCGAGACCATCTGGACCACCGATCTGTCCCACGAGTACGTCAAGATCAACGCCGAATACCGGACCTGATCATTGGCCTGCGCCCTGGTCTGGCCACTGGCCGGGGCGCCTGACGCAGCAACGGAGGGTACAAGGTGCAGCGGATTCATGTAGTAGCGGCGGTTATCCGCGGTGGCGACGGGCGGATCCTCATCGCCCGTCGCGCCGATAGCCAGCATCAGGGCGGCCTGTGGGAGTTTCCCGGGGGCAAGGTGGAGGCCGGCGAAAGCGTCGAAGCAGCGCTGGCCCGTGAACTTCGCGAGGAGCTCGGTATCGAGGTCAGCGGATCACGGCCGCTGATCAAGATCAGCCATGACTACCCGGACAAGCAAATCCTGCTCGACGTGCGTGAGGTTGACGCATTCAGCGGCGAGCCGCATGGCGCCGAAGGTCAGCCGCTGGAATGGGTCGCGCCGCGTGACCTGCACCAGTACCAGTTCCCTGCGGCAAACAAGCCCATCGTCGCCGCTGCACGCTTGCCGGATCAGTACCTGATCACCCCTGATGGCCTCGAAGTGCCGCCGATGTTGCGCGGTATCCAGAAGGCTGTGGCCAACGGCATCAAGCTGGTTCAGCTGCGCGCGCCGGACATGTACGACCCCAAGTACCGTGATGTCGCGGTAGATGCGGCTGGACTGTGTGCGGGCAAAGCCCAACTGATGCTCAAAGGTCCGTTGGAATGGTTGGGCGACTTCCCCTCGGCCGGCTGGCACCTGACTGCCGCGCAATTGCGCAAGTACGCCGCCAAGGGCCGGCCGTTCCCGGAGCACCGCTGGTTGGCAGCGTCTTGTCACAATGCCGAAGAGTTGGCTCTGGCGGCGCAGATGGGGGTCGACTTCGTCACTCTGTCGCCAGTCCAGGCGACTCAGACCCACCCCGATGCACTGCCATTGGGTTGGGAGCAGGCCGCGGCGTTGATTGACAGCGTCAGCTTCCCGGTGTTCTTGCTGGGCGGCGTCAGCGCGGCAGACCGTGAGCTTGCCTGGCAGGCAGGCGCCCAAGGTGTGGCGGGTATCCGCGCGTTCTGGCCTGAGCTTTAAACAGGGGCTGCGAAGCAGCCCCAAATCAGCAACTGGATTGCAGCATCAAGCCTCAGGCTTTTTCGCCGCCTGCCACAGCACTTCTGCAACGCCCTGACGGCGGCCAATGATACGCGCTGCAACAAACAACAAATCCGACACCCGATTGATATACGCCAAGCCAACCCCTTCCAGCGGCTCCAGCGCATTCAGCGCCTGGCAGCGGCGCTCGGCGGTGCGCGCCTGGCTGCGGCACACGTGGGCTTGCGCGATCAAGGCCGAGCCGCTGGGCAGGATGAAGTTTTCCAGAGGCCCAAGTTCGTCGTTCCAGAGATCGATGGCCGCTTCCAGGCGCTCGACTTCAGCCTGGTTCAGCGCCTGATAACTAGGCATCGCCAGCTCGCCACCAAGGTCGAACAAGCGGTGCTGGCAAGGCGCGAGCACCTCGCTCAACTCGCTCAGCCCGGCCTCACTCAGCCCTGCCAAGAGCACGCCTAGCTGGCTGTTGAGGGTGTCGACCTCGCCAATCGCCTCGATCCGAGGGTGGTCCTTGGGCACACGGCGGCCGTCACCGAGGCCGGTTTCGCCTTTGTCGCCGGTGCGGGTGTAGATTTTCGACAGGCGAAAGCCCATGTCATGTCTCCGTTGGGGCCGGTGCCGCAGGCACGGGCGAGCCGAGGGGCAGGCGCAGGGTGAAGCAGGTGCCCTGGCCGGGCGAGGACTGCACCTCCATCTGCCCCTTGTGGTTGTTGGTGATGATGAAATACGAAACCGATAGGCCCAGGCCTGTGCCCTGGCCGATCTCCTTGGTGGTGAAGAACGGCTCGAAGGTACGCTTGCGCACCGCTTCGGGCATGCCGATGCCGTTGTCCTCTACCTGAATTTCCGCCCACGGCGGATTGAGCCGGGTGCGCAGGATGATACGGCCTGGCTCGCTCGGTTGCGGGCGCAGGTGGATCGCCTGGGCGGCGTTCTTCAACAGGTTGAGCAGTACTTGTTCGAGCTCGTTGGCGGTGCATGGCACCGGCCCCAGTTGCGGGTCGAACTGGCGGACGATGGCCTGGCCCTTGAAGTCGAAACCTATTGCCAGATCGAAGTCGTTGCCGGCAATTTCCACCGCCTGGTCGATCAGCGCGGGCAGGCTGCAGGGGGCCAGCTGGCGATTGCTGAGACGGCTGAAGCTGAGCATGTGGGTGACGATCTTGGCCGCACGGGCTCCCGCCTGCTGGATGCCGTCGAGCAACTGCGGCACTTCGCGGCTGTGCAGGTAGCGGTTGATCTCGGCCAGGTCCAGGCCAAGCTCGGCGGCCTGTTCCTGGTTGCGCGGCAGGTCGGGCGACAAGCGCCGGCGGATGTTCTGCACGTTGTGCAGGATCGCCCCGAGTGGGTTGTTGATCTCGTGGGCCATGCCTGCGGCGAGGCCGCCCACCGAGAGCATCTTCTCTGACTGCACCATCATCTCTTCCAGCGACAGGCGCTGGGTGATGTCATCGATACGGATCACCACGCCGCGGCCGCCACCGCCGGTCAGTGGGTAGAAGGTCAGCGCGTAATGGCGGGCGTCGTCACCTTTGGGCCAGGTGACCCGCTCGATCTTGGTCACCCGGTGCTTTTCGACGGTGTCTTTGAGTTGCGGCAAGAACGGCTTGAGCGGCTCGAAGGCGATAAAGATCGGCTGGTTCAGCGCCTCGTCCAGGCGCGTGCCGGAGAGGGCGCTGGCTTCCTGGTTCCACTGAGTCACGTACAACTGCTCATCGAGTGCTATCAGCGCCGATGGCATCGAATCGATGATGCTGTTGAGGTAGTTCTGGAAACCCGTGAGCTTCTTCTCGATCTTGCTGCGAACCTGAACCTCCAGCTCCAGCTTGCGGTTGGTATTGCGGGTTTCTTCGGCCAGGCCCTGGGCCTGGTCGTAGGCGGTCTGGAATTCGTCGCGGGTGCGCTTGAGCTGCTGCTCGCGGGCCTCGATGCGCGACAGCATGGTATTGAAGGCGTTGGCCAGGCTGCCGATCTCATCGTCGTTGCCGCGCTGCGCGCGCATGGCATAGCTCTCTTCGCGGGTGACCTGGCGGCTGAGTTCTTCCAGCTGATTGATCGGCTGGGTGATCAGCCGCTTGATCTGCCGGGCGATCACCAGCCAGAGCAGGATGCTGAACACCAGAATCGCCAGGCTGGCGGTCAGCGTGCCGGTGTAGAACGCGGTCGGCAGCTCGCTGCTGGCTACCAGAAGGAGAAACGCCGGCGGGTTGCCCGGACGCGGCAGGCGAATCAGTTGAGTGCTGCGAAACTCCATCAGACGCCAACCGTCGATGTTGCGATAGCGCTTGGGCAGGGCCAGCGGTTCGCCGTGCTGCAGTTGCGCGAGCATGCGCCCGTCGCTGCCGTAGACCGCTGCGGCGCGCAGTGGGGTGTAGCTGTCGAGTTCCTTGAGCAGGGCGTTGGCGTTATCGCTGGAATCACCTGCGCGGGCCGACAGCTGCGGGTTGGCGACCAGCCTGCCGATGGTTTGCAGCGCCTGTGGCGCCATGCTTTCCTGGGTGATCCAGTAGGCCGCGCTGATAAAGGCCAGGTTGGCCACCAGCAGGATGGTGATCAGCAGTACCAGCAGGGCCGCAAGCAGTTTCTGCCCGACCGGGAGGTTATCCAGGCGTTGGCGCAGTTTCATGGGCAAGGCAGTGTCCGTATTCGGGTCAGAGGGCAGCGATCAGTCACTGGGCAGGCCGCGTGCCTGCAGGTTATCGACCAATCGCTGGCGCAGGTGTTCCAGCTCCACCAGGCCCAGGCCGTGGCGGTGGGCGGCGCGGCAGGCGTAGCCGAGCAGGTAATGCAGCTCGGTGCGGCGGCCATGGCGCACGTCTTGATACATGGAAGAATAATTGGCTGCAGTCGCCAGAATCACCCGCTGTACTTCTTCGTTCAGGCCCTCGGCCGCTTGCGGCTGGCCGCAGCAGTGCAGCAGTTGCGCCAGCTCGGCGCACAGCGCATCCACATCACTCAAGTGTTCGAGCAGGCCACCGTTCTGGCAGTCGTGCAGTACGGTCAGCGGGTTGATCGCGCAGTTCAGGGCCAGCTTGCGCCACAGCCGGATGAGAATGTCCACCGTCCACTGGGCGGGGATGCCGGCCTCCTCGAGGTCACTGAACCACTCTGCCGGGGCGGGGTTGAGCGGGTCGCCCAACCAGTTGAAGCCATGCCCGGCAAACTGCACCTGCCAGTCCGCCGGACGAAACGCGCCTTCGGTACTGGAGGCAAAGATACAGCGCGCATGGGGCACCTGATCGGCCACCTCGTCCTGGCTGCCAAGGCCGTTCTGTAACAGAATCAGCTCGGCGCCCACAGCCAGGCGCGGGGCCAGCCTGGCCAGGGCAGGGGCGGCATCGTAGGCTTTACAGGCCACCAGCAGGCGATGAATCGGCGCGTGCGCTTCATCGGCTTCGGCGGGGATGGCAAAAAAGCTGCTGTGCGCTTGCTCGATCAAGGTCAGGCCGCCGACGGCCTGGTACGCCGCCAGGCGCTGCGGGTCGCGCAAGATCAAACGGACCGCCTTGCCTGCGCGGGCCAGCCGGCAGGCCCAGAGGCTGCCCAGGCTGCCGGCGCCGAGAATATGCCAGGTGCTGCTCATCTACGTTTCGCAACCCGTTATAATGTGTCCCGCATTTTAACCATCAAACCCTGCGCGCTCCATCTTCACGCTGAGCGCGGCACTTTCATATTGGAGAACAACCATGCCTTCGTTCGACGTGGTATCGGAACTGGACAAGCACGAAGTGCAGAACGCAGTCGACAACGCCATCAAGGAGCTGGACCGCCGCTACGACCTCAAAGGTAAGGGTAGCTTCGAATTCAAGGAAAAGGACCAGACCGTGCTGATGACCGCCGAGGCCGAGTTCCAGCTCGAGGCGATGGTCGAGATCCTGCGCAGCGCATTGGTCAAGCGCAAGATCGAAGTGAAGTGCCTGGAGGTCAAGGACGCCTATGCCTCGGGCAAGGAAATGAAACAGGAAGCGACCTTCCGCGAAGGCATCGACAAGGAGCTGGCGAAGAAGATCGTCGCCCACATCAAAGACGCCAAGCTCAAGGTCCAGGCCGCCATCCAGGGTGAGCAGGTACGCGTCACCGGCAAGAAGCGTGACGACCTGCAAGAAGCGATCGCCGCACTGCGCGCCAAGGAATTCGACATGCCGCTGCAGTTCAACAACTTCCGCGATTGACCTGGCTGCAGGAACCCCATTGCCACACTGAGGTCCATGGGGCTCCTCGCCGCGGCCTGTCTGCGGCCTGCTTCACTGTGTACATGCCGTTTGGCATCAGGAGAAAGTTATGGATTTGACCAATGAGGTCGATCAACTGGTCCGCCAATCGCAAACCTGGCTGCCATTGATCATGCAATACAGCAGCCGCCTGCTGCTGGCGCTGCTGACCCTGGCGGTTGGCTGGTGGGTTACCAACAAGCTCAGCACCCGCCTGGGCAAGCTGGTTGGGCTGCGCAACGCCGATCCGGCCTTGCAGGGCTTCATCAGTACCTTGGCAAATATCATCCTCAAGATCTTGCTGCTGGTCAGCGTCGCTTCGACGATCGGCATCGAAACAACCTCGTTCGTCGCGGCCATCGGTGCTGCCAGCCTGGCCATTGGCATGGCGTTGCAGGGCAGCCTGGCCAACTTCGCAGGTGGTGTGCTGATCTTGCTGTTCCGCCCGTTCCGCACCGGCGACTGGATCGAGGCGCAAGGCGTCAGCGGTACTGTCGACAGCATCCAGATCTTCCACACGGTGCTGCGCACCGGTGACAACAAGACCGTGATCATGCCCAACGGCAGCTTGTCCAATGGCATCATCACCAACACCAACCGTCAGCCGACGCGCAAGGTGGTGTTCGATGTGGGCGTTGATTACGAAGCTGATCTGCAGAAGGCGCGCAACGTGCTGCTGGAGCTGGCCAAAGACCCGCGCGTGCTGCCGGACCCGGCGCCGCAGGCGGTGATCTCCACCCTGGGCGACAGCTCGATCACGGTATCCCTGCGTCTGTGGACGAAAACGGCCGACTACTGGGACGTGATGTTCATGCTCAACGAGCGCACTCGCGACCGGCTCAAGGCAGAAGGGATCGATATCCCGTTCCCGCAACGGGTGATCCGCGTGGTGCAGGAGACTGCCGCGCAGTAAACCGCGTTCGCTGTAACTGCGCGGGCTTGTTCCGCGGGTGTACCCGCCGCAACGATGTTGCTGGCGCTGGGCATTCGCGGGCAAGCCCGCGTTTTGTTTTGTCCCTAATTACACTTGTTCACAGCCAGAACGTGCCATTTCTGGCATATAACCTGACCCCTTTCGTATCCACTGATGTCTGCCATGAAACCACTGCTGTATATCACCCCGGCCCGTGCCTTGCTGTTTGGTCTGACCCTGGCCTTGTTCGAGCTGCTCACCTACCTGGCCAGCGATGCGGTCATGCCGGCCATGCCGGATGTGGTCACCGAGATGAACGCCAGTCCGGAATTTATCCCGCACGCGCTGAACCTGTACCTGCTGGGTGGGGTGGTCCTGCAATGGCTGATCGGCCCGCTGGCCGACCGCTATGGCCGGCGGCCCTTGCTGCTCGCTGGCTGCGTGATCTTTGGTGTGGCCTGCCTGGCGACCTTCTGGGTGCATGACATCGGCCTGTTCAACCTGCTGCGGCTGTTGCAGGGGATCGGCCTGGGCTTTGTCGTCACCGTCAGCTACCCGGCATTGAACGAGGCTTTCAGCGAGGCCGATGCCGTACGCATGATGGCCTTGCTGGCCAATATCGCCTTGCTTTCGCCCTTGCTCGGGCCGCTGGTGGGCACGTTGATGCTGCAGTGGCTGGACTGGCGCTGGTTGTTCGTGGCTTTTGCCGTGGGTGCGCTGCTGACCCTCGGGCTGCTGTATCGCTTCATGCCGGAAACCCTCGGCGTCGAGCGCCGCGACGGTAGCCGCCTGCCGTTCACGCCGATTCACCTGCTGCCGCTGTTGTCTGGTTATGTCCAGTTGCTGAGCAATCGTCGCTTCGTCGCCGGCAGCGCTGCGCTGGGCCTGGTCGGCTTGCCGCTGATCGGTTGGATCGGCCTGTCGCCGGTGCTGCTGATTCACGACGAGGGGCTGAGCAAGATGGCCTATGCCTTGTGGCAACTGCCGGTGTTCGGTGGCTTGATCGCGGGCAACCTGATCATCAACAGCATCGCTGAGCGCTACCCATTGCCTGCGCTGGTGCGTGGCGCACTGTGGCCGTATCTGGCGGGGTTGGGCCTGATGATGCTGGCTACCTGCCTGTGGCCGTCAGTTACCAGCGTGGTTGCGGGCATGACCCTGTATGCGCTGGGGCTGGGCGTGGCCAATGCCGTGCTGTACCGCATGACCTTGTTCGCCAGCGAGCAGAGCAAGGGCCTGGTTTCAGCCATGCTCGGCATGATCACCATTGCCGTATTGGGTCTGGGTGGCGCGCTGCTGGCGATGATTGGCGCTGGCGCCAGCTTGCTGCACTTCGCCGTCCTCGCCGGCATAGCCGGGGCGCTGGCGCTGGTGCCGCTGTGGTTTGTGGTGGGTGGCAAGGGCGCTGGCGCGACCGTCGCGCAGTGAAGCGAGCGCCGCTGTGCCGGTGCAGGCGACAGCGGCGCAACGCTCTGTCAGGGCTGGTCCGCGGTAGGGCCAGGCACCGGCTCCAGCTTGCCGCGCCGTGCCTCCTGGCGCCACTGCAGGAGGATCAGGATCAACGTAGGCACGCCCAGCAGCGCGGTAATCAGGAAGAAATCGTGGTAGCCAAACTTCTCCACGATTACACCTGAGTAACCCCCGATCAGCCGCGGCAACAGCAGCATGATCGAGCTCAGCAGGGCGTATTGGGTGGCGGAGAACTTCAGGTTGGTCAGGCTCGACAGGTAGGCAACGAACGCCGAAGTGGCCATCCCGGAACTGAAGTTGTCCAGCGAGATGGTGACCACCAGCATCTCCACGTTCGGGCCCATGTCGGCCAGCATCAGGAACAGGATGTTGGTACTGGCCGAGGCAACGCCGCCGATGAACAGGATCGGCATGATGCCGAAACGCACGATCAGCAAACCGCCGGCGCCGGCGCCAAGCAGGGTCATGATCAGGCCGAAGATCTTGCTGACGCTGGCGATCTGGTCCTTGGTGAAGCCCATGTCGATGTAGAACACGTTGGCCATCACGCCCATGACCGTGTCGGACATGCGATAGGTAGCGATCAGCCCGAGCAGCAGCAACGCCTGCCAGCGATAGCGGGCGATGAAGTCGTTTACCGGCGTCAGCACCGGCGCCAGGCCACGGCGGCCGAGCGACGACAGGCAGGCCCAGGTCAACAGTGCGTAGAGGACCAGGCGCATGAAGGCGCGGTCCTCCAGCACCAGTTGCACCACGGTCGAGTCGCCAAACACCACGCTGGCCCAGTCGGTGTTGTACAGCTGGGTGAAGCTGGCCGGCACCGACACCAGCAGAATGATCAGCACGAACACTGACGCCAACTGATGGCTCAAGCCATAGCGAGCAGCCGACAGCTGCGTGCGCAGCGGCACTGGCGGTTCGCGCATGATCAGCGTGGTGAACACGGCGGGTAGCATGATCACGCCGAACAGCACATAGGTGCCGGTCCAGGCCTGGTGCAGATAGCTGAAGCCAGTGGAGCCGAACCATTCAGCGAAGAACAGCGCGCCGGCCGTGGCCAGCAGGGCGGCAACCCGGTAGCCGGCCATGTAGCTGGCGGCAAGCGCAGCCTGGCGCTGGTCATCGGCGATTTCCAGGCGGTAGGCGTCGACGGCGATGTCCTGCGTTGCCGAGGCGAAGGCCACCAGCACCGCCAGGGCGATCAGCCAGGACAGGTGTTTTTGCGGATCGCACAGGCCCATGCCGACCAAGCCGATGACCACCAGTACTTGCGACAACAGCAGCCAGGAGCGACGTCGGCCAAGCCCGCCGAGCAGCGGCAGGCGCCATTGGTCGAGCAGTGGCGACCAGACCCACTTGAAGGCATAGGCCAGGCCGATCAGGCTGGCATAGCCAATTGTCTCGCGGGCCACACCGGCCTCGCGCAGCCACACTGAAAGGGTTGAGAACACCAGCATGTAGGGCAGGCCGGCAGCGAAGCCCAGCAGCAACAGCACCAGAGTTGACGGGCTGGCATAGGCAGCGAGCGCAGCGCGCCAGGTTTTACGGGGCATGGGCCAACATCTGCCTCAAGGTTACGAAAACAAAGCGCGCACTCTAACCGCTGTGCTCCATCGGGCGCCAGCCATGGCGCAACATATCCACACGATTATTGGCTACATTGACGCCTTCGGCGCGTAGTCGAGCGCGTTGTTCGTCGCCTGAAGGTGTGCCCGGCTGCAGGCTCAATCGACCACTCGCGCCGATCACTCTGTGCCAGGGCAGGCGGCTGCCCTGCGGCAGTTGGCCCAGCGTGCGCCCGACCCAGCGTGCGGCCCGGCCAAGGCCAGCCAAATCCGCCAACTGGCCATAACTGACGACCTTACCCTCGGGCACTTGCCCGAGGGCGGTATAGAGCGCCGTTCGTCGGGCTTCGGCATCCTCTGCCGAAAGGCGTGCAGCGCCAGACATCAGGCGTAGCCCGGCGATCGGCGAGATTGCCGGCGAAGTGGCTTATAGATGAGAGTTGAACTCATTGGCATCCGTTTGGTCTGTCCTTGCTCTGGTCGCGCGTATCTGGATAATGCCCGGCTTTTTTCCGCAAACCGAGCCCGTAGTCAGCTTATGTATTCTAGAACCTTGCTCTGCCTTCTCGCCGCTTCCCTGTGTACCCCAGCGTTCGCCGACACCGTCTGGATGAAGAACGGTGACAAGCTCAGTGGCAAGATCAAAGTCTTCGATGGCGGCAAGCTGCTGCTGGAAACGGCCTATGGTGGCTCCATCGCGCTGGACTGGAAACAGGTACAGACCCTCGAAAGCGATCAGGAGCTGCTGGTCAAACAGGATGCCTACACCGGCGAAAAGGCCAAGTCGCTGCAGGCAGCCGAGCCGGGCAAGGTGACCCTGGCCAATGGCGAGGCGCCGAAAACCGTCGAGCTGGCCAGCATCGAGCAGATCATGAAGCCGCGGCCAGTAGTTGAGGATCTAGTCTGGAAAGGTAACGTCGACCTGGCCATGGACTTCAAGCGCGCCGAAAACGACACCGACGATTACGATGTCGGTTTCAAGACCTCGGCGCGTCATGGCCGCTGGCGGCACAATGCCCAAGGCGAATACAACCGCGAGAGCAAGGACGACGTCACCACCACCAACAACTGGAGTGGTGAATACGCGCTTGACCGCTTCATCACCGACAAGTGGTTTTGGCAGGGGCGTCTCGAATACAAGCGTGATCATATTGAAGACCTGGCCCGCCAGCGCACCGTCGGTACCGGCCCGGGCTACCAGTTCTGGGACGACGAGTTGGGGGCGTTCTCGCTCGGCTCGCTGCTCAACCGCACCGACTATCAGTACCGCGATGGCGGCAAGGACAATTTCTACTCGGCTGCCATGAAGTGGGATTACACCCGCTACCTGATCGGCAAGAACGTCCAGCTGTTCACCAATGGTGAACTGGGCAAACCGCTGGGTGGGGTTGCCGATTACTCGCTGGATGCTGAAGTCGGCCTGCGCTACAAGGTCACCGAGTGGGCCTCGCTCAATCTCAAGGCCGAGAAGGAAATGATCCAGGGCACCAGCAACAGTGACCTGGACAAGACCCGCTACACAGCGGGCTTTGGCGTCGCCTGGTAAAACCGCTCTGTTGCACTTCTGGCGTGGCGGTCACGGCTGATAAATGCTTATCTTGTCAGCTGACCCGCCTGCCGCCAGGAGCATCTGTTGTGAGTAACGTCGTTACCAACACCGCCCTTCGTCCCGCCCGCGAACTCCTGCTCAAGGAATACCGCGGCGTCCTCTCGACCCATTCCAAGTCGATGCCCGGCTTCCCGTTCGGCTCCGTTGTGCCGTACTGCCTGGATGCCGAGGGTCAGCCGCTGATCCTGATCAGCCGCATCGCCCAGCACACTCACAATCTGCAGAAAGACCCCAAGTGTTCGTTGCTGGTGGGCGAGCGCGAGGCGCTCGATGTGCAGGCAGTCGGCCGGCTGACGGTGATGGCCGAGGCGCACAAGCTGACCGACGGCGGAGCCATCGAAGCGGCGGCGGCTCGCTACTACCGCTACTTCCCGGACGCCGCCAATTACCACAAGGCCCATGACTTCGACTTCTGGTGCCTGCGGCCGGTACGCCATCGCTACATTGGCGGTTTTGGTGCGATTCACTGGCTCGATCAGGTGACGATGGCCAACCCGTTTGCCGGCGCCGCCGAGGCCAGCATGGTCGAACACATGAACAGCGACCACGCAGCGGCCATCGCTCACTATGTCGCCCTGAGCGATCTGCCAGGTACGCCTGCCGCTGAATTGACAGGTATCGACAGCGAAGGGCTGCATCTGCGCATTGGTCAGGCTATCTATTGGCTGCCATTCCCGAAGACTTGCAATACGCCGACACAAGTGCGCGAGGCCTTGGTATTACTGGCCCGCGCCGACAAATGGCCGGCTGTGGATGAAACTCAGGGTTGAAATAGCGACCTTGCGCATCCATCTGTTGTCCTAGTGGAAGGTTGTCTTCCGTCGAGGAACCCTTGATGCGTGTTTTTTTATTGTTGTTGCTGCTGTTTCCGGTGCTCGAGCTGTTCGTGTTCGTCAAAGTCAGCGCCGCGATCGGTTTCTTTCCGGCGTTGCTGCTGATTATCGGCGGCTCCGCGTTGGGCTTGCTGGTGATGCGGGTGGCCGGTATCGCCACCGCACTGCGTGCCCGTGAGAGTCTGCAGCGAGGCGAGTTGCCCGCTGAAGACATGTTCCAGGGCCTGATGCTGGCAGTGGCAGGCGTGCTGTTGCTGATTCCGGGCTTCATCAGTGACGTGCTCGGCCTGATCTGCCTGATGCCGTTCACCCGTCATTTTGCCGCGCGCAAGTTGCGTCAGCGGGCCGAGGCGCAGGCAATGCGGCAGCGTGCATTCCAGGATGATCCATTCGCAGCACGGCCGCCCGAAGGTGGGCACCGGCCAAACGTGATCGAAGGCGAGTACCAGCGTCGCGATCAGTAACCGTGTGCAGTTTGTGTGCAAAGCGGCCCCGTGAGGGGCCGTTTGCATTTGCGCGGGTAGCTGTTGAAAAAAATTTCACAGGTAAGCCCTTGTAATCGTTTCGCTCGGCCTCATCTATGTGGTCACCGCAAGGTTTCTGGTGGCAACGCCAGACAAGACAAAGGGGTTCGCCGAATGCGGGCCCCTACCGGCAACGCCGGAATGCATCAACCCGCCGGTCTCGACACCGGCCGATGAAAACCACTAATTGGGAGAGATCGACAATGAAGCTTCGTCCTCTGCATGACCGCGTCGTAATCCGCCGCAGCGAAGAAGAATCGAAAACCGCTGGCGGTATCGTTCTGCCAGGTTCGGCCGCTGAAAAACCAAACCGCGGTGAAATCGTTGCCGTCGGTACCGGTCGCATCCTGGACAACGGCGAAGTTCGCGCGCTGGCCGTGAAAGTGGGTGACAAAGTGGTCTTCGGCCCGTACTCGGGCAGCAACACCGTGAAAGTCGATGGCGAAGATCTGCTGGTAATGGCTGAGAACGAGATTCTCGCTGTCGTCGAAGGCTGATTTTCCCGACTTCCCGTTACTCCAAAGTATTTCAAGGATTAAACGATCATGGCTGCTAAAGACGTAAAATTCGGCGATTCCGCCCGCAAGAAAATGCTCGTTGGTGTCAACGTTCTGGCTGACGCTGTCAAAGCCACCCTCGGCCCGAAAGGCCGTAACGTTGTCCTGGCCAAGAGCTTCGGCGCGCCAACCATCACCAAAGACGGTGTATCGGTTGCCAAAGAAATCGAACTGAAAGACGCTTTCGAAAACATGGGCGCTCAGCTGGTCAAGGAAGTTGCTTCCAAGGCCAACGACGCTGCCGGTGACGGCACCACCACTGCGACCGTTCTGGCTCAAGCCATCGTCAACGAAGGCCTGAAAGCCGTCGCTGCCGGCATGAACCCGATGGACCTGAAGCGCGGCATCGACAAGGCCACCATCGCCGTCGTTGCCGAACTGAAGAACCTGTCCAAGCCTTGCTCCGATTCCAAGGCCATCGCTCAGGTCGGTACCATCTCTGCCAACTCCGACAGCTCCATCGGTGAAATCATCGCCGAAGCCATGGAAAAAGTCGGTAAAGAAGGCGTCATCACCGTTGAAGAAGGCTCGGGCCTGGAAAACGAACTGTCGGTTGTCGAAGGCATGCAGTTCGACCGTGGCTACCTGTCGCCGTACTTCGTCAACAAGCCGGACACCATGGTCGCCGAGCTCGACGGCCCACTGCTGCTGCTGGTCGACAAGAAGATCTCCAACATCCGTGAGCTGCTGCCAGTTCTGGAAGCCGTTGCCAAGGCCGGCCGTCCACTGCTGATCGTTGCTGAAGACGTTGAAGGCGAAGCCCTGGCTACCCTGGTAGTCAACAACATGCGCGGCATCGTCAAGGTTGCAGCGGTCAAGGCACCAGGCTTCGGCGACCGTCGCAAAGCCATGCTGCAGGACATCGCTGTCCTGACTGGCGGTACCGTCATCTCCGAAGAGATCGGCCTGTCGCTGGAATCGGCTACCCTGGAAAACCTGGGTAACGCCAAGCGCGTCATCCTGTCGAAAGAAAACACCACTATCATCGATGGCGCTGGTGTTGAAGACGACATCCAGGCTCGCGTTAAGCAAATCCGCGCTCAAATCGAAGAGACTTCGTCCGACTACGATCGTGAAAAACTGCAAGAGCGTCTGGCCAAGCTGGCTGGCGGTGTTGCCGTGATCAAGGTCGGTGCTGGCACCGAAGTTGAAATGAAAGAGAAGAAAGCCCGCGTTGAAGACGCCCTGCACGCTACCCGTGCAGCCGTTGAAGAAGGCGTGGTACCTGGCGGTGGTGTTGCTCTGGTCCGTGCCCTGAGCGCTATCATCGACCTCAAAGGCGACAACGAAGACCAGAACGTCGGTATCGCTCTGCTGCGCCGTGCGGTTGAATCGCCACTGCGTCAGATCGTTGCCAACGCCGGTGACGAGCCAAGCGTCGTGGCCGACAAGGTCAAGCAGGGTTCGGGCAACTACGGCTACAACGCCGCTTCCGGTGAATACGGCGACATGATCGAAATGGGTATCCTCGACCCAGCCAAAGTCACCCGTTCGGCACTGCAAGCCGCTGCTTCGATCGGTGGTCTGATGATCACTACCGAAGCGATGATTGCTGATGCTCCGGAAGACAAGCCAGCTGGCGGTGGTATGCCAGACATGGGCGGCATGGGTGGCATGGGCGGCATGATGTAAGCCTGCCTTAGCGCCTGCTGTACCGAAAAGCCCCGCCTAGTGCGGGGCTTTTTTGTGGGTACTTAGAACGGCACCGGACTGTAGGAGCGGCCTTGTGTCGCGAAAGGGTCGCGTAGCGGCCCCAGATTCCCAGCTTCGCCGCTGAAATTGCTGGGCCAGCTCTGCTGGCCTTTCGCGACACAAGGCCGCTCCTACACAGAGCGCGTTTGCCTGGAGAGGCTTGGACGGTAGAGCACCAGGTAGTAACACGCCAAGCCGATCAACCAGCAGAACACCGCTGTCCAGGCATTGTGTGAAAAGAAATGCGCGCCCTGCAGCATCCGCCCAAGCGACAGCACGCTGCCGAGGGTAAACGCCAGCAGCAAAGCGCCTCGGGCCAACCGCGGTCGGCGATCACGCAATGCAAAAAACAACGCAAACAGGCTAAAACCGGTCGCCGCATGGCCTCCGGGCCAGCAGCGTCCGGGTTTGTCGGTTTGCGGCCTGGCTTCGAGCAATTTGCTGTAGGTCTGCTCACCGCCAAACTGGCTAAGGCTCCACGGGCATTGCACCGCCGTGGCAACCTTGAGCGGGGTGACAAAACTGGTCGACAGGGCCAGCGACAGTACCAGGCAGCCCAGCTCTCTGCGCCAGGCAAACAGCCGCTGCCAGAACAGGCTGGCAAAAAACGCCAGCACCGCCACCAGCGCCAAGCCAATGACCACCTGCTTGACCCCATCATGGAGGATGTTTTCCAGGACATAGCTGTGGCGACCGATGAACTGCCCGGCGCCCGGATCGAAGGCGAGGGCGGCCAGGGACATATCCAGTGATGTCGATTCGAGCAGCAGCAGTGCGAGTGCGCAGCCCAAGGGGATCCCCAGGTATAACCACAGATTCAGCGGACGCGGGCGGACGGCGGGGGGCATGGTGACTCCAGGCGCAGAAAAAGGCGGCGATTGTCTGCCTGGGGCTATATTTGCGCTGTGAAGTTTTGGTGAAAAATATGTCAGCAGCAGTGATCAGCCGGCAAGGCTGGCGCCGCGCCAGCGATGTCCGTAAGCTGCGCCTGCCGCGCACTGCGAAAGCGCCGCACAGGAGAAACCGATGCGCATTCTTTTGGTTGAAGACAACCGCGATATCCTCGCCAACCTGGCTGACTATCTGGGTATGAAAGGCTACACGGTCGATTGCGCCCAGGACGGTCTGTCCGGTTTGCACCTGGCCGCAACTGAGCACTATGACCTGATTGTGCTCGACATCATGCTGCCCGGCATCGATGGCTACACCCTGTGCAAGCGCCTGCGCGAAGATGCCCGGCGCGATACCCCGGTGATAATGCTCACGGCTCGCGATCAGCTCGATGATCGTCTGCAGGGCTTTCGCTCGGGCGCCGACGACTACCTGCTCAAGCCGTTCGCGCTGTCGGAGCTGGCGGCGCGTATCGAAGCAGTTCTGCGCCGCGCGCAGGGCGGTGGCCGGCGTACACTGCAGGTGGCAGACCTCAGTTACGACCTCGACACCCTTGAGGTCACCCGCGAGGGCAAGCTGCTAAAACTCAACCCGGTCGGCCTCAAGCTGCTCGCGGTACTGATGCAGAAGAGCCCCCACGTACTGCGCCGGGAAGTTCTCGAAGAAGCCCTGTGGGGCGATGACTGTCCCGACAGCGACAGCCTGCGCAGCCATGTGCACCAGTTGCGCCAAGTGATCGACAAACCGTTCGAAAAGCCCCTGCTGCACACCGTGCATGGCGTTGGCTACCGCCTCGCCGAGGGTCGCGATGGAGTTTAAGCAAAGCCTCGCCCAGCGCATCATCATCGCCTTTGCCTTGATGAGTGCTTTAGTCGCAGGCGCCTTCGCCTTCGGCATCGTGGCGACCGTACACCTGGTCGAGGAGCGGCTGATTTCAACCGTGCTCGGCGGTGACCTGCAGCGCCTGCTGCGCATGGACAGCGTCAGTGACTGGAGCCATCGACCACGGCCCGACCAGCTGTTCTATTTCAGCGGCGGGCGCGATGACTTCGAGCTACCCAAGGACCTGCATCACCTCGAACCTGGCTTTCATGAAGTATTTCGCGATCAGCTTTCCTACCATGCGATGGTCGAGGTTGTAGACGGCCGCCGTTATGTACTGCTGCAGGACCAGAGCGATTTCGAAGAGCGCGAGCGACTGCTGTTTGCAGTGGTGGTGGTAGGTTTTGTGCTCAGCCTGGTACTGGCAGTATTCCTCGGCTGGCTGCTGGCGCGCCGAGTGATGGCGCCGGTCATCCGCCTGGCACGGCAGGTGCGCCATCGTGACCAGTTGCTGGGCCTGGCCCCGCCGCTGGCGCCGGACTATGCCGCCGATGAGGTAGGGCAGCTGGCAGTGGCGTTCGACGATACCCTTGGCCGTCTGCGCGATGCCCTCAACCGCGAGCGGCTGTTCACCAGTGACGTCAGTCATGAATTGCGCACGCCATTGATGGTCCTGGCGACCTCCTGTGAACTGCTGATCGAGAACCCGAGCCTGGACACCCGTTCGCGGGCCCAAGTGGAACGCATCGCCCGCGCCACCGAAGAGATGCAGGAGCTGGTCAAGACTTTCCTCATGCTCGCCCGGGCGCAGCATGACGAGGGCGCCGTGGCCTCGAGGGCCAGCCTGCGCGAAGTCGGCGATGACTTGATCGGTGTCTGGCGCGACACTATCGAGCAAAAGGGCCTGACCCTGCACTACGACGGGCGTGCCAACGCCAGCCCGGTCTTGTACAACGCTACCTTCCTGCAATCAGTGATGGGTAACCTGTTGCGCAACGCAGCGCACTACACCGATTCTGGTTACATCCGCTTGACGCTCGACGCCCAGGGTTTCAGCGTCGAGGATAGCGGTGTGGGCATCCCCGAAGAACAGCGCGAAGAAATGTTCAAGCCGTTCGTGCGCGGCGGTGAACGTCGTGGCGAAGGCCTGGGCTTGGGCCTGTCGCTGGTGCAGCGTATTTGTGACGACCAGGGCTGGCAGGTGACGCTGACGGCGACGGCGCCACATGGCTGCCGCTTCCAGGTCGATCTTAGCCCCGGTGGTGTAGATACGCCGCCCGACGACATCGCCTGATATCGGTAATCGCTTGTAATGATGTAGGAAAAGGCTTACAAGTTTTTCACATCTGCATCACCTGAGCCCGACGCGCGTCTTTCTAAATTGCGCGCATCAGCTCAGGAGATGCCCGATGCGCAGCCCGATAAAACTCGAGTTTTCCGAAAAGTACGACCAACAACACGCGCAGGATTACCTTTACAAGCACCAGAACGGTTTTGCCCGGCGGCTGTCCCATCTGCGCGACGAGCAGTTGGCTCGGCGTGCGCTGACACTGGCTGGCGACCCTGGTCTGGTGCTGGATCTGCCGAGTGGGGCAGGGCGCTTCTGGCCATTGCTGGCCGAAAAAGCCAATCGGGTGATCATCGGTGCAGACAACTCCAAGGCGATGATCGAGACAGCCTGTGCCGCGCAACCGCCAGCCGTAGTGGCGCGGGTACGGCCCTTGCAGACTTCTGCTTTCGCCAGTGATCTGCCGGACAACGCAGCAGACAGCATTTTCTGCATGCGGCTGTTTCACCACATCGGTGAAGCCAGCCATCGGCGCACGATTCTCTCGGAATTTCATCGGGTTAGTCGCGACAGCGTGATCGTTTCGTTGTGGGTGGATGGCAACTTCAAGGCTTGGCGGCGCAAAAAGCTGGAAAAGCGCCGCAACAACAGAGCCGACAAGGACAGTTACCAGAATCGTTTCGTGTTACCTGCTGACACAGTTGAGCAGGAGTTTCTTGCGGCCGGCTTTCGTATCCAGGAGCGCCTGGATTTCCTGCCGCTCTACGCCATGTGGCGGGTCTACGTGTTACGCAAGGGGTAGAGAATATGGTGGTGACTCAGGGCCGTGAATCGCAATTCGATTTCTACTGGCAGCAGCAGGGCGAGTGGGTCGAGGAGCCCAATCAGCGCCGCGGTGGCGAAAGCGGAGTGCAGCGCCTGAACGACGCCAGCGGCCAACTGCTGTATGCCAAGCGCCAGATCGGCCATACCTACCGCAGCCTGCTGCACCCGTTTGGCCGGCCGACAGTGCTGCGTGAGCTGGATGCGCTGCACAGCTTCGAGCAGCTTGGCGTGCGCGTGCCACGTATCGTCTACTGCGGTGCACAGCGCGATGGCGAGCACCAATGGCGGGCATTGCTGGTCAGCGAAGCGCTGGATGGTTTTGTCGACATGGAGACCTGGTACGCCAACGGCGCTCGCCAAGCGTATCCAGCAGTCCTCCACGAACGCATGCTCAAGGATCTGGCCGAAAACCTCGCGCGCATGCATCAGGGCCATTGGCAGCACGGCTGCCTGTATGGCAAGCATGTGTTCATCAAGGTCAATGGCGAAGGCGAGCAGGCCACCGCCGAAGTCGCCTTGCTTGACCTGGAAAAGTGCCGCCGACGGATCAGTCGCCAGCGCGCAGCACTCAACGACCTCGGTCAGCTACGGCGCCATTCGTCACTCAACGATACTGAATGGCAAACATTGCTCTACTTTTATCAGACGGCGTTTGGCAGCGCAGTCAAAGGTTTAGGGTAATGAAACTAGAAATCGCTCGAACTTTGTTCCTGGTGTCGTCGCTGGTAGTGACCACGGTTGCGTTCGCCGCTTGGGAGCAGCCGCGGCCTACGGTTTTCAGCAAATCGGATCTGCTCAGCCAATGCCCGCCACCGCGCAATGTGAAAGCCCAGGTCACGGTACAGCCGGATCAGGACTTGTTGCTGCTGTTGTTTGGCCTGCGCCAGGGCGTGCGACCGTTCGGTTGAAACATACTGCGGTGTTGGTGATGTAACTGTCGTGCAGGGAAAGGCGCACACGGGGGAGGGGTGATACGGTCTTGCTTCGAGCCCGGTCCGTCCGTGTGCCTATCCCTAACGTCAGGACGAAGCACTCACTATGGAAATCCGCCTGCTGCACGGCGCCGCTATCGCACCCTTTATCGCAGAGCTTGGGCAATTACGCCTGGAGGTGTTGCGAGAGTACCCCTTTCTGTATGACGGGACCGCAGAAGAAGACGCTGACTATCTGGCAGACCTTACCCGTTCCGAGCGCAGCTTGTTGGTACTCGCTCAAGCGCGTGGGCAGGTAGTGGGTGCATCCATTGGTCTGCCTCTGGCCGATGCGGCGCAAGCGCTACAGGAGCCATTTGTGACGCGCGGCCAGGATCCGGCCAAAATCTTCTACTTCGCTCAATCGTTGGTGTTGCCGGCTTATCGCGGGCAAGGCCTGGGTGTGCGGTTTTTTATCGAGCGCGAGTCCTACGCCCATAAGCTGGCCGATTTCGATTTCTGCGCGTTCTGCAGCGTGGAGCGGCCTGGCGTTCATCCGTTGCGGCCCGCCGACTACCGACCGTTGCATGGCTTCTGGCGCAACCGCGGCTTTTTACGAGATCCGTCATTGCGTTCAGGCTGCGTCTGGCGTGACCTGGATGAGCAGCAGACGAGTGAAAAGATCATGGCGTTCTGGCTCAAGGCATTGTTGAAGTGAAGTGTTTCTATGAGGCTCTGTGGAGCGTCAGCAATACCTTCGGCAACCCCGGGTGCGCCAAGGCCTGACATGTGAAAACAAAACGCCCGGCAAATGCCGGGCGTTTTATTGAAGCAGTGAAGGATTACTTCACTTCAACCGCCAGGCTCTGGGCAATCTTGCTCTGCCACAACGCAGGCCCAGTGATATGCACTGACTCACCATTGCTGTCGACCGCAACGGTAACCGGCATGTCTTTGACCTCGAACTCGTAGATCGCTTCCATGCCCAGTTCGGCAAAGGCCAGCACTTGCGATTTACGAATCGCCTGAGCGACCAGGTAGGCAGCGCCACCCACGGCCATCAGGTACACCGCCTTGTTGTCCTTGATCGCTTCGATCGCAGTCGGGCCGCGCTCGGACTTGCCGATCATGCCCAACAGGCCGGTCTGCTCGAGGATCTGCCGGGTGAACTTGTCCATCCGCGTGGCGGTGGTCGGGCCGGCCGGGCCGACCACTTCGTCACCGACCGGATCGACCGGGCCGACGTAGTAGATGAAGCGGCCTTTCAGATCGACCGGCAGCTCTTCACCGCGGTTGAGCATCTCGACCATGCGCTTGTGCGCGGCGTCGCGGCCGGTGAGCATCTTGCCGTTGAGCAGGATGGTTTCGCCTGGCTGCCAGCTGGCGACTTCTTCCGGGGTGATCTCGTCGAGGTTGACGCGGCGCGCGCTCGGGCCGGCTTCCCAGACGATTTCCGGGTAGGCGTCCAGCGACGGCGCTTCAAGCTCTGCAGGACCGGAGCCGTCAAGCACGAAGTGGGCGTGACGGGTAGCCGCGCAGTTGGGGATCATGCACACCGGCAGCGAAGCGGCGTGGGTCGGGTAGTCCATGATCTTGACGTCGAGCACGGTAGTCAGGCCGCCCAGGCCCTGGGCGCCGATGCCCAGCTGGTTGACCTTGTCGAACAGCTCCAGGCGGATCTCTTCGATGCGGTTCTGCGGGCCACGGGCCTTGAGCTCATGGATGTCGATGGATTCCATCAACACTTCCTTGGCCATGACCGCAGCTTTTTCGGCAGTACCGCCGATGCCGATGCCGAGCATGCCAGGCGGGCACCAGCCAGCGCCCATGGTCGGCACGGTCTTGAGCACCCAGTCGACGATCGAATCGGACGGGTTGAGCATGGCCATCTTCGACTTGTTCTCGGAGCCGCCGCCCTTGGCTGCGACGTCGACTTCCAGCTTGTCGCCTGGCACTACCGAGTAGTGGATGACGGCTGGGGTGTTGTCCTTGGTGTTCTTGCGCGCCCCGGCCGGGTCGGCCAGGATCGAAGCCCGCAGGACGTTCTCCGGCAGGTTGTAGGCGCGGCGCACGCCCTCGTTGATCATGTCGTCGACGCTCATGGTGGCGCCATCCCAGCGCACGTCCATACCCACGCGCACGAACACGGTGACAATACCGGTGTCCTGGCAGATCGGGCGGTGGCCTGTGGCACACATGCGCGAGTTGATCAGGATCTGCGCGATCGAGTCACGGGCAGCCGGCGATTCTTCACGCAGGTAGGCTTCGTGCATCGCCTGGATGAAGTCAACGGGGTGGTAGTACGAAATGAATTGCAGGGCATCGGCGACGCTCTGAATCAGGTCGTCTTGCTTGATCACGGTCATGCAGCGCGCTCCTCTTGAAGACGGGAACATCGGTAAAAGGCTTTTCGACCACCAGCGTGGCGAAACGCCTGGCAACGCGGCGGCAGGTCAGGCCGACGCAAAAAAGGCGCGGCAGTATAGCGCGCATACCGGTGCGACACACCACCGCATGCGCGGGACCAAGGTCTGAAGCGGGTTGGCAGTGATGTTGAGTGTGTTCTGTACAATACCCGTATAACCCCGGAGGCCTCTGAACCATGCCCGATGTTTACGTAGGCGCGCAGCGAATCAGCGTGCCTGCCACCAGCAATTTGCTCGATGCCCTCAATGGCGCAGGCTTCAATGTGCCCTACAGTTGCCGCGCCGGCAGTTGCCATGCATGCATGGTGCGGTGTCTTGACGGCCAGCCTGATGACCTGAAACCAGAGGCTCTGAGCCCGGCCCAGCGCGAGCAGGGCTGGCGGTTGGCCTGTCAGTGCCAGGTCACGGGCGACTTGCGCCTGGCGTTGTTCGACCCACTGCATGATGGCTTGCCGGCGCACGTGTGCCAGCTTGACTGGTTTGCCGATGTGCTGCGCCTGCGCTTGCGCCCGCAGCGGCTGTTGCGCTATCAGGCCGGGCAGCACCTGTTGCTGTGGGCCGGGGAGGTGGCGCGCCCGTATTCACTGGCCAGCCTGCCGGGCGAGGATGACTTTCTCGAGTTTCATATCGACTGCCGACGCCCGGGCGCATTTTGTGACCGTGCACGTGCGTTGCGGGTTGGTGATGAGCTGAGGCTTGGCGAGTTGCGCGGTGGCGCATTGCATTACGACCCGGACTGGCAGCACAAGCCGCTCTGGCTATTGGCTGCAGGCACTGGTCTGGCGCCGCTGATAGGGATATTGCGCGAGGCGTTGCGCGCAGGACACAACGGTGAGATCAAGCTGCTACAGGTGGCTCATGCAGAGGAGGGGCATTACCTGAAAGACACAGTGATTGCCCTGGCCCAACTGCACACTGAAGTGAGCGTGGAGTGGGTGCTTGAGGATCGAGTGCAGGAGGCGTTGGCTGGGTTGCGTCTGGCGTCGCGGCAGACGGTGGCGCTGGTGTGCGGTGCGCCGGCCAGTGTCGAGCGGTTCGCACGACGCTTGTTCATCGCCGGCTTGCCGCGTAATCAGCTGTATGCCGATGTGTTTTTGTAGGAGCGGCCTTGTGTCGCGAGAGGCGCGCGGAGCGGGCCCACACTTTCAGCTTCGCCGCCGATATTGCCGGGCCAGCTTTGCTGGCCTCTCGCGACACAAGGCCGCTCCTACAGGGAGCGGCGTGTTGGCGGGGTTCAGCCGACCAGCGGATCACCGACGTGCAGGATCTTCATGCCATTGGTGCCACCGATGGTGTGGTAGCTGTCGCCTTTGGTCAGGATCACCCAGTCGCCTTGCTCAACCAAACCGCGTTGCAGCAGCTCGTCGACGGCCGCCTGGCTGACCTTGTCGGCCGGCAGCGAGGCCGGGTCGAACGCGATCGGGTAGACGCCACGGAACATCGAGGCACGTGCCTGGGTCGCGCGGTGCGGAGACAGCGCGTAGATCGGCACATGCGAGCGCAGGCGCGACATGATCAGCGGGGTGTAGCCACTTTCGGTGAGGGCGATGATCGCCTTGACGCCGGGGAAGTGGTTGGCGGTGTACATCGCCGCCAGGGCGATGCTCTCGTCGCAACGCTCGAAGGTGGTGTGCAGACGGTGGCTGGAGCGCTGGTTGGTCGGGTGCTTTTCAGCGCCCTGACAGATCCGCGCCATGGCCTGTACGGCTTCGATCGGATAAGCACCGGCAGCACTTTCAGCCGACAGCATGACCGCATCGGTGTTATCCAGCACGGCGTTGGCCACGTCGGAAACTTCGGCGCGGGTCGGCATCGGGTTCTGGATCATCGACTCCATCATCTGGGTCGCGACGATCACCGCTTTGTTGTTGCGGCGGGCGTGCTGGATGATCTTCTTCTGGATACCGATCAGCTCGGCATCGCCGATTTCCACGCCGAGGTCGCCACGGGCAACCATTACGGCGTCGGAGGCAGCGATCAGGGCGTCGAGGGTTTCGTCGTCGGCAACCGCTTCGGCGCGTTCGATCTTGGCCACCAGCCAGGCGCTGCCGCCGGACTCGTCACGCAGTTTGCGTGCGTATTCCATGTCCTTGGCATCACGCGGGAAGGACACGGCCAGGTAGTCCAGGTCCATCTCGGCAGCCAGCTTGATGTCGGCCTTGTCTTTCTCGGTCAGGGCCGGTGCGGTCAGGCCGCCACCTTTGCGGTTGATACCTTTGTGGTCAGACAGCGGGCCGCCAACCAGCACCACACAGTGCAGGGAGTCGGCGGTAGCGGTCTCGACGCGCATGACCACACGGCCATCGTCGAGCAGCAGCTCGTCGTTCACGCCGCAATCCTTGACCAGGTCGGGGTAGTCGATGCCGACGATATCCTGGTTGCCTTCGGTCAGCGGGTGCACGGTGGAGAAGGTGAACTTGTCACCGATCTTCAATTCAATGCGCTTGTTGCTGAACTTGGCGATGCGGATCTTCGGACCCTGCAGGTCGCCCAGCAGTGCGACGTGACGGCCGTTCTTGGCGGCGATCTCACGGATCAGGCGGGCGCGAGCCTTGTGCTCGTCCGGCGTGCCGTGGGAGAAGTTCAGGCGGGCAACGTCGAGGCCGGCAAGGATCAGTTGTTCGATCACTTCTGGCGAGTTGCTGGCAGGGCCAAGGGTGGCAACGATTTTGGTACGGCGGATGGTCATGCATAGACTCCTGTAGTGAAGCGCAGCGAGAGGCTACTCCTCAATTGCGCTGTAGTCATTGTTCCGTTGCACTACCTTGCGTCTTGCGGGGGTGGCATTTGTACGGTCGCGCTATGCTTGCAAAAGCGTGTGAAGATTTGCCGCGTCGGGCCGATACACTGCCTATCAAAGGAGAATCCCCATGCGAACCCTGATCGTTCTGGCGATTGCCGCCAGCGTCGTTGGCTGCACCCGTTGGTCGATGGACCATCACCTGAACAACGCCTACCGCGCCTATGATCGTGGCGATTGCCAGCGGGTGATGCTCGAGCTGTCCCAGGTCGATCGGACCAGCCGCGCGCGGCCGTTCATCCATCCTGAAGTGGCCCTGCTGCGTGGCCAATGCCTGGAGCGGCAGAAGCTCTACGTCGATGCTGCGCAGACCTACGAGTACCTGGTTCAGCGCTACCCGCAAAATGAGTACGCCTACCGCGCCCGTGCGCGTCTGCTGACGCTGGAAAAGCTCGGCCACTATCGCCAGCCTGCCGTGGCCAGTCCGGTGCACACCACGCCTTGGCGCTAATACCAAGGTGTCATTGATTTCACGAGATTCGCCACAGCGGCTGGGCTAAGCTGTATCTTAGCTGTAACAGCAACCGCCAGTACCTCGTATTCCTGGCCGCGGAAACGGGACACTACCTGTCATCATGTTTATCCAGCGCCACATCCAGCGTCACCAGTTGCCTTGTGTACTCAAGGTCTACAACCGCTTTACCGATCAGCAGATCGGCTACCTTGGCAATGCCTCCGAAGACGGTTTGATGCTGATCAGCTCGCTGCCGGTGCTGGTCGGGCCCGACTACGAACTGCAGCTGCGCGTGCCCTTGCCCGGCGGCGCCTGGCAGTTTATCAACCTGTCGGCAAGCTGCCTGTGGTGCCGCGAAGACCAGACGCCCATGCATTACGACTCAGGCTTCATGCTGCTACAGGCACCGCGCGAGTACGATGAATTCGTGCATTCACTGCGTGACTTCTTCAGCTTCCGTCCTGCCGCCAACGCCTCTGCCTGACCCTGGCGACACATTCTGCCTGCATTGGAGGTGCGAACTGCCCGCCCGGGCCGCTAGACTCACGGTCGACCTAGCTACAGGACGAACCCGTGAGCTCCAGCATCTTCTGGCACGACTACGAAACCACTGGTATCAACCCGCGTTGCGACCGGCCGTTGCAACTGGCGGGGCTGCGCACCGATTTCGACCTCAATGAAATCGAAGAACCGGTCAATCTGTTCTGCCAACCGTCGGCAGATATTTTGCCGCATCCGATGGCCTGCCTGGTCACCGGCATCACTCCTGAGCAACTGGCCAGCAATGGCCTGTGCGAAGCCGAGTTCATGACCCGTGTGCATCAGCAACTGGTGCGCCCTGGCACCTGCGGCTCCGGCTACAACACCCTGCGCTTTGACGACGAGGTGACCCGTTACAGCCTCTATCGCAACTTCTTTGACCCGTATGCTCGCGAGTGGCAGGGCGGCAACAGCCGCTGGGATCTGATCGATGTGGTGCGCACGGCCTATGCCCTGCGCCCTGAAGGCATCGTCTGGCCGCAGCAGGACGGGCGCACCAGCCTGCGTCTGGAATTGCTCAGCAAAGCCAATGGCATCGATCATGGGCATGCTCACGAAGCGCTTTCCGACGTGCGGGCGACCATCGCTCTGGCGCGATTGATTCGGGATAAACAGCCAAAGTTGTATGACTGGTTATTTCAGTTGCGCAGCAAGCATAAAGTCATGGAGCAGATTCGGCTATTGCAGCCATTGGTACATATTTCCGGGCGTTTCTCCGCTGAGCGAAATTACCTCGGCGTGGTACTGCCGCTGGCCTGGCATCCACGTAACCGCAACGCACTGATTGTGTGCGACCTGCAGTTGGAAACCTCTCCGCTACTGGATGAAAGCGCCGAAACATTACGCAAGCGTTTGTACACTCGGCGTGACGAATTGTCCGACATGCAATTACCGGTGCCGCTCAAGTTGGTGCAAGTCAACCGCTGCCCGGTACTGGCACCGCTGTCGGTATTGCGCCCGGTTGACCAACAACGATTGGGGATTGATCTGTCCCTGCTGCAAGCACGCGGCGAGCAACTGGCACAGCAACAAAACGTCTGGCAAGACAAACTCGCCGCGATTTACAGCGCCGAAGAATTTGGCGCAAGCGACGACCCCGAGCAGCAGTTATATGCAGGCTTTATTGGCGACCGTGACCGCCGTCTGTGCGAACAGGTGCGCGTGGTCGACCCGGCGCAACTTGGCCGATCACAATGGATGTTCGATGATCCACGGCTGCCTGAACTGTTATTCCGCTACCGGGCGCGAAACTTCCCCGAGACCCTGGATGAGCCAGAGCGACAGCGCTGGCTGCAGTTCTGCCAGCAACGTCTTGGCGACCCTGCGGCGGGCGCGCCGATTACCCTGGAGGGTTTCGAAAAGGCCCTGCAAAGCGCATGGGCAACAGCTGACGAAGGCGGGCGGCAGGTACTGCTTGCCTGGCAGCAGCATGCCGAGAAACTGCAGCAGTCATTTGTACTGTAATGTGTCCAGACAATAAAAAACGCCGGCAATAGCCGGCGTTTTATTCAAGGCAGCAAAGCGGACTTATCAGTCCAGCAGGGTTGCCCAGCCTTCAACCACATCGCCACCCCATTTGGCTTTCCATTCTTTCAGGGTCTTGTGGTTGCCGCCTTTGGTTTCGATAACTTCACCATTGTGCGGGTTCTTGTATTGCTTGACCTTGCGCGCACGCTTGGTAGTGGTGGTCTTGACGCCGCCACGTGGGGCCTTGCTCAGTTTCGATTCCGGGTCGAGCAGGGCGATCACATCACGCAGCGATTTGGAATATTCGCCCATCAGGGTGCGCAGCTTGCCTTCGAATTCCAGCTCTTTCTTCAGCTTGTCGTCTTGCGACAGGTTGGCCAGACGAGCTTGAAGTTCTTTGATGGCTTCTTCTGTGGCGCGGTATTCGTTGATCAGAGACATGAAGTGTTCCTTAATAGTGCATGTACAGGGAGTCAGTGGGCTAATAATAGACAGCCGCTAGTCTCAAGTAAACAATAATCAAGGCACGCTCGCTTAAATAGGCGAGTGTTAACAATGTATTCAGGTTAAGAAAAATTTACATATCACTGGCGGCGTCCGCCGCTGTCATGCTCGGCGCCGCAGCGATGGCTGAACAATTGCCGCGCGGCGCGGCCCGTGCGGCAGCTGCTGATGATTACTGTGTTTTTTCTGCCAGCTCGCTAGAATATGCGCCTTTGCGAAGTTCCTGGAGTCTCATTCATGCGCACCTATCGACTGGTGATTGCCTGCCCCGACCGTGTCGGCATCGTGGCGAAAGTCAGTAATTTCCTGGCTCTGTACAACGGCTGGATTAACGAAGCCAGCCACCACTCGGACGAGCAGAGCGGTTGGTTCTTCATGCGCCATGAGATCCGCGCCGAGTCATTGCCGTTTGGGATCGAGGCCTTCCGTGAAGCGTTCACGCCGATTGCCGAAGAGTTCTCGATGATCTGGCGGGTTACCGACTCGGCGCAAAAGAAGCGCGTGGTGCTGATGGCCAGCCGCGAATCGCACTGCCTGGCGGATCTGCTGCATCGCTGGCATACCGATGAGCTGGACTGTGATATCCCTTGCGTGATTTCCAACCATGATGACCTGCGCAGCATGGTCGAATGGCATGGCATCCCGTTCTACCATGTGCCGGTCGACCCGAAAGACAAGCAGCCGGCGTTTGCCGAAGTCTCGCGTCTGGTCGAAAGCCATGGTGCCGATGTCGTGGTGCTGGCGCGCTACATGCAGATCCTGCCGCCACAGCTGTGCCAGGCCTATGCCGAAAAAGTGATCAACATTCATCACAGCTTCCTGCCTTCGTTCGTCGGTGCCAAGCCTTACCATCAGGCCGCCCTGCGTGGCGTCAAGCTGATCGGTGCGACCTGTCACTACGTCACCGAAGAGCTGGATGCCGGCCCGATCATCGAACAGGACGTGGTCCGCGTTAGTCATGCCGACAGCATCGAAGACATGGTGCGTTTCGGTCGCGACGTGGAGAAGATGGTGCTTGCCCGTGGCCTGCGTCATCACCTCGAAGACCGCGTGCTGGTGCACGGCAACAAGACCGTGGTGTTCGACTGAGAGGAGGGCAGGCCAATGGCGGATCCACTCGACAAGGCCGCGGCCAGTGCGCTGCCGACGCTGGGTGAGGGCTGCCTGGCTCGCTTCGATCCTGACGCCATGAGCGACGAGCATGGCACCGAGTTTGTCGGTGCCGCCGAACTCTGGCGGCAGCTGCTCAATCCATTTGCTGACGGCGCCAGCGCTGGAGTAGCGGTCGCCCCAGCAGGCAGACAAACACCGGCCCCCCGGCCAGTAGGTAAAAGTAATAAGTAACAGCGCGCCAGAGCAAGATCGCCGCTGCCGCCGTCGAGCTGCCCACCAGTGGTGTCAACAAGCTCGCCGATGTCAGTTCGGCAGCGCCGGCCCCGCCCGGCAACAGGCTGAACTGACCAGCACTCAGCGCCAGCATCTGCACCAGAAAGCTGGGTATCCACGCCAGCTCCACGCCAAGCCCGCGAATCACCAGATACAGCACGCTGAAGCGCAGGCTCCAGTGCAGGCACGTCAGGCTGAACACCAGCGCTAACGTACGTTTTGGCAGCCGCCAGGTCTGCGCCAAAGCCTTGATGAAGCTCAGCAGCTTGCGCGCCCAGCGGCGCCGACGTTTTTCGCCCATGCCGACCCTGCGCAGCAGGCGGCCATTGAGCCGCATGATCTGCCGCCGATAGCGCAGCAACAGTACGATCAGCACCAAGGCTGCACACAGCATCATTGCGCTGCCCATGAGCATGCCTTGTTGGCTGCGGCCCAGGCTGTGGCTGAGCGCGTAGCCGGCAACGGCGAGCATGGCGCAGAAGAAAAACAGCAGATCGTTCAATTGATCGATAGCGAACACCGCGCCGCTGCGGGCCGCACCGATGCGCTCGCGCGCCAACAGCGCCATCAGCGCCAATGGCCCACCGCTACCGCCTGGGGTGGTGCAGATGGCAAACTCGGTGGCCATGATCACCCCAAGACTGCGCCAACGCCCCAATTGCGCACCTTGCTCACCCAGCAGCAGGCGCAGACGTGCCGCATTGATGATCCAGCACAGCAGGATCATCCCCAGCAGGGTCGCCATCAGGCTCGGGGAGAAGCTCTGCAGTCTGGGCAGTAGCTCGGCGCCGCCGAGCAATGCCGGCACCAGCAGGGCCAGCACCAGGGCCAGCCCAAGCCAGGCATAGCGCTTCATGCCGCGACCTGGCGGTCCAGCCAGGCTGACTTGGTCAGAGGCTCGCGGCCTTGTTCGATGAGCGTTTTCAACGTTTGCAGCCAGTAATCGCGAGAGCTGCGATGGCGCATGTCGACTGGGTGCAGGCCCAGGCGCAAGGTTGGCGCACTTTGCCAGCGTTGCAGCTGCGAATTGCACAGTGCCCGCGACAAGCCCCGACGCCAGGCACTACGGGCGCTCCAGACCAGGCCAGGCGCGTCTATCGCGGTGAATTCTGGTAGCCGATAGAGGTGCTGAGGCGTGCTGGTGTAGCGCAATGGCAACTGGCGCAGGGCCTGGCGGGTGCCCTCGCTCATCAGCCAGGCCGGGGCGACGAAGCCCGCCACCGGCCAGCCCTGGCTATTGAACAGCTGCAGGCCCGCTTGCAGGCGCTGCAACGCCTGAGCTTGTTCCAGCGCATAAAATTCACCTTCATGCGTATATATCCGGCGCATGAAGAAGTCCCGCGGCGTGCGTGGCGTCGGCCCGAGGTCGGCGTGGTAATAGCCATGTAGCGCCAGCTCGTCGCCCTGCTGCAGGCGCCAATCTAGCAGACGGCAGAAGGTCGGTGAGCGCTCTAGGGCATTGCGCTGATGAAAGTCGGGCACCACTAGCCAGGTCATCGGCACGTTGCCCAGCTGGTCGACCGCCTCGACAAACGGCTGGTAGTCGGGCCAGGTCTCCGGCGCCACGTCGTGCAGCACCAGCATCACGCTGCGCTGCCCGGTAGTCTCTTCAAGCATGTGCACGCACCAGTGGCTGATGGCCAAGCACGGCTTGGTAGTGCTGCAGCAGGCCGTTGACCACGTTGTCCCAAGAGTAATGCTGCTCGGCATGCCGGCGTGCCTGCTGGCCAAGCCGGCGCACGCCGTCCTCGAATACCTCGCGTACGGTGGCGGCCATGGCCTGGCCGTCGTTTGGCGGGCACAGGCGGCCACATTGCTCGGTGACTATTTCGCTGAACGCGCCGGCGCGCACTGCGACAACCGGGGTGGCACAGGCCATGGCTTCGAGAATGACCAGGCCAAAGGTTTCCTGATCACCGGCATGCACCAGCAGGTCGGCACTGGCCATCAGCCGCGCGACTTCCGGCAAGGGGCAGAAGTGATTGATCACGCTGACGTTGGCAGGCACGTTGCTGGGCATGGCCGAACCCACCAGCAGCAGGTGATAGTGAGGGCCGAGGTGACGCATGCAGTCGAGCAATACCGGCAGGTTCTTCTCGCGCGAGCCGCGCCCGGCAAACACTAGCAGGCGGGTGGTGTCGGGGATCCCCAGTTCAGCCCGCAGGCGGTTGTCGCGCTGCTCTGGGTTGAACGTGCTCAAATCTACGCCCAGCCGCTGCACATGCACGTCGCGCACGCCCAGCCGACGCAGTTTGTCGGCCATCACTTGGCTTGGCGCCAGGACCCGGTCGAAGTTGCCATAGAGCTTGCTGACGTAGGCCTCGACGTTGGGCGTGAACCAGTTGCCCATGCGATTGCCCACCAGCAGCGGCAGGTCGGAGTGATAGAAGCCGATTACCGGCACATCCAGCTTGCGCCGCGCTTCCAGCGCTGCCCAGGCAGTCAGATACGGGTCGCCGACTTCGATCAGATCAGGCTGCAGCTCACGCAACACCTTGCACCACGGCGCCAGGCGGACCGGGAAGCGATAGCCCTTGCCGAACGGCAGTGGCGGGGACGGCACCCGGTAGACGCCATCGGCGTGGCTGGCACTGGCGCCAGGGATCAGCAGGCTGTGGTGAACGCCAGTCATGGCGTCGAGACGGCGGTGTTTGGCATCAAGATAGGTACGCACGCCACCGCTGGCGGGTGCGTAGAACATGGTGATGTCGGCAATGTGCACGATCAGCATCCCTCCGGGGATCGACTTCAGGTCTGTCATGCGCGGTAACAAAGCGGCGATGACATGCCTAGAGGTTGACCTTCAGGAAGAATAGTTTGTTCGATCGAGGTTGGCCCGGGCGCGCATCGGCATTATTGCCGGCAAGCCCGTGGCCAAGGCCCCGCCGCCAGTATCGAAATGGCGGCGGGGAGGGTTGCACCCGGAGGTCAGATGCGGAAGCTGCCCACCAACTGTTTCAAGCGGCTGGCTTGCTGCTCCAGATCCGAGCAGGCGCGCAGAGTAGCCTGCAGGTTTTCCACACCTTCCTGGTTAAGCATGTTGATTTCGCTGATGTCCATGTTGATCGAATCGACCACCGCCGTCTGCTCCTCGGTTGCCGTGGCCACCGACTGGTTCATGCCGTCGATCTCGCCGATGCGCACAGTCACGCTTTCCAGGCGCTCCCCGGCCTGGTTGGCAATCTGCACACTGTCCTGGCTGTGACGCTGGCTCTGGCCCATGGTCTCGACCGACTCCCGGGCGCCGACCTGCAGCTCTTCGATCATGCCTTGAACTTGCTGGGCCGACTCCTGGGTGCGGTGGGCGAGGTTGCGCACCTCATCGGCGACGACGGCAAAGCCGCGGCCGGCTTCGCCCGCGCGGGCAGCCTCGATGGCGGCGTTGAGCGCGAGCAGGTTGGTCTGCTGCGAAATGCTGGTGATCACTTCGAGGATCTGGCCGATGTTGACGGTCTTGCTGTTCAGCGTTTCGATCTGCGCGCTGGAGCCAACGATCAACTCCGACAGGCGGTTCATCGCGGCAATGTTGCGGTCGACCACCTGCTGACCTTCTTCGGCAAGATGCCGCGCCGAGGTCGCGTGCTGCGAGGCCTGGGCAGCATTGCCGGCGATTTCCTGGGCGGCAGCGCCCAGCTCGTTGATGGCAGCGGCAACGCTGTTGGTGCGGTTGGACTGCTCGTCGGAGTTGGTCATCGACGAGTTGGAGGCGCTGATCACCCGCAATGCCACTTCGTTGACCTGTTCCGTCGCCGAGGACACCTCGCGGATCGAGCTGTGAATACGTTCGACAAAGCGGTTAAAGGCGCTGCCGAGTACGCCGAATTCATCCTGGCTGTGAATGGTCAGGCGCTTGGTCAGGTCACCTTCGCCCTGGGCAATGTCTTCCATGGCGCGGGTCATGGTGTGCAGTGGCTGCAGCAGCACCCGAATCAGCAGGCCGAGCAGGGCAATGATGATCACAACCGCGACGACCGTGGCGATCACCGCCGAGGTGCGGAAGGTGCTGAGCATGGCGAAGGCTTTGTCTTTGTCGACCGACAAGCCGATGTACCAGTTGGCCGCAGGCAGGCCTTTGATTGGGGTGAAGGTGACCAGGCGGTCCTTGCCGTCAGCGCTGACTTCGGTCAGTTCAGCGGAAAGCCGTGGTGTGTTCTGCGGGAACAGATCCGACAGCGGCTTCATGACCAGGTCTTTGTCCGGATGAACCAGAATCTTGCCTTGGTCGTTGACCAGGAAGGCGTAACCCATGCCGCCGAAGTTCAGCGAGTTGATGATCTCGACCAGGCCGTCGAGCGCCAGGTCGCCGCCAACCACGCCGACGCTGGTCGAAACCTTGCTGATGATGCCGATGACCATCTTCTGGGTGGCCATGTCGATATACGGCTCGGTCAGGATCGCGCCGTTAGCAGCCATGCCATCCTTGTACCAGGGCCGCACACGCGGATCGTACCCAGCCGGCATCGGCGAGTCGGGGCGCACGCTGAAACCGCCATCGACCTTGCCCACATAGACTGTGAGGAAGCTTGAGATCAGGGCATTCTGGCCGAGCAAGGTCTCTGCGTCGGCGGGCGCCTGGGCGATGTTCTGCGCCAGGTTTTCTACCAGCTTGATCCGGCCATCGAATAGATTGCGCACGTTGGTCGAGGTCGATGCGCCCATCTCTGTCAGATAGTTTTCCAGATCCTGACGAATCGCATTACGCTGCAGGTAATCGTTGTAAAGGGTGAACAAGCTGAACGCGAGTATCACGATAAGCGATGCGGCAATAAGGATCTTGTGGCTGAAACGAAGGCTTTTGTTCATGGCGTGATCGGTTCCGCTAAGGTGATATCGGGTCGTTCGCACAAAGCGCTGAAAACAGTGCAACTAGTCCCGCAAGTCACTTTTGGGATGTTCCTGTCTTTAAGGCAATTATCACCAAGACATATCGGCCGTTATTCGGCAAAGCTTGAGGAGAGGATGAAACAACATGTCAGATTCTTCGCAAATCGTTGTAGGGGCGGGAGCTGACGGCCAGCCAGTCAGCCAGGCCATGCGCCTGGCCAACCGCCACGGTCTGGTGGCCGGTGCCACCGGCACAGGCAAGACCGTAACCCTGCAGCGCCTGGCAGAAGTCTTCAGTGACGCGGGCGTGGCCGTATTCGCTGCCGACGTAAAGGGTGACCTGTGCGGCCTCGGTGCCGCCGCGACGCCGCAGGGCAAGGTTGCCGAACGCATTGCCGGGATGCCATGGCTGGGGCACAGCCCGAAGGCGTATCCGGTGACCCTGTGGGATATTGCCGGCAAGTCTGGCCATCCGTTGCGTACCACGCTCAGTGAAATGGGCCCCCTGCTGCTGGGCAACCTGCTGGAGCTGAGCGACAGCCAACAGGCTGCCTTGTACGCAGCGTTCAAGGTGGCAGATCGGGATGGTTTGCTGTTGCTCGATCTGAAAGACCTCAAAGCCCTGCTCAATCACCTCAAGGACAATCCGCAGGTGCTTGGTGACGACAGTGCGCTGATGACCAGCAGCTCTACCCAGGCGTTGTTACGGCGCCTGGCGACCCTTGAGCAGCAGGGCGCCGAGGCATTGTTCGGCGAGCCGGCCTTGCAGCTTGAAGACCTGCTGCAGCCGACGGCTGATGGCCGTGGGCGCATTCATCTACTTGACGCCAGCCGCTTGGTGCATGAAGCGCCCAAGGTCTACGCGACCTTCCTGCTGTGGCTGCTGGCTGAGCTGTTCGAGCAGTTGCCCGAGCGCGGGGATGCGGAAAAACCACTGCTGGCGCTGTTCTTCGACGAGGCGCACTTGCTGTTCAATGGCACACCCAAGGCGCTGCAGGATCGCTTGGAGCAGGTGGTGAGGCTGATTCGCTCGAAGGGCGTTGGGGTGTACTTTGTCACCCAGTCGCCCGCGGACCTGCCTGATGCAGTGCTGGCCCAGCTCGGCTTGCGTATTCAGCATGGCCTGCGAGCATTCACCGCCAAGGAGCAGAAGTCGTTGAAGGCGGTTGCCGATGGCTTTCGAGCGAATCCCGCTTTTTCCACCCTTGGCGTGCTCACCGAGTTGGGCATAGGCGAGGCGCTGGTCGGCACCTTGGAGGACAAGGGCACGCCGGCGATGGTCCAGCGCGTGCTGGTCGCCCCACCACAGTCGCGGATCGGGCCGTTGAGCAGTGCCGAGCGCGATGCATTGCTCGCAGCCTCCAGCCTGCGGGGCCGTTACGACCAGCCGATTGACCGTGAGTCTGCCTATGAAATGCTCACCCAGCGTAAAGGTGAGCCTGCCGAGCCGGTGCCGCAGGCCAAGCCTGAGCAGGACAGCTTCGCCGATAAGGCAGGGGAGTTTTTGCAAGGTGCGGCGGGGCAGGCGATCAAGTCGGCAGTGCGTCAGGCGGCCAACCAACTAGGCAGGCAGCTGATGCGTGGGCTGATGGGCTCGTTGCTGGGCAACAAGCGGCGTTGATCCTCGCTTGCGGTCGGCAACAACGAAAAAGGCGCCCGCAGGCGCCTTTTTCAGATCATCACAATGTGCTTCAGCTGATCGCCTTGGTGGCCAGCCAGAACAGCCCGGCAGCCAGACCGACCGTTGCCGGCAAGGTCAGTACCCACGCCAGCAGGATGGTCTTGACGGTGCCGCCTTGCAGGCCGCTCTTGTTGGCGACCATGGTCCCGGCTACGCCCGAAGACAATACATGGGTGGTCGATACCGGCAGGCTGAACACGTTGGCCATGCCGATCGCACAGGCCGCGGTGATCTGCGCCGACATGCCTTGGGCATAGGTCATGCCCTGCTTGCCGATCTTCTCGCCGACAGTCAGTACCACGCGTTTCCAGCCGACCATGGTGCCCAGGCCCAAGGCCAGGGCAACCGCGACGATCACCCAGAACGGTGCATATTCAGTGGTGGCGGTGAGGTCTTTGCGCAGTTTTTCCAGGTCGGACTTCTCACGCGGCTCAAGGCCCGGCAGCTTGCCGACCTTTTTCGCGGTGTCGTCCAGGCACAGCAGGTAGCGGCGCACTTCGACGCGCTGCTCGGCGCCCAGCGCGCGGTAGTCGGTCACGCCTTGCAGCGACGATTGCAGCGCGGCAATCGTCGGTTCGGTTTGCTGCGGGTTGCAGCTGAACTTCTCCGGCAGATCGCCCGCCTGGGCTTTGCCCAAGGCCAGGAACTCGCCCAGCATCGCTTCATTGCGCTGGTAGAACTGGCTCAGGTGCAGCGTTGCATCACGGGTGCGTTCGATCTGGTAGGTGGTGCTGTTCAGGTCGAGTACGAACTTGTCCGGGACGATGCCGATCAGCACCAGCATGATCAGGCCGATGCCTTTCTGGCCGTCGTTGGAGCCGTGCACAAAGCTCACGCCCATGGCCGAGATCACCAGTACCAGGCGGTTCCAGAACGGTGGATGCTTCTTGTCGTCGAGCTTGCGGCGCTGCTCCGGTGTCTTGTGCATCTTCGACAGCGGGCGCCACCACTTCAGCCCCAGCAGAACCAGCGCCGCCACGGCAAAGCCGGCCAGTGGCGAGAGCACCAGCGACATACCGATGTCGATTGCCTTCTGCCAGTTGACGCCATCACCCAGCGGGATGTCGCTGATCAGCGCGTTGGCCAGGCCGACACCGAGGATCGAGCCGATCAGGGTGTGCGAACTTGAGGCCGGGATACCGAAGTACCAGGTGCCCAGGTTCCAGGCGATGGCCGCGGCCAGCAACGAGAAGACCATGGCCAGGCCGTGACCGGTGTTCACATTGATCAGCAGTTCCACCGGCAACAGGTGGACGATGGCATAGGCCACGCCAACGCCGCCAAGCAGCACGCCGAGGAAGTTGAACACGCCGGAGAAGAACACGGCGAGGTGCGGGGGCATGGCTTTGGTATAGATGACAGTAGCTACCGCGTTGGCGGTGTCATGAAAGCCATTGATGAACTCGAATGCGAGTACAAAGGTGAGCGCGAGCACCAGGCTCACTACTACCCAGGCATCCAATCCGCTGAATAAATCGATCATGAAGGTTTTCTGGCGGTCGTAGGGGGGCCGGATTATGCCAGAAAACCATGGCAGCCGATGCACCCCCGGCAGACCGATGGCAGCAAAAAAAGCCCGGTACGGTTACCAGTGCGCTGCACAAGGAGCGATATTTTTTGGCGTAAATTCCGCCAAGTGCCCTAAACGCCGGCGAATTTACGCAAAGCGCGTACCGTCACACTCATTCAAACGTCTGTATGAAATTTGTGTAATTCCATTTCATGGGCAACTAGGACGCTGCCTTGGCGCTACTCGACACAGTCAATACCTGGCCTGAATGCTCAGGCCTCGTCGCCGCGCAGGTCCTTTTCCATCTTTTCCAGCTCCTGGGCGAATACCTGGTCCTGGACAGTCGCGCGTTTGCGCCATGGTTTGCGCTCGGGTTCGGATTGAGCGGCGTAGGTGGTGACTTCACCACCGTACACATCCTTGAAGCGTTCGGCCTGGCGCTCGAGCTCGGCGCGCAGTTCATCTTTCGTCACAGTAAATACCTGACTAGTTAGAGTAAAGACTCCGGCTTCGACATGCAGTATCGGGCATGCGGCCACGCAACCAGAGCGAGTGTGCTGTCGCAGCGACAGGGTTCAAGCAAGCAAGGGCATCAGAGCATGCGATGTTAGGATCAAGGCTATATAGGGAGGCGGGGAGCCGGCTATCGCCGATCTGGCATGCTCGAGCAGTGATTCAAATGATTCAATTGTAGCAACCGGCTGAAGTTTGATCATCGGTCTTCACTGATAGTGAAGCAAGACTTTGACGATGAGCAAGTAGCAGGTGATTTCATCATTTGTACTGCAAGAACTTGGAGTGGAGAGAAACGATTAAGTTCGTATGGCAGCACAGAAGGAATAATAAACGGCCCCGCGTCAGCGAGGCCGTGCCTGGGGACTTCTACGGTGGGTACCTGACCAGTCTCTCCAAAGAAGCCACATGTGGCAGGGGAAAGGTATAAGCAAAAGTGTCAGCGGTCAATTGCGATTATCGGCCGTTCGTTCGATAATCGCACGAAGCGCCCATTATTTTTCGAGGTCAGCCATGAGCGACGAAAGCTTGCCCACCGTTTCCCCGATGCCCGAGCGCACTGGCTCTGCAGCGATGGCGCCGCCCATCGTTGCCTCACCGGCCAAACGCATTCAGGCCTTCACCGGTGATCCGGACTTCATGACCTCACTGGCGCGCGGCCTGGCGGTGATTCAGGCGTTCCAGGAGCGCAAGCGGCACCTGACCATCGCGCAGATCAGCCACCGTACCGAGATCCCCCGTGCAGCGGTGCGGCGCTGCCTGCACACGCTGATGAAGCTGGGTTACGCCACCACCAATGGGCGGACCTATTCCTTGCTGCCCAAGGTGCTCACGCTTGGCCATGCCTATTTGTCTTCGACGCCGCTGGCGATGTCGGCCCAGCCTTATCTGGACCGCATCAGCGACCAACTGCACGAAGCCGCCAACATGGCCACCCTCGAAGGCGATGACATCCTCTATATCGCCCGCTCGGCCACGGTCGAGCGGTTGATCTCGGTAGACCTCTCGGTGGGTGGCCGGCTGCCCGCCTATTGCACCTCGATGGGGCGGATTCTGCTGGCCGCGCTGGACGACGCCAGCCTGCACGAATACTTCGATCGCGCCGATCTAAAGGCCCGTACCAGCCGCACGTTGCATGACAAGGAGTCGCTGCTCGCCTGCATCCAGCAGGTTCGCGCGCAGGGCTGGTGTGTGGTTGATCAGGAGCTGGAGCAGGGCCTGCGTTCGATTGCCGTGCCTATCTACGATGCCTCGGGGCAGGTACTCGCGGCGCTCAACGTCAGTACGCATGTCGGCCGGGTCACCCGCAGCGAGCTTGAGCAGCGGTTCTTGCCGATCCTGCTCGCCTCGAGTCGGGATCTGTGCACCCAACTGTTTGGCTGAACCGCGGGAGCTGCGCAATCTACTGTTCGATAAACGCCCATACTTGCGGCCAACGAATTGCGCAGCCATCGCGTGCTGATTAATGTTTCTCGCAACGGTCGGCTGTGCCGACCGAACAAGAACAACATGCGAGGCAACACCATGATCACTGTCTTTTCTGAGCTGCGGGCGTACCCGCATCCAGTGTCGTTGTATCCAGGCTGACGCCAGGCCGTAACCGTCTCTTCGCAACCCGCGGCAACAGTGCGCCAGGGTTTTGCTTGCGCCGATTTTCTGGATAACAACAATGAACAAACCGCAAACCAACGTCGGCAGCTGCCTCGACGTTCAGTCCTTTATCAATCAGCAGCCGCTGTCGCGCTATCAATGGCGGGTAGTGATCCTGTGCTTCCTGATTGTCTTCCTCGATGGCCTTGATACTGCCGCCATGGGCTTTATCGCTCCGGCGCTGTCACAAGAGTGGGGTATCGACCGGGCCAGCCTGGGGCCGGTCATGAGCGCCGCGCTGATCGGCATGGTATTCGGCGCGCTGGGCTCAGGCCCGTTGGCTGACCGCTTCGGCCGCAAGGGTGTGCTGGTCGCTGCCGTGTTGGTGTTCGGCGGCTTCAGTCTGGCTTCGGCCTACGCGACCAATGTCGACCAGTTGCTGATCCTGCGCTTTCTGACCGGCATCGGCCTCGGCGCTGGCATGCCCAACGCGACCACGCTGCTGTCTGAATACACCCCGGAACGGCTCAAGTCGCTGCTGGTGACCAGCATGTTCTGCGGTTTCAACCTCGGCATGGCCGGGGGCGGCTTCATGTCGGCGAAACTGATCCCGGCCTATGGCTGGCACAGCCTGCTGGTTGTTGGCGGCGTGCTGCCGCTGATTCTGGCAGTGGTGTTGCTGTTCTGGCTGCCGGAGTCGGCGCGTTTTCTGGTTGTGCGCAACCGCAGTATCGACAAGATCCGCAAGACCCTGGCGCCGATTGCGCCGGCAATCGTGGCCAAGGCTGCCAGCTTCAGTGTGCCGGAACAGAAAGTGGTCGCCGCGCGCAGCGTGTTTGCGGTGATCTTCTCCGGCACCTATGGGGTGGGCACCATGCTGTTGTGGATGACCTACTTCATGGGTCTGGTCATCGTCTACCTGCTGACCAGCTGGCTGCCGACGCTGATGCGCGACAGTGGCGCGAGCTTGGAGCAGGCGGCGTTCATCGGCGCGCTGTTCCAGTTTGGCGGTGTGCTCAGTGCGGTCGGTGTCGGTTGGGCGATGGACCGTTACAACCCGCACAAGGTCATCGGCGTGTTCTACCTGCTGGCCGGGGTGTTTGCCTACGCGGTTGGCCAGAGCCTGGGCAACATCACCATTCTGGCAACCCTGGTGCTGGTCGCGGGTATGTGTGTCAACGGCGCGCAATCGGCCATGCCGTCCCTCGCCGCGCGCTTCTATCCGACCCAGGCGCGGGCTACCGGGGTATCGTGGATGCTCGGCATCGGCCGCTTCGGGGCGATTCTCGGGGCATGGAGCGGGGCGACCTTGCTCGGCTTGGGCTGGAACTTCGAGCAGGTGCTGACTGCGCTGCTGGTGCCTGCGGCGCTGGCCACGGTCGCTGTGATCATCAAAGGCTTGGTAAGCCACGCCGACGCAACCTGATGCAGCTTGGGCAACGACCGCAGGCCGCTCGTACAGCGGCTTTGCGGCATTGAACAGCAATGGATAGCACAGCAACAAAATGTTCGATAATCGAACGAGTAATCGATTATCGGATTGTGCGACGTGTCCAGCTTGCTTAATCTGAGCTCAACGCAGCATCCTGACCAGGAGTCTCCAATGGCAGCAATCCTCTCGCTTCACGAGGCCGTGAAGCAGTTCATCCAGGACGGCGACACCGTCGCTCTCGAAGGCTTCACCCACCTGATCCCGACCGCCGCGGGCCACGAGATCATTCGCCAGGGCAAACGTGACCTGACCCTGGTGCGGATGACCCCGGACCTGATCTACGATCAGTTGATCGGCGCCGGTTGCGCCAGCAAGCTGATCTTCTCCTGGGGCGGTAATCCAGGTGTCGGTTCGCTGCACCGCCTGCGTGACGCCGTGGAAAAACAATGGCCGCACGCGATCGAGATCGAAGAGCACAGCCACGCCGACCTGGCCAACGCCTACGTCGCCGGCGCTTCGGGCCTGCCCTTTGCTGTACTGCGTGCTTATGCCGGTTCTGACCTGCCCAAGGTCAACCCGCTGATCCAGAGCGTTACCTGCCCGTTCACCGGCGAAGTCCTGGCAGCGGTGCCTTCGGTGCGCCCTGACGTGACCGTGATTCACGCGCAGAAGGCCGACCGCAAGGGCAACGTCCTGCTGTGGGGTATCCTCGGCGTACAGAAAGAAGCAGCCCTCGCCGCCAAGCGTTGCATCGTCACCGTCGAAGAAATCGTCGACGACCTGCAGGCGCCGATGAACGCCTGCGTGCTGCCGACCTGGGCGCTGTCTGCCGTGTGCCTGGTGCCAGGTGGCGCGCATCCGTCCTACGCCCACGGTTACTACGAGCGCGACAACCGCTTCTACCAGGCCTGGGACCCGATCGCCCGTGACCGCGCGACATTTACCGCCTGGATCGACCAATACATCCGCGGCACCGCCGACTTCAGCGAATTCAAGGCCAAGCTGGCCAGCACCACGGAGGCCGCACAATGAGCTACTCCACTTCCGAAATGATGACCGTCGCCGCCGCCCGCCGGCTGCGCAATGGCGCGGTATGCTTCGTCGGTATCGGCCTGCCGTCCAAGGCCGCCAACCTGGCGCGCCTGACCTCGTCGCCTGACGTGGTGCTGATCTACGAATCTGGCCCGATTGGCGCCAAGCCAACCGTACTGCCGCTGTCGATTGGTGATGGCGAGCTGGCCGAAACGGCCGACACCGTGGTGCCGACTGGCGAGATCTTCCGCTACTGGCTGCAGGGCGGGCGCATTGACGTAGGCTTCCTTGGCGCTGCTCAGGTCGACCGCTTCGGCAACATCAACACCACCGTCGTCGGTGACTACCACGCCCCGCGCACGCGCTTGCCAGGTGCCGGCGGCGCACCGGAAATCGCCGGTTCCGCCAAACAGGTGCTGATCATCCTCAAGCAGTCGCCGCGTGCATTCGTCGACAAGCTCGACTTCATCACCTCGGTCGGCCACGGTGAAGGCGGCGACTCGCGCAAGCGTCTCGGCCTGCCCGGTGAAGGCCCGGTCGGGATCATCACCGACCTGTGCATCATGGAGCCGGAAGCTGGCAGTAACGAATTCGTGGTCACCTCGATTCACCCAGGCGTGACCCGCGAGCAGATCATCGCCGCCACCGGCTGGGCCATTCGTTTTGCCGACGACGCGCAGACTACCGCTGCGCCGACCGAGCTGGAACTGACCGCGCTGCGTGATCTGGAAGAGCGCACCGCTGCCGCCCACGGCCAGAAGCCAGGAGAAGCGTGATGCGTGAAGTATTCATCTGCGACGCCATCCGCACCCCCATCGGCCGCTTCGGCGGCGCCCTGGCCAGCGTGCGTGCCGACGACCTCGCGGCAGTGCCGCTCAAGGCGCTGATCGAGCGCAACCCGTCGGTGCAATGGGATCAGGTCGACGAGGTGTTCTTCGGCTGCGCCAACCAGGCCGGTGAAGACAACCGCAACGTTGCGCGCATGGCGCTGCTGCTGGCCGGCTTGCCGGCGAGCATTCCCGGGGTAACCTTGAACCGCCTGTGCGCGTCGGGCATGGACGCCATCGGCACTGCCTTCCGCGCCATCGCCAGCGGCGAAATGGAGCTGGCGATTGCCGGCGGCGTCGAGTCGATGTCGCGTGCGCCGTTCGTCATGGGCAAGGCCGAGAGCGGTTACTCGCGCAACATGAAGCTGGAAGACACCACCATCGGCTGGCGCTTCATCAATCCACTGATGAAGAGCCAGTACGGCGTCGATTCGATGCCCGAGACAGCCGACAACGTTGCCGACGATTATCAGGTATCGCGTGCCGATCAGGACGCCTTCGCCGTGCGCAGCCAGCAGAAGGCCGGTGCCGCGCAGGCGGCGGGTTTCTTCGCTGAAGAGATCGTGCCGGTGCGCATCGCCCACAAGAAGGGCGAGACCGTGGTCGAGCAGGATGAACACCTGCGCCCCGACACCACCCTTGAAGCGCTGACCCGGCTGAAACCGGTCAACGGCCCGGACAAGACCGTCACCGCCGGCAACGCCTCGGGCGTCAACGACGGTGCTGCGGCGCTGATTCTGGCCTCGGCCGAAGCGGTCAAGAAGCACGGCCTGACCCCACGCGCGCGCGTGCTCGGCATGGCCAGCGCTGGCGTTGCCCCGCGGGTAATGGGCATCGGCCCGGTGCCTGCGGTACGCAAGCTGACCGAGCGCTTGGGCATCGCCGTGGCAGATTTTGATGTCATCGAGCTGAACGAAGCCTTTGCCAGCCAGGGCCTGGCGGTCCTGCGTGAGCTGGGTGTGGCGGATGACGCGCCACAGGTCAACCCGAACGGTGGTGCTATCGCCCTTGGCCACCCACTGGGCATGAGCGGCGCACGCCTGGTGCTGACAGCGCTGCATCAGCTGGAAAAAACCGGCGGGCGCAAAGGCCTGGCGACCATGTGTGTAGGCGTCGGCCAAGGCCTGGCGTTGGCTATCGAGCGGGTCTGAGCAAGCGCAACATGCAGCCTGGCCGTTTTGTGCCAGCGTGCCAGCAGTGCTCAGGTCCACGCAACCTGAGCACTGCTGGTCTGGGTTCGCAACGCGGCCAGACTGCCTTTCAACCCCGACCAAAGCCGGGCTGGCGGAACATGAGTGTTACTGAGTATGTCTAGATTCAACGGTAACCCTCAGGAGTAATCCCACCATGACCTCAATTCATTACACCGGTGAAGAGCGCAGCAAGCGCATTTTTGCCATTGTCGGTGCATCATCAGGCAACCTGGTGGAGTGGTTCGACTTCTACGTCTACGCCTTCTGCGCAATCTATTTTGCGCCAGCCTTCTTCCCGTCCGATGACCCCACGGTGCAGCTGCTGAACACGGCCGGGGTATTCGCTGCGGGCTTCTTGATGCGGCCAATCGGTGGCTGGATCTTCGGTCGGCTGGCCGACCGCAAAGGCCGCAAGCATTCATTGATGATCTCTGTGCTGATGATGTGCTTCGGCTCGTTGATCATTGCCTGCCTGCCTACCTACGCCAGTATCGGCGCCTGGGCGCCGGCGCTGCTGTTGCTGGCGCGCTTGATCCAGGGCCTGTCGGTAGGCGGTGAATACGGCACTACGGCTACCTACATGAGCGAAGTGGCATTGCGCGGCCAGCGCGGCTTCTTTGCCTCGTTCCAGTACGTGACCCTGATCGGCGGCCAGTTGCTGGCAGTGCTGGTGGTGGTAATCCTGCAGCAGTTGCTCAGCGAAGATGAGCTGCGTGCCTGGGGCTGGCGCATCCCGTTCGTGGTCGGTGCCGTTGCGGCGTTGATCTCGCTCATGCTGCGCCGCTCGCTGCACGAAACCAGCACTGCCGAGGCGCGTCAGGACAAGGATGCAGGTAGCGTCAAAGGCCTGTTCCGCAACCACGCTGCGGCGTTCATCACCGTGCTCGGTTACACCGCCGGTGGCTCGCTGATCTTCTACACCTTCACCACTTACATGCAAAAGTACCTGGTCAACACCGCCGGGATGAACGCCAAGAGCGCAAGCTTCGTCATGACCGGGGCGCTGTTCCTGTTCATGATCCTGCAGCCGGTGTTCGGCATGCTCTCCGACCGGATCGGCCGGCGCAACTCGATGCTGCTGTTCGGCGCCCTGGGCACTGTATTCACCGTGCCGTTGTTGATGGCGCTGAAAACCGTCACCAGCCCGTTCATGGCCTTCGTGCTGATTACCCTGGCGTTGTGTATCGTCAGCTTCTACACCTCCATCAGTGGCCTGGTGAAGGCCGAGATGTTCCCGCCGCAGGTACGCGCCCTTGGCGTCGGCCTGGCGTATGCGGTGGCCAACGCGCTGTTTGGCGGCTCGGCCGAGTACGTTGCCCTGGGCTTGAAGACTCTGGGCATGGAAAACACCTTCTACTGGTACGTCACGGCAATGATGGCGATTGCCTTCCTGTTCAGCCTGCGCCTGCCCAAGCAAGCGGCGTACCTGCACCACGATGACTAAGGATCGATAATGACCCACCGAGCGGACAACCAGCTGTTCGACGCCTACTTCACCGCGCCGGCCATGCGCGAGATCTTCTCTGACCGTGGCCGTCTGCAGGGCATGCTCGACTTCGAAGCAGCCCTGGCGCGCGCCGAGGCCAGCGCCGGGCTGGTGCCGCACACGGCGGTGCCGGCGATCGAGGCGGCGTGCAAGGCGGAACGCTACGATGCCCATGCGCTGGCCGATGCCATCGCCACTGCGGGCAATTCGGCGATTCCGCTGGTCAAGGCATTGGGCAAGGTGGTCGCGAGCGGCGTACCCGAGGCCGAGCGTTATGTGCACCTTGGCGCCACCAGCCAGGACGCCATGGACACCGGTCTGGTCCTGCAACTGCGCGATGCATTGACGTTGATCGAGGCCGATCTGGCCCGCCTGGCCGACAGCCTCGCTCGCCAGGCGCTGCAGCATGCCGACACGCCGCTGGTTGGCCGAACCTGGCTGCAGCACGCCACGCCGGTCACTCTGGGCATGAAGCTGGCCGGGGTGCTCGGCGCACTGACCCGCCATCGGCAACGGCTCAAGGAGCTGCGTCCGCGCTTGCTGTGCCTGCAGTTCGGCGGCGCCTCGGGCAGCCTTGCGGCATTGGGCAGCAAAGCGCTGCCGGTGGCCGAAGCGCTGGCCGAGCAGCTCAAGCTGAACCTGCCTGAGCAGCCATGGCATACCCAGCGTGATCGGCTGGTCGAGTTCGCCTCGGTGCTAGGCCTGGTGGCTGGCAGCCTGGGCAAGTTTGGCCGTGATATCAGCCTGCTGATGCAGACCGAGGCCGGCGAGGTGTTCGAACCCTCGGCGCCTGGCAAAGGCGGCTCGTCGACCATGCCGCACAAGCGTAATCCGGTCGGCGCCGCGGTGCTGATCGGCGCGGCCACACGCGTGCCGGGCCTGCTCAGCACGCTGTTTGCCGCCATGCCGCAAGAGCACGAGCGCAGCCTCGGCTTGTGGCACGCCGAATGGGAGACCTTGCCGGATATCTGCTGCCTGGTGTCTGGCGCCTTGCGCCAGGCCCAAGTGATTGCCGACGGCATGCAGGTCGATGCCGAGCGCATGCGCCGCAACCTCGACCTGACTCAAGGCCTGGTGCTGGCCGAGGCAGTGAGCATTGTGTTGGCGCAGCGCCTGGGCCGTGACCGCGCGCATCATCTGCTCGAACAGTGCTGCCAGCGTGCGGTTGCCGAACAGCGCCACTTGCGCGCCGTGCTCGGCGACGAAGCGCAGATCAGCGCCGAGTTGTCCGGCGAAGAGCTCGACCGCCTGCTCGACCCCGCTCATTACCTTGGTCAGGCCCGCGTCTGGGTGGCGCGTGCCGTGGCTGAACACCAACAATTCATTGCCTGAGGAGACCGCTGTGGCGCATTTGCAATTGGCTGATGGCGTACTGAACTACCAACTCGATGGCCCCGAAGGCGCTCCGGTGCTGGTGCTGTCCAATTCGCTGGGCACCGACCTGGGCATGTGGGACACGCAGATCCCGGCCTGGAGCGAGCATTTCCGGGTGCTGCGCTACGACACTCGCGGCCACGGTGGCTCGCTGGTGACAGACGGCCCGTACCGCATCGAGCAACTGGGCGCCGATGTACTGGCGCTGCTGGATGCGCTGGACATCCGTCAGGCGCACTTTGTCGGCCTGTCGATGGGCGGGCTGATCGGCCAGTGGTTGGGGATCAATGCCGGCGAGCGTCTGCTCAGCCTGACCCTGTGCAACACTGCGGCCAAGATCGGCAGCGATGAAGTGTGGAATCCCCGTATCGAAATGGTCCTCAAGCAGGGCCGTCAGGCCATGCTCGACCTGCGTGATGCGTCGATCGCCCGCTGGTTCACTGCAGATTTCGCCCAGACCCAGCCAGCGCAGGCTCAGCGCATCACCGAGATGCTCGCGCAGACCTCGCCGCAAGGCTACGCCGCCAACTGCGCCGCTGTGCGCGATGCCGATTACCGCGAGCAACTGACGGCGGTGAAGGTGCCGACCCTGATCGTTGCCGGCACTGCCGATGTGGTCACCACGCCTGAGCACGGCCGCTTCATGCAGAACGCCATCGCCGGCGCGGAGTACGTCGAATTCCCCGCTGCACACCTTTCCAACGTCGAAATTGGCGCGCCGTTCACGGCCCGTGTACTCGACTTTCTGCTGGCCCGCTGAGGAGCGCACCATGGACGAAAAACAACGTTACGACGCTGGCATGCAGGTGCGGCGCGCCGTGCTCGGCGATGCCCATGTGGACCGGAGCCTGGAGAAACTCAACGACTTCAACGGCGAGTTCCAGGAGATGATCACCCGCCACGCCTGGGGTGATATCTGGACCCGTCCTGGCTTGCCACGGCACACCCGCAGCCTGATCACCATCGCCATGCTGATCGGCATGAACCGCACCGACGAGCTCAAGCTGCACCTGCGTGCCGCTGCGAGCAACGGTGTGACCCGTGAAGAAATCAAGGAAGTGCTGATGCAGAGCGCGATCTATTGCGGGATTCCGGCGGCCAATGCCACTTTCCACCTGGCCGAGTCGGTGTGGGATGAGCTGGGCGTCGAGTCGCGTCAGTAAACGCCTGACCTGAGCTGGCTTGCCTCACCCTGAGGCAAGCTGCACCGGCTGTTACGCCGCCGCCTTTTTCTGGCGGATGGCGACTGGCCCGGCATTCGCCTCCACGGCCTGTTTCAATTGCGGGCACAGCCCGAGCATGAACGCCGCTTCCGCTACCACGAACAATGGCCCGATGATCAAGCCGCTGAGGTCATCGACAAACGCCGGCTTGCGCCCCTCGTAGTAATGCCCGACGAACTGGATGATCCAGCCCAGCACGAACGTGCCCAGCCCGGCGCTCAGCCACACGCCGGTGCTCTGCACCGCCAGTGCCTGACCGATCCACAGGCACAAGCCCAGCAGCAGCCCCATCACCAGGCCGAAGCGCAGGTCCAGACGCAGGTAGAACCACACCGACGCCGCCGCTGCCAGCAAAGCCGGTGACAGCCACACGCCCGCCAGCTCCCAACCGGGCCGCGACAGCAGCACGGTCACCGCCAGCACGATCAGCGGGATACCGACGAAATGGGTAGCGATGTTGCGCGGGTCGCGATGGTAGTTGGCGTACTGGCTGAGGTGTTCGACGAGGCTTTTCATTGTTATCGCTCCGTGGCGGCGCCTTGCTGATGGTCAATCAGTGTCTGCCAGCATAGCCCCTGAAGCCGAACGCCGGAACCGAGTATGGGTGATGCGCTGCTATCAGTGCGGCGAATGAGTGGCGCGCAGACCGACGTCAGGTGCCCGCTGGGCAGGCAGCTCGGGTTGATCCAGACTGATCAGCATATCGATCATCGCCCTGGCTGCTGCTGACAGCCGGTAGCCACTGCGGCTGACGATACCGCAACGCACGCTGAGCACCTCCAGACCCGGTGGCAGGTTGCGCCAGTGCAGCCGCACCAGGCGCCCCGCACTGAGGTCTTCAGCCACTGCCTCCTCGCTGGCCGCGCCAATCGTGTCGCTGCCCAGCACTACGCTGCGCAGCACCGGTAGATGCTCGGTCTGCAAATGCGCGCTGAAGTCACTGCGCCCGCTGAGGTTGGCCAGACGCTTGCGCACACCGGGAGCGAGCAGGGCGCTGGCCAGCGGGTAGGCGAACAGGTCGTTGGTAGACAAGCTGTCCTTGCTTAGCAAGGGGTGGCCGGCACGGCAGAAGAACAGCCCCGGGCGTGGTTTGAGAGGTTCGGTATGAAAGTACGGATCGGCCTCGAATGGGCGTACATCATCGATAAAAAACTCGATCTGCTCGCGGCGCAAGGCCTGCCCCAGGCGCTCGCCGTTGTCGACCTGCAGCGCGGTGCGAATACCGGGATGCAACTTGATGAACTGCTGCAAGGCGTCGGGCACCAGTTGCACAGCCAGTGCCGAGCCACAGCCAAACTGCAGCTCACCCGCGTCGAGCTTGGTCATCTGTGAGACATCGATGCTCAGTTGGGCAGCGCCCTGGACCAGCCGGCGGGCATGTTGCAGTACTACCAGGCCTTGCGGGGTTGGCTGCAGCGCCTTGCTGGCGCGGTCAACCAATGGGCAACCGAGGGTTTGCTCAAGGCCTTGAATGGCCCGGCTGAATGCAGGTTGGGTAATGCCCATGGCTTCGGCGGCACGGACGAAACTGCGGTATTCGTTGAGGGCAATGAAGTAGCGCAGTTGGCGAAGATCCATGTCGAGCTCTGCGGCGGGCGGGATGGATCTTTTTAGCTTTTGATACATATTCCGTCAATGATGGTCGGCGCCGATGTATAGATCTTTGCGTTCTATAGATAAGCGCTACGGCCTCTGCGCGATGCTGTGATCACGCAGAGGCCGCGTGCGGCTTTACAGCAGGTTCAGCGGATAGCTGACGATCACCCGGTTCTCGTCAAAGGTATTGGTGCTGTAGTCGCGGCGCATGGTCGAGTTGCGCCACTTCATGGTCAGGTCCTTGAAGGTGCCCGATTGGACTACATAGGCCAGTTCGCTCTCACGGGCCCATTCCTTGCCGTCATCGACGGTTGCGGTGTGCACGTTGTCACCCTTGATATAGCGGTTCATCAAGGTCAGGCCAGGCACGCCGACGCTGGTGAAGTTGAAGTCATGACGCACCTGCCAGGAGCGCTCCTTGGCCTGGTCAAAGCTTGAGTTGTAGCTGTCGTTGGCGAGGGTGCCGCCGCTGGTGCCGTTGACCCGCATCCAGCCATCATCACCGCTGACCTTCTGCAGGCCGACGTAGAAGGTGTTGCCTTTGTAACGCGCCGAGAGCATGGCCGAGGCGGTGCGGTTGTCCAGTTCGCCGGCACGTTCGGCGCCATCTTCCTTGCCGATGAAGTAACCCAGGTTGGCACCGAGGGTCCATTCGCCGATGGGCTGGCTGTGGCTCAGGTTCAGGTATTGCTGGCGGTAGATGTCCTTTAGCTGGGCATCCCACAGGCCGATCATCGTGCGTTTGTCGTTGAAGGTGTACTCACCGCCAGCGAAGTTGAAGCGGTCGGAGACAAACGCCCCGCGGCCGTTCAGCGACATGTCTTCCATGCTGGCGTCGTTACGCGGGCTGTTGCCGCGGAACTGGCCGCCGTACAGGGTCAGGCCGTCGATTTCCTTGGAGGTGATCTGGCCACCGCGGAAGGTTTGCGGCAGTGAGCGGCCATCGTCCGAACGCAGGATCGGCAGTACCGGCATCCACTCGCCGACTTTCAGCTCGGTTTGCGACAGGCGCGCCTTGAAGGCAACCCCGAGGCGGCCGAAGTCATCTGCTGGGCGGCCATCGTCGTGGATCGGCAGCAGGGCAGTGTTGCCGGTGCCCTTGCCGCCGTCGAGTTTGACCGAATACAGACCGAGGACGTCGACGCCGAAGCCGATCGTGCCTTGGGTGAAGCCGGAGCGCGCATCGAGGATGAAGCTCTGCGTCCACTCCTCGGCCTTGCCTTGCGGGTTGGCAGGGTCGACGAAATTGCGGTTGATGTAGAAGTTGCGCAGGTTGAGGCTGGCCTTGGCGTCTTCCAGAAAACCGCTTTCGGCGGCGAAGGCGGGCAGGGCGCAGGTCATGGCCAACAGGCCGGGCAGCAGCTGGCGTGCGGAGTGCGAAGTGCTCATCTGTTGGAGATCTCTTGTTTTTATGGTTGAGCCGGTGCTTGGAAACATCGTGTCCGGGTACGGGGAAGATGTTGCGGCGCATGTCAGGGCCGGGGCAATTCGTCGCAGGCGGTATTGGGCGGTTATCGAACGGAATGTTCCAGCTAGTTAATTTTCCCATAGCGACGCGGTCCCCGTAGGAGCGGCCTTGTGTCGCGAAAGGGTCGCGCAGCGGCCCCAGAGATCGTGCAACCACCACAGATCGCCGGGCCCGCTACGCGCGCCTTTCGCGACACAAGGCCGCTCCTACGGGGGCCGCGTCGCAGTGGCGTGCGCGCACAAAAAAGCCCACCGCGAGGGTGGGCTTGTTGCAGTGCCTTGGCGATCAGCCTTTAGGCGATTGCAGCGACGCCTGCTGGTTGGCCTCGCCGGTGCGCTCGTACCAGCCGCCTCCCAGTGCCTTGTACAGGTTGACCTCACTGGTCAGCTGCGACAGCCGATCGCTGATCAACGCCTGCTGGGCGCTGAACAGGTTGCGTTGGGCATCGAGGAAGGTCAGGTTGCTGTCGATCCCGATGCGGTAGCGGCGTTCGGCCAGGCGGTAGTAATCCTGGTTGGCTGCAACCAGATCGCGCTGCGCCTGCAACTGCTCTTCAAACGTCTTGCGTGCGGCCAGGCCATCGGAGACTTCCTGGAAGGCGGTCTGGATGGTCTTTTCGTAACGCGCGATGTTGATGTCCTTCTGGATTTTCGAGTAATCCAGGCTGGCGCGCAGGCTGCCGGCGTTGAAGATCGGCAGGTTGATCTGCGGCTGGAACAGCCAGGTACCCGAACCACCGCTGAACAGCCCGCTCATGTCCGGGCTGAGGGTGCCGGCATTGGCGGTCAGGCTGATGCTCGGGAAGAACGCTGCACGGGCGGCGCCGATATTGGCGTTGGCCGCCTTGAGCAGGTGCTCGGCTTCCTGGATGTCCGGCCGGCGCTGCAGCAAGTCGGACGGCAGGCCCGCTGGCACTTCGGCCAACTGGTCGGCGTCGAGCTTGAGCGGTGTCGGCAGGTTGGCCGGGATGCCGGTACCGAGCAGCACGGTCAGGCTGTTGAGGTCCTGGGCGACCAGGCGTTGGTACTGCGCAAGCTTGACCCGGGCGCCTTCTACAGCAGTGCGCGCCTGGCTCAGATCGAGCGCCGAAGCCACGCCAACCTCATTGCTGCGACGGGTCAGGTTGAAGCTCTGGTCGTAGGTCTTGAGGGTTTCTTCGGTCAGCTTCAGCAGCGCCTGATCGGCCTGCCAGGTGTAATAGGCATTGGCCACGCTGGCGACCAGCGCGATTTGCGTCGAGCGCCGCGCCTGCTCGCTGGAGAGGTAAGTCTCCAAGGCCTGCTCGCTGAGACTGCGCACGCGGCCAAACAAGTCCAGCTCGTAGGCGCTGACGCCGACGGTGGCCGAGTACTGGCTGGTAATGCCGGCCTGGCCGGTTTGCGACATGTCGGCAGGGACGCGCTGACGGCTGCCGCTGCCGGTTGCCGAAACTGCCGGGAACAGGTCAGCCCGCTGGATGCGGTACTGGGCGCGGTAGGCGTCGATATTCAACGCAGCAACGCGCAGGTCACGGTTGTTCACCAGCGAAGTCTGGATCAGCTGTTGCAGCGCCGGATCGGTGTAGAACTGGCGCCAGCCTTGCTCGGCTGCTGCCACTTCTGCCGACTCGGTCGGCGAGTAGGCAGGGCCTTGCGGCCACTGCGCTGCCACCGGAGCATCCGGGGTTTCGTAATCAGGAATCAGCGAGCAGCCGCTGAGAATCAGCGCGGTGACCGCCAGGGACAGCAAAGACTTGGTCATTGCCCAGCCTCGATACGTGGAGTTTCAGGGGTGGCATCGGCTTCCGGCTTTTTGCTGCCGAACAGCGACGACACGGCGACGAAGAACAACGGTACCCAGAAGATGGCCAGCACGGTCGCACTGATCATGCCGCCGATCACACCGGTACCAATGGCGTGCTGGCTACCCGAGCCTGCGCCGCTGGCGATGGTCAACGGTACCACGCCGAGGATGAACGCCAGCGAGGTCATGATGATCGGGCGCAGACGCATGCGGCACGCTTCGATGGTCGCGTCGTACAGGCTTTTGCCTTGTTCATGTAGCTCTTTGGCGAATTCGACGATGAGGATCGCGTTCTTCGCCGCCAGGCCAATGGTGGTCAACAGGCCAACCAGGAAGTACACATCGTTGGACAACCCGCGCAGGCTGGTGGCAACCAGTGCACCGATGATACCCAGCGGTACTACCAGCACGACCGCGATTGGGATCGACCAGCTTTCGTACAACGCTGCCAGGCAGAGGAACACGAACAGCAGCGACAGGGCGAACAAGGCTGGCATCTGCGAACCGGAGAGTTTCTCCTCGTAGGACATGCCCGTCCACGAGTAGCCAATGCCGGTAGGCAGTTCGCCGGCAATGCGCTCGACCTCAGCCATGGCTTCACCGGTACTGTAGCCAGGTGCCGGTGCCCCCAGAACTTCGACCGCTTCCACGCCGTTGTAACGCGACAGTTTTGGCGAGCCGAACGACCATTCGCCGGAGGCGAAGGAGGAGAACGGTACCATCTCACCCTGGCTGTTGCGTACGTACCACTTCTTCAGGTCCTCAGGGTTCATCCGCGCACTCGCGTCGCCCTGGATATAGACCTTCTTGACCCGACCGCGGTCGATGAAGTCGTTGACGTAGCTGCCGCCCAGAGCGATCGACAAGGTGCTGTTGATATCAGAGATGGTCACGCCCAACGCGCTGGCGCGCTCGTCATCGATAATCAGCTGATACTGCGGCTCATCGTTCAGGCCGTTAGGGCGTACCTGGGTGAGGATCTTGCTTTGCGACGCCTTGGCCAGGAACTGGTTGCGCGCTTCCATGAGTTTTTCGTGGCCAAGACCGGCACGGTCCTGCAGGAACACGTCAAAGCCGGTGGCGTTGCCCAGCTCCAGTACCGCAGGCGGGGCAAAGGCAAACACCATCGCATCGCGGAAGCTGAAGAAGTGCTGCTGCGCCCGCTCGGCGAGGCCGAACACGCTGTTTTCGGCCGTACGCTCACCCCATGGTTTGAGCATGATGAAGGCCATACCCGAGCTCTGCCCACGGCCGGCGAAGTTGAAGCCGGTAACGGTGAACACCGACGACACGGTGTCGGCCTCGTCCTTGAGCAGGTACTCACGCATCTGGTCGACGACGGCCTGGGTGCGCTCGGCACTGGAACCGGCCGGGGTTTGTACCTGGGCAAACAATACGCCCTGGTCTTCTTCAGGCAGGAACGCCGTCGGGATGCGCATGAACAGGTAGATCATGCCGACGATGATCAGGGCGTAAGCGAGCAGGAATGGCGCCTTGTTGCGCAGAATGGTGCCGACGCTACGCTCGTAGCCCTGCACACTGCGGTCGAAGTTGCGGTTGAACCAGCCGAAGAAGCCACGCTTGGCGACATGGTGTTCGCCCTTTTTCACCGGCTTGAGCATGGTGGCGCACAGGGCCGGGGTGAAGATCAACGCGACCAGTACCGACAGGCCCATGGCCGAGACGATGGTGATCGAGAACTGCCGGTAGATCACACCGGTCGAACCGCCGAAGAAGGCCATTGGCAGCAGTACCGCCGACAGCACCAGGGCAATACCGACCAGCGCGCCCTGGATCTGCTCCATCGAGCGTTTGGTCGCCTCTTTAGGCGGTAGTCCCTCTTCGGACATCACCCGCTCGACGTTCTCCACCACAACGATGGCGTCGTCCACCAGCAAGCCGATGGCCAGAACCATGGCGAACATGGTCAGGGTGTTGATGCTGAAGCCGGCTGCGGCAAGGATGCCGAAGGTGCCGAGCAATACCACCGGCACCGTCATGGTGGTGATCACTGTGGCGCGGAAGTTCTGCAGGAACAGGTACATCACCAGGAACACCAGCACCACCGCTTCGATCAGGGTGTGGATAACCCCGCTGATCGACTCGGTCACCACCGGCGTGGTGTCATACGGGAACACCGCTTTCATCCCTGGCGGGAAGAACGGCTCGAGGTCGCTGATGGTCTTGCGCAGCGCCTTGGCGGTATCCAGGGCGTTGGCGCCGGTGGCCAGTTTGACCGCCAGGCCCGAAGCCGGCTTGCCGTTGAACTGGGCGCTTACCGAATAGTTCTCGCCGCCCAGACCGACCTTGGCGACATCGCCCAGGCGCACCTGGGAGCCGTCCTTGTTGACCTTGAGCAGGATCTTCTCGAACTGCTCGGCAGTCTGCAGGCGGGTCTTGCCGATGATGGTGGCGTTGAGCTGAGTGCCCGGCAGTGCTGGCAGGCCGCCCAGCTGACCGCTGGAAACCTGCACGTTCTGCGCGGTGACTGCGGTGCGCACGTCGACCGGGGTCAGCTGGAATTTGTTCAGCTTGGCCGGATCGAGCCAGATACGCATGGCGTACTGGGCGCCGAACACCTGGAAGTCACCCACACCCGCGGTGCGCGAAACCGGATCCTGCATGTTCGAGACGATGTAGTTGGCCAAGTCATCCTTGGTCATGCTGCCGTCCTCGGACACCAAGCCGATCACCATCAGGAAGTTCTTCACTGCCTTGGTCACGCGGATACCCTGTTGCTGCACTTCTTGCGGCAGCAGCGGGGTGGCCAGGTTGAGCTTGTTCTGCACCTGCACCTGCGCGGTATCAGCGTTGGTGCCCTGCTCGAAGGTGGCGGTAATGGTCATGCTGCCGTCGGAGTTGCTCTCCGACTGCACATAGCGCAGGTTGTCGATACCGTTGAGCTGCTGCTCGATCACCTGGACCACGGTGTCCTGCACGGTTTGCGCCGAGGCACCCGGGTAGCTCACGGCAATCGCGATGGCAGGCGGGGCAATGCTTGGGTACTGGTTGATCGGCAGCTTGAGGATCGACAAGGCGCCGACCAGCATGATCACCAAGGCAATCACCCATGCGAAGATCGGGCGATCGATAAAGAACTTCGACATGGTTTACTCCGCTTTGGCGTCAGCTTTCGCCGCGTTGGCCTGGTTGGGGTTAGCCGCAGACTTGACGTTGGTCGCTTCGCTGACCTTGACCTCGACGCCAGGGCGCACGTACTGCAGGCCCTCGGTGATCAGACGGTCGCCCGGGTTGAGGCCTTCCTCGATCAGCCAGTCGCTGCCCAGAGTCCGGCTGGCCTTGAGCTCGCGCAGTTCGACCTTGTTGTCCTTGTTCACGACCAGTGCCGTAGGCGTGCCTTTGAGGTCGCGGGTGACGCCTTGCTGCGGCGCCAGGATGGCATTGGCATTGACCCCAGACTGCAGGCGAGCGTGGACGAACATGCCCGGCAGCAGGGTGTGGTCGGGGTTGGGGAACACGGCACGCAGCACCACGGAACCGGTGGTTTCATCGACCGACACCTCGGAGAACTCCAGGCGGCCTTTTTGCGCGAAGGTGCTGCCATCTTCCAGAATCAGCTCGACCTGAGCGGAATTCTCACCGGATTTCTGCAGTTGCCCACTGGCCAGCTCGCGGCGCAGCTTGAGCAGCTCGGCGGTGGACTGGGTGACGTCGACATAGACCGGATCAAGCTGTTGAATAGTGGCCATGGCGTCGGTCTGGCCGTTGCTCACCAATGCACCTTCGGTGAACGCCGAGCGACCGATACGGCCGCTGATCGGCGCCAGCACCTTGGTGTAGCGCAGGTCGATCTGGGCACTCTTGAGCGTTGCTTCAGCCTGCAATCGTTTGGCATTGGCATCGTCGTATTCCTGCTTGGATACGGCCTGCTCATCGATCAGCTGCTTGTAGCGATCGGCCAGCGAGCGGGTCGCTTGCACGTTGGCCTGGGCGTTGGCCAGGGTCGCTTCGTAAACAGAAGGGTCGATCTGATAGAGCTGCTGGCCTTCCTTGACGTCACTGCCTTCTTTGAACAGGCGCTTGAGGATGATGCCATTGACCTGCGGGCGCACTTCGGCAACGCGGAATGCAGTGGTGCGGCCCGGCAGTTCCGAGGTCAGGGTGAAGGCTTGCGGTTGCAGGGTTACAACGCCGACCTGAGGAGCCTGCGGTGCAGGCGCGGCTTCTTCTTTCTTGCAGCCACTGAGCAGGGTTGCCAGGGCGACGGCGGAAACCAGGGCTGTGACAGCTGGCTTGAATTGCATGAGGATCCTCGGGTCGCTAGAGCTGGGAGATGCTCAAGAGTAATGGAAGAGTCTTGTCAGAATAAATCATTCGGCTGGATAAGTAGCTTACTAACGAATATACTTACATTCATGGTTGTTTGTAAATAGTCATTTGTAGCGGTCTGTTGCCACAGCACAGACCAGAATCGTGTTGAGAAACGCCCATCCAGAGGTGTTCCACGCTGGCCACCCTGGCACAGGTCATGCGCTGGGGTTTTGATGAGGTTGAGCTGCCATGGTCCGTCGAACCAAAGAGGAAGCCCAGGAAACCCGCGCCCAGATTGTTGCGGCTGCGGAGCGGGCTTTCTACAAGCGCGGGGTTGCGCGCACTACCCTGGCTGATATTGCGCAGCAGGCGGGGGTCACCCGTGGCGCTATCTATTGGCACTTCAGCAACAAGGCCGAGCTGGTCCAGGCGCTGCTCGACAGTGTCCACGAGAGCCACGACCATCTGGCTCGCGCCAGCGAGAGCGAGGATGAGCTCGATCCGCTCGGCTGCATGCGCACACTGCTGTTGCAGGTGCTCAACGACCTGGTGCTGGACGCGCGGACCCGGCGTATCAATGAGATCCTGCATCACAAGTGCGAGTTCACCGATGAGATGTGTGAAATCCGCCAGCAGCGCCAAGGGGCCATTGCCGATTGCCACCAAAGTATCGTGCTGGCGCTGGGCAATGCAGTACGGCGCGAACAGTTGCCTGCCGACCTATTGGTCGACCATGCTGCGGTAGCGATTTTTGCCTACATCGACGGTCTGATCGGCCGCTGGTTGTTGCTGCCAGACAGCTTCGATCTGCTGGGCAATGCCGAACGCTGGGTCGACACGGGCCTGGACATGCTGCGCCTGAGCCCGGCCTTGCGCAAATGAGACTTTGTGAAGGATTGTGCGCGAGCTTGTGAGGCACGGATTAACCGGCGATTAACAGCCGGGCGCGGGTTCAATGCCCGCGCAGTTGTCGGTCGGGCAATGCCACTGCGGCAATCAGACCCAGCAGCGCAACGGCGGCACTGCCCATCAGCAGATAGCTGAAGGTCTGCAGCAGCTGCGCCTGGTGCAGTGGGTCGGCCGTTCCCGTCTGCACATTCGCCAGCAATGGATTGCCGAGCAACTCAATCCCACCCATATGCAGCAATGCCAGCAGCACGCTGGACATGCACGCCACACCCACCGCGCCGCCCAACGAGCGGAACAGGTTGGTAGTGCTGGTCACCACGCCGATATCCTGCGCTTGCACTGCACTCTGGCTGGCCACCAGCGATGTCGGAAACTGCAGGCCGCCAGCAACCCCGACCAGGATCATCGCCAGCGCACTGAGCAGCGCTGAGTCAGGTGGAGTCAGCGCCATTACCAGGATTGCCATAGGCATCAACACGGCGCCGGCGAGGATCTGCGGCTTGTAGCGACCAGTACGGCTGGTCAGCCGACCGCCGCAAAATGCCCCCAGCGGCAGGCCGATAGCCAGCGGCAAGAGGTGTAGCGCAGCGCTGTCGGCGCTGGCGCCAGTAATGCTCTGAAAGCGCAGCGGCATCAGCATGGTCAGCGAGATCGACTGGAAGCTGGCAAAGAAGATCACCCCCCAACTGGCCAGCGCGACGCGGTTTCCGAACAGCTTGAGCGGCAGCAGCGGCTCGGCGCAGCGGCGTTCCTGAACAATCAACAGCAGCAGACCCAGGCTGGCGCAGCCGAACAAAGCCACTACCGGCGTCGACAGCCAGGCATGCCCTTGGCCGATCAGGGTGATGCCCAGCAGCAGGCTGCCCAGGCCGACGATCAGCAGCAGTGCCCCCAGATAATCCACCTTCGCCGCGCGATGGCGGCTCGGCATGCCGTTCAGCGCTCGACCGATGACCCACAGCGCCAGCAGCCCCAGCGGTAGATTGATCCAGAACACCCAGTGCCACGACAAGTAAGCGGTCAAGCCGCCGCCCAGGACCGGCCCGGCCACGCTGGCCAGGGCGTACATGCTGCTGAAATAACCTTGATACTTGCCGCGATCGCGCGGTGCCACGTAATCACCAATGATCGCCTGGCTTACCGAGACCATGCCGCCGGCGCCGATGCCCTGCAGCACCCTGGCCAGGATCAACTGCTCGATATTCTGCGCGAGTGCACAGAACACCGAGGCCAGGGTGAACAGCGCGGTGCCGGTGAGGATCATTCTGCGGCGCCCGTACAGGTCACCCAGCTTGCCGTAGATCGGCACCGCAACGGTCATCGCTACCATATACCCGGCAATCACCCAGGCCAGCAGCTCGACGTCATTGAACTGCGCCGAGATCGCCGGCAGCGACACGGCAACGATGGTCTGGTCGAGGGCACCAAGAAAGATCGCCAGCATCAGGGCGGTCAGCACGCGGCGCAGGGCAGCAGGAGGGAGTGCGGCAGTCACGGTCATACCTTGTATGAAAATGTCCAGGTCAGGGCCATCAGGCGCAAGCCAAGTGTAACCTGACTTAGGTAGCTTCCTATCCAGTATGTGCATCACCTATGCACGATCGGCATACGCGCTTTCGACCGAACCGAAGTGGCTGCGTGATATCGTGGCGGAGCCGCAGTGGCTGATTACGGGGCTTTGCACCAGCATGGTGCAGCAAATAGTCGCAGTTTCCCGCGCCGCTGTAGCCCACGCCTTTTATTCCTCTGCCTGCATGTCGAGCATGACCGCCCAGATGGCGACGGTTGGAACGGGTCAGGTAGACCCCACATTCAAGGGTCGGTTTTCAGCCAGTTCAATTACAACTTTATTGCGGAGTGATCATGCCCAGGGCTTCCCACCAGGATTTACGTTTTGCCTTCCGCGAGCTGCTCGCTTCCGGTTCGTGCTTCCACACAGCTTCCGTGTTTGACCCCATGTCGGCGCGCATCGCGGCAGACCTGGGCTTTGAGGTGGGTATTCTCGGTGGTTCGGTCGCCTCCCTGCAGGTACTGGCTGCGCCTGACTTTGCCTTGATCACCCTGAGCGAGTTCGTCGAGCAAGCCACCCGCATCGGCCGCGTTGCGCAACTGCCGGTCATGGCCGACGCCGACCATGGTTATGGCAATGCCCTCAACGTCATGCGCACCGTGATCGAACTCGAGCGCGCGGGCGTGGCGGCACTGACCATTGAAGACACGCTGCTGCCAGCTCAGTTCGGGCGCAAGTCCACCGACCTGATCTCCGTCGACGAAGGCGTCGGCAAGATCCGCGCGGCCCTCGAAGCCCGGGTCGATTCGTCGCTGTCGATCATCGCGCGGACCAACGCCGGCGTACTCAGCACCGAAGAGATCATCGTCCGTACCCAGAGCTACCAGAAGGCCGGTGCCGACGCGATCTGCATGGTCGGGGTCAAGGATTTCGACCACCTCGAGCAGATCTCCGAGCACCTCAGCGTGCCGTTGATGCTGGTGACTTACGGCAACCCGAACCTGGGCGATGACGAGCGTCTGGCGCGCTTGGGCGTGCGCATCGTGGTCGATGGTCATGCCGCCTACTTTGCTGCGATCAAGGCCACCTACGATTGCCTGCGCCTGCAGCGTGGCCAGCAGAACAAGTCGGAAAACCTCAGCGCTACCGAGCTCTCGCACACCTATACCCAGCCTGAGGACTACATCCGCTGGGCCAAGGAATACATGAGCGTCGAGGAGTAACCGCGGCTATTGCTCGGCGCGTGTTTGCAGCCACTCCAGCAACTCGATCAGTCCCGCAGGCATTGGCCTGTCCGGGCTGGTCAGATAATAGCTGCTGCCGGTGCTCACCTTCAGGGCAAACGGCATGCACAAGCGCCCTTCGCGCAGATCATCGGCAATCAATGCCCAGTCGCCAATCGCCACCCCGGTACCTTGCGCAGCCATCGCCACGGCCATGTCCAGCGTCTCGAAATGCTGGCGTCGGCCATGCACCTCAGTCGAGCCTGCCGTCGCTAACCACAGGCGCCAGTCGTGCTCGTCGCGGGACGGGTGCAGCAGCATGTGTGCAGGCAGGTCGGCAAGTTGCTGCAGGGGCAAATTACCGTTCAACAGCGAAGGCGCGCAGACCGGCGTAAGTTGCTCATCAAACAGCTTTCGCGCGTGCGGGCCAGGCTCGGGTGCAGGCCCGTAGAGCACCGCAGCATCGAACTGTTCATGCTGAAAGTCGACCCCGTGCTGGACCGAACTGGTGACTTCGACCGGGATGTCCGGGCGCAGCGCCTGCCACTCGATCAAGCGCGGCAACAGCCAGCGCATTACACAGGTCGGCGCCTTGAGCTGCAGCACTGCACTGCGCACGGCGACTTCGCGCACTCCCTGTTCGAGCAGCGCGAACATCTGCTGTACCCGCGGCAACCAGTCCTGGCCCTCGCGGGTCAGGCGCAGGCCGCGTGCCTGACGAACGAACAAGGCGTAGCCCAAATGCGCCTCGAGCCCGGCGATCTGCCGACTCACCGCACCTTGACTGATATTCAACTGCTGGCCGGCGTGGGTGAAGTTGCAGTGCTGCGCGGTGATCAGAAAAGTCTGCAGGGCTGACAGGGGAGGGAGTCGATTCATCGTGTGCAGCCATGTTCTGAGGTCATGGCTAGTATGTGTTTTTTTGCATTGTGACGATAGCGGCCCCGCGGGTTCAATACGCTCATTATTTGAACAACAAGCGGGTATCGGACGATGGCAACCTGTGGTGAAGTACTGGTCAAACTCCTCGAAGGCTATGGCGTCGACCATGTCTTCGGCATCCCCGGCGTGCATACCGTCGAGCTTTACCGCGCCCTAGCGGGCTCCACGATTCGCCACATCACCCCGCGCCATGAGCAAGGCGCCGGGTTCATGGCCGACGGTTATGCACGCACGCGCGGCGTGCCTGGCGTGTGCTTTATCATCACTGGCCCAGGCATGACCAACATCACCACCGCCATGGGCCAGGCATATGCCGACTCGATTCCGATGCTGGTGATCTCCAGTGTGCAGTCGCGCAATGCCCTGGGTGGCGGGCGCGGCAAGCTGCACGAGTTGCCCGATCAGCGCGGGCTGGTCGCTGGAGTCAGCGCATTTTCGCAAACCCTGATGAGCGCCGATGACTTGCCGCAGGTGCTGGCGCGTGCGTTCGCCGTGTTCGATGGCGCCCGGCCACGGCCTGTGCATATCGAGATCCCGCTGGATGTGCTGGTCGAGCCGGCCGATCATTTGTTGCCAGGCCGACCGATCCGGGTCAGCCGCGCAGCAGCGGCGCCGACCACCGTTGCGCAGATGGCAACACGTCTGGCCCAGGCGCAACGGCCATTGATCCTTGCCGGCGGCGGTGCGCTCGCGGCCGGCGCGGCATTGGCCGCATTGGCGGAACATCTGCAGGCGCCGGTAGCTTTGACCATCAATGCCAAAGGCCTAGTGCCGGCAGATCATCCCTTGCAGATTGGTTCGACCCAGTCGCTGCCCGTTACCCGTGAACTGATCGGCGAAGCCGATGTTGTGCTGGCGATTGGCACTGAGCTGGCAGAAACCGACTACGACGTGACCTTCCAGGGTGGTTTCAAGATTCCCGGCAGCCTGCTGCGGATCGACATCGATCCGGACCAGACTGTGCGCAACTATTTGCCGGAGCTTGCCCTGGTGGCCGATGCCGAGCAGGCCGCGCAGGCCTTGCTGGCTGCAGTGCAGCTGCAGCCAGCAGCGCAGCGTCAAGCCAGTTGGGGCACCGCTCGGGCCGCGCGACTGCGCCAGACCCTGGCGGCCAGCTGGGACCAGCCCAGCCTGAGCCAGACCCGCTTGCTCAAGACATTGCTGCAGACGCTGCCAGAGGTGGTGCTGGTCGGTGACTCAACCCAGCCGGTCTACACCGGTAATCTGACTCTCGACATGCCTGCGCCGCGCCGCTGGTTCAATGCATCGACCGGCTACGGCACGCTCGGCTATGCGTTGCCAGCAGCGATGGGGGCCTGGCTGGGCAGCTCGGCGGTGATCAAACAACGCGCGCCAGTGGTCTGTCTGATTGGCGATGGTGGCCTGCAGTTCACCCTGCCGGAATTGGCCAGCGCGGTGGAGGCGCAGGTGCCGCTGATTGTCCTGCTGTGGAATAACCACGGCTATGAAGAGATCAAGAAGTACATGCTCAACCGCGATATCAAGCCGGTCGGGGTGGATATCCATACCCCAGACTTCATCGCCGTAGCGCAGGGCCTGGGCGCGGCCGCCGAGCAGGTCAACGACGTCGCGCAGTTGCAGACGGCGTTGGCCCGCGCCGTCGAGCGCAACAAGCCCACGCTGCTGCAGGTCGATCAGGCGCAATGGCAACAGGCCGTGCACGATTGATTCGGGCAGTGCTCAGCTGGCGCTGGCGCGTAAGCGGGCGACATCGCGAATCGGCGGCGCACCATACAGCCGGCTGTATTCGCGGCTGAACTGCGATGGGCTTTCATAGCCGACACGGTAGCCCGCCACCGCCGCCTCGACACCATCATTGAGCATCAGCCGGCGCGCCTCCTGCAGGCGCAGCTGTTTTTGATATTGCAGCGGGCTCATCGAGGTCACGGCCTTGAAGCGGTGGTGCAGTGTCGAGGTGCTCAGGTTGACCTCGCGGGCCAGCTCTTCGATACGCAGCGGCTGCTGATAATGCCGGTTGAGCCAGGCGATGGCCTGGCACACGCGATGGGTCTGGCTGTTGGACAGGGCGATTTCATACAGCCGATAGCCCTGCGGGCCGCGCAATACTCGATACAGCAGCTCGCGCCGCACCAGCGGCGCCAGTACTGCAATATCGCGTGGTGAATCGAGCAGCCGCACCAGCCGCAGCAGGGCATCGAGCAGCTCGCCATCGCTGCGCTCGACGAACAGGCCACGGCCCGACGGTTGGCTGGGCACCAGCATCGGCCCGCTCTCGGCAATCAACTGGCTGATCTCGGCAGGGTCCAGGTCCAGGCGCAGGCCCAGGCAAGGATTGTCCGGGCTGGCATCCAGGCTAGCGCCGGTGATTGGCAGGGTTACCGACACCACCATGTAATGCAGAGGGTCGTAGGTGTAGCTTTCATCACCCAGAAACAGCGTCTTGCTGCCTTGGGCCAGAATGCACAATGCAGGCTGCGCCAGGGTCGGCATTGCGCGCAGGTTTTCCTCGTAACGACTGAGGTATAGCGCGTCGATCGCCGACGGCCCGCCTCCGGCATGGCGCAGGATCAACCCGGCGAGTTCCTCGCGGCGGGCTTCAAGCGTGGGGTCCAGTGGCGATGGGGTGGTCATGACGGGTTTCCTCTGCTGAGGGGAGCAGGATAGGTTTGGGCAAGCTTGGGCGCTAGTCGAATGCTGTCGGTCGCTTGCCTGATCCTGCCGCGGCGCAGGATCAGGCAAGCGGCTCGCAGTAATGGCCTAACGGCGCAGGTCAAGCGGGGCATAACCTTGGTCGCCTGGATCTTCCGTCTGGCCTGTTTCAAGGAGCGCATTCATGACACCACGTCAACCGGTCACCCACTTGGCTTTTATCCGTGCCAGCAACGGCCGCTCGTCCGAGCTTGGAGCGCGTCTGCGGGACCTGCTCGAACCGTCGCTGCGCATGCCCGGCTGCCTGAGCTTCAGCGTGCAGCGCTCGCAGGCCGATGACGACCTGTGGCTGCTCAGCGGCAGCTGGCACGATCAGCAGGCAATGACTGGCTACTTCGCCTCGGCCAATCTCGACCTGCTCGGCGAACTGGTGCAGGCGCAGGTGCTGGCAAGCCTGGATCTGCATACCTTCAGCGAGTGATCAGCAGGTTACAATGCCGCCTTTTCGACAAGGAAACGCAGCATGGCACGTAGAGAATTTGCCCAGTTTGAAGCGGTTTCAGCGATGGTCCCGGTTGAGGGCGGTGGTTATCACGCTGCCATCGCAGTCAAGGCACTCGCCGGGATGGGTACGCCGCGTTTTCACAAGGTGCTTGATGGCCAGCTGTTCAAGGGCGCAATCGCGGCCGATGAGGCCGCTTGCGCCGAGCTCGAACGCTTGCAGGGCGTGAGCGAAGAGGGCGAGCTGATCTGGTGATCAGCCGTCGTTGCGCGGCCGCGCCATCTTGAACAGATTGCCCAGCTCGAAGTAATCCTGCGGGCCGCCACCGCGCAGAATCGGCTCACCGGCAGCCGTGTCGTAGATGCCGTCCTTGAGCAGGTGCTCGGCGATATGTACAGCCACCACCTCGCCAAGGATCAGCCAGCTGGGTACCAGTTCCTGATCGGCGCGCTTGAGCTGGATTATCTGGCTCACCTTGCACTCGAACGCCACCGGGCTTTCGCCCACTCGCGGTACACCGACAATGCGCGATGCCGTCGGCGTCAGCCCGCTCAGGACAAACTCGTCGACATCGGCTGCAACCGCAGCGCAGCTCTGGTTCATCTGCTCGGCCAACGGTCGGGTGGCCAGGTTCCAGACGAATTCGCCGGTCTGTTCGATGTTGTTCAGGCTGTCTTTGCGGCCAACACTGCAGAAGCCGATGATCGGCGGAATGTAGTTGAAGGCGTTAAAGAAGCTGTAGGGCGCCAGGTTGAGCCGGCCCTCGCTATCGTGCGAGGAGATCCAGCCAATCGGCCGCGGGCCGACGATGGCGTTGAAGGGATCGTGGGGCAGGCCGTGGCCTTTTGCAGGTTCGTAGTAGTACATCTGATCAGGGCCGCTCTGGGATGGACAAGATGCCTAGTGTGCCGGTTCTGCGCGCTGCTGCAAATGATCAAGCCCGGCAAGGCCGGGCTGGGTACTCGCAGCAGGGCTTAGCTGAAGCGATGACCTTTGGTGTTGTCGAAGCCGTCTTCGGCAAAGCGTGCGCCGTTGGTGCGGTCGAAGCCGTCTTCGGCAAAGCGTGCGCCGTTGGTGCGGTCGAAGCCGTCTTCGGCAAAGCGTGCGCCGTTGGTGCGGTCGAAGCCGTCTTCGGCGAAGCGTGCGCCGTTGGTGCGGTCGAAGCCGTCTTCAGCGAAGCGTGCGCCGTTGGTGCGGTCGAAGCCGTCTTCGGCAAAGCGTGCGCCGTTGGTGCGGTCGAAGCCGTCTTCAGCGAAGCGTGCGCCGTTGGTGCGGTCAAAACCATCCTCTGCGTACGCTGCCGATTGAGTGCTGGCGGCAGCAAAGGAATGAGCACTGGTACGGTCGAAGCCATCTTCAGCGAAAGCGCCGGTAGCCAGGACGGAGAGGGCGACGGCGAGAATCAGTTTGTTTTTCATGGTTGGTTGCTCCGGTAGGTTTCAGGTTGTTTTGTTTCCTTGAATCAAATCCTACTCCGATTAATTTGATTAAAAAGCGCAAAAATATGCACATTTGAATCGTATTAATCGATGTATATTTGTGCGACTTGCACCGCCTGCAGGCTTGTGGCCCTAGCAGGTTTAAGTGATTGGTCAGCTTGTGCAGACTAGGTGTCTGAGATTAATGAGGAATTAACAGGCTGAAACTGGCGCGAAGACATTGAGCGGTGAACATGAAAAAAGGGCGCACCGATTACCGGTGCGCCCTTTCTGTATTGCCGCTGCGGGATCAGTCAGTAGTGATCCGCGAGTGGGTCTTGGTGTCTTTCATGGTCGCGTACACCAGCAGCGAGCAGGCGATACAGGCGGTGACGTACCAGTAGTAGCCGCTTTCCATGCCGGCGCTCTTGAACCACAGCGCGACGTATTCAGCGGTGCCGCCGAAGATCGATACGGTCAGCGCATACGGCAGACCAACGCCCAGAGCACGGATCTCGGTCGGGAACAGCTCGGCTTTGACCACGGCGTTGATCGAGGTGTAGCCACTGACGATGATCAGCGCTGCCATGATCAGGAAGAACGCGCCCCACCAGGTCTGAATGGTGTGCAGGGTGGTCAGGATCGGTACGGTGAAGATCGTGCCGAGCACGCCGAAGGCGATCAGGATCGGGCGTCGGCCAATCTTGTCCGACAGCGCGCCGATCACGGGTTGCAGGCACATGAACAGGAACAGCGTAGCGGCCGAGATGGTGGTCGAGTCGCTGATGCTCATGCCCACGGTGTTGACCAGGTACTTCTGCATGTAGGTGGTGTAAGTGTAGAAGGCCAGGGTGCCGCCCATGGTCAGGCCGACCACGGTCAACAGTTCCTTGGGGTGGCGCATCAGAGTGCGCATCAGGCTCTCTTTGGACTTCTCTTTCTTGGTGAACGAGGCGGTTTCTTCCATGCCGCGACGCAGGTACAGCGCAACCACTGCACACAGCGCGCCGATCACGAACGGCACACGCCAGCCCCACGAGTACAGTTGCTCGGTGGTCAGGGTCTGCTGCAGGACGATCAGCACTGCCAAGGCAATCAACTGACCGGAAATCAACGTCACGTACTGGAAGCTGGAGAAGAAGCCGCGCCGCTCCTTGCTCGCCATCTCGCTCAGATACGTTGCCGAGGTGCCGTATTCACCGCCTACCGACAGGCCCTGCATCAAGCGCGCGATTACCAGCAGGATGGGGGCAGCGACGCCGATGGTTTCATAGCCTGGGGTCAGCGCAATCACCAGCGAACCTGCGCACATCAGCAGTACCGATGCCATCAGCGCTGCCTTGCGGCCCTTGCGGTCGGCATAGATACCCATCAGCCAGCCGCCGATCGGGCGCATGAGGAAGCCCACGGCGAAGATCGCAGCGGTATTGAGCAATTGTGCCGTGGTGTCGCCGGCAGGGAAGAAAGCCTTGGCGAAGTACAGCGAGAATGCGGCGTATACGTACCAGTCATACCACTCGACCATGTTGCCGATCGATCCGCTGAAGATCGACTTGAGGCGGCTGGTGGTGGTTTTTTCGGCGGCTGGCGCTGTGGCCGCCCCGGTTGGCAGGGAGGTGGCGTTATCCATCAGAGGTAACCTTCTCGTTGTTTTTGTGGAGCGCGCCGGAGCGCTGCTTGAGAAGGGGTAGTGCAGGAGGTGTGCCAGTTAGAATTTTCGGGCTGCTTTGCAGCCCCCGGTCTCACTCGGAATAGGCAGATTCACGCCTACCCATAGCAGCCAATAAGCAAGATTCCGCCTATCCCCGCTCGAGAAAATCCTCCCGCACCAGCCCATGCCGCTGCATCTTCTCGTTGAGCGTGCGTCGCGGCAATTGCAACGCCTCCATCACTGCCTTGATCTCACCCCCAGACTGGCGCAGCGCCGCCCGCAAACACTGTGCCTCGAATGCCTCTATCTGCTCAGCCAGCGACGGGCCAACGGCATCGCCTTCAGGCCCGCTCGACCCCAGCCCCAGGGCATGCCGTTCAGCAGCGTTGGCCAGCTCGCGGACATTGCCTGGCCAGTCATGGCTGAGCAGCTGCGCCAACTGCGCACCGGTCAACGGCGGCACACTGCGTTGCAGACGCTCAGCCGTTGTGCGAGCGAAGAAGTCGAACAGCAGCGGAATATCTTCACGCCGCTCGCGCAGCGGCGCCAGGCGCAGTTCAGCCACGTTCAGGCGGTAGGCAAGGTCTTCGCGAAAACGCCCGGCGCGGGCTTCTGCGAGCAGATCCGGCTTGGTTGCGGCAATGATGCGCAGGTCGACGCTGATGCTCTGGTTGGCGCCCAGGCGTTCGAGTTTCTGCTCCTGGATCACCCGCAACAGCTTGGCCTGCTGGGCCAGCGGCATGCTTTCGATCTCGTCGAGAAACAACGTGCCGCCGTTGGCATATTCCAGCTTGCCGATGCGTTTGCCTTGAGCGCCGGTGAAGGCGCCGCTCTCATGGCCGAACAACTCGGCCTCAAACAACGCTTCGGGGATTGCCGCGCAGTTGAGCGCGACAAATGGCTTGGCCGCGCGCGGGCCAAAATCATGCAGGCAGCGGGCAACCCGCTCCTTGCCGCTGCCGGTTTCGCCGCGCAGCAGCACGTTGACCGGTAGGTTGGCCAGGTCGAGAACTTGCCGGCGCAGCTGCTGCAGGCCCTGGGACATCCCCAGCAGCGTAGTTTCCAGGCGCGCCTTGAGGTCGGCCTGCTCATGCAGGCGGCGGTTCTCCAGCACCAACTGGCGTTTTTCCAGGGCACGGCGCAGGCTGCCGAGCAGATGCTGCGGGGTGAACGGTTTTTCCAGAAAGTCATAGGCGCCGCTGCGCATGGCCTCGACCGCCATTGGTACATCACCGTGGCCGGTCAGGAGAATCACCGGCAAGTCCGGGTCGCGTGCCTGCAGCTCGGCCAGCAGTTGCAGACCGTCCATGCCGGGCATGCGCACATCGCTGATGATCACCCCGGGGAAGTGCTCGGGCAGTTGCGCCAGGCACTCATCCGCGCGGGCGAACAGTTGCACGGCAAAGCCTGACAGGCCCAGCCATTGTTCCACCGCAGTGCGGATGCTGGCTTCGTCATCGACGACTATCACTGAATTCAACATGCAGGCTCCAGATCGCGTGGCAGGCTTAGGCTGAAACGAGCGCCGCCGGGCAGGTTGTCGACCTGCAACTGGCCGCCGGCTTCGCGGACGATGCCATAGGAAATGGCCAGGCCAAGGCCCAGCCCTTCGCCCACCGGTTTGGTGGTGAAAAACGGATCGAAGACCTTGCCCAGGTCGGCCGAGTCGATCCCACCGCCGGAATCGAGCACGCTCAGGTGCCAGTCATTGGCGTGGTTCTCGATGCGAATCTCCAGCCGTTTGTAGCGTTTGTCGGCCATCGCATCGAGGGCATTGTGCAGCAGATTGATCAGCACCTGCTCAAGGCGAATGGCATCGCCGCGCACCCACGCCGGGCGGGCCAGATACAGCGCTACTTCGACCTCTTCGCTGCGGATGCGGGTGTCCAGCAAGTGCAGCGCCTGATCGACCACCGTAGCCAGATCCAGCCGTTCGCGCAGGCCGCCAGGGCTGTTGCGGGCGAAGGTTTTCAGGTGGCTGGTGAGCGCCGCCATACGCGTGAGCATCTGCTCCAGTGGCTCCAGCGCCTGACGCGCTTCGTCATGGCGACCGTGGTCGAGCAACAGCCGCAGGGTCTCCAGTTGCATGCGCTGGGTGGTCAACGGCTGGTTGATCTCGTGCGCCAGCGCCGCCGACATCTGCCCCAGCGCGGCCAGCTTGGCCGCCTGCACCAGGCCCTCCTGGGCCGTGCGCAATTGCCGGGTGCGTTCTTCGACCTGGCGCTTGAGCGCCTCGCGGCTGCGCTGACGCAAGCGGGCCAGACGCATACGCTGGCTGACGAACAGGATCGCGAACACCAGACTCAGCCAGATGGCTGCAGCGGCCAGCCCGGCATTGCGCACGTCTTCGCTGACCTGCGGCTTGCGCAGCAAATGCAGGGTCCAGCCCTCGCTGGGCAATGGCAGGCTCTGCCACAGGTATTCGACCGGGCCGTCAGGGCCTTGCACCCGGCTCAGTTGGCTGTGCTCGTCGAAGCGGGTCAGCACCTGGTGCTGCAGCGCCAGCAGTGGCTGCTTGTCGTACTGGCGGGTAGCAGCCAGTTCGGCGCGGTCGGCTCCGGACAGCGGGGTCAGTTCGCGGTAACGCCAGCCGTCCTGATTGGCAATGAAGATGATCCCGCGGGCATCGCTGACCAGCAGCACATCACTGCCCTGACGCCACTCGCGCTCAAGTTCGGGGAATTCCAGCTTGACCACCATCGCCCCGAGGAAACGTCCTTGCAGGTCCTTGACCGCGCTGGAGAGGAAATAGCCCGGGATACCACTGGTGACGCCGACAGCATAGAAGCGCCCGCTGCCTTGGCTGCGAGTCTGTTTGAAGTAAGGCCTGAAGCCGTAGTTGGAGCCTACATAGGTACTCGGCAGGCGCCAGTTGCTGGCGGCGACGGCGAGACCGGTGTGATCGAGCAGCTCCAGGGTCGAGGAATCGGCCGCGCCGTTGATCCGCTCCAGCTTGATATTGAGCGCATGCTGAACCGCCGGCTCGACCGGCCCTGCCAGCGCGGCGATCAGCTCCGGGTCCAACGCCAGCACTGCAGGCAGGGCGCGATAGCGTTCGATCAGGGTGTGCAGCGAGTTGGCATACAGGCCCAGTTGTTGCGCCGCACGCTGGGCGTCGGTCTGCATCGAATGGCGTTTTGCGTGATGCATCGCCCAGCCAGCACTGAGGGCAGTGCCGAGCAGGATCAGCAGCACGACCAGGCCCAGACGCAAGGCTCGAAACGAAGAAGGCATGGGGGCGGTTCCTGAGAGGTTCAGCTGAGCCAGAGGTCGCCGCTGGCGGCCTTCATTGCGGTGTAATCATGCAGTGAAGGTGCCGCGGCGCCAGGGGCCGGGTTACAGCAGTTCGAAGCTCTGCTGCTGCACCGCTTCAGAGTCCAGGCCGACCTGAACGTTGAACTGGCCGGGCTCGGCGACCCGCTGCAACTGACTGTTGTAGAACTTCAGGTCATCCTCACTGATGTTGAAGCTGACAGTGCGCGACTCACCCGCCTTGAGCAGCAACTTGTGGAAATTCTTCAGCTCTTTGACCGGGCGGCTCATCGACGCGCTGACGTCCTGCAGATACAGCTGTACCACAGTCTCGCCGTCACGCTTGCCAGTGTTTTTCACGGTGACCTTGGCCTGCAAGGTGTCGCCACGCTTGAGGGTTTTGCTGTTCAGGCTCAACCCGGACAGTTCGAAGCTGGTGTAGCTCAAGCCGTAACCGAACGGGTACAGCGGGCCATTGGGCTCTTCGAAGTATTGCGAGGTGTAGTTGCCTGGCTTGCCCGGGGTGTACGGCCGACCGATGCGCAGGTGGTTGTAGTACATCGGGATCTGCCCGACCGAACGCGGGAAGGTGATCGCCAGTTTGCCCGACGGATTGTAGTCGCCAAACAACACGTCAGCGATGGCGTTGCCGCCCTCGGTGCCGCTGAACCAGGTTTCCAGCACGGCGTCGGCCTGTTCCCGCTCCCAGTCAATCGACAACGGCCGGCCGTTCATCAGGACCAGCACCAATGGCTTGCCGGTGGCTTTGAGCGCCTTGATCAGGTCACGCTGCACCGCCGGGATTTCCAGGGTGGTGCGGCTTGACGACTCGTGCGACATGCCGCGCGATTCACCGACTACCGCCACGACCACGTCAGCCTGTTGTGCGGCCTTGACCGCTTCGTCGATCAACACCGCAGCAGGGCGCAGGTCGTCGACGATTTCCGGAGCATCGAAATTGAGGAAGTTCAGGTAGTCGACCATCGCCTTGTCGCCGCTGACGTTGGCGCCTTTGGCGTAGATCAGTTTGGCCTGGTCGCCAACGGCGCGGCGCAGGCCTTCGCGCACGGTGACCGAGCGGTTTGGCCGGCCAGCGGCGGCCCAGCTGCCCATCATGTCGATCGGTGCATCGGCCAAAGGGCCGACCACGGCAATGGTGCCGGCCTTGCGCAGCGGCAGGGTCTGCTCGCGGTTTTCCAGCAGCACCAGGCTCTGTCGGGCCACATCCCGAGCCGCGTCACGGTGCAGACGCTGGTCGGCATACACGTCCTTGGGGTCATCCTTGGCCTGGCCGATACGCAGGTACGGGTCTTTGAACAGGCCCATCTCGTACTTGGCACCAAGCACTTCGCGCACGGCCTGGTCCAGTTCGGCCTGGGTCACTTCGCCCGATTTCACCAGACCCGGCAGTTCTTCGGCATACAGCGAGTCATTCATGCTCATGTCGATGCCGGCCTTGATCGCCAGCTTGGCCGCTTCGCGGCCGTCCTGGGCCACGCCGTGGCGGATCAGTTCCTGAATCGCGCCGTGGTCACTGATGGTGACGCCCTTGAAGCCCCAGTCCTTGCGCAGCAGGTCGTTCATCAGCCAGGTATTGGAGGTGGCCGGCACGCCGTTGATCGAGTTCAGCGCGACCATCACGCCGCCTGCGCCGGCATCGAGGCCGGCGCGGTACGGTGGCAGATAGTCGTTGTACATTTTCGGCAGGCTCATATCGACCGTGTTGTAGTCGCGCCCGCCTTCCACCGCGCCATACAAGGCGAAGTGCTTGACGATGGCCATAATGCTGTCCGGGTTGGCCGGGCTGCTGCCCTGCAACGATTCGACCATGACCTGGCCGATCCGCGAGGTCAGGTAGGTGTCTTCGCCAAAGCCTTCGCTGGTGCGGCCCCAGCGCGGATCACGGGCGATGTCGACCATCGGAGCAAAGGTCATGTCGATGCTGTCGGCAGCCGCTTCAGCGGCCGAGGTGCGGCCGACCTTGGCGATGGCCTGCATGTCCCAGGTGGCCGCCAGGCCCAGGCTGATCGGAAAGGTGGTGCGGTGGCCGTGAATCACGTCATAGGCAAAGAACATCGGGATCTTCAGGCGGCTGCGCATGGCGGCGTCCTGCATCGGCCGGTTCTCGTCGCGGGTGATCGAGTTGAAGGTGCCGCCGATGCGCCCGGCAGCAATCTCTTCGCGGATCTTCTCGCGCGGCATTTCCGGGCCGATGCTGATCAGGCGCAACTGGCCGATTTTCTCGTCGACACTCATCTGGCTGATCAAGTGCTCGATGAATGCCTGCTTGTCCTGCAGGGGCGGAGCAGCAGTGGCGGCAAACGTTGCCTGACTGGCGAAGGCCATGGCCAGGCCGAGCATGGACAGTTTCATCATCAATTCCGTATTCGAGGCCTGGGTCATGGCCACACGAATGCGTGTGGCCGAAGGGTTCAGGCGGCTATTGTTCTTGGCCAAAGGCGATCGTTTATTGATCTGCCCTTACAGCATTGGCGGCTGCGGTGGATTATGCCTGATGTCTGGTAGTTGTTGAGATACACTCGCGCCAGCCCGGTGCCGGGACAACAACTATAAGAACGATCGAGAGACCAACGGCATGAGTGTGTTTACCGAATATGAGCAACGGCTGGTCGCCGAAGCGATAGCCCGAGCCGAACGGCGTACCGACGCCGAGCTGGTCAGTGTGCTGGCGCGGCGGGCGGACGAGTTTGCCTACCTGCCGCTGTTTTGTGCGGCGCTGTTGGCATTGCTGGTGCCGGGGCTGCTGCACCTGCTGCTGGGCTGGCCAAGCGTGCGCGGCCTGCTGGTGGCGCAACTGGTGATCTTCGTCGCCCTGTGCCTGCTGCTGCGCCACCCACGGCTGGGGCATCGGCTGATGCCCAGGTGCTTGTGTCAGCGCACTGCGCTGAGCCTTGCGCGCCAGCAATTTCGAGCCCTTGAACGGCAACGTGATCACGGCACCAGCAGCTTGCTGATCTTTGTCAGTCAGGCCGAGAACTTTGTCACGATTCTGACCGACCGCGGCATTGAACAGCACTTCGACCCGCGTGTACGCGCCGCGTTGATCGCCCGCTTTACCGAGCAGGTCCGCCAGGGTCAGACCCTACAGGGCTTTGTCGAGTGCATCGACGCCTGTGCCGAGCAGCTCAGTCGACCATTGCCGGCCACCCAGCGACGTAACCAACTGCCCAATCGATTGGTGATCCTGGACTAACCACGGCTGTCGAGAAAACTTCGCGAAGGCCGGGCGGCAACGTAGAATGCCGGCCACTGCGCACTGCGCTCCCGGTTATTCGAGGCCCCACCGTCCCATGCCTGCCACGCCTTCCACTTCGTCTGCGGCTGATCCGCTTGCCCAGTTTCTGCGTCTGCTGGCCGACTCGCTGGAGGCCGGCAGCCTGGCCAAGCTGGTGCTGGCCAAGCATGTTGGCGCCGAGCAAAGCCTACAGCGGATCATTGCCAAGCCGCTGCTGATCAAAGGCCAGCCCAGTCTGTCCCTGGTCTATCGCTATGAGACCCGCGACATCACCCGCAATCTGCCCAACCAGCAGGTTCAGGCGCTGGTCGCCGAGCTGCTGCCGGCGAGCTTTCGCAACGCCCACCTGTTCACCAGCGAAGGTGAAGTGCAGTTGGCCTTCAGCAAGAAGGGCAAGCCGATGCTGCAGCGCCATCTCGCGCAGCCAGCACGCGAGGCAGCCTCGGCAGGGCATGACCGCGAGAAGAAACGCTACCTGCAACTGACCCGGCCGTTTTTGCGTGATCTGGGCGTTACCGACGCGCAGTCCGCGTTGATCCCGTCGATGTCGCGCAAGTGGAAGCAGATCAACAAGTTCATCGAAGTCTTCGACCACGCCCTCACCAGCGCACCACTGGCTGCCGAGCAGCCGCTGAAAGTCGCCGATTTTGGTTCAGGGAAGGGCTACCTGACCTTCGCCATGCACGACTACCTGAGCAACACCCTTGGCCGCCAGGCGCAGGTGACCGGCGTCGAGTTGCGCCCGGACATGGTCGACCTGTGCAACGCCGCAGCGGCACGCCTGGAGCATTCGGGCCTGGTGTTCGAGTGCGGTGACGTGCGCAGCGTGGTGCCCGCCGCCATCGACGTGATGATCGCCCTGCATGCCTGCGACATCGCCACCGACTACGCCATTCATACCGGCATCCGCTGCAACGCCGCGATCATCATGTGCTCGCCGTGCTGCCACAAACAGATCCGCCCACAACTGCAAAGCCCCGGCTTGCTGCAGCCGATGCTGCAATACGGCCTGCACCTCGGCCAGCAGGCCGAGATGCTCACCGACAGCCTGCGCGCGCTGTACCTGGAAGCCTGCGGCTACGAGACCAAGGTGTTCGAGTTCATCTCGTTGGAACACACCAACAAGAACAAGATGATCCTTGCGGTCAAGCGCAAGCAGCCGGTGGATGCCACGGTGTTGCTGGAGAAAATTGCCGAGCTCAAGCGCTTTTATGGGGTCAAGGAGCACTGCCTGGAGACGTTGTTGCAGGCGGATGGGTTGATTGCTGTTGTGGGGGAATAACCAACAATTGGCTGTGTCCGAAGCATCCTGACACTGCGTAGGACCGTTCCTAAGCTGACTTGCTACGACCCTGCTTCGGTTTTTCTCACTGTAATGTGATCACGGCAATGATTGCCGAGCACCTTGGTTGTCGGTTGACAACCAAGGTGCATGTTCACATACTGGAGATCAACTGATGCCTCGCCACGCGCATTCCAAGAAAGAGATTGAGCAGGCTCTCAGATACGCAGAGGCGCAAGGCTGGAGAGTGGTAGCGGGTGGCGGCCATTGCTGGGGCAAAATCTACTGTCCTTACAACAGCGATGAGTGTCGGTGCGGTGAATTCTGCGTGGCAAGTATCTGGAGCACACCCAAGAATCCAGACACGTTTGCGCGTCAGATACGACGAATCGTCGACAACTGCGTTGTTCATCGTCGCAGCATTGATCACGCAGGGAGAGAGTCAAAGTGACGGAATATATCTTCACGCTCAGATACCAGTTAACCCACGATCAGGACATGGATGGTCTGCTGGAGCGTCTAGGCGCGTCGGGATGTGATGACGCTATTGTCGGAGTCGGCCAGCCAGGCCGGCTGGCGCTGGAGTTCGCACGCGAGGCGGGATCCGCTCAGGATGCAGTGCATAGCGCCCTTGCGGACGTGCAGCGAGCTGTCCCTCAAGCCCATCTTGTGGAAGTAACTCCCGACCTGGTTGGGTTAACCGATGTCGCGGAGGTTGTCGGCGTGTCGCGGCAGAACATGCGCAAACTCATGTTGGTGCACTATTTGAGTTTTCCTCCACCAGTCCACGAAGGAAACCCATCAATCTGGCACTTGGCCGAAGTCCTTTCCTGGATGCAGGCGCGGCAAACGTACTCTTTCGCTCAGGAAATCGTCGATGTAGCGAAAGTAGCGATGAGGCTCAACGTGGTCCGCGCTCATGAGCGAATTATGGTCAACGCGCCTAGCCATTTAATCAGCTGAACTAGCCCCTGCGGGCAACTGACTTGCCCGCAGGTCTGCGCTCTGTAGAAAAAGCCCGTGGGCTTCCGGGCTTGCGGTCATAACGGCACAGGCCACGCCCACTGCAGCAATCATCACCAGCCGCCGTGGTGATCGCTGCGCCACAGGCGCGGGCGGATGGGCGGCGTGCTTGAGCGCTTCCAGGTCCTGCCACAGGTGTTCGAGCTGGCGATAGGCGCGGGCATGCTCTGGGTCGCGCAGCCACTGCTTGAACGCCTTGCGATTATGCCTTGATGAGTCATAGCGATTGCGCACCAGCCAGCCTGCGGCCTGAGCATCGATCGAGTCTGCCTCGAAATCGTCTAGCGGGTTCATCTGCCGGGTTCCTGCGCTCGTTACTGTTTACCGCTACCGTGCGCTCGCCGGTCAGCGCCGGCGGGCAAAGTCGGCAGGCACTTCGACTGCCAGGTCTGGGGCGCCGAGCGGATGACTGCTGGCGTCGAAGAAATGCAACGAGGTCTCGTGCATATCGCCGAAACGCTGCAGAAAGTGCTGCTTCTGGTTGATGATCGACGCCTCGCTCAATGGCCGAATGGCAATGCACAGATGAGCCGGGCGGGCCTGGCGGATGGCATCGAGCAGGTGTTGATCCGTGCTGTCCAGATGCTGGCCGAACAGGCACAGGCCCTCTCGTTCGCTTGCCAGCTGGCCAAGGCCCCAGCTCAGGTAATCCGAACTGCGAATGGCGCGCAGCTTGTGCTCGCTGCGGTCTTCGTTGATGAACAGCGGCACCTCGCCGGGAATATTTACGGCAAAGCCGTCAAGCAACTCACCGTTTTCGGCGCTGCGCTGGCGCGTGCTGCCGTCTGGCAGCTTGAGCAGGTGCAGGCCGCCGTGCAGGTGCAATACCCGGGTGCCCTCGGCGTGAGTGCGGCGGACATCGAAAAAACCTTCTTCGTCGAACAGTGCAGCAAATCCTTCGGGCGCCTGTCGTACTGCCCAAGGCACAAGCAGATCGTAGTTACTGGTGTAGACGCTGCGGTAGGCTCTGAGCGCCTGATTGATCGCACTCAGGTTGGCGCTGGGCAGCAGCGGCCACGGGATGTGCACCGAGCGGATCGCATGAATCAATGCTTCTTTGATCGAGTAATAGCGATTGAGCGGCGCAGTCGAATTGATCGCCAGCGCGGCGTTGGCCCGCACGGTAGTATTGAGCGTGCTCAGCAGCGGCTCGAACAGCTCGCTGGCCAAGGCTTTGAACAAGGCCTGGTCACTGACGCCCAGGCCTTTGTGACGAACCTTCTGTGCCTGCTCGAACAACGAAAAATAACCAAACGGCTTCCACAGTGCACGGCTGGCGCCGTTGCCCAGAAGCAGGGCCTGGCACGGCTGTCGTTGCTCGAGCTCGGGCCAGGAAGTCAGATGGGCGTCAACTGGGGGCATGCGGGGTCCGTGGTTTGGCAGGGAAACGCCGCGACTTTAGCATGCTCCGGCGATGTGCTGTATTCGCCCTGCGGCACCGTGCGCTGCGCAACTGTGAGGGTATTGCAGCTTCCCAGTGCACCGCCGGTTGCAGCAGTTAACGCTGCGTCACCGGCTAGGGCTGCTGCGCGGTGGCCTGACGTTCGCGGTTGCTCCACACGCGATAAGCACGAATACCGGCGCGCACTGAGCCAAACAGCAGCTTGTCTTCCATTTCCCGGGCCATGCCTGAGCGCACCAGCATGCGCAAAAACGTCCCACGTGCCCGCGCAATGGCGAAATGAATACCTTGCGCGGCGAGGGTGTCGCGTACTTCACGCAGGGCGGCGATACCGCTGACATCGATGCTGCTCACCGCTTCGGCATCGAACAGCACCGCGCGCGGCTGGCTGTCGCGTTGCACTGCCTCAAGCAGGCGCATCTTGAAGTAGTCGGCGTTGAAGAACAGGATCGCGTCATCGAAGCGATACACCACCAGGCCCGCTACCGTGCGCGCGTCGGGGTGTTGGCGCACGTCGACCTGGCCTTCGATCCCCGGTGCCCAGCCCAGCACGGCATCGGTGGGTTGATAGATGCTGTAGAGCAAGCGCAGGATGGCCAAGGTCACCGCGAAGATGATCCCGGGCAGCACGCCCAGGCCAAGCACACCAATCGTGGTCAGCAGGCACAGCCAGAACTCGAAGCGGCTGAGCCGGTAGATCTTGCCCAGCGAACGCACATCGATCAGCCCCCAGCCGGCCATCAGCAGCACGGCTCCGAGCACCGCCTGCGGAATCCAGGCCATGGGCGCAGTGAAGAACAGCAAAATCAATGCAATCACCAGCGCGGCGATGATGCCAACCAGCTGGCTTTTGCCACCGACCATGTCGTTGACCGCCGTGCGCGAGTCGGCGCCGCTGATGGCAAAGCCTTGGGAGAACCCGGCAGCCAGATTGCTCACACCCAAGGCAACGAACTCGTGATTGGCATTGATCGCATAGCCATGCCGCGCGGCGAAGCTGCGTGCCGTGAGCATGGCACTGCAAAAGCTCACGGTGGCGATCCCGAGGGCATCGCGCAGCAGGCTCTTGGTTTCTGCCAGAGAGCTCTGCGGCCAAGCCAGTTGGGGCATGCCGCCGGGCACCGGGCCGAGGATGGCGACGCCAAAATGGTCCAGGCCAAACACCCCCGCAATCAAGGTGAACAGCACTACGGTCACCAGCGCTGCCGGCAGGCGCGGGTAGCGCCGTGGCAACCCGATCAGCAGGCCCAACCCGGCCAGGCCAATCACCAGTGTCAGCCAGTGGATTTCACCCAGGCGCTGGGCGAAGTTGATCAGGCTGAGGATAAATCCGTCACCTTCGATCTTGAAGCCAACCACTTTGCTCAGCTGCCCGGCGATCAGGCTCAGGCCGATACCATTGAGGTAGCCGATCAGGATCGGTCGCGAGAAGAAACTGGCAATGAACCCTGCGCGCGCCACCCCGGCGGCAATCAACATGACCCCGACCAGCACGGTGACGATCACCGACAGCTCGGCAATGCGCTGTGGATCACCCAGCGCCAACGGCGCCACGGCCCCGGCGATCATGGCGCAGGTGGCGGCGTCGGGGCCGACCATCAACTGCCGAGAGCTGCCGATCAGGGCGTAGACGATCATCGGCAGCACACAGGCATACAACCCGTACTGCGGCGGCAGGCCGACGATCTGCGCATAGGCGATAGCGATCGGAATCTGGATCGCAGCGACCGACAAGCCAGCCTGTATGTCGGCGTGCAACCACTCGCGGCGGTAGTGCAGCAGGTTGGCCAGGCCCGGGAGCCAGCGGGAGAGAAACATGCGCAGTCCTTTGGAAATGTTTCACACAATGCTCGAGCTTATCCGCCTGCTGCGTTTGGTGTGCAAGCTTTTTGCGCGCAGCGCGTTGCAGCCGCCAAGGGCCGGCGTGGTCTGCAGCAAATCGATGGAAGGGCAGAAACGAAAAAAGGAGCCGGGGCTCCTTTAGACAGGCGATGACATTGCGCAAATGTCATGCGATGCAACGGTGGACGAGGTGGAGCGGGTAGAGGGAATCGAACCCTCGTCGGAAGCTTGGGAAGCTACTGTTCTACCATTAAACTATACCCGCTTTACGCGTACATCCTTGCCAGCGAAGCGGCGTGCGCTTTGCAGCTCGACTTTGTACCAGAACCCTCTGGTGAATAAAAGCCCAGCCTTGAAATTTAGCTGTCCGGCGGCTTGTTGCGCGTGGCTTTGGCACGGGCAAAAGCACGCCGGCAGGCTCAGATCGCCAATGCATGCTGGCCCTGCACATAGTGACTGCGCGGGCGCGGCTCGCGTTGGCTCGGTTTGAGGAAACCAAGCATGGCGCTGCGTTGTGCATCGCTGGCGGTCTTGTGTTCCATGTCGAGGAAATGCCCGGCGCCGTTGATCACGCTGAAGTGGCTCTGGTCGACATGACGGCCAAACTGGCGGGCGTCATCGGCGGTGGTGTACTCATCGCGATCTCCGTTGATGAACAGCACCGGGATGGCAATGTTGGCCGCGCTCTTCAGTGCCCGCTCCAGGTCATGCTGCAGCACTTGATTGATGTGAAACAGCATCTGCGCATATTCGTGGCTGTCGAGGCTGCTGACGTGCCGGTAATTAAAGCGTTTGAACAGCGACGGCAGGTGCTTGCCGATGGTGTCGTTAACCAGGTTGCCGACCTGGTAGCGATCGCAGGCGGCGAGGTATTCGCAGCCGCGCTCGAGGTATTCGCGCATCGGTTCGTTGATCACCGGCGAGAACGAGCTGACGATGGCCTTCTTCACCGGTCGGGGCTGGTGCGCCAAGGCGAGCAGGGTGCAGGCGCCACCCCAGGAAAACGAAGCGACATGGTCGGCCTGGAAGTGCTCGATCAGCTCCAGCAGGATGTGTGCCTCGGTTTCTTTGGTCAGCAGCCGCTCGTGGTGATTATGCGGTTTGGACTTGCCGGCATAGGGCTGGTCATACAGCACCACATTGAATTGCGGGTGCAGGCTGCGCACTGTCTGGGCGAACGAAGCCGTGGTCGCCAGCGATCCATTGATCAGGATGATCGTCCTCTCGGCGCCGTCGGCGCGATGCAACTCCGTGTAAACCCGATACTGACCTTGGATATCAAGTACAGCGATTTCTGGCCTCATGTCATCGACTCCTGGCGCAAAAAGGGTATTCGCGTCACCTAGGGTGCACGTTCTTTATGACAGGTAGGCATACGCCTGAAGAGGTTGCAGAGCCCGGTGTCGATCCTTCGCACAAGTGTCGACGCTGTTGTTGTAGGCGGGGCAATCTGCCGTGCCCCCAAGGTAGCGAGACCTGGGGTGGCCAGCAAAAAGGTGTCTTGGACTGCAGTTGTGACTGGTTAGTCACATGCGGACTGACGATTTCGATTCAAGCAGCCCGACGTCATTCTCGCAAGTGCCATTGAGCAATTGGTGAATAAAATCGCTCGGCGGTCTGCGCTGGAGCTGCTTGCTGTTTACAGAGCGATTTCGTCGGCTGTCAGTGGCCGGAATTCGCCAGGGGCCAGCGTGGGGTCGAGATGGATGCCGCCCATCGACTCGCGATGCAGGCCAACGACCTTGTTCTGGAAATAGCCAAACATGCGCTTCACCTGGTGATAGCGACCTTCGACAATCGCCAGCCTGGCCAGTCGAGGGCCGAGCACATCCAGCTGGGCGGGCAGGGTGGTGAGGTCTTCGAAGGCGAAGTAGAAGCCCTCGCTGAACTTGGCCGGGTAGTGCGCGCCGATCTCGTCTTCGGTTTCGACGCGATAGACCTTCGCCAGTTTTGTGCTTGGTTGCGTCAAGCGCCGTGACCACTGGCCGTCATTGGTCAGCAGGAGCAGCCCGGTGGTGTTGAAGTCCAGCCGCCCGGCGATATGCAGGTCAGCGCGCAGCTCGGCCGGGAGCAGGTCGAGCACGGTCCGGTGCTGCGGGTCATGAGTGGCGCTGACACAGCCGGCCGGCTTGTGCAGCATCAGGTAGCGCGCTGAGCGACCGACCTGATGCACCTGCTGATCGACCTCGACTCGGCTGAACTCGCGAACCTCGTGCAGTGGGTCGGTGCTGACCTGGCCATCCACGCGCACACGCTGCTGGGCCAGCAGCAGGCGCACCTGCTGGCGGTTGTAGCAGGGCAGATTGGCGAGGAAGCGATCAAGGCGCATGGCGGCAACGGCACAGGAATTGGCCGCGCAGTTTACCCAATTGGCGGCTGTTGCGCCGCTTTGAGCTGGTCGTCCACGGCTGCGCAGCGGGGGCACAGGCAGGCTTTGTTGCGCAGTTCGGCGGGCAGGGCGGCGAGTACCGCCGGGTCGATGCTGACGCTGAAGCACCAGCAGTTCTGCGTGGCGCTGCGTGGATCAGCCAGGCTGCAGCCGTTGCTTGCGCCGCAGGCGGGGCAGGATTGTGGGTCAGGCATGGACTGCTCCGGGCATCTCGCTGCAGACTCGATTGCGTCCGCCCTGCTTGGCTCGATAAAGGGCATGGTCGGCACGGGTCAGCAAGCTGTGCAAACTGTCGTCGGGTTGCAGTGCACTGAGCCCGATGCTGGTGGTCAGGCGCAGCGGTTGGTCGTTGTAGCTGAAGATCAACTGCTCGGTGCGGCGGCGGACCTTGTCGGCGACATCGATGGCCTGGCGGCCCTCGGTCTCGCGCAGCAGCACGATAAACTCTTCACCGCCCCAGCGGCAAAGGATATCCGACTGGCGCAGGCTGCCTTGCAGTACGTTGGCAAACTGGCGCAGCACTTCATCGCCGGCCAGGTGACCATGGGTGTCATTGAGCAGCTTGAAGTGATCAAGGTCGATCAGCAGGGCAACCAGTGGCGCATTCTCGCGTTTGGCTTGCTGCAGTGCCTGCCCGGCCAAAAGGTCAAAGCTGCGGCGGTTGGGCAGGCCGGTCAGGCTGTCCAGCGTGGCCAGCGACTCGATGCTTTGCTGATGGCGCTTGACCATCGCATGCAGCAGCGACAACACCACCAGGGTGATCATGGCGCAGATCGCCAGGTTCAGGTACAGCGACTGGCGCACCCGGTCCAGCGCGCCGCTCTCACGTTTGTCGACCAACAGGTACCAGTCCAGTTCGGGGATGGGCCGCACGTTGAGAAAGTGGCTGTGGCCTGCCTCGTCCTGATATTCGTGGCTGCCAGGCGAGGGTACCGGCATGCGCGCCAGCAGCGTCTCGAACGCTTTGCTGTCGGCCAGTTGCTGGCCTGCGCGCAGGCCATGCATGCTGCCGTTCGAGCCGGTCAGGATGACTTTGCCGTTGGCATCGGTGAACAGCACGGCGCGCTGATAGCGTTGCTGATAAGCGTCGATCAATTTGACCACCGACTCGACACTCAGGCCGACCCCGGCTGCGCCGATGAAGCGCTGGTCATAATCGAGCACGCGGTAATTGATGAACACCGTGAGCCTGTCATGGTTGGCCATGTCCAGATCGACGTTGATCTCGTACGGCGCCTGCGACTCGCGCACGCGGTAATACCAGGCATCGCGCCAGGCATCCGGCTTGACTTGCTTGAGCACGCCCTTGGCCTGGTAATAGGTATGGCTGCGCTCGGAGATGAAAAACGCGGTGCAGGTGTTCTGCTGGCTGAGGATTTCATCCAGATAGCGAGTGATCCGCTCTGGCTCCTGCTCGCCGGCCAGCACCCAGTCGCGCAGAAAGGTGTCCTGCGCGATCATCGATGAGATCAGCACCGGGCGGATCAGATCCTTCTGGATTTCCGAGTAGACGGTGTCTGAGGTGAGCGGCAGTTCGGTATTGACGATGCCATCACGGATTGCGCCACGCGAGGAAAAGTAGCCGAGCAGAGACGTGGCAAGAAAACCGCAGGCCAGCAGGATCAGCAGCGCGAGGATCAGCGAGCGCTGCGAGAACAGGGCGGAACGTGACGGCATGATCTTCCCGTGATGTGTGCCAGTGGCGACATTCTAGAGAGCTGGCGGGAAAATAACTGCATGTTTTTCAGGGTTACCTGAGTTGTTGCAAATCTTTACACATACGGCACTGGATCGGCTGGCGAGTGTCTTAACCCATGTCGATATTCGTTTGCCGATCGACGCCCGCCAGCGCCGCTGTGCCGGGCACCCCAGCGGTCCAGGAGGCCGCCATGTCCTATCGAATCCCAATCATCGTCCTGCTCGCAATGTTGACCAGTGCCTGTACCCCTTATTACGCCGGTGGCGGGTATTCTCGCTCGCAGTACTACAGTGGTGAGCGTTACGGGTATCCCGGCTATCAGCGCTATGAGCGTGACTATTACGTGGTACCGCAGCCCCGTTACTACTATCAGCCTGCACCGCGCTATTACCGGCCGGCACCGGCGCCGCACTATCGGCCGCAACCGCGTCCAGGGATGAACCAGCAGTGGTATGGCAATCCACGCAACGATTACGGTAATCGGCAGCGCTACGAATACCGTCGTGATCGAGAGCGGCACGATTACCGCAACGATGACCGTCGATCGCAGGAAGGGCGTTGGCATTCAAGGGGCCATGGTGACCGTGATCGCCGCCCGGATGGCGGGCGCGATGATCGCAATCGGCATCGCTGAGGTCCTGCCCTAAACTTGATCGGCCAGCGGATGGCGGCCCTCCCAGGCTTTGGCAAAGTGCGCCTCAACCACCGCCGCTGGCACCTGAGCCACATCAGGCCAGTGCCAGCGCGGCGTGTTGTCTTTTTCAATCAACCGCGCACGCACGCCCTCGCTGAATTCAGGATGCCGGCAGCAATTCAGGCTCATCGCATATTCCATCTGCAGCGCCTGCAACAGCGACATGTGCCGGGCTCGCTGCAATTGCTCCCACACTAGATGTGCGCTGAGCGGGCAACCGTCGTGCAGGCGCTGCCCTGCAGCCGCCAACAACGGGTCGCCGTGCTGGCGCAGGCTGGCGATCGCACGCCAGGCAGCAATAGGGTCGGCCACATCCAGCACTTCGTCGATCAACGCTCGCCGCGGCAGCCATTGGGCCTGTGGCAGGTCAGCAAGGGCGCGGTGCTGCTGGCACTTGAGCAGGCTGTTCAACTGCAGGGTGGTCTGTTCCTGCCAGTTCAATTGCAGCAGTTCATCAATCAATGCCGTCTGCTGCTGCTCGCCAAGAAAACGATCCGCCAGACCCAGGTCCAGCGCATCACGGGCGTTGATCGGCGATCCTGTCAGGCCGAGAAACAACCCCAGCTTGCCTGGCAGACGGCTGAGGAACCAACTGGCGCCTACGTCCGGGTACAAGCCTATGCTGATCTCCGGCATGGCCAGCCGACTGCTCGGGGTCACGATGCGTATCCCTGCGCCCTGTAGCAGGCCCATGCCGCCGCCCAGCACATGGCCATGACCCCAACACAGCAAAGGCTTGGGATAACAGTGCAGGGCATAGTCCAGGCGGTACTCGGCAGCGAAGAACTGTCTGGCCATTGCTGGCACCTGGCCAGGTTGTGCGCGGCATTGATCGACCAGCGCGCGAACATCGCCACCCGCGCAAAATGCCTTGGCACCGCTGCCCCGCAAGAGCACGCAGACGACACCAGGATCCCTCGCCCACGCCTGGAGCAGCGCCTCGAGCTGCTCGATCATCGCCAGGCTCAACGCGTTGAGGGATTTCGCTGCATCCAGTGTGGCGATGCCGATTCGCGCACCGTCCACTCCGGTAAGTACTTCGCTGGTTACGGCCATGAACTACCTCGCACAGGTCATCGGCTCAGTATGGTCGGCTCTGCCGCAGGCTGCCGGTCGTCGGTCGGATCGATTGACAAGCTCGGGCAGCTTTCCTAGTGTCGCGCCCCTCAGTTTCAGGACCACACCGATGACCGACGACGACCGCATCAAGCTTGAGCCCAGCTGGAAGGAGGCGCTGCGCGCCGAGTTCGAACAGCCCTACATGCAGCAGCTGCGCGAGTTCCTGCGCCAGGAGTACGCCGCCGGCAAAGAGATTTATCCACCTGGCCCGCTGATCTTCAACGCCCTTAACAGCACGCCGCTGGACCAGGTCAAAGTGGTCATCCTCGGCCAGGACCCCTACCACGGCCCAGGTCAGGCGCATGGCCTGTGTTTCTCGGTACAGCCGGGCGTTCCGACACCGCCATCGCTGGTGAATATCTACAAAGAGCTGCAGCGTGACCTGAACCTGCCGATTCCTGCCCATGGCTATCTGCAGAGCTGGGCAGAGCAGGGCGTGCTGCTGCTCAACACGACCATGACCGTGCAGCGGGGCAATGCCGCATCGCATGCCAAGAAAGGCTGGGAGTCGTTCACTGACCGGATCATCCAGCTGGTCAGCGAGCGGCAATCGAATGTGGTCTTTCTGCTGTGGGGGGCACATGCCCAGAGCAAGCAGAAGTTGATCGACGGCACCAAGCACCTGGTGCTCAAGTCGGTGCATCCGTCGCCGTTGTCGGCCTACCGGGGTTTTATCGGCTGCGGGCATTTCAGCCATGCCAACCGCTTTCTGCAGCAGCACGGCATGAAACCTGTGGAGTGGGCGCTGCCTCAGTGACTCTGTTGAGGGGCCTTGGTTGGGGGCGTGTGCTGCGCCCCCTTACTGGTTTTGATCCCGCGCATTCCACAGCCGAAACAATGGCTCTGCCAGAAACAGCACAAACAACAAACGCATTACCTGCATCGCTGTCACCAACGGCACCGACAACTGCAGGGTCTCCGCCGTAAGGCTCATCTCGGCGATCCCCCCAGGCATCATGCCCAACGTCAGTGAACGCAAGTCCAGCTGGCTCAGGTTGCTCAAACCCCACGCCGCAAGCGCTGCAATCACCATGCTCAAGGCGGTAGCCAGCAAGGTGCGGCCGAGAAACGACGGCGCGCGGCGGAAGAATGCCCGGTTGAAGTGACAGGCAAGGCCGCTGCCGATCAACCACTGGCCCATCTGGCTGGCGCCCTCCGGCAGGGTGATCTGCAAATCAGCCGCCAGGCTTACCGTTGCCGCCACCAGCAATGGCCCGAACAACCATGGGTTGGGTTGGCGCAAGCGCTGCCAGCCATAACCGACCAACACCGCCAGCGGCGTGATCAACGCCAGCCAGCCCCAGCTGACACTGCTGGCATGGCTGACCGGCACGCCATCACCGAGCAGCAACTTGAACAGCGCCGGCACGCACAACACCACCGCCAGCACACGCAGACTCTGCGCCGCGGCGACCTGGCTGAGCACCGCGCCATTGCGTGCGCCGAGGTTGACCATTTCGCCGGAACCGCCCGGCATACTGGCGAAAAAGGCGGTGGCGCGATCCTCACCGCTGCGCCGTAGCAGCCATACACTGATGACACTGGAAGCGGTGGTGAACAGCGCACCAAACAGAATCAAGCCGAAATGCCCGGACACTTGTTCGAGGATCGCCGGGGTGAAGTGCAGGCCGATACCGACGCCGATGATCCACTGGCCGCATTTACGTCCGTTGGGGATTTCCGGCAACTGCCAGGGGGTCAGGCAACGCACCAGGATGATCGCCAGCAACGAGCCGACCATCCACGGCAAAGGCCAGCCGACCTTGCTGGCGAGAAATCCGCCAGCAAGGCCGACCAGCCCGGTTGCCCAGAACAGCGGCAACGATCGATCAGGCATCCGCAACAGCCCGACGTTGCAGGCTGCGGCGGCGCCAGCTGCGCAGCAGCGGCAGGCACATCATGCAGATGGTCAGGCCCCATACGCTCATGCTGATCGGGCTCGAGTAGAGAATGCCCAGCTCACCGTTGGAGATGGACAAGGCGCGGCGCAGGTTCTGCTCCATCAGCCCGCCGAGGATGAACCCGAGCAGGATCGGCGACAGCGGGAAGTCCAGCTTGCGCAGGATGTAACCCATGATGCCGATACCGACCATCAGGAACAGGTCAAAGGTGGTCGCATGCACGGCGTACACGCCGATCGCGGTGATGATGGCGATTACCGGCACCAGCGCCCAGTTCGGCACGGCGAGGATACGGGTGAAGATGCGGATCATCGGGATGTTGAGGATCACCAGCATGATGTTGGCGATGAACAACGAGGCGATCAGGCCCCACACGATGTCGGGTTGCTGTTCGAACAGCATCGGCCCTGGGGTGATGTTGTACAGGGTCAGTGCACCGATCATTACCGCAGTGGTGCCCGAACCGGGTACGCCGAGGGTCAGCATTGGCACCAGTGCGCCACAGCAGGAAGCGCCGATGGCGGTTTCCGGTGCTGCCAGGCCACGTGCGTCGCCCTTGCCGAACTTGCCGCTGGTGCCAGCGATTTTCTTCTCGGTCATGTAGGCAACCGCGCTGGCCAGGGTGGCACCGGCGCCGGGCAGTACACCCATGATGAAGCCGAGCAGGCCGCAACGGATGTTCACCGCGAATACCGAAGCCGCTTCCTTGAAGTTGAACAGCATGCGCCCGGTGGCTTTTACCGCCTGGTGGCCATGATGGGTTTTCTCCAGCAGCAGGAGGATCTCGCTGATCGAGAACAGGCCCAGCACCAGCACCACGAACTGAATGCCGTCGGCCATGTGCACGCTGTCGCCGGTGAAGCGGTAAACGCCGCTGTTGGCATCGATACCGACTGCCGACAGGAACAGACCGATCAACGCCGCGATAAATGTCTTCAGTGGCTTGTCGCCGGCCATACCGCCGAGGCAGACAATGGCGAACACCATCAGCACGAAGTATTCAGCGGGTCCGAAGGCAATCGCCCACTTCGCCAGCAACGGCGCGAACAGGACCATGCCGCAGGTGGCGATGAAGGCACCGATGAACGAGCTCCACGCCGACAGCGACAGCGCGACCCCAGCCAGACCCTGGCGAGCCATTGGGTAACCGTCGAGGGTGGTCATCACGGTCGAAGCTTCGCCCGGGATGTTGAGCAGGATCGAGCTGATCCGGCCGCCGTATTCACAACCCAGGTACACCGCGGCCAGCAGAATCAAGGCAGATTCAGGCGGCAGGCCGAGGGCAAAGGCGATCGGGATCAGCAACGCCACGCCGTTGATCGGGCCCAGGCCCGGCAGCAGGCCGACCACGGTGCCGATCAGGGTGCCGCACAGTGCGGTAACCAGGTTGTACGGGCTCAAGGCGACGCCGAAGCCCTGGCTGAGATAGCCTAAAGTATCCATCTGTCAGTTCTCCAGCACGTCAAGCAGGCCAAGGGGCAGGGGTACGTCCATCACGCGATCGAACAGCCAGTACAGCAGCACGCTCATCGCCACCACCACCACTGCGCTGTGCAGCCAGCGGCCGCCATACAGGCGCGCCATCGGCACGCCGATCAATACCGCACTGACGATGAAGCCCAGGCTTTCGAAGGTGGCGGCGAACAGGATCAACAGACCGGTGCAGATCGCAATCTTGATCAGGGTCGGGCGATCCAGCGGCGGCTCGTCCTCTTTATGCACGATCGGCGTCGGCCGAATCGCCAGGTACAGCAACGCCAGGCCCATCAGGCCAAGCATCAACAACGGGAAGGCGCGCGGGCCCACCGGTTCGTAGGAAAACGCGGCCTGGTAAGGCCAGGCCATCACTGCCAGGACGGCGCACACCGCCAGCAGGATCAGGGCAAAAATGCGTTGCAGGATCATGGGGAAATCCTCGAGAGGGCTGCCTTGCTGCAGTTTATTGCGCGAGCGGTTCTACCCGCGCAGGCGTTGGTGATGACACCGACGCTTGCGCGGGCTGACCTGCTTCAACAGGTGCTGCAGCTGTACGTTGTTACTGAATCAGGCCGAATTCCCGGGCCAGGGTCTTGTAGTCGGCAACCTGTTTCTTGACGTAGGCGTCCAGCTCCGGCCCGGTCAGGGCGAACGGGAACAGCTCGCGCTGGTCACGCAGCTTGGCGAACTCCTCGGAGGTCAGCAGCTTGTCGAACGCGGCTTTCCACCAGGCGTAGTCTTCGTCGCTGACTTTTGGCCCGAGGTAGAAGCCACGTACCACTGGCCAGACGATGTCGTAGCCCTGTTCCTTGGCAGTTGGGATGTCCTTCATTTCCGGCTCATCGAGACGGTTCTCGGCGAATACGGCAAGGATGCGCATGTTGCCGCTCTGGATGTGCGGCATGGAGTCGGAGATATCGGTGGAGCCGACCTGAATGTGCCCGCCGAGCAGTGCAGTGGCGATTTCGCCGCCGCCTTCCAGGGCGACGTAGCGCAGGTCACGCGGGTTGATCCCGGCGGCCTTGGCGATCAGCGCGGTCTGCATCCAGTCCTGGCTGCCGACGGTGCCGCCGGAGCCGATCACCACTTTGCTCGGGTCTTTTTTCAGCGCAGCAACCAGGTCAGCCAGGTTTTTGTAAGGCGAGTCCTTGTTCACCGCGATCGCGCCGTAGCTGGTGCCCACGGCCGCCAGCCACTTCACTGCGTTTTCATCGAAACGGCCGAACTTGCCTTGGGCCAGGTTCAGCAGCGAGCCACTGGACCAGGCCACCAGGGTGCCGGCATCGGCCGGGCGCTGGGCAACCACGGCGTTGTAGGCAACCGCACCAACGCCGCCAGGCATGTAGGTGACGCGCATCGGTTTACTGAGAATCTTCTCGTTGACCAGGGCGCTTTGCACCAGCTTGCAGGTCAGGTCGAAGCCGCCGCCGGGCGATGCTGGAGCGATACATTCAGGGCGTTTCGGTTCAGCAGCCAGGGCTTGACCGGCCAACAGCAGGCAACCGGTAGCGAGGACGAGGCGGCGCAGGGAAAAGGTCATCGTCTATCTCCGTAAATATTGTTGTTATGGGTTACCACAGGGCCACGCTGTAGCTCACCAGCAGCCGCACTTCGTCGGCGTCGCGGGCAAAATTCGAGCGGAAGGTGGCGTTACGCAGACGCACCGCGACGTTTTTCAACGGTCCGGTTTGTACTACGTATTTGAACTCGGTGTTGCGTTCCCACTCCTTGCCCTCGCTGCCATCGGCGCGGCTGACGTTGTCGCCACTGAGGTAGCGGGTCATGAAGGTCAGGCCGGGAATGCCCAGAGAGGCGAAGTTGTAGTCGTAACGCAGCTGCCAGGAGTGCTCGTCGGCACCGGCAAAGTCGTTGATCTGGACGAAGTTGACCAGATACGGGTCGGCGCCATCGACGTAGGGGAAGGCGCTGTCGCCCGAGACGTGCTGATAGGCGCCGCTGAGCTTGTGGCCATCGAGGGCGTAGCTGAGCATGCCGTTGGCGGTGGTGTTGTCGATCTTGCCGGCGCGGGCCTGGCCCTGATCGTCACTTATCGCCAGGCGCAGGTCGGCGCCAAAGGTGCCCGGGCCCCACGGCTGGGTCGCGACCATGCCAACGAAGTGCTGACGGTAGATGTCGTCAAGTTGGGCAACGTGATAGCTGCCGGTGATGCGGTCGGTGAATTTGTAGTCAAGGCCGGCCAGGTCATAGTTGTCGGCGGCGAAGGTTCCGCCGAAACGGCCGTTCTTGTTGTTGAGGGCAATGTCTTCCCAGTTGGTGTCGTTGCGGTCCTTGGCTTTTTCCAGGCGTCCGGCGGTAACGGTCAGGTTGCTGATTTCGTTGGAGGTCAGCAAGCCACCCTCGAAGGTCTGCGGCAGAATCCGCCCGTCGTTGGGCTGCAGGGTCGGCAGTTCAGGGATCAGCGAACCCACTTTGAGCTCGGTCTTGGAAATCTTCACCTTGCCGGTCAGACCGAGCTTGGAGTACTCGTCGGCAGCCTTGCCGTCATCATGGGTCGGCAACAGCCCGGTGCCGGTGCGGTCTTCGCTGGAGTCGAGCTTGATCCCGACCATGCCCAGTGCGTCCAGGCCAAAGCCGACAGTGCCTTCGGTGTACCCGGATTCGAAATTGAGCATGAAGCCCTGCGCCCACTCGTCACGTTTGGACTGCTGGCTGCTGGTGCCGTCACGGAAATCACGGTTGAAGTACATGTTGCGGGTTTCGAAGGTGGCGCTGCTGTCTTCGAAGAAGGCCGCCTGGCTGACAGGCGCGATACCGGCGAGCGCAAGGGCGCTGGCAATGGCAGTGGGGCGTGGACGAATGGAACGGGTAGGCGCGAACGCCTGCGGCTGTGATGACAGCATCGTCGAGTGACTCCGTTTATTGTTTTTATTGGTCTGCACCTTGCTGGTGCTTATGAACGCTCGGGGCATTCTTGATCCGATGCTAGGCGGCCAACCTTTCGCTAACCTTTCAACATGAAAGGTTTGTCATATTGGGGCTTCACAGGTGTGCCGACGGCGGTACACTCCGCGCCAACTAACGCGCCCCCACTTCACCGAAGGGAGAAACCGATGCGAGTGCTGCTGGTTGAAGACCACCTGCAACTGGCCGAAAGCGTGGCTCAGGCGCTCAAGAGTCAGGGCCTGACTGTGGACGTGCTACACGACGGCATCGCCGCTGACTTGGCGCTGACCAGCGAGGAATACGCGGTGGCGGTGCTCGATGTCGGCCTGCCGCGGATGGACGGTTTTGAAGTGCTGGCGCGGCTGCGCGGCCGCGGCAAGACCTTGCCGGTGCTGATGCTGACTGCCCGCAGTGACGTCAAGGATCGTGTGCACGGGCTCAACCTGGGCGCCGACGATTACCTGGCCAAGCCGTTCGAGTTGACTGAGCTGGAGGCGCGGGTCAAGGCCCTGTTGCGGCGCAGTGTGCTTGGTGGCGAACGCCAGCAGCGCTGTGGTCCGCTGGTCTACGACCTCGACACCCGCCGTTTCAGCCTGGGTGACGAGCACCTGACCCTGACCTCGCGCGAGCAAAGTGTGCTGCAGGCAATGATTGCCCGGCCCGGACGAGTGATGAGCAAGGAGCAACTGGCGGCGCAGGTGTTTGGCCTCGACGAAGAAGCCAGCCCTGATGCCATAGAAATCTACGTGCACCGGCTGCGCAAGAAACTCGACGGCCATGCGGTTGCCATCGTCACCTTCCGCGGTCTTGGCTACCTGCTGGAGCACCGTGATGCGTGATGGCGCCAGCCTGCGCGGGCGGCTGCTGGGCAATCTTGCGCTGCTGCTGGTGGTACTGATGCTGGCCAGCGGCCTGAGCGCCTACTGGAACGGCCGCGAGGCCGCGGACACTGCCTATGACCGTACGCTGCTGGCGTCGGCGCGGACCATTGCTGCGGGCTTGTCCCAGCGCGATGGCACACTGAGTGCCGATGTGCCCTATGTGGCGCTCGACACCTTCGCCTACGACAGTGCCGGACGCATTTACTACCAGGTGTTGGACATCAACCAGCGCTTGATCTCGGGGTACGAAAAGCTGCCACCACCACCGCCCGGCACGCCTCGCACTGACGACTATCCGGCCTTGGCGCGTTTCTACAATGCCTCCTACCTTGGCCAGGATGTACGTGTGGTCAGCCTGCTCAAGGCGGTCAGCGAGCCGAACATGAACGGCATGGCCGAGATTCGCGTGGCCGAAACCGAAGAGGCGCGGGTGAGCATGGCCCGTGGGCTGATGGCCGATACCCTGTTGCGGCTGGGGATGCTGGCGCTGGCGGCGCTGGTCATGGTCTGGTTCGCGGTCAGTGCAGCGCTGCGCCCGCTCGAGCGCTTGCGCAGTGCAGTAGAGGAGCGCCAGCCGGACGACCTGCGCGCCTTGCCATCAGTACAGGTGCAGCATGAGCTGGGGCCATTGGTGCGTGCGCTCAATCACTTTACCGAGCGGCTGCGCGCACAGTTCGAGCGCCAGGCGCAGTTTATTGCCGATGCCGCGCATGAACTGCGAACGCCGCTGGCAGCGCTCAAGGCGCGGGTCGAGTTGGGCCTGCGTTCGCAGGACCCGCAGGAGTGGCGGCAGACCCTTGAGTCGGCTGCCCAAGGTACTGACCGGCTGACCCATTTGGCCAACCAGTTGCTGTCGTTGGCACGCGTTGAAAACGGCGCGCGGGCGATTGCCGAGGGCGGGGCGCAGCGGCTTGATCTGAGCCAGCTGAGCCGGGAGTTGGGGATGGCCATGGCGCCGTTGGCGCATGCCCGTGGTGTGTTGTTGGCGCTGGAAGCTGAGTCGCCGGTCTGGCTCAAGGGCGAGCCGACTTTACTCAACGAGCTGCTCAGCAACCTGATCGATAACGCGCTGGCGCACACGCCGGTTGGCGGCAATGTGATCTTGCGTGTGTTGGCGCCGGCGGTGCTCGAGGTCGAAGATGATGGCCCGGGCATTCCTGAAGCTGAGCGTGAGCGGGTGTTCGAGCGCTTTTACCGGCGTAGTGCTCAAGGCAGTGGGCTGGGGTTGGCGATTGTCGGGGAAATCTGTCGGGCCCATCTGGCCCAGATCAGTTTGCATGACGGCGAAAATGGAGGTTTGAAGGTCAGGGTCAGCTTTATTGCTGACCAGGGCTTGGATCGCGTGAACATTTAGCCCTTTCCCGGCCACTAGCCCTCAGCGCAACATGCTTCGCGCTTCGAGCAGCTCTGCTACTTCCAGTTCCGTGCCCTGCGGCAGGCCGAGGTGCCGATAGGCTGGCAGTGCCGCCAGGGGCCGGCTGCGGCCGCGCTGGCTCAGGCAGCGGGCGATTTGCACCACGTCGATGTAATCGACCTTGTCGGTGCGCCGATCCAGATCCTGGATTAGCCCAGGCAGCTTGACCAGCTGCTCGGGGAACTCCCAGTCACTGAGGATCTTGTCACCCAGGACCGGCTGGATCTGCTCGATCACATAGTTCAGGCAGACCGGGTCGGACAGCAACTCGTTATGCTCTTCGGCATAGATCAGCACCGGCAGCGCGCCGATCTGATGAACAAGGCCACCGAGGGTCGCCTGATCGGGCTTGAGGTCAGTGTAGCGGCGACACAGCTCATAGCTGATGCCGGCAACTTCCAGGCTGGTGGCCCAGATATCGCGCAACTTTTGCTCCACCGCAGGCGAGCGGGCATGGAAGATCTGCTCGATTACCAGCCCGATCGACAGGTTGCAGCTGTAGTTGATGCCCAGCCGGGTAATCGCCGTGTGCAGATCGGTGACTTCGACGGCGGCGCGCAACAGAGGGCTGTTGACCACTTTGATCAAGCGCGCAGATAGCGCGGCATCGCGGCCGATCACCCTGCTCAGGGCCGAAACGCTGATCTCGCTGTCTTCAGCAGCCTCGCGGATGCTCAGTGCCACTTCCGGCAGGGTCGGCAGGACCAGGTCGTCATTGGCGATGGCAGTGAGTAATTGCGCCTGGACCATCTCGGCCAGTCTGTTCATGGAGATTCTCTACCGCAGTGTGGCAGCCCCGCACGGTGCGGGGCAGGCTGGTCAGCGCTGGATTTCCCGGTCGCGGTCCAGTTCGTAAGGCAGGCTCAGCAAGGTCAGGCGTGGCCCTTCGAGGCTGAGCAGGTGCAGGTTGTCATCTTCTACCGCGTCGGCGCTGATCACTGCGAGCAGTTCGCAGCCTTGTTCACAGGCAGCTGCCAGCACGACTTCGCCAACCGCAGAACCGTGGGTGGGCGAAAAGATCTGGCTGCCGGGCGCAGGCACATCGGCAACGGCCAGAGCCAGTCGGTACTGACGGCGTTTGAGCTTGCCCAGGTACTGCATGCGCGCGACGATTTCCTGGCCGGTGTAACAGCCTTTCTTGAAACTCACGCCGCCGACCGCCTGCAGATTGATCATCTGCGGAATGAACAGTTCACGGGTCTGCTCGAAAACCTGGCCAATACCAGCGCGGATCTGCCCCAGTAGCCAGTCGTTGAGGCTGCCTTCGCTGAGCGTACCAGCGAGTTGCTGCTGCACGTTGTGGGCCTGTTCAGCCGGGACCCACAGTTCGACGCGGCCGGGCGAAACGCGGATAGCGATCAGGTCATGTTCACGGACCGTTGCGCCATCTGCAGCGGGCACATCCAGGCCAAGTGCGAGCAAGGCCTGCTCAGCGTGCTCCAGCCCAAAGCGGACCCAGCTGGCGCTTTCGTCGGTCAGCGTGGCCTTGGAAAATACCGCGTATTTTTTCAGGTCGGCCAGCTGTGCATCGATCAGGCCGCGGGCCATCGCCAGCAGCAAGCCGTTGCCCTCGGGCACGATACGGAAGCTCGACTGCATACGGCCTTTGACCATGCAGCGCGCGCCCAGGCTCGATTGCTCCTGGCTTAGGTAGTTGAGATTACAGGTCAGCTGGCCTTGCAGAAACTTGCCAGCGTCGGAGCCGCGAACGGCGAGGATGCCCTCGTGGGCAAGGGAGCAATAGAAAGCAGAGTCGGCCATGGGTCATCGCGGTTGCTTGAGACTGGTAGCCATCATAGAACGCTGGTAACAAAATAGGTAGGTGACTAGACCAACGCCTTGTGCCGCCGTGTGCCCGGCGCGGTATACTCGCCGCCCATTCGAGGAGGGTCCCATGGTCGAACAAACTGAAATCAACCGGCTTTTCTGGCACAGCCGCCGCGGCATGCTGGAGCTCGACGTGCTGCTGGTGCCCTTCACCCAGGAAGTCTACGCCACCCTGAACGAAGCGGACCGCGAGCTTTACGTGCGCTTGCTGGCTTGTGAAGACCAGGACATGTTCGGCTGGTTCATGGAGCGCAGCGAGTCTGAAGACCCTGAGCTGCAGCGCATGGTTCGGATCATTCTGGACCGTGTCCAGCCCAAGTGAGCAGTTCCAGTGCCGTTGGCAGGGCTCACGCCGACTGCTGACGGCCTATCTGGCGAGTCTGGCGCTGGCATTGCTGGCGCTTTGGCTGAGCGAGCCGCGCTGGTGGCTGCTGCCACTCGCCGCGGGCTGCCTTAGCCACGCCTGCTGGGTCATTCCCCGGCGCATCCTGCTTACTCATCCTGACGCCATCACCGGCCTGCGCCGCGACAGCCAAGGCTGGCAGCTGTACAGCCGCAGCCAGGGCTGGCAGGCGGTGCGCCTGCTGCCGGACAGCATGGCTCTGCCGGGGCTGGTGGTATTGCGTTTCGTGCGAGCGGGGCGGCGCCTCAGCGAAAGTCAGTGCGTTTGTCCTGACGCGCTGGCGCTGGAGCAACACCGGCGCCTGCGCCTGCGCTTGAAGTTCAGTCGCAGGCGCTGGGCGCAGCCTTCTTGAGCCCGCTCAGAGCGGGCTGAGAATGGTATCGCGCGCTTCGGGCAGCATCGCCGGATAGTCCAGGGTGTAGTGTAGGCCGCGGCTTTCCTTGCGCTGCATCGCCGAGCGAATCATCAATTCGGCTACCTGGGCCAGATTGCGCAGCTCAATCAAATCGCGGCTGACCTTGTAGTTGCTGTAGAACTCGACGCGATGAGGCTAAACCCAATGGATACAGGGGTTTCAGCCGATGAGCATCAACCAGCGTCCTCAAAGTGGGACAAAGCTGTTACAAACTGCGCTCGCCAAGCCGTACCACTATCGTCGGTCTGGTCGCTATTACCTTCGCCTTCGCCCTCAAGGCACCGCTACAGGCTTCTTTACGCTCTCGCTTAGGACCACCGACAAGGCCACTGCTATGACCATCTCCCAAGACATCCTCCAGACCCTCAAGGCTTACCATCTGGACAATCCTGAGGCGACTTGGGAAGAACTCCGTGAGCGTCTGGTAGATATCGCAGAGTCCTGCCTGACTATGTCGCATGGTGATAGCTCGTTGGTCGCCTATGAAATGATCCACGATGAACACCATATTGCCCTCCGTGAGGCCAGCGCCAAGCTGCCTCTGAGCGTCAATCAGCAACGGGCCGTGAGCAAGGCATTGGAGATCCTTGAGGCCGCTCAAGAGCGCTTGGAGGGTAGGTCAGGGAAGCTGGTCGAGATCGTTAGGGACCTCAAGGGTAAATCTTGTTGCACGTCTGTAGCCCTATCTCCGTCTCTATCTGTTTTATCGTCTGAGGCGTCCAAGCCGCTGACCTTCACGACCCTCTCAGGGCTCTACATGGAGGAACGCGAGGACAGCATTCAGGCCAGCACCATGCGGGATGTGAGGTCGTCCTGCGAGGCCATCGGGGCGGTCTTTGGTGACTTGGACCTGAAGACCCACACGCGGGAGCACATGAAGAACCTCAGGGACAAGCTCCTTGAGGATCGCAAGCCTTCCACGGTTAAGAAGCTGATGACTCGACTGACAACAGTCATGGATTGGGCCGTGCATAACGGCTACCTCGACAGAAGCTTCGATAAGGGGCTGAAGCCTACAAAGGACACTGATAGCTCTCGTGAGGCGTACTCTCAAGATCAGATCAAGACATTCATGGCTCACGCTAATAGCTTGCCTGCCGACTCATGGCTACGCTGGGCGCTGTCACTCGGGGCCGTCGCTGCGACTCGTATCGCGGAACTTAGGCAGTTGACCAAGGCGGACGTTAAGCTGGTCGGAGGTGTCTGGGTCATCGACATCAACCGGAACGATGGCAAAACAGCTAAGACCAAACATTCGATTAGGGTCGTGCCGCTGACTGATGGGGCCTACGGGTTTGACCTTCAAGCGTTCCTTGAGTTTGTCGAAAAGGCCGACTCGCGGTTGTTCAAATTGGGGGAGGGGAGATTCTCTGAGGTGGTCAATGGGACGCTCAGGGAGGTATTGGAGTTGAAGGCCGACCGGACCTTGACCTTCCATTCGCTACGTCACTCGCTGGCTGGCGCACTCAAGGCCGTTGCGATCCCTCTGGGGACATCTGAGTCGATCTTAGGGCATTCGTCGGGATCGATCAGCTACGACCTGTATGGGGCTGGGAGTGCCGTAGAAGTTGGGCTTATGGCTGAGGCGCTGAGAACCGCACTGATACCTTAGGGAGATTGTTCCACTACAACTGGGGCAACTTTCGTTCGCATCCGGTTGGATCACCGCCTTCTATGACTGATTGTAGGCGAATATGGCCACATCTCGATAATGAGGGGGCCACATTCGTATGCGCTACGTCGCTTCCCGTACCTTAGTAGGTTTCGTTGGCCGGTTTAGGCTCTGGCTCATCACAGGTTGGCTGGTACCAAGCTTTGGCGTCCTTGACAAGGCCGCTGTAAGACCCTGAGGTACTTGCCCCGCCTGTCTTGGTATTGACAGAAAAGTTTTGTTTTTTGTAAAGCGGTGCCTCCACCGTGCCGCAGATATAGCTCCCTTTGGAGCTCTCACGTACATGCTCCAGTGTCAATTTCTGCTCCGACGTCAGATATTTGAATTCTTCCAATCGAAGCAGCGCCTCTTCGGCCTTCCCTGAATTTGTGTACTTGCACCCGCTGAGCACAATCCCTACCGCCACTGCCACCAACACTCGTTTCATCAAAACCCCAGTAGTTTACGATACAACCTATATAACCAATCATAATAACCATGCGTCGTCAAATAACGTTTTTCCTGTGCCTCACCGAGTTCAATTCGCATTTGATCCTGGTCTTGTTGTCTGAGGGTAGAGTCGTCCTTGCAGTCACTGCATATTGTGGTTTTTGGTCGTGCAGAACACATCATATAGACCCTCGCTATGGCTACCCCCATCAATCCATAGGAGGCACCACCATGTCCAAGCTAAACACCGCACTACCTTCCCTCGAAGACCTCAACGAGATCTACAGGATCGACCCAGCGAGCCCTTCTGGACTCTCCCGGATCAAAGCAGTCCGTGGCCGCAATGGCCGGACAGGGCCAGTCGTAAGCATCGGCACAGATGGTTACTACCGGATGAAGTTTGACGGAAAGTTCTACCGCACACATCGCGTCATTTTTTTCATGAGCACCGGGATTGATCCAGCACAGCATGTTGTTGATCATATAGATGGCAACCGCCTGAACAACAATCCTGATAACTTACGATCCTGCACCGTCGCTGAGAATCTTTGGAATGCTCGAGGCAAACTGAAACGTGACGGTCTCCCAAAGGGCATCCGTAAGTTACCAAGCGGCGACTAGCGTGCATCATTCATGGTTCACGGAGAGTTGAAAGAGTACGACTTGCAGAACTTACGGGCAGCCGAGCAATGCTTACGAACGCTCCGCAAAAATTATCACGGAGAGTTTGCAAGGGCGTGAGGTATCTATAGTGAGGTGAGCTTTTCGTGGAGTACCTCTGAAAGCCCCGTAAATCAAGGAATCCAAAGACCCTCGCTATGGCTACGGGTAACCCGAAGCAAATCCTACCGTTTTGACCAAGGACCACCGAGCGCCAAGAGCGACTACCTTTCGAGGTGACAAGCCAACACTCAACTGTCCCCAGTAAGCAGACCTCGCGTCTGGCTCCAGTAGGAAGGAGCGAACATTGATATTGTCACTTGTGATGTCCCTTAAGGGCACCGCTAAAAGACCTTGCACGGGATTGGGGTTGCCGTGTATTGCTCAAAGTTCATGGGGCCTTTAACTTAAAGATTGTACTACCGTTGTTTAATGGTCTGTATTATTATCTTTCTATGGTGTTTGTTATTATCTCGTTGGTGGCTGGGCTCGTTTGTGGTTGGGTGAGGTGGCTGTATGGAGGTGATTTACCTCTTAGTGAAAGCTACATGTTTTTGTGTGATGGTCTTAATAAGTTTGTGCGGTCAAGTAGCAGTGATTGTTTTGAAAACATCGGAAAAATAAGATGGATAGTCTTGCAGGATTGCTTCAAATCTCTCAGGGTTTTCTCGAATCATATTTCTGGCATCGAAGCTGTTTTGAATGGCCCCTTGAGTAATCTCCTCGACAAAATGTTGGGCAATCACTCGTTCAGAAAATCCCGCTTCAAAATAGGCAATGCAGCTCTGATTTGGTAGTCCATATTTCAATCGCTTTTGAAGAAGATCTGCGTACCCTCTGAACACCTCACCAACTTGTTCCGCAGACAACGCAATAAATGATTCCTTTACCGCTGCGAGCAAAAGCGCAAACTCAAAGCCAAATGTTTGTTCACATAGGTCTACAACCACATCGAGATCGAACTTTCTTTGGTTAGTTCCGTAGGGATAGTATGCACCCAATGTATCAAGCCGTTGAAGGAGTGCTGCAAACGAATCTCCAGCGAGCCACCCCGTTGCTAATACCTGAATAGCCCCGGCAGGAACAGTGTCGATCAACCGTTTTTCACTGGATAAAAGGACGAGAAGCGGCCATATCACTTCAAGCAGGTGGTCGGCAGAGGCGGCGTCCTCGAGTGTCTTCGCGTTCGTAGTCACCCAGGATTCAATCACCAACGCTTGATCAATACCTAACAATGTCCGCCCAAAACGCTGCTGGACCGCTGTATCTGGAACGAAAATTTCGATCCTCCGCGCAACAGACTCGAAGATATCTGTCAGGAGTACTTGTTGTTCTCCAGTAGCAAGCGAATAGGCCAACGTTTCAGTAACCAATGCTCGAGAGTTTTCCACAAAAATTTCGGGCTGAACGTCGCTGCGATATGTCATCAAGAAGCTTTCAACTGCTTCAATAATTTTCTTCTTGGATTTAAGTTGTTCGCGCAGTGAGGCGACCGAAAAATTGCTCTTGGGAAGGTCGTTAGGGACGCGCTCTATCCACTTAAAAAGTGCCTCCCAGTTATTGACGATATGACTGGCTATCTCAGCAGAGTTTGGTGAGCTTAGAGTAATTGTTCCGATGTCATTTCGCAGCGGATCAAAAAGAGAAAGCAATGTACTTCCCGTCGGCTCAGCACTATCTGGATTGATTAGGTTGACCGTATCATTCCAGCGGTGCGTTTTTGCGAAACGCTCGTCATAGAGTCGAGGGTCCGTGAAAATAACTGTACCCTCACCGTACATTCCGGCACGTCCAGCACGCCCCATGAGATTATGGAAGTCGCGTACTTTAATCGATTCACGCCCCTGCATTGCACTCGTTACGAGTAGGTATCGAATTGGAAGGTTAACGCCCTGTGCGAGTGTCGATGTACAGACGATCAATCGAATAAGGCGCTGCCTCATAGCATGCTCAATAGCCAGACGAACACCTTGAGGGGTATTGCCGTGATGAGCAAAAATGCCTAAGGCAGCTGCTTTAGTCAAATACGCATTAGCACCAAAGTTACGCTCGAAGAGGTAAATAAAGCGACGAATCTCAGTGGGGTCACTATTAGCGGAAGGTGGTTCAAAAGAAACTCCACGAAGAAAGGTATCTTCGACGGCCTCGCGAACTATTTTTGCAGCAGAAGACTTCCTTCCTGTGAAAATAGCAACTCCACCGTTCTTTAGTAGACGTAGTCCAAGATACAATGCTATGGATCCACTCTCCTCGGTGGGGAAAAAACGATCTTTTCTTTCCTTGCGTAGACGTGGCATTTTTTCGGGAACAATAACTCGCGGGACAAAGAATTTTTGATCGTTGTCGGAGGCAACGTTGAACTGTAGTTGACCATCCTTACCCTTCGGTAGGCTTGCAAAGGCAATGAGTCTCCGAGCCTGTAAGGATTTATCGGAAACAACCTTTGATTCGTCACTTAAAAGCCAGGCAGCAACAGATGCAGCGTTCTGGATTACCGCTGAAATCAACACGCTCTGAGCACTTTCGTGTAGCAGTCTTTTAATTGATGTTAGTAATAATTCATAGGTAACGCCCCGAGTGCCTGTGTCAAATTGATGCCCTTCGTCATAAACCACAAGTCCAGCTTTCTGAACAATGCCAGGTTCTTGTCGAAGTATGTAAAGAAGTTTCTCCGGAGTAAGAATGATGACCTGCGGCTTCGGTTCGGCCTCCAAGTAAAATGCCCCAAATTCTAAATCGAGGAAATCCGATAAGTTGGAAAAATCAAACGCGACATCTGGTTGCAGCGCGTCACTGGGTTGATTGACATCATAGCCATCATCCTTGAATGCCTTTTCAAGATCGTTGGCTATCTCTTGGCAGAGTGCGCGAAAGGGCGCAATGACTAAGACCAGATTTGTCCGAGCAGAAAGGAATGCCGACCGAATAATGAGCTCAGTCGCTCTCGATTTTCCGGCACTCGTCGGCATCTGAACAACTCCCGATGACCCTCCATACAGTCCTGCCTCTCCTAACATGCGCTGGGAGGGCCACATTTCTTTGATTGACATAGAGCGCGACAAGTATGACTCCCACTTTTCTGGCGGGAGGCTGCTATAGCGAGGAAGTAAAGTCCAAGCAGAGTTAGCGATGCGAGTGGCACTAATCGCTCCGAGCAAGTCAGCCATAAGTAGGTCATGCGCAGACGCATGCCTGTAGGCCCATTCGCGCAGGGATCTAATAGCATCATTAGCTTTCTGCCCGCCGCTCAAGCCATTTCTGAAGTGCTGGCGCAACACATCCAAAATATCTTTTGCACGTGAAGATTCTAATGCCTTGTTTGTTTGCTCCCAAGGCCGATCCATCGCTGCTTTTACTGCAATCGCTAAAGTGTCGTGTTCAGGAGACTCGAGTTGACTCAATCTGGATAGTTGGACCGCAGCATTTCCAGGCACATCCCCGAGGTAAAAGCCAGCCGCTGCGAGTAAACGAAGATTGAAGGAGATATCTTTGTTAAGCAGGGAGTCGTCAAAAGCCTGAAGGACTTGAGCTGAAAAAATAACCTCGTCACGAGGTGTTTGAGCTTTAAGCGCATCACCGATAGACTTGGTGACTACTTCTGACGCAAAGTCGCCGACTGTTCCAACAGCTAATGGAAACTGCATCTCCAAGTCAAGATCTTCAGGAAGTTCAATATGGTCTCCTTCTGGAACTCCATACTCAAACATTTTTCCCTTGGATAGCGTTACTGCCGCAGCATACCGAGCACGTTTTTCAGGCTTCATTTTCGGCCCTGCCGTAGAGAGCGTGAACAAACTTCATAAGCGACTTGGCATGAATGACAACCAGCATTAGGTTTTTGATGTTTTCATGCGAAGTACAGTCTGTGGTTTCAGTTATATGGGCGGAATCAAGAATGCTTGAACAAAAAACAGCGGCCGCCCCTGTCATTCGCACATAGGGAACATCGAGCCCTTCTTGAAAACGCTCCACTCGATCTGCGCCTTCTTCATCTTGGCGGTCAATTAAGCGGCGTTTCATCGCATTTAATGATTCTGAAATTCTATACACGTCCTTCATCGAATCTTTAACTGCGTCTTGCAGTCTTGGATTTGCTTTCTTACCACTGAGCTGTGCTTTCGACTCAAGGGAAATCAAAATATCTTTGGTAGATGGTGCAGATGGACCTATGCCATCAAACTTAAATGCCAAGACATCGGTACCCTTTGGAGACTCATTCCGGACCATTTTGTTGTCATATCGGGTACGGGGCACCCAAAAACCAAAGTGGCTTTCAAGTAGATCTGCAATGAGAATTTCAGCAAAGTCGCCGGAGCGCGTTGCAGGGCCAAAATCCTCAGTCGCATCTGGAAATACCAAATCCCTGAGATACTCGGCCCGTGTTTTTTTAGTCCCCCTCCGTAGGCGATCAATTTGACTATCGAGACAGTAATGCTCTCGGAAATGTTTGGCCCACGCGGATAGGACGGGCTCCGCCCCAAGATCGATTTCGAGCTCGTATACGTCTACCTCGATGCCGTCGGAGGTGGTAATTCCATGTGCAGCCTTTTTGAACCAGGCTGAGTACGGTTGTCCAGCTGTCATCTTGACCAATTTTTGCTCATTCTTAAGCAGTCCATGGCTAACATTACGAGATGTGCAAGCGAAGCGCCATCATCAAATCATTAGCTGAGTCATGGACTTATCTCGCTGATTCGCGTGAATGGGCCATATTTTATTGGGGTTGCAGAACTGTTTGCCTGCCTGCTGTGAGGTGGCGGTCAATAAGAGATCACCTTGAATACACTACAGGCTGGCCCGTGGAGTCGTTCGTCTGGCTTTTGGCAGTGGTTACCCAGGTCCCCGTAACAAAAATCTGACAGAAATTTCTGTGAACCCATCTCATGGAATATCACAGCCAAGGCTCCCCCGTATGCCCTCGCGCATGTCAGCACGAGTGTGCCATTGGGACCCTCACGGGCGGGCGATAAGGACCCCAACGATGGGACGAAGATGGCCCAAAGCTGTTACAAAATGGGTCCTCAGCGTGCTACGCTCAGTGATCCTAACGTGCCTCATCTGGTCGGGGTAAGGATCGTATCCTTCGCCTCTGGCAGCATCTCTGGATAGTCCAGCGTGTAGTGCAGACCCCGAGACTCCTTGCGTTCCATCGCTGACTGGATCATCAGTTCGGCTACTTGAGCAAGGTTCCTCAGTTCGATCAGGTCTCTGCTCACTTTATAGTTGCTGTAGAACTCGTCGATCTCATCCAGCAGCAGGCGTACACGGTGTTCAGCCCGTTGCAGGCGCTTGCTGGTGCGCACGATCCCGACGTAGTCCCACATGAAGCGCCGCAGTTCGTCCCAGTTGTGCGCAATGATCACGTCTTCGTCCGAATCGGTAACCTGGCTGGCATCCCAGCAAGGCAGAGCCTGCGGCATTTCGACCCGGTCCAGGCTCGCTTCGATGTCGGCAGCCGCCGAGCGGCCATAAACAAAGCACTCCAGCAGCGAGTTGCTGGCCATCCGGTTGGCGCCGTGCAAGCCGGTGAAGCTGGTCTCGCCAATGGCATACAAGCCGGGCACGTCGGTGTGACCGCGATCGTCGACCATCACCCCGCCGCAGGTGTAGTGCGCAGCCGGTACCACCGGAATCGGCTGGCGCGTGATGTCGATGCCGAAGGTCAGGCAGCGCTCGTACACGGTCGGGAAGTGGCTCTTGATGAACTCGGCTGGCTTGTGGGTGATGTCCAGGTAAACGCAGTCCACCCCCAGGCGCTTCATTTCGTGGTCGATGGCGCGCGCAACGATATCCCGTGGTGCCAGTTCTTCGCGTGGGTCGAAGCGCGGCATGAAGCGCTCGCCATTGGGCAGGCGCAGCAGGGCGCCCTCGCCGCGCAGCGCCTCGGTGACCAGGAAGCTCTTGGCCTGCGGGTGGTACAGGCAGGTCGGGTGAAACTGATTGAATTCAAGGTTGGCGACCCGGCAGCCCGCGCGCCAGGCCATGGCAATGCCATCGCCGCAGGCGCCGTCAGGGTTGCTGGTATAGAGGTAGACCTTGGCTGCACCGCCGGTTGCCAGCACGGTGAAGCGTGCGCCGAAGGTATCCACCTCGCCGCTGTTGCGGTCCAGTACGTAGGCGCCGAGGCAGCGCTCGCCGTCCAGGCCAAGGCGGCGCTCGGTGATCAGGTCGACGGCGACGCGCTGCTCCAGCAGGGTGATGTTGGACCGTTGCCGGGCGCGCTGCAGCAGGGTGGTAAAGATCGCCGCACCGGTAGCGTCGGCCGCATGGATGATGCGCCGGTGGCTGTGGCCGCCTTCGCGGGTCAGGTGAAATTCGAAACTGCGGTCATCACCCGGAGGGTGTTCGTCGCGAGTAAATGGCACGCCTTGTTCGATCAGCCACTCAATCGCTTCGCGACTATGCTCAACGGTAAACCGCACCGCTTCTTCCGAGCACAGTCCGCCGCCGGCATTGAGGGTGTCCTCGACATGCGACTGCACAGTGTCGGTGTCGTCAAGCACGGCGGCAACGCCGCCCTGGGCCCAAAAGGTCGAGCCATTGGCCAGGTCACCCTTGCTCAGCACAGCGATGCGCAGGTGATCCGGAAGGTTGAGTGCCAGGCTGAGGCCTGCGGCCCCACTGCCGATCACCAGGACATCGTATTGGAATTGTTTGCTCATGTCGGGGCACTAGTAATCTAGGGGAGGGGAACGGCACAATAGCGATGCGCAGATGGCATTGTGAAACTATCGTGAAAACGTTGCCGGGATGCCTTTATAGCAGCCCCGGGTGCCTGATTTCCAATGGCGCTTGTCACGCAACGGCGATCTTCCGGGAACTTTCCAGTCTGGCTGGAAATCCTATGAAGGCTGCCCATACGCCACGAATGCCAAGGCGACGCAGGGCAGTAGCTCGAAATGGGCTGATACCTGCGTAAATCAAGACCAGATCAATGACGCGGCCGGCCGTGACCGTACTGCGTCTTTTTCGTGCGAGCCGACCAGAGGCCGCAGGAAACTTGCTTGGAGGGGAGAACTTTTGCGCAAAGCCCGAGTCTATGTTTGCAAGCCTGAACGGTGGCTGCTGCAATGCTCCTTCAAGTTTACTGAGGAGTATTCATGCTAACCCAGGAAGAGGATCAGCAGCTTGTCGAGCGCGTGCAGCGCGGCGACAGGCGAGCGTTCGATCTGTTGGTGCTGAAGTATCAGCACAAGATTCTCGGGTTGATCGTGCGCTTTGTACACGACACCCATGAAGCCCAGGATGTGGCGCAGGAAGCCTTCATCAAGGCCTACCGGGCGCTAGGCAATTTCCGCGGTGACAGCGCGTTTTATACCTGGCTGTACCGCATCGCCATCAACACGGCGAAAAACTATCTGGTGTCCCGCGGTAGAAGGCCACCCGACAGTGATGTGAGCTCCGAGGATGCGGAGTTCTATGACGGCGATCATGGTCTCAAGGATCTCGAGTCCCCAGAACGCTCGTTGTTGCGGGATGAGATCGAAGGTACCGTCCATCGGACCATCCAGCAACTGCCAGAAGATCTGCGCACGGCACTAACTTTGCGCGAATTTGATGGTCTGAGTTATGAAGACATTGCGAGCGTCATGCAATGTCCGGTGGGGACCGTGCGCTCAAGGATTTTCCGCGCTCGGGAGGCCATTGATAAAGCCTTGCAGCCGTTGCTGCAGGAATCCTGAGACAGCGGCTACAGCCAAGAGAGGAACCGCCATGAGTCGTGAAGCTTTGCAGGAATCGCTGTCCGCCGTAATGGACAACGAAGCGGATGAATTGGAGCTGCGTCGTGTTTTGAGCGCCACTGATGACGCCGACACCCGTGCTACCTGGTCGCGTTACCAGGTTGCCCGTGCAGCCATGCACAAGGAACTGCTGCTGCCCAAGCTGGACATCGCTGCGGCGGTCTCTGCTGCACTGGCCGATGAGGCTGTGCCAGCCAAGGTCAAGCAAGGCCCTTGGCGTAGCATCGGCCGTTTGGCCGTAGCTGCCTCGGTAACCGTTGCAGTACTGGCCGGCGTGCGTCTGTATAACCAGGACGAAATCACCGGTAGCGAACTGGCTGCGCAACAGCCTGCTCAGCAAGGTCTGACCATGCCGCAAACGCAAGGTCCGGCAGTTCTGGCTGGCTACAGCGAGAGCAGCGAGCAGACCACCGGGCCGATGGCCAATGGTGTCTTGCAGAGCCAGGAAGGCTGGGACAAGCGTCTGCCGGGCTACTTGAAGCAGCACGCTCAGGAATCAGCGCTCAAGGGCACTGAAACCGCACTGCCATACGCCCGCGCCGCTAGCCTGGAAAACCGCTAGTTAAGGAGCATCATGCGCGCGCTACCTCTTCTGTCACTGCTGGTAGGCAGTTGCATGATGGTGCCAGCGTTGGCAGCCAACTCTTCGCCTCAGGCGAATGAGTGGCTGAACAAGCTGGCACGAGCTGAGCAATCCCAGAGTTACCAGGGTTCGTTCGTTTACGAACGCAACGGCAGCTTCTCTTCCCACGACATCTGGCACCGCGTTGCCAATGGATCGGTCAGCGAGCGGCTGTTGCAGCTCGATGGTACGGCTCAGGAGATCGTCCGCGTGGACGGTCAGGTGCAGTGCGTCAGTGGCGATCTGGTGAGTGGCGTTTCGACGCCGCCCAGCTCTGCCCCGCGGGTGCTGGACCCCCTGAAACTGATGAGCTGGTACGACTTGAGCGTTGCCGGCAAGTCGCGGGTTGCCGGGCGCGATGCGGTGATTATCACCCTGACCCCCCGTGACCAGCATCGCTACGCCTTCGAATTGCATCTGGACCGCCAGACCGCATTGCCCCTGCGCTCGTTGATGCTCAACGACAAGGGTCAATTGCTGGAGCGTTTCCAGATGACCCGCCTGGATACCACACCGCCAACCGAGCAAGCGATGCGCCCAAGTGATGCGTGCAAGCCTGTAGAGCATGCAGTTGCAGCTTCGCCGTTGCCGGCAGTAGGTGGTTGGCGCTCCGATTGGTTGCCGCCCGGTTTCGAGTTGGTCAACAGCTCGGTACGCAGTGATGTTTCGCGCAAGACCACGGTCAGCAGTCTGATGTATGACGATGGGCTGACTCGTTTTTCGGTATTTCTGGAGCCGGTCAAGGATGATTCAGGTAACGATACCCGCGTGCAGCTTGGTCCGACCGTGGCTGTCTCGCGCTACCTGAATACTCCCAAGGGCAAGGTCATCGTCACGGTGGTTGGCGAGATCCCGTTGGGTACTGCCGAGCGCGTTGCATTGTCCATGCGTGCTCAGGATGCCCAGGCCAGCCAGTAGCGGCGCGCCTGCGTTTGCAGCCCTTCACGTAATCGGCTGAAATGAAATTAACGCAATGTCATTTGCAATCCCTTCGTAAATTTTCTATAGGTCAGAGTCCTCGGGGTCTGGCCTTTCCTGCATCTGCAGGGGTCTTAATGCAATTTACGCTCGTTGTGACGGGAGCCGTATGTCAATACCACGCTTGAAACCCTATCTCTCCATGTTCGCCGCCGTGCTAATGCTCGGCCAGGTGCTGACGGCCCAAGCTGAAGAAGCACTGCCGGACTTCACTACGCTGGTCGAGCAGGCTTCGCCGGCAGTGGTGAACATCAGTACCAAGCAGAAACTGCCTGATCGGCGCATTGCTGCCGGGCAGATGCCTGATCTTGAAGGCCTGCCGCCGATGTTCCGTGAATTCTTCGAGCGCAACATGCCACAACAGCCGCGTTCGCCGCGCGGCGACCGCCAGCGGGAAGCGCAATCGCTGGGTTCGGGCTTCATCATTTCCAGCGATGGTTATGTGCTGACCAACAACCATGTGGTCGCCGATGCTGACGAGATCATCGTACGCCTGTCCGACCGCAGCGAGCTGCAGGCCAAGCTGGTCGGCACCGACCCGCGCACCGACGTCGCTTTGCTCAAGGTTGAAGGCAAGGATCTGCCGATCGTCAAGCTGGGCGATTCGGAGAAACTCAAAGTCGGCGAATGGGTACTGGCTATCGGCTCGCCGTTCGGCTTTGACCACTCGGTAACCAAAGGCATCGTCAGCGCCAAAGGCCGGACCCTGCCCAACGACACCTACGTGCCGTTCATCCAGACCGACGTGGCGATCAACCCGGGTAACTCTGGCGGTCCGCTGTTCAACATGAAAGGCGAAGTGGTCGGCATCAACTCGCAGATCTTCACCCGCTCCGGTGGCTTCATGGGCCTGTCGTTCGCGATCCCGATCGACGTGGCGCTGGACGTCTCCAATCAGCTCAAGAAAGACGGCAAGGTCAACCGCGGTTGGTTGGGTGTGGTGATCCAGGAGGTCAACAAGGACCTGGCCGAGTCGTTCGGTCTGGACAAGCCTGCCGGCGCCCTGGTAGCTCAGGTGCTGGAAGACGGTCCAGCGGCCAAAGGCGGTTTGCAGGTCGGAGATGTCATCCTCAGCATGAATGGCCAGCCGATCGTCATGTCGGCCGACCTGCCGCACCTGGTCGGCAGCCTCAAGGATGGCGCCAAGGCCAAGCTTGAGATCATCCGCAACGGCAAGCGGCAGAACCTCGACGTAACTGTCGGCGCTTTGCCTGATGAGGATGCCGATATCACCACACCTGGCCAGGGCAGTGCCGAGCGCAGCAGCAACCGCCTCGGTGTAGCGGTTTCGGACCTGACCGCCGAGCAGAAAAAAGCCCTCGAGCTCAAGGGGGGCGTGGTCATCAAGGAAGTGCTGGATGGTCCGGCGGCGTTGATCGGTCTGCGTCCGGGTGACGTTATCAGCCACCTCAACAACCAGGCCATTGGCTCGGCCAAAGAGTTCACCGAGATCGCCAAGGACCTGCCGAAGAATCGCTCGGTGTCGATGCGAGTGCTGCGCCAAGGGCGCGCCAGCTTCATCACCTTCAAGCTGGCTGAATAAGCATAGCGGCAGCGCGATACAGGGCAGCTTCGGCTGCCCTTTTTTGTAAACGGATGAAAATTTCATGGCGGCCTGCCAAGCCACGCGGGATTGCAGCCGATCAGGAATCTCCCACAAGGCTGCGGCTTAAGGTACAATTCCCGGCTATTTTTCGGCGGGCGTCCGGCTCGCAGCCATTTCGAGTAGTGACCCGTGAGTGATTTGAGTCATATCCGCAATTTCTCCATCATCGCCCACATCGACCACGGCAAGTCGACGCTGGCCGACCGTTTCATTCAGATGTGCGGTGGCCTCTCGTCGCGCGAAATGGAAGCCCAGGTGCTCGATTCGATGGATCTGGAGCGCGAGCGCGGCATCACCATCAAAGCCCATAGCGTCACGCTGCATTACAAGGCGCAGGACGGCAAGACCTACCAGCTGAACTTCATCGACACTCCCGGCCACGTAGACTTCACCTATGAAGTCAGCCGGTCGCTGGCCGCCTGTGAAGGCGCGTTGTTGGTGGTCGATGCTGGCCAGGGTGTCGAAGCCCAGTCCGTGGCCAACTGCTACACCGCTATCGAGCAGGGCCTTGAGGTCATGCCGGTACTGAACAAGATGGACCTGCCCCAGGCCGATCCGGACCGCGTCAAGGACGAAATCGAGAAGATCATCGGTATCGACGCGGCCGACGCCGTAGCCTGCAGCGCCAAGAGCGGCATGGGCGTGGACGAGGTGCTCGAGCGCCTTGTGCAGCAGATCCCGGCGCCAACCGGTGACATCGATGCACCGCTGCAAGCACTGATCATCGACTCCTGGTTCGACAACTACCTGGGCGTCGTGTCCCTGGTTCGCGTGCGCCACGGCCGCGTGAAAAAGGGCGACAAGATTCTGGTCAAGTCGACCGGCAAGGTTCACCTGGTCGACAGCGTCGGCGTGTTCACGCCAAAGCACACCCAGACCGCCGATCTCAAAGCAGGCGAAGTGGGCTTCATCATTGCCAGCATCAAGGAAATTCTCGGCGCGCCGGTCGGCGACACCCTGACCTTGAGCTCCACCCCCGAGGTGGAAGTGCTGCCAGGCTTCAAACGTATTCAGCCACAGGTCTACGCTGGCCTGTTTCCGGTGTCTTCCGATGATTTCGAAGACTTCCGCGATGCGCTGCAAAAGCTGACCCTGAACGACTCGTCGCTGCAGTACGCGCCTGAAAGCTCGGATGCACTGGGCTTTGGCTTCCGCTGTGGCTTCCTCGGCATGCTGCACATGGAGATCATCCAGGAGCGCCTCGAGCGCGAATATGACCTGGACCTGATCACCACGGCGCCGAGCGTGATCTTCGAGATCAAGCTCAAGACCGGTGAAACCATTCACGTCGACAACCCGTCGAAACTGCCGGATGTATCAGCAGTCGAAGACTTCCGTGAGCCAATCGTGCGCGCCAATATCCTGGTGCCGCAAGAACACCTGGGTAACGTCATTACCCTGTGCATCGAGAAGCGCGGTGTTCAGCGTGACATGCAGTTCCTCGGTACTCAGGTGCAGGTAAGCTACGATCTGCCAATGAACGAGGTGGTACTGGACTTCTTCGACCGTTTGAAGTCGACCAGCCGCGGTTACGCGTCGCTGGACTACCATTTCGATCGTTACCAGTCGGCCAACCTGGTCAAGCTGGACGTGTTGATCAACGGCGACAAGGTTGATGCGCTGGCGCTGATCGTGCACCGCGACAACGCCCACTACAAAGGGCGCGCGCTGACCGAGAAAATGAAAGAACTGATTCCTCGGCAGATGTTCGACGTCGCGATCCAGGCCGCCATCGGCGGGCAGATCGTCGCCCGGACCACTGTCAAGGCGCTCAGAAAGAACGTACTGGCCAAGTGTTATGGCGGCGACGTCAGCCGTAAACGCAAACTGCTCGAAAAGCAGAAAGCCGGTAAGAAACGCATGAAACAGGTCGGTAACGTGGAAATTCCACAAGAAGCCTTCCTCGCCGTGCTCAGGTTGGATAGCTAGGTCCTATGTCGCTAAATTTCCCGCTGTTGCTCGTCATCGCCGTTGCCGTCTGTGGCTTGTTGGCTCTGATCGATCTGCTGTTCCTGGCTCCGCGCCGGCGGGCGGCGATTGCCACCTATCAGGGCAGCGTCAGCCAGCCAGAAATGGCCGTGGTCGAGAAGCTGAACAAGGAGCCGTTGCTGGTTGAGTACGGCAAGTCGTTCTTCCCGGTGCTGTTCATCGTGCTGGTGCTGCGCTCGTTCCTGGTAGAGCCGTTCCAGATTCCTTCCGGGTCGATGAAACCGACGCTGGAAGTGGGCGACTTCATCCTGGTGAACAAGTTCTCCTACGGCATTCGCCTGCCGGTGATCGACAAGAAGGTCATCGAGATTGGTCAGCCGCAGCGGGGCGACGTGATGGTGTTCCGCTATCCGAGCGACCCCAACGTCAACTACATCAAGCGTGTGGTTGGCCTGCCGGGCGACCAGATCGGCTACACCAGCGACAAGCGCCTGTTCGTCAATGGCAAGCAGGTCGCCGAGCAGTTGGTCGGTAGCGAACCAGGCACCTTGGGCAGCGCTGAGCTGTACAAGGAGCAATTGGGCGCGGCCGAGCACATGATCCGCAAGGAAATGAGCCGCTACCGCATGCCGCCTGACCAGCAATGGACGGTACCCGCCGGCCATTACTTCATGATGGGCGACAACCGCGACAACTCCAACGACAGCCGTTTCTGGGATGATCCAAACATTCCCAAGGAACTGCATGGCATGGTTCCGGACCGCAATATCGTCGGCAAGGCGTTTGCAGTCTGGATGAGTTGGCCAGAGCCCAAGCTCAGCCACCTGCCCAACCTGTCGCGGGTCGGCCTGATCCATTGATACCCATCGGCGCTGTCTGCAGACAGCGCCGAATGCTTTTCTGACATAGGCTGTGTACTCAAGGTCGAGAGCGTCTTGAAACACGGGGGCGCTACCAACTGGCAGCGATTCACAGCCATACCGTCTTTTCAGGATGTTGATTTGAACAACGCGTTGAACAACAAACGGGTGGCCGCATGACTGCTTCCCTCGCACGCCTGGAGCGCAAGCTCGGCTATACCTTCAAGGATCAGGACCAGATGTTGCTGGCCCTGACCCATCGCAGCTATGCCGGGCGCAATAACGAACGCCTGGAGTTTCTTGGCGACGCCATCCTCAATTTCGTCGCCGGCGAGGCGCTGTTCGAGCGCTTCCCGCAGGCCCGCGAAGGCCAGCTGTCGCGCCTGCGCGCACGCCTGGTCAAGGGTGAAACTCTGGCGCGGCTGGCGCGTGGATTCGACCTGGGCGAATTCCTCCGACTGGGTTCGGGTGAGCTGAAAAGCGGTGGTTTTCGCCGCGAATCGATCCTCGCCGATGCCCTCGAGGCGCTGATTGGCGCCATCTATCTGGATGCCGACATGCAGACCGCGCGCGAGCGCATTCTGGCTTGGCTGACCGATGAGTTCGAGAGCCTGACGCTGGTCGACACCAACAAAGACCCGAAAACCCGCCTGCAGGAGTTTCTGCAGTCGCGTGGTTGCGATTTGCCGCGTTATGAAGTGGTCGATATCCAGGGCGAACCTCATTGCCGGACCTTCTTCGTCGAGTGCGAAGTGGTCCTGCTGAACAACAAGAGCCGTGGCCAGGGCGTAAGCCGGCGTATTGCCGAGCAAGTCGCCGCCGCCGCTGCACTGATCGCCCTGGGCGTGGAGAATGGTAATGACTGAGAACAACCCAACCCGTTGCGGCTACGTAGCCATTGTCGGCCGCCCCAACGTGGGCAAGTCGACCTTGCTCAACCATATCCTCGGGCAAAAGCTGGCGATCACCTCGCGCAAGCCGCAGACCACCCGCCACAACATGCTCGGGATCAAGACCGAGGGTGACGTGCAGGCGATCTACGTCGATACCCCAGGCATGCACAAGGCCAACGACAAGGCGCTCAACCGCTACATGAACCGCACCGCTTCGGCCGCCCTCAAGGACGTCGACGTGGTGATCTTCGTGGTTGACCGTACCCGCTGGACCGACGAGGACCAACTGGTGCTCGAGCGTGTCCAGTACGTTACCGGTCCGCTGATCATCGCGGTCAACAAGACCGACCGGATGGACGAGAAGGCCGAATTGATCCCGCACCTGAAATGGCTGCAGGAGCAACTGCCGAACGCCGAAGTCGTGCCGATCTCCGCCCAGCAGGGGCACAACCTCGAAGCGCTGGAAGCACTGATCGCCAAGCAGCTGCCGGAGAACGATCACTTCTTCCCGGAAGACCAGATCACCGACCGCAGCAGCCGCTTCCTCGCCGCCGAACTGGTCCGCGAGAAGATCATGCGCCAACTGGGTGCCGAGCTGCCGTACCAGATCACTGTCGAGATCGAAGAGTTCAAGCAGCAAGGCCATGTGCTGCACATCCATGCCCTGATCCTCGTCGAGCGTGATGGCCAGAAGAAGATCATCATTGGCGACAAAGGCGAGCGTATCAAGCGCATCGGCTCCGACGCGCGCAAGGACATGGAAACGCTGTTCGACGCCAAGGTCATGCTCAACCTTTGGGTCAAGGTCAAAGGCGGTTGGTCCGATGATGAGCGCGCCCTGCGCTCGCTGGGCTACGGCGACCTGTAACACACCCCCAACGGCCCGGATTGTTCCGGGCCGTTCTGCATCCGGGCCTTCCCCATGGAACAACCTCAAGGTCAGCCGGCGTACGTGCTGCACAGCCGTGCGTACCGCGAGACCAGCGCGCTGGTGGACTTTTTCACGCCGCAAGGTCGCGTGCGTGCGGTGCTGCGCCGGGCGCGGGGCAAGGGTGGCAGCCTGGTGCGCTCGTTCGTGCCGTTGGAAGTCGAGCTGCGTGGACGCGGCGAGCTGAAGAACGTCAACCGCCTCGACAGCGCCGGAATTGCCGCCTGGCTCAATGGTGATGCACTGTTCAGCGGCTTGTACCTGAATGAACTGCTGATGCGCCTGCTGCCGGCCGAGGCGCCATACCCAGCGCTGTTCGAGCACTATGCCCTGACCCTGCAGGCGTTGGGCCAGGGCCGGCCATTGGAGCCGTTGCTGCGGGCCTTTGAATGGCGCCTGCTGGAGCAGCTCGGTTACGCCTTTGCCCTGGATCACGACGTCAACGCCGAGCCTATCGCCGCCACTGGTCTGTACCGCCTGCAGGTCGACGCCGGGCTTGAGCGGGTGGAGCTGTTCCAGCCCGGGTTGTTCAGGGGCGATGAACTGCTCGCACTGGCCCACGCCGAGTGGGAAGCGCCTGGCGCATTGCTGGCAGCCAAGCGACTGATGCGCCAGGCCCTGGCCGTCCACCTGGGGCCAAAACCGTTGGTGAGTCGGGAGTTGTTTCGCAAGCGCTGAGCACGTCGTATGCTGTGCGGCTACATCTTCAGGAGAGCCTTTCGTGACTCATAGCAACCGCATGCTTCTCGGCGTCAACATCGACCACGTGGCGACCTTGCGCCAGGCCCGCGGCACCCGCTATCCAGATCCGGTCAAGGCCGCGCTGGACGCCGAAGAAGCGGGCGCCGACGGCATTACCGTACACCTGCGTGAAGACCGCCGGCATATTCAGGAGCGCGATGTGCTGTTGCTCAAGGACGTGCTGCAGACGCGGATGAACTTCGAGATGGGCGTTACCGAAGAGATGATGCTGTTCGCTGAGCAGATTCGCCCGGCACACATCTGCCTGGTCCCGGAAACCCGTCAGGAACTGACCACCGAAGGCGGCCTCGATGTGGCCGGTCAGGAAGCGCGGATCAAGGCGGCCGTCGAGCGCCTGGCCCGCACCGGCGCTGAAGTGTCGTTGTTCATCGATGCCGACGAGCGCCAGATCGAAGCTTCGCGACGGGTCGGCGCGCCGGCCATCGAGCTGCACACCGGTCGCTATGCCGATGCGCTGACCCCAACCGAGGTGGCCGATGAGCTCAAGCGCATCGCCGACGGCGTCGCGTTTGGCGTCGGCCAGGGCCTGATCGTCAACGCCGGCCACGGCCTGCATTACCACAACGTCGAGGCGGTCGCGGCGATCAAGGGCATCAACGAGCTGAACATCGGTCACGCGCTGGTGGCGCATGCGCTGTTTGTCGGCTTCAAGGCCGCCGTGGCTGAAATGAAGGCGTTGATCCTGCAGGCCTCGCGCTGATCGGCGTCACTCGGCACGAAACAGCAAGGTAAACCGGGTTGGCCCATGCGCCTGGCTGCTGACCTCGACCCGGCCGCCGTGCAGTTGCATGATCGACTGCACGATCGCCAGCCCCAGGCCAGTGCCACCATCGAGCCGCGAGCGACCGCTGTCGGCCCGGTAGAACCTTTCGAACAGGTGTGGCAGGTGCTCGTCAGCGATCCCCGGCCCGTGGTTCTCAACCCATACCCAGGCCTGCTGTGCATGGCGGCCAATGCCAATGGTTACGACGCTGCCCTCGGGGCCATGTCTTAGTGCGTTGCTGAGCAGGTTGGACAAGGCCCGTTGGCACATCAGCCGGTCGCCCAGGGCGGTGGCCCAGCCTTGATGCCTGATCTCGATATCCTTCACTTCGGCGCTGATGGCAAACAGCTCGCTGACGCGCACGACTTCGTCGGCCAGCGCCAACGGTTTGAACTCGACCTGGGCCTGCGGCTGGCTGACCTGCGCGAGAAACAACATGTCGTTGATGATGCGGTTGAGCCGAGTCAGTTCTTCGATGCTGTCTTCCAGCACCTCGCGATAATCGCCGCTGTCGCGTGGGCGGGCGAGGGTAACCTGGGCCTTGCCCATCAGGTTGCTCAGGGGCGTGCGTAGCTCATGCGCGAGGTCGTCGGAAAACTGCGACAACTGGCGCACACCCTGATCGAGCCGATCCAGCATCACATTGATCGAGCGGGCGAGGTCGGCCAGTTCCTGCGGCAGGCCGCTGGAGGGCAGTCGATGGTCGAGCGCTTGCGCAGACACCTGGCCGGCGATCCGGCGAAACCGCCTCAGTGGTTTCAAACTGCGCTGCACCAGCTTCCAGGCACAGACGCCAATCAGCAGCAGTAACAACGGCAAGGCCAGCAGAGTCGAGCGCAGGTAGGCGTGCAACAGGTAGTGATCGTCGGCGCGATTGAGGGTCATCATTACCCGCACCGGGGTGTCATCGCGCAGCCGCATCGCCTGCGTCACGCTGAGAAACTGCGCTCCGCTGCTGTCCTTCCATTCCTGAAAGGTCTGGCCGTCGCTCCACGGCAGCTCGCGCAGGCGCTGTGACTGCAGCGCCGGGCCCAGGCTGAGCAAGGCTGCATGGCGGCCATTAAGAGCAATCACGCTGAGGCTTAGGTTGTCATGGCCCATGACCAGGTCGAGCAGTGGGTGGGCACGGCTGGCCAGGTCAGCGCTACGCAGGTCGACCCGCAGGTTGTGTTCTACCTGCAGCATCTTGCGCGCGAGGTCCTTGCGCGCGCGGCTGTCCAGCTCATGGTCGAGGGCAAACACCGCCAGGCAGGCCAACAGCAGCACCAGCGCGGCGCCCATCAGGGTCACGCTCAGACCAAGCCGCAGAGACAGGCTGGCGGGTTTCAACGGCGCGCCTCAAGCACGTAGCCAACACCGCGCAGGGTGTGGATCAGTTTGTCTTCGAAGGGATCGTCGATCTTGGCCCGCAAACGCCGGATCGACACCTCGACAACGTTGGTGTCGCAATCGAAGTTCATGTCCCACACCAACGAGATGATCTGCGTGCGTGACAGCACCTCGCCGCTCTGGCGCATCAGCAGGTGCAGCAGCGAGAACTCCTTGGCAGTGAGGTCGATACGTGTGCTGCCACGCCAGGCCCGGTGGCGGCCAGGGTCCAGCTCCAGGTCGGCGACGCGCAATGTGCTTGGCTGCACCTGCTGATCGTTGCGCCGCAACAGACTGCGGATCCGCGCCAGCAATTCGGGAAATTCGAATGGCTTGAGCAGGTAGTCATCCGCGCCCAGATCCAGGCCCTTGACCCGGTCAGACAGGCGACCGTGAGCGGTGAGCATCATGATTCGCGTGGCCGACTCGGCGCGTAGCCGTTGCAGTACGGCCCAGCCGTCCAGTTCCGGCAGGTTGACGTCCAGAATGACCAGGTCATAGGCCTGCTGGCGGGCCATGTGCAGGCCGTCGATGCCAGTGTGTGCGCAATCCACGACATAGCCGTTTTCGCGCAGCCCCTGCTGAAGGTAATCGGCAGTCCGCAGTTCGTCCTCGATGATCAGTAGGCGCATGCTTGGGCTCAGGCAGAATTCGGGAGAGGGATTGTCGACCCTGAAGCTGGATCAAGGTCAAGCGCGCGATAGTACGCCAAGCCTGGGGTGGATCGGCGTGGATAACGGATTTGTAATCAGCGCGTCATCTGGCGGTTAGCCAGACGACGCGCTGAGTAGACAGGATGGTTGCGGCCGGGTTTACTTGCGCGCCAGGATCGTCGCCCGCCGCGGGGCGGGCAGGCCTTCGATGGTGCGGCTGTGGTCCTGCGGGTCGAGAAAGTCGCTCAGAGACTGATAGCGCATCCACTCGGTGCTGCGCTGCTCCTCGACACTGGTGACACTGACGTCGACGCAGCGCACGTCACTGAAGCCGGCGCGCCGCAGCAGGCGCTCCAGTGCCGGTACCGAAGGCAAGAACCAGACATTGCGCATCTGCGCATAGCGGTCTTCGGGAACCAGCACTTGATTCTCGTCGCCTTCGATGACCAGAGTTTCCAGCACCAGCTCACCGCCTTTTACCAGGCAGTCCTTGAGCGCCAGCAAGTGCTCGATGGGCGAACGACGATGATAGAACACACCCATCGAAAACACCGTGTCGAAGCCTTCGAGGTTGGCCGGCAGTTCCTCGAGGGCGAATGGCAGGTGCCACGCCGGCAGCTCGGGCAGGTACTTGTGCACCGCCTGGAACTGGCAGAAGAACAGCCAGTTGGGGTCGACTCCGACCACCATGTCAGCGCCGGCGCCGAGCATGCGCCATTGGTAGTAGCCGTTGCCGCAGCCGACATCCAGCACACGCTTGCCTGTCAGGTCCAGGTGCGGGCTGACCCGCGCCCACTTCCAGTCCGAATGCCATTCGGTGTCGACATGGACGCCAAACAACTCGAATGGGCCCTTGCGCCAAGGCGACAGGCCCATCAAGGCCTGCTGCAGCTGAGCGCGCGTTGCCTCATCGCAGGGGCTGTGCAGGCTTAGGCCATTGACCAGGTCAACTTCACTCGGCACCAGCTCAGGCAGCGCCTCGAGGGCGCCATGCCAGCGCTCAAGGTCACCGTGGCCTTTTTCCATCTTGCTGGCCAGTTGGGCTTGCAGGCCTTGTGACCAGGTGGCCAGGGGGGTGCCCGCCAGACGGCGGACCAGGGGGGACAAATCGATCATGGCAGGGCTATCAGTGAGGCGAAGTTTAGGCATTGGAACCACGGCACGACCTTGCTGAAACCGGCCGCATGCAGGCGCGCCTTGTGGGTTTCGAGGGTGTCGGGTTTCATCACGTGTTCGATGGCGCTGCGCTTCTGGGCAATTTCCAGTTCGCTGTAGCCGTTGGCGCGTTTGAAGTCCAGGTGCAGTTCGTTCAGGAGTGCCTGTTCCTGGTCATCGGCGAAGCAGAGTTTTTCCGAGAGGATTAACGCCCCGCCCGGCAGCAGTGTCTGGCGGATGCGGCTGAGCAGTTCGAGGCGCTGGGTGGGGGCGATGAACTGCAGGGTGAAATTCATCGCCACCACCGAGGCTGGCTCGAATGGCAGGGCCAGAATATCCGCCTCGAGCACCTGGACCGGGAGCAGTTCCTGGAACATCGAGTCTTGCGCGGTGAGGTACTGGCGACAGCGTTCGACCATGGCTGCCGAGTTGTCCACGGCGATCACCCGGCAGCCGTCGCTGCGCACGTGGCGGCGCAACGACTGGGTAACCGCACCCAGCGAGGCGCCGAGGTCATACAGCGCGGAGTGTGGCTGGGCAAAACGCGCGGCCAGCACGCCAAGGTTTTCGACGATGGTCGGGTAACCGGGCACCGAGCGCTTGATCATGTCCGGGAACACCCGCACCACGTCCTCGTTGAAGACGAAGTCGGGCACCTGGTCCAGGGGCCTTGCAAACAGGCGGTCGGGTGTCTGGCTCACTGCGGGCTCTTGGGAAAAAAGTTGGGGCAGTATTCTAGCTAACGCGGTCGTCGCTGCCTATGTAGCAGGGCCAGACAGCGCAAATCGGGGACCGGTGGCAACGATTCCATTTCTCAGCGTTCTGGCGTCGAGCGTTGACATTTCTGTCAGTGCTTCAACGTTGTGCCGACTTCGGTCGGGTGGTCACAGGCTTAGGCTCTTAGTCGCAGTCAAGGCCATGATCCCGTGTTGCCAATTGACATTGCGTGGAGAGCAGCGATGAGTGAGAACACTGAAACCCCGGTGAAGTCGGGCGCAGCAGACGCGGTTCGCCCCCCGACGTTTGAAGAACTGACGCCGAGTGAGCGGGCTGAGCGGATTCCCCAACAGATCTTCGATTTGAAGAAAGACGAACCGGCTTTCATTTTCAGCAAGGACAACCTGCTGATGATAAAGCGTTACGAAGCGGCCGTGCGCCGATTGCCCTCCTCTCGCGAGGAACTTGCCGGTACGCTGGATTTTGCCGCCGTGGGGTTAGAGATTGACGACGTGCACCGTTTCTACGACGACTTGCGCACGCATGTCAACGGATGGGATGACATCGAAGATGCGTGCAAGAAGATGGGCAGCGAACTGCAGGTATTCGCCGAGACCTTGTTCACTGAAGGGGTAGCTTTTATTGCCGAGTTGAAATTGACTGACGCGTGGGCATCGTTGGAAAACACGTCACTCAATGATATTGATCTGGAAAAAACACCGCCTGTTCCGCTGTCCAGCAAGGACACGGCGACCTTTAAGGAGGGCGTGGACAGTTACCTGAAAGAGATTGAATCGCAGATCAAGGAGCGATTGAAGTCGATCCGGCATGTCAAAGCGCTCACTGATAGGTTTGCAGATGTCATTGGCAGTCACCTTAAGCCGACTGCGGACGGTTTGCTCAAGGCGATGAACAAGAAAGACGTTTCCCTTGAAGTGCAGAAAATCGACCTGGAGTTGACGGAGCTGGATAACGCGATCGAGCGCAAGCTTGACGAGTATAACGGTCTGGTCGGCGCTTCCTTTTATGGCCTTGTTTTCGGGCCGGTAGGGCTCTTGATTACCGGTGGCATCTACGGTGCTCAGGCCGAGGAAGTGCGGGTCGAGAAGAATACGCTGATCGCCAGACGGGAAGCGTCGGCTGTTCGTAAGAGCAACTTGCTCGAGCAGTCTGAAAGCTTTGAATCGACCAAGAGACTGATCATGGACTTGCAGTTCCGTCTGGTCGAGGTCAGGACCGCCGTCAAGAATCTCGAAGATGTCTGGGTGTTGCTGGAAGTCTACGTTGAGCAATCGTTGGCGCAGCTCGAAAAAGTTGACACCCAGGTAATGCTGAAAAAATTTGTGCGGCAGTTTCAGCGAGTGATCAGTCCTTGGAAAGACATCCTGGGAATCTCCAAGACAATTTCAAAGTTGTTCAATGAAACGATAGTCTCTTAAGGGAAGGTTGGGTTATGGACATGAAAAACACGGCGTCGCTGTTGCCTGATATTGCGAACATGCTGAAGGTCGAGACGCGAGTCAACGATATCGCTCACGGTGAAGCCACATTGATGCTGCCCGCCCTGCGCGAGCAGATTGGCGATCTGTCGAAACGTATCGAACACGGTAACAAGGTACTTCGGAAAAAAATCCTCGCGGCGTGGGTTGCATTAAAGGGGCCACTGGAGGACGCCCAGGAGGATGAAAGTGAAGAGAACGGGCAGGAGTTGCTGCGGGCGCGAGGTACTGTGCAGCAGGCGATGGCCCAGGCAAGCGGCGCCATCGCCGACGTCAGCAGTCACCCGTTACCTGACGCTGCAGTGCTACGGGGGGAACTCAGGTCGTCGATCAGCGCGCAACAATCAGCGATCAGTGGTCTTGAAGAAATGCTGGCGAAACAGCAGCAGCGCCTGGACGACATTCACCAGCTCATTGATGCCTTGGAAAAGCCCTCGGTGAGCAAAGCGTTCAAAGGCCTTATTCCCAAAGAGCAGGATGTTGATGCCGCCCTGGCTCTGCTCAAGGACCCAAGCCTCGATCCAGCCGTGATCAAGGCCGGCATTCGCAGACTCAACGAAGGGATGGACGAACTGGCTGCCGCACGCAAGTTTGCCGATCTGGTCAAGGCGGTGGGTGTCCTGGACAAACGTCTGAAGGAACAGCACGAGAGTCTCGCGCAGACTCAGGCGCGTCTGGCCAGGAGTCAGGAGGAACTTGCGCAGTACGACGGGCTGGATGAACTGGGCACGCTGCACGGTCAATGGTTGCAGGAGGCGGCCAAATTCACCAGCGGTTGGCAGCCTTTGGAACAACTGGCAATCAATACCGTCGAGCGAAGTGAGCTGCTGACGGCGTTGCGCAACATCCACGACTACCTGTTGCAGGTGCGCCGGCAATTCGAGGGTGGGTGATCAGCATCACCTGACCGAGATGGCGCAATCGAAGGTTTGCACTGGCCGTACTTCTGGTGCCCAGGGCTGCTGGTAGACCAGAGTCAGCTGGGCTGCTCCGACAGCCTTGGCCTGGAAGCGCCAGGTCGAGACGCCAGCGCTGCCGACCAGGCCGGCCGCTTCCGGCTGGCTGTACACCTCCGGGCTCAGCGCTCGGAGGACTTCAGGTGCAGCGTCGTCGACCCGCCAGCGGTAGCCGGTGGTCGGGTTGCTCGGGAGGCTCAACGTCAGGCTCTGACCCAGTTGCAGGCGGACCGGACATTCATGTTTCGCGTCCAGGTCGACGTTCTGCGGGGGCTGCTGGGCGCAGGCGGTGATCAGGGTCAGGCTTGAGGCGACAAGGAGGCGGGTGGCTGTCATGTTGGCTCCGGAAACGGGCGATGACCGAGCATAACCGAAGCACTTGCAGGTCTGTCCAGCCTGCTGGTGTTTTCGGCTGTTCGACCCCGTGACTGGCAGCACGGGGTCGAACGCCCTCAGATCAGAATAATACCTTGGCCACGTCGGTAAAGCGCTTGGCGAAATGCACCGTAAGCCCTTCGCGCAGGTACTCCGGCAGTTCCTCGAAGTCGCCGCGGTTGGCTTCGGGGAGGATCAGTTCGAAGAGTTTTTGCCGCTTGGCGGCGATGATCTTCTCGCGCACACCGCCGATCGGCAGGACCTGGCCGGTCAGGGTCAGCTCGCCAGTCATGGCCACGCCTTTTTTCGGCGCCTGATCGCGAGCCAGCGACAACAGTGCGCTGGCCATGGTTACGCCGGCACTCGGACCGTCCTTGGGCGTGGCACCCTCAGGCACATGCAGGTGAATGAAAGCCTCGTTGAAGAAACCGGGGTCGCCGCCAAACTGCTTAAGATTGGCGCTGACGTAGCTGTAGGCAATTTCAGCAGATTCCTTCATGACATCACCCAGTTTGCCGGTCAGCTTGAAGCCGCGGTTGAGCGTATGAATGCGCGTGGCTTCGATCGGCAGCGTGGCACCGCCCATGCTGGTCCAGGCCAGGCCAGTGATCACGCCTTTGCCTGCCAGCACTTGTTCGCTGCGAAATACCGGCATGCCCAGTGCGGCTTCGAGGTCCTTGGGGGCGATCTTGAGCTTGGCCGTTGGCTCTTCGAGCAATTTCATCACGGCCTTGCGCACCAGCTTGCCCAGTTGCTTCTCCAGTTGTCGCACGCCAGCTTCCCGCGCATAGCCGTCGATCACCAGTCGCAGCGCACTGTCGCTGATGGTCAGGCTGGTCTTGGCGACACCGGCTTTCTCCAGCTGCTTGGGCCACAGGTGACGCTTGGCGATGGCCAGCTTCTCTTCGGTGATGTAACCAGACAGGCGGATCACTTCCATGCGGTCGAGCAGAGGCCCCGGAATCGAGTCGAGGGTGTTGGCGGTACACACGAACAACACCTTGGACAGGTCCAGGCGCAAGTCCAGATAGTGATCAAGGAAATCGACGTTTTGCTCCGGGTCGAGGGTTTCCAGCAGCGCCGAGGCCGGGTCGCCCTGATAGCTCTGGCCCATCTTGTCGATCTCGTCGAGCATGATCACCGGGTTCATCACCTCAACATCTTTCAGCGCCTGCACCAGCTTGCCCGGCTGGGCGCCAATGTAGGTGCGGCGGTGGCCCTTGATCTCGGCCTCGTCGCGCATGCCGCCGACACTGAAGCGGTAGAACGGCCGGCCGAGCGATTCGGCGATGGACTTGCCGATGCTGGTCTTGCCCACCCCGGGCGGGCCAACCAGCAACACGATCGAGCCACTGATCTCGCCTTTCCAGGCGCCGACGGCGAGGAACTCGAGAATCCGCTCCTTGATGTCATCCAGCCCGGCGTGATGCTGATCAAGCACCTTGCGTGCATGCTTGAGGTCGAGCTTGTCCTTGCCGTAAACGCCCCAGGGCAGGGCGCTGGCCCATTCCAGATAGTTGCGGGTAACGGCGTATTCCGGCGAGCCGGTTTCCAGGATCGCCAGCTTGCCCAGCTCTTCATCAAGGCGTTTTTTCGCGGTGGCAGGCAGGGTCTTGCCCTCCAGGCGCTGCTTGAACTGCTCAAGGTCGGCGCTGCGGTCGTCCTTGGTCAGGCCAAGTTCCTGCTGGATGACCTTGAGCTGTTCCTTGAGGAAGAACTCGCGCTGGTGCTCGCCGATCTGCCGGTTGACCTCTGCCGAGATCTCGTTCTGCAGGTGGGCGACTTCCACTTCCTTGCGCAGCATCGGCAAGACTTTTTCCATGCGTTTGAGCATGGGCACGCAGTCGAGCACTTCCTGCAGCTGCTTGCCGGTGGCCGAGGTCAGTGCCGCAGCGAAGTCGGTCAGCGGCGACGGGTCGTTGGGGCTGAAGCGGTTGAGATAGTTCTTCAGCTCTTCGCTGTACAACGGGTTGAGCGGCAGCAACTCCTTGATCGCGTTGATCAAGGCCATGCCGTACGCCTTGACCTCATCGGTCGGCTCGGTCGACTGGCGCGGGTACTCGACTTCGACCAGATAAGGTGGGCGATGGTGTTTGAGCCAGGTACGGATGCGCACCCGGGTCAGGCCCTGGGCAACGAACTGCAGCTTGCCGTTCTCGCGGCTGGCGTGGTGGACCTTGACCAGGGTGCCGTACTCGGGCAATGCCGAAGTGTCGAAGTGACGGTGATCTTCGGGGGGCGTATCCATGAAGAACAGCGCCAGCGAGTGGTGATCGGTCTTGGCCACCAGGTCGAGGGTTTCTGCCCATGGCTCTTCGTTGACGATCACCGGCAGCACCTGGGCCGGGAAGAATGGGCGGTTGTGAATCGGGATGACGTAGACCTTGTCTGGCAGCTGTTGGCCGGGCAGGGCCAGGGCATGGCCAGGGATTGCGGCGCCTTCGAGGTGTTCGATTTCGCTATGTTCGTCGGGCTGTTCCGAATGATCCTGCTGGTCGCTCATGAGGCACCTGAGTTAATGACTATGGTGCTTAGATGGGGTAAAGGCCAATGGGTTTCAAGCCAGCGTAGATGAAGAGGTTAGCGCGCTATTTATAAGGGGCCAAAAAAAAGCGGAACCGTACAGGTTCCGCTTCTTTTATGCAGGTGATGCACTGGCGCGAGGATTAGTCGGCCAGTTTGTAAGCGATGATGTAATCACCCATCTTGGTGCCCAGCGAGCCGTGGCCGCCGGCGGTGACCAGCACATACTGCTTGCCGTCCTTGCCGGTGTAGGTCATCGGCGTGGCCTGGCCACCTGCTGGCAGGCGCGCCTTCCACAGTTCGGCGCCGTTGTGCACGTCATAGGCACGCAGGTACTGGTCGAGGGTGCCGCTGAGGAAGCCGACACCGCCCGCAGTGACCATCGAGCCGCCCATGCTCGGCACACCGACCGGCATACCGATCGGGATCGGCGTGCTGTCACGGGTGGTGCCGTTCTTGTGCTTCCACACCACCTTGTTGGTGAACAGGTCGATGGCGGCTACATAACCCCAGGCCGGTGCCTGGCATGGCACGCCCAGTGGCGACATGAAGGGATGCATGATAACGGCGTACGGAGCACCGCTGTTGGGCTGCACGCCGCTGGTTTCACTTTCGCGCTTGCTGTCGGCAGCGACTTGCTCGCGCGGCACCATCTTCGACACGAAGGCCATGTAGTTGGGCGAGGTGAACATCAATTGGCGCACCGGGTCGATCGACACGCTGCCCCAGTTGAACACACCGACGTTGCCGGGGTAGATCAGGCTGCCCTGTTCCGACGGCGGGGTGTATTGGCCTTCGTAGCGTAGTTCACGGAACTGGATACGGCAGAGCATCTGGTCAAACGGGGTGGCGCCCCACATGGCCTGTTCGGTCAGGTCCGGGCCCAGCAGGTTGAGGTCGGAGCGGGCCTGGGTCGGGGCGGTGTGGTCACCCTTGACCGCGCCCTGCGGCACCGGGATCTCGCGGATCGGCACAATCGGCGTGCCGTCGCGACGATCAAGTACATACAGGCTGCCCTGCTTGGTTGGCACGATCACCGCTGGCTTGATGCCGTCATCGGTCTTCAGGTGCATCAGGGTCGGCTGGCTGCCGACGTCCATGTCCCACAGGTCGTGGTGAGTGAACTGGTAGTTCCAGCGGGCCTTGCCGGTGGCCAGGTCCAGGGCAACGATACCGGCGCTGTACTTCTCGGCGCCCGGGGTGCGATCCGCGCCCCACTGGTCAGGGGTCTGGTTGCCCAGTGGCAGGTAGATCATGCCCAGGTCTTCATCGACGCTGGCGATCGACCACATGTTGGCCGAGTTGCGGCTGTAGGTCTTGCCAGGTGCCAGTGGCTTGGTGTCATCCGGGTTGTTGCTGTCCCAGTTCCATACCAGATGACCATCGTGCACGTCATAGGCGCGAATCACCCCGGACGGTTCGTTGGTCGACTCGTTATCGGTGACATGGCCGCCGATGATCACCAGATCGCGGGTAATCGCTGCAGGCGACGTCGAGTAGTAACCACCTGCGGTGAACGGGCCAATGCCGGTAGTCAGATCGATGACGCCCTGGTTGGCGAAGCCTTCGCAGACCTTACCGGTGTCGGCGTTGATGGCGATCAGGCGCGCATCGGCGGTCGGCAGGTACAGGCGGCGCGGGCATGCCTGGGCAACGACCTGGCCAGCATCGGAAATTTTCGGCGCCGGGCTGCCGTCACGGCTGACGTAGCGGTTCTCGTCATAGTAGGACGCACCCCGGCAGGTCATATGGGCGAAGCCCTTGAAGGTGCCCACCGGGCTCTTTACTTGCGGGTCGAAGCGCCAGATTTCGGCACCGGTGTCCGGGTCCAGCGCCAGCAGCTTGCTGTGCGCAGTACAGGCGTAGAGCATGCCGTTGACCTTCAGCGGCGTGTTCTGGTTGGTCAGTTCGACCGGGTCGTTTTCAGTGGGCAGGTCGCCGGTGCGGATGCGCCAGGCTTCTTCCAGGCGGTAGGCATTCTGCGCGGTGATCTGGCGCAGCGGCGAGTAGCGGTCGCCGTGCTCGGTACGGCCATACGCCTGCCAGTCGCCGTCAGGCATGGCCGGGGCGGTGCTGGCCATTTCGCTGCTGTCGCGGTTGAACTCGCCGCGGATCTCGCCCGGGTGAGTGAACTGGCTGGCCAGTGCGGTGGCGCCGGCGGCAACTACTGCAACGCTGAGCAGCGCGGTGTTGGCTCGGGAGGCCGGGCCAAGCAGCGGGCGGCGTGCCCACGGCAGCAGCAGGACTACGCCAAGGGCGAACCAGATCGCCAGGCGCGGCACCAGTTGCCACCAGTCCAGGCCAACTTCCCACAGCGCCCAGGCGGTGCTGGCCAGCAGCACCACGCCGTAGACACCAAGGGCGATCTGCCGTTTGGCCAACAGCAGGATGCCGCTGACGGTAAAGCCGATGCCGGCCAGCAGGTAGTAAAGCGATCCGCCCAGCTGGCTGAGCTTGATACCGCCGGCCAGCAGGGCCAGGCCCATCAGCAACAGCAGCACGCCTAGCAGGCGCGGTAGCCAGCGGGTTCCGGTTTTGGCACCGTCAGTGCTCATCAAAGGTACTCCGTGAAAGTTGAGGTCAGAAACTGCTTTGAATCTTCAGGCCGGCGATCAGTGCGTCGTCGACTGCCGATACCCCGCCTGGATGGCGGATGTACTGCAGGTTGGGACGCACGGTGAGCCAGTCGGCCAGGTGCACGCCGTAGTAGAGCTCGGCGCTGTATTCGGTGTCTTGCACAGGCAGGTAGCCTGGGTTGTCGTAATCACTGATGCCGGCCGCCTGATTGGCCAGGCGGGCGTTCTTGCGGTAGCCGGGGTTGACGTGCACGCGGGCGAGGGCGAAACCGATGTCGTCCTTGGTCCGGGCATCGAATGGCCCCTTGTACAGCACACCTGCCTGAACGTAGTTGTCGATAGCATTGGTCTTCTTGTCGTGCAATGTGGCATTGGCAAACAAGCTCAGGCCGCGTGACTGGTCGGACGCCTGCGAGGTCACCTGCTGCTGCGCGCCGAGCCAGAAACCGTGTTTGCTCGAGCGGCTGCGGTAGGCAGCGCCGCTGATGGCGGCGGGTTGGCCACTGCTGTCGCGCAGTACGTCCTGAGCCTTGGCATTACTGTAGTAGTAGCCGGCGCGATATTCCCCTGCAAGTCCATTGACCTGTGGGCTCCAGACCAGTTCGATCGGCATCACCGCGCCCTGGGTACCGCTGCCGCTGAGCTTGAAGCCATTGCCCGACTCGAGGTTGGAAGGGTTCTGCTCGAACACGCCGACCTGGGCGTACAGCGTATCGCTCAGGTTGTAACGCACGCGCAGGGCCCATTGGCTGACCGGCCAGTTGTACCAGATGCCGCCAACCCAGTTGCCGACCTGCGAGCCGCAGAACGCCAGGTTCTGGAAGTCGCAGGGGAAGCTGTTGAAGTCTTCGCCTTCGCCGAAGCGGCCGAATTTCACGTCGAGGACGCCATCGAAGTACTTTTGCTTGATCCACAGCTGAGTCAGGCGCCAGGTCTGGCCGCGACCCCAGACTTCCTGGGCGGAGGTAAAACCCCCTACGCGCGGGTCGTTGATACGGTCATTGCTGATGTTCTGGCCGTGGCGCTCGGTCACGGTCAACTGCACCTCGGTGGCGTTCCAGCCGAGGATCTTCTGCAGGTCAAGGTGGCTGCCAAAGGTGAACTGGTCGCTGTAGCGCGCGCTGCGGTCATGGTCGTAGCCGCCATGCAGGTTGCTGCCCATTTCACCCGTGTAGCCGAGGGTGAAGTCGTAGCCGCGCTCGCGCAGGTCACTGCGGCTGCCGTTCCAGTCGCCAAGCATCCACGGCGAGTCACTGGCGAACATTTCACCGGCAAGCGTGGCGGGCGTAACGCCACAGAGGAGTGTGGACAGGCCTAAGGCGGCATAACGACTACGGGGTAGCTGGAACATGAGATAGCGCTATCTTTGGATTGACGAAAAATACCCAAGCGCATCGAAAAGCACGCTCTTCGATGGCGTATGGCTGTGGGAATATGGGCTGAAGCGATTCAGTGCGGCGGCAGGATATAGCGGAAGGGGTAATAAAAAAAGACAAAATGTCGCACTTGATTGTTACTGCTGCAGCAACAATGGGCCTAGCGCTATGGCTGTGGTCACCATGGCCAGCTCAATCGAGCCAGCCATAATGGCCCCAGTGCAGTTCCTCAGAAGCTTGTACGCAGGCCAACCTCGACACTACGCCCAGGCGCTGGGGCAATGTCGCGCAAGATCGAACTGGCGTAGCGCACCGTCTGATTGGTCAGGTTCTCGCCGCGGACAAACGCCAGCCATTGGCTCTGGCCGACATCGAAGCGGTAGCCGACGCTTGCGCCCAAGGTGGTGTAGCCGTCAGTGCTGGTTTCGTTGGACGGCTTGCGTTGCTGCGAGGCTGCATGTTGTACATCGACGCGCGCCTGCCAGCGCTCCAGCGACCAGAGCAGGCCGCTGTTGAGGCGTAGCGGCGCAATCCGTGGCAGCGGCTCACCCGTGTCGAGGTTATTGGCGCGGGTGTAGTCGCCTGACAGTTCCAGGGCAAAGCTGCCGTAGCGGTTTTCCAGCAACTGCCAGCGATCCTGCGCCTCGATGCCATAGAAGCGCGCACGCACACCTTGGTACAGGTATTCGGGAATATCACCGTGGTCATGATCGTGATCATCATCGCCACCATGATGATGCCCTTCACGCAGATTGCCGCTGCTGATCAGGCCAATGTAATTGCGAAAGTGGCTATAGAACACACCGACACTGCCCTTGTGCGTGCCATTGTCAAACCGCAGGGCCAGGTCGGCGGCGATCGCCTTTTCCTTGTTCAGGCTGGCATCACCCACTTCATAGGCGCCGGTCGCCACGTGCGCACCATTGGCATACAGCTCATAGAAGGTCGGCGCGCGCTCGGTGTAGCCGAGGTTGGCCGCCAGCGACCAGATCGGGTCAAGCTGATACACCGCGCCTGAAGACAGGCTCACGGCATTGAAGGTACTGGTGCTGTCAGCGGCGGCGAAGTCCTCGTTGCCCTTGGCATCCGGGTCGACCCGGGTGTGTTCCAGACGTGCACCGAAGCTCAGGTTCAGGCGCTCGCTGGCCTGCCACTGCTCAAACAGAAACAGCGCCAGGCTGTCGGTGTCGGTGTAGGGCACGAAGGCTTCTTCACCCAACGCGGAGAACTGATTGCGGCTGACCTGCGCGCCGATCACCCCTTCCACTGGCCCCAGCGGTTGATGCCTGGCCTCGATGCGCGCCTCGTAGCCTTTGTTCTTGAAGGTGGTGTGCACTTCGCCGCTTTCGATCTCGCGGTGCTGGTAATCGGTGTAGCCAGCGTCGACCTTGACCGAGCTGAACGGGCCGTCCAGATCGCGCAGTTCAGAGGCGAAACCGTAGTGGTCCTGCTGCATGTCCAGGCGCACGCCGGGCTCGGCAACCGAGCCGTAGTTGCTGTCGTAACGGCTGTAGGAGAACCCGCTGTAACCGTGCTCCCAGTGATAGGCGCCGCCAATAGCGCCGCCGTCCTGGCGACCGTCGCTGTTCTCCAGGCGGTGTTTGCTGCCCGGCTCGGCACTGTCGCGGACCTTGCCGCTGCGCGCATAGCCAGGAATGCGCAGGTCATTGAACTGGCGGCTGTTGGCATCCAGGTGCAAGGCGAAGTTGCCGTCACCGGCTTCGAGCTTGCCGGCGCTGCTGCGGGTGGTGTCGGCGCCGCCGTAGCGCAGCTCACCCGCACCGTGAATGCCGTCGATAGGGGCATCGGGGATGCGGTTGTCGAAAGTGTTGACCACGCCGCCGATGGCATTGCCGCCATACAGCAGCGCCGCTGGGCCGCGGACGATTTCAACCCGCTCGACGGTGACCGGGTCCAGTGGCACCGCATGGTCATACGACAGCGACGAAGCATCCAGCGCGCCGACGCCATTGCGCAGGATACGAATGCGATCACCGTCCAGGCCGCGGATCACCGGGCGGCTGGCGCCCGGGCCAAACCAGGTTGAGGCAACCCCGGGCTGCTTGTTGAGGGTTTCACCGAGGCTGGCGTGCTGCTGGTGCAGCAACGCGTCGCCTTCGAGCACTGTACTGGGCGCGGCAAGTTGAGCGTTGCCCAGCGGATTGGCAGTAACAACCTGTGGCTGCAGTTCAACGGCGTGGCTGGCGGGGGAGGCCAGCCAAAGGGCAGCGGCAAGCGGGGAAAGGCGCAGCGGTAGCGGCAACATGAGATCAAGCGTTCCTTGGCAAGGTATTAGTATTGTTACACTATAACATTGCTTGGTTGAGTGCTGGCCAGAGGTTTTTGCTTCTACACTCGTGTAATCTGCGCCTCTTTTCACCGCAGGAGCTCCGCATGAGCACGGCCAACCACAACGCATTGCACGGCAAGACGCTCGAGCAGATCCTCACCGAGCTGGTCGCTCACTACCAGTGGCAAGGCCTGGCCGAACGCATCGACGTGCGTTGCTTCAAGAGCGACCCGTCGATCAAGTCGAGCCTGGCCTTTTTGCGCAAGACGCCGTGGGCACGAGAGAAGGTCGAGTACCTGTACATCAAGCTGCAGCGCAAAGGCTGAATGGCTCGTCATCCATGGCTGAGCCTGGCAGCGCTGCTGGGCTGGTTCGGCTTGAGTGTGCAGCTGTACCTGGTGTTGCTGGCGCGCTGGCAGGAGCAGGCCAGCCTGATTGGCGGGTTGATCAATCTGTTCGGCTTTTTCACCGTCTTGAGCAATACGCTGGTGGCGACCGTGCTGAGCTACGCGGCGTTTGGCCACGCCGCGGCGGCACGGCGTTGGTTCTTGTCTGCGCGGGTCAGCTCAGGCATTGCTGCCAGCATTGTGCTGGTGTCGATTGCCTACAGCTTGCTGCTGCGCCACTTGTGGCATCCCCAGGGCTGGCAATGGCTTGCGGACGAGTTGCTGCACGACGTGATGCCGCTGCTGTTTGTAGTGTATTGGTGGCGAGTGGTGCCCAAGGGGCAGCTGCGCCTGTCTGACCTGGGCTGGTGGAGCCTGTATCCGGCGGTGTATTTCGCCTATACGTTGTGGCGTGGGCAGCAGATCGGGGTTTATCCCTATCCGTTCATTGATGTCGCCAGCCTTGGTTATGGGCAGGTGATGATCAATGCGCTGGTGGTGTTGGTCGCGTTCTGGGCGATAGGGCTGGTATTGCTGGCGCTGGATCGCTGGCAGGGGCGGCGAAGGACGCAGCCGCTACCCTGACCACGTCATTCCTGGGTCATGCGCGGTTCCTGTAGGAGCCGCCTTGTGTCGCGAAAGGGCTGCGAAGCGGCCCCACATTTTCAGCTTCGCCGCTGATGTCGCCGGGCCAGCTTCGCTGGCCTATCGCGACACAAGGCCGCTCCTACATTGCCGCAGCCCCGTATCTCGACTGAGACTACTCGTCGTCAGTACTCCCATCGGCACGCCAGTAGGCGGCGGCTTTCAAGGCATCCTCGTGAACGCCTTTTTCCAGCAGCAAGGTCTTGGCCTGTCGAGTCAAAGACTTCTCCAGCGCGACCCAGCTGTACAGCTCGCCCTCCGGCAAAGGCAACTCGCTGATCACTGCCAGCAGGTCCTGCTTGTCACGTTGCACCCAGATCACCTCGACCTCAGCCTGGCTCGGCAACGGCTGGCGTTCCTGATCGTCGGCAATCTGAATCAGCGCGAGCACCCGGCGACCTGCCGGCAACTCGTGCAAGCGCCGGGCGATGGCCGGGATCGCCGTCTCGTCGCCAATCAGCAGGTAGCTGTCAAAAATGTCCGGCACCACCAGCGAAGCCCTTGGCCCGGCGATGTTCAACACCTGGCCCGGTTGAGCCTGAGCAGCCCAGGTCGAAGCAGGGCCGTCGCCATGCAGGACGAAGTCGATATCCAGCTCGCCGCTGGCCTGGTCATAGCGGCGCGGGGTGTACTCGCGCATGGTCGGCCGAGCGCCACCGTCGCGGCCCGACTGGCGCGCATCGATGGCCGCCTGTTCGGCAGCAGTCACGCCGAACAACAGCTTGATATGGTCGTCGCTGCCGAGGCTGACAAAGCCTGCCAGCTCCGGCCCGCCAAGAGTGATGCGGCGCATGCGCGGAGTCAGATCGGTCACCCGCAGTACCTGCAGCCGACGCTGTTTGATTTCGTGATTGACGCGGTGAATGCTGTTGTTCATCAAGTGTTCTCCGTGACGGAATCGGCCGGGCCGGCGGCAATGGCCTTGGCGGTGTCGTTGAGCAGATTGCTGACCCGCTCGATCTCGGCGCTGTTCCAGCGGCCGCTGTGCATATGCAGGGCATGGCGCAGGTTTCCCACGGCCTCATGAATTTCCGGTGGGCGATCATGGCCACGCAGTGCCCGCTTGCTGACTTCGATGCGCATGCGCACACCATCGACGGCGACGGCTTGCTCGGTCAGGGCAGTGCGCCCGGCATCGGTAATGGCGTAAAGGCGTTTGCTGCCCTGGACCTGGCCGCTGATCAGTTCGGCTTCTTCAAGGAAATTCAGGGTTGGATAGATCACGCCGGGGCTCGGGCTGTAGCTGCCCTCGAACAACGTCTCGATCTGGCGAATCAGGTCGTAGCCATGGCCGGCCTGTTCGGCAAGCATGGCCAGCAGCAGCAATTTCAGGTCGCCGGGGGCAAATACCCGAGGGCCGCGTTCGCCGCGGGCGGGGCGGCGGTCGAAGGGATCGTGATCACGCATGGTCTAAAGGCTCCGTCTGCGATATATCGTTAGATATTACTCAAGATATATCTTAAGACAAGCCAAAGATAGTGATGATTCTCATTTGGTTATTCGATCAGTCACCACCCGGGCTGTCCGGGCGGTGACTGTGCTGTCAGTCATTGGCCGCTAACTGAGGTGGTTTGCACTCGGTGCTACTGCCTGGTTCGAGATACGGCATCAGGATCGGTGCCATGCCTTTCAGCGCCTGCACTGGCAATGCCGAAGTGAAGGTGAAGGCCTCTGCCGTGCGCCCAGGCACAAAGGCGGTGAGGGTGCCGAAGTGGTTGTCGCCCAGGAAGAACACGAAGGTTGCGGTGCGGTTCAGCGAGCGCGAACCGATCAGCCGACCGCCAGCGCCAAAGCTCTCGATGCGGTTGTCGCCGGTACCGGTCTTGCCGCCCATCACCAGTGGCGTGCCATCGTGCAGCTTGAAGCTGCCGGAGATACGCCTTGCCGTACCGGCGTCTACCACTTGCGACATGGCGCCCTTAAGCGCGCGTGCGACTTCAACCGGCAGAATCCGCTTGCCGCGGTCCGGATCGCTGATCAGCTTGGTCTCATACGGCGTATTGGCGGCAAAGTGCAGGGTGTCGAGGCGCAGTGTCGGCAAGCGCACACCGTCGTTCTGGATGATCCCGACCAGCTCGGACAGCGCTGCCGGACGATCGCCCGAGCTGCCGATGGCGGTGGCCAGGGATGGCACCAGATGATCGAACGGGTAGCCGACCTGCTTCCAGCGTTGATGTATATCGAGAAACGCCTCGATCTCGACCATGGTCCGGATACGACTGTCACGGGCACCCTGGTGGCGGCTCTTGAACAACCAGCCATAGACTTCCTGGCGCTCGAACCGACCAGCATTGAGCATCTCGCTCAGGCTCGCGCCGGGGTTTTTCAGCAGGTAACCGAGCAGCCACAGGTCAAGCGGGTGCACCTTGGCGATAAAGCCCTGGTCGGGCAGGTCGTATTTGCCGGGGCCGTAACTGTCGTACATCTGCGACAGGCGACCATCGTCGAGCTTGGCCAATGCTTTTTTGTCGCCCTTGCTGTGCGCGCGGACGAAGGCGTTGAAGGTTTCCTGGGAGGCTTCCGGGAACAGATAGCGGTGCACCGCTGCCAGCCGCTGCGGGGTAACCCGCATGCTGTCGAGGAAGGTATCCAGGCGCTGTTGCGAGGTCTTGCGCTGGTACTTTTTCCAGAAGCGCATGAGGTAGTTGCTGCCTTCGCGATCAGCAAAGCGTGCCAGGTATTCCTGCCGGCGCGGGTCGCCATCGTCTTTGAGCAGCATCGCCCGGTTGAACGGTTGCTGGTAGGTGACATAGCGGACGATGTCGCGCATCAGGCGAATGAACGGCAGGTTGATCGACTCGCGCAGTGCGTCCTTGAGGGTCGGGTTGCGACCGTTGTCTTCCTTGCGGAAGTTGTTGAACACATGCATGCCACCGCCGGTAAAGAATGCCTCACCGGTACTGGCCGAGTATTTGCGCTCGAGCGCTGCGTCGAGCATCGCATCGAGGTTTTGATTCTTGCTGTTGAGGGTCAGCCATTCCAGCGACCATTGGGTCAACCGGTCCAGCTCGGCGACATCCACCTTCTTCAGCTCGCTGACTGGCTTGCCGGCATACTTGTCGTGCAGCTCGGCGATGATCTGCAGGTAGGTGGTGAGCACCCGCAGCTTGGCGGTGGAGCCCAGCTCGAGCTTGCTGCCCTCGTTGATATCGAAGGCCTGGTCGGTACTGTCGGTTTGCACACGAACCCGCGAGCCATCGGCGGTACGTTCGAACAGAGTGAAGCTGTAGCGCACCTGATCGGTAGTCTTGCTGGTCAGCAGGCGCTCGCCGATCAGGCCCATCTCCCCGGCAAAAGCTGGGTCGGAGAGTTTTTTCAGATAGTCGCTGACCTGGTTCTGCAGATCACCCTGCAGGGTGCTGGTGGCCGACAGGTCGAGGCGGTCGAGGTCATACAGAGGCCGGTTGAGCATCCCGGCCAGGCGGTTACGGGCCAGGCTGATGCCCTTGTTGGTGATGATCGGGACGATGGTCGGCTGCGCTACCCAATCGCGATAGCGCGCTTTGCTGGCCAACGCGGCATCCGCCAGTGGCCGCTCGATGATATTCGCCGCAGTCAGCACGCGAATATGCGAGTCGGTCAGTTCGGCCAGCTCGATGCGGCCTTTGGACAGGTAATGCGAAGGGCGGCGCTGGGCGATCATCAACGACAGCACCTGGCGCAAGGCCAAGCCCCGCTCGGCAAGGCTGTCGGCATCGGTGGCAGTCGAGGCGAGGGCGCGGTTGACCTGATCGAAGTCCGCGCCATACCAGACGCGCAAACCTTCGGCCATGCCGTGCACTTCGCCGTGTCCAGGTACTGCCGACAGCGGCACGCTGTTGAGGTAATCACGCACGATGCGCTGGCGCGACTCGGTGGTATCAGGACCGCCCTTGTACGCGCGCACGCTGGCCGAGAGCATCTGGCGCAGTTTTTCGCTCCCCGAAACGGTCAGGCCGTCCGGTGAATGGCGGTATTTCTCCAGCTGGGTGGCCAGCGTGCTGCCGCCGGCCGACTGGCCGGGCAGGGCGAAGTACTTGGCAATCTGGCTGTAGGCGGCCTTGGCGAAGCGTGGCCAGTCCACTGCCGGGTTGTTGCGCGGGTCGGCCGGGTCGAGCAGGTCGCGGTTCTCGATAAACAGCAGGCTCTTGACCATCACCGGTGGTATCGCGGCAAAGTCCGGGTACAGGTGCTGCGGGTAGTTGTACTGATAGAGCATGTCGCCGCGACAATCGGTGATGGTCAAACCCGCCTGGATTTTCTCGACAAAAGGCACGAACAGGCCGTGGTCGACATAGTCCATCAATGCCGGAGAAAACCGGACCTGCTCGCTGATCAGGTAATCGCGCTTGAGCAGACGCGGCAGAAACTCACCCAGCGCGCTGTAGCCCAGGCGCTTGTCGAAAGGCCCTTCACCGGGGTAGACGATGGCATCGCTGGGGCCTGGCTCCAAGCTGTAGGTCAAGGTCGCGGCCAGGCGGCTGAACTCGCGCGATTGCAGGTTCGACGTCTGCATTTCGTCATAGGCCGCAAAGCCGATGGCAATCATCGCCAGCAGCACGACGAGAATGATCAACCGCCACCACAACCTGCGCTGACGAGGTGGTTTTGGCGGCGGAGCATTATCCAGACCTGCTTCAGGTGCTTGGGTGCTGGAGGGTTCCGATTGCCACTGTGCGCCCATAGTCATCTATCCGGCCAAGTAATTTCGTCTTGCGTGTCTGAAGCTTAGACGCTGACCGCAGCAGGTGAAAATTTTGTGAGCGGCATCGGCGGCATGCCGCGCTGACACTGCCGACACCTGCTGCAAACGCTTAGGCGGCCTGCTCGCTGTGGGGCTCGAAGCTGTCGGCCCGAGCCAGTTGCCACATCCGCGAATAGAACTGCCCATCGACCTCGCCGGTGAGCAGCTCGCCCGGTTTGAGAAACACGTGCATCTGCGAGAACAGCTTGATTTCGGTTGCCGAAATCCGCCGTACCAAGTGCTTGGCCTCCAACTGCGCCGGGTGCTCCAGGCCTGCCGCCGCGAGCATTTCGGCCAGCGCGCGCAGGGTATTGTGGTGGAAGTTGAGGACGCGGTTGGCTTTGTCCGGCACCACCAGCGCCCGCTGGCGCAGTGGGTCCTGGGTAGCGACCCCGGTCGGGCACTTGTTGGTGTGGCAGCTTTGCGACTGAATGCAGCCGATGGCAAACATGAAGCCACGCGCCGAGTTGGCCCAGTCGGCACCGATGGCCAGCACGCTGGCGATGTCGAAGGCGCTGACGATCTTGCCGCTGGCGCCGAGCTTGATCTTGTCTCGCAGGTTCAGCCCGACCAGGGTGTTGTGCACGAACAGCAGCCCCTCACGCAGGGGCACGCCGATATGGTCGGTGAATTCCACCGGCGCGGCGCCGGTGCCGCCTTCCTTGCCGTCGACGACGATGAAGTCGGGCAGGATGCCGGTCTCGAGCATGGCCTTGGCGATGCCCATGAATTCCCACGGGTGCCCCAGGCAGAACTTGAAACCAACCGGCTTGCCGCCGGACAACTGGCGCAGTTGGGCAATGAACTGCATCAACTCGATAGGCGTCGAGAAGGCGCTGTGACGGGACGGTGAAATGCAGTCTTCACCCATCAGAATGCCGCGGGTTTCGGCAATTTCGGCGGTGACCTTGTGCTTGGGCAGGATCCCGCCATGGCCAGGCTTGGCGCCTTGGCTCATCTTGATCTCGATCATCCGCACCTGCGGATTGCGCGCCTGCTCGGCAAAGCGCTCGGGGTCGAAACGGCCATCGGCGGTGCGGCAACCGAAGTAGCCACTGCCCAGCTCCCAGGTCAGGTCGCCGCCGTGTTCGCGGTGATACGGGCTGATGCTGCCCTCGCCGGTGTCATGGGCAAAGTTGCCCAGCTTGGCGCCCTGGTTGAGCGCGCGAATGGCGTTGGCGCTAAGCGAGCCAAAGCTCATCGCCGAGATGTTGAAGATCGATGCCGAGTACGGCTGGGTGCACTGCGGGCCGCCGATGATGATCCGAAAGCTCGCAGGGTCCGCCAGCGGCGCCGGGCGCATCGAATGGCCGATGAACTCGAAGCCCGACTGGTAAACGTCGATCAGGGTGCCGAAGGGTTTGTCCGAAGCCTCGTTCTTGGCCCGCGCATAAACCAGCGAGCGCTGCGCGCGGGAGAATGGCAGGGCGTCGCTGTCGGATTCCAGCAGGTACTGGCGGATTTCTGGGCGAATGGCCTCGACCAGGTAGCGAATATTGCCCAGGATCGGGTAGTTGCGGCGCACCGCGTGGCGCTTTTGCAGCAGGTCGAACACGCCGATCAGGCTCAGTACGGCGCTGGTCAGGGTGAGCGGCCAGAGCCATTCATGATGGATGAACGGCAGGCTGGCGAGGGTGAAGAGGACGCATGCGGCGAAAAATGCATAGCGGCTGAGAAGTGACAGGCTCATACGAAATCCTTGCGATGGCTCGGTCAGGCTCAGGGCCTGGGGCAAACCACGACCATAGCGCTAACGCCCGGCACATGGCCAGCGCAGTCAGCCGCGCAGCAGCTTTTGCCGCCAGCCATCCTGCTCCTCGGCAGCTGCCTCGAGCAGAACCACATAGCGCCCGCCGACCCGCGTTGCCACGGGCACACCGTCCTTATACAGCAGCCGATTACCGGCCACTGCCGGCAGTTTGCCGCCTGGCAGCAGGGTGCCAAGCAGGTTCAGTGGATCGCTGCCGCTGATCAACACCAGCTCGCCATCCAGCGGCCTGCGCCTGACCTGGCGCAGCAGCCCGACTGCGTCCGGCAGGGCGAATTGTTCGCCGGCCAGCCCGGCAATAAACCGCCCGCCGCGGATTTCGCCGCGGGCCTCCAGGCGCTGGTAGCAGCGCAGTAACTCACGCCAGCTTGGCAGCGCGTCCGATTCACGCGCCAGCAGACGCCAGCAGATCACCCCGTAGCGGCGCAGCAGCGCCCGCGCGATGTATTCGAGGCGCAGGTCGTGATCGGGTTCGTCGCTGGTGCGCCGGAGCAGTGCCCAGCGCCCGGCATGGGCCATGTCGCTGAACAACGCTGGCCGACCACGCCGGCTGATACGCGGTTTGCGCTTGGCGGCGGGGGTGATCAGGCAGCGCAAGCCGATGAAACTGTCGGCGCCGACCAGGCCGGCCCCGACCAATTCCTGCAATGCGGTTTCCAGCTCGCTGGGCAGCAGATGCGCCTCCTGTGAGAGCTCCTCGAAAAACAACGCCCCTTGCGCCTGCAGTGCGGCATGCACACGCTGCGCCCGCGGCCCGAGGCTGGCGACCTCAGGTGTGCTGGTCAGGCTGCGCCATAGACTCAGATGCTCGCGTGGCAACAGTGCCAGTGGCGTACTCGCCAAGGTGCTGCTGGCCGCACTCGACGCCAGCCTGCTCCAGGCCCATTGGCCGCTGCGGCAGGCGTCATCCAGCCATTGCGGGCTGTAATCGCTGATGCGCGCCGGCAGCAGGTCGGCCTCCCAGGCACCGGCGCCGCCGGGGAACCCTTGCAGTTGGCCGAGTATTTCGCCGAGCGCCTCGCGGCCGCGCATACGCTGATCCTGCGCCAGGTGTTGCCAGTCGAACAGGAAGCGCATGTAGTCCTGCAGGCTGACCGGTTCGATCTCCCGGCGCAGCCGCTTGACCGTGTAGCGATGGATGCGCGCCAGTAGATGCCGCTCACACCACTGCAGCGCCTGCGCGCCTGGGCTGAAATAGCCGCGCAACAGCACGCCTTGTTGTTCAAGGGCGGCCAGGGCCTGCTCGATCTGCGCCGGCGGCAGGCCCAGTGATGCGGCTATCTGCTCACGGCTTTGCGGGCCGCATCCGCTCAGGCGAGAGCGCAGCAGCTCGCCTAGGGCGCTGTCGGCATCGACCGGTGTATCGAAGCCCGGTAACAAGGTCACGGCCGGCTCGAACAGTGCCTGCGGGTACAGCGCGTTGAGCAGGTTCAAGCGCTCACGGGCCACCCACAGCGGCTGCTCGGGGCCGTTCAGACGGCTGCTGCGACCGCTCTTGGCCAGCCGTTGCAGCAGCGCCAGCCAGCCCGGATTGGCCGCTGCCTCGGCCTGGCTGATGCAACCCAGGCTCATCAGCGCCTCGTGCATCTCGTCGCTGTTGCTCGGTTGCGGCCATGCTTCCTGGGCCACCGCGGTGATGGCGTCGGCATCCAGCGCGCCGAGATCATCGGCGCTGTCGACCTCGCTCCAGCGCCGGTTGAGCACCGCCTGAGTGCGCCGCTCTTCCAGCGGTGCATCGTCCAGAAACGCATAGGGCCGGGCATTGAGAATGGCCGCTGCCAACGGCGAAGGTGCCGGCAGGTCGCGGCTGATCAGGCGTAACTGGCCGCCTTCCATGCGTTTGAGCAGGGCCAGCCAGGCGTCGCTGTCCAAGGCTTCGTGCAGGCAGTCGTGCAAGGTCTGGGCAACCAGCGGATGCTCAGGAATCTGCCGCTCGCCGGCGATGTTTTCCAGGCAGGCCAGTTGGTCGGGGAATACTGCTGCGACCAGGTCTTCGCTCTTCATCCGCTGGATTTGCGGGGCCACCTTGCGCCCGCCGACAAAGCGCGGCAAGGCCAGCGCGACCGAGGCAATCCAGCGCCAGCGCACGCCAAACAGGGGCGCGTCGAGCACCGCCTGGATCAGGGTCGCCTCGGCGCTGTTGCTCGAGAGATAGCGCCACACTTCATCCAGCTCGAAGCTGTGGCCAGCAGACAGCGACAGCACGATCGCGTCTTCACTGGCCGCCGCCTGCAGCTCGAAGTTGAAAGTGCGGCAAAAGCGTTTGCGCAGGGCCAGCCCCCAGGCGCGATTGATGCGGCTGCCGTAGGGCGAGTGGATGATCAGCTGAGTCCCGCCGGACTCATCGAAAAAGCGCTCCATGATCAGCGTCTGCTGGGACGGTAAAGCGCCCAGCACCTGCCAGGTGCGCCCCAGATAATCGATCAGTTGGCTGACGCAGGCGTCATCTAGCTGGTACGTAGTTGCCAGCCACTGACTGACCGCTTCAAACGCACCCTGGCTGGCTTGCAACTGCTGATCGAGTTGGCATTGCAGGCGTGCGACTGCCGCCGATAGTTCATCGCTGCGCCCGGGCGCCTCACCGAGCCAGAACGGGATGGTCGGCGGGAGCCCGCGCGCATCCTCTACTCGCACCTTGCCGGCCTCGACCCGCAGGATGCGGTAGGAGGCATTGCCGAGCTGGAAGATATCGCCGGTGATGCTCTCGACTGCGAAGTCTTCGTTGACGCTGCCGATGTTCAGCGCCTGGGGCTCGAGCAGCACGCTGTAGTCGGCGTTCTCGGGGATGGTGCCGCCACTGGTCAAGGCCGTCAGCTGGCTGCCGCGGCGGCCGCGCAACATGCCGCTGACCGCATCACGATGAACATACGCACCGCGCACGCCGAGGTGGCCGTTGTAGCCTTCGGCAAGCAAGCGCAGCAGCGCCTGATAGTGCTCATATTCCAGCGCGGCAAATGGTGCGGCCTGGCGCAGACAATCGAACAAGTCCTGCTCCGACCAGGGCTGGTTGCTGACTTCGGCAACGATCTGCTGGGCCAGCACATCCAGCGGCGCCTTGGGTATGTGCAGCTCATCCAGTTCGCCGCGGCGCACGCATTCCAGCAGCGCCACGCATTCGATCAAGTCGTCGCGCGAGGTGGCGAACAGGCGCCCCTTGGGCGTGCCGTCGACCTGGTGGCCAGAGCGGCCAACGCGCTGGATGAACGCCGCGATCGAACCCGGCGACGCGATCTGGCAGACCAGCTCGACCTCGCCGATATCGATGCCCAGTTCCAGCGATGCGGTGGCGACCAACACCTGCAGCTCGCCAGCCTTCAGGCGCTGCTCGGCCAGCAGGCGGTGCTCCTTGGCCAGGCTGCCGTGGTGCGCGGCAACCACCTGCTGGCCAAGCCGCTCGCCAAGGTGGCGAGTCAGGCGCTCGGCCAGTCGGCGCGTATTGACGAACACCAGAGTCGTGCGGTGGGCGCCGGCCAGCTCGGCCAGGCGGTCGTAGACCAGGTTCCAGGCATCACTGGACATCACCGCGCCGAGCGGCACCGGCGGCACCTCTATGGCCAGGTCGCGCTGGCGCGCGTGGCCGACATCGACGATGGCGCAGGGCCGCTGCTGGCCGACCAGAAACTGCGCCACGCGTTCGACCGGGCGCTGTGTAGCTGATAAGCCGATGCGGCGTAATGGCTTGCCGGTCAGGGCTTGCAGGCGCTCCAGCGTCAGCGCCAGATGGCAGCCGCGCTTGTTGCCGGCCACGGCGTGGATCTCGTCGACGATGACCGTATGCACGCTGCCCAGACCTGCGCGCCCGGACGCCGAGCCGAGCAGCACATAAAGCGATTCAGGCGTGGTCACCAGAATATGCGGCGCGCGCCGGCGCATCGCTGCGCGCTCTTTTTGCGGGGTGTCACCGGTGCGTACCGCGGTGGTGATCTGCGGCGCCTGTAGCCCCTGCGCCTGAATCACCTGGCTGATGCCTTCGAGCGGCGCCTGCAGATTCAGGCGGATGTCGTTGGACAGTGCCTTGAGTGGCGACACGTAGATGACCTGAGTCTGCTCAGCCAATTGACCGTCATTGGCCAGACCTTCGCGGAACAGCTCGTCGAGTACCGCCAAAAAGGCGCTGAGGGTCTTGCCCGAGCCGGTCGGCGCTGTCAGCAATACCGATTGGCCGGCATGAATCAGCGGCCAGGCGCGGGCCTGGGCGTCGGTAACCGTGGCGAAGCGCTGGCGGAACCAGCTGCTGACGGCGGGATGAAACAGCGCGAGGGCAGGGTGCTGCGAGGTAGGCAGGTTCATGTTCTGGTTATGGCGCTCGAACGCGCACTTGGCAAGGGGCCGTTCGTCTAGCGGCGTGTGCTTGATACGCGGGGAGGTTGGATCGGCTATCCTCGCCGGCTTAATCCTGCCCCGAGTTATCCATGCCGAACATCATCCGCATCGCCGCCGCTCTGCTCATCGACCCGCAAGGGCGCACGCTGCTGGTGCGCAAGCGCGGCACTCAGGCGTTCATGCAGCCAGGCGGCAAGATCGATGCAGGGGAGACGCCGTTGGCAGCATTGGGCCGTGAGCTGGAAGAAGAGCTCGGCCTGCGCATCGATGCCGCTGCGGCCGAGTACCTGGGCCAGTTCAGCGCGCCGGCGGCGAACGAACCGGGCTTCGAGGTTCAGTGCGAGCTGTTTCGCGTCGACTGTGCCACCACCGTAGCGCCCGCAGCGGAGATCGAAGAAGTGCTGTGGATGACCGCCGAGCAACCGTCGGCACCACTGCTGGCGCCGCTGACCCGCGACCTGATTCTGCCGCTGTACCGCCGGTTGCTCAACGCACCGCGCTGACCCCATCAAGGGTGGCGAACGAGGTGTCCTTGGCGGTTAGCAGGAAGTCACGCATATACGGCGCATCGAGCATGTCGGTGCGCACCCCGGCGTAGAGCGTGGCAAACAGTCCCTTTTCGCCCAAGCGCTTGCCCTTCACATAGCCGCGCGAGCTGTATTCGTGCAGGGCCCAGTGCGGCATGCCGCAGACGCCACGACCGCTGGCCACCAGCTGCATCATCATCACCGTCAGCTCCGAGGTGCGGATGGCGGCGGGCTCGATGTCGGCGGGTTCGAGAAAGCGGGTAAAGATGTCGAGACGGTCACGTTCCACCGGGTAGGTGATCAGGGTCTGGTCGACCAGATCCTGCGGCACGATGTACGGCTTGCTCGCCAGCGCATGCTGGTTGGCTACCGCCAGCATTGCCTCGTAGGTGAACAGCGGCACGTAAGTAATCCCGGCCAGGTCGAGCGGGTCGGAGGTCACCACCAGGTCGAGATCGCCACGGGCCAACGCCGGCAGCGGGGCAAAGGCAAAGCCAGAGGCCAGGTCCAGTTCGACTTCCGGCCAGGCATCGCGGAACTGGTCGATGGTCGGCATCAACCATTGGAAGCAGCTGTGACATTCGATCGCCATGTGCAGGCGCCCTGCAGTACCACCGGCCAGCCGCGCGATGTCGCGTTCGGCACCGCGCAGCAAGGGCAGGGTGGCGTCCGCCAGTTGCAGCAGGCGCAGGCCAGCGCTGGTAAAGCGAATCGGCTTGGTCTTGCGCGCGAACAGCGGCATGCCCAGGCGCTCTTCAAGTTCCTTGAACTGATGCGAAAGTGCCGACTGGGTCAGGTGCAAGCGCTCAGCGGCCTCGACCAGGCTGTCTGATTCGCGCAGTGCATGAAGGGTTTTCAGGTGACGAATTTCAAGCACGAACAACTCCGGAGCTAAACGCGATAGTGCGTGAGTTTGGCTCATGTTGGCGCGGTTTGTCGATCTGCGGGTGTGGCTCAGGCGGTCTTAATGTTGCCTGAGTGGCCGCCTGGCAGGGTTCATCAAATTGTCACGCAAGTGTGGCAGCGCTTTTCAATCAAGTTGATCAGACTGGCGGACTAATGGGGCTTTGCGTGCTGGTGTTGCTTGATGCGTTTTTTATTGTTTGTGTTGATGCTGTGGGGCGCTGCGCCGAGCGCCATTGCCATGGCGCGCTGCGATGCCAGTGTGGCACTGCAGCGCGCTGACCTGGGGGCGCTGAGCATGGTCTATCAAAGCGTCGGCGCGCCGTCAGATCCTGCGCTGTTGCTCGTCATGGGGCTGGGCGGTCAACTGATCCACTGGCCCGACGATGTCGTGGAAGCCCTGTGCCGACAGGGCTTTCGGGTGATCCGCTACGATAATCGCGACGTTGGTCTGACCCGCTGGAATACAGCGCCGGCCTCGGCCAACCTGACGTTCGAGGCGCTGCGCTACAAACTTGGTCTGAGCGTATCGGCGCCTTACAGCTTGACCGATATGGCCGAGGATGGCGTGCAACTGATGGACGCACTGCACATCGAGCAGTTTCATGTACTGGGGGTGAGCATGGGCGGCATGATTGCCCAGCATATGGCCGCCATGCAGCCGCGGCGGGTGCGCAGCCTGACCCTGGTGATGTCCAGCTCCGGCGCCGCTGGCCTACCGCAACCCAGCGCAGCGTTGCTGCAGTTGCTGGCGCGGCGCAGTGCTCCGAGCCGTGCTGTGGCCATTGAGCAGCAGGCTGACATGCTCGCCGCATTGGGCAGCCCGCAGGTGCAGGATGAGCGCCAGGAGCTGATTCAACAGGCGGCGCAGGCCTATGATCGGGCATTCAATCCGCAAGGCGCCAAGCGCCAGATTCTGGCAATTCTGGCTGAGCCGAGCCGAGTCGAGCTGCTCAATCAACTGCGCGTGCCGACGTTGGTGGTGCACGGTACCGCAGACCCGCTGCTACCGGTGATGCACGGAGTGCACCTGGCGGCGCATATCCAGGGCAGCCAGTTGCGCTTGATTCCGGGGCTTGCGCATCGTTTTCAAGCGCCGTTCAAGGCGCCTCTGCTGGGCGCGGTCTTGCCATACCTGAAAGCCCAGCGTGAGAAACCCTCTCACCTCGCCACACTGTAATAGCGGGGAGTGCTCAGTGCAGGCGCACCCATACGGTCACCAGCAAGGTCGCGGCGATCAGCCAGGCCAGCGTGGCCAGCGCCAGCGATGCCTCCAGGCGCATGCGCTCGACCAGCACATACAGCGTCAGCAGATAGACGAAGTAGGGGATGATCGACCACATGCCGAACACGATGGTGGTTTTCAGGTCCTCGATCGAGCGGCCCTTGCCGACAATGTAGTGAGCGATCAGGGCGAAGGTCGGAAACAGCGGCACCAGCCCGGCAATGTAGTAATTGCGGGTCTTTGACAGGATTGCCAGAAGAATCACCACACCTGCGCCGAGTGCCGCTTTCAATATCAGGTCCACAGAATTTTCCCGTAGCGATTGAGGTCAGCCGAGGCCGTATTTTTTCACCTTGTCGAACAGCGTGGTCTTGGCCATGCCCAGCTCCAGGCTGGCCTGGCTCAAGTTGCCGCCGCTGCGTTGCAGCGCATCACTGAGCAGGTTGCGCTCGAATGCCTCCACCGCTTCGGCAAAACCCAGGCCCTGGCTGGCGCCGCCGCTGGCGGTTTTCTTGAATGCCGGCAAGCCAAGCGCATAGCGTTCGGCGACGTTGCGCAGCTCGCGAACGTTGCCTGGCCAGTCGTGGGACATCAACCGCGACAGGGTGTGGCTGTCCAGCTCAGGTGTTTCGCGGTCAAAGCGCAGCGCCGATTGCTGTAGAAAGTGCTCGAACAACTGCAGGATATCCTCACGTCGTTCGCGCAGCGGCGGCAGCTCAAGGGTAACCACATTGAGCCGGTAATACAGGTCGCTGCGGAACTGGCCGCTCTGGCCTAACGCATTCAGATCAGACTTGGTCGCGGCAATCAGGCGGCAATCCACTGCAATGCTCTGGTTCGAGCCCAGCCGCTCCAGGGTCCGCTCCTGCAGCACGCGCAGCAGCTTGATCTGCAGGTTGATCGGCATGCTCTCGACTTCGTCGAGGAATAACGTACCGCCGTTGGCATGCTCGATCTTGCCAATGCGGCGCTTGCCAGCACCGGTGAAGGCATTGGCCTCGTGGCCGAAAATTTCACTTTCGAAGAGGTTCTCCGGCAACCCGCCGCAGTTGAGCGCGACGAACGGTTGCGCCTGGCGCCGGCTGAAGTCGTGCAGGCAGCGGGCGACCAGTTCCTTGCCGGTGCCGGTCTCACCTTCGATCAACACATTGGCCGAGGTGTCGGCGACATTGGCGATGAGTTCGCGCAGCTCCTGCATGGCCGGCGAGCGGCCGATGATGCGGCCCTCCAGCGTACTCTGGCTTGCCAACTGGCGGCGCAATGACACCACCTCGCGGGCCAGGCCGCGTTGTTCCAGGGCCCTGCGTACCACTTCGACCAGACGCTCGGGCGAAAACGGTTTCTCCATGAAGTCGTAGGCGCCGTTGCGCATTGCGCCGACAGCCATGTCGATGTCGCCGTGGCCGGTGATCAGCACCACCGGCAGGCCGCGGTCACGGGCCTTGAGCCGGCTCAGCAGCTCCAGGCCATCGATGCCGGGCAGGCGAATGTCGCTGACCACGATGCCGGCGAAGTCGTCGCCGATGCGCTCCAGGGCAAGCTCGGCGCTGCCCACGCCTTCGCAGGCGATGTCTTCCAGAGCCAGCGCCTGCTGGCAGCCGAGCAGTACATGCGGGTCATCTTCGACGATCAGGACGGTCAAGGGTGCTTGGTTCATGGGGACCCTTCGCTCATGGCTGCTGTGGCGGTTGTGTGGGGGCGTTGACCAGCGGCAGGGCGAGGACGAACGCGGTACCGCCGCTGGCGGGGTGCTCGACGCTGAGTGAACCTTTGGCGGCAGCTGCGAGGCTTGCCGACAAGGTCAGACCCAGGCCCAGGCCGTGTTCGCCCGGTTTGGTCGTGAAAAACGGCTCGAACAGGTGCTTGCGCGTATCGTCATCGATACCGTGACCATTGTCGCGCACCAGCAACCGGTATTTGTCGGCCTGGAGTTCACCTTCCAGCCACAGCTGCGGCTGCGGCTGGCTGGCCATGGCGTCCAGCGCGTTGCCGATTAGGTTGACCAGAATCTGCTCGAGGCGGGTCTGATCGATGGCCAGCAACTGATCCTCGTACAGATTGTGCAACTGCACATGGCTGCCGGCAATCCGGTTGGCCAGGACCTGCAGGCTGGCCTCCACGGCCTGTGCCAGCGAAGCCTGGCCACCGTCATCGGCGCGGCGGGCGAACGAGCGCAGGCTGGCGGTGATCCGCCCCATGCGGTCGATCAGGCCGTTGATGGTCTGCAGGTTGGCACTGGCAGTTTCCAGTGCGCCGCGTTCAAGGAAACGCACGGTATTGCCCGACAGGGTGCGCAGCGCTGCCAGCGGTTGGTTGAGTTCGTGGGCGATGCTGGTCGACATCTGCCCGATGGCCGCCAGCTTGCCGGCCTGGACCAGCTCGTCCTGCGCCTGGCGCAGGGTCTGTTCGGCATGCCGGCGCTCGCGAATCTGGCCCTTGAGGCGTTCGTTGCTGGCGCGCAGGTCCGCCGTGCGCTCGGCAATCTTGCGTTCAAGGTGGCTGTTGGCTTCTTCCAGCGCCTCACGTGCGGCCAGGCGTGTGGCGATGACCTTGCGCCGTTCGTTCCAGGCAATGCCAAGGATGGTCAGCAAGGCGAAGGCCACCGCGACCAGCACGCCCTGGATCATCGACTCGCGGCGCAGGTCCTGCAGTGGCGTGAGCAGGGTGAAGTGCCACGGCGTATCAGCCAGGCGACGGGTCTGCGCCAGGTAGGTGACCTCGTGCAGTTTGCCCTGGGCGGTTTCGCTATTGGCCGGGAAGGTCAGTTTCTCGACGCCATCGGCGAGGGTTTCGCGGGCCAGCGGCTCCAGCTCGTTGAGTGGCCACCAGTAGTATTGCAGGCTGCGCGCCAGGCGTTCTTTAGTCTGCGGACTCAGTGCACGGACTGCCTTGAGCCGCCTCGCTGGGTCGCTGGAAAGGATGATGATGCCGTTTTCATCACTGACAAAAGCCTCGAGGCGGGCACGCTGCCAGCGCTCTTCGAGGGTGTCCAGGCGGACCTTGATCACGGCCACGCCGATGATCTTGCCGTGCTCTTCCAGGCCGTGAGCCAGGTAGTAGCCGGCTTCGCCGGTGGTGCTGCCGATGCCGTAGAAACGCCCAGGCTCGCCCCGCACCGCGTCCTGGAAATAGGCACGGAAAGACAGGTCTTCACCCAGAAATGAATCAGCGTCGCGCCAGTTGCTGGTCGCCTGGACTCGGCCACTGGTATCGAGGACGAAGATGGCCCGGCTGCGGCTACGACGGTTGAGCCCTTCAAGGTATTCGTTGACGCTCTGCCGCGCACCGCCCTCAGGCTCGCTGAGCAGTTGCGATACGCTGTCTTCCAGCTCAAGCAGGCTCGGCAGATAGGTGTACTTGCTGATTTCACTCTCGACTGTGCGCGCGTGCAGCTCGAGTTGCCGTTCGCCGTTTTCGCTGAGGATACGAATACCGCTGTTGTCACTGAGTACGTAGCCGATCAGGCCCAGGCCGACCATCAGCAGGATGATCAGAGGTGGTAACAGCAGTTGGCGGATCAGACGGGATTTCACGGCAGGCAGGGCAGGGCGCAGGAGCGAGGGGTCGCATTTCATCACAGTGGCCTTGTCACGACCAGCACCCCCAGCCCGGATCGGACCGAACCAGGGGCGCTGCGGCCGGCTTAGTGTTGCAGAATTTTACTGAGGAAGTGCTGAGTGCGCTGGTCGCGGGCGGTCTGATCACCGAAGAATTCGTCTTTGGTGCAGTCTTCGACGATGTTGCCCTTGTCCATGAAGATCACCCGATCGGCCACTTTGCGAGCAAAGCCCATCTCGTGGGTCACGCACATCATGGTCATGCCTTCGTGGGCAAGCTGGACCATTACGTCGAGCACTTCGCTGACCATTTCCGGGTCAAGTGCCGAGGTTGGTTCGTCGAACAGCATGACGATCGGGTCCATCGACAGGGCGCGGGCAATCGCCACACGTTGCTGCTGACCGCCGGAGAGCTGGCCAGGGTGCTTGTGGGCGTGGGCTGACAGGCCAACGCGCTCAAGCAGGGCCAGGCCTTTCTTGGTGGCTTCTTCCTTGCTGCGGCCAAGCACCTTGATCTGCGCGATGGTCAGGTTCTCGGTAATGGTCAGGTGCGGGAACAGCTCGAAGTGCTGGAACACCATGCCGACTCGCGAGCGCAGCTTGGGCAGGTTGGTCTTCGGGTCGGAGATCGAGGTGCCATCGACGACGATGTCACCCTTCTGGAACGGCTCCAGCGCATTGACGCACTTGATCAGGGTCGACTTGCCCGAACCGGAAGGCCCGCAGACCACGACCACTTCACCCTTTTTGACATCGGTGGTGCAGTCGGTGAGCACCTGGAAGTCGCCGTACCACTTGTTGACGTTCTTGATGGAAATCATACGGTGATCCTTTTTTGCAGGCGCTTGACCAGCCATGAAGCGGAGAAGCTGATAATGAAGTAGACGAGACCGGCGAAGAGCAGGAATTCATTCGCGCGGCCGACAATGTCGCCACTGGCACGGGCCGAGTTGAGGAAGTCGACCAGGCCCACGGTGTAAACCAGCGAAGTGTCCTGGAACAGGATGATGCTCTGCTGCAGCAGCAGTGGGGTCATCTTGCGAAACGCCTGCGGCAGGATGATCAGGCGCATGGTCTGGCCATAGGTCATGCCCAGCGCCTGGGCAGCGCCCATCTGGCCTTTGGCAATCGACTGCACACCGGCGCGGACGATTTCGCAGAAGTATGCCGCTTCGAACATCATGAAGGCCACGACGCACGAGGTGAACGCACCGATTGGTGTGTCTTCGCCGGTGATCCAGCGCAGCACGAACGGCACTGCCAGGTAGAACCAGGTGATCACCAGCAGCAGCGGGATCGAGCGGAAGTAGTTGACGTAAGCGCCCGCAATATTTGCCATCAGCTTGCTCGATGACAACCGCATCAGCGCCAGCACGGTGCCCAGGGCAATACCGCCGACCACACCCATGACCATCAGTTGCAGGGTCATCAGCATGCCGTTCCACAGGCCCGGCAGCGCGGGGATGATGTCCGAGAAGTCCAGTTCCATCACTTGCCTCCTACGGAAATCAGGCCAGGTACGGCCACTTTCTTCTCGACCATGCGCATCAGCAGCATCAGGCCCATGTTCAGGGTGAAGTAGATCAAGGTGGCCAGGGTGAAGGCCTCAAACAGGTTGGCCGAGAATTCAGCGGTCTGTTTGGTTTGCGCCAACAGCTCCATCAGGCCGATCAACGAGGCGACCGAGGAGTTCTTGAAGACGTTGAGAAATTCAGAGGTAAGCGGCGGAATGATGATCCGGTACGCTTGCGGCAGCAGTACGTTGCGATAGATCTGGGCCAGGCTGAAGCCCATTGCCCGAGCGGCAGATTCCTGCCCGCGTGGCAGTGCCTGGATACCGGTACGCACCTGTTCGCAGACTCGCGCTGCGGTGAACAGGCCAAGGCAGATGATCACACTGATCAATGCCGAGGTAGTCGGGTTGAGGTCTTGCTTGAACCATTCCTGCAAGCCTTCGGGCAACAGGTCAGGGATCAGGAAGTACCAGATGAACAGCTGCACCAGCAGCGGCACGTTGCGGAACAATTCGACGTAGGCGGTAGCGATCCCTGATACCAGCCTGTTCGGTACGGTGCGCATGACGCCGAGCAGCGAGCCCAGCAGCAAGGCAATGATCCAGGCGCAGATGGCAATGGCGATGGTCCAGCCCAGGCCGGTGATGTACCAGTCCAGGTAAGTTTCGCTGCCGACGCCAGTGGACTTGAAGAACACGCCCCAGTCCCAGTTGTAATTCATCGGGATTTCCCCTCGGATCGTTGTTTCACGGGCACCTTCGAACATCCAAGGGCGCGAGCGCCCTCGGATGAAAGGTTAGACACTAACTAGCTGCGGGTCAGGACTTCTTTTCGTCTGCCGCTTTATCGGTAGGATTGGCAATCAGCTCTTTCAGCTCATCGCTCATCGGGAAGTTCAGGTTCAGGCCTTTTGGTGGGACTGGCTGGGTGAACCATTTGTCGTAGATCTTGTTGATCTCGCCCGACTTGTACAGCGCAACGATCGCGTCATCGACGGCTTTCTTGAACGGTGCATCACCCTTGCGCACCATGCAGCCATAGATTTCGTAGGATTGCGGGGTGCCGGTCACGGCCCAGAGGTTTGGATTCTTGGCCTTGGCCATTTCACCGGCGAGCAGCGCGTCATCCATCATGAAGGCGACTGCACGGCCGGATTCGAGCATCTGGAAGGCTTCGCCGTGATCCTTCGCGGAAATCACGTTCATGCCCATCTGCTTGTCGGCGTTCATTGCCTTGAGGATGCGTTCGGAAGTGGTACCCGCGGTGGTCACCACGTTCTTGCCTTTCAGGTCAGCGAAATCCTTATAGGAGGAATCTTTCTTCGACAGCAGACGGGTGCCCACCTCGAAGATGCCTACCGAGAAGTCGACCTGCTGCTGGCGCTCGACGTTGTTGGTGGTCGAGCCACACTCGACATCGACGGTGCCGTTCTGCACCAGCGGGATGCGGGTCTGGGAAGTAACCAGGTTGTACCTGGCTTTCAGGTCCGGCTTGTTGAGCTCTTTTTTCAGGTGCTCGACGATGGCCAGTTGAATGTCGTGAGAGTAGCCGACCGGTTTGCCCGAGGCATCGGCAATGTAGGAAAACGGAATGGAACCGTCGCGGTGGCCCAGGGTGATGGTGCCCGAGTCATTGATCTTCTTCAGGGTGCCGGTCAGCTCTGCAGCCATGGCCGGCGAAGCGATAACAGCGGCCGCGATAGCGGCGCCCAGCAATTGACGAACGATACGCATCAAATTTTCCTCGACATGTTTGTTTTTTTTATGGAGCCGTTGGCGGACTCTTCGTTCCACGAATACTGCTAAAAGCAGTGCATTCGGCTACCAAGTGTAGAGCATGACTCGTGCCAAGCCATGCTGTCGACCTTAACGACTCGTCATTGCTTGAGTTTGACGGTTTGAAGATCCCGCAGATGTTCGACCTGCCGAACGATGCGCGGTTTTTGTGTTCGGTTATCCGGACGCCAGGCGCTGGCATGCAGCCGATGCGATAACTATGCAATGCACGACAGGGGCGCTGGCTTGATGTGCTGTGCGCTTTGCCAGCCGAGGCCCGCCCATGCCCACTGATCAGCCCCCGAGCGACTCCATTGATACCCTCATCGCCCAATGCCTGCCTGGATGGCTGGTGGGCCACACGCAACCGGAAAGGCTCGATGCCCTTCGCCATGCCTTGCGCCGCCAGGCCTTGTGCCATTCCCGGCTTGATCCGGTTCTGAAAGCCATCCCCTCCTTGCATACCTTTGCGAAAGACTTGCTCAAGCTGAAGCTGCGCGCGAGCGGTATCAGCAACCCGGACGTGACTGGCAGCAAGGTGCGCGTCTCGCAGCGGCTGGTGGTGCCTACCGTATCCCCGGCGCTGCCGCAGTCCACCTACATTCGTCGTTCCAAGCGGTCATTGCTGGAAGCGGCGCTGCATAACTATCACCGGGCGGAAACGCGCCCTAGTCTGCAGTTCAAGGGAGAACTGGTCGACTGCAAGGGCGCTCACTTGCCGATGAGCTTTCCGGCGTTCGCCTCCGCGTGTCGCGAGATTGACGTAGGTGGCAAGTACCAGGCGTTGCTGGCGCGTCATCTACAGCCTGAAGACGGCCCGGAGGATGAGCCGGGCCAGGCGACCTCCCGTTTGCACGGGCTGTTCGAAGCCAATTTCAGGGCCAATTTCGAAGTGGCTATGCGGATCGCTGCGTTCAAAGGCGATATTGACGAGCGCACGTATTTCTTGCTGTTGCCGCAAGTGAGCGAAAAGCCGGTGGTTCCGGCGGTGGTGGGCACGGTTGTGCCTCGTCAGTTGTACCTGCTGGGTCGCCCGGTGCAAGGGGTGCTGGCGCTGGAAGTGCGCCCTTCGTTCGACGAGGCAGTGGAGTCGGTGGTTCTCTGGATACCTGATGACCCTCAGGTGCCTGTTTCCCGTCATGCCAGTTGGGCAGCGCTGAACCGGCATCTTGGCGAGCGTTTCCGTGAACCGGCGTACCGACGTTTTTTTGCACGCTTTGTAAGCGAACGTGAGCGCATCAATTTCTATCGGGTACTGAACGAGCGGGTTTCAGAGGCGCGCGCAGCCTCAGTGGAGCTCGATGCCCGTTCGGCCCCGATCACCGACTCGCCGTTTGAACACCTGCGCAGGCAATATCTCGCCAAGATCATGGACGACGCCCAGGTACTCGCCGTGCCCACCGATGTCGAAGACGACGAGGACCGGGAGGCGCGCATGCAGGGCTACATGGAGCTGGGTCTGAATGTGCTCAATTTGGCCGGCTTCTTCGTGCCGGTGCTTGGCGCAGTGCTGATGGTGGCGAACGCGGTACAGATTGTAGGCGAAGTGTACGAAGGGTACGAAGACTGGCGCATGGGTGACCGCGAAGGGGCCTTGAACCACTTGTTCAACGTTGCCGGGAACGTCGTAGTCGGCGTGCTGATCGCTGGCGGCAGCAAACTTGCCGTACACGCCGTTGAACGCTTGGCTTTCGTGGATGACCTGGCTCCGGTGTACACCTCCACTGGCAAGGTCAAACTCATGGCCACAGACCTGCCGGGTTACGATGTCCAGCCTGTACGTCGTGTAGGCGCACAGGAATGGCTTTGGCATGTCGAAGAGGGGCGTTACCGGGTTGTGGACGATCCTCAGGACGGCCGCTCGAGGATCATGCACCCAGGTCGCAGGAGTGCCTACCGGCCGGTTATCGAAGAGAACGGCGGCGGGGGCTGGCGCCACGAATTGGAAGCTCCCCAGCACTGGGCAGGAAGGGCCAATCTGGTCCGTCGCCTGAGTGCTCCACTGGCAGAGCTGCCGGAGGCAACCTGCGACTATCTCCTACAGGTGACCGGGCTCACTGAAGCACAGATTCGTCGTTTGCATGTGGAACACATGGGCCCACCTGCACGCTTGCTTGATGCCCTAGAGCTTCATCAGGCGCATGAACAACATCCAGACTTCGGCGCGCCACGCCTGGCCCAGCATGTTGCCGCGCGGCAGGTGCGGCCCAAGGGCATTGAGCGACTACTGCAGCGAACATTCCCGAGCCTGTCGATTCGCTGCACGCGCGAGGTCCTGCAGCAATGCAGCGGGGCCCAACTCGATACGCTCAGCGACGCACAGCGTATTCCCCTGGCGGTGGCCGAGCGCGCCCGATGGTCACTGCGCGAAAGCCGCCTGGATCGGGCGTGCGCCGGTTTGCGCCTGCCGCGGTGCGTCAATCCCGACACTGAGCGCTTGGCCCTTGGCTTGTTGAGGCGTCAGGTAGCCTGGCCGGACACTCTGCGGATCGAAGTGCGTGAAGGCAGCCAGAGCGGCCGGCACCTGGCCAGTATTGGCACAGAGGGTGCGCCGGACGTGCGGTGTATCGTGCGCCGCAGCGACGGCTACCGCTATGCGGGGCATTCCACCTCTGGCTCCTATCTGGCGGCAGTGCTGGCTGCGCTTGACGAGACGCAAACAGTTGAGCTTGGCGATGCCGGTGTCAGCCCCGACGCCTTGGGCACGCTACTGATCGAAGCAGCCGCCACTGATCGCCACCAGGCGGCCGAGCTCTGTGGCATGTCGCGCCTGGGCGCCGGCCTGCGGCCGCCGACCCGGTTGGGTGACGGGCGTATCGGTTACCCATTGAGTGGCCGAGGCGAGAGCAGCCAGCGGGCGATGAGGCGTGGTATTCACCAGGTTTTTCCGACATTGACGGACGAACAACTACAAGCCTACCTGCTCGACCTCACGGAGCGGCGGGTAGGGCTGTGGGAGCATTACGGCCAGCTGATGGCCCAGTTGTCGAGCCTGCGTCGAGGGTTGCGCCAGTGGCGCAGGGATGCCAGTAATCCGCTGCATGCGCTGCGCCGGCGCCGGGTCGCTGCGGCGATACGGCGCAGCTGGCGGCGAAAGATTACCGATGAGCGCGGCGACTACGCGTTGATTATCGACGGCGAGCGAATCGGTAGCCTGCCCGATTTACCGCAGGGGGTGAGCTTTGACCATGTCCGGCGTCTGATCCTGACCGACATGGGCCTGACTGAAATCGAAGGGGATTTTCTCAGGCGTTTTCCAAACCTGGTGGAGCTCGACCTATCCGGTAATCGCCTGGCTGCGATCCCCCACGGCATTGAGCAGATGCCCCACCTGCGGTATCTGAATCTGCGGCGCAACAGAGTGGTGATGGACGAGGGCGGGGAACTGCGGCTTGCTGGGACAAGCGCACTGCGACGTATCGACCTCAGCCACAACCCGTTGGGGAGGGCACCGGTATTGACCCGTCTGGTCCATTTGCGGGAGGTCAACCTGCGCTCTGCCGGCCTGGAGGCGTTACCTGAGCGGGTTTCGTTTCGTGCTTTTGTGGACTTGCGCAACAACAACATTCGCGCACTACGTCTAGAGGTGCAACAGTTGCGCCTGCAGGTAGAACAGTTGTCCTTGCACGACAACCCGCTGAACGCAGCTGACGAAGCGCTGCTCGATGAAGCCCGCGGGCTTAACCCGGGGCAATGGGGGGCAGCGTCCGCACGGCATCGTGCGGTTGACAGCAATCTGTTCAACAGGTGGGCCGGCAGTGCCGCAGATTCCGCCGAGCGTGACCGCCAGCAGGCGACCTGGACAGCACTGCTTGAAGAACCGCAGTCGCAAGGGCTATTTCGCTTCCTGGCAGACTTCGCCCACACCGAGGACTTCGAGCAGCACTCCGGGCATTACCGCAGCCGTATCTGGCGCATTCTGGAAACCTGCGAACAGCATGAGCAGTTGCGACAGCAGATCTTTTTCGAGGCATCCGGCCCACGCAGCTGTGAAGACCGGCTGCTCCTGCTGCTGGAGCAGATGGAGCTCGGGGTGCTGGTGCAGCGTGCTGTTGAAGATGCCCATGGTTACCGGATCGAAGCCCGCTTGCTGGGCTTGGGCCGTGGCCTGTCCAGGCTCGACGAGGTCGACCGCCTGGCTACGCTGCACGTGCAACGCATGCAGGCCGAGCACGCTCCACATGTCGATGAAATCGAGGTCAGGCTGTTCTACCGGCAGCGGCTTACGCATCCCCTGGGCCTGCCGATCCAGATCGACGAAATGCACTACCCGGGTTTCGCGAACATCACCACCAGTGATCTGCTGCGGGCGCAGGACATCGTGCTGGGCAACGAATCGGTCGAAACCCTGATTCAATCGTTGGCTCAGCGACCGTTTTGGGAACAGTACGCGCGGGAGTTTTATGCGCAGCAATTTGAAGAGCTGGTGCAGCCGCTGTACCAGCGCATGGAGGCGGTGCAGGCTCAGGTTGATGAGCAAGTGATCGACGAAAGCGAATTTCTGCAACGCTGTGCAGCATTGAGGACTGATTACGACCGCAGCGAGCGTGCACTGCTGCTGCGCCTTGCTCGGGAAGCCTATGAACGCTGGGCGGGCGCGCCCCCTTGAAGAATCAAGAGGGCTGGGCCGGCATTATCAGGCTGCGCGGCGGTCGGCGCGAATCTTACGAGCCTGCTTCAGGTATTGCTCCAGGTCGGTGTGTTCTTGTGCGGTCAGCGACAGGCCCAGCTTGCCACGACGCCAGAGGATGTCATCGGCTGTCTGGGCCCATTCCGCCTCCAGCAGATAATCCACCTCGCGGGTGAACAGCCCGGCGCCAATCGCCTGGCCCAGGTCCTCGGGGCCGTTGGCGCCATCAAGCAGCCGCCATACGCGGCTGCCATAGGCCAGTACCCAGCGCTTGGCCATGTCCACGGGCAACCAGCTGAAACGTGCCGTAACGGCATCGACCAACGCCGGTACCGTTGTCATATTCTCGCCGCCCGGCAGTGGTGCAGTGGCCGTCCAGCTGCCGCGCATCTGGGTGAAGAATGGCTTGAGTTCAGCCATGGCCGATTCGGCCAACTTGCGGTAGGTCGTAAGCTTGCCGCCGAATACCGACAACAGCGGCGCCTGGCCGGCTTGCGCGGAGAGGGCAAGGGTGTAGTCGCGTGTCACTGCCGAGGGGTTGTCCGACTCATCGTTGCACAGCGGCCGCACACCCGAATAGGTATGCAGGATGTCGGCCTCACTCAGCTGATGGTTGAAATGCTCGTTGACGACCTTCAGCAGGTAGCTGGTTTCCTGTTCGGTAATCGCAACCTGGGCCGGGTCGCCGGTGTACTCGCGGTCCGTAGTGCCAATCAGGGTAAAACGCTCAAGATACGGGATGCAGAATACGATGCGCTGGTCTTCATTCTGCAGGATATAGGCATGTTCGCCCTCGTAGAGGCGCGGCACGATCAGGTGGCTGCCCTGGATCAGACGGATGCCGTAAGGGGCCTGTAGCTTGAGGTCGTCCTTGATGAAGCTGGCTACCCACGGGCCTGCGGCGTTGACCAGCGCACGGGCACGAATGGTGCGCAGTGTGCCGTTGGGCTCCTGCAACTCGACCTGCCACATGCCGTCAACGCGTACGGCACTGAGGCAGCGCGTACGAGTATGGATATGTGCGCCGTGTTCGCGGGCAGCCATGGCATTCAGTACCACCAGGCGGGCATCGTCGACAGCACAGTCGGCGTACTCGAAACCCCGGCTGATCGATGGTTTGAGCGGATTGCCAGCGGCAAAACGCAGGCTGCGCGATGCGCCGAGGCGCTTGCGTTTGCCCAAATGATCATAGAGGAACAGCCCAGCCCGGATCATCCACGCAGGGCGCAGGTGCGGCCTGTGTGGCAGTACGAAGCGCATTGGCTTGACGATGTGCGGAGCCTTGGCCAGGAGCACCTCTCGTTCAGCCAAGGCCTCACGAACCAGACGGAATTCGTAATGTTCCAGATAGCGCAGGCCACCATGGATCAGCTTGCTGCTGGCGGACGAGGTGTGTTGCGCCAGGTCGTCCTTTTCGCAAAGGAACACCTTGAGGCCGCGCCCGGCAGCGTCAGCGGCAATGCCCACACCATTGATACCGCCGCCAATCACGGCAACATCGTAGCAATCGGCAGGGACGGGCTGGGAGGAAACGGGCTGGGACACGGGCAAGGCCTCCTGAGGCTGATACCATCGAAAATGAACATCGATGTTCGTTTGCGAAAATACTAGCGCAACAAGCAAGCATTCGCCAGCGAGTCTTCATAGAAAACTTCAATAGGCGCGGCGAAATGAACAATAGCGAACATGGCGCGGCGCTCAGTGCGACGCCGCGCGCAGGTCACACCACTTCCAGGCGGACCTTGTTGTCGTTGAGCAGTTGGTTCAAGGCGGGCGAGGGCGGCTGATCGGTCACCAGGCAATCGACCAGATTGATCGAGCCGAGCCGAACCATCGCGTTGCGCCCGTACTTGCTCGAGTCGGCAGCGAGGATGACCTGCCGCGCATTGGCAATGATCGCCTGGGAAACACGCACTTCCTGATAATCGAAATCCAGCAGGCTGCCGTCTTCATCGATGCCGCTGATGCCGACCAGGGCGAAATCGACCTTGAACTGGCTGATGAAGTCGACACTCGCCTGGCCGACCACGCCGCCGTCACGGCGCACCGTGCCGCCAGCGACCAGCACTTCGAAGTCATCCTTGGCACTGAGGATCGACGCGACGTGCAGGTTGTTGGTAATGACCTTGAGGTGATTGTGATTGAGCAGGGCGCGGGCAATCGACTCGGTGGTGGTGCCGATGTTGATGAATACCGAGGCATGGTCCGGGATCTGCCGGGCCACGGCTTCGGCGATGCGCTGTTTCTCGTCGCGCATCTGGTCGGCGCGCATGGCGTAGGCGGTGTTTTCGATGCTCGAGTCATATGCCGCGCCGCCATGGTAGCGCCGCAGCAGGTTGCTCTCGGCAAGCTGGTTGATATCGCGGCGAATGGTTTGCGGGGTAACGACGAACAGCTGGGCCATTTCTTCGATACTGACGTAGCCGCGTTCGCGCACCAGTTCGAGGATTTGTTGTTGGCGCGGGGGCAGATTCATGGGCGGTCCTTGGGGGCTGCCGGACAAATGCTGCAATGATGCCGTAGGAAAGGGATGACAGCCAGTGCGCACAGTACAAACAAGTCGGTCGCCATGTGCTGAACATGGCGACCGATGCGGGCAGGGCCTGAAACGCTACAGTTTCAATCAGGCGTCGTGATCTTCCCAGTCACGGGTACGCTCGACCGCTTTCTGCCAGCCGGCATAGAGCTTCTCTTTCTGCGCTTCATCCAGCTGCGGGCTGAACTCGCGCTCGATGATAGCCTTGTCGCGCAGCTCATCCAGGCTGCTCCAGAAGCCGCTGGCCAGTCCGGCCAGGTAGGCAGCGCCGAGGGCGGTGGTTTCGCGCATCTTTGGCCGCTCGACACAGCTGCCGAGGATGTCGGCCTGGAACTGCATGAGGAAGTTGTTGGCCACCGCGCCGCCATCCACGCGCAGTTCGCTCAGGCGCTGGCCGCAGTCCTGCTGCATGGCATCGAGGACGTCGCGGGTCTGGTAGGCGATCGACTCCAGTGCGGCGCGGATGATGTGATCGACCTTGACCCCGCGGGTCAGGCCGAACAGTGCGCCGCGTGCGTACGGGTCCCAGTAGGGCGCGCCCAGCCCGGTGAAGGCCGGCACCAGATAGACACCGTTGCTGTCCTTGACCTTGCTGGCGAAGTACTCGGTGTCGAGCGCATCGTTGACGATCTTCAGTTCATCGCGCAGCCACTGCACGGTCGAGCCGCCGTTGAACACTGCGCCTTCAAGCGCGTAGGCGACTTCGCCACGGGGGCCGCAAGCGATGGTGGTGAGCAGGCCGTGGGAGGAGCTGACCGCCTTGTCGCCGGTGTTCATCAGCAGGAAGCAGCCGGTGCCATAGGTGTTCTTGGCCTGGCCTGGCTCGACGCACATCTGGCCGAACAGCGCCGATTGCTGGTCGCCGGCGATACCGGCGATGTCGATGCCGCTCTTGGTCTGGCCATACACCTCGGAGGAGCCGCGCACCTCTGGCAGCATCTGGCGTGGCACACCGAGCAGCTCGAGCATCTTTTCATCCCACTGCAACGTGTGGATGTTGAACATCAAGGTACGCGAGGCGTTGGTGTAGTCGGTGACATGTACCTTGCCGCCGGTGAATTTCCAGATCAGCCAGGTATCGATGGTGCCGAACAGCAGTTCGCCGCGCTCGGCGCGCTCGCGGACACCTTCGACGTTGTCCAGGATCCACTTCAGCTTGGTCCCGGAGAAGTACGGGTCGGTGACCAGGCCGGTGGTTTCGCGGATGTAGTCTTCATGGCCATCGCGCTTGAGCTGGGCACAGATCTCGGTACTGCGCCGGCACTGCCAGACGATGGCGTTGTACACCGGGCGGCCGCTTTCCTTGTCCCACACCACCGTGGTTTCACGTTGGTTGGTGATGCCGATGGCGGCGACCTGGGCGTGGCTGATGCTGGCCTGAGCCAGGGCCTCGACCATGGTCGCGCTCTGGGTGGCGAAGATTTCCATCGGGTCGTGCTCGACCCAGCCAGCCTGCGGATAATGCTGGACGAACTCACGCTGGGAGGTGCCCACCACGTTTGCGTCACGGTCGAAGATGATCGCTCGCGAACTGGTGGTGCCCTGGTCCAGGGCGATGATGTAGTTCTTGTCCTGGGTGTCTGTCATGTCAGTGGCCTTGCACAAAATAGGGGGAGGCCAGGCGCTGTGCCTGGCTGTCGGCAGCGGCTCTCCGGTCAGGAGGCCCGCGCATCGCTCTGGGAATTATCGTCTGTTTGCCCGACTGCAACCTGCGCGGTGGGCAAGTTGCGGGCGATCAGGCCACGGTAGGCGGCGGCGCCCAGGCATGCACCCACAATGGGCGCGAATATCGGAATCAGGAAATACGGAATGTCACGTCCGCCAGTGAAGGCGATATCACCCCAGCCTGCCAGGAACGTCATCAGCTTTGGACCAAAATCTCGGGCAGGGTTCATCGCAAAGCCGGTCAGCGGGCCCATGGCGCTGCCAATCACCGCGATCAGCAAGCCGATCAGCAGCGGTGCCATGGCTCCGCGCGGCAGGCCATTGTTGTCGTCGGTCAAGGCCATGATCACTGCCATCAGGATCGCGGTGATGATCATTTCAACCAGAAACGCCTGGCCGATCGACAGCGCCGGGTGCGCATAGGTGGAAAACACCGACGCCAGCTCCAGGCTGGCCTGGCTGCCGCGGACCATGGCGTGGGATTGTTCGTAATCGAAGAACAGCGTGCTGTACAGGCTGTACACCAGCGCGGCGGCACAGAAGGCGCCAGCTACCTGGGCGAGGATGTAGAACGGCAGTTTGCGCTTTTCGAAACCGGCGAACAGGCTCAGGGCGATGCTCACTGCCGGGTTCAGATGGGCGCCGGATACACCGGCAGTGAGGTAGATCGCCATGCTCACGCCGACCCCCCAGATAATGCTGATTTCCCACAGACCGAAGCTGGCGCCCGCGACCTTGAGCGCGGCGACGCAACCGGTGCCGAAAAATATCAGTAGCGCAGTGCCGAAAAACTCGGCCATGCATTGGCCCCGAAGGGTGGGTTCGCGTAGTGCAGTCGTCATGTATGACCTCGGTTCTTGTTGTTGTGAGGCGCTGAGCGCTCGACAGCAAGGCCCAGAGTCGATCCCCATTGACCCTGGGCGGATAAGCGAAAGCGCACTTTAAGAGTGCACCATTTATTCAGAAACGAAAAAATATAGGCAAGAAACGCTCATGTCAAAGGTCGAAAGTGAACGATCAGCCACAATTTGACCCGCAGCGAGGTCTCTGACTATTCCGACAGCATCTGGCGATTTGCCGACCAGCTGGCTGGCTCGCGGCTTTTCACCTAAAGTAGCCGCCGAACTTCTCTGCTCGGAGCCCCGCATGACCCCCGCTCTCGACCTGCTGAAAAAAGCCCGCGCTGAACACCGCGTGCACAGTTACGAACATGATCCGAAGTCGGCCTCGTATGGCCTGGAAGCCGCTGAAAAGCTCGGCATCGATCCTGTGCAGGTGTTCAAGACGCTGCTCGCCAGCAGTGAAAAGGGCGAGTTGTTGGTGGCCGTAGTGCCGGTGGTGGGCACGCTCGACCTGAAGGCTCTGGCCCACGCGGCGGGGGTCAAGAAGTGTGAAATGGCTGACCCCGCGGCGGCGCAGCGGGCCACGGGGTATCTGGTCGGCGGGATCAGCCCACTGGGGCAGAAGAAGCGCCTGCGCACCTTTATCGATCAATCAGCGCAGCAGTTCGCAACCATTCACGTAAGTGCTGGCCGGCGCGGACTTGAGGTCGAATTGGCTGCTGCGGTATTGGCCGAGCATACCCAAGGGAAATTTGCCGAGATCGGCCGGGGCTGAGAAGCCGGGTGATGCTGCCGTCACCCGTTATCGTGCCCGAAGCGGTGTCTCAGTTCGCCGAGCTGTAACGGCGAACGCCGTTTTCCTGACGAGCGTGCTGGGTGGCGACGCTGCCCGGCACCGGGAACAGCACGAGGTGATCGGCCTTCACTGCAATGCCGACGTCCTGGCCGACCTGATGATCGATGTGGCTGGCGAAGATCGCTTCCAGCTGGCTGCCGGTCGCCAACTGCAGGCGATACAAGGTTGAGGCGCCGAGGAAGCTCTTGCCAACCACGCTGGCGCGCAGGGGGCTGTCTGGCGCATGGACGATGTCGTCCGGGCGCAGCAACACGTCAACCGAACTGCCAACGGCCATGGTGTAGGCGCGATTGCCACGCAGCTCGCCGAGCTCGGTGGTCACCGCTTCATGGCTGCTCATCTGCCCACGAATGAAATAGCCCTGGCCGATGAAGCTGGCCACAAACGGCGTCTGCGGTTCGTGATACAGGTTGTAGGGGGTATCCCACTGCTCGAGCCGACCTTCCTTGAACACGCCGACATGATCGCTGACGGCAAACGCCTCTTCCTGATCATGCGTGACCAGAATGGCACTGGTGCCACGGCTTTTGAGGATGTCGCGCACCTCATGGCTGAGGCGCCTGCGCAGTTCCACGTCAAGGTTGGAGAACGGCTCGTCGAGCAACAGCAGTTGCGGCTCCGGCGCCAGTGCTCGGGCCAGGGCAACGCGCTGTTGCTGGCCGCCGGACAGCTCGTGCGGGTAACGCCCACCGAGCCCGACGAGCTTGACCAGCTCGAGCATCTCTTCAACCACAGCTGCCTGGCGCGGGTGCTTGCTGATGCCGAAGGCAATGTTTTGCGCGACGGTCAGGTGCGGAAACAGCGCGTAGTCCTGGAACACCATGCCGATCCGGCGCTTCTCTGGTGACAGGGTAAAACCCGCCCGCGAGATGACTTCGCCAGCGAGCTGGATTTCACCGTCGTGCACCGGCTCGAAGCCGGCAATCGCCCGCAGCGTGGTGGTCTTGCCGCAACCCGATGACCCGAGCAGACAACCGATGTCGCCTGCGTTGAGGTGCAGATTGAGGTTCTGGACGATGCGCTGCTCGCCATAGCCGCAGGCGAGGTTGCGCAGGTTGAGCAATAACGGATGACTCATGCGTGGTGGTAAGCCGGTTCGACAAGAAATTCGAGAAGGGCCTTTTGTGCATGCAGGCGGTTTTCAGCTTGGTCCCAGGCGACCGAACGTGGGTCGTCGAGCAGGTCCAGGCTGATTTCCTCGCCACGGTGGGCGGGCAGGCAGTGCATGAACAAGGCGTCGGGTGCAGCCAGGTCGAGCAGTTCGCGGGTGACCTGATACGGTGCGAAATGCGCCAGGCGCCGTGCAGTTTCCTCTTCCTGGCCCATGGAAGTCCAGACATCGGTGGTAACCAGGTGCGCGCCGGCAATCGCTTGCTTGGGGTCGCGCACGATCTGCACCCGCTCACCGGCAAGGGCGAGGAAGCGTGGATCAGGCTCGTAGCCTTCCGGGCAGGCGATGCGCAGCTGGAAGTCGAACTGCTGGGCGGCTTCGATGTAGGAGTTGCACATGTTGTAGCCGTCGCCGATCCAGGCCACGGTCTTGCCCTGGATCGAGCCACGGTGTTCGAGGAAGGTCTGCATGTCGGCCAGCAGCTGGCACGGGTGCGACTCATCGGACAGGGCGTTGATCACCGGCACCCGCGAGTTGGCCGCAAATTCGGTGAGGATGCTGTGGTGGTGGGTACGGATCATCACCGCATCGAGCATGCGCGACATGACGATGGCGCTGTCGGCGATCGGTTCACCACGGCCCAGCTGAGTGTCGCGCGGCGACAGGAAGATCGCCTGGCCACCAAGCTGGATCATGCCGGCTTCGAACGACAGGCGGGTCCGGGTCGAGGCTTTCTCGAAGATCATCCCCAGCACCCGGTTCTTCAGTGGCTCGAACAGCACGCCGCGGTTACGCAGGTCCTTCAGCTCGATGCCGCGACGGATCACGCCGAGCAATTCGTCAGCAGTGAAATCCATCAGGGAGAGAAAGTGCCTAGCGCTCATGATTGACTACCTTAATTGCAACGGTTCGCAGGCCTGCGTTGGCTTTAATTGACAACGGGAGGGACCTGCGGCGTAAGCCGCACGGAGCGGACGAAATAGGGAAAGGCGCAATACTATAATTAAATGTCGCGTGAAACAAAGGGGGTTCACCGTGCGCCTGTATCAACGGATGTCCTAAGCCTATGGCCCGGCGCCGTTTTTTATTCATTACAGAGGTTTTACACGGCGGGTGAGGGGCTTGGCAAACCTGCTGTCGTCAATCGCCTGCCTGATGGCGCAAGATTCAGCCGGCGAAGTGCGCTGGCGAGCGCTCTCAGCCCGGCCCATAGTGGCTGCTTCCCTTGAGCGGAGCGAGTCGACCATGGCCACCACTGTGCATCATCGCGCGTGCCACCTGTGCGAGGCCATCTGTGGCCTGAATATCGAGATCGACCAGCCTGTCGGCGCGGCTGCGCGCATCGTCTCGATCAAAGGCGATCCGCTCGATACGTTCAGCCGCGGCCATATTTGCCCCAAGGCTGTCGCGTTGGAGGATATACAGGACGATCCGGATCGCCTCCGACAACCGCTGCAACGGGTTGGCGAGCGCTGGCAGCCGATCGCCTGGGAGACTGCATTCGAACTGGCTGCAGAGAAACTCTGGAGCATTCAGCAGGCGCACGGGCGCAACGCGGTGGCGGTGTATCAGGGCAACCCCAGCGTGCACAACTACGGGCTGATGACCCACAGCAACTACTTCCTTGGCCTGCTAAAGACCCGCAACCGCTTTTCGGCAACCTCGGTGGACCAACTTCCGCAGCACCTGACCAGCCATCTGATGTATGGCCACGGCCTGTTGCTGCCGATCCCGGACATCGATCACACCGACTTCATGCTGATTCTGGGCGGCAATCCGCTGGCCTCCAATGGCAGCATCATGACCGTACCGGACGTGCACAAGCGCCTCAAAGCACTGCACGCCCGCGGCGGGCAACTGGTGGTGATCGATCCGCGCCGCAGCGAAACGGCCGCGATTGCCGATCAGCACCTGTTCATTCGCCCGGGCACTGACGCTGCATTGTTGTGTGGCTTGCTCAATACCCTGTTTGCAGAGGATCTGGCCAAGAGCTCGCACCTGCCGGTCAATGGCCTGGAGCAGGTCCGCGCAGCGATTGCGCCGTTCGATGTTGAGCGCATGAGCGCAGTATGCGGGGTGCCTGCCGAGCAGATTCGGCAACTGGCGCGGGATTTCGCTGCAGCCGAACGGGCGGTCTGTTATGGCCGCATGGGCGTCTCGACCCAGGCCTTCGGCAGCCTTTGCCATTGGCTGATCCAGCTGATCAATCTGGTGACCGGCAATCTTGATCGGGTCGGTGGGGCGTTGTGCACCGAGCCTGCGGTGGATCTGGTCGCTACAACCTCAGGCGGCCATTTCAATGCCTGGCAGAGCCGCGTCTCCGGGTTGCCGGAATACGCCGGCGAGCTACCCGTGGCCGCTTTGGCCGAGGAGATGCTCGTGCCCGGTGCTGACCAGGTACGGGCGCTGATCACCGTGGCGGGCAATCCGGTACTGTCGACGCCCAATGGCCGTCAACTGGACCAGGCCTTGGGCGGCCTTGAGTTCATGCTCAGCATCGACCTGTACCTCAACGAAACCACGCGCCACGCTGACCTGATCTTGCCGTCGACCACGGCACTGGAAAACGACCACTACGACACCACCTTCAACCTGCTGGCGGTGCGCAATGTCACCCGTTTCAATCGGGCAGTGCTGGCCAAGCCTGCCGGTGCGCTGCACGACTGGGAGATATTCGTTGGTCTGGCCAAGGCGTTCGCCAGGCGTGCGCAGAAGGAACTGAAGCCGACTATGCCCCCGGCGCAGATGATCGACCTGGCGTTGCGCCACGGCCGCTATGGCCAGGCGTCGCCGTGGGCGTTGTCACTGGACGCCCTGGATCAGCATCCACACGGCCTGGACCTGGGGCCCTTGCGCGCCAACCTGGCAGCACGCCTGGCTACCCCCGGCAAAGTGGTCGAGGCAGCGCCGACGCAACTGCTTGAAGACTTGCAGCGCCTTGCCAGACAGGCCCCGGCAGCGCCGGACGAGCTGCTGATGATCGGCCGCCGGCACGTGCGCAGCAACAATTCGTGGATGCATAACTTTCATCGGCTGGTAAAAGGCAAGCCGCGCCATCAGTTGCTGATGCATCCCGATGATATGCAGCAGCGTCAGTTGAGTGATGGCCAGCGCGTAAGCATTCAATCGCGCACGGGTGTGGTCGAGGTGGACGTGCAGGCCAGCAGCGAGATCATGCCCGGCGTGGTCAGCCTGCCCCATGGCTTCGGCCATCGCCGCCAGGGCGCGCAATTGCAGATCGCCGCTGAGCAGCCAGGGGTCAGTGCCAATGATCTTACCGACGAGCTGCAGCGTGACGCCGTGTCGGGTAATGCAGCGTTGAATGGTGTGCCGGTGCGGGTCGCGGCCGTTTGAACGCGCACTGCTGATCCGACCGCGTGCAGGTCGACCCACGGCCGGGCTTTCCGATACAATGGCTGACCGTGCCGACCATCGAGTCGGAAAGTTCAGACGAGGTGCTTCATGGATATCATCGAAACAATCAAAGAGCAGATTGCCAACAACACCATTCTGCTTTACATGAAAGGCTCGCCGAACGCGCCTCAGTGCGGCTTCTCGTCCAAGGCGGCCCAGGCTGTCATGGGCTGTGGCGAGAAATTCGCCTATGTCGACATCCTGCAGAACCCGGAAATTCGCGCCAACCTGCCCAAGTACGCCAACTGGCCGACCTTCCCACAGCTGTGGGTTGCCGGTGAACTGGTCGGCGGCAGCGACATCATGATCGAGATGTTCGAGAACGGTGAGCTGCAAAAGCTGGTCAAGGAAGCGGCTGCCAATGCTGCCAAGGCTTCCGAAGCCTGATTGACCTTGCTGGGCAAGCAGCCAAAGTTGTTTGCCCAGGCATGAAAAAGCCCCGCACTTGGCGGGGCTTTTTCGTATGGGCTTGAGCGTTACTCTTCGCCCATCTGCGACTGCAGGTAGTTCTCGATGCTGATCTTGTCGATCAGGCTCAGCTGGGTTTCCAGCCAGTCGATATGCTCTTCCTTGGATTCAAGGATGTCTTCCAGCATTTCCCGCGAGCCGAAGTCGCTAGAAGTTTCGCAGTGCGCAATAGCTGCCTTGAGATCGATCAGACCGCTTTGCTCGATCTTCAGGTCGCATTCCAGCATCTCTTTGGAGTGCTCGCCGATCAGCAGCTTACCCAGGTCCTGCACGTTAGGCAGGCCTTCGAGGAACAGGATGCGCTTGATCAGCTTGTCTGCGTCCTTCATCGCCTCGATGGACTCTTTGTACTCGCGCTTGCCCAGGGCGTTGAGGCCCCAGTCTTCATACATACGCGCGTGCAGGAAGTACTGGTTGATAGCGACCAGCTCGTTCCCGAGGATCTTGTTGAGATGCTGGATGACGCTGACGTCGCCTTTCATGTCCGTATTCCTGCCGTGTTGAGTGTGTCAATACCCGAAGTCTGAGCCGGACAACTTCCAGTGTCAAACCTAAGTTGTTGAATAATAAATGAAATTTAATCGGAATAAGAATGTTTGTGAACCGCGTTGGCACGCTAACTTATTGAATTAAAGGCATAAAAAAACCGGACACAAGGTCCGGTTCTTCAAAATACGGGGGAAATCAGACTGCATTAAATTCGACGGGGTAGGGCAGGGCGGGCTGCTGGCTGACCTGGAGGTCGGTCAACGTCTCACGCACCACCTGCTTGGCAAGGCACGCGCACTTGCCACATTGGCTCGCCACGTTGGTGGCCGCCCGGACTTCCTTGTAGCTACAGCATCCCTCGTAGATCGCATCGCGAATCTGTCCGTCGGTGACGCCGACACAAAGACACACATACATAGAGGCTGACCATCGTCGTTGAGTCGATGCGTTGGAGAGTAATAGTAATGAGAATGCTTGTCAAAGCGGTTTCTGAAACTAAATGCGCAAGGGCGACCGGCGGTTGGATTCGGCCTGTCACCTTAACCTGTGTATGATGGTCAGCCTTTGCTGGATGCTTGGCGGGTTTGCCGCCGGGCAACGTTTTTTCACCTTCATCAGGAGATAACGATGAGCGTACTCGTTGGTAAACAAGCCCCCGACTTCACCGTTCCAGCTGTGCTGGGCAACGGCGAAATCGTCGACAGCTTCAACCTCGCTTCGGCGATCAAGGGCAAGTACGGCCTGGTATTCTTCTACCCGCTGGACTTCACCTTCGTCTGCCCGTCCGAGCTGATCGCGTTGGACAACCGCATTCCGGACTTCGCTGCGCGCAACGTCGAAGTGATCGGCGTGTCGATCGACTCGCACTTCACTCACAACGCCTGGCGTAACACCCCGGTCAACAACGGCGGCATCGGCCAGGTCAAGTACACCCTGGCGGCTGACATCACCCACGAAATCTGCAAGGCCTACGACGTTGAGTCCGAAGGCGGCGTAGCCTTCCGTGGCGCCTTCCTGATCGACCTGAACGGCGTTGTCCGCTCGCAGATCATCAACGACCTGCCGCTGGGCCGTAACATGGATGAGCTGCTGCGTCTGGTTGACGCTCTGCAATTCCACGAAGAGCACGGCGAAGTCTGCCCTGCCAACTGGAAAAAAGGCGACAAGGGCATGAACGCTTCGCCAGAAGGCGTTGCTGCCTACCTGAGCGAGAATGCCGGCAAGCTGTAATCGCCACGCATGAAAAAACCGGCCCTGGTGGCCGGTTTTTTTATATCCGCTGCGCGTCTCGAGACGCAGCAGCGGTAAGCTGATCATCAATCGCGCCAGCCGCCCAGATCCTTCCAGCGGTTGACGATGCCGCAGAACAGCTCGGCAGTCTTCTCGGTGTCATAACGCGCCGAATGCGCCTCACGGCCGTCGAAATCGATGTCGGCGCTCTGGCATGCTCGCGCCAGTACGGTCTGCCCGTAGGCTAGCCCGGCCAGGGTAGCAGTGTCGAAGCTGGAGAACGGGTGGAACGGATTGCGCTTGAGGTCATTGCGCGCAACCGCAGCATTGAGGAAGCCCAGGTCAAAGCTGCTGTTGTGGCCGACCAGGATCGCCCGCTTGCAGCCGTTGGACTTGAGCGACTTGCGAACGCTGCGGAAGATTTCGGTCAGCGCGCTCTCTTCACTCACTGCCATGCGCAGTGGGTGGTCAAGCTTGATCCCGGTGAACTCCAGTGCCGCCGCCTCGATGTTGGCGCCTTCAAACGGCTCGACGCGGAAGAAGTGCGTGTGCTCAGGGAACAGGAAACCCTTCTCGTCCATGCCGATGGTGACCGCAGCGATCTCCAGCAGGGCATCGGTAGCGCTGTTGAAGCCACCGGTCTCGACATCGATAACAACCGGCAGGTAACCGCGGAAGCGCTCGGCCATCGGGTGACGTGGGCCACCGCTGGAAGCTTCCTGGTCGTCTTCGTACAGATCTTCACTCACGCGTTTTCCTCCAGCAGGCGCCAGCGCAGTTTTTCACCGGCGCGCAGCGGAATCACAAGGTTGTCGCCAAACGGCAGGCTGCTTGGCGCAGTCCATTCTTCACGGACCAGAGTAATCCGGTCGGTGTTTGCCGGCAGGCCATAGAACGCTGGGCCATGCAGGCTGGCAAAACCTTCCAGCTTGTCCAGCGCGTTGCGCTGTTCGAACGCTTCGGCGTACATCTCGATCGCCGCATACGCGGTGTAGCAACCGGCGCAGCCGCAGGCGGCTTCCTTGGCGTGCTGGGCGTGGGGCGCCGAGTCGGTGCCAAGGAAGAACTTGCGATTGCCGCTGGTAGCCGCGTCCAGCAGCGCCACCTGGTGGGTGTTGCGCTTGAGGATCGGCAGGCAATAGAAGTGCGGGCGAATACCGCCGACCAGCATGTGATTGCGGTTGTACAGCAAGTGCTGAGCGGTGATGGTCGCACCGACATTGGCCGGTGCTTCACTGACAAACTGCGCGGCATCGGCCGTGGTGATGTGTTCGAACACCACCTTGAGCGTCGGGAAGCGGTCGACCAGACGGCGCATGTGCTCGTCGATAAAGCGTTTTTCGCGGTCGAACACATCAACATCGGCATGCGTCACTTCACCGTGCACCAGCAGCGGCATGCCGGTTTCGGCAAGGGCTTCGATGGCCGGGAAGATCTTGTCGATGCTGGTCACGCCGGAATCGGAGTTGGTCGTGGCGCCAGCCGGGTACAGCTTGGCGGCGTAGACAAAACCACTGGCCTTGGCCGCGCGGATGTCATCGGCACTGGTACGGTCGGTAAGGTACAGCACCATCAGCGGCTCGAAGCGGCTACCAACTGGGCGCGCGGCAAGGATCCGCTCGCGGTAGGCACCCGCTTCGGCGGCATCGCGCACCGGCGGAACCGTGTTGGGCATGACAATGGCGCGGGCGAAGGTACGCGCTACGTCGCCAACGGTGTGGGGCAGGACAGCACCATCGCGCAGATGGATATGCCAGTCATCGGGACGCAGGAGGGTCAGGCGGTCGGACATTGGGGATTCCAGGCGGGTCGAACTCAAGTGCGAATGCTACCGGAAAACCCTTGGTCGAGCACGGCTATCAAGTTTTCCGGCGCGCGACCGATAGCCTGCAGGTAAGCCGTCAGAATTTGTGGAGCCGCCCGTGCGCCAGCGTTACCTAGCCCTGTTCACCTTGTTTGCCAGCCTGCCGGCAGGCGCATTGACCTTCCAGACCCGGATGGAGAACATCGCCTGGACGGTCGAAGGCGATCAGTTCGAATGCCGCCTGGTCCAGCCGATAGACGGCTTTGGCAGTGGCGAGTTCGTGCGTCGCGCAGGCGAGCAACCAACCTTCCGCCTGCGCTCGGACACCAACCTGCTCGGCGCCGGCTCTGCCACCTTGCTCGCCGCCGCTGCGCCATGGCAGCCGGGGCGCAGTGATGTCAGTCTCGGTGCCGTACGCCTGGCCCGCAGTGGGGTGTTGTTCACGTCCTCGCAAGGCCAGGCCAGTCGCTTGATCAACGGCCTGATGGATGGGCGCAGCACGGTCGTGCGCAACCATGCCGGCGAGGGTGGTCGAGCCATGGAAGTGCGAGTGTTGCCCGTCAGCTTTGCCAAGGCGTTCAACGACTATCAGCTGTGCGCGAGCAAGCTGTTGCCGATGAACTACGACCAGATTCGCCAGACGCAGGTCGCCTTCCCGCGTGGGGTTGAACTGGACAGCAATGGCCGGGCTCGGCTGGACGTGATTCTCGATTACCTGAAGGCCGATCCGACGGTCAATCACATCGAACTCAACGGTCATTCCGACAACGGCGGCAATCGTCTGGCCAATCGCGAGGACTCGCGGCGCCGGGCGCTGGCGGTTGCCGAGTACCTGGTAGCACATGGTGTGCCTGAAACGCAGATCATCGTGCGCTTCCATGGCGAGCGCTACCCGCTGGCGAAGAACAACAGCGCGGCCAATCGGGCGCGTAACCGTCGCGTCAACATCGAACTGGATCGCGTCACGCCAGTGGCCAAACCGGCGGAAAGAGCGGTCGAGCCTTCCCCGGCTGGCGCTCCTGTGGCCCCTGCGCCTGCGGCCAAGCAACTGTAAACAGCCAGATCCGCGACCGTTGGTCGCTGTATCGAAAGTTCTTGTCGCTTTGTCGTCAGAAGCTGTCGCCCCACTGTAAATTTGCCCGCGAGGTCGGTAGAATCGACGGCTTTCCGTAAACCCCGTGGAGTGATGGCATGGCGGACGTAAATAAGGTCGTACTGGCGTATTCCGGCGGCCTTGATACTTCGGTGATTCTCAAGTGGCTGCAGGACACCTACAACTGCGAAGTGGTGACCTTCACCGCTGACCTCGGCCAGGGCGAAGAGGTCGAACCGGCCCGCGCCAAGGCTCAGGCGATGGGCGTGAAAGAAATCTACATCGATGACCTGCGCGAAGAATTCGTGCGTGACTTCGTGTTCCCGATGTTCCGCGCCAACACCGTCTACGAAGGCGAGTACCTGCTGGGTACTTCCATCGCGCGTCCGCTGATCGCCAAACGTCTGATCGAGATCGCCAACGAAACTGGCGCTGACGCCATTTCCCACGGTGCGACCGGCAAGGGCAACGACCAGGTTCGTTTCGAGCTCGGCGCCTACGCGCTCAAGCCGGGCGTCAAGGTCATTGCACCATGGCGCGAGTGGGACCTGCTGTCCCGCGAGAAGCTGATGGATTACGCCGAGAAGCACGGCATCCCGATCGAGCGCCACGGCAAGAAGAAGTCGCCTTACTCGATGGACGCCAACCTGCTGCACATCTCCTATGAAGGCGGGGTGCTGGAAGACACCTGGACCGAGCACGAAGAAGACATGTGGAAGTGGAGCGTCTCCCCGGAGAACGCCCCTGACCAGGCGACCTACCTCGAGCTGACCTTCCGCAATGGCGACATCGTTGCCATCGACGGCGTCGACAAGTCGCCAGCTACCGTGCTGGCCGACCTCAACCGCATCGGCGGCGCCAACGGCATCGGCCGTCTGGACATCGTCGAGAACCGTTACGTCGGCATGAAGTCGCGTGGCTGCTACGAGACCCCTGGCGGCACCATCATGCTGCGCGCTCACCGCGCCATCGAGTCGATCACCCTCGACCGTGAAGTGGCTCACCTGAAAGACGAGCTGATGCCCAAGTACGCCAGCCTGATCTACACCGGCTACTGGTGGAGCCCGGAGCGGATCATGCTGCAGCAGATGATCGACGCGTCGCAGGTCAACGTGAACGGCGTAGTGCGCTTGAAGCTGTACAAAGGCAACGTCACCGTAGTCGGGCGCAAATCCGACGATTCGTTGTTCGATGCCAACATCGCTACCTTCGAGGAAGATGGTGGTGCGTACAATCAGGCTGACGCGGCTGGCTTCATCAAGCTCAACGCACTGCGTATGAGGATCGCCGCAAACAAAGGTCGTTCGCTGCTGTGATCGACTGCCAGTTGGCGTGATCAACCCCGGCCTAGCGCCGGGGTTTTTTTTGCCCGCCAGTGACCTCGAACAGCACTGACTGAGGGGTGTCGGCGAGCGCCTCGACAGCCAAATAGATCTGCTTGTGCGCGTCCAGGTTGTACAGCGTCCAGCTGCGCGCGCTCGGCTCTGGGTCGGCCAGCGTGCGGTGGATATGCTGTTCTATCAGAACACCTGCGTCCGGACCGGAAAACGCAATGGTCGCCGACGCCTGCCCATGCATTCGCTCCGCTTCGATTGCTGGCTGCTGCTGCGCCGCTTCATGTGCAGCGGGCTGATAAAGGGTCTGGTGATTGAAGTTCAGGGTCAGAAAGAACAGTACCGTGAGAAAGAATGGAAAGCCGACCAGAAACCATGTGTAGATCATCTGGCTGGCCTCGCTCAGGAACGGCAGCGATGCCAACGCCGATGCCTCGACGATGCCTGCAAAAATCGCTATGAGCGTCAAAGGACTCAGACTTTTTTCATTTTTCATGTTGGCAGCCCCCGTCGATATAGCTCCTGTTTACCCGGCGCAGCGTGCGCCGAAAAGGTAGCCGAGTTCCTCGCTTGGTTAGAGTGCCGCCGCGTCATCAGAGCGTTGATGTCGAGTCCTGCGTTGTGGGCTGATTGATCCTGCATGCGTCAGCGATGATGCTGGCTTGAATAGCGCTTGTGTCGCCAGGCTGCCGTCTGGTGAATAGAGGGCAAGGGGCATGATTTCCTAAGATGCCTGTTTGTAGGAAATTTCCTTGATTAACGTAGGTTTCATCTCTGCGTGTCCTACGGGCCCCACCCCCCGCGCTATTTGCCGTTGCGCTCGGTTATGGTGGCGGCTGGATAAAAAAATAAATCAATGGATGTCGCATGAATAAAGTGCTTATCGTGGATGATCACCCGGTCATTCGCCTTGCTGTGCGCATGCTGATGGAGCGGCATGGTTATGACGTTGTGGCAGAAACCGACAACGGCGTAGATGCGCTGCAACTGACCCGGGACTACCTGCCAGATATCGTGGTCCTGGACATCGGTATACCCAAGCTCGATGGGCTTGAGGTGATTGGCCGCATCGGCCTCGCCAGCCCCAGCAGCAAGGTACTGGTGTTGACGTCGCAGGCGCCAGGGCATTTCTCCATGCGCTGCATGCAGGCCGGCGCGGCCGGCTATGTCTGCAAGCAGCAGGAACTGACCGAATTGCTCAGTGCAATCAAGGCGGTGCTCTCGGGCTACAGCTATTTCCCCAATCAAGCCCTGCACAAGGCTCGCAGCGCCATCAGTCGTGGGACCGAGACCGAAATGGTCGAGCGCCTTTCTGCGCGTGAGATGATGGTGCTGCAGCAATTGGCCAGGGGCAAGAGCAACAAGGATATCGCCGAAAGTATGTTCCTCAGCAACAAGACCGTCAGCACCTATAAAACCCGGCTGCTGCTCAAGCTCAATGCTCGCTCACTGGTCGATCTGATCGAGCTTGCCCAGCGTCATGGGCTGGCCTGAGCAGGCTTGGTGCCGGCCTGTTTACAGATCGTGGTTTTACAGGTCGTAGTCGTAATCGGCGAGTTGCCGCTGCAGGCGTCGCTCCTCCAGCAAGTTGTCAATGGTGCGACGCTTGTCCAGGTTGGTCTTGGCAACTTCTACCCGCGGCTCCGGCTCGTCATCGGTGCTCAGTACCAGATCGTCATCGATCACCAGGTCTTCTTTGTCAGTGCTCATGAGTTACTCCAAGCCAAGGGGCCATTGGCCGACCTTATAACGAGAATCTCTGGTCTGGTAAAAAAGATTTTTTCAATCAGGGAGGGGGTGTTCTGGCTATCGGCTCAATCGTCCGAGGTTTTTAGTCGGTATTCGCACAAATCCTCGATGCGGCAGCTGCCGCAGCGCGGCTTGCGCGCCTGGCATACGTAGCGGCCGTGGAGAATCAGCCAGTGATGAGCATCGAGCAGGTAATCCTTGGGAACGAAGCGCATCAGCTTTTTTTCCACTTCCAGCACGGTCTTGCCAGGGGCGATCCCGGTGCGGTTGCTGACGCGGAAAATATGCGTGTCGACGGCCATGGCGGGTTGCCTGAACGCCGTATTGAGCACCACGTTGGCGGTCTTGCGGCCCACGCCTGGCAGCGCCTCGAGTGCTTCGCGGTTGTCGGGGACTACGCTGCCATGCAGCTCAATCAGCAGCCTGCAGGTTTCGATGACGTTTTTCGCCTTGCTGTTGAACAAGCCGATGGTGCGGATGTAGGCGCTTAGCCCGTCGACGCCCAGGGCGTAGATCGCCTCGGGCGTATTGGCAACCGGATACAGGCGCGCCGTGGCCTTGTTGACGCCGACATCGGTGGCCTGGGCTGACAGGATCACCGCAATCAGCAATTCAAACGGTGTGGTGTAGGCGAGTTCGGTCTTGGGCTCTGGGTTCTCTTCGTGCAGCCGACGAAAGATCTCCAGGCGTTTGGCGGCATTCATGAAAGGCTAGGCTCTCGTTTGAGGCGGGGAGGCGATGGTCGCTGGCCACGTTGGCCAAAACAACGCCCCGGCACTTGGCCGGGGCGTTGTTGCTCGGTTACTTGATGCGCTGGCCTGGCTTGGCGCCGCTGTCAGGGCTGAGCAGGTAGATCTCTTCGCCGCCAGGGCCGGCTGCCATGACCATGCCCTCGGAGATGCCGAAGCGCATCTTGCGGGGCTTGAGGTTGGCCACCATCATGGTCAGGCGGCCTTCCAGCAACGACGGGTCAGGGTAGGCCGACTTGATCCCGGAGAACACGTTGCGACGCTCGTCGCCGATGTCCAGGGTCAGTTGCAGCAGCTTGTCAGCACCCGGTACTGCTTCGGCTTTGACGATCAGGGCTACGCGCAGGTCGACGGCGGCGAAGGTGTCGAATTCGATTTCCGCAGCCAGCGGATCCTTGCTCAGCTCGCCATTGCCAGCAGGGGCGCTGGGGGCCTGGGAGGCGAGCAGGTCCTCCTTGCTGGCTGCGATCATGGCTTCGACCTTGGCCGGTTCGATGCGGCTCATCAGTGGCTTGAACGCATTCAGCTGATGGTTTTCCAGGCGTGACTGGTGATCGTCCCAGCGCAGCGGGGCGACGTTGAGGAAGGCCTCGGCGTCTGCTGCCAGCACTGGCAATACCGGTTTGAGGAAGATCACCAGCTGGCGGAACAGGTTGATGCCTTGGGCGCAGATGGCCTGAACCTCGTCCTGCTTGCCTTCCTGTTTGGCCAGCGACCACGGCGCCTTGTCGGCAATCCAGGCATTGGCGCGGTCGGCCAGGGCCATGATTTCGCGCATGGCGCGGGCAAAGTCGCGTGCCTCGTAGGCTTCGGCGATCGATGGCGCGGCGGCGACAAAGGCCTCGGTCAGCTCAGGCGCGGCATCACCGCCGACCATCACACCGGCATTGCCTTTGTGGATGAAGCCTGCGCAACGGCTGGCAATGTTCACCACTTTGCCGACCAGGTCGGAGTTGACCTTCTGGATGAAGTCTTCCAGGTTCAGGTCGAGGTCATCGACGCCGCGGCCAAGTTTGGCGGCGTAGTAATAACGCAGGTATTCCGGCGCCAGGTGGTCGAGGTAAGTACGCGCCTTGATGAAAGTGCCACGCGACTTCGACATCTTCGCGCCGTTGACCGTCAGGTAGCCGTGCACGTTGATTGCGGTCGGCTTGCGCAGGCCTGCGCCTTCGAGCATGGCCGGCCAGAACAGGGCGTGGAAGTTGACGATGTCCTTGCCGATGAAGTGATACAGCTCGGTGGTCGAGTCGGCCTTCCAGTACGCATCGAAGTCCAGCTCCGGGCGGCGTGCGCAGAGGTTCTTGAAGCTGGCCATGTAGCCGATGGGCGCGTCCAGCCAGACATAGAAGTACTTGCCTGGCTCATCCGGGATTTCGAAGCCGAAATACGGTGCGTCGCGGGAGATGTCCCACTCCTGCAAACCGGAGTCGAGCCACTCGGCGAGTTTGTTGGCAACGGCGTCCTGCAGGGTGCCACTGCGGGTCCACTGTTGCAGCATGGCCTGGAAGTCAGGCAGCTTGAAGAAGAAGTGCTTGGAGTCCTTGAGTACTGGCGTGGCGCCAGAGATCGCTGACTTGGGGTTCTTCAGTTCGGTCGGGGCGTAGGTTGCGCCGCACTTCTCGCAGTTGTCGCCGTACTGATCTTCAGCCGCGCACTTGGGGCAGGTGCCCTTGATGAAGCGGTCGGCCAGGAACATGCCTTTTTCCGGGTCGAAGTACTGCGTGACCGAGCGGTTGGCGATGTGCCCGGCGTCGCGCAGGCGGGTGTAGATCATGCTCGACAGTTCGCGGTTTTCATCGCTGTGGGTCGAGTGGAAGTTGTCGAAGTCGACCAGGAATTCGGCAAAGTCACTGCTGTGCTCGGCCTGCACGTCGGCGATCAACTGCTCGGGGGTGATGCCTTCTTTTTCGGCACGCAGCATGATCGCCGAGCCGTGGGCGTCGTCGGCGCAGACATAGGTGCACTGGTTGCCGCGCAGCTTCTGGAAGCGAACCCACATGTCCGTCTGGATGTACTCGAGCATATGGCCAAGGTGAATGGAACCGTTGGCATAGGGCAGGGCGCTGGTGACGAGAATCTGACGTGGCTCGGACATGGTGGCTCGGCTATTACTCTGGCTAGACGGGATACAAAGTTGATCGGCCACTATAAAGCGACAGCGAATATATTTCACCCCATCGACGTACCTGCTGACGATTGACGGGTTAGCATAGGCGCCTGTCTCACCTTCAGATCTTGCCTATGGGAGCCTCCATGAGTGCCGTCACACGTGCCGATGTCGAAGCCGCGCTTCGCCAGTACACCGATCCCTACCTGAACCAGGACCCGGTCAGCGCCGGTTGCGTACGCGCGATCGACATCCAGGGTAGCCAGGTCAGCGTGCAGCTGCAGTTGGGCTATGCTGCCGGGCTGTTCAAGAATGGCTGGGCGCAGGTATTGCAGACCGCTGTCGAGAACATAGAGGGCGTAACTGCCGCCAACGTCTCGATCGATTGTGTGATCAGCGCACACAAGGCCCAGGCGCAAGTGCCCGGCATGGCCAACGTGAAGAACATCATCGCTGTTGCCTCGGGCAAAGGTGGCGTAGGCAAGTCGACCACTTCGGCCAACCTGGCCTTGGCGTTGGCGCGCGAAGGGGCGCGGGTGGGTATTCTCGATGCCGATATCTATGGCCCAAGCCAGGGCGTGATGTTCGGTATCGCCGAAGGTACTCGACCGCAGATTCGTGAGCAGAAGTGGTTTGTGCCGATCAAGGCGCACGGCGTCGAAGTGATGTCGATGGCATTTCTGACTGACGACAACACGCCGATGGTCTGGCGCGGGCCGATGGTCTCCGGCGCCCTGCTGCAACTGGTGACCCAGACGGCCTGGGATGATCTGGACTACCTGGTGATCGACATGCCGCCCGGCACTGGCGATATCCAGCTGACCCTGGCGCAGAAAGTCCCGGTGGCCGGTTCGGTGATCGTGACCACGCCGCAGGACCTGGCCCTGCTTGACGCGCGCAAGGGTGTGGAGATGTTCCGCAAGGTCAACATCCCGGTACTTGGCGTGGTGGAGAACATGGCCGTGCATATCTGCTCCAACTGTGGCCATGCCGAGCACCTGTTCGGCGAGGGCGGCGGTGCCAAGCTGGCCTCGCAATACGGTGTCGACTTGCTGGCGTCGCTGCCACTGTCGATGCTGATTCGCGAGCAGGCTGACAGCGGCAAGCCGACTGCGATTGCCGAGCCGGAAAGTCAGATTGCCATGGTCTACCAAGAACTGGCGCGGCAGGTCGGTGCACGTATCGTGTTGCAGGAAGCAGCCGCTCCGGCCATGCCGAGCATCACCATCAGCGAAGACTGATATCTCGGCATCCCTGCGTAAGTGGGGATGCCGTTCGCGCTGGTCTGATAGCTAAATTGCAGGCATAAAAAAACCCGCCGAAGCGGGTTTTTTTGAAGCCAGCTGGAATTAACCCAGTTGAACTTCTTCAGCCTGCATACCTTTCTGGCCGCGGGTAGCGACGAAAGTTACGGCTTGGCCTTCTTTCAGAGTCTTGAAGCCGTCAGCTTGGATGGCTTTGAAGTGCACGAACAGGTCGTCACCCGATTGAGGGGTGATGAAGCCGTAGCCTTTTTCATCGTTGAACCACTTGACGGTACCGTTTTGACGGTTGGACATGTGTCTGTCTCCTTGGACAAAGTAATTATCGGCGCAGGAAATGCCCTGGCCGGACTGAGTGCAAAGAGTCGGAAAATTCAGCGATGGGCAGATTGGGATCGTGCATCTAACTAGAGTTCTCGGTGTCACGTGCAGCACAGTGACGTCACCATACCCCACTTTCTTCAGCCTGCCAATGGTCAAACGCGGCTTTGCTCAAAATCGGATCGGCGGCGGCTGCAAGCCCCGTCCGGCGTGGGATACGGCCGGGGAACTTTAACCCGGAGGCCGGGACCGGTAAGATGCGCTTCTCGTTTTTTACCTTGCAGCCTTCAGGACACCCGCCATGAGCATCAAATCAGACAAGTGGATTCGCCGCATGGCGCAGGAACACGGCATGATCGAACCCTTCGTCGAGCGCCAGGTGCGCGGTGACGAAGCCAGCCGGGTGATTTCCTTCGGCGTTTCCAGCTACGGCTACGACGTGCGCTGCGCAGACGAATTCAAGGTCTTCACCAACATCAATTCGGCCACGGTCGACCCGAAAAACTTCGACGCCGGCAGCTTTGTCGACGTCAAAAGCGACGTCTGCATCATCCCGCCGAACTCGTTCGCCCTGGCGCGCACCGTCGAGTACTTCCGCATACCGCGCAACGTCCTGACCATCTGCCTGGGCAAAAGCACCTACGCGCGCTGCGGCATCATCGTCAACGTCACGCCGCTCGAGCCGGAGTGGGAAGGCCATGTGACCCTGGAGTTCTCCAACACCACCACCTTGCCGGCAAAGATTTACGCCAACGAAGGCGTGGCGCAGATGCTGTTCCTCGAGTCCGATGAAGAGTGCGAAGTCTCCTATAAAGACCGTGGCGGCAAGTATCAGGGCCAGCGTGGGGTCACCCTGCCGCGGACCTGAGCCGACGAGCGCGGGGAATTAGTTGCCCGCAAGGCACTCCAACGGGGTAACAGTTGCGGCGTGCATGACGTACGCCGGCCCCCGTGAGGAGCTGCCTATGAAACTCCATACCACTGTCAGTGCCCAGCTGGCTCATCTCCAGCCTAACCAGATCGGCCTGCTGGCCTGGTCGCTGTTGGCGCAGCCACCACTGCCTGTGCAGGCAGGAGGAGTGCCCGGCCAGCCGGACCCGGACAGCCCGCAGCCGCCTCAGCCGGGTGAGCATCAACCGACCGAGCCGGGTGTACCGACCTTGCCGGACGACATACCGCCTACTCCTGTTGCGTAATTAACGCTGCACTGCCCAGACCCGCTCAGCCCCTGCCAGAAACACGCGGGTGGCTGCGTCGGGTTCGACCGTCCAGCCCCCGGTGAATTCGCCGAATGCGGGCAACAGGCAGACCTCCTTGTTGATCAGAAAGCACGGCAAGCGCAACCGCTGCCGGGCTCTGCCACGGAGTACGTAAACCGGATGTACGTGCCCTGCCAGCACCGTGTGCGGAGGGTTTGCCGTTGGCTCGTGCTGCAGGGCAAACGGGCCGTATAGCCACGGTTCTTCCTTGATCTCGATGTTCAGTTCCGTCGGTGGGTCGCCGGCATGGCGGTCATGGTTGCCGCGCACCAGAATCATCTGCACCTGAGCATGCCGCTCGCGCCAGGCCTTGAGCTTGGCGATGATCGCCGGCGCCTGAGCGTGGCGGGCGTGCAAGAAATCGCCGAGTACAATCAATTGCTCGCAAGCGTGCTCGGTAAGCAACGCATCAAGGCGGGCGAGGGTGGCATCGGTGGTGCCGCGCGGCACTGGCTGATTCAACGCGCGATAGCTTGCCGCCTTGCCGATGTGCACATCAGCGACCAACAAGGCCCGCCGCGCTGGCCAGTACATGGCCTTGTCCGGCAGCAGCCAGAGCGTTTCGCCGCAGTGTTCGATTTCCAGGTGCTGCATTTCCAGGTGCTGCATAGAAGTCCTTGTATTCAGGGCGAGGCTCAGCTCCCGCGCCGGGTTCGCCCCTTGGGTGCGTCGGCGACTTTTTCCAGATCAGCCACCATCCGTGCAATGCGGTCGGCCAGTTTTTCTGTGCTCAGGGTCTCGCGCATGCCTTCTACCAACAGCGCGAAAGCCAATGGTCCGGGGCGACGCAGGTCGTGCAGATCCAGACGCAGCGTACTCAATTTGAGCAACTGCCGATGCAGCCGCTCGATTTCCAGTTCTTCGCGCAGCACCTCATCCCGCGCTTGGCCGAGCAACAGATTGTCGGCGTCGTGCTTGCGAAATACCTCGTAGAACAATCCGCTGGAGGCCTGAATCTGTCGAGTGCTCTTCTGCGCGGCTGGGTAGCCGCCGAACACCAGCCCGGAAATCTGCGCGATTTCGCGAAAGCGCCGCAGCGCCATTTCGCCCGCATTCAAGCTGGCCAGTGCATCTTCGAGCAGATCATCCGTGCTCAACGCCCGCGGCAGATACGTGGCCCAGTCGACCGTGCTGGGGCTGACCAGCTCGAAGCCGTAATCATTGACCGCAATGGACACCGACAATGGCTGCACCCGGCTCACGCGCCACGCTATCAGATTGGCCAGGCCCAGGTTGGCCATGCGTCCGGCGAATGGGTACAGAAACAGATGCGAGCCTTGTCTTGAAGTGAATGTCTCGGCCAGCAGGGTGTGCTGGGTGGGCAGCGCCGACCAAGTCGCCTGCAACTCCAGCAGAGGTCGCACGGCGCGCATTTCCGGGCCGTCGAAGTGGTCATGGGCTGCGGCATCCAGGCGCTCCACCAAGGCGTCCGCCAGTTCGCTCGACAGCGGCATACGGCCGCCATTCCAGCGGGCAATCGCCGCCTTGCGAGCGGTACTGCGGCGTACATAGGCGGTCATGTTCTCGACCCGCACCAGCTCCAGCACGCGGCCGGCAAACACCAGCGTATCGCCGGGTTTGAGACGCGCGATAAATGATTCCTCGACGCTGCCCAGCTGTTTGCCGCCGCCGCCCTTGCTCCAGTATTTGAGCTGAATACTGGCATCGCTGACGATGGTGCCGATCCCCATCCGATGGCGCCGCGCCAGGCGCTCGTTGGCCACACGCCAGATGCCGTCGGCGTGGGCTTCGACGCGCTGGTAGTCAGGGTAGGCCGTCAGCGAGCTGCCGCCATGGCAGACAAAATCCAGTGCCCATTGCCATTGGCTGTCGCGCAGTTCGCGAAAGGCCCAGGTGCTGCGCACTTCCTCGAGCAGTTCTGCCGGGCGAAAGCCGCTGCCCAGCGCCATGCTGACCAGGTGCTGCACCAGCACATCCATGCTCAGCCGCGGCGACTGGCGTGCCTCGATCTGGCCGGCGGCCAGGGCATGGCGAGCAGCGGCGGCCTCGACCAGCTCGAGGCTGTGGGTCGGCACCAGGGTAATCCGCGAGGCGCGCCCGGGCGCATGCCCGGATCGACCCGCACGCTGCATCAAACGCGCGATACCCTTGGCCGAGCCAATCTGCAGTACCCGCTCTACTGGCAGAAAATCCACCCCGAGGTCCAGGCTTGACGTGCATATCACCGCCTTGAGCGAGCCTTGCTTGAGACTGCGCTCTACCCAGTCGCGGGTCTGCCGAGCCAACGAGGCATGGTGCAGGGCGATCAACCCGGCCCAGTCAGGGCGGTGCTCGAGAAGTGCCTGATACCACAGCTCGGCTTGCGCGCGGGTATTGGTGAAGACCAGGCAGCTTTCACTGGCGTCGATTTCGGCACTGACCTGCTTGAGCATTTTCAGGCCCATGTGGCCGGCCCAAGGGAAGCGCTCGATTGCCTCCGGCAATAACGTGTCGACGACAAAACGTTTGTCCTGACGCCCTTTGACCAGTGAGCCACCGGCGGGCAACAGCACATCGCGGGCGTGCTCAAGATTGCCCAAGGTTGCCGACAGCCCCCATACCACCAGCCCGGGATGCCAGCGGCGCAAGCGCGCCAACGCCAACTGGAGCTGCACGCCACGCTTGTTGCCAAGCAACTCGTGCCATTCGTCGACCACCACCATGCGCAGCTGCGCAAAGTCTTCATTGGCCTGGGCGCGGGTCAGCAACAGGGTCAGGCTTTCTGGAGTGGTCACCAGCGTGCTGGGCAGTCGCCGGGCTTGGCGGGCGCGCTCGGCAGAGCTGGTATCTCCACTGCGCACGCCGACGTTCCAGTTCAGTTCCAGGTCATCCAGCGGTGCCTGCAGGGCACGTGCTGTATCCGCTGCCAGCGCACGCATCGGCGTGATCCACAGCACCTGCAGCGGCGCCGGCTTACCGCTCGGGTTGGCCGTGCGCGCATAGGCGCGCAGGGCGGCCAGCCATACCGCGTAGGTTTTGCCAGAGCCGGTGCTGGCATGCACCAGTCCCGACTCGCCACGCTCGACGGCGGCCCAGACCTGGCGCTGAAAGGCGAAGGGTTTGAATCCACGCGTGGCAAACCAGGCGTTGGCAAGGTCGGTTGTGGCGGGCATGCGTGGATCCGTCAAAGGCTGTGTTTCTACAGACCGCCGTGCGTGCCGATTGGTTTACCTGTTAGTTGCCCAACAGGTAACCACTGCGGCAAATCTGCTCGCCCGCGACATGGGCGACGACCATGCCGCTGGTTGCCATGCGCCGAACGCTACGGGCATACAGCAGCCCGGCCTGTTGATTGCGCAGCGAACTGACCTGATCGGTGAGTGGGTCGATCACCTCGGCAATCAGTTGCCCGGCTTGCAGGTATTGGCCGGGTTTTGCGTGGAATACCAGCAGCCCGCCCTGGGGGGTGCTGACGGGTTCCACTGCGGCCAGTGGCGTGGCCGGATGGAGCAGCGCCGGTAATTCGGTCGGTTGCCCTTCGATAACGCCCGCGTGGGTCAGAAAGTCGATGATCGCCTGGCAGTCCTTGGCCGCCAGCGCGTGACAGACGTCGGCTTGCCCGCGCAGCTCCAGCGTGACCGAAATGCCACCGTCGGGGATCGGGTAGCGCTTGCCGAAGCGCTGCTGCAATTGCCACCAGACCAGACTGAAGCACTCATCGAACGACTGCCCGCCCGAGTCGGTCGCGAGCAGGCTGGCTTGCGCCCCGAGGTAGCGCGCCAGCGGCTCGACCCGCGGCCAGGCCTGCGGCGTGGTGTACAGGTGTTCGACCGCTTCGAAGTCGCAGTGCAGGTCGAGGACCATGTCGGCATCGCACGCCAGTCTTTGCAGGCACAAGCGCTGGGACTGCAGCGCGGTACGTACCGGGTGCGCGTCCAGGCCCCGGCGCAGGTGCTCGCGGATCAGCTCAAGGTTGTGGTGCGGGTCCTGCGTCAATTGGCCTTCGAGCTGGTCGCCGATGGTGTCCGAAAGGTCGACGAAGTTGCGGTTGAAGTTCTCCCCGCTGTGCAGCTCGAAGCGGCCCATGGGTGCATCCAGCAGCACTTGCTCGATGCCCAATGGGTTGGCCACTGGCACCAGCAGGACCTGCTGACGCAACAGGCCTTGCTGTTCCAGTTCGAGCAGGCGCTGCTTGAGGTGCCAGGCGACCAGCATGCCCGGCAGTTCGTCGGCGTGCAGCGAGGCCTGTATGTAGACTTTGCCGGCGCCGGCTGGGCCGAACTGGAAGCTGTGCAGGTGCCGGCTGATGCCGGGCGCGGGGCTGAGCAAGCTGTGGGTCGAGTGGTGCATGGGGGTCCTGGGTGCTGGTTGATGATCGGGCTGCGACTGAAGATAGAAGCACAAACTTCGGCGTTGCGCATGCGCGCAGGCAGATCCCGATCACGGTTTTCAGCTCAGCAGGGCCTGCAAGGTGGCCAGGTCGTCGGCTTCCTCGACCGGCTTGTCCAGGCGCCAGCGCAGCATCCGTGGGAAGCGCACGGCGATGCCGCTCTTGTGCCGCTTGGACAGCGCGATGCCTTCAAAGCCCAGTTCGAACACCAGCGTCGGGGTGACGCTGCGCACCGGGCCGAAGGTTTCCACGGTGGTTTTGCGCACGATTGCATCGACCTTGCGCATTTCTGCATCGCTGAGGCCTGAGTAGGCCTTGGCGAATGGCACCAGCGCACGTCCAGGCGTGCCTGCCGGTGCGTCCCACACGGCAAAGGTGTAATCGCTGTACAGGCTCGCGCGCCGGCCATGGCCACGCTGGGCATAGATCAGCACGGCATCGACGCTGAACGGGTCAATCTTCCACTTCCACCACAGGCCCATGTCCTTGGTCCGGCCAACCCCGTAGAGCGCATCGCGCTGCTTGAGCATCAGCCCCTCTACACCGAGGTTGCGCGACTGTTCGCGCTGCTCGGCCAGGTCGGCCCAACTGTCGGCGGTCAGTAGTGGTGACAGCAGCAGCGGCACCTGCGGGTACTCGGCGACTACCCGTTCCAGCTGGGCGCGCCGTTCGTGCTGCGGGCGGCTGCGCCAGTCATGGTCCTGCCATTCGAGCAGGTCGTAGGCCTGCAGCACCACCGGAGCATCGCCGAGCAGCTTCTTGCCCAAGGTCTTGCGGCCGAGCCGTTGTTGCAGCAGGGCGAAGGGCTGCACGGCGACATCGTCGCCGCTGGAGCCCGGTTTCCACACCAGAATCTCGCCATCCAGCACGGTGCCGTCCGGCAGGCTGCTGGCCAAGCTGTGCAGCTCGGGGAAGCGATCGGTCACCAGCTCTTCGCCTCGTGACCAGATCCACAACTGGCCCTCGCGTTTGACCACCTGCGCGCGGATGCCATCCCACTTCCACTCCGCCTGCCAGTCGCTGACCGGGCCGAGCAGGGCGTCGAATTGTTCGGTCGGCGCTTGCAGCGCATGGGCCAGAAAGAACGGATACGGCTGGCCGCCGCGCTGGCTGTGCTCGTCGGCCGACTCGGCGGCGATCAGCTTGAGGTAGCTGGCGGGGCTCGGTTTATGGCTGAGGTCGGTATAGCCGACCATGCGCTGGGCCACGCGCTTGGCGTCGAGGTCGGCCAACTGCGCCAGTGCGCGGGTGACCAGCAGTTTCGACACGCCCACGCGGAAACTGCCGGTGATCAGTTTCAGGCAGAGCATCAGGCTCTGCCGGTCAAGCTGCGCCCACAACACTGGCAGGCGCGCGCGTACCTCTTCCTGGGGCTGGCCGCGCAATGGCAGCAGATGCTGCTCGATCCACTCAGCCAGACCCTGATCACTGGCATGGGCGCTGTCGGGGAGCAGTAACGAAATGGTTTCGGCCAGGTCGCCCACTGACTGATAGCTCTCTTCGAACAGCCAGTCGGGCAGGCCTGACAATTCAATGGCCAGCTCGCGCAACAAGCGGGTTGGCACCAGTTGCCGCGGCCGGCCGCCGGCAAGAAAGTACACCGCCCAGGCAGCGTCCTGCGCTGGCGCCTGGCTGAAGTATTCGCGCAAGGCCAGCAACTTGGCGTTGCTCGAGGTAGTGCCGTCCAGGCGCAGGTACAGCTCGGCAAAAGCCTTCATGGCTGAACCTCGCGGGTGTCGTCTTCTTCGCCGTATTCGGTAACGAAGGCCCGCGCGTCCAGGCCTTGCTCGGATAAATAGCGCACCAGCACATTGACCGAACCATGGGTGACCATGACCCGCTCGGCACCGGTCTGGGCGATGGCCCACAACAGCCCCGGCCAATCAGCGTGATCAGACAGCACAAAACCGCGATCGACCCCGCGCCGCCGGCGGGTACCGCGCAGGCGCATCCAGCCGCTGGCGAAGGCATCGCTGTACTCGCCGAAGCGCTTCATCCAGCTGCTGCCGCCAGCCGACGGCGGCGCCATGATCAATGCCTCGCGCAGTAGCGGGTCGTTGCGGGCAAAGTCGCCGGCGTAATGGGTCTCCGGCAGGGCCACGCCAGCTTCGCGATAGACCCGATTCAACGGCTCGACCGCGCCATGCACCAGGATCGGCCCGATGCTGGCGTCGAGGCCATGGAGGATGCGCTGGGCCTTGCCGAAGGCATAGCAGAACAACACGCTGGCCTTGCCTTGTTCGCGATTGGCCCGCCACCACTGGTTGATCTCGGCGAAAATCACCGCTTGCGGCGGCCAGCGGTAGATCGGCAGGCCGAATGTCGATTCGGTGATGAAGGTGTGGCAACGCACCGGCTCGAACGGCGCGCAGGTGCCGTCGGGCTCCACTTTGTAGTCACCAGAGGCGACCCATACCTCGCCCTGGTACTCAAGGCGCACCTGCGCCGAGCCGAGCACATGCCCGGCCGGGTGGAAGCTCAAGCTCACGCCGTGGTGTTCCAGGCGTTCACCGTAGGGCAGGGTCTGCAGATTGATGTGCTGGCCGAGCCGGCTGCGCAGGATACCGGCACCGGGCGCCGCGGTCAGGTAGTGATTGTTGCCCGAGCGTGAGTGATCACCGTGACCGTGGGTGATCACCGCGCGATCAACCGGGCGCCACGGGTCGATGTAGAAATCACCGGGTGGGCAGTACAGGCCTTCGGGGCGAGCAATCACAAGGTCCATGGCAGGCCGTTGGCTAGGGAGTTATAGCTAGGAGCGTTGCTGGCGCGATGAAGTTCGGATTGTCTGGCTGAGGTTACCCGCACAGCCATGGCTGTGCGGGCAGTCGGGCGTGGGCTTACTTGCCCGGTACCAGGGTCAGGCGCTGGCTACCGTAGGCACGGGCGAAGTTCTGCGGTTGCAGCGGCAGGCTCATGAAGCGGCCTTTGAACCAGGCGTCCAGGCCATCGCTGTGATGACGGCTGGCCGGGTTGCCGGACTGACCACTGCTGGTCAGCAGTTGCAGCGGTTCGGCCTGGCCAAAGTCGACGATCATCCGCGCCGAGGCTGGCAGTTGCGTGTCGAAGTTGCTGCCCCAGGCATATGGCGTCAGGGCCAGGGTGCTGAAGTCGCCGCCAGCCGCCATTGGCGCGCGGCTGATAGCGTCACCCAGGCCGTGATAGGCCGGTGCTGGCCAGCGGTACTGGTGCAGCTTGCCCCACTGCCAGGCCTTGCGGTCGGCGCCGAGCAGCGCCGTGCCAGTGTCGATCGCGGCGGCCAGGCTGCGGGCCAGGATCGCCGGTTTGTCTTCCTTTTGCGCGGTGGTGCGGTCATCCCAGAACGGGCTGTCATCGCGGCCCAGCAGGTGATCAGCCTGCGCCGAGTAGGACAACTGCGCGTTGCTGACAAAGGCTTGCCAGGCAGGGCCGGATTCAGGCCCAAGATCGTCGAGGAAGGTCTGTCGGGCCACTTCCTGGAGGAACAGCTGATACAGCGCGGCATCTGCCGACACTGGGCTCAGGCGACCATCGAAAGCTTGCAGCCGAGCCAGCGCGGCATTGGCCTTGTCGCGCTGCGCCGGTGGCAGTGCCGCGATCGCCTGCTTGAGCGGCTGGGCCATGCCGGGTGCGCTGAACATCTGCTTGAGCTTGTCGGCAAACAAGCTGACCTGATCGTTTTGCAGGGCCATCACGCTGCGGCTGTCGTGGCGGCCATTGGCAGCCAGCTGACCGAGACGTTCGGCGCGCTCGGGGTAGTACCAGGTGTTGGACAACTGCATGCCGTAACCCTTGGCCAGGCTGCGCTCGTTGGCATGGCCGAGCCAGCCGGACGGTGGGTCCTGGTCGTACGGGTGGAGCATGGCGTCGGCATAGCCGTCCCAGTCATAGCGCCCATCCCAGCCTGGCGAGGGCAGCAAGCCCTGGCCTTCGCGGCGGTTCGGGTAGCGCCCACTGACCTGCCAACCGATGTGCTGCGGCTCAGCAAAGACGAAGTTGAGCGCCGCTGCGCCGACCTCGCGGGTGCTGTCGAAGGCGCGCTCCACCGAGGTGGCGCGTGTCAGATCGAACAAGGCGTCGAGGCTGCGATCACCCTTTAGCTGCGGCAGGCTCAGGGCCAGGCCGAGGCCGTTGCCAGCAGGCTGGCCGAGCAGGGTGCCATGGCGAGTGTCGTAAAGCACTTCGCGCAGTGGCTGCTGGCCGCGGGCGAAGAAGGTCTCGCTGCGGGCACGCGTTGGCAGCCATTTGCCATCGGCAAGGTAAGTCAGCTGGCTGCCTTGGCGGCGCAGTTGCTCAAGGTACAAATCCTGGTTGTCGGCCATGACCGCGCTGCTGCTCCAGGCCAGTTTGCCGTTGTAGCCGGCCAGCACGATTGGCAGGCCAGGCAACGACAGCCCGGCAACCTGATACTTGCCGGTGTGGATCTGTACCGGGCTCAAGGCCCAGGCGGCGCGGCTGTCACTGGCCAGCAGGCTTTTGCCGCTGCGGCTGCGCTGTGGGCCGAGGGCCAGGTTGACCGAGCCCGGGCTGCCAAGCAGGCCCAGGTCGGCGAGCTTCTGGCTGGCACTGGCCAGGGCAGGCAGGGCAGGCAGTTGGCTGGCCAGGTTGATGCCCTTGAGTTTGTCGACTTCGCCTTCGGCCAGCGGCTCGTCAGGCGCACCCGGCAGCAGCCAGGCGAGCTTGTCGCTGCCGACTTTTTGCGCGAGGGTCAGGGCGCTGAGTTCTTCCTGCAGATTGACTGACTGGCTGAAGGCATACAGGCTGAAGATCAGCGCGCTGTCTTCGGCCTTCCAGTATTCAGGGCGATAACCGCTACGGGCGAGCTCACCCGGCAACTTGTCGCGGTAGCGGTACAGGTAGGCGTTGACCCCACGCGCGTACACTTCAAAGAAGCGCTTGAGCCGCGGCGAAGCGTCGGCGTACAGGGCATTGGCACTCTGCTTGAGATTGGCTGCACGCATCAAACGGTCGATATCCAGCGCTTCTGGCCCGGCCAGTTCCGCCAAGCGGCCCTGAGCCAGCAGGCGCATGCCGAGCATCTGCTCGATGCGGTCGCCGGCGTGCACGTAACCCAGCGTGAACAGCGCATCGTGAAAGCTGCTGCTTTCGATCAGCGGTGCGCCCATGGCATTGCGCCGCAGCGAAACGTTCTGCGCGAGGCCTTTGAGCGGTTGCACGCCGGTGGTCGGCGGCACGCTGTCTTGCACGGCGCTCATCTGGCAGCCGCCAAGACCAAGCAGACCTAGCAGCGCCAGGCTGGCGAAGCGGGGACGCAAAGGAGGAAAAGCGGGGGCGGCCATTGAAGAGGCTCCTGCAAGGTGTGACAAAAAAGGGATTTGGCTGGATCGGAAAGCATCAACCGCAAGCAATCACGGCCAAAGGCTGCAGTTGCTTGCGGCAGGGGTCAGCGAGCGAAGATCAGGCGCCGTGGCACTTCTTGAACTTCTTGTCGCTGCCGCACGGGCACGGGTCGTTGCGGCCAACGTCTTTCAAAGCGTTGCGCACCGGCTCCTGGTGGCCGTGGTTGCAGTGTGGACCGTGCACATGGCCGTGGTCATGATCATGCTGATGATCGTGATCGTGGTTGCAGTCAGGGCCATGAACATGCGGTTGCTGAGTCATTGCAGGTTACTCCGGTAAGAAATCGCCGGGCATTATCTCATCACTGCGCGACAAGTGCAGGCCCCGCCAGATGATCAGCCCGGTATTCAGCTCGGCCTGCAGTGAATAGCGCAGCGGCTGCCTGCTCTTGAGCAGCTTGGCCAGCGGTTTGAGCTGCTTCCACAGGTTGGTGCGGGCGGTGATCTTGAAGGTCCGCCCCTCATGGGCGGCGACGCTGCGCCAGATGCTCGCCTCATCGTCGACCAGCAGCAACTGGTTGAGCCGCACCGAGTAATTCAGGTTGCGGATGAACAGGCGGCTGTCATTGGGGTTGTCGACCCGCAGGTGAATGACGAACTCCTGTTGCAGCAGGCGCGCCTTGACTGTTTCGACCCTGACCAGATGCACCTGTGGTTCGCGCCATTGCTCGCCGCTCCAGCCTGCGCAGCCGGTCAGCAGCAGGACGCAGCTGGTCAGGAGCAGGCGGGCGAGGGCGTTCACGGTCAAGTACCGACGTAACTGGAACAGCACTTCTTGAACTTCTGCCCGCTGGCACAGGGGCAGGGATCGTTGCGCGTGGCCTTGAGGCCGACCGTTGGGTCAATGAAGTACCAACGGCCATCGCGCTGGACGAATGCCGAACGCTCACGGTGGGCGTGTTCGCCTTGAGCGTCATGCCAGCGCGCGATGAAGGTGACAAACGCATGCTCAGGCTGACCGCCAAGCACCTCGGCGCTTTCCACCTCAAGCCCCAGCCAGGTGCTTTGCGCGCTCCAGGCAGCAATTGCAGCGCGGTCCAGGCCATCTTGCTGAGCCGGCAGGGTGGTTGCGACCAGGTAATCGATCAGGCCCAGCACGTAAGCGCTGTAGCGCGAGCGCATCAATGCCTGGGCGTCTGGCGCCGGGGTGCCGGCATGATAATGCCCGCAGCAGGCGTCGAGCAGGTTGCCACTGCCGCAAGGGCAAACCGAAACACTCATCACATCACCACCAGTACTTGCCAAAGTTTTCAGGGTTGGCCCAGAACCTGGCGTTGAGCCAGTCAGGGACCTGCTTGTAGTCATGTAGATCATAGGTGAACAGGCTCAACACCTGCTGCTCACGGCCGAATTTCTCGCTGGCCGACATCGCCAGCGAGAAAAACTCGGTGTCCTGCCAGCCGCAGGCGCTCAAGTCGGCCAGCACCGCCAGGCGACTGGCATTCAGATTGCGGATGCCTGCCAGCAGTTCCAGGCCGGTGCGCTTGGGCAAGTGCTCAAGGCAGTCGACCAGCACCGCCAAGTCGAAACGCTGGGCGGCAAGCGGCCCCGGCAGCACGCCTGGCGCTGCCACTTCGATAACCACCTGTGGGTGCGCCTGGGCAAAGGCATCCAGCGCCGGGAAGCGCGTGCCCACCAGCAGCAGGCGCTGCGGTTGCACGCGCTCGAGCAAGGCGGCGAGGGCTTGTTGCGGCGTGCGTTGGGAAAAACCGTCGGTCATTGCCTATCTCCGTTCAGGGTCGCCAAGCCTAGCTGGCTAGAGCTTGCCGGCAAAGGGCTGTGGCGCACCAGCATGGCTCATTGCTGGCAGATCGGGAATGCGCGGTCTTTACTGGCACAGATCGGCCTTATGCCGATTCCCCCTAGGAGATGCAACAGATGAGCATAGTTCGCACGGCGATACCCTTGGTGCTGCTGACCAGTGTGTTGACTGGTTGTGCAGGTTTGCAGAAAACCGACTGGCCGACATGTGCTGCCGTCGGGGGTGTGGGCGGCGCCGCCCTTGGCGCTATCGAAAGCTCGAGCTGGGCCGGCTGGGGCGCGCTGCTTGGCGGTGGCCTGGCCGCCGGCTACTGCTGGGCCAATGGCGACGGTGACGAAGACGGCGATGGCGTGCCGGACAGCCGCGACAAGTGCCCGGGCACCCCGCGTGGGGTACAGGTCGATGCCAATGGCTGCCCACCTGAACCGGTAGCAGTGGTAGAAGAGGTGGTCGTGGTCAAGGAAGAAGTCATAGTCATCCGTGACGTGCACTTCGAGTTCGACTCTGCGCGGCTGACTGCGGCCGACAAGGAACGCCTCAATACCATCGCCACCCGCCTCAAGCAGGAAGCGGCGAGCACCCGACTGAGTGTCACCGGGCACACCGACAGCGTTGGCTCCGACACGTACAACCAGAAGTTGTCCGAGCGCCGCGCGCATTCGGTTACTGACTATCTGGTCGAAAGCGGCGTGCCGCGCAACAGCGTGGTGTCGGTAGTCGGTGCCGGCGAAACCCAGCCAGTGGCCGACAACGCTACTGCTGAGGGGCGTGCCATGAACCGCCGGACCGAGATCAAGATCGAGCGTTGACCGTCGGTGTGCAACTGGGTGCCGGGCCTGAGGCAATGCTTGGCGGGCGCCCATCAATGAAGTTACTGTGGACGAAGAGGTCGGCTTGCCAGTGGACCGCTGTGCGGTCTTCGCGGGTGAACCCGCTCCCACAGGATTGCGCAAGGTCTGACTCCAGCGCTGTACCTGTGGGAGCGGGTTCACCCGCGAAGGGCCGCACAGCGGCCCCAACAGGCTTAACTGACTGGCAAAGGAGGGCGGGGTATGAAATTTATCCTGGGGCTGGGCAAGGCCCTGACGGTCGTGTTTTGGTGGGTGGTGCTGGTCAATCTGCTAATGCCGCAGCCGCTGCCGTTCAATCTCCTGATCAATGCAGCGGGCATCCTTTTGCTTGGCCTGCATATGCTCGAAGTACTGTTTTTCAACGCCAGCCTGCGCAACCGTAGCCACCGCTGGTTCGATCGTCTGCAGATTTTGCTGACAGGAATTTTTCACGTGATGTCGATTCCCAAGCCTCAGGAGGCGCCCCGCCGTGCGTAAATTGATGTTGTTGGTGGCCTTGGCCAGCCCATGGGCCCAGGCAGACAGCCTGGATGTTGCTGCCAACTCGGTGATGCGCCTGGCCAACAAGGCCGGCAGTGTTCATCTGCAACACCTGCGGGTGGCGGATTCGGCAACCTTGCTGTTGCCGGCGTCACTCACCTCGCTCAAGGTCGAGCAACTGGAACTTGGCCAAGATGCGCGCATTGCCGTCGCTCCGGCCGACACGGAATTGACCATCGAAGCAGCCTCGGCGCGCTTCGCCAGCGGCAGCGAGATCAGCGCCAACGGCGCGCCGGGCACCTATGAACGCGCCGCGCGCAGCGGCCGCAGCCTTGACCTGCAGTTGCATGCACTGGACGCCGAGCAGTTGTCGATCGACGCCCGTGGTGGTGCCGGTGCGCCGGGCTATGTCGGCCTGGATGGCGCCAATGGCAAGGCCGGTGGCTGCACCTGGGGCCAGGCCAGCCGCGGCGCGGATGGCGACAATGGTGGCAACGGCCATGACGGTGCAGCGGGTGGGCGGATTCGTTTGGCGGTGCCGGCTGACTATCCCGAGCAGCGCATTGTCGTACGCCTGGATGGGGGCCTGCCGGGCAAACCTGGCGCAGCGGGCAAACCTGGCGCAGGCGGCGCCAGCAAGGGTTGCCTGGTGTATAGCACCGACGCTGGGGCCAAGGGCCGGCCGGGCGTTGAGGGCCAGGCCGGCCTGGCGGGCGCAGAGGGTGAGTTGATTCTGCGACGCCTGTAACCGGGCTTGCCGCCGCGCAGTGTGCCTGCGCGGCGCACCGTTCAGAGCGGCAGACGCAGGCTGGCAACCGCTACCACGGCGAGCCCCAGCAGCAGGTTGATACCCACCAGCCGGCGAATCCGCCCCAGCGCAGCAGCACCTGCCGGCCAATCCTCGGCCTGCACCGCGGCACGCAAGTCAGGCAGCAGCAAGGCCTGCACGCGCAGGAACAAGGCAAACATCACGATCGCCCCGCCCATCATCAGTTGCACGTACTTGGGCGCAGTTTCGAAACCGCTGAAGCGCATGTGTAACATGCCGATACCACTGATCGCCAAAATCGCCACAGCGACCCAGACCCAGACAAAGAAGCGTCGGAAAACTTCCAGCCACAAGCGCAACCGAGCCGGCCCCTCCAGGGCTGCAACCGTTGCCGGGCGCAGGATCAGCCAGGCGAAAAACATCCCGCCGACCCAGACCAGGGCGGCTAGCACATGCAGGGTGTAGGGTAGGGTGAAGCTCAGCATCGGGATCTCCATGCGGCATAAAGGGCGCGAGCGGGGTATGATAGCCGCCCATGCAAAACACTGAAAATATATCCAGCCCTTCGGGCGCCTGCAGACCATGATCAGCAACGAACTCAAAGCCACCATCCAGGGCGCCTATTCGCGTTTTCTCGAAGCCAAGAGCCTCAAGCCACGTTACGGCCAGCGCCTGATGATTGCCGAAGTAGCGAAAGTGCTTGGCGATATTGCCTGCGACGACGAAGGTCGACGCTCGGGTGACCCCGCCGTGGTTGCCGTCGAGGCGGGCACTGGTACCGGCAAGACGGTCGCCTACGCCCTGGCGGCCATCCCCGCCGCCAAGGTCGCCGGCAAGCGCCTGGTGATTGCCACCGCCACCGTGGCGCTGCAGGAGCAGATCGTCTTCAAGGATCTGCCTGACCTGATGCGCAACAGCGGTCTGAACTTCAGCTTTGCCCTGGCCAAGGGCCGTGGCCGCTATCTGTGCCTGTCCAAGCTCGACGTACTGTTGCAGGAAGGCCACGCCCAGTCGGCCACTGCGCAGCTGTTCGAGGAAGAAGGCTTCCATATCGAAGTCGACGAGCGCAGCCAGAAGCTGTTCAACAGCATGATCGAGAAGCTCGCCGGCAACCGCTGGGATGGCGACCGTGACAGCTGGTCGGAAACCATCGAAGACCCGGACTGGGCGCGCCTGACCACCGACCACAGCCAATGTACCGGCCGTCACTGCCCGAACTTCCAGCAGTGCGTGTTCTACAAAGCCCGAGAAGGCATGGGCAAGGTCGATGTGATCGTCACCAACCACGACATGGTCCTGGCTGACCTGGCCCTGGGCGGCGGCGCGGTGCTGCCTGACCCACGCGACACCATTTATGTGTTCGACGAAGGCCATCACCTGCCGGACAAGGCGATTGGTCATTTTGCCCATTATTCGCGACTGCGCTCGACCGCCGACTGGCTTGAGCAGACGGCCAAGAACCTGACCAAGCTGCTCGCCCAGCACCCGCTGCCGGGCGATCTGGGCAAGTACATCGAACAGGTGCCGGAGCTGGCGCGTGAAATCCGCACCCAGCAGCAGTTCATGTTTACCCTTTGCGAGCAGATTGCAGACTTCAAGCCCGGTGAAGACACCGAAGGCCGCGAGCGGCCACGCTACCGCTTTGAGGGCGGGGTGGTGCCGGAGCATATCCGCGAAGTCGGCATCGAGCTGAAAAAGGGTTTTTCCCAGCTCAACGACCTGTTCACGCGCCTTGCAGACCTGCTCAAGGAAGGCATGGATGGCGAGAAGAACATCGGTATCGCCAGCCACCAGGCCGAAGAGTGGTACCCGCTGTTCGGCAGCCTGGTGACTCGGGCTCAGGGCAACTGGGAGCTGTGGACGGCGTTCACCGCCGAGGACCCGGAAGACAGCCCGCCGATGGCGCGTTGGCTGACCCTGGCCGAGACCGGTGCGCTTTTCGACATCGAGGTAAACGCCAGCCCGATCCTCGCAGCAGAGATGCTCCGGCGCAGCCTGTGGAGCGTTGCCCACGGCGCCTTGGTGACGTCGGCAACGCTGACCGCGCTGGGCAAGTTCGACCGCTTCCGCATGCGCTCCGGCCTGCCAAGGGACGCAGTAACCTGTGTGGTGCCGAGCCCGTTCGTGCACGGCGATGCCGGGTTGCTGCGGGTGCCTGATCTGGGCGCCGATCCGCGCGATGCTGCCGGGCACACCGCCGCGATCATCCGCGAACTGCCGGCGATGCTCGAAGAGGCGCGGGGGGCGCTGGTACTGTTCTCGTCGCGCAAGCAGATGCAGGACGTATTCGATGGCCTTGATCGTGACTGGCGCAAGCTGGTGCTGATTCAGGGCAACCTGTCCAAGCAAGAAACCCTGAACAAGCACAAGGCGCGGGTCGACGACGGCCAGCACAGCGTGCTGTTCGGTCTGGCCAGTTTCTCCGAAGGGGTCGACCTGCCTGGCGCATACTGCGAGCACGTGGTGATCGCCAAGATCCCGTTCTCGGTGCCGGATGACCCGGTCGAAGCCGCTCTGGCCGAGTGGATCGAAGCGCGCGGAGGTAATCCATTCATGGAAATCGCCGTACCCGACGCCTCGCTTAAGCTGATCCAGGCTTGTGGTCGCCTGCTGCGCACCGAACAGGACCGCGGCGTGATCACCTTGCTCGATCGGCGCCTGGTCACTCAGCGCTACGGCAAGGCTATCCTCAACGCGCTACCGCCGTTCCGGCGGGAAATTTCCTGACGGCTGGAGCGTGCAGCTCCGGCCTGTTGTCCATTACTCAGTCACGGGCTCCCCGCGGCCCTGAAGGAGAGCTCCAGTTCTATGATTCGACGCACCTTGCCCGCAGTCTTCACGCTGCTGTTCTGCTCACCCTTGCTGGCTGGGCAGCAGACGCTGTTCAGCTTCGTGCGGCCGGCCTCGGTGGTCAATGTCATCACCGCCGACGCCGGCATGCCGCAATACAACGCCGAACAGACCGCAGAGGGCGAGGTACTGCGCCGCGTCGTGTTCAATCCGGTCGAACGCCCAAGCCTGGGCCTGAGCCCGCAAGGTGGGGCGTGGGACTGGTCGGCCGGCAAGGCCCTCACCTTGCGCCTGCAAAGTGCGATGGATTGGGCGCTGACGGTCGACGTCACAGTGCAGAGCAGCGATGGCCGCACCCTCACCAGCCGCATCGACCTGCCGGCCGGGCCTGCGCAAACGGTAATGGTGCCGCTTACCGCCAGCTCGCCGCTGAGCCAAGGCATGCGTGCCGGCCCACCGATGCCATGGACCTACGACGGCCAGCGCTTGCTGCTGACCAGCAGCGTCGGTGAGGTGGACCTGAAGCAGATCAGCTCGGTGACTCTGAGCATCCCCAAGCCCAACGTGGCGCAAAGCCTGCTGATCGAGAGGGTCGGCCTACAAGATGACGATCTCGCCTTCAAGGCAGCCTATGCCGGCCTGATCGACGCTTATGGCCAGTCGACGCGGGGCCGCTGGCCGGAGCGAATCGTCAGCGATGACCAGCTCAAAGCTGCCGATAGCCGCGAGCAGGCGCAGCTCAAGGCCTGGCTGGCAGAGCGCGGCAAGCAAGCGCTTGACCCGTACGGTGGGCTGCTGGCCGGGCCTGCGTTCGAGGCTCAGGGCTTCTTCCGTACAGAGAAACGCGATGGCCGCTGGTTCCTGGTGACGCCTGACGGCCATCCGTTCTTCTCGTTGGGCGTAAACGCTGTGGCCGCTGATGGCGGGCGTACCTATGTTGCTGGTCGCGAGGGCATGTTCACCGCGTTGCCCGGCGTCAACGAGCCCTTCGCCGCGTTCTACGGGGAAGGCAACAATGATGATGGCAATGCGTCTTCGCAGGGGCGCGCATTCAAGCAGGGCCGCTGGTTCGACTTCTACGCAGCCAACCTGCAACGCAGCCATGGCCACAGCTGTGCCCCGGCCGCCGCCGAACCGACCAGCCAGGCGTGCCCGCCGATGGCGATCGATGCCGGCCGCTGGCAGGCGCATGCTCTGGATCGCTTGCAGGCGTGGGGCTTCAATACCCTCGGCAACTGGAGCGATCCTGAACTGGGCCTGGCCAAACGGGTGCCTTACACCCTGCCGTTGTCGATCGTTGGCGACTACGCCAGTATCAGCACGGGCATGGACTGGTGGGGGCGCATGCCCGATCCGTTCGACCCACGCTTTGCCATGGCCACCGAACGTGCTGTAGCGATTGCTGCTCGTGATCACCGCGATGACCCGTGGCTGATCGGTTACTTTGCCGACAACGAGCTGGCCTGGGCCGCACCCGGTGATGATCCGCGGGCCCGCTATGGCCTCGCTTTCGGCACCCTGCGCCTGACCACCGACGTGCCGGCCAAGCGCGCGTTCCTCAAGCAGCTGCGCGACAAGTACCGCAATCAGGAAGGGCTGTCCAAGGCCTGGGGCATCGAGCTGCAGGCGTGGGAGCTAATGGAAGACCCAGGCTTCGAAGCACCGCTGCCCAACCCCGAACACCCGGAAATCGAACGCGATTACCAGTACTTCCAACAGGTGTTCGCCGACACCTATTTCAAGACCATCGCCGATTCGCTCAACTGGCATGCGCCCAACCACCTGTTGCTTGGAGGCCGCTTTGCCCTGAGCAGCCCACAGGCGGTCAAGGCCTGCGCCGAGTTCTGCGATGTGCTCAGTTTCAACTTCTATACCCTCAAGCCTGACGACGGCTACGACTTTGCTCGCCTGGCCGAGCTGGATAAGCCGGTGCTGGTGTCCGAATTCCAGTTCGGTTCGCGCGATCGTGGGCCGTTCTGGCCGGGGCCGGTGGAACTGGCGCGCGAGGAGGACCGTGGCCCGGCCTATGCCAACTTCCTCAAGGCCGCCATGGCCCAGCCGATGATCGTCGGTGCGCATTGGTTCCAGTATCTGGATCAGCCCGCCAGTGGCCGCCTGCTCGATGGCGAAAACGGCCATCTTGGGTTGGTGGCGATCACCGATGTGGCCTATCCGGGCTTTGTCGAGGCGGTGCGGCGGAGTAATCAGCAGGTAATCGACGAGCTGCGCACGGTGGTCAGCAAGCCGGTGCCATGAGGCGCCTGGGGCTGGTTGCAGAGCTGTTTGGCGACGTTTCCTGACAACCATCCGGCCACATTCAGTAGGCAAAATGGTCAACTACTGAAACAATGCACGCCTTTGCAAACTCGAGTCGTACGGAGAGCTGGCGGTGCAGATTCAGGGTCACTATGAGCTGAAGTTCGAGGCGGTGCGTGAAGCATTCGCCGCCTTGTTCGAGGATTCCCAGGAGCGCGGTGCGGCGTTGTGCATCCAGGTCGGTGGCGACACCGTGATCGACCTGTGGGCCGGCAGTGCCGACAAGGATGGGCAGCAGGCTTGGCATAGCGACACCATCGCCAATCTGTTCTCCTGCACCAAGACGTTCACCGCCGTGACTGCCCTGCAACTGGTGGGCGAGGGCAAGCTGGCGCTGGATGCCCCGGTAGCACGCTATTGGCCGGAGTTCGCTCAAGCCGGCAAAGAAGCCGTGACCCTGCGTCAGTTACTGAGCCACCGCGCTGGCCTGCCGGCAATCCGTGAGCTGCTCCCCGCCGAGGCGTTGTACGACTGGGAAGCGATGACTGCCGCGCTGGCCGCAGAAACGCCGTGGTGGACCCCAGGCACCGAGCATGGCTACGCGGCAATCACCTATGGCTGGCTGATCGGCGAGCTTATTCGCCGAGCTGACGGCCGCGGTCCGGGTGAGTCGATCGTCGCCCGCACGGCCAAGCCGTTGGGGCTGGATTTTCACATTGGCCTGGCAGATGAAGAATTCCACCGTGTGGCGCATATAGCCCGCGGCAAGGGCAATTCAGGCGATGCGGCTGCGCAGCGCCTGCTGCAGGTCACCATGCGCGAGCCAGAGGCGCTTTCAACCCGAGCGTTCACCAACCCACCAGCAATCCTGACCAGTACCAACAAGCCCGAATGGCGACGCATGCAGCAGCCTGCGGCCAACGGCCACGGCAACGCGCGCAGCCTCGCCGGTTTTTATGCCGGCCTGCTCGACGGCAGCTTGCTCGAATCGGAGTTGCTGGATGAACTGACCCGCGAGCACAGTCTCGGTGAAGACCGTACCTTGCTGACCCAGACCCGCTTCGGCCTGGGTTGCATGCTGGACCAGCCAACCGTAGCCAACGCCACCTTCGGCCTCGGTGCTGGCGCATTCGGTCACCCGGGCGCCGGTGGTTCGGTCGGTTTCGCCGACCCCGAGCACGATGTTGCCTTTGGCTTCGTCACCAATACCCTCGGCCCTTACGTGCTGATGGACCCAAGAGCGCAGAAGCTGGTGCGGGTGCTCGCCAGTTGCCTTTGATCGGCTAGTGCGGGTAATGCCCGTGCGGTTTGACTATGCTCAATGCCAATGCCTGCTACTGCAGGCAAAATTTCCTTCAATTTCATGGTGTATCGCTGATGTCTTCACAAAAAACCTTAGCACTCGCCCTGTGCCTGGCCATGACCGGTTGTGCCAGCCAATCGCAGGATGCCTCCTCGACTAGCGGACACAGCTGGTGGCCGTTTGGCTCGGACAAGGTTGCCGATCAGGAAGTGAAGCAGGCGGTGACCGAGAAAGTTGCCAAAGCCGACGCCAAGTCCGAAAGCAGCAGCCGCTGGTGGTGGCCGTTCGGCTCTGAAGAGACCCAGGCCAAGGGGCCGGTCGTTCCCAAGATTGATCACAAGGCCACCCAGGCCTGGCTTGACCAGTACGAGCCAAAGCTGCGTGAAGCGGTCAAGGACAGCAAGTTTGAAGTGGAGCGCCGCGAAGACCTGTTGGCCGTGACCATTCCGGTCGATAGCTCGTACAACCCGGACCGCCCGAACATGCTGTTGCCGGCGAGTTTGGGGCCGATCACCCGTCTGGCCAAGGCCATTGAAGTCGACCCGAAAACTGCCGTGCTGATTCTCGGTCACGCCGACAGCAGCGGTGCCGCTGCCGTTAACCAGAAGCTCAGCCTTGAGCGCGCTGCCTCGGTCTCGGCTATCTTCCGCCTGAGTGGTCTGCAACGCGACCGTTTGAGCCTCAAAGGTATGGGCTCGGTGATGCCACGCGCCGCCAACGACAGCCTCGAAGGCCGCGCCTTGAACCGCCGCGTCGAATTGCTGATGACGCCGCAGAACACCATGCTGGCCCTGTTGGCCAAATACCAGCAGCCGAACCTGGCGCCGGCCCCGGCCGCTGTGGTCGCCACTCAAGACAGCAAGGCTCCTGTGGCCAAGCCTGCAGCCAGCAAGCCTGCAGCCAAGGCCGCTGCCAAGCCAGCGGCGAAGAAAGCCGTGGCCAAAGCCCCGGTCAAGAAGGCCGCAGCCAAGACTGCTGCCAAGAAGCCGGCCACCAAGCCGGCCGCGAAAAAAACCACGGCCGACAAGAAAGTCGCTGCCAACAGCCCTGCGAAGACCAACTGATCGTCAAGGAAGTGCTGTCATGACTCAATCTCTGGCCGATATGCGCCGCGACTACACCCGTGATGGCCTGGCCGAAAGCCAGGCGCCGGATGAGCCGTTTGCGCTGTTCCACCAGTGGTTTGCCGATGCTGTAAAAACCGAACAGGCGCCGGTCGAGGCCAATGCCATGACGCTGGCTACGGTCGATGCCGATGGACGACCGCATTGCCGGGTGTTGCTGTTGAAGGGCCTGGATGCTCAGGGATTCACTTTTTTCAGCAACTATGACAGCGCGAAGGGGCAGCATTTGCAGGCTAACCCGTTTGCGGCGATGACCTTCTTCTGGCCGGCGCTGGAGCGTCAGGTGCGGATTGAGGGGCGGGTTGAGAAGGTTACTGCGCGGGAGTCCGATGACTATTACCAGGTGCGCCCGCTGGGGAGTCGTCTTGGGGCTTGGGCTTCGCCGCAGAGTCGGGTGATAGCTGGGCGTGAAGAGCTGGAGGCTTTGGTCAAGGCTACTGAAGAGCGGTTTTCGCAGACTCAGCCGCATTGTCCTGAGCATTGGGGGGGGTATCGTTTGCTGCCGGAGCGGGTTGAGTTTTGGCAGGGTAGGGCTAGCCGGTTGCATGATCGACTGAATTATCGTCTGGTGGCGGGGCATTGGGCTCGGGAGCGGTTAGCTCCCTGAGGTTGGTTTTCGCTGTTTTGTGAGCTTATCCGTTTTTTGTGGTGGCTGATCGGGCCCCTTTCGCCCTTACGGCGAGTCACTTTTTTGGCAAACGCCCCAAAAAAGTAACCAAAAAAGGGCTTGGCTCCACATCCGGCCCCTGCGCTGCGCTGCGGGGTTCCCTCGCTCCGGCCTTGCTCCCGGGCGGACCGCGCTGTACGGGCCTCCTGGCCCGCAGCGCTTGACGGCCATCCATGGCCGTCACCTCCCTTCGCAAGACCTGCGCTCGGCCTCCTGAGTCGCCGGTGGATCAAGATCAAAAGCAGATCAAGATCAAAGGCACGCCTCGCTGCGCAGGCGCAGATCAAGAGCTAGAGGCAAAGTCAAAAGTTTGTGTCGTGCCGTGCCGCAGCAATCTCATTCCGTACCCAAATCCAGCAGTCACCCCGATCCCGCTTTGCGCCGGCGCAGCGAGGCGTGCTCTTGATCTACCTGCGACTTCAGGAGGCCGAGCGCAGGTCTTGCGGAGGGAGGTGACGGCCATGGATGGCCGTCAAGCGCTGCGGGCCAGGATGGCCCGTATAGCGCGGTCCTACCGGGAGCAAGGCCGGAGCGAGGGAACCCCGTAGCGCAGCGAAGGGGCCGTATGTAGGAGCGAGCCCTTTTTTGGTTACTTTTTTGGGGCGTTTGCCAAAAAAGTGACTCGCCGTAAGGGCGAAAGGGGCCATCACAGCCACCACACAAAATGGATAAGCCCCCAATCCGCACAAAATCGCCCCAACCAATCCAAACCCAATGCAGTAATCCAAGCCGATCCAAGGTCTGACAATCAAGCGTCAGCACACACCCTGTACCGACGCTGAATGAATGCATTTTTGTTACGTATGCACCGTGACAGCCGTCAACCTGCAGCGTCTAATGGTCACCTGTCTTATGGAGATACAACCCATGCGTAAATCTGTTCTGGTGGTGGCGTTCACCACCATGTCGCTGCTGCTCGGCGGTTGTGCCTCGAGCCTGACCGGTGACAGCTACTCCCGTGATGAAGCCCGCCGCGTGCAGACCGTACGCATGGGTACCATTGAAGCCCTGCGTCCGGTGAAAATCGAAGGCACCAAGACCCCAATCGGCGGCGGCGCCGGTGCTGTAGTCGGCGGCGTGGCCGGTAGCGCCATTGGCGGCGGTCGCGGCAGCATCGTTGCCGCTGTGATCGGTGCTGTAGCCGGTGGCCTGGCAGGTTCGGCTGCTGAAGAAGGCATCACCCGCACCCAGGGCGTCGAAATCACTGTGCGTGAAGATGACGGCAGCACCCGTGCCTACGTACAGGCCGTGCAGGAGAATGAAATCTTCCGCGTGGGCGAGCGTGTCCGCATCATGACTGTAGATGGCACCAGCCGCGTCACCCACTGACAGCCGCGCTGAATGTAAAAACCCCGATCGGCAGTGCCGACCGGGGTTTTTTTACGCCTGGGTTTCAGCTCACTGCAGCCCGAGGATATCCCGCGCTACGGCCTCAGCGATGCGAATGCCGTCGACACCTGCCGACAGAATACCACCCGCGTAACCTGCACCTTCACCGGCCGGGAACAGGCCCTTGACGTTGATGCTCTGGAAGCTGGCATCACGGGTGATGCGCAGCGGCGAGGAAGTCCGCGTCTCGAGCCCGGTCAGTACTGCGTCGTGCAGGTTGTAGCCCTTGATCTGCCGATCGAACGCCGGCAGCGCCTCGCGGATGGCCTCGATTGCGAAATCGGGCAGGCTCAGCGCCAGGTCACCCAAGGTCACGCCCGGCTTGTACGAAGGCTCGACACTGCCCAGCGCGGTCGAAGGCCGACCGGCGACAAAGTCGCCAACCAGTTGCGCCGGCGCCTGGTAATTGCTGCCGCCCAGCTCATAGGCGAGTGTCTCAAGCCGCTCCTGCAACTCGATGCCGGCAAGCGGTCCGCCCGGGTAATCCCGTTCTGGGTCGATGCCGACGACGATGCCCGAGTTGGCATTGCGCTCGTTACGCGAGTACTGGCTCATGCCGTTGGTCACAACTCGGCCAGGCTCGCTGGTTGCCGCAACCACAGTGCCGCCCGGGCACATGCAGAAGCTGTACACCGAGCGGCCGTTCTTGGCGTGATAGACCAGCTTGTAGTCAGCGGCGCCGAGTTTCGGGTGGCCGGCGTATTTGCCCAGGCGCGCCTTGTCGATCAAGGTCTGTGGGTGCTCGATGCGGAAACCGACCGAGAACGGCTTGGCTTCCATGAACACACCCTTGGCGTGCAGCATGCGGAAGGTGTCACGCGCGCTGTGGCCCAGAGCCAGCACCACGTGCCGCGCGTGCAACTGCTCGCCGCTGTCGAGGACAACGCCAGTGAGCTGTTCGCCGTCGAGGAGCAAGTCGCTGACTTTTTGCTCGAAGCGCACTTCGCCACCGAGGGCGATGATCTGCTCGCGCATGTTCTCGACCATGCCGGTCAGGCGGAAGGTACCGATGTGCGGCTTGTTGATGAACAGGATCTCGTCTGGCGCACCGGCCTTGACGAACTCTTCCAGCACTTTGCGGCCGTGGTGCAGCGGGTCCTTGATCTGGCTGTACAGCTTGCCGTCGGAGAAGGTCCCGGCGCCGCCTTCGCCAAACTGAACGTTGGACTCGGGGTTGAGCACGCTTTTGCGCCACAGGCCCCAGGTGTCCTTGGTTCGCTGGCGGACTTCCTTGCCGCGCTCGAGCACGATCGGCTTGAAGCCCATCTGCGCCAGCAACAGCCCGGCAAAGATCCCGCACGGGCCGAAGCCGACTACCAGAGGCCGCTCCTGCAGCTCGGCAGGAGCCTGGCCGACGTACTTGTAGCTGACGTCGGGGGCAACGCTGATGTTGTGATCGTCGGCGAATTTGTGCAGCAGTTCGGCTTCGTTGCTGGCGTGCAGGTCGATGGTGTAGATGAACAGCAGTTCGCTGTTCTTCTTGCGAGCATCGTAGCTGCGCTTGAACAGGGTGAAGCTCAGCAACTGGTCATCGGCAATCCCCAGGCGCTGGAGGATGGCCTCGCGCAGGGCTTCGTCAGGATGGTCCAGGGGCAGCTTCAGTTCAGTGATTCGTAGCATGGCAGGGTCCAGTATCCCGGCCTCTGGCGGCCGGCGGCTTTACACAAACCGCCAAGTATAAGCTGTTCGCCGGGCTCAAAGGCAGGATAAAAACCACTAGGCGATCAGTTGTCGCGGGCGCCGCCGTAGTAAGCGCAGCCGTGCACGGTCTGGCCATCGACGCGCAGCTCGGCACGCAGGTGGCGCACGGCGCCGGTGACGCTGTCGACGCAGCGCTGCGGAGCGAGCCACAGTTCGATGCGCTGGCCATTGGCTTCGCTGGACAGGTTGAGGCCACCGCCGGGCATCTGCTCTTCAAGGAACGGCAGTGGCAGCGGCGGCTGGCCGGCGCGGTTTAGGACCATGCCCTTGCCGCTGGCTTTGATGTCCCATTCCGGCGCATGGCCGCCGGCGCGCAGGGTCAGTTGCTTGAAGTTGGGGTCGTCGCAGGCACTGGCCGAAGGCTCCAGGCGATACAGCCGGCGCACATCCAGCTGGCCGTCGCTGTTGGCCTGCTTGCTGCCGGCAAGGCGCCCGCGGACATCGGCAAACAGCTTGTCGCCAGCGCCGTGGGCCAGGCTCGAGGCTTCCTGCAGGATGCCCGTGGCGCCGGCATCATTGACCACGAACGAGCGGCTTTCGCTGCAAGGTTTGAACAGCAGATGTCCGCCGCTGGCGCTCAGTTCGCCCTGCATGCGCGTGGTGCCAAGGTCAGGGTCGACCGGTTTGTCGGCCAGCATCTGGCAGCCGGCGAACAGTGGCAGCAGGGTGGCGAGCAGCAGAGGAGGGGTGCAACGCATGGGTGAGGCTCCGGGGACGCGGCGGGTGAAGTGCGCACGTTACCGAGCAGTACCCGGGATCACAAGGGGGGGGTGAAACGATTGGGGCCGCAAGGCGGCCCCAATGGATTACACGAAGGATCAACCGCCGAGGTAAGCGTCTCGCACCTTCGGGTCACTCAACAATGCTTCGCCAGTGCCCTGCATGACCACGTGACCGTTCTCCAATACATAGGCACGGTCAGCGATCTTGAGTGCCTGGTTGGCGTTTTGCTCGACCAGGAATACCGTCACACCATCACGGCGCAGTTGTTCGATGATATCGAAGATCTGCTGGATGATGATCGGCGCCAGCCCCAGCGACGGTTCGTCGAGCAGCAGCAACTTGGGCTTGCTCATCAGCGCACGACCAATCGCCAGCATCTGCTGTTCGCCACCGGACATGGTGCCGCCACGCTGTGAGTAGCGCTCTTTCAAGCGCGGAAACAGCTGCAGGACCTTGTCCAGTTGTTCCTGGTAATCGCCCTTGTCGGTGAAGAAACCGCCCATGGCCAGGTTCTCTTCGACAGTCAGACGGGCAAACACGCGGCGGCCTTCGGGGACCACGGCGATGCTCTTGCGCATGATGTGCGAAGACGGCTGGCCGACCAGCTCTTCCCCCAGGTACTTGATGCTGCCGCTGTGCGCCTGCGGCGAGCCGCACAGGGTCATCAGCAAGGTCGACTTGCCGGCACCGTTGGCGCCGATCAGGGTGACGATCTCGCCCTGGTTGATCTCGACATTGACGCCATGCAGCGCCTGGATCTTGCCGTAGAAAGTGGAAACGTTTTCGAACTTGAGCATTACGCTTCCCCCAGATAGGCCTTGATCACATCAGGATTGTCACGGATCTGCTCCGGGGTACCATCGGCCAGGGGCGTGCCCTGGTTGATCACGACGATATGGTCGGAGATGCTCATCACCAGTTTCATGTCGTGCTCGATCAGCAGCACAGTCACGTTGTGGGATTCGCGCAGGTAGCCGATCAATGCCTTGAGGTCTTCGGTTTCCTTGGGGTTCAAGCCGGCGGCAGGTTCGTCGAGCATGATGATCCGCGGTTGGGTCATCATGCAGCGGGCGATCTCCAGGCGGCGCTGCTGGCCGTAAGCGAGGGTGCCGGCAGTGCGGTTGGCGAACTCGGTCAGGTTGACCTTGTCCAGCCAGTACTGCGCGCGCTCCATGGCTTCGTGTTCGCTGCGGCGAAAGCTCGGGGTCTTGAACAGGCCGGCAAAGAAGTTGGTGTTCAAGTGCCGGTGCTGGGCGATCAGGAGGTTTTCCAGCGCGGTCATCTCTTTGAACAGACGCACGTTCTGGAAGGTCCGCACCACACCCTTGCGGGCGATCTGATGGCCGGCCAGGCCCTGAATCGGCTGGCCGTCGAGCAGAATGGTGCCGCCACTTGGCTTGTAGAAGCCGGTCAGGCAGTTGAACACCGTGGTCTTGCCGGCGCCGTTCGGGCCGATCAGCGCCACCACTTGTTTTTCCTTGACGGTCAGGGCCACGCCGTTGACCGCCAACAAGCCGCCGAAGCGCATGCTCAGGCCGCTGACTTGCAGAATTTCGCGGCTCATCGACGCAGCTCCATATGTGGTCGTTGCATAGGCAGCAAGCCCTGCGGACGCCAGATCATCATCAACACCATCAGCGCACCGAACATCAACATGCGGTACTCGCTGAATTCACGCATCAGCTCCGGCAGCAGGATCATCACGATGGCCGCGAGAATCACGCCCAACTGCGAACCCATACCGCCCAGCACAACGATGGCGAGGATGATTGCCGACTCGATGAAGGTGAACGACTCCGGTGTCACCAGCCCTTGCCGTGCGGCGAAGAAGCTGCCGGCAAAACCGGCGAAGCAGGCGCCCAGGGTAAATGCCGAGAGCTTGATCACGGTGGGGTTGAGGCCCAACGCACGGCAGGCGATCTCGTCTTCACGCAGTGCCTCCCACGCCCGCCCGATTGGCATGCGCAGCAGCCGGTTGATCACGAACAAGGCCAGCAAGGCCAGCAACAACGCTACCAGGTAGAGGAAGATGACCTTGTTGATCGAGTTGTACTCGATGCCGAAGTACTCGTGGAAGGTTTGCATGCCTTCAGCCGCGCGACGCTCGAACGACAGCCCGAAGAAGGTTGGCTTGGGGATGTTGCTGATGCCGTTGGGGCCGCCGGTGAGGTCGGTCAGGTTACGCAGGAACAGCCGAATGATCTCACCGAAACCGAGGGTCACGATCGCCAGATAGTCACCGCGCAAGCGCAATACCGGGAAGCCCAGCAAGAAGCCGAAGGTGGCTGCCATCAAGCCGGCAATCGGCAGGCAGATCCAGAAGCTCAGCCCGTAGTAGTGCGACAGCATGGCGTAACTGTAGGCACCCACTGCGTAAAAGCCGACATAACCCAGGTCGAGCAGGCCGGCCAGGCCGACGACGATGTTCAGCCCCAGACCGAGCATCACGTAGATCAGGATCAACGTAGCAATGTCGACCGCGCCGCGCGAGCCGAAGAACGGCCAGACCAATGCCACCACGATCAGGCCGAGGATGATCCAGCGCTGGGTCTTGGGCAAGGTCAGGAAGTTGCTCACCGCTGGCGAGATCAACTTGCGGTCCGAGCCACGGGCAGTCACTGCGCTCCACTGCTTGTCGAACAACACCCGCAGGAACATCAACACCGAACACACCGCAATCACGGTGATGGTGAACGGCCCCTGGCTATGCACGATCAGGTTGATGCCGTCGATGCTCAGCTTCAGGCCAAGTACCGGGAAGGCCACGGCCCAGACCAGCAGGGCGCTGAAAAACGCTTGTTTGATATTCTTGTTCATACTTTCTCAACCTCCGGACGGCCCAGAATGCCGGTCGGCCGGAACAACAGCACCAGAACCAACAGCCCGAACGCCACGACGTCCTTGTACTGGTCACCGAAGATATCGGCGCCAAAGGCTTCGGCCACACCCAGCACCAGGCCACCGAGCATGGCGCCCGGAATACTGCCGATGCCGCCCAGGACTGCCGCGGTGAAGGCTTTCAAGCCCACCAGGAAGCCGGCGTTGGGGTTGATCACCCCGTATTGCATGCTCAGCAACACGGCTGCCACTGCCGCCAGTGCGGCGCCAATGACGAAGGTCAGGGCAATGATGTTGTTGGTGTTGATACCGAGCAGGTTGGCCATCTTGATGTCCTCGGCACAGGCGCGGCAGGCGCGGCCCAGGCGGGAACGGGAGATGAACAGGGTCAACAGGGTCATGGCCACCAGGGTGACGACGAACACCAGTACCTGCATGTAGGAAATCAGCACTTCCTCTGCGCCGCCCGGGCCGAAGGAGAAGCTCCCAGGGATCAGGTTGGGGATCGACTTGTCCTTGGAATCCTGTGACAGCAGCACAGTGTTCTGCAGGAAGATCGACATGCCGATGGCAGAGATCAGCGGGATCAGACGGTTACTGTTGCGCAACGGGCGGTAGGCAACGCGCTCGATGCTGTAGCCATAGGCACTGGTTACGCAGATCGTGGCGATAAAGGCCACGGTCATCAGTATCGGCAGGGAATGGATGCCCATCATGGCCAGCCCGGCGAGTGCAATGAATGCCACGTAGGACCCGATCATGTACACCTCGCCGTGGGCGAAGTTGATCATGCCAATGATGCCGTACACCATCGTGTAACCGATGGCGATCAAGGCATAGGTGCTGCCGATGGTCAATCCATTAACCAGTTGTTGGAAGAAATGGTAGATCTCAGGCATTACAGCGCTCCTAAAAACCTGATTGCATTCGCTGGCGGGGGGTAACCCGGCGCGCCTCGTGGTCTGTGCGACGATGGCAGGGCTCGGCCAGTGAACCGCGGGTGACGGTTTTAAGATTTTCAGGTGAGGCGGCTGCCGGATCACGGCAATCGTTCTCATGAACCTCGTAAAACAAAGCCCACTGCTCGCACAGTGGGCTTTTCGGTCAGCTATTGATCACGCAGTTACTGCGGGGAGACTTCGGTCTTCGGCTTGCCGAAGTGCCATTCGTAAACCACGAACTTGAAGTCTTTCAGGTCGCCCTTGGCGTCATACGACAGGTCGCCGGTCGGGGTCTTGAAGGTGCCAGCGTGGATCGCTGCAGCCACTTTCTCGGCGTCTTCGGACTTGGCCGCAACGATACCGTCAGCGATCAACTGCACAGCGGAGTAGGCCGGGAACACGAATGGGCCGCTTGGGTCCTTGCCGTCAGCCTTGATGGCATCGGCAATGGCCTTGTTCGCAGGGTCAGCGTCGAACGACTTCGGCAGGGTCACCAGCAGGCCTTCCGAAGCGCCTTGGGCGATCTGCGAGATGGAGTCGTTGCCGACACCTTCCGGGCCCATGAACTTGGCTTTCAGGCCTTTTTCTTGCGCCTGGCGCAGGATCAGGCCCAGTTCTGGGTGGTAGCCGCCGTAGTAAACGAAGTCGACGTTGTTCTGCTTGAGCTTCTGGATGATCGAGGAGAAGTCCTTGTCACCCGCGTTCAGGCCTTCGAACACGGCAACTTTGGTGCCTTTGCTTTCCAGGGTCTGTTTGACCGCGGTAGCGATGCCTTCACCGTATTGCTGCTTGTCGTGCAGTACTGCAACGACCTTAGGCTTGACGTGGTCGGCGATGTAGTTGCCAGCAGCCGGGCCTTGCGCGCTGTCCAGGCCGATGGTGCGGAAGATCATCTTGTAGCCACGGGCGGTGATTTCCGGGCTGGTGGCAGCCGGGGTGATCATGATCACGCCTTCGTCTTCGTAGATGTCGGATGCAGGCTGGGTGGAGCTGGAGCACAGGTGACCGATTACGTACTTGACGCCATCGTTGACCACTTTGTTGGCTACGGCCACTGCTTGTTTAGGGTCGCAAGCGTCGTCATATTCCTTGGCCTCAAGCATCTTGCCATCGACGCCGCCCTTGGCGTTGATGTCCTTGATAGCTTGCTTGGCGCCGATGAACTGCATGTCGCCGTACTGGGTGACGGGACCGGTTTTCGGGCCGGCGATACCGATCTTGATGGTATCGGCAGCAAACGAATGGCTGGCTACGCCGGCCAGTACCATTGCAGCGAACAGCTTGGAAATCTTGATCATAGTGCTCCACTCATTCTGTTGTAATTCTTATAGTCCTGGCGGTCAGGGCTACAGACCGGGCGGGATGTGCAATGGCCACGCCATATGCACGCCCACCTTCCCCCGGAACATGTCCCGGAACTGTACCGGTACAGTGTAGAGCGCTGGCTCGACGCTTGAAAAGCCATCAAAAAGCGTCTGTTTCGCGGGGTGTCGCGTGATCGACATAAACATACAGAATAGCGCCATCAAATAGCCTCTATTCAGCGATGCATCCCCCATACTCGGGAGCCGTCGAGCAAATTACATATTTGCAACCGGGTTTTTCTGCAAAAATAGCGGCCTTTAAGTTGGCCGATTCTTGCTGGTAGGAACCCATGACTGATCAAACAAGCACCCTCTATGCCAAATTGCTTGGTGAGACTGCAATCATTGAGTGGAAGGCGCTGGAGCGTTTCTGGGCAAAGGGTGACCTGATTTGGGTCGACCCCGATCTGGACCTGATTACCGTTGCTGCAGCGATGGCCGAAAACCAAGGTGAAATGTTCGCCAAATGGCGGGCGGATGGCACTGTCGGCCCAGTATCGGCAGAGCAGGCGCTAGACATGCAGGCCCGTGATCCGCAAATCTGGGCTGTGGTGGTTTCGCCATTCGTGCTCATGCAGACAAAGCCCGCTACAAATCAGTGAGCTTTTTTGGTGCGTAGAAACAGGCAGGCGGTTGCTTATGGTGCGCGTTGACGTGCACGTTAGGTAGAAGTAAGTAACACCGCGAGCCTCGTTCGGCACAGCGGTAACAGTTTACGGAATGCGTAATAAAGGTGCAGGGCGCTCGCCACTGCGCTCAAGTCGAGGCCAGGGTGGCACTGTCACTTGCTGGTTGCTGTTGCACACACCGTTGATGGAGTTGCTATGAGTACTGCATTGCCTGCGTTGGGTTTCGCTGGGATTGGCTTGATGGGCCTGCCGATGTGCCGTCGCCTGTTGGCTGCCGGTTATCCATTGACGGTATGGAACCGCAGCCCGCACAAGTGCGACGAGTTGGTCGCTGCCGGCGCCCGGCTGGCGGCGAGCCCTGCAGAGCTGAGCCAGTACAGCGATATGGTGCTGTTGTGCCTGGCGGACACCCGCGTGGTCCGCGAGGTGGTGTTTGGTGAACAGGGGGTGGCCGCAGGCGGTCGGCACGGGCAATTGTTGGTCGACCTGTCCAGCCTTGAGCCCAGTGCGACGCGGGCAATGGCAGCCGAGCTGGCAGCGCGTTGTGGCATGGCCTGGCTGGATGCGCCAGTGTCGGGCGGCACAGCCGGGGCTACCGCCGGTAGCCTGGCGATCATGGTTGGCGGCGCAGCGCAGGATCTGGCCCGGGCACGGCCGGTGCTGATGCAGCTCGGTCAGCGCGTGACTCACATGGGCGCGGTAGGCGCGGGCCAGGTCACCAAAGCCTGCAACCAGATGATCGTTGCCTGCAATGCCTTGGTGATTGCCGAAGTGGTCGCCCTCGCCGAGCGCTCCGGCGTCGATGCCAGTTTGATCGCCGAAGCGCTGGCCGGTGGCTTTGCCGATTCCAAGCCGCTGCAGATACTTGCGCCGCAGATGGCAGCGAGCGAGTTCGAACCGGTCAAGTGGCATGTACGCACGCTGCTCAAGGACCTCGATGGCGCCGTCAAACTGTCCCACGAGCAGGGCTCGGCCGCACCGATCAGTGGCCTCGCCGCGCAACTGATGCGCTTGCACGGTAGCCAGGGCTGCCTGGAAAAAGATCCGGCAACTCTGGTTGAGCTGTATCGGCATCTGCCGTGAGCGCCGGTTGCTGGCGGTCGAGGCGCTGCAGTACCGGGTACAGCTCGGTCAACGGCACCGGTCGGCTGAGCAGGTAGCCTTGCAGGTAATCACAGCTATGGCTGACCAGAAACTGCTGCTGCTCCACGGTTTCGACGCCTTCGGTGACTACCTGCAGGTGCAGGGTGTGGGCCATCATGATGATTGCCTGGACGATCTCACGGTCTTTCTGGCTGACCGGGACTTCCTGGATAAATGAACGATCGATCTTCAGTACGTCCAGCGGCAGGCGTTTGAGGTAAGCCAGCGACGAATAGCCAGTGCCGAAGTCATCGATCGACAGCGCCACGCCTTGCCCGCGAATCCGCTTGAGCAGGTTGATGACCTGCTGAATGTCGCCCATCAGGGCGTTTTCGGTGACCTCCAGTTCCAGTTGTCGCGGCGCCAGGCCAGCCTGGAACAAGGCCTGTTGGACGTCATCTGGGAGCTCTTCGCGGGCCAGGGTCAGCGCCGAGCAATTGACCGTGACCTTGAGGCTGGCGTAACCATGCTGATTGAGCCGGGCAAGGTCGGCGCAGGCGCGGCGCAGCACCCACAGATCCAGCTCGGCGATCAGCCCGTTGGCTTCGGCGATGCCGATGAAGCGGTCAGGCCCGAGCAGACCGTGCTGCGGGTGTTGCCAGCGCACCAGCGCTTCCAGCTTGGCCACTTGACCGCTGCGTACGTCGAAAATCGGTTGGTAGTGCACGCACAGGCCGCGTTCTTCGAGCAAGGCAACCCGCAGTTCTTCCTCCAACTGCAGTTCCAGGGTCGCGCGAACACGCAGACTGCTATTGAAGAAGTTGAGGTTGTTGCGTCCGCAGCCTTTGGACTGATAAAGCGCCAGGTCGGCGTTTTTCAGCAATTCTTCGGCATTGCGGCCGTCGTCCGGATAGATGCTGATGCCGATGCTGGTGGTCATGACCATACGCCGTCCGCCCAGGTCGATCGGCTCTTTCATCCGCTGCATGATCCGCTGCGCCAGGTGACGGGCCTCGTCGCGGCTGTGCAGGCTGGTGACGATGCAGAATTCGTCGCCGCCAAACCGCGCCACCAGATCCTGGCTGCGGGTTGCGGCCTTGATGTGGTCGGCGATGACCTTGAGCAGATCATCGCCGGCGGCGTGGCCGAGGCTGTCGTTGATCCGCTTGAAGTGGTCGATGTCGAGGAACATCACCGCCAGCATGCCTTCATTTGCGGCGTGCTCGGCGAGACGTTCGGCAAATACCTGGTTGAAACCGCGGCGGTTGATCAGGTTGGTCAGTGCATCGTAGTGCGCGGCCTGCTGCAGCGACACCCGGGCCTGGTCAAGCTGGCTGAGCAGCACACTGACCCGGCGCAGGTCGTGCTCCTTGCTTTGCAGTTTTTTGTCGGCCAGCGCCGCGCTGATGCTGCTGGCGCTGATCAGCAGGGTGATGCAGGCAACGGTCAGGCCCAACTGCAGGCTGTTGTCAGTGGATGGCAGGCTCAGCGCAGCGTCTGCCGGGATCACCAGGGTCATGGCCGCCATGCCGGTAAAATGGGTAGCCACGATACCGCCGGCCATCAGCAGGCTGGCGCCGTACTTCATGGCCAGATGCAGGGTGCCGCTGCCGTTGCGAAAGTAACGCGCCATGACCAGCGCCAGCAGGCTGGCGACAATGGCAATCAGCAACGAGGCCAGCAGCAGGCTGGTCTGGTAGTACTGCACGGCGCTGGTCTTCATTGCCGCCATGCCGACGTAGTGCATCAAGGTCACACCGAGGCCGATGAATGTGGCTGCTTGCAGGTAATGACGCGGGCTCATCACATGGCGCTCAAGGCTGTGCATGGCGAACCACGAGGCGAGTAGGGCAAGCAGCAACGACAACCCTGTCAGCGCGGCGTCATAGTGGGTTTCCAGCGGCGCGTGAAAGGCCAGCATGCTGATGAAATGCAAGGCCCAGATACCGCCTGCCAGGCAGCATGCGCCGAGGATCCGCCATTGCCGGCGAGCGTTGTCGTTCTCGCTGTGGCATTGGCGCTCAGCCATATCCAACGTGGCAAACGCCGCAGCGCTGACGACGATATAGGCCAGAATGATCAGCAATGGCTCGTGACGGCAGTCGATAACGATCTGTCCGGTTGCCGGTAGCTCGGCGAACAATTGCAGTCCCAGCCACTCCATCGCGCCTCTCCGTGGTGCCCTGCATCCGTCCCCAACGGGGACTCATGAACACGCAGTATAGGAAAAGGTAGTTAAGCCTTCCTGATTAATGGCTATTTGGTTGCTACGATTTGGTTATCAAGCTGATAGCGGGCGGAAATAAAAAGGGCGCCGTAAGGCGCCCTGGTTTTTACTGCTTGAGAGTCGTACTTGGACTACTCAGCCCGCGACCAGCACCCGAATCGCTTCCAGACGCAAAGCCGCCTTGTCGAGCATTGCCAAGCCCTGCTCACGCTGTGCACGCAGCGCATCGATTTCGCTGTCACGTACCGTCGGGTTGACGGCCTTGAGTGCGGTCAGGCGTGCCAACTCCTCATCCGCTTCGGCAGCCAGGCGACGCTGCGCCTCGGCCACGCGCTCGACGTGCACCGGCTCGATCTTGGCTTCGGCACCACTGATACGCTGGGCCAATACATCGCGCTGCGCCTGGATGAACTTGTTGGCGCTGGCCCGCGGCACGCTTTCGAGCTGCTCGTTGAGCGTCTCGAAGGCCACCCGTGCGGCCAGGTCGTTGCCGTTGGCATCGAGCAAACAGCGCAGGGCAGCGGTCGGCAGGTAACGGCCAAGTTGCAGGCTGCGAGGCGCGACCACTTCACTTACGTAGAGCAGTTCGAGCAGGACGGTGCCTGGCTTGAGCGCCTTGTTCTTGATCAACGCTACGGCGGTGTTGCCCATCGACCCGGACAGCACCAGGTCCATGCCGCCCTGTACCATTGGGTGTTCCCAGGTGAGGAACTGCATGTCTTCGCGCGACAATGCCTGGGCCCGGTCGTAGGTGATGGTCACGCCTTCGTCGTCACCCAACGGGAAGCTGGCGTCGAGCATCTTTTCGCTCGGCTTGAGGATCAGGGCGTTTTCCGAATGGTCCTCGCTGTCGATACCAAAGGCATCGAACAGGGTTTCCATATAAATAGGCAGGGCGAACTGGTCGTCCTGCTCCAAGATCGCCTCGACCAGTGCCTGACCTTCGCCAGCACCGCCGGAGTTGAGCTCGAGCAAGCGGTCGCGGCCGCTGTGCAGTTCGGACTCGAGGCGCTCGCGGTCAGCGCGGGCTTCGTCCACCAGGGTGTTCCAGGCGCTGGCTTCGCCATCGCCGAGCAGCGAAAGCAAGCGCGAACCGTGGCGATGTTGCAGGGCGTTGCCGGTCGGGCAAGTGGCGAGGAACGCATTCAGTGCCAGGTGGTACCACTGGAACAGGCGCTCTTGCGGGCTGTCCTGCAGGTACGGGATATGCAGCTCGATGGTGTGCTTCTGGCCGATCCGGTCGAGACGGCCAATGCGCTGCTCGAGCAGGTCGGGGTGGGCTGGCAGGTCGAACATCACCAGGTGATGAGCGAACTGGAAGTTGCGGCCCTCACTGCCGATTTCCGAGCAGATCAGTACTTGAGCGCCGAACTCTTCATCGGCGAAGTAGGCTGCCGCGCGATCCCGTTCGAGGATGCTCATCCCTTCATGGAATACCGTGGTTGGGATGCCGGAGCGCACGCGCAGGGCGTCTTCCAGGTCCATCGCGGTCTCGGCGTGGGCGCAGATCACCAGGACCTTGGTGCGCTTGAGCATTTTCAGCGTGTCGATCAGCCAGTCGACCCGTGGGTCGAAGCGCCACCAGCGTTGCTCGTCATCGCCTGGGCCCTGGGCCTGGAAGGCCACTTCCGGATACAGCTCGGCGCGCTCGCCGGCCGGCAGTGCGCTGTACTGCTCAGGGTTGGGCAGCGGGTAGGGATGCAGATGACGCTCGGGGAAGCCTTGCACGGCAGCACGGGTGTTACGGAACAGCACGCGGCCGGTACCGTGGCGATCGAGCAGCTCGCGGATCAAGCGTGCGCTGGCTTCGCTGTCGCCATCGTTGACGGCAGTCAACAAGGCTTCGCCTTCGGCACCGAGGAAACCGTGGATAGTGGCGTGGGCCTTGGGCGACAGGCGGCCTTGTTCGAGCAGCTCCTGCACTGCTTCGGCGACCGGGCGGTAGTTCTCGCTCTCGGCGCGGAAGGCTGCCAGGTCGTGGAAACGATGCGGGTCGAGCAGACGCAGGCGCGCGAAGTGGCTGTCCTGGCCAAGTTGCTCGGGGGTCGCGGTCAGCAGCAGCACGCCAGGGATGACCTCGGCCAGTTGCTCGACCAGGGAATATTCCGCGCTGGCGTTTTCTTCGTGCCAGACCAGGTGATGCGCTTCATCGACCACCATCAGGTCCCAGCCGGCGGCGAACAGCGCGTCCTGAGCCTTCTCGTCTTCGACCAGCCACTCCAGCGCGACCAACGCCAGCTGGGCGTCTTCGAACGGGTTGCTGGCATCGCTTTCAATGAAACGTTCGGCGTCGAACAGCGCTACCTGCAGGTTGAAGCGCCGGCGCATCTCTACCAGCCACTGGTGCTGGAGATTTTCTGGAACGAGGATCAGCACCCGATTGGCGCGGCCGGTGAGCAGTTGGCGGTGAATCACCAGGCCTGCTTCGATGGTCTTGCCCAGGCCTACTTCATCGGCCAGCAGAACGCGCGGGGCGATCCGGTCAGCGACCTCACGGGCGATGTGCAGCTGGTGCGCGATCGGTTGCGCGCGGCAGCCGCCCAACCCCCACAGGCTCGACAGCATCTGTTTGCTGTTGTGCTGCAGGGTGTTGTAACGCAGCGAGAACCACGCCAGCTGGTCGATCTGCCCGGCGAACAGGCGGTCGCTGGCCAGGCGGAACTGGATGAAGTTGGACAGCTGGGTTTCCGGCAGGGTGCGCGGCTGGTTCTGTGCGTCGAGGCCGTGGTAGACCATCAAGCCGTCGACGTCATCGACCTCGCGCACGGTCAGCTTCCAGCCTTCGAAATGAGTGATCTGGTCGCCCGGCGAGAAGCGCACGCGGGTCAGCGGCGCATTGCGCAGGGAATATTGACGGGTGTCGCCAGTGGCCGGGTACAGCACGGTCAGCAAGCGGCCATCCTGTGCCAGGATGGTACCCAGGCCGAGCTCGGCTTCGCTGTCGCTGATCCAGCGTTGCCCCGGTTGATACTGCTGCGCCATACTGCCTGAACTCCCGCCGATGAAAAGCCGGCTATGTTAACGGATAGACCGGGCAGACCAAAGAGTTAACAGACTAGCCGTTTCATCGACGCCCACCCGCAGCGACGAGGATACCCAGCCCAATGCCTGCCAAGTACCGTTGGTTGACCGCTTCCATGGGCCTGGGCAGCTTGCTGCTGATGGCCGGTTGCGAGCAGAACAATTTCCAGTCCTTGGCGCCGATCGCCGCCGAGCAGCTCGAGGTGCTTGGTGTGCGTACACCGATCAAGAGCGTGCATTTTCGCGACCGCGACGGCGAGGGGCTGTTGGTGTTGAGCCGTACCGATGGCCAGGCCAGTGACCCCGAGAGCGAGCAGGAAGTCGACAAGGTGGTGCTCAAAGCCACCCTGTACGGGCGCACTGCCGGCAGCGAAGCGTTCAAGCCGCGCTGGCAGATCGAGCAAGAGACCACCTGCCCGGGGCTGGACCTGGATGTCGACTTCTATACCGATGTCAGTGACGTCAGCGATCTGAATGGCGACGGTGTCGCCGAAGTGACAGTGGCTAGCCACGCATTCTGCGGCGGTGGTATTGACCCGCACGACATTGCAATCGAACTGCGTGAAGGTGCTTCGGTCTACAGCATCACCGGTCAGTCCTTGATCAGCCCGGCAGGAGAACAACCTATCGGCGGTGAGCGGGTTGATAGCGCTTCACTGAAGAATGCCGCGCAGGTCCTGCGTGATCATCTGGATGCGGTGTGGCAGAAGGTCTACAAACGGCCGTGGAGCGAAGTCAGCCCCGAGCCGGATGATGCAGATGACGACCTACCCGATTAAGCAAGCCTGGCTGGCGGCGCTCGCTTCCCGTAGTGAGGCACTCAAGGCCGGTTCACACCGGCCGATACAGTAGTGACAGGAGAACCTCAATGCTGCCGCCGATCATTCCACTCAGTGCCATGCCCGTGACCACCCAGCACGATCCGGTCAAACAGACACCGGACATCCGCCCGGTTGTCCCTGCGCAGCCAGCTCCCGATGACAGCTCGATCAACCTCAAGCAGCAGCGCGACCCCAACGAGCAGGCCTTGCTCCTGCGTGAAGAGCAGCGCCGCCAGCATCAGCGCCGCCACGATGAGGATGACGAGCGTTACGAGGCACTCGCCGGTGAGGAACTCAATGCCGACAACACCGTGCCTGTAGCGCCCCTGGGCGAACGCCCGCGCCAGGGTCTGCTGGTCGATATCGAAGTCTGACTGGCCAACATCGACGCCTGGCGGCATCATGCACTTATCTGCTGACAGCCGGGCCCGCCCATGAGTGACGACAACCTGATCGACTTCGGTGCCGAGCGCGCCAAACGTATCCATGATCTCAAGGACAAGCGCCTTGATGAAATGCGCCAGGCCTTCGAGCAAGCCATGCCGCTGACCGCTGGCAAAAAGAAAAAGCCCAAGAACAAACCCAAAAAGCGCTGAAACTTGACGCAGGTCAACCCTGCGCCCGCCTCCAGTGCCCGGTCCCGGGCACTATTGACCCCGGTCAATTTCCTCCCTGCTCCTATTCGCTACCTTACATCCATCGGACGACGGCAGATAAACAGGGAGCGCCGACATGTTCTTCGACAATGTGGTTATCGCAGGTGTTGTGACGGTCGGATTGATGCTGGTCTTCTTCGCCGGTCTGGGCATTTTCATCTGGAAGGATTCGCACAAGCGCAAACAGCGCTGATCCTTCCCGATTCATGAGCACGCAAGGCATTTAGGGCGACTTCGGTCGCCCATTTTTTTGTCTGGATTTTCTTGCTGGCGCAGCGCGGCTTACTGTTCCGGCAACAGTGCTTGAACAGCCGTCTCAAGCCGATCAACGGCCAGGTGAAAGCTGAACACAGTTCCGCCCGCAAGGCTTGATGCCACTTGCATGTGCCCGCCGTGGGCAAGGGCGATCTGGTTGGCAATATACAGGCCGAGGCCCAGGCCTTGTTGATGGGCTGTGGCGCGTGTTCGGGTAAAGGGCTGAAACAGCTGAGCGAGGGTCTGCGCGGGGATCGGTTCGCCCAGGTTATGTACGCTCAGCAGGAAGTGGCCGTCATGGATGTTTGCACCAACCGTCACCACACCCTGCGGGTCACCATGCACCAGGGCGTTGGCGATCAGGTTGGATAACAACTGGGCAATCCGCTCAGGGTCACAATACAAACCGTCGATCTCGCCCAGTTGCAGCTGCAATAGGCGCTGTGGATGGACGCGTTGCAGTTCCGAGGCAACGTGCCGCAGTACCTCGGCCAGGTCATGGCACGGTTGCTGCGCAAGGGCGATACCGCTGCCCAGGCGGCCGCGGGCGAAGTCCAGCACATCACGCACAAGATTGCTCGCCCGTTGACCGCAGGTGAGGATGTGCTTGGCCAGTGCCTGGTGTTTTTGCTCGGTCAGGCGCTGCACCAGCAGCTCTGCGCCGGCGGTGATGGCGAACAGCGGGTTGCGCAGGTCGTGGCCCAGCACGGCAATGAACTGCTCGCGCACCTCTGCCATCGCTCGCTCCTGCTGCAGGGCGTGTTCGGTACGCTGCGCCTGTTCTTCATGTTCTATCTGCACCGACAGCAGGCGGGCAAAGCCCTCGACCATTGGCTGTACTGCGCTGTTTTTCAGCGCGAACGGCTCGGGATCAAGCGCGCAGATGGTGCCGAAGAAACTGCCGTCCTGCCGGTACACCGGCACAGAGATGTAACTCTCGAACTTGTATTGCTTGGGGGTGGGGTGCTGGCAGTAGAGCTGGTCTTCACTGGCCTTGTCGATCACGATCGCCTGATGTGAGCTGCGGATTACATTGCAAAAGGTAGTGGCGATGTCCAGCTCGCCGCCTACATCCATGCCGAACCCGAGGCCGTCCAGCACCGCACAGGCGGTCCAGCTGTGCTCGGTGACCCGCGCCACTGCAGCAAAGCGCATACCGGTGCTCTGGCAGATAACCTGAAGAATCGCCGGCACGGCACTGATGCGACCAATGGTGGCGATGTCGGAACTTACCGCGTTGTTCATGCAGGGTTCCACGGCCCCTTGGGCCACATCAATTATTTGCCGGGTATTCTAGCGGGCTTGCCAGGAGCAGATCAAAAAGCTTGGCGAAGCGCTGGCCAGTTGCGCTAGGCTGAAAGCCGCGCGTGGCCCGCCAGAGGCCGCCGCAGGCTTTGCGTGCGTCACTCTCTTAACTAGCGAGGTACGCCATGGCCATTACTTCTCAAGACATCTGCAGCGCCGCCGACCAGCTCAATGGCTTTGTCGGTTATCACGCCAAGCGCGGCAGTCATATCGTGCGCTTTTCCGAAGATGCGTTTGGCATGGATGTAGCGGACGACAGCATTACACCGTGTAGCGAATTCGTCTGGCGGGCCGAGTCCGGGCAGCGCATGGCGTTGTGCCGTGAGCGCCTGGCCCTGCTGCTCGGCCAGCATGTGGACGACCGCCTGAATATCGCCGAGCCGTTGCGCATCTATCTGCAGCGCAGCGATCTGCCGGAGATCGTTGCCGAGCGCCGTCTGCGTTGAATGTGGCCCCGCTCAGTCTGGGTATGCCAGCCTGAGCGGGGCAGCAGGCCCATGATTGAAGCTGACCTGGTCGCGGCCCTGATGTTTGGCGGCATAGAGTGCTTTGTCGGCGTGTTCCAGCCAGTGCTCCGGCGACTTCAAAAGCTCATCATAGGCTGCCAGACCAATGCTCAAACTGATCCGTAACATGGGTAGTTGCGGGTTGCGGTAGGCATTGACCCGCTCACGCAGCGCTTCCATCGCCAGCCCAGCCCGGGCTTGGTCAGCCCCTGGGAATATCACGCAGAACTCGTCGCCACCGTAGCGCCCGGCCTGATCATCCGGGCCAAGGCTGCGCTGCAGTTCCTGGCTCAAGTGGCGCAGCACGCAGTCGCCGACGACGTGACCATAAGTGTCATTGATGGCCTTGAAATGGTCGATGTCGATCAGGGCGATCATTGCCGGCAGGCGCTGTTGGCGGCTGATCTGGAACTTGAGCAGGAGCAGGTCCTTCCATGAACCGTGATTGAGCAAACCAGTCAGGCTGTCGGTACGGCTCAGTGCGCTGAGCTGACGTTTATGGTCGGCCAGGTTGATCGCCAGGCGATAACACACCCATCCAAGTGCCACGGGATACAGGGCCAGCATTGGCAGGCACGCCCAGACCTGCAGGGCGCTGGTCTGTAACTGCAGGCCGCTGCCCAGCATCGCGCTGGCGAGCAGCATCCCGGCCAATTGCCCGAGCAGCCCGCGCGCCAGCAGGGATTTGCCGCCGGCGGCAACATTGTTCATTGTGATCATCGACAGGATGGTCACGGTGGGCAGAGGATTGAAGTGCATGGCCGCCACCCAGAAGCCGCCCATCAGTGAGTCCAGCAGCAGGTTACGTTGTTCGGCCCGGTAGGGCGCAGTGGAATGCTTGGCCCATAGATAAGCAACGTGTGGCCACAGCAAGCCATTAACCAGCATCAACGCCCAGACCCAGCCGGGAGGATGCAGCGGTGCCATGGCGGCCATCACGCTGAACAGGCCGATGCCCATGCCGAGAATCCTGGGCAGGTAGATGCGCCTGACGAATGAGAGTCCCTTGCCGCTTCTGTTGTCGATCATGATCGTAGTTCTTCCGTGGGGCGCCGTTTATCGCATAAATCGGGTGAATATTGTTCAACAGACTCACCTCAGCGAAAAATGACCTTACAAGCCATTTCACGGTTGATCCAACGCTGTGGGGTAATATGAAGGCCTTGTTTCTCTACGGAGTGCTCCTGTTCATGCTGCCCACGGACTCCCCCGCCGGTGAACCGGCGCGTTATCAGGATGGGCGCTTTCACAACCAGGCGGCCCTGCCACAGGACGGCATGCTGAAAAAACTGCGCATTGGTCTCAAATACCTGTTCTTGCGCAAACCACCGCAAACGCGGCCAGCGACGGCTATTACCTTGCAGCCGATGAGCCGGCAGCAGTTGCTTGATTCGCCAGACCACAGTCTGTGGCGGCTGGGGCACTCGACGATACTGCTCAAGCTGCGTGGGCGCTTTTTCCTCACCGACCCGGTGTTTGCCGAGCGCGCCTCGCCGGTGCAGTGGGCCGGGCCGCAGCGCTTTCACCCTTCGCCGTTGGCGACCAACGAGATTCCGCCGTTGGCAGCCGTGATCCTGTCCCATGATCACTTCGATCACCTCGACGAGCATGCCATTCGCCAGTTGGCGCCGCGCACGGATGTTTTCCTGGTGCCGCTAGGAGTTGGTGACCGCCTGATCGGGTGGGGAGTGCCAGCTGGCAAGGTGCGCCAACTCGATTGGTGGCAGGAGGCCGAGGTGGCGGGCGTGCGCTTTGCCGCCACACCTGCGCAGCACTTCTCCGGGCGAGGTCTGTTCGACAGCAATCAGACGTTGTGGGCGTCCTGGGTGATTATCGATGACGGGCTGCGGCTGTTTTTCAGTGGCGATACCGGTTACTTCGATGGTTTTCGTCAGATAGGCGAGCGCTACGGTCCGTTCGACCTCACGCTGATTGAAACCGGCGCCTACAACCTGGCCTGGCCCAGCGTGCACATGCAGCCCGAGCAAAGCTTGCAAGCACACCTGGATCTGCGTGGGCGTTGGATGCTGCCTATCCACAATGGCACCTTTGATTTGTCTACCCATACCTGGCAGGAGCCGTTCGAACGTATTCTCGCGCTGGCCGGCGCTGCTCACGTCAAGCTGAGCACGCCGCAGATGGGCGAGCGTGTCAGCCTCGACTCACCCCACGCCGGGCAGAACTGGTGGCAACCGCGCCCCCTGCGTCAGCAGGGCAGGGCGCAACCCAGTTCAGTTGTCTCGCGTTAGCTATTAAAGACGCGGCTCTTGGCGATCGTTATTTTGGTTGGCTTCCTTTAATAGCTTGGACGGTGGCTTGCCGCTGTCGCTGCGCACCTGGGCGTGGCTGATCAAGGCAAAGATGAAGCTGCCACCGATGATGTTGCCGGCCAAGGTAGGCAGGGCAAACTCGAACACAAAAGCCTGCCAGGTTTCATCGCCAGCCCAGACCAAATAGGAAACCTCAACCGAGCCCACCACGATATGGGTGAAGTCGCCGAGGGCCATCATGTAGGTGATCAGCAGGATGATCCAGATCTTGGCGTTCTCCATTGCCGGGATCATCCAGACCATGGTTGCGATCATCCAGCCCGATATGATGCCTTTGGCAAACATCTGGCTGATGTCGTTTTGCATGACCTTGCGGCCTATCTCCAGGAATGCCACGTCTGCCTTGCTGTCGAAAATCGGCAGCTCGAGCATGACCCAGGACACCAGCAGCGTGCCGGCCATATTGCCCAGCAGCACCACGCTCCATAAACGCAACAAGCGGCCGAGGTTGCCCAGGGTCGGGGTAGTCATCACTGGCAGCACGGCAGTGAGCGTGTTTTCGGTAAACAACTGCTGCCGCGC
>NZ_CP025262.1:850000-3995000 GCF_002843585.1 Pseudomonas sp. 02C 26 | reverse complement strand
TGAGGTCGGCAGTTCAAATCTGCCCAGACCTACCATTGCAGATACACGGGGCCATAGCTCAGCTGGGAGAGCGCCTGCCTTGCACGCAGGAGGTCAGCGGTTCGATCCCGCTTGGCTCCACCATTTTGCTTCACGCTTCACAGCTTGTCAGAACTTAGAAATGAACATTCGTTGATGAATGTTGATTTCTGACTTTTGTCAGATCGTTCTTTAAAAATTCGGATATGTGATAGAAATAGACTGACATGCACTTTCACTGGTGTGTGATCAGGCTAAGGTAAAATTTGTGAATGCTCGAAAGGGCAGTACGAATTTTCGGCGAATGTCGTCTTCACAGTATAACCAGATTGCTTGGGGTTATATGGTCAAGTGAAGAAGCGCATACGGTGGATGCCTTGGCAGTCAGAGGCGATGAAAGACGTGGTAGCCTGCGATAAGCTTTGGGGAGTCGGCAAACAGACTGTGATCCAGAGATCTCTGAATGGGGGAACCCACTCAGCATAAGCTGAGTATCTTGTACTGAATACATAGGTGCAAGAGGCGAACCAGGGGAACTGAAACATCTAAGTACCCTGAGGAAAAGAAATCAACCGAGATTCCCTTAGTAGTGGCGAGCGAACGGGGACCAGCCCTTAAGTTGGTTTGAGATTAGTGGAACACTCTGGAAAGTGTGGCCGTAGTGGGTGATAGCCCCGTACACGAAAATCTCTTATCAATGAAATCGAGTAGGACGGAGCACGAGAAACTTTGTCTGAACATGGGGGGACCATCCTCCAAGGCTAAATACTACTGACTGACCGATAGTGAACCAGTACCGTGAGGGAAAGGCGAAAAGAACCCCGGAGAGGGGAGTGAAATAGATCCTGAAACCGTATGCGTACAAGCAGTGGGAGCCTACTTTGTTAGGTGACTGCGTACCTTTTGTATAATGGGTCAGCGACTTATATTCAGTGGCGAGCTTAACCGAATAGGGGAGGCGTAGCGAAAGCGAGTCTTAATAGGGCGTTTAGTCGCTGGGTATAGACCCGAAACCGGGCGATCTATCCATGGGCAGGTTGAAGGTTGGGTAACACTAACTGGAGGACCGAACCGACTACCGTTGAAAAGTTAGCGGATGACCTGTGGATCGGAGTGAAAGGCTAATCAAGCTCGGAGATAGCTGGTTCTCCTCGAAAGCTATTTAGGTAGCGCCTCATGTATCACTGTAGGGGGTAGAGCACTGTTTCGGCTAGGGGGTCATCCCGACTTACCAAACCGATGCAAACTCCGAATACCTACAAGTGCCGAGCATGGGAGACACACGGCGGGTGCTAACGTCCGTCGTGAAAAGGGAAACAACCCAGACCGTCAGCTAAGGTCCCAAAGTCATGGTTAAGTGGGAAACGATGTGGGAAGGCTTAGACAGCTAGGAGGTTGGCTTAGAAGCAGCCACCCTTTAAAGAAAGCGTAATAGCTCACTAGTCGAGTCGGCCTGCGCGGAAGATGTAACGGGGCTCAAACCATGCACCGAAGCTACGGGTATCACCTTTTGGTGATGCGGTAGAGGAGCGTTCTGTAAGCCTGTGAAGGTGAGTTGAGAAGCTTGCTGGAGGTATCAGAAGTGCGAATGCTGACATGAGTAACGACAATGCGAGTGAAAAACTTGCACGCCGAAAGACCAAGGTTTCCTGCGCAACGTTAATCGACGCAGGGTTAGTCGGTCCCTAAGGCGAGGCTGAAAAGCGTAGTCGATGGAAAACAGGTTAATATTCCTGTACTTCCGATTGTTGCGATGGAGGGACGGAGAAGGCTAGGCCAGCTTGGCGTTGGTAGTCCAAGTTTAAGGTGGTAGGCTGGGATCTTAGGCAAATCCGGGATCCCAAGGCCGAGAGCTGATGACGAGTTGCCTTTAGGCGACGAAGTGGTTGATGCCATGCTTCCAAGAAAAGCTCCTAAGCTTCAGACAATCGGGAACCGTACCCCAAACCGACACAGGTGGTTAGGTAGAGAATACCAAGGCGCTTGAGAGAACTCGGGTGAAGGAACTAGGCAAAATGGCACCGTAACTTCGGGAGAAGGTGCGCCGGCGAAGGTGAAGGGTTTACCCCGTAAGCTTTTGCCGGTCGAAGATACCAGGCCGCTGCGACTGTTTATTAAAAACACAGCACTCTGCAAACACGAAAGTGGACGTATAGGGTGTGACGCCTGCCCGGTGCCGGAAGGTTAATTGATGGGGTTAGCGCAAGCGAAGCTCTTGATCGAAGCCCCGGTAAACGGCGGCCGTAACTATAACGGTCCTAAGGTAGCGAAATTCCTTGTCGGGTAAGTTCCGACCTGCACGAATGGCGTAACGATGGCGGCGCTGTCTCCACCCGAGACTCAGTGAAATTGAAATCGCTGTGAAGATGCAGTGTATCCGCGGCTAGACGGAAAGACCCCGTGAACCTTTACTATAGCTTTGCACTGGACTTTGAATTTGCTTGTGTAGGATAGGTGGGAGGCTTTGAAGTGGGGACGCCAGTTCTCATGGAGCCATCCTTGAAATACCACCCTGGCAACTTTGAGGTTCTAACTCAGGTCCGTTATCCGGATCGAGGACAGTGTATGGTGGGTAGTTTGACTGGGGCGGTCTCCTCCCAAAGAGTAACGGAGGAGTACGAAGGTGCGCTCAGACCGGTCGGAAATCGGTCGTAGAGTATAAAGGCAAAAGCGCGCTTGACTGCGAGACCCACACGTCGAGCAGGTACGAAAGTAGGTCTTAGTGATCCGGTGGTTCTGTATGGAAGGGCCATCGCTCAACGGATAAAAGGTACTCCGGGGATAACAGGCTGATACCGCCCAAGAGTTCATATCGACGGCGGTGTTTGGCACCTCGATGTCGGCTCATCACATCCTGGGGCTGAAGCCGGTCCCAAGGGTATGGCTGTTCGCCATTTAAAGTGGTACGCGAGCTGGGTTTAGAACGTCGTGAGACAGTTCGGTCCCTATCTGCCGTGGACGTTTGAGATTTGAGAGGGGCTGCTCCTAGTACGAGAGGACCGGAGTGGACGAACCTCTGGTGTTCCGGTTGTCACGCCAGTGGCATTGCCGGGTAGCTATGTTCGGAAGAGATAACCGCTGAAAGCATCTAAGCGGGAAACTTGCCTCAAGATGAGATCTCACTGGGATCTAGAATCCCCTGAAGGGCCGTCGAAGACTACGACGTTGATAGGTTGGGTGTGTAAGCGCTGTGAGGCGTTGAGCTAACCAATACTAATTGCCCGTGAGGCTTGACCATATAACACCCAAGCAATTTGCTCATGCAGGTTGCGGTGGTGAAGACGAAACGCTGAAGATTCGTACACAAACATCACATATCCGAATTTGCTGGGCCGTTCATCTGGACGTTCTGGCTACAGAATTTCTTGACGACAATAGAGCATTGGAACCACCTGATCCCATCCCGAACTCAGTAGTGAAACGATGCATCGCCGATGGTAGTGTGGGGTCTCCCCATGTGAGAGTAGGTCATCGTCAAGATTCATTTCGCAAAACCCCTATCTGCGCGAGCAGGTAGGGGTTTTGTCTTTTCCGCGATCCGGAAATCTGCGGCTGCATCTGGCACCGAAATCTACCTCCCTGCCAAACCCCTCGACATCCCCCACCTCGAAGGTGCGACAATATTGCACTTTGATGACGTGACTTTCCCCTGCATCCTCAACGTCAAGACTTAACCCACGGGCACCTTGCGCCTGTGCAAAGACTCTTTCAGCACCCATGTGCTGACCGTCCTGGACGTCCCGGCGTCCAATTATTTGAGGTAACAAGCAAGATGGCTAAGGCCGCCGATGTCGTTGTGCAATGCCTGGAAAACGAAGGTGTCGAGTATGTATTCGGCATCCCTGGTGAGGAAAACCTCGACCTGCTCGAATCCCTGCGCAAGTCGAAGATCAAGCTGGTACTGACTCGCCACGAGCAATCCGCAGGCTTCATGGCCGCCACCTATGGCCGTCTGACCGGCAAGACCGGCGTTAGCCTGTCGACCCTCGGCCCAGGCGCGACCAACCTGGTGACAGCCAGTGCCTACGCCTACCTGGGCGGTATGCCGATGATGATGATCACCGGCCAAAAGCCGATCAAGAAGTCCAAGCAGGGTCGCTTCCAGATCATCGATGTGTGCGGCATGATGGCACCCATCACCAAGTACACCCACCAGTTCGCCTCGGCCGACAACATCCCAGCACGCATGCGCGAAGCCTTCCGTCTGGCGGAAGAAGAAAAGCCCGGCGCTGTGCACCTCGAGCTGCCTGAAGACATCGCTGCCGAGCAAACCGACAGCATGCCGATCCCGCCAAGCCTGAGCCGCCGTCCGCTGGCCGAGCACAAGGCCGTTGAAGCTGCTGTCGAGAAGCTGCAGAACGCGCGCAGCCCGATCCTGGTGATCGGCGCCGGTGCCAACCGCAAGATGACCGCCAAGGTCCTCAAGCAACTGATCGACAAGACCGGCATTCCTTTCATCACCACTCAGATGGGCAAAGGTGTGGTCGACGAGCGCCACCCACGCTTCCTCGGCAACGCCGCGCTGTCGTCGGGAGACTTTGTCCATCGCGCCGTCGAAGCCGCCGACCTGATCATCAACATCGGCCACGACGTCATTGAGAAGCCACCGTTCTTCATGGTCCGTGGCGGCACCGAGGTCATCCACATCAACTTCCGCTCTGCCGAAGTCGATGCGGTGTACTTCCCGCAGATTGAAGTGATCGGTGACATCGCCAACGCCGTCTGGCAGATCGGCGAAGCCTTGACCGATACCAGCCACTGGGACTTCACCCGTCTGCTGACCATTCGCGAGGCCAACGAAGCCCAGATCGCCGAAGGCGCCGACGACGACCGCTTCCCGGTATACCCGCAGCGCCTGGTCGCCGACATCCGCCGCGCGCTGCCGTCCGAAGGCATCGTTGCCCTCGACAACGGCATCTACAAGATCTGGTTTGCCCGCAACTACAAGGCGCATAAGCCCAACACCGTCTTGCTCGACAACGCCCTGGCAACCATGGGTGCCGGCCTGCCATCGGCGATGGCCTCGCACCTGGTCTACCCGGACCGCCCGGTGATTTCCGTGTGCGGCGACGGCGGCTTCATGATGAACAGCCAGGAACTGGAAACCGCGGTACGCCTGGGCATGCACATCACCGTGGTGATCCTGCGTGACGACGGCTACGGCATGATCCGCTGGAAGCAGGCCAACATGGGCTTCACCGACTACGGCCTGGACTACGGCAACCCCGACTTCGTGAAATACGCCGAAGCCTATGGTGCCAATGGCCACCGCGTAGAAAGCGCCGAAGGCTTCCTGCCGCTGCTTGAGCACTGCATCAAGACCCCAGGCGTGCACGTGATCGACTGCCCGGTCGACTACAGCGAGAACGACCGCATCCTCAACAGCGAGCTGCGTGAGCGCGCGCTGGCGGTGTAAGGGCTGGGTCAAATCCACGCTTATCAGTAAACAGCGCTGACACGTGGAAGAAGGTGCATATGCCCTTCTTCCACTGCGCAGTGGTCCTGATCAGCCTGCGGCACATGCCGCAACCTGCCACCAAAGCCGGCTAGCTATGCTAGGGTGCCTGCATATCCCGTAGTGCAGGAATCCACCGAACCATGCTGCCCCGTCTTGAAGAAAAAGAACTCGCCCGCCTCGAAGATTTGCTGATCACATACGGCAACGATTTCTCGGTGCTGAACCTGGCCGAGCTCAATGGCTTTTTCACCGCACTGGCCAGTTCTCCGGTCAAGGTCAACCCTGAGCAGTGGTTGCCGGCAGTCAGCGGCGGCAAGGTGCCGAAGTTCAAGCGTCCAGCCCATGAAGAAGCCTACACCGCGCTGATGTTGCGCTATTGCAACGACGTGGCCGCGGAGTTGGCCGAACAGCTGGATGACTTCGAGCCGTTGTTCGAAGAGAGTGAAGGCGAAGAGGGCGTAGCGATCATTCTGGAAGAGTGGTGCTTCGGCTACATGCGCGGCACGCAAGTCGCGCAGTGGGGCGAGCTGCCCCCAGAGCAGGACGCCTTGCTCAAGGCCATTTCCTTGCATGGCCTGGAAGACAACTTCGAACTGCTCGACTCGATGAGTTTCGATGAACTTCAGGCCTGCGTGCCACTGGTGATCGACGCCGCGCGTGGCTTGTATCGCTACCAGAGGCAACATCGCCACTAATGCCCAAGGTGTGCGGCAGGCCCGTGATCAACTGAACGATTATTTCGCCCGGCGAAATTATGGATTGTCACGGGCACTGATTCTATTGGCTGGCGGATGGGCGCAGGATTGTCTGCGTCATCCACCCACCACGGAGTCAGGACCATGCCAGCCCCTATCAAGCTCTACAACTTCCCCAAGTCCGGCCATGCCCACCGCATCGAGCTGATGCTGTCGTTGCTCGGCCTGCCGACTGAACTGATCTTCGTCGACCTGGCCAAGGGCGAGCACAAGCAGCCCGCGTTTCTCGCCATCAACCCGTTCGGCCAGGTCCCGGTGATCGACGACAACGGCACGGTCATCGCCGACTCCAACGCCATCCTCGTGTACCTGGCCAAGACCTACGATCAGGGTAACTGGCTGCCTGAGCAACCTCCGGCCGCGGCGAAGGTGCAGCGCTGGCTGTCGGTTGCCGCCGGCCCCTTGGCCTTTGGCCCCGCTGCGGCGCGGTTGATTACCGTCTTCGGCGCTTCCTTCAATGCGGAGGAAGTGATCGGCCGCGCGCACAACCTGCTCGCCGTGATCGACCAGGAGTTGGCCACCCAACCCTTCCTGACCGGCACCAGCCCGACCATCGCCGACGTCGCCAACTATTCCTACATCGCCCACGCCCCCGAGGGCAATGTGTCGCTGGAGCCGTACGGCAACGTCCGCGCCTGGCTGGCCCGCATCGAAGCGCTGCCCGGCTTTGTCGCCATGCCGCGCACTGCCGTCGGCCTGCACAGCGCCGACTGATCTGGCCCACGCCCTCCGAGGGACGCCGTCATGCACACGCAATCCAATGAGCCGAGCTCGCCCTGGCACGCCGGCGAGAGAGCCCTGCAAGAAAAGGCCGGCGTCGCCGAGAGGATGGCAGTGTTCGGGCAGAAGGTCATTCGTGACTACATGCCCGACCAGCACCGCCAGTTCTACCAGCAACTGCCGTTCATGATTGCCGCCAGCGTTGACCCTCAGGGCCGGCCCTGGGCGACCTTGATCGAAGGAGCGGACGGCTTTGTCAGTTCGCCTGATCCGCGTCAGCTGCGCCTGGCCGCCAAGCTTGCCAAGGATGATCCAGCCGCCGCTGGGCTGGCCGCCGGGCAGGCGGTTGGCATGCTCGGCATCGAGCTGCACACGCGTCGGCGCAACCGTATCAATGGCGTGATTGAAACGGCGCTAGCTGGTCAAATTGACGTGCAGGTCGAGCACGCCTTCGGCAATTGCCCACAATATATCCAGCTGCGCAACTATCGGCGTGTCGAAGGGGCCGCGCAGCCCCGCGAGGACGCGACCTCGCTGGACGCATGGGCCACAGCGCTGATCGAAGCCGCCGACACCTTGTTCGTCGCCAGCTATGTCGAGCATGCCGACGGTCGGCGTTCGGTGGATGTTTCCCACCGTGGCGGGCGGGCCGGCTTCGTCAAGGTCGAGGGCAATCGCCTGACCATCCCGGACTACGCTGGCAACCTGCACTTCAATACCCTGGGCAATCTACTGGTCAATCCACGCGCCGGCTTGCTGTTCGTGGATTATGTCAGTGGCGACGTACTGCAGCTGTCAGGGCGCACCGAGTTGCTGCTGGACAGCCCGCTGACCGAGGCATTCGAAGGCGCCGAGCGGCTGTGGGTACTTGAGGTCGAGCAGGTAGTACGACGCCCCGCGGCAGTGTCGCTGCGCTGGGACTTCGAGGCCTATGCGCCAACCAGCCTGGCCACTGGCACCTGGGCTGAAGCGCAGCAACGCCTGCAACAGGCTCAGCGCCAGCAGGACTGGCTCGGCTGGCGGGTGAGCAGGGTCGAGCAGGAGAGTCGTGATATCCGCTCGTTCTATTTGCAACCCGCAGACGGCTCAGCAATAACCTTCGCGCCTGGGCAGCACATCCCACTGCGCTTGCCGCTTGATGCGCAATCCACCGTGATCCGCACCTACAGCCTGTCCAGCGCGCCCTCGGACGGCTACCTGCGCATCAGCGTCAAGCAGCAGGGCGCAGCTTCGCGCTACCTACATGAGCAGGTGGGCGTCGGCGATGTGCTGCACGTGCGCCAACCGATGGGCAGCTTCAAGCTCGACAGCAGTAGCGAGCGACCATTGGTGCTGATCGCAGCAGGGGTCGGCATTACACCGCTGCTGGCGATGCTGCGCGAGCAGCTGGCGCTCAGTGCAAGGCGGTCGATCTATCTGTTCCAGGGCGCCCGTAGCCTGGCCGAGCTGCCATTTGGCCAGGAACTGAGTGCATTGCAACAGCAGGCCGGCGATCGCCTGCACCTGTACCGAGCGCTCAGCCAGCCCGAAGCTCAAGCGGTACTTGGCCAGGACTTCGAGATGGCCGGTCGGCTGGGCATCGAGCAGATCAAAGCGCGCCTGGCGCTGGATGACTACGACTTCTACGTTTGCGGCCCGGCCAGCTTCACCCAGGATATTTATGACGGCCTGCGCCGGTTGAGCGTGACGGACGCGCGCATCCATGCCGAGGCCTTTGGCCCGTCGACGCTGACTCGTCACGGCGACGGTGCTCAGCCTGCGCTGCAGCAGCCACCTGCAGCCAATCAGCCGGTACCGGTGCATTTTGCCGGCTCGGCCAAGCAGGCGCGCTGGACGCCTGGCTCCGGCAGCCTGTTGGAACTGGCCGAGCGCCGCGGGCTGACGCCTGAGTTCAGCTGCCGTGGCGGTTCCTGCGGCACCTGCAAGACGCGCATTGTCAGCGGCCAGGTGCATTACCCGCAGCCGCCCGCCGAGCTGCCCGAGAGCGGCAGCGTGCTGATCTGCTGCGCTGTACCGGCAGATGACGGCGGCCAGCCGCTGGTGCTGGATCTTTGATCGATGCGCCCTTGTGATCAGCCGCCCGCCCCGGGAATAATCGCAGCAGGATTGATACGGGGGCGGGGCATGGATCAGATCCATCTGATGAAGGTGCTGATTGCGGTGGGTGAGCTGGAAAGCTTTGCCGCAGCGGCGCGCAAGCTCGGCCTGTCGCCGGCGGCAGTGACGCGGGCGGTCAGTGCCCTGGAAGAGGCGCTCGGGGTCAAGCTGCTGCAGCGCACCACGCGCAATGTGCGCCTGACCGAGGCCGGCAGCCGCTACCTGGAAGACAGTCGCAATATCCTCGCCAGTATCCACGAGGCCAACGAGGCGGCGGCCGGGATCAACGCCGCACCCAAAGGCAATCTGTCGGTGACCGCGCCACTGCTGTTCGGTAAAGCCTTTGTCATGCCGTGCATCGTTGACTACTTGCAGGCTTACCCTGAGGTGGACGTGTCTGCCTACTTTCTCGATCGGGTGGTCAATCTGGTGGAGGAGGGCATGGACGTTGCCGTGCGCATCGGGCCATTACCCGATTCGGGGCTGAAGGCTGTGCGCGTCGGCCAGGTGCGCCGGTTGTTGTGCGCTTCGCCTGAGTATCTACAGCGCCACGGCAAACCGCAGCATCCCGCCGAGCTGGCCGAGCATACGATGATCGCAGCCAGCGGCGTGTCACCGCGATTGGACTGGACGTTTGGCCCTGAGCAGGCGCCTGTGCAGGTGCGGATCAAGCCCCGGCTGACGGTGACCAGCAACGACGCGGCAATCGTCGCCGCCACGGCAGGTCTGGGCATCGCGCGGCTGCTGTCGTATCAAGTGGCAGCGGAGCTGGCGGCGGGGCGCTTGCAGGTGGTGCTCGAGGATTACGAGCAAGCGCCGTGGCCGATCCATGTGCTGCACCGCGAAAGCAAATACGGCTCGACCAAGGTGCGGGCGTTCATCGACCGGCTGGCGAGTAACCTTCGCGCGCACCACTACCTCAATTGAGCGCTTGATACTGCATTCTGAAACCCAGGCTAACGTGCTCGCCTTTGTGCAGGAGGCGCAAGCCTGGGCGCCCAGGCAAATGGTGCGCATTGATCGGATGGCTGACCGGCTCGAAGCAGAAGAACGGCTGGTCCTGCGGACAGAACAACAGGTAATGGTCGGCTCCGCTGGCGCTGCAGCGTAATTGATAGCCGGCTGCCGGCTGGACAATCGTGCACTCGCCCTGCCAGCCGCTGAAGGCGTGATCGACAACTGTCGTTGGCAGCTCACTCAACTGCCCGAAGCGCCATTCGGGCGGGATTTCAACCTGACGCGATGGCAAACAACCCTCATCGCCTACCCATACCTGACGGGCCGGTGCCAGCAGCAAGGTATCAGCATGGCGAGGCAAGTACGGGTGTAGCCCAAGCCCATGCCAGCAGGGCAATTCATCCAGATGCGTAACCTGCAGATCCAGGCTCAGGCAGCCCTCGTCGAGGCTGACATGCATTACCGCCCGATAGGCAAAAGGCAGCTCGCTGTCCAGCGTCAGGCAAGCATGATCAGTGCCTTGATGAGTCACCACCCAAGGTTGCTGCCAGGCACTGCCATGGATCGCGTAGGGCGAGTGCTCGGTGTTCGCGGCCAATGCCAGCCAGCCATCAGGGCGGGCAAAGCCACCGCTGTCGATGCGGTTGGACCACGGCACCAGCGGATAACAACCCAGGCGCCTTGGCGTAGCGCTGTCCAACGCCGCTTGATCACTGTGGCGCAGCAACGCCTGGCCACTGTCCTTGACCTGCCAGTTGACCAGGCTGGCGCCCAGCTCCGGGGCCAGGCTCAGGCGTGTCAGACGGTCTTCAAGATCCAGTTCGAATAAAGCCATTCAGCAAGCTCCAGGTGCAAACACGGTGATCAGGCCGAGCGCCGATAGGTCAGCAGCACAATCCCGCAGACCACCACCGCGCCACCGATCAACTGCATGCCGCTCAGGCGTTGATCGAGCAAGGCCCAGGCCAGCAACAGCGTGGCAATCGGCTCGATATTCATTACCGGCGCGTTCTGCGCCATGTTCAACCGCGGCACGCAGACGAACAGCAGAGTAAACGCCACGCCATACAGCACCACCAGGCTGGCCAGAGCGATCCAGCCGGCGCTGCTGCTGGGCAGCGACAAGCCCGCCGGCACCCAGCCGCCGACCCCGGCCACCAGCATGCTGGCGAACACGATCATCAGGGTCAGCAAGCTACGCACCGGTCCGCGTACGCCGGCCAGCTTGTGATCGGTGATCCACAACGCGCAGGCAAACACACAGGCAGCGCAGAAGGCGAGGCTCACGCCGAGGGTCCAGTCCGGGTTGGCCTCAGCGCTGTCGGCCAGGCGTGACGGCACATCCAGCGCCAGCACCAGACCGAGCAGAATCAGCCCCATCAGCAGCACGGTGCGCCGCGTCGGTCGCGGCCCGCCGAGGGCCCAGCTGAGCAGCGCCAACAGAATCGGGAAGGTGTTGCCGACCAGCAGCGCCAGCGCCACCGGGATCCGCGCCACCGCCGAGTACAGGCACAGGCTCTGGGTAGCAATCAGCAGGCCCAGCAGCAGTTGCCAGCGTCGCGAACCTGCGGGCAGGCCTAGCGACTGGCGCTGCCACAGCACCAGCGCCGCCAACGCCAGCAGGGTGATGCCCGAGCGACACAGAATCGCCAGCAGCACGCCGGTGTCGTTATCAAAGGCGATCCGCGCGGCGATGTGGTTGCCGGCAAAGGCACAAGCCAGCAGCGCTAACAGCGCCACCGCCAGCTTGCGCGGGAAGAGTGAGGTATTCGAAGAGGAGGCGACAGCCATGTGCACAAATCCATTTGCAGGGGGAGGGCGGGCCCGCAGGCCCGCCTGTCACAGTTACAGCACCACGCTCGGCAGCCACAGCGAGATAGCCGGGATGTAGGTCACTGCCATCAGCACCAGGAACAGTGCCACATAGAACGGCAGCAGTGCCTTGACCGTCGCCTCGATGCTGACCTTGCCGATGGCCGAGCCAACGAACAGCACCGCGCCCACCGGCGGCGTGATCAAACCAATGCCCAGATTGACCAGCATGATCATGCCGAAATGCACTGGGTCGACGCCGATGCCAGTGATCACCGGCAGCAAGATCGGCGTCAGGATCAGAATCAACGGCGCCATGTCCATCACCGTGCCCAACAGCAGCAGCATGAAGTTGATGCACATGAGGATCACGTAACGGTTGTCCGACAGGGTCAGGAACAGCGTGGTGATCTTCGACGGGATCTGCATCAGCGTCATCACGTAGCCAAAGCTTGCGGCAAAGCCGATCAGGATCATCACGATCGAGATGGTCCGCACCGTGCGGTGCATCAACTTCGGCAGGTCGCGCCACTTGTAATCGCGGTAGATGAACATGGTCACGAAGAACGACCAGACCACGGCAATCGCCGCCGACTCGGTCGCGGTGAACACCCCGGACAGAATGCCGCCGAGGATGATCACCATCGCCATCAGGCCCCACAGCGCTTCACCGGCGATTTTCAGCGCCTGGCGCAGCGGGATCACCTCACCCTTGGGGTAGTTGCGGCGCTTGGCGAAGATCAGGCACAGGCCCATCAACACCGCGCTCATCAACAGCCCTGGCATGACCCCGGCCATGAACAGCGAGGCAATCGATACCGTGCCGCCGGCCGCCAGCGAGTACAGCACCGAGTTGTGGCTGGGCGGAGTCAGCAGTGCCTGCACCGAGCCACTGATGGTCACCGCCGTGGAAAACTCACGCGGATAGCCCTTGCGCTCCATCTCCGGGATCAGCACCGAACCGACCGATGCGGTGTCGGCCACCGACGAACCGGAGATCGCGCCAAAGAAGGTCGAGGCGGTGATATTGACCAGCGACAGGCCGCCACGGACAAACCCCACCAGCACCCCGGCAAACGCCACCAGCCGCCGCGACATGCCACCCTCGGCCATGATTGCGCCGGCCAGCACGAAGAACGGAATCGCCAGCAGCGAGAACTTGTTAACCCCGCTGGCAACCTGAATCATCATTGCCTGCAGTGGAATATCTATCCACCAGGCCCCGACCAGAGCGGCCAGGCCCAACGCATACGCCACCGGCATGCCCAGCAGGATCAGGGCGATGAAGCTGCCCAACAAAATGAACGCATCCATTTATGCAGCTCCTTCGCTTTCTTCGACGACATCGAAGCGCATCACCTGGCGATGGCTCTGATCGCCATAGAAGAGTTTTTCCAGCACGAACAGCAGGGTGATCGCCCCGCCGACCGGGATCGGCGCGTAGGTCATGCCCACACGAATCGACGGCAGGGTGGCGAGAAACTGGTTCCAGGTAGTCACGCACAGCTTGATGCCATAGAAGGTCATGAACGCGCAGACCAGCAGCATCAACACCTGCACCAGCAGTGCTGCAGCCTTGCGGCGTGCCGGTGGCAGGCGGTCGGTAACCGTGGTCACCGCCATGTGCGCACCGGCCCGATAGCTGGCGGCCGCGCCGATGAAGGCGAACACCACCATCAGCAGGATCGCCACCGGCTCCGGCCAGCTCGAGCCGCTGCCGAGCACGTAACGGGCGAAAATGCCCCAAGGAATGATCAGCGTCATGGTCAGGATCGACAGCCCCGCCACCCAGATGCAACCGCTGTACAAGGTATCGTTGACACGCAACACAAGTGTTTTCATAAAGCACCACCGAGGCTGCACGTAGCCGTGCAGCCGCATCTAGCTGGGGAGGGAGCCGCAGGTCACTGGACTTCGGCGATACGCTTCATCAGATCGGCGTATTGCGCGCCGTACTTTTCCCGCACTGGCGCAGTGGCGTCGAAGAACGGCTTCTTGTCGACCACGATGAACTCCACCCCGGCAGCCTTGAGCTTCTCTTCACTGGCGGCCGACTTGGCGTCCCACAACGCACGCTCTTCCATCTGCGCTTCACGGGCGACTTTCTTCACCAGGGTCTGCTGCTCAGGGGTGAGCTTTTCCCAGGTGGTCTTGGACATTACCACTGGCTCAGGCAGGATCAGGTGACCGGTCAGGGTGAAGTACTTGGCGCTCTGGTAATGGTTGTGCTCGAGCAGGGTCGGCGGATTGTTTTCCGCGCCGTCGATCACCCCGGTCTGCAAGGCGCTGAAGATCTCGCCGGTGTCCATGGCAATGCCGTTGCCGCCCATCGCGTTCATCATGTCGATGAACAGCGGGTTACCCTGCACACGGATCTTCATGCCCTTGAGGTCTTCGATCTTGCGCACTGGTTTTTTCGTGTAGATGCTGCGCGCGCCGCCATCCATCCAGGCCAGGGCGACCAGGTTGAATTCGGAATTGGTGATCTTGTCGAGGATCTCCTGGCCGATCTCGCCATCGATGATCTTGCGCATGTGCTCGTGATCGCGGAACACGAACGGCATGTTGAACACGTTTACATCCGGCACCACCGGGCCGACGATACCGAGGCTGACCCGGGTCATCTGCACCGCGCCGATCTGCGCCTGTTCGATGACTTCCTTCTCCGAGCCGAGCACGCCACCGGCGAACATCTTGAAGGTGATCTCGCCATTGCTGGCGGCTTCGAGTTTTTTACCCATGTTCTGCTCGGCAACTACGGTCGGGTAGCCGGCCGGATGGATCTCGGCGAACTTGATATCCAGCGCCGAGGCGGTGCCGGAGAGGCTGATCGCCAACGGGAGTACGGCCAGAAGCAGCTTGCGTTTGAAGACCATGGTGACGCTCCAGTGTTGTTATTATTTGGGTATCGCACGGGTGCAGCGGGATTCGGTTCAGCCGCGCCAGGCTGTTTCTGGCAGGCCCTGCACGCCCGCGTCCAGGGCGAACACGCCACCGGCTAGCGGCTGATCGTGCAGGTCGCCGCCGGGGCGGATCGAGGTCACGAACAAGGTGTCCAGGTTGCGCCCGCCAAAGGCGCACATCGCCGGCTTTTTCACCGGCACATTGAGTGAGCGGTCCAGTCGTCCATCGGGAGTGAAGCGGTGCACCTGGCCTGCATCGTTGCCGCAGATCCAGTAGCAGCCGTCGGCATCCACGGCAGCGCCGTCAGGCCGTCCCGGGAAGCCGCGCATATCAACGAACAGGCGCTGGTTGTGCGGGGTGCCGGTGTCGATGTCGTAGTCGAACTGCCAGATGCGCTGCACGTCGGGGTGGGAGTCGGACAGGTACATGCGCGTACCGTCCGGGCTGAACGCCAGGCCGTTGGGCACAATCATCTGGTCCAGCTGCAGGTGCAGCGGCCGGCCCTCGCCGTCGTACCGATACAGGGCACCCAGCGGCGCCGCCTGCTGCATGTTCATCAGCATGCTGCCGGCCCAGAAACGGCCTTGGCGGTCGCAGCGGCCATCATTGAAGCGCATGCCTTCGGCGCCATGTTCAACCGCGCTCAGCAGGCGGCTGTCGAGCTTGCCCTGGGCATTGGCAGTCAGCGCATAAACGCCATCCTCCATCCCGGCAATCCAGCTGCCGTTGGCCGAGCGGGCGATGCAGGCGAGCATCTGCGGCGCTTGCCAGCTTTGATGAGCGCCATCTGCGGCCGTCCAGCGGTGCAGCTGGCCGGCAGGGATATCGACCCAGTACAGCGCCTGCTCGGCAACATCCCACACCGGGCTTTCGCCGGTGGCATTGCGCGCATCCACGATCAGTTCGTAGTTCACGGTAGACAGCCTCCTTGCGCGTGGTGAATCAGTCGAATGGCCCGGCAGCGACAAACGCGCCACCTTGATACACCATCGCCGGGTCATCGGCGGCTGGCGCTGGTTGCGCTTCGACCTTGGCGCGGAACACCTCGGAGGAGTCCTTCGGCTGGTAGCCCAGGTGCGCGGCATGGCGGTTGTCCCACCACACGTCACGGTTGGCCGAGGCGCCGTAGACCACGGTGTGGCCGACTTTCTCGGTGAACAGGCCGCGCTCGATCAGTTGGGTCAGGTCGTCATAGCTCAGCCAGGTGCTGAGCATCCGCCGGTTCTGCGGCTCGGGGAACGACGAGCCGATGCGGATGCTGACGGTCTCGATGCCGTAGCGATCGAAATAGAAGCTGGCAACGTCCTCGCCGTAGCACTTGGACAACCCGTAGTAGCCGTCCGGGCGGCGCAGGGCGTGGGCGTCGATCTGCTGGTCCTGCTGGTAGAAGCCAATGGTGTGGTTGGAGCTGGCGAAGATGATCCGCTTGACCCCATGCTTGCGCGCCGCCTCGTAGAGGTGGAACACGCCGCAGATATTTGGGCCGAGGATTTCTTCGAAAGGCCGCTCGACCGAAACACCGCCAAAGTGGCAGATGGCATCGACGCCTTCGACCAACTGGTGCACGGCGGCCTTATCGGCCAGGTCGCATTCGACAATTTCTTCCCGAGCACTGGTGGCGGGCGCCATTGCTGCGATGTCGGAGAGGCGCAGTACGTCGGCGTAACCCTTGAGGCGCTCGCGAAGCACTTGGCCGAGGCCGCCTGCGGCTCCGGTGAGCAGCAGGCGCTTGAACGGTGTGATAGTCATGGCAAGCTCGTTTGTTTTGAGTTGTTGTAGGTTGTCGTATGACTGTGCTGGATTATCGGTAGTGATTCGCAAGGTTGTCAATGCTTGCCATGTCTGTTTTTGTCACTGCCCCAGGCTCCCAGCGACCCCTGTGGGAGCGGGTTCACCCGCGAAGAGGCCAGCACTGACACCCCATAACCGCTGTTACAGCAGAGACAACGGATAGTTGAAGATCAAACGGTTCTCGTCGAACTCGTTGCTGCTGAAGTCGCGGCGAATGGTCGAGTTGCGCCACTTGATGCTCAAGTCCTTGAACGTACCGCTCTGGATCACATAGGCCAGCTCCGACTCACGCACCCACTCCTTGCCATCGGTAACCGCTCCACTGTGCACCTCGCGGCCACTGATGTAGCGGTTCATCAGGGTCAGCCCAGGGACGCCGACAGTGGTGAAGTTGAAGTCATGCCGCGCCTGCCACGAACGCTCGTTGGCGTTATCGAAGCTGGCGTTGTAGCTATCGTTGGCCAGGGTGCCGCCACTGGTGCCGTTGACCCGCATCCAGGTATCGCCGCTGACCTTCTGCAGGCCGACATAGAAGGTGTTGCCGCCGACCTTGGCCGAGAACATCCCTGAGTAGGTCTTGTTGTCCAGCTCGCCCGCGCGCTTGGCGCCGTCGTCATCACCCTGGAAGTAACCGAGGTTGGCGCCCAGAGTCCAGCTGCCGACCGGCTGGCTGTGGCTGACCTGCAGGTATTGCTGCTGATAGACGTCCTTGAGTACCGCGTTCCACAGCCCGAACAAGGTGCGGTCCTGGTTGAACTTGTACTCACCACCAACGAAGTTGAAGCGGTCCGAGGCAGCGCCGCCGTAGATCATGTCGTCCATGCTCGCGTCGTTACGCGGGCTGTTGCCCCGGAACTGACCGCCGTACAGGGTCAGCCCGGCGATCTCGTTGGACGTCACCTGACCGCCGCGGAACGTCTGCGGCAGCGAACGGCCGTCGTCCGAGCGCAGGATCGGCAGCACCGGCATCCACTCGCCGATCTTCAACTCAGTCTTGGAGATCCGCGCCTTGCCCGCCACTGCAAGGCGGCCATAGTCATCTGCCGGCCGGCCATCATCATGCCGCGGCAGCAGCCCGGTGCCGTAGGTACCGCCACCGCCATCGAGCTTGACCGACCACATCCCCAGCACATCCACACCAAAGCCAATCGGCCCCTCGGTGAAGCCCGAGCGCGCATCGAGGATAAAGCTCTGGGTCCATTCCTCGGCCTTGCTCTGCGGGTTGGCCGGGTCGACGAAGTTGCGGTTGATGTAGAAGTTGCGCAGGCCCAGCGTGGCCTTGGCGTCCTCCATGAAACCTGCGGCAAAGCTCACCTGCGGCAATGCACCGAGGGCGGTTGCGCTGAACAGCGCGAGGGGAAGATGTTGGCGGATTTTCATTATTGTTGTGCTCCCTGAGGGTAAAGCTTTCCGTATGCCAGGCGCGTGCAAGCGGCCAGCGGCAGTGGCGGGGGTAGGCGAGGCCGGTCAGGCCAAACGGTTTCGAGCCTGCGCGCGAAGGCTAGCTGCCGCGGGCAGTGCTGGGCTGAAGAGGACGGCGAAGGCGAACAGCGTGGAGGAGGGCTGAGATCGTCATAGGGGCTTCACTGAATTGTTGTTTTTGTTGTGTGTTGTCGTACGACTTTGCAGATTATTAACGGCGGGGAAAAAGCTTGTCAATGGGGTGTTAGGCGGGATTCAGCGGCGGGATAGGGGATGATACGCGCCCGAGGGCTCTGGTGCAGGGTGTTTGGGGTTGCTAAAGACATCGTATGACAGATTAAGCAAAGGGGCCGCAAAGCGGCCCCAATAATCCAGCTGACAGCCCGTTTCAGGGCTTCACCAAGATCAATCCCAGCTCAACGCCCCACCGGTCTGATACTCGATCACACGCGTCTCAAAGAAGTTCTTCTCTTTCTTCAAGTCCATGATCTCGCTCATCCACGGGAACGGGTTGGTGGTGCCTGGGTACTCTTCCTTCAAGCCGATCTGAGTCAAACGACGGTTGGCGATGAACTTGAGGTAGTCCTCCATCATCGCTGCGTTCATGCCCAGCACGCCGCGCGGCATGGTGTCGCGAGCGTATTCGATCTCCAGCTGGGTCCCTTGCAGGATCATCTGGGTGGCTTCTTCCTTCATCGCCGCATCCCACAGGTGCGGGTTCTCGATCTTGATCTGGTTGATCACGTCGATACCGAAGTTCAGGTGCATCGACTCGTCACGCAGGATGTACTGGAACTGCTCGGCAACGCCGGTCATCTTGTTGCGACGGCCCATCGACAGGATCTGGGTGAAGCCGCAGTAGAAGAAGATGCCTTCCAGCACGCAGTAGTAGGCGATCAGGTTACGCAGCAGTTCTTTGTCGGTCTCTGGGGTGCCGGTGTTGAATTCCGGGTCGGAGATGGCGCGAGTGTACTTCAAGCCCCAGGCAGCCTTCTTCGCGACCGACGGGATCTCGTGGTACATGTTGAAGATCTCGCCTTCATCCATGCCCAGCGACTCGATGCAGTACTGGTAGGCGTGGGTGTGGATCGCCTCTTCGAAGGCCTGGCGCAGGATGTACTGGCGGCACTCGGGGTTGGTGATCAGGCGGTACACGGCCAGGGCCAGGTTGTTCGCAACCAGCGAGTCGGCAGTGGAGAAGAAGCCGAGGTTGCGCATGACGATACGGCGTTCGTCTTCGGTCAGGCCGTCCTGGTCTTTCCACAGGGCGATGTCGGCGGTCATGTTGACCTCTTGCGGCATCCAGTGGTTGGCGCAGCCGTCGAGGTACTTCTGCCAGGCCCAGTCGTACTTGAACGGCACCAGCTGGTTGAGGTCGGCACGGCAGTTGATCATGCGCTTCTCGTCGACCGCAACGCGGGCCGCGGAGCCTTCCAGTTCAGCCAGGCCTTCGGCGATGTCGAGGTCGTCCAGGGCAGCCTTGGCACGCTTGACCGCGTCCGAGTCGGCAGCCGTGGCAGCACGCGCTTCAAGGGCGGCGGCGCCACCGGCGCTGTCGAGCTTGTCGAGGGTGGCGGCGGCTTTGGCCTGCGCCGGGGTGCTGCTTTTTACGGCAAGTTCGTCGTCTTCTTTGTCGAATTCGTCCCAGCTCAGCATGTCATGGCTCCTGCTAGAGGGTTGCGCGCGGCAACCGGTTGGATTTTCAAGTGATGCCTGTACAGCGCAATGCCCACAAGGCGTTACGGCGGGCGCTGAGAGCGTGCTCTCGTCACATTTAAAGGTGTCTGGCTCAGCGCCTGGCCTGTCCTCGAACGAGGGGCCAGGGCGCTGGAAATCTTGTCGTCAGCTCGCCCTTTCGGGGGGCGCGAATTATACCGGAAACGAGGCTGGATCGGGGCCCCTCGGCCGCTATGGATGGTAATTTTTTGACCCGCAGAGCACGCCAGTGTTCACTCGATTCCAGCTGCTTGTTACGGGATGTGAGTCTAGCGCTAAATACGATTTGTTCCTACATCTTGTGCTGCTTTATTTTGCCGCACACTGCATATGGTGTTTTATCTTGATCGGGGTCAAATAGAAGGATTGCCTGTAAGCGCCTGATGACAGGGCGCGAGCGGGTGTCGCAAGGGCCTCTCCAAGCCTGACTCAAGCGCTGCCGTCCAGGCAAAAAAAACCGCAGCCATTACCGTGTGGGCAATGGCTGCGGTGGTGTCAGCTCAGCGCTGCGCCGGCCTTATTGGCAAGCTTCGCAATCCGGCTCGTCGATCGCGCAGGCCTTCGGCACAGGTGCTGGACCTGCGGCCTGGACCGGGGCGCTGTCGCCGCCGCTGGAAACGGCGTTGAGCTTGCCGGTGTTGATGGTCGACTTCTCGGTGCTGGTCGCGGCCAGGGCACGGAGGTAGTAGGTGGTTTTCAGACCACGGTACCAAGCCATGCGGTAGGTCACGTCGAGCTTCTTGCCCGAAGCGCCGGCGATATACAGGTTCAGCGACTGCGCCTGGTCGATCCACTTCTGGCGACGGCTGGCGGCATCGACGATCCACTTGGTGTCGACTTCGAACGCGGTGGCGTAGAGGTCTTTCAGCTCTTGCGGGATACGCTCGATCTGCTGCACCGAACCATCGTAGTACTTCAGGTCGTTGATCATGACCGAGTCCCACAGGCCGCGGGCCTTGAGGTCGCGCACCAGGTACGGGTTGATCACGGTGAACTCGCCGGACAGGTTCGATTTCACGTACAGGTTCTGGTAGGTCGGCTCGATCGACTGCGATACGCCAGTGATGTTGGCGATGGTCGCGGTTGGCGCGATGGCCATGATGTTCGAGTTACGAATACCTTTCTGTACGCGAGCACGTACCGGTGCCCAGTCAAGGCTCTCGTTGAGGTCGACGTCGATGTACTTCTGGCCACGGGCTTCGATCAGGATCTGTTGCGAGTCCAGTGGCAGGATGCCTTTGGACCACAGCGAACCCTGGAAGGTCTCGTAGGCGCCGCGCTCGTCAGCCAGGTCACACGAGGCCTGGATGGCGAAGTAGCTGACCGCTTCCATCGACTTGTCGGCGAACTCGACGGCAGCGTCGGAGCCGTAGGCGATGTGCTGCAGGTACAGTGCGTCCTGGAAGCCCATGATGCCCAGGCCGACCGGGCGGTGCTTGAGGTTCGAGTTACGTGCCTGCGGTACCGAGTAGTAGTTGATGTCGATCACGTTATCGAGCATGCGCACGGCAGTGTTGACGGTGCGTTGCAGCTTGGCGGTATCGAGCTTGCCGTCAACGATGTGGTTCGGCAGGTTGATCGAGCCCAGGTTGCAGACTGCGATCTCGTCCTTGTTGGTGTTCAAGGTGATCTCGGTGCACAGGTTCGAGCTGTGCACCACGCCGACGTGTTGCTGCGGCGAGCGCAGGTTGCATGGGTCCTTGAAGGTCAACCATGGGTGGCCGGTCTCGAACAGCATCGACAGCATCTTGCGCCACAGGTCTTTGGCCTGAATGGTCTTGAATACCTTGATCTTGTTGTACTCGGTCATGGCTTCGTAGTACTCGTAACGCTCTTCGAAGGCCTTGCCGGTCAAATCGTGCAGATCAGGTACTTCGTTCGGCGAGAACAGAGTCCACTGGCCGTCGTCGAAGACACGCTTCATGAACAGGTCCGGGATCCAGTTGGCGGTGTTCATGTCGTGGGTACGACGACGATCATCACCGGTGTTCTTGCGCAGTTCGATGAATTCTTCGATGTCCAGGTGCCAGGTTTCCAGGTAGGCGCAGACCGCGCCCTTGCGCTTGCCGCCCTGGTTGACCGCAACGGCGGTATCGTTGACCACTTTGAGGAACGGCACGACGCCCTGGGATTTGCCGTTGGTGCCCTTGATGTACGAGCCCAGCGCGCGCACTGGCGTCCAGTCGTTGCCCAGACCGCCGGCAAATTTCGACAGCATGGCGTTGTCGTGGATCGCGTGGTAGATGCCCGAGAGGTCATCCGGCACGGTGGTCAGGTAGCAGCTCGACAGCTGTGGACGCAGGGTACCGGCGTTGAACAGAGTCGGGGTCGAGGCCATGTAGTCGAACGACGACAACAGGTTGTAGAACTCGATCGCACGGGCTTCCTTGTCTTTCTCTTCCAGCGCCAGGCCCATGGCCACGCGCATGAAGAACACCTGCGGCAGCTCGAAGCGCACGCCATCCTTGTGGATGAAGTAGCGGTCGTACAGGGTCTGCAGGCCGAGGTAGGTGAACTGCTGGTCGCGCTCGTGGTTGATCGCCTGGCCCAGACGCTCGAGGTCGAAGTCGGCCAGGGCCGGGTTCAGCAGCTCGAACTCGATGCCTTTGGCAACGTAGGCAGGCAGGGCCTTGGCGTACAGCTCGGCCATCTCGTGGTGGGTGGCGCTGTCGGCTACGTTGAGGAAGCTCAGGCCTTCGGCACGCAGGGTGTCCATCAGCAGACGGGCGGTGACGAACGAGTAGTTCGGCTCACGCTCGACCAGAGTACGGGCGGTCATCACCAGGGCGGTGTTGACGTCCTTCAGGGCAACGCCGTCGTACAGGTTCTTCAGGGTTTCGCGCTGGATCAGCTCGCCGTCGACTTCAGCCAGGCCTTCGCAGGCTTCGCTGATGATGGTGTTGAGGCGGGCCATGTCCAGCGGCGCCTTGCTGCCGTCGGCCAGGCTGATGCGGATCGACGGGTGCGGCTCGACCACGGCATCGTTGTTGGCGCGGGTAGCACGCTCTTTGGCGCGCTGGTCGCGGTAGATCACGTAGTCACGAGCCACTTTCTGCTCGCCGGCGCGCATCAGGGCCAGTTCGACCTGGTCCTGGATTTCTTCGATGTGGATGGTGCCACCCGACGGCATGCGACGCTTGAAGGTTGCGGTGACCTGCTCGGTCAGGCGCGCAACGGTGTCGTGGATGCGCGACGAAGCGGCGGCAGTGCCGCCCTCAACTGCAAGGAACGCCTTGGTGATGGCCACGGTGATCTTGTCGTCGGTGTAGGCGACGACAGTGCCGTTACGCTTGATCACACGCAGTTGGCCAGGCGCAGTGGCAGCCAGATCCTGGTTCGAATCAGCGGCCTGCGGCGCTTGGGCCTGCGGGTTCTCGCGAGTTGTGTCGGTTTGCATCGGTGGGTGTCTCCACAGTTTCAATAGTGTTCGGGCGTGTCATCCACGCCCACCGTTCCATCCGCCAGTTGGCTTGCCCGAGCGGGGAGCCCACGCGCACGTGGATCCGCCAGCTCGGGCGTGCCGACTTCGGGACAGACTCAGGAATAAGGGGCAATAGCTTGCCGCTCCCTGGCCGAAGTCAAAGGTTCTGCGTTACAACGCAAAATCTGTTGCTGTCGGGGTCGCCAGGCTATGCCTGCAACACCCGTACCCGAACAAGGCCCTGTGCAAGGCTTGCCTCGGTTTGCCTACGCAGGAGCGGTTTGGCTGCTTGTATTGCCATAAGTTCAGGTCGAAAAAACGCTTGAATTTCGCCGCTGACTTGTGTTCTCGATTTCGGCCCAACCCCAACATCTAGTGGTTCGCCGCGATGGGGATACAAGATAATGCGGTCTGAGGGTGTTTGCAAGGCGACCGCCTGTGGATAACGTGTGTACAGATTGTGTGTGATTCGTGGGTATCGGCTGTAGGCCTTGTCCTCACGGCTTTTCACTTTTTTTCCGCATCGTAATGACCCGTTGCAGAATGTTACTGCTGTGCGGCGCATCACGCTAATTCGTCCTGGCCTGTCTCGGACCAGCGGTGCCGACAGAGCCGATTGGCAGGCGCAGATGTGCGACGTAGTATCCGCGAACAAGGCTACATTCAGGTGACCAGCGGCAGCCCATCCATAACAACAGAGGCCAGGCATGGACCAACCCAGCAACCGCATCCTCATCGTCGAGGACGATCAGCGTCTCGCCGAACTGACCGCCGAGTATCTGCAGGCCAATGGCTTCGAGGTTGCGGTCGAGGCAGACGGCGCGCGCGCGGTGCGGCGCATTCTCGACAGCCAGCCGGACCTGGTGGTGCTGGACCTGATGCTGCCCGGTGAAGACGGCCTGAGCATCTGTCGGCGGGTACGTGGCCAGTACCAAGGCGTGATTCTCATGCTGACTGCGCGCAGCGATGAGCTCGATCAGGTTCAGGGCCTGGACCTGGGTGCCGATGACTATGTCTGCAAGCCGGTGCGGCCGCGCCTGCTGCTGGCACGTATCAATGCCTTGCTGCGGCGCAGCGACAGCCCCGACAGCAAAGTGCAGGCGCTGCGCTTTGGTCCGCTGCAGATCAACAACAGCCTGCGCGAGGCCTGGCTCGATGAGCAGCCGATCGACCTCACCGGCGCCGAATTCGACCTGCTCTGGCTGTTGGCCAGCCATGCCGGCCGGGTGCTGTCGCGCGAGCAGATATTTACCGCCCTTCGCGGCGTCGGCTACGACGGCCAGGACCGTTCGATTGATGTGCGTATCTCCAGGATTCGCCCCAAGATCGGTGACGATCCCATTCATCCGCGGCTGATCAAGACCTTGCGCAGCAAGGGCTATCTGTTCGTGGCTGAGGCGGCGCCGGCCTGATGAAGTCGATTTTCCTGCGTATTTATGGCGGCATGCTGGCGGTATTGGTGCTGGTGGCGGTGCTCGGCGTGGTCAGCCTGCACCTGGTCAACCTGGTGCGCGCCGAGCAGCACCGCGAGCGCCTGGCGCAAGGCACGTTCAGCCTGATGGCGGACAACCTCGCGCCGCAGAACCCGGTCGAGCGCCAGCGCTCGCTGTTGATGTGGGAGCGCCTGCTCGGCGTGCCGCTGGATGTCCGGCCAATGGCCGCGCTGACCCTCGACGGCGGCCAGCGCGCGCGGCTGTACCGCGACCTGGTGGTGGTCGACAAGACCGGCCCGCATGCCGCACGGGTATTGCGCCGGATCGGTCGCGAAGACCAGCTGCTGGTGGCCGAGGTCAAGCAGATCAGCGAGCAGCTGGCGCGGGCCACGGTGTACCTGCTGGCTGATGAGCTGGTGCGTTATCCGGTCAGCGAACAGCCGCAGCGCCTGGCGCAACTGCGCCAGAGCAAAGGCTTCGGTTTCGATATCGGCCTGCAACGGTTGGAGCGGGCGGCACTGGATGACGACCAGCGCCACCGGGTCGAGGAGGGCGATACGGTGATGGCGCTGGGCAAGGACGGTGATTCGGTGCGGGTGTTCTCCGGCGTGCCCGGCTCACCCTGGGTACTGGAAATCGGCCCGCTGTACCAGCTCAATCCCTACCCGCCGCAATTGCTGATTCTGATCGCGTTTCTCGGTTTGTGCCTGATCGGCCTGGTGGTGTACCTGCTGGTACGTCAGCTGGAGCGGCGCGTGTCCGGCCTGGAAGCGGCCGCCACGCAGATTGCCCAGGGCAGCCTCGATACCCGCGTACCGGCCGGCGGCGCCGATTCGGTGGGGCGTCTGGCGGCGGCATTCAATGGTATGGCCGAGCACTTGCAGCGCTCGCTGAACATGCAGCGCGAGCTGGTCCGGGCGGTGTCACACGAGCTGCGCACGCCAGTGGCACGGCTGCGCTTTGGCCTGGAGATGCTCGAAACCGCCAGCACCGATCAGGCGCGGGCCAAGCACCTGGCGGGGATGGACGGCGATATCCAGGACCTCGACAAGCTGGTCGACGAAATGCTCACCTACGCGCGTCTCGAACAAGGCGCGCCGGCCTTGCAGTTTCAGGCCGTCGACCTGGATGCCTTGCTGGCGCGGGTCATCACCGAGCTGGCGCCGCTGCGCCCGCAGATAAATGTGCTGCGTGGCCTGTGCCAGGGCGCCGATGAGCACGGCGCCTGGGTCGAAGCCGAACCGCGCTATCTGCACCGTGCGCTGCAGAACCTGGTCGCCAACGCCATGCGCCACGCCGAGGGCGAAGTGCGCGTTAGCTATCACCTTGGTCAGCAGCGCTGCCGCATCGATGTCGAGGATGACGGCCCGGGCGTGCCGGAAAGCGTCTGGGAGCGCATCTTTACCCCATTCACCCGGCTGGACGACAGCCGCACCCGGGCCTCGGGTGGGCACGGCCTGGGCTTGTCGATCGTGCGTCGAATCATCTATTGGCACGGCGGGCGGGCGGTGGTTGCGCGCAGTGAAGGCTTGGGTGGGGCGTGCTTCAGCCTGAGCTGGCCGCGCCAGCAGGAAGCTGAAGACTAGACGCTGACCAGGCTCAACAGCTGCCCGTGGTTGACGCAGAATTGGCCCTTCAGCTCGGCGCCGTGGCGCCATTCAGGCGACAGGTCAGTCAGCAAGCGCAGCCGCGCCAGGCCGTCTGCAGACCACTCCAGCAGCTCTGCATGCTCGAAGTAAAAGCGCTGCAGGGTCAGTGGATAGAGCGTCTTGAACAGGCTTTCCTTGAGCGAAAAGGTCAGCGTCACGCTAAGTGCCAGCTGGCTGCGGTCGAGCCGTTGCAGCTCGGCCGGGGTGAGGATCTCTTCGGCGAGGCGTTCGGCGCGGGCTTCATCCAGCAGTGTTTCCTGATCCAGGCCGATGCCTCGGCAGCTGGCAGCATCGGCCACCACGGCGGCGGCCCAGCCTTTGCCGTGGGTGATCGAGCCGCGGATACCTGCCGGCCAGATCGGTGAGCGGTCGGCATGGGTCGCGGGCACATAGTCACGACCGTCCAGTTGCTGCAGAGCGGCGCGTGCGCAGACTCGGCCGGCCAGGTACTCGGCCTGGCGCTTGGCTACGGAGCGCTGGAGGCTGGCGCTGGGCTCGATGCCCGCGCGCTGGAAGTCGTCGGCAGCAAGCCTGGTCGGGTCGAACGCACAACTGATCAGCACCGCGCCGGGGATAGGGCGCGGTAGTGGCCAGTGGTGTTGCAAGGGGGCGCAGCAGGTCGGCAGTCGGTTCATGGCGCTATTGTGCCAGAGCTGGCCATTGCCAGCGCAGCGGTCACTTGAACAGCTTGTCCAGAAACGCCTGCATGTCTGCCCATGAGCTTTTGTCGGCCGCTTGGTCATAGCCGATATCAGGCCCGCCATGCTCGCCATGACTGAGACGGTCGGCATCGGGGTTGCTGAAACCATGCTTGGCGCCGGCGATGCTGACAAACTGATAGTCGGCCTTGGCCTTGTCCATCTCTTCCTTGAAGGCCGCGACCTGCTCCGGGGTGACCATGCTGTCTGCCGCGCCGTGCTCGACCAGCACCTTGGCCTTGACGCTGCCGGGGCTGGCCGGAGTCTGCGTGACCAAGGCGCCGTGGAAACTCACCACACCGGCCAGCTCCTCGCCACGCCGGGCCGCGTCGAGCACGACCTTGCCGCCAAAGCAGTAGCCAATCGCAGCGAGCTTGTCGGGGTCGGTTTTTGGTTGAATCTTTAGCAGCTCAAGGCCCGCATCGAAGCGCTTGGCAGCTGCTTCCGGGTTCTCCAGCGCCGCCTTCATGAACGCCATCGCATCGGCCGGATGCTCGGTGTGCTTGCCATCGCCATACATGTCGATCGCCAGCGCGCTGTAACCCAGCGCTGCCAGGTCACGGGCGCGGCGCTTGGCATAGTCATTGAGCCCCCACCACTCGTGCACTACGACGACGCCCGGCCGTTTGCCGTCGATAGCATCGTCATAGGCGTAATAGCCAACCAGGCGCTTGCCGTCGTCATCCTGATAATCGATCTGACGGGTCTGTACCGCCGCTTGAGTAAGGCTGGCGCAGCTCAACAAAGCCAGGGCAAACAGATAACGCATGGTCGCAACTCCTTTAGGCGAGGGAAGCGCAGGCTGTTCAGCGGCGGTTCAGGCAGGGTTCAGCCGCGGTTCAGGGCGCCTTGCTTACTCTAGCTTCCAGACCGAAACAGCGCATCCAACTGGAGTAAGAACCCATGAAAACAGTCAATACCCTGCTTGCAGCAATGGCCGTATGTGCCGCCGGCTTCAGCGTTCAGGCCAACGCCGACGACACCTTCGCCAGCCTGACCTACGGCCAGACCAGCGACAAAGTACGCAAGTCCGGGCTGCTCTCGCGCAGCACCGACAACCTCAACACCGACGGCGTGATCGCCAAGGACGGCACCTGGGGTGTGCGTCTGGGCAAGATGAACAACGAAGGCCGCTACTACATGACCTACGACAACGTCTCCGGTGACCACAGCGGGCTCAAGCTGCGCCAGGAAAACCTGCTCGGTAGCTACGACCTGTTCCTGCCCGTGGGAGACACCACCAAACTATTTGGCGGCGCCAGCCTGGGCGTGACCAAGCTGACCCAGGAATCCTCCGGTTACAGCCGCGACACCAATTACGGCTACGCTGCAGGCCTGCAAGCCGGCGTTATTCAGGAAGTCACCGACAACGCCTCGGTCGAACTGGGCTACCGCTACCTGCGCACCAACGCCAGCACCGAACTGGTCGAACACGGCGGGCCGAAAATCGGCAGCATGAGCCTGACCAGCAGCGCCCAGACCTACCTCTCGGCAAACTACAAGTTCTAAGGCGTGCTGGTACTCTGTATCGGCGTTTGCAACGCACAAGGCTGCTGGCTCGCCAGCGGCCTTGCGCCGTGCCTGCGCCAGAGAGGCAAGACAGCGTCGTGACGGTTATAAGGAGAAAGGCATGAAACTGCTGGTGGTCGAGGACGAGGCGCTGCTGCGCCATCATCTGCACACACGCCTGAGCGAAACCGGCCATGTGGTCCAGGCGGTCGGCAACGGCGAAGAAGCCCTGTACCAGGCAGAGGAGTTCGCCTTTGACCTCGCCATCATTGACCTCGGCCTGCCGGGCATGAGCGGCCTGGACTTGATCCGCCAGCTGCGCAGCCAGGGCAAGAGCTTCCCGATCCTGATTCTCACCGCACGGGGCAACTGGCAGGACAAGGTCGAAGGCCTGGCGGCCGGCGCCGACGATTATGTGGTCAAGCCGTTCCAGTTCGAGGAGCTTGAAGCGCGCCTGAATGCCTTGCTGCGCCGTTCCAGCGGCTTCACCCAGTCGACCATTGCCGCCGGGCCACTGGTGCTCGACCTCAATCGCAAGCAAGCCAGCCTCGACGATCAGCCGCTGGCGCTGACCGCGTATGAATACCGCATCCTTGAATATCTCATGCGTCATCACCAGCAGGTGGTGGCGAAGGACCGCCTGATGGAACAGTTGTACCCAGGCGATGAAGAGCGCGACCCGAATGTCATCGAAGTGCTGGTCGGCCGGCTGCGCCGCAAGCTCGAGGGCGAGCACGGCTTCAAACCGATCGATACCGTGCGCGGCCTGGGCTACCTGTTCACCGAGCGCTGCCGATGATCCGTTCGCTGCGCGTGCGCCTGATGCTGGCGGCGGCGCTGCTGGCGCTGTTGTTCATGCTGGCGCTGCTACCGGCCCTGCAGAAGGCCTTCAGCCTGGCCCTGCAGGAGTCGATCGAACAGCGTCTGGCGTCCGATGCGACCACGCTGATCTCCGCCGCGCGTATCGAGCAGGGCCGCCTGCAGATGCCTGATCAGCTCCCGGATGAGCGCTACAACCTGCCTTACACCGGGTTGATCGGCTACATCTTCGACCGCGACGGCAAGCTGGTCTGGCGTTCGCGGGCTACCGCCGACCGCGACATCAACTACCAGCCGCGTTATGACGGCCGCGGCAACGAGTTTGCCCGCATTCGCCAGGACAACGGTGAAGAGTTCTTCGTCTACGACGTGGAAGTAAAACTGCTCGGCGGCAAGAGCGCCGCCTACAGCATCGTTGCCCTGCAACCGGTACGCGAGTATCAGGACACCCTCGAGGGCCTGCAGGAAAAACTCTACCTGGGCTTCGGCGCTGCCTTGCTGGCCTTGCTGGTGCTGCTTTGGGCCGGCTTGACCTGGGGGCTGCGCTCGCTGCGTCGGCTGAGTGTGGAGCTGGACCAGGTCGAGAGCGGTGCTCGCCAGGGCTTGAGCGGCGAACATCCCCGCGAGTTGTTGCGCCTGACCGGCTCGCTCAACCGCCTGCTGCACAGTGAGCGCGAACAGCGTCAGCGCTATCGTGACTCGCTGGACGATCTTGCGCACAGCCTGAAAACGCCGCTGGCGGTGCTCCAGGGCGTGGGCGAAAGCATGGGCCACGGCAGTGGCGAGCGCGAGCAGGCGCGAGTGCTGCAGAGCCAGATCGAGCGCATGAGCCAGCAGATCGACTACCAGTTGCAGCGCGCCAGCCTGCGCAAGAGCGGACTGGTTCGCGACCGTGTCCAGCTCGCGCCGCTGCTCGACAGCCTGTGCAATACCTTGGCCAAGGTCTACCGCGACAAGCACGTGGCGATCACCCTGGTCGTCCCTGCGCAGGCGGAAATACCCATGGAGCAGGGCGCCGCGCTGGAGCTACTGGGCAACCTGCTGGAGAACGCCTACCGGCTATGTTTGGGTCAGGTGCGGGTGAGCTTGAGCGAAACCCCGGACAGCCTGCTCCTGTGCATCGAAGACGATGGCCCGGGCGTGCCGACCGATCAGCGCGAGCGCATCCTCCAGCGCGGCGAGCGGCTGGACCGCCAGCACCCGGGGCAGGGCATCGGCCTGGCCGTGGTCAAGGACATCATCGACAGCTACGACGCCCAGCTGAGCCTGGACGATTCGCCGCTGGGCGGTGCTGCCTTCAGGATTGTGTTCACGCGCGGCTGACCCCGCGCCCGGGCGGATTCCCGCCAACCCGCCCGTTCATTTCCCGCCAACGGGCGGAAATCCGCCAGCTCAGGCCCACCTGGTTGCCCTGTCCTTGGGCATTCCACCCCGTCTAGATCAGGCTTTGCACCTCATTCGAGCACTTTGGCATCGCCCTTGCTATTCACTTGGCAGAGGCCTGCAAAGGCAGCTCGAACACAACGACAAATCCCTCCGGGTGCAGGAGGGTTAGCGCTTTAGGTGCCCCCGCCCTGGGAAGGGTGGAAACCGGCACACTCGAGGAAATAAGCCATGACGACTCGTCAGCCGCTGTACAAATCGCTGTATATCCAGGTGTTGGTTGCCATCACCATCGGTATTCTGCTCGGTCACTTCTACCCTGAAACCGGCGTTGCGCTCAAACCCCTGGGTGACGGCTTCGTCAAACTGATCAAAATGGTCATCGCCCCGATCATCTTCTGTACCGTCGTCAGCGGCATCGCTGGCATGCAGAGCATGAAATCGGTCGGCAAGACCGGCGGCTACGCGCTGTTGTACTTTGAAATTGTCTCGACCATCGCGCTGATCATCGGCCTGGTTGTCGTCAACGTGGTCAAGCCAGGCGCTGGCATGCACATTGACGTCAACACCTTGAACGCCAGCAGTGTCGCTGCCTATGCCGCCGCCGGCGCGCAGCAGACCACTATCGGCTTCCTGCTCAACATCATCCCGAACACCGTGGTCGGTGCCTTCGCCAACGGCGACATCCTCCAGGTGCTGATGTTCTCGGTGATCTTCGGCTTCGCCCTGCACCGTCTGGGTAGCTACGGCCGGCCATTGCTGGACATGATCGATCGCTTCGCTCACGTCATGTTCAACATCATCAACATGATCATGAAGCTGGCCCCGATCGGTGCCTTCGGTGCCATGGCTTTCACCATCGGCCAGTACGGCGTCGGCTCGCTGGTGCAGCTGGGCTACCTGATGGCCTGCTTCTACATCACCTGCCTGGCGTTCATCCTGATCGTCCTCGGTGGTATCTGCCGCGCGCATGGCTTCAGCGTACTCAAGCTGATCCGCTACATCCGTGAAGAGCTGATGATCGTTCTTGGCACCTCGTCCTCGGAATCGGCCCTGCCACGCATGCTGGCCAAGATGGAGCGTCTGGGCGCGAAGAAGTCGGTAGTAGGTCTGGTAATCCCGACTGGCTACTCGTTCAACCTTGACGGTACTTCGATCTACCTGACCATGGCTGCCGTGTTCATCGCCCAGGCGACTGACACGCAGATGGACATCAGCCACCAGATCACCTTGCTGCTGGTGCTGCTGGTTGCCTCCAAAGGTGCTGCTGGCGTCACCGGTTCGGGCTTCATCGTCCTCGCCGCGACCTTGTCTGCTGTCGGCCACCTGCCGGTCGCCGGCCTGGCGCTGATCCTTGGTATCGACCGCTTCATGTCCGAAGCCCGCGCCCTGACCAACCTGATTGGTAACGGTGTAGCGACCATCGTGGTTGCCAAGTGGGTCAAGGAGCTGGACGAAGACAAGCTGCACGCTGAACTGGCTTCGGGCGGCTCGCCGCTGACCGACACTCGTCCAACCGACGACCTCGGTGTAGCTGAAGGCCCAGCGCGCTCTTAAGTCATCAGGCAATAACCTGGGGCCGCTCTGCGGCCCTTTCGCGACACAAGGCCGCTCCTACAGACGACTGCGCATGACTGGCTTGCGTGGTCAACTGTAGGAGCGGCCTTGTGTCGCGAAAGGGCTGCGAAGCGGCCCCAAGTTCGTCCAATCTCCGCAAAACCCTTCCGGCTTCACTCCAGCCGCGTCTGCCCGCTATACGCCAGCACCTGCCGACAGCGCTTGCACAGATACCGCCGCCCTTGGCGCACCAGCTTGTGCCGCACCGCCGTAAAGGCAAAGTCACTCTCCGGGCACGGGCACTGATAGATATAGCGCGTCGCCGTACGCCGTTGCACCGCATAGTTGTGGCAGCGATTGGGCGGCAGCTCGTAGACCCCGCGCATGATCAACTGCCACTCTTCGCCATGGGCCTGGATACTGTCGCCGAACAACTGATGCGCGACCAGATGCGCCACTTCATGGGCCACAGTCTGGCGCAGAAAATCCTCGTGGTTTTCCCGGTACAACTGCAGATTGAAGCGCAGCAGGTTTTCATGCAGATGGGCAACGCCGGCCTTCTGGCCGCGCAGCTTGAAGCTCACCTGTGGGCGGATGAAGCTCCGTTTGAAGAACGCTTCGGCTTGCTGATAGCAGGCTTCAACGCGGGATTCGAGCAACTCGGGCATGGCGATCTAGGTTCTCCTCAGCCGCGCATTATGCCGCAACCCCCCAGAGGCTGCCGAGCCATCGGTCAGCACACAGTCAAAGGCCGCCTTGCGGCGGCCGGTGACTTGATGCCCCAGTGTTGGTTTGGATCTAGTTGGTATACACAGGCCCCACGCCCAGGCCCCAGATGACCACCGTGGCCGCCATGATCGCCACCAGCACCACCAGGCCTACCGCCAGCACGGAGCTTGAGAACAGAAAGCCTTCATCCGCCGGGATGTTCATGAACGTCGGCAAGCCCACATACAGCAGGAACACCGTGTAACTGATGGCCGCCGTGCCGATCACCATGCCCAGCCACAGGTGTGGGTAAAGCGCCGCCAGCCCGGCGACGAACAATGGCGTAGCGGTGTAGGTGGCAAACGCGATGCAGCGTGCCATCGATGGCGTGGCGTCATAGGTGCGCGCCATCCAGTGGATGAAAGCGCCCATTACCGCGACCCCGATCAGCATCGCCAGGTACGACATCACGCTCATCCAGAACGCGCTTTCAACGGTCAGCATGACCGCCGGTCGGTCACCGATCACCCAGCCGACCTGGGTGGTGCCGATAAACGCTGAAACGACGGGGATGGCCGCCAGAATCAGGGTATGGGTCAAGTACATGTGGCTGATCGATTCTTCCTCGCCACGAATCTCCTGCCACTCTTGGTCGGGATGGGTAAACAGCCCAAGAACGTGATGGATCATACCGGTCACTCCTATGGTCGTTGCCTGACGCACCCCAGATGGAGCACATGCGGCCCGCGGCCAGGCACCGAAGCAAGCGGTAATATGGCCTTAAGTCGCAGTATAGGAAGCACATCCCTGCGCAATAGGCGCTTTTTAGAGCAAATCGCGCTGTCGCCGCAGTTGTTGATTCCGTTGCAGTCTTTGGTCGGCCTGGCGCGGTTAATTGTCGCGAAAGCCTTCGCCCGCGCCGGCTTTATGCGTAAAATACTCGGCTTTTGTCACACCTCGCGGATTCCAAGCGCTATGGGCACCCTCTCGGTCAACCAGAACAAACTGCAAAAACGCCTGCGTCGTCTCGCCGGCGAAGCCATCACCGACTACAACATGATCGAAGATGGCGACAAGGTCATGGTCTGCCTGTCCGGCGGCAAGGACAGCTACACCATGCTCGATGTTCTGCTGCACCTGCAGAAGGTGGCGCCGATCCAGTTCGAGATCGTCGCGGTGAACATGGACCAGAAGCAGCCAGGCTTCCCCGAGCATGTTCTGCCGGCCTACCTGAAGACCCTGGGCGTCGAGTACCACATCGTCGAGAAAGACACCTATTCGGTGGTCAAGGAACTGATCCCGGAAGGCAAGACCACCTGCTCGCTGTGCTCGCGCCTGCGCCGCGGCACGCTGTACACCTTTGCCGATGAAATCGGCGCGACCAAGATGGCTCTTGGTCACCACCGCGACGACATGGTCGAAACCTTCTTCCTGAACATGTTCTTCAACGGCTCGCTCAAGGGCATGCCGCCCAAGTTGCGTGCCGATGATGGCCGCAACGTAGTGATCCGGCCGCTGGCCTACTGCAGCGAGAAGGACATCCAGGCCTACTCGGACATGCGCGAATTCCCGATCATCCCGTGCAACCTGTGTGGCTCGCAGGAAAACCTGCAACGTCAGGTGGTCAAGGAAATGCTCATCGACTGGGAGCGCAAGCACCCAGGCCGCACCGAGAGCATCTTCCGCGCGATGCAGAACGTGGCGCCGTCACAACTGGCCGACCGCAACCTGTTCGATTTCACCAGCCTGAAAATCGATGAAACCGCGGCGCCGCGCTTCCTCGATGTGGTGAACATCTGACCCATGCGCGATTATCAGTGGCTGCATGAGTTCTGCCTGAATCGCTTCGGCTCGGCCAAGGCCCTCGAGGCGTTCCTGCCGCAACCGCGCACCCCGGCGCAGTTGCGTGACATCAGCGACGACCGCTACCTGTCGACGCTGGCGCTGCGGGTATTTCGCGCAGGCCTCAAGCACAGCCTGGTAGATGCCAAGTGGCCGGCCTTCGAGCAGGTGTTCTTTGGCTTCGAGCCGGAAAAGGTGGTGCTGATGGGCGCCGAGCACCTTGAGCGGCTGATGCAGGACACGCGCATCATCCGCCACTTGGGCAAGCTCAAAAGCGTGCCACGCAACGCACAGATGATCCTCGACATCGAAAAACAGCACGGCAGCTTTGCCAGCTTTATCGCCGACTGGCCGGTGACCGATATCGTCGGCCTGTGGAAGTACCTGGCCAAGCATGGCAATCAGCTCGGCGGCCTGTCGGCACCGCGCTTTCTGCGCATGGTCGGCAAGGATACCTTTATCCCCACCGACGACATGTCAGCCGCGCTGATCGCCCAAGGCGTGATCGACAAGGCGCCGACCAGCCAGCGTGATCGTGCGTTGGTGCAGGAGGTGTTCAATCAGTGGCATGCCGAAAGCGGCCGGCCACTTTGTCAGCTCTCGGTGATGCTGGCGCACACCGTCAACCATTGAGCCAGCCGTTACACGGTCCCTGTAGGAGCGGCCTTGCCGGGGCGCCGGACCGGTCGCGAAAGGGCTGCGTAGCGGCCCCAGGATTTGTGCAGCACCGCAAAATCGCCGGGCGCGCTGCGCACGCCTTTCGCGACCGGTCCGGCGCCCCGGCAAGGCCGCTCCTACAAAAAGCGGATCAGCATTCGCCGACAAGGCGCCGTTCGTGCTGAAACTTCCAGCGCACGTATAGCAGTGCGCTGACGAACAGGCCCAGGCTCACCAGGGTTTCCATCCAGCCAAACAGCGACCGCGCTGGGTCGAACGCCGCCAGCACGCCTTTGATGAAGTAGATATTGACCACGAAGCAGGTCCACGCATGGGCCCGTGCGCTGCCCATCAGCATGCTTGGCAGCACCAGCAGCAGCGGGATCAATTCGACCGCAAGGATCACCTCGACCCGCGCCCCATGCAGGTTGGCAAACCACAGGTTATTGACCAGCAGCAGGGCGATCAGGCCGACCAGGCAAGCCAGGCTCAGCGCGCGGGTAAGGCGCAGCCGCGGTGCCAGCCAGGCCAGCGCTGGCAGTGGCTTGGCACGCTTAGCCACGCGCGCCACCCAAGGCCTTGGCCGTGCTCGCCAAGCGTTGCCCGAGTGCTCGGCACAGGGCTATTTCGTGGCTGTCCAGCTCGCGCTTGCCGTCGGCGCCGGCATGATGACTGGCGCCGTACGGGGTACCACCACCGCGGGTTTCCAGCAGCGCCGACTCACTGTAGGGCAGGCCGGTGATGAGCATGCCGTGGTGCAGCAGCGGCAGCATCATCGACAGCAGGGTAGTTTCCTGACCGCCGTGCAGGCTGGCGGTGGAAGTGAACACTCCAGCCGGCTTGCCGACCAGTTCACCACCCAGCCACAGGCTGCTGGTGCCGTCGAGGAAGTACTTCAGCGGCGCCGCCATGTTGCCGAAGCGGGTCGGGCTGCCGAGGGCAATCCCGGCGCAGTGGCGCAGGTCATCCAGGCTGGCGTACAGCGCACCGCTGGCAGGGATATCGGGGGCGACTGCTTCGCACTCGGTGGAAATCGCCGGCACGGTCCGCAGGCGCGCTTCCAGGCCAGCCATCTCGACGCCGCGGGCAATGTGCCGGGCCATCTCGCTGGTGGAGCCGTGCCGGCTGTAATACAGCACCAGGATATAGGGCTCGCTCACGGCAGGATCTCCAGCACTTTTTCCGGTGGGCGGCCAATCACAGCCTTGTCACCGGCCACAAGAATCGGCCGTTCGATCAGTTTGGGGTGGGCAACCATTGCCGCGATCAGCTGTGCTTCGGTCAATGCCGGATTGGCCAGCTCAAGGGCTTTGTATTCGTCTTCACCGCTGCGCAGCAGTTGCCGCGCGCTGATGCCGAGCTTGCCCAGCAGCGCCGTCAGGGTAGCGGCATCCGGTGGCGTCTCCAGGTAGCGCACGATGTGTGGAGCAAGGCCGCGTGCTTCGAGCAGCTCGAGGGCGCCGCGGGATTTCGAGCAGCGCGGGTTATGATAGAGAGTCAGATCAGTCATGACGGGTCGCATCCAGCTGGGTGTGGCGGCTATTCTAACCGCTGCGGCAGAATTACAGGTTTGAAATACTTCGAGAAGGATTGACCCATGGCAAAGCGTTTGGCGGCGGCACTGGCCATCACTGCAAGCCTGTTGCTCGGCGGTTGCGGTGCTGATTATGGCGTGGACCAGCACGGCAATACGGTAAAGGCCGAGCAGATCGAGGGGCAGTGGCTGGTGCTCAATTACTGGGCAGAGTGGTGTGGCCCATGCCGTACCGAAATCCCCGAACTGAATGCCGCCGCCAAGCAGTGGCAGGCTGATGGCATCAAAGTGATCGGGGTCAACTACGACGGGTTGCAGGGCGACGATCTCAAGCAAGCCTCGCAAACCCTGGGCATCGACTTCACCGTGCTCGCCCAGGACCCGGCCGAGCGCTACGAGCTGCCGCGCAGCGAAGCCTTGCCGGTGACCTACATCATCGACGACAAGGGCAAGGTGCGTGAACAGCTGCTCGGCGAGCAGACCCTGGATGGGCTGCAGGCCAAGATCAAGGCACTCAAAGGCGGCGCCTGACGATCAGGCGGGACCGCCAGCGCGGTCCCGCCCAAGCCAGCACACTCAGCTTTCTTCAGGCCAGAAGCGCAGCGGCTTGCCTTCAGCGGGCCAGAAACGGATCTGCTCGATTGCCGACACATCCCAGCGCTGCACGGTCTCCAGCGCCTGCAGGAAGCGCTGCTCCTGCTCCATCAGCGCGGGCGCGCAGAGCTTGCGGGTCTTGCCGACCTTGCCGAAGCTGAGCTCGTCACCCTTGAGGGTGTACGGCGCAAACCAGTGGTTGCAGCCGGCATTGCCATAAGCGCGGCCGTCTTCACCCAAGGTCAGGGTCAGGTTGCTGTAATCCATCAGCGGGCGCTCACCGATCCACTCCAGCACATAGCCTTGGTCCTGGCGCAGCGCTGACGGCTGCGAGGCGCAGCCCAGCAAGCTGCCGGCGATCAACAGCGCGCTCAGCAGGTTTTTCACTGGGCGCTCTCCTGGCAGCGTGGGCACACATGCTTGTCGCCCTTGCTGGCCCAGCCCAATGCCGCTACGCGCTCGCTGGCGGCTGGCTTGTGGCCTTTGCTGCCGAGCTTGGCGTCCACGGCGAATTCGAAGTCGAGCACGGCTTCACAGCTGTCGCACTTGATCTGCCAGTTGAGAATCGCCAGCTCCTTGAACGCCGGGCCGCTGGCCACGGCAACCCACTGGCCGCTCGGGTTGATCAGGTGGCGCACGCTTTCGACGGTCAGGCGCATGCTCAGGTCTTTGCTGCCCTTGAGCGTCACCAGCAGGACATCGTCCTTCTGGATCGAACCACCGTTACCGGTCACCTGGTAGCGCCCCGGCACCAGCGCGCGGCATTCGATCAGGGTGTGCTGCGGGTTGAATAGGGTGTAGCGGAAATCGTGCTCGACCATGGGTCCTCCAGAAATGCCGCGTATCCTAGCATCAACTTGTGAGCAGATTCTGCGGCTTGCCTGCCGCCCAGCAGATCATGTTGTCCAGGGTGGTTTTGGCGATCGCCTGCAGCGCCTCATGTGTGAGGAAAGCCTGGTGGGCGGTGATGATCACATTGGGGAAGGTCAGCAGCCGCGCCAGTACGTCATCCTGCAGCGGCTGGTCGGAGCGGTCCTCGAAAAACAGCTGGGCTTCTTCTTCGTAGACGTCCAGGCCCAGATAACCCAGCTGGCCACTCTTGAGCGCATCGATCAGGGCCGGAGTGTCGACCAGCGCGCCGCGGCCGGTATTGATCAGCATGGCGCCTGGGTGCAGCGCCGCCAGGCTCTGGGCATTGATCAGGTGCCGGGTGTGCTCGGTCAGCGGGCAGTGCAGGCTGACGATGCGCGCCTGGGCCAGCAGCTCGGGCAGATCCAGATAACGCGCGCCAAGGGCGAGCATGTCCGGGTTGGGGTAGGGGTCATACGCCAGCAACTGGCAGCCGAAGCCGGCCATGATCCGGGCGAAGGCCAGGCCGATCTGGCCGGTACCGATCACCCCGACGGTCTTGCCGTGCAGGTCGAAGCCGGTCAGGCCATGCAGGGTGAAGTCGCCTTCGCGGGTGCGGTTGTAGGCCCGGTGCAGGCGCCGGTTGAGGGCCATGATCAGCGCTACGGCGTGCTCGGCCACCGCGTGCGGTGAGTAAGCCGGGACCCGCACCACAGCCAGGCCCAGGCGCGCGGCTGCGGCCAGGTCGACATGGTTGTAGCCGGCCGAACGCAGGGCGATCAGGCGCGTGCCGCCGGCTGCCAGGCGCTCCAGCACGTCGCTGTGCAGCTCGTCGTTGATGAACGCGCAGACCACCTCGTAGCCATCGGCCAAGGGCGCGGTGTCGACGGTCAGCCGGGCAGACTGATAGTGCAGGTCCAGGTCGCTGTCGCGGCATACCTGGCTGAAGCTTTCCTGGTCGTAGTGCTGGCTGCTGAACAAGAGAATGCGCATGGCAGAGGTCCTTTGCGGCTGAGCAGGGCAGTGTAGCCAGCCTGGTGTGGAGCGTATTGACCCAGGCCAGCGTAGCTGGCGCGGGTCACACGCTCAGCTGAGCCTGCTCGGCTAACCGTTCGATAGCCTGGTCGAGTTCATCCAGCGCCTGCATGGCCTGCGGGCTGTCCTGCTTGAGCAGGGTTTCACTGCGCTGGCAGGCCGCACGCAACTGCGGCACGCCGCAGTAGCGCGAGGCGCCATTGAGGCGGTGCACCCGCTCGATCATCGCCTCGCGATCACCCGCCACCCGCGCCACCTGAATGGCTACGCGATCAGCCTCCAGCGAATCGAGCAACATGCGCAGCATGTCTGCTGCCAGATCAGCCTTGCCGGCTGCCAGGCGCAAGCCTTCTTCGGGGTCGAGCACCTTCAGCTCGCTGCTTTCCGGCAACCGCTCCAGCGGCTGCTCCTGCTGCGGTGGGGCCAGGTTGAGGCCGGTCCATTTCATCACCACCTGGGCCAGCTGGCGCTCGCTGATCGGCTTGGTCAGGTAGTCATCCATGCCGCTGTGCAGCAGGGCACGTTTTTCGTTGGCCATGGCATGCGCGGTAAGGGCGACGATGGGCAGCGGGTTGCCGGTCTGGCCGCTTTCCCACTGGCGGATCTGCTCGGTGCAAGCGCGGCCGTCCATGCCCGGCATCTGCACGTCCATCAGCACCAGATCGAACGCTTCATCCTGCACCGCCTCGACCGCCGCATAGCCGTTGTCGACCGCCAGCACTTCGGCGCCGAGGCCCTCGAGCAGGGTCTGTACCAGCAGCAGGTTGGCTGGGTTGTCGTCGACGCAGAGGATCTTCGGCATGCGCTGGCTGCCCGGCATACGCACTTCGCTCAGTTGCCGGCGCGGCTGGATCAGCTCAAGCAGCAGCCGGCGCAGCTTGCGCGTGCAGGTGGGCTTGGACAGCAACTGGCCGTGCGGGTTGGGCAAGCTGGGATGATACAAGCCCTGCTCGGTGGTCGGGCAGAGCACCACGCACAGGCACTGCAGGCGTTCCAGCTGCTGGTTGTACTGGCCGAGCAGCTCGGGCGAGAGGTTGTTCAGGTTGGCGCCGAGCACAGCAAATTCAAACGGTTGCCCGGCCTGATGGGCGGCTTGCACGCCTTGCACCAGTTGCTCGAACGAGGCGAACACGCTGACGCTCAAGCCGCAGTCCTGCAGCTGGTGCTCCAGCGCCTGGCGGGCCAGCTCATGGCCGTCGACGATGGCCGCACGGCGACCCAGCAGCGCTTGTAGCGGCAGTTCCGAGCCATCGTCGTGGGCCCTGGGCAGATTTAGACTGATCCAGAACTGCGAGCCCTCGCCGGGCGCGCTGTCGACGCCGATTTCGCCGCCCATCTGCTCGATCAGGCGCTTGGAGATGACTAGCCCAAGGCCGGTACCGCCGGGCTGGCGCGACAAGGAGTTGTCGGCCTGGCTGAAAGCCTGGAACAGCGTGCGCACGTCCTGCGGGGTAAGGCCGATACCGCTGTCCTGCACGCTGATGCGCAGCTGCACATGGTCACCCTGTTCGTCTTCGAGCATCGCCCGCACGACGATAGTGCCTTCGCGGGTGAACTTGATCGCGTTGCTGACCAGGTTGGTGAGGATCTGCTTCAAGCGCAGCGGGTCACCGACCAGCGACAGCGGCGTATCCCGGTAGACCAGGCTGAGCAGCTCGAGCTGTTTGGCGTGGGCGGCTGGGGCGAGAATGGTCAAGGTGTCCTGGATCAGGTCGCGCAGGTTGAACGGGATGCTGTCGAGCACCAGCTTGCCGGCCTCGATCTTGGAGAAATCGAGGATCTCGTTGATGATCCCCAGCAGGTTGTCGGCAGACTGTTCGATGGTGCCGAGATAATCCAGCTGACGCGGCGCCAGTTCGCTCTTCTGCAGCAGATGGGTAAAGCCGAGGATGCCGTTGAGCGGGGTGCGGATCTCGTGGCTCATGTTGGCGAGGAACTCGGACTTGATCCGGCTGGCCTCGAGCGCTTCCTTGCGTGCCATGTCCAGCTCGATGTTCTGGATTTCGATGGTTTCCAGATTCTGGCGCACGTCTTCGGTGGCCTGATCGATGCTGTGCTGCAGTTCTTCATGGGCGCTGTGCAGGGTCTCGGCCATGCGGTTGATGCCGGCCGCCAGCTCGTCCAGCTCATGGCTGCCCATGGCCGGCAGGCGCGCTTCGAGGTTGCCGTCCTTGAGCTGAGTGACCGCCTCCTTGATCCGCCTGATCGGGTCGTTGATGGTGCGGCTCATGCGCAGGGCGACCAGTGCGGTCACGGTCAGGCAGGCGAGAATCAGCAGCACGCTGGTGAACAGGTTGCGGTAACCGCGCAGCAGGGTGCCATCATGCGACAGCTCGATTTCCACCCAGCCGAGCAGGCGCTCGGCTTCGGCCGGCACTGCGTCAGCGGCCAGGTCGCGGTGATGGCCGAACACCGGCATCAGGTAGCGGGTGGCGTCATTGCCAGTGCGTTGCAGCAATTGCGTGCCGCTGCCGCCGCTGGGCGGCTGGTTGAGCATGCTCGGCCCGGCATGGGCCAGCTGGGTGCGCTGTGGGGTCAGGAACACCACCGCGCGCACGTCGCTTTGCTCCAGCGCCTGGCCGGCAATCCTTTCCAGCTGGTCAGTGGCATGGCGGGCGAGGGCGGGCGCCGCCAGCGGCGCCAGTTGTTCGGCAATCATCTTGCCGCGCTGGAGCAACTGGGTACGCAACTCGTTTTGTTGCAGCCAGGTGAAATAGATGCCCAGCACCAGTGCCATCAAGGTAGCCGGCAGCAGCGCCAGCAGCATGACCCGGCTTCTGATTCCCAAACGATCGAGCACACTCGCCTCCTGTGATGTGCCTGATGGCCGTCGCCGAGCGGGACGGAATAGTTGCCGAACGTTACTCCGGCTGCGGGCGTAAAGCGATCATTTCAGCGCCCCAGGCGGGCTGGCAGGCTGCGCTTGCAGCCGGAGGCGCTAATGGTTTGGTCGTAATCCAGTTGCCTAGCCTTGAGTTACTGGCCAATAATCGCGTAATTGAGAATCAATGCCAGAAGCCAATGAATCCCGTAGCCATTCACCACTCGAACATTCTCGCCATCGAAGACGACCCGGTCCTCGGCGCTTACCTGCACGAAGAATTGCAGCGCGGTGGGTTTCAGGTGACCTGGTGCCGCAACGGCCTTGACGGTCTGGAAACAGCAGGCCGGCAGGTGTTCGATGTGGTCCTGATGGATATCCTCCTGCCGGGGCTGAACGGCCTCGATGCACTCGCGCAGCTGCGGCGCAAAAGCGCCACGCCAGTGATCCTGATGTCGGCCCTGGGCGCTGAAGCGGACCGTATCACCGGCTTTCAGCGCGGCGCCGATGACTATCTGCCCAAGCCCTTCAGCATGGCCGAGTTGCAGGTGCGCATCGAGGCGATCCTGCGCCGGGTTGAGCTGGAGCGCCGGCGCCAGGCACCGCAACCTGTCGAGCCAGGCGAGCTGCGCTTTGATGACGCTATCAGCGATGTTTGCCTCGGCTCCAACTGGGCCGGCCTGACCCCCAGCGAATATCGCCTGCTGGACACCCTCTACCGCAGTCCGGACGAGGTGCTGAGCAAGCCGCTGCTGTATCAGCAAGTGTTGCAGCGGGGTTACTCCCGCCACGATCGCAGCCTGGACATGCACGTCAGCCAGATCCGCCGCAAGCTCAAGGCGGTCGGTTACCACGAGCGGCAGATCGTCACCGTTTGGGGCAAAGGTTATGTGCTCAGCGCCGGCGAGGGCTGAACCATGCTCGATCGACATTCGTTGTTCTGGCGCCTGGCGATTTTGCTGGTGGGCTTTTGCCTGTTGATGATCGGACTGAGCTACAGCTGGGGTCGCTACATGGAAACCCAGAATGCATTTCTCTCCAAGCCCGCCCGGCAACTGCTGCAGGCCTACGCGGTCGAGGCTGAGCAGGCCTGGCACGAGGGCGGCCAGGCCGGCATCGATCAATGGTTGCAAGGCATGCGCGCACGTGAGCAGGGCTTTGTCGGCGTCATCAACAGCCACCTGCACAGCTTGAGCAGTACCCCGCTGACGGCCGAGCAGACCCAGCGCCTGACCCGCCTGCGCCAGGTCGACTGGCCGATGAGCCGACGCAGTGTCGATCAACCGTGGCTGCGCTTGCCGTTCGCCGACCCCGCCGCGCAGGCCATGCTGGTCATCGAATTGCCCACGCGGCTCAATCCGGGCCAGTACCTGTGGCTGTGGCGGATCCTGATCAACGGGGTGATTCCCGGCCTGTTCACCTTGCTGCTGTGCGTGGGTCTGTACCGCATGCTGATTGTGCCGTTGAACCAGTTGCGCGAGCAGGCCAATGCCTGGCGCGCCGATCAGCTCTCGGCGCGGCTGGACGCGACTACCATGGGCCGGCATGACGAGCTCGGTGAGCTGGCGCGTGCCTTCGACCAGATGGCCGAGCGCCTTCAAGGCACAGTGGCCTTGCAGCAACAACTGCTGCGCGACCTGTCCCACGAAATGCGCACGCCGCTGAGCCGCCTGCGGGTAGCCGGCGATGGCGAGGCTGACCTTGGGCGCCTGCGCGAGCGCGTCACGCGGGAGGTCGATTGCATGCAGCAACTGGTCGAAGACACCCTGCAACTGGCCTGGCAGGACGCCGAGCGGGCGCCAATGAATCTCGAACCGATCCAGCTGCAGGCGCTGTGGGACATGCTCGCCGAGGACGCCTGCTACGAAAGCGCCTGGCAGCCTGCACGTCTGCGCTGTGAATTGCCGGCCACCTGCTGGGTGCAGGGCAACCTCAACCATTTGGCCCAGGCCGTGGAAAACCTGTTGCGTAATGCCATTCGTCATTCGCCTGGCGACGGCGTGATCACCCTCGGCGGTCGGCGTGAGGGCAGTTACTGGCGGATCTGGCTGGAAGACCAGGGCGGCGGTGTGGCTGAGGACGATCTGGAGCGTATCTTCGCGCCGTTTTCGCGGCTGGACGGTTCGCGCCCCGGCGACGGCGGCTTTGGCCTCGGCCTGAGCATCGCCCGCGGCGCCATTCAACGCCAGGGCGGGACGCTTTGGGCCGAGAACGGCAAACGCGGCCTGCGCCTGTGCATGCGCCTGCCAGCGCACGTTGAAGCGAGCGAATCGGCGCCGGCACAGCTGCTATATAGCTGACAGCTATATCGACCACAGATTGCGTGATATGGCCGGCAAGGGAATGCCGGTATGATAGGCGCCCCTGTCGTTTTGATTGCGAAAGACACCATGACCCTGCAGTACCCAACCATCGCCGATTGCGTCGGCAATACGCCTCTGGTTCGCCTGCAGCGCCTCGCAGGTGCGACCAGCAATACCTTGTTGCTCAAGCTCGAAGGCAACAACCCGGCCGGCTCGGTCAAGGACCGCCCGGCACTGTCGATGATCACCCGCGCCGAACTGCGCAACCAGATCAAGCCCGGCGACACCCTGATCGAAGCGACCTCCGGTAACACCGGCATCGCCCTGGCCATGGCTGCGGCGATCAAGGGCTACAAGATGATCCTGATCATGCCCGACAACTCCACTGCCGAACGCAAGGCAGCGATGACCGCCTATGGCGCCGAGTTGATCCTGGTGAGCAAGGAAGAGGGCATGGAGGGCGCCCGCGATCTGGCCGAAAAGCTTCAGGCCGAAGGCCGCGGGTTGATCCTCGATCAGTTCGCCAACGGCGACAACCCGTTGGCCCACTACACCAGCACCGGCCCGGAGATCTGGCAGCAGACCCAGGGCACCGTCACTCATTTCATCAGTTCGATGGGCACTACCGGCACCATCATGGGCTGCTCGCAGTACCTCAAGGAGCAGAACCCGGCGGTGCAGATCGTTGGTCTGCAGCCCATGGACGGCTCGTCGATTCCCGGCATCCGGCGCTGGCCTGAGGAATATCTGCCAAAGATATTCGACGCCACTCGAGTTGATCAGGTGATCGACATGTCCCAGGCTGAAGCTGAACACGTCACCCGCCGCCTTGCCCGTGAAGAGGGCATTTTCTGCGGTGTGTCCTCTGGTGGTGCGGTGGCCGGCATGTTGCGCCTGTCGCAGCAGGTGGAAAACGCCGTGATGGTTGCGATCGTCTGCGACCGCGGTGATCGCTATCTTTCCACTGGCCTGTTCGACGCGACCTGATGACCAAGAAAAGTAAAGGCGGCCTGCGTTTCCAGCCGGCCGGCGGCGATCGTGCTGCGCAAGTTCCCGTAGGCAAGAAGCAGCGCCTGGACATCGAGCGCCTGGCCGGTGATGGCCGCGGCATCAGTTTTCATGAAGGGCGAACCTGGTTCGTCAGCGGCGCCCTGGCCGGCGAGGCGGTGGAAGCGCGGGTGCTTGGTGCCCGTGGCAAGATCGTCGATGCGCGCCTTGAGCGGGTCCTGCAAGCCAGCCCCGAGCGGTGCCCGGCGCCGTGCCGGCACTATGATCGGTGTGGCGGTTGCAACCTGCAGCACCTGCCGCACGCCGAGCAGCTGGCGCTCAAGCAGCGCATGCTCGCCGAGCAATTGCAGCGGGTGGCCGGGATCCAGCCAGAGCAATGGGCAGCGCCGTTGTCCGGGCCTGAATTCGGCTACCGCCGACGCGCGCGGATTGCCGTGCGCTGGGACGTCAAGAATCGTCAGCTGGAAGTCGGTTTCCGTGCCGAGGCCAGCCAGGCGATCATCGCCATCGACGAATGCCCGGTGCTGGTACAGCCCTTGCAAACGATCCTGCGGCATTTGCCGACGGTGTTGCGCAGCCTGAACAAACCGCAGGCGCTGGGCCATGTCGAGTTGTTCAGCGGCAGCGCCGAGGCCGTCTTGCTGCGCCACGTGGCGCCGTTGCCAGAGGACGACCTGGCACGGCTGCAGGCCTTCTGCAAAGAGGCGGGCGCCCAGCTATGGTTGCAAGGAGAGGGCGAGCCTACGCCGGTCGAGGCCGGGCAGACCCTCGGTTTCACTTTGCAGCCGTGGCAGATGCAGCTAGCGTGGCGCCCGGGCGATTTTGTTCAGGTCAACGCCCAGGTCAATACGGCCATGATCGAGCAGGCCCTGGCCTGGCTCGCACCGCAGCCTGACGAGCGTGTGCTGGACCTGTTCTGCGGCCTGGGCAACTTTGCCCTGCCGTTGGCCAGGCAGGCCCGCGAAGTGGTGGCGGTGGAAGGCGTGCAGGCGATGGTCGAGCGGGCGGCAGCCAATGCCCGTGACAACAATGTGCATAACGCGGCGTTTTTTCAGGCCGATTTATCTCAACCTCTGGCAGGTGCCGAATGGGCCGCCGAGGGTTTTTCTGCGGTACTCTTGGACCCACCGCGCGACGGTGCTTACGAGGTGGTGCAAGGCATCGCCCGCCTCAAGGCCAAGCGGCTGGTGTATGTCTCGTGTAACCCGGCGACGCTGGCGCGTGACGCGCAGGTGCTGGTCGCCCAAGGGTACCGGTTAACAAGGGCCGGGATTCTCGACATGTTTCCTCAGACGGCGCATGTCGAAGCCATGGCGTTATTCGAAGTGGGCTAGCCAACGCTGGCCCTCTTGGTGCGGCTTCCAGGGAATGGTAGGCGCACGGTGATTGTCAGTGCGGCCGTGGGCTGCGCTGTATGGAAAGGTAAAGCAAAGATGGTACAGGTGAGAGTGCACCAGCCGGTCAACAGCGACGGCAGTATCAATCTCGAAGCGTGGCTGGATCATGTGGTGAGCGTCGATTCGGCGCTGGACCGGGTGAACCTGAAAGAAGCCTGCGAGTTCGCCCAGGAAGTCGAGAAGAAGGGCAACCCGGCCAAGCATTCGTGGGCGGACGGTACGTCCAGTTTCCAGGCCGGCCTGGAGATCGCCGAGATCCTCGCCGATCTCAAACTCGACCAGGATTCGCTGGTCGCGGCGGTGATCTACCGCGCAGTACGTGAAGGCAAGGTCACCTTGGCCGAGGTCGGTCAACGCTTTGGCCCGGTAGTGTCGAAGCTGATCGACGGCGTGCTGCGCATGGCCGCCATCAGTGCCAGCCTGAGCCCGCGCCAGTCGCTGGTGCTCGGCTCGCAGGCGCAGGTCGAAAACCTGCGCAAGATGCTCGTGGCCATGGTCGACGACGTGCGCGTCGCCCTGATCAAACTGGCCGAGCGCACCTGCGCGATTCGTGCGGTGAAAGCCGCCGATGAAGAAAAACGCCTGCGCGTGGCCCGCGAGGTGTTCGACATCTATGCGCCACTGGCGCACCGGCTGGGTATCGGGCATATCAAGTGGGAGCTGGAGGACCTGTCCTTCCGCTATCTTGAGCCTGACCAGTACAAACAGATCGCCAAGCTCCTGCACGAACGCCGGCTGGACCGCGAGCGCTTCATCAACGATGTGATGAACCAGCTGCAGAACGAGTTGCTGGCCACCGGTGTCAACGCCGATATCAGTGGCCGGGCGAAACATATCTATTCGATCTGGCGCAAGATGCAGCGCAAAGGCCTGGAGTTCAGCCAGATCTACGACGTGCGCGCCGTGCGCGTGCTGGTCCCGGAGATCCGCGACTGCTACACCGCCCTGGGCATCGTCCACACCCTCTGGCGGCACATTCCCAAGGAATTCGACGACTACATCGCCAACCCCAAGGAAAACGGCTACCGCTCCCTGCACACCGCAGTGATCGGCCCGGAGGGCAAGGTGCTCGAGGTGCAGATCCGCACCCACGGCATGCACGAAGAAGCCGAGCTCGGCGTCTGCGCGCATTGGCGTTACAAGGGCACCGACGTCAAGGCCAGTTCCAACCACTACGAAGAAAAGATCTCTTGGCTGCGCCAGGTGCTGGAGTGGCACGAAGAGCTGGGCGACATCGGCGGCCTGGCCGAGCAGCTGCGTGTCGATATCGAGCCTGACCGGGTGTACATCTTTACCCCCGACGGCCACGCTATCGACCTGCCCAAGGGCTCGACACCGCTTGACTTCGCCTACCGCGTGCACACCGAGATCGGCCACAACTGCCGTGGCGCCAAGATCAACGGCCGCATCGTGCCGCTCAACTACAGCCTGCAGACCGGTGAGCAGGTCGAGATCATCACCAGCAAGCACGGCAGCCCAAGCCGCGACTGGCTGAACTCGAACCTTGGCTACGTCACCACCTCGCGTGCACGGGCGAAGATTGTCCATTGGTTCAAACTGCAGGCGCGCGATCAGAACGTCGCCGCCGGCAAGACCTTGATCGAGCGCGAACTGAGCAGGCTTGGCCTGCCTCAGGTCGATTTCGATCGGTTGGCCGAAAAAGCCAACGTGAAAACCGCCGAAGACCTGTTTGCTGCGCTGGGTGCCGGCGACTTGCGCCTGGCGCATCTGGTCAACGCAGCCCAGCAGTTGCTTGAGCCGGAGCGGATCGAGCAGATCGAGCTGACCCCGCGCAAGCCGTCTGGTGTGCGTAACGGCAAGCGTGCCGATATCCAGATCCAGGGTGTCGGCAACCTGTTGACGCAGATGGCCGGCTGCTGCCAGCCGCTGCCCGGCGAGGCGATCGTGGGCTATATCACCCAGGGCCGCGGTGTGACCATTCACCGCCAGGACTGCGCCTCGGTGCTGCAACTGAGCGGGCGTGAGCCGGAGCGGATCATCCAGGTCAGTTGGGGCCCGGTGCCGGTGCTGACCTACCCGGTCGACATCATCATCCGCGCCTACGACCGCCCAGGCCTGCTGCGTGATGTGTCGCAGGTGCTGCTCAACGAGAAGATCAACGTGCTGGCGGTCAACACCCGCTCGAACAAGGAAGACAATACCGCCTTGATGTCGCTGACCATCGAAATCCCCGGTCTGGATGCCCTCGGGCGTCTGCTCGGGCGGATTTCGCAGTTGCCCAACATCATCGAGACGCGGCGTAACCGTACTCCTTAGAACCGCGGGGACTCTTTCGCGGCGGTCCGGCGTCCCGGTGATCCCGCTCCCACAGGTCGATCAGGGCCCCTGGGAGTGGGTTTACCGGGACGCCGGACCGCCGCGAAAAGAGCGCAACCGAAGGACCTGCCATGACTTACACCCTTGAAGACCTGCTGCACCTCATGGCCCGTCTGCGTGACCCGCAGCATGGCTGCCCATGGGACTTGAAGCAGGACTACGCAAGCATCGTCCAACACACCATCGAAGAAGCCTACGAGGTGGCCGACACCATCGAGCGGGGCGACTTCGCCCACCTGCAAGGTGAACTCGGCGACCTGCTGTTCCAGGTGGTTTACTACAGCCAGCTGGCCCGCGAAGAAGGCCGTTTCGAGTTTGCCGGCGTGGTCGACGGCATCACCCGCAAGCTGATCCGCCGCCACCCGCATGTGTTCCCCACCGGCGAGCTGTACGCGCCGCTGGACACGCCGAGCCTGAGCGAAGCCCAGGTCAAGTCGCGCTGGGAAGAGATCAAGGCCCAGGAGCGCGCCGAACACAGCGTGCCCGAGCAGTTGTCATTGCTTGACGACGTTCCCGCAGCCTTGCCGGCCTTGTCACGCGCCGCCAAGCTGCAAAAGCGCACGGCCACGGTCGGTTTCGACTGGCCCGACCCGCTGCCGGTGCTGGACAAGGTCCGTGAAGAGCTGGATGAAGTGCTGCAGGCCATGGCGGATAATGATGCCGATGCATTGGAAGACGAGATCGGTGACCTGCTGTTTGCCACGGTCAACCTCGCCCGCCATCTCAAGCAAGACCCGGAAAACGCCCTGCGTCGCGCCAATCGCAAGTTCGAGCGGCGTTTTCGCTTCATCGAACAGGCCTTGCGCGACAGCGGCAAGCCTATCGAATCCTGTAACCTTGATGAATTGGACGCCCTTTGGGGTGAAGCCAAACGCCAAGAAAAGAACCTGCCCAGCTGCGGCTGAGCTGTTGCATAAGTGAGTGAACATCCATGAGCCTTTCCCTTCGCGACCAATTGCTCAAGGCCGGTCTGGTTAACCAGAAGCAGGTCCAGCAGACCAACAAAGCAGAAAAGAAACAGAAGCGCCTGGAACAAAAAGGCCAGGTCGAGGTGGACGACACCCAGCAGCGTCTGGCCAAAGAGGCCATGGCCGAAAAAGCCAAGCGTGATCAGGAGCTGAATCGCCAGCAGCAGGAGAAGGCCGAGCAAAAGGCCCGGGCGGCGCAGGTCAAACAGTTGATCGAGGCGACCCGCCTGCCCAAGTTGACCACCGAGGATTACTACAACTTCGTTGACGACAAGAAGGTCAAGCGGATTGCGGTGAACGCGCTGATGCGCAGCAAACTGAGCAATGGCTCGTTGGCTGTAGTGGCGTTGGGTGGGGGTTACGAGGTGATCCCGCGGGAGGCGGCGGTGAAGATTCAGGAGCGTGATCCTGGGCGGATTCTGTTGCTCAACACGCATGTCGAGGAGGCCGATGAGGATGATCCGTATGCGGCTTACAAGATTCCTGATGATTTGATGTGGTAACGCCCGTCACGGGTGGTGTATTTAGTTACAAAGGGCTGCTTGGCAGCCCTTTTTCATGCGGCGCCTGGTGGGGAAACTGCCAGGCGCGTTGATCGATACAGGGGTTATTGCTGGCGCTGGTTCTCAAGGGTTTCGAGTTCGGCGCGGTATTGCTGGGCTTCGTGTTCCTGGTGGAACATGCCCACCAGTTCGCCTTGCTGGTGGACGTCCCAGATCCGCACACCGGCGGCCAGGCCTTCATGGGACATTTTCGATTCGTCGCGTTCGGTTACTTGGACTGTCATCGTTGAAAACTCCACTTTGAGTTGGCTGCGGCAGAGTGTCGCAGGACTTAGTTATAGGGTTTATTAGCAGGCTAAGTAAATAAACTCGGCATGAAGGATTTTTCATCGACCTAGGATCGTGCGCTTTCTGAGCAGCCTTGTCGGACGCAGGGCCGGACGGAAGCGGCTACGCAGCGCCCTTGGCTATCTCTGAACTGCTCACTGTTGCTGTGGGCAGCGCTGGCTTTGGTTCCTGTGCGGCGGGATCAGGCGTCCGGCTGGGCAGCCCTTTGCCTTGGGTAGCGAACTTTCCTACACCCTTATCAGAAACCGTCCAGGTCCCTGAAAAGCGTCAGCTCGGTATGGTTGGCAGGCAACAAAAGCCGTGAAAAAACGCGGCCCGCCCCCCGCCCCTTCGGCAACTCATCGACCCTATCGGCGACGCTTGCAGACGCTGAAAAGGACGCCACCATGATCAGCATAGACAAGCTCTTCGCTATTAATCAGGCTGCCTGCGAGGCCCTCAGCCTACCGTTAGCCGCAGGCCCTGCAGTCAGCTGCACCCGCAGCTTCACCATTCTGCCACTGCGCTACGCCGCCGTCGGCGGCAACTCCGGCTTGCGCGAGCGCCTGCCGCAATCTTTCGTCATTCTTCGCGGATCATCAAGTTAGGCCTTGTTCTTATCTCGCCCGCCATCCTCATCCTCGGCCTAAGCCACTGGCTAAGCCTGCTGTTGTCCTGGAAACCGCGCTGGCCAAAAATCATCCGCGAAGCAGGGCTACCCGGAAAACCCATCCCGCCGCTGACCACTTTGGCCGACAGACCGCCTCATATCCAGGAACGCCTGCGTGAGAACGCCCATCTTTGGGCCATCCGCCCGGGCCAGCGGCCGGCGAAAAAACCACGCGTTGCCCGTAGGCCAGCGAAAGCCGACAACCGATGCACTACAGCTGAGGAGTCTTTCACCGATGAGCTCCATCGTTCTGATGGACACTCTCGGTAAGCCCCCAGGTCCAGCGCAAACGCACTCATATTCAACCCATAAAAAACCCCACATCAAAGTGGGGTCCTTTCACAGCGGATTCAGCTCAAGACAAAATCAATTGCCTTTCACCGACCGCCCATCAACCGTACCATCCTGCAGCACGATCACGTATTCCTTGCCATCAGTCTCAACCTGACGCAACTGCACCAGCAGATAATCCCAATCCTTGGCGAACCAAAGCTCGGTAATCCGCTTGCTCTGGCTAGGATCACGCACGCGCTCGACCTTGATCGCATCGACCTGCCCAGTCTTGGTAGTCACCTTCTCAGTGCCCAAAACCCGGAAGTCATAGGTATCGATCTCATCGCCATCGACCACCTGATACGACACGCTCTTCTTGCCCGCCGCTACGTCGTGCTGCAGCGCCAGCTGATACGAAGACTTGTCCAGCACGCCACGATTCAACGGCAGACTCACCGCATCACCACGGTCGCTACCGGTGACCTTCTTGCTCGCCCAGTCAAAGTCGAGGTCGACTTTCTTCGCCTTACCCAGGCCACCGCGTTCGAAGTGGTAGGTCTGCGGCAACAACGCATCCTTGTCCACCCGTACGGTGCTTTGCTCGGTCAAGCTGGCAATCATCATCGAAGCCTTGAAGTTCAGGCTCCAGGTCCCGTTGGCATTCTTCACCAGGCTACGCTCGGCGGTGCCGCTCATGGGCAGCTGCTTCCAGTCGGCGGTGTAGCTGGCCGAGAAGGGCTTCAGATCAGCTGCCTGAAGAGGCAGGGCAAGCACGGCGAGAGCCATCAGCAGGGCGCGACGCATAAAATCTCCTAGGGACGAATCAAGTGACCGCTGGCCGCCAGCGGCTGGCCATCCAGTAACGCACCGTGCTCGCCCAGACGCAAGCGTCCTTCGGCGAACCAGCGCACCGCCAGCGGGTAGATCTGGTGTTCCTGGTGGTGAACCCGGGCTGCCAGGCTTTGCACGGTGTCATCTGCTGCCACCGCAACCACTGCCTGTACGACCAGAGGCCCGCCATCGAGTTCCTCGGTGACAAAGTGCACGCTGCAACCGTGCTCGCCATCACCCGCTTCCAGGGCGCGCTGGTGGGTATGCAGGCCTTTGTACTTGGGCAGCAACGAAGGGTGGATATTCAGCAGGCGGCCTTGATAGTGACGCACGAAACCGCCGCTGAGGATGCGCATGAAACCGGCGAGCACCACCAGGTCCGGGGTGAAGCCGTCGATCAGCGCCATCAGCGCTGTATCGAATGCCTCACGACCGGTGAAACCCTGATGCTCCAGCACCGCAGTCGCGATGCCGGCCGCTTTGGCCCGTTCCAGGCCATAGGCATCGGCGCGGTTGGAGATCACTGCGCAGATGCGCACCGGACCGTCTGGCTTACAGCTGTCGAGCAGCGCCTGCAGGTTGCTGCCGGAACCCGACAGCAACACCACAACATTACAGGTCTTGCCCGGCATCAGTGCGCCTTGAGGTTCTGCAGGTCGACCTGAGGTGCGCCTTCGGCGGCATCGGCGATCTGACCGATCACCCATGGCTGCTCACCGGCTGCACGCAACACGTTGAGGGCGTTTTCGACCTGGTCCTGGCCAACGCAGATGACCATGCCCACGCCGCAGTTCAGGACGCGGTGCATTTCGTGCTCGTCGACGTTGCCTTTTTCCTGGAGGAAATCGAACACTACCGGACGCTGCCAGCTGGCCACGTCGATGATCGCCTGGGCGTTTTTCGGCAGGACGCGCGGGATGTTGTCGAGCAGGCCACCACCGGTGATGTGGGCCATGGCCTTGACGGCGCCAGTGTCCTTGATCAGCTTGAGCAGCGGCTTGACGTAGATGCGCGTTGGCGCCATCAGCAGGTCGGCCAGCGGCTTGCCGTCGAGCTGGGTGCTCTCGATGTCGGTCGCGGAGACTTCGAGGATCTTGCGGATCAGCGAGTAGCCGTTGGAGTGCGGGCCGGACGAAGGCAGGGCGATCAAGGCGTCACCGCTGGCGACTTTCGAGCCATCGATGATCTCGGCTTTTTCGACCACACCGACGCAGAAGCCGGCCAGATCGTAGTCTTCACCTTCGTACATGCCAGGCATCTCGGCGGTTTCACCACCGACCAGCGAGCAGCCAGCCAGCTCGCAACCTGCACCAATACCGGTTACCACGGTCGCTGCAACGTCAACGTTGAGCTTGCCGGTGGCGTAGTAGTCGAGGAAGAACAGCGGCTCGGCGCCGCAGACGATCAGGTCGTTGACGCACATGGCGACCAGGTCCTGGCCGATGCTGTCGTGGCGGTTCAGGTTCAGTGCCAGGCGCAGCTTGGTGCCGACGCCGTCGGTGCCGGAGACCAGCACCGGCTGTTTGTAGCCGGCCGGGATCTCGCAGAGGGCGCCAAAGCCGCCCAGGCCACCCATGACCTCAGGGCGTGCGGTGCGCTTGGCCACGCCCTTGATGCGTTCGACCAGTGCTTCGCCGGCGTCGATGTCTACACCGGCGTCTTTGTAGCTCAGGGAGGGTTGCTTGCTCATTGATCCAGGCCTTTAGAGGTAGGGATACGGAAAAACGACCGCGACGGCCAAGGCCGGCTGTTGCAGCGGCGGCTGCCTGTTCGCCACTGGTCTGCGAAGGCGCGCGATTTTATCAGGGTTGCCGGGCAGCGGCCATCCTCAGGCCGACGGGCAGGGCGGTAAATGTTTAAAAACATCCTTTCATGGGCCGCGACTGGTTGCCTGACCGGTCGCTGTATAAGGTATAGGTATGGCGCGGGAACAAAATTGCCGGCGGACGGAGCGATCAACAGGCGCTGCGGTCACAGCCAGCAGGTACAGGCTCCGCGCCCTCGTTCATCTGGACAGGAATCCTCCATGCGTCTTCTCAATTACCTGGCTGCCGGTTGCCTCGCCTTGCTGGCCAGTGCGGCCCAGGCCGAAAGTGTTGCCGGGCTTTATCAAGTACGTGAAACGGTCGACGGCCAGGGCAGCGAGGCCCGCTCCCAGGCCACAGCACGTGCGCTCGACACGTTGATCCTGCGTCTGACCGGCGATCCGAAGGCGCCGCAGTCGCCAGCCCTGGCCGCGCTGCGCAAGGACCCGCAACAGATCATCAATCAAGTTGGCAACGAGGCCGGCCCGCCCGAGAGCGTGCTGGTCGAGTTTGACGCAGGCAGTACCGAGCGTGCCTTGCGTCAGGCTGGCCTGGCCTTGTGGGGCAGCAATCGGCCGTCGATCCTCAGCTGGTGGTTGAACGACAGCGTCGACGGCAGCAGCCTAGTCGGCGATGGCCAGAGCGCCGCTGAGCCGCTACGCCGCGCTGCGCAACATCGCGGCCTGCCGCTGCGCTTGCCGTTGGCCGACCTGCAGGAGCAACTGGTCGCCAATGCCAAGCAGCTGGAAGGCAAGGATCCGAGCGCGCTGCGCGAAGCTTCCGAGCGTTACGCTGCCGATGCGCTGTTGGCCGTGCACGCTCGTGAAGCCGACGGCAAGTGGCAGGGCAAATGGCAGCTGTGGCTGGGTGACCAACGTGAGCAAGGCGATGCCGAAGGCGCTGATCAGGCTGCCTTGGCCGACGCGGTGATGCTGGCGGTGAGTACTCGTCTGGCGCCGCGCTATGTCACTCGACCGGGTGCCAGCAGCGAGCTGCTGGTGCAGGTACAAGGCATGAACCTCAAACGTTATGCAGAGCTCAGCCGCGTGCTCGAACCCTACGGTCCGCGCCTGCAACTGGCCGATGGCGACAAGCTGACCTATCAGGTCAGCGGCAACCGCGAGCAACTGCGCGCCCAGCTGGGCCTGGCCAAACTACATGAACTGCCAGCCGAACCGGCCGCCGCCGCACCTGCAGCCCCTGTTACAAATGAACCAGCCGGGGCTGCGCAAGCTCCGGCAGCGAAACCTTTCGATGGCTTGCGCTTTGCCTGGTAAGAGAAAACATGAACATGATGACTGATCAGCGTCGCTGGGTATGGCTGGGCGTGGCCCTGGTAGTGGCGGTACTGCTGTATAGCCTGCACAACATCTTGTCGCCGTTTCTGGTCGGCATCCTTCTGGCGTATCTGGCTGACCCGTTGGTCGACCGCCTGGAGCGGGCGGGTCTGTCTCGCACCTGGGGCGTAGTGGTGGTTTTCGCCTTGTTCACGCTGATCTTCATGGCTTTGCTGCTAGTGCTGATCCCGATGCTGGCCAAGCAGCTGGTACGCCTGTACGAGCTGACGCCGCAGATGCTCGACTGGCTGCAGCATGTGGCACTGCCGTGGGTGCAAACCCGCCTGGGCCTGGCCGATGGTTTCTGGAAGTTCGACAAGATCAAGGCCGCCATCAGCGAGCATATGGGCCAGACCACCGACATTGTCAGTGCGGTACTGAGTCAGGCCACGGCGTCGAGCCTGGCCCTTCTTGCATGGCTGGCGAACCTGGTGCTGATCCCGGTAGTGGGCTTTTACCTGCTGCGTGACTGGGACCTGATGATGGCCAAAGTGCGCAGCCTGCTGCCGCGTCAGCGCGAGGAACAGATCGTCGAGCTGGCAGGTGAATGCCACGAAGTGCTTGGTGCATTTGTTCGTGGGCAGTTGCTGGTGATGCTGGCGCTGGGGGTGATCTATGCCAGTGGCCTGATGCTGGTCGGCCTCGAGCTTGGCTTGTTGATCGGCCTGCTGGCCGGCCTTGCTGCGATCGTGCCTTATATGGGCTTTATCATCGGCATTGGCGCGGCGTTGATTGCCGGGCTGTTCCAGTTCGGCGGTGATCTCTATCCGATGCTGGGTATCGTTGCTGTGTTCATGATCGGCCAAGCGCTTGAGGGCATGGTCCTGACTCCGCTGCTGGTAGGCGACCGGATTGGCCTGCACCCGGTGGCGGTTATCTTTGCCATCCTCGCCGGCGGTGAGCTGTTTGGCTTCACCGGTGTCCTGCTGGCCTTGCCGGTAGCCGCGGTGATCATGGTGCTGCTGCGCCATGCCCACGAGATGTACAAGGAGTCGGACCTGTACGGCGGCGAAGAAGACCCTCAGCTTTAACGCGGGGGAGGGGGCTGCGAGTACAGCCCCGCTTCGGTGCAAGCCCTTGATTTTACTTGCCCTCTCGCCGGGCCTGATTGTGCCGCCCGCGCTGCAGGTATAGACTTTGCAGACTTTCCTCCAAGGCCCCGTGGTCCTCGTGACCGTCAGCCCAGCATGAAACCGATCCAGTTGCCCCTGGGTGTGCGTCTGCGAGATGACGCCACCTTCATCAACTACTATCCGGGCGCCAATGCCGCAGCACTGGGCTATGTCGAGCGCTTGTGCGAAGCCGACGCCGGCTGGACCGAGAGCCTCATCTACCTATGGGGCAAGCAGGGTGTGGGTCGCACCCACCTGTTGCAGGCTGCCACCCAGCGTTTCCAGCAGCGCGGAGAGCTGGCGGTTTACCTGCCCCTGGCGCAGTTGCTCGATCGCGGTATCGAGCTGCTCGATCACCTCGAACAGTACGAGCTGGTGTGCATCGACGATCTGCATGTGATCGCTGGTAAAGCCGACTGGGAAGAGGCCATGTTCCATCTGTTCAACCGCCTGCGCGACAGCGGCCGACGCTTGCTGCTGGCCGCATCCAGTTCGCCGCGCGAATTGCCGATCAAGCTTGCCGACCTCAAGTCGCGCCTGACCCTGGCGCTGATCTTCCAGATGCGCGGGCTGTCCGATGAAGACAAGCTGCGCGCCCTGCAACTGCGTGCCTCGCGCCGCGGTTTGCACCTGACCGACGAAGTCGGCCATTTCATCCTCACCCGCGGCGCGCGCAGCATGAGTGCGTTGTTCGATCTGCTCGAGCGGCTTGATCAGGCCTCGCTGCAGGCTCAGCGCAAGCTGACCATCCCTTTTCTGAAAGAAACGCTGGGCTGGTAAAGCCCTGAAACCAGCGGGCTACAGCGTAAAAACGGAAAAGTCACATTTTTTTCGATAAAATTTGCAAATGACCCTGATAGAAGGCATAGTCGCAGCCTCCTTTAGAACTAAAGACACGGTCGTGCACATGCTCAAGCACTTCGCACCCCTCGTGCCACTCGCACTTGTGACCCTGCTTTTTGGCTGCGCGGCGCATAGCCCGGTTTCCCAGCCCCAGGATCACCCACAGGTTGCTGCACATTCTGCTGACCTGATCAAACCTTCCGCTTCTTCGGTCTTCGGCGAAGAGCCAATGGCTACCGACGAAGACCTCGAGGCGTTCTCCAGCAGCAAACCTTACCAGTTGCCAGTCCTTGCCGACAGCATCCTGGAGCGCGGCATGGCCTTGATCGGCACCCGCTATCGCTTTGGCGGCACTTCGGAGAAGTCCGGTTTCGATTGCAGCGGTTTCATCGGTTATCTGTTCCGCGAAGAGGCTGGCATGAACCTGCCACGCTCGACCCGCGAGATGATCAACGTCGATGCACCCAAAGTAGCCCGCAACAAGCTCAAGCCAGGCGACCTGCTGTTCTTCAGCACTAACGGTCGCGGTCGCGTAAGCCATGCCGGCATCTACCTGGGTGACAATCAGTTCATCCACTCGAGCAGCCGTCGCAGCGGTGGTGTGCGTATCGATAATCTCCAGGATCGTTACTGGAGCAAGACCTTTATCGAGGCCAAGCGCGCCCTGGCCATGGCGCCAACGATGATCTCGCGTAACTGATAGCCAGTTGCTATATTCGCACGGCGGCGATGCTTAAAAAGCTCGCCGCCGTGCGCATTTACAGAAAGCGTCTAATCTAATTTCTCAACTCTTTTCGACTGCGGTCGATCGGCCTCTTACAGGAAGTTTCAGCCATGGTGACAGTGGCGCGCTTCGCATTTCTTTCGCTGGTGGCGATGCTCGCTGCCTGCTCCAGCCGTGCTCCGGCACCGGCACCTGTGGTTCAGCCACAAATCATCTTCAATCAACAACCCAGCTCTTCGCCGGTTGCGGCGGATGTGTTGTTCCGGGCTATCGGGTTGGTTGGCACGCCTTATCGCTGGGGCGGCAATACGCCGGATTCGGGGTTTGATTGCAGTGGGCTGATTGGCTATGTGTACCGGGATGCTGCTGGTATCAGCTTGCCGCGGTCGACTCGCGAGATGATTGTGATGCGGGCGCCTAGCATTGATGTCAATTCGCTGCAGTCGGGGGATTTGGTGTTCTTTGCTACCGGGGGCGGCTCGCAGGTTAGCCATGCCGGGATCTATGTCGGGGAAGGGCGCTTTGTGCATGCGCCGCGGACTGGCGGGACTGTGCGGTTGGATTATCTGAGTAATAGCTATTGGGCCAAGGCGTATTTGCAGGCCAAGCGAGTATTGCCGGCTGGGCATTTGGCGCAGAATCCCTGAATTAGCGACCTACGCGGTCCCTGTGGGAGCGGCCGTTAGCCGCGAAGGGCTGCGTAGCGGCCCCTGCGCTTCACAGCGCTTGCCGGCCATCCATGGCCGGCACCTCCCTTCGCAAGACCTGCGCTCGGCCTCCTGAGTCGCCGGTGGATCAAGATCAAAAGCAGATCAAGAGCACGCCTCGCTTCGCTGGCGCAGATCAAGAGCGAAAGTCAAAAGCCGGGGCTGCTCAGCGCTCTCATTGCTTTGCTGCGCTCACACGCCAAATCACATTGCCCACATCATCCGCTACCAGCACGCCCTCGCGCTGATCGCTGACCACGCCAACCGGTCGGCCCATTGCCTCACCTTGTTCACTCAAGAAACCGCTCAGTAGGTCCAGCGCCTGGCCTGCTGGCTTGCCGTCCGCATCGAACGGCACAAAGATCACTTTGTAACCACTGTGTGGCTTGCGGTTCCACGAGCCGTGTTGACCAATCAGCGCGCCACGGCCAAACGGTGCGGGCAACAAACCTGGCTCGATAAACGCCAGGCCAAGCGAAGCGGTATGTGGCCCCACGGCGTAATCCGGTACCAGCGCCTGGGCGACTTTGGCCGGGTCTTGTGGTTGCACCCGCACGTCCACGTGCTGCCCGTAGTAGCTGTACGGCCAGCCGTAGAAACCGCCATCCTTGACCGAGGTGATGTAGTCCGGGACCAGGTCGCTGCCGATCTCGTCGCGCTCATTGACCGCCGTCCATAGCGCCCCCGATTGCGGCTGCCAGGCCAATCCATTCGGGTTGCGCAGCCCGGAGGCGAAGATGCGGTGGCTGCCGGTTGCGCGGTCCACTTCCCAGATCGCCGCGCGGCCTTGCTCTTGCTGCATGCCGTTCTCTGCCACGTTGCTGTTGGAGCCTACCGTGACGTACAGCTTGCGCCCGTCGGGGCTGGCGATCACGTTCTTGGTCCAGTGGTGATTGAGGGTGCCACCCGGCAGGTCGGTGACCTTCTGCCCGCGGCCGTCGATCTGCAACGCATCGGTCACGTAATCGAAGCGCAGCAGCTTGTCGGTGTCGGCGATGTACAGGTCCTTGCCTACCAGCACCATGCCGAAGGGCGAGTTGAGCCCTTCGATAAAGCGGCTGCGGGTTTCGGCGACGCCGTCATGGTCGCGGTCGCGCAGCAGGGTGATGCGGTTGGCGGTGGGGACGCCGGCACCGGCCTTGGACATGGCTCGTTTCATGAACCAGCCGCGCAGGCCTTTGCCGTCGTCCGGCTTGGCCGGTGCGTTGGTTTCGGCGACCAGCACGTCGCCATTGGGCAGCACATACAGCCAGCGCGGATGGTCGAGATGGTCGGCAAATAGCGCAACCTGAGTGCCGGCCGCTGCAACCGGTTTGCCACCCTGCGGCCAGCCGACCGCCGGCGCGACGTTGACGGTTGGCAACAGGGTTTTGTTTGGCGCCGGTAACTGCGGTGTGGGGCCGATGCCATCGTTGACTCTGAGGCTGGCGGTCTCGCCGCAGCCGCCGAGGCCTGCGAGCAAGGCGAGCACAACGGCACTGCGCATTCTGTCCATGGGCGGGCTCTCGACAAGGGCTATGGCATACAGAACCATAGGCGCCGGGCGAGGTTCAACCCGGCGCGGCGCAGGGCTGCTTCACGCTTGCTTGAACAGCAATGCAACACCTGGGAAATACTGGCCGTGCTCGTTGTGCAGCTTGCGATAGGCGTACGGGAAGTACCAGGCCACGGCGCAGGTGGTGTGCTTTTGCAGGTCATCGACCAGGTCCTGGAGTTCTTCCGGGCTGGCGTGCTGGCCGGCTTTCCACGGGCTGACGAACAGCGCCCCGGCTTTGAGCTGGCTGGCATAGGCAATCGGCTTGGCGGCGCTGGTGGTTTCTTGCAGGGCGGCGGTCAGGTCGAGCCGGGCGATGCGCGGCCAGCGCTGGCTGGCGTGCAGATGGATCGACTCCTCGGCGGTGCTGATGGCCAGGTCACAACGGCCTTCGCGCTCGCTTTCTTCGCGTTGCTTGCTGCTGGCAAACTGGGTCAGGGCGACCAGCTCGGCTTGCCAGGCAGCCGCAGCCAGCAGGCCGACGTTGGCCGCTGAGCCATGCCAGTAAGGTGCGTCGCTGGCATGGTTGAGTTCGGCGAAGCGATCGATGCAGTCGACCCAGCGCTCCAGGGCAGGACGCAAAAACTCCAGGCGCGGGTTGTTGATGATCAGACCTTGCATGCTGCGCACTCCTTATTGTGATTATCGCGGTCAGCTACAGTGATGGCGATATGATATCAATGCTAGCAGTCTGCGCTGTACTGTCGAATCGGCCATTGATCCAGGCCAAACCGGCCTTGTTTCATTGACGCTCCCGGTGCAACCCTCTAACCTTCGCGGCGTGTTTCAGGTGCCCTGCGGACTGCGGTCTGGCGGGGTGAAACTGGGAAGCCGGTACCAGTCCGGCGCTGCCCCCGCAACGGTAGGTGAGCCGCGTACGTAGCGCTCACGAGCCCGGAGACCGGCCTGTTACTGCCAACGGCATCACGGAGGGTGATGCACAGTTCACTGTGGTTTGCGCCACGGCGCCTGCGCGTTCTCCGTTTGCCTGCCTTTCGATCTGTCGCCGCCCGGTGCGCGCGCAGGCACTTGCGGAGAACCTTATGAGCGACAACCCCGAACGCGACGAACGCCACCTGGCGCGCATGCAGCGCAAAAAGGCGATCATCGACGAGCGCATCGCCAACTCTCCCAATCAATGCGGCCTGCTGCTGGTGCTGACCGGTAATGGCAAGGGCAAAAGCAGCTCGGCTTTCGGCATGCTCGCCCGCGCGCTGGGCCATGACATGCAGTGCGGTGTGGTGCAGTTCATCAAGGGTCGCAACAGCACCGGCGAGGAGCTGTTCTTCCGCCGTTTCCCCGAGCAGGTGCGCTACCACGTGATGGGCGAGGGCTTTACCTGGGAAACCCAGGACCGCCAGCGCGACATCGCCGCGGCAGAAGCCGCCTGGGCGGTATCGCGGCAAATGCTGCAGGACCCGTCGATTCATTTCGTTGTGCTGGATGAGCTGAACATCGCCCTCAAGCATGGTTATCTCGACCTGGACCAGGTGCTCAGTGACATTCAGGCTCGTCCGCCAATGCAGCACGTGATCGTCACCGGCCGCGGCGCCAAACCGGAAATGGTCGAACTGGCCGACACCGTCACCGAGATGGGCATGCTCAAGCATGCCTTCCAGGCCGGTATCCGCGCGCAGAAGGGCGTGGAACTATGAGTGACCCGCGCCAGTGCCCGGCGGTGCTGATCGCAGCGCCCGCTTCCGGGCAGGGCAAGACCACCGTGACCGCAGCCCTGGCACGCCTGCACCGCAACCTCGGGCGCAAGGTGCGGGTGTTCAAGTGCGGTCCGGACTTTCTCGACCCAATGATTCTGGAGCGGGCCAGCGGCGCGCCGGTGTACCAGCTCGATCTGTGGATGATCGGCGCGCAAGAGAGCCGGCGACTGCTCTGGGAAGCTGCCGCCGAGGCCGACCTGATCCTCATCGAAGGGGTTATGGGCTTGTTCGATGGCACTCCGTCCAGCGCTGATCTGGCGCGCCATTTCGGCGTGCCGGTGCTGGCGGTGATCGACGGCACCGCCATGGCCCAGACCTTTGGTGCGCTGGCCCTAGGCCTGGCACGCTACCAGGCCGATCTGCCGTTCGCCGGGGTGCTGGCCAACCGGGTTGGCAGCCTGCGCCACGCGCAACTACTTGAAGGCAGCCTGACCGAAGGCCTGCGCTGGTACGGCGGGCTGTCGCGCGAGCGCGGCATCGAGCTGCCCAGTCGCCACCTGGGCCTGGTGCAAGCCAGCGAACTGAACGACCTTGACCAGCGCCTCGACGCCGCCGCCGAGGCCCTGGCTGGCAGCTGCGATGCCGCGCTGCCGCCAGCGGTGAGCTTCGATGGCCCAGCATTGCCAGCATCGTTGCCCTCGCTGGCCGGGGTGCGCATTGGCGTAGCGCAGGACGAAGCGTTTGCCTTCATCTATGGCGCCAACCTTGACCTGCTGCGGGCCATGGGCGCTCAGCTGGCATTTTTCTCGCCGCTGCACGACAGCGAGCTGCCGCAGGTCGACAGCCTCTATCTGCCAGGCGGCTACCCCGAATTGCACCACCATGCGCTGGCCGCCAATACGCCGATGCTGGACGCGATTCGCGCTCATCACAGTGCAGGCAAGCCGCTTTTGGCCGAGTGCGGCGGCATGCTCTACCTGCTTGAAAACCTGACCGATGTTACCGGTGAGCGCGCCGCGCTGGTTGGTTTGTTGACTGGCGAGGCGGTGATGCAGAAGCGCCTGGCAGCACTGGCCCTGCAAGCGGTGGAACTGCCCGAAGGCACTCTGCGCGGGCACACCTATCACCACTCGTTGACCACCAGCGAGCTGGAGCCAATCGCCCGTGGCCTCAGCCCCAACGGCGGCCGCGGCAACGAGGCGGTGTACCGCCTGGGCCGGCTGACGGCCTCATACGTGCACTTCTATTTCCCCTCTGACCCCCACGCGGCGGCGGCGCTGTTGCGACCATGAGCGAGCATGCCTTCTCCGATGCCGAACGCGCTGCGGTGTACCGAGCGATCGGCGAGCGCCGCGACATGCGCCACTTTGCCGGTGGCGAAGTAGCGCCGCAGGTGCTTACACGCCTGCTGACGGCCGCGCATCAGGCCCCCAGTGTTGGCCTGATGCAACCGTGGCGGTTTATCCGCATCAGCCAGCGCGACTTGCGCGGACGCATCCAGACACTGGTCGAGCAGGAGCGGGTGCGCACCGCCGAAGCCCTTGGCGAACGCTCCGACGAATTCATGCAGCTCAAGGTCGAAGGCATCAACGACTGCGCCGAGCTCTGGGTGGCAGCGCTGATGGACAAGCGCGAAGCGCACATTTTCGGCCGCCGCACCTTGCCGGAAATGGACCTGGCCTCGCTCGCCTGCGCAATCCAGAACCTCTGGCTGGCCGCGCGCGCCGAAGGCCTGGGCATGGGCTGGGTATCGTTGTTCGACCCGCAGGCACTGGCCGAGCTGCTGGCCATGCCAGCCGATGCCAAGCCGGTGGCGGTGCTCTGCCTGGGCCCGGTCGAGGCGTTTTACCCAGCACCGATGCTGGCCCTGGAAAACTGGGCCGAACAACAGCCACTGAGCGCCATGCTCTACGAAAACCAATGGGGAGAACGCGCATGAGCGTGGCCTTGCTGACCGTCGCCGGTGTTGCCCTCGACGCGCTGCTGGGTGAGCCGAAACGGCGCCACCCGCTGGTTGCTTTCGGCAATTTTGCCGCACGCCTGGAGCAGCGCCTGAATGCGGGTGGTCGCGGCTGGCGCAGCCATGGCGTCAGCGCCTGGTTTCTGGCCGTGGTGCCGTTGACCTTGCTGGCACTGTTGCTGTCCTGGCTGCCGCTGATCGGCTGGCTGGTCGATGTGCTGGCGCTGTACTGTGCGTTGGGGCTGCGTAGCCTCGGTGAGCATGTAATGCCGGTGGCTGACGCACTGCGCCGCGGTGATCTGGCCGAAGCCCGGCGTCGGGTCGGCTACCTGGTCAGCCGCGAGACCGCTGAACTGGACGAAACGGCCGTCGCCCGCGCTGCCAGCGAATCAGTCCTGGAGAACGGCAGCGATGCAGTGTTTGCTGCTTTGTTCTGGTTCATCATCGCCGGTGCGCCCGGGGTGGTGCTGTACCGGCTGAGCAATACGCTCGATGCCATGTGGGGCTATCGCAACGAACGCTTCGAGCGCTTCGGCTGGGCGGCGGCGCGCATCGACGACGTCCTCAACTACATTCCTGCAAGGCTGGTCGCCCTGACTTACGCGCTGCTCGGCAAGACCCGCCTGGCGCTGACCTGCTGGCGGCGTCAGGCGCCACTGTGGGACAGCCCCAACGCAGGCCCGGTGATGGCCAGCGGTGCCGGTGCGCTCGGCGTCGAGCTGGGTGGGCCTGCGGTTTATCACGGCGAGCTGCACGAGCGGCCGCAGTTGGGCGAGGGGCCACCGGCCGATGCCGACGCCATCGAGCGCGGCTGGAGCCTGGTGCAACGCGGCGTCTGGTTGTGGCTGCTGCTGATCTGTCTGGGAGCGTATCTGAATGCTTGAACATGGCGGCCGCCTGCAACGCGCAGTGCGTGAATACGGGATTGCCCGCGAGCAGTGGCTGGACCTGTCCAGCGGTATTGCCCCATGGCCCTTTGCAATCCCGGCGATTGCGCAGGCTGCCTGGGCGCGCTTGCCGGAGAGCGAAGATGGTCTGGAGCAAGCTGCGCGTCACTACTACGGCGCCACGCAGCTGCTGCCTGTGGCAGGCTCGCAGGCCGCCATTCAAGCCTTGCCACACCTGCGCGCGGCGGGCCGGGTAGGGGTGCTGACGCCGTGCTATGCCGAACATCCCTACGCCTGGCAGCGTGCCGGGCATCAACTGATCGAGCTGGCCGAGGATGATGTCGAGCAGGTGCTGGATAGCCTCGACGTGCTTGTTGTGGTCAACCCTAACAACCCCAGCGGCCGGCTGTTCACGCGCGAGCAGTTGCTTGCCTGGCATGCACGGCTGGCTCGGCGTGGTGCTTGGCTGGTGATCGATGAGGCGTTCATCGATACCAGCCCAGCCCAAAGCGTGGTCGACTGCGCCGAGCGAGCGGGGCTGATCGTGCTGCGTTCGTTCGGCAAATTCTTTGGCCTGGCCGGTGTGCGGCTGGGGTTTGCCATGGCCGAACCAAGCCTGTTGGCCCGCCTGGCCGAACTGCTCGGGCCGTGGACCGTGCCGGGGCCGACGCGCGTGCTGGGTCAGGCCTGCCTCAACGACAGCGCTGCGCAATTGGCCCAGACCGTCCGCTGCGCGCAGGCCAGCCAGCGCCTGGCGGCTTTGCTGGACGACGCAGGCCTGGCGCCGACCGGCGGCTGCGAGCTGTTCCAGTACCTGCGTTTTGAACAAGCCCGTCATCTGCATGCATTTCTCGCCCGCCGCGGCATCCTCGTGCGCCTGTTCGAGCACCCCGCAGCGCTGCGCTTCGGCCTGCCCGCCTGCGCGGCAGAAGAGCAGCGCCTGGCCCAGGCGCTGGCTGACTATCAAAAGGAATCGGCATGACCACGCTCATGGTGCAAGGCACCACCTCCGACGCCGGCAAGAGCACCCTGGTGACTGCCTTGTGCCGTTGGCTGCTGCGCCAGGGCGTTGCCGTGGTGCCGTTCAAACCGCAGAACATGGCGCTCAACAGTGCCGTCACCGCCGACGGCGGCGAAATCGGTCGCGCCCAGGCTGTGCAGGCGCAAGCATGCCGGCTGGCACCGCATACCGACATGAACCCGGTGCTGCTCAAGCCCAACAGTGACACCGGTGCCCAGGTGATCATCCATGGCCGCGCCGTGACCAGCATGAATGCGGTCGCCTATCACGACTATAAGGCCATCGCCATGCAGGCCGTGCTGGCCTCGCACCAACGCCTGCAAGCGGCATATCCGGTGGTGATGGTCGAAGGCGCCGGCTCGCCGGCCGAGATCAACCTGCGTGCTGGCGACATTGCCAACATGGGCTTTGCCGAGGCGGTCGACTGCCCGGTGATTCTGGTGGCTGATATCAATCGTGGTGGCGTGTTCGCCCATCTGGTCGGCACCCTCGAGCTGCTCTCGGCCAGCGAGCAGGCGCGGGTCAAGGGTTTTGTCATCAATCGTTTTCGTGGCGACATCGCTTTGCTCCAGCCGGGCCTCGACTGGCTCGAGCAGCGCACCGGCAAACCGGTGCTGGGCGTGCTGCCGTACGTTACCGATCTGCACCTGGAGGCCGAGGACGCCATCGATGCGCGCCAGCCGGCCAAGGCCGAGCGGGTGCTCAAGGTGATCGTGCCGGTGCTGCCGCGGATCAGCAACCACACCGATTTCGACCCGCTGCGCCTGCATCCGCAGGTCGATCTGCAGTTCATCGGGCCCGGCCAGCCGATCCCGCCGGCCGACCTGATCATCCTGCCCGGCTCCAAGAGCGTGCGCGCCGACCTCGCGCAATTGCGCGAGCGTGGCTGGGCCACGGCCATCGAGCGTCACCTGCGCTACGGCGGCAAGCTGATCGGCATTTGTGGCGGTTTGCAGATGCTCGGCCATGAAGTGCGCGATCCGCTTGGGCTGGAGGGCCCCGCAGGCACCAGCCCGGGTCTGGGCCTGCTCGACTACGTCACCGAACTTGCAGCCGACAAACAACTGCGCAATGTTGCCGGCAGCCTGCTGCTGGAGCAGTCACCGGTGGCCGGCTACGAGATCCACGCTGGCGTCACCCAGGGCGCGGCGCTGGAGCGGCCTGCGGTGGTCTTGGCCGACGGCCGCTGCGACGGCGCGATCAGCGCTGATGGGCAGATCCTCGCGACCTATCTGCACGGCCTGTTCGAAGGCAGCCAGTCCTGCGCGGCGCTGCTGCGCTGGGCGGGCCTGGAAGCCGTGCAGAGCATCGACTATGAAGCACTGCGCGAGCGCGATATCGAGCGCCTGGCTGACCTGATCGAAAAGCACCTGGACACTGACCAATTGCGCCTACTGTGTGGAGTCGCCGGCCATGCATAGTCTGATTCTGGGTGGTGCCCGCTCGGGCAAGAGCCGCCTGGCCGAGCAACTGGCAGGCAGCTGCGGACTGCCGGTGACTTACATCGCCACCAGCCAGCCTCTCGATGGCGAAATGAACGAGCGCGTGCAGTTGCATCGCCAGCGCCGTCCAGCACATTGGGGCCTGATCGAAGAGCCCGTGCAGCTCGCCGCTGTGCTGCGCGCCGAAGCCGCTGAAGGCCGCTGCCTGCTGGTCGACTGCCTGACCCTGTGGCTGACCAACCTGCTCATGCTCGACGACCCCGAGCGCCTCGCTACTGAACGCGATGCGCTGCTCGAGTGCCTGCCGGGGTTGCCGGGCACGCTGATTCTGGTCAGCAACGAAAGCGGCCTGGGCGTGGTGCCCATGGGCGAACTGACCCGCCGCTACGTCGACCTGGCCGGCCTGTTGCACCAGGCGGTGGCCGAGCGCTGCCAGCGCGTGGTGCTGACGGTCGCCGGCCTCCCTCTCATGCTTAAAGGACCTGCTCTATGAACCCTTTCTGGTGGCGTGATGCCTGCCAAGCTGTTGATCACGCCGCCATCGAACAGGCCCGTGCGCGTCAGCAGCAATTGACCAAACCGGCCGGCTCACTCGGTCAGCTGGAAACCCTTACGCTGACCCTGGCCGGCCTGCAGGGTCGCGAGCGGCCAAGCCTGGAGCAGGTCGCCATCAGCATTTTTGCCGGTGACCATGGCGTGGTCGCGGAGGGCATCTCGGCCTACCCGCAGGCCGTGACCGGGCAGATGCTGCGTAACTTTGTCGGCGGCGGTGCGGCGATCAGCGTGCTGGCGCGGCAATTGGGTGCGAGCCTTGAGGTGGTCGACCTCGGTACCATCGAGCCGAGCCTGCAACTGCCAGGTGTACGCCACCTGCAACTGGGGGCCGGTACCGCCAACTTCGCTCAGCAGCCAGCGATGACCGACGCGCAATTGCAGGCTGCCCTGCAGGCCGGCCGCGATAGCGCCCAGCGTGCTGCCGAGCAGGGTACTCAACTGTTTATTGGCGGTGAGATGGGCATCGGCAATACCACCGCTGCGGCGGCCCTGGCCAGCGTGCTGCTGGCTTGCCCAGCGCGTGAACTGAGTGGCCCGGGCACTGGCCTGGACAGTGCCGGTGTGCAACACAAGGCCGCCGTAATCGAGCGCGCGCTGAAGCTGCATGGCCTGCAGGCAGATGACCCGCTGTGGGCGCTGGCCTGTGTCGGCGGCTTTGAAATTGCCGCGCTGGTGGGGGCTTATCTGGGCTGTGCCCAGCAAGGTGTTGGAGTTCTGGTCGACGGCTTTATCTGCAGCGTCGCGGCGCTGGTCGCCGTGCGCCTCAATCCGCAGTGCCGGCCTTGGCTGTTGTTTGCCCATCAAGGCGCCGAGCCGGGCCATCAGGTGCTGCTCGAGGCGCTGCAGGCCGAGCCGTTGCTGGCCCTCGGCCTGCGTCTGGGCGAGGGCAGTGGCGCAGCTCTGGCGGTGCCGCTGCTGCGGCTGGCCTGCGCGCTGCACGGGCAAATGGCGACCTTTGCCGAAGCGGCAGTCGCGGATCGCCCGGCATGATCATCGACCTGCTGCGCCATGGCGAAACCGAACTGGGCGGCGGCCTGCGTGGCAGCCTGGATGACGCCCTGACGGCCAAGGGGTGGGCGCAGATGCGTACGGCAGTGGAGCAGACCGCTCCGTGGCAGGCGCTGATCACCTCGCCATTGCAGCGCTGTGCACTGTTTGCCGACGAGCTGGGGCAGCAACTGGCGCTGCCGGTGCAGCGCGAAGCGGGTATCCGTGAACTGCACTTCGGTGATTGGGAAGGGCGCACAGCGCTGCAGATCATGCAGGACCAGGCCGATCAGCTCGGCCAGTTCTGGGCCGATCCTTACGCCTACACGCCGCCCGGCGGCGAGCCGGTGGCCGCCTTCGCTGAACGGGTGCTGACGGCCATCGACCGCCTTGCGCTCGAATATGCCGGGCGGCATGTATTGCTGGTGACCCACGGCGGTGTGATGCGCCTGCTGCTGGCGCGGGCGCGAGGCTTGCCGCGTGAGCAGTTGCTGCAGGTCGAGGTCGGCCACGGTGCGCGGGCGCGCCTGCAGTGGCAGGCCGGCATCCTTCACGAGGTGCTCTGAGATGCTGCCCTGGTGGATCGCCCTGCAGTTTCTCAGCAGCCTGCCCGTGACCTTGGCAGGCATGCCCGAGCCGCGTCAGGTGGGCCGCTCGTTGCTGTTCTATCCACTGGTGGGCTTGCTGTTTGGCGTGCTCCTGTGGCTGGCCAGCTACCTCTTGCAAGGCACCGCCGCGCCGTTGCAGGCGGCCCTGCTGCTGACACTGTGGGTACTGCTCAGCGGGGCGCTGCATCTGGATGGACTGGCCGACAGCGCCGATGCCTGGCTGGGCGGCTTCGGTGATCGTGAACGCACGCTGCTGATCATGAAAGACCCGCGCAGCGGGCCAATTGCAGTGGTCACCCTGATGCTGGTGCTGCTGCTCAAATTCTGCGCGCTGTGGGTGTTGCTCGAGCGCGATGCGGGGGCTTGGCTGCTGCTGGCGCCTGTAGTTGGACGGGCGGCGATGCTTGGGTTGTTCCTGAGTACTCCGTATGTGCGCGCAGGTGGCCTGGGGCAAGCCCTGGCAGAGCACTTGCCGCGTCGCGCCGGCTACGGAGTCCTGCTCGCCACCGTGCTGGGTTGCGTCTTGCTCGGCGGCTGGGCTGCGCTGTGCACAGGGCTGCTGGCGTTGCTGGTGTTTATCGGCCTGCGCCGGGCGATGTGCCGTCGGCTGGGTGGTACTACCGGCGATACCGCCGGTGCCGTACTGGAATTGCTGGAGCTGACAGTAGTGCTGAGCCTGGCCTTGATGCCACTGGCCTGAGTCATAGGCGGTCGTTACATGTTTGGAAATATCGTGCAATTTGCGGCAATCGTTCGTTAGATGCCGCTGAGCAGGGGCGGGCGTATCCTCGGCCGCCCGTTAACCTCTACCTTGGAGGCACTGCTCATGCGTCAGTGGATTCTCGCCAGCCTGTTGCTTCTGACCAGCGCGCACGTTACTGCGGCCGATCTCATGAGTTTCTGGGATACACCGCGCCATGGCGGCAACAGTTTCAATCGGCTGCCACCGACCCAAGCCTACTTCGAAGCCTTGCATGGCTACGGCGCCACCTGGGTGCGGTTGTCCTACGACAAATGGCGCCCGGAGCAACGCGACTTCCTGCTCGGCGATGCCGACGCCTACCAAGGCCTGACGGCTGCTGACGTGAGTCAGTTACGTCAGGTGCTCGACCACGCCCATGCCGCCGGGCTCAAGGTGGTCATCGCGCCGCTCTCATTGCCGGGCATGCGCTGGTCGCAGAACAATCAAGGCCGGTTCGATGACCGCCTGTGGCAAGACAAACGCTACTGGGACCAGGCCGCAGCGTTCTGGCGTGACCTAGCGGACGTGCTCAAGGACCATCCGGCAGTCGCTGGTTACAACTTGATCAACGAACCCGCACCAGAAAAGCACGGCGGGCTGGCCGAGCATGCTGACCGCCAGCAGATGCGCCAGTGGTACGCCGCGCAAAAGGGCGGCGCACGCGACCTGCCAGCGCTGTACAAGCAGATCATTGCAGCCGTCCGAGAGGTTGATAGCGTCACCCCGATCATGCTCGATGCCGGCTGGTTTGCTGCGGCTGATGCGTTCAGTTACTGGCCAGAGCCGTTGGCTGATCAGCGCTTGCTCTACAGCGTGCATATGTACGAACCGTACGCAGCCACCAGCGCGCCCAACATGACCCGTAAAGTGCCATTGGCCTATCCGGGTACGGTGCCGTTCGCCGGGCGCGAAGAGCATTGGGACGGCCAGCGTGTGGCGGCATACCTGCAGCAGTCGCTGGACTGGGTCGATGCCGTGCAGTTGCCGCGTTCGCGCCTGGTGGTCGGCGAGTTCGGTTGCATGCGCCGTCTGCCCGGCTGCCAGCAATATCTTGAAGACGTGCTCGCAGTTACCGACAGCAACGCGCTGCACTGGGCCTTCTACAGCTTCCGTGAAGACAGCTGGGATGGTATGGACTATGAGCTAGGCACCGGCAAGGTGCCATGGCGTTACTGGCAAGCCATCGATGAGGGCGCGGCAGATCCAATAGCGCGCAAGGCTACCCCCGCATTCGAGCCGATTCGACGACGCTTGCAGCCGCAGGCAGGTGCCCCCGGTGCTTAGCGGCGCAGATGAAACCTGTTGCAACAAATGGAGTGCGGGTATATACACGTAATCATGTTGACCAGTGAATGCATCTGCACCCACCTACGTCGTGCCGCCCGCGGGGTTAGCCGACACTATGACGAGGCCTTGGCTGACTTCGGCATCAACGTTGCCCAGTTTTCCCTGTTGCGTCAGCTGCAGCGGCTGGACCGCCCGAGCATAACCACTTTGGCGCAAGTCATGGGCCTGGACCGGAGTACCCTGGGACGCAACCTCAAGGTGCTTGAGGCCGAAGGCCTGGTGACGTTGGCCGAAGGTGCCGACCAGCGCAATCGGGTGGTGCTGTTGAGCGAGGCGGGCGCGACCTGCCTGCATGACGCCGGCCCGGCCTGGGAGCAGGCACAACTGACATTGGTGGACAAGCTCGGCGCCGGACAACGTGATGAACTGGTGCGCTTGCTGGGCGTTTTGGCCTGATGTGGTTCGACTATAAACGGGTATATACCTGTAATTAACCTTGCGGCTTGCTGGAGAAAACAATAATGACATCGGTGTGGCGAACCAGCGGCTGGGTGCTTCTTGGCGCAGCATTGATCCTGGCCTTGTCGCTTGGCGTGCGCCATGGCTTTGGCCTGTTTCTCAACCCCATGAGCACGGAATTTGGCTGGGGGCGTGGGGTATTTGCCTTTGCCATTGCCCTGCAGAACCTGATCTGGGGCCTTGCCCAGCCCTTCGCCGGCGCCCTGGCGGACCGCCTCGGCGCGGCGAAGGTGGTGATCATTGGCGGCATCCTTTATACCGCTGGCCTGCTGACCATGAGCATGGCTGACTCGCTCTGGTCGCTGTCGCTGAGCGCCGGCCTGCTGATCGGTATCGGCCTTTCCGGCACCTCGTTCTCGGTCATCCTCGGCGTGGTCGGCCGCGCGGTGCCAGCGGAAAAGCGCAGCATGGCCATGGGTATCGCCAGCGCCGCCGGCTCGTTCGGCCAGTTCGCCATGCTGCCCGGCACCCAGGGCCTGATTCAGTGGCTGGGCTGGTCGGCGGCGCTGCTGGTGCTGGGCCTGATGGTGGCGCTGATCGTGCCGTTCGTGGCCATGCTCAAGGATCGCCCCATGCCCAGCCAGGGCGTCGATCAGACGCTCGGCCAGGCGCTGCGCGAGGCCTGTTCGCATTCGGGCTTCTGGCTGCTGGCGCTGGGCTTTTTCGTCTGCGGTTTTCAGGTAGTGTTCATCGGTGTGCACCTGCCGGCGTATCTGGTTGACCAACATCTGCCCGCCGCAACCGGGACAACGGTGCTGGCGCTGGTCGGCTTGTTCAATATTGTCGGCACCTACACCGCCGGCTGGCTCGGTGGACGGATGTCCAAGCCACGCCTGTTGACCGCGCTGTACCTGCTGCGCGCGGTGGTCATTGTTCTGTTCCTGTGGGCGCCGGTGACCCAGTTCAGTGCCTACCTGTTTGGTATCGCCATGGGCCTGCTGTGGCTGTCGACGGTGCCGCTGACCAACGGCACGGTGGCAACCCTGTTCGGCGTGCGCAATCTGTCGATGCTGGGCGGGATCGTCTTCCTGTTCCACCAGATCGGGGCGTTCCTCGGCGGTTGGTTGGGCGGGGTGGTTTACGACCAGACGGGCAGCTATGACCTGGTCTGGCAGATTGCGATTGTGCTCAGCCTGGTCGCGGCTGGGCTCAACTGGCCAGTGCGCGAACGGCCTGTCGCGCGCCTGCAGGCGCAGCCGGCATGAGGCGCTATGTGCTGCAGGGCTTGCTGGCTGGGGCAGGCTTGCTGCTGCTGGCGGTGGCCTGGTGGGGATGGCAGCAGGGCGGGCTGGCATTGATGCAGCTGGGCATGGGCGTCTGTTAAGGGCTACCCTGCAGGTTCAAGGACTTGCAGGAGTGACTGAGAATGATGCATGCACGCTGGCTATCGATACCGTTGCTGTGCCTGGCTCCGCTGGCCGCGAGCTGGGCGGCGGACTGCCCTGAACTCCTCCAGGGCAGCCTGCCCAAGCTGGGCGGCAAGGAGCAGATCGACCTGTGCCAGCGCTTCGCCGGCAAACCGCTGGTGGTAGTCAATACTGCCAGCTACTGCGGTTTCGCTCCGCAGTTCGAAGGGTTGGAAGCCGTCTACAAGGCCAATAAAGAACAAGGCCTGGAAATCCTCGGCGTGCCCTCCAACGACTTCAAGCAGGAAGACAAAGATAGCGAGAAGACCGCCAAGGTCTGCTACGCCAACTACGGCGTCACCTTCACCATGACCCAGGCGCAGCACGTGCGCGGCAACGATGCCACGCCCCTGTTCGCCGAGCTGGCCAAGCAAAGCAGCGCGCCAAAGTGGAACTTCTATAAGTACGTGGTTGATCGCCAGGGCAAGGTGATTGGTAACTTCTCCAGCCTGACCAAACCGGACGATCCGGAATTCAAGGCCGCGATCGCCAAGGCCATCGCGTCCAAGCCGTGATGTCAGTGCGGGTGCACGGTAAGTGCAACCAGGCGCACTACCACTGGCCGTACCATCAACACACATAAAAAGGCTACCGGCATGGCCAGCTGGTAGGCTTTGAACACGTTGTGCAGGTAATCGTCATTGATGTCGGAGTTGGCAGCGGTGATGACGAAGCACATCAGGCACGCCATGATCGCCGACATATACAGAGCGAATACATAAGGCGTGGCGGCGGGGCGCAACTTACGGTTAGAGCGGGTTTGAGGCAGTTCTTGCATGAGAGAGCTCTCGCTGGTTAGCCGATTCAGGCTTGCAGGTTAGCAAGTGCTCGGTTGGCCTTGTAGACCGGATTCGTTGAGTTCTTTATAAAGAGAATCTTACGAATATCGGGATCTGTCCTGTGGATTTGCTCAATACCATTCGCAGCTTCATCAAGGTGGTCGAGACCGGCAGCATTGCCGCTGGCGCCCGCACGCTGGGCCTGTCGCCTGCCGCGGTCAGCCAGAATCTGGCCCGGCTTGAAGCGCACCTGCAGGTGCGCCTGTTGGCACGAACCACGCGCAGTATGAGCCTGACGCCGGCGGGCAGCCTTTATTACGAGCGAGTCAGGCAAATCGAGCATGATCTGGCGTTGGCCGAACTGGCGGTGACCACGCCTGACAGCGAGCCCCAGGGGCGGCTGTGCGTTGCCTCGACGTCAGCATTTGGCCGGCATGTGCTGGCGCCGCTGATCCCGGCGTTCAGCGCGCGATACCCGCAGCTTTCAATAGAGTTGGTAACGAATGATCGACGCGTCGATCACGCCAAGGAAGGGGTCGATGTAAGCCTACGTATCAACGCCCAGCTGGAAGACAATCTGGTCGCCCGCCATCTGGCGCAGATTCCTTTCGTCTGCTGCGCATCGCCCGGTTATCTGGCCAAGATGGGCATGCCGCCTGCGCCCGAGTCGCTACGCACGCACCGTTGCCTGGTGTTCCGGTATCCGGTGGATGGCCGTTACCTGCGCTGGGGGTTCGTCCGTGACGGCTTGCGCTTTGACGCCGAGTTTGGCCAGGTGCTGGTCAGCGATGACGTCGATGCATTGGCGCAAATGGCCTTGAACGACGGGGGTATCACTCGCCTGGCCGAGTTTATCGTCAGGCCGCATTTGCAGTCGGGAGCGCTGGTGGCGTTGTTTGAAAACCGCGATGCAGGTCAGGCCTACGCGCAGACCGAGCCGATGGATGTGTTTGTATGCGTGGCGGACCGCTCTGCCATGACCGCCAAGGTGCGTGCGTTCATGGATTATCTGCAGGAGTGTCTAGGTGATGTCTGGCCTGTGCCAGGGTGAATTGGGGGCCGCAGAGCGGCCCCCGTACCTCAACCTCAGAAGCGATAGGTCAGCGATGCACCTACGCCATGAGCGCTGTTTTCGTACTTGGCCTGGTACGAGCCTTTCAACAGGCCTTCCTGCGCCGTGCCCGGCTGGTTGTTGACCTTGGTGTCTTCTTCCCACAGGTAGGAATAAGCCACGTCGATGGTCATGTCTTCGTTCGGGCTCCAGCCTGCGCCAAGGCTGAAGATCTTGCGGTCACCAGTCGGGATCCGTGGCGAGCGGTTTTCGTTGTTGGTCGGCGACTGATCGACCGAGAAGCCAGTACGCAGCGTCCATTGTTTGTTGACCTTGTACGATGCGCCAATGGCATGCGCCCAGGTGTCATGCCAGTTCTGCTCTTCGCTGATGGTCTGGAACGCCGAACCGCGCAGCGCTGCCGGAACGTCGTTCTCGACAGTGATGTCCTTCAGGCGGCTCCAGCGGGTCCAGGTGCTGCCGGCGTACAGCGTCCACTGGTCGTCGAGTTCGTGAGTGACCGAGAAGTCCACCGATTCCGGCGTCTTGATATTCAACTTGGCGTCGAATTTGTCACCGTTGTACGGGCCGATCAGTGCTGTGCTGACGCGGGTTTTGCCTTCCAGCTTGTAGTCGACCATCGAGTGATAGGTCAGGCCGAGGCGGGTGCGATCAGTTGCCTGGACCATGACGCCGACGTTGTAACCGATGGCAACGTCGTCGCCTTTGATTTTCACTTCGCCATCGCCCTGACCGATGAACCGCTGGTTGAGGTTGGAACCCAACTCACCCTCGATACGGTTGATGGTCGGGCCGAAACCAATCGATACCTTGTCGTTGAAGGCATAGCTGACAGTCGGCTGGAAGGTGACCACTTCTACGTGGCTTTTCTTGCCCCAGTAGCGCGCAGCGTCGTCGCTACCGTAGTCGGTAACCAGACCAAACGGCACATAGACACCAAAACCGACGCTCCAGTGATCATCGATCGGCTTGACGTAGTAACCCATGGGTACGCCGACGACCGGCACCATATCGCCATCGGTCTCACCGCCATAGCTGCCTTGACCGCTGATCTTGGACTTGGCAATCACGGCTGCACCACCGACGGTGACTTGTTCGCGCTTGAGCCGCGACATGCCGGCAGGGTTGCCGAACACGGTGCTGGCGTCTTCGGCAGAAGAAGAACGACCCGCGAAACCTGTCCCCATACCGCTGATGCTCTGCTCGTTGAGCGCAAAGCCGCTGGCCAGCAATTGGCTGGAAGCGAGGGCAACAGCAACGCCGAGGGAGGTTTTGAGCATTGATTTTTTCATTATTGTGAAACTCCTTGGGATCTCCGGGGCGAAAAGCTACCAACAAATCGCGCGTCGCGCTATAGGCTCAAACGCAGGAGATAGAGCGGTTTTGTAGGACAATCCGACCAAAATCGTACTTTTTCTCGATTTCTGTAGGAGCAGTCCTACGACTCCGGCGCCATCACTGGCTCGATGCAGGTATGCCAAGCATGGGTGAAGTCACGTAGACGCCCCTGCGGATGGAAAATCTGCCGCCATATTCGCGCGTGCCCGATCAGGTCGTCCGCCGCCGGTAAGGGCAACGCACGCTGTTCGATCAGCATCCAGGCGATGGCGGTGGAGTAGCGCAGGTTGACGGCCAGCTCCAGATGCGGCCCGCGCAGGAAGGCATGCTGGCTGGCCAGGCCGCGGATCAGGCTGGCTAGTTCCGGGTCGTGGGCAAGAAACTCGTCCCAGAGCGCCTGGTGGCGGCTTTCGCCGATTCGGTAGAGGCCGTGCCCGCGGCGGTCGTGCAGGGCAGAGCCCAAAGCCGACTGGCTGGCTGCAACGCCCAGCAGCAAAGCTTCGGCGCTGGCGCAATGCCGGCCGAGGTAAACCAGGGTGGGTTTGATTACATAACGACACAATTCACTGGCAGCGATACCCATGATGCCCTCATTCAATTAAGGGCCGACGGGCGCTGGAGCTTGGCAGCTGGGGAAGGGTCAGGCCCGTCGGAAGCGGATCGCACCGCTCGAGTTGAAGTGTAGTGTGATAATCACGGTGTAAAGGCCTGTTTTTAAATCGATTACTGCCAGAGGTTGGGGGCCATATGCTTTGCAGCAATTAAGCCAAGAGCCAACCGGCAGTAGTTTCGATAGCAAATTCAGCGCGCGAATGGGCTGATATTCAGCCCTTACGCGACCAGCGACTGACGCGTGCGGTCGATCACTGCTTGCAGTGGGCCGGCGCGGTTGTACTGCTCTGGATAAAGACGTTCGCTGTGGCAAGCAATGCCATGCTCGTCAACCAGGGTGAAGCTGAAGCTGCCCTTACGCGGGGCAACGATGAGGCACTTCAATGGAGCGAAGGCCTGGGAAAGCGTGCCAACGGCACTGTGAAACTGATGATGATTTGTCATTATGTGGAGGTTCCTGCTTTGGACACGGGATTCGATCCGTGCATCTTATAAACGTTCCAGTGACGCCTTTATTAAAGTGGCGCTGAACCTGACTGGAACAGGGCAGCCAGAGGTGGCGCATCAAATTAGGTAGGCGCTTGGCTGACTGGTAGGTACGTCAAAAGGCGGGCAGGCACACCGAGGCAAAGGTTCATGGCCTCTGGGTGAAGATCCCGATCAATCTGCAAGGGTGATTCGCGCTTGAGCAGCTTTGGCTGCCGAGTGAATCATCGAAAGGGCCGGTCCTGTTTCAGCAGTTCGTGCTCTTGGGGGGAGCCGGGCACTGCAGGGACCTTACTGGCCAGAATTGACTTTCAGCTGGGTACTAACGAGGGCCACCCTACAGGATTAATCCAAGGCTGGCAAATTTATTTAGAGAATGACCCGCGAAGCCGATCATTATGGCGCTTATGCACACGCCTGTGAAGGGGCAATTGTGTAGCCTCTATTAGCCGAGATGGGCCACTTTGGTTCATTTGGTTGCAGCATTGCGGTGCACTTGTACACATTCAGCGCAGCCATTGTCAGGCTGCGCCATTCGTTCGGATAGCTCGGGCAATGCCTGGGCCGCGTCCTTAAGTCAATGAAAAAAAACACTTATTTGAGCTGGTGAAAAAATCGTCAACTTGACTGCAGCCCCCATTTCACAAGGGTTTGAAGACATCATGAAGTGGTTGTCCACCGAGTTATCCACAGGTTCTGTGGATTGTCCCGCGCGTTCGCTCTAGCACGGGCGTGCCAGCACTTTCGATTGCTGTCGGACAATCCTGTCGAAATAGCCTGGGCGGTGTGGCCCGTTTGAAAAGGTCAATAAAGGAACGGCAGATTTTGTGAAAATTTCATCAACCGAGGCGCAGCCCTTTCGTTGAAAAATCCGGTAGAGTGGCGCGCCTCACGAATTGCCATCGCTGTCGGTTATGAATTTTCGCGGTAAAAACCTCGCTCCATCGTCTGTATCTGCGCCTGCACCCAAGCGTTTTTCCTTGAAGGTTGCCTTGTGGCTGCTCGATAGTCCGCGCCTGGGCGAGAAGCACAGCGTCAAACACCTGGCTGGACGCCTGCTCAAGCAGCCTGCGCGGCAAGGGGTGGTGGTCGCCCAGAGCCGTCTGGGGCAGATGCTCTGTCGCGATTGCGGCAATGCCCGCGACCGGCGTATCGGCCACGAGCTGCTGCGCCAGGCCGCACGTGCCGGCGATCCGCAGGCTCAGGCCGAGTACGCCCGGTTGAATCCGGCCAGCGAGCACAATCCTTCCTGAAGCCGCTGCGCCGGCCTGTTAAGCTGCCTGCCTCTGGATAGACGCAATTGAGGTAGCTATGGCGGTCGATCTGCTCAGCATCGTGCTGGGCCTTGTAGCAGCGGCAATTCCTTGCCTAGGCTGGGTCTGGCACCTACAGCAGCGCCATGCTGCCCAGCAGCGCCAATGGGCCTTGCTCGAAGAGCGCCTGAGCACGGCATTGCTCGCGCAGCAAGGGCTGCAGGCCCAGCTTGACGCCAGCCGTGACGAAATCAGCGACCTGGCCGAGGCCAATAGCGCCAAGCAGGCCAGCCTGGCCGCCCAGGGCCGCGAAGTCGAACTGCTGCAGGTCGAGCGTGACAATGCCCGCGACGCCGCCCATGCCTGGCAACTCGAACGCAGCAACCGCGAGTCCGAGCTGCGCCGTCTGGAAGCCCATGCCGCCGGCTTGCAAGCCGAGCTGCGCGAGCAGCAGGAGAGCCATCAGCAGCGCCTGGAAGACCTGCAAGAGGCCCGCGACACGCTGCGCGCGCAGTTCGCCGAAATGGCTACAAAGATCTTCGACGAGCGCGAGCAGCGCTTCACCCAGACCAGCCAGCAGCAACTCGGACAGTTACTTGATCCGCTCAAGGAACGTATCCATGCCTTCGAGAAGCGCGTCGACGAAACCTACCAGCAGGAGGCCCGTGAGCGCTTCTCGCTGAGCAAGGAGCTGGAGCGTCTGCAGCAGCTCAACCTGCGCCTGTCGGATGAAGCCACCAACCTCACCCAGGCGCTCAAAGGGCAAAAGACCCAAGGCAACTGGGGCGAGCTGATTCTTGAGCGGGTCCTCGAACACGCAGGGCTGGAGAAGGGCCGCGAGTACCAAACCCAGGTCAGCCTGAAAAGCGCCGACGGCGAGCGCTTTCAGCCAGACGTGCTGATCATGCTGCCCGGCGACAAGCAGGTGGTGGTCGACGCCAAAGTCAGCCTGACGGCCTATCAGCAGTGGGTCAGCGGCAATGACGAAGCGGCGCTCAAGCAGCATGTGCAATCGCTGCGCAGCCACGTCAAAGGCTTGTCCGGCAAGGACTACAGCCGCCTCGAGGGGCTGCATAGCCTCGATTTCGTGCTGCTGTTCGTGCCGATCGAAGCGGCTTTCTCCGCGGCATTGCAGGCCGAGCCGAACCTGTTCCAGGAGGCCTTCGATCGGCAGATCGTGATTGTCAGCCCTACCACCTTGCTGGCCACCCTGCGCGTGATCGACAGCCTCTGGAAGCAGGAGCGCCAGGGCCAGAACGCGCGGGAAATCGCCGAGCGGGCCGGCTGGCTGTACGACAAGTTCGTCTTGTTCATCCAGGATCTGGACGAGCTCGGCAGTCGCTTACAGCAGGTCGACAAGGCTTACTCCGCTGCGCGCAACAAGCTCTGTGAAGGGCGTGGCAACCTGATCAGCCGCAGTGAGCAGCTCAAGTTGCTCGGCGCGCGGGCCAGCAAGAGCCTGCCGGCGGACTTGCTGGAGCGCGCCTTGAGTGACGAAGCGCTTACTGAACCAGGCTCAGATGGCGGTTGAGCAGAGCGCGCAAGGCGGCTGGCTTGACCGGCTTGGCCAGGTAATCGAGGCCGGCGGCGTGGACCATGGCAATGGTTTCGCTGCGGCCATCGGCGCTGATCACCACACCCGGCACCGGCTCACCGAGGCGCGTGCGTAGCCAGGCCATCAGCTCGGTGCCGGTGTCGCCTTCATCCAGGTGAAAGTCGACCAGCGCCAGGTGCGGGCGCATGCCATTGGCCAGCAGCGCTTCGCATTCCTGACGATTGCGCGCAGTCCAGACCTGACAGCCCCAGCGGCTGAGCAGGCTGTTCATGCCGAGCAGGATGCTGTCTTCGTTGTCGACACACAGCACCTGCAGGCCCGCCAGCGGTTGCCCCGGCTGCTGTTCAATGGCTGCAGCCGGCGCGACGCTGCCGCTGGCAATCGGCACACTGACGCGGAACACGCTGCCCTTGCCCGGCCACGAGCGCACTTCCAGGGCATGGCCGAGTACCCGGCACAGGCCATCGGCGATCGCCAGGCCCAGGCCCAGGCCTTTTTCGGCGCGGGTCTGGTGGCTGTCCAGGCGCTTGAACTCCTGGAAGATCACCTGCAGTTTGTCGTCGGTGATGCCCGGGCCGCGGTCCCACACTTCCAGCCATAGCCGGCCGCCCTTGCGGCGCACGCCAAACAGGATCGGGCTTTTGCCGTAACGCAGGGCATTGGTCAGGAAGTTCTGCAGCACCCGGCGCAGCAGCTTGATGTCGCTGTCCACCCGCAGGCGGCTGCCACGGACACGGAACTCCAGGCCCTTTTCTGCCGCCAGCACTTTGAACTCGGCGCCCAGCGCGTCGAACAGATCGCTCAGGGCAAAGGCTTTCACGTCGGGAGTGATCTTGCCGTTTTCCAGGCGCGAGATGTCCAGCAGGTCGCTGATCAGCTCTTCAGCCGAACGCAGCGAGCTGTCCATGTGCTGCACCAGTTGCTGGGACTCGCTGCTCATGCCTTCGGCTTGCTGCGACAGCGCTGCCGAGAACAAGCGTGCAGCGTTGAGCGGCTGCATCAGGTCATGACTGACCGCGGCGAGGAATCGGGTTTTCGACTGGCTTACGGCCTCGGCCCGGCTCTTCGCCTCGGTCAGCGCCTGGTTGAGCTGGGACAACTCATGGGTGCGTTCGGCGACCCGTTGTTCGAGGCCTTCGTTGGCCTCTTTGAGGGCCTGCTCGGCCTCGCGGAACGGGGTGATGTCGGTAAAGCTCATGACAAAACCACCACCCGGCATCGGGTTGCCGATCAGCTCGATCACCCGGCCATTGGGGAACAGCCGCTCGGAGGTGTGCGCCCGGCCCTGGCGCATCCAGTGCAGCCGGCGCGCCACATGCACCTGCGCCTCGCCCGGGCCGCACAGGCCGCGGTCGGCGTTGTAGCGGATGATATCGGCGATCGGCCGGCCAACGCTGATCAGCCCCTCAGGGTAATTGAACAACTCCAGATAACGCCGGTTCCAGGCCACCAGGTGCAGGTTCTGGTCAACCACGCTGATGCCCTGGTTGATGTTCTCGATGGCACCCTGAAGCAACGCACGGTTGAACTGCAGCACCTCGCTGGCCTCGTCGGCGATGCGCACCACGTCTTCCAGCTGCATGTCGCGGCCTTCGATGGCAGCCTTGACCACGGCGCGGGTCGAGGAGGTGCCGAGTACGCCGGCGAGTAGCCGTTCGGTGTGTTCGATCCAGTCGCCATCGGCGTTCTGGTTGGGGTTGAAGCCCTTGCCCTGGCGGTAGGCGAAGCGAATGAAGCTCTGCCGGGCGCGTTCTTCGCCGACAAAGCGGGCGGCGAGGTTGAGCAGGTCGTCGATCTGCACCGCCAGCAGCGAACGGCTGTTGGGCCGCTCACTGGTTTGCTGGCCGATGAACCGGCCCGCCTGCCAGTGCTCGGACACGCGCGTGCGCGACAGGATCGAGACCCAGGCAAACAGGATGAAGTTGCCCGCCAGCGACAGCACCACACCTTGGGTCAGTGGCGTGATCGGCAGGTTCAGTGGGTTGCTGTCGAGCCAGGTCAGGCCTGGGAACAGTTGCAGCGACCAGCCCAGGCTGTGCGCGGTAATCGGCAGCACCAGGGTGTAGAACCAGAGGAAGATCCCCGCCGCCAGCCCGGCGAATACGCCACGGCGGTTGGCCTGCTTCCAGTACAGCGCGCCGAGCATCGCCGGGGTCAGCTGGGTGACCGCAGCGAAGGCGATCTGGCCAATGGTCGCCAGGCTCGCGGTGGAGCCCAGCAGGCGGTAACTGACATACGCCAGCAACAGGATTACCACGATGGTCACCCGGCGCACCGAGAGCATCCAGTGGCGGAACGCTTCGAACGGGCGCTCGGCGTTTTTGCGCCGCAGCAGCCACGGCAGCAGCATGTCGTTGGAGACCATGGTCGACAGCGCCACCGCCTCGACGATGACCATGCCGGTGGCCGCTGAGGCGCCGCCGATAAAGGCCAGCAAGGCCAGGCTTGGATGCGCTTCGGCCAGTGGCAGGCTGATCACGAACGAGTCGGAGATCACCGTGCCCGGCAGCAGCATCTGCCCAGCCAGGGCAATCGGCACCACGAACAGCGCTGCCAGTACCAGGTACATCGGGAACACCCAGCGCGCCGTGCGCAGGTCCTGCGCTTCGATGTTCTCGACCACGGTGACGTGGAATTGCCGCGGCAGACAGATGATCGCCATCATTGCCACCCCGGTCTGGACCACCATCGACGGCCAGTTGATGGTCTCCTGCCAGTAACTCTCCAACTGCACCGACTGGCGCGCCTGGGTGAACAGGTCGTCGAAGCCGTCATACAGGTTGAACACCACGAACACGCCCACGGCAAGAAATGCCAGCAGCTTCACCAGCGCCTCGAAGGCAATCGCCAGGACCATGCCGCGGTGGTGCTCGGTGACGTCCAGGCTGCGCGTGCCGAACACGATCGAGAACAGCGCCAGCACCAATGACACCACCAGTGCGGTGTCTTGCACACGGGTGCCGGTGGCATCGGCATTGGCGCCGATCAACAGGTTGACGCCGAGCACGATGCCCTTCAGTTGCAAGGCAATGTAGGGCAGTACGCCGACCAGGCAGATCAGCGCCACCACCACCGCCAGGCTCTGCGACTTGCCATAGCGTGCGGCGATGAAGTCGGCAATCGAGGTGATGTTCTGCTGCTTGCTGATCAGCACCATCTTCTGCACGACCTGCGGCGCGAACACCAACAGCAGCACCGGTCCCAGATAGATCGGCAAGAACGCCCAGAGCTGTTCGGCGGCCTGGCCGACCGCGCCAAAGAATGTCCAGCTGGTGCAGTACACGGCCAGCGACAGGCTATATACCCAGGCGCGCAGGCGCGGCGGCAGAGGCGTGCTGCGGCGGTCGCCGTAAAAGGCGATGGCGAACATGATGGCCATATAGACCAGGGCGACCACGGCGATCAGCCCGCTGGACAACGACATGAAAACTCCGCAGCAATAGGGTAGAGCGTGGGCCCGGTGAACAAGTCTGGCATGTGCCTTGCGCGTCGTCAGCGTCGACCATGGTCGCAGTGGCGTGTCGTCGCAGTGCGGCCTGAGGGCAGGCGACCTGCATCTGGATGTGGCGCAATGACGCTCAGGTGCATTCTAATCAACAAACAGCCACCGGCATCACTCAGGGAATCGATTGATGAGTCACCCCTCGCAATTTACCTTGCTCGGCAAGCGGCGCTTCTTGCCGTTTTTCATCACCCAGTCACTGGGCGCGTTCAATGACAACCTGTTCAAGCAGTCGTTGATCCTGGCGATCCTGTACAAGCTCAGCCTTGAGGGCGACCGCTCGATCTGGGTCAACCTGTGCGCGCTGCTGTTCATTCTGCCGTTCTTCCTGTTCTCGGCACTGGCCGGGCAGTTTGGCGAGAAGTTCGCCAAGGATGCGCTGATACGGGCGATCAAGCTGGCCGAGATCGTCATCATGGCGATCGGCGCGGTGGGTTTTGTCAGCAATCACCTGGTGCTGATGCTGCTGGCGCTGTTCGCCATGGGCACCCACTCGGCGCTGTTTGGGCCGGTCAAGTATTCGATCCTGCCGCAGGCGCTGCGCGAGGACGAGTTGGTCGGTGGTAATGGCCTGGTCGAGATGGGCACGTTCCTGGCTATTCTGGCGGGCACCATTGGCGCTGGCGTGATGATGTCGTCCAGCAGCTATGCAACGGTGGTCGCCGGCGGCATCGTCGGCACCGCCGTGCTCGGCTATCTGGCCAGCCGCTGGATCCCGCGCGCTGCTGCGGTGGCGCCGCAGATGAAGCTCGACTGGAACATCTTCAAGCAGTCCTGGGCAACCTTGCGCCTGGGGCTTGGGCAGACGCCGGCGGTGTCGCGCTCGATTGTCGGCAACTCGTGGTTCTGGTTTGTCGGCGCTATCTACCTGACCCAGATCCCGGCCTACGCCAAGGACTGGCTGCACGGCGACGAGACGGTGGTGACGCTGGTACTGACGTTGTTCTCGGTAGGCATCGCGGTGGGTTCGCTACTGTGCGAGCGGCTCAGTGGGCGCAAGGTGGAAATCGGCCTGGTGCCGTTCGGCTCGTTCGGCCTGACCTTGTTCGGCCTGCTCTGGTGGTGGCATTCGGGCGATGTGCCGAGCACCGACGTGGCGCACGACTGGCTGGCGTTGTTGGGCATGCACCAGGCTTGGTGGATCATGCTGTCGATCGTTGGCCTTGGGGTGTTTGGCGGGTTCTATATCGTGCCGCTGTATGCGCTGATCCAGGCGCGGACTGCCGAGGGTGAGCGGGCGCGGGTGATTGCTGCCAACAACATTCTCAATGCGTTGTTCATGGTGGTGTCGGCGTTGGTCACCATTGTGCTGTTGAGCGTGGTCGAGCTGACCATTCCACAGCTGTTTCTGGTGGTGTCGCTGCTTAATATTGCCGTTAACGCTTATATCTTCAGCATCGTGCCTGAATTCACCATGCGCTTCTTGATCTGGCTGCTGAGTCACTCGATGTATCGGGTCGAGCATCGGGACCTGCAGCGTATTCCAGATGAGGGGGCGGCGCTGCTGGTGTGCAACCATGTGTCGTTCGTCGATGCGCTGTTGATCGCTGGGGCGATTCGCCGGCCGATTCGGTTTGTCATGTACTACAAGATCTATAACTTGCCAGTGCTCAACTTCATCTTCCGCACCGCTGGGGCGATCCCGATTGCTGGGCGAAGTGAGGATGAAGCCACCTATGAGCGGGCCTTCGCGCGCATCGCTGCGGCCCTGACGGCGGGTGAGGTGGTGTGTATCTTCCCTGAGGGCAAACTGACGGCCGATGGTGAGATCGATGAGTTCAAGAGTGGGGTCACGCGGATTCTGCAGGAAACCCCTGTACCGGTGATTCCGCTGGCCTTGCAAGGGTTGTGGGGGAGTTTCTTCAGTCGCGATCCGGCCAAGGGCCTGTTCAAGCGGCTGTGGTCGCGGGTGACCATTGTGGCTGGGGAGGCTGTTGTTGGGGATTTGGCGGGGCCTGAGGTATTGCGGGAGCGGGTTTTGGGGTTGCGTGGGGGGCGGCGTTGAGGGTTTTCTGGACTGGGGGCTTATCCGTTTTTTGTGGTGGCTGTTAGGGCCCCTTTCGCCCTTACGGCGAGTCACTTTTTTGGCAAACGCGCCAAAAAAGTAACCACAAAAAACGTTTGGCTCCACATCCGGCCCCTGCGCTGCGCTGGCGCAGATCGAGAGCTGGGGCCGCTCTGCGGCCCTTTCGCGAAACAAGGCCGCTCCTACATTTTGACCGCGCATGATGCAATTACGCGTTGCCTGTAGGAGCGGCCTTGTGTCGCGAAGCGACCCCGGCAAGCGCTGCGGGCCAGGAGGGCCCGTTCAGCGCGGTCCTCCCGGGAGCAATACCGGAGAGAGGGAACCCCGCAGCGCAGGGGCCGTATGTGGGAGCGACGGCTTTTGGTTCGTTTTGCCGCGGACGCAGTACGACCAAACGGGACTCGCCGTAAGGGCGAAAGGGGCCCGAACAGCCGCCAAATCAAATGGATAGTGCCCAAAACAGCCAGTCACTCCATCAGCTAGCACTAACCTTCAACCCCACCAACCCAGTAATGATCAAAGCCACACTAAGCAGCCGAATCAAAGCCATCGACTCCCCAAACAGGATAATCCCGGCAATCACCGTACCGACCGCCCCCACCCCGGTCCAGATGGCGTAAGCAGTCCCCAGCGGCAACTCCTTCATGGCCAACCCCAGCAAGCCAAGGCTGATCACCATCGCCCCCACCGTAAGCACAGTAGGCAACGGCCGGGTAAACCCGTCGGTATATTTCAAACCTACCGCCCAGCCCACTTCGAACAGGCCGGCGAAAAACAGAATGATCCAGGACATCTGTGAGTCTCCATCTTATTAAGGATGGGGCCGTCCCCAGGCTGGTCACGCAGTGCGTGGTGAGGTCGTCCTCACGTGTGCACTATATTGCACAAGTGCGTTTACCAAGGCAAGTCAATGAGCCTCGGGCCTGGTTTCAACCCGGGTATGCCCCGGCTCCCGCATGCGCCGGAACCAGGTCGAAAGCAACGCACCAGAAATGTTGTGCCACACACTAAACAACGCGCTCGGCACCGCCGCCAACGGCGAAAAATGCGCCGCCGCCAACGCCGCGCCCAGCCCCGAGTTCTGCATGCCAACTTCCAGCGCCAGCGACTTGCGCTGAGCCAGCGGCAACTTGCACAGCTTGCCGGTGAGGTAGCCAAGCAAATAGCCAAAGCTGTTATGCAGTATCACCACCGCCATGATCAGCAACCCCGACTCGGCGATCTTCGCCTGGCTGGCCGCAACTACCGCGCAGACGATCAGTACGATGCTCACCACCGATACCAGCGGCAGCACCTGCACCGCAGCCTGCACCCGTGCGCCCAGCAAGCGCTGGGCGAGCACGCCGAGAATGATCGGCAGCATCACCAGCTGCAGAATCGACCAGAACATGTCCATGAACGAGACCGGTAGCCAGGCCGAAGCCAGGAACCAGATCAGCGCAGGTGTCAGCAACGGCGCCAGCAGGGTAGTCACCGCCGCGATCGCCACCGCCAGCGCCAGGTCACCCTTGGACAGCCAGACCATCACGTTCGAGGCCGTGCCACTCGGGCAGCAACCGACCAGAATGACACCGACGGCAATCTCTGCCGGAAGCTGGAACAGCTGACACAGCAGCCAGGCCATGCCCGGCATGATCACAAAGTGCGCGACCACCCCAAGCGCAACCCGCCAGGGCTGGCGGGCGAGGGCGGCGAAGTCGTCGAGCTTGAGGGTCAGGCCCATGCCGAACATCACCAGCCCGAGCAGCGGCACGATGGCCACCTTCAGGCCGATGAACCATTGCGGCTGCAGGAACGCCAGGCAGGCAAACAGTAATACCCAGAGGGCGAAGGTGTTGCCGACGAAGCGGCTGAGGGCGGCGAGGGCACGCATGGGGCAATCCTTGTTCTTCTATTAAGTAGCCAATCGATGCAGGTGGGGCTGCGCGGGCAACCCCACGCCGCAATCAGACGCCCTGCGGAATGTCTTCACCACCCAGCGCTTCAAACAGCGCCGGCAGGAACTCCTTGAAGGTCATCATCATCAGCAGGAAGCTCGCATCGAACTGCTGCTGCGCTTCTTCACCGCCGTCCTGCTCGGCCTGCTCTTGCAGCAGTTCTTCGAATTTCAGGCGCTTGATCACGGTCTTGTCGTCGAGTACGAACGACAGCTTGTCCTGCCAGGCCAAGGCCAGCTGGGTGACGACCTTGCCATTGCCCAGGTGCAGCTGGATCTCGTCGCTTTTCAGGTCCTGGCGCTTGCAGCGGACGATGCCGCCGTCTTCGTGGGTGTCACGCAGCTCGCACTCGTCCAGGACATGGAAGTCCTCAGCCGCCTGCGAAGTGACCCACTCGGTCATGGTCGCGCTAGGCGCGGCCTTCACGGTGACCGGGCGTACCGGCAGCGAGCCCATCACTTCACGCAGGGTCGACAGCAGGTCTTCGGCGCGCTTGGCGCTGGCCGAGTTGACCAGGATCAGGCCCTGACGCGGGGCGATGGCGGCAAAGATCATCGAGCGACGAATGAAGGCGCGTGGCAGGAAGGCCTGGATGATCTCGTCCTTGATCTGGTCGCGCTCCTTTTTATAGACCTTGCGCATCTGCTCGGTCTCGATCTCTTCGATCTTTTCTTTGACCGCGTCGTTGACCACGCTGCTGGGCAGGATGCGCTCTTCCTTGCGCGCGGCAATCAGCAGGTACTCGCCGCTGACGTGCACCAGCGGGGCGTCTTCACCCTTGCCGAACGGCGCGACGAAACCATAGGTGGTCAGCTCCTGGCTGGCGCACGGACGGGCCGGCTTGCTGGCCAGGGCAGTTTCCAGTGCCTCAGGCTCGAATGGGACTTCCTGGGTCAGGCGGTAGGTCAGCAGGTTCTTGAACCACATGGGGGTAGATCTCTCCTTAATGCATAAGGCGGGCATTATTCTCCGACTGGGGCCATGCGGCCAACCCTGTCAGAGGGCCATCAGGCGGTTAATGGTCAATAAAAGCCTGATAGCGCTAGGTCCTTGAAAGGCCTGCAAAATTATTTTTAAAAAGTGCTTGCCAGGGTGGTATGTCCTCCGTAGAATGCGCGCCACACCGAGACGAAGGGTGATTAGCTCAGCCGGGAGAGCATCTGCCTTACAAGCAGAGGGTCGGCGGTTCGATCCCGTCATCACCCACCACTCGATGTATAGCGCAGCGGTAGTTCAGTCGGTTAGAATACCGGCCTGTCACGCCGGGGGTCGCGGGTTCGAGTCCCGTCCGCTGCGCCATATTGAGCTTCAAGGCCCACTGAACACCTTGAAGCGACAGAGAAAGCGACCTTAGGGTCGCTTTTTTTGTTTCTGGCATTGCGTCAGAATGCCTTGTCCGCCGGTCGCGGCCAGCAGGCTGTGCTCCGGCTCTTCATTGCACGCAAGAGACCGACCATGCAGGATGCCAGTACCTCTCCAACGCCCGCCACTGCGGCGCCCTTGCTCGGTATCGACCTGGGCACCACCAACAGCCTGATCGCCGTATGGCAGGATGGCCAAGCCCAACTGATCGCCAATGCCCTCGGCGACGTACTGACGCCATCGGTGGTCAGCGTCGATGACGATGGCAGTATTCTGGTCGGCAAAGCCGCCAAAGCCCGCCTGACCACCCATCCGCTGCGCAGCGCAGCTGCCTTCAAACGGTTTATGGGCAGCGACAAGCGCTTCGAGCTGGGCGAACATCGCTTCACCCCTGAGGAACTGTCGGCGCTGGTGCTGGGTGCCTTGAAGCAGGATGCCGAAGCGTATCTGGGCTGCCCGGTCAGCGAAGCGGTTATCTCGGTTCCAGCCTATTTCAGTGACGAGCAGCGCAAGCGCACGGTGTTTGCCGCAGAGTTGGCCGGGCTCAAGGTGCAGCGGCTGATCAACGAGCCAACCGCAGCAGCCATGGCCTACGGCCTGCACGAACAAAAGTTCGAGCGCACACTGGTGTTCGACCTGGGCGGCGGCACCTTCGATGTGACCGTGCTGGAATACGCGCTGCCGCTGATCGAAGTGCATGCCTCCACCGGTGACAACTATCTGGGCGGTGAAGATTTCACCGATGCATTGTTGCTGGCGTGCCTGCGCGACTGGGGGCTCAAACTCGAGCAGCTCGAGCCACAGGCGCTGGCCAGCCTGCACGACGCCATCGACCAGTTCAAACATGCGCTGGGTGAGGGTCAATCGACCTTGACCTGGCAAGGCGACGGCCAGGCCCGTGAGTGGCAGCTCGACGAGCTCAAGCTGCAGGGCATCTGGGCGCCGTTGCTGGCTCGGGTGCGCGCACCGATCGAACAGGCCCTGCGCGATGCGCGCTTGAGCCCCAAGGAGCTCGACAGCCTGGTGCTGGTCGGCGGCGCTACGCGCATGCCGCAGGTGCAGCAGTTGGTGGCCAAGCTGTTTGGCCGGCTGCCGTACCGGCACCTGGACCCAGACACCATCGTCGCCCTTGGCGCCGCCAGCCAGGCGGCTTGCAAGGCCCGCGATGCGGCCATCGACGAATTGATCCTGACCGACGTGTGCCCGTATACCCTGGGCATTGCCTCGCAGCGTGGCGAGCAGAGCGCCGGCGCGTTTTCGCCGATCATCGAACGTAATACGGTGATCCCCACCTCACGGGTCGAGCGCTTCTACAGCACCCACCCGGAGCAAAAAACCGTGCGTATCGCGGTATACCAAGGCGAGCGTCCCTGGGTGCGCGACAATATTCTGGTCGACAGTTTCGAGGTCCCGCTGCAGTCGACCGGGCAGATCCAGTCACTGGACGTGCGTTTCAGCTACGACATCAACGGCTTGCTTGAAGTCGATGTGACATTCATCGAAACCGGCCTCAAACACAGCCACAGCATTGACCGCAGCCCGACCGGGCTGGATCAGGACGCGCGCCAGGCCAGCCATGAGCGCTTGTCGCGGCTGAAGATTCACCCACGCGATGCCTTGCCCAACCGGACCTTGCTGGCGCGGCTGGAGCGGGCCTGGATGCAGAGCCTGGGCGATGAGCGCGAGCTGATCGGCAGCTGGCTGGATACGTTCAACGGAGTGTTGGCCGGGCAGCAGGCCGGCGAGATCAGCCGCCAGCGCCAGCAATTGAGCCAGGCGCTGGACGAGCTGCGTTACTGACCTTGGCTCGGGCCGCACTGCGGCCCGTTGCCTTGCTCAGGGTGATGGCTAGCCGTTCATCCGGCGCAAGGCCGCCTGCAAACCACCCTCCAGATCGGCCGCCTTGCCCGGCACTGGCCCATAGCGGTTGGGCAGTTTGTCTCCCGGTAGGCTCACCAGTATCAGCGGCACCACCGGCAGCACCCGGCTGAGCACCACAAGCAGGATCAGCACCGGCACGCCCTGGCCAAGATCGCGCAGGCGCCGCAGCATGGCGCTGACCATCAGCAGCACCATCGGCGCTGCCATCGCCGGCAGCAAGGTCATCAGGCTGCCGCAGGCGATCACCGCTAACAGATGCAGGCCGAAGCCCTTGCGGTCGAGGCGGCTGTTGAGCTTCCACACCGCCCACATTGGCTGCGCCACCTGCTTGCTGTTGTTGCGCAGCATGCGCTCGGTCCAGCCCAGCAACGCCATGATCGCGCAGCGCAGGCCGGGGTCGAGGTCGACGTTGTCCTTGGCTTTCTGCAATCTACGCAACAACCGCGTTTTCGGCGGTGCGCAGTCATTGAGCAGGCTGTCGAGGGCATCCAGAGCGTCGTTGAACGGGGCGCTGGCCATCCCTTGTTTACGCAGTAGCTGCCCGCTTGGATGTGTGCACTTGCCGGCCACCAGGCTACGGCGTAACGGCTCGTACCAGTAGTCCTCGATGTACAGCGCCTCGAGGCGATCGCGCAGGCGGGTGCGCTGGGCTTCGTCGAGGCTGCGATCGTGATAGAGCACGGCGCAGAACAGCATTTTGCCCAGCGGGTAATCGTCGAGCACCGCCGGTTCGTTTTCCAGGCAGGTCAGCAACTGCGCAGCGGTGGGCAGGCGGCTGCTGTCGAGGGCCGTGCGCAGGCTCAGCACGCGGCTGGCGAGCAGGCCTTGCATCGGTTCGTTGTAGTCCAGCGCGGCCAGCACATCGCTGCTGCCATGCGGCCCGGCGATGGCCTGCAGCAGCGCGCTGTGCAGCGAGGCAAACGGGTGCTCGGCAGGGTAGTGCAGTTGCCCGGGCAGTTGCGGGTCGATCAACGCCAGCCAGCGGCTTGGCTGGTCGAACAGCGCCAGCATGAACAGCTGCTGACGGTGCCAGGCCCACAGTGATTCGCCTGCTGCCGGCGCTGGCAGTGGCGCGCCATGGGCGGCCAGGGCTTCCTGCGTCTGCAGGGCGAACGGCCGGGTGAACATGCGGCGCATGTCGAACTGGCTGTTGAGTTCATGCAGGGCGTGCTCGGGATACACCCGCATACGCCGCAGCCACTCGCGGCAGACCGGGCGGATGGCGTCTTCACTGAGCGCTTCAGGCAACTGTGCACGTGGATCATTGGCTGCGCAGAGATCTACCAATGCCTGCACCACCGGCGACTGTTCGAGCCAGTGCAGCTGCTGCGCCGCTTGCGCCTGCAAGCCTTCGAGGATCAGGTTATCGAGAGTGGCTTCCCGCGCTGGCTCAGCGACTACCAGACGCAGCAGCTCGGCTTCACCGCGTTGCAGGGCCCAGGCCAGCCAGTACAAGCGCTGTAAGTCTGCGTCCGGCTGCTCCTGCAGCAACCAGGCCAGCAGCGGCAATTCGTCGTCACCGTCCAGGCGCCAATCGATGAATGTCGCGGCAATGTCGCCCAGTTCAAGCCGCGCCGCTTCGAGCCAGCGCGACAAGGTCTGCGGGCTCTGCGACGGGCTACCCCAGGCCTGCGCCGGGTCGGCGAGGTCGGCCGGCCAGCTGTCGCACGGGGTCTGCAGGTCGAACGCCTGGATCAGCAGCGGCAAGCGCTGCGGCTGGTGCCGTGCGCACAGGTTGAGCAGCCAGCGCTCGGCCTGCGGGTGGCGATGTTCGCGCCACAGCCGCAGCCAGCATTCCAGTGCCTGCTGTTCAGCGCCAAGCGCCTCGGCCTGGCGCGCCAGCAGGTACAGCAGGTCGACATCGTCGGGCGCCTGTTGCAGTTGCTGCTGCACCTGCGCGTGCAGGGTCTGGCTGCCGATCCCGGCCTGGCAGAACTGCACCAGCAGGCGTTGCAGCAGAGCTTCGTCGTTGGGGAAGGCGAGGCAGGTGTGAGCCTGCACGAACTGCTCGTACTCGAACAGCGGGCGCTGATTGAAGCAGTATTCCAGGCTGCGGAAGTACCACAGCGTCTCCAATTGCGCAGCGGGTGGCCAGTCGCGCATCAGGCTGGTATCGAATGGATCGGGTTCGCTCAGGCGCTGGAGGAATGCTTCGACCTCCTGCGGGTCTTGCAGGCGCAGCAACTGTTCAGCCCAACCCAGGCGCTGTGCCAGCAGGCCGGCACAGCGGTGCGAAATCGGCCCGCAGCTGCGCAGTTCATGCAGCAGTTGCCAGCTCAGTTGTTCCAGTTCGTCCAACGGCAGTTCGTCGAGCTCGGCGATATAGCCCTGCCAGGCGGCGGGATCGAAACGCAGGGTGGGGTCTTCCAGCAACCGGTGAAAACCGCGCAATGCGCCTGACATCTCGTCAGCTCTGGCTTCGGCTTCGACCACTGGCGCGGCGTCGGCCTCGCTTTCACGGGCCAGGCGCAGCGCTTGTTCGTAGGCCTCGCGCAGCGCCTGGAAACCTTGCGGGTCAGTTTCCGGATGATGTGCCGGCAGCAGGCCGCGGTAGGCCTGGCGGATCAGATTGAGGTCCTGGGTCGGTTCCAGGCCAAGGCGTATCCAGCAACTCATGACCAGCAGTCCTCTTCCAGCGATGCCGGGCGTTCCGGTTCAGGTAATGGCAGATCCCAGCTGAGGCTGGCCAGCAGCTCGCTGGCACCCAGGCGCAGGTTGAGCAGGATGCAGCGGTTCCAGTGCTCATTGCCCTGGCGTTCGAGTTCGGCGGCGAGTGCCTGGTCGCTGCTGTCAGAGACGTTCCACAGCGCCTTGCCGAACAGGTAGCCGGCCAGGTAGCCGTCCCAGCTGTTGTAGTAATGGCGGGCACGCAAGGCCAGGCGGTAATGCAGGTAGAGGCTTTCTTCGGCAGTGATATAGGACTTTTTCAGCCCGGCGCGCAGCAGAAAGCTCATCCGCCCCAGGTCCCAGGCGCGGGTGCCGCCGGGGCCGCAGTCCGGGTAGGTGCGGGCGGCGTACTGGTACTTGATCCGGTCCCGTTCGGGCAGGCGCTCGAGCAGCGCTTGCCACTGGCTGGGCAAGCAGCGCTGGAACTGCCAGTAGGCTTCGGACAGCTCGGTGGCGTGGCCGTTGTCAGCCATGCCGAGCATGTCCAGCAACTGCGCACGGTTGCTGATGCCCCACCAGCGTTCGAGGTCGCTCTGGTCGTCGCCCTCGTGATAGTCCGGCGCGGTGTAGCTGGCACCGTTGAGGGCAGCCATCGGTGCGGACAAGGCATGCAGCCAATGCTGCGCGGTTTCTTCCATGACACGGACTCCTGGGCCGGCGCAGAACAGAGAGGACGGCCGGCCTTGCGGGTGGCGATTGTAAATAGCGGCCAGCACGGCGGCAAATGGCCTGCTCGGGATGGCGCTTCAGCTGACCGTTTTTCCGGCCAGACGTTCTTCCTCGCGCAGGGTCAGCACTTCATAACCGTCAGCAGTGACCGCAACGGTGTGTTCCCACTGCGCCGACAGCGCGCCGTCGCGGGTGATCACCGTCCAGCCATCTTTCAGCTCGCGGGTGCCGCGCGCGCCCTGGTTGATCATCGGCTCGATGGTGAAGACCATGCCAGGCTTGAGCTTCATGCCCATGCCGCGTTGGCCGAAGTGGAGGATTTCCGGTTTTTCGTGCATCTGCTGGCCGATGCCATGGCCACAGTATTCACGTACTACGCTGTAGCCAGCCGCTTCAGCGGTGCTCTGAATGGCGTGGCCGATGTCGCCCAGAGTGGCCCCCGGGCGAACTTGCTCGATGCCGCGCCAAAGCGCGTCATAAGTGGTTTCTACCAACCGCTCGGCTTCAGCGCTGATCGCGCCGATGCGGTACATCTTCGACGAGTCGGCGATATAACCGCCTTGTTCCAGGGTGATGTCGACGTTGACGATCGAGCCTTCAGCGAGCACTTCGTCAGCCTTGGGCATGCCGTGACAGACGACGTGATCGACCGAAGTGTTCAGCGAATAGGGGAAACCGTATTGGCCCTTGCTGGCGGGCCGGGCGCGCAGGGTCTGGACGATGAACGCCTCGGCGTGGTCGTTGATCTGCATCGTGGTCACGCCGGGGCGGATGAAGCCGTCGAGTTCGGCAAACACTTGCGCCAGCAACTGGCCGGCGCGGCGCATCAGGTCGAGTTGTTCGGGTGTCTTGAGGATGACTTGGGACATGTGCGCTTGAGAGACCTCGTTTGAATCAAGCTGCAGCATATCCCCTGATATTCAGCCTTGCTACCTCAGCGCCGTGCCCCAGGATGGGGAGCGGTGCACCAATACAGGCCGAAAATCGGCTGTCTCCCTGCACTGGCGTATGTAGGAGCGGCCTTGCCGGAGCGCCAGACCGGTCGGAAAGGCCAGCGGAGCTGGCCCGACGATTCGGCGGCGTTGCACAGATCCCGGGGCCGCTGCGCGCCCCTTTCGCGACACAAGGCCGCTCCTACACGCGTACGCATCACGCAAGTACGCCTGTACGCACTACACGAGGTTGGCACAGTCCCTGCTTTGACCCAGCTACAACACGCCCCACTGATCAACGGCGATCAATCAGGGGCCTCACCCAGATGAGAACAGGCAAAGGCGCCTGGAGCTTCGGCTCCAGGCGTTTTTTTTTGTCTTTGCGGCGGCCAACCCCGCCAACCCGTGATCGAGGATCGGCTATGCAGGCAACAGCGAACGGCGGACAACTTCAGCGACTGGTCATCGTCGGCAACGGCATGGTCGGCCATCACTGCGTCGAGCAACTGGTCGAGCGCGGCGCACTGGCGCGCTTCGAGGTGCGCGTATTCGGCGAGGAGCGTCAGCGCGCCTACGATCGCGTACATCTCTCAGAGTACTTCGCCGGCAGCGACAGCGAAGCGCTGGCCATGTGCGAGGCGGATTTCTACGATCGCCACGGCGTGCACCTGCACCTCGGCGAGGGCGTGCTCGAGATCGATCGCGAGCGCTGTGAAGTGGTCACCGCAGAGGGCCGTTATGGCTACGACCAGTTGGTCCTGGCCACCGGCTCTTATCCGTTCGTGCCGCCAGTCGAAGGCTCCAGCGGCACGTCGCGGCTGGTCTACCGCACTCTGGATGACCTTGACGCCATTCGCGCCGCCGCCAGCGGCAGCCGCCGGGGTGTGGTGGTCGGTGGCGGCTTGCTGGGCCTCGAGGCGGCCAACGCCTTGAAGTCGCTGGGCCTGGAAGCCCACGTGGTGGAGTTCGCGCCGCGCTTGATGCCGGTGCAGCTCGACAGCGAAGGCGGCGCGGCATTGAAGGCGCAGATCGAGGCGCTGGGCGTGGGGGTGCATGTGTCACGCGCCACCCAGTCGATCAGCACCGGCAGTGAGTACCGCTATCGAATGAATTTCGACGGTGGCGAGTATCTTGAAACCGACCTGATCGTGTTCTCTGCCGGTATCCGCGCACAAGACGCCCTCGGCCGCGCCTGCGGCCTGGAGATTGGTGCGCGTGGCGGGGTGGCGATCGACCACGATTGCCGCAGCAGCGACCCGCAGATCTTCGCCATCGGCGAGTGCGCCTCGTGGAATGGCAGCGTGTTCGGCCTGGTCGCGCCCGGTTACAGCATGGCGCGCAACCTTGCTGCGCTGTTGCTTGGTGAAACGTCCACCCCGTTCACCGGCGCCGACATGTCAACCAAACTCAAGCTGCTTGGAGTCGATGTCGGCTCGATCGGCGACGCCCACGGCGCGACTCCTGGCGCGCGCAGTTACCGCTTCATCGACGAGGCCAACGCGGCCTATCGCCGGCTGGTGGTCGATGCCAGCGGCAAGCACGTGCTCGGCGCGGTGCTGGTCGGTGACAACAGCTACTACGACACCCTGCTGCAGTACTGCCAGAACGGCATTGCCCTGCCAGCTGATCCGGCCACGCTGATCCTGCCGCAGGGCGGCGGCGCGCCGGCGCTGGGTGCCGATGCCTTGCCCGATACGGCGACCATCTGCTCCTGCCACAACGTCAGCAAGGGCGCGGTCTGTGCGGCCATCGACAGCGGCTGCAGCGACCTCGCCGCGGTCAAGAGTTGCACCAAGGCGGCCAGCGGTTGCGGCGGTTGCGCGGCGCTGCTCAAGCAGGTCTTCGAGCACGAGTTGACTGCCCGTGGGGTCACCGTCGACAAGAGCCTGTGCGAGCACTTCGGCTATACCCGCCAGGAGCTTTATGGGCTGGTCCGGGTCGAGGGCATCCGCACTTTCAATGAGCTGCTCGAGCGTCACGGTAAAGGCCATGTCGGCTGTGACATCTGCAAACCGGCGGTGGGTTCGATCCTGGCCTCGTGCTGGAACCAGCCGATCATGGACGCCGCTCTGGTGCCGCTGCAGGACACCAACGACACCTTCATGGCCAACATGCAGAAAAACGGCACCTACTCGGTGGTGCCGCGCATTCCCGGTGGCGAGATAACCCCGGACAAGCTGATCGTGATCGGCCAGGTGGCGAAAAAATACGACCTCTATACCAAGATCACCGGCGGTCAGCGCATCGACCTGTTCGGCGCGCAGTTGCACGAACTGCCGCTGATCTGGGGCGAGTTGATCGCTGCGGGCTTCGAGACCGGTCATGCCTATGGCAAGTCGACGCGTACGGTCAAATCCTGCGTCGGCAGCACCTGGTGCCGCTACGGCGTGCAGGACAGCGTGGCCATGGCCCTGCGCCTGGAAGACCGCTACAAGGGCCTGCGCTCGCCGCACAAACTCAAGTTTGCCGTGTCCGGCTGCACCCGCGAGTGCGCCGAGGCGCAGAGCAAGGACATCGGCGTGATCGCCACCGACAAGGGCTGGAACCTCTACGTCTGCGGCAACGGCGGCATGCGCCCGCGGCATGCCGAGTTGTTTGCCACCGACCTCGATGACGACAGCCTGATCCGCATGATCGACCGCGTGCTGATGTTCTACATCCGCACTGCCGACAAGCTGCAGCGCACCTCGGTCTGGCGCGAGGGCCTGGAAGGTGGCCTGGATTACCTCAAGGCGGTGATCCTTGAGGACAGCCTGCTGCTTGGCGCCGAGCTCGAAGCGCAGATGCAGCACGTGGTCGATCAATATGAATGCGAGTGGGCCAACGCCCTCAACGATCCGGAAAAACTCAAACGGTTCCGCACCTTCGTCAACGACCAGCGCGCTGACCCGGACGTGCACTTTGTGCGTGAACGCGAACAACGCCGGCCGGTGGCCGCGCTGCACCTGATCCCAACTGTCGAGGAGGCTGTCTGATGAACTCATGCAATGTCGCAGTAGCGCAACAACCCAACTGGCAAACAGTTTGCCAGCGCGGCGATCTGGTCGCCGATTCCGGTGTAGTGGTGTGGCTGGACGGCGAGCAGGTGGCGCTGTTCTACCTGCCTGGCCAGGCTCAGCCGCTTTATGCCGTGGCCAATCGCGACCCGCGCTCGGGCGCCAATATCATCGGCCGCGGCCTGATCGGTAGCATCGGTGGCGAGCTGACGGTGGCGGCGCCGTTGTACAAGCAGCACTTCAGCCTGCGCAGCGGGCGCTGCCTGGAAGACCCGCAGCAGGCGCTGCGGACCTGGCCGGTGCGCCTGGCAGGGGAGGCTGTCGAGGTGGCGATGCGCTAAGATGGCTGACCGACGCTGATCGCGGGCAGAGCTGCTCTTACGCATGAATCTCGACACTCGAATCAAGTACCGCCACTTGCTGTGCTTTCTGGAAATCGCCCGCCAGGGCAGCCTGGCGCGTGCGGCCGACGTTCTGGCGATCAGTCAGCCAGCGATTTCCAAGACCCTCAAGGAGCTTGAGCAGTTGCTCGAGACGCGGCTGTTCGAGCGCACTCGGCTGGGCGTCGAGCTGACCACCGCTGGCACGCGCTTCATGCGCTACGCTGGCCCCAGCGTGCAGGCCCTGCGCGATGGCGTGAGCAGTGTGCGCGGCGAGGCGCGGGCGCCGTCGCAGGTGCGCATTGGCGTGCTCTCGACCGTCGAAGGCCTGCTTATGCCGGAGGCGCTGTGCCGCCTGCATCAGCGCCATCAGGCGTTGCTGATCAGCGTGAGCACCGGGGTCAGTGCGCAGTTGCTCGGCCAATTGCGCCTGGGTGAGCTGGAGTTGGTAGTCGGGCGCATGACCGACAGCCCGCAGATTCAGGGCTTGTCATTCGAGCACCTGTACAGCGAATCGATGAGTCTGGTGGTGCGTCCGGGCCATCCGCTGCTGGCGCTACAGCCGCTCGAGCGCAGCCGGGTTGGCGACTATCCGCTGGTGTTGCCTCCGCTTGGCACCACCATCCGCCAACACGCCGACAGCCTGTTTGTGCAGTGCGGCATCCACATGCCGGCGCAACGTCTGGAGACCTTGTCGCTGGCGCTGAGCCGGCGCTACCTGCTGGGCAGCGATGCAGTCTGGGTCGCCCCGCGTGACGCGGTGCTGATCGACCTGGGCCGCGGCGAGCTGGTCGAGCTGGACCTTGGCATCTACGAACCGGGTGGCTCGGTGGGCATCTGCCGCAATGCCGCGCTGCCGCAGAGCCTTCCGGCGCAGTGGGTGTGCGAGGTGCTGCGCGAGTTGGCCGGGGAGTACCGCGAAGGGCTTTATCCCTGACGGATCTGTCATGTTTCGCAGGGCAGACATAAATAGCCACAATACCCGCCGCAGGTAGCATCTGGGCTCAATACTGGCCAGTGGCTGCAGCGTTGCCATGAACAACCTTTCACCTACTGAACTTACTGCCCGCAAGCGGCTCCTATGCCGGTAGCCATTGGTAACGACCGCCTGCTAAGCTCGCGGCTTTACCCTGATTGCCCTTATGGCGCATGAACAAGGAACTAGCATGAAACAACATCGTTTGGCGGCTGCGGTTGCCCTGGTAAGTTTGGTTCTGGCGGGCTGCGACGCTCAGACCAGCGACGTCGAGCTGAAAACCCCGGCACAGAAAGCCTCCTACGGTATCGGCCTGAACATGGGCAAGAGCCTGGCTCAGGAAGGCATGGAAGACCTTGATTCGAAAGCAGTCGCCATGGGTATCGATGACGCTGTCAGCAAGAAAGAGCAGCGCATCAAGGATGACGAACTGGTCGAGGCCTTCACCGCGCTGCAAAAGCGTGCCGAAGAGCGCCTGACCAAAGCCAGCGAAGAAGCCGCATCGGCTGGCAAGAAGTTCCTCGAAGAAAACGCCAAGAAGCAGGGCGTTGTGACCACCGCTTCCGGCCTGCAGTACGAAGTCGTGAAGAAAGCCGATGGCCCACAGCCAAAAGCCTCTGACGTTGTGACCGTTCACTACGAAGGCAAGCTGATCGATGGCAAGGTGTTCGACAGCTCGGTCGAGCGCGGCAGCCCGATCGATCTGCCGGTCAGCGGTGTGATCCCAGGTTGGGTCGAAGGCCTGCAATTGATGCACGTCGGTGAGAAGTACAAGCTGTACATCCCGGCTGAGCTGGCTTACGGCGCACAGAGCCCGAGCCCGCTGATCCCGGCCAACTCGGTACTGGTGTTCGACCTGGAACTGCTGGCGATCAAAGATCCGAGCAAGCTCGAAGGCGCCGAGCCGCCAGCCGAAGCTCCGGCTCAGTAAGCCTTAGCGTGTCTACAACGCCCCGTCTCGACGGGGCGTTGTCGTTTTTGCGGGCACCCAGACGAACCTCGGCGGGCATTGCTTGTCCGAGATTGGGTGGCCGGTACATGTCTGCCCAATGACGCAAAACGTTTGCGCAGCTGTCACGATTGGGTAAAAAACGCCCGATCTAAGCGCGACCCTTGCCCTGTCGGCACGGGGCGGCGGAAACTGTGCCCTGTTCACAAGGTTATCCACAATAAATGTGGATAACCTCATCGCCCGGAGGCCCCATGAGTGCACCCTGGAATTTCAGCCGATTTCTGCCCCTTGCCGAGCGCCTGCTCAGCCGTGGCCGGTTGCCGGCGCTGTTGTTTGCGGTCGCGCGCAAAGGCCCCAAGCTTGGCCAACTGCGTGAAGACCTGCGCTTGATGCAGAGCCTGTGCCTGGCCTGGTGGCGCGGCGAGTACCGCGCCATCAGCCCGAAGGCGCTGGTGACCATCGTGGCCGGCCTGCTGTACTTCGTCAGCCCGCTGGATGCGATCCCCGACTGGCTGCTGGGCGTCGGCTTTCTCGATGACATCGCCGTGCTCGGCTGGGTATTGAAGACCGTGGCTGACGAATTGGGCCGTTTCAAGGCCTGGCGCGACGCTCAGACGCCAGAGCGTTTGCGCGTGGTAGAGCGCCTGCCAGACACCCCCGAGGCCCTGCGCCTGGAGCGCGGTACGCCTTGAATTCAGCCTGATCCGCGCAGACCCTCGCACTTGGTCATATAATTGGCATAAAGGTTATGCCTAAGGGCTACATGCAGTAGCCCTACGTGAGGGGTTTGCAATGGAAATTCAGGTCATCAGCCGGGACGATAAGCCCGAATACGCCGTCATTCCCTGGGAGCAGTATCAGGCCCTGCTGGTCGCTGCCGGCCAGGCGCCTGCGTCCAGCCCTGCCAAGGCAGAGCAGACGCTAGCAGAGCCTGCTGCGGCGCCTGCCAGCCTGCCGGCAATCAGCGAGCTGGACCGCCTGCGGGAAGCCAAGGGCCTGGCCCCTGAAGCACTGGCGCGCAGCGTCGGCATCAGTCCGGCCTACCTGGCCATGATCGAAGCGGGCGAGCGTGAAGCGGGTGCGCCGATCCTGCGCAGCCTGGCCTGGCACCTGGGTATTGCTGGCTGGAGCGAGCCGTCATGAGCGGCGTCAGGATCAGTCGCCAGCATTGGGATGGGCTGCTCGGCGAGCTGGACATGGCCCGCCGCCAGCGCCACCTGCTGACCTACCGTGCCCTGCTCGAGCGTCTGCAGCTGCCAACCCCGGCCATGCAGACGCTGACCGCCGCGCTGGAGCATCTGGCCGCTATCGACGCACGCGCCGAACAGCCGCTGCGCAGCTCGCTGGTGATCAGCCAGGGCGCTAGCCGCCTGCCGCGTACCGGCTTTTTCGAATGTGCCGAGCGCCTGGGCAGGTTTACCGGGCCGGTCGATGGCATGGAAGCAGCCTCCTGGCACGCGTCGGAAGTGGCCAGGGTATTCGAGCACTGCTATCCCGAGTCCGGAACGACGCGCTCTGCGTAGGAGCGGCCTTGTGTCGCGAAAGGCGCGCGTAGCGTGCCCGGGATTTGTGTAGCACCACAGAATGCCGGGGCCGCTGCCGCGACCCTTTCGCGACACAAGGCCGCTCCTACAGGGATCGCGACCGGTACGCAGACGGTCAAAGGGGGTGGACACCTAGGCGTCCACCCCCTTTTTTTGCGACTGGCATCAGCCGGCGATCACTTCTTGGCTACCGACGAGCTCAGGCTCAGGTAATCAAGCAGGATACGCCCGGTTTCTGCCAGGTAGGCGTCGTCTTCCGGTTTGGTGTTTTCATCTTCCACCGGCAGCGCGTCTTCGTCTTCTTTCTTCAGTTCCTTGAGCGGCTCTTCACCCTTGGCCTTGCGGCGGATGTTTTCCAGGGCCAGTTGCTTGCCCTCGATCTCATCGTGGCGGGCGCGACGGGTCTGCTCGTTGAGGCTGACGCTCTTCTCGCTCATCAGCTTCTGGCTCAGGGCCAGGCGGTCACGGATGTAGGTGAACTCGGCATCCTTGGCGCTGCGGGCGTCGTGGCGGGCCTTCAGCTCGGTGAGGAACGGCTTGAACGGGTCCACGGCAGGCTTGATCGCCGGCTTGATGGTGTCCCATGGCATGGCCTCGGGCAGGGCGCTCTCGCCGATTTCCTTGGTGTCGATGATCGACGGGTAGTCGATATCCGGCAGCACGCCCTGATGCTGGGTGCTCTGCCCGGAAACCCGATAGAACTTGGCCAGGGTCAGTTTCAGCTCACCATGGTTGAGCGGCTGGATGGTCTGCACGGTGCCTTTGCCGAAGGTCTGGCCACCGATGATCAAGGCGCGGTGGTAGTCCTGCATGGCGCCGGCGAAAATCTCCGAAGCCGAGGCCGAGAGACGGTTGACCAGTAGCGTCAGCGGGCCTTTGTAGAAGGCGCCGCGGTTTTCATCTTCAAGCACATCGACGCGGCCGTCGCTGTTGCGTACCAGCACGGTCGGGCCTTTGTCGATGAACAGGCTGGTCAGCTCGGTGGCTTCCTGCAACGAGCCGCCGCCGTTGTTGCGCAGGTCGATGACCACGCCGTCGACTTTCTCGTTCTGTAGTTCGGTGAGCAGTTTCTTGACGTCGCGCGTGGTGCTCTTGTACTCAGGATCGCCGGCACGGTAGGCCTTGAAATCGAGGTAGAAGGCCGGGATCTCGATGATCCCCAGCTTGTAGTCACGGCCATCCTGCTTGAGCTTGAGCACCGACTTTTTTGCCGCCTGCTCTTCAAGCTTGACTGCTTCGCGGGTGATCGAAACGATTTTGCTGGTCTGGTCGCTCGGCGCATTGCTGGCCGGGATGACTTCAAGACGCACCACCGAACCTTTAGGGCCGCGGATCAGCTTGACCACTTCGTCCAGACGCCAGCCGACCACGTCGACCATTTCCTTGTTGCCCTGGGCCACACCGATGATCTTGTCGGCCGGGGCGACCTGTTTGGTCTTGGCGGCAGGGCCGGCCGGTACCAAACGGACGATCTTGACCTGATCGTTGTCATTCTGCAGCACCGCACCGATGCCTTCGAGCGACAGGCTCATGTTGATGTCGAAGTTTTCGGCGTTGTCCGGCGACAGGTAATTGGTGTGCGGGTCGTAGGACTGGGCGAAGGTGTTGATGTAGGCCTGGAAGATGTCTTCGGCACGGGTCTGGTCAAGCCGCGCAAGTTGGTTCTTGTAGCGCTTGATCAGGGTTTCCTGGATCTGCTTGAAGTCCTTGCCGGCGATCTTCTGGCGCAGCACTTCATCCTTGACCCGTTTGCGCCAGAGGTCGTCCAGCTCGGCGTCGTTTTTCAGCCATGGCGCGTCTTTGCGATCGACCAGCAGCGACTCGTCAACGGTGAAGTCGATCTTGTCGACGCCCTTGTTGAGTTCGGCCAGGGCAAAGTCCAGGCGGGCTTTGACGCGGTTCAGGTAACGCTTGTAGATGGTGAAGCCCGGATCGAGATTGCCGCTCTTGAGGAAATCGTCGAACTGGGTCTTCCACTTGTCGAACTCGGCGATGTCCGAGGCCGTGAAGTAGCTGCGCGATGGATCGAGCAGCTTGATGTAGCTGTCGTAGATGATCACCGAGCGGGCGTCATCCAGTGGCGGCTTGCTGTAGTGGTGGCGCTTGAGCAGCTCGACCACATTGAGACTGGCAACCACCTCATCCCGGTCTGGCTGCAGGCTTTCCCACTTGTTGGCGGCGGCCGCATTGCCGCCAAGCGTCAGGCTGCCAACGCCAATGAGCAGGGCGAGGGCGGTGCTGGGCAGAAAATGCTTCATGCTGATTCGACGTAAAGGCAATTGATCACGCATAGTAGGCCGTCTATTCCGTTCGCCGGTTCCATGGAGCCGGGCAAATACTGCAAAAAGCCCGGGACAAGGCGATCCCGGGCTCAGTCATGACTCAACTATGGAGGCACTGTGAAGGCATTGCAAGGCGTTGACGGACATGTGGAGTGGGTCGAGGCCGAGCGCCCGACCTGTGATGCCGGCCAGGTACGCATTCGCGTAGCCGCGGCAGGCCTGAATCGGGCGGATATGCTCCAGATCGCGGGCAATTACCCGCCGCCGCCGGGCGCCAGCCCTTACCTGGGGCTGGAATGTTCCGGGATCATCAGTGAAGTCGGCCCCGGCACCGACTGGCGCGTCGGCGAGCGCGTCTGTGCGCTGCTGGCGGGCGGTGGCATGGCCGAGGAAGTGGTGGTCGATGCTCGCCACGTGCTGCCGGTGCCCGAGGGCCTGAGCCTGCACGAAGCGGCGGCGATCCCCGAGGTGTATGCCACGGCCTGGCTGAATATCTTCCAGCTCGGCGGGCTCAAGCCTGGGGAAAAGCTGCTGGTACATGCCGGCGCCAGTGGCGTCGGCTCGGCGGCGATTCAACTGTGCAAGGCGCTGGGTAATGCGGTCTGGGTCAGCGTTGGCTCGCCAGAGCGGCTGGCCTACTGCGAGGCGCTGGGCGCTGCCGGTGGGGTGGTGCGCAATGCCAACCTCGATGACCTCAAGCAACTGGGCCCGTTCGACGTGATCCTTGACCCGGTTGGCGCCAGCTACGGCCCGCTCAATGTCGAGCTGCTGGCCCGCGACGGGCGCTGGGTGATGATCGGCTTGATGGGCGGGCGCAAGGTCGAACTGGACCTGGCGCAGATTCTCGGCAAGCGCCTGCAGCTGACCGGCTCGACCTTGCGCAATCGCGATGATGACTTCAAGGCCGAACTGCTCAAGGAGCTCGGCCAGCAGGTCTGGCCGTTGTTCACCGATGGCCGGCTCAAGGCGCAACTGGTGGACACCTATCCGGTCGCGTTCGCCGAGGCCGCCTACGCCGAGCTTGCGACCAATCAGGTCTCCGGCAAGCTGGTGCTGGTGATCGACCAGACGCTGGCCTGAGTCAGCCATGCCGGGGCTCAGGCCCCGGCTGTTTCACTTCCAGGCGAGGATCGGCCAGCCATGCTGCTCGGCATGGGCGCGCAGGACCGGGTCAGGGTTGACTGCCCTGGGATGATCGACCTTGAGCAGCAGCGGCAGGTCATTGCGCGAGTCCGAATAGAAACTCGCGCCCTCGAGGTTTTCCTGTTCCTGATCCAGCCACTCCAGCAGCCGGGTGATCTTGCCCTCGCGGTAGGTCAGCACGCCATGAGTGTTGCCGGTGTACACGCCATTGACCGCTTCCAGTTCGATCGCCAAGTACTCGTCTACACCCAAGCGGGCTGCAATCGGCCCGACCAGGTGGGTGCCAGAAGCCGAGATGATCAGCACCCGATCACCTTGCTTGCGGTGCTCGGCAATGCAGCGGCAGGCGTCGCCGTAGATGATCGGCTCGATCACATCTTCCACCCATGGCTCGACCAGGTGCGCCAACTCCTCCAGCGTGCGCCCGGCAACCGGCTCGAGGCTGAAGGCCATGTAGTCTTCCATGGCCATCTCACCCTTGCTGTACGCCTCCATCAGCTCGCGGTCACGGCGCAGAAACGACTCGCCATCGACCCAGCCCAGCCGCACCATGTGCTCGCTCCACAGCGACGCGCAGTCGCCATGGATCAAGGTTTCATCGAGATCGAAAATTGCCAAAGCCATCGGTACTTCTCCTGAGCTACTTCTATGCCACTTCGCGTAGCGCCGTTGGGTCGATAGCCAAGGATACCCGTTGACCGTCCGCATGCAGATCCTCTGACGAGCGATTGAGCACGTCAACCACCAGTTCGACACCGCGCACCTCGACCCGATAGCGGATGACGTTGCCGAGCAGGCTATGGCTGCGCACCTGGCCGTCCAGTTCGCCGGTGAGGCTCAGGCTGATCGACTCGGGGCGGATCGCCAGGCGGCTGCTGACCGGGCGTTGCAACAGGCGGCTGGCGCTGTCGGCATCGAGCAGGTTGTAGTTGCCGATAAAGCCTGCGGCAAACAGGTCCACCGGCGCGGTGTAGAGGGTTTCGGCGTCGCCACTCTGGACGATCCGGCCCTGGTTCATCAGGAAGATGCGGTCGGACATGGTCAGCGCTTCTTCCTGGTCGTGGGTGACGAAGATCGTGGTCAGCCCCAGCTCGCGCTGAATTGCCCGAATCTGCTCGCGCAGGTGCTTGCGAATACGTGCATCCAGCGCCGACAGTGGCTCATCCAGCAGCAACAGGCGCGGCCTGGTCACCAGCGATCGGGCCAGCGCCACCCGCTGGCACTGGCCGCCCGACAACTGATGCGGATAGCGCCCGGCAAAGCTGCCCAGCTCGACCAGCTCGAGCACTTCGCGCACCCGCGTGCGGCTTTCTGCAGCAGGGGTTTTCTGCATGCGCAAACCGAAGGCGACGTTTTGCTCGACGGTCATGTTGGGGAACAGTGCATAGCTCTGAAAGACCATGCCGATGCCGCGTTTTTGCGGGCTCAGCGGCACCAGGTCGTGGCCGTCGAGGAGGATCCGGCCGCTGTCGACCGGGGTCAGCCCGGCAATGCAGCGCAGCAAGGTCGACTTGCCGCAACCGGACGGGCCGAGCAGGGTGACGAATTCGCCGCGCTGGATCTGGCAGTCGATATCGTCGAACACCGGGCTGCCGGCGTAACTCTTTTGCAGTTTCTCTACGCTGACGAAGCTCATCTCAGGGTTTGTCCTTGTTCAAGCGATTGGCCACCCAGGTCAACACCAGGACGAAGGCGAAATAGGAAATCACCAGCGCGCTGTTGAAGTGGCCGCTGCTGTTGCGCATGTTGTTCAGGTACACCTGCAGCGTTTCGTAGCGGGTACCGACCAGCAGGTTGGCGAACACGAATTCGCCGAACAAAAACGAGAACGACAGCAACAGCGCCACCATCAGGCCCTTGCGCAGGTTTGGCAGCACCACCAGAAACGCCGCCTGCCAGGTGCTGGCACCGAGCAGTTGGGCAGCGTCCATCAGGTCGCGCAGGTTGATCGCCTGCAGGTTGTTGGTGATGGCCCGGTACATGAACGGCAGCGCTACGGTGAAGTAGCAGCCGATCAGAATCCACGGCGTACCGACCATCGCCATCGGCCCGCTGCCATACAGCTGCAGCAAGCCCACCGACGACACCACCGGCGGTACCGCAAACGGCAGCAGGATGAGGATGTTCATCAGCGCATCCAGCCGCGGGAAGTGGTAATGCACCACAAACAGCAACGGCAGGATCAGCACCACCGACAACAGCAGCGCGCCGACGCACACCAGCAGCGACTGGCCGAAGGCGGCCAGAAAGCGCGGCTCGCTCCACAGCGCCACGTACCATTTGAAAGTCAGGCCGCTGGGCAACAGGCTCGCCGACCAGCTGGTCGACAGTGAGTAGAGCAGGGTGCCGGCCAGCGGCAGCAGCAGGATCAGAAACAGCAGGTAGACCACGGCGCGGTGGTACCAGCCGCCCGGGCGGGATTCAGCGCGCATGGTAGCTCCTCTTCAACAGCCATTGATGAACCACCGTGACCAGCGTCATCAGCCCCACCAGCACCATCGCCAGGGCGCTGGCCAGGTTCGGGTCGAGGCTGATGTCGCCCGCCACCAGCGCCGCGATGCGGATCGGCAGCACGTTGAAATTGCCCGTAGTCAGTGCATAGACCGTGGCGTAGGCACCGAGGGCATTGGCCAGCAGAATCACGAAGGTGCCGAGCAGCGCCGGGGTCAGCACCGGCAGGCCGATGTGCCGCCAGAATTGCCAGTGGCTGGCGCCGAGCAGCGCCGCGGATTCGCGCCAGTCTTCACGCAGGGCGTCGAACGCCGGGTACAGCAGCAACACGCCGAGCGGGATCTGGAAGTAGGTGTACACCAGGATCAAGCCGGTCTTGGAATAGATGCTGAAGTCTTCGAGCAGGCCGATCTGCTTCAGCAGCAAGGTCAGTGCGCCGTTGAAGCCGAGCAGAATGATGAAAGCGAAGGCCAGCGGCACTCCGGCGAAGTTGCTGGTCATGTTGGCGAAGGCACTGACGAAGTCGCGCAGCTTCGAGTCGACCTGGCGCAGCGAATAGGCGCCAAGGGTGGCGATGATGATGCCGAACAGGCTCGACCAGAAGCTGATCTCCAGGCTGCGCTGCAGCGCCTGCAGATAAAACTTGGAGGCGAACACCTTGCTGAAGTTGTCCAGGCTCCAGCCGCCCTCGGCCTGCACGCTGTGAATCACCACCCAGCCCAGCGGCGCGATCTGGAACACCAGAAAGAACAGCGCGAACGGCAGCAGGCAGAGCATGGCCAGGTAGCGCCCGCGGGTGCCGGCCTTCACGACAGCAGCTCGCGGCAAACGCTTTTGTCATGGGCGGCGCCGAGCAGCTCGCAGATCGTTCCGCACAGCTCGGTCTGTAGCGGCTTGGCATTCTGGTCGAGGCTGAAGGCGCTGCCGAAGACGAACAGCGGCACCTCGCGCTCCTCGGCCAGCAGGCCATTGTGCGAGCGGTCGTTGTTCATGCCATGGTCGGCGGTCACCAGCACCTGGTAACCCTCTTCGAGCCAGCGCGGCAGGTAGTCGGCCAAGAGGATGTCGGCACCGCGCGCGGCATTGCGGTACTGGCTGCTGTCGAGGCCATGACGATGGCCGGCATCGTCGATGTTCATCGGGTGCACCAGCAGGAAATTCGGGGCGTGGCGGCGGCGCAGGTACTCGGCGTCGGCCAGCAGGTGCGAGTCGGGGTAGTGATCGGCGTAGTAGAACAGCCCGTGCTGGATCGGCAGCTTTGGCGCATGGGTATGGCGATCGCGCAGCGGGTCGAACGGCGAGCGATTGTACAGCTCGCTCATCCAGTGATAGGCCGCAGCCGCAGTGCCCAGGCCTGCCTCGCGGGCGTAGTGAAACACGCTGCGCTGGTTGGACAGGCGGTTGACGTTGTTGTGGACGATGCCGCTTTCCAGCGGTGGTACGCCGGTGAGAATACACTCGTAAAGCGGCCGCGACAGCGACGGCAGCTCGCACTGGACCCGGTACAGCGCAGCGCGGTCAGCCTCGACGTAAGCGTGCAGGTGGCCCATCGCATGGTGGGCGACCTCGTGGTTGAGGCCGTCGAGCAGGACCAGAATGACGTTGTGTTGCATGGAGACTCCACGGCAGGTGGAACACACGGTGGGGTTGCCCTCTGCCCCGCTGTTACGGTGCAGAGAGCTGTTCAGAGCATTACCCAGGCAAGCGTCATTCCATCTCGATGATGACCTGCTCCTGCCATTTTTGCGGCAGCGCCTTGGAGGTGGTCTCCCAGGCTGTCGCGTCCTTGATTGGCTGGGCCGGCGCGTACTGCTCATTGGGCAGCAGCTTGGCCTGTACATCAGCCGGCAGCTTCAGGTGCTCGGCACGGATCGGCCGCGCGTGGCCATTGGCCAAGTTGATCTGGCCGGCGTCGCTGAAGATGTATTCGCGAGCCAGCTTGGCCGCGTTGGGGTTTTTGGCGTACTTGTTGATGATGGTGGTGTAGCCCGAGGTAATCGAGCCGTCAGCCGGAATCAACACCTCGAAGCGCTCAGGGTCGATCTGCTGGCGGTAGCTCAGGCCATTGAAGTCCCAGACCACGCCGACTTCCACTTCGCCTTTCTCCAGGGTCTGGATGGTCGGGTTGGCCAGCGACAGGCGTTTCTGCTGAGCCAGTTTGGTGAACAGCTGCAGGCCTGGCTCGATGTTGCGTTCATCACCCTTGTAGGCGATGGCCGCAGCGAGCACGCCGTTGGCCGCTTGGGCTGCGGTGCCGACGTCACCGATGGCGACCTTGTACTTGCCCTTCTCGAGGTCGTGCCAGGTTTTCGGCCGCTCGCCTTCCTTGACCAGTTGCTTGTTGATGATGAAAGCAATGGTGCCGGTGTAGGCCAGCGCCCAGTGGCCGTCCTGGTCCTTGGCCCAGGTCGGTACCTGGTCCCAGGTGCTTGGCTTGTACGGCTGGCTCACGCCCTTGGCCACGGCGATCGGGCCAAAGGCGGCACCGACGTCACCGATGTCGGCGCTGGCGTTGTCCTTTTCCGACTCGAACTTGGCGATTTCCTGCGCCGAGCTCATGTCGGTGTCCATGTGCTTGAGGCCGTACTTGCTGGCCAGGTCATCCCAGGTGGCTTTCCAGTTGGCCCACGCATCGGGCATGCCCACGCTATTCACCGCGCCTTCCTTGCGGGCTGCATCTTCCAGTGTCTTGAGGTCGTCGGCGGCCATTGCCGAGGTGCACAGGGCGATGGCCGAACCGAGCAATGACGCCATGAAAAACTGTTTCATCCGAAGCTCCTTGGGTGGGAATGCCTTGCAGGCGATATGAGGATGCAAACCGTGCGCGTGACGTAAGTGGTCTAGGTCAGCAAACCTTGCGCCAAGGTAGGCCGCCAGCGTGACAGTTTGATGTAGGTCAGCGCCTTGGCCGGCCTACCGGGATGCCTGAAAATACAGCGTAGACCAGATCCCAGGCCCTGATTCGCCTGGCCTGATGCATTTTCAATGTCACCCTTGAGGGGCTTCTGTAACCGGATGTTCATGGCCTGTGCCTAGGCTTGCACTATTCTCCAGTTGCCCTGTTGTGGGGCTGGACTAGTCCAGATAGGTAACCTTTGATGCAAGCGACGCCAGCGCGCGCGGTAACAGTCATCTGTCATGCCCTGCAGGAGCAGATCGAACACGGCCTGCTGGCGCCGGGCGGCAAACTGCCGGCCGAGCGCAAGCTCAGTGAAGTCTTCGCCACCACGCGCATCACCCTGCGCGAGGCACTTCTGCAGCTGGAGGCACAGGGCTTGATCTATCGCGAAGAGCGCCGTGGCTGGTTCGTTGCGCCGCAGCGGTTAAGCTATGACCTGATTGCCCGTAGCCACTTCCACGCGATGGTTCGCGAGCAGGGGCGGGTGCCGGCCACCGAGCTGTTGTCGGCGCGCCTGCAGCCGGCCTCGGCGGCGATCTGCGCGCGCTTGCGCCTGCCGGGGTTGTCCAGCGTGGTGCAGATCTGCCGGGTCCGGCGGATTGACGGGCGCGCGGTGCTGTATACCGAGCACTACCTGGCGCCAGCGTACTTCCCGCAGATTCTCGAGCAGGACCTCAGTCAGTCGCTGACCGAGATCTACGCTCGCGAGTATCAGATTGAATATGGCCGGGTCTGCTTCGAGATCCTGCCCACCGCGTTGCCTCTGGCCGCCGCCAGTGCGCTGAAGATCTCAGCGGGCAGCCCGGGCTTGCAGGTGACCCGGGTCAACTGCGATCAGCAGGGTCATCTGATCGACTGTGACCTGGAGTACTGGCGCCATGATGCAGTGCGGATCAGGGCCGAGGCGGGCTAGCCTGAACAGTCAACGGGTCGGCGGCGCTGTGGGTGCATCCTGGGCAACCGCTTCGCTCAGCCCGCCGCCGCCGGCCGTGACCACCTGCACCGACAGCCGCGGCATCGCCAGGTCGAGGCCGGCTGCGTCAAGTTGGCGTTTGAGCGCCAGGTTGAACGCCCGCGATACTTCCCACTGCTTGATCGGCGCAGTCTTGAAGCGCGCCCGCAGGATCGCCTGGCCGGCCTCGAAGCTTTCCACCCCTTGCAGCTCCAGTGGCGACCAGATGTTGCGGCGCATCAGCGGGTCGCTGCGCAGGGTCTGGCCGACCTCACGGATCAGGGTGATGGCCTTGTCGATGCTCATGCCGTGAGGCACGGCCACGCGGAAGATCGCGTAGCCGAACTCACGCGAGTAGTTCTTGATGCTCTTGATTTCGCTGAACGGGATGGTATGCACGATGCCATCGATATCGCGCAGGCGCACGGTACGGATGGTCAGGCCCTCGACGGTGCCCAGGTGGCCGCCGACTTCGACATAATCGTCGATGGCCAGTGAGTCTTCGATGATGATGAACAGCCCGGTGATCAGGTCGGCGACCAGCGACTGCGCACCAAAGCCGATGGCCAGGCCGATGACACCGGCACCGGCCAGCAGCGGCGTGACGTTCATGCCCATGTTGGCCAGGGCGACAATCACCGCAATGATGAAGATAGCCACGAACATGACGTTGCGGATCAGCGGCATCATGGTCTGCGCGCGGGCGTTGGCCAGGCCACGGCGCGAGCGCACCAGCGCATGATGCACCGCCGTGTCGGCGAGGATCCACACCAGCCAGGCGGCGATCAGGGTACCGGCCAGGCCGAGCAGACGTAGGCTGACGTCATGCCCTTCGCCCTCGGCAAAGCCGATCATCGACAGGCCCCAGACGCGCAGGCCAAGCTCGATGAACACCAGCCAGATCAGCACATGCAGCAGGGCGTAGGCAAAGTTGCGCAAGCGCTCGGCATACACCGCCTGACGGCGATTGATCCGCTTCGGGTTGGCCGCGTGGCGGCGCACCAGGCCATTGACCACCATGCACACCACCACCAGCACGGTACACATCAGCGACTGGCGCAGGGCTGTGCTGGTATCGCCAGCGGAGACGAAGGTGGCCACCAGCGAGATCGCCACCAGAATCATCGCTGGAATGAACCAGAAGCTGCCGAGAATCTCGATGGTGTCACTCAGGGTGCGCCGGTTCAGCCGACGCGACAGTGGCTGGTTGCGAATCAGGTGGGCAATCGGGCGGCGGAAGCGTAGCACGAACAATCCGGTGCACAGCGCCGCCAACACGTTGGCCAGGGTCGCCAGAGCGTGGGCCAGATGGGTGCCCAGCGCTGCGGTCAGGCGCGGGTCGTTCATCGCTTCGCCAAACGCCGCGAAACTGCCGATCAGCCACAGCGGGCGAAACGCCTGATGCCGCAGAATATGCAGGGCGCGGTGGCGGTGCGGGCCATCGAGCAGGGAGAAGGCAATCACGCAGATCGCCGAGAAGCAGGTGCCCACTACCAACGCGTAAGCCAGCACCATCGCCATCGATTTGCCCAGCGAGGGGGGCAGGGCGAAGCTCAGGTAGACGGTGATGATCAGTGCCACCAGCCACGGCCCCAGTTTGCGCAAGGCAAACAACACCAGGTCACCGGTGCGCGGGTGTTGCGGCAGCTCAGCCTTGAGACCGAAGCGCAGGCGCACGCGCTGACCGATCCAGTTGAACAGCATGGCCAGCAAGCTCCACACCGCAATCACAGCCGCGAAGCCGAACAGAATCGCCGGCCACTGCTGCACCGGCACGATCAGCGCGCTGAGCTCATCCTGGGCCTGATTGATTTCCAGCGACCAGCGCCGAAACGGGCTTTCATCGCCGCTGAACTGCTTTTCAATGTCATGCAGGGCGCCGCTGATGAGCCCGAGCACGCCTTGTTCCGGGTTGGCCTGGGTCTGTTTGCTGGCATCACGGAGTTTTTTCAGGTCGGCCAGCAGCTTGCTGCGTTGCTGGTCGTTTTCGAGGTTCTTGATCACCTCGTCCAGCGACTTGGCCAGCGGCTCGCTGGCTTGCGGTTGTGCCGGCGCGTTCGAGCCGAGCAGGCCGGGAATGCCGGCGGCATAGCTCGGCGTGATGAACAGCAACAGCAGCAGGGTCAGGCAACGCAGGAAGACAGGCACCGGAAAAACTACCTCAGGACAATCGATCGACCGAGTGTAGAGGTTTATGTGGGCAGTTTCTCGAGGATCTTCCAGCACATGATGCCGAAAATGCCCAAGGTGCCGATCCACATCATCAGCACCCCGGCGTTGCGCTCGCGCAGGCTGAAGCCGATGGTCAGCAGCATCAGGAACAGAAATACCGGAACGAACAATGAGAGAAAGGGCGACATGCGACAGAATCCTTCTGCGGGGTAACTGGATAGCCACTATGCATCCAGCATAGCGGCTGCGCCGAGGGTGGCCATTGACCCTCGGCAGGTTGCCTTCAAGGCAGTTCGCGGGTGCGGTAGAACGCGCTCAGAACCTTGACCAGGTGAGCCAGGTCATGGCTGCCGCACAGCTCGCGGATCGAGTGCATGGCAAAGGTCGGCAAGCCGATGTCGACCGTGCGCACACCCAGGTGGCTGGCGGTGATCGGGCCAATGGTCGAACCACAACCCATGTCGCTGCGCACCACAAAGCTCTGCACCGGTACTTCTTCAGCCATGCACAGGTGGCGGAAGAACCCGGCGGTTTCGCTGTTGGTGGCGTAGCGCTGATTGTTGTTGACCTTGATAACCGGCCCGGCATTGAGCTTGGGCCCATGATTACCGTCGTGCTTGTCGGCGTAGTTGGGGTGCACGCCGTGGGCGTTGTCGGCCGAGATCATCAGCGAACGCTGGATCACGCGAACGTACTCGTCGCCATCCGGCAGCAGGCGCTGCAGGGTTTGTTCGAGCATTGGGCCGTCGGCGCCGCAGGCCGAGCTGGACCCGACTTCTTCATGGTCGGTGCAGACCAGCACGCAGGTCTCGTCGCTGTCGGTTGCCAGCATCGCCTGCAGGCCGGCATAGCACGACAGCAGGTTGTCGAGGCGGGCGCCGGCGATGAAGTCACCATTGAGGCCGATCAGGGCCGCGTCCTGGGTGTCGTAGAAGCTCAGCTCGTAGTCGAGCACCACGTCGGCATTCAGTTCGTGTTCGCGGGCCAACTGCTCGGTGAGCACAGCGCGGAAATCGACCCGCTCGTCACCGGCCACCTGGGCGATGATTGGCGGCAGTTCGAGCTGGGCATTGATCGGCCAGCCTTCGTTGGCGGTGCGATTGAGATGGATCGCCAGGTTGGGGATCACCGCGATCGGCAGCTTGAAGTCGACCAACTGGCTTTCGACCTTGCCATCACGGCGGAAGGTCACCCGCCCGGCCAGCGACAGGTCGCGGTCGAACCACGGCGCCAGCAGCGCGCCGCCGTAGACTTCGACGCCCAGCTGCAAAAAGCCGTGGCGCTGCAGTTCAGGCTGCGGCTTGACTCGCAGGCACGGGCTGTCGGTGTGCGCGCCAACCATGCGGATACCGCTCAGCAGCGGTGATAGCGAACCGAGCTTGATCGCGATCAGCGACGAGTCGTTGCGGGTCAGGTAGTAACGCCCGCCAGGCACGGTGGCCCAGCTGTCACGCTCGTCGAGGCGCTGAAATCCAGCGGCTTCGAGGCGCTGGACCAGGCTTGCCGTGGCGTGGAAGGGCGTCGGGGAGGCCTTGAGGAATTCGATCAGGCCCTGGTTCAAAACATCGCGCATAGTTCACTCCAGACAGCAATGGCGCGAGTTTAACGCAGTTCTGCGACGTTTTGTGTCGGCGCACAGCGACTTCAGAACGGAGCCGGGCACTCGAACTTCAAGCGCTCACCGCTGACCGGATGGGTAAAGCTGAGCATGCTCGCGTGCAGGCATAGCCGCTCATGGGCGGCCAGCGCCTCCGGGTTGGCGTACAGCCGGTCGCCGAGCAGCGGATGGCCGATCGACAGCATGTGCACGCGCAGTTGATGCGAGCGGCCGGTGATCGGCGTCAGCTCGACCCGGCAATAGTCGCCACAGCGCTCGACGATGCGCCAGAAGGTCAGTGCATGCTTGCCTTGCTCGTGGTCGACCACATGCCGCGGTTTGGTCGGCGGGTCATAGCGCAGTGGCAGGTCGATGCTGCCGCTGTCCAACGCCGGCTGGCCCCAGCACAGTGCGGTGTAGGCCTTTTCGGTTTCGCGATCATGAAACTGGCGCGACAGTTCTCGATGACTGTCGGCATCCCGAGCGAGCAGGATGATCCCCGAGGTTTCCCAATCGAGGCGATGCACGATCAGCGCTTCCGGGTAGCCGTTTTCCTGCAGGCGGGTGATCAGGCAGTCCTTGTTGTCGTCGGCGCGGCCCGGCACCGAAAGCAGCAGGGTCGGCTTGTTGATGACCAGGACAGCGTCGTCCTGATGAAGGATGTGCACGTTCGACAGGGGCATTGTTGCGTCTTCTCTGGAAAAACTGACAAAAGCGGCCCTGAACCGCAAAACAGCCACGGGCGGCACCAGATGTTCTGGTTGCGTCAGTGGCTGCTTCGCGGTTCAGGGCCGCTCCTGCAGGTGTGCCTGCAGCGTTGATTAACGCTCGGGCAGGGTGATGTTCAGCTCGAGGATCGAGCAGCTGCCTTGGTTCTCCAGGGCAACCACCACGTCATCGTTGCCGATATTGACGTACTTGCGGATCACCTCGACCAGCTCTTTCTGCAGCGCCGGCAGGTAGTCCGGCGTGGTGCGCTGACCGCGCTCGTGCGCCACGATGATCTGTAGACGCTCTTTCGCTACCGACGCACTGCTCTGTTTCTGTCTGCCACGAAAGAAGTCAAAAAGGTTCATGGTTTACTTGCCTCCAAACAGGCGCGCGAAGAATCCTTGCTTCGGCATTTCGATGAACCGCAACGGAAGGTTTTTCCCGAGCAGGCGGTCGATGGTGTCGCTGTAGGCCTGGCCCGCATCGCTCTGATCGTCGAGGATGACCGGCACGCCCTGGTTCGAGGCTTTGAGTACGGCTTCGGACTCCGGAATCACGCCGATCAGATCTACCGAAAGGATGTCCTTGACGTCGTCGACCCCGAGCATTTCGCCTTTGCTTACGCGCTCTGGGTGGTAGCGGGTGATCAGCAAGTGTTCCTTGATCGGGTCTTCATTACGCTCGGCGCGGCGCGACTTGCTCGCCAGCAGACCGAGCATACGATCCGAGTCACGTACCGAAGACACTTCCGGGTTGGTCACAATGATCGCTTCGTCAGCGAAGTACATGGCCAGGTGGGCGCCCTTTTCAATACCGGCAGGGGAGTCGCAGACCACATATTCGAAGTCTTTCTTCAAGTCCATCAGGACCTTCTCGACGCCTTCCTGAGTCAGCGCGTCCTTGTCGCGGGTCTGGCTGGCAGCCAGCACGAACAGGTTCTCAAGGCGCTTGTCCTTGATCAGTGCTTGCTGCAGGTTGGCTTCGCCATTGACCACGTTGACGAAGTCATACACCACGCGACGCTCGCAGCCCATGATCAGGTCGAGGTTACGCAGGCCGACGTCGAAGTCGACGATGACAGTCTTGTGCCCGCGCAGGGCCAGGCCGGTACCGATGGCGGCGCTGGTGGTGGTCTTGCCCACACCCCCTTTGCCGGAAGTAACCACGAGAATCTTGGCCAAGGTGTTTCACCCCTAAATAAAATAGTCGGGACAGCAGTCCCTGAAAAAGCACAAAACGGCAACGATGAAAAAGTTGCTCTAAAAATGCCGCAAGTATCCGTTAAAGCCGGGTGATGTTCAACACATCGCCAGACAGGCTGACCTGTACCCCCGAACCCCACAGTGGGTCGCGGCGCAGGTCTTCGCAGACCCGGTACTGACCGGCAATCGAGACCAGCTCTGCGGTCATCTGCTGGCAGAAGATGCGCGCCTTGGTGTTGCCCTTGATCCCCGCCAGGGCCCGACCACGCATTGCGCCGTAGACATGGATGTTGCCATCGGCAAGAAGTTCCGCACCCGGGCTGACCGATGTGGTCACCACCAGGTCACCGCCCTGGGCGTAGATCTGCTGGCCACCGCGCACCGGCGTGGTGATGATCCGGGTCGGCCGCACTTCCGGCTCGGCGGGTACCACGCGCGCCGGTTCTGGCTCGGGCTTCTTGACTTCCGGCTCAGGCTCCAATGGCCGCTCGCGGGCACCGGACGGCGGCAGCACAGGCAGGTCGATGGCAATCGCCGCAGCGATGTCTTCGATACGGTTGGCGCGGATCGCCAGAGTGCGCAGGCCATGGTGGCGGCAGATGCGCATCAGCCCGGGCAAATCGATGGCGCCTTCGCCGGCCGGCAGTTTGTCCAGCGCCAGCACCAGTGGTGTATTGCTGAAGAAATTCGGTGCCAGGGCGACTTTTGCCGCCAGCTGGCGGTCCAGCGATTCAAGGTCGTTGCGCGCCAGTTCCAGAACGGTAATGGCAAGCATGCTGCCCTTGAGCTGGAACGCCGGTGCGTGTTCGGGGGTGTGGTTTGGGCTCATGGTCTGCATAGACGGCTTGTAACGGAAAAAGTGCCCTGACTTATAACGAGAACGCGGGTTGCCCGCAACCGGCGGCGATCCGTTGTAGAATGCGCGGCCTTTGTCTTTCCGGAAGCTTGAATGGAACGCCCGCGTTTTCGTCGTTATTTTCTCCACCCGCGATTCTGGGGGCTGTGGTTGGGCCTGGGGCTGCTGTGGCTGACTGTGCAACTACCGTATCGGGCACTGCTGGCGCTGGGCCGTGCGCTGGGCGCGGTGATGTATCGCTTTGCCGGCGAGCGTCGGCGCATCGCTGCGCGCAACCTCGAGCTGTGCTTCCCTGAGCTTTCCGCCGACCAACGGCTGCGGTTGCTCAAAGAAAACTTCGCCTCCACCGGCATCGCCTTCTTCGAAATGGCCATGAGCTGGTGGTGGCCAAAGGCCCGGCTGGCGCAGCTTGCGCATATCGAAGGCATCGAGCACCTGCAGGCCGCCCAGCGCGATGGCCAGGGCGCGATTCTGATGGCGGTGCACTTCACCACCCTGGAAATCGGCGCCGCACTGCTCGGCCAGGTGCACACCATCGACGGCATGTACCGCGAGCATGGCAATCCGCTGTTCGACTTCATCCAGCGCAGTGGCCGCGAGCGGCACAACCTCGATTCGCTGGCGATCGAGCGCGAGGACGTGCGCGGCATGCTCAAGCTGCTGCGCAGCGGCCGCGCGATCTGGTACGCACCGGATCAGGACTACGGCGCCAAGCAGAGTGTGTTCGTGCCGCTGTTCGGTATCCCGGCGGCAACGGTTACCGCCACCACCAAGTTTGCCCGTCTGGGCAAGGCGCGGGTGATTCCGTTCACTCAGCGCCGGCTTGAGGATGGCAGCGGTTACCGTTTGGTTGTGCATCCACCGCTGCAGGACTTCCCGGGCGAGACCGAGGAGGCCGACTGCCTGCGCATCAACCAGTGGGTCGAGAGCGTGCTGCGTGAATGCCCGGAGCAGTACCTGTGGGCGCATCGCCGCTTCAAGTCCCGCCCTGAAGGCGCGCCACGGCTGTACGACAAGAAGCAGCGCTGACGCCAGCGCATCCAGGGAGGATCACATGACTGCAACCACGGGCCTGATTCTCTCTGGCGGCGGTGCCCGCGCGGCTTATCAGGTGGGGGTGCTGGCAGGTATTGCCGAGTTGCTGCCGCCTGGCGCGGCCAACCCGTTCCCGGTGATCGTCGGCACCTCGGCCGGGGCCATCAATGCGGTGACGCTGGCCAGCGGTGCAACTCGTTTTGCCGAATCGGTGCAGCGCCTCACCGCCTTCTGGCAGAACTTCAGCAGCCATCTGGTGCTGCGCAGCGACTGGCCCGGGGTGATTCGCCAGGCCAGTCGCTTCGTCAGCCACAGCTTGCTGGGTGTTGGCGGCGATGTCCCGGTGGCGTTGCTCGACAGCAGCCCGCTGCGTGGCCTGTTGCAAGCGCACCTGCATCTTGACGGCATTGGCGAGGCGCTGGCCAGCGAGCAATTGCGCGCCGTGGCCGTCACCGCCTTTGGCTACGACTCGGGCCAGGCAGTGACCTTCTATCAAGGCGGCGAGACCATTCAGCCATGGCTGCGCCACCGCCGGATTGGCGTGCCAACCGCGCTCAGCATCGAGCACTTGCTGGCCAGCTCGGCGATCCCCTTGCTGTTTGCCCCGGTCAAGCTTGGCGACGAATACTTTGGCGATGGTGCGGTGCGCCAGTCGGCGCCGATCAGCCCTGCCTTGCACCTGGGCGCGAGCCGGGTGCTGGTGGTCGGCGTCAGCGGCAACCCGCAACGGCCGGCGCCGCCGTTGCCCAGCCAGCGTCTGTTCAGCGGTCGCCAGCCGAGCCTGGCGCAGATCGGCGGGCACATGCTCAACAGCACCTTCATCGACAGCCTGGAAGACGACATCGAGCTACTGCAACGGCTCAATCACCTCAGCCACCTGCTGCCGGCGCATTTGAATGCGCGGGCGCTGGGCCTGGCACCGATCGAGGTACTGGTGGTTGCGCCGAGCCAGCCGCTGGATGAAATCGCCGCTCGCCATCGACGCCAGCTGCCGGCGGCCTTGCGCATGTTCCTGCGTGGGCCGGGGGCGACTCGTACCAGTGGGGCAGGGGTGTTGAGCTATTTGCTGTTCGAGGCGAGTTATTGCAGCGAGCTGATCGAGCTTGGCCGGCGCGATGCCCTGGCCAAGCGTGGGGCGCTGAGTCGTTTTCTCGGCTTGTGAGTTTTGGGGCCGCAAAGCGGCCCCAAATATGCTGATTACTCGGCGATCTGCAGTTTGCGCGCCTGGGTGTAGACGTAGCGCACCTTCTCGTATTCGAACGGCGAATTCAGCTGGCCATAACGGAAGGCAGTGGTGTAGCGCTTGTCCACAGCCCGTAGGAACAGAATCTCCGGGTGATCGCTGGTGAAATTGGCCATGTCCAGGTAGTTGATCGACTGTTCGCCGGCGTAGTCCACCACCACCCCGGTAGTGTCGCGCAGGTTCGATGGGCCGAGGATCGGCAGCATGATGTACGGCCCGTCGGGTACACCATAGAAGCCCAGGGTCTGGCCGAAGTCTTCACTCTGGCGCGGCAGGCCCATCTTGGTCGCTGGGTCCCACAGGCCGCCGACACCGATGATGGTATTGAACATCAGCCTTGCAGTGATCTTCGCCGACCGCTCGGCCTTGAGCTGCAACACGCTGTTGAACAGGTTGGGCACATCGCCAAGGTTGCTGAAGAAGTTGCTCACCCCGGTACGCACGAAGCGTGGGGTGATCGCGGTATAACCGTCGACGGCAGGCAGCAGCACCCACTGATCGAAGCGATAGTTGAAGTGGTAGATGCGCCGGTTCACCGACTCCAGCGGATCGTAGACATTCAGCGCGGTCAGGGTCGAGCGTTCGAACTCACGCTGGTCCAGCCCAGGGTTGAATTTGAGCGAGCGCAACGGGTCGAGAAAGCCATCGCTTTGCTCGACCGGCGCATCGGCCACGTTGGCATCGATCACGCTGGTACGCGGCGCGATCTCCTCGGCCTGGGCATACCCGGCGGCGAGCAAAGCGGTGACGAGCAGCAGTCGTTTAACCACGGAAGAACTCCAGCATGGCGTCGCTGTTGACGCGGTAATTAAGGTTGCCGCAATGGCCGCCGTGCGGGTACAAGGTCAGCCGATCGCCAAATACTTTACGCAGAAAACCGATATCGCCAGGGCCGAGGATCAGGTCGTCGGCATTGTGCATGACGGCAATCTTCGGGCTTTTGCTCAGGTAGCCTTCAAGGGCGTACAGGCTGGCTTGATCGACCAGCTGCAGCACGCTGCCACCGTCGGTGCGCACGCGCCACATCGGGATCACCTGCTCGGTCAGGTAGCACTCGAAGTCGCACTGCAGGGCGCGCTTGAACGCCGGGGTCAAGCTTGTGCCTTCGGTGATCGGCTGCTTTGGCGGGGTAATCAGGCCGCGGCGGTTGATCAGGTCGGAGGTAAAGGCAATGTCGGCCGCCGAGAAGCGGAACGAAGTGCCGATCAGCATCGCCATCTGCTCGTTGGACAGGTGCTCGCGCGAGCGCTGGAAGTCATACAGCAGCGCGTCGTTGAGGTCGATGTAGCCCTTGTCCTGGAAGTAGCGGGTTAGCTTTTCCAGCATCAGTTCGTAGAACGTGGTGCTGCGGTCGATGCCCTTGACCTGGGTCTGCACCAGCTTGTCGAGGTTGCTCACCGAGGTGTAGAGGTTGACCGGCGGGTTGAGCAGCAGCACGCGCTTGAAGTTGAAGCTGCGCCGGGTTTCGTCCAGATGGCTGACAAACGCCGCATCGAGGGCGCCGAGGCTGTAGCCAGTGAGGTAAAAGTCCTTGACCGGCAGGCGCGGGTGCTGCGCGCGCACCGCCTGCATGACCCGGTACAGGTCCTCGGCATCTTCTTTGGTCACGCCTGGGGTGGCAAAGCGCGAGGCGGCGCTCATGAAGTCCCAGCTGGTCGGCGACGACAGCTGCACGACATGGAAGCCAGCCTGGTAGTAGAGCTTTTTCAGGTATTCGTTGGTCGAGCTGCTGTAGGGCGCGCCGGTGCCGGCAATGATGAAGATCAGCGGCGCTTCGTGGTCCTGACGGGCAATGCGGTACTTGAGCTTTTTTACCGGCCAGAAGTTGTCCGGCAGGGTGAACTCACGCTCCGGACGCAGGGTGAGGCTGTAGTCGGCCTGGGTGATGTCATCATCACTGGGCAGCGTCGGCCGCAGTTCAGGCGGGGTGGTGGCAATCGTCGCCTCGAACGGGTTGGTCAAGGGAAAGCCATAGCTGGCGGCGTCGATATCCCGCGCCGAGGCGGCCGCAGCCATAAGCAAGCCACCCAGAAGGGCAGCGAGGCGCAGTGATCGAAGCATTGAATCCCCCAGAATATTCGGCAAGGCATGACGGTACGCAGGCTCTGACCACGGCCCAGCAGGCAAAGTTGCCGGGTGTATGGCCATTTGTTATGCCAGTTTTTACCGCGCCAGTGAATAGTGCGGTAACAATCGCTCTGTGCAACATAGCGGCTGCCGGGAAATCTTGCCTTGCACAGATGTCGCCAGTGATTATGCTGGCGTTTGTTTACATTTGCCCGGAGATCTTCATGCCTCGTTCATTGCCCGCCATTGTCCTGCTGCTTTGCCTGCCGTTGTGGCTGGCGGCCAGCTATGGCGTGCGCTACGGGCTGATGGAGGACGGCCAGTGGGTTGGCCTGTGCGGCGTGCCTGCGCAGTATTGGCAATGCCAGGTGCGCTCGCTGCTGGGCCTGGCGATCCATTTTCAGCTGATTGCCTGGCTGGCTGTGGCCCTGAGCGTGCTCGCGCAACTGCTCAAGGGCCGCGCCGGCTGGTATCTGGCCGCAGTCGGCTTGCTGTTCGGGCTCAGCGCGCTGGTGCTGTATACCGCCAGTATCGCCGTGTTCGCGGTGGTCCTGGCCGGCTTGCGCCTGGTGCGTCAGGCACAAGTCGCCAGGCTGGCATGAAGCTCAGCGCTTACGCAAACTGCGCCACAACGCGCCGACCATCAGTACGCTGACCACTGCCCAGGCCCAGGCTTGCTGGTTGGCCAGCCCTTCACGGTACAGCTGTGGCAGCACCCCGGCGCCGATGATGAATGCCAGCAAGGCCACCTCGGCCCGACGCGCCACGACTGGTCGCAGCAAGTACACCAGCGCCGGCAACAGCAACGAGGCAGTCGGGAAGCTGCGATAGCGCGGCTCGAAGACCATCGCCAGCATGCTCACTGCAGCGGCGAAACCCGCCGCCAGCAGCAGCCAGCCGGCGCGCGCTTCAAACCAGGCAAACAGCCGCTCACGCCAACCCTGGCGCTGCGCCAAGGCCAGCAGGGCGTGGGCCAGCACCAGCAGGTTCAGGCCTGCCAGCAACACTGCCCACAGCCATTCGCCGGCAAAGCGTGCGTTGGTCCGCATCAATTCGCCCCATAAGCCAAGGCTGGCAGCACCAATCGCTGCAAGCAACGGCAGCAGCAGTGCGGCCCTGGCATTGACCGGGCGCCCGGCAAACAGCAGTGCCGCCAGCAGCAACAGCGCACTCGCCGCCAACCACTGTGGCCACAGAGCCAGGTTGCTGACCGGCCCTTCGAGAATGCCTTTATCCTGCCGGTCGGCGTCGTACAACCCCCAGTAACCGCCCACCGCACCTTCGCTGGCACGCTTCCAGGGCTGGTCGAAGGCTTCGATCAGGTTATAGCTCCAGTCGTTCTGCTCTGCCATCGCTACAAAACCGCGAATGAAGCGTGCCTCGTTGACCCGGCTGGGCAGCGCGGTTTCACGCTGGCGGCCTTCGCTGGGCCAGCCGGTCTCGCCGATCATGATCTGCTTGGGCGCAAAACGGGCGCCGAATACCTGGCGCACCTCGGCGACATGGGCCAATGCCAGGTCGATGCTACGTGGGTCATCTTCCCAGTACGGCAGCAGGTGAATGGTCAGGAAGTCTACTGCCGGCGCGATCTGTGGATGCTGCAGCCAGAATTCCCAGACATCGGCGTAGGTCACTGGCACCGTGACCTGGGCCTTGACCCGCTTGATCAGCTCGGCCAGGCGCTCGCCGGTGACTTCCTTGCGCAGCAGGGTCTCGTTGCCGACGATCACTGCACTGACCACATCAGGGTTGGCATTGGCGGCGGCAATAAGCAATGCGACTTCCTTGTCACTGTCGACCGGATTGGCATTCACCCAGGCGCCGAGCATGACTTTCAGGCCATGCTTGCGCGCCAGCGCCGGGATCGCCTCAAGACCGGTCATCGAATAGGTGCGGATGCACTGAAAACGTTCGGCCAGCAGGGCCAGGTCGGCGTCCATTCGCGCCGGGCGCAGGCGAAACGGCTGGTCGAACGGCGATTGGTCCTTGTCGAACGGGGTGTACGAGGCGCACTGCAGTTTATGCGTCGGGCTGGCGGCGTCGGGCAGCAGCACCGGCTTGCCCAGCCCGTACCAGAGCGCGCCCAGCCCGGCGAGGGCGAGCAGGCAGGCGAAGAGAAAGAGTGGCAGCAGATTGCGGGCGGAGCGGGGCATCGGGCGGTCCATCGTCAGGCGCAAAGCGCTAGATGATAGCCGCAAATCGCCGGCGCCAACGCATTGGCATGCAAGGATCGCGCAGGCCAATGTCGGCCGATGGCGCTAATGGCCAAGTGCTGTCGCATCTGGTTAAGGTAGAGGTCGCGGCTGGAGCAGGTCGCGCTTTGTTGCAGGTTGATGATGCTATCTCCGAGACCTGACGAGGGGATGCATTGATGAACATGCGACGTATGCTGGGGGTGGGGTCCGCCCTGTTGTTGGCCATGAGCGCTGGGCAGGCCATGGCTAAAGAAGTAAGCATCGGTTATGTCGATGGCTGGGCCGACAGTGTTGCGACCACCAACGTCGCCGCCGAGGTTATCAAGGAAAAGCTCGGCTATGACGTCAAGCTGCAGGCAGTGGCGGCCGGGATCATGTGGCAAGGGGTTGCCACCGGCAAACTCGATGCGATCCTCTCGGCCTGGCTGCCGGTGACCCATGGTGAATACTGGGCCAAGAACAAAGACAAGGTGGTCGACTTCGGGCCTAACTTCAAAGACGCCAAGATTGGCTTGATCGTGCCTGAGTACGTCAAAGCCAATAGCATCGAAGACCTCAAGACCGACACCAGCTTCAAACAGAAGATCGTCGGCATCGACGCAGGCTCGGGCGTGATGATCAAGACCGATCAGGCGATCAAGGATTACGACCTGACCGGTTACAAGCTGCAGGCCAGCTCCGGCGCCGGCATGACCGCCGAACTGGGCCGCGCCGAGAAAAAGCAGGAGTCGATTGCTGTTACCGGTTGGGTGCCGCACTGGATGTTCGCCAAGTGGAAGCTGAAGTTCCTCGAAGACCCGAAAGGCGTGTTTGGCGCGGCTGAAACCGTCAACAGCATCGGCAGCAAGGACCTGGAGAAAAAGGCCCCGGAAGTTGCAGCGTTCCTGAAGAAGTTCCAGTGGCAGTCCAAAGATGAGATCGGCGAAGTCATGCTGGCCATTCAGGATGGCGCCAAGCCAGAACAAGCGGCCAAGGAGTGGGTCGCCAAACACCCTGAGCGCGTGGCGGAGTGGACTGCCAAGTAACGCGTTGAACGAGCCATAGCAGCATCGCCGCCCAAGGTTGAGTCGTCACCTTGGGCGCGCTGTTGTCAGCTGAAAAAGCGCTGCGCTGCCTGAGGTTTGTTACCAAAACCGCAAAACACTCTTGCATCTAAGACTAAGGTCGTCTGGTTGGCGTCCAACAGCAGCATAAAGTTACAGGTGGGTTATCCATAATCTGTGCTGCTAGGACAAAAACAATGAACGACAGCATTTACCTCTCGATACAGAACAGTCCGCGCTTCAAGGAACTGGTCAGCAAACGCGAGCGATTCGCCTGGATTCTTTCGGCAATCATGCTCGGCCTCTATTGCGGATTCATCTTGCTCATCGCCTATGGCCCGCACCTGCTCGGCGCCAAGATCAGCCCAGAGTCGTCCATCACCTGGGGCATCCCCCTGGGCGTCGGCCTGATCCTTTCAGCCTTTGTGCTGACCGCCATCTATGTGCGTCGCGCCAACGGCGAGTTCGACGAACTGAACAAGGCAATTCTGGCGGAGGCCAAGCAATGATGCGACCTACCAAAACTTTGGCCATATTGGCCTGCGGTGTCTTCGCACCCGCTGTGTGGGCGGCTGACGCGCTCACTGGCGAGGTGCAGAAACAGCCCCTGAACATGGCTGCCATTCTGATGTTCCTGGCCTTTGTGTTGTTCACCCTGGGGATTACCTACTGGGCTTCGAAGCGCAACAAGTCAGCCTCGGACTACTACGCAGCCGGCGGCAAGATCACCGGTTTCCAGAACGGCCTGGCGATTGCCGGTGACTACATGTCTGCGGCGTCCTTTCTGGGTATTTCCGCGCTGGTGTTCACCTCCGGTTACGACGGCCTGATCTACTCGATCGGCTTCCTGGTCGGCTGGCCGATCATTCTGTTCCTGATCGCCGAGCGCCTGCGTAACCTGGGCAAGTACACCTTTGCCGACGTGGCGTCCTATCGCCTCGGGCAAAAACAGATCCGCACCCTGTCGGCCTCCGGTTCGCTGGTGGTGGTAGCGTTCTACCTGATCGCGCAGATGGTCGGTGCCGGCAAGCTGATCGAGCTGCTGTTCGGCCTGGACTACCACGTTGCGGTGATTCTGGTCGGCATCCTGATGTGCATGTACGTGCTGTTCGGCGGCATGCTGGCGACCACCTGGGTGCAGATCATCAAGGCAGTGCTGCTGCTGTCCGGTGCCAGCTTCATGGCGCTGATGGTGATGAAACACGTCAACTTCGACTTCAACACGCTGTTCTCCGAAGCGATCAAGGTACACGCCAAGGGTGAAGCGATCATGAGCCCGGGTGGCCTGGTCAAAGACCCGATTTCGGCGTTCTCGCTGGGCCTGGCACTGATGTTCGGTACCGCCGGCCTGCCGCACATCCTGATGCGCTTCTTCACCGTCAGCGATGCCAAGGAAGCGCGCAAGAGCGTGCTGTACGCCACCGGCTTCATTGGTTACTTCTACATCCTGACCTTCATCATCGGCTTCGGCGCGATCCTGTTGGTCAGCACCAACCCGGACTTCAAGGACGCCGCCGGCGCACTGCTGGGTGGCAACAACATGGCTGCGGTGCACCTGGCTGACGCTGTGGGTGGCAGTATCTTCCTCGGCTTCATCTCGGCAGTCGCTTTCGCCACCATCCTGGCAGTGGTTGCCGGCCTGACCCTGGCCGGTGCCTCGGCGGTGTCGCATGACCTGTATGCCAGCGTCTGGCGCAAAGGCAAGGCCAACGACAAGGATGAGATCCGGGTGTCGAAGATCACCACGATCTTCCTCGGCGTGCTGGCGATCGGGCTGGGCATTCTGTTCGAGAAGCAGAACATTGCCTTCATGGTTGGCCTGGCGTTCTCCATTGCCGCCAGCTGTAACTTCCCGGTACTGCTGCTCTCGATGTACTGGAAGAAGCTGACCACCCGCGGCGCGATGATTGGCGGCTGGCTGGGCCTGATCAGTGCCGTTGGCCTGATGATCCTTGGCCCGACCATCTGGGTGCAGATCCTCGGTCATGAAAAGGCCATCTACCCGTACGAATACCCAGCACTGTTCTCGATGCTGATTGCCTTCGTTGGTATCTGGTTCTTCTCGGTCACCGACAAGTCCAAGGAAGCGGTCAACGAGCGTGCGCTGTTCTTCCCACAGTTCGTCCGTTCGCAAACCGGCCTGGGCGCCAGTGGTGCGGTTTCTCACTAACCGCTTGACCCAATAAAAAACGCCCCGCATTGCGGGGCGTTTTTTTATTGTGCGGCTGGCAGGTCAAGCTGCCAGCGCCGGGTCATATCATGCCAAGCAGCAACAGCACCAACAGAACCACCAGGACCGCACCAATGATGCCGGACGGGCCATAGCCCCAGCTGCGCGAGTGAGGGAAGACTGGCAAGCCGCCAACCAGCAGCAGAATCAGGATGATGATGAGGATCGTGGTCATGGGCAGAATCCTTGCGTGTTTTCGTGGGGGAAGGGGCCGGGCAATCCTGGCCGCTTACATTTCCGACCTCGGCTGTTACAAGAAAATTCAATTGATTATTTGCCTTGGCGGCATGTTCGCTCATTCAGCATTTCGATAGCGCACCAGGCCCTGGCCGGCCTTGGCTAGACTCGCGCTATTGCCCACCAAACAAGGCCTGCAGCATGCACAAGCGAATGATGATTACCGGCGCCGGGTCTGGCCTCGGCCGTGAAATTGCCCTGCGTTGGGCGCGCGAGGGTTGGCGCCTGGCGCTGGCCGATGTCAACGAGGCCGGTCTGCGCGAGACTCTTGAGCTGGTGCAGGCGGCTGGTGGCGAAGGTTTTGTGCAACGTTGTGACGTGCGCGACTACAGCCAGCTTACGGCGCTGGCCCAGGCCTGCGAGGAACGCTTTGCCGGCATCGACATGATCGTCAACAATGCCGGGGTTGCTTCGGGCGGTTTTTTTGCCGAGTTGTCGCTGGAGGACTGGGACTGGCAACTGGCGGTCAACCTGATGGGCGTGGTCAAAGGCTGCAAGGCGTTTTTGCCATTGCTCGAGCGCAGCCAGGGGCGGATCGTCAACATTGCCTCGATGGCAGCATTGATGCAGGGCCCGGGCATGAGCAACTACAACGTGGCTAAGGCCGGGGTGTTGGCGTTATCGGAAAGCCTGCTGGTCGAGCTGCGTCAGGTGCAGGTAGCGGTGCATGTGGTGTGCCCGTCGTTCTTCCAGACCAACCTGCTGGATTCTTTCCGCGGGCCGGACCCAGCGATGAAAGCTCAGGTGGGCAAGTTGCTCGAAGGCTCGCCAATCAGTGCTGCCGAAATTGCCGACTACATGCATGAGCGGATTGCTGCGGATGAGTTTTTGATCCTGCCGCATGAGGCGGGGCGTGCGGCCTGGAAACTCAAGTGCCAGACGCCGGAATTGTTGTATGCCGAGATGGCGGGGATGGCGGTGAAGATGCGGGCCAAGGCGCGGCAGTAGTGGGCGAGTGAGGTATGCTCGGCAGCTTTGAATCTGCACGGGCGTGGGCTGTGGTCAATTACTTCTGGTTCTTTCTTGCGGCGTTGTTCGAGATTGGCGGGTGCTATGCGTTTTACCTGTGGCTGCGGTTGGGCAAGAGTGCCTGGTGGGTGGTGCCGGCACTGGTCAGCCTGAGTGTTTTTGGGTTGATATTGACGCGGGTCGAGGCCGCCTATGCGGGACGGGCTTATGCGGCTTATGGCGGGATCTATATTGTTTCTTCGCTGCTTTGGCTGGCACTGGTTGAGCGGGTTCGGCCGTTGGGCAGCGATTGGCTTGGGGCGCTGTTGTGTGTGGTTGGGGCCACGATTATTGTGTTTGGGCCGCGGTTGCAGCAGGGGTGAATGGGGCTTATCCGGTTGTGGGCTTATCCATTTGATTTGTATGCAGTTCTGGCCCCTTTCGCCCTTACGGCGAGTCACTTTTTTGGCAGACGCCCCAAAAAAGTAACCAAAAAAGGGCTTGGCTCCACATCCGGCCCCTTCGCTGCGCTGCGGGGTTCCCTCGCTTCGGTCTTGCTCCCGGGAGGACCGCGCTGTACGGCCCCTCCTGGGCCGCAGCGCTTGACGGGCATCCATGCCCGTCACCTCCCTTCGCAAGACCTGCGCTCGGCCTCCTGAGTCGCCGGTAGATCAAGAGCACGATCAAGAGCACGCCTCGCTGCGCTGGCGCAGATCAAGAGCGGGGGCCGCTTTGCGGTCCTTCGCGGGTGAACCCGCTCCCACAGGGTCGCGTTGGCCGGGGGTGTGTGGTCATTGTGGAGGCGAGGCTGCTGCAGCGCTGGACCAAAGGGATCAATGCTGACCTGAGACCCCTCAGATCCCCGTGGGAGCGGGTTCACCCGCGAAGGGCCGCAAAGCGGCCCCAGCTTTTGACTGTCGCTTTTGATCTGCGCCAGCGCAGCGAGGCGTGCTCTTGATCTACCCGCGACCTCAGAAGGCCGAACGCAGGTCCTCACGGGAGCAATGCCGGAGTGAGGGAACCCCGCAGCGCAGGGGCCGTATGTGGGAGCCAGGCCTTTTTGGTTACTTTTTGGGGCGTTTGCCAAAAAGTAACTCGCAGTAAGGGCGAAAGGGGCCAGTCCCACCCATCGATAAACCGGATAAGCCCACAATAACCCTGAAACACCCACCCCCTAACCACCCCAAACTTGTAGGGATTTTTACCCTCAAGCGTAGGACCGATCTATTTAGCAGGAGCAACGTTGTGTAGGCGAATGTACCCGGTGCAGTCTCCAATCTTCCCTGGAACGAGGAGGATCAAAGCATGCTGGTACTGACTCGCGAAGTTGGCCAGGTCATCGCCATCAACGATGACATCCAGATCGTGGTAGTAGCGATCGACCACGGCATCGTCCGCCTGGGCATCGACGCCCCACGCGACCTACCCGTACACCGCTGTGAAATCTACAAGCGAATCAAAGCCCGCGAAGTGCGGGAGCAGTAAAAAGGGGGACCGGCTCGCAGCCCCCACAGCATTACTCGAACAGCTCCTTGGGCACATCATGCTTGGCCAGCAGCTGGCACTGCTGGCTTTCCAGATCAAACAGGATAAACGCCTGACCCTTGGCCAACGCCTGGCGCACCCGCAGCACACGGGTTTCCAGCGGCGTGTCATCGCCGTTATCGGTGCCTTCGCGAGTCACGAAGTCCTCGATCAGGCGGGTCAGGGTTTCAGCTTCGAGTTGGTCGTAAGGGATCAGCATGGGCAACTTCGTAGATTGATCGAAAATCCCGCCATGCTACGCGATTCACGCACCACAGGCGTCACAGCTTGTTACCCAAAAGGCTGTCGACCGGCGGCACACGGGTATCGCTCTCCATCTGCGCGTCATGCTCTATCTGGTGACTGAAGCGCTCCAGCGAAGCATTGGTCGGGTTCGAATCGCTGGCAAACACCGGTGGGCTGAGCAGGTAACCCGAGAGCAGCCGGCTGAGGGTTGCCAGGCTGTCGATATGGGTCCGCTCATACCCGTGGGTGGCATCGCAACCAAACGCCACCAGCGCCGTGCGGATGTCATGGCCCGCCGTAACCGCCGAGTGCGCATCGCTGAAGTAGTAGCGGAACAGATCGCGGCGTACCGGCAGTTGCTGGTCGTTGGCAAGCTTGAGCAGGTGCCTCGACAGGTGGTAGTCGTACGGCCCCGACGAATCCTGCATAGCCACGCTCACCGCATGCTCGCTGGAGGCCTGCCCAGGTGCCACCGGCGCAATGTCGATGCCGACAAATTCACTGACGTCCCACGGCAATGCACCTGCTGCACCAGAGCCAGTCTCTTCGGTGATGGTGAACAGCGGGTGGCAGTCGATCAGCGGCTGCTGGCCGCTTTCCACCACCGCCTTGAGCGCCGCCAGCAGCGCGGCCACACCGGCCTTGTCGTCGAGGTGGCGGGCGCTGATATGGCCGCTCTCGGTGAATTCGGGGAGGGGATCGAAGGCGACGAAGTCACCAATCGAGATCCCCAACGCCTCGCAGTCGGCGCGGGTCGCGCAGTAGGCGTCCAGGCGCACTTCAACGTGGTCCCAGCTGATCGGCATCTGGTCGATGGCGGTGTTGAATGCATGCCCGCTGGCCATCAGCGGCAACACGCTGCCGCGGAACACACCGGTGTCGGTAAAGACGCTGACCCGGCTGCCCTCGGCAAACCGGCTCGACCAGCAGCCGACCGGCGCCAGGGCCAGGCGGCCGTTGTCCTGCAACTGACGCACGCTGGCGCCGATGGTGTCGAGGTGGGCTGATACAGCGCGGTCAGGCGAACTTTGCCGACCTTTGAGGGTGGCGCGGATAGTCCCGCGGCGGGTCAGCTCGAAAGGAATGCCCAGCTCATCCAGACGTTCGGCGACATAGCGCACGATGGTATCGGTAAAGCCGGTCGGGCTGGGGATGGCGAGCATTTCCAGCAGGACACGTTTCAGGTAGTCCAGATCCGGTTCGGGGTGGGTTACAGACATAGTCACTCCTCGGCGGTGGGGCAGGGTGGCCTGACGTGGTTACCGCGCAGGCCCCCTGGGTGATTCAGGCTGGCGCCCGGCTGTGCGGAAACAGCAGATCGACAAAGCGCTCGGCCGTGGGTTGCGGTTCATGGTTGGCCAGGCCAACGCGCTCGTTGGCTTCGATGATCACGTAGTCGGGCTGGCTGGCATCGCCCACCATGAAGTCCAGGCCGACCACGGGAATATCCAGCGCCCGCGCCGCGCGCACGGCGGCATCGGCCAGGGCCGGATGCAAACGTTCGGTGACATCTTCGAGAATGCCGCCGGTGTGCAGATTAGCCGCACGGCGTACCGCCAGGCGCTCGCCTGCCGGCAGAATATCGCCGTACTCATGACCTGCCGCACGCACGGTGCGCTCGGTTTCTTCATCCATGGGGATTCGGCTTTCGCCGGCCGTGGCAGCCTCGCGGCGGCGGCTCTGGGCTTCGATCAGCGCCTTGACGCTGTGCGTGCCGTCACCGATAACCTGTGCCGGGTGGCGAATGGCTGCGGCTACCACTTCGTGGCCGATGACCACGATGCGCAGGTCATACCCCGGATGGAAGCTCTCGAGCAGCACGCGGCTATCAAAACGCTGGGCGTGTGCGACGGCCTGGGAAACCTCCTCAAGCGTGGTCAGATTGACCGCTACCCCCTGGCCTTGCTCGCCATCGACCGGCTTGACCACTACCGCGCCGTGCTCTTCCAGAAACGCCAGGTTGTCGTCGGCATTGCCCGCCAGCTGTTGCACCGGCACCTTCAGCCCGGCCTTTTCCAGCGCGTGCTGGGTCAGGCGCTTGTCCTGGCAGAGGGTCATGCTGACGGCGCTGGTGAGGTCGCTGAGCGACTCGCGGCAGCGTACCCGGCGCCCGCCCAGGCTGAGGGTGAACAAGCCGGCCTTGGCGTCGTCGACCTGCACTTCGATGCCGCGGCGGTGGGCTTCGTCAACAATGATGCGCGCGTACGGGTTGAGTTCGGCCTCAGGCCCAGGCCCGAGGAACAGGGTCTGGTTGATGCCGTTCTTGCGCTTGACGGCAAAGGTCGGCAAGTTGCGAAAGCCGAGCTTTTCGTAGAGGCGCTTGGCCTGGCGGTTGTCGTGCATCACCGACAAATCCAGATAGGCCAGCTCGCGGCTCATGAAGTGCTCGATCAAATGCCGTACCAGCACCTCGCCAACCCCAGGCCGGCTGCAGCGCGGGTCGACGGCCAGGCACCAGAGGCTGCTGCCATGCTCGGGGTCATCGAACGACTTGCTGTGATTGAGGCCCATCACGCTGCCGATCACAGCATGGGTGTCTTCATCCTCGGCCAGCCAGTACACCGGCCCGCCTTGATGGCGCGGGGTGAGCAGCTCGGCGTTGACCGGGAGCATGCCGCGCGCCTGGTACAGCGCATTGATCGCCTGCCAGTCGCTTTCGCTCTGTGCCCGGCGAATACGAAAACCACGGAACACCCGCTGCGCCGGGCGGTAGTCGCTGAACCACAGGCGCAGGGTGTCCGAGGGGTCGAGAAACAGCTGTTGCGGAGCGTGCGCCAGTACCTGATGCGGCGCCGCCACGTAGAGGGCAATGTCGCGTTCACCGGCGGCTTCTTCCAGCAGCGCCTGTGCCAGGCAGCTGGGGTCCGGGTAGGTATGGCCGATCAGCAGCCGGCCCCAGCCGCAGTGGACTGCTCGCGGCTGGTCGTGCGGCTCGCTGCCGTCTTCGGCCAGGCGCGCCTGCAGCCGCGCGTAGGAGGGGGCCTGGCCGCGCAGCAAGCGCTGGCCGTAGGCTGTTTCGTGGGCTTTCATCAATCAGATTCCTTGTTCACTGAGCCACAGGTTCAGTGCCGCCAACTGCCACAGCTTGGAGCCGCGCAGTGGGGTCAACTGGCCGTGCGGGTTGCTCAGCAGCTTGTCGATCATGGCCGGGTTGAACAGGCCACGGTCCTGGCTCGGGTCGGTCAGCAGGTCGCGCACCCAACCCAGGGTGGCGCCTTCTAGGTGCTTGAGGCCAGGGACCGGGAAGTAACCCTTCTTGCGGTCGATCACCTCATGCGGGATGACCCGACGTGCGGCCGATTTGAGCACCTGCTTGCCGCCATCGGGCAGCTTGAAGCGTGCCGGGATCCGCGCCGAGAGTTCCGCCAGGCGATAATCGAGGAACGGCGTGCGCGCCTCCAGGCCCCAGGCCATGGTCATGTTGTCGACGCGTTTGACCGGGTCATCGACCAGCATCACCGTGCTGTCCAGACGCAACGCTTTGTCTACCGCATCGGCCGCGCCAGGGCGGGCGAAATGCTCACGAACAAAATCACCGGCTGCGTCGTTGTCCAGCAGCCACGGTGCCTGCACTGTCTCGCGGTATTCGGCATGGCTCCGGTCAAAGAACGCATCGCGGTAGGCCGAGTACGGGTCCGCTGCGCCATCGACCTGCGGGTACCAGTGGTAACCGGCAAACAGCTCATCGGCACCCTGGCCGCTCTGTACGCCTTTGCAGTGCTTGGCGACTTCACGCGATAGCAGATAGAAAGCGATGCAGTCGTGGCTGACCATCGGCTCGCTCATGGCGCGGAACGCCGCCGGCAACTGGTCGATGATTTCGTGTTCATCGATGCGCAGCTGGTGGTGACGAGTGCCGTAGTGACGGGCGATCAGGTCGGAAAATTCGAACTCGTCGCCGCGCTCACCGCCAGCATCCTGGAAGCCGATCGAGAAGGTCGACAGGTCGTCCACGCCAACGTCGCGCAGCAGACCGACCAACAGGCTCGAATCGACACCACCTGACAGCAGTACACCGACATCCACCGCAGCGCGTTGGCGAATCGCCACAGCATCGCGGGTGGCATCGAGGACGCGGGTGGTCCAATCCTCCAGGTCGAGCTTCTGCTCGTCGGCATTCGGCCCGTACTTGAGCTGCCACCAGGTCTGACGTTCGACTTCGCCGTGGCGGTCGACACGCATCCAGGTGCCAGGTTCGAGCTTTTGCACATTGGCCAGCAAGGTGCGCGGCGCCGGCACCACAGCGTGGAAGTTGAGGTAGTGATTGAGCGCGACCGGGTCGATCACCGGGTCGATATCGCCGCCCTTGAGTAGTGCCGGCAGGGTCGAGGCAAAGCGCAGGCGCTCACCGTTGCGCGACAGGTACAGCGGCTTCACGCCAAGGCGGTCACGGGCCAGGAACAGGCGCTGGGTGTCGCGCTCCCAAATGGCCAGCGCGAACATGCCGTTGAGCTTGGGCAGCAGCGCGGCGCCCCAGGCGTGATAGCCCTTGAGCAGCACTTCGGTGTCGCCGTCGGACCAGAACGTATAACCCAGGTCGAGCAGCTCCTGGCGCAGTTCCGGGAAGTTGTAGATGGCGCCGTTGAACGCCAGCGACAGGCCGAGGTTGTTGTCGACCATCGGCTGCGCCGAGCCGTCGGACAAGTCCATGATCTTCAAGCGCCGATGGCCGAGGGCAATCGGCCCTTGGCTATGGAAGCCCCAGGTATCCGGGCCGCGTGGGGCCAGATGGTGGGTGATGCGCTCAACCGCAGCCAGATCCGCGGGGCGCGGGGCCTGATTGATCGGGGTAAAACGTAACTCTCCAGCTAATCCGCACATAAGTCCTTACCGGTTTTGCCGTTGGGGAAGGTGCCTCGCCGGATGACGGGCACTTAGGTAGTGACCGGAGCGGTTTCTGAGAGTTTTATATCAATCGGTTATAAAGGATGAATGGTCGGTGGGCTGCAAGCAGCCCGTTGCTCAGGCCTTGCCGCGAATCAGGGCGCGTAATGCAAAGCGATTCGGGTGGCACGCTTCAGCTACCGACCGCGGCACCGGCAAGGGTTCGCCACAGATCCAGGCCGCCAGCAACTCACCGCTGAGCGGGGCGGTGATCAGGCCTCGCGAGCCATGCCCGGTGTTTACATACAGGCCATCCAGCCACGGGCAATCGACTGCAGGCAATTGCCGAGCATCCTTGCGCAACATGGCATAGGCCTCGTTGAAGCCTTGAGCGTCAGCAATCGGCCCGACGATCGGCAGATAGTCCGGGCTGGTGCAGCGAAACGCCGCGCGCCCTTGCAGCAGTGCCGGGTCCAGTGTGGCCAGCTGCAGACGTTGACCGAGGTCGGTAGAGATTTCTTCAAGCAGCTCGAGGTTGCCTTGGTGCTCTGCCACGGTCGGGGTCAGGTCGTCGCTGTGGAAGTCAAAGCTGGCGCCAAGCGTGTGTTCGTCGTCACGCACCGGCGCCACATAGCCTTCAGCACAGACCACCGTGCTCAATGCGCGGCTCTCGGCAGTGGCCGGCAAGCGGGTGATCTGCCCACGGATGCGTTTGAGCGGCAGCTCGGCGCACGGCGCAAAAGCGCGCACGTCGGCCGCGCCGGCCAGCACCACCACCGGCGCAGTGGCCAGCAGGCGCGCGCCCGTCCAGGCTTGCCAGAGGCCATCGACCTGGCGCAGCTCGAGCACTTCCTGATGCACCTTTACTTCAATGCGCGGGTGCTGCAATTGCGCAGCGCACAGCGCCGGCGGGTGCACCCAGCCACCCTGTGGATAAAACAGGCCGCCACTGGCCAGGCTGACCCCTGCCACCTGCTCGGCCTCGAGCTGGCTCAGCGGGCGCAGCAGGCTGCTGTCGAAGGCGCCAGCGAGCTTGGCCTGACGCCCGGCTTCCTTGTCATCGAAGGCCAGTTGCAGCACGCCGCAAGCATCCCAGTCGCGTCCGCGCTGCATGCGCTCCAGATAACGGCGGGTGTAGCCGAAGCCGGCGACGATCATCTGCGACAGCGCTGTGCCATGGGCAGACAGCTTCAAATACAGCACGCCTTGCGGGTTGCCCGAGGCTTCCTGTGCAGGCGCAGCATGGCGCTCCAGCACCGTCACCTGCCAACCTCGCGCGGCCAGGCTGGCGGCGCTGGCGCTGCCAGCCAGCCCGGCGCCGATCACCAGTGCCTGGCGCGGGCCGCTGGTGGCTGTTGGGCGGGCGTACCACGGTGCCGTGGCGGTCACCGCCGGCTGGCCGCTGTAGTGGCCGTGCATCACCTCCCACTTGGTGCCCAGCCCAGGCACCTTTTTCATGCTGAAGCCAGCCTCGATCAGGCTCCGGCGGACCCAGCCGGTGGTGGTGAAGGTGCCGATGCTGGTGCCTGCATGCGACAGCCGCGCCAGTTGCGCGAACAGCTCGGGGGTCCACATGTCAGGGTTTTTCGCCGGCGCGAAACCGTCGAGGAACCATGCGTCGATGCGCGCATCGAGCAGCGGCAGTTGCTCGAGTACATCACCGATCAGCAAGGTCAGGGTCACCCGGCCGCCGTCGAAACTGAACTGCTGAAAGCCCGGATGCACTGCCACGTACTGGTCCAGCAGCGGCTGCCAGTAAGCCGCCAGCTCCGGCCACAGCTTAACGGCGCGGCTCAGGTCGGCAAGGCTCAACGGGTACTTTTCGACGCTGACGAAATGCAGGCGGGCGCCGCCCGTGGCCTGCTCGGCAAACAGCTGCCAGGCGCAGTAGAAGTTCATCCCGGTGCCAAACCCGGTCTCGCCGATCACCAGGCAGCCATCGGCTGGCAGCTCGGCAAAGCGCTGGCGCAGGCGGTTGCCTTCGATGAACACGTATTGGGTTTCGAGGCTGCCTTCAGTGGTGGAGAAGTACACGTCGTCGTATTGCCGCGAGTGCGGGCGGCCCTGATCGTCCCAGTCAATCTGGGCGTGCTGGGGGAGGGTAGGGTCTGGCATGGTCGGCTCGGCGGCAGCGGAAGCGGGATTTTAAGCCATTGCGCAGGTCTTAGGCTGCACGCAAGCGCATAAATCGCTGCCGATCCGCTAGTCTTGTCATTCCAATGAAGGAGCCACGCCAGCATGTTTGAATCTGCGGAAATCGGTCACCACATCGACGAGGACACCTTTGATGCTGCAGTGCCGGCGCTGCGCGAGGCGCTGCTCGACGCTCAGTACGAGCTCAAGCAGCAGTCTCGCCTACCGGTGATCATCCTCATCAATGGCATCGAAGGCGCCGGCAAGGGTGAGACGGTCAAGTTGCTCAACGAATGGATGGACCCGCGCCTGATCGACGTGCTGACCTTCGACCAGCAGACCGACGAAGAACTGGCCCGGCCGCCCGCCTGGCGCTATTGGCGGGCGCTGCCACCGAAGGGCCGGATGGGGGTGTTTTTCGGCAACTGGTACAGCCAGATGCTGCAAGGCCGGGTGCATGGCCAATTCAAGGACGCCGTGCTCGATCAAGCGATTGCCGGCGCCGAGCGGCTGGAACAGATGCTCTGCGATGAAGGCGCGTTGATCATCAAGTTCTGGTTTCACTTGTCCAAGAAGCAGATGAAGGTGCGCCTCAAGACCCTGCGCGACGACCCGCTGCACAGCTGGCGGATCAGCCCGTTGGACTGGCAACAGTCGCAGACCTACGACCGCTTCGTGCGCTTCGGCGAGCGCGTGCTGCGCCGCACCAGCCGCGACTATGCGCCCTGGCACGTGATCGAAGGCGCCGACCCGCATTACCGCAGCCTGGCCGTCGGCCAGATCCTGCTGGAGAGCATGCAGGCCGCGCTGGCCGTGGACCCCAAGGCCAAGCACAAGGGCAACGTCGCCCCGCTGGGCCGCAGCATCGACGACCTCAACCTGATCAACGCGCTGGATTTGAGCCAGCGCCTGGACAAGAAGGACTACGAGCAGCAACTGGTCAGCGAACAAGCGCGCCTGGCCGGTTTGCTGCGTCACAAACACATGCGCAAGCATGCTCTGGTCGCGGTGTTCGAAGGCAACGATGCGGCCGGCAAGGGCGGCGCGATCCGCCGTGTGGCCGCTGCGCTCGACCCACGCCAGTACCGCATCGTGCCGATTGCCGCACCCACTGAAGACGAGCGCGCCCAGCCTTATCTGTGGCGGTTCTGGCGGCATGTGCCGGCGCGCGGCAAGTTCACCATCTTCGACCGTTCGTGGTATGGGCGGGTGCTGGTGGAGCGGGTGGAGGGTTTTTGCACGCCTGCCGACTGGATGCGTGCCTACGGTGAGATCAATGACTTCGAAGAGCAACTGAGCAACGCCGGCGTGGTAGTGGTCAAATTCTGGTTGGCGATCGATCAGCAGACCCAATTGGAGCGCTTTGAAGAGCGCGAGCAAATACCCTTCAAACGCTACAAGATCACCGAAGATGACTGGCGCAACCGCGAAAAATGGGACGTCTATACCGAAGCTGTCGGCGATATGGTCGACCGCACCAGCACCGAGATTGCACCCTGGACGCTGGTCGAGGCCAATGACAAGCGCTGGGCGCGGGTCAAGGTCCTGCGCACCATCAACGAGGCGTTGGAAGCAGCGTTCGCCAAGCACAAGAAGTAACCGCAAACGCCCTGCCTGCGGCGTCGCGCCCAGCGCGCAGCAGGTAGGCATGCCGCCAGGGAATGACCTGATGCATTTTTTTCCAGTCATTTTGGACCTGTCACATCCGCCAAGCCCTTAGACTGCAATCACCCCCACCACGGGCTTTGATCGAGGACGTTATGCACACCACTTCCGGACGCTGGGTCCATGGCCTGCTATTGGCACTGTTGACCGCGCTGCTCTGGGGCATCCTGCCGATCAAGTTGAAGCAGGTCCTGCAGGTGATGGATCCGGTCACGGTGACCTGGTATCGCCTGCTGGTATCCGGTGGCCTGTTGTTCATCTGGCTGTCGGCCAAGCGCCGCCTGCCGCCATTTGCCGGCCTGGGCCGCAAGCGTACCGGCCTGGTGGCGCTGGCCATCTTCGGCCTGCTCGGCAATTACGTGCTGTACCTGGTCGGGCTCAAGCTGCTCAGCCCCGGCACTGCCCAGTTGGTGGTGCAGATCGGCCCGGTGCTGTTGTTGGTGGCCAGCGTATTCGTATTCAGGGAGCGCTTCAGTTGGGGCCAGGGCATGGGTCTGGTCGTGCTGCTGATGGGCTTTGGGCTGTTTTTCAATCAGCGCCTGGCCGAGCTGCTGGGGTCGTTGGGCACCTACACCACGGGTGTCTTGACCATTTTGCTGGCGACCAGCATCTGGGTGTTTTATGCGCTTAGCCAAAAACAGCTGCTCACCGTATGGAATTCGCAGCAGGTGATGATGGTGATCTACCTGGGGTGCGCGGCGCTGCTGACGCCCTGGGTGCATCCGCTCGAGGCGCTGCAGTTGAGCCCCTTGCAAGGCTGGCTGCTGTTGGCCTGCTGTTTGAATACCTTGGTGGCTTACGGCGCGTTCGCCGAGGCGCTGGCGCACTGGGAGGCGTCGCGGGTCAGTGCGACATTGGCGTTGACGCCCTTGGTGACGTTTGTCGCTGTAGCGCTGGCTGCGTGGCTGTGGCCGGAGTATGTGCATGCCGAACAGATCAATGCGCTGGGTTATATCGGCGCGGTGACGGTAGTGCTGGGTTCGGCGCTGGTGGCGTTGGGGCCGTCGCTGCTGGCCAGTTGGCGAGCGCGGCGTGCGCGGTTGCAGGTTGGTTGAGGATTGTTGGCCGCTAATAATGATGCGGGCGCTGCGCCCCCCTTCGCGGGTAAACCCGCTCCCACAGAGGACTGGGCTTGACCTGCTGGCCAGTGTCCTGTGGGAGCGGGTCTACCCGCGAAGGGCTGCATTGCAGCCCCCGACTCACTCAGCCCTTGGCGCCAGGCGCCAACATGTTCTCCGGGCGCACCCACTGATCGAATTGCTCATTGGTCAAGTACTGCAACGCCAGGGCAGCTTCGCGCAAGGTCGTTCCTTCGCTGTAAGCCTTCTTGGCAATCTCTGCCGCCTTGTCATAACCAATATGCGGGTTCAGCGCAGTCACCAGCATCAAACCACGCTCAAGGTGCTCGGCCATCTGCTCGGCATCCGGCTCGATGCCGGCCACGCAGTGCTGCTGGAAGTTGCTGCAGCCGTCGGCGAGCAGGTTGATCGACTGCAGCAGATTGTGAATGATCACCGGCTTGTACACGTTCAGCTGCAGATGCCCCTGGCTGGCGGCAAAGCCGATGGTGACGTCGTTGCCCAGCACCTGGCAGGCGAGCATCGACAACGCCTCGCACTGAGTTGGGTTGACCTTGCCGGGCATGATTGAGCTGCCTGGTTCGTTGGCCGGCAGGCGCACCTCGGCCAGCCCTGCACGTGGGCCGGAGCCTAACAGGCGCAAGTCGTTGGCGATTTTCATCAGGGCTACGGCGAGTGATTTCAGCGCGCCGGCCAGGTTGACCAGCGGCTCATGCCCGGCCAGGGCGGCAAACTTGTTCGGCGCAGTGACGAAGGGCAGCCCGGACAATGCCGCCAGCTCGGCGGCGACCGCTTCGGCAAAGCCATGCGGTGCGTTCAGGCCGGTGCCCACAGCCGTGCCGCCCTGGGCCAGTTCATACACTGCCGGCAGCGCTGCGCGAATCGCTCGCTGGGCGTAGTCGAGCTGGGCGACGAACGCCGAGATCTCCTGGCCGAAAGTGATCGGCGTGGCGTCCATCATGTGCGTGCGGCCAGTCTTGACCAGTTTGTGATGGCGCGCAGACAGCTCGGCCAGCCCCGACGACAGCTCGGCAATCGCTGGCAGCAGCTTGTCGTGCACTGCCTGCGCCGCGGCAATGTTCATCGCGGTAGGGAAGCAATCGTTCGAGCTCTGCGAGCGGTTGACGTGATCATTCGGGTGTACCGGCGACTTGCCGCCGCGGCCCTGGCCGGCCAGCTCGTTGGCGCGGCCGGCGATCACTTCATTGACGTTCATGTTGCTTTGGGTGCCGCTGCCGGTCTGCCACACGACCAACGGGAACTGCTCGTCCAGCTGGCCATCGAGCACTTCGTCGGCGGCCTGTTCGATCAGCCGGGCGATATCCGCCGGCAGGTCGCCGTTGCGGTCGTTGACCCGTGCGGCGGCCTTCTTGATCAGCGCCAAGGCGTGCGAAACGGCCAGCGGCATGCGCTCCTGGCCGATGGCGAAGTTGATCAGCGAGCGCTGGGTTTGCGCGCCCCAGTAGGCGTCCTGAGGAACTTCGACCGGGCCCAGGCTGTCTGTTTCGATACGGCTCATGCGGCGTTCACTCCATAATCGTCTGAATCCGCAGTTTAGGCCCCGATTCGACCGAGCGGTTCAATCGCTCATCGTGCTACTTGAGTAGAGCGCCCGGCGCGGCGCAGAATGCTCGTCTCTGAGGTACTCGCCTCCCTTTCCTGAAGGATTTGCAATGACCCGTCTCCGTGTCCTTTGTGCCGCCGTCGCCCTGGCCTGCGCCAGCGGTTCGGTTCTTGCCGCAACCCCTGCGCACAACCAAGCCGCCGAGAAGTTCCTGACCCTGGCCAATGCCGACAAGCTGGGCACTCCGGTGTACATGCAGGTGCAGCAGATGTTTGCCCAGCGCTTCGAGCAGACCAAGGCGCCAGCCTCCAAGAAAGCCGTGCTCGACAGCTACCAGGCCAAGGCCAACGCTGCTCTGGACAACGCCATTGGCTGGAAAAAGCTCAAGCCGCAGATGGTCAACCTGTACACCGCGACCTTCACCGAAGGCGAGCTGCAGGACCTGGTCAAGTTCTACGAGTCGCCATTGGGCAAGAAAGTCCTGCGCGAAATGCCCAAGGTCACTCAGCAGTCGGCCCAGCTGACCCAGCAGAGCCTGGAGCCAGCGGTACCGGTGGTCAACAAGCTGCTTGAAGACATGACCAAAGAGCTCGACCCGAACGCTGGCAAAGCCGCTCCTGCGAAGAAGTGAGCCAACGCTGATGAACATGCAGCAACGCATCGAACAGCAACTGGCGGCATTGGCCAACGTGCACCTTGAGGTGCTCGACGAAAGCCACATGCACAGCCGTGGGCTGGAGACGCACTACAAGGCGGTGCTGGTCAGCGAGCAGTTCGCTGGCCTCAACAGCGTCAAGCGCCACCAGCGGGTGTACGCGACCATGGCCGATCTGATGGGGCAGATTCATGCTCTGGCCATTCACACCTACACCCCTGAGGAGTGGGCCAAGGTTGGCGCAGCACCGGCATCGCCGGTGTGTGCTGGCGGCGGTCACTGAAACCTCCCAGGCATTCTGGTAAACTGCGCAACATCCCCGTGGGAGCGGTGGTGCGTTGACCCGAGCTGTTTTCAGCCTGGGTCAGCGCATCGCCGCTCCCATGTGTGTTTCAACGCCACCCGCTCAAACTGTCATTCCGGTCCGCCCCTTACGAGGGTGACCACCTGGAGAACTCGTTACATGTCACAAGCTATCGTCGTCGCGGCGCTGTACAAATTCGTCACCCTGGAAGACTACCTCGAACTGCGCGAGCCGCTGCTCAAGGCCATGCTCGACAACGGCGTCAAAGGCACTCTGCTGCTGGCGCTGGAAGGCATCAACGGTACCGTCTCGGGCACCCGCGAAGGGATCGACGGCCTGCTCCAGTGGTTGCGCAGCGACCCGCGCATGGTCGACATCGATCATAAAGAGTCGTACTGCGACGAGCAGCCGTTCTACCGCACCAAGGTCAAGCTGAAAAAAGAGATCGTGACCCTTGGCGTGCCTGGCGTGGACCCAAACCACAAGGTGGGCACCTACGTTGAGCCCAAGGACTGGAACGCCCTGATCAGCGACCCTGAAGTGCTGTTGATCGACACCCGCAACGACTACGAAGTGGCGATCGGCACCTTCAAGGGTGCGGTCGACCCCAAGACCGAGACCTTCCGCGAGTTTCCCGAGTACATCAAGGCCAACTTCGACCCGAGCAAGCACAAGAAGGTGGCAATGTTCTGCACCGGCGGCATCCGCTGTGAAAAAGCCTCCAGCTATATGCTCGGTGAAGGCTTCGAGGAGGTCTATCATCTCAAGGGAGGCGTGCTGAAGTACTTCGAAGAAGTGCCTCAGGAAGAGAGCCTTTGGGATGGTGACTGCTTCGTCTTCGACAACCGCGTCACGGTGCGTCACGACTTGACCGAGGGCGAGTACGACCAGTGCCATGCCTGCCGCCACCCGATCAACGCCGAAGAGCGTGCGTCCGAGCATTATTCGCCAGGCGTCAGTTGCCCGCATTGCTGGGACAGCCTGAGCGAGAAGACTCGCCGCAGCGCCATCGACCGGCAGAAACAGATCGAACTGGCCAAGGCGCGCAACCAGCCACACCCGATTGGTTTCAACTACAAAGCCGAGGCCTGAGGCATGTCTGCACGCCTGCTGTATGTGATGGACCCGATGTGCTCCTGGTGCTGGGGTTTCGCCCCGGTGGCCGCGGCGCTCATCGCCCAGGCAGCCGATGCCGGCGTGCCGACGCGGCTGGTGGTGGGCGGCCTGCGCTCGGCCAGCAGCGCCCTGGATGTCTCTACTCGGCGCTACATCCTCGAGCATTGGCAGGCGGTCGCCGAAGCCACCGGTCAGCCGTTTCGATTCGACGACGCGCTGCCCGATGGTTTTGTCTATGACACCGAGCCGGCCTGCCGTGCGCTGGTTGCTGCGCGCGAACTCGACGCCGCACGCGCCTGGTCGTTGCTGGCGCTGATTCAGGCGGGTTTCTATGAGCAAGGCCTGGACGTAACCCGCCCGCCGCAACTGGTCGACCTGGCCGAGCAGGCCGGCTTTGACCGCGCGCAATTCGCTGAAGCGCTGATTCGCAGCGAAACCCGCAGTGCTACCGCCGCTGATTTCAGCTGGGTGCAAGACCTGGGTATTGCCGGTTTCCCGACCCTGCTGGCCGAACGTAACGGTCAACTGGCCTTGCTGACCAACGGCTATCAGCCGCTGACCAGCTTGCAGCCTTTGCTCGGCCGCTGGCTGCAGCAGGCCGCGTGTGCTTGACCTGCCGGGGTCGCCCGACCCTGTTCCGGGGAAGCCTCATGGCGCCCCTGATCGGCTGAGTTGGGCAGAAATCCGCCGGCTGGCACTGCATCACCGCAAGGCCTTGTGGGGCGCCAACCTGGTGGCGATGCTGGCGGTGCTGTGCAGCGTGCCGATTCCGTTGCTGCTGCCACTGCTGGTCGATGAGGTGCTGCTGGGCCACGGCGACGCTGCACTCAAGTGGATGAATCATCTGCTGCCTAGCCACTGGCAGCAGGCAACCGGCTATATCGGCTTGATGCTCGCGGTGACCTTCTGCCTGCGGGTTTGCGCGCTGGCCTTCAACGTGGTTCAGGCCAAGCTGTTTGCCGGCCTGGCCAAAGACATCGTCTACCGCCTGAGGATTCGCCTGATCGAGCGCCTCAAGCGTATCTCGCTCAAGGAATACGAAAGCCTGGGCAGCGGCACCGTGGCCACTCACCTGGTCACTGACCTCGACACCCTGGACAAGTTTGTCGGCGAAACCCTCAGTCGCTTCCTGGTGGCGATGCTGACCCTGACCGGCACTGCGGCAATCCTGCTGTGGATGCACTGGCAGTTGGCGTTGTTGATTTTGCTGTTCAACCCGCTGGTGATCTACTTCACCGTGCAGCTGGGCAAGCGCGTCAAACACCTGAAGAAACTCGAGAACGACAGCACTGGCCGCTTTACCCAGGCGCTGACCGAGACGCTGGATGCCATTCAGGAAATCCGCGCCGGCAACCGTCAAGGTTATTTCCTCGGTCGGCTTGGCCTGCGCGCCCGTGAAGTGCGTGACTACGCCGTGGCCTCGCAGTGGAAAAGCGATGCCAGCGGGCGCGCCAGCGGCTTGTTGTTCCAGTTCGGCATCGACATCTTCCGCGCTGCGGCGATGCTCACCGTGTTGTTCTCCGACCTGTCGATCGGGCAGATGCTCGCTGTGTTCAGCTACCTGTGGTTCATGATCGGCCCGGTCGAGCAGCTGCTCAACCTGCAATACGCCTACTACGCCGCCGGTGGCGCGCTGAGCCGCCTCAACGAGCTGCTGGCGCGCGAGGACGAGCCGCAGTACGCCGCTGCCAGCGATCCGTTTGCCGGGCGCGATACGGTTGGCATCGAGGTGCGCGACTTGCGTTTCTCCTACGCTGACGAGCCGGTGCTGGAGCACCTCGATCTGTCGATTGCGCCAGGCGAAAAGGTCGCGATTGTCGGCGCCAGCGGTGGCGGCAAGAGCACCCTCGTTCAGTTGCTGCTGGGTCTTTACACCGCTCAGGCCGGGACCATCCGTTTCGGCGGCGCCAGCCTGCAGGAGATTGGCCTGGAGACCCTGCGCGAAAACGTTGCGGTGGTGCTGCAGCATCCGGCCTTGTTCAACGACAGCGTGCGCGCCAACCTGACCATGGGCCGCGAATGCAGTGACGAAGCCTGTTGGCAGGCGCTGCGCATCGCCCAGCTCGACAGCACCATCAGTGCCTTGCCGCAGGGCCTTGATAGCGTCGTTGGCCGCTCTGGTGTGCGCCTGTCCGGCGGCCAGCGTCAGCGCCTGGCGATTGCCCGGATGGTCCTCGCCGAGCCTAAGGTGGTGATCCTCGACGAAGCCACCTCGGCCCTCGATGCCGCCACTGAATACAACCTGCATCAGGCCCTGGCGCGGTTTCTCAGTGGCCGTACCACGCTGATCATCGCCCACCGGCTTTCGGCGGTGAAGCAGGCCGACCGGGTCCTGGTATTTGACGGCGGGCATGTCGCCGAAGACGGTGATCATCAGCAATTGATTGCTGACGGTGGGCTTTACGCCAAGTTGTACGGCCATCTGCAGCAAAGCTGAGCAGTGGCTGGCGCCGGCGGCGCTGCATGAGCAGGAAAATCCCGCTCTTTTTGCAATGCGATCGTGTAGCTAGTAGCGGTTTCTCGCCTACGCTGTGCTTGTCTGGTTTGATTAGTGCTTTATCTGCCGCCGTGACAGGGACTCCATGAAGGGAACTCATATTCATCAAGCGCCTAGGCTGTTGGGTATCATCTGGCCGTTTGTCGCCGTGGTGATCCTGCAGGTCTTGCTGGCCGGCCTGAGCCTGTACACGCTTTCGGCCGTGCGCGCTTATGTCGCCGGCGAGAGCCTCTGGTCGAAGGCGCAGAAAGACGCCATCTATTACCTCAATTTGTACGCCGAGCGGCCTGAGCCGCGCTTTCTGCAGCGTTTTCACCAAGCCATCGCCGTGCCCCAGGGTGATCACGAACTGCGCATCGCGCTGGACCAGCCCACACCCGACTACGCTGCAGCTCGCACCGGCATCCTGCAGGGCGGCAACCACCCTGAAGACGTCAGTCGGATCATCTGGTTCTACAGCTACTTTCGTAACATCAGCTTCATGCAGAAGGCCATCGCCTATTGGGATATCGGCGACGACTACCTGCGCCAGCTGGACCTGCTCGCGACTGAAATCCACAGCAGCTTCAGCAGCGGCCAGCCGACCCCGGAGCAGGTCAATGAGTGGAAGGCGCGCATCGCCACCATCAACGAAGGCGTGACGCCGGCCGCCAAGGCCTTCAGCGACGCCCTAGGCGAAGGGTCACGGGTGCTGCTCAAGGTGTTGCTGATCAGTAACCTGCTGACGGCGATCTTCCTCATTACCATGGCCTGGCGCCGTTCGAGCAAGTTGCTGTCCCAGCGCCAGGCGTTTGCCAGTGCACTGCAGGCCGAAAAGGACCGTGCGCAGATCACCCTCGCCTCGATTGGCGATGCGGTGATCACCACCGACGTCGACGGCAATATCCTCTACATGAACGCCGCCGCCGAGCAGCTGACCCACTGGCAAGCTGCATCAGCTCAGGGGCTGCCGTTGTCGGCGCTGTTCAGCCTGCTCGACGAGCACAGCGACGAAGATGCGCGCACCTTGATCGAGCAGGTGCTGGCCGGCAGCCTGCGCGGCGGCGCCGAGCATGCACGGTTGATCCAGCGCCTGGATGGCAGCACGGTCTCGGTCAACCTGGTGGGCTCACCGATCCTCAGCGATGGCCAGGCCACTGGCATCGTCCTGGTGCTGCATGACATGACCCAGGAGCGGCAGTACATCGCCAACCTGTCGTGGCAGGCCACCCATGACGCCCTGACCGGACTGGCCAACCGCCGCGAGTTTGAGTACCGCCTTGAACAGGCGCTCAACGGCCTGGCGCGTCAGCCTGGCCGGCATGCGTTGATGTTTCTCGATCTGGACCAGTTCAAGCTGGTCAACGACACCTGCGGCCACGCCGCGGGTGACGAGCTGCTGCGCCATATCTGTGCGGTGCTGCAGTCCGGCCTGCGCGAGGGCGATACCCTGGCGCGGCTGGGGGGAGACGAATTTGGGGTACTGCTCGAGAACTGTCCGCAGGAGCAGGCCGAGCGCATCGCCGAGCAACTGCGCCAGGCGGTGCAGAGCCTGCATTTTGTCTGGAAGGGGCGGCCGTTCATAACCACTGTGAGCATTGGCCTGGTGAGCATGGCGCAAGCGCCCGGCACCCTTGAGGCCTCCTTGCGCGCTGCCGACATGGCCTGCTACATGGCCAAGGAGAAGGGCCGCAATCGGGTCCAGGTGTACCACGCTGACGACAGCGAGCTGTCCATGCGCTTTGGCGAAATGGCCTGGATTCAGCGTCTGCATGTGGCGCTCGAGGAAAACCGCTTCTGCTTGTACGCCCAGGAGATTGCCGCCCTCAGTGATCAGGGAGGGCCGGGGCATATCGAGATCCTGCTGCGCCTGCACGATGAAAGCGGGCGGACCATTCTGCCCGACAGCTTCATCCCCGCGGCCGAGCGCTACGGCTTGATGACCGCGCTGGATCGCTGGGTAGTGCGCAACGTATTCCAGGTTATCCGCCAGTGCCTGAACGAGGGGCGCCCGGGGCCGTTGGCGCTGGTTGCGATCAACCTGTCTGGTTCGAGCATCGGCGACGATAAATTTCTCGATTATTTGCAACGTCTGTTCAGCGAGTTTGAAATCCCGCCACGGATGATTTGCTTCGAAATTACCGAAACCAGCGCCATTGCCAACCTGGGCAGTGCCATTCGCTTCATCAATGAATTGAAAGGGCTGGGCTGCAAATTCTCGCTGGATGACTTCTGCGCCGGAATGTCGTCATTCGCTTATTTGAAGCATTTGCCGGTGGACTACCTGAAGATCGACGGAAGTTTTGTAAAAGACATGCTGGATGATCCGATTAATCGCGCTATGGTTGAGGTGATCAACCACATCGGCCACGTCATGGGCAAACGCACCATTGCCGAATTTGTTGAAACGCCGTTGATCGAGCAGGCCCTGCAGGAAATCGGCGTGGACTACGCCCAGGGCTACCTGATCGAGCGGCCGCAGGTGTTTACCTGCGATAGCCTGCAACGCCAACGAATTGCAGCACGGCCTTTGCTGCAGCGCGCGCCAGGGACGTTTCGCTGAGAGTGGACGGCTACATCACAGGGAATCAAGGAGCTGACAGTGAGTGACGCATTCGTTCGGATTGGGCCGCTGATGGATCCCGCCAGCTACCCGCTGTGGGCGCAACAAATGATCGAAGACTGCCGCGAGAGCAAGCGTCGGGTAGTCGAGCACGAGTTCTACCAGCGCCTGCGCGATGGTCAACTGCGTCAAGCGACCATTCGCCAGTACCTGATTGGTGGCTGGCCAGTGGTTGAGCAGTTTTCCCTGTACATGGCGCACAATCTGACCAAGACCCGCTTTGCCCGCCACCCTGGTGAGGACATGGCCCGGCGCTGGCTGATGCGCAATATCCGCGTCGAACTCAACCATGCTGATTACTGGGTGCACTGGTGCCATGCCCACGGCGTGACCTTGGGCGATCTGCAGGCGCAGGACGTGCCAGCCGAACTTAATGGCTTGAATGACTGGTGCTGGCGGGTGTGCTCGACCGAGTCGCTGGCGATTGCCATGGCGGCCACCAACTATGCGATTGAAGGCGCTACCGGCGAATGGTCGGCGGTGGTCTGTGCGGATGGTGCGTATGCCGAGGGCTTCCCGGAAGAGACCCGCAAGCGCGCCATGAAGTGGCTGAAGATGCATGCCCAGTATGACGATGCGCACCCTTGGGAGGCGCTGGAGATCATCTGCACACTGGTGGGGGAGAGCCCGACGCCGTTGCTGCGCGCCGAGTTGCGCAAGGCGGTATGCAAGAGCTACGACTGCATGTACCTGTTCCTCGAGCGCTGCATGCAGCTGGAGCAGCGTCAGGCTGGGCGTACGCGGCTGGGCTTGGCAGCCGGTTGATCACGGTACAGGACCGCCATTACCTACGTGCGCTGTCCCCTGTAGGAGCGGCCTTGTGTCGCGAAAGGGGCGCGCAGCGGCCCCAGGATTTGTGCAGCACCACAAAATGCTGGGGCCGCTGCGCGCCCCTTTCGCGACACAAGGCCGCTCCTACAAGGGGCCGCTGCGCGCCCCTTTCGCGACACAAGGCCGCTCCTACAAGGGGCCGCTGCGCGCCCCTTTCGCGACACAAGGCCGCTCCTACAAGGGGCCGCTGCGCGCCCCTTTCGCGACACAAGGCCGCTCCTACAAGGGGCCGCGTTACGACTGGGCTACCTTTACTGGGCGTTGAACGCTTGCCCATTCACCGCCTTGCTGTCCGGCCCCATCAAATACACGTAAACCGGCATGATTTCTTCAGGCAACGGATTGTCCTGCGGATTCTCGCTCGGATACGCCGCCGCACGCATGGCAGTGCGGGTCGCGCCCGGGTTGATGCTGTTGGAACGCACCGGTGCCACGCCTTCCAGCTCGTCGGCCAGGGTCTGCATCAAGCCCTCGGTGGCAAACTTCGACACCCCATAGGCACCCCAGTAAGCCCGGCCCTTGCGCCCGACACTACTGGAGGTGAACACCACCGACGCATCCTCGGACAACTTCAGCAGCGGCAACAGGGTGCTGGTAAGCATGAACGTGGCATTCACGTTGATGTGCATCACGCGCATGAAATTGTCGCCCGAGAGTTGCTCCACCGGCGTGCGCGGGCCAATGATCGAAGCGTTGTTGAGCAGCCCGTCAAGCCGACCGAAGTCGTTCTCGATCATTACTGCCAGCTCGTCATACTGGTGCGCCAAGGCAGTTTCCAGGTTGAACGGGATCACCACCGGTTGCGGGTGGCCAGCGGCTTCGATCTCGTCATAGACCTCATTGAGGTTGGCTTCGGTCTTGCCCAGCAGCAACACGGTCGCGCCCAGCGCGGCGTAGGCCTTAGCCGCCGCAGCGCCAATGCCGCGGCCGGCGCCAGTCACCATGATCACTCGGCCAGCGAGCAGGCCGGGGCGGGCGGTGTAATCGAACATAGGTCTATCCTTTGCAAGCCAGGGCGCGGCGGGCGCGCCCTCAGCGATTGATCAGCAGCCGCACAGCGCGCTGTCGAGCACCTTGCGCAGCTCCAACGGGTGGTCCACCACCACGTCTGCACCCCAGTTGTTGGGGTTGTCCTGCGGATGAATATAGCCATAGCGCACTGCTGCGGTACGGGTCCCGGCGTCGCGCCCAGACTCGATATCACGCAGGTCGTCACCGACGAACAGCACGCTGGCCGGGTCCAGATCCAGGGTCTTGCAGGCCAGAATCAGTGGCTCGGGGTCAGGCTTGCTGTTCTTGACATGATCCGGGCAGATCAACAACGCAGAGCGCTCGGCCAGGCCCAGGCGCTGCATGATCGGCTCGGCGAAGCGCACTGGCTTGTTGGTCACCACGCCCCAGATCAGGCCGCCTTTTTCGATATCGTCGAGCAGCTCGGGCATGCCCTCGAACAGCTTGCTGTGCACTGCACAGTCACGCTGGTAGCGCTCGAGAAACTCCAGGCGCAATGCCTCGAAGCCTTCGTCTTCAGGGTTCATGGCAAAGGTCGCGGCAACCATCGCCCGCGCGCCGCCGGAGATCTCGTCGCGGATCAGCTTGTCGGCGATCGGCGCCATGCCGCGCTCGGCGAGCATCGCCTGGCAGATGGCGATGAAGTCAGGCGCGGTGTCCAGCAGCGTGCCGTCCATGTCGAAAAGTACTGCTCGCAAACGCATGCTCACACCTCGCGCAGGGTCTGGATCATGTAGTTGACGTCGACGTCGCTGCTCAGCTTGTAGTGCTTGGTCAGCGGGTTGTAGGTCAGGCCGATGATGTCTTTGACTTCAAGCCCGGCAACCCGGCTCCAGGCGCCCAGCTCGGACGGGCGGATGAATTTCTTGAAGTCATGAGTGCCGCGCGGCAGCATCTTGAGGATGTACTCGGCGCCGATGATCGCCAGCAGGTAGGCCTTGGGGTTGCGGTTGATGGTCGAGAAGAACACCTGGCCACCCGGCTTGACCATGCGGTAGCAGGCGCGGATCACCGACGATGGGTCAGGCACGTGCTCAAGCATCTCAAGACAGGTGACCACGTCGAACTGCTCGGGCATTTCTTCAGCCAGGGCCTCAGCGGTGATCTGCCGGTACTCGACCTCGACGCCCGACTCGAGCTGGTGCAAGCGGGCTACCGCCAGCGGCGCTTCGCCCATATCGATGCCGGTCACGGTGGCACCGCGTTGCGCCATCGCTTCGCTGAGGATGCCACCGCCGCAGCCGACATCGAGGACTTTCTTGCCGGCCAGACTGACGCGCTCGTCAATCCAGTTGACCCGCAGCGGGTTGATGTCATGCAGGGGCTTGAACTCGCTTTCGCGGTCCCACCAACGGTGGGCGAGGGCCTCGAACTTGGCGATTTCGGCGTGGTCGACGTTGCTCATTGAACAGATCCTCTGAAACTTGAATAAAAGGTGTCACTAAGCGCCAGCCGCAGCTGACGCGTGGTCATTCCTTGCCTGCGATGCGCGCGCCCCAGGCGCGGGCCATGGCGGTCAGTGCTGCCTCGTCCATGCGGGTCAGGCGGCGCTCTTCGAGCAACTGCTCGCCGGCAACCCAGACATGCCGCGCGCAGTCGCGGCTGGTGGCATAGATCAATTGTGACACAGGGTCGTGCACCGGCTGCTGGGCCAGGCCAGACAAGTCGAACGCCACCAGGTCGGCGGCCTTGCCCAGTTCCAGCGAGCCGATCTGTGTGTCCAGACCCAGGGCGCGGGCGCCATTAAGGGTCGCCATGCGCAAGGCCCGATGGCCGTCCAGTGCCGACGCCGAGCCGGCCACCGCTTTCGCCAGCAGGGCGGCGGTGCGGGTTTCGCCGAGCAGGTCGAGGTCGTTGTTGCTGGCCGCGCCATCGGTGCCTATAGCGACATTGACCCCGGCCTGCCACAAACGCTCAACCGGGCAGAAGCCGCTGGCCAGTTTCAGGTTGGATTCCGGGCAGTGGATCACGCTGGTGTTGCTTTCTACCAGCAGGGCCAGGTCGTCGTCGCTGATCTGGGTCATGTGCACCGCCTGCAGGCTCGGCCCCAGCAGGCCAAGCCGCGCCAGCCGAGCCAACGGCCGTTCGCCGTGCTCGGCAACGGCCTGCTCGACTTCGCTGGCGGTCTCGTGGATGTGCATGTGCAGCGGCGCATCGAGCTGATCGGCAATCACGCGGATCTTCTCCAGCGTTTCGTCACCGACCGTATACGGCGCGTGGGGGCCGAGGGCTATGGTGATGCGCGGGTGGTGGCGCAACTCGCCAAACAGCTCGATGGCCTGATGCAGGGCGTCGTCCGCAGTCGCTGCACCGGGTATCGGGAAGTCCAGCAGCGGCACCGCCACCTGGGCGCGAATGCCGCTCTGCTCGACTTGCTCGCAGGCTTCGCGCGGATAGAAGTACATGTCGGCAAAGCAGGTTATGCCGCCCTTGAGCTGTTCGGCGATGGCCAGGTCGGTACCGTCGCGGACAAAGCCCGGATCGACCCAGCGGCCCTCGGCCGGCCAGATGTGCTCACGCAGCCAGGTCATTAGCGGCAAGTCGTCGGCCAGGCCGCGGAACAGGCTCATGGCGGCGTGGCCGTGGGCGTTGATCAGGCCTGGGCACAGCAGGCAGTCGGGCAACTCGCGCACCTGCAGCGCCGCCGGCGCGCGCTCGCGCGGGCCGAGCCAGGCGATCAAACCGTCGCGCAGGCCCAGCGCGTGCCCTTCGAGTACCACTCCGGCTGGCTCCACAGGCACCAGCCAGGTCGGCACCAGGAGCAGGTCGAGGGGGGCTACGGAGGTCGGCATGCGGCAGCTACCTGAAGGGTTTGGGCGGATCGCGCAGTATACCCGAGCGCCCGCGGCTGAGGCTCGCTATAATCGCCGGCTTTTGATCAGCAAAGCACGGGGAGAGGCGATGCGCGAGCGACTTTTGGCGGCAGAGAAGGTGACCGGCATTCAGTGGCGTGACGGCACCCTGCATCTGCTCGACCAGCGTCTGCTGCCAGCGCAAGAGCGCTGGCTGGCCTGTACCGACGTGTCTCAGGTAGTGAGCGCGATCCGCTCGATGGCGGTGCGCGGTGCGCCGGCCATTGGCATCAGCGCCGCTTATGGGTTGGTCCTGGCGCTGCGTGCCCGGCTTGCCGAGAAGGGCGACTGGGAAGAGTCGATCGAAGAAGACTTTCTCGATCTGGCCGAGGCGCGGCCCACCGCGGCCAACCTGTTCTCGGCGCTCAACCGCATGCGTGATCGCTTGCAGCGCCTGCGCCCCAATGAAAACCTGCTGGCGGCCATGGAGGCCGAGGCCATCGCCATCCACGACAGCGACCGCGAAGCCAACCTGACCATGGCCCAGTACGGCATCGAGCTGATCCGCCGCCAGCAAGGCAATGAGCAGACCATGCTGACCCACGGCAATGCCGGTGCGCTGGGCAGCGGGGGCTTCGGTACCGCGCTGGGCGTGCTGCGTGCAGCTTACCTTGAGGGCATGGTCGAGCGGATTTACGTCGGCGAGACCCGGCCTTGGCTGCAAGGCTCGCGCCTGACCGCCTGGGAACTGGCGCAGGAAGGCGTGCCGGTCACCCTCTGCGCTGACTCGGCGATGGCGCACCTGATGAAGGTCAAGGGCATCACCTGGGTCGTGGTGGGTGCTGACTGCATCGCTGCCAACGGCGATGTCGCGGCCAAGATCGGCACTTACCAACTGGCGGTAGCGGCCATGCACCATGGCGTGCGCTTCATGGTGGTGGCGCCAAGCACCAGCATCGACCTGAACCTGGCAACCGGTGACGATATCCCGCTGGAAGAGCGCGAAGCAGACGAGCTGCTGGACGTTGCCGGCAATCGGGTTGCCGCACAGGTCGAGGTGTTCAATTCAGTGTTCGACGTGACTCCGGCTGACCTGGTTGACGTGATCGTGACCGAAAAAGGCGTGGTAGAGCGCCCAGACACCGCCAAGATCGCCCAGCTGATGTGCCGCAAGCGCCTGCATTGAGCGCCACCGCGCCGCGCAGGACGCAGCTGTCGGGGCAAAGCGGCCATTGCTTGGCAGCGCCGCTTCTTGTTGCAGCTTGAGGCTTAAGCCTGATGCATTTTTGTGGTACCATCCGGCAGTTTCCAAGGCCGCCCGTTTATGCGGTCTTCATTGCGCAGATCCAAGGCACAACCTATTGATTTGTCGTAAGTCGTCGCACCACTGTGCGCTGCGGCGACGAGCTTCGTTCGTCCTCTGGGGACTTGGACGAGGTTTCACCAGAAAAAGGAATCAGGCTTCTCATGGGCGAACTGGCCAAAGAAATCCTCCCGGTCAATATCGAAGACGAACTGAGACAGTCTTACCTCGACTACGCGATGAGCGTGATTGTCGGGCGTGCACTGCCCGATGCGCGTGACGGCTTGAAGCCCGTGCATCGCCGCGTTCTGTTTGCGATGAGCGAGTTGGGCAACGACTGGAACAAACCGTACAAGAAGTCCGCCCGTGTGGTCGGTGACGTTATCGGTAAGTACCACCCGCACGGCGACACTGCGGTCTACGACACCATCGTGCGTATGGCCCAGCCATTCTCGCTGCGCTACCTGCTGGTCGACGGCCAGGGCAACTTCGGTTCGGTCGACGGCGACAACGCTGCGGCAATGCGATACACAGAAGTGCGCATGTCCAAGCTGGCACACGAGCTGCTGGCTGACCTGCACAAAGAAACCGTCGACTGGGTACCCAACTACGACGGCACCGAGCTGATCCCGGCGGTAATGCCAACGCGCATCCCCAACCTGCTGGTCAACGGCTCCAGCGGCATCGCCGTGGGCATGGCGACCAACATCCCGCCGCACAACCTCGGCGAAGTGATCGACGGCTGCCTGGCGCTGATCGACAATCCTGAAGTCACCATCGATGAGCTGATGCAGTTCATCCCTGGTCCGGACTTCCCGACTGCCGGCCTGATCAACGGCCGCTCCGGCATCATCGAGGCCTATCGCACCGGTCGTGGCCGCATCTATATGCGCGCCCGCTCTGAGGTCGAAGACATCGACAAGGTCGGTGGCCGTCAGCAGATCGTCATCACCGAGCTGCCGTACCAGCTGAACAAGGCTCGCCTGATCGAGAAGATCGCCGAGCTGGTCAAAGAGAAGAAGCTCGAAGGCATCACCGAGCTGCGCGACGAGTCCGACAAGGACGGTATGCGCGTGGTCATCGAGCTGCGTCGCGGCGAGGTGCCTGAGGTCGTCCTCAACAACCTCTACCAGCAGACTCAGCTGCAGAGCGTGTTCGGTATCAACATCGTCGCCTTGATCGACGGTCGACCGCGCCTGCTCAACCTCAAGGACCTGCTCGAAGCGTTCGTCCGTCACCGCCGTGAAGTGGTGACCCGTCGTACCGTATTCGAGCTGCGCAAGGCCCGTGAACGTGGCCACATCCTTGAAGGCCAGGCTGTCGCACTGTCCAACATCGACCCGGTCATCGCCCTGATCAAGGCCTCGCCGACCCCATCCGAAGCCAAGGAAGCCCTGGTTGCGATGCCGTGGGAATCGAGCGCGGTGCAGGTCATGGTCGAGCGCGCAGGCGCCGACTCGTGCCGCCCGGAAAACCTCGATGCCCAGTACGGCATGCGCGATGGCAAGTACTTCCTGTCGCCAGAGCAGGCCCAGGCCATTCTTGACCTGCGTCTGCACCGCCTGACCGGCCTCGAGCACGAAAAGCTGCTGGCCGAGTACCAAGAGATTCTCGAGCAGATCGGCGAGCTGATCCGCATCCTCAGCAGCGCCGAGCGCCTGATGGAAGTGATCCGCGAAGAGCTCGAAGCGATCCGTGCCGAATACGGCGACGTGCGCCGCACCGAGATCCTCGATGCCCGTCACGACCTCAGCTACGGCGACATGATCCCGGAAGAAGAGCGCGTGGTGACCATCTCCCACGGCGGCTACGCCAAGACCCAGCCGTTGACTGCGTACCAGGCCCAGCGCCGTGGCGGCAAAGGCAAGTCGGCGTCCGGCGTCAAGGACGAGGACTACATCGAACACCTGCTGGTTGCCAACAGCCACGCCACGCTGTTGCTGTTCTCCAGCAAGGGCAAGGTCTACTGGCTGAAAACCTACGACATCCCGGAAGCCTCGCGCGCTGCCCGTGGCCGTCCGCTGGTCAACCTGCTGCCGCTGGAAGACGGCGAACGCATTACCGCCATGCTGCAGATCGACCTCGAGGCACTGCAGCAGAGCGCCGATGTCGATGAAGAGCTGGAGGATGGCGACGACACCGTGCTTGAGGGTGAGCTGGTCGAAGCCGAAGAAGTCGACGAAGAAGACGGCGACACTGCCGAGTGGGCTGCAGAGCCTACCGGTGCCTACATCTTCATGGCGACGGCGTCCGGTACCGTCAAGAAGACCCCGTTGGCGCAGTTTGCGCGTCCACGTACCAGCGGCCTGATTGCGCTGAAGCTGAAAGAAGGCGACACCCTGATTGCCGCCGCCATCACCGATGGCGCCAAGGAAGTCATGATGTTCTCCGACGCCGGCAAGGTCATCCGCTTCGCTGAAAGCGTCGTGCGTGAAATGGGCCGTACCGCTCGCGGTGTGCGCGGCATGAAGCTGGGCAAAGGCCAGCGTATCATCTCGATGCTGATCCCCGAGTCCGGTGCGCAGATCCTTACCGCCTCCGAGCGTGGCTTCGGCAAGCGTACCCCGCTGTCCAAGTTCCCACGGCGCGGTCGTGGTGGTCAGGGCGTGATCGCCATGGGCACCAAGGGCCGTAACGGCCTGCTGATCGGCGCGATCCAGGTGCAGGAAGGTGAAGAGATCATGCTCATCTCCGACCAGGGCACGCTGGTGCGCACCCGCGTTGGCGAAGTCTCCAGCCTGGGTCGTAACACCCAGGGCGTGACCCTGATCAAACTGGCCAGCGACGAGACCCTGGTGGGCCTTGAGCGGATCCAGGAGCCATCCGAAGACCTCGAGGAGTTGCTCGAAGGCGAGGAGGGCGCAGAGGGCGTCGAACTCGATGCGGTAGAGGCGGCAGCTGATGACGCCGGCGCCGCCGAAGAGGCGCCGCAGGAATAAACAGCGCAACAACCCGAGCGGGGCGGCCATGGTCGCCCCGCTTACTGACCAGAGCAGAGCGAGAGTGGATGTGAGCAAACGAGCCTTTAACTTCTGCGCAGGCCCTGCTGCGCTTCCTGAAGCAGTCCTGCAGCGCGCCCAGGCGGAAATGCTGGACTGGAATGGCAAAGGTCTGTCGGTGATGGAAATGAGCCATCGCAGCGATGACTACGTGGCCATTGCCGAAAAGGCCGAGCAGGACCTGCGTGACCTGCTGTCCGTCCCCTCCAATTACAAAGTGCTGTTTCTGCAAGGTGGCGCCAGCCAGCAATTTGCCGAGATCCCGCTGAACCTGCTGCCGGAAAACGGCACCGCGGACTACATCGAGACCGGCATCTGGTCGAAAAAGGCCATCGAAGAAGCGCGTCGCTTTGGCAACGTCAACATTGCTGCCAGCGCCAAGCCCTACGATTACCTCGCTATCCCCGGCCAGAACGACTGGACCCTGAGCAAGGACGCCGCTTACGTCCACTACGCGTCCAACGAAACCATTGGCGGCCTGCAGTTCGACTGGGTGCCGCAGACCGGTGACGTACCGCTGGTGGTCGACATGTCTTCGGACATCCTCTCGCGCCCGACCGACGTGTCCCAGTTCGGCCTGATCTACGCCGGCGCGCAGAAGAACATCGGCCCAAGCGGCCTGGTTGTGGTGATCGTGCGTGAAGACCTGCTCGGTCGCGCCCGCAGCAGCTGCCCGACCATGCTCGACTACAAGGTTTCGGCCGATAACGGCTCGATGTACAACACGCCGGCGACCTATTCCTGGTACCTCTCGGGGCTGGTCTTCGAGTGGCTCAAGGAGCAGGGCGGTGTCGAAGCCATGGAAGCGCGCAACCGGGCGAAAAAAGATCGCCTGTACGGCTTCATCGACTCCAGCGATTTCTACAGCAACCCGATCAGCGTCAACGCCCGTTCGTGGATGAACGTGCCGTTCCGCCTGGCTGACGAGCGCCTGGACAAAGCTTTCCTCGCCGGTGCTGACGCCCGCGGCCTGCTCAACCTCAAGGGCCATCGCTCGGTGGGCGGCATGCGCGCATCGATCTACAACGCCCTGGGTCAGGACGCCGTTGAAGCTCTGGTCAGCTACATGGCTGAATTCGAGAAGGAGCACGCCTGATGGTCGAGCACGAACTCAAAGCCCTGCGTGTACGCATCGATAGCCTCGACGAGAAGATCCTCGAGCTGATCAGCGAGCGCGCCCGCTGCGCCCAGGAAGTGGCCCGGGTCAAGATGGCCAACCTGGCCGAAGGCGAGACGCCGGTGTTCTACCGTCCCGAGCGGGAAGCTGCCGTGCTCAAGCGCGTCATGGAGCGCAACGGCGGCCCACTGGGCAACGAAGAGATGGCGCGTTTGTTCCGCGAAATCATGTCTTCGTGCCTGGCCCTGGAGCAGCCGCTGAAGGTCGCCTACCTCGGCCCTGAAGGTACCTTCACCCAGGCTGCAGCGATGAAGCACTTCGGCCACGCGGTGATCAGCCGGCCAATGGCGGCGATCGACGAAGTGTTCCGTGAAGTGGCCGCCGGTGCGGTCAACTTTGGCGTGGTGCCGGTGGAAAACTCCACCGAAGGTGCGGTCAGCCACACCCTCGACAGTTTCCTCGAGCACGACATGGTTATCTGCGGCGAAGTCGAGCTGCGCATTCACCATCACCTGCTGGTGGGCGAGAGCACCAAAACCGACAGCATCACCCGCATCTATTCCCACGCCCAGTCGCTGGCCCAGTGCCGCAAGTGGCTCGATGCGCATTACCCGAATGTTGAACGGGTGGCGGTGTCGAGCAACGCCGAAGCGGCCAAGCGGGTCAAGGGTGAATGGAACTCGGCGGCGATTGCCGGCGATATGGCAGCCAACCTGTATGGCCTGACGCGTATTGCCGAGAAAATCGAAGACCGCCCGGACAACTCCACGCGCTTCCTCATGATCGGCAGCCAGGAAGTGCCGCCGACCGGCGACGACAAGACTTCGATCATTGTGTCGATGAGCAACAAGCCGGGCGCGCTGCACGAGCTGCTGGTGCCGTTCCACGACAACGGCATCGACCTGACCCGGATCGAAACGCGTCCTTCGCGTAGCGGCAAGTGGACCTACGTGTTCTTCATCGACTTTGTCGGCCATCATCGGGATCCGCTGATCAAGGCGGTGCTGGAGCAGATCAGCCAGGAAGCCGTTGCGCTGAAAGTGCTGGGCTCGTATCCGAAGGCGGTACTCTGAGGTTGAAGCTGGTCTCTGCGCTACTGGGGCCGCTGCGCGGCCCTTCGCGGGCAAGCCCGCTCCCACAGGATTTGTATCAAGCCCGCACGGGTGATCGACGCAAAACCCTGTGGGAGCGGGCTTGCCCGCGAAGGGTCGCGCAGCGGCCCCGGTGCGGCAATCGATCAGCATGGTTTGATCCGGCACATGCTGCCGTTCTGAACAGGGTTCGCACTCGTGGTTGATGTGGTAGCAAACAAATCCGCGCCGATTATCGGCCGCCTGGTCGTGGTCGGCCTCGGCCTAATCGGCGGCTCGTTCGCCAAGGGCCTGCGTGAAAGCGGCCTGTGCCGCGAAGTCGTCGGCGTCGATCTCGATGCCCCGTCGCGCAAGCAGGCTGTCGCTCTCGGTGTAGTCGATCGCTGCGAAGAAGACCTCGCCAGCGCCTGCATCGGCGCCGACGTGATTCAGCTCGCCGTGCCGATCCTGGCCATGGAAAAACTGCTCGCCGTGCTGGCCAGGCTCGACCTTGGCAATGCCATCGTCACCGACGTCGGCAGCGCCAAGTGCAACGTGGTCCGTGCTGCCCGCGAAGTGTTCAGCAGCAATCTGCCGCGCTTCGTTCCCGGCCACCCGATTGCCGGCTCCGAGCAGAGCGGGGTAGAGGCCTCCAACGCCGCGCTGTTCCGCCGGCATAAAGTCATTCTTACGCCACTGGCTGAAACCGACCCTGCCGCACTGGCCATGGTCGACCGCCTGTGGCGCGCATTGGGCGCCGATGTCGAACACATGACGGTCGAGCGTCACGACGAAGTGCTGGCGGCTACCAGTCACCTGCCGCACCTGCTGGCCTTCGGCTTGGTCGATTCGCTGGCCAAGCGCAATGAAAACCTCGAAATCTTCCGGTACGCTGCAGGGGGCTTTCGCGATTTCACAAGAATCGCCGGCAGCGACCCGATCATGTGGCATGACATCTTCCTCGCCAACCGCGAGGCGGTGCTGCGCACGCTAGATACATTTCGCAGCGACCTCGACGCCTTGCGCGACGCGGTCGATGCAGGGGATGGGCACCAGCTGCTGGGGGTATTTACCCGCGCACGGGTTGCCCGCGAGCATTTCAGTAAAATCCTGGCCCGCCGGGCCTATGTGGACGCTATGAACGCCAACGATCTGATTTTCCTGGCCCAACCTGGTGGCCGCGTGTCCGGACGGATCCGCGTTCCAGGCGACAAGTCGATTTCCCATCGCTCGATCATGCTCGGCTCGCTGGCCGAAGGCACCACTGAAGTCGAAGGCTTCCTTGAAGGCGAGGACGCTCTGGCGACCTTGCAGGCCTTCCGCGACATGGGTGTGGTCATCGAAGGCCCCAACCATGGCAAGGTCACCATTCACGGTGTCGGCCTGCACGGCCTGAAAGCTCCGCCCGGGCCGATCTACGTCGGCAACTCCGGCACCTCGATGCGCCTGCTGTCGGGCCTGCTCGCCGGCCAGCCGTTCGACGTGACCATGACTGGCGATGCTTCGCTGTCGAAGCGGCCGATGGGCCGTGTCGCCAACCCGCTGCGGGAAATGGGCGCAGTGGTCGAAACCGGCGCCGATGGCCGGCCACCACTGACCATTCGTGGCGGGCAAAAACTCAAGGCACTCAACTACACGCTGCCAATGGCCAGTGCCCAGGTCAAATCCTGCCTGCTGCTGGCCGGCCTGTATGCCGAAGGCGTGACCACCGTCACCGAGCCTGCGCCAACCCGCGACCACACCGAGCGCATGCTGCGCGGCTTTGGCTATGCGGTCGAGTCCAACGGCCCGGTCGCTTCGCTGCAAGCGGGTGGCAAACTCACCGCAACCCGTATCGAAGTGCCGGCAGATATCTCGTCTGCTGCGTTCTTCCTGGTTGCCGCGTCGATCGCCGAAGGCTCCGACCTGCTGCTTGAGCACGTCGGCATCAACCCGACCCGCACTGGTGTCATCGACATCCTGCGCCTGATGGGCGGCAATATCACTCTGGAGAACCAGCGTGAAGTCGGTGGCGAGCCGGTAGCCGACCTGCGTGTGCGTGGCGCCAAGCTCAAAGGCATCGAGATCCCGGAAGAGCTGGTACCACTGGCTATCGACGAGTTCCCGGTGCTGTTCGTCGCCGCGGCTTGCGCCGAAGGCCGGACCATCCTGCGTGGCGCGGAAGAACTGCGAGTGAAGGAATCCGACCGCATCCAGGTAATGGCCGACGGCCTGATCACCCTGGGCGTGAAGTGCGAACCGACCCCGGACGGGATCATCATCGACGGCGGCCCGATTGGCGGTGGCGAAGTGCACGGCCACGGCGACCACCGTATCGCCATGGCTTTCAGCATCGCCTCGCTGCGGGCCACTGCGCCGGTGCGTATCCATGACTGCGCCAACGTTGCCACCTCGTTCCCGAACTTCCTCGCGCTGTGCGCCGAAGTCGGCATTCGTGTGGCCGAAGAGGCCAAGTCGTGAACGCCCAGGCCCCGGTCATTACCATCGACGGCCCGAGCGGGTCGGGCAAAGGCACTGTAGCCGGGCTGCTGGCACGTGAGCTCGGCTGGCGCCTGCTCGATTCCGGCGCGCTGTACCGGTTGCTCGCCTTCAGCGCGCGCAACCATGGCGTCGACCTGACCAACGAAGAGCTGCTGACCAAGCTGGCCGCTCATCTGGATGTGCAGTTCTACCCGGCCGAGGAGGGTAAGCTGCAGCGCATCATGCTCGAAGGTGACGACGTCAGCCTCGACATCCGTACCGAAGCAGTCGGCGCCGGCGCCTCGATGGTGGCCTCGCTGCCCGCGGTGCGCGATGCCCTGCTGCAGCGCCAGCGCGCGTTTCAGGAGGCTCCGGGGCTGATCGCAGACGGCCGCGACATGGGCACTGTGGTGTTCCCGGACGCGCCGTTGAAAGTGTTTTTGACCGCCAGCGCCGAGGAGCGGGCGCGTCGTCGTTATTTGCAGTTGAAAGCGAAAGGCGACGATGTTAGGCTGGCGAGTCTGCTAGATGAGATTAGTGCGCGCGATGAGCGCGATACCCAGCGTGCGGTGGCCCCGCTTAAACCGGCGGCCGACGCGATTCAGCTGGACTCTACCGAGTTGTCCATCGAGCAGGTGTTGCAACGCATCAAAAGCGAGATCGCCCTGCGCGGTATCGCCTGATGATCAGGAAAGCAGGCAGGGGCACCAGTCAACGTCTTGCCGGTTTTCCTTTAAATAACGAAACCCACATTGTCTGGAGTGTGGTTAGGGGCGTCTTCTTCGCCCAAATCTACAGGAATTAAAATGAGCGAAAGCTTTGCAGAACTCTTTGAAGAAAGCCTGAAAACCCTCAATCTTCAGCCGGGTGCGATCATCACCGGTATCGTTGTCGACATCGACGGCGACTGGGTTACCGTACACGCTGGCCTGAAGTCCGAGGGCGTCATCCCGCTCGAGCAGTTCTACAACGAAGCTGGCGAGCTGACCATCAAGGTCGGTGACGAAGTTCACGTTGCGCTGGACGCGGTCGAAGACGGCTTTGGCGAAACCAAGCTGTCCCGTGAAAAAGCCAAGCGCGCCGAGTGCTGGATTGTTCTGGAAGCTGCTTTCGCTGCCGAAGAAGTTGTCAAGGGCGTTATCAACGGTAAGGTTAAAGGCGGCTTCACTGTCGACGTTAACGGTATCCGTGCGTTCCTGCCAGGTTCGTTGGTTGATGTCCGCCCAGTGCGCGACACCACCCACCTCGAAGGCAAAGAGCTGGAATTCAAGGTCATCAAGCTGGACCAGAAGCGCAACAACGTCGTTGTTTCGCGTCGCAGCGTCCTCGAAGCCGAGAACAGCGCCGAGCGTGAAGCTCTGCTCGAAACTCTGCAAGAAGGCCAGCAAGTCAAAGGTATCGTCAAGAACCTCACCGACTACGGCGCATTCGTGGATCTGGGCGGCATCGACGGCCTGCTGCACATCACCGACATGGCTTGGAAGCGTATCAAGCACCCGTCGGAAATCGTCAACGTTGGTGACGAAGTTGATGTTCGCGTCCTGAAGTTCGACCGTGAGCGCAACCGCGTTTCGCTGGGTCTGAAGCAGATGGGCGAAGATCCGTGGGTAGCTATCACTGCTCGTTACCCAGAAGGTACTCGCGTACAAGCTCGCGTTACCAACCTGACCGACTACGGCTGCTTCGCTGAGCTGGAAGAAGGCGTTGAAGGTCTGGTACACGTTTCCGAAATGGACTGGACCAACAAAAACATCCACCCGTCGAAAGTCGTTCAGGTTGGCGACGAAGTGGAAGTTATGGTTCTGGACATCGACGAAGAGCGTCGTCGTATCTCCCTGGGCATCAAACAGTGCAAGTCCAACCCATGGGAAGACTTCTCCGGCCAGTTCAACAAGGGTGACAAGATCACCGGTACCATCAAGTCGATCACCGACTTCGGTATCTTCATCGGCCTGGACGGCGGCATCGACGGTCTGGTTCACCTGTCCGACATCTCCTGGAACGAAACCGGCGAAGAAGCCGTACGTCGTTTCAAGAAGGGCGACGAGCTGGAAACTGTCATCCTGTCGGTTGATCCAGAGCGCGAGCGCATCTCGCTGGGCATCAAGCAGCTGGAAGACGATCCGTTCTCCAACTTCGTTGCTGTCAACGACAAGGGTGCAATCGTCAAGGGTATCGTCAAAGAAGTTGACGCCAAAGGCGCCATCATCACCTTGGCCGACGACATCGAAGCTACTCTGAAAGCTTCCGAAATCAGCCGTGACCGCGTTGAAGACGCGCGTAACGTTCTGAAGGAAGGCGAAGAGATCGAAGCCAAGATCATCAGCGTTGACCGTAAGTCGCGCGTTATCAGCCTGTCGATCAAATCGAAAGACGATGCTGAAGAGCGTGAAGCTATCCAGAGCCTGAAACAGGCTCCTGAGGCAGCTGCTGCCGACACCACCATGGCTGCGCTGCTGCGCGAAGCAATGGCCAAACAGAACTAAGTTCTGCTTGATCGGTAGAAAAAGGGCGACTTAGGTCGCCCTTTTTTATTGCCTGCGATTTGTCGCCTGTTGTCAGAGGGTTGCGCAGTTGCCCGCGGCGTCTCAGCCCAACTGGTGCAAACCCCTCTACCCGGCGCTGCCCAACCCGGTGCACCGAAAAAGTTCCCCGCGCACCAATCTTGAATTTTTTTATTAAGTCAAGAACCGCCCTGTTCAAATCCCCCTGAGCGTGCTACAAACTGGTTAAGCAATGATCTAGCTGCTTGATAACGAAGGGAAAAACATGACGAAGTCGGAGCTGATCGAACGTATTGTCACCCATCAGGGTTTACTCTCGTCCAAGGACGTCGAGTTGGCCATCAAGACCATGCTCGAGCAAATGGCCCAGTGCCTGGCAACGGGCGATCGCATCGAGATCCGCGGCTTTGGCAGCTTCTCGCTGCACTATCGCGCACCTCGCGTAGGTCGCAACCCCAAGACCGGCCAGTCGGTAAGCCTTGAAGGCAAGTTCGTGCCGCACTTCAAGCCGGGCAAGGAATTGCGCGACCGGGTCAACGAAGAAGAGCACGAAACCGAAGCCTGAGTGCAATCAAAGGATCAGACCGATGCGTAACCTCAAGCGCGCCCTGGCGCTGTTGTTCGTCCTGCTGCTGGCAGCAGTGGTGATGTTCTTCGTGCTGGAGAACCAGCAAACCGTCGCCCTGGTATTGTTCGGCTGGACTGCCCCTGCAGTGCCCGTAGCACTGCCAGTACTCGCCGCCTTGGTGGTGGGGTTGGCCCTCGGTCCATTGCTTGGTGCCTACGGCGTCATGCGCAGTAAGCGCAGGATTCGTGCATCGGCACGTCAGGCGGCCTTGGCAGAGGGCTGAGGAAACGTCCTACAGCTTTAGCGGACATAGCTGATATGAATCCTGCGAAGAAAATGGAGTAATAGCCCGCTTCGTGTTCAACCCTGCGCAGGGCTTCAGCAGCATGACTTTCCCCGTTATCACGCATAATGGTGGCACCCGCGGCGTCACGGGTTCCTGTCATCAGCTGCACCTAGATTCCGCCACCAGCCTGCTCATCGATTGCGGGCTTGAGCAAGGCGCCGATGCCCGCCCTGATTCTTCCGCGCTGGGCTTCGATGTCAGCGGCATCCAGGCGTTGGTGATCACCCATGTGCACCTCGACCATGTCGGTCGCATTCCGGCACTGCTGGCCGCAGGCTTTCGCGGCCCGATCTTCTGTAGCGAGCCTTCCGCGAAGCTGCTCCCGCTGGTTCTTGAAGATGCCTTCAAGCTCGGCATCAGTAGCGAGCCCGCGCAGGTAGCGCATTTTCTGCATCTGCTGAAAAGTCTGGTTGAGCCGATCGCCTTTGGTCAGTGGCACAGTCTGATCGAGCAAGGGCACCTGCAATGTCGCATCCGCCTGCAGCGTGCCGGCCATCTGCTCGGTTCAGCGTACGTCGAGTGTGACATCAGTACCCCTGCGCAATCGTGCAGCACACGTGTGGTGTTCTCTGGCGATATCGGCGCGCCCCACAGCCCCTTGCTGTGTCCAGTCCAGCCGCCAGAGCGCGCCGATGTGCTGGTGCTCGAAAGCACCTATGGCGACCGCCTGCATCCTGACCGCAGCGACCGGCGCCAGCGTCTGGAAGCAGCGATAGATCGTGCCTTGGCTGACCAGGGCACGATCCTGATCCCCGCATTCAGTCTCGGTCGTACGCAAGAGTTGCTCTATGAGATTGAAGAGGTCCTTCACCTTAAAGGCCTGCTCGACACCTCGGGCGCGGCAGCCTGCGATGATCAGGTCGACTGGGCGCAGTTACCGATCATCCTCGACTCGCCGCTGGCTCAGCGCGTGACGCAGGTCTACCGGGAGCTGCATCAGTACTGGAATGACGAAGCCCGACTACGCTTGAGCGAAGGGCGCAAGCCGCTTGGCTTTTCCCAGTTGGTGTGTGTGGATAGCCACGCCAAGCACCAGCAAGTGGTCAATTATCTAAAGAGTACTGGCCGGCCAGCGATTGTGATTGCCGGCAATGGCATGTGTTCGGGTGGGCGGATCGTTAATTACCTCAAGGCCATGCTGGGTGATCCGCGGCATGAGGTGCTGTTTGTCGGGTACCAGGTGAGGGGGGCGCCGGGGGGGCGCGGACACAGGCGTGTGAGGGGTGCAGGGGGATGTGGGGATTGATGTGTGGGGGGGGGCGGGATGTGCTGCGGGCCAAGGTGGTGACTTTGGTGGGTATTCGTGGCATGCGGATCAGGCGGGGTTGGTGGGGTTTGCGATGGGGGGGGACAGTCCGGCGAAGCGGGTGGTGTTGGTGCATGGGGAGACCGGGGCGAAGCGGGTGTTGGCGGCGGCGTTGAGCGCGCAGGCATTTCCCGGGCATCAGGTGGCTATAACGGTTCCGACGTAGTCCCCCTACGCCCGGCGGATTCGGGGAGGAACTAAACGAAGCGTTTCCCCCTCTACCATGCAATTGATGCTTTAGTTTGGGCGCTAGCGTGCAGGTTTTGGAATTGTCGCTACGCTTTCGGGGTGGGGATCGGAGTGGGGTCTGACTCGCTTCCGTCCAAGGTCTCCCGATGTGGCTTTGTACGTTATCCGGACCTAAGGAAAAACAGAATAAATGCACAGTGAACGTGAGCGCCTACGCAGTGCGGGCGAGATTGACTTGTTTGAGTTGACGGAAGGGGTCTGGAGGTACAGGTTACTGGTTGTTGTGACGGCCTTGGTCGTGACCATTCTGGCGGTGGCGTATGCCTACCTAGTTACGCCGCTGTATGAGTCCAAGGTTTTTGTTCAGCCACCCACGCAAAACGCTATTGCCCAGCTCAACTACGGACGTGGTGAGCGATCCGGCCTGCCGGTGTACACCGTCAAAGAGGTCTACGGCGTGTATCTGCGCAACCTTCAGTCGGAGGCGCTGCGCCGGGACTTCTTCCGTGAGTTCTATATTCCGAGTGTGCCTGTCGAGCAGCGCGCCGGTTTGCAGGATGCGCTCTATCGGCGTTTCCATGAAGTGCTGGTCCAGGGCCCTGTGAGCAAGGAGTCCCCAGACCGGTTCTTTGTGATGACGACCTTGCCCGATCCGCAGCAGGCGGTCGACTTGAGTCTGCGGTACATCGAGATGGCGGGGCAGCGGGCAACACGCGAGATCATCAAGGATGCGCAGTCGGACATCCTGATGATGGCCAATGACCTGGATCAGCAAATTGCGATGGCCCGTGAAAGTGCCCGGAAACAACGCGAAGACCGCATCGCTCAATTGACGGAAGCCTTAACTATTGCACGTGCGGTGAATATTGAAAAGCCGCCGATCATTTCCAATTCGTTGTCGGCTGAAGTGTCGGCGGGTATGGATGACTCGCTGACGTACATGCGGGGAAGTAATGCGCTGGAAGCCGAAATTGAGACACTGCGTTCTCGCACATCTGATGACGCTTTTATTGTGAACCTGCGCCAGCGCCAAGAGCAGTTGTTGCTCTTGCGCAAGTTTGATATCGATCCGTCGGCCGTTCAGGTCTACCGCCAGGATGGTGCAGTGGAGTCGCCCGATTCGCCGATCAAGCCGAAGAAGCTGTTGATTATCGGGCTCGGCCTTATGTTGGGTGTTGTTCTGGGCTTTGTGTTCGCCACCCTTGCCAGTGTGCGGGATAACCTGCGACGTCATCAAGGAAGCCGTGGTTGAGGTGCGTGGTTGAGTGTCAGGTCATGCTACTCCGGGCTTCCGGGTTCGGGGTCGGCTCTCAGGGTGGATGGCATGCAATGTGGCTAAGCGCTTGTATTTTGCCATGTGTGTGGCAGCATGCGCGGTTTCCTGATGCTGGCACGCTCCAGCTAGCGGCAGCGGCGATTGATGAGTGGCGTAAAACGGCTGCTGTGGGTGGGTGAGGGGAAGGGCCCGGCAAAGCTGGTGTCCAGGTCGTTAAGACGGTAGATTGAACTCTTTTCGACACGCGCTGAGCGACAGTCGATACAGGCCGATTGCCATGTTTGTCATGGCCCTGCTGCATTCTTCTGATCTCTGTCCCGCGGTGGCAGTTTTCAGTATTTTAAAACGAATTAAGGTCAGCACATGAAGAAGGTATTGGTTACTGGGGCGGATGGGTTTATTGGCTCGCACCTGACGGAGTTGCTTGTTCGTGAGGGGTACGAGGTCAAGGCACTGTCCCAATATAACTCTTTCAACTATTGGGGCTGGCTCGAGGACGTTGATTGCCTCAAGCAGATTGAAGTTCTTAATGGTGATGTGCGTGACCCGCATTATTGCAAACACATCACTAAAGGCGTCGACGCGGTCTTCCACCTGGCCGCACTGATCGCGATCCCTTATTCGTATGTCGCGCCGGACAGCTATGTGGATACTAACGTCAAGGGCACCCTGAATATTTGCCAGGCCGCCCTTGATAACGGCGTGCAGCGCGTTATCCATACCTCCACCAGTGAGGTGTATGGCACGGCGCAATATGTGCCGATCGACGAGAAACATCCGATCCAGCCGCAGTCGCCTTACAGCGCGTCGAAAATCGGCGCCGATGCCATGGCCATGAGTTTCTTCAACGCCTTTGACCTGCCGCTGACCATTGCGCGTCCGTTCAACACCTATGGCCCTCGCCAGTCCGCCCGGGCAGTTATTCCGACCATCATCACGCAGATCGCCAGCGGTAAGAAAGAGATCAAGCTCGGCGATGTTTCACCGACCCGCGACTTCAACTTCGTGGCGGATACCTGCCGCGGCTTCCTCGAACTGGCGCGCTGCGACAAGGCTGTCGGTGAGACTGTCAACATCGGCTCCAACTTCGAAATTTCGGTGGGCGATACCCTTGAGCTGATTCGCGAACTGATGAACAGCGATGTTCGTTTCCTGACCGATGACCAGCGCCTGCGCCCAGAAAAGTCGGAAGTGTTCCGACTGTGGTGCGACAACACCAAGATTCATGGGCTGACCGGCTTCGAGCCAGCGTATTCGATTCGCCAGGGACTGCAGGAAACGATCGACTGGTTCGTTCGTCCCGAAAACCTGGCCAAGTACAAGGCCGATCTTTACAACGTCTGAGGCGTGCCCCATGTTTGATGCGCTTATCGGTTTTGTTCGTGAACAATACGCTACAAAGGACTTTATTCCGCTGCACGCGCCTGTGTTCGGGGGCAATGAAAAGCAGTACGTCGCCGAGACGGTAGACTCGACGTTCGTGTCCAGCGTCGGTGCCTTCGTGGACCGATTCGAGCAGGACATGGCCGCTTACACTGGTTCGCCGCGGGCCATCGCGACCGTCAACGGTACGGCGGCGCTGCATGTTTCGCTGCTGCTCGCCGGCGTCAAGCCCGGGGACCTGATCCTCACCCAGCCGCTGACCTTCGTCGCGACCTGCAACGCCATTGCCTACTGCGGTGCAGAGCCGGTGTTCATCGACGTAGATCGGCATACCCTCGGGTTGTCTCCAGTCGCCCTGGAGGCCTGGCTCGAGGAAAACGCACGGGTTGATGGCGACGGCACCTGCCGTACCAAGTCCGGTGATCGTCCGCTGCGCGCATGCCTGCCGATGCACACCTTTGGTCATCCGGTCGAGCTCGATGCACTGGTCGACGTTTGTGCGCGCTGGGGCCTAGCCCTGGTCGAGGACGCCGCCGAGTCACTGGGCAGCCTGTACAAGGGCCGGCATACCGGCACGTTCGGTCTGCTCGGCACCCTCAGCTTCAACGGCAACAAAGTCATCACCACCGGTGGCGGCGGCATGGTGCTCACCGGCGAAGCGCTGGGGGTGCGGGCCAAGCACATCACCACCACCGCCAAGAAGCCCCATCCGTTCGAGTACGTGCACGACGAAGTTGGCTTCAACTACCGCATGCCCAACCTCAATGCGGCGTTGGGCTGCGCACAGTTGGAGCGTCTGGAGGCGTTCATCGCATCGAAACGGTTGTTGGCATCGCGCTATCAGGCTTTCCTGTCGGACAGCTCGCTGACCTTTGTCGTCGAGCCCGAAGGCTGCCGCTCCAACTACTGGCTCAATGCGGTGCTGTGCACTGATCTGCAGCAGCGCGATGCGCTGCTCGAGGCCAGTAATCAGGCCGGCGTGATGACCCGCCCGATCTGGAAGCTGATGACCCACCTGCCAGCCTTCGCGCACTGCCTGCGCGGCCCGTTGCCCAACGCCCTGTGGCTCGAAGAGCGGGTCGTGAACCTGCCCAGCAGCGTGCTCCCGGAGCAGCTGTCGTGAAACGCAAGGTTGCTGTATTTACCGGGACGCGTGCCGAGTACGGGCTGTTGTATTGGCTGATGAAGGACATTCAGAGCAGCGACCTGCTGCAACTGCAAGTCATCGTCAGTGGCATGCACCTTTCGCCAGAGTTCGGCAACACTTGGCAAACCATCGAAAACGATGGTTTTGCCATCGATGCCAAAGTCGAGATGCTGCTGTCATCCGACAGCGACGTGGGCGTCGTCAAATCCATGGGGCTGGGGGTGCTGGGCTTCGCCGATGCGCTCGATCGCCTGCGTCCCGATGTGCTGGTGGTACTTGGCGATCGCTTCGAGGCGTTGGCAATCGTCCAGTCAGCGCTGATCATGAGGATTCCGGTTGCCCACTTGCATGGCGGCGAGATCACCGAAGGTGCCTATGATGACTCGATTCGTCATGCGATCAGCAAGTTGTCCTATTTGCACTTTACCTCCACCGAACCCTATCGGCAGCGGGTCATCCAACTGGGCGAGGCGCCGCAGCGCGTTTTCAATGTCGGTGCCGTGGGCCTCGATCACCTGGCGCGCAGCCCGTTGATGAGTCGCGATGAGCTTTCGCAAAGCCTTGGCTTCGACCTCTCGAAGCCGTTCCTACTGGTCACCTATCACCCGGTGACGCTGAGTGAAGAGAGCCCCCGCGAGAGCTTTCAGGCACTGCTCGACGCCCTCGACCGGTTCCCTGAGTACAGCGTCATTCTGACCTATCCGAATGCCGACAACGGTGGCCGGGCTATCATCCCTCTGCTCGAAGACTACGCCCAGCAAGCGCCTGGCCGCGTGCTGGCAATCCCGTCGCTGGGCTTCAAGCGTTACCTGAGTGCCGTGGGCCTTGCCAGTGCTGTGGTGGGCAACTCGTCCAGTGGCGTCATCGAAGTGCCGTCATTCAAGGTGCCGACAGTCAATATTGGTGCCCGTCAGGATGGCCGCCTGGCGGCTGAATCGGTGCTGCATTGTGCGGCAGAAACCGAAGCGATAGAGGCGGCGTTGCGCCAAGCCCTGAGTCCGGTGTTCAGCCGCTTGTGCGCCGAAGTGGACAACCCGTATGGGGCGGGAGATGCGTCCAGCCAGATCGTCAATGTCCTCGAGCGGTTCCAGCCTGAATCCGTTAAGCCATTCCACGACTTGAGTTGAATCATGAAATTACCCGATGACACGTCTGTCTTCATCATTGCAGAGGCCGGCGTCAACCATAACGGCGAGCGTGAACTGGCGTTTCGGTTGATCGATGCTGCTGCCCAGGCTGGCGCGGATGCCGTCAAGTTCCAGACCTTCGATGCCCAGCGCCTGGCGTCGACCAGCGCACCCAAGGCCAAGTATCAGAAGCACAGCACCGACGCCAGTGAAAGTCAGCTGGCGATGCTGAAGAAGCTCGAGCTGCCGCGCGAATGGCACTACGAGCTGCAGGCCTACGCCCGCAGCCGTGGCGTGGAGTTTCTCTCGACCGCATTCGATAGCGGCAGCCTGGCGTTCCTCACCGAGATGGACCTGCCGCTGTTCAAGGTGCCGTCCGGTGAGCTGACCAACGGCCCGTTGCTCTGGCAGTTCGCCAGGACCGGCAAGCCGCTGGTGCTTTCCACGGGCATGGCGACCCTGAGCGAAGTCGAGCAAGGGCTGGCGATCGTGGCCCACGCGCTGACCAGCGAGTCTGAGCCAGCGACCATGGATGAGGTCTGGCAGAACTGGAGCAACCCAGCCAGTCGCCTGCGTCTCAAGGGCCACGTGACCCTGCTGCATTGCACATCGCAGTATCCGACCCCTGCGCAGGAGGTGAACCTGCTGGCCATGGACACCCTCAAGGCGTTCGACCTGGCGGTCGGCTATTCGGACCATACCGAAGGGTGCCTGATCCCGGTTGCGGCGGTAGCCCGTGGGGCCAGCGTCATCGAAAAACACTTCACGCTCGACCGCAGCTTGCCGGGCCCTGATCACAAGGCGTCGCTCGAGCCGGATGAACTGGCACTGATGGTCAGCCAGATCCGCACCCTGCAAACAGCGCTCGGGGACCCCTGCAAGGCGCCGCAGCCTAGCGAGTGGGACACTCGCAAGGCTGCCCGCCAGCAGGTCGTGGCCGCACGGGACATCGCCGCCGGCGCCATAATTGCTCGTGATGACCTGACCACTGCCCGCAGTGGCGGCGGATTGGCGCCTACGGTGCTTTGGGAGCTGGTCGGGAGTACCAGCAAACGAGCCTTCGCGGCGGGTGAGAACCTGGAACAATGAGCCCGAGCAAGCAGGCACACATGCCGCTGGTCCTGCTTGGCGCGGGCGGCCATGCGAAGGTGCTATTTTCGCTGATCAAAGCCGCTGGCCGGGAGTTGCTCGGTGTGTGTGACCCGGCCCTGGCCAAGGCGGGTGCGAGTCATTGGCGAGACGTGCCTGTGTTAGGGGGCGATGAAGCCCTGAAGACGCTTGACTCGTCCACGGTGGGCTTGGTCAACGGCATTGGTCAGCTGGTGGGCAGTGGGCTGCGCCAACGTGTCTACGAACAGGCGTGCGCTGATGGTTTTACGTTTCCTGTTTTGATTCATCCGGCTGCATGGGTCGACGAATCTGTCGAGCTGGGGCAGGGTGTGCAAGTGATGGCCGGGGCCATCGTTCAGCCAGATGTGCGCATTGGCGTGAATAGCGTGATCAATACCCGGGCGAGCCTGGATCATGACTGCGTCATCGCCGCGCATGTCCATATCGCCCCTGGTGCGGTGCTCTGTGGTGGCGTTGTCGTGGCCCAGGGGGCTTTTATCGGCAGCGGCGCGACTCTTATTCAAGGCGTTGTCATCGGCGCGCGATCAGTTGTCGGTGCGGGTACCGTAGTAGTGCGCGAAGTGCCGCCCGACAGCATCGTAAAAGGGCTTTCAGTGCGCCCAGTGCCGTTGACGGACAGCTGATTCAACCTAGAGAAGGAATGCAATGAAGCAGTGGGAAAAAACGCTTATCAGCCCGGACTGCACCATGGAAGAAGCGATCGCTACCCTGGATCGCGTGGCTGTGCGCATCGTCATGGTGGTGGATACTCAGCGCCAGCTCCTCGGCACCCTCACGGACGGTGATGTGCGCAGGGCCCTGCTCAAGCAGCGGCCGTTGGCCACCCCGGTGCGTGAAGTCATGTGCGCGTCCCCGCGCACGGCGGAAAAAAGCTGGGGCAGAGAGCGCATCCTGTCGGTGATGGAAAAGTACTCGCTGCTGCAGCTGCCGGTAGTCGATGCCCAAGGCACGGTCATCGGCCTGCAGACGCTGCACGATCTGCTCAACAGACCACGCCTGAACAACCCGGTGTTTCTCATGGCCGGCGGCTTCGGCACGCGCCTTCGGCCGTTGACGCACAATTGCCCCAAGCCGTTGCTGAAAGTGGGTGACAAACCGATCCTGGAGATTATTCTCGAGCGCTTCATCAGTGCCGGTTTCCACCGCTTTTTCATCTCTACGCACTACATGCCCGAGATGATCCGCGCGCATTTCGGCGACGGCAGCCGCTGGGGCGTCGACATTCGCTATGTCCACGAAGAGGTACCGTTGGGTACCGGCGGTGCGCTGGGGTTGTTGCCTCACGAAGAGATCGATTCGCCGTTGTTCCTTATGAACGGCGACCTGCTGACCACGCTCAACTTCCTCAACCTGCTCGAGTTCCATGAAACCCATGGTGGCGCTGCGACCATGTGCGTGCGCGAGTACGAATACACCGTGCCGTATGGCGTGGTGGAGAGCGAAGGGCACAAGATCCGCTCAATGGTGGAAAAACCGGTGCACAAGTTCTTCATCAATGCCGGGATCTACCTGCTCTCGCCGGAACTGGTGAAAAGCGTGCAAGCCGAGACCCGTATCGACATGCCGACCCTGCTGGAGCAAGAGATCGCTCAGCAGCGCGACGTCAACATGTTCCCGGTGCATGAGTACTGGCTGGATATCGGACGGATGGAAGACTTCCAGCGTGCCCAGCAGGAGTTCGCCAGTCTATGACCGCCCCTGAGCATTTTCTGGTGGTGGGCAGCGGCAGCATTGCCCGGCGCCACATGAACAATATCCGTGCAGCCTACCCGCGGGCAACGGTCGACTGTATCTCCGCCTCGGGTCGTGAGTTGCGGCCCGACGAACTGCCTGAGGGCGTGATCGCGTGTGCATCGCTGGCGCAGGCGCTCGCGCGCCGGCCGGCGCTTGCCATCGTTGCCTCGCCCGCGCCGTTACATGCCGAGCAGGCCGCCACGCTGCTGTCTGGCGGCCTGACTGTGTTGGTGGAGAAGCCCCTGAGCGATTCGTTGGCGCGTCTGGCTGCCCACGCCGAGCCCTTGCATGAATACCGTGACAAGCTGGTGGTGGCCTACAATCTGCGCTTCATGCCCTCGGCAGTGATTGCTCGGCAGGTCATCGAAAGCGGTCAGCTGGGAGCGATTCACTCGGTCGCGAGTGAGGTGGGTCAGTACCTTCCCGACTGGCGGCCGGCCAGTGACTACCGCAACAATGTGTCGGCGCAACGCGCCCTCGGCGGTGGCGTTCTTCTCGAACTCAGCCACGAGCTGGACTACCTGCAGTGGCTGTTCGGCGCCATGCGCTCGGTCTACTGCCAGGCGCGGACCACCGGCAGCCTGCAACTGGACGTCGAAGACACGGTGGATGCCCTGATGACCTCCGAGCGTGGCACGGTGATCAACCTGCACATGGACTTCCTGCAGCGTGCGCCGGTGCGGCGGTGCCGGGTCGTTGCCGAGCACGCGACGCTGGAGTGGGACATCCTCAACAACCGCGTTGCGTTGCATGAAGGCGGTGGCCGTACGACCTTGCTGCATGACGATCCCGGGTACGACCGCAATCGGATGTATGTCGACGAGCTCACGCATTTCGTTGACGTTGCCCAAGCGCAGTCCACCCCCTTTGTAACGCTCGAGCAAGGCCTTGAAACGCTGAAACTGGTGGAGGCGCTCAAGCGATCGTCCGCCACCGGTGCGTCCGTCGCCCTGAAGGATCTTTAATGTCTATTGCGTATGCATTTGTCTTCGCCCGCGGAAACTCCAAAGGCCTGCCTGGGAAGAACATCAAGCTGCTCGGCGGCAAACCATTGCTCGCCCACTCGATCGAAGTGGCCCGGCAGGTTGCGCAGATCAAGAAGGTGTTCGTGTCTACCGACAGCCCGGCGATTGCCGCGGTCGCGCGTGAGTACGGCGCCGAGGTGATCGATCGTCCAGACGAACTGGCCACCGATCACGCCCCTGAGTGGCTCGCCTGGCAGCACGCCATTCGCCATGTGCAGGCATTGGGCGAGCAGTTCGACCTGTTCGTGAGCTTGCCTGCCACCAGCCCGCTGCGCAGCGCCGAGGACGTGCAGCAGTGCATCGATGGTGCGGATGCCGATGCGGATGTCGTGGTGACGGTCACCGAGGCGGCACGCAGCCCGTATTTCAATATGTTGGTGCGCGACGAGCAGGGCATCAGCTCGGTGGTCTGCTCTGGCACAACCTTTCACCGCCGTCAGGACGCACCCAAGGTCTACGATATGACCACGGTCGCCTACGTGGCGCGGCCGCAGTTCATTCTGGGCAACGACAAGCTATTTGCCGGCACGGTCCGCTCAGTCGTGGTGCCGCGCAAGCGGGCGGTGGATATCGACGATATCTACGATTTCAAGATGGCAGAGCTGTTCCTGATGGAGAAGGGGTCGAACAATGCTGAGCGGTAAGAAGATTCTGGTTGCGGGCGCCGGTGGTCTGTTGGGCTGCCGCCTGGTCGGGCGACTGTTGGCCGACGGTGCGTCGGTGGTGGCGGTCGATCTCGAACAGGCTACCCTCGCGCAGCGTTTGCAAAACGCCCAGGTGGCGCCCCACGACAACTTGACGATTGCTCGGCTGGACCTCAACTCGAAAGCTGAGGTCTCGGCGTTTTTCGAGGCTACGGCTGGGCTGGAGGGAGCGGTCAACTGCGCCTACCCGCGCAACAAGCAGTACGGCCGCAGCTTCTATGACGTCGAGCTGAGTGACTTCAACGAGAACGTCTCGCTGCACCTGGGGGCGTCGTTCCTGTTCATCCAGGAATGCGCACGTTACTTCGAGCGTAGCCAGCAGCCGTTTTCGTTGGTGAACATCTCATCGGTGTATGGCGTGATCCCACCGAAGTTCGAGGTCTACGAGAACACCCCGATGACCATGCCGGTGGAATATGCGGCCATCAAGTCTGCGCTTATCCACTTGAGCAAGTACGCCGCGGCGTTCGTCGCCGACAGCCGCTTCCGCTCCAACTGCGTGAGCCCCGGCGGTATTCGCGATGGCCAGCCAGAGGCGTTCTTGCAGCGTTACCGCGAGGCCTGCCTGGGTAAAGGAATGCTCGACATCGATGACGTCCTCGGTTCGATCGTGTTCCTGCTGTCTGACCAGTCGCGTTACGTGAACGGGCAAAACCTGATCGTGGATGACGGATTTACCTTGTGAGTGCGACACACTCAAGAATAATCAACGTTGGCGGGCATCGAGCCAATACCGCATTGACAAGTGATGGCATCCAGACTTCATGATTTTTTTTGTCATTCTGTTGATACTTATTTCGTTCCTGGCGTTCAGGAACAAGAGAATTATCTGCCCTTCCAATGTGGTATTTGGCAATTACTTTCTCTACCTGGTGTTTCCGGCGACGCTGTTTTACTTCCTGGAGTGGATCTCCTGGGAGTATGTCTTGCCGTGGGGGAAGATGAACGACTGGGCAGGGGTGTCGCAGGAGGCGATCCTGGCCTACCTCTATGTGTTTACCCTGTTCTTCTATCTCACCCGCGGTATGGAGGTGCTGATCGATCGCGCCGAACAACCCGACATCATCCGCGAGCATCGAGCGCGGCCCGCCGCTTTGTGGGTCTGCGCGCTCCTGCTGTTGGTGGGCTGCGCGTACTTCTTCCAGGTGACGGGGGGCATAGACGCCTGGACGAGTGATTACAGCGAAACCTACCTGTCGAAAAAGAAGGGTTACGGGCTGCTCAATTTCTTCCTGATCATGTGGTCGAACTTCTTGGCATTCTGGGTGGGTTTTTACTGCCGCACCGCACCGCGTCGAAGCCTGTTGCTGCTGCTCTTCGTGCTGTTGGTCCTGGCCTGCTGCGCCTTCGTCCAAGGGGTGAAGAGCCGGATCTTCATGTTCGGCATCTTTTTCAGCCTGCCGTGGTTGGCGGTGGCGCGCTTGAGCCTGAAGCAGGGGGTTTGCCTGTTTCTTGGGTTCATGGTGCTGTTTTCAGGGGCGATGTATGTCCGTTCCAACGGGTTTTACAATACCCCGGAAATGCTCCTGGAGTACTTCCTGACGTACTTCAACACGATCTTCCTGCACGACATGATTCTGCAGGACATGCAGCCGGACTACTTGTTGACCATGGGCTACCCGATCAATAAATGGCTGTCGTTGATCGGTGTGTCCTCACCCGATTACCTGCATGACATCAGCCGCTGGCTGACCGCGATGTATTTCCCCTCGCAATGGTTCGATGAGTCGGCCACCCAGCAATGGCCGATCGAGACCGAGCTGTACCTGAACTACGGCAGCTACGTGTTCTGGGTGGTGCCGATCGCCTTGTACGCCGTCTTTATCTGTACCTTGTACGCCTTGCGTTTCAGGGGGGGGCCTGTCTTTTTGTTCATCTGCATGTCAGAACTGTTCATGTTCCTGAGCATGTTCCGTGGCAGCATGCTGCAGTGGATTATCCTGTTCAATGTGCTGTTCTATCTGATGCTGATGCTCGGGCAGCGTTTGATGTTTGCGCGCGTCAAACCATTGCCGAAGGCCGGTGAGCAGGCTGTCGAAACGGTCCAGAATGGGCAAGGTGCAGCGTGATCAGACTCATTAACGTCGGCCTGCGTGGTGTTACGCTGCTCAGCAAGTTTCTCCTGGTGTTTTTTCTGGCGCGCTTCCTGCCGGCGGAGGAGGTTGGCCTGTATGGGTTGCTGGCGGCATCGATCGGCTATGGCATCTATGTCGTCGGCTTCGAGTTCTATACCTTCGCCAACCGCGAGATGATCGGTGCACCGCGTGAGCGTTGGCTGGGAATCCTGCGTGATCAGTGCGTCGTCTATGGATTCATGTACCTGCTGTGCCTGCCGATTATCGTAGGGGTATTCGTTCAGGGTTGGCTGCCGTGGTCCTACCTGCCCGTGTTCATCGTGCTGCTGCTTGTCGAGCATGCCGCTCAGGAGGCTAACCGGATACTGGTTGCCGCCTCGCGGCAACTGCTGGCCAGCATTGTGTTGTTCGTGCGCAGCGGGGTGTGGTGCTTGGTGGTGATTGCCTGCATGTGGTTCGACCCACTGTTCAGGAACCTGCAATTCACCGTCTCCAGCTGGTTGCTGGCGTGCCTGCTGGCGTGTGGCATCGCCGGCTATTATCTGGCCCAGCTGGGTGATATCCGAGGGTTGCAGCCCATCGACTGGCAGTGGGTGCGTCGCGGTCTGTGGGTGGCAGCGCCGTTTCTGGTGGCCAGCCTGGCCATTCGAGGCATCTACACGTTCGACCGGTATTGGGTCGAGCACCTGGCCAGCCTCGAAGTGCTGGGCGCCTATACCTTGTATGTGGGCATGGCGACCGCGATCCTGTCCTTTCTGGATGCGGGCGTGGTGGTGTTCTTCATGCCGCGGCTGATCCAAGCGGCCAAGCACGCACAGCGTTCGGAGTTTCGCCAAGCCATGCGCTCGCTGACCGTAAACGTGGTCGCGGTGGTGCTGCTGCTCTCGCTGAGTTGCTGGGTCGCCAGTTTGTTCATTCCTGGCTGGTTGGCGTCGCCGGTCTATAAAGACAATGTGGCGATGTTGTACTGGTTATTGCTGGGCAGCGCGTTTTTTGGGGTAAGCACGATCCCGCATCTGGGGCTCTATGCGCTGGGGCATGATCGTCACCTGATGTATTCGCAAGTATTTGGCCTGGTGGTGTTTATCGGCGCGGCCTATCTGCTGGGTCCGGTCGGTGGCGCAGTGGCCATTGCCTGGGCGATGGCTGCTGCCTTCCTGGCCATGTTGATCTGGAAAAGCGTGGTCTACTTCAATGTCGTAAGGGGGGTGCAATGACACTGGGGTGGAAGACATGCCGCACGTTGTGCTGCGATACAAGGGTGTGCTCGTGAATAGAAGTGAACACAAGATCATCGCTGAGTACCTGCTGGCTACTCGAAATGAAATAGCGATCGATCAGAGCATGTATGCGCTGTGCGGGCTGTCGCCCGACGATTTCGGCTGCGCGCCGCGGCCAAGCAAGCTGGTGGCCTATGCGCGCTACCGCACGCTGCTGCACATGCTCATGGTGCTGCTGCGCACGGTCTGGCGCTGGGGTGCGGCACGGCTGTTGTTCCGCGTGCAGTGCAAGCGCCTGCGCGCGGCACTGTCTAGCCAGAGAGGGGCCATCGGTGACGGTTTCGATGCCTTTGCGCTGGGCTTTTCTGCAAGGGCTGCGCAGTTGATTACCCCGCAATTGATCGGCGAACGCTTCTGCTGGGTAACCCTGCCGTGGGTACCGGTCCAGCTCGACGACCAACCCGCGATGGCGATCACGGACCTGCTGGATCAGGCCGACCTTGAGAAAGCGCTCGGCTATGCAATCGTAGCGTCGCGAAAGCTCAATACCTCGGCCAGAGCCGCGCCTTGGGGGTTGCAGAGTTATACGGCGTTTCGGTGGTTCTGTGTCCGCTTGGCGTTGGAGAAGTTGCCCGCTAAAACCCTATTGATCGGCGAACACTACGACCGCTGGGCCATTTTGGCCGATCGGGTAATGTGGGCGGCACGTGCGCGAGATGCGCGCAATGCCCAGGGCATCGTGCTAGTGCAGCACGGTGCCCTGGAAGCGTTGGGAGACAGTGCAGCGGACCAGCCACGACGTTTGCCTGTGGCGCTGGCTTGCCGTTTACGCAGCGTTAAAACACTGTATGCGTTTGATCAAGGCTCTGTCGAAATAATCCGTGATGCGGTACTTTCGCCATTGTGTCGACTAGCCCCGGATGCGGTCCGTTTGTATAGCCCTGTCATACACGTGAGGCCAATGAAAAGTGTCCATTCATTACGGCTGTTGTTTGTCGGGCATCCAATCTGCGAAACATTGCATGTGCACATCGTAGAGGCGCTGGGTGAGGGTATTTCTAGTTATTACAAACCGCACCCGGCTAATCCGAGTAGCGCTCGCGTTAACTCAGCGAGTTGGACCGTCATCCATGACAAGACGGTATTTCCCGAAGTGGACTTACTCATTTCCTACCCGTCGACCCTGGTAAAGGAGTACGAGGGGATGAACATACCTGCTATCATCCACCCTTTGAACATGCCTCCAGCGGACGCAGGCGATTTGATCGAATCGATCAAGCGAGCAGTTGAGCTTCTCGCGCGCCAGAAAGGGGTTCACACGAAACATTGAGATTGGCCGGGGCGCATCTATTTATGGGCTATAAAATCTGTTCACGCTGCATCATGGATACCTCCGATCCGCACATCAGCTTCAATAAGGCGGGTCTGTGCGAATACTGTCAGAATTTTGACGGCGTGATTGTTCCCAACTGGCACACCGATGCGCGCGGCGAAGCGGAACTCATGCGCTTGGCCGAGTTGATCAAGAAAGACGGCAAAGACCGCGAGTTTGATTGCATCATCGGCCTCAGCGGCGGCCTAGACAGTTCGTACGTCAGTTATATCGCAAAAGAAAAGATGGGCCTGCGCCCATTGCTGTTCCATGTCGATGCGGGTTGGAATACCGATCAGGCAGTCGGCAATATTGAAAAACTGGTCGATGGCCTCGGCGTAGAACTGTACACCGAGGTTATTAATTGGGAAGAGATGAAAGACTTGCAAGTTGCCTTCCTCAAGTCGCAAATCTCCGACCAGGACCTGCCGCAGGACGCCGCATTCTTTTCCGGCCTGTACAAGTTCGCCCGCGCGCACAAGATCAAGTATGTACTGACCGGCGGTAACTTCTCTACCGAGTGCTGCCGCGAGCCTGAAGAGTGGGGCGGTTATCCCGGTATCGACAAGCGTTTGTTCAAGGATATCCACGGGCGTTTCGGCCGTCGCGTGCTGAAGTCGTTCCCGCTGGTCGATATTCTCAAATATAAACTCTATTACCGTTATGTACTGGGCATGCAAGTGGTCAAGCCACTGAACCTAGTACCGTACGTGAAGCAAGACGCCGAGCAGACCTTGAACCGCCTGTACGGTTGGCTGCCGTTCCAGCACAAGCACCATGAGTCGCGCTTTACGCGTTTCTACGAAGACTACTGGATGCCCAGGAAATTCGGCTATGAAAAGCGCCGTGCGCACTTCTCCAGCCTGATCATGACCGGCCAGATGACCCGCGAACAAGCGCTTCAGCGTATTGCCCAGCCCGAAATGAGCGAGCAGTTCCTGTCTACCGAGTTCGAGTACGTCGCCAACAAGCTCGACCTCTCTGTCGACGAGTTGCGCGGGATCTTCGAAGGCACTAACAAGACCTTCCGCGACTACAAGAACAAGCGGTTCATGATCGGTATGGGCGCGCGTATCATGAGTGCCCTGGGCTTGGAAAGAAGGCTGTTCAGATGATCACCATTATTGATTACGGCCTCGGCAATCTTCAGGCGTTCGTCAACGTCTACAAGCGCCTGCACATCCCGGTCAGGGTGGCGAGCAGCGTCGAGGCCCTGAGCGGTGCCGAAAAACTGATTCTGCCCGGGGTCGGCGCCTTCGATCATGCCATGCAGCGCTTCAGCGATTCGGGCATGCGCGACACCGTCGAACAGTTGGTTCACCGCGACAGCGTGCCGGTGCTGGGGATCTGTGTCGGGATGCAGATGCTTGCCGATGGCAGTGACGAGGGCGTGTTGCCGGGCCTGGGCTGGGTGCCTGGCAAGGTCCGCTCATTCCGCTCCGTGGCCGGCCTGGAAACCATCGCGATGCCGCATATGGGCTGGAACGACGTCGCGCCTGTCAACGATTGCCCGTTGTTCAAGGGCTTCGAGCAAGACGCGCGGTTCTACTTCCTGCATTCGTTCTATTTTGAATGTGCGCAAGACCAGCACGTGGTCGCGCGATCCGAGTACGGTCTCGACTTTGGCTGCGCGGTGGCGGCAAACAACGTCTACGGTGTGCAGTTCCACCCGGAGAAAAGCCACCACTTTGGCGTTGGCCTCCTGAAAAACTTCGCGGAAATCTGAGATGCTGAGACCTCGTATCATCCCCTGCCTGCTCATTCAGGATAGTGGGCTCGTTAAGACTGTGCGCTTCAAGGACCCCAAGTACGTCGGGGACCCGATCAACGCGGTGAAGATCTTCAACGAGAAAGAAGCCGATGAGCTGATCGTCCTCGACATCGATGCCACGGCGCATGGCCGTGAGCCGGACTACAAGAAGATCGCCAACCTCGCCGCCGAGTGCCGCATGCCGCTGTGTTACGGCGGGGGTATCCGCACCCCTGAACAGGCGCGGGCGATCATTGCCCTGGGGGTCGAGAAGGTCGCGATCAGTGCCGCTGCACTTGAAGATCCGAGCCTGGTCACGCGGATCGCCGAAGAAATCGGCAGCCAGAGCGTGGTGGTGGTGCTCGACCACAAGCACCGCATGCTGAGCAAGCAGCAGGACGTCTGGACCCACAACGGCACCCGCAACACCAAGCGCAACGTGCTCGATGTCGCCCGGCAGATGGAAGCCGCCGGTGCGGGCGAAATCGTCATCAACTCGATTGATCACGATGGCCGGATGAAAGGCTACGATGTTGCATTGGCCACCCAATTGCGTGAGGCCGTGAGCATTCCGGTGACCATTCTGGGTGGCGGTGGGTCACTGGAAGACATGCGCAGCCTGGTGTCGGCCTGCGGCGTGGTGGGTATAGCTGCCGGTAGCTTCTTTGTCTTCAAGGGCAGCTACCGCGCTGTATTGATCAGTTATCCAAGCGCTAGGCAGAAGGACGAAGTGGTCTTCTCAGCTCTGCAGTCCCGGTAGCGCCGGGCCGCCCGCATTCAATTCAGGAATCATTATGTTCAGCGGAAAAAAACTTCTCATTTCAGGTGGCACCGGTTCGTTTGGCAACGCGGTGCTCAAGCGTTTTCTGGACACGGACATCGCCGAGATTCGCATCTTCAGCCGGGATGAGAAGAAACAGGACGACATGCGCAAGCGGTACGCCAATAGCAAGCTGAAGTTCTACATTGGCGATGTGCGTGACTACCAGAGCGTGCTTAATGCTACGCGGGGCGTGGACTACATCTTCCATGCCGCGGCCCTCAAGCAGGTCCCGTCCTGTGAGTTCCACCCGATGGAAGCGGTGAAAACCAACGTCATTGGCACCGAGAACCTGCTCGAAGCGGCGATCCAGAACGAAGTGCGCCGGATCGTGTGCCTGAGCACCGACAAGGCCGTCTACCCGATCAATGCTATGGGTATCTCAAAGGCCATGATGGAAAAGGTCATGGTGGCCAAGGCGCGCAACGTCGATGAAACCAAGACCGTCATCTGCGGCACCCGCTATGGCAATGTCATGGCCTCGCGCGGTTCGGTGATCCCGTTGTTCGTCGAGCAGATCCTCAAGGGCCAGCCCTTGTCCATCACCGATCCGAACATGACGCGCTTCATGATGACCCTGGCCGATGCGGTCGACTTGGTGCTGTATGCCTTCGAGCACGGCAATAATGGCGACCTGTTCGTGCAGAAGGCGCCTGCTGCGACCGTCGAAACCCTGGCCAAGGCACTGTGTGGCCTGCTGGGCAAGCCGGACCATCCGGTGCAAGTGATCGGCACCCGCCACGGCGAGAAACTCTACGAGGCGCTGTTGAGCCGTGAAGAGCTGGTCTGCTCCGAAGACATGGGCGACTACTACCGCGTGCCGCCAGACCTGCGCGACCTCAACTACAGCAAGTATGTGGAGCAGGGCGAGGAGCGGCTGTCGCACACCGAAGACTACAACTCACACAACACCCAACGGCTGGATGTCGAGGGCATGCAGCAACTGCTGCTCAAACTCGACTTCATCCGCGCCATCCAGCGCGGTGAGCACGCGACGCCCGAGGAGTGACCATGAACGTCCTGATTACCGGCATCAACGGCTTCATCGGCCAGAACCTGCTGAGCGTATTGCGCGAGCGCAAGGATGTGCAGGTCTTGCAGTGCGCGCGCGACGACCTGGCGGGGCTGCAGGCGCGCGTCGCCGGGGCTGACTGCATCTTCCATCTGGCCGGGGTAAACCGTCCGGAGCATCCTGATGAGTTCGTCGCGGGCAACAGCGACTTCACCCGGGCGTTGTGTGCAGCGCTCGAGCGCAGCGGCAAACAGATCCCGGTGGTCTACAGCTCGTCGATCCAGGCCGATCGGGACAACCCCTATGGCGCCAGCAAGCGCGCCGCCGAAGCCGCCTTGCGCGCGGTTGCGGCGCAGCAGGCGATCGAGTTGCATGTGTTGCGCCTGCCCAATGTGTTCGGCAAATGGGCGCGACCCGACTACAACTCGGCGGTCGCGACGTTCTGCCACAACATCGCACGCGACCTGCCGATCCAGGTCAATGACCCCAACGCGCCCCTGCAACTGGTCTACATCGACGATGTGATCAGCCACTGCCTAGCCATCATGGACGGCACTGGCGTCGCCCCTGGCAGCCAGGTCGAACCGGTGTACAGCACCACCGTCGGGGCGCTGGCCGACCACCTGCGTGCGTTCAAGGCCAGCCGCGACAGCCTGATCACCGAGCGCGTCGGCACCGGCCTGGTGCGGGCACTGTACTCGACCTACCTCAGCTACCTGCCGCCTGCGGCGTTCGACTATGAAGTGCCTGGCTACACTGACCCGCGCGGGACCTTTGTCGAAATGTTGAAAACCCCCGATGCCGGGCAGTTTTCCTATTTCACAGCCCACCCAGGGGTTACCCGAGGCGGGCATTACCACCACACCAAGACTGAGAAATTCCTGGTCATCAAAGGGCAGGCCAATTTCCGTTTCCGTCATGTCATGACGGGCGAATTCCACGAACTGAAGACCTCCGGCGAGCGCCCGGTGATCGTGGAGACCGTACCGGGTTGGACCCACGATATTACCAATATCGGTAGTGACGAGATGATCGTGATGCTGTGGGCGAACGAGATCTTTGACCGTGAGCGCCCCGACACTTATTCGCTGCCCTTGTAGCCCTGGGCAACAAAGGCGCATGCCGTGAGGTTGAAATGAAAAAACTGAAAATCGTTACCGTTGTCGGCACCCGTCCCGAGATCATCCGCCTGTCCCGAGTGATGAGCGCGCTCGACGAGTATTGCGACCATGTGCTGGTGCATACCGGGCAGAACTACGACTACGAGTTGAACGAGATCTTCTTCGAAGACCTCGGCATCCGTAAGCCCGATCACTTTCTCAACGCCGCCGGTGCCAGCGGTGCCGAAACCATCGGTAACGTGATCATCGCGGTTGACCGTGTCCTGGCCGAGATCCAGCCAGAAGCATTGCTGGTACTGGGCGACACCAACAGCTGCATGGCGGTCATCCCGGCCAAGCGCCGTAAGATCCCCACCTTCCACATGGAAGCCGGTAACCGTTGCTTCGACATGCGCGTGCCCGAGGAAATCAACCGGCGCATTGTCGACCACACCGCCGACATGAACCTCACCTACAGCACCATCGCGCGTGACTACCTGCTGCGTGAAGGCTTGCCGCCAGACCGCATCATCAAGACCGGCAGCCCGATGTTCGAAGTGCTGAACTTCTACCGTCCGGGCATCGACGCGTCGGACGTGCTCGAGCGCCTGGGCCTGGCCCCCCAAGGCTTCTTCGTGGTCAGCGCGCACCGTGAAGAGAACATCGACTCGGACACCAACTTCCTCAAGCTGGTCGAGGTGCTGAACAGCGTCGCCGAGCAGTTCGACCTGCCGATCATCGTCTCCACCCATCCGCGCACACAAAAGCGCGTGGACGCGCTGGGCGTGCGTTTCCACGCCAATGTGCGACTGCTCAAGCCCTTGGGTTTCAAGGACTACAACAAGCTGCAGGTCGAAGCCAAGGCGGTGTTGTCCGACAGCGGCACGATCAGCGAAGAAGCCTCGATCCTGAACTTCCCGGCGCTGAACATCCGCGAAGCGCATGAGCGCCCAGAGGGCATGGAAGAAACCGCCGCCATGATGGTCGGGCTGGATATCGAGCGAGTCCTGCAGGGCCTAGCTATTTTGCAGGGGCAGGGGCGTGGCGAGGTGCGTGACATGCGCCAGGTCGATGACTACAGCATGCCCAATGTGTCGGAAAAAGTGGTGCGGATCGTGCACAGCTACACCGACTATGTGAACCGTACGGTATGGAAGCGGTACTGACTGGATGCAAGGTATGCGTGACGCAAAACTGCGGATCCTGGTGGTGACTCAGTACTTCTGGCCAGAAAACATGAGGATCAACGACCTCGTGCGTGACCTCAGGGAAAAAGGCCACGAGGTCACCGTACTCACGGGTGTGCCCAACTACCCGGAGGGCGCTGTTTACCAGGACTACCTGCGTGATCCGAGCGCCTATGCCTCGTACCACGGGGCCGACGTCGTGCGGGTACCGATGCGCGCGCGCGGCAAGCGCAGCCTGACGCTGATGCTCAACTACGCGACGTTCTTTCTCAGCGCCGCGTCGATCGGTGCCTTCAAGCTGCGCGGGCGGCAGTTCGATGCGCTGTTCGTGTATGCGGTGTCGCCGATCATGGCAGCGATCCCGGCCGTGGTGATCGGGCGCCTCAAGCGGGCCCCGGTGTTCGTCTGGGTGCTCGACCTGTGGCCGGAGACCCTGCGTGCGGTCGGTGTGCTCAAGCACCCGCGGTTGCTCGCGCTGGTCGGGCGCATGGTGTCGTGGATCTACAACCGCACTGATTACCTGTTGTTGCAGTCGCACGGCTTCATCGACAACGTCAAAGGCTATTGCACCCGGCCAATTGCGGCCGAGCGCTTGGTGTACTTCCCGAGTTGGGCCGAGGACGAATTCTCGGCACCGGTCGCCAGCAGTACGCTGGTTACGCCCGACCCTGAAGTGTTTACCGTGGTGTTCGCCGGCAACCTCGGCGAAGCCCAGGACTTCCCGGCGGTACTCGATGCGGCGCAGGCGCTGCGGGGCAAGGCGGCGGTGCGCTGGATCATCGTCGGTGACGGGCGCATGAGTGAATGGCTCGGCGCGCAGGTCAGCCAGCGCGGGCTGGACAACGTGCATCTGCTGGGGCGCCACCCGCTGGAAGCGATGCCGGCCCTGTTTGCCGCGGCGGACGCACTGCTGGTGTCGCTTAAAACCAATGATGTGTTCGAAAAGACCATCCCCGGCAAGGTCCAGGCGTACCTGGCGTCGGGGCGTCCGCTGTTGGGCATGATCAACGGTGAGGCGGCGCGGGTCATTCGTGAGTCGGGCGCGGGTCTGGCCTGCGACTCGAGCGATGCGCCGGGGTTGGCCGGGATCGTTGCGCGTCTGGCTGAGGCATCTGCCCCGCAGCGCGCCGAGATGGGCGCAGCCGGGCGCCGTTACTACCTTGAACACTACTCGAAGCCTAGACTGATGGAGCGACTGGAATCTCTCTTTCGGAGCGCGACGCTACGTAATGGAGGCAAATGATGTCGCAACGTATTTTATTGACCGGTGCATCCGGGTTTGTCGGCGCGGCGGTCATGCAGTGCCTGCTGGACCGTGGTCATCAGGTCATAGCCGCCCTGCGTCAGGTGCCGCAAACCCTCGACCCGCGCGCCGAGGTCTTTCACTTCGCCCAGCTGGATGGCGAAACCCCCTGGCAAGCAGGATTGGCGGGGGTGCGCACGGTCATCCATTCGGCGGCGCGCGTGCATGTCATGAACGATACCGAAGCGGATCCACTGGCGGCGTTTCGCCGGGTCAACGTCGATGCGACCTTGAACCTGGCCAGGCAAGCAGTGGCGGCCGGTGTTCGCCGCTTGGTGTTCATCAGCTCGATCAAGGTCAATGGCGAAGGCACAGCCAAAGCCAGGCCCTATGCGGCGGACGACAAGCCCGCGCCTTGCGACCCCTACGGTATTTCCAAGCAGGAAGCCGAAGACGGTTTGCGCAAGCTTGCCAATGAAACCGGGCTGGAAGTGGTGATCGTTCGCCCCGTGCTGGTCTACGGCCCAGGGGTAAAAGCCAACTTCCTGGCCATGATGCGCTGGCTCGACAAGGGTGTCCCGCTGCCGTTCGGCGCGATCGACAACCGCCGCAGCCTGGTCGCCTTGGGCAACCTGGCTGATCTGGTGGCGACTTGCGCGGAGCACCCGGCGGCGGCCAACCAGACCTTCCTGGTCAGTGATGGCGAAGACCTCTCCACCACCGCATTGTTGCAACGCATGGCGTCGGCACTCGGCCGCCCGGCGCGCCTGCTGCCAGTGCCGGGTGTCCTGCTGCAATGGATGGCGACGGCGCTGGGCAAAAAAGCCTTGTCGCATCGGTTGTGTGGCTCGCTGCAGGTGGATATTGGCAAGACCCGTTCGTTGTTGGGCTGGACGCCCCCGTTGAGCGTCGATGAGGCATTTTTGTTGGCTGCCCGTGATTACCAGGAAAAAACAAACAAATGAATCTGTCGTGGCTGGTTCCGGTAGTGGTCTTGGCGGCGTTCGCTATGACATGGTTACTGCGCCGTTATGCGCTGGCGCGAAGCATCATGGACATCCCTAACGCGCGTAGTTCGCATGCCGTTCCCACCCCTCGTGGGGGCGGTGTGGCTATCGTCCTGGCGTTTCTCGCGGCACTCGTTGGCATGGCCCTGCTCGGCGCCGTCAGCGTGGACGCGCTGCTGGCGCTGGGTGGCGCCAGTGCCTTGATCGCCGTTATCGGCTTCATGGATGACCATGGCCACATCGCCGCCCGTTGGCGTTTGATCGGCCATTTCGTCGCCGCGATCTGGGCGTTGTTCTGGTTGGGTGGCTTGCCCCCCATCGAAGTGTTGGGTGTCGAGCTGGACCTGGCGTGGGTCGGCGGGGTGCTGGCGGCGTTTTATCTGGTCTGGTTGCTCAACCTGTACAACTTCATGGACGGCATCGACGGGATTGCCAGTGTGGAGGCCATCTGCGCCTGCATGGGCGCTTGCCTGCTGTATACCCTGAGCGGGCATGAGCAACTGATTGCCCTGCCGTTGCTGCTGGCGGGCGCGGTGCTCGGCTTTCTGTGCTGGAACTTCCCACCCGCGCGGATATTCATGGGCGATGCCGGTAGTGGCTTCCTCGGCATCGCCCTTGGGGTGCTGTCGCTGCAGGCCGCTTGGGTGTCATTCGACTTGTTCTGGTGCTGGCTTATCCTGCTTGGAGTATTCATTGTCGACGCGACGTTCACCTTGATCAAACGGCTGATCCGTGGCGACAAAGTCTATGAAGCCCATCGCAGCCATGCTTATCAATTCGCCTCACGCCTGTACGGGCGGCATCTGCCGGTGACCCTGGCCGTGCTAGCGCTGAATGTGTTGTGGCTGCTGCCAGTGGCCCTGTGCGTCATGTTGTTGGGGCTGGACGGCGCGATTGGCGTGGTCCTGGCATATCTTCCGTTGATTGTCCTGGCCATACGCTATCGTGCGGGTACATTGGAGTTGGCCAGTACCAACTGATCGTTCGGTCGATCATTAGGAGTGCGAGCAATGCAGTTTTGGATGGAGCGTTCGAACGGGTTATGAATAGTGTGCGGACATACCTGCTGAAACTACCCCGAAGGTACAAGCGGCTGCTGCAGGTTGCGACCGACATCGCCCTGGTATGGGTGGCGTTGTGGCTGGCGTTCCTGGTGCGTCTGGGCATCGAAGAGATGGCCAACCCGGTCATGGACCATCTGTGGCTGTTCGGCGCGGCGCCGGTGGTGGCGATCCCATTGTTCATCCGCTTCGGCATGTACCGTGCGGTGATGCGCTACTTCGGCAACGACGCGCTGATCGCCATTATCAAGGCTGTCAGCCTGTCGGCGCTGATTCTTGGCCTAGTGGTGTACTGGTACAGCAATCATCAACACGTAGTGCCGCGTTCGATCATTTTTAACTACTGGTGGTTGAGCATGGTCTTGGTCGGCGGCCTGCGCCTTGCCATGCGCCAGTACTTCCTCGGCGACTGGTTCAGCGCAGTTCAGCACGTGCCGTTCACTAACCGTGACGACGGCCTGCCACGGGTCGCGATCTATGGTGCAGGCTCGGCTGGCAATCAGTTGGTGGCTGCCTTGCGCCTGGGCAAAGTGATGCGCCCAGTGGCGTTTATCGACGATGACGAAAGCATTGTCGACCGGGTGATTTCCGGCCTGCAGGTCTACAGCTCTCAGAGCCTGCAAGACATGATCGAAGCGACCGGGACCCAGGAAATTCTGCTGGCGATACCCTCGGCCACGCGCGCTCGCCGCCGGGAGATTCTGGGCCTGCTCGAAAGCTATCCGCTGCATATCCGCAGTATTCCGGGTTTCATGGATCTGGCCAGTGGCCGAGTCAAGGTCGACGACATCCAGGAGGTCGACATCGCCGATCTGCTTGGCCGTGATGCCGTGCCGGCGCAGGCCGACCTGCTCCAGCGCTGCATTGTCGACCAGGCGGTGATGGTTACCGGTGCCGGTGGCTCGATCGGTTCGGAGCTGTGCCGGCAGATCATCGAGTTGCGCCCGCGCACCTTGCTGCTGTTCGAGCACAGCGAATTCAACCTGTACAGCATCCTCTCCGAGTTGGAGCAGCGCATGCACCGCGGGGCGTTGTCGATCAACCTGGTGCCTATTCTCGGTTCGGTGCGCAATCAGCAGCAGATGACCGACATCATGCGCACTTGGCGGGTCAATACGGTGTATCACGCCGCAGCCTACAAGCATGTGCCTATGGTCGAGCACAACATTGCCGAAGGCTTGATCAACAACGTGCTGGGCACCCTGCGCACCGCCCAGGCGGCGTTGCAGACAGGCGTCGCCAACTTCGTGCTGATTTCCACCGACAAGGCGGTGCGCCCGACCAATGTCATGGGCAGCACCAAACGGCTTGCGGAGATGACCCTGCAGGCGTTGAGCCAGGAGACTGCCCCGGTCCTGTTCGGCGACACCGGCAATGTCTCGCAGGTCAACAAGACCCGCTTCACCATGGTCCGCTTCGGCAATGTGCTGGGGTCGTCGGGCTCTGTCATTCCGTTGTTCCACAAGCAGATCAAGCTGGGTGGGCCGCTGACGGTCACCCATCCGAAGATCACCCGTTACTTCATGACCATCCCCGAGGCTGCACAGTTGGTGATCCAGGCCGGCTCGATGGGGCAGGGTGGCGATGTGTTCGTGCTGGACATGGGCGAGCCAGTGCGGATTGTCGAGCTGGCGGAAAAGATGATTCACCTGTCCGGCTTCAGCATTCGTTCCGAGCGCAACCCGCAGGGCGACATTGCCATCGAGTTCACCGGCTTGCGCCCAGGCGAGAAGCTGTATGAAGAGTTGCTGATTGGCGACAAGGTCGACGCTACCCGTCATCCGATGATCATGAGTGCCAACGAGGATTGCCTGCCGTGGGAGCTGCTCAAAACCCGTGTCGATGATCTGCTGGCCGCGATTGCCATCGATGATTACGCGCGCGTGCGGCAACTGCTGCGCGAAACCGTATCTGGTTACGTGCCGGAAGGGGAGATCGTCGACTGGATCTATCAGCAGCGGCGGCTGGAGCCTTGATCAGGGGGTGATCCTGGGTCATTACGCTGTAGAGGCGGGTTTGCCCTTGCCCTCTAACGACGCAACCCACACCTTACTGAGCAATGCCTTCAGCTTGAGATCCTGCGCATTCCCACGCGGCGTACCCAGCCGAGCATGCACTCCGACACAGCCTTGTGGTGTCGCTCGGTGCCATAGGCGATGAAAAACGCCACGATGTTTGCCAGCAGCATCGCCAGGACGAAACCGGCGGTCGAGCTGCCCAGAACCTGCTGTATCCAGTAAAGAATGCTGTAGTGCGTCAAGAACAGCGTGAAGCTGAATCCCGCCAAGGAGGCCCAACGCGCTTTGCGAGCGCTGCTGACGGCAGCGCTGTCGCCATTCAGCCGGGCTGCAAGCAGCACCAGGCCCCCCGCCATCAATAGCCCGGCCGGCAGGTTGTAAGCCTGTTTGCTGTATAGGTAGATTGCTGCCGCAGCCGCGAACAGGAGCCATGTCCACACTGCCGGGAGTCGTCGAAGGGTCAGGCGATCAAAGTAATAGGCCCCCAGTGCGCCGGCAAACCAGATGATCTCGAGGTGGCCCGCTTCGCCCTTGGCATTCTCCCAGAAGGTGTATTTGGCCCCCAGGAAGAGGCACACGGTGGCGAAGATCCAGTGTTTGCGGAAGAACACCAGCCCGCCGAAGAGGATGTAGATCCACCATTCGAACATCAGGCTCCAGATCGGGCGCAAGGTGCCAAAGGGCATGGACGGGATCAGCAACAGGTTGTTGAAGAAGATTTTCAGGCTGCTGTAGCTGAGCAATTCGGCTTGCGGATAGAACAGGCCAAAGCTTTTATCGATGACGAAAACAAGCAGCAGCGAGGGAATGAGCGTGGTGTAGATCCGCGAAAACCGATCGCTGAAGTAGCGTGCCGCGTCGGCGCCCTTGTACTTGAGGTTGGCCATGACGCTGCGGCAAATGAGAAACCCAGAGACCAGGAAGAAGCCCACCACGGCGATTTGTTGAGGGTAGGGGACCTGGTTGGGGAAAAAACCACCCCAGTAACCGTAGAAAAAGCCGATGCCATGGCCGACCAAGACGATCTGGGCAAGGCTGAAGCGCAGGAAATCGAAAAATGTAATACATTTTTCGCTCAAAGGTCTCATGGGTGTCAAAGCTCCAGGTGTGCGCGGTCGTGTAGGCAAAGGGTTTCATTCTAAGGGTGCGGCAGGCAGGACCAGCAGGTGTTGGACGCCGCTTCGATGATGCTCAGCTTGCCGTCGGCGAACGAGCAGCCGGTATCCAGGTACACGACATTCCCCAATGTCAGCACCTCCGGCACTGTCGAGTGGCCTACATACAGCCGGGCCAGGCCGGCGATCGGTGAGTCGTCGCGGTCATTGATCCGGCGGCGTGTGTAAAGGGCTTGCATCAGGGCCGCCTGGCGGGTTGCCGGGTCGGCTGCCTGCAACAGCTCGATCCCCTCGCGCCACGTTCGCCCTTGCTCCCAGCCGGGGAGTTCGGCGTGGATGATGCCCACTTTCTCGCCAGTGCGTAGTTCTATTTCGATAGCGATCGGTAGTGCCTGCAGTTGCTGGGCGATCTGCACTTGCCTGTCGTAAGGGTGTTCATAAAACCACGCGCCGCCGTTTCGGGTGTGTCGAGGCGGGTCGCCTTGGCCGTTGACCGAGTCGAGGACCATCTGTTCGTGGTTGCCTCTGACGGTGTGGAACCAGGGATTGGCGAGCCAGTTCAGGGCCTCGTTCGAGTACGGGCCGCGATCGACGATGTCGCCCGTGACGAAGAGGCGGTCGTGGGTTGGGGTGAAGTCGACTGTGTTCAGCAGGGACTGGAGCATCTCGAAATGGCCATGAACGTCGCCCACGATGAGGTCGCGGCCGTGCTGATTGGCCGGGAAGGATTTCAAGGGAGGGCTTGGGGGGGGCAGGTTCACGGTTGCGTCGACGGTGGGGTCGTAAAGGGGATGAGCTTAGCAGCAAGGGTGAGGCGCAGAAAGGTCTGGATTATGAGGGAGGGGTATGCTGGTAGACTCCCGTGCTTGCCATGGCGGAAGTCTATGCGATAGGCGTATTAGCCGTAAGAGCTGTCCGCGACGGCAAGCAGAATGAATCACCAGTGTTCGCCGTTGGCTTGGCGAACATTCATTCGCCTGAATTCATCAACTCCAAAACCTCAGTCGCCATAGGTTTCATTATCCGATTGCGCGCAAAGCGCAATACGAATTCCGGTCGTGGTATCTGCTCGAAATGGAGTGTCTGGAACGCCTGTAGCGCATCTGCAGGGTTGCAAGGTGCAAAGACGCCAGCGTTAGTAACTTCCTTGCCGATAAATTCTGCAGTGTAACCACTAGCTCCCGCCCAGATCGGCTTACCGGTGGCGGCGTATTCAAAGAGCTTCGAAGGCAGCACCCGGTGAAACGACTGGAAGTCATTCAGGTGGAGGAACAGCACATCTGACTGATGGTACATGTTAAGCAGCTCTTTTCGCGCGACGGGCCCCAGCAGTTCGACATTGGTCACCCCTTGTTCATATATAGCCTGCTGCAGCATTTGCAAGCGCCCCCCTGCGCCGACAACCCGAAACTGAACTTTGCCCTCTAGCTGCTTGGCGAGCTGGGGAATGATTAAATGAAGCCCTTGCCCATCCCCGATATTGCCGGCATATAACACTTCCACCGGTCGTTGCTCAATTTGCGGGGCCGGCGCGCTCACTGGAAAATCTACGAAGTCTTTATCCACACCGTTAGAGAACAATGAAAAGGGTCTGCCAGGGTAACGAGCGTTGAAATACTCGAGGAAGCCTCGCGAGACAAGATTGACCCGATGTGCCCTTCCGATAGTGAAGCGCTCCAGCGCGCCGAAGATCGCTGACAACGGCCTCGCCAAGGGGGCAGAAAACAGTTCGTCGATGTTTTTGACAAACAGGTCGCGTATGTCCAGGTAGAGTTTTGCCCCCTGTCGATATGCAACCCATGCGCCTAACACTGCTGTCATCAATCGTGAGGAGGTGGCGATCACCAGATCATATCGTTCCTCGCGCGCTAACCGCGCCGCGATACGCGCGAACTGCACGAACGCGCGAGACTGGTCCAGCATGCCGCTCTTATGGGGTGGCAACTGAATCCGGCGAATGCGTACATGTCCTGAATCTTCGACGCTGTCAGCGATTTTTGCATGGGTGTGATAACGGTTCGGCTGAGTTGTGAGCACATCAATGTGCGCGCAACCCAAAGATTGCAAGCGCATTGCTTCAACCAATGCATGGGCGCGAAACGATCCGGCGCTCAAGTCAGGTGGGTAGAAGAATGTCAGTAGCAGGATTCGTTTTTTCATCACTCGGCGCTGCTTCTCATGGGTAGCATATTTGCTTGAACGCGTTCGTAGAGCTGAACGAGCTCGTACTCTTGCCCTTCCCAGTGCAGGACCTGTGCCGCTTTGCACGCTTGCGTCGCATGGTGTTTGCGTTTTCCAACATCCTCCACCAAGGTGCGTAGCGCAGATGCCAATGCTGCACTGTCCCCTGGCGGAACAAGTAAGCCCAGGTCATGGCGGGAGACGACCTGGCGGATCTCCGGAAGGTCAGAAGCCACGACAGGCAGGCCCGCTTGAACGTACTCAAACAACTTGTTGGAATCGGTCGTATAGTGATTCAGGCACGTATTCTCGATGGGCTGCACCCCTATATCCGCGGAGGCGGTATAAGTCGGCAGCTCTGCGAGCGGCACTGTGGGGATAAAATGCACGCGTTCCTGGAGGGCCAGGGTTTCGACTATGGCGTGCAGCGTTTGATTGAGGCGCCCGCCCCCGATGAAGACGAAGTATGCGTTGGGTACTTCTGCAGCAATCGTCGCCAGGCGCTCCAGCCCTCGACCCTGTTGTACGCCGCCTTGATACACTATGATGGGCCAAGCTTTGTCCAATCCGAGTTCATCCCGGATACGCGATGAGCGTGTTGCAGTCTGCATGCGTGGTCGATTTTGAAGCACGATCGGCCGTGGGATGCCATACGCCCTAGCGAAGAACTTGGCACGAGCCTGAGTCGTCGTGATGGTGCCCGACACGCGGGGCATCAGTATCTGCTCGACCAGTGCTACCAGTCGACGAAAACTCGCATAGCCTTCACGGCTTGTGCTGATTTCGTGGGCATCGTAAATAAGTTTCGCACCGGAGCATCTGGCCGCAAGCCAAGCAGTTGGCAATGTATTCACATCGTGGGCGTGGATGATATTGGCACGCAGGCGTGCCATACGCCAAAACAGACCTGCGTGGGTCCATAGCCTTGCCGCAATCCGCATTATCTGACGCACAGGACTAAGTTTCGGCAGAGGCCCTGACTGTGACAGGGGGGGCCGTTGCGAGCGCTGTCCCTCTTTAGCATCCGTTGGCGCCGCAGACGGGCGCTTGCGCCACTTCCAAAAAGGGCTGCGCGCCACGCGTGAAACCTCTATACCTGACTCAAGCCGCTCGTATTCGTGAGTGACGCCAGGTGTATGCAGCGCATGTACTGTGACGTGGTGACCGGCAGCAGCGAGCGTTTGGGCTTCTTTAAGCACCCGGGCGTCATTGCGAAACTCGTTCCATACCACCATGGCGACATTGGCCACATAACCTCCAAAATACATACGTACGCTAAAACAAAAAATGACGCGTGACACAAAGTCTCTACTGGCGGCAGGTATCCAAGGAGACCGAGAGCGCGAAGATAAGGTCAAGCAACTCGACAGCTGTTCTATAATTCTGGCGTTGACAGGCTTTTTCGAAAGCAAAGGCGTACGCGGCAAGCTTGGCGTCATCCAGCTCTACATGCCGTAACTCCGGACGACTCCTTTGCGCTTCGATCAGGGCAAACTCCAGGAACGGCAGCGTTTTCTCAGATACCGGCCAGCCCGCCCCGACAGGTTCCAAGGACCAACGTCCCCATTGGCACGCCCAGATTACGCCGTCCCCGTCGTAGCCTATGGCGTCGGGTGATAGGTCTGTCGTCATCAAGGTCAGCGGCATATTTTGTAGACGCGACCTGATGGCGGCCCATGATCCATTCCATTTTTTCGCTAAATCGCGACTGTCATGGGCAAAGAGTTCGAGCCGTGGCAAAACCTCAAGGTCTATTCTTTGCCACAGCATCGGCCGTGACCGGCTAAACATGTCGACCAGCGAGGAGGATGGAGAGAGCGCGAGCAAACCGCTGGTAACCTGCATCGATGCGCGCTTCGCCAGGGCTGGGTCCAAGACGCTGGGGACGGGCCACAGAAACACATGGCAATGGAAACCGTCCACCTCTTCTACCAAGCAAAGCTGGCCAAGAGGAGCGCTTCCCTCATTCATTACTGTAAACAGACTCGCTTCATGTCGAGCCAGAGCAGCCCTGCTCTTACCGAATACCTTGACCAGGTAGGATTGGCCACTTCCCGCTACCTCAACTCGCCACTGGACAAGGTCCGCCATGCCGGATTGGAGAATATGCAGTTCAAATTCAGTCTCGATGTTCCCAATCAGGCGTTGAATAAGTGGCGATATCCATGTGTGGGTTTTCTGCGGGTCTGCCAGAGACCAAAGCGAACCGGACGCCTCGCCATTAGCCTTTCCTGAATAGACATGCCCTTGAAAAAGCAAGGCATTCAACTGCAAGCGTTGCCCATACAGGCTGATCAGATCTGTTACGAACGACGCACACCGCCGCAAGACCTGACGCACCAGTAAGAGGGTGAACAGCGCCCAGAACACCGAAACATCGGAGCCCAATAAAATATCTGCAACTATGCAGCCGAAGGTGATGAAAAATCCGACACTGCCCAGGATGCCAATCAGTTTGAATAGATGATCTTCGGTGTGGCCATGGAAAACTGAAGTGAAATGGTGGATCAGGGTCAGTCCCGCCCATGTGATCGCCAGATAGCCTGCGACGACCAATGCTTGCAAGGGGTAAACGGTGATCAGCGCAATACTGGCGATCGCGATGAAGACGCCACCTGCCAAGGTGCCCGCAAAGCGCTGGTACGCCTTGCTCAGGGTGCGTTCCTGATTGTCAAACAAGGTCAATTTTCGACTGCGGGCAATCAATGCACGTGCGCCGTGGTCCGACAGCCGGGTGAGCAGTCCTTCGGCAATGAGGTGAAACGTAAAAAATACGACTGCAGTGATGCATAAGCCGAGGATAAGCGTTGAACGCTCATAACCGTGGAGCAGCGCCGGAAAGTAGGCGGGGACACGTTCGGACCCCAGCAAGATGATGACTTTAAGTGGAAGCAGTGCCGCTAACAAAGCAGACACCTGGGAGGCCAGTGTGAAAATGACGACCAATATGGATGCAGCAGGTACTACTCGGAAAATCTTACCTCCGACAGACCAGGCCCAGCGCAAAAGATCCGTGACAAACATATAGTTTTCCGAAACAGACACGCCCCGCAAGGGGGTGCCTGCTTTTCAAGACAGGCGATGCGCTGTCAGCTATTTTTCCAGTTGATTTTCATCTGTGTCTTAAATTCTGCCGTACCATTTTGGCGGGTTTCGTAACTGATCATGATGGACGGCGCATTACGCTTCGCGTAGCGAACGACGAACAATCCAGGTGTTTCGCTCTTGATCTTGCGAACATAACCCCGTTTCGCCAGTGTGGAGTAGATCTGTCCTTCGAGAGCCATCAGATCTTCAGGCGATTCAAACACATAACGGTCAAAGTCACCTTGCTCATTGCTCAGCAAGTTATAGCTGCGCAACCGGCCGGCAATATCAAGGTTTTCTCCACTCGGCAGGTGGATGGCATTTTTATGCAACACACCCTGTTGCGAAGCTTGCGGGGTCGAAGCAAGGCGCTGGTCAGCGCTGCCGCTGCCCTCTCCACAGCCGGCCAGCATAGCCAGTGCACACAACATCCAAGTCTTTTTAAGCAATTTCAACGTCCCCTATCAAATCTTCTAAAGTCTCAAATACGCTTATCGAGTGATGGCTGCAATACGTTTCCCTGTCAGCGAACTCGCTCCAGGCTGACAAGAAAACAAAATCGATTCGCTGGCTGAGTGCCACGACATGATCGTACTTACTGTCGCCAAGAAACAGTGCAGGCATTAAAATATTACCTGAGGTCATTTCTCTTGCCAAAATATCTAACTTGTCATCAGGGCTGCCAAATATCCCCCCGTCAAATAGAGGTGTCAGGCCTCTACTCGCAAAGACCTCGCGTAACTCCACTTGGTCGCCACCCGAGGCGACCAACCAGCGCGCAGAAGGATTAGCACGGCGCAACGTTTCCAAGCCCTTGGCGCTAGCGCATGAAGCGAGCCCAGCCTTGACTGCTGCTGCATACGTGGCCAGCAGCTGTTGCAGTGTGGGCCCCGTCATGTCGGCAGGCACGAGATTCGACAGAAAATACTCGAACTTCTTGTATCGCGAGATACCGCCGTTTTGCGTGTGATACTCCACCAGGTTTCTTGCTGCTTCCGCACCATACGGCAGGGCCGCTTGATGAAATGCCTCGGTCTTGATCCGATTGGAGTCGAGTATGACCCCATCGCAATCAAATACTACGGTTGCGTAATCGCTGAACTTCATACAGCCGCCACGCCGCTGTTGATCATGGCTTCTGCCAAGGTGAAGTCGTCAGGCCAGTCAATATCGAAGCCTTGGAGCCGGTTCGAGACATGCAAGAAAGGCTTGGCGCCAATTCGATCCTGGTGGGTGCGGTATCCCGCGCGGTCCAGGATGAAAATAGCACTGTCAATTTCATAGATAGGCGCTAGTGTCTGCGTACGCGGCCATTTTTCGACGTTTCTATCGTAGTTCAGTGGCTGCTGGCCTTTCCACAGGAAACCATGAACGGCCTTCACCGACATCAGCGAGTCGTAGCCTGATTCGCGTGCGCTGAAATAGGCGTCGATCGCGTCTGCGTAGCTGCGGCTGCTATAAAATGGCGAAGTGACATGTGTCCAGATTATGTGCTCTTCATTGGTGATCTGTTCGGCCAGCGCGATCAGTTGATCGGTACTGGTAGCACTGCTCGCCAATGCGTCTTCGCGCACGTGTATATGCAGTTTTTTTGATTTAAAGGCTTTGGCGAAATCAAGGATTTCTTCATCGTTTGTGCTGAGCACCACTTCATCGATTTGCTCGCACTGATCCAGTTGGTTGAGTTTGATTTCAATCAATCCGAACTCGAAACCGGCGAATTTTTTAATGTTTTTGCGCGGTACGCGCTCGCTACCCTTTCTGCACGGTAGGAAGCATGAAACACTCATGCGTGATCTCCCAGTCTGCCGTACACACTCGCTGCAGGAACCTCGTAACGCGTAGGCGTGATCGCCAGCATATCGACGGCACCCGCACTGCGACGGTACAGCGAAAGCAATTTGTTCATTTCATTATTGCGAGGGTCTTCAGCCTCATAGCCGTCGAAACCCGCAAGCAGGATGCGTCGGGCGCCGCCGCTTGCCGACACGGCGAGTGCATAGGCGATGACCAGTGCCGTTGGCAGGACGCAAAAGTCTTCATGGAATTCAAACTCGCCATGCTTGACCTCAACACCGAAGTCCAGCAGGTCTTTCCCCTCTAGCGCCTGACGAACGTCCTGCGGCAGCATCGCGGCGGGAGTGATCAGCGGTTGTGGGAGCGTGACATGCTCCTCGCAATCGGCAAGCAGCCTGACAGGGTGGCAGGCAAGCCGGACATCGATGAACTCCGCCCCGATTTGACCCTGGGTATTAAGGGCCATCACGTAAGGTTTCGCCTGCTTGATATAGCGCTCCAGCGCTACCCGATGTTCACCAACTCCGGGACCGGTACCCAGCAGTAGTACTTCTCGGCCCTTCAGCACGCTGGCAGGGCGCCAATTCCCCCGAGGCGGGCCTTGGTAGAAATTACGTGCAGCCTCTAGTGTATTTGGGCTGAACTTTTTACCACCCTCGATGCGCAAATGCTCGATGACAGCCAAGATGTCTTCTTCACTGTACCGAGAGTCGCCGAGCATTTCCTGAATATAAGTCGGGTGGATCCCGTACTTACCCGCCAGGTAATAATAGGTATTGGTGCCCCATCCGCACGACTGCTGCATCGGCTGAAAATACTTACGAATCAGCCCCATCAGTGGGACGATGTTGCACGCTTCACCACGACGTTCGGCGATTTCCAGTGCAAGCTGCTCAGTTTTGGCGTTGCCCGGACCGCGCCCCATCCCAGTGACGGTTGCGTCAAGCCAGGTAACGCCGTTAGCGAGAGCGCCTAGCGTATTCTGTAGTGCCATGCCCATGTTGTCATGAGTGTGGATACCCATCGCCCCTTTCCAGTGACGACGTAGCCATCCGATGGTTTCTGCCGTTTGCGTCGGGTTCATGCTGCCCATGCTGTCTGCGAAGTACAACGCATCCAACGGCCAGCGTACTGCCTCTTCCGCCAGTGCCTCGACCTCTTGCTGACTTCTATCCGAAATCTGCATGAGGTTGAAGCCGACAAGAAATCCACGCTCCTTCAGCCAAGACGAGGCGGGCAGGGCCGCTTTGAACTCATGCACATGGCAGGCGATGCGGACCAGCTGTACGGGTGAGGTTTGGGCTTCTTCTGGGAACAGGAGCTGGAGGGTTTGCTCAAGAGACCGGTCCCTGCCCATGAGTTCGGAGGCATTGATCATGACGCCAAAAGTCAAATCACTCGGCAGGACCAGGCTGCGAATAAATTCGTCTGTCGTAAATGCTGTTGCGCCTTGGAATCCTGCGTTTTTGAGTGAGCGCAACCCGAGTTCAACGATGTCAACTTTTGCGGCTGACATGGCCTGCAGATAGTCGTTGATCACCGTGATCGGGAAATTCCAGGCGTTGTAATAACCCCCGTCTCGAAGGGTGCAGTCCAGAATCAGGGTTTTCATTCCGTACTCCCGATGATTTTATTAGATTTCACAGAACTCGTACGATCAGCGAAGCGCACGAAGCCCACCGCTTGATAGCGTGCAACGTCGTTTTCGGCCTTGAATGTAATCTTGGCGTCTGCTTGATAAGGGATGTAGGCAATGCGCTTGCCATCTTGAAGCAAGTAGAAGGCATAGCGCGCATCACCTTCAGAACCTGAAGGCAGGTTCGCGGTGATTGCACACACCAACTGCTCACCGTCGCGCCGTAGCGAAACGCGATTGATCAGTGACGCATTTTTGTCATCGAGTCTGCGGAGCGTCTGTTCAAGTTCTTCCCGGCAGAAGGAAGCCGAGAAGAGGTACTTCAATGCTTCAAATACGAATGCTCTTGGGGGGGCAGCATGTCCCAATCCCCAAGCGTTCGAAATGTACATGAGGGTGTTTTCATCCACCCAGTTTCCGCCAAGCGCAATGTCCGGGGATTTTCCGCTGAAATACTGTGGCAGGTGGACATTGATGTGGTGATGGTCGTGCACATTCTGCAAATAAATAACGGTATTCTGTTGGAAATTTCGGCTGAGCGTGTAGTCAATACCCGTCTGTTTCAGCCTGGAATCGTTGCTGCCTTCACCAGACGATGGGAAACACGTGTTCAAATACGCTGTTACCGATCCCTCGTTGTACGAACTGATATTGATTTGCGGGTTTGCCCCTATCGAATAGCTGTTTGGCAAGTTTCGCCCATAATACAAACTCGCAAACCCACCGCCGCTTCCGCCGTATAAAACTGTGCGGCGTGACCCTACCGCGTGGGAAAAACCTTCAATCAGGTTCTGAATTGCAGTTTGGAAGGGGACGCCCTCCATTCCTGCATACCACGCCAAAGAAATGTTGTTGTCGTCGGTGATCGCCGGGTCACTGATCATCAGAATATTTGCATCAACGAGGCCAATCGCGCCGTTACCTGCAAACGCGGGCATTTTGTTGTCCGCTGTTCGGGTCAACGCCGAGTGGAAAAATACCAGGAGATTTTGTGAGCCGTTGGGTACATACCTGAAATACAGCGGCGTCCCTGAGAGATCGCAACGATAGTTTGCTGTGACCTGCGGGAGGTTGGCAATGCTGTCGGGGGTAGCCGCGACATCAAACGCTCGGTAACCGGAGGTATCTAAGTCATTTGACGGCATGGGCGCTTCCAGTGAAATACAGTCGAGGGCTCGAATGGCGGCGCGCCCTTCGCCTTTCAGGCGGACTGCAAAGCTTACCCGGCGCGCTGAAGGCACGGCCGGCAGGTGCAGGGATTTGCCGAGTGTGATGTATTCGCTTTCAGCTCCACGGCGGTCATCTTTAATGGTTACGACGGTGCTGATCGACAACTTACGGTCTGATTTACCGAGAAACCGTATAACGATCGAGGTGTTGGCGGGTATCTCAAGATCCCCTGGCAAGCGCATGACTTTTGCTCGATCAGGCACCAGCGCCAGCAACATATGCCGTTGGCCAGTGTCCGCGGTGAGTTCAATACCGTCGTCGATGACGGTCAGCGTCACATCGCTCGAGGCTTTGAGTTGTATGCCCTTCACGTCCAGCCGCGACGTGTTCTTCTTCCTCACGGCGTCGTAATACGAACGCATCAAGTTTGGATCTATCGAATAGGAGACCTCTGACCAATTGCGGCTGCCCGCCGGGTCGTCCACTACCCAAGACAGAGGGACAAAGTAGGTATCGGGGTGAACGTGATCGGTGTGCATTGCAGTCCGCGCGCCGTAGCCTATACCTGGTCTGCGGTTGAAGCGCGCAACATACATTGAGTCGGTGAGGAAGCTGGTCAGGAATAGCGAAACGTAGTGGGCGCAGGCAATTTTTTTCTGCGCGCTGACACCAATCAGGTTAACAATGGTGTTTTGCGGTACTAGGCCTATCACCACGTCGTTGAGTAGCTTCATTTCAGCGCCACATGCGGTGGCTCTGAAGTTCGGTCCTGCATCTTCTGTCGCCGTCAAGCCATCAAAGATGAACAACGGCGCACTGTGAGCCTGCAATAGATCGGCGATTATTTCGCGAATGGCTTGAATTTGTTCTTTCCAAATTCGTTTTTCCAAGCACAAGCCGAACCAGAAGACCCCGTCAGCGCCCTCTAGCCTTTCTATCAATATGGGCTCATCACGCTGCAGCCTTCGCAGGCTTTCCGTCACGATCAGTGCATCATACTGGATGAAGTCACTCGGACGAGACTGAGGGTACCCAGAGGATACAATTGATTTTCTTTGCGCGAGTAGATAGTCGCTCAGTGCTGCGTCAGACTCGAACTCACGCCCTTGATCCTTGCCGAACATACTGAAAGCAGGGAAGAAGCTTCCGCCACGAATACTGAGAATGTCGTGCTCTGCGCGAACGCTGTCCCGGTAGGTCATTGCACTAGGCAACATATCATAAAAATAGTGATATGGCCGAGCATAGGAAACCAGGAGACCAGCGCTGCGGTTTTGCACCAACACGGCGGATAAGAAGTACTGCTCAAATTCGTCTTTGCGTGAGGCACAGTACTCGTGGAGCACATTAAGGCAGCTGTTCGGCAAGTCGATGGTGTCAAGCTTCAAGAGTAAACGCAATGCAGGGTAATACAAGGCTCGGCAGAACTTATGATGTTGCACCATTACGGCCAATGTGCCGTTGTCGTCGAAATAAATGAAGTTTCTACTGGCCAGGTACGTGCTGCCCAACATTCTCATGGTGCCAGCATGTCGAGGTGATGCGACCAACACTGGCTTCCCTGCGAGGCTGGAATTGACTATGTCTTCGGCGTCACGGGTCGTGACCTGAGTGTAGAAGTCATTCAGACCGGGCAGGGTGTCGATAGTGGCGGCGCTGTGCAACGTCACGACGTCAACGTCTTGACCAAATTCCAGCATTGATAACTGCTTGGCTAGCATCATGGGCTGTAAGTTTTCACGATTAGAGCAATTGAAAGTGGTCATGGCCTCCAGCACCTTTTCGTAGGTGCCGGGGGTGTAATGAAAAGGACTCACTCCCCACTTGTGTGCAGGGTCTGCATGCAGTTCGTCTGCAGAAAATGTCACAAACTGGTCTGGCTGAAGATCCTGTGCCATTCGTTTGTACATTTTACGGAGAAAGTCGTTGTTCTTCTCGATCCAGCCTTCTCTGTACATGTCTTCGAGCGAACGTCCCTCAACATCCCTCTTGGCCCACAAGACTCGGTTGACCAACACTTTGTCGAGCTGCTGCGTTTTCAGGAGTATCCCTACCAGCACCTGCCAACCCCGCTCCCACAATGCAAAATGCTCGTCACTCACCGCAGGCACTGTCTCATGCTGGGGGTAGGCAGTCGTGAAGTCGGTTTTCAACAGTTCGTTGGAGAGGGAAAAAATCGCGCCGGTTTCGGGTGAGCGGGACAGCGCGAAGCGCTCATCAATCAAGTCGATGAGCAGGACATCGAATGCCTCGCGCTGCACTCTGGCAAGAAACGTTTTCTCCAGTTCATACGTCACGATTCGGCGCTGGAACGCAGACGTGATCTCCGACAGTGAGACCTCGCGATCGCTGGCGGCGGTACCCACACCGGCCAATGAAGAGCGCGCAAAATAATCGACGAGGGTGATGATCCCGTCTTTGTCATATTCGACCGCGTCTCGCGACACACAGCTGCCAAAAATAAGAACGTTGATTACTTGCATGTCATTACCTAAAAGCGGCCCGTGCGCTCGATGCCAACCTGTCACTGGGTAGGTGACCAGGCGGCTCGGCGCTCCAGGCAGGTAGCTTCGACTATCAATCCTGTTGAATCAGTTCGATTTCACGGGTGATGATCGAATGCTTGGCAGTTTGATTTTCCACGCGCGCACGTGCTGCCGCGGATAACCTGCGGAATAATTCTGGTGACTCGACAACACGGGCAATCCCTGCCGCCATCGCCTGGGCATCATCCCCGGGAGCCAGTATTGCGCAATCCTCATCGGCGAACTCTGGAATGGCTGTTACGTTGTTGGTTACGGCCACGAGCCCGGAGGCCATGGCCTCATCACGGGAAACACCTTGCGCGTCCATGCGGGTAGGGCAGAGGAAGAGACCGTATTCCTTATGCAATGCAGCGATTTCCTGATGTTTAAGGAAGCCGCGCTCGATGGTGACGTTCGAGAACCTGCGCAGGGGCGCAAGGGTCTGCTCAAACAAGGCCCCGTCACCGATCATACGGATCTCGAGGTTATTGAAGTAGGGCTTTTCGGCTAGCAGTTCGATTGCCTTCACGCTCAAGTCATTGGCGTATTTGGCTGATGCATAGGGACGTATGGACAGTAGCTTCAAGCGCTGTTCGAGGGGTTTCTCATGATAGGAGAATGTCTCCGTATCAATCGGATTGTGAATGATCTCGTAGCACGCTTCAGGAATACGGAATCCAAGGTCTTCCATCACCTCTTCGGCAAAGTAGCGAGAGACGAATACCAGCTTCAGGTTTTTCGGCATGTTGCCCAGCGTTTCGCGCCAGAACGCCATGCGCTTGTCGCTCTCAAGTTTCGCTGACGCCAACTGGTTTTCGTCTGCGTAGTTGTACTCACGGCGCCACCAAGGCTGGATTTCGGCACCGTGCACCCACACCACAATTTTCACGGTAGGGCTAAGGTGCTTGAGTACTTCCCACATCTCAGGATCAAGGAAGTGCACCAGCACGCTTTTGTACTGTCCGCTTTCCAGCATCTTGCCAAGCGTTGATTGGCAGCCCGTCACGACGTCCACGTTCTGGAACTCGTGGTAGCTCACGGCTTCATGCTTGCGCAGTCGGAAAATATCGACGCACAATCGCTGTTCCTGATAGGCCGTGACCCGTGTATGAACGAAGCCATTGCGGTAGAGGTCTGCATAGGCAGGATAGTGATTGGTTACCAGCAGATGTTCCGCCCGCGCTAACATCTCCGATGGCTGCAGGTTGCGATGGCCGAGCACCAGCGCTTTGATCTCGGTGTTGCCAGCAGCGTAGGCGCGCAGGCCAAAGCGGACGAAGACCGCTTCGGGCGGAACCTCCGACGTCTGGTTCCTGTTGGCGTGCTGCATGACGTGACTGATCCGTTGCTTGTCGGCATCCAGGAACATCACCACCAACTGCAAGTTGAGACCTGGGGTGCAGTCAAGGAACAGCTTTAACTGGCCGCTCTCGATATTGAGCTCGTCCAGTTTGGTGTCTTGCAGGGAATACACGTATTCATGCTTGCCGTCCTCCAGCCTGGAGTGGACGCGCCAGTTGTCGCCATCCACTTCCAGGTCCAGAAACTTGTTACGCGTTACGCTGAACAGTTCAGCCATGGCGCGCCCCGAGATCTCCGGTGCGTCGTGGCTGACCTCCAAAGGCGCAATGGCTTCAGCACGGGCCTGCAATTGACCTATGGTGAGGCCGCAGTCGATCTCAAGGTCGTTGACCTGGCTAGAGATGGCTTGCGCTTGCGCTTCGCCGTTCTCACAGTAGTTGAACGGGTCGATGGCCAGACTCTGCTCATAGGTGTAGTTCAGTGACGGCAGGTTTTTCAGCCAGCTGCGAAGCGGCTGGGCAGCAACCAGGTCGGCTGAGACCATCGAGCGTCGTGCGCTCAAGGTTTCGGTAGGACGGTAGGCTTTGCCATCCGCGAGCAACTGAGCACCTTGGCCGTCCCAAGCGAAGTGCGCGACCTTGCCGACTACTTTGGCGCGGCTGTAACGCGTCGCCAAGGCAAGGTCCAGCAGGTAGTTGGGGCCGTAGTGGTCGTCAGCGCACAGCCCTGCAACCCATGGAGTTTCGCCGATCAGCTCGCCCAGGGTGGTCTTCTTCAACTGCGCACGCTTGACTACCTGGATGCGTGCATCGTCCTGCACCGCACTGGCATCGAAAGCATCGGTGATAATGAACAGTCGCACGTTGTCGTGGGTCTGGCAGTTCAGGTGGTTGCGCAGTGCAGCCAATTGATCGCGATCATTGGCTTCGCCAATCAGCGCAACCTGAGGCAGGTGATGGGCTTCGGTCTTGCCACTGACCTTGCTCACCACATAGTCGAGCCGCTGGGTGTAGGTATGCTCTTGCATGACCTTGCGCAGGGCCGCCAGGCGCAGTTTGTCGCTGTTGAGCGGGTTTTCAGCCAACAATTGGAGGCGCCGCAGCATCTCTTCACCGTTGTCGGTCGTTACAACCAGGTCGCCGAACATCAGGCGTACGCCCCGTGAGAAGTTACTCACGGTGAGCGTATTGCAGCCCAGCAGCTCGAATACCCGGCGCGCGAACATCGATTGCGACTGCTTGATCGAGTTGAGGTTGATCGCGTAGCGGTAGCCTTTGTAGGCAGTGTCGATTTTCTCGAATGGCAAGGTGCCGACGATGTAGGGCTGGTACTCGGCCGGGAACTGGTAGTTCGCATCGTTCTTGCCGTAGTTTCGGTCGAAGATCTCCAGGGGACGGAACTTGGCCAGCTCGCTGACAAAGTTACCCAGGTCACGGGTTCGCTCGGGGTAGCGTGCGTAGTAGGCGCCGGCAAAGCAGAAGGCGTCCTTGCGTTCATAGAGTTCGATCGGGTTGTGCAGCGCTGGCTGGCAGGCAAACGGCAGCAGGTAGACCCGCTCGTGGCCCAGCGCGCCCTTGTAGCGGTGGATGCAGTCGATATCCGTCGTAAATACGTGGTCGAACTGTTTGGCAGTGGTCAGGAAGGTCTCGAAGTGAACCGGGTCTTCCTTGTTCCAGAATACTGTTGGGACCTCATGCTCACGGCACCAGGCGAGGATGCCTTGCAGCTCCTGGCTGTTATGTCCAACCTTGCTGCCCCAAAGGTCGTCCTTGCCGCGCCAGGCAGACTCAATGAAGAGCAGTTCGGGGCCAAAACCTTCCAGTTCAGCTTTCCAGTTAACCGGGGTGAGCGGTTGCAGGATGCACTCGTGGCGGTAGGAGCCGAAGGTGAACTCGTCCATGATGCACGCCACCCTGAGCTTGCTCGCCGGCTGGTCGGCGTTGCGAAGCAGGTTGGCACGGCTGTGTTCGCTACTCGGAAGTACAGGCGGCAGCTTCAGGTAGTTTTCGTCCTGTAGCGGTGGGGATGGGGGTAGGACAGCCTTCAGCGCGTCGCTGGCCAGAAGCTTCTGTTGGCTCTGCTGTCGCTGATTGCTGGCTTTTCGGTACAAGCGCAGCAGCCGGACAGGCAGCTTGACCAGTCCTCCGAGAGAGCTTGCACTGCTCTTGATCTGATAGCCCAACTGATACGTCAGGCTGGCGCGTGTCTTGACGAGGCGCTGTTCGGCAAGGTGGCGCTGCGAATTCGCGCGCTGTAGATGCTCGTTCAGTTCGTCGATCTTGAGTTGCTGAGCCGCACTGCGTTCCAGCAACTGGTTGAGGCTCGCTTTCAGTTGCGGTATCTGCTCGCCGGTTACGGTGCGGTATTTCATGTTTGCCACGCCCAGTCCTGTACGGGAGGCGTTCAGTTCATTTTCCAGTTGCAGGCGCAGGCCTTGCCATTGCTCCTGGGTGGCTGCGAGCATGGTTTCGGCCGCTTGACGGCTAGCGCTCTCCAGCAGCAGTTGTTGCTCAAGAGCGTCTCGTGCTTCTTCCAGTGCGGCGATTGCCTGCGATTGTTGGGCAAGCTGGTCGTCGTCCTGCGCTTTCGTCTTGACCATGACTTGCACCTGATGGTCCAGCTCACCACGCTGCTCCAGCAAGACGGTGATGGTATCCGCCTGTGCGTGGTGCTCGCGTTGTAGCTGACCGGCTTGCTCAGTCAAGGCGCTCATGTGCTCATAGAGGGAAGCATGCTGCTCCTGGAGGGCGGAATGCCTTACGTCCAGAGCGCCGCTCTGCTCTGTCAGTACCTCTAACGCGTGTTGGCGCTGAGTTAGCGTTGCGCTGAGTTGCTCAATTTGCAGCGTCTGGTCGGAGGATGTCTGCAACGATCGCTGTAGTTCGGCGTTAGACCCACGGAGTTGTTCTTCGAGGGCTTGCTCCCGAACGTGAGCGCTATTCAAGTCGTTCCGCACTGAGAGCAGCTTTTGTGCGGCCTCAGTCTCATCGTGTGCGCGAGCCACGTCCACGGCGGCGAGATGTTCTTTCAGTTGACCGAACTGTTGCGTTGCCGCACTGTACTTCTCATTGCTTTCTTCGAGCTGCTGGCGGAGAGCCTCCAACTCATCTTTCAGTGCTTGGATGTTGGTCGCGCTGGCTTGCAGTGATTCGCTGCTAGCGCGCTGCACAGTGGCAAGTTCTTGCTCCCGCTCCTGCAGCTGTTTGGACAGCGCCTCCACTTTTTGGGCTTCTGGTTTCAGCAGGGTGATCTGTTCGGTCGCGACGCGGTACTTCCTGTTCGCTTCATCCAGACGCTGCTTTATCTCATCGAGCTCCTGGACGATTCGCGCCTTGGCTTCGAGGATTTCACGATTGGATTTTTGCTGGGCGGCAACATCCGCTTCGCGGCTTTGCAACTGTCGTGACAGGGCTTCAGCTTTTTGGGCTTCCGGCTTGAGCTGGGTAATCTGTTCAGTTGCGCTGCGATATTTCTTGTTGGCCTCTTCAAGGCGCTTGCTGATCGTCGTGATGTTCTCGCGCAGATTACGCTCGATTGCCTCGAAGGCCTTCTCCAGCTCTCGGACGCGTTGCGCCGGCAGTGAGTCGATTGCCTGCGCGTCAGCGACTGCGGCTTTCTGCGCCACGATGCCAAGCCATTTGCCCAGGACCTTGATCTCAGTGATCTGCAGGTATTCGCTGAGGAGTTGGAAGGGCTCCATCAAGTAGAATGTATGTTTGTGATCGATAAAGTCATTCACCCCGAACGGTACGGTGATGACCAGACGTCCATTGCTCTTGAGCAGGCTAGCGGCCTTCTCGACAAACAGCTCAGGCCTCACCAGGTGCTCAAGCACTTCGCTGATGACGATCGTGTCAGGCTCTACATCCACCACATCCAGGCCGAGGAAGTCGGCGTTGACGTAGGTAATGTTCTGCTGCACATGCGCAGGCTCGGCAGCGAGGTAAGCCTTGGCCTCCTCGATCGCCTGCGGGCTAGTGTCGACGCCGGTCACCTGACAACCCTCGCGCGCGAGAAGCAACGGCACGATCCCTTGCGAACAGCCCACATCCAATACCCGACGCCCTTTGATCTGAGCGCAGATCCAGTGAATGCGGGCTTGGGTTTCCCGCATGAACTGCTCACCCAGCTTGCCGTAATAGGCTTCCATCACACGGTCATGAATGTCGGCCAAGGGTGATGGCAGCTCGTTGTTCACGGTAGGGTTCTCATGCGTCGGGTTGTTCATGCGGTTTGTTCCATCAAGCCTGGTTGACGCCTGCAGCGTCGATGACGAACGCAGCATCGCGCACGTTGAATGCACCACGGAACTCGCGATGCTTGACCAGCAATACGTGAATGTCCGCGCTGTCCTGCGCGTACTCGAAGTCCACGTGCTCATGGCGCGCCAGCGTTTCTGGCAACTGCTCGATGTTCGGCTCGACCAGCTGCAGGGTGCATTCCAGCTCGTTACCCAGGCGCTGCGCGATGCTGAGTGCCGGGCTTTCGCGAAGGTCATCGATATCGGGCTTGAACGCCAGGCCGTAGCAGGCGATCTTGACCTGCTGCGCCGACTTGCTCTGGTTCTTGATGAGGAAGTTCGCCAGCGCCATCTTGACCTTGTTGATCACCCATTCCGGCTTGCTGTCGTTGACCACCCGCGCGGTGCGGATCAGGCGCGCTTGCTCTGGCGTCTGGCTAACGATGAACCATGGGTCGACGGCGATGCAGTGGCCGCCGACGCCAGGGCCCGGCTGGAGAATGTTGACGCGCGGGTGGTGGTTGGCCAGGCGGATCAGCTCCCAGACGTCGATGTTCAGCTTGTCGCAAATCATCGACAGTTCGTTGGCGAACGCGATGTTGACGTCACGGAAGCTGTTCTCAGTCAGCTTGCACATTTCAGCGGTGCGCGCATTGGTGATAATGCACTCGCCCTCGACGAAGGTGCGGTAGAGCCGTACGGCCGCCTCCGAGCACTTCTTGGTCATGCCGCCGATGATCCGGTCATTCTCGACAAGCTCACGCAACACATGACCCGGCAGGACGCGCTCAGGGCAATGAGCGATGCGGATATCGGACGCTTCACCGTGGGTCTGCGGGAAGGTCAGGTCCGGTCGTGCCTTCTCCAACCAGAACGCCATCTGCTCGGTGGCGCCGACTGGGGAGGTGGACTCGAGGATGACCAGGTTACCTTTCTGCAATACCGGCGCGATGGCTTCACTCGCCGACTCGATGTAGCTCAGGTCCGGTTGGTGATCGTCCATGAACGGCGTTGGTACCGCAATCAAAAAGGCGTCGGCGGCTTCCGGTACGGTGGAGGCACGCAGGTAGCCCTCGGTCACTGCGGCGTGAACCAGCATGTCCAGCTCAGGCTCGACAATGTGGATTTCGCCGCGGTTGATGGTGTCGACCGCATGCTGGTTGATGTCGATGCCGATCACGTGCTTCTTGCGGCCGGCGAATACTGCTGCGGTAGGCAGGCCGATATAGCCCAGGCCTACGACCGAAATCTTGTTGAAGCTCATGCTGCGTCCTCGGACTTTGCAAATACAGAAAGGGCATCGAGGATTCGCGCGCAGGCGTTTCCGTCTCCATAGGGGTTGTGGGCGAAGCTCATGTCGCGGTACGTGGCCTCATCGCTGAGCAACTGAGCCAGGTGCTGGGTGATCGATTCAACTTCGGTGCCAACCAGCTTGACGGTGCCAGCCGCTACAGCTTCTGGGCGCTCGGTGGTGTCGCGCATGACCAGCACCGGCTTGCCCAAGGCTGGAGCCTCTTCCTGAATGCCACCGGAGTCGGTGAGGATCAGGTAGGAGCGGCTCATCAGGTAGACGAACGGCAGGTAGTCCAGCGGTTCGATCAAGTACACGTTGTCTATCCCGGCCAGCAGGCGATTGACCGGCTCGCGAACGTTGGGATTGAGGTGCACCGGATAGACCACATCGACGTCCGGAAACTCGCGGGCGGTCTGGGCCAGGGCCTGGCAAATGCGTTCAAAGCCGTCACCGAAGTTCTCGCGGCGGTGGCCAGTGACCAGCACCATGCGCCGTTCCGGGGCGAGGAACTCGAACTGGCGGGCGAACTTCGCGTTCAGCTCCGGGCTCTCCAGCTTGCGCACCACTTCCAGCAGCGCATCGATCACCGTGTTACCCGTGGTATGGATCTGTGCGGCGTTGGTGCCTTCCTTGAGCAAATTGTCTCGGGAGGTCGTGGTGGGCGCGAAGTGCAGGGCCGCCAAGGTGCCGGTCAGGCGACGGTTGGCCTCTTCTGGCCACGGCGAGTAGAGGTTGTTGGTACGCAGGCCAGCTTCGACGTGAGCGATCGGAATCTGCTGGTAATACGCGGCCAGGCTGGTGGCCAAGGTGGTCGCCGTGTCTCCGTGCACCAGCACCACATCGGGCTTGAACTCCGCCAGCACGGGCTTCAGCCCCTGCAGGATCGCGGTGGTCACATCGGTCAGGTCCTGGCCTGGCTTCATGATGTTCAAGTCGTGGTCGGGGGTGATGTCGAACAGCTCAAGCACTTGGTCGAGCATCTGGCGGTGTTGACCAGTTACGCAGACGCGCGACTCGAAACGGTCGTCCTGGGAAAGGCTGAGTACCAGAGGTGCCATCTTGATGGCCTCGGGGCGGGTTCCAAAAACGGTAAGAGTCTTGAGAGGCACGGCGACGTTCTTCTATGCGATGAGTGAGGACAGGTCAGGTGTGTTGGAAGGATTTCAGGTACTGCGGAAGGCGGCCGGGGGGTGTGGCCTGGCTGGGCGCAAGCTCACGACATAGAGTTGCTCCAGAGGAGAGTGTGAAAAATGTTTCATTTTATGTCGGATCCTTCCTACGCTGGCAGCGTCTTGATAGGAACGAATTTAACATTTAGCGATCATAATAACATCCCTTTGGCATGGTTTTTTCCCATGAGCCCGTCATTTAGGCCTGTAGTATCGAAATATTTGACTGTTTGAGTGCACATAAGTAGCGCGAATTCGATTGAATGGCATCATTGGGACATCATGCCGGCACGGTAGATTTATCCCAGCAATGCGACGAACGGCTGCGAGCCTTGATCGGCGTGGTGCGCAGGAAAAGCAACAGGGTTTTGTCTGAATGAGCCCGCAGTTAAACGGGAATTTATCCGCCGCCTGATGGAAAGTTTAACGAATTCATCAAGTTTGACCTGGGGGGTGGCAGTTCGCTATCCCCAATGGGGTGCGGGAATTGTGTTGATTACTGTTTTTTCTAGTAATGACTTAGCCGGGCTCAGCTCTTCTTGGAAGTGTGAACTGTCGCTAGGGTTATTGCGCAGCCAATGGAACGCTGCCCATCCAGTTCAGCCCAAGGAGTTTCGAAAATGCGCAATACCGTCCTTACCTACCTACTCTTGCCGCTCTTCGCCAGTCTGTCCTTCTCGCTTTCCGCAGCCCCCGCCAGCCCGGCCCCCGAGTCAATGCCGATGGTCAGAGAAATGCGATCTGAGCAATCGATGTTGAATTTGAACACTGCCGACGCCGCAACGCTGCAACAGGCACTCAGCGGAATCGGCAAATCCAAGGCCGAAGCCATTGTCGCCTACCGCGAAGCCAATGGGCCGTTCACCTCGGTGGATGAGCTGCTGGAGATCAAGGGCATCGGCAATGCACTGCTAGAGCGCAATCGCGACAAATTGATGGTGGAATAAGGGGAGCAGAGGTTGGGGCTGGGCACCTCGGTGGGCCAGCCCTGATTTTGATAAAGCGCTAATCTGCAAGTACTTGAACTCGCCGGGGTGGGCTATCGATCTTGTGCATCCTTGGCATCCGCCTGGGCATTGCGTTCATGCACCTTCCTCAACTGCTCCTCAGTCAAGTCCACTTTCTTCGCGGTATCGCGCAACATCATCAGCCCACCTACGATCGAGCCAATGGCGACTATCAATATCAGCCAAGCATACCAAGGCATTGTCGTTCTCCTAAAGGCGGGGTCAGCACCGCGTCTATCAATTTTGAGCAAAACCCGCGTGCGTTGGTTCAATTATAGGACTCGCCACCGCCTGGGCCAATTCTGCTGATCCGCGGCCCCCAATCCACGTCCCACATCGTTTACAATGCGCGCCGATTTCGACTTGCCAAGAGACCCTGACCATGTCCGTCTGCCAGACGCCCCTGATCGTCGCCCTGGATTACCCTACCCGCGAGGCCGCTCTGACGCTGGCTGACCAGCTCGATCCGGCGCTGTGCCGGGTCAAGGTCGGCAAGGAGCTGTTCACCAGCAGCGCCTCGGGGATTGTCGAGACCCTCTGCGCGAAGGGTTTTGAAGTGTTCCTGGACCTCAAGTTCCACGACATCCCCAACACCACGGCGATGGCGGTGAAGGCCGCCGCCGAGATGGGCGTGTGGATGGTCAACGTGCACTGCTCAGGCGGCCTGCGCATGATGGCGGCGTGCCGCGATGTGCTGGACAAGCGTGGTGGGCCGCAGCCGTTGCTGATCGGTGTGACCGTGCTGACCAGCATGGAACGTGAGGACCTGGCCGGTATTGGTCTGGATATCGAGCCACAGGAGCAAGTGCTGCGTCTGGCGGCATTGGCAGAGAAAGCCGGTATGGACGGGCTGGTCTGCTCGGCGCTGGAGGCCACTGCACTGAAAGCGGCCCATCCGTCGCTGCAACTGGTCACCCCGGGGATTCGTCCTGCTGGCAGTGCACAAGATGACCAGCGCCGTATTCTCACCCCGCGCCAGGCACTGGATGCTGGGTCTGATTACCTCGTTATTGGTCGCCCGATCAGCCAAGCGGCCGATCCCGCCCAGGCACTTGCGGCAGTTGTTGCCGACATTCGCGGCTGAATAAAGCCCTGCACAGCCCCCCGGTAGGTGAGTTTTATTTCATAGTCTCCGGGGGGAACTACGACCAGCGCCTGAACTCCGTGCCGTTTTTTCTGTCAGAATTATCCGAAAATCCGGATTGAGGCAGACACTTTGGCGGATACATCGGGCGGTACTGAGACTTCTAAGCCAGTCATTGGTGACTTTGCTGATGTGCGCAACATCGCCAAGGGCTCGGTCATCATCATGGCCTCGGGCAGCTCCGCCAAGGACTTCCCGCTGGAGCGCTTCGCCGGTGTGCCGGTAATCACCATGAACGGCGCCATCTCGATGTTCACCGACACGGCGATCAAGCCGTTCTTCTATATCTGCACCGACACCAGCTTCCCCAAGCAGCAGCCCGAGTTATTCGCCCAGGCGTTGAGCAGCAGCCAGCATGTAGCCTTGTGGACGGAGCAGATCGCCGAGGTGGCCGGTACTTGCTCTGCCAAACTGTATCCGCTGCAGAAAGCCGCCGGATTTTCCTTGAAACAGTCTATGTCGCAAGGCCAGTCCGCGTGCGTGCGCCCTCGTTTTGCCTGGAATGCGCGTGCACGCTCGATCGGTTTCAGCAAGGACCTCAGTGAAGGCTTTTTCGATGCGCGCACAGTGGCATATGCGGCGTTGCAGCTCGCTTATCATCTGGGCTTCAGCAAGGTATTCCTGGTCGGGGTGGACTTGAACCAGGCCGCTGGACGCTTCTATGAAACAGCCGATTCTGCCAAGTCGCCCTGTGGGCTTGATCAGCATTATGAAGGGCGGGTATTGCCGTCGCTCAAGCTGATGGCCGAGCGGGTGGTGGACGAGCGTTTTGCCGTGTTCAACCTGTCTGCAGCGTCACGCATCCCGGCTTCGGTGATCCCAAAGATCACTGTCGAGCAAGCGCATTCGATGGTTTTCCGCAAAGGTGGTGCCAGGCCAAGGTCGCTCAGCGCTGAGCATCCCCAGCAGCAGCTGATGGCGGGGTAACGCCCAAAGGCGCTTCGCCCGCCATACAGTGGCTACTTGATCAGACCTTCAACACCAACTTGCCGAAGTTCTCGCCGTTGAACAGCTTGAGCAGGGTTTCCGGGAAGGTCTCCAGCCCCTCGACCACATGCTCTTTGCTCTTGAGCTTGCCGCTGGCCATCCAGCCGGCGATCTCTTGTGCGGCCTTGCCATACTCCTTGGCGTGGTCCATCACCACAAAGCCTTCCATCCGCGCACGGTTGACCAGCAACGACAGGTAGTTGGCCGGGCCTTTGACCGCCTCCTTGTTGTTGTACTGGCTGATAGCGCCGCAGATGACCACGCGGGCCTTGAAGTTCAGGCGGCTGAGCACGGCATCGAGGATGTCACCGCCGACGTTGTCGAAGTACACGTCGACACCTTTCGGGCATTCACGCTTGAGACCGGCCAGCACGTCTTCGGCCTTGTAGTCGATGACACCGTCAAAACCGAGTTCATCCTGCAGGTATTGGCACTTGTCCTTGCCACCGGCGATGCCGACTACACGGCAGCCTTTGAGCTTGGCGATCTGGCCGGCGATGCTGCCAACCGCGCCGGCAGCGCCGGAGATGACTACGGTTTCGCCTTCTTTCGGTTGGCCGACGTCGAGCAGGGCGAAGTAGGCGGTCATGCCGGTCATGCCCAGTGCCGACAGGTAACGGGGCAGGGGTGCGAGATTGGGGTCGATCTTGTGCAGGCCCTGCGGCTCGCCGGTGAAGTAGTCCTGGATGCCAAGGGCGCCGCTGACGTGGTCGCCGGGCTTGAAGTCAGGGTGTTTGGAGGCAGTTACCTCGCCGACGCCGAGGGCGCGCATGACCTGGCCCAGGCCCACTGGCGGGATGTAGGACTTGCCTTCGTTCATCCAGCCGCGCATGGCCGGGTCGAGCGAGAGGTACAGGTTGCGGACCTGGATCTGACCCTCGGCAGGCTCGGCGGCGGGCCCTTGCTCAAAGCTGAAGTCTTCGCGGGTGACGGCGCCGACAGGGCGTTTGGCGAGCAGGAAGCGGCGGTTGGTCTGGGTCATGGGGGCTCTCACTGAAAAATGGACACTGCCTTTGATAGAGGTACGGACAGCCGCTGGCAAGGCTTGTGCGCGGGGCGAATGGCCGATGATCCATCAGGGTGATGGCCGGTATCGGCCCCGCTGCAACCTGTGCGCGTGGCTCAACCGCGCAGGCTGGCCTTGAATGCCAGTTGTGCGGGCGCGCTGGTGAGGATCGAATAGCGCGTGGTACGAGAGACCTTGTCAGTCAGAAAGCGTTCGAACACGGGCTCGAATACCGCTCTGTCCAAGTGCGGTTGAGTGGCTGCGAGGTACGCCTCGCTGTACGCGCGGTAGTCGTCCAGTGCGACAAAACGCTTGATCCAGAAGTGATAGAAGTAGCCCATCAGAAAGCCCAGGCTGAAGTCCGGGTCGATCACCGTATGCGCGCAGCACTCGAAATCGATCAGGCGCAGCTCGCCGCTCGGGCTGATGAGGATGTTCTTCGGGTGCGGGTCCATGTGCACGAAGCCATCGGCAAGCATCTGGCTGAACAGCGCGAACACCTGCGGCAGCAATGTTGCCGCTGTATCGGGGTGGGCGCTGAGGCGCTCATCGACGTTGCTGTGGTCGTCGAGAAACTCGATCAGCAGGTACTCGTCGCGCAGGAATGGGAAGCGCGCCTGGTAACCAAAGGCGGCAACCCTGGGCACCAGTTGCGACTTGCTGCCAGCCACCGAGAGGTTGATGAACTCGTTGGTCAGGTCGTGCAGGCCGTAGCTCTTTTTCAGGCCCAGATAGTTTTGCAGGCGCTTTTTCCAGTGCTGCAGGCGGTTGTGCTTGAGCACCCATTTGCGTTCGCCGTGCAGCAGGTAAACGCCGCGGGTGGCTTCGGGGATATCGAGCGTCTGGTGTTGCTCGGGCGCTGCCAGAAACGCCGTGATCGCAGAGGCCAGTGGTTGGCTCTGACTCGGATCGAGATGAAAGGTGTTGCCCTGAATACGCTGGCGCGTGAAAGCGCTAGTCAGGTGCTTGAGGTGACGCATGGAGTGCTCCGACAAACAAGTCTGAAAACGCTGCTCAGCAGCCGGCCACCTGGCCTGTAAGGAAGATCTCGCGACGATCCAGGCGCCCGATGTGCTCATGCTTGGCGTATTCATAAACCCGGCGGAAGGCGGCCTTATCAATCTCCGGGGCGAAGTTGTTCAGCGCAATGTCCACCCACGCGTCGTACTTGGCTTCGGTGATGTAACGGTAGATTTCCCGCAGGTAGAGAAAAGCAAACTGGAAGCCGAGGGTTTCACTGGCGAATGCACTGGGTACGAAGAAGCTGTTTTCCAGATCAATTGCTACCGGCGCGCCTGCCTGGCTGTCGCAGAGCATGACGTTGCCGGCCCACAGGTCCATGTGGGTGATGCCTTGCTTGTGCAGGCTGAACATCAGTTCGGTCGAGGCATCGAGCACGCGGTAGACGCTGCTGGGGTCTTGCTGCAGCACGCTGAGGCCATCGCTGTAGCCCTGCAGCAGGCGGGTGATTACGAACAGGTCCTGCACCAGCCCAAGCCGGGAGCGGGTGTAGCCAAAGCCCACCAACTCGGGCACCGGGGCGCCGCGTTGATGGGCTTTGTAGGTATTGATGATTTCTTCGACGGCCCAGTCGTAGGTGCCATCACTGCGCGCCGCGCCGCGCTGCACACGCCACTTTTTCTTCAGGCTGTCGAGCTGTTCGCGCTTGGCGAACAGCTGGCTGCGCTCACAGTCCAGCGGTGCACTGATGCGCTTGGCGCCGGGCACGCGGGCGCGCTCGACCAGGCGTTCAAGGGCCGTACGGGTGTGCTCTGCCAGTGGCGTCTGGAAGTGCAGCGTGGTCCGGCGATGCTTGAGAGTGTAGGGGTACTCTTTTGGCCAGGTACTTGGGTCCGGTGACACACTGCATCCTTGCTGAATAGATCGGTTTTACAAACATTCACACTATTTTCACATTTCTTTCAGATTTGTCCTATAGGCACTGTGCTCTTTTTTGGATCCAAGACGATGGCTGTGTTGCCGAGCCAGCGCGACGGCGATAGCGACACTGCCCGCCAGCAATGCCATGCCGAACAGCATCAACGCCATGCGCATGCCCAGCCAGTCGCCGATCAAGCCGGTAACGATCACCGGCAAACTGAAGCCGACATAGGCCAACAAAAAGAACCCAGCAGTGGCGCGGGTCTTTTCTTCGCTGGCCAGTTCATTCACCGCGGCCAGCCCGCCCAGGTAGATAAAGCCGTAGCAGGCGCTGCTGGCCGCGACGGCGCCGAGCAGCACCGCCAGCAGCGCGCCGCGTTCTGCGCCCCAGGCCAGCAGCGCATAGCTGCAGGGCAGGATGACCAGCCCGAGCAGCACCGCCGTGGCACTTGGCAGGCGCTTGGCCAAGGGCTGAAACAGCACACCGCAGCTGATCACGCAGAACGTGGAAAACCCTGACCAGGCGCTCAAATCATGCTGACGCAGTACTGCCGGCAGCAGCCCGGTGACCAGCCCGACGCAGGCCCAGGCGAGCAGAATGGCGCAGCCATACACCAGGCTGCCGGGCGGGTAGCAAGGCAGGCGCAGCATGGCCGCGCGTGCTGCCTGGCGTGGCTCCGGCAGGCGCCAGACCAGTATCAGCGCGAGCGCGGCCAGCAGCAGGTGCAGATAAAAGCTGGCCGGGCTCAGGCTGGGCCCGCGTAGCAGGCACAGGCTGGTCAGCGCAGCGCCCAGGCCGAAGCCCAGTGAGGTGCTGGCAGTGACCCAACTGGCGGCGTTGCTGCTGCGCTCGGCAGGCAGCAGTTCGCTCATGTACACCGTAGCGGTAGCCGAGGCGAGGCCGGTGCCGATACCCAGCAGCAGCCGCGCGACACCAATGCTGTACAGGCTGGGTAGGCTGAGCGCGAGTAGGGTGGCAATGATCGACAAGCTCAACGCGGCGATGATCATCGGCCGCCGGCCAATCCGGTCGGCAAGCCCGCCCAGAGCCAGCAGCACCGGCAGCACGCCCAGCACATAGGCGGAAAACGCCACGGCGGTAGCCGTCGCGCCCAGCCCGGAGAGGTCGGCATAGGTGGTGTAGAGCGGCGCCTGCAGGTTGACTGCAAGGGTGATGATGCACAGGGCGAAGGCGAGCAGGGCGGGGGCGTGGCGGTCGCGCATTGACGCAGGTCCTTGATTGAACGGGTACTGGCTGCAGGCTGCGCTTGCTGTGGGCGCGCAACAAGGCACAGCGGGCAGCCATTTATGCTTAACTGTTCGCATAAAAATCGCGAACAGTTGATCTATGCACCTCACCCTCGATCGCCTCAGCGCCGTGTCGCTGGTTCAGCAACTCACCACCCAGCTGCAAGCGTGGGTCGAGCAGCAACGCCTGCGTCCGGGCGCGCGGCTGCCGTCGATCCGGGCCTTGGCGAAAACCCACGGGGTCAGCGCCGCCTGTGTGATCGAGGCCTACGATCGGCTGGTGGCCAGCGGTTGGCTGGAGGCGCGCCACGGCACCGGCTTTTTCGTCGCCGAGCGCAAGGCCGGGCTGCCTGAGCAGGACGCAGCGCTGTGGGGCGAGACGGTCGATGGTAAGTGGCGGCAGTTCGATGAAGGCCAGGAGGCACTGCTCAAGCTCGGCTGCGGCTGGTTGCCGTCGGCCTGGCGCGCCGCAGATGAACTGGCCCAGGCCATTCGCCAGGTCAGCCGTGGCAACCCGGCCGACCTGTTCGACTACGCGCCGCCGCTCGGCCTGGCCAGCCTGCGCGAGCAGTTGCACAAGCGTCTGGAGCGGCTGGATATCGCCGCAGGCACCGAGCGCATTGTCACCAGCCACGGCGCCAGTCAGGCGCTCGATCTGCTGGTGCGCGCGTTGCTGCGTCCGGGCGATACGGTGCTGGTGGAAAACCCGGGGTACTACAACCTGTTCAACCTGCTGCGCAGCCACCAGGTAAACATGCTTGCCGTGCCGCGTACCGTCCTTGGGCCGGATCTGGACGCGCTGCAGTGCCTGCTGGTCGAGCACCGGCCGCGCTGCCTGTTCATCAACAGCCTGTATCACAACCCGACCGGCACCAGCCTCACGCCCAAGGTCGCCTACCGCCTGTTGGAACTGGCCCGCGAGCATGACCTGCGGATCATCGAAGACGACATCTATGCCGACTTTCAGGAAGGCCCGGCGACACGGCTGGCGACTCTCGACAGTGAGCAGCGGGTAATCTATCTGGCGAGCTTTTCCAAGACCTTGAGCAGTTCGCTGCGGGTCGGCTATGTGGTCGCCGATGCAGCGTTGATCGCGCGCCTGGCCGAGTTGAAGATGGTCAGCGGCATCGGCACTTCGCGGTTTGCCGAGCAGGTGCTGGCGCAGATGCTGGCCAACGGCAGTTATCGCAAGAGCACCCAGCGCCTGCGTGTGCGTCTGGGTCAGCACAGGGCCAGGCTGTTGGCCCAGCTCGAGGCATATGGCTGGCAGGTGTTCGCCGAGCCCAATGGCGGCATGTTCGTCTGGGTGCGGGCGCCCGGGCATGATTTTGCCAGCCTCGAGCGCCTGGCGCTGGCGCATTCGGTGCTGCTCACACCGGGTGCTGCGTTCGATTATCAAGGGCGCAGCAGCGACTGGCTGCGGATCAACGTCGCCTATGCTCAGGACGTGCGCGCCCAGGGGTTCCTGCGTGCGGCGGGTGAGGCCAAAGGCGACCTCGATCATGCTCTGGGCGACATCACATAGCTATTTGACACTATTGTGGCGTCAATCCCTTGTGAGGGGGCTGGCGGCGTTGTCACTCTTGGCCTTCGCAACCGGGGGATGAGCAATGACGGCGAGCAAGCACGGTGTTCTGGCCAACCTGGGCATGGCCCGCAAACTCGGCCTGGGCTTTGCCCTGGTGCTGCTGCTGACCTTGGCGGTGGCGGCGATTGGCGTGGCTTCGCTGTACAGCGTCAGCCAGCGCTTCGACAGCCTGCGGCAGATGACTCAGTTCAACAGCGACCTGCTGCGCCTGCGCCAGCATGAGCAGGGTTTTGCCTTGCGTTCCGACAGCGAGGAGGCCGACAAACTGCGCAACGGCCTGCAAAATCTTCTTGAGCGAGCCCGCGGCGTGCCCCAGTTGAGCGCCACCGAAGCGGATCTGAGCGCCTATGGCCAGGCGTTCGACGCATTTGTCGAGGCGGTGCAGGCCAAGGAGCTGGCGCTGGACACGGCCAGTTGGTCGGTCTCAAGCGTGGCCAACAACCTCGACGTGCTCCAGGCCGGCCTGGCTGATGACGGCGCCTACACCCTGAAACAATCCCAGGGCCAGCAAGGCAGCGAGTTCCTCGATCAGGCCACGCAGGTGGCAGCCGTCTCGCGCCTGATGCTGCAGGCGATGGACGAGGCCCGTGTGCGCCTGGAGCAAAGCCGCAAAGGCGAGGAGGTAAACAGTGGCCGCATCGCCCAGACCGTCGAGGCGGCCAGCCTGGTCGAGCAACTCAGAAGCGCAGTTGCCGACAGCGGCTATCAAGGTGTGCTCGCTGAGGTCGCCGGGCATATCGCCAGCTTTGCCGACAAGCTCAATGAATACACCGACCTGCTTGCGCAAGAGCAGGGCATCAAGGCGCAGTTGCAGGCGCGCGCCAACCAGGCCACCAGCGCGGTCGACCAGGCTTACGCCAGCCAGGAGCAGGCCATGCACAGCGAGCTCAAGCGCAACGGCGTGGCGATTGCCATTGCCACCGCGCTGGCGCTGCTGGTCGGCATGCTGGCGGCCTGGTTGATCACCCGGGCGATAGTCGGCCCGTTGCAGCGCGTGATCGGTCGCGCCCAGCGGATTGCCGCCGGTGACCTGGCCGGCGAGGCTGAGCCGCCGCGCCGCGATGAAGTCGGCCAACTGCTGCTGGCGATGCAGCAGATGGCGGCGGGCTTGAGTGGCATTGTCAGCGGCCTGCAACAGGGTATCGAGCAATTGGCCGGCAGCGCCCAGTCGTTGTCGGCGGTCACCGAACAGACCAATCGTGAAGTTGGCAGCCAGCAGCAGGAGACCGAGCAGGTCGCCACCGCCATGCAGCAGATGAGCGCGACCGTGCACGATGTCGCGCGTAATGCCGAACAGGCGGCGCAGGCGGCCGAAGCCGCCGACGGTAAGGTCGACTCGGGCCAGCAGGTGGTGCGTCAGAGCCTGCAGCGCATCGAGCAGCTGGCCGTGGCGGCAGAAGCGGCCAGCGCCGGCATCGACAGTTTGAGTGCCGAGATTCATACCATTGGCGATGTGCTTGAAGTGATCAAGAGCGTTGCTGGGCAAACCAACCTGCTGGCGCTGAATGCCGCCATCGAGGCGGCGCGGGCGGGCGAGCAGGGTCGCGGTTTTGCGGTAGTCGCGGATGAGGTGCGGGCGTTGGCCAAGCGTACGCAACAATCCACCGAGCATATTGAGCGCTTGGTCGCCAGCCTGCGCGGCAATGCCGAGCAGTCGGTGGCGCAGATCCGTGGCAGTACCGAGCTGGTGCGCCTGGCAGTGGCCGACACCTTGCAGACTGAAAGCGCCCTGGCCAGCATCGCGGTGGCGGTGTCACAGATCCAGCAGATGAACCAGCAGATTGCCGCTGCCGCCGAGCAGCAGAGCTCGGTCAGTGACGAGATCAGCCGCAGCGTCACGCAGATCCGCAGCAGCGCCGATCAGGCCGCGCTGGCGATGCAGGGCAATGCCCGTTCCAGTGTCGAGCTGGCCCAGTTGGGCGATGAGCTCAAGGGGATGGTTGGGCATTTCCGTTTGTAGGTTCTCCTGAATGGCTTGAGATCGTCGGGGCCGCTTTGCGACCTTTAGCGGGTAAACCCGCTCCCACAGAGTATTGCATTGCCCGAGAGCGGCAGGGCTCCGCGAACCTTGTGGGAGCGGGCTTGCCCGCGAAGGGCTGCGCAGCAGCCCCAGCATTGCTGACCGGCATTCAAGAAGACAGGCCGTATCAAGCCCTGCGCGGGTTGAGGATCAGCAGGGTAATCACCCCGGCAACAATCCCCCAGAACGCCGAGCCGATGGAGAACAGGCTCAACCCGGAGGCGGTGACCATGAAGGTGATCAACGCCGCCTCGCGCTCGCGTGGCTCGCTCATGGCCACGTTCAGGCCGTTCATGATCGAGCCAAACAACGCCAGTGCCGCAATCGACAGCACCAGCTCTTTGGGCAGGGCGGCAAACAGCGCGGCCAGGGTCGCGCCAAATACCCCGGCAATGCCGTAGAAAATCCCGCACCAGACTGCCGCGGTGTAGCGCTTGTTCGGGTCTTCATGGGCATGCGGGCCGGTGCAGATTGCCGCACTGATGGCCGCCAGATTGACCCCATGCGAGCCGAACGGCGCCAGCAGCAGTGAGGCGAAACCGGTGGCGGTGATTAGCGGCGAGGCCGGCACCTGGTATCCGTCGGCGCGCAGCACGGCCACGCCGGGCATGTTCTGCGAGGTCATCGCCACCACAAACAGCGGGATACCGATGCTGATGGTTGCTGCCAGCGAGAAGCTTGGAGTGGTCCACACCGGTGTAGCCACCTGCAGGTTGAAGTGGCTGAAGTCGAGCAGGCCCAACGCCCCCGATAACGCCGTACCGACCACCAGCGCAGCCAGCACGCAGTAGCGCGGCGACAGGCGCTTGACCAGCAGATAGCTGAAGAACATGCCCAGCACCAGCAGGGTACGGTGCTGTGCGGCGACGAAGATCTCGCTGCCGATCTTGAACAGGATGCCTGCCAGCAACGCCGAAGCCAGCGATGCCGGGATGCGCCTGACCAGGCGCTCGAAGCTGCCGGTCAGGCCGCAGATCAACACCAGCACGGCGCAGGTGATGTAGGCGCCGATGGCCTCGCCGTAGCTGACGCCGCCGAGGCTGGTGATCAACAGCGCGGCGCCCGGGGTCGACCAGGCCACGGTGATCGGTGTGCGATAGCGCAGCGACAAACCGATGCTGCAGATCGCCATGCCGATCGACAGCGCCCAGATCCACGAGGAGATCTGCGCAGTGGTCAGCCCGGCCGCCTGGCCGGCCTGGAACATCAGCACCAGCGAGCTGGTATAGCCCGTAAGCATGGCGATGAAGCCGGCGACCACCGCCGAGGGGGAGCTGTCTGCCAAGGGCCGCAGGCGCGCTGAGGTGGCATCGGTCATGGTGCTGTCCTTGTACATGTAAGTATTTTTTGCAGGCTAACGCGGCCAGGCTTGATCCTTGCCATACAGCGACCATTGCTTTTAGCCGTACAGTCGCCAACTATTGGCCCACGGTCGACAACTGCGCAGAGGGGAAGGGGCGATGTACAAGGTTTACGGCGATTACAAATCGGGCAACTGCTACAAGGTCAAGCTGATGCTGAACCTGCTCGGGCATGAATTTGAATGGCACCCGGTGGACATTCTCAAAGGCGAGACCGAAACCCCGGCGTTTCTCGCCAAGAACCCTAACGGCAAGGTGCCGGTGCTCGAGCTTGAAGACGGCACCTGCCTGTGGGAGTCGAACGCGATTCTCAACTTCCTCGCCGATGGCAGCGAGTTCCTGCCGACCGAGCCGCGCCTGCGAACGCAAGTGTTGCAGTGGCAGTTCTTCGAGCAGTACAGCCATGAGCCGTACATCGCCGTGGCGCGGTTCATTCAGTACTACCTGGGCCTGCCGGATGACCGCCTGGAAGAATACAAAGGCTTGCACAAGGGCGGCTACAAGGCGCTCAAGGTGATGAACAAGCAGCTGGAGATGACCCCATACCTGGTCGGCGAGCAGTATTCGATTGCCGATGTGGCGCTGTATGCCTACACCCACGTGGCGCATCAGGGCGGCTTTGACCTGGCTGGCTACCCTGCGGTGCGCGAGTGGTTGGCGCGGGTGGCTGAGCACCCACGGCATGTGCCGATGGGGGAGTGAGGGCGGCGTAGGTGGGGCTGCAAAGCAGCCCCGGCATTCTCAGGCGGTACCGAAGCGCTGATCCAGATAAGCAATGATTGCCTTGGACTCATACATCCAGGTCACTTCTCCGGCTTCTTCGATGCGCAGGCACGGTACTTTGACTCGGCCGCCGCCTTCGAGCAGCGCCTGGCGATGCAGCGGGTCGTTCTTGGCATCGCGCAGCGCCACCGGCACGTTCAACCGATGCAGGTTACGCCGGGTCTTCACGCAGAACGGGCAGGCATGAAACTGGTACAAAGCCAGGCCCTTGGCCTGCTGCTCGACCGCAGCCTGGGCCGCGGCATTGCGCTTGCGCTTGGCTGGGCGGCTGATCAAGTCACCGAACACGATAAGCTGGCCGAGGCCGACCCGCAGGGCTTTGACGATCATGGGCAACTCCTGAACAAATAAAAAACCGACCCATCAGGGTCGGTTCGGGATCACCAGCCGATCACTTGATCAGGCTGAGAAACTCGCTGCGAGTCGCGGCATTGGCGCGGAACTCACCGAGCATCACCGAAGTGATCATGCTCGAATTCTGCTTTTCGACGCCGCGCATCATCATGCACATGTGCTTGGCCTCGATAACCACGGCCACGCCGGCAGCGCCAGTGACCTTCTCGATCGCCTCGGCGATCTGGCGGCTGAGGTTTTCCTGGATCTGCAGGCGGCGGGCGTACATGTCGACGATCCGCGCGACCTTGGACAGGCCGATCACTTTACCCTTGGGCAGGTAGGCTACATGCGCCTTGCCAATGAACGGCAGCATGTGGTGTTCACACATCGAATACAGCTCGATGTCCCGCACCAACACCATCTCGCTGTTGTCGGAGGTGAACAGCGCGCCGTTGGTGACCTCTTCCAGGGTCTGTTGATAACCGCGGCAAAGGTACTGCATGGCCTTTGCGGCCCGCTTTGGCGTGTCGAGCAGGCCTTCGCGGGAGACGTCCTCGCCAATCTGGCTGAGGATCTCGGTGTAGTTCTGTTCCAGGGACATGGATCTACCTGTGGGAGTAAACGCAAATACGCAAGGGTACGGCGGCAACGACGGCGCTGCAAGCGCGGCGTTATTCGTCGCGGCCGTCGAGCATGGTTCGTTTCAGAATCACGTATACCGCGCCAGTGCCGCCGTGGCGCGCCTGGCATGAGGTGAAGCCGAGTACCTGAGGGTGTTGGCGCAGCCAGGTATTGACGTGACTCTTGATCATCGGCCGCTTGCCGTCCAGGCGCGCAGCCTTGCCGTGGGTCACACGCACGCAGCGCACTTCCAGCTTGGTGGCTTCGGCGAGAAACGCCCAGAGGATCTCGCGGGCTTTCTCGACGCTCATGCCGTGCAGGTCGATGCTGCCTTCAAAGGCGATCTGGCCGAGCTTGAGCTTGCGCAGCTGGCTTTCCTGCACGCCATCGCGGCGCCATGACAGCTCGTCTTCGGCGGCTACGTCGATGACGAACTGGTCAGACATGCCGTCAACCACCAGCGGCTGATCACTGCGTACCGTGGCGGACTGGCGCAGGCCGGCCAGCTGCTTGCGGTCAGGCTTGGCTTTGCCGACCTCGGCGCGGTCATGCTTGATCGGCTTTACGCCGCGCACTTCGGCATGGAACAGGGAAAAGTCATCGTCTTGCATGCAGGCCTCCACGTGGGCCGGGGAGTTTACGCGAGTCTGCGGATCAGCGGGAGGCAGCTGGGGCCAGCTTTGCTGGCCTTTCGCGACACGAGGCCGCTCCTACAGGGGCTGCGTCTACCCAGCCTGACGCGGTCGCTGTAGGAGCGGCCTTGTGTCGCGAAAGGGGCGCAAAGCGGCCCCGAGGAACGTCAGTCGTGCTTCTTCATCAAGTGCGGGGCAATGTTCAATTCACGGCCACGGCGCAACCTGATCCGGCTGCGCCGCCACAACCAAACCCCCAGCCACAGCAACAACACGCCGCCACCCAGCACGGTCGCTGCCAGCGGCCGGTTGGCATTCAAATCCGCCAGCGCTGCATAGTTGCCCAGCAAACCGGCAAACCCGGCCATCATCAACAGGATGCCCAAGGTCGCGATCAGCACAGACAGGCCAGCGCCCAACCGCGCCGTCCAGTTGCGCGGCGGGCGCGAGCGCAGGCGCTTGGCGTCGAAACTGTCAGAAAGCTTCATTGCGGATTTCCTCTGCGCTATCGGCCATTCGACCCACCTGCAGTCACCCGGTTCCGCCCGCCCGGCAGGCGCCTAACCGTGCTCAGACCAGGCTGGCAGTCGGTGCAACACAGGCAAAGTTGTCGGCCATCACGGCCATTTCGCCCTGGTGAATCTGTGCCGCTGGAATGACCGTGTCCTTGAACGCCAGATCGCGCGTGGCGGAGGCATCTTCGACCAGCGTGCAACGATAACCATAGTCCTTGGCGCGGCGCACCGTGGTGCTGACGCTGGAATGGCTCATGAAGCCGCACACGATCAGGTCCAGATGGCCCTTGTTCTGCAGGGTTTCGTGCAGCGAGGTGTTCTTGAAGGCATTGGGCATGCGCTTTTCGATGACGATCTCGTCACCGCGTGGCTCCAAGCCTTCGATGAACTCGCCGCGCGGGCCTTGTGGATCGAACAGGCCGCCAACGGTGCCCAGGTGGCGCACATGGATGATCGGCCGGCCAGCCTTGCGCGCCGCGTCGAGCAACCTGGCGATGTTGGCCACGGCCTCGTCCATGCCCGACAGTTGCAGGGGACCACTGAGGTACTCCTTCTGCGCATCGATGATGATCAGGCTGGCGTTGCCCAGCTTGGCCGGCGGATAGTCGCGGCCGCTGAGGCGGAACATCGTGGTTGGAACAGACATCAAGGGCTCCTTGAGCAGGGCTTTTGTCGGGCTATTGTCCCCTGCTTGGCGACCAATGGGAATGGTTGACATTGCAAGCGATGCAATTACTGGCATCTGTCCCACCGGCAGGGCGTTGGTGGAACATTTCAGCGGGTGGGCCTGTTAGACTTTCAGGCTGTCTGAAAAGGAGTCCCCCGTGATCACTTCACGCCTGCGCACTCTGCGCGACCATATTCGCTGGGCGGTCAGCCGCTTCCACGAGAACGAGCTGTTCTTCGGCCACGGTGCCGACAATGCCTGGGACGAAGCCCGCCTGCTGGTGCTGGGCTCGGTGCATCTGCCGTGGGAAATCGCCGACAGCTACCTCGACTGCCGCCTGGAAGACGATGAGCGCGTGCGCCTGCTGCACCTGCTCAAGCGCCGCATCGAAGACCGCGTGCCGACCGCTTACCTGCTCGGCGAAGCGTGGTTCTGTGGTATGTCGTTCATTGTCGATGAGCGCGTGCTGGTGCCGCGTTCGCCGATTGGCGAGCTGCTGGAAAAGCGCTTCGAGCCATGGCTGGCGCAGGAGCCTGCGCGCATTCTCGACCTGTGCACCGGCTCTGGCTGCATTGGTATCGTCGCGGCTGACGTGTTCCCCGAGGCCGAGGTGGTGCTGGCCGACCTGTCCTTCGACGCTCTCGAAGTGGCCAACCAGAACATCGAACGGCATGGCCTCGATCAGCGCGTGTTCACCGTGCAGGGCGATGGTTTCGCCGGTCTGCCGGGGCAGCGCTTCGACCTGATCCTGTCCAACCCGCCGTATGTCGATGCCGAAGACTTCGCCGACATGCCGGCCGAATATCACCACGAGCCTGAGTTGGGCCTGGCCTGCGGCAACGATGGCCTGGACCTGGTGCGGCGCATGCTCGCCGAAGCGGCCGAGCACCTGACCGACAAGGGCTTGCTGATTGTCGAAGTGGGCAACAGCCAGGTCCACGTCGAGGCGCTGTACCCCGAGGTCGACTTCACCTGGCTTGAGTTCGAGCGGGGCGGCCATGGCGTGTTCATGCTGACTGCCGAGCAGTGCCGTCAGCACCAGGAGCTGTTCCAGGCGCGGGTCTGATTTGATTGTTTTGGGGCCGCTTTGCGGCCCTTCGCGGGCAAGCCCACTCCCACAGGATTTTGCAGCGCCGCCGTAACCTGTGGGAGCGGGCTTGCCCGCGAAGGGCTGGAAAACGGCCCCGCCTGGCTAGCCGATCAGCGTGTAGCGATCCAGATCAGCAGGCCTGCCTGGAACACCGCAAAGGCCACCAGGCAGGTGATGGTGAAGCGCAGCCCGCCGTCTTCGCGACGGTACTTGGCCACGCGTTCATCCCGCTCGCGGATCTGAGCTTCTTTCTCCAGCAAGGTCTGCTCGGCCTGTTGCAGCATGCCGGCCGATTCGAGGATGTCCACCCGCTGGACTTTCTCGGTGTTCCAGCCACCCTTGAGCTGGCTGACGGCAAGCGCGGGCGTGCGCCCTTTGAGCAGTTGCCCTTCTACGTACTCGACTTCAACACCGACGCAGCGCAGCACATTGTCGCGGCGCAGGCGGGTGTCTTCGTTGAGTGCGTCCTTGTTTGGCAGTGCCACCGTCTCGATCTGGTAGTGCGACCAGTTGGCCTGCAGCCACTGCACCGCCTGGGCGAACAGAAACCGGCCCAGGCCGCGGTTGAGCGGCTCCATCTGCAGCCCGTTTTCGCTGCCAATCGACACCCGTTGCAGCTGGTGATCGACGCGGATGTCGAGCTGATTCTGCTCTTTGCGCACCTTTTGTCCCGGCAGGGTGATCTGCATGCGCAGCAGGCTGTGCTCTTTGCTGTGGCGCTCGGCATAGCCAAACTGCACAAAACGCAGCGGTCGCGGGCCGGTGTGGCGGTCGGTGGGCAATGGCGCCAGGCGCAGCAACTGGAAGTGCTCGGCGGCCAGATCCGCCCAAGGCAGCGGGGCGCTCTCCGGGGCTTGCGGCTCTGCGGTCGCTTCGGCGGCTGGGGCATCGGTCATCACGGTCGTCCTCGAATCGGGGTCGGCCAGTCAAACGCGGGCCAATGCCTGCTTATCGGCAGACGCAGGCAAGACCTGAGGGCGATCTACTCAGGCTGGTGGCAATTGCCGGATAAAAGCGACGATCCGCTGGCCAAGTTCGCGCGCCAGCGGCAGCTCTGGATTCTGGTAGGTTTCCCGTTGGCCACTGATGTCCCGCGGGCTGATGCGCAGGGTGTGGTTCATGCCATCGATCAACACCAGTTGCGCATCGGGCTTGGCCGCCTTGAGCAGCTCGGCGTCGGCCACATCCACCTGCACGTCGTTGCGGCCCTGGATGATCAGCGCCGGCACCTTGAGTTGGGCGAACGCTGCGGCCGGGTCTTGACGCAGCAGCGAGATCAAGTACGGCTGCACGGTCGGGCGGAACACCTGGCGCAGTGGCACCGGTACGTTGAGGCTGGTCTGCCCGGCCTGCAGGCTGTCGAGCAATGCGGTGCCCTGGGCCAGTTGCGCCGGCGCCAGGCGCTGGGCCAGTTGTTCGCGGATGACTTCGGCTACCGGACGACCGCTGCCGGACAGGCTGATCACGGCGCTGGCGCCGGCTTGTTCAGCGGCCAGGGTGGCAATCAGCGCGCCCTCGCTGTGGCCGAGCAGAATCAGCGGGCCGAAGCGCGGGTCGGCCTTGAGCTTGTGCGCCCAGGCCACGGTATCGGCCACATATGCCTCGACGCTGAGGTTGCGTTCGTCTGGAGTCGCCGGCTGGCTGGCGGCCACGCCACGCTTGTCGAAGCGCACGCTGGCGATGTGTTCGCCGGCCAGTAGCAAGGCCAGCCGCTTGAGGTTGTCGATGCGCCCGCCCGCCGGGTTGTTGCCATCGCGGTCGGTCGGCCCGGAGCCGGCAATGATCAGCACCACCGGCGGCGGGGTGTCCTGTTGTGGCAACAGCAGGCTGCCGTACAGCACGCCATGGCCAGTATCGAGTTCGATCGGGCGTTGCAGAACGGTCGGGGCGGCGGCATTGGCGAGGGTGCTGCACAGCAGCACGAGCAGGGCGGTGAGGCGCAGCATGGGCAGGGCTTCGTAGTGAGTTGACGGTTTGACCCAGCGCTCTGACGAAGGTTCTGGCGGCTGCAGGCAACAAATCAGCCCGCAGACTCGTCGCAAGGCGGCTGCTTTCCGTATACTGCCCGCTGCACCCCATTCAGGCTGATTTCGCGGAGCGTCCATGTCCGGCAATACCTACGGCAAGCTGTTCACTGTTACCACCGCTGGCGAAAGCCATGGCCCGGCGTTGGTCGCCATTGTCGATGGGTGTCCGCCAGGTCTGGAAATTTCCCAGGCCGACCTGCAGCGCGACCTCGACCGGCGCAAGCCTGGCACCAGCCGTCACACCACCCAGCGCCAGGAGCCGGACGAAGTCGAAATCCTCTCCGGCGTGTTCGAAGGGCGCACCACCGGCTGCTCGATCGGCCTGCTGATCCGCAACACTGACCAGAAGTCCAAGGACTACTCGGCGATCAAGGACCTGTTCCGCCCGGCCCACGCTGACTACACCTATCACCACAAATACGGTGAGCGTGATTACCGTGGTGGCGGGCGCAGCTCGGCCCGCGAAACGGCCATGCGTGTAGCGGCAGGTGCCATCGCCAAGAAATACCTGGCCGGCCTTGGCATCACCGTGCGTGGCTACATGAGCCAGCTCGGCCCGATCGAAATCCCGTTCAAGACCTGGGACAGCGTCGAAGACAACGCCTTCTTCAGCCCCGACCCGGACAAGGTACCGGAGCTCGAGGCCTACATGGACCAGCTGCGCCGCGACCAGGACTCGGTCGGGGCCAAGATCACCGTGGTTGCCGAAGGCGTCATGCCTGGCCTGGGCGAGCCGATCTTCGATCGCCTCGATGCCGAACTTGCCCACGCGCTGATGAGCATCAACGCGGTCAAAGGCGTGGAAATCGGCGCCGGCTTTGCCAGCGTCGCCCAGCGCGGCACCGAGCACCGTGACGAGCTGACCCCGCAAGGCTTCCTCAGCAACAATGCCGGCGGCATTCTCGGCGGGATCTCCTCGGGCCAGCCGATTGTCGCCCACCTGGCCTTGAAGCCGACCTCGAGCATCACCACCCCAGGCCAGTCGATCGATATCCATGGCAATCCGGTGGAGGTCATCACCAAGGGTCGCCATGACCCGTGCGTTGGCATCCGCGCCACGCCGATCGCCGAGGCGATGATGGCCCTGGTGCTGATGGACCATCTGCTGCGCCACCGCGCGCAAAACGCCAATGTGCAGGTAACGACGCCGGTCCTGCGCCAGCTGTAAATTTCGCTCGCCACGGGCGGCCTGCGTGCGGGCCGCCAACGGCAGTACATGACGACCCCGCCCATGCCGCCCATCCCGTACTGGCGCCTGTCCAGTTTCTACCTCTGTTACTTCGCATTGCTCGGCTCTACTGCGCCGTTTCTGGCGCTGTATTTCGATCATCTGGGATTTTCTCCGGCGCGGATTGGCGAGTTGGTCGCGATCCCCATGCTGATGCGCTGCGTGGCGCCCAACCTGTGGGGTTGGCTGGGTGATCGCAGCGGTCAGCGGCTGTTGATCGTGCGCCTCGGCGCGCTGGCGACCCTGGCCAGTTTCTCGTTGATCTTCTTCGGCAAGAGCTACGCCTGGCTGGCGCTGGTGATGGCCCTGCATGCGTTCTTCTGGCACGCGGTATTGCCGCAGTTCGAGGTGATTACGCTGGCCCACCTACATGGCCAGACCTCGCGCTACAGCCAGGTACGGCTGTGGGGCTCGATCGGCTTTATTCTGGCGGTGGTGGGACTGGGCCAGTTGTTCGAATGGCTGAGCCTGGATATCTACCCGCTGGCGCTGGTGGCGATCATGGCCGGGATTTTCGGCGCCAGCCTGTGGGTGCCTAACGCCCAGCCGGTGGAGAACGCCGAACGCAGCAGGGCAGGGGGATTCGGTCGCCAGCTGCTGGCGCCAGGGGTGATTGCCTTTTATCTGTGCGTGGCGTTGATGCAGCTCAGCCACGGCCCGTACTACACCTTCCTCACCCTGCACCTGGAGCATCTGGGTTACAGCCGCGGCAGCATCGGTTTGCTGTGGGCACTCGGGGTTGTTGCGGAAGTGCTGATGTTCATGGCCATGAGCCGGCTGTTCGCGCGCTTTTCGGTGCGCCAGGTGCTGCTGGTCAGCTTTGTTTTGGCGGGCTTGCGCTGGCTGCTGTTAGGTAGTCTGGCCGACCATGCTGGCGTGCTGATCGTTTCGCAGTTGCTCCACGCGGCCACCTTCGGCTGCTTCCATGCCGCCTCGATCGCCTTCGTCCAGGCCAGCTTCGGCGCCCGCCAGCAAGGCCAGGGCCAGGCGCTGTATGCGGCGCTGTCCGGCACTGGCGGCGCGCTTGGCGCGTTGTATGCGGGCTACAGCTGGAACCTGTTGGGCCCCAACTTCACCTTTGGTATGGCCAGCGTCGCAGCCTTTGCCGCAGCCGGTATCATTGCCACTCGAATGACCGATAGCAGGAACAGCCCCTGATGAGCATCCTCAGTGTTTTCCACCCCTCCAGCCCCGGCCAGCCGAACAAGGTTCTGACCCACCACGACGACATCACCGCCACCTTGGCCGAACACGGCGTGCATTTTGCCCGGCAACCTGCAGATGTACGTATTCGTCCGGGTACGCCGGATGATCAGGTGCTCGATGCCTGGCGTGAGCGGCTCGATCAGTTGCTGACCGCCAACGGTTTCAGCGCGGTCAGCCTGCTCAATCAGGCAGGTGCCATCGAGTCGCAGATCGACCTGCGCGACGAGCATGTGCACAGCAGCGACGAGCTGTTCGCCGTGATCAGCGGACGTGCTCAAATGGCTCTGCGTCTAGGCGAATTTGTTTTTGCGGTGGTATGTGAGAAGGGCGATGTATTGCACGTGCCGGCACAGACGCAACGCTGGATTGATCTGGGTAACTCGCCGTTTTGCCTGGCGGCGCGATTGTTCCGCGATCAGCAAGGCGTGCAAGCACAATTCACCGGGGATCCGGCAGCAAGGGAATTTTTGGGGATGGACGAACTCTGAAGGGTAGTGCTGGCGAGGATTGCGCCCTCGCCAGCGCTGCAAGGCTGCTCCTGTAAGGCCTGAACAGGCTGTACAGAATCAGCTTCGCGCAGGTGCTTTTTGCTTAACGATAAGTCGGCAGTGCAAAGCGCTGCTGGCTTTGCAGCATGTTGATCATCGGCAGTTCGCTGGCTTGTTCAGCCAGGTCGCGGCGGATAGCGCTGATGGCCCACGACAGCTGCTCGGCACTGTGCATTTGACCGTAGGTCAGGACACGGCGGGTAACTTTGCCATCGGCAGCACGCAGGGTCAGCAGGATACCGCCGTCAGGGCGTGGCTGAGTGTTGACCGAGTAGGCGGAAAAGACCGAGGCGAATTTTTGCTGAATAAGGTCCATATCAACTCCTGGCTGAATGTGTGTGCAGACGTTGAGTTGATGGTTGCAGTGACCGTGCCAGCTTTTGCCATGTAAAAAACCCCTTTAAAATCAGCAGCTTGAACCTATTATTGATTTTGCGCCTCGTGCAGTGTGCAAGGTCATGCAATTTGCACAGTGCATTTTGCAAGGTAATAGCCGCAGCCTCTTGCCCCCATAGAATCTGAACCTTTGACCCACTGGCAGTGCCTCACCAACACTTGGGCCATCCATTTTGCCAGGAGGTTACAGATGTCCGACCAACAGCCCGCCACCATGAATGACGATGAAGCAGCCGCATTTGCCGACGAGGTGTTCGACCGCGCCCGGCGTGGCGACGCCGACATGTTAGGGCGCCTGCTCGACAGCGGCCTGCCGGTCAACCTGCGTAACCACAAGGGCGATACCCTGCTGATGCTTGCCAGCTACCACGGCCATCATCAGGCCGTGCGCGTGCTGCTCGAGCACGGCGCCGATCCGCTGATTGCCAACGACAACGGCCAGTTGCCGATTGCTGGCGCGGCGTTCAAGGGTGACCTGCCGATGATCGAGCTGCTGATCGAGCATGGGGTACCGGTGGATGCCGCCGCTGCCGACGGGCGTACGGCGTTGATGCTGGCGGCAATGTTCAACCGCAGCGAAATTCTTGAGTTCCTGCTGGCCAAGGGCGCAGACCCGGTACGCCAGGATGTGCGCGGTGCCAACGCCCTGGCAGCAGCGCAGACCATGGGTGCGGCCGACACCGCAGCACGCTTGCAGGCGCTCGCCGGCTAACCCTCAGGGGGCGTTTGCGGCTATCCTTGGTGACATTTTTCACCTTGCAGAGCCCCCACATGAAAGACCAACTGCGCGAATTCATCAGCCTCATCGGTGCCGGCTGCATGCCCGATGACGAGATCGAGCGCATTGCCGACGAGGCCGCTCAGGCCTACGCCGACCCCGCCGCATTCCTCGCTGCCAACCCAGACATCAACTACGACGACAGCTACCCGATGCCGCTGGGCGAGTGGATCGTGCTCGGCAGCTTGCCGGAGACGGTGGTGTTCATCGGTGACAGCTATCAGGAGTTGTTCCAGGCGATCAGCGAGTCGTTCGACAGTAGCGTCGCCCTCAACCTCAAGCCCAAGCAACTGGCCAAGACCGAGGCGCTGACTGCGCTCAACCGCATTCAGGTGCAGATGGCTGCCTTGAACAAGGAGGCCGGCGGCTATGTACTGCTCAACTTCAGCCAGTTACTGGACGAGGAGCTGCAGATGGTCATGGTTGGCCAGCATGACCTGGCGCGGGTGCTGGAGCTGGGCCAGCAACTGAATATCAAGGTCGAGCCGGCACTGGAAGCCTTGAAGGTCGCCGTCCACGTCTGAGCCGGGGATCGCGCGCCGGGGTTAGCCCAGCGCGGTATCGAGAAACATCATCACCGCAAAGCCGCCCATCAAGCCCAGCGTTGCCGAAGTCTGGTGGCCATTGCGGTGGGTTTCGGGGATCACTTCGTGGGACACCACAAAGATCATCGCGCCAGCCGCCAGGCCCATGCTGATCGGGTAGGCCAGGGCAAAGCCGGTAGAGATGCCCAGGCCGATCACCGCGCCTAGCGGTTCCATCAAGCCCGAGCCGACAGCAACCAGCGCCGCTTTGAAGTTCGACAGCCCGGTCGCGCGCAGGGCCAGGGCGACTGCCAGGCCTTCGGGGATATCCTGAATGGCAATGGCGCTGGTCAGCGGCAGGCCGACAGCCATGTCGCCATTGGTGAAACTGACGCCGATGGCCATGCCCTCGGGCAGGTTGTGCAGGGTGATCGCCAGCACAAACAGCCACACCCGATTTATCCGCTCGGCCTCCGGCCCTTGCCGGCCGACGGTTTCGTGCTCATGCGGGGTGAAGCGGTCCAGGCCGAGCATCAGCAACACGCCCAGGCCCATGCCGACCACCACGGTCAGTGCTGCTGCTGCGCCGTTGCCGGTAATTTCCCGGGCTGCTTCCAGCCCCGGCAGAATCAACGAGAACGAACTGGCCGCGAGCATCATGCCGGCGGCAAAGCCGAGCATCACATCCTGGCTACGCGAGCTGACATCGCGCAGCACCACCGCCAATACCGCGCCCAGCGCCGTCGCGCCAAAGCCGGCGAGGCCACCTAGGACGGCCAGGTGCAGGTTCTCCGAGTGATCGCCATTGACCGCATTCCACATGCTGGCGCCGAGCAAGCCGAGGATGGCCAGCAAGGCCACCCCCAGGCCGAAGCTCAGCCACGGCGACGCCTGCGCATGCTGGCGCAGACTACTGAACAGGCGGGAAACGGTCGGGCTGTCGACGGCGCTGTCGGTGTGAGCGGGGGGCATGCGAACCTCTGGGCAATGGATGAAGCAGTCTAAGCAGTGACCGCGCCTGCTCGCCAAGGATTCCCTTCTATCGACGTGATAGGCGACTATGCTCACCGGACATGACTTTATGGGGAGTACCTGCATGGGATCGACATTCAACGGCCTGATCGGCCTGATTATTCTTGCCCTGGATATCTGGGCGATCATCAATGTGGTCAAAAGCGGCGGGTCCACGGGCAGTAAATTGCTCTGGATCCTGCTGATTCTGGTGCTGCCAGTAGTGGGCCTGATCATCTGGGCCATCGCCGGGCCGCGCGGCAACGTGCGCGTCTGACCCGCTTGGCGGCAGTCAGCCCCGTGCCAGCGCGGAGCTGACTGCACAGTCGCTGTTTCGTGACACAATTTTCACACTGGATTAACCAGAATCCGCGCCGCACAATGCCGCGTTTGCCCTATCGCCACGACCGCTGGCAGGGCTTATGGGCGCTGTCGCCTTCCCGCAAACTCCTAGGATCTCCCCATTCATGGCTAACACGGATGCCTTGAAACAACGGGCCGTGCCGGTTCGTTCCGCGCCAACCCTGCAATCGCACCTGGCCTACACCTTGCTCTGCGGCCTGGTCATCATGCTGATGCTCAGCCTGGTACGCCTTGGCCTGCTGGTCTACAACAGCGACATGATCGGCGATACGCCGTATTCCACGGTTGCCGAGGGCTTCCTCAATGGCCTGCGCTTCGACCTGCGGGTGGTGGTGTACCTGAGCATCCCGCTGCTGCTGGCGATCCTCAGCCCGGCCGCGATGGCAGCACGTGGTGTATTCCGCGTGTGGCTGACGATCGCCTCGAGCGTGGTCATGTTCCTTGGCCTGATGGAGCTGGACTTCTATCGCGAGTTCCACCAGCGCCTCAACGGACTGGTGTTCCAGTACGTCAAGGAAGACCCGAAAACCGTCCTGAGCATGCTCTGGTACGGCTTCCCGGTGGTGCGCTATCTGCTCGCCTGGGTGATCGGCACCTGGCTGCTGAGCCTGTTGTTCAAAGGCATCGATCGGCTGACCCGGCCTGCCAGCGGCGCGCTGCACGGCAACCCGCGCCCGCCTGTGGCCTGGTATTACCGCCTGGCCGTATTCATGGTGATCCTGCTGATTGCCGTGATTGCCGCCCGTGGCACCCTGCGCCAAGGCCCGCCGATGCGCTGGGGCGACGCCTTCACCACCGACTCCAACTTCATCAACCAGCTGGGCCTCAATGGCACCCTGACCCTGATCGACGCTGCCAAGAGCCGTTTCGGCGAAGATCGCGCCAATGTCTGGAAGCCGGTGCTCGATCAGCAAGTGGCACAGCAAACTGTGCGTGACCTGCTGCTGACGCCGCACGACACCCTGGTCGATGCCGACGAAGCTGCGATCCGCCGTGATTTCGTACCGCCAGCCGAGCGCACCCTGCCGATCAAGAACGTCGTGGTGATCCTGATGGAGAGCTTTGCCGGTCACTCGGTGGGCGCGCTGGGCAGCCCCAACAACATCACGCCGTACTTCGACAAGCTGGCCAAGGAGGGTCTGCTGTTCGACCGCTTCTTCTCCAACGGCACCCATACCCATCAGGGCATGTTTGCCACCATGGCGTGCTTCCCCAACCTGCCGGGCTTCGAATACCTGATGCAGACCCCTGAGGGCGGCCACAAACTGTCCGGCCTGCCGGCGCTGCTCAGTGCCCGCGACTACGACGATGTGTACGTCTACAACGGCGACTTTGCCTGGGACAACCAGTCCGGTTTCTTCGGCAACCAGGGCATGACCACCTTTATCGGCCGTAACGACTTCGTCAATCCGGTGTTCTCCGATCCAACCTGGGGTGTGTCCGACCAGGACATGTTCGACCGTGGTGCCGAAGAGCTGGCAAAAAACTACGGCAAGAAACCGTTCTACGCCTTGCTGCAGACGCTTTCCAACCACACGCCGTACGCGCTGCCCAAAGACCTGCCGGTTGAGCCTGTGACCGGCCAGGGCCGTCTCGACGAGCACCTGACCGCCATGCGTTATTCCGACTGGGCGCTGGGCCAGTTCTTCGAGAAGGCGCGTAAAGAGCCGTACTTCAAGGAGACCCTGTTCGTCATCGTTGGCGACCACGGCTTTGGTAACCATCAACAGGTCACCGAGCTCGATCTGGGCCGCTTCAACGTGCCGCTGCTGTTGATCGGTCCGGGCATCCAGGAGAAGTTCGGCGCGGTCGACCACACCGTCGGCACCCAGGTCGACATCGTGCCGACCATCATGGGCCGCCTGGGTGGTCAGACCCGTCATCAGTGCTGGGGCCGTGACCTGCTCAACCTGCCGGAAGGCGACCAGGGCATGGGCATGATCAAGCCATCGGGTAGCGAGCAGATCGTCGGCCTGGTCAAGGGCGACCGGATTTTGATCGAGTCCAAGGACATGACCCCGCGCATGTATCGCTACCAGCTGGGCAGCGAGTTCAAGGCCGAACTGATCGAAAGCCCGGATCAGCCCGAACTGCTGAAAAACCTCGAAGCCTACATCCAGACCGCTACCAAGAGCCTGCTCGACAACACCGCAGGCGTGGTCCACGGCACGCCCAAATAGGGCGCGCTGAGGCACCGTGAAGGGCTCGCCGGGTAACCGGCGGGCCCTTTTTCATGTGCGCCTGGCGAGCGCGCTGAACAACTTCTGCAGCCAGTGGTCAAGCTAGAACGGATGTCAGTCAATTCCGTATCCACCGAGGGTTATTCGATGAAAGAGTGGGAAGTCATCTTTGCCGACCAGAAAGGTGAACCGACGACGCTGCTGCTTACCGGCGATCAGCGTCCCAGTGATGAAGAGGCGGCACGCGCAATACGCACCAAGCTTTTTCCGCTTTTGAATGAACTGGATTTGAATGACTTCCAGGACCGTAGCGACGCGCCGACGGCACGCTGGCTCAAGGAGCAGAACGGCGTAACCATCAGCGACATCCGCGAACTGCCTTGAGCAGCCCCTCTGGCGTAGTACTGCGATAAGCACTACGCTAGTCTCACGCATCGGCCTCTTCTGCGGGCCGACGCGGTTTTCTTCGCGTCTTGCATCAGCTCGATCAGCTCGGCTTGTTTGCGGCCCTTCCCGGCGCCGGCAAGTGCGTAGTGCACGGAAAGTCTATCCATTGCATTATTCAGGAGGACGATTCATGAGCAGCCAGAACGACGACATCAGCAGCAATGTCCTGCGCCAGATGAAAGCTGGCGGTTTTGACTTCACCCAGATCCACCCCATCGAGTTCTATGCGGTATTTCCAGATGAAAGCGGCGCCCGCCAGGCGGCCGGGCGGTTTCGTGGCGAGTCGTTGAATGCTCAGGTACGAGAACGTGATGATGGCGGCTGGAACCTTGAGTTGAGCAAGATCATGTATGCAACCTACCGCGGCATCGGTGCCTTCGAAGAGGCCTTCGAGGGGGTGGTTTCGCCCCTCGGTGGCGAAGTCGAAGGCTGGGGCGTCAAGCACGAGCGGCAAACCGCTTAAGTGCCATGGCCATTCGCGAGTGCGCTCGCGAATGGCTCTACCTGCGGCTCACCCTTTGCGCTTGCTCATGTGCGTCAGGTACGCCAGCAGCGCGTCCAGTTCCTGTTCACTCAATACACTTTCGGCAAAGCCAGGCATTTTTGCCTGCGACCACTGGCGCAAGCTTTGTGGGTCGCGAATGTATTTGCGCAAAAACGCCGGCTGGAAGTACTCGGTAGGATTGTAGGGGCGATTCAGCTCCGGGCCGAACTGCGCATCACCGGCGCCATTGAGGCGGTGGCAGGCCATGCAGTTCTGTTGATACAGGGCAAAGCCCTGGCGTACCGGGTCGTCACTGGGCAGGCCGGCTTCGGGCAGAAGTGCCGGGAAGCGTTGCTCGACCGCTGCCAGGCGGCGAATGGTGGCGATCTGGAAGGGCCATTGCTCCGGGCGGATGGCACTGGCCTTAGGGTTGCTCCAGACCAGATAGAATGGCCCGGCGCTCGGCTGGTCTTTACCCAGTGCGGGCCATGGCTTGGCGCTGTCCTCTACCGCCAGCCACGCCTGCGCGGGGCCATTGGCCAACAGCGGCGCAGCGGGCATCTCGGCAGCAAAGCCATCCAGCGCAATGGCCTGCAGGTGTTCGCCTGGCTGCACGCCCTCGAGCAACACAGCCAAGGGCACTACGCGGTAATGCATGGGCCGCTTGTAGGCGACGTCTGCCGGAATGTCGATATCACGTGCCTGCGGATGGGCAAGCAGCTCAGCAGTTTGCCAATGGCGCGTGCGCTCACCCAGCTCAAGGTTCAGCTGCGCCGCAGCCACGGGCAGGCTGAGCAGCAGTGCCAGCAGGGCGAAGGTGATGCGCATAGGTAATCTCCAACCGGTGAGATCGGCAGATTACCTACGCAGTGTCTGAAATAGCCACACAAGCTGTCAGCCAAACAGCCGAGAAAGGTTCGGCAAGATCAGCAGCAAGGTGGTAGCGAACAATATGAGTCCGGCTTGGCGTACTTTTGATTGTCTGAACATGGCGGACCGCCTTCTTGTTGTTATTCCTGAATAGCCGTTGGCTTCCCTTTGCCGGGTCGGGTCGATCACAGCGGCGTGGCTACACGCCGGTTCTGCTGACCTCCTGCTTTTGGGTATACATCCAACAGTAGGGTGTAGGTTATGCATGTTTGAGAACCCTTTGTTCTAAGTGCGGGCTTTGTCATTCAAGTTTCATTTAAGGCCACTTGCCAGCAGCCCGATATGTCTGGGCTAGACCGCTGCGCGATGGGGGTTACCAAGGGTGACACCCCTTACCGTTCGTCAGTACAGCCTACTTGCTTGTACGTGTCTTTCGCGGCAGTCTCTACAGCCAAACCCTCCTTGTGTCGTTCAGGACTATCGCTATGTCGTTACGCATCTGCATCCTTGAAACCGACGTCCTGCGGCCAGAGCTGACGGCGCAGTACCAGGGTTACGGCAGGATGTTCGAGCAGCTGTTCTTGCGTCAGTCGGTCAACCAGGCCGAGTTTCGTGTGTACAACGTGATGAACGGCGACTATCCCCCCGAGGGCGAGCGCTTCGATGCGTATCTGGTGACCGGCAGCAAGGCCGACTCATTCGGCGATGATCCGTGGATCCAGACCCTCAAGGCGTACCTGCTCAAGCTGTACGAGCGTGGTGACAAGTTGCTCGGTGTGTGCTTTGGCCACCAACTGCTGGCGCTGGTGCTCGGCGGCAAGGCCGAACGTGCCGACCGTGGCTGGGGCGTGGGCGTGCACCGCTACACCCTGGCTGCGCATGCGCCATGGATGGACCCGCAGGTAACCGAGTTGACCCTGCTGATCAGCCACCAGGATCAGGTCACTCAGCTGCCCAAAGGCGCCACGGTGATTGCTTCAAGCGATTTCTGCCCGAACGCTGCCTACCATGTGGGCGATCAGGTGCTGTGCTTTCAGGGCCATCCTGAGTTTGTCCATGATTACTCGCGGGCACTGCTCGATGCCCGCCAGGAGCATTTGGGGGACGAGGTTTACCAGCGCGCCATTGCCAGCCTCAAGCTGGAGCACCAAGGCGATCTGGTTGGCGAGTGGATGCTGCGCTTTGTTGCGCACGCATCGAGCGCCAAGGAAGGCGCCGCCTGAGGCAGTTGTCAGGAGCTGCCAGCGCGGCTCCTGCTTATCCCGCTACAACCAACCCGAGCGCTTGAAACTGGCGAACAGCCCGGTGCAGCCGAGGCCGATCACGCTCAGCACGGCAAAGTAGCCGTAGTGCCAGCTTAGCTCGGGCATATTCTGGAAATTCATCCCGTAGATCCCGGCAATCGCCGTTGGGAACGCCAGGATCGCTGCCCACGCGGCGAACTTGCGCTGGGTAATGCTCTGGCGTGACGACTCCAGCAGCATGCCGATCTCGATGGTCTGGCTGGCGATATCGCGAATGCTCACCAGGTCTTCCATCTGCCGGGTGACGTGGATCTGCACGTCGCGAAAATACGGGCGCATGTTTTTGTCGATGAAGGGGAAGCTCAGCCGCTGCAGCTCTTCGCTGATTTCCACCATCGGCGCCACGTAGCGGCGCAGGCGCAGGATGTCGCGGCGCAGGCTGTGCAGGCGGCGGATGTCGTCTTCCATCAGCGAACTGCTGAGCACGCTCTGTTCCAGCTCCTCGATCTCGCCGTGGATCGCTTCGCTGACTGGCTGGTAATTCTCGGTGACGAAGTCGAGCAGGGCATACAGCACGAAGTCTTCACCGTGATCGAGCAGCAACGGTCGGGCTTCGCAGCGCTGGCGCACCAGCGCGTAGGATTTGGAGTGGCCGTTGCGGCAGGTGATGATGTAGCCGTTGCCGGCAAAGATGTGCGTTTCGATGAATTCCAGCTTGCCGTCCTGCCGCACCGGCGAATAGGTGACGATGAACAGCGCATCGCCGAAGGTTTCCAGCTTGGGCCGGCTGTGTTTCTCCAGCGCGTCCTCGATGGCCAGCTCATGCAGGTTGAACTGGCACTGCAGGCTGGCCAGCTCTTCGGCGCTGGGCGCTTCCAGGCCGATCCAGACGAAGTGGCCGGGCTTTTTCGCCCACTCACTGCCCTCGTCGATGCTGATGTTGGTGACCTTTCTTCCGGCGCTGTACACCGCCGCTGCGACGACTCGACCCATGGCTGTCCGCTTGTTCGGTTGACTATGTCGGACAGCTTGGTCGGTCTGCGCCGCGCAGGCAACCTCGGCGCGGGCTCAGAGGGCAAAGTCCTGGTCGAGGATGATCGCTTCGTCGAGCGCATTGAGCAGGTCCTTGCGCACTTTCAGCTTGGTTTTCTTGTGCGCATTCATGTTCAGTTTTTTCAGCGTATGGGCTGCGCTGGTGGCGGCTTCAAGCAATTGCTCGGCAGGCACCACCGCATCGAGGAAGCCAGCTTCGCGGGCCGCCTGCGGGTCGAACATCTCGGCGTTGATCACCGAGCGGTGGAAGGCCGAGCGGCGCAGGCGGTCGCGGGCCAGTTCGATGCCGGCGTGGTGCATGGTCATGCCGATGGCGACTTCGTTGAGGCCGATCTTGTACTGCCCTTCGACGCCGATGCGGTAGTCGGCCGACAACAGCAGGAACGCCCCCTTGGCCACGGCATGGCCGGGGCAGGCGACGATCACCGGGAATGGGTGCGCGAGCAGGCGGCGGGCCAGGGTCGAGCCTGCGGTGACCAGCGAGACCGCCTGCTGTGGGCCCGAGGTCATTACCTTGAGGTCGTAGCCGCCGGAGAGAATGCCGGGCTGACCGGTGATGATCACCACAGCGCGCTCCACTACCGCACGATCAAGGGCGGCGTTGAATTCGGTGATCAGGTCTGGCGAGATGGCGTTGACCTTGCCGTTGTTCAGGGTCAACGTGGCGATGCCGTCTTCGGCGTGGTAAGTGATCAGCTCGTTCATGGCAGAGTCCTTTAAGTGGCGTGGCGATGACGTTACCCAGCGCAGCTGCGCAGGTAAAGCAGCAAGGCTGACCGGCCAGTCAGCTGCGGCCATCGCGGCCACGGGTTGCGGCCGTGGCCGCCGTTGCGCGGGAAAAGCGCCGGGTACAATGGCAGCTTTGCCATCGGCCCCTGCAGCGATCCTCGGGTTTGCTTAAGCGCATGAAAATTCTGAAAAAAGCGCTTGCCAACACCCGACTCTTCGACTAAATTAGCGCGCCTCGACAGGCTGAATAGCTTGAAGAGAAACGGTGAAGTGTCCGAGTGGTCGAAGGAGCACGCCTGGAAAGTGTGTATACGAGAAATCGTATCAAGGGTTCAAATCCCTTCTTCACCGCCACATTCTACGAGAAGCCCTCGAACTGAAAAGTTCGGGGGCTTTTTGTATTGGGCGCGGTTTGGCGGGCTGTACTTCACCTGCACGCGGTTGATGACCGCATGCAGGTCGACGCTGGGTTAAAAACTCACCGAAGCCGACAACCGAGCCGTACGCGGGGCGCCCTGGAACAGATAGTTGTCGCCCAGATAATCACCGGTGTCGCGCCAGTAACGTTTGTCGAACAGGTTGTCGACGGTCAGGCGCAGTACCGTGTCATAGCCGCCGATGGCTGTGCGGTAGCGGCTGCCGAGATCGAATACGGTGTAGCCGCCGACTTCGACGTTACCGGCCTGGCTGGCGTACTTGCTGGCGCTGTAACGGGCGCCGCCGAGCAGGGCCAGGCCGGGCACCGGTAGGGTGTATTCGGCGTGCAGCGCGGCGCGCACCTTCGGCACGTTGATCGCCTGGTGGCCTTCGTAAGCGTCGGTGCCGCTGTCTTCGACCCGCGCGCGAATAGCTGCGACGCTGGCTTGGAGTTGCAACTTCGAGGTGGCCCAACCGCTGGCGCCGAGCTCCAGGCCGGTGTTTTTTTGCTGGCCTTGCTGGACGTAGGTAAAGCCACCGACCTCAGGGCGAGCGTACTGGTAGGCCTGGCGGATCTGGAACAGCGCAGCGCTGAAGCTCATGCCTTGCCAGTCATGCTTGATGCCCAGTTCCAGTTGCCTTGAGAGCGTCGGGGCGAGGATTTGGCCGAGGTTGCTGGTGAACCACGGTGCCGTGCCCCCGGCCGAAAGGCCTTTGGAGTAGCTGGCGTAGACGGTGGTGTCAGGCTGCGGCTTGTAGATCAGCGCGGCGTTTGGCAGCAGTTGATACTGCTGCGTGTGGCGGCCCGCAATGCCAGTCTCGTCCCAAGTCTTCTCATCCAGGCGCACTTCGCGGGCACCGAGCACGGTTTGCCACTGCTCGTTGAAGGTGATGCGGTCGCTGAAGAACACACCGTATTGGCGGCTGTCGAGGCGGCGCTCGCTGGCGCCAACGGCCTTGCTCGACGGTTCCAGTGGCGGCGCGCCGGTATCGATATTGCCGCTGCCGAGCCATTCGTTGTAGTACGGGCGTTGGTCGAGGGTACGGCGTTGCGCACTGGCACCTACGGTCAATTCGTGGCCGAGGCCCAGGGCATCGAAGCGACCATTGAGCATTGCCTGCGCCTCATCGGTACGACGGGTGTCGTCCGGGCTGCGGTAGTCATAGATGTCGTAATCGCCATTGCCGGCAAAGAACGCGCCTTCGCTCGAACCCCAGGCAAACGCACTGTAATCGTCGATCACCACCTTGCTGCGCGAAGCACTCAGCGTGCCGCTCCAGTCGTCATTGAAGCGGTACTCGAAGCGCCCGCCAAGGTTCAGCGAATCGTTCTGCACGGGCTTGGCCCATTGCTGATAAGCAAGCCGATCACTCGGATCGACCCCATGCGGCACTGTGCTGCCACCAAGCAGCTGATAACCCGGCACTGAGCGCTGCTCGCGGTGCTGATACTCGGCGTCCACCTGCAAGGTGGCGTTGCTGCTGATCTGCCAGTCAAACGCCAACGAGGCAAAATCACGCTTGCCGTCGGCGTGGTCGACATACGAGCGAATGTCCTCGTGGGCGAGGTTGGCGCGCAGGCCGAACTGGCGCTCGCTGCCGAACCAGCCGCCAACGTCAGTGGCCAGATAGCGCTCGCCGTGTTCGTTGGTCGAGACGCTGACGCTGCGCACATCGGCGGCGCGTTTGGTCACGTAATTGATCAGGCCGCCCGGCTCGGAGAGGCCACTCTGCAAACCCGACAAGCCCTTGAGCAGTTCCACCTGCTGCTTGTTCTCCAGTGCGACGTTCTGCTCGCCGGCGATGGTCTGGCCGTTGATCTTGTAGCTGCTGGCAGCATTGAGCTCGAAGCCGCGCACGTTGAAATTTTCGTAGTAGCCAATCGGCGCATAGCTTTCGCCCACCGAGGCATCGCTTTGCAGCACTTCGCTGAGCTTGCGCACCTGGCGGTCTTCCAGCAGTTGCTGGCTGAACACGCTGATCGAGGCCGGGGTGTCGAGCAGCGCCGCTGGCTGCCAGCCGCCGACCTGCGCCTGGCGCACCTGATAACCGTCGCTGGCGGAAACATCGGTCACCTGCAACGGCGCCAGGGTCACGCCGTCAGCGAGGGCCTGCCCGCTGTGCAGAGCAAGGCCAAGGCTGAGCAGGCTCAGGGGCAGGCGAGGGCGAAGCGAGGTCATGCAGGGCTCCTGGAAAAACGCGCGCGCGGCACCGCTGCGCCGAGGGCAGGCGAGGCGTGGCAGCGGCAGCGGGCAGCCTGCTGGTATTGCGCCAGGCAGGCGAAAAAGGGGCGCCATGGTAGCAGGCGCAGCAGCGCCGGGCGCCCCTATTTCAGAGGCGCCCGTTCAGAGAAACGATTGAGCTGGCAGATAATTCAGCTCGCGGCAGCCGACGGGCGCGGCGGCTGCAGCTTGCGCCTGCGCTCGGCCAGAACCCACACCAGCAAGGCCAGCGTGCCGATCAGGATCCCGGCGACGACGATGGCTTTCCAGCCGCTGTACTCGAACAACTGCGTCCCCAGCAGTGAGCCCAGCGCGCCGCCGATGAAGTAGCAGGTGATGTAGCCGGCATTGAGCCGGGTGCGGGCCTCGGGACGCAGGCTGATCACGGCGTTCTGGTTGCTGACATGTACCAGTTGTACCGCCAGATCAAGCAACAACACACCGATCAGCAGGGCCACCAGCGACTGTTCGGCAAAACCCAGTGGCAGCCACGACAGCACCAGCGCACTCAGGCCCACGGTAGTGCCGAGGGCACCCTTGCCGCGGTCGGCCAGGCGCCCGGCCCAGTTCGCTGCCAGGGCACCGGCAGCCCCGGCCAGGCCAAACAGGCCGATGGCCGCCTCGCCATAGTGGTAGGGCTCGCGCACCAGCAAAAACGCCAGTGGGGTCCAGAACAACGCAAACAGGCTGAACGCCAACAGCCCCAGCAACGAGCGCAGGCGCAGCACCGGCTCTTCGGCGAACAGGCGAAACACCGAGCCAATCAGTGCCGGGTATTTCAGCCCAGCGTGGCTCTTGTGCTGCGGCAGGCTGCGGTATAGCGCGATGGCGCTGATCGCCATCAACACTGCCGCCAGCACATAGATGCTGCGCCAGCCGCCCAGCTCGGCCATGAAGCCCGCAGCGGTGCGCGCCAGCAGGATCCCCAGCAGCAGCCCGCTCATCAAGGTGCCGACCGCGCGGCCGCGTTGTTCGGGGGCGGCCAGGCTGGCGGCCATCGGCACCAGAATCTGCGCCACCACCGAAAACAATCCGGTCAGCGTGGTGCCGACCAGCAACCAGGCCAGGTTCGGAGCGCAGGCACTGATGACCAGGCCGACCGTGGCGATGGCAATCATGCACACGATCAGCCGCCGTTGCTCGAACATGTCGCCCAGCGGCGCTAGCAGCAGCAGGCCGGCGCCGTAACTGAGCTGCGCAGCGATGACGATGGTGCCGGCGCTGGCCGTACTCAGGCCAAACTGTTCGGCGATGCTGTGCAGCAAAGGTTGCGCGTAATAGTTGCTGGCAACGGCCAGGCCGGTGGCGGTCGCCATCAGCAGGATGAGGGCGCGCCTCAAGGTCGGGGAGGGCATGGCAGGTCCTTTGCTGGCAGTAAAAAGTACATCGAGTATTGGGGCTGCGTTGGCCCCATCCCAATTCAATTGCTGCATGGTAGCGATTACCAGGCGACCCCGTCGCGCTGTCTGGCGCAACGGGGCAGGTACTCAGGCCGAAAAGCCGCCATCCACGGTCAGGCTGGCGCCGGTGATGTAGCCCGCTTCGGGGCCGGCCAGATAGGCGACAAAGCTGGCGATTTCCTCGGCGTGGCCATAACGGCCGACGGCCATCAACGGGATCAGGCTGTCGGCAAAGTCGCCATCGGCCGGGTTCATGTCGGTATCCACTGGCCCTGGCTGCACGTTGTTGACGGTCACGCCCTGCGGGCCGAGGTCGCGTGCCAGGCCTTTGGTCAGGCCAACCAGCGCTGACTTGCTCATGGCATACGGGGCGCCGCCGGCAAACGGCATGCGCTCGGCATTGGTGCTGCCGATATTGATGATCCTCCCGCCCTGGCCCAGGTGCGGCGCTGCAGCCTGACTGGCTACGAACACGCTGCGCACGTTGACCGCAAGCATGCGGTCGAACTCGGCCAGATCGAACTCGGCGACAGGTGCAACGGCGAGCACGCCGGCGTTGTTGACCAGGATATCCAGCCGGCCGAAAGTCTCCACGGTGTTCTTTACCGCTTGCTGGACGGCGCTGGCATCGGCGCTGTCTGCGCGCAGCGCCAAGGCCTTGCCGCCGGCGCTATTTATCTCTTCGGCCAGGGCCTGGGCAGGCCCGGCGGAGCTGACGTAGGTGAACGCGACGTGTGCGCCTTGCAGCGCCAGACGGCGCACGATGGCTGCACCGATGCCACGCGAACCGCCTTGGACCAAAGCGACTTTGCCGGTGAGGATGAGGGAACTGGACATGGGCGAACTCCTGCTAGTGGGCAAGGCGAAAGGCCTTGGCATGGGCGCAGTATCCGCTGCCGATTAGCTACTGATAAGATGCTAATCACGATCAGCAGAGTAAACCCTGGGTTGCTAATCATGGCCATCGAGTCATTCAGTACGCTGGAATGCTTTATCCGCAGCGCCGAGGTTGGCAGCTTCGCCGAAGCGGCTCGGCGGCTGCGCCTGACTCCGGCCGCAGTGGGCAAGAACGTTGCCCAGCTGGAGTCGCGCCTGGGTGTGCGGCTGTTTCAGCGCAGCACCCGCAAGCTGACCCTGACCGAAGCCGGCCAACGCTTTTTAAGCGAGGTCAAGGACAGCTTCGGCACTATCCAGTCGGCAATGGCCAACCTGGCCAGCGCGCAGGGGCAGCCGGCGGGGCTGTTGCGGGTGAGCATGGGCACGGTGTTCGGCCGCCTGTACGTGCTGCCGCTGCTGGGTGAGTTTTTGCAGCGCTTCCCGGCGATCACGCCGGATTGGCACTTCGACAACCGCCAGGTCGACCTGATCGGCCAGGGCTTCGATGCGGCCATCGGCGGCGGCTTCGAGCTGCCGCCGGGGGTGGTGGCGCGGCGGTTGACTCCAGCGCATCGGGTGCTGGTCGCGGCGCCTGGGTTTATTCAAGGGCGCGCCGCGATCAATCAGCCGGAAGATCTGCTCGAGTTGCCCGGCATTCTTATCCGCTCGCCGCAGACCGGCCGCGTGCGGGCCTGGCCATTGACCAGTCGCGGGCGTGAGCAACGACCGCTGCAGTTGCGTCAGGCCATGACCATGAGCGACTCCGATGCTGCCTGCGCGGTGGCCCAGCAAGGCCTGGGGATTGCCTTGGTCAGCCTGCCGTTTGCCGTGCCGTATCTGCGCGCAGGCCTGCTGCAACGGGTGCTGCCGGACTGGTACGTGGATGATGGCAACATCAGTGTTTATTACGCCGGGCACAAGCTGCTGCCGGGCAAGACCCGCGCATTCATCGACTTTGTCGTCGAGCAGTTTGCCGAGCAGGGCCTGGCCAGCGCCTTTGATGCGCTGGAGCTGCTTTAAACGACAGCAACCACGGCGGACACCTGGGCCACACCTGCCACCACCAGGCTCACTTCATCGTCCAGCCGCTTGCCGATCAACACTTGCCCCAGTGGTGAGCGCGGGGTGATCACGGTCACCTGCTGCGGCCCGTGGCCAATCTTCAGGCCGGCGCCCTCCGGGCCAATGAACACCCGACGCTGATCGCCTTGTTCGTCTTCGAGGGTGACCAGGCTGCTGATCTGAATGCCGCGTGCGGGGTCATAGTCACGCAGCACCAACTGTTGATAGGTCAGCAGCGCCTGGCGGATCTCGGCAGCGCGACGGGCCTGGCCGGTTGCCAGGTAAGAAGCCTCGAGGCCGAGGGTGTCGTACTTGTTCTCGGCCTTGTTCTCTTCGGCGGTGGCGGCTTCATAGGCGATCTGCGCGGCCCGCCGCAGTGCCTCGACGTCGGCTTCGAGGGCAGTGACGATGGCGCTGAGGACTTCATTCTTGTTCAGCATCAGTAACAGAACTCGAGTACGTTGGCCTGGCTCTTGTCGGTCGGCGCGGTGCGATTCTGCTGCAGCCAGAACTGGCACTTGGGCTTGTTCAGGTTACGCGGGTTGCCCCGCGCGGCTGCGGCGGCCTGCTCGGCTTCCTGGTTGTGCAGAATGTCCTTGTAGCGCTCGAACATCTGCGCCTGGGCATCGCCGGCTGCGGCCGGTGCTGGCGCTACGATTGCCGGTGCCAGCACCTGAGCGACCGGCTGCACCTGTTCGGGCCACAACCGCGCCGCCAGCCACAGGCTCACGGCAATCGCGACGACGCCAAGCCACAGGCCGAAGGCAATACACAGCACCAGTTGCACGGGCTTGAGGGTAATCTTCAGTTCACGGCGGCGGTACATGGCGGCCTCCTGGCAGGGCGGGGTGGCGAGCATTGTCGCATGGCCGCCGACAAATATTCAGCGCGGTGCTTTTGTCGGCAGGCGTTTATCCGCAAAATCGCGGGTTTTACCGCGCAGCATGGGAGCGGCGATGAAAGCCAGCTGGGATATCTTTTGCACCGTTGTGGATAACTACGGTGATATCGGCGTGACCTGGCGCCTGGCCCGGCAACTGGTGGCTGAACATGGCCTGGCTGTTCGCTTGTGGGTCGACGACCTGAATGCCTTCGTGCCGCTGTGCCCAGCCGCTGACGCCAACGCCGAGCAGCAGTGGCACGAGGGTGTCGACGTGCGCCATTGGCCGGCGGCATGGCCGGCCACTACACCAGCCGAGGTGGTGATCGGTGCTTTTGCCTGCCAACTGCCCCCGGCCTACATCGAAGCGATGAGCGCGCAAGCGACGCCGCCGTTGTGGCTGAACCTCGAGTACCTGAGCGCCGAAGACTGGGTCGAGGGTTGCCACGGTTTGCCGTCGCCCCAGCCCAACGGCCTGCGCAAGGTGTTTTTCTTCCCGGGTTTCACCGCCAGGACCGGCGGCCTGCTGCGCGAGGCCGGTTTGCTGGCGAGCCGCGACAGCCTGCAGTCAGCGCCAAAGCAACGGGCAGAGTTTTTGGCAGGGCTGGGCGTGCAGGTCGCATCCGGCAGCCGGCTGCTGTCGCTGTTCGCTTATGAGAACCGCCAGTTGGGCAGTTGGCTGCAGGCGCTGGCGGCAGGGCCGCAAGCGACTCACTTGCTGGTGCCACAAGGGCGGATTCTGGCGGACCTGGCGGCCTGGCTCGAGGTTGCCACGTTGGCGCCGGGTGCGCTGCATCAGCGCGGCGCGCTGACTGTGCAGGTGGTGCCATTCGTCAGTCAGGGTGATTACGACAAGCTGCTGTGGGCCTGCGACTTCAATGCCGTGCGCGGTGAAGATTCGTTCGTGCGTGCGCAATGGGCCGGCGTGCCGATGCTGTGGCATATCTACGTCCAGGACGAGAACGCCCACTGGGAAAAACTCGAAGCGTTCCTGGCGCTCTATCGCCAGGGTCTGTCAGACCCGGCCAGCGTGGCGCTGACCGCATTGTGGCGGGCATGGAACATCGACGGCGACACGGGCCAGGCCTGGCAAGCGCTGCAGCCACACTGGGACGAACTGCAAACCCATGCCCGCGAATGGGCTGTCGCGCAAGCCGCTCAGCCGGACCTCGCCACAGCGCTAGTACACTTTTGCCGAAATTCGCTATGATACGCGGCCTCGATTTTTATAAATCCATCCAGATTCGGATATTTCGCAATGAAAACTGGTAAAGAAATCAAACCCGGTACCGTTCTGCGCATCGATAACGATCCGTGGCTGGTTCAGAAAGCTGAGTTCACCAAGTCGGGCCGTAACAGCGCGATCATGAAGACCAAGCTGAAAAACCTGCTGACCGGCTACAAGACTGAAACCGTGTACGGTGCAGACGACAAGCTGGACGACGTGATCCTCGATCGCAAAGAAGCGACCCTGTCGTTCATCAGCGGTGACTCGTACACCTTCATGGACACCAGCGACTACACCATGTACGAGCTGAACGCCGAAGACATCGAGGCCGTTCTGCCGTACATCGAAGAAGGCATGGAAGACGTCTGCGAAGCGGTGTTCTTCGAAGACCGTCTGGTTTCGGTTGAACTGCCGACCACCATCAGCCGTAAAGTTGTCTACACCGAGAACTCGGCGCGTGGCGACACTTCGGGCAAGGTCATGAAGCCTGCCAAACTGTCCAACGGTACTGAAGTTCAGGTTGCTGACTTCATCGAAATCGACGAAATGATCGATATCGACACCCGTGACGGTAGCTTCAAAGGCCGTTCGAAGAAGTAATCACTTCTGCCGAACGCAAAAAAACCCGGCGCTGGCCGGGTTTTTTTATGCCTGAAGATTACTCAGACGTTCACATGCAAGCGTACATCGACGTTGCCGCGGGTGGCATTGGAGTACGGGCAGACCTGGTGTGCCTTGTCGACCAGTTCCTGCGCTGCGGCTTGTTCCAGGCCGGGCAGGCTGATCTCCAGGTCGATGTCCAGGCCAAAGCCGCCGGGAATCTGGCCAATGCCGACCTTGGCGGTGATCGAGGTGTCTGCTGGCAACGGCTGCTTGGCCTGGCCCGCGACAAACTTCAGGGCACCGATGAAGCAGGCCGAGTAGCCGGCAGCAAACAGCTGCTCGGGATTGCTGCCTTCGCCGCCGGCGCCGCCGAGCTCTTTCGGCGTGCTCAGTTTGACTTCGAGCTTGCCGTCGTCCGAGCGGGATTTGCCATCACGACCACCGGTAGAAGTGGCTTGGGCAATGTACAGCGGAGTGACCTTTTGCATGACTAGCCTCGCGTAATGTGCTGCGCGCCGTGGCGCTGGTTGGTGTGGGATTTAAATTAGCGCGCAATTAGTTAGCGCGCAAGATAAAACATCAGCCGTTTGTCGGGGCCGCTGTGCCAGCGTAGTCGCTACACGGCTTTTTGCAGGCTGGCGCGCAGGTCCAATAGCTCGGCCTGCAACTGCTGCAGCCGCTCCAGGCTGCGCCCGCTGGCCTGCAGAATGCACTGCGGCACGCGCTTGGCATCCTCATGCAGGGCATGGCCCTTGTCGGTCAGTTGCACCAGTACCACCCGTTCATCCTCGCGGCTGCGGGTGCGCTTGAGCAGGCCCTCGCTTTCCAGGCGTTTGAGCAGCGGGGTCAGCGAGCCAGGGTCGGTCAGCAGGCGATTGCTGATTTCCCCTACGGTCAGGCCGTCCTGCTCCCACAACACCAGCATCGCCAGGTATTGCGGATAGGTCAGGCCCAGTGCCTGCAGCAAGGGCTTGTAAACCTTGGTCATCAGCAACGAGGTCGAGTGCAGGGCAAAACAGACCTGGTTGTTCAGCAGCAGCTCGTCGCAAGGGGCTTTAGTGTCGGCGTTCATGCAGGTCCTTGAATTCTTCAGATTTAAAATCTAGCACGCTGATAACTGGCGCGGTCACTACCAGCGTAATTCGCTGCGCAGGGCAAGATCCCACGGCGGCAACGGACTGAACCGGCTCTTGAGGAATTCGAGCAGCAAGCGACTGCGAGAGTTCGTTTCATGTTCCAGGCGTAATGCATAGATACCGCTGGTCTCGGCTGCAGGCAGGCCGTTTTGACAGAATAACGGCACCAGGTCGCCGCGCAGCAGGTGCTCGCTGATCAGCCAGGTCGGCAGGTGCGCCACGCCCAAACCGGCCAGGGCGCCGCACAGCAGGGTCTCGGCGTTGTTGGCCGACATGCGCATGCGGCTGGGCCGATACAGGCGCAGTTGGCCATCGACGTTGAAACGCCAGGCAAACGGTGGCGCCAGGCCGTCCCAGTCGAGGCCGTCGTGCTCTGGCAGTTCGCTGGGGCAGTTTGGCAAGCCACGGTTGGTCAGATACGCCGGGCTGGCACAGGCCACGCGGACCATATAGGCCAGTGGCGTAGCAACCAGGCGGGTGTCTGCCAAGGGGCCGGCGCGCAACACCAGATCGACCTCGCCCAGGTGGCTGCCGTGCAGGTCGACGAAGCTGTCGATCAGGCGCAGGCGCACGTCCAGCCCGGGATACGCCGCGAGAAAGTCGGCAATCGCCGGGGCCAGGTGCAGGCGGCCGAAGGCGGCCGGGGCGTCGATGCGGATCAGCCCCTCAGGGGCGTTGCTCAGCGACACCGCTTCGGCGCGGGCCAGGCGCAGCTCTTCGATGATGCGCCGCGCGCGTTCGGCAAAGGCCTTGCCGGCGGGCGTCACGCGTACGGCGTGGGTGCTGCGCATGAACAGCCGGCTGCCCACCGCTGCCTCGAGACTGTCGATGCGCCGAGCCACGGCAGATGGGGTCAGGGGATGGCGCCTGGACGCTGCGGAAAAACTGCCGGTGTCGAGCACGTCGAGGAACAGGCTCAGCTGTTCGGTAAGGGCATCGGGGTTCATTAAGACTCTGCTTGTGCGAGATACGCAAAGCCATTGTGCGCTGCTGTGCGTTTCCCTACCAGCCCGCAATGGTTAGCATGTACACATTGTGTAACAGGCAGATGAGGCCCTGATGATCGAGTGGTTGCTGTATATCGTACTGGGCGCTGCATTGGGCACGGTGGGCGGGTTGTTCGGCATCGGTGGCGGCTTGATCGCGATACCGGCATTGGGCGTGCTGTTCGGTCTGGACCAACAACTCGCGCAAGGCACCGCGCTGGTGATGGTGGTGCCGAATGTGCTGCTGGCGCTGTGGCGCTACAACCAGCGCAACCGCATCGAACTGCGCTACGCCTTGCCGTTGTCGCTTTTCAGTCTGCTGTTCGCCTGGCTGGGCTCGATCTGGGCGGTCGGCATCGATGCCCATTCGATGCGCCTGGGCTTTGTCGGCTTTTTGCTGGCGTTGGTGGTGTGGAACCTGGCGCGGATGTTCATGCGCACCGCACCGGCCAGCAGCCAGTTGCGTTATCCGTGGCCGTGGCTGGGTGTGCTCGGCTGTTTTGCCGGGACCATGGGCGGGCTGTTCGGGGTTGGCGGCGCGGTGGTTGCCACACCGGTACTGACCAGTGTGTTCGGCACCACTCAGGTAGTCGCCCAGGGCCTGTCGCTGGCATTGGCGGCACCGAGCACCTCGGTGACTTTGCTCACCTACGGCCTGCACCACAGTGTTGACTGGCAGATGGGCGCTGCCCTGGCCGTGGGCGGGCTGCTCAGCATCAGTTGGGGCGTGAAGCTCGCGCACGCCTTGCCCGAGCGCGTGCTGCGCATGATGTTCTGTGGCTTTTTGGTGGTGTGCGCCGTGCTGCTGGCTTACGAGCTGTAAGCCGGTCGCGCAGTCACTGGCTGGCAGTGACTGCGCGGGAGCAGGTCAGCGACGGACCTGCTTGAGGGTTTCGGCGATGAGGAATGCCAACTCCAGCGACTGGTCGGCATTCAGCCGCGGGTCGCAGTGGGTGTGGTAGCGATCGGACAAGCCGTCTTCGGTGATCGGTCGCGCACCGCCAATGCACTCGGTGACGTTCTGCCCGGTCATCTCGATGTGAATGCCGCCAGCGTACGAGCCTTCGGCCTGATGAACCTGGAAGAAGTGCTTCACCTCATCGAGGATCTGCGCAAAGTCGCGGGTCTTGTAGCCGCTGCTGGCCTTGATCGTGTTGGCGTGCATCGGGTCGCAGCTCCACAGCACCTGGCGGCCTTCGCGCTCTACCGTACGGATCAGCCCCGGCAGGTGTGTGCCGACCTTGCCTGCGCCCATGCGCACGATCAGGTTCAAACGGCCTGGATCGTTGCTCGGGTTGAGCACATCGATCAGCCGAATCAACTCCTCAGGGTCCATGCTCGGGCCGACCTTGACCCCGATCGGGTTGTGCACACCGCGCAGAAACTCGACATGCGCGCCATCGAGCTGGCGGGTGCGATCGCCGATCCACAGCATGTGCGCCGAGCAGTCATAGAAATCGCCGGTCAGGCTGTCGCTGCGTACAAACGCCTGTTCGTAGTTCAGCAGCAGCGCTTCGTGGGCGGTGAAGAAACTGGTTTCGCGCAGCTGCGGCGCGCTGTCCAGGCCACAGGCGCGCATGAACGCCAGGGTCTCGTCGATACGGTCGGCGAGCTGGTGGTACTTGTCGGCAAGGGCTGAGTTGGCGATGAAGTCGAGGTTCCACTTGTGCACCTGATGCAGGTCGGCAAAACCGCCCTGGGCGAACGCGCGCAACAGGTTGAGGCTGGCGGTGGACTGGTGATACGCCTGCAGCAAGCGCTCGGGGTCGGGGATGCGGCTGGGTGCGTCGAAGCCAATGCCGTTGACGATGTCGCCGCGATACGCTGGCAAGGTCACCTGGCCGATGGTCTCGTCACCGGCCGAACGCGGCTTGGCGAACTGCCCGGCCATGCGCCCGACCTTGACCACCGGGCAACCGGCCGCAAAGGTCATGACGATGGCCATCTGCAGCAGCACCTTGAAGGTGTCGCGGATCTTCGCGGCGGAAAACTCGGCAAAGCTCTCGGCGCAATCGCCGCCCTGCAGCAGAAACGCCCGGCCCTGGGTGACCTCGGCGAATTGCCGGCGCAGCTCGCGCGCTTCACCGGCAAACACCAGCGGCGGATAGCTGGCGAGGGTCTGCTCGACCTTGGCCAGGTGCGCGGCATCGGGGTAGCTCGGCTGCTGCTGGATGGGCAGGGCACGCCAGCTTTCAGGGCTCCAGGGTTGGTTCATCACGGGCTCGTTATGGCTGTTATGGGCAATGGCTCATGGTATCAGGTGGCGGCGTGCTTGTTGCACCGCAGGCATTGACGGACAATGACGCTTTTGTGCGCGGTGCAGCGGGAGTGGTAATGACTAACGAGCGGGAAGAGCGGCTGCTGGCTCGGGTCGAGGATGCCTATGGCATCGTCAGCGTTTACGAGGTCGAGGATTATCGTTTTCTCGAATTCGGTGAGGCCATCGAGCAAAGCTGCGTGTTTACCGCTGACCCTAGCTGGCTTGAATACGACTACACCCGGGCGATGCTGATCGGCGCGCTGTGCCATGAGCTGCCCGAGAGCGCGCTGTTTCTCGGCCTGGGTGCGGGTACGCTGACCCAGGCGTGCCTGAAGTTCCTGCCGTTGGATGACGTCGAAGCCATCGAGCTGCGCCCGGATGTACCGCGGCTGGCCATGGAATACCTCGGTCTGGACGATGACCCGCGGCTGTATGTACGCATTGGTGATGCGGTCGAGTTGCTGCCGACGGCCGAGAAGGCTGACCTGATCTTTGTCGACCTGTATACCGACCATGGGCCGGGAGTGGCGCATCTGGCCTGGAATTTCCTCGAGCAGTGTCAGCAGCAGCTAAACCCAGGCGGTTGGCTGGTGATCAACCAGTGGGCCGGCGATGACGGCAAGCCGCTGGGTGCGGCGCTGCTGCGTGGGCTCTACCACCGGCATTATTGGGAGTTGCCGGTGAAGGAGGGCAATGTCGTGGTGCTGGTGCCAGCCGAATTCGATCAGGAATTGCAGATCGACGAGTTGCGCGCGCGGGCCGAGGCGCTGGCGCCGCAGTTGGGGTATAGCCTTGAGTACCTGATCAAGGCGATTCGCCCGGCGACCTGAGGCCTTTGGGGCGCATGCCCCCCGAATTGCCTGCACACTACAATTCTTCATCCTGCCACCCGCAAAAGCCGAACCGATTCAGCCATAATCCCTGGCCAGCTACCCACCCCACCACGGTCGATAAAAAAATTTCACCGTAATCAAGGATTTCGGGTATAGTACGCGCCGGTCTTTTAGCGGGCCGCAAAATCAGGTGGTGCAAATCCTCCGAGTCCAGCTTCGGCTGCACGTCCGCTAGTCGGACCTTCTCAAGTATTTCTTTTTCAATCGTTTTCGCAAATCCCCGCCGCCAAAACTGCCTGGGTGACCTTTGGGTCTTTCAAGGCATGTGCAGTTTTGGAGCATGGGTCTTTGCGGATGCACATAGAGGCAGACCCATGACCCAGGAAACCGGCGGATTCGCCGCTCTCGGACTTAACCCGAACATTGTTGCTGCTGTAATGGCCACCGGCTACGAAGAGCCGTCCGCCATTCAGCATCAGTCGATCCCGATCATCCTCGACGGTCATGACATGATCGGCCAGGCGCAGACCGGCACCGGTAAAACCGCTGCCTTCGCTCTGCCGATCCTGAATCGCATCGATGTGAGCAAGCGCGAACCGCAAGCCCTGATCCTGGCGCCAACCCGTGAGTTGGCGCTGCAAGTTGCTACCGCATTCGAAACCTACGCCAAGCAAACGCCGGGTATCAATGTAGTGGCTGTGTACGGTGGCGCCCCGATGGGCCCACAGCTGCGTGCCATTCGCAATGGTGCTCAGATCGTCGTAGCCACCCCAGGCCGTCTGTGCGACCACCTGCGTCGCGACGAGAAAGTTCTGTCGACTGTTCAGCACCTGGTGCTGGACGAAGCCGACGAGATGCTCAAGCTGGGCTTCATGGACGACCTCGAAGTCATCTTCGAGGCCCTGCCGCCGACTCGCCAGACCGTGCTGTTCTCTGCGACCCTGCCGTCGTCGATCCGCAGCATCGCCGAGCGTCATCTGCGCGAGCCGAAACACGTCAAGATCCAGAGCAAGACTCAGACCGTCACCGCGATCGATCAGGCTCACCTGATGGTTCACGCCGACCAGAAGATCGCTGCCGTACTGCGTCTGCTGGAAGTCGAAGAGTTCGATGCCCTGATCGCCTTCGTGCGTACCAAGCAAGCCACCCTGGATCTCGCTGCCGCCCTTGAAGCCAAAGGCTACAAGGCTGCCGCGCTGAACGGCGACATCGCCCAGAACCAGCGTGAGCGCGTCATCGAGTCGCTCAAGGATGGCCGCCTGGACATCGTCGTCGCTACTGACGTCGCTGCCCGTGGTCTGGACGTACCGCGCATCACCCACGTGTTCAACGTGGACATGCCGTACGACCCAGAGTCCTACGTTCACCGTATCGGCCGTACTGGCCGTGCCGGTCGCGAAGGCCGTGCACTGCTGCTGGTGACTCCACGTGAGCGCCGCATGCTGCAGGTTATCGAGCGTGTGACCGGTCAGAAAGTTGCTGAAGCCCGTCTGCCTGGCCCACAAGCTGTGCTCGATGCGCGCATCAAGAAGCTGACCGCAAGCCTGGCGCCACTGGTAGCCGAAGCAGAAACCACCCACGGCGACCTGTTCGACCGCCTGACCGCTTCGCTGGAATGCACCCCGCGTGCCCTGGCTTCCGCCCTGCTGAGCAAGGCCACCAACGGTCAGCCGCTGGATCTGGCTTCGGTTGAGCGCGAGCAGCCGCTGGTACCAACCGGTGCCCCGCGTGGCGAGCGTACCGAGCGTAGCGACCGCCCTGATCGTGGCGAGCGCAGCAGCAGCGACCGTGGCGACCGTGAGCGCCGTGCGCCAATGCCACTGGCCGAAGGCCGTGTGCGTTGCCGTACCGCTCTGGGTGCTCGTGACGGCATCGCCGCCAAGAACCTGCTCGGCGCGATCCTCAACGAAGGCGGCCTGGCCCGCGATGCTATCGGCCGTATCCAGGTGCGCGACAGCTTCAGCCTGGTCGAGCTGCCGGAAGATGGTCTGGAGCGTCTGCTGACCAAGCTCAAGGACACCCGCGTAGCCGGTAAGCAGCTCAAGCTGCGCCGCTATCGCGAGGATTGATCCTGGCGCACTAAAAAAAATCCCCGATTGATTCGGGGATTTTTTTTGCCTGAAAAACGCCCAGGCTCAATCGAAGCGATAGATGTCCATGCCCAGCGCGCCGAGGGTGAAGCCTTGATGGACCACGCCAAGGCGCGCCCCTGCACCCATCGCGAAAAACAACGGCAGCAGGTGCTCATCGCTCGGGTGGTTGCGTACCGCGTGCGGTGCCTGGCGCCGGTAGTCAAGCAGGGCAGGGCGGTCATCCGCCTCCAGCCTGGCCACGATCCAGTCGCGAAACGCCAGCGCCCAGGGCTCTACAGCATCTGGCCCAGCGTGCCAGTCCAGCTCGCCGAGGTTATGGGTGATGCTGCCTGAGCCGATCAGCAGGATGCCGTCTGCGCGCAACGCGGCCAGTGCCTGACCGACGCGCTGTTGCAGCTCCGGCCCGGCGTGGCTGGGCAGCGACACCTGTACTACGGGAATATCGGCCTCGCGGTACATCAGCGACAGCGGTACCCAGGCGCCATGGTCGAACGGACGCTGGTCATCAAGCCGCGCTGGCAGGCCGGCAGCGCTCAGTTGCTGGCTGATCTGACTGGCCAGCTCGGGCGCACCCGGTGCCGGGTATTCAACGGCATACAGCGCTGGCGGGAAGCCACCGAAGTCGTGCCAGGTCGCTGGCTGCGGGTTGCTCATGACTAGCAGCTCGCGGCTCTCCCAATGGGCCGAGACCAGTACGATGGCTTTAGGTCGAGGCAGCTCGCGGGCCAGCCTGGCCAGGGCCGGCCCGCTGGCCCCAGGTTGCAGGGCCAGCATTGGAGAGCCGTGGGAAATAAACAGGCTGGGCAACATGGCGGTGGTCCTGAAGGCTAAGATGAGGCCATCTTCGAGCAGATTCAGATCGACTTCCAATATAAGTTTTTGCAGTGACTGATCGAAAAACCAGGAGGAAGCATGCAGGCTGCGTTTTGGCACAAGAAGTGGGCAGACAACCAGATCGGTTTTCACCAGAGCCAGGTAAATCCCTATTTGCAGGCGCATTGGCCGGCCCTGCAACTGGCGCCTGGTAGCCGGGTGCTGGTGCCGCTGTGTGGCAAGAGCCTGGATCTGCTCTGGCTCGCCGGGCAGGGCCATCAGGTGCGTGGAGTAGAGCTGTCCGCTCAGGCAATCGAGGCGTTTTTTGCCGGCAACGGGCTGCAGCCAGAGGTGTCCCGTCAGGGCCAGTTCGAGGTCTGGCGCAGCGGGGAAATCGAGCTTTGGTGTGGCGATATCTTCGACTTGCAGGCGGCTGACCTGGCCGAGTGCGCCGGGCTGTATGACCGTGCGGCGCTGATTGCCTTGCCGCAGGAAATGCGTAGCAGCTATCTGCAGTTGCTTGGCAACGGCTTGCCGGCTGGCGCCCAAGGCCTGCTGGTGACCCTTGAGTACGATCAGGCACGTATCGACGGTCCGCCGTTTTCAGTGGCTGAGCGTGAAGTGCGGGAAGGCTATGCAGACTGGCAGGTCGATGCGCTGGAGGCCCGGCAGATCATTGCCGAAAGCCCTAAGTACAGTCAGGCCGGTGTGAGCAGCTTGTTGGAGAGGGTGTATCACTTGCACCGTTGAAGCGGTCCGAGATGTAACGTGCCAGGCCGCTGCATTTGGCAGCGGCCCGGCGGGTTATCAACCGCGTTGGCGCAGCGCTTCGATGCGCTCTTCCAGCGGCGGGTGGCTCATCAGCAGACCAGCCAGGCCCTGCTTGAGGCCGCCGTTGATGCCGAAGGCCTTCAGCGTGTCGGGCATATGCACCGGCATGCCTTGCTCGACGCGCAGGCGCTGCAGGGCAGCGATCATGGCGCCGGTGCCGGCCAGGCGAGCGCCGGCTTCGTCGGCGCGGTACTCGCGGCGGCGCGAGAACCACATGACGATCATGCTCGCCAGAATGCCCAGGATCAGCTCGGCAACGATGGTCGCGACGTAGTAGGCGATACCGCGGCCTTCTTCGTTCTTGAAGATCACCTTGTCGACAAAATTGCCGATGATCCGCGCAAAGAACATGACGAAGGTGTTTACCACGCCCTGCACCAGCGCCAGGGTGACCATGTCACCGTTGGCGACGTGGCCGATTTCGTGGGCCAGCACCGCGCGGACTTCATCGGGCGAGAAGCGCTCGAGCAAGCCTTGCGACACGGCGACCAAGGCGTCGTTGCGGTTCCAGCCGGTGGCAAAGGCATTGGCCTCGTAAGCCGGGAAGATACCCACCTCGGGCATCTTGATGCCGGCTTCGCGGGATAGCTCTTCGACCGTCTGCAACAGCCATTGCTCATGGCGGGTGCGGGGCTGGGTGATGATCTGCGTGCCGGTGCTCATCTTCGCCATCCACTTGGAGATGAACAGCGAGATCAGCGAGCCGGCGAAGCCGAACACGGCGCAGAAGACCAGCAACTGGCCGAGGTCGAGGTCAACCCCATTGGCGGCCATGAACCCATTGAAGCCGAACAGGCTCAGGGTAATGCTTGCAACCAGCACCACCGCGAGGTTGGTGGCTACAAACAACAGAATGCGCATCATGGTTGTTACGTTCTCCTGACGGATGAAAATTTTGCTGACTGCGGGGTATATAAGGGGGCTGTCGCGCTGATTCAACCGGGCGACTATTTCAAACTGTGTAGCGCGGAGTATGGCAGAGGAATTTCGCCCAGCTGTAGGCGAGAGCGTTGCAGGATGTAAGGGGAATTCCGCACCCGTAGACGGGACCGCAGCGCGGCCCCGTCATGCTCAAGGCTGGATCACTGCTGATAGGTGCGCAGGAAGTTGCCGATGCGGCCGATGGCCTGCTCCAGGTCATCCACGCGCGGCAGCGTAACCACCCGGAAGTGGTCCGGCCACGGCCAGTTGAACGCAGTGCCCTGGACGATCAGCAGCTTCTCGGAGAGCAGCAGGTCGAGGGCAAACTTCTCGTCGTTGAGGATCGGGCAGACCTTCGGGTCGATCCGCGGGAACGCATACAGCGCGCCCATCGGCTTGACGCAGCTGACACCCGGGATGTCGTTGAGTAGCTCGTAGGTCCGGTTGCGCTGCTCGAGCAGGCGGCCTGGCGGCAGGATCAGGTCATTGATGCTCTGGTAACCACCCAGGGCAGTCTGGATCGCATGCTGGGCCGGCACGTTGGCGCACAGGCGCATGTTGGCCAGCATATCGATGCCTTCGATGTAGCTCTGGGCGTTGTGCTTGGGCCCGGAGATGATCAGCCAGCCGGAGCGGAAGCCCGCCACCCGGTACGACTTGGACAGGCCGTTGAAGGTCAGGCAGAGCAGGTCCGGGGCGAGCGCGGCGGTGCTGATGTGCACGGCTTCGTCGTAGAGGATCTTGTCGTAGATCTCGTCGGAGAACACCACCAGGTTGTGCTGGCGAGCCAGTTCGAGCATGCCCAGCAGCATCTCTTTGGAGTACACCGCGCCGGTAGGGTTGTTCGGGTTGATGATCACCAGCGCCTTGGTATTGGGGGTGATCTTGGCCTTGATGTCGGCCAGGTCCGGGAACCAGTCGGCCTGCTCGTCGCACAGGTAATGCACCGGGTTGCCGCCGGCCAGGCTTACTGCGGCGGTCCACAGCGGGTAGTCCGGTGCCGGGATGAGCACTTCGTCGCCATTGTTGAGCAACGCCTGCATCGACATCACGATCAGCTCGGAGACGCCGTTGCCAAGGTAGATGTCCTCGATGGTGACGCCTTCGATCTCTTTTTGCTGGCAGTACTGCATGACTGCCTTGCGCGCGCTGAACAGGCCTTTGGAGTCGCTGTAGCCCTGGGCGGTCGGCAGATTGCGGATCACGTCCTGGAGGATTTCATCCGGCGCCTCGAAGCCAAACGGCGCCGGGTTGCCGATGTTCAGCTTGAGGATGCGGTGGCCTTCCTCTTCCAGGCGTTTGGCGTGCTTGAGCACAGGGCCGCGAATGTCGTAGCAGACATTGGCCAGCTTGTTCGATTTGCTGAACTGCATGATGTGATCCCGATTGAGAAGTCGCGGACGCGTCGCCGTCGAAAGGTTTGTAAGGGCGCGGCGCGGGTGCCAGACTTGGAGCCTTGCGCACGAAGCCAACTAATATACGTGCCACCCGCGCCGTGGAAAAGCCGGTGCGAGGTGAAATTCAGCCTGCCGAGGTGACAACATGCAAAAGATCGACAAAACCCTGGATGAATGGCGCGCCATGCTCGACCCCGAGCAGTATCAGGTGTGTCGCCTGAAAGGCACCGAGCGCCCGTTCAGCGGCAAGTACAACAGCCACAAGGCCGACGGTGTGTACACCTGCATCTGTTGCAACGCTGACCTGTTCGACTCGACCACCAAGTTCGATTCCGGCTGTGGCTGGCCAAGCTTCTATGCGCCGATTGCCGACAGCGCGATGATCGAAATCCGTGACACGACTCACGGCATGATCCGTACTGAAGTCACCTGCGCCCAGTGCGATGCGCACCTGGGTCATGTGTTCCCTGACGGCCCGCCGCCGACCGGGCTGCGCTACTGCATCAACTCGGTGTGTCTGGACTTCAAGCCGCGTGACTGACCGGAGAGCGACCATGGACGATTCTTTGCTGAACATCCCCTGCGTGACCTTGAGCGGCGAGCACAAGCTGCTCGGCGACTTCGCCGGCAAGGCGCTGCTGGTGGTGAACACCGCCAGCCAGTGCGGCTTCACCCCGCAGTATCAGGGCCTGGAACAGCTATGGCGCGACTATCGCGGGCAGGGCCTGGTGGTGCTGGGCTTTCCCTGCAATCAGTTCGGCAAGCAGGAGCCCGGCGATGCCCGCGAAATCGCCTCGTTCTGCGAAGCACGCTTTGGCGTCAGTTTCCCGTTGATGCGCAAGATCGACGTCAACGGCCCAGGCACTCATCCGCTGTTCGTCGAGCTGAAAAAACGCGCGCCGGGCCTGCTTGGCACCGAGAAGGTCAAGTGGAACTTCACCAAGTTCCTGCTCGACCCGGTCAGCGGCAAGGTCACCCGCTTTGCTCCGACCACCAAGCCGCAGGCGTTACAGGCTGCGGTGGAGAAACTGCTCAACCCTTGAGCGGCACCCAGTGTTCGATCAGTGCGAGCAGGTCTTCGCGGCGAAACGGCTTGGCCAGGTAGTCATCCATGCCGGCGGCGCGGCAGCGCTCGCGCTCTTCCGGCATGGCATTGGCGGTCAGGGCGACGATGGGTAATTGTTGCCAACGTCCGCTCTGGCGAATCCGCCGGCTGGCTTCGTAACCGTCCATGACCGGCATGTTGCAGTCCATCAGGACCATGTCGACGGTTTCCCGTTCGAGCATTTCCAGGGCCTCGGCGCCTTGGCTGGCGACCAGCACCTGGCAGCCGAGCTTGCCCAGCATGCCCTTGGCCACTAGTTGATTGACTGGATTGTCTTCGACCAGCAGCACTCGTGCGCGGTGCTGCAGGGCGTTGGGCGAAGCCTGCACGGGAGCGGTGTGGGCCTGTTCGCCCTGGAGCATCCGCCGCAGCGTCTGGTAGAGCGCGTTGCGCGCCAACGGCCGAGCCAGCTGCACCAGCGGAGCCAGCTCGCCGGCGCGCTCGGAGGGGAGGAAGTTGCCGTAGGCTGTGACCAGCAGAATCGGCGCAGCGAATTGCGGGCGCAGCGCGAGCAGTTGCTCGAGGTCATCGGTGATCAACAGCTCGAATGCGCCTGGCTGCAGCGTGCTGGCGCTTTCGTGCTGTTGATAGTCCAGGCTCCAGCCAGGCAGGTTGCTGCTCAGCAGCTCGGCCAGGCCACTGCCGGCCTTGCTCAGGACCACCACGCGTCCACGCAGCGGCGCGGCGGGAATCGCTTCGGTGTGGGTCAGCAGCGGCAGGTCGGCGCTGAAACGGCTGCCAAAGCCTGCGGCTGACTGGATATGCAGGTGGCCTTGCATGGCTTTGCACAGGTTGCGCGTCAGGGCCAGGCCCAGGCCGGTGCCGCCGTACTGGCGGGTGATGCCGGCACCGGCCTGGGTGAACGGCTGAAAGATTCGTGCCTGGGCCTCTTCGGGGATGCCGATGCCGGTGTCGCAGACTTCCAGGCGTACGCCGCCGACAATTGGCGACAGGCGCACATCGACACGGCCAAAGCGGGTGAACTTGAGCGCATTGGACAGCAGATTGCTGACGATCTGGCGCACCCGCGTTGGGTCGCCGAGCACGGTACTGGGAAACTGGCTGGCGATCAGGCAGGTCAGCTCGACGTTGGCGGCGGCGTTCTGCGACAGCAGGTTGGCGGTGTCTTCGACCATCGCGCCAAGGTCGAACGGGATGCGCTCCAGCTCCAGCTGGCCGGCGTCGAATTTGGACAGGTCTAGAATATCGTTGAGCAGTTCGACCAGCACCTTGCCGGAATCATGGGCGATCGACAGCTGTTGGCGCTGCTCGGCCGGCAGGCCGCTGTCCAGGGCCAGCGAGATCATGCCCAGCATGCCGTTCAGCGGGGTGCGGATCTCGTGGCTCATGTTGGCCAGGAACGCCGCGCGGGCCTGGGCCATTTCCAGGGCGCGGCGGCGTGCTTCTTCAAGGTCCTGGTTGGTCTGGCTGAGGCGATCGTTGCTTGCCTTGAGCTCGTCGGTGCGGGCCGAGACGCGGTCCTCCAGTTCGTTGAGGTAGTCGGTCAGGCGGTTTTCCGCAGCGCGCCGCTGCTGAATCTCGGTGGCCATGCTGACGAACTGCCGATTGGCCACCTTGACCAGCACGCCGATCTCGTCCGACTCGTGCCCGGGCGGGCAATCCACCCGGGTTTGCTGGGGCTGGCGCGGGTCGCTGTTGCTCAGCGCGGCAATCACCGTCACCAGCGGCTTGGTCAGCATCATGTAGAACAGGCCGAGGAGGATGCCGGTCAGCACCAGGCTGCGGGTAAAGCCGTTGAGCAGGGTGACCCAGGCGCGCTCGAGAAAGCGCCCGCCGAAGGTGTAGGTGTCGACGTCCAGGTACAGCGTGCCGAGGTAGTCCTTGGGCATCTGCGCCAGGTGCAGGCGCTCCTGAAACTGGCGTTGCTCGCCGAACAGAAAGTCGCTCAAAAGCCGATAGCGGTCTTCCAGGCGCGGGCGCTGCACATCGGCCAGCACCGTGTCATTGTTGTCGATCAGCCGCGCACGGATCACCGCCGGCGATTGCAGCAGGCCGCCGGTCAGCTCTTGGGCAAGCTCGGTGTCGATGTTGTAGGCGATGCGTGAGGCGGGGTTGTGGCTGATTTGCAGCAATGCCTGCACTTCGCGGTTGATAGACGCGTCTTCGCTGGCATAATCGATACCGATCTGGATGAGACTGAGCAATGTTCCCAGTATGAAGCCGACCAGGACAGTCAGCCGGGCTTGCTTGTAAGACAGACGATTGGTGAACTTTATATCCATGGATCCCAAGCCGGTTTCGCGCTCCTGCGCTGCGCAAGCATAGCCGATCAACCTCGGCAACTGGTGGGTCTGTCAAACATTCAGCCTTTCCCTGCATCCGTTTTAACCAGGAGTCACCATGGACCCCCGCCTCACCGCCTTTCTCGAGCGCGCCGAATCGGTGCTCGCCCGGCTCGAACCGCTGCTGCCCGCGCTGCGCCCGCAGATCGACTGGGACATAACCCTGGCGGCCCGTTGGCAGCGCGATGGCCGCAGCGGCTACCTGATGCCGCTGGAAGTCAGCCTGGACATGCGCCTGTCCGACCTGATCGGGGTGGACAAGCAGCGCGATCAACTCGGCCGCAACACCCATCAATTCATCAACGGCCTGCCGGCCAACCACGCGCTGCTGTGGGGCTCGCGTGGCACCGGCAAGTCGTCGCTGGTGCGCGCCTTGCTCGCCGAGCACGCCGGCGCCGGTCTGCGCCTGATCGAGATCGAGCGCGATCACCTGGCCGACCTACCCCGGGTGGTCGAGCAATTGAGCAAGCTCAAGCAGCGCTTCGTGCTGTTTTGCGATGACCTCTCGTTTGAAGCAGGCGAGGGCGACTACCGCGTGCTCAAGAGCGTGCTCGATGGCTCGCTGGAGCAGGCGCCGGACAACGTCCTGCTGTACGCCACCTCCAACCGCCGCCACCTGGTGCCAGAGAAGCAGAGCGACAACGAAAACTGGAAGATGGTTGACGGCGAGCTGCACCCCAACGAGGCGGTGGAGGACAAGATCGCCTTGTCTGACCGCTTCGGCCTGTGGCTGTCGTTCTACCCGTTCACCCAGGAGCACTTCCTCGATGTGGTCGAGCACTGGATCGGCCAACTGGCCAGTACCGCCGGGTTGCAATGGCAGCGCGACGAAGCACTGGAAATTCTCGCCGTGCGCTGGGCCACCGGGCGCGGTAATCGTAACGGCCGCTGTGCCTATCAGTTCGCCCGTTATTGGGTCGGCCTGCAATTGCTGGAGCAAAACTGAAATGATCGACCTCAATGCCAGTGGCGCAGGCCTGGACGGCTATCACCTGCTGGCCGCGCAAGTGCAGGCGCTGTTTGCCGACGAGCGCGACTTCATCGCCAATGCCGCGCAGTTCTCGGCATTCCTGTACAGCCAGCTGGATGACCTGAACTGGGCCGGCTTCTATATCAACCGTGACGAAGAGCTGGTACTTGGCCCATTCCAGGGGCAAGTGGCCTGCGTGCGCATTCCCTTCGGCAAGGGCGTTTGCGGCGCGGCCGCAGCCAGCTGGCAGACCCAGCGGGTGGAAGACGTGCATGCGTTTCCCGGGCATATCGCCTGTGACAGTGCATCGCAGAGCGAACTGGTGATTCCGCTGGTCAAGGAGGGCAGGCTGATTGGCGTGCTCGACCTCGACAGTCCCAGGCTTGCGCGTTTCACTGAGGCCGATCAGATGGGGCTGGAGCGATTGGCGGAGATCTTTCTGGAATTGACCGACTGCTGAAAACGACAAGGGGCCTGATCAGGCCCCTTGTGCTGTGTTGCAACCGATGCAGCATGCCAATCAGTCGTAGATGACCTTTTTCTTCCAGGTCTCTTCCTCGTCGGTCTTGAGGCCTTCGGTCAACTCATTGTTGTCGCTTTCGGCAGGCTCCATCTGGTCCAGCACCATAGCGTTGGCGCGGGCCAGCAGCTTCTCCAGGTAGGTCAACTGCTCTTCATACTGCTTGGGCTCCTGCTGCTTGCGCAGGTACTGCACGCCGCGCTCGAAGGCCAACCGCGCCTGACCAGGCTGATTTTGCTGGAGTGCCTGCTGGCCGAGGTTGTTGAAGAACTCGATGTGCAGCAGCACCAGGATATGGCGGATTTCCTTGACCCAGTACTTGCCCTCGTTGCTGGCCAGGAAGCCTTCCTGGGTGGCACGCACGATCTGGTTGTGCAGTGCTTCCAGTAGGAAACGCACATCCTTGGCTTTGACTTCGGTCTGGATCGGGCTCGGTGGATTGTTCACCGGCAGCTTGTCGCCCAGTGCAATCAAACCTTCCAGCTCGGCCAGGCGCGCTTTCAGGAGGGCGCTGTTCTTGTCCACTGCCAGCTGGCGCTGCGTGACGTTGTGTTCCAGGCGCGTCATCAACAGCTTCAGCGCCGGGTTCATCAGCTGCCCGGGGAACGTCTCGTTGATTTCGCCACAGCGGCGGGCACGTTCGGCCAGCTCGATTTTCAGCCGTGCGCGTTCGAGCTTGCTGTTCTCGACCACATTGTTGAGGTAGCCGATAACGATCAGCAGGGCAATGCCGGCAACGATGAGCAGAGTGATCAGAAGTGGTGTCACCGTTAACGCCTCATGAATAAGTTTTGCTGCAATGAGTGTAGTGAGTTCGCTGGAGGGCGAACAGTGCAGCTTGGCGGACGCCAGGCACGATGCCTGTATCCTGTGTCGGCTTGCACGGCAAAAACTGCAGTGCAGTCGATCGCTAGTGGCACTTTGCTGCGAGCTTGCCGGGCTGCTGTCAGAAAATCAACGCCAATCCCCGGCCGCTACCTATATAGCTGCGCAGCCAGCGCCGAAGTCATTGATTTCAATAAATTTATACAAAGGGGTTGACGGCTTTCGAAGGCATCCCTAGAATGCGCGCCACTTGCAGCGGAAAGCTAACCGCCAGATGCAGCAAGTCAGTGATAAATAGTGAAGATGTAGCGTGTCCCCTTCGTCTAGTGGCCTAGGACACCGCCCTTTCACGGCGGTAACAGGGGTTCGAGTCCCCTAGGGGACGCCATTGCGGGAATAGCTCAGTTGGTAGAGCACGACCTTGCCAAGGTCGGGGTCGCGAGTTCGAGTCTCGTTTCCCGCTCCAGTTTTCAGGGTTTTGCCTCACGGCAGGGCTCGAAAAAAGAAATCCAGGGCTTGTACCTGGTGCGCTGCAAAGCGTCGGCATTGTCCCCTTCGTCTAGTGGCCTAGGACACCGCCCTTTCACGGCGGTAACAGGGGTTCGAGTCCCCTAGGGGACGCCATTTGCGGGAATAGCTCAGTTGGTAGAGCACGACCTTGCCAAGGTCGGGGTCGCGAGTTCGAGTCTCGTTTCCCGCTCCAGTTTTTCAAACTGTGGCGTTCATGACGTAACAGCGGTGGTGAAGGGCAGTACGCCGGTCACGCCGACAGAAGCACGCTTTACATTGCGGGAATAGCTCAGTTGGTAGAGCACGACCTTGCCAAGGTCGGGGTCGCGAGTTCGAGTCTCGTTTCCCGCTCCAAACGTAGTACGAAAAAGGGGACCTCTGGTCCCCTTTTTTGCGTCTGGATTTTTTCACGCTGACCCAGTGGCTGCGCCGGCGCCCCTGAATCAGGGGCGTGTAGGGCTCAGCGGTAGGTGATGGTGAAGTTCAACGCGCCTTCACCCACGCCCGGTTTCACCCGCGGGTCGATCTGAATATAGCGTGCCTGAAAATCCAGGCGGGTGAGGCCGATGTCCAGGGCTTTCATCAACTGATCGGCTTGCAGCGGCATCGGCGAGCCGTCGCTGCGCAATAGTTGAATACCCAGGCCGATATCGTCCGACGTGCTCGTCAGGCTGAACACGCCTTGATCAGGGTCGATTACCCGAGAGCCTTTGGCACCGTCGAGATACACATGGACATCCGCACGGGTGGCGCCGGGCACACTGCTGTCCTGGCAATCGTTTAGGGTGATATGGAAGGGTACGGACGGCGTGTACGTGCCGACGCCCTTGAAGTCTTCAACCTTGTGATCACCCAGCAACACCGGGTCGGCACTCACCGCATCGGCTTTGAGGGAGCATTGCGCGCGAGTGACCGTCGCCGTGAGCCGGTAGTCCAGCACTTTGCCCAGGTCGTGGACAATCCCATGGAACATCTCTCCAGCGATCCGCTGCGGCCCCGCGGCGATGTCGCCGGTCTTGATGAATACCGCCTCGCCATTGATGGTGCTCAGTGACGCGGGGAAGCTGGTCATGGTCCTCATGGCGCCAGAGTAGGGGACTGCGTTGACAGCGTCCGGGCTGAAGCTATTGGTGCTGCTGCCATCGTAGGGATATCCCAAATCGATATACACACCGACGCCTGGGATATTGGTTTGCAGCACGTAACCATCAACGTTCTTGCCTTCGACCGGTGGCAGGCTGCCGCTGAACAGCGGTGCAGTGTTGGGCAACCTGGCGGTGACTGGGGTGGCGGCATTATAAAAACACTCCAGCGTCGTGCTCTCGTTATTGCGAGCGAATAATCGTGCTTTGCCAATGACGGTGCCGACCGGGGCGTCGCGAGGGATCCAGAAGCTGCCCATGTCTTTGACGAAGGTCATGTAGGCGCCACCGGTGCCAAATGTGCATCTGCCGTAGGCGTTGGTCGAGGCCAGCCCGAGCGCAAGGTTGCCCAGGATCAGCACGAGGGGACGCAGGGTACTGCGCAGCGCAGAAGTCATGAGGTTTGTTCCTGTAAGAGGGTAGCGGAGGCCGGGGCGGCGTCGTCAGGGGAGTGCGGCAGGCACGCCAGCGTTTGCAGGCGATAGCCGTCGCTGTACGGCATCGTTTGCGCATCCAGCATCACCTGGCAGTGTTGAATAGCGCTGTCGCCCCAGCGCACCTGCAGCTGCTGCAGCCCGGGTTCGGTGATGGCCAGCAGGGTTTGCCCGGCTTGGCCGACGCTCCCCAGTACCTCGCCCTGGGCATTGCTGACTTGGGCACCGAAGGGCAGCGGGCGGCCGTCGGGCTGATGCAGGGTCAGCACCATCCGCAGCACCTTGCGGGCATCGAAACGGGCCTTGATCACCGCGCCCCGGCGCGGCACCACCTGCTGGCTGGCATTGTCGATGATGACCTCGGGCGACAGCTGGTCGGTGTCCAGCACCAGCGAATTGATCCGATATGGGTTCAGGTGCGAGACCAGCAGATAGCCCTGGGCGTCGGTGCGAGCCGAGGACGCGTTCTGTACGCCGACGTTGGCGACGTCGGGTACATGGACCAGGGCCGGGGTTTCGCCCAGATAGCTGCCGAAGGCGATACCGTCGGCATGCACCAGTACCGCACCGCTGGCGTTCAGGGACAGGCTGCGTTGCTGGCGTGACTCGTTGTAACCTGCGCCGAAGCTGGCCTGGCTGCCCTGATAAGCGAGGGATACGGCGCCGTTCTGGTGCTGGTTCTGATCGTTGTTGAGCGAAGCATGGTAGCTGAGGCGATCATCCAGCAGGCCGCCCTGCAGGCTCGCCCGCTCGGTGGACTTGCCATCGACGTGTTGCAGGTTGAACGAAGCGGTATGCGGGCGGCGGCCAAAGTCCAGCGGCAGGCTCAAGCTGACCCCGAACTGGCGGCTGTCGGTGTTGCGCGAACTGAGCGATTGCGAGGCGAAGAGGTTGACCCCCAGCTTGTCCACGCGAGTGTTGTACTGCAACTGATACTGACGGCGTTGCTGATTGCTGTGCCAGAAGTCTTCCTGCGACAGGGTCAGGCTCAGCGAACTGCTGCGGCCAAGGTTCTGGTACAGCGAGGCTTCGACCCGGCTGCGCCGGCTGCCTGCAAAGCGCGCGTCGGCGAAGCGCTGCTGGACCGCTTCGTCAAAGTCGCGGTAGCCCTCGGTGGAGTAGCGGTAGCCGGCGAAGCGCAGGCTGGTGCGGGTCTGGAAGGTCTTGCCGTAACGCAGGCTGTAACTTTGCCCCTGGACGTGGCCCAGGGTGCTACCCAGGTCGGTATTGGCCTGGGTGACATCCAGCGAAAACGCGCCCAGCTCGCCGAAGTCGCGGGCCATGCCCAGCACATCGGCTCGGTAGTGGTCACTGACAAGCAGGCCGCCATAAAGGGTGGTGCCCCAGGCGCCGCCGCGCGCCAGCGTGCCCTGCCAGAAGCGCGGCTCGTCGAGGTGCCTGGCGCCAGTATAATTGCCAACGGTGGCGCTGTAGCGCCAGACGCCTTCGCGCAGGAGGCTGCCCATCGATGAATAGGGCTGGATGAAACGGCTGACCTGGCCATCGCTCTCGGTGACGACGATTTCCAGCTCACCGTTGCCGGAGCCGACACTCAGGTCGTCGATTTCGTAGGGGCCGGGCGCCACGTAGGTCGAGTAGATCGGGAAGCCGCTACGCAGCACTTCGACCTTGGCCCGGGTTTGTGCCACACCGCGGATCACCGGGGCGTACTGTTGCAGGGTATCGGACAGCATGCCCTGGTCGGAGGCCAGGCGCGCGCCGGAGAAGGCGAAGGAGCGAAACATGTCGCCGCTGGTAAAGGTTTCACCCAGGGTGAGGTTGGCATACAGGCCCGGCAGGTCGCGCTGGGCGTAGGTGTCGGTGCGGGTCCAGCGGCGCCGGCCCTGTTCATCCTCGCGCAGGAACTGCTGGCTGCGCAGGCGCCAGGCCCCCAGATTGAGCCCGCTGTTGAGGTTGAGGTCCTGGCTGTGGGTGTTGCGCCCGTCGCGCCGGCTGCTGTGCTGGGCAGACGCCTGGTAGTTGATGAAGGCGGCCGGGATGCCGGTGTTCCAGCGTTCTTGCGTCACGGTGCTGGAGCGATCCTGGCGCAGGGCAATCTGTGGGATCGACAGCGACAAGCGCAGCTGCGACGGATCGAAATCAACCCGCGCCTGGGGGATCAGCGCTGCCAGGTCGATACAGCGATCGTCATCGGGCAAGGGCGTTTCCAGCGCCTGCTCGCGCAGGTTCAGGGCGCGCAACAGGTCGCGGGTCAGGCAGGCCTGCAACGCTTTGCCCGTGGCAGACTGACGAAATTCGATCTCGCGCGTTTCGACGGGCGTGAGGTTGACCAGCAGTGCCACCCGATAGCGCCCAGGGGTCAGCGGGGTATCCGCCGCCAGGCTTTGCAGGGCAAGCGCACCCGCTTCGGCCGCCTGGCCGGGTGGTTGGCGCATGAAGCCTGCCTGGAACTGCGAAGAGGGGCTTTCGGCAAGGGCGGGTGCGCTCAGCACCAAGGTCAGGCAACTGCCCGTAAAGGGTGGAAGCAGGGCGATGCGCAGGCGCGACGGCAGAGGCCTGCGCCAGTCAAGTCGGGACATGGGAGGATCCTGAACTGCATGCACTACCGATCGCAGCGGATCGGTGAGTGGTGGCTGGAGCGTGGGGGGAACCGCGATGTACCGACCGCCTCAGCGGCAGGTACATCGGGTTCGAGGGCGCTAGGTTAGGCTGGCGCCGGAAGGGGGGATGTAGGCAATTTCTCTGGTTCGCAGTGGAGTAGTCTACGTAGCGATATGGACTACCGCTGCATGGCGCAGAGGGTGTTCAGGCTCGACAACCCTTAGGGATAGTTATTTTCGATTCTCCATTGCTGGTGGTTACGTCTGTAGGCGATGCGTTGCCCCACACCCACTTGGGCCAAGTCAGCGGGCACTGGTCTCCATGGGCATACCTCCCATCGTGTGGCAGTTGTATGGCCACTGTATGCTACCGGATTGAAGCTCGACGCTGAGCTCGCGCGCGAGAGTGCCGGGGAAGCGGCTGGTGACGGACTGGAAGCGTTGTCGAACACCTCCAGGTCCAGCTCTAACGAACTTTGTGAACCGGTTCTGCTTCCCATGCCTGCGCTGGGCTCGGGCAAGCTGGCGATCGAGCTTCTGGTGGATCCACTCAGACTCGGCGACCTCGACTGCCCCGCTGGCGCATTACCTTTGACCTTGCTCGTGGCCGCGGCGAACTTGGAGACCTTGTCGAACAAGGCTTCTTTCGCCGCTTGGTAACTGGCCGCGGCTTTCGCAGACTGCGCCGCCTTGACTGCGCCAAGTGCAGTGCGAGTGCTACTGATCCCCGCAGCCCCGATGAAGCCGCCGATGAAACTGAGCCCGTAGGCGATGTAGGTCAGGTTGGCGTTGTCATCTCCGGTAATTGCGGTGTAGGTCTGGATGCCGAGCGCCGCTGCGTTGGCTGCCACCCCGCCCAGACCGGCAACATAGCTCAGCGTGAGGCCAATGGTCGCCGGTGCGGTCCACGGCATGGTGAAAGCCGCCACGCCGAGCATCAAGGCGGCGATGCCTACGCCGATCCATGCGCCCCACGGTGTCTTCGGCTTCTCCGGCGGATCGACATACGACGGTGGATCGCGATCCGGCGAGACGCCTTCGGACCGGTGCCCGGTGGGGTCACGCCAGTTGACCGGGTTGCCCAGTGCATACAGGTAGGGGTTGATGCCGGCCTCTTCGGGGCTCAGCGAGTCCGGGCTGTGGAAGCGCATCAAGCCTGGGTTGTAGGCACGATAACCGTTGCCCAGCAGGTACCAGCCAAGCGCCTCTTCACGGGCTTCGCCGTTGAACGCCAGCAGGCTACGCATGCCATTGTCATCAGGCCGTTCGCCGTAGGCACTATAGTCTGCGTGGCGGGTGCCCTGCGCATCGCATTCGCCGATGACGCTGCCCGACAAGTCGCTGAGCAGCAGTTGCGTGGCGTCGGCATCGGCGGGGTAGTGCTGCACCCCCAGCGGTTGGATGCCGGCATACAGGTAGTGGGTCAGCACATCGTCTTGCGAGGTGCAGTGCAATTGCTGACCTAGGAAGCGCCGGTCGACCTGGCGAGTGCCGCCGTGCAGCGAGCCCACCAGCTCATCATGGCCATCGTACTGGTACTCGACCAACGGAGTCACACCGTCGACCTCCAGCACCCGTTGCAGGCGGCCGAGGGTGTCGTATTCAAGCTTGCGCCCCTGCTCGTCATTGAGCATGTTGCCGAATTCGTCGTAGTCGAACGCTTGCTCTGCGGGGTAATCCTCAAGCAGGCGATGGGTCACTTTGGTCAGCTTGAAGCTGCCATCCGTCGCGTAGGTAAAGTCGGCTCGGTCGCTGGTGCCATCGGCGAATTGGGTTACGCAGCGGGTGAGGTTGTCTCGTTCGTCGAATCGGAACTGCTGCAGACTGATCGGCCGCCCCTTGGCATTGCGCGGCAGTGCCTCGCCGTCACAGTAATGCTCGACCAGGCGATCGAGCTCATCGTACTCGAAAGTCTCTTTGCGCACCTGTTTGCCAGCGCGGTGCAAGGTACGGCTCGCGAGCAGGTCGTTGTCCAGCCATGTCAGGTTGACCACCTGCTGTTCGCTGCCATTGACGCTCAGTGTGCGGGTAACCTCGCGGCCCAGCGCGTCGTAGGTCAGCGTGCACTGCACCTGGCGATCGGCATTGTCGCTGTCGCGGGTGGTGGTGGAGGCGAGCAAGCCTTCGCTGTTGTAGCCGAAGGTACAGTGCAGGCTGCCCTGGTCCATGCGGGTGACGCGCCCGAGGCTGTCATAGGCATAGTGGCAGTCGTGACCATCGGAGTGCTCGCGGGCCTGGATTCGCCCTTGCAGCGAGTGCCGGTAGGCGTTGTGATGCTGTTGCTGGTCGGCGACTTTCCAGGTTTCTGCGCGCAGGTGGCCCTGAGCGGAGTAGTGGTATTCGCGGCTAACGCTGGCATTGGCGGCACTGGCAATCTCTGCGCTCACCGCGTCGTAGGCATAATTGGCCTGCAGTTCGCTGCTGGGCGCCCTTTGACCCTCCACTTCGATCCGGGCGCTGACGTGGGTCGGCTGCACGGTCAACTGCGGCAGGTACTGGTAGCCGATCACCCGCTTGCGCAGGCCCTTGCCAGTGCGCTCGAGACTGTAGCTCGTGCGCTTCTCCACCAGCGGGGTGGTGCTGCGGTAATCGTATTCTTCGAGGCGCGGGCCAACCTTGACCTTGACCAGCCGATCCAGGCCGTCAAAGGCACGCTCGCAGACCGTCTCGGCGTCGCTGCCGGCACTTTTGCGCACCTGCAAGGCGGTGGTCAGTTCACTGGCGCTCTGCGCGGCGAAGTGACGGATCAGGGCGCTGCCATCCGGACGCACGGTCTCGACCATTCGGCCCCAGACGTCATAGGTGTATTGCGTCACGCGGCGTACTGCCTGGGTGCTGTTGTCAGTGAAGCTGAAGGTGTCCTGGACGCAGCGGCCGAGCCCGTCATAGACGAAGTCCTTACGCCCCACCTGGAGCGCTGGCTGGTCTCCCTGCTCGAGCTGGCGGTACTCGAACACCGGCTTGTTGAACGCATTGAGTTGGCTGACCCGCAGCTGTTGCTTGACCCCGGGTGCATCCGGGCTCTCGGACCAGTGGCTGAGACGGTCGCCACCGTCGCCGAACGGTGTGAAGTGGGTCAGCTCCCTGACGCCGTCTGGACGGGTCACTTCACTGCGGCGGCCCCAGCCGTCGTAACCGTAGCTATAGCTCAGGGTGACGTCCGGGGTCAGCGCCCGGGCATCCGCTGGCTGCGTCGGATAGTCATGGAAGGTTTCACCGACCAGACGGCCGACCGAGTCGTAGCGCATGGTCGACACGGTGTACTTCAGACGCTGTTGCGGGTCGCCTGGCATGGCGACTTCGCGCTCTTCCCTGATCTGGCGGTTCTGGCCGTCGTAGACGATGCGCGTGAGCACCCCCTTGGCGTCGGTGACTTCCTCGCAGCTGCGCGTGCGGCGGTCTTCTTGCAGGATCGGGTAAGCGAAGCGGCGGGTGGCCTGGTAGGTCGGGTCATCGGGCGCGGAGGTCTGCTCGACCAAGCGATCGAGCACATCGTACTGGTAGCGGGTGACCACACCGAGGGTGTCCTGGTCTTCGACCAGATGGCCGCTGATGATCGACTGCGCCGAACGGGTGGTGGTCTCCAGGGTGCCGCATGGCGCGCTGTAGGTCTCGCGTGTCTGCAGCCAGGTCGATTGCCCGGCAGGGTCATCGACCAGCTCATAGCGCCAGCGGCGGCTGGCGGAAACGCCGTTCATGCTGAACTGATGCTGGTCGAGGCGACCGTGCAGATGGGGCTTGTCGGGCAGGTTCAGGTAGCTGCGACGGTTGCTGTGCAACAGCGCTTCGTGTTCCTTGGCCTGATCGAGGGTGACCTCGAAGGTGTCCTCCTGCGCGAGTGCGAGCCAGCCTTCAGGCAGCGCCTGACGAGTGTTCTGGCTCAGGCCAGAGAGCAGCGCATAGCGATAGCGATTACGTTTGATCGCCGCAGCGGGCAGCGTGTCGTCGTCGACCGGGGCGGGGTAGACCGTCTCGCATTTGAGGTTGCGCACGAAGCCTTCCGGGTCCGCCGGGCAGCCGTCGCTTTGCGTCCTGGGATAGTACTCGCGCACGGTGCGCATGCCATTGGCGTTGATCTCTTCGATCAGGTTGCCAAACGCGTCATAGCGGGTTTGCAGGGTTTCCGCGCGCCGGTCCTGCGAGTTGCCCTGCAGGGTCCAGGTCTTGGTCACCGTGTGCGGCAACTGGAAGAAGTTCGGCTGGTCGGCGAACTGCAGGTTGGGCAGTTCATGGTAGGTGGTGGTGACGGTTTCAATGCAGCCTTGTTGGGTAGTGACCTGTTCGGTCATCAGGTGGAAACGGTTGAAGCTGCGCTTGACGGTGCGCAGTACCTGGCCATCGAGGTAATGGCTGGCGGTGGAGTCGTAGCTGAAGTTGGCCTGGGTCGACTTGTAGAGGTTGTCCTCGCCCTGGTCCGACCAGGTGACGCCGGCGCCATAGCCGAGAAAGTTGTTGCTGCTGAAGGTGTAGGTGTTCTTCATGTGGGTGGATTCATCCAGCGGGTCAGGCTGGAGAATGTGTTCGGCGGCATAGGGCAGCGTGCGTGCGACCCCCGGAAGCGCGTGACCGTCTTCCTTGTAGGCCACCGTCTCGACGCCACCGATGGGGTTGGCCAAGCGAGTCAGGTAGTACAAGCCGCCAATGGTTCGATAGGTGAAGTCCCAGCCCGCCTGGTCGGTGCCGGGCAGGGTGATCCGGGTCAGCTGGTCGCCTTCCAGGCCCAGGGTGAAGCGGGCATGGGCGTCGGTCGCGGGGTGCAGGTCGAGCAGTACCCGGGCGTTGCCGCTGTAGTCGATGCTCAGCAGGGTGCGTTGGCTGTCGTCGCTGATCGTCGCCAGGCGCGGTTGGCCGTTGAGGACTTGATACGTCAGGTCGACGCCATGCCCGGAGGGCGCCAGTACCCGCACCGGCAGGGCCACGTCGAAGCCTGGGCCCTGGGGTTCGAGGATTTCGACAAGGCCCGATTTATGGGCAATGCGCAAGCGCTTGTGTTCGCCTTCGCTGATGTTGCTGAACTGGAAGCTTTCCAGTTTGCGCTCCGCGATGACTGCGGTTTGCCCAGGGCCGTTATCGGCGACCTTGAAGCTTTCGCCGGTGTGCAGCTCGAGCATGCCATCGGCGAGGCTGAAGCGGGTCAGTTTCAGGCTCCAGCCGATGCCGAAGCCGCTGTTGCGTTCGTTCATCGGGTTGAAGCTCAACTGCAGGGGCAGATCGGGGCCGCACAATGCGTTGGGGTTGAGTGCCGGCAAGTCGATGCCCAGTGCATATTGGCCGGTGCGTGGGTCGACACTGCCCTGAACGAAACTCATGAAGTTGAAGGCATTTGAATGCAGAGACATACAGTGCTCCAGGTGAAACCACTCAGCTCAGTGGGTGGGGGGGACAGGGGACGTGTCGACGGTGACTTTGCCGAGGGTGTCGCGGGTTATATTATTTTCAGTCTTTGCATCGACGACGATGCCCAGGCCTTCCTTGATAAAGTCGTTCGCCAGATAACCATTAACGAAGTAATCGACGTCATGGCTGTCCAACTTTGAAGTCTGGTGAGTGGTTTTTAAACGCATCCACCACTGTGGTGTACCGTCACTGTTCAGGTGTCTGGACGCGAGTGTGATGCGTGTGGCGGACGGTAAGTCGTCCATTTGAATCTTGCGCGGTCTGCCCAGTTGGGTATTGCCTCGGGTGAGGTCCAGTGTGAAGGTTCGACCGTTGGCATCTGCCGGGATATTGAGAATCTTTGAATCTTGATCGGGATCGCTGACGATGATCACCGCAGATTGCAAGCGTGCGTTGTTATGGGTCATGAAACACTAACCTCGTGAATTAAAAGTTTGGTTCACACGTGCGTGCAGGGGCTGTGTGAGCACAATTGGCGGGTGCCGTGCAGCGCTGTTTGAAGATTGGCAGGCTAGGAGAGTTTGACTGGGTGCGCACCTCGTAACATTCACAGGTGCGCGCAGGCTGGCCGCAAGCTGGCGAATCCAGAGGGCTGGTGAGTTCACCGTGAGCAGCCTAGTAGTTGTGCTAGCTGTTCGACTCATTCAACCCGGCTTATAACTGAGGCCCGGCAACCGCTGGCGATGCGGCGGTTGAATAAGTTCCGTCTCTGATTTGAGGTCGCTAAACATGAGTGTGCAACAGACGGCAGGGCTCGAAGAACCGTCAGTTCCTGATTTGAATGAATCGAATGAATTGGACCTGGATGCGTTGGGTAACCAGGACCTGCTGACCTATATCAAATATACCGGTATGCAAGATGGTGACTTGCTCCGGCCGCGTTGGATAGGCGCCAGTATCAGCGGCGAGCCGTTCGACGATGTCGGGGCCGTACGTCAGGTGGGCCCGGATGATCTGGTGAGCGGTCATCCAGTCATTATCAAGAATGAAGATATTCGCGCCGCCGCAGGGGGGCTGGCGGTGTATTCCTATAGCGTCAACGAAGGGCCGGAATCACTGCGCAAGATCTGCTACCTGGGCCTGCGTCCAAAGCCCGCGGCGGAAACCCTGTCGGTGCTGCATGCCTTGCCCTCGCATGACCTGACCCTGCAGCCACGGGCGTTGCCCTCCAATGGGGTCATCACGCTGGTGGTCGCGCCGTACCAGGCCATGCAGGTCGGTGACAAGATCACCGTGAAGCTGGTGGGGTACGACGAAGATGGGGTCGAGGACGATGACTGGTCGACTGTGCTGACGGTGGACAAAGACCATTTCGACAAGAAGCCGCTGTCCGCCAACGTTCCCAAGAACTGGTTCAGTTTCCTCGAAGACGGATGTGTAGAAGGCCATTACCGCATTGCCCTGGCTGACGGTAGCAGCCTGGACTCGCCTGCGCAGCGCTGGAAGATCGACTCGAGCGCAACGCTCCCCGGCCTGCTCGATGCACCCGCCATCGAGGGCCACACCGAGGGCGAGCCGTTGGACCCGGCACGCTTTCGCAACGGTTTGACCCTTCGCGTGCCAGGTTATCCGGGGATGGCTGTGGCGGACCATGTCGTGCTGCATTGGCGTAGCCCGGCGGGTGACCTGATCCAGGCGGCGCGGGTAGACCTCAGCAGCGTGACGGCGGATTCGATGTATTTCCGAGTGCCTGCCGAAAACCTGGTGCACAACGCGGGCGCGAGCGTGCGCTTGACCTACCAGTATGGGCGCGAGGGCGGCAACCTGGGCTCCAGGGAGCTGCTGATCGATGTGGCATTGATACGCACCTTGCTTGCCGCTGATGTCCGAAGTGCCATCCCGGAAAGCGCGCCTGGCTCTGGCCGGATACCCGCTCTCGAGGCCCGAGGCGGAGTCTATGTGGTGGTGCCCCCAGACACCCTGGCCCCGGGCGAGCGAGCCGAAGTTCACTGGATGGGCCAGTCAGCGCTGGGCCAGTATGTCGCCAAGGCGCCGGTCAGCGAGGCCAACCCGCTGCGCTTCCTCATTCCGCAAGACTATGTACCGGCGAACTTTGGCCGCGGTGACCGGGACGAGTCCAGGCGTTTTCCGGTGTTCTACCGGTTGATCGGTGCTAACGGCCATGTCGACTCGCTGCCGTACAACCTTCGGATCACGCCGGTGCCCAGCGCCAACTACCCGCAGATCAACTGTACCCAGGCCGATGCGGGGGGGCTGTCACTGTCGAGGGTTCCTGCTGCGGGTGCCGACCTGACATTGGGGACCTGGCTGTTCGGCAAAGAAGGCCAACTGCTGACGCTGGTAGCCAGCGGCCTGACGGCAACGGGCGAGGTCGAGGAGGTGATTCTCGACAGCGTTCCGGTCACGGCCGAGCAAGCCGAGAAAGGGGTACAGGCAAAGTTGCCCAGGGCATTCCTGCAAGGGCTGGTAATGGGCGAACGTTTCACACTTTCGCCACGACTCAGTTTTGACGGCGGGGACTATTACACGCCGTTTCGTAGTATCACATTAACGTTGAACCGCTAGTTCATACCATTCAATAACCCCAGTTGGCACGTTGTCAAGCTGCCTTCCAAGACACTGATAACAAACAATCCAAATCGACTCCAGGTTTATCTGGCGATTCATATCGCCTGCAATTCCATGCAATTCGCAGAATTGTTCATGACGACTCTATAGGTTAGGAGAAAGACCCTGATGGCCAAGCTTACATTCGCAAATTATTTGACTTACTTGAAACGTGAACCCCGCACCAAAGGCTGGGGTGCGCTGTTGGTGTATGACCGTTTCAAAACCAACATGCTGTTGGCGCAGGAACATATCGAACGCTTTGACGACAGCCGTTGGTTGAAACCGATCAGCGTGCGAGTGGAAACCGAAGGCGGCAGCTGGACCGATGTTTCCGACTTGACAATGGATAAGCCGAGCCTGTCCTTCGTCAATTCGAGCATCAGCAGTTCGGCGGCCCGTTTGAGCATGCCTATGCAGGGTGGCAAACTCAAACAGTTGCGCAGAAAGACCGGCAGTGAGCAGATCGAACTGGTGGGGATATCGCGGCTCGACCCGCTGAACGCTCCGGCCGTGCGCATGAATATCAACCTCAACCAAAGTAACAACGGCACTATCACCGATCAGGGACGGGTGACCCTGGACCTCTCCGAGGGTTCGGGCTACACCTTCGAAGTGTCGAGCTGGAAAGACTTGAACGAAAAGGTCGGCACCGCTATTCAGCAGAGCTTTGCCGCGCTACCGATCGAGGAGCGGGTGTGGGAGCTGAACACGCTGAAGCCGGTCGAGGGTGAGCTCAACCCCACCTCGTTTGCGGTACGCACCCATTCCTTGGCCAACGCCGGGCAATCTGTAGCCAGCACCGATCGGGCTGAGCAAGAAGAGGGCGCAGTGGTGATCGGTGTCGCCTTCAACGGCGCGAAGGGTGGCGATTTTCCTACCCGTGACCAGGACATGCCGTACTTGCTGCCCGAGCCTGCGCCGAACAGTGGTCATGCGCCGTACACCATGAACGTGCTCTTGAGCAATGCGAGCTGGACCCAGCAGGTACTGGTGAAGTGGCTCAGAAGTGTGCCTGGCTTTACTGAGACCGTGCCGACCTATGTGGTGGAGAATGGTTTCAATGTAGGGGTTGAGTTCGGCTCAGCCAATGTCGCGTTCCCGGCCGACCGCGATGACTTCGATGGCGATAACTGGGTGACATGGCAGGCCTATGATGCCTTCGCTCTGGATCTGAGCCGTAGCGTGCTGAGTTTCCGTTTGGAAGACAACAACATTGTTTTCTCGTGGCACGCCAAGGCGGTTGGCACCTTCTCAGCCCGATTCAAATATGCCAATGCGTGGGTCGTGGCAGAGGACCGAAAGGCTGAGTTTACCTTTACTTGCACCAAAAAGTTCGTATCGGAACTGCAGACCAGTGGTGCGCGCAAAGGCAGTGTCATTTTCAAGGGTGACGCGGTCACGTCCACTGTGGACATCAAGCAGGTGGACGATACCAACTGGAATGTCGGCCCCTTCCAGAATTACATTCGCCGTGATACTGCCCCCAAGCTGCTGAACCAGATCGTCGCGAAGTTCGATACCTTTACCGCTGCCGTAGATGCCGCCGGGGTCTCGCTGGACGTCCTGCGCTTGAACGGCCTGCTGTTTCGCAGCGAGCAGGCTGCCGAGCCGGAGAGCCTCCAGGTCCCTGGTGACCTGTCACTGCTGGGCACCTTGGCACCCAAGCTCACTGCATTCGCCCTCGACCCGCTGAACGCCGCGCTCTCTGCGGGCACCAGCCAAACCTTCCAGCTGACGCCACGCCCTTCGGGCACGGTGACCTGGACTGTCGACCACCTGCCAGGGGAGACCGGCGACAAGGGCACGATCGTCAATGGTGTGTATAGCGCGCCGGCCAGCGAAACGATCACCGGTACGTCGAAGCGGGTCATCGTTACCGCCAAGGTCGGCGACCAGCTCAGCCGCGCGTTGGTGACCGTCGTTCCCCGCAGCGTGTCGGTCTTCCCCTTCCTGCTCAGTGGCCAATTCTCCAGCGAGGCGCCTGCGAAACCGTCCCGCTATGTGGTGACCGGCGGAAGCCTGGGCGCCCCGTTGACCTGGTCGATGGCACCCGGGGCCAAAGGCACCTTGCGCACGCCGGGCGCTGAAGACTCGGACCTGGACATCCCAGTGGACCAGGAGGTGCGGATCTATGTCGCGCCGACCAGACAACAAGGCGCTATCGGCACGATCGACTACCTGATGCAGCTGGATACGGTCAAGGTGAGTGCGGGTGCACAAACCGAGACCATGGATGTCGTCCTGCCCTGGATGCCCACCACCGCCGAACTCAAGGCCACTGCGCAACCGGGCAATACGCTCAAACTGGGCTTGTGGGGGCAGAGCTGGGGCGGCGGCTTGGTGGAGGTGCCACCTGAAAATACCCTGTGGTTCCTGGTCAAGGGTGAGGGCACCCTGGCTGAAACAGGGATCTACACGCCAGGTGCCGAGGGTGACTACATCATCGTTGCCGCGGTTGACAAGACTTCTCCGGCCCTTGTCTGGAGCTACACCATCTTGCCGATGCCATATGACCAGGCCTACACCGAATTGGTCGAGCATGTGCACGCGCACAGCACTCAAAGGAAGGGCTGATCATGACTGGCAACGCTAAACAAACCCTGCTCGATGAGCTGAAAAAGGGCGATGCCCTGCATGGTTGGGGCGCGATTCTTGCGCTGGGACGTGATCGCTTCAATCAGTTGCTTGAAGCGCAATTCGTCGATGCGTTCGCGACCCAGGATTTCACCTTGCCGATCAGCGGCGAGTACTTCATGGAAAACCGCACCGAGAAGGTCGTCTTCGACAACCTCATGCTCGGCCCGCCTCAGCTGTCGTTCAAGCATGCCAGCGGGAAAACGGCGCAGGTCACAGTCAGCATGGAGCTGATCGCCGGTACCTGCTACGCGATCGGCCAGCATCCAGGCGCCCCCGACTGGCTGCGCCGCAGCCATCGCTTGCTGCAGGGCATGGGCTATCACTTGGAAATGCAGGCGGTGCTGCACGTGGTCCCGCTGGAAGCGTCCGGCCAGAGCCAGTTGATCCTGGACCTGGGGGCTGCCACTGAGCCCACCTGCAACCTGGGGATGAGCGATATCGCCAGGCGCGCAATGGGTAACTTCATCCAGCAGCAACTCGGTGAGCAACGCCCCGAGTGGATACTGCCGGTGATGACCCTCGACATGCTCGGCTATGACGCAACCTCGGTGGCCGATTTCAATGTAGTCGCGCAGAAAGCACCACAAGGCGCTGGCAGCGGCGCGTCACCGGCAGACGATGGTGCCGTGCTGCTGCTCCTGCAGATGCGCGGTAGTGCCGCCGCAGGTGACGTCCCTTCGGCGCTGCCGTACCTGCTGCCGGCGAAGGATGCCGGTGGCGGCAACTACAATGCCGCCCTGCTGGTCGACAAGTTTCGTGCGCCGCTGTTGGGCCAGAAGGCCAGCAATACCCTGACGCGCATGCTGCTACCCCAGGCTTATCAGGTGCGCATGAGCGAAGAGCACCTGCCGCACGACATGATTCTGTTCGGTGACCTCGAGGCCACTGCGCAAAGCAGTGATCTGCAACCCGCCCTGAGCAGTGTCGCGGCCTCACGGCAGGTCAGTTACAAGCTGAACGGAACACCCGCCAGCGCATGGTCGGCGCGCAACCTCGTCCATCCACGTGCGTGCGGTGCGATCAGTCAAGGCCGCTATACCGCATCTGCGCGCGAAGATTTCGTCAGCGATCAGCAAGTGGTGGTGGTCACCGCACACGTGGCCGATGCCGCCGACAGCAAGCCGCGTACGGCGTTGCTGGTCGAGTCCAGCGAGTCCCTGGCGATCTCGCCGAGGGTGGTGCTGTGGGGCAAGGGCGATGGCCCGGTCAGCCTGAGCGCGTCGCAGAGTGACGGCCTGCGCTGGGAGCTGGAGGGCGCAGCGCACGGCAGCCTGCAGCCCGACCCGGCAAACCCGGGTACGGCGCAGTTCGTGCCCAAGGATCAGACCGGTGCGGCGCAGGTCGTGCTGCAGCGGATCAAGGTCACCCGTGGCGCGGACAGCGGTTATGCGACCGTGGCGATTCTCAACTACACGCCAGTGTTGAACGTCGAACCCTTCCATGTGAGCACCATGCCCGCCAGTGGTGTTCAGACGTTCGCCCTGGCCGACTTCCCCGCTGATGACTGGGTACTGTTCGGTGCCGGCGAAATCGACCGAGCGACCGGTGAGTACACGGCGCCTGAGAGCGGCGCGGGCGAGGTCAGCGTGGTCGCCGGCATCGCCGGTATGCACGCCGGCTTTGCAGTGATCGAACACCAGCGTAACAGCCCGCAACAAATGGCCAGCCTGCGCGCGCGCTGGAAAACCCTGAACAGGTTCGAGGTTTCGCTCAATAACGCCAACCGTAACCGGGTGCTGGCCAATGGGTTGCAGCAGGTGGGCATCGATATCCTGCTTGAAACCAACTCGTTCGAGGACGATGACGGTACGGCCTGGGACCCGGTCAGCGACCTGGAGCTGTCGACGTTGGTGATCCTGCATGAGGACGGCACTGAAGTCGATTACCTGCTGCCCGGGCGCGAAGGGCTTGACCCGGATAAGCCCGGCGACGGCAAGCACTGGGCGGTGAGCAAGGTGCGCAATCGCTTCGACTACCTGCCAACCGCCAACCGCAGCGCCCAGGCCGCGCCGGCACCGCAGCTGGCGCCGGCTGATGCCCGACGCATCGTCACGGTCTACGTGCATTGCTTGGAGGCAGAGGTTCGCAAGTTCAAGGCCAAGTTCCAGGATCATGCCAATGCCTGGCATTACTCCGAGCTCAAGGACGAAACCAAGGGCGTCGTGCAGCTCGAAGGGGTGGTGGTACCGCCACCGAACCTTGGCAACTACGCGATCGCGCCCAAGCGCGTGGCCCGTCGCATGGGCTTTGATCACGGCCAGCCACTGGATACCTTCAACTACTGGCACTACACCACCGATTACTGGGTGATCAGCGCAAGGGACACGCAATTCACCAGTGTCAGATTCGATAAAGCGTCGATGATCCGCTGGGAAAGCGAACTGCTCAAGGAGTCGTATTGCACGTACACCGGCTACGCCTTCAAACCGCGCCGCTACCGGGGCGCAGTGCCGACATCGACAGGTATCGAATACCAGGCCGAGTTGCAGCTGTTGGCGCAAGAACGGCAAGTGGCTTTCAAGGAACTCGACTATGGCTTCAAGGGCCAGGAAGACGTCGCTGAAGGCAGCCTGCTATTGACTCTGGATCGGGTACCGAACCTCGCCTACTGGTATGACACCGCAGGCACCAATTACCGCAAAGTCCTGGACACGCCGCTGTCGTTCACCCTGATCGACAACTTCGGCATTGCGCATCGGCTCAAGGTCACCTTCGGTGCCGGAGCAGACAGTCGCAACACCCTGACACTGGACCTTCAGTAAGTGTGGGTCGCCCCTTCGTGGGGCGACTTTCCATCGCTATCAGAACGAAAACGATCCTATGACGACGCAAACCCTGATTCATTCCAACGCCTTCAACTTCCTCAGCTTCGTGCAGGGCAGTGTCGACCCGCGCACCGGGTTCTATTCCCTGGCCATCGCACTGCCCGAGCTGCCGGCCAACCACCTCAGTGGGCCCAACCTGCCACTGAGCCTGCGCTACAACCCCTTGAACATTCAGGACAGCGGCTTCGGCGTCGGCTGGAGCTTCAACCTGACCCAGTTCGACGTCACCACCGGCATGCTCGGCCTGCACACCGGCGAAAGCTTCAAGGTGGCCGACAATGGGCCTGGCCAGACGGCAGTGATCCCTGAACGCAAGATCGACAGCTTTCACTTCGAGAATGTCAGCGAGGGTGCGCACAAGCGTGTGCGCATCGCCCACAAGTCCGGCCTGATCGAGGTGCTCGAACCGCAGGCACCGGATTACACGGTGGCGCTGCCAGTGCGCGTGCTGGCCGCCAGCGGCCACGGCATCAGCCTGAGCTACCGCGTGGTAAACGGCGCGCCTTGCCTCGAAACGATCACCGATGACACGCTGCTCGACGGCCGCCCGCGCACCCTGCTGGCGATCGATTACAGCGGCAATGCGCAGGTGAAGATCGACCTCAATCCCGGCACTGAAGCCTTTGCGCGCTACACCCTCGAACGTTCGGGTGATGAGCTGGGTAAGGTCGTATTGCCGACCGCTGACCAGGCATGCTGGGCCTTCACCTATCGTCGAGTGGGTGAGCTGCGCTGCCTGACCGCCATGCAGACCCCGGTCGGTGCCCGCGAAGTGATCGAGTACAAGGATGACGGCCATGCCTTGCCCGGCGGCCAGGGGCGCACAGTGCCGTACGTGCGGCGCCATGTCATCAGCCCGGGCGCCGGGCAGCCGGACGTCGAGACGCACTACGCGTTCAGCAGCAACAACTTCCTCGGCAATGGCACCGGGGTGAGCTGGGATAACGATGGTCTGGACAACCTGTACAAGTTTACCGGCTCACGCTTCGTCTACAGCTCGACGGCCAGTCACTACCAGGACGGCGCCGCGCTGCGCACGATCACCCGCGAGTTCAACCGTTTCCACTTGCTCACCGCCCAGGTCACCACCCAGCAAGGCTGCATCGAAACGGCGACAACCACCTATCACGAGCTCAGCGATCTGCCGTTCGCCGACCAGCCTGAACATTTCCAGTTGCCCCAGACGGTGACCACCGAGTGGCGCTTGCAAGGCAACCCCCAGGCTCGCCGCAGTGAAGTGACCGCCACCGACTACGACACCCACGGCAACCTCATCCGCGAGGTCCAGGCCAACGGGCTGCAAACCCACTACAGCTATTACCCGGCCACGCAAAGCCAGGGCTGCCCGCGCGATCCGGAAGGCTTTGTGCGCACGCTCAAGTCGCAGGTCCAGCTGCCGGCCGCCGACGGTGAGGGCCAGGCCGAGGCCCTGCGCCGCGATTACACCTACATCGCGCTGGCCGCCCTCGATGCTCAGGCCAAGGGCGAGCTGTTGCAGAACAGCGAAGTGCTGGTGCGTGTGAGTGACGGCACTGTCCTCAGCCGCACCCAGGTCGAGTACGCGGCCGCCCTGGCCGATCCGCTGCTGCATGGTCGGCGCTTGAGCGAGGTGCGCACCCTGGGCGGCAAGCGCACCCGTACCGACTACCGCTACGCCCAGCGCGTGGTCGACCGGCACCCGGTGGTGGAGACGGTGGCTACCCTGACGGGCTTCGATAACACGCAAAAAGTCACCACCCTGCAACACTCGGTGCTGATCGGTGAGCCGCTGCTCAACTATGACGACAATCAGGTGCAGATCGCCTACGAGTACGACCCGCTCAGGCGTGTAGTGCGCGAAACCGTCTCGCCGAACGAGGAAGCGTTCAAGGCCGCGCGCGCCTACAGCTACTATTTGTCGGCCACGGGCAACCAGGCGGTGCAGGTCATGACGGACGTCAAGGGCGTCACTACCTGGAGCTACGTCGACGGCCTCAACCGGGTGGTCCGGCAGATGCGCCAGGACCCTGACTACGCGACGACCCGGCTGGCCCAGGAAGCGCCGCGGCTGAGCTACAGTGCCCGCTACGATGCCCTCGGTAATCTGTGTGAAGAGATCGAGCACGAGTGGCTGGCGTTGGACGACCTGCCGCTGCGCACCCGCTTCGAATACGACGGCTGGGGCCAGCGCAGCTGTGTGATCGGCCCCGACGGCGTGCGTAACCACGAGCAGGTCGATCCGATCGGCACGCCAGAATCGAACGGGCCGATCCTCACCCAGTGGCGTGAGTCGGCGGATGGCCGTGTGCGCACTGGCAAGACCGTCACCTGGAACAATCTGTTCGACAAGCCGGTACGCGTCGAACGTCTGTGCTGTGACGATGCGCGCGAGAGCCTGCACCAGTACTTCTATGACGGCCTGGGCCGGACGGCGCGAGAAATCGACGGCCGTGGTGCGCAGACCGCCTTCGCTTACGACGAGTTCGACCGCCTGCACACGCATACCCTGGCCGATGGCGCGCAGGTGCTGCGCGAGTATGCCGAGCACAGCGATGAAGACCTGCCGGTGCTGATCAAGGTGCGGCATGTTGACGGTGCCACCCAGAGTGTGCTGGGTGAACAGGTGTTCGACGGCCTCGATCGCATGGTCGAGACCATCACCGGTGGCCGTCGGCGGGTGCTGCAGTACGCCGATGGCATGCGCCAGCCGGAGTCGGTGGTCACCCCCAGTGGCCAGGTCATCCGCTATGAGTACCTGCCGCAGTTGGGTGAGGAACCCTTGCAGCGGGCGGTGATTGGCTCCGGGGTCGAGGCGCGATACGACTACGACAAGCACAATGCGCGGCTGCTGTATTGCAAGGAGCAGGGCGAGGAACTCTCGCGTACCTACTTCAGCACCGGCCAGGTGCGGTCGGAGGCGCGTGTGCAGGAGGGCACCCGCTACGAGATGGCTTATGTACACAGCCTGGCCGGTCGCCTGTTGAGTTACACCGATGTGCTCGGGCAGGTCCAGTCCTATAGCTACAATCCGCTGGGCCAACTCGAGCAGACCAGCCTGGGCACGCTGACCAGCACCTTCAGCTATGACGCACTGGGCCGCAACACGTCGATCACCACCCGGACGCGTGACGCCGATGAGGCTGTTCGCAGCGTGCAGATCACCCTGGACTATGACGACTTCGAGCGTGAGACCGCTCGCCACTTTGATTTTGGCGATGCGCAGCAGGTATTGGCGCAGACCTACGATGCGGTCGATGCGATCGTCAACAAGACGCTCAGCGAGGGCGGGCAACGGCTTCGCGAGGAAACGTACAACTACGACGAGCGAGGCCGATTGACCCATTACGAGTGTGAGGGTGAAGACGCGTACGTGCCGGTGGACCCCTACGGCAAGAAAATCCAGATCCAGCGGTTCGATCTGGACGCCCTGGACAACATCACCCGCGTGCGCACGCGCTTCGAGGGGGGCACCATTGACGCCCGCTATCAGTTCGACAATGCGCTCGATCCTGCGCAGTTGACCGGTATCGAGGTCCGCGGGCTTGAGGAAACGCCGCGCCGGATCGTGCTCGACTACGACCTGGATGGCAACCTGGTGCTGGACGAAGAAGGGCGCGAGCTGCAGTACGATGCCTTGGGGCGCTTGCACAGCGTCAAGGGCGAGGACCGTTCAACCATCGCCCTTTACGGCTACGACCCGTTGGATCGGTTGGCGATGCAACAAACGCTTTGAGTGACGGGCGCGCTGTGACCTGGCATGTGCAGGCACAGCGGCCTTTGGATTGCCTCGAATGAACAAAGGCCTGTGCATGCACAGGCCTTTTTTTTTGCTGTGAGCTGCGGCCGGGTGGTTACCGGCCAGCCGCTAACGACGCTGAATCACTGCACGCCCACCGGGCTGGAACGTTCGGCAGTGATGCCGCTGTAGTCATTGATCGTGGTGAAGCTGACCTGCAGGCCGTTGGTGACCGATACCTGCTTCAACGCATAGGTCTGGCGGGCCAATGGCAAGGCCATGTCGTGGGCGGTGATGGTTTCACGGACGCCGGCGCCGCTGATGACCAGCTGGTTGAAAGTGAAGTGGTAGGGCGAGGGGTTGTCGACCACCAGGTGCGGTTTACCGTCGATCCGTTGTACCGACCAGACCAGGTCCTTGAGTCGATCTTCCGGGCGGCCTTTGAGGTGGCTGGGCCGGTAGAACAGCTTGATGCGTGTGCGCAGGGCGATGTTGAGGACGTTTTGCCCAGTGTCCGTCGCTTGCGGAATTTCCTGCAGGTTGAAATAGAACAGCGATTCACGGTCTTGCGGCAGGTCGTTGGGCAGGGCGTTGATCTGCACCGTCTGTTCATTGTCAGGGTCGATGCGGAACAGGCTGGGCGAGGCAATCAGGGGGACGGCAGTGGTCGCATCGTCGGCCTCGGTATTGACCCAGGCCTGTGCGGCGTACGACGTTTTCGAAGGGTTTGCGACAATCACCGAAGAGCTCCGCTTGGCGCTCTCATGGACGATTCGCGTGTGGCTTATGGTGAGCGCGGCATACGCGCTAGGCATGCTGGCGCTGAGCAGCAGCAGGCAGCTGCTCAGGGTAATCAGTGAGCGGGGCAAAGGCTGCATGGTGTTTGACCGAGCGTAAAGAAATCGACTCCAGGTGCCAGCACCTGGAGTGCGTGTTAAGGCAGGCTCACCAGGAACGAAACTTCCGCCTCGGCCAGACCTTCGCCGACGCTGGCGGCGTGAGACTCATACGCCGCATAGAACATCAAGTCGGTAGGCTGCGACTGGTACAGGTCGTAATCGGGGGATGCCGCACCGGGGTTGAGCTTGGCGCGGGTCCGGTCCTTGATCGTGAGGCCCAGTCCCGTGGCGCCGCCACCGCGAATGCCGTACAGGTTGGTGCCGACCACGCCGTGCAATGGCGTGAAGGTCACCTTGGTTTTGGTACCAGGAGCGATGACGCACGTGGCGGTCGGCGTCACGCGCAAGGCAAATGCCACGTCTGGGGTGGCAGTGCCGCTCGCGCCAAAGTAGCCGGTGGTGAAGTTACCCAGCGATACACGGGGGATGACGCTGCCGCCCGGGTTGACCACCTCGATGGGGCAGGTGCCACCGCCGTAAACGGTACCGTAGAAGTTGATCTGGCCGGTTTCGGGTGCTGCGAACACGGTGCTGCTCGCCATTCCCAGGGCAAGCATGAGTAACGTCTTTTTCATGGGTAGTTCCTTGAATCTGTTCGTATGTGTGGCAGGCCCAGCAGGCTCGCTGATGGAGCGGCGCTAGGTGGATGTGAGCGACGAGCAGATTAAAGGGGACGCGACAGGCAGGATGTAGGGCTAATTAACCCGCGCCTGTGGATTATCAGATGGGGGCGCCGCAAGGGGCGCAGAGGCGGGGCACACGTCAGCCTGACGCGCCGCCCCTGATATGGCAGACCGCAGTGTTCAGTGCGCGGATCCTCGATTGGACAGCATCAGCATTTCTTTGTGTTGATGCCAATCGAACGCTTCGCCTTGCTGTTCGGCGTCGTAGCGCATTTCTTCCAGTTGCTGGTACAGCTCGAGCTCGTCGTCCGGCATGAAGTGCAGGCAGTCGCCACCGAAGAACCACAGCAGGTCACGGGGCACCAGGTGGGCGATCTGCGGATAGCGCTGGATGACCTGACAGATCAGGTCCTGGCCGAGGTATTGGCTTTCCAGTGGATCGGTCGGCAGACGCTCCAGCAGTTCGTCGAAACGCTCGAGGAACAACGCGTGGCTTTCTTCGGGAACCTGTTCGGCTTCGCCGAGCGCCACCAGGATGGTACGCAGGTGCTGCAGAAGCTGCAGGTGGTGTGCCAGATAGGAGTGGGCCATGTTAACAACTCGAGTACGTAGAAAATGCGCAATTATACGCTCAGGGCCGACCTCCTGTCCCGAATGCGCGCCAACGGCTATCGCCCCCGTCTCAATGTGGGCGGGCGACAGACAGGGTGTTCTGCCAATGAGTGGGTTGTCTACTGCAAGGACTGTCAGTTGGCGGGGTGGTGACGCAATGTTGATATGGGCGACCTGAAGAACAAGGAGTTTTGCCATGCCTGATACTACGCCACGCCGCACGCAACCCACGACGCCCGACAGTTCCTTGAAAACGCTGTCTGTCGACCCGCCAACGCTGCTTATCGGTGTCTTTGCCCAGCAGGTCGTCAATGCCTCCTGGTCGGCTTATGCTCAGCGTGATGCGCAGCGCATCAGTGAGCAGATACAGTACGACCGGATTGTCGAGGGTAATGTGTGGCGGGTGGGCACCCTCGCTGTGGGTGTTCCACGCGTGCACTACGGCGATCATTCCATCAGCCTGACCCTGCCCGTTGTAAAGGACTCGCAGTTTACCTTTCGCGCGGAATTGGGGCGTGCCGTGCGACGGGTTCATGAAATCCTGGAAGTCTTGCCGGGTGCGGAGACGACATTCACCGTCAAGGTACCGCTGGCCAATGGCTACTTGCGTTACAAGACGCTCGAGGGGCGGGACGTTCGACTGCAGTGGTCGGGTCAGGCCACGTTCGAAAACTCGGGCGGTGATTACAATTGGGCAGCGCTGAGCGAGTTTTATAAAACAGCGGCTCGGGTCAATCTGTATGAGGTACTTCCGCCAGTCAGTCCGCTGCTGCACGACATCAAAGGCAGTTACACGATACGCAACGACAGTATGGACCTGGTGTTGTCTTCGTTATCGGGAGAACATGCCGCGGTTGATGAAACGCCAGCGCCTGCGCCTGCACGTGCAGGGGATGCGGCCGTTTTATCGTTCCTCAGCACTCTTTTTCCCGAGGTATTAACCGGGCTGCCACCTGTTGATAGGGCCTGGCTTGCCAACTTCTGCACGCCGCCGGCTTCCCTGCAATTCACCGCCGGGCAATTGATACCTGAACTGTTGATGTATTGGGCCATGTATGACGTCAGCAGCGTGGCGGGCCCAGACCACAGTCAGGCACTCGCTGCACCACCGCTGTCCATTACGCCTCGGCTTCGGTTGGTTGGCGCAGGTGATCCAAAACAGGCCCTGAGCTTGCCCCCTGGCGCGCCGAGCGTGCAGTGGAGCTTTGAGGGTCGAGCTCTCGGCCGCTTGGTAAACGAACAGGGGCAGATGTTCTATTACCCGCCCAATGCACCCTCGCCGGCCTTCGTGCTCGAGGCCAATAATAAGACCAAGCATCCTGTAGCGCGCCGATCCGACGCCGGTACGCTGATCAGCGCGGATGTCATCAAGGCAACAGCGGGCGGTCAAAGTGCAACGTCCACCTTCGTTGCGTTGCACACCACAGAGTCCCATTACATCAAGGCGCAGTTGGCCAACAACAAGGTCAAGCTGAAGGTGTTTTATGAGACTTGGGGGGGGGTGGTCGAGGTGCCTGATGCCCAGGTCCGATGGACCGTCATCAGTGGTAATGGCAGCATGTCTGCAGCGGGGGTGTTTACGCCACATCCGAGCGACCCATCCCCCTTCACTGTGCTATTGGCAGAAGATACTCAGGATCAGGCGCAGTTCCACTATTGGGCGTCGATTGTCCTGCCTGTACCGACGCTGGACGCCGCTCGCTTCGTTGAACTGACCAACGGTTGAGGCGCCTGTAGCGCCAGCCCGGGACCGATCGCCGGTCCCGGGCTGGCACGCCGTCAGCGAATCTGGCCCTCGGTCAGCGCCAGCTGCTCGGGTTCGAACGCGTCCACATCGATCACCTGTCGACGGGCTTGTTGCGCATCGAGCAGGCGTTGCCCGTCCTGCGGCTGCAGTACCCCTGCGTTCACCGCCGCATCGATGGCCGACTCGCCGGGCGCGGGTCGCACGGTGCCGTCCTTGAGGGCCTGGTGCAGCGTTCGTTGCAGCGGGGCGACCTCATCGAGCAGGTCGCTGGCGCGCTGCAGTGCGCCCACCGGGTCGTCGGCGGCATTGGGCCTGTAGCAGCCCGCCAGCAATTCCTCGAGCGCCGGGTCGCCTTTGCCGCGACCGATCAGTTCGGCGACCTGCGCATCCAGTTCGTCGCTCGGTCCGGTATGGCAGCGGCCGGTGGGGAATACCAGCACCCGCAGGGCGCAGCCGATGAAGCGGTTGGGGAAGTTGTCCAGCAGGCGATCCAGGGCTTTTTCCGCCTGGCCGAGGCTTTCTTCCATGGCCCAGCGCAGCAGCGGTTGCATGTGCTCGGGCGAACCCAGGTCGTGGTAGCGCTTGAGCGCCGCCGAGGACAGGTAGAGGTAGCTGAGCACGTCGCCCAGGCGGGCACTGAGCCGTTCGCGGCGCTTGAGCGCGCCGCCGAGCAGCATCATCGACAGATCGGCGAGCAGCGCAAAGGCCGCGGCCTGGCGGTTCAAGGCGCGGAAGTAGCCCTGGCTCAAGGCGTCACCCGGTGCCCGCTCGAAGCGCCCCAGGCCAATGCCCAGGATAAAGGTGCTGGCCGCGTTGCTGACGGCGAACGAGATGTGCTTGAGCAGCAGATCATCGAACGTCCTCAGCCCCTGCTCACGGTCTTCGAGCCCGGCCGCAGCCATTTCCTTGAGCACGAACGGATGGCAGCGGATGGCGCCTTGGCCGAAGATCATCAAGTTACGCGAAAGAATGTTGGCGCCTTCGACGGTGATGAAGATCGGCGCGCCTTGCCAGTTGCGGCCCAGGTAGTTGTTCGGGCCCATGATGATGCCCTTGCCGCCGTGCACGTCCATGGCGTGCTGGATGCACTCACGGCCGCGCTCGGTCAGGTGGTACTTGAGAATCGCCGACAGCACCGAGGGCTTCTCGCCCAGGTCGACCGCCTTGGCGGTGAGCAGGCGCGCGCTGTCCATCAGCCAGGCATTGCCGCCGATGCGCGCCAGCGATTCCTGGATGCCTTCAAAGGCGGCCAGGGGTACGTTGAACTGCTCGCGGATGTTGGCGTACTGGCCGGTGACCAGGCTGGTGTACTTTGCGGCGCCGGTGCCGACCGCCGGCAGGGAGATCGAGCGGCCGACCGACAGGCAGTTCATCAGCATCATCCAGCCTTTGCCAAGCATGGCCTGGCCGCCGATGAGGAAGTCCAGCGGGATGAACACGTCTTTGCCGCTGTTCGGCCCGTTCATGAACGCTGCCCCCAGCGGCAGGTGGCGCTGGCCGATTTCCACGCCGGGGGTGTCGGTGGGGATCAGCGCCAGGCTGATACCCAGTTCCTCTTCCTCGCCCAGCAGGTGCTCGGGGTCGTAGGCCTTGAAGGCCAGGCCGAGCAGGGTGGCGACCGGGCCGAGGGTGATGTAGCGCTTTTCCCAGTTCAGGCGCAGGCCGAGGACTTCCTCGCCTTGCCACTGGCCTTTGCAGATGATGCCGGTGTCAGGCATGGCGCCGGCGTCGGAGCCGGCCAGCGGGCCGGTGAGGGCGAAGCACGGGATATCGTCGCCGCGGGCCAGGCGCGGCAGGTAGTGATTGCGTTGTTCGTCTGTGCCGTAGTGCAGCAGCAGTTCGGCCGGTCCGAGCGAGTTGGGCACCATCACGGTCGAGGCAAGGTCACCGCTGCGGGTGGCCAGTTTCATCGCGACCTGGGAGTGGGCGTAGGCGCTGAAGCCCTTGCCGCCATATTCCTTGGGGATGATCAGGGCGAAGAAACCGTGTTGTTTGATGTATGCCCAGGCTTCGGGGGGCAGGTCCAGGTCCTGGCCGATCTGCCAATCACTGACCATCGCGCAGAGCTCGTCGGCGGGGCCGTCGATGAACGCTTGCTCTTCTTCGGTGAGTTTCGGCGCGGGGTAGTCGAGCAGGGTATGCCAGTCAGGACGGCCGCTGAACAGCTGGCCATCCCACCAGACGGTGCCGGCCTCGATCGCCTCGCGCTCGGTTTGCGACATCGGCGGCAGGGTGCGCTGGAACCACTTGAACACCGGCCCGGTAAAGATCTTGCGGCGCCAATCGTGGAGCACCAGCAGGGCGGTCTTCGCCGCCAGCACCAGCCAGATGAGCGCCAGCAGCCAGCCGGGAGCCTTGCTGAAAATGCCCATCAGCAGGGTATAGGCGGCAACGATGGCGAGAATCTGCAACGGTGGCAGACGCCGGTGGGTGAGGTACGCCGTGCCGATCACCAGGACCAGCAACCACAACAGCAACATAATCCTTCCTCCTTGGAAGTTGGGCTTGAGCCGACCCCAGCAGCATAGACGGCCTCGTCTGTTCAGTGACCGGTCGTGGCGCCAAGAGTTCGCCGGGTGTTGTCAGGGCATGTTTCCTGGGGGGCCGCTGGAGTAGACTCCAGGTTCTGCATTCATAAGGACGTCGTCATGCTGAAGATCTGGGGTCGCAAGAACTCGAGCAACGTGCGCAAGGTATTGTGGGCTGCCCACGAACTCGGCCTGGATTTCGAAGCGATCGATGCCGGCGGCGCTTTTGGTCTGGTCAATGAGCCGCACTACCGTGCGCGCAACCCCAACGGCCTGGTGCCGATGGTCGAAGACGACGACCTGACCCTGTGGGAATCCAACACCATCGTGCGCTACCTCTGCGCGCAGTACGGCCGCGAGCAGGGCTGGTATCTGGATGATCCACGCCAGCGCGCCCTGGCGGACAAATGGATGGACTGGACCACTTCTTCCCTGGCCACGCCGTTCCGGCCGCTGTTCTGGGGCATCCTGCGCACCCCCGAGGAGCAACGCGACTGGGTGGCGATCAACGCCGCGCTAAAGACCTGTGGCAACCTGCTGACGATCGCCGATGAGACCTTGGCCAGGCAACCGTACTTGTCCGGCGAGCAGATCGGCATGGGTGACATTCCCCTGGGCTGTTTCGCCTACGCCTGGTTCGAGATGCCCATCGAGCGCCCTGATTTGCCCCATCTGCAAGCCTGGTATGAGCGCCTCAAGGCGCGGCCGGCCTATCAAGCGGCGGTAATGACCGCGCTGACCTGATCGAACACCTGTGCGCTTTCGATAGTCACTATCAATGCACATGACTGTACTTGTGTGGCCCTGGCTTGCACCATGGGCCGCACTCACTGCGCCAGTGACCTTATCTGGCGTGTCCTGAACCTCCTAGAATGGTACGTGACCCGCTATGAGTTCTGCTCTGTCCATCCGACAGCTGACCAAAACCTACGGCAACGGCTTCCAGGCCCTCAAGGGTATTGATCTGGATGTCGCCGAAGGTGACTTCTTCGCCTTGCTCGGCCCCAACGGCGCCGGCAAATCCACCACCATCGGCATTCTCTCGACCCTGGTCAACAAGACCAGCGGCAGCGTCAATGTCTTTGGCCATGACCTCGACCGCGAGCCTGCCGCGCTGAAGCGTTGCCTGGGCGTGGTGCCGCAGGAATTCAACTTCAACCAGTTTGAAAAGACCTTCGATATCGTCGTCACCCAGGCTGGCTACTACGGCATCCCGCCCAAGCTGGCCAAGGAACGCGCCGAGCAGTACCTGACCCAGTTGGGCCTGTGGGACAAGCGCGACGTGCCATCACGCTCATTGTCTGGCGGCATGAAGCGCCGGCTGATGATCGCCCGTGCACTGATTCACGAGCCGCGCCTGTTGATCCTCGACGAGCCAACCGCGGGCGTCGATATCGAGCTGCGTCGGTCGATGTGGAGCTTTCTCACCGAGCTCAACGAGAAAGGCATCACCATCATTCTGACCACGCATTATCTGGAAGAGGCCGAACAGCTGTGCCGCAACATCGGCATCATCGACCACGGCACCATTGTCGAAAACACCAGCATGCGCAAACTGCTCGGCACGCTGCATGTCGAGACTTTCGTGCTGGACTTGAAGCAGGACCTGACCACGGTGCCAACCCTGCACGGCTACCCGTGCCGGCTGATCACCCCGCATACGCTGGAAGTGCAGGTCGACAAGGATATCGGCATCACCGCGCTGTTCGGCCAGCTGGCCTTGCAGAACATCGAGGTGCAGAGCCTGCGCAACAAGACCAACCGGCTTGAGGAGTTGTTCGTGTCACTGGTAGAGAAAAACCTGTCGAAGGTGGCCGTATGAGTGTGGAACTGCGCACCAACTGGGTCGCCCTGAATACCATCGTTTACCGCGAAGTGCGTCGCTTCTTGCGGATCTGGCCGCAGACGCTGCTGCCGCCGGCCATCACCATGGTGTTGTACTTCGTCATCTTCGGTAACCTGATCGGTCGGCAGATTGGCGACATGGGTGGCTTCACCTACATGGAGTACATCGTGCCTGGGCTGATCATGATGTCGGTGATCACCAACTCCTATGGCAACGTGGTCTCGAGCTTCTTCGGCAGCAAGTTCCAACGCTCGATCGAGGAGCTGATGGTGTCGCCGGTGTCGCCCCACACCATTCTTATCGGCTATGTGCTCGGCGGCGTGCTGCGTGGGTTGGCGGTAGGGGTGATCGTGACCATCCTGTCGATGTTCTTCACCCACCTGCAGGTGCATCACCTGGGCGTGACCGTGGTGGTAGTGCTGTTGACCGCAACCATCTTCTCGCTGCTGGGCTTCGTCAACGCAGTGTTTGCGCGCAACTTCGATGATATTTCGATCATCCCGACCTTCGTGCTGACCCCGCTGACCTACCTGGGCGGGGTGTTCTACTCGATCAGCCTGCTGCCGCCGTTCTGGCAGGTGGTGTCGCTGGCGAACCCGGTTCTGCACATGGTCAACTCGTTCCGCTACGGCATCCTAGGGGTTTCGGATATCAGTATCGGTACTGCGATCACCTTCATGCTGGTGGCCACGGCTGTGCTGTATGCCCTGTGCATTCGCCTGCTGGTCAGCGGCCGCGGCATGCGTGCATGACGTACGTTGCTTGCGGCGGCGCCACTGGCGGCCGACCCACCAGCGCCAGTAGCTCATGGTGATGAAGTAGGCGGCGATGCCCAGAACCACGCCGCACACCACTGAGCCGAGCAAAAATGGCTGCCACACGGTAGCCAGCTGGTCGGTGATCCACTCGAAGGTGAGGTCGTCGGGCAGGCTGCGTGGTGGCGTCTGCAACAGCCAGGCGCCGGTCATGTAGGTGACGAAGAACACCGGCGGCATGGTCAGCGGGTTGGTCAGCCAGACCAGGCTGACCGCGATCGGCAGGTTGCCCCGCAGCGGGATCGCCAGGCTGGCGGCCAGCAGCATCTGCATCGGCATCGGGATCAATGCGGCAAACAGGCCCACGCCCATGGCCCGTGCCACTGAATGGCGGTTCAGGTGCCAGAGGTTGGGGTCGTGCAGCAGCTTGCCGAAAAAGCGTAAGGACTTGTGTTCCCGAATGCTGGTCGGATCCGGCATGTACCGTTTGAACAGGCGGCGCGGCATGGGGGCTCCCGGGGCAGTGATCGGGCAAGTATGCCTTGATTCCCGGAATGGCTTGTTCAGAGTTTGTGACAATTGTTGAGCAAGACTGACCCTTAAATACGCTATTCCTCTGCAGGCTGTCTTGCTTGCGGAGCTCTACCTTATGCGCACAGGGATGTTGGCGCTTGCGCTCGGGCTGTTGTGCCTGGGCTTTCTACCCGTTCTGCCGACGGTCGGCTGGCTGGTGGTGATGCTGCTGGCTGCGCTTGGCTGCCTGGCTACGCGAGTCTGGCCGCTGGGCTGCTTGCTGCTGGGCTTTTGCTGGGCGTGCTGGTCGGCGCAGCAGGCGCTGGATGATCGTCTGGCGCATTCACTTGACGGCCGCACGCTATGGCTTGAGGGGCGCGTGGTCGGCCTGCCAGCGGTATCGGCCCACGGTGTGCGCTTCGAGCTGGATGAACCCGCTTCGCGCCGCGCCGAATTGCCCGGGCGCTTGCAACTGAGCTGGTTCAACGGCCCAGAGATTCGTGCCGGAGAGCGCTGGCGCCTGGCCGTGACCCTGAAACGCCCGCGCGGCCTGCTCAATCCACATGGGCCGGACCGCGAGGCGACGCTGTTGGCCCGGCGCATCGGCGCCACTGGCACGGTCAAGGCGGGAGCGTTGCTGGAGCCGGTGGCCGGCGGCTGGCGCGACAATTTGCGCCAGCGCCTGCTGGCAGTGGATGCCTGGGGCCGCGAAGCGACGTTGGCGGCGCTGGTACTGGGCGATGGCTCGGGGCTGGCCAGGCAAGACTGGCAAACGCTGCAGGCGACCGGCACGGTGCACTTGTTGGTCATCTCAGGCCAACACATTGGGTTGGTCGCAGGGTTGGTCTACGGCCTGGTGGCGGGGCTGGCACGTTACGGAGGCTGGCCGCGGCGCTGGCCATGGCTGCCGTGGGCGTGCGGGCTGGCCATGACGGCCGCGCTGGGCTACGGCTGGCTGGCCGGGTTTGGCGTGCCTGTGCAGCGGGCCTGTCTGATGCTGGCGGTGGTGCTGCTCTGGCGCCTGCGCTTTCGCCAAGTGAGCGCCTTTGTACCACTGTTGATGGCGCTGTGTGGTGTGCTGCTAGTTGAGCCGTTGGCCAGTTTGCTGCCCGGATTCTGGTTGTCGTTCGGCGCGGTGGCAGTGCTGATCTGCTGCTTTGCCCAGCGCCTAGGCGGTTGGCGGCCTTGGCAAGCGTGGACGCGTGCGCAGTGGGTGATCGCCATCGGCTTGTTGCCGGCGATGCTGGCGCTGGGCCTACCGATCAGTCTGAGCGCGCCGTTGGCTAATCTGCTCGCGGTGCCCTGGATCAGCTTCGTGGTGCTGCCGTTGGCGTTGCTGGGCACCTTGTTGCTGCCGCTGGCGGGGTTTGGCGAACTGCTGCTATGGCTGGCCGGCGCAGCGCTGGCTGGGTTGTTCGACGTGCTGACGGTGGTGGCTCAGTGGCAGCCGGCATGGATTGCCCGGCAGTTGCCGCTACTGGCCTGGTTGCTGGTGCTCAGTGGCGCGTTGAACGTGTTGCTGCCCCGTGGCGTACCCATGCGTGGCCTGGGCGCGCTGATGCTGCTGGCGCTGTGGGTGCCTGGCAAGTCGTTGCCGCAGGGGCAGGTCGAGGTGCTGCAGCTGGACGTCGGCCAAGGCCTGGCGATCCTTTTGCGCACGCGCAACCACAGCCTGCTCTACGATGCTGGCCCAGCGCGCGGCGAGAGCGATCTGGGCGAAAGTGTAGTGCTGCCTACTTTGCGTAAACTGGGCGTCGATCGACTGGATGTGCTGCTGATCAGCCATGCCCATGCCGACCATGCCGGCGGCGCAGCGGCCGTGCAGCGCGGCCTGTCGGTCGGGCGCGTTGTGGCCGGTGAGTCGGAGCAGGCCTTCCAGGCACAAAGCTGCGAGACGGGGCAGGGCTGGCAGTGGGACGGGGTCGACTTTTCACTCTGGCATTGGCCGCAGGGGCGCTCGAGCAATGACCGCTCCTGCGTATTGCTGGTCGAGGCGCAGGGCGAGCGTCTGCTGTTGGCCGGCGACATTGAAGCCAGCGCCGAACGGGCCTGGCTGGCGGCGCATGAAGGCAAACGCATCGACTGGCTGCAGTCGCCGCACCACGGCAGTCGCAGCTCCTCCACCGAGGCCTTCATTGCTGCCACCAGGCCGCGCGGCGTATTGATTTCCCGCGGTGCGCACAACGGTTTCGGCCATCCGCATGCGCAGGTGCTGGAACGCTACCAGCGCCATGGGCTGGCGATTCACGACACCGCCATAGAGGGCGCCTTGAGCTTGCGCCTGGGCGCTCAATCCCAGGTTGCCGGGCAGCGTGCCCAGCGCAGGTTCTGGCGTGACAAAGAATGACCCCGGCACGCGCATTGTTGCGACCTCCGGCAACTCAGCCGAGGGCGATCCTATGGTAGAGTGGCGGCCTTTTTCGAGGGGATGATTACTGTGTGGGAATTGGTAAAGTCCGGTGGTTGGATGATGCTGCCGATCATTCTGAGCTCCATCGTCGCCATGGCTATCGTCGTCGAACGCCTGTGGACCCTGCGTGCCAGTCGCGTAACCCCGCCGCACCTGCTGGGTCAGGTGTGGATGTGGATCAAGGACAAGCAGCTCACCAGTGACAAGCTCAAGAGCCTGCGCGCTGACTCGCCGCTGGGCGAGATCCTCGCTGCCGGCCTGGCCAATTCGCGCCATGGCCGCGAAATCATGAAAGAGTGCATTGAAGAAGCCGCCTCGCGGGTTATTCACGAGCTCGAACGCTATATCAGCACGCTCGGCACCATCGCTGCGATGGCACCGCTGCTGGGTCTGCTCGGTACCGTGCTGGGCATGATCGACATCTTCAGCGCGTTCATGGGGTCGCAGATGACCGCCAACGCTTCGGTGCTCGCCGGTGGCATCTCCAAAGCCCTGGTGACCACGGCTGCAGGCCTGATGGTCGGTATCCCGGCGGTGTTCTTCCACCGCTTCCTGCTGCGCCGCATCGACGAGTTGGTGGTCGGTATGGAGCAAGAGGCGATCAAGCTGGTCGAAGTCGTGCAAGGTGATCGCGAAGTGGAAGTGGCAGGAGTCAAGGCGTGAAGTTTCGGCGCAACCGTGCGCGGGAGAACGTCGACATCAACCTGGCGTCGTTGATCGACGTGGTGTTCGTGCTGCTGCTGTTCTTCGTCGTCACCACCACCTTCACCCGCGAAAACCAGCTGCGGGTCGAACTGCCGGAGGCCTCTACAGGCGCGCCGGCCGAGGCCGACGAGGGCAAGCGGGTGGATATCACCATCAGTGCCGACGGGGTGTACTCGGTGAACAACCACCTGCTGCCGAAAAGCGACCTGGCCACTCTGGTCGAAGCGCTGCAGCAGGAATCTGGCGGTGATACCAAGCTGCCGTTGTCGATCAGCGCAGATGGCAAGACCCCGCATCAGTCGGTGGTGACGGCCATGGACGCGGCGGGCAAGCTTGGTTTCAGCCAGCTGCGCATGACCACGGTCGAGGCTGCAGCGGGGACGCCCTGATGGCTTTCACCGAGCGCTTGCTCGCTGCCTGGTACAACGGCCACCCGGCGCTGGCCTTTTTGCGGCCGCTGGAGCTGTTGTACCGTCGCGTCGTGCTGCGCAAGCGTGCGCGCTTCATCAGTGGTGCAAGCGCCGCTTACCGCGCGCCGGTGCCGGTCATTGTGGTCGGCAACATTACCGTTGGCGGCACCGGCAAGACGCCGATGATCCTCTGGCTGATCGAACACTGCCGCAAGCGGGGCTTGCGCGTCGGTGTGGTCAGCCGCGGTTACGGTGCCAAGCCGCCTTCGCTGCCCTGGCGGGTGGCGGCGGAGCACAGCGCCGAGCAGGCCGGCGACGAGCCGTTGTTGATCGTTCAGCGCACCGGTGTGCCGCTGATGATCGATCCCGACCGTTCGGCGGCCGTACGCGGGCTGCTTGCCAGCGAACCCCTCGACCTGATCCTCTGCGACGACGGCATGCAGCATTACCGCCTGGCGCGTGACCTTGAGCTGGTGCTGATCGATGCCGCACGGGGCTTGGGCAATCGCCGATGCCTGCCCGCAGGGCCACTGCGCGAGCCGGTCGAGCGCCTCGACGAGGTCGACGCGCTGCTCTACAACGGTGCCAGCAGCGACCGCGAAGACGGCTTCGCCTTTCAACTCAAGCCTTCGGCGCTGGTCAACCTGCGCAGTGACGAACGCCGTGGGCTTGACCATTTCAGCCCTGGCCAGGCCGTGCATGCGGTGGCTGGCATTGGTAATCCACAACGTTTCTTCAACACCCTGCTGCAGCTAAACTGGCAGCCGGTGCCGCACCCGTTTGCCGACCACGCGCAGTTCAGCGCCGAAGCGCTGACGTTCAGCCCGACGCTGCCGCTGGTGATGACCGAAAAAGATGCGGTGAAATGCCGTGCCTTTGCCGCTGACGACTGGTGGTACCTGACGGTCGAGGCGCAACCGTCGCCGGCCTTCAGTACCTGGTTCGACGCCCAGCTTGAGCGTCTGCTGCCTGCGCAGCAGCCCTGACCCTGTTCAATTTTTCCGGCCGCTTGGCCCCAAGGACGCACTCATGGACACCAAACTGCTTGATATCCTGGCTTGCCCGATCACCAAAGGCCCGCTCAAGCTCAGCGCCGACAAGACCGAGCTGATCAGCAAAGGCGCAGGCCTGGCCTACCCGGTGCGCGATGGCATCCCGGTCATGCTGGAAAGCGAAGCACGCACCTTGACCGACGACGAGCGTCTGGACAAATGAGCCTGGACTTCACTGTGGTCATCCCCGCCCGGCTGCGCTCCACGCGCCTGCCGGGCAAGCCGCTGCTGTTGATCGCTGGCAAGCCGATGGTCCAGCACGTCTGGGAACAGGCGCGCAAAAGCAGCGCCAGCCGGGTGGTGATCGCCACCGATGACGCCAGCATCGTTGCCGCCTGTCAGGCATTTGGTGCCGAGGTATTGCTGACCCGCGCTGACCATGAGTCAGGCACTGATCGCCTGGCAGAAGTTGCCGCCCAGCTGGGTTTGGCCAGTGATGCCATCGTCGTCAACGTGCAGGGCGACGAGCCATTGATCCCGCCGGTAATCATCGACCAGGTCGCGGCCAACCTTGCTGCGCACCCAGAAGCCGGCATCGCCACCCTGGCTGAGCCGATCCATGAGCCGCAGACGGTGTTCAATCCCAACGCGGTCAAGGTAGTCAGCGACAAGAATGGCCTGGCCCTGAGCTTCAGCCGTGCACCGTTGCCGTGGGCCCGCGATGCGTTTGCCGTGAACCGCGAGCAGTTGCCGCCGGCAGTGCCTTATCGCCGCCATATCGGCATGTATGCCTACCGAGTTGGTTTTCTTCAGGACTTCGTCAGCTGGGGCCCGTGCTGGCTCGAGCAGACCGAAGCACTGGAACAGCTGCGAGCGCTGTGGCATGGCGTGCGTATTCACGTTGAAGATGCGCTCGAGGCTCCCGCCGTGGGCGTTGATACCCCAGAAGACCTGGAGCGCGTTCGGCGCTTGTTGGAGGCCTGATGCGCGTCCTGTTTGTGTGCCTGGGCAATATTTGCCGCTCGCCCACCGCAGAAGGGGTGTTGCGCCATCAGTTGCAACGCGCCGGGCTGGCCGACCAGGTAGAAGTGGCATCGGCCGGTACGGGTGACTGGCACGTGGGCAAGGCGCCGGACGCGCGCACCTGCAAGGCAGCGCTGGCGCGCGGCTATGACCTGTCGGCGCAACGTGCCCAGCAGGTCAAGGCCGGCCATTTTGCCGAGTACGATCTGGTGCTGGCCATGGATGCCAGCAACCTCGCCGACCTCAAGGCCATACGCCCGCCGGCGTCCAAGGGCGAGCTGGATCTGTTCCTGCGTCGCTATGACGGCGCGTTGGATGAAGTCCCCGACCCGTATTACGGCGGCGCGGCCGGTTTCGAGCAGGTGTTGGACCTGATCGAGCTGGCGTGCGAGCAGTTGGTCAATGAAATCAGGGGGCGGCTATGACTGCCACCTGGCAACAGCAGGTATCGCTCAAGCCTTTCAACACCTTTGGTATTGACGTCAAGGCCCGCTATTTCGCCCAGGCGCACAGCGACGCCGAGGTGCGGGCGGCATTGCTCGAAGCGGCCCGTCTTGAGCTCCCGGTGCTGGTCATCGGCGGTGGCAGCAACCTGCTGTTGACCGGTGACATCGACGCGCTGGTGCTGCATATGGCCAGCCGTGGCCGGCGGCTGCTGAGTGAGGAGGGCGATCGTGTGGTGGTCGAGGCCGAAGCCGGTGAACCCTGGCATGAGTTTGTGCAGTGGAGCCTGGCGCAGGGTTGCAGCGGGTTGGAAAACCTCAGCCTGATTCCCGGCACCGTCGGTGCCGCGCCGATGCAGAACGTCGGCGCGTATGGCGTCGAGATCAAAGACGTGTTTGCCGGCTTGACCGCACTCGACCGTGAAACAGGCGAGCTCAAGGATTTTTCCCTTGAGGAGTGCGGGTTTGGTTACCGCGACAGCCTGTTCAAGCGCAATCCCGGCCGCTGGTTGATCCTGCGCGTGCGCTTTGCCCTGAGTCGCAGCTTGCATGCGCACCTGGACTACGGCCCAGTGCGTCAGCGTCTGCACGAGCAGGGCATCGTCGAGCCGACCGCGCAGGCAATCAGCGATGCGATCTGCAGCATTCGTCGCGAGAAACTGCCTGACCCGCTCGAACTGGGTAATGCTGGCAGCTTCTTCAAGAATCCGCTGGTCAGCGCCGTGCTCGGCGAGCAGCTTCGCGCTCGCTATCCGGGTGTGGTGGCTTATCCCCAGGCCGATGGCCAGCTGAAGCTGGCGGCGGGCTGGTTGATCGAGCAGGCAGGGTGGAAGGGCTATCGCGATGGCGATGCCGGCGTGCATCGGTTGCAGTCGTTGGTACTGGTCAATTATGGCCAGGCCTCGGGAGCGCAGTTGCATGCGCTGGCGCAGAAAATTCAGGCTGATATCTTCGCCAGGTTTGGCGTGGAACTGGAGATGGAGCCGAATCTGTACTGAGTAGGTGGCACATGGATATGCCAGTGCAGCGCTGAATGCAACGCAAAAAAAAGCCCCGCCAGTTCGCACTGGCGGGGCTTTTTCATTCAGCCGTGGCTATCAACCGTGATGAGGCTTGTGCTCATCGGTCGATGCCTGGGCCTGAGCTGCGGCAGCAGCGGCCTCGGCTTCACGCTTGCGGCGACGCACTTCACGTGGGTCGTTCGGTGCGCGACCGTTGGCCAGCATTACAGGCGCCGGTTCAGCCGCTACAGGCGCTGCCTCGACAGCTTCGGGCTTGGCTTCAACCAGTGCGGCCTGCTCGACCACCGGTGCTTCGACTGGCGCGGCCGCTGGGGCCTCGGCAACGTGCACTGGCTTCTCGGCTTCACCCGACTCGACCACGGCGGTTTCAACCACCGGAGCTTCAACCACAGGGGCTTCGGCGGCTGGTGCCTCGACCAGTGGCGCCTCAACAACTGGCGTTGCAGTTTCCACTTCTGCTGCAGCAACCGGGGTTGCTTCAACGGCAGGTGCTTCGACTACGGGCTGCGGCGCAACCTCGACAACCGGCTCGATGCTCGGCTCGACCACTGCAACCGGCTCGCTGACAGGCTGCTCGACCACAGGGGCGATCGCAACGTCATCAGCTTGCTGTGCAGGCTCGGCTGGCAGGGCGATAACTTCACCGGTAGCCGCTTCAGGCGTTTGGGTAGAAGCGATTTCAGCCTGCTGATTGGCTTGTGCTTCGGCAGCGGCGCTGATGTTGCTAGTGGCAACAGCGGCAGTTACGGCCAGGCCAGCGGCGAGGTCGGCACCCAGATCAGTCGCCTGACGTGGTTGCTGCTCTTGACCGTTTTCGTTGCCTTCGCTGCTTTCTTCGTCGCCATCGATCAGGTCGCCATTGGCATTGCGCTGACGTTCACGACGGTTGCTGCGACGACGCTGGCCGCGCGAGCGACGACGTGGGCGTTCGCCATCAGTGCCTTCTTGTTCTTCCTGCTGCAGTTCGTCGTTCGGCAGTTGCTCATCGGCGATCTCTGCGGCCTGCTCGTCAGCCTGGGCGGCTGGGCGCAGTTGACGCTCTTCCTGCGGCACACGTTCTTCACGTGGAGCACGTTCTTCGCGAGGGGCGCGTTCTTCACGTGGAGCACGTTCTTCGCGAGGGGCGCGTTCTTCACGTGGAGCACGTTCTTCGCGAGGGGCGCGTTCTTCACGTGGAGCACGCTCTTCGCGAGGGGCGCGTTCTTCACGTGGAGCACGTTCTTCGCGAGGGGCGCGCTCTTCACGTGGAGCGCGTTCTTCGCGAGGGGCGCGTTCTTCAGTCGATGCAGGGGTAGCGTCAAGTGGCTCACGCAGCTCACGCACAGGGCGCTCGTCACGGTTGCCGCGACGTGGGCGATCTTCACGTGGAGCACGCTCCTCACGTGGCGCACGCTCTTCACGCGGTGCACGCTCTTCACGCGGTGCACGCTCTTCACGTGGAGCGCGTTCTTCACGCGGTGCACGCTCTTCGCGCGGCTTGCGCTCTTCGTCGCGACGACCGTTACGGTTGCGACTCTGCTGACGACCGTTGCGGCGCTCTTCGTTGCGCTGTGGGCGCTCGGTAACAGGCTTCTCGGTGGCAGCCGGTGCAGCGACCGGTTCTTCCTTGGCGGCAAACAGGCTCACCAGCGATTTGACCAGGCCTTTGAACAGGCTTGGCTCAGGCATGCTTGGTGCTGGCGCAGCGGCAACCGGAGCAGCCTCTTCTACAGCAGCCGGTACCGGAGCGTTGGTACGCGGTGGAGCAGTCTTGACCGCAGCTTCCTGGCGAACCAGGGTGCGGGTAGCGGCCTGCTGCGGCGCTTCCTCGGTTTCGGTGGTGGCGATTTCGTAGCTGGACTGGTTGATCAGCACTTCCGGGTTGTCGTCGCGCAGGCGCTGGACTTCGAAGTGCGGGGTTTCCAGGTGGTCATTCGGCAGAATGATGATGCGAGCACGGGTGCGCATCTCGATCTTGGTGATCGAGTTGCGTTTCTCGTTGAGCAGGAACGCGGCAACCGGGATTGGCACCTGAGCGCGCACTTCGGCAGTACGGTCTTTCAGGGCTTCTTCTTCGATCAGGCGCAGGATCGCCAGCGACAGCGACTCGACGTCACGGATGATGCCGGTGCCCGAGCAGCGTGGGCAGACGATGCCGCTGCTTTCACCCAGCGATGGACGCAGGCGTTGGCGCGACATTTCCAGCAGGCCGAAGCGCGAGATGCGGCCAACCTGGACGCGAGCACGGTCGGCCTCGAGGCATTCCCGCACACGCTCTTCGACCGCGCGCTGGTTTTTCGCCGGGGTCATGTCGATGAAGTCGATGACGATCAGGCCGCCGATATCACGCAGACGCAGTTGGCGGGCGATTTCTTCAGCCGCTTCCAGGTTGGTCTGCAGGGCGGTTTCTTCGATGTCGCTGCCTTTGGTGGCACGCGCCGAGTTGATGTCGATCGACACCAGCGCCTCGGTTGGGTCGATCACGATCGAACCGCCAGACGGCAGCTCGACGACGCGCTGGAAGGCGGTCTCGATCTGGCTTTCGATCTGGAAGCGGTTGAACAGTGGCACGCTGTCTTCGTACAGCTTGACCTTGCTGGCGTACTGCGGCATCACCTGACGGATGAAGGTCAGAGCTTCTTCCTGGGCCTCGATGCTGTCGATCAGGACTTCGCCGATGTCTTGGCGCAGGTAGTCGCGGATGGCACGGATGATGACGTTGCTTTCCTGGTAGATCAGGAACGGCGCGGTGCGGTCCAGCGAGGCTTCCTTGATGGCGGTCCACAGCTGCAGCAGGTAGTCGAGGTCCCACTGCATTTCTTCGCTGCTGCGGCCAAGGCCGGCAGTGCGCACGATCAGGCCCATGTCGCCCGGTACGGTCAGCCCGTTGAGGGCTTCACGCAGCTCGTTGCGCTCTTCGCCTTCAATACGGCGGGAGATGCCGCCAGCGCGTGGGTTGTTTGGCATCAGCACCAGGTAACGGCCAGCCAGGCTGATGAAGGTGGTCAGGGCGGCGCCTTTGTTGCCGCGCTCTTCCTTCTCGACCTGGACGATGACTTCCTGGCCTTCGGTGAGTACTTCCTTGATGTTGACGCGGCCTTCTGGGGCCTTCTTGAAGTACTCGCGGGAGATTTCTTTCAGCGGCAGGAAGCCGTGACGGTCGGAGCCGAAGTCGACGAAGGCGGCTTCGAGGCTGGGCTCGATCCGGGTGATCTTGCCTTTGTAGATGTTGGCCTTTTTCTGCTCACGGGCGCCGGATTCGATATCCAGGTCGTAGAGGCGTTGGCCATCCACCAGGGCTACACGCAACTCTTCGGGTTGAGTTGCGTTAATCAGCATTCTTTTCATGTTGTACCGTCGGTTTCCGGGCTGCCGGAAACGGCGTTCGGCACACACGACTTCTCATGGTCGGTGTCAAGGTGCGCAAAGGGTGGCGAACCACCCCCGTGTCGGCGACGTTCGGCACCAGCCGGTTGCCCAGCCTGCCGTTGTCGCGACGACGCGTCCTGTTGCTGCGGTGCTGTGGGCCTGTGGTATCGGGATCAACCTGGCAGGCCTGGTGCACTCAGTCAGGAGGAGGAATCAACCGTCAGCCGTGGACGCCTACGTGGCATCTGTAAGGACCTTATCCGCTCGCCGCCCATTACAGTGGGGCGGTGGCCGGACGCGGTGCTACACGGTCCGAGGGCTGTGCATCTCCACCCTGCACGTATCCCTGATAATTCGGGTGCTGCCGCGCGCTGAATCCGCAACGGGTTGCATTTTTCGCCATCTTCATAAGGGAAGCTGGCGCCATTCATGTCCAAGGCAGGTATTTCCGAAGCATTCGCCGGGTGCAGGAGGAAGTGACGATGGCGGTGCAGAGACACGGCGAAAAAAACCAGTTAAGCAGGTGAACTACCGCACTTATGATTTTTTTCGGTCTTCTCTACCCGGCGCGAGTGGCGCTTCCAGGTATTTCGATAAACTGGCGAAAGCCCCGTAGGACGGCCTCGCGTCCTCGAGAATTGCGTTGGTCAGGGGCTGGCAAAGCGCCGTGTACCGCTGGCCCACCGCTTTTGGCGGCGTTCGCGACTATAGCAGCAATGATTAAGTGCTTCAATTCCCTAAAAAATTGTTATTATCGGCGCCATGACTACCAATACCCCTCCGACTTCCGGCGTCCAGCTGATCGAAGTCGCGCCGGAGCTTGCCGGCCAACGAATCGACAATTTCCTGATCACGGCGCTCAAGGGCGTGCCTCGCACCCTGGTCTACCGCATCCTGCGCAAGGGTGAAGTGCGGGTCAACAAGGGTCGGGTCAAGCCTGAATACAAGATCCAGGCCGGCGACATCGTGCGCGTGCCACCGGTGCGTCTGCCCGAGCGTGACGAGCCGGTGCCGGTGGCGCAATCGCTGTTGCAGCGGCTGGAGGCGGCCATTGTCTATGAAGACAAGGCGCTCATCGTGCTCAACAAACCGGCCGGCATTGCCGTGCATGGCGGCAGCGGCCTGAGCTTTGGCGTGATCGAAGCGTTTCGCCAGTTGCGTCCGGATGCCAAGGAGCTGGAGCTGGTGCACCGGCTCGACCGTGACACTTCCGGCCTGCTGATGATCGCCAAGAAGCGCAGCATGTTGCGCCATCTGCACGCTGCCCTGCGCGGTGATGGCGTCGACAAGCGCTACATGGCGCTGGTGCGTGGCAACTGGCCAACCGCGAAGAAACAGGTCAATGCGCCATTGCAGAAGAGCAACCTGCGTTCTGGCGAGCGTATGGTCGAGGTCAACGAAGAGGGCAAGGAAGCGCTGACCCTGTTCAAGGTGCTGCGCCGTTTCGGCGACTTCGCCACCATGATCGAAGCGCGTCCGATCACCGGTCGCACCCATCAGATCCGCGTGCACGCCCTGCATGCCGGGCACATGATTGCCGGCGACAACAAATACGGCGATGAAGAATTCTCCCGCGAGATTCGTGATCTCGGCGGCAAGCGCCTGTTCCTGCATGCCTATGCCCTGACCGTGCCGCTGCCCGATGGCGGCGAGCTCAAGGTAGAAGCGCCGGTCGACGAAATGTGGGCCAAGACTGTAGAGCGCCTGGCGCGGCCTGACTTCACATGAGCAAACCCTACGAGCTACTGATTTTTGACTGGGATGGCACCCTGGCTGACTCTGTCGGGCGCATCGTTCTGGCGATGAATGAGGCCGCTGAACGCGCCGGTGAGGCGCCCAGTGCCGAGGATGCAATCAAGGGCATTATCGGCCTGGCCCTGGGCGAGGCGATCTGGACCCTGTATCCGCACCTTGAGCCGCTGCAGGCCGAACGCTTCCGTCAGCACTATGCTGATGTGTACATGGCGCTCGATCAGGAGCCGTCACCGTTGTTTGACGGTGTGGTCGAGTCGCTGGATGCGTTTCGCGCCCAGGGCTATCGCCTGGCAGTAGCTACTGGCAAGGCCCGTCGCGGGCTCGATCGGGTGCTCAAGGCCAATGGCTGGGAAGACTTTTTCGACATCACTCGGGCGGCTGACGAAACCCGCGGCAAGCCGCACCCATTGATGCTTGAAGAAATTCTTGCCCACTGCCGCGCCGAACCCGGCCAGGCGCTGATGGTCGGAGATTCTGCGTTCGACCTGCAAATGGCCAACAACGCCGGCATGCACTCGGTGGCTGTCGGTTACGGGGCTATGTCGCTGCAGGCGCTGGCAGAGTTCGGGCCGCAGGTGTGCATCGAACACTTTTCCCAGTTGCGCGAGTGGTTGGCAGGTTCGGCGCAATTATCAATTCCAAGGTAGGTGAGCATGGCTGACGAGTGGAAAGCGCCCGAGACCGAAGTGGTCGAGAGTGAGGATCGCAAGAGCTGGAAGCTGCTGGAGAAAACCCTCCTTGCTGGTGTGCAGGAGCAGCGTCGAGCGCGACGCTGGGGGATTTTCTTCAAGCTGCTGACGTTCCTTTACCTGTTCGGCATCCTGTTCCTGTTCTCGCCGCTGATGAGTATGGACGGCGCTGCTTCGCGCAGTGGCAGCCATACCGCACTGGTCGAGGTGCGTGGGGTTATTGCTGATCAGGAGGCGGCCAGTGCCGACAACCTGATCAAGAGCCTGCGCGAGGCATTCAAGGATGCCAATACCAAGGCAGTGGTGATGCGTATCAACAGCCCAGGCGGCAGCCCGGTGCAGTCCGGTTACGTCTATGACGAGATTCGCCGCCTGCGCGCCGAGTACCCGCAGATCAAGCTCTACGCAGTGATCACCGACCTCGGTGCCTCGGGTGCTTATTACATCGCCAGTGCTGCCGATGAGATCTATGCCGACAAGGCCAGCCTGGTCGGCTCGATCGGCGTTACCGCTGCGGGCTATGGCTTTGTCGGTGCCATGGACAAGCTGGGCATCGAGCGGCGCACCTATACGGCCGGTGAGCACAAGGCATTCCTCGATCCGTTCTCGCCGCAAAAACCTGAAGAAACCGAGTTCTGGCAGGGCGTGCTCAACACCACTCACCAGCAGTTCATTGCCATGGTCAAACAGGGGCGTGGTGATCGGCTCAAGGACAAAGAGCACCCCGAGCTGTTCAGTGGCCTGATCTGGTCCGGTGAGCAGGCCAAGGCGCTAGGCCTGGTAGATGGTCTGGGCAGTGCCAGCTATGTCGCCAGAGATATCGTTGGCGAGAAGGATCTGGTCGATTTCACTGTGCAGGAGTCGCCGTTCGACCGTTTCTCCAAACGCATCGGCGCCAGCGTAGCTGAGCACCTGGCAATGTGGATGGGCTTCCAGGGACCGACCCTGCGCTAAGCGCTGCTGGCCTGCGCGTGCAGGCCAGCAGTTTCCCTTCAGGGCAGCTGTACGCCTTCTTCCAGCAGCATATCCACCAGGCGAATAAGCGGCAGCCCGATCAGGCTGGTCGCGTCGCTGCCATGGGTGCTCTGGAACAGGCTTACCCCCAATCCCTCGGCTTTGAAACTGCCGGCGCAGTCGTAAGGCTGCTCTGCGCGCAGATAGCGCTCGATACTGGCCTGGCTCAGCTCGCGCATGGCCACCGTGAACGGCACGCAGTCGACCTGGCAGTGGCCGCTGCTGCTGTTGAGTAGCGCCAGGCCGGTCAGAAAGGTGACCTGTTGGCCGCTGGCGGCAAGCAGTTGCTCGCGGGCGCGCTCGAACGTATGTGGCTTGCCGAGGATCTGTTCGCCCAGCACCGCGACCTGGTCAGAGCCGATGATCAGATGGCCGGGGTGGGCTGCGGCCAATGCCTCGGCCTTTTGCTGCGCCAGGCGCTTGACCAGCGCGATGGCGGGTTCGTCAGGCAGGCGCTGTTCGTCTAGGTCGGGGCTTGCCGAGGTAAAGGGCAGGCGCAGGCGGGCGAGCAATTCGCGGCGGTAGGCAGAGCTGGAAGCCAGTAACAGGGGCAGCATGGTAGACTCCTTGGCAGATCAACCGATTCTATCATCCACTTGCCGCCGAATTTCCTTTGACAGGGGCGGGGGCCATCCCTAGAATGCTGCGCCTATGTTGAATGACCCGATTCCACCTCACGTTGACCCGCGCAAATTAGCCGATCGTGGCGTAACCCTTCAAGGTTCGTTGCAACTCGCTGATTTGGAAAGACTCTGCGACCCGCTTTCCGACAATGTCGGTACGGTGCAGGCGAAGTTCGATTTTGAACGAGATGAACAGCATGCCGTGGTTATCCACAGTGAGCTCGACGTCGAAGTCAAAATGGTTTGCCAGCGTTGTCTTGAGCTGGTCACCCTACCGATCCACAGCGAGTGTTCGTACGCGGTGGTGAAGGAGGGTGCGAATACCCAGTCGTTGCCGAAAGGCTATGACGTGCTGGAACTGGGCGAAGATCCTTTGGATCTGCAGGCGCTGATCGAGGAAGAGCTTTTGCTCGCCTTGCCCATCGTGCCTGCTCATCATCCGGAAGAATGCCAGCAGCCGGCGGGCCTCGATGAGCCCGAATCGAGCGAGGACGAGGTAACGCGGTCCAACCCGTTCAGTGTCCTGGCGCAGTTAAAGCGTGACCCAAACGTTTAGGAGTTAATCAATTATGGCTGTTCAGCAGAACAAAAAATCCCGCTCTGCCCGTGACATGCGTCGTTCGCACGATGCCCTGTCGGAAAACGCGCTGTCGGTAGAAAAAACCACCGGTGAAATTCACCTGCGTCACCACGTTTCGCCAGAAGGCGTTTACCGTGGCCGCAAAGTGATCGACAAGGGCGCTGACGAGTAAATCTTGTCCGCTCAGATCATCGCGATCGACGCAATGGGCGGGGACTTCGGTCCCCGCAACATTGTTCAGGCAAGTATCGCTTGCCTCTCGGCTACGCCCTCGCTGCACCTGACCCTCGTCGGTCAACCCTCCCTTCTTGAATCACTCGTCAGCGGCCTAGCAGCTGCCGATCGCGCGCGCCTGCAAATTGTCGGGGCCAGTGAAGTGGTGGAGATGGACGAGCGGCCCTCGCAAGCGTTGCGCAGCAAGCCTGATTCGTCGATGCGCATCGCCCTTGAACTGGTGCGGGACGGCAAGGCCCAGGCCTGCGTCAGTGCCGGCAATACCGGTGCACTGATGGCGCTGTCGCGCTTTGTCCTCAAGACCGTGCCAGGCATTGATCGGCCGGCCATGGTCGCGGCGATCCCGACTCAGTCAGGCTTTTGCCAGTTGCTCGATCTGGGCGCCAACGTTGACTGCAGTGCCGAGCATCTCTACCAGTTCGCGTTGATGGGCTCGGTGGCGGCGCAGGCCTTGGGCATTCCGCGCCCACGCGTTGCGCTGCTCAACATCGGCACCGAAGACATCAAGGGCAATCAGCAGGTCAAGCTGGCGGCAACGCTGCTGCAGAATGCCCGCGGTATCAACTATGTCGGCTTTGTCGAGGGTGATGGCCTGTATCGCGGTGAAGCCGATGTAGTGGTGTGTGACGGCTTTGTCGGCAATATCCTGCTCAAGTCCAGCGAGGGTCTGGCAACCATGATCAGTGCCAGAATTGAGGCGCTGTTCAAGAGGGGGGTGCTGGCGCGCGCGGTCGGTGTGCTGGCCATGCCGCTGCTCAAACGCCTGCAGGCTGACCTGGCGCCTGCACGGCACAACGGCGCGAGTTTTCTCGGTCTGCAGGGCATCGTCATCAAGAGTCACGGTTCGGCAGGGGTCGAAGGCCTGCAGAGCGCTATCCAGCGTGCGCTGATCGAGATCGAGGAAAACCTGCCCGGGCGCCTGCGCAGCCGTCTCGAAGACCTGCTGCCTTAGGCATAATCGCCATGAGGTGGTTAAATGTGACCGCTGGGTTTTCGTATTCATCCAAGTTTTCAGATTCTGCGTACAGCCGTGGGCTGGGCGCATCCTCTCCGACGACAAGATCATAAGGGCTTGTTCAATGTCTGCATCCCTCGCATTTGTCTTTCCGGGTCAAGGTTCCCAATCGCTGGGCATGCTCGCCGAAATCGGCGCAGTAGAGCCGGTGATCGTCGAAACCTTCAAGGAAGCTTCCGACGCTCTGGGTTACGACCTGTGGGCACTGGTTCAGCAAGGTCCGGAAGAGCAACTCAATCAAACCGACAAGACTCAGCCGGCCATCCTCACCGCCTCCATTGCGTTGTGGCGCCTGTGGCTGGCGCAGGGTGGCGCAAAGCCTGCGTTCGTCGCCGGGCATAGCCTTGGCGAGTACAGCGCGTTGGTAGCGGCCGGTAGCCTCAGCCTGAAAGACGCGGTGCGCCTGGTCGAGCGCCGTGGCCAGCTGATGCAGGAAGCAGTCCCGGCAGGCCATGGCGGCATGGCCGCGATTCTCGGTCTGGACGACGAGGTTGTGGTCGCCATCTGCGCTGAAGCAGCAGAAGACCAGGTGGTCAGCGCGGTCAACTTCAACTCGCCAGGGCAGGTGGTCATTGCTGGCAACAAGGCAGCGGTAGATCGCGCCATGGAGCTGTGCAAAGCTAAGGGCGCCAAACGCGCCTTGCCGCTGGCGGTCAGCGTGCCGTCGCACTGCGCCCTGATGCAGCCTGCTGCCGAGCGCTTTGCCGAGTCGGTCAACGCCATCGAATGGCAGGCGCCGCAGATCCCAGTGGTGCAGAACGTTTCTGCAGCCATCCCAGCTGACCTGGGCGTGCTCAAGCAAGACCTGCTGGCCCAGTTGTACCAGCCCGTGCGCTGGGTTGAATGCGTGCAGACCCTGGCGGCCAATGGCGCGGTCAATCTGGTCGAGTGCGGCCCGGGCAAGGTCCTGGCCGGTCTGAACAAGCGTTGCGCTGAAGGCGTGACCACCTACAACCTCAATACCCCTGATGCCATCGCCGCCACCCGTGCGGCGCTGGCCTGAAACTGGAGAAGCTTGCATGAGCCTGCAAGGTAAAGTTGCACTGGTCACCGGCGCCAGCCGTGGTATCGGCCAGGCCATCGCCCTCGAGCTGGGCCGTCAGGGCGCTACCGTCATCGGTACCGCGACCTCGGCCTCGGGCGCCGAGCGCATTGCTGCCACGCTCAAGGAGCATGGCATCACCGGCACCGGCATGGAGCTGAACGTGACTGATGAAGCGTCGGTCAACAGCGTTCTGGCCGCGATCCAGGAACAGTTCGGCACTACCGCGATCCTGATCAACAACGCCGGTATCACCCGCGATAACCTGATGCTGCGGATGAAAGACGACGAGTGGTTCGACGTGATCGACACCAATCTCAACAGCCTCTACCGCCTGTCCAAGGGCGTGCTGCGCGGCATGACCAAGGCGCGTTGGGGCCGCATTATCAGCATCGGCTCGGTTGTGGGTGCCATGGGCAACGCCGGTCAGGTAAACTATGCCGCCGCCAAAGCCGGTCTGGAAGGTTTCAGCCGCGCTCTGGCACGTGAAGTCGGGTCGCGCAACATCACTGTCAACTCGGTAACTCCAGGTTTTATCGACACCGATATGACCCGTGAGCTGCCAGAGGCTCAACGTGAAGCGTTGCAGACCCAGATTCCGCTGGGCCGTCTGGGTCAAGCCGACGAAATCGCCAAGGTAGTTGCTTTCCTGGCGTCCGACGGCGCAGCCTATGTCACAGGTGCTACAGTGCCTGTGAACGGCGGGATGTACATGTAATATCGCAACTCAATGTGACGGATTGCTTCAAAAAAGAGTCATACTCCGAGCTTAAAATCCGTTATAAAGCTGCAACCAGATTCCGGGCAGAGGGTCGAGTGACCACATAGCCAGTTGATGGCGGGGCGCGTTACGCTTGAAAAGCAGGCGTCTTGCTATAAACTCGGTCACCGGCCAGCTGCCTGACATATGTCTATTAGGAGTGAAAATTAGGTATGAGCACCATCGAAGAGCGCGTCAAGAAAATCGTCGCCGAGCAACTGGGCGTCAAGGAAGAAGAAGTAACTAACAGTGCTTCTTTCGTAGAAGACCTGGGTGCCGATTCGCTTGACACCGTTGAGCTGGTGATGGCTCTGGAAGAGGAATTCGAGACCGAAATCCCTGACGAAGAAGCCGAAAAAATCACTACCGTTCAAGCTGCTATCGACTACGTCACCAGCCACCAGGCTTAAGACGTCTGTAGTCGACGCTTCTTGTCGGGGAAAACCGCACTGCCGTAACTGGCGTGCGGTTTTTTCTTTGCGAGATGTGTGAAGCAGGCACCAAGAGCCTTTTGCCATTGCCTTTTGCTGCAGAATGCAACGGCAAGAGACTCTGTTACTGGACAATGAGGAGAGTACTGTGTCGCGTAGACGCGTCGTGGTCACTGGTATGGGCATGCTGTCGCCGCTGGGTACCGATGTACCGAGCACCTGGCAGGGCATTCTGGCTGGCCGCAGTGGCATCGGTCCGATCGAACACTCCGATCTGACGGCCTACTCCACCCGTTTTGGCGGCTCGGTGAAGGGCTTTGAAGTCGAGCAGTACCTGTCGGTCAAAGAGGCCCGCAAGCTCGACCTGTTCATTCAATACGGCCTGGCCGCAGGTTTCCAGGCGTTCCGTAACGCCGGGCTGGAAATCAACGACAGCAACCGTGAGCGGATCGGCGTGGCCATGGGCTCCGGCATCGGCGGCCTGACCAATATCGAAGAGACCAGCCGGACCTTGCACGAGCAAGGCCCGCGTCGCATCTCGCCGTTCTTTGTGCCTGGTTCGATCATCAACATGATCTCCGGCTTCCTGTCGATCCATTTGGGTCTGCAGGGTCCGAACTATGCCATCGCCACTGCCTGTACCACCGGCACCCATTGCATCGGCATGGCCGCGCGCAACATTGCCTACGGTGAAGCCGATGTGATGATCGCCGGCGGCGCTGAAATGGCCGCGTGTGGCCTGGGCATGGGCGGTTTCGGTGCTTCGCGTGCGCTGTCGACGCGCAATGACGAGCCAACCCGGGCCAGTCGGCCGTGGGACAAGGGCCGTGATGGTTTCGTGCTCTCCGACGGTGCCGGTGCACTGGTGCTCGAAGAGCTCGAGCACGCCAAGGCGCGCGGCGCCACCATCTATGCCGAGCTGGTTGGCTTTGGTATGAGCGGTGATGCCTATCACATGACCTCGCCACCGGATTCCGGTGAGGGTGCGGCGCGCTGCATGACCAACGCCCTGCGCGATGCCGGCATCGCCCCGGAAGAAGTCAGCTACATCAATGCCCATGGCACCTCGACCCCGGCCGGCGATATCGCCGAAGTGGCCGCGATCAAGCGTGTGTTCGGTGAGCATGCGTACAAGGTGGCAGTCAGCTCGACCAAGTCGATGACGGGTCACCTGCTCGGTGCTGCCGGTGCCGTGGAAGCGATCTTCAGCGTGCTGGCAATCAACAGCCAGATGGCGCCGCCGACCATCAACCTGGACGAGCCGGACGAGGGCTGCGATCTCGACTTCGTTGCCCATCACGCCCGCAGCATGCCGATCGACGTGGTGCTGTCCAACTCGTTCGGCTTTGGTGGTACCAACGGCTCGCTGGTGTTCCGCCGGTTCGCCGACTGATGCATAGCTGGATCGACGGCCAACCCGCGACTGCAGTCAACCTGCACAACCGCGGGCTGGCCTACGGCGATGGTCTGTTCGAAACCATCGCCGTGCGTGCCGGCAAGCCCAGCCTGCTGGAGCTGCACTTACAGCGTCTGGCACTGGGCTGCCAGCGTCTGGCTATCAGCATCGACCTGCCGTTGGTGCGCGACGAACTGCTGCGCTTTGCCAGCCAGCTCGGCGACGGCGTCGCCAAGCTGATCGTTACCCGTGGCGACAGCCAGCGCGGCTACGCTCCAGGCGTTGGCGCCGCGGCTCGGCGCATCCTTCAGGGTAGCCCGCTGCCACAGTATCCCGCACTCAATGCCGAGCAAGGCGTGCGTTTGTTCGCCTGCCAGACGCGCCTTGCGGAACAACCCCTGCTGGCCGGCCTCAAACACCTCAATCGCCTTGAGCAAGTGCTGGCCCGCGCCGAATGGCAGGACGCCGAGCACGCCGAAGGGCTGGTCTGTGACAGCCACGGGCGGGTCATCGAGGGCGTTTACAGCAATCTGTTCATGGTTCGTGGCGGGGTGCTGCAAACGCCTGAGCTGAGTCGCTGCGGTGTAGCCGGGGTAATGCGCGGCGCCTTGCTGGCGCAAGCGCCCGCACTGGGTATCAGCGTGCAGGTCAGTGATCTGGCCCTGGCTGACCTGGAACAGGCCGAGGAAGTCTTTCTCTGCAACAGCGTGTATGGAATCTGGCCGGTACTGGAGTGCTCTGCGCTCAAGCTGAACTGGCCGGCGGGGCCGCTCACCCGTAAACTGCAGGCCGTTGCCCGGACGTTACTGGATACCTGATTCGTGAGACGCAAATTTCTCCTGCTGCTGGAAATAGGCCTGATCCTAGCCGGTCTGGCGTTGGGCTGGTCGGCCTGGAAAGTCCATTCGGCCCTTGAGCAGCCCCTGCACGTCGAGCAGGAGCGGATGCTCGAGGTTCCCAACGGCACCACACCCAATCGCATGTTCTACCGCATGCAGACTGACGGCTTGCTCGACGATGCCGTCTGGCTGCGCCTTTACTGGCGCTTCAACATGGCCGGCACGCCACTGCATACCGGTGAATACCGGCTGACACCTGGCATGACCGTCAACCAGCTGTTCGATGCCTGGCGCCGTGGCGATGTTGTGCAGTACAACCTGACTCTGGTCGAAGGCTGGACCTTCCGCCAGGTGCGTGCGGCAGTGGCCAAGCACGAGAAAATCACCCAGACCTTGGACGGCCTGTCCGATGCCGAGGTGATGGACAAACTCGGCCATAGTGGCGTGTTCCCTGAGGGGCGCTTTTTTCCGGATACCTACCGCTTCGTGCGTGGCATGAGCGATGTCGAGTTCCTGCAGCAGGCGTACATGCGTCTTGAGCAAGTGTTGGCCAAGGAATGGGCCGAGCGGGCAACCGATCTGCCTTACCGCGACCCGTACCAGGCGCTGATCATGGCTTCGCTGGTCGAGAAGGAAACCGGTATCCCGCAAGAGCGCGCGCAGATTGCTGGGGTGTTCGTGCGGCGTCTGCGGCTGGGCATGATGCTGCAGACCGACCCGACCGTGATCTATGGCATGGGCGAGCGCTATAACGGCAAGATCACCCGTGCCGACCTGCGTGAGCCCACGCCCTACAATACCTATACCATCAGTGGCCTGCCGCCGACACCGATCGCTATCGTCGGCCGCGAGGCGATTCATGCCGCGCTGAACCCGGCCAACGGCACCAGTCTGTACTTCGTTGCGCGGGGCGACGGCAGCCACGTGTTTTCCGACGACCTCGACAACCACAACTCGGCAGTGCGCGAGTATCAACTCAAGCGCCGCAGCGACTACCGCTCCAGCCCCGCGCCACAGGCGCAGCCGGGTGCGATTGAGCAGCCAGAACCGGCAGCGGGAGACCAGCCGACACCTGCTGCGGATGCACCGGCGGACGCACCTGCGTCGACCCCGCCAACCGCACCGGCGACCGACGCTGCCCCCGCAGCGGCGCCGACACCCGATGACAAACCCTAAGGACTGCGCGTGAGCGGCTTGTTTATTACCCTGGAAGGCCCCGAAGGCGCGGGCAAGAGCACCAACCGCGAATATCTGGCGCAGCGCTTGCGCGAGCAGGGCCTGGACGTAGTGCTGACCCGCGAGCCGGGCGGCACGCCGGTTGCTGAACAGATTCGTGAGTTGCTACTGGCACCAAGCGACGAAAGCATGGCAGCGGATACTGAATTGCTGTTGATGTTTGCGGCGCGTGCCCAGCACCTGGCCAAGGTCATCCGCCCGGCGCTGGCGCGCGGTGCGGTGGTGTTGTGCGATCGCTTCACCGATGCCACCTACGCCTACCAAGGTGGCGGCCGCGGCTTGCCGGTCGAGCGCATTGCTACGCTGGAAACATTTGTCCAGGGCGATCTGCGTCCTGACCTGACGCTGGTGTTCGACCTGCCGATCGAGATCGGCCTGTCGCGCGCGGCTGCCAGGGGCCGTTTGGACCGCTTCGAACAAGAAGGCACGGCCTTCTTCGAGGCCGTGCGCCATGCCTATCTGGCACGGGCCCAAGCTGACCCGCAGCGCTACAGCATCCTCGACGCCGGCCAATCGCTGGAGGCGGTGCAGCGCGACATCGACAGCTTGTTGCCGGCCATGCTGGAACGCGCCCGTGGCTGAGGCCTTCGCCTGGCAGGATGCGCTCTGGCAGCAATTGGCCGGGCGCAGCCAGCATGCCCATGCCTACCTGCTGCACGGTCCGCAGGGGATTGGCAAGCGGGCCCTGGCCGAGCGCCTGATGGCGCGTTTGTTGTGCCAGCAGCCGCAAGGCGCTGATGCCTGCGGGCAGTGCAAGTCATGCCTGTTGCTGCGTGCTGGCAGCCATCCGGACAACTACGTGCTTGAGCCGGAAGACGTCGACAAGCCGATCAAGATCGACCAGGTTCGCGATCTGGTGTCGTTTGTTGTTCAGACCGCGCAGTTGGGCGGGCGCAAGGTGATCCTGATCGAACCGGTCGAGGCCATGAACATCAATGCCTCCAACGCCTTGCTCAAGAGTCTGGAAGAGCCGTCCGGCAATACGGTGCTGCTGCTGGTCAGCCATCAGCCGAGCCGACTGTTGCCGACCATCAAGAGCCGTTGTCAGCAAGTTGTATGTCCGCAACCAAACCTTGCCCAAAGCCAGGCCTGGCTCGCCAATGCGTTGCCAGACAGTGAGCCGGGAGAGCGCGAGGAGCTGCTGACCCTGGCGGCAGGATCGCCACTGATGGCAGCCAAGCTGCACGCGCAAGGTGTCCTCGAGCAACGTGCGCAGGTCACCGAGGGCGTGAAAAAACTGCTCAAGCAGCAACAGTCACCGACGCAACTGGCCGAGTCGTGGAACAGCGTGCCGCTGCTGTTGTTGTTTGACTGGTTCTTCGAGTGGTCGCACCTGATCCTGCGCTATCAGATGACTCAGGATGAACAAGGCCTGGGCCTGGCTGATATGCGTAAGGTGCTGCAGTATCTGGCGCAGAAGAGCCGCCAGGGCAAGGTGCTGGAAACCCAGGCGTGGATCCTTGAACAGCGGCAGAAGGTGCTGGGCAAGGCCAACCTCAACCGCGTGTTGCTGCTGGAAGCCTTGTTGGCCCACTGGGTCCAGCTGCCAGGCTCACGCTGACTCCCTTCTTCTAAATATGTGTCCTGCTGCCATGCTCGTAGATTCCCACTGCCACCTCGACCGTCTAGACCTGAGTGCCCATGATGGCTCGCTCGATGCTGCCCTGCAGGCGGCGCGTGAGCGCGGGGTAGGGCACTTTCTGTGCATCGGCGTGAGCGCTGACAATGCCGGCGCGGTAAAGGCGTTGAGTGAACAGTACGCAGATGTCGACTGCTCGGTGGGTATTCACCCGCTGGATCTGGCGCCAGGAGAAACCCCAGCGCTGGACTGGTTGCTCAACGAGCTTGCGCATCCGCACGTCGTGGCGATTGGTGAGACTGGCCTGGACTATCACTACGAGCCGGAGGCGGCGAGCCTGCAGCAGGCGTCTTTCCGCTTGCACCTGGAGGCCTCGCGGCAGACCGGCAAGCCAGTGATCGTGCACACCCGTGCGGCCAGGGCTGACACCCTGGCGCTGTTACGCGAAGCCAGCCTGGAGCAGGCCGGGGTGTTGCACTGCTTCACTGAAGACTGGCCGATGGCCAAGGCGGCGCTGGACCTGGGCTACTACATCTCGTTGTCCGGCATTGTCACCTTCCGCAATGCCGAGGCCCTGCGCGACGTGGCCCGCCAGGTCCCCAGCGATCGTCTGCTGGTCGAGACAGATTCACCGTACCTGGCGCCGATCCCTTACCGAGGCAAGCCCAACTTGCCTCAGTACGTGCGCGAAGTCGCCGAATACGTCGCGTCGCTGCGTGGCGTCAGTTATGCACAATTGGCCGAGCAAACCACGGCCAACTTCAAGCGCTTGTTCCCGCTTGCGCGAGTACGCTGATCTGACAGCCTGATTGGCGGGCAAAAAAAACCCGGGTTCTGGGGGAGGAAACCGGGTTAAGACCATTAGGAGTAAACAAAGGCACGCGGTCCCTGAGCGCCTTTATCGGCACGCCACTTGGGGGGATGTGGCGGGTCAACACTTCAAGTATTGGTCAGCTTTGGCACAGTGCCAGCGACAACTGGTCGTTTTTTAAACAGATTTGGAATACGTCGCGGGATGCACAGTGCATTCCCTGCAGGCAAGTCACTTCGATTGGCCAATCTGCAGCTTGCCCAATCAATCCCACCGTTTGCGAACTCATCGTGAAACACAGACATGCGCCGATGATCCGTGCAATTTCTTGCAAGATAGGCATAATAATCCGCTTCGATTGTCAGCCAGTCCTCCCCCATGCAGCCTTCCATGCAGAAAGAACCGCGTAAGGTCCGTGAGTTTCGCCGTCGCGAACAAGAGATCCTTGATACCGCCCTCAGACTGTTCCTCGAACAGGGTGAAGACAGCGTCACCGTCGAGATGATCGCCGACGCCGTTGGCATCGGCAAAGGTACGATCTACAAGCACTTCAAGTCCAAGGCAGAGATCTACCTGCGCCTGATGCTCGACTACGAGCGCGATTTGAACACCTTGCTGCACTCGGCCGATGTCGACCGCGACAAAGAAGCACTGTCGCGTGCCTACTTCGAATTCCGCATGCGTGACCCGCAGCGCTACCGGCTGTTCGATCGCCTTGAAGAGAAGGTGGTCAAGGGTAATCAGGTACCAGAGATGGTCGAGGAGCTGCACAGCATTCGTGCCTCCAATTTCGATCGCCTGACTCAACTGATCAAGGGTCGTATCAGCGAAGGCAAGCTTGAAGACGTGCCACCGTACTTCCACTACTGCGCCGCCTGGGCGCTGGTGCATGGCGCAGTGGCGCTGTACCACTCGCCGTTCTGGAGCAATGTACTGGAAGATCAGGAAGGCTTCTTCCAGTTCCTGATGGACATCGGTGTGCGCATGGGTAACAAGCGCAAGCGCGACCCCGAACCGAACGCCTGACAGCAACGCCCCGTCACCCTTTGCGGGGCTGTCCGACATGGGAGCTTGCAAAAACCTGATTTATGAGTCAGGTTTTGCACGGCTTATTCTTCCATGTCGGAGTCATCCATGATCGTCGATCGTCAAGGCAGGCGTTTTCGCAACCTGCGGGTCAGCCTGACGGCGGCCTGTAACTACGCTTGTACCTACTGCGTACCCGACGGCAAGCGTTTGGTGGCGGCGCAGGATGAGCTCTCTGGCGAGGCCCTGGCACGAGGGGTGGCTTACCTGATCGAGGCGGCCGGCATCGAGCGTCTACGCATCACCGGCGGCGAGCCACTGATCAGTCCCAGGCTCGAAGAGTTTCTCATCGCCATCGCCGGCCTCGACCTGCACGACATCAGCCTGACTACCAACGGCCAGTTACTGTCGCGGTGCCTGCCGCTGCTAGAGGCCGCGGGTATCCGCCGCTTGAACGTGTCGCTGGATACCCTCGACGCCGCTGCATTTCGCAGCATTGCTCGCGGCGGTGACCTGGCCACGGTGTTGCTTGGCATGCAAGAGGCCAGTGCGGCTGGCATGCGCATCAAGGTCAACATGGTGCCGATGCGCGGACAGAATCTGGATCAGGTCGCGCCGCTGCTTGACTACTGCCTGGCGCGTGGCTACGAGCTGCGTTTCATCGAGCTGATGCGCATGGGCCACCTGGCGCGCGACGGCAATGCCTTTCGCCAGCAGTTGGTCAGCCTGCCTGAGCTGCTGGCGCTGATTGGCCAGCACCATGCCTTTGAGCAGGCCAGCGCTGCTGTTGATGCCACCGCATTGCGCTACCAGATCCCCGGCAAAGGCCATTTTGGCGTTATCGCCAACGAGAGCGTACCGTTCTGCCGCGCCTGTTCGCGGCTGCGCTTGTCCTCAACCGGCTGGCTGCATGGCTGCCTGTCGAGCAGCAATCGGCACTACATCGGCGACTTGCTTGATCGCCCCCGGCACCTGGCGTTGCCAGCGCTGCAACGGTTACTGGTAAAAGCCCTGGCTGACAAGCAGGAGCTGGCGTTCGCCGGTGGGGTAACGGTAATGAAGGTGATCGGCGGCTGACTCTGGCGCAAAAGCTGCATCTGGCGGCTATTCGCCGGTTTTTCGTCACCGGTCTCTGGAGGAAAAATGCGTAGCCTGGTTTTGCTGCTGGCGCTGATGGCGCTTGGTGGCTGCATGAATGTCAGCGATATGGGCGAAGGTGTTCGCTATCACATGAGCGATGCCGGTCTGCTCGATCATAGCGATACCCAGCGCAGCCTGTCGGTGCGCCTGCAACCGGATTCGTTCATCTATATTGGCCAGGGTGCGTTCGTGCCGCCGGGCAAAGGCCCGCTGCCGCAGCAGAACATCGTCGCCGAAGAGGCGTTCAAGGCTTTTGTCGAGTACTTCCCGCTGGTGCGTCGTGCGCAAGGCCCGCTGGGCCTGGAAGATGCCATCGCCGAAGCCCGCTCGGTCGGTGCCCATTACGTGCTGTATACCCGCTTCGCTCGTACCGACGACCGCATCGGCAATGGTGATGAGTGGTACGACGAACAGGCAGTCGACCGGCTCGGTTGGGACACGGGCGTGGTGCAGATGATGCTCATCGAAACCAGCACTCGCTACCTGATCGACACAGCGCGGATCAAGAGCCGTGGCGGTTTGTTGACGTTTCACGACAATAGCCCGCAGGATTTGCTCGCAGCGCCCATGCGCGAGTACGCTCGTAGCCTGTTGGGTATGAGCCGCTGATAGGAGAGGGTGATGACCGAGTCTGTCGAGACCAACGATCTGTTGGCGCAAATCCCCAAGGGTAGGGGCCCGGCGCCGGTTCACCTGTGGAACCCGGATTTCTGCGGCGACATCGACATGCGCATCGCCCGTGATGGCACCTGGTTTTACCAGGGCACGCCAATTGGCCGTAAACCAATGGTGCGGCTGTTTTCCAATATCCTGCGCCGTGACGGTGATGATTACTTTTTGGTGACGCCGGTCGAGAAGGTCGGCATCCAAGTCGATGACGCGCCGTTTGTGGCGGTGTTGCTGGAGGTGATCGGCGCGGGGGAGGCGCAGGTTTTGCGTTTCACCAGCAATGTTGAGGATGTGATTGAGGCTAGCAGTGCGCATCCGTTGCGGGTCGAGGTTGATCCGGTCACGCAGGAACCTGCGCCCTACATCCTGATGCGCAGCAACCTTGAGGCGCTGTTGCATCGCAACGTGTTCTATCAGTTGGTGGAGCTGGCGGTGCCGCGCTTGCTGGACGGCGAGGAATGGCTCGGGGTGTGGAGCCATGGCCAGTTTTACCCGATTGGGCGTGCTGGCTGAAAACAGTTGGGGGCTGCAGAGCAGCCCCCAACTGCATCAAAGCACCGCGACGATAGCTTTGGTCACTACGTGGATGTTGCTCTGGTTCAGCGCAGCAACACAGATACGGCCAGTATCCAGCGCATAGATGCCGAACTCATCCTTCAGGCGATTGACCTGCTCGGCAGTCAGGCCCGAGTAGGAGAACATCCCGCACTGGCGACCGACAAAGCTGAAGTCGCGGTTGGCACCATAGGTAGCCAGCAACTCGACCATCTGCTTGCGCATGCCGTGAATGCGATTACGCATTTCGCCCAGCTCGTCTTCCCACATCTGGCGCAGCTCAGGGCTGTTCAGCACGGCAGCGACGATGCTTGCGCCGTGGGTCGGCGGGTTGGAGTAGGTGGTGCGGATAACCCGCTTGACCTGCGACAGCACGCGGGTGCTTTCGTCCTTGGAGGCAGTGACGATCGACAGCGCGCCGACGCGCTCGCCATACAGCGAGAACGACTTGGAGAACGAGCTGGAGACAAAGAAGTCCAGGCCCGACTCGGCGAACAGGCGTACGGCGAAGGCGTCTTCGGCGATGCCGGCGCCAAAGCCCTGATAGGCCATGTCGAGGAACGGCACATGGCCTTTGGCCTTGACCACTTCCAGGACGTTTTTCCAGTCGTCCAGGGTCAGGTCGACACCGGTCGGGTTATGGCAGCAGGCATGCAGGACGATGATCGAGCCCGACGGCAGCTGGTTGAGGTCTTCGAGCATGCCGGCGCGGTTGACGTCGTGGCTGGCAGCATCGTAGTAGCGGTAGTTCTGTACCGGGAAACCGGCCGTCTCGAACAGCGCGCGGTGGTTCTCCCAGCTCGGGTCGCTGATGGCGACGACTGCATCAGGCGACAGGCGCTTGAGGAAGTCTGCGCCGATCTTCAGTGCGCCAGTGCCGCCCACTGCCTGCACGGTGACCACGCGGCCAGCGGCCAGCAGTGGCGATTCGGCGCCGAACAGCAGCTTCTGTACAGCCTGGTCGTAGGTGGCAATCCCATCGATCGGCAAATAGCCGCGCGAAGCATGCTGTGCGGCACGCTGGGTCTCGGCTTCGATCACTGCGCGCAGCAGCGGGATACGGCCTTCCTCATTGCAGTAAACGCCGACGCCCAGGTTCACCTTGTCGGTGCGCGGGTCGGTGTTGAAAGCTTCGTTGAGGCCCAGGATAGGGTCGCGGGGTGCCAGCTCGACAGCGGAAAACAGGCTCATTGTTACCTTGGCTCTGAATGGAGTGTGATAGGGCTTGCACGCTCCAGCCGAATGCACTGAAGCGGTGCACAAACGGGGAGTCAGTATAGAGATACGCGCCGACCGCTGCGACCATCGGGCGCAGGTTTTCCGGCGTTTTTTCGCAATTTTTTTGGACCATTGGTCTAATTGCCCGGTCCACAGAAACACACGTTCACAGCGCCAGCCGCGAAGCGGGCAATGGAAAGGCCCGTTTCGGTGTAGACTACTGGCTATATTTACAGTTGCTCGAGGTCTGCCATGTCCGAGTTTCAGCTTGTCACCCGTTTTCAGCCGGCCGGCGACCAGCCTGAGGCGATTCGCCAGTTGGTCGAGGGTATCGACGCCGGGCTTTCGCACCAGACCCTGCTCGGGGTAACCGGCTCGGGCAAGACCTTCAGTATCGCCAACGTGATTCAGCAGGTGCAGCGGCCAACCCTGGTGCTGGCGCCGAACAAGACCCTGGCGGCCCAGTTGTATGGCGAGTTCAAGGCGTTTTTCCCGAACAACGCGGTCGAGTATTTCGTTTCCTACTACGACTACTATCAGCCGGAAGCCTATGTGCCGTCTTCGGACACCTTCATCGAGAAGGATGCATCGATCAACGACCATATCGAGCAGATGCGCCTGTCGGCTACCAAGGCCCTGCTCGAGCGACGCGACGCCATCATTGTCACCACGGTGTCGTGCATCTACGGTCTGGGCAGCCCTGAAACGTACCTCAAGATGGTCCTGCACATCGATCGCGGCGACAAGTTCGACCAGCGCGCGTTGCTGCGGCGCCTGGCCGATCTGCAGTACACCCGCAACGAGATGGACTTCGCCCGCGCCACCTTCCGCGTGCGCGGTGATGTCATCGACGTGTACCCGGCCGAGTCAGATCTCGAGGCGATCCGCATCGAATTGTTCGATGACGAAGTGGAGAACATTGCCGCCTTCGACCCGTTGACCGGCGAGGTGCTGCGCAAGCTGCCACGTTTTACCTTCTATCCGAAGAGCCACTATGTAACCCCGCGTGAAACCCTGCTTGGGGCAATCGAGGGCATCAAGGAAGAGCTCAAGGACCGCCTTGAGTACCTGCACAAGAACAACAAGCTGGTCGAGGCGCAGCGCCTCGAGCAGCGCACTCGCTTCGACCTGGAAATGATCCTCGAGCTGGGCTATTGCAACGGTATCGAAAACTACTCGCGCTACCTGTCTGGTCGGCCTTCCGGTGCGCCGCCGCCCACCCTGTACGACTACCTGCCTGCCGACGCCCTGCTGGTGATCGACGAGTCGCACGTGAGCGTTCCGCAGGTCGGCGCCATGTACAAAGGCGACCGTTCACGCAAGGAGACTCTGGTCGAGTACGGTTTCCGTCTGCCATCGGCGCTGGACAACCGGCCCATGCGCTTCGATGAATGGGAGTCGGTCAGCCCGCAGACCATCTTCGTTTCTGCCACCCCCGGTCAGTACGAGGCGGAGCATGCCGGGCGTGTGGTCGAGCAGGTGGTGCGGCCGACCGGCTTGGTTGATCCATTGGTAGAAATCCGCCCGGCGCTGACCCAGGTCGACGATCTGTTGTCGGAGATCGGCAAACGTGTGGCCGTTGGCGAGCGCGTGCTGGCCACCACGCTGACCAAGCGCATGGCCGAAGACCTCAGTGACTACCTGGCCGACCACGACATACGCGTGCGCTACCTGCACTCGGACATCGACACTGTCGAGCGGGTAGAGATCATTCGCGACCTGCGTCTGGGTACCTTCGATGTGCTGGTGGGGATCAACCTGCTGCGTGAAGGCCTGGACATGCCCGAAGTGTCGCTGGTGGCGATTCTGGACGCCGACAAGGAGGGTTTCCTGCGCTCGGACCGCTCGCTGATCCAGACCATCGGCCGCGCAGCGCGTAACCTCAACGGCAAGGCCATCCTGTATGCCGACCGCATGACCGGCTCGATGCAACGCGCCATCGACGAGACCGAGCGCCGCCGGGCAAAGCAGATCGCCTTCAACGAGGCCAACGGCATCGTGCCCAAAGGGGTGGTCAAGGACATCACCGACATCATGGAAGGCGCCAACATCCCCGGCGGGCGCAGCAAGAAGCGCAAAGGCATGGCCAAGGCGGCGGAGGAGAGCGCTCGCTACGAAGCCGAGTTGCGCACCCCAGGCGAGATCACCAAACGCATCAAACAGATGGAAGAGAAGATGTTCCAGCTGGCGCGCGACCTCGAGTTCGAGGCCGCCGCGCAGATGCGCGACGAGATCACCAAGCTGCGTGAGCGGCTGATCACCAGCTAAGTTGCCCGATCGGCATAGCCTGCCGATCATCTGCACGCCTGGGCTGACGGTGGGGCGATTGCGCCACCGCTGGAGCCTGATGCCCGCTCCCTGCTAACATCGCGCCTTTGTTTCAACTTCGTTCGAGACCCTCCATGACCACCGTTCGCACGCGTATCGCGCCATCGCCCACCGGCGACCCCCATGTTGGCACCGCCTACATCGCCCTGTTCAACTACTGCTTTGCCAAGCAGCACGGCGGCGAATTCATCCTGCGCATCGAGGACACCGATCAGCTGCGTTCGACCCGTGAATCGGAACAGCAGATCTTCGACGCCCTGCGCTGGCTGGGCATCGAGTGGAACGAAGGCCCGGACGTGGGCGGCCCGCACGGCCCTTACCGGCAGAGCGAGCGTGGCGAGATCTACGCGAAGTACGCCAAGCAGCTGGTTGACGCCGGGCATGCGTTCTACTGCTTCTGTACCGCAGAAGAACTCGACCAGATGCGCGCCGAACAGATGGCCCGGGGCGAGACGCCGCGTTACGACGGCCGCGCGCTGTTGCTCAGCGTTGAGGAAGTGCAGCGTCGCCTGGCCGCTGGTGAGCCCCATGTGATCCGCATGAAGGTGCCAAGCGAAGGCGTCTGCGTGGTCCCGGACATGCTCCGTGGCGATGTCGAAATCCCGTGGGATCGCATGGACATGCAGGTCCTGATGAAGAACGACGGCCTGCCGACCTACTTCCTGGCCAACGTGGTCGATGACCACCTGATGGGCATCACTCACGTCCTGCGTGGCGAAGAGTGGCTGCCGTCGGCGCCCAAGCTGATCAAACTGTATGAGTACTTCGGCTGGGAGCAGCCGCAGCTGTGCTACATGCCGCTGCTGCGTAACCCGGACAAGAGCAAGCTGTCCAAGCGCAAGAATCCGACTTCGGTCACCTTCTACGAGCGCATGGGCTTCATGCCCGAAGCCATGCTCAATTACCTCGGCCGCATGGGCTGGTCGATGCCGGACGAGCGCGAGAAGTTTTCCCTGGCCGAGATGGTCGAGCACTTCGACCTGTCGCGGATTTCCCTGGGTGGGCCGATCTTCGATATCGAAAAGCTGTCCTGGCTCAACGGCCAGTGGCTGCGTGAGTTGCCGGTCGAGGAGTTCGCTGCACGGGTACAGAAGTGGGCGTTCAACAGCGATTACATGATGAAGATCGCGCCGCATGTGCAGGGTCGCGTAGAGACCTTCAGCCAGATCGCCCCGTTGGGTGGCTTCTTCTTCGAGGGTGCGTTGAAGCTTGATGCCAAGCTGTTCGAGCACAAGAAGCTCTCGCCCGATCAGGTCCGCCAGGTCATCCAGCTGATTCTGTGGAAGCTGGAGAGCTTGCGCCAGTGGGAAAAAGACCGCATCACCGGTTGCATCCAGGCCGTGGTCGAATCGCTTGAGCTGAAGCTGCGTGACGCCATGCCGCTGATGTTTGCTGCTATCTCAGGCCAGGCCAGTTCGGTGTCGGTGCTGGATGCGATGGAAATCCTTGGCCCTGACCTGACTCGCTACCGCCTGCGTCAGGCGCTGGATCTGCTCGGTGGTGTGTCGAAGAAAGAAAACAAGGAATGGGAAAAACTGCTGGCCAACATTGCCTGACAGCCAGCTACCCAAGCGTGCTTGCCTGTCCCAGCTGACGCTGGGCGGGCCGGCTGCCGTAGGCAAAATCGTCAATTGCTGGGGCAGGGCGGTAAGTGATTGTTATCTGTGAAAAATCTTTTGGTTAATTTCAAAAATTCGTTTGACAGCATAGCCATCCGATCTTAATATGCGCCCCGTCCACAGCGATGAACGTAACGAACTGTCAGCAACCCAGCCGGCAATTCAGTTCAAAGCGACATTGTGGGGCTATAGCTCAGCTGGGAGAGCGCCTGCATGGCATGCAGGAGGTCAGCGGTTCGATCCCGCTTAGCTCCACCAAATTCCGATTCTTGGCCAGCACTGCTGGCGGAGAATGAAACCCGGCACCAGCGCCAGGTTTCACGGTAGAAGGTTCGTCCCCTTCGTCTAGTGGCCTAGGACACCGCCCTTTCACGGCGGTAACAGGGGTTCGAGTCCCCTAGGGGACGCCAGTTTTACACAAGCGATGTATAACCATGTCGCTGGGCCGCGAGGCTAGAAATCCGGGGCTATAGCTCAGCTGGGAGAGCGCCTGCATGGCATGCAGGAGGTCAGCGGTTCGATCCCGCTTAGCTCCACCAATTTTGCCGCGGTTTGTGCAAGCGAACCGGCACGAAGGTTATGTCCCCTTCGTCTAGTGGCCTAGGACACCGCCCTTTCACGGCGGTAACAGGGGTTCGAGTCCCCTAGGGGACGCCAGTTTTACCCGCGTTTTGCGGGGCTTTAAAGGCTCATTCGCATATTGGATGGGCCTTTTGTTTTAGGGGCTATAGCTCAGCTGGGAGAGCGCCTGCATGGCATGCAGGAGGTCAGCGGTTCGATCCCGCTTAGCTCCACCAATATTTGCCAGGGTTCGTGAAAGCGGGCCTGCACGAAGGTTACAAGTCCCCTTCGTCTAGTGGCCTAGGACACCGCCCTTTCACGGCGGTAACAGGGGTTCGAGTCCCCTAGGGGACGCCATTTTTTTCTCGCGTTTTGCGGGGCTTATAAGGCTCATTCGATTATTGAATGGGCCTTTTGTTTTTTCTGCCTTCCTTACTTTTTCAATGAAGCGGCCTGAGCTCGATTTTTTCGCTTGCCAATAAATATTATGTGCATCATATTACGCTCATAATATTTATCGGGTGGCTTATGAACGACAAGAAGAGCAAGACCCGCCAACGCATTCTCGATTCAGCCCGCAGCGCGTTGATCCAGCACGGACCGGCCGAGCCCAGTGTGAGTCAGGTGATGGGCGCCGCCGGGTTGACCGTGGGCGGTTTCTACGCGCACTTCGACAGCAAGGACGAACTCATGCTCGAGGCGTTCAGCCAGTTGCTGAGCGAGCGCCGCGGTTTATTCACCCAGATCGATCCAGCCCTGGACGGCACCGGGCGCCGTGCCCTCGCTGCTGCTTTCTACCTGTCACGCAAGCATCGCGACGCGCTCGAGCAGGCATGCCCGTTGCCCACCTCGCTGAGCGAGATGCAGCGCCTGCCTGAAGCGTTTCGCGAGGCGCTGGCCGAGCACCTGGAGCTGATGACCGCGCAGATGGTCGACCGCCCCGAAGACGCCGACAAGGCGTTGGCCGACCTGGCGCTGATGATCGGTGGCCTGGCGCTGGCCCGAGCGCTGGGCACCAGTGAGCTGTCCGACCGAATCCTGCGCGCCGCCAAGTCGGCGGTCATCTAGTGGCCTGACTGGAGTATTGATGATGACTACCCTGAGTTGGATTCGCGGCGTCAACGGTACCCTGGGCCGGCTGGCCCCCGAGCATATAGCGGGCAAGATGCGCCGCGCCTTCATGACCCCGCGCAACCTGCCGCCGCGGCAATGGGAGTTGCCCTTGCTGGCGACAGCTGAACGCATCACCTTGCGCTTCGGCCTGTCAGCGCTGCGCTGGGGCCAGGGGCCGACAGTGCTGATGATGCACGGTTGGGAAGGGCGCCCAACCCAGTTTGCCGCGTTGATTGAAGCGCTGGTGGCGGCCGGGCATACCGTGGTGTCGCTGGAAGGGCCGGCCCATGGACGTTCTCCGGGCCGACAGGCGCATGTGGCGCTGTTTGCCCGGGCGCTGCTCGAAGCTGCTGCCGAACTGCCGCCGCTGCGCGCCGTGATCGGCCATTCGATGGGTGGTGCCAGTGTCTTGCTGGCGCTGCAATGGGGTTTGCGCACCGAGGCTGCGGTCAGCATTGCCGCGCCGGCGCAACTGCTCGGGGTGTTGCGCGGTTTTGCCCAGCGGCTGGGCATGCCGGCGCGGGCGCGGGCGGCGTTTATTCGCCAGGTCGAGCAGGATGTCGGCCTGCAAGTCGCCCGGCTTGACGTCAACGGCTATCAACTCGAGCTGCCGGGCCTGATAGTGCACGCCAGTGATGATCCTCTGGTCGCTGCCAGCGAAGCGCAATTGATCCACAAGGCCTGGTTCGACAGCCGCTTGCTGATGCTCGAAGAAGGCGGTCACCAGCGTGTGCTGGCCGACCCGCTTCTGGTCGAAGGCGTGCTTGAGCTGCTGGCGCGCGCTGCCACACCAGCACGCCAAAGCGCCTGAGCATCCGCTACAATCAACGCCTTCAATGACCTTCGGAGCGCGCATGAGCTGGGATCTGGCATCGCCATTCATCATCGACCTACGCGTTGGCGGTGACGACATCGACGGCCTCGGCCACGCCAACAACGCGGTCTACGTCACCTGGCTGGAGCGCTGCGCCTGGCGCCACTCGCAGCGTCTGGGTCTGGACTTGGCCGAATACCGCCGTCTTGACCGGGCCATGGCCGTTGTTCGCCACGAAATCGATTACCTGGCTGCCGGCTACGAAGATGACGAGCTGCAACTGGCCACCTGGATCGTCGACTGGGACCAGCGCCTGCGCATGACCCGCCGGTTTCAGCTCAAGCGCCCGAGCGACGGCGTGACCCTGCTGCGCGCGCAAACCACCTTTGTCTGTATCGAGCTGTCGACCGGCAAGCCCAAGCGTATGCCGGGCGAATTCATTGAAGGTTATGGGCAGGCGCTGATGTGATACCCCAATCAGTCTTTCGACGAAGCGAGGATAAACGCTTCGTCAAGGCACTCTGTGTCGTGGTGGGTCATAAAATGTTCGGCACTGCTGAACTCCTGCAATGTGCGTTGAGCAAGCATGTAGAACCGATCACAGTTAGCCGTGATTTCCTGAATGTGGTGTGATGAGACGAGCACGGTCGCGCCCTCTGCGCAGGCCTTGCGAATGGCCAGCCATATATAGTGCCGGAACTCCGGGTCAACGCCAGCTGTCGGCTCATCAAGGATAAGCAAGTCGCCCTGCATCACGAGCAACGTCAGCGTGAAAAAACTCCTTATTTCTCCGTAGCTGCAGTTCGCTGGTTTTTTGTTCCAGAGGGCCGCATAGCGTTTATACAAGGGGACTGACCATCGCTCCATGCACTTGAAGGTTTCACCCGCGCTAAGCGGCTTGTCCCCATCAAGATGAGTGATGAGGGCGTGAATCTCCTGCATACGCAAGCCTGGGGGAGGTGACAGCGTTTGGGATAGGTATAACTGACGGCAAGCGTTATTGGTCAGGGTACCGGCGTCTGGCTTCCTAAGATTACAAATCAAGTCAAACAAGGTGGTCTTGCCCGCGCCATTGGAGCCGAGTATTCCGATAGCCTCACCTCGGTAGGCAGAAAAATTGAGTTTATGGAACAGCGGGGTGCGAGCATATGAGTAGCCTAGGTCGCGGATAGTGATCTTGGTCATTCAGTATCTGCTCCATACGGGTTGGATGCGAAAATAGCGCTTGGCCAGATAAAGACTAAACAGGAATGAAGCAGCGACGGCGACAGCAGCTGTCAGCAATGGGATGTCGCCCGATAGCAGCGCTGCGATCAGGGCAAGCGGATTGTAGCGTGAAAGAGGCGTTGAGGATTCAGTAGCTGAAGCACTGATAAACCCTAGCACCAACATCGCAAATGAAAAGATTGAAAATAGAGTGCCTGCTGTACTGAACTTGATCGGCAAAATAGTAAAAATCAGACCGATCGATGCAAACCCTAGGTAGCTAATGTAAAAACCCGTCAGTAGGAATGTGTACTCCGTGATGGAATAAGCGCCTGTCATGGGCTTGGTAATTAAATAGAAGATAGAGAAGTGGATCGCGCTGATACAGCTATTACTGAGGATGTGCGAGGTTAGAAATAGCCTCAGTGCAGATTCGTTATAGATGAATGACCGTATGAACCCACTCTCTCGCCGGCCAATGAGGTAGTAGCTCAAGCCGAATAAGGCTGAGCTGCATGCGATGTATGCATAAAACCATGATGCCGACGACGTGTAGTCTGGCGGCGCCAGTTGAGCGTGTTTTGATGAAGCCATGAAGTAGAATAATGCGCACGGGGAGAGTGTGGTCCATAGAAGTGCGGTGGGCTCTCTGAGTTGTTCGATGATAAATAATTTGGTAATTGTATATATCTTTATGTGAGATCGCTTAAAGCATGGCTTTATCATGGGAAAGGTACCATGGTAGCAAGACGGTCAGGCCTGATTTCGCTCAAGAAGTGTCGGGAATAGAGGTTGGAGGTGTTAAAGTTCTTCGAGTTGTTCATGTGAAGAAAAATATTCGGTGATAGGTACTTGCAGAAATAGATAGTTGTTTTGTCGGTGAGCAATTGATTTGGGTAGAGGTAGCCGTACAGTTCGCGCTCGCGTAACAGTTGTATCAAGTTTTCTAGTGTAAATTCTTGCGAATTACTTTCAGTTACTGTGTGTGGAGTTATGGTGGTGATTGTTAGATATGTCTGGTATGAGTTTGCATTTAAAAAGTGTTGTAGATAGGGGTCTTTGATTTGCGTTAAATCTTTGCCGGCTGCTGAAAAAGAGTGCATAAATCTAAAGGTTTGCCATAACTCAATTACTGACTTCTCCAATGCGTTTTCCAGGTTTTCGGCGTAAGCCATGCCCGCGCAGTAACGTACCGCCGTATGTGCCATGGGGTTGCCATAGCACAGCAGAATGCACGTCCCTGGAAAATTACGATCAGTGAGATTCAATGCAGTAATTTCACCGCTTTGCATCAGGCACTTGAATAAGGTCGAGGTTGGCGAATTTTTTAGGGCCCCCAGTAGAAGTAACGTTTCTACGGGTTCGCAATAAGAACCGGTGAGCCAGAATCTCAATAGGTATTGGCGCTCCAGCGCTTCTTTGATAGCGCCGAAGATAGCCTTGTCTATACTCGTGTGTGCGCTGCAGCCGCAGGTGTCCCTAAGTGGGTAGATCTCATTGTCGTGCGCAGAGGTACATGCTGAGAGCTTGATGCAGGCCGTTGGAATTTTACAAGCCGAATAATCTTTTATTCTGATCACCCTAGTAAGTTCTAATGGTAGATTATTTTTCCATGGGGAAGCGGCCTCTCGACCGGTCTGGGCAAAGGCATATTGGAATTCAGCTAGTTCCTCTGCTGTTAGCGTTTCATCAAGTGGCTCTCGTGCGTGGGTCGGCACGTCAAGATAAAAGTGCTTGCGTTCGAGGTATTCACCAAAGGCAGGTTGAGTAGTGTCGTATGACCATCCGCTACTTGATCCGTAAGTGTCCCACCGGCTGCCGTATTCGATACTGTGTGGTAGGCTTTTGATCGCGCTGGGTAGTAGAAATTGAAAGTCTGCCTCGAGTGGGGTGTGTAGTTCATTGTAATTATTCATTTCGCGGCCCTATGTATTGAATGCATGCGGGTAAGAACAGTGTAGGGTTCAGTGCTAGGCCGCAGGTCAATTGATGGTCGGTAAATCCAGACCAGACCCGATTTGAAAGATTAAGTTCTTTGCACTTCAGGTCTACCAGCATGTACATGGAGCCTGCCTCCATTAGCGCGAGGCGATAGCCTCTGTAGCGATATTTAAAAATGGTTTTTGGCAGGTAGATGCAATAAACGATTGCTATCGCTGGGGTGCCGAGCGTGAAACAGGGTGGCGTTAATGCGTTGATGAGTTTGGTGTCATCGACATTCGTTGCATGAGCTTCAAAACATCTCGATGAAGGGAGAAGGTGAAGCAACCTGCTTTCAAGTGGCCAGTCGGTGACGCGACGACCCAAGTCATAACAGAAAACCTCAACAGGATACAATGCGCCACCGCTAGGGTAGCCTCGGCCATAATGACTATCTCGTTTCTTGAGAAGTGGCGTGAGCAGTTGTTTGACAAGTTCGAACGGCATGCTGCCCATATTGAAGTGCTCACAAGAATCATTTCGAGTAAGCGGGTGTAGCCTGTCCGGTGGCTGCAGTTTAGTTTCCATGGTGGGCGTGTGAATAATATCTAGCGGTAACTCATTCCCAGTCATCCTCTCCAATTCGCTTCCCTGAAGATGGTGAAGAGTGCTTGTGTGTCCAGTCAGTTTGTCTACTGTGTAAGTGCCTCTATTGTGAAAAAATAATGTCTCCTCTAGTACGCTATTTTCAACAAACTTTAGGTAGTGATCGTGAGGAATAGTCATTTCTTTTCCTCCAGGCACTTGCATAGTGACCAATGAACGCTTGGGGCTTCCTGAAGCGATCCTGTTTCTAAATCCAATGTTGTAGAGTGGAGGAGTCGATCTTGTGTGGATTTCCGCTGCTGATTGCACGTCAACCTGTTGGCGACTCTTACAAGTAGTCCGAGCACCAAGGCGCTCTCCATACCCTCCAGCTCTTTCTTAGGGAGTGCAATGTTTTCGGAGTGGCAGAAAGCCAGTAGTTTGCTCCAATGGTGGTGGCTGCCTCTCATGTTTTGGTAGTAAATAATTCGGTCCAGCGTGCAAAATGCGCATGGATTGTTGACAGCAGGTATGTGAGGCTCGGTGAGATGAAAGACGTTGCCGCTCGTAAAGCCAACGCTTATAGCTGATTTCGGATTTTTGTCTATTATGTCGTAATAGATGCCTCTCAGTTCCGTCAGGTCGAGCTTGGTATATACCAATATGAATAGTGTTGGGGTGTGCGCGCTAAATGTTGGGTTTTCGGCTATGCCTTTTACTTCCAAGATACCTTGTGCGCTGGATGCGATCTGATCCTTTGTTGATTGTGAAATGTACCAGTCGCAATAAATAATGGTGTTTGTCAAGACAGGAGGGGGCCGGAGGTTGTCTATTATTTCAAGGCGCCTGAGGTAATCTTTAGCTTCTTGCGGGTCCAGGCAGTAATCACTCAGTACCTTGCCAAGCTGAAGCTCTGTCACTGTTTTGTTACGATGTTTCGTCAGGTCTTGCAGCGCGCGGACCAGTTGAGGATTGGTTATCCTTGTAATGCCGTGATCAGAGTAAATTAATGGCTCGGCATCGAAGTTTAGAATCTCATAGTTGCATATTTTCATTTTTTTCATGGCTGGCTCCGGAGGGCATCCCAACGCTGTTACTGAAGGGATGCCTTGATAGTCACCTATTTATTAGTCTGGTCAGACTTGCTCACCGCATGGCCACCAGATCCGCCAGAGCCACCACTCCCGCCGCTGCATCCGCCGCCGCCGCCGCATCCGCCGCTACCTCCACAGCCACCTGCACCGCCCGATCCGCCAAAGAACTCAGAATCGAAGTGGTTGGCGTCCCCTGTTTTTAACTTCAGCAGCGTAGTTCCAAATGTAGTTGTCATTTTGCCTCCTTGAGTGCCCCGGTGTGGGGTTTTCAAGGTTTAGTAGTTTTGATGCTGTTCGTCAATGTTACCCGGCGATCAGTGAGTACCTCTACGGTGTAGTCTGTTTATTGAGTTTCGTTATTTGGTGAATAATCCTGCGAAATGGATTTCAGAAATTTCCTAATTTAATGTAGTCCCAGGATTGAAATGCTATTAGTTGCTCGCTGTTTTCTTAAGCTCAAGTTTTTCTTCTGGCTGTACTGGATGCGCTGTAGGAATTGTTACTGTCAATCGCGAGCGGTTAAACGTGAAAAAAATCTGAATTCCACGCAATTATTTTTCAAACGGGCGATTGTGTTGCGCACCGTGGTGCTCTCGCCTCAGCAGCTGCCCTCCGTCCGTCCGGGTTTCTTCTCTGATAGAATGCAAATTTTTGAAGAGCCCCCTCATGCAAATTGCCCTGGCCCCCATGGAGGGGCTGGTCGACAACATCCTGCGCGACGTCCTCACGCGGGTCGGCGGTGTCGACTGGTGCGTGACCGAGTTCATTCGCGTCTGCGACCGCCTGCTGCCACCTTCCCAGTTCGACAAGCTCGCCCCTGAACTGCGCCACGGCGCGCGTACTGCGGCAGGTGTGCCCATGCGCGTGCAGTTGCTTGGCTCCGATCCGGTGTGCCTGGCTGAAAACGCTGCATTGGCCTGCGAGCTGGGCGCGCCGGTGATCGACCTGAATTTCGGCTGCCCGGCCAAGACGGTGAACAAGTCCCGCGGTGGGGCGGTGTTGCTCAAGGAGCCTGAGTTGCTCCACGCGATCGTCCGTGAAGTGCGCCGGGCGGTGCCTGCCCACATCCCGGTCACGGCCAAGATGCGTCTGGGCTTCGATACCCCGGATGGCGCCCTCGATTGCGCTACCGCGTTGGCCGAAGGTGGCTCGGCGCACCTGGTGGTGCATGCACGGACCAAGGTCGAGGGCTACAAGCCGCCGGCGCACTGGGAGTGGGTGGCGCGGGTGCAGGATGTGGTCAAGGTGCCGGTGTTCGCCAATGGTGAGATCTGGACCGTGGACGACTGGCGACGGTGCCGCGAGGTCAGCGGCGCTGAAGACATCATGCTCGGCCGTGGCCTGGTGTCGCGGCCTGATCTGGGCCTGCAGATTGCTGCTGCACGGGCGGGGCTCGAGTATCAGCCGCTTGCCTGGCAGGCGCTGTTGCCGTTGCTGCGCGAGTTTTGGCGTCAGGCCCAGGCCAAGCTGTCGCCGCGCTATGCGCCGGGGCGGATGAAGCAGTGGGTGGCAATGCTGACTCGCAGCTATCCGGAAGCAGTACTGTTATTTGCCGAACTGCGCCGGGTCGATGATTGTCAGCGGATCACCCATTTGCTGGGTGCCGACATCAGCCAGCTGCCATGTGAAGCAGTGGCCTGAGCAAATTTTAAAAATTTTTTTGGTTGAGCTCTTGAAAGCGGTTGGTCGGGCCATATCTATTTAGTACGCGATGCCGAATTCGGGTCGCGGATTGACTCACTTGCTGATTTTCAGGAGTTTATGACCATGACTACCGCTTTCTCCCTTGCACCACTGTTCCGCCATTCCGTTGGTTTCGACCGTTTCAACGACCTGTTCGAATCCGCGGCGCGTAATGAGGCCGGTAGCAGCTACCCGCCCTACAACGTGGAAAAACATGGCGATGATCACTATCGCATCGTGGTTGCAGCAGCAGGCTTCCAGGAATCAGACCTTGAACTGCAGGTTGAGAAGGGTGTACTGACGGTTACTGGCGGCAAACGCGACGCCAGCAACGACGCAGTGACCTACCTGCACCAGGGCATCGCTCAGCGTGCCTTCAAGTTGTCGTTCCGCCTGGCCGACCACATCGAAGTGAAATCCGCAGGCCTGGCCAACGGACTGCTCAGCGTCGAACTGCTGCGCGTCGTGCCGGAAGAAGCCAAAGCCAAGCGGATCCCGATCAGTGCTGACAAGCCAGCGTTGAACTGACGATTGGCTGGGGCCGCCTCGCGGCCCCATTCCTCTATCCCCCGCCTGATCAATAATCCGCCGGTGCCTCAAGTAACATTTGCCTGAACTCGCTCAGCGGCAACGGTCGGCTATGCAAATACCCCTGATACAAATGGCAACCCAGCCGCTCCAGAAACTCCAATTGCTCGCTCAGCTCGACGCCCTCGGCAATGATCGTCAACTCAAGGCTGCGGGCCATGGCGACGATGGCGCGGACGATCTCGGCATCATTTGGATCTATCGGCGCATCGCGCACGAATGACTGGTCGATCTTCAAGGTATCCACCGGCAGCCGCTTGAGATAGGTCAGCGACGAGTAACCGGTGCCGAAGTCATCCATGGCAAAACTCACGCCGTAGCCTTTGAGTTCACGCATCTTGGCGATGGTGTCCTCCAGATTCTGGATCACGATGCCCTCGGTAATCTCCAGCTTGAGCATGTGCCGGGGCAAGCGATAGTCGTCCAGGCTGCGCAGCACTCTGCCGACAAAGTCGTTCTGGCGGAACTGCCGCGGGCTGATATTCACGCACAGGCTGAACTCGTCCGCCTTGATCAGGCCGTCGCTGAGCATGCCGGCGCAGGCATCACAGGCCTCGTCGAGAATCCAGCTGCCCACCTCCAGAATCAGCCCGCTTTCTTCCAGCACCTGGATGAACTGCGAGGGCGGTTGCTGCCCCAGTTGCGGGTGATGCCAGCGCAGCAGTACTTCAGCGCCGACAATGCGATTGTCGCGGGCATCCACCTGCGGCTGAAAGTGCAGCGCCAGTTCGCCGCGGGCCAACGCCTGGCGCAGATCATTCTCCATGCGCAGGCGTTCACTGGCGGCCTTCTGCATGGTGGTGTGGTACAGCTGGGTGGTGTTGCGCCCAGAGTCCTTCGCCCGGTACAGGGCAATGTCGGCGCGCTTGAGCAAGTCGGCAGGCGTAGCCCCATGATCGGGGATCAAGGCAACGCCAATGCTGGGGGTGACTTGCAGGCGTTGGCCGTCCAGAGACATCGGCTCAGCGAGCAATTCGCGCAGGGTATCGGCCAGTTCGCGGACCTTGCCTTCAACCGCCTCGCGGCTGCCTTCCAGGCCGCTGAGCAAGACCACGAACTCGTCGCCGCCCAGGCGCGCCACGGTGTCTTCCAGGCGCACGCTGGCCTCGAGCCGGGCGGTGATGACCTTGAGCACGATGTCGCCGACCGGGTGACCGAGTGAGTCGTTGATGTGCTTGAAGTGATCGAGGTCGAGAAACAGCAGCGCGCCGCGCAGGTTGTGCCGCTTGAGCAAGGCGATCTGCTGGCTCAGGCGGTCCATCAGCAGGGCGCGGTTGGGCAGGTTGGTGAGCGGGTCGTGGTACGCCAGGTGGCGAATCTGCGCCTGGGCGTTTTTCAGCTGGCTGACGTCGCGCGCGGTCAGCAGCAGGCATTCGGTGGCATTCAGGGTAATCGGCTCGACCGACACTTCCACCGTCAGCAGCTCGCCGCGTTTGTTGCGTCCGAGCATCTCGCGGTGGTGCACCCGCCCGCGCAGTTTGATCTCGCTGAGCAAGGTCGCTCGTTGCGTGTCGTCGGCCCAGATGCCGAGCTCGTGCACGGTACGCCCGATCACTTCGTCAATGCTGTAGCCCGTCAGGCGGCAGAAGCCGTCGTTGACTTCCAGGTACAGGCCGCTGGCGCGCACGGTTATGGTGATGGCGTCGGGGCTGGAGTGAAACGCCTTGGCGAACTTCTCTTCACTGGCCTTGATTGCCGCTTCGGCGCGCTGCTGCTGAGTGATGTCACGCAGTGAGGTCACGCTGCAGGGCTGGTTATCGACCATGATCAGGCGGCTGGAAATGACACAGGTCATGGGCGCGCCACTACGATGGTTGACCACGACTGCGACGTTGCTCAGCGCCCGTTCGCGGATCACGTGTTCGATACGCTGGGCGCGCTCTGCGGTTTCTGCCCACAGGCCGATCTGCTCGGCGGTGCGGCCGAGCACCTGTTGCGCGCTCCAGCCAAAGGTCTGGCTGAAGGCCGGGTTGATCTCGATGAACTGGCCATTGTCCTGGCGGGTTACGCAGATTGGGTCGGGGCTGACCTGGAACAGGCTGGCGAACTTTTCTTCAGAGGCGCTCAGGCGCTGCTCGCGCTCGACCTGGTCGGTGATGTCGAGCAGGGTGCCAGCCATGCGCAACGGATTGCCCTGCTCGTCACGGTAGAGGCGGGCGCGGCTTTCTATATAGCGCGCTGCGCCATTTTCCAGCTGCACCCGGTAGGTGATCTGGTAACTGCCCGCCGGGCCTTCGCGCAAGCTGCGATAAGACTGGCGCATGGCCTCACGCTCCTGTTCAGGCACACCTTCGAAAAACGCTTCGAAGGATTCATGAAACGGCACCGGCTCCAGCCCATGCAGCTGCGCGGCGCGCGCCGAGCCGTAGAGCATGCCGCTGGGGATATGCCAGTCCCAGGTGCCCAGCTGGGCAGAGTCCAGCGCCAGGTCGAGGCGTTCCTGGCTGTCCTTGAGGGCAAGCTCGGCGCGCTTGCGCTCGCTGGTATCGACAAAGGTAGTGAGTAGAAACGCTATGCCCTCCAGTTCGATGCTCTGGGTGCACAGGATGCCGTCGTGGACCTTGCCGCCGCTGCCGCGAAACTGCACTTCCATAGTGATCGGCCCGGTGCTGTAGCGGGTCGCCTCCAGTACCTGCTGGCGCTGTTCCGGATGCACCCACAGGCCCAGTTCGATACTGGTCTTGCCGACGATCTGCGCCCCGGGCCAGCCGAACATGTCTTCAAAATGCTGGTTGACCTCGAACAGCATGCCGTCTTTGCGCCGACTCAACAGAATGGCATTGGGGCTCATGTGAAACAGGCTGGCAAAGCGTTTTTCCGAGTTGATCAAGGCCGTTTCGCGGTCGCGCTGGCGGGTGATTTCGCGGATCACGCCGATCATCTGCCGGCGGCCATTACCGTCGTGGGTCAGGCTGCCGCTGACTTCCAGCCAGTGCAGGCTGCCGTCGGGCCAGCGAATCCGATGACGCATGGCCTGCTCGATGGGCTCGCCATTGACCACCGCCTGAAACGCCAGGCGGGTGCGCGCGCGGTCTTCCTCCGGGAGCAGTTCAAGGTAGTCGATATCACTGGGCAAAGGCTGCTGCGGATCGAAGCCGAACAGCGCCTGGGTGCCTCGCGACCAACTGATTCGGCCACTGTCGATATCCCACAGCCAAGCGCCCAATTGCGCGCCATTGAGTGCCGCCAGCAACTGCGGGGCGTTCTGCCAGGCCAACTCCGAGTCCTGCGGGTCGACAGCAGGAATACGCGGCAAGCGCGGAAAACGGTTAGCTGATTTGGGCATCGATACCAGACCTTTGGCGAGTGACCTGTCCCTGAGAGTGGTGTGCCGCCCCGACGAACCGTCAGGCGCTGCCGGCGTGACTGTCGAGCAGGGCCATGAATGCCTTGGCGGCATTCGAAAGGGTGCGCTCGGTGTGCAGAATGTAGCCTAGCTGCCGCGTCAGCTTTACGCCGGGCAAAGCGATAGGCGCAACCTGATCATCGAGCATGGTCCGCGGCAGCACGCTCCAGGCAAGGCCGATCGAGACCATCATCTTGATGGTTTCCAGGTAGTTGGTGCTCATCGCGATGTTGGGTGTCAGGCCCTGGCTTTCGAACAGGCGCTGGACAATGTGGTGGGTAAAGGTATTGCCGCCGGGAAACACTGCCGGATGGCGGGCGACGTCAGCCAGGCTCACTGTCTCGCTGCTGGCCAGCGGGTGCTCGGGGGCAGCCACCAGATCCAGCGGATCGTCCCAGACCGGCACCGCGCGCACCAGATTGTGCGGTTCGGGGGCCAGGGTAATTACCGCGATTTCAGCCCGGCCGTGGAGTATTTCATCGTAGGCCGCTTCTGAATCGAGGAACTGAATATCCAGCGCAACCAGGGGGTACTGACGGGTGAAAGCCCGCAATAACGGTGGCAGGCGGTGCAGGCCGATGTGGTGGCTGGTCGCCAGGGTCAGCCTACCCGTGACTTCACCGGTCAGATTGCTCAGGGCGCGTCGTGTATCGTCGAGTACATTGAGTATCTGGTAGGCACGCGGGAGCAGGGCGCGGCCGGCCTCGGTCAGGGTCACTTCGCGGCCCAGCCGATCGAACAGGCGAACATCAAGTTGCTGCTCAAGGCCAGCGATGCGTTTGCTGATGGCGGGCTGAGTCAAATGCAGGCGTTCTCCTGCGCCAGAAAAACTGCCGGTCTCGGCGATGGCGATAAACGCACTGAGGTTGGCCAGGTCCACTGCTGGTATTCCTTTTGGTTATCCAGAGCATAAAAATTATCAATTTGAGTTATTCAATCTAAACCCATAGCATCGTCCGTACAAGCCAAGGGGTTATTGGCATAGAAAGACGCTGATGAGGAACAGTCTGATGGCCGGCAAAACGCTTTACGACAAGCTCTGGGATGCGCATGAGGTCAAGCGACGCGACGATGGTTCGTCATTGATCTACATCGATCGCCACATCATTCACGAAGTGACGTCGCCCCAGGCATTCGAAGGCCTGCGTCTGGCCAAGCGGCAGCCGTGGCGGATCGACGCCAACATCGCTACGCCCGATCACAACGTGCCGACTACCCCTGAGCGCAAAGGCGGCATCGAGGCCATCGCTGACCAGGTGTCGCGTTTGCAAGTGCAGACCCTCGATGAAAACTGTGACGAATACGGCATCGTCGAATTCAAGATGAACGACATTCGCCAGGGCATCGTTCACGTCATCAGCCCAGAGCAGGGCGCCACCTTGCCGGGCATGACCGTGGTCTGTGGCGACTCGCACACCTCGACTCACGGCGCTTTCGGCGCACTGGCCCACGGCATCGGCACTTCCGAGGTCGAGCATGTGCTCGCCACCCAGTGCCTGGTCGCAAAAAAAATGAAGAACATGCTGGTCCGTGTCGAGGGCCAGCTGGGCGAAGGCGTGACCGCCAAGGACATCGTCCTTGCCGTGATCGGCAAGATCGGCACCGCCGGCGGTAACGGCCATGCCATGGAATTTGCTGGCAGCGCCATCCGCGACTTGTCGATGGAAGGCCGCATGACCATCTGCAACATGTCCATCGAGGCCGGCGCCCGAGTTGGCCTGGTCGCTGTCGACCAGACCACCATCGATTACGTCGAAGGCCGCCCTTACGCGCCGACTGTCAGCCAGTGGCCGCAAGCGGTTGCCGCCTGGCGAGGGCTGGTGTCCGACACCGATGCGGTATTCGATACCGTGGTCGAGCTCGACGCCGCACAGATCAAGCCACAGGTCAGCTGGGGCACCTCGCCGGAGATGGTCCTGGCCGTTGACCAGCGTGTACCGGATCCAGCTGCCGAGCCGGATCTGGTCAAACGTGGCTCGATCGAGCGCGCGCTCAAGTACATGGGCCTGAGTGCCAACCAGGCGATCACCGATATTCGTCTCGATCGGGTGTTCATCGGCTCGTGCACCAACTCGCGCATCGAAGACCTGCGCGCTGCCGCCGAAGTCGCCAAGGGCCGCAAGGTCGCCGCTACCGTCAAGCAGGCGATGGTGGTACCGGGCTCGGGCCTGGTCAAGGCTCAGGCCGAGAAGGAAGGGCTGGACAAGATCTTCATCGAAGCCGGCTTCGAATGGCGTGAACCGGGCTGCTCGATGTGCCTGGCGATGAACCCGGATCGGCTGGAAAGCGGCGAGCATTGCGCGTCGACCTCCAACCGTAACTTCGAAGGTCGGCAGGGCGCCGGTGGTCGTACCCACCTGGTCAGCCCGGCAATGGCCGCCGCTGCCGCGGTGACCGGCCACTTCATCGATGTCCGCGAGTTGATTCAAGGGAGCGCAGCATGAAAGCCTTTACCCAGCACACCGGCCTGGTTGCGCCATTGGATCGCGCCAACGTCGATACCGACCAGATCATCCCCAAGCAGTTTCTCAAGTCGATCAAGCGCACCGGCTTCGGCCCGAACCTGTTCGATGAATGGCGCTACCTGGACGTTGGCCAGCCATACCAGGACAACAGCAAGCGCCCGTTGAACATGGACTTCGTGCTCAACCACGAACGTTACCAAGGTGCCAGTGTGTTGCTCGCCCGGGAAAACTTCGGTTGCGGCTCGAGCCGTGAGCACGCCCCGTGGGCCCTCGACGAATATGGCTTTCGCAGCGTCATCGCGCCAAGCTTTGCTGATATCTTCTTCAACAACAGCTTCAAGAACGGCTTGTTGCCGATCATCCTCAGCGACGAAGAAGTCGACGAGTTGTTCAAGCAGGTCGAAGCCATTCCAGGCTATCAGCTGACCGTCGACCTGCAGGCGCAGGCCGTTACCCGTCCTGACGGCAAGGTGCTGCACTTCGAGATCGACGCCTTCCGCAAGCATTGCCTGCTCAATGGTCTCGACGACATTGGCTTGACCTTGCAGGATAGCGAGTCGATCCAGGCGTTCGAAGCCAGGCACCGCGCCAGCCAGCCATGGCTGTTCCGCGAAGCCTGAAGCAGCGCGCAGGTCGGGCATTAATTTTTGTTCGGCGCGGCCATGGCGGCGGCGCCGTTTGAACGGATAGAGAAAAGCATGAGCAAGCAGATTCTGATTCTCCCAGGTGACGGTATCGGCCCGGAAATCATGGCCGAAGCGGTCAAGGTACTGGAGCTGGCCAACGACAAGTTCCAGCTCGGTTTCGCCCTGGAGCACGATCTGATCGGTGGCGCTGCCATCGACGCCCATGGCGTGCCATTGGCGGATGCCACCCTGGAGCGTGCGCGCAACGCTGATGCGGTGCTGTTGGGCGCGGTCGGCGGGCCGAAGTGGGACAAGATCGAGCGGGACATTCGTCCAGAGCGCGGCCTGCTGAAGATTCGTGCGCAACTGGGCCTGTTCGCCAACCTGCGTCCTGCGATTCTCTACCCGCAACTGGCCGACGCCTCTTCGCTGAAGCCGGAAATCGTTTCGGGCCTGGACATCCTCATCGTCCGTGAACTCACCGGCGGCATCTACTTCGGCGCCCCGCGTGGCCAGCGCGAGCTGGAAGGCGGCGAGCGTCAGGCCTACGACACCCTGCCATACAGCGAAAGCGAAGTGCGCCGGATTGCCCGGGTCGGCTTCGACATGGCCCGCGTGCGCGGCAAGAAGCTGTGCTCGGTCGACAAGGCCAACGTACTTGCGTCCAGCCAGCTGTGGCGTGAAGTGGTTGAAGAGGTTGCCAAGGATTACCCAGACGTCGAACTCAGCCACATGTACGTCGACAACGCCGCCATGCAGCTGGTGCGGGCACCCAAGCAGTTCGATGTAATGGTTACCGACAACATGTTCGGCGACATTCTTTCGGATGAAGCGTCCATGCTCACCGGTTCCATCGGCATGCTGCCTTCGGCCTCGCTGGATGCCAACAACAAAGGCATGTACGAGCCATGCCACGGCTCGGCGCCAGACATCGCCGGCCAGGGCGTAGCCAACCCGTTGGCGACCATCCTGTCGGTGTCGATGATGCTGCGTTACAGCTTCAATCAGCAGGCTGCTGCCGAGGCAATCGAGCAGGCGGTCAGCCAGGTGCTCGATCAAGGCCTGCGCACGGGTGATATCTGGTCGACAGGCTGCAACAAGGTTGGCACCAAGGAAATGGGCGATGCAGTAGTCGCGGCGCTGCGGAATCTGTAATCTCTCTGGCCCGCTGCCAATATCTCTCGGTGGCGGCCCACTTTTTAGCAAAGGTGTAGTTGCGATGAAACGTGTAGGTCTGATCGGTTGGCGTGGAATGGTCGGTTCCGTGCTCATGCAGCGCATGCTGGAAGAGCAGGACTTCGACCTGATCGAGCCGGTGTTCTTCACCACCTCCAATGTCGGTGGCCAAGGTCCGAACGTGGGCAAGGATATTGCTCCGCTGAAGGACGCCTACAGCATTGAAGAGCTGAAGACCCTCGACGTCATTCTGACTTGCCAGGGCGGCGACTACACCAACGAGGTGTTCCCCAAGCTGCGCGAAGCCGGCTGGCAGGGTTACTGGATTGACGCTGCATCGTCGCTGCGTATGCAAGATGACGCGGTGATCGTCCTCGATCCGGTCAATCGCAAGGTGATCGACCAGCAGCTCGATGCCGGTACCAAGAACTACATCGGCGGCAACTGCACCGTCAGCCTGATGCTGATGGGCCTGGGTGGCCTGTTCGAAGCGGGTCTGGTCGAGTGGATGAGCGCCATGACCTACCAGGCCGCTTCCGGCGCTGGCGCGCAGAACATGCGCGAGCTGATCAAGCAGATGGGCGGCATCAACGCCGCCGTCAGCGAAGACCTGGCCAACCCGGCCAGCGCCATCCTCGACATCGACCGCAAGGTTGCCGAGGCCATGCGCAGCGAAGCCTTCCCTACCGAGAACTTCGGTGTGCCGCTGGCCGGTAGCCTGATCCCGTGGATCGACAAGGAGCTGCCCAACGGCCAGAGCCGTGAGGAATGGAAAGCCCAGGCCGAGACCAACAAGATCCTCGGCCGCTTCAAGAGCCCGATCCCGGTCGACGGCATCTGCGTGCGCATCGGTGCCATGCGTTGCCACAGCCAGGCGCTGACCATCAAACTCAACAAGGATGTGCCGCTGGCCGATATCGAAGGCATGATCAGCCAGCACAACCCATGGGTGAAACTGGTGCCGAACCAGCGTGAAATCAGCATGCAGGAGCTGAGCCCGACCAACGTCACCGGTACCCTCAACGTGCCGGTTGGTCGTCTGCGCAAGCTGAACATGGGCAGCCAGTACCTGGGCGCGTTCACCGTCGGTGACCAGCTGCTGTGGGGTGCTGCCGAGCCGCTGCGCCGCATGCTGCGGATTCTGCTGGAGCGCTGATTGCGTTTGCACTGAAGAAAAACCCGCGCTGTTGCCCAGCGCGGGTTTTTTTATGGGCGGTAGATGGCGCGGCCAAGGTACCCCCAGGCTGAGAATCCAAGTAAAGTGCCGCTCCCGCCGTTTCAGCAGAGGACTCCCCATGAGCCAACCCCTAGATATCGCCGTGATCGGCGCCACCGGCAGTGTCGGTGAAACCCTCGTGCAGATCCTCGAAGAGCTCGAATTCCCGGTGGGCACCCTGCATTTGCTGGCCAGCATGGAATCGGCTGGCAGCAGTGTGATGTTCGCCGGCAAAAAGGTGCGCGTGCGTGAGGTCGACAGTTTCGACTTCAGCCAGGTCAAGCTGGCCTTCTTTGCTGCGGGCCCGGCGGTCAGCCGCAGCTTCGCCAGCAAGGCCCATGCTGCCGGTTGCAGCGTGATCGACCTGTCCGGCGAGCTCGAGCACGCCGTTGCCCTGGTGCCAGAAGCCAATCCCGAGCAGGTGGCCGGCCTGAGCCTGCCCGCGCTGATCACCAGCCCAAGTGCCAGTGCCGTGGCCCTGGCGGTGGCGTTGGCGCCGCTCAAGGGCCTGCTCGATATCGAGCGGGTGCAGGTCATGGCCAGCCTGGCGGTGTCGGCCCAGGGCAAGGAAGCGGTGGGTGAGCTGGCCCGGCAGACCGCCGAGCTGCTCAATGCGCGGCCATTGGAGCCGCGCTTCTTCGATCGGCAGATCGCGTTCAACGTGTTGGCCCAGGTCGGCGCCGTTGATGCGCACGGCCACAGCGCGGTAGAGCGGCGCCTGGTCAATGAGCTGCGGGCGCTGCTGGATATGCCAGCGCTGAAGATTTCTGTGAGCTGCGTTCAAGTCCCGGTGTTTTTCGGCGATAGCTTGAGTGTGGCCGTGCAAAGCCGGCGCCCGGTGGATCTGGGTGCGGTGAACCAGGCGCTGGAGGCGGCGGCGAGCATCGAATTGGTCGAAGCGGATGATTATCCGACACCGGTGGGTGACGCAGTCGGCCAAGACGTGGTCTATGTTGGTCGTGTACGGCACGGAATTGATGAGCCAGAGCAGCTCAACCTTTGGCTGACCACCGACAACCTGCGCAAGGGTGCGGCACTCAACGCCGTGCAGGTCGGCCAATTGTTGCTTAAACACAGGCTGTAAAAGATACTGCTGAGCACTTTTGTCCTGCACCGCATGCAGGTTTCGGGACGATTCATACAAGGGAAGAGGTCATGCTTCGAATTCGCAAACTGGTTCTGGCCATGGCGGCAGCTTCGGCGCTGTCGTCTGGCATGGCCAATGCTCTGGGGTTGGGTGAGCTGACACTGAAGTCGGCGCAAAACCAACCGCTGGACGCTGAGATCGAACTGCTCGACGTTCGCGACCTCACCGCTGCCGAGGTGGCACCTAGCCTCGCTTCGCGCGAAGAGTTCGCCAAGGCCGGGGTGGCCTATCCGTCCTACGTCGAGGACCTGACCTTCACCACGGTGCTCAGCCCCAACGGCAAGAGCGTGTTGCGGGTTACTTCCAGTCGGCCGTTGCCGGAGCCGGTGGTCAAGTTCCTGGTGCAGGTAATGTGGCCGCAGGGGCGATTGCTGCGTGACTACAGCGTTCTCCTCGACCAAGCCCAGGCCCAAGGCGCGCAGCCTGCTGCAGCCAATATAAACCCGGCCGTGAGTGGTGCCGCCAACTACACCACCAAGCGCCGCGACACGCTTTGGCAGATTGCTGCGCGCAACAGCCAGGGTGGCTCGGTGCAGCAGACCATGCTGGCGATCCAGGCGCTCAACCCGGACGCGTTCATCGGCAACAACATCAACCAGCTCAAGGTCGGTCAGGTGCTGCGCCTGCCTGATCAGCAACAGATCCAGAGCATCCCGCAGGGTGAGGCCAATCGCGATGTGGCCGAGCAATATGCCGCCTGGCGTGAAGGGCGCAGGCTCGGGCCGCGCGCCCGCCAGCTCGATGCCACTCGCCGCGGTGCCGCTGAAGCCACGCCCGCGCAGATCGCTCAAGGCGACAACCTGCGCCTGGTGACCCCTGGCGGCAAGACCGCCAGGAACGATGCCAAGGCGGTCAGTGACAAGCTGGCCGTGGCCCAGGAAAGCCTGGACACCAGCCGTCGTGACAACGACGAACTGAAAAGCCGCATGACCGACCTGCAGAGCCAGCTGGACAAGCTGCAGCGTCTGATCCAGATGAAGAACGACCAGCTGGCCCGCCTTGAAGCCCAAGGCGCGGCCGAGCCAGACCCGGCCGCTGCAGCTGCGCTGCCTGGTGCAGAGACGCCTGCTCAGCCTGCTTTACCTGCTGTCGATGCGCAACTGGCCCCGGCCGAGCCGGTGGTTACACCTGCGCCAGCTGCTGTGGATACTGCGCCGCAAGTCGCTCCTGCAGACGAGGTCAAGCCGGAGCAGAGCGCTCTGGACCAGTTGCTCGGCAACCCGCTGTTGCTGGCGCTGATCGCCGGTTCCGCGCTGCTCGTGCTGCTGTTGCTCCTGCTCTTGCTGGCGCGTAAGCGCAAAGCCGACCAAGAGGCTGAAAAACACCTGCGCATGGCCCGTGCCTTGTCGGAGGAGGGCGAGCGCAACCCTGATCTGGATCTGCCACCTGGCAGCTTCGACGGTCTGGACATGTCGGCGCCGAGCGTGACCCTTGCACCAGCGGTAGTAGCAGCGTCGGCAGCAGCGGCGACAGCGGCCGAGAAACCGGCGGTGCCAGTTGCTCCGGTGGTGCCAGTGGTGGAGGCCGAGCCCGCAGCTCAAGCCGATACGACTGATCCACTGCTCGCGGAAGTCGACCTGAGCCTGGCTCGTGGTCGCCTGAATCACGCCGCCGACCTGCTCGAACCAGCGGTTGCTGCCGAGCCGGAACGCAGCGATCTGCGCCTCAAACTGATGGAAGTCTACGCGCGCCAGGGCGACCAAAACGCCTTTGTCGAGCAGGAACGCCAGTTGCCCGCCAACCCAGCCAATCAAGCCGAAGTCGAATCGCTGCGCGAGCGCTTCCCGGCCATGGTTGCAGTGGCAGCTGCCGGCCTCGGTGCTGCGGCGCTGGCCGCTGAGCTGGACGAGCAGTACGTACAGGAGCTGCTGCAGGACGAACAGGACATCCCGGCCGCTGTCGAGCCGGAGCCGGTGCTTGACGATCTGTCTTTCGAGCCCGAGCCGGTAATCACCGAGCCCGCACCTGCAGCAGAGCCTGAGCCCGAGCCGGCCGCACTGGCCGATATCGAACCGGTTGCCGAAGACGATCTGGACACTGCCTTCGACCTCAGTCTGGACGATGACCTGTTGCTGGATGAGCCACTGCAGGCGCAGCCCCAGGACGACCTCACGGTAACGCTGGACGATAATCCGCAAACCGAGCTGAGCGAGCCGGTTGAACCTGTCGCTGCCGCTACCGACGCGGACGATGATTTCGAAGCGCTGCTGGCACAGGCACAAGCCCAGGCCCAGGCCGAGCCGCAGGCCGTTGATGACCTGGCTGACTTCGACCTTGACGTCGGCGACGTAGCAGTCGAGCCGCCGGCAGCAGAGCCACCGGTAGATGTCGCGGCGGAACTGGCCGCATTCGACGAAATTCCCGAGTTCGATCCGATCTCCGAGCTGGAGCTGCCAGACGACTTCGATCTGTCGCTGTCGCTGGACGACGACTCGCCGGCAGCGCAGAACTTCGCCTCCGAGCTGGACGACGTCAACGCCGAACTCGACAAGCTGTCGCAGAGCCTGGAAACCCCGCCGCTCGAGCCGCAGTTCACGGCCGCCGATGCCGAGCAGGAGCTGGAGCCGCTGGACGATTTGGACTTCGACTTCTTCTCCGGCGCCGATGAGGTCGCGACCAAGCTTGACCTGGCGCGTGCCTACATCGACATGGGTGACCATCAAGGCGCGCGGGACATCCTTGATGAAGTGGTCAAGGACGGCGACGACACCCAGCGCAGCGAAGCTGAGGACATGCTCTCGCGTCTGGTCTAGTCAGCCAGTTCAGCAGAACGGGGCAGGGCCGACATGGCGCCTGCCCGGCAACGGCAGCCCTATCGGCTGCCGTTGTCGTTATACTGGCGCCTTTTGTTCCATCCACAGGTTTCAGTTACTTGGACATCATCGACATCGACCGGGCCGAATCGGCGGCCGAAGGCTTCTCCCGGATTGCCCTGGGCGTGGAATACAAGGGCGCCCGCTACCGTGGCTGGCAGCGCCAGACCAGTGGCGTACCGAGTGTTCAGCAGGCGCTTGAGCAGGCCCTGTCGAAGGTGGCCAATGCACCCATTACCGTGTCTTGCGCCGGGCGCACCGATGCCGGTGTGCATGCCAGTGGTCAAGTTGTGCATTTCGATACCAATGCGTTGCGCGACGAGCGTGCCTGGACCATGGGTACCAATTTCAATCTGCCCCACGACATCAGCGTGACCTGGGCGACGGTCATGCCGGCGGATTTTCACGCCCGCTTCAAAGCCAACGCCCGGCGTTATCGCTACGTCATCTACAATGATCCGATCCGCCCGGCGCACCTGGCCGAGGAAGTCACCTGGAACCACCGCCCACTCGACGTCGAGCGCATGGCCGAGGCCGCTCGATGCCTGCTCGGTACCCACGACTTCAGCGCCTTTCGCGCCAGCCAGTGTCAGGCCAAGTCGCCGGTCAAGGAGATGTACCACCTGCGCGTGACCCGGCACGGCCAGATGATCGTGCTCGACATCCGCGCCAGTGCCTTTCTGCACCACATGGTGCGTAACATCGCTGGTGTGTTGATGAGCATCGGCAGCGGTGAGCGGCCAGTGGCCTGGGCTCGTGAAGTGCTGGAAAGCCGCGACCGGCGCGAAGCCGGAGTTACCGCGCATCCGTATGGGCTGTACCTGGTGCAGGTCGAATATCCCGAGCCATTCGTGCTGCCTCAGCGTTACATCGGCCCACACTTTCTCAGCGGTTTCGATACCTTGGCGGACTGACGCGGCATCCAGCGTTTGCTACCATCCGCCCCCTATCGATTACCGAGGGTCGCCGTCCATGAGCAACGTGCGCAGCAAAATCTGCGGGATTACCCGCATCGAGGATGCCCTGGCTGCCGCCGACGCAGGCGCCGATGCCATTGGTCTGGTGTTCTACGCCAAGAGCCCGCGTGCGGTCGACGTGCACCAGGCGCGGGCGATCATCGCCGCGCTGCCGCCGTTCGTGACCACGGTCGGTTTGTTCGTCAATGCCTCACGCTGCGAACTCAACGAGATCCTCGAGGCGGTGCCGTTGGACCTGCTACAGTTCCACGGCGACGAAACCCCGAGCGACTGTACGGGCTTCAACCGGCCATACATCAAGGCCCTGAGGGTGCGCCCGGGGGATGATCTGGAGGCGGCTTGCCAGCACTACGCGGGTGCCAGCGGAATTCTGCTGGATACGTTCGTCGCCGGCGTGCCTGGTGGCACCGGCGAGGCGTTCGACTGGTCGTTGGTGCCGGCGCAGTTAAGCAAGCCGATCATCCTTGCCGGCGGCCTGAGCGCAGACAACGTCGCCCAGGCGATCGCCCAGGTGCAGCCGTATGCGGTGGATGTCAGCGGCGGCGTCGAGCAGGCCAAGGGCATCAAGGACGCGGCCAGGATCGAAGCGTTCATGCGCGCAGTGCGCCAGGCATGAGTGCAGATGTGACGGCTGGCCGCGCGCCATCGTCCATAGCTTTCGCAGCCTGGTGCTGCCCGGCGCGCGCTGTGGCGCAGCCGAACAGATTGAACACGGCCCGGTCGTCCGGCCGGCACCGCACTACCGCGGGCCACGGAACCGAGCTGGTAGCGAATCATTTGAAAAAAATTGAGCTCAAGGGCAGGGCTTGGCCGGCGTGACCGGTCCCCGTCCGTCAAATACTGGAGAGACGAAGCATGAGCAACTGGTTAGTCGACAAACTGATCCCTTCGATCATGCGTTCCGAGGTGAAGAAAAGCTCGGTGCCTGAAGGCCTTTGGCACAAGTGCCCGGCCTGCGAGAACGTGCTGTATCGCCCGGAGCTGGAAAAGACCCTCGACGTCTGCCCCAAGTGCAACCACCACATGCGTATCGGTGCCCGTGCGCGCATCGACATCTTCCTCGACGCCGAAGGCCGTGCCGAGCTGGGTGCCGATCTGGAACCGGTCGACCGCCTCAAGTTCCGCGATGGCAAGAAGTACAAGGACCGTCTGGTCGGCGCCCAGAAGCAGACCGGCGAGAAAGACGCCCTGATCTCCATGAGCGGCACCCTGATGGGCATGCCGGTCGTGGTCAGCGCCTTCGAATTCTCGTTCATGGGTGGCTCGATGGGTGCCGTGGTCGGTGAACGCTTCGTGCGTGCTGCCAACTATGCCCTGGAACATCGCTGCCCGATGATCTGCTTCTCCGCTTCCGGCGGTGCGCGCATGCAGGAAGCGCTGATCTCGCTGATGCAGATGGCCAAGACCTCGGCAGTGCTGGCGCGTCTGCGTGAAGAAGGCATCCCGTTCATTTCGGTGCTGACCGACCCGGTTTATGGCGGCGTTTCTGCTTCGCTGGCTATGCTCGGCGACGTGATCGTTGGCGAGCCCAAGGCGCTGATCGGCTTCGCCGGCCCGCGCGTAATCGAGCAGACCGTGCGCGAGAAGCTGCCAGAAGGCTTCCAGCGCAGCGAGTTCCTGCTGGAGCACGGTGCCATCGACCTGATCATCTCCCGTCCTGAACTGCGTCCACGTCTGGCCCGTCTGCTGGCGCAGATGACCGGTCAGCCAACGCCTGCCCAGGCCCTGGTGCAGGAAGTGGCGGCCGTCGCCTGATGAGCCAGCGCACCCTCGGCGAATGGCTCGCCTATCTCGAGCAGTTGCACCCTTCAGCCATCGACATGGGCCTGGAGCGTTCGCAGCAGGTGGCGCAGCGGCTCGGGCTGGGCAAGCTGGCGCCGCGGGTAGTGACGGTTACCGGCACCAACGGCAAGGGCTCGACCTGTGCCTTTGTCGCAGCGTTGCTCAAGGCCCAGGGCCTGCGCGTTGGCGTGTACAGCTCGCCGCACCTGCTGCGCTACAATGAGCGGGTGCGCATCGATGGCGTCGATGCCAGCGATGAGCGCCTGTGCGAGGCGTTTGTCGCCGTCGAGGCTGCACGCGGTGACACCTCCTTGACCTATTTCGAGATGGGCACCCTGGCGGCGTTCTGGCTGTTCGAGCGGTCGGTGCTGGATGCCGTGGTGCTTGAAGTCGGCCTCGGTGGGCGGCTGGATACCGTCAATCTTGTCGATGCCGATCTGGTGCTGGTCACCAGTATCGGCGTCGATCACGTCGAATACCTGGGCGACACGCGAGAGTCGGTGGCGTTCGAGAAGGCGGGCATCTTCCGTCCGGGCAAACCGGCCCTGTGTGGTGATCTCGAGCCGCCGCAGCCGTTGCTGGATAAAGCCCGCGAGCTGGACTGCCCGTTGTTCCTGCGCAGCCGCGATTTTGACTTGAGCCTGGCTACCGATAGCTGGCACTGGCGGGGGCGGACCCTGGATGGCGCGGCGGTCGAGCTGCATGGCCTGCCGTTGCTCGATCTGCCTATGGAAAACGCCGCGCTCGCGTTGCAGGCCTATCTGCTGATGGGGCTGGAGTGGGACGCGGCGCAGGTACGTCAGGCACTGCTGGATACGCGCATGACCGGTCGCCTCGACCGGCGTTCGCTGACTTGGCAGGGTACACCTGTCGAGGTCCTGCTGGATGTCGGCCACAACCCGCATGCGGCCGAGTACCTGGCACGACGGCTGGCTGCCAGGCCACCACTGGGCAAACGCCTGGCGGTGTTCGGCCTGCTCGCCGACAAGGACCTCGACGGCGTGCTCGCGCCGCTGCAGGGGCTGTTCGACAGCTGGGCCGTGGCACCGCTCGACACCCCGCGCAGTCGCCCGGCTGGCGAGCTTGCGCAGGCCTTGACGAACCTTGGCCAGTCGGTGAAGTCTTACCCCAGCGTCGAGGCCGCTTTGCAGGGCCAGTGCGCACACGCGACCGGCGATGATCAGATCGTGCTGTTCGGTTCGTTTTTCTGTGTTGCCCAGGCCTTGCAATGGCTTGCGCAGCAGGCTCCTGAGGGCGGAGTAAATGGCAGTGCTGGATAAGGGAATGAAACAGCGCATGGTCGGTGCGTTGGTGCTGGTTGCACTGGCGGTGATCTTCTTGCCGATGCTGTTCACCCGCGAAGACGAGATGCGCCAGGTCCGGGTCGATGCGCCCGAGGCCCCGGCTATGCCGAGCTTGCCGCAGGTGCAGGTCGAGACGATCCAGGTGCCCGAGCAGCAGCCGATTGTCGAGCAGCCACCGGTGGTGGTCGATGAGTCGATCGCGCCACCGTCCACGCCGAGCCAGCCGATCAGTGCTGCACCGTCGCCAGCGCCGGTAACTGCGCCAGCGCCTGCGCCGAAGGTCGAGAACCGTGCGCCGGTCACCGCGCCAGCCACCGCCAGCGCCGCCGCCACCAAGCCTGCCGCCGCGTCCAAGATCGATAGCAATGGTCTGCCGGTCAGTTGGTCGATCCAGTTGGCCAGTCTGTCCAACCGGGCCGGTGCCGACAACTTGCAAAAGACCCTGCGCAGCCAGGGTTACAACGCCTACATCCGCTCCGCCGATGGCATGAACCGGGTCTACGTCGGGCCGTTGATCGAGCGCGCCGAGGCCGAGCGGCTGCGTGATGTGATCAACCGCCAGCAGAAGCTCAAGGGCTTTGTCACCCGCTTCCAGCCCGAGCGCAACTGAGTCCGGAATGTCGCTTTGCCAGCGTCGCCAGCGCTGGTGAAGCAACACCCTGACATTCCGCTTACTCCCAGCCCGTTGCTCTGGTAAAATGCGCCGCCTCAAACGTATGCAGGCGGCACCGTGGCATTTACCTGGGTTGATTGGGCGATCATCGCTGTTATCGCCGTCTCCACATTGATCAGTTTGACACGCGGCTTCGTCAAGGAAGCCCTGTCGCTGGTCATCTGGATTACCGCGGGTGCGGTTGCCTGGATGTTCGGCGGCTCGTTGGCGCAGTACCTGGAAAGCTACATCCAGACGCCTTCGGCACGGGTCATCGCCGGCTGTACCATTCTTTTTGTCGCCACGCTGATTGTCGGGGCGATGCTCAATTTCCTGATAGGCGAGCTGATCCGCGTGACCGGGCTGTCCGGCACCGATCGCTTTCTGGGCATGGCCTTCGGCGCCGCCCGTGGAGCCCTTTTGGTTGTCGTGGCAGTCGGTCTGCTCAGCCTTGGCCCTGTACAACAGGACCCATGGTGGCAAGAGTCGCGCCTGATACCTCAATTTCTATTGGTCGCTGACTGGTCGAAAAACCTTATCCTGGGTTTCACCAGCCAGTGGATGTCCAGTGGGATCAGCGCACCTGCTGATCTTCCGTTCAAGGAACAGTTGCTGGGGCCATCGCGGCCTTGAGCGCTATTCACTCAAGTTTCATCAAAGTAGGGGTTGCGTCGCATGTGTGGCATCACCGGTATTGTCGGTAAGTCGAACGTCAATCAGGCGCTGTATGATGCGCTTACGGTCCTCCAGCACCGCGGCCAGGATGCTGCCGGTATCGTCACCAGCCATGACGGCCGGTTATTCCTGCGCAAGGACAATGGCCTGGTGCGCGACGTATTCCAGCAGCGGCACATGCAGCGCCTGGTCGGCCACATGGGCATTGGCCACGTGCGCTACCCGACTGCGGGCAGCTCGACCTCGGCCGAGGCCCAGCCGTTCTACGTCAACTCGCCGTACGGCATCACCTTGGCCCACAACGGCAACTTGACCAACGTCGAGCAGTTGGCCAAGGAGATCTACGAGTCCGATCTGCGCCACGTCAACACCAACTCCGATTCGGAAGTGCTGCTCAACGTGTTCGCCCACGAGCTGGCCGTGCGCGGCAAGCTGCAGCCTACCGAAGAAGACGTGTTCGCGGCGGTCTCCCACGTGCACAGCCGTTGTGTTGGTGGTTACGCGGTAGTAGCGATGATCACCGGCTACGGCATCGTCGGCTTCCGTGACCCCAACGGCATTCGCCCGGTGGTGTTCGGCCAGCGTCACACCGACGAGGGCGTGGAGTACATGATCGCCTCCGAAAGCGTCGCCCTCGACGTGCTCGGCTTCACCCTGATCCGTGACCTGGCACCGGGCGAAGCGGTGTACATCACCGAGGAAGGCCAGCTGCACACCAAGCAGTGCGCGCATAACCCAATGCTCAAGCCGTGCATCTTCGAGCACGTCTACCTGGCGCGTCCTGACTCGATCATGGATGGCGTCTCGGTGTACAAGGCGCGGCTGCGCATGGGCGAGAAACTCGCCGACAAGATCATGCGCGAGCGTCCTGAGCATGACATCGACGTGGTTATCCCGATTCCGGACACCAGCCGTACCGCAGCGCTGGAGCTGGCCAATCGTCTGGGCGTGAAGTTCCGCGAAGGCTTCGTCAAGAACCGCTACATCGGTCGTACCTTCATCATGCCCGGCCAGGCCGCGCGCAAGAAGTCGGTGCGCCAGAAGCTCAACGCCATCGAGCTGGAATTCCGCGGCAAGAACGTGATGCTCGTCGACGACTCGATCGTGCGCGGTACCACCTGCAAGCAGATCATCCAGATGGCCCGCGAGGCCGGCGCGAAAAACGTCTACTTCTGTTCCGCTGCCCCGGCAGTGCGTTACCCCAACGTCTACGGCATCGACATGCCGAGTGTCCACGAACTGATCGCCCACAACCGTACCACCGACCAGGTGGCCGAGTTGATCGGCGCCGACTGGCTGATTTATCAGGACTTGCCAGACCTGATCGATTCGGTCGGTGGCGGCAAGATCAAGATCGAGCATTTCGATTGCGCAGTGTTCGACGGTGAATACGTCACCGGCGACATCGACGACGCCTACCTGGACCGTATCGAGCAAAATCGCAACGATGCGGCGAAGGTCAAGACTCAGGCTGTCAGCGCGATCATCGACCTCTACAACAACTGATTGGGAGTGACGGCATGACGGATCAATGGGATGCCGGGCGACTGGACAGCGACCTCGAGGGTGTCGCTTTCGACACCCTGGCGGTGCGCGCCGGTCAATACCGCACGCCGGAGGCTGAGCACAGCGACGCGCTGTTCTTCACCTCCAGCTACGTGTTCCGCACGGCTGCCGATGCAGCTGCGCGGTTTGCTGGTGAAACACCGGGCAACGTCTATTCGCGCTATACCAACCCGACCGTGCGCGCCTTTGAAGAGCGTCTGGCGGCCCTGGAAGGCGCCGAACAGGCAGTCGGCACCTCTACCGGCATGTCGGCGATCCTGTCGACGGTGATGGCGCTGTGCAGCGCCGGTGATCATGTGCTGGTCTCGCAAAGCGTGTTCGGCTCGACCATCAGCCTGTTCGAGAAGTACTTCAAGCGCTTTGGCGTCGAGGTGGACTACGTGCCACTGGCCGAGCTCAGCGGTTGGGAGCAGGGCATCAAGGCCAACACCAAGCTGCTGTTCGTCGAGTCGCCGTCCAACCCGCTGGCCGAGCTGGTCGATATCGCCGCGCTGGCCGAGATCGCCCATGCCCGCGGCGCGCTGCTGGTGGTCGACAACTGCTTCAGCACCCCAGCGCTGCAGCAACCGCTGAAGCTGGGTGCCGACATCGTCGTGCATTCGGCAACCAAGTTCATCGATGGCCAAGGCCGTTGCATGGGCGGTGCGGTGGCCGGGCGTAGTGAGCAGATGAAAGAAGTGGTGGGCTTTCTGCGTACCGCAGGGCCTACCCTCAGCCCGTTCAACGCCTGGGTCTTCCTCAAAGGCCTGGAGACGCTCAAGCTGCGTATGCGCGCCCATTGCGAGAGTGCCAAGGCGCTGGCGCAGTGGCTTGAGCAGCAGGATGGGGTAGAGAAAGTCCACTACGCTGGCCTCGCCAGCCACCCGCAGCACGAACTGGCCAAACGGCAGATGAGTGACTTCGGTGCGGTGGTGAGCTTTGAGGTCAGAGGCGGCAAAGACGGCGCCTGGCGCTTCATCGATGCCACCCGTTTGCTCTCGATCACGGCCAACCTGGGTGACAGCAAGACCACCATCACCCACCCGGCGACCACTTCCCACGGCCGTCTGTCGCCGCAGGAGCGTGAGGCGGCGGGTATCCGTGACAGCCTGATCCGCATTGCGGTTGGCCTGGAAGACGTTGCTGACCTCCAAGCCGACCTGGCGCGTGGGCTGGCAGCGCTGTGATCGACTGGAAGGGCGGCGAGCCCGACCATAACGGTCGGGTCGCCCTGGTTACCGGTGCCGCCCGCGGCATCGGCCTGGGCATTGCCGCCTGGCTGATCTGTGAGGGCTGGCAAGTGGTCCTCAGCGACCTTGACCGCCCGCGCGGTGCCAAGGTGGCCAAGGCCCTGGGCGACAATGCCTGGTTCATCACCATGGACGTTGCCGATGAAGCCCAGGTCAGTGCCGGGGTGTCCGAGGTGCTTGGCCAATTTGGTCGCCTCGATGCGCTGGTGTGCAACGCCGCCATCGCCAACCCGCACAACCATACCCTCGAGAGTTTGAGCCTGAGCCAGTGGAACCGGGTGCTGGCGGTCAATCTGAATGGCCCGATGCTGCTGGCCAAGCACTGTGCGCCGTATCTACGTGCCCATGGCGGCGCCATCGTCAACTTGACCTCGACCCGTGCACGCCAATCCGAGCCTGATACCGAGGCTTATGCAGCGAGCAAGGGCGGGCTGCTGGCGCTGACCCACGCCCTGGCCATGAGCCTGGGCCCGGAGATTCGCGTCAATGCGGTGAGCCCGGGCTGGATCGACGCACGTGACCCGTCCCAGCGCAGGGCTGAGCCGTTGACCGATGCCGACCACGCCCAGCATCCGACCGGCAGGGTAGGGACAGTGGAAGACGTCGCTGCGCTGGTGGCGTGGTTACTGTCGCGTCAGGCCGGGTTCGTTACCGGCCAGGAATTTGTAGTGGACGGCGGCATGAGCCGGAAGATGATCTATACCTGATCCGTTTTGCCCTTTTTGAAAAAAATTCAATGGGGGTATTGACTTAGCATCGGTACCTGCGTAAATTTCGCGGCCTCAGCGAAGTAAACGTAACAAGCAAGACTAGGTGCTACTAAGTAGGGCTAGGCAACACTTGAAGCGAATATGGGTGATTAGCTCAGCCGGGAGAGCATCTGCCTTACAAGCAGAGGGTCGGCGGTTCGATCCCGTCATCACCCACCACTTTCTGAGATGTTCCTGACTGGTAAGCTTCGCAAGAAGCAAATCGGTAGAGAGGAACCGGACGCAAGTCCACTATGCGCAGCGGTAGTTCAGTCGGTTAGAATACCGGCCTGTCACGCCGGGGGTCGCGGGTTCGAGTCCCGTCCGCTGCGCCACTTTTCTCCAGATGGGTGCTTGTCACCGGTCTGAGGTTCAAAGGCCAAGCCTTTGTGCCAGACCCAGTTTCAATCGGGCGCAAGCCTGAACGATACGCAGCGGTAGTTCAGTCGGTTAGAATACCGGCCTGTCACGCCGGGGGTCGCGGGTTCGAGTCCCGTCCGCTGCGCCATCTTCGCCTCGAGGCCCTTTGAACGCCTTGAAGCAACACAAAAGAAGCGATCACGTTATCGCTTTTTTTGTGCCTGAACCGCCAGCACAGGTTGCTGTAGGTCAGATCCCAGTTTCAAACAGGCGCAGGCCTGAATGATACGCAGCGGTAGTTCAGTCGGTTAGAATACCGGCCTGTCACGCCGGGGGTCGCGGGTTCGAGTCCCGTCCGCTGCGCCATCTTCGCTTCGAGGCCCCTTGAACGCCTTGAAGCACACAGAGAAAGCGACCTTCGGGTCGCTTTTTTTGTTTCCAGCAGTTATCCCTCTTCATCGACGGTATCCACTCAGCGATAGAACTGTGACGCTTGCTCAGGCGTGCCTGCGTGCTGAAGCATGTAGACGCTCCTCGTGACTACGACGCACACGACTAAGCTAATTCTAAAAAAGTATTTATTTTGCTTTTTTAAGATCGTTTAGCTTTAACCCAACCCCAACGCCTTGCTTTCCAGTCAGGCGTTGTCCAGGCGTCGGGCTGAAGCAATATCCCACTGACGCCCGCTTTTTTTTCGTCAGCCTGTGAGCCGGTTTTGGCCCAGCTGATCTGTCGGGAGTCGTCGTGACAGTCATCCAATCGCCGCTGGCGCCAGTGTATGAGTCAGAGCTTGATCTCAATGTTTCCGAGCAGGACGACGGCGACGTGGTGCTTGAACTTCGCTCGGTGACCAAGCGCTACTTGCGTGGCAAGGGCACGCCATCGCTGCCTGCGGTCAATGACGTCAGTCTCAAGGTGCGCCGCGGTGAGGTCCTGTGCCTGATGGGCACCTCTGGCAGCGGAAAATCGACCCTGCTGCGTCACATCAACCGTCTGATCAAGCCGAGCCAAGGTGAAGTGCTCATCGACGGCCAGGCCCTCAGTGGCTTGAGCAACAGCGCGCTGCGGGTACTCAGGTCACGACGCATCGGCATGGTGTTCCAGCACTTTGGTCTCCTGCCCCATCGCACCGTGCTCGACAATGTCGCATTGCCGCTGGAGTTGAGCGGTGAAGCCGAGGGCGCTCGGCACGCGGCAGCTGCCGTGCAGCTCAAAGCGGTCGGGCTTGAGGGCTGGGGCGAGCATTATCCGCATGAGCTTTCCGGAGGTATGCAACAGCGGGTTGGTCTGGCCAGGGCGCTGGTGTCGGAGCCGGACATCCTGTTGATGGACGAGCCGTTCAGCGCGTTGGACCCCACTATTCGCCGAGACCTGCAGCTGCACTTTATGAGCCTGGTCCGTGAGCGTGGCATCACCACCTTGCTGGTGACCCATGATCCTGCTGAGGCGTTGCGACTGGCCGACCGTATAGCAGTCATGCGCGGCGGGCGACTGGTGCAATTGGCCGCACCGCAGACGTTGCTCGAGCAGCCGGCTGACAGCGAAGTGGCGGATTTCTTCCGCGACTGCCAGCCCGCTTCGACCCCGCCGGCTGCGGCGAGCAGGTCAACCCAGACCGCCTTGCCAGCAGAGCGCCGGGCGCAGCCGGGCAGCACCGCCTTGCCTTGGTGGCAAGCAGCGCTGCTGGGGCCAGCCGCGTTAGCGGCGCGAGGCAAAGGCGCAGCCTTCTGGGGCACGTTTGGGGTCGAGCTAGCCGCGCTGGTCGGGCTGGCACAGTCGACTGCCGGGTGGCTGAGCATTCTCGCGCTGCTGGCACTGCTGGCAAGCCGCCTGACTGCGGTCAGGCTGAGCCGTCATGCGGGTGCAAGCGAAGGTACTGGCTGGCTACTGCCGCTGGCCTTGGTGGTTGTCTGCCAGGCGCTGGTGCTATGGCGTGTGGCCGCACCAGAGCCAAGCCACGCGTTGCTGCAGTTTCCGGTCAACCGCCAGTTGCTGCTGGTAACCGCACAAGCGATCGACGACTTTATCGGTTGGTCGCAGGTCACCTTTGAGGGTGCATTCGTTGGTGTGATCGTGGCCGTGCGCACGGTGATCGAGGGTGTCGAAAACCTGTTGGGCTGGTTGCCATGGCCAGTTGCGGCACTGACGCTGGTGTACCTTGCCTGGCGCTCGGCTGGCTGGGGGCTGGCGTTCACCAGCGCCGCCGCCTTGGCGTATATCGGCGTGTTCGGCTTCTGGGACCACACCATTGCCACGCTGGCGCTGGTCGGCTCCTCGGTGCTGATTGCCCTGGTCATCGGCGTCCCCAGCGGGATCTTGTTGGCTAAACGGCCACTGCTGCGGCGGCTGATGACACCGTTGCTGGATGTCATGCAGACCTTGCCGACGTTTGTCTATCTGATCCCTGCCGTGGCGTTTTTTTCGGTCGGCAAGACGCCTGCGGTGATTGCTACCGTGATTTTTGCGCTGGCGCCGATGATTCGCCTGACCTCGCTGGGCATTCAGGAAGTACCCAAGGATGCCCTCGAAGCCGCCGTCGCCCATGGCGCCAGCCCCTGGCAGACGCTGTGCAAGGTGGAGCTGCCGCTGGCTCGGCGTTCGCTGCTGCTGGGGATAAATCAAACCATTGTCATGAGCCTGTCGATGGTGGTGGTCGCTGCCTTGATCGGCGCCGGCGGCCTGGGTTACGACGTCATGACTGCGCTGCGCAACATCAAAGGCGGCGAGGGCGTGCTTGCGGGTATCGCGATTGTCGTGTGCGCGCTGATCCCTGATCGGATCATTCAATCGAGCCTGCGCAAGCAAGGCCAACTCTACCAGTGAAAGTGAGACTTACCGTGAACCCATCTTTATCGCGTAGCCTCGGCGCACTGGCTGTACTGGCCGCCGTTATCGGTTCGAACACGGCGTTGGCCAAGGACAAGATCGTCATTGGCGAACAGAACTGGACTGGCGCAGTCGCCATTCAGTACATCCTCGGTGAAGTGCTGCAGAGCCGCCTCGACGCCGACGTCTCCTACCTGGCGGGGGACGTCCCGGTGCTGCTCAGCGCAGCGTCGAAAGGCGATGGTTCGGTAGACGTGCTGACCGACATCTGGATGCCCAACCAATCCGCTGCCTGGGCGAAATATGTCAGCGGTGCCAACCCTTCGCTGTTTCCGAACAAACAGCCGTACACCGGCGAGCAAGGCTTTTACATCCCCGGCTATCTGCAGGACAAATACGGGGTGAAATCCGTGTATGACCTGAAGAAGCCGGAAGTCGCCGAGCTCTTCCAGCCACCGGGCGGCGGCAAGGCCCAGTTGCTGGTCGGGCCGGCGGGCTGGGAGTCAACCTACATCGGTGAGATCAAGGCCAAGGATTACCAGTTTGCCGATAAATTCGAGTCGATCTCTACTGAGGCAGCCGTCACCTATTCCAGGCTGGCGGCAGCTTACAAGGCAGGGCGAGGCGTGGTGTTCTATGCCTATACCCCGGACTGGATATTCTCCGCCTTCGACCTGCGCCGATTGCAGGAGCCGGCATTCGATGGGTATGCCCAGGACAACAAGAAGGGGGATCCGTTGTACAAGGCTGACGGCTGCTGGAAGTTCATCAGCCCTACAGTTGACCCTGACTGGCTCAACAAAAGCCAGATCACTTGCGCGTACCCGGATGCCAAGGTTTACGTGTTGTCGTCGGTCGCCCTGCAAAAGCGTGCACCGAAAATTGCCGCGTTTTTGCAAAACGTCGCTATCGAACCTGCGCAGCTCAATGACCTGATCCTCAAGATCGAAAAGGAAAAGCAGCCGGCTGAAATTGCAGCCAAGGCGTGGGTCCAGGCCAACCCTGCCATCATTGCTCGTTGGCTGGGCGAGCCTCAGCAGACCGTGAGTGCCAACCAATGAGTGCAGCCACTGTTCGTTTGTTGGATGGCGGCATGGGCCGTGAGCTGCAGCGCATCGGCGCACCGTTCAGGCAGCCGGAGTGGTCGGCGCTGGCATTGATTGAAGCGCCCGAGTTCGTGCTGCAGGCGCATCGCTCGTTTATCGCCGCTGGCGCCAGGATCATCAGCACCAACAGCTATGCCGTGGTGCCGTTTCACCTTGGTGAAGAGCGCTTTGCCGAGCATGCTCTGACGTTGGCCGAGAGGGCAGGGCGCCTTGCCCGCAAGGCTGCCGATGAGTCTCCCGCGCCAGTCACGGTGGCTGGCTCATTGCCGCCGGCGCTGGGATCTTACCGCCCGGATTTGTTCGATCATGCACGCAGTGTCGCCATTCACCGGCAACTGATTGCTGGCTTGCGCGAGCGGGTTGATGTCTGGCTGGCGGAAACACAAAGCTCTGTCGCCGAAGCTCGCGCCGTGGCCGAGGCACTGGGTGCGCAGCCGAAGCCACTGTGGTTGTCCTTTACCTTGCTGGACGAGGTCGCCGGGGCCCCGCGCTTGCGCTCAGGTGAGGCGGTGGCTGAGGCCGTGCGTGTGGCGGCGGAGCTGGGCGCGGCCGTGGTGTTGTTCAACTGCAGCCAGCCAGAGGTGATGGCTGCGGCTTTGCATGAAGCGCGCGTGGTCATCCAGCGCCTCGGTCAGCCCATCGAGCTTGGGGTGTATGCCAATGCGTTTCCTCCAGTCAGCGCGGCGGCCAAGGCCAATAGTACCTTGCTCGAGATTCGTGATGATCTGACCCCTCAGGCATATCTGCAGTGGGCAAGTAGCTGGGTGGCCGCTGGCGCCAGCATCGTTGGCGGTTGCTGCGGGATCGGGCCGGAGCACATCGAGCGGTTGCATACACACCTGTCGGCAGGGTGATCGCGTCTTGCTATCTTGCTCACAGTGCCCCTATCACCGTGTTGAGGCAGCCCAGCTTTAGCCAAAGCTGACAGCCTCTTCACAGATCAACGGTTTAAGTCAGCGGGTATGTGTTGCACAATAGGCGCCATTCGACCAATCCGGTATTCATGATGTCCAGATCATCCGTCTTCGGTGCGCTCGGGCTGGCCCTTGTGCTGGCGGGCGTATCCGGTTGCTCCTCGAAAAAACCTGCGGTCTACGAGCACGAGAGCTTCGATGACTCGGGCACCTACTCGCGCAGCTTCCCGGTCAGCGACGCCGGCTCCTGCGAAGCGGCCCGGCGCGCGTTGCTCAGCCAGGGCTATATAATCACCAGCACGGGCGACAACCAGATCGCCGGCAACAAGAGCTTTCAGCAGAACAGCGACAACCATCTGCAGATCAGCTTCAGCGTCACCTGTGCGCCCGACAGCAGCGATGACCAGCGTTCGACGATGTTCGCCAACGCCCTGCAGGATCGCTACGCGCTGAAAAAGTCCAATACCTCGGCCAGCCTTGGTGTAGGGATTCTTGGTTCGGTGTCGATGCCAATCGGCTCGAGCGATGATTCGATGGTCAAGGTGGCCAGCGAAACCGTCACGGCGCCGCAGTTCTATGAGCGCTACTTCGCGCTGGTCGAGAGCTTCCTGCCCAAGCCCAAACCGAAGAAGGCGAAAAAGGCTGAAGCCAAGGTCGAGGCGCCGAAGGCTGAACAGCCAGCGCCAGATCTGGGCCTGCCGGAGCAAGCGCCAGCGCCGGCTGCATTGGCTCCGGCTGCAGCGGTCGCGCCGGCAGCGGCCCCAGCGGCCCCAGCGGCTCCCGAAGCACCTGTAGTCGCCCCAGCGGCCGTTGCTCCCGTCAGCGAGGCACCTGCCGCGCCGGTGGTAGACGACAGCCGCGGCTCGCAGCCGATCGCGCCACCCAACGAGGCTTCGCCGATCCAGGTGCAGCAGGAGGCTCCGGCCAGCGAGGCTGCTCCAGCCTCGATGTAAATGGCCTCTGCAAGGCCTCGATCGGCCTTGCAGTTTGTTGTTACAGCTTGCCAGGCTAATCATTCGAACCCCTGCTACGTTTATCACTCATAAGCTTGTCATTAATGCGTCATGCGCCCGCTTTAGCGTGGCGACATGAGCCAACATCATGAGTGAAGAGGAAGCAGGGCGATGGACGACTATCAGGAAGAGCTGCTCGAATATCAGGCCTATGAACTGGACGCCCCCGAACCAGACGACGCCACCGAGCTCTAACCGGTGCGCCGTTGATTACGCCGGAACTCCCCCGGCGTAAGCCCGGTCCAGCGCTTGAACGCACGTTGAAAGGCTTCTGCTGAAGCAAACCCCAACAGATAGGCAATCTCGCCGAAGGCCAGCTCCGTGTCGCGGATGTAGGTCTCGGCCAGATCCTGGCGGGTGTCGTTTAGCAGGCTGCGAAAGCGCGTGCCTTCTTCGGCAAGTTTGCGGCGCAGGGTCCAGGTCGGCAATTGCAAATGGCGGGCGACTTCCTCCAGGTCAGGCTCGCGCCCGCCGTTAAGCAGCGGCCCGAGCAGATGCGTGATGCGCTCGCCAAGGCTGCGTACACGGGTGTGCTGGGCGAGCTCCACTTCACATAGCTGGAGCAGCTGCTGCCAGGTGCTGGGGCAGTGCTGCGGGTTGGCCTGCTCAAGCGTGGCCCGGCTCAGGCGCAGCTGATTACCTTCGGCCGCGAAGTGTATCGGCGTGGCACAAAGTGCCTGATAGCCCGCTGCGTAGCTTGGCGCTGCAAATTCGATCTCCATTCGCTCTGCCTGCACCGGCTGCCCCGCCAGCTGGCCTAACTGCGCAAGCCAGCCCGACAGCAGCGAGTCGACCACGAAACGGTTGTAGTCGTTGTAGGGGCTGATCGAATAGAAGCGCAGCCAGGCGCCTTGCGTGTCTTCGACAAACACCGAGCTGCCGCGGTAGTTGGCCGCATAGAGCGGCTCAAAGCGCAGCAAGGTGCGGGCAGCTTCGCCGAGCGTCGGTGCTTGAGCTGCGGTGACTCCGGCCAAACCTGTCTGTGCCAGTCGGCTCAGGCAGCCCATGCGCAGGCCCAACGCTGGCTCGCCGCTGAGCTTGATTGCTGCATGGCCCAGGTGCATGTAGCGCGGTATCGACAAGCGCGCGCCGGGCTGGGCCAGGCGGCTGCTAGTCAGGCCGTAACGCTCGAGCAACGGCGTAGGGTCATGCCCCAGCTGTTGCAGGGCCTCGGCCAGAGGCTGGACGAACCCTACAGTCAATTCACCGAGGCGCACACGCGGCCTGGGCATGGCCTTACAACCACACGTTTAGCAGGCGGGCGCCATGCTGCGAGGTGCCGGCCAACTGGCCGCCAGCGTGGTTGGCAAAGCCTTGACCGTCAGCGCCAAGTTCCCAGAATTGGCCACGCATGAACACGCTGATGCTGGTCAGGCCGGGATTGGCGGCCAGGGTCAGTTGCCGCCAGGCCTGTTGTTCGCTGACTTGACCACGCTGCAGTGGCAGCTCGGCGGCGGCATCCTGATGGCGATTACCGCGCCAGGGGGCGTCCCAGCTGTGCTTGCCACTGAGAAATACCGGGTTGGCGATCAGCTGTGCGGACTGCTGCGCCAGCTGCTGATAATTTTCCGGGTACCAGCTGTCACTGCCGATCAACACGCCAAGGCGTCCAGCTGGGGTCGAAACGACGTGCAGGGGCTGCTCGCGACCGTCCTGAATGTACCGGCGTACTTCGCTGTCGGCAAACTGCTGGCGTTGCGGCTGACCGAGCACACTGCCATCGCCGGCGAATACCAAGCTGCTGTTGAACAGTGGGCCGCTGCCGGCGTGCAGCACGCCGTTCTCCACATAGGGCGCGGGCAAGACAATCGAGCCGGCCACCAGGGTCACGCCAAATTCCTTTGCCAGGCCGCTGAACAGAGCCTGATAGTCGGCGGCCATCTGCGCCGCCTTCATGCGCAGATGCGCATCGGCGCGGCGGTCGTCCCCGGTCGCCCAAAGCATTGCCAGGCCGTAGCGCAGCGGGTTACTCAGCTCAAGCCATTGCTCGGCCTCGCGCCGCTGGGTCACTTGATACAGCTCGTTTTTTTCACCCCGCGCCCACAGCCAGGTGCCGATGTGCTCAGGCAACACCACCACCGTGCGCGGATTCACCAGCCCCTGTTCCCGGGCCTGCTCAAGGTAAGCGGCAAGCTTGAGGCGCAGCCGTTGCAGGTTTTGATAGTCGCTGGGGTAGAGCAGCGGCTCGATGCCGAGCAGGTTGCCGCGCTCGCCAGGGCTACCCTGATTGAGCGCCAGCTCGATACGCAGGTCAGACAGGTAGTGGCCTTCAGGGCGCTGTTGCGTCCAGAAACCATAGCCACACAACGCGGCGATCATTACCAGCGCCAGGGCGCTTGCGAGAAGTTTGCGCATGAACCGCTGCGGCACCATCGAATGTAAGGAGCCCTAGGGTAGACCTGCTGTGCAGCAGGATCAATAAGTTGTCAGTTTCGATCATTGAGCCGGTTCAAACGGCTGTTTAATGTCGAGGGCAGATAACCGACGGGCCCCGCATCCCAGCGAGGCGCCTGCATCCCGTGATTTTGCCCATGTGGAGTTGCTCCATGGCTTACCCGAACCTGCTGGCCCCGCTTGACCTTGGCTTCACCACTTTGCGCAACCGCACCCTGATGGGCTCCATGCACACCGGCCTGGAAGAGCGCCCAGGCGGCTTCGAGCGCATGGCAGTGTACTTCGCCGAGCGAGCACGCGGTGGTGTTGGCCTGATGGTCACGGGTGGCATTGCGCCAAACGATGAGGGTGGCGTGTACTCCGGTGCTGCCAAGCTGAGCACCGCTGAAGAAGCCGACCAGCACCGTATCGTCACCGAGGCGGTGCACGCCGCTGGGGGCAAGATCTGCCTGCAGATCCTCCACGCCGGCCGTTACGCCTACAGCCCGCGCCAGGTGGCGCCGAGCGCGATTCAGGCGCCGATCAACCCGTTCAAGCCCAAGGAGCTGGACGAAGCCGGCATCGAGAAGCAGATCGCCGACTTCGTCAACTGTGCCGAACTGGCCCAGTGCGCGGGATATGACGGCGTCGAGATCATGGGATCGGAAGGCTACTTCATCAACCAGTTCCTCGCCGCTCACACCAACCACCGCACCGATCGCTGGGGTGGCAGCTACGCCAACCGCATGCGCCTGGCGGTCGAAATCGTCACCCGCGTGCGTGCGGCGGTGGGGCCGAACTTCATCATCATCTTCCGCCTGTCGATGCTCGACCTGATCGAAGGTGGCAGCGATTGGCAAGAGATCCTGCAGCTGGCCAAGGCCATCGAGCAGGCCGGGGCAACGCTGATCAATACCGGCATCGGCTGGCACGAAGCGCGCATTCCGACCATCGCCACCAAAGTACCGCGGGCGGCCTTCAGCAAGGTCACGGCCAAGCTGCGTGGGCACGTCAACATCCCATTGATCACCACCAACCGCATCAATACACCCGAAGTTGCCGAGGCCGTGCTGGCTGCCGGCGATGCCGACATGGTGTCGATGGCCCGGCCATTCCTGGCCGATCCAGAGTTCGTCAACAAGGCCGCAGCCGATCAGGCCGAGCAGATCAATACCTGCATCGGCTGCAACCAGGCCTGCCTTGATCACACCTTTGGCGGCAAGTTGACCAGTTGCCTGGTCAATCCGCGCGCCTGCCATGAAACCGAACTGAATTACCTGCCGGTGTCCCAGGCCAAGCGTATCGCGGTAGTGGGTGCTGGCCCGGCTGGCCTGGCTGCGGCGACTGTGGCCGGCGAGCGCGGCCATCAGGTCACCCTGTTTGACGCCGCTGGCGAAATCGGTGGCCAGTTCAACGTGGCCAAGCGCGTGCCGGGCAAGGAAGAGTTCTCCGAAACCCTGCGCTATTTCCGTAACAAGCTGCAGCTCACGGGCGTGGACGTGCGCCTGAATAGCCGAGTCAGCGCCGAGCAGCTGATTGCCGGCGGTTATGACGAGATCATCCTGGCCACCGGGATTGTCCCGCGCAACCCGGCTATCCCCGGCATCGAGCACGCCAAGGTGCTGAATTATCTGGATGTACTGTTGCAGCGCAAACCGGTCGGCCAGCGGGTTGCGGTGATCGGCGCGGGCGGCATCGGCTTTGATGTCTCCGAGTACCTGGTGCACCAGGGCGTGGCTACCAGCCTGGATCGCGACGCGTTCTGGAAAGAGTGGGGCATCGACACTGCGCTCGAAGCGCGTGGTGGCGTGGCCGGGATCAAGCCCGAGCCGCATGCGCCGGCGCGGCAGGTGTACCTTTTGCAGCGCAAGAAGACCAAGGTCGGCGACGGTCTGGGCAAGACTACCGGCTGGATTCACCGCACTGGCCTGAAAAACAAGCAGGTACAGATGCTCAACAGTGTCGAATACCTGCAGATCGACGACGCTGGTTTGCATGTACGCATTGCTGATGGCGAGCCGCAGTTGCTGGCAGTGGACAACGTAGTGATCTGTGCAGGCCAGGATCCACTGCGCGAACTGCAGGACGGGCTGGTCGCAGCGGGGCAGTCGGTGCACCTGATCGGCGGCGCCGATGTGGCCGCCGAGCTGGATGCCAAGCGCGCCATCAACCAAGGTTCGCGCTTGGCCGCCGAGCTGTAACGGCATGGGGTGGGGCTGCAGCGCGGCCCCGGCCCAAGCTGGTAGACTCGGCCGATGTCTGCCGAACTCTCCTGCCTGCCTCAGGCACCTCTACAACCGCTGTGCTTGCCCTGGACTCAGCGCGCTGAGGTCCAGCTCGCAGTGTTGCGTCTGGACCTGATCGACCCGCTGATCAGCGGCAACAAGTGGTTCAAGCTGCGCGACCATCTGGTCGAAGCCTGGCGGTGCAACGCGCCCGGCTTGATCAGCCTTGGCGGCAACCATTCCAACCATCTGCATGCACTGGCCGCTGCCGGCAAACGGTTTGGCTTTGCCACCGCCGGCCTGCTGCGTGGCCATGCGCAGGACACCCCGACCGTGCGCGACCTGCAAGCCTTGGGCATGCAACTGCACTGGCTCGGCTATGGCGGCTACCGGGCGCGACATGAGCCGCAGTTCTGGGCTGAGTGGCAAGCACGCTACCCCGGCTGGCAGTGCATCGCCGAGGGCGGTGGCGGCATGGCCGGCGCACAGGGTTGCCGATTGATCGTCGAGCAGGCACGCGAGCAGCTGCCGCAGCTGGGTTGGGATGACTACGATGGCTGGTGGCTGGCCGTCGGTACCGGCACCACCCTGGCGGGGCTGGTGCTCGCTGAGGCCGGTGCGCGCCCGGTGCACGGCGCCCTTGCGGTGCCGGCTGACCACGGCGTGGCGGCAACGGTGGCAGCGTTGGCGGGAGAGCAGGGCTACCAATTGCATGACGCTTGCCGTGGCGGCTTTGCGCGCATGGATGATGAGTTGCTGGCGTTTATCGCCGACAGCGAACAGCACAGTGGCCTGCCGCTGGAGGCGGTGTACACCGGCAAGGCCCTGCTGGCGCTGCGCGATGAGGTCGAGGCGGGGCGCTTCAGGCCCGGCAGCCGCCTGCTGTTCGTGCACACAGGCGGGCTGCAGGGCCGACGCGGTTACTTGTAGGGCAGCATGCGCACCAGGGTGTTATCGCGCTTGATGTAGTGATGGTAAAGCCCGGCCAGTGCATGCAGGCCAATCAGCCAGTAGCCCCAGCCGCCAACCCGCTCATGCCAGCCCTTGATGAATTTGGCAAAGTCCGAATCAGGCCCGGTCAGCGCGGGCAGCTCGAAGCCGTAGAACGGGATTGGCTTGTCGGCGGCGCTGAGGATCAACCAGCCCGCCAGCGGCATGCCGATCATCAGCAGGTACAGCAGCAGGTGCACCAGGTGCGCCAGGCCAGTCTGCCATGCCGGCGGCTTGGGCGTGATCGGCGGCGTCGGGTTGATCAGGCGCATGGCCAGGCGTAGCCAGACCAGTACGAACACGGTCAGGCCGAACATGAAGTGCAGGTCTTTCATCAGGTTGCGTTCGGCGCTGTCCTTGGGGAACAGGCCACGCAGTTCGATCAGGGCGTAGACGCTTGCCAGCAACACCAGCATCAGCCAGTGCAGGGCAATCGAGATCCGCGCGTAATGCGCCGGCGGGTTGGATGAAACCATGGTCACTCCTCACTTATCAGGTCGAAAAGGCGCTCTTGCTGGCGCGTATCGCTAACTCTAATCGATGGCTGACAGATTTCTTTGCTACAGGTCGAAGGCTGCGCAGATATTTGCGTGAATCTGTCGAAAACCTTGGCGGCCTGCTGCTCAGCTCGGCAAGTGCGGCCAGCTGTCCGCCACCAGAAACAACCGCTGCTGTTCCTCCCAGGCGCCGTCTTCGGCCTGCGTCAATCTGACCAGCAATTGCGCGGGTGCGAACGGGTCCAGCTGCATCAGCCATTGCTCGAACTGCGCTGGCGTCCAGCAGTCGCTGTCTGCAATACGCGCGGGCGCCAGCCAGTGCTGGCGCGTCAGGACCTGCCAGCGGCCCTCTGCCGCGCCGCTGCGGTAGCCGGGCCAGTCGTGCCGGTGCAGCCAGTCACCGCGTAAGTGCGCAGGTTCTGCGCCGGCTGGAGGATGGAATGCAAGCATGCCTGGGTAGAACAGATAGCCGCTCAGCCACAGATGCGCCTGGGGCTGATCCAGGCCAAGCTCCGCAAGCAGCGCCTGGCTCTCTGGGCGAGCAGAAATAGGCAGCTGATGACCGACAAGGTGGGCCAGTTTCAGATCGAGCCGATCCTGGCATCCCGGCCCCAACCAGTGCATCGAGCCTGGGCCAGCGCCATTGGCAGGGCCGAGGTAGAGCTTGATCGCCAATTCCAGATGATGCACACCGTCGCGGTCGCGCAGGAGGATATCCAGCTCGCCCAGAGTGCGGCCGCCTTGGCGGATCGGCAGATTGGCGCCGAGCAGTTCGACCCCGCTGGCGTGGTTCAAGGCGAACTGCCAGAGGGCCTCGTAATACAGGCCCAGGCGCCGGCTGGTCATCTTCATCAGCCAATCGCGCAGCGGCTGATCATCGCCATCCAGCGCCAGTAACCAGTCCTGCAGCTGCTGCGGGTCGGCAGCCCAGTCACTGGCGGTCAACGGGTTGCGCTGTGGTGCGGGCAAGTCGCGCATCAGCGGTGGCGACAGCAGCGCCCAGGCCAGATCGCGCACCGCAGGGCGGCGCAAACGGCGGGGCAGGTCGCGCAGCTCGGTGAGGGGCGTCATCCTGCGAGCATAGCCGGTTTGCCGCTGGACGGTCGTTTCGACCATAATCCGTCTATCGTTACCCGCTATCGTTACCCGCCGCACGGCCTTGCAGGAGCACCATGGAGCAATTTCGCAATATCGGTATCATCGGCCGCCTGGGCAGCTCACAGGTGCTCGACACCATTCGCCGACTGAAAACGTTCCTCCTTGATCGCCATATGCACGTGATCCTCGAGGACACGATTGCCGAAGTGCTGCCAGGGCATGGCCTGCAGACCTCGACCCGCAAGCTGCTCGGCGAGGTCTGTGACCTGGTCATCGTGGTCGGCGGCGATGGCAGCCTGCTCGGCGCCGCCCGCGCGCTGGCCCGGCACAATGTGCCGGTGCTCGGTATCAACCGCGGCAACCTGGGCTTTCTCACCGACATCCGCCCGGATGAGCTTGAGGTCAAGGTCGCCGAAGTGCTCGACGGCCACTATCTGGTGGAAAACCGCTTCTTGCTGCAGGCCGAAGTGCGCCGCCACGGTGAAGCCATTGGCCAGGGCGACGCGCTCAACGACGTGGTCCTGCACCCGGGCAAGTCGACGCGGATGATCGAGTTCGAAATCTACATTGACGGCCAGTTCGTCTGCAGCCAGAAGGCCGACGGCCTGATCGTCGCCACCCCCACCGGCTCGACCGCCTATGCGCTGTCGGCCGGCGGGCCGATTATGCACCCCAAGCTCGACGCCATCGTCATCGTGCCGATGTACCCGCACACCCTGTCGGGCCGGCCAATCGTGGTCGATGGCAACAGCGAGCTGAAGATCGTCGTCTCGCAGGACCTGCAGATCTATCCGCAAGTGTCCTGTGACGGCCAGAACCACTTCACCTGCGCCCCCGGCGATACCATCACGGTGAGCAAGAAGCCGCAGAAACTGCGCCTGATCCACCCGCTCGATCACAACTACTACGAAGTCTGCCGCACCAAGCTCGGCTGGGGCAGCCGCCTGGGGGGTGGGGGCGACTGATGCTCGATCCGGCGCGCAGTTTCGATATCATCGGCGACGTGCACGGGTGTGCACATACCCTCGAACGCCTGCTCGATACCCTCGGCTACAAGCGCGTGGGCGGGGTCTGGCGGCATCCACGGCGCCAGGCACTGTTCCTCGGCGATATCGTCGATCGCGGCCCGCGAATTCGCGAGGCGCTGCATATCGTCCACGACATGGTCGTGGCCGGTCAGGCGTTCTGCATCATGGGTAACCATGAGTACAACGCCTTGGCCTGGGTCACGCCGGCGCTGCCCGGCAGTGGCAAGGCATTTGTCCGTGAGCACACGCCGCGTAACGCGCGCCTGATCGACGAAACCCTGACCCAGTTCGCCCAGCACCCGGGCGACTGGCACGACTTCCTGGCCTGGTTCTACCAGCTGCCGCTGTTTGTCGATGCCGGGCGCTTCCGGCTGGTGCACGCCTGCTGGGACCCGAGCCTGATCGAGCAGTTGCGCCCGCAGTACCCAAGCGGCTGCATCGACGAGCACTTCATTCAGGCCTCGGGTGTGTCCGGCAGCTTTGCCTCGACCGTGTGCAATCGCCTCCTGCGCGGCACCGACATGCGCCTGCCGGATGGCCTCACCCTGACCGGTGGCGATGGCCTGACGCGGGCGTTCTTCCGCACCAAGTTCTGGGAAGAAGACCCGCAGACCTACGGCGACATCGTGTTCCAGCCCGATGCCTTGCCGGACGAGGTGGCCAGCGCGCCGCTCAGCCACACGCAGAAAAACGCCTTGCTGCGCTATGACGAAGCGCAACCGATGCTGTTCGTCGGCCATTACTGGCGCAGCGGTCGCCCGGCGCCGATCCGGCCCAATCTGGCCTGCCTGGATTACAGCGCCGTGCTCTACGGCAAACTGGCGGCCTATCGCCTGGATGACGAAACCGGCATCGACCCGCACAAGTTCGTCTGGGTCGATGTCGAGCGCCCACAGGACACTCAATGAATGTGATCGAAGTGCTGCGCCTGCCGTTGACCGTCGACCTCAGTGGTTTTGTCAGCCTGCTGCGCCGCCTGCAGGTGCCGCACCGGGTCAGCGAGGAGGGCGAAGAGCAGGTGCTGTGGGCGCCGCAGGCCTTGCTCGAGGATGTCCGCCAGCTGTATGAGCGCTACCCCGAAGGCAACGACCAGATTGAACTTCCGGCCGCGGCTCAGGCCAGCCTGCCCAGGCAACCGTCCCTGGCCCAGCAGGCCCGCGCGTGCAAGGTCACGGCTGGCGTACTGCTGCTGTGCGTGGTGGTGGCGGCAATCACCGGGCTGGGCGACAACCTGTCGACTCTGAGCTGGTTCACCTTTCTCGATTTTCGCGTGCAGGGTGAATATCTGTACTTCACCTCGCTGGCGCAAGGCCTGAGCGACGGTCAGTGGTGGCGCCTGATATCGCCAATGCTGCTGCACTTCGGCTTCCTCCACCTGGCCATGAATGGCATGTGGTACTGGGAGCTGGGCAAGCGCATCGAGCTGCGCCAGGGGCCTTGGTTGCTGCTGTTGCTGACGCTGCTGTTCAGCCTGATCTCCAACCTGGCCCAGCACCTGGTCGGCGGCCCGAGCCTGTTCGGCGGGCTGTCCGGCGTATTGTACGGCTTGCTCGGCTACGTCTGGCTGTACCAGTGGCTGGCACCCAACCCGCATTACCGCCTGCCCAAGGGCGTACTGGTGATGATGCTGATCTGGCTGGTGGTGTGCCTGACCGGCGTGGTCGGCCAGCTCGGCTTCGGCCAGATCGCCAATGCCGCGCATGTCGGTGGCCTGCTCATCGGATGCCTGACTGGGCTCTTGGGTGGCGCGCTGGCGCGGCGTAAACTGTCGGCTTGATTGAGGAGAGACAATGTCCACGTTCGCCCAAATGATTGAAAACATCACCCCCGAGATCTACCAGAGCCTCAAGCTTGCGGTCGAGCTGGGCAAATGGTCCGACGGGCGCAAGCTCACCGTCGAGCAGAAAGAGCTGTCGCTGCAGGCGGTCATCGCCTGGGAACTGCAGAACCTGCCGGAAGACCAGCGTACCGGTTACATGGGCCCGCAAGAGTGTGCCTCGAAGTCGGCGCCCATCGCCAATATTCTGTTCAAGTCGGACTCGGTACATTGATCGAACTCGCTCGTGGCTCTTTGAGCAAGATGTCGGTGCAGTTGCAGGCACCGGTTGTGCAATACAGCTTTCGCCTGGGTGATTCGCTGGTGCCGGTCAACCCGATGATCGGCAAGACCCTGCGTCTTGAATACCTCGGTGCCATCCACTGTAGCCACTGCGGCAAGCGCACCAAGACCAGCTACAGCCAGGGCTACTGCTACCCGTGCATGACCAAGCTGGCCCAGTGCGACCTGTGCATCATGGCTCCGGAACGTTGCCACTACGACGCCGGCACCTGCCGCGAGCCGTCCTGGGGCGAGCAGTTCTGCATGACCGATCACGTGGTCTACCTGGCCAACTCGTCGGGGGTCAAGGTCGGTATCACCCGCGCTACCCAACTGCCAACCCGCTGGCTCGATCAGGGCGCCATCCAGGCCCTGCCGATCATGCGCGTTTCCACTCGGCAGCAGTCGGGCCTGGTCGAGGATGTATTGCGCAGCCAGGTGCCAGACCGCACCAACTGGCGCAACCTGCTCAAGGGCGATGCCGAGGTGCTCGACCTGGCGGCGATTCGCGAGCAGATCTTCGAGGCCTGCGCCGACGGTATTCGCACCCTGCACGAACGTTTTGGCCTTCAAGCGATCCAGCCGCTGCCCGATGCCGAGGTGGTCGAGATCCGTTACCCGGTCGAGGCCTATCCGAAAAAGATCGTCAGCCTCAACCTGGACAAGACCCCGGTCATCGAAGGCACTCTGCTCGGGATCAAGGGCCAGTACCTGATCTTCGATACCGGCGTGATCAATATTCGTAAATACACGGCCTACCAGTTGGCCGTGCATCAGTAAAAGGACAGCCACATGCGCACCGAACAACCGCAAGTGATCTACCTCAAGGATTACCAGGCGCCCGAGTACCTGATCGACGAGACGCACCTGACCTTCGAGTTGTTCGAGGACCACAGCCTGGTCCATGCGCAACTGCTGATGCGTCGCAACCCGGCGCGTGGCGAAGGCTTGCCGCCGTTGGTGCTGAACGGTCAACAGCTGCAACTGGTCAGTGTGCAACTGGATGACCAGGCCCTGAGCGCGGGCGATTACCAGCTTGATGACGACAGCCTGACCCTGCATCCGAAAGCGCAGACGTTCACCCTCGACACCACGGTGAAGATCCACCCCGAGAGCAACACGGCTCTGGAGGGCCTGTACAAGTCGGGGTCGATGTACTGCACCCAGTGCGAGGCCGAGGGCTTTCGCAAGATCACCTACTACCTCGACCGCCCGGATGTGATGAGCACGTTCACCACCACGGTGATCGCCGCGCAGCATCGCTATCCGATCCTGTTGTCCAACGGCAACCCGATCGGCAGCGGCCCGGCTGACGACGGCCGCCACTGGGCAACCTGGGAAGACCCGTTCAAGAAGCCGGCCTACCTGTTCGCCCTGGTGGCGGGCGACCTCTGGTGCGTCGAAGACACCTTCACTCGCCAGTCCGGCCGTGACGTGGCGCTGCGCATCTATGTCGAGCCAGAAAACATCGACAAGTGCCAGCACGCGATGGTCAGCCTCAAGAAGTCGATGCGCTGGGACGAGGAAGTCTATGGCCGCGAGTACGATCTGGACATCTTCATGATCGTCGCGGTCAACGACTTCAACATGGGCGCCATGGAAAACAAGGGCCTCAACATCTTCAACTCCAGCTGTGTGCTAGCGCGTGCCGAAACGGCCACCGACGCCGCTCACCAGCGCGTTGAAGGGGTGGTCGCGCACGAGTACTTCCACAACTGGACCGGCAACCGCATCACCTGCCGCGACTGGTTCCAGCTGTCGCTCAAGGAAGGCTTCACGGTGTTCCGCGACGCCGAATTCAGCGCCGACATGAACTCGCGCACGGTCAAGCGCATTGAGGACGTGGCGTACCTGCGAACCCATCAGTTTGCCGAAGACGCAGGCCCGATGGCCCACCCGGTGCGCCCGGACAGCTTCATTGAAATCTCCAACTTCTACACCCTGACCATCTACGAGAAGGGCGCAGAAGTGGTCGGCATGGTCCGCACCCTGCTGGGCGCCGAGGGCTTCCGCAAGGGCAGTGACCTGTACTTCGAGCGTCACGACGGCCAGGCCGTTACCTGCGATGACTTCATCAAGGCCATGGAAGACGCCAACGGCGTTGACCTGACCCAGTTCAAACGCTGGTACAGCCAGGCCGGCACGCCGCGCCTCGAGGTCAGTGAAGCCTATGACAGCACAGCGCAGCGCTACAGCCTGACCTTCCGCCAGAGCTGCCCGCAGACGCCGGACAAGCGCGAGAAACTGCCGTTCGTGATTCCGGTCGCGCTGGGCCTGCTCGACGCCGACGGCAACGACCTGCCGCTGCGCCTGGACGGCGAAGCCAGCGCCCAGGGCAGCAGCCGCGTGCTGTCGCTGACCGAGGCCGAGCAGACCTTCACCTTCCTCGACATCGCCGCCAAGCCATTGCCGTCGCTGCTGCGCGGCTTCAGTGCGCCGGTCAAGCTGAGCTTCCCGTACAACCGCGACCAGCTGATGTTCCTCATGCAGCACGACAGCGACGGTTTCAATCGCTGGGAAGCCGGCCAGCAATTGTCGGTGCAAGTGCTGCAGGAGCTGATCGGCCAGCATCAGGCCGGCCAGCCGTTGAGCCTCGATCCGCGTTTGATCACTGCCCTGGCCACGGTCATCGGCAATGACGCGCTGGACCCGGCCATGGTCGCGGAAATGCTCTCGCTGCCAGGTGAGGCCTACCTGACCGAGATCAGCCAGGTGGCCGACGTCGACGCGATCCACGCGGCCCGCGAATTTGCCCGCAAGCAGATCGCCGAGCAGCTGTTCGACGCCTTGTGGTCGCGCTATCAGGCCAACCGTGAAGTGTCGCGGCGCACGCCATATGTGGCGGCCGCCGAGCACTTCGCCCGGCGCAGCCTGCAGAACATCGCCCTGTCGTACCTGATGCTCAGCGGCAAGCCGCAGGTGCTGGCGGCGACCCTTGAGCAGTTCAAGGACAGCGACAACATGACCGAGCGCCTGACCGCGCTGGCGGTGTTGGTCAACTCGCCGTTCGAGGCCGAGCGCGCCGAAGTGCTGCAAGCCTTCGCCGAGCACTTCAAGGATAACCCGCTGGTCATGGACCAGTGGTTCAGCGTGCAGGCAGCCAGCTCGTTGCCGGGCGGCCTGGCGCGGGTCAAGGCGCTGATGCAGCACCCGGCATTCACCTTGAAGAACCCGAACAAGGTGCGCGCACTGATCGGCGCGTTTGCCGGGCAGAACCTGGTCAACTTCCACGCGGCCGACGGTTCCGGCTATCGCTTCCTGGCGGACCTGGTCATCGAGCTTAATGCGCTCAACCCGCAGATCGCCTCGCGCCAGCTCGCGCCGCTGACCCGCTGGCGCAAGTACGATAGCGCGCGTCAGGCGTTGATGAAGGCCGAGCTGGAGCGGATTCTGGCGTCGGGCACCTTGTCCAGCGACGTCTATGAGGTGGTCAGCAAGAGCCTGGCATGAACCTGGCGAGCGCCCGCGATCTGGCGTAGGAGCGGCCTTGCCGGGGCGCCGGACCGGTCGGAAAGGCCAGCGTAGCTGGCCCGGGGATATCGGCTGCGAAGCTGAAATCTGGGGCCGCTGCGCAGCCCTTTCGCGACACAAGGCCGCTCCTACGCCGACCGCGCAGCACCCCGGCGACGCGGTCGAAACAATAGGGTGCTGTCGCCGTTAACAAAACATAACGTCCCGCCAATTGTGTTGCCGCAGAACTCCCCGCTAGGATGGCTCAAAGCTGTTGCAGGCCTCTGAATCAGGCTTCTTGCAGTGCCTGCACTGGATGACCCACCAAGAAAAAAACAATAGGGGAAGGGCATGAGGGAACGGGTGATGGCGCACGCCAGGCCACTGGCCGCGGGCGCACTGTTGCTGCTGGGTATCTGGAGCGGCACTGTCGTCGCTGCTGCCGCCGAGGAGTACTCGACCGAATCGGCCAAGGCAGTCGACAACCTGCTGATCGACGCCGCCCACGCCGGCAAGCGCCTGGTGGTGGTCGGTGATCGTGGCCATATCCTGTTCTCCGATGACCAGGGCAAGACCTGGAGCCAGGCGCGCGTGCCGACCCGGCAACTGCTCACCGCGGTGTTCTTCATCGATGACAAGCGCGGCTGGGCAGTCGGTCACGACGCGCAGATCCTCGCCAGCAGCGATGGCGGCGCCACCTGGAGCAAGCAGTTCGAAGACCTCGCCCGCGAAGCGCCGTTGCTCGACGTCAGCTTTGTCGATGCCCAGCATGGCTTTGCCGTCGGTGCCTACGGCGCGCTGCTCGAGACAACCGACGGCGGCCAGCATTGGCAGGACGTCGCCGAGCGCCTCGACAACCCCGATCAACTGCACCTGAATGGCATCGCCGCGATCAAGGACTCCGGCCTGTTCATCGTCGGCGAGCAGGGCAGCATGTTCCGCTCCGGCGATAACGGCGCCACTTGGTCGCGCGTCGAGGGCCCGTACGAGGGCTCGTTGTTCGGCGTACTCGGCACTGACCAGGCGCACACCTTGTTGGCCTACGGACTGCGGGGCAACCTCTACCGCTCCAGTGACTTCGGCGACAGCTGGCAGCAGATCGCCCTGACCGCCAGTCGCGGCCCGCTGCAGTTCGGCCTGGCCAGCGCGGCGCTGCTCGAGGACGGCAGTATCGTCCTGGTCGGCAACGGCGGCAGTGTCCTGCGCAGCCGTGACGATGGCTTGACCTTCAGCGTATTCAATCGCGCCGACCGCATCGCCCTGGCCGGCGTCACCAGCCTGGCCGACGGTGGCTTGCTGCTGGTCGGGCAGGGCGGCATCCACCTGGCCAACGGCCAAGGCGCCGAGGAGCAGCAACCATGACCGGCCCGGAGCGCTTCGACATGCCCCAGCATCATCAGGACAAACCCACCCTGCTCGAGCGGATGATCTTCAACAACCGTCCGGTAGTGATCGGCCTCTGCCTGCTGGTGAGCATCCTGCTGTTCTGGCAGGCCACGCAGATTCGTCCCTCGACCAGTTTCGAGAAGATGATCCCGCTGCAGCACCCGTTCATCGAACAGATGCTCGAGCACCGCAATGACCTGGCCAACCTCGGCAACACCGTGCGCATCTCGGTCGAGGCGGTCAACGGCGACATCTTCGACAAGGATTACATGGAGACCCTGCGCCAGATCCATGACGAGGTGTTCTATATCCCGGGTGTCGACCGCGCCGGCTTGAAGTCGCTGTGGAGCCCCAGCGTGCGCTGGACCGAGGTCACCGAAGAAGGCTTCGCCGGTGGCGAGGTGATCCCCAACACCTACGATGGCAGCGCACAAAGCCTCGATCAGCTGCGCGACAACGTGCTCAAGTCCGGCCAGGTCGGGCGCCTGGTGGCGAACAACTTCCAGTCGAGCATCGTCGACGTGCCACTGCTGGAGAGCTACCCCGATCCGCAGGACCCGGGCAAGCAGGTCAAGCTCGACTACCAGCAGTTCTCGCACCAGCTGGAAGAGAAGATCCGCGACAAGTTCCAGGCGCAGAACCCCAATGTGAAAATCCACATCGTCGGCTTTGCGAAAAAAGTCGGTGACCTGATCGACGGCCTGGTGATGGTGGTGCTGTTCTTCGGCGTGGCGCTGGCGATCACCTGGGTCCTGCTGTACTGGTTTACCTGGTGTATCCGCAGCACCATTGCCGTGTTGATCACCACCCTGGTGGCGGTGGTCTGGCAGTTGGGCCTGATGCACGCGGTGGGCTTTGGCCTCGACCCTTACTCGATGCTGGTGCCGTTCCTGATCTTTGCCATCGGTATTTCCCACGGGGTGCAGAAGATCAACGGCATCGCCCTGCAGTCCAGTGGCGCCGACAATGCCCTGACCGCTGCGCGGCGGACCTTCCGCCAGCTGTTCCTGCCGGGGATGATCGCGATTCTGGCCGACGCGGTGGGCTTCATCACTCTGCTGATCATCGACATTGGCGTGATCCGCGAGCTGGCCATCGGCGCCTCGATCGGCGTGGCGGTGATTGTCTTCACCAACCTGATCCTGCTGCCGGTGGCGATCTCCTATGTCGGCATCAGCAAAAAGGCCGTCGAGCGCTCCAAGCGCGACGCCACCCGCGAGCACCCGTTCTGGCGCCTGCTGGCCAACTTTGCCAGCCCTAAAGTGGCACCGGTGTCGGTTGCGCTGGCGCTGGTCGCCTTTGGCGGCGGCCTCTGGTACAGCCAGAACCTGAAGATCGGCGACCTCGACCCGGGTGCCCCGGAGCTGCGCCCGGACTCGCGCTACAACCAGGACAACCACTTCATCATCAGCAACTACTCGACCAGTTCCGATGTGCTGGTGATCATGGTCAAGACGCCCTCGGAGAGCTGCTCGATCCACTCGACCCTGGCCCCCATCGACGAGCTGATGTGGACCATGCAGAACACCCCCGGGGTGCAGTCGGCAATCTCCCTGGTGAGTGTGTCCAAGCAGATGATCCGCGGCATGAACGAGGGCAACCTGAAATGGGAAACCCTCTCGCGCAACCCGGATGTGCTCAACAGCTCGGTGGCCCGCGCCGACGGCCTGTACAACGCTGACTGTTCGCTGGCGCCGGTGCTGGTGTTCCTCAACGACCACAAGGCAGAAACCCTTGAGCGCGTCACCGCCGCAGCCAAGGCCTTTGCCGATACGCACAACCGTGACGGCTTGCAGTTCCTTCTGGCGGCGGGCAATGCCGGCATCGAGGCGGCCACCAACGAGGTGATCAAGTCGGCCGAGCTGACCATTCTGATTCTGGTCTACCTGTGCGTGGCGATCATGTGCCTGATCACCTTCCGCTCGTTTGCCGCGATGCTGTGCATCGTCCTGCCGCTGGTGCTGACCTCGGTGCTGGGCAACGCGCTGATGGCGTTCATGGGCATCGGCGTCAAGGTCGCGACCTTGCCGGTAGTGGCGCTTGGCGTGGGTATCGGGGTCGACTACGGGATCTATATCTACAGCCGTCTGGAGAGCTTCCTGCGTGCTGGTCTGCCGTTGCAGGAGGCCTATTACCAGACCCTGCGCTCGACCGGCAAGGCGGTGCTGTTCACTGGTTTGTGCCTGGCCATCGGCGTGTGCACCTGGATCTTCTCGGCGATCAAGTTCCAGGCCGATATGGGCCTGATGCTGACCTTCATGCTGCTCTGGAACATGTTCGGTGCACTCTGGCTGCTGCCGGCACTGGCGCGCTTCCTGATCAAGCCGGAAAAACTGGCAGGCAAGCAGGGCGGCTCGATCTTCGCCCACTGACGCTTGTGCGGTCAGGCCGCTGCGGTGAGCAGCGGGCCTGGCCCGGGTGTGGTTATACTGGACGCTTTGCGCATCAAGGTAGCCCCATGACCACCCTCGCCACTGCCCTCGCCACCAGCGACATGCTCCTGATCGATGGCCTGCACGCCTTTGGTTTCACCTTCGACGCCAGCGGCCTGGTGATCGAATGCATGGACGGGCGCAACCTCAAACGCTGGAAATTCACTGCCGAACAGGTCGCGGCCGCGGTCGGCGCAGGCGAAGAGTGGCGCCTCAACGATGACCAGGGCGAGCATGAGCTAGTCTGCATGAGTGCCGTGTACGGCTCGGACGAAGACGATGATGACCAGGAAGATGATCAGCCGCAGCTGGAAAACCCTGTTGAGCGCTAGCGCATTGGGCGCGGTGCTCGGCACTGCGCAGGCGGCCACCCTGCTGGTTGGCAGCTATACCGAAGGCACTGCCAGCGAGGGTATCTATCGATATCAGTTCGATACAGCCAAGGGCCGTATCGAGCCGACCCCGCTGCAGGTGGTGAAGACGGTCAGCCCGTCCTGGCTGGTGCTGTCGGCCGACCAGCGCTTGCTGTTCGCCGTCAATGAAACCCCGCGCGGCCATGTCAGCAGTTTTGCAGTGAGCAGCAAGGGCGTGATCACGCCACTGAACCAGGTGTCCAGCGCCGGCGATGAGCCGACCCACGCCAGCCTCAGCCAGGATCAGCGCTACCTGTTCGTCGCCAACTACGCGGTCGCGCCCGCCCCGGGTAGCAGCCTGGTGGTGCTACCAGTGGCCAAGGACGGCAAGCTTGGCGATAAGGTGCAGCAGTTGGCGCACACGCCAAGCAAGGTCAACCCGGAGCGCCAGGCCGGCGCCCATGTGCATTCGGTCGTGCCTTCGGCCGAAGGCCTGCGTCTGTACGCCAGCGATCTGGGCGCCGACCGGGTGTTTGTCTACGCCTACGACGGCGCCAGCCCGACGCAGCCCCTGAGTCCGGCAACGCCGGCTTCGGTGAGCCTGCCGCCGGGCAGCGGCCCGCGCCATCTGTTGTTTGACGCGCTGGGCAAGCACGCCTATCTGACCCTCGAGATGAGCGCTGAAGTGGTGATGTTCGATGTGCGTGACGATGCCCTGATCGAGCGCCAGCGCCTGCCGCTGACCGACAGCCAAGACCCTGCCGCCAAGGCCGGCGGCGGCTTGCACCTATCGGCCGATGGGCGTTTCCTCTATGTCAGCAATCGCGGCACGGCCAATCAGATCGTGGTGTTTGCGATCGGCAAGCAAGATGGCCAGTTGAGCCTGTTGCAGCGGCGTTCGGTTGAGGGCGACCACCCACGTGAATTTGCTATCGATCCAAGCGCCAAGTATTTGCTGGTGGCCAACCAGAAGAGCAATCAGATCGTGGTCATGCACCGCGACCCACGCACTGGCCAACTGGGTGAAACGCTGCAGAAGTTCGACCAGTCGGCCCCGTCGGACCTGAAGTTTCTCGACTGAGTCAGCGCGCCATCACGGCCTTGAACAGGTCTGACGCAAGCCAGCCCTGCAACCAGTCACGCAGCTGGGGGTAGGGCGCCTGGGCGAACCACAAAGGCTCGACCCCGGCGAACTGCCGCAGCAACGGCAACAACGCGGCGTCGGCCAGGCTTGGGTGCTGGGCCAGCAGGTACGGCCTGCCTTGCAGCAGCGCCTCCAGCTCCTCAAGCCATGATTCGGCCTGCAGGCGGTACTCCTCGCGAGTGTGCTCGGGGTAACGCTCGGCATACTTGTACAGGTTGACCTGAGCCTTGAAGGTGCTGTCATTGCGAGCAATCAGGGCGTTTGCCTGCACAGCTGCCGCTGGATCATCGCGTAGTAGCCAGTCCTGCGGGTCATGCTGAAGCAAGGCCCAGCGCATGATATCCAGGCTCTCTTCCAGCACCCCGGCGCCGGTGTCCAGCACCGGCACCGTGCCTTTGGGCGACAACGCCAGCAGCTCGGCCGGCTTGTGCTTCATCGACACTTCACACACCTCGACGGTGCAGCCAGCATACGCCAGCGCCAGCCGCGCGCGCATGGCCCAGGGGCAGCGGCGAAACGAGTAGAGGATCATCCGCAGACCTCCACCTCGCTCAGGCCATTGCCCTGGCGCCGGACCTGGATCTGCACCGGGATGCGCTCGTGCATCTCCTGCACGTGGGAGATCACTGCCACCTTGCGCCCTTGCGCCTGCAGGCCGTCCAGCGCATCCATCGCCAGTTGCAGTGACTCGGGGTCAAGGCTGCCGAAACCTTCGTCGATGAACAGCGATTCGATGCGCAGGGTGCTCGAGGCCATCGAGGCCAGGCCCAGGGCCAAGGCCAGCGACACCAGGAAGGTCTCGCCGCCGGACAACGAGTGCACCGAGCGCAGTTCGTCGCCCATCTCGGTATCCAGCACCAAGAGGCCCAGTGCGCTGCCGCCACGCTTGAGGCGGTAGCGCTTGGCCAACTGGCGCAGTTGGCTGTTGGCATGGTGCAGCAGCAGGTCGAGGTTGTAGCCCTGAGCGATCTTGCGGAACACATCGCCCGAGGCCGAGCCGATCAAGCTGTTCAGGCGCGCCCAGCGTTGCCACTGTTGCTGGGCCTGCTCGATTTCAGCGGCAAGGGCGCTGTGCGCGTGCTGCCGGCGTTGGTCGTCGGCCTGCTGCGCGCGCAGCTCGGCGCATTGTTGCTCGTGCCCGACCAGCTGTTGCTGCAAGTCGGCGAGGTGCTGCTCGAGTTGCTCGCTGGACAGCTCGGTCCGAGCCTGTTGGTTGTGCTGTTGCAGGCGCTGCTCGCGCTCCTGCAGCAATACCCGGCCTTGCTCGATGGCCTTGTCGACGCTATGCAGTTGCTGGCGCAGCGCGTCCAGCGTGGCTTCATCGACACTGAGCAAGCGCTCAAGGCCCGCATCATCGAGTTCTGGATGGGCCGCTCGCCATTGGCTGATCTGGCCCTGCAGCGTCTGCTGTTCCTGCTCCAAGGCCTGCTGGCGTTGCTGATTGGCCTTGAGTTCAGCAGCCAGTTGCACGCTTTGGCTGTGGGCGTCCTGCAGCGCTTGCACGGTGCTGGCCTCAACGCTGCGGGCGTGCTCGACCTGCTGCTCAAGGTGCTGCTGCCAGGCACCGGCATTGGCGTGTTCGCCAAGCAGTTCGGCGAGCACGCTGCGCGCCTGTTGTTGCTGCTCGGCAAGGCTTGCGAGTTGCTGGTGCAGCTCGCTCTGGCGTTGCAGCCGGCTCTGCTGCTGGTCGGCCAGACGCTGCTGCTGTTGCAGGCGTTGTTGCTGCTCGTTTTGCTCGCCCTTTTGCTGCTCCAGCTGTTGCAGGCGCTGGGCCACCTGTTGATCGAGGGCGAGAAACGCATGGGCTGGCTCGTCGCGCAGGGCCTTGAGGATATCGCCGGGAAGGAGCTCGGCAAAATCGGCCAGGGTCTGCTCCAGGCGTTGCTTATCGGCGGCCATGGCCTGGTGCTGCTGATCCAGGCGCTGCTGTGCTTGCTGCTGCGCGTCGCTGGCGGCCTGCACTTGCTGGGTCAGTCGGGCGGCGTCTTTCTGCAGGGTGAGCAGGGCGCTCTGGCGTTGCTCGTCGCGGTTGATTTCTTCTTCGAGGCGGCGCAGCTGGCCGTCCAGCCAGGCACTGCGGGTGCTGTCGGTTTGGGTGCTGAGCGATGGCCACAAGGCGTGCGCTTGCAGCTCCTGCTGCAGCGGTAGCAGTTGTTCGCTCAGCTGTAGCTGTTGCTGCTGGTACTCCTTGCCCTGGCTGTTGAGCATGCCGACCTGGGTGCGCAACTCGACCACGCGGGCATTGAGCGCCTCGACCTGAGCCAGCGCCGCAGCCTCTTCGACCTGGTCATGCCGGCCCAGGCTTTGCAGCAGGGCTTCAGGCTGATGGAACGGGTGCTCGGCGCTGCCGCACACCGGGCACGGCTCGCCATCACGCAGTTGCCCGCGCAGCTCCTCTACACTGGTGTTGCGCGCCAGGCGTTGGCGTTCAAGCAGTTGCCGGGTCAATGTCAGAGCCTGCTCGGCGGTGTCCAGTTCGGCCTTCGCCGCCTGGCCTTCGCTGATCAGTTGCTGACGCTGCTGCAAGCCTTGCTGCTGACGTTCGCGCACGCTGTGCAGGGTGTGCTGCAGCTCCTGCTCGCGAGCGTGCAGGCGGGACAATTGCTCGACCGCGCGCTGCTGCTTGCGCTGCTCCTGGAGCAAGGTGCCGAGCAGGTCCAGCTGTTCGGCCAGGGCGTGCGGTTCGGCGCCGGCTTCGTGGAACAGCAGCTCGATGGCGGCGCGTTGCTCCTGCAGCAGGGCATTGGCCTGGCTGGCCTGGGCTTGCAGGCTGGGCAACTCGTCGCGGCCTTGGCTGAGGCGGTTGCCGATCTGCAGCAGTTGCTGCAACTGGCCGCGGTAGGCCTGCCAGGCGCTGCTGATAGCAGCCAGTGCGGCGCTGTCGGCCAGCGCGGCGTCGATGGCGGCGAGCTGCTGCTGGCTGTGCTGCTGTTGTTGCTCAAGCTGCTGCAGCTGCGACTGGCCTTCGCTGACGGCCTGATCGGCTTGGGCACCGACAGTGCCCAACTGCGCCAGCTCTGTGTCGAGGCGGGCCAGGTTGTCCTGAGCAGCAAACGCTTGGCGCAGGTTCGCGGCGCTGTCGGTGTGTTTAGCCTGCGCTTGTGCCAGCGCCTCGCGGGCAGCTTGCAGGGCCTGCTGCAACTGCTCGCTATGGCTGTGCAGGTTGCGCTGCTCAACCAGTTGCGCCGCGACCGCTGCGGCCAGCGGAGTAATCTCGCCGGCCAGCGCCATTTGCCGCTGGAACTGATGAAGCTGCGGCGCCAGGCGCTCGAGGTGTTGCAGGTCCAGGCGCTGTCCGGCCAGTTGCTGCCAGTCGTGTTCGGCACTGTGCAAGGCCTCGCGAGCCGCGCTGAGTTGCTGCTGCAGCTGCACCTGATCGCGCAGCCAGGCGCGTTGCTGGTCCAGTTCGCGTTCGCGCGCCTGCTCGGCCTTGAGCAGCTGTTGCGCCTGCTCCAGGCGCTGGTCAAGCTCGGTACGCTCGGTTTCGACCATCGGCAGCAGGTGGCTGGCGCGCTCCTGCAAGCCCTGATAGACCTCGCCGGCCTGCTTGGCCTTGGCAAATGCCCGTTGGCCGAGGCGGGTGTAGATGGCGGTGTTGGTGAGCTTTTCCAGCAAGTCGCTGCGCTCGCGGTCATCGGCCTTGAGAAACGCGCTGAACTCGCTCTGGGCGAGCATCACGGCGCGGGTGAACTGCTCGAAGTTCAGGCCCAGGCGTGCCTCGACCAGTTGCTTGTATTCGTTCTTGCCGCTGCCCAGCAGTTGCTCGCCATCCAGGTCGTAGAGGCTCTGGCGACTCATCTGCAATTTGCCATTGGCCTTGTCGCGGGCGCGGTTGGCCTCCCAGCGGGCGCGGTAACGCTTGCTGTCGATACCGACGAAGTCGACTTCGGCATAGCCGCTGCCGGTGCCGCGCCGCAGCAGGTTGCGCGGGTCGTAGGTGGGGATGTCGCCATCGGCGTCCGGCACCTTGGCCTCACGGCCGATGTCATTGAGCCGCGGCACGCTGCCGAACAGCGCCAGGCACAGGGCGTCGAGCAGGGTGCTCTTGCCGGCGCCGGTGGGTCCGGTAATCGCGAACAGGCCGGCACTGGCCAGCGGTTCGGCGGTGAAGTCGATGTCGATCGGGCCTGCCAGCGAGGCGAGGTTTTTCAGGCGAATGGCCAGAATTTTCATGGCTGTTCCTCCTCCAGCTGCACATCCTGCAGGAGCAGGGCAAAGTCGCTCAGGGTCTGCTCATCGACCGGGTTGCCGTAGGCCTGCTCCCAGACGCGGCTGAACAGGTCTTGCGGAGTCATCTGACTGAGTTCGACGAACTGCAATTGGTCCTCGTCCAGCGCGCTGCGGCCGGCGTACTCGGCGCTGATCCGCACCAGCCGCACCGCTTTGCCTTGCAGGGCGCTCTCGATCTGCTGGCGCAGGTCGGGCTGCGGTTCGTCGAGGCGCACACGTACTTCCAGCCACGGTTGGCGATTGGGGTCTTTCAGCAGGTCGATCACCGGCAGCTCGGCCAGTTGCTCGAGCAGCTCGGCCAGCGGCGCCGGGCCGATCCGCTGCAACGCCACGGCCCGTGGGACCAGGCGCGGCTCGACGCTGACCAGTTGGCTGCCTTCAAGCTCGATCTCCAGCACCTGGTGCGGATAGCCGATCTCGGCAAACGACAACGGAATCGGCGAGCCGCTGTAGCGGATGCGCTCCTCGCGGTTGACCTTCTGCGGCTTGTGCAGATGGCCCAGGGCAACATAGCTGATGGCGGGATCGAACAGCTTGGCCGGCAGCGCTTCGGCGTTGCCGATGATCAGGCTGCGTTCGGAGTCTTCCGAGATCGAGCCACCGGCCATGTGCGCATGGCTGATGGCGACCAGCGCCTGGTCTTTCTTGCGCTTGGCCATGGCGGCTTTGATCAGTTGCTGGTGCACCTGGGTGATGCCCTGCACATAGTCGTCGCCCAGCTGCGGGCCGGTGACTTCGGCCGGGCGCAGGAAAGGCAGCGCCAGGCACCAGGCGGCGACCTTGCCACGGCTGTTGGTCAGCGGGATCAGCAAGCGCTCAGCGTCGAGCTGGCCCTCATCGAGCCAGTGCACCCGGCCCAGGGCATGCGTGCGCAGGCGGCGCATGAGCAGGCCGGGCAGCTCGATGCGCGAGCCGGAGTCGTGGTTGCCGGCGATCATCACGATGTCCAGCTTGGGCTGTTGCTCGTGAGCCTCGACGATGAACTGGTAGAGCCGCTCCTGGGCTTTGACCGGCGGGTTGACCGTGTCGAAGATATCGCCGGCGATCAGCAGCGCATCGGGTTGGCGCAAGTGCAACTGGCCCAGCAGCCAGGTGAGAAAGCAGGCGTGTTCGAAGTCGCGTTCCTGGCCATGCAGGCTTTGGCCAAGGTGCCAGTCGGAGGTGTGGAACAGACGCATGAATAACCTGTTTGAAGTGAATTCGAGGGAAGCAGTGGTCGCGGCGTATGGTAACTCAACGGGTCAGCCGCGCCGGGCTACTTCGGATAGAGCGGCGGCAAGCTGCCGCCATCGCCGACCGGGTCGAGCAACTGCTCGGCCGGCGGAATGGCATTGATCGCACGCCACAGATCGTCGCCCTGCCAGTGCTGGCCGCTCTCGCTGTACAGCGCGCCGTTCAAGCCATCCAGCGCATCCGACAGCGGCACGAAGCGCGCCGCCATCTCGGCCAGCGTCTCCGGATGCTGGCGCGCCCAGGCATCCAGGGCCTGGCGGGTCGCCTGCGGGTCGTTGGCCTGGCACGCGCGTTTAAGGTCATCGAGCAAGGTCCGCGAGCTCGGGCCGGTCTGCGCCGCACGCAGCACCGCTGGCTGCGAGCGGGCTCGCCACCACAGGGTGAAACCGAGCACAGTGCTCAGGGCCAGCAGCAGGGTTGCCAGTTGCCACGGCCAGAGCAGGCGACTGGATGAACTGCTGTCACCCACCGGCGTCTCGGCGCTCAGGGCCGGGTTGTCCTGCACGCTGAGGCTGCGCGCCGGCAGGCTGGTGTTTTCCAGATGGTCTTCGCGGGTGTTCCACCAAGTGACTTCCAGCGCCGGCAGGGTCAATTCGCCGCTGTGGGTCGGCACCAGCGCTTCGCGCTCTTCGCGGTTGGCGGTCATACCGCGCTCGGTGACCTCGTTGCGCAGCAGTGGCTGGTCCGGGTAGCGGCGCAGGCCGATGATTTCGGTGGCCGGCAGCGGCGCCAGCTGGGTGCTCGAGAGGCCGTCGGCGCGCAGGGTAATACTGCGCGTCAGCGAGTCGCCGATCTGCACGGTCTGTTTGCTCGGGTCCGGGTTCCAGTGTTCTTCCAGGGTCAGGCTGCGCGCCGGCAGCCAGGCGGCGCCGGCTGGGTAATTGGTCGGTATCGGCCGCACGTTCAGGCGCAGCGGCAACGAGCTGACCTGGACCTGGCGGCCTGCGCGCGGGGCAGCAGACGGCTGCTCGCCGGTATCAGCGGCAGCAGCGGTGGCGGTAAAGGTCATCGGTGGAATATCGAGCGTGCCGCTTTGCTGCGGATACAGCGCGTAGCGCGTTTCGATCACGCCATGGCGCACGCCGTTGATCTCTTTCTCATAAGTACGCGACTCACCCAGCGGCTCGACCTTGGCGTTGTCCAGTTGCAATGGGCTGAGGCTGCTGTCGTCATACAGCGACACCGAATGATAGATGCGCAGGGTCAGCACGGCCTGGGCCTGAACGTAGACATCGTTGCTGTCCAGAGTTGCCTCGACGAACACCTGCGAGGCGCTTTCCGGGCGGTTGTCGCCGGCCTGCAGCACCTGCACCTCGATCGGCTGGCTGAACGACTGGCCCAGTTGCAGCGCGGGAATGCTCAGGCTGCCGCTGCGCCTTGGCAGCAGGGTGATGATCCAGCGAGTGCTGGCGCGGGTCTCGCCATCCAGCGTGTGCAGGCTGTTGAGCTGGCGCGTGCCACGCACATCGAAGTCGCCCTCCAGCGCACGCAGGTCGGGCTTGCCGAACTGGGTGACGTCCTCGCTTTCGAGGATCAGCTCCAAGGTTTCGCCGGCTTCCAGGCGGGTGCGATCGACGCTGGCCTGGAGCGGCGGTTGGGCCTGGACCTGAAGCATCCAGAGCAGACTGACAAGCAAGACGCCGCAGCGACTCATCGTGGGGTTTCCTGATGCAATTGCTGTTCATACCAGAATTTGCGCCGCAGCAGCTGCGCAGGGTTGTCCGGGATCTCCCGCAGCCACTGTTCCAGGGCCTGGCGTTGTTCGCCATCGAGGCTGGTGGAAACCGGGCGTTGCGGCGGTTGGGTAAGGTTATCGTCGTCACCCGCCTGATTGCCGGCGGGGGGCGGGGTGTTGCTGGCGCTGTCGCCTTGCTCCTGGCCGGCCTTGGCCTGGGGCTGGTCGGCATCGCCGGGTGCCTGATCGCTGGCCGAGCTGCTGTTGCCGTCGGTGTCCTTGCCGGGGGCGCCTTGTGCATCTTCCTTGGCTTGCTGCTCTTCGGCTTGGGCCTTGGCCTGGCGCTGCAGCAACAATTGCTGGACCAGCGCCTGGTTATCCAGCGCCGCTTGCAGATCCGGGCGCCGTTCCAGGGCCTGCTCGTAGGCGTCCAGGGCGGCTTCCAGCTGATCGGCGCGAGCCAGTGCGTTGCCTCGATTGTAGTGCGCGGCGGCGGAACTGCCTTGGGCGAAGGCCTTGGCCGCGCCTTCATAGTCGCCGGCCTGGTACAGGGCCATGCCGCGCCATTGCGGGTCTTCGAAGTGGCGCGCGGCAGCGGCGGGGCGTTGCTGTTGCAGCAGGCGCTGGCCTTGCTGGTCGGGGCGCAGCCACAGGTCGTTGAATTCAAAGGCCTGGCTGGGCTGCGGCAGGGAGAACAGCAGCGGCAGGCAGAACAGCCAGCCACGCCGCCCGGCGCAGGCGGCCAACAGCAGCAGCGGCAGCAGCAACCAGTAACCCTGATCAGCCCAGCTGTCCAGTTGCACGGTCTGGCCGTCGCTGCGCAGGGCGCGTGGATTGTCGTACAGGCCCAGCCCGCGCAGGTCGAGGTCGTCGATGCGGGCGTGGCGGTAGCGGCCACCGGTGCTGTTGATGAAGCCCTTGAGGCTGGCGCTGTCCAGTCGTGGCAAGAGGATTGCGCCTTGCTCATCCTTGAGGAACTCGCCGTTTGCCTGGCGGACCGGCGCGCCTTCGCTGCTGCCGATGCCGAGCATCAACAGGTTTGGTCCTTGCCGGCCCAGGGCACGCAGAATGCCATCGCGTTCGCTGTTGCTCAGGGATGAGCCGATCAATAGCAGGCGGCCTTGGCCGAGGCCGCTCTGGGCGAGCAGGGCCAGCCCCTTTTGCACGGCGAGGTCGGCGCGTTGGCCGGGTTGCGGCATGATCGACGGGTCGATCGCTTCCAGCAGGTTACGCGTGGTGCCTAGGTCATCCGACAGCGGCACCAGCGTGTGCGCACTGCCGGCGTAGACCACCAGCGCGGTCTGGCTGTCGCGGCGGTGCTCGAGCAGGTCGAGGATCTTGCGCCGGGCCTGTTCGAGGCGATTCGGCGTGCTGTCCTCGGCGAGCATCTGCGGGGTCAGCTCGAGCATGATCACCAGCGGGTCGGCCGGGCGCTGGCGGGTTTCCTCGACGCGTTGCCAGCTGCTGCCGAGCAGGGCCAGTACGATCAGTAGCCAGGCGCCGCCGAGGGCGATCCATGGCAGTTTGCTGTTGCTGCCACTGCCGCCACCGAGCAATACCGCATGAAACTGCGCCGGCAGAATCATCTGCCAGCGGCCCGCGCGCTTGCGCCGATGCCACAGCTTGAACAGCAGCCAGACGAGCAGCGGCACGGCCAGCAACCACAGCGGGCGCAGCCATTGGGGCCACAGATCGATCATCGCCGCCTCCGCAGGCGCAGACGCTTGAGGCGCTGGCGCCATTCCGGGTGCGGTTGCAGAAAACGTGGCCGGCGCAGGGCGCGCTGCAGCAGGTTGTCTGGCCATAGCGTGGTAATCACCAACAACACGCTGAGCAGCAGCACCAGAGCCAGCGGCCAGGCGTAGAGTTCTTTCGCGGTGCGGGTCTGGGTCGGTTGCTGAGCGACCGGTTCAAGCTGATCGAGGCTGTCGCCGATGGCATCCAGCTCAGCACCATCATGGGCGCGGAAGTATTTGCCGTGGGTGATGTCGGCGATTTCGCGCAGCGACGCTTCGTCCAGGTCCAGGCTTGGGTTGAGACCGAGTAAACCGGGGGTGCCGCTGGCTTCGGGGTTGGCACCAATGCCGATGGTATAGATGCGCACGTTCTCCTGGGCCGCCAGGCGGGCTGCGGTCAGCGGATGAATCTGCCCGCCGTTGTTGGCGCCGTCGGTGATCAGCACCAGCACCCGGCTCTGCGCCGGGCGTTGGCGCAGGCGCTTGACGGCCAGGCCAATGGCGTCGCCGATGGCGGTATTTTTGCCAGCGATGCCGATCTGCGCTTCGTCGAGGAAGGTGCGCACGGTACGTCGGTCGAAGGTCAGCGGCGCTTGCAGGTAGGCCTCGCTGCCGAACAGGATCAAGCCGACCCGGTCGCCCTGGCGATCCTGGAGAAAGTCGCCCATCAGCGCCTTGACCAGGTCCAGCCGGCTGATTTCGTCGTTCTGCCACTGCATGTCGGGGAAGTCCATCGAGCCGGACACATCAACGGCCACCAGCAGGTCGCGACCGCTGGCTTCCACCGGTACCGGTTCGCCCAGCCACTGCGGGCGCGCCGCTGCCAACAGCAGCAGCAGCCAGATCAGCACGAACGGCGCCTGCTGGCGCCAGGTGGGCAGATTGAGACGGGCACGGCGCCCGGCCAGGCCTTCGAGTTCGTTCATGAAGCCGACCTTGAGCACCGGCTCGCCGCTGTCGGCAGCCGGCAGCACCAGCCGTGCCAGCCAAGGCAGCGGCAGCAGCACGAAGATCCACGGCCAGGCCAGTTCAAACATGCTTGCGAATCCAGATTTCGACCGCCTGGCTGAGGCCGACGATGGCTTTGTCGTCGAGCTTGCACTCGGGCTTGTAGGTGCCTTCGACCAGCACCATCCAGCGGGTCAAGCCTGCCGCCGGGCAGCGGTTGTCGAGAAACGCCAGCCACTGCCGGCCACTCAGGGTATGGCTGTTGGCGCCCGGATAATGGTTGCGGCACAGGCGTTTGAGCAGCGCGTTGATCTGCTGCAGCCAGGCACCGGCCGGCGCGCCGTCGTAGGGGCGCGGCAGGCGCGCGAGTTCGGCCAGGGCTGCTTCGCGGACCGGGTCAAGCGGCAGTTCGGCGCGCACCACGCGGCGTTTGCCCGGGCGCCAGTGGCGCTGTCGCCACAGGCCCCAGGCGAGCACCGGTAGCAGTGCCAGCAGCAGCCACCAGCCGGGCGCCGGCGGCCACAGGCTGATCGCCGGCGGCGCCAGCAACGGCTGCAGCTCGTCCAGCGGGTTCACTTGCGGTGCCCCGGGCGCTGCGCGTTGAGGTATTCACGCAGTTGCTCGACCATCTCGCTCTGGGTGCTCAGCGGCATCAGCACCACACGCAGTTTCTGCGCCAGCAGCTCCCAGCGCTCGATCCGCGCTTCAGCTTGCTGGCGGTAGGCCTGGCGCAGATTGCCGTCGAGGGTATCCAGCTCCAACTGCGCGCCGCGTTGGCCGAAGCGCAGCAGGCCGGCGGCAGGCAGGGCATGATCGAGTGGGTCGGAAACCGGCATCAGCAGCACATCGCAATGGCGTGAGAGCATCGACAGATGCTGCTCGATGCCTTCGCTGAGGGCGCGCTCATCGCAGATGACGATGGCCAGGCTGCCTGGGCGCAGGACTTCGCGCGCCCGGCGCAGGGCCAGCGACAGGCTGTCGGCCTGAGGCACGGCCTCGGGGTGCAGTGACTGATTGACCTTGGCCAGGCGGTTGAGCAGCTGCAACAGGCTTTGCTTGCTGCGCCTTGGCTTGACTTCATAGTGCTCGTTATCGCCGAACACCAGCCCGCCGATGCGGTCGTTGTGGCCCAGTGCCGCCCAACCGAACAGCGCAGCCGCCTGAGCCGCCAGCACCGATTTGAAGGTCAGCCCGGAGCTGAAGAACAGGCGCTGGCTCTGCTCGACCATGATGAAGATCGGCCGCTCGCGCTCTTCATGGAACAGCTTGGTGTGCGGCTCCTGGGTGCGCGCGGTCACCCGCCAGTCGATGTTGCGCACGTCGTCGCCGGCCTGGTAGACCCGCACCTGGTCGAAATCGACCCCACGCCCGCGCAGCTTCGACAGGTGCAGGCCCACCAGCGGGCTGCGCTGGCCGGGCCGCGAGAACAGCTGAATCTCGCGCACGCGGTGGCGCATGTCGATCAGCTCGCTGAGACTGGTGCGGATACCGGGTTCGGCCAATTGTGCGGTGGGCATGGGCGTCAGGCGACCGCGAAGCCGCGCAGGTCTTGCCGCGCTATGCGTGCGTCAGGATGGTGCATGGTTGACGGTTCCTGGGTAGGGAGCGCATCGGCCAGGGGGCGAGCTGCGCAGAGCGCAATACTTTAAAGCATCCGCAGCATTGCCGACCAACGTGAATGCTAAAAAACTGACTGCAACTGCGGCGTATGGCCTTCGTCTGCACCACTGATCACACAGTACTCACAGATTTGCCTGATGCTCGCGTGCAGGCTGTGTGCCGTTCAATGGTGCCCTTGATCACGGAGGTTCAACCATGGCAACGCAATATGAGCCAACCACGCTGCGTATCGGCGTGTTTTTCGATGGCACAGGCAACAACCGCAGCAACGCCGTCAAAGGGGACGAGCCTGTGCCCGAGCAGGCAACGGGTAGCTACGCGAGTGCACTCTCCAATATAGCCTTGTTGTATGACGCCTACCCGGTCGCGCGAGGATTTCTGAGCCTGTATGTTGAAGGGCCAGGAACCCTCCAGGGCAAACCGGATTCCGACATTGGCTGGTATACCGGTACCGGCGAAACCGGGGTTCATCAACGCCTCGGGCAAGCTGCCTTGGCCCTGGCCGCGCAGTTGCAGGCCTGGCGACAGAGCCATCCCTCGGTGCAGCTTCAGGCGCTGAAATTTGACCTGTTTGGTTTCAGTCGCGGTGCGGCTGGCGCAAGAGCGTTTGCCAATGACCTGAGCAAAGGCACTCAAAGCCTGCTTGCGCAAGCCTGCGATTTCTCACCATGCCTGGGATGGGAGCAGGGCGTCGCTATCGAGTTCATAGGTCTATTCGACACCGTCGGGGCCATCGTCGAGCCGCTGAAGTTCAATTTCACTCCGACCAATGGCGACTACGGACAGTTGCATCTGGCCCTGGCGCCGGGCGTCGCCGGCAAGGTAATACAGTTGGTAGCGGCTGACGAGCATCGCTACAACTATCCGCTGGTCGCGACCGGCAACGACCTGCGTTTGCCCGGTGCCCATGCCGATCTTGGCGGCGGCTATCTGCAACTGAGCCGTGAAAAAATCGACCTGTCTCGTGTGCAAACGAGTGATTTGAGTGAGGGTGCCGATCCGCTCAACAGCGAGGCTTACGCTGCGGCGCTCGCGCTGGCTGCAGACTACACCGATGTACCTGGGCTCACGCCGCAAGTGCGGGTGTGGGAAGCGCGGGCAGGCTTGCTTGGACAGCGCAAGACCGTGAATGCCGTGCTGCATCGTGAGCGCGAGGTTCACGGTCATTTGTCGCGAGTCTATCTGAGGATCATGCATGCCCTTGCGGTCGACTCGCAGGTGCCGATGCAGCCGCTGTCGGCGCCCTCGCCAGGTTGGGAGCTGCCTCAGGATTTGCTGGTTATCGCTGGCAAACTGGAAGATTTCGCCCTGGGCCGCTCGTCGGAGATTGGCCTGACCGAGACAGAGCGACACTTGCTGTACCGCAAATACGTGCACACCACGGCGAATTGGGAGGCATTCACTGCCTGCGGGTTTCTGCCAGACGATCTGGTCTATCTCAACCGCCCGGCTGATGAGGGGCGGTTGGTAGAGCCAAGCGTCTGATCGGCCTCAGGCAACGGCAACCACATCAAGGATGCGCTGGACCACGCGGTCCTGATCGACCCCGGCCGCTTCCGCCTCGAACGACAGGATCACCCGGTGGCGCAGCACGTCGAACAGCACCGCCTGGATATCCTCGGGGCTGACGAAGTCGCGCCCGGCCAGCCAGGCGTGCGCACGGGCGCAACGGTCAAGCGCGATAGATCCACGCGGGCTGGCGCCGTAGGCGATCCAGTCAGCCAGGTCGCTGTCGAACTTGGCCGGGGTGCGCGTGGCCATCACCAGTTGCACCAGGTATTCCTCCACTGCATCGGCCATGTACAGGCCGAGGATTTCCTTGCGCGCAGCAAAAATCGCCTGCTGGCTGACCCGCCGCTCGGGCTTGGTCTCGCCATTGAGCGCCTCGCCGCGGGCCTGCTGCAGAATGCGCCGTTCGACTGCCGCGTCGGGGAAGCCCATCTTGACATGCATCAGGAAGCGGTCGAGCTGAGCTTCGGGCAGCGGGTAGGTGCCTTCCTGCTCGATCGGGTTCTGCGTGGCCATCACCAGAAACAGCGGCGACAGGTCGTAGGTGCTGCGGCCGACACTGACCTGGCGCTCGGCCATGGCCTCGAGCAGTGCTGACTGAACCTTGGCCGGCGCGCGGTTGATCTCGTCGGCCAGCACCAGGTTGTGGAAGATCGGCCCCTGCTGGAAGACAAAGCTGCCGGTTTCCGGGCGGTAGATTTCGGTGCCGGTGATGTCGGCCGGGAGCAGGTCGGGGGTGAACTGGATGCGGTGGAACTGCGCCTCGACGCCCTCGGCCAGCTCCTTGATCGCCTTGGTCTTGGCCAGCCCCGGGGCGCCTTCGACCAGCATGTGGCCATCGGCAAGGAGGACGATCAGCAGGCGTTCGACCAGTTTTTCCTGGCCCAGAATCTGGGAGGAAAGAAAGGTGCGTAGCGCGTTCAGCGCTTCACGGTGTTCCATCGGCGACGGTTCCTGGAGAGGGGCCGGGGAGTTGCCAGCAGGCAGTCCGGGCAGGGCCTGCTACTTTAATCCATCCGGGGTGGTGACGACCAATGGCAGAGGCGAAATTTATCGCTGGCACAGGCTGTTGGGCGTCACGGACCACTGCCCTGTTTGCGGTGAGGTCGCAACAGGGCGGTGGCGCTGGGCGGCCGTCAGTTTTTCGAGCTGGAGTGCTTGCGGCCTTGATCAAAGAACGCAAACACCACAACCAATATCCCGGCAATGGTCAGCATCAGCGCGACGCCGTCGGTGGAATGCGTCGCCGAGCTGGCCACCAGGGCCAGCCCGCCCAACGGCGCCAGGCCGCCGGCCACGGCAGTACCGACTTCGCGGCCCGTGCCAAACCCGGATGAGCGGGTCTGGGTCGGGAACTGGCGGCTGAGGAACGAGCCCTGCGGGGCAAACATCATCGGTGCCAGAATCCCGGTGCCGATCCCGATCGCCAGGTAGATCATGCTCGGCTCGCCGGTGCTCAGCAACTGCAGGAATGGGTAGGCGAACAGGGCAGACAGCACGCCACCCAGCATCAACACGGTCTTGCTGCTCCAACGGTCGCACAGCCAACCGAAGAACGGCACGGCAAAGATCGCAACCAGGCTGGCGATGGTCACCGACAGCGACGTGACGTGCGCCTCTACACCTTTGAACTGGGTCAGGTAGGCCAGCGAAAATGTCTTGAAGATGTAGCTCAGGGCGTTGTAGCCGATGGCGACGAAGAACACCACGGCGAGGCCTTTCAGGTCATTTTTGAACAGCAGTTTCAGCGGTGATATCTGCGGCTTGGCGTCGGAGCGATCGAGTTCCTTGAAGTCTGGGGTTTCCGGAATGCTCTTGCGCACCCACAGGCCCACTGCCACCAGCACGATGCTGGCAATGAACGGAATGCGCCAGCCACCGGCGAGCAGGAAGTCATTGCCATTCATGGTCAGCAGGTAGACGGTCAGCGACGACAGCAGCAGGCCCAGATTCAAGCCCAATGCCGGCCAGGCGCCTTGGCTGCCGCGCTTGCCTTCGCTGGCATGTTCATAGGAGGTAACGGCCGCCCCCGACAGCTCTGCGCCCGCACCCAGGCCTTGAATGATCCGGATCACCACCAGCAGGATCGGCGCCCACACGCCGATCGTTGCATAGCTTGGAATCAAGCCGATCAGCGCGGTGCATACGCCCATCATGCAAAAGGTGATCACCAGTACGTGTTTGCGTCCGAACCGGTCGCCCAGGTAGCCGAACAGGACGCCGCCGAAGGGCCGGGCGATGAAGCCGATGGCGAATGTCGAGAACGCCAGCAGCGATGCTACGGCAGGGTTGCTGGCGTCGAAGAAGATCTTCGAGAAGACGATCGCGGCCATGGTGGCGTACAGGTAAAAGTCGTACCACTCCAGCATCGAGCCGAAAATGGTCGCCGCGGCCACTTTGCGCAGGCGTTTGCGTGTCTGTTCTGGCGTTTCACTTGCGGTCACTGCTGCTTGATGTACCGACATCTGATGGTCCTTATTGTCTTTGTAGTTAGGGGTGCAGCTCAGCGGGCGTTGAGGATCTTTTCGGCGATCATCTGACCGATCGGGATGGCCGAGGTGGCAGCGGGCGAGGGCGCATTGCAGACATGCACCATGCGCGGTGTCTCGGCGAACAGAAAGTCATGTACCAGGCTGCCGTCACGCATCACCGCCTGGGCACGGATGCCAGCTTCGTAGGGCAGCAGGTCGTCGACCTCGAGCGACGGGCAGTACTTGCGGCACTGCTGCAGATAGCCGCGTTTGAACAACGAGTTCTTCATCTCGGCGGTACCCGAGCCGAGGTTGTTCCAGAGGGTTTTCCAGAAGCCCGGGAAACGCGCGAATTCGCCGATATCGGCCCAGTTGCGGGCGAACTTGCGGTAATCCTCGCGGGCAAAGCCGAGTACCGCGTTGGGTCCGACGGTTACACTGCCGTCGATCATGCGGGTCAGGTGGACCCCCAGAAACGGCAGTTGCGGATCCGGAATCGGGTAGATCAGGTGGTTGACGATCTGGCTTTTGCTCGCAGGCAAGCGGTAGTACTCGCCACGGAACGGGATGATCTGGTGATCGATGCGCACGCCGGCCAGGCGTGCCAGGCGGTCGGACTGCAAACCAGCGCAGGCCACCAACTGGCGCGCCTGCCAGCGGTGCTCGTCGCTGCATACCTCGACATGCTCGGAGTATTCCTTGATCGAGCGGACGCTGGTCGACAGGCGCAGCTCGCCGCCAGCGCGTTCGATTACCTTGGCCATTGCCTGGCACACCTGGCGGTAATCGACGATCCCGGTGGCATCGACGAACAGCGCGCCCAGCCCTGCGATGTTGGGTTCGCGGCGGTTGAGCTCAGCGGCGTCGAGCTGCTCGACCTTCAACCCGTTTTCCTGCGAGCGCTGATACAGCGCCTGCATGCGCTGCATCTCCAGTTCGTTGGAGGCAACCAGCAGTTTGCCGCAGACCTGGAAATGGATGCCGTGTTCGCTGCAGAAGTCTTTGGTCGCTTGCGCGCCGCGTTTGCACAGCTCGGCCTTGAGGCTGCCGGGCGCGTAGTAAATCCCGGCATGGATCACGCCGCTGTTGTGGCCTGTCTGGTGGCGGCCGAGGCTGGCCTCTTTTTCCACGATCAGCAACGAAGCGCCGGGGCGCTGCTCGAGCAGTGCCATCGCTGTGGCCAGGCCGACGATGCCGCCGCCGATGATCAAGTAGTCGTAAGTCATGCAGGGTACCTTGGCATTCTTGTCAGTGGATCTGCTTATCAGGTTGTCAGACTAAGTGGTGCGTTAAAAACCCTGCCTTGATTGGGCAGGGTCGGTTTGCTCGGTTCAGTTCAGTTCAGGAAGCTCAATTTCCAGGCGTTTGGCCGAGGCCCGCAGATGCGCTTCGGCGCAGCTCGCAGCGGCGTGACGGTCGCCATCGGCGATGGCCTGGTACAACGCCTGATGTTCCCGGTTGGCGTCTGCCGGGCCGCCTACCGCAGGCGACGCCGAGTTTTCCCAGGCACGCTGCCGCGCGGCGGCCAACTGGCTGCCGAGAAAGTCATGAAAGGCGACAAAGTAGTCGTTCTTGCTCGCCTCGGCGATGGCCCGGTGAAAGGCCACGTCGGCGGCCGCGGCGGCGGCCAGGTCATTGCGCGGGTCGAGCATCTGCTCCAGCGCTGCAGCGATGTTGCTCAGGTCGCCGGCATCGCGGCGACGGGCAGCGATGGCGGCCGCTTGGGTTTCAATCCACAGGCGCATTTCGAACATCTGCACCAGATCAGGCTTGCGCCCGTTGCTGCCGGGGAAGCGAAACACCGTGCCATGGGGCGTCTGCGAGATATACGAGCCCAGGCCACGACGGGCGATCAGCACCCCGTCGGCCTTGAGCTGAGCCACTGCCTCGCGCACCACCGAGCGGCTGACGTTGAGTTGCTCGGCCAGTTGCTGTTCGGTGGGCAGGCGTGCTTCGGCAGCCAGGCGGCCGCTGTCGATTTCCGCACGGATGGCGCCGACAACCCTTTCTACCAGAGTATCTGGGCGCTGTAGCTCTAACATGGACGGAGTGCCTATTGATCAGGTTGTCTGACAATGCCCGCTATCCGCTGTGTCTGTCAATTATTTCCCCAGTTCAGCCAGATTACAGCTCGCTGACGTAAGTGCCGGTGCCGTTCAGAATGATCCGTAAAGTCTCGTCGATCTCGGCCAGGTCATTGCCGTCACTGGTCAATACGATCTCCAGGGTCTCATCGCCCTTGAGGGCGTCGGTGTCACCGGCGGCAACTTCCAGCAGCAGGCGCTTGGCGCTGAAGGTGATTTTGATGCCGTCCAGGGTCGACGGCTCATCGTCCAGGGTCAGGTCGACGGTGTCTTCGTCCGGGTAGCGGGTCAGCAGGAACATCTGGCCCTGGTCGCTGTGGCAGCACAGGGTCGCCATGTTGTCTTCTTCATCATCGCAAGGGGTGGCGAACAGCAGGGGGGTGGTCAGTTGCATGGTCGGCTCGAATTGACGAAATGAAATGGAATTCTGCCAGTCTTGGGCCGTTCCATAAACGAATGTTACCGGGCATTGACCGAATATGTCGCAGCGCTGCAAGCCGCGGTGACCGCTCAGTCGTTAAGCTGCGCAGTCGATGGGTCCCCGTAAAGGCACAGCCACAGGCAGTCGCTTTTGCAGGTACCCAACAGATGAGCGTGGCAAACACGCTCAGCGCCTGGTTTCATCGGCCTGTTTTGCCCCGGGTTGCTATTGTTGATCCCAGGCAACACGCACATGCACGACGCTTCACTACAAAACAAAGCCCAAGCGGAGTACCACAGATGGCGTTTTTCACCGCAGCCAGCAAAGCCGACTTCCAGCACCAACTGCAAGCGGCCCTGGCGCAGCACATCAGCGAACAGTCACTGCCACAAGTGGCACTGTTCGCCGAACAGTTCTTCGGCATCATCTCTCTGGACGAACTTACCCAGCGGCGGCTTTCCGACCTGGCTGGCTGCACCCTGTCTGCCTGGCGCATCATCGAGCGCTTCGACCCTGAAACCCCGCTGGTGCGGGTGTACAACCCCGACTACGAGCGCAATGGCTGGCAGTCGACCCACAGTGTGGTCGAAGTCCTGCACCATGACCTGCCGTTCCTGGTCGACTCGGTACGCACCGAGCTGAACCGCCGCGGCTACAGCATCCACACCCTGCAGACCACCGTGCTCAGCGTGCGCCGCGGCGCCAAGGGCGAACTGCTCGAGCTGCTGCCCAAAGGCACCCACGGTGACGGCGTTCAACATGAATCGCTGATGTACCTGGAAATCGACCGTTGTGCCAACGCAGCCGAACTGAGCTCGCTGGCCCGGGAAATCGAACAGGTCCTGGCTGAAGTGCGCGTTGCGGTTGCCGACTTCGAACCGATGAAAGCCAAGCTGCGCGAAGTGGCGGCGCTGGTCGAGCAGACCCCGTACCCGCAAGCCCAGCACGAGAAGGCCGAGGTCAAGGCGTTCCTCGAATGGTTGCTGGACAACCACTTCACCTTCCTCGGCTATGAAGAATTCACCGTCGAGGGCGGCGCCGATGGCGGCCGCATGAACTACGACGAGCAGTCCTTCCTCGGCCTGCCACGTCGCCTGCGCATCGGCCTGACCGCCGAAGAGCTGCGCATCGAAGACTACGCTGTGGCCTACCTCAACGAGCCGCTGCTGCTGTCCTTCGCCAAGGCTGCACTGCCGAGCCGTGTGCACCGCCCGGCCTACCCGGACTATGTGTCGATCCGCCAGCTGGATGCCGACGGCAAGGTCATCAAGGAATGCCGCTTCATGGGCCTGTACACCTCGTCGGTGTATGGCGAGAGCGTGCATGCCATTCCGTACATCCGCGGCAAGGTAGCCGAAGTCGAGCGCCGCTCCGGCTTCGATGCCAAGGCCCACCTGGGCAAGGAATTGGCGCAGGTGCTCGAAGTGCTGCCGCGCGACGACCTGTTCCAGACCCCGATCGACGAGCTGTCCAGCACTGTCATGTCGATCGTGCAGATCCAGGAGCGCAACAAGATCCGCGTGTTCCTGCGCAAAGACCCTTACGGCCGCTTCTGCTACTGCCTGGCCTATGTACCGCGCGAGGTCTACTCGACCGAAGTGCGCCAGAAGATCCAGCAAGTGTTGATGGAGCGCCTGAAGGCCAGCGATTGCGAATTCTGGACGTTCTTCTCCGAGTCGGTACTGGCGCGCGTGCAACTGATTCTGCGGGTAGACCCGAAGAACCGCATCGACATCGACCCGCAGCAGCTGGAAAACGAAGTGATCCAGGCCTGCCGTTCGTGGCAGGACGATTACTCCGCACTGGTCGTGGAAAACTTCGGCGAAGCTCAGGGCACCAATATCCTGGCGGACTTCCCCAAGGGTTTCCCGGCGGGCTACCGCGAGCGCTTTGGCGCCCATTCGGCGGTCGTCGACCTGCAACATGTGCTGGCCCTGAACGAAGCCAAGCCGCTGGCGATGAGCTTCTATCAGCCCCTGGGCCAGTACGGCGAGCGTCTGCTGCATTGCAAGCTGTACCACGCCGATACCCCGCTGGCGCTGTCGGACGTGCTGCCGATCCTGGAGAACCTTGGCCTGCGTGTGCTGGGTGAGTTCCCGTACCGCCTGCGCCACGCCAATGGCCGCGAGTACTGGATCCACGACTTTGCCTTCACCTACAGCGAAGGCCTGAGCCTGGATATCCAGCAGCTCAACGACACTCTGCAGGATGCCTTCATCCATATCGTCAAGGGCGACGCCGAAAACGACGCCTTCAACCGCCTGGTACTGACCGCCGGCCTGCCATGGCGTGATGTGGCGCTGCTGCGCGCTTACGCCCGCTACATGAAGCAGATTCGTCTGGGCTTCGATCTGGGCTACATCGCCAGCACCCTGAACAACCACACCGACATCGCGCGCGAGCTGACCCGGTTGTTCAAGACCCGCTTCTACCTGGCACGCAAGCTCACCCAGGATGATCTGGAAGACAAGCAGCTGCGTCTGGAACAGGCCATCAACAGCGCCCTGGATGACGTTCAGGTGCTCAACGAAGACCGCATCCTGCGTCGCTACCTGGACCTGATCAAAGCCACCCTGCGTACCAACTTCTATCAGCCGGACAGCAGCGGCCAGGCCAAGTCGTACTTCAGCTTCAAGTTCAACCCCAAGCTGATCCCCGAACTGCCCAAGCCGGTGCCCAAGTTCGAGATATTCGTCTACTCGCCGCGTGTCGAAGGCGTCCACCTGCGCTTCGGCAACGTCGCCCGTGGCGGCCTGCGCTGGTCGGACCGTGAAGAAGACTACCGCACCGAAGTGCTCGGCCTGGTCAAGGCGCAGCAGGTGAAGAACTCGGTGATCGTGCCGGTCGGCGCCAAGGGCGGGTTCCTGCCACGGCGCCTGCCGCTGGGCGGCAGCCGTGACGACATCGCCGCTGAAGGTATCGCCTGCTACCGCATCTTCATCTCGGGCCTGCTCGACATCACCGATAACCTCAAGGACGGCGGCGTCGTGCCACCGGCCAACGTGGTGCGGCATGACGATGACGACCCGTACCTGGTGGTGGCGGCCGACAAAGGCACCGCGACCTTCTCCGACATCGCCAACGGCATTGCCATCGACTACGGCTTCTGGCTCGGAGACGCGTTCGCCTCGGGCGGCTCGGCTGGTTACGACCACAAGAAGATGGGTATCACTGCCCGCGGCGCCTGGGTGGGCGTGCAGCGCCACTTCCGGGAGCGCGGCATCAACGTCCAGCAAGATTCGATCACGGTGGTCGGCGTCGGCGACATGGCCGGTGACGTCTTCGGTAACGGCTTGCTGATGTCCGACAAGCTGCAGCTGGTGGCTGCCTTCAACCACCTGCACATCTTCATCGACCCTAATCCGGACCCGGCCAGCAGCTTCGCCGAGCGCCAGCGCTTGTTCGACCTGCCACGTTCGGCATGGACCGATTACGATACCAGCATCATGTCTGCAGGCGGCGGGATCTTCCCGCGTAGCGCCAAGAGCATCAGCATCAGCCCGCAGATGAAGGAACGCTTCGCCATCGAAGCCGACCGTCTGACGCCGACCGAGCTGCTGCACGCGCTGCTGCAGGCGCCGGTCGATCTGCTCTGGAACGGCGGTATCGGTACCTACGTCAAAGCCAGCAGCGAAAGCCACGCCGACGTCGGCGACAAGGCCAACGACGCCTTGCGCGTCAACGGCAACGAGTTGCGCTGCAAGGTAGTGGGCGAGGGCGGCAACCTGGGCATGACCCAGCTTGGCCGGGTCGAGTACGGCCTCAACGGCGGTGCGACCAACACTGACTTCATCGACAATGCCGGTGGCGTCGACTGCTCCGACCACGAAGTCAATATCAAGATCCTGCTCAACGAAGTGGTGCAGGGTGGCGACATGACCGAGAAGCAGCGCAACCAGCTGCTCGGCAGCATGACCGAAGAAGTTGGCGCGCTGGTATTGGGCAACAACTACAAGCAGACCCAGGCGCTGTCGCTGGCGGCCCGTCGCGTACGCGAGCGGATTGCCGAGTACAAGCGCCTGATGGCCGACCTTGAAGCGCGCGGCAAGCTCGATCGGGCGATCGAATTCCTGCCGTCCGAAGAGCAACTGGCCGAGCGTCTGGCCGCAGGCCAGGGCCTGACCCGGGCCGAGCTGTCGGTGCTGATTTCGTACAGCAAGATCGACCTCAAAGAGCAACTGCTGAAATCGCAGGTGCCGGATGACGACTATCTGACCCGCGACATGGAGACGGCCTTCCCGCCGTCACTGCTCAACCAGTTCGGCGAGGCCATGCGCCGTCACCGTCTGAAGCGCGAGATCGTCAGCACCCAGATCGCCAATGACCTGGTCAACAACATGGGCATCACCTTTGTCCAGCGGCTCAAGGAGTCGACTGGCATGAGCCCGGCCAACGTCGCCGGGGCCTATGTGATCGTGCGCGATATCTTCCATCTGCCGCATTGGTTCCGCCAGATCGAGGCGTTGGACTATCAGGTCCCGGCCGAGATTCAGCTGACCCTGATGGATGAGCTGATGCGTCTGGGCCGCCGCGCCACGCGCTGGTTCCTGCGTAGCCGTCGCAACGAGCAGGATGCAGGCCGTGATGTGGCGCACTTCGGGCCGAAGATCGCCCAGCTTGGGCTGAAACTGGACGAGCTGCTGGAGGGGCCGACCCGTGAGCGCTGGCAGGTGCGTTATCAGGGCTTCGTCGAGGCTGGTGTGCCCGAGTTGCTGGCGCGGATGGTTGCCGGGACCACGCATTTGTACACGCTGCTGCCGATCATCGAGGCTTCGGATGTGACCGGGCATGACCCGGCGCAGGTGGCCAAGGCGTTCTTCGCGGTGGGCAGTGCGTTGGATCTGACCTGGTACCTGCAGGAGATCAGCAACTTGCCGGTGGAGAACAACTGGCAGGCGCTGGCGCGTGAGGCGTTCCGTGACGATATCGACCTGCAGCAGCGGGCGATCACCATTTCTGTGCTGCAGATGGCCGATGCGCCGCAGGACATGGATGCGCGGGTGGCATTGTGGTCTGAGCAGCGGCGGGTGATGGTGGAGCGCTGGCGCGCGATGCTGGATGACCTGCGCAGTGCTTCGGGGCATGACTATGCGATGTATGCGGTCGCTAACCGGGAGTTGGTTGATTTGGCTATGAGTGGGCAGGCTGTGGTTGTGCCTTCCTGATAGCTGATTTGGTTGGTTTGTGAGTGAGAGACCCTGGTGCCTTTGGTGGTGCCGGGGTTTTTTGCTTTTATGGGTTTGGGGCTTATCCGGATTTTGTGGTGGGTTTGCGGGCCCCTTTCGCCCTTGCAGCGAGTCACTTTTTTGGCAAACACCCCAAAAAAGTCTCAAAAGCTGGGCCGCTGCGCGACCCTTCGCGGCGGTCCGGCGTCCCGGTGAACCCGCCCCCACAGGGTCAGCGTTGTTCATGAGTTGTGTAGCAAATTTGCTGGAGCGCCGTAGCGTCCAAAGGGATTAATGCTGACCTGAGACCCCGCAGCCCCCTGTGGGAGCGGGCTTGCCCGCGAAGGGCCGCAAAGCGGCCCTAGCTTTTGACTGTCGCTTTTGATCTGCGCCAGCGCAGCGAGGCGTGCTCTTGATCTATCCGCGACCTCAGGAGGCCGAACGCACGCATTGCGAAGGGAGGTGCCGGCCATGGATGGCCGGCAAGCGCTGCGGGCCAGGATGGCCCGTTCAGCGCGGTCCTTCCGGGAGCAATGCCGGAGTGAGGGAACCCCGGAGGGTAGGGCAGGGGCCGTATGTGGGAGCCTGGCCTTTTTGGTTACTTTTTGGGGCGTTTGCCAAAAAGTGACTCGCCGTAAGGGCGAAAGGGGCCAAAACTGCCACTAAATCAAACAGATAAGCCCACATCCAATAAAGCCAACCTACTTGAACCGCCGCTCAACCCCCTTCTCAACCAATATCTTCGCCGAAATCTCCTCAACCGAAAAATGCGTCGAATCAATGTTCGGAATATTCTCCCGGCGGAACAGATTCTCCACCTCACGCACCTCGAACTCACACTGCGCAAAGCTCGAATATCGGCTATTAGGCTTGCGCTCATGGCGAATAGCCGTCAACCGGTCCGGGTCAATGGTCAGGCCAAACAACTTGCTGTGATGCTTCTTCAGCACCGCCGGCAACTGCAGCCGCTCCATGTCATCCTCAGTCAACGGATAGTTCGCCGCACGAATCCCGAACTGCATCGCCATGTACAGACAGGTCGGCGTCTTGCCGCAGCGCGACACCCCCACCAGAATCAGGTCGGCTTTGTCGTAATAATGCGTGCGCGCACCATCATCGTTGTCCAGCGCAAAGTTCACCGCCTCGATCCGCTCCATATAGTTGGAGTTGCCGCCAATCGAGTGCGACTTGCCCACCGAATACGACGAATGCGCGGTCAGCTCCTGCTCCAAGGGCGACAGGAACGACGAAAAGATATCGATCATGAACCCGTTGGAAGTCGCCAGAATCTCGCGAATGTCCTGGTTGACGATGGTGTCGAAGATGATCGGCCGCATCCCGTCACGCTCCGCCGCTGCGTTGATCTGCAGCACCATCGTGCGCGCCTTTTCCGGGCTGTCGATGTACGGGCGGGTGAATTTATTGAACGGAATGCTCTCGAATTGTGCGAGCAGGCTTTGACCCAGGGTCTCGGCAGTGATGCCGGTGCCGTCGGAGATGAAAAACGCGGTTCGTTTCATTTGCACCCTAGGCCTTAAGCTGATGACGTTTCTTGGATATGATAAGTTCGCTTTGCCGAATGCGGCTTTTGGCATTCTCACTTATTTTCCAGGTCCCGGCCATAAGCGCCCGGCCCAGTCTGAACCGTCAGGCGGGCGCTCTGAGCTTTTCCAACACCGTTAGTGGAGAGATCACCTTGGTAGAGTACGTAGTTTCCCTCGATAAGCTCGGCGTCCATGATGTAGAGCATGTGGGGGGCAAGAACGCATCCCTCGGCGAGATGATCAGTAACCTCGCAGGTGCCGGCGTCTCGGTGCCGGGCGGCTTTGCCACTACGGCTCAGGCGTACCGTGACTTTCTCGAGCAGAGCGGGCTGAACGCGCAGATCCATGCCGCGCTCGACGCGCTGGACGTGGATGACGTCAACGCCCTGGCCAAGACCGGCGCGCAGATCCGTCAGTGGATCATGGAAGCCGAGTTCCCCGAGCGCCTGAATGCCGAAATCCGCGCTGCCTTCGCCGAAATGGCCCAGGGTAACGACAACATGGCCGTGGCCGTGCGCTCTTCGGCCACCGCAGAAGACCTGCCAGACGCCTCCTTTGCTGGCCAGCAAGAGACCTTCCTCAATATCCGTGGCGTTGAAAACGTGATCCGCGCGGCCAAGGAAGTATTCGCTTCGCTGTTCAACGATCGCGCCATTTCCTACCGCGTGCACCAGGGCTTTGACCACAAACTGGTCGCCCTGTCGGCTGGCGTGCAGCGCATGGTCCGTTCCGAAACCGGCACTGCCGGGGTGATGTTCACCCTCGATACCGAATCGGGTTTCCGCGACGTGGTGTTCATTACCGGCGCCTACGGCCTGGGCGAAACCGTGGTTCAGGGCGCGGTCAACCCTGACGAATTCTATGTCCACAAGCACACCCTGCAAGCCGGCCGCCCGGCGATCTTGCGCCGCAACCTGGGCAGCAAGGCGCTGAAGATGATCTACGGCGACGAAGCCAAGGCCGGTCGTTCGGTCAAGACCGTCGAAGTCGACCGTGCCGAACGTGCGCGCTTCTGCCTGAGCGATGACGAAGTCAACGAGCTGGCCAAGCAGGCCATGATCATCGAGCAGCATTACCAGCGGCCGATGGACATCGAGTGGGCCAAGGACGGTGACGACGGCAAGCTGTACATCGTTCAGGCCCGCCCAGAAACGGTAAAAAGCCGCGCCAGCGCCAATGTCATGGAGCGCTACCTGCTCAAAGAGAAGGGCACGGTACTGGTCGAAGGCCGCGCCATTGGCCAGCGCATCGGCGCCGGCAAGGTGCGGATCATCAACGACGTGTCGGAAATGGACCGCGTCCAGCCGGGCGACGTGCTGGTCTCGGACATGACCGACCCGGATTGGGAACCGGTCATGAAACGCGCCAGCGCCATCGTCACCAACCGTGGCGGGCGGACCTGCCACGCGGCGATCATCGCTCGTGAGCTGGGCATTCCGGCCGTAGTCGGTTGTGGCAACGCCACCCAGCTGCTCAAGGACGGCCAGGGTGTGACCGTGTCCTGCGCCGAGGGCGATACCGGCTTCATCTTCGAAGGTGAGCTGGGCTTCGACATCAAGCAGAATTCGGTCGATGCCATGCCCGACCTGCCGTTCAAGATCATGATGAACGTCGGCAACCCGGATCGCGCCTTTGATTTTGCCCAGTTGCCCAACGCTGGTGTCGGCCTGGCTCGTCTGGAGTTCATCATCAACCGCATGATCGGCGTGCACCCCAAGGCGCTGCTCAACTACGCCGGGTTGCCACCTGAGCTGAAGGACAGTGTAGACAAGCGTATCGCCGGTTATTCCGATCCGGTCGGCTTCTATGTCGAGAAACTGGTCGAAGGCATCAGCACCCTGGCTGCGGCGTTCTATCCGAAAAAGGTCATCGTGCGGCTGTCGGACTTCAAGTCCAACGAATACGCCAACCTGATCGGCGGCAAGCTGTACGAGCCGGAAGAAGAAAACCCGATGCTGGGCTTCCGCGGTGCTTCGCGCTACATCAGCGAGTCGTTCCGTGACTGCTTCGAGCTCGAGTGCCGTGCGCTCAAGCGCGTGCGCAACGAGATGGGCCTGACCAACGTCGAGATCATGGTACCGTTCGTGCGCACCCTGGGTGAGGCCAGCCAGGTTGTCGATTTGCTTGCCGAAAACGGCCTGGCTCGTGGCGACAACGGCCTGCGCGTGATCATGATGTGCGAGCTGCCGTCCAACGCGATTCTGGCTGAAGAGTTCCTCGAGTACTTCGACGGCTTCTCGATCGGCTCCAACGACCTGACTCAGCTTACCCTGGGCCTGGACCGCGATTCGGGTATCATCGCGCACCTGTTCGATGAGCGTAATCCTGCGGTGAAAAAGCTGCTGGCCAACGCCATCCAGGCCTGTAACAAGGCCGGCAAGTACATCGGCATCTGTGGCCAGGGCCCTTCCGACCACCCAGACCTGGCCAAGTGGCTGATGGAACAGGGGATCGAGAGCGTGTCGCTGAACCCGGATTCGGTACTCGAGACCTGGTTCTTCCTGGCCGAAGGTCAAGCCCCGGCCTGATCCAAGCACTGCGCAGGCACGTCCAACGTGCCTGCGCGCGTATTCTTCGGGGCGAGTTCCAGCGATGGTTCCCGCCCTTTTTCATACAAGTATTCTATGCAAAGCAGTAGCGCTCTCTTCCCCGTGGCCTTGCAAAGTGCCGAACGCCGCGGTGACCTCAGTGAAGACGTGTACCGGATCAAGGCTGGCAACAGCCCCGACCCCAGCGTCGAGCTGGCGGTCACGCGTCTTGGCCTTGCCGATCACGGCGGCGTTCATGGCATACCGGTGATTCTGCTGCACGGCAGCTTCTCCAATCGACGGTTCTGGTTTTCGCCCAAAGGCATCGGCTTGGGCGCGTTTCTGGCGAGGGCCGGTTTTGATGTGTGGATCCCGGAGATGCGCGGTCATGGCCTGTCACCGCGTAATCGCCAGTGGCGGCAAAACCGCGTAGCCGACTACGCGCGCTACGATCTGCCGGTGATTGCTGCATTTGTCCATGAACAAGCCGGCCGGGCTCCCCACTGGATCGGCCATTCGCTGGGCGGGACCACGCTTACGGCAGCGCTGGGTGGCGCTTACCTGCCATCTGAACAGGTGGCCAGCGTGGCCCTGTTTGGCACCCAGATCAGCCGCGTGTACTGGCCGTTGAAGGTGCCGACAGTGGAGTGGGGCGCGCGCTTGCTGCTCAAACGCTTTGCACATATTTCTGGCTCCCGGCTCAAGCGCGGGCCGGAAGACGAGCCGATCGGCCTGGCGCTGGAGAGCATGCGTTGGCATGGCCTGTTCGGGCGCTTCGGCGAGAAGGGCAAGGATTGGTGGGCAGGGCTGAGCGAGGTCGATGTGCCACTGCTGGCGGTGGCGGGCGCGGGTGATCTGCAGGACCCGGTGTGGGCCTGCCGCAAGCTGTTCGAGCAATACGGCGCCGAGCGCAAGCAGTTTCTTTGCCTGGGCCGGGAGCAGGGCTTCGATGCCTTTGGCCATGTCGACATGTTGGTAAGCAAGGCTGCGCAGATCCAGGTATGGCCGCTGATCGAAGGCTGGTTGCGTGATCCTGACGCGCCGGTACGTGGCGCCGAACTGGCGGCCAGCCTGACTGAGCAGTCGCAGATGACTGCACCACCTCGCGCGGTGTAGCCTTGGCCGGACTTTCCGCTTTCGTTGTGCCTGACAGGAGCCTTCCCATGCAGCATTACGTAACGCCCGATCTGTGCGACGCCAACCCAGACCTGGTCCAGGTGCTGGAACCGATGTTCAGCAACTTCGGTGGCCGCGACTCGTTCGGCGGCCAGATCGTGACCATCAAGTGTTTTGAAGACAACTCGCTGGTCAAGGCTCAAGCCGAGCTTGATGGCCGCGGCAAGGTGCTGGTGGTCGACGGTGGCGGCTCGCTGCGTTGCGCGCTGCTGGGCGACATGATTGCCGCCAAGGCTGCGCAAAACGGTTGGGAAGGCTTGGTCATCTATGGCTGCGTGCGCGATGTCGACGTGCTGGTGCAGACCAACGTCGGTGTGCAGGCGCTGGCCGCGCATCCGCTGAAGACCGACAAGCGTGGCCTTGGCGACCTCAACGTGGTGGTGACCTTCGCCGGCGTGACCTTCCGCCCGGGTGAATACGTTTACGCCGACAACAACGGCGTGATCGTTTCGCCGCAACCGCTGCAAATGCCCGAGTGATGCGCCGCGCGCGCTGATGGAGCTGGAATGTTCGAGGAAGACAACGCGCAGTGGGGGCTGGTGCATGCCCTGGTGCTCGATGGCAAAGGTGGCGCGCGTTCTATCGCTCGGACCGAACTGGATGACCTGCAGTTGCAGCCAGAGCAGAGCCTTTGGCTGCACTGGGACCGCAGCCATCCGCAGACCCGCAGCTGGTTGCTGCGCGAAAGCGGGCTGAGCGAGTTCAGCTGCGAGCTGCTGCTTGAAGAAAACACCCGACCACGGCTGTTGCCGTTGGCGGATGAGCAGTTGCTGCTGTTTTTGCGCGGGGTCAATCTCAATCCTGGTGCCGAGCCTGAAGATATGGTCTCGGTGCGCATATTTGCAGAGGCGCAACGGATCATCTCGCTGCGCTTGCGGCCACTGCGCGCCAGCGACGAAATCCTGCAGCTGCTGAGCGAGGGCAGGGGGCCCAAATCGGCCTCCGAGTTGCTCTTGCTGATGGGCGAACTGCTGACCGAAAAGGTCCAGGCGCTGGTCAGTGATCTGTCCGAACTGGTCGATTTCGAAGAAGAGAAGGTGGAATCCGACGAACGGTACACGCCAGAAGACGGTGTGCTGCAGCAGATTCGCCGCCGCGCTGCCGGCCTGCGCCGCTTCCTGGCGCCGCAACGGGAAATCTACGTACAGCTTGCAAGGCACAAGTGGAGCTGGTTCGCTGACGCCGATGCCGATTACTGGAACGAACTCAACAACAGCCTGATCCGCTACCTCGAGGAGCTGGAACTGACCCGCGAGCGCGCCGCACTGGTGCTCGAGAGCGAAGACCGGCGGCGCAGCGAGCGGATGAACCGGACCATGTTCCGCTTCGGCATCATCACCTGCATTTTCTTGCCGATGAGCTTTGTCACCGGCCTGCTGGGGATCAACGTCGGCGGCATTCCGGGCGCCGACAGCCCCTATGGATTCCTGTTCGCCAGCCTGCTGGTCCTGGCACTGGCGGCAGGGCAGTGGTGGTTGTTCCGCCGCCTGCGCTGGGTGTGATCCGGTGCATTTTGAAACATTCGCGTGCGGTGACGTTGTGACCCGTTGCCCGGCGCCCTCGTCTTTGACTGACATTACGCGAGGTGCCCATGCACGATCCGTTTGAACAATCCTTGCGTGACCTGCTCAATGCGTCGCCGTCCGGTCAGGACCGAGACGACGCAGCGTGTCTGGGTCGCGTGCTGAAAACCGCCAACCGTCAGGTTGGTGCGGGCGATCTGTTCAGCTTGCTTGGCCGTTGGAGCCAGGCGCTGATGATTGCCGTCAACAATGGCTCGGCGCATGTTGCGCCGGTGCGCCGTAATCCTGCCGCTGGCAGCAAAGCTGATAAGGCTGATTGAATATGGAACTCGATCTCTGGACCCAGAGCCTGGTCACCGCAATGACTGCCCTTTGGACCAAGGTGGCGAACTTCATCCCCAACCTGTTCGGCGCGCTGGTCGTGGTGCTGCTCGGTTTCGTGGTGGCCAAGCTGCTCGATACGCTGTTGTCCAAGCTGCTCGCCAAGTTTGGCCTGGACCGTCTGATGGCCGGTACCGGCATGACCAAGATGCTCAGCCGCGGCGGCATTCAGGTGCCGATATCGACCCTGATCGGCAAGATCGTGTATTGGTTCGTGCTGCTGATCTTCCTCGTCTCTGCGGCTGAGTCACTCGGCCTTGAGCGGGTCTCGGCAACGCTGGACATGCTTGCGCTGTATCTGCCCAAGGTATTTGGCGCGGCCCTGGTGCTGCTGGCCGGGGTCATGCTTGCGCAACTGGTCAATGGCCTGGTCCGCGGCGCCGCGGAAGGCATCGGCCTGGAGTACGCTGCAGGCGTCGGGCGCATCGCTCAAGGCCTGGTGATCATCATTGCGATCTCGGTGGCTATCAGCCAGCTGGAGGTCAAGACCGACCTGCTCAACCACGTAATCGTCATTGGCTTGATTACCGTTGGTCTGGCAATTGCCCTGGCGATGGGCTTGGGCAGCCGCGAAATTGCCGGGCAGATTCTGGCTGGGATTTACGTGCGCGAGCTGTATCAGGTTGGCCAGCAGGTCCGGATTGGAGAGGTTGAAGGCCAGATCGAAGAGATCGGCACGGTGAAGACGACAGTGCTGACCGACGATGGCGAATTGGTGTCGTTGGCCAACCGCAGCTTGCTCGAACAGCGTGTCGATAGCCGCTAACCGGGTAAAAGCTGTTACTGTATGTCGCCGCGAAAAGGCGCCCTGAGGGTGCGTGCGGCGACTTGACCTGACTGTCGGCCAGATTCGTTTTGAATAAAGTTCATTCGCCGCCCATGCGCTATGACCCACACGAACTCACCGACGAGGAGTTGGTGGCGCGTTCGCATGAGGAGCTGTTTCACGTTACCCGGGCGTATGAGGAACTCATGCGCCGGTACCAACGAACCCTGTTCAACGTTTGTGCACGTTATTTGGGGAACGACCGCGACGCTGACGATGTCTGTCAGGAGGTGATGCTGAAAGTGCTGTACGGGTTGAAGAACTTCGAAGGTAAATCCAAGTTCAAGACCTGGCTCTACAGCATCACCTACAACGAGTGCATCACCCAGTACCGCAAGGAGCGACGCAAACGCAGGCTGATGGATGCCTTGAGCCTTGACCCTATAGAAGAGGCGTCAGAGGACAAGGCACCAAAACCTGAAGAAAAGGGCGGCCTGGACAAGTGGCTGGTGCATGTGAACCCGATTGACCGCGAGATCCTGGTGCTGCGTTTTGTCGCAGAGCTGGAATTTCAGGAGATCGCCGATATCATGCACATGGGCTTGAGCGCAACGAAAATGCGCTACAAGCGTGCGCTCGACAAGCTCAGAGAGAAATTTGCTGGCGAGGTTGAAACTTAGTGGCCAGCAAATGTCTCTAAACCACCGGTGAGTTCTGCTAGACTTGCCGTCGAGTTGTCCCCCGGTTTTTGGTGGGACTGCTTATCTATCACACGATGGGGATTTAACGGATGAAATTGAAAAACACTCTGGGCTTGGCCATTGGCTCGCTCGTTGCCGCTGCTTCGTTCGGCGCTCTGGCCCAAGGCACAGGCGCTGTAGAAGTCGAAGGCTTCTACAAGAAAGAATTCTTCGACAGCCAGCGTGACTTCAAGAACGACGGCAACCTGTTCGGCGGCTCGATCGGTTACTTCCTGACCGACGACGTTGAACTGCGTCTGGGCTACGACGAAGTCCACAACGCTCGTGGCGAAGATGGCAAGAACATCAAGGGCTCGAACACCGCCCTGGACGCTCTGTACCACTTCAACAACCCGTACGACGCAATCCGTCCGTACGTGTCGGCTGGTTTCTCCCACCAGTCCATCGGCCAGACCGGCCGTGGTGGTCGTAACCAGTCCACCTTCGCCAACGTTGGCGCTGGTGCCAAGTGGTACATCACCGACATGTTCTACGCTCGTGCTGGCGTTGAAGCTCAGTACAACATCGACCAAGGCGACACCGAGTGGGCGCCAAGCGTTGGTATCGGCCTGAACTTCGGCGGTAGCCCGAAGACTGCTGAAGTCGCTCCAGCTCCAGTTGCTGAAGTGTGCTCCGACAGCGACAACGACGGCGTCTGCGACAACGTCGACAAATGCCCAGACACCCCAGCCAACGTTACCGTTGACGCCGACGGCTGCCCAGCAGTTGCCGAAGTCGTACGTGTTGAGCTGGACGTCAAGTTCGACTTCGACAAGTCGGTTGTCAAGCCTAACAGCTACGGCGACATCAAGAACCTGGCTGACTTCATGAAGCAGTACCCATCGACTACTACCACTGTCGAAGGTCACACTGACTCCGTAGGTCCAGACGCTTACAACCAGAAGCTGTCCGAGCGTCGCGCTAGCGCCGTTAAGCAAGTTCTGACCCAGCAGTACGGCGTAGAATCGAGCCGTGTTGACTCGGTTGGCTACGGCGAAACCCGTCCGGTTGCTGACAACGCCACCGAAGAAGGTCGCGCTGTTAACCGTCGCGTTGAAGCGCAAGTAGAAGCTCAAGCCAAGTAATTGGTCTGAGATTCAGGAAAAACCCGGCCTAGGCCGGGTTTTTCTTTGCCTGTAAAAAAGTCCGCTGTGCCGCGTTCAGGCAGCGCCTACGGCTGCGGTCACCAGCTCGGCCACCGCGCCTTGCCGCGCCACTTCGCCTATCACCAGCACTGCTGGGCTGCGCAGGGCGAAGGCGGTCGCATCCATGGCCATCTCCAGCAGCGTACTGCGGCACTCGCGCTGGCTCGGTAGCGAAGCGTTCTCGATCATGGCGACGGGCGTGTCTGCCGCCATGCCGGCCTTGAGCAAACCCTGTCGAATGTCCCCCAGCCGAGCCACGCCCATGTACACCACCAAGGTGGTGCCGCCCTGAGTCAGGCCTGCCCAGTTCAGCTCGCTGTCATCCTGGGTATGTGCTGTCACCAAGGTCACGCCACGGCTGACCCCGCGCAGGGTGAGGGGGATGCCGCACTGAGTGGCACCGGCCAGTCCAGCGGTGATGCCGTTGACCAACTCCACCTCGATACCGCGCTGCTGCAACCACAGTGCTTCTTCGCCGCCACGGCCAAAGATGCATGGGTCGCCGCCTTTCAGGCGTACCACGCAGCGCCCCTGGCGGGCATGGCGCAACATCAGGCGCTGAATGAACGCTTGCGGCGTCGAGCGACAACCGCCGCGTTTGCCCACGGCAATCACCCGTGCCCCTGGGCAATGCTCAAGCACAGCCGGATTGACCAGGTCATCGATCATCACCACCTGCGCCTCGCGCAAGGCCCGCACCGCTTTCAGCGTTAGCAGTTCAGGGTCGCCGGGGCCGGCACCAACCAACCAGATTTTCGCGTTCATCAGATGTTCCTCATCAAGCAGCGCGCTCAGCCCTTGAACAGGCTGAACAGCAATATCAGGTTGAACAGCAGAGACAGCACGGCAAGCGTCTGCCAGACCTTGAGCGGCTCGCGCTCCAGCAATGGCCGTGGCCGCTCGCTCAGTTCCTGGCGGTCGCCACGTTCGAGCAACAGCAGCCATTGCTCGGCGGTTTCGAAACGTTGCCGGGGATCGGCCGCGACGGCTTGCTCCAGATTGCGTTGCAGCCATTCAGGCAGGTCCGGGCGATAACGGCCGGGGCTGACCACGTGGGTGAAGCGCGGCCGTTGGAAGGCCTCGATTTCACCGTAGGGGTAGTGCCCGGTGAGCAGGTAGTACAGAGTTACACCCGTGGCATAGAGGTCCTGGCGCGCCTGCGGCAGTTGCCCGTCGAACGCCTCCGGGGCAATGAACGACGGCGTACCAGGCAGGTCATGGGGGGCGTCTTCAGACAGCCCTGGGCAATAGGCAAGGCCAAAGTCGAGCAGGCGCAACTGGCCGTCTGTGCCCAGGTGCAGATTCTCGGGCTTGATATCCCGATGCAGCAGGTTGCGCCGGTGCAGCACGCCGACTGCCTGCAGCAGCTGCCGGGCGATTTCCAGCCACTGCGCCAGGGGTAGCGGGCCTTGCACGTTGTACAGGGCGCTGAGGGTCTGGCCCGGGTATTCGCGCATCAGGTAGTACACATGCTGACGGTGATTGGCCGCATGCACCTCAGGGAAGTGCCGACCGGCCACCCGCCGCAGAAACCACTCTTCCTGCAGCAAGCGCTGAGCGGCACCCGGATCTGCTTCGGCGGCGCCGGGCAGGGTCTTGAGCAGCCACGCCTGGCCCTGACTGTCATGCACCCGATACAGCAGCGACTGGCGGCTGCGGGCCAATTGAGCATCGACCTGCCAGCCATCGATGGCTTGCCCGGGGCGCAGCGGCCCGGGCACTGGCCATTGCTGCAGTTGCGCCAGGGTGTCGCTGAAGTTGCTCGGGCCGAGCTGTTCGATCTGCACCAGCACGGCACTGGCGTTGTCCTGGCTACCGGCATGATGGGCGCTGGCGACCAAGATGTCGGCGGCGTCCTGCAGGTCAGGTTGATCTCTGAGGATGGCGGCAATCGCTTGCTCGCCAAGGCAGGCCCAGACACCATCGCTGAGCAGCAGCAGGGTTTCGCCGGCAACCAGCTCACCGTCCAGGTAGTCCACCAACAGATGCTGGTCCAGGCCCAGCGCGCGCTTGAGGACATGCTGCATGCCCGGCTGATCCCAGACATGGTCTTCGCTCAGGCACAGCAAGCGGCCCTGATCCCAGCGATAGGCACGGCAGTCACCGACGTGGGCGAGGGTGAAGCGGCGCCCGCGCAGGACCAGTGCAGTGAGGGTGGTCAGCAGCGGCTGGCCGCTGCCTTGGGCGCGCAGCCAGCGGTTTTGCGCCAGCAGCAGGCGATCCAGCGCCTGCGCGACCGGCCAGGTGGCCGGCGTGGCGTAGTAGTCCAGCGCCAACGCCTGCAGGCTGGCTCGCGCGGCCAGGCCGCCATCGGCGCACTGACTGACGCCGTCGGCCAGTGCGACCAGATAGCCTTTGCTCGCTGCCAATTCCGGCGCCGGTGTCACCAGGCGCAGAGCGTCCTGGTTTTCGCTGCGCGGACCGGTGGCGCTGGCTTGGGCAAAGCGCAATTGCAGGCTCATGGGTTTGCCCTATACCCGCGCTGCGGTAACCGCAGCCGAGCCCCAGGTGGTGCGCCAGCGTAGTTTGACCCCATGCAGGCCAAACCAGGCCAGCAGGCCCAGGCTTGCGAACAGCCACAGACCCAGCTGGTAGTCACCGGTGTGCTGCTTGATCATGCCCAGCCCTGCGGCCAGGAGGAAGCCACCGATGCCGCCGGCCATGCCGATCAAGCCAGTCATTACCCCGATTTCCTGGCGGAAGCGCTGCGGCACCAGCTGAAACACTGCGCCATTGCCGGCGCCCAGGCCAAGCATGGCGCTGACGAAAAGAGCCAGCGCAGCCGTGGCGCTAGGCAGGTTGAAGCCGACCGCGGCGATACATACCGCAGCTACGCCATACATGCCGAGCAGGGTGCGGATGCCGCCAAAGCGGTCGGCCAGAGCGCCGCCCAGCGGGCGCATCATGCTGCCGCCAAACACGCAGGCCGCGGTGTAGTAGCCGGCAGTGATCGGGTTCAGGCCATATTGGTCGCTGAAGTAGCCCGGCAGGGCGCTGGCCAAGCCAATGAAGCCGCCAAAGGTGACGCTGTAGAAGAACATGAACCACCAGCTATCGCGATCACCCAGCGCCTTGAAGTAGTCGGCCATGGCTTTGCGTTTTGGTCGTTGCGGCGCGTTGCGGGCCAGCAAGGCAAACACCAGCAGGGTCAGCAGCAGCGGGATCAGGGCGAAGCCGAACACGTTGTTCCAGCCATAGGCTGCGGCCAGGGCCGGCGCCAGCAGCGCCGCGAAGACGGTGCCGGAGTTGCCGGCGCCAGCGATGCCCATCGCTTTGCCCTGATGCTGCGGCGGGTACCACTGCGAGGCCAGCGGCAGTGACACGGCGAACGAAGCGCCGGCAAATCCGAGAAAAACTCCCAGCAGCAAGGCTTGTTCGTAGCTGTGCACGCCCCAGTGCCAGGCGCAGGCCAACGCCACGATCACCACCACCTGGCCCATCAGTCCAGCGGTTTTGGGCGACAGACGATCGACCAGCAGACCCATGCCAAAGCGTAGCAGGGCGCCGGCCAGGATGGGCGTGGCGACCATCAGGCCGCGCTCTTGTGGGGTCAACTGCAGGTCGGTGGCAATCTGCACCGCCATCGGGCCGAGCAGGTACCAGACCATGAAACTCAGGTCGAAATACAGGAATGCAGCAAACAGGGTAGGCACATGCCCGGATTTCCAGAAGCTCGTATTCATCGAACACCTCACGCGGCTTGCAACGGTTGTCATGCCCAGGCTGTGCTGGGCTGGAACGAAAAAGACGCCGCTACCCGATCCATCTTGATGGAGGGGTGAGCGACGTCTTTGTCGGAAACTGTGGCAACCGCCGTTGGCTACCTGTAGTGATTGCAGAGCAAAAGCCGGGCCAACCCCTTGGGAGGCAACCGTTTCAGCCGAGCAACTCGTGCATGGCGATGATCTGCTCCGCCACCTGGATGAGCTTCTGCTGCTTGCTCATGGCCTGGCGGCGCATGAGGGTGTAGGCCTGCTCTTCATTGCAGTCCTTCATCTTCATCAGCAAGCCCTTGGCATGCTCCACACGCTTGCGCTCGGCCAGTTGCTGGTCGCGCGCCAACAGCTGGGCCTTGAGCGCCTGGTCGCTCTCGAAGCGGGCCATCGCTACATCCAGAATCGGCTGCAGGCGGCTGCTCTGAATGCCCTCGACGATGTAGGCACTGACCCCGGCGTGGATCGCTTGGCGCATCACATCCGGGTCGTGTTCGTCGGTGAACAGGACAATCGGCCGTGGCAGATCGCGGCTGACCAGCACCACCTGCTCCATGACATCACGCCCCGGTGACTCGGTATCGATCAAGACCACGTCCGGGCGCACCGTTTCGACGCAGGCAGGCAGGTCGATGGTGAGGCCCGTGGCCTCGATGACCTCGAAGCCGGCTTCGATCAGTGCCAGCTTGAGCCGGCCGACTTTTTTCTCTGTGTCGTCGATCAACAGGATCCGTAGCATGTTCAGCCCCTTCACCGAGCGAGATGGGCGCTAGGCGCCGGTGTCATGGCGTGCAGGTGAAAACTGCGGGCGTAGCCATGCGGGTCGCTGCCATCCCAGCGGATGCCGTCGATCAACAGGCTGCTGCGCATTGCTGATACGTCGCCTGGCAAGCCGAGCTCAGCGGCAGCAGCGCGGTACAGGGCTAGCTGCTGCACCTGGTTGGCGACCTCCAGGTAGTCGGGGTCTTCGCGCAGCAAACCCCAGCGGCGGAACTGGGTCATGAACCACATGCCATCGGACAGGTAGGGCTGGTTGGCCCGGCCTTGGTCATGAAAGCGCAGTGCGTGGGGGTCCTGCCAGTGATTGCCCAGCCCGTCCTGATAGTCGCCGAGCAGGCGCGGTTCAATCGTCGCCACTGCAGTATCCAGGTAGGCACTGCCGCTCAGTAGATGAGCCGTGCTACGGCGATTCTCCTGGCTCTGCTCGATGAACTGGCTGGCGGCCAATATCGCCTTGACCAGTGCGCGGGCGCTGTTGGGGTACAGCTCGACAAACGCTCGCGCGCAGCCAAGGACCTTTTCCGGGTGGTTCGGCCAGATCGACTGGCTGGTGGCGAGGGTGAAGCCCTGGCCCTCGGCCACCGCCTGGGCTGACCACGGTTCGCCGACGCAGAAGCCATCGATGCGACCGGCCTGTACATGGGCGACCATTTGCGCGGGCGGCACCACGACGCTGGCGACGTCGTGCAGCGGATGAATACCTTGGCTGGCCAGCCAGTAATACAGCCACATGGCGTGGGTGCCGGTAGGAAATGTCTGGGCAAAGGTCAGCTTCGCCCCTGATTGGTGCACCAGTTTTGCCAGTGCTTCAGGGCTGGTCACGCCTTTGCGCTGCAGGGCGGGTGACAGGTTGATGGCCTGGGCGTTCTGGTTCAGGCCCATCAGCACGGCCATATCGCGGCGGGCGCTGCCGCCGATGCCTAGGTGCACGGCGTAGATCAGGCCATACAGGCAATGCCCTGCATCCAGCTCGCCACTGACCAGCTTGTCACGCATGCCGGCCCAGGAGGCCTGGCGCTTGAGGTTGAGGGTCAGGCCTTGCTGCTGGGCGAAGCCCTGAGTGGCGGCAACCACTACCGAAGCGCAGTCGGTAAGGGCCATGAAACCGATATCGAGGCTGGGTTTTTCCGGCGCGTCACTACCGTTGACCCAGGCCAGAGGTGTTGCGTGGGGAGCTGTATTCACAAAAATCCTCGCCTGTACCGAATAGGCTGTGCCTGCTGTTGAAGCAAGGCATATGCCAGACGGTCAGCAAAGGCCTGTCGCGCCAGCGGCGTGCTGGCTATAATCGCCCCCTCACTCATCCCCGAGTATTGTCCGCCCATGTATAACCTGGCCCGCCAGCTGCTGTTCAAGCTTTCTCCGGAAACCTCCCACGACCTGTCCCTGGACCTGATTGGTGCCGGTGGCCGGCTGGGGCTCAATGGCCTGCTGTGCAAGCAGCCGGCGCCATCTCCAGTGACGGTGATGGGCTTGAACTTCGCCAACCCGGTCGGGCTGGCGGCGGGTCTGGACAAGAACGGCGCGGCCATCGATGGCTTTGCCCAGCTGGGCTTCGGCTTTGTCGAAATCGGTACCGTGACGCCACGCCCGCAGCCGGGCAACCCCAAGCCGCGGCTGTTTCGTCTGCCTGAGGCAACGGCGATCATCAATCGCATGGGCTTCAACAACCTGGGCGTCGATCACCTGCTGGAGCGGGTGCGTGCCTCGCGCTTCGATGGCGTGCTGGGGATCAACATCGGCAAGAACTTCGACACGCCGGTCGAGCGCGCGGTCGACGATTACCTGATTGGCCTGGAGAAGGTCTACAACGACGCCAGCTACATCACCGTCAATGTCAGCTCGCCGAATACCCCGGGCCTGCGCTCGCTGCAGTTCGGTGACTCGCTCAAGCAGTTGCTGGATGCACTTGCGGTGCGCCGCGAGCAGCTTGCCACTGAGTATGCCAAGCGTGTGCCGCTGGCGATCAAGATTGCCCCGGACATGACCGACGAAGAAACCGCGCTGGTAGCTGCGGCGCTGCTGGAGTCGGGCATGGATGCAGTGATCGCAACCAACACCACGCTGTCCCGTGAAGGCGTCGAGAGCCTGCCGTATGGCGCTGAAGCCGGTGGCCTGTCGGGTGCGCCAGTGCTGGCCAAGAGTACCCATACGGTCAAGGTGCTGGCAGGGGAGTTGGCCGGGCGGATGCCGATCATCGCCGCAGGTGGGATCACCGAAGGCCGTCACGCAGCTGAGAAAATCGCTGCCGGTGCCAGCCTGGTACAGATCTATTCGGGCTTCATCTACAAGGGCCCGGCGCTGATTCGCGAAGCAGTCGATGCCATTGCAGCAATGCCACGGGGCTGATCAGCGGGCATAAAAAAGGGCCCCTTTGAGGGGCCCCTGGGCCGCAGCCCGCCGCCCGGATGGGGCGTGCATGGTGACTCGAATTCAGATTCCTTGATCAGCCAACGGCGTGATTTTCGTTGAGTCTATGAATGCCAGCAGTGCCGGTCATGCCGTCCCAGTTATCTCCGCGACCCTCGCGCCAGCCGTTTATCCAGGCCTGACGTACAGATGCTAGGGTGAAGGGGCAAAGTTCGCGAGATTTGCCGGTGACCCCATACTGGTAGCCACGTGAATATGCTCTTTCCAACGGATCACGCTTAAGTCTTCTCATAGGGTGTTGCCCTCACTTGTTGACTGTAATGTCCCGTCGGCCTCACAGAGGCCGGGCAGAATCTTTCTGCCGGTTTGCGCTCGCTGCCGGCGTGGCGAGCTTGAAGTGCCGTTTCGTTGCGAAGCGGCCTGTGGTCAGTTCTAACCAATGAAAGTCACAGTGTGAATGATCGTTTTGTCATAAGGACGTAACGTTTCTGTAGGTGAAGTGATAAGTAAATAAATGCGACTCAACCTTGTTTGGGCAAATGTCCGCTGTGATCGGGGTTTAGCCGCACTGGCCGCTATTTGGCCAGCGTCGTCAAAAAACGGCTGAATTAATTTGAAATGCGACGAAGGGTCGCTTTAATGACCTGGCGCAAGAATTTTTCGTACTGCTCGACGATCAAAGGCTGCTTTCACCCTTGGGTGCATGCACAATTGTCGGGCGGCCAGGCCTTCGCGAATCACGCAAGGCCACCCGAGCGCCTGAAAAGGGCGCTCGGGAAAACCCTGACGGACGATGCGTCGTCCCGTCACTCAAATAGCCATAGGCACTGGATTACTCATGTCGGACCGTTTCGAACTTTACCTCACCTGCCCCAAGGGCCTAGAAGGCCTGCTCGCCGATGAGGCCCGAGGCCTCGGCCTTGAGGACGTGCGTGAGCACACCTCGGCCATTCGTGGCGAGGCCGACATGGAAACCGCCTACCGCTTGTGCCTGTGGTCCCGCTTGGGCAACCGCGTACTGCTGGTGCTCAAACGTTTTGCGATGAAAAATGCCGATGACCTCTACGACGGCGTCAATGCCGTCGAATGGCAGGATCATCTGCTCGCCGATGGCTCGCTGGCCGTGGAGTTCAGCGGGCATGGCTCGGGCATCGACAACACCCACTTTGGTGCGCTGAAGGTCAAGGACGCCATCGTCGACAAGCTGCGCGACAAAGACGGCCTGCGCCCGTCGGTCGACAAGCTGAATCCGGACATGCGTGTGCACCTGCGCCTGGATCGTGGTGAAGCGATCCTCTCGCTCGACCTCTCTGGGCACAGCCTGCACCAGCGCGGCTATCGTTTGCAGCAGGGCGCCGCGCCGCTTAAGGAAAACCTCGCCGCAGCGGTGCTGATTCGTTCCGGCTGGCCGCGCATTGCTGCCGAAGGCGGCGCGCTGGCTGACCCGATGTGCGGTGTCGGTACCTTCCTCGTCGAGGCCGCGATGATCGCCGCCGATATTGCGCCCAACCTCAAGCGCGAGCGTTGGGGCTTCAGCGCCTGGCTTGGCCACGTGCCGGCGTTGTGGCGCAAGGTTCATGACGAAGCAACCCAGCGCGCCGAAGCCGGCCTGGCCAAGCCGCCGCTGTGGATTCGCGGTTACGAAGCCGACCCACGGCTGATTCAGCCGGGCCGCAACAACGTCGAACGGGCCGGCCTGAGCGACTGGATCAAGATCTACCAGGGTGAGGTCGGCACGTTTGAACCGCGTCCGGACCAGAACCAGAAAGGTCTGGTCATCAGCAACCCGCCTTACGGCGAGCGTCTGGGCGATGAGGCCAGCTTGCTCTACCTCTACCAGAACCTGGGCGAGCGTCTGCGCCAGGCGTGTCTGGGCTGGGAGGCGGCGGTATTCACCGGCGCGCCTGAACTGGGCAAGCGTATGGGTGTGCGCAGCCACAAACAGTACGCGTTCTGGAACGGCGCGTTGCCGTGCAAACTGCTGCTGTTCAAGATCCAGCCTGATCAGTTCGTCACGGGTGTCTCCGGCGAGCGTCGTTCTGTCGAGGCCCAGGAAGCTGACAGCGATCGCCCGGTGGCAGTCGTCAACGAGCCGGCACGCCTTTCTGAAGGTGCGCAGATGTTTGCCAACCGCTTGCAGAAGAACCTCAAGCAGATGGGCAAGTGGGCCCGCCGCGAACAGATCGACTGCTACCGCCTGTATGACGCCGACATGCCCGAATACGCTGTGGCGATCGACCTCTACCAGGATTGGGTGCACGTACAAGAGTACGCCGCCCCGCGTACCATCGATCCAGAAAAGGCCCAAGGGCGTCTGCTCGATGTGCTTGCAGCGATCCCGCAGGCACTGGGCATCGATCAGCAGCGTATTGTGCTCAAGCGCCGTCAGCGCCAGAGCGGTACTCGCCAGTATGAGCGTCAAGCGACTGAAGGGCGTTTCCAGGAAGTCAGCGAAGGCGGCGTCAAGTTGCTGGTCAACCTGACCGATTATCTCGACACCGGGCTGTTCCTCGATCACCGTCCGATGCGCATGCGCATCCAGCGCGAGGCGGCCGGCAAGCGTTTCCTCAACCTGTTCTGCTACACCGCCACGGCGACTGTGCATGCGGCCAAGGGCGGCGCACGCGAGACCACCAGCGTCGACCTGTCCAAGACCTACCTGGACTGGGCGCGGCGCAACCTCTCGCTCAATGGCTACTCCGATCGCCATCGCCTGGAGCAGGGTGACGTCATGGCCTGGCTGGAGAGCTGCCGCGAGAGCTACGACCTGATCTTCATCGACCCGCCGACGTTCTCCAATTCCAAGCGCATGGAAGGGGTGTTCGACGTGCAGCGCGACCACGTGCAGTTGCTTGACCTGGCCCTGGCCCGGTTGGCGCCTGGCGGTGTGCTGTATTTCTCCAACAACTTCCGCAAGTTCCAGCTCGACGAGAGCGTGAGCGCGCGGTATGTCGTGGAAGAAATAAGCGCGCAGACGGTTGATCCGGACTTTGCTCGCAACAGCAAGATCCACCGTGCCTGGCGCTTGCAGCTGCGCTGAAGTGGTACTGGGTAATGTCGGAGTTGCGCCGCTAATGGCCAATAGCTATAAATAGTCAGGGTTGAACAATTCGCAGGACGCTGACGTGACGAGATCGCTCTATGTCGAAGGTGCGTGCGAATGTGTTTGGCCTGCTCTATCAGGCATTACCGGCCTGGGCGTTGGCGCTGCTGGCGGTAATCAGCGGCGCTTTGTTCACGGCGGCGCTGACGACCGCCGCGTACAGCTTCTCCAAACAGCAACTGCGCCAGCGCTTCGAGCTGCTGGCCGCAGACCGCTACAGCCGTATTGCCGAACGCCTGGCAGACCAGCAACAGCGCCTGGATAGCCTGCGGCGCTTTTTCAGTTATTCCGATAACGTCACCGCAGGCGAATTTCAGGGCTACGTCAAACCGCTGTTGCAGCGCACTTTGGCCTACGCCTGGGCGCCCGCCGTTGCCACCGCCAGGTGGGGGGCGAGTGCCGAACTGGCTGTCCACAATGCGTCCCCTGATGCTGGCGGCCAGGCGCAGGTACAGCCCTTGGCATTACGCGGCCACGCCTACCCCATACGCTTTGTGCAAACTTCCAATCTGCCTGGGCTGCCTTCTGGCCTGGAGCTGTTCAACCTGAGGCGCGTGCAAAGCACTTTGGTGCGCGCGACTACCCCAGGCAGCATGGCGGTGTCCGCGCCATGGCAGTTGCCAGAGCAGCCTGCGGCGATAGTGCTGATGATGCTTGCTCCAGTCTTCGCCAATGTTGCAGGCGACGGTATACCCAGTGGCTATGTGATTGTCCTGCTCGACTTGCAGCGCTTGGTCAGCGAGGGCGTGTCAGCTGCAACGGACGACGACCTGGTGGTGCGCATCAGCGATGGCAGCGGGCAAAACCTGCTGTACCAGTCGCTCAACCCGGCAGCGCCGCTGGCAATGGCCAGTGCCCGTCAACTGCAGCTGGCTGGTTATCCCTATCAGATGCTGATTCGTCCCAGCCAAAGCTTCGTGCACGCCAATCGTTCATCGTTGGTGCCGGCGGTCGCGCTACTTGGGGCGCTGCTGAGCGTGCTGCTCGGCGCTTTGCTGTACAGCGTGCTCGGCCAGCGCCAGCGCGCATTGAAGCTGGTCGAGCAGCGCACGGCCGAATTGCGCATCAGTGAGCAGTCCCTCAGGGGCACCCATAACCAACTGCGCAGCGTGCTCGATGCGGCAACTCAGGTGGCGATTATCGCCACTGACCTCAAGGGCCGGATCATCACCTTCAATGCTGGCGCCGAGCGCATGCTGGGTTATGCCGCCAGCGAAGTGGTCGGCCGGCTTGATCTGCCCGCGCTGATTCAGGCCGACGAGTTGCACCAGCGCGCCCAGGCCCTGAGCCAGCAGCACGGCCGCGACATCAGCTGCGCTCAGGCAATCTTTGCCGATGCGGCGCAGGCCGCGGACAACCAGCCTGGCGAATGGACCCTGCAACGTAGCGATGGCAGCCAGCTGCTGGCGACCATGCTGGTCAGCCCGGTGCTCGATGAGCACGGCCGTTGGGTCGGCTACCTGGCAATCTGCATTGATGTCACTGAACGGCGCCGCGTGCATGAGGCACTGGCGGTGCGTGATCGGCTGCTGGAGAAGCTCAGTGCCGAAGTGCCTGGAGGCATCTATCAGTACCGTCTGGATGCGTCTGGACATACATGTTTTCCCTACGCCAGCCAGGGCTTGTTCGACATCTACGAGATCGATCTGCATCAGCTGCGTGAGGATGCGGCGCCGATTACCGAGCGGATTCATCCTGATGACCTGGAGCGGGTGCTGCGCTCGATCCGTTACTCGGCAGAGCACCTTGCCCCGTGGCGCGAAGAGTATCGGGTGATTCTGCCGCAGGCCGGTTTGCGCTGGGTGCGCGGTGAGGCCACGCCTGAACTGGGCGAGGCGGGATGCACCTTGTGGCATGGCTATCTGACCGATGTTTCCGAGCCCAAGCGGGTCGAGCACGAGCTGCGGGCGCTATCGATTACCGACGTGTTGACCGGTATTCACAACCGCCGCTACTTCCAGGAGCGGCTGAAGATCGAGCTTGATCGCGCAGCGCGTGATGGCCTGGAGCTGGCGGTGATCATGCTCGATGTCGATCACTTCAAGCGCATCAACGATGAGCATGGGCATGCGGTAGGTGACGATGTTCTGCGCAGCCTGTGCCAGCACATCAGCCATCGTCTGCGCCGTACGGACGTGTTCTGCCGGCTCGGCGGCGAGGAGTTCATGGTGCTGTGCCCAGGTAGCGATATCGCGCAGGCGCGCACCCTGGCGCTGGAGCTGTGGCAGGGGGTACGCAGTCTGGTGATCAACGGGGTCGGCAAGGTCACGGCAAGCTTCGGCGTGGCTGCCTGGCACCCGGGGGAGGGCGCCGATGCGCTGCTGCTGCGCGCCGATGCCGGGGTGTACGCAGCCAAGCAGGGTGGCCGCGACCGAGTTGAAGTAGTGCAGCCTTAAGTCGGCCTGATCTGCCTGCCGAGCAGCGCCGCGGCGGCTGGCACGCGCTGCTCAGACTGCTTGGTTCAGAGCCCCGATGCGGCGGTGCCAGTGTTCAGCTTCGGCTGGCGATACAGCTCAAGCAGCACCTGATCAAGCACTTGTGACGCACCCCATGGCTTGGGATCATTCAGGATCGCCGCCACTGCCCAGGTGTGGCCGTTGCTGTCGCGGCTGAAGCCGGCGATTGCGCGCACGGTATTCAAAGTGCCGGTCTTGATATGCGCCTGGCCGGTCATGGCAGTGCGTTTAAGGCGCTTGCGCATGGTCCCGTCCATGCCCACCAGCGGCATCGAGCTGATGAATTCAGCCGCGTAAGGGCTGTTCCAGGCCGCCTGCAGCAGGGTGGCCATTTCACGTGTGCTGACACGTTCAGCGCGGGACAGGCCAGAGCCGTTCTCCATCACCAGGTGCGGTGAGGTGATACCTTTTTTCGCCATCCACTGACGCACGACCCGTTGTGCGGCGCGCGCGTCATCGCCGTCGGCATCGGTACGGAACTGCGCGCCCAGGCTCAGGAACAGCTGCTGAGCCATGGTGTTGTTGCTGTATTTGTTGATGTCGCGGATCACCTCGACCAGGTCGGGCGAGAATGCCCGCGCCAGTACTCGGGCGCTTTTCGGCACGTTCTCGATGCGATCGCCACCCTGGATGGTGCCGCCCAGTTCGTTCCAGATTGCGCGAACGGCACCTGCCGCGTAGGCGGGGTGGTCGAGCAGGGCCAGATAGGTCTGCGAGTTGCAGCCTTCGCCCAATTGGCCGCTGACCACTACGGTGACACCGTCTGGTCTGACCTGCGGGTTATAGCGGACCTCACCGGCGCACTGCTTGGAGGCGACAGCCTTGACCTGATTGTCGATGCGGATGCTGGCAATCGGCGGTTCGACTGCAATCATGACCTTGCCGCCGTCATTGCGAGCAACGAAACGCAGCGCCTTGAGGTTGACCAGCAACGAGTCTGGCTTGACCAGAAACGGCTTGTTGGTGTCGCCGCCGTCATCGTCGAAGTGGGGCAGGTTGGGCTGCACGAAGTGGCTGCGGTCCAGCACCAGGTCACCGGTGACGGTGCGCACGCCGTTGGCGCGCAGGTCACGCATCAGCAGCCAGAGCTTTTCCATGTTCAGTTTGGGATCGCCGCCACCCTTGAGGTACAGGTTGCCGTTGAGCACGCCATTGCTCAGGGTGCCATCGGTGTAGAACTCGGTTTTCCATTGAAAGGTCGGGCCAAGCAGCTCGAGGGCGGCGTAGGTGGTAACCAGTTTCATGGTTGAGGCCGGGTTGACCGACACATCGGCGTTGAACACCGTTGCCGTACCGGGGCCATCGAGGGGCAGCATGACCAGCGACAGGGCGTTGTCCTGCAATTTGTTGGTCTTGAGAGCCTGTTGCACCTTGGGCGGCAAGGTGGTGTTGACGGCGGCCTGAGTGGGCATGGCCAGAGGCAGCATCAGGCCGGCGAGCAGCAGTGGGCGGAGCGCTTTGATCATAAGTAGGAAAACCCTGCGGGCGAGGGGGAAATAACGGGGCTGTAAAAGATGGTGGCCCCAGATCGAAATATAGCGGGCATTATGCCCCAAGCGCGTCCTGTATGTGCCGGGTTCGACACAAAAGCGCCGCTGCGCCCCGGAAACTGGTAAAGTGCCGCCCGTAATTACTTAAGAGGATTGTTTCATGGCTACCAACCGTTCCCGCCGTCTGCGCAAAAAACTCTGCGTAGATGAATTCCAGGAGCTGGGCTTCGAACTGAACCTTGGTTTCAAGGAAGACCTGTCTGAAGAAGCCATCGATGCCTTCCTCGACGCTTTCCTGGTAGAAGCCATGGACGCCAACGGCCTGGACTACGTCGGCGGCGATGACTTCGGTCTGGTCTGCCTGGCCGAGCGTGGCTCGGTCAGCGAAGAGCAGCGTGCTGCTGTCGAAGCGTGGCTCAAGGGCCGTAACGAGCTGACCGAAGTCAAAGTCAGCCCGCTGCTCGACGCCTGGTATCCGGAAAAGCCGATCAACTCGGCTTCCTGATCCAGCCTGGCGGGCGCTGTCGGCGCGCCGCCATGCCAAAGCCCTGAACGCTCAGCCCAGCTGACGGCTCAGGGCTTTTTCAGTTCTGCGCATGTGCCTTGCCAAGGCCTGCCGCTTCAGCTTCAACTCGTGCAGCGTCAGTTCGCCACTGGCGAGCAGCTCGCACACCTCCATCATTGCCTGAGCATCCAGCATCCGTGCGGCGCTGAGGATTTTGTGTGCCTGCTCGACGATGGCCAGGGCCTGCTGCTCTGGATCAAGGCTCATCAGCAATGTGCAGTCATCCTTCAGGCTCTGCTGCAACAGCTGCAGAAAACGCTGTTGATCTGCCGGGTCGTCGCCAGCAACCCTCCTCACACTGGCGACGTCGAACGCCGTTCGGCGGGGCTGTAGCGCCGCGGATTCGGGTAATGGAGTGACGTTGGCGAGGTGCTCACTCAGCGTACGCAGGCTTATCGGCTTGAGCAGGCAGTCGTTCATGCCCGCATCCAGGCAGCGCTGGCGAACTTCGGGTTGGGCATTGGCGGTGTAGCCAAAAATGACGCAGGGTGGCCGGTTGCTGGCGCGCTCTTCAGCGCGGATGGCTCGCGTCACCTGATAGCCGTTCATGTGGGGCATGTTGCAGTCGAGCAGCAGCACATCGAACGTAGCGCTGTACCAACATTGCAAGGCTTCATTGCCATCCCGCGCACTGGTGTGGCGCAGCCCCATGAAATTCAACTGCTGCGCCATCAGCATCAAGTTGGCGGGGTGGTCGTCGATGACCAGTACGCGCAAGTCGGGATTGAGCGCGTCGACCTGGCGTATCGCCGCCTCGGCTGCCACCGGCGCACCGGCTGGGCAGACCGGCATGCTCAGGCGGACCTGGGTGCCTACCCCCTGCAAACTGCGCAGGGTCAGTGTGCCACCCATCATTTGGCACAGGGTGCGGCTGATGGTCAGGCCCAACCCGGTGCCGCAGCGTGCGCCGTCGCTCTGGGTGTTGGCCTGCACGAAGGGACTGAACAGCCCTTGTATTTCGTGCTCGGGAATGCCGATGCCGCTGTCGCGCACCTCAAGTTCCAGTTGGGTGGTTGGCGCAGAAACTGACCGGTGCAGCTGTGCGTGTACGCGGACCTGGCCAATGTCGGTGAACTTGATCGCATTGCTGAGCAGATTGCTCAGTACCTGCTTGAAACGCAGTGGGTCGAGCAGTACGTGACGTTGTGCGCTCGGCTCGATCTGGACTTCCAGTGCCAGGCCCTTTTCACGTGCCTGGCCTTCAAATACCCGCGCTACGGATTTGATCAAAGCAGCCAGCTCGACCGATTCTGGCGCCAGGCTCATGTGCCCGGATTCAATCCGCACGATATCCAGAATATCTCCGATCAGGCCCAGCAGGTCGGTAGCGGAATGGTAGGCGACTTCCAGTGCCGGTTTGTCCACGCGGCCTTGATCGGCGTGCCTGACGGCGAGTTCGAGCATGCCGATGACTGCGTTCATCGGCGTGCGAATTTCATGGCTGATGGTTGCCAGAAAGGTGCTCTTGGCACGGTTGGCATCATCGGCCTGCTGTTTTGCCAGGCGCAGCTCCTGCACCAGCTGGCGGCGCTCGCTGATATCGATCCAGCCGCCAATGATGCCCTGCACTTCACCCAACGAGTCACGATAGGGCAGGACCCAGTGGTACACCGTCAGTTCGCGATTTTTCAGGCGGAGCTGGCGATCAAGGATCAACGGCTCGCCGGCGGCCATGACCTGCTGATAGTCGGCTTCGATCTGATGCGTACAGGCATGCTGGCTGCCCAGGCTCTCTTCCAGGCGTTTGCCAATGACGTCTTGCGCACAGGCGTCCATCGCCTTCAGGTAACTGTCGTTGCAGCTTTGCAACTTGCCATCACGACCCCGCACAAACAGCGGATGAGGAGTGCCATTGAGCATCACCTGCATGAATTCGAGTTGGTCGTTGAGGGCTCGTTCGACGCGTTGGCGATGGCGAATCTGGCGGCGCAGATGCGCGTTCCAGACCAGCGCCAGCAACAGTAAAGAGCCGATCCCCACTGCAATCTGCAGAGCCAGATGCCGCAGGTTCCGCCAATAGGCATCGTCTTGCGCATTGAGGCCGCTCCAGCGGTTGTAGATCACGCCAAATTCTTCTGGAGAGATACTCAACAAGGCCTTGTCGAGGATAGCTGCCAGCGGCTGCGCATTGCTGGCATTCGCCATCGCGAAGCTGGCGGGCTCGATGCCCACCGTATTGCGAATCACCAGATCCGGGTCGCTGGCCAGCGCATGATTGGCATCGATCAGCGTGCTGACAGCGCCGTCGACGGCACTGCTGCTGAGCAGCGCCAGGGAGTAGTACGGGCTTTCGGTCTGGATAGCCATGACATCCGGGTACTGCTGGGCAAGCAGTTGCGCTGCTGCGCTGCCACGTGTGACGGCAACCCGTTTGCCGTTGAGTTGCTCGAATGAGCTGGCCGTTTCGTTGTGTCGGGTGACCAGCACCAGCGAGCTTTCCAGATAGGGCCGAGTCACCAGCAGTTGCGGGTTGTGCTGCTCTTGCATCGGCAGTGCTGCAATGACATCGGCGCGACCATCGGCAATCCGCGCGAGCATGTCGTCAACACTGCCCGCACGCTGAATCTCGAAATGCAGACCTGTGCGCAGCCGGAGCATTTCCAGCAGGTCGGCGGTAATGCCGCGGAACTGACCGGCCGCGTCGAAGTAGGACACCGGGGCCGCCGTTTCGTCGATGACTACCCGCAACAATGGACGCTGCCTTAGCCACTGTTCTTCTGCTGGGCTTAGCTGCAGCTTGCGCTCGCTCAGCAGAATGTCGCTACCGGCGCTCCAGCGTTTGAGAATGTTGCTTTGCACCACCACTGGCTGAGCTTGCAGCGCGAGGTTGATCAACCCTCTGAGCATCGATGCGTCGCGGCGCATGGCGAAGCTGAAGCCAATGGCCTCATGTTGGCCAAAATTGGCCATACGCAGGCGCGGCAGATGGCCCTGATTGAGTTGAAAGTAGGTGGAAATGGTATCGCCGATGAAGACGTCGGCCTGCCCAAATGCAACCGCATTGAGTGCCTGGGTCGACGAGCCGAACGTCAGCAGTGAAGCGTTGGGGTAGGTCTCGCGTACCTCCTTGGGCGGCAGGTAGTGATACAGCATGCTCAGGCGCATGCCATTGAGGCCGTTGTTCAACGGGCGCGCCTCGTCCTCGCGAGTCACCAGCACGGGTTGGTCGACCGCATACGGGACCGACAGCCCCAGCCCTTGCGCAGCGGCTTCGAACCCGTTCGCGCTGCCCAACAGGTCAATCCGCCCTTGCTTGAGCGCCTCGACGGCATCCAGGCGATTGTCGAAACGCAATACTTTCACCGGCAGCCCGAGCGCGCTGCTGATCACCGCAGCGTACTCGGCGGTAATGCCCTGGTAGTCACGGCCACCGCTGGTGATATCGAACGGGGGGTAATCGGGGAAAGAGGTGCCTAGCGTCAGTTGCTGCTTTGTCTCAAGCCAGTTGCGCTGCTCGGCGCTGAGCTGTGGGCGGCTTGGTTGTGCTGACGTACGTTTGAGCAAGGTCAGTGTCGTAGGCTCCTGCTCCGCCGCCACCGACAAGCCGGTGGCGGCCAGGACAAGGCACAAACAGGTCAAGTAATGCCGCACTCGCAGCATCACACCAGCGCGTTCCGTTTGGCCACGTCAATCAGGTCGACCAAAGTACTTACCCGTAGTTTTTGCATCAGACGTTTTTTGTAGGTGCTCACTGTCTTGTTACTGAGAAACATGCCTGAAGCGATTTCCTTGTTGCTTCGACCCTGGGCAAAAAGTTGCAGCACCATCAGTTCTCGATCATTGACCTGTCGGAATAGACCTAATTCCGATCTGCTGCTTTCTGTCTCACCCTGCAGGACTTGGCTGGGGAAATAGTTGTAGCCAGCAAGTACTGCCTTGATTGCACTGATGAGTTCGCTCAAGTCTTCCTGCTTGCAGACATAGCCCGATGCGCCCGAATGCATGCAGCGAATGGCGAACAGCGCGGGTGACTGGGCAGTTAGTACCAGCACCTTCATGGGCAGGGCCATGCTCTGGAAACGCGCCAGCACTTCGAGCCCATCCAGTCGCGGGATAGCGATGTCAAGGATGACCAGGTTGGGGCGTGCCTCGCGAATCAGCTGCATCGCGTCGACGCCGTTGTCAGACTCGCCGACGATCTTGTAACCCTGGTTTTCCAGTAGCATGCGTACGGCCAAGCGAATAACCGGATGGTCGTCGACAATAAATACGGATTGCATAGTTAACATTCCATTGGGACAGATGGCGTGAACAGAGCGCACCTTAACCCAGATGGGCGGCAGGAAGCAGGCAACAAGCGTTTGTCAGTCGTATATGGGAAATGGACTACAGTAAGAGACTACATAGTCGATGATTCTTGAGACGAGATGTTTATATGTAGCAAGAAATTAGTAACTTGGTGTGAGTGGCTGTTAGTTGGGGTTGGTTAATCGATAGGCGTGAGATTGGTTCATCTATCTACACTGCTAACCTTCGCATAGTCGGGGCCGCACAGCGGCCCCAATACTGGCTGAGATCTGCCTAAGTTTGCCGTATTCAGGTCGGGCTGGAACGCCCGGTCATCTCACAAGCCATCTCGCTGGCATAGCTGTCGGTCATGCCGGCGATGAAATCAATCATTCGCAGGAAGGCGTTGTGCAACGTGTCATCAGGGCTTGGCGCATGGTTGCCAATCAGGTCGAGCACTCGCCGGCTTTTGAACGACGGGGTGCGCCCGCCGTGTTGTTCCAGGGCCGCGCCACAAAAAGCGTTGAGCAAGATTTCCAGCGTGGTGTAAGCGCCAATCTCGTGCAGCGTCTTGCGCTTGTCCTGGAAGATCTTCTTGCGCGCCATGTCCTTGGCCTGCAGTACACAGCGCTTGGCAGGGCCGTGCATGTGCTCAACCAGGTCGCCCGCTAACTGACCGCTGAGCAACGCCCGTTGCTGCTCGACGAACGCTTCGGCTGCCGCATTGGTCAGGTGTTCGATAGCCTTGCCGCGCAGGATCGCCAGCTTGCGTCGGCGCGAGTCGTTGGCGCCGAGCTGGCGGTAGGTCTCGGGCAGGTCGTCACCGACCAGGTCCAGCAGCAGCGCTTCGACTTCGGCATATTGCAGCAGCTCCATCTCGACGCCGTCTTCAAGGTCGATCAAGGCGTAGCAGATATCGTCGGCAGCCTCCATCAGGTACACCAGCGGATGGCGTGCCCAGCGTTGCTCCTCGAGCTGCGGCAGGCCCAGCTTGCGTGCGATCTGCTCGAGCAACGGCAGCTCGCTCTGATAGCTGCCGAACTTGTGCTTCTTGTAGCCCAGGGCATCGGCGTGACGCGAACTCCACGGGTATTTAAGGTAGGTGCCGAGGGTGGCGTAGGTCAGCCTGGTACCGCCATCGAACTGGTGATACTCCAACTGTGTGAGCACCCGAAAGCCCTGCGCATTGCCTTCGAAATTGAGAAAGTCAGCGCGTTGCTCGTCGCTCATGCCGTCCAGCCAGCCGCGACCTGCCGCCTGCTGAAACCAGGAGCGGATCGCGTCTTCGCCAGAGTGGCCGAACGGCGGATTACCGATGTCGTGGGCCAGGCAGGCCGACTGCACGATCATGCCCAGGTCGCTTGGCTCGCACCAGGCCGGCAGCTCGTCGCGCAAGGTCTCGCCCACACGCATGCCGAGTGAGCGGCCGACGCAGCTCACTTCCAGCGAATGGGTCAGGCGGGTATGAATATGGTCGTTGCTCGACACCGGGTGGACTTGAGTCTTGCGTCCAAGCCGGCGAAACGCACCGGAAAAGATGATCCGGTCGTGGTCCTTGTGGAAGGGACTGCGCCCTAGTTCCTCAGGGCTGTACAAGGCCTTGCCCAGGCGCTCACGGGTCAGCAGGGTATCCCAGTCCAATGCTCGCTCTCCGATCGGATAATCGCCATAGCTTCAGGGTAGCGCTGCGCCTGCGCAAGGGGCCGGCGCAGCCGCTGCTAGCGGCGTCGACCGTTGTGCAGGAACAGTCTGGCCAAGGGCAGCAACGTGCCGCCCAGACGCAGCAAGCGCGTAAGGCCACCACCGCGGGCACCCTTGCCAGTCAGAAAGCCCATCAAAACCACGCCGGCAATGCCCCATAACGGCGCATGCTTGATCCCCAGCCCTTGCTGCACAGAGCTACCTATGCCGCGCAGGCGACGGACTGGTTCGAGCAGTTGCGCCGATTCCTGGCGGATTTCCTGGCGGTGCATTTCGAGGCGCAGACGCAACAGCGCCTTGCGCAGCTCGCGCGGATTACGCGTATTGGGAAGTTCAGGCAGGCTCATGGCAACAGTCGCTCCCGATCCTTGGCAAGCTCCTCAAGTGTGGAGCTGAACGGTGAAGACTCATCGAATACCGCAGCTTTCAGGCGAACAGCGCAGTACAGCGTGGCGAGGCAGTAAAACACGCACAGACCGATGATCCCGGCCAGGCGATAACTGTCCCAGACCAGTACCAGCAGCAGACCAGACAATGCCGACAGCAACAGCAGGGCAAATACCAATGCCATGCCTGCGAACAGCAGCAGCTTCAAGGTACGGCCTTTCTGCTCCTGCAGCTCGATGCCGAACAGCTCGATGTGGCTGTGCAGCAGGCCAAGCACGGCAGCGCCGAGGCGCTTGCCGGTTGCGCCAGTGGAGGCGTCATTTTCCATGAAGTTACCTCAGCGGCGATTGGCCAGCAGCCCGATCAGCAGGCCGACACCTGCAGCAATGCCGATAGCCTGCCAAGGGTTTTCCTGGACATAGGCTTCGGCTTGAACAACCGCCTCCTGACCGCGGGCGCGCACCGATTCCTGAGTCACCTGCAGGTTGGCACGAGCTTCTTCGAGGCGCGCATGGATCTGTTCGCGCAATTCGTCAGCCTGATCACCCGCCAGATTGGCCGTGTCCGCCAGCAGCCGCTCGGTGTCGCGTACTAGCGCCTGGAAGTCTGCCATCAATATCTCTTGAGCATTCTTTGCCGATTTGCTGGCCATTGGGTCTCTCCCTGTTGAGGTATGTGGATAATTCGAGTGATGGCTGTTGTGAAGGTTCACTGCAGTTGCTGGTATGGCGTTTGCTAAGTGTTGGGGCGTGCCCGCAGCGGCTGCGACGATTTCGCGCATCACGTCTGCACATACCGATAAACCTTAACCCAATCCACGACAAACCCAAGAAAAAACCACGCACGTTCCGCCAGGCCTCACCAGAACAGGGCAGCGGGGCGGGCACCGATTCGGTGCAGGGATGCCGGTTCTTGAACTGTCATGGTGCCTTTTCAGCAGGTCTGCCAATTTCATGGAAATCACCCACAGCGCAATGGACTCTCTGGTCCACGGTTCCAACACGCTTTTCTTACTGATGGGCGCCATTCTGGTGCTGGCGATGCATGCCGGTTTTGCCTTTCTGGAAGTAGGTACGGTTCGCCACAAGAATCAGGTCAACGCACTGTCGAAGATCCTCAGCGACTTTGCCATTTCGGCGCTGGTGTACTTTTTCGTCGGTTACTGGGTTGCTTATGGGGTGACCTTCCTGCAGCCGGCAGCGACGCTGGCCAGCGATCATGGCTACGCCTTGGTGAAGTGCTTTTTCCTGATCACCTTCGCAGCGGCCATTCCCGCGATCATCTCCGGCGGCATCGCCGAACGTGCCCGCTTCGCCCCGCAGTTATGCGCGACAGCACTGATTGTGGCGTTCGTCTACCCGTTCTATGAAGGCATTGTGTGGAACGGTAATTTTGGCTTGCAGGACTGGCTGCAACAGCGCTTCGGTGCGCCGTTTCACGACTTCGCTGGCTCGGTGGTAGTGCATGCCATGGGCGGCTGGCTGGCCCTGGCAGCGGTGTTGCTGCTTGGCGCACGGCGTGGGCGTTATCGTGACGGGCGACTGATCGCCTTTGCTCCCTCGAGCATTCCGTTTCTCGCGCTGGGCTCTTGGATCCTGATCATCGGCTGGTTCGGCTTCAACGTCATGAGCGCGCAGAGCCTGCAAGGGATCAGTGGCCTGGTGGCGATCAATTCGCTGATGGCAATGGTGGGCGGCACCCTGGCAGCGCTGCTGGCCGGGCGCAATGACCCAGGCTTTCTGCACAACGGTCCGTTGGCTGGGCTGGTGGCGGTCTGTGCCGGCTCCGACCTGATGCATCCACTTGGCGCGCTGGTCACCGGCGTAGTGGCGGGTGGGCTGTTCGTCTGGTGTTTCACCGCTGCGCAGAACCGCTGGAAAATCGACGATGTTCTCGGCGTCTGGCCGCTGCATGGCGTTTGCGGTGTGTGGGGCGGCATCGCCTGCGGGATCTTTGCCCAGCCGAGCCTGGCTGGCCTGGGCGGGGTGAGCATGATCAGTCAACTGATCGGCAGCCTCGGCGGTGTACTCGTGGCATTGACCGGTGGCCTGGTCGTGTATGGCTTGCTCAAGGCTACGCTGGGCTTGCGTCTGAGCCATGAGCAGGAGTTTCAGGGGGCGGACCTGTCGCTGCATCGAATTGGTGCCACCAGCCAGGATTGACGGGTGCGGGCTGGACTTTACAATAAGTCCACCTCTCCATTGTGCGCAGGCCCGCCATGCTTCCGGAATGCCAACTGCTGGGCACCCTTGGGTGCCACCTGTGCGAAGTCGCCGAAGCCGTGCTGATGCCATTCGTCGAGCGCGGCCTGCTGGTGGAGTTGGTCGATATCAGCGAGCAGCAGGCCTTGTTCGAGCGCTATGGATTGATCATCCCGGTGCTGCGTCGGTGCGATTCAGGCGATGAGTTGCATTGGCCGTTCGATAGCGAACAGGTGGTGGCTTTCCTCCGGTAATGATCGCACCAGCGGCGGCGCGTCCCTCGTGTGCAAATCTGTGGGGTGACAGATGATCGGCCCTGGCCCGCCATGAGCGAGCCTTGCCATCAGCCACGCAGAGGTCCGTGATGTTCATCACCCCCCACTTCACGCTAGCCGAAATGACCGCTTCCAGCACAGCAGCGCTTGCAGGTCTGGATAACACGCCGCCGCCCGCGGCGTTGGCGAACCTGGGCCTGTTATGCGGCGTACTCGAGCAGGTGCGTAGTCTGCTCGAGGTGCCACTGACGATTACCAGCGGCTTTCGTAGCCAGGCGCTCAACCAGAAGGTCGGCGGCACAGCGCAAAGCGCTCATGTACTGGGGCTGGCGGCTGACTTCACGGCTTTGAACATTCCCGCACGCCAAGTTGCAATACGGATTCGCGACAGTGACATCATGTTCGATCAGTTGATTCTCGAGTTCGACAGCTGGGTCCACCTGGCTGTCTCGACCGAGCATCCACGCCGTCAGGTACTGACTATTCAACGAGGCGGCGGCTACCTACCGGGCATCCACTGACAGCGCCTGCCATTTGACGAAAGCCGGAACAACTTCGTATGCTGTATATAAATACAGTGTCAGGGTGAAGCGATGCTCAATGTCGAGCAACTGAAATACAGCATCAACAGGATGGCGCCCGAGCGTGTAGCCGACGCCGTTCTGGAGCTGCGTCTCGAGGGCCTGGTCACGGATGACCGGACGCCCTTTGGCAAGGTCCACTTCAATACCTGCTTCGCTGAAGTCGAGGCGTTGTTTCAACGGGCCGGTTTTCACCGACCGCTGGATGTCGTCGGCTATCAAGGCCTGGTTTATGCGCTGTACGATCCTGGCCGCTGGGACGCCGTGCAGGTGCTGCGCTGGCTCAAGGTGCGCTGCGAGACGGCCGAAGCTGGCTGAGCTGCAGGGCATGGGTGATAATGCCGGCTTACTGACTGCCTGAGCCTGACATGAGCGCACCTTTCGATCCTGCACATCAACAAGCCAGCACGGTATGCCTGCCGCCTGGCGAGTGGAAGACGGTGCTTGATTGCTTGTGTGAGCACTTCAAGGCGATTGATCGCGAGCAATGGCTTGACCGTTTTGCCCGCGGTCGGGTGCTGGACGCTGAAGGGCGTGCAATCGGCGCAGATTTGCCTTACCGACGCGGCATGCGCCTGCATTATTTTCGTGAAGTGGCCAACGAGAAACCGATCCCGGTGCACGAATCGATTGTGCACATGGACGAGCACTTGGTCATCGCCGACAAGCCGCACTTTCTGCCGGTGACGCCCACAGGCGAATACGTCGAGCAGACTTTGCTCCGTCGGCTCATCCGCCGGCTGGGCAACCCGCACCTGGTGCCCTTGCATCGCATCGACCGGCATACGGCAGGACTGGTCATGTTCTCGGCCAACCCTGAGACCCGCAGCGCCTATCAGCGCCTGTTCCCCGAACGGCGTATCGACAAGCAGTATCAGGCGATTGCCGCTGCACTGCCTGAACTCGACTTCCCGCTGGTGCGACGCAGCAGGTTGGTGCACGGCGAACCGTTTTTCCGCATGCACGAGGTCCCCGGCGCAGAGAACAGCGAGACGCTGGCGCATGTGATCGAGAAAAATGGTGATTGCTGGCGCTATGGCCTGTCGCCGGTAACCGGCAAGACGCACCAGTTGCGCGTGCACATGGCCGCGTTGGGGGCGGGCATCTGCAACGACCCGTTTTACCCGCAGTTGCAGGCGGTCGAGGATGACTATCAACGGCCCTTGAAACTCTTGGCGCAGAGCCTGCGCTTTGCCGATCCGCTGGACGGCAGCGAGCGCTGTTTCGAGACGCGGCTGGCGCTGGACTGGTAAACCGCCGTCATCGCAGGTTCCCCAGTGATAACGGCTCCGTCAGCACATCAACGGTTGAAGCGCTCCACCAGTGAGTACTGAGTCCCCGCCGTGCCGGTCAGCTCTTCGCTGAGCAAAGCCGAGTGCTGTGCTTGTTCGGCGGTTTCGTCAGCAAGGCTGGCAATGGTGCTGATATTGCGGCTGATTTCGTCAGCCACGGCGGTTTGCTCTTCGGTTGCCGCTGCGATCTGGGTCGCCATGTCGGTGATATTGGCCACCGCTTCGCTGATGCCGATCAGCGCCTGATCCGCTTCCATAACCCGGGCAACGCCTTCCTGCGCCTGGCGATGGCCACTTTCCATGGTCAACACGGCACTGCTGGCCGTCTGTTGCAGCTTGGCAATCAGGCCGTGGATCTGCCCGGTGGATTCGGCAGTGCGTTGCGCCAGCTGGCGCACTTCATCAGCCACCACGGCAAAACCGCGGCCCATTTCGCCGGCGCGGGCGGCTTCGATGGCAGCGTTCAAGGCCAGCAGGTTGGTCTGATCGGCAATGCCTTTGATCACATCGACCACGCCGCCGATCTCGTCGCTGTCCTTGGCCAGTTGTTTCACGGTTTGCCCGGTTTCGCCGACTGCGGTGGACAAGCGAGCAATGGCCTCGCGGGTCTCCCCGGCGATCTGCCGGCCCTGGCTGGTCAGGCGATTGGCTTCCTGGGTGGCATCGGCAGTGCGCTGCACGTGGTTGGCAACTTCCTGGGTGGTCGCGGCCATTTGGTTGACCGCGGCTGCGACCTGCTCGGTTTCTACCCGTTGGCGTTCCAAGCCCGATGAGCTCTGGTGAGCCAGGACATCGGACTGACGCGCCTGCTCGCTCAGGTGTTCGGCGCTGTCCTGCAAGCGGGTCAGGCAGGTTTTCATCCGCGCGTCCTGGCTGAGCATGGCCATTTCAAGACGCGCCTGTACGCCGCGGCTGTCGGTGTACATCTGCGCGATCAGCGGGTCGGAGGTGGTTTGCTCAGCCAGACCGAGCAGGCGCTTGAGGCCGCGTTGCTGCCAGCTCAAACCGAGCAGGCCCAACGGTACCGACAGGCCGGCGGCGAGGGCGAAGCCCCAGGAATGGCCCAGCCAGTTGCCGATCAGGAAGCCGACCTGGCTGACCAGAATGAACGGCAGCCAGTCTTGCAGCACCGGCAGCCAGCGGTCGCGGCGAGGGATCGCTGACTTGCCCTGGTTGAGGCGCTGGTACAGGCCTTCGGCACGGCGAATCTGTTCAGCGGTAGGTTTGACCCGCACCGATTCGTAACCGACTACCTGGTTGTTGTCGAAAATCGGCGTTACGTAGGCGTTGACCCAGTAATGATCGCCGCTCTTGCAGCGGTTCTTGACGATACCCATCCACGGCAGGCCTTGCTTGAGGGTCTGCCACATGTGGGCAAACACTGCTGCGGGGACATCGGGGTGGCGGACCAGATTATGCGCAGCGCCGATCAATTCCTCGCGTGAGAAACCGCTGATTTCGACGAAGGCATCGTTACAGTAACTGATCACACCTTTGGCATTGGTGGTGGAGATCAACCGCTGTTGGGCAGGGAAAGTCCGTTCTCTCTGGGTAATCGGCTGGTTGTTACGCATGGCTGCTCGGTCCGCAAGGCTTTCCATGGCTATCGGCATGGCTGCGGTTTTATTGAATGATTATTTAACCAGCGGCGGGCGAGAGAAGGGGCGCAGTGCGCCCCTGGGTTGATGAGATGGCGATCAGCTGGCGATCAGTTGCCGCAGCACATAGTGCAGAATGCCGCCTGCCTTGAAGTACTCGACCTCGTTGAGGGTGTCGATCCGGCACAGCACCTGGATGTCCTGTTGCTCGCCGTGTTCACGGTGGATGCGCAGGGTCAGGGTCATGCCCGGGCGGATCTGCGCGTCGCTCAAGCCGAGGATATCGATGCGTTCAGTGCCGGTCAGGTTCAGCGTCTTGCGGCTGTCACCGGCCATGAACTGCAACGCCAGCACGCCCATGCCGATCAGGTTCGAGCGGTGAATGCGCTCGAAGCTCTCGGCCAGCACTGCTTTGACCCCAAGCAGGTTGGTGCCCTTGGCTGCCCAGTCGCGGCTGGAACCAGTGCCGTATTCCTGCCCGGCAATCACCACCAGCGGAGTACCTTCGGCCTGATAACGCATGGCGGCATCGTAGATCGAGAGTTTTTCACCGCTGGGCACGTGCACGGTGTTGCCGCCTTCTTCGCCGCCGAGCATCTCGTTGCGGATGCGGATGTTGGCGAAGGTGCCGCGCATCATTACCTCATGGTTGCCGCGGCGCGAGCCATAGGAGTTGAAGTCTTTGGGCTGCACGCCTTTGTCGCGCAGATAGCGACCGGCAGGGCTGTCGGCCTTGATGTTGCCGGCAGGGGAGATGTGGTCAGTGGTGACCGAGTCTCCGAGCAACGCCAACACTCGGGCCTGCTGAATATCAGCGATCTCGGGCAGCGCCCCGCCGATGTCCTCGAAGAATGGCGGGTGCTGAATGTAGGTCGAGTCAGCCTGCCAGACATAGGTTGCCGCTTGGGGCACTTCGATGGCCTGCCATTGTTCATCGCCGGCGAATACCTCGGCGTATTCCTTGTGGAACATCGCGGTATCGACCTTGGCTACCGCATCGGCGATTTCCTGCTGGCTCGGCCAGATGTCGCGCAGGTACACCGGCTGGCCATCTTTGCCGACGCCCAATGGTTCTTGGGTGAGGTCGACGCGCACGCTGCCAGCCAGCGCGTAAGCCACCACCAAGGGTGGCGAGGCCAGCCAGTTGGTCTTGACCAAGGGATGCACCCGGCCTTCAAAGTTGCGGTTGCCTGAGAGCACCGAGGCGACGCTCAGGTCAGCGGTGCCGATGGCCGTTTCAATAGCTTCATCGAGCGGCCCGGAGTTACCGATGCAGGTGGTGCAGCCGTAGCCGACTAGGGCAAAACCCAGTTGGTCGAGATATGGGGTGAGGCCGGCAGCATTGTAGTAATCGGTGACGACCTTGGACCCAGGCGCCAGCGAGCTCTTGACCCAAGGCTTGCGGCTCAAACCCTTCTCGATCGCCTTCTTCGCCACCAGACCGGCGGCCATCATCACGCTGGGGTTGGAGGTGTTGGTGCAGGAGGTGATCGCGGCAATCACCACCGCGCCGTCGCGCAGGGTGTAGTTCTGGCCTTCGTGGCTGTAGTCGATCTGCCCGGTCTGGTCGGCATTGCCCACTGCAACGCCACCACCACCTTCGCTCTCGAGCCGGCCGACTTCCTTGGTGGCAGGTTTGACCTGCAGCTTGAGGAAGTCATCGAAGGCCTGGCTGACCTGACCCAAAGCGACCCTGTCCTGCGGCCGTTTCGGGCCGGCCAGGCTGGCTTCCACGGTGTCCATGTCGAGCCCCAGGCTGTCGCTGAACAGTGGCTCCTGGCCTGGCATACGCCACAGGCCCTGGGCCTTGCAATAGGCTTCGACCAGGTCGACCGTGGCTTGCGGCCGGCCTGACAGGCGCAGGTAGTCGAGGGTCACCTGATCCACCGGGAAGAAACCGCAGGTGGCGCCGTATTCCGGCGCCATGTTGGCCAGCGTCGCGCGGTCGGCCAAGGGCAATTCGGCAAGGCCGTCGCCATAGAACTCGACGAACTTGCCGACCACGCCTTTCTTGCGCAGCATCTGCGTGACGGTCAGCACCAGGTCGGTTGCAGTGATGCCCTCGCGCAGCTTGCCGGTGAGCTTGAAGCCAATCACTTCGGGGATCAGCATCGACACTGGCTGGCCAAGCATGGCTGCCTCCGCCTCGATGCCGCCCACGCCCCAGCCAAGTACACCGAGGCCGTTGATCATGGTCGTGTGCGAATCGGTGCCGACCAGGGTGTCGGGGAATGCGTAGACCTTGCCGTCTTCCTCGCGGGTCCAGACGGTGCGGCCGAGGTATTCCAGGTTGACCTGGTGGCAGATGCCGGTACCCGGTGGCACCACACTGAAATTATCGAACGCATTCTGGCCCCAGCGCAGGAAGGCATAGCGCTCGCCGTTGCGTTGCATTTCGATATCGACGTTTTCTTCGAATGCATCGGCGCTGGCGTAGCGGTCGACCATCACCGAGTGGTCGATGACCAGGTCCACCGGCGACAGCGGATTGATCCGCTGCGGGTCACCACCGGCCTTGGCCATCGCCGCGCGCATGGCTGCCAGGTCGACCACGGCCGGTACGCCGGTAAAATCCTGCATCAATACCCGGGCCGGGCGGTACTGGATCTCGCGGTCGGAGCTGCGCGTGTCCAGCCACTGCGCCAGCGCCTTGAGGTCGGTGCCGGTGACGGTCTTGCCGTCCTCCCAGCGCAACAGGTTTTCCAGCAGAACCTTGAGCGACATCGGCAGGCGTTGCAGGTCGCCTAGCTGCTGTGCGGCTTCGTCGAGGCTGAAGTATTGATAGGCGCGGTCGCCTACCTGCAGGGTCTTGAGGGTGTTCAGGCTATCGAGCGAGGGCATTGCCAACTCCTTCTGCGCCGGTGCCCGGCCTCTTGTGCATGCCGGTGTCACCGCTCTGAATAGGTCCGCACGGCACGGACCTGGCTGAGTAGTCAGGTTAGGCCGAAATTGCGGCCATGACCCTGTACTGGACAGGCGGGGCATGTCGCTGGTTCCGATCTTCCTTTATCATCGCCGCCGTGCCGGTGCGTGTTGTGCGCTGGATCAAGGCTGACGATCGCCGTCAGCGATGTGGAGTGACAAATGAATACCCTGTTCATGCATTGCCGGCCTGGTTTCGAAGGCGAGGTCTGCGCCGAAATCAGCGAACACGCCGCCCAGCTTGGGGTGGCCGGCTATGCCAAAGGTAAAGCGCAGAGCGCCAGTGCCGAGTTCGTCTGCAGCGAGCCGGGTGCCGCCGAGCGCCTGATGCGTGAACTGCGCTTCGACAAACTGATCTTCCCTCGCCAATGGGCGCGTGGTGAATTTATCGAGCTGCCCGAAACCGACCGCATCAGCGTGTTGCTTGAGCATCTGGCAGCACTGCCGGTCGCCGGCAGCCTGTGGCTGGAGGTGCTTGATACCAATGACGGCAAAGAGCTGTCGACGTTCTGCCGCAAGTTCGAAGGGCCGTTGCGCAAGGCTTTGGAGAAGGCTGGCCGGTTGGTCGAAGACGCTCAGCGGCCGCGCCTGTTGTTGAGCTTCATCAGTGGTCGACGGGTGTTTGTCGGCCTTGCCGAAGCGGACAACTCGGCGCTGTGGCCAATGGGCATTCCGCGCCTTAAATTCCCCCGTGAGGCGCCCAGCCGTTCGACCCTCAAGCTGGAAGAGGCGTGGCATCAGTTCATCCCGCGCGATCAGTGGGAAGAGCGTTTGCAGGATGACATGACCGGTGTCGACCTGGGTGCCTCACCGGGTGGCTGGACCTACCAGTTGGTCAAGCGCGGCATGTTGGTTACCGCGATCGATAACGGGCCGATGGCCGAAAGCTTGATGGACACCGGCCTGGTGCAGCACCTGATGGCCGATGGCTTCACCTGGAAGCCCAAGCACACCGTGGACTGGATGGTCTGCGACATCGTCGAAAAGCCTGCGCGCAGTGCGGCTTTGATCGAGACGTGGTTGGGCGAGGGCTTGTGCCGTGAGGCGGTGGTCAACCTCAAATTGCCGATGAAGCAGCGCTACGCCGAAGTCCGGCGCCTGCTGGACCGCATCGAAGCGGGCTTCAAGGAGCGCAAGGTCAGGGTCTCGATCGCCTGCAAGCAGCTCTATCACGACCGCGAAGAGGTCACCTGCCATTTGCGCCGGCTTGACCTCAAACCGCGCAACACGCGCGGCTGAGGCTCTGCCGGGATCAACGCTTGCCGAGAATTTCGCCGAGCTTGTCCGGCCGTGGTGCGCCTTGCTGACTTTGCAGGCGACCTTGCGCGTCCTGGTAGAAGATCGCCGGGGTTGCCGACAGGCCGAGTTCTTCCATCACCGCCAGGTTGCTGTCGAGCTGTTGCTGGACGCTCTCGGGGATCTTGTCCAGCGCCTTGAGGGTGCTGGCCTTGCCAGAACTCTCGTGCTGCAGCAGGGCCTTGGCTGGGTCCTTGGCGGCCAGCAGGGCTGCCGATTTGCCTGGGCTGTCTTCACGAATGATGCCGACCATGATGTGCCGCAGCTGCACCTTGCCAGACTCGACCCACGGCCGTGCCTGCTGCCAGAACATGTTGCAGTAGGGGCAGTTCGGGTCGCTGAACAGGTAGACCGTGCGCGGTGCATCGGCTTTGCCATCGGCAATCCACGCCGATTTTTCCAGCTTTGCCCAGATCGCCTTGCTCATCGGCGCATAGACCAGTTTTTCCAGTGGTTCAGCGCTCAGATCCTGGCCTTGCTCGTCAAACAGGCTGCCGACCAGCACATGCTTGCCGTCTGGTGTGAGATACAGGGCAATACCGTTGTTCTGGTACTCGGCTGCGTAGCCACGCATACCGTCTGGAGCGGCGAAGCTGCCCTTGATCACGGCGCCCTTGGCCTGCAGTTGCTGGATGGCTTTTGGCAGTTCTTCGGCCTGCAGCAAGGGCGCGGCGAGCAGAGCGAGGGTCAATGGCAGGAGTGCGGTCAAACGCATGTCAATTTCCTTTTGCAGCGGAGGCGGGCACATCGTCCCGCTCGAATGATTGCAGCGCGTGGCTCAGGCTGGCCCGGGACAGCTCGCCCAGGTGGCTGCCGACCAGCCTGCCGTCGGCGCTGTAGAACAGGGTGGTGGGCAAGGCCATCGAACCGACCCGTTGGGCCAGTTGGCCAGCGCCGTCGAACAGCACATGGGTCAGGCTGAGGCCGGTGGTAGCAAGAAAGGTGCTGACGTTTTCCGGGGTTTCCCCTTGGTTGACGAACAGGAAGGTCACGTGTGGGTATTCGTGCTGGGCCTGTTGCAGCACCGGCATCTCGCGCCGGCAAGGCGGGCACCAGGTCGCCCAGATATTGATCACTAGTGGCTTGCCGCGGTAGTCGTGCAGCGCCATCGACTGGCCACTGGCGGTGCGCAAGGTCAGCTGCGGCAGCTCCGTGCCCTTGCTGTACAGGTGGCTGCCCAGGCTGGCCAGCACCCAGAACACACCGCCGCTGGCCAGCGCCCAGCCCAGCGGCCGGCGCAGGCCGGGTTGGCGCCAGCCCTGCCAGAGGGTGCCGAGCACGATCGCCAGCAAGCCGCCCCAGAGCAAGAAGCCGCCATCGCGGATATCGATGATCTGCAGCAGCTCATCGCGGTACATCGGCCAGTAGGCAAGCACGAAGGTCACGCGTGCACCCAGTACCCCCAGCAAGAACAGGTTGAATAGTGCCGACTCCGGGCTCTGGCCACCACGTCGGGCGACGGCCCAGCCAACCACGCAGGCAATCGCCAGCGCCGCCAGCATCAGCAGATGGTTCAGGGCCATGGTCAATGGCCCGAGGGTCACGCTCAGCATCAGCCTTGGCTCCTTGTCTGTGCCCAGTGTTGCAAGAATGTCGCCGCGTCGACTTCACCGGTGATGCGCCGGGGGCGGCGTTCGTCACCCTCTGGGCCGATCCAGATCAGGCTGGGTGGGCCCGGTACCTTGTAGTGTTGCAGCAACTCGCGACTGGCTTGCGAGTCAGCGGTGACATCCAGCCGTAGCAGGTGCACACCGGCCAGGCTGGCTTGTACATCAGCGCGAGCGAAGACTTGTTTCTCCATGACCTTGCATGACACGCACCAGTCGGCATAGTAGTCGACCAGCACCCACTGGCCACGGGCCTTGGCGGCTTGCAGTTCGCGTTGCAGGTCCTGCGGCTGGCTGACGGTGATGAAGGCGTCTTCGGTTTTACCCGCTGAGCTTGGCGCACCGGCGGTAAACGGATGCAGCGGCTGCCATAACTCGCTGCCACCAGCAGCGGCGCCCACCAGCAGCAGGCTACCCCACAGCGCGCCGAGCAGTGGCAGCACGCGCAGCGCCGGCAAGCGCTGCAGTGCGGGCCAGGCGGCCCAGGCCAGGGCAATCAGCCAGCTGCCGGCCAGACCCAGCAGTAGAGGCGCTGGCAGCAAGCCGCGGAGGGTGTACAGGGCCATGGCCAGGAAGACAAAGCCAAACAGGCCCTTGACCCGGTTCATCCAGGCGCCGGGGCGCGGCAGGAAGCGGTTACCGAGGGTGACCAGCAATAGCAGTGGCACGCCCATCCCCAGGCCAAGGCTGAACAACACCAGAGCGCCTTGCACGACATCGCCGCTCTGCGCGATATACAGCAGTGCACCGGCCAGCGGCGCGGTCATGCATGGGCCCATCAACAGCCCGGACAACGCGCCGAGCAGGGCTGCACCGTACAGGTTGCCACCGCGGGTGCCCTGGCCGGCCCGGTCGAGGCGGTCGCGCACGGCGACAGGCAATTGCAGCTCGAAGGCGCCGAACATTGGCAGCGCCAGCAAAATGAACAGCCCCGCCAGGCTGCCGAGCAACCACGGTTGCTGCAGCCAGGCTTGCAAGCTGGCGCCCAGCAGTGCGGCGATCACACCCAGTGCGGCGTAGACCAGAGCCATGCTCAGTACATAGACGCCCGCCAGCAGCCAGCCGCGGCGAGCGCTGGCGCCGTTGCCCAACACCAGTCCGGCCAGGATCGGCAGCATGGGCAGCGAGCAGGGGGTAAAGGCCAGCAGCAGCCCCAGGCCAAAGAACGCCAGCAGGCCCCAGGCCAACTGGCCCTGCTGCAGATCACTTGCCAGCGCCTGGTCATCCGCCTGGCCTGCGCTCGTAGCAGGCGTGCTGCCGCCAAGGTCGATAACGGTGGTTTGCGGCGGGTAACACAGGCCGGCGTCGGCACAGCCCTGCCAGCCCAGTCGCAGCTGGCCACTGGCCGTCGCCGGGATCAGCAGCTCAAGCTCGCTGCGGTACACCGCACTGTCACCGAAGAATTCATCGTGATGGTTGAGTGCCGCTGGCAGCGGCGGGTGCTGCGTTGCATCCAGGCCGTCGAATTTCAGCCGCTTCTGATACAGGTAATAGCCGTCTTTGATTTGAAACTGCACGCGCAGTTCGCCTGACGGCAAGCGCTCATGGGTGAGCATGAACGCCTGTTCCACCGGGAGAAAGTCAGGCTTGACCTCGAATGGATTGGCCAGCAATGGCCCGCTCATGAAGAATGTCAGCAGCAACAGAAAAACGCGCATGTCTGGGCCTTGGCAGTGCAGAAGAATGGCCATGCTGGATTGGCCTGATTAACCGAGGGTTAACCCGGTCCTACACGGGCCGTCCTACAGCCAGGCGCAGGCGACTAATCCAGCCGCACAGTCCATAATCCTGACTTAATCAGGCCATGGCGCAATAGCTCATCGCCTATTGGAGATTGACCATGCACGTACTGCTCTGCGAGGACGACGACCTGATCGCCAGCGGCATCTGCGCCGGGCTTACCGCCCAGGGCCTGACCGTGGATCGGGTGGCCAGTGCCTCGGCCGCCCGCGCGCTGCTGCAGGCGGCACAGTTCGACGTGATGATTCTCGATCTTGGCTTGCCTGACGAAGACGGCCTCAAGTTGCTACGGCGGCTGCGCCAGCAGGGCGAGAGCTTGCCGGTGCTGGTACTGACCGCCCGCGATGCGATCACCGATCGCGTCGCCGGCCTTGAGGCGGGCGCCGACGACTACCTGCTCAAGCCGTTCGACCTGCGCGAGCTGGCGGCGCGGCTGCACACCTTGCTGCGGCGCATGGCCGGGCGCGCAGTGAACATGATCGAGCACGGGCCGCTGCGCTACGACCCGAGTAGCTGCGAAGCCTATCTGGGCGACCAGCCTGTTGACTTGTCCCGGCGTGAACAGGCGCTGCTGCAGGCGCTGCTGCAGAACAAGGGGCGGGTGCTCTCCAGTGAACAACTCAAAGACTGCGTCTACGGCTTCAGCGATGAAGTCGAGAGCAATGCCCTCAACGTGCATATCCATCACCTGCGGCGCAAGCTGGGCAACGGCATTGTCGAGACCGTGCGCGGCCTCGGTTATCGGCTGGGCCCGGCGCAGGTGCCCGCACCATGAGCCTGCGTGTACGCCTGTCGCTTATTCTGGGCAGCGCCTTCATCGTCATCTGGGCGCTTGCCGCGGCCTGGATGCTGCGCGACCTGCGCCAGCAGATGATGTTCTCCCTTGACCAGCGCCTGGTGGCCTCCGCGCGGATGGTTGCCGGGCTGATCGACCAGTTGCCCCAGCCCCTGGCGGGCAAGGGTGAAGAAACTCGCTTTGCTGCTGACCAGCTCAGCGTGCCGGATGGCATGGCCTGCCAGGTCAGTTCGCTGCGCGGCGAGATCATCGCCAGCAACCATAAGCACGAAGGCACCATGGACGACCAGTACAGCGGCTTTCGTGACCAAACCATCGACGGTGCAAGCTGGCGCACGTTCACCTACCACCGCGGTGATATCCGCATCACCACGGCGGACCGCCATCAAGAGCGCGAGGCGCTCAATCAATCGATCCTGCTGGCGGCTTCGGCACCGGTGCTGATGGCCTTGCTGGGCAGCCTGGGCTTGTTGTGGATCGGTCTAGGCAAAGGGCTGGAGCCGATCAATCGGATCCGCGATGCGTTGCGCAAGCGTCGTGTCGACAGCGTCGAGCCGCTGCAGGTCAGTGGCATACCGAGTGAACTGCAGCCGTTGGTGGAAACCCAGAATCAGCTGTTCCAGCGCATCGCCCAGACCCTTGAGCGCGAGCGGCGCCTGACCGACGACGCTGCCCATGAGCTGCGCAGCCCGCTGACCGCGATCAAGACGCACCTGCAGGTGGCACGCATGACCGACGGCGCCGTACGCGAGCAGGCACTCGAGCACGCCGAGCAGGGCACCGACCGCATGCACCGCACTCTTGAGCAGTTGCTGATGCTGGCGCGGGTCGAGGGCAGCCTGTCGTTTGACGACGGGGTGCAGTGCACTGCCGAGCAAGTGGTGCGCCAGGCCGTGCAGGATGTCGGCGCCGGTGACAGTCGGCGGATCACCGTACGCCTGCCGCAGGACGCCACCGAGGTTTACCTGAGCATGCCCGGTCCGCTGGCGGTGGCGGCGTTGCGCAACCTGCTCGACAACGCACTGCGCCATGGCGGTGATGCCGCCGTGGAACTGGAAGTGCAGATGGCCGACGGCCAGGCTGGGTTCCTGGTGCGTGACCATGGCCCGGGCATCAGCGCAGGCGATTTGCAGCACATGACCGAGCGTTTCTGGCGCAACAGCCAGAGTGGCGGTTGCGGACTGGGCCTGGCGATTGTGCAGGCGATTGTCCAGCGCTGTGCCGGCAGCCTGCGCTTTGACAGCCGCAGCGATGGTTTGCGGGTTTGGCTGCAGGTGCCGACTCGGGCGGACAACTGAGTTTGCCGGCGGCGCCTTGGCCTGGGTTGGCCCAGACGCAAAATGTTTGTAAATCCGTGCCGGGCTGAAGCGTATTTCAAGCGATGCCACCTTTCGCTTGCAAGGGACTCTTCAATGTCGACCGCTTCCAGCCTTGCCCAGATCCTGCCGCTTGCCACGCCGCAGCCGTTGTATGAATTCGCCGAATCACCGTTGCTGCTGCGCCAGCAGCAGCAGGAGTCCAATGCGCGCAGCTATCCGCGGCGGATTCCGCTGGCGCTCAAGCGCGCCCGCGGGATCTATGTCGAGGACGTCGAAGGGCGGCAGTTCATTGACTGCCTGGCCGGGGCCGGTACCCTCGCGCTGGGCCACAATCACCCGGTGGTGGTGGCGGCGATCCAGCGTGTGCTGGCCGATGAACTGCCCCTGCATACGCTCGACCTGACCACACCGGTGAAGGACCGCTTTGTCCAGGACCTGTTTGCCATTCTGCCCGAAGCCTTGCGGCGTGAGGCGAAGGTCCAGTTCTGTGGCCCGACCGGCACCGACGCGGTGGAAGCTGCGCTGAAACTGGTGCGCACGGCGACCGGTCGCAGCACGGTGCTGGCGTTCCAGGGTGCCTACCACGGCATGTCGCAGGGGGCGCTGAGCTTGATGGGCAGCGTCGGGCCCAAGCAACCGCTGGGCGCGTTGCTGGGCAACGGTGTGCAGTTCATGCCGTATCCGTACGACTACCGTTGCCCGTTTGGCCTCGGCGGTGCCGCAGGCGTGCGCACCAACCTGCATTATCTGGAGAATCTGCTGCTTGACCCGGAGGGCGGCGTGCCGCTGCCGGCAGCGGTGATCCTCGAAGTGATACAGGGCGAGGGCGGCGTGATCCCCGCCGATATCGAATGGCTGCAGGGCGTGCGGCGCATCACCGAGCAGGCCGGTGTGGCGTTGATCGTCGACGAGATCCAGAGCGGCTTTGCCCGCACCGGCAGGATATTTGCCTTTGAACATGCCGGCATCGTGCCGGACGTGGTGACCCTGTCCAAGGCGATTGGCGGCAGCCTGCCGTTGGCCGTGGTGGTCTATCGCGACTGGCTCGACACGTGGAAACCGGGCGCCCATGCCGGCACCTTCCGTGGTAATCAGATGGCCATGGCGGCGGGCTCGGCAGTCATCGACTATTTGCTCGAGCATCGCCTGGCAGACCACGCCGAGGCCATGGGCCAACGCCTGCGTGGCCACCTGCAGCAGTTGCAGCGCAGCTACCCGCAGCTTGGCGATATCCGGGGGCGTGGCCTGATGCTGGGCGTCGAGCTGGTCGAGCCGAATGGGCCACTCGACACCCGCGGGCATCCGCCGGTGGCCCGCGAGCTGGCGCCGAAGGTGCAGCGCGAGTGCCTCAAGCGCGGTTTGATTCTCGAACTCGGCGGTCGGCATGGCGCAGTGGTGCGCTTCCTGCCGCCACTGATCATCACTGCCGAGCAGGTCGACGAGGTCGCGCAGCGCTTTGCCGAGGCCTTGCAGGCTGCGCTGGGGAGCTGCGGCTAATTCGCCGAAAAGGCGTCGAGGATGGTTCTGGGGGCGGGCTTGAGCGACAATGGTCGGCCATTCACGGAGTAGCCCATGACCGATTACACCCCCGACGCCGTCCTCGACGCCAGCGGCCTGAACTGCCCGGAGCCAGTGATGATGCTGCATCAACAGGTGCGCGCACTGGCTGCCGGCGGCCTGCTCAAGGTCATCGCCACCGACCCGTCGACCCAGCGTGACATCCCCAAGTTCTGCACCTTCCTCGGCCATCAGTTGCTTGAGCAGCAGGAACAGGCTGGCACTTATCTGTATTGGATTCGCAAGAAGGCCGATTGAGCCGCGCTGGATCGCGCCCGGCGCAGGGCCTACACTGCGGGCCCCTGACAGGAGAGCGCCATGCTGATAGTTGCCGACGAAAACATCCCGCTGCTCGACGCGTTTTTTGCCGGATTCGGCGAGATCCGCCGCTACCCTGGCCGCAGCATCGATGCTCAGTGCGTGCAAGATGCCGACGTGCTGCTGGTGCGCTCGGTAACCGATGTCAATCGGCAACTGCTGCAAGGCAGCAAGGTCGGCTTTGTCGGTACCTGCACCATCGGCACCGATCACCTGGATCTGGACTACTTCGCCGAGGCCGGTATCCGCTGGAGCAGCGCCCCGGGCTGCAATGCCCGTGGCGTGGTCGACTATGTGTTGGGCAGCCTGCTGACCCTGGCCGAACTCGAGGGTGAAAACCTCGCCGAGCGGGTCTATGGCGTGGTCGGTGCCGGGCAGGTTGGTGAGCGTCTGGTGCGGGTGCTGCATGGCCTGGGCTGGAAAGTACTGGTGTGTGACCCACTGCGACAGGCGGCGGAAGGCGGCGATTTCGTCAGCCTCGATCGCGTGCTCGAGCAGTGTGATGTGATCAGCCTGCACACTCCGCTGCAGCGCGACGGCGAACACCCCACCTGGCACTTGCTCGGCGCCCCGCAACTGGCGCGGTTGCGCCCGGGCGCGTGGCTGATCAACGCCAGTCGCGGGCCGGTGGTGGATAACCGGGCGCTGCGTGAGTTGCTGCTGCAGCGCGACGATCTGAACGCGGTCCTGGATGTGTGGGAGGGTGAACCTCAGGTTGACCTGCAACTGGCCGACCTGTGCACGCTGGCGACGCCGCACATTGCCGGTTACAGCCTCGACGGCAAGCAGCGCGGTACGGCACAGATCTATCAGGCATTTTGCCAGTGGCGCGGCGTGCCGGCGCCTGTGCAGTTGGCCGATCTGCTGCCGGAACGCGACCTGGTCCAGATAGAGCTGAATGCGGCCAGTGATCCGGCCGTGGCCTTGGCGACGGTCTGCCGAGCAGTTTACGACCCGCGCCGCGACGATGCCGACATGCGCCGTAGCTTGAGCGAGGATCCGATCGAACAGCGAGCAACCTTTGACTTGCTGCGCAAGCATTACCCCGTGCGCAGGGAAATCGAAGGGTTGGCAGTGAAGGTGCGCGGCGAGTCGGCGCAGTTGGCGCAGATGATCAATGCGCTGGGGGCGGTTCTGGTTTAGCCAGTAGTGTAGTAAAGCAGGGGCCGCCTGGCGGCCCCAATCCAGCCCGCGCAACGCTCAACTAGCTAACTGAGCGCCACGCTGCTGTGATCCAATCAATTCTTCTCGGCAAGCGCCACTCGGCTTTTTTCCAGCTCTTCACACGCTTGTTTGATCATCTCAGGGGTAATTGCCACTTCGCGGCCCTGGTCGTCGATGATCGAGCCGCAAATCGGCTGCGGTTGCGCTTGCTGGTTGGCGTGCGTTTCACTGTGCTGCTGCATGTGCTGTCTCCTCATCAGGTTCAAACCAAGCCTATCCACTGGTCGTGACTGGCGTATGACATTGTCTGTGCCGCCACGACTGCTCTAGTCCAACAGAAAGCTCGGCAAAGCTCCACCAGCACTTTAGAACCATAAGCTATTGCTACTGTGCTCTGCTGTGCTGGCCAATGGCATGTCCTTTTCTGCGATCCTGACAACCGCTGCAAAGTTCAGCCTGTGCAGATGGATGGTAGGCTTGCTGCTTCTTCGCCTGAATGATCTGAGTCATGACCGAACCTGTCTCCTCACGTCAGCGCCGCGCCTTGCGCCTTAGCTGGCGGTTTCTGCGTCCCTACCGCAAGCAGGCGGTACTGGCACTGCTCGCGCTGGTCGTCACCGCTGCGATCACGTTGTCGATGGGCCAGGGCATTCGCCTGCTGGTCGATCAAGGCTTCATGACCGGTTCTGCGCACCAGCTCAACCAGACCCTCGGCTTGTTCATGTTGCTGGTGCTGGCACTGGCGATCGGCACGTTCAGTCGCTTCTACCTCGTGTCGTGGATCGGCGAGCGCTGCGTGGCCGATATCCGCCGCGCCGTGTTCGACCACCTGGTCGGCCTGCATCCGGGCTTTTTCGAGGACAACCGCAGTTCGGAAATCCAGTCGCGGCTGACCGCTGACACCACCTTGTTGCAATCGGTGATCGGCTCGTCGTTGTCGATGTTCCTGCGCAACGCCTTGATGGTGATTGGCGGCGTGGTGTTGCTGTTCATCACCAACCCCAAGCTCACCAGCATCGTCGTGCTGGCACTGCCGCTGGTGCTGGCGCCGATCCTGTTGTTTGGCCGACGGGTGCGTAGCCTGTCGCGGCAGAGCCAGGACCGGGTCGCCGATGTCGGCAGCTATGTCGCAGAGACCCTCGGCCAGATCAAGACCGTGCAGGCTTACAACCACCAAAACCTCGACCGTGAACGGTTTGCCGACACGGTCGAGGCGGCCTTTGATGTGGCGCGGCAGCGGATTGCCCAGCGGGCCTGGCTGATCACGCTGGTCATCGTGCTGGTGCTCGGCGCTGTCGGGGTAATGCTCTGGGTGGGCGGCATGGACGTGATCGCCGGGCGTATCTCCGGTGGCGAGCTGGCCGCATTCGTGTTCTACAGCCTGATCGTCGGCAGCGCGTTTGGCACCCTCAGCGAGGTGATCGGCGAGCTGCAACGCGCGGCTGGGGCGGCAGAGCGGATCGCCGAGTTGCTGGCAGCGCAGAGTAAGATCCTGCCGCCGGCGCTGAGCGCGGGCTTGGCCAACGCGCGCGCCAGCGGTCGCATCGAGCTGCGCGAGGTGCGCTTTGCCTACCCGTCGCGGCCGACCGTGGCGGCGCTCGATGGCCTTAGCTTGCTGATCGAACCGGGCCAGACCTTGGCGCTGGTTGGTCCGTCCGGCGCCGGCAAGTCGACGTTGTTTGACCTGTTGCTGCGTTTCTATGACCCGCAACAAGGCAGCATCCTCCTCGATGGCCAGGCATTGACCAGTCTCGACCCACTGTTGTTGCGTAGCCAGTTCGCGATGGTGGCGCAGAACCCTGCGCTGTTTCGCGGCTCGGTTGAGGCCAATATTCGCTATGGCCGCCCCGATGCCAGCTTCGCCGAGGTGCAGGCCGCGGCCCGCGGGGCGCATGCCGAGGAGTTTATCCAGCAGCTGCCGCAGGGTTATCAGACCTTGCTTGGGGAAGGCGGGGTCGGCTTGTCCGGTGGGCAACGCCAGCGCCTGGCGATTGCCCGGGCGCTGCTGGTGGATGCGCCGATCCTGTTGCTCGACGAAGCCACCAGTGCCCTCGACGCCCAGAGCGAGCACCTGATCCAGCAGGCGCTGCCCGCGCTGATGGCGGGCCGTACCACCCTGGTGATCGCGCACCGCTTGGCCACCGTGCAGCATGCTGACCGCATCGCGGTGATCGACAAGGGCCAGATTGTGGCGGTGGGCAGTCATCGCCAGTTGATCGAAGAAAGCCCACTGTATGCGCGGTTGGCGCAGTTGCAGTTCACCTCGAGCTGAAATTGGAGGCACGTCGCTGATCTGTCACATTTCTGTAGCAATGGCCTGAGACTATCTGCCTCAGCGTAAGTGCTCGACCTGGCTGCTATCGACTGATGGCAGCTTTTTTTTGCCCTGCGAACGAGGACATGGATGTCTGTCGTGGTGCTGCCTGCAGCGCCGTTTTCTTCTCTCCTTGTTCTCGAGACCCGCATGTTGCGTACATCCCTTCGCGTGCAAATTCTCTCTCTGCTGGGCGGCAGCCTGATCGCCATGCTGCTGATCGCGCTGGTTTGCTTCCAGTTCCTGTCGTCCAGCGTGCGCAGCTATGCCGAGCTGGTCGATGGCCCATTGCGCGCGTCACAGTTGATCGACGAGGCCAATTTGCAATTCAAGATCCAGGTGCAGGAGTGGAAGAACGTGCTGCTGCGCGGCCGCCAACCGGCCGAGCTGGACAAGTACTGGCAACAGTTTCAGAGCCGCGAGCAGCAGGTGCAGAGCCTGCTGGCGCAGTTGCTGGCAGACAGCGATGGCGAGCTGACGGCGCCACTGCGCCAGCTGCGCGACAGCCATCGCCAGTTGGGCCAGGCCTACAGCAAGGGGCGTGAGGCGTTTCTGGCCGCCGGCGGCGACCCGGTGGCAGGCGATGCGGCGGTCAAGGGTGTCGACCGCGCCGCCAGTGAGCAGATGAGCGCGCTGGTCGAGCAACTGCGCAGTGAGGCCCGCGAGCGTGCGGCGATCATCAATGACAGCGCCCAGCGTACCGTGTGGATCGGTCTGCTGGTCATGCTCGGCTCAGCCATATTGGTGGGGTTGCTCAGCCTGTGGCTGGTCAACCGCAGCCTGATCGAGCCAATCCGCCAGTTGATCGACTATGTGGCCCAGCTCAGCCAAGGACGTTTCGCCGCCCGCGTTGATGATCGCCGTAAAGATGAGCTCGGGCGCCTGGCGCGTGCGGCAAATACCTTGCGTGATTTTCTTGCCGAGACCATCGGCCGGCTCAAGGACAACGCCGAAGAACTGGAAGGCGCCAGTGGCCAGTTGCGCAACCTTGCCGGCGATATGGCGCGGGGCACCCAGGATCAGTTCCAGCGCACCGATCAGGTGGCCACGGCCATGCATGAAATGTCGGCGACTGCGCAGGAGGTCGCGCGCCATGCTGCCCAGGCCGCCCACGCTGCCGACGATGCCGATCACAGTGCGCAGGCGGGCGAGCAGGTGATGCAGGCAACCATCGACACCATTGCCGGGGTCAACCGCGAGATTGCCGGCACCGCTGCAGTGATTCGCGACCTGGAGCACGACAGCACGCGCATTGGCAAAGTGCTTGAAGTCATCCGCGGGATCGCCGAACAGACCAACCTGCTGGCACTCAATGCCGCGATTGAAGCGGCGCGTGCCGGAGAGGCCGGGCGCGGATTTGCCGTGGTCGCCGATGAAGTACGCAGCCTGGCCCAGCGCACGGCGGCTTCGATTGCCGAGATCAATCAGATCATCGACGCGGTGCAATCAGGAGCGGTGGAGGCGGTCAAGGCGATCGAGAGCGGCCAGCGGCGCAGCGAGGAGGGCGCCGAACAAGTCCAGCATGCGGGGCAGATGCTGCAGCGGATTACCCAGGCGGTCGAGGCGATTCGTGATATGAATCGGCAGATTGCAACGGCAGCCGAGGAACAGACCAGCGTGGCCGAGGACATCTCGCGCAACTTGATCGAAATCACCCGCATCGCGACCGCCAATCAACGGGCCGTGGAACATACCGAGCAGGCTGGGCAGCGTTTGCATGGATTGTCCGGGCAGTTGGGGCAGGTGACGGCGCGGCTGGGGGTGTGAACTTTGTTTGACTCAGAATTGCCGGGGCCGCTACGCAGCCCTTTCACGACACAAGGCCGCTCCTACGCCGACCGCGTATTACCTGAATGCGCGGTCTCTGTAGGAGCGGCCTTGTGTCACGAAAGGGTCGTGTAGCGGCCCCAGCGATTTAGCATTAGCGCAGATCAGAGCTCTTTGACAGTACGAACCTGATCTTTATTGATGCGGGTACGCTTGCCGTCAAGCTGCTCGATTTCATAGAAGCCGGAATCGTCGTCATAGCTTGGAGTATCTACCGCCTGAATTTCGCGGCCGTCGTTCAAGGTGATCACGGTTGGCGAAGCACAGCCGGCGAGGGCGCCGAGGCCAAGTGCAAGAATAAAGGCGGGAAGGGTCCGTCGAATCATCGTGTTTCTCCTGTCGATGGTGCTTGATGGTTTTATGACGCGGTGTGTCCGCGCAAGTTCCTCAGCCAGTGCAGCATAGTCACAGCAGGCTGACATTGACCGAGAACAAGCCTCGCGTTCGGCGCTGTGCGGGCTGTGATATAACAGGCGCCATCTTCTTCCTTCCCTGCGCTGGAGCCCCCATGAAAGCCAAGGCAGATACCCCGTTCGTGCCGCTGAACATTGCCGTGCTCACGGTCAGCGATACCCGCACTTTCGAAACCGACACCTCTGGCCAGGTGTTCGTCGACCGTCTCACCGAGGCTGGTCACCAATTGGCCGCGCGGGTGCTGCTCAAGGATGACCTGTACAAGATTCGCGCTCAGGTTGCGACTTGGATTGCCGACGACCAGGTGCAGGTGGTGCTGATCACCGGCGGTACCGGTTTCACCGGCCGTGACAGCACGCCCGAGGCGGTCGCCTGCCTTCTCGATAAACAGGTCGATGGCTTTGGCGAATTGTTCCGGCAGATATCGCTTGCCGACATCGGCACCTCGACCGTCCAGTCCCGGGCCTTGGCTGGTCTGGCCAATGGCACGCTGGTGTGCTGCCTGCCGGGCTCGACCAATGCCGTGCGCACCGGCTGGGACGGCATTCTTGCCGAACAGCTCGACGCGCGTCATCGCCCGTGCAACTTTGTCCCTCATCTGAAGCAGGCAGCGGCCTGTGACAGCCGTGGTTGAACCCGCCCCAAGCCGGCCATTGATGCCGGTCGAAGAGGCCCTGCAACGTCTGCTGGCCTTGGCCGAAGCTGCGCCAATCAAGGACACCGAGTGGGTTGCCTTGGCGGCCGCTGAAGGCCGCGTGCTGGCCACCGAGCTGGTGGCCGCACTGGACCTGCCGCCCTGGCCGAACAGCGCCATGGACGGCTACGCCCTGCGCCTGGCCGACTGGCACGGCGAGCCGCTGGCGGTCAGCCAGCGGATCTTTGCCGGGCATGCGCCGCAGCCGCTCCAGGCCGGGACCTGCGCGCGGATTTTCACCGGCGCGCCGCTACCCGAGGGCGCCGACTGTGTCGAAATGCAGGAAAACGCCCAAGTGCTGGATGACGGCCGGGTAACCTTCGGCGAGCCGTTGCGGGTGGGCCAGAATATTCGTCCGCAGGGCCAGGAAACCCGCGTTGGTGAGCAGGTCATGAGCGCTGGCACTCGGCTTGGGCCGATTGAACTTGGCCTGGCGGCGACGCTTGGGCATGCGCGCCTCGAAGTGGTGCGCAAGGTGCGCGTGGCGCTGCTGTCGACCGGTGACGAACTGGTCGAGCCGGGTTTGCCCCTGGGGCCGGGGCAGATCTACAACAGTAATCGTCGCCTGCTCGCCAGTTGGCTGCAACGTCTGGGCTGCGAAGTGGTCGATGCCGGTATCCTGGCTGACGACCTGCAACTGACCCGCGACTGCCTGGCGCGGTTGGCTGACGTTGACCTGATTCTTTCGACGGGCGGGGTTTCGGTAGGCGAGGCTGATTATCTCGGCATCGCCCTGCGTGAAGCTGGCGAGCTGGCGCTGTGGAAGCTGGCGATCAAGCCCGGCAAGCCGCTGACCTTTGGCCATTATCGCGGTGTACCGGTGATCGGCTTGCCTGGCAACCCGGCCTCGACCCTGGTCACCTTTGGCCTGCTGACGCGACCTTATCTATTGCGTCGCCAGGGCGTGGCAAATGTCACGCCGCTGCAGTTCAGCGTGCCAGCCGGGTTCGATTGGCCCAAGGCCGGGACGCGCCGCGAGTACCTGCGCGCCCGTATCGAAGACGGCCGCGTGCGCATTTACAAGAACCAGAGTTCGGGTGTGCTGCGCAGCGCGGCGTGGGCTGAAGGTCTGGTCGAAGTGCGCGAAGGCAGCACCCCGCAACAGGGCGACAACGTCAGTTTCATCCCCCTCAGCGAACTACTTGGCTGAGCGCCTCAGAATCACCGCCGCTGGCGCTGGGGCGGTGCTTGGCAGCGTCTGGGTCAAGCGCGTGTGCACGCTCTCCAGCTGCTGCGCGACGACGCTCCAGTCATGCCGCTGGCGGGTGAACTGGCGGCCGCTTTCGCCCAGCTGACACATCCGCCACGGCTGATTGAGCAACTGGGTGATCTGCAACGCCAACTGGCCGCTGTCATCGCTGCCCAGGTAATGCTCGCCGTTGTTGACCGCCAGTCCCGACACACCCTTGCTGGTAGTGATCACCGGCAGGCCGGCTGCCATGGCTTCGAGAATCTTCACTTTGGAGCCGCCGGCATACCGTAGCGGGGCAAAAAACAGCGCGGAGCGGTGCTGCAGTTCGCGCAGGTCGGGGCGGTAGCCGATCCATTCGATACGCGGGTCGTTCCAGTGCAGCTTCCAGCTCGCCGGCAGGGCGTGCCCGGCAATCGCCAGGCGCACGGCGGGGTTGCTCAGCCAGACCTGCGGCAGGATTTCTTCCAGCGCCCACTCGATAGCCTCGAGGTTGGCGCCATACTCGAAATTGCCGACAAACAGCAGGCGCTGACTGTGCGCGGCGGGGCGCACCTGTTCGAAGTAGTCGCAATCAACGCCGTTGACCACCACATTGACCGGCCGGCCGCTGATCTGGCTGATCAACTCGGCATCATGCGGGCTCACCGCGACCACCTCCGAGGGCTGGCGCAGCACCCGCTGCTCCCAGCGCCGGTAGCGCCAACGGTCGAATGCGTTCAGAGGTCTGAGCCACAGCGGCAGGCGGTCGTGACAGGCAGCACCCATCACCGACTCCAGCGTGTGTTCGCTGAGCATGTAGGGCAAGCCGCGGGCCTGCAGAGCTTTTTCGAAGGGCTGAAAGCTGTAGCTGTGCTCGATCTGGATAACATCCCAGGGCTCGTCCAGCAGTTGTTCGAACTGATGACGCAGGGCAGGAGCCAGGCCATGGATGATCGCCCGCATGGGGTAATCGATGATCGGCGAAGCAAGCAGGTTGAGTGGGCTGTGCAACGCGCGCCTGGGCAGCACGATCAGGCGCTCGAGCAGGGGTTCAAGGGCAGTGCGGGCGGCGTCGCCGAGGGGCACCTTGGACTGCACCAGCAAGGTAATCCGGTGACCACGCTGCGCCAGTTCGCGCAGCAGATGGTATTGCCGGGTCTTGCTGCCACTGGTGGTTGGCCAGGGCAGGTAGGGCAAAGTCCAAAGTATGCGCATCGCCCCAAATCCTCGCTGACGGTTGGGTCATGGATGGCAAGGCACGCCCGCACAGGTTCAGCCGATGGCGGCTTCTTCCGGGACGCGTCCGTAGATATCAGTAAAGCGCACGATGTCGTCTTCGCCCAGATACTCGCCGCTCTGCACCTCGATCATCACCAGATCGATCACCCCCGGGTTGGTCAGGCGGTGGGTACGGCCTGGCTTGATGAAGGTCGACTCGTTGGTGTCGAGCAGGAACTCTTCGTCACCGTTGGTCACGCAGGCCATGCCACTGACGATGATCCAGTGCTCGCTGCGGTGATGGTGCATTTGCAGCGACAGCGATTCGCCGGGGCGGACCATGATCCGCTTGATCTTGAACCGCGCACCTTCCTCGAGGATGGTGTAGGTGCCCCATGGCCGGGTCACGGTCCGGTGCAGGCGATAGGCTTCGTGGCCCTCGCGCTTGAGCTGCTGGGCGATGATCTTGACTTCCTGGCTGCGCGCCGCATCGGCGATCAGCAGCGCATCGGGGGTGTCGATGATGATCAGGTTGTCCAGGCCCACGCCACCGACCAGGCGCCGCGGCGAGTCGATGTAGCAGTTGCTCACATCATGCAGTACGGTCTCGCCATTGGCGTAGTTGCCCTGAGCGTCGGTCTGGCGCAGTTCGCGTACTGCTTCCCAGCTGCCGATATCGCTCCAGCCCAGCTCGCACGGTACCACTGCAACCTGGCTGGAGCGCTCCATCAACGCGTAGTCGATGGAGATGTCCGGCGCCAGAACGAACGTGTCCGGGTCCAGTTCTACCTGAAGGGCACGCTCACCTTGTTTGCTGACGCTCTGCTCAAGGCAATGGGCGACGGTTTCCAGCACCTCGGGCGCGTGGGTCTGCAACTCGCGCAGCACGGCGTCGACGCGCAGGCAGAACATGCCGGCGTTCCACAGGTGGCGGCCGCTGTCCAGGTAGGCCTGAGCGGTCGCGGCGTCCGGTTTTTCGACAAAGCGTGCGACCTTGTACGCGCGCTCACCCAATGTCTCGCCTTGCTCGATATAGCCAAAGCCGGTTTCAGCACGGCTGGGCAGCAGGCCGAAGGTGCTCAACCAGCCGTCATGGGCGAGCTGGGCCGCTTGGGCGACCGCTTGTTCGAAGGCTGGGATGTCTTCGATCAAATGATCTGCCGGCAAGATCAGCAGCAGACTATCCTCACCATACTGCTTGGCGCAGTGCAGCGCGGCGGCAGCGATGGCCGGCGCAGTGTTGCGGCCACATGGCTCGAGAATGAAGTCCAGCGCGACATTGAAGCTGTTGACCCGGTTGTATTCATCCTGGGTGCGGAACAGCACGTCGCGGTTGGTCACTGTCAGCACGCGCTCGACACCCGGCAGGGCGCTGGCACGCACGAAGGTCTTCTGCAGCAGGCTTTCACCATCGGCCAGGCGCATGAACGGTTTGGGCATGGCTTCACGGGAAACCGGCCACAATCGGGTGCCGGCACCGCCAGCAATGATGCAAGGGATCAGAACGCTCATTATCACAGCCTCGAAGCGGGGGCGCTGAGGGCAGCGCGATCAAAGGGACTTCGCCATAGACTCAGGCGATCTGTCAGATGTACGGCGAGGCAATAAGTCAAAAAACCGACATTTATTAGTGGCATCCTCCGTGATGGCCAATTATTTGTCGATGATGCGCTTGCTCGCGCCGGCTTTCAATGGCATTTGTGTTAAACCCGCTTATTTTCTGACGCAAGCGCTCTTTGTATGCAGCAATATGCCCTCGGCCATGGTCGAGATTGGGATAGGTATTTTTGCGGAGTGGAACGGATGAGCGAGCGCAAAGCGATGTTGGTGCTGCATGGCAAGCAAGCCATGAACGAGGATGTCAGAGCCGCTGTGGGCACCATGCGCGAGCAAGGCTGGCAGCTCGATGTGCGCCTGACCTGGGAGGGCGGCGACGCCCAGCGGCTGGTCACTGAAGCCCTGGCAGCAGGGTACAGCCACATCATCGCCGGTGGTGGTGATGGCACCCTTCGCGATATCGCCGAAGCCATGGGCCTGGCCGCGACACAGGCCAGCCTGGTGTTGCTGCCACTGGGCACTGCCAATGATTTCGCCAAAGCGGCCGGAATACCGCTAGAGCCAGCCCAGGCGCTGGCCTTGCTGGACCAGCCCGCACGCGCCATCGACCTGGGGCGGGCCGGTGATCAGTTGTTTCTGAACATGGCTACTGGCGGCTTCGGCAGCCAGGTTACGGCCAACACTTCCGAGGACCTCAAGAAAGTCCTGGGCGCAGCGGCCTACTTGTTTACCGGGCTGTCGCGCTTCAGTGAGCTGCAGGCCGCTGCAGTCGAGCTGACCGGGCCGGATTTTCACTGGCAAGGCGATGTGCTGGCGTTGGGTATCGGCAATGGCCGCCAGGCCGGAGGTGGGCATGAGCTGTGCCCCGAGGCGCTGGCTGACGACGGCCTGCTCGATATCGGCATCTTGCCCGCACCGCAGGAGGTGGTCGGTGCGCTGAAAGAGCTGATCGGTGGTGAGGGCTTGTACGTGCGTGCGCGCCTGCCGTGGGTCGAAATAAAAAGTGCGCAGGGGTTGGATATCAACCTGGATGGTGAGCCGATGCACGGCGAAAGTCTGCGCTTCGAAGCCGTCCCGGCAGCACTGCGTGTGCACCTGCCAGCCGATTCACCGCTGCTCAGTCGTCCAGGCTGATGATCTTCTCGCGCACGGCAAACAGCACCAGGCCTGCGACGTCGTAGATCTGCAGGCGCTTCATGATCTGGGAGCGATGGGTCTCCACGGTCTTGATCGACAGGCCCAGGCCGCCGGCTATTTCCCGAGTTGATTTGCCGCGTACGATCAAGCGCAGGATTTCCAGCTGGCGTGCAGTGAGGTTAAGTCGGTCGTTGATGCTTTGGCGGCTGTTCTGCGCGCGCAGCAAGGCCTGGTTGATCACGGTGTGAGCGATCGCTGGGCTGAGATAGCGTTCATCCCCACGCAAGGCGCTCAGCGCCTGCTCCAGTTCAACAGCGCTGGTGTCTTTGAGCAAGTAGCCATGCGCACCGCATTCGAGCGCACGCATGATCAGCTCCGGATCAGTGTGCATCGACAGAATCAGCACTTTGCAGGGATGACCGCTGGCACGCAGTTGGGTCAAGGCGTCAAGGCCGCTGGTAGAGCGCATGGAGATATCCAGCAGGACGATGTCCGGCTGCAGCTGTTCGACAAGCGCGTTGAGCTGGCCGCCGTCATCCGCTTCACCAACCACCGTATAGCCAGCGATGTCCGCCACGAGCGCGCGCACCCCCGCGCGAATGAGCGAATGGTCATCGACCAGAAGTAATCTACAGGTCATGGCTGGCAAAGGTCCTGGCGCGTTCTTGAGTGCGGGCTGGCCACGGCAGCATGGCCTCGATGCGGGCGCCCCGTCCCGGTTGGCTGTACACGCTCAGGCTACCGTGCAACGCGCGGGCGCGTTCATGCATGCCGGCCATACCGCGCTGACCGGCCGCAGCCGGATCGCTGTTGGGGATGAATCCGCAGCCGTCATCCTCGATGGTCAAGGCCAGCCCCGCAGCGGTGCGCTGCAACTGCACCCGCAGATTGCGCGCGCCGGCGTGGCGCAGCATGTTGGTGACAGCCTCCTGGGTGATGCGAAACGCAGCCATGCTGATATCGTCGTTGATCCCGGTCAGGCGCTGTTTGCACTCCAGGCTCCACTGCACCTCGCTATCGTTCAGCGTGCGCAGCAGGTGCTCGCGCAGGCTGGCTTCCAAGCCGAGGCTTGCCAGCTGGCGCGGATTAAGCAGGGCGGCAACATCACGCACACTGTTCAAGGCCTCATCCAGGGTGCTGCGCAAGCTGCTGGCATGGCTCAGCAGCTCGCTTGGCAGGCGCCGCTGGAGCCAGTCCAACTGCAGCTTCGCAGCTGTGAGCAATTGGCCGATATCATCATGCAATTCACGGCTCAGACGCTGGCGTTCGTTCTCCTGGACCTTGAGCATGCGCTCGGCCAGTTCTGCGGGGCGCAGGCTGATCGAACGGGCCCACTGGTGCCATTGCCAGGCGGCGCCAAGCAGGGCCGCCATCTGCAGCAGGATCAGGCCGATCGGCATCGGCAAGGCTTTTACGTGCAGTGCCACGTTAGCGCTCAGTGATGCCACGCATAGCGCTGCGGTCGTCCAGCGCGCCACGGCGCTGCGAGAGCAGTGGCGCGGGGTAAGATTCAAACGTGGGAACATAAATTGGAAAGCCACTGAGTTAATGCTATTGGAGGCCTTGCACGTGTCTAGTCAGCGGCTTTGGCGTCCTGCTCACAATCAATTAAAAGCATCTGTTCAATTGACGGCTATCTGCATGGGCTGCATTCATTGGCGCGCATGGTATCACTTAAGTTGTGTTTGGTCGCCTTGCTCAGGGGTCTCAAACCGCCGTATTCACGGGCTCAAAACGATCTGGCCGGGTCTGGCATAACTATCAAAAAGCCAGCATGGGCGAGTGCGTGCATAATCGAGCACTGCAACTAACGACTATTACTCAAGCGGCCATTCGGAAGTTGCCAAGTGTCTGGCTGATAAATGCAGCTTGATTGACTTAGTTGCAGACGAATGCCGAACTTACTGTACGTTTGGCGGTGATTCCGATGGCGACCTGGCTGACCCTTGCAGGGCGATGGCCAGATCATCCAGAAGCACTGCCTGCTCGCTGCGGTCCAGGTTCAGTTGTCCGGTTTGGGCATCGACCAGCTCCAGTTGCCAGTCCAGCAGGTTCAGGCAGGCTTCGACTGCCGGCAGTGCTGTGCTATGCAGGTGTCGCTGGCCGCAGGCAGGTGCGAGCAGATGGTGCAGGGCAGAGCTGTAGTGAGCGACCTCGTCAAGGCCCAGTTGCTCGGCGCGCTTGGCCAGCTTGGTGAGGGTGTCGTTGAGGCACCGGCAGGCATCTGGATCATTGTCGATCAGTTGCAGGTGTAGCAGGCACTCCTGCGCCTGGCTCAACAAGCGCTGTGCATCCCGCAGGAATTCCGGCAGCTCGGCGCCGGGCGGCACGCAGCTATCCATCCTGAGCCTCCAGCACGGTGGGCTGGAGCGGGCTGGGCAACACCGAAACGATTGCTAGCAAAAGCCTGACTCCATTCATGCAATGAGAATGGCGTCACATTAATGGCTAATGGATATCGCGAACATCAGGTCAGGCCTGATTGCGGTATAGGGGAAACCCTGAGGGGCGTTGCTGGTTACGCCGCCGTAACAGGTGTTGCTGAAAGTGTCGAAGCAGTAAAGCATGATGGTAAAGTGATATCAATCGCCTGGTCTGGATTTGCTGACGAGGGTCAAGCTGCCGGTTTACCCGCCGATACAGAGCAGATGATTACATTTTCCCGATACGCGCCTGGGGGCTTCCAATGGCTGGCATTCTCGACACTGTAGACCAACGTACGCAACTGGTAGGTGAGAACCGCCTGGAAATCCTGATGTTCCGTCTGGCGGGCCGTCAGTTGTTCGCCATCAACGTGTTCAAGGTGCAGGAAGTGCTGCAGCTGCCCAAGTTGACCTTGATGCCGCAGCGTCACGCTTATGTGTGTGGGGTGGTCAACTTGCGCGGGCAGACCTTGCCGGTGATCGACCTGTCCCAGGCGATTGGCATGCGCCCGCTGCAACCAGGCCCGGACAGCACCATCATCGTCACCGAGTACAACCGCTCGGTGCAGGCGTTTCTGGTCGGCGGTGTCGATCGCATCGTCAACATGAACTGGGAAGCCATCATGCCGCCGCCGACCAGTGCCGGTCGCCAGCATTATTTGACGGCGATCACCAAGGTCGAAGAGCAGTTGGTCGAAATCATCGACGTCGAGAAGGTTCTGGCCGAGATCGTGCCGTACAACGCCAAGGTGTCCGGCGACAAGCTTGCCGATCCAGTACTGGCCAAGGCGCGCGGCCGCGAGATATTGCTGGTCGACGATTCCACCGTGGCCCTGGCGCAGTTGCGCGATACCTTGTCGCAACTGGGCGTCAAACTGCATGTGGCCAGCGATGGCCTGAAGGCCCTGCGCATGCTCAAGGCCTGGGCAGATGCCGGTGAAGACCTGTGTGAAAAACTGCTGATGATTTTCACCGACGCCGAAATGCCGGAAATGGACGGCTACCGCCTGACCACCGAGATTCGTAGCGATCCGCGTCTGCGTGGCCTGTACGTAGTGCTGCATACCTCGTTGTCGGGTAGCTTCAACGAGTCGATGGTGAAAAAAGTCGGCTGTGACAATTTCCTGTCCAAATTCCAGCCAGACCGTCTGGTAGAGGTGGTGCGGCAGCGCCTGATGCTTGATCACGCGCCGGCCTGATACCTGCGCGCGTCCTGCTGGGTATAAGCTAGGCGTTTTTGCACTGGCATGAGGCGGGCAGGGATGTTTGTAAGTGAGTTGTATCGGTATCCGGTGAAGTCGTGTCGGGCGCAAAGCCTGCAGGCCTCGCCGGTAGGTCTGCTCGGCCTGGAAGGCGACCGCCGCTGGCTGGTGGTAGAGGAGAACAACGGACGCTTCCTGACCCAGCGCGCCTGGCCACTGCTGAGTCAGCTCAGTGCCACGGTCGCTGCCAGTGGTGATCTGCTGCTGGAGACGCCAGGGCAGGCGCCGCTGCTGGTCACCGTGCCGGCGGACGACGAAGACTTGCGCGGTGTGACCATCTGGCGCGACACCTTGCGCGTGCCAGATGCAGGCGACGCTGCTGCGCAGTGGTTGAGCCAACTGCTCGGCAAGCCGGTGCGGCTGGTGTATTGCCCCGAGCGGCGCGCGCGTTACCTGCCCAGCGGCTATGGCTTGAACAGCGACCGTGCGGCGTTTCCGGATGGCTTTCCGTTGCTGCTGATCGGCCAGGGTTCACTGGATGAGCTGAGCCGGCGGGTTGGCCGGGCGATGGAGATGCTGCGTTTCAGGCCCAATCTGGTGGTGCAGGGCAGCGCAGCGTTTGCCGAAGACGGCTGGAAGCGGATCCGCATCGGTGCGCTGACTTATCGCATCCTCAAACCGAGCGTTCGTTGCATATTCACTACCCTTGACCCGCACACGGGCGAGCGCAGTGCTGACCGCGAACCGCTGGCCACCCTGAAGACATTTCGTGAGCGTGATGGCGATGTGCTGTTCGGGCAGAACCTGGCGGTGGATGGGCCGGGTGAGATTGCCGTGGGCATGCCGGTAGAAGTGCTGGAGTAAGCCGCCAGCTCAAGCCCGCTGCAGCCGATGGCGGCGGGCTTGAGCTTAGGGTGGCTCGATTACATGTCGTCGAAGTAACGCTCGTGCCAGTCCACCAGCGGCTGCGGTGAATTGAGCTTTTGCCCGTAGATCACCGAGTACGACAGCACGTTCTGCACATACTGGCGGGTTTCATCGAACGGGATCGACTCGACCCAGACATCGAAGCTCAAGTGCTTGGCGCCTTTGAGCCACTGCCTCACGCGCCCTGGCCCGGCATTGTAGGCGGCCGATGCCAGCACCCGATTGCCGTTGAATTGACCATGTACCTGGCTCAGATAGGCGGCGCCGAGCTGGATGTTCTTGTCCGGGTTGAGTACCTGAGCCGGTGACGCCAACGGGATGCTGAACTTGCGTGCAGTCTCCTTGGCGGTGGCTGGCATCAGTTGCATCAGGCCACTGGCGCCCACCGGCGAGCGAGCGTCTTCCATGAAGGCGCTTTCCTGGCGGGTGATGGCAAACACCCAGCTCGAGTGCAGGCCGCGGACCTTGGCTTCGCGCACCAAGGTGTCGCGGTGCGCCATCGGGAAGCGAATATCCAGGTCGTCCCAGTACTGCGCCTGGCTGATGGTGCGAATCGCCGGGAAGTACCAGCGCAGGTCGTAGGCCAGGCGGGCCTGGGCGACCATTTCGTCGCGGTTGAAGTGGCGGCTGACGTGGTACCACTCGCGGCGGCCCTCGACGATCTGGCCGCGGGCATGGAATTCCAGTGCGCGGCGCACGCCCGGAGTGTTGCGCACCTTGTTGACCAGCTGCGGGCTGAGCACCAGCGGTTTGTTGTTCAGCTGGTAGGGCGTCTGCACCCGATCTGCGGCCAGGAAGCCATAGAAGTCACGCTCACGCGCGACCGCTTTGTACAGCAACGGGATCTGCGCGTTGTTCGGCTGTGCCAGTTCCAGGCTGCGCGCCTGCCAATAGCGCCAGCGGCTGCTGGCGGCCAACTCCTGCGGCAGGCGCTTGGTCAGCTCGTAGGCATCTTCCCAGCGGCCCAGGCGCAGCAGCAGGCGCAGGCGCCATTCGCTGACGGTGTTGTCCCGCAGCTCCGGATCGTAACGGGTCATCAGGTCGAGCGCGCGCGGGTCGTAGCGGCGAGCCAGGGTCAGGCCGATCTCGCGGGCGATGGCAACCTTTTCGTCGCGCGAGAAATGCATGCGCTGGGCATAGTCATCGAGCAGCGCCATGGCCCGCTCGGGGTCCTGGCGTGCCAGCCGGCGCAGGCCTAGGCTGACCACGTCGGACATTGCCTCGTTGACCGGGGTGAAACGCGACGGCTGGTTGAGCAGCTCGGGCTTCTGCGCCACATCGATCAGCAATTGGCCCTGGGGGGCGAGGGTGGTCAGGGTCTTGACCAGATTGTTCGCCAATGGGTAGTTGCGCGCCTGTGCGGCCAGTTTGGCTCGCTCCCAGCGTCTGGCTTCGGTGAGCTGACCTTCGGCCGCCCACATCGCAAACAGCGTGTCACACGCAGCAGGTTGCGACTTGCCCACGTTCCACAGCTTGGCAGCGCTGGCAAAGCCTTCGGCGCGTTTGCCGGTGCTGAGCTGGTACTGGCCGTTGATGCAGTCCAGCTCGGTGAAGTTGAGCTTGGGATCGTAGTACTTGGCGAAGGTGGCCCACTCGCCGCGCTCGGACAACCAGCGCAACCAGCGCAGTTTCATCCAGTTGGCTTGTGGCAGGTCGCCGTGCTGGGCCAGAAAATCCTCGATCTCTTCGTTGCTGGCGCTCTTCAGGCGAGCAGTGAGTTCGTCGTACGCCAGATACGGGGTCAGCGGATAGTCACTGAGGGCCTGCGAGTAGCGCAGGTAGGGACCTTTGTCGCCCTTGGCCAGGGCGCGTTTGGCTTCGTCGTAGTACTGACGCTGCTGGCTAAGGTCGATGGCCTGTGCCGCACTCGCGGTGGCGGCAGTCAGCAGCAGGCATGAAGCAATCTGTAACAGGCGGCTGCGCATGATACGTCCGGGCAGTTGAACCATGGGAAAGTGACGGCGGTGCCAGCACTGTTGTATGGCGTTAGCTTAGCCGGTTGCCGGCTACCGGCGAAAGCGCTGCGGTTGTATCGGGGTGTTATCGGCGACCGGATATCGCAAAGCCTTGATACACACGCTGACTTAGTGCTGGCGAGGGTCAAGTCAGGTAGAATACGCGCCCAGTTTTTGGAGATGATCATGACCCTGCTCAAATTAAGCGATGTGTCCCTTGCATTCGGCGCGATGCCGCTGCTGGACAAGGTTTCCTGGCAGATCGCCCGAGGTGAGCGGGTGTGCATCATCGGCCGCAACGGTACCGGCAAGTCGAGCATGCTGCGCCTGATCAAGGGCGAGCAAAAGCCTGATGACGGCTCGGTCTGGCGCGCACCTGCGCTGAAAATCGGCGAGCTGCCGCAGGAACTGCCGGTGGCCGACGAGCGGACCGTGTTCGACGTGGTCGCGGCTGGCCTGGACGGCGTAGGCGAGCTGCTCGCGCAGTATCACCACCTTAGCCAGAACATCCATAACGACGAAGATCTGGACAAGCTCATGCACGTCCAGCACGAGCTCGAAGCGCGCGATGGCTGGCGTTTGCAGCAAGTGGTCGACAGCACCCTGAGCCGCTTGCAGCTACCTGCCGACAAGACCCTGGCCGAGCTCTCCGGTGGCTGGCGTCGCCGTGTGCTGTTGGCCCAGGCGCTGGTTTCCGAGCCTGACCTGCTGCTGCTCGATGAGCCAACCAACCACCTGGACATCGGTGCGATTGCCTGGCTGGAAGAGGCCTTGAGCGGCTTTGGCGGCGCGGTGCTGTTCATCACCCACGACCGTTCCTTCCTGCAAAACCTGGCCAACCGCATCCTTGAACTGGACCGCGGTGGGCTGATCGACTGGAACGGCGACTACGCCAGCTTCCTGGTGCACAAGGAAGCCGCGCTGGCGGCCGAAGAGACCGCCAACGCGCTGTTCGACAAGCGCCTGGCCCAGGAAGAAGTGTGGATTCGCCAAGGCATCAAGGCCCGCCGCACCCGTAACGAAGGCCGCGTGCGTGCGCTCAAGGAGCTGCGCGTCGAGCGTGGTGAGCGCCGTGAGCGTCAGGGCAAGGCCAACATCCAGATCGACACCGCGGAAAAATCCGGCAAGCAAGTGATGCTGCTGGAGAACGTCAGCTTCTCGCACCCGAACGGGCCGATGCTGGTCAAGGACTTCTCCATGGTCCTGCAGCGTCAGGATCGGATTGGCCTGCTCGGCGCCAACGGTACCGGCAAGACCACCCTGCTCAAACTGATGCTGGGTGACTTGCAGCCGACGTCGGGCAAGGTCGAGAGCGGCACCAAGCTGGAAGTGGCCTATTTTGACCAGATGCGCCACCAGCTCGACCTGGAAAAGACTGTCATCGAGAACCTCGCCGAGGGGCGCGACTTCATCGAAATCGACGGCCAGAACCGTCACGTGCTGAGCTACCTGGGCGACTTCCTGTTCAGCCCGCAGCGTGCCCGGACGCCGGTCAAAGCCTTGTCCGGAGGTGAGCGTGCGCGTCTGCTGCTGGCCAAGCTGTTCAGCAAGCCAGCCAACCTGCTGGTGTTGGACGAACCGACCAACGACCTCGATGTGGAAACCCTCGAGCTGCTCGAAGAAGTTCTGTGCAACTACAAGGGCACCGTGCTGATGGTCAGCCACGACCGGGCCTTCCTCGACAACGTGGTGACCAGCACCCTGGTGTTCGAAGGCGGCGGCAAGGTTCAGGAATACGTCGGCGGCTACGAAGACTGGATCCGTCAGGGCGGCTCGCCGAAGCTGCTGGGCGTCACCGAAAGCAAGGGTGGCAAGTCCGAGCTCAACAGCGCCGTGGTCGAAAAGGCTGCCGATGTGGCCGCGCCAGTTGCTGCTGCACCGGTAGAGGCGAGCAAGAAAAAGCTCAGCTACAAGCTGCAGCGTGAGCTGGAGGCGTTGCCAGGGCAGATCGACGTGATCGAGAAAGCCATGGCCAAGCTTCAGGAAGAAGTGGCTTCGGCGAACTTCTACCAGCGCCCGATCGGCGAGACGTCCGAGGTGCTGGCCAAGCTCGAGAAGCTACAGGGCGAGCTGGATGTTCTGGTCGAGCGCTGGGCAGAGCTGGAAGGCTAAGCGGCCATCAGCCATCGCGGGGTTGCCCGCGATGGCGTCAGTGCATTTTTCAGTCTTTCTTCAGCAGGCGTACTGCCAGCACATCACACGGCGCGCCGTGCAGCACATCGTTAGCGGTGGAGCCTAGCAGCAGTGCCAAGCCGTGGCGACCGTGGCTGCCGACCACGATCAGGTCGCACTTCTGATCCTTGGCCAACTGGTGGATTTCCTGGCGCGGCTGGCCGTAGACCAGGTGCGAGTCACCCCGGTTGATATCCGGGTACTTGTTGAACAGGCGATCCATGCGTTCCTTGGCCTGGTCGAACTGCTGTTGCTGCAGCTGCGACAGGTCCATCGGTACGTCGCCGCCAAAGGCCATGGCCATCGGTTCGACGATATGCACCAGCGATACCTTGGCGCCGCTCGCCGAAGCGATTGCCTTGGCGCGCTTGATCACCGGATCGCATTCTTCGGTGAGGTCGACAGCGACCAGAAGATGTTCGTAGGACATTGGAGGTGCTCCTGACAATCGCGATAGTAGAAGTATGGTCGCTTTGTGGCGGTTTACCGTGAAACCTGGCTAACCAGCTCATTTGCAACGCTTTATGGGATCTACAGATATGACGGTATGGCTGGTGGTGTCAATCCTTGCGCTGATTCTCAGCCCACTTGCCTGGCTGCGTCCATCACGCAAACAAAGCGAACAGATGAGCCTGCGCCTGGCCGGCAGGCGCATTGGCCTGGCCATGCAGTTGGCGCCGCAGCAGTGGCCGCACTGGCTCGAACAGCAGCCGCCGAGCCCGTGCCCGCAGTACCATCGGCCGCGGCGCAAGGGCCGGGATGACTGCTGGGCGTATTGGCAGGTCAGCCCTGGGGTGTGGTGGAACAAGTGGCGTGAGCCTTGCGAAGATCCGCGCCTGGCCAAGGCCTTGGCGGTGTTGCCGAGCAATGTCTACATGATTGAGGCCACCACGCAAATGGTTGCCTTGTACTGGGGCGAGCGCGGTGATGAATCTGTGTTGCAGAACATTGCGCAAACCCTCGAAGACCTCGCTTAACCCTTCGTAACGACATCGCGGGGCACCCCTGCCGATCCGCCACCCATGCTCAGGTGGCGGATCGGCAGGGGTGCCCCGCGATGCGTTCTGCTGCCGCAGAAAGGCCAGGCAGGCCGGGATACTTTGCTTGCGAGAGTGACTATAGCCTGCTGCGCAGTTTTTGCCGGGTGCCTGGCGCAGCTTCTGCTGCCCGCCAAGGACTTATCGCTGGCATGAATGGCTGGCGATCACTGTCATCAAGGTTGATACCTAGTCGCTACAAAATGACCGGAAAGTCGCGTTTTCACCTCCTCAGGGAGGATTTGACAACGCCGACCTTTTCGGAGAATGTGTGCGTACCCAAATCAAACGGGCGTATGAATTGAGCGTTTGTATGTTGCGCCGTTCATGCCAATCCCGACTATCGCGCTGACGGGTGTGCCTGACCAAGCCGCTGTTGTGACAGGGTTTAGCCAGCGTCCGGCGTGTACAGTTTAGCTTCCATATCGTGGAGATCAGTTGATGATTTACGAAGGTAAAGCCATCACGGTTAAGGCTCTTGAAAGCGGCATCGTCGAACTGAAGTTCGACCTCAAGGGTGAGTCCGTCAACAAGTTCAACCGCCTGACCCTGGACGATCTGCGTCAGGCCGTGGCCGCCATCAAGAGCGACGCCTCGGTCAAGGGCGTCATCGTCAGCAGTGGCAAGGATGTGTTCATCGTCGGCGCCGACATCACCGAGTTTGTCGACAACTTCAAGCTGCCCGAGGCCGAGCTGGTCGCTGGCAACCTGGAAGCCAACCGCATCTTCAATGATTTCGAAGACCTCGGCGTACCTACTGTTGCCGCGATCAACGGCATCGCACTGGGTGGCGGTCTGGAAATGTGCCTGGCAGCTGATTACCGGGTGATGTCCAGCACCGCCAAGATCGGCCTGCCGGAGGTCAAACTGGGCATCTACCCAGGCTTTGGCGGTACCGTGCGCCTGCCGCGCCTGATCGGCTCGGACAATGCCATCGAGTGGATTGCCTCGGGCAAGGAAAACCGCGCCGAAGACGCCCTCAAGGTTGGCGTCGTTGATGCCGTGGTCACCCCAGAGCTGCTGCAGGCTGCAGCGCTGGACCTGATCAAGCGCGCCATCAGCGGTGAACTGGACTACAAGGCCAAGCGCCAGCCCAAGTTGGAAAAACTCAAGCTCAACGCCATCGAGCAGATGATGGCCTTCGAAACCGCCAAAGGTTTTGTTGCCGGCCAGGCCGGGCCGAACTACCCGGCGCCGGTCGAAGCGATCAAGACCATCCAGAAAGCCGCCAACTTCGGTCGTGACAAAGCGCTGGAAGTGGAAGCTGCAGGCTTTGCCAAACTGGCCAAGACGCCCGTCGCTGCCAGCCTGATCGGCTTGTTCCTGAATGACCAGGAGCTCAAGCGCAAGGCCAAGGCGCACGACCAGATCGCCAATGACGTGAAGCAGGCTGCCGTACTCGGCGCTGGCATCATGGGTGGTGGTATCGCCTATCAGTCGGCGGTCAAAGGCACCCCGATCCTGATGAAGGATATCCGCGAGGATGCCATCCAGCTGGGCCTGAACGAAGCCTCCAAGCTGCTCGGCAATCGTGTCGAGAAGGGTCGCCTGACCCCGGCGAAAATGGCCGAGGCGCTCAATGCGATTCGCCCGACCTTGTCCTACGGCGACTTCGCCAATGTCGACATCGTGGTCGAAGCTGTAGTCGAGAACCCCAAGGTCAAGCAAGCCGTTCTGGCCGAAGTCGAAGGTCAGGTCAAAGAGGACGCGATTCTCGCCTCCAACACCTCGACCATCTCCATCAACTTGTTGGCCAAGGCCCTCAAGCGTCCGGAGAACTTCGTCGGCATGCACTTCTTCAACCCGGTGCACATGATGCCGCTGGTGGAAGTGATCCGTGGCGAGAAGTCCAGCGAAGTGGCCGTGGCCACCACCGTTGCCTATGCCAAGAAAATGGGCAAGAACCCGATCGTGGTCAATGACTGCCCAGGCTTCTTGGTCAACCGCGTGCTGTTCCCGTATTTCGGCGGCTTTGCTCGCCTGGTCAGCGCCGGTGTCGACTTCGTGCGCATCGACAAGGTCATGGAGAAATTCGGCTGGCCGATGGGTCCTGCGTACCTGATGGACGTGGTCGGCATCGACACCGGCCATCACGGTCGCGACGTCATGGCTGAAGGCTTCCCGGACCGCATGAAGGACGATCGCCGCACCGCCATCGATGCCTTGTACGAAGCCAAACGCCTGGGCCAGAAGAACGGCAAGGGCTTCTATGCCTACGAGACCGACAAGCGCGGCAAGCCGAAAAAGGTTGCCGACGAGAGCGTGCTCGAAGTGCTCAAGCCGATTGTCTTCGAGCAGCGTGAAGTCAGCGACGAGGACATCATCAACTGGATGATGATCCCGCTGTGCCTGGAAACCGTCCGCTGCCTGGAAGACGGCATTGTCGAAACCGCAGCCGAGGCCGACATGGGCCTGGTCTACGGTATCGGCTTCCCTCCCTTCCGCGGTGGTGCATTGCGCTACATCGACTCGATCGGGGTTGCCGAGTTCGTCGCCCTGGCTGACCAGTACGCCGACCTGGGGCCGCTGTACCACCCCACCGCGAAGCTGCGCGAAATGGCCAAGACCGGCCAGCGTTTCTTCAACTGAGCGCCCAACGAGTTAGAGCGAGAGTATTGATATGAGCCTGAATCCAAGAGACGTGGTGATTGTCGACTTCGGTCGGACCCCGATGGGTCGTTCCAAGGGTGGCATGCACCGCAACACCCGCGCCGAAGACATGTCGGCGCACCTGATCAGCAAGTTGCTCGAGCGCAACGACAAGGTCGACCCGAAAGAAGTCGAGGACGTGATCTGGGGCTGCGTCAACCAGACCCTTGAGCAGGGCTGGAACATCGCCCGCATGGCCTCGCTGATGACCCAGATTCCGCACACCTCGGCGGCGCAGACCGTCAGCCGCCTGTGCGGCTCGTCGATGAGCGCACTGCACACAGCTGCCCAGGCGATCATGACCGGCAACGGTGACGTATTCGTCATCGGCGGTGTCGAACACATGGGTCACGTCAGCATGATGCACGGTGTCGATCCCAACCCGCACATGTCCTTGCACGCTGCCAAGGCCTCCGGGATGATGGGTCTGACTGCAGAGATGCTCGGCAAGATGCACGGCATCAGCCGCGAACAACAGGATGCTTTCGCCGTGCGTTCGCATCAGTTGGCGCACAAGGCCACGGTCGAGGGCAAGTTCAAGGACGAGATCATCCCGATGCAGGGCTATGACGAGAATGGCTTCCTCAAGGTCTTTGACTTCGATGAAACCATTCGTCCGGAAACCACCCTCGAAGGCCTGGCCTCGCTCAAGCCTGCGTTCAACCCCAAAGGTGGTACCGTCACTGCCGGTACCTCGTCGCAGATTACCGATGGCGCTTCGTGCATGATCGTCATGTCCGGTCAGCGCGCCATGGACCTGGGCATCCAGCCGCTGGCGGTGCTTCGCTCGATGGCGGTGGCCGGTGTCGACCCGGCTATCATGGGTTACGGCCCGGTGCCTTCGACGCAGAAAGCGCTCAAGCGTGCCGGCTTGAGCATGGCCGATATCGACTTCATCGAGCTCAACGAAGCCTTCGCTGCACAGGCCCTGCCGGTGCTGAAAGATTTGAAAGTGCTCGACAAGATGAATGAGAAGGTTAACCTGCACGGCGGCGCCATTGCCCTGGGTCATCCGTTTGGTTGCTCCGGTGCGCGAATTTCCGGCACCTTGCTCAACGTCATGAAGCAGAATGGCGGTACCCTCGGCGTCGCCACCATGTGTGTCGGCCTGGGCCAAGGCATCACCACTGTCTTCGAACGCGTCTGATCGCGGCGCAAGACAGCAGCCGGGGCCATGTGCCCCGGTTTTTGTTTTTTACAGGATTTATCACGAGGGTCAGCAACATGCACATACAGCCAGGCGTGTACCGGCATTACAAAGGGCCTGAGTATCGTGTGTTCGGCGCAGCCCGCCATTCTGAAAGCGAAGAGTGGATGGTGTTCTACCAATGCCTGTATGGTGATTACGGGCTGTGGGTGCGACCCTTGGCAATGTTTGTCGAATCGGTCGAAGTTGACGGCGAGCAGGTCCCGCGCTTTGCTCTGGTCACGGCCGAGGAGGGGCGTTTTGGCCCGTCCGAACAGGCCAGCGGTTAGTCGAGCGCGCTTGACCTGACCCTGTAGCCACTATATATAGCGGTGCCGCGTGCGGCACCTGACGCGATTTTTAATTTTCAGATTCAGGAATACACCGATCCATGGGCAAATCGCTGGTCATTGTGGAATCCCCGGCCAAGGCCAAGACCATCAACAAGTACCTGGGCAACCAGTACGTGGTGAAGTCGAGTATCGGCCACATCCGTGACCTTCCCACCAGCGGTTCGGCCAGCGCCAGTAAGGAGCCGGCGGCCAAACGTGGCAAGGCAGCTGCGGCTGAGGCACCGGTACTGACGCCGAAAGAAAAGGCTCGCCGCCAGTTGGTCTCGCGCATGGGTGTCGATCCGGACGCTGGCTGGAAAGCCAAGTACGAGATCTTGCCCGGCAAGGAAAAGGTCATCGAAGAGCTGCGTCGCCTGGCCAAAGATGCCGACACCATCTATCTCGCGACCGACTTGGACCGCGAAGGGGAGGCAATCGCCTGGCACCTGCGTGAAGCCATCGGTGGTGATGACACCCGCTACAAGCGCGTGGTGTTCAACGAGATCACCAAAAAGGCCATCCAGGAGGCGTTCTCGCAGCCAGGTGAGCTGGACATCAACCGGGTCAACGCCCAGCAGGCGCGGCGCTTCCTCGACCGTGTGGTGGGCTATATGGTCTCGCCACTGCTGTGGTCGAAGATTGCCCGTGGCCTGTCTGCCGGTCGTGTGCAGTCGGTAGCGGTCAAGCTGGTGGTCGAGCGTGAGCGCGAGATTCGTGCGTTCAACCCGGAAGAGTACTGGGAAGTACACGCCGACCTCGGCACCGCCAAGGACGCCAAGGTCCGCTTTGAAGTAGCGCGTGAGAAGGGTGAAGCCTTCAAGCCGCTCGACGAAGCCCAGGCCATGGCTGCCCTGGATCAGCTCAAGTCGTCGAGCTACACCGTCGCCAAGCGTGAAGACCGGCCGACCAGCAGCAAGCCGTCGGCGCCGTTCATCACTTCGACCCTGCAGCAAGCGGCGAGCAATCGCCTCGGCTACGGCGTGAAGAAGACCATGATGATGGCCCAGCGTCTGTACGAAGCCGGCTACATCACCTACATGCGTACCGACTCGACCAACCTCTCGGCCGATGCCGTGGAAATGGCCCGCAGCTACATCGAGCGCGAGTTCGGCAAGCAGTACCTGCCGGAAGCGCCGATCGTCTACGGCAGCAAGGCCGGCGCACAGGAGGCGCACGAAGCGATTCGTCCGTCCGATGTGGCTACCCATCCAAGCAAGCTGACTGGCATGGAACGCGATGCCGAGCGCCTGTACGAGCTGATCTGGCGCCAGTTCCTGGCCTGCCAGATGCCACCCGCGCAGTACCTGTCGACCAGCGTCACGGTCAAGGCCGGTGACTTCGAGCTGCGCGCCAAGGGCCGCATCCTCAAGTTCGACGGTTACACCCGCGTCCTGCCGCAGCAGAGCAAGCCAGGCGAAGATGACGTGCTGCCTGACATGGGCCAGGGCGAAGTGCTCAAGTTGATCAAACTTGATCCAAGCCAGCACTTCACCAAACCGCCGGCGCGCTTCACCGAGGCCAGCCTGGTCAAGGAAATGGAAAAACGCGGTATCGGTCGCCCGTCGACCTATGCAGCGATCATTTCCACCATCCAGGACCGCGGCTACGTCACCCTGCACAACCGCCGCTTCTACTCCGAGAAGATGGGCGACATCGTTACCGAGCGGTTGTCCGAGAGCTTCTCCGACCTGATGGACTACGGCTTCACCGCCGGCATGGAAGAGAACCTCGACGACGTCGCGCAGGGCGAACGTGACTGGAAAAACGTACTCGACGAGTTCTACGGCGATTTCAGCAAAAAGCTGCAAACCGCTGAGTCTCCCGAGAACGGCATGCGCGCCAACCAGCCGACCATGACCAACATCGCCTGTAAGGAATGTGGCCGGCCGATGATGATTCGTACCGCCTCTACCGGCGTGTTCCTCGGTTGCTCGGGTTACACCCTGCCGCCGAAAGAGCGCTGTAAGGCGACCGTCAACCTGGTCCCCGGCGACGAAATCGCCGCGGACGACGAGGGTGAGTCCGAATCGCGCGTGCTGCTCGGCAAGCACCGTTGCCCGATCTGCGCCACGGCGATGGATGCCTACCTGCTGGACGAGAAGCACAAGCTGCACATCTGCGGTAACAACCCGGATTGCGTTGGCTACGAAATCGAGCAGGGCAGCTACCGGATCAAGGGCTACGAAGGTCCGAGCCTTGAGTGCGACAAGTGCGGCAGCGAAATGCAGCTCAAGACCGGCCGTTTCGGCAAGTTCTTCGGTTGCACCAACCCGGCCTGCAAAAACACTCGCAAGCTGCTCAAGAACGGCGAAGCAGCGCCACCGAAGATGGACAAGGTGGAAATGCCTGAGCTCAAGTGCGAGAAGGTCGATGACACCTACGTGCTGCGTGACGGTGCCTCGGGCTTGTTCCTGGCGGCCAGCCAGTTCCCGAAAAACCGCGAAACTCGCGCGCCATTGGTGAAAGAAATCATCCCGCACAAGGATGAGATCGATCCCAAGTACCACTTCCTCTGTGAAGCGCCTGCCAAGGATCCAGACGGTCGCCCGACCGTGATCCGCTACAGCCGCAAGACCAAGGAGCAGTACGTGCAGTCCGAAGTTGACGGCAAGCCGACCGGTTGGAAGGCGTTCTACGACGGCAAGGCCTGGAAGGTCGAAGACAAGCGCTGATCCGGCGCCGCAGCACCTGCGCGGGGCAAGCCCGCTGTTGTGTCCTCAGGGTGAGGCGCAGCAGCAGGCTTGCCCCGCGCTGCTTTTGCGCTAGCGGCTTTTGTGCTTGCGAGAGTGCCCGGCGATAGCTGAAACTTGCTGATCGCCACGCTGCCCTCAGGAGGCCAACCGCCATGGCCCAGGAACTCTATACCCGCACCAACCAGAAACTGTTCTTCGCCGGCCTCGCGCTGGAGTCCATGGCCAAGGCTGAGCAAAGCCAGGCCATGAACGCCCAGGGGCTGGTGCAGGCTGAGCGCGAAGCGGCGCAGTTTCATCTGTACGGTGCGCTGCTTGGGTTATGTCACGAAATCGCCGGCTTCTACCGCCTGCCGCAAGCGGGCGCTGCTCGCGCTGAACAGCTACTGGACGCCGAAGTGCTGGCCGGCATGGCCATCCCGGAGTTGGCCGAGCTGATCGAACTGGCAGACAATCGGCAAACCTGGCTGGCGCAGATGTTGACCGCTTATGCAGATTTGTTCCGACCACCTGTCGCGAAAAAAACCGCCAAAACTGACGTCACCCAGCCGTTGATTCAGGCCATCAACCTCGACGAGCCCGAGCAGCCTGCGCTTTCGCGGGCAGAGCTCGAGCAGTGGCGGAGCAATTTGAAAGACTTGGCCAGGCGCTTTCGTGATGCGTTGAGTGAGTGCTGAGCAGGCACTTGGCTGGTACAATGCTCGCCTTTCGTGGAGAACAGCCTTTTATGTCGACGTCCTTTCTTGAAATTGTAGAGTTGCCTGATGGCCGGATCGAGCTGCGTCGCGCCGAAGATGAAGGCTCATTGGTAACCCTGGATTTCTCCGAGGACGCCAAGGTGTTTTTGCAGGGTCAACACGTCGAAGTGGCCAAGGCCATGCTCAGCGTCGGCGTGCAAATGGCTGGCAAGCTGGTGGAAGGCGAGTTGGAGCGTGACGAAGGGCCGCGCGTTCTGCACTGAGTAGTGCCAGACCCCTACACGATCACGATGAGAGCAGGCGAAGCCTGAACATCAGCCGAGGCGGATGTTCAGGCTTTGTGCGTTTCCGACCGTGGCGGCGCGGATCAGCTGCTGACGCAGGGTGACATTGAGGCTACCCAGCCAGCTGACTACGGTATGGCTGTGGCCCATGCGCAGGGCTTCGCAGGTGAGCTGCAAGGCGCTTTTGTTGCTGCTGGGGTGCAGCAGCAGAATGCGCTCGCGGTTGAGCCCGGCATCGCGCAGCCAGGCCTGGGTCAGGCTGGTCGGCGGGGCGATCAGCGTCAGCCAGCGCGCATCCACTTCTTCGCTCAGGTCGCGCAGTACCGGCGCCAGCAGGCTTTGGCAATGTCCCGGCGCACCGCGCAGGGCCAGTTCGCTGAACCGCTCGGGGTCGCTGTTTTTTTGCCGTGCCTGGGCGCTGGCCTTGAGGCCAGGCAGCACCGGTTCGGCCAGAAACGCTTCGAATAATGGCAACTGAATTGACTGCGGTACGTGGATTGCTTGCTGCATGACGCCTCCTGGATCAGCGACGAATGACGCCGACGCTCAAGCCCTCGATCACCAAGTCCTGTTGCTTGAGGTCGACTTCGATCGGGGCAAATTCGGGGTTCTCGGCCATCAACCAGACCTTGTTGCCTTCACGCTTGAAGCGCTTGACGGTGACTTCGTCGCCAATGCGTGCGACCACGATCTGGCCATTGCGTGCTTCGCGGCAGGTATGCACGGCCAGCAGGTCGCCGTCGAAGATACCGACGTCCTTCATGCTCATGCCGTGTACGCGCAGCAAGTAGTCAGCGGGCGGGTGAAAGAAGGTCGGGTTGATGTTGCACGACTGCTCGATATGCTGTTCAGCCAGGATCGGCGCACCGGCAGCGACGCGGCCAATGATCGGCAAGCCGCTCTCTTCGGCCTTGGCTTCGTGGCCAGGGATGCGGATGCCGCGGGACGCGCCCGGAGTCATCTCGATGGCGCCTTTGCGCGCCAGGGCCTTGAGGTGTTCTTCAGCGGCGTTGGGCGACTTGAAGCCCAGCTCCTGGGCGATCTCCGCGCGGGTCGGCGGATAGCCGTTGTCGTCGAGGCAGCGTTTGATGAAAGCCAGGATTTCGGCTTGGCGTGGCGTCAGTTTCAACATGGCGATCGCTCTGTCTTTTTATACAGTGACTGGGATTATATACAGTAGAAGGCTGGCTGCAAGCATCTTGCCGCAGAAGATGCTCGGGCTGACGCACGGCGTGGTCTGCAGCTCTGCACGCTAGGCTGTGTTTTAATGGCGACCGGTGAGTCAGCCAACCTTGACAGATAGAAGCCTGAAACGTATGTTTCAAACAACTGTTTGTCAGGCCCCCACCCCGGAGTAGCGAGTAGTCATGGCCCAATCGGAAACCGTTGAACGCATTCTCGATGCTGCCGAGCAGCTATTCGCGGAAAGGGGGTTCGCGGAAACCTCGTTGCGCCTGATCACCAGCAAGGCTGGCGTCAACCTCGCAGCGGTGAACTACCACTTCGGCTCGAAAAAGGCGCTGATCCAGGCGGTCTTCTCGCGCTTCCTCGGGCCGTTCTGCGCAAGCCTTGAGCGTGAACTCGAGCGCCGCCAGGGCCGCCCGGAACTCAAGCCGAGCCTTGAAGAGCTGCTGGAGATGCTCGTTGAGCAAGCGCTGGTGGTGCAGCCGCGCAGCAATAATGACCTGTCGATCTTCATGCGCCTGCTCGGCCTGGCGTTCAGCCAGAGCCAGGGCCACCTGCGCCGCTACCTTGAAGACATGTACGGCAAGGTGTTCCGCCGCTACATGCTGCTGGTCAATGATGCCGCGCCGCGTATCCCGCCGATCGAGTTGTTCTGGCGGGTGCACTTCATGCTTGGCGCGGCGGCGTTCAGCATGTCCGGGATCAAGGCCTTGCGCGCTATCGCCGAAACCGACTTTGGTATCAACACCTCGATCGAGCAGGTCATGCGCCTGATGGTGCCGTTCCTCGCAGCCGGTATGCGTGCCGACAGCGGCGTCACCGACCAGGCCATGGCTGCCGCGCAACTGCGCCCGCGCAGCAAGACCAGCCCTGCTGGCACGCCGGCCAAAGCCTGAGCCGGCACTGGCGCGCGGGCATAGGCTTCGCAGATAATTCACTGCACGACATTCCCTGAAGGACTTTTCATGACTGCCAGCCTGCAAGGCTCCCTGATGATCGACATCGCCGGTACCTGGCTGACTGCCGAGGACCGGCAGTTGCTGCGCCAGCCTGAAGTAGCTGGCCTGATCATCTTCGCCCGCAATATCGACAGCCCGCGCCAGGTGCGTGAGTTGTGTGCGTCGATTCGGGCGATCCGGCCTGACCTGATTCTGGCTGTCGATCAGGAGGGCGGGCGGGTGCAGCGCTTGCGTCAGGGCTTTGTGCGCCTGCCGGCCATGCGCGCCATAGCCGACAATCGCAATGCCGAGTACCTGGCCGAGCAATGTGGCTGGTTGATGGCCACTGAAGTGCTGGCGGTCGGTCTGGACCTGAGCTTTGCGCCGGTGCTCGACCTTGATCATCAGCGCAGCGCAGTGGTTGGCAGCCGCGCCTTCGAAGGCGATCCGGAGCGGGCCACGCAACTGGCCGGCGCGTTCATCCGCGGCATGAACTCAGCCGGCATGGCTGCGTGCGGCAAACACTTCCCGGGGCATGGTTGGGCCGAGGCCGACTCGCACGTGGCCATCCCCACCGACGAGCGCAGCCTCGAGCAGTTGCGCCAGGCTGACCTGGTGCCGTTCACCCGCCTGCGCGGTCAGTTGGCTGCGGTCATGCCCGCGCATGTGATCTACCCGCAGATCGACAATCAGCCTGCTGGCTTCTCGCGCCGCTGGTTGCAGGACATTCTGCGTGGCGAGCTGGGCTTTACCGGGGTTATCTTCAGTGACGACCTGTCGATGGCCGGTGCGCATGTGGTCGGCGATGCCGCCAACCGGATCGAAGCGGCCTTGAGCGCCGGCTGTGACATGGGCCTGGTGTGTAATGACCGGGCCGCGGCAGAGCTGGCTTTGAGTGCAGCGCAGCGGCTTAAGGTCAAGCCTTCGCCACGGGTTGCCGGCATGCGCGGGCAAGGTTTTGCCAGCACCGATTATCGCCAGCAGCCACGCTGGCTGGAGGCGCTTGGCGCTTTGAAAGAAGCACAGTTGATCGACTGAACAAATGCCGAGCTGACCTAGGTGACAGGTCAGCCCGGCTCACCTAACGGCTGCGCTTGCCCGGCAGCGGCGCGAACAGCGCTTCAATCTCTTCATCACCCAGACGCCACTGGCCGCTATGGCCGCCATCGAGCAGGCCGGCGGCGAGTGCTGCCTTCTCTTGCTGCAGCAACTGAATCTTCTCTTCGACGGTACCGCGAGTGATCAGCTTGTAGACGAACACTGGTTTGTCCTGGCCGATCCGGTAGGCACGGTCGGTCGCCTGGTTTTCGCTTGCCGGGTTCCACCATGGGTCATAGTGGATCACCGTATCCGCGGCGGTCAGGTTGAGCCCGGTGCCGCCGGCCTTGAGGCTGATCAGAAACACTTCGCTGTCACCCTGCTGGAACTGCTGCACCGGTGCGCGCCGATCGCGAGTGTCGCCGGTCAGCAGGCTGTAGCGGATGTCACGCTTGATCAGCTCCTGCTCGATCAGCGCCAGCATCGAGGTGAACTGGGAAAACAACAGGACCCGGCGGCCTTCGCTGAGTAACTCTTCGAGCATCTGCAGCAGGCTGCCCAGCTTGCCCTTGTCGGCTTGATTACCCTTGCTCTCGACACTCTTGACCAGGCGCAGGTCGCAGCACACCTGGCGCAGCTTCAGCAGGGCATCGAGAATCACGATCTGGCTGCGTGCTGCGCCGTTACGGGCAAGTTCGTCGCGGACCTTCTTGTCCATCGCCACCCGCACCGCCTCGTAGGTGTCGCGCTGGGCATCGCTGAGCTCGACCCAGTGCACCATCTCGGTCTTGGCTGGCAGCTCCTTGGCCACCTGCTCTTTGGTACGACGCAGCAGGAACGGGCGAATGCGCCCAGCCAGGTGGGCCAGGCGGTCCTGATCGCCGTGGCGCTCGATGGGGGTGCGGTATTCCTGATTGAAGCGTTTGCTGTCGCCCAGCCAGCCGGGCATGAGGAAGTGAAACAGCGACCAGAGCTCGCCGAGGTTGTTTTCCATCGGCGTACCGGTCAGGCACAGGCGCTGGCCTGCCTGCAGCTCGCCGACGGCGACGGCGGCCTTGCTGGTGCTGGTCTTGATGTTCTGCGCTTCATCCAGCACCAGCGTGTGCCAGTGCTGCCCGCGCAGTTGCTCTATATCGCGCGGCACCAGCGCGTAGGTGGTCAGGACCAGGTCGTATTGGTCAAGGCTGGCGAAGTGCTTGCTGCGCGCCGGCCCATGCAGGGCCAGCACGCGCAGGTCGGGGGCAAAGCGCTGGGCTTCGTCGATCCAGTTGGGGATCAAGCTGGTCGGCATCACCGCCAAGGCTGGCTGCAGCAGGCGGCCATGTTGTTTCTCCAGCAGCAGATGGGCGAGGGTCTGCAGAGTCTTGCCCAGGCCCATGTCGTCGCCCAGAATCCCGCCCGTGCCGATCTCGCGCAACGCCTGCAGCCAGTTCAAGCCCTGTTGCTGGTACGGGCGCAGGGTGGCGTTGAGCGCGAGCGGCGGCTCGACCTGGATATCCCGTGCATCGCGCAGGCGTCGGCCGAGGCCGCGCACGTGCTCGCCGCCTTCCCACAGCAGCGGCATGTGTTCCATGTCGCTCAGGCGCGCGGCATCGGCGCGGTCCAGGCGCAGCGCCGGGCCGCCTGCATGTTCATGCAGGTACAGCTCGCCGAGGGTCGCCATCACGGCCTTGATCCGGCCATAGGGCAGGGCAACGCGCAGCGGCGGGCTATCGAGGCGGCCGCGGTTGAGGTCCAGCAGCAAGTGCTCATCGTCACCGCGCCGGGCCAGTTCGCTGGGGCGCAGCATTTCCGGATTGCTGCGCAGCAGTTGCAGCACGATCGGCAGCAGGCTATGACGCTGGCCATCGACAACGATGCCCAGCTCAAGGTCGAACCATTCGTGGCCAGGCGCTTCGTCGACGCTGGCGTACCAGTCTTCGACCTCCTGCAAGTTGAAGGCAAAGTCGCGGTGCACATCGATGTGCCAGCCGGCCTCACGCAGGCGCGGCAAGCCGTCGCGGGCAAATGTCAGCCACGCTTCGTCGTCGGCAAGCTGATGCATGTCGCCGGCACTGTCGGGCAACGCTTTGCTTTGCCGGGTGGCCAGCTTGAAGCCCAGCTCGCGCAGGGTCTTGCGCATGGCTTGCTCGGCCTGTGGCTGACGGCGGATGCGCTGGCTGGTGGCGCCAACCAGGCGGGTCAGGGGCTTGTCGTCGTTGCCGATTGCCAGCACGCCGTCGTAGTCGAACGCCAGCGCGGCGCGGTGTTGCATCTGCCGCTGCATGCGCCCGGTCTTGGGCGTGTAAGCGCTGAACTCGAGACTGCCCAGGGTCAGGCGCGGGGTCGGCTGGATATCTTCGAGCAACTGCTGCTTGACCTGGGTCGGGGTCGGCACTTGATGGTTGAGGGCGTTGAGCTTGTGACTTAGCGGCACTACCAGATGCTCGGGTACCGGTGGTGCCAGTGATAGTTGCAGGGCTATATGCGGGTCGAGGGAGTGGCTGACACGGCCAATTTCACCGGCGCGTACATCCAGCCAGAACAGCGGCGCCAGTGCCAGCACGAACAGCTTCTCCTCGCCGCTGAACCAGCTGCCGCAATAGGTGGCGTCGCTCTGGCGCACCCAGCGGAACTCGGCCTCGCGTTCCGGGCCCTGGCGCAGCAGTGGCCGGTCGTCGCTGTACAGGACGCGGCCGGTGTCCAGTGCGCGCTGCAGCAATTCGCCGCCTTCCTGGCCTTTGAGTGCGTAGCCGCGGTCCTGGCCGTAAGGGATGTTCTGTCCATTCAACTGGCGCAGGATGCGCAGGTCTTCAGCTGTGACGAAGCGCGGCGTGTCATACAAAAAGTCATACAGCGACTGCACCCGGCTGAAGCGCAGGCCACGCTCATCGTCGGTGCCTTTGCGCACGCGCAGGCTGCAGCTGCGGTCTTCATGGAGCACCAGCTGATAGCAGACCATCCGCCCGCGTTTGTCCTCTGCGCCGAGGCTGACGGTGGCCGGTTGCTGCATCCCTTGCAGCCAGTGCTGTAGATGATGGGGCAGGGCGTCGCTGTCAGCCGGCGCGCTGCTGTCGAGCAGGGCGAACAGCACCGCAGCACAGTGCTTGCAGTTCTCTCTGACCGGGCACGAACAGTGGCCGCGCACATGGCACTGGCCAGCTGCCGCAGTGATGAAAATGCGCTGGGTATAGATGCCGCTGCCGCTACCGCGACAGGTGGCTTCAATCCGCGTGTCGTCATGGTCGAGGATCTGTACCCGGTCTTCTTCGGCGTAGCGCTGGCCGCGTTGCAAAACCGCAGCGGAGAAGGCGCGTTTCCAGCTGATGTTGCTGCGCACCAGGGCGACTGCGTCGGAGGTCACGGTGTCACTGCTCCATCATCTCCGGAGTTATCTCCGGCAGTTTGCGCGCGCCGACAGGTGCGACCTTGAGCAGAAGTGCCAGGTGGCCACCGTCGAGGAAGGTCAGCTGGCCGCTTTTCATGTTGCGATTGCTCTGCTGGAAATGCTCGCTGCGCAGCACGTTACCGTTGCCATCGAGCTGGTTGACCCAGAAGCTCGCCTGCACGGCGATGAAGCGGCCGTCGGCCAGGCTCAGGTTGCCCTCGATCGGGAAGTGACCGAACTGCTCCTCGCCAGCGCCCAGAGCAATGCTGCTGGGCTCGCTGCCGAGCTGTTGCTGCCAGGCCTTGTGCAGCAGCACGGTGTAGCTCGGCGTGGCCTCGAGGCGGGTCGCTTCGTCGGTCAGCACCGGTGGCCGTTCGGCATCCTTGCTCAAGCGCGGCGCGCCGGCGCGCCAGTCTTCCGGGGCGAACTGGCTGGTCACCGCGGGTACATCGTTTTGCCGCACCAGCAGCATTTCCACCTGATACAAGCCATCAGCAAACGCCGTCGGCGCACACAGCGTCAACAGCAAGGTCAGGCAACGAATGGCACGCATGTAACTTCCTTCAAGCAGGCTGTGGGGTGAGGCGCTCGAACAGCGCCTCCACGGTATTGAAGCGTTCTTCCGGGCGTTCCATCGGCACCAGGAAGCGGAACTGGGTAGCGCCTTCGAACTTGTAGCGTTTGGGCTGGCCCTGGATCAGCTTGATCAGGGTCAGCGGGTCGACCGGGGTCTCGGCTTCGAATTCGATCTTGCCGCCGTTGGGGCCGCCGTCGACTTTCTTGATGCCGAGTTTTTCGGCCTGCAGCTTGAGCAGGGTGATGCGGATCAGGTTCTTGGTTGGCTCCGGCAACAGGCCGAAACGGTCGATCATCTCGACCTGCAGGTCCTTGAGGCCTTCTTCGTCGGCCGCCGAAGCGATGCGCTTGTACAGGATCAGCCGCGCATGCACATCGGGCAGGTAGTCTTCCGGGATCAACGCCGGCAGGCGCAGGTTGATTTCCGGGCCGCCACCCAGTGGTTGTTCCAGGTTTGGCTGATTGCCCTTGCGGATCGCCTTGACTGCGCGTTCGAGCATTTCCATGTACAGGGTGAAACCGACTGCCTGGATCTGGCCGCTCTGGCCATCGCCAAGCAACTCGCCGGCGCCGCGGATTTCCAGGTCGTTGGTGGCCAGCACGAAGCCGGCACCGAGGTCCTGAGTGTTGGCAATCGCCTCCAGGCGTTTTTCGGCGTCGCTGCTGACCTTCTGCCGGGCAGGGGTGAGCAGGTAGGCATAGGCCTGGTGGTGGCTACGGCCAACCCGGCCGCGCAGCTGGTGCAGCTGGGCCAGGCCGAATTTGTCGGCGCGCTCGATGACGATGGTGTTGGCGCTGGGCACGTCGATACCGGTTTCGATGATGGTCGAGGCGATCAGCACGTTGAAGCGCTTGTGGTAGAAGTCGCTCATGACCTGTTCCAGCTCGCGTTCGCGCATCTGCCCGTGGCCGATGCCGATGCGCGCTTCAGGTACCAGTTCGGCGAGATCGGCGGCGCACTTCTCGATGGTCTTGACGTCGTTGTGCAGGTAATACACCTGGCCGCCACGCAGCAGTTCGCGCAGTAGAGCTTCCTTCACCGTGCTGTTGTTCTGCTCCATGACGAAGGTGCGCACCGACAACCGGCGCGCCGGCGGGGTGGCGATGATCGACAGGTCGCGCATGCCGGCCACGGCCATGTTCAGGGTGCGCGGGATCGGCGTGGCGGTCAGGGTGAGGATGTCGACTTCGCTGCGCAGGGCCTTGAGCTGCTCTTTTTGCCGCACGCCAAAGCGGTGCTCTTCGTCGATCACTACCAGACCGAGGTCTTTGAAGCGCACGTCATCCTGCAGCAGCTTGTGCGTGCCGATCAGGATGTCGATCTTGCCCTCGGCCAGATCGGCGGCGGCAGCGGCGATGTCCTTGGCTGACTTGAAGCGGCTCATCACCTCGACGGTTACCGGCCAGTCGGCAAAGCGGTCGCGGAAGCTGTTGTAGTGCTGCTGGGCGAGCAGGGTGGTCGGTACCAGCACGGCCACCTGGCGGCCGCTGTGCACGGCGATGAATGCCGCGCGCATGGCCACTTCGGTCTTGCCAAAGCCGACGTCGCCGCAGACCAGGCGGTCCATCGGCTTGGCAGCGAGCATGTCCTCGCGCACCGCGTCGATGGCGTTCTGCTGATCGGGTGTTTCCTCGAACGGGAAGCCGGCGCTGAAGGTGGCGTAATCGGCTGCAGGATCGGCAAAGGCATAGCCCTTGCGTGCGGCGCGACGGGCATAGATGTCGAGCAGTTCGGCAGCCACGTCGCGGACCTGCTCGGCAGCCTTGCGCTTGGCCTTCTGCCAGGTTTCCGAGCCGAGCCGGTGCAGCGGCGCCAGGGCGTCATCGCTGCCGGTGTAGCGGGCGATCAGGTGCAGGTTGGCGACCGGCACGTACAGCTTGGCGTTCTCGGCGTACTCAAGGGTGAGGAATTCGGCGGCCTGGCCGTCGATTTCCAGTGTGGCCAGGCCCAGATAGCGGCCGACCCCGTGATCGATATGCACCACCGGTGCGCCTTCGCGCAGCTCGGTGAGGTTTTTGATCACCGCATCGTTGGCCGCCTCGCCGCGCTTTTCGCGGCGTCGGCGCTGCATCACGCGCTGGCCGAACAACGGGCTTTCGGCGATCAACGCCAGTGCCGGGTCGTCCAGCAACAGGCCGTAGTCGAGCGGTGCGATGGTGATCGCCAGGCGCTCTTTGCCGGTAATGAAATCGGTCCAGCCGTCAACGGTCTGCGGGCGCAGCTTGAGCCGTTCGAGCAGTTCCAGCAGCACTTCGCGGCGACCGGCAGATTCTGCAGTGAACAGCACCCGGCCCGGGAACTGCTCAAGAAATGCCGACAGTGCCGCCAGGGGTTGATTGGCCTTGGCTTCGATGGCCAGGTTGGGCAGCTCGCGCGCCGGGAAGCTCTGCCGGCCAGCGCCGGGTTCGAGGTCGTCACTGCTGACCACCACGCGCGGCCACTGCTTGAGGCGGGCAAAGCAGTCTTCCACTGGCATGAATAGTTCAGCCGGCGGCAGCAGTGGTCGGGTCAGGTCGCCGCGGCGGTCTTCATAGCGCCCGCGCACGTCGTTCCAGAAATGCTCGGCAGCCTGCTCGACGCCGGGCATCGAGAACACCTGGGTGTCAGCCGGAAGGTAGTCGAACAGTGTCGCGGTTTCTTCGAAGAACAGCGGCAGGTAGTACTCGATGCCGGCCGGGATGATCCCGCTGGCGAGGTCCTGGAAGATCGCGCTGCGGCGAAAATCCACGTCGAAGCGCTCGCGGAAACGTGCCTTGAAGCGGGTGACTTCTTCCTTCTGCATCGGAAATTCGCGTGCCGGCAGCAGGCGTACCGATTCGACCTTGTCGATCGAGCGCTGGGTCTCTGGATCGAAGGTGCGCAAGGTCTCGATTTCGTTGTCGAACAGGTCGATCCGAAACGGCAGCTTGCTGCCCATCGGGAACAGGTCGATCAGCGCGCCGCGCACGGCAAATTCGCCATGCTCGTAGACCGTGTCGACGCAGCGATAGCCGCTGGCTTCGAGGCGGCTGCGCATCTGCTCGACATCGATGGTCTGGCCGACGTCGAGGACCAGGCTGCTGCCGAGCAGAAAGCGCGTTGGCGCCAGGCGGTGCAGGGCGGTGGTGATCGGCACCACAAGAATGCCGTGGTCCAGCTCCGGCAGCCGGTACAGGCTGGCGATACGCTGCGAGATGATGTCCTGATGCGGCGAGAACAGATCGTATGGCAGGGTTTCCCAGTCGGGGAACGGCAGCACCGGCAGGTCCGGGGCGAAGAAGCGCAGCTCCTGCTCGAGACGGTCGGCGGCCTGGCTGTCGGCGGTCAGCAGCAGGGTAAAGCGCCGGGCGCCACTGGCGGCCTCGGCGATGGCCAGGCTGAGGGCGGCACCGGGCAAGTTGCCCCAGGTTTGTTTGCCGGCCTGGGCCGACAATTGCGGTAAGCGCAGAACTGACACGGGAGAATGCACTCCAAGCGTTGCGGCAAAGAGGTCGATTGTACCGACGCCGGTGCCAGCTGTCAGGCTCGCGAGGGCTCAAGCAGCGGTGTGCAGCGTTAACGACAGGCGCTCATTGCTCGATACGCCGTGGGGCGTCATAATGTAGCCCCTTTTTTCTACCCCTACATGTGGAAGGTTCCCGTGACTCAGAAGCCCGACCAGTGTCTTGGTGAGTGGATTGATCGTGAAGCTTTGGCTGAAGCCATGATCCCGCTTATCGGTCAGCTCTACCGCAACAACAATGTGGTGAGCTCGATCTATGGCCGTAGCCTGATCAACCGTTCGGTGATCTCGATCCTCAAGGCGCACCGCTTTGCGCGTCACCGTCAGACCGACGAGACCGAACTGTCTGTCCACGAGACGTTCCCTTTGCTCAAGGCGATGAGCGAGCTGAAACTGGGCGCCGCTTCGGTCGACCTGGGCAAGCTGGCCAACAAGTTCAAGCTTGAAGGCAATGGCCGCAGCGCCGAGCAGTTCGTCCGCGAAGAACTGGCCGACGTGGTTGGTCAGCAAAACGTTTCGGCGCGCAAGGGCACCGACGTCGTGCTGTACGGCTTCGGTCGCATCGGCCGTCTGCTGGCACGCATCCTGATCGAAAAAACCGGTGGTGGCGACGGCCTGCGTCTGCGCGCCATCGTTGTCCGCAAGGGTGCTGAAAACGACCTGGTCAAGCGCGCCAGCCTGCTGCGTCGTGACTCGGTGCATGGCCCGTTCGATGGCACCATCACCATCGACGAAGCCAACAACACCATCACCGCCAACGGCAACCTGATCCAGGTTATCTACGCCAAGAGCCCGAGCGAAGTCGACTACACCCAGTACGGCATCAAAGATGCGCTGATCGTCGACAACACCGGTGTATGGCGTGACGCCGACGGCCTCGGCCAGCACCTGGCATGCCCAGGCGCTGCCCGCGTGATCCTCACCGCACCTGGCAAAGGCGCGCTGAAGAACATCGTGCACGGCATCAACCACGGTGAAATCAGCGCTGATGACAAGATCATCTCCGCGGCTTCCTGCACCACCAACGCCATCGTGCCGGTGCTCAAGGCAGTCAACGACAAGTTCGGCATCATCAACGGCCACGTCGAAACCGTTCACTCGTTCACCAACGACCAGAACCTGATCGACAACTTCCACAAGGGCAGCCGTCGTGGCCGCGCCGCGCCGCTGAACATGGTCATCACCGAAACCGGTGCTGCCACCGCCGCTGCCAAGGCGCTGCCTGTGCTCAAGGGCAAGCTGACCGGCAACGCGATCCGCGTACCGACGCCGAACGTGTCCATGGCCATCCTCAACCTGAACCTCGAAACCGGCACCAGCCGCGAAGAGATCAACGAGTACCTGCGCCAGACCGCGATGCACTCCGAGCTGCACAAGCAGATCGACTACGTCAACTCGCAGGAAGTGGTTTCGACCGACTTCGTTGGCTCGCGCCACGCCGGTGTGGTTGATGCTGAAGCGACCATCTGCAACGAAAACCGTGTTGTCCTGTACGTCTGGTACGACAACGAATTCGGTTACAGCTGCCAGGTAGTGCGCGTGATGGAAGACATGGCCGGGGTCAACCCACCAGCCTTCCCGCGCTGATCCGCCGATAGCGTTGTTTTGCTGATTTTGGGGCTGCTTTGCAGCCCTTCGCGGGTGAACCCGCTCCCACAGATAGGCGCGATCCTGTGGGAGCGGGTTCACCCGCGAAGGGCCGCAAAGCGGCCCCATTGCTTAACTGATGGGCATTCGGCCGCCTCACGCAGGCGTGCTTGCCACGATATGTAGTGAAGGCAAAATTCGCCTACGACGCGACCAAGGGTTAATGTGCGCGGCGTTCCCGCTTGATTAGACTGCACCCGAATTTTTCCATGGCGCCGCGGCGACATGATCGCGCCCCGCGGCCAACCGGCCGGCGGGCCAGTTTTGAAGGAGTACGCATGGCTGTCTACAACTACGACGTAGTGGTGCTGGGTTCCGGCCCGGCCGGAGAAGGTGCGGCAATGAACGCCGCCAAAGCAGGGCGCAAGGTGGCGATGGTCGATAGCCGTCGCCAGGTTGGCGGCAACTGCACCCACCTGGGCACCATCCCGTCCAAGGCACTGCGTCACTCGGTGCGGCAGATCATGCAGTTCAACACCAACCCGATGTTCCGTGCCATCGGCGAGCCGCGCTGGTTCTCGTTCCCGGACGTGCTCAAGAGCGCCGAGAAGGTGATCTCCAAGCAGGTCGCTTCGCGCACCGGCTACTACGCCCGTAACCGCGTCGATGTATTTGTCGGTACCGGCAGTTTTGCCGACGAGCAAACCGTCGAAGTGGTCTGCGCCAATGGCGTGGTCGAAAAGCTGGTGGCCAAGCACATCATCATCGCCACCGGTTCGCGCCCGTACCGCCCGGCTGATATCGACTTCAACCACCCGCGTGTGTACGACAGCGACACCATCCTCAGCCTCAGCCACACCCCGCGCAAACTGATTGTCTACGGCGCTGGCGTGATCGGTTGCGAGTACGCCTCGATCTTCAGCGGCCTGGGTGTACTGGTCGAGCTGGTCGACAACCGTGGGCAGTTGCTGAGCTTCCTCGATTCGGAAATCTCCCAGGCACTGAGCTACCACTTCAGCAACAACAACATCACCGTGCGTCATAACGAAGACTACGAGCGGGTCGAAGGCCTCGACAACGGCGTGATCCTGCATTTGAAGTCGGGCAAGAAGATCAAGGCCGACGCCTTGCTCTGGTGCAACGGCCGTACCGGCAACACCGACAAGCTGGGCCTGGAAAACATCGGCATCAAGGTCAACAGTCGTGGCCAGATCGAAGTCGACGAAGCCTACCGCAGCACCGTGCCGAACATTTATGGCGCCGGTGACGTGATCGGCTGGCCGAGCCTGGCCAGTGCCGCCCACGACCAGGGCCGCTCGGCAGCGGGCAGCATTGTCGACAATGGCAGCTGGCGCTTCGTCAACGACGTGCCGACCGGGATCTACACCATTCCCGAGATCAGCTCGATCGGCAAGAACGAGCAGGAGCTGACCCAGGCCAAGGTGCCGTACGAAGTCGGCAAGGCATTCTTCAAGAGCATGGCGCGTGCGCAGATCGCCGGTGAGCCGCAAGGCATGCTGAAGATCCTGTTCCATCGCGAGACCTTGCAGATCCTTGGCGTACACTGCTTTGGTTACCAGGCCTCGGAGATCGTGCACATCGGCCAGGCGATCATGGATCAGCCGGGTGAGCGCAATACCCTGAAGTACTTCGTCAACACCACCTTCAACTACCCGACCATGGCTGAAGCCTATCGCGTAGCGGCCTACGACGGCCTCAACCGGCTTTTTTGAGCGGCTCCGACCGGTGGCCTGAGCCGGTCGGGGAGCTCGGTTTCAATCCTACCCAAGGGTGGTCTTGGCCAAACCGGGAAAGTCTGTAATCAGGCTGTCAGCGCCAAAGTCGGCGAGTCGGCGCATCAGTGCCGGCTCGTTGACCGTCCATACCGACACGTGCAAACCCTGGCGCTGTGCCTTGATCAGGCGCTCGGGAGTGCATAGCGTCCAGTTCAGGGCGAGCATCTGGCAGTTGTAGTTCTGCGCGACCTTCAGTGGGTCGAGCCAGGCATATTCCGCCACCAGTCCACGCGATACATCCGGCACCAGCTCAACCGCAGCGCTGAGCACTTCACGCGAGCTTGAGGTGATGGTGACCTTGTCGAGCAGGCCATATTGCTGCGCCAGCTCACGAATGGCCAGCACGGTGCTGGCGGCGCGGGTGCGCGACGCGCTTTTGACCTCAAGCTGCCAGTGCTCGAATGCGCATTTCTCGAACAGCTCTTCAAGCCGTGGAATAGGGCAGGGCTGTACATGGCCGGGGCCGCCGGCACGGGCGTCATAGGTGGTCAGGTCAGCGGCGCTGTGCTCGACCACCTTGCCGCGGCGGCCAGTGGTGCGCTTGAGTGTCGGGTCGTGGATCACCATCAGCTGGTTGTCGGCCGACAGGTGCAGATCCAGTTCACAGCGATTGACGCCGTGCTCCAGGCACTGACGGAAGCTGGTCAGGGTGTTTTCAGGTGCTTCGCCCTTGGCGCCGCGATGGCCGTAGATCAGGGTCACGTTCGTTCCTTCAAATCAATAAGAGCGGAGCTCAGGAGGCGGGGTCGTTCTGTTCCAGTGCCTGCCGACGTTGCTGTTGCTGGCGCTGCAGGATATACCGCGCCAACAACTGGCGCTGGGCGTCGGTCATGTCGGTGAATTCGGTGCCGACTTCATAGTCGCCGCCGGGGCGAGCGTCGCAGTGGGTAACCCGGCCGCGCAGCAGCAAACCGTGGGCGCGGGGCATCAACACCATCTTGACCTTGACCCGGGTGCCGGCAGCGATCGCGCTGGTCTGGCTGAACTCGATGCCGCCCTCGGACAGGATCACCCGATGCGGTGCGCCGATCTCGCCGAGCAGGCTGTGCGCGACCACTGCGCTGAGCAGGTCGAGGCGTTTGTTCTGGGCCCGTAAAAACGCCGCCAGGGTGCGGTCCTTGTCGCTCAACTGGCGCAGCAGATGTTGCGATTCAAAGTCCGACAGATGCAGTTCGCTGAGCAGGTTGAACAGCGGCGAATCATCCTGCAACAGTTCTGGCTCCAGGGCCTCAGCCGCGCTCAGCGGGGTGATTTCCAGTGCGATCCTGTCTTCGATGCGGTAGTATTCGCGGCGATCTTCATCGTCTATTGTCGTCATGGCGAACCCAAGGTTACGGCGGTGGTCCGAGTGTAAAGCCGCCGTAGGCGCCTCGCCACAAGGACGTTCCCTTTCATCCGAACAAGCCCCGACATGTTCAGACCTCTTTTCGTATTTATTGGTACTCGCTACACCCGTGCCAAACGCCGCAACCATTTCGTCTCGTTCATTTCCCTGACCTCGATGATCGGCCTCGCCCTGGGCGTGGTGGTGATGATCGTGGTGCTCTCGGTGATGAATGGCTTCGACCACGAGATGCGTACCCGCGTGCTTGGCATGATCCCTCACGCCACGCTTGAGAGCGGCCAGCCGATCAATGATTGGCCTGCCCTTGCTCAACAAGTAAAGCAGAATCCACAAGTCGTGGCGGTCGCGCCCTTCACCCAGATGCAGGGCCTGCTGACCTTCGATGGCAAGGTCAGCAAGGTGCTGCTCAACGGTATTGATCCTGCGCGTGAGCGAGAGGTGTCGATCATCGACAACTTCATCCGCGAAGGCAGCATCGACAAGCTGGCGCCGGGCGAGTGGGGCATCATGATCGGCGACAAGGCCGCGGCCAAACTGGGTGTCAAGGTCGGTGACAAGCTGACCTTCGTGGCGCCAGAGGTCAGCGTCACGCCGGCGGGCATGTTCCCGCGCATGAAGCGCTTCACCGTGGTCGGCACCTTTCATGTCGGTGCGGGCGAGATCGACGGCTTCCTGGGCTTGACCAACATCGCCGACCTGTCGCGCCTGCACCGCTGGAAAGCGGATCAGGTGCAGGGCCTGCGGCTGAAATTCGACGACCTGTTCGAAGCCCCGCGCGTGGCCTGGAGCATCGCCCAGCAGTTGGGCGAGCAGGAGTTCTACTCGCGTGACTGGACCCGCACCCACGGCAACCTGTATCAGGCCATCCGCATGGAGAAGGCGATGATTGGTCTGCTCCTGCTGCTGATCGTGGCGGTGGCGGCGTTCAACATCATTTCTACCCTGGTGATGGTGGTCAATGACAAGCGTGGCGACATCGCCATTCTGCGCACCCTGGGCGCTACGCCTGGGCAGATCATGGCCATCTTCATGGTCCAGGGTACGGTGATCGGCGTGGTCGGCACCTTGATTGGTGCGGTGGTTGGCATTCTCGCAGCGCTCAATGTCAGCGCAGCGATTGCCGGCATCGAGAAGCTGATCGGGCACAAGTTCCTCAACGCCGATGTGTACTTCATCGACTACCTGCCTTCGCAGATCATCGCCCAGGACGTGTGGATGGTCTGCGGCGCGGCATTGATCCTGAGTTTCCTCGCCACCCTGTATCCGGCCTGGCGTGCGGCGCGCACCCAGCCTGCAGAGGCGCTACGTTATGAGTGAGTCGCGCATGAGTGATAAAGCCGTTCTGAGTTGCCGCAACCTGGGCAAGTCCTACGACGAGGGCCCGGAGTCGGTGCAGGTGCTGGCCAATCTGCAGCTTGAACTGCTGCCGGGTGAGCGGGTGGCGATTGTCGGCAGCTCCGGTTCCGGCAAGAGTACCTTGCTCAACTTGCTGGGCGGCCTCGACACGCCGAGCCAGGGCAGCGTGTGGCTGGCTGGCGAAGAGTTGTCGGCACTGGGCGAGCGCGCCCGTGGCCTGCTGCGCAACCGTGCGCTGGGCTTCGTGTATCAGTTTCACCACCTGCTGGCCGAGTTCACGGCGCTGGAAAACGTGTGCATGCCGCTGCTGATCGGGCGCACGCCGATCCCGGAAGCGCGCGAGCGTGCCGAGGCCTTGCTCAAGCGGGTCGGCCTCGGCCATCGCCTGAGCCACAAACCGGCCGAGCTGTCCGGTGGTGAGCGCCAGCGTGTGGCGATCGCCCGCGCTCTGGTCAATCGGCCGGGACTGGTGATGCTCGATGAGCCGACCGGCAACCTCGACCATCACACTGCGCAGGGCATTCAGGAACTGATGCAAGAGCTTTCCAGCTCATCGCGCACTGCGTTCCTGGTGGTGACCCACGACCTGAGCCTGGCGCGGCAGATGGATCGCGTGCTCAAGCTGGAAGATGGCCACCTGGTGGCGATCTGAGTCGACTGCCCGGGGTGGAATGATCCACCCCGCAACTTTTGTTCATTGGGTGTTCTCGTACATGTTCAGACCCTTGCCCTTGTTCATCGGTGCTCGCTACACCCGTGCCAAGCGCCGCAATCACTTCATCTCGTTCATCTCGATGACTTCGATGATCGGCTTGTCCCTGGGCGTGCTGGCCATGATCGTGGTGCTGTCGGTGATGAACGGCTTCCAGCGCGAAATGAGCTCACGTATTCTTGGCCTGGTGCCGCATGCGAGCATCCTTGGCGCGCAGCCGCTGAGCGACTGGCGCAGTGTGGCTGACGCAGCGCTGAAGAACCCGGCAGTGGTCGCTGCGGCGCCGGTCACCGAAATGGAAGGCATGCTCTCGTACAAAGGCGCGATGCAGCCGATTCAGGTCAGCGGGATCGAGCCGGCCGAAGAGGGCAAGGTGTCGATCGTCGGCCAGCATATCGTCCAGGGCGCGTTGCAGGATCTGGTCCCGGGTGAATACGGGGTGGTGATCGGCGAGCTGACGGCGCGGCGCTTCCGGCTCAACACCGGTGACAAGCTGACTTTGATCGTGCCGGAAATCAGCAAGGCCCCGGGTGGTATCACGCCACGCATGCAGCGCCTGACCGTGGTCGGCATCTTCAAGGTGGGTGCCGAGCTGGATGGCTCGCAGGCTTATATCAACGTGGCCGACGCCGCCGAGATGCAGCGCTGGGCGCCGGGCAGCGTGCAGGGCGTGCGGCTCAAACTTCAGGACCTGTACGCGGCGCCGCAGGTGTCCAAGGCCATCGCCGGGCAGTTGGGCGATGCCTACCACGCCGATGACTGGTCGCACACCCAGGGCAGCCTTTTCAGCGCCATGAAGATGGAAAAGACCATGATCGGCTTGCTGCTGATGATGATCATCGCGGTGGCGGCGTTCAATATCATCGCCACCCTGGTGATGGTGGTGAACGACAAGGGCGCGGATATCGCCATCCTGCGCACCATTGGCGCCACGCCGATGCAGATCATGGGCACGTTCATGGTTCAGGGCAGCTTGATCGGTGTGGTCGGCACGCTGATTGGCGGGGTGCTGGGGGTAATTGCGGCGATCAACGTGAGTCAGATCGTTGGCTGGCTGGAGCGGGTCAGCGGTCAGCACATCTTCACCTCCGATGTGTATTTCATCAGCAGCTTGCCTTCGCAGTTGCAGTGGGGGGATGTGCTGATGATCTGTACGGCGGGCTTGGTGATGAGCTTCCTGGCGACTGTGTATCCGGCTTACCGGGCTTCGCAGATCGAGCCGGCTATGGCATTGCGTTACGAGTAAGGGCGGCGTTGGTATCTTTGGGGTCGCTGTGCGGCCCCTTGCCGAAATCAATCACAAACCGCGTCCATCCTGCTTCGCACTCCACCTGAATCCCGCCACCATGGGCGAGGACGATCGAACGGGTGATTGCCAGGCCCAGCCCGGCGTGCTCAGCGCCTCCTTCGGCCCGTGCCGAATCCCCGCGGTAGAATCGATCAAACAAGCGCTGCGCAGCCGCTGCTTCAATCGCCGCACCGGTATTGGCGACCGTAACTTGCCCTCCAGCTTGTAAATGCACCTTCACCACGCCACCTACTCCAGCAAACCGCAGCGCATTTTCCAGCAAGTTGGACAACGCCCGCCGCAACATCTGCCGATCGCCCTCGATCATCAGCTCACCTTCGCGGAGCAGGGTCACTCCAGCGTCCTCAGCCAGTGGCGCGTAATACTCCAGCAGTGCATCCACTTCCGAGGCAAGGTCCAGCACCTGCTGTTCTGGCACCAGCAGGCCGTGCTCAGCCTTGGCCAGGTAGAGCATGTCGTTGACCAGCTGCGCCATCCATTGCAGCTCCTCAAGGTTGCCATGCAAGGCCTCGCGATATTCGTCCAGGCTGCGTGGGCGGGTTAGCGTTACCTGAGTGTGGGTCAGCAGGTTCGACAACGGCGTGCGCAGTTCATGGGCGATGTCCGCGGAGAACGCCGACAGCCGTTGAAACGCATCGTCCAGCCGCTGCAGCATGGCATTCATGCTTTCTGCCAGCTGAGCCAACTCCTCGGGCATCTGCGCCACTGGCAGACGTGTGGTCAGCGAACGAGCGTTGACGCTCGCCGCCACCGCGCCGATCTGGCGCAACGGGCGCAAGCCGCGGCGTACCGCCCAGGCGCCGAGCAATGCCGTGGCCAGTGCCGACAGACCCACCGTTAGCCAGATCAAGCGCTGCATGCTCTGCAAGAAGTGCTGGTGATGGGTGATGTCGAGCAGCACGGTCAGTTGCGGTGACTGTGGGTCATGCTCGATCAATGGCGCCGACAAGCCGCGATAGTCGACGCCGCCGGCCTGCAGTGTCTTCAGTTGTGCAGACTGGTTGGCATCGGGCAAACCTGGCCGGCTTTCGAACCAGGCTTCGCCCGTGCCGCTGCTGATGCGCAGTGCGACATCGGTCTGGAGGTTGAATTGGCTCCGTAGCTCGGGGAGCCTGTCGACTACCTGCTGCTGTGTCTGGAGACCGGTAAGTTGCTCGCGTAACTGCGTCAGGCGAGTGTCGAGCAGCTGCTCATCCAACTCGATGAAATGCTGCTCGCTGGCTTGGGTGAAGAGCACGCCGGCGCCAAGCGAAACCGCCGCGGTACAGGCAGCAAACAGCAGAGCGAGGCGGCTGCCGAGGGATATCCGGCGCATCAGTCCTGGCGCTCTTCGAGTACATAACCCATGCCACGCACCGTGTGTATCAGCTTGCTGGCGTGACCGTCGTCGATCTTCAGCCGCAGCCTGCGGATGGCCACTTCGATGACGTTGGTGTCGCTGTCGAAGTTCATGTCCCACACCTGCGAGGCAATCAACGACTTGGGCAGCACCTCGCCCTGACGGCGCAATAGCAATTCCAGCAGGGCGAACTCCTTGGCGGTGAGGTCGACGCGCTGGCCGGCACGCTCGGCGCGGCGGCGGATCAAGTCCAGGCGCAGGTCCGCCAAGGCCAGGGTGGTGTCCTGCACCCCGGCGCCGCCTCGGCGCAGCAAGCTGCGCACGCGGGCCAGCAGCTCGGAGAAGGCGAACGGCTTGACCAGATAGTCGTCTGCGCCCAGTTCCAAGCCATGCACGCGGTCCTCCACAGCGTCGCGGGCGGTGAGGAACAATACTGGGGTGGCGAGCCCTGCCTGGCGTACCGCCTGCAGAATCTCCCAACCGCTGCGGCCTGGCAGCATCACATCAAGAATCAGCAGGGCATGATCGCCGGTCAGCGCCAAGTGCAGCCCGGTTTCACCGTCGGCACTGAGCTCGCAGGCAAAGCCGGCCTCGGTGAGGCCTTGTTGCAGGTATTGGCCAGTCTTGACCTGGTCTTCGACGATCAGCAGTTTCATCAGGTTTTTGCGTCGGTCAGGGAGTAGTGGAAATGATACGTGACGAACCCGCTCTCAAGCCAAGCTGACAAAGTTGTAATCTTGCGGTCAGCCAGTTGCCAGCTGCGCCAGCGCAGAGTGGCACGCCATTGCCGTCATTATCGGAGTAGATATGAAACACCTGTTCATCGCCGCTGCCTTCGCGCTGTTCAGCACGTCGGGCTGGGCTGACGCCGAGCACACCAGCTTCGCTTTCGGTGAGCCAGCGCCAGCGGCCAAGGCCACTCGCACGGTTGAGGTGGTGCTCAAGGACATCGCCTTTGAGCCCAGCAGTTTGCAGGTCAAGGCCGGCGAGACCGTGCGTTTCGTGCTGATCAACCAGGGCCAGTTGCCCCACGAGTTCAACCTGGGCGACAAGGCCATGCACGCAGAGCATCAGAAACAGATGGTGGCGATGCAGGGCAAACTGTTCACCGGGGGCATGGATCACAGCCAGATGGACCATGGTGAACACGGCCACGACAGCGGCAACACCGTGCTGCTGCAGCCCGGCCAGCGCGGTGAGCTGACCTGGACCTTCCGTAGCGCTGCGCCGATCGAGTTTGCCTGCAACGTGCCGGGGCATTATCAGGCCGGGATGGTCGGGCCGCTGACCATCGAGTGAGTTCGGACCCAAGGCGGACTGCAAAACCGGTAAACTGGGAGCATCCGTTTTTTCCAGGTCCTGACCATGCATCCCGCTGCCGAAGACTCTCCGCTGGGTAAATCCAGTGAATACATTGCAACCTACACCCCGTCGCTGCTGTTCCCGATTCCGCGCCTGGCCAAGTGGGCCGAGCTCGGTGTCAGTGGCGACGCCCTGCCGTGGCAGGGCGTTGACTACTGGAACTGCTTCGAGCTGTCCTGGCTGTTGCCGTCCGGCAAGCCGGTGGTGGCCATCGGTGAGTTCGCCATCCCGGCACAGTCACCGAATATCATCGAATCGAAGTCGTTCAAGCTGTACCTCAACTCGCTTAACCAGACGGCCTTTGCCAGCAGCGCTGAGCTGCAGGCTTGCCTGGAGAAAGACTTGTCCGCCGCTGCGGGCGCGCCGGTGACGGTGCGCGTGCGCAGCCTGGCAGAAGTGCAGAGTGAAGGTGTAGTGGCATTGCCTGGGGTGTGCATTGACGAACTCGATGTCGCGATCAGCAACTACGAGCAACCGCAGCCGCAACTGTTGCAGTGCGATTCAACCCAAGTAGTGGAAGAGACGGTGCACAGCCACCTGCTCAAGTCCAATTGCCCGGTGACGGGTCAGCCTGACTGGGGCACGGTGGTAGTCAAGTACAAGGGCCTGGCGCTGGATCACGCCAGCTTGCTGACGTATCTGGTGAGCTTCCGCCAGCACGCTGACTTCCATGAGCAGTGCGTCGAGCGGATCTATCTGGACCTCAAGCGCTTGCTGCAGCCTGAGCACCTGACGGTGTACGCGCGGTATGTGCGTCGCGGTGGGCTGGATATCAACCCGTACCGCAGCACCGGGCCGATCAGCCCGCAAAACCTGCGTCTGGTTCGGCAGTAATAGTGGGCCGACGGGGCATATGAGTGCCGCGTCGGCCCCGCCTGATTCAGATGCCCATGCTGTGCAAGCTGTTGGCGATGTTGCGCAGCGTGGCGGTGAGGTCGGGGTGGGCCACCTCGAAGCGCTCGACGGCGAGGTTGACGCCGTCGACCAGGTTGGTGTCCTGGGTGGCTTCTTCCAGTTTGATCTGCGCCTCGATCTGTTGCATCAGGCTGTGCAGGTTGTCGCGCTCTTCCAGCGTGAGCGGCGGGTTGCGATCCAGTTGATCGCGCAGGCTATCGAGCTGCTCTTGCAATTCGCGGGCAGGCATCAGGTGTTCTCCCTCTATGACTTGGCAAAGGATGGACCTCGGCCATTGGGCAAAGGTTCGCGCATGCCTCAAGCGTAATCCACTCGCCACGGCTTTGCATGATCCGCGTCAAGCCGCCTGTATCAGGGTTTTTCACCTTTGCGGCGGCGTTGGGCGATATCTGCCAGGCACGGTTGTAGCGCTTCCAAATGATCGATCACCGAATGCGCGCCGAGCCTGAACAGCTCAAGGGTGGCCTTGCCGCGATTCGCTTGCTGGTCTTGGGCGGTCATCGCCTGCCAGCGCTTCGACGAGGCCTCGCAGCGGGGACTGCATGCCGCCAGGCCGATAGTCCACAAACCGGCTTTGAGCGCAGATTCAAGCAAGCGCGGATCACCGCTGACCAGCACGCTGCCATCGAGCTTCGCGCTGTTGAGCTGCATCAGCGCCTGCCAGCAGGCATTCGGTGCCGGCCACGGCAGGGAAGGGGTCGAATGCCCCGGCAGCCAACTCGGCAGCACCCTGGTCAATGACTCGCCGGTGCCGGGCTCATCCAGCCAGATGCAAGGCACCTGCTGGCTGTGCAGGTCAGCCAGCATGGCCAGCGCGCCAGGCGCTGGCGCAGACACGTCATTGGCGGTTTCCACCAGGCAGCCACGCAGCCCGAAAAGCACAGCGGTGAAGGCGGGTGCGTCGTGCATGGCAACTTCCCTGAAAATAGTCAGACTAAGTAGCGACTGTTACACGTAGATGACGTAGCAACAATTACTGACAAAATAATGAGCAATACTCAGCGAAGCTGTTTATCAGCCGTCGACGCTTTATACTGTCGCCAAACTCAGCAGAGCAAACGCGCATCTGCGACCGTGAATCTTGATGGAGAAACATCTATGCATAGGATCGGCGCCAGTGTGATCGAGCGAATCACCCAGGCCTGTGTCTGCGCCAGTCTGTTGCTGGCGCCCGTGGCTGCTACGCAGGCAGCTACCGAAGAAGATCCCTGGGAGGCGGTCAATCGGCCGATCTTCCGGTTCAACGATACGATCGACACCTATGCATTCAAGCCGTTGGCCCAAGGCTACCAGGCGATCACCCCGCAGTTCGTCGAAGACGGCATTCACAACGTCTTTCGCAACATCGGCGATGTCACCAACCTGGCCAACAATATTCTGCAGCTCAAGCCCCACGCTGCTGGCGTCGACACTGCCCGGTTGATCGTCAACACCACCTTCGGTATTGGCGGCCTGTTCGATGTGGGTACCCGCATGGGCCTGCAGCGCAACGACGAAGACTTCGGTCAGACCCTCGGTTACTGGGGCGTCGCAAGTGGCCCCTACGTGGTCATTCCGCTGCTCGGCCCGAGCACCGTGCGTGACGGCCTGGCCAAGTACCCGGACAGCTACACCAAGCCGTACCGCTACATCGATCATGTACCGACCCGCAACACTACGCTGGGGGTAGACCTGGTTGACACCCGTGCCAGCCTGCTCTCGGCTGAAAAGCTGATCAGTGGCGACAAGTACGTGTTCATCCGCAACGCCTACCTGCAGAACCGCGAGTTCAAGGTCAAGGATGGCGAAGTCGAAGACGACTTCTAAGTCTGGGTAGCTGGGGCTGCAAAGCAGCCCCAAAGCTGGGCCCGCAACGGGCCTTGCGACCATCCATCGGGTTACCTCAAACACATTTCTTATAACTACCAGCAATTTGCCAAACGCTGTGTAATCAAGCCGAATCGCGCATGCTTGAAACCCCCGGCGGATGGGAGTACCGTCTGCGCCTGACAGGGCACCTCTGCTGTTGCCGGACAAGGGTTCTTGTCCTACAACTCTATAGGTAGAGCAGCCAAACAGTATTCCAGTAGTGATAGGCGCAATTGCGACGATCCTACGCAAACCTAATCCGGCGCCGTTCGCCCACATGCAGAAAACCAGTGCAACGCTGCTGATTATCGATGACGACGACGTGGTCCGTGCGAGCCTCGCCGCGTATCTCGAAGACAGCGGCTTTAGCGTCCTCCAGGCCGGCAATGGCCAGCAGGGGCTTCAGGTCTTCGAACAACACCAGCCTGATCTCGTGATCTGCGATCTGCGCATGCCGCAGATGGGCGGCCTTGAGTTGATCCGTCGGATCAGCGAAGTGGCCCCGCAGTTGCCGGTGATCGTGGTGTCGGGTGCCGGTGTCATGAGCGACGCTGTCGAGGCGCTGCGCCTGGGCGCTGACGATTACCTGATCAAGCCGCTCGAGGACCTGGCAGTGCTGGAGCACTCGGTGCACCGTGCGCTTGACCGTTCGCGCCTGCTGGTCGAAAACCAGCGCTATCGCGACAAACTGGAAACCGCCAATCGCGAGCTCGAGGCCAGCCTGCACCTGCTGCAGGAAGACCAGACCGCAGGGCGCCAGGTGCAGATGAACATGCTGCCCGAGAGCCCGTGGGTAGCCGGCGAGTTCTCCTTCGAGCACCAGATCATCCCGTCGCTGTACCTGTCGGGCGACTTTGCCGACTACTTCCGCGTGGATGAGCGGCGTATCGCGTTCTACCTGGCCGACGTATCCGGCCATGGTGCTTCGTCGGCGTTCGTGACCGTACTATTGAAATTCATGACCACCCGCCTGATGTTCGAATTCAAGCGTGGCGGCAAGATGCGCGATTTCAAGCCTTCGGAAGTGCTCAGTCACATCAACCGTGGCCTGATCAACTGCAAGCTGGGCAAGCATGTGACCATGGTCGGTGGCGTCATCGACGAAGACACCGGCCTTCTGACCTACGCCGTCGGTGGCCACCTGCCAATGCCGGTGCTGTATACCCCAGAGCACACGCGCTACCTCGAAGGCCGCGGCCTGCCGGTGGGGTTGTTCGAAGAAGCCACCTATCAGGATCTGGTGGTCGAACTGCCCGCGCAGTTCAGCCTCAGCCTGATGTCGGACGGTATTCTGGACCTTTTGCCCGGTAACACGCTCAAAGATAAAGAAGCTGCCTTGCCGGAGATCGTCAAAGCAGCAGGGGGTAGCCTGGATGGGCTGCGCCAACGTTTCGGATTGGCTACGCTTGGGGAGATGCCGGATGATATCGCCCTATTGGTGTTAAGCAGGAACCTTCAATGAGTACCGGTAGAATCCAGTTCGCCGAGCAAAGCGGTACCTTTGTACTGAAGTTTGTCGGTGAAGTACGCCTGACCTTGTGTTCGGCTTTGGATGCGACGATCGAGAAAATCTTCACTGCGCTGAATTTCTCGGCCATCGTCATCGATCTGACCGAAACCGAAAGCATCGACAGCACCACCCTGGGGCTGTTGGCCAAATTGTCCATTCTGTCCCGGCAGAAGGTGGGTCTGTTGCCGACCGTGGTCACCACCAATCCGGATATCTCGCGCTTGCTGCAGTCGATGGGTTTCGATCAGGTGTTCAACATTGTGGGTCGGCCGATCCCCTGCCCAGAGTGCCTGACCGACCTGCCGTCGCAAGACCAGAGCGAAGAGGTTGTACGCTCCAAGGTGCTTGAAGCACACCGCATCCTCATGGGCCTGAACGACTCCAATCGTGAAGCCTTCCATGACCTGGTCAGCGCGCTCGAACGCTCCTGAGCCTCGACTGCGGTGAACTGATCACCGCAGCCGCTCACTATCGCGCAAGAACTCATTAGCCTCTGAGCCATCCGCATTGAGCTGGAACACCCGCTCTGGCTGGCCATCAGCGGTGAAAAACACCTGCCCCAGCCCCGCGCTGTTCCACAGCCGCTCGCCGGCCTTGCTGCGGCTCGGCAGGCGTGGTGCGACTTCCATCAGGCGCCGCTTGGTAAACCAGTTCAGGGGCGAGCGCGGCGAATACAGCCAGCGGTTGAGCCGATCAAGCACATCCAGCAAACGCTGCGGAAACTGGTTCTTGATGCCGCTGCTGGTGACCTGCCACAGGTGCGGGTTGTGCTGGCGATGGCGGATCATCACTTCATAGACAAACGAATAATGCACGTCGCCTGACAGCACCACGTAATGCCCCGGGGTGCGCGAGTGGCGGAAGATATTCAGGATGACCTGCGCCGCGCCGCGGTGCGCCATCCAGTTTTCAGCGTCGACCAGCAGCGGATAACCCAGCCAGCTGAACACCCGCTGCACCGCCTCGATCAGCTTGACGCCGAAGATCGGCGCCGGTGACACGATGATCGCCGAAGGGTGGTCAAGCAATGCCTGCTGCAGCTCGCACAGCGCTTCCCAGTCGAGCAGGCCAGAAGGCTTGCTCAGGCTGTTCTCGCTACGCCAGCGCCGGGTGCGGGTGTCCAGCACCAGTAGCGGCGGGGTGGTCGGCAGGCTGAACTGCCAGCCCTGAAAGCGCAGCAGTTCGCCAATCAGTGCATCCTGCGCTTGCTTGGCCAGATGTTGCTCGGCCAGGCTGCAATACTGCTCCAGCAGTGGCGCGCAACTGTCCGGGTCGTTACCCCAGCCCTGGCAGAGCAGGTAGCCGAGCAGGGCATTGCCGATGATCCGCCGCGAGAACGGATGGCCATAAGCGGTCTCCTCCCACTGCGCCGACAGGTTCCAGTCATCGGTGATGTCGTGGTCATCGAAGATCATCAGACACGGCAGATGCGCCATGACCCTAGCGACCTGACCCAGCCCTGCAACAAAGCCCTCGATCAGCGGCAGCTCTTCCTGATAGCGCGCCTGGCGCTTGTCGGTCAGCCCCGCCGGCATGTCCATCTGCACCAGGCTCCAAGGCGTTGGTGACCACACCAGCAGGTACATCGCCATCACCTCGGCGAAGGTCACCAGATGGTTGTCAGCGTTGCTGGAGGAGAAGATCGGCTTGCGCTTGCCGCCAAAGAAGCGCTCACGCAGGGTCTCGTTACCTTCCTGTGCGGGCAGCAGATCGGCGCGGTGGTAATAACAGGCAGGGTGGCCATAGAGCTCGGCGCTGTCAGCGACCAGCGCACCTTCCAGGCTTTCCTCGAATAACCGCAAACGCTCGATCAAACTGTGAATCGCACGCAGCATCGGCCCGGCGACATCGTCGGCGTAAACCTGGTCGCCGGTCATCATCAGTACCGCAGGCCGCTGCTCCGGATTTGGCTTCGCTTGCAGTAAACGGTCGGCGCAGAGCAGGCCGTCGGCCGCCGGGTGATGAGGCTTGCGGCAGGAGCCATGCAGCAGTTGGTCGATGCGCTCACGCAGCACCAGGCTCGGTCGGCTGGCGCCGGGGTAGAGCAGGTGCGGCGCCCAGCTGGCAATGCCTTCGCCTGAATCGAGCAGCAAGTCGTATTCGAGGGCCACGTCAAACGGCAGCGCGGTGTCGAAATGGATATCCAGCAGGTGGATAAAAGCCGACCTGCCGATGGGCACGGTCTGGCAATTAATCTGAGCAGTGACACCGGGGTGTTCAAGGACGAAGTCCAGCTGCAGCGGTTGCGATCCAACCAGCCAGATCGCCAGGCGCTGAGGCTCCAGGCGGCGCAGTACCGGGCCAGCGAGGGCAAGGGGAAACGATTCGGGGGAAGGCGTCATCGACAACTCAACAGCTCGGTGAAGCCGGGGATTATCTCACAGGCAAAAAAACGGCGGAAAATGCTCGGCATTTCCCGCCTGTTGCTTACGCGCAGATTTGTATCAAGCCTTGTCGGCCATCAGCGCTTCCAGCTTCTCCTGATCGCGGGCGAACTGGCGAATACCCTCGGCCAGCTTCTCGGTGGCCATGGCGTCTTCGTTCATCGCCCAGCGGAACTGGCTTTCGTTCAGTTGCTGCTTGGCTTCACCGGCATTGCCAGGCTTGAGGATGCGCGGCAGCTCGCCGTGGTCTTCGCTCAACTGCTGCAGCAGCTCAGGGCTGATGGTCAGCCGGTCGCAGCCGGCCAGATGCTCGATCTGGCCGATATTGCGGAAGCTCGCGCCCATCACCACGGTGTTGTAGCCGTTGGTTTTGTAGTAGTCGTAGATACGGGTTACCGACTGCACGCCCGGATCGTCAGCGCCGACATATTCTTTGCCGGTGCTCTTCTTGTACCAGTCGTAGATACGCCCAACGAATGGCGAAATCAGGAATACCCCAGCGTCGGCACAGGCCTGCGCCTGGGCGAAGGAGAACAGCAGGGTCAGGTTGGTCTGGATGCCTTCCTTCTCCAGCTTCTCGGCAGCACGGATACCTTCCCAGGTCGATGCCAGCTTGATCAGCACCCGATCACGGCCAACACCGGCTGCGTCATACAGCGCAATCAGTTGGCGCGCCTTGGCCAGCAGCGCATCTTCGTCAAACGACAAGCGCGCATCGACCTCGGTCGAAATCCGCCCCGGGATGACTTTAAGGATTCCGCTACCTACCGCTACCGAGAACTTGTCACAGGCAAGGCCAACATCGCCTTTGGCATCCGCCTTCACCTGCTTGAGCAAGTCGGCATAGCCAGCAATACCAGCAGCCTTGAGCAATAGCGAAGGGTTGGTGGTGGCATCTTCCGGCTGCAGCCGGGTGATGGCATCCAGATCGCCAGTGTCGGCGACCACGGTGGTGAACTGCTTGAGTTGTTCCAGCTTGGAAGTCATGGCGTGCTCTGTCCTGTGCAATGGCTCGACATTACCCGAGCCCGGAGCAGCGCTCAAGGGGCGTCAGGGCAGGCCGAGCATGCCCCTCGTGAAATAGCGCGAAACCTTGATCAGGCAGGGCCAAATACGAGGGGCGGCGGGTTAGCTCAGGGGCCGACGGCGAACCGCAGCCCCAGCGCTGAAGAAAGTGTGCACGTTCGAGTCGTAGCGGTGCTCAGGGTTCCATCCATTCCCGCCCGACGGCTCAACGGCCCTGCAGCAGCTCGGCCGCCTGATCCAGCACCGCCAGCGGTTGGTCGGTCTTGTGGATGTCTGCAGACAGCAACTGGCGGAACCGCCGCGCCCCCGGGAAGCCCTGGCCGAGGCCGAGGATATGCCGAGTGATGTGATGCATCGCACCGCCGCTTTCGATGTGCGCGACGATGTAAGGCCGCAGGCGCGCCATCGCCTCGCTGCGGGTGACTACCGGCGCGGTGCTGCCAAACAACTGTTGGTCGACCTCGGCCAGCAAGTACGGGTTGTGATAGGCCTCGCGGCCGAGCATCACACCATCGAAGGTCTGCAGATGAGAGCGGCATTCATCCAGCGTCTTGATGCCGCCGTTGAGGATGATTTCCAGGTCGGGGAAGTCGGTCTTCAGCTGCGCGGCAACGTCATAGCGCAGCGGCGGGATATCGCGGTTTTCCTTGGGCGAGAGGCCCTCGAGAATCGCGATCCGCGCGTGTACGGTAAAGCTCTGGCAGCCGGCGTCACGCACCTGGCCAACGAAGTCGCACAGCTCGGCGTAGCTGTCGCGGCCGTTGATGCCGATCCGGTGCTTGACCGTGATCGGCGTCGAAACCGCATCGCGCATTGCCTTGGCGCAATCGGCTACCAGCGCCGGGTGGGCCATCAGGCAGGCGCCGATCATGTTGTTCTGCACCCGGTCGCTTGGGCAGCCGACGTTGAGGTTGACCTCGTCATAGCCTGCTGCCTGCGCGAGTTTTGCGCAGGCGGCCAGGTCGGCCGGGTTGCTCCCGCCTAGCTGCAGGGCGAGTGGGTGCTCGGAGACGTCATGGCGCAGGAAGCGGTCGGCGTCGTTGTGCAGCAGGGCGCCGGTGGTGACCATTTCGGTGTAGAGCAGGGTGTGCTGGGAGAGCAGGCGCAGGAAGTACCGGCAGTGGCGGTCGGTCCAGTCCATCATCGGTGCAACGCTGAAGCGGCGTGACGGCTCAGGGCGCTTGGTTTGTGGGTTTGAGGCTGATTCTAGGGGCATTCTGGTCTACGCATTTTGTACCATTTTTCTGGGTTTTAGGGCGTTTTTGGTGTGACGGTGGGACGATTTACCACCGCTAGCCACGCTTGTACCACCGGAAATCATGGCAACGATTAGAGCAAGGAAAAAGGCCGATGGAACGGTTAGCTATACCGTCCAGATCCGCCTCAAGGAAAAGGGTGTCCTAGTCTACCAAGAGTCCCAGACATTCGCCCGCAAGCAGGCCGCTCAAGCCTGGGCGAAGCGACGAGAGACCGAGTTGGCTGAGCCAGGCGCGATCGAGCGGGCCAACCGGGGTGGTCACGCAGTCAAGGACATGATCGATCGCTACCTGGTGGAAGCCGAGAAAGCCCGGCCGCTGGGTAAGACGAAGCGGCAGACCCTCCTGGCTCTCAAGAACAGTTACCTCGGCGAAGTGGTCGACTTCGACATCTCTCAGCAGGTGCTGGTGGACTATGCCCTATGGCGTATGAGCCCTGAAGGCGGTGGTATCAACCCGCAGACAGCCGGCAATGATCTTGCTCACCTAGGCTCTGTGTTGTCGCTGGCTAGGGCCGCGTGGGGGTACGAGATTAACCACCAAGCTATGCCCGACGCACGCCTTGTCCTGAAGCGCCTCGGCTACAACATGAAAAGCAGAGAGCGGGATCGCCGTCCAACGCTCGAAGAACTCGACAAGGTGCTTGAGCATTATTTCGAGATGCTTGCACGGCGTCCGACAGTCATTCACATGCCGAAGGTCGTGGCGTTTGCAATCTTTTCTACCCGCCGTATGGACGGGATCGCTCGTATCATGTGGGAGGACCTGGATGAGCACCGCCAGGCTGTGAAAGTGCGGGACATGAAGAACCCCGGGCAGAAGATCGGCAACGATGTGTGGTGCCATCTACCGGATGAGGCGTGGGCCATTGTGCAAAGTATGCGTCGTCAGCGCTCTGAAAACTTCCCTTACAACACCGATTTAATCGGCACGGCGTGATCCAGGGCATGCAAGATGGTTGGCATAGAGGATCTGCACTTTCACGATTTACGTCACGAAGGTGTGAGCCGGCTGTTCGAAATGGATTGGGATATCCCGCGCGTACGGAGTGTTTCCGGTCATCGTGAATGGAGCTCACTTCGGCGTTACACCCGTCTAAGGGGGTCGTGGCGATCGATATATGGAGTGGGGTTGGTTAAAGCAGATTGTCCAAGCTCCAGTTACCCTAGGCGCCCGGGTTGAGTAGTTGGTTAAAAATGCCAGTAATGGCCGAGCTTCGTAAGCTAGTTCAATCCACTACTCGAGATATCTTTTTGCACGTTGCCATAAATACTGTTGAGTCGATGGCTGGCGCTTGTGGAGAGCAGCTGCCGACCCATACAACGGCTCAGTAAATACGCATATCTGTGCCGTTGTTGCATGTTCTTGAAGTGCGCTACGTTTACTCGCTCTTGGTCTTTAGTTGCGTTGGATTAGATTTTTTTATGGTTTTCACAGGTTGATTGTTTATTAGCTCGGCTACCGTTGATCCAGAGGATTCGATCGTATAAATCATCTCATCTTTTAGTTCGGTGTAGTCTTTTTCCATTCGCTTTAGGTAAGCACTTTGAATAATTCCACTACCTGATGTTACGAATGATTTATCATCGGTTATTTTTATGGTTTTTCCGAGGTTTGTTGTACAGCTTAAGAGGCTGTCGCTTGAAAGTATTGCTATAGGAGTTGGCTTGTAGCCAGTTGATAGAAGTGCTTTCACAGATTCTCGGCCGATCATTAACTCATAGAGCGATGCGAGTATATTACTTTCCTTTGATCCTAAGGAGCTGAGCAGTTCGCTGGATAGAAAAGCTATCTTTTCATTTATCTCAATTAAATGAGTCATTGTGTCTGCGACTCGTGCATTTTCATTATCTTGCAGTAAGAATGAAAACATCATTCCGGCCCACTGTTGGCGGAGATAATTTTCAATGTCATTGAAGTCTCGAAATGGTATCAATGCATTGTTAATGGCTTGTTTTCTTACTTCGTCTATGAATTCAAATATTTTAGGGGCGTTTTTGTCTATCGATGGATATGAGATCTTAGATCTATCCAATTCTTTATTGTTTTTATTTGAGCTGTAAACAAAGTGATCCGAGTAGACGGCCTGTTCTATCATCGCAAAAATCGGAATTTTTCTTCTTATTGCTTCTCTGTATTCCTCATTGGTAATCGAGGTTTCTTTTCCAATATATTCGCCTCCGAATCGACCTCCGATAATAAGTACGAATAGTTGACAGTTGGGAACTTCAGTTAGGCAGGATTCATGAGTATGTTTTTTAGGGTCGTAAAAAACAGCGCCATCGTCACTTAATACAGGTTCATATCCGATATTCCTAATAAAGTACTTTAGGTTTTCGCGGATATATTTCAAATCATAGCAAGTGGAGCTTACAAATACACGCGGCGTCGCCATCTTACACGTCCCTAGCAATCGATCCAGTCTGGCAAAATTTAGGTCGAATCATACTACGTTAAAGGCGTTATGCCATCAGTGTAAGTCAGTGGTTTTGGCATTTCCCTGTATCGATCCGACCGATTTAAGGAGGGTGCGACGGCCGCAGATGGTAGGCGACCATCGACGCAGTTAGCTAAGACGAAGGCGACTGTGTGTAAGAGTCTGGTTCAGTCAGATATCCCGTGCGGATGGCTGAAACTGATCAAGTGGGGCGCAGTCTCCGAGGCAGCCTGCCTGTAACCTCTTATTCAATTGCGAACACTCTTTGCGCGCGACATCCCGCTGCTGGTTCAGGTAGAGGGCCAGATCGGCAATGTGTATCCCTCGGGCCCTATTCTGGCTTGGCTCAAGTCGGGTGATAGGCAGCTTGATCTCCCCGGCCAGCACCTTGCGCTGGAATACGAGTGGTGTGAGGTGCGTGAGGTAGTCAGTGGCTACGCGTAACGAACCCCGCCGAGTGCACCGAAAAGCAACTGCTGCAGATCCTCCCCAACGCCGGCGGCCTTGCCGCGAATGGTGATGGTGTCCGGCGGGCCCAAACGCCGCCTGGCCGACCGCTTGATCCCTCTTTCTCCCCCTCACGAGTGCTACGTCGAAGTCTTCGCCGGCGGCGCTGCGTTGTTCTTCATGTGCCCCCAGGCAGCGCCCGTGTAAGTTCTGAACGATCTGAACGGACCTTGTACCGCGTTGTGCAGAACCACCTGCAGGAGTTCGTGCGCCAGTTCAAGTGGGCGCTCAGCTCCCGGCAGATCTTCGAGTGGCAGAAGATGACCCGCCCCGAAACGCTGACGGACATCCAACGTGCTGCCCGGTTCTTCTACCTGCAGCAGCACGCTTTCGGTGGCAAAGTCAGCTGGCAGACGTTCGGTACCGCAACCACCGGGCCGGCCATCAATCTGTTGCGTATCGAGGAGAACCTATCCGCCGCGTGGCAGCGACTCGCCGGCACCTACGTCGAAAACCTGTCCTAGCTCGCGTGCGCCGAGCGCTACGATCGAGCGCACACGTTCTTCTACATGGACCCGCCTTATTGGCAGACCGCCGGCTATGGCGTGGACTTCCCCTTTGATGACTACGAGCGCATGGCCGACTTCATGCGCCGGTGCAAGGGCAAGGTGATGGTCAGCATCAACGACCACCCGGAAATCCGGCGCGCCTTCGACGGCTTCCACTTCGAGTGCTTGGATATCCGGTACAGCAACACCAACCAACGGCAGGGCAAGGCGGAGGTGACCGGCGAGCTGGTGATCATGAACTGGCAGCCGTCATCACTGGGTGGGTTATTTTAGGGGGGGGTGTAATCGATTTGTTGCTTCATTGTCAATAGCGGGTATTGACAAATTGCCTTCTGGTGATATAGAATTGCTAGCACTGGGGCAGGAATGTCCCAGAAACCTAGGAAAACAGTAAGTAAGTAATCGGAGTAAGCCCGTATGTCCCACGCCGAAAGATCTGAAACGGTCCTTTTGAGGTTAAGACCTCAGGACACCCCCACAGGGATAAGCGGCTCAACATTTGAGCAGCTGATGTCACAGACCGGCTTGAACAAAACCGAAGTCATCCACTTCGCTCTACGTCAAATGGCGGATCGCTTTTTGCCGAAGTACGAGCTGGACGACGGACCATTAACCGACGCCCAAATGGCCGCTATCCGTGCGGAATGCCCGGACCAGCCAGAGGAGCGCATCACTAGAAGGCTATTTTAAAAGATGACAAAAAGCTTCACACCGCTGCCCGCACCAGGCGACATTGTATGGTGCAAATTCCCAGAAACTGTCGGTATTCCCGGCCCTAAGAATCGTCCTTGTCTCATCCTGGGCGTTTTTGATGAAGACCACATGGTCCGGGTTTGCTACGGTACGAGCCAGAAAACTGGCCAAGAAGAGATTTACCCCGGAGAGTTCGTCATGGACCCTCAGGATGACGGATTCGATATCAGTGGGTTGGGACCTCGAACAAAATTCGATCTCAACAACACGTTCGACTTGCCGTTTACGGATAGATGGTTCCATCCGCATCGAGCGACAACGTTGCCCACTCCGCTGCCCAAGATGGGCACGCTGCACCCTAGCTACATGCAGGCGATCAAAAAGGCCTTGGGCCACGAAGAAAGCTCCTGACTGAAACTAGGAAAAACCGGCCTTGGCCGGTTTTTTGCGCTTATGGTGCCGCATTTTTGAGTCATTCGCTCCTTAATGCGCCGGTTCGAGGGCAGGGTGCTGTTTAGCATCAATGACCAAACCGGCATCCAGCACGCCTTCCTCTGATTACTCTTCGATCCGCTATAACACTATGAACCAGCGGCAGGGTAAGACAGAACTAACTGATGATCTTGTGATCATGGCCTGGCAGCCCGCTGGGCTTGGGCAATTGTTCTGATGCAGGGTGGGCATCTCACCCACCTTAGGCAGTCTGTGAGCTATCGACCTAGCGAGACTTTCCGCAGCAGCTCCTTGATTTGTTGAGCCTGACCTGTTGCGCGCCGTTCGATTCGATGGTGCAGGGCGGCTGATAACTGAAACAACTCGTCGGTGGATAACAACAGATCGCCGGTTGCGACGGCGTTGAGCATTTCCCGAATCGTCATCACACCAGCGTCTTCAGGAATCGGTCGGATCTATTCCTTGCCTGAATCAACGAAGGATATTAACCAGCGCCGTCCCACAAGCGACGGCGCTTCAGCGGGCTTCTCCATAGACTTCTCGGGGAACTGGCATTGAAGCCATTTGCGGTATTCGGCGGCCACCTCGGCCTTGCAGTAGTCTGCAGCACGCTCAGCGCCTACCGCATCGATCATCCACACTTCGCGATTACCTCGACGCAACTTGCGCTTGTGTTGAGGCACCAAGCTCCGGACCATTACGGGTGCAGGCATGCTGCGGGCACAAAAAACCGCTCGTAAGCGGCAGTTCGTACCCGCCTGCATTTCCGGGAGGCCAGTCCCAGGTCGCAGGATTTACTGCGACAGGGAAACGTTACTCAGCCCTTTCAGGTATGTCAACAGAATTGAGCTGCGCGATTGGCTCGCCATCGATCTCGGGCTAGTACGCTGCATTTACTATTCTGGCGGTTCAAAGTTGACCGTTGATTGTAGGATTGCTTTGACCGTATCGATGGGCCGTTGGCCATGGTGCATAACTCTTAGAAAAATTCCATCCATCAATGGCGTTTCTACATTGTCAATGCCGATGAAATAGGCTTTCCCGTCGTGGCGGTACGGGTGAAAGCCTTTCTGATCCATTTCACTGGCTTCTTTGTTGGTGGCTTGGCGGACTTGTACGCCATTCTTGATGAGCTGCTCAAAGAATGCAGGTATATTCAAGCCAATGCAAACGTTCTTTCTCCCGAATAGTATGTCAAGTTTGTGTCTATCAGCGATGTTATGATTGAAAATAGGCAAAGCCAGCGGGTGTGACATGCAGTCGATTAATCGCGTGCGTGGACAATTGGGAGTGCCGCCGGAATTATCAAACCAAGTGTTGAAAGCAAAGTGACCTCCTGCCCATATGGTTGTATTGGAATACGACGCTATAAATAAGCATCTGTCTATCGTTTCAAGCGCATATCCTCTGGTGTCTGAGATGTTGAGAATATTATTCAGCTCTTCGTCCCAGCTTCCAATATAAATGGTTTCTTCGGGTATGCTAATTTTGCGTTCTGTGTCTGGGTCTTGCGAAACACCAGAGTTAAATATTTCAGCGACGTGCGCCATTCTATTAGTTTGCCGCACCATTCGCTGTAGTTGCTTTAGTGACTGGGGGCCGTGTTCGTCTATAAAAAACTGAAGGGCGCGAGGGCATTCGCTCTTCATGAAAAATTTCAGAAAGTCTAGAATTTGATGATTTTTATCCCCCTCTTTTACCTCGGCGATATTGAAACGTCCTTCAGGGCCAGCGAGCAGAAGATCGCCGACTTGAACAAAGCTTGTCAAATCAGAAATTAGAGCGAAGCCGTCGGGCGTCGCCTCGTGATAATGCTCTATTGCTCGTATGATGGAGCTAAAGTTTGAATGTTTTAAATCGACAATTTTCTGGTCTTTATAAAATCTTCTAGCATAACAGAGTTGGTTGCCAATCATCTGCCATGCCATGCTGTCAGCTAGCTTGTGAAGTAGTAGAATATTTGCTCTTGGCCAAGGGTCGCTGCTTGTAATTATGTCAATTATTTTACTTTGGGCTTGCCTCATGCCAGAGTGAGCGAGAGATATGAATTTCTTACGAAGCTCTGGCGTCTGCTTCCCGTTGTTGAGCTTTATTTCGTCCCAGACTGGTTTAGATCCTTTGCTGGCAAGATCATGAATTTCAGCGGTTAGATTTTCAAGGCTGCAATCAAACCGATTGGGGCGGAGGGTCTGAGATGGATCATATGGGCCCTTTCTCTTTTTGCTTTTTGCCATGTCATTTCCTTGACGTTCGTCAGCTAAACTAACAACAAACCAGCAGAGGAATCACCACAGTTGCTCAAGAAAGAAAATTATACTCCGCCGTGCCGGAGTGCATAGAATATAAAGTCTTCAATGCACTTTTCAAGCTTCTCCTTGTAAATATCATCTGACCAATTGCTCTGATCGTAAGACTTTCCATCAGTTGATGAGTAATTTCTGCCGTCGTCATTAGTGTAGTTGCCAGTAATTTCTAAGCGGCTGTCGCCAAGGGAGCCGCCAAGAGTCAAGGAATGGTGTCCCCCATCTTTGTATTTCATGCTAAACGTGATACTGTGTTTGGAGCTCTTGATATCAATAGTTATCTTGCGTTGCTTTAGTTCTGATGCATATCCTTCTGCTGGTGGTTTTACACGTAGAATAATTTCGGCAACATAGTCGAGGTTGGTTTTGGAGGTTTGTTCTGCAGCTTTTTTGCTGTCCCGGATCGACTCAAGTTGTTGATCTATTTTTTAAAAAATTTGTGTTGCTCATTTGTAGTTCTCCAGTGTCGTTTTTCGAATTGGTGGGGCATGTTGTCTGAAGTTGTCAAGCTGGCTTATGCGAGTGAATTTCTAATTGGAAGGAGTTGTCGGCCGGCGTTGCTCTCATTATTTCTGCGTGTGGATATTGATGCTCTATGATTCTTATCAAGGATTCTTGTTGGTCGGGTGGCATACGACAGCCAAAAACAACTCCCGTAAGCTCCTTAGAACCGAATGCAATGTCCTCGTAGGGAGCATGTTTGTCACGCCCGTCACCAGCAAAAATCCGCCATTCACTTTCATGTTGCCAAGCATCTGATTTAGTATAAATTAGTGTTTCAATTCTTCTTGCTTGATCGAATGTGACTAGTCCGGCCAAAAAATCTGATAGCTCGTCTTCTTCGAAAAGCATCGGGATGTCTTTTTTGTAAGACATTTGTCGGGCTGTTTTATATGGGCTGTCTGCGCCTGCCTCGTCTTGGAAACGAAGTGCTACCCCTTTATTGCTGTCGGCGTAATAGGCCCACATTAATTGGTTGGTGGCTGAGTCGGTTAGGCATAAAATTTTAGTTGTGGCTAGCTGTTCTCGAGTTAAGCGATAAGTCTCGTGGATGTTTTTATCCATTAATGCAAATGACTGCCTAATGCCAGCTTCCATTTGGAGCATAAAATGCTTTTTTGGAATTCCTTGAAGCATTGGTCTCATTAGATTAAGCGCGGCGGTCATTCGACTTTTCGGATGGCCGTCCAATTCGCCCTTGAATGCCTTCCATAGCTTATTAAGTGAGTCTTTAAGTATTTTGTTTCGATCGAAGTTTATCTGAAGGTTAAACTGAATATCATAAGGATCGTTCAGTGTTGCAGGCGTGCTCCAGCGAAGTGTTTGGTTTTCGAGCACAATTTTGGCGGTCGTATACGTCGTGTACTTGAAGAACGATTCAGGCATTGGCTCGGTCTCTGACTGAGGGTTGGCCTGATGCCATCATGGTTCGTCCCCCTAGTCAATCAATCCAGGCGGGAATGAGTAGAAGAGGTCAGCTCCCGTGACTACCTGAACTCTTGGTGGAATGGTACAAAATTGGTACGGGTGAGATGTGTGTGCTGTGTAGCCCTTATTTTTCGCTAGCTATACGATAAATAGGCCCAATCCATCATCGGCGCAACGCTGAACCGGCGTGACGGCTCAGGGCGCTTGGTTTGTGGCTTTGAGGCTGATTCTAGGGGCATTCTGGTCTACGCATGTCCGTACCATTTCTACGAGTAGGCGCCTTGTTATGACAGCGGAGAGAGCGTCTCCACTGCTGGGAGCGCCGGCTCCGTCGAGATGGCAACAATGAGAGCAAGTAATAAGGCTGACGGATCGGTTAGCTGCATCGCCCTTACCAGCCTGAAAGGATGCCGTAGTCTACCAAGAAGCCCGCAGCTTCGCCCGCGATCACCCTGATAGGGCTCGAACGAGGCGACTAGAGGTGAAGTGATTACGAAAAATGGTATTTGCGCCCTTGGCAGTTCAAAGGGCAGGAGCAAGCATCCGATCGGATGGGTGCCATATTGCCTTATCAGCCGTTTATGGCGGGAAAACGAGCAGGGATTGATGGCAACCCACGTGGGCTGCCATCTGTGCGTACCTTATTTCCCTTCAATCGCCACAGCGATAGCGTCATTGAAGGCTGGAATATCCTTCGGAGTCCGCGAAGTAATCAAGGTCCAGCCATTGGCCTCGCATTGTTTCACCTGAGCATCGACCCAACCTTCAGCCCCGGCATTTTCAAGGTCAAGCCTAACGCTAGGGTACGAGGTGAGGGTCTTGCCCGGAATAACCCCGGCATTGATCAACACCCAAGGGCCATGGCAGATCGCAGCGATCACCTTGCCCGCATCGGCGAACTCCTTCACCAAACGCTGAGCGTTCTCGTCCAATCGCAGCGTATCGGCATTGACCGTACCGCCTGGAATCACAAGCGCATCGAAGTCTGCCGCCTTGAGCCCAGCCAGAGCGGTCTGGGACTCGACAGTGCGGTCTTTCTCGGTATCGCCAACGAACGTCTGCGTTGTGCCGCCCTCGCTCGACCCGTGGGTGACTTCCGCACCCTGAGCCTTCAGCGCTTCCAGCGGTTTGACCAGCTCATCGCGTTCGATGCCGGTGTTTGCGGTGATGAACAGTACCTTCTTGCCTGCCAGTTGATTACTCATGGTGGTCTCTCGGTCCTCTCGATCAAGGTGGTGGAAATGGTTCGGTCGGTGGTTTTCCCGACGCGTAAAAATGGGAGGGCAGGGCGGTTTCGAAAGTTCAGCTGGATTCAGGCGGGTGTCGGGTGCGCCTGACTCAAGTGGTGTCGATCTAAGGTCAGAGGCATGCGACGGACGATCATTGGTTGCTCCGCTCTGAAGGGCATTCCCTCAAGGGCTCTGCATTTATCTGAATTTTTGTCTGGCTTGAAATTGCTGGGGCCGCTGCGCGCCCCTTTCGCGACACAAGGCCGCTCCTACAGGGTGGCGTGCAGCCTGATTTTGATCAGTGGGCGAAATTTACTGCACGGCGCCGTCTGTGTAGGAGCGGCCTTGTGTCGCGAAAGGGGCGCATAGCGCCCCCGACGACCTCACGACAAGTGCACTTTCAGAACACTTCAAAAGGGATGGCTCTACAGGCGGGCTGGACCAAACTGCAGTAATGTACGATGGATTTCGTATGTATACGGGCGTCGCGACGTGCCATTCAGCGACGGCCAAGGCCAGGCGCGAGATATTCTTGTGGGCGTCTGCAGCGGCTGCGAAACCGTGGTGGCGATTCCGCCGCAGTCCACGCCGGCGCAAGCTTGTGTATCTCGCGGTTTGATTCAATCTCAGCTCGGTCGATATGACGCGTGTCTTATTTTGTTTCATATCGGCCCTACTTCCTACGTGAATTAATCAGATTTTCGCTCTTCCCTGTAGTCCATTTCCGAATCATCCTATTACCGCCTTTGGGCCATTGCGGTGGTTTCTCTGAGCTTCTAGTCTCGCCCTGTCGCTGCCAAACCTGCGACCGGGCCTGCAAGCTCGAAGATGAAATCCCACCTCCGAAACACTGTTGTGCTCAGGCATGTCGGTGTACTCGGTCAATGGTGGCTACGTATGGGAGATCTTCGGATCTGCCGGTTTTCTCATCTTCCGGTCTTGCAGACCTGTACGTAGCTGCCACCCATCAAATGCAAGTGGTGAAGTGGTGGTCCAATCGTCCAAAGATGAGATCACACCATGATTAAAATCGTCCCCGACCCACCCCATCCCAACTCCCTCCACGCCCTCGAAGACACCCTGATCCAAGCCGCAGATTACGTCCTGTGCGCACTGACGGTGGCCCATCAATCTGCCTTGCTCCTGCCGCGCACGCCCGGCTCGATCATGATGCTGACCATCATGCATGAGCTCGAAACCGCCCGAGCTTTAGTGGATACGGCTCTCACGCAGGTACAGCGCTTCGATGAGCCGACCAAGCCGACGTTGCACTGAATCAGCCAAGCCGGAGGATTGCATATGGACAAAGAACCGCTAGACCGCATCGGCAGGCTGGGCCTGACAGTCGGCTCAGCGACTTGCCTGGAAGGCGCCATTATGGGCAAGCGGCTGTTTCGGGTAGAAGCGGGTAACTGTTGTGATCACGCCTTGGCGCAGGCATCGGTGTTGATGGACAGCGCCCGTAAGGCCTCGTTTATTGGCGTCATGGACAATGAGCCTGCACTGGTTTGGGCCTCTCATTTTCTTGGTGAAATGGCTAAAGCGCTGATGGATGATGCGCATATGGGCATTAACAGAAACTCTTGAAGGGAACCCTTCAAGGTATTTGTCGGGCAGAAACTTTGGGGGCGCTGTGCGCCCCTTTCGCGACACAAGGCCGCTCCTACGGTGACCGAGTAGCGCTGTCGGTCATCGCGTCGGTTTCAGGATACGTCTGGTCGCTGGCGCACATCCCTGTACTGGCAGGAGTGCCATGCTGTCAGGATGCCCTCGACGCCAGTGCACGTAGATGCGCGGCCGTGGGCAAGGAGGTGTCCGGCGACCACGCAATCGTGACGTGGCCGGTGCGCCGCAGCAGAACACGTCGGGCGCAGGTATTGCCTGCGCTCGCGACGCCGAGGTCCGCTGTATGCCTGATGAAACGCTTGACCTGCCCGTGATCCAGCGTGTGCTGGATCACCACCGTGAGACCCCCGGCGCGCTGTTGCCGATCCTGCATGCGATCCAGGCCGGCGTTGGGTATATCCCCGATGCCGCCGTGCCGGATATCGCCCATGCACTGAACCTCAGCCAGGCTGAGGTGCGCGGGGTGATCACCTTCTACCATGACTTCCGTACCGCGCCGCCAGCGCGGCATATCCTGCGCCTGTGCCGGGCCGAATCCTGCAAGAGCCGTGGCGCCGAGACGCTGGCGGCGCAGCTGCGCGAGCAGTTGGGGCTGGATGATCACGGCACCAGTGCCGACGGCGCGGTAAGCCTGCGACCGGTGTATTGCCTGGGGGCCTGCGCCTGTTCGCCAGCGCTGGAACTGGATGGCCAGGTGCATGCGCGGCTGACGCCAGAGCGTTTGAGCGCACTGGTCAGCGGCTGCCTGCAGGAGGTGAAACCATGCTGAAGCTCTTTGTTCCCTGCGACTCGGTGGCGCGTGCAGTGGGCGCCGATCAACTGGCCGACGCGCTCAGCGCCGAGGCGCAACGGCGGCAGGTCGAGGTACAGATTCAGCGCACCAGCTCGCGCGGGCTGTACTGGCTGGAACCGTTGCTTGAGGTGGAAACCGCTGAGGGCCGGCAGGGCTTTGGGCCGGTGGCTGCCGAAGATGTCGCGGGCCTGTTCGAGGCGTTGACGGCGGCGCCGGCTGAGCATCCGCTGGCGCTGGGCCTGGTCGAGCAGATCCCGTATCTGAGCAGTCAGCAGCGTTTGCTGTTCGCCCGTGCCGGTATCACCCGGCCGCTGTCGCTGGAGGATTACCGCAACCACGGCGGCTTCGAAGGCCTGGCCAAGGCTGCGTTGCTGGAGCAGGCAGAGGTGGTCGCGGCAGTGCTCGATTCCGGCCTGCGCGGGCGGGGCGGCGCGGCGTTTCCGGCGGGGATCAAATGGCGCACGGTGCGCGATGCTCCGGCGGTGCAGAAGTACGTGGTATGCAACGCCGACGAGGGCGATTCGGGGACGTTTGCCGACCGCATGCTGATGGAGGGCGATCCGTTTCTGCTGATCGAAGGCATGATCATCGCCGGCCTGGCGGTGGGTGCCAGCAAGGGCTACATCTACGTGCGTTCGGAATATCCGGATGCGGTCCACGCGCTCAACGAGGCGGTGTTGTTGGCCCGTGAGGCGGGCTATCTGGATACCACCGGCAGCGGTGTGGCGTTCGACCTGGAGGTGCGGGTTGGCGCTGGCGCGTATATCTGCGGTGAAGAAACCGCTCTGCTCGAATCTCTCGAGGGCAAGCGCGGCATCGTCCGCGCCAAGCCGCCACTGCCGGCGCTCGAAGGCCTGTTCGGCCAGCCGACGCTGGTGCACAACGTGCTTACCCTGGCCTCGGTGCCGATCATCATGGCCAAGGGTGCGCAGTTCTATCGCGACTTCGGCATGGGCCGTTCGCTGGGCACCTTGCCGTTCCAGCTGGCGGGCAACGTGCGCTATGGCGGTCTGGTCGAACGTGCATTTGGCTTGACCTTGCGCGAGCTGGTCGAAGGCTACGGCGGTGGCACTGCCAGCGGGCGTCCGCTGAAAGCCGCTCAGGTCGGCGGGCCATTGGGCGCTTGGGTGCCGCCGAGCCAGTTCGATACGCCGCTGGACTACGAAGCGTTCGCCGCGCTTGGCGCGATGATCGGCCACGGCGGTGTGGTCGTCGCCGATGACACCCTGAACATGGCCAACATGGCGCGCTTTGCCTTGCAGTTCTGCGCTGAAGAATCCTGCGGCAAGTGCACCCCGTGCCGGATCGGCTCGACCCGTGGCATGGAGGTGGTCGACCGCTTGATCGCCAGCAGCGACCCGGCCTACCGCGCCGACCAGGCCAACCTGCTGCACGACCTGTGCGACACCATGCAATACGGCTCGCTATGCGCCATGGGCGGGATGACTTCATACCCCGTGGCCAGCGCCCTCAAGCACTTCCCTGCCGACTTCGGTCTGGCCAGCCCGGAGGCCGCCCAATGATCAATTATTTCGACCCTGCCAGTGATGCCGACCTCGGCACCCCCGCGCGTGAAAGCCAGGTGCAGGTCAGCCTGAATATCGACGGCCGCGCCATCAGCGTGCCCGCTGGCACCTCAGTGATGCGCGCCGCCGCGTTACTCGGCACCAACATCCCCAAACTGTGTGCCACCGATACCCTCGAAGCCTTTGGCTCGTGCCGCATGTGCATGGTCGAAGTCGACGGCATGCGCGGTTACCCGGCGTCGTGCACCACACCGGTCACCGAGGGCATGGTGGTGCGCACGCAGACGCCACGCCTGGCCGACCTGCGCCGCAATGTGATGGAGCTGTACATCTCTGACCACCCGCTGGACTGCCTGACCTGCTCGGCCAACGGCAACTGCGAGTTGCAGACCGTGGCTGGCCAGGTTGGCCTGCGTGAGGTGCGTTATGGCTACGAAGGCGCCAACCACCTTGCCGAGGCCAAGGACCTGTCCAACCCATATTTCAATTACGAACCGAGCAAGTGCATTGTCTGCAGCCGTTGTGTGCGCGCCTGTGAAGACATTCAGGGCACCTTTGCTCTGACCATCACCGGTCGCGGTTTCGACTCGCGAGTAGCGGCGGCTGGCGGTAGCGACTTCCTCACCTCCGAGTGCGTGTCGTGCGGCGCCTGCGTGCAGGCCTGCCCAACCGCAACCCTGACTGAAAAAAGCCTGGTCGAACTGGGCCAGCCAGAACGTGCGGTGATCACCACCTGCGCCTATTGCGGCGTGGGCTGCTCGTTCCGCGCCGAGATGAAAGGCGACCAGCTGGTGCGCATGGTCCCGGACAAGAACGGCGGCGCCAACCACGGCCATGCCTGTGTCAAAGGCCGCTTCGCCTGGGGTTACGCGACCCACCCGGACCGCATCACCAAACCAATGATTCGCAAGCACATCGACGACCCGTGGCAAGAGGTCAGCTGGGACGAGGCGGTCACCTACGCAGCCAGCGAGCTGCGCCGCATTCAGCTCAAGTACGGGCGCGACTCGATCGGCGGCATCACCTCCAGCCGCTGCACCAACGAAGAAGCCTATCTGGTGCAGAAACTGGTGCGCACGGCGTTCGGCAACAACAACGTCGACACCTGTGCACGGGTCTGCCATTCGCCGACCGGTTATGGCCTCAAGCAGACCTTGGGCGAATCCGCTGGCACCCAGAGCTTTGACTCGGTGATGCAGGCCGACGTGATCCTGGTGATCGGTGCCAACCCAACCGACGCGCACCCGGTGTTCGGCTCGCAGCTCAAACGCCGCCTGCGTGAAGGCGCCAAACTAATCGTCATCGACCCTCGGCGGATCGATCTGGTCGACTCGCCGCATGCCCGCGCCGAGCTGCACCTGCAACTGCGCCCCGGCACCAACGTGGCCATGCTCAACGCACTTGCCCATGTGATCGTTACCGAAGGGCTACTTGATCAGGGCTTTATCGATGCCCGCTGTGAAGGGCCGGAGTTCGCTCGCTGGCGCGATTTCGTCAGCCTGCCAGAGAACTCCCCCGAAGCCCTTGGCCCGACCTGTGGCGTACCGGCCGAGCAGATCCGTGCGGCAGCCCGGCTGTATGCCAGTGCTGGCAACGCGGCCATCTACTACGGCCTCGGCGTGACGGAGCACAGCCAAGGCAGCACCGCAGTGATGGGCATCGCCAACCTGGCTATGGCTACTGGCAACATCGGCCGTGAAGGGGTAGGGGTGAACCCGCTGCGTGGGCAGAACAACGTCCAGGGCTCGTGTGACATGGGCTCGTTCCCGCATGAGCTGCCGGGTTATCGGCACATCTCCAACGCCACCGTGCGTGCCGAGTTCGAGCAGGCCTGGGGTGTGACCCTGCAGCCTGACCCAGGCCTGCGCATCCCCAACATGTTCGAGGCGGCGCTGGATGGCAGCTTCAAGGCGCTGTACTGCCAGGGCGAAGACATCGCCCAGAGCGATCCCAACACCCAGCACGTGACCGCCGCGCTGCGGGCGATGGAATGCGTGGTGGTGCAGGATATCTTCCTCAACGAGACGGCCAAGTTTGCCCATGTATTCCTGCCGGGCAGCTCGTTCCTTGAAAAGGACGGCACCTTCACCAACGCCGAACGGCGTATTTCGCGGGTGCGCAAGGTCATGCAGCCGTTGGCCGGCAAGGCTGACTGGGAAGGCACCATGGCCCTGGCCAACGCCCTCGGCTACCCGATGAACTACCGTCATCCGTCAGAGATCATGGACGAGATCGCCCGGCTGACACCGAGCTTCCACAGCGTCAGCTACAGCGAACTGGAGCGTCACGGCAGCCTGCAATGGCCGTGCAACGAAGCCGCGCCAGACGGCACGCCGACCATGCACATCGACCAGTTTGTGCGCGGCAAGGGCCGCTTCATGCTGACTGGCTACGTGCCCACCGACGAGAAGGTCAACAGCCGTTATCCGCTGCTGCTGACCACTGGCCGCATCCTCAGCCAGTACAACGTCGGCGCGCAGACACGGCGTACCGAAAACGTCGCCTGGCATGCCCAGGATCGGCTTGAGATTCACCCAAGCGACGCCGAAAGCCGCGGCATTGTCGAAGGCGATTGGGTCGGTATTGGCAGTCGCGCCGGGCAGACGGTGCTGCGTGCTCAGGTCAGTACCCGGGTTGCGCCGGGGGTGGTGTACACCACCTTCCACTTCCCCGAGTCGGGCGCCAACGTCATCACCACCGACAACTCCGACTGGGCCACCAACTGCCCCGAGTACAAGGTTACGGCGGTAGAAGTGGTGCGTGTATCGCAGCCGTCGCAATGGCAGCAGCGTTATCAGGCGTTCAGTGACGAACAACGGCGCCTGCTGCAGGAGCGGCGCAACAGCGAGCAACAGGAAACTGCCGAGGTACGCCGATGAGTGTCGACAGCCTGGTCAAGATGGCCAACCAGATCGCCCACTACTTTGACAGCGAGCCCAACCGGACGCTGGCGGTGCAGGGGGTACGCCAGCATATTCACAGCTTCTGGACCCCGCTGATGCGCAAACAGATCGTCGAGTGGATGCAGGCACATCCCGACGAAGGCGTGGACGATCTGGTGCGTGAGGCCCTCGCGGAGGGTTGACCAGAGGAGGCAGGCAGCGGCGTCCAGCCGCTGCCTTCTGCCTAGAACAGCGTTCCTTGCACTGTTTCCAGCACCAGCAACTGGGCACCTTCATTGCGCATGTTGCCTACGTCTTTGCTGACCGCAAACCACTCGAAATCAGCCACCGGCAAGCACTGCTCACGAGCCAGCCGTTCAGCCTGCTCGGCGGGTAGTTGCGGGTCGAGCCAGGCCCGTGCCTGTTCCGGCCCCAGCACCAATGGGCGGCGGTCGTGGATATCGAGCATGCCCTCATCACTGGCCGCGGTGATGATCACAAAGCCATCGCCCTCGTTCGGCTCAAGCCCGGCTTGCACCTGCGCCAACGCCGCCATGAAAATAGGCGCCCGGCTTTTCAAACGGATGAAATACGGCTGCTTGCGCTTGGGGTCGGCCGGGTCGACCACCCATTCATACCAACCATCGGCCATCACCAGTGCCCGGCCTTGCGGCCACAGCGGTTGAAAGAACTTGCCGGTAGTCACCGTCTCGACCCGTGCATTGATCGGCGCTGGGCGTTTGCCGGTGGCCCAGAACGGCGCCCAGCCCCAATGACACGGGTCGATGCGCAGGCCATCGGCGGCGTTGTGCAGGATCAGTACACGGCTGCCCGGGGCGACGTTGTAGCGGTCGATCGGCACGTTGTCGTAGCCACTGATGACATCCTGCTCGGCGTCCAGCTCACGCAGATAATCGGCCAGGCCTTGCGACTGAACAAAGCGTCCGCACATTGCAGGTCTCCCACTTGTCGAAATTTCCTACGCCGAAATTGACCAAAGCCGTGGCGCCCGATTAACTGTATATCCGTACAGTTTAATTGCAAGGCGTGCCTCATGACTACCATCCTTGGCCCCATCGCAGCCGGCGCAGGCGCGCTGTCACGCTATCTGTTCAGCGTGCCGGCAGGCTTTCCCTCGCCTGCGGCGGACCACATGGAGCAGCCGATCTCGCTGGACGAGCTGTTCAACCTGCGCGCGCCGCATATGTACCTGGTGAGAATAGACGGCGACAGCATGCAGGACGCGGGCATCTTCGATGGCGACCTGGTGCTGGTCGATCGCTCGATCGAAGCCCAGCACGGCCATGTGGTGATCGCCGCCGTCAATGGCGAGCCATTGTGCAAGCGGCTGCACAGGGTCGGCCGGCAGGTGGTGCTGCGCTCGGACAACCCGCGCTTTGCCCCGCGGCATATCCTCGAGGGCGACGAGCTGGCGATCTGGGGCGTGGTCACCTTCAGCGTGCGCAGCCACGATCCCAAGGCTTGAGTTCAAGATCGGGCACGCCAGAGAGCATTGAATTGGGTGGTGAAACTCTGGCTCATCAACTCGCGGCGCATCTCCCAATCCGGTGCCACTGGCACACTGGCCGCGCGCATGGTGCCCGAGCCCCAGCGCCCGTTGATGTCATCCATCACCTGCATCAGGCGATCACAAGTCGGCGATTGTCTGGGGGCGAACAGGTCATCTGAAAACTCCCCCGGTTGGCACAGGTCCATCAACAACACCTCGGCCTTACTGTAGCGAAAGCCTGGGCGAAAGATCGTGCCTACCGCCTCCAGCGCCATGCGCGTAAGTAGCCGTACGTCGTCGGTGGGGTAGGGCAGTTGCACCACTACGCCGCTGGCGTACTTGGCTTCTTCGGGGTTGAACATGCCGGTGCGGATGCTCACCCGCAGCTTGCGCGCCAGCGAGCGTTGCGCGCGCAGTTTCTGGGTGGCGCGCATGACGTAGGTCGCCACCGCCTGCCTGATCGGCTGCAACTCGCTGACCCGCTCGCCGAACATGCGGCTGCAGCAGATTTCCTGGCGCGGCGGCTCCTGCGCCTGCAGTTCCAGGCAGGGCGTGCCGGACAACTCGCGGGCGGTTTTTTCAACTACCACGCTGAACTGCTTGCGCAGGCTCCACGGGTCGGCCTGAGCCAGGTCCCAGGCGCTGCGGATGTTCAGCGCGGTCAGGTGCGCCGCCAGGCGCGGGCCGATACCCCAGACTTCTGAGGCCTGGCACTTTTTCAGCACCCAGTCGCGCCGTACCGGGTCACGCATGTCGTAGACTCCGCCGGTTTGCGCGGTCCAGCGCTTGGCCGCGTGATTGGCCAGCTTGGCCAGGGTCTTGGTACCGGCGATGCCGACCCCGACAGGAATGCCGGTGTGCTTTAGAACACGCTCGCGAATGTCGCGGCCCAGTTGCTCGAGATCGCCAGGCACGCCGCTGAGGTCGGCGAAGGCTTCATCGATCGAGTACACCTCGGTGGCCGGGACCATGCCTTCAATCACCGTCATTACTCGCTGGCTCATGTCGCCATACAGCGCGTAATTGGAGGAGAACGCCACCACGCCGTGACGGCGCAGCACATCCCGCACCTGAAAGTACGGCTGGCCCATCTTTACCCATTGCTTGGCCTCGGCGCTGCGGGCAATGACGCAACCGTCGTTGTTGCTCAGTACCACGATCGGCGTGCGTACCAAGTCGGGGCGGAACACCCGTTCGCAGCTGGCGTAGAAGCTGTTGCAGTCAATCAGGGCGAATACGGGTGGGGTGGAGGGTGGCATGGCGGCTTGCTTTTAGCTGTATATGCATACAGTAAACAGTTGCGGTTTAATCCGGTCAAGCTGGCGGCGACCACCGGCCCGGGGTCGTCGGTAAAGTTGACCAGTGGATCAACAACAATCGCCAGTTAAATTGTGTACAGGAGATTGGCTAAAGATATAGATCCGTGCGGCCGAAACAGTGTGAGTAGCAGGTCGCCACTACTGCCCAGCAGCGGCCATTTGCCCCCGCCCTACATGGATGGTCGTGACAGTGAAAATAAAAACCAAATTGATCCTTGCCTTCGTCTCGGTAGCCTTTATCCCAGTCAGCGTGGTCGGAGTTATATCGGTGCTGAATATCCGCGCCGATGCACTTGAACAGTTTGTCGATGGCAGCACGCGGGAAATCCGTCAGATAGACGGCAACATGCGTCAGTTCTTTGATGCAACTACGCAAAACGTCGATCAACTGTCCGCTGATCCTGTATACACTTCAGTAAGTACTTTAAAACAGTACACCAGTTCCGACGCCGCCAGTCAGCCAATGCCGGCTGCGGCGCAGCAGGTCATTGATCAATTCGCCCGCTATGGTTCGACTCACCCGGCCGCGGCGATTCTGTCCATCGGCCTGGAAGACGGCAGTTACGCGAAATGGCCGGATGATCCCAAGCTTGCCAACTACGATCCGCGCACGCGGCCTTGGTACAAGGCGGCCATGGCCAGCCCGAACAAGACCGTGCGCACCGCTGCCTATTACTACGACAAGGACGATGTGGCGCTGGTCGGCACTGCGCGGGCATTGCTCGATGACGCCGGCAAGCCCAAGGGTGTGTTCGTCGTCAGCGTCTCGCTGAAAAACCTCACCGAGCTGATCAAGAGCATCAAGCTCGGCAACAGCGGCTACGTGATGCTGGTCGAAGACGGCACGGTGCTGGTCGACCCACGCGACGCCAGCCACAGTTTCAAGCAGCTCAAGGACCTTGGCGAGCCTTACGCGCATCTGGCAGCGACCGCGCAGGGCTCGACTGAAGTCGAGATCGATGGCGTCAACTACATGGCCAACGTATGGACTTCGCCAGGCCTGGGCTGGCGCTTTGTCGGCCTGATCGAGAAGCAGGAAGTGATGGCTGCGGCCACGCGCATGAGCTATCTCACGGCAGTCATCGTCATCTTGCTGGCGCTGGTATTTGCGGTGATCGCGGCGGCGTTCTCCAGGCTGATCGTCAAGCCCATCGGCCAGGTCAGCACCGGCTTGCAGTCGATCGCCGAAGGCGAGGGTGACCTGCGCCGAGATCTGCAGGTGCAGGGCAAGGATGAAACGGCTGAGCTGGCCGGCTGGTTCAACAAGTTCCTGGCGGCGATTCGCCAGCTGATCCAGCGCATCGGCGCTGCGTCGAGCAATCTCGAGGACGCTTCGCGGGTCAACAGCGAGGTGGCGAGCAACATGAACGAAGCCGCCGGGCGTCAGCGCGAAGCAGTCGAACTGGTGTCCACTGCATTCAACGAGATGGTCGCCACCGCCAATGAAGTTGCGCGCTCGTGCAGCAGCGCTGCCGATGCTGCCGAAAACGGCCACCGCCGTGTCGCTGAGGGCAAGCAGCAGATCGAGCAGACCACCGCCAACGTCAACCGCCTCGGCATGCGCTTGAGCGAGTCGTCTCAGGCGATGGTCGAGCTGGAGCAGGGCAGTCGCAGCATCAACCAGATCCTCGGCACCATCCGCGCCATTGCCGAGCAGACCAACCTGCTGGCGTTGAACGCTGCGATCGAAGCTGCCCGCGCCGGTGATCAGGGCCGCGGCTTTGCCGTGGTGGCCGATGAAGTGCGCGCGCTGGCCAAGCGTACCGCTGACTCCACGGGCGAAATCGATCTGTTGCTCAATACCCTCGGCAGCAAGACTGCAGAGGTCTCGGAGAAGATGGACAGCTGTCTGGATCTGTCGCGGGCCAGCGTGTCGTCGATCGAGAGTGCGCGCGACAGCTTTGAAGGGATTCAGTTGTCGGTCAACGAAATCCGCGACCAGAACCTGCAGATTTCCGCAGCGGCGGAGGAGCAGCACAGCGTTGCCGAAGAGATCAACCGGCATATTCAGCAGATCTATGACGAAGCGCAGCTGGTCGAGGGCCTGGCCAGTTCGGCGCAGGCTGACTCCGGGCGGTTGTCGCAGCTGTCGCAGGAGTTGAATGGGTTGGTTGGGCGGTTCAAGTCCTGACATTTTGGTGGTCTGACAGATTTTGGGGGCGCTACGCGGCCCAAAAATGTTCAAGTTCCCCACCCAATCTGTAAATTTCGTAAATAAGATTTAAAGTCATTTGAGAATCGTTATATTCCACATCCCTATTGGCCCCCCAAGTACTGCTTGAGAGGCCGGAGGGTGTGGGCTCTTCGGTTTCCTGGTCGGGGTTGGCATTTGCCCATGATCAGGAGATGTGTCGATGCAATCCAGAACCTCACCCAATGGCCTGGCCCTGGCTTTTGTTGCCTTGGCCACACCAGCACTGCTGGTCGCGCCGGCTCACGCCGAAGAGCAGCAAAACGCCGAGGTGCTGGACGTCCCGCTAGACAGCAATGCACTGATCATCCAGGACACTCTGGTTACCGCTGAACGTGAGGCGCGTCAGGCGCTCGGTTCGTCGATCATTACCGAAGAAGACATCAAGCGCCGCCCGCCCGCCAATGACCTGTCCGACATCATCCGCCGCGAGCCTGGGGTCAATCTGACCGGCAACAGCGCCAGCGGCGCGCGTGGCAACAACCGCCAGATCGACCTGCGTGGCATGGGCCCGGAAAACACCCTGATCCTGATCGACGGCAAGCCGTCCAATGCGCGCAACGCAGTGCGCTACGGCTGGAACGGCGACCGCGATACCCGTGGTGAGACCAACTGGGTGCCGGCCGAAGCGGTCGAGCGCATCGAGATCCTGCGTGGCCCGGCGGCGGCGCGTTACGGCTCCGGGGCCATGGGTGGGGTGGTCAACATCATCACCAAGCGCCCGACCGATGAGTTCAAGGGCAACGTCAACGTCTACACCCAGCTGCCGGAAGACAGCGCCGAGGGCATGAGCCGGCGGACCAACTTCAACCTCAGCGGTGGCCTGACCGAAAACCTTGGCTTTCGTCTGTTCGGCGGCCTGGCCAAGACCGATGCCGATGACCTCGACATCAATGCCGACGCGGCCAACAGTGCCCTCGTGGGCGGCCGCGAAGGTGTGCGCAACAAAGACATCAACGGCCTGCTGAGCTGGAAGCTCAACGACGAGCATCGCCTCGAGATGAGCAGCGGTTACAGCCGCCAAGGCAACATCTACGCCGGCGACACCATGAACAGCAACGGCGGCGGCAACGTTGATCTGATCTCCAGCCTGTACGGCAAGGAGACCAACATCATGCAGCGCAGCACCTACGACCTGACCCACCTGGGCGACTTCAGCTGGGGCACCAGCAAGACCGTGCTGGCCTACGAGTACGTGCGCAACTGGCGCCTCAACGAAGGCCTCGCCGGTGGCCCGGAAGGCGCGATCAACGACAGTGGCGCGGCTATGTCGCGGCTGCGCAACACGCGCCTGACCAGTGAGGTCAACCTGCCGTTCGCCATGGGCAGCACCGAACACGTGCTGACCCTGGGCGGCGAATACCTGTACGAGAGCCTCAACGACCAGGGCTCGTTCCGCCCGCAGAGCTTCGACCCGAGCGGCAACGGCGGCGATGCGATCAGTGGCTTTGATCGCAGCAACTCGAAGATGACTGCCAAGAGCTACGCGCTGTTCGTCGAAGACAACGTCATCATCGGCGACACCACCGTCACCCCCGGGCTGCGCCTGGATCACCACGAAGCCTTCGGTGACAACCTCAGCCCAAGCCTGAACCTGTCGCACAAGCTGACCGAGGCGCTGACCGTCAAGGGCGGCATTGCCCGTGCCTACAAAACGCCGAACCTGTACCAGTACAACTCCAACTACCTGTTGTACAGCCGCGGCAACGGTTGCAGCGTCGGCCAGACCAACTCCGGTGGCTGCTACCTGCAGGGCAACAGCGACCTCAAGCCGGAAATCAGCGTCAACAAGGAAATCGGCCTGCAGTACGACCGCGGCACCTGGCGCACCAGCGCGACGTACTTCCGTAACGACTACCAGAACAAGATCATCGGTGGCACCGACGTGATCTATGCGATCAACAGTGGTCGTCGCGTGACCCAGTGGGAAAACGCCGGCGAAGCGCGGGTCGAGGGTATCGAGGGCAACTTCTTCATCGAGCTGAGCCCGGCGCTCGACTGGAACACCAACCTGACCTGGATGCTCGACAACGACAACCGTGAAACCGGCGAGCCGCTGTCGGTGATCCCCGAGTACACGGTCAATACCACCCTCGACTGGCGCGCCACCGACAAGCTGTCGTTCCAGCTCGCCGGCACCTACTTCGGCAAGCAGAAGTCGCCAAGCTACAACTACCGCACCCAGCAGGACTACGACCTGGAAGCACAGCAGGATGTGGAAGCCTACGGCCTGGTGGATATCAGCACCGGCTACAAATTCAACCAGAACTACGATGTGCGCGTGGGCGTGAACAACGTCTTCGACAAGCAGATCCTGCGCGGCGGCAACGCTAGCAGCTCCGGCGCCAACACCTATAACCAGCCTGGGCGCGCCGTGTTTGCCTCGTTGAACATTTCGTTCTGATCGATCGGCACAAGGACCTTCTGATGAGCGAAACCCCAACCTGGCTGCGCATTCTCTCGCGCAGCGGCGCAGCCCTGTTGGGTGGCTACGCCTTCAGTTACGCCAGCACCGCCTGCCTGGCGCGGATCCTGCCGCTGGCGCCGGCGGACGCGGTGATCGTCGCCACGCTGCCGGCGTTCGTCTTCTATACCCTGGCGATCCTCTGGGCCTTCGCCAGCCGTGACGCGCTGCGGGCCTGGGCGCCACTGGCGCTGGCGGTGCCGTTGGCGTTGATTGGCTTCTGGCCGCAGGCGCTGCGGTGGCTGGCATGAAAAACACCTTCACTCAATCGATGGCCTGGCTGCACACCTGGGCCGGGCTGATCTTTGGCTGGCTGCTGTTCGCAATCTTTGTCACCGGCACCCTGGCGGTGTTCGACAAAGAGCTCAACCACTGGATGCAGCCAGAAATCCCGGCAAGTACAGTGTCCCAGGCCGATGCCGCCAAGCGCGCGATCAGCTATCTGCAACAGCACCAAGCCAACGCCGGCAACTGGGGTATCAGCTTGCCGACCGAGCGCTCGCCGGGCTTGAGCGTCTCCACCGGCGATCGCCGCCACGGCGTGGTGGTGCCGCTCGACCCGAACAGCGGCGAGCCGCTTGCCGTACGTGACAGCGTCGGCGGCAACTTCTTCTTCCGCTTCCACTTCACCCTCGACCTGCCGCGCAACTGGGGCATCTTCGTGGTCGGCGCGCTGGCGCTGGTGATGCTTGCGGGGTTGATCACCGGCATCGTCATTCACAAGAAGATCTTCAAGGAGTTCTTTACCTTCCGCCCCGACAAAGGCCAGCGCTCGTGGTTGGACTTTCACAACGCCAGCGCGGTGTTGCTGCTGCCGTTTCACTTGATGATCACCTACACCGGCCTGGTGATTTTCATGATGATCTACATCCCCGCAGGCGTGGACGCCGTGTTCGAGGGCGACAGCCGGGCGTACTTCCAGGCCCAGGGCAATGCCCGTGTGGAACAACCGCGACGGCTGTCCAAGACGCCCGCCGAGCTGGTCGAACTGGCGCCGCTGCTGGCCCAGGCCGAAGCTCGTCTCGGGCCAATTGGCAGCATTGGCATTCGTAACCCGAACACCGCCGCGGCGCTGATCGAAGTGCGGCCGGTGCTGGGTAATCGCATCGCGCTGACCAAAGGCAATGCAATGGTGTTCGACGGTGTCAGCGGCAAGCTGCTCAGCGACGTCCCCGAACTGCGCCCGGCGCCGCTGACTCAGCGGGTCATGGCCGGGCTGCATTTTGCGCAGTTTGGTGGCTACCCGATGCGCTGGCTGTACTTCATCTGCGGTTTGATCAGCTGCGCAATGATCGCCAGCGGGCTGGTGCTGTTCTGCGTCAAGCGTGGGCGCAAATATGCCGCCGCCGACAGCCGTGCCGATGCGGCGGCGCGACGTTGGTATCGCGTGGCTGAAGTGTGCAACGTCGGCTTTATCAGCGGCCTGATGGTCGCCTGTGTCGGCTTGCTGTGGGCCAGCCGACTGTTGCCAGCGGAGCTGGCGCAACGTGAGGCGTGGGAAGTGCGGGCGTTCTTTGGCCTGTGGCTGCTGGCGTTGCTGCATGCCGGCGTGCGCCCTGCCAAACAGGCATGGGTCGAGCAGTTGGCACTTTGCGCCGTGCTGTGCGGTGGTCTGGGTGTGCTGGGTATCTTTGCCGGCGGCGTCGACCACCTGCGCCTGGGTGTCGAGGTCACGGGCCTGGTGTTGGGTATTGGCCTGGCCTTGGCGGCATGGCGTGTGGCGTGCCCCAAACCGATGGTGGTCAAGCCGCGCGCGGCGCGCACAATGGAGGCCAAGGCATGATCAGTCTGGTGACGGGTAGCCTGCTGTTTGCCTATGCCGGCATGCTCGGTTTGTGTCAGGGGCTGGAGCGCCATTACAAACAGGTGTGGCAACGGTCACCGTCGCCAGCGCTGCGCCTGAGCCTGCGCGCGCTGGGCTGGCTGGGGCTGCTGTTGAGCTTGCTGCTGTGCGCTCAGGCCTGGGGCTGGGCGATGGGCGCGGTGGCCTGGTTTGGGGTGATCTCGCTGGCAGCGGTGGTGCTGGTGATGCTGCTGCCGTACCGGCCCAGGTTCGCCGTAGCGCTGGTGGCGGCAATACCGGCGTGGGGCGTACTGCACCTGTTCGGTTGATCAGGCCAGCACGCCGCAGTCCTGCAGCCAGTGCTCGAAGCACTCAAACGTAGCGATGGCGGCGGCCACCGTCTGCGGGTGACTGGCGGCAGGCTGGTCGAGGCGCTGCAGGAAACTGCGCCAATGCGCGCCGGTCAGCGGCCCGTACACGTCGAGAAAGCGCGCGCCGTGGTCGCCGTCGATCCCCAGGCGCTCGGCCATCGCCCGCTTGAGCACCTGACCGCCGAGGGTCGAGCCTTCGATCACATACATCACGCCGAGCACGCTGGCTTCATCGGCAGTTGCCGGCAGCGCCTCGCAGCGGGGCAGGGCGGCAACCTCTGCGCGGCTCAGGCCCAACGCCTGAAGGTCATGTTCGAGCACTGTGGTCTTGGCCCGCTCGCTGCCTTGATGGTCTGTCAGTAGCGCTTGTAGCGGGGCATGGAAGCCATAGTAAGCCTGCATCAGCCGTCGATAGGCAGGCAGGTCGAAGTCATCACGGAAAAACGGCAAGCGGGCTTCCAGGCGCTGGTGACAGGCTTGGGTACCTGCGCGCAGTGCGAGCAGAAGCGGACTGGGGGTGTGGGGCATTGGCGGCTCGGGTAAAAGGGTATGGCATCTAGACAGCATCCTACCGCAAGGTAGCGGTGGCAGCGTAGTATCAGCGCGCCTGAAGCCTGCGTTGGAGGACACCGGTGAAAGCTGTTCGCTTGACCTTGATCTGCCATGGACTGACCGATGCCCAGCGTCTCGGCCGTATGGCTTGCCCTGATGATGCGCTGGTTGCGCTGCCTTCTGCCGCTGAACTGAGGGCTGATTACACGCAGGTAGTGTCAGCGCCCGAGCGCCGTACCCTCGACACCGCCGGTGTGCTGGGCGATCAGGTGATGAGCGAGCCGGCCTTGGCCGACGCTGATCTGGGTCGCTGGCAGGGATTGACGCTGAAGCAGTTGCAGCGCGAGCAGCCGGATGCGCTGGCGCAGTGGCTGAGCGATCCCTACAGTGCCTCCCACGGCGGCGAATCCCTGGCTCAGCTGAGCGAACGAGTGGCCGCCTGGCTTGCGGCGTTCAACAGCCCAGGCTCGACCTTGGCAGTGACTCATCCTCAGGTGATCAGGGCTGTGCTTGGGCAACTGCTCGACTGCCCGCTGGCTGCCCTGCAGCGCATCGATGTCCTGCCCCTGGCAAAACTACAGCTGAGCTTCAACGGGCAGTGGCGGGTGCGTCTGCTGTGACCTGACGCAAATCCTGGCAACGCCCGGTTGCACTTGGCGGCGCATCTGCAATGATCGTCAGGCCCGTTCAGGGCACCTCAAGGACTGCACAGGAATCAGCATGATGCACGTAACCCTCCCATGCCGGGCAGCCCTGCTCGGCCTCGCGTTGCTGCCGAGCCTGGCCGTAGCGGCTGGCCCGGAACCAGTACCGGTATATCGGCAGATCAAGGACTGGATCGTTGGCTGCGACAACACCCGCGCCTGTACCGCCGTCGCCGCAGCGCAGGAAGATACCAATTCGCTGTGGCTGGTGGTGCACCGCGAGGCCGGTCTGAACGGTGCGCTGAGCCTGCGCGTGGTCGGCGGTGCTGCCTGGGATTCGCCGCCGCTACTCGACGGTCAGCCATTGACGGCCAGCTGGCACAAGCAGCGCGACGAATATCAGACCGTCCTGCAGGTGGACGGTGAGGCCGGTGCCGCGCTCGTGCGCCAGTTGCGCAACGGCGAGCGCCTGACAGCGGCCAGCAGCGACGGCGCGTTGCAGGCATCGCTGCAGGGCATCAGTGCGGCGCTGCTGCTGATCGATTCGGTGCAAGGCCGTATCGGCCACGCCAGCGCGTTGGTGCGCCCCGGCACTGCCGCCGATGCGAGCGTGCCACCAGCACCCACTATGGCCAAGCTGCCGCTGTTCACCGCAGCGCCCGCGCTGGACCCTGCGCAGGCCACCCAGATGCGCAGCGCGGTCATGGCCAAAGCCAAGGCCGACGGCGATGTATTTGATCAAGAGGGTGTGCGTAGCCTCGAGCTGCAGCCACTCGACAGCCAGCACGCGCTGGCCCTGATCAGTTCGGAATGCGGCGCCTACAACTGTTCGTACACGCTGTACCGGGTTGGCCGCGCAGCGCCTTACGTGATCAGCGAGCTACCGTTCGAGGCGCCGGCAAGTGAAGTGGTCGACAGCCGCTTGACCGGCTATGTCGCGTTCGATTCGAACAGCGGCGAGCTGTACGGCTTCGACAAGGGCCGCGGGATTGGCGACTGCGGTGTCAACGAGATCTGGCGCTACGACGGTGAGCGCATGCGCTTGCTCAGTCTGGCCAAGATGGACCGCTGTGCGCAGGTTTCTTCAGAGTATTGGCCGGTGCTGTGGCGTGCCGGCAAGTAACGGCAAGGGCTGCGCTGCAGCCCCGGAAGAAGGTCAGAACGCCAGCTTGTAACCGATCAGCAGCAGCATCGCCGCCAGGCATGGGCGCAGGACGTTGTCGGAGATGCGCCCGCTGAGGTGGCTGCCCAGGTAGATGCCCGGCAGCGAGCCCAGCAACAGATAACCGAGCAGCGACCAATCCATGTTGCCCATGCCGGCATGGCCAAGGCCCGCGACCAGCGTCAGCGGCACGGCGTGAGCGATCTCGGTGCCGACCAGGCGGCGGGTAACCAGGAACGGGTACAGCAGGAACAACGCTACCGTACCCAGGGCACCGGCGCCGATCGAGGTCAGGGTCACCATCACGCCGAGGATCACCCCGGTGAACACGGTCAGGCCGTTGAGGGTGCGATCGCTGAGGTGATAGTGGTCGCCGGCATGGCGGCTGGCAAAGGCCTGCAGGCGCGATTTGAACAGCAGCGCCAGCGCGGTCAGGATCAGCACCACAGCCAGGCCTTGCTTGATCACCGCATTCAGCGCCGAGGTGTCGGCATGCAGCGTGCTGAGGAACCACAGGGTTAGCGCCGCCGCAGGCACACTGCCCAGGCTGAGCCAGCCGGTGATCTTCCAGTCGATGTTCTTGTTGCGCCCGTGCACCCAGACGCCACTGGCCTTGGTAATAGCAGCATAGAGCAGGTCGGTGCCCACGGCAGTTGCAGGGTTGACGCCAAACCAGAGCAGGATCGGCGTCATCAACGACCCGCCGCCAACGCCAGTCATGCCAACGATGAAACCTACGATTAGCCCTGCAATGGTGAAACCGAAAGAACCTACATCCATACGTTACTCGACTGCCCAACTTGCCCGTGATCGGATGAGCGCAAGCATATAGGTAGTTGATATAGCCAAATAGATTTGTTGGTTATTAGGTTATAACCGGGTGCGGGAGGGTGTTGCGGGCAAGCCCCGCGCCGTAACTGGCGCGGGGCTTTGTTACGCGGGGCTGGATCAGATACGGAAACTGCCGACCAGCTGCTTCAGACGCCCAGCCTGCTGGCTCAGCGCATCGCAGTGCTGCAGGGTCTCGTTGAGGTTCTGCACGCCTTGCTGGTTGAGGGTGTTGATCTGGGTGATATCCAGGTTGAGGCTCTCGACCACGGCAGTCTGCTCTTCGGTGGCGGTGGCCACCGACTGGTTCATACCGTCGATTTCACCGATCCGCTGCGTGACACTGGCCAGCCGCTCACCGGCCTTGTTGGCGACCTGCACGGTCTGCTCACTCGACACCTGGCTGGCGTTCATGGTGTGCACCGCCTCACGCGAACCGACCTGCAGGCTGGTGATCATGCGGTGAATCTCTTCTGCCGACTCCTGCGTACGGTGGGCAAGGTTGCGCACCTCGTCGGCAACCACGGCAAAGCCACGGCCGGCTTCACCGGCGCGGGCAGCTTCGATGGCCGCGTTGAGCGCGAGCAGGTTGGTCTGCTGGGAAATCCCCTTGATCACATCAAGGATCTTGCCGATGTCGTCAGTGCTGGTGTTGAGGATTTCGATCTGCTCGCACGACTCACTGATTTTCAGCGACAGTGCGGTCATCGCCGTGATGGCATCGTCGACCACCTGGCGGCCGTCATGGGCCTGGTCGCTGGCGCCGCTGGCGTGTTGCGAGGCGTCGGCAGCGTTGCGGGCAATTTCCTGGGTCGCGGCACCGAGCTGATTGATCGCTGCCGCGACGCTGTTGGTGCGCATGCTTTGCTCTTCCGAGCCGCTGATCGAGGCATTGGAGGCACTGACGACTTTTTCCGAGAGGTCATGGACCAGGCGGGTCGCCGAGGACACCTCGCTGATGGAAGCATGGATGCGCTCGACGAAGCGGTTGAACGAGGTCGCCAGTTCGCCGAACTCGTCCTGGTTCTGCACGGTGAGGCGGCGGGTCAGGTCGCCTTCGCCTTCGGCAATGTCGCGCATGGCGCGGCCCATGGTGGTCAGCGGGCGCATCAATACCGGGATCAGCAAACCGAGCAGACCGGCGATGGCCGCTACGGCAACCAGCATGGCAATGATTGCCGAAGTGCGGAACTGGCTCAGCGCGGCATAGGCCTTGTCCTTGTCGATGGACAGGCCGATATACCACTTGGCCGACGGCAGGCCGTTGATCGGGGCGAACGAGATCAGCCGCTCCTGGCCATCGAGCACCACGTCCTGCATGCCCGGCTCGACGCGCAGGTTGGCGGCAGGGTAGATGTCCTTGAGGTTTTTCATCACCTGGGTCTTGTCCGGGCTGACGATCACCTGGCCGTCGCGGTCGGCCAGAAACGCATGGCCGATGCCGCCGAAGTCGACCGAGTTGATGATCTCGACCAGGGTATCGAGCGACAGGTCACCGCCGATTACACCGAGCAGTTGGCCGTCGGCCTTGGCTTTGACCGGGGTGGCAATGGTCACCACCAGGCCGCCGACGGCGCTCTGGTAGGGCGGCGTTAGCAGGGTCTGGCCGGCGCTGACAGCGGCGCTGTACCAGGGACGCTGACGCGGGTCGTAGGTGTCGGGCATCTTCTCGTCAGGGCGCTGGGTGAATACGCCATTGGTCTGGCCCAGGTAGGTGAAGAGGAAGTTGCGGGTGTACGAAGGCTGGCCGATCAGTCCGGCCAGGTTAGTGCCAGCACCTTGCTCGGCAATGTCTTCAGCGAGGTTTTCCAGCACCAGGATGCGTCCACTCATCCAGTTTTGCACGCTGCTGGCAGTCAATGCGCCGGCCTGCTGCACCGACGATTCCAGGTTCTGGCGAATCGTACTGCGCTGCAGGTAGTCGTTGTAGAGGGTGAACAGGGCAAATGCCAGCACCACGACACCGCAGGCACTGAGGAGAATCTTGTGGCGGAACTTCAGGTTCATGTTTCGAGACCTTGAGCCATGTTGAGAGGACGCCGGGCGCTTGTGACGCGATGACGGCTTACTTGATTTCTATCGGCTCAAGCCGGACAAAACTGATAGGCCAGTGCGGCTTTATTTAGTGCACGGCGACGGACGGTGAGCGTCGGCTGGTTTGCCCATGCTGCAGTGCCTTGCGGCTAACGCTCAGTCAGCAGCTCGACCAGCATTCGCGCGCCCTGCGCCAACGGCTGCTGTTTGCTCCAATAAGCATGCACGGGCAGCTCCAGGGCGTTCTGGGTATTGCCGAAATCCAGCTGCAGCAAGCGCCCGGCGGCGACCAGTGGGGTGACTCGAGAGGCCGGGAAGTCACCCCAGCCCAAGCCTGCTTCGACCATCTGCAGGGCCAGATCGAGGCTGTTGCTGCGCCAGTGTGCGGCGCCGATCAGCGTGCGTGGATCAGCCAGCGGCAGCTCGCTGCTGCAGACCAGAATCTGGCGCACATTGACCAGGTCTTCGAGGTAGCGGATGCGCTTGCCGTTCAGGGCCGGATGATGCGGTGCCAGGGTTGCCAGTAGCGACTCCTTGCCGATGTTGTGAAAGCTGCGACGCGAGTCGACCTTGAGCTCGGCAAACGCCAGGCACAGGCTCACCCGTGCACTGTCGAGCAAGTGCAGGGCCTCATCCTGCGGCGCGCTGATCAGCTCGACGTCGAGCAGTGGGTAGCGTGCGCTCAAGGTCGCAATGGCTTGCAGCAGGGGTTGGTGGTCGATGTCCGGCACCACCGCAATGGCCAGGCTGCTTTCCAGCCCTCTGGACAGCTCCAGCGCATGCACCTGCAAGCGGCCCAGCTGGTCGCCGATCAGCCGTGCATGAGGCTCGAGTGCCAGTGCTTGCGGGGTAGGGCGGGCCTCACGCGGGCCTCGCTGAAACAGCGGGTAGCCAAGCTCGGCTTCGAGATTGCCGATTGCCATGCTCACCGCCGATGGCACCCGGCGCAAGGCGCGGGCGGCGGCCGAGAACGAGCCGTGGTCGAGGACGGCGAGAAACAGCTGGATGGTGTCGCTGGAAAAATTCATGGTCGGTCAGGCTCCTGTCAGCAAAGCTGATAGCAGCTGACTTTTCCTGTCAAGTCCACTGAAGCATCCTGCGCGCCTTCGGTGAACGCAAGACGTGAGGTAACGCTGTGCAAGGTGTCAAACGCAAACTGGTCTACGTGACTTTCTATGAGCTGATCGGCCTGTGCATGTCGACACTCGGCCTGGCTTATCTGTCCGACACCCAGGCGTCACATACCGGGCCGCTGGCGGTGATGATCACCACCATCGCGATGCTCTGGAACCTGATCTACAACAGCCTGTTCGAGTACTGGGAGGCGCGCCAGAGCAAGCGCGGGCGCAGCGTGGCGCGGCGGCTAGCGCATGCCATCGGTTTTCAGCTGACCCTGGTGATATACCTGATCCCGCTGATTGCCTGGTGGCTGGACATGACCTTGCTCGAAGCACTGGTGGTGGATCTCGCGTTCATTATCTTGGTGCCGTGCTACACCTTTGCCTACAACTGGGCATTCGATCGCCTGTTCGGCCTGCCCACCTCGGCCATGGCTACTGCTTGAGCAGCAGGCCATCCTCGATCTGCCCCGACAGGTAATACACCCCGGACATCGCCCCACTCTGGCGGTTGTCCATCAGCTCGCGCCACTCCTGGTTGAAGGCAACGTTGAGGATCACCCGCAGTTGCTCGACCATCTGCGGTTGCTCCTGGTCGTGGCTGATCATCGCGATGCCGGTAGCGGCTACCGAGATCAACGCCCCGGCAGCCTTGCCCACCGCCGCCGCCACCGCACTGGCAATACCGCGTGGGGCGAGCGTGGCGCTGAGCTTTTCACTGGCGCGAGTGGCCACCGACGACAGGCCGAGCTGGGTCTGGCTGGCGAGTTTGGCTGCCTGTTGATTGAGGTGCTGGCGCAGCGCAAGCCAGGCTGGTTGCTGCGCCAGGGGTTTGGCTCTGAGCAATTGATAGAGGCTGGCATCCCGCGCAGCGGGTGGGCCCAGTGCGATTGCCTTGACCCGCGTGAGGCGTTGGCTGAGCTGGTCGGGCGGGGCGTTGTAGCGCTGGATGATGGCCGTCAGTTGCTGGGCAAACAGTTGCAGGTACAGCTCGCTGGCGCGGTCACGGATGGCTTCGGGGTTGATCTCCCGTGCCACCGGCTCGAGTACGCGCTGGTGATACTGCTCCTGCAGATACAACGCCAGGCGCTTCTCGGGTGGCTCGGCACCGTTGCCGCTGTTCATCCTGTACCAGGCGACTTTTAGGGTCAGCCACTGCTGCGTCCAGTAGCCGGTGAACCACGGGATGAAGTCGCTTTCGGTGCGTTTCTGCACCTCGTCCTTCCATACTCGCATCGAGCGCCGCGCATAGTCGTTGGCCGAGCCGGTGGCAGCCAGCGAGGCGTTGATCAGTTCGCGATCGACCTGCTGCCAGGCGCCGACACTCAGAGCGACCGGGGGCGGCGCCGTGAGCCGCTTGCCGGCACAACCGCCTACCGCCAGCACCAGGCAGAGCAAGAGCAAGCCACCACGCGCATTCATGCCGGCGCCTCCTTGTGAAGAGGCTGAGGGGATCAGCTGATTATAGGTAGGCAGCGGCCCCGCGGCAGTTTTTGCTAAAGGCTGTGGTCCTGGCCGAGATCGAGCTTGGCTTCGAGCCGGTCCAGATGCTCGTGCATCAAGGTCAGCGCCGCGCTGCTGTCGCCACTTTCGACGGCATCGATGATCGCGGCGTGTTCTTCCCAGGCGCAGTGGTCGCAGCAGGGTGACTCATAGCGGGCGATGATCAACGAAGTCATCGGCACCAGGCCATTGAGAAAGCGCGCCAAGGGTGCGTTGGCGGCCATCTGCGCAAGCTTCAGGTGGAACTCGCCGCCGAGGCGGATCGCCGTGCAGCGCTCGCCCTGTTCATGGTGCTGGCGCTCGCGCTCGACCAGTTGCCGTAGTTGCCGGATCTGATTGGGGCGGGCCCGTTGGGTCGCCAGGGTGATCAGGGTGGTTTCGGCCAGGCGGCGGGCGCTGAGCACTTGCCGCGCCTGTTGCGGGTCGGGTGCGGCCAGGTGCGCGGTATGGCTTGGACGCTGCACCACCACTTGCTGATCGGACAAGCGCCCAAGCACCCGCCGGATCACCGTGCGGCTGACGCCAAAGGCGTCGCCCAGGGCCTGTTCCGGCAGTGCACTGCCAGGTGGCAGGCGCTGTTCGAGGATGGCGTCGAACAAGCGTGGGTAGATCTGCTCGGCAGAGAGGCGGGTCTCGCCGGCGCCGAGCAGGGCAGGCAGGGGCTGGGCGGCGTGGGCGCAAGCGGTCATGGTCGCTCTCCTGGAGTCATGGGCCGGGGTGTTCGTCCGGGATATTCAGTTCGATACCCATGCGCAGGCCTTCCTGGAGGATGTGCCGACGCATCTGGGCACTGGCCTGGGCGCTGTTCTTGTCACGGATGGCACGCACCACGGCTTCGTTCTCACGCAGGCGCGCAGCCAGGTGCTCGGGCGAATTGCGCAGCATGTCGGCGCTTTGCTTGAGGGCATTGCCGGTCTGTTGCACCACGCTCTGGAAAATCGGGTTGGTGGTCAGGGCAAACAGCTCCTGATGGAAGGCGATGTAGGCGTTGACGCCGGCTTCGCTGTCGCTGGCGTCTAGCGCCTCGCGCATGTCCATCAGGGTCAGGCGCAGTTGGCCTATGTCCTGGCTGTTAGCCGACTGCGCGACCAGGCCGACGATAAACGGCTCAAGGGTGTAACGCAGTTCGAGCACGTCAGCCAGGCTGGCAGCGCCGACGGCGTCGCCGACCGGCTCCTGCGCTGCGGCGGCGTCAGCGTCCAGGACCAGCACCCCTTTGCCCGGCAGCGAGCGCACCAGGCCGAGGGTTTCGAGGACGGTTACCGCTTCGCGCAGGCTCGGCCGGCTGATGCCCATCTGTTCGGCCAGCTCGCGCTGGCCGGGCAGCATTTCACCGCTGCGCCACTGGCCGCGGGCCAGCGCCTGGCGCAGTTTTTCCACTACTGATGTGACCACGGTCGATGAACTGATCATGGGTCGTTTCCTGATAAAAGTTGCATAACGCTCCTGAAACAGGCCGGCATCGCTGCCGGCCTGTTTCAATCAGAACTCCTGTTGATGGGCGATGGGTTGTTTGCGCGGCTGGTGGGCAAAGCCCGGTTTGCCGCTGAGCACGTTGTTGGCGCGCTCCAGGTCGATGTCTTTTTCCCAGCGGGCGATGGCCACGGTGGCGACGCAGTTGCCGATCAGGTTGGTCAGGGCGCGACCGATACCCATGAACCAGTCCACTGCCAGCACCAGCACCAGGCCAACCACCGGGATCGCCGGCACTGCGGTCAGCGTGGCTGCGAGGATCACCAGTGCCGAGCCGGGGATGCCGTGGGCGCCTTTGGAGGTGACCAGCGATACCAGCAAGATGGTCATCAGGTCAGTCATGGCCAGCGGCGTGCCGGTGGCATTGGCGATGAACACGATGGCCAACGTCAGGTAGATCGAGAAACCGTCGAGGTTGAACGAGTAGCCGGTAGGGATCACCAGGCCAACCGTCGAGCTGCCGATACCGAGGTGCTCGAGCTTGCGCATGATCTGCGGCAGTACAGCGTCGGACGAAGCGGTGCCCATGACGATGGTCAGCTCTTCACGCAGGTACTTGATCAGTGGCAGCAGGCGCAGGCCCGACAGGCGCATCACGGTGCCGAGCACGACCAGCACGAAGCCGGCGCAGGTCAGGTAGAACAGCGCGACCAGACCGCCCAGGTGGTGCAGCGACTCCAGGCCATATTTGCTGGTAGTGAAAGCGATCGCGCCGAAAACGCCAATCGGTGCCAGGCGCACGATCATGCCCATGATGCGGAAGATCACGTGGCTGAGTTCGTTGATCAGGCGCGAAATGCCTGACGCGGCTTCACCAACCAGGTTCAGGGCACTGCCGAACAGCACCGAGAACAGCAGCACCTGCAGGATGTTGTTGTCGGCGAAGGCGCCGATGACCGAGGTCGGGATCAGGCCCATGAGGAAGGTGGCGGTGCTGTGCACCTGCTGGCCGCGGTCGGCGAGGCCATTGGCGTCGGCAACAGACAGTTGATCCAGATGGATGTTGGCGCCGCTACCGATGCCGGTACTGAAGGCGAATACCAGGCCGATGACCAGGGCAATAGTTGTCAGTACCTCGAAGTAGATCACCGACTTGAGGCCGATGCGCCCGACCTTTTTCAGGTCGCCGGCACCGGAAATGCCACTGACCACCACGCAGAACACGATCAGGCCGATGAGCATCTTGATCAGCTTGATAAAGCCGTCGCCGAGGGGTTTCAACTGGAGGGAGACCTCAGGGAAGCTGAGGCCGCAAACGATACCAAGGACCAGCCCTAGCACCACCTGAAGGAAAATCGAACGCGAGCACCACTTAAGCATGGGAGGAGTCTCAGATCGGTGTCCTTGCTTCGATGGAGCAGCGGGCCAAAGAGCGCAGGACTTAATTATTGTGGTCTTACCGGTTTGTTCAGTGCCCGATCATAAAACCGCGAAATTTCCTACATTGCAAGTGAATTTGGCCTGACCGGTCTGACCAGTTGCGAGCTATTGCATCTGGCCGCTCTGGCGCGGGAAATTACCTGTGCAAGCGCTCGAGCCAGAGCAATTTGCTGTGCAGGGTGCGGCAGATGCCGCTTGAACCCAAACGGCGCTAGCCAGTGCGCTGATGCTTTGGCCTCATTTCCATTCTCGGCATGGACACGTAGAATCCGCCGCTTTTGCTTGAGCGGCCGCCTGATCTGTATGGATGAAGCGGTTCAAGCGCTGGGCCAGGATGGCATATGGACGATAACTACCGCGCGGCCGTGGACGCGGCCGCGATTTTTTCCGAAGCCGACCTGAGCGGGCGTATCACCTACGTCAACCAGCAGTTTTGCAGCATCTCCGGCTACAGCCGGGAGGAACTGCTCGGCGCCAATCACCGGATCCTCAATTCAGGCCTGCACGAGCCTGAGTTCTTCCTCGATATGTGGCGTGCGCTGGTGGCCGGGCAGGTCTGGAAAGGCGAGATCTGCAACCGTGCCAAGGACGGTTCGTTGTACTGGGTCGACAGCACCATGGTGCCGTTGATTGATCCGGCGTCGGGCAAGGTTCGCAAGTACGTTTCGATCCGCTTCGACGTGACCGAAAAGCGCCAACTGCTGCACACCCTGCAGTGGCGGGTCGGACACGATGTGTTGACCGGGCTGCCCAATCGCGCCTACCTGTCCGATCTGCTCAATCAGGCCCTGGCTTTTTCTCGCAGAGAGAACATTCCGTTGGCCGTGTGCATGCTTGATCTGGATCGGTTCAAGGCGGTCAACGACGGCTACGGGCATGCCGCGGGTGACCGGTTGCTGGTGGAAGTGGCGAGCCGTCTGCAAAAGATCTTGCGCGCAGGGGACTCGGTGGCGCGGCTGTCAGGGGATGAGTTTGTGCTGATCCTGCGCCATGTAAAGGACAGTGACCAGCTGCATGCAGGCCTGCAGCGCATCCTCGATGCCCTGGCGGCGCCTTATCCGTTACGCGAGCAGACCGTGATCGTCAGTGCGAGCATCGGCGTTACCCTGTTTCCGCAGGATGACGAGGATGCCGACACCCTGGTGCGCCATGCCGATCAGGCCATGTATGTCGCCAAGCAGCGCGGGCGCAACCGTTACCACCTGTTCGACGTGACGCAGGAGCTTGAACTCAAGGCTACTCACCAGACCGTGGCGCGGGTTCGCCAGGCCCTGCATGACGGTGAGCTGTGCCTGCATTACCAGCCCAAGGTGAATATGCGCAGCGGGGAAGTGCTGGGCTTTGAAGGGCTGCTGCGCTGGCAGCACCCGCTCAACGGAATGGTGATGCCTGGAGATTTTCTGCCATTGGTCGAGCAGACCGACCTGATCGTCGAACTGGGCGAATGGGTGATCGAGCAGGCCTTGAGGCAATTGCAAAGCTGGCACACGCAAGGTCATCAATGGTCGGTCAGCGTCAACATCGCTGCGCGTCATTTGCAGCGCGCTGATTTTGCCGAGCGTCTGGAGCAATTGCTGGCGCGCCATGCCTCGGTCGATCCGGCGCTGCTGGACCTGGAGATCGTCGAGTCGGTCGCCATCGAGAATATCCAGCACGTCAGCCAATGCCTGGCGGCTTGTCAGGGCCTTGGGGTGCGTTTCTCGCTGGACGACTTCGGTACCGGCTATTCCTCGCTCAGCTACCTGAAGCGATTGCAGGCGCAGACGATCAAGATCGACAAGTCGTTCGTGCGGGACATTTTGCATGATCAGGATGACCTGGCTCTGACCCGGGCGGTGATCGGCCTGGCTCGGGCCTTTGGCCGCGAGGTCATCGCCGAGGGTCTTGAGACTCACGAGCACGGCCTGGTATTGATGGCGCTGGGCTGTGATCTGGCTCAGGGGTATGCGATTGCGCGGCCCATGCCGGCGGCGGATGTGCTGGTGTGGGCGCACGGCTACGTGCAGCCAGAGCAGTGGCCTGGTGGAGTGCTCAAACGTATCTGACGAACTGGGCTCAAAAAAAACGGCACATGAGTGCCGTTTTTTACGCTGTAGCAGCCTTGGCCACCGTTGGCGTTGACCTTATTTATGCAGCTCTTGCGCCGCATACAAGGTGTTTTCCAGCAGGCAGGCGCGAGTCATCGGCCCAACGCCGCCTGGTACCGGCGTAATCCAGCCGGCACGGGGCAGGGCGGTCTCGTAGACCACATCGCCGACCAGCTTGCCGTCTTCCTGGCGGTTGATGCCGACGTCGATGACGATCGCGCCCGGCTTGATCCACTCACCCTTGACCAGGCCCGGCTTGCCCGCCGCAACCACGACCAGATCGGCGCGGCCGACGTGTTCGGCCAGATCCTTGGTGAAGCGGTGAGTGACGGTCACGGTGCAGCCAGCCAGCAGCAGCTCCATGGCCATCGGCCGGCCAACGATATTCGAGGCGCCGACGACCACAGCGTCCATCCCGTACAGGTCCTGGCCGGTGCTTTCCAGCAGGGCCATGATGCCTTTCGGGGTGCATGGGCGCAGCAGCGGGATGCGCTGGGCGAGGCGGCCGACGTTATACGGATGGAAACCGTCGACGTCCTTGTCCGGGCGAATCCGCTCGAGCAGCAGCGAGGCGTCGAGGTGCGCTGGCAACGGCAGCTGCAGGAGGATGCCGTCGACTGCGGCGTCCTCATTGAGCTGGTCGATCAGGTCGGTCAGCGCTTGCTGGGAGGTTTCGCTGGGCAGGTCGAACGCCTGGGAGATAAAGCCGACCTCTTCGCAGTCCTTGCGCTTGTGCGATACATAGACTTGGGAGGCGGGATCGGTGCCGACCAGGATCACTGCCAGGCCTGGCGTGCGCAGGCCTTGCTGGCGGCGCTCCACGACCTGTTGAGCGATCTGCTGGCGCAGGTTGGCGGCGATCGCCTTGCCATCGATAAGGTGTGCAGTCATAGACGCGTGATTAACCATCGAGAAAGAAACAGATAGAATGGCGCATTCTCGCACGACACGGCCCGAGGGCAAAGGCGGGTGGTCGGGCAAATCCTCTAACTCCTTCAATAATTTCGATTTTTTAGAGAAAGGTGTTGACGCTTTTACAGCTCGTCTATAACATTCGGCGCACTTGTCGGGCACAGCCTATCACTGGTTGGCGAAGTCGGGCAGAATGGGTGGTTCGCAGCGTTGCTGCCAGCCCCTGTGAGGTTAGGCAGATTGCTTATGTGCCCGTAGCTCAGCTGGATAGAGCATCCGCCTTCTAAGCGGATGGTCGCAGGTTCGAGTCCTGCCGGGTGCGCCATTAGGCAGCTTAGGCACGCAAGTGATGCAGTAACGTAATGCCGCTATATGGTGGGCGTAGCTCAGTTGGTAGAGCGCCGGATTGTGATTCCGGTTGTCGTGGGTTCGATTCCCATCGTCCACCCCATATTTTTCGAAGGCGCCTTGATTGAACGATCTGGCGCCTTTGATTTAAGTGTTGCATGCGGATGTGGTGGAATTGGTAGACACACTGGATTTAGGTTCCAGCGGCGCAAGCTGTAAGAGTTCGAGTCTCTTCATCCGCACCATGCTTCAAGGTTTCAACGCAGTACCGCACTATGGTGGGCGTAGCTCAGTTGGTAGAGCGCCGGATTGTGATTCCGGTTGTCGTGGGTTCGATTCCCATCGTCCACCCCATATTTATATTAAAGGCGCCTCGATCGAATGATCAGGCGCCTTTTTTGTTTCCCACAGTTTGGCTCTGCCAGGTGCGCACTGTGTGCTGGTGAAATCCAGATAAAAGCTGATAGATTTCAGCTGGTTGAATTGCGGTTACGTGCCGCCAGAGGAAATACCCGATGATAGCCAAAGAAGCTCGCCAGGCGCTGGCACTGCAACGCTTTGCCGAGGCCAATCCGCAGATGCTTGAAGAGATCCGCGAATTGAGCTCGCGCGAGCAGGCTCAGCAGATCCAGTGGGCCTTTGATGATGCAGCGCAGGAGCAGGGCATCGAGCCCTGGGAACTGACCCTGCAACTGGTCGCTCAGAGCCCTGAAGAACTGCACGCCATGCGTCTTGAGGTGCACCGTGAGGTGGCCGAGGCGTTGGGCATGGAGTGGGATGAGTATTGCGCGTTCAACGAGATCGATCCCGAGCACGGCTGATTGCCGCCGTGTTTGTTTGACAAGGTTTTTCAGTCAGGGGCTGCGGCTGCCTGCGTGCAGCCCTTTATAGATGAGGCCTGGCGCATTTTGCGCAGGGTTTTCCATGAAATCGATCGGCGAGGTTTCCCGTCGTCTTGAGTGGGGTGACTTCTGGTGCGTGAGTCACTAGAATGTTTGCCCTTGATTCTGGAGTCGGGCTTTCGCCGGCTAACGTCTGTGCAACGAGGAATATCCATGCAAGTTTCGGTTGAAAACACTTCCGCTCTCGAGCGCCGCATGACCATCGCCGTCCCGGCCGAGCGCGTCGAGACCGAAGTCAACAAGCGTCTGCAGCAGACTGCCCGTCGCGCCAAGGTTGCGGGCTTCCGCCCTGGCAAGGTGCCAATGAGCGTGATCCGCCAGCGTTACGAAGAGGCTGCCCGTCAGGAAGCCTTCGGTGACCTGGTTCAGTCGTCCTTCTACGAAGCTGTGGTTGAGCAGAAGCTGAACCCGGCTGGCGCCCCGGCCGTTGAGCCAAAGTCCTTCGAAAAAGGCAAGGACCTGGAATTCGTTGCTATCTTCGAAGTGTTCCCAGAGTTCTCCGTTGCCGGCTTCGACTCGATCAACGTCGAGCGTCTGAGCGCCGAAGTGGCTGATGCTGACCTGGACAACATGCTGGAAGTCCTGCGCAAGCAGAACACCCGCTTTGAAACTGTCGAGCGCGCTGCGCAGATCGACGACCAGGTCAACATCGACTTCGTCGGCAAGGTTGACGGTGAAGAGTTCGCCGGTGGCTCGGCCAAGGGCACCCAGCTGGTACTGGGCTCCGGCCGCATGATCCCAGGCTTCGAAGATGGCCTGGTAGGCGCCAAGGCTGGCGAAGAGCGCGTTGTCAACGTGACCTTCCCAGAGGACTACCAGAACCTCGACCTGGCTGGCAAAGCTGCTGAGTTCACCATCACTGTGAACAGCGTTTCGGCTCCCCAGCTGCCTGAGCTGAACGAAGAGTTCTTCGCCCAGTTCGGCATCAAGGAAACCACTCTGGAAGGCTTCCGCACCGAAGTTCGCAAGAACATGGAGCGTGAACTGCGCCAGGCGATCAAGACCAAGGTAAAAAACCAGGTCATGGACGGTCTGCTGGCCGCCAACCCGATCGAAGTGCCAAAAGCGCTGCTGGAAAACGAAGTCAACCGTCTGCGCGTACAGGCTGTTCAGCAGTTCGGTGGCAACATCAAGCCTGAGCAACTGCCGGCCGAGCTGTTCGAAGAACAAGCCAAGCGCCGCGTCGTGCTGGGTCTGATCGTGGCTGAAGTGGTCAAGCAGTTCGACCTCAAGCCTGACGAAGGCAAGGTTCGCGAGATGATCGAAGAAATGGCTTCCGCTTACCAGGAGCCAGAGCAGGTCATCAGCTGGTACTACAAAAACGACCAGCAGCTGAACGAAGTGCGTTCGGTTGTGCTGGAAGAGCAAGTTGTAGATACTGTCCTGCAGAAAGCGACTGTGACCGACAAATCGGTCTCGTACGAAGAAGCAGTAAAACCAGCACAGGCTCCTGCCGAAGCTGAGTAATCTGCAACTCTCGTAGGAAACCACCACAAGCCAGCCTTCGCGCTGGCTTGTGCGTATTCAAGCCATGACTATTTGGGAGTGAGTGCAGGACATGTCCCGCAATTCTTATATTCAGCAGAGCTCTGACATCCAGGCCGCAGGCGGTCTGGTCCCGATGGTTGTCGAGCAGTCCGCCCGCGGCGAACGCGCCTATGACATCTACTCGCGCCTCTTGAAGGAGCGGGTGATCTTCCTGGTAGGTCCTGTAGAAGACTACATGGCCAACCTGGTAGTGGCACAGATGTTGTTCCTCGAAGCGGAAAACCCGGACAAGGATATCCATCTCTACATCAACTCACCGGGCGGTTCGGTGACTGCGGGCATGTCGATCTACGACACCATGCAGTTCATCAAGCCGGATGTCTCCACCATCTGCATCGGCCAAGCCTGCAGCATGGGTGCCTTCCTGTTGACCGCGGGTGCCAAGGGCAAGCGTCACTGCCTGCCGAACTCGCGCGTCATGATCCACCAGCCGCTTGGCGGCTTCCAGGGTCAGGCCACCGACATCCAGATCCACGCCCAGGAAATCCTCAGCATCAAGGCCCGTCTCAACGAGCTGCTGGCCTACCACACTGGCCAGGATCTGGAGACGATCCAGCGTGATACTGAGCGTGACAACTTCATGAGCGCGCAGCGCGCGGCCGAGTACGGCCTGGTCGACTCGGTATACGACAAGCGGCAACTGGCGTCCTGATCCTCAGGGCCAGAGCAGGCAGGCGTCAAAAGCGCCTGCCTGCGGACTTGAAAAAGCCCGCAATTGCCTTCATCTTGTGTTGCAAGCCTACCGGATTGGATCGATCGAATGACTGACACCCGTAACGGCGAGGACAGCGGCAAATTGCTTTATTGCTCCTTCTGCGGCAAAAGCCAGCACGAAGTGCGCAAATTGATTGCTGGGCCCTCGGTATTTATCTGCGACGAGTGCGTCGACCTGTGCAACGACATCATCCGAGAGGAGGTGCAGGAAGCCCAGGCCGAAAGCAATGCGCACAAATTGCCTTCGCCGAAAGAAATCAGCGGCATCCTTGACCAGTACGTGATTGGTCAGGAGCGCGCGAAGAAGGTGCTCGCGGTAGCGGTGTACAACCACTACAAGCGCCTGAATCAGCGTGACAAGAAGGGCGACGAAGTCGAACTCGGCAAGAGCAACATTCTCCTGATTGGGCCGACTGGCTCGGGCAAGACGCTGCTCGCCGAAACCCTGGCACGCCTTTTGAACGTACCGTTTACCATTGCCGACGCCACCACCCTGACCGAAGCCGGTTATGTTGGTGAGGACGTCGAGAACATCATTCAGAAGCTGCTGCAAAAGTGCGACTACGACGTGGAGAAGGCCCAGATGGGCATTGTCTACATCGACGAAATCGACAAGATTTCGCGCAAGTCGGACAACCCGTCGATCACCCGTGACGTTTCGGGTGAAGGCGTGCAGCAAGCGCTGTTGAAGTTGATTGAAGGCACCGTGGCTTCCGTGCCGCCGCAAGGTGGTCGCAAGCACCCGCAACAGGAATTCCTGCAGGTTGATACCCGCAATATCCTGTTCATTTGCGGTGGCGCATTCTCTGGCCTCGAGAAGGTCATCCAAGGCCGTTCCACCAAAGGTGGCATTGGTTTTGGTGCAGAAGTGCGCAGCAAGGAAGAAGGCAAGAAGGTTGGTGAATCCCTGCGTGAGGTCGAGCCTGACGATCTGGTCAAGTTCGGTCTGATTCCTGAGTTCGTTGGCCGTCTGCCGGTGTTGGCTACCCTCGACGAGTTGGACGAAGCTGCGCTGATGCAGATTCTGACCGAGCCGAAGAACGCCCTCACCAAGCAGTACGCCAAGCTGTTCGAGATGGAAAGCGTGGACCTCGAGTTCCGCAGCGACGCCCTCAAGGCCGTCGCGCGCAAGGCTCTGGAGCGCAAAACCGGCGCCCGTGGCCTGCGTTCGATTCTCGAAGGCGTGTTGCTCGACACCATGTACGAGATTCCTTCGCAGAAGGAAGTCAGCAAGGTGGTGATCGACGAGAGCGTCATCGAAGGTACCTCGCAGCCGTTGCTCATTTACGAGAACAACGAGCCGCAGGCCAAAGCCGCACCGGACGCCTGATCCAGGCAGCCGTTGTGAAAAATGAAAGGGGCCTTCGGGCCCCTTTCTGCTTTTCCCGCTTAAGTGCTTGTAATTTGAAGGACCTACCCCCACATTAGGTCCAAGCACTATTTCCACCGGATTCGGCCATAAGGCCGCTGTAGAGGCGAAATCATGAAGACAACCCTCGACTTGCCTCTTTTGCCATTGCGCGATGTCGTCGTTTACCCGCACATGGTTATCCCGCTGTTTGTGGGGCGCGAAAAATCCATCGAAGCCCTCGAGGCGGCGATGACGGGCGAAAAGCAGATCCTGCTGCTTGCCCAGAAAAACCCTGCCGATGATGATCCAGGTGAAGATGCCCTGTACCGCGTCGGCACCATCGCCACTGTCCTGCAGCTGCTGAAACTGCCCGATGGCACCGTCAAGGTCCTGGTCGAGGGTGAGCAGCGCGGCGCTGTCGAGCGTTTCAACGAGGTTGATGGGCATGTCCGTGCCGACGTCAGCCTGATCGATGAAACCGACGCCCCAGAGCGTGAGTCGGAAGTGTTCGTGCGCAGCTTGCTGTCGCAGTTCGAGCAGTATGTGCAGTTGGGCAAGAAAGTCCCAGCTGAAGTACTGTCCTCGCTCAACAGCATCGAAGAGCCGGGTCGCCTGGTCGATACCATGGCCGCGCACATGGCGCTGAAGATCGAGCAGAAGCAAGAGATCCTCGAGATTGTCGACCTGCAGGCGCGGGTCGAGCACGTGCTGGCCTTGCTGGATGGCGAGATCGACCTGCTGCAGGTTGAAAAACGCATCCGCGGCCGGGTCAAGAAGCAGATGGAGCGCAGCCAGCGCGAGTACTACCTGAATGAGCAGATGAAGGCCATTCAGAAGGAGCTTGGTGATGGCGATGAAGGCCACAACGAAGTCGAAGAGCTGAAAAAGCGCATCGATGCCGCTGGCCTGCCCAAAGATGCCCTGACCAAGGCTCAGGCTGAGCTGAACAAACTCAAGCAGATGTCGCCTATGTCGGCTGAAGCTACCGTGGTGCGGACCTACCTCGACTGGCTGGTGCAGGTGCCATGGAAAGCCCAGAGCAAGGTCCGCCTGGACCTGGCCAAGGCTGAAGAAATTCTCGACGCCGACCACTATGGCCTGGACGAGGTCAAGGAGCGCATCCTTGAGTATCTCGCTGTACAGAAACGGGTGAAAAAGATCCGTGGTCCTGTGCTGTGCCTGGTTGGCCCGCCCGGCGTCGGCAAGACCTCGCTGGCCGAGTCGATCGCCACTGCTACCAATCGCAAGTTCGTCCGGATGGCCCTCGGTGGCGTGCGTGACGAGGCCGAGATTCGTGGTCACCGGCGTACCTACATCGGCTCCATGCCGGGCCGCCTGATCCAGAAAATGACCAAGGTTGGCGTACGTAACCCGCTGTTCCTGCTTGACGAGATCGACAAGATGGGCAGCGACATGCGCGGCGATCCGGCCTCGGCACTGCTGGAAGTACTCGATCCCGAGCAGAACCACAATTTCAACGACCATTACCTGGAGGTCGATTACGACCTGTCCGACGTAATGTTCCTGTGCACCTCGAACTCGATGAACATCCCGCCGGCGCTGCTCGACCGAATGGAAGTCATCCGTCTGCCGGGTTACACCGAAGACGAGAAGATCAACATCGCGGTCAAGTACCTGGTGCCCAAGCAGGTCAAGGCCAACGGCCTGAAGAAGGACGAGCTGGACATCGATGTCTCGGCGATCCGCGACATCATCCGCTTCTATACCCGCGAAGCCGGTGTGCGTGGCCTCGAACGTCAGATTGCGAAGATCTGCCGCAAGGTGGTCAAGGAGCACAGCGGGCAGAAATCGGTGAAGGTCAAGGTCACCAGCGAGCAGCTCGAGCATCACCTGGGCGTACGCAAGTTCCGTTACGGCCTGGCTGAGCAGCAGGATCAGATCGGTCAAGTGACCGGCCTGGCATGGACCCAGGTGGGCGGGGAATTGCTCACCATCGAGGCCGTAGTGATCCCTGGCAAGGGCCAGTTGATCAAGACCGGTTCGCTCGGTGACGTCATGGTCGAGTCGATCACGGCGGCGCAAACCGTGGTTCGCAGCCGTGCCCGTAGTCTGGGGATCGCCGCTGACTTCCACGAGAAGCGCGACGTTCACATCCACATGCCTGAAGGCGCGACGCCGAAGGATGGCCCGAGCGCAGGCGTTGGCATGTGCACCGCATTGGTCTCGGCACTGACCCAGATCCCGGTACGCGCCGACGTGGCCATGACCGGCGAGATCACCTTGCGTGGTCAGGTTCTGGCCATCGGCGGGCTCAAGGAAAAGCTCCTTGCAGCGCACCGGGGTGGGATCAAGACGGTGATCATTCCCGAAGAGAACGTTCGTGACCTGAAAGAGATTCCGGACAACATCAAGCAGGATCTTCAGATCAAACCGGTCAAATGGATTGACGAAGTCCTCCAAATTGCGCTGCAATACGCCCCCGAGCCCTTGCCAGATGTGGCTCCGGAGATCGTCGCGAAGGATGACAAGCGCGACAGCGATGCCAAGGAAAGAATCAGCACGCACTAATACGTTTCACGCTGGGGGGCTTTCCTTGACAGTTTTTTCGGGCCCTTGCTATAAAGCGGCACGCTCGTGTCAACAGGCCACCCAGCGCTCGTTTTGCACGCACTAATTTTTACACGCACTAATTACATACTTAGAAACATACTTAAATTAGAGATATAAGGGGACTTAGAGTGAACAAGTCGGAACTGATTGACGCTATCGCCACATCTGCTGATATTTCGAAAGCCACCGCCGGTAAGGCTCTGGATGCAGTGATCGACTCCGTACAGGGCGCTCTGCAAAAAGGCGACGACGTGGTTCTGGTAGGTTTCGGTACTTTCACGGTCAAAGACCGTGCCGAGCGCACTGGCCGTAACCCGCAAACCGGTGCTGCGATCAAGATCGCCGCCGCCAAGGTTCCTGGCTTCAAGCCTGGCAAAGGCCTGAAAGACGCTGTCAACTAAGTCGTCTGTTCAGCCGGCCGCGGCGCTACCGTGGCCAATCGCGTGACGGCGGGACGCAAACGTTCCCGCCGTCACGCTCGCTTCGAGAAGGCGCATCTTCGGATGCGCCTTTCTTCTATCAGGACTCTACCCACGCTCCGCGGTTGACGACGCAGTGGTACAACCGTTTCTGGGGGACGCATGCTGCAGAATATCAGGGACAATTCACAGGGTTGGATTGCCAAGACCATCATCGGCCTTATCGTCGTGCTGATGGCATTGACGGGCTTCGAGGCGATTTTTCAGGCCGCCAGCCATAGCCAGGACGCCGCCAAGGTAAACGGTGAAACCATCAGCCAGAACGAGCTGAGCCAGGCTGTCGATATGCAGCGCCGCCAGCTGATGCAACAGCTGGGCAAGGACTTCGATCCTGCTCTGCTGGACGAAAAGATGCTGCGTGAAGCAGCGCTCAAAGGCCTGATCGATCGCAAATTGCTGTTGGAAGGTGCCAAGGACGCGAAATTTGCATTCTCCGAGGCGGCGCTGGATCAAGTGATCCTGCAAACGCCTGAGTTCCAGGTTGATGGCAAGTTCGATGCAAACCGCTTCGACCAGGTCATTCGCCAGATGGGCTACGGGCGCCTGCAGTTCCGCGAGATGCTCGCCGAAGAAATGCTCATCGGCCAGCTGCGCACCGGGCTTGCCGGCAGCAGCTTTGTCACCGACAAACAAGTCGAGGCGTTTGCGCGTCTGGAAAAACAGACCCGCGACTTCGCCTCGCTGACCTTCAAGGCCAACCCGGCTGCGGTCAAGGTCAGTGATGAAGAGGTCAAGGCGCACTACGACCAGCACGCCAAGGAGTTCATGACGCCGGATCAGGTCGTCATCGACTACATCGAGCTGAAGAAGTCGGCGTTCTTCGACCAGGTCAAGGTCGATCCGGCCGAGCTGCAAGCGCTGTACGAGAAAGAGATCGCCAACCTGGCCGAGCAACGCCATGCCGCGCACATCCTCATCGATGTCAACGACAAGGTCAGCGATGCCCAGGCCAAGGCCAAGATCGAAGAGATCCAGCAGCGTCTGGCCAAAGGTGAAGACTTCGCCGCCCTGGCCAAGGAGTTCTCGCAGGACGCCGGTTCCGCTGCCAGCGGTGGTGATCTTGGCTTCGCCGGCCCTGGTGCTTACGACGCCGAGTTTGAAGATGCCCTGTACAAGCTGAACAAGGACCAGGTGTCGCAGCCGGTTCGCAGCGAGTTCGGTTATCACCTGATCAAGCTGCTGGGCGTCGAGGCACCGCAAGTGCCGACCTTCGCCAGCCTGAAAGACAAGCTGACCCGCGAGCTGAAAACCCAACAGGTCGAGCAGCGCTTCGTTGAAGTGACCAAGCAACTGGAGGACTCCGCCTTCGAAGCCTCCGACCTGGCCCAACCGGCTCAGGACCTGGGTTTGAAAGTGCAGACTTCGGCGCCGTTCGGGCGTGAAGGTGGCGACGGCATTACCGCTAACCGCCAGGTCGTCCAGGCCGCGTTCAGCGAGGAAGTGATCGACGAAGGCGCCAACAGCAGCGCCATCGAGCTGGATCCAGAGACGGTGCTGGTGCTGCGTGTCAAAGAACACCGCAAGCCCGAGCAACTGCCGCTGGAGGCAGTCGCGCAACGGATCAGCGAGCACCTGGCCAAAGAGAAGGCGACTGCCGAACTCAAAGCCAAGGCTGACAAACTGATTGCCGGTCTGCGTGACGGTTCGATCGTCGCCGGTGCTGGCCATGACGGTCAGACCTGGAAAGTCCAGGAAGCGGTCAGCCGCGGCCAGGAAGGTATCGACCCAGTCGAGCTGCAGGCAGTGTTCCGCCTGGCCAAGCCTGCCGGCAAGGACAAGCCTGAATACGCCAGTGCCGTGCTCGCCGATGGCAGCCTGGTGGTGGTCCAGCTGCGCGGCGTCAACGAAGGCGCTGCGGCCACCGACGAAGAGAAGCAGCAGATCCGCCGCTACCTCGCTTCGCGTGCCGGTCAGCAGGACTTCGCGGCCTACCGCAAGCAGTTGGCAGCTAATGCCGAGATCACTCGCTACTGAGTTGATCTGCCCAAAACCAGACAGGCCGCTTATGCGGCCTGTCTGGTTTCTGCAGCCTGCAAATGCGCGGTAATCAGCGCCGCTTGCCCTCGTAGATGTCCAGCGTGTCGCGGGCGATTTCCCGGCCCAGGGCGATCAGCTCCGGTGCCTTGTAGAACTCGAAGAACTGGCACACCCGCTTGGGCACGTTGATCAGTACATCTGGCGGGTAGCCGGCAATCTTGTACTGCGCCAGCGACGTCTGCATGACCTCGAAGCTCTGGTTGATCAAGTCGAGCAGGGACGCCGGGCCGACGTTGTCGATGATGAACGAGCCCGCTGCTGAGCGCGGTGCGCCGCCGCTCTCGGGCGCCGCAGCGGGTTGCTGGCCTTCGGGGTTGGCTGCTTCACCCAGCCACGGATTGCTTGCGATCAGGTTCTCGGCAAGCACTGCCTGGTCGATGCGGCTGAGCTGCTCTGCCGGCTTGCGGCGGAACGGCAGGCGCGAACCCACCGAACTCATCAACGCGTCGAAGCGCTTCTTGAACGCGGCGGGGCGCTCGATCACCGGCAACTGGTACTGGTTCTGGTTGGTGGCGTTGAGGTTGACCGCGATGATCAGGTCACAGTGGCTGGAAACCACCGGCACGATCGGCAGCGGGTTGAGAATGCCGCCATCGACCAGCATGCGGTTGCCCTGCACGACGGGGGTGAACAGGCTTGGTATTGCCGCCGAGGCGCGCATGGCCTGGTGCAGGCAGCCTTCCTGAAACCAGATTTCCTGCTGATTGGTGAGGTCGGTGGCCACCGCCGTATAGGGAATGCGCAGCTGTTCGATGTTGATTTCACCGACAATCTTGCGGATCTGGCCAAACACCTTGTCACCGCGAATAGCGCCGAGACGAAAGCTCACATCGACCAGCCGCAGTACATCCAGGTAATCCAGGCTCTCGATCCAGTGGCGATAGTCATCGAGCTTGCCGGCCGCATAGATACCGCCGACCACCGCGCCCATCGAGCAGCCGGCAATGCAGGATATCTCGTAGCCGCGGCGCTCGATTTCTTCGATCACCCCGATGTGCGCATAGCCTCGTGCACCGCCCGAACCCAGCACCAATGCAACGCGTTTACTCATGTCATTCCCTCGTGGCTGTGCAACCATCCCCGAACAATGCACCCATTGCGCCCTCGGCTTCAATGCAAGCCTTGCTGGACTACGCTGATGAGGGCACTTTTCGCTTGGCCGAGCGTCGAACGGCCACTCCCTTGTGCACTTTGAGGTATTACTGATGAAAGCATGGATCTGCCTGCCATTGATGGTTGTGGCGCTCGCTGGCTGCGCCGGCAAGACGGCCTATCGTGATAGCTGCGCAACCCAGCTGGACGCCGCCTGGAAGGAGCTCGACCTGGCCAAGGCCGAAGGGTTTGCGGGCACCGTCAGTTATTCCAAGGCATTGTCGCTGTTGACCGGGGCCAAGACCCAGCAGCAGTTCGAAGGCTTCGAAGGCTGTGCGAAAAAATCCGAGAAGGCCCGCTTCTACATTCGTGAGTCCCGCGCCGGGCGTTGAACAAGGAGCGTTGTATGTCTGCCATGCTTGATCACGTGGTTGCCCAGGTGCTGACCCTGCAGGTGCGCTTGCTCGCCTGTCGCGAGCGGCTGGCGGCTGATGTCGACAGTGAAGCCCTGCACGACCTGCGCACCACCACGCGGCGCCTGCGCAGTTTGCTGCGGCCGCTGCGGGGCTTGCCTGCTGTCGATCAGTTGGAATATGCCGCGCGGGCACTGGGCGCCCTGACCACGCCGCTGCGTGACCGTGAGGTGCTCGCTGCCGAGTTGCGCGAGCGTGGTCAACAGGACGCTGCCGAGCGGCGCCTGCGGGGCAGGGCGCAGACCTTTGCCACTGTGGCCGCGAGTCCCGAGTTGACGCGCATGCTGGCGATCATCGACGCGTTTCCGGCGTTTCTGCGGGCAGCGGATCGCGAAGGCCTGGTCAAAGGCCTGCAAAAACGCGTCGACAAACGCCTCGGCAAACAGTGGCACAAACTACAGCAGGGGTTACTCGACCCAGCCCACGATCGGCACCGTTTGCGCCTGCTGATCAAGCGGGTGCGCTATGGCGATGAGGCCTACCCACAGCTTGATCATGCCGGCGACAAGTTGCAGCGCCTGCTCAAGCGCGCACAAGGCGATCTGGGCGATTGGCACGACCGTCTGCAGTGGTTGGTGCAGGTACCGCTCGACGCAGCGCTACGGCCCTGCCAGGCGGCCTGGCAGGCTGAGCTTGAGGCCGCTGAGCGGCAAGGCGACCTGACCTTGAAGCGCCTGCACAAGGCAGTGTCACGCCGCTAGGCGCTGGATTGACCGATATGAAGCCTGCATCGGCGAGCGCAGCTGGTTAAGATCGGCTGCAGCTGGGGCGCTTGGCCGCCCCGATTCGATAGCCAAGCCTGCGAGATCGCCATGACCTTCACCCAATTGCTGGCCGCGGTACAACAATCACCAGAAGCCGTCACGGTGCCTGCCACCTGGGCGCAGGGGCGTGCAGTTTTCGGCGGGCTGATGGCCGCCATGGTCTATGAGCGCATGCGCCTGCAACTTGTCGACGAGCGTCCGGTGCGCTCGCTGGCCATCACCTTCGTTGCTCCCGCCGCGGCAGATATCCCGATCAGCTTCGAAGTAGAGGTGCTGCGCGAGGGTAAAGCCGTCAGCACCCTGCTTGGGCGTGCTGTGCAGCAAGGCCAGGTAGTGACGATCGTGCAGGGCAGCTTTGGCGCGGGCCGCTCCTCGCTGATAGATGTTCCTGCGCAGCCCCCGGTCGAGATGAAGGCGCTCGCCGAAGCAGCGCCGGAACTGCCTTATATCAAAGGTGTGACGCCAGAGTTCATGCGCAATGTGGCCTTGCGCTGGACGCTCGGCGGGCTGCCCTTCAGTAGCAACACTTCACGGCAAATGGGCGGCTGGGTGCGTCTGCGGGATGTGCCTGAGGAAGCCGCGACCGAAGCGCATCTGCTGGCCTTGGTCGACGCCTGGCCGCCGAGCCTGCTGCCGCACCTGAAACAGCCTGCGGCGGGCAGCACCCTGACCTGGACCATCGAATTCATTCAGCCCCGGCCGCAACTGAGCACCCATGACTGGTGCCGGTATTGCGTGGATACGGAATACGCCAAGGATGGCTACGGCCATGCCCGCGCGGCGTTGTGGACGGCTGACGGCGAGCTGCTTGCCCTCAGCCGCCAAACCGTCACCGTATTTGCCTAGCGACGATAGCCGTGGCGTTGCAGGCCCAGACCCGCGATCAAGGCGATCAGGCCTACCGCAATCTGGCTCAGGTCCATACTGAACACGCCGGACAGGACCAGCAATGCTCCAAGAACGCCCAACGCTACGGCTAGCAGCAACAGTGCCAGCTCGGCCGGTTGGCGGTGGGCGTGGTGGGCGCCACGCCATTGGCTGGGGTGAAGGTTGAACAGGCGCTTGCTCATGGGCATTTCCTCACAGTCATGCCCAAAGCTTAGTGCTGCGCGATCATTGCGGCCAATCGAGGCTGGCTATGGTGACTATAGCTTGAGCTGACCGATCGCCTTGTTCAGCTCACCGGCGAGGGTTGCCAGCTCGCTGCTGGTGGTCGCCGAGCCGACGGTCTGCTGCACGGTCTGCTCGGTGACATCGCGGATGCTTACCACCGCGCGGTTCATTTCCTCGGCCACCTGGCTTTGCTGTTCGGCAGCCACGGCAATCTGGGTGTTGCTCTCGCGCATCTGCGCAACCGCGCTGGTGATCTCCGCCAGCGACTCACCAGCCTCGCGAGCCTGCTTGACGCAGTCATCGGCCTTGTATGAACTCTCTTGCATGAACTCCACCGCGTCGCGGGTGCCGGACTGCAGGGCGCAGACCATGTCGGTGATTTCGTCGGTGGAGCTCTGCACACGTTTGGCGAGGTTGCGCACCTCGTCGGCGACCACGGCAAAACCACGGCCCAGATCGCCCGCCCGCGCCGCTTCGATGGCGGCGTTCAGGGCAAGCAGATTGGTTTGCTCGGCAATACTATGAATCACCCCAACTACGCCGTTGATCTTCTGGCTGTCTTCCGCCAGCTGACGGATCATTTCGGCGGTCTGCTGCACGCCGCTGGACAGCCCGGAAATCGAATCCTGCACGCGACCGACAACTGCCTGCCCACTGCCGGCAAGGTTGTCCGCAGTTTGCGACAAATCACGGGTGGCACCGGCATGTTGGGCGATGTGGTGCACAGTCGCGGTCATTTCGTTGATGGCGGTAGCGGCCTGGTCGGTCTCGCTTTGCTGGCCGAGCATGCCGTGGCGTACATCGCTCATGCTCGCTGCCAGGCGCGCGGCGCCGGAGTCGAGTTGCGCTGCAGTGCGCGCTACGGTGCTGACTACCCGGTGATAGGTCGACTGCATGGCGTTGAACGCGCCGGCCATTTGCCCGACCTCATCGCCGCAGGCCAGCGGCACACGCGCCGACAGGTCGCCGGTCTTCTCGACGTGGAGCATGACGTCCTTGAGCGTGTTGAGCTGGCTGAGCAGAAAGCGGATCAGCAACTGCGACGCACCGAGCATGGCCAGCATCAGGACCATCACGCACACCGCGTAATTGGCGAAGCGATCAATAAACACCTCGCGCAGGCTTGGCGAGTGCGCCAGCAGCGCCAGTTGCTGTTGGCCATGGCTCACGACCTGAGCGCCGCGCAGCGGGTTGTCACCCAATAGCGAGCGATTGGCCAGCTCGACCCAGCCCTGGGCGTTGTTCAGCGCGGGCAGTGGTTGGCCGGCGAAACTTGGCGTTTGCCCGGCTTGCCAGCTGATCAGGTTGGCCAGTTCAGGCAGCGCTTGCCCGGCCGGCCAGGCCGCAAGCAGACGAGCCTGCGCCTGGGCGGTTGCTCGCGCACCTTCGGCCCGGGCCTGCTGCTCGAGCTGCACGGCGTACAGCACCAGCAGCAGGGTGGTGACAAAGGCCACTGCGTTGACGGCCCAGAATTTGTACTTCAAGGAAATATTGCTAAGCCAGGCACCCATCGTATAGGTCTTCTCTGAGTTGAGCGGAAACAGTATTGGCAAGGTGCCATCATTGTTTCCGATTGCTTCAGAGTGAGTCTTGATGTGTGTCAACGAATCCCGGTCGACTTATGCCTCTGCCGGCGCCAGGGCGAAGAACTGGCGTGCGCACTCGGTGGTGTGCCTTGCCGTGTATTCCAGGCTCTCGCCGCGGTGCAAGGCGACCTCACGCAGCACCTCGGGCAAGAACGCAGGCTCGTTGCGGCCGCTTTTCGGTTTCGGCCGCAAGCTGCGCGGCAGCAGGTACGGTGCATCGCTTTCGAGCATCAGGCGACCCACGGGGATGCTGCTGACCAAGGGATGCAGGTGCGTGCCACGGCGCTCGTCACAGATCCAGCCAGTGATGCCGATGTGCAGGTCCAGATCGAGATAGGCGAACAGCGCCGCGCGCTCGCCGGTGAAGCAATGCACCACGGCGGCCGGTAACTGGTCACGGTAGTCCTTCAGGATCGCCAGCAGGCGCTCGCTGGCATCGCGCTCATGCAAAAACACCGGCAGTTGGGTTTCTACTGCCAGGGCCAGATGTGCGTGCAGGGCTTTCTCCTGCTCAGGCCGCGGCGAGAAATCGCGATTGAAGTCCAGACCGCACTCGCCGACTGCCTTTACCCGAGGCTGAGCGAGCAGGTGGCGCAGTTGCCGCTCGCTGTCGACACCCCAGCTCTTGGCATCATGAGGATGCACGCCAGCAGTGGTGAACAGTCGATGCCCCGGTTCATCCAGTTGCTGGCACAGCTCCAGCGCCTGTTCGCTGCCTTCCAGGCTGGTACCGGTCACGACCAGTTGCACGACGCCTGCCTGCTGCGCGCGCTCGACGATGTCAGCCTCTTTGCCGTGAAAGCTGCTGTTGGTCAGGTTGACGCCGATATCGATCAGTTGCATGGTGCTACCTCGTGCTGCGGGGCGGCCAGCATAGCAAATCCCCCGAACATCGCGAAAAAGCCAAGAACTTCAATGGATTGCCAAGGTCTTTCAGTCTCTGCTGGCGCCGCCGCAGAGGCATCTTCCCACACCATGGACATGTTTGCCGATGCAGCGATTCCTGCTGATTGTTTCGCTGATGTTCAGCCTGCTCACGGCGGCCGCCGCGCATGCGGCAGTGTCCGGGCCGGCGCAGGCCAGCTCAACCAGCAAGCAGCCGCGCGATCTTGCGCAGGTGCGCAGCAGCAAGGTACTGCGGGTGCTGGTCAACCAGAGCCGCAACAGCTCCGGGGAAATCAAGGGCGAGCCGGTCGGCATCGAATACCATCGGCTGCGCGCGCTGGAGCATTTTCTCAATGGCCGCGAACGCCAGGGTGATCTGATTCAAGTCAAATTGATCCCGCGGGCCAAGGAGCAACTGCTCGGCGCCTTGCAGCGCGGGGAGGGTGACCTGGCAGCGCCGGGTGAGCTGCTCGACCCGGCCCAGGTCAGTGGCGTTGGGGTGAGTGCGCCAGTGCTGGACAAGGTGCCGCTGCTGCTGGTTGGACGCAAGGGCGAGCGCAGCTTCAGTCGGGTCGAGCAGTTGTCCGGGCGCACCATCGCCCTGACCACCGCTAGCGGTGCGGGCGCTGCGATCCAGGCTATCAATCAGCAGCTGGCATTGCGCAAGCGCGCACCGATCAAGATCGAATGGGTAGACCCAACGCTGGCGGTCGAGGATGTGCTGGAGATGGTCCAGGCCGGCATTTACCACCTGACTGTTGTAGAGCGGCCGATCGCGCTGCGCTGGGCGCGGGTGATGCCGCGGCTGCGCGTCGACAGCAAGGTACAGATCGGCCAACCGCAGGCTGTGCGCTGGTACGTCGGTAAAGGCGCTGATCAGTTGCTGGCAACTGTCGACCGCTTTCTGGCCGGCTACCGCGCCCCGGAAAACCAGGACGCCGCATTCGAGCGTATCTACCGGCGCCAGTACCGCGTGCACAATCCGCTGGCCCGCCAGGAGCGCCAGCGCTTGCAGGCGGTGCGTGGGGTGTTGCAGAAGCACGGCGAGGCGCAGCAGATCGACTGGCTCAATCTGGCCGCGCTGGCGTTCAAGGAATCGACCCTCAATCCTGCCGCGCGCGGCGTCGGCGGCGCCCATGGGCTGATGCAGATCACGCCGTCGGCGGCGCAGCGGGTAGGGGTGCGCAACACGGCGAACGTGGATGGCAATGTCCAAGCCAGCGCGCGATATCTGGCGTTGATCCGTCGCAAGTTTTTCGCCAGCCCCCAGCTCAACGAGCGCGAGCGCATGGCGTTTGTGCTGGCGGCGTACAACCTCGGCCCGGAGCGGGTCCAGGCGATGCGTGCCGAAGCGCGCAGGCGCGGGCTCAATGGCAATCAGTGGTTCTTCCAGACCGAGCGCATCGCCATGGAGCAGGTCGGCATGGGCCCGGTCAATTTCGTCAACAGCGTCAACAAGTACTTCCTCGCCTTCAATCGCGAGCGCGCCAGCCTCGAGCGCGTCGCCAGGCGTTGAGCAATCTGGCTGTCACAAGGGCTACACGTACAGCTTGTAAGTTGTCGCGTGTAGCTCTAGCATAACCCTTGCGCCGATTTAAACAGCTACTTGCGGGGCGCAGGAGGCAGCCCGTGCCAGGGCACTCTGAAATACCGCTAAAACGCTGGTTCGGTGACGCCTCCCACCGCAGCCCAGCGGGATTCGCGAGGCGGAGAATTATTCCATGAGTTGTCCACGTACCAGTGTCTGTCTGACCCCTCTGCCTGCCGGCCAGGTATCGCGCACCCCGCGCATTCTACTCAGCGGTCAGCACCAGCCTACCTTGTTGCGCCACCTTGACGGCTTTTCGCGGCGCAAGGGCCAGGCTCGCGCGTTTCTGATCCAGTTCGCTGAAACCTGTGCCTTGCTCAAGCAGTACGGAAGTGATCGTTTTGATCTGGCAGTAATTCAGTCGCCTACGGCGGAGGAGGCCGGAGAGGTGATCGGTCACCTGACGCGGATTGCTCGGCAGGGGTTGATTACCCGGCGTTGAGCGAGTGGGGCTGCAGAGCAGCCCCCAAATCGTCATCCCACCTCATATTCGATACTGGCAATAAACCACACCGCTTCGCCGGTCGGCGTTTGCACGATCACCTCATCTCCTTCCGACTTCTTCAACAGCGCCCGCGCCATCGGTGAGTCGATGGAGATGTAGTCGTTACGTCCGTAAATTTCGTCGTAGCCGACCACTCTGAAGCGTTTGACCTCGCCGGCCTCGTTATCAATTTCTACCCAGGCACCGAAGAACACCTTGCCCTCTTGTTCGGGGGCATAGTCGACAACGCGGATATCCTCCAGACGCTTGCGCAGGTAGCGGATTCTGCGGTCGATTTCGCGCAGCAGCTTCTTGTTGTACTGGTAATCGGCGTTTTCACTGCGATCGCCAAGCGATGCCGCCCAGGCGACCTTTTGCGTGATTTCCGGGCGATAGGTTTGCCACAGATGATCCAGCTCTGCTTTCAGCGCAGTGTGGCCTGCGCGGGTGATGATGTTGGTTGGCAATGCTGACTCCGAGCACGGTCGAGCTGACTGCTTGCACAAGGCCAGGCTAGCGTTGCCAGGCGTGCAAACGTCGAATTCAATACAGAATTGGGCAGACGCCCAACAGTCACGGAGCCGAGGCTAGGACGCAAGGCTGGCCTCGGTCACACCGGGTGTCGAGCGCTTCTCGTCAGCCCTCGCGCAGCACTGTCAGCGGGCTCGCATTCAGCGCCCGGCGAGTACCAAACACCCCAGCACCGCCAACTAGCAGGGCGCCAATCAACGGCAGCAACAGCAGCCATGGATGTGGGCCCCACTGCAGATCGAAGGCGTAGCGATACAGCGCCCAGCTGATCAACTCGCAGCCCACTGCCGCGAGCACACCGCTGGCGGCGCCGAGCAGGCCGAACTCAATCCGTCGCGCCCGCACCAGCAATGGCCGACCGGCGCCCAGTGCACGCAGCAATGCGCCTTGGCGGATGCGCTCGTCAAGGGTGGCCTGCAGCCCGGCGAACAGCACTGCCAGGCCTGCTGCGAGCACGAACAGCAGCACGTATTCGACCGCCAGGGTGACCTGGGCGAGGATGCTGCGCAGCTGTTCGAGCAGGGCGTCTACCTGGAGGATGGTGGCTGCCGGGAACGCACGTGATAGCGCCACCACTTCCTGATCATGCCCTGGGGCCAGATAGAAGCTGGTCAGGTAGGTGGTAGGCAGGCCTTGCAGGGTGCCCGGCTGGAAGATCATGTAGAAGTTTGGCTGGAAGCTGTCCCAGTGCACGCTGCGCAGGCTGCTGACGCGGGCCTGGCGTTGCTGGCCGGCAATGTCGAAGTTGAGCAGGTCGCCGAGTTTGAGGTGCAGGCTGGCAGCCAGCTCGGTTTCCACCGATACCCCCGGGATGCCGTCACTCGCTGGGGCTGCCTGCCACCACTCACCGCTGACCAGCGCATTACCCTGCGGCAGATCAGCTGCCCAGGTCAGGCTCAGGTCGCGCTGCACAGCGCGTTCGCCGGTGGACTCCTTGCTCACCAGCTGGCGCACCGGCTCATCGTTGATATGGGTCAGCCGGCCGGGGATGACCGGGTACAACGGCGCGGAGATGGCGTTTGCTTCACGCAGACGCTGGGCGAACGGCTCGCGGTCATCCGGCAGGATATTCAGGGCGAAATGATTCGGCGCATCCTTTGGCAGCTGCGCTTGCCAGTTGTCCAGCAACTCGGCCCGCAGCAGCGCGACCAGGCCCATCGCCAGCAAGATCAGGCCGAACGCCAGCGCCTGGCCGGCAGCGGCCAACGGGTGGCGCAGCAACTGGCCAAGGCCCAGTCGCCAGGTCAGCGGCGCACCGGCCAGCAAGCGGCGCAGACTGCGCAGGCCGAGCAAGAGCAGGCCGCCGAGGAGCAGGGCGGCAATCAGGCCGCCACCGAGCAGGGCAAAGGTCAGCAACAGGTCCAGGCTCAGCCGCCACATGATCAGGCCAAGGGCGAACAGCGCTGTGCCATACACCAGCCAACTGCTGGCTGGCACGGGCAGCAGGTCACGGCGCAATACTCGCAGCGGTGGCACTCGGCCCAGCGCGGCCAGCGGCGGCAAGGCGAAGCCGGCCAGTGCCACCAGCCCGGTGGCGATACCGGCCAACGCTGGAGTGAGGCCACCCGGCGGGATGATGCTCGGCATCAGTCCATCGAGCAGGCGGAACAAGCCCAGCTGTGCCAGCCAGCCAATAACCGCTCCGGCCAATGCCGCGACCAGGCCCAGGGCTGCCAGTTGCACACAGTACAGGCCCAAGGCCTGGCGCCTGGACAAGCCCAGGCAGCGCAGCAGGGCGCTGGCGTCGAGGCGGCGTGCGGCATAACGGCTGGCCGACAGCGCCACGGCTACCCCAGCGAGCAACACTGCGACCAGGCTGGCCATGTTCAGATAACGCTCGGCCTTGCCCAGTGCGCCGCCGATCTGGCGATTGCCATCGCGGGTGTCGCGCAGGCTCTGGTTGGCCGCCAGGGTTGGCTCCACGGTCTGGCGATAGCGGCTCAGCGTCTCGGCCTCGCCACGCCACAGGTCGCGGTAGGTCACTCGGCTGCCAGGCTGGATCACGCCAGTGGCCTGCAGGTCGTCGAAGTTGACCAGCACCCGCGGCGTCAGGCTGTAGAAGTTGTTGGCGCGGTCGGGCTCGTAGGTCAGTACCCGGCTGATGCGCAAGCTCTTCATGCCGACGTCGATGCTGTCACCCATGGCCAGGCCCAAGGCTACCAGCAGGCGCGGTTCGACCCAGGCCTCGCCAGGCGCCGGGCCGCCGCCTGGGCGTTCTTCGGCAAACGGCGCGGCGGCGCTGCGCAGTTCGCCGCGCAGTGGGTAGGCGGCATCAGCGGCTTTGATGCTCGACAGCTGGATACCGGCGTCGGTGCCGACCACGCTGGTGAACTCCACGACCCGCGCATGGCGCAAGCCCAGCTCTGTGCCGGCACTGATCTGCGGATCGGTTGCCACCGAGCTGCCTTGCAAGACCAGGTCGGCGCCGAGGAATTCGCTGGCGCGCAGTTGCATGGCGCCGTTGAGGCGGGCGCCGAAGTAGCCGATGGCGGTGCTTGCCGCCACTGCCACCAGCAGGGCGAAGAACAGCACACGCACTTCACTGGCGCGAACATCGCGCAGCAGCTGGCGCAGGGCCAGGCTGCACAGGCGCAGCAACGACAATCGTCTCATCACGGCTCCAGGGGTGCGACCAGACGGCCAGCGTCCAGGCGGATCAGGCGGCGGCAACGTTTGGCCAGACGCTCGTCATGGGTGACCAGCACCAGGGTGGTGCCGCGCTCCTTGTTCAGTTCGAACAGCAGGTCGCTGATGCGTTCGCCGGTGTGGCTGTCGAGGTTGCCGGTCGGCTCGTCGGCGAACAGCACCGCCGGCTGCGCGGCGAACGCGCGGGCAATCGCCACCCGTTGCTGTTCGCCGCCGGAGAGCTGGCGCGGGGTGTGGGTCAGGCGCTGGCCCAGGCCGACCCGCTCGAGCAGGCTGCGTGCCACCTCGCGGGCGTCACCACGGCCATCGAGCTCCAGCGGCAGCATGACGTTCTCCAGCGCGTTGAGGCTGTCGAGCAACTGGAACGACTGGAACACAAAGCCGACGTGCTCGGCCCGTACCCGCGCGCGCTGGTCTTCATCCAGCGGGCCGAGATCCTGCCCGGCCAGGATTACGTTGCCTGCGCTGGGCCGGTCGAGGCCCGCGAGCAAGCCGAGCAGGGTGGATTTGCCCGAACCGGACGCACCGACGATGGCCAGGCTGTCGCCTTTGGCCAGATCCAGGTCCAACGCGTGCAGGATGGTCAGGTCGCCTTCCGTGCTGGGGACCACTTTGCTAAGGTTCTGCGCAACGAGAATGCTTTGATCCATGGAGAATCCAATGCGAGCGTGGTGGTTGAGTGCGGGTCTGGCCTTGTGTTGCCTGGCTCAGAGCGCGACGGCGGGGACACTGCTGGTTGTCGGCGATAGTATCAGTGCCGGTTTTGGCCTGGATACCCGCCAGGGTTGGGTTTCCCTGTTGCAGCAGCGGCTCGAGGCCCAGGGCAACGACGCCAAAGTGGTCAATGCGTCGATCAGTGGCGATACCAGCGCAGGCGGCCAGGCGCGGCTACCAGCGCTGCTCGCAGCGCACAAGCCAGAGCTGGTGATCATCGAGTTGGGCGGCAACGATGGCCTGCGTGGGCAGCCCCCAGCGCAATTGAAACAAAATCTTGCGTCGATGATCGAGCGCTCCCAGGCCAGCGGGGCCAAGGTGGTGCTGTTGGGCATGCGCTTGCCGCCCAATTACGGCCTGCGCTACACCACGGCCTTTGCCCAGGTGTTCGAAGAGTTGGGCGCTGATAAAAAGGTGCCGTTGGTGCCGTTCTTTCTTGAAGGCGTGGGCGGGGTACCCGAGCTGATGCAGGCAGATGGCATTCATCCGGCGCAGGCCGCGCAGGAGCGTCTGCTGGAAAATGCCTGGCCGGTGATAAAACCCTTGCTGTGACGCTTTAAACGGGGGCCGCTTTCGGATAATGTTGCGCCCCCCGTTTCGAGACCCCCCGATGCCGCGTCCTGCCTGGTCCCTGTATGCCTATCAACTGATCGAGCCTGATGATCAGCTGGACCTGTTCGCGTGTCAGGAAGTCCGCGTGCACCTGGTAGCTCGCCAACTTGAGTTGGGCGCGCCGGTAGACCGCACCCTTTGTGGTGGTTTACTGCCGGCTCAGCCGCGCTGGTCGGTGGTGCCGCGCTCGATCCAGCGCGATAACCGCCTGTGTACATTGTGCCGGGCCATCCTCGATGCTCAGCGGCGCGGAACTCGTCCCGTCTGGCCACAGCTGTGAACGGCCGCGTGGAACCGTAGCAGCCTTTCATCATCTGAAATGTATGCAGCCACTGCCCGTCTCCCGCTTGCCCCGGGGCGGGTGTACAATCGACCGTCTTGATCTACCTTCGAAGGATTCTCCGGATGTTGCCGCGCATTCCTGCCGTCACCCGTCGCCTGTCCCTGGCTGCCCTGCTGGTAGCGGGCCCCGCCTGCGCGCTGGAACTGCCACTGCCGCCGCCTGGTGAGGACGTCGTTGGTCAGGTGCAGACCATCAAAGCCAAGTACGAAGACACCTTCGCCGACATCGGCACCGCCAACGACCTCGGCTACCTCGAGATGATTGCGGCCAACCCGGGTGTCGACCCGTGGCTGCCGGGTGCCGGCACCGAGATCATCCTGCCTACGCGTTATGTGCTGCCGCCTGGCCCCCGTGAAGGGGTGGTGATCAACCTGGCCGAATATCGCCTGTACTACTACCCGAAAGGGCAGAACGTGGTGCATACCTATCCGCTGGGTATCGGTCGCGAAGGCTGGGGCTCGCCGATCGCCAACACCAAGATCACCGCCAAGACGCCGAACCCGACCTGGACGCCGCCGGCCTCGATCCGTGCCGAGCATGCCGCCGATGGCGACATTCTGCCAACCGTGGTGCCGGCCGGGCCGGATAACCCGCTTGGGCCGTTCAAGTTCACCCTGGGCGTGCCGGGTTACCTGATCCACGGTTCCAACAAGAAGTTCGGCATTGGCATGCGCACCAGCCACGGTTGCTTCCGCATGTTCAACAATAATGTGCTGGAGCTGTCGAAGATGGTTCCGGTGGGTACCCCGGTGCGCATCATCAACGAGCCGTACAAGTTTGGTGTTAGTGCCGGCAAGGTGTATCTGGAAGCGCACACGCCGCTGGATGATCATGGTGATCCGTCGGTGGTCGACAAGCACACCGCAGTGATCAATGCCCTGCTCAAGCGCGAAGACCTGGCCAACAACCTGCGCATGAACTGGGACATGGTGCGCGATGTTGTCGCCGCCGAAGATGGCATGCCGGTGGAAATTGCCGTGCCGGTGGCAGGGCAGGCTGGCGCACCGATGGTGTCGAGCATTCCTGAAGAGCTGCAGTAACTCGCAGTGCGTTGCCCGAGGGCCTGCCGCGTGCAGGCCTTTTTGTTGCCTGAGACTTTTGTTTTCCCAGAAAAACCTGGGCAATAAAAAAGCCGACCCACGAGTGGGTCGGCTTCACAACAATCCGTGAGGATTATTACTTGCGGCTGGCTTTGTCCAGCATACGCAGAGCGCGCTCATTGGCTTCGTCAGCAGTTTGCTGAGCCTTCTGAGCAGCAGCCAGAGCGTCGTCAGCCTTACGGTAGGCTTCATCGGCACGGGCTTGAGCGCGAGCGGCTGCGTCTTCGGTAGCAGTCAGGCGAGCTTCGGTTTCTTTGGATACGCTGCTGCAACCGGTAGCCAGAACAGCGGCCAGGGCGAGAGCAGAGAATTTCAGAACGTTGTTCATCGTGTTCCCCTTCAAGGATCTTCTAGTCAAAAGAGCCATCTCTCAAAAAAGAGAAACTGGCCGGCGTACATAGTACCCATTACTTGTAGTAAGTAAACTGACGGAGCGCAAGAACTGTGAAAAAAATGCCGCTTTATAGGGGCTTGGCGGCGCATCTCGGGGTTTTCCCCAATATGGCCGCCGGCGCATGCAAGCACTTGTAGCACCAGAACTTTTTTGTTGAACTAAAGGTGACTTCAGCGGTCTTTCAGCGTCATACCAGAACATCATCCGGATGCTCTTGTGAGTGGGCCAGCGGTGTGTACCGCTGTTTGCTCATCGCTGACTAAGCGCGCTGAAAACTTGAGCAATCCTGCCACGGGCGCCTACTATTTGTAGGTGCCAGAAATGCCGAACGTGCCGGGAACCCTGTGGTCGAAGGGGGCATAAGGGGGCGTAGAGTTTCTCCGCCGGATACATCAATCGGGTAAGGTATGGGTCTGCCGACGAGACCTGCGAGGAGTAGTGATGAGCGAAGCGCTGACCATCCACCATGACCAGGCCGGTCATCAGTTCGAGACCAATGTGGACGGTCATCGTGCCTACCTCACCTACATGGATCTGGGTAAGCAAACGCTGGATATCTACCGTACCTTCGTACCCAACGCCCTGCGCGGTCGCGGTATCGCAGCGGCGCTGACCCAGCAGGCACTGCAGTATGCCGAACAGATGGGCTATACGGTCATCCCGTCCTGCTCGTATGTCGAGCGCTACATGGAGCGTCAGCAGCGCCACTCGAGCAAGGCTTGAGTCGCTGACTGCGGACACAAAAACGCCGGGCAATGCCCGGCGTTTTGCTGTCTGGCGTCAGCCGCGTTTACGCTGCGGCAGCACATCCTTGAGCTTGCTGTGCATGCTGCGCAAGGCCTTCTCGGTCGCGCTCCAGTCAATGCACGAGTCGGTCACCGAAACACCGTACTGCAGGTCGGCGAGGTCTTTGGGAATTGACTGGCAGCCCCAGTTCAGGTGGCTCTCGACCATCAGGCCGATGATCGACTGGTTGCCCTCAAGGATCTGGTTGGCGACGTTTTCCATGACCAATGGCTGCAGTGCCGGGTCCTTGTTGGAGTTGGCGTGGCTGCAGTCGACCATGATATTGGCCTTGATCTTGGCCTTGGCCAGATCCTGCTCGCACAGCGCAACGCTGACCGAGTCGTAGTTGGGCTTGCCATTGCCACCACGCAGCACCACGTGACCATAGGCGTTGCCTTTGGTGGTGACGATGGACACGCCGCCTTCCTGGTTGATGCCAAGGAAGCGGTGCGGCTTGGAGACCGACTGCAGGGCGTTGATGGCCACGGTCAGGCCGCCATCGGTGCCGTTCTTGAAGCCGACTGCCGAAGACAGGCCCGAGGCCATTTCGCGGTGGGTCTGGGATTCAGTGGTGCGTGCGCCGATCGCCGACCAGCTGATCAAATCCTGCAGGTACTGCGGCGAGATCGGGTCGAGCGCTTCGGTAGCCGTTGGCAGGCCCATTTCCGCGAGGTCCAGCAGCAGCTTGCGGCCAATGTGCAGGCCATCCTGGATCTTGAACGAGTCATCCAGGTACGGGTCGTTGATCAGGCCTTTCCAGCCGACAGTGGTGCGCGGCTTCTCGAAGTACACGCGCATCACCAGGTACAAGGTGTCGGAGACTTCAGCAGCGAGCACCTTGAGGCGTTCGGCGTATTCGTGGGCGGCTTTGATGTCGTGAATCGAGCAGGGGCCCATCACCACGAACAGGCGGTGGTCCTTGCCGTCGAGAATATTGCGCACCACTTCGCGGCCGGCAGTAACGGTCTGCAGGGCCTTGGCGCTGAGAGGGATTTCCTTCTTGAGCTGATCAGGGGTGATCAAGGTCTCGTTGGAGGCAACGTTTAGGTCATCGATCGGTAAATCAGCCATCGTGTTACTCGTCAGGTCACGGGTGCCGGCCGCCAACAATCCCCGTGCGGCCCAGCAGCAGATTGTTCGCAGCGGGGAGGCCGAACCTTAGCGCGTTACAGGGGGCGCGACAATGGGCTGAGCCCAGGTAATAAAGGGTGCGAGTGCAATCAGATGACAGTTGGTGCCACAAGATAGCGGCATGCGCGGGCAACTATGGCAGCGGCGTAGCTGGACGGCACGGCGTCCGGGCGCGGCGCTGCTAAGCTGAAGTTGCTCTGCCTTGGCGGCAGGGCAGGAGGCCGAATGATTCGTTCCATGCTGTACGCCACCGACCTTGGGGTTTATGCGCCGTTTGTCATGCAGCATGCCCTGGCGCTGGCGCGAACCTTCAATGCGCAGCTTTATGTGATTCATGCAGTCGAGCCGATGGGCCAGTTTGCCGAGTCGTTGCTACAGAGTTATCTGGATGAGCAAACCCTGGATCAGTTGCACAGTCAGGGCGTCAACACGGTCATGGCCAACATTGAGCAGAGGGTGCTGGCCAGTTTTCGTGAGGAGCTCGGCGAGGACGCCGATCTGGCGGTGATTCAAGCGGTCAGGGTGCGCCAGGGCGACCCTGCGCAGGTCATTCTCGAGCAGGCCCAGCGCTTGAGCGTCGACCTGCTGATCTTCGGCAGCCATACCCACGGGGCAGGGGTCGATGTGCCCATCGGGCGCACAGCGGTGCGGCTGTTGCAGCTGTCGTCGGTGCCGGTCTACATGGTGCCTCTGGCCCAGCATCTGGGGCGTAGGAAATTGTGAAATGCGGCGTAGGACATTTCCTGCTCATGTAACAAAATAGTTCTAGATTTATTACATTAGCCACTAATATAGTTATATATCGTCGCTGCCTGCTGCTGGTGACTTACCGCAGAACCGAGGGAAACCTATGAAGCTTCAACAACTGCGCTACATCTGGGAAGTGGCGCACCACGACCTCAACGTCTCCGCAACAGCGCAGAGTCTGTATACCTCGCAGCCGGGGATCAGCAAGCAAATCCGTCTGCTCGAGGATGAGTTGGGCGTCGAAGTTTTTGCACGCAGCGGCAAGCACCTGACCCGCGTCACTCCAGCCGGCGAGCGCATCATCAACACCGCTGGCGAGATTCTGCGCAAGGTTGAAAGCATCAAGCAGATCGCTCAGGAATTCTCCAACGAGAAGAAGGGTACGCTGTCGATCGCCACGACCCACACCCAGGCGCGTTACGCGCTCCCGCCGGTGATCAGCAGCTTCATCAAGCAATATCCGGATGTGTCCCTGCACATGCACCAGGGCTCGCCGATGCAGATCGCTGAAATGGCCGCTGACGGTACCGTCGATTTCGCCATCGCCACCGAGGCGCTGGAGCTGTTCGGCGATCTGATCATGATGCCTTGCTACAAGTGGAACCGCTGTGTGGTGGTGCCGCAGGGACATCCGCTGGCCAAGCTGCCGAAGCTGACCCTGGAAGCGGTTGCCGAATACCCGATCGTGACCTACGTGTTTGGATTCACTGGCCGCTCCAAGCTGGACGAGGCGTTCAACCATCGCGGCCTCACCCCGAAAGTGGTGTTCACCGCAGCCGATGCCGACGTGATCAAGACTTACGTGCGCCTGGGGTTGGGTGTGGGCATCGTGGCTGGCATGGCGGTCGATGCCAAGCTCGACAGCGACCTGGTGGCACTGGATGCCAGCGAGCTGTTCGAAGCCAGCGTGACCAAGATCGGTTTCCGCCGCGGGACCTTCCTGCGTGGCTTCATGTGCGACTTCATCGAGAAGTTCGCCCCGCACCTGACCCGTGAAGTAATGGCCAAGGCGATTCAGTGCCATAACAAGCAAGAGCTTGAAGAGCTGTTCAACGGGGTTGAGCTGCCGGTGCATTGATCTGCGCTATCAGGGGCTGCCAAGCAGCCCCGATCCAGGCGCCCTGCACTACGCCTTGGAAATGATATTCCCCGCGTGCAACCCACACTCCTTCTGCGTTGCCTCTTCCCACCACCAGCGGCCTTCGCGCTCATGCTGGTTGGGCAGTACCGGCCGTGTGCACGGCTCGCAACCAATGCTGATGAAGCCGCGCTCATGCAGGCTGTTGTACGGCAGCTCGAGCATGCGGATATAACCCCACACTTCTTCACTGCTCATCTGCGCCAGCGGATTGAACTTGTACAGGGTGTGCTCGGGCGTTGAAAACGCGGTGTCGATTTCCAGTGCCGCAACCTGGCTGCGGGTGCCAGGGCTCTGGTCGCGACGCTGGCCAGTGGCCCAGGCGCTGACTGTGGCCAGCTTGCGGCGCAGCGGTTCGATCTTGCGAATCCCGCAGCACTCGCCATGGCCGTCCTTGTAGAAACTGAACAGGCCTTTCTCTTTGACCAACGGCTCGAGCTTGGCCCGGTCGGGGCTGAGGATTTCGATCGGCAGGTTGTACTGCTCGCGGACCTGATCGATAAAGCGGTAGGTCTCCGGATGCAGCCGACCGGTATCCAGGCTGAACACCTTGACCTGCTTGTTGAGCTTCCAGGCCATGTCCACCAGCACCACGTCTTCGGCGCCGCTGAAAGAGATCCACAGGTCATCGCCAAAGTGCTCGAAGGCGAGTTTGAGAATGTCCTGGGGGGACTTGCTGGCGTAACTTGCAGCCAGGGTGGCAACGTCGAAGGCTTGGCTCATCAGGCGGTTTCCATCGGGTTTATGGCGCTGTGCGCTCGTAGTCGGCAAATGGTAACAAAAATTGGCAGGACGGACCGCTTGTGATGCCCCGCGCCGCAGCTCAGAGCCTTTGCAGGGTCTGCAGCAATACCCGCACCTTGGCGATCGATTCTTCGTATTCCGCCTCCCAGTGCGAGTCTGCCACCACCGCGCCGCCGCCCCAGCAGCAGGCCTGACCATCCTTGATCAGCACGCTGCGAATGGCGATCGAGCTGTCCATTTCGCCGCGTACATCGATGTACAGCAGCGAGCCGCAGTACAGTGCGCGGCGGGTGGGTTCCAGTTCGTCGATGATCTGCATGGCGCGGATCTTCGGTGCGCCAGTGATCGAGCCGCCAGGGAAGCTATCGCCGAGCAGGTCGAGCGAGTCTTTGCCTGCGGCCAGGCGGCCAGTGATGCTGCTGACCAGGTGGTGCACGTTGGGGTAGCTCTCCAGGCTGAACAGCTCGGGTACCTTGACCGTGCCGGTCTCGCAGGTGCGCCCCAGGTCGTTGCGCAGCAAGTCGACGATCATCAGATTCTCTGAGCGGTCCTTGCTGCTGGCAAGCAGCTCGGCGGCGTTGCGTGCGTCTTCCGTAGGGTCGCTGGAGCGCGGCCGGGTGCCCTTGATCGGGCGGGTTTCCACTTCGCCCTGGCTCACTCGCACAAACCGTTCCGGCGAGAAGCTCAGCAGGGCACTGCCATCCGCCAACTGCTGGTAGCCAGAGAACGGCGTAGGGCAAGCCTTGCGCAGCGCTTGATAAGCGGCCCACGGGTCACCCTGGCAGGGCGCACGAAAACGTTGGGTCAGGTTGATCTGGTAGCAGTCGCCGGCTTTGATGTACTGCTGCACGCGATCAAACGCCTGGCGATAGTCGTCGGGCAGCAGATCGCCGCGCATCGGCGCGAGCAGGCTGAACGTGCCGGGCGCAGCCTCGGCCGCGGTGCTGAACAGCGCGATCAGCCGCTGCTGCTCGCCTGGCGCAAGGCTTGGATGAAACACCAGTTGGCTGGTGCCCAGCAGGTGATCGCTGACCAAGGCCCAGGCGTACAAACCCAGTTGCGCGTCAGCCAGGCCGAGGTCGTCGCGAGCCTGGTTCGGTAGCTGCTCGAGGCGGCGGCCAAAATCATAGCTGAGGTAGCCGATCAGGCCGCCAGCGAAGGGCAGTTCGACGTCGTCCGGCAGCTCGGCGCGGCCTAGCCGGCTGAGGCTGGCGCGCAGCCGTTGCAGATACGCCCGGCCATCTTCATCGGCTTGGATTTGCAGCTGCTCGACTGGCCAGGCGCTGAGCAGATCGTAGCGGCCGCGCTCAGCACCGGGGCGGGCGCTGTCCAGCAGGATCGCGCCCGGCGCCTGGCGCAGGCGAGCGAACCACACGGCCGGGTCGGCCTGATAGGGCAGGGGGTGAAGCGTACAGGTCGGCATGCGAATGAACAGCGCTGAAAAAACGAGGAGGCGATTGTAGGCTGCTGATGCCGAGCGGCCTAGTCCCGGCTGCGACATCCGCAGCCTGGGTAGCGCAGTGGAGCTGCTCGCAGCCCCATGCGCAGGCACTACTCAGTTGTGCGAAGGGACGTGGCCAAACAAGCTTTGCGCAACCCGCACGCGCTGCTCGGCATCTTCGCTGATGCCGTCTTTGGCCAGCGCTTCGATATGCGCTTCGATGGCATGGGTACGCTGGGTCAGGCCGCAGTCGTTGGCGATCTGGATATTCAGGCCCGGGCGGGCGTTGAGCTCGAGAATCAACGGCCCCTTGTCCTGATCCAGCACCATGTCGACGCCGATGTAACCCAGCCCGCACAGCTCGTAGCAGCCGGCGGCGAGCTTCATGAAACCGTCCCAGTTGGGCAGCTGCACGCCGTCTACCGAGTTGGTGGTGTCCGGGTGCTTGCTGATGATGTTGTTCAGCCAGGTACCGCGCAGGGTGACGCCGGTGGCGAGGTCGACACCGACGCCGATGGCGCCCTGGTGCAGGTTGGCCTTACCGCCCGACTGGCGAGTGGGCAGGCGCAGCATGGCCATCACCGGGTAGCCCATCAGGACGATGATGCGGATGTCCGGCACGCCCTCGTAACTGATGCTCTTGAAGATCTGGTCCGGCGTTACCCGGTACTCGATCAGCGCCCGGTCACGGTGGCCGCCAAGCGAGTACAAGCCCGTGAGGATGCTCGACACCTGGTGTTCGATTTCCTCGTGGCTCATGATCTTGCCCGACACTGTGCGGTAGCGGTCCTCGAAGCGGTCGGCGATGACCAGGATGCCGTCACCGCCCGCGCCCTGAGCGGGCTTGATGACGAAGTCGCTACGCCCGCCGATGATCTCGTGCAGCTTGTCGATCTGCTTTTCGGTCTCGATCACGCCATACATTTCCGGCACATGGATGCCGGCCGCGATGGCGCGTTCCTTGGTGATGATCTTGTCGTCGACGATCGGGTACAGGTTGCGCTTGTTGTACTTGAGGACGTAGTCCGCGTTGCGCCGATTGATACCCATGATGCCCCGGGCCTCCAGGGCTTTCCACGTCTTGATCAGTCCGAACATCAGGCGTCAGCCTTCTTCAGGAATGCCTTGAAGCGCACCAGCTCGGTCAGGCGGTAGCCGCGGTAGCGACCCATCGCCAGCATGAAGCCCACCAGAATCAACAGCACCGCAGGGAAGGTGAAGACGAAGTACACCAGCTCCGGGACCATCATCAGCAGGTGCGCCAGCGAGGCGGCGAACAGGGTGCCGATGGCAACTTTCATGGCATGGCCACCGCCACGTTCTTCCCAGGTGATCGACAGGCGTTCGATGGTCATGGTCAAAATCACCATCGGGAACAGCGCCACCGACAGGCCGCGCTCAAGGCCCAGCTTGTGGCTGAACAGGCTGATGGCAGCGATCAATACCACGACAAAGGTCAGCACCACCGACAGCCGCGGCAGCATCTGCAACTTGAGGTGCTCAAGGTATGAGCGCAACGACAGGCCCAGGGCGGTAATCACGGTAAACAGGATGATGCCGAAGCCCAGCTGAGTCTCGCGGAAGGCCAGGGCGATCAGCACCGGGGTAAAGGTACCCAGGGTCTGGAGGCCGATCAGGTTGCGCAGCACCAGGATCACCAGCACGCCAATCGGGATCATGACCATGATCATGAAGGTCTGCTGGGTTTGCAGCGGCAGGCTGTACAGCGAGTATTCGAGGAAGTCGGCGTCGGTGTTTTCGTCGGTCAGCTTGGCCAGGCGGATGGCATTCATCTCGCTGTTGTTCATGCTGAAGGTGACGTTGGCCTTCTTGCCGCCATCGACGGTGATCAGGTTGTCATCGCCGGTCCACCACAGCAGGCGATCGCTGGGCAGGCCTTGCTCGCCGGTGTCCGGGTTGAAGTACAGCCAGTCGTTGCCGTTGAAGCTGCGCAGCCACAGTTCAGGCGATTGCGGGGTATCGGCAATCAGGCGAATGGTGTGGACCTTTTCCATCGGTACGTGGGCGATGGACAGCAGCAGGTCGATGACCTTGGCCTTGTTCATGGCCGAGGTGTCGCCGGCCAACAGCAGCTTGACGTTGTCGTCGTTGAGGTTGTTGACCCGCTTGATGGTCTCGCCGACAAAGGTTTCGACGTCGGCCGAGTGCTGGCGAATCGGCGCCATCAACGCTTCGGCGGCAATCTTCTCAGGCCCCTCGACAGCTTTGCTGTCACGGAAGGTCGGGCCTTTGATGGCGATCTTCTCGTTGCTGTAGCGCTTGGTCAGCACCAGGCGGTAGTACAGGGTCTGATTGCCATTGGCGCGGCGCGCCGACCAGGTCACCTTGCGGTTGCCATCGGCGCGGTTGACGCTGACGCCGTAGTTGTTGGAGATGAAGCTCTCGTTGAGGCTGACGTAATCGCGGCTCAGCGGCGGCACGAACATCTGCACCTTGACTGGATCCTTGGCACTGGCGACGAACTCGACCTTGGCGTCGATGTTCCACAAGTCGTCGGTTTCGTCTTCGGTCATCGGGATGCCGAGGAAGAAGATCTGATAGGCCGTGACCGCCACGCCCAGCAACACCAGCACGGTGATGAGGACTTTGAGGTGAAGGGTGAGAGAGCGCATCGGGATTACTCTGCTTTGGGAGCGTCGGTGGCACAGGCAGGTTTGCCGGCCGCGTATTTGAGGCTGGGGTCGACCAGCGCGTCGAAGTCTTTCAAGGCCTCGGAGCCGATCAGCAGCGGGAACTGGAACGTGCTGCGATCGGTAAGGTTGACTTCGATGGTGCGCAGGGCTCGGCCCATGCAAATGTTCAATTCGATGACCGGGCGGGCGGTGTAGGCCTTGCCTTCGTCGGCATTGTAGTCACCGGCACGCCGCTTGATCTTGCTGACCCGGGCCAGTGGCCGCTCGATAGGGTGCGAGTGAGCGCTATCGATGGCCAGGTAGAAGCGCACCCAGCTCTCGCCGTTGCGCTTGAAACGCTTGATATCACGGGCACTCAGCGAGGCTGTCTTGGCGCCGGTATCGAGCTTGGCCGCAACCTCGAGGTCGAGGTCATTCAAGTGGGCGTACTCGTTCAGGCCGTACACGGTCTTCTCGGCTGCGTGGCCGAAGGTCGGCAGCAGGGCAAGGCAGAACAACAATAGAACGGGTGTAAGTCTCATAAATCCTGGCGCGGTGCTGTGCTGGGTTCAGGGCAAGGCGACTGGCCAAGCATCCTTTTGATCTGTCGACACTTATACAAATGACTACACAAATGACATGCGACGACAGGCGGACTGTTGATGCCCCCTCAGGGAAGCGCGGCATTCTACCACGGCGACGTCTTGACGCCAGCGCGTCGCAATCTGACAGTGCTGGCGCGCTTTAAGTTCGCCGTTAGACGATTGTCGACAATGTGCATTTTGGCTTTGACTATTCAAGTCTGTTTAGCTAGTTTTGTGGCTATTGAAGTTCAAGGTGTCGACAATATGCTGGACCTCAGCCAAGCCCCGCCGACCATAGTGGAAGAAAGCGAGACGCTTTCGGAAAACGTCTTCCGGCGTATCCAGGCTGCCATCGTCAAAGGCGAAATCGCCCCAGGCAGCAAGATCTCCGAGCCGGAGCTGGCGCGCACCTACGGCATCAGTCGGGGCCCATTGCGCGAGGCTATCCACCGCCTCGAAGGCCAGCGCTTGCTGGTGCGGGTGCCGCATGTTGGCGCTCGCGTGGTATCGCTGAGCCACGCCGAACTGATCGAACTGTACGAAATCCGCGAATCGCTCGAGGGCATGGCCTGTCGGCTGGCCGCCGAGCGCATGAGTGCGGCCGAGATCGACGAACTGCGCCGGGTGCTCGACACCCACGAGCGCGATGCCGCGTTCCAGGCCGGGGTGGGCTACTACCAGCAGGAAGGCGACTATGACTTCCACTACCGCATCATTCAGGGTAGCGGCAACCAGACCCTGGTGCAGATGCTCTGCGGCGAGCTGTACCAACTGGTGCGCATGTACCGCATCCAGTTTTCCGCCACGCCTAACCGCCCGCATCAGGCCTTCGCCGAGCATCACCGCATCCTCGATGCGATTGCCGACCGCGACGGCGAGCTGGCCGAACTGCTGATGCGCCGCCATATCGGCGCCTCCAAACGCAATATCGCGCGCCACTATGAAGGCGTAGACAACAACAGCCCACGAGGTGAGTCATGACTGTGAAGAGCACGCCAGGCCAACGTTTCCGCGACGCGGTTGCCGCTGAACATCCTTTGCAGGTGGTCGGCGCGATCAACGCCAACCACGCGTTGCTGGCCAAACGCGCCGGGTTCAAGGCCATCTACCTGTCCGGTGGCGGCGTCGCCGCCGGCTCGCTTGGCCTGCCAGACCTGGGTATCACCGGTCTGGATGACGTGCTCACCGACGTGCGGCGCATCACCGACGTCTGCGACCTGCCGTTGCTGGTGGATGTCGACACCGGCTTTGGCGCTTCGGCATTCAACGTGGCGCGCACCGTGCGTTCGATGAACAAGTTCGGCGCCGCGGCCATTCATATCGAAGACCAGGTTGGGGCCAAGCGTTGCGGCCACCGGCCTAACAAGGAGATCGTCACCCAGCAGGAGATGGTCGACCGGATCAAGGCCGCCGTCGATGCGCGCCTGGACGACAGCTTCGTGATCATGGCGCGCACTGACGCGCTGGCAGTAGAGGGCCTCAACGCCGCGCTGGACCGCGCCGCCGCCTGTGTCGAGGCGGGGGCCGACATGATCTTCCCCGAGGCGATCACTGAACTGTCGATGTACAAGACCTTTGCCGAGCGCGTGCAGGCGCCGATCCTGGCCAACATCACCGAGTTCGGCGCTACCCCGCTGTACACCACCGAACAGCTGGCAGCGGTCGACGTGTCGCTGGTGCTGTACCCGCTGTCGGCGTTCCGCGCCATGAACAAAGCAGCGGAAAACGTCTACACCGCACTGCGCCGCGATGGCACTCAGCAAAACGTCATCGACACCATGCAGACTCGCATGGAGCTCTACGATGCCATCGGCTACCACGCCTTCGAGCAGAGCCTCGATGCGCTGTTTGCCCAGAAAAAAGGCTGACACTCAGTTAGCAGTCGCCCGGATTAGCCAGCAATTCCATAACAAGTTCAATAAAGGAGAAGCCCCATGGCCGAAGCAAAAGTACTCAGTGGCGCAGGCCTGCGTGGCCAGGTGGCCGGCCAAACCGCGCTGTCGACCGTTGGCCAGGCCGGTGCCGGCCTTACCTACCGTGGTTACGACGTGCGCGACCTGGCAAAGCATGCCGAATTTGAAGAGGTCGCCTACCTGCTGCTGTATGGCGAGCTGCCCAGCAAAGCCGAAGTCAACGACTACAAGCGCAAGCTCAAGGGCATGCGTGATCTGCCCCAGGCGCTCAAGGAGGTGCTTGAGCGCATTCCCCGTGATACCCATCCGATGGACGTCATGCGCACCGGCTGCTCGATGCTCGGCACGCTTGAGCCGGAACTGACCTTCGACACCCAACAGGACAAGACCGATCGCCTGCTCGCGCTGTTCCCGGCGATCATGTGCTACTGGTACCGCTTCAGCCACCATGGCGTGCGCATCGACTGCAACAGCGATGAAGACACCCTCGGCGGGCACTTCCTGCAACTGCTGCACGGCAAGAAGCCGAGCGAACTGCATGTGAAGGTGATGAACGTCTCGCTGATTCTGTACGCCGAGCATGAGTTCAACGCCTCGACCTTTACCGCCCGGGTCTGTGCCTCGACCCTGTCTGACCTGTATTCCTGCGTTACCGCGGCGATCGGCTCGCTGCGCGGCCCCCTGCATGGCGGCGCCAACGAAGCGGCGATGGCCTTGATCGAGCGCTTCCAGAGCCCGCAGGAAGCGACCGCCGAGCTGCTGCAGATGCTCGAGCGCAAGGACAAGATCATGGGCTTTGGCCATGCGATCTACAAAGAGTCCGACCCGCGCAACGAGGTGATCAAGGGCTGGGCCAAACAGCTCGCTGATGAAGCCGGTGACACCGTGCTGTATCCGGTTTCCGAAGCGATCGACAAGACCATGTGGGAGCAGAAGAAGCTGTTCCCCAACGCCGACTTCTACCATGCCTCGGCGTATCACTTCATGGGCATTCCGACCGAGCTGTTCACGCCGATCTTCGTCTGCTCGCGGCTGACCGGCTGGGCGGCGCATGTGTTCGAGCAGCGTGCCAACAACCGGATCATTCGCCCGAGTGCGGAGTATGTCGGGGTCGAGCAGCGTGAGTATGTGCCGATAGAGCAGCGTTGAGGCTGCGGGTGTCGGGGGCTGCTCTGCAGCCCTATCGCGACACAAGGGCGCTCCTACAGTGGACTGCGGTGCTTTTGTAGGAGCGGCCTTGCGTCGCGAAAGGGGCGCTCAGCGCCCCCAGCTTTACCAACCAATACCGTGAGCCTGATAACTATATGAACAGCACCTTCCGCAAGGCCCTGCCAGGCTCCGGCCTGGACTATTTCGATGCCCGCGCAGCGGTCGAGGCGATCAAGCCCGGCGCCTACGCAGGTCTGCCGTACACCTCCCGCGTACTGGCCGAAAACCTGGTGCGCCGCTGTGATCCAGCCACCCTCAATGCCTCGCTGGAGCAGTTGATCGAACGCAAACGCGATCTCGACTTCCCCTGGTTCCCGGCGCGGGTGGTGTGCCACGACATTCTTGGCCAGACCGCCCTGGTCGACCTGGCAGGCCTGCGCGACGCGATCGCCGACAAGGGCGGCGACCCGGCCCAGGTCAACCCGGTAGTGCCCGTGCAACTGATCGTCGACCACTCCCTGGCCGTCGAGTGCGGTGGCTACGATCCGCAAGCCTTCGAACGCAACCGCGCCATCGAAGACCGGCGCAACGAAGACCGCTTTCATTTCATCAACTGGACCAAGAAAGCCTTCAAGAACGTTGATGTGATCCAGCCCGGCAACGGCATCATGCACCAGATCAACCTGGAGAAGATGTCGCCGGTGATCCACAGCGAGCGCGGCGTAGCTTACCCGGACACCTGCGTCGGCACCGACAGCCACACCCCGCATGTCGATGCACTGGGCGTCATCGCCATTGGTGTGGGCGGCCTTGAAGCCGAGAACGTCATGCTCGGTCGCGCCTCGTGGATGCGCCTGCCGGAAATCGTCGGCGTCGAGCTGACCGGCCGCCTGCAGCCGAACATCACCGCCACCGACCTGGTCCTGGCCCTGACCGAGTTTCTGCGCAAGCAGAAGGTAGTCGGCGCCTATCTGGAGTTCTACGGTGAGGGCGCCCGCGCGCTGACCTTGGGCGACCGCGCCACCATCTCCAACATGGCTCCGGAATACGGTGCCACTGCGGCGATGTTCGCCATCGACCAGCAGACCATCGACTACCTGCGCCTGACCGGCCGCGAAGAGCAGCAGGTGCAACTGGTCGAGAACTACGCCAAAGTCGCCGGCCTCTGGGCCGACAGCCTGGTCGACGCGGTTTACGAGCGTACCCTCAGCTTCGACCTGTCGAGCGTGGTGCGCAACATGGCCGGGCCATCCAACCCGCATGCCCGCGTGGCCACCAGCGAGCTGGCCGCCAAGGGCATCGCCGGGGCCTGGCAGGATGTGCCCGGGCAGATGCCGGACGGCGCCGTGATCATCGCTGCCATCACCAGCTGCACCAATACCAGCAACCCGCGCAACGTGATCGCCGCCGGCTTGATCGCCCGCAACGCCAACCGCCTTGGGCTGACTCGCAAGCCGTGGGTCAAGTCGTCGCTGGCGCCGGGTTCCAAGGCGGTCAAGCTGTACCTGCAGGAAGCCGGGCTCGAACATGAGCTGGAGCAACTGGGCTTTGGCATCGTCGCCTTCGCCTGCACCACCTGCAACGGCATGTCTGGCGCGCTCGATCCGGTTATCCAGCAGGAGATCATCGACCGCGACCTGTACGCCACCGCAGTGTTGTCGGGCAACCGCAACTTCGACGGGCGCATCCACCCGTACGCCAAGCAGGCGTTCCTCGCCTCGCCGCCGCTGGTGGTGGCCTACGCCATTGCCGGGACCATTCGCTTCGATATCGAGAAGGATGTGCTGGGTGTGGTCGACGGCAAGGAAATCCGCCTCAAGGACATCTGGCCCAGCGATGCCGAGATCGATGCCGTGGTTGGTGCCGCGGTCAAGCCCGAGCAGTTCCGCAGTGTGTACATCCCGATGTTCGCCATCGAAGAAGACACCGGGCCCAAGGTCCCGCCGCTGTACGACTGGCGCCCGATGAGCACCTACATTCGTCGCCCGCCGTACTGGGAAGGCGCCCTGGCCGGTGAGCGCAGCCTGCGCGGCATGCGCCCGCTGGCGGTGCTGCCGGACAACATCACCACCGATCACCTGTCGCCGTCGAATGCGATCATGCTCGACAGCGCCGCCGGTGAATACCTGGCGAAGATGGGCCTGCCCGAGGAAGACTTCAATTCCTACGCAACCCACCGCGGCGATCACCTGACTGCCCAGCGCGCCACCTTTGCCAACCCCAAGCTGTTCAACGAAATGGTGCGCAAGGCCGATGGCAGCGTGCAGCAGGGTTCGCTGGCGCGGCTTGAGCCGGAAGGGCAGGTGGTGCGCATGTGGGAAGCGATCGAAACCTACATGCAGCGCAAGCAGCCGCTGATCATCGTTGCCGGTGCGGATTACGGCCAAGGCTCGTCACGCGACTGGGCCGCCAAGGGCGTGCGCCTGGCCGGGGTCGAGGCGATCGTTGCCGAAGGCTTTGAGCGCATTCACCGCACCAATCTGGTCGGTATGGGGGTGTTGCCGCTGGAGTTCCAGGCCGGCACCGACCGCAACACCCTCGGCCTCGATGGCAGCGAAAGCTACGACGTGCTCGGCCGGCGCACCCCGCGGGCGACCCTCACCCTGGTGGTCACCCGCCGCAACGGCGAGCGCCTCGAGGTACCGGTGACCTGTCGGCTGGATACCGCTGAAGAGGTGTCGATCTACGAGGCGGGTGGGGTGCTGCAGCGCTTTGCCCAGGATTTCCTCGAAGCTACCGCCTGAGTACCGGGGCCGCTGTGCGGCCCTTCGCGGGTGAACCCGCTCCCACAGGGTTTGCGCGGTGCCTGTGGGAGCGGGTTCACCCGCGAAGGGGCGCGCAGCGGCCCCGGCTAGACCGCAGAATTCATAGGACTCAATCATGACCTACGCACCGCAGATCAAAATCCCCGCCACCTACTTGCGTGGTGGTACCAGCAAAGGCGTGTTTTTCTCCCTGCAAGATTTGCCAGAGCGCGCTCGCCAGCCCGGGCCTGCCCGGGACGCGCTGATCCTGCGCGTGATTGGCAGCCCTGACCCATACGGCAAGCAGACCGACGGCATGGGCGGCGGCACTTCGAGTACCAGCAAGGCGGTGATCGTCTCGACCACTACCAAGCCTGAGCACGACGTTGATTACCTGTTCGGCCAAGTCGCCATCGACAAGGCGTTTGTCGACTGGAGCGGCAACTGCGGAAACCTCTCGGCAGCGGTCGGCTCGTTCGCTATCAGCAGCGGCTTGGTCGACCCAGCGCGCATCCCGCACAACGGCACTGCCACGGTGCGTATCTGGCAGGCCAACATCAGCAAGACCATCATTGCCCACGTGCCGATCAGCAACGGCGAAGTGCAGGAGACCGGTGACTTCGAGCTGGACGGGGTGACGTTCCCTGCTGCCGAAGTGCAACTGGAGTTCGTCGAGCCGGCCGCCGATGATGAAGGCGGTGGTGCGATGTTCCCCACCGGTAACCTGGTTGATGACCTGGAAGTGCCAGGGGTTGGCACGTTCAAGGCGACTCTGATCAACGCCGGCATCCCGACCATTTTCCTCAATGCGCAAGACCTCGGTTACAGCGGCACCGAATTGCAGGAAGCGATCAATGCTGACCCGCAAGCGCTGGCGCGCTTCGAGACCATTCGCGCCTATGGCGCACTGCGCATGGGCTTGATCAGCAACCTCGAGCAGGCCCGCGAACGCCAGCACACGCCCAAGGTGGCCTTCGTCGCGGCACCGGCTGCTTATGCTGCGTCCAGTGGCAAAGCGGTCGCGGCGGCAGATATCGACCTGCTGGTGCGCGCGTTGTCGATGGGCAAACTGCACCACGCCATGATGGGTACTGCAGCAGTCGCCATCGGCACCGCAGCCGCTATCCCCGGTACGCTGGTCAACCTGGCTGCAGGCGGTGGTGAACGCACTGCGGTGTGCTTTGGGCACCCGTCCGGGACATTGCGCGTCGGTGCCGAGGCGCGCCAGGTAGACGGCCAGTGGACCGTGACCAAGGCCATCATGAGCCGCAGTGCGCGGGTGCTGATGGAAGGTTGGGTGCGAGTGCCAGGCGACGCCTTCTAGCACGCGTGTGGTGCTCGACTTTTCGTTCGACCCTCTGCCACAGGAAGTCATGAGAGATGAGTGCCAACGTTGACCTGAACGACCGCCCGGACTATGACCGGGTGTTGCAGACCATCGCCGACTATGTGCTCGACTACCAAGTCGGCTCGGCGGAGGCCCTCGACACTGCGCGCAACTGCCTGATCGACACCTTGGGCTGCGGCTTGCTGGCGCTGCGTTTTCCCGAGTGCTGCAAGCACCTCGGGCCGCTGGTCGAGGGGACCGTGGTGCCGCATGGCGCGCGGGTGCCCGGGACCTCGTACCGGCTGGACCCGGTCAAGGCGGCCTGGGACATCGGCTGCATCGTGCGCTGGCTGGACTACAACGACACCTGGCTGGCCGCCGAGTGGGGCCATCCGTCGGACAACCTCGGCGGCATCCTGGCGGTGGCCGACCATCTCTCGCAGCGCCGGGTAGCCAGCGGTGAGCCGCCGTTGAGCATGCGCGACGTGCTCGAAGCGATGGTCATGGCCCATGAGATCCAGGGCGTACTGGCCCTGGAAAACTCGTTCAACCGGGTCGGCCTTGACCATGTCCTGCTGGTCAAGGTCGCTTCGACTGCCGTGTGCGCCAAGCTGATGGGGGCCAACCGCGAGCAGATGCTCTCGGCGCTGTCCCACGCCTTCGTCGACGGCCAGGCGTTGCGCACCTATCGCCACGCGCCCAACGCCGGCTCGCGCAAGTCGTGGGCCGCGGGCGACGCGTCGAGTCGCGGCGTGCGCCTGGCCGATATCGCCCTGCGCGGCGAGATGGGCATTCCCGGTGTGCTCACGGAGCCGCAGTGGGGCTTCTATGATGTGCTGTTCAGCCACACCAACAAGGACCTCGCGCTCAAGCCGCCTGCCCAGCGCAGCTTCAGCCTGCCACAGGCGTTGGGCAGCTATGTGATGGAAAACGTCCTGTTCAAGATCAGCTTCCCTGCCGAGTTTCACGCACAGACCGCCTGCGAGGCGGCGGTGACGCTGCACCCGAAGGTGCGTAACCGCTTGCACGAAATCGAGCGCATCGTCATCACCACGCACGAGTCGGCGATCCGCATCATCTCCAAGGTCGGCCCACTGGCCAACGCCGCCGACCGCGATCACTGCCTGCAGTACATGACGGCGGTGCCGTTGATCTTCGGCAACCTGGTGGCCGAGCACTATGAAGACAGCTTCCACGCCGCCCACCCGACCATCGACCGTCTGCGCGAGAAGATGGAAATCGTCGAAGAGCTGCGGTTCAGCCGCGAGTACCTCGAGGCCGACAAGCGCTCGATTGCCAATGCGCTGCAGGTGTTCTTCAACGATGGCAGCAGCACCGAGCAGGTGACCGTGGAATATCCGATTGGTCATCGGCGCCGGCGTGCCGAGGGGATTCCGTTGCTGGAAGAGAAGTTCAAGGCCAACCTCGCCACGCGCTTTGCCGGGCAGCGCTGTGCCGAGATCTTCGAGCTGTGCAAGGCCCAGGCGCGCCTGGAGGCGACGCCGGTGCACACGTTCGTTGAGCTGTTGGTGATCTGAGGGGAGCGTCGCACAGGTGTGGCGCCAGTGTCGGCCTCTTCGCGGGACAAGCCCGCTCCCACAGGTATTGCGCCGTTCGCAAGATCAGCGCGGTACCTGTGGGAGCGGGCTTGTCCCGCGAAGAGGCCCGACCTGCCTGACCTCAGCGAACAATCACCGCCCGACTCTGTCGACCCTCGATCAACCGTGAAATCCCCAGCGGATTGCCATCCTGCAGCGCCGGCGGCAACAGCGCATCCGGGTAGTTCTGGAAACACACCGGCCGCAGGAAGCGGTCGATCGCCAGGCTGCCGACCGAGGTCCCTCGCGCATCCGAGGTCGCCGGGTAAGGCCCGCCATGCACCATCGCGTCACACACCTCGACCCCGGTCGGGTAGCCATTGAGCAACACCCGTCCAACCTTGTCCTGCAGCAACTGACTCAGCCAGGCGTAGTCCGGCAGCTCCACAGCTTCGCCGATCAAGGTGGCCGTCAGTTGCCCGCGCAACGCCTGCACGGCAGCGGCCAGCTGCGCCTGGTCGGCGACTTCGATGACCAGCGTGGCCGGGCCGAACACCTCTTCCTGCAACAGCCTGTCGCCCCCCAGCAGCAGGCCGACGTCCGCCTGGAACAGCTGCGGCTGCGCCTGCCGTGGGCCTTGCGCCGCGCCCGCCAGGTGACGGATGCCCGGGTGCTTGTGCAACTGCTCGAGCCCCTGGCGATAACTGGCCAGCGTGCCCAGGTTGAGCATGGTCTGCGCCGGCTGCTCGGCCATCTGCGCCTTGAACAGCGCGATGAAGTCGGCGAACGCCGCCGAGCGTATGCCGATGATCAAGCCAGGATTGGTACAGAACTGCCCGCAGCCCAGCGTCACCGACGCCGCCAGCTCGCGCGCCAGGCTTTCGCCACGCGCCTGCAGCGCCGCGGGCAGCAGGATCACCGGGTTGATGCTGGACATCTCGGCAAACACCGGGATCGGCTGCGCGCGCTCGGCGGCCATCCGGCTCAGGGCCTCGCCGCCCTTGAGCGAACCGGTGAAGCCGACCGCCTGAATCGCCGGGTGCTTGACCAGCCACTCACCGACCCCGCCGCCGTAGACCATGTTGAACACCCCGGCCGGCATGCCGCTGCGCTCGGCGGCGCGCAGGATGGCGTCGGCGACCGCTTCCGCGGTGGCCATGTGGCCACTGTGCGCCTTGAACACCACCGGGCAGCCGGCGGCCAGGGCCGAGGCGGTGTCGCCGCCGGCGGTGGAGAAGGCGAGGGGGAAGTTGCTGGCGCCGAACACCGCCACCGGACCCACGCCGATCCGGTACTGGCGCAGGTCGGGCCGCGGCAGCGGATGGCGCTCGGGCAGCGCGGGGTCGATGCGTGCGGCATAGAAATCACCCCGGCGCAGCACCTGGGCGAACAGGCGTAGCTGGCCGCTGGTGCGGGCGCGCTCGCCCTGGATACGGCCGCTGGGCAGGGCGGTCTCGCGGCACACGGTGGCGATGAAGTCATCGCCCAGCGCGTCGAGCTCGTCGGCAATCGCCTCGAGAAACGCCGCGCGTCGCTCGGCGGGCAGGTTTCGGTACGCCGGGAAGGCGGCCGCTGCGGCGTTGCCGGCGGCGTCGACTTCGGCCTGCGTGGCCTGGCTGAAGACGCCCGGTAAGGGTTCGCCGGTGCTGGCGTCGAGGCTCTCGAGCAGCGTGTCGCCTTGCGCCGAGCGCAGGCCGGCGATGTAGTTGTGACCGAGGATGCGGGTCATGCGGGCTCCTGTAATGACAAGACTGGGAATCAGGTAATGGCGCCGATCTGCCACGGCACGAACTCGTTCTGGCCGTAGCCATGCTGTTCGCTCTTGCTGCGCTCGCCCGAGGCGATGCTCAGCATCATGCGGTAGATGTATTCGCCACGTTCTTCGATGGTCATGCTGCCGTCGGCGATGCCGCCGCAGTTGACGTCCATGTCCTCTTCCTGGGTTTGCCACAGGCGGGTGTTGGTCGCCAGCTTGATCGACGGGGAGGGCGCGCAGCCGTAGGCCGAGCCGCGGCCGGTGGTGAAGGCGATCAGGTTGGCGCCGCCGGCGACCTGGCCGGTGGCGGAGATCGGGTCATAGCCGGGCGTGTCCATGAACACCAGGCCGTGGGCGCGTACCGGCTCGGCATACTCGTAGACATCCACCAGGTCGCTGGAACCGGCCTTGGCCACGGCGCCGAGGGACTTCTCGAGGATGGTGGTCAGGCCACCGGCCTTGTTGCCCGCCGACGGGTTGTTGTTCAGTTCGGCGCCCATCCGCTGGCAATAGGCCTCCCACCACTGGATCCGGGTAATCAGCTTTTCGCCGACCTGCTGGCTCACCGCACGGCGGGTCAGCAGGTGTTCGGCACCGTAGATCTCCGGGGTTTCCGACAGGATCGCAGTGCCGCCGGCGGCGACCAGGCGGTCTACCGCATTGCCCAGCGCCGGGTTGGCGGTGATCCCCGAGTAACCGTCCGAGCCACCGCACTGCAGGCCCACGGTGAGGTGACGAACGCTGACCGGCTGGCGCTCGACCTGGTTGGCTTCGGCCAGCAACGACTTGACCTGGGCAATGCCGCTGGCAATGGTCTTCGAGGTGCCGCCGGTGCCCTGGATGGTAAAGGTGCGCAGCGCATGGCTGCTCTCCAGGCCCTGGGCGGCGAGCAGGTCGGGAATCTGGTTGGTTTCGCAGCCCAGGCCGATCAGCAGCACCGAGGCGAAGTTGGCGTGCACGGCGTAGCCGCCGAGGGTGCGGCGCAACATCGCCAGCGCTTCGCCACCGGGATCGACCGCGCAGCCGACCCCATGGGTCAGGGCGACCACGCCGTCGACATTGGGGTAGGGCGCCAGGGCGTCGGGGTGGATGTCGCGGCGGAAGTGGTCGGCGATCGCCCGCGCCACCGTGGCCGAACAGTTCACCGAAGTCAGGATGCCGATGTAGTTGCGTGTGGCAACCCGGCCATCGCTGCGCACGATGCCCATGAAGGTGTCGTCGGTCGGCGCCTGCCGACCTTTGGCGTCGACACCGAAGGCATAGTCGCGGGCAAAGTCGCCCATCGCCAGGTTGTGCACGTGAACATGCTCGCCAGCGGCGATCGCCTGGCTGGCGAAGCCGATGATCTGTCCATAGCGTCGCAGCGGCTGGCCGGTGACCAGGGCGCGCGCGGCCAGCTTGTGGCCCGCCGGGATCGGCTCGCGCACGGTGATCCCTTCATCCAGCAAAAGGCCTTCGGGCAGCGGCTGGCGGGCGACCAGCACATCGTCCAAGGGGTTGAGTCGGATCACGGCGTTGGCAGCGCTTGCACTGCCTGTTGTTGTAATGAGTTGCATGACAATCACCTCAATGGGGCGCGTGGCTCAGGCCAGCCCGCGCTCGCGATAGTCGATCAGGCCGGAGAACAGCATCAGGCCGAAGGCCATGACCACGAAGAAGATCAGGGCCAGGAAGTAGGAACCGGTGAACTGCACGATCAGGCCGATCAGGATCGGCACCAGCACGCCGACCATGTTGCCGCAGAAGTTCATGCTGCCGCCGAGCACGCCGGCCTTGGACTTGCCGCCGAGAATCGCCGGCAGGCACCAGTACATGCCGCACCAGCGGATGAAGAACAGCGCCACGCAGAGCAGTGCGATGACCAGGCCGGCGTCCGGGGTGTAGGCCACCAGCAGGATGCACAGCGCGGCGACCGCAGCGGAGCCGGCGAACATGCTGCGCATGACGGTGTTGGGCTGGCCGCCCTTGGCCTTCCATTTGTCGGAAATCCAGCCGCCGATCAGCTCGCCGACGAAACCGCACATGAAGATCAGGAAGGTCGCCCCGCCCATGGCCTTAATGTCGAGGTTGTGGGCCTGGTGCAGGTAGCTCGGCATCCAGGTCAGCAGGCCATAGAACACGCTGTTGTAGCAGGCGTAGCCGGCGAACATGCACAGCACCGAACGGCTTTTGAGCAGCTCCTTGAGCACCGCCTTGCGGTTGCCGTTGGCCTTGCTCGCGGCATCGTTGGCCTGGGTGATGTAGGCCAGCTCGGCGGCGTTCACCTGCGGGTGTTCGCTGGGGTGGTTGCGGATGTACCACCAGGCCCAGAGGCCTGCGGCCACGGTGCCGACGCCGGCGATGATGAAGGCGATGCGCCAGGAGTCGAACCAGGTGATCAGCCCGGCGATGATGATCGCGCCAAGGGCGGTGCCCAGCGGCGCGCCGCCGTCCACCAGGGTGGCGCCGCGGCCGCGCTCGTTGGGGGTCAGCCAGGCGCCGTTGAGCTTGGCGCCGGCGGGCATGATCGGCGACTCGGCGACGCCCAGGCCGATGCGGGTGACCAGCAGGGTGATCCAGTTGTGGGCGAAGCCGCCAAGGGCCTGGAAGGCGCCCCAGCTGATGGTCGCGACGCCAATGATGTTGCGCACCTGGAAGCGGTCGAGCAGCACCCCGGCAGGGATCTGCATCAAGGCGTACGACCAGAAGAACGCGCTGAGGATCAGGCCTTCGAGCGCCGGAGTCAGTTCGAACTCTGCGGAAATCAACGGCAGCGCCACCGACAGCGAGGCGCGGTCGATGTAGTTGATCGCGGCCAGCAACAGCAGGATCAGGAAGATCCGCCAGCGCACGGTGGTCGGCTTGGCGCTGTCGGCGGTAGCCAGGGCGGGCGCGGGGGCCGCCGGGTAAGGGCTGTTGTTCATGCTCATCTCACTCTTGTGATTGTTATGAAATGCCGCGGCGGCGCGGCCCTGCGCCGCCGTCGGGTCAGAGCGTGGTCACCGCTCCGGGTGAGATGGCCGCCGGCGCCAGGGCAATGCCATTGCGCAGCGGCGCGCCGAACTCGGCCAGGCTGATCTCGAACACATCGCCGTCGCCGGCCTTGATCTGATCGGCGAACGACAGGGTCGCGGTGCCGAAGAAGTGGATGTGGACATCGCCCGGACGGAGGAACTGGACGTATTTGAAATGGTGGTACTCGAGGTTCTCCAGCGAGTGGCACATGTTGTCCTCGCCACTGAGAAAGTCCTTTTCCCAGATCACCTGGTCGCCCCGGCGGATCCGGCTGGTGCCCTGCAGGTGGCGCGGCAGCTCGCCCACGCGCAGTTCCGGCCCATACGAGCAGTTGCGCAGCTTGGAATGGGCCAGGTAGAGGTAATTGCGCCGCTCCATCACATGGTCGGAAAACTCGTTGCCGATGGCAAAGCCCAGCCGGTAGGGCTGGCCATCATCGCCGATCACATAGAGCCCGGCCAGCTCCGGCTCTTCACCGGCGTCCTCGGCGAACGCCGGGGTCTGCAAAGCCTGGCCCGGACGTACTACGCACGAGCCGTCGCCCTTGTAGAACCATTCCGGCTGCGCGCCTGCGCTGCCGGCGGCGGGACGGCCGCCATCGATGCCCCATTGGAACATCCGCGCGGTGTCGGTGAGGGCGGCGCTGTCGTCGACTTTCTGCTGGTGCATCTTGTCGCGGGTCGAGGCGCTGCCCAGGTGGGTCAGGCCGGTGCCGCTGACCAGGCAGTGGGCCGGATCTTCGTGGTCCAGCGGTGGCAATACCCGGCATTCGGCGAGGGCTTGGCTGTAGCGCTGGTCGCTGCTGTCCAGGCCGCGCTCGAGCACTTCGGCGGTTAGGCTGCGCTGGTTGCGGATGGCGGCCAAGGCCAGTTCACGCAGGTGGGTGGTGTCACGCACGACCTGGATCAGGTCGCCTTCGACCACGCCGACGTGGCGCTGGGCGGGTGCGGTTTCGAATTGGATCAGGCGCATGCTGGCTCCGGTTTGTTGTTGTGGGGAAGCACGTGCGGCCACTTTAAATTTGCGCGGCGTTGCTGCCTAATGAGAGCTGTTGACCCCGTGATAACTTTTAGTGATCCCCTATGCTGCCACCTTTGAGTTCCATGGCGTCGCGCCTGCGCTTGCGCCAGCTACGCCTGCTGATCAGCCTTGACGAGCTGGGCTCGATCCACAAGGCGGCCGAGGCCATGTCGATTACCCAGCCGGGGGCGACCAAGGCCCTCAACGAGATCGAATCGACCCTGGGCGCGGTGCTCTTCGAGCGCACCAGCAAGGGCCTGCAGGCGAATGACCTGGGGCGTTGCGTGGTGCGTTATGCGCGCTTGATCGGCAACGACCTGGCGCACCTGCGTGAAGAGATGCTGGGAATTCTCCAGGGCCATGGCGGGCGGTTGTCGGTGGGCACGATCATGGGGGCGGTGCCGATTCTGGTGGAGGGCCTGGCGCGTTTGCGCGAAAGCCAGCCGGACCTGTCGGTGGCGGTGGTCGAGGACACCAGTGATCGCTTGTTGACCCTGCTCGATCAGGGCCGACTGGATGTGGTGATCTGCCGGACCAGTGTCAGCCCGCGCCCGGCGGCGTACCACAGCCGGGTCAAGCACCAGGAGCAGCTGGTGCTGGTGGCCAACCCAGCGCATCCGCTGGCGGCCAGCGCTTCGTTGAACCTGGCACAGCTGGCCGATTCGCGGTGGGTGGTGTTCCCGGTGAACATGCCGATGCGCCTGACCCTGGAGCGTGAGTTTCGCGAGGCGGGGTTGAGCTTTCCGCAGTATCCGATCGAAACGTCTTCGACCTTCACCACGTTGTCGATGCTGTTGCAGGATCCGGGCTTGCTGGCGGTGATGCCGTGGGATGTGGCCAAGGTCGCGCTGGATCACGGGATGCTGGTGAGGCTGCCATTGCAATTGCAGTCACGCAGTGAGCCGTACGAGGTCGTGACGCGGCAGGGGGTGGAGTTGAGTGCGCCAGCGCAGGTGCTGGTCGAAATCCTGATGGAGTAGCTTGTCGGCGCGCTCATCGATCATACAACCCAGACACTCCCCGACCCTGTGGGAGCGGGCTTGCCCCGCGAAGAGGCCGGCCGAGTCGACGGAATCGACCGTTAGGCTGAAAATTGTTGGCTCTGCTGGCGCCGCCGGTTACGCAATGAATGATCCCTCCATCAACAACCCAAAAAAAACCCGGCATTTCTGCCGGGTTTTTTCATGCCGCTGGAAGCTCAACGCTCCCGCCGGATGTTACGCCTGAACAACCGGGATCTTGGCGCTTTCCGCAGCGTCACGGAACTCGGCGATCTGGTCGAAGCTCAGGTAGCGGTAGACGTCGGCAGCCATGCTGTCGATGTCTTTGGCGTACTGCATGTACTCTTCGATGGTCGGCAGCTTGCCGATGATCGACGCCACTGCTGCCAGCTCGGCCGAAGCCAGGTAGACGTTGGTGGCATCGCCCAGACGGTTAGGGAAGTTACGGGTCGACGTGGAAACCACGGTCGAACCGGTCTGCACACGTGCCTGGTTACCCATGCACAGCGAGCAACCTGGCATTTCCATGCGCGCGCCAGCTTTGCCGTAGATGCCGTAGTAGCCTTCTTCGGTCAGCTGGTGAGCGTCCATCTTGGTTGGCGGAGCCAGCCACAGACGGGTCGGAATACCGCCCTTGACCTTCTCCAGCAGCTTGCCAGCAGCGCGGAAGTGACCAATGTTGGTCATGCACGAGCCGATGAACACTTCGTCGATCTTCTCGCCCTGTACCGAAGACAGCAGGCGGGCGTCGTCCGGGTCGTTCGGCGCGCAGAGCACAGGCTCTTTGACGTCGGCCAGGTCGATTTCGATGATCTCGGCGTATTCGGCATCGGCGTCTGCAGACAGCAGCTGCGGGTTGGCCAGCCAGGCTTCCATGGCTTGCGCACGGCGCTCCATGGTCCGCGCATCGCCGTAGCCTTCGCTGATCATCCAGCGCAGTAGGGTGATGTTCGACTGCAGGTATTCGGCAACCGCTTTTTCCGGCAGCTTGATGGTGCAGCCAGCAGCAGAGCGCTCGGCGGAAGCGTCGGACAGCTCGAACGCTTGCTCGACAGTCAGCTCGTCGAGGCCTTCGATCTCCAGAATGCGACCCGAGAAGGCGTTGATCTTGCCTTTCTTCTCGACGGTCAGCAGGCCTTGCTGAATGGCGTAGTACGGGATCGCATGGACCAGGTCACGCAGGGTGATGCCAGGCTGCAGCTTGCCCTTGAAGCGAACCAGGATCGACTCTGGCATGTCCAGCGGCATCACGCCGGTGGCAGCGGCGAAGGCGACCAGGCCGGAACCGGCCGGGAACGAGATGCCGATCGGGAAGCGGGTGTGCGAGTCGCCGCCGGTACCGACGGTGTCAGGCAGCAGCATGCGGTTCAGCCAGCTGTGGATGATGCCGTCGCCAGGACGCAGCGACACGCCGCCACGGGTGCGGATGAAATCCGGCAGGGTGTGGTGGGTGGTGACGTCGATTGGCTTCGGGTAAGCCGCGGTGTGGCAGAACGACTGCATGACCAGGTCAGCCGAGAAGCCCAGGCAGGCGAGGTCTTTGAGCTCGTCGCGGGTCATCGGGCCGGTGGTGTCTTGCGAACCCACGGTGGTCATCTTCGGTTCGCAGTAGGCGCCTGGACGTACGCCCTGGCCTTCTGGCATGCCGCAGGCACGGCCAACCATTTTCTGCGCCAGGGTGAAGCCCTTGCCAGTATCGACCGGTGCGTCCGGCAGTTTGAACAGGTCGGTTGGACCCATGCCCAGCTCGGTGCGCGCCTTGTCGGTCAAGCCACGGCCAACGATCAGCGGGATACGGCCGCCAGCACGGACTTCGTCGAGCAGGACTGGCGTCTTCAGTTCGAAGGTGGTGACCAGCTCGTCGCTTTCGTGACGGCGTACTTCACCTTTGAACGGGTACACGTCGATGACGTCGCCCATGGCCAGGTTGCTGCAGTCGAATTCGATTGGCAGGGCGCCGGCGTCTTCCATGGTGTTGTAGAAGATCGGAGCGATCTTGGTGCCGAAGCAGAAACCGCCAGCGCGCTTGTTCGGCACGTTGGGGATATCGTCACCGAAGAACCACAGTACCGAGTTGGTTGCCGATTTACGCGACGAACCGGTACCGACCACGTCACCGACGTAGGCGACCGGGAAGCCTTTGGCGCGCATGGCTTCGATCTGCTTGAGCGGACCGACCGAGCCTGGTTGCTCAGGCTCGATGCCGTCACGGGCCATTTTCAGCATGGCCAGGGCGTGCAGCGGGATATCAGGGCGCGACCAGGCATCCGGGGCAGGGGAGAGGTCGTCGGTGTTGGTTTCGCCAGGCACCTTGAACACGGTCAGGGTGTACTTTTCGGCAATTTCAGGGCGCTTGGTGAACCACTCGCCATTGGCCCAGGACTCGAGCACAGCCTTGGCGTGGGCGTTGCCCGCCTTGGCTTTTTCGGCGACGTCATGGAAAGCATCGAACATCAGCAGGGTGTGCTTGAGCTGTTCGGCCGCGACGGCAGCCAGTTCGGCGTCGTCCAGCAGCGCGACCAGAGTCTCGATGTTGTAGCCGCCCTGCATGGTGCCGAGCAGCTCGGTGGCATGCTTGCGATCGAGCAGTGGCGAAGTGGCTTCGCCCTTGGCGATTGCCGAGAGGAAACCGGCCTTGACGTAGGCAGCTTCGTCAACGCCTGGTGGTACGCGGTTGGTGATCAGGTCAACGAGGAAGGCTTCTTCGCCGGCTGGCGGGTTTTTCAACAGTTCGACCAGGCCTGCAGTCTGTTCGGCGTTCAGCGGCTGGGGCACGATGCCCAGGGCTTTACGCTCTTCGATATGTTTGCGGTAGGCTTCAAGCACAGTTATTACCCTCATCAGTGGTCCCTAAAGGGAGTCCGGGACGCTCATCCAGAATTCAACGCGGCCATGCGCAATACGGCTTCGTGAGCCGTCCAGCCAGGCGTGCGGAAAATCCTTGCAGAAGCTGTTTTCAAAGTTTTACGCCTGTAGAACGGAGCGCTGATGAGGGGTTGGCGCGGAGCATGCGAGGGCTGCATGGGCCGGCCAACACCGTTCTACCGGATTAACTGTGCTTCGTGACGCTTTGAAAACAGCTTCCAACGGACATTGTTGCCTTGAAAAGGCGGATTGATTCTACGGCAAAAACTGAACAAAAGTAAGGCGCGGGATGCGACTTTAACAAGTGACCCTGGTTAGACAAAGGGCTAACATGGAGCCGTGTGCCACCGCCAAGCTGTTGTCTGTTCATGTCCAATCAGTCCATCAAAACCCCGTGTGTCGGGCTCTGCTCGACCGTCTACGGCGACCTTGTATGCCGCGGCTGCAAGCGCTTTCATCATGAAGTGATCCACTGGAACGGCTACAGCGAGGAGGCCAAGCGGGCGGTCTGGCTGCGCTTGGAGCAGTTGCTGGTGCAAGTGATGATGGCCAAGCTGGAAGTGTTCGACAAAGACTGCTTGCGCCAGCAACTGGAGCAGCGCTCGATCCGCTTCGTCGTGCAGCAGTCAGAGTACTGCTGGGCCTACCAATTGATTGCCAGGGGCGCGCGGATGATCCGTGACCTTGAGGCCTATGGCATGGCGCTGTTGCCTGAGTTTCGTGGCTGGGATCTGCCACAGTTGCGCGACGCCATCGACCGGGAGTTCTTCCTGTTGTCCGAAGCACATTACCAGCGCTACATCGCACCGTCGTTTCTCAAGGACGTGCTGGGGTAGCCTTCCAGATGCCGCGCGGCGCCAGCAGTCCTTAGCGTTCATCGCTCCTTCAAGCTGGAGTGACGTGATGAGCAGCCTTGTATTCATGCCTGAACTGAGTTTTACCGCCCGCTGCCGCTGGCAACTGGCAGATTATGTTTCGACCCCTGCGGTATGGGAGGACGGTGACGACCTGTCCCGGCCGCTCTGGACCGAATTCGATGGCTGGAATAGCGACAGCGGCTGGTTGATAGCGAGCCGCAATTATGACGGAACACGGCCAGATTCATTTCCGCCGGACGAATGGCAGGGTGAAGATTTACGACAATCGCTCGGTGTCGATACCTTCTGGTTCGGCACCTATCGCCATGCGCTGGGCTACGTCTACGAGATCCGCCCGGCCTATACTGGCCGCAACAGCGACCAGTATCCCAGGCTCAACTACTGGTTGGACGTGAGCAGAAGCGGCTATCTGGGTTTTTACCCTACAGACGCCAAGGCTGGAAGCCTGATCGATAAAGAAGGGGTAATAGCCCTGAACGATCCGATCGGTGTAGCGTCGGCGGTAAAACTCCCGGTAGACACGCAGATTGATCTCGACTTGCCGCTCTACAAACTCAGAAAGGGCTTGAAGACGCCGCTCTGGCACATCGCAGGCCTGAATCCGGAGCGCTTGGTGGAGGGCGGTCTGCACCTGAACCTGTCTCTCTATGGCGGCCTTGAAGCTGTCAAGGTGCGCCGACTGGTAGAGAACGGGCAAGGGTATCTGAATGCAGGCCGCGGCAGGCCGGGTGTGTTGCTGATGTGTATCGACAACCCATGCGTGCCGCCGCACCTGAAACCCTCGATAGAGTGAAACCGCCTACGCGCCGCTGTACTCGCAGCCGCTGGTGCAGGTTTCGTGAATACGCACCTTGGACAGTTCTGGCAGCAGCGGTTTCACCTGCTGCCAGATCCACACCGCAATCACTTCGCTGGTGGGGTTTTCCAGGCCAGGAATGTCGTTCAGGTAGTTGTGGTCGAGCTGCTCGTAGATCGGCTTGAAAATCGCCTTGATCTCGGAGAAGTCGCGGATCCAGCCGGTATGCGGGTCAAGCGGGCCGGTCAGGTGCAGGGCAACCTTGAACGAGTGGCCGTGCAAGCGGCCGCATTTATGACCAGGCGCGACATTGGGCAGGCGATGGGCCGATTCGAAGGTGAACTCTTTGAAAATTTCCACGGGGTAGTAACTCTGTTGCAAGCGAGAATGGCGGCGATTCTACCAGCATGGCCGCAGTGAGTGGTTGTGCCTGTGTGGTCAGCTGCCCGGTGGCGCTTGCGCACCCACTGCAACAGTGCTCGAGGCATGCGCTATCATGCCCGCGAGCAATTTCAGGTTGGCTTAAGGAGCCGTGGTTAATCTTAACCCCGTAGACAACTTGTACATCCCGATGGAGAGATACTCATGAAGACTTTGACTGCCCTGTTCACTGCTGCTGCCCTGTCTGTTGCTGCCAACGCTGCCCTGGCCGACGTACCGGCGCATGAAATCAGCGCCCTGGAAAAAGCCGGCACCGTGCAGCCATTGCAGAAACTGGCCGAGACTGCCAAGGCCAAGCATCCTGGTTCAACCATCACCGACTCCGAGCTTGAAAACGAATACGGCCGCTACATCCTCAAGGTCGAACTGCGTGATGCGCAGAACGTTGAATGGGACGTTGATCTGGATGCCAAGACCGGCGAAATACTGAAAAACGCCCAAGACAAATAATGAGCCCGCTATCGCGCACGCCGCGCTACCTGGCGCTGGCCCTGATGGCCGTGTGTTCACTGGCGCTGGCGCGTGATCTTGACCAGGATGAAGCCCTCGCGCTGCGGCAAAAGGGCATCATCCTGCCGCTTGAGCATCTGCTCGACTCTGCCCTGGGGCGTTACCCCGGGGCACGTCTGCTTGAGGCAGAGCTTGAAGAAAAACACGGCCGCTATGAATACGAGGTCGAGCTGCTGACCCTTGAAGGGGTGGTGCGCGAAATCAAGCTGGATGCCCGCAGCGGTGTGCTGCTCAAAGACGAGGAGGACGACTGAATGCGCCTGTTGCTGGTCGAGGATAACGTGCCGCTGGCCGATGAGCTGACTGCCGGCCTGCAGCGTCAGGGCTATGCCGTCGACTGGCTGGCAGACGGCCGTGATGCGGTCTATCAAGGCCAGAGCGAGCCCTACGATCTGATCATTCTCGACCTTGGCTTGCCCGGCTTGCCGGGATTGGAAGTCCTCGCCCAGTGGCGTGCAGGCGGGTTGGCCACGCCAGTGCTGATCCTGACGGCGCGCGGCTCGTGGGCCGAGCGCATCGAAGGCTTGAAGGCCGGCGCCGACGATTACCTGAGCAAGCCGTTCCACCCTGAAGAGCTGCAACTGCGCATTCAGGCACTGCTGCGCCGCGCGCGCGGCCTGGCCAATCAGCCCAAGCTTGAAGCAGCCGGCCTGCACTTGGACGAGAGCCGCCAGTGTGTCAGCCGCGAGGGTGTCGATGTGCAACTGACCGCGGCGGAGTTTCGCCTGCTGCGCTACTTCATGCTGCATCCCGGCCAGGTGCTGTCCAAGGGGCATCTGGCCGAGCACCTGTATGACGGCGAAACCGAGCGCGACTCCAACGTGCTTGAGGTGCACGTCAATCACCTGCGGCGTAAGCTCGGCCGCAGCGTCATCGAAACCCGTCGCGGGCAAGGTTACGTCTACGCCGGCAGCACGCCGTGAAGTCGATCCAGGCACGCTTGAGTGTTGGCCTTATCGCCGTGTTGGTAGTGATCGGGCTGGCCTTTGCACAGTTGACCCTGTGGCTGTTCGAGGCCGGCCTGCAGCGTTACCTCGAAGTCGGTTTGCGCAAGGAAAGCGAGAACCTGCTGGTGGCGCTGGGGCGCGGCCCGGACGGCTTGCAGCTGGATGAGCGGCGCATCTCGGCTGCGTACCAAAGGCCGTTTTCCGGGTATTACTTTCGCATCGATTTCGAGCAGGGCAGTTGGCGATCTCGCTCATTGTGGGACCTGGACATGCCCAAGCCGGCCAAGCCGGGACTCGAAGATACCCATGTACTAGGTCCTGAAGGCCAACAGTTGCTGGCCCTGCGTGCTGACTATCGGCGCCTGGGTCAGGACATCTCGATCAGCGTCGCGCAGGATTATTCACCAGTACGCCAGGGCTTTCAGCGCATGCAGCAGATCGGCCTGGGTATGGGCCTGATCGCCCTGGTGCTGGTGCTGGTATTGCAGCGCATCACTGTTACCCGCTCGCTCCGGCCATTGGAGCGTGCCCGCCAGCAGATCGCGCAGCTGCAGCAAGGCCAGCGCTCACAGCTGGATGCCGAAGTGCCCAGCGAACTGCAGCCGCTGGTCGATCAGGTCAACCATCTGCTTGCCCACACCGAAGACAGCCTGCGCCGCTCGCGCAATGCGCTGGGCAATCTTGGCCATGCGTTGAAAACGCCGATGGCGGTTCTGCTCAGCCTGGCCTCCAGCGAGCGCTTGCGCGATTTGCCTGAGGTACGCACGCAAATGCGCGAGCAGCTCGAACAGATCCAGCAGCGCCTGGAACGTGAACTCAACCGTGCGCGGTTGGCGGGCGATGCTCTGCCCGGCGCGCAGTTTGATTGCGATGCGGAGTTGCCAAGCCTGCTGGCAACCTTGGGCATGATTCATGGTGAAGGTCTGCTGCTGGAGCGCGACACGCCCGCTGGACTGCTGCTGCCTTGGGACCGCGAGGACCTGCTCGAGCTGCTCGGCAACCTGCTCGACAATGCCTGCAAATGGGCTGACAGCGAAGTCCGCTTGGGTATCGCCACGAATGCCTCTGGTTATCAGTTATGGGTGGATGACGATGGCCCGGGCATCCCTGAGGGAAAACGCAGGCTCGTGCTCGAGCGAGGTTCGCGGCTGGACGAGCAGGTCAATGGTCACGGCCTGGGCTTGGGTATCGTGCGCGATATCGTCGACGCCTGGGGTGGCGCCATCTCCCTGCAGGAAAGCCCTCAAGGCGGCCTGCGAGTGAGCATCGAGCTGCCCGGCAAAGGCCGCTGAACGGCCTACGCTGATGCTGCAAAATTATTGAGCCCAAACCGCATTATTTTGAATTTGCCCCACAATAGTGCGCGCGGCACACTCTTGCTCTGAAATGGCTCATCCCGGCCAAGTTGAAGAGCACGTTCTGCCGATGTCTGCCTCGCGTCCCGAACCCCTGTTGCAGCGCCTGATGCCGGCGCCCCTCAATATTCCTCCCAAAGAATGGCTGCGCGCAGGCGTCGGTGCCTTGCTCGGCCTGTGCCTCGCAGGTTGGCTATGCAGCCTGGCCTATGGTCCCTCCATTGCGCTGCATTTGCTTGGCCCTCTGGCGGCAACAGCCGTGCTGGTTTTCGCCGTGCACGCCGGGCCGCTGGCGCAGCCGTGGTCGGTGCTGGGCAGCTACGCGCTGGCGGGCGTAATCGGCTTGGTCATGCGCCAGCACCTGGGCAGCGAGCTGTGGGTGGCTGGCGCTGCACTGGGCTTGTCGTTGTTGGTCATGTGCCTGCTGCGCTGCCTGCACCCGCCGGGCGGCGGAGTAGCGGTCAGCGCGGTACTGGCCGATTCCGGGCTGGTCGCCATGGGCGATCATCTGCTCGAGCCAATCATGCTCAATGCGCTGGTGCTGGTCGCAGTGGCGGTGGTCTACAACCGCCTGACGGGCGTGCGCTATCCCAAGCCTGGCTTGCCGCGCAAGGATCTGCACCACACCCACGACCCGGTGCCCAGCGCCCGGGTAGGTTTCAGCAGCGACGACCTCGATCAGGCTCTGGAAGACATCGGCGAGTACGTTGACGTCAGCCGTGACGAGCTTGAGCGTATTCTTCTGGCCACTGAACAGCATGCCTTGCAGCGCAGTCTAGGCGGTATCACCGCGGCTTCGGTGATGTCCCGCGATGTGCAGTTTGCCAGCCCGCAGACCACGCTGGAGCAAGCCTGGCAGATGCTCGCCAGCCACCACCTGAAGACGCTACCAGTACTGGCGCAGGGGCGCCTGGTTGGCATCGTCAGCCTCAGTGATGTGCTGACGGCGGCCATGGCGCGGGCGCGGTTCAGCTGGCGTGGGCTGTGGCGGCGCAGGCCGGTGGTGCTGGAGCAGGTGATGAGCCGGCGGGTGATCAGTGTCAGCAGCCAGCACCCGCTGGAGCGTCTGCTGCCATTGCTGTGCGAGCAAGGCTTGCACTGCCTGCCGGTACTCGATGACGGCAAGCTGGTCGGGGTGATCACCCAGACCGACCTGATTGCCGGTCTCAAGCGCCAGTTGCTCAACCACAGCACGCTTGCTTCAGATGAGCGGGTCCCAGCGTTGTGACCAGTCACTGACGCCCGCTGCGACTTGCCGGCGCAGCACGCCGAAGGCCTGCTGCAAGGCGGCGCTGTCGTGCTTGCGGGTGTACACCAGAAAAGTCGGGTAGGTGAATTCCGGCGCTTGCGGCACCCGCTCGAACACGCCGCTGTCCAGATAAGCCTGCACCACCCGTGTACGGAAATAACCGCTGCCACCGTGCTCGAGAATGAACTGCAAGGCCAGCGGGCCGAGGTTGAAGCTCAGCGCTGGGCGGGCGCAGTCGGGCAGGGCGGCATCGTGCTGGCGGCGAAACGTCTCGCCCCAGTCGATATACACATAAGGCTCTGGCCGTTCTACGTGGCGGATGCGCACCAGTTTTTCTTCCATCAACTGCTCCACCTGCAGGCCAGGCCCGTAGATGGGCTGATAGACCAGCGCAGCATCGAGCAAGCCGCGCTCGACCTTGCGCAGCAACGATTCGCCGTCGCTGACCTCGCTGCGGATGGCATGGCTGGGCATCTCGCGGTACAGCGCACTGACCCAGTCAAGCAGTAGTGGGTTGCCCAGGCTGGTTTCACCGCCCAGGTGAAGCAGCTGCTGACAACCCTGCGGCAGCGGCAGGTCACGGCGGGCGGCCTCCCAGGTTTCCACCAGTTGGTGGGCGTAGGTGACGAAGGCTTCGCCGTCTGCGGTCAGGCTGGCGCCGCTGCGGCTGCGGACAAACAGCTGGCAACCTAGCTGCTGCTCAAGACGCTGCACCCGCGCGGTGATTGCCGTCTGCGACACGCACAGGCCCTCGGCGGCGGCGACCAGGCTGCCGCAGCGCACAATCTCCAGAAAGGTGCGTGCCTGTTCGATATCCATGCTGTGCTCATTGATCAAGGTGATGGCTATTCTAGAGCCTTGCTCGTTGCTTGGGGCGCTTCAAAAGCGCCGCCTTGATAGTGCCTGTTGCTGCGAATTTGCAGGTCGGTTATGGACTTTAGTCCCATGGCAGGGGCGTCAGGCAGGTCCATACTGCAGGCTCGCCCTTCAATAACAACAAGTATCGGGTTGCGACTGACATGACCTACCAGCACAGCTACGCCCGTTCCATTTCCGACCCTGTGGCCTTCTGGGCCGAACAGGCCGACCAGCTGGCCTGGTACCACAAGCCGCGCCAGACCCTGATCAACAACACCGACGGCAGCCATTGCTGGTTCGCCGACGGGCGCCTGAACAGCTGCTACCTGGCCTTGGATCACCAGATCGAACAAGGCCGTGGCGAGCAGATCGCGTTGATCTACGACTCGCCGGTAACCGCCACCCAGCAGCGCTTCAGCTACCGTGAGTTGCGCGATGAGGTGGCGCGGCTGGCCGGGCTGCTACGCGAGTTGGGCGTGCGCAAGGGCGACGGTGTCGTCATCTACATGCCGATGGTGCCGCAGGCGGCCATGGCCATGCTCGCCTGCGCGCGGATTGGCGCAGTGCACTCGGTGGTGTTCGGCGGTTTTGCCGCCAACGAGCTGGCCCTGCGTATCGATGATGCCAAGCCGACCCTGGTGCTCACGGCCTCCTGCGGGCTGGAGTTTGATCGGGTCATCGAATACAAGCCGCTGATCGATCGCGCGCTGCAACTGGCCATTCATCAGCCTCGCCACGTGCTGGTGCTGCAGCGGCCACAGGCCAAGGCCGCGCTGCAGCCTGGGCGTGACCTGGACTGGCAACAGGCACTGGTCAACGCGCAGCCTGTGGCGCCGGTCGAGCTCAGTGCAACCGACCCGCTATATATCATGTACACCTCCGGCACCACCGGCAAACCCAAGGGCATCGTCCGCGAGAACGGCGGCAACGCGGTCGCCTTGAGCTACACCATGCGCCATATCTATGGCATGCAGGCGGGCGATGTCTGGTGGGGGATTTCCGATGTGGGCTGGGTGGTCGGTCACTCGCTGATCGTCTACGGGCCGCTGATGACCGGTTGCACCACGGTGTTCTATGAAGGCAAGCCGATCCGCACCCCGGACGCCGCCGCGTACTGGCGGGTGGTCGAGCAGTATCAGGTGAATGCCTTGTTCTGCGCGCCGACGGCGATGCGCGCGATTCGCAAGGAAGACCCCCAAGGGGAACTGCTCGCCGGGTATGACCTGAGCTCCCTGCGCCAATTGTTCCTGGCTGGGGAAAAGCTTGATTCAAGCACCCATCAATGGCTGGAGCAGGTCACCGGCAAACCGGTACATGACCACTGGTGGCAGACCGAAACCGGCTGGCCGGTGACCGCACCCTGTGTCGGCCTTGGAGGCAGCGCCGCACGCCCCGGGTCGAGCAACCGCGCAGTACCGGGCTACCACGTGCAGGTGCTGGACGACGACGGGCATTTGCTCGGGCCGAATCAACAGGGCGCGATCGTCATCGCCCTGCCGCTGCCGCCGGGCTGCAGCCAGACGCTGTGGGGTGATCATCAGCGCTATCTGCAGGCGTATCTGCACACCTATCCGGGCTACTACCATACCGGTGATGGCGGCTACCTGGACGATGACGGCTTCGTCTACATCATGGGTCGCACCGATGACGTCATCAACGTCTCCGGGCATCGGTTGTCTACCGGCGAAATGGAAGATCTGGTCGCCCGCCATGCAGCGGTTGCCGAGTGCGCGGTGATCGGTGTGCACGACGACATCAAGGGCCAGGTGCCGTTGGCGTTGGTGGTACTCAAGGACGGCGAAGAGCTAGCCGAGCAAAAATTGCAGGCTGAGCTGGTTGCCAGTGTGCGCGAGCAGATCGGTGCGCTGGCATGCTTCAACCGGGTGCGGTTGGTCAAGCGCTTGCCCAAGACACGCTCCGGCAAGATTCTGCGCGCGGTGCTGCGCAAGATCGCTGACGGTCAGGCCTATGTACCACCGTCAACGCTGGATGACCCGGCTGTGCTTGGCGAAATCGAAGCGGTGCTGGCCGATCTGCCCCGAGCGGGTTAAAGCACAGTCGTGCCGACCTGATGCAGCTGGCCGAGACGGCTGCGGGTGCGCATCAGGTCGGCAATAGCGCCACCCAGGCTCTGCTCGAGCGGATAGCGGCCAATCAGCACCAGCTCGCAGTCTTGGTCGTACAGCACATCGACCAGGTTGACGAAGCGTTGCTGCGCTGCGAGCGAACATTCGGCCAGGTCTTCCAGGTCGTCGATGATCCAGCGATCGTAACGGCTGGCCAGCTCCAGATAATCCACCACCGCCGTGGCCTGCTCGCACAGATCGACAAAGCTGAAGTGCACCTGTCGATCCTGGCTGGCCAGGGCGCGCAGCGGGCGCTGGTTGATGTCCAGGGTCAGCGGCTGGGTTTCAGGCAGCGCCAGGGCCAGGCGTTGCTCAGCTGTGCCGGGCCAGACGTAGTGGCCCTGGGTAAAACGCTGGTGCGCGCGGTTGGCCGGCAGGCTGCGAAAGTCGATGTCGCCGCCCACTTCCATCACCAGCATGCGGCTGTTGATCAGGCGGATCACTGGCAAGAACCGCTCATGGTAAAGCGGGTTGGGCAGCAGGCCTTCAGGGGCATAGTTGGAGGTCAGGACGACAAATACATTGCGCTCGAACAGCGCGCTGAACAGGCGGGTGAGCAGCATCGCATCGCCGATGTCGTGCACATGGAACTCGTCGAAGCACAGCACCCGGCAGTCGCCAATCAGTTCATCCAGGGTTGCCGCCATAGCATTGTCGGCGCCGCGATGGCGGTGCATGCCCTGATGCAGACGAGCGAAGAAATCGTGAAAGTGCAGGCGCAGCTTGGCCTCCACCTCTAGTGCCTGATAGAAGCCATCGAGCAGCCAGCTCTTGCCGCGGCCAACCGATCCATACAGATACAGGCTGCGCGCCTGGCCGTCAGTCAGCGCAGCCAACTGTTGCGCCATGCGCTCGATAACCCGCCGTTGACCTTCGCTCAAGCTATAGTCGCGCTGCCTGGCCTTGTCGTCGAAGTAGCTCAACAGCTGGCAGTCGCCTTGCGCATCGGTACGCGAGCGGCGGCGCAAGTGGCGAAGCGGCGTGGAAATCCAGGCAGACAAGCAGGTGGTCCTCGACGGTGGGGCAGGGCGGTTGGCGCCCTCCAGTGAGTGGCCATTTTCACCGCAAGCACCGCTGGCAGGCAATCTTCCCGGCGAGCAGCCAGGCGATTGTGGGCGACTACCGGTCAGTGCCCACTGGCAGTGGTCATGCGCCACTGCCAAATGAACAGCCTCAGTCCTCGCGCTTGAGCTGACGATCGATCATGTACTTGATCGACAAACGACGTTCCTTGAGGCGGTGCAGGTCATCATCGCTGGTATAGCCCGCCGAGATGGCCTCGGCAGCCAGCACCTGGTTGTCGATATCGACGTACTCGTCGAGCAGGCGATCAAGGGTCTGATCCTGCTGGCGGCGCTGCTGAACGATTTCGCGGGGGTAGTGCAGGTCTTGGTACAGGTCATGGGAAACTGGCATGGCGCCCTCCTTGTAAGCGCTGGGATTAACTTACTATTGGGCAGGGCTTCAGGGATTTGGTTTTTTGGCTTGGCGAGCTTTGCCGACAGGCGGTTGCACAGCGGCTGGCGCCTGACTAACTTGCTGTTTTTTTGAGATTTTTTTTAAAAGAGGGGTTTTCATGATCAAAGATTGTTGTTAAAGTGCCGCGCATTCCCCGACAACAACTCATGTTGTCAGCCACGGGAATTGTCAGAGCGACAGTGCATCGCACTCGTTGCATCAGATACAGGGGCGTCGCCAAGCGGTAAGGCAGCAGGTTTTGATCCTGCCATGCGTTGGTTCGAATCCAGCCGCCCCTGCCATTATCTCCCTCGCTTTACCCTCTCTCTATTCCCGCGCAATCCACGCTACGCATCCGCATTGCAGTTGCTGAGCAACGGCCGAGCGCGGTGCTCAGACCGCGCCCAGCAAATCGTCCAGGGTTTTCGCCAGCAGTTGATCCTGTACCGGTTTCTGAATGACCACACTGTCGCCCAGCTCGAAGCCTTGCAGCTCGGCATAGCCGGTGAGAATCACCACCGGCAATTGCGGGAAGCGCTCACGCGCCGCCAACGCAAGCTGCGCGCCGTTGAATTCGGGCATGGCAAAGTCTGTCAGCAGCACATCGACGTGTTCATCGAGCAAGCACAGGGCCTGCTCGCCACCGTGCGCCTGGCGTACCTGATAACCGTGCGAGCGCAGTAGCTCGCCGATCATGTCGCGGACCAGGTGATCATCGTCCACCAACAGCACGGTGCGATCACGGCCCTCTGCCGAGAGGGCTGGCGCCGCAGGCGCCGCGGGTGCTTCGAAGGCTACAGGCTGCTTGACCGCAGGCAGGTAGACCGACACCAAGGTACCCTGGTCCGGCGCAGTATCGATAGACACGCCGCCGCCCGATTGCTTGGCGAAGCCGAACACCTGGGCCAGGCCAAGGCCCGAGCCTTTACCGATGTCCTTGGTGGTGAAGAATGGCTCGAATACCTTGCCGACTACCTCTTCACTCATGCCGCAACCGGTATCGCGAATCGACAGCATCACGTACTCGCCAGGCTCCGGGTCTTCCGGTCGCTGGGCGCGTTCTGTGATCAAGGTATTGCGCGTCGACAGGATCAGCTGGCCGCCATCGGCCATGGCGTCGCGGGCGTTGATCGCCAGGTTGAGAATGATCATCTCGGTCTGGGTCGGGTCAGTCAGTGCCTGCCAAAGGCTGGCATCCAGATCCAGGCGTACCGAGACATTGCCGCCCAAGGTGCGTCGCAGCAGCTCTTCCAGGCCGGTGAGGGTCTGGTTCAGGTTCAGCGGCACAGGCTCGAGCCGCTGGCGCCGGGAGAAGGCCAGCAACTGTGAGGTCAACTTGGCACCGCGCTCGCCAGCCTCGCGGATGTGCTTGAGGCGGCTGCGGGCCTTGTCGTAATTCTCTTTCTGCAGGTCACGCTCAAGGAAACTCGCGCCGGTCAGAATCACCGTCAGCAAGTTGTTGAAGTCGTGCGCGACCCCGGCAGTCAGCTGGCCGACTGCCTCCAGTCGCTGCATCTGCTGCAGCGCAGCTTCGATACGCTCGCGCTCATCGATCTGCTCGCGCAGGCGCATGTTGGCCTCGGCCAGGCCCATCGACGATTCGCGCTCACTGGTGATATCGCGGGCGACCACATAGAGCAGGGTGTCCTCGGGCACGATCACCCACGACAACCAGCGCTGTTGGCCGCTGGCGTGTTGAATCCGCCCTACAAAGCGGGCACTGGTGCGGCCCTGGCCGAGGGCGGCCAGCTCAGCGATAAAGGCCTCCTGATCCGGCTCGGGTAGCAACTGCAACAGGGTGGTCTGGCTCAGGCGTTCACGCGAGATGCCCAGGCTGACTTCCCAGGCTGGGTTGAGCGCGACCGGGGTCAGGTCTCTGTTCAGTACCGCCAGCAAGTCCTGGGACAATTCCCATGAGCGATCGCGCTCCCGGGTACGCCGCTCGACCCGCTCGCCGAGCATCTCGTTGAGCTGCTTGAGCGCCGTGGTCGCCTGGCGTTGTTCATGAATGTCCTGCAATACGCCGGAAAAGCGCACGCAGCGGCCGTCGAGGAATTGGGTCTGGCCGCTCGAGAGCAACCAGCGCGGCTCGAGGCCGTCACGCTGATTGATACGAAACTCGACCCGGTAGTGACCGCCTGCCTGGGGCTGCATGACCTGCTCGACAGCGTCACGAACCAGCGCGACGTCTTCGGGATAGATGCCTGCGTAGAACACATCCAACGACATCTGAGTGTCGACAGGCAGGCCAAACAAGGTCTTGCAGCGGTCATCCCAGAGCAGCAGATCTTCCTGCGGGCGATAGTCCCAGGTACCCATGCCCGCAGCATCGATGGCAAACCGGGCGCGCGCCTCAAGCTCGGCCAGCGCTTCCTCGGCGCGGCGGCGGCGATGGCGTTCCTGCACTTCGGTCAGCGCCCGGCGCACGGCCTTGGGCAGCAGCGGCAGGTTCTTCTTCAGGACATAGTCGGTGGCGCCAAGGCGGATCATCTCCACCGCGTGCTCTTCACCATAAATGCCTGAGAGGAAGATGAACGGCACATCTGGCGCCAGCCGCTGAGCAATCGCCAGCACCTCGGTGCCGGACGAGCCAGGCAACACGCAGTCGCACAGGATCAGGTCAAAACGGCCGTGGTGCAGCGCATGCTCGACGCCAATATGGTCGAACACCAGTTGCGACTCGATGTGCAGCCCGCTGCGCTCCAGGCGCAATAAGGTCAGCTCGGCATCCATCGAACTGTCTTCGACCATCAGTAGCTTGAGCGGGCCTGACAACATGCTAGTTGGACTCAATTGTTACCACGCCGAGTCAGCCGCAACGAGCCAGGCGGCGGTTCATTGAGGACGGCCCAGAAGATCCCCAGATCGGAGATGGCCGTGACAAATTCCTTGAACTCGACCGGCTTCACCACGTAGGCATTGACCCCGAGCTCATAGGCGCGCAGCAGATCGGGTTCTTCCCGCGACGAGGTCAGCATCACCGTCGGGATGCTGCGCAGCTCAGGGGTTTCGCGCACTGCCTTGAGCACCTCCAGGCCATCCACCTTGGGCAGTTTCAGGTCGAGCAGAAGCACGGCCGGGTTGCCATCGTCGCGGTCGGCGTAACCGTTGCGGCGCAACAGGTAGTCGAGGGCGTCGGCGCCATCGCGCAGTACGATGACTTCGTTGGCCAGCTGGCTGCGCTCCAGCGCGACAAGCGTCAACTCCAGATCCCTGGGGTTGTCTTCGACCAACAAGATCGGTTTTAGCATGATGTGTACGTTACCTCAGGTGTTCGATGAATGGCGCGGGAGGGCGAAATGGAACGACGCTCCCTGGTTGATCTCGCCGTTAGCCCAGACACGGCCGTCGTGACGTTCGATGATCCGGCGCACGCTGGCCAGGCCGATGCCGGTGCCTTCGAAGTCTTCCATGCGGTGCAAGCGCTGGAACACGCCGAACAGCTTATTGGCATAGGCCATGTCGAAGCCGACGCCGTTGTCGCGAATATAGATTTCAGTCTCGTGCGGGTGTTGCTTGGCGCGGATCTCAATACGCGCAGGATCGCGGCCACGGGTGTACTTGATCGCGTTGGCGATCAGGTTATGCAGTGCCATGTTGATGAACGCCGGGTCGGCGATCACCTTTGGGAGTTTTTCCACGTCCCAGATGATTGTACGGCCGGCAAAATCCGGTGTCAGCTCGTTGCGAATGGTTTCGACCAGGGCGTTCAGGTCGACATCCGACATGCGCAGGGCAGAGCGGCCCATCTGGGAGAAGTTGAGCAGGTTGTCGACAAGTGTGCCAGCAAAGTGCGCGGCTTCTTCGATGTGCTTGAGGAAGCGCTGGCCGCGTTCGCTGAAGTTCTCGCTTTCGACTTCGGTGAGCAGTTCGGTGTAGCCGGCGATGTGCCGCAGCGGTGCGCGCAGATCGTGCGACACGCTGTAGGAAAACGCTTCGAGTTCCTTGTTCGACTGGCGCAGCTCACCGGCCAGTTGCGCCAGCTCTTCGGCTTTGCGCAGCACGATCCCCAGTACGGCTACGCGAAGTTCGGCCACGCCTTCGATGATCAGCGGGTCCCAGGATTCGCAGTAGCCGCCAACATCTTCCTGCCAGCGCTCGAAGCTGTGTCGCGGGTTGAGGTCGCCCGCGGCGCTGATGGCTTTTTCCGGGCGCCCGGCCCAGTTGACCGTGCGTACCTGCTCGGGGCGGAACCACACCAGATAGTGCGAGTGGATCTGCGAAATCGCCACCGCCAGCACACCGCCAACGTGCTTGGCCAGCTCTGGCAAGTCCTGAATGTCGCGGCGCACGTTGTCAGTGCTGAACACCGACTCGGCGTCTTGCTGCGACAGCCAGTGGACCAGCGCATTGACCTGCGCAGCGGGCGGCGTCACGCCGATCAGGTCGCAGCGCTCGGCACTGATGATCGCCGCGCCAGTGGCACCGGCAAAGTCCAGCAGTACCTGAGGCAAGGCCTTCAAACCAGCACTGACGCTGTCGTGGTCGGCCATCGAGGCCAGCATGCGCACGATGCGCTGGCGCATGTCGAGCATGGTCTGGGTGCCGGTGTGCGCTTCACGGGATTCGATCTGCAGCGACAGCACGCTGGCCAGCAGCTCGCAGGCCGTGCGAGTGGGCAGGTCGACGGCGTGCGGCTGGTCGTGATGGCAGGAGATCAGCCCCCACAACTTGCCGTCTACCACAATCGACAAAGAGGTCGATGCCAGGGTGCCCATGTTGCGCATGTACTGCAGGTGCACCGGCGATACCGCGCGCAGCGCCGCATAGCTCATGTCCAGCGGCTTGCCGGTGCGCGGGTTGCTGTGGGGATACAGCGGCGCGGCAATGTAGTTGGCATCTTCGATGACCCGAATCCGATTGACTCGGTACAACTCGCGGGCCTGGCGTGGAATATCGGAGGCCGGGAAGCACAGGCCCAGATAGCTCGGGTAGCCGGGGTCGGCGACCTCGGCAAGTACCTGGCCGTTGCCTTCGGCATCGAAGCGGTAGGCCTTGACCCTGCCAAAGCCGGTAATGCGTTTGATCTGCATGACCGACTGCTGCAACAGTTCGACGATGCAGCTGACCTTATGCACGCTGCCGACGAATGCGCGTACCAGCGGGTAATAATCGCCATGCCCGGACGGGCCGCTGGCCGTGCGGATCGGTTCGAATTCGGTGATCAGGACCTGGTCGTGACGATGCACCAGTACGCGCATGTGGCTGCAGTCTGGGCTGGGCTGGGGTAGTTCGATGTCACCGATATGAAACGGGAATACCTCATCGACCGGCAGATACTGCATCTGTGCACGCAGGTCGAAACTGTCGCTGATCAGCTCGGCGAAAGTGCGCCCAAGCAGCTCGGGCGCTGCAGTACCAAGCCAGCGCTCAGCGTTCTCGCTGGCTTGCAGCACGCACAGGTCCTGCTCGTCGAGTACCAGCATGAAACCCTGCGGCTGGATGCTGCCGGGGACCTGAATAGGTTCCTGGGCGCAGCGCTCGACAGCCTGGTCGAATGCGGTGGGGGCAGTTGTCAAAGCGGTACTCCTGGTGATTCTGTCCTCGCCCGGCGAAAAGCGCATGGCATAGGCTGTTGCTGCTGCAAAAGTATCAGATTGTCGGCTGCTTTGCCGGCATATGGCCATTTGAGGTCTGATTAGTTCAGGGGTTCGCCGGTTGGATTACAAAAATAGCGTGCAGTGCCGTGAAAGGTGCCGAACGGGTGGCCTTTAACGCGGCAAATAGCCACCTAAGCCATTGTTGTTAATGCCAATGAAGGGTAGGGCAAACCCGGCGGGATCAGACCGCGCTGCTACCCTCAAGGTCATAGCCTGCAAACAGGGCCTGAAACAGGGATAGTGCGGTGGAAGTACGCGGAGTGGCCATGTGGTCGGGGCTGATGTTGAGCGTGAACAGCCTGGCGGCGGACTTTCTGGTCGAGGTGCGGGTGCAGGTCGAGCGTGGTTGCATGCTGGTCAACCAACCCCGCGATGCGGCGGCGCAAGCATTGGGCCAGATCGACCTGGGTAGCGCAGCACGCCTTGACGGCGGCGCTGCGCCGCTGACCGGCGTGCTGCTCAGCCCTAGGCCACCACGGCTCGAATGCAACCCGGACACGCCTTATCAAATCCGCGTCGACGGCGGTCTGCATGGCGGCGTAGGCGAGCTGCGCTTCCTGGCCAGCGCGGATGCGCAAGCCAGGCTCATTCCCTATCGGCTTTACAGCGACCCAGGCTGGCGCCAGCCGCTGAGTGTTGGCAGCGCACAATCGGCGCGGGTGCCAGACAGTGGCTCGGTCGAATTGCCGCTGTATGCGCGCATCGACAGCCTGGCCTGGGTGCCACGGCCTGGCCTGTACGCCGACTTGTTGAAAGTCACGGTCACCTGGTAGGGGCATCGCCATGAGCAAGGAGGCTACGTCATGAGTCGCACCAGCATTCTGCTCCTGAGCCTGGGCCCGCTGCTGCTGCCAGGCGCCGTGCATGGCAGCACCACCGGGGTTATCGAAGCGCGCCTGGTGATCCGTGCCGCGTGCCAGATCAGCAGCGACCAGCCACCGGCGACGCTGGGTACGCCAGGGGTCATGGACTTTGGTTCGCGCGGGCCGAGCTGGCAGGAGCCGTTGCAGGGCAAGGTCGACGAAATCGCAGGCGATGGTGGCCTGCAGATCAGTTGCACGCCGTCGGTGCGCGCCTTCAGCGTGCGCATCAATGCTGGCCAGAACGGTGGCGATGGGGTGCGCCGGCTGAGCAACGGTCGCGAGATGATCCCTTACCAACTGGCGGTCGATCCCAGCGGCAACAGCCGTTATCCGGTAGGCCAGGCGCGCACCTTCACCGTCAACAGCAGCCAGCAGATCCCGATTCCGATCTACGGCGTGGTCATCGCGCAGCCGCGCGCGCTGCCCGCCGGGCTTTACCGCGACACCCTCAGCGTGACCCTGGACTGGTAACACCCAAGGAGAATCCGATGCGCACACACCTCACCTGCTCAGTACTCGCCGGGCTCGCCCTGGCGCTGGCGTCCCAGGCCCAGGCAGCCACCGTGACCGGGACCATCAACTCGACCCTGACCCTGATCGCCGCCTGCCAGGTCAACGGCAGTGCCGGTACCTCCGGGGTAAACTTCGGTAACCTCAACTTCGGTACTCAGGACGCCTTGTTCGGTACCGCCAATGCCCAGGTCATGGGCCCGGGTGGCGGCGCCATGAGCATCCTCTGCTCGAATGGCACCGGGGCGTCAATTCGCGTGCGCGCCGGCGCTCATGATGGCTTGTCGACGGGAGGCACGCGGGCGCTGGCCGACGGCAATGGCAACTTCGTGCCGTATGACTTCTATACCGATGCCGGCCACACCGTGCCGCTGGCCATCGACGGCAGCATCGCCGTGCCGACCAGTACCGGCGCTGCCCAGATCGTCAACCTGTACGGCCAGGCCAAGGGCAAGGCTGGCCTGCCGGCGGGCACCTACACCGACACGGTTGCCGTCGAGCTGACGTTCTGAGCCATGAATCGCTGGGTTCGCGCAACCACGGCGGGGCTGGGCCTGATGCTGGCGTTGCCGTTGGATGCAGCGACCACCAGTACCTTTCAGGTCAGCGCGCAGGTCGTGGCCGGCTGCCTGGTGGTGGGCGGGGTGAGCGCTTACGGCAGCCTCGACTTCGGCACGCAATCAGCCCTGTCCAAGGCCAGCGTCAGCGCAGCGCTGGGTGGCAGCACGGTGAGCTTTCAGTGCACGCCGGGGGTGGCATTGAGCATGGCCTTGGACGGTGGCCAGAACAACAGCGGCGGGACCCGCAACCTGAAGCGCAGCGGTGGTACGCAACTGCTCGCCTACCAGCTGTATCGCGACGCCGGCTTCAGTCAGAGCCTTGCAATCGGCCAGGTGACGTCGGTCAGCTACAGCGACCCGACGGCGATCAAGCTGCCGGTTTACGGTCGCACGCAGCTGCCGGGGACATTGCCGGCAGGTACCTATACCGATGTCGTGCAGGTCACGGTGACCTGGTGAACGCAGGGATCAACACAACAAACCAAGGAGAATGGCATGGGGGCAGGCGCGAAGTGGGCGCAAGCAATAGTCGTTGGCTTGCTGCTGGCCAGTCAGCCAGCGGCGGCGGCAACCTCGGTGCTGATCTGGCCAATTGACCCGGTGCTGGAGGCAGATCAGAAGGCGGGGGCGCTGTGGCTGGAAAACCGCGGCACTACACCGGCCAACCTGCAGGTGCGTGTATTTGCCTGGCGCCAGGGCGGCTTTGAGGAGCAGTTCCAGGCCCAGCGCGAGATTATCGGCAGCCCGCCGGTGGCGAATATCGCGCCGGGGCAAAAGCAGCTGATCCGGCTGACCCGTACCGGCAGCTCGCCGGCCGGTCAGGAGCAGGCCTACCGCATCATCATCGACGAAATCCCCTCACCCTTGCCGGTCGATGCCAGTACTCAGGCACCAACGGCGGCGATCCGCCTGCAGATGCGCTACTCGGTGCCGTTGTTCGTGTATGGCGAAGGCCTGTGGGGCAAACCCGACCCGGAAGGCAAGCGCAGCGCCGATGGAGTCGGCAAGCCGCAGCTGAGCTGGCGCGCGGTCAATGTGCAGGGCAAGCCCTTCGTCGAGCTGCGCAACAGCGGCCCGGTCCACGCGCGCCTGACCGACGTAGTGCTGCAGCAGGCCGGCCAGGACAAGCCGGTGGTTGAAGGCCTGCTTGGCTATGTGCTGCCCGGCGCCAGCATGCGTTGGCCAGTGCCCGCAGTCCCCACCGCAGCGAGTGTGCTCAAGGGCCGGGTCAACGGACAGGACGTGGCCCAGGCCATCAGCCCGGGCAAGTGAAACTTCGATGAATCGACGTCAGGGGCCACGGAGGACCCGACAATGGCTGGAAGCCGTGTGTGAAATGGCTGTCGTGGATGGCCCATCAGGTGTGCCTGGGCTTGCTGCTGGGGCCACAGCTGGCGCTGGCCAACGGCTTGCCGCCGCCACCGAGCGAGAGCAGCGCGGTCACCGATGCCACGCTGTACCTCGACCTGCTGGTGAACCAAATGCCCAGGGCTGAGCTGGTGCCAGTGCAGCAACGCGCCGGGCGCTTGTTTATCGCCAGTGAGGTACTCACTGCAGCGGGCATCAGGCTGCCGGGGGTTACTCAGGGTGAGGTGGCGCTGGATGCCTATGCCGACCTGCATGCCGACTACGACAGCGCCAACCAGCGCCTGCTGTTGCAGGTACCCGCTGCCTGGTTGCCGCTGCAGCGGGTTGGCGAGCGCGGCCTGTATCCGGCCAGCGACGCCCGCAGCAGCTTCGGCGCGCTGCTCAACTACGACGTCTACCTGAATGACACCGATGAGAGCGGCACCTACCTGGCCGCCTGGAACGAGCTGCGTCTGTTCGACAGCTGGGGCACGTTCAGCACCACCGGCCAGTGGCGCCAGGCCTTCAACAGCGCACCGCAGGCCGATACCCGTCAGGGATTTCTGCGCTACGACACGACCTGGCGCTATACCGACGAGCAACGCCTGCTGACCATCGAGGCCGGTGACCTGGTCACCGGCGCCTTGCCCTGGACCAGCTCGGTGCGGCTCGGCGGCTTGCAGCTTTCGCGTGATTTTGCCGCTCGCCCGGACCTGGTCACCTACCCGCTGCCGGCCTTTGCCGGCGAGGCGGCGGTGCCGACGTCGCTGGACCTGTTCATCAACGGCTACAAGGCGAGCACCACCGACCTGCAACCCGGGCCATACACCCTGACCAACGTGCCGTTCATCAACGGTGCCGGCGAAGCGGTGGTGGTGACCACCGACGCCCTCGGCCGCCAGGTGTCGACCACGCTGCCGTTCTACGTCACCAGCAGCCTGCTGGGCAAAGGCCTGAGCGACTTTACCCTGGCGGCCGGCAGCCTGCGCCGCGACTACGGCGTACGTGATTTTGGCTACGGCACAGGCGTTGCCAGCGCCAGCCTGCGCCACGGTGTCAGCGACAGCTTTACCCTCGAGGGCCATCTGGAGACCGCCGAGACCCTCGCCCTCGGCGGCCTGGGTGGCAATCTACGGCTGGGCAATTTTGGCGTGCTCAATGCGGCATTGGCGCAAAGCCGTTTCGACGGCGAGCAGGGCCAGCAGATTGCACTGGGGTATCAATACAACAGCCAGCGCCTCGGTTTCAGTTACCAGCGCCTGCAGCGCCATGGCGACTACGCCGACCTGTCGCGGGTCGACACGCCCTACACGCAGCTGTCCAGGCGTAGTGAACAGGTCACCCTGAGTCTGAACCTTGAGCGCTATGGCAGCCTCGGTGCCGGCTATTTCGATGTGCAGGCCGCAGACGGCTCGCGTACCCGTCTGCTCAACCTGAGCTGGAGCCGCTCGTTGTGGGGCAATAGCAGCTTGTACCTGTCGGCCAACCGCGAGATCGGCGAAAGCCAGTGGGCCATGCAGGCGCAGCTGGTGATCCCGTTCGACCTGCATGGCAACCTGGCCCTGAGCATGGAGCGCAGCCAGGATGGCAGCCGCCAGCAGCGGGTCAACTACAGCCGCGCCGTACCGGTGGGTGGCGGTGTCGGTTTCAATCTCGGTTATGCCGATGGCGACCGCGAAGCCTATCGCCAGGCTGACGCGACCTGGCGCCTGCAGTCGGTGCAGTTGCAGGCTGGCACCTATGGCAGCAGTGACGCCATGACCCGCTGGGCCGACGCCAGCGGGTCGCTGGTATGGATGGACGCCGGCCTGTTTGCCGCCAACCGGATTGACGATGCCTTTGTAGTTGTCAGTACCGACGGTTACGCCGATGTCCCGGTGCGCTACGAGAATCAGCTGGTCGGCCGCACTGACCGCAACGGCCACTTGTTGGTGCCGTACAGCAGCGGTTACTACCGCGGCAAGTATGAGATCGATCCAATGGAGCTGGCGGCCGATGTGCTGGCACCGCAGGTCGAGCAGCGGGTCGCCGTGCGCCGGGGTAGCGGCTACTTGCTGGAGTTCCCGCTTAAGCGGGTGCTGGCGGCGAGCATCGTGCTGGTCGACGCGCAGCAGAACAACCTCAAGCTGGGTAGCCGGGTGACCCATCAGCAGAGCGGCAGCCTGGCGGTAGTCGGCTGGGACGGCCTGGTGTACCTGGAGAACCTCTCGGCGCACAACACCCTGCAGGTCGAGCTGGCCGAGGGCGGCCAGTGCCAGGTGGCCTTTGATCTGCCGGAAGGGCAGGGGCCGGTGCCGTTGATTGGCCCGCTGGTGTGTCAATGAACCGCTCTGCAGGGGCAGTGGCGCTGCTCGCGACGGTGATGGCGGCGCCGGCCTGGGGTCTGTGCAATATGGTCGATACCCTGCCGGCGAGCTTCGGCACGGTCAATTCGACCTTGGTGCGCGGCACAGTGCAAAGCGCCTCGACCACCAATGCCGGTTTGCAGTGCACCGGTTCTTTGCTCAGTCTGCTGAGTTCGGGCGATCACTTCTACGCAACCATCACCTCCAGCACCAGCGGGCTGGTTGGGCCAACCGGTGATGTGATCCCTTACACCTTGTATGCCAACAACAGCACGAGCTTTCCGATCACCCGTGGCGTGGCGTTCGACTTCGCCCGCAATGGCATCCTCGACCTGCTTGGCCTGCTCAATGGCACCACACCCAAGACCGTGCCGCTGTATGTGAAGACCAACCTGGGTGCCAACGTTGCTGCGGGCCTGTACCAGGAAACCCTGACCATCGCATGGGTCTGGGACTACTGCTCTGGCATCAGTGCCGGCACGATTTGCCTGGGCCGCGATAGAGGCAATGGCAGCCGTACCCTCAACGTCAGCCTGACGGTAAGCAATGACTGCCAGATCACCACCCCGAACATTGCCTTCAACAGTGCGCCGGTGGTCAGTGCGTTTACCACGGTCAATCAAAGCATCAACATCTCCTGCACCAAGGGCAGCAACTACACCGTTGGCCTGGATGATGGGGTAAATCCGGCTGGCGGCCGTCGACGGATGAAATCACCGGCCAATAACTATCTGGCCTATGACATTTTCAAGAGCGCCGGCAGCGAGCGCTGGGGCTCGCTGAATACAGCTAGGCGTGCCAGTACCGATGCCAACGTAAACCCGGGCGCAGGCACTGGCACCGGTAGCCAGATTTTCAACTACAACGCGCGGGTCTACAGCGATCAGCCCACGCCGCCGGCTGCGACCTACAGCGACAGCGTGATTCTGGATGTGCAGTTCTAGCTAGCGTAGATCACGCGCGATTTTCGCCAACGTCTCCAGTACCGCACCGGCCAAGTCCTTTGAGCGCTGTCCAGACCAGCCCGTCTGCACATTGGGCGCGTCGTCGTGGTCCTTGAAGGGCATCTCCAGGGTCAGTGAGAGGCAGTCGTACTGTTGCCCGACAGCGTTGCAGGCCAGGGTCATGTTGGCCTGAGCAGGCTGGTCGCGGGTATAGCCGTGGGTGGTCTGAAAGTCTGCGGTGATGCTGCACAAGGTGCTGCGGAACTGCTCCTCGAGTTTCGCCAGGCGCGGGGTGTAGCCTGGGTTGCCTTCGCAAGCGGCGGTGAACACGTGGGGGATCTCTTCGTCACCGTGCACGTCGATAAATGCATCGACGCCGTATTGCTTCATCTGTGCCTGGGCAAACAGCACCTCGGGGCTGGTGTCGACACTGGCTGACTGCCAGGCACGGTTCAGATCCTGGCCCTTGAAGTTGGTACGCAGATGGCCGAGGAAGGCGCCGTCCGGGTTCATGTTCGGGATCAGGTACAGGTCGGCTTGAGCGAGCAATGCCTGAATCTGCGTATCGTTGGCTTCGAGGCGTTCGATCACGCCCTCCATGAACCACTCGGCCATGTGCTCGCCCGGGTGCTGCTGGGCGATCAGCCAAAGCTTGCGCTTGCCGGGCGCACCGTCACCAGCGCGCAACAGGGGGATATCACGGCCCTGCACGCTGCGTCCATGGGCCAGCAACTCGACTCCCGGCAACTGCTGGGCGCGGTCGATCAATTGATTGTGGCGGGCACGCGAGTAGGGCTCGAAGTAGGCGAACCAGGCCTGCGGCTGAGTGGCCTGCAACTCAAAGTGCAGGGCCTCGCCGTCGAAGCGGCTGGGGACGCGGAACCACACCTGCTGATCATATGAGGCCACGGCCTGATAACCGCTCCAGGCATTGGGATAGGAAGACTGGCTGGCATTGTCGAGGCTGAACCGGTGAGTCTGGCCAGGCGTCAGGCCATCTACCTTGAAGTGAAACCACTGGAAGTGGCCACTGTGGCTGTCCGGGCGAATTGCCAGATGCACCTGCTCTGGATTGCTGGCGTCGAGCACCTGAATATTGCCGGAATCGAAAGCGCAGTCGATGGTTACAGCGGGCGACGTCACGGTCATTGCCAGGCTCCTGTGGCTTTTTTTGTGACGGTTACTCTACACCGCTCGCAGCGCCGGCTGGGACTGCAAATGTGTTGCCGGTTGGCAGGGGGGTGTTTCATGGAGTGTCGGCATTGCTCGGCAACGCAGCCAGGCCGCGCTTGGCTCAAGGGCTGGGTTTACTCACGCCCAGTACGCCATTGCCAGCAGGGCGGCCAGGCCCAGGCCGGCCGCGATCGAGCAACCGCCCAGTGACAGCGCTGCCTGACCATGCCGGTACCAACCGTCCTGCCCCAGTTGACGTGCCGGGGCGAGCAGGCGGCGCCAGTGCAGCTCGGTCTGGTGGAAGGCCTGCAAGTGCTCGTCGGCGGCGTCCAGCCAGCGGCGGAAGTCGATTCGCTCGCTGGCACTGACCTGTGGGTTTTGCAGGCGCACATACCAATGGCCGGCGGCGCTGGCAAAGCTGTCAGGCCGAGCCTGAGTGCCCTGCAACGCTTGATGCATGTGGCGTTCGACGGTGTGTACGCTGAGATCGAGGCGCTCGGCGATGGCGGCGAACGGCAATTGTTCGAGGCGGCTGAGCAGAAATACTTGTTGCACCCGCCGCGGTAGACGGCGCAGACGGTGCAGCAAGGCGTCTTCATCGGTATGGCTGTGCAGGTGCTGTTCAAGGGGCAGCAGGCGGGTCATGGGTGGCTCCTTGCTCAGGTGTAGGGGTGGGGGCATCTTCCCTGATGCGCAAACAGCTTAATCTTAACGAGATTGATTCTCAAGTGCTGTTTGCGTAAAAGGCTGTTACATCCATTCACCTGTAGAAACACTTTTGCTATGATCGCGGCCATCAAGCGGTACCCATCTTCATTAGCCTGAAGACCAAAAAAAAGACCCGGCAAAAAGCCGGGTCAAAAACCGTGATTAGCCTGATGAGGAGATAATCTGAGAGTCCGACCTAAGGTCTCCAGGTTATCCAGCGGGTCTCGCGACCTGCTGAGTGCAATAATAATCGTTATCATTTGCCAGTCAAACGATATTTGTTGAAATCGGTAAAAAAATTACCTGCACTCCTCATCCTGTCCCGGCAATCGGGGCCATTGCCGTTACCTGGCGTTCACGTTCTTCTCTTATCTATCGTCCGTCATCACTGCCTTTTTGTGCTCGAGCAGTGACCTTGCCATGTTCACCATATGCATCAGCGCCAGTGTCACCTCGCGGGTCATGCCGTCCTGGTGGGTGGCGGTTTCATGGGCCGTTGCCGCCGCGCAGCGCAGCAGGGCCAGCGCATGGTCATGGGCTTCGCCAATGGAAACCCCGGGCTGCAAGGTCCACACCTTGTTGTCCAGGTTGGGCCGCGGCGGGGTGGGGTTGAGGTAGTAGTCGAGCGCGCGGCGCGCAGCTTCACTGTCCAGATCTGTTTCGTCTTTTTTCATGGGGTTTCATCCTGATACCGGGAACGGCGCTGTGGGAAGGACTCTGCCTGATTCTAATACCTAATGTATTTGTGTGCTTTCAAGGAAATACTACCTTATGTGTATTGAGCGCCTAGAGGCAGTCCGTATCGTGCCAGCGATGAATATGGATAAATGGATTGCCCTCATCCGTGACCGGATGGAGGAGCTCGACATCTCGCAGGAATTGCTCGCCGAACGCGTTGGCGTGTCCCAGGGCAGCATTGGCCACTGGCTGTGCAAACGCCGGCAACCACGGGTCGATTCGATGAACAAGGTGTTCGTCGAACTGGGCATGCCGCACTACCACGTCAGCCTGCAGTTGCAGGTGGCCGGGCAGATCGGTGAAGAGCGCGTGCGCTATGCCGTCGACGACAGCGTCGAAGATGAAGACTGGACCAAATACATCGTGTGCTTTCGTTACCCGCTGCTGGCGTGGGATGCGCTGGGCAGCGAGGTGGCAGCCGAACCTGCTGTCTTCGAGCAGACCGACTATCTGGCCAAGGGCAACGCCTGGTGGCTACCGGTAGAAAACGATGCGATGAGCGCAGTCAGTGGCAAGAGCGTTGCCGAGGGCATGCTGGTGCTGGTTGACAGTGGCGTTGCCGTGGAGCCAGGGCGTTTGGTTGTGGCCCGTCAACCTGGCAAATCGGCGATCTTCCGCCAGCTGACGGAGGAGGGTGGCCAACGCTACCTGAAGGCGCTGAATGGCAGTTACCCAACGCTGGTGTGTGAAGAGGGCTGTGAATTCCTTGGTGTCGTGGTGCGCGTGCACGGCATCTTCTGATCGGCGTGCTCCGTGGCGCCGCAAAGCGGGCCACGGAGCACGCACAGACGTTACTCCAGCTCGACCAGTACCGCGCCCTCAGCGACCATGTCACCTTCTTCGCACAGCAGCGCTTTGACCGTACCCGCCTGGGCGGCGCGGATGCTGTGCTCCATCTTCATGGCCTCCAGCACCACCAGCGCAGTGCCGGCCTCGACCGCCTGTCCAGGTGCGACGAGCACCCGCACGATGCTGCCGTTCATGGGCGCACTCAGCCCACCGTGCTGGCTGTTGCTGGCCTCGGCTTCGGCAATCGGGTCGTAGGCGCTGACGGCATGCATGTCGCCGTCCCAGTGCAGGTACAGGGTGGCGCCACGACGAATCGCCAGATGGCGCCGGCGCACGCCGTCCAGATCCTGGCACAACTGCTCCCCCTCAAGGCGCAGGGTCGACGGCGCGCTGGCCTGCAGCGTCACGGCTTGAGCCTGCCCGCCGCTGTGCAGGTGGACGCTGCTCTGGCTAGGCAGGCCCAGGCGCAGTCCAGTGGGGGCGGCCCACGGTGAGTCGGCATCATCTTCACGAACCCGCGTGGCTTCGCTCTGCAGCCAAGCCTGTGCTGCGGCTTCCCAGAACTGCGCGGGCAGCTCACCAGCTGCCGGCAGCAATGCCTGCTGATGCCGGGGGATGAAGCCGGTATCCAGCTCGGCGGCAGCGAACGCCGGGTGCGCCAGAATCCGCCGCAGGAAGGCGATATTGGTCTTGACTCCGCCAACAGCGAATTCGTCGAGCATCGCCAACAAACGTAGACGCGCCTGCTCGCGGTCTTCACCCCAGGCAATCAGCTTGCCCAGCATCGGGTCATAGAACGGTGACACCTGGTCCCCTTCACTGACGCCGCTGTCGACCCGGCGGCCTTCGCCTGGCGCCGACTCGCGGTACAGCGCCAGGCGCCCGGTGGCTGGCAGAAACTCGTTGGCCGGGTCTTCGGCATACAACCGCACTTCAATCGCGTGGCCGCGCAGCGGCACCTGCGCCTGCGTGATCGGCAGCGGTTCGCCGCGGGCCACGCGGATCTGCCAGGCGACCAGATCGAGCCCGGTAATCGCCTCGGTCACCGGGTGCTCGACCTGCAGCCGGGTATTCATCTCCATGAAGAAGAACTCGCCGCGGGCATCGAGCAGAAACTCGACCGTGCCGGCGCCGACATAGCCAATTGCCTGTGCAGCGCGCACGGCAGCTTCGCCCATGGCTTTGCGTAGCTCCGGCGCCAAGCCGGGCGCTGGCGCTTCTTCGACGACCTTCTGATGGCGGCGCTGGATCGAGCAGTCGCGCTCGTTCAGGTACAGGCAGTTGCCGTGCTGGTCGGCAAACACCTGGATCTCGACGTGGCGCGGCTTGAGCAGGTACTTCTCCACCAGCATCTGCGCATTGCCGAACGAGGCCTGCGCTTCACGCTGAGCCGAGGCCAGCGCGTCGGCCAACTGGCTGACCTCTTCCACGACCTTCATGCCCTTGCCGCCGCCGCCGGCACTGGCCTTGAGCAACACCGGGTAGCCGATGCGCTCGGCGGCTTCGCGGAAGGTCTGCAGATCTTGCGCAGCGCCGTGGTAGCCGGGCACTAATGGCACGCCCGCGGCCTCCATCAGCGCCTTGGCCGCCGACTTGCTGCCCATGGCGTCGATGGCGCTGGCCGGTGGGCCAAGGAAGATCAGCCCGGCCTGCTCGATGGCTCGGGCAAAGCCGGCGTTCTCCGACAAAAAGCCGTAGCCTGGGTGGATCGCCTGGGCGCCGCTGGCTTTGGCTGCTGCCAGCAGTTTAGTGATATCGAGATAGCTCTCGGCAGCCTTGCTGCCCCCCAGATCAACGCGGATATCGGCCTCGCGGGCGTGCAATGCGTCGCGGTCGATGGCGCTGTGCACGGCGACAGTGGTCAGGCCCATGGCTTTGGCGGTGCGCATCACCCGACAGGCGATTTCGCCGCGGTTGGCAACCAGCAAGGTAGTCAGGGTGGCGTGGCTCATGGGCGTGCTTCCTTGTCGGTGGGTTGCCAGGCGGGGCGGCGCTTGTCGAGGAAGGCGCGCAGGCCCTCCTGGCCCTCGGCGCTGACGCGGATGCGGGCAATGCTGTTTTCACAATAACGGCGTACTGCCGGAGTCAGCTCGCCGTGGCCGACCTCACGCAGCAGGTCCTTGCTGGCGCGCAGTGCCTGCGGACTGTTGAGCAGCAGATTGTCGACCCAGGCCTCGACCTGCTGATCGAGTTGTTCCGCTGGGTAGGCTTCAGCCAGCAAGCCCAGCTGCTGCGCACGCACGCCACTGAAGCGTTCGGCTGTCAGCGCATAACGGCGAGTGGCACGCTCGCCGATGGCCTTGACCACGAATGGGCTGATCACCGCCGGTGCCAGGCCGATGCGCACTTCCGACAGGCAGAACTGCGCATCCTCACTGCCGATGGCCATGTCGCAGCAGCTGATCAGACCCAGGGCGCCACCAAAAGCGGCACCTTGCACCACGGCCAGGGTAGGCAGCTTGAGGTTGTACAGGTTGTACATCAGGTCGCCCAGTTGGTGGGCGTCGTCCAGATTGGTATTGAAGTCGAGCTGCGCCGATTGCTGCATCCAGGCCAGGTCGGCGCCGGCGCTGAAGTGCCGGCCTCGGCCGCGCAGCAGGACGAAGCGCAGGCTTGGGTCGGCGCCAAGCCGGTCAACGGCGACGATCAGTTCGCGGATCATCTGCGCGTTGAAGGCGTTGTTCTTGTCGGCCCGGTTCAGCCAAAGGGTGGCGAAGCCGCGGGGATCCTTGATCAGTTCAAGGGTGCTGTAGTCGCTCATTGGGTCACATCCGGAAGATGCCGAAACGGCTCTGTTCGATCGGTGCATTGAGTGCGGCAGACAGCGCCAGGCCCAGGACATCTCGGGTTTGCGCTGGGTCGATGACGCCGTCGTCCCACAGCCGCGCGCTGGAATAGTAGGGATGGCTCTGGCGCTCGTACTGGTCAAGAATCGGCTGCTTGAGTGCGGCTTCGTCGGCACCGCTGAACACCGCACCGGCGCGTTCGCTTTGCTCGCGCTTGACCTGGACCAACACCCCGGCCGCCTGTTCGGCGCCCATCACGCCAATCCGTGCGTTGGGCCACATCCACAGCATGCGCGGGTCATAGGCGCGGCCGCACATGCCGTAGTTGCCAGCGCCAAAGCTGCCGCCGATGATCACGGTGAATTTCGGCACCTGGGCGCAGGCCACCGCCGTCACCAGCTTGGCGCCGTGCTTGGCGATGCCGCCTTCTTCGTACTTCTTGCCGACCATGAAGCCGGTGATGTTCTGCAGAAACAGCAGCGGGATGCCGCGCTGACAGGCCAGTTCGATGAAGTGCGCGCCTTTTTGCGCGGCCTCGGCAAACAAGATGCCGTTGTTGCCCAGGATCGCCACCGGGTAGCCGTGCAGGTGGGCGAAGCCGCACACCAGGGTGGTGCCGAACAGCGCCTTGAATTCATCGAAGACCGAGCCGTCGACCAGCCGCGCAATTACCTCGCGCATATCGAACGGTTGCTTGGCGTCGGCCGGCACCACGCCATACAGCTCGTCTGCGCTGTACAACGGCGCAACCGGTGCGCGGCATTGCAGACGGCCGAGCTTGTGCCAGTTGAGGTTGGCCACGCTGCGCCGGGCCAGGGCCAGGGCGTGTTCGTCGTTGTCGGCGTAGTGGTCGGCAACGCCACTGATGCGGCAGTGCACGTCGGCACCGCCCAGTTCCTCTGCGGTCACTACTTCGCCGGTGGCGGCTTTGACCAGCGGCGGCCCGGCGAGAAAGATCGTCGCCTGCTGGCGGACCATGATCGCCTCGTCAGCCATTGCTGGCACGTAGGCGCCGCCGGCGGTGCACGAGCCCATCACTACCGCGATCTGGGGGATGCCCAGGGCGCTCATGTTGGCTTGGTTGAAGAAGATCCGACCGAAGTGTTCGCGGTCCGGGAACACCTCATCCTGGCGCGGCAGGTTGGCGCCGCCGGAGTCGACCAGATAGATGCACGGCAGGCGGTTCTGCAGGGCGATGGTCTGCGCGCGCAGGTGTTTTTTCACCGTCAGCGGGTAATACGAGCCGCCTTTGACCGTGGCATCGTTGGCCACGATCATGCACTCGACGCCCTCGACCCGACCGATGCCGGCGATCACGCCAGCGGCGGGCACGTCTTCGCCGTACACCTCGTAAGCGGCCAATTGGCCGATTTCAAGAAACGCTGAGCCAGCGTCGAGCAGGCGGTCGATACGCTCGCGCGGCAACAGCTTGCCCCGCGCGGTGTGCCGCTCCTGGGCCTTGGCGCCGCCGCCCTGGCTGATCTGGGCGAGCAGGCTGCGCAGCGCCTGAACCTGTTCGAGCATGGCCGCGCTGTTGTCGGTAAACTCGGCAGAGCGCGGGTTGATCTGGGTGTGCAGAATAGCCATGGGCGCGGGTCCTTGTGCTCAGCGGGTTTCGTTGAACAGTTCGCGGCCGATCAGCATCCGGCGGATCTCGCTGGTGCCGGCGCCGATTTCGTAGAGCTTGGCATCGCGCAGCAGGCGGCCTGCCGGGAACTCGTTGATATAGCCGTTGCCGCCCAGAATCTGGATCGCCTCTAGCGCCATCTGCGTGGCGCGCTCGGCGCTGTAGAGGATCACCCCGGCGGCGTCCTTGCGCGTGGTCTCGCCACGGTCGCAGGCCTGCGCCACAGCATATAGATACGCCCGGCTGGCATTGAGTTGGGTGTACATGTCGGCGATCTTGCCCTGGATCAGCTGAAACTCGCCGATGCTCTGGCCGAACTGCTTGCGGTCATGGATGTACGGCACCACCAGGTCCATGCAGGCCTGCATGATCCCGGTCGGGCCGCCGGAGAGCACTACGCGCTCGTAGTCGAGGCCGCTCATCAACACGCGCACGCCGCCATTGAGCTGGCCGAGAATGTTCTCCGCTGGCACTTCGACGTTGTCGAAGAACAGCTCGCAGGTGTTGGAGCCGCGCATGCCCAGCTTGTCGAACTTGCTGCTGCGCGAGAAGCCCTTCCAGTCGCGCTCGACGATGAACGCGCTGATGCCATGGGCACCCTTGTCCAGGTCGGTCTTGGCGTAGATCACGTAGGTGTTGGCATCCGGGCCGTTGGTGATCCAGGTCTTGCTGCCGTTGAGTACGTAGTGGTCGCCGCGCTGTTCGGCGCGCAGTTTCATCGACACCACGTCGGAACCGGCATTCGGCTCACTCATCGCCAAGGCACCGACATGCTCGCCGCTTAGCAGTTTGGGCAGGTACTTGAGCTTTTGCGCGTGGCTGCCGTTGCGGTTGATCTGGTTGACGCAGAGGTTGGAGTGGGCGCCGTAGGAGAGGGCCACCGAGGCCGAGCCGCGGCTGATTTCTTCCATGGCTACGACGTGGGCCAGGTAGCCCAGGCCGGCGCCGCCGTATTCTTCCGGCACGGTGATGCCGAGCAGGCCCATGTCGCCGAACTTGCGCCACATGTCGGCGGGGAACAGGTTGTCCTGGTCGATCTGTGCCGCGCGCGGGGCCAGTTCGGCGGCGACGAAGGCGCGGACCTGGTCGCGAAGCATGTCGATGGTCTCGCCGAGGGCGAAGTTCAGGCTGGGGTAATGCATGCTTGGGTACCTTTATTGTTCTTGAAACCATCACGCCCTGTGCAGGAGCGGCCTTGTGTTGCGAAAGGCCCGCAAAGCGGGCCCAGCAATCTCGGCGGCGAGGCTGCAATCTGGGGCCGCTACGCAGCCCTTTCGCGACACTAGGCCGCTCCTACACGGTGTGGTGCGGGTTGACGTTAACGTAAACCTGCGGCCAAGGGCTGTCAATCACGGCATCACCTTTACGTAAACGTTAGTCTGCCTGTGGGGGCTTTCCAAGCGTCTGAGCCATCAAAAAGGGCCGCAAAGCGGCCCTCGGGATATCACACCACAACAAACATAAACAGGCTCAGCGCGCCTGTTGACTATGCTCAAACCTTGACCGGCGGTTCCTCACTCGGCGGATCGCCCACCGTAGGCGGTATGGTCGGCTTGATCGGCAACTCATCCGGATCATCCTGCGGCACCGGCGGCGGCAAGCTTGGATCGTCGATGTTCGGATCGGGTGTCTCCGCCGGGATTGGAATGTTCATGGCCTGACCTCGCTGGGTAAATGAGGGATGCAAAGGCTTTGAACCACGCCTGCGCCATTTGCTCATTTTTTTTTGAACCCCCCACGCGTTCGACGGCTCTGAACCCTTACCGCCTCAAGCCCACAGGGAGCAAGGTCCGATGTCTCGCAACGAGCCCTTCGAAAGCGTGCCCATGGCCAATGACCACCCGGATCAGGCGATCAGCCTGGCCCAGGCGTTGCTGGCGCCGCGTCTGGTCATTGAAGACACCGCACCGGTACTCGACGGCGGCACCTTTGCCGCCAAGGCCATCAGCGGCCAGCCGGTGACGGTCAGCAGCAAAGTCTACAGCGACGGCCATGATCGGCTGATGGTGCTGCTGCACTGGCGTGAAGCGCGCAGCCGCGAGTGGCACAGTGTGCCGATGGAGGACGCCGGCAATGATCTGTGGCTTGGGCAATTCACCCCGACTGGATTGGGCCTGCACCTGTTCATCATCGAAGCCTGGATCGATCCGTACGCCACTTACTGCTACGACCTGGAAAAGAAATTCAACGCTGCGGTCGAGATCAAGCTGGAGTTGGAGGAGGGCCGCCTGCTGTTGGGCAAGGGCGCCGAGCGCACGGACGGCGCCTTGCGCGAGCAGATTCTGACGCTGCAATCGCGTCTGGCCGAGCTTGATGAGCAAGCCCAGGTTGCATTGCTGCTCGGCGAAGATGCGGCGCGCCTGATGGCCGAGGCCGAGCACCGCAGCTACCTGACCCGCAGTATCGAATTCCCTCTGGACGTCGATCGCCCGGCGGCGCAGTTCGCCAGTTGGTATGAGCTGTTCCCGCGCTCGATCACCGATGATCCGGCGCGCCACGGCACTTTCAACGACGTCCATGCGCGCCTGCCGATGATCCGTGACATGGGCTTTGATGTGCTGTACTTCCCGCCGATTCACCCGATTGGCCGCAGCCACCGCAAAGGCCCCAACAACTCACTGCAGGCCGGCCCTGATGACCCGGGCAGCCCGTATGCGATCGGTAGTGCCGATGGCGGTCATGACGCCATTCACCCGCAGCTGGGCAGCCGCGAAGACTTCCGCCGGCTGGTGGCTGCAGCCGCCGAGCACGGCCTGGAAATCGCCCTCGACTTCGCCATTCAGTGCTCACAAGACCACCCCTGGCTGGTCGAGCACCCCGGTTGGTTCAGCTGGCGCCCGGACGGCACCATCCGCTATGCGGAAAACCCACCGAAGAAATACCAGGACATCGTCAACGTCGACTTTTATGCCGCCGACGCCGTGCCCTCGCTGTGGCTGGCGCTGCGCGATGTGGTCATCGGCTGGGTCGAGGAGGGGGTCAAGACCTTCCGCGTCGACAACCCGCACACCAAACCGCTGCCGTTCTGGCAATGGCTGATCGCCAATGTGCGTAGCCAGTATCCCGACGTATTGTTCCTTGCCGAGGCCTTCACCAAACCCGCGATGATGGCCCGGTTGGGCAAGGTCGGCTATGCGCAGAGCTACACCTACTTCACCTGGCGCAACAGCAAGCAGGAGCTGCAGAAGTACTTCGAGACACTGAACCAGCCGCCATGGAGCCACTGCTACCGGCCGAATTTCTTCGTCAACACGCCGGACATCAACCCATTCTTCCTGCAGCGCTCAGGCCGTGCCGGCTTTCTGATTCGCGCCGCGCTGGCGACCATGGGCTCAGGGCTGTGGGGCATGTACTCAGGCTTTGAACTGTGCGAAGCGGCGGCGATTCCGGGCAAGGAGGAATACCTCGATTCGGAGAAGTACGAGATCCGCCCACGCGACTTCACCGCGCCCGGCAACATCATTGCCGAGATCGCCCAGCTCAACCGCATCCGCCGGCAAAACCCGGCCTTGCAGACGCACCTGGGCGTGGCGTTCTTCAACTGCTGGAACGACAACATCCTGTACTTCGCCAAGCGCACTGCCGACCGCGAAAACTACATTCTGATCGCGATCAACCTGGACCCGGACAACGTCCAGGAGGCGAACTTTGAACTACCACTGTGGGAGCTGGGCCTGGATGACAACGCCGACACCTACGGCGAGGACTTGATGAACGGCCACCGCTGGACCTGGCACGGCAAGACCCAGTGGATGCGCATCGACCCGAGTTATCAGCCGTTTGGTATCTGGCGTATCAGCGCCGCGCAGTAGCCTTGATCTCGTACAGGAGTCGCACATGGCCAAGCGTTCACGCCCGGCAGCTTTTATCGACGACCCGCTCTGGTACAAGGATGCGGTGATCTATCAGTTGCACATCAAGTCGTTTTTCGACGCCAACAATGATGGCATCGGTGATTTTGCCGGGCTGATCAGCAAGCTCGATTACATCGCCGAGCTGGGCGTCAACACGCTGTGGCTGCTGCCGTTCTACCCGTCGCCGCGGCGTGATGACGGCTATGACATTGCCGAGTACAAGGCGGTGCACCCGGACTACGGCAGCATGGCCGATGCCAAGCGCTTCATCGCCGAGGCGCACAAGCGCGGCTTGCGGGTGATCACCGAGCTGGTCATTAACCACACCTCCGACCAGCACCCGTGGTTCCAGCGCGCGCGCCATGCCAAGCGTGGCAGCAAGGCGCGGGACTTCTACGTGTGGTCGGATGACGACCAGAAGTACGACGGCACGCGGATCATCTTCCTCGATACCGAGAAGTCCAACTGGACCTGGGACCCGGTTGCCGGGCAGTACTTCTGGCACCGCTTCTACTCGCACCAGCCAGACCTCAACTTCGACAACCCGCAGGTGCTCAAGGCCGTAATCGATGTAATGCGCTACTGGCTCGACATCGGCGTCGACGGCCTGCGCCTGGACGCGATCCCGTATCTGATCGAACGCGATGGCACCAACAACGAGAACCTGGCTGAAACCCATGTAGTGCTAAAGGCCATCCGTGCCGAGATCGACGCCAACTACCCCGACCGCATGCTCCTGGCCGAGGCCAATCAATGGCCGGAGGACACCCGGCCGTACTTTGGCGAGGGCACTGGCGACGAATGCCACATGGCGTTCCACTTCCCGTTGATGCCGCGCATGTACATGGCCCTGGCCATGGAAGACCGCTTCCCGATCACCGACATCCTGCGCCAGACGCCCGAGATCCCGGCGGACTGCCAGTGGGCGATCTTCCTGCGTAACCACGATGAGCTGACCCTGGAGATGGTCACTGACCGTGAGCGCGATTACCTATGGAATTACTACGCTGAAGATCGCCGCGCCCGGATCAATCTCGGCATCCGCCGGCGCCTGGCGCCGCTGCTGCAGCGTGACCGCCGGCGCATCGAACTGCTGACCAGCCTGCTGCTTTCGATGCCCGGTACGCCGACCCTGTACTACGGCGATGAGCTGGGCATGGGCGACAACATTTACCTGGGCGACCGCGATGGTGTACGCACGCCGATGCAGTGGTCGCCGGACCGCAACGGTGGTTTCTCTCGCGCCGACCCGCAGCGGCTGGTGCTGCCACCGGTGATGGATCCGCTCTACGGCTACCAGACGGTCAACGTCGAGGCCCAGGCCCACGACCCGCATTCGCTGCTCAACTGGAACCGGCGCATGCTCGCCGTGCGCAAGCAGCAAAAGGCTTTCGGACGCGGCAGCATGAAGACCCTGACGCCGAGCAACCGGCGCATTCTGGCTTACATCCGCGAGTACACCGATGCCAACGGCAACAGCGAAACCATTCTCTGCGTGGCCAACGTGTCTCGCGCCGCGCAGGCGGCCGAGCTCGACCTGTCACAGTACGTCGATAGGGTGCCGGTGGAGATGCTCGGCGGCAGTGCCTTCCCGCCGATAGGCCAGTTGCCGTTCCTGTTGACCTTGGCGCCTTACGGCTTCTACTGGTTCGTCCTCGCCTCGCGCGAGCGCATGCCCAGCTGGCATGCCGAACCTGCAGAAAGCCTCCCTGAACTGACCACATTGGTGCTGCGTAAACGTATGGAAGAGCTACTTGATGCCCCCGCACGAGACGCCCTGGAAACTTCGGTACTGCCGCAATACCTGCCCAAGCGGCGCTGGTTTGCCGGCAAGGAAGCACCGATTGACCAGGTTCGGCTGAGCTACGGCGTCCGCCTGGCTACGGCCACCACGCCGGTGTTGCTGGCCGAGCTGGAAGTGCTCAGCAATGGCGTGACCACCCATTATCAATTGCCATTCGGCCTGCTCCCCGAAGACCAGATCCACAGCGCGCTGCCGCAGCAACTGGCCTTATCGCGCGTGCGCCGAGGCAGTCAGGTTGGCCTCATCACCGATGCCTTCGTGCTCGAGCCGTTCATTCGTGCGGTGCTGCGTAACTGCCAGGACGGCACCGTATTGCCTTATGAGCATGGCGAGTTGCGCTTCCAGGCGACTGACCTGCTGGCGCCGCTTGGCCTGGATGAAGACAGCCCGGTGCGCTACCTGAGTGCCGAGCAGTCGAACAGCTCGGTGGTGATCGGCGATTGCGTAGTGCTCAAGCTGATCCGCCGGGTGAATCCGGGTATTCACCCCGAGCTGGAAATGAGCGCCTACCTGACCGCTGGCGGCTTTGCCAATATCTCGCCGCTGCTGGCGTGGGTCAGCCGAGTGGATGCGCAGAAAGAGCCAAATTTATTGATGATCGCCCAGGGCTACCTGAGCAACCAGGGCGATGCCTGGGCCTGGACCCAGAACACTCTGGAGCGCGCGATCCGCGATGAAATGGAGCCCACCCGTACCGACGCTGAAGCGCACACCGATGCCCTGACCGAGCTCAACGGCTTTGCTGCACTGTTCGGTCAGCGTCTGGGTGAAATGCACCTGCTGCTGGCCACGCCGACCGAGGACGAGGCGTTCGCGCCGCGCGCCAGCAGCGCCGACGACAGCGCCCGCTGGGGCGAGCAGATCAGCGCCGAACTGACCCACGCGCTGGACCTGCTGGCGCAGCACCGCGATAGCCTCGACAGCGAAAGCCAGGCCTTGGTCGACGACCTGCAGCAACAGCGCGACGGCCTTGCCAAGCGCGTCGAGGAGCTGGCTCAACAGGCCCAGGGTGGCTTGCTCATGCGCGTGCATGGTGACCTGCATCTGGGGCAGGTGCTGGTGGTGCAGGGCGACGCTTACCTGATCGACTTCGAGGGCGAGCCGGCCCGGCCGCTGCAGGAGCGCCGCGCCAAGCACAGCCCGTACAAAGATGTCAGCGGCGTGCTGCGCTCGTTCGACTATGCTGCTGCGATGATTCTGCGCAGCGACTCGGCAGTAGACCTGTCCGACGCCGCGCGGCAGGCCCGGCAGCGGGTTGCCCGGCAGTACCTGCACCAGTCGCGTCACGCCTTCGTCGAAGCCTATGGCCTGGCCACTGCCGCCATGCCCCACGCCTGGGAGCAGGCCGATGGCGAGCGCGCGGCACTGGAGCTGTTCTGCCTGGAAAAGGCTGCTTACGAAATTACTTATGAAGCCGAAAACCGGCCAAGCTGGCTGGCCGTGCCTTTGCATGGTCTGCATGGACTGATCAGTACCTGGGGAGAGTCATAAATGAACGCAATCAAGCGTGACAACGGCGGCCTTCGGCAACGGGACATCGACGCCCTGGCCCGCGCCGAGCACGCCGATCCATTTGCCGTGCTCGGCCCGCACCCGGACGGTGCGGGCGGCCAGTTCGTGCGTGCTTTTTTACCGGCCGCGCTGAGCGCCAAAGTCATTTCGCGCACCGATGGCAGCGTGCTTGCCGAGATGCAACAGGGCAGCTTGCCCGGCCTGTTCAGCGCCCACATGGCGCAGCCGCAGGACTATCAACTGGCAATCAACTGGGCCGGTGGTGAACAGGTCACTGAAGACCCGTACAGCTTCGGCCCGCAGCTGGGCGACATCGACATGCACCTGTTTGCCGAAGGCAATCACCGTGACCTGGCCGGGCGTTTTGGCGCCCAGCCAATGCAGGTCGACGGCGTCGACGGCGTGCTGTTCTCGGTGTGGGCGCCGAACGCCAAGCGGGTCTCGGTGGTCGGCCATTTCAACAACTGGGACGGCCGCCGCCACCCGATGCGCCTGCGCCATGGCGCCGGGGTCTGGGAGTTGTTTGTGCCGCGCCTGGGCGTTGGCGAAACCTACAAGTTCGAAGTGCTCGGCCAGGATGGTGTACTGCCGCTCAAGGCCGACCCGTTGGCACGCGCCACCGAGCTGCCGCCCAGCACTGCCTCGAAAGTGGCCGGCCCGTTGGGCCACGAATGGCGCGACCAGGACTGGATGGAGCTACGCGCCCAGCGCCATGCCTACAACGCGCCGCTGTCGATCTACGAGCTGCACGTAGGCTCGTGGCAGTGCGAGCTGAATGACAGCGGTGAAGTAGCCCGACTGTATAACTGGCGTGAGCTGGCCGAGCGCCTGGTGCCCTATGTGCAGGAGCTGGGTTTCACCCACATCGAGATGCTGCCGATCATGGAGCACCCGTTCGGGGGCTCGTGGGGATACCAGCCGCTGTCGATGTTCGCACCGACGTCGCGCTACGGCACTGCCGAAGATTTTGCCGCCTTCATCGACGCCTGCCACCAGGGCGGCATCGGCGTGATTCTCGACTGGGTGCCGGCGCATTTCCCGACCGATGAGCACGGCCTGGCGCGCTTTGACGGGACTGCATTGTATGAGTACGAAAACCCACTGGAGGGCTTCCATCAGGACTGGAACACGCTGATCTACAACCTCGGCCGCAACGAGGTGCGCGGGTTCATGATGGCCTCGGCGCTGCACTGGCTGAAGCACTTCCATATCGACGGCCTGCGCGTCGATGCCGTGGCCTCGATGCTCTACCGCGACTATTCGCGCAAGGCCGGCGAGTGGGTGCCCAACCGCCATGGCGGCCGCGAGAACCTGGAGGCCATCGACTTCCTGCGTCACCTCAACGGCGTGGTTGCCCATGAGGCGCCTGGGGCCTTGGTTATCGCCGAGGAATCCACCTCCTGGCCCGGCGTCAGCCAACCGACCCAGCAGGGCGGCCTGGGCTTTGACTACAAGTGGAACATGGGCTGGATGCACGACACCCTGCATTACATCCAGAACGACCCGGTACACCGCAATCACCACCACAACGAGATGAGCTTCGGCCTGATCTATGCCTACTCCGAGCATTTCATCCTGCCGATTTCCCACGACGAAGTGGTGCATGGCAAGCATTCGCTGATCGACAAGATGCCTGGTGACCGCTGGCAGAAGTTTGCCAACCTGCGCGCCTACCTGGCATTCATGTGGATGCACCCAGGCAAGAAGCTGCTGTTCATGGGCTGTGAGTTTGGCCAGTGGCGTGAGTGGAACCACGACCAGCAGCTGGACTGGTACCTGCTGCAGTACTCCGAGCACCAGGGCGTCAAACAGCTGGTTGGCGACCTCAACCGCCTGTACCGCGAACTGCCGGCGCTGCACGAGCAGGATTGCCAGACGCAGGGCTTCCAGTGGCTGATCGGCGACGACGCGCAGAACAGTGTATTTGCCTGGTTACGCTGGAGCAGCAGCGGCGAGCCATTGCTGGTGGTGGCCAACTTCACCCCAGTGCCGCGTGAGGGCTACCGGGTTGGCGTGCCGTTTGCCGAGCACTGGCAAGAGCTGCTCAACACCGACGCACAGGAGTATGCCGGCTCCAACGTCGGCAATCTGGGCGCCGTAGCGACTGAAGCGCTGCCGGCTCATGGGCAGCCGCTGTCGTTGGCGCTGAACCTGCCGCCCCTGGGCGTATTGGTGCTTAAGCCAGCCAACTGAATCCAGTCCGGGCAAGCCGCAGCCTCGCTGCAGCTTGCCCGGATCGGTTCACCAGCGCATCTTCACACCCAGGCTGCCAATCAGCCCATTCAGGTCATTGTCGTCGACGTCGCTGCTGTAGTCGGCGCTGACGAATAGCGCCACATCCGGCGTCATCCGCGCCACCAGCCCCAGGCCAAGTTCGACCGTGGTCGACTTGCGCGAGCTGGAAATCTTGTCGACCTGATCCAGCTGCACGCTATCGGCATTGCTGAAGTCGTACCAGACGTTTGTCCGCAGGTAGGGTTCGACCGGCGTTCCGCGTACATCATAGCGGGCCGACAGTTTGGCCCCGACGCGGCCGCTCCAGTTCGGCTGGCTGTCGAACGCCTGCAACGTCGCCTCCTGCGCCTGGCTACCGGGGAAGAACTGCTGATTGATCAACTGCGCCTGCGGCTCGATCACCCAGCCACCACCCAGACCAATAGGCAAACCGCCCTCGACCGAGAAGGTCATGGCGTGACCGCTGTCGTCCAGGCGCTGGCCGCTGTCGCTGCGGCCGCTGACGTCGATGCGCGTGCCCATGGCCACGGCATCCAGGTGCCAGCCCTTGTCATTGCTCATGCTCCAGTACACGCCCAGGCTTTCGCCGCTGAGGCTGACTGCATTGCGCTGCTTGTCGCCAAGCAGCGGGCGCATGCCGTTGAACGAGCTCTGCAGGTTGTTCTGGCCGACGAAGATGCCGGCGCGGTGCAGGTTGCCGGCGGATGATTCGCGCACCAGCAGGTCAGGGCCGACGATCAACTGCTGGCTGCGTGCTTCGAGCTGATTTTGCGTTGGGGCGCTGCTGCGCGGCAGGCCGGGAAAAAGCTGCGCCCATTGGTTGCCGTCCACGTCAGCCAGGGGCCGCTGCTGACGCTCGCTCAGCCGTTCTGAGAGGGCGCTCAGGGTACTGATGTTCAAGCCGCTGGCGCTGACCGGATCAAGCGCAAACTGCGCCGCAGCCGGTTGCTGCCAGAGGCTGGCGAAGGGCTCGTCGTCCTGCTGATCGAAAGCAAAAGTTTCCACCGGGGTTGCCAGAAGCAGCGACGTGGAAACCGCGTAGAAAACCTGCTCCATCCGTGATGGATGCGCTGTCTTGTTCATGGCGGTTCTCCTCTGTTGTCATCGAATACAGCCAAGGGACCTGGCCTGTTGTCACGGGCTGTACGGCACACATCAGAGGGCGACCCAAACCAGCACGCAGGGCGTGTTCAACGCGCACGAAGGCGCGCGCCAGAGCGCCCGGCGCGAAATTTTTACTTCAGTTGGTAAGTTCAGCTAAGGAGACCGCAGCGCTTGCGTCAAGAATCTGTGAAGGGCGTGTCGATGAACTGTAAATGGAGGTAAAGGATTGGAATCGTTGAACAATTCAAGGCGCATAGCGAGGATCGCTATTTGCCCTGAATTGGCTATGCCGAAACATTGCTAGCGGCGTGTGACTTTTCGGTGTGTGACCTGCACCTCTGCAGCGATACAGCGCTGCAGAGGTGCATCAGTCATCAGCCCGCACTCAGTCGTCGTCATGCTCCAGCACCATCAGCAGGAACGAACGGCCGGTCACCTCGAAGGTGGTGCCGAACTCCAGCCGCTCAGCCTTGCGCAGCTCAGGTCGGTCGGTGTCGATCAGGCAGTTCCAGTGCTCGCCCTGTGGCACCGAAGGCAGCAGGAAGGGCACCGTGTCGTGGTGCGAGTTGACGATCAGCAACACGGTGGCCTCCGAGCCTGGGCGGGCGATGCCGCTGACCTGCGCACGGCCATCGATGAGCATGCCCAGGCAACGCCCGTGCGGATCTTCCCACTGCTCGACGCTCATCTCGTTGCCATCCGGCGCCAGCCAGGTGACATCCTTGACGCCGATCGCTTCGTTGTAATCGCCGACCAGGAAGCGCGAGCGACGCAGCACCGGGTACTTCAGGCGCAAGCGGGTGAGGCGTTTGACGAAGGCCAGCAGTTCGCTGCCTTCTTCGTCCAGGTCCCAGTTGATCCAGCCGATCTCGCTGTCCTGGCAATAGGCGTTGTTGTTGCCGTGCTGGGTGCGGCTGAACTCGTCACCGGCAACGATCATAGGCGTGCCTTGGGCAAGCAGCAGGGTAGAGAAGAAGTTGCGCATCTGGCGCATGCGCAGGGCGGCGATCTCGGGATCTTCGGTCGGGCCTTCGGCACCGCAGTTCCACGACATGTTGTTGCTGGTGCCGTCCTGGTTGTTCTCGTCGTTGTCTTCGTTGTGCTTGTCGTTGTACGAGACCAGGTCACGCAGGGTGAAGCCGTCGTGGGCTGTGATGAAGTTGACCGAAGAATACGGGCGCCGGCCGCGGTTGTTGAACATGTCGCCGGAGGCAGTCATGCGCGCGGCAAAGTCGGCCAGCTGGCCTTCGTCGCCTTTCCAGAAGCTGCGCACCGTGTCGCGGAAGCGGTCGTTCCACTCGGCCCAGCCCGGCGCAAAGTTGCCGACCTGGTAACCGCCTGGGCCGCAGTCCCACGGCTCGGCGATCAGCTTGACCTGGCTCAGCAGCGGGTCCTGGCGGCAGGCGACGAGGAAGCTGTGGCGCTCGTTGTAGCCATCATGGTAACGGCCGAGGATGGTCGCCAGGTCGAAGCGGAAGCCGTCCACGCGCATCTCGCCGGCCCAGTAACGCAGCGAGTCGGTGACCAGTTGCAGCACGCAGGGGTGGCTCAGGTCGAGGGTGTTGCCGGTGCCGGAGTCGTTGATGTAGTAGCGCTTGTCATCCGGCATCAGGCGGTAGTACGAGGCATTGTCGATACCGCGCATCGACAGCGTCGGGCCTTGCTCGTTGCCTTCTGCGGTGTGGTTGTAGACCACATCGAGGATCACTTCGAGGTCGGCGTTGTGCAGGTGCGCAACCATCTCCTTGAACTCGGCGATCTTGCCGCTGGCCAGGTACGCCGGGTGCGGCGCGAAGAAGGCGATGCTGTTGTAGCCCCAGTAGTTGCTCAGGTCTTTTTCCAGCAGGTGCTGGTCGTTGACGAAGGCGTGGATCGGCAGCAGCTCGATCGACGAAACGCCCAGATCCTTGATGTGTTTGAGCAGATCATCGTTGGCCAGGCCGGCGAAGGTGCCGCGCAGCTCTTCCGGCACCGAAGGGTGGCGCATGCTGATGCCACGAGTGTGGGCTTCGTAGATGATGGTCTGATCCCACGGCACCTGCACCCGGTGGTCGCGGCCCCAGGTAAAGGCCGGGTCGATGACCTTGCACTTGGGCACGAACGGGGCGCTGTCACGCTCGTCGAACGACAGGTCGCCATCGGGATGGCCGATGGTGTAGCCGAACAGCGCTTCCGACCACTTCAGGGTGCCGACCAGCTGTTTGGCGTAGGGGTCGATCAACAGCTTGTTTGGGTTGAAACGATGACCGTTCTGCGGCTCGTACGGGCCGTACACACGGTAGCCGTAAACCAGCCCCGGGTGGGCGTCTGGCAGGTAGCCGTGATAGATCTCGTCGGTGTATTCAGGCAGCTCGATACGCTCGAGCTCGTGCTCACCGCTGGAATCGAAGATGCACAGTTCAACCTTGGTGGCGTTGGCCGAGAACAAGGCGAAGTTGACGCCCAGGCCGTCCCAGGTAGCACCGAGGGGGAAGGGCATGCCCTCGCGAATGCGCGAGGGAGCAACGGAGCGGGTTTTCTTTTGGGCACGGGGGCTCATGGCAGACCTCGATGGCAAGGGGAATGGGTGGGCAAAGGTGTTTGAACGACGGGCATCTCAAGCCAGCCCCGGCGCCGCTGCAAACTTGCTTTGCAGGACGGCGCCGGGTTACTGGAGGTGTTGACCTCAACCGCTACGTAATTGTTGCGTTTCAGCTGCCGGCAGGTTTCTTCGCAGTGCGAGGCTTCTTCGCGGCGGCTGGTTTTTCTGCTGCGCTGGCGGCAGGTTTGGCCTGTGCTGCTTTGCTCTGGGCGGCGCTGGGCTTTGGCTGCGCGGCAGCTTTGGGCTCGGCAGCGGCCTTGGGCTTGGCTGCAGGTTTTTTACGGGGCTCGGCCTGGGGCGAGCTGGCTTCCGCTTCGACGAGCTTGCGGGCCATTTCCCAATGGCGTTCCTCATGACCCTCTGGCTTGCCTTCGGACTCCCAGATTTCGTAGGCAAACTGGCGAATACGCTTTTCGTTGGCACTCATCATGACGCTCCTGATACTCAAGATTGTTGTATCAACAGATTGACCGGGCATTGCGCCAATACCTCGCGCAAATTCAGCGCTCTAGTAGGGCTGACCGCGCGGCTGGCAAAAAGTCCAGTCCAATGTGCAGTGGACTCGGCAAACGGCAGAATCAGCTGTGTGTCGCCCCAGTTCTGCGCTGGGATCAACGGTGTGCTGGCAGTGCCCAGCAAGCTGCTGGCCAGGCGCGGCACCACCACGATGGCGCGCTCGCCCGCGGCAACACGGGCAAACGCGAGGACCTTGTCGGCATGTTCGCCCTGTACCTCCAGCGGCAGGTAGTCACCACGGCGGAACAGCTGCGGGTGCGCCATGCGCAGGTCCAGCACCTCGGCGATCAGCGCCTGTTTGATGCGCCCATCGCGCCATTGCCCAAGCAGCTCGGCCAGTGGCGTGCTGGCATCCAGCGTGGCCCGTCTCAGAGCGTAGTCGACCGGGCGCCGGTTGTCCGGGTCGACCAGGCTGAAGTCCCAGTACTCGTTGCCTTGGTACAAGTCTGGCACGCCCGGAGAGGTCATCCGCAGCAGGGTCTGGACCAGGCCGTTGAGTGCGCCTGGGCAGGCCAGCGCCTGTGCAGCTTCGGCCAGCGAGTTGCGCAGTTGCTGGTGATCACGCTCCAGCAATAGGCCATCGACAAACGCCGCCGAGGCGGCCTCGTAAGCCTCGTTTGGAGCACTCCAGGCGCTGCGCAGTTTGGCTTCGCGCAGGGCTTTTTGCTGCCACTGGCGGATGCGCTCGGCGTATTGCTCCAACGCGCTCTGATCGCTCAGGTCAAGGTGCAGCGGCCAGCTGCCGAGCAGGGTCTGATACAGCATCAGCTCGTCGCCCGGGCTCGGTGCCGGGCCATCGTCCAGCGCCTCGCGCAGCGGCTCGGCCAATTCGCGCCAATGCTCGACACGGCCCGCCAGCCATGGCCCGCGTTCGCTGAGTACGGCCAGCCGAGCACGGCAATCTTCTCCGCGTTTGTGGTCGTGGGTGGCGGTGGCCAGCAGGTTGTCCGGGAAGTCACGCAAGCGCCGCTGCGCTTCTTCATGGAACGCCTCGGGCGGTGCGCTGAAACGCTCGGCTTCAAAGCCAACGTCATTGCGCGACAACAACCGCGCCGAACGATAGAAGGCCGTGTCCTCAACCGCTTTGGCGGCGCTGGGCGCGGTCAGCTGCTGGAAGCGCACGCAGGCATGGCGCAGCTGCTTGCGCGCCCGGCCCGGTGGCAGGCTGCGCCAGCGCTGGCCGCCGAGCCACTGCTCGAGCTGGGTCAGCAGCGGCCAGTCGGCTTCACTGAGGGTCTGCCGGGCAGCGAGCAAGGCCTGCTGGAAGAACACTTCGTCTTCGGCAGGACGGCCGAGGGCGTTGATGTAGGTGCGGTACACCGAGTAGTGCTCGACCAGTGCCTGCAAGGCGCGGCGAATCGCACCCAGGGTCAGGTCGCGGGTCATCAGGTCGTCGCGGGCCACTTGCAACAAGGCCTGCGCCACCGATTCGCAGTCGCCGGCCAGGCTCGCGTTGAGCACCAGTCTGCGCGCCTGGCGGACTTCTTCCTCGAACTCAGGGCGTTCGCTGACTTCGCGCCAAAGCTCGGTCAACGGCGCCTCACCGGCCGGGTCGTGCTGCACCAGCGACACCTGGTTCATGAACTCGTAACCGGTGGTGCCGTCGGTCAACCAGTCCTGATGCAGGTGCTCGTCGACGCCGAGGATTTTCTCGACGTAGATCGGGAAGTGCTCCACGGCGGCTTCAACTGGCCGGGCGGCGAGCAGGCTGTCGACCCGTCGACGCAGTTTGCGGCAGTAACCACGAGGGTCGGCCAGGCCATCGATATGGTCGATGCGCAGGCCATCGACCAGGCCGCGTTCGATCAGCTCGAACAGCTTCGCATGAGTCGCCTCGAACACCACCGAACGCTCAACGCGCAGGCCGCCCAGTTCATTGATGTCGAAGAAGCGCCGCCAGTTGATGTCGTCGGCAGCGGTGCGCCAGCTGGCCAGGCGATAGCTCTGCCGTTCGAGCAGCTCGTGCAGGCGATGGAAGCCTTGCTCACTGCTGCTGTCGAAGGCGGCCAAGGCTGGCTCCAGCGAGGTGCCGGCGTTGACCCGGCGGGCCAGTTCGGCGTGCAGCGCCTGGGCGTCGATCAGCGGCTGCGCCGAACCGCGCAGGGCAGTGAAGTGCTGGGCCAGGTCTTGCAGCTGTGGACTGTGGCTGAGGATCTGGCCGTAATCGGCCGGGCAGATCGGGAAGCGGTGATCGTAATGAGCAACCTCGAGCACGCCGGTCGTGGCGTCGAAGGTCAGCGGCAGTTCGCCGTTCTGCAGGGCCTGGCCATAATCGCTGCCGAGAAACGGCAGCAGCAGTTGACCGGCCAGCAGTGGGTCGGCGGAGTGCCACTGGATGTCGAAGAATTCGGCGTAGGGGCTGCGTCGACCCCAGGCCAGCAGGCTCTGCCACCAGGGATTGTCGGCGCCACCGACGGCCATGTGGTTGGACACGGTGTCGAGAATGAAGCCCATGCCGTGCTGGCGCAGGGCGGCAATCAGGCGCAGCAAAGCTGCCTCGCCACCCAGCTCCGGGTTGATCTGGGTCGGGTCGACCACGTCATAGCCATGACGTGACCCGGCGCGGGCCTTGAGGATCGGCGAGGCGTACACATGGCTGATGCCCAGGCGGGCAAAATACGGCACCAGCGGCACTGCATCGTCAAGGGTGAAGTCGCTGTGCAATTGCAGGCGCACAGTGGCGGTCAAGGCTTTCATCGGTCACGCTCCCAAGCTTGCTCGCGGGCTTGCGCCAGCAGTTCCAAACGCCGTGCAGCGTCTTCGTCATCGAGTAATTCAGTTACAGGCTTGGCAAAACGCCGCCGCCAGTTGGGGTGGCCTTCGGTAGTGCCGGGCAGGTTGGGCTGCTCATCGCTGCCAAGCAGGTCTTCCAGCGGGATCAGCACCAGTGGCGCGCGGGTATGGCCGACAAAGCGGATAGCCGCGTCAATCAACTCGTCGTTACCGGGCAGCGGGCCGTAGTTGCTTTCCAGCAGGCTGCGCAGGCCGTCGCACTCTTTTTGCCGGTCGTGACGCCAGTGCAGCTCGGCGGTGGCATCGAGCAGCTGCAGGCGATGGCTCCAGTCGATATCGCGGCTTTGCAGCCAGCCGGCGAGGGGCGCCAGGTCATGGGTGCCGGTGGTGGCCATGGCGTCGTCCGGCCAGTCCAGTACCGCCTTGAAGTCGCCGGTGGAGTGCTGCTCGAAAGGCAGTACGCGCATGCCCAGCAGGGCCTTGCTCGCCAGGGTTTCGCGCAGGCCGTCGGGCACGGTGCCAAGGTCTTCGCCAAGGATCACCGCCTCGTGCTTGACCGACTCCAGCGCCAGCAGGCGCAGCAGGTCGTCGAGCGGGAAATTCAGGTACGCGCCTTCGCTGGGTTTGGCGCCGTTGGGAATCAGCCACAGCCGGCGCAGGCCCATGACGTGATCGATGCGCAGGCCGCCGGCATGTGCCAGGTTGGCCCGCAGCATTTCGATGAAGGCGCGGTAGCCGTTGCGCTTGAGGCCTTCCGGGGAGAACGCACTGATGCCCCAGTCTTGCCCGGAGCGATTGAGGATATCCGGCGGTGCGCCGACGGTCAGGCTGGCCAGCAGTTCATCCTGCCGGCTCCAGGCCTGGCTGCCGGCGCCGTCGGCACCCACGGCGAGATCGGCGATCAGGCCGATGGCCATGCCGCCGGCAACTGCCGCTTGTTGCGCGCGTTGCAGGCTGCGCTCGGTCAGCCACTGGCAGAAGGCATGGTATTCGACCCGCGACGGATGTGCGGCGGCCAGCGCTTCGACTTCAGGGTGGTGAGGGTCTTGCCAGGCCGGCGGCCAGTTACGCCAGTCGCCGCTCATGCCCTGAGCGACGGCTTCGGCCTGCAGCAGCTCAAAACGGCAGTGCAGCGTGAGCGGCTCGCCGGCGGCGGCGCAGAAACTGTCAAAGTCCTCACGTAGCGGATGATTGCCCTGATTGAAGTCTTTGTAGAGGGCTTCCAGTACGCGCTGTTGCGCGTCGGCGGCCACCGGCCAGTTGACCAGCGGCTCCTGCTCCAGTGCATCGAGGGTTGGCTGCAACAGGCAGGTTTCCACAGCTAGGCGCACCGCACGCTCACCGAGCACCGTGGCGGGGCTGGCGTAGAGGCTGTTGAGCTGCAGCCGGCTGGAAGGCGAGTAGGGGCTGAAATGCTGCTGATCGGCCAGGCTCAAGGCATGGATGGGGCTGATCGCGATGGCGTCGGCACCGCGCTCGGCAGCGCTGCGGGCGAGTTGCTCCAAGGCCATGCAATCGCCGTAACCGCCGCCACCTTCCCGGCGCAGGCTGTACAACTGAGCGGCCAGGCCCCACAGCCGCGCAGGCGGCTCGTCAACGGCTTGTTCAAGGCTGTAACAGCGCGGCGGGCAAATCGCCACGGTGAACTCGCGCTGCTCGATCTGCAGTTGATGGTAACCAAGCGGCAGGGTGCCCGGCAGCCGCGCCTGCTCGTCCAGTTGCAGCTCGAGCGGGTCGCCGTTTTCCAGCACGCACTGCACAGCGCTGCCCGCCGGGAAGTAATGCACCAGCGACAGCGTCTGGTCGACCTCGCAGGTCAACAGCGGCGGCAGGTGCTCGCCGTTTTCGGCGTGTTCCAGATCACGCAGGCTGGCAGTGCTCGCGGCATCATCGTCAGCAGGGTGGCCGAGGCCGGCCAGGACCTGGCGCAGGACGTCGTCACTGACCTGTTGCGGGCGGTTGTTGGCGTCTATCCAGTCTCGGGCCAGGCCGGCCCGAGCGGCCAATTGGTGCAGGGGCGAGTCGCTCATGAAGGTTCCAGGCCAGAAGGGATCAGGCTGACCACGCAACTGTGCGCGGTCAGGGAAGTGTCAGGGTGGGCATCGGCGCCGGTGTCGAACAGGCGCCAGCGGGCGGTGGGCAGGTTGGCGTTGACGGCAGTGCCGCCCAGATTGAGGTCGATGCGCAGCTCGCTGCCGTTGCCCAACTGCCAGCGCGCACTGACGGCCTTGTCGCCGAGCACTTCGCAGCCCAGTGCGCGGGTGCCGAGCAGATGCGGAACGATATGCCGAGCGCGCAGTTGCAGCAGTTGCTGGTACAAGCCGTGCCAGCCGGCCAGTACTTGCTGGCCATCAAGCCGTGAGGCGTTGAAGGTCGCGGCGGCGTTCGGGTCGGGGATCTTGGCGCGGGTATCGGGGTTGGCAAATGCGGCGAAGTGGGCAAACTCGCCGCGGCGCCCCTCACGTACTGCATCGGCCAGTTCGTCATGGAAGTCGGTGAAGAACACGAACGGCTGGCAGCTGCCTTCTTCATCGCCCATGAACAGCAACGGGATCATCGGCGACAGCAGCAACAGCCCGGTTGCGGCACGCAGCGCCTGCGGCGGACAGAGGCGTGTCAGGCGCTCGCCCATGGCGCGGTTGCCGATCTGGTCGTGGTTCTGCAAAAACAGCACGAACGAGGTCGGCGGCAGATGCCCGCTGGGTTCACCACGCGGGGTGCCGTGGCGAGTGTTCTGCCCCTGGAACACGAACCCCTCGCTCAGGCAGCGAGCGAGCTTTTCAACTGGACGGTCCTTGTAGTCTTCGTAGTACCCTTCCACTTCGTCGGTCAGCAGCACGTGCAAGGCGTTGTGGCCATCGTCGTTCCACTGCGCGTCGAAGCCCTGTTCGAGCAGGTCGGCCTGATTGTGCTCGTTTTCCAGTACCAGCCAGACCTGTCGGCCCGGTTCTACTGCAGCACGGACCCGGGCGGCCAGCTCGACCAGGAAATCCGGTTGGTCGATAGCATGCACCGCATCCAGGCGCAGACCGTCAATGCGGTAGTCACACAGCCACATCAGAGCGTTCTGGATAAAGTACTCGCGCACCTCGGGCTTGCGAAAATCAATCGCGGCGCCCCATGGCGTCTGCCGGTCTTCACGGAAGAACGGGTCAGCGTAGGCGTGCAGGTAGTTGCCGTCCGGGCCGAAGTGGTTGTAGACCACATCGACCATCACCATCAGGCCGTGGCCATGGGCTTTATCAACCAGTGCACACAACTGCTGCGGGCTGCCGTAAGTGTGCTGCGCGGCGAACGGCAGCACGCCGTCGTAGCCCCAATTACGCTCGCCTGGGAACTGTCCCAAGGGCATCAATTCGATGGCAGTTACGCCCAGCTCGGCCAGCCGCGGCAGTTGCCCGGCGACCCCGGCATAGCCATCAAGCAGGCCGACGTGCACCTCCTGAATGACCGCTTCATGCCAGGGCCGGCCCTGCCACGGGTGCAGCCAGGGGTAGGCAGCAAGGTCGACCAGTTGGCTGGGGCCATGTACGCCCTCGGGCTGATAGCGCGAGGCCGGGTCGGCCACTTCCAGTTCAGCGTTGACCCGATAGCGATAACGGCTGCCGGGCGGGCAGGCGACATCGATGCTGAACCAGCCATCGCTGTCACGCTGCATATCGATTTCAGGTTGGTCTTGCAGTTGCAGGCTCACGCTGCGCGCATCCGGCGCCCAGAGGGCGAAGCGCGCGGACGTGGCGTCCAACATATGTGCGCCATGTCTGTGCATCTTCGAAGCTCCGATCAGTAATTGCTCAGCTGGACCTGTTTGACCAGATCTTCATAAAGGTGCGCATAGGGTTCGACCGCCTGACACCAGTTGAATGGCTGGGTCATCGACAGGCAGCGCATGGCATGCAGCAGGTCTTTCTTGCCATAGATATAGAAGGCGCGGCTCAGCGCCTCGCGATAGCTGTCTACGGTGGATTCGTTGAACAGGAAACCGGTGACGCCATTGTCGATGGTGTCGGCCAGGCCGCCGGTATTGCGCGCCACCGGCAGCGAACCGAAGCGCTGGGCGTACATCTGGCTCAAGCCGCAGGGTTCGTAACGCGATGGCATCAGCAGGAAATCGCTGCCGGCGAACATGCGCCGGGCGTCGGTTTCGTTGAAACCAATGCGCACGCCGATCCGGCCTGGGTGACGCAGGGCAAGCTCGCGCATGGCCTGTTCTTCTTCCGGCTCGCCGCGGCCGATGATCGCGATCTGGCCGCCTTGCTCGACGATGAAGTCGGCAACGGCCAAGGTCAGGTCAAGACCTTTCTGGAACACCAGGCGCGAGACCACCGCGAACAGCGGGCCGTCGGATGGCTCGAGTTCGAACAGCTCGCGGACCTGCGCAGCATTGCGCGCCTTGCCGTCCCAGTCGTTGATGCTGAAGTTGTGCACCAGGTGCTTGTCGGTCGCCGAATCCCAGCTTTCGTCGATGCCATTGGGAATGCCGCCAAGCAAGCCCTGTTGCGCCTTGCTGGCAAGGAAACCGTCCAGGCCACACCCGAACTCGGGGGTGGTGATTTCCTTGGCGTAAGTGGCGCTGACCGTGGTGATGTGGCTGGAATAAGCCAGGCCGGCCTTGAGGAACGACAGCTTGCCGTAGAACTCCATGCCTTCCTGCTGCATGGCATGATCAGGGATCGCCAGCTCCGGGCTGCAGCCACGGTTGTACACGCCCTGATAGGCCAGGTTGTGGATGGTGAACAAAGTTGGTGTCTTCAGACCGCGCCAGTGCATGTACGCCGGTGCCAGGCCAGCCGGCCAGTCGTGGGCGTGGACCAGCTCCGGGGTCCAGTGTGCCAGGCCCTCGCCAGCAGCGATTTCTGCTGCGGCCAAGCCGAGGCGGGCGAAGCGAATATGGTTGTCCGGCCAATCGCGCCCGTTGTTGGCGCCGTAGGGCGAGCCTTCACGCTCATACAGTTCCGGGCAGATCAGCACATAGATGACCAGGCCATCGGGCAGGTCCATACGGCCGATCTTGCACGGCGGCAGAGCAGCGTGGCCGCCGAGTTCGCCAACGATATGGATCGGGTAGTCGCTGTCGACCACCTGCGGGTAGCCGGGGATCAGCACCCGTACATCGTGCAGGTGAGCCATGGCACGCGGCAGTGCGGCCGAAACGTCGCCCAGGCCGCCGGTCTTGACCAGGTCGGCGAATTCCGAAGTAACAAAGAGAACCTTGCGCTTGTTCGGGTTGTTCTGGCGCTCGGCACCAGGTGCCTTGCCTGCCGTCCCGCGCTCCATCTGCAGCGGCTCGCGGTTGTTCGGGTTGAAAGTACTTGCGTGTGGCTCGACAGCGGCACTGATCATTCTTCTCTCCATCCCTAATCTGGTCGGGTGGCTGGCACCCGTCGCATTGCTTCGTGTTGGGTTCTCTCTGGTCTAAACGGTGTAGTGCTATCCATGCTCGTGATCGTGCGCGCGGGCACTGCGCAATCGGCATACTTGCCAAAGGCGGTCGATCGGTCTGGGATGGCTTGACCAGGGCTGGTTTTTACCCTCGCCTGGCCTACTTACTTGCTGACCCACCGCCGTTTTGAAAAGTTCGACTTATTTGCGTCACTTCAAGACAGAGCAAATGGCGGGCCGGAATTTGAGTGTAGGAGAGTAGGTGATAAAAAGGTGACCCGCCGGTCACTTTCGTTATGAGGCGGGCCAGACGCAAACGTTGGCGTCTGTAGCGAGGTGTAAATGGCGAAGATCTCGACCATTTACGACAGTTTCATGTCATGGATGCAATGCGCCAGCGGGGTGCGCCTTGGATCTGGCGCACCGTGTTGGTGCGCCGCTTTGGGGTGATGTCGGTCGGTCAGTAGCGACGTGTGCTCATCAGTTCGTCGAGCACGCGCGGGGCAACACGAAATGGCGCCGACATATGGTCTTCGCCTGGCTCGATCTGGAAATCACTGCGCAGGCCGTACTGCGACAGCTGCTCCAGACGCAACTGCAGCGAGCGCGCGTCCTGGATCTCCTGGGGCATCTCGCGATCACCAATCAGCAGGCTCAGGCTGCTGTGGGTGAGGTCGATCTGACCGGCATGGGCACGCTGGGTGAACGTGCGCTCGTGTTCCAGCAAGTAGCGGTCCCGCCACCACAGGCTGGGGCTGATCGCCACGGCATGCTGAAACAGCGCCGGGCGGGTGAACAGGGTATACACCGCGAACATGCCACCAAACGAGTGCCCGACCAGGCTGCGTTGGTCTTGATCGACCTTGAAGCGGCTGTTGACCTCAGGCATCAGCCGCTTTTCGATGAAATCCAGAAACATGTCCTGGCCCCCCTGCGGCGGCACGTTGCGTTCGGCCGGTTGCGGCGGAGACAGGTCGAAGGCGCGGCGCTCGAAGTCCAGCGGGGTGTCACTGGGATAACCGATCGCCACCAGAATCGAGCCGCGCAAGCGCTCCTGCGCGCGCTTGGCGGCGTGGAAGGCCGGGAAGTACGCGTTGCCGTCGAGCAGGTAGATCACCGGGTAGCCACCGGTCCACGGCACATCGCCTTCCGGCAGGCTGACCATGATCCGGTACTCGCGGCCTTCGGCGCTTTTCATCGTCCATTGTTCGGTGCCGTCCAGTGTCACCGGCGCGGCGTGTGCCAGCCCGGCAAACAACAGGGCGCTCAGGTAAATCCACAGTGTGCGCGTCATCAGTGTTCTCCTTACCAGCGATAGCTGAGGCTGGTGACCAGGCTGCGTGCCTCGCCGCGATAGCAGTAACCCTGCTGGCAATTGATGTAGCGCTTGTCGAGCAGGTTGCGCGCGTTGAAGCCCAGGCGCACGCCGTCCAGGTCGCCGGCAAAGTCGTAGTGCACGCCAGCGTCGACCAGGGTGTAGCCCTCGTTCTTCTGGGTGTTGGCGGCATCGCCGAAGTTGCTGCCGGTGTAGCGCGCACCCGCGCCCAGGCCGAGGCCGAACGGCAAGCGGTAGTCGAGCCACATCGAGGCCAGATGGCGTGGCACGTTGAGCGGTTGCTTGCCCTGGTTGCCGTCGTTGCTCTTGGTCACCTCGGCATCGTTGTAGCTGTAGCTGGCAGTCAGCTTGAGGCGCTCGCTCAGGTCGGATACCGCTTCCAGCTCCAGGCCCTTTGAGGTCTGCTCACCGGTGGCGATGCTGCGGGTCGGGTCGGCCAGGTCGCGGGTCAGTACGTTTTGCTGGGTCAGGTGATACAGCGAGGCGGTGAGCAGGGTCGAGCTGCCCGGTGGTTGGTACTTCACGCCCAACTCATATTGCTCGCCTTCGGTGGCCTTGTAGGGGCTGCCATCGGGCTGGCTGCTGCTCTGTGGCAAAAACGAGGTGGCATAGCTGACGTAGGGCGCGACACCGTTGTCGAACAGGTACAGCGCGCCGATCGAGCCGGTGGTGGCCGCGTCTTCGTCCTTGCGCTTGCTGCCGGCGAGGTGATTGCTGCGGCGTACATCTACCTTGTCACGGCGCAGCCCGGCCGACAGGCGCCAGCGGTCGATCTCGATCTGGTCTTGCAGGTACAGGCCGCTGCGGTGCTCCAGGCCGTCCTCGTCGGCCCAGGCCGTGTTCGGGCGCGCAACCGGCTGGTGGTAGTCGGGCGCGTAGCGATCGATCGAAGGCCCGGGGCCCATGGCGTACAGCAGGTCGGTTTCAAGCAGCGCATAGTCCCAGCCGCTGACCAGGGTGTGACGCAGGTTGCCGGTGTCGAAGCGGCTGACCAGGCGGGTGTCGGTCGACAGCGAGGTCATGTTTTCGTAGACGCCGACGGCTTGTCGATCGAGCACCGAGCCACGCTCCTGGAAGGGCTGCATGTACTGGTTGGTGGTGTCGACCTGGCCGTAGCGCAGGTTCTGCTGGAAGGTGAAGGTGTCGTTGAGGGTGTGCTCGAACTCGTAACCCAGGGTCCACTGGCGCTGTTCGAGTTTGTCGAAGTATTCATCGCCCTGCCAGAAGTTGCTCAGGTGCTCGCCTTGCTGGTAGAGCATCGGTGAACCGGCGGTTTCACGCTCCTGGTATTGGGCGAGCAGGGTGAGACGGGTGTCGGGGTCGATCTGCCAGCTCAGCGAGGGCGCGATCAGGCGCACGTCGTTGTTCAGTTGCTCGATGTAGTTTTCTGCATCGCGGTAGACGCCGACCACGCGGTAGAGCAGGTCGCCTTGTTCGTCCAGGCGCCCGCCGAGGTCGAACTGGCCTTGTTGGTGGTTATAGTTGCCGGCCTGGATCTGCACTTCGTTGCGTGCGTCCAGGCTCGGGCGTTTGCTGACCCTGTTGACCATGCCGCCGGGGCTGATCTGGCCGTACAGCACCGAAGCAGGGCCTTTGACCACTTCGATGCGTTCCAGGTTGTAGGCTTCGGTCTGGTACAGCGACAGCCAGCCGCTGCCGGGTTGGCGCAGGCCGTCGAGGAAGTCGGCGGACATGGTGGTTTCGAAACCGCGCACGCTGATCATGTCAAAGCGCGGGTCCAGGCCCGAGCTGCCCACACGCACGCCGGCGGTGTAGGCGACGGCGTCTTCGACGCGGTCGACCTTGCGGTCGGCGATCTGCGCGGCGGTGACGACACTGACGCTTTGCGCGGTTTCGAGGATCGGGCGGTCGGTCTTGGTTGCGCTGCTGGCGTTGCTGGCGTAGTAGCCGCTGACCGGGGCGAAGGCGCTTTGGCTTGCGTTGGCGTCGATGTTGGTGGGATCGAGTTGCAGGCTGGTGTCGGTCGCGGTGGGCAGGATGACGTAGCCGGACTGGGTTTTGTGCGGGCTAAGGTTGGTGCCCTGGAGCAGGCGGGCGAGGGCTTCGTCGAGCGTGCCGCCTGGCTGGGTGCCTTGGGTTGTGAGGTTTTGAACGGTTTGTGGGGAGAAGGAGAGGGTGATGCCCGAGCGTTCGGCGAAGGTGCTCAGGGCTTGGGCCAGCGGGCCTGGGGGGATGGCTGGCGCGGTTTTTTCGGCGGCGCTGGCGCTGCTGGCCAAGAGGGTCAGGGCCAGGGCCAGGGCGGTGGGGAGGTTGCTGCTGTGGGGTGGCATTGGGGTGGTCCGTTGAAGGGGATATCTTTGCTAACCGGATGAGGTGGGGAAGTCCGACAATTTTTTCTGGCGGCTTCGGTTATTTGTGGTTTGTCCTCTGTCTCTGTGGGCTTATCCGTTTTCTGTGGTGGCTGTTAGGGCCCCTTTCGCCCTTACGGCGAGTCACTTTTTTGGCAAACGCCCCAAAAAAGTAACCAAAAAAGGTCTTGGCTCCACATCCGGCCCCTTCGCTGCGCTGCGGGGTTCCCTCGCTCCGGTCTTGCTCCCGGGAGGACCGCGCTGTACGGGCCATCCTGGCCCGCAGCGCTTGACGGGCATCCATGCCCGTCACCTCCCTTCGCAAGACCTGCGCTCGGCCTCCTGAGTCGCCGGTGGATCAAGAGCAAGATCAAGAGCACGCCTCGCTGCGCTGGCGCAGATCAAGGGCGGGGCCGCAAAACGGCCCCAGCTTTTGACCTTCGCTTTTGATCTGCGCCAGCGCAGCGAGGCGTGCTCTTGATCTTGATCTACCAGCGACCTCAGGAGGCCGAACGCAGGCATTGCGAAGGGAGGTGCCGGCCATGGATGGCCGGCAAGCGCTGCGGCCCAGGATGGGCCGTACAGCGCGGTCCTCCCGGGAGCTATGCCGGAGTGAGGGGACCCCGGAGCGCAGCGCAGGGGCCGTATGTGGGAGCGAGCCCTTTTTTGGTTACTTTTTTGGGGCGTTTGCCAAAAAAGTGACTCGCCGTAAGGGCGAAAGGGGCCCGCACTGCCACAACAGAAAATGGATAAGCTCACAAAACAAGCAGCAAACTACAAACCACCGATCAAACCGGCACAACCCGAACCCACCACCGCGTCCGCTCCACCACCCTGACCGGCAACAACCGCTCGATATTGCCCAACAACCCCTCAGGGTCATCCAAACGAAACACCCCACTCAATCGCAGCCCGGCAATCCCCGCATCACACCCAAGCCACCCAGCCCGATACCGCCCAGCCTCGGCCAAAAACTCCCCAAGCCCCACATCACTGGCAACCAACACCCCCCGACTCCAACCAAACGGATCGATCCCCACGCCTGCCAACGGCCTGACCCCTCCGCCATCTACCGCCACCCCATCCCCCGCAGCCAACTGCTGCACCCCGCCAGACCCGCGCACCAGCACTTGTCCGCGCGCCACATGCACCTCAGTGAACCCAGCCCGCTCCCGCACCACCGCCCGCGCTCCGCGCCCTTCACAACTGGCGAAGCGGCAACCGACAACCCAGCTAGGCCCATCCAGCAACACTTCACCCGAACGCAGCAGCACCCGCCCAGCTTCGATATCCACTGCACTGTCAGTGTTCAACAGCACCTCACCACCAGCGGCCATCGGCACCCGTCGACGCTCCCCGGTGGCCGTAGCAAAGTCACTCCGCCAGCCAGGTGCGGTATGGCTCAACAGCAACGCGCCACTGCCAACCGCCAAACCCACCCCAAGCAACGACAGCATCCGCCGTCGACCCACATCAACCTCGGCCCGCCGTAACACGGCCGAGGTCTGCGCTGCATCCGGTAACCGCCCAGGGTCAAACTGACCAGCCAACTGGCCCAAGCGCAGCCAGGCCAACTCATGCCGGCCATCGCGCTGCCGCCACGCCATTAGCTGCGCCTGCAACTCGGGGTGGTGCGGCTGATCGCGCAGGCGCATCTGCCACTCGATGGCCTTGCACACGATCGCCTCCGGCAACCGCTCCGCGCTGGCGCTCACAGGGCGTCCTCGAAGCACACCCGATAGCAGTGGAGCAGGGCGCTGGCTACGTGTCGCTCGGCCGTGCGGCTGGAAATACCCAACTGCTCGGCCACTTGCACGTGGGTCAGGCCGCTCAGTTGGTAAAGCAGGAATGCCTCACGCACGGCCGGCTTGAGGCCGTCGAGCATTTGCGCGATGCGTTCCAGACATTGCAGCGCCTCATGGCGTACTGCAGGGGATGGGAAACTGGCCTCTGGCTGCAGGGCCAGGGTCTCAAGGTAGGCGCGTTCCAGTGCATCGCGGCGCCAGTGATCGATCACCAGGCCGCGGGCGATGCGGGCCAGCAATGCCCGCGGGGCGCGGTCGCTGATTGGCTGGTTACGCACCAGCAAACGCACGAACGTGTCCTGCGCCAGGTCGGCAGCCTGCTGCGAGCAGCCCAGCGAACGCCGCAGCCATGCCTGCAGCCAGCTGCGCTGGGTGCCGTAGAGAACATCAAGAGGGATGATCGAATCTGTTTCATGCAGCGACATGCGACGCCCCTGGCAGACAGGCACAGTTGAATTGAGGACCGGGCGCAAGATAAAAGCGAATGGTTCCCAATTCAACTTATTTATTGTCTGCTGCGCAGCTCTTTTGGCGCCCGCCTGCCGTGCCCTGCCAAGCCTGGTACAAGCTTCAGTCAGCAGGCAGCAGCGAGGAATGATGATGGCTGATCAGCCACTCGCTGCCGGTCCAGTCGTAGGTAAAGGTATAGCGAGCGGCCACTTGCTTGCCGGTCGCCGCAAAATCGAATGTGTACAGCCCGGCCAGTGACGCCTGGTTGCAACCGATGCTGACATGGTGACTATCGAGCCTGCCGGATGGGCGGTCAGCAAGGAAATGCTTGAAGTAGTCAACACGCTCGGCAGTGCTCAGCCGCGGCAGACTGGACACCGTGGGTAGCAACAGCGCGTCTACTGCATACAGCCTGGCCACGGCCGCGGGATCACCGCTCTGCAAGCTGGCATTCCACTGGCTGAACAGCGACAGCACGTCATCGTCGGCAACGGGCTGGCACTCTTTGGTTGCCGCGGTCGCGTATGCAGGCAGGCACAGGAAAGCTACAGATAGGTAAAGGCAGGGGCGGTTCATGCTGAAACTCCTTGGAAGCAGGCCGCCGGGTGGGCCTGCGAGGCTTCCAAGGTAGAAACAACTACGTGCGATAAATGTAGGTAAAGGGTCTCAGCTAATGAGGGACTTTTCGCTGTTTTTGCCCTGCTCAAGCTGCAGGCTCAACTGTGCGACCTGTTGCAACAGCAGGTCACGCTCTTCCTTCAGACGACGCAGTTCATCACGGCGAACGGAAACAAAAAGGGTCTGGACAGGAGTGTTTTGCATCAAGGTACCCATTGCACACCTCGCAATTGGCTAGTGACATTCTAAGCGTAGCCGCTCATACGGCGCGCATTCTGAATTCTTTCTGCGAGCTTGGGAACTTTTTTGTTTATGGTTGTCAGGCCGTTCGTCGCTGAACCCTTTGCCGATGAGCTGGACTAATCTGAAAACCTGAAACGCCTTGTTATCTATTTCTGAGGGGAGCGACGCCACATGCAATTGGGAATCGTCGGGCTGGGCCGCATGGGCGGCAATATTGCAAGACGGCTGATGCGTGCCGGGCATCGTACCGTGGTCCATGACCGCAATCGCGACGCGGTCACCGCCCTGGAAAATGAAGGCGCCCAGGGTGCCCACGACCTGGGCGCAATGATTCAAAAACTCAAAGCTCCGCGCGCCGTGTGGGTGATGCTGCCAGCCGGCGAGCCGACCGAGCAGACCATCCGCCAGCTGGCCGACCTGCTCGAGCCAGGCGATGCGATCATCGACGGCGGCAATACCTTCTACAAGGACGACATGCGCCGCGCGGCCGAGCTGTCCCAGCGTGGCCTGCATTATCTGGATGTCGGTACCTCCGGCGGCGTCTGGGGCCTGGAGCGCGGCTATTGCATGATGATTGGCGGCGAGAAAGACGTGTTTGAGCGCCTGGAGCCGCTGTTCAGCGCACTGGCCCCGGGTGTTGGCGAGATCCCGCGCACCCAGGGCCGCGAAGGTGAGCACGCACGTGCCGAGCACGGTTACATCCATGCCGGCCCGGCAGGCTCCGGCCACTACGTGAAGATGATCCACAACGGCATCGAATACGGCTTGATGCAGGCGTATGCCGAAGGCTTCGACCTGCTGCGCAGCAAGGGCGGTGATGAATTGCCCGAGGCCGAGCGCTTTGACTTGAACGTGGCAGAAATCGCCGAAGTCTGGCGCCGTGGCAGCGTGGTCACCTCGTGGCTGCTCGACCTGACCGCCGACGCGCTGGTCGCCGACCCGGCCTTGGCTCAGTTCAGTGGTTCGGTGTCGGACAGTGGTGAAGGCCGCTGGACCATCGACGCTGCCGTCGAGCAGGCCGTGCCGGTACCGGTATTGTCCAGCGCGCTGTTTGCCCGCTTCCGTTCACGCCAGCAGCAGGGCACCTTCGGCGACAAGGTCCTGTCGGCCATGCGCCTGGGCTTTGGTGGGCATGTCGAGAACAAGCGCCCATGAGCCAAACGAAGATACCCGCAGCACCGCCGTGCACGTTGTTCCTGTTCGGCGCCAATGGTGATCTGGTCAAGCGCCTGCTGATGCCGGCGCTGTACAACCTCAGCCGCGACGGCCTGCTCGATCGCAATTTGCGTATCGTCGGCGTTGACCACAACGCCGCCAGCGCAGACGAGTTTGCCGAGCGCCTGCACAGTTTCATGGCCAACCGCGAGCAGGGCGAGGGCGCGCCCAAAAATCTCGATGAAAAGGTCTGGGCGCGGCTGGCCAAGCGGCTGGATTACCAGACCGGTGATTTCCTCGACCCGGCCACTTATCAGGCCCTGGCCAAGCGCGTCGAGGGCACCCGCCATGGCAACGCCATCTTTTATCTGGCCACCTCGCCGCGATTCTTCCCTGAGGTCGCGCAGCGGCTGGGGGAGGCGGGCTTGCTCGATGAGTCGGCAGGGGGCTTCCGCCGGGTGGTGATCGAAAAACCGTTTGGCACCGACCTGGCCAGCGCCGAAGCGCTCAACGCCTGCCTGCTCAAGGTCATGCATGAACGACAGATCTACCGCATCGACCATTATCTGGGCAAAGAGACCGTACAGAACATTCTGGTCAGCCGCTTCTCCAATGGCCTGTTTGAATCGTTCTGGAACAATCACTACATCGACCACGTGCAGATCACCGCTGCCGAGACCGTCGGCGTCGAGACCCGTGGTGCGTTCTACGACAACACCGGGGCGCTGCGCGACATGGTCCCCAATCATCTGTTCCAGCTGTTGGCCATGGTCGCCATGGAGCCACCAGCTGCATTCGGCGCCGATGCGGTGCGCGGCGAAAAGGCCAAGGTGATCGGCGCCATCCGTCCCTGGTCGACCAAGATGGCCCTGAAGAACTCGGTGCGCGGCCAGTACAGCGTCGGCAAGCAGGGCCGCAAGCGCGTGCCGGGATACCGCGAAGAAGCCAACGTAGCCCCTGACAGCCAGACCGAAACCTATGTCGCCTTGAAGGTGATGATCGACAACTGGCGTTGGGCTGGGGTGCCGTTTTACCTGCGTACCGGCAAGCGCATGAGTGTGCGTGACACCGAGATCGCCATCTGCTTCAAGCCGGCGCCGTACGCACAGTTTCGTGAATCGGAGCTGGAGCGGCCCAAGGCCAACTACCTGAAAATCCAGATCCAGCCCAATGAAGGTATGTGGTTCGACCTGCAGGCCAAGCGCCCGGGGCCGGAGATGATCATGGAGAATGTCGAGCTCGGCTTTGCCTACAAGGACTTTTTCAAGATGCCGCCGGCCACCGGCTACGAGACGCTGATCTACGACTGCCTGACCGGTGACCAGACGCTGTTCCAGCGCGCTGACAACATCGAAAACGGCTGGCGTGCCGTACAGCCGTTTCTCGATGCCTGGGCCAGCGAGAGCAAGGTGCATGAATATCCCGCCGGCGAGGATGGCCCGGAAGCGGGCAACGAGCTGCTCAGCCGTGACAAGCGCGAGTGGCATAGCCTTGGCTGATGTTGCCGGGTCGGTAGAACTTTTCGGTGATTTAACCCGCCAAACCTGTTCAACCCATGCCAAGGAGTTTCAATGCCAGCCCCGATCGAAGACTACGCTCTGCTCGGCAACTGCCGTAGCGCCGCCTTGGTCAGCCGCGACGGCTCGATCGACTGGCTATGCCTGCCGCGCTTCGACGCCCCGGCGGTGTTTGCCGCCTTGCTCGGCAACGAAGAGAACGGCCGCTGGCGCCTGGCGCCCTCCGATCCGGTTGAGAGCAGCACGCGCCAGTACCTTGAAGACAGCCTGATTCTGGAGACGGTGTACAGCACCGCCAGCGGTCGGGCGCGGGTGCTTGATTTGATGCCGCTGGGTGACACCAACTCGGTGATTCGCATCGTCGAGGGCCTGGCTGGCGAAACCAGCTTCGAGATGGATCTGGTGCTGCGTTTTGATTATGGCCGCAGCGTGCCGTGGGTGGAAAAGATCGACCCGCTGACCCTCAGCGCGGTGGCTGGGCCCGACCGTCTGATTCTTTCCAGCAGCGTCGCCACTCATGCCTGGGATCACCATACCGGTGTGCGCTTTCGCGTAGCTGCCAGCGAGCGCCATGTGTTCAGCCTGCGCCATCAGCCTTCGCATCTGCCGGTGCAGCCCGACTGCGACCTGGACGAGGCATTTGCCCATACCCTCAACGAGTGGCAGACCTTTGCCGGCCGCTGCCCCGACGTTGGCCGCTATAGCGCTCAGGTGCGGCGTTCACTGATTACGCTCAAAGCGATGACCTATGCGCCAACTGGCGGCATCGTCGCGGCGGTGACCACCTCGCTGCCAGAACGGGTCGGTGGTGAGCGCAACTGGGACTACCGATATTGCTGGCTGCGCGATGCGACCATGACCTTGCTGGCATTCATGAACCTGGGCTACTTCGACGAGGCGCAAGCCTGGCGCGAATGGCTGCTGCGTTCGGTGGCGGGCAACCCGGAGCAGATGCAGATCATGTACGGGCTGGCCGGTGAGCGCGATCTGCAGGAGTACGACCTGCCGTGGCTGGCGGGCTATGAGCACTCTCAGCCGGTACGGGTCGGCAACGCTGCGGCCGGGCAGCATCAGCTGGATATTTATGGCGAAGTTGCCGATGCCATGACCCAGGCGATCAAGGGCGGCCTGCCGCGCCATCCCCGCAGCGCGGCCATTGCGCGGTTGATTCTGCCGTATGTGGAGAGCATTTGGCGCGAGCCCGATGAGGGTATCTGGGAAGTGCGCGGCGGCACTCAGCACTTTGTGCACTCCAAGGTCATGGCCTGGGTCGCCTTTGATCGTGCCGCCAGCCTGGCAGAAACCACCGAGGAAGAGGTTGAGCGCGGCCAGCATTACCGCAGGGTAGCGGACGAGATCCACCGTGAAGTCTGTGCCAACGGGCTGGACCCGAGTGGCGAGTATTTCGTTCAGGCCTATGGTTCCAGTGAAATGGACGCCAGCCTGCTGCAGATTGCCCTGACCGGATTTTTGCCCGCCGACGATCCACGTTTTGTGCGCACGCTTGAGCAGATCGAAAGCCGGCTGTTGAAGGATGGCTTGCTGCTGCGTTACGACAGTGAGAGCGGCGGCGATGGGCTGTCGGCGGGCGAGGGGACGTTCCTGGTGTGTTCGTTCTGGTTGGCTGATGTGTACGTGTTGCAGGGCCGTCACGAACAGGCCGAAGCGTTGTATCAGCGCCTGCTCGGGCTGTGCAACGACCTCGGCCTGCTGGCCGAGCAATATGAGCCGACAGCACAGCGCATGCTCGGCAACTTCCCACAGGCGTTCAGCCATATCGGCATCATCAACACCGCGTTGAACCTGCACAAGGCACAGTGCCCGGCGCGGGCGCGTTGTGGTTGAATGTGGTCTTCAGGGATCTGCCTGTAAAGGATTTGCTCATGCATTCGCTGCACTGGCTCGAACAGCACATGCACCACTGCGCCGATATGGCGCAACGGCTTCACCAGCAATTCAGCTACGAGTATGCAACCCAGCCGCTTGCCGACTGGCAAGCGGAGTTTGCCGAGGGCCAGCGCAATGGTGACTGGAAATGCCTGGTCGCGCTCGAGCAAGGGCGCTTGCTGGGCGGCGCCTGCCTGGCAGCCGCTGACCTGCCTGAGCGACCAGACCTCGGCCCTTGGCTGGCATGTGTACTGGTCGAACCCGAGGCTCGCGGCAGGGGCCTGGCGGCGCAGTTGATCGAAGCGATCTGCGCTCACGCCAGCTCACTGGGCATCCCTCGCCTGTACCTGCACACCCACGACCAGAGCGCTTACTACGCCAAGCGCGGCTGGCAGGTGCTGGAGCGCTTTGAGGCCTGGGACAAGGAGCAGTGGCTGATGGCTCGCGATCTCTAGCGAGCGGGGTCATCCAGACTGAAAGATGCAATCCCGGTTAACTCAACTCCGGCATCGGCATGCCTAAGGCAGCCTCCGGCCGTGTTAGAAAGCAACTCCCAGTCGCCCACGGATCGCGCCGATGAACTCACCCGCCACCCCTCGATTCGGCGCCTTTTGCTTTGCCAGCTTCCTGCTCTCGATTGCCTATGGCGCGACCTTTCTGCTGTCGCTGCTGGTGCGCTCGTTCGGCGGTAACGAGCACGATGCTGGTCAGGTATTCGCGGTGGCCATGGTCAGTACTCTGATCGCGGTGCTGGTATCCGGCCACGTGCTGCAGCGCTTGGGCGCGGCCCGCTGTATTGCGCTGGGCGCACTGTGCCTTGTGCTCGCGTCACTGGGCTTCGCCATGGCGCCGGGACTGGGCCTGATGCTGATGGCCTGCGGTGCACTGCTTGGCATCGGCTGGGGCGTGTTCTACACCGTGGGGCCGATCATGGTCGCGGCGATGGTCGCGCCGGCGCGGCGCACGCACTGCTTTGCGCTGTTGTCCGGGAGCATGCTGGCCGGCATCGGCAGCGGCCCGTTGGCGGGCAAGTTGGCGGCGCTGGCGGGGCTGCCGGTGCAGGCCGCGTTCATCACTGCCGCGTTGACCGCAGCGCTGGGCGGTGGCTACTTCTGGCGCTTGGACGCGGCCACTGCCATCGCCCAGCAGCGCCCCAGCGAGCCGGTACAGATCAGCCTGCGCTCGGCGGCCGAGGTGCTGCGCTCGCGCTCGGCGTTGTCGATCGTGATGGTCGGCCTGGGTGGGGCAATCTTTGGCGGCATGGGCAGCTTCCAGACCAGTTACGCGGCCAGTCTTGGTCTGGACTATTCGCTGTTTTTCATCGGTTTCATGGGCGCCGCCATCACCTGCCGGTTGTTGATCGCCGGTTGGGTGGTCAAACGCAGTCCGCTGCCGGCCTCGCTGGCCTTGACCACACTCATGCTGATCGCCGTGCTGGGCTTTGCCAGCTGGGTGCATGACAGCTTCAGCTATGTGCTGGCTGCCGGCGTGCTGGGCATCGGCTACGGCCTGAATTACTCGGTGATCAATGGCCTGGCAGCCAATGAAGCGCCGCCGCACCTGACCGCGCAGGCGTTGCTGCTGTTCAGCCTGGCGTATTTCATCGGCGTATTCGGCTTCCCGTTCTTCGCTGGCAAGCTGATCAGCCAGAGCGGCGTCTCGGGCATGCTGTTCAGCGTCAGCGTGATCGCGCTGTTGGTCTGGGCGCTTGCAGCTGGCCGTTGCCTGCTGCAACGCCTACAGCGCAGCGCGCCGCTTGCCGAGTGAGTAACGCCGGCAAAACTGTTAGCCTTGACGGGTTTCAGTCGTTTTGGACAGGCCATGGCCAACCACAAGATCGAGATCCGCCGCCGTAACGTCGAAAAGATTCTGCACGCTGCCGAAAAGGTTTTCGCCGAGAAGGGCTTCGGCGCGACGTCGATGGGCGATATCGCCGAGCAGGCCGAGCTGCCGCGGTCCAACCTGCATTACTACTTCAACACCAAAGACGACCTGTACCGCGCCGTGCTGCAGGACCTGCTCGAGGTTTGGAAGCAGGACGCCCTGTGCTTCGAGCGTTTCGACGACCCGCGGGTGGTGCTGACCAGTTACATCCGGGCCAAGATGAGCCACTCGCGCTCGCGCTCGCTGGGCTCAAAGATCTGGGCTGAAGAGATGCTTCACGGCGCGCCGCTGCTCGGCACCAGTCTGGACGAAAGCCTGGTGCCGTGGGCGCAGTTGAAGGAGAACAAGATCCGTCGCTGGGTCGAAGAAGGGCAGATTCTGCCGGTCGAGCCGTCTGCCTTGCTGTACATGATCTGGGCCGCCACCCAGCACTACGCCGACTTCGGCTATCAGGTGACGTTGCTCAACGGTGGTGAGCCGCTGTCGGACATGGCCTTTGAGCGCGCCATCCAGACCGTAACCGGGGTGATCCTGCGCGGGATTGGCCTGGAGCCCTGAAACAGCTGCGCCGGGCTTGAGCCCGGCGCACTGTATAGCCGCTGTTCAGCCCTCAGCTGGCTTCGCGGTAGGGGTTGCGCGGGTCCTGGGTCCAGTTCAGATAAGGCTTGCCGGTGTCCTGCGGGACCATCTCGATACAGTTCTCGACCGGGCAGGTGATCTGGCACAGGTTACAGCCCACACACTCCTGATCGATCACGCTGTAGATGTGCGTGCCATCCGCCTTGACCGTGCTGTCGATGGCCTGGTGCGAGGTGTCTTCGCAGGCAATATGGCAGCGGCCACAACCGATGCAGGCATCCTGATCGATCTTGGCGATGACCTGATAGTTGATGTCCAGGTACTTCCAGTCAGTCGTGTGCGCCACCGCCTGACCGCGGAACGCTTCCAGGCTTTGATGGCCATGCTGATCCATCCAGCGCGACAAGCCGTCCTGCATGTCCTCGACAATCCGAAAACCATGCAGCATCGCCGCCGTGCACACCTGTACTGCGCCACTGCCCAGGGCGATGAACTCGGCAGCATCACGCCAGTTGCCAATGCCACCGATGCCGCAGATCGGCAAGCCGCGGGTCTGCGGATCGCGTGCAATTTCCGCAACCATGTTCAGCGCGATCGGCTTGACCGCCGAGCCGCAGTAGCCGCCGTGGGTGCTCTGATCGCCAACGATAGGGTGGGCGACCATGCGGTCCAGATCGACGCTGGTGATCGAGTTGATGGTGTTGATCAGTGACACCGCATCGGCGCCTCCGCGATGGGCCGCGCGGGCCGACTGGCGGATGTCGGTGATGTTCGGCGTCAGCTTGACGATCACCGGCAGCGAGCAGTAGGTCTTGCACCAGCGGGTGACCATCTCGACGTATTCGGGCACCTGGCCGACGGCCGCGCCCATGCCGCGCTCGGGCATGCCGTGGGGGCAGCCGAAGTTGAGCTCGATGCCGTCGGCACCGGTGGCTTCGACCAGCGGCAGGATAAACTTCCACGACTCCTCTTCACAGGGGACCATCAGCGACACGATCAGCGCGCGATCCGGCCAGTCCTTCTTCACCTGGGTGATCTCGCGCAGGTTGATCTCCAGGGAACGGTCGGTGATCAGTTCGATATTGTTGATGCCCTGCACCAGCCGGTTGGCGCCGAAGTGCGCCGAGTAGCGCGACGACACGTTGACTGCGGCCGGGTCTTCGCCGAGGGTTTTCCAGACCACACCGCCCCAGCCAGCCTCGAACGCGCGGACCACGTTGTAGGCCTTGTCGGTGGGTGGTGCGGAGGCCAGCCAAAACGGGTTGGGCGCCTTGATGCCAGCGAATACGATGGACAGATCGGCCATTTATGCGGCCTCCACATTGAGCATGAGTTGGGCATGGATGGCTTCAGCGGCCAGTTTGCCGTGTTGCACTGCCTGTACGGTGAGGTCCTGGCCGAGCGCCGTGCAGTCACCGCCGGCATACACGCCGGGTAGGCTGGTGCGCAGGCACTGGTCGACGCGAATGCGCTCGCCGTCGCGGGCCAGTTGCGCCGCCAGTGGGTCGCTCAGGCTGGTGTCGTCGAAGCATTGGCCAATGGCCTTGAAGATGGCATCGGCTGCCAGTTCGAAGCTTTCGCCGGTGTCGCGCAGGCGACCGTCGGCCATCTCGGTACGTATGAAGCGCATGCCACGCACGCGACCCATGTCATCCAGCAATACCGCATCGGGGCGCGCCCAGGTGTGCAAGCGGACCTGGTTGGCCTTGGCGATATCCTGTTCATGCTCGGTGGCGCCCATGTCGGCATGGCCGCGGCGATACACCAGGTTGACGTCGCGAGCGCCGAGGCGGCTCATCTGCACGGCCATATCGATCGCCGTGTTGCCCGCGCCGATCACCAGGCAGCGCTCTGCCAGCGGCAGTTGGCTGAGATCATCAGCCTGGCGCAGCTCGCGGATGTACTCGGTGGCTGCAAGCAGGCCTGGTGCCTCTTCGTCCGCCAGACCCAGCTGGCGCACAGCATTCAGGCCCACTCCGAGGAACACCGAATCATATTGCTGATGCAGCTCGGTGAGGCTGAGGTTGGCGCCCAGGCGCTGGCCATGGCGAATCTCGATGCCGCCGATGCCGAGCAAGAAATCAACCTCGCGCTGGGCGTAGTCGTCCACCAGCTTGTAGCGGGCGATGCCGTATTCATTCAGGCCACCGGCCTTCTCTTGTGCTTCGTAGACCACCACGTCATGCCCATGCATGGCCAGCCGGTGCGCGCACGACAGCCCGGCAGAGCCTGCGCCGACCACGGCAATGCGCTTGCCGCTGGCAGGTGAGCGCTTGAACGGGTGTTCACTGAAATTGGCATTGTCTACTGCGTAGCGTTGCAGCAAGCCGATCAGGACCGGTGCGCATTCCTGGGCGTTGTTGCGCACGCAGGCTTGCTGGCAGAGGATCTCGGTCGGACAGACCCGCGCGCAGCTGCCGCCGAGGATGTTCGCCGAGAGGATCTTCTCGGCGGCACCCTGCAGGTTGTCGTCGCTGATTCGGTGGATGAACGACGGGATGTCGATATCGCTGGGGCATGCGTTGATGCACGGTGCATCGAAGCAGTACAGGCAGCGGGCGCTTTCCACGGCAGCCTGGCGGGCGGTGAGGGGTGGGGCGAGATCGCCGAAGTTATCGGCCAGTTGTTCGGCGCCGGCACGCGGGCGCGGCAAGTGCTTCAGGGCATCGATCACGGTTGGAGCCTCTCTCTTTTTTTTGTCGGTACAGGCGGCGGTTACTCGCCTGGCCGGTCTGGGTTGATGGCAGACAACAGCAATACGGCTGCGCCCGGCCTCTCCCGGGCCGGTGCGCCTTGCAGGCTGAATCAGCGCTCGACGGGCGTGGGGCGCTGGTGCTCGGCGCGGCGGCTGAGCACTTCGAATACCGAGGGGTAGGCGGGCCGTTCCAGGTAGCGCCCGGCGCCGGTTTCGGCGCGCAGGTCACCGTCAGCCCAGACCAGTCTGCCCTGGCTGATGGTGTGGCTGGGGATACCGCGCACGGTGCGGCCTTCGAAGATATTGAAGTCGACCCGTTGATGGTGGGTCTTGGCCGAAATCGTCCGTGTGCCTTGCGGGTCCCACAGCACCAGGTCGGCATCGGCGCCGACGCGAATCGCGCCCTTGCGCGGGAACAGGTTGAAGATCTTCGCGGTGTTGGCCGAGGTCAGCGCAACAAACTCGTGCATCGACAACCGGCCACTGTTTACGCCGGCGTCCCAGAGCACGGCCATGCGGTCTTCGATGCCGGCGGTGCCATTGGGGATGCGACTGAAGTCATTGCGCCCGGCGCCTTTCTGGTCGGCGCAGAAGCAACAGTGATCGGTTGCAGTGGTGTGCAGGTTGCCCGATTGCAAACCGCGCCACAGCGCCTCCTGGTGCTCGCGCGGGCGGAACGGCGGGCTCATCACATAGCCGGCGGCTGTGGACCAGTCCGGGTGGCGATAGACGCTGTCGTCGATCAGCAGGTGGCCGGGCAGCACTTCGCCGTAGACCGGCTGGCCCTTGGCCCGGGCGTAGGTGATTTCGTCGAGTGCTTCGCGGGTCGAAACGTGCACCAGATACACCGGCGTACCCAGCGTCTCGGCGATGCGGATGGCACGGCTGGCGGCTTCACCTTCTACCTGCGGCGGGCGTGACAGCGGGTGTGCCTCGGGGCCGGTCATGCCCTGGGCCAGCAGCTTTTGCTGAAGGTGATAGACCAGCTCGCCGTTTTCGGCATGCACGGTCGGCACCGCGCCCAGTTGCAGGCAGCGCTCGAAGCTGGCGACCAGGGTGTCGTCGGCTGCCATGATCGCGTTCTTGTAAGCCATGAAGTGTTTGAAGCTGTTGACCCCATGCTTGGCCACCAGCTCGCCCATCTCTTCGGCAACCTGTTCGCTCCACCAGGTGATGGCGACATGAAAGCCATAGTCACTCGCCGACTTCTCGGCCCAGCCGCGCCAGGTATGAAAAGCCTCGAGCAGCGACTGCTGCGGGTTGGGGATGACGAAGTCGATGATCGAGGTGGTGCCACCGGCCAGGCCTGCAGCGGTGCCGGTGAAAAAGTCATCGCTGGCCACGGTGCCCATGAACGGCAATTGCATATGGGTGTGCGGGTCGATGCCACCAGGCATCAGGTACTGGCCACTGCCATCGAGGATCTCGCAGCCGGCGGGTACATCGAGGTTTTGCCCAATGGCCTGGATACGGCCATCGACACACAGGACATCGGCGGGGTAGCTCTCTTCGTGGGTGACCACGGTGGCACCACGGATCATCAGGGACATGCCGTCTTCCTCGCAGGCTGACCGGTCTTGGCCGGTTCTTGAAATTATCGTGCTGCCAGTAGCTGGAGGATATTTTCAATCCTGTCAGACCTGACAAGAATGAAATCTAGTTGTTGATCTACTATTGTTCAAGAAATATTTTTATAAGCATATATCGTTATTAAGCAGTTGATTTATAAGTATAAAAATCAAAATTCACCAAAATGGTGAGGCACCTCACCATTTTGACGCACTTGACAAGATGCCAATTTGGTCAAGATTTCTCATGCGAAATCAGATGTTTAAATCCAGCGATACACAGGCACGCCAGAGTGAAAATAAATTGCCTGCACCAGTTTGAAACCCGCTGCCGTGAATCGACTTTGACGTTCACCGGCCGCCACCACCGAGGGCAACACCGAACAATGACTTGAATGCTTTGCACAACAGCACGTTACCTGCGGCCGGCGGCGGCAAGCGAGACAGGCCTTGGCCGACTCGGCACGTTTATTGAGTGCGCCCGCAGCCAGGCCGGGCCGCAGGTGCAGTACTGCTGGTGGTACTCCGGCCATCGCATTAGCCCGATGAGCAAACAATTAGAAAAACCTGGAGAAGGCCCCATGCAACAGAGCAGATCGCAAGTGATCGAAAAGGACGGCTTGTGCGAGTTGTCCGAAGGCTCCGACGTCCTCGACAGCCCGCGCTACAACCACGACATGGCACCGACCAAGGTGCACCAGCGCACCTGGAACAAGTGGCACATCACCGCGCTGTGGGTGGGCATGTCCATCTGCGTGCCGACCTACACCCTGGGCGGTGTGCTCACGGCGTATTTCGGCCTGAGCGTGGGCGAGGCGCTGCTGGCGATCCTGCTGGCCAACCTGATCGTGTTGATCCCACTGACCCTGAATGCCTTCCCCGGCACCAAGTACGGCATCCCGTTCCCGGTGCTGCTGCGTTCGTCATTCGGCATCATCGGCTCGAACGTGCCGTGCCTGATCCGGGCGGTGGTGGCCTGTGGCTGGTTTGGTATCCAGACCATGTTCGGCGGCCTGGCCATCCACCTGTTTCTCAGCTCGATCTTCGATGGCTGGAAGGCCCTGGCCGGCACCGGTGAGGTGATCGGCTTCATGATCTTCTGGGTGCTCAACCTGTGGGTGGTGCTGCGCGGGGCGGAGTCGATCAAGTGGCTGGAGACGCTCTCAGCGCCGCTGCTGGTGGCGGTCGGTTTTGGCCTGCTGTTCTGGGCCTTGCCGCATATGTCGATGACCGAGCTGCTGGCGCAGCCGCCAAAACGCCCGGAAGGTGCCAGCGTGGTCAGTTACTTCTGCGCCGGGCTGACGGCGATGGTCGGCTTCTGGGCCACCTTGTCGCTGAACATCCCCGACTTCAGCCGCTACGCCAGGAGCCAGAAAGACCAGATTCTCGGGCAGATTTTCGGCCTGCCGCTGACCATGTTCCTGTTCGCTTCACTGGGCGTGGTGCTGACCGCGGCCTCGGCGTCGCTGGTGGGGGAAACCATATCCGACCCGGTCAGCCTGATCGGCCGCATCCAGAGCCCAGGCTGGGTCGCGCTGGCCATGGCCTTGATCGTGATTGCCACCTTGTCGACCAATACTGCGGCCAACATCGTCTCGCCGACCAACGACTTTCAGAACATCGCCCCGCGCCTGATCGGGCGCACCCGCGCAGTGCTGCTGACAGGTGTCATCGGCCTGCTGCTGATGGGCCACGAGCTGCTGAAGAAACTGGGCTGGATCGTCTCCGACCTGAGCCTTGAGAGCGTGTACTCCAACTGGCTGCTGGGCTATTCGAGCCTGCTCGGGCCGATCGCCGGGATCATGGTGGTGGACTACTTCCTGATCCGCCGCCAGCAACTGGACCTGGCCGGGCTGTACCGCGATGACGTCTATCCGGCCTGGAACTGGGCCGGTTTTGTGGCCTTTGCCCTGCCAGTGGCGCTGACGCTGATGTCGATCGGCAACAGCAGCTTCAGCTGGTTCTACGACTACGGCTGGTTCACCGGTTCGCTGCTGGGTGCGGCGCTGTACTACGTGCTCGGCCCGCTGGCCGCACGCAGCCCGGTGCGCCTGGCCAAGCCGTTGCCATGAAGCCGCACGCACAACCACGCAGCCACTCATTTGCCTGAGGAGATATGCCCATGACCCCTGCCAAGGATGTCCTGCAATCCAGCCACAGCCACGTCGACAGCCAGCGCTTGTGGCAATCATTGATGGAATTGGCGCGCCTCGGTGCCACGGCCAAGGGCGGCGTCTGTCGGCTGGCCCTGACCGACCTCGACCGCCAGGCGCGCGACCTGTTCGTGCAGTGGTGCGAGGCCGCTGGCTGCAGCGTCAGCATCGATGCGGTCGGCAATATCTTTGCCCGCCGGCCCGGGCGTAATCCTGCGCTGGCGCCGGTGATGACCGGCAGCCATATCGACACTCAACCCACTGGCGGCAAGTTCGACGGCTGCTTCGGTGTCATGGCCGGGCTCGAGGTGATCCGCACCCTGAACGACCTCGGCGTGGAAACCGAAGCACCGCTGGAAGTGGTGGTGTGGACCAACGAAGAAGGCTCCCGCTTTGCGCCGTGCATGATGGGTTCCGGGGTGTTCGCCGGCAAGTTCACCCTGGAAGAGACGCTGGCCAAGACCGATGCGCAAGGCGTCAGCGTCGGCGAGGCGTTGAACGGGATCGGCTACGCCGGCACGCGCGCGGTACTCGGCCATCCGGTGGGCGCCTATTTCGAGGCGCATATCGAGCAGGGGCCAATCCTTGAGGACCAGGCCAAGACCATCGGCGTGGTGCTCGGCGCGCTTGGTCAGAAGTGGTTCGACCTGACCCTGCGCGGGGTCGAGGCGCATGCCGGGCCGACGCCGATGCACCTGCGCAAGGACGCTCTGGTCGGCGCGGCGGCGGTGGTCGAAGCGGTCAACCGCACCGCGCACAGCCATCAACCGCATGCCTGCGGTACGGTCGGCTGCCTGCAGGCGTATCCCGGCTCACGCAACGTGATCCCCGGCGAAGTACGCATGACCCTGGATTTCCGTCACCTTGAAGCTGATCGGTTGCAAGCGATGATCGCTGAAGTGCAAGCGGTGATCGAGGCGACCTGTGCCAAACATGGTCTGAGTTTCGAGCTGACGCCGACTGCGGATTTCCCTGCGCTGTACTTCGACAAGACCTGTGTCGCGGCCGTCCGCAGTGCTGCAGGTGCGCTGGGGCTGTCGCACATGGATATCGTCAGCGGGGCAGGGCATGACGCGATCTTTCTCGCTGAGCTGGGGCCGGCCGGGATGATCTTTGTGCCGTGCGAAAACGGCATCAGCCACAACGAAATCGAGAACGCCACGCCGGAAGATCTTGGCGCTGGTTGCGCGGTGTTGTTGCGCGCGATGCTGGCGGCCTCGGAAGCGATTGCCAGCGGGCGCCTGGCGGCCTAGAGGGGCACATGTGCAAGGGGCAGCAGACGCTGCCCTGATGCACTTACTCGAACACGGGGCGCATGAAGCTGCGCTCGTAGCTGAGGATAAAGCGCTGTTCGGTTGCCAGGGCAAATGCGGCCTGGCACTCAGGGTCGCTCTCCGAGTCCTTGCGGTACTGCTCGTAGGCGGCAAGGCTGGGGAAGCTGAACTGGCAGTAAGCGATATTGCTCGCGCCCTCGGCGGGCAGCAGATAACCGTGATGGGTGCCGCCCATGCGATTGACCAAGCCGATCCATAGCCGCGCGTAGGCCTCGAATGCAGGTATCTGATAGGGGTCGATAACGTATTTCAGGTGGCAGGTGATCACAGCTTCAATCCTTTGCGTGAGGGAACTCGGCCGCCCACAGTAGCCGGATCGACCGTTGGCGTCGACCCGCCGCAACCGCCCTGAACTTTAGCCCTCAGTCTCGCCTCGTAATATCTAGACAAATCCTCTGATCCAGCCAACCGAGGCATGCCATGTCGTCGCTTATTCATCCGCACGCCCGCTTCAAGCCCTATCACTCGGCGGCGGGAGGTTGGGGGTCGGCGCACTCAGTGATGACCATCCTCTGGCGTGAGCAGGCCTTGGCCAAGTCACCCAAGGCGCTGTTCAAGCAGAACAAACCGGACGGCTTTGCCTGCGTCAGTTGCGCCTGGGCCAAACCGGGTAATCCGCACGCGCTGGAGTTCTGTGAAAACGGCGCCAAGGCTACCGCCTGGGAGCTGACTTCGTTACGCACCGAGCCTGAGTTCTTCGCACGGCATACCCTCAGCGAACTGCGCAGCTGGAGTGACCACGACCTTGAACAGCATGGGCGCCTGACCGAGCCGCTGCGCTATGACCGTGCCAGTGATCGCTATCTGCCGGTGAGCTGGGAGCAGGCCTACCGTGAAATCGGCCAGACCTTGCGCAGGCTGTCGCCCGAGCAAGTGGTGTTCTATGCCTCGGGGCGGGCTTCGCTGGAAGCCTCGTTCATGTACCAGCTGTTTGCCCGTGCCTACGGCAGCAACAACCTGCCGGACAGCTCCAACATGTGCCACGAGAGCACCTCGGTTGGCTTGCAGGAGAGCATTGGCGTGCCGGTCGGCACCGTTACCCTGGAAGACTTCGAGCAGACCGACTGCATCTTCTTCTTCGGCCAGAACGTCGGCAGCAACAGCCCACGCATGCTTCACCCCCTACAGCATGCGCGCAGGCGTGGTGTGCCGATCATCACCTTCAACCCGCTGCGCGAGCGCGGCCTGGAGCGCTTCGTCAACCCGCAGTCACCGCGCCAGATGCTTGGCCCAGACTCTACGGTGATCAGCAGCCAGTATCATCAAGTGGCCATCGGCGGCGATCTGGCGGCGGTGCTTGGCATCAGCAAGACGCTGCTGGAGATGGACCGCGTGGCACATGTCGAGGGCCGGCCGGCGGTGCTCGATCATGCCTTCATCGCCGAACATACCGAGGGATTTGCCAGCTTTGTCGAACAGGTCGACAGCTACAGCTGGGCTACGCTCGAGCAGCGCTCGGGGCTGGCCCGCGCAGCGATGGAAGCCGCCGCCACGGTATATGCCCGCAGTGAGCGGGTGATGCTGGTGTTCGGCATGGGCATGACCCAGCATCGTCATGGCGTGGCCAACGTGCAGATGCTGGTCAACCTGTTGCTGCTACGCGGCAATATCGGCAAGCCCGGCGCCGGTGTGTGCCCGGTGCGTGGCCATTCCAATGTGCAGGGCCAGCGCACGGTTGGGATCACCGAAGACCCGGCCAAAGTGCCGGTGGACAAGATTGAAGCGCTGTTCGCCTTCAAGGTGCCCGAGCAGATGGGGCTGGCTACCGTGGATACCTGTGAGGGCATCCTCGCAGGCTCGGTGAAAGCCTTCATCGGTCTGGGCGGTAACTTCCTCCGGGCTATCCCGGACACCTCGCGAATGGAGCCGGCCTGGGCCAACCTTCAGTTGAACGTGCAGGTCGCCACCAAGCTCAACCGCACCCACCTGCTGCCGGGGCGCGATGGCTGGTTGCTGCCGTGTCTGGGGCGTATCGAGATCGACCGCCAGGACGGTGTGGCGCAAAGCTACAGCACCGAAGACAGTACCGGCTGCCTGCATGGCTGGCGCGGCACCGCGGAGCCGGCCAGCGAGCACCTGCGCGCCGAAGTAGCGATCATTGCCGGGCTGGCCGAAGCGACCCTGACCGCGGGGCAAGCGAACATCCCCTGGGACGCCTGGCGCCGTGACTACGCGCTGATACGCGAGGCGATCGCAGCGGTGTATCCGCAGATCTTCCACGACATGGAAACCCGCATGTGGCAGCGCGGTGGTTTCCATCGGCCGCTGCCGGCCTGCGAGCGCCAGTGGCAGACCGAATCGGGCAAGGCGCAGTTCGTCACGGCCGGGCGCCTGGATGAGGATGATGACGTGTCCGTCAGCCCTGAGCGGCGTGATGTACTGCAGTTGATGACGCTGCGCAGCAACGATCAGTTCAACACCACCATCTATGGCTACGATGACCGCTTTCGCGGCGTGCATGGCACTCGCAGCGTGGTGTTCATGAACCACAGCGACGTCACTCGGCTGGGTTTTGCCCCGGGCGACTGGGTCAACCTGCGCACCGCCGTCGAGCCTGACGTGCGCCGCGAAGTCGGGCCGATGCAGATCATCGCCTACGACATCCCCGCAGGTTGCGCGGCGGCGTATTACCCCGAGTGCAACGCATTGATCCCGCTGTGGCATCACGCCGAACGCAGCAAAGTGCCGGCGGCCAAGTCGGTGCCGGTGACGCTGCATCCTGGGCAGCCTTCGGCGCAGGATCTGCAGCGCGCACTACCCAAGGGCGAGCAGATTGCTTGAGTGCTGCGAGGGCTCTGTATGGCCTGATTCAGGGTCATCTGTAACTTATGCGGGGTGAGTGAGTGCTTTAGCATCGGAGCCTCTTGTGCACAGTCAAGCGCTGCAGCACCTCACTTGCTTATCGGGTTACACGCCATGGACAGCCACTCGCTACTTGCCTACACCCTGGTCGCCGCGATCGCCATTGCCAGCCCAGGGCCGGCCTCGTTGATGGCGATCAACAACAGTATTCTGTACGGCGCACGTTCCGCGATCTGGTCATCGCTGGGCAATGTCAGCGGGCTGTTCTGCCTGTCGGCTGCGGCGATGCTCGGCTTGGGCGCGCTGCTGGCCAGCTCGGAAGTGCTGTTCAACGCGGTGAAGATTCTCGGTGCAGCCTACCTGTTCTATCTCGGCGGCAAGCAGCTGCTGAAGAAGAATCCGATGCTGGCGGAGGCGGGCGCAGCACCGGTGAAGGTGCTCAGGCCAACGCGGCTGAAACTATACAAGTCGGCGTTTCTGACCGCAGCCACCAACCCCAAGGCGACCATGTTTTTCACCGCCTTGTTTCCCCAGTTCATCGATCAGGGCGCGGCATTGCTGCCGCAGTTCTTGATCCTGACCGCGATCTTCATGGCGTTGTCGCTGCTGTCGCTGGCGGTCTACGCCAGCCTCGCAGCACGGGCCAAAGGCGTGCTGACCCGGCCGCAGTTTGCCCGCTGGGTCAGCCGGGTGGTGGGCACTACCTTCATCGGCTTTGGCGCTGCGATCCTGGCCATGCGGCGGCAGAGCGCCTGAACACTGCCGGTCACAACCAGTAGGTCACCGCATACCAGCCCAGGCCGCCCATGACCACGGTGTAGGGCAGCGCCATCCACACCATGCGCCCGTACGACAGGCGCACCAGCGGCGCGATCGCCGAGGTCAGCAGAAACAGAAACGCTGCCTGGCCATTGGGCGTGGCCACGCTGGGCAGGTTGGTGCCGGTATTGATCGCCACCGCCAGGGTCTCGAAGTGCTCGCGGCTCATGCGTCCGTCGATGAACGCCTGCTTCACTTCGGTGATGTAGATGGTGGCAACGAACACGTTATCGCTGATTGCCGAGAGCAAGCCGTTGGCCAGATAGAGCATGCCCGGTTGTTGCTCGGGCGGCAGGGCCAACACCGCTGCGATCAACGGGCTGAACAGCTGCTGCTGGTGGATCACCGCCACTACCGCAAAGAACACCACCAGTAGCGCGGTGAATGGCATGGCGTCCTGGAAGGCACGGCCCAGACGGTGCTCATCGGTGATACCGGTGAAGGCCGTGATCAGCACGATCACCATCAGGCCGATCAAGCCGACTTCGGCAATGTGCAGGCCCAGGCAGACAATCAACAGCAGCGCCGCCAGCCCTTGCACCCACAGTGCCAGGCGCTGGGCCGGCGTGCGTGCGGCATCGTCCTCGGCCGCGTGGGCGGCCAGCACCTGGCGCACGCGCGTCGGCATCAGGGTGCCGTAGCCGAACAGGCGTAGCTTTTCCAGCACGACGCAGGTCAGCAGGCCGGCACCCAGCACCGGCAACGATACCGGCGCGACCTTGAAGAAGAAGTCAGCGAAGTGCCACCCCAGCTCATGCCCGATCAGCAGGTTCTGCGGCTCGCCGACCAGCGTGCAGACGCCGCCCAGCGCAGTGCCGACAGCGCCGTGCATGAGCAGGCTACGCAGAAAGGTGCGGAACTGGTCAAGGTCTTCGCGGTGCAGCTGGGCGACCTGCTGGTCGCTGCCCAACTCCGTGTCTTCACGCGGATTGGCACCGGAAGCGACCCGGTGATAAACCGCATAAAAGCCGACTGCGGCACTGATGATCACTGCCGTCACCGTCAGTGCATCGAGAAACGCCGAGAGGAACGCCGACAGTACGCAGAACAGCAGCGCCAGCACGGTCTTGCTGTGCACCCCGAGCAGGATCTTCGAGAACAGGAACAACAGCAGTTCCTTCATGAAGTGAATGCCGGCGACCATGAACATCAGCAGCAGAATCACCGGGAAGTTGTGCAGTAGTTCGTCGTACAGCGCCTGGGCGGTGGTCAGCTTGAGCAATAACGCCTCGATCAGCAGCAGCCCGCCTGGCATCAGCGGGTAGCACTTGAGTGCCATCCCTAAGGTGAAGATGAACTGGATCACCAGCAGCCAGCCCGTCGCTACCGGGCCTAGAGTGGCCAGCACCAGCGGGTTGAGCAACAGGAACAGGCAGATTACCGCCTTGTACCAGCGCGGCGACTGGCCAAGAAACGAATGGGCGAGGGAGCTCGGCAGGGAGCGTTCCATGAATTTGTATCCTTATGATTCTGCAGTCGCGCACGGTGCCGCAAAGCACGCTCATTGCGCAACTGTAGGAGCGGCCTTGTGTCGCGAAAGGGCTGCAAAGCAGCCCCGGACGTCCTCAAACCAGGCGCAGTATTCAGAATCCAGCAGACCTTAAGCGGATGACCAGTAGGTGCGCTATAGTCCTGCGCTGACCACCTTAGCCACAGGAGCTCCGCCGATGACCGACTACACCGCGTTCACAGTTGAACTGACCGAAAACATCGCGCACGTGCAGATCAACCGCCCGGAAAAAATCAACGCGATGAACGCGGCGTTCTGGCAGGAAATCATCGAGATCTTCCAGTGGATCGATGACACCGATGCGGTCCGCGCAGTGGTCATCAGCGGCGCCGGCAAGCACTTCTCGTCCGGCATCGACTTGATGATGCTGGCCTCGCTGGCCAACCAGCTGGGCAAGGACGTCGGCCGCAATGCGCGCTTGCTACGCAAGACCATCCTCAACATGCAGGCGTCGTTCACCGCCGTCGACAACTGCCGCAAACCGGTGCTGGCAGCGATCCAGGGCTACTGCCTGGGCGGCGCCATCGACCTGATCTCGGCCTGTGACATGCGTTATTGCAGCAGCGACGCGCAGTTCTCGATCAAGGAAATCGACATGGGCATGGCCGCCGACGTCGGCACCCTGCAGCGCCTGCCGCGGATCATCGCTGATGGCGTGATGCGCGAAATGGCCTACACCGGGCGGCATGTCGAGGCGCAGGAGGCGCACCAGATCGGCCTGGTCAACCGGGTTTACCCCGATCACGCGGCGCTGCTCGACGGAGTCTTTGCCATTGCCCGTGAAATTGCGGGAAAATCCCCCATTGCCGTGGCCGGCAGCAAGCAGATGCTCAATTACATGCGCGAGCACAGTATCGCCGATGGCCTTGAGTACATTGCGACCTGGAACGCCGCCATGCTGCAGTCCGAAGACTTGCGGGTCGCCGTCGCGGCTCACATGAGCAAACAGAAACCGACGTTCGCCGACTGACCGAGGCGGTGGACGCGCTTGAAGGAAAGCCCACCATGTCAGCACGCTGGACTAGCGCAGTACTCGACCCCAATGTCGCCGGAGGGCTGGCCGTGGCCCGCGGCCCGGACGGGTTTCTGCTGGACGATAACGGCGTGCTGTTCCCGCGTGAATGGCTCAAGCGCCAGGATCTGGACATCCTCTGCGAGCACGGCATCGGTCACTTCGACGGTGAGCCGGTGTTCCTGCTGGAGCTGCGCAGCACCGCTGATGTGAGCGGTTGCGGTTGGCGTGGCCTGCGCCAGTTCATGCTCGAAGGCGACTTCGATATCTACAAGCTGCTTGGCTACGCGGCGCAGATCGGCACCTGGGCGCGTGAGCATCGCTTTTGCGGCAGCTGCGGCCAGGCCATGACCCAGATCCACTGGGAGCGGGCCATGCACTGTGCCAGCTGCGACCTGCGCAGCTACCCGCGCATTTCGCCCAGCATGATCGTGCTGGTCACCCGCGGCGACGAGATTCTACTGGCGCGCTCACCGCGCTTTGTCACTGGCGTGTACAGCACCCTGGCCGGGTTTGCCGAGCCGGGCGAGTCGGCTGAGGACTGCCTGGTGCGTGAAGTGCGTGAAGAGGTGGCGGTAGAGGTGAAGAACATCCAGTACGTCGGCAGCCAGTGCTGGCCGTTCCCGCACTCGATGATGCTCGGTTTTCACGCCGAGTACGCTGGTGGCGAGATCGTCATGCAGCCGGACGAGATCGAGGATGCGCAGTGGTTCAACGTGCATGCCCTGCCGCCACTGCCGGCCGGGCGTTCGATTGCCCGGCACTTGATCGATCTGTATGTGGCGCGCCGCTTAGGCCTGGCCGAACCAGTGCTGCCAGGCTAGGCGCACGGTCAGCGCCAGGACCACGGTGATGAATACCGGGCGGATGAACTTGCTGCCGCCGCTGATTGCCGTGCGTGCGCCAAAGAACGCCCCGACCATCACCGCCAGGCCCATGGCCAGGCCCACGATATAGTCGACCTGACCAGAGGCGATGAACACCGTCAGCGCCGCCGCGTTGCTGACGAAGTTCATGCTCCGCGCCACACCACTGGCGCGGACCAGATCGATCGGATACAGCAGCAGCGTGCTGACTGTCCAGAACGCACCGGTGCCTGGCCCGGCGACGCCATCGTAGAAGCCCAGGGTGAAGCCCTGAGGCAACTGCCAGGTTTTCTTGATCGGCGCATCGGCGTCCAGCGGCGCCTTTGGCGTGCCACCGAACAACAGGTAGATGCCACAGGCAAACACCACCACCGGCAGCATCTTGTTCAACCACTCCGCCGGCAGGTAATGGGCGATCACCGCGCCGAGCAGGGCACCTACCAGCGTGCCGAACAGCGCCGGACGCCACTGCGCCGGGTGGAACAGCTTGCGCCGGTAGTAGGTGAAGCCGGCGGTGGCCGAGCCGAAGGTCGAGCTGAGTTTGTTGGTGCCCAGCACCAGATGCGGCGGCATGCCCGCGGTCAGTAGCGCAGGGGTAGTCAACAGACCACCGCCGCCGGCAATGGCGTCGATAAAGCCGGCAACAAAGGCAACCAGTGTCAGGATCAGCAGCGTCAGCGGTTCAACGGAGAGTTCGAAAGGCATGAGGATTCGGGCTTAGCGGCAGTGCGCGGCAAAAGGCCGCGGCAAAGGCTGCCATGGTAAACGCCAGCGTCGGGTGTGGCCAGTATCGAGGCGGTTTTGCCGCCCGCTACAGGAACCAGTGATACTCGCGTGCGCTGACTTCATTCATGAAGGCCAGGTGGTCCTGGCGTTTGTTTTCGCAGTACACCTTCACGAACTCCTCACCGAGCCCGGCACTGACCGCAGGATGCGCTTGCATCGCGGCCACCGCGCTAAGCATGTCCTTGGGAAAGTCGATGCCGCTGGTGCGATCATCATTGAGCGGGGCAATCGGCTCTTGTCGGGCCGCCAGGCCTTGCTCCATGCCACAGAGGATTGCCGCCAGCACCAGGTACGGATTGGCGTCGGCGCCGGCCAGGCGGTGCTCGATGCGCAGGTTGCGTGAGTCCGACTCGGGGATACGAATGCACGCGTCACGATCTTCAAAGCCCCAGCTGGCGTGGCTGGCGGCGTTGACCATGGCGCCATAGCGGCGAAACGCATTGTGGTTGCCGGCAAAGATCGGCATGCACTGCGGCAGCAGGGCCAGGCAGCCGGCCACGGCATGGCGCAACGGCCGCTGCTGGTCGGCGGCGAGCACATTGTTGCCGCTGCTGTCGTAAAGGCTGACATGCACGTGCATGCCACTGCCGGGTGCCTGCAGGTAGGGCTTGCTCATGAAGCTGGCGCGCAGGCCGTGCTTGCGCGCCACACCGCGGCTGCTGCGGCAGAACAGGGCGGCCCAGTCGGCGGCGCGCAGGCCGTCGTCGCAGTGGCCGAAGTTGATCTCGAACTGACCCGGGCCGAGCTCTGCGGTGATGACGTTGGCATCGACGCCTTGGGCGTTGGCGGTTTCGACCATGTCGTGCAGCACTTCGCAGAAGCGCGACAACCGCTCGATATGCAGGTTGGGCTGGTCATCGCGATCGCCACTGACCGGGTCGCGGGGAAACTGCGGCAGGCCGTCCTGCAGCGCGCGGTCGAACAGGTAAAACTCCAGCTCGAATGCAACCACCGGGCGAATGCCCCGCGCCTGCAGACGGCGCAGCACCCGGGCGAGGACCTCGCGCGGCTCGAACTCTATGGGCGCATCGGTGCCGTCGGAGCTGATCAGCATCTGCCCCAGTGGCTGCTTTTCCCAGCTGACCGGCTTGAGCGTACCGGGGATCAGCCGGCGCAGTGCATCCGGGTCGCCATCGTTGAAGCAGTAATCGCCAATCGGGAACAAGCCACCCTGGGCACCGAGCAGCACGCAGTTCTGCGGCAGCTTGAGCGGGCTGCCGGCGGCGAGCTTTTCGAGCATGTCGATGGGGTAGCGTTTACCGTAGAAATGCCCGGGGATGTCCAGGCTGATCAGGTCGACATAGCGCACTTCGGGGTGTTGGCTGCGAAACGCGCGGACTTCGTCCAGCAGGGTAGTGGGGGTCATTGCGAGCTCTAGACGGCGCTGTGATTCAGCCTGAAAAATCTAGCAGCTGGTGCTGGTTTCGCCAGCAAGCTTGTATTTATTGCAACGCCTGGCTGATGCTGGCGATGCCCATCAGCCGCCTGTCAGGACTTCAACCATGCGCCGTCTGCCCTCGCTGACCGCCTTGCGCACGTTCGAGTGCGCCGCCCGCCATGGCCATTTCGGCCGGGCCGCCGCCGAGCTGTGCGTCACCGACAGCGCAGTCAGCCACCAGATTCGCCAGTTAGAAGCGCAGCTGGGCGTGGCGTTGTTCGAGCGGGTCGGCCGCCAGGTGCGCCCGAGTGCTGAAGCCGAGCGCCTGCTGCAGCAGTTGCAACAGGCCTTCGAGTTGATCGGCAAGGCCTGTGACGAGCTGCGTGACCCGGCTTCGCAGGCAGTGCTGCGGGTTGCGGTTACGGCAGAGCTGGCGCAGAAATGGCTGATCAATCGCCTGGCTGACTTCAGCAGCCGCTACCCGCACATCACCCTGCATCTACTCGAACAGCCGATCAATGCCGGGGCGCCAGCGCTGGACGTTGACCTGGCGATCACCTACGGCACCAGCGCGCTGGACGCCAGCACGCACTTCGTGCGGCCGTTGCCGCTGCTGCAGTTCTTTCCAGTGTGCAGCCCCGGCCTGTTCAACCAGAGCGCCATGAAGCGCCCGCGCGACCTGTTGCGCCACTGTCTGTTGCACGACGACCAGGACGGCAAGACCTGGACCTCGTGGCTGGCCACCCACGCCGAAGACGGCCAGCCCAACCGCCAGCTGTACTTCCCCCATGCGGCGTTGGCGCTGGAGGCGGCGCTGCTCGGCCAGGGCGTAGCCATGGGCGACAACCTGACCTGCCAGGCCGACCTGCAAAGTGGCCGACTGGTGCGCCCGTTCAGTGCCAGTGTGACCGCGCAGGGGCAGTACGCGCTGGTCTGCGAACGCTTGCGCCTGGAGCGCGGTGCAGTGGGCGACTTCGTTGACTGGTTCATCGAACAGATCAGCGAACCGTGAATTCAATTCACCAATCGCTGAGTTTTCATCGTTGGATGTGCGCCCGCTGGCGGCGTAGCTTCGGCTCATCCCACTCAGTCACGACGAGGTTGACCCATGGCACGTTCGCTCAGCACTATCCCCAAGGCCGATGGTTTCCGCTTGCCCGGCGAGTTCGAAGCCAAGGCCGGCTGCTGGCTCGGTTGGCCGGAGCGGCCGGACGTGTGGCGCAATGGCGCCAAACCGGCGCAGCAGGTGTGGGTCGAGATCGTCAAGGCGATTGCCAGCAGCGAGCCGGTCACTGTGTGTGCCTCCGCCGCGCAATACGCCAATGCCCGACGCCTGCTACCGGAGGCGGTGCGGGTAGTGGAGATGACTTGCAATGACACCTGGTTTCGCGACAGCGGACCGTGCTTTGTGGTCAACGATGACAGCGGCGAGGTACGCGGCGTCGACTTCGAATTCAACGCCTATGGCGGCCTCGACGGTGGGCTCTACTACCCATGGGACAAGGACGACCAGATCGCTCGCAAGGTCCTCGAGATCGAAAACCTGGACCGCTATCGCGCGCCGTTGATCGCAGAACTCGGCGGCATCCAGAGTGACGGCCAAGGCAGCCTGCTGACCACCGAGCAATGCCTGCTCAACCGCAATCGCAACGCTCATCTGGGCAAAGCAGAAGTGACCCGGCGCCTGCAGGATTACCTTGGTGCCGAGCAGGTGATCTGGCTGCCACGTGGCTGCAAGTTCGATGAAACCGACGGCCATGTCGACGACCTGGCCTGCTTTGTACGGCCCGGCGAGGTGGTGCTGCAATGGACCGACAACCGCGATGATCCGCAGTGGGAGATCTACCAGGAAGCCTACGACATCCTGCGCAGCACCCGCGACAGCCGCGGCCGTGAGCTCAAGGTGCACAAGCTGCCCCAACCCGATGTGCTGCAGTGGACCGCTGCCGAAGCCGCCGGGCTGGATCAGGTCGACGGCACTCATGTGCGCCAAGCCGGCACGCGGATCTGTGCGTCTTACATCAACTACTACGCCGGCAACTCGGCCATCGTCGTGCCGTTGTTCGGCGACCGCAATGACAGCGTCGCCCAGGCGACCCTGGCAGAGTTGTTCCCGGGCAAGCGCATCATCGGCATCGAAAACTCGCGCGAGATTCTGCTCGGCGGCGGCAACGTTGCCTGCATCACCATGCCGCAATACGCCGGAGGGCCTCGCTGATGAAAGCCTCTGTGCTGGCACTTGGGTTGGCGCTGGCCGGCAGCGCGGCGGCGGGGCACGCCGCCGATGCGGCGCAGCCCACCGTCAACCTGTACATCTGGGGCGAGTATTTGGCGCCAGACACGCTGAGCAATTTCGAGAAGGAAACCGGCATCCGCGTGGTCGCCGACCACTTCGATTCGCTGGAAACCGCCGAAACCAAACTGCTGACCGGGCGCAGCGGCTATGACCTGGTGCTCAGCGCCGGTCAGCACCTGAGCCGGGCCATTGCCAGCGGCGCGTTGCAGCCGCTGGATAAAAGCCGGCTGCCCCATCTGCAGGGTGTGGGCGAGGAGTTTCGTCAGCACATGGCCGTGTTCGATCCCGGCAACCGCTATGCCGGGACCTACGCCTGGGGCACCACCGGGGTCGGCTTTCAGCAGCAGGCCGTGACCGCACGCCTGAGCGATGCGCCGCTGGACAGCTGGGCGATGCTGTTCGACCCGGCGGTGGTAGCGAAATTTGCCGATTGCGGGGTGAGCCTGCTCAATGACCCCAACGAAGTGTTTGCCGCAGTGATGCGCTACATGGGCCTGGACATCAATCAGCAGCGCCTCGAAGACCTCAAGCTGGCCGAGGCACACCTGCGCAAGATCCGCCCGTACATCCGCTACTTCGACAATGATCGCAACATCAACGACCTGGCCAACGGCGAGACCTGCGTGGCGATGTCGTGGAACGGCAACGTGGCTATCGCCCAGGGCCAGGCGCAGCAGGCGGGCAAAACCTACAGCCTCGATTACCGAATCCCCAAGGAGGGCACGTTGATCTGGCTCGACGCGCTGGTGGTGCCCAAGGACGCACCGCACCCGCAGGCGGCCTGGGCCTTGATGGACTACCTGATGCGCCCGGAGGTGATCGCACCGATCACCGACACCATTCACTACGCCAATGCGATCAGTGCCGCCGACAACCTGGTCGATGCGCAGATCCGCAACGCCCCCGGCACCTATCCGCCGGCCGAGGTGCGCGCGCGGTTGTACAGCAAGAACGACAATGGCAAGCAATTCAACCGCGAACTGACCCGAGCCTTCAGCCGACTCAAGAGCGGCACCTGAGGCCAGGTCTGAGGCTCAGGTAGTGGCCTTGCGCCTGGCAACCCTCGGCTTGGCCGCCTTGGGCTTGCCGTCGGCCGCTTTGGCCTTGGTGCCCGAGCGGCGCTTCTTGCTCCAGGGCGCCTTCTTGCCACCGGCGGGTGCCAGCGGGCCGCTGATGGTCATGCGCATGCCGCTACAGCGCTCCACCAGTTTGCCCATCCAGGCCGATTGGCGGGCAACGAATTCCTCGAGGGTCATTTCGCCGCTCTGGACCATGTCCAAAGCCTGCTCCCAGATCGCCGTGGTGCCCGGGTCGGCAATGGCCCGTGGGACGGCGTCAATCAGGCTGAACGCGGCTGGGGTGGCGGCCAGGGCCTTGCCGTTCTTGACCAGATAACCGCGGTCGAGCAGGCCCTGGATGATGCTGGCGCGGGTGGCCTCGGTGCCGATGCCGGTGGTGTCCTTGAGCTTTTGCTTAAGCTTGGGGTCATCCACCAGCTTGGCGACGTTTTTCATCGCCTTGATCAGGTCGCCTTCGGTGAAAGGCTTCGGCGGCTGGGTCCACAGGTCCTTGAGCTGGACGTTGCGCACTGCGCAGACCTGGCCTTGCTGCAAGGCTGGCAGCACCTGCGCCGGCGGCGCTTCACGGCCCTTGGCCGGTGTCAGCGCCTCTGGCAGGGCGCGGCGCCAGCCGGGTTCGACGATCTGCTTGCCGACGGCGCGCAGGGCGTGGCCAGCGCAATCGAAATCAGCCTGGGTGCGGTCGTATTCATGGTTGGGCAGAAATTGTGCCAGGTAACGCGCGCGGATCAGGGTGTAGACGGCCTTGTATTTGGGCGGCAGGCGCGTCGGGTCACTGGCGGCGGCAGTGGGGATGATGCCGTGGTGGGCGCTGACCTTGGCGTCGTTCCAGGCGCGCGAGCGGCGTTGCGGCTGCAGGTGCGCTTGCAGCGGCGCCAGGCTGGCATCGGCGCGCTGCAATGCAGCGAGAATGGCCGGCGCCTCGGCGTGCTGGCTCATTGGCAGAAAGCCGCAGTCGCTGCGTGGGTAGGTGATCAGTTTGTGGGTTTCGTACAAGGCCTGGGCGATGTCGAGGGTTTCCTGGGCGCCGTAGCCGAACTTCTTCGAGCAGATTTCCTGCAGGGTGCCCAGATCGAACGGCAGTGGTGCGGCTTCGCGCACCCGCTCGGTGACCAGCTTGCTGACCTGCGCACTGCCAGCCGCAGCCATATCGGCGGCGGCTTGCTGGGCCAGGCTCTGGTTAAGGCAGCGGGCCTGATCATCGCAGGCGTCTTCAGGCGCGCGCCACTGTGCGTTGAACAGGCTGCCGGCATGCTCAAGCTGCACGTCGATGGCCCAGAACGGCACCGGCACGAAGTCGGCGATGCTGCGATCGCGGTCTACCACCAGGCGCAGGGTCGGGGTTTGCACACGGCCGACGGGCAACACGCCTTGATAACCGGATTGACGCCCGAGCAGGGTGAACAGCCGACTCATGTTCATGCCGATCAGCCAGTCGGCACGCGAACGGCCCAGAGCTGAATGGTACAGGCTGAAGGTCTCGCTGCCGGGCAGCAGCTTGGCCAGAGCCTTGCGGATCGAGGCATCGTCCAGCGCCGACAGCCATAGGCGCTGGATCGGGCCGCGGTACCGGCAGTGCTCGACCAGCTCACGGGCGATCATCTCGCCTTCGCGGTCGGCGTCGGTGGCGATGACCAGTTCGCGCGCTTCGCCAAGCAGGCGTTTGACTACCTTGAACTGGCTGGCGGTTTTTGGCTTGACCAGCATTTTCCACTGGCCCGGGATGATCGGCAGGTCGTCCAGGCTCCAGCGCTTGTAGCGGGCGTCGTAACTGTCGGGCGGGGCGGTTTCGAGCAGGTGGCCGATGCACCAGGTCACGCACACGTCAGTGCCTTGCCAGCAGCCGTCACCGCGGCGGGTGGCGCCGAGCACTTTGGCGATATCTTTGGCCTGGGAGGGTTTTTCGCAGAGAAACAGGCGCATGGCCGAGAACGCTTCATGGGCAGACGATGAGCGTCAGGATGGACAAAGAAGCGCCGCCAGGCAAGTTTTATCTGTATGCATATACAGCTGGCTGGTGAGCCGATGTTGCAGAGCACGCAGCGGGCCATTGCAGCCCGCTGCGAAACAGGGCCGGTTCAAGCGGCCCTGAGGTTGCTCAGGAGAGGTCGCAGGACTCGCGCACCATCTCCACGTGGGGGATGCCGGCTTCGAGGAACTCCTCGCTGACCACCTTGAAACCCAGCCGCTCATAGAACGGCGTGGCATGCACCTGGGCGCTCAAGGTCTGTTGCTTGAGGTCGCGAGCCTGGGCTTCGGCGATCACCGCATGCATCAGTGCGTCGCCCACTTTCAGCCCGCGCCAGTCCTTGAGTACCGAGATGCGGCCGATGGTGCCGTCTGCCAGCAGGCGCGCGGTGCCGATCGGGTAGTCACCCTCAAGGGCCAGGAAATGCACGGCCTGGGGGTCTTCGGCGTCAAATTCCAGCTCAGGCGGAATGTGCTGCTCGGCAACGAACACCGCATCGCGGATGTGGCGGATGTCACTGTTGTCCTTGATCCAATCGGCAAGCCGAACGCTGATTCTATTCATTGGCAAAACCCAGACTTCCTTGTTCGACCAGCTGGCAGACCAGAGTCAGACCTTCTTCATCCTTGAGCCACTGGCCCAGGTTTTCGATGTGCAGCGCATCGGCGGCGCAGATCATTTTCAGCAGATCGCGCAGGTGGCCCGAAAGCAGACGGCTCTGGCCGCTGGCGAACAGCAGCAAATTGTCATCGACCTCCGACCAGGCCAGGCGTGCGCTTGGATTACGGATAAGAATAGCGCCTTGTTCCAGGCTGTCGATCAGCTCTTCTTCGTTGAGCGGCTCGCCGGCGACCTGCTCAGGGTAGCGTGGCTCGGTCATGAACTGGCCAAACCAGGTCAGCAGCAGGCGCTCGTCACCCATGTGCTCGGCCAGCAGGGCCTTGAGGCGGTCCAGAGCGTCGTGCTGGATCTGGTGCGGGTCGCTGACCGGCTGGGCGTCGGCGTCGCTGTAGCGCTCTTCGTCCGGCAGGAACTGGCTGAGGAAGTCGGTGAAGTGGGTCAGCACTTCAGCAGCGCTTGGCGCGCGGAAACCGACCGAGTAGGTCAGGCAGTTGTCTTCGGCAACGCCGAAGTGGGCCAGGCGTGGTGGCAGGTAGAGCATGTCACCCGGCTCCAGGCGCCACTCGTCGGTCTGCTCGAAGTCAGCCAGGATGCGCAGGTCGGCGTGCTCGAGCAGCTTGCTGTCGCTGTCGCACATCTGGCCGACTTTCCAGTTGCGGGTACCGTAGCCCTGCAGCAGGAACACGTCGTAGTTGTCGAAGTGCGGGCCGACGCTGCCGCCGGGCGCGGCATAGCTGATCATCACATCGTCGATGCGCCAGCTCGGCAGGAAGCGGAAGCTTTCCAGCAGTTCGGCCACTTCTGGCACGAACTGGTCGACCGCTTGCACCAGCAGGGTCCAGTCGCGCTCTGGCAGGGTGGCGAAGTCGTCCTCGGTGAACGGGCCGCGACGCAACTCCCACGGGCGTTCGCCGTGTTCGAGGACCAGGCGCGATTCGACTTCCTCTTCCAGGGCCAGGCCAGCCAGCTCGTCAGGGTCGATCGGGCTTTCGAAGTCGGTGAACGCCTGGCGCACCAGCAATGGCTTCTTCTGCCAGTAGTCACGCAGGAACTCGCGAGCAGTCAAACCGCCAAGCAGCTGAAGTGGAGTATCAGAATTCATGTTCAACCTATTGAAAAAACGTAATTTTCGTCCGGGAATAAAAACGCCCGGCTAGGCCGGGCGTCAGACGCAGGCGTAATCTTAGATACGTTTGGCCTGCGCGACTGCGTTACCTATGTAGGTCGCAGGAGTCAGCTGCTTGAGCTCGGCCTTGGCATCGGCTGGCATGTCCAGGCCATCGATGAAGGTCAGCAGCGCCTCAGGGGTGATGCCTTTGCCACGGGTCAGCTCTTTGAGCTTCTCGTAGGGGTTTTCGATGTTGAAACGACGCATGACGGTCTGGATCGGCTCGGCGAGCACTTCCCAGCAGGCGTCCAGGTCAGCAGCGATGCGCTGAGTGTTGACTTCCAGCTTGCTGATGCCCTTCAGGCTGGCTTCATAGGCGATAACGCTGTGAGCGAAGCCCACACCCAGGTTGCGCAGCACGGTGGAGTCGGTCAGGTCACGCTGCCAGCGCGAAACCGGCAGTTTGCTGGCCAGGTGCTGGAAGAGGGCGTTGGCGATACCGAGGTTGCCTTCGGAGTTTTCGAAGTCGATCGGGTTGACCTTGTGCGGCATGGTCGACGAGCCGATTTCACCGGCAACGGTGCGCTGCTTGAAGTAGCCCAGCGAGATGTAGCCCCAGATGTCCCGGTCGAAGTCGATCAGGATGGTGTTGAAGCGGGCGATCGCGTCGAACAGCTCGGCAATGTAGTCGTGCGGCTCGATCTGGGTGGTGTACGGGTTGAACTGCAGGCCCAGCTCGTCTTCGATGAAGGCGCGGGCGTTTTCTTCCCAGTCGATCTGCGGGTAGGCCGACAGGTGCGCGTTGTAGTTACCGACGGCGCCGTTGACCTTGCCCATCAGCGGCACGGCAGCGACTTGCGCAATTTGGCGCTCGAGGCGGTAGACGACGTTGGCCATCTCTTTGCCCAGGGTGGTCGGCGAGGCTGGCTGGCCGTGGGTGCGCGACAGCATCGGCACGTCGGCATGCTGGTGGGCGAGCGCGCGGATCGCTTCGGCGATCTGGCGCATCAGCGGCAGCAGCACGTCATCACGGCCCGCGCGCAGCATCAGCGCGTGGGACAGGTTGTTGATGTCCTCGCTGGTGCAGGCGAAGTGGATGAACTCGCTGACGTTGGCCAGCTCAGGCAGTTGTGCAGCCTGCTCCTTGAGCAGGTACTCGATGGCCTTGACGTCGTGGTTGGTGGTGCGTTCGATTTCCTTGACGCGCTCGGCGTGGGCCAGCTGGAAATCGCTGGCCAGGGTATCGAGAACGGCGTTGGCCTCGGCCGAGAATGCCGGCACTTCACCGATTTGCGGGTGAGCGGCCAGGCGTTGCAGCCAGCGCACTTCGACCAGGGCGCGGAAACGGATCAGGCCGTATTCGCTGAAAATAGGGCGCAAGGCCTGGGTTTTGCCGGCGTAGCGGCCGTCTACAGGGGAAACCGCAGTGAGCGAGGAAAGCTGCATGGGGTGTTCTCGGACAGTCAGGCTTTTGGAGGGCGCATATCATACATGAAAAATGCGCCGAGGTCGGGTGGCTGACCAAAGGTCGAGCCGTTTCAAAGCTTATCGCGGTCGCTGTAGGAGCGGCCTCGTGTCGCGAAAGGGCGGCGCAGCGGCCCCAGGATTTGTGCCGCACCCTAGGATTGCTGGGCGCGCTTCGCGCACCTCTCGCGACACAAGGCCGCTCCTACACGGACCGCGCCAGGCGGGGATGCGCAGCATTCAGGAATTGGTGCGCATCATGCCGTACAGCTCGTTGAGCAACTTGCGCCGGCTGAATACCAGCTGCCAGCGGTGCCCGCCAAGCTGGCGCCACAGGCGTGCGGCGCGGATCCCGGCCAGCAGCAGTGCGCGGATCTTCGAGGCGTTGCTGGCTTGCTGCAGGAAGCGCATGTCGCCATGCACCTGAATGCGCTGGCGCAAGGTGCTCAGGGTGTCCTGATACAAGGCGCCACTGGAAGCGATGACATTCTCGTGGGTCAGGCCGAAGTGATCGGCCTGCCCCTGGATTTGCGGCAGGCGGTTGCCGATGGTTTCCAGCAGGTCGCCACGCTTGGCCAGCTGGCGCTCGAGGCCGAGCATCGACAGGGCATAGCGCAGCGGCTCGCGCTGCAGGCTGCTGGGCTCGCGCTCGAGTGCGCCGACCAGGGCGCGGTAACCGTCGCGCAGGTTAAGGTCATCACCACCGAACACCTCGAGGGTGTCCTTGGGATCCATCACCAGCAGGCTGCCAAGCATGCAGCCAAGCTCGGCGTCATTGGACTGGCCGGTGCGTGCCAGCTTGTCGACCAGCACTGCAGCCTGAAACACGCCGCCCAGGGCAATCAACTGCTCGTGCAGGTTGCTCATGGGCGCGGGCTCCACGGCTCAGCAGTCTCGATCACGCCGCCGCCCAGGCACACCTCGCCATCATAGAACACCACCGACTGGCCGGGGGTGACCGCACGTTGCGGCTCGTCGAACACGGCGCGGTAGCCGCTTTCGGTGCGTTCCAGGGTGCAGCCCTGGTCGCCCTGGCGATAGCGCACCTTGGCCGTGAGGCGGCGCGGGGTGGCGAGGTCGATCGGGTTGACCCAGAAGATGTCCGAGGCGAGCAGGGCGCGGGAGAACAACCATGGGTGCTCGTTGCCCTGGCCGACCACCAGCACGTTGCGGGCGAGGTCCTTGACCAGCACGTACCACGGGTCGTCACCGGCGTCCTTGAGGCCGCCGATGCCCAGGCCCTGGCGCTGGCCGATGGTGTGGTACATCAGGCCGTGGTGGCGACCGATGACTTCACCTTCGGTGGTTTCGATGTTGCCCGGCTGGGCCGGCAGGTACTGCTTGAGGAAGTCGCTGAAGCGCCGCTCGCCAATGAAGCAGATGCCGGTGGAGTCCTTTTTCTTGGCAGTAGCCAGGCCATGTTTCTCGGCGATGGCGCGCACTTCGGGTTTTTCCAGCTCGCCGACCGGGAACAGGGTGCGGGCGATTTCCTTGCCGCCGACGGCATGCAGGAAGTAGCTCTGGTCCTTGTTCGGGTCCAGGCCCTTGAGCAGCTCGGTCAGCTCGCCGGTGTCGCGCCGGCGTACATAGTGACCGGTGGCGATCAGGTCGGCACCGAGCGACAGCGCGTAGTCGAGGAAGGCCTTGAACTTGATCTCGCGGTTGCAGAGGATGTCCGGGTTTGGCGTGCGCCCAGCCTTGTACTCTTCAAGGAAGTGCTCGAACACGTTGTCCCAGTACTCGGCGGCAAAGTTGGCCGTGTGCAGCTTGATGCCAATGCGATCGCACACGGCCTGGGCGTCGGCCAGGTCTTCGCGGGCGGTGCAGTAGTCGGTGCCGTCGTCCTCTTCCCAGTTTTTCATGAACAGACCTTCCACCTGGTAGCCCTGCTCTATCAGCAGAAGGGCGGAGACGGAAGAGTCGACGCCGCCGGACATGCCGACGATGACGCGGGTCTTGGCGGGGTCTTTGAGTGCTGGGCTGGTCATGGCTACCGATGTGTATCAGGGAAAAAGGTCGATTCTATCAGGCCCGCTCGTGCGCGTCAGTCGCGCAGCAAGGCGAGGCTGTGCAGCGGGCCTGCCAGGTAGTCGTCGATGCAGCGCGGCACCAGCTCGCTGCGCCAGCGTTGTGGCTCGGCCAGCAGCTCGGCGCGGGTCATCCACAGCGCGCGGGTTATATCGCTGTCGAGGGCGCGTTGCGGATGGTGCCGGACGGGGCGGGCAGCGAAGCAGATGCGTTGGTAGGTGACGCCGTTACTGGGGGCGGTGTACAGGTAGATGCCCACCACGCCGGTCAGTTCGACGTCCCAGGCGGTTTCTTCGAGGGTTTCGCGCAGGGCGGCCTGCTGCAGGGTTTCGTTGGGCTCGAGGTGGCCGGCCGGTTGGTTGAAGACGTGCTGGCCGGCTTTGAATTCCTCGACGAAGAGGAAGCGGCCCTGGTCTTCGACCACGGTGGCTACGGTGATGTGGGGGTGCCAGGTCATAGTGGAATCCTGAAAAGCACAAACCCCGGTGCGTGGCCGGGGTTTGTGGGGTTACTTCAAGCGAACCTTACAGCGCAGCAATTGCGTTGTTGAGGGTCTGGCTTGGACGCATCACCTTGGCGGTCAGCTCGGCATCCGGGGCGTAGTAGCCACCGATGTCGACTGGCTTGCCCTGTACGGCGTTGAGTTCGGCGACGATGGTCGCTTCGTTCTCGGTCAGGGTCTTGGCCAGCGGGGCGAAGCGCGCTTGCAGCGCAGCGTCGTCGCTCTGCGCAGCCAGGGCCTGAGCCCAGTACAGGGTCAGGTAGAAGTGGCTACCGCGGTTGTCGATACCGCCAACCTTGCGCGAAGGCGACTTGTTATTGTCGAGGAACTTGCCGGTAGCCTGGTCCAGGGTGTTGGCCAGAACCTTGGCACGTGGGTTGGCGTAGGTGTCGCCCAGGTGCTCGAGCGAGGCCGCCAGAGCGAGGAATTCACCCAGCGAATCCCAACGCAGGAAGTTCTCTTCGACCAGCTGCTGCACGTGCTTGGGTGCCGAACCGCCAGCGCCGGTTTCGAACAGGCCACCGCCGTTCATCAGCGGCACGATCGACAGCATCTTGGCGCTGGTGCCCAGCTCCATGATCGGGAACAGGTCGGTCAGGTAGTCGCGCAGAACGTTGCCGGTCACCGAGATGGTGTCCTTGCCTTCGCGGATACGGGCCAGGGAGAACTTGATCGCCTCGACCGGCGGCAGGACGCGAATGTCCAGGCCAGTGGTGTCGTGGTCTTTCAGGTACTTCTGGACTTTCTCGATCATCACGCCGTCGTGGGCGCGTTCCGGGTCGAGCCAGAACACCGCTGGGGTACCGCTCAGGCGGGCACGGTTGACGGCCAGCTTGACCCAGTCCTGGATCGGCGCGTCTTTGGTCTGGCACATGCGGAAGATGTCGCCGGCTTCGACGTTCTGTTGCAGAACCACGTTGCCTTTGCCATCAACGACGCGCACGACGCCATCGGCCTTGATTTCGAAGGTCTTGTCGTGGGAGCCGTACTCTTCGGCTTTCTGCGCCATCAGGCCAACGTTTGGTACGCTGCCCATGGTGGTCGGGTCGAAGGCGCCGTTGACCTTGCAGTCTTCGATGGCAGCCTGGTAGATACCGGCGTAGCAGCGGTCCGGGATCACGGCCTTGGCGTCTTGCAGCTCGCCGGCAGTGTTCCACATCTTGCCCGAGTCACGGATCATGGCCGGCATCGAGGCGTCGACGATTACGTCGCTCGGCACGTGCAGGTTGGTGATGCCTTTGTCGGAGTTGACCATGGCCAGGGCTGGACGTACGGCGTAGAGGGCCTGGATGTCGGCTTCGATCTGCGCTTGCTGGTCAGCTGGCAGGTCCTTGATGCGGGCGTACAGGTCGCCGATGCCGTTGTTGGCATTGAAGCCGATGTCAGCCAGCGCTGCAGCGTGCTTGGTCAGCACTTCACCGTAGAACTCTTCGACGATGACGCCGAACATGATCGGGTCGGAAACCTTCATCATGGTTGCTTTCAAGTGCACCGAAAGCAGTACGCCGCTGGCCTTGGCATCGGCGATCTGCTCGGCGATGAAGGCTTTCAGGGCTTTGCGGCTCATGGTCGCGCAGTCAACCACTTCTGCGGCTTTGACAGCGGTTTTTTCCTTCAGAACGGTAGTTGCGCCGTTCTTGTCCAGCAGTTCGATGCGCAGGCTGTCGTCAGCTTCGATCAGTGCGGCTTTTTCGCTGCCGTAGAAGTCACCTTGGCTCATGTGGGCCACGTGCGATTTCGAATCGGAAGCCCAGGCGCCCATTTTGTGCGGGTGCTTGCGAGCGTAGTTCTTGACCGAAAGCGGCGCGCGGCGGTCGGAGTTGCCTTCGCGCAGTACCGGGTTCACGGCGCTGCCCTTGATGCGGTCGTAGCGCGCGCGGGATTCTTTTTCGGCAGCGCTGGCAGGCTCGTCGGCGTAGTCAGGGACGGCGTAACCCTTGGCTTGCAGTTCCTTGATCGCAGCCTTGAGCTGAGGCACCGAGGCCGAGATGTTCGGCAGCTTGATGATGTTGGCTTCAGGGGTGGTGGCCAGTTGGCCCAGCTCCGCCAGATGATCGCTTACCTGCTTGTCTGCGCCGAGTTGCTCCGGGAATGCCGCAAGGATACGGCCAGCCAGGGAGATGTCGCGAGTTTCGACGGCGATGTCAGCCGAGGCGGTGAACGCTTCGACGATCGGCAGCAGCGAATAGGTGGCGAGGGCAGGGGCTTCGTCGGTGAAGGTATAGATGATCTTAGAGCGGGTGGGCATGCGGGTTAACTCTCTGTTTTGCTGAGCGTACTCGAGTCTCGGGGTGCGCTGGGTAGGCGCATCGCCCACGGCGCGCCATGGGCAAAAGGTCGAGAGGCTACGAGCGGTGATGGTGGATGCATCAGTCGAGCGTCAAGCGGCTGGGATGCGGTAACAGCCCAGACTTTGTGGCCTTCGAGGGCCGGGGGCAAGCCGCGATTTCCGGGGATTCGCCCCCATGACCTTACGGTCAGGGCCGGAGTATACCAAACCCTTTGGGCTAATCAGCAAGGCCAAGTGGTATCAGCGCATTTATAAGACCAAAGACTTACCTGCAATGTGGTGCATTGCCGCAGGTACAAGCCCGGCCTTGCAGGTCGGCAGATGTGGTTTAGGCTGATTGGATCGCATGATGTCCAACCACACCCGACTCCGGAGTAGTGCAAGCATGGGATACCAGAAAATCACGGTGCCGACCGACGGCGCCAGGATCACCGTCAATGCCGACCATTCACTCAATGTGCCCGACAACCCGATCATTCCTTATATCGAAGGCGATGGCATCGGGGTCGATGTTTCCCCGGTGATGATCAAGGTAGTCGATGCCGCGGTGCACAAGGCCTACGCCGGCAAGCGCAAGATCGCCTGGATGGAGGTCTATGCCGGTGAAAAAGCTACGCAGGTGTATGACCAGGACACCTGGCTGCCGCAAGAGACCCTCGACGCAGTCAAAGAATACGTGGTGTCGATCAAAGGCCCGCTGACCACACCGGTCGGCGGCGGCATCCGCTCGCTGAACGTGGCCCTGCGCCAACAGCTTGACCTGTATGTGTGTCTGCGCCCGGTGGTGTGGTTCGAGGGTGTGCCGAGTCCGGTGAAAAAGCCGGGAGACGTCGACATGGTGATCTTCCGGGAAAACTCCGAAGACATTTATGCCGGCATCGAGTGGAAGGCCGGTTCGCCCGAAGCCATCAAAGTGATCAAGTTTCTCAAGGAGGAAATGGGCGTCACCAAGATTCGCTTCGACCAGGACTGCGGCATCGGCGTCAAGCCGGTCTCCAAGGAAGGCACCAAGCGCCTTGTGCGCAAGGCGTTGCAGTATGTGGTCGACAATGACCGCGAGTCGCTGACCCTGGTCCACAAGGGCAACATCATGAAATTCACCGAGGGCGCGTTCAAGGACTGGGGCTACGAGGTGGCCAAGGAAGAATTCGGCGCCGAGTTGCTCGATGGCGGGCCGTGGATGCAGTTCACCAACCCCAAGAGTGGCAAGAACGTGGTGGTCAAGGATGCGATCGCCGATGCCATGCTGCAGCAGATCCTGCTGCGCCCGGCAGAGTATGACGTGATTGCCACGCTCAACCTGAACGGTGACTACCTGTCCGATGCGCTGGCGGCAGAAGTGGGCGGGATTGGCATCGCGCCTGGGGCGAACCTGTCGGATACGGTGGCAATGTTCGAAGCGACGCACGGTACCGCGCCCAAGTATGCCGGCCAGGACAAGGTCAACCCGGGGTCGGTTATCCTCTCGGCCGAAATGATGCTGCGGCATATGGGCTGGACCGAGGCTGCCGACCTGATCATCAAAGGGACCAACGGCGCAATTGCGGCGAAAACCGTTACCTATGATTTCGAGCGCCTGATGGACGGCGCCACGCTGGTGGGTAGCTCAGGCTTTGGCGATGAGATGATCAAACACATGTAGACACGAAAAAACCGATCGCCTCGTTCAAGAGGCGATCGGCCCGTTCACATCTCAGCGGCAGACAAATGGTCAGACAGTGGCCTTCGTGCGTTCAGTCGCCGGATCTGCTGAACTTGTGACCTCGGCTTTGGCGTCGCTGATGTTCACCGCGTGCAGGCCCTTGGGGCCCTGGATGATTTCGAACTTGACCAGCTGGCCGGCCTTCAGCGTCTTGTATCCGTCCATTACGATGGCCGAATAGTGGGCAAAGAGGTCTTCAGTCTTGCCGTCCTCGTTGATGAACCCATAGCCCTTGGCATTGTTGAACCACTTGACTTTACCGCTTGTCATCCCTATGTCCCTCTGCAAAGGACTCCATCACTGGAGTATCATCCACGTATCCGCATACGAACCTTGCGAAAAATCTGGTTGACTGCGCGGATCTTTATCGCCCACGGTGGGTTCTATTGGTTGTAACACCGTTTTGCCGATAGTCAAGGTCATGCGGCGCCTGCGCCGGCGCCAGCTCTATGCGGTCAACCCACAACCTTAACTTGTCGATGTGATGAAATTCTTTCCATGCATGCACACAGTCAGATTCGACTAACATTCAATCAGGATGGTCCTCAGACCAACGAGGACGATGGCTCCGGTCTGGCTGTTCAAGAAGCCAAGCCGATCCTGCAGGCGCCACCCATGTACAAGGTGGTTTTATTCAACGATGACTACACGCCAATGGATTTCGTCGTCGAAGTGCTCGAGACGTTCTTTAGTTTGAACCGCGAGCTGGCGACCAAGATCATGCTGACCGTCCATACCGAAGGGCGGGCAGTATGCGGATTGTTTACCCGCGATATCGCCGAAACGAAGGCGACGCAGGTCAACCAATACGCCCGGGAGAGCCAGCATCCGCTACTCTGTGAAATCGAGAAGGACGGTTAATCGCCGACCACTTGGGTATGAGGTGAAGCTATGTTAAACCGCGAGCTCGAAGTCACCCTCAATCTGGCCTTCAAGGAGGCCCGTTCGAAGCGTCATGAGTTCATGACCGTCGAACATCTGCTGTTGGCACTCCTTGACAATGAGGCGGCCGCAACCGTTCTACGCGCCTGTGGCGCCAATCTCGACAAGCTCAAGCACGACCTGCAAGAGTTCATCGACTCCACTACCCCCCTGATCCCGGTGCACGACGAAGACCGCGAAACCCAGCCAACCCTGGGCTTCCAGCGCGTGCTGCAACGCGCGGTGTTCCATGTGCAGAGTTCGGGCAAGCGTGAAGTGACCGGCGCCAATGTGCTGGTGGCTATCTTCAGCGAGCAGGAAAGTCAGGCCGTGTTTCTGCTCAAGCAGCAGAGCGTGGCCCGTATCGACGTGGTCAACTTCATTGCCCACGGCATTTCCAAGGTGCCAGGCCATGGGCCTAGCGCCGACAGCGACCAGGACATGCAGGATGAAGAGGGTGGCGAAACGTCGTCCTCGAGCAATCCGCTGGATACCTACGCCAGCAACCTCAACGAGCAGGCGCGTCAGGGTCGTATCGATCCGTTGGTGGGCCGTGAGCAAGAAGTCGAGCGGGTAGCGCAGATTCTCGCTCGCCGGCGCAAGAACAACCCGTTGCTGGTCGGTGAAGCGGGCGTCGGCAAGACGGCCATCGCCGAAGGCCTGGCCAAACGTATCGTCGACGGTCAGGTACCTGATCTGCTGGCGCAGAGCGTGGTCTATTCGCTCGATCTCGGCGCACTGCTGGCCGGGACCAAGTACCGTGGCGACTTCGAGAAGCGCTTCAAGGCGCTGCTGGGTGAGCTGAAAAAACGTCCGCAGGCCATCCTGTTCATCGATGAGATCCACACCATCATCGGTGCCGGCGCGGCCTCGGGCGGGGTAATGGATGCGTCCAACCTGCTCAAGCCACTGCTCTCATCAGGTGATATCCGCTGCATCGGCTCGACTACCTTCCAGGAATTTCGTGGCATCTTCGAGAAGGACCGGGCCCTGGCGCGGCGCTTCCAGAAAGTCGATGTGTCGGAGCCGTCGGTGGAAGACACCGTGGGTATCCTGCGTGGGCTGAAAGGTCGCTTCGAGTCGCATCACCACATCGAGTACAGCGACGAGGCCCTGCGCGCCGCTGCCGAGCTCGCTGCGCGCTATATCAATGATCGGCATATGCCGGACAAGGCCATCGACGTGATCGACGAGGCGGGCGCCTACCAGCGTCTGCAGCCGGAGGCCAATCGGGTCAAGCGCATCGAAGTGGCGCAGGTCGAAGATATCGTCGCGAAAATCGCTCGGATTCCGCCAAAGCACGTGTCCAGTTCCGACAAGGAGCTGCTGCGTAACCTGGAGCGCGACCTGAAACTGACCGTATTTGGTCAGGACCCAGCGATCGACTCGCTGTCGACTGCGATCAAGCTGTCGCGAGCCGGCCTCAAGGCCCCGGACAAGCCCGTAGGCTCGTTCCTGTTCGCTGGCCCTACCGGCGTCGGCAAAACCGAGGCTGCGCGTCAGCTGGCCAAGGCGCTGGGCGTTGAGCTGGTGCGCTTCGACATGTCCGAGTACATGGAACGGCACACTGTGTCGCGCCTGATCGGTGCGCCGCCAGGCTATGTCGGTTTCGACCAAGGTGGCTTGCTCACCGAGGCGATTACCAAGCAGCCGCACTGCGTACTGCTGCTCGACGAGATCGAGAAGGCCCACCCGGAAGTCTTCAACCTGCTGCTGCAGGTGATGGACCACGGTACCCTGACCGACAACAACGGGCGCAAGGCGGACTTCCGTAACGTGATTCTGATCATGACCACCAACGCCGGCGCCGAAACCGCTGCGCGGGCTTCGATTGGCTTCACTCATCAGGACCATGCGTCGGATGCGATGGAAGTCATTCGCAAGAGCTTCACGCCGGAATTCCGCAACCGTTTGGATACCATCATCCAGTTCGGTCGCCTGAGCCACGAGACGATCAAAAGCATCGTCGACAAGTTCCTTATCGAACTGCAGGCTCAGCTGGAAGACAAGCGTGTACTGCTTGAGGTCAGTGATGAGGCACGTGGCTGGCTGGCTGCCAGCGGCTATGACGTGCAGATGGGTGCCCGGCCGATGGCACGGCTTATCCAGGACAAGATCAAGCGGCCCTTGGCTGAAGAGATCCTGTTCGGTGAGCTGGCCGAGCATGGCGGCGTGGTGCACATCGAGCTACGTGATGGCGAGTTGGTGTTCGACTTCGAGACCACTGCCGAAGTGGCGTGATCGAGCAGAGTGGGCTGCCTCGGCGGCCCTTTTTCTTTGGCCACAAAAAAGCCCGGCACATTGGCCGGGCTTTTTCATGACTGGAGCTTAACGGGCGCGGTAGGTGATGCGGCCCTTGCTCAGGTCGTAAGGCGTCAGCTCGACGCGGACCTTGTCGCCGGTGAGAATACGGATGTAGTTCTTGCGCATTTTTCCGGAGATATGCGCGGTTACGACGTGCCCATTTTCCAACTCCACGCGGAACATGGTGTTGGGCAGGGTGTCGACGACAGTGCCTTCCATTTCGAAGCTGTCTTCTTTCGACATGCAGTAAAGCCCTCGGTATCCAGTGTAGGCCCGACGCGCAACTGCACCGGGCAAAAAAGTGGCGTGGATTATGCCCGAAAAGAGTATTTCAAGCCAATGCTTTCAATTGAGGCTGACCCAACGTTGGTTGATCAGCAGTTCGATGGGGCGATACTGGGTCTTGTAACTCATCTTTTTGCAGTTCTTGATCCAGTAACCAAGGTACACCGCCTCAAGGTTCTGGCGCAGTGCATCGCTGATCTGCCAGAGAATGGCGAAGCGCCCTAGACTGCGGCGTTCTTCATCCGGCTCGTAGAAGGTGTACACCGCCGACAGCCCGTTGGGCAGCATATCGCATACCGCCACCGCAAGCAGCCGCCCATTCAGGCGAAACTCATAGAACCAGCAGAATGGCAGATCGCGCACCAGAAAGGTGGAAAACTGATCGCGACTGGGTGGATACATGTCGCCGTCGCTGTGGCGCTGCTCGATGTAGCGCCGGTACAGGTCGAAGTATTCCTCCTTGAACGATGGCCGGGCGGCAGTTACCTGCAGGTCGCTGTTGCGCTTGAGGATACGCCGCTGCTGGCGATTGGGGATGAAGCGGGCGACGGGGATGCGCGCCGGTACGCAGGCGTTGCAGTTCTGGCAATGCGGGCGATACAGGTGGTCGCCACTGCGGCGAAAGCCCATTTCGGAGAGGTCGGCATACACATCGACGTCCATCGGCTGGCTAGGGTCGAGGAACAGCGTGGTGGCCTGCTCATCGGGCAGGTAGCTGCAGGAGTGGGGCTGAGTGGCATAGAACTTCAACCGCGCCAACTCTGTCATGATCGACCCCTCGGCAAGACGTAGTCCTAAGTGTAAGCCAGCTGGGCAAACTCGCCTAGCGAACCCAGCTGATGTCGACGGTCTGGTCGAGGTCGTGTGCGAGGTGCTCGGCAAAGCTGGCGCGGCTGATTTCGCGGGCGCCGAGGCTGTGCAGGTGGTTGGTTGGCATCTGGCAGTCGATCAGGACGAAACCGGCCGCACGCAGGTGCTCGACAAGGGTAACGAAGCCCACTTTGGAGGCGTTGTCGGCGCGGCTGAACATCGACTCGCCAAAAAACAGCCGGCCCATGGCCAGGCCGTACAGGCCGCCGACCAGCTCGCCGTTCTCGCGTACTTCCACCGAATGGGCGAAGCCGCGCCGGTGCAGCTCGCAGTAGGCTGCGCGCATGGGGTCGGTGATCCAGGTGCCGTCGGTGTAGTCGCGTGGCGCTGCACAAGCGGCAATTACCGTTTCGAAGTCAGTATCGAAACTGACCTGGTAACGCTGCTGGCGGATCAGCTTGGCCAGCGAGCGTGACACGTGCAGCTCGTCGGGGAACAACACCGTGCGTGGGTCGGGTGACCACCAGAGAATGGGCTGACCATCCTGAAACCACGGAAAGCAGCCATGCCGATAGGCCTGAACCAGGCGCTCAGGGCTCAGGTCACCGCCAGCGGCAAGTAATCCGTTGGGCTCCTGCAGAGCCTTTGTCAGGGGCGGAAAGGTCAGCGAGTCGCGGGTCAGCCAGGTCAGCATGGGCGTCATGTGCAGTGGGGGAGGGGAGGGCTGACAGCATGGCCCGCCCTCGTCAGCAGGTCAATCCAACGCCAACCCGCAGCGCTGACGCTCGCCAAGGCAATTGCCAGCAGATTTTTCAGGCAATCGGCACCAACCCGAGGCTTTGTTGTCACACCTGTGCAAAAACACAGCATAAGCCTTTGTCACGCAAGGCAATGCGTGCTCAAATTGCACCCATGAAAGTTTGCTCACCGTTCGCGCCCATCCGGCGCGCCGCCATGGCGGCTGGCGGGCAGTAATGTTAAAAGTACGGGTTCATTGACCGGACATCGGGTCGATCACTACTGGACGCGCAGCAAGCGCAGGAATAGACGCGTTTTGAAGAAATCCACCGCAACTCCGCCCCCTCTGCCGGTACCGATGTGGCGCCAGCAGTTGCATTATCGCCTCAAGGAAGGTGCGCTGATCGCCGTCGGCGCGCTGTGCCTGTACCTGTGGATGGCGCTGCTGACCTACGACACCGCCGACCCAGGCTTCACCCACACCAGCAATGTCGATCAGGTGCAGAACGCGGCTGGCCGCGCTGGCGCGTACTTCGCCGACATTCTGTTCATGGTGCTGGGCTACTTCGCCTATATCTTCCCGTTGCTGCTGGGGATCAAGACCTGGCAGATCTTCCGTGAGCGCCATCAGCCGTGGCAGTGGAGTGGCTGGTTGTTCTCCTGGCGGTTGATTGGTCTGGTGTTTCTGGTGTTGTCGGGCGCAGCCCTGGCCCATATCCATTTCCACCCGTCGGCAAGCCTGCCGTTCTCGGCCGGCGGCGCGCTGGGCGAGAGCCTCGGCGACCTGGCCCGCAGCCTGTTGAATGTGCAGGGCAGCACCCTGATGTTCATTGCCCTGTTCCTGTTCGGCCTGACGGTGTTCACCGATCTGTCCTGGTTCAAGGTCATGGACATGACCGGCAAGATCACCCTCGACCTGTTCGAGCTGGTGCAAGGTGCGGCCAATCGCTGGTGGGAAGCTCGCAACGAGCGCAAGCGCCTGGTGGCGCAGCTGCGTGAGGTCGACGAGCAGGTCGACACGGTCGTAGCGCCGGTGGTGGCCGACAAGCGCGAGCAGCTCAAGGCGCGCGAACGCATCATCGAGCGTGACGACGCGCTGACCAAGCACGTTGCCCAGCGCGTGCAGCAGCCGGCGCCGGTGATCATGCCAGCCCCGGTCAAGGCGCCGGAGCCGAGCAAACGCATCCTCAAGGAAAAACAGACGCCGCTGTTCGTCGACAGTGCCGTCGAAGGCACTCTGCCGCCGATCTCGATCCTCGATCCGGCAGAAGAAAAGAAAATCGAATACTCGCCAGAATCCCTGGCCGGTGTTGGCCATCTGCTGGAAATCAAGCTCAAGGAGTTTGGTGTCGAGGTCTCGGTTGACTCGATCCATCCTGGCCCGGTGATCACTCGTTACGAGATCCAGCCGGCAGCCGGGGTCAAGGTCAGCCGTATCGCCAACCTGGCCAAGGATCTGGCCCGTTCCCTGGCCGTGACCAGCGTGCGGGTGGTCGAGGTGATCCCCGGCAAGACCACCGTCGGTATCGAGATCCCCAACGAGAACCGGCAGATGGTGCGCTTCTCCGAGGTGCTGTCGTCGTCCCAGTACGATGACGCCAAGTCGCCAGTAGCATTGGCTCTGGGTCACGACATCGGCGGCAAGCCGGTGATCACCGACCTGGCCAAGATGCCGCACTTGCTGGTGGCCGGTACCACCGGCTCGGGTAAGTCGGTGGGGGTCAATGCCATGATCCTGTCGATCCTGTTCAAGTCCGGCCCGGAAGACGCCCGCTTGATCATGATCGACCCGAAAATGCTCGAGCTGTCGATCTACGAAGGCATTCCGCACCTGCTCTGCCCGGTCGTTACCGACATGAAGGACGCAGCCAACGCCCTGCGCTGGAGCGTTGCCGAAATGGAGCGCCGCTACAAGCTGATGGCGGCCATGGGCGTGCGGAACCTGGCCGGCTTCAACCGCAAGATCAAGGACGCCCAGGAGGCAGGTGAGGTCATTCATGACCCGTTGTACCGTCGCGAGAGCATGGATGACGAGCCGCCAACCCTGAAAACCCTGCCGACCATTGTCGTGGTGGTCGACGAGTTCGCCGACATGATGATGATCGTCGGCAAGAAGGTCGAAGAACTGATCGCCCGTATCGCGCAGAAGGCGCGGGCGGCAGGTATTCACCTGATCCTCGCTACCCAACGGCCATCGGTTGACGTCATCACCGGCCTGATCAAGGCCAACATCCCGACCCGTATGGCGTTCCAGGTGTCGAGCAAGATCGACTCGCGGACCATCATCGACCAGGGTGGCGCCGAACAGCTGCTGGGTCACGGTGACATGCTCTACATGCCGCCGGGCACCAGCCTGCCGATCCGCGTGCACGGTGCCTTTGTTTCCGACGAAGAAGTCCACCGCGTGGTGGAAGCGTGGAAGCTGCGTGGCGCGCCGGACTACAACGACGACATCCTCAATGGTGTCGAAGAGGCCGGCAGCGGCTTTGAAGGCAGCAGCGGTGGCGGTGATGACGATGCCGAAACCGACGCCCTGTATGACGAAGCCGTGCAGTTCGTACTTGAAAGCCGCCGCGCCTCGATCTCGGCGGTGCAGCGCAAGCTGAAAATCGGCTATAACCGCGCCGCGCGGATGATCGAGTCGATGGAAATGGCCGGGGTAGTCACCGCCATGAACACCAACGGCTCGCGCGAAGTGATTGCGCCGGGCGGCCCACGCGATTGATCATCACCCTGCCGGGCGCCAATCACGGCGCCCGGCCCATCTACTGTTCAACGAGGATTTCCATGCGCGCGATTCGCATGCTGTTGGTTTCCGCCCTGGCTCTGGGCACCCTGTCGGCGCATGCCGGCGAGAACGATGTGAAGCGCCTGACCGATTTGCTCGAGAAGTCGCAGACCATCGAAGCCAATTTCTCCCAGCTGACCCTGGATGCCGGCGGTACCAGTCTGCAGGAAACCACGGGCAAGATGACCGTCAAGCGTCCGGGCCTGTTCTACTGGCATACCGATGCGCCGCAGGAGCAGGTGGTGGTCTCCGATGGCCAGAAGGTCACCCTGTGGGACCCGGACCTGGAACAGGCCACGGTGAAGAAGCTCGATGTACGTTTGAACCAGACCCCGGCGCTGCTGCTGTCGGGCGATGTCTCCAAGATCAGCCAAAGCTTCGATATCACCTCCAAGGAGCAGGGCGAGGTGATGGACTTCACCCTCAAGCCTAAAACCAAGGACACCCTGTTCGATTCGCTGCGCGTGTCGTTCCGCAAAGGCCTGATCAACGACATGCAACTGATCGACAGCGTCGGCCAGCGCACCAACATCCTGTTCAATGGGGTCAAGGCCAACCAGCCGGTGCCTGCTGACCGCTTCAACTTCAAGATTCCGCAAGGCGCGGACGTTATCCAGGAGTAATCAGAGGCCGTCATGGACCTGTTTCGTAGCGAACCCGTCTCTCAGCCACTGGCTGCCCGGCTGCGTCCGTCCAACCTGGACGAGTATGTAGGCCAGGAGCACCTGCTGGCGCGCGGCAAGCCGCTGCGCGAGGCGTTGGAGCAGGGAGCGCTGCACTCGATGATCTTCTGGGGCCCGCCGGGGGTTGGCAAGACCACCCTGGCGCGGCTGCTGGCGCAGTTCTGTGATGCCCACTTCGAAACGGTCTCGGCAGTATTGGCCGGGGTCAAGGAGATCCGCCAGGCGGTTGAGGTGGCCAAGCAGCAGGCGGCTCAATACGGCCGGCGGACCATCCTCTTCGTCGATGAAGTGCACCGCTTCAACAAGTCGCAGCAGGATGCATTTCTGCCGTTCGTTGAGGACGGCACGCTGATTTTTATCGGTGCGACCACCGAGAATCCCTCATTCGAATTGAACAACGCCTTGCTCTCGCGGGCGCGCGTCTATGTGCTCAAAAGCCTGGATGAGGATGCGTTGCGCAAATTGGTCAATCGCGCCCTCAGCGAAGAGCGCGGCCTGGGCAAGCGTCAGCTGACGGTGGGCGATGAAGCCTTCAAGATGCTCATGGCCGCTGCCGATGGTGACGGCCGGCGCATGCTCAACTTCCTCGAAAACGCTTCGGACCTGGCCGAAGACGGTGCTGATATCGGCGTTGATCTGCTGCAGAGCCTGCTCGGCGACAGCCGCCGGCGCTTCGACAAGGGCGGCGAAGCGTTCTACGACCAGATATCGGCGCTGCACAAGTCAGTGCGCGGCTCCAACCCGGATGGCGCGCTGTACTGGTACGCGCGCATGCTCGATGGCGGCTGCGACCCGCTGTACATCGCCCGGCGCGTGGTGCGCATGGCCAGCGAAGATATCGGCAACGCCGACCCGCGGGCGCTGAGCCTGTGCCTGTCGGCGTGGGACGTGCAGGAGCGCCTTGGCAGCCCGGAAGGCGAGCTGGCGGTGGCCCAGGCCATCACTTACATCGCCTGCGCGCCGAAGAGCAATGCGGTGTACATGGGCTTCAAGGCGGCCATGCGCGAGGCAGCCGAGCACGGCTCGCTGGAAGTGCCGCTGCACCTGCGCAATGCGCCGACCAAATTGATGAAGCAACTGGGCTACGGCGAAGAATACCGCTACGCCCACGATGAGCCGGATGCCTACGCCGCAGGCGAAGACTATTTCCCGGACCAACTCGAACCACGACCTTACTATCAGCCAGTGCCACGCGGCCTGGAACTGAAGATCGGCGAGAAGCTGCGCCACCTCGCCGAGCTCGATCGCAACAGCCCTCGCCAGCGGAGAAAACCATGATTGCCTTGATTGCGGCCGTCAGCGCCGGCGGCGTCGCCGGCACCCTGCTGCGGTTTGCCACCAGCAACTGGGTCAGCGCCCACTGGCCACGGCACTTCTATCTCGGTACGCTGGCGGTCAATCTGGTCGGCTGCTTGCTGATCGGCCTGCTGTATGGGCTGTTTCTGTACAAACCGATGGTCCCGGTCGAGCTACGCGCTGGTTTGATCGTCGGTTTTCTCGGCGGGCTGACCACGTTTTCGTCATTTTCGCTCGATACCGTGCGCCTGCTGGAAAACGGCCAGATACCGCTGGCCCTGGGCTATACCGCTATTAGCGTATGCGGCGGGTTGCTTGCCACCTGGGCCGGCCTGTCGCTAACCAAATTCTGAACCAACACACCTATAACGAGAGAACGATATGCTCGATGCCAAACTGTTACGCGGCCAACTTCAGGAAGTGGCGGATCGCCTGGCCTCCCGTGGCTTTAGCCTGGATGTCGCGCGCATCGAATCACTGGAAGAGCGCCGCAAGGCGGTGCAGACCCGTACCGAACAGCTGCAGGCTGAGCGTAACGCCCGTTCCAAGTCGATCGGCCAGGCCAAAGCCAAGGGCGAAGACATCGCGCCGCTGATGGCTGATGTCGAGCGCATGGCCAACGAACTGGCGGCCGGCAAGACCGAGCTGGACGAGATCCAGGCTGAGCTGGACGGTATTCTGTTGACCATCCCCAACCTGCCGGACGCCAGCGTGCCGGTCGGTGCCGATGAAGACGGCAACGTCGAAGTGCGCCGCTGGGGCACCCCGCGTGCCTTCGACTTCGAGGTCAAAGACCACGTTGCCCTGGGTGAAATCAGCGGTGGCCTGGACTTCGAGACCGCGGCCAAGCTCTCCGGCGCACGCTTTGCCCTGCTGCGTGGCCCGATCGCCCGCCTGCACCGCGCCCTGGCGCAGTTCATGATCAACCTGCACACCAGCGAGCACGGCTACGAAGAGGCCTATACCCCGTACCTGGTGCAGGCGCCTGCCTTGCAGGGCACCGGCCAGTTGCCGAAGTTCGAGGAAGACCTGTTCAAGATCAGCCGCGAAGGCGAAGCCGACTTCTACCTGATCCCGACCGCCGAAGTGTCGCTGACCAACATCGTTGCCGGCGAAATCCTCGACGCCAAACAAATGCCGATCAAGTTCGTTGCGCACACACCGTGCTTCCGCAGTGAAGCCGGTGCGTCGGGCCGCGATACCCGCGGCATGATCCGTCAGCACCAGTTCGACAAGGTCGAGATGGTCCAGATCGTCGAGCCGAGCAAGTCGATGGAAGCGCTGGAAGGCCTGACCGCCAACGCCGAGCGCGTCCTGCAACTGCTGGAGCTGCCGTACCGGGTATTGGCCCTGTGCACCGGCGACATGGGCTTCAGTGCGGTCAAGACCTATGACCTGGAAGTGTGGGTGCCGAGCCAGGACAAGTTCCGCGAGATCAGCTCGTGCTCCAACTGTGGCGACTTCCAGGCGCGCCGCATGCAGGCGCGCTGGCGCAACCCGGAAACCGGCAAACCCGAGCTGGTACACACCCTCAACGGCTCCGGGCTGGCGGTAGGCCGGACCTTGGTTGCAGTGCTCGAGAACTACCAGCAGGCCGACGGTTCGATCCGTGTGCCGGAAGTGCTCAAGCCGTACATGGGCGGCGTCGAGGTCATCGGTTAAATGGATTACCTGCCGCTGTTTCACAAGTTGCAGGGCGGCCGGGTACTGGTCGTCGGCGGTGGCGAAATCGCCCTGCGCAAGGCGCGCTTGCTGGCCGATGCCGGCGCCGCGCTGCGCGTGGTGGCGCCGCAGGTCGACAGCCAGCTGATCAGCTTGACCGAGGCAACCGGCGGCGAGGTGCTGGTGCGTGGCTACCAGGTCACGGACCTGGAAGGGTGCCGGCTGGTGATCGCTGCCACCGACGATCCGCAGCTCAATGCTCAGGTGTCGGCCGAAGCGCAGGCACGCAGCCTGCCGGTCAATGTGGTCGATGCGCCGGCGCTGTGTACGGTGATCTTCCCGGCCATCGTCGATCGCTCGCCGTTGGTGGTAGCAGTGTCCAGTGGCGGCGATGCGCCGGTGTTGGCGCGGCTGATCCGGGCCAAGCTGGAAGCCTGGATTCCGGCGGCCTATGGGGAGCTTGCCGGGCTTGCCGCGCGGTTTCGCCATCAGGTGAAATCGCTGTACCCGGACGTCAATCAGCGCCGCGGCTTCTGGGAGACGGTATTCCAGGGCCCGATTGCCGAGCGTCAGCTGGCCGGGCAGAGCGCTGAAGCCGAGCGTTTGTTGCAGGCGATGGTCGACGGCGCACCGGTGCAGCAGGGCGGTGAGGTGTATCTGGTGGGGGCTGGTCCGGGTGATCCGGACCTGCTGACTTTCCGTGCCTTGCGCCTGATGCAGCAGGCCGATGTGGTGCTGTACGACCGCTTGGTGGCACCGGCGATCATCGACATGTGCCGGCGCGATGCCGAGCGGATCTACGTCGGCAAGCGCCGCGCCGATCACTCGGTGCCGCAGGAACAGATCAATCAGCTGTTGGTTGAGCTGGCCTTGCAGGGCAAGCGCGTACTGCGGCTCAAGGGCGGCGACCCGTTCATCTTCGGCCGCGGTGGCGAAGAGATCGAAGAGCTGGCCGAGCATGGTATTCCGTTTCAGGTAGTCCCAGGCATCACCGCTGCCAGCGGTTGCTCGGCCTACGCCGGGATTCCGCTGACTCACCGTGATTACGCGCAGTCTGTGCGCTTCGTTACCGGTCACCTGAAGGACGGTAGCAGCAACCTGCCGTGGCACGATCTGGTTTCACCCGGGCAGACTCTGGTGTTCTACATGGGCCTGGTCGGCTTGCCGACGATTTGCGCTGAACTGATCCGCCATGGCCGTGCGGCGACTACGCCAGCGGCCTTGGTGCAGCAGGGCACCACGCGTAATCAACGAGTGTTCACCGGCACGTTGGCAGATCTGCCGGCGATGGTGGCCAAGCATGAAGTGCATGCGCCGACACTGGTAATCGTCGGTGAGGTGGTGCAGTTGCGCGAGAAGCTGGCCTGGTTCGAAGGCACTCAGGACTAAGCTGCGCTGTTCTGTTTGAAACTCGGGGCCATTGCGGTCAGGTTGTAGAAACCTGCTGCAATGGCCCCGAGTCGTTTCAGGGTTGTGGGCCTAGAACAGCGGTATTGAATAGCTGACGGTCAAACGGTTCTGATCCTGATCCCACTCGCTGGGCACACCGCTGCGCAACATGCCATTGCGCCAGCTGAACCCCAGCCCCTTGAAGGTGCCGCCCTGCACCACATAATCCAGGGCGATATCGCGCTCCCATTCCTTTTCGTCGCCTCCTGAGGCCATGCGAATATTCGTGCCCTTCAGGTAGGTGACCGATGCCACCAGCCCTGGCACCCCGAGTGCGGCGAAATTGTAGCCGTATTGACCAAAAGTGGTGCGCTCGCCAGCGCGGGTAAAGCTGGTCACCAGGCGGTCAGTGAACAGGTAGATGCTCGACCCTGCGGCGCCTTCGCCGGTATTGCCCTGGTTGAGCTGAACGAAGTTGCCACTGTCGGACACGCGCTGATGCCCGAGCAGTACGCTGTGGCCGCCAATGGCATAGGTGAACATGGCGCTCCAGGTATCGTTGTCGATCTTGCCCGGCGTATCGGCCAGGCCACTGACGCGATAACCCTCGCCGCGCCCGCTGGCCGAATCGTTGCGTCCGCTTGCATCGGTCTTGAAGTAGCGCAGGTCGGTGGTCAGCGACTGGTTGTCGCTCAGTGCCCATACATGCACCAGGCCGCCGAAGTGCTGCACGTAATAGTCTTCGAGCTGGGCGGCGTAGTACTGCAGCTTGAGCGCCTTGCTCAGTTGATAGTCGGCACCGGCGAAGATGAACTCGTTGCTTTGCTCGGTGCCGCCCGCCACGGCCAGCCCTGAGCGGTTGGTCGAGGCGCGCCCGGTGGCATGCTCGAGGCGCCCGCCGATGAGGGTCAGGCCGTCGATTTCTTGCGAGGTGATCATGCCGCCTTCAAAAGTCTGCGGTAGCACCCGACCATCGTTGGCCACCAGAATCGGCAGCTTGGGCTGCAAGGTGCCGTAGCGCGCTTCGGTTTTGGACAAGCGCATCTTGCCGGTCAGGCCCAGCCGGCTCCATTCGTCGACAGCGCTGCCGTCGCTGTCGTCGGGGATCATCGAGCTGCCGCGATGATTGCCGGCGCCGCCGTCCAGGCGCACCCCAAGCAGGCCGAGGGCATCCACGCCAAAGCCGACCGTGCCGTCGGTGAAGCCTGACTTGTAGTCGAGCATGAAGCCTTGCGCCCATTCGGCCGTCTTGCTTTGCCCGGCGGCACCGGCGCGGTCGCGCATGTCGTTGTTGAAGTAGTAGTTGCGCAGGTTGAACGTGGCCTTGCCATCTTCGATGAAGGCCGCCTGGGCGGCGGGGACGAGCAGGGCGCTGGTAGCGGTCAGCAGTGAAAGGTGCATTAAGGGCTTTCTTGTCATTGTTGTTTTCCTGATGCAGTGGGGCGCCCAACGCGCGGGCGCAAGAAAGCCGGGCGCGGCAACGCCCGGGTGATGCTCTTCAGTGAGGGCAGTCAGTCAGGCAGCCATTCCTGCAAGGTCAGCTCGACGGTGATGAACGACAGGTTGCGGCCACGCTGCAGGCGGCCGGCGAAAATCTTGCCGTCGGCGTCGGCCAGCACCGCTTGCAGGCTGCTCGCGCCGGGGGCGATTTCACCACTGAGGCTGAGGATTTCCACCCCTGGGCCTGGTACATGGATGTCCTGCATGCCGCTGCGGCCAAGGTACTGCAACTCGCCGTCGATCAGGCTGCCGAGGCCGCCACGGACCACCGCCAGGCTGATGCCGTGGCTGGCGCAAAGGGCTTCGGCGCTGTCGATGATGTCTTCGTTGGGCTTGAGCCGGGCCACTACAAGGCGGCCAAGCCGGCCACTCTGTACCTGCGCTTCGCTCTGGATTGCTGCAGTGTTCATGACGCCTCCTGGAACACCGGATGAAGCAGGTTGAAGTGGGTTTCGGCATCAGGCTTGACCTGATACGCGACCTGGTCGAACAGGCACAGGCGCAGCACCAGCGGCTCGCTGCCGACCACCAACCGGTCGAGCACCAGATGGCCGCCATGCTGCTGGCCGTCGCGGTCGATGAAGCCGGCGTGGCAGTGCAGCAGCGGCGCGCCGTGGGCATCGCGGCCGACGGTGATGGCGCCGCTGACAAAGGTGATATAGCCGTCCAGCACCACCGCCTGGCCGTAGTCGTAGGGCCGCTGCTGGTCAGTGGTGGTGACCATGCGGTGATAGCTCAGGTGCGCCGCGCCGCCACACAGGATGCGCCCGACCGCACTGCGATAGCGGCGGCCCTCCAGCGCCTGCAGCAGGCCCTGGGCAACGTTGCAGGCCAGTGGCAGCACTACGCGCAGTTCTTCGCAGTCCGGCACTTCACAGTCGAGCAAGCGCGGCTGTTGCGGTTGGCCGCCGTGGATGAATACGCGCACGCCGTTGCGCTCTTCAAAATGCGGGTTCATAGCACCGCCTCGCTGGCGTCGAGCAGGGCGCGGATCTGTTTTTTGACGATTTTGCCGTAGCCGGACTTGGGCATCTCGGTCCAGCGCACAAAACGCTTCGGCCATTTATAGCGGGCCAGGCGTGGCTCCAGGTGGGCCAACAGTTGCTCGTCGCTGACCTCGGCAGTGACCACGATCACGGCGCAGCCGCACTCGCCCCACTTCTCGTCGGGCAGCCCCAGTACTGCGACTTCGGTGACTGCCGGATGAGTCAGCAGCGCCTCTTCGATCTCGCGTGGATATACGTTGGAGCCGCCGGAGATGTACATGTCCGAGGCGCGCCCCGTGATGAACAGATAACCCTCCTGGTCAACGTGGCCGAGGTCACCGGTATGGAACCAGCCATGGCGGAAGCACTCGGCGTTGGCCTTGGGATTGTTGTAGTAGCCGGCGAATACGGCCGGGCCGCGTACGCAGATCTCGCCATCGCTGCCGGTTGGCAGTTCAGTGCCGTGCTCATCGAGGATGGCCACCTGCATGCCGGTGCGCGGGTAGCCGCAGGAGCCGACCTTGGCCTGGGGGCTGTCCTCGGCATCGTGGCAGTCCGCCGGCAGCACGGTGATGTTGCCGGTCACTTCGCCAAGGCCGTAGTACTGCACCAGCACCTTGCCCAGGGTGCGCAGGGCGTGGCACTGATCAGCGCGGTACATCGGCGCGCCCGCGTAGATCACATAGCGCAGGCTGCTGTGGTCGTAACGGTCGACGGCCGGGTCTTCGGTGAGCATCTTGACGATGGTTGGCACGGTGAACAGGTTGTCGACCCGGTGCTGTTCGATCAACCGCCAGGCTTCGTCGCAGTCCAGCCGGTCGCCGGCCGGCAGCACGCAGGCGGCGCCACGGGCGGCATTGATCAGGGCATGGATACCGGCGCCATGGGACAATGGCGCCAGCACCAGCGAGCGCGAGTGTGGGCTCAGGCCGGGCATCAGGTCGGCCAGGTGATTGTTGATGACGAATGCCATCTGGCCGTGGGTGAGGATGCCCGCCTTGGGGTGGCCGGTGGTGCCGGAGGTGTAGAAGAACCACAGCGGGTCGTGATAGCTGACCTCGGCTGGGCGAAACGCTGGTTGCAGTGGCGCGCCTTGGTCGAGCAGGGCGTCGTAGCTCAGCTCGCCGTCACGCGGGGCGCCGATGGCGATGACCACGCGCAGTGCTGGCGAAGCTTCGCGCACCGCGTCGACATAGGCCGCCATGCCATCGTCGTAGAGCATCGCCACCGCGCCGCTGGAGCTGCCCAGGTAAGCCGCTTCGGGCGGGGTGATGCGCACGTTGGTCGGCACCCAGACCATGCCCAGGCGGAACGCCACCCAGGCACTCTCGAACAGCTGCAAATTATTGCGCGAGTGCACCAGCAGCTTGTCGCCCTTGCCCAGACCACGCTCGCGCAGGGCCGCGGCGACGCTGTCGACGCGGGTCAGCAGTTGCAGCCAGCTGTAGCTGTCGGCACCGCGGATGAAGCCGGGGGAATCGGGCAGGCGCCGGGCGATCTGGGCGAGCAGCTCGCCGAGGTTCATGACATTGTCGATCCCGGTCATTGCACAGCCTCCAGGATGCTGACGTAGTTGGTTACCGCCGCGCCGCCCATGTTGAACACCCCGGCACGGTCAGCCCGTGGCAGCTGCATGTCGCCAGCCTGGCCGGTTAGCTGCATGGCGGCCATTACGTGCATCGACACGCCGGTAGCGCCGATCGGGTGGCCTTTGGACTTGAGCCCGCCCGACGGGTTGACCGGCAGGCGGCCATCCTTGCGGCTGATGCCTTCGGCAATCACCCGCGCGCCCTGGCCGCGCGGGGCCAGGCCCATGGCTTCGTATTCGAGCAGTTCGGCGATGGTGAAGCAGTCATGGGTCTCGACCAGTGACAGGTCGGCCAGGCTCAAGCCGGCCTCGCTCAAGGCCTGCTGCCAGGCGCGTGCGGCGCCTTCGAAAACGGTCGGGTCGCGGCGTGACAGTGGCAGGTAATCGTTGACCTGTACCGCAGCGCGCAAGCGCACAGCCGGTTGTTGCCCGGGCAGTTGTTCGGCACGGCTGATCACCAGCGCGGCAGCGCCATCAGTAATCAGCGAGCAGTCGCTGCGCTTGAGCGGGCCGGCCACAAACGGGTTTTTCTCGGACGGGTTACGGCAGAAGTCATAGCCGACATCCCGGCGCATATGAGCAAACGGGTTGAGGGCGCCGTTGGCGTGGTTTTTTGCAGCGATCATCGCCAGCGCGTCGGACTGATCGCCGTGGCGCTCGAAGTAGGCCCGAGCGATGTTGCCGAACACACCAGCAAAGCCGTTTTCGATCTGCGCTTCTTCGCGGGCATAACAGCACTTGAGCAGGATCTTGCCGACTTCGGCGGTGGGCAGCCCGTTCATCTTCTCGAAGCCCACCACCAGGGCATGGCGGGCCTGGCCGCTGAGCACGGCCTGCAGCGCCGAGTGGATCGCTGCGGAGCCTGTGGAACAGGCGTTTTCAACCCGCACCGACGGGGTAAAGCGCAGCGCCGGCAGATGATTGGCCAGCAGCGCGGAAGGGAAGTCCTGGTAGATCAGGCCTGCATTGAAGTGGCCGACGTGAATCGAGTCGATCTGCTCGGCGTCGAGCCCGGCGTGCTGCAGGGCGCCGATGGCGGCATCGGCCATCATCTGCTCGGGGTCGATCTCGGGGAACTTGCCGAATGGGGAGTGGTACCAACCGCTGATTACCGGGGAATCCATGAGGTGCTTCCTCGCATGATGTTGTTTGCGAGGTCAATAGCAAGGGCGGTGCCAAGCTCGGTAATAGCCCTCTAGGCTGGGGCTTTGCTGGCGCAAGAGGGTGGTTGTCGGTAGCGAATGCCGGTCTACAGGTGTCGCCCTGGCTGCCAGGGCGACAGTTCAAGGAGACACCTGTTACACCTGCTGGGCGCCTCTGGCAGGCCTGTCACAAAATCTAACAAGACCTCGGATAAATATTTTCTCAAGATAAATCAGTCGCTTGCCCGGTGCTTGCGAGCCTGCAAAGGGGCTTGCTGAGCGCTGTTACTCAAGCGTGGCACCCGTATTGCTAACAACATGCCTATCATCGCCGCAACTCGATCAATAAGAACAAATAGGTCAGGAGAGCTTCATGAGCGATTTCACCCGCCGTTCCTTTATCAAGACCGCCTCGCTGGCAGGGGCTGCTGTCGCCGCTGCCGGGATGGGCCTGTACAGCGGCAACAGCCGCGCCGCCGACTTCAAACTGAAGTTTGCCAACAACCTGCCCATCAGCCACCCGATGAATATCCGCGCCCGGGAAATGGCCAAGGCGATCAAGGAGGAAACCAACGGCGCCTTGAGCGTGCAGGTGTTCCCCAGCAGCCAGCTGGGCAGCGACACCGATACCCTGGCGCAGGTGCGCTCGGGGGCGGTTGACCTGTTCTCACTGTCGCCGGTGATCCTCGGCACCATGGTGCCATCGGTGCAGATCAGCGCCGTGGGCTTTGCCTTCAAGGACTATCAGCAGGTCTGGAGTGCCATGGACGGCGCGCTCGGAGCCCACGTGCGCAGCGAGATCGCCAAGACCGGCACCCTGTTCGCCTACGAGCGGATGTGGGACAACGGCTTCCGCGTGACCACCACCAGCACGCGCCCGGTGGCCACCCCGGATGACCTGCGCGGGATGAAGCTGCGGGTGCCGCCAAGCCCGATCATCATGTCGATTTTCCGTGCGCTGGATGCGGCGCCGACCAGCATCAACTTTGCCGAAGTGTATTCGGCGTTGCAGACGCGCATCGTCGAAGGGCAGGAAAACCCGCTGACCCTGGTGTCATCGGCCAAGCTGTATGAAGTGCAGAAATACTGCTCGCTGACCAACCACGTCTGGGACGGCTTCTGGATGCTGGGCAACAGCGCTTCGATCGGGCGCCTGCCACCGGAACTGCAAGAGGTGCTGCGCAAGCACATCGAGAAGGCAGTGATGGCCCAGCGCGCCGACCTTGCCACCCTTGAAGGCAGCACCCGCGACACCCTCAAGGGCAAAGGCCTGGAGCTGGTCGAGTCGCCGGCCGAGCCGTTTCGCGAGAAGCTGCGCAGCGCCAATTACTATGCCGACTGGCATGGCAAATTTGGTGACGAGGCGTGGGCGATTCTTGAGCAATTCTCCGGGAAGCTGGCCTGATGAGCGCGCCAGCCGTCATGGCCCCCAATCAATCGCTGCGCCTGCCGGCCCGGGCGCTGATCTGTCTGAACAGCTGGATCATGCGCGTGGTTGGCGCACTCGCCGTTACCTTGATGGTAATCGAGACGCTGGTGCTGCTGGCGGGGGTGATCTCCCGTTATGTGCTGCACAGCCCACTGATCTGGACCGACGAGCTGGCCTCGTCGCTGTTTATCTGGCTGTCGATGTTCGGCGCAGTGCTGGCGCTGGACCGCGGCGAGCACATGCGCATGTCGGCCTTGGTCAACAAGCTGCCGATTGCTTGGCGCGGGTTCAGCGAGACGTTGTCGGCGCTGATCGTATGTATGTTCGTGGCGATGATCATCTCACCGGCCATGGAACACTCCCACGAGCAGATGTCGATCACCACGCCGGCGCTGGGCATTCCCGACGGTGTGCGGGCGGCGGCCTTGCCGGTTGGCGCGGTTTTGATGCTGCTGGCTGCGGTGGCGCGAATGGCGCGTTATTCGACGGTACGCCAGTTTATGGCTGGGCTAGTGGTGGTTGCGGCAGTGGCCGCGGTGTTGTGGCTGGCGCAGCCGCTGCTGGCGGCGATGGGTAACTACAATCTGGTGGTGTTCTTCCTGGTGTTGCTCGGCGCCTGCGTGTTTGGCGGGATCCCGATTGCTTTCGCATTCGGCACTGCGACCATGGCCTATCTGGCGCTGGTGACCCATGCGCCGCTGTCGATCGTGGTCGGCCGGATGGACGAGGGCATGTCGCATCTGGTCCTGCTGGCGGTGCCGCTGTTCGTGCTGCTCGGCGTGGTTCTGCAGCTGTCGGGCATGGCTCGCACGCTGATCGACTTCATGGCCTCGCTGCTCGGTCATGTCCGTGGCGGCCTGCAGTATGTGCTGCTGGGGGCGATGTTTCTGGTGTCGGGGATTTCCGGCTCGAAAGTGGCCGACATGGCTGCAGTCGCACCGGCGCTGTTCCCTGAAATGAAAAAGCGCGGCTCCAAGCCCGAGGAACTGGCGGCGCTGCTGGCCGCTACCGGGGCCATGACCGAGACCATTCCGCCGAGCCTGGTGCTGATCACCATCGGTGCGGTGTGCAGCGTTTCGATTACCGCGCTGTTCATCGGCGGCCTGATGCCCGCCGTGGTCGCGACCATTGCCATTGCGGCGGTGTGCTGGTGGCGTTCACGCAAGGAAGACGCGCCGAAGATCGAGCGCGCGCCGATGTCGCGGGTTGGCAAGACCTTCCTCATCGCCTTGCCAGCCTTGGCCCTGCCGTTGCTGATCCGCGTGGCAGTGCTTGAAGGCGCGGCGACCGCGACCGAGGTGTCGACGATTGGTGTCGCCTACGTGGTGCTGGTCGGCCTGGTCATGCACTTGTTCATGCGCCATATCGACTTTGCCCGGCTGTATCCGATGCTGCTGGAAGCGGCGTCGCTGTCGGGGGCGATCCTGCTGATCATCGGCATGGCCTCGGCGATGGCCTGGGCACTGACTCAATCTGGCTTCTCCGCCTCGCTGGTGGAGCTGATCGAGGAAATCCCCGGCGGCACCTTCGGCTTCATGGTGGTGACGATTCTGGTGTTCCTGATTCTGGGCAGCGTGCTCGAAGGCATTCCGGCCATCGTCCTGTTCGGCCCGTTGATGTTCCCGCTGGCAGAGATGCTCGGCATTCACCCGGTGCACTACGCCATGGTGGTGATCCTGGCGATGGGCGTGGGCTTGTTCGCGCCGCCGTTGGGGGTGGGTTTCTACGCCGCCTGCGCCATCAGCAAAACCTCGTCCGACCACGTTATTCGCCGCGTCTGGGGTTACCTCGGGGCGCTGCTGGTAGCGCTGGCGGTAGTGGCCTGCTTCCCGTGGATTTCCATTGGTTTCCTTTAAGAGAGTCCTGTCATGAGCCAAGCTGCGAAAACAACAACACGCAACGCGCCGGGCTATGGTCGGGTGGCCGTGGTGACCGGGGCTGCCATGGGCATCGGCGCTGCCATTGCCGAGCGCCTCGGCCACGATGGCCACACGGTAGTGGTGGCCGATATCAACCTGGCGGCGGCAGAGGAGATGGTCGCCGGGCTGCGGGTGCAGGGCATCGAGGCCCAGGCGATGGCCATCGATGTCGGTGATGCGCAGTCGATCAGGGCATTGTTCGCCGCGCTGCGCGAGCGCTTCGGCCGCTGCGATGTGCTGGTCAACAATGCCGGCGTGGCGCGCACCCAGGCGTTTCTCGATACCGAGCTTGAAGGCTGGCAGCGCCTGATGAATATCAACCTGACCGGCACTCTGCTCTGCAGCCAGCACGCCGCGCAGCTGATGCGCGAACGGGGCTGGGGGCGGATCGTCAACGTCGCCTCGATCAGCGGCATGCGCGCCAGCATGGGCCGTACCGCCTATGGCACGTCGAAGGCGGCGGTGATCGGCCTGACCCGGCAGATGGCCGTGGAGCTGGCCGAGCACGGCATCACCGTCAACGGCATCGCGCCAGGGCCGGTGGATACGCCGCTGACCCAGGCGCTGCATTCGGCGGCCACCCGTGAGTCGTATGCCCGCGCGGTGCCGCTGCGCCGCTATGGCACGCCGGCGGAGATGGCTGGTGCGGTAGCGTTTCTTGCGTCCGAGGATGCCTCCTACATCAGTGGCCATGTGATCCCGGTGGACGGCGGGTTCATGGCCTCGGGCATCCTCGAAATCTGAGGGTTATCCCTCCAGCAGCCGCTGCGCGTGGTCCTCGCGCGTAGCCTGCTCGCCGGCCTGCAGCGCCGCCTCGACGAAGGTGGCAATGCACGGGTTGTGGTTGTCTGCCTTCCATACCGCTACCACTTCGATCACCGGTGCATCGCGCAGCGGCTTGAAGCTGGTGGTGGCCAGGCGCATGTTGCGCATCGAGCGCGGCACGATGGCCACGCCCAGGCCTTCGCCGACCAGGTTGACGATAGTCTGCTGCAGGTTGATTTCCATGCCGATGTTGGGCGTCACGCCGTGTTGCAGGCAGTAGTTGCAGATCATGTCATGCAGCGCCGGGGCGATTCGCCGCGGCACGATGATGAACGGCTCGCCCGCCAATGATTGCGGCTCGATCAGCTCCTGCTGCATCAGGCGGTGGCCGGGTGGCAGCACCAGGGTCATCTCTTCGCGGTACAGCGTGACCGTCTCCAGCCCGCTGCAGTCCTGCGGTCGGTACATGATGGCGACGTCTTTGTGGCCGCTGCTGATGTCCTGTGCCAGGTCCAGCGGCAGGGTCTCGGTCAGCTTCAGATTGACCTGCGGGAACAACGCAGCATACCGGCGGGTGATGGCCGGGGTGATGCTGTAGGCGGTCGACATCATGAACCCCACCGACAACTCGCCCGCAGCACCGCGTGCCGCTGCCAGGGCGTTACGCTTGGCCTGCTCGAAGGCGGCGAACACCGTGCCGGTATCCAGGTAAAAGCGCTGCCCGGCTTCGGTCAGCTCGACCCGGCGCCGTGAGCGGTCGAACAGCTTCACCCCCAATTCCTCTTCCAGCAGGGCAATCTGCCGCGACAGCGGCGGCTGGGAGATATGCAGGCGCTCGGCGGCGCGGCCGAAGTGCAGGGTCTCGGCCAGGGTGCGGAAGTACTGCAGATGGCGAAGTTCGATCATGATGCTCGCAAAGGTATCAGTGGATGCTTGATTATGTATTGGAAAATATAAGTCCGCCTACCTAATGTGATCAGGCCACACCCCATCGGCCCCGGCCACGCCACAAGCGTCGTCCGCCGACATAGTCACAAGCTATAGAACAATAAAAGGTGACGCTGATGCATTCCCTGACCGACCCTGCTGTTTGCCACGCCGAAGTTGCCGAAACCGATATCGCCCACGACAGTGACCCGCAAGTGCGCCAGGCGTTTCGCCGGGCGCTGCGCTTGATGGAGCGCGGCATCGCGGTATTGATCCGCGGTGAAACCGGCACCGGCAAAGAGATTCTCGCCCGCGCCCTGCATGCCCACAGTCAACGTCGCGCCGCACAGATGGTGGCGCTCAACTGTGCCTCGATCCCGGAGACGCTGATCGAGAGCGAGCTGTTCGGCTACAGCCGTGGTGCGTTTTCCGGGGCATTGCCCGGCGGCAAGAAGGGCAAGGTGCAGCAGGCGGATGGCGGCACCTTGTTTCTCGACGAGATCGGCGACATGCCTTACGAGCAGCAGACTCGCCTGCTGCGGGTAATCGCCGAACGTGAGGTGACCCCGCTGGGTGCCGAACGCAGCGTACCGGTCAACTTTGCCCTGGTCTGCGCCACCCACCAGGACTTGTCGGCGCGGGTAGCCGACGGCAGTTTCCGTGAAGATCTGTTCTATCGCATCGCCACCGGCGTGGTCGAACTGCCGCCGCTGCGCGAGCGCACTGACCGCGGCGAACTGCTGTGCAACATGGTCGCCCATGAACTGCCGGGGTGTGATCCACGCCAGGTGATCAGCGCCGAGGTCTGGTCGCTGCTGTTGACCCACGCCTGGCCGGGCAACCTGCGCCAGATGCGTGCGGTGATTCGCTACGCCTGTGCGGTGATGGAAGGCGCGCGGATCATCCGCGCCGACCTGCCAGTGGACTTTATCGCCCAGCTGCCGGCCGCTAGCGCAGCTGTGCGCGTGGTGGTGCCGAACGTGACACCGATCCGCCCGAGCCGCGCCGGTGACGAGCGCGCCGATGTGCTGGAAGTGCTGCAGACCTGCCGTTGGAACATGTCGGCGGCCGCACGCGAACTGGGCATCTGCCGGCCCTCGCTGTACCGGGTACTGCGTCGGCTGGATATCCCGCCGCTCAAGGAACAGCTGGCGCTGGACGCCTGCCGCCGCGCCTGAGCCGCATTCAACCTGATCCTCTTTGCTTGAACACCCCTTGCTGCGCAGGGGGTGAGCCCGAGTTCGCCCTTCATCAAGGACATAACAATAATGAGTACAGCTGCCGCCTACGCCCCGATGAACTTCAGCCTCGCTGGCCGCACCGCTTTGGTGACCGGTGCCGCCCGCGGTATCGGCCATGCGATTGCCGTCGCGCTTGGTCATTGCGGGGCCCAGGTGGCCCTGGCCGACCTTGATCCGATTGCAGCCGAACGAGCTGCCGAAGCGCTGCGTTCGCAGGGCATTCAGGCCATCGGCGTGGCCGTGGACGTGGCTCAGGAGGAGCAGGTGCTGGCGATGGTCGATGAGGTCGAGCGGCTGCTTGGGCCGGTCGATATCCTGGTCAACAATGCCGGCATCGTCTCCACCGTACCGCTGCTGGAGCTGACCACGGCGGAATGGAACCGGGTCATGGCAATCGACCTCAACAGTGTGTTCTTCTGCGCCAAGGCGGTGCTGCCGGGCATGATGGACCGCCGCTGCGGGCGCATCATCAATATCGCTTCGGTGGCTGGCAAGCGTGGGGGAGGGTTGCTGGGCAATAGCTGCTATGCCGCCGCCAAAGGCGCGGTGATCGCCCTGACCAAAGGTCTGGCGCGCGAGGCCGGGCCTTTCGATATCACAGTCAATGCAGTCTCACCGGCGCTCACCGACACTGAAATGACTACTGCGCTGGCACCGCAGGCACGCGCTCAGGTGCTGGCACAGATGCCCTTGGGCCGGGCGGGTACGCCGCGGGATATTGCTGCCGCAGTGTGCTTTCTGGCGTCGGTCGAGGCGGGCTTTGTTACCGGCGAGATCATGGACGTGGACGGCGGCTTCATGCGCGACTGACCTTTGCTGACCTGCCACCGCGGTGGCAGGCTCGGTTCAAACGCCTTGGTAGATACCTCTACCTGGCAGACGCTGACGATCATGCGCTGCATTGAAGTCCTGCAGCGGGCCTTTGGGCACAATGCCGTTGGGGTTGATGGTTTTGTGGCTGAGGTAGTAGTGCTTCTGGATATGCTCCATGTTTACCGTTTCGGCCACGCCCGGCCACTGATACAGCTCGCGCAGCCAGTTGGACAGGTTCGAGTAATCGCTGAGGCGGCGCAGGTTGCACTTGAAGTGGCCGTGATACACCGCATCGAAGCGCACCAGCGTGGTGAACAGGCGCACGTCGGCTTCGGTCAGGTACTCGCCCGCCAGGTAGCGTTGGCCACTCAGTAGCTGCTCGAGATGGTCCAGTTCGTTGAACACCTCATCGAACGCGGTTTCGTAGGCTTCCTGCGAAGTTGCGAAGCCCGCCCGGTAGACACCATTGTTGATGGCCGGGTAGATCCGCTCGTTGAGCGCATCGATGGTAGGGCGCAGCGCTTCGGGATAGAGGTCGAGGTGGTTGCCGGTCAGCGCATTGAAGGCGCTGTTGAAGATGCGGATGATCTCGGCTGACTCGTTGTTGACGATGCGTTGTTCCTGCTTGTCCCACAGCACCGGCACCGTGACGCGACCGGTATAGTTCGGGTCGTCGCGAGTGTAGCGCTGGTGCATGTACTGCAGGCCATCGAGGTGATCACCGCTGGAGCCTTGCTGCTGATCGAAGGTCCAGCCGTGCTCGCCCATCAGCCAGCTCACCACCGAGACATCGATCAACGGCTCAAGGCCTTTGAGCGCGCGGACGATCAGCGTGCGATGCGCCCACGGGCAGGCTAGCGACACATACAGGTGATAGCGACCGGCTTCGGCCTTGGGCAGCTGATTGCGCCGTTGTGCGTTCTCGCGCTGAAACGCGCCGTCCTTGCTGGTCTGGTACCACTGGTCATGCCAGCGACCGTCAATCAAAAGGCCCATGCCGAGCTCCTTGTACAAAAGTGATTTGTCTTTGGAGCCCAGTCTAGGGACTAGCGTTCGAATAAATAGCGCAAAGACTGCGTGGTATCTATCGAATTAGTCGATCTTGTTGCGATCCGCCCACAACCGCTGCGCGTCGGCAAAGGCCTGATCGCGATCCTTACCCAGACCACGCAGCGCCAGCGCCATGGTGGCGACCACGGCCATTTCGCCATAGCTGTCCTGCGCCTCGCCGCGCCAGACCGCCAGCAGATGCTCGGGTTGCAGGGAGGCCGGTTTGACATGGCGCTGGGCGCTCATGGCGGGCCATTCTTCGTCCCAATTCTCGCCGCCGCTGGTGCCGTACAGGTGGCTGGCCACGTCCGGGTTGATCTCGATCTCACCACCATCGCCCTTGACCACAATCACGTGATCGCCAAGCAGGCGGCTGGCTTCACGGTGCACGGCCTGATAACCCGGGTGGAAGATACTCTGCAGGCCGCAGCGCGCCGCCAGTGGGTTAAGCACCCGTGCCAGTGAGTGGATCGGCGAACGCAGGCCAAGGGTGTTGCGCAGGTCGATCATGCGCTGCAACTGCGGCGCCCAGTCCTGCAGTGGGAAGAACGCCAACTGATGCTCGTCCAAGGCGCGCGCGAGTGATGCCCAGTCGCGGCACAGCGGAATCTCCAGCAGGTGCAGCACCTGTTCGGTATACATGCGTCCGGCGGTATGCGCGCCGCCACCGTGGAGCATGATGCGCACGCCATTGCCTGCCAGGCACTTGGCCGCCAGTAGGTACCACGGCAGGTGACGCTTCTTGCCGGCATAGCTCGGCCAGTCCAGGTCGACCGCGATCTGCGGGGCTTGCAGGTGCGCGCGCAGGGCCTCGGTGAAGCCAGCGAGTTCTTCAGCGCTTTCTTCCTTGTGCCGCAGCAGCATGAGAAAGGCACCCAGTTGGGTGTCCTCGACCTTGCCTTCAAGCAGCAAGGTCATCGCCGCACGGGCTTCTTCACGGCTCAGGCCGCGGGCGCCGCGCTTGCCTTTGCCGAGGATGCGCACGAATTCGGCGAACGGGTGCTCGGCAGGGGTATGCAGGGTCAGCGGGCGCGGTTCGGGGAGTTGCTCGGTCATATGCAATTGGTCGGCTTGGGCAGGCCCGCCAGCTTGGCGGCAAGTTTGGCGGGAGTGCCATTGAACAGGCGGTTGAGGTGCGGGCTGTTGCCTTTTTCCACACCCAGCTTGAGCGCGGTGTACTTGATCAGCGGGCGCGTGGCCGGTGACAGCTGGTATTCCTGGTAGAACCCACGCAGCACCTCGAGCACTTCCCAGTGCTCGGGGCTGAGCGCGATACCTTCGCGCTCGGCCAGAGCCTCGGCGACGGCGGGGGACCAGTCTTGCAGGTCGAGCAGAAAACCGTCCTTGTCCAGGGCGATGTGATGCTCGCCGACAGTCAATGCGTTCATAGCCAGCTGTTCACTTTGTCGAAGCGCAACGACAGCTCGACGAAAGCGGGGTAGTCCACCGCTTCGGCCAAGGTGCTGTCGATGGCACGCGCCTGAACATCCTCAGCGAGGGCGAACAGGCGGTGCTGCAACCGTGCCGTTTGCAACAGTTGCTGCGGCGCGGTGCCTGCGCGCAGTGCGTAAACCGCATCGCCGCAGAGCAGGATGGCGTCGTTGGCGGCGAGCAAACGCAGGCAGCTGGCCAGGCGATTGTCGCCAAACGGCGAATGGCTGATTACATGCAGGGTCGTCATCAGAGCGTTACCACCTGGTCATAACGGCCAATCAATGCCGCCAGCGCTGCATCATCCAGCAGCTCGACCGGCAAGCTCAGGCTGGCCGGGTCCAGGCCGCGTTCAGCCACACTGTGGGCACAGACGAACAGCTCTTCTACGCCAAACATCGGCAGCGCCTGCAGGTTGGCGGCGAGGTCTTTGAGCTGCAGCGAGACCGGTTGCTGGGCAGCGGCGAGCTGGAACACGCCGTCATCCATGAACAGCATGCCCAGCGGCAGATCAAAGGCGCCGCCAGCCAGGGCGATGTCCAGCGCTTCGCGTGCGGACGGGCCGCTCCACGGTGCCTGGCGGCTGATGATCAACAAGGATTTGGCCACTTCAATCGCCTCCAAAACAGACCAGACGGTCGGCAACCTGCGCCGCCTCGTGCAACTGGCCCAGCCCCGACAGCTCCCAGGGTGCCGGCAGGTTCACGGCAGGGCGCTGGTAGCGGTTGGCTTCGGTCGCATCCAGCACGCCGCGGCGCAGGGCGGCAGCGATGCACACTACTGCGTCGAGCTGGTTGCCTTCGATGAACGCACGCCACTGCGCAGCCACGTCCAGTTCATCCTGCGGCGTGACGACGTTGGCCGAGGCGCTGTGCACCCCGTCCTGATAGAAGAACAGGCGGGCAATCTGATGCCCGCCGGCCAGCGCCGCCTCGGCGAAGCGCAGGGCGCGACGCGAGGAGGGCGCATGGGCCGGGGAAAAAACCGCGATGGCGAATTTCATGGGAGGCTCTTGCAACGTGATCCGACCATGATAAAGCAAAACAACCCCGCCACCGCTACCGGCGGGGCAATGCTCACTGTTGCGCCTTGCTCTCGGGCAAGAACCAGTTCAGTACCAGCGCGCAGATGCCACCGGTGGCCACGCCCGATTCCAGCACGTTACGCAGCGCCGACGGCATGTGCGCAAGAAACTCCGGCACCTGCGCCACGCCCAGGCCCAAGGCCAGCGATACCGCGATGATCAGCAGGGCACGCCGGTCCAGCCGCGTGCTGGCGAGGATATTGATCCCCGAAGCAGCAACGGCGCCAAACATCACCATCGCTGCGCCACCGAGCACCGGCTCCGGCACTGCCTGAATCACCCCGGCAACGCTCGGGAACAAACCCAGCAATACCAGCATGGCAGCGATCCAGATACCAATGTGGCGGCTGGCAATCCCGGTCAGCTGAATCACGCCATTGTTCTGCGCAAAGATCGAACTCGGGAAGGTATTGAACACCCCAGCCAGCAGCGAGTTGGCGCCGTTGACCAGCACGCCACCCTTGATCCGCTGCATCCACACCGGGCCTTCGACCGGCTCACGCGAAACCTTGCTGGTCGCCGTTACGTCACCTATGGCTTCCAGCGACGTCACCAGATAGATCACCAGCATCGGAATGAACAACGCCCACGAGAAACTCAGGCCAAAGTGCAACGGCGTCGGCACTTGGAACAGCGCCGCCTCGTGCATACCGGTAAAGTCCAGCCGGCCCATGTAACCGGCCAGGGCATAGCCCGCCGCCAGCGCGATGACGATGGCGCAGCTGCGCATCCACACCACCGGGATGCGGTTGAGCAGCACGATGATCGCCAGCACCACGCCCGACAGCAGCAGGTTTTCGCCGTTGGCAAAAGTGCCATTGGCCATCGCCGTGAAGCCACCGCCCATGCTGATCAAGCCGACCTTGATCAAGGTCAGACCGATCATCAGCACCACGATGCCGGTCACCAGCGGGCTGATCAGGCGTTTGATGAACGGCAGAATGCGCGACACGCCCATCTCGACGAAGGAGCCGGCAATCACCACACCAAAGATCGCCGCCATCACACCCTCAACCGGCGTGCCTTGCTTGACCATCAACGCACCACCGGCAATCAACGGCCCGACAAAGTTGAAGCTGGTGCCCTGTACGATCAACAGCCCCGCACCAAACGGCCCGAAGCGCCGACATTGGACAAAGGTGGCAATCCCCGAAATCACCAGCGACATGGATACGATAAGGTTGGTATCCCGCGCTGAAACGCCCAGCGCCTGACAGATCAGCAGGCCCGGGGTAACGATCGGCACGATGATCGCCAGCAGATGCTGCAGGGCAGCGAGCATGGCAATCAGCGGCCGCGGCTTGTCCTCCAGGCCAAGGACCAGTTCATTGTCAGGCGCTGCCGCGCCGGGCCCTTGTTCGATCGAACTCATGGGTAGCTGCCCCGGAAGAAAAAAGGAGCGCATTCTAAGGTCCGCTGACCGATTCGGGTAGCCTAAATGCAGCGCTTCAGATCTGTGTCTGGCTGAATACGCCTGGCGATGTCGGCCACCGCCAAACGTCGCCCACAAAAAAGCCCGCCGAAGCGGGCTTTTCTGCGTTACCGGTCAATCAACGATCAGTCATCACGACCCATGATGCCGAACAGCTGCAACAGGCTGATGAACAGGTTGTAGATCGATACATACAGGCTGATGGTCGCCATGATGTAGTTGCGCTCGCCGCCGTGAATGATCGCGCTGGTCTGGAACAGAATGCAGACCGACGAGAACAGCACGAAACCAGCGCTGATCGCCAGCTGCAGGCCGCTGATCTGGAAGAAGAAGCTCGCAACCACCGCGCCCAGCAGGACGAAGAAGCCAGCAGTGATGAAGCCGCTGAGGAAGCTCATGTCTTTACGGCTGATCAGCACGTAGGCCGACAGACCACCAAACACCAGTGCAGTCATGGCAAACGCCGAGCTGACCACTTCCGCACCACCGGCCATGCCGAGGTAACGGTTGAGGATCGGGCCAAGAATGAAGCCCATGAAGCCGGTCAAAGCGAAGGTCGACACCAGGCCCCAGACCGAGTCACGCAGTTTGGCAGTGAGGAAGAACAGGCCGTAGAAGCCGATCAGCACCACGAAGATGTTCGGGTAGCCGACACGCATCTGCTGCGCAACGAACGCCATTAGACCGCTGAATGCGAGGGTAAGCGCCAGCAAGCTGTAGGTGTTACGCAGGACCTTGCTGACCTCCAGCTGCTCGGCCTGCTGGCCGTGTTGTAGGGCATAATCCTGTTCGCGCATGGCGACACTCCTGTGGGTAGAAACCTATGGATGCTGAGAGCATACCAGAGCCACCGCAGGCCGCGACACAGAGAGTTTGACAGCGTGTTTCATTACGGTATTATGGCGCCCGCTGTATCCGGAAGCGTGGCCGAGTGGTTTAAGGCAACGGTCTTGAAAACCGTCGATGGGCAACTATCCTAGAGTTCGAATCTCTACGCTTCCGCCACACAAGTGCTTGATTTCATTGATGTTCGCCACCGCTGAACCCCGCAAATGGGAGCGTTTTGGGAACACTTTGGGAATGACAGGCAGAAGAAAGGGGCCCTTGCGGCCCCTTTTTTGTGCGCTCAGGTCAACCTGAGCGTCTGATTCAACAACCCCACTACATCAGGGCCGTCCTCGCTGATCCACTTCGCGTAGTGCTTGAAGATCATCGCCGTCGATGCCAGGTGGCGATCGGTTCGTCATCCGCAAATAGAGTGACAGACCCCTGCTCGGCGTGGCCCTCGTATTGGGGCTCGGCGGCGTGCTCGACAGCAAAGCCGCCGCCACCTCTGCGAGTCACGATCACGCGCTCAGTTAATGGCAGGGTGAGGCTGAGATCCACCTTACTGCGGTCAAGCATCTCGGCCTCAAACTTGAGACCCTCGGCAGACTTGTCCATGTTTACGAGCAATTCGGATTGATTGACCCGAAGCCAGTCCAGGATTGGGATCATCACACTGTCAGTGTGCCCGTCGAAGTCGGTCAAGATCATCTGCAGGGTGTAGCTGTATTCGAACTACAGACTCGCAGCTGCAGTGCAGCGGACCTTGCCTTGATCAATGAACATCATCAGACGCTCGGGGTTTTTCCTCAGCCCGGGCACGGCCTGCAGCAGGAGGTCACGAAGACTATCGGGTTTGTTCATGGGTCACCTGGTACTGGAATACTGCGTCGACTTGGGCAGCGCATTCGGCCCACGCCAGCTCGGTACGCTCTTGATCAGTCAATAGATGGCCGTTCCGGGCTGGCTTCGTCGCCGGCAGCTGGCAAGGGACCACCACGGGACAGCCACTGACGGTAGGCGGCGGCTCCGGTGATCGCAGGACGCTGCCGCAGCCGGCGAGCAGCACCAGGAATAGGCTGACCAGCCCAGCTGCGAAGTTCTTCGTTCTCATTCTTCAGGTCCTCGATCTGGCTTTCGCGGTTCGCCAGCCCTGCGCGGAGCTCGCCCTGTATCAGCAGCAGCTTGGCTTGGCTCTGGCGTTCACGCTCCAGGGTGGTTTTCAATGTGTTGGCAGCGGCCAGGTTGTCGCGGGCTTCGCCCTGGGCTGTGGTGAGTTGGTCCTGGAGGGCCTTTGATTTTCCCTGCTCAGTCCCTAGCAAGACCTGCTGGCCCCACCCCCACAGACCAGCCGAAACCGCAGCAAACAAAGCTCCGGCCAACAGCCCTTCGCGCAAGCCAATCATTTTCGATACCATCCGGCTGCGTTCATGCCTGCTTCATCGAGAGCCTGCAGATCGCCGCAGATCACCAATGGCGGGGTAGGCATCACCTGTTTTAGTGCGTCGGCGGTCTTCTGGCATTCCTCGATGTCAGTCCCCGCCGGCAGAAGCACAGCCCTGCATCCCCCAGTTGGTGACAGGCTCGTCATGCGCTGGATAAGTTCTCGATATGGAAAGCGATGGTTCTGCCCTCGCTCGCTCATGCCGCCACCAAAGCGCGGTTCTGGTGCCGCTCGAAAGCGCGCTCCAGCTTCACGTCGTACAGGTTCCGCTGGTAGTCCGGGCCGTTGTAGAGCTTGGCTACCGTTGCCCACTTCTGGGCTTTCAAGGCTTTGAGCAGATTGGCGTCGGCTTCGATGTAGCGGACGAAGGCTTCCAGGTGGTCTGCTTCACTGCGCATCATTGCGTCGACAAAATCATGCACGCTGGAGTAACCCAGACGCTGCCAGTGATAGCCCATTACCTGGAAGCCACCCCAGCTCGCGGACTCCAGTGCCGCTACTTCATCCAGCTGCCGGGCCTGAGCAAGGCGCTGATGCTCGGCGCTTCCGCCGATGTAGCCGCCGGCTTTTGGATTGACCAGGTTCGGCGCCTGCTTGGCCAGCAGATCGGCGCGGTGGAGCAACTGCTCCTGGTCATCGCCCGGCGAACCAGCCAGTTGCAGACGCTTGTACATGACGTGGCGCTCAAAGAGGATCACCGGCTTTCCATTGTCCAGGAAGCCGCGGCCCTTCGATTCAACTTCGTTCAAGGCGTACACAGCCGCGACCGGCACGCCGAGGCGAGCGGAGGCCTGCAGCAGATCCGAATGTTTGAGGAGCTTGCGTATGTCCAGGCCTTGCAGACTGGCCATGGTCTTCGGGCCGGCTTTGCCGTCGGAGACGAGCCCGACCTTCCCCTGGTAGGTCCGGACTGCCGCCTCGGTTGCATCGCCAAAGGCACCGTCGGCGTCCAATTCGGCGCCGTTGGCGTTGAGCAGGCGCTGCAGCTCACGAACAGCCTGTGAGCGATCGCCGTGTCGAAGTGTGGTCATGCGGTTCCCTCTTTGCGTGTGAAGAACTTCTTCGCGGTGGCGCGGGTGAACTCGACGCCCAGCAGGCCAATGACACCGCCGAAAAACGGAGCAGCACTGATTGGGATGCGGAACCAGTCGGAACGAAGTTTCTTGGCGGGTGCGGTGCTTGCGGCCATTCGGGCTGTCCTCGGTGCAGTGGCGTTGTGCCTAGCGATGAGGGCATGGTCCGCAAAGCGCTGCTGTACGGCAACGCGGCGGCTTTGTAGGAGGGCGGGCTACAGGGTGCGCCAGTGGGGCAACGCGCGCGTGAGCGTCAGCATCGGCGCCATGAACACTACAGCCAACCGACCACCGACTCGCGCCGACACGCCAAGTTCCTGTACTGCACCGGTTGGCGCATCACTGATATTGCCGATTACCTGGACGAGAAGGAGAAGACCGTCCACAGCTGGAAGGCCCGAGACGAGTCGGACCGGGCAGACAACGTAGAGCGCATCGGCGGCGCCCTGGAAGCCCGACTCGTGCAGCTGATCCTCAAGGACGGTAAGAGTGCCGGGGACTTCAAGGAAATCGGTCTGCTGCACCGCCAGTTGGAGCGCCAAGCCAGAATTCAGCGCTTCCAGGGTGGCGGTACCGAAACCGAGCTGAACCCGAATATAGCCCCCGCTTTCGGCCGCCTCCTGACTGCCTCCTCGCGCGAGTCATCCCAACTGTGGCGTAGCATCGACGTGGTCACTCGTTTGCCCGCCTGGGTCAGTCCGCAGCAGAGCGCGCTGGAGGATGTAATGATGTGTCTGCGTAGGCTCGGTCAAGTGGGATCCTGCGATTGCTATCGCGTTACACTGGGGCCGGCCTGTCTTACACGAGGTGGGTTCACCGGACGCTCGCAACACTTTGAGCAGAGTTACTCTGTGACTTTTAGGGACAATGAGAACGCATGCGAAACTTGATACCAGCTCTAGCCTTGATGGTGGCCGTACTCGCAGGGTGCCAAAGCGGGCCGAGCCCACAGGAGCAGGCCGAACAAAACCTGTGGGTAAGCCAGGTACTACACCAAATTGCTCTATTCAAGACGTTCCCGGAAGAGGCGCGTGTTCGAAATTTACACGGAATCGTCAAGGTTGCTTTTGTCCTCGATGCCAAGGGCAATCTGTTGCGACAAAGAATAACTGAGCACTCAGGTTCACCTTTATTTCTTGCGGTCGCGCAGCAAATTGTCACAGATGCATCGCCTATGCCTGCCCCTCCTTCATGGGTGTTGGAAAACGGCGAGATTGAAGTGGTAGCGCCCTTTGTTTTCGTTCCTGGTGAAGATCCTTGCGGCCTCTGCCAGTAGACCGTGCAGGCTGAAACGCCATAGCCCAGCCTCGCGCTGGGCTGTTTGCATGCGCACTGTCGCTACTGCGTTACCCTGAGCCGCTCTGCATCCACTCTATCCACTCTGGATGTGCTCCCGATTTCTTGAGTCGCATCGTCCTTGGCACAACAAAACGCGGCCTATTTAGTCTAGGCTCTGTACGAAATCCCGAGAAACCCAATCGGCATCCCTCGGAAGCTGATTTTTTGTAAGGTTTCCAACCAGGTTGCTTGCCGACAAGGGCTACGATGCAGAAGCGCTACGCCGTTATTGCGACCGATATCGAATACAACCCGTCATCCCGCTGCGCTCGATGAAGCGCAAACCCAAGCCTGGCTTACCAAGGCTGTTTGATCGGCCCAAGTACCGACAGCGCAACATCATCGAGCGCATGTTTGGCTGGCTGAAAGAGAACCGACGCATGGTGACGCGCTTCGACAAGCTCGCGAAAAGCTATGCCGCTATGGTCTCGCTGGCTTGTTCCCCGCGGTGTTTGCGACATCTCTTTTCGTACAGAGGCTAGTACAGCGATTGAATGACGGTTAAATGAAGTGGAGATAGTGGCGCAATAATGGCCATCATGACAGGCGACCACTGTGGCGCGGATTGTTGGGTATGATGCCTCTGATTGTTGAGAGCCCTGACTTGTCAGGGCCTTTTACGTTTTTGGGGCATGCAAACCCAGCCCTGTGATCAAGCGGGCAGCACTCCGTCGATCACGTCGAGCGCCTCGTAAACCACCCATCCGCCCTCGCTTGCATCGCCTTTGTTATCGATCACATAAGCACCTGCCTTGAAGTAGAACGGGTACTTGCTCCACTTCGAATTCACCGGCGCGCCGGCGCTGAGCTCGTCGAGCGTGGCAGTTAGCTGACTGCGTTCGTCGACCTGGATGCAGTAATCGAACACTTGGCCCAGCGGCATCTGTTTCTTGAGCAGCGTGCGGGTGACGCCGAGCGGCACATCGCGAATCTCGATGCGCACATACCCATTCCACCAGATCACCATCAGAAAAGGGTTGAGCGCATTGACTGCGTGGATCTGGCCGATGATGACCTTGCCGCTGGAAGGCGCCTGCTCGACCCGCACCCGGCCGGACATGGAGTGCCTGGCGCTGCCCGGGAGCCAGTTGAAAGACACAGCGGTGCCTGGCAGCGTTTGCCGGCCCTCGGTGCGTGGGTTCTTTGAACTGCCGCTGGTGCCAGCCTGGACCGAGCACCAGTAATTGGTGTGGCCGTTCTGGTCGACCCAGAGCAGGTCTCTGGGCAGCTCGGCTGGGTAAAGATAGACCTTGCCGTTTGCGGTGATGTTGCCAAATGCGTGCATGGTGATCTCCTTGTTCAAGGTAGGAATCCAGGCCGCGTTGTAGACACGTAATGGCCTGGGTGCATCAAGGTGGACACGTCAGGTTGGGCAGAGCGTCATGGCTATCGAAGCCAAAAATAACTTGTGTTATTGATTGATGATAATTCAGGTTTCCCTTATGTCAATAACGCAAGTTATAATTTCCGCCATGGAATCCCGCTACGCGCGGGACCCCTGCGTGCCGAAGGTTCTCAATGCTTGAGAACTGGGCGCGGCGAAATACGCTAGGCGAAAAAAAGCCCAGCTCGATGGCTGGGCCTTGGGAGGGTAAGCGCTTAAAGCTTGATCATGGCGCGCACTACCACACCGACAATGCGACAGCCCTCCATGCACTGCTCTACTGGGTATGCAGGGTTCAGTGGCTTCAAGAAGCGGCGGCCTCCATCCTCTACCAGCTTCTTGAAGGTGGCCTCGTTGCTGTCGGAAAGTTTGGCGATGACCAGCTTTCCGGAAATCGCTTCAGCCTCCGGGTCTACCAGGATAAGCATGCCTTCAGTGATGCTGGTGCCTACTGGGGAGGTCATGGAGTCACCTTTGACCTCAAGCCAGAAGGCAGTGCCCTTCGAGTCGTAATCGGACATTTCATACCTGTCCGAGTAGCCAGGCGGGAAGGGTTCTACCGCTTCGGCCCAGGCGCCTGCAGCAACCCAGCTGATCACCGGATACTGGTATGACTCTGGCAGAACGTGCGTCGCCTGCACGTTACTCCTTGCCGGTGGAGCCTCTTGCCCCGAGCCCAGCCACTCCGCAGTTACGCCGAGCGCCCTCGCGATCTCCAGCAACTTCTTCGACGTCGCGTTTCGGCCGCTCTCCAAGTGCTGAATAGTGACCTGGCTCACCCCTGATCTTTCGGCGAGCTGCTGCTGGCTCAAGCCCAGGGCTGTGCGGCGTTGGTGAATTCGATCTTTGAGCATTTCGGGGGCTTTGGTCATACCGCCAAGGGTAAAACACGCGTTATAAAGCTTCAAATAACCTATGTTTTTGTTATCTATAGCTTGGGTTATCATCTATAACGCGTTCCGTTGCGGAAGGGCGACTTCGGCACTGCTTCAGGGAGTTTGCTGTGCTGCTATGGGCGAGCCGCCAACCCTGTGATAATGCGCGCAACCACAAAGGCCATCTCATGCTGACCATCTCCAACACTGTGCATCTGCCGGATACCGACATCGAACTGACCTACATCCGCGCTCAGGGCGCCGGTGGCCAGAACGTCAACAAGGTGTCCAGCGCTGTGCACCTGCGCTTCGATATCCGCGCCTCGTCGCTGCCCGACTTTTACAAGGAGCGGCTGTTGGCGCTGCGTGACAGCCGCATCACCAGCGACGGCGTGTTGATCATCAAGGGCCAGCAGTACCGCACCCAGGAGCAGAACCGCACCGACGCCTTGGCGCGGCTTGCCGAGCTGATCATTGCTGCCGGCAAGACCGAGAAGAAACGCCGCCCGACCAAACCGACCCTGGGCTCGAAGACCCGCCGCCTCGAAGGTAAAGCCAAGCGCAGCACCATCAAGTCAGGTCGGGGCAAGGTGGATTTCTAGTACTGCTGGCGAGAACAAGGCCACTGAAGCTTTTGCTATAGCAGGATTGAACCAACGGCCGCGTCACATCACAACAAACAGAAAGGATCTCTCGTGAATTTCAGCTTGATTGCTATCGCAGTGCTTTCATTGGTCTTTGCCAATAGCGCCCACGCGGCTACCGACAAGAAGAGAGTAAAGATTGAAGCGCGGTGGTATACGCAGGCTTATGTCAAACAGCACCTTGCCCAGAATGATCCGCGCCGGCTGGCATCTGCTTATCCCGCGACGGTTAGCTATATTTTCGCTGCGGATGCTTCTGGCGTGCCGTCTGCGGGTGAGAATTTGCTGAAAAAAGATGTCAAGAGCGTCAAGAGTGATTTTGTCCGATGGCCATCCAGCAGGGACTCCAGACCCCTCAAGACGCAGTTGGATGACATGTGCGTTCGTTTGATTGCCGGAAGGCTCAGGGGGCTGGGGCAGGGAGTCAGGCAACGGTCGCAGAAGACGACACCCAAAAATATCGTGGTTGCCGAGATTTACGCGGGAGAGTTGACAGCAGCGCCGTTGAGCCTGGAAAGAACCACAGGTCCAGATGCTATCAGAGTGATACCGCCTAAGGGCGAGGGCAGAATGCTCTGTAATATTTACAAGACAACAAGAGGGGGCGACATCATGTACGACGTCTCTGTCGTTCTTGTTGCCAAAGCGGCCTACCCAAGGAGTCGCTAAGCTGACGAGCGCTGCTGGTCTCGAAGTTGTCAGGCTTTTACATGCCCGCTTCAAGGCCATCCCTTTCAAGGTCTCTGCATTTTTCTGGATTTTTCTCTCGCTTGTGCTCGCTGGGGCGCGCAGCGGCCCCAGCGATCTTGAAGCATGTGCAATTTCAGAACACCTTGAAAGGGATGCGCTTCAAGGCGACAGCCTCGGACCGACCTCAGCTGATACTACGGACCTTTTTATCCGTAGTGGCTAGCCTCGATCGCCTGCGCCTTCTTCCAGCTCTCAAGCGTTTTCAGATTGAGCAGATACTTCCCGATGTTCGGGTATTCACCCTTGCGGTCAAAGCGCTGAATAAGCTCGGCCACAAAGTACATCATGAAGTCAGCGCCGCTCAGTTTGCCGCCCACCAGGTAGTCTTTGTTCTCCAGCTGGTCATCCACATAAGCGAAGATCTTCTTGCCCTCGGCCTGGGCATAGCTCGGCAGGAAAACCAGCTCGGCCGTCTCGCGCTGCATGAACACCTGAAGCAGCGGCGGCAGCATGGCGGAGCTTTCAGAGAAGTGCAGCCATTGCAGGTACTCGACGTACTCATCGCTGTCTCTCGCCGGCGCCAGGTGCGGGGCGTAACGTTCGATCAGAATCTCGGTAATCGCACCTGACTCCGCAACCACCTTACCGTTGAGCTCGATCACCGGCGACTTGCCGAGTGAATGAATGGCCTTCAGCGACTCAGGGGCGAAATGGGTTGCTCGATCACGGCTATAGAACTCCGTTTTGTAAGGCACGCCCATCTCTTCCAGCAGCCATAGCGTTCGAATGGAGCGCGATTCGTTCAAGTGATGCAGGGTGATCATGATGGTGATCCTCAGTCAGGGTGGAGGCGAGGGCATGAATAGAGCCGCGCTGCCGAATACATACTGACCGCGTGATGAGGTTATGTTCACAGAACAGGTTTCACAGTTGCGGTGCCGACGGTTACGCAGAGGATCGCCGCGGTCCAAACATGCGCTCGCTGCAGCGGGCTATTGCCATCCCCACACCCCTTGGCCAAAATGAGAGTCATTATCAGATCCTGCGCCAGGCCGCTTCTCATGTCTTCTGTCGACTACTCCCAGCAAAACGCCGTGCAGTCACTCTACGAGACCCATCACCAGTGGCTCTGCGGCTGGTTGCGCCAGCGCCTCGGCTGTGTCGACAACGCTGCGGACCTCGCCCAGGACACGTTCATCCGGGTAATCACCCAGCGCAAGGCAACCGAATTGCGTGAGCCTCGCGCCTATCTGAGCACCATCGCGCGCAGTTTGATGATCGACATGTTCCGCCGTCGCTACCTGGAGCAGGCCTACCTGGAAACCCTCGCGCTCAGCCCCGAGCCGCTGGATATTTCGCCTGAAACCCGCGCGCTGATCATCGAAACTCTGATGGAAATCGACCGCATGCTGGACGGCCTGGGTGGGCGCACGCGCGAGATTTTTCTGCTGGCCCAGCTCGATGGGCTGAGCTATGTCGAGATCGGCCGACGCCTGAACATCTCGGTGAACACGGTCAAGAAACACGCAGTGCGCGCCCTGACTCATTGCCTGCTGCTGGCAGATGACGAACGTGCGTGAGCAAGCCCTTGACCACGCAACACTCGAGGCCGCCGCGCGCTGGTACGTCGACTTGCGCACCGAAACGCCCGATGCTGCCCTGCGTGAAGCGCATCTGCGTTGGCTGGAGCGTGATCCGCGGCATGTTCAGGCGTGGGAGCGACTGGCTCGACTGCAGGACAAGCTCGCCCAGGTCACACCAGGCATAGGCCGGCCAACGCTGAGCAGTGCCCGGGCCAAACGTCGCGAGGTGCTCAAGGTCCTTTCGCTTTTGCTGGCCGCAGGCGGGGCTGGCACGCTGGCCTGGAGCACAACGCCACTGCCAACCTTGATGGCCGACCAGCGTACCGTTACCGGCGAGCGGCGTCGGCTGCGCTTGGATGACGGCAGCTTGCTGATGCTCAATACCGCCACTGCGTTGGACATTCACTACAGCGCGAGCGTGCGTGAAATACAACTGCTCAGCGGTGAAATCCAGATCGAGACGGCGCCGGACGCGCAGGCGCGCCCCTTCATCGTGCATACCCCTTCGGGCAGCATCCGCGCCCTGGGTACTCGCTTCGTGGTGCGCTACGACGCGCAACGTACTCGGGTCAGTGTGCAGGAGCATGCGGTTGAAGTGCGCTGCGCAAGCGCCATAGGTTCGGCGGTACGCGTCAATGCCGGTCAACAACTGGATTTCGTCAGCACCGAGGCCGGTACGCTGCAGCAGTCCCCGTCGCAGCTGGATGCCTGGACGCGCAACATGCTGGTTATCGAGGACTGGTCCCTGGGCGACTTCATTAGCGAATTACAACGCTATCGCCGGGGCCATCTGGGCTGTGCGTCGGCGGTGGCTCAGCTGCGGATTTCAGGTGCCTTCCACCTCGGTGACAGCGACGTCATCCTCGACAATCTGACGTCGACCTTACCCGTGCGCCTGCGTCGGTTCAGCCGTTATTGGACGCGCGTCGAGCCGGCTTGAAACCGTTGTAAAAATAATCCAGCGCAGGGGTTGTTGATTTTTATTCTCGTTCGACTTGGAAGGTAGAGGCGCACACAGACGCCGTCATCTACTGCCACCGGGCGCAAGGAAACCGCATGATCCCCCGCAACCCTCAATCGCGCGAAATCTTCAGCAAACCTGCAGTCAAACCCCTGAACCGTGCGGTGCACGCCGCGCTGCTGGGAATGGCGCTGTCTCTGCCTGTCGGCAACGCGCTGATGGCCCCGCCGGCGTCGGCTCAGACCAACATTGAAAGCAGCTTTGATATCCCCGCCGGCGCACTGGGGTCGGCGCTCACTCAGTTCGCGGCCGCTGCCGGCGTGACGGTCTCGTTCGATCCGGCCCACGCTGCCGGGCAGCAGACCAGCGGCTTGCGCGGCCGCTACAGCACTGATGCCGGGCTGCAGAAGCTGCTGGCCGGTACCCGCTTGCAAGCGGTTCGTTTGGCCAGCGGCAGCTACTCGCTGTTGCTGCGTGAGCAGGGCGCCGCCATGCAACTGGGCGCTACCAATATTTCCGGCGAGGCCATCGAGTCGGCCTACGGACCGGTCGACGGCTATGTCGCCACGCGCAGCGCTACCGCGACCAAGACCGATACGCCGATTCTGGAAATCCCCCAGGCGATCAACGTGGTGACGGCCGATCAGGTCGCCGTGCAGGGCGCGCGCAACCTGACCCAGGCCCTGCGCTACACGCCGGGCTTGACCACCGGCGGCTTCACCGATCGCAACGTGATCGCCGACGAGATCACCAGCCGCGGCTTCGCCCCGACGCCGCTGTATTTCGACGGTGCCTACATACCTTATGCCGGTAGCCTCGGCGGTGCGCCGCAGATCGACCCCTATACGCTGGAGCGCATCGAAGTGCTCAAAGGGCCGTCATCGGTGTTGTTCGGGCAGAACCAGCCGGGCGGCCTGATCAACCTGGTGTCCAAACGCCCCACCAGCGAACAGCGCAGCCAGATCAAGCTCGGCGCGGGTAGCTATAACCGGGTCAACGGTGCAATCGATACCAGCGGCCCGCTCGACGAGCAAAAGGAATTCAGCTATCGCCTTGTCGGCGTTGCCAAGAAAGGCAATGAGCAGGTCGCGCATACCCACTCCGAGCGAATGTTGCTGGCGCCGAGCTTGACCTGGACACCCACTGAAGACACCTCGTTAACCCTATTGGCGCAGATCCAGCGCGACGATGGCCAGGCCGACTATCAATCGTTGCCACGGATCGGCTCACTGGACCGTGGCCCGACCGGGCAGAAGATCAAGCGGGAGTTCTTTTCCGGTGATTCGCGATACAACGACTACAAGCGTGACCAGTATATTTTTGGCTATGACTTCAGCCACAACCTGAGTGACGACCTGACTTACCGCTCCACCGCGCGCTACACCGACGTGCGTGACCAGTACAAGGGCTTTTATCTGCGCAGCTTCGTCACCGATGCGGCCGGGGTGGTTGATCAGACCCGGGCCAATCGAGTCAAACTCGACTGGCGCCAGCACAACATTGCCTACACCATCGATAACAACCTGGAATACACCTTCAACACCGGTGCGCTTGAGCACACCGTGCTGACCGGCGCCGATTATCGTCACTTCACTCGCAAGTACGATGGCTATAACGCCTACAACGTGTTGCCGGTCGATCTGTATGGCAAGAACAACTACGACAGCTCCAGCGTAACCCCGGTGCTCGACACCCAATGGGACAACACCCTACGCCAGACCGGCGTGTACCTGCAGGACCAGATCCGCTTCGACCAATGGGTCCTGACCATTGGCGGTCGCCAGGACTGGGCGGAAATCGACAACAAGGACCTGCTCGCCCACACCGTAGCGTCGCAGCGGGACAACAAGTTCACCGGACGAGTCGGTCTGACGTATGTCACCGAGTTCGGCCTGGCGCCCTATGTCAGCTACTCCGAGTCGTTCCTGCCGACCCTGGGCACCGCCGCCCCCGAGCGCGGTGGCAAAGCCTTTACGCCAACCGAGGGTGAGCAGTACGAATTGGGGGTGAAGTACCAGCCCTTCGACAAGACGCTGATTACCGCGTCGGTGTTTCAGGTCAAACAGAAGAACGTGCTGACGGGCGACACCCAGTACCCGCAATACTCGACGCAAAGTGGTGAAGTGCGCGCCCGGGGTATCGAACTGGAAGCCAAGTCCAGCCTCGACAATGTTGATGTGATGGCCGCCGCCACCTACATCGACGCGTTCTATACCAAAAGCACCTACGGCGATGAGGGCAACCGCAGTGAGGCAACGGCGCCGGTGTCGGCCTCGCTGTGGGTCGATTATCACTTCACTCAGGCAACGCTCGCTGGCCTGACCTTCGGTGCCGGCGCTCGCTACACCGGACGCAAGCCAGGGGACTCGGCCAACTCGTTCGACGTGCCCGCCTATGTGGTTTATGACGCCACCATCAGCTACGACCTGGGCGGGCTGGATGCCGGCCTGCGCGGTTTGCGTACCAGCCTGAACGTGCAGAACGTGTTTGACCGCGAGTTCATTTCGGACTGCAACTATGCGTTTGGCTGCTACTACGGGCAGGAGCGGGTTGCATCTGTGGAAATGACTTACGATTGGTGACAGCGAGCTGAATCGAAAAATCTGCGAACCTTTGCTGCTGCCCAATGATCCAAGCGCAATGGCTTGGATCTGGGCGCGCTGCCCTGCATCCACCGTCATCATTGGGTCTCGACAATTTGCAGACCCCAGCGCACCTTCGCAGAGGACTCCGCAGTGCCGACCAGTGGGATTAGAGTAGACAATCGATTCACTGCTGAAGTCATGGGCCATCCGAAGGACATTTTCTTCGCCGCGGTCGAAAGCACTCGCATGCCGATGATCGTCACGGACCCCAACCAGCCGGACAATCCGATCATCTTTGCCAACCAGGCTTTTCAGGAAATGACCGGTTATGGCGAAGATGAGTTGATCGGCCACAACTGTCGGTTCCTGCAGGGCAAGGATACGGATCAGGACGTGATCTCTGCGATCCGCCAGGCCGTCGCTCAGCGCTATGACTTTTCCACCGAGGTGCTGAACTACCGGAAAGACGGCAGTTCGTTCTGGAATGCGCTATTCATCTCGCCGATCTATAACGACAGCGGTGAGCTCAAATACTTTTTCGCATCCCAGCTGGACGTCAGCCGGCGTCGAGATGTGGAAGATGCATTGCGCCAGTCGCAGAAGATGGAGGCATTGGGGCAGCTGACAGGCGGCATAGCGCACGATTTCAACAACCTGCTGCAGGTCATCGGTGGTTATGTCTCGTTGGCCAAGTCGGCTGCCGAGAAGGAGCAGCCCGATCTGGCCAGGATCGTCAGGGGCCTGACCCATGCCACCCAGGCGGTGGAAAGGGCCAATACGTTGACCAAGCAATTGCTGGCCTTCTCGCGCAAGCAATCGCTGCAGGGGCGGGTGATCAATATCAATCAGATCGTCGCTGACGCACAGGTGTTGATCAACCAGACGTTGGGCGATGGTGTCTCTGTATCGCTCAGCCTGGATGACGAATTGCACAACTGCCGTATCGATCCGGCTCAGGCGCAGATCGCCTTGCTCAACGTCATCATCAATGCGCGCGATGCCATGGCTGGGGATGAGCGCCAGGCACTCAATATTGAAACCAAGAACGTCATCGTGACCGAAGATGCGCGAGCGTCTTATGAAGGGCTGCATGCGGGACATTACGTCTGCGTCTCGGTCACCGACAACGGTGAGGGCATGCCCGAGGCCGTGCGCGGTCGAGCGATGGACCCGTTCTTCACCACCAAGGACGAGGGCAAGGGCACCGGCCTTGGGCTGTCGATGGTGTATGGCTTTGCCAAGCAGTCCGGTGGCACTGTCAAGATCTACTCGGAAGAGGGCGTAGGGACTACCGTGCGCTTTTACTTCCCCGCCGATGCCAGCGAGCTGCACCCCTTGGAGCGCGCGAGCCTGCTCAAGTCCAAAACCGGTGATGAGCGCATCCTGATCGTGGAAGACCGCGCCGATGTTGCCGAGCTGGCCCAGGTGATCCTCGAAGAACAGGGCTATGAGACCCAGGTGGCCAATGATGCCAAGGATGCGTTGATGATGCTGGAGAAGGGGCTGCACTTCGACCTGCTGTTCACTGACCTGATCATGCCGGGTGGCATCAATGGCGTGACGCTGGCGCGCAAGGTGCAGTTGCAGCATCCGTCGATGAAGGTGCTGCTGACCACTGGCTATGCAGAGAGCTCAATCGAGCGAACTGACATTGGCGGTTCTGAATTTGAAGTGATATCCAAACCGTACTTACCGCAGGAACTTGGCCGTAAGGTGAGGATGGTGCTGGATTCACCGGGCGGCGTATAACAGTGTCCCGGCAGCGCTGACTTACAAGGATGCGCTGTATTTGACGGCTGCCGCTGCCCGCGATGGCACGTTGAGGGTTCGCAGCAATCCGGATACATGGATGCGCACGGTAAACGGCGAAATATCCAGGGCCTTGGCGATTTCCTTGTTGGTCTTGCCTTGAGCGATCAGCCGCAACACTTCCTGCTGGCGCGTAGTCAGGGTGTTGGTGTCCAGAGGTAATAGCCCTGAGGGTGCGAACTTGACCAGCACCTCGCCTTCGCGGATGGCGAGCAGCGCCTGGCCGATCTCTTCGGGCGCGATGTTCTTGCCGATGAAGCCATCGGCTCCCATCGCCATCACCTGTTCGATCAACAGCGGGTCATCGACCATCGATACCACGATCAATGTGGTACGCCGCAGCTGCTTGCGCAGCTCACCCAGTTGGCTGATGCAGGTCAGGCCGGGGAAGCGCAGGTCGAGGATCAGCGTGTCCACGTCACTGTCGCGTTCGAGCATGTTCAGTACTGTGTCCAGATCGCCGGCCTGCTCTACCTGAGCCTCGGGCAGCAAGCGTTGCACCGTGCGCAGCATCCCCTCGCGAAACATGGGGTGGTCGTCAGCGATGATGATGCGGCATGTCATGGAGTGCCCCTCCCTGGGGGTCAGGTGTTGCGCCTGCGTGGTACTTTAACACTCTGCTCAGGGCCTGCTTGCTTGGCGTGCCAGCATTACGATGACCGTACAAGGACGTTGCCCGTGAAGTTCATGAAAGACGCTGAACTGGATCAAGCCAACCTGCGTATTGTGGTAGCCCTTTGCGCCATGGTGTACATCGGTGTGCTGGGCTTCTTGCCAGGGCAGTCGGTGGCGCACTACGTGCCGGTGATGCTCTATATCGTGGTGTTCCTGCTGGCCTCGATCGTACTTCGTCAGGTCATCGCGCGCTGGCCCGGGCATTACCCGGCGCGGCGGGTTTTCGGGATGATTCACGACTATACCGGCACCTCGTTCGGCCTGGTGATCGGCGGCGAGGCGGCGTTGCCGCTGTATGCGGTGATGGTCTGGGTCAACCTGGGCAACGGCATGCGCTATGGTTCGCGCTATCTGGCGATTGCCACCGTCCTTGGCTTGCTGGCGCTGCTGGTCGTGTACGGGCTGAATCCGTTGTGGCAGGCGCAGCCGTTCATGATGCTGATGCTGATGATCACCAGTACGGTGATTCCGGTCTACGCCCACCTGCTGCTGGAGCGCACGCGCAAGGCCTCCGAAGAGGCCATCGCCGCCAACCTGGAAAAGTCGCGCTTTCTGGCCCAGGCCAGCCATGATCTGCGCCAACCCATTCACTCCATCGGCCTGTTCACCGCCTGCCTGCGTGAGGCGCGCCTGGGCGAAGAGGAGCGGCGGCTGGTGGACAACATCGACCGGTCGCTGCTGAACGTCTCGCAATTGTTCCGCTCCATTCTCGATCTCTACACCCTGGACAACGGCCGCTTGCTGCCCAAGTACCAGGAAGTTCACCTGGGCGAGTTGCTCGCCGAGTTACTCCGCCAGAATGCCGAAGCCGCCCGTTGGGCCGGGGTCGAATTGCGCCTGCGGCCATGCAAACACTGGGTGCGGGTTGACCCGGCACTGTTGGCGACCATGGTGCAGAACGTGCTCTCCAACTGCTTGAAGTACGGCCGCCAGCGCCCTGTACTGGTCGGCGTGCGCCGGCGCCACGGCGGGCTGGTGGTGGAGATCCACGACCAAGGGCAGGGAATTGCCGAGGAGCATCTGTCGCGGGTGTTCGAGGAGTTCTATCGCGTTCGCCAGCTGCGCGATAAAGACGTTGAAGGGGTCGGTCTGGGCTTGTCTATCGTCAAGCGCCTGGGGCTGTTGATGGGCATGGACGTGATGCTGCGCTCGCGGGTGGGCCGTGGCACTTCGGTCAGCCTCAGCGGCTTGCCGCTGGCGACCGCGCCGGAGCAACTCGTTGTGCGCGACGATCCACGTCAGGCGGGGCTGTTGACCGGTTTGAAAGTGTGCCTGGTGGAAGATGACCACAACGTGCTGCTCGCCACCCAGGCATTGCTGGAGCGCTGGGGCTGCAAGGTGCAGGCGGAGTCGAGCGGGCATGATCTGGTCAGCGATTGCGACATCATCGTTGCCGACTATGACCTGGGCAACCACGCCACCGGTATCGAATGCATCGACCACCTGCGCGCGCAGCGCGGCGTGGCGGTGCCAGCGCTGATTCTGACCGGGCATGATCTCGAGCGGATCCAGGCAGCCCTGCACGATCGGCAGATCGCCATTCTGTCCAAGCCAGTGCGCCCCGCTGAACTACGGGGCGCTCTGCGCGAGCTCAGTCAGGGGCCGCTTACTGGTTGAACGGGGTCAACCCATTACCGCGGGCGCCTTTGGGCTGGCAGTAGGCGGCGGGTTTCATCATGCCGAAGCTGGCCACGGCGAACATTCCGCCACTGGCACCGCTGGGCACGGAGCAGTTGTAGTCACCGGAAGCGGTGCTGGCGATGTAATACGTGGTCATGGAGTCACTGCGCACATTGGAAACGCGCTTGACCGTCTCACCGATATTGGTTTCCGAGAGCGTTTTGAGATGGTCTTCGGTGGGTTTCATATGGCTGCAACCGGCAACGCCGATCATCAGGGCGCCGAGCAGGGCGAGGCGGGTGACTGGAGCGTGCAGTTTCATGGCGCTTCTTCCTTGGGGATGTTTTGGTTTTTTTTTTGCGCAACGATCCCTTGCACGGCGAATTCGCCGTGCTGGCGGGGAGCATTGGGGTTGCTGGCGAATATAGCGCCAGGTGGGTGCGGGGTCGATTAGCACAAGTGTGCTAGTGGCACTTTAGGGCTGCGGTAAAAGGAGCGCGTTGATCACTGAATCAACGCCGGCAGACGTCCCCGTGTTCACTGACGACCCATGGCTTTTGCTCAGCAACGATCTGCACGCCGCCAACCCAGCGCTCGGCTGGGGCACAGTCGAGCCAATTCACGGTGCCTCGTAATACGCGCTCACCCAGGTCGGTGATTCGAACAAGACCGTGCTGCCACTCACCGCCCGGCTGTTCCTGCACCAGTGGCTGCGGCGCATCGATGAGCGGGCGCAACAGCGTAGCGAACATCAAATCCCCCAGAAAGGGTAGAGGTTCATAGTCCTTGCTCAAATGAGTGAACACTTTGCCGGCAGGCAGCGCTCCGTGATCTGCCAGTATCCGCAGGGTCAGACGCTGGGTCAGACTCAAGCCATCCGAGGCGCCCGGGAGTTCCTGGAGTTGCCTGGCCAACGCGGGCCCGAGCAGCGGCAATGCCGGATGCACCTGGCCTGCCATCCGCGCCCAGTTGCCAGGGTCGGCTGAGGTATAGGCCGCCCATGCCTCCCGTGCCAGCGCCAAGGCATCTGCAGCCAGTGCTCGCCGTTGTGGCCAGAGCCATGCAAGCACATCCGGCGCCAGCTGGCCCAGCCCAATGAAACGCTCAACGCCCGGCACGCGGTTGATCTCGATCAGTTCCAGCCTGCGCGGCACCGTAGCCAAACTCGCCAGGAGCCGAATCAGAAACAACTGATCATAGGCGTCGCCCTCGCACCACAGCACCAATTCACTATCGTGGCCAAGTTGCGCGAGGGCCTGGCGTTGTGAGGCTTGGCGTTGCTGGGCATCACGTGGCGATAGGCCGAATGTCTGCTGAATGAACGCTGCACGCACTTGCCAGTAATCGTCGTCAGGCAGGGCCGGAACAGGGCCCATGACCATCGGATCATCGAACATATGAAATGTGCCCGTGAAGCCAGCGACTCGCAGGCTGTGCTCGATATCGTTGCCGCAGCGCCAGTGCTGAACGGTGGCTTCATTGGTCGCAGCAAAGTCCGGATGACGTGCGGCGAAGGCGACGCTGTCGGCATGTGCAATCAACTTTGGCCAACTAGAGAAACCCGTTTCACGCGCTACCAGCCACTGAGTGTCGGCGAGCTTGTACTCAGGGCCAGGCACGCCGATTGCGCGCAACTGCACGCGGGTATCTTCGGCTTGGTTGTTCTTGAGGGCTTTGAGCAACTGCTTTGCGTGTTTGCGCAGCGCGGGCAGGTCAACAAGACCATGATGGCGGGAAGCATTAATGGCGGGCATGCCAACTCCTTACAGGGCTCGGTCCGCCGACAAGCCGGGAGCTGGAATGGGCAATGTACAACGCATGCCTGGGAAACCCCTTCGCGCGGACCGCAGGCGCAGCACACGCCCAGGCATCGACTGTAACGGCCAGGCGTCACGGAGGTAAAGCCTGATCGCGTGCTGGCACACATAGAAAAGCCCGGCGAACCGGGCTTTATCAAGCAAGACGCTACTTACTGAGCAGTCTTCAGCTTGATCACATCACCGGAAACGGTGGTGGTGTAGCCATTCAGAACCCATGCCCAGAACCAGCTCTCTTGTACCTGGGTGTTGATCATCGCATCGCCGCCCTTGGCCTTGATGGCGTAATCTTGCGCGCGTACGAAGCGGCTGTTCTGGCGAATCGGGATCAAGCCGAACAGCATCAGGCCGGTGGCACTGGCTTCGCTGTGGCCAACAACGGTGTACTGGCTGCTGTCGTACTGCTGAGTTTTCATGGCGGTGCCGGTGCAACCTGCCAGAGCGAGACCCAGTACTGCAGAAGCGATGACTTTGCTGAATGACTTCACATTACTACTCCATGGACTAGAGCCCGAATCCAAATATTGGGCGGCGGCACTTTACCAGAACACCTCGACGTTCTGCAGTTGGCTGTCTTCATTCCCGCGTCACTGTCAGAAGCGCCACTTGGCATTGACCACCGCATTGCGGGGTTCGCCGCAGGAGCCTGAGGCAAAGGTGCCCAAGCCGTCGTAGTAATTCTCGTCGAAGGGGGGAGAGCGGTCGCGTTCAGTCAGTACGGACTTTGCAATTGGTCTGCGCGCTTGTAACAATCCCGGCCTTTTGGCGGTCATGCAGCCGCCGCAAAAGCCCTGCCCATTTTGACAAGGAGCTTCAACCGTGGAATCACGCAGTCTGGCTGCAGAGATCTTCTTCAGCATGCCATCCCATCTGTGGGTCTTGCCAGTAGCGGGCGTGGTCGCCTTTTTCGGGATGCGCCTGGCCGCACAATCGCCCGAGCGAGAGTCATTGTTCAAAGGCGTGACGTATCTGATCCTGCTGGCGTTGGCATTGTTGCCCAACGCCTACTACCTGCTGAGCCCGCCGACGCCGGACATGGCCGAACTGCTGGCACAGGGTGGGCTGCTGCCCAATTACAAAGGCCTGGTTTATCTGGACGCGTTCTACGCATTCGCCGGCTGGGCATTGAGCTGGGTCGTGCGGCAGAAATTCGACGCCTGAGGCGGCTCAGATCATTGCAGGGTCGTCGGCTTGAACGTGTCCTGCAACTGGGCGAAGGTCTGCTCGATGCCGGTAATCAGCTTGTCCAGATGATCAGCTTCGGTGTGGTTGCCGACTGCGCGCTGACGATCGCGCTGCTGACGCAGGGTGAGTAGGTTTTTCTGCAGTGCTAGGGCGGACTGGTCGTAGTTTTCCATCTCGATTCTCTGGCTCATGGCGTCCCTGCCGTTGTAGGAATGAGCCGACCGTATCAGCTCATTCTGGGAGCCGGAACTGCGTTTTCGTACAGGTATTGCACTGCTGTAGGCTTAATCCTACAAGCAGATCAGAGCCGTCCTACGATGGGTGTGTGCCGATATTTCGAAGCGTTTGTATTCAACGCACTCACAGGCCAAGCGGTGCAGTGTTTCCAAAGTTTTTGTCTGCGCTCTGAAATAATTTGTTACTGCACCTGTATCCGCTTAGCTGCGCGGCTCGCGTGAAATGACCTGTTGCAATTGATCTGGCTCGGCGGCCTCCTGCTCTAGCCATTGGGTGACCAGCGCGGCTGCCGAACCAACGGCCGCAGCTTCCCCCGTAAGTATGTAGAAGCCCGCACTGGTGGGTAACTCATGGCCCGCCAAGGCCAGTACCAGCGTGCCAGCCTGCAGGGCGTTGGCTACCAGCAGTGCTGGCACCAAGGCGATGCCCATGCCTTGCTCGGCCGCCTCTATCGCCAGAATGGTTTGCGAGAACGCTGGGCCGGTAAACCGGGTGCCTGGCTGGCCGTAGTGATCGAACCAGCGCTTCCAGTTGTTGTGGCTGTCGGAAACCAGCGGTGCACTGGCCAGATCGCTAGGTACCTGCCAGTCACCCGCGTTACGTAGTGACGGCGCGCACACGGGCAGAGCCTGGCCCGCCAGCAGGTGACGCGCGTGACAGCCCGCGAAAGGGGCAGTGCCCCAACGCACGGCCATGTCCACCGCGCCTTTGCCGGTCAGTGGCCGGGTACTGTCGGAGGCATCGATCATCAGCGCGATCTGCGGATGTGCGGCCGCCAGCCGGCCCAGCCGTGGGATCAACCAGCGGCTGGCAAAGGCTGGCGTGGTGCTGAGCACCACCTGGTGGGGATCGCCCGGGGCACCTTGAGCGAGGAGCTCGGTGGTGGCGTCTTCGATGATGTGCAATGCCTGCTGCACTCGCAGCAGGTACTCGCGGCCCTGGGGCGTTGTGCACAGGCCGCGTGGCAGGCGTTCGAGCAGGGCCATGCCGAGCTTCTCTTCCAGCGTGCGTACCTGCTGGGCGACTGCGCCTTGGGTGACGCTCAACGCCTCGCCTGCGGCGCGAAAGCTGCCCAGCCGGGCAGCGGCCTCAAAGGCAACCAGATGATTGATTACGCTCGGCGCGGTGCGTCGCTTGGCGGTGCTCATGGGGGCGGCTTCCTGCGGCGCGTGTGGGCTGATCGGCTGATTCTGGCGTCAGTCTGTCCCGCGAGCAACAAGTTCGCCGGCAGTTGCGCTAGCATGGTGGGCTTTACCGAGATGGGGGACAGTTTGATGACCACGCCAACCTTGCGCCAGGCCGGCTTGCAGGATGTGGAGCGCTGCTACCAGATCGAAACCAGCGCCTACGAGGGCGATGAGGCGGCCACTCGGGAAAAGATAGCCATGCGCATCGAGCAGTATCCAGAGGGCTTTCTGATTCTGGAACTGGATGGCGAGATTGCTGGTTTCATCAACAGCGGTTGCGCCGAGCAGGTGGTGATGTCCGATGAGGCCTTCAAGGAGCTGGCCGGGCATGATCCGCGCGCTGTCAATGTGGTGATCATGTCGGTGGTGGTAGACCCGGCGCTGCAGGGGCGCGGCTTTGCCGGGCTGCTGATGGCGCACTTCGTCGAGCAGATGCGCGCGCGGGGCAAGGCGACGATCCATCTGATGTGCAAGCAACGCCACGTGGCTCTGTACGAAAAACTCGGCTATCGCTATGTGCAGCCATCACCCTCCGATCACGGTGGCATGAGCTGGCACGAGATGGTCATGGCGTTGTAAGGCAGTTATATGATTTCCGGCGCGCCAACGTTGGCCCGACGCGCACTCAGCCAGGGAGAGGCAAGTGAAGTACGTTGTTATCCAAGCTCATCGATCCGGATACCCGCGACCTATCCGGGTCGCCAAGGGCGATCTGCTCGAGATCGGCCAGCGTTACGAGGGTAACGAGAGCTGGCTGGACTGGTACCTGTGCACCTGCGCCGGGCAGGAACCTGGCTGGGTCCCGGCGCAGCTTATCGAGCGGGTTGGCGTCGCTCAGGGCAGGGCTCTGGAGCACTACTCGGCGCATGAGCTGGATGTTGATCCGGGGCAGCAGGTGCTCGCCCTGTTGCCCATGAACGGCTGGTTGTGGTGCCGCCGTGCTGGCAATGGTGAGTTGGGTTGGCTGCCTGGCGAGAAGCTGCAACTGCTGGAGTGACGCGTTGAAAAGGTGCCTGCGGCCAGCTGCTGGTCTCATCTGATCTGCTTTTTTTCCGCGAACCTGCATCTGTAACCGTATCAGCCGAAAGCGGAAAATACCTCACAAGCCCAGTCGACTGACCGTTGCACGCCAAGCCACTTGTGCTGCGATGGTCCGCCCTGGGCCAGCTACGCCAATTCGTGTTCACACTGTAGAGGTTCCAATGGGCAAGCTTGCGCTGTTCCTCGGTGGTTTTCTGCTGCTGACAATCTGTATCGGCCTTTTGGGCACCATTCCGCCGCCTTGACCGGCGATACCCCGCTGCCGGCCCGCTGCTTCCCCAGGCGGGCCAGAGCTGCGGCGCTCACCCTTGTGCAACTACCCACAGCCGAGTCGCCTACAAGCCGACTCGGCATTGTCGTATGTGCGATAAGTCGTTCTTTGCCTTGGGAAAACTGTCCACAGAAAACGTGGGTAGGTCTGTGGATAAATCGCTGCAAGTTAGGTGGTTAGCGGCCTGCGTTAGATTGAGCAGAATTTGAGCAGCGATTATCGGCCTGGATTCAGACGGTCTGCCGTAGCGCCTGTTCGGCGAGCTCGACGCAATTGCGGCCACGTGCCTTGGCGCGATACAGCGCCTTGTCGGCGCATACCAGCAGCGCGTCCAGCGCAGGCGATGGGCCGCCCTCGGCACAACCTGCCAGACCGATGCTGACGGTCATCTGCAGGCGCGGGTCAGCGTGGTTCAGGTGTAGGTCCTGCACTGCCCGGCGCAGGCGTTCGGCAGTGAACTGGGCATGCTCGGGCGCAAGCCCGGGCAAGACCACGACAAACTCTTCGCCACCCAACCGGGCAAACAGCTCGCCATCGCGCAGCTGCTCTTGCAGGGCGTGGGCGAAGGTGCGCAGCACTTGGTCGCCGACACCGTGGCCATGGCGGTCATTGATGCTTTTGAAGTGATCGATATCGAGCATCATCAAGGTCAGCGGCATGGCCTGATCAAGCTGCTGGCGGCTGTCGAGCAGGGCATTGGCCAAACGCGTGAAAGCGCTGCGGGTGAGGGCGCCGGTCAGATGATCGATGGTTGCCTGATGCTCAAGCCGCGCCAGTAGACTCCGGTTGGCATTGCTCACGCAGGCCACTACCAGAGGGCCCAGTACCAGCATGGCAATGCCCAGCCGTGCCGACATCAGCGTGGTCACCCCCGACACGCTCTGCGGCACGCTGAAGTGCATGAGGTTTTGCGCCACGGCGACGATCAAGCTGCTACCCGCCATCAGCGCCAGTAGTGACACAAGGAAGGGTGAGTAAGTCCAGGCACACCAGAGCAAGGCGGCGATCGGGAACGCAATCGCGCCAGGGCCGCCAAATACGATGCTTAATGCCAACGAACCCACCAGCACCAGCAGCGGTGCCAGGCGAACGGGCTTGCCGCCGCCATGCGGCAACACGCCTCGCGAGGGCGCGGTCAGCAGGGCCGGCACGATCAATATGCAGGTGGAAAACTGTTCGCTGAACCAGGCCAGCCAGGTCGCGCGCATCGATTCCTGAAACCACGGTGACGACATCAGGCAGGCCATGCTTGCCGCCACCATGGCGCCAGCGGCGCACGCGGCAAACACGCAAAGCACGCCCTGAGGGCTGCGCATACGCCGATGCTGGCGCGGCAAGCGGACCAGCAGCAGCCAAACCATGACGATCACGCTCAGATTGCACAGGTTGAACCACAGCGCCGGTTGCCAATTACTCCCGCAGGCCAGGTCGGCAGCGACCATGGCCAGCCACACCAAGGCGAAGCCAAGTGGAGTCGCCTGGCGGGGATAGCGCAGCAGGACGCCTGCCAGCACTGCGTTGACCGGCCAGAACAGCGACAACGACTCGATCGGGCGGGCGAGAACGCCGCCAAGGGTAAGGGCCAGGGTCAGGCTGAACAGGACAACATAAGGCAAGAGCTGCGAGCGTGCTGGAAACACCATGGGTTCTACCGGCTGGCATAGACGGATCCAGGACAACGACTGCAGGCACCTGGGACATTAGTGTCAGTGTGTTTCGCCAGCCCGCCTGCTGTCAAATTGCCTCACTAGAGCCCAAAGAACCACGGTACCATCACCACAGTTACCAGCATCACCAGCAAGGTGAACGGCACCCCCACTTTGACGAAGTCAGCAAAGCGGTATTGGCCAGGCCCCAGGACCAAGGTGTTGACCGGTGAAGACACCGGCGTCATGAACGCCGCCGAGGCTGCCAGTGCAACAGTCATGGCGAACGGGTAGGGCGACATGCCCAGTTGATGGGCGGTGCTGATCGCCACTGGCGCCATCAGCACTGCGGTTGCGGTGTTGGAGATGAACAGGCCGATAATCGCAGTCACGGCGAACAGGCAGGCAAGAATGGCGCTGGGCCCGGCATTGCCGAGCAGGCTGACCAGGCCGCCGACCGCCAGATCGATGCCGCCGGTCTGCTGCAGGGCCAAGGCAAATGGCAACATGCCGACGATCAGCACCAGGCTCTGCCAGTGGATCGCGCGGTAGGCGCTGTTCATGTCGATGCAGCGTCCGGCGCCCATCAGCAGGCAGCCGATCAGCGCGGCGATGACGTTGGGGACCAGCCCGCTGACCATCAAGCCAACCATCACCGCCAGGCTGATCACGGCGTATGGCGCGCGGCTTCGTGCCGGCGCCACCTGATCGATCTCGGCAGGCAGGCTCAGCACCAGAAAATCCTTGGGCTGGCTTTGCAGCTGACGCACGGCTTTCCAGGGACCGACCACCAGCAAGGTATCGCCTTGGCGCAGTTTTTCTTCCACCAGTTGCTCGTCGATGGCGGCCTGTTCGCGGCGCAGACCGACTACGTTGAGGTCGTAGCGGCTGCGGAAGGTCAGCTCAAGAATGCTTTTGCCGATCAGCTGCGAGCCAGGTGGCAGCGACACTTCGGCCATGCCCAGTTCCTGCGACTGATCGATGAAGTAGGCCGCCTTGAAGTGCAGCGGCTCAAGGCGCATCGATTGGCACAGACTGCGCAGATCATCGCGGTTGGCGAACAGATCGAGCAGCAGCACATCGCCCTGTTGCAAAACGCTGTTGGAGTCGGCGCTGATCACCCGGGTGGTGAACTTGTGCTGGCGCTCGATACCGATCACGTTGGCGCCGTGGCGGGTGCGTAATTCCAGTTCACCCAGGGTATGCCCCACCAGCGGTGAGTCAGGGCGAATGCGCAAGCGCCGTTCGCGGCCATTGAGCTTGTAGTCGAGCACCAGGTCGAGCAAGGTGCGGCGGCTTTCGGTGCGGCCATCCTTGCGTACTTCGCTGTTGAGCCAGCGTCGGGTCAGCAGCATGTAGCCGATGCCCAGCACCAGCACTACCAGGCCGAACGGGGTGAAACTGAAAAAGCCGAAGCCCTGCTCGCCATGACGCACCAGCTCGCTGTGTACAACCACGTTGGGCGGCGTGGCAACCAGGCTGAGCATGCCGCTGATCAAACCGGCAAAGCTCAACGGCATCATCAGTCGGCTGGGTGCCAGGCCGAGCCGTGCGGCAATGCTCAGCACCACCGGGATAAAGATAGCGACGACTCCAGTCGAGCTCATCACCGAACCCAGGCCGGCTACCGAAACCATCAGCAAGACCAGCAGACGCGCTTCGCTGTCGCCTGCGCGGGCGCTCATCCATTCACCGATGCGGTAGGCAATGCCGGTGCGCACCAGGCCTTCGCCGATGACGAACAGCGCCGCGATAAGGACCACGTTAGGATCGCTGAAGCCGGCCAGGGCTTGCTCTACAGTGAGGATGCCGGACAGCGGCAGAAATACGATGACCAGCAACGCAACCACGTCCATGCGTGGGCGGTTGAGGATGAATAACAGGATAACCACGGCCAGCAGGCCGAGCACCATGAGTAGCTCAGGGTTCATGACGAGGAAGTGATCCTTCACGCAGGGGGCACACAAGACAGTAGCAGGCAGTGTGGCAGTTTGGCGTGATGGGGGTGTTGATGTGATGCAGGTTTTTGACGCGCTGCATTGGTGCAGTGCGGGAGCAGCCTAAGCGTTGTGAGGGTGGGGCGGCTTGCGATTGCCGGGGCGGCAACGGGGCCCCGGCTTTCTGAGTTGCGATCAGTGGCGATGGCGGCGCTTGTGCTTCTTCTTGCTGCCGCCGTTGTCGCCCATGTGGTTACCCACGGCGCCACCTGCTGCGCCGCCCAGGCCAGCGCCGACGGTCGAGCCGGTCGAGCCGCCGAGGGCGCCACCGACCAGCGAGCCACCTGCCGAACCCAGGCCGCCACCCAGCGCTGCCTCGGTGCGATTGCCTTTGCGCGCGCCGACGGCGCTACCAGCTGCGCCGCCCAGGCCCGCGCCGATAGCTGCGCCGGTGCGGCCCCCCATCTGTTGACCGACCACATTACCGAGCACGCCGCCGAGGCCGCCGCCGATAGCTGCAGTGCCGTCACCGGCAAAAGCGCTTTGGCTCAGCAACAGACCCAAGGCGAGAGAAGGCAGAGTCAGACGCATAATGGTGAACCTCGAAACAAGTGGCTAAATCAGGTCATTGATCCGTAAGGGATTACGGGGTACTCAGTAGGACCGGGTTCGATCGATTTGGTTTCTTCGACAATGGATTTTTTGTCACTCGATGGAACGCTCGGGCTCGATGGCTGCTGATCTGTCCCGTTCGGTCATGGCTGGTTTGCGTGGGGCGCCCTAGACTGGTTGGCAGGCCGCAGTGAGACGGCCACCCGCTGCCTGGTTAACCAACATGATCGCCCATACCCCTACACTGTTCGCCGCAGTCGCGCTGGTCGCCACCATCATGGCGTTCTGTCTGTTGCTGGTGGGTCAAAACAACCGCCGTGACAACCTGCTGCTGACTGGCTGCGGCCTGCTTGCGCACGCCCTCGCATACATCTGCTACACGCTGTATGCCCAGGCCCCACTGTGGGTCAGCTATGCCTTGGGCAATAGCCTGCTGTCGCTGGCGTTGGCGTTCTACTCGGCAAGCTTGTTTCGGGTGCGTGAACTGAAAGTACCGTGGCGAGTTATTTTCATCATTCCGTTATGCATGTTAGGCGGGCTGCTGCTTCTGCTGGAGACGCTCGAGCCGCGCATGCTGCTGGCCACCGTGGTGCTCATGGTTCAATGCGGGCTGTTGCTGCATTGGGCACGACGTCATGCCGAACGTCCCGGCCGGGCGCATCTGCTGTTGGTGATCGGCGCTTCTATAAGCCTGGTAGGCCTGGGTATGCGGGTTATCGCGGTGCTGGCTGGGGAGGCAGCCGATATGCGCTACGACATTAGCAACCTCAAGCAGACAGTATCGGTGGCGATCGGCACGGTAACGGTGATGATGTATTCGCTCGGCCTGGTGCTGATGGCCAAAGAGCGCAGCGAGTCGCGCTTGCAGCACATGGCGCTGCACGATGTGCTGACCGGCACTTACAACCGGCGGGCCATCCTCCAGCGTTTCGACCAAGAGCTGGAGCGCGCACGTGATGAGGGCAGTCACCTGGCCGTTGCGATGATCGATATCGATCACTTCAAACGGATCAACGATTTGTATGGCCACCTGGCTGGGGATGAGGTGCTGTGCCACTGCGTTCGCCAGCTACAACGGCGCCTGCGTGCGGCTGACAGCCTGGGACGTTATGGCGGGGAGGAATTCCTGCTGCTGTTGCCACATACCGACCGTGAGGGCGCGATGGCGGCACTGCAGGGCTTGCGCCAGGCCATCGCACAAAGCCCGGCGCAGTTCGCTGACGACACTATCGAGCTGCGCTTCAGCGTCGGCCTGTGGTGCGCAGTGCCCGGGCCTGATGACAGTGCTGCAGCGCTGCTCGGGCGAGCGGATGCGGCGCTGTATCAGGCCAAGGCGGATGGGCGTAATACCGTGCACATGGCAGCAGTGTCTGGCCCCTGCTAGATCACTTCGAGTGAATGGCCAGCACGACGCCGTTGGTGATCTGCACCAGCACGAAGCGATTGCCCATTTTAACCCAGTGGCTTTCTTTTTCCGGCGCTGGCAGGCCGTTGGCTTTCCAGTCAACCACGGCGGCATCATCGCGTTTGTATTGATCCGGGGCCTTGTCACCGACCTTCAGTTCGCGGTCGTGAGACTCCGGCGCCTTGACGCTCTCGACGTTGCTTTCGGCTGCAGTGGCAGCCAATGGCAGGCAAGGCAGGGTGGCGGTGAACAGCAGGGCGGACAGCAGTGGGCGCATTTTCATGCACAGTCTCCAAATGCAATAGGTGTGTTAATGCGACAACGGCTGAGCGTCGAGAATTCACTTGTGCAGGCACGCAAATGCTAGAGTCGCGTTCTTTTTTGCCTACGAGGATGAAACATGCGTGCAATTGTGCCGATGGCCGCAGCATTGATGCTGCTGGGGTGTGCCTCGTCGACCATGGATGCCGCGCGCGGCACTGCGCCGACTGCACAGCTGAAATCGCAAAAGGCTGCGGAACTGGTTGCCCAATGCATCCAGTTCAGTTGGCAGGATGAGGCTGTCTTTGGGGTCGACGCCAGTGGTTACCTGCAGCCGCGCAAGAGTGGCGGCTTGACGGTTTATACCCGTGAGGCAGAGTCGTTTGCCGACATCTACCCGCAAGACGGTGGCACACGCGTCGACTATTACGCGCAAAAAGCCGACACCACCGCACTGCGCCGCCGGGCTGCTGCGGCGACCTGCCTGTAACCGGCCGGCTCAGGACAGGAAACCACCGTCGACATTGAGCAGGGTACCGGTGGTGTAGCTCGAGGCGTCGCTCGCCAGGTACAACACTGCGCCGGCCATCTCGCTGGGCGCCGCCACACGCTTGAGCGGGATCTGCTGCAGGGCGACGTTGAGGATGGCGTCATTCTTGACCAGTGCCGAGGCGAACTTGGTATCGGTCAGGCCTGGCAGCAAGGCGTTGCAGCGGATGCCGAACTGCGCGCACTCCTTGGCGAACACCTTGGTCATGTTGATCACCGCGGCCTTGGTCACCGAGTAGATGCCCTGGAACAATCCCGGGGACACGCCGTTGATCGAGGCCACGTTGATGATGCTGCCACCACCGTGCTCACGCATCAGTTTGCCGGCCTCTACCGACATGAAGAAGTAACCGCGAATGTTGACGTCGACGGTTTTCTGAAAGGCGCCCGGGTCGGTGTCCAGCACGTTGCAGAACTGGGGGTTGGTGGCCGCGTTGTTGACCAGGATGTCGAGCCTGCCGAACTGCTCGCGAATGCCGGCAAACACCTGTTGGATCTGTTCCAGCTCACCGATATGGCAGGCCACTGCAGTTGCTTTGCCGCCGGCTGCGATGATTGCGTCGGCGACCTGCTGACAGCCGTCGAGCTTGCGGCTGGAGACAATCACCTGCGCGCCTTGCTCTGCCAGCAGGTGGGCGATGGCTTCGCCGATGCCGCGGCTGGCGCCGGAAACGAAGGCAATCTTGCCGTCGAGGTCGAACAGTTGCGTCTTGGCCATGCTGTGTCCCTTGTTGTGTGTGGTCAAAGTGCGGACTTGCCGATCACTTGCAGCGCCATCTGCTCAAGCAGGCGGTTCATGTGAATGAACTGCGCGAAGCGTTTGTCCTGCGTCTGGCCGTGGTGGAAGCGGTAATAGATCTGCTGGACGATCCCTGCGAGGCGGAACAGTCCATAACAATAGTAGAAGTCGAAGTTGTCGATGCGGATGCCGGCGCGCTCGGCGTAGTAGGCAACGAACTGCGCCCGGCTGAGCATGCCCGGAGCGTTGCTTGGCTGGCGCCGCATCAGTTGCACGGGGGCGGGGTCGTCGGCCTCGATCCAGTAAGCCAGGCTGTTGCCCAGGTCCATCAACGGGTCACCGAGGGTGGTCATCTCCCAGTCCAGAACGCCGATGATCTGCATCGGGTTGGCTGCGTCGAGGATGACGTTGTCGAAGCGGTAGTCGTTGTGCACGATGGCTGAGCGCGGGTGGTCGGCTGGCATCTTTGCCCGCAGCCAGTCGATGACCTGCTGCCAGCGCGGTGCATCCGGGGTGGCGGCCTGCTCATAGCGGCTGATCCAGCCCTCGATCTGGCGCTGCACGTAACCCTCGGGTTTGCCCAGGTCAGCCAGGCCGCAGGCGCGGTAATCGACTTGATGCAATTGCACCAAACGGTCGATGAAGCTTTTGCACAGGGCTTCGGTGCGCTGGGCATCGAGGCCCAGCTCCAGCGGGATGTCCGAGCGCAGGATGATCCCTTCGACCCGCTCCATCAGGTAGAACTCGCTGCCGATCAGGCTTTCGTCGGTGCAGTGCAGGTACGCCTTGGGGCAGTAAGGAAAACCGCTGTTGAGCTGATTGAGGATACGAAACTCACGGGCCATGTCGTGCGCTGACTTGGCTTTGGCGCCAAAGGGCGGACGCCGCAACACGAACTCACGCTGTGGGTAGCTGACCAGGTAGGTCAGATTGGAGGCGCCGCCCGGGAACTGACTGATCAGCGGCACGCCTTCCAGGCCAGGCAGATGAGCTTTGAGATAGGGATCGATGACGCTGGCATCGAGTTCTTCGCCGGGGCGTACCTGGGTGGACTGGTCAGTCAGCGTCATGCGTGATCCTTATTCTCGGTATCGAGGATTATTGGCTAATCTAATCGGCCTGCTGTAATGGAACAAGCGTGCCAGTCGCCATATAGGCAGGCGTGTTGGCGCTTGATCAGTACGCTTGATGCGCGTTACCTACACTGGGCGATGAGCGCCGTAGCAGGCAAAAAAAAACCGAAGCCGGTGCCGGCTTCGGTTTCTTTCAGACAGTCGTCGTCGCCATTCAGGCAGGGAACAGCTCGCTGAGCTTCATCGACAGCATCATGTCGCCTTCAACGCGCAGCTTGCCGCCCATGAACGCTTGCATGCCATCGGTTTCGCCGCTGACGATGCCTTTGAGGGTCTCGCTGTCCAGCACCAGGGTGCAGTTGGCGTCTGGGTTTTCACCTTCCTGGATGTCGCAGGTGCCGTCTTTGACGACCAGCGCGTACTGCTTGTCTTCGTCGGTGATGTTGAAGCCGAACACCAGGTCCAGGCCTTCAGCAGCAGCGGGATTGAACTTGGCTTTCATCGCTTCGACGGCTTTAGCTACATCGCTCATGGTGTATTCCTTGTTAAGTGAAATTCGCGTCCGCAGGGACACAACAGGCCGGGCTCACCTATAGGTGATGAGCTCCGGCGCCTTCAACAGCTGCACATGGGCCTGACAGTTGAAGGAAGCCAGTGCCACGTCATGGCCGCGAAACTTCAGCTGGCTGAACGACGTGTTGATAATCTGCCAGTTCAGCGCAAACGCCTGGCTGGGGGTGATGCCGGTAATCAGGTGGAGCAGGGCGGCGATGCTGCCGCCCGAGGTGAAAACAGCCACGTTGTCGCCGCTGTCGGCGGCGTCCAACACCCGCTGCAGGGCACTGCGCAGGCGGCCGGTAAAAGCCTCCCAGCTCTCCAGCCCATCGGCCGGATGCTGGCCGTCGTGCCAGCGCTGCACCATCAAGGCAAACAGGCGCTGAAACTCGCTGCGGTTTTGCGCAGCGTTGCTGAGCACATGCAGCGCCCGCGGCTCCTCTGGCAGCAGCGCCGGCAGCAGTGTGCGGATCACCCCATCGGCGTCGAATTCATTGAAGCCGGCATCGGTCTCCAGCGCCGGCACCGCGCAGCCCAGGGTGCTCATGGCTTCGAGCGCGAGCAGGGCGGTGTCCTGTTGCCGGCGCAGGTCGCCGGCGATGCAACGATCCAGGCGCAAGCCGAGGTTAGCCAGATGGCTGCCCAAGGCCTGGCTCTGACGCACGCCGACCGGCGACAGTACGTCGTAGTCGGCGGCACCAAACGAGGCTTGGCCATGTCGGATCAGGTAGAGGTTGCCCACATCGATATCCGGCCGAGTGAAGTTGCTGGGAGGTTAGGATGCGCCAGAGTGGCTGTCAACGAAAAAACATACAAGCGTTTGAAAAGCTTGTTTGAAAGATGTTGCCAGCGTTTTCGCCTGCTGGCAGTGCCCGGTACGCCCCGGTATGCTGGCAGCAGTTTCGCACCGTGCAGGTGCTGATTTATAAAGGAGTCAACGTGGAGTTTCTTGCAGAATACGCAAGCTTTCTCGCCAAAACCGCCACCCTGGTGATTGCTTTTCTGGTGGTGCTTTCGGCTATTGCCGGCCTGCGCGGCAAAGGCCGCGGCAAGCCCGGCGGGCAGTTGCAGGTCACCCGTCTCAACGACTTCTACAAGGCGCTGCGTGAGCGGCTCGAGGCGGGCCTGTTCGACAAGGCTCAACTCAAGGCCCTGCGCAAGCAGCAGGCCAAGGCCGACAAGCAGCAGAAGAAAGCCAAGGGCGAGGACAAGGCGCGGGTCTTCGTTCTTGATTTCGATGGCGACATCAAAGCCTCTGCCACCGAAAGTTTGCGTAACGAAATTACCGCACTGCTGACCCTCGCCACCCCGCGTGATGAAGTCGTGCTGCGGCTCGAGAGCGGCGGTGGACTGGTGCACAGTTATGGTCTGGCCTCGTCGCAACTGGCGCGCATCCGTCAGGCCGGTATCCCTCTCACCGTGTGCATCGACAAGGTTGCTGCCAGCGGCGGTTACATGATGGCCTGCATCGGCGACAAGATCGTCAGCGCACCGTTTGCCATCCTTGGCTCGATCGGCGTGGTCGCTCAGTTGCCAAACGTCAATCGCCTGCTCAAAAAGCACGACATCGATTTTGAAGTGCTGACCGCCGGTGAGTACAAACGCACGCTGACCGTATTTGGCGAGAACACCGAGAAGGGCCGCGAGAAGTTCCAGGAAGACCTCGACGTCACCCATCAGCTGTTCAAGGACTTTGTTGGTCGTTACCGCCCGCAGCTGCACATGGACGAAGTGGCCACCGGCGAGGTCTGGCTGGGTGTTGCGGCGCTGAACATGCAGCTGGTTGATGAGCTGCGCACCAGCGACGAATACCTCAGTGACCGCGCCCGTGAAGCCAACCTTTACCACCTGCGCTTTGCCGAACGCAAAAGCTTGCAGGAGCGCATTGGTGTGGCCGCCAGCGGCGCGGTTGAGAACACCTTGGTGGGGCTGTGGAGCAAGCTCGGCCGCTTACGCTAACACCTTGAACCCCTTGAAGATTTTTTCTGAGATTGGGGTTGCAAGGCCAAGCGAATGCAGACATAATGGCGTCCATTGAAGCGCAGCAAGCTTGAAAAAGCGCTGAAGTTTCAAGGAGATAGCAGGGCGCAAGCCGCTAGATCCAACCTTTGAGGCCGAGTAGCAAAGTGGTTATGCTCCGGATTGCAAATCCGTCTACGCCGGTTCGATTCCGACCTCGGCCTCCATATTTGAAAGCCCCGCAGATTAACGTCTGCGGGGTTTTTCTTTGTGGGCCGGAAAAGTATGGAGTGAAGCAGCTGAAGTCCAATGTTTATTGGTGGGTGCCGAACAGGCAGAAATCACCGATGGGGCAGCTGCGCAACCGAGCGGGCTCGGGCGATGACTCGGCTGTAGCCGCTGCAGTCAGTGTTAGCCGCGCGGGCACGGCTACGCTGAATGCAGCAGTTTTCTGACCTCGGCGATAATTGCGTCGATATTGAAGGGCTTAGGCAATACCGCGTCAAATAAATCCGGTCGCTGCATACCGATATGTGCCTGGGCGCCGCTTATCAGAATAATCGGTACTTGATGTAGCGATGGCAGGGCTCGCACGGCGGTAGCGAATTCCAGGCCGTCCATGGCCGGCATCATGAAGTCGGTGATGATCAAGGCAGGCTTGACTCTGTCCAGAGCATCGAGTCCTTTTCGGCCATTGCTGGCCGTTACCACGGAAAACCCCTCATCCTCCAGCGCGAAGCTGAGAATGTCAGCAATTAAATATTCGTCGTCGACGACCAAGATGGTAGTCACTTTATTTTAATCCACTCAAAAACCTAAGAGATAGAACCAGGACATCACTCAGTTGGGACTGATGGTTCATGTCTTGAAGCCTTTTTGAGTAAAACATCCTGGGCTTGGATGACGACCTCGAATCGGGAGGGATCATAAGCGCTGTCTCGGACTTTAAGAACGGACAGCGTTCGCTTTAGTTCAAAGTCATTCTCGGCGAAGCGCATCAGCATCAGGTTGTCGACGATGCTCGACAGGTCGGAGTTGGGCGCGCTGACCTCGGAGCCCAGCAGATCGCGCATTTCCCACGTTGCCAGTACCGTGACACCTCGGGCGCGCAGCTCGTTCATCAGCGCGCTGAGGAAGTCAGTAATCCTTGCCGGATTGGTCGCGACTCGGGTCATGCCGCTAAGGCTGTCGACGAACACGCGCTTGATACCTTTGTCTTCGACAATGCTCAGCAGTCGAGCACCGAGCCCGTCCAGCAGACCTTCGGTTGTTGGCTGCCAGGCGATGGTCAGGGCGCCGCTGTCTTCCATGCCTTTGATGTCGATGCCCAGTGAGTCGCCCTTGAGCCGTAGCCGTTGCGGGCTTTCGTAGAAGCCAAAATGCAGCCCTGGGCTGTCCACCGTCGACTCCGCCAAGAACTTCAGGCCCAGCGTCGTTTTGCCGATGCCGGAAGGGCCCATGACCAAAGACACGCTGGAACTGTAAAGGCCGCCTCCCAGTATCGTGTCCAGTGAGGCAATCCCACTGCCAATGCGCGTCATGTCAGCACTGTCGGGTGCGGACGGGTGGCTGTACAGGCTTTCCAGACGAGGATAAACCACCAGCCCGTTGTCGGTAATCTCACACTCGTGAAGGCCTGCCAGCGCAGCACTGCCGCGCGTTTTACGCAGTTGAATGCGCCGTACCGAGCGGGTGCCGAACAGCTCTTCGCCTATTTCAATGACGCCATCGACCATGGTGTGCTCAGGGCTACCGTCGTCCAGCCGTGAACTGGTGAGAAACAGCACGGTGCAACCGGCAAAAGCAGCGTGGCCCTGCAGCTCTGAAATGAATTTTTTGGTGTCGATGTGTGAGTCGGCTTTGGAGCGCGCATTGAGCAGGCCATCGACGACCAGTACGGTGGCTTTGCGACGGCTGATCTCGCGACGCAGCAGCTTCACTACCTCATCCAGGCCTTCGTTTTCCAGTGTGTCAAATGCGCTGACGAACTGAATTTCTTCGCCAATCCTGGATGAGTCGAAAAAGCTCAGTGTGGAAAGAAACTGAAAAAGACGGTCATGTGACTCGGCCAGCAGCGTGGCAACCAAAACGCGGCCGCCATTGTTCGCATGATGGAATCCAAGTTGGTTGGCCAGGATCGTTTTGCCGGAACCTGGGCGCCCTTGGATAATGTACGAGGCACCTGCGACCAGCCCGCCCTTGAGCAGAGCGTCCAGTCCTTCTATTCCACTTTGGAGGCGTTTGAGCTTTTCCACGATGCGACCCTGATCTGAAAAACAGGCTGTTAAGCCGACTAAGGGTGTGATGCTAACGCCAAATTCGTTCAGGGGCTATTGCCGACTAGTGCGCAGCAGTCGTGGCTTTTGTTGAGCTGGCGACCTGGGCCGCAAGTCTGGTGCCATGGCGCGAGCCACCAGAGGCTTTTGCATGAGCCTCTACCCGGCCATGCTTGGTACATCAAGTCCGACTTTCACCCGGTCCAGCGCGACGATTGTCTTGAACCAGGTAACGTTGGAGTTTTCAGCAAACAGTCGCCGCGCCAGAATCTGGTATTCCTTCATGCTGGCAACGGTGAGTACCAGAACGAAATCCACTTCGCCGGTGACGTAGTAACACTGCTGAACTTCGGGCACCGCGAAGTGTGCCTTCATCGCCTCCAGCGCCTCGATGCTGGTGCGCTCAGCCATCACTTCCACGATGATCGTGATCGGCCGGCCTACGGCGGTGGGATCGACGATGGCTACGTTGCCCGTGATGACTCCCCCGTCTTCCATTCGTTTGATGCGGCGCTGAACGGCGGCCGTGGAAAGATTGACCTGCTCGGCCATAAGCCGCAGTGGCATGGTGTTGTCACGTTGGACCAGGTCCAGGATGGCACGGTCAAATTTGTCCAACGATTCAGGTGCAGCGTCGTTTTTCGCCATTGTAAATCCGTGAGAAATTTTCTCGAAAACTACCAGAAAACTGCGGCCCTTTATCTAGGTAAGAGCAATATTATCTTGCCAGCAGTCTGCGTACGCAGCCTATTCGGGAACACACACAGGATATTGTTGGCATGCTCGCACTGTTCCATCTTTCCCCGGTCCTGTTGGTTACAGCCATGCTCGTGGTATTGCGCCGGCCGCCCGTTCACGCCGCCGTTGCAGGCACTCTGTTAGTCATTGTGCTCTGGCTCGCCGGCGCGGCAGACGCATGGCGTCTGAGCAGTATGGTGGCCGCCGCTCAAGATACCGCCGTGCTGTTTGCAAGTACCGCTTTCGTGATCGTCCCAGGTCTGCTCTTCGTGATTTTTATCGAGCGCATGGGCGTCAATCTGGCGCTGAGCCAATGGGTGCGGTCACTGGGGCTTGGGCGCGGCGATCAAGTCGTGTTAATTGTCCTTGGGTTGGCACCGTTGCTCGAAGCGATGACTGGTTTCGGCGTGTCGTTGATCGCTACAGTGCCCCTGCTGCTCAGTCTCTTCGAGCGTCGGGTCGCGTTACGGATCGCACTGGCCGGCATGGCCATCATGCCCTGGGGAACGCTGGGCCTGGCATCTGTCATTGGTGCTTCGTTGGTTCACCTGGACGCATCCATGCTGGCATCGACCTCGGCATTGACCAGCGCCCCGGTTTTCTTCGCCCTCAGTGCACTCGCGCTCTATCTTGCAGGCGTTCGTGACTCGCGGGGATGGGGGGCGTTGGGCGTTTTCTGGCTGCTGTTTGTGGGTGTTCTTTACAGTGCAAGTCGGTGGCTGGGGCCGGAAATAGCCGGCGTTGCTGCGGGCCTGGTGACGGCAGCAGTGATACTCTCTGTTGGGCTGTGGCGCCTGCGCCGCAACGACAGCGAGCGCGGTCCGGTGCAATGGCCGCGTCAGGCATGGCCGTATCTGGTGCTGATTGTCTGCATTGTCGGCTTGAAGATGCTGTGGGCGATCACCTCCTGGCAGGAGCACTGGGTTGTACAGGGCGCCCAGGTCAACTGGAAGCCACTCGCCTCACCAGGCCTGGCGTTGGTCATGGTGCTGATCGTGCTAGGCGCTCACGCGCGCAACATACAATCCTGGACCGCACACGACGTTAACTTGCCTGCTGCGCTGTTGGCTCGGGCGAAGCGGCCATTGCTGACTATTTTCTTCTTTCTCGCGATGTCGCAGATGATGGTTAAGGCCGGCTTCCTTGCGGGGTTGATGCAACTGCTGGCTGGGCTGTCGCCCACCGCCGCGACGTCGTTGGTTGCCCTGTTTGGCGCGTTGTCTGGCTACATGACCGGGTCGAATGTTGGCGGCAATGCGATCTTCATGCCGGCCATCGCGATGTTGCCCGAGTCCTCCCGCCTACTGCTGGCTGCCGTCCAGAACAGCTCGGCGGGGCATGCGGCGCTGGGCTCGCTATCGGTTGTCATGCTGATTCTGGGGCTTGCCAAAACCCAGGCCAAGGAGGAAGGCGAACTGATAAGGTTCGGCTTCATGCTGGTCTGCCTCAATACCGCGTTAGTCGCGTTGGGCGCCGCGATGCTGAGTGGATGGCTTGGCTAGCCTGGTGTTGGAGGATGGCACTTTTTCACACAGCCTGAACCCGAAGCAGGCGCTCACTGGTCGCTAGCTTCAACACTGGCGATCAGCAACTCGCGCAGCATGCCGCGCCACTCGCCAGCCGAATACGATCGCAGGTCCCAGCGTGGTGCCTGGGCCAGGGTAGGTGCCGCGAAAGATTGAAGCAAGGTCATTGCCGCAAGCGTATAGCCCCTCGATCACCTGGCCTTGCATGTCCAGCACCTGGCCATCGGCGTTACCACTCAAGCCTGCGCTGCAGGCGAGATCGGCCGGTTGCACTGTGACGGCATAGTAGGGCCCATCGCCCAGGGGGCGCACGCAGGGGTTGGGCAGTTGCTGCGGGTCGCCATTGTGACGGTTCATGTGGCTGCTACCGCGGTTGAATGCAGGGTCGTCACCGTTTGCAGCGGCGGCGTTGTAGGTTCTGACGGTGTTTGCCAGCCCCTCGGCATCAACCTTGAGCTTGCTGGCAAGTTCGTCCAGGGTGCTGCTTTTGATCAAGTAGCCGGCTTTGACGAACCTGGCAATATTGATGGCGCTGCGCAGCGGCATGACCAGGCCCAGGCCGTAGCGTTGCAGGAAGGTCTGGTCACAGATCAGGTGAGCAGTGGCGCTGCCGTCGTTAAGCATGCCCATGACGAAGTCGTGGTAGGAGTCCGACTCGTTGACGAAGCGCTTGCCTTGGCCATTCACGGCGATCAATCCAGGCTTGGCGCGGTCGAGCAGGATGTGTGGCCATATGGCCTGGTAGCCGTCCTTCGCGGTGCGGATCGAGCAGGGCATCCACAGGCCTGGACTGTCGTGGCCGTCGTCGAGCTGGGCATTGGCCTTCAGCGCGCGATCGATGCCGTCGCCGGTGTGGGTCAGGGGCGACAGTGAAAGGGCTTGGGCAGCGCTCGGGAACAGCTGTTTGCGTAGGGTTGGATGGCGCGTCAGGCCCCCGGTAGCCAGCACCACGCCACGACGCGCGCGTATGCGCATGGCCTCGCCGTTGTGCAGTACCACGGCGCCCATTACGTGACCGTTTTCCACAATGAGTTCGTGCAAAGGGGTTTCAAAGCGCAGCGCCACCTTGCGCTGGCGCAAGCTGTAGAACAGCCTGGCGACCAGGGCGTTGCCCATCACCAGATTGGTGCCGCGTGGGTAGCTCAGGCGGTCGATGCAATAGCGGCCGACTGTGCTCAGGGTGCGAGTCAGGTGGTGCATCGAAGCGAAGGGCGAAAGCAGCGCATCCAGATCGGCGCGTGGCACCATCATGCCGCCCAGACCCATGAACTCGCGCCGAGGTGGGCGCACGCGGGCGAAGTCTTTGCCCAGCAGCCTGCCATCGAACGCGAGGGGCGCCAGGGCGCGGCCACCGAACGCTGCACCGGGGCCGCTGACGTAATCGGGATGAGCGGCGGCTGCAACGAATTTAACCTCGCTGATGCGCTCGAGTTCATCAATCGCTTGTGGCCCGCTGGCAAGGAAAGCTTCGCGCAACGCTTCACCGCCGCGTTCGCCAACCACCGCCTTGAGGAAGGTCGCGGCCTCTGCCGCGCTGTCCGGTACACCTGCGCGTTGGCTTTGGTGGGTGCCGGGTACCCAGGTGGTGCCGCCTGAGGTCGCGCTGATGCCGCCCACCACGGCGGTCTTTTCACACAGCAGCACGTCCAGCCCGTGGTGGCTGGCCATCAATGCGCTGGTCATGCCTGCAGCGCCTGCGCCGAATACCAGCAGGTCGACTTCCTGGTCCCAGGGGAGGGGGGCGATGGTGCTCATTATGGTTGCTCCTTCATGGCGTGGTAATTCATGGGCGGTTTGGCAGCCCGCCCTTGTGCAGGTGAAGTGTCGGCAGCATTCAGCAGTTGCCTGCTGTGGTGTGCTCAAACGGATCAGAGCGGTTCGATAATTGCCTTGGCAGCGGCCAGCGCCTGTCGTGCCCAGGCTTCGACGCCCACTTGCGCAACCCTGCGGTCATGGGGGATTTCAACGCTGACCGGGACCGTAGCCGGGAGGCTGCGCCAGATCCTCGCCAGGTCGATATCGCCCTCGCCCGGCAATAGACGCTCGCCACGCGCTGCTTGAATCAGGCCGTCACGGGTGTTCGGTCGCAGCGCTGGGCCGTCGCATATCTGCGCGTAGTTCAGCCATTGCGCGGGGATACGTTGCAAGTCCTCGAAGCGACTGTCGGAACGGTCGAAATGCAGCGCGTCGACCAGGATGCCGCCGTTGGCGCGGTCGGCCTGTTCAACGATGTGCAGTGCACTGGCCAGGTCGCGGACAGCCGTCCACGGCATGAACTCCAGGTCTGCCGACAGGCCGAAGGGCTGCATGGCGTCGCATAGCCGCGCATAGTGTTCGATCAGCCGGTTGGGTTCCGGGTCGTCGCCTGCCACCAGTACGGCCTTGGCGCCGAGCTGCGCGCCGACTTCGAGGAACGGCAGATAACGCTGCACGTCGAATTGCCCGTCGAGGCGGATCAATTCCAGATCAAAGACTTTGACCCCGGTGTCGTCGATGCGCGCGAGGGTTTCGCGCAACATCGGTTTGTCGTCCATCAAGGAATAGGCGACTGCCCCTGGCGCCACCGGCAGCAAACGCACGCCAGCCTGGTCATAGCCGGTGCGTGCAGCCAGTTCGATCATTTCCGGCGGGGTTAACGCGAGCGCGGTCAGTTGTGCAATGGAATAGCTGGCTTGCATGGCATGTCTACCTACAGTTGGCTTCAGTTGATGGCAGCGGGGATTGCCGACGCGTCGCGCTTGCGACTTTTGATCCACAGCGCTGTAACCCCGATCAGGGAAGGGATGGCGAGGAACAGGAAGACCTGGCTGAAATTCCATTGCGAGGCCAGCATCAGTGCACCGATCCCGGCGCCGCTGATCGCGCCCAGCCGGCCAATGCCAGTGGCCCAGCAAACGCCGGTGGCGCGGATCTGAGTGGGGTAGAAGGAGGCGGCCAGCGCGTAGCCGCCGACGTTTACGCCGTTCAGAAAGTAGCCCAGTAGCAGTATCAACGGGCAGAGCACCTGCATGGTCGGCTGCTGCAAGGCGATCAGCACTGCGCAGGCCCCGCCGCAGAACACCGTGGCGCCGACCACCTTGTGGTGTTCCCAGCGGTCCATCTTCATGCCGACGGTGAAGTTGCCCAGCATGCCGCCGATCTGCAGCAACGAGCCCAGCAGCGCCGCCTGACCCATGCTCAGACCAGCATCGCGGCTGAGCAGCGGCAGCCAGCTCGACAGCAGGTACATGGTCAGCAGACCCATGAACAGAGTGACCCAGATCATGCAGGTGCCCAGGGTGAAACCGGGCGCGAAGAGGGCACTGACCTTGCCTGTCGCCTTGATCGCCGCTTCGCTGCTATGGAAACGCGTCTGGGCGTTGGCCAGGCCCGGAGCAACCTTGTTGATTTCCTTGATCAGGCGGTCCTTCAAGGCACTGTTCTGCGCCAGGAAGCGGATGGACTCCGGAAGGCTCAAGAGCAGCAGAAGGGCGAACGCAATCGGCAGCACGCCGCCGGCCACTAACACTGACCGCCAGCCGAAGTTTTCGATCAGCCACTCACTGCCCAAACCACCCAGCGCCGCACCAAAAGCAAAGCCGCAGTAGATGAACGAGACCATGTGAGAGCGGTAGCGCTTGGGGGCGTATTCCGAGATCAGGGTCGCCGTATTGGGCATCGAGGCACCCAGCCCAACCCCGGTCAGAAAGCGCAGTATCGTCAGGCTGGTGATCCCGGTCGACCAGGCGGAGGCCAGGCTCCAGAAACCGAACAGCAGCACCGAGCCGATGATGACTGGCCTGCGGCCGAAGCGGTCGGCCAATGGCCCGGCAGTCAACGAACCGAATGCCAGCCCGAGCAGCCCGCTCATCATTACCGGGCCGAGGTCCTGGCGCAGCACGCCCCAGTCGTCGACCAGCGCCGGGGCAATGAAGCCGATCGCGGTGGTGTCGAAGCCGTCAAACACCAGCACCATGAAACCGAGGAACAGCACCAGCCACTGTCGGGTGCTCATCTTTCGAGCATCCATGAAGGTGCTCACATCTACATCTGGAGGGTTCGCCATGGATAACTCCTGCTTTTTGTTTTTATGAAAATGCCTTTTCCGGTGATGGGCTGGCAGGTTGGCGCCAAGGCATTACCAGGGTCGGTAAGCCGATATTATCATAATTGGAAATCCATTCCATATTCATATTGGATTCCAATTGGTTTTTGGGCGCTGGCAATCCACGGCCTGTGAAGGGCCTGCTGTCGAGCAATTGCTAGGGAGCGGCGGCCAGGTCAGTAAGCCAGGCCGCGGTCAAGCGAGGTGCCGATCAGGCGGTGTGTTCGCTGATGTGGGAGGTCATCAGCGACAGCTTTGGGAGGCTGTCCAGGTTGATCGCGGTGATCTCTTCTACGGCGTCCAGCAACGCTGCCTTCAGCGCTTGCATGCGCTCGGCAGGGAGGCGGACGCTGGGGCCGGCGATACTGATCACGCCGACGACCTGCTGCTGCGAATCGCGAATTGCTGCAGCCATCGAGGCGGCGCCAATTTCAAAGCTCTCGTCGACGCTGGCATAGCCCTGCTCACGGGCGATCTTCAGGTTGTCGAGCAGGTGTTCGATGGTGGTGGCCGCATTGGGGCCATATTCGCCCGGTTTAGCCAGGCCTTGCCGGTAGACCAACTCCAGCGCGCGCTCGTTGCTGAGGCAGCTCAACCAGGCCAGGCCAGACGCCGTGCAGCAGAGCTTTGCCTCGGCACCCGCATCGGGATCGTAGCGCAGACCGGAGCGGCTGCCCTGGGCCTTGGAGATCCAGATCAGGTTATCGCCATCTACAATGCTCAAGCGCACAAGCTCGCCGGACGCTTGCGCCAGGCGCTCGAGTATCGGCCGGGCTAGGTCGACCATGTCGCTCTTGGACAGATGCTTGAGCGCCAGTGAGACCAGCTTCAGGGCAAGCACGTAATTGCCGTGCTGATGCTCTTGGCGCACGAAACCCTGTTCGACCAGGCAATTGAGCATGCGGTGGGTCGCGCTCGGCGGAATGTCCAAGGCTTCCGCTACTTGTTGAAGTGCCAGCCCGGAGCTTTTGCCGGCGAGCAACTCGATGGCATGCAGGCCGCGTTCAAGCGCATTGCTCATGTTGTTTCCTTAGATTTGCGATAGATCAGCGGCCCATGGATAGTGGCAGCCACCTCCGGACAAATGTTATCCACGTTGAATTGCCGATTCATCCGGTTTTTTGGCTCAGATCCTGAAGAAATGTCTGTAGCAGCCTAATTGCTCACTGAGCATGTGGCTACCAGCGTGCACGGGGTGCCCGGCGGCCTTTGCAGTGCGTAACAGACGAGTCTCTGCAGGTTGCATGATGATATCTGCAACCAAGGCCCCGGCAGGCACGGCGGCAAGCTCTAGCGGAAGTGGATCATCCTCCGAGAGGCCTAACGGCGTTGCGTTGATAACGATATCGGCCACCTCAAGGTGGTGTGGCTGAGCAAGCTCGCATCGGCCAGGCCAGTGCTGGTTTAGTCTGGCGAGCAGTGCATCGGCTTTCAGGGCATCCGGTTCCTGTAGATACAATCGGCCCACCTCTGCTTGCAATAATGCGACAGCGATCGAACTACCCGCACCCCCACCACCGGCCAGTACGACGCGTTTCCCGATCAGGTCATACCCTTTGCGCTGAAGGCTCAAGGTAAATCCCGCGCCATCGAAGTTATCCGCTTCCCACCCGCCCTGTTCGTTGCGGCGCATTGCATTGGTGCTGCCAGAAACCTGCACGGCAACGCTCACCGACTCCGCGAAATCTCGAGCAGCAAACTTGTGCGGAATGGTGATCAGCATGCCGGAAAAATTATCCATCGCCTGGAGGCCACGTATCACGGTCGCGAGTTGCTCAGGCCTGGCATGCACCGCGATCATCACTGCGTCTACAGCTTCATCAGCGAACACTCTGTTGAGAAGCTCTGGAGCCTTGACCTGCTTCACTGGATCACCGATAACCGCAAAAATCCGGGTCTTGCCAGTTGGGCTGGGTATCAACAACTGTGACATCTATTCTCTCCTAGTGGTCTGTCCCAGGCTGCGTATCCCGCACCTAAGCGAAGCAGCAGGGTATGGCTCGCGAGGGTGTCAGCCCATTGCTGCGACCGAGCCACTCGATTGAGTCAGGGGCTATGATATAGAAAATGGAATTGAATTCCAGTTGATAAGTTGATTCCGATATTGTCCGGCTTTTTTGAGCCAATTTCGACTTTCGCAACTGACCGCCTTGGCTGACGAGCAAGCTCAAGGTGGTTGAGAGCGCCAGCGCGGTGAACAAGCAGCCCCCATCCAAGCCGGTTGTGCGGCCGGTCGGCCTTTACCAGGCGTTCCTGTTCTGGCTCAAGCTAGGCTTCATCAGTTTTGGTGGGCCCGCCGGGCAGATTTCGATTTAGCGGTGCATTTGACCGGCCTGCAGCGGTAGTCTCGGTTGCTGTCGCTATTGCTCTGTTCTGCTTCAAGCTAATAGTGATCCAGGTTCTATTCGCTTGCGCCGGTGCAGGTTTGGCAGTCCATATGCTGTGGGTTTGATAGATGAGCGCGCTAGCGCAGTGACAGGCTAACGCTCGACTGCTTGCCAAGCATCACTGCCGCCGTTATCGCCGCTCGCGCCTGTGGGCTGTTCTTCCAGCAAGTTGACCCCAGCGCTGCCGAAGCCTGCGCCAGAATGTCGTCGACGCTCGAATCGCCCAACATCTGCAGTGACTCGATGCCCATCTGCTCAAGCCTGCTGATAACCGTCGGGCCTACGCCCTTGAGCGCCAGCAGGGCTGCGCGTTCGTCCGCTGAAAACGGCATGGGTACATCCTCTCTCCGTGAGTTTCGCCAAGCTTCACTCATATTCGAGGCCACCTCAACCGAGGCAATAGCGCGAAATTTTACGCTCGGTAATCTTGCTGATATCTGCGCAAATTTGGCAGGGATCTCTCTTTATCTGGCTTTAAAGTCCTGCTTACGTGCTTTGCGGTGTATAGTGGCGGGCGAGTCCTCTCTCTGGGTGGCTCATCAGTGAGGTATCAGCATGTCCCAGTCTGCGACCCATCACGCTCAACTGCGCTTGAATGAGCAAATTGAGCAGTTCTTGTCCAAGGGCGGCGAGATCAAGGAAGTGCCAAGAGGCGTCAGCGGTTTCAACCCTGCCGCGCCCAAGGTGCACTGGACCAAGGCTCAGGCTGCCAAGACGCCGTGAGTCTGCTGTAACAGGTGTCCTTCGGCGCGTGCGCGTTTGCGCTGCGCTGGCTGGATGCCGAGTTGCGCGATTGCCGAATCACAGGCAAAGAAAACCCGCCAACGGTGGGCGGGTCTAAAGATCGTACGGAGCCTGTGTAGTATCTGACCGGGCTTGTCAGTAAAACGTGAAGACGATGTAGCAAGATCATTCAGGTAATCTGCAGGCAAAAAAAAGCCCGCCGTAAGGCAGGCAAGGATTCTTGAAGGGAGCTCAGGCAGGGTGCAATGCCCTGGTTAAGTCGGGATTAACAGTTCAGCCGTTGACCTGCACCGATGATCACTTTATACAGGCGAGCTATTCAAGGAGCCTGGCATGAGCGACGAACACGACCTCCACGAACCCGAACACGATCATCTGCTTGATCACGAATTCCTCTATGAAGACTTTGCGCCCGAGGCCGATGCCCAGGGTTTGCTGGATGAGGTCGAGGATGACGAAAGCACGCTCGATGATAGCGACGACGAATACGACCATCCTGCCTGGCACGATGACGTAGACGACTGACTCACGCCAGCACGCAGATCAAGCCGAGGGCACGCACTCAGCGCCGATCCAGCGAGAATCTGCCAGCGCCCGTTACAGCGAGCAGCAGCAGACCACCGACAATGCTCATGTTCTTGAAGAACTGCGTCATGTTGGCGCTGCGTTCAGGCTCGACCATGTTCCAGAACGGGTGGCCGATCAACGCGGTGCCGACCACGAACAGCGCGAACAGCATCGCCAATGGTCGCGTGTAGAACCCGAGAATCAGCACGATTGCAACGAAGAACTCCATGATCACTGCGATGGCTGCTGCCAGTGTCGGCGCAGGTGCACCTATCGAGGTGAAGTAGCTGACGGTGCCTTCAAAGCCTGTCAGTTTGCTCCAGCCCGAGAGCACGAACAGGATCATCAGCAGGATGCGTGCGAGCAGGATGATGGCATCGCGTTGACCAGCGAACAGGGTATAGCGCATGGCGGGGTACCAGTGAAGTTGGATGATTTCACTGTAGCAGGAGTTGCGGGCAATTCTTGCGCGCAAACAAAAGGCGCCCCATGGGGCGCCCTTTACGCAATAAGTGGTGCGAGTGGCGGGACTCGAACCCGCAAGGCTCACGCCGGCAGATTTTAAGTCTGCTGTGTATACCAATTCCACCACACTCGCACGCTTGAAAGGGTCTGCGCGACCGGCACGCTGTAATACAGGTGCTCTGCAATCAAGCGCGCTTTATAACCCATCGTTATAGATGCGTCAACAAAACACCCTCCATGCCGGCATTCCTGGCTGATCCCTGAGGGCTGTACTCAAACCAATTGATAGTGCCATCAAGCCGCTGTTCACGACGTTTCAAGCGACCATGCTGCTCACTGCGAGCGAAATCACCAGCCTGAAGCGGCTCCGTCAGCTGGCTACTCGTCAAGAGCTTCGCTTAGCCTGTAAAGGGCGAGTAGACTCAACATTATGTTTATGCCTCAGCTTGTGGTGCCTGTGGAGTTTTCATGGTTTCAACCGACCCCCCGGACCAATCCGATATGACCGCCAACCGCTACGAGCAGCTCGTTCAGTCGGTGGTTGATTACGCTATCTATATGCTTGATCCCTCTGGCTACGTAGTGTCGTGGAACGCTGGAGCAGAGCGTATCAAGGGCTATAAGGCCGCCGAGATCATCGGCCAGCATTTCTCCGTGTTTTTCACGCCTGAAGACTGTGCCCTGGATCGCCCCGAGCAGATCCTGCGCAAGGCCCTGGAGCATGGCGTTGCCCAGGAGGAAGGCTGGCGCGTGCGTCAGGATGGCACGCAGTTCTGGGCGTTGGCTGCGTTGGACGTGGTGCGTGATGAGCAGGGCCAGATCATCGGCTTGGCCAAGGTTACGCGCGATATCACCGACCGGCGCGAGTCTGCGCTGCAGCTCGACGCGGTACGCGCGCAGTTGTTCCAGGCGCAAAAGCTCGAAGCCCTGGGGCAGTTGACCGGCGGGCTGGCGCATGACTTCAACAACCTGCTGACGATTATCCTCAGCTCGGCGCGGATGGCCAGCAACAGCCAGGATCCGCAGCGGGTTCAGCGCCTGCTGGAACACATCATCGATGCAGGGCAGCGCGGCACTCAACTGACTCAGCAACTGCTCAGTTTTGCCCGCCATCGCCAGTTGAGTTCGGCGAGCATTGCTCCGCTCGCACTGATTGACTCGACCCGTGGTTTGATCGAGCACGCGCTACCCGGCAGCATCGAATTCGAGCAGCAGCTGGCGGCAGAGCTGCCGTTGATCCAGGCCGACCCTGGCCAATTGCAGATGGTTCTGCTCAATCTGCTGTTCAATGCGCGCGATGCGATCGAAGGTGCGGGGCGGATTCGCCTCGAGGTCGATTGCGTGCAACTGGCAGGTGAGGTCGAGGGCCTGCACGGGCCGTTCGTGCGGTTTAATGTGCAAGACTCCGGCGTGGGTATCGAGGCGGATGTGCTGCCGCGTATCTTCGAGCCGTTTTTCACCACCAAGCCGTTTGGCAAGGGCACCGGGCTGGGTCTTAGCCAGGTGTATGGGTTTGCCAAGCAGAGCAATGGTGCCATCTGTGTGTCCAGCAAGGTCGGGGAGGGCACCAGTATGTGCCTGTACCTGCCGGCGGTGCTGAGCCCCCCTTAACGCGAACCCGACAGGCAGCGGCCATGGTTGAAGTACTCAAGCGAGTCGAGACAGGTATCGAAGGGCTGGATGCTTTACTGCGTGGCGGCCTGGTCGCTGGCGCGTCCTACGTCGTTCAAGGCCCGCCTGGGGCCGGCAAGACCATTCTCGCCAACCAGTTGGCGTTTGGCCACGTGCGCAATGGCGGGCGGGTGCTGGTGGCCACTTTGCTTAGCGAATCCCATGAGCGGTTGTTCCAGTGCCTGTCGACGCTAGAGTTCTTCGACCCGACGCTGGTAGGCGATCAGATCCAGTTTGTCAGCGCGTTCGACACCCTCGAACAGGAGGGCCTGGATGCCGTGGTGCGGCTGATGCGTCAGGAAATTGGCCGGCAGCAGGCCAGCCTGCTGATCGTCGATGGCCTGCTCAATGCCCGCATACGTGCCGAAACCACGCTCGACACCAAAAAATTCATCTCCGAGCTGCAAGGGCATGCCGCCTTCGCGGGCTGCACTGTGCTGCTGTTGACCAGTTCGCGTCTGCAGGAGGGCAGCCCAGAGCACACCATGGTCGATGGCGTCATCGACCTTGGCGAGACGTTGGTTGGCAGCCGTGCCGTGCGTACTATTCAGCTGCGCAAGACCCGCGGCAGCGCTGCGTTGTCTGGCTTGCACGAGTGCCAGATCGATAGCGCCGGGCTGACGGTGTTCCCGCGTCTGGACGCGCTCTACAGTCATCCCAGCCAATCTGGCTCGGAGACAATGGAATCTATCAGCACCGGCTCGCAAGCGCTGGACGACATGCTTGGCGGTGGCGTCAGTATCGGCTCGACCACATTGGTAATGGGGCCTTCGGGGATCGGCAAAACCTCTCTGGGCCTGGCATTCGTAGCGGCTGCGTCACCTGTGCAGCCGGCGGTGCATTTTGGCTTCTACGAATCGCCTACCCGATTGCGCCAGAAGGCCAGTGCCTTTGGTTACGACTTCGCTGAGCTGGAGCGCTCAGGGGCTTTGCTGTTGAGCTGGCAGCCAACCACCGAGGGCCTGCTCGATCAGGTCGGTGCGCGCTTGCTGAAACAGGTTGATAGCCTCGGTGCCAAGCGCGTGGTGATCGACAGCCTCGGTGCATTCAGCCGGCTGGCATTCGATCCGGCACGCATCAATGGCTTCTTCCGCGCCCTGATCGGCGAGCTGCGTGCCCGCGATGTGACGATGTTGATGACCTGGGAAATGCGTGATCTGTTTGGTGCCGAAGTCAGTGCGCCGTCACCCGACCTGTCGAGCATCGTCGATAACCTGATCCTGACCCGATTCGTCGAACTCGATAGCCGGCTGCGGCGCATGCTGTCACTGCTCAAGGTGCGCGACAGTGACTACGACCCTGCGCTCCATGAGCTGTGCATGGGACCGAATGGGGTGGTTGTGCGCAAGGCTTTCGAAGGTGCCAGCGCAGTGCTTAGCAGCACGCCTACTCAGTCGGAGGGCGGCTGACAGTCCAGCGATGAAGACCATTTTGATCGTCGATGACGAATACCTGATTGCCGAGATCCTGGGTTATGCCCTGGAGGACGAGGGTTTTCTGGTGGAAAAGGCCAACAATGGCGAGAAGGCGTTGGATCTGCTACGCCAGAAGCCTATTGATCTGGTGATTACCGATTACATGATGCCGAAGAAGAATGGCCAGGAATTGGCCAAGGCGATTCGAGAGGATCCTGCGCTGGCACATTTACCGCTGATCTTGATGAGCGGCGCGCAAGCCGCGCAAGCAGATTGCAATTTGTTCGGTGCAGTATTTCAGAAACCATTTCATGCCAATGAAATGGTAGCCAAAGTGCGGGAGCTGCTGGGCGGCTGAGGGCCTGGCAAGATCCCGCATCGGCGGGCCGATCGGTCAAGCGCATCCGTGCGGCTTCAAGCGATGCAGGTTTCAGTGTTGCTCGTCGTGGGGCTTTTCCGGTGCGGGGCTGCCTGCCTGGATGCGTTTGAAAATCTCCTCGCGATGAACCTGAACATCTTTTGGCGCATCGATGCCGATCCTCACTTGCATCCCTTTGACGCCCAGAATGGTCACTTTGATATTATCGTCGATGACGATGCTTTCGCCGACCTTGCGGGTGAGTATCAGCATGTAGTTCTCCTTGGGTAATAACGAAAACCGTGCGGTCAGTTACCGCTGCGGCGGGAGCGTGTCCCTCTTCCTTCTCATTAAAGACGCTTTCGGAGGATAGTAATTCCCCCGTAAATAAAATCTGTTTCATGTCTCTAGCTGCAGGTGCCGGTTTTGCGGGTTGAAGTGCCCCGGCGGAGGTGCTCGGGGGCAAGAATAGGGGGCTTACGCGCAGATTGGAAATTTCTCTGCTTGATAGTGCATATAGACCCGCTCAATCGGACTCCTGCAGCGCCCGCAAAAAGTGCATCAAGGTCACTTCTTCGGGCTCAAGCCCCTGGCGAATGCGGGCTCGCGGCAGAGCACCGAGGCGCCCCAGCTGGAAATGCTCAAGCACTGCCGGGTGGATGTAGCAGCGCCGGCACACTGCCGGCGTGTTGCCCAAGCGTGCGGCAACCTGACGCACAATCGCCGTGACCTGGCGCTTGGCTTCGGTTTCCGGCTCCCAGGCCAATGGCCGTAACAGATGCAGGGCCAGGCTGCTGCCGGCCCAGGTGCGGTAGTCCTTGGCGGTAAAGTCAGCGCCGGTCAGCTGTTGCAGAAACAGGTTGATATCGCTCGAGCCGATGCTGTGCCGCTCACCGTTGTCATCCAGATACTGGAATAACGTCTGCCCAGGCAGTTCCATGCAGCGTTTGACCAAGCCGGCCAGCCGCCGGTCGCGCAAGGTAACGTTGTGCTCCACGCCGCGCTTGCCCCTGAACTGGAAGCGAATGGTACTGCCCTTGACCTCAACATGATCGGAGTTGAGAGTGGTCAATCCATAGGAGTTGTTGTCGCGCATGTACTGGCGATTGCCGACGCGGATCAGGGTCGAGTCGAGCAGGCTGACCACCAGCGCCATGACCTTTTCCCGCCCCAGCCCTGGGCGGCGCAGGTGGGCGTCGAGCTGCTTGCGCAATTTGGGCAGCACCTGAGCAAAGGCCAGCATGCGTCCGTATTTATGCTGATCGCGCACTTCGCGCCATTGCGCGTGATAGCGATATTGTTTGCGTCCGCGAGCGTCGCGGCCGGTGGCTTGCAGATGGCCCTGCGGGTCGGCGCAGATCCACACGTCGGTGTAGGCCGGTGGGATGACCAGCGCCGCGATGCGCGCAAGCGTCACCTCATCGCGCACCCGTTCACCGTCCGCGTCCAGGTAGATAAAGCGATCACGCCATCGGCGTCGGCTCAGGCCAGGCTGGCTGTCGTCGACATAGTGCAGGGAACGGGGCAGCGGGCAATCGAGCATGGGGCGGCATCCAGCGACCAGGTGTCTGCTCAATGGACAACGCCGTTGGCGTGGATGCTCAGAGTAAAACAGCGACCGATTTGATTTGCGCCCATAGCGCCTGGCCCGGGTGCACGCCGAGCTGGTCGGCGGAGTAACGGGTGATGCGCGCCAACAGCGTGGTGCCGGCCGCATCCAGACTGACCAGCAGATGGGCCGGGTTATCGGCGGCGCGCAGCTCACGCACGCGCACGGGCAAGCGGTTGAGAATGCTCGACTGGCTGTCTGCCGCCAAGGCCAGGCTGACATCGCGGGCCTGGATCTTCAGCCGGTGCGTGCTGCCAACTTGCAGCGAAGGATGGGCGATACGCAGCGGTTGGGCATCATTGCCGGGCAAGCGCAGGTCGAACAATTGATAGTGCGGATCATGGCCGACCACCAGCCCTTCCAGCACCACCCCGGCATCGTCGCCCTGAGCCAACGGCAGGTCCAGCCGCGCCAGTGTCTCGCTGATGGGGCCGCTTGCAAGCACCTTGCCCTGCTCCAGCAACACCAGGTAGTCGGCTAGTCGCGCCACTTCATCCTGGGCATGGCTGACGTAGACCAGTGGAATCTGCAGCTCTTCATGCAGGTGCTCCAGATACGGCAGAATCTCGCGTTTGCGTGGTCCATCCAGCGCTGCCAGGGGCTCGTCCAGCAGCAGCAAGCGCGGGCTGCTGAGCAGGGCGCGAGCGATGCCGACCCGCTGCGCTTCGCCGCCAGACAAGGTGGCTGGACGGCGCTCAAGCAAATGACCGATGCCCAGTAGCGCACACGCCTGTTCAAGGCTGACCTTGCGCTGTGCCGCCGGCACCCGGCGCCAGCCGAACTCCAGGTTGGCGCGCACTGACAGGTGGGGAAACAGGCTGGCTTCCTGGAATACATAGCCGATCGGGCGCCGATGTGGCGGGAGGAAAAACCCGCTGGCACTGTCTTGCCACACTTCACCGTTGACCTCGATGTAGGCGCTCGCCGCACGCTCCAGACCCGCCAGGCAACGCAGGCACGATGTCTTGCCCGACCCGGAATGGCCGAACAAGGCGCTGATCCCTGAACCTGGCAGTTGCAGGTCGACATCCAGGGTGAAATCGTCGCGCGCCAGGGTCAGCCGCGCCAGTATTGAAGCACTCATCTCAACTCCAGCCGGGCTTGCCACGGCGCCCCGCGTACAGCAGGAGCAACACCAGGAACGAGAACACCAGCATGGCTGCGGCCAGCCAGTGTGCTTGTGCGTAGGCCATCGACTCGACATGGTCAAAGATCTGCACCGACACCACGCGGGTCTTGTCAGGGATATTGCCGCCGATCATCAACACCACACCGAACTCGCCAACGGTGTGGGCAAAGCCAAGGATGCTGGCGGTGACGAACCCAGGCCGAGCCAGCGGCAGCACGACATGAATGAAAGTGTCCCAAGGGCTTGCACGCAGCGTGGCGGCGACTTCCAAAGGCCTTGATCCAATCGCGCTGAAGGCGTTTTGCAGGGGTTGCACCACAAACGGCATGGAGTACACCACCGAACCAATTACCAGGCCGGTGAAGCTGAATACCACACTGCCCAGGCCCAGTGCCTGAGTGGCTTGGCCCAGCCAGCCGTGCGGGCCGAGGGCGATCAGCAGGTAAAAGCCGATCACCGTCGGCGGCAGCACCAATGGCAGAGCGACCACCGCGCCGACCGGGCCGCGCAACCACGAGCGGGTCCGCGCCAGCCACCAGGCAATCGGTGTACCTATGACGAGCAGAATCAGAGTAGTCAGGCTGGCCAGTTTGAAGGTCAGCCAGATCGCTCCGAAGTCTGCAGCATCAAGCGGCATCAGATCTGATAACCATAGGATTTGATCACGGCTGTGGCCTTGGGGCCTTTGAGGTAGTCGATAAACGCCTTGGCAGCGGGGTTGTCCTTGCCCTTGTTGAGGATTACCGCATCCTGGCGGATCGGGTCATGCAGGCTGGACGGGACGATCCAGGCCGAGCCGTTTTCGACTTTGCCATCTTTGTAGATCTGCGACAGGGCGACAAAGCCCAGCTCAGCGTTGCCGGTGGAAACGAACTGGAACGCCTGGGTGATGTTCTGGCCTTCGACGAGCTTGCCTTTGGTGGCTTCAGTCAGGTTCAGCTTGGCCAGCACCTGAGTCGCTGCCAGGCCGTAGGGAGCGGTCTTGGGGTTGGCGATTGACAGGTGCTTGTAGTCATTTTTTTTCAGCACTTCGCCTTGCGCGTCGACGTAGCCTGGCTTGGCAGACCAGAGTGCCAAGGTGCCGATGGCGTAGGTGAAGCGCGAGCCTTCAACGGTCTGCTTTTCTTGCTCAAGCTTGGCCGGAGTGCTGTCATCGGCCGCCAGGAATACTTCAAAAGGTGCGCCGTTGTTGATCTGCGCATAGAACTGGCCCGTCGCGCCGAAGGAGGCCATAAGCTTGTGTCCGGTGTCCTTCTCGAAGTCTTTGGCAATCGCCTGGATCGGCGCGGTGAAATTGGCTGCGACGGCAACTTGAACTTCATCGGCCCAGGCATTGGTGCAGGCGAGCAGGGTGGCCGCCGTTGCAGCCAGGTAGGGCAAACGCATACGCATGAGGCAACTCTCCGAGAGCAGGTTATCGTTATATACGGGACTATATAGCGAGAGTCGACTCTACGGGAAGGGCCATAATCGCGGGATCGAATCAGCGCCCTAATTGCTCCAGCGCGCGCTCGGCAATGTCTCTGGTCAGCTCTGTCGCAGGCAGGTGTCGGCCAAGGCGCAAAGCCTGGCCGGCCCACAGATTGCTGAAGTCACTGCTGCCCGCGCTATCGCTGATCGCCCGCAGCGGCATCAACGCGCCGCCTGCCAGGGGGAAGGCGGGGGCCAGATCGCTCATCGGGCCAAGTTCGCGCATGATGCGGTTGTTGATGCCACGCGCGGGCCGCCCGGTGAACAGGTTGGTCAGCGCTGTGTCACTGGCGGGGGCGGTATCCAGCGCCTGGCGGTGGGCTGCAGATACCTTCGCCTCCGGGCAGAACAGGTAGGCAGTGCCGATCTGCACCGCCGAGGCGCCAAGAGCCAGTGCGGCCACCAGGCCGCGGTGATCGGCAATGCCACCGGCGCCGATCACCGGCAGTCGCACTGCGTCGACAATTTGCGGGATCAAGGCGAAGGTGCCGATCTGGCTGGTGATGTCATCGCTAAGGAACATGCCGCGATGGCCGCCGGCTTCATAGCCCATGGCGATGATCGCATCGCAACCGTGCTGTTCCAGCCAGAGCGCCTCCTGCACCGTGGTCGCACTCGACAGCACTTTGGCGCCGGTGGCCTTGACCCGCTGCAGCAGGCTGGCAGTGGGCAGGCCGAAGTGAAAGCTGACCACCTGCGGGCGCAGTTCTTCAACCAGTTGGCAGCTGTGCTCATCGAATGGCGCACGGTTGGATACCGGCGTCGGCGCGGCGAAATCAGCGCCCAGCTCCTGATAATACGGCTGTAGGGCCTGCTTCCAGCGCAGTGCGCGGGCTGCATCAGCGGGCGGCGGTTGATGGCAGAAGAAGTTCAGGTTCAAAGGCCCTGCGCAGGCGGCGCGGAACGCTGCCACTTCACTGCGCACCTGATCCAGGCTGAGCATGGCGCAGGGCAGAGCGGCCAGGCCACCAGCCGTGCCCACAGCGATGGCCATGGGTGAGCCGGTGGCTCCGGCCATCGGTGCTTGCAGGATCGGCACATCGATGCCGAGCAGATCCAGGATACGGCGGTCTGGCCAGTTGCTCATGTGCACTCCTGTCAACTCTGTTTCAACTCGGCGCCCAGCCAGGGCCAGGTTTACAGGGCCTTGCTGACTTTGATGTCGCTGATCTTGGCGACGTCATCGCCATGGATCTGTTGCAGCGCCAGGCGCGCCTGCTCTTCGGAGTTGTCCGGCATCACGGCGAAGTCGAAGCGTTGCTCGCCATCGAGCTTGTATTTGATCACGTACTTGATGTTCTGGGTCATGGCGGGCTTATCTCAGTTGCGACGACGAGCGACGCACGATTTTGATCTTGTGCGTGAAGGTTGGCTTGCGCGTGACCGAGATCGGCCGGGGCGTGGTCGTGTCGAGGGTGATGTTCCAAAAACCGGTGCTCGGCACGACGATCTTCGCCGGGAACTGGTCGAACGCGCCGCCATGGTAGGTGTGACGCCCGCCATTCTTGAAACTGCGGAAATTGGCGTCGTTCATCAGGCGAATGTTGCAGCGCTGGGAGCACTCGATCACGACAATGTCGTCCTCGTTGAGGTGCTCGCGCTGGTGTACGAATTTCATGTGATGCTCCGCAAAGTTTATTCGTGCAAATGCGCAAGATATCACGATGTAGCGGTACACTCCCGCCCCTGATGGCCGGGGTAGGGATAAATCCGCCAAAGCAGGGAGCAAACCCGCCCGGTTGTTGTCATACACATTCTTTAAAGCAGGCAGAGGTATTCCAATGAAGTGGGCGGTGGCGGCGATGACCTTGACTCTGGGCGGCTGTGTAAGTGTCGCTGAGCTGGAGCAATCGCGAGAAACCATGGATGTGATGTCTGGCAAGGCGCCTCAGGTGTACGCCGACTGCATCAAGGCCGAGTTGGCGAGTAGCCGCGACGCGCTGGTGCAGGAAAAGCGCGGCGACGGCCTGCGTCTGATCGTGCCGCAGAAGCTGACCGCGGGTGCGGGTCCTGCTGCGTTGATTGACATCGACAAGCGTGGTAGCGGCAGCAGCATCAAGCTGCGCGAGCGGCTGAACAACTTCCCGCTGCGCTTGGGTGATGTGCGCGCAGCCACGACCAAATGCATCTCCGGATCTTGATCCAGCTCAGCTAAACGGCCATTTAGCGGGCCAATTGTCATGTTCTTGTCCGGTAGGCGTTGTTGCCTGCCGGAGGATAAGCCTACTATTTTTGTGCTTATACCTTTTAAGCCTAAGCTTATAACAAGGAAATGGAGCGTCCCGTGATGAATCCGTTGAGTCGTTTTGCGATCAGCACTGCGCTGATCCTGGCCTGGCCCGCGGCGCATGCCGCCGAAGGCCAGAAAATCTTCACCCAGGGTGGGGCCAACCCCGCTGCGATGGCCTGCCTGGGCTGTCATGGTCCCGATGCCAAGGGCATCGCCGCTGCAGGGTTTCCGCGGCTGGCCGGCTTGTCGGCCGGGTATCTGAACAAGCAGCTGCAGGACTTTCGCAGTGGCAGCCGCAAACAGCCGGTAATGGAGCCGCTGGCCAAGGCCTTGAGCGCGCAGGAAGCCAAAGCTGTCAGCGAGTACCTGGCCAGCCTGCCGAGTGACCCGGCACCTGATCTGCGTCGCCAGCAGATTGCCACCGACCCGGTGTCGCGCTTGGCCCTGTACGGCGACTGGGACCGGCAAATCCCGGGTTGTGTGCAGTGCCACGGGCCAGGCGGCAGCGGTGTCGGTGAGCACTTCCCGCCACTGGCGGGGCAGCCTGCGGCGTACCTGGTGGCGCAGCTCAATGCCTGGCGCGACGGCAGCCGTAGCAATGACCCCAATCAGTTGATGGTCGGCGTGGCCAAGGCCATGACCGATGCCGAGATCACGGCAGTTGCCGAGTTCTTCGCCCATCCACTGGCCCAGGAGGTCAAGCCATGAAGCCGATCATTGCCACCCTGTTGTTGGCCATGGGTAGCGCCCAGGCTGCCACGCCGATTGCCATGGAAGATCAATCCCAGCTCAAGGTGCCCGGCACGCAGGCTGCAGTGCAGTTCGCGCCGCCCGCTGAAACCCAGATCCCGGACAACGCCTTTGGCCAGATGGTCCGCGAGGGCCATGCCTTGTTTGTCGATACCCGCCGGCTGATGCCCGAGGCTGTGGGCAACGGCATGAACTGCAGCAACTGCCACCTTGATCAGGGCCGTATGGCGTTTTCTGCGCCGCTGTGGGGCGCTTATCCGATGTACCCGGCATATCGCAAGAAAAATGACAAGGTCAATACCTTCGCCGAACGCATTCAGGGCTGCTTCCAGTTCAGCATGAACGGCAAGCCGCCTGCGGCGGATAGCCCGCAGATGACCGCACTGAGCGTTTATTCATACTGGCTGTCGACCAATGCGCCGACCGCGGTCGAGACACCTGGGCGTGGTTATCCCGAAGTGCCTCAGCCCAAGGGAGGGTATGACTTCAAACGCGGCAAGCAGGTGTATCGCGAGCAATGTGCGATCTGCCACGGCGATCAAGGCGAAGGCCAGCAGGTGGCAGGTGAATACGTGATGCCACCGCTATGGGGCAAGGACTCCTACAACTGGGGCGCTGGCATGCACCGGATCAATACGGCGGCGTCGTTCATCAAGTACAACATGCCACTTGGTAAGCCCGGCAGCCTCAGTGATCAGCAGGCATGGGATGTCGCTGCATGGATCAATCGCCACGAACGGCCGCAGGACCCGCGCCTGGTGGAAGGCTCAGTCGAAAAAACCCGATTGAAGTTTCATGCCAATGATGGCGTCAACCTGTATGGGCAAAAGGTCGAAGGCATGCTGATCGGGCAGGGGATAACCCGGTAACGCTTGCGGTAGACACTTCTGATGCGCGTCTTTTTGCGTATGCACTGGCGTGAAAATGACGCGCTTCGAAGCGGGTTCAGGGTTACCAGAGCCCGCTGTCAGCGGGGCAAACCTGCCGGCAACAGGCTGAATATTTGCGATCCGTTGGAACTAACTACACTGGGGTATCTCTATCATGGCAGCGGTCGCTTCAGGCTGGGCATTGTAAGGTGCGCGCCGCCTGATTAGACTGCGCCGAATTTCGTACGCTAAGCCCTTGTTAAGGACGTATATGATCAAGAAATGCTTGTTCCCGGCAGCCGGCTATGGCACACGCTTCCTGCCAGCTACCAAGGCCATGCCCAAGGAAATGCTGCCAGTGGTAAACAAGCCACTGATCCAGTATGGCGTCGAGGAGGCACTGGATGCCGGCCTGAGCGAGATCTCCATCGTGACCGGTCGTGGCAAGCGCGCGCTTGAAGACCACTTCGACATCAGCTATGAGCTGGAAAACCAGATCAAAGGTACCGACAAGGAAAAATACCTGGTCGGTATTCGCCGTCTGCTCGACGAGTGCTCGTTCTCGTACACCCGTCAGACCGAAATGAAAGGCCTGGGCCATGCCATCCTGACCGGCCAACCGCTGATCGGCGACGAGCCGTTTGCGGTCGTGCTGGCGGATGACCTGTGTGTCAACCTCGACGGCGACGGCGTGCTGCAGCAGATGGTCAAGCTGTACAACCAGTTCCGCTGCTCGATCGTTGCCATTCAGGAAGTCGATCCGCAGGAAACCAATAAGTACGGCGTTATCTCTGGCGAGATGATCCGCGACGACATCTACCGTGTTAACAGCATGGTCGAGAAACCAGCACCGGAAGATGCCCCGTCGAACCTGGCCATCATCGGCCGCTACATCCTGACCCCGGACATCTTCCAGAAGATCCGTGAAACCGAGCCAGGCAAAGGCGGCGAGATTCAGATCACCGACGCGCTGATGAAGCAGGCGCAGGAAGGCTGTGTGATTGCCTACAAGTTCAAGGGCAAGCGCTTTGACTGCGGTGGCGCCGAAGGCTACATCGAGGCGACCAACTTCTGCTTCGAGAACTTCTACAAGGCTGGCAAGGCTTACTAAGCCTGCAGGCTTGCAGCCCGTATGAAAAACAGCCACCCTCTTGGGTGGCTTTTTTGTGGAGTCTGGATTGTGACTTACGATTTTGATCTGTTCGTGATTGGTGCCGGTTCCGGCGGTGTGCGTGCCGCGCGATTCGCGGCGGGTTTTGGCGCCAGGGTCGCTGTGGCCGAGAGCCGCTACCTGGGCGGTACCTGTGTCAATGTGGGCTGCGTGCCGAAAAAGCTGATGGTGTATGCGGCCCACGTCGCTGACGAAATGGAGCAGGCTGCCGGCTTCGGCTGGACGCTGGAAGAGGGGCACTTCGACTGGGGCACGCTGATTGCCAACAAGAATCGCGAAATCGAGCGGCTCAATGGCATTTACCGCAACTTGCTGGTCAACAGTGGGGTGACCCTGCTTGAAGGCCATGCGCGACTGACGGGCGCCAATGAAGTCGAAATAGACGGTCAGCGCTACTCAGCCAAGCATATCCTCATCGCTACCGGCGGTTGGCCGCAGGTGCCGGACATCCCTGGCAAAGATCTGGCGATCACATCCAACGAGGCGTTCTTCCTCAAGCAGCTGCCCAAGCGCATTCTGGTTGTCGGCGGCGGCTACATCGCGGTCGAGTTTGCCGGCATTTTCCAAGGGCTTGGCAGCGCCACCAGCCTGCTTTATCGCGGCGACTTGTTCCTGCGCGGCTTCGACGGCTCGGTGCGCACTCATCTCAAGGACGAATTGGACAAGCGCGGCGTTGACCTGCAGTTCAATAGCGACATTCAACGGATCGATCAGCAGGCAGATGGCAGCCTCAAGGCCACCCTCAAAGATGGCCGTGAGCTGCTCACCGACTGCGTGTTCTACGCGACAGGCCGCCGGCCGATGCTGGACAACCTTGGCCTGGAACACACGGGTGTGGAACTCGACGAGCGTGGCTTCGTGCGTGTCGATGATCAGTACCAGACCACTGAGCCTTCTATTCTGGCAATTGGTGATGTCATCGGTCGAGTCCAGCTCACCCCTGTGGCGCTGGCTGAAGGCATGGCCGTTGCGCGGCGTCTGTTCAAACCGGAGCAGTACCGACCGGTGGATTACCGGAACATCCCCACCGCGGTGTTCAGTCAACCGCCGATTGGTACGGTTGGGCTGACCGAGGAACAGGCCATTGAGGCGGGTCACAAGGTGCGAATTTTCGAAAGCCGCTTCCGAGCAATGAAGCTGACCCTCACCGAGATTCAGGAGAAGACCCTGATGAAGTTGGTGGTGGACGCCGATACCGACAAGGTGCTGGGTTGTCACATGGTCGGGCCAGACGCGGGAGAGATCATTCAAGGCCTGGGTATTGCGCTCAAGGCAGGCGCGACCAAGGCGCAATTTGACGAGACTATTGGCGTGCACCCTACAGCGGCCGAAGAGTTTGTAACCATGCGCACGGCAATGCGCTGATCCTGCTGGTGGGGTCAGGGGCCGACCTGCCATCTGGAGGGGGCAAGCCGGCACACTCAGGTCGACCTCAGCGTGCAGTCCTGGAGCGGTTTCCGCGGCCTTGGCAGCCAGTCGGCGGCGGTCGACTTCGAGTTGCGGTTGCGGTTGCGCTGCCAGCCGAGCACAAAACGACGGTCAGTGCAGGTGCTAGCGCAGCTCGAAGATGCCAGCGGTGGTGGCGCAACTGATCACCTGCAACTTGCCGGCGAATCAAGTGCTACGGGCCTGGTGGTGCGTCTGATGCGCAGTGATGGCGGCTTGCTGCAGTTGGGCACCACTCGGCATAACTTGGCCAGAGTGCGACCTGGGGACGACTTTGTGCGGATAGGCCTGCGTGCGGCGTATGTGCAGATTGCGCAGAGCGTTCGGCCCTGAGTGGCTAGGGCGCGTGCCACTGTGCTGCTTTCCTATGGATGAAAAGATCTATCGGAATGAGCTGCTTATAGCCAAAACCAATCAGCAGCATGAGCTTTGCCAATGAGCCATCGCCGGTTCAGGTGGTTAGTATTCTCCCCGTCAACCACTTCTTAATCCCATGACGGAGCTTCTCTCATGCCTATCATCAACAGCCAGGTCAAACCGTTCAACGCTACTGCCTTCCACAACGGCGAATTCGTTCAGGTCAGCGAAGCCGACCTGAAAGGCAAGTGGGCTGTCGTGTTCTTCTACCCAGCTGACTTCACCTTCGTCTGCCCGACCGAACTGGGCGACCTGGCCGACAACTACGCCGAGTTCCAGAAGCTGGGCGTGGAAATCTACGGTGTGTCGACCGACACCCACTTCACCCACAAAGCCTGGCATGACACTTCGGAAACCATCGGCAAGATCAAGTACCCGCTGATCGGTGACCCGACCCACGTCATCTCGCGCAACTTCGACGTGCTGATCGAAGAAGCAGGCATGGCTGATCGCGGTACCTTCGTGATCAACCCAGAAGGCCAGATCAAGATCGTCGAAATCAACGACGGTGGTGTAGGCCGCGACGCCAGCGAGCTGCTGCGCAAGGTCAAAGCTGCCCAGTACGTTGCCGCTCACCCAGGCGAAGTCTGCCCGGCCAAGTGGAAAGAAGGCGAAGCCACCCTGGCACCATCGCTGGACCTGGTTGGCAAGATCTAAGATCGTGCGCCAGTCGCGGGCGGTGAACAGCCGCCATAGCTGAAGTCATCACCGCCCCGCCAAACGCCCGGGCACTTTTGCCTGGGCGTTTTTGTTTACCCTGATTGCTCAAGGAATCGCCCGTATGTTGGACGCCACGCTTAAATCGCAACTGAAAACCTACCTGGAGCGGGTCACCCAGCCGATCGAGATCGTAGCCTCCCTCGACGACGGTGCGAAGTCCCGCGAAATGCACGACCTGCTGGTGGAAATTGCCGGCCTGTCGGACCTGATTACCTTGAATAAGGACGGCAGCGACACGCGCCGGCCCTCGTTCTCGCTGAACCGCCCGGGTGCTGATATCAGCCTGCGCTTTGCAGGCATCCCCATGGGCCACGAATTTACCTCACTGGTGCTGGCACTGCTGCAAGTCGGCGGCCATCCGTCCAAGGCCAGTGCCGAAGTGATCGAGCAGATCCAGGCGCTGCAAGGCGACTTCACTTTTGAAACCTACTTCTCGCTGTCGTGCCAGAACTGCCCGGACGTAGTCCAGGCGTTGAACCTGATGGCGGTGCTCAACCCGAATGTGAAACACGTGGCCATCGACGGTGCGTTGTTCCAGGACGAAGTTGAAGCACGCAAGGTCATGGCCGTGCCGAGCATCTACCTCAACGGCGAAGTGTTTGGCCAGGGCCGCATGGGCCTGGAAGAGATTCTTGGCAAGATCGACACCAGCTCTGGCACACGCCAGGCCGAGAAGATCAACGCCAAAGACGCTTTCGATGTGCTGGTGGTGGGCGGTGGCCCCGCCGGCGCCGCAGCTGCAATCTATGCTGCGCGCAAAGGCATCCGTACCGGCGTTGCCGCCGAGCGTTTCGGCGGCCAGGTGCTCGACACCATGGCGATCGAGAACTTCATCTCGGTGCAGGAAACCGAAGGGCCAAAACTGGCCTCGGCGCTGGAAGAGCACGTCAAACAGTACGACGTCGACATCATGAACCTGCAGCGCGGTGAGGCATTGATCCCGGCTGCTGGTGGCGGCCTGCACGAAGTGCGGCTGGCCAGCGGCGCTTCGCTGAAGGCCAAGACCGTGATCCTTGCCACCGGTGCACGCTGGCGCGAGATGAACGTGCCTGGCGAGCAGCAGTACCGCGCCCGCGGTGTTGCCTACTGCCCGCACTGCGATGGCCCGCTGTTCAAGGGCAAGCGCGTGGCGGTGATCGGTGGCGGCAACTCAGGGGTGGAAGCGGCCATCGACCTCGCCGGTATCGTCGCTCAGGTGACATTGATTGAGTTCGACAGCCAGCTGCGTGCCGATGCGGTGTTGCAGCGCAAACTGCACAGCCTGGCCAACGTCAAGGTGATCACCAGTGCGCTGACCACCGAAGTGTTGGGGGATGGCGAAAAGGTCAACGGCCTTCGTTACAAGGACCGCAACAGCGATGAGCTGCATGACATCGCGCTGGAAGGGATCTTTGTACAGATCGGCCTGCTGCCCAACACCGATTGGCTCAAAGGCACGGTCGAGCTGTCGCCGCGTGGCGAGATCATCGTCGACGCCAAGGGCCAGACCAACATCCCTGGTGTGTTCGCTGCCGGGGACGTCACCACCGTGCCGTACAAGCAGATCGTGATTGCGGTGGGCGAGGGTGCCAAGGCCTCGCTGTCCGCCTTCGATCACCTGATCCGCAGCTCGGCGCCGGCCTGACGTAGACGCCTGCTGCGCTGGCTGGGTTCAGCCTTCCAGCAGGGCCAGGCGTTCTTCCAGTGCTGCAATTCGTGCCTCCAGCGCGCTGATACGTTCTTCAGCGATGCTAGGGGCCGAATTGCGTTCAGCGCCGCCTTGCTGGCGCGCCGCAAGAATAGCCTCGATCTCTGCCGGATCACCCAGCGCGTGGGTATAGCGGTCTTCCCGCTGGCCAGCCTGACGCGGCAGGTGAACCGCTAGCTCACGTGAAATCAAGCGCTCGAGCTGATGCTGGACCTGCTGGTCATCCTCGAACTCATGCAAGCGATTGCTGCGGGTCAACAACTCGTTGATCGTCTGCGGCCCGCGCAAAAACATCAAACCCATCAGCACCAGCTGCGCGGGCACCAGTTCCAGCGCCTTGTCGACGCGTTGCTCCCAGCGGTCGGCGCGACTGCCCATCTGCAGTTTGGTAAAACCACGCCCTTCGAGCGCCCGCAGCGCCTGGCCAACCTGGCCCTGAGAGAGGTTCATCACCGGTTCGCGGCTGGTTTTCTGGTTACAGGCAACCACTAGCGCGTTGAGGGTCAGGGGGTAGGTTTCAGGGCTGGTGGCCTGCTTTTCGATCAGCGATCCGAGGATGCGGATCTCGGTGCTGTTGAAGCGGCCTTCACTGGGGTTGTGTTGTTCTGACATGGCCCTGTCTCGTTGCGAGGAAAGGCCACTAGCCTAGGTAAAGCGGCGCCGTTAAGCAATTGCCAGCGGCGCCGCCTTATCACTCAGGCTGCGCGTCGCTCCTGGGCCTCACAGGCGGCGGCGGTGAAGATCACATCGGTCGAAGAATTCAGCGCCGTTTCAGCCGAGTCCTGCAGCACACCGATGATGAAACCGACGGCGACCACCTGCATGGCGATTTCACTGGGGATGCCGAACAGGCTGCACGCCAGTGGGATCAGCAACAGAGAACCACCGGCTACGCCCGATGCGCCGCAGGCACACACCGCAGCCACTACGCTGAGGAGCACGGCAGTGGGCAGATCGATACTGATGCCCAAGGTATGCACGGCCGCCAGGGTCAGCACGGTGATGGTGATCGCCGCGCCGGCCATGTTGATGGTTGCGCCAAGCGGGATCGAGACCGAGTAAGTATCTTCATGCAGGCCGAGTTTTTCCGACAGTGCCAGGTTGACCGGGATGTTGGCGGCCGAGCTGCGGGTGAAGAACGCCGTGATTCCGCTCTCGCGCAGGCACATCAGCACCAGCGGGTAGGGGTTGCGGCGGATCTTCCAGAACACGATCAGCGGGTTCATCACCAGCGCGACAAACAGCATGCAGCCGATCAGTACCGCCAGCAGGTGCAGGTAGCCAAGCAGGGCGCTCAGCCCCGACTGGGCCAGGGTCGCTGCGACCAGGCCGAAGATCCCCAGCGGCGCAAAACGAATGACCACGCGCACAATATAAGTCACCGCATTGGACAGGTCGTCGACTACAGTGCGGGTGGCCTCGCTGGCATGGCGCAGGGCGATCCCCAGGCCGATGGCCCAGGTCAGTACGCCGATGAAATTGGCATTGAGCAGCGCCGCTACTGGATTATCGACAGCGCTGAGCAGCAGGTTCTGCAGCACTTCGGTGATACCGCCCGGAGCGCTCAGCGACGCCTCACTGGCGCTGAGCAGCAGGGTCGAGGGGAACAGCATGCTGGCGATCACGGCGACCACGGCTGCGCCAAAGGTGCCCAGCAGGTACAGCCACAGGATCGGCCGGATATGGGTTTGCTGGCCGTGCTTGTGGTTGGCGATCGAGGCCATCACCAACACGAACACCAGCACGGGCGCTACCGCTTTGAGCGCACTGACGAAAACCTTGCCGAGAAACGCCAGGTCCAGCGCCACGGCAGGCGCGAGCAAGGCCAGGGCGATGCCGGCGATCAGGCCGATGACGATCTGGGTAACCAGGCTGGTGCGGGTGAACAGGCGAAGAACAGGCAGCATGTGCAGCGAATCTCAGGGATTTGGACGGGCGCGACTGTACCATAGACCAGCGCTCCCGGCCGCTACCTACCAGTGGAACAACTCTTTGCGCGCACCCTCGGTAATCGCGACGATCCCCGGGTGCTTGACCTTGCGCTCTACCGAGATCGCATAGAACGACTCGTTGACCGCCTCGGTATGGCCGATCAGCACCACTGCATATTGGCGGCACACCTCATCGGCAATCACGCTGGGCGCAACGAAAATGCCGCTGCCGGACTGACCGAAGGCCTGCATCAAGGCACTGTCATCGAACTCACCGACGATCCGCGGCTGCACCTGCTGCTCGGACAGCCAGCGCAGTAAGCGGCTGCGTACCACTGTCTCCTGACCTGGGATCAGCAACGGCGCATCATTCAGACAGGCCGGAAATGCACCCGAGTATTCTGCCGCCAGAGCTGGGGTGGCAAAAAAGCTCAAGCCGCATTCGCCGAGTTTCTGGCTGTAGCCTTTGATATCCAGATGGCTGGGCATGGGGCTGTCGGAAATCACCAGGTCCAGACGCTGGATGGCCAGGTCGGCCAGCAGCCGCTCGAGCTTGTCCTCCCGGCAATTGATGCGCAGGGCGCCGTCCAGCTCCATGGTCGGCGCCAGCAAGCGATAAACGATGGACTTGGGGACCACATCGGCAACGCCGACGCGGAATAGGATCTGCTCCTGCGGCCCGGCGCGCAGCATGGTCTCGAGCTCGCTGCCGATCTGGAACATCTGTTCGGCGTAGACCAGCGTCTGCCTGCCGCTCTCGGTCAGCTCAAGCTGACGCCCGACACGCTGGAACAATTCCAGACCATGGGTCTGCTCGAACAGGCTGATCTGCCCACTGATGGTTTGCGGCGTCAGATTCAGTTGCTCACTGGCGCGGGCAATACTGCCGGTGCGTGCGACTACCCAAAAATAATGCAGCTGCCGGTAATTGAGCATGGCTGTTTCCGGATTCGTAAAAAACGAAGTATAGCCGCTAAAAAAACGAATTTTCCGGATGTTTCCGCTTCATTAGAATGCCTTTCATCAGGCGCCACGTGCTGCCCGGACATGACAAGTGAGGATCCCATGCTACAACTGAAATCCATCGGTACCCCGTTGGTGCTTGCGCTGGCGCTGTTAAGCCTGGCCGGGTGCGATCAGGCTGAGAAATCTGCCCAGCAGGTGCTCGATCAGGCGGCGCAGTCTGCCAAGCAGGCCATCGACAAGACCAATGAAGCCGCTCAGCAAGCGTTGAATGACGTCATTGGCGGCGAGGGTGAGAAATCGGCCAAGCCCGCCGATGGCGAACGCAAGACCCAGGACATCTGACCCACAGCTGCGAACATAGCCCTAACATAGCCAGAAACAGGATTGATTCATGGAATATTTGCTGGAACTCGCCGCAAGCCCGACCGCCTGGGTAGCTTTGGCCACATTGGTGGCAATGGAAGTCGTGCTCGGTATCGACAACCTGATCTTCATCTCGATCCTGACCAACAAGCTGCCTGTCGAGTACCGCTCCAAGGCGCGCCGGATTGGTATCAGCATGGCGTTGATCATGCGCCTGGCGTTGCTCAGCACCGTTGCCTGGATCGTTCAGTTGACCGATCCGGTGATCGAGATCTTCGGCAATGCCTTCTCCTGGAAGGACATGATCCTGATCGCCGGTGGCCTGTTCCTGCTGTGGAAGGCAACCAAAGAGATCCACGAGAGTGTCGATCCGCACGGTGCCAAGCATGAGGCCACGGTCTCATCCACCGTGACCCTGGGCTTCGCCGCAGCGATCTTCCAGATTCTGCTGCTGGATATCGTGTTCTCGGTCGACAGCATCATCACCGCAGTTGGCATGACCGAGCACTTGCCGATCATGATCATCGCTGTGGTGGCAGCTGTTATCGTGATGATGGTGGCCGCCGATCCGCTTGCCAACTTCATCAACGACAACCCGACCGTCGTGATGCTGGCCTTGGGCTTCCTGATCATGATCGGTATGACCCTGATCGCCGAAGGTTTCGGTGCCCATGTGCCTAAAGGTTATGTATATGCAGCGATGGCGTTCTCGACTGCGATCGAGATGCTAAACATCTTTGCTCGCCGCGCTCGCCTCAAGCGTGAGGCTGCACAGGAGTAAGGTGCGCGGGGCGCTTGGCGCCCCATTCGCAATGGCAGTTTCATCAAGCGACCGCGTATGCTCTCAAGCTGCGCGGTTTTTTGTTTTGCGCTGACGCGATGTCAGTGCGCTGCAGCGGGCTGACGGGCGCGTTGCACGGGCAAGGGCTTGGCCTTGGCCTGAACCGGCAGTGGATGATGCGAATGCCTGCGGACTATGCGTAGAACGCCCCATAACATGGCAGCGGCCACACTCAGCCACATACCTACCAACAGCAGAATTCCCATAGTCAGGCTCATGTGTGCCTCCTTCTCTCAGGCTTGCCCCAGGCTTACCTTCCAGATACTTACTTAGTCTAGCGCTACCCTCATGACGTTCAATTGAGCTTAGGTCGAACCCTTGGTCCGATTTGTTACTAGCCTGCGTCGGGCTATTCCTGCGCGCGCGTCCGCCCTATGATCAGAGACCATCGCCGGATGCCAGACCGGCTTCAGACAAGTGAGTGTCCATGTTGCAAGCTTCCCGCAAGTCGTTGCTCAACCCTTCACAGCGCCTGCTCGCTGCATGCCTGCTAGCGGCCAATCTGGTTGGCTGCGCCGGCGCGCCTCCAGCAGATGTAAAAGGCTTGCCGCAGCGGGTCGAGATCAGCAGCGTGCCGTTCTTCCGCGGCAACGCCAATCACAGCGGCGCCATGGCGCTGGCGGTGATGCTCTCGCAGCAAGGCATTCGGATCACCCCGGGCTTGCTCGACAAGCCGCTGAAGCTGCCTGAAGCAGCCGAAGCGCTGGAAGCATCGATCCCGCCTGTGGCGCGTGATTACGGCATGCTGGTGTATCCGCTGGACAAGCGTCTGGATGCATTGCTCGCCCAGGTGGCGGCGGGCAACCCGGTGCTGCTGCGTTATCAAGAGGGTTCGGCGTGGTGGAGTGAGCCGCGCTATGCGGTACTGGTCGGCTATGACAGCTACAAGCAGCGGGTGCTGCTGCGTGCAGGCATGCAGCGGCGGCAGATGATGTCGTTCGACGCTTTTGCCAAGGCGTGGGCGGAGCAGGGTAGTTGGGCAGTGTTGATACAGCCACCGCAGCAACTGCCTGCACAGGTTGATCGCCAGCGCTGGTTGCAAGGCGCCGATGAACTGGCCCGGGCAGGGCAGGAAATGGCGGCCAGACAAGCCGTCAGCAGCCTCGGCCAGCCCTGAACGCAAACGGCCGGCGCTGATGGCCGGCCGTCTTCATCCGCTATGGATCAGAAGCCCAGACGATCGCGCAGGCTGTAATACCACGCACCCATGGCGCTGAATGGTACCCGCAGCAGTTGGCCACCCGGGAACGGGTAGTGCGGCAGGCCGGCGAATGCGTCAAAGCGTTCGGCCTGGCCGCGCAGCGCTTCGGCCAGGACCTTGCCCGCCAGGTGGGTGTAGGTCACGCCGTGGCCGGAGCAGCCTTGCGAGTAGTAGATGTTGTCGCCTATCCGGCCGACCTGAGGCAGACGCGACAGCGTCAGCAGGAAGTTGCCAGTCCAGGCGTAGTCGATCTTGACGTCCTTGAGCTGCGGGAATGCCTTGAGCATCTTCGGCCGGATGATCGCTTCGATGTTGGCCGGGTCGCGTGCGCCGTAGACCACGCCGCCGCCGAAGATCAGGCGCTTGTCGCCGGTCAGGCGGTAGTAGTCGAGCAGGTAGTTGCAGTCCTCGACGCAGTAGTCCTGCGGCAGCAGGGTACGTGCCAACTCATCGCTGAGTGGCTCGGTGGTGATCACCTGAGTACCGCATGGCATCGACTTCGAGGCCAGCTCCGGCACCAGGTTACCCAGATAAGCGTTGCCGGCAACGATGATGTACTTGGCGCGGATCTTACCCTGCGGGGTGTGCACGACAGGGTTGGCGCCGCGCTCGATGCGTATGGCTGGGGTTTGTTCATAGATCACGCCGCCTAGCGACTCGACCGCAGCCGCTTCGCCCAAGGCCAGGTTGAGCGGGTGAATATGGCCGCCGCTCATGTCGAGCATGCCGCCTATATAGCTTTCGCACGCGACCACTTCACGGATGCGCTTCTGGTCCATCAGCTCCAGTTGGGTGTGGCCATAGCGTTCCCACAGGCGTTTTTGCGATTCCAGGTGGGCCATCTGCTTGGGCGTGATGGCCGCGAATACGCCGCCGTCCTTGAGGTCGCACTGGATGTTGTACTTGGCTACGCGCTCGCGGATGATACGCCCGCCTTCGAAGGCCATCGCGCCCAGCAATTTTGCTTCGCGCGGGCCAACAGTGCGTTCGATCACGTCGATGTCACGGCTGTAGCTGTTGACGATCTGGCCACCGTTGCGGCCGGATGCACCAAAGCCAACCTTGGCAGCTTCGACGACGGTAACCTTGAAGCCGTTCTCCAGCAGGAACAGTGCGCTGGACAGGCCGGTATAGCCCGCACCGATTACGCAGATGTCGGTTTCCACCTCACCCAGCAGCGCCGGACGTGGCGGCACCGGGTTGGCCGAGGCGGCGTAGTAGGACTGTGGGTAGGGGGTATTAGCCATGCTCGAGAGACCTCGTGTTTTATATTTTTAACGAATGTACCGATGCTATCAATAATAATAAACACCCGCTAGTCGTACGGTAAAAATCCTTTACGCAGCGGTGGCGCGTGACTATTAGTAAATATTTTTATGATTCAGTGGCTTAGCGTGGAAAAAACAGTTGACAGGGTTTTTGGATTCCGTAGAATGCGCCCCACGACAGGCACATAGCTCAGTTGGTTAGAGCACCACCTTGACATGGTGGGGGTCGTTGGTTCGAGTCCAATTGTGCCTACCAAATCGAAAAGGGGTGATCCGTAAGGGTCACCCTTTTTTCATTTGCGCTGCCGTTGGTTGCTGATACTGGTGGTCGACGAGAGTCTCAGGGGCGTGCGCCAGAGTTCGCCGCTCGGTGGCGCAAAGGTTTTGATTTTCTTCAAAAAAAAGCTTTACAGGGGTGCGCTTCACTCGTAATATGCGCCCCACGACAGGCACATAGCTCAGTTGGTTAGAGCACCACCTTGACATGGTGGGGGTCGTTGGTTCGAGTCCAATTGTGCCTACCAAACTTGAAGAGGGCGATCCGAAAGGGTCGCCCTTTTTGCATTTGCTTAGCGCCTGAAACACCCTGCGGCAGCCTGCCCATCGGCGCTAGCCAGCCATCATGGTAGAATCCGCGCCTTCGATTCTGGAGTTAGACGCGTGCGTAAACTTGCGGTGGTAACAGCAATGCTGGCCTTGGCGGGCTGCAACAATGAAGTGGATGGCGTGCACAAACAGGTGGCCGAACACCTGAGTAATCCCAAGACCGCCAAATTCGCCAACGTGCGCTTTGATACCGATGGCTCGATCTGCGGTCAATTCCGTGGCAAGGACGCTGACGGCAAATTCGAGGCTTACCGCAGCTACGTTGCAATCAAGCGGGATGGCCAGTACCAGATCATCGTCGACGAAACCGGCGACGACCTGCGCATCCGCGAGATTTGTGGTGGTGCCGAGCTGCAGCGTCGCGCCGAAGCCCTGGCCGATCAGCCGGCGCCAGAGGGCTGGGATGTCGAGGTGGTGCAGGGGCCGAACATGGGGGCTCTGAGCGACATGACTGCGCGCCTTATAGAGAAGGGTATTCCCTCTTCGGTCGAGTACCGTGATGGCAAGCCGGTGGTGCTGCTGGGTCCATTCGCGACCAAAGAAGAGGCGCAGGCGCGCAAGGCCGATGTGATGGCGCGTCAAGGCACTGACTCTGTGGTGATCCAGCATGGCGCCCAGCGCTGATAAGTGACTGATGAGGCAGGTGGGCTGTGCCTGAACGCGATCGTTGGCTATGCTTGGCTAAGCGGGCGCTGAACAGGGAGGGGTCGCATGTCTACATTGGAACGGGCCATCGCTGTAGCCGCCAAAGCCCACGAGGGGCAGTACGACAAGGGTGGGGCGGCCTACATTCTTCATCCGCTGCGGGTGATGATGCGGGTGTCCACACCTGAGCAGCGCATTGTCGCTGTACTCCACGATGTACTCGAAGACACGTCCCTGACGGTATCAGACCTCGCTCTTGAGGGTTTCCCGCTGAAAATCCTCGCCGCCTTGCTCTCGCTGAGTCGACGTCCTGGCGAGAGCTATGAGGCGTTTGTGATTCGGGCAGGCGCTGACCCTCTGGCACGAGAGGTCAAGCTGGCTGATCTGGCCGATAACAGCGACCTTAGTCGCATCGCCTGCCCAGGTCCCGCTGACCTTGCCCGGCTCAGCCGCTATCAACATGCCAGTGCCTATCTGCAAACCTTGACTTGAACGCTGGCCTCGGTTGCGCTGTCTACTTTATCTGGCGCATTTACCCGCTTGGTCGGTAATATGCCCGACCTTGAAGCTGGGTAACTCAAGAGGTAGCAATGGATCGAGAAGGCCCTGCGGTGCGGGTCGAAGCGATGATCAGGCCCGACCGTCTTCAGGTTTTCCCGACTGATGCCTCGGAGCGTCTGCAACTGGCTCTCGACGCTGGCGCCATTATTGGTACCTGGCTGTGGGACATTCGCAACGACTGCGTGACGGCTGACGAGCGCTTCGCCCGCTCATTCGGGCTGTCTGCAGAACGCTGCACCAGCGGCATTCCGATCTCCGAGGCGTTCGCCTCCATCCACGAGCAAGACCGCGAACGGGTTGGCCGCGACATCGAACAGGCCATGGCTCGCGGTGGGCGCTTTCGCTGTGAATATCGTGTTCGCCAGGACGACGGCTGCTATCGCTGGGTAGAGGCCAATGGTCGCGCCGAGCTCGATGAGCAGGGCATGGCTGTGCGCTTTCCAGGCGTGCTGATGGACATTGAGGGGCGGCGTGTTGCCGAAGCTGAGCGCGATCGCGCAAACGCCTTGTTGCGCACGTTCACGGCGGCAGTGCCTGGCGTGGTGTACGCCAAGGACCGCCAGGGACGGATGCTGGTCGCCAACCACGGCACTACGCAGCTGATCGGCAAGCCTCCCGAGGTTTACCTCGGCAAGACCGACCTGGAATTTCTTGAAGACGAAGCGCAGGCGCGCCAGGTCATGGCGAACGACCAGCGCATCATGGACAGCGGTCAGGCTGAGCAGATTGAAGAGCGGGTCGACATGCCGGACGGTTCTGTAGCCGTATGGCTGTCGGTGAAGGCGCCGTTGCTGAGCGACGCCGGTGAAGTGATCGGTTTGATCGGCTCCTCGATGGATGTCACCGCGCGAAAGAACGCCGAATCCGCCTTGCTCGAGCTAAATCGTACGTTGGAAGCCCGCATCAGCGTCGCCGTTGCCGAGCGCGAGGCGGCTCAGGCTGCGCTGCGTCAGGCACAGAAGATGGAGGCTGTGGGCCAGCTGACCGGGGGTATCGCTCACGATTTCAACAATCTCCTGGCCGGCATCAGCGGTAGCCTCGACTTGATCAGGCTGCGTTTGAATCAGGGGCGCACGGCCGATCTGGAGCGTTACCTGGGCGTTGCTCATGGTGCCGCCCAGCGCGCCGCTGCCCTTACCCATCGCCTGCTCGCGTTCTCCCGTCGGCAGACGCTGGTGCCGGTCGAGACTGATGTGCATGCCTTGATTGGCGGCATGGAGGAGCTGATCCGGCGTACGGTCGGGCCGGCAATTAGCCTGAAGGTGGAGTTGGCAGCGCAGGCCAGTGCTTGTCTGGTCGACCCGGCGCAGGTTGAAAACGCCTTGCTCAATCTGTGTATCAATTCGCGCGATGCCATGCCGGGTGGCGGCAGGATTCTGATAAGCACTCGCGACCAGCGGCTGACGACTGGGTCCGAGCTTGATCCAGAGTTGAGCCCCGGCAACTACCTGAGCATTTGCGTGGCGGACAGTGGTACCGGCATGAGCGCCGAAGTGCTCGGCAAGGCCTTCGAGCCGTTCTTCACGACCAAGCCGGTTGGCGCCGGTACCGGGCTTGGCTTGTCGATGATCTATGGCTTTGCCAAGCAATCCGGTGGCCAGGTGAGGATCGAGTCAGAGCCGGGCAAAGGCACGCGGGTGCTGCTGCAGTTGCCGGGCCACACCACTGCGGTGGACGCCCCGCAGGCGCAACCTGGCGAGTGTGCCGAGCCCACGGCCGCAGCTGGCGAAACGGTTTTGGTGGTCGATGACGAGTCCTCCGTGCGCATGTTTGTCAGCGAAACCCTGGGCAGTTACGGCTATGTGGTGATCGAGGCGGCGGACAGCCTGGCAGGGTTGCAACTGCTGCGGTCGGACATCCGCATTGATCTGCTGGTGACCGACATCGGTTTACCCGGCGGGCTTGACGGGCGGCAGATGGCGGAGGCGGGCAGGCAATCGCGGCCTGACCTGCCGGTGTTGCTGATGACGGGCTATGCGCAGCCTGAAGTGCTCGATCGTCAGCCGCTGGAGTCGACTATGGCGATACTGACCAAGCCATTTGCTCTTGAGGCATTGACCTCGCAGGTCAATGCCTTGCTCAGGCCGCAAGCGGGCGATGCTACCGCCAAGGCTTGAGTCCCTGCTCAGTCTTCCTTGGGTACAGTCCAGAAGATCTGCACGCCGCCATCATCCCGGTAGGCAAGGGTGACGTTGTCGTTTTCAGCGATCTCTTCGAGTAGCGTTGCCCAGTCGTCCGGCAACTCGTGCTCCAGCCGAAAGATCAACGCAGACTTGCTGCGCTGGGCGGTAGGGCTGTTGATGATTTTCTGAATGCGCTCGCCCAGTTGTTGGTATGGGCTGGGGGTGGCTTGAGAGGCAGCGGCCATCGGGGTGTTCCTTGTTGTGCTGTATGTGCGTACAGTATTTCACTGCAGGCAATTTCGCAACAACCTCGTGAGCCTTGGCTCAAGTGACTGTCGCGGGCCATACAGCCCGCGACAGCGGTGAGCAAAGCGTTGCTCGGCTCAGGCAATCAACTGATCAATATTCCCAGAAGATCCGCTGCAGCTCTTTGCTGTCTTGGGTCTTGGTCATTGCGACCATCGCCAGAATCCGTGCTTTTTGCGGGTTCAGGTCGTGGGCGACGACCCAGTCATTCTTGTCATCCGGCTGCTCGGCGTTGCGCAGTACGAAACCGCCCTGGTTGACGTGGGAAGAGCGAATGATCTGCACGCCGTTTTTACGCAGCTCCTGCAGAGCCGGTACCACACGTGACGATACCGAGCCGTTGCCGGTGCCGGCATGAATCAGCGCCTTGGCGCCGTTTTGCGCAAGGGCCTTGTACGCGGTGTCGGTAACGTTGCCGTAGCCGTAGGCGATGTCTACGGCAGGCAGGCTGCTGATTTGCTTGATGTCGAACTCGGAGTTGGAGGTGTGACGCTTGGCTGGCAGGCGGAACCAGTACGATTTGCCTTCCACGACCATGCCCATCGGGCCCCAGGCGCTCTTGAACGCTTCGGTCTTGATGTTGATCGACTTGCTGACGTCACGGCCGGATTGGATTTCGTCGTTCATGGTCACCAGCACGCCTTTGCCGCGCGATTGCTTGTCGCTGGCGACGGCTACGGCGTTGTAAAGGTTGAGCATGCCGTCAGCCGACATTGCGGTGCCCGGGCGCATCGAACCGACCACTACGATTGGCTTGTCGGTCTTTTCTACCAGGTTGAGGAAGTAGGCGGTTTCTTCCAGGGTGTCAGTGCCGTGGGTGATAACGATGCCGTCGACGTCGTTGCTGTCAGCCAGCTCGGCGACGCGTTTGCCCAGCTTGAGCAGGTCGTCGTTGCTGATGCTTTCGGATGCGATCTGCATGACCTGCTCGCCGCGCACATTGGCCAGTTGAGCCAGCTCGGGTACGCCGGCGATCAATTTGTCGATGCCTACCTTGGCGGCCTGATAGGTAGCGCTGTTGGCGGCGCTGGCGCCGGCGCCGGCAATGGTGCCGCCGGTGGCGAGAATCACCACATTGGCGAGCTTTTGTTGCTGCTCGGCTTCTTTGGCAGAAACTGCAGTCGGCAGGATCAGCAGCAGGGCGAGGGCGCCCGGGGCAAATGTCTTCAGTGCGGTTTTCATCGTTATTGTTCTCTCGATCTTCCTGGTGAGATTTATATGTCGCACAGCTAAGCAGGCAGGTTTCATACCAACGCAGCGTCGAGTCTGGGTTGAGCCATTCCCGGCGGGAGTTCGCTCATATGCCGAGACAAATCCAGCGATGGGATGTATTCGGCTTACCGAACGGATACAGGTAAAGTTGTTCGGTTTTCCGTGGCCAATCCGCGTAACCTGCCGCTGGCCCCGGTTTGCCAAAACAGCGTCTCAGGGAATTGACAAAATCAGGGCTTGTTTCCATAGTGGCTTAACGCAAACGTTTGCGATCCGATAAAAAACACAAGATTCGGAGTCATCTCATGAAACTGCCGTTCCCCGGTCGTCTGCTGTCCCTCGCTATCGTCTCCTCGTTGGCGCTCGCACTGCCCCTGGCAGGTCAGGCTGAAGAAAAACCCAAGGTCGCTCTGGTCATGAAGTCGTTGGCCAATGAGTTTTTCCGCACCATGGAAGACGGCGCCAAGGCCTACCAAAAAGAGCACCCTAACGACTTCGACCTGGTAGCCAACGGCATCAAGGACGAGTCCGACACCAGCAACCAGATCCGCATCGTCGAGCAGATGATCGCCACTGGCGCCAACGCGCTGGTGATCGCGCCGGCTGACTCCAAGGCGCTGGTGCCGGTGATCAAGAAAGCCATGGATGCTGGCATCACCGTCATCAACATCGATAACCGCCTCGACCCCGAAGTGCTCAAGAGCAAAAATCTCAGCGTGCCCTTCGTTGGCCCTGACAACCGCAAGGGTGCCAGGCTGGTAGGCGACTATCTGGCCCAGCAAAAGCTCAAGCCAGGTGATCAGGTGGGTATTATCGAAGGCGTCTCCACCACTACCAACGCCCAACAGCGCACGGCTGGTTTCCAGGACGCCATGCAGGCGGCACAGATCAAGGTCGTTTCGGTGCAGTCTGGCAACTGGGAAATCGACAAGGGCAACGCGGTGGCGGCGGCCATGCTCAATGAGTATCCAGAGATCAAAGCGCTGTTGGCCGGCAACGACAGCATGGCGCTTGGGGCTGTCTCGGCTGTGCGTGCCGCAGGCAAGAAAGATCAGGTTCAGGTAGTCGGCTATGACAACATCAACGCCATCAAGCCGATGCTCAAAGATGGCCGCGTGCTCGCCACGCTCGATCAGGATGCCAAGAAGCAAGCCGTGTATGGCATCCAGGCTGCGCTGCAGTTGATCAAGGGCGAAACAACCGCTGTCGATGCCGACAATGTCATCCAAACCCCGGTTGAATTGATCACCAAGCCGTGATCCAGGCAGGAGACCCGGCCATGTCTGCATCGGCCACGCAAACGGTGCTCGCGGTCAGCGGGCTGGGCAAGAGCTACGCCCAGCCTGTGCTGGCTGACGTCGAGCTGGAGCTGTACGCCGGCGAAGTGCTGGCGCTGACCGGTGAGAACGGCGCCGGCAAAAGCACGCTATCGAAGTTGATCAGCGGCCTGGAAATTCCCACCGTTGGGCACATGAGCTACCTCGGCCAACCTTACAGCCCTGCCAGCCGCAGTGCGGCAGAGGGGCTTGGGGTGCGTATGGTGATGCAGGAGCTGAACCTGCTGCCCACCCTGACGGTTGCCGAGAACCTGTTTCTCGACAACCTGCCCAGCCGTCTCGGCTGGATCAATCACAAGCGCCTGCGCCAGTTGGCGGTCGCCGCTATGGCGCAGGTGGGCCTGGACGCGATTGACCCGGATACCCTGGTCGGTGAGTTGGGTATTGGCCATCAACAGATGGTCGAGATCGCCCGCAACCTGATTGGTGATTGCCGGGTGCTGATCTTCGACGAGCCTACGGCGATGCTCACTGCCCGCGAGGTCGAGCTGCTGTTTGTCCAGATCGAGCGCCTGCGTCAGCGCGGCGTGGCTATCGTGTACATATCCCATCGCCTTGAAGAGCTGCAGCGTGTGGCCCAGCGCATCGCGGTGCTGCGCGATGGCAAGCTGGTGTGCGCCGAGCCGATCCAACGTTACAACAGTGCCGAGCTGGTCAACCTGATGGTCGGTCGTGACGTGGGCGAGCATATCGACCTGGGCGGGCGCCAGATCGGCGCGCCGCTGCTCAAGGTCGACAAGCTCAGCCGTGCCGGCAAGGTGTGCGAGGTTTCATTCGAGGTGAGGGCAGGGGAGATCTTTGGTATCTCCGGCCTGATCGGCGCCGGCCGTACCGAACTGCTGCGGCTGATCTACGGCGCCGACCGCGCCGACAGCGGCAGCGTTGCCCTTGGTCAGCCGCCGCAGCCGATCACTGTCGACTCGCCCAAGGCCGCTGTGCGTGCTGGCATTGCATTGATTACTGAGGATCGCAAAGGTGAGGGGCTGCTGCTGACGCAGTCGATCAGCGCCAATATTGCCCTCGGTAACCTGGGCGCCGTGTCCCGTGCTGGGGTCATCAACAGCGCTGCCGAAACAGCCTTGGCCGAGCGCCAGATCAGCGCCATGCGCATTCGCAGCGCAAGCCCAGCGCAGGCTGTCAGTCAGTTATCCGGTGGCAATCAGCAAAAGGTGGTGATTGGCCGCTGGCTCGAGCGCGACTGCCAGGTACTGCTGTTCGACGAGCCAACCCGTGGTATCGACGTTGGCGCCAAGTTCGACATTTATGGCCTGCTTACCGAGTTGGCGCGCCAGGGCAAGGCGCTGGTGGTTGTTTCAAGTGACCTGCGCGAGCTGATGCTGATCTGCGATCGCATCGGTGTGCTCTCTGCGGGGCGCCTGATCGACACCTTCGAGCGCGATGCCTGGAGCCAGGATCAACTGCTTGCCGCGGCTTTCGCCGGTTATCAACAACGTGATGCTCTGCTGCATGAAGCAGCTCCCAGGATGGACCCATGAACAGCTCTCCCGTCGACACTCCCGCTCGCCGCAGCGGCACCTATCTGGGCCTGGGTACTTACCTGGGGCTGGCCGGCGCATTGCTGGCAATGATTGTGCTGTTCTCGTTTATGAGCAGCCATTTCTGGTCGTACGCAACCTTCAGTACCCTGGCCAACCAGATCCCCGATCTGATGGTGCTGGCAGTAGGCATGACGCTGGTGTTGATCATCGGTGGCATCGACCTGTCGGTGGGCTCGGTGCTGGCCTTGGCAGCCTCGGCGGTCAGCGTGGCAATTCTGGGGTGGGGCTGGAGCGTGTTGCCCGCTGCGCTGCTGGGCATGGCAGTCGCCGCCCTGGCTGGCAGCGTCACTGGCTGCATTACCGTGGCCTGGCGTATTCCATCCTTTATCGTCTCGCTCGGTGTGCTGGAAATGGCCCGTGGCCTGGCCTATCAGTTCACTGATTCGCGCACGGCCTATATCGGCGATGCCTACGCCTGGTTTTCCAATCCAGTAGCATTTGGCATCTCGCCAGCCTTCATCATCGCCTTGCTGGTCATCGTCGTTGCCCACCTTGTACTGACACGCACAGTGTTCGGCCGTTACCTGATCGGCATTGGTACCAATGAAGAAGCTGTACGCCTGGCCGGGATCGACCCGCGGCCCTACAAGATCATGGTGTTCACCCTGATGGGCCTGCTCGCCGGCCTCGCCGCGCTGTTCCAGATTTCTCGTCTGGAGGCCGCCGACCCGAACGCCGGTGCTGGCCTTGAACTGCAGGTGATTGCCGCCGTGGTGATCGGCGGTACCAGCCTGATGGGCGGGCGCGGCTCAGTGATCAGTACATTCTTCGGGGTGCTGATCATTTCGGTGCTGGCCGCCGGGCTGGCTCAGATCGGCGCTTCCGAACCAACCAAGCGCATTATCACCGGGGCGGTCATTGTGATTGCCGTGGTGCTCGACACTTATCGCAGCCGGCGCGCGAGCCGGCGGAACTGAAACCATGGCAACCATCAAAGATGTCGCGGCAATGGCGGGGATTTCCTACACCACCGTTTCCCATGTGCTGAACAAGACCCGTCCGGTCAGCGAACAGGTGCGCCTGAAGGTCGAGGCGGCCATCGCCGAACTCGACTACGTGCCCAGTGCCGTAGCCCGCTCGCTCAAGGCGCGCAGTACCGCCACTATCGGCCTGTTGGTGCCTAGCAGCGTCAACCCGTACTTTGCCGAGCTGGCCCGGGGCATCGAGGATGGCTGCGAGCGTAATGGCTACTGCGTGATCCTGTGCAACTCCGACGACAATCCGCAAAAGCAGCGCAGCTACCTGCGCGTATTGCTGGAAAAGCGCATTGATGGCCTGGTGGTAGCGTCAGTCGGTGAAGACAGTGACTTGCTGCAGAGCCTGGCCTGTGTGCGCACGCCGATGGTCATCGTCGACCGCGCGCTGGAGGGCGTAGATGCCGACCTGGTGCGGATCGACCACGAACAAGGCGCTTACCTCGCCACCCGTCACCTGCTCGAGCTCGGCCACCGCGACATCGCCTGTATTGGCGGGCCAGCCGAGACCGGGGTCAGCCAGTTGCGCGTGGCCGGTTTTCATCGGGCTATGGCCGAGGCGCAGGCTGAGGTCAGCGCAGCACGTGTGTTGCACTGTGATTTCACCAGCCCAGGCGGCCACGCTGCTGCGGCGCAGTTGCTTGACGGCCGGCGGCCCACGGCGATTTTTGCCGGCAACGACATGATCGGCTTTGGCGTCCTGCGCGCGGCCGCCGAGCGCAATATCAGCGTGCCTGGCGAGCTGTCGGTGATCGGTTTCGATGACATCGAGCTCAGTCGCTACGTATACCCGCCGCTGACCACTGTAGGCCAGTCGATTCGCGAGCTCGGCGAGAGTGCTGCCGAATTGCTGCTGTCGCGCATCGCCAGGCCGCGGCACGACGCCCCGGCCGAGCAGCGCATCATCGCCCCGCGCATCATCATGCGCGAATCTACCGGGCCACGCCCGGACCTGTTCAATGATTACCGCTAAGGACTTCCCATGCATGCCAAGGTAGTAGTGGTCGGCAGCCTCAACATGGACCTGGTGGCCCGCGCCGAGCGCTTGCCGCGAGCCGGCGAGACGCTGACCGGCGACGGTTTTTTCACGGTGCCCGGCGGCAAGGGCGCCAACCAGGCGGTGGCCGTGGCGCGCCTCGGCGCCAGCGTGGCCATGATCGGCAATGTCGGTGATGACGCCTATGGCTCGCAGCTGCTACAAGCGCTGCAGGTCGAAGGCGTTGATTGTCAGGCAGTGGCTAGCTGCGCGGGTGTTTCCAGCGGAGTGGCGCTGATCGTGGTGGACGCTGCCAGCCAGAACGCAATCGTGGTGATCCCCGGTGCCAACGGCCTGCTCAGCGCCGAGTCGGTGCGGCGCGCTGACAGCTTGTTGCAGGCTGCTGATATCGTCATCTGCCAACTGGAAGTGCCCCAGGCAACGGTCGCGTGGACCTTGGCCCGAGCCCGTGAGTTGGGCAAGACGGTGATTCTCAATCCTGCCCCCGCTACCGGCCCGCTGCCGGCAGACTGGTTTACCAACATTGACTACCTCGCGCCCAACGAAAGCGAGGCCCAGGCCTTGACCGGCATTGCGGTGAGCGATCAGGACAGCGCCCGCCGCGCTGCCGAGCAGTTACTCGCGTTCGGGGTCGGCAAGGTGATCATGACCCTCGGTAGCGAGGGTGCTTTGGTGGTGAGCGCGCAAGGCTGCCAGCACTATCCGGCAACGCCGGTCAAAGCGCTCGACACCACTGCGGCCGGTGACACCTTTATCGGTGGCTTTGCCGCTGGCTTGGCGCGTGGGCTGAGTGAGGCTGAGGCGATCACCCTCGGTCAGCGCGCGGCCGCCATATCGGTCACTCGTGCGGGTGCGCAGCCCTCGATTCCCTATCTGGCGGAGCTGCAGCCATGAAAAAGACCGCTCTGCTCAATATTGCTCTGTCGCGCACGATTGCCGGTCTGGGTCATGGCGACATCGTGGTGATCGGTGATGCCGGCTTGCCGGTGCCGGTTGGCGTGGAATTGATCGACCTGGCCATTACCTCGGGCTTGCCGGACTTTGCCAGTGTACTGCGGGTGGTGCTGAGCGAAATGCAGGTCGAACGGCATGTCTTGGCGGCCGAGCTGTTCGAGGTCGCGCCACCGGCGTTGGCTGAAATCCAGCAGCTCAGCGCGCTGGGCTTGCTCGGCGTTCGCGAGCAGATGCCGCACAGTGAGTTCAAGCTGCTGAGTCGTCAGGCCAAGGTCATTGTGCGCACCGGGGAGTGCAAGCCATTCAGCAATATCGCATTGGTCGCTGGCGTCACGTTTTGACCTGTTGGCTTCGATCCGCCGTGGCGCGGCCTGAATTTGCAAACTGTTGGCGCAGGAGTGCCTTATGTTGAAGAAACTGCTGCAAGGAGCCGTCCTCATGGCCGCTGTAACCACCTCGGCGCTGCACGCCGCCCCGCGCGAGTTGATCATCGACACCGACCCTGGTGCCGATGACCTGGTGGCGCTATTTTTGGCGATGGCATCACCCGGGGAGCTGAACATTCGCGCGATCACCACGGTTGCCGGCAACGTGCGCCTGGAGAAAACCGCCCGCAACGCGCGTCTGGCCCGTGAGTGGGCTGGGCGCGAAGACATACCGGTCTACGCCGGTGCTGGGCGACCTTTGGTGCGCGCGCCCATCTACGCCGCTGAGGTTCACGGCGAGGAGGGCATTACCGGCGTGCAGGTGCATGAGCCAAAGCAAAGCTTGGCCGCGGGCAATGCGGTGCAGTATCTGGTCGATACCCTGAGCGCAGCCAAGCCACACAGCATCACCATCGCCATGCTTGGGCCGCAGACCAACCTGGCCTTGGCGCTGATCCAGCAGCCAGGGATCGCCCAAGGCATCAAGGAAGTCGTGGTCATGGGCGGCGCCCACTTCAATGGCGGAAACATCACGCCAGTCGCTGAATTTAATCTGTACGCGGACCCGCATGCCGCTGAGGTGGTGTTGGCCAGTGGCGTCAAGCTCACCTATCTGCCTCTGGATGTCACCCACAAGCTGCTGACCAGCGATGCTCGGCTCAAGCAGTTGAGCGCAGTCAACAACCGAGCCAGCAAGCAGGTCGTGGACATCCTCAACGCCTACATTCAGCATGACATGCAGCTCTACGGCATGCCCGGCGGGCCGGTACATGATGCGAGCGTCATTGCTTATCTGCTCAAGCCAGAGATGTTCAGCGGGCGGCAGATCCACATGAGTGTCGACAGTCGCGAAGGCCCGACCTTCGGTCAGACCGTTGCCGACTGGTATGGCGTGCTCAAGCAGCCCGCCAACGTCATGTGGGTAGAGGAGGGCGATGCCCAGGGCTTGTTCGATCTGCTCAGCGAGCGGCTGGCTCGATTGCCATAGCTGCAGCCTGGGGCGCGTAGCGCTCCAGCACTTGCTCTATAAAGCTGCGGGAGCCTTCGTTGCCGAGTTCGTGTACCAGCAGGTCCACGGCAATCAACATCAGCTCCTCGGCGGTGCCTGGTGCGTACGAGCGATGGCCCGCGGGTAAGTGGACCTGGATGTCGGCATCGATGCTGAGGCTGCGCATTGGAAATTTCTCGTTGGTTCGGACTATAGATCGAACACCGGGCCCTGGCGTTCGTAGGGAGGCATGCTGCACTCCACTTATTGCAGTAAATCATGCCTTTGCGTCAAGAGCCCTGCGACTTAGGCATAACAGTCCGTGCGCGACAAACTATTTATTCGGTGCAAAACCCGGTGACGATTGCTGTTTCCCCTCGCGGGCGCGAGTCAGGCACACTTGGGCGTTTTGCAACGAATATTGCGCACTACTGTCGCATACAGCAGTTCCCATGATGATTAGGAGGATTCATGTTCCGTACCCGTGCTTCTCTGGCAACCGTACTGGTAGCTGTTGCGCTGGCTGGTTGCAGCACTGGCAGCGCGCCGGGCGGTGACAGCAGCGCACCGGCAGCCTCGGCTGGCAACGATGGCCGCTGTAACGCCAGCGGCGCTGACTTCACCGTAGGCAAACCGGGCACACCCGAGCTGCTTGAGCAGGCGCGCAAAGCCAGCGGCTCGCAAATGGCCCGCATCCTCAAGCCGCACGATATGGTCACCCTGGAGTACCGCTCCGAGCGACTCAACCTCAATGTTGACGAGCAGGGTAACGTCGTCCGCGTCAACTGCGGCTGATTTGCTCTTTAATGGTCGCTGGCGCCATGGGCGGCGGCGACCAATCTGTAAAATTCAGGCATAAAAAAACCCGCCACGAGGGCGGGTTTTTTTACAGCATCCGAATTACTCCGGACGAACCTGTGCAGCCTGCATACCCTTCTGGCCTTTTTCGGCAACGAAGGAAACAGTCTGGCCTTCTTTCAGGCTCTTGAAGCCGTCGGATTCGATGGCTTTGAAGTGTACGAACAGGTCGTCGCCGCCGCCTTGAGGAGTGATGAAGCCGAAGCCTTTTTCATCGTTGAACCACTTGACGGTGCCGGTTTGGCGATTGGACATGGGGTGAATCTCCAGAAACGTAATTTTTTATCGGTGCAGATGTAGCCGAAGCTGCGTGCGCCAGGTACATCATAGTCTAATTCTGCGCGTGTCGCGCCTTTTAACTGCGAAGAAAACTGATACAGCGCAAATAAAGGCTCGGAAGCCCGCTGTTAGGCGGTCAACCTTTCGTCGTGCACGCCTGTTTTACCACAGTTTGAGCCTTTTGCATCAATTTCGCGTCAACACCGTCCTTGCTGTCGAGGTCTTCGATCTCAGCCTTGCTGAAATTCTTCTCGATTGCCTGGGCACCACACTTGCAGTGGGTGTCGGCGTCCTTGGCGCTGACGCCTTGCTGGGTGGCCACCTGCACGCATTGCTGCATGTAGGCGTCTTTCTTGCCGGCTGGCCAGTCGGCTTGGGCCGCCATGGGCAGCAGCAGTGCCCCCGCGGCGGTCAGGGCCAGAAGAGACTGAAGTCGCATAACCAGACACTCCCTTGATATAGGTCTGATGAAAATCGGATGCATCAGCAAATCTGATAGGCTTTTTTACTCACAGTTCACCGGATTTACGCATTTACCAAATATTCGTGCCTGGCCGCTAACCTGCGTGCTAGCATGCTCGGCTTGCAGTTGCCCAGAGGCAGCCAGCAGCTATCTTTCTATTTCCAGTCACTCTGGTTCGCCCCTGACAAGCCGACAGGCTTCTGCCACTGTGAGGCAGGCTTCCTCTATTAAGGAAGGCAGGTCGGATCTTGTACTGGCTCATCCCAACCCACGTGACCTTTGGTAGGGGTCACCACTAGGAGAGGAGGCGCCATGCCCACCATTACTCTTCCCGATGGCAGTCAACGTTCGTTCGATCACGCTGTATCCGTAGCCGAAGTCGCCGCCTCGATTGGCGCCGGCCTGGCCAAGGCCACCCTGGCCGGTAAAGTCGACGGCAAGCTGGTCGATGCCTGCGACCTGATCGAACACGACGCCACCCTGCAGATCATCACCCCCAAAGATCAAGAGGGGCTGGAAATCATCCGTCACTCGTGCGCCCACCTGGTCGGCCACGCAGTCAAGCAGCTGTACCCGACCGCCAAGATGGTAATCGGCCCGGTCATCGATGACGGCTTCTATTACGATATCGCCTACGAGCGCCCCTTCACCCCTGATGACCTCGCTGCCATCGAAAAGCGCATGCAGCAGCTGATCGAGAAAGACTACGACGTCATCAAGAAGGTCACCCCGCGCGCCGAAGTCATCGACGTGTTCCAGGCCCGTGGCGAAGACTACAAGCTGCGCCTTGTTGAGGACATGCCGGATGAGCAGACCATGGGTCTGTACCATCACGAAGAATACGTCGACATGTGCCGCGGTCCGCACGTGCCCAATACCCGCTTCCTCAAATCGTTCAAGCTGACCAAGCTGTCCGGCGCCTACTGGCGCGGTGACGCCAAGAACGAGCAGCTGCAGCGCGTGTACGGCACCGCCTGGGCTGACAAGAAGCAGCTGGCTGCCTACATTCAGCGCATCGAAGAAGCCGAGAAACGCGATCACCGCAAGATCGGCAAGCAACTCGACCTGTTCCACCTGCAGGAAGAAGCGCCGGGCATGGTCTTCTGGCATCCGAACGGCTGGACTGTTTATCAGGTGCTCGAGCAGTACATGCGTACTGTGCAGCGTCAGAACGGTTACCTTGAGATCAAGACCCCGCAAGTGGTCGATCGAATCCTCTGGGAGCGTTCCGGTCACTGGTCCAACTACGCCGAAAACATGTTCACCACATCGTCGGAAAGCCGTGATTACGCGGTCAAGCCGATGAACTGCCCGTGCCACGTGCAGGTGTTCAATCAGGGGCTGAAGTCGTACCGCGACCTGCCACTGCGTTTGGCCGAGTTCGGTGCGTGCCACCGTAACGAGCCATCTGGTGCGTTGCATGGCATCATGCGTGTGCGTGGTTTCGTTCAGGATGATGCGCACATCTTCTGCACCGAAGATCAGGTCAAGAAAGAAGCGGCCGACTTCATCAAGCTGACCCTCGATGTCTATAAAGACTTCGGTTTCGTCGACGTCGCCATGAAGCTTTCGACCCGTCCGGCCAAGCGTGTCGGTTCGGACGAGCTGTGGGATCGCGCCGAAGGCGCCCTGGCTGATGCACTTAACGAATCCGGCCTGGAGTGGGAATATCAGCCAGGCGAGGGCGCCTTCTACGGCCCGAAAATCGAGTTCACCCTGCGTGACTGCCTCGGTCGTAACTGGCAGTGTGGTACCCTGCAGTACGATCCGAACCTGCCTGAGCGTCTGGACGCCAGCTACATTGCCGAAGATAACGCGCGCAAGCGCCCGGTAATGCTGCACCGCGCCATCCTCGGTTCGTTCGAACGCTTCATCGGTATGCTGATCGAGCACTATGCTGGCGTATTCCCGGCTTGGCTGGCGCCAACCCAGGCAGTGATCATGAACATCACTGACAAGCAGGCCGATTTTGCCCTTCAGGTTGAAAAAAATCTGACCGATAGCGGTTTTCGTGCCAAGTCTGACTTGAGAAATGAGAAGATCGGCTTTAAAATCCGCGAGCATACTTTGCTCAAGGTCCCGTACCTTTTGGTTATAGGGGACCGTGAAGTCGAAACGCAAACCGTCGCTGTGCGTACTCGCGAAGGCGCTGACCTGGGCTCCATGCCCGTCGCCCAATTCGCCGAGTTCCTTGCGCATGCGGTTTCCCGGCGTGGTCGCCAAGAATCGGAGTAATGATTATTAAGCGTGATATGAGAAACGATAAACGAGCTGCACCGAAGGCCCCGATCAACGAGAATATCTCTGCACGCGAGGTTCGGTTAATTGGTGCTGACGGTGAACAGTTGGGCATCGTCTCGATCGAAGAAGCGCTTCGTATCGCTGAAGAAGCGAAGCTGGATCTGGTAGAGATTTCTGCTGACGCCGTACCTCCTGTCTGTAAAGTCATGGACTACGGCAAAAGCCTGTTCGAGAAGAAGAAGCAACAGGCTGCAGCCAAGAAAAACCAGAAGATCATCCAGATCAAAGAAATCAAGTTTCGTCCAGGGACGGAGGAAGGGGATTACCAGGTAAAACTACGCAACCTGGTACGTTTCCTAAGTGATGGGGACAAGACCAAGATCTCTCTGAGATTCCGTGGTCGTGAGATGGCCCACCAGGAGCTGGGTATGGAACTGCTGAAGCGGATCGAAGCTGATCTCGCCGAATACGGGACCGTCGAACAGCATCCGAAGATGGAAGGACGCCAACTTTTGATGGTCATCGCCCCCAAGAAAAAGAAATAACCACCAGGGCACGGCAGGCCTTGCGGTTATGTTTATCCACCCCAATGCGGAGTTACGAACATGCCAAAAATGAAAACCAAGAGCGGTGCAGCGAAGCGTTTCCTGAAAACGGCGACCGGCTTCAAGCACAAGCACGCTTTCAAGAGCCACATCCTGACCAAAATGTCGACCAAGCGTAAGCGTCAACTGCGTGGTAGCAGCATGCTGCACCCGTCTGACGTGGCAAAAGTCGCGCGCATGCTGCGCGTTCGTTAATTCTGGTCTAGATAGAGGAAGTTACTCATGGCTCGTGTAAAGCGCGGCGTAATTGCTCGTAAGCGTCACAAAAAAATTCTGAAACTGGCTAAAGGTTACTACGGTGCACGTTCGCGCGTATTCCGTGTTGCCAAGCAGGCTGTCATCAAGGCTGGTCAATACGCCTACCGTGACCGTCGCCAGAAAAAACGTCAGTTCCGCGCTCTGTGGATCGCTCGTATCAACGCTGGTGCTCGCGTCAACGGTCTGTCTTACAGCCGCCTGATTGCTGGCCTGAAAAAAGCGTCGATCGAAATCGACCGTAAAGTTCTGGCTGACCTGGCAGTGAACGAAAAAGCGGCGTTTGCTGCGATTGTCGAGAAAGCTAAAGCCGTTCTGGCTTAAGTACCCACGACAATCATCCGGCGGCGCATGCGCCGTCGGGTGTTGAACGTCATCGATAGGGGAAGAGCCTTCAAAGCTCTTCCCCTATTTTTGTATCTGGAGTCTGTACATGGAAAACCTGGACGCGCTGGTCTCCCAAGCCCTGGAAGCTGTGGAGCGCGCTGAAGACATCAATGCCCTGGAACAGATCCGGGTTCAATTTCTCGGCAAGAAAGGCGAGCTGACCCAGGTGATGAAGACCCTGGGCAACCTGCCAGCCGAAGAGCGCCCCAAGGTTGGAGCGCTGATCAACGACGCCAAGGAGCGCGTCACCGAAGTGCTCAATGCGCGCAAGGCTGGCTTTGAAGAGGCCGAGCTCAGCGCTCGCCTGGCTGCCGAATGCATTGACGTGACCCTGCCGGGCCGTGGCCAGACCACTGGCGGCCTGCACCCGATCACCCGTACCCTCGAACGTATCGAACAGTTCTTCACCCACATTGGCTACGGGATCGCCGAAGGCCCTGAGGTCGAAGACGACTATCACAACTTCGAGGCGCTCAACATCCCCGGCCACCACCCGGCCCGGGCGATGCACGACACCTTCTACTTCAATGCCAACATGCTGCTGCGCACCCACACCTCGCCGGTGCAGGTACGTACCATGGAATCGACCCAGCCGCCGATTCGCATTGTCTGCCCTGGCCGCGTCTATCGCTGCGATTCGGATATCACCCATTCGCCGATGTTCCACCAGGTGGAAGGCTTGTTGATCGATCGCGACATCAACTTTGCCGACCTCAAGGGCACCATCGAAGAATTCCTGCGGGTGTTCTTCGAGAAGCAGCTGGATGTACGTTTCCGTCCGTCGTTCTTCCCCTTCACCGAACCGTCCGCTGAAGTCGACATTCAGTGCGTGATGTGTTCCGGCAAAGGCTGCCGCGTGTGCAAGCAGACCGGCTGGCTGGAAGTGATGGGTTGCGGCATGGTCCATCCGAACGTGCTGCGCATGTCTGGCATCGACCCGGAAGAGTTCCAGGGCTTTGCCTTCGGCATGGGCGCCGAGCGTCTGGCCATGCTGCGTTATGGCGTCAACGATTTGCGTCTGTTCTTCGACAACGACCTGCGGTTCCTGGCGCAATTCCGCTAGGCCACACCTCGACCATATTCAGGAGAACAGCATGAAATTCAGTGAACAGTGGCTGCGCGGTTGGGTAAACCCGCAAGTCTCCCGCGACGAGCTGGTTGCTCGTCTGTCCATGGCCGGCCTCGAAGTCGACAGCGTCACGCCGGCGGCTGGCCAGTTCAGCGGTATCATCGTCGGCGAAGTGCTCAGCACCGAGCAGCACCCGGATGCCGACAAGCTGCGTGTGTGCCAGGTCAGCAACGGCCAGGAGACCTTCCAAGTCGTCTGCGGCGCGCCTAACGTGCGCCCGGGCCTGAAGATCCCCTTCGCCATGATCGGAGCCGAGCTGCCAGGCGACTTCAAGATCAAAAAGGCCAAACTGCGTGGCGTTGAATCCAACGGCATGCTGTGCTCGGCTGCCGAGTTGCAGATCAGCGAAGAAAACGACGGCCTGCTTGAACTGGCCGCCGATGCGCCGGTTGGTCAGGACATCCGTGAATACCTCAATCTCGACGATGCCAGCATCGAAATCGGCCTGACCCCGAACCGTGGCGATTGCCTCTCGGTGGCCGGTATGGCGCGCGATGTCAGCGCCCTGTACGACGTGCCGGTTACCCGCATCGACGTGCCGGCCGTTGCCGCCAGCCACGACGAAGTGCGCTCGGTTGAAGTCTCGGCCCCGGCCGCGTGCCCGCGCTACCTCGGCCGCGTGATCCGCAACGTCGACCTGGCCAAGCCAAGCCCGCTGTGGCTGGTAGAACGCCTGCGCCGCAGCGACGTGCGCAGCATCGACGCTGCAGTCGACATCACCAACTACGTGATGCTCGAGCTCGGCCAGCCGATGCACGCCTTCGACCTCGCCGAAATCAACGGTGGCATCCGCGTGCGGATGGCCGAGGAAGGCGAGAAGCTGGTCCTGCTCGACGGTCAGGAAGTCGCCCTGCGTAGCGACACCCTAGTCATCGCCGACCACACCCGGGCCCTGGCCATTGCCGGCGTCATGGGTGGCGAGCACAGCGGCGTGAATCCCGAGAAGACCCGCGATCTGTTCCTTGAGAGCGCCTTCTTCGAGCCGATTTCCGTCGCTGGCAAGGCCCGTTCCTACGGTCTGCACACCGATGCCTCGCACCGCTACGAGCGCGGCGTCGACTCGCAATTGGCTCGCGAAGCCATGGAGCGCGCGACCGCGCTGCTGCTGGAAATCGTCGGCGGCGAAGCCGGCCCGATCGTCGAAGCAGTCAGCGAGCAGCACCTGCCGAAAGTTGCGCCGATCATTCTGCGCGCCGAACGCATCAGCCAGATGCTCGGCATGGACATGGACCCAGCCCAGGTCGAGCAACTGCTCAACGCCCTCGAGCTGACCACCAGCGCCGATGGGGCAGGGCAGTGGACGGTACAAGTGCCAAGCCACCGCTTCGATATCAGTCTTGAAGTCGACCTGATCGAAGAACTGGCCCGTCTGTATGGCTACAACCACCTGCCAGTGCGCTATCCGCAAGCCCGTCTCGCCCCCAAAGGCGCGCCGGAAGCCCGCGGTGAGCTGCCAACCCTGCGCCGCCTGCTGGTAGCTCGCGGTTATCAGGAAGCAATCACCTACAGCTTCATCGACCCGAAATTGTTCGAGCTATTCAGCCCTGCCGTCGAGCCGCTGCTGCTGGCCAACCCGATCTCCAACGACATGGCCGCCATGCGCGCCTCGTTGTGGCCTGGCCTGGTCAAAGCGCTGCAGCACAATCTTAACCGCCAGCAAGACCGCGTGCGCCTGTTCGAGAGCGGCCAGCGCTTTGTCGGCCAACTCGGCGACCTCAAGCAGCAGCCGATGCTCGCCGGCGTCGTCACCGGTACTCGCTTGCCAGAAGGCTGGGCCAACCCACGCGATGGCATTGACTTCTTCGACGTCAAAGCCGACGTTGAAGCGGTGCTGGGTTACTCCGGCGCGCTCGGTGAGTTCAAGTTCGTCGCGGGCAAGCACCCAGCCCTGCACCCAGGCCAGACCGCCCGTATCGAACGCGACGGCAAGGAAGTCGGCTACCTCGGTGCTCTGCACCCAGAGCTGGCCAAGACCCTCGACCTGGATCGCCCGGTGTTCGTCTTCGAGCTGATCCTGGAAGAAGTGGTCGAAGGTTGCCTGCCGAAATTCAGCGAACTGTCCAAGTTCCCTGAAACCCGCCGCGACCTGGCGCTGATTGCCGGCCGTGATGTGGCCGCCAGCGACGTCCTTGAAGCAATTCGTGACAATGCAGGCGAATGGCTCACAGACCTCAGGCTGTTTGACGTCTACCAGGGTAAAGGCATTGATCCTGATAGAAAAAGCCTCGCGGTCGGCTTGACCTGGCAGCATCCATCGCGCACTCTTAATGACGATGAGGTGAACGCCACCCTGCAGTTGATCCTCACCTCGCTCGAACAAAGGTTGAACACCACGTTAAGGAAATAACGGCATGGGTGCTCTGACGAAAGCTGAGATGGCCGAGAGGCTGTACGAGGAGCTTGGGCTTAACAAGCGAGAGGCGAAGGAACTCGTCGAGTTGTTTTTCGAAGAGATCCGCCACGCGCTTGAAGATAACGAGCAGGTCAAGTTGTCCGGATTCGGCAACTTTGACCTTCGCGACAAACGCCAACGGCCGGGCCGCAACCCCAAAACCGGGGAAGAAATCCCGATCACCGCACGCCGCGTCGTCACCTTTCGTCCAGGGCAGAAATTGAAAGCCCGGGTTGAGGCCTATGCTGGAACCAAGTCATAACGACGAGCTGCCCCCCATCCCGGGCAAACGCTACTTCACCATTGGTGAAGTCAGCGAGCTCTGTGCGGTAAAACCGCACGTGCTGCGCTACTGGGAGCAGGAGTTTCCCCAGCTCAACCCCGTCAAACGCCGCGGCAACCGCCGGTATTATCAGCGCCAAGACGTACTGATGATCCGCCAGATCCGCGCGTTACTGTACGACCAAGGCTTCACCATCGGCGGTGCGCGCTTGCGCATGTCCAGTGATGAAGCCAAGGACGACACGACGCAGTATAAGCAGATGATTCGGCAGATGATTGTCGAGTTGGAAGATGTGCTGGTGGTGTTGAAGAAATAACCTGATCCGACGAATGGAAAGTTTTTCGAAAAAAAGCTTTCATTAATCAAAAGGTTAGGGTAGATTTTGTACCGTTCTCAGCAGTATTGAGAGCAGTTCGGGGCGTAGCGCAGCCCGGTAGCGCACTTGCATGGGGTGCAAGGGGTCGAGTGTTCGAATCACTCCGTCCCGACCAAATAACTCCAAAGAATCCAGTCACTTAGCGGTGACTGGATTTTTTTATGGTCGATGATTTTTCTCCGTATGCGTTTTTACCCCACTTTTTACCCCACCGATTTTCAGCTGCCTCAAGCTCACGTTGTCAGGGCATACAAGTTTGCGTTCTGTATGATCCGAGCTGCAAAGCGTTGAATGCGAGGGCTGTACCTAGATGCAGCCGTGCCTCCGCACGGAGCCGAAGCCGGTGACAATGATGTGGTTGATTAGGAAGGTGATAGGTGGCTGCGGGAGGCCGGCGTAGTCGACTATCCGAGTTCGAAACCCTACGCTTCCGCCACTTATTTTCATTAAAGCCCTGATTATTCAGGGCTTTTTTGTGTCTTGTCGCTTTCAGCCCATACCCTAGCCCATACTTCGGGCGCTGGCTTTCAGTGAGCGTCCCTGGAATTTTCTGCCCGACGGTCTCAAGCCTCCGAGCGCGCGAGCGCTTTTTTCAGGGAAAAGCCTGGCTTAAACATGCGCCTTTCACATTGGGAAGGCTGTCGTATAGCCAGGCCTTGGCTTTCGCCCAGCCTCGGGCCCGCCGGCTTCCATCCTGTTCGCCTGCTACCCTCCAGGGCTACGGCCTCTCTTGGCGCAGGCCCACCAGAGAGCGCGGATTATTTCCGAGGATAGGGGCGAGTAAAAGCTGGTGTGGGATATCACGGCTGAGAGCAGCGGCCATAGCTTGAACGCGACCGATGCTCTCACCGATCTAGAATGGCGATTCCTCTCCAAAGAGAATCTTGATCGCATCGGTGTTGCCTTCCAAGGCAACTGTGATGTTGTTTCGGAGCTTCTCATCTACCTCTTTGTGAAGCCGAATTTTGCCAATAGCCAGTGCAGTGATGAACTCCATGGAAGCATCACCCCGCTCGAACCCGTGGCCCTGAACAACGCGCAAGATGATGTCGGCCATGGATGCGCTATGCGTCTCATGGGCGCTGTAATCAAGCTCGGTGGGCAACGCGGCTCTCAGGAATGCCCCTTGAATAATCCCGTCGTCGTAGCGAGAGAAGATCTCGGGAGAGAGCAGCACCTGTTGAAGCTCCCCAGATTCTAATCGCTTCGATTGATCGATTTTGGCACCTTTCCGGGCATTTTGCAGGATCCACAGAATGGTCAGAAAGATATCCGCACACGCAGCCACGGTGACATCGTTTGCTCCGCTGACAAATGCGAATCCTTTTTTAAGCTTCATTTGCCCAGGCTGGTAGCTGCTCGGCCAGAACGCAGCCTCCGAAAGGCCGTCAGTTTTAGCCTTATCGAATGCCTCGATACGTGCTTTTACGGCATCTGAAACGCCGTCTTCTCCGAATGAAAGCAAGCGGTTGAGTAGCTTCTGTTCCTGGTGCCAGTGGTTGTTGCAAGCGAGACTTGCGGCCGGGATCTCGATGAAAGACTTGAATACGTACTTTCGACTTCCTTTGGGCGGCTGCGTGAGATTCGAGGCAAGCTCCTCCATTAGCTCGTGCGAACGCCCCAGAAGCGCACCTACGAGGTAAACGCGAGTCCCAGATTCCTGGGCAGACCTGAGGCGGCGACTGATGCTGAGAAGCAATGTGCCTCGTTCCGCAGCTGCGGCAACGATGATCACCGAACCCTTGAACTTGTCCTTCGGGTCAAATGTTGAAGCGCTCACCACTTCACATTTGAGACCCTTTGCCTCGAGGAATGCCAAGGCGTCGATGGCCATTTTTTTACTGGCACCATCATCATCATGGATGATGAAAGAGGTCGAGGCAGGGGACTCCTCCATGAGCATTTGCTTGAACCATTTATCGAACTCATCAGTGCGAACGAGCTTGTCCTTGTTTACCTGGACGGTTCTGTAGCGTTCTCTTTGAGGGATTTGGCTGAAGCACGTGAACAAGCCTTTGCCCATGAACGAGAAAAACTTGGTCTGGAGTCCTTCCGGAAGGTGACCCATGCCAATGTTGAGCAGCCGAGTTTCGGTGTGCTGTGCAACAAACCTTTCGCCATGGATCCGAATAAGCTTACGACCCTCGGTTGACTCACTCTCGGCTACAGACTCGAAGTCCTCGGGCTTCTCAATGGTATGCAGCACGGTGCACGATTCTGATTGGCTAACGAAAGACAGGAAGGTTGCGACACGGGTAGGTGGGGCGCGGTTGACCTTAATCCACTCCTTGGCGAGTCCACAGTTGGTGGAGGCCGAAATCAGGCATAGCGAAGTGGCGGCATCGGCCAGGCTGCCGTCGTTCAAGCCATCGTGTGAGTGAAACGACTTGATACTAGAGATCGTTTGATTGCCGAATTTCGTTTGGAACAACTGGATCGAGAGCGCTACTGGTAGGAACGCCATGGTGTCCAGGTAAATTGTCTCCGGCTCTCGCATGCCGTCACCGGAGGCATTCTTGATCACTTTAAGGCAGCAGAATGCCAGGAAGTGCGAATGCAGCGTCTCAGTAAGAAGGTTCTCTGCGCGGATGAAATAGTTGGAAGCGCGTGAGGAGGGTTTCGAGAATAAGAATCCAGCCGGCGCCTTGGTAAGCACAGATGTGCATTTGACGAGCTTCCGCATTCCAGCCTGGACAAAATTGTCGGTGGCTCGGGTGATGAGCTTGCCGATTCCTCTGTCGGCGCCGGCGACTTTTACGTATTTCGAGATTTCTCCGTGCTCGTTGAAAAAGGAGAATCCATACGATGGCGTCCCGCCATTGGAGCGTCGCTCCAGAGCAATGGCTATGGCTGACGACTTGTCAGCACACTCTTCTTTGAGCCATGCACGATGACAATCAGGTACTAAGAAGGTGACATGATCCGGCAGGACGTAGTCATTTAGCCGATTCTGCAGGGCCTCCGTGATATGAGCGTCTGTGATTCGTTCTGGGCCCGTGAAAAAAACCACGACATGCGCTGGTTCAGCAGTGGGGGAAGGGGTCAGGGTCACTTCAAAATCGAACAAGTCAGGCATCTCAGTTCACCGGAATGCAAATGGTGAATACGGTTCCTTCAGCTGCCACCAGCTCACGGTCACCGCTCCAATTCTTTGGGTTGAAATCTACGACTTGGTCTTGACCTTGGAATGCCTGATAAAGGCAGACTCTCCCTGTGCGGAGACGTACGTAGGCTTTTAGCTTGTTGAGCGCTTGGACTGCGTTGTGAAGGCCCATGCCAGATGTCACTGAGTCTTTGGTCGTGACATGTTTTTTGAAACACTCTAGGGTTGCTTCAAGCTCCACTGCTAGGGGGAGATCGTCGAGAGCTTCAACAGGAGCGCCTTGTTTGACCGAGAGCCAACGTCGTGCTAGGCCCGGGCCGCTGTCAATGACGGAAATCTCAATGAATTCGAGGTATTCCGCATCCTTAAGCATGTTTCGCATCACGAACAGGGCAAACTGCGGCTCCTTGTTCGAAACAAGGTGGATGTCTTCCTTCTTGATCCTCCCGGATTTCACGGAGGTGCCTCTCAGTCCCTTTTTATATTTCACCCCATTCACATCGGTGACCGAGTGTTGATCTGCGTTAGCGATCAGCTCGGCAAGCACACTGCCGAGGGCAGGAAGCCCGCCCTTATGAAGTGCTTTCTTGTCCTGCTTGGTATGCATCAGCGCGGATGACATTTCCAAGAGGCTTGCGAACGAGGAGTGGGAATGGATCTGCGGGCTCGCTCCTCCGTAGTAGAAAGGTTTGATGAACTCCATTTTCGCGAAGTTGATGCTGAAGAGGTTAATGGTGGTAGGCCGCGCTCCTCGTTCGCTCGAGGTGTTCCGCAGGTCGCCGTCGTACATCGCTTCGATTAAAGGCCTGATCACGGTGAGGGCGGCGCGCTTTTCTATCGTTTCATGTGCCTCGGTCTCGATGCGAGAAGACATGATCAAAGCCGCTAGGCCAGCGGCAGTCTGGCCAAGCTGAAGAATGCGATCACGAGCGCTTTCAGCTCCCGCATACAAGTGGAGCAAGCTTTGCTCGTGCGCACGAGCCCAGCTGATTACCAACTGGGCAAGCGCCGCGTCGACCCCAAATAAGCCCCCGTGACTCATGGTCTTTGGGAGACGTAGGGAGGCGTCCTCTTTGCAGAGCGGGTATAGGTCTTCGATTTCGTATGTGTTCAGAGCCTTGGCGATTTTCATCAGCACCTCAAACAGTCCATCGTTCCGAGTGCTGAACCAGATTTCTGGACACACCCAGGTGAATCATATCGCTACCCATCATTGGCGCGATAGGCGATCTAAGCTTCACTGCGCCCTAGTACTAGGGGTTGGAGTGGGCTTTGGGGCAGCCTGGTCAGCTTCTCCAATAAGCTGCTGCCTTAAGAAGGATGCGACCTGATCCCATCAAGACCGCTTGTAACATCTTCTCAATTTACAACGTCCGCGCCCCTTGAGGCTCTCCATCCTTTAATCAGAGGTTTTCGGTTTTTCAACGCTCGAAGCGTGGTGGCACAAGCTTTTCTCCATCCCGCCACTCTTCGGCCAAACTCACGCCTTCAATGCCGTCCCAAACCTCGCTGCCCGCGTGGTCGAGAACAATGATTTGGAGCCGACCTTTTGCTTTATTGACCCCCCTGGCAAGTACGCTGAACACTTTACGAACCGCATCGCGGTCTTCATCGTCAAGTACAGGTTCAGTGTCTCCGTCGTCGTCCACGCCTTTTCCTTTGCGCACCGCGCTTTTAACGGGGAAGTAGACTTGGCTTGGCTGGTCGAAGATCAGAAGGTGGGGAACAGAGTGATCCGGTTTCTTCAGGAAATAGAGTTGAAGCGCGAGTAGCATTGCGATGTGATAGGCCAGCCAGTTAGCTCCGCTACCCACTTCCCAAAGAAAGTCGTCGCGTCCGTCGTGCTTTACCTTGATTGCGAGGTCAGGGATGGAAAGGGTGATCTTGGCGTCCGCCCATTCCGCATCCAGATGGGGAGTGATCAGCGCGCAGATTTTGCTGATCTCTTCCAGGATTTGGCTGGTTTTCAGTTTTACTGTCGCGTCTGAAACCTGGGGCTCGAGCAGCTTTATTCGCTCCTCGAGCGCCTTCACTCGTTCTGTGAGCGTTGAGTCTGCTCTCGCCTCAGTGTAGGTCTTGATGGACTGCTGCATGCTACCCAAAAACTGGTCGATTTCCGTCATGCGCAACGAGTGCTTGGCGACGAGTTCGTCGCGGGTTTCGATGCCTTTCATCTCTGTCCGAATAGCAGCAAGTGTGTCGCTGTCTTGACGGATGAGATTGCGAATCCGGACGATTTCGCTCTCGACGGATGCCGACACTTTTGGTGTTGAATTGGCGACTTGCTCAATTTCTTCAAGGGCATTGCACAGTTCAGTGAGCTGCGTTGACGGAGTGAGAGTGGGAAACACTAGGGGATTCGTGTCCGAGCTATTTTCAGCGAGTTCTTTGAGCCAGGTAGACAGAGAAAGTCGCTGCCCGATTTTTTCAAGCGAAGATGAATAGTGTTTCGCCTCCGCTTTGATCTCCTTGAGGTCTTCCAACTTTTGTTTGGCTATAAAGATGTTGTCGCCAATTAGCGTCTCGCGCTCCCGTAGCACCGTCAGAACTTCCGATGATGACTCTGCAGCAGCAGGGGTGGTGACTGCATCACGAGATGATTTGTGGGCGATGCCCTGCAGCTGCATAAGAAGATCCGGCCATTCGGTCTGGGGCTGGACGGTAGCGTCCACCAATCCGTATTCCCTGGAGCGGTAGAACCAGACATGCGCTTCGGCTTTCCACTGCTTCGACACCGTTTCAATCGCCGTGAGCTCGCTCTGCAGCGTCTTGAGCTGTTTCCTCAGCTCCTTGAGTTCCCACACGATTACTAAAAGTTTCGAGTCGATTGCTCCAAGGATGAACGGAAAAATACTCTTCAGCTTTTCACGGTTACCATAGCTATCCGCTTTGTAGAAAAGGACATCTGGGTTAGCTACGATATTTTGCGGCTGGAAAGTAAATGCCATCAGATCGCGAAAGCTTGGCCGGTTCTTGAAGCCAAACTCGGCCGGGTCATCGCCGAAGCCGAGGTTGGGTAAGCCTGATAACCGGTTCAGAATCTCTTTCACGTTCTCACGATTGGTGTTTTTACTGTCAATCGCATCGGGAATTTCGATTGACTGCCCCTCGATGATGAACATGTCATCTGTGGAGCGTTGATTGCCAGGTTCTATCCTAGCAATAAGCTTTTGACCCTCGTCAGTATCAATCAGGATCCCGAACCACTCACAAGTTTTACGGATGGTGCCTACCGGGATAGCGCAGCGCTCGGAGCCTAAGCAGTAGTCGATGATAGGGATAACAGCGGACTTGCCGGCCTTTGAAGATCCGCTGATGATGTTGACCTTGCCCGGCTCGAATTCAAGCTCTCGGTAGGCTCCACCGTTTTTTGGCCAAAGGATGAGCTTGCGAATTTGTAGTTTCATTACAGCTTAATCCTTAGAGTTGCTTGAACTTCCTGTATTGTCAGTGTTCTGCACCATTGGCCTAGCTTTTCAGAAGACCGAAGCATGTCCTTGATTTTCTCATTTAGGTCAGTAGGGGCTTTAGGTCTTAAGCTCTCTACGTCAGCATTAGCTGTATTGAGAGATATCAATCCGCACTGGATAGCAATGGAAATCGAGGCTAGAGTCACCTCTTTGAGTTTAAGCATTCGGCCTTGAATACCGTATAAAATTTCCTGCTCACCCTTGAATTTTCCTGCAAATACGCGCAGTCCCGATGAGGGGAAAGTAGATTTGGCCGCATCCCGAAGCTCTTGGTGATACAGGATAGGAAGCACTATGAAAAGTAACGGCATGCAGGGTAGTATTCCATTACCTTTTGGAGCATAACCTTCTACAAATCGCCAAACTAGCGAGGCACCTAAAGCAGGGTTCTGCATTAAGTAAATTTCGTCGAGGTCTTGATTAGGCCGCATCCTTGATTCTCATCTTGTTTTCCTTTGTCTGGCTTTTTGCTAAGAGATGCTGCCAAGCTTCTTTTCTAGCAGCTCTTTATATGTGGGATGCCACCCAATCAGCTGTTTATCGGCTAGATAATGAAAAGTTCCACGTGGGAAGTAGTTGGGTGCGCTTTTGCCATTTATTGGTGGGTTGAGTGCATGGCATCTCAAGAATAAAGACTCACCTTTTTCAACTGGGGAAAGCTCTGGTGTAGAGCCCTTAATCTCTAAGTAGTTGCTTCGCCATAGCATCTTAAGGTCGTCAACATAGTCTTCAAACTGTGACTCGACGATGAATCCGGCCTCTGCCCAGCGGGTTTTCCCAGTTTTGGAGCGCATGAAATCTGTCATTGCCCTGAGCTTTTCTCTCTGGCCTTGTTCGATCAGTTCAAGCTGATACATCATCACAGGGTGCTTGGTGATGTTGGCTTCAACTTCCAGGCGCTCGGGACTAGGGGCTGTGTAGGTAAGTAGGTATTCGTACGAGAATTTTGAGCAATAGGTAGAAAGCCAGTCGGCGAATTCATTTTTTTCAAGGCCCGCATGCTTGCGTGAGCCGATAAGCTCATCTGAGCGTAATTTTACCCAACCTATTACTGTACAGCAGACCTCGTCTAAAGATATCTCGGCAACTGTATTTCGCAAGATGTCTTTAATTGGTTTTACCGGGTCGCTGTCGCCGCATTCGTAACTAAATTTTATGATGAGCTGATGTAGTTTATCAGGCTCATATTCTAGAAACTTTCTAACGTGTTGCTCGCAGCCGGTTGGCTTTTCTTTTTTGAACCGTTTGGTGATCTTCTCCACGGCTTCACGTGCATACTCAACAGAATGCGCGAATTTTAGAAGATCTGCGATATCACCTTGTTTGTGCTGTACTACGTACAAGTGGAATCGGGTACGTGCTAAGTCAATATGGCCCGCCTCGATTGTATCAATCCAGTTAGCGAAGGTCTTCCAGAGATCGATTGACCAATCTGAAATTGGGTTAGTTACCAGTCCGCTTTTAGACTGCTCGACCGTGACCTCGCCGTCAGGCTGAACGACATCGGTGTCATCTAGAACCTCCAAGGCGACTACAGAGCCTGCAGGTGCGAGTAGCAGATGCAGGCATTGTCTCGTCGGTTGGATCGAAAATCCGTAATACTGCCCAGGTGCTGAGGATGTGGTCGATGGCGGGATTTGCATGCCTCTGTGCTCTTCCTTTGCGAGTCGCGGCGTGTCCAGGGAGCTATCTAGCCCAATGAGAGTGCTGTCAATGCCAAGCATGATATCAGATTGCTACTTTGGTTGGTTGGCGGACATTGGGGGCTGCAGCCGAAGCCGTCAAGGCGACATCTAGACCATCCATCAATTTTCAAGACTGCAACGCTAGGAAGGGGTTGTCCTTTGGTGGATCGCGACTTAGCGTTTGGTGGCTACGCAACAAATAGCCATTCAATGAGGAGGATTTGCGGCGACCCTGCACTGCGCAGGTCCATACGTTTTGGCCATTGGGCTTTTTCAGATGTAGATCCAGTTTCTGAAATTGATGTTGGAGAACTCGCCAGGCTTCGCTTTCAGGGTTTTCCGCTGCTAGCTCTGGATGCTCCGCAGCGTAACGCTGGAAAATGCCCGGCGTGACCAGGAAAAAGGTGCCGTCCACGGTGTGGACCTTGGCTTTGCTGTCGTTGATTACTAAGCGATGAGTTTGGATTCCGTCTCGCAGCCACTCGAGAAAGGCCAGCCCCACGGCATCCTGTGATTGCGCAGCGGCAGTTTTCAGGGATCCCGTATTTGATCCAGTCTCGAACTCGGCTGGCTCCTGCAGCATGTCCATCAGATCGTCGAGATAGTCGAAATCCTGATTCAGCGGCAAGGAAGTTGGTAGTTGTTCTTCCGCACGTGCCTGCGGTCGCTCTAGAGCCGACTCGCTGGCTTCACTTGTCTGAAGGGGATGGCCCATCATCGGCTCAATTGTGCCAGCGAAGCATTCTGGACGTGGTTCACCGGCCCAGATCAGGCTCGGCTTCAGGCGGATGAATGTGAAGCGATGCTGCCAGTCACCGTCCGTGACAATGGCGTTCCAAACCGCCTTGCCTTCCGGTGTCGCTTCCACCAATCCATGGGACTGCAGTTCATCGAACAAGGCGATGTTTGAAGAGGGAACCCCGTCCACGGCCTGAGCCAGCAGATGCGCCCGTAGCTTGTCGGTCGTGGTCTTGCTGACCAGCCAAAGGTGGTCTTCGGTGAACCAGCCGGCCGCGCCGGGCTGGTTGAGCTTGAACTCGTTCTTGACCAAGTGGCGCAGACCCGTCAGCAGATGATGCTGCAGCGAGTGCTTGGGCGCCTGCAGAGCCTTCGCGGGATTGCCACCGATGTTCTGTGCGGTGGACACTCGGTCCGCTTGCAGTACCAATTCCCCGAGGGTCCCAGCGTGCTCGTAGTGGTCGGCGAGCAGGAACAGCAATTGACTCCACAATTCGGGGTAATCGCTGAGCCAGTCGAGCAGGGCTGACGGCAAGAGCTGCGTATAGAGCAGCCCGGCTGCGGAACCGTGCAGCTTGTAATTGCGGTCGGGGTTGTAGCGGAATCGGTAGGGCTGGTTTATGGGACCGTGCCAGGGATGCCAGCGTTCGGCATTCTGATACTCCACCTGCAGGTCTACGGCGATTTTGCCGATGTCATGCAGCAGGGCACCGTAGGCAATCGCGGCGCTCCAGGCATCGGCCTGTGCGGCCTGATCTTCCGGTGCAGCGCCACTGGGGAGGAGGTAGGACTGGCGCAGCTTCAAGCTGCAGGCCACCAGCTCCAATCCGTGATCGAGCATGCCCCCGGGATAGGCGTGATGATGGCTTTCGCTCGCCGGGAGTTGCTGTACGAAGCTGGCGTAGCGGCGGATGGGCTCGAGGTAGAGCCGATCAAACTGCGCTTCGGAGAGGGCCGTGTACTGCCAGATGCGTTCGAGCAGCCTGTTCCGGTGATCTACGTCGAGCAGAGATTCGGCCGACTGGGTGAGCATGAAGCCCTCGGCGATGGGCGTAGAGGTGGGCTCTGCCGCCTCACCTTTTCGAAATGTTAACCACCAGCGTTTCATCGCATGACCTGCTGTTCGTTCGGGAGGTCCTTTTGCCTTTTCGGATAGAGCTCTTACCCTTGCGCCCCCTTCCATTGCCGCCGTTACCCTTTACCGCCTTGGCCCTTTTCACGCGTGTGATAATTCGAAGCCAGGCGCATCGGGATCGGCGGCCGATCGGAATAGCGGTCCCTTTGTTCAGGGCGTAGACTGCCCGGCATCATTGCTAGAGCAGGGGCGCGGATGACGTTGAGTGATGCGGTATTGATCGTGTTACTGGCCGATCGAATTCATGGTACTGATGCGGCCATCCGGTCAGCGGCCAAACGTTGTGCGAAAAAGCTGCCCCGCAGCCAGCGCGATATCGTGTTCAAGATTGGGAACAGCGCAAACCCGTGGCAACTTGTGGCGCACCTGTGTCAGCACTTGAGTGATTGAGCGTCCAGATGAGGTCTTTTAACCAACCCTGTGCAAGAGCGCGTGTGCTTTAAGTAAATCCTCGGCTAACTCCGCGGTCTCAGTTATTATCCCTGCACTTGTCCCACGCCTAGGAAGATTATTCATGTCCAAACTTGCCGAGTTCAAAGCACTGGAAGCGCAACTGGCCGCGCAGCTGCAACAGCTGGATGCCATGAAAAACGACTCCGGTTTGAAGCAGGAAATCGAGTTTGAACAGAAACTCAAAGCGTTGCTGGAAGAGTACGGCATGGGCCTGCGCCAAGTGGTCAGCATTCTCGATCCAACCAAGGGCCTGAATGTAGCGACCGCGAGCGCGTCCAGCAGCACTCAGCGTAAGCCTCGTGAGGTGAAGCGCTACAAGAATCCGCAGAGCGGTGAGGTTGTGGAAACCAAGGGGGGCAACCACAAGATCCTCAAGCAGTGGAAGCAGGAGCATGGCTCGGACACCGTCGAGAGCTGGTTGCAGTAATCACTGGCTTCCTGCCTGCGGCCAACGCCGCGCAGCAGATAAAACAAAGGCCCCAGATCGGGGCCTTTTTGCTGGGTGAATGAAATCAGGCGGTGAGACGTGTAGGGGTATCCGTGGCTTGAGCGGACTGCAAGGCCAACAGGTACTCAGAGGCTTCCCGGGCCTGACCACTGGCGCGGAAAATGGCTCGTTTGTCCTCCTTGAGTATCTTCAGCCAGGACGCCAGGTATTCATCGTGACGCAACTCACCCGTGGTACCGGTGAGTGCGCAGAGAAACGCGGCGCCCATTTCTGCGACCAGCTCCTCGAAGGCATACGCCGTGGAGCCGAATGCATGCCCGCCGGTGATGCCTTCCCGATTCAGACGAGTGCGATGGCCCGACCAGTGCGTGAGCTCATGCAGAGCCGTTGCATAGTAGCTGCCGACGTCTTCGAACTGCGCCTTGGTAGGCAGCTGAATCAAATCACGAATCGGCTGATAGAACGCGTCATCGCCGTAGCGATGCTCGATGCGCGCCCCGCTGGCGACCAGCAGATGCTCGGCCGGAGCATGATCGATGAAGGTCGTGGGCTCGGCGTGCTCAGCGGACTCTGGCTCCTCGCCCGGTAAGCCTTCGGTCTGTTCGATGTTGAACAGGCAGTGCGTCCGCAGCAGCGCAAACTGCACCATCTTGATGTTGCCCTGTTCATCACGAAAGACTTGGCCGTCCTCGTCGTGCGCTTCCTTGCTCATCGGTTTGTACAGCACCGCGAGGGTGGATTGCTCGCCCTTGCGCACATGGCCGCCGGCTTTGCGCGCCTGGTTGTACGTGAGCCAGCGATCTTGGGTGAAGCCTCGCAGTCGCGCCTCCGCCCACAGCAGCGGAATGTTGATGCCGGCGTAGGGACGCTTGGTAATGGCGTTGATGGGAAAAGGGCCGTCAACGCTTGAACCTGTGGTGGTCCAGGGCTTGATCCAGGGGATCACGCCTTGGCTAAGGGCGTTGACGATCTTATTGGTGACGTCCAGATAGATGTCGGACATGACGTTCTCCGATTGTGAAGGGGAACGCCACCCCATCCGGGAAGTGTTCCCGGTTGGGGTAAGGGCAGAGGAAGTGCTGGTCGTGTCAGAGGACCGTGAGATCCACCGAATGCTCAGCTGGCAAGCGGATGTGCAGGAAAGAAGGGGCGCTACGTGGCGTGATGTGGGCCAACTGCAAGAGCGAAAGTTGTTCGGCCGCAGGTGGCGCGACGTCCTGTGGCAACTGAATGTGCAGATCAGTTGGGCAGGGTGACGAATGAGTAGCAGCCGCCAGAGCACTAGTGAGCAGGATGGACAGACGTTGTGCTACCTGATCTGCGGAGACGTTTCCTGGGCCAGGCTTCATGAGTTGCTGCCATACGCCAGGACTGAGCACGATGGCCGTGGAGAGGCTGCAGTGGCTTGACATGAGTACCTCCGGGGTAGAACTCGCGAGCACCTCAGTCGAAGTGTGGGGGGCTTAGTCGATGTAAATATTGCAGCGAGCAGGGAGTGCCTAAGCAGTAAAAAACCTATGTGGAGCGCTGGTCAATGGCCACTCAGGAACATCACAAATACGCCTATCCAGAGCGTTCCAAGGAAGGCTGGAAGCTTTAGCTTTCTGATAAATGGCGACCTCGGATGGAGCGGAAGGCAGCCGGAAAGGCGCTTCCAGAGGTCCCGACAGCGAGCCCTCTGAAAGCGCCTGTGACTTAGGTCGGTGGTTAAGATTTTTCCGTCGGCTCGACCTCGGCGGCCAAGTACAGGTGAGTGGAGGTGGCTTCGACCACCAAAGATCCTGCTGTCCCGCGAAGACTGGCCAGGACAGGATCTTCGATGTCTAAGTACTCAGCGAAATCGTCACCGCCGAATTCGTCTTTAGCGCGATTCCACCAGGTATCGAAGTCGTCGACCTCGGGGTTGCAGCCAATGGCATACGCCACTCGCTTGCGGCCGCTTCCATCGGGTTTGCTCTCGCCGATCTCGGCCATCAGGTAGATGCCGTGATCCTTGACTAGCATCACTTTGCAGCCATTGACACCGGCCTCGGCCAACACCGCGTGAAGTTCAGAGCCTGTGAAGCGCAGCATGATGAAATCCTCCAAGAGGTGCGGAGGAATGCTTCCCGTGCGGGAGAATTCCCAGCACTGGAATGGTTTGAGTAGGCGCGTCGAAGATGCAGGCTTTGGAAGCCTGGGGATTTAGAGGGCGTTCATCACCGCGGGAACGGTGACCATGCGAGCTGCCGAACGCGAATCGCATTTGGGGACAACCATCACATGTGTGACGTAGCTTTTAAGGTTATGGCTACCTGGGATGCTGGATAACCAGCGATTGCACTTATTCAATATCAGGCAGGTTGGTTGTGGTCAATGGTCGGGCAGATGCAGATTCAGGCGTCGTGTCCGCATTGTTCCATGACGGTGTTTCAGTCCGCTACTGAACGATGAGCGGTGCTGTTCGTGGGGCGGAAAGGAGTAGACTTGAATCTTGGATCCAACGGGCTATCTGCCTGTGGGAGGTACAAGATGCGTAGCCAAGTCCGTCCTCATTCATTTTCGGGCCGTATAGGTTCGAGCCTTGGAGCAGCCTGGCGAAATTTGGCCTCCAAGTTAGTTAGCTCTCAGAGCCCGGCCCAAGCTCCATGTAGAAAGTTTTTGGTTATGGCAGCCAGCAAGTTACTTTGCGTGTTTGGTCTTGTTGCTGTCGCTCTTTCATTTATTTTGCTGATCGTCACCAGTCTGGCATTTGCGCTAGTTCGTAGCTGGTGGGAGAGCGCCGAATCTGTGGCGAGTCGAGAAGAATCAGTCCCAGACTCTCTGGGTGCTGACCTCTATATTGGCGATTATGATAGCAACGGCCATTACATAGGTGACTTTAAGTCACCTGATTGATTTCTTACCGGCACTCGTCAATTGCGCTGTGCCTTTGCTTGCAGCGTCGGTTGCATTCTTGCCGCCACTTGCCAGCATGCTCTGGATCCCGTTACCCACGGCATAACCTGCCCAGCTCATGGTGCCCACGAACAACGCTGGCAAGACAATGAACATTGAGCCCATGACGTACTCGATCACCTGCGCGGTGACAGTCCCGTCCATGAATCCGGCCGTCGGCAACGACAACAGTGCCTGGTCTGTGACTGACACTTGGTTGTATAGCGTTTCCAGCATGCTCGAATCGACCCAGCGCGCAAGCTCCCACCAGAACGTCAGCATGTGGAGGGTGAACAGTGCGAACGTGATCGTCATCAGCGCCTTCAATTGGTAGGTGCTGATCAGTAGGACCAGTGGCAAGCTGATTATCGTGCCCATGATCAGGAAGGCCTGGACCATGGGTAAGGCTGCACGCAAGGCATTCATCGCCGGGAAATTGCTGAAAGAACCCAGGGCCAGGCCGGTGTTGGTGGCCAGGTTGTTGAGCCCTTGCGTCAGTGAGCCGCCCCTGGCACTGCTGCCGTAGTCCTGGAACACCTGCCCAGGCGCCATGCTCAATGACTGTTGCCGCGGGCTCACCAGCTCTCGCAAGGTAGCGTCTTCGATCTCGGTGGTGGTGCGTCCAGTCAGCCAGCCCCGCAACTGCGACATCAGCGATGGATCGACCTCGGCCACCAAGCGATCACGTAATCCAATGGTGCCATCGCTCCACCACTGCTTGCAGGTGGGATAACCAGCACCGTTGTCGAGCTGGGGCAGCGAGGTATCTCTCGTCTCGTCGTATGGCCAATCGACCCTGGGCATTCGCGAGCGATCGGTGTCGTAGTAGCCCGGTGTGTTGAGCAGGTAGGTCGAGCCAATCCAGGACGCGTCGTAGCTCTGGGATTCGTCCAAATCGGGCCGATTGGTGAACAGCCGTGAGCGCGAAAAGCCGTAGCAGTCTCGGGTGAAGTCGGCGACTTCCTGCAGCAGTACCTGGTCGTTGATCCGCGAGCTGTCGATCTCCATACGCATTGCGCGGATGTCGGGTGCGCACGGGATCGAAGCCGTGGCAGCGGCGGTGATGCCTTTGCTCATGGTATGCACTAGGAACCACCACACCGGGACATTCGCTGACTTCTCGCCGATGGTGTTGAAGGTTGTGCCCCAGGCCGTGTCCGCGGGCTTGGCCATGGACACGCCACACCGCTGGCTGGCAGCATCGTCAAAGCTCACGGATGAAAGGTTTAGCGGGAAAAACGGCATGCAGCCAAACAATATGACCACGTAGCTCATCCACAGCCGGTTCTCGACGCGTGGGATCGACAACAGCCCCTTGTTGCCCTCGTCTGCGCCTTGCTGGCGGGCCGACAGCCATTCCTGCAGGATGATTGCACCGAAGGGCGCGGCGAACAGCCCTGTGTCTGCCAGCGTGTTCCAGATGCCGTTGTTGATGATCCAGGCCAGCAGCGACAGGTAGTACTCGAGATAGCTGTTGGTGCTCATGTTCATGTCTGCACCTCACACGCGAGACAGTTCGACCAGGATGATCGAGCTGAAGCCGATCAATCCCAGGCGCGTGAGCCGTTGCTGATCTGCAGCCGTGGGCCGCCTGCGCAACGCTGCGGCCCAGCCAGCAAAAATCAGGGTGTACAAGAGCGCGCGCCAGCACGCGAAGTAGGGCGTTGTCCCTCGCGCTGGTTCGAGCCAATTCAACTGACTCACGGACAGGTGCAGCGCCATCCATGCCATCAACAAGATGGCCAGCATGGTGCCGAGTATCATCAGTGCACGCCCGAGCGTGGACCGCATCCCAAACGAGATCATGGCGTGCTCCTCTCCTGCTCGGCTCGGCGCAGGCGATCCGGCTCCGGATCGCGCTGATCGATGCTACGCGAGGCGTCGGCGCCGCCGGCGTGGCGATCGAGGACCAGGCTGGCGGTGTTCGTGGCCAGCGACTGGCGCACCTGCAGCTCGGTTTGCAGCAGGTGGATCTCGCGCTCAAGGGTTTCGACGTTGCCATTGAGGGCGCTGGTGGCGGGCTGTGCTGAGGCCACGTTAGGCTCATGGCTGCCGGCAAACAGCGTGCGCTGCAGCAGCATCGCCTTGTAGATCACGCTCGATAGTGCGGTTTCGCTGGCCAGGCGCCGGGCCAGCAGGTTCTGGTCGGGGTCGTCGCGTAGCCCCTCGATGACACCGCGGGAGACCTGCAACAACGGGCTAGAGACTTTGCCGAGGTTCTCCGGCGTGGGCTGCTCGGCGCCTGAAACCATGCGTTGCAAGCCTTCCAGGTTTTCCGTGTAGGTCTCCTGGATCAGCGGCGACAGGCCGGTACCGGCAGTTACCCGCAGCGTCTCGCAGTCGTCACAGGTCTGAACCTCGGTTTCCCCGAGCACACGCGTCGCCCACTCGGAGGCCTCCTCGGGACTCGACCAGGCTTGGCAGATGGCGCCATTCTGACAACCTGAACCCAGAGCTGAGGTATCCTCGACCGCCCGGTTGTGCAGCAGGTTGTAGCCGGCCTTGACCACGTCCGACGTCACCCGGATGGGTTGCTGGCCGTTGCCACCCGCTTTCTGCCCGCCGACCCAACTGACGCCGTTGTTGCCGTTGTTCGCTTCGGTGTCCTTCACCGCCGTCACGGCGTCACCGCCGGACTGCTCGAGGTTGTGCTGCATCTCCTGGTTCTGCGCCAGCGCGCCCCAGCCGGCCTGGTCGACCTTGTCGGCCATCTTCGCCGCCATTGCCTGGCAAGTGAGCTTGGAGCGATCAAAGTCGATCCGTCCCTGCAGCACTCCGTTGCTCAGCAGCTCATACAACCCGGGGTTGGCCCGCTGGATGATCATCGCCGGCAGCGACATGACGGCCTGCGTGGCGTTCTGGATGACGTTGCCCATGATTTGCTGGAAGCCCTGGGTGGCGCCATTGAGCTGGTTCTGCAGGGTGTTCGAGAGGTTCATGTTTCCGCACATCATGTTGGCGCGCCAAGACATGCCCACGCCAAGGCCATTGGGTCGGTAGAGCGAGGAGGGCGCTCCTGCCGCTGAACCCCCGCCGATGGTATACATCACCCGGTCGTCCAGCACCGGAGCCTGGTCACCAAGGTGGTAGCCGTTCTCGGCGGCGTGGCCCACGGTATAGACGAGGAAGCACAGCAGACCGAGCGCGAGGGTCTTCATCATTGGCCTCCGTCAAAATCGATACTGAACAGGAAGGTCTGGCCCATGCGCTGGCAGCAGCGGTAGGGCCGCCACAGCGACCAAGCATAGGCGCCGTCGGCGCTCTGGATCGTTGGGCTGGGGAAGATGGCGCAGGTGCCTTGGATCACCGGCGTGAGCAATTGCCAGCGGTGGTTGTTGACGTTGTTCTCAATCACCGGCTGTGGCGGCCAGTAGCCGGGCGCAGGCATCGGTTGCAGCGGCAGGTAGACATGCGGCTGGCCAACGCGGGTGATGAAGTCGCTAGCGCGCTGTGCCATTACGGCACCCGCCTTGAAGTCGTCGTGCTGCACCAGAAATCCGTGGCGTGGATAGACGCTACCCCACATGTCGCCGAGCGCCTGGTTGCCGATCTCGCGCATTCCCGGCACCAGTGCCTGCGGGTAGACGGATTCGGGAATGGCCTGGCGCCACGCCAGCGGGTCGAGCGTGCTGAGGTAGTAGGGTGCAAACGGCACGGCACCGCTAGGGCAGGCATAGCCGAACGAGTGCGCCAAGGCTGTCAGGGCAGCGCCCCCGGGATGCCCGATGCCATCGACATTCTTGAACCGTGGCAGGTTGTCGCGCTGCGGGGAAGGCGTGATCAGGTTGCCACCCCCTTGTGATGCTGGCGTCGGTGCCGACAGTGCCGACATCTCGCTCCAGGGGTTGGCGCCGGTGTCGGCGTAACTCGACACCACCAGCTCGGGAATGAAGTGCCGTATCTTCGGCGAGGTTCGCACCGTGCAACCGAACGGCGTGCACAGCAGCCAGTAGCAGATGCCGACGACCCGGTACTCCAGGCACTGCAGCGAAGTGACGGAGGCGATGATGGTCGGGGTGGTCAGTGCCAGGCACTGCTCGGCGGCGAGCAGAAGAGCTGCCGCAGTGAAGGCACGACCACGGCGAGCCGTTCTGAATTTTGGCGCTTTATTTCGGATAAAGGCGGTGACGTTCATGGGCAACGCTCGGCAGGTGACAGCGGTGTGCGTCCATGCGCCAAGTTTCAGCATCCCGGATCTAACACCGCGGGAGGGCGGACAAACCGAGCCCGGGTTGATCGATTTCGTCGGACGCTCGATCTAGCGACGCGAGATAAGGAAAATGATGTTGGGGTACAAATGTGCTCTGTACGAGTTCTGGGGGTGATGCACCTCTTATGGCGCGTCACCAGCGCATAATCCGGCGCCTGGGATAGCATGTATTTATGCCGATGATCGGGAAAACCGTCGACATCATGATGGAGTGGCCAATATTGGTGATAGTCGGCCAATTGCCGTTGGTGGTAGCGTTGCAGTATTACCAGGCATCGTCGGTGTTGCCCCAGTTGGCAGAGCGGATGTCCAATTTCTGCAAATTTTCTGCGATACAGGGATGTACTAGTGCGAGCTACCCATCCGACATTGAGGTAAGGAATGTATCAAGTCATAGGGGTTACCAAGACTCTTGGGTATTTCGCTACCACATGCGTGGTAGTTTTCCTGATCATGCATTACAAGGACATCTCTACGCTGGTCGCAGGGCCTCTGATTGATCTTGGTCGTCCGATCTCCTCAGCGGTCACCATCGGCGCCGGCGTTTTTTGGGTGCTAGGTCAAAGCCCTCTGTTCGCTTGGTTGTGTCGGGCGCCCCTCATTTGCAAGTACCTTCCCCCTATTGAAGGGGACTGGGACATGCAGCTGAAATCCAATTGGGGGATCAAGCAAAAGTGGTTGGGACAGGGCGATGGGACTTCGCTCATCAGCGTACCCGGCAAGGTCAAAATTACCGCGCGACTGTTCAGCGTTAAGATGGAGTTCACGTCCGCGAATGGATATTCCGAGTCCAAGACCATCAGCGTCTCCGTACGGCCCAGCGACCAGACTGGCCTCTTGGAGCTGAACTACATGTTCATCAACTACACCCAAATTCCGGTGGCTACCGACACCAACACCCATACCGGCGCTGGCCGGGTGTTCGTTAAGGAGTCGGATGGCGAGCTGTACATGGAAGGGACTTACTTTACCGATCGCAAATGGACTGAGGGCCTTAACACTGCGGGGCAGGTCACTCTCACAAAAGCTAAAGCACCATAAAGTCTCACCGGGCATGAAGCGAATTACGCGATTTCACTATATGTGGTGTCTTGTCTAGCCTATTGCTCTACATGTTGTGTAGGTGGCACAATGGCATTCCACACGTGTCATCGAGCATGGTAGCTGACAAACCGGGAAGGACTGCACCCTTTGGAATACGTGGTTGGCGTAGGGTGGCAGTGACGAGATTCAAGGACGCATAAGCGCTCGGTAATCTCGATGTGAAGGTCAGCAGTTGCTGGAGGCACCGTTCATTTGGCGACTGAGCGGAGGCTTCATGCCCAATTTTAGTCCTTTGCTGTTCACTACAACCGGGGAAGCATGCTTCCTTGACCAGCTTGATCTAGCACCCGAAGAGCTGTCCCGTATTGATAATGCACGGAAAGACATCCGGGAAGCCTTGAAGGCCGATCTTCCCGGAGCTCTTCGCGATAAAGGCCTGGAAGGCGATATCTGTGAACCTCGGTTTTACATCCAGGGTTCGCGTGCTTACAAAACCCTAAACAGCCCTTGCACGACCCCTCCTCAGCAATCAGATATCGATGACGGCGTTTACCTGCCTCTTAGTGTCATGCGTGAGGAGAGTAGTCCGAAGCTTGCAATCGCCTTGTTCTTTGATGCAGTCCTGGACGTCCTTCGTCCTATGTGCGCTGAACGGGGCTGGCATACCGAGAGCAAAGACACCTGCGTTCGCGTAACCATCTCCCCTTACGCGCACATTGACCTACCGCTGTACGTGATCCCCGACACGCTGTTCCAGCAGATCAAGGCGAACATGGAGAGCCGCGGGCATGCGGTTTTCGATAGCGCGATCAACTCCGAGCGCGATAGCTGGAAGACCCTGCCTTCGGACAAAATCCTGCTAGCTGACCGCAAGCAGGGCTGGCGTAAATCTGACCCCATGGCAATGAAAAATTGGTTCAAGCGCGAGTGCCTGGAAAAGGGTGATCAGTTGATCCGCGTCGTCCGGTACCTGAAGGCATTCCGGGACAAGCAGTGGGAAGAGAAGGGGCCGAGTTCGATCCTCCTCATGGCCGCAGCCTGCCCACTGTTCGAGTACTTCGACAAGCGCGATGACCGCTCGCTGCTCAATGTGGTGAAGGGCATTCCGGACGCTTTGCGCAACGGTGTCGCTAGCCCCATCGATTCCACCGCATCGCTCACTGCACACATGCCCAAAGAGGCCATTGCTGACGCAGTTGAATTTTTCGAAGAGTTCGCCCGGCACCTGGAAGGCGCCATCAATGCAACTGATGCCACTACAGCCAATAACTGGTTGCATAAGATGCTAGGTGACCGTTTCCCTTACGCCCCTCACCGCATGAGGTCGAGCCCTGAGGGCATGCCGGCATCAATGGCTGCGATCGCTCCCTTGGCTGGTCCTGCAGAGCCTGTGAAACGCACCAAGGCAGGCTGAGCCATGAGCGCCATGCAGGAGGTGTTGCGTCACATGACGGCCTGGGGGTTCACCAAAATGGAACCCCAGCCCCATGCAGCCTGGCTTGTGATGACTGGAGAATTGTCGACTCCTACCCAGGGCAATGTGCCATGCGAAGTGTGGATAGACCATTCATTCGAACGGCCTCTGAAGCTGTGGGTCACCAAGCTACCAAGGTCGCTTCCGCGGCTGGTGCCGCACCTTGGGCCGGATGGGTATCTATGCTACGCCGCGCCCGGGACGCAGGTGATCGATATGTACGATCCAGTTGGACAGATTCGGACATCCTTGCTGCAGGCTGCAGAGGTTCTGGAGCAGGTTCTGGCGGGGAAGATGAAAGAAGATCTCCAGGAAGAGTTCTTCGTCTACTGGGATGGTATCTACTGCTTCCATGACGTCGAAAGGCGTACGTCTGGCCGGGCTGAGTTGCTTCAGCTATCCGACAACAAGATGTTCGTGCTCACTGACGATGTTGATCGCAGTCGTGCCAAGTTCGCACGCCCAGGGCGCAAGATTGATGAGTTCATCTCCCAGATAGCGCTCATTACATCCAGCGCAGCCCCGAGACCGCTGCAGGAGAACTGGCCACCGAAAACGGTCAGTCAGATTCTCGACTGGCAACACGAGATGGATGAAGCCTGCCGGCGCAAAATTCGCGACAAAATCATCGCAGCTTACCGCGATAAAGCACCGGGCCTACTGATCGTCATCGAGTCCGAGAAGACGGGATACAGCTACGGTTTTATCGTGCATGAGCTTCAGCGCAACCGTCCAAGTGACCACCGTGCGTGTGATCAGCGCATCCCCATTTTCGACTGCCCCATAGAGCCCGTGCAGATGCTGCGGCTCGATGATAAATACCTGGCGGAGCGCAACATTCCGGGGCGTACAACCCTCGCCGGTAAGCGCATCGGTTTGGTCGGGTGCGGCACCATCGGCGGGTTTCTTGGCGAAATGCTCATCAAAGCCGGTGCCGGAACAGGTGGGGGAGAGTTGCTGTTGATCGATGACGATCTGGTGATGCCACAGAACCTAGGGCGTCACCGATTAGGCTTCAACTATCTCTTCAAACCCAAGGCACAAGCGCTTGCGGAAGAGCTCAAAATTGTCCTGCCGAGTGCCCAGGTACGCGGGTATAACAACGACGCCAAGGACGTAAATTTGGCTGACTTGGATCTCATCATTGATGCTACCGGAGAGGAGGCCTTCGGCCACTGGCTCGCTAAAGCGTCATCCTGTCCAACCTTGCATATCTGGATCGAGGGAGCTGGTGTTGCTGTGCGCTCGCTGATCAAGCACCGCGCGGAGCAAGGTTGTTATCGGTGCCTGACTGAAGCAAATAGACAAGGCGAGTTGTTGTCGGTCAATGGTGGTGTAGAGCCAATTTTCGCAGGGCAGGGGTGTGAAGGGTTGTACGTGCCTTTCCCTGCATCGGTCTCGATTCAAGCAGCAGCGTTGGCATTGGATACTGCTTTGGCATGGGTCGCGAACAAGCCTTGGCCCACCCTGACGACTCGGCTGGCGGATTACAGCTACGAACCGGCAACCCCTGACTGCTCACCATTGCCATATATGGGATGTCCAGCATGCCGTTCGTAACGACTTGGGTTGTGCCTGGTACCCAGCAGATGGTGTATCTGCGTGAGCAACCCCTAGAGGTCTTCAGTCGCTATATCCAGGAAGGAGTCGACTCAACGGAGGCTGGTGGGATATTGCTTGGCCATGTTCGCGGTGAGCATCTGGAGATCGTTGAAGCGACTGAGCCCTCGTTTTGGGACAGGCGTTTCAGATTTCTTTTCGAGCGAATGCCTTACTTTCACCATAGGTTTGCCATGAAGCGTTGGAAGGAAAGCAACGGGCTAGTGAGGTACATTGGCGAATGGCATACCCATCCGCAAGCTCGTCCAACACCGTCATCAATTGACCTGAGGGAATGGCAGGCCTTAGCGGCGGATCGTGTCGACGGCAGGTCGCTCCTAGCCCTCATTGTTGGGAGGACCGATCTTCACGTGGAGTACATGTCGGGCACAGGTAAGCGCCATACTCTTGTGCATGCACATTTGAGTGAGTGGGATGAGTAGCGCATCTGAGGCAGACTGCCCCAGTAAATTTTTTCTAATCGTAAGCACCAGGGGTTATTTTCTAAAGCGCAGCCGAGCAGCTATGCTAGCGTAGCATTCAAGTATTGACTGCCTCACTCAGACCTATAATCAAGTCAGGATTTGATTTTTATGACGCTAACTCGATGGGCTATAACGTGACGTTGGGGCGATTTGCCGATCTGCTTGTAAATGTGGCGGCGCTCTCAGGAGAAGACTTTTCTGGGGTAGGTGTAATCGTGACGGAAGACGATGCCATTCTGCCTGCGTTCCCGATGCGTGTTGACGTAGCAGTAAATAGCTCAATGGATTCTGCGCATTTATTGGCAGAGATATCACATCTTGACAACGATTTACACGATGGTTTTCATATTCTGAATGCCGACCTGAAAATTGTCTCATTAGCACAGTATTTCTCTCCTCCGATTCCATCAGGTATTTTGCCGAATCGAGATCGCGCATTCGGAGGACGCTATTTGGCCGCTCTATTTGGGTCATTTTTGCCTGGTGTAATATTTACAGGGATTTCCACTCCGAAGCTTGGGGTTGCAATATTTAAAGATGGGAATGAAGTTTTTTTTCAAGGAGTGTAAATGTTTTCTACTCTGTCTCCTCTCAAAGCAATGGTTCTAGTTGCAAAGCTGTATGCTGGTTTCGTTGCTTTATTGGTCTTTATTTTGTTTTTCTGTGGTGTAGAGGTTACGCTGCAGCAAGCTCTCAGAATTGTAGGGGGCGGAGCGGTCGTATTAGAGATTTCGTTGTTTTTGCTTGGTAGCTTCCTTTGGAGAAAGATTTGGGGGCGCTATCCGGCGCTAAATGATTGGGTTTTTCCTGATTTGAATGGCATGTGGGATATGGATATTACTTATTTGTGGGATGGTAAAGAAGGCTCGACAAAAGCAGTCGCGACTATCAAGCAAACCTTGTTCTCGGTCAGCATGGAGGTTCACTCTGATACTTCTGATTCTGAGACGCTTGTAGTGAAAACTATAAAGGACGCTAACTCTGCTCGTCCTGTTCTTTACTATTTCTACAGGATTGTTCCTAAGGTTTCAAAAGGTGTGGTTGGGAGTGGCTATGAAGGAGCTTCCATTCTAAAGCTCTATGGGCACGAGGGAGGTGTCTTAAGGGGTAACTATTTTACAAGCAATAACAGTCAGGGGTGTTTTTCTTTGGCTAGAAGGTAGTGCTTGATTTAATTGTTTTTCCCAGAAATAGCTTGTTTGCTTGATTCGAATTGGACGCGTTGCAATGGGAATTTTGCGCTGCTAGGCGCGGGTTAAAGATTAGCTTGGTTTTATGTGAATACGAATTGGTGACCAGAATCAGAGCTTAAGTACCTTCGTGTCGAGGCAGATCACCTCTATCAGACCGTGATCCACTAAAAGCTACTTAAAACGGGCCTCTTAGAAGAGACGAAGCATTGGTGGCGGTTGCAGGCACGATGACGTTGGCCTCTGATCTATGCTGCAGCACCACATAAGAAAGACTAGGAAGTTAAGGCCTCGACTACTACCACTACGACCCAAAATTGTCAAACTCGGGAGAATGGAAGTCATGCAGATGGTACCAGTTCGGTCTTCAGCGATCACCGCTGTGGGCTACGACGCAGCCACTCGCAGAATGAAGATCGCATTCAAGCAAGGTCGCACTTATGACTATTGCGGTGTGCCATCAGAGGTGTATCAGGGGTTGATAAATGCCAGATCCGTGGGAACTTATTATGATCGGGTCATTCGCGACCGCTATCAGTGCTGACTATAGCGATCCACTGAGAAGGTCAGCTTTGGATCGTTAGCTGCGTGTCGTGGATGATCGACCCATGGCAGACCTTGATAAAGTCACGCACAGAGCCTAGGAATCCCCCCAATGCTCGGGCATGCACCAGGCGGGCATGCTCAGATTGCTGATGAGACCATAGCGGGTAGTTCAAAGAGCGTTATTATTCATGTCCCTTGGGAGTGCGCTTTGGGTCCAGTCCTGGCAACCATGGTTACGTTAAATATCAGCACCGCGGACTGCCCCTGAATGCCATAGTGCCGTTGAGTCGCTTCGCAAGAAGAAGGCCCGCATTGGGCAGGCCTTTTTTTGATTGCCTTAGTCCAGCTCAACGACGGCCGAGTAGCCCAAGTTTACTCGGAACTTTTTGAAGCAGTCTCCGCAACTGAAAGATCTCCATATCGCGTCTAGTCGTACAGGGATATGTGCGTCGCACTTACATTTGAACCAGATGGTATCCACGGGAGTGATTACTTTGTTCCCTTGATCGTTGATCATTTTGTTGAACAGCTGGCCGCACTTGGTATTGCCACACACGACAAGCTGGCCGTTTTCAAATTCGCCTTCACCTGCGTACACTTTAGTCCCGCACTTAGGGCAGTCTGCATGACGTACGTTTTTGTATGCGACGATTGCCGTACTGGTTGTAACTCGTTCGAGCTCGCGAATAATTTCGTCAAGAGAAGATTTATCTGGTGGGCTATTTACAGCTTCTTTGGGGGCATGCAGATACGATCCAAGCTTGTTATAGTACTTACGAAATTTTGACCATTTTATTGCTTGTACTTTTCCGATGCTGCGCCATGTTTTAGGCTCTACATCTGGGTCTGTTTCTTCACCAATGGAAATATCCCCGCTTTGGTCGGACGTGGGATCAAACGAGGCTAGAGTTCTGATGATCTGATCTGCCCGCCATTCATTGGCAAGTGTGCCAGGTATAATGTCATCGTATTGCTTAAGCTGTCGATAGGCTACGGTTTCTAAGCAGAACCGTAGCTCCAAGCATGCATATTTGAAATCGCTCTCATCATCAGAGTTTAATAGTCTCTTGGCACGACCTAGCTTATTTGAAATGTTAAATAGATCCATTGCTAAATCTCAGAAGTTTACGTTATCGCTCACCAGAATAATTTTGTCTCAGATGAATGTATAGAATGCCTTGCAGTGACGAGGCTTAGTGGATGGGATCGGTGCCCTGACACCAGTACTTGGTTTTTGCCAATACAAGCGGGACAGGACTGAGTTGTCGGGCCCAGCATAAGAAGCGAAAGATTATAACACATGATAGATGCCGCTGCGTGGTAGCGACGGTTTAATGAAGGTTCTCACTTGCAACAAAAATATTTATACCAAAACCCGGGCTAAGCCACCATGCTAGATAACCTGCTACTTCATCGGGGCCCTCAGCTCGACACCCGGTTCAGCTTAATCAAAGGGCAGGCTGGGGTGGCATGGTGATGGCTGGAATTTTACCATTCTGCTGGCGTTGGCGGTATGGGGGACTGCAACGAAAAGTCGGCCAGGCGTTGCGTCAGTCAAGTTATCGCGGTGACGATTCAAGGCTTAAGTTCTGAGAATACGTTTGGGTTTTCACACAGCCTGGGTCCTAAGCAGTCACTACGCCTCGCAGCTGTAGCTGCTGAATTGGTGCTTTTCTTACTCAAAACATGCCGCGCAGGCGATCAATCTCTACCGCAACTTGGAGGGCGGCCTCCAGCTCGGACTGCTGGTGCTCTTCCATCAATCGCCAGCGTTGGGCTTTTTCCTCGGGCTCAGTCATGGCCAGTGCGAGGTACAGGCTCGGCGGCACCGCGCGGAACAGTGTTTCCAGGTTCTTCGACAGGACTACGCCCTCGGTGTACTTGCCCGAGGCCTTGCTCGCGGAGAGCAGCAGCGCCTTTTGCGCCGGCGTGAGTTTCTTGAAGCGGGCGATTTCCTCGATTTCCGCCGGCGGCATGTTCAGGCAGATCCACCACTCGATCATGTTGAGCATGGTCTGCGCCGCGTCGGGGAAGTCGGCCAGGTTCTGCGTTGCCAGCCAGAACCAGGCGCCCAACTTGCGCCACATCTTCGTGCCCTTGACCACAAAGGGGGCCAGCAACGGGTTCTTGGTGATGATGTGGCCCTCATCGGTGACCATGATGAGCGGCCGCCCGAGGTACTGGTCGCGCTCGGCGAGGTTGTTCACCGTGTTCATCAGGCTGATGTAGCTGATCGACATCTGCGCTTCGTAGCCCTCACGGGCGTAGGTGGCGAGGTCGACGATCGTCACATCGCTCTCTGGCCAGGGCGTGCCCGGCCGGTCAAACAGCGCGCCCTCAAAACCCTGGCAAAAAAGGTCGATGGACTCGGCCATTTCCTGAGCGCGCTCACGGCGTTTGTCCGGCAAATGGGCGTCTTTGGCGACCTGGCGTAGGGCATCGCGCACATGGCGCGTCAGCACCTGTTGTTCGGTCGCGGCGCAGTGCTGGGCGGCATCGAGGATGCACTCGCGGACCAGGCTGCGATCAGCGCGGGTCAGGCGCGCCTCTTCCTTGGCTTCACCACCGGTGATCATCAGCCGCGCGGTGATCTCCAACTCGCCCAACACGTCACGCTGCTCATCACTGTCTGGCGCCGTTTCATCCAGGTCTTCGGTCGACAGGCTGGCCACCTTGTCCGGGTGCTCGATCAGCCGACGGGCATCGGCAAACGGCGCTAGGCTTAGGCCACTGCCGGGTTTGAGCTGGACCTTGTTGACGGACAAGCCGAGCGTGGCGAAGTAGTCGCCCTGCAGGCCAAAGGAGTTGCCCGCTTCAACGATGAACAGCCTCGGCCGGTACACGGCCATGACCTGCATCAGGATCGAGACCAGGGTGGCCGATTTGCCGGCGCCGGTCGGACCGAACAACAGCAGGTGGCCATTCATCGAGCGGTCGAAACGTGACAACGGGTCAAACGACAGCGGTGCCCCCCCACGGTTGAAGAAGGTGACGCCTGGATTACCGGTGCCGATGCTGCGCCCCCACAGCGGCAACAGGTTGGCGACGTGCTGGGCGAACAACAGGCGGGTGTACCAGTTGCGCGTGTCTCGTGCCGGGTTGTAGACCATCGGCAGCCAGCGCAGGTAGCTGTTGCAGGCGGCCACTTCGTCGCCCTCGCGCACCGGCTGCAGGCCGGCGCCGAGCAGTACGTTGGCGGCCTGAGTCGAGCGCTGGCGCAGCTGCTGTTCATCGGTTCCACGCAGATACAACGCCAAGGTGCCTCGGTACAACTTGTGCTGGCGCCCGATCAGCGCGCGGGCTTCTTCCACGTCTTGGCGGGTTTGGGTTGAGGCGAGGTTCTCGCCGATGGCTTTACGTGCCAGGCGGTTGAGTTGCTCCTCGAGCACATCCTGGGGCGTGATCACGAGGGTCAGGCTCATCACCGCCTGCTCGGGTAATTGATCGAATAAGGCGTTCAACGCCTCTCCTTTGCGCGTTTCCCCGGTCAGCTGGCCGATATGCGGCGGCCGGCGCAGCTTGTCGACCACCATCACCGTATGAGGCTGTTGATCGAAGTACCAGAGGCCCTGTTCTATATCAGAGCGCGGTTCCTGGAAAAACAGCCGCTCGGCGAAATCGTGGTCGAACGGCAGCGGCAGCTCTTCGCCATCGTCCGTCTCCGGATAGGGCACGCGTCGATAGAACGCCGCGGGGGATTCGCCGGTGAGGGCCGGAGACGGGTTGAACCAGGGTAGCAACCAGGCGTAGAAGTCGCGTCCGGTCAACCGTCGAGGGCTGACCCCGCAGGCCTGCAGCGAGGCCACCAGGCGGTCGCAGGTGCGGCTCAGCAGCTGAGTCGGGCTCTGCCCATCTTCGTCACCCTGGTCCCCGAGCCAGCGGTAGACCACCAGGCGAATCCGCCGATTGCTGCCGCGCCAGGGCAGGTGGGACACGACATGGTCATCGAACAGCCCACCCGGTTTAGCAATGGCGTCGAGGTGACGCTGCATCGACGTGAAGAAGGCCTGGGTGAATGGTGTGCCGCGGGCGCGGGGCGCGATATAGCGCTCCAGGCGTTCGAGGAAGGGGGAAAAGTCACTGTCGTCCTGGCAGAAGAACTGCACCACCCAGGGCGCCTGGTCCAGTTCGTCGAAGCTGTCCTGCAACGCATCTTCCAGGGCGTCGCGGGCCGCCATCAACCACTCGGGCTCACGACCCTCGGTACCGATCGGCTGCAGTTCAAACACCGCGCCCACAGAACGGTTGTCATCGAGCAGAACGCACTGCTCATCCTCGAGGTATTCGACCCAAGGCAGGTGATCGGTAAAGCTGGGATTGTGCGCATACTGGGCGGACTCGTCGGCAAGCGTCGCGCGCCGGCGCTGTGCAGTGTGCCAGGGCTTCCAGCGCGGCGGGTCGTAACTCGGGTCATCGGCCATCACAGATCGTCCAGGCGTTCGCCGGGCAGCGCGTACTGGACCTTCTCGTACAGCGGGAACACGGTCGAGTAACCAGGTACCGGGGTCTGCTGGGTACCGGCCAGGTGCGGGTACACGTACATGACCAGGTCCGGATTGGGCAGGCGCGGGAACTGGGCGCGGATCTCGTTGGCGGCGGTGCGCGTGTAAGCGCTTTGGTCGCCTATCAGGCGCTCAGGGTCGAGCACTGGCCGGCGCAGTTCGCCACGCGCTTCCTGCAACTGCTGTTGGGAACCGACGGAGCCACCGCCATTCCAGATGTCCAGCATGGTTTGATCGCCGTGGGGCAGCATTTCCTCCTTGCTGGTGGAGCAGCCGCTCAGGTGCAGGGCGAGCAGCAGACTAATCCAGATCCAGTACCGAAACGGATGGGCTTTCATGGTTCACTCTCCGGCCTTTCGGCTCGTAGTCGATGCTGATTTCGTGATCCAGGTGCAGCGCCACCTTGGCCCCGGGCGGCACGTAGATGGCGGCGAAGGCTTCGCCATAGAGCTTGTTGATCCACTCACGGATATCTCCAATGCCACCGCTGATGACTGAGTTCAGCGCGCTGTTAACGCTGTTCTGGGTCAACCCCAGGCTGCCGCTGGCCGAGTTGATGAACGAGGTGTTGGTCTGCTCGCTGCCCAGGCCCGCGGCGAAGCCGGCGCCGGCCGCGGTGATCAGGCTCTGGCTGCCCAGGTATTGCTGGGCGTTGGAGCGGCGCTCCCCAGAAATACAGGGAATGCCGTAGGTATCGGAGATATAGCCAAGCCCGCCACGGATCTTCTCGGTGTCCGAGGTCTGGGCGCTGCTGCGATTGCGGCTGACGACCTTCTGCGGCTGTGGCACCGTGCGGACGGTGCCATCGCTGAAGACAAAGGTGATCGACTCGACCTGGCCGCGAACGCAGGACAGCGTCCAGTCGCCAGCGGCGGTACCGCTCATGACCGCGCCGACCACGTCCGGCAGGTCGATGCCGTTAGCGGTGAGGTTGTCCGGGCCCACCAGCACCTTGAACGGATAAGGGTCGTTCACGGTGCCGTCTACCGGGACCCGGCCAATCAGCGCGGTCATGGCGATCGAGCCCATCAGCGTCGAGTTTTCGGGGAGGGTGTAAACGGGCCGAGCGTCTTCGGTGCGATCCTGGGCATTCTCCGAGTCACGCTCGCCTTTGGCGACGGCACGCAAGCGGTCCTGGCCACGATCAATGGCGTTGTTGTCCAGACCGTGCAGGTCCTGGAACGTCGACGTCAGCGATGACAGCGGACCGTCAGCTTTGCTGGCGTCGTCCCGGCCGGCGCGCGCATTCGATGGCTCGATCCACTGCATCGCGTCAGCCGGCTGCTGAGCCCTCGAGAACTGTTGCTCGTCGCCTGGCTCAAGGCCAAAACCTGCGGGGACATCCGACTTCGCGGCCGGCTTGCTGGTGAGCTGGTCCTTGAGCCTGGACAGCAGGCCCTGGGTTTCGCGGTGCTGCTGTTCGGCCTTCTGCCGGGCATCGTTGGCCTGCTGGCGCTGTTCGGTGACCTGCTGGGTGACGTTGCTCAAGGTGCTCTGGATGCGCGTGTCGATATTGCCATCGCGCGAGCGCAGCCGGTTGTTCTCGGTTTGCAGCGCATCGTTGCCTTTCTTCAGCGTCTGCATCTCGCTACGCATCGCCTTGACCTGGCCAATCAGCGTAGCCACGGTGTCGCGCGGGGTATCGCCCGCGATGCCTAGGGCCTTGGCCTGTTCCGCGCTGAGCGTAGTTTTGTCCGGATCGTGCGCGGGCTGGCCGTCCGGAGCAGCCATCCAGGATTTGAAGATGATCAGTACGATGCCCAGCAGGACCCCGGGCGCCAACCACTTCAGCAGGCCGTTAGCTTTCATGATCGGCAGCCCCTGGCGTTGGTGGTGGCAGTAGCAGCGCGTGCTTCAGGTCGCCGCCGCGGGTGACGAGGTAGGCCACGGTGGTGTCCTCAGGCGTGCCGGCGAGGCCAAGGTCTGCGTGCTGGAACGTCGCGGCGTACAGCGTGGCTTGCAGGTGACGCGGGTCCAGCGCGACCTTGCCAGAGCCGCGATTCAGGATCTTTACCGCCGTTACCCAGTAATCGCCCAACCGCCACGCCGCAAGCGCTTTGATTGAAACCCGCTCGGTGGGCAGCAAGGTGCTGAATGTGATGGAGTCGCTCAGCGGCACCCGCCGCACACCAGGTAGTGGCGCCACGGTCCGCAGAGGCGCATACAGGTTCTGCGCGGCATAACGGGTCAGCACCACTGGGATCGGCGTCGCCACGGGGGCTGCATCCTTCTCGGTCTGCGCGTCCGGCGCCTGAACCTGGGCCACGATCCTGACTGGCTCCAGTACCTCACTGCCCTCGAGCGCCTCGATGTCAACCAGGATGATGTCGCCCGACTTCACGGACTGCAGTTGCAGCCGGGTAGGGGGGAGCGCTTCCGCAGCGCGCAGGTACACCGTCCCGCCGACCGACTGCACGCGCAGCTTGCTGGCGATCGCACTGGGCAGTCCAACGCGAACGTCTTCATCGAGCATCAGGACCCGCTCTTGGCCCACCGTGAGCGGAACGGCCAAGGGCAGGCGGTCCCAGTATTTAACCTCGACGGCGCCGACCGCTGAACACCAGGCGCTGGCCATCACCAGAATTAGGATCAAGACACGCATCATCACGCACCTCCCGGCAGCGTCAGCTTCTGCGGTGTGCCTTCATAGCAGTCCAGGGCCAGGCCCCACTTGTTGCGCTCGGGGTCGACGTCGAAGCGCACCACCCGCAGCGGATACCGCACCACCACGCGCTTCACAGGTTCGGCGGAGTAGTACTCGTCGGCATTGAGGTCGAGCTTGACCAGCCAGCTGTGCTTGTCCAGTTGCTTCACCCGCAGATCGGGGTCGTCGCTGTAGCCGCGGCCGAGCACCTCATACACCCCTCGCACCCGGCCACGCAGTTCGCCGGCAGCCTTGCGGTATTCGAAATCACCGTCGAAGAACGTCTTGCACGCGGGCGTCAGGTAGGGCTGCAGAGCAAAGATGGCGCGGTGGTAGTCGACCTCACCGTCGGTGGGCCAGCGGTTGAGTTGGCCGAAGATGTACAGGGCGAAGGCGTAGATGTTCTCGGGCGGCACATCCCACCACTTGCGCGTGCTGCCTGAGCGCAGATCAGGCGGTACATGAATGGTGAGCTCGGAGGGCGCGGCCTGCCAGCCGTACCACAGGCCACCGCACAGCAGCGCCAGGATGGCCACGGCAAGGCGCAGGCTGAGAATATGCGCCTGCTGCGCATCCACCTTGTTGCGGAAGCGGCTCATGGGTGGGCCCTCTTATGCCGGCGAGTCCGGCGCACGGTCCACGTCCCCGAATGCAGGATCAGCTGGTGGGTGCCGATGCCCCAATGCACCGCCAGGTGCCACTGCAGGCGCCGATACAACCAGGTCTCGGGGCGAGCACGCTTGGCCCGGCGCAGAAGCTTGCCGCCGCCGAGCAACACCAATGCCATGCAGAGGAACATGCAGGTGGGGAGGGTGGCGATGGAGGCGGTAGCCACCGCCAGCGGCGCACCGATGATCACACCAAGCCCGGCACCGACGATCAGGGCTACCCACATCTCGTCGTTGGTGAGGCCGCGTAGGACGGCCGGATCACGGTTGAGGCGTTCCGGCAGGAAGGTCAGTGTGCCGTCAGGCAGCGTGGCAGGGGTGTCGGACATGAGAAGGGCCTCACAGAATTGTCGCGGCCTTGGTGAGGAACCACAGGATCACCACCACCAGCAGTGCGCCGACGCCGACCACTGCGCCGAGGTCTTTCCAGGTCTTGCGCTGGTTCTGCACATCGGCGTAGACGGTGAGCGAATGCCAGGCCACGCCGAGAAAGGCGAGGGTGGCGATCAGCAGGCCGAGCAGGATACCGCCGTCGTAGGCGTAGTTCTTAATGGTATCGATCAGTCCTGAACCTTCACCGCGAGAGGGCGCTTCCATGGTCGGTAGGTCAGCCCAAGCGAGCGTCGAACTCAGTAGCACCATGCCGGCGAACAGAGCTTTCGAGCAGGTAGCCCGCAGCTTTAGAAGCGGGCGATGGCAACGGCGTGAGGTATTCATGGCAAGGCCTCTTATTCACGACAGCATGAAAAACATCAGCACGATCAGGGCGAGTGTCAGGCGTAGCGTGCTGCCGCCGAGTGCACCGAACGTGACGTTACCAGCGGCCCAGCCGCGGTAGCCGGTCCAAAGCGCCCAGGCGCACCAGAGCAATGCGAGCACTAGTACGGATGAGCGCCATAGCAGCGAGCTGAGCTGCGGCGTAAACCCGGCCACCGCGGAGAACGCGCTCAGTTGGGCGTCAGTCATGCTCATTGGATAGACTCGAGTCATGTGCTTCAGCACGGTAATCCCCAATCAACTCGACCAAGTCAGCTGGCTGCGCTCGGGAAGGCGAAAGGTACTTGCTGATCCCTTGCCTTACTCTGTCAAGGTCAGCGGTGAACCTTGGATAATCGAAGCGATAGCGGGCCCCTGCGATATCGACTGAGCGGTTTGCGCGATCAGCTAACAGTTCGATGGCAGTGATCTGCCGCTGCACCAGACTAAGGTCCGAGCGCTCGCGCACGTCTTGAGCGGAGGCCGTGGCGGCAATTAAGCAGGTTATTAGTAAGGAGTAGGGGAAAAGCATCATGGCGGAATCCAGCTGAGTATCTGGGCTCCACCTTGCTCATTTAAGCTGGCATTGGCATGTGCTAAAGGGAATGTAGAGAGTTCGGTTTTAGTGAGTTGACTGGATTTTCAATAGCTGGGGCGAGTCGCTTCAGCCTAAAACCTTGAATCGCGCCTGGCGCTGCCAGATCTTGATTTAACCCCCAGATCCCCAGCATCTGTCCAGCCACAGCCTGTCCCAGGTTGGCCTGCCTGCGACCCAAGTGAAAGGCGTCGATGGTAGTACCGGCTGGCGGTGAGCAGTGAGGATCAAGGGCCAGGCCAAATAGGCCTGCACGATCAGCGAGCTGCGGCCCTCGGTGAAGAAGATGTTGAGGGCGATGCTGGTTTCCGGGTCGATATGGCCAAAGACTTTGCCGGTCATCGCTGATGATCCCCATCTTCGGCCGGCGCGGCGGGAAAGCAGATCAAGTTGACATCGCCGGTGTTAGTACTGAGCCGGTTGCCTGGAAGTCAGAGTCAATTAGATATTTGAGTGGTGTATGTTAGATTGCGAATCCTATGCTTTAAAATAACTAGCTACTTTAAAAGGCCCAAGTCCGCCAGTGTCGCTATGAAGACTCGGGCCAGTTAAGTAGAGCTGGGGTGGCGTAAGTGAATGGCGGCTTGAGATACAATGGAAGCCCCGGGCTAAAGAATTTTTCGAGCTTGCCGATAGTGAGTCGAAATAAATTTTCATTTTTTGAGGTTAGAGTAGTGATTCAGGAGAAATACATACTGGTGCTGCAGGTGGTGGCGTCAGTATTTATGGGGCTCGACTATTTTTTGACTGAAGATCAGCGGGGGCGCTTAAATGGATTTTTGAAAAGGCATCTTCATCAATTGCAGCGAAGCGAGCAGGAATTTCTTACTTCGACATATTTGAAAGCTAGAACAAATCGATCAGCTATTGCAAAAGTATTTGCAATTTTCTCGATTAGTCTTGCGATAGCCTTATATGTAATTCCAGTCGCCGAGACCTGGCTTAATGTCTGGGTGATACTGCTGCTTGTATTGATTTCAATGCTGGCGCTGTTCTCAAGCGCGAATGTGCTGTTCGCCTCTATATGTGAGGATGGAGTGCCATTCGCCTTTTCATTGTTGAAACTCTCGCTTGCGCGTTTTTTAATCAGATGCCCTAAGGGGACTGGCTTCGGTGTTGGATTTTTATTCCTGGCAATCTCCTTCATCTGTCGCGGCATGAATATCGATTGGTAATTGATTTTGTTCTGGAACATATTGAGTTGTTCAGGCCCTCCGCGCTTGTGCTGGGGTATGTGAGTTTGTTTCTTTTATTACTGTGCGTATAGATTTTCAAAATAATTCTTTCTTTAATTGTTGCCCGCTCTGGGTCAATAGCGTGCAGTCAAAGGTATTTTTTGAAGGTTGTAGCGGTGATTGACACCATCCACCCAAGCAATGCAGCGCATGGTAGTAACACCCAATTGGGATTTACTGAGGTGGGAAGGGAGAGGTAGATCACCCAAGGGCTTACCATCAATGGCAACAATGCCCGCTTCGCTCGATGGTAGACGAAGCTGCTCTCGCGGTCGGCGCTGAATTTGCGAAGATCGCGGCGCATCAAGCCATCGACCGCGCCGGTAATCACGGCGAGCAGGAATAGGGGCATGGCCAGGGTGAGGACGGCCAGGCGCACGACGAAGGTCAAAACGGTGAAAAAGGCGGCCAATAGGTAGTCCTGCAGCACGACATAGGCTTGAGCAAACTGGCCTTGTACTGACATTTCGTGACTCAGGAGCTTCAGCTGAGTGTCTGATTGCGCCCAGCCGGAGCGGACCACAACCCATTCGTTCAGGTGCTGAAGGACTTTGGCAGTGGCTTGCGCGGGCTCCTCCACTAGCAGCGAATTTTTGAAGTGATCGCTGAGCCATCCCAACTCACTGAGCCACATGGCATGGCTGTGATGCCAGCCCTGCTCGGGCCAGAACCACAACATGCCCACGAATTCCAGAACGATGGAGAAGATCAGCGAAGCGAACAGTAAACCGAGCAGCCGTAGACAAAGCTCAAGCGTGCCGAAGATCAGCCCCGGACGTCTTTGCACAGGAGGTTGGCTGGCTGGAGTGGTCGGCATAGTGGGGCTCCGCGGTACCCGCTCGCTTACGACGCGTGCCTGCGCCCTGGAGGAGGCATCTCGGGATCGAAATCGGCCGTGGGTGCACCTCCCGCGCTAATCCACCAACTCCCCGCGTTGGCGTTGTACGATTCGCGCATGCGCGCAGCCAGGGCCTGCAGATCCGCAGGCATCGCATCGTCGCTGGCTGGCTGCGGCAGTGGCATGCGCACCTTCCACAGTTGGCCGCCTTCCTGGAACGAGAACATTTGCCCCTTGGGTAGGGCGATGATGTGCGCGGGTTCGATCAGCGGTACCGCAGTGGTGGTGACCCGATCCTGCGAGGAGGAGGTGAAGTCGGTATGGGCATCAGGGTCGGCGGTGTCCGTGGCGCCGGAGACCAGGGTGCGTGTCTGCACGTTGACCTTGGGCAACTGGTTGGTCAGCAATTCAGCCGTGGCGGTTTCCCGTACCCGCAGCATCTGCAGGGTGTTGAAGTTGCCGATGACCTGGCCGGCCTTGGCCCGGTTGCCGATACGTGCCTCGATGTCGCTCAAGGTCTGGGTGTAGGCGGTGACCTGGATACTGGCACCGCCGCCCTTGTTGATCAGCGGGATGAATTCATCCCCCATCAGTTCGTTGAACTCGTCGGCGTGCAGGTTGATCGGCACTTTGTCCGCCGCGCTGGAGGCGCCCGGCAAGCCGTGATCGATGCCGTGCTTGTAGATGTGGCCGGCAACTGAGACCAGGTCCGCGAACATCGAATTACCGACGGCTGCGGCCACTTCCGCATCGGACAACGCGTCCAGGCCGACGTAGACGATGCCGCGTTTGCGGATGACCTGCAGCCAGTCGAAGATCGGCCGCGGGTCGTCCAGGTCGGAATAGTTCGGCGCCAGCAGCTGCGCCGTCTTGCCGCTGGTGAGTTTTTCCAGCAGTGGTAGCAGCGACGCGACAATCTTGTCGAAGTACGTGCGGTCGTAGCGCACGGCCGAGCGCAGGCCGTCCATGACGGGGTCGAAAATACGCTTGGAGGTCAGGTACTGCTCGATGGCAACCACGCGCTTTTCCCGACCAACCATGTGCCGCGGGATATTCTTCTCGTTCAGTCGGCCCTCGATCTGCACGATCGCTTCCCAGGCCTGCGGATTATGGCGGGCGAAGAAGTGCTGGGCATACTCGATAAACAGCGCATCGATGTTCACCACATGGCGCTGGATCTGCAGGTAGTCCGGGCGTCGGCCGAGCTCGATTAGCGCCCGGGCGATGATGTTGACGAAACGCCAGGCGAACTCCCGGAAGGCCGCCGAGTTGCCCTCGCCACTCAACTGGCCGGCGATCCGGGTGGCCACCTCTGAAATTCGCCCGAAGCGGCCGATGGCGTTGTAGCGCGCGGAGATTTCCGGCCAGCCCAGGTGGAACACATAGAACTCGTGCTCACGACCGGCGCGGCGGGCCTCGACGTACATGCGCTTGAGCAGGTCGGCATCGCCCTTGGGGTCGAAGACAATGACCACTTCCCGACCCGGTCGGTGAATGTCCTGAGTGATATACACCTCGGCCAGGCGCGTCTTGCCCACCCGTGTAGTACCCAGCACCAGGGTATGGCCAACGCGTTCACCGAGCGGCAGGCTGGCTTCCTGTTCCTTCGGTTCGACGCCGTGCAGCAATGGCGAGCCACCCACCGATGGCAGCGGACGCACGGGGTTGAACGGGCTGTCCCAGGCAGTCAGACGAGGTAGCAGCGACAGCCCTGGCGGGGCCTTCTCCAGCAGCTGCTCCATCCGCCGCGCCCACTGGTGGGCAGCCGACTGGTTGACATAATGGGCCAGCGCCGGGTCCTGGGCTTCGAGCAGGCGCTGCGTGTGCAGGCGCGTCCAGCGGAAGCCGCGGCCCATGAACAGGCGCTTACTGCTCACTGGAATCTGCCGGCTGGTCAGCGAGTAGCGCGGCAGGCGGCGGATGTTACGCCGGTAGCGCAGGACGATCCGCGCTTCGTTGAGCCGCTTCAGGCCGAACGCGGTGTAGGCCAGCGCCATGCCTGTCCCTACCTCAGGCGATAGGGCCACGGCCCAAGGCGAATGGAGGCACAGCGCACCGGCGCCGGCGCAGATACCCACGGTGTACAGTTCCACCGCAGGTCGCAGCAGGGATTCCATCGCATGCTCGCCCATGAGGTGCCCTCACTGTTCCAGACCGGTGGGCGTGATCAGGACCGGGTAGTGGTCCAGTTCCAACCGCTCGGCGATGTCGTCACCACTGACTGGCCAGATGTTCAGCCCGGGCGCTGTTGTCTGTATACGGCGCAGCGCCCGCGCGTCATCGACCTCGACTGCCAACCCGTTGGCCCCCAGCTCTTGTAACGCTTGGGCGCGTCGCGACAGCCACTCCAGGGAAGCAGCGTCCTGCCCAACCAAAAATAGCGGCGTCATGCTGGGAAGGCTCAATGCCCTGGGCGGCACGATTCCGGGCAAGAGGCGAGCGCTGCGTACCGGCAGCACCCAGTTCAGCGTGGAGGGGGCGGGTGAGCTACTGGACTCAGCGCTCGCGGCAAGCGATTGCCAGCTGCACAGGGCCAGGGCCACCCAGCGTAAACAGCTCATGGCTGTGTCCGTCCGGGGATCGACGCGACGGATTGGACGCCTTGCCAGTGACGAGTGAATTGACGGCGATAGCGTGCCGCAGGGGGACCGCCGGCGGGCCGGTGATAGCGGCCGGCGGCGACAACCCAGTCACCGGTGTCGGCATAGTGCGCGCGCAACAGCTCGGCGGTCACCGCGAGGTTGGCGCGGGGATCGAGGGCATCGCAGGCGCTGGTATAGCGGTCCGGGTGATAGCCCAGGTTGGTCTGGCCCAGCCCGACATCAATGCGCTTGGGATCGTGGCTGCTGAGCGCCTCCCTCAGTGCGGCACAGGCCTCGTCGCGCCGGGCAAACCGCAGCGGTAAACCCGCAACATTCAGGGTCCAGGGCCAAGGCATGAGCTGTCCGCGCAGCGGGGTGCCACTCTCCTGCAGGGCAATGGCGAACAGCACCGAGGCGGGGATACCGGCGCGCGCGGCCGCTAATTGATACGCCGGCGGCGGCAAAACACCTGCGTGAGCGGCGGCGACGCCGACCATCGCCAGGGCGAGGATCAGTCGATACGATGCCATTTTCCATCCACCTGCTGATAGCGGGCTGGCAAGGGCCGGCTGGCGCCCAGGGCAAACCAGCGGCCGCGGTCATGGTTCAAGGTGACCTGGCCGCCGCTGACCTGGCGGGCGGTGATGCCTGCGCCCTTGGCCCATTGGCGCAGTCGCGCATCGTTGCCTTGGCTGCCGACCAGGTATACATCCAGATGCGCACCGGCCTGTAGCCATTGCTGCAGACTGGTCACGCAGGCGGCGCAATGATCTTCCACGAAAAGCGCCGTGCGGCTGCTGCTCGAGGGGCCGGCATCGTCGCTCATGCCCTGCACCGGTTGCAGGCTCGGAAAAAGCCGCGCCCAGGCCGCGGTGTAGGCTTTCTGGTAGGCCAGTTCGCGCTCGGCACGCTTGGCTTCCAGGCGGACCTGCAGCTCGGCGTAGCGCTGCCGCTCCTGATCCGAGTTGGCCTCGACACCCAGGGTGGTGAGCGGGTCAAGTTGCGGCGTCCAGTAATGGCGGGGGCCAGTCTGCAGGCGTTCAAACGTGGCCCACTCGTCATCCGTCAGGCCCCAGGCCTTGGCCTGGTCAGCTGCAGAATCCTGCCGCACCAGCGGCGACTGCTCGCTAAACTGCACCTGAGCGTCGACATGCTTGGCGACACTCGAGCCCTGATCGGCGAACGCGTAAGCCGGTAGCAGGATGAGCGCAACAGCGAAATACCTAGGCACGTTCACCTCCTCACGGAATGGGCAGGGTGCGATCGCCATGGCCCGGGACGTGGAACACGGCCTGTCCTTCGCGAATCGCCCGCAGTTGCCAACCGTTCAAGCTGTCGCCGGGCTGGAGCAGGTGCACGGTGGACAGCGCGTGGGCGCCGGCAGGCAGGGCGGCCACGAACCTGATGGTGCCGCGCGTCTCGATACCCTGCAGGGTGAAGGGCGGCTGCGGCGCCTTGGCTTTTGATTGATTGCTGATGGGGGACGTTGTGGGCACAGCGGCGGCCGGCACTTTAGGGGCGGTCGACAGTTTCTCCAGTATCACTTCTGCCGCGCCCATGCGTTGCGCCAGGGCGGTTAGTTCGGCGCTGCTCGGTCCTGGTGGTACCGCTTGCAGGATCCTGACGGAAGCCCACAACTCGTCGAGTTGCTGGCCGAGCGTTGCCTGCGCGATGGTGTGCTGGTGTTGTGCGTCTTTGAGTGCCGCGACTTGTGGCGACAGCGTGGCGAGTGTGCTGCGCAATTCACCGATGTCGCGACGTAGTGACGGGCTGGGGTCGGCCGGCGCATTGCGTGCGGCGCTCTGCAGCTCGGCCAGTTGCTGGTGCTGGTTGTAGCTTTCAGCAGCGAGGACGGCTGCACCGAGGCACAGTGCGCCGATCACCAGAGCCTGAAACTGGTGAACCTTCATGGTGCGATCTCCAGTGTCGAAAACGGTGGTTCGGGTGTTGGCAGGCGCAGGGCGTAGCACGCGCTTCGCTCGACCGGATCAATGTCCAGCCGCCAAGCGGAGCCGCCGATGACGGTCAAGGCATCCAGCAGTGAGATCGGTCCGAGGTCGTGATGGACAGCAGGCAAGGGCCGGCGGAACAACCGCGCAACGGCAGGGTTGTCTGGACAGAGGGAGTAGCCCGAGTGCTGCATGACGTGGCGCAGTGCCTCACCGACCGTTGCGTGCAGCGCAGGGGCGATCTGGACGTTGACCAACTGATAAAGCGGTTGGCGCTGCTCCAGCGTTGGCCGGGTGCGGGCCAGGGTGTAGCGGTCCTGTCGGACCCAGGCGGGTACCGGGGATTTTGGCTTGGCCACTGCAGTCGGGGCCGGTACAGGTGGTGCCGGGGTGGGCGCCGGTGGCGGCGTGCTGCAGCCCAGCAACGTGAGCATCAGTCCGAGCGTGAAGACAGTGGAGGTATGCATAAACAGGTCTCGACAAAAGATGCCGACACTTTGTCGAAAAGCCAGAGCGCGCCCCTACCGAAAAATCGAAGTTCGCCGACCTGATTATGCTGGCGCAATCATGAAAAAGGCGCCCGGAGGGCGCCTTGAGGTCAATCTTCGGTGAACAACGGCAGGTCGGGGAGCGGCCGCGCATCAGGGTCGAAGATCAGCAAACGGGTGTCTGCTTCACCGGCCATCAGGAGCAGGCGCAGCAGGACCGGTGTCACATGATCTGCGCGCAGACGTGCAGTCACTTCCTCAATGCAGCAGTAGCTGCCGCCCGCGGCAATGTTTCTGAGCCAAGGCGTCGAGTACAGCTTGCAGCCCACCGCGTTGTTGCTGCTCAGCACGAAGCACTCGAAGAAGCCCGAGTGTGAACGACACCAGGCGCATACCTGCAGATACTCGAACTCTTCTGCCGGCAGGTGCGCACTGCTGATTTCCCAACTGCGGCTGTAGTGCCCGGTTGCGAAGGACAGCTGGTCAATCAAGTCCTGTGCAGCTTCCTCACTGGGAAGATCGCTGACGTGTTGCCGCTTGCCATGATGTAGCCCAGTGACCTGATACAGCACCTGGCTGACGGTACCGTCGGCAGGACATGGCATGCGCACAAACTCGGGTACGCTTTCGCCGTCGGTGATCACCGCGAAGTGATCATCGAACAGGCAAGGCTGGAAATTGATGCCGTTATCCGGCAGGTCATTTAGGGCAGGGTGAAGGGATCGGTAGCAGGGTGGGCAATCATCGGCGTAGCTGATCTGCACCACGCGTTCGTAGCTCAGGTCCTGAAAGCCGCGGAGGAAGGGATTGCGAAGGGAAGTGGACATGGGGGCGCTCCAAGAAGGTGAAGGTCACCCCGTACAGGCAGTGACCCTCCAAGTGGTGGGGATGGTCAGATCCAGCCGAATTCGGCCAACGACAGCGGCGTGCCTTCGCCCACGATGATGTGGTCCAGCACACGGACCTCAACCAGGGCCAAGGCTTCGATCAGGCGGTTGGTGAGCACCCTGTCGGCGCCGCTCGGTTCCGAACAGCCAGAGGGGTGGTTGTGGCTGAAAATCACCGCAGCGGCGTTGTGCTCGAGAGCCTTGACGACGACCTGGCGCGGGTACACGGAGGCCCCATCGATGCTGCCGGTGAAGAGGATGTCGAAACTCAGCACGCGGTGCCGGGAGTCCAGGCAGAGCAGGGCAAACACCTCATGGTGATAGGGTGCGAGCTGCAATTTCAGATAGGACGCTGCATCGCACGGCGTGATCAGTTGTTCGCCGCGCTGAAAGTAACGTTGATCCAGCAATTCCAGCGCTTCGGTCAGCAACGCATCCTCGCGGGCGCGCTGGGCCAATGCAGGGTCGAGACGCTCGACTCGGTTCTGGGCAGTGTTCATGGGCAATTCCTCGTGGGAGACGGAGCGCCCCCACGGGGAGAGCCCCAGGCTGGTGAGAGAGTGGTGAGTCACAGACGCGTAAAGCGATGTCGAGCGCCGTGCAGTGGGCTGTGGCAGCCCTCGCACGGTCGGGTGGAAAAGACCTCGATGCCGGTGCCAGTGCAGGGATCGAAATCAGCACTCAGTGGCACCAAGGTCTGCACTTCGCTGCGCAGATGGGCGATGCGTTGGTCGATCTCAGCCTCGCTGTAGTACAGCGACAGTGCACTGAAGTCGTCATACGCGACTGCCTGCAAGCAGTCCTCGCATAGCCAGAAGCTTTCCATGGCGGCCTCCGACGTAGATGAACCACAGGCGTTCGTAAGAACGCCTGTGGTTGCCGGTCAAGCTGCCTCAGGCAGACTGGCGAGCTGCGGTGGATTTACGTGCAGCGGCCGAGGCAGGCTGAGGCTGTTCGGCATCAGTTTCGGCCTCGTCCACTTCCGCTTCAGCCTCAGGGGCCGCAGCGGACTCGGTGCGAGCAGGTGCGCGGTAGCTGAACTGGCCATCGACCTTGATCCATTCGATGAAGATCAACCGGCCTTTGAGGCTCGCGCCGGGTTGCCCCTTGCGCTCGCCTTTCTCGTACATGAACGGATCAACCCAAAGGTCGCCAATGCGAAACGCGATAAGAACTTTGCGTTCCGCGCGGACGTCTTCCAGGTGTTCACGGATCAGCCGGTCGGCTTCACCGCTGGCGACCTTGCAGTCGAAGCGGGTGTACTCGACGTCGTCAGCGGCACCGTGCAAGGCGGCGATGTCACACGCCATGAACGCTTGCCCACGGCGAACCGGGACTTCACGTACACGGTTCAAGTAACCGATGCCTTGAGTGTGCAGGTTGAAATAGGTGGTAGGGGCGTTGTTGCTTGCAGTAGTCATGATTGATCTCCTGGTGAGCAGAAACGCGGACAGCCACCGGCCCTGGCGGCTGGTGAGTTCCGCAAGGGGACGTACAAAAACGTGATCGTTTAGAGGGCGCTCATCACTGCGGGGGGCAGTAACCGTGCGAGCTACCGAACGCGGATCGCACTTGGGGAGAACCACCCGAAACGGGCGTAGCCTTGAAGGTTCTGGCTACCTGGGCGCTGTCAACGACAGCGGTGTGCAGCCCATCTATAAAACCCCGCGAAAGACCCGTCAACTGCGGATTTAACACGCTCAAGGCAAGCGGAAGTGGTTGGTGCTCAGTGGATTCTCAGCGGCGAAAAAATAGCCCGACGGTCGTCAGGCTAGGAGGAGTTGGACCACGCTTGACCCGGCAATCGGACACCGGGGTTCGTCGCAAAACCACCGCTATCGATCCACCTGAATCAACCGACCCTTGTCGTGGCCTGGGTCGGAATCAACTGGCACGCATCCGCGCACAAAAGGTGCCCAGTGTTTCGCCGGCGGGCACCGGAGCTGAGCATCGTCGCCGAAGCGGATGACCTGTACGACCTGGCATAAGTCGCACAGGTCATCCGCCTGGGTAACTTGAGAAAACGCTGAGAAGCGATCCGAGGACGCTGAGTAGTGTGGCTCCGAACTCTATGAGTCCGACCGAGCTGCCCGGAGCGAATCGGTCTTTGGTCGCCAAACGGCGAAGGGCCTGATCACTACACCAGCGCCGCTGTCCGGCGTCAAGTTACGCATCCTTCGAACGTTTGGACTTGGCCACCGGCTTGGTGCCCTTGCAGTCCGGGTAGCGGGTACACGACCAGAAGTTGCCGGTGCGGCCCTTGCGCTGGCGCATAGCGCTGCGGCAGACCGGGCAGTGCGGTCCTTTGACGGGAGCTGGGCGCAGACTCAGCGAGGCGTGTGAGCGGACCAGGCGGGTCAACCATTCCGCCTGCTTGGCAAGAAAGGTGTCGACGCTTAATTGCCCCGCTTCGATGCGGTCCAGCGCCTGCTCCCACAGTGCCGTCAGCACCGGGTCAGCCACCTCCGGCGGCACTGCCTCAATCAAGGTGTGGGCTGCGGCCGACGCCGCCAGGCTGCGCTTCTTCTTGGTCAGATACCCGTGGTCGATCAGGCCCTGGATGATCGCCGCGCGGGTCGCCTCGGTACCCAGCCCGCAACTGTCTTTGAGCTTCTGCTTGAGCCGCGGGTCTGCCACTTGGTTGGCGATGGTTTTCATCGCCTTCACCAACGTGCCCTCCGTGTAAGCCTTGGGCGGCTGGGTACGCTGGGCCACGGCCGTGGCATCCGTCAACGCCACCACGGCGAATTCGCGTAGCGTGGGCAAACGCTGGGCCTGTTCGCCGCCCTCGTCGCTGTGACTTTCGTCGATCACCGCCTTCCAGCCACGCGCCAGAATCTGCTTGCCGCGGGCCAGCAGTTGATCGGTCCCGCTCTGCAGCAGCACCTGTGATTTCAGGTATTCGTGCTCTGGCAGAAACTGCGCCAGGTAGCGGGCGCGGATCAGCGCGTAGACAGCCTGCTCGCGTTCCGTAAGCTGGGCCAGGTCCAGGGCCACCGCGGTGGGGATGATGCCGTGGTGCGCGGTGATATTGCTGCTGTTCCAAGCGCGAGAACGGCGGCAGCGGTCGACCTCTCGCAGTATCTTGCCCAGGGATGGGCTGGCGGCGGCCAAGGCCGGAAGGATGCGCGGCACCTCGTCGAGCATGCTCTCGGGCAGGTAACCGCAGTCGGTGCGTGGGTAGGTCGTGGCCTTGTGAGTTTCGTACAGGGATTGTGCGGTGGCTAAGGTTTCCTGCGCGCCCAGGCCCAGCTTGGCAGAGCAGATCTCCTGCAAGGTGCCCAAGTCGAACGGTAGCGGTGGCCCTTCGCGAGCGTGCTCAACATCAATGCGCTGAACGCGCGTCGTCGCCTGCTGGCTCAGGCGGTGAGCCGCTTGCTGCGCCGCGACCTCTTGAATGCAGTGGCCAGCAGCGTCACAGGCGGATTCCGGTGGCTGCCAGCGCGCTTTGAAGGTTACACCCTCCGCCTCAATTTGAGCATCGACAACCCAGAACGGCTGCGGCACAAAGCTCGCGATCGCCCGGTCGCGCTCCACCACCAGGCGCAGGGTCGGCGTCTGCACGCGCCCCACCGGCAGCAATCCCTCGAAGCCGGCGCGGCGGCCGAGGAGGGTGAACAGCCGACTCAGGTTGATGCCCACCAGCCAGTCGGCACGGGAACGGGCCAACGCGCAGTAATACAGCGGTAACGTCTGCTCACCCGGGCGCAGTGTGGCCAAGGCGCGGCGGATCGAGGCATCGTCGAGCGCGGACAGCCACAGGCGCAGAATCGGGCCCTGGTACTGGCAGCGCTCGAGAATCTCTCGGGCAATCATCTCGCCCTCGCGGTCTGCATCCGTGGCAATGACCACTTCGCTGCAGGTGCGCAGCAGCTGACCGATCACCTTGAGCTGGCTGGCGACCTTGGGCTTGACCACCACTTTCCAGCGCGCGGGGATGATGGGCAGATGCTCCAGTGACCAGCGCTTGTAATCGCCATAGGCTTCCGGTGGTGCGGTTTCCAGCAGATGCCCGACGCACCACGTCACGGTGATGCCTTGCCCCTGCAGGCAGCCGTCTCCGCGACGGTTGGCCTGCAGAACGCGGGCAATGTCCCGGGCTTGGGATGGTTTCTCGCAAATAAACAGGCGCATGACTTGGCCCTCTCGGTGAGTACCGACAGGGTGGCGGGGTCATTAGGGAGCGCTAGCAAAAATGCGATGGCGCCGCGCTCATATCGTCGGGGACAGTACTATCTGCGTCGAGCGAGATGGCTGGCCAGCGTTTGCAGGAACTGCAGGGCAAACTGCTTATCCGCTTCGCTCAGTTCCTTGATGATCGAGGTGATCTGCTGGCCTTGATCCTGCGGGCGCGGACTGATGGCCAACAGCAGCTCATCGGCGGGGCAGCCATACAGGTCGGCCAATCGCAGCAGCTTACTGACTGAGAGCTCGACCTCGCCACGTTCGAGCCGCGACACGGCTTCACCGGAGATCCCCAGGTGCTCGCCCACCTTCGCCTGGGTCAGATCGCGGGCGCGACGGTACTCCGCCAGCTGGCGACCAATGTGATGTGGGCTAGGCTCTTTCACTGGCAATGGGGGCACTCTCCAATTCGACCCATATGGTCGACCAGCCACCCAAAGATATGAACGACCTGAAAGGTTGACTGCCAACCCTATGAGGCGTATCACCGAAAATACCTGTAAGACCCGCCCGTCACTACGGAGGCAAGCCCTTGCACGGATCAAACCAGAGTCAGACGGATGCGCTCGCGATCAAGGCCTACGAGTTGTTCATGGCCACCCACCTGGAACCCGACAATGCCGAGGCGCGCGCCACGTTGATCGCTTGGGTTCAGGAGAGCCCGGAGCACTGGCAGGCGTTCCTTGCCCTGGACCAGTACCTGGCAGAGGTATCGCACGTGTTGCACGGCGATGGGGAAGGGAGGTCGCGACGGAACTGAACAGCGGCCGATAGCCGGGATTGCCCGCCGAGCAGGGCGTACGAACCCCAGTGGTATCGCGCGGCGGGCGCTCGCTCCACTGAGTACCACCTGATCAACCGGCCTTGCGTGGGGCTTTCTTGCCGCCTCCCTTACGCCCGGAACCGGCGTTTTCCTGCGCCTTTTCACGCATGGACACCGAGGCCAGGCGGTGCGGAAGGATGCCGATGCGCCGTGCCTCCACCTTGAAGGTCACCCGCGCATTGTCCTCGCTGTCCTCCCATTCCTCCTTGACCGTGCGCCCCTCGACCAGGATGCGCATGCCTTTCTGGTACAAAGTGCTCCAGTGCTCGGCGTCGCGGTGCCACAGCTCGACCGGGGCCCAGTAGCCGCCGCGGTCTTCGTAACCGCCTTCGCGCGGCACCGGGTTGTCGAAATAGACGTTCAACCGCAGCAAGCGCCGCGGTTCATCCGGGTTGGTGTTGAACTCTTGAAATTCCGGCACGCTGCCGATGTTGCCTTCGCCAACAAATAACGTACTCATGGGGCTACTCCTCGGTGGGGAAACGGGAAAGGGCGTGTTCGGCGGCCTGGAGCTTGCAGACACCGCTGCTGGCTTGCCGATACAGCGATTGCAGGCTGCTCATCTGCAGGTTCAGCACCACGCGGTTGATCTCCAGTTGGTACAGCGCCTGCCGCAGCTCCGGGTGCAGGTGCGGATGAACCACCGCTGCCTGCCATACCTGCACGCCCATGCGCTGAAAGTCCGGACTGCGCCAACGCAGGAAATCGGTACCCGTCGCGCTATGCTGAATGACCAGTCGCAGGTCCAGCAACGTGAAGGGTGGTTGCGCCATGATCGCCAGCATCACTCCCATCAGTTCGGCGACCCGAGTGCGCAGGCGCAGGAGCGTGTCGGCGAACTGCTGCAGCTCCCCCTTACCCTTAAAAGGCTTTAAAAGGCCTTTTAGGGAGGCACCTTGTGCGAACTCGCGATAGGCATCCGTCGACAAGCGTCGGGCAATCGCCTCAGCCAAGGTCACGCGTCACCTCCTTCGTCCGAGACATCCGGTAGAGGCGGGGCCTCGGCCTCCAGCGACTCAGCCGGCTCAGTCACAGAGCCCGCGCTGGTGCGCACAATCGGAGGCGCGAACTGGGAGCGGCGGGTACCTTCCAGAATGTCCAGGGGCGGCGTGCCAAACTTCTCGAGGGCTTCGCGGGCCCGGGCGTTGTTGGCGGCCATATCCCCCCGAGTGACGCCCGCCAGGCGGTAGTTCTGGGCCAGGCCGAGCAGGCTGCGCAGGTGATGGGCGCCACCATCGATCCAGCTTTCCATGTCGACCCGGCCGATCAGCGCGGTGTGGTGGGCGAGCAGCACACGTCGGACCAGGGTGTCGTAATCGGTGAGCAGGTAGACCGCGAGAAATCCGAGCTGACTGCCGATGTACAGCGGCAGCGTCACTGGGTGGATGTTGAGGTTGTCACCGACATCGACCTGGGTGGGCAGGTCGCGCTCCACCTGACTGACCTGTTGGACCAAATTGCGTATCTCGGCCTTGGTCTGCAGCAGCTTTTCCTCCAGCTGCAGCATGAACCAGTCGGCGTAGGGGTCATCCTGGCTGCTGGCTTGCTTGAGCAGATTGGTGACGGCGATATAGCCAGGCATGCCGAGGATGGGATGCACGCCCTCGCGCCGGGAGCGGCCCTGCCATAGCCGCGCCGCATGATGCGTGTGCAGGGTCAGGGTGATGCTGCTGCGCAGGGACCCCAGGTTGAGTTGGTAGTGATCGGCCATCGCCAGTACCTCGCCGTCGGAATGACGCCGACGATGGCCTGGTCCGTGAAGGCCTACGAGCATCAACACGAAGATGATCAGGTCGCATTTTTCCGGTAGTAGACGTCTGTGGAAATGATTGCAGAGGCATTGATTCCACTGAGGTCCAGCCTACGTCGGCGCACTGATCCCGCGACAGCGTTGCTTCAATTCCTCGAGGCAGGAAAGGGCGAGGGGAGAGGCAGTACGTTGGCCGCTGCGGCGTGGTGTTTCGCTGGATGGCTGCAACATGGGCTCCGGTTTCGCCATCCGCGAAGGGGGGGGCGCCGAGGTCGACGCTTCAGCGCGGGCGGCCCACAAGGTGAATTCGCCCTGGCAAGCGCGCTTGATCAAACCCATCAGGTAGGCGACCGGTTTGCGGATCTCTCCGCGGGCGCAGCGCACCGCTGCTTCGTTGATTACCGCTTGTTGCTGTTCCGGCTCGAGCTGACGCATTGCCTGGGAGGCCATGCGTCGCTCGGTCGGGTTCAGCGGTAAGTCTTCAGGCCATCGCGCTCGACCAAATTCCACCTGCCCCAGTACCGTACTTTTTTTGCTTTTTTCTTTCTGTACTGTACGGCCAGCGTCGGCATTCCGAACGTCAGCCGAAACCGGTGCATTGCCGCAAGGTTCGGAATCGGTGGGGGCCGCGCGAGAGTCCCGAACGGGGTGGCGCTCGCCAGGTTCGGAATTTTCCGCATCGCCACACGTCAGCGGCAGCGCTTGCTGTTGCACTGTCGGAACTGCCGCGGCTAGCTGATCCTTGTCTGCTTGGGCCACTTGCGGGGCGGCCAGGATCTCCTCAATGACGTGCTGTGTCACATCCCGCACGCCTTTGGTGGCATGGCTAAGGTTCTGTTGCAGCAGCGTCGCGTATCCAGTGTCGAGCTCGAGTTGCTCGGCCGGGGTCAACGGATCGCCGTGCAGCACGTAGACACAGCCGCGCAGGCACCCTTGGGCATCACGTGAGCGGTCAACCAGGCTGAGCCAGCGGGTGGTGCGCAATATGTTGAGCGCGCGGGCAATGGTCTCGCGTGAGGCTTGCGTGCCGCAGGGACTGGTGGCCAGATACGGTTGCAGGTCTTCGTAGCGTGGGGTTCTGAACTTGCGCTCGGTGATAAGCCAGCGCAACACTTGCCACGTATTGCGCTCCAGGGGTGTTAGCCGACGATCCAGCAGCAGCGCCATCGGCAGCGGATTATTGTCGCCGTAGTAGATGGTGCGCACCGCTGGCGCCTCCTCGGCCTCAACCAGCTTGGCCTGCGCCGCTTGCCACTCGATCCGCCGGCGCAGTGCGTCGTAACACTGACGCACCACGTCTTGCCAGTCGACTTCGTAAAAACTCAGCACGGTGCACCTCCGTACAGCTCGATCTGCTGCCAGACCAGGGTCAAGGTGATGTGTTGTTCCTCAGCGAGCATCATCATCGTGTCCAACGGATCGTTGTCGGGGTCCTCCGCCCGCAGCTGGCTCCATCGGTTCCACACCGCATGCTCCTGGGCTTCGCTAAGTTGAACCGGTCGGCCGCGATGGGTCTCGATTTTCAGCACGCGCCGGCGCAACGCGGTTTCCGAGTGGTCCAGACCGAAGCAGCGGTACATGATGTTGGAGCTCGCACCCAGTTTGAGCGCACGGTTGATCAGCCGCTCGTTCTGCTCGTCACGTTCGGCCTGGGCGATGAGGCGACGCAGCACGGTCGTGTCGACCTTTACTTCGACCCAGGCGATCGACGAATGCGCCAGGTGCGAAAGGGTCGTGGGCGGCAGTGACTGCAGCACCTCGATGTCTTCATCGGCCAGGCCCAAGGCTTTGCAGCGCTGCAACCGGCCATGGCGCAGCTCGTGCAGCACCTGGTTCAACATGGCGTGGTTCAGTAGATTGAAGGTCGTGCTCATGAGGCAGCTCCTCACGTTAACGAGTGGTCGACAGCGTCAGCTCAATGAGCTGCCGGGCGTAGCGAATCAGTGAGAACACCTGCTCGAGTTGGGCGTCAGGGAGTCGCTCGAGGCCCACCGTCAGGGCCGGGCGCTCGGCAAAAGGCAGGTCATAGGCACCGATCAGCAGCTGTCCGAACAGCGCGGCGGGCAACTGCTGACGTTCTTTCCAGCTCACGTCGTCCTGCAGCCGTAGCAGCGCTGAAAGCAGCAACTGAATGCCGGTGTGACGCGCACTCATCTGTTCGCCGTGGTCGGGTGCCAGTGTGAAACCCAGGCCATCCGCGTGTGGACTGACCATGGCACAGACATCGGCATAGGTAGCGAGCTCTGATGCCAACTCGGCGCAGCGCCCACGCAAGGCGCTGAGGTCATCTTTTGCGAGGGGCTGGAGTGCCGGCGAGTCCACAGGCACCCGAACGGCTTCATGGTCGTCTGGCCCTTCAGCGAATGGCGGTTCTTCAACCAGGGCCTGACGGATTTTGGGAAGACGTGTTTCCTGTAATGGGGTCGTGGTGCCGTCGCCGCTATCGCCCTGATCAGTGCCGGTCAACTGCAGTGGCGGTTTGGGGATGTCGTCAACACCCCAAGACTGTGGCCGTGCGCCGCATGGTCGATCCTGGAGCAGTCGCTGGGCGGCACTCGGCTGCGGCGGTGAGGGTTGGCGTTCTTGGTGCAACTCTAGGGCCAGCAGGCGCGGTGTCTGCTTGAGAAACACCGCCATCCTGGCCAGCAGTTCGTCCTGTAAATCGCTCGCGTCTAGCTCGGGCTTATCACCGTCATACATCGACAGTACTTCGACCCAGAGCTGCACAAACTCTAAGGCTTCGCCAAAATGCTGGTTCCAGATCGACTCCGCCCGGCGCCGCAAGCTGATGAGCCGTGCGATGGTCGGCTTGCCGAGGCCGGCGTACAGCACCTGCGGGATAGCAGGCAGCAGGTACTCAAGCGTGTCGAACATGCGGCTGATCTGCGACTGTGAGATCGGGTAGCCGCCTTGGCTCAGACGTGAAGAGAGCTCACGCTGACTCAGTGATTCGTCAGCCCCCTGAAGCATGCCCTGCAGTTGGGCCACGGCCAGGGCCCGCTCAATGAAGGTGAGCTGGCCATGCAGATCGCTTTCGGCCAAGTGTCCTAGCAATGCATGAGCCTCGGACCGCCAAGGCCGAAACAGGCAGTGGATGCGGAAAAACCGTTCCTCGCGGGTTTCTTGCCAGAGCTCGGCAAGAATACTCAAGCGCGTGTTGCCGCCGTTGCGGATGATGAAGTGCGGTTCGTTCGGGCGGCGGGTGATGGACGGCGGCTGGTCCAGCCCGCGTGAGCGGATCGAGGCCTTGATGTCGTCGTAGAGTGGGTTGCGGACCACGCGCGGGTTCAGCTCATAGGGGCGCAACTGCTCAAGGTTGACCACCATCGGGGTATCAGCGATCGGTACGGACGAAATTTCGCGGTCGGGGTTCTGCGGAAAATGTGCCTTCTGCAGTTGGCGCGTAATGTCTTCGGACGTTGGCGGCTTCATTACCAATCCTCCGTTCAGCCGCGACGGACCAGTACGTGTCCAGCAGCAGACAGTGGGCCTGAATAGCGTGCATCCAAGCCAAGAAGCTGGTCGGTCCACTGAGGGAATAGCTCGACGGCCAGCGCGCGCATCACCGTGGCAGCGCAAGGACTGCGGCTGCCGGAGGGTGGCATAGGTTCCACTCGGTGCACGGGAAGCCCCTGCGAAGCGGCATTGGTGTAGGCCACGCGGTCGGGAATGGTCGTGGTACAGACGCTGACATGCGGATCGGCTTGGAATGAAGCTTGCAAGCTCTGCATGATCAAGCGGGTGTCGCGGCGATTGGCATTGACCTGGTTTAGCAGCAGCTTCATCGACGGCAAGGCGACGCCCAGATAGCGGTAGGGCCCCAACTCCTCGAACATACTCAGAGTGCCACGGCGCAACTCGCGTGCCGCGAGCATCTCCGGCGGCACTGGGCACAGCGCGCAGTCGGTGGCTAGGATCACCATCTCCACCACCACGCTGCGGGCCCCTTGGGTGTCGATGATCAGCACATCGTACTCATCTTCGAAGGCTGAAAGCAGGTTACGCAGCCGCAGTCGGCCATCGGCTGCGTGCAAGAGCAGGGTGCTGATGTGGCCGGCACGGTCGTTGGACACGATCAGGTCCAGGTGTTGAATGACAGTGCTGGAAATCACCAACTCTGGAGTCGTGAGCCCCTGCGTGATGAGTTCATAGCTGCCTGCTTCACGGGCCTGGCGCAAAGCGTAATAACTGGACAGCGTGGGCTGGCTGTCCAGATCCAGCAGCAGTACACGAAGGCCGGCATCGGCGAGCAACCCACCCAGATTGGCTGCCACGGTGGTTTTGCCGGCGCCGCCCTTGGTTGAGATCAGCGAAAGGACTTCCATGATTTAGCCTCCGCTGGAAAGGCGGTCTTGGACCCACTGCTCGATTTCCAGCGAGTCCCAACCGACAGCGCGTGTGCCAATCCGCCGGCATTGCGGGAACTGGCCGGCCTTCATCAGGTTGTAGATGTGCGAGCGCTTGAAGCCGGTTTTTTGTTCCACCTCATCGCGGCGCATGATGTGGCGGTCGACAGGGAGAGATGCAGAGCTGGTCGGTTGCATGATGTCACTCCGTAGCGCCGGGTGGCGCGTGGTGGGATGTGACAGTCAGTGAAGGCTCACTGAGGCCAAAAAACATTGTCAGGCAATGGCTGGCATTGCCTGACAATGCTGCGTCACGCCCGGGAAACTTGGGCGAAATGGCGGCGAGCCTCGGCAAACCTCCGATCAAGGGTACTTTTACTAAGGCCACTCACTCGCGGGAAGCGGCGGGTGATTTCCTCGACCAAGGCCGCCTGGCTTGGATAGACGGACTGGACCTGGCCGCTGTTTGATTTGCCCAGTGTGGCTTGCAGCACGGCACCGATGAGGGTGTTGTGCGCCCCCTCGGACACCTCGGAGGGTATCCCGCAGGCTTCTAGCCGTTCCGACAACTGCCTGTTGAGTGCCATAAGCGTGGCCATTTCTTCCGTAGTGGCTGCTAGCGCCTCACGCATCTTTTCGAGGGCACGCTGGGAAGCCTCCAGCTCTGCTTGCTTGACCATGTACATACTGAGGCTGATGCATTCAGAGTGATCCAGGCTTTGAGGAAACAAGAAGGCGGGCTTTTCGGTGGGGTAGTTACGTACGAACCAAACCAAGAGATCGGCACGTCGGATGGAACAATACTCTCGGTGCGCATGGGATCTTGAACTGAGCGGACACCCCAGGTAGGTTGCGGGCAGCTCGCCACTGAGGATGGCGTCATAGATACATTCAGTGTAGATGTGGAGGAAAGGCCATTGTGGAAAATGCTTCAACAGACAACCTGGCTGGGAGAGGTCAATCCGCAGAATCTCCTCTTCGTGCTCAGCTAGGTCACACCACAAAATAGCGGCGTCAACGGGATGGTAAGAGCTTCTGATCGAGATCATGGCACACAGCTCCTGCTGCGTTCGTCCTATAATCGCTGGCGGGGGCGGTGCAGGGCCTCTGTCGAGCGAGCCAATCTAAAAGATCTTGTTTTGATCCAAAGGTGGTGACAAATTCCACCTTGGTTGGTTCTGCCAACCAGACTCCACCGCGACAGGTTTCGACGTGATCCGCCTTGAGACTTCGTGCTCTCAAAGCGATCCTGAATTCACAAGTCATCGTCAGTAAGCTCTATAAATTTAGTGCGAGATTGAAGGGCAGACTGTAACTTGTTCGATCCGAGAGTCTGACGTTCTAGACTACGTTCTCAAACATGACAGGCGTGTTAGCTTAGCTTTGCTATTTTTGGCACGTTGAATTCCGTTAATAGATTGACAGCGCCACGTTGCCGGCTCCTCCAGTCCAGTTCTGAAATGGTTCGCCTGGTTCTCCACTATAAAGCGGTAGTTGAGCACTGACGCGCCAGCGTACTGCTACCAAGTGCCAAATCTGTTAGCCCGAATTTTACCTCACCGAGTGACGCGGCTGTCGGTGGATTCTGACGGATCGAGGTGGTAGTAGACCGGAGCTGTGGTGTCCGATTTTACTGGGTCTAGCCTTGCCAGGCGTTGCCATTGAGGTCCAGGAAGATCCACGTAAAATGCGCCTAGGGTGCAAGGGGTCGAGTGTTCGAATCACTCCGTCCCGATCAAAAACTCCAAAGAATCCAGTTACTTAGCGGTGGCTGGATTTTTTTATGGCCGACCTACGCCAAACCCATGCAAAACTAGCCGGCGATTTCGCCGATATCTAGGTCCGCTTCGACCTCGGACCAGATCACATCTGCCGCTGCGCAGCACGTCAAAATGATCTAGTTCCCAGCTCGCGTTGACCTCGGAGCTATTACGGTAACGGTCATAGCTGGGCGTGGCATCAAGCACTTGCCCGGTGGCGTTTCCACCGACTGCTAGGCACGTGCGGCTTGGCCAGTAACGGTGGCGCAAGAGAGTAGTGCCGCGTTGGCAGCACCCACCCAGGCGCGTGTCTGGCGACTCGTACTTGGGCCTGGGTTATTTCGAGGTTTTGGACAAGTGGCTGCTGACCAGGGCACTCCATTGCGGATCGCCAAAGCCTTCCCACCAAAGCTGAAAGTTTGCAGCGGTTGCTGCGGTTCGGGCCTCTACCGCTGCCCGGCGGGTGTATTGCTGTCAATGGAGCAAGATTACGGAACCCATGCAGAGTGTTCTGGAGAGTCGACTCAGGTAGTGACTGTGACCTAGATTGGTCACAATCTGTCAATCAGTTCGCCACGGAGTTAAGCTTTGGTCATGAATGAAGATATGAACACCTCGACCCTACGTGGCCCGCTGGATCATGAGATCCGCGACCAGATCATCAACGCGGCGACGCAGCATTTCGGCCATTACGGTTACGAAAAGACCACCGTCTCGGATCTCGCCAAGGCAATCGGTTTCTCCAAGGCCTACATCTATAAATTCTTCGATTCCAAGCAGGCCATCGGCGGGGTGATATGCAGCAATCGCCTGGCCATGATCATGCAGATCGTCGAAGCCGCCATTGCCGAGGCGCCGACCGCATCCGAAAAAGTAAGGCGCCTATTTCGCTCGATTTCCGAGGCTGGCAGCGATCTGTTCTTCCACGATCGCAAGCTTTACGACATCGCCGCCGTCGCGTCGCGCGACCTGTGGCCGTCGGTCAAGACTCATGAGCTGCGTATCCGCGAGCTTATCCAACAGATTGTCCTCGAAGGCCGACAGTCTGGGGAGTTCGAGCGCAAAACACCCCTGGATGAGGCCGTCAATGCAATCTTTTTGATGCTGCGCCCCTACGTCAACGCGGCTCAATTGCAGTACAACCTCGATACAGCGCCTGAGGCCGTCGTACTTCTGCCGGCACTGATATTACGCAGCCTGGCACCTTAGTTATCGGGCTGTGACCATTGACAGGATTGGTCACTAGATTAAGAATGTGGTTCCTCTCTTGCTCTTGAGTAACGGAACCCATGCGCCTCAAGCCAGCCACCTTCGTCTTTTGCGTATTGCCTATCGTCTTGGTGGCGTGTGGCGAGTCATCAGTCAGCCAAGATCCCCGCAACAAGCCGCCGCTGATCAGGGCGGCGGCGGTCCAGCAGTCGTCCGAGGCGGGCCGATCATTCACCGGAGTTGTGGTCGCACGTACCCAGAGTGACTTGGGCTTCCGGGTGTCGGGCAAGATTCTCGAGCGCTTGGTTGACACGGGTGAGACGGTCAAACGCGGCCAGCCGTTGATGCGCCTCGATCCCGTCGACCTGCAACTACAAGCGCGGGCGCAGCAGGAGACGGTCGCTGCCGCTAGGGCGCTGGCCAAGCAGACGGCTGATGACGAGGCGCGTTATCGCAGGCTGGTAACCGCCGGCGCGGTATCGGCGTCGCGCTATGATCAGATCAAGGCCGCCGCCGACTCCGCCAAGGCTCAGCTCAGCGCTGCCCAGGCTCAGGCTGATGTGGCGCGCAATGCCACGGGCTACGCAGTGTTGCTGGCTGACGCCAATGGGGTGGTGATGGACACTCTGGCTGAACCCGGCCAGGTGGTCAGTGCCGGCCAGGCGGTGGTGCGATTGGCGCGGGCGGGGCAGCGGGAAGCTGTCGTGCACCTTCCTGAAACCCTGCGCCCGACGCCGGGCTCCACAGCTCAAGCTACGTTGTATGGCAATAGCGGCGCTGCTGTGGCAGCCAAGCTGCGCTTGCTCTCTGAGGCTGCCGATGCCACCACCCGAACCTTCGAAGCCCGGTATGTGCTTGACGGCGCGTTGGCGAACGCGCCACTTGGCTCCACCATTACCTTGAATATCGCAGAGGACAAGAGCGCTACTCAACTGCCGCAGGTACCTATCGCCGCGCTCTACGATCCAGGCAATGGCACAGGGGTGTGGGTAATTGCTGGCGAGCCTGCGAAAGTCTCCTGGCGGCCCGTTCAAGTAATAAGTATCAGTGATGATACGGCGCGTGTCGCTGGCAAGCTCAAGGCTGGCGAGCAAGTGGTTGCCCTAGGTGCCCACCTGCTGCGTGATGGCCAGGATGTGCGGCTTGCGCAAGCGGCTGTCACGCCAGTCGCCGGGAGCCAGCGATGAGCGAGGGGCGTTTCAACCTGTCCGCCCTTGCGGTTCGCGAGCGCTCTATCACACTGTTCCTGATTCTGCTGATCGCGGTGGCCGGAACGCTGGCGTTCTTTCAGTTGGGCCGTGCCGAGGATCCGCCGTTTACCGTCAAGCAGATGACCATTATCACCGCATGGCCAGGCGCTACCGCGCTGGAAATGCAGGATCAGGTCGCCGAGCCGCTGGAAAAGCGCATGCAGGAGCTGAAGTGGTACGACCGCAGCGAAACCTACACTCGCGCTGGCTTGGCTTTCACCATGGTGTCGTTGCGCGACAGCACGCCGCCGTCGCAGGTGCAGGAAGAGTTCTACCAGGCCCGCAAGAAGCTGGGCGATGAAGCCAGAGCGTTGCCTGCCGGCGTTATCGGGCCGATGATCAATGACGAGTTCTCCGATGTGACCTTCGCGGTGTATGCCCTGAAGGCAAAGGGTGAACCACAGCGCCAGCTGGTGCGTGACGCCGAATCGCTGCGTCAGCGGCTGTTGCACGTGCCAGGGGTCAAGAAGGTCAATATCATCGGCGAACAGGCCGAGCGCATCTTCGTGTCGTTCTCCCATGACCGGCTGGCAACCCTGGGTGTGACCCCGCAGGACATCTTTGCTGCACTCAATACCCAGAACGCCCTGACGCCCGCCGGTTCGGTGGAAACCAACGGGCCGCAGGTCGTCATGCGCCTGGACGGTGCCTTCGACAAACTGGCAAAAATCCGCGAGACACCGATTGCCGTCCAGGGTCGTACGCTGAAGCTTTCCGATGTGGCTACCGTGGAGCGCGGCTACGAGGACCCGGCCACCTTCCTGGTACGCAACGATGGCGAGCCCGCTTTGCTGCTCGGTGTGATCATGCGCGAGGGCTGGAACGGGCTTGACCTCGGCAAGGCGCTACAGGCAGAAACCGCGAGCATCAACGACGCCATGCCGCTGGGCATGACGCTCAGCAAAGTCACCGATCAGGCCGTCAATATCGCCTCGTCCGTTGACGAGTTCATGGTCAAGTTCTTCGTCGCGTTGCTGGTGGTCATGCTGGTCTGCTTTATTAGCATGGGCTGGCGCGTCGGCGTCGTAGTTGCCGCTGCCGTGCCGCTGACGCTGGCCATCGTATTTGTGGTGATGGCCGCCACGGGCAAGCACTTCGACCGCATCACCCTGGGCTCGCTTATCCTCGCATTGGGCCTGTTGGTAGACGACGCCATCATCGCCATCGAAATGATGGTGGTGAAAATGGAAGAGGGCTACGACCGCTTCAAGGCGTCGGCCTATGCCTGGAGCCACACCGCCGCGCCGATGCTCTCCGGTACGCTGGTCACCGCCATCGGCTTCATGCCCAACGGCTTTGCCCAGTCCACGGCAGGTGAGTACACCAGCAACATGTTCTGGATTGTCGGCATTGCCCTGATCGCCTCATGGGTGGTGGCAGTGGCGTTTACCCCCTACCTGGGCGTGAAGTTGCTGCCCGATATCAAGCAGGTCAAGGGTGGCCATGCGGCCATCTACAACACCCGCCACTACAACCGTTTCCGCGCGTTGCTGGCGCGAGTCATCGCCCTTAAATGGGCGGTGGCCGGGACGGTCATCAGCTTGTTCGTGGTTTCGGTACTGGGCATGGGGTTGGTAAAGAAGCAGTTCTTCCCGACGTCCGACCGCCCCGAAGTGCTGGTCGAAGTGCAAATGCCGTACGGCACCTCCATCGAGCAGACCAACGCCACAGCAGTGAAGGTTGAGTCATGGCTGCGCGAGCAGGAGGAAGCGAAGATCGTGACCTCCTATGTAGGGCAAGGCCCTCCCCGCTTCTTCCTGGCCATGGCGCCGGAACTGCCCGATCCGTCGTTTGCCAAGATCGTGGTACTGACGGATAGTCAGGAGGCCCGTGAGGCCCTCAAACTGCGTATTCGAGAGGCCGTCTCCGAAGGGCTGGCGCCCGAGGCCAAGGTGCGCGTCACGCAACTGGTCTTCGGCCCGTACTCGCCTTACCCGGTGGCCTATCGGGTGATGGGGCCAGACCCGATGCAACTGCGTGAAATCGCCACCCGTGTGCAGGGCGTTCTGCAAGCCAGCCCGATGATGAGAACCGTGAACAGCGACTGGGGCCCTCTGGTGCCAACGCTGCATTTCTCGCTGGATCAGGATCGCCTGCAGGCCGTTGGCCTAACCTCTAACGCAGTCGCTCAGCAGCTGCAGTTCCTGCTCAACGGCGTACCGATCACCACGGTGCGCGAAGACATTCGCTCGGTGCAGGTGGTCGGCCGGGCAGCGGGGGATATCCGTCTCGATCCGTCGAAAATCGAGGGTTTCACACTGGTTGGCTCAGCCGGTCAGCGCATTCCGCTGTCGCAGATCGGCGTAGTCGATGTGCGTATGGAGGATCCGATTCTGCGCCGTCGTGACCGCACACCAACCATCACCGTACGGGGAGATATTGCCGAAGAGCTGCAGCCGCCAGACGTCTCGGCAGCAGTGTGGAAAGACCTGCAGCCGGTCATTGAAACCTTGCCAACTGGCTACCGCATCGAAATGGCCGGCTCTATCGAGGAATCGGGAAAGGCCAGCCAGGCGATTCTGCCGCTGCTGCCGATCATGATCGCCCTGACGCTGCTGATCATCATCCTGCAGGTGCGCTCGATCTCGGCGATGGTCATGGTCTTTCTCACCTCGCCACTGGGGTTAATCGGCGTGGTGCCGGTGCTTCTGCTGTTCCATCAACCGTTTGGCATCAACGCCCTGGTCGGGCTGATTGCACTGTCAGGGATCCTGATGCGTAACACGCTGATCCTGATCGGGCAGATCCATCACAACGAGAACGAGGGCCTGGAACCGTTCAATGCGGTGGTCGAAGCCACCGTACAGCGCGCCCGGCCCGTGTTGCTGACAGCACTGGCAGCGATTCTTGCCTTCATTCCGCTGACGCACTCGGTGTTCTGGGGAACCCTGGCTTATACCCTCATCGGCGGCACGTTTGTCGGCACCATCATGACCCTGGTGTTTCTGCCGGCGATGTACTCCATCTGGTTCAAGATCCGCCCCAGCCGACTCGGCGATGATTCGAGCGTCACGGCGAAAGCCTGACGCAGCTCCCGGGCACGCGTTCTCCTGCGGCCAGGGAGAACGCCGACCGACAAAGAGAGGTTCCAATGGGCAACGTTCAGCAGCAGAAACGCATCGTGGTAACCGGTACTGGCATCGTCGGGCCACTGGGCTGTGGTGTGAATGAAGTGTGGCGCCGCCTGCTGGCCGGGCGTTCGGGCATTCGCACACTGCCCGCGCACATCACCGAAGGCACAGGCGTGGCGGTGGGAGGACAAGTGCCCACGCTCGAAGAAGACGCGCTGGCGGGCTATCAACCCGAACAGATCATCGCGCCGAAAGAACGCAAGAAGATGGACCGCTTTATCGAGTTTGCGCTGATTGCCGCTCATGAAGCGCTGGAGCAGGCAGGCTGGCACCCGAGCAGCGAAGCCGAGCAGGCACGAACCGCAACCATCATCGCGTCCGGCGTGGGCGGGTTCGGCGCCATGGCAGAGGCCGTGCGCACGACCGACTCACGCGGGCCGCGCAGGCTGTCGCCGTTCACAGCCCCCTCGTTCCTGGCCAACATGGCAGCAGGGCATGTGTCCATTCGCAACGGCTTCAAAGGTCCGCTTGGCGCGCCGGTTACCGCCTGCGCCGCAGGTGTTCAGGCAATTGGCGATGCCGCTCGCCTAATCAGAAGCGGTGAAGCCGATATCGCCATCTGCGGCGGTACGGAAGCGGCTATCGACCGCGTGACCCTGGGCTGCTTTGCGGCGGCGCGCGCGTTGTGTACCGGTTTCGCCGAGAACCCGCAGCAGGCCTCGCGCCCGTTTGATCGTGACCGTGACGGTTTCGTGATGGCCGAAGGTGCCGGGCTGCTGGTGATCGAATCACTGGAACACGCCCTTGCGCGTGGTGCCACGCCGCTGGCCGAACTGGTGGGCTACAGCACAAGCGCCGATGCCTATCACCTCACCGCAGGGCCCGAGGACGGCAGCGGTGCCCTGCGCGCCATGCAACAAGCGCTGCGACAGGCAGACCTGAGCCCGGGTGATGTGCAGCACATCAACGCCCACGCTACCTCTACCCAGGTTGGCGACAACGGCGAGCTGACCGCTATCCAGGCGCTATTTGGCGCCGACGCAGGCGTGGCGATCAGCTCGACCAAATCCGCCACCGGCCACTTGCTTGGCGCTGCCGGTGGCATCGAAGCGATCTTCACGGTGCTGGCGCTGCGTGACCAGATTGTGCCGCCGACACTAAACCTGAACAATCCGGACGAAGCAGCGGCGGGTTTAGATCTGGTTGCGCTGAGTGCGCGCAAAATGCCGATCACCCATGCGCTCTCCAATGGTTTCGGTTTTGGCGGCGTGAATGCCAGTGTGTTGTTCCGCCGCTGGGAGGCAACGCCATGAGCGGGCAGCACCAGGCCACGAGCGAAATCGTGATGCCTACAGAGACCGGCACTCCGCTGACCGGCAAAGTTGTGGCTCTGCTGGCTGCGCTTTCGGCGATCAGCATTTTGTCCACCAACATTATCCTCCCCGCGTTTCCGGACATCGGCCAGCAGCTAGGCGTATCGTCCCGCGAGCTGGGCCTGACGCTTTCCAGCTTCTTCATCACCTTTGCGCTTGCGCAATTGGTGGTTGGGCCGCTGGCGGATCATTTCGGTCGCATGCCGCTCGTGCTCGGCGGCCTGTCGCTTTTCGTAGCAGGCACGTTGGTCGCCGGCTTTGCCGGCTCACTCGATATGTTGATCTGCGGACGAGTAGTCCAGGCGCTGGGCGTTTGCGCCGCGGCTGTGCTGGCTCGCGCCATTGCACGTGACCTGTTCGAAGGCGAAACGCTGGCGCGAGCATTGTCGCTGACCATGATCGCCACCGCGACAGCCCCGGGTTTCTCACCGTTGCTTGGCAGCTTGCTTACCACCGCGTTGGGTTGGCGAGCGATTTTCGTTTTGGTTGGCGTTGCGGCTGTGGTCATCGCGTTTTGCTACGCACGTGGCCTTGGCGAAACGCTGCCGCCTGAGCGCCGAGCCACACAGTCGGTAACGCAGGTAGTGGGCGCCTACTGTCGGCTGATCACCGATGGACGCTTCATCCTTCCGGGTACAGCAGTGAGCTTGCTTATGAGTGGGCTGTTCGCATCCTTCGCGGCTGCACCCGCGATCCTGATGAGCGGCATGGGCTTATCGTCCTTGCAGGCAGGGTTGTACTTCGCTGTCACAGTCTTCGTGGTCTTCGCTGCCGGCATGGCCGCACCGCGTCTGGCACGACGTTTTGGCAGCCGTACGGTCGCTACCTTGGGTCTGACCACAGCAATGCTAGCCGGCTGCCTTCTGCTGGTCGGGCCCAACTATCCAGGCCTGGGTTGGTACTCGCTATCGATGGCGATCTTTCTGTGGGGCATGGGCCTGGCCAACCCGTTGGGTACGGCCATCACCATGGGGCCATTCGGCAAGGAGGCGGGGCTTGCGTCGGCATTGCTCGGCTTTCTGACTATGGGCGCTGCAGCGATCACTACCTGGCTGATATCGGTTCTAGACTATCCGCCGGTATCGAGCTTAGGAGTTATCCAGACGTCAGTTTGTTTAGTGGCGCTAACTTTGTTCTGTTTGAATAACCAGACCGAAAGACGTAGGGATAGACATTAGAAACTTGGTATAGAACCCGATGGCGTGCCGCGAGAGGGAGCTTTTGGCCGATAACAGCCGTCGCGATGGGCTGTTCTGGGTCGATTGAAGCCATCCACCACTGACTTCTCAGTGAGGGGCGATTCACTAAGCGTATCTAATGTTGCACCTATGCATAGCGGGTATATCTGAAATAAACAATCGCTAGTCGTTTGATCTTGGTCAGTGTCGCATACTCAATCCGCACTGCATTGCGGTCCGCTCTTGCTGCTTACTCACGCCATGAAACCTCAGTGCAGCTGGCACGCTCAGGGGCGACAGCGCTTATTGCCTTGGGCTTCGTGACCGCAGCAATTTGAATGGCGCAATGAGGTTCGTACGCTTGCGCGATGAGCGATGGTCGAAAGCTTTCTTAGCCAGAATGCTTACTCATCTGATGGCTATTGCCCCCCTCACTCGTCGAGCACAGCCAAGCCAAAATACTAGAGAGGGTGAAAGCATGGTCTTTAATCAGCCAATGGGCGGCAATCAAATGCCCCGGTTTGGTGGTCCGGCGACAATGATGCGCTTGCCAGCTGCTGCAACTGCAGAGGGCCTGGATGCTTGTTTCGTCGGTGTCCCACTTGATATCGGTACCTCCAACCGATCCGGCACGCGTATGGGGCCCCGTCAGATCCGCACCGAGTCCTGTCTGTTGCGCCCGTTCAACTTGGCGACGGGAGCCGCGCCGTTCGAAAGCCTTCAGGTTGCAGACATCGGCGATGTAGCCATCAATACGTTCAATTTGCCTGACGCGGTTAAGCGCATTGCTCACGCGTACCACGACATTCTTGCCCATGATGTCGTCCCGCTAACGATGGGCGGCGACCATACCATTACTTACCCGATCCTACAGGCTATCGCCAAAAAACACGGCCCAGTCGCCCTGATTCACGTCGACGCGCATGCCGATGTTGGCGAGCACATGTTTGGCGAAAAAGTGGCCCATGGCACGGTATTTCGGCGTGCTTACGAGGATGGTTTGATTAACCCCGATCTGACCTTCCAGATTGGTCTGCGCGGCACCGGCTACTCGCCCGACGACTTGAACTGGTCGCGTAGCAAGGGTTTCGAAGTGATCACCGGGGAGGAGTGCTACGGGCAAATGCTCCAGCCAATCATGGAGCGAATCAGCGCCAAGATTGGTGATCACAAACTGTACATTTCGTTTGATATCGATGGCCTGGATCCTTCTGTTGCGCCGGGTACCGGCACGCCGGAGATTGGTGGTCTCACCGCGCAACAAGGCCTACAGATTATTCGTGGATGCAAGGGCAAGCAGGTCGTCGGGGCTGACGTGGTCGAGATTTCTCCGCCCTACGATGCCAGCGGCAATACCTCGTTGGTGGGGGCGAATTTGCTGTTCGAGATGCTTTGCGTGTTGCCCGGTGTCCAATATCACGTTTGATCAGTCCTGATGACCCCTCTAGGTGCCGAAATGCAAAGTACAAAAAAGACACTGCATGACAAAGATGTCAGTTCCTTGATGCACCCTTATACCGATGCGCGTGCCCACCAGGACATCGGGCCATTGGTCATTGAGCGCGGGGAGGGTATCTATGTATTTGATGATCAGGGCAAGCAGTACATCGAGGGCATGTCGGGTTTGTGGAGTGTCGCGGTAGGCTTCAGCAACCAACGCCTGGTGGCAGCTGCGCATCAGCAGATGAGCAGGCTGCCGTACTACCACATCTTCAACCATAAATCGCACAGGCCGAGCATCGAGCTGGCAGACCGCCTGATCTCAATGGCACCTGCGCCAATGAGCAAAGTGTTTTTCACCAACTCGGGCTCGGAGGCAAACGATACCCTCATCAAAATGATCTGGTATCGCAACAATGCGCTTGGCCTGCCCGGCAAAAAGAAAATCATCAGCCGGCGCAATGCATATCACGGTATCACCATCGCGAGTGCCAGCTTGACCGGACTTGTCAACAATCATCGGTCTTTCGATCTGCCATTGCCGGGTGCTTTGCACGTTAGCGCTCCCCATTTCTATCGCGGCGGGTTGGCGGGAGAGACCGAAGAGGCGTTCGCCAGCCGCCTGGCGGCGGAGCTGGAGGACATGATCCAGCGTGAAGGACGCGAGACGGTCGCCGCTTTCATTGCCGAGCCAGTGATGGGGGCCGGCGGAGTCATTGTGCCTCCGAGGACCTACTGGGAAAAAATTCAGGCAGTGTGCCGGCGCAACGACGTGTTGCTGCTCATCGACGAAGTCATCTGCGGGTTCGGTCGCACGGGCAACATGTTCGGCAGCGATACCTATCAGATTCAGCCCGATGCAATCGTGGTTTCCAAGCAATTGTCCTCCTCGTATCAACCTATCGCGGCGGTCCTGGTCAATGATTCGATCTTTGAACCCATAGCAGACGAAAGCCAGCGCATCGGAACGTTCGGCCATGGTCTTACCGCCAGCGGGCATCCTGTCGCGACCGCTGTTGCCTTGGAAAATCTCAACATCATTCGGGATGAGCGCCTCGTCGAAAATGCTCGGCATGTGGGTGAAATCATGCATGCCAAGCTACAAGGGTTCGCCGGTCATCCATTAGTGGGTGAGGTAAGAGGCGTTGGTCTGATCGCAGCGGTTGAATTGATCTCCAGCTACGAGCCGATGAAACAGCAGTTCGCCGTGGGCAGCCTGGGTCGCTACATGGCAGGTCGTGCCCAGCATCATGGCCTGATTACGCGCCCGATCGGTGACGCCGTCGCCCTGTGCCCACCACTTATCACCAAGCCGGCGGAGATGGACCAGATCATCAAACGCCTGGAACTGGCTTTGACCGATACTTACGCGTGGGCTACCCGGTAAGCCACTGCCGCTGAAACAGAGGGCGCCTCCGGGGTGGGCCAAGCACCGGTAAAGGTCGTGAAAATGTCAGGGGTGCTGCGCGTCTAAAGGTTGACTTGAGCCGCTGGCCCGAGTCAACGCCAGGCGTGCACGGCCCTCACTCGCCAAGAGCAAGTCCAACTAAATCAATAAGGACTCGTCCATGAAAATCGTCACCCGTGATCGTTGGTTTGAGCTGCAGCGCTGTCAGGATGGAGTCACCAAGATCCATGAGCCGTATGTCCGTCCCTTCTACCGGTGCAACATGTGGCACATTCAAGGCCGTGATCGCGACATTCTGGTCGACAGCGGCTCAGGGCTTGTCAGCCTGCGGGAGCAATTGCCTTGGTTGACGGAGCGACCGCTGCTGGCCGTTGCCAGTCACACCCATTTCGACCACATTGCCGGTCATCACGAATTCGACCAGCGACTGGTGCACCCGGCGGAAGCCGACATCTTGGCGAGCCCCGATGGTGAGCGCACGTTGGTCTCCAGTTTCCTGGGCGACGAGATGTTCGAAGCCCATCCTGACTGTCCTTTGTGTTATGCGGAATACCGCGTTAAAGCTGCGCCTGCGACCCGTACAATCGACGAAGGCGATGTGCTCGATCTGGGCGACCGTACCTTGCAGGTATTGCATACGCCCGGTCATTCACCGGGAGGTATCAGCCTGTGGGAAGCGGCTACGCAAACCCTGTTTTCCGGGGACATCATCTACGATGGGCCGTTGATCGAGGACGTATACCACTCTGATCTCGACGATTATGCTGCCAGCCTCGAACGTCTGCGTCAGCTGCCGGTGCGTACCGTGCATGGCGGGCATTTTCCCAGTTTCTCCGGAGAACGCTTGCGGGGCATGATCGACAATTGGTTGAAGACCCACGATTGAAGGGCAGTGCAGGCCCGCGCAGGTACTGGGCCAGCCGCCTTGCGGCTTGGCTGATTGCTTGGGGTTTGCGGTCGAGGATACCAGCGCTTAGTGCGTCATCAATCCAGTCGAGCGCTGCTAGCGCGGCCAACCTAACGCACATGCACAGGGCGCGCGCAACTCAGAGATGGCCTCCAGCGGTTGTTGCAACGCTAGGGCAGGGGAGAGGTTAGCGCCGAGCATGCCCTCTACCATCTGCAGCATCTCCTCTTCCAATCGTTCTGCGCGGTAGTGGAGTTGTCGCAGTTTATTGCCCGCGTCAAGCAGTGCCAACACGGCCTCAGTAGCAACGCTTGGCTCTGCCACGCTATACATTCCCGCACGCCGCCCATTCTCGATGATTGTTTGTAACGGGGTTCGAAGTTTCTCCATGGCCTGCAGGCCCCAGATTTTCGCTGAGGGCTCCAAGTGCCGGAGTTCGTGGCGCAACAGCAGTTCTTCTTTGGGATGGCTGCGCTGGCGCACCATCAGGAAGTTGATATACCCCGCCAGGTCCCGCTTACCTGAGTACCGACTCCAGGCGTGCAGGCGCCGATCCACCACCGCCAGCACCACATCCAGCAAGATGTCCTGCTTGGACGAGACGTGGTGGTAAAGGCTACCCGGCAGAATACCGATGTGACTCGCCAGCTTTCTCATCGACATCGCGACATACCCATGTTCTGCCATCAGATCGATCGCGGCATCAATTAAAAAGTCTGGGCAGGTTTGCTTCAGTTCACTCATAGGCGGTAGGGGTCGTGGAGGTGCGTGCTGAAGGGCCGTTGCCCGGCTCGAGTGCACAGAGCCGGACAAACAGCACGGATCGCCAGGGATCGTTGCTGACACTTATGCCTGCACAGCAAATTCGACTTCGCCCAGCTGGGCCATGCCGGCATCGGCGGTTGCCCAGACCTGAGCAACACCTGCAGCGGTTACTCGTCCACCCAGCTCAAAAGTGGCAGGGCCAATGAGTGGCCGCACGCCGCGGAAACTGAAGCGACGAACGCGTGCATGCGGGTTGGCTCGTTGGAAGGCACCCAGGTTCAATGTCGCGATCAGAGGGCCGTGCACCACCAAACCGGGATAGCCTTCCTGCTCAGTGACGTAGGGCCAGTCGTAGTGAATGCGGTGGCCATTGAAGGTCACGGCCGAATAGCGAAACAACAAGGTAGGCGAGGGCTGGACTATTTCCTGCCAGGTGGCCGCAGGTGCGACTTGCGTGTTGGTCAGCTTGGGCGGCGTGGGTTCGCGATAAACAATGTCCTGCTCTTCGATGAGGACGCTGCGGCCATCCTGGACGTAATCGTGCTTCACCGTGACGAACAGCAGTGATCCAGTACGGCCATGCTTTTCTTCGATGTTGAGGATGGTCGAGCGGCGTGACACCTGAGCCTCGACCTTTAGTGGAGAAAGAAACTCCAGCCGGCTGCCGGCCCACATCCGATTGCGTTTGCCGGCAGGGGGTAAAAAACCACCTGTAGCGGGATGCCCATCGACGCCCAGGCCTGCTTCCGGCACAGGCTCTTGGAAAAACGCCCAATGCCACAGCTGGGGCAGGGCATCGCCCGGCGCTGGGCAGGGTTCGCTAAGCGTCGCGGCGATCCGTTTGACCAGGTTATGGCTAATACGGTCATGGCTGACCTCGCTGCGATTAATCCATGCGGTGTAGTCCGTCTGGGTCATGTTAGCGTCCTCTGCTCAAAGCTGACTGGCGAACTGAGGCACGGCTTCAAACAGGTCCGCCACCAGACCGTAGTCAGCCACCTGGAAGATCGGTGCCTCTTCGTCCTTGTTGATCGCTACGATAATTTTGGAGTCCTTCATGCCGGCCAAGTGTTGGATTGCACCTGAGATTCCGACGGCGATGTACAGCTGTGGCGCAACGATCTTGCCGGTTTGACCGACTTGCATGTCGTTGGGCACGAAGCCTGCGTCCACCGCGGCGCGCGAAGCCCCCACACCGGCGCCCAGCTTGTCGGCCAACGCGTACAGGTGCTTGAAGTTGTCACCGTTCTGCATGCCGCGGCCGCCAGAAATGACGATCTTGGCAGCCGTCAGTTCAGGGCGATCGGACGTGGCCAGCGCTTCGCCGACGAACGCCGATTTGCCTGAGTCGTGGGCGGCGCTCACGGCTTCGATGGCGGCCGAGCCACCTTCGGCAGCGACGGCGTCGAAGCCAGTGGCGCGCACGGTGATGACTTTGATGCCAGCGCTCGACTGCACGGTGGCAATGGCGTTACCGGCGTAGATAGGACGCTTGAAGGTGTCAGCCGATTCCACCGAGATGATCTCGGAGATCTGATCAACGTCCAGCTGGGCAGCAACGCGTGGCAGCACGTTTTTGCCATTGGAGGTGGCCGGGGCCAGCACGTGGCTGTAGGCCTTGGCCAGTTCAACCACCAGTGGGGCAATGTTTTCCGGCAGGAAGTGCGCATAAGCGGCGTTATCGGCCACCAACACTTTCGCAACGCCAGCAATTCTGGCGGCCGCTTCAGCCACGGCCCCAATGCCTTGGCCGGCGACCAGCACATGCACATCACCACCGATTTTCGCGGCAGCTGCGAGGGTGTTCAAGGTTGCAGGAGCAAGGGTAGCGTTTGCCTGACTCTGTAGAAAGTCAGCGATAACCAGGACAGTCATTCAAATCACCTTCGCTTCTGTTTTCAGTTTTTCGACCAGCTCTGCAACCGACTTGACCTTGATGCCAGCGCTGCGAGCAGTTGGGCTTTCAACCTTGATGGTCTTGTTGGTGGACGCAATGGCAACACCCAAGGTATCCGGGGTGACGGTTTGAAGCGGTTTCTTCTTGGCCTTCATGATGTTAGGCAGCGAAGCATAACGAGGCTCGTTCAGGCGCAGGTCGGTCGTAACGATGGCGGGCAGGCCCAGCGCAACAGTCTGCAGGCCGCCGTCGATTTCACGGGTGACATTGACCTTGCCGCCAGCCACGTCCAGCTTGGAGGCGAAGGTGCCTTGACCGAAACCGGTCAGTGCCGCCAGCATCTGGCCGGTCTGGTTGTTGTCGCTGTCGATGGCCTGTTTACCCAGGATCACTAGCTGAGGCTGTTCCTCGTCGACAATCGCCTTGAGCAGCTTGGCCACGGCCAGGGCGTTCAGCTCATCGGCAGCCTCCACCAGGATGGCGCGGTCGGCGCCGAGGGCCAGGGCGGTACGCAGTTGCTCCTGCGCTATGCTCGAGCCGATGGTGACGACCACGATTTCGGATGCAATACCCTTCTCTTTCAGACGCACAGCCTCTTCCACGGCGATTTCGCAGAAGGGGTTCAGGGACATCTTGACGTTGGCTAGGTCGACGCCGGAACTGTCCGCCTTGACCCGTACCTTGACGTTGTGATCGATCACTCGCTTGATGGCGACTAGCACTTTGCTCATAAATATCGTCTCTATTGTTATGAGTAGCCCCCCGCATGGCGTGGATGCGAGGGCACCCGAATTTAGAACGAGCGCGGCAACTCGAGCAGGTGCTCGGCTACATAGGACAGGATCAGGTTGGTGGAGATCGGCGCCACCTGGTAGAGGCGTGTTTCGCGGAATTTGCGCTCCACGTCGTATTCATTGGCGAAACCAAAACCGCCATGGGTTTGCAGGCAGGCGTTCGCCGCTTCCCAACTGGCTTTTGCCGCCAGGTATTTCGCCATGTTGGCAGCAGCGCCTGCATTCTGGCCGTTGTCATACTGCTCGCAAGCTTTCCAGCGCATCAGGTCGGCGGCTTCGATTTCGATATGGGCTTCGGCGATTGGGAACTGCACACCTTGGTTCTGGCCAATTGGGCGACCAAAGACAACGCGGTCACGGGCATACTGTGCTGATTTCTCAATGAACCAGCGGCCGTCACCGATGCACTCGGCGGCGATCAAGGTGCGTTCGGCGTTGAGGCCGTCGAGGATATAGCGGAAGCCTTTTCCTTCCTCACCAATAAGACTATTGGTCGGAATTTCCAGGTTGTCGAAAAACAGCTCGTTGGTCTCGTGGTTGACCATGTTGGCGATCGGCTGCACGGTCAGACCGTTGCCGATCGATTCACGCAGGTCGACCAGGAAAATGGACATGCCTTCGGATTTCTTCGTGACCTCTGCAAGCGGCGTGGTACGAGCCAGCAGGATCATCAGATCGGAGTGCTGAATACGGGAGATCCACACCTTCTGGCCATTGATCACATACTTGTCGCCTTTACGCACGGCGGTGGTCTTGATCTTGGTGGTATCCGTACCCGTGGTAGGTTCGGTAACGCCCATGGATTGCAGGCGCAATTCACCGCTGGCGAGTTTGGGGAGGTAATAGCTTTTTTGCGCCTCACTACCGTTACGCAGCAGCGTGAACATGTTGTACATCTGGCCGTGGATTGTGCCGGAGTTGCCCCCGCAGTGGTTCACCTCTTCCAAAATGACCGATGCTTCGGCCAGCCCCAAACCTGAGCCGCCGTACTCTTCCGGAATCATTGCGGCAAGCCAGCCGGCGTCAGTCATGGCTTTGACGAAGGCTTCAGGGAAACTCTTTTCCTCGTCGATCTTGCGCCAGTACTCGGCAGGGAACTCTGCGCACAGTGCACGCACGCCTTCACGGATAGCATCAAGTTCTTCGTTGTAATAGGTGTTCAAGTTTCATCTCCAGGCGGGCCCGGCAGGCAGCGTATTGCGTTTCGCCGCCAACCTGGCCCTGACTCAGTAATGCGGGCAACGTACCCATGTTGGTTTCCCTCATCATGGATCGAAGAACGGGCCACGACGACTACCTTTTTTTTCTTTGAGATATGTTCTAACGGCATAGGTTGATCCGCTGATGAACAATTGCCCTTACTGCTGACTCAACTGGTTTCGAAGTTAACGATTCGTTACGCCTCTTGGGGCATTACAGAGGCCGCCAAGCAATGTGCCTGTTCACTGTGGCTCTAGCTGCTATGCTCAAATGCTATAGCTTGCAGGCGGCACTTGCCCTAGACTGGCGGCGGGAACATTCCAAGGTCCAACATAAAATCAATGGTCTGCTCATGGACGTTGTTCAACTCAAGACACTGATCCACGTCGCTGAACTCGGCAGTTTGAGTCGCGCGGCGCATAGATTGCATGTTGCCCAGCCAGCGTTGAGCCGGCAGATTCGCCAGTTGGAAAAAGAGCTCGGCGTGTACCTGTTTGAACGCCATGGCAGGGGTATGATTATCACTGAGGCGGGCTCGGAAGTTTTACAGCACGCTATTCGCGTGATGGACGAACTGGAAGCGATTCGCTGTTCGGTGATGGGAGGGCAGACCGCCTTCCGCGGCGCGGTCGCCATTGGCACTACGCCGACGATCGCTGAGATCGTGACTGTGCCACTGGTTAAACAAATCCGTGAAACCCACCCAGAGCTTTCCGTACGTTTTTCTTCGGCGTTCAGCGGCTACCTTCTGGACTGGTTACAGCGCGGAGAGCTTGATCTGGCGATTTCTTACGACGTCGAACCGCTCAATTCCCTGCGAATTATCCCTGTCATGATGGAGAGCCTGGTGCTGATCGGCCCTCCATCTACAGGCCTTGAACTTGGTAATCCTATTCAGTTTTCGAGGCTTGCAGCAGAGCAATTGGTGCTTCCCAGTGGGCGCCACGGATTGCGAAAAATCGTCGATCAGTGCGCTACCGACTCCGGTTTCAAGATCAATGCCAATGTTGAAGCCGATTCCTTGGGCGCGCTTATTGAGCTGGTACGCCACGGTTTTGGATTCACGGTGCTACCGCTGGCTTCAATTTATGGTCATATCCAGAATGGCACCCTATGTGCCGCACCCCTGGTGGAGCCGACCCCCATGCGTAAATTGGTGAAAATCTACCCTGCAGAAAGGCATGTAAGCCCTGCCACGCGCTACGTGGGTGACGCTTTTGTCGAACTCGCCTCAGAGATGGTGACGCAGGGCATCTGGACTGGATACATGCTGTGAGCTGCAAGCTTTTCCAGGCCTCGCCCTTGTCAGGTAATGCACCCTTTGCCCAGCGACGTCATGGCTACGGCAAACGCTGATGCAAATGGATTGAATAGATTCCTTTGGGCCATGCACCAAGGGCAGTTTGAACCTGCGCTGTCGCGCGATGACGATAAGGTCGGCCTGTGATCCCTCCACTGCACAACGTAGATTTGAAAACACTTCGGGTGTTCTGTCAGATCGTCGAAAGCGGCGGTTTCACTGCCGCTCAGGTCCAGTTGAACGCCAGTCAGCCCGTGATGAGCAACCAGATTCGCCAGCTTGAGCAGCGTCTGCAAGTGCGCCTTTGTGAGCGAGGGCGCAAAGGCTTTAGCCTGACCGAAGAGGGGCGGGTGGTGTACCAGGCTGCACTCGACCTGTTTGCGTCAATTGAAAACTTCAGGACGATAGTGTCCCGCGATACCTCGGAACTAAAAGGTGAGCTTCGGATCTCGATCGTTGATAACACGGCAGCGAACCCGGACACGAAAATCTGTGAAGCGATCAGTCGCCTGCGGGATAAAGCGCCTCATATCGACTTGTCGCTGTCCATCGGGTCGGCTACCGATGTAGAAACAAGCGTCATCGACGCCAGCCGGGACTTGGGTATCGGCTTCTTTCATCATCGTGTGCCGTCATTGAATTACTACAAGCTGTTCAATGAAAAGCACCTGCTGTATTGCGCTGCAGGCCACCCTGCCGCTCGGCTGGCAAGGGCCGAGTTGTTCAATGCGCTTGCCGATTTTGAGTTTGTCGACGCCAGTTACACGGATGGCGTCATCGAGACCGAATGCGTCAACTGGAGGCTGGTCTCGACATCGACCAACATTGAAGCGGTCGCTGTACTCATTTTGTCTGGTTGCTACATTGGGTACCTGCCCGTGCACTATGCCCGGCAATGGGTTAGCACGGGCGAACTTCAGCCACTGCTCCCGGACACATTTATGCGCAGCTATGACAACCACCTGGTGACATCGGCGACACGATCTCGCCGGCTGGTCGCGTCCGTTTTCATCGAAGAGCTTGTGTCTGCGCTGCGGCTGCCTTCGATCGACTGATCGGTTGACGCGTGGAGGGCTTGCTGACCTTCAAAGGCCAGCAGGCCAATCAAGCTGGACTTGAGTGCGGGTTGCCCAGTAGCCGTCAATGGCGGCAATCATTTGAAAACCTGAATCCGTAGTGTGCCCCTCACAGGCTGCGCAGAAGTGCCTGACCCACTCAGCAGCAAGTCCCGCCGCGAACCACGATGTCGGCTAAGTTCCTGATTATCTAATTTTTTTGCAGGGAAGCGGGCAATCGGCGTTCCCTCAGAAGCTGTCGTTTGGTCGACATTTGCTGGCACCTCGACAGGGTCAGGCGTCCCTGATCATTACATTTCGATTTGGATGCGTAAGTGCTCCATACCAGTGATGTAACGGTTCCAGGGGCAGGGCTAGGATGATCCCGGCTCTCCTATTCGGACCCTACAAGAAGAACAAGAGGTGAGAAATGATCGAAGTACATGGTGTGGACGTCATCCCTGACGAAGATCGAAACGGAAAGATAATGGATTACTTCCGAATAGGGTGGAGTGGCAATACGTCGCTTTCATCCGCTGTGCTTGGAGCCTTCCCGATTATCTTCGGCCTGTCATTCTGGCAAGGGGTCGTCGCAACGCTGATAGGTTTGTTTATCGGTGCACTGATCGTCATGTCCATGGCGCTATTTGCACCCGTCACCGGAACCAATAATGCTGTTTCCTCCGGTGCCCATTTTGGCGCGGTCGGTCGCATTGTGGGTTCGGTATTGAGTTTGTTGGCATCGGTATCGTTCGTTGCCATCTGCGTGTGGTCGAGTGGTGACGCGCTGATTGGCGTCCTTCATCGTCTGCTGGGCCTGGAGCCAACCGACCTGCAGTACGCCTGGGCGTACAGCATCTTCGCTGTGGTGATGATTGTGATCGCGGTGTACGGCTACAACATCATGCTCGTGGTGACTAAGATCGCAGTTGCCGCCGCGACGTTCATGTTCGCGGTCGGCTTTTTCGTGTTCTGGCCTCAAATGGATACCAATTTCCAGGGGGCAGGTTTTGTCTGGGGTAGCCCGCAATTCTGGGCACCCTTCATCAGCGCCACCCTGATGGTCATTGCCAATCCCATGTCGTTTGCAGCGTTTCTGGGGGACTGGACCCGCTACCTGCCTCGCACCGTCAATCGGCCACGCTTGATGTTTGCAGGTTTCGCTTTCCAAATGCTGGCGCTGCCGCCGTTCATGTTTGGCCTGGTCACGTCATCGATCATTTTAAATCACGCCCCCGAATACCTCGAACATTTCAACTATATGGGCGGGTTGTTGGCGATCGCGCCAACCGGGTTCATCATCCCCCTGCTGTTTCTCGCGTTGCTCAGCGGTATGTCCACCGGCACCCTCAACCTGTACGGGACGGGCCTCGACTTCAGCAGCGTGCTGCCGCGCTGCAGCAGATTGCAGTCGACGCTGCTGGTGGGTTTTATCGCTTGCATCCTCATCTACGTCGGCCGCTTTGCGTTCAATCTGGTCGATGCGATGTCCACCATCTTGTCGCTGATTATCGTCATGACCACCCCGTGGGTAATTATTATGGTCCTCGGCTACATCAACCGCCGTGGCTATTACAACCCCGACGCCCTGCAGGTCTTTAACCGCCAGCAAGTGGGTGGCGCTTACTGGTTCCGGGGCGGCTGGCACCTGCCGGCAATGTGTGTCTGGGTGTTCTCTGCAGTCGTGGCCCTGATGACAGTGAATATGGGGGATAACTTTACTGGCTGGCTGGGTCACCTGGCAGGCGGTATTGATATTTCCCTGGTGGTGGCGATTGTATTACCGGCAATCCTCTACCCATTAATGCTGTGGGTCTTTCCTGAGCCGCAAGCGCTCTTCGGACCTCAGGGCAGCCGCTTGGCGCCGACTGTAGAAAAACCTATCGCTCGCATCGTTAGCCGCAAAAACAAGTATGACGCGGTCAGCAACCGTGAGGCTGTTGTCAACTGAGCTGCCGGCAATACATCTCAATGTGTACTTCGTGAGTGATCCAACACGCACGCGAAGTGTCTGGGCTGAAAAAAGTACCAAGAGTTAATTTAGGAGTTTGTAACATGTCTCTTTTCGACACGTTTGACCTGCAGGGCCTACGGCTGTCCAACAAGATCGTCATGGCCCCTATGACCCGATCGCGTGTAGGCATGGATGGGGTGCTCACCCCGCTCAACGCTGAATACTATGCACAGCGTGCCCAAGGCGGGCTGATTGTTTCTGAAGCCCTCGTTGTCGATCCAGTCGGGCGTGGTTACCTGTTTACCCCGGGCATATACACCGCAGAACAGGTGAAAGGCGCTGCACTGGTTGCAGATGCCGTGCACGCATCAGGCGGCAAAATTTTCGCCCAACTCTGGCATGTGGGGCGGGTGGCACACCTTTCAACTATCCCAAGTGGTTCGGTGCCCGTAGGGCCGACCTCTGAGCCGATGAACGAGATCTACGTCTTCGGCCGCGATGAACAGGGGCGTCCAGGTAAAGTGCGGGCTACTCCTCCGCGGTCAATGTCCGACGCGGACATCGAAGCAACAATCGAGCGGTTTGCGGTTGCGGCGGTTAACTCGGTCGCGGCCGGCTTTGACGGCGTTGAGATCCTGGCTGCAAACGGCTATCTGTTCGAACAGTTCCAGAATAGCGTGGTTAACACCCGCACTGGTCGATTTGGTGGCCAGTCGGCGGATTCTCGAATTGAACTGCTGGTACAGACCATCAAGGCAATCAAATCCAAGGACAGCTCCATCCGTATCGGTGTGCGTCTGTCACCGTTTGGCACCTTCAACGGAATGCCGAAGGATCCCAAGACCGCTGAGACCTACCTGGCGCTGGCGCAGGCCCTGGAAGCCTTGGGGATTTCCTACGTTCACTTCAATGACGAACCTGTGTCCATTGGGCACCTTAATCAAGAGAAGGTCGGTCACTTGGCAGAGGACGCGGGTGGTGAGTTCACCCGATTGATTCCGACCGACTTCCTCGAGCAATTCCGTGCGTGGTTCAGCGGCCCCGTGATGATTTGTGGGGGGCTGACGCTGGACCTCGCGACATCCATGCTGAGCAAACGCCAAGCTGAGCTATTCGCTTTCGGCATTCCTTTTATTGCGAATCCGGACCTGCCTGCCCGATTGAAAAATCAGTGGCCGCTGGCTCAACCTGACCTCGAATCGTTTTACGGTGGCGGTGCCAAGGGGTATGTGGATTACCCGGCGTACAGCCCAAGTTGAATTCGCTCGCGTTTGTTAAATGGGTAATCGGCATGAAAACAATAAAAAATGTCGTGGCCGCTGGGTGTTTTATGAGGGCTTTGGAAAAGATCTTTTACACGCTGGCGGTGAACGCTAAGTTTCAAGGTGGGCAGGTCTAGGGCGGGCAGTAGGCGAGCTCTAAGTTAATCGAAGGGCCTGTCGAAATGTCGGGGCTGTGGCTAGGCGATGTGTATGAGCAAGCGCGTTGCGAAGGTGGCAAACCGGTGGTTTGAGATCGAACGGATAGATCCAGCGCTGAGCTTGATTACAGAACCTCACCTCAGCGTTGCGGTGCAGCGTAACGTCTGGCATGTGAGAGGGCGATCGCGGGATCTGCTGGTCGACAGTGGCTCTGGATTAAGTAGTTTGCGCGCGGGCTGCGGGCATTTGTTCCGCAGTCCGGTCACTACCATCGCGACCCATGCTCACCGAGAACAGATTGGCGGTCACCCGGAGTTCAACGCGTGTTGGGCGCATAAAATGGACGTCTCTGAATCGGCGGAATTGAACGTTACTTTGCTGCACGCCGCGCCTGAGTTCGTCGTCCCGAGTAATAAGTCAACGCCCGCCGATGTCGGCGCGTTTATTACGGCTGCGCTGCCGTTAGCGGGGATTGACAGCTCCGCCTGGCCGCAGACTTCGGTCAAGGTCAGCCGCACTTTGGAGGAGGGCGACGTCGTCGATCTGGGCGATCGAGCTTTTGAAGTACTTCATCTCCCGGGTTACACGCCGGGATCAATTGGACTGTGGGACAGGGAGAGCGGCGTTTTGTTTTCAGGGGCGGCGTTATATGAAGACCTTTGCACTCAGAACAGAGCGTCGCGTGTAATGGACCATTGGCTGCGCACACTGTTGCGCTTGAAGGAGTTACCCGTATCGGTTGTCTATCCGGGGCGTCATAGCGCGTTCAGCAGACCCGCAATGGTGGCGCGGATCGATACTATTCTGATGCGCCTGAACGCGTGACGTCTTGTTATGAAATACCGGCATAGCTGATAGGGCACTTTGTTAGTGGTATGGCCATAACGTCGGCACTAAGCTGCTGATGTTAACGGCTGAAAGTTGATTAAACAGATTATTAACCACCCGCCGGTGCTTCTGCCTGCATTAATACACTACGCGCGGACGAGGCTACGCCTGCGCGGCCATCAGCAGGTAAATCCACCGGCCCAAAACGGATGATAAAGACTTGAACAGCATTCACCAGACCGTCCAGGCCAGCGACAACGCCAGCCTGGAGGCCCGGCGCAGCGCCGTCGTGCCCAGAGGCGCCCCGACGATCACCGGACGTTTCGTGCACAGCGCTAAAAACGCAGTCATCCATGATGTCGAAGGCCGCCGACTGATCGACTTTGCCGGTGGCATCGGTGTTCTCAACACCGGGCATCTGCATCCCCATGTGCAGGCAGCAGCGCAGGCGCAACTGACCCAGTTTGCGCACACTTGCTACACCGTCGCCCCCTACGAAAGCTATGTACAGCTCGCGGAGCGGCTGGTTGAACGTACCCCCATCAGCGGTGCGAAGAAAGCGCTGCTGGTGACCACCGGCGTCGAAGCGGTCGAGAACGCGGTCAAGATCGCCCGGGCTGCCACCGGACGCAGCGCCCTGATAGCATTTGGCGCAGCTTTCCACGGCCGCACGCTTCTGGGCATGGCGTTGACCGCCAAGGTTGCCCCCTATAAGGACGGCTTCGGCCCCTTTCCTGCCGAGGTCTACCACGTGCCTTTCCCGACCGGCAGCGTGACGGCCGAGGCCTCCATCGCCGCCATCGAGGATTTGTTCTCGTATGATGTTCCGGCCAATCGCGTGGCTGCGATCATCATCGAGCCGGTGCAGGGCGAAGGCGGCTTCAATGTTGCCAGCCCTGCCTTCATGCAGGCGCTGCGCGCACTGTGCGATGCCCATGGCATCCTGCTGATTGCCGATGAAATTCAGTCTGGTTTTGCCCGGACCGGTAAGTGGTTTGCCGTCGAACATGCCGGGGTCGAACCCGATCTGATGACCATGGCCAAAAGCCTTGCCGGCGGCTTCCCGCTAGCCGCGGTGGTCGGTCGGGCAGCGCTGATGGATGCGCCCGTTCCGGGAGGCTTGGGTGGCACCTATGCGGGCAACCCGGTCAGCATCGCCGCCGCGAATGCGGTCATCGATGTGATAGAAGGCGAGGGCCTGCTGGAGCGGTCTGCCCTGCTGGGCGAACGCCTTCGCACCCATCTTCACGGAATCGAAAATCTGCCGGAGCTGGCAGAAGTGCGCGGGCTGGGCAGCATGATCGCAGCGGACTTCCGCAGCACGACCCCGGCGGGCCAAAAGCCGAATGCCGACTTCGCCAAAGCGGTTCAGAAACACGCACTGGATCTTGGCCTGATCCTGCTGACCTGTGGTCAGGCGGGCAGTGCAATCCGCTTCCTTTACCCGCTGACCATCGAAGATGAGGTGTTTGCCGAAGCCCTGGCAATTCTGACCCAGGCGCTGCGCATGGCGCAAAGCGAGCTGTCAGGGGCGTGAGCACTTCCAGGCGGGCCGAAAACACTTTTGGGTTGGTGGAGGCAGGCCACCGCGCTGAATCGAAAACAAGAGGTACTCAACGTATGGAGAACATGGCATGACTGAAAGCACTGCAGCCGTGCTTGACGCGGCAAAAGCACTTATCAGCGTCTTTGGCGCCCATGACACTGCGGCCTATTTTGCGGGCTTCTCGGAAGATGCGAGTTTTATCTTCTATTACGAGGATAAGCCGCTGCGCGACCTGAACGCCTATCGCAAAGAATGGAAACGCTGGGAAGACGATCACGACTTCGCCGTGAAGGGTTGCCGCTCTCTGAACCAGATCGTGCAATTCGTTACGCCCGACGTTGCCGTGTTTCTCCACGATGTTGAGACGGACATCGTTTATGACGGCACGCTGAACACACGGTTTGAACGCGAGACCATACTGTTCCGGCAGCAGCCCGATGGACGCTGGCTTGCCGTACACGAGCATTTGTCGAAAGCCGAGCTGGCCTGATCCAGCCACGCCACTACGAGCAGAGTCATGATGCAATCGCTCGTCGTTGGCGAAGTTAAGTGGTACTGAAACTATCATCGATGAATATCTGCCCGGGCGTCGGCGCCCGGGCTTTCACCTTGCATGATTCAAACTGACAAGGGATCCCAGACCATGCACAGCATAAGTACACAAAAACCACAGGGCGACAAACCCGTCGTCATCGTCACGGGCATATCCAGCGGCATCGGCAATGCCGTGGGCCACCTTTTGGAACGTGAGGGATGGCGGGTTGTCGGCATAGACCTGCGCACAAGCGCCGAATTTCAGACCTTCCAATGCGATGTTAGCGATTGCGCAGCCGTATCGGCTGTCTGCGAGCAAGTGGAAGCCGAGATCGGCGCGATTGCCGCTGTGGTGACTGCAGCCGGTTTCTGGCAGGGGACCACGCCCTTCCAGCATGATCAGAGCGTTTGGGAGAAGCTGGCCGCCGTTCACCTGGCCGGCAGCACAAACTTCGCCAAGGCGGTTCTGCCAGCCATGCTGAAAAGAGGTCAAGGCAACATCGTCTTCATCACCACCGACCTTGCCCTGAATGGCAACCCGGATGATGCCTGTTATGTCACGGCAAAAGGTGCGGTTCTGGGCATGATGCGTGGGCTTGCTCGCGAAACCCATTCACGCGGCATCCGGATCAACTCGGTTGCTCCCGGTGCAACCGATACTGCCATTCTGCCGCCCGATTCGATCTGGCGCACGCCGGAAAAGCTGACCTCCCTGCCGATGCCGCGCCTGATTGATCCGGCCGAAATTGGCGCGGCGGTGGCGCTGCTTTGCGATCCCACCCTCGGATTCAGCGGACAAATCCTTTCCCCCAATGCAGGCCAGGCGCGATGACCCAATCTTCCCAAAATATACTTCTGGTTGACCCTCAGGCGAGTGAGTGCTTCCCGTGGCTACCAAGCTCAGGGCTGGGTCAGATTCAGACCCTTGACGATTTCAACGCCGAACCGGAGAACCGCGCCTTCCCCGGCTGGACCTCGGTGATCATCATGGTCGGATCGGAGGCCGAGGGGTCGCTACTGGACACCCCGGTCGCCGACTGGAACAGCGCGGTAACGGCCAAGCTGGGCAAGGTGCTGAGAGCGGCACAGAGCGCGGCGGCCCGGATGCATCCGGCGCGTGGGCGCATTACCCTGGTCTGGGCCGAGGATGACCGCGGTGCGACCATTCGGCATGCGCTTGCCGGCGGCTGCACTGGAATGGTCAAAGCACTGTGCCTGGATTTTGCCCCCCATCACATCGGCATCAACGGCCTGGCTGTTGATCTGGCACGACAACCACACGAGCGCGACATTCGCGCCTGCCTCGACCTGCTCGCCTCCAGAGCTGCAGAGGGCGTAGTCGGTCAGGTGCTGCAACCTGCAAGCAGCACCTCCATCACCGGCTGGGGTAGCTGGTAACACGCCGGGCTTACCCGGGCGCCTGAAGGTGGGCGTCCGGTCAAGGGCTCACAACGCTGACGCTACAAGCGAAGTAGAGCGCTAAAAAGAAAGCCACCACCTGCGTGGGGTGGTGGCTTCAAGGTGCTGAAAGCCGTCAGAACAGCACCTGTCCGATCAGTTGCATGAGTTTGGCCTCGTGAGCCGCATTCCTACCGCTGATCAAACCCAGAGGTACGTTGGACGCACAACTGAGCTGGACTCTGTGGCTCCAGGTGACTCGATGTCAGCGACTTTAGGCTTGGACATCCAGGCGCCCCGAAGCGGAAATTGCATGTTGCCTAACTACCAGCCCACATCAGGTTACTAACGGGGGCCCATTGCTGGGGCCCGGTATCATGGACAGACTCGCCTAAAGCATCGACCGCCACGGTGGTAGGCATGTCTTTGAGTTCAAATTCATAGATGGCCTCCATTGCGAGATCTTCGAACGCGACGACGCGTGATTGGGTTATGGCCTGGGAGACCAGGTAAGCAGCGCCGCCGACGGCCATCAGGTACACCGAGCCATGTTCTCTGATCGCTTCGATTGCGACGGGGCCACGTTCAGATTTGCCGATCATTCCAAGCAATCCCGTTTCTGCCAAAACACGCGGCGTGAATTTGTCCATTCTGGTCGAGGTCGTAGGGCCGGCAGGGCCAACGACCTCATCTCGAACGGGGTCCACTGGCCCAACGTAGTAAATGAAACGGCCTCTAAGATCGACGGGGAGCGGCTCACCTTTGTCGAGCATCTCGACCATCCGCTTGTGTGCTGCATCTCGTCCAGTCAGAAGCTTGCCGCTCAGCAAGATGGTCTCGCCTGGCTTCCAGGTGCGTACCTCTTCCGGCGTCACAGTGTTCAGATTCACACGGCGCACACCTTCACCTGTCTCCCAGGCGATGTCCGGGTAGTCGTCGAGGTTGGGTGCCTGCAAAACAGCTGGGCCCGATCCATCGAGTGTGAAGTGAACGTGGCGTGTCGCCGCGCAGTTCGGGATGATGCAGATCGGCAATGACGCTGCGTGAGTCGGATAATCCTTGATCTTCACATCGAGCACAGTGGTCAGCCCGCCGAGTCCCTGAGCGCCAATACCCAGTTGGTTGACCTTGCGGTAAAGCTCGAGTCTGAGCTCTTCAACCCGATTGCAAGGACCACGCTCAATGAGTTCATGGATGTCGATGGAGTCCATCAACGACTCCTTCGCCATGACAGCAGCTTTTTCTGCGGTACCACCGATGCCAATCCCCAGCATCCCTGGAGGACACCAGCCCGCGCCCATGGTTGGGACTACTTTCATCACCCAGTCCACGATGGAGTCGGAAGGATTGAGCATGACCATCTTGGCCTTGTTTTCCGAACCACCGCCCTTGGCTGCGATATCAATCGATAGCTCAGAGCCTGGCACCACGGAGTAATGGATGATGGCTGGGGTGTTGTCCTGGGTGTTAGGGCGTTTGCCGGCCGGGTCGGACACAATGGAGGCTCGAAGCACATTGTCTGGGTGAGCGTAGGCTCGACGCACACCTTCGTTGATCATCTCGTCCAGGCTCATCGTTGGATCTTCCCACTTTACGCCCATGCCGATCTTGACGAAGACGGTGACGATGCCGGTGTCCTGACAGAGGGGGCGATGCCCGGTTGCACACATCCTCGAGTTGATCAGGATCTGCGCGATCGCATCTCTGGCCGCAGGCGCTTGCTCACGCAGGTATGCCGCATGCATCGCTTGGATGAAGTCGCTGGGGTGGTAGTAAGAGACGTACTGCAGAGCATCTGCAACGCTCTGAATCACGTCGTGCTGACTAATTGTACTCATAACCACTCCTGTCGAATCTTCAGCTCCGCCGGCGGGATCGGCCGGCTGAAACCACTGCGGCGGGATCACTCAACGCTGTGAAGCGAGATACATCCACGTGTCCATCACCGAATCAGGGTTCAGCGAAACACTGCTGATACCTTGATCCATCAACCACTGTGCGAAGTCCGGGTGGTCAGATGGCCCCTGGCCGCAAATGCCGATGTACTTGCCAGCCTTGTTGCACGCAGCGATTGCGTGCGAGAGCAGCTTTGTCACTGCCGGGTTGCGCTCATCAAACAAGTGGGCGATCACGCCCGAATCGCGGTCTAGGCCAAGGGTCAGCTGAGTCAGGTCATTCGAGCCAATCGAGAACCCGTCGAAGTGCTCGAGGAATTCTTCGGCCAACAGGGCGTTCGAGGGGAGCTCGCACATCATGATGACTTTTAGCCCTGCCTTGCCTCGCTCGAGGCCATTGGTTGCAAGCAACTCGACAACCTTGCGGGCTTCGCTGAGGGTTCGCACGAACGGCACCATCACCTCGATGTTGGTAAAGCCCATTTCTTCGCGCACGCGTTTGAGGGCGCGGCATTCGAGCTCGAAGCAGTCGCGGAATGATTCGCTGATGTAGCGAGAGGCGCCACGGAAGCCGAGCATCGGGTTTTCTTCTTCCGGCTCGAACAGCGCCCCCCCGACAAGGTTGGCGTATTCGTTCGATTTGAAATCCGAAAGGCGGACAATCACTTTTTTCGGTGAGAACGCAGCGGCGAGGGTACTGATGCCTTCCGCCAGCTTGTCCACGTAAAAATCTACTGGGGATGCGTAGCCTGCAATGCGTTTGGCGACAGTGGCTCGAATGTCCAGTGGAAGATCATCAAAACCCAGCAGTGCTTTCGGGTGAACACCGATCATGCGGTTGATGATGAACTCCAGGCGCGCCAGGCCTATTCCTGCGTTGGGCAACTGAGCAAAGTCGAATGCTCGGTCGGGATTGCCGACGTTCATCATCACCTGGAAGGGCAGGGACGGCATGTCATCCACTGCGCTCTGCCTGATGTCGAACGGTAGTTCGCCCTCGAAAATGAAGCCGGTGTCGCCTTCTGCGCAGGACACGGTTACCGCCTGACCGTCCTGCAGTCGATGAGTGGCATCGCCACACCCCACTACGGCAGGAATTCCGAGCTCACGAGCGATGATCGCGGCATGACAAGTACGCCCTCCACGGTTGGTGACGATAGCGCTCGCACGCTTCATCACGGGCTCCCAGTCTGGGTCGGTCATATCTGACACGAGCACGTCACCGGGCTGTACTTTGTCCATTTCTGCAACGTCAGTGATGATCCGCACACGGCCCGAGCCGATACGTTGGCCGATGGCACGCCCCTCCACCAGCACTGCGGCACGTTGCTTGAGCAGGTAACGTTCGATGACATTCACTTTCGCCCGGCTTTTAACCGTCTCAGGGCGCGCCTGGACGATGTACAACTGGCCGTTATCGCCGTCTTTGGCCCATTCGATGTCCATGGGGCGGCCGTAGTGCTTCTCGATGAGCAGCGCCTGCTTGGCCAGTACCGCGATTTCTACGTCGTTCAGACTGAAGCGCTCTCGCTCACGTTGCTCGACCTCCACAGTTTTTACAGACCGGCCGGCTTGGCCGAGGTCGCCGTAAACCATCTTGATCGCTTTGCTGCCCAGATTGCGTCTGATGATCGCTGGGCGCCCGGCCTCGAGCGTGGGCTTGTGAACGTAGAACTCGTCGGGGTTCACTGCGCCTTGGACGACGGTTTCACCCAAGCCATACGAGGACGTAATGAATACAACGTCGCGAAAGCCTGATTCGGTGTCGAGCGTGAACAGTACGCCCGCTGCCCCCGTCTCAGAACGCACCATGCGTTGCACGCCTGCAGATAGGGCAACGAGCTTATGATCGAAGCCTTGATGTACGCGGTAGGCGATAGCCCTGTCGTTGAACAGAGAGGCGAAAACCTCCTTCGCCGCGCGGATGACGTTGTCTACGCCACGGATGTTCAGGAAGGTCTCCTGCTGCCCTGCGAACGACGCATCGGGGAGATCTTCGGCAGTGGCAGATGAGCGCACGGCGACGGAAATGTCCGCGTTCCCTTCAGAGAGCTGGGCGAAGTGCTCACGAATTTCTTGATCAAGCTGTGCAGGGAACTCGGCTTCCATCACCCACTGGCGAATCATTGCTCCAGTGCGAGCGAGCGCAACGACGTCGTCGACGTCCAGGTTGTCTAGCGCTTCGTGAATGCGTTGATTCAGTCCGCTCTGATCCAGGAAATCGCGGTATGCCTGGGCAGTAGTAGCAAAGCCACCCGGTACCGATATACCAACCTCAGAGAGGTTACTGATCATCTCACCCAGAGAAGCGTTCTTGCCGCCGACATGTTCGACGTCATCAAGACCCAGGCGTTGAAGGGATACTACGTAATCGGCCACAGCTCAAACTCCGCGCGCTTTCGAGCGGCCTGCCCAAGTAAGGCATGCTGCTCGAATCTGTACTTGTTATCAGGGGTCGGGCTTACGCCCCGTAGAAAGCCACGATGCGTTCGGCTTCCGCGATCACGGGGGCATCAATCATCTTGCCTTCCAGTCGGAATGCGCCGGGTGCTCCAGAAGCGGCTTCAACAACACGCTTCGCCCAGCTGATTTCGCTCGCGGACGGAGTGAATACTTCGTTAATGACCGCAACTTGGCTTGGATGAATGGCCAGCATTCCGGTGAAGCCGAGATCTCGAGCGTCCTGCGCAAAGGAGGCGAGTCCCTCTGAGTCGGCAATGTTCGGGAACACGGTATCCAGAGGCTTCTGAAGTTTGTGCAAGGTGCTGTTGATCAGCAGTTGATACCGCACCTGGTCGAATACGCGATAGGCGGCAGCGCTTGAGGCTCGGACGCCCAAATCCAACGCCAGGTCGAGCGCACCGAAGGTGAGACGTTGGACGGCCCAAACCTCGGCGATTTCGCTCAGGTTGGCCAAGCCGGCTGCGCTCTCGATCAACGGCCAGATTGGCTTCTTGCATTCGGCCGCAACGAGTACCTGTTGAGCTGATTCGGCCTTGGGAAGAAGCACTGCTGCAATGCCTTGATGGCGTCCGCAGAACTCGACGTCATCGCTGTGCATGTGATGGTCAGCCGCGTTGACGCGAACCACTACGCAGGCTGCCGGGTGTTCATTCAGAAAGGCAGCCAGGTTGTCCCGGGCTTGTGCTTTGAGCTCTTCCTCTACAGCGTCCTCGAAGTCCACGATGACCACGTCTGCTCCGCTGGCCAGGGCCTTTGCAAAGCGTTCAGGGCGGCTCCCGGGAACAAACAGGGCGCTACGGATCAGGCGATTTTTATCCGTCTTCACAGTGCACCTACTCCCTTCAGCTCGGCGATCTGAGAGGCCGAATAACCCAGTTCCTTCAGGATCGATTCATTGTGCTGGCCAATCGATGGAATAGCGTCCATCCGCGGTTGATAGGCACGGTTAGCGCCTGGTGGGAGGAGGGCGGGCAGTTTGCCTTGTGGCGAGTCCACCTCAACCCATCGCTCACGGGCACGCAGCTGTGGGTGTTCCCACACCTGATGCATATTGTTGACCTGAGCGTTAGCAATCGGGGCTGCGTCAAGGCGAGCAACCACTTCTTTGGTACCCAGCTCAGCGAACTTCTCGATGATGATCGCTCGCAGGGCTTCACGGTTCCCGGAGCGCTTGGCATTGGTATCGAATCGTTCGTCCTGCAGTAGTTCTGGCTTGTGCAATACCTTCTCGCAGAAAGACGCCCACTCACGTTCGTTCTGCAGACCAAGCATCACCGTCTCGCCAGGGCTGGTCGGGAATGGGCCATAGGGATAGATAGTGGCGTGGGAAGCGCCGGCGCGCGGTGGTGGGTTTGCACCATCGTATGAATAGTAAAGGGGGAAGCCCATCCATTCGACGAGACTTTCCAGCATGCTCACGTCCACGCGGCTACCCTTGCCGGTTTTGTTTCGCAGGTGCAGTGCGGACAAGACGCCCGTGTAGGCATACATGCCAGCTGCGATGTCCGCGATCGAGCAACCAGCCTTGGCGATTTCCTCTTCGCCCGCGCCGCCGGTCACCGATAGGAATCCACCCTCGCTCTGAATGAGCAGATCGTAGGCTTTCTTCTGCTCGTAGGGGCCGCCCTCTCCATAACCGGAAATGTCGCACACGATCAGCTGCGGGAAGCGCTCATGCAGAGCCTCGAAAGAGAGGCCCATGCGGGCGGCAGCGCCGGGTGCCAAATTTTGTACCAGTACGTCGGCCTTGGCCAACAAGCCCTCGACGATCGCGTCCGCGCCCGGCTTTTTCGCATCCAGGGCCAGGCTTTCTTTCGAGCGGTTTGTCCATACGAAGTGGGAAGACAGGCCATTTGCACGGTTGTCATACGCGCGAGCGAAATCCCCTACATTCGGGCGTTCGATCTTGATGACGCGAGCGCCAAGGTCTGCCAGCTGCCGGGTGCAAAAGGGCGCTGCGATGGCATGCTCGAAGCTGACAACAGTGATGCCGTCGAGCGGGCGAGGAGAGGAGCTGAAGTCGGTCACGGGTTTACTCCGTAATGCCACTGGCTCAACGTCTACGCGACCCAAGATGATCGAGTGACCGAGGAGCTTTGTTGTTGGAGGAGGTGGCCACCGCTAGGGAGATGGATTCCCTCAGGTGTTGGACAGAGCATGAGCCCCCGGCAGCGTTCTTGGAATCGGTATTCTGTTAAGTGGGCGTTCGGTGTAGCCTAACGCCAGATTTGTTCACTCGAGGCGTGCCTGATGAATATCGACTTCAAGGATCTGGCGCTTTTCATCCAGATCGCGGAGGCGCCCAGCCTGACACAAGGTGCTAGGCGCTCGTTCATGTCGCCAGCGGCTGCTAGTGCTCGAATCAAGGCTTTGGAAAGCGAGCTCAAGACCCAGTTGCTGTACCGCGACAGTAGAGGAGTGGGTTTGACTGAGGGGGGGCGCAGGCTGCTCACACATGCGCGGTTGATCATGCGCCAGCTCGGATACCTGCGGACCGAGTTTGATGATTATGGTGCCGATGTGTCCGGCCATATCAGGATTTTCGCAAACACTACCGCTGTCAGTGAGTTCCTCCCGCAAGTGCTCGCAGGTTACTTGGCTACCTATCCAGGGGTCACCATAGACCTCCAGGAACGCCACTCTCCGGACATCGTCAGGGCGGTGCTCGACGGTTCAACCGACATGGGGATCACCGCTGGGCCTGTGTCAGCAAAAGACCTGGAAATCATGCATTTCAGCACTGATCGGCTGGTACTGGTATTGCCGTTAGGGCATTCGCTCGAAGCAGAAAAAGCCGTCAGATTCGAAGAGGTCATCAGGTACCCGCAGATCGGCCTGCAGGCGGGCAGTACGCTTCACGAGTTCTTGAGGGAGCAAGCAAGGCATGTAGGCCATACTCTGGCTTGGAGAATCCAGGTGTCTAGCTTCGAATCCGTTTGTCGAATGGTCGAGGCGGGTGTCGGCGTGGGCGTGATCCCGGAATCAGCGGCGCTACGCCATCAGCAAATGCTGAGCATCAGTGTCAGGCAGCTGGATGAAGCGTGGGCAGTCAGAGAGCGGAGCATTGTGGTTCGCGAATTCGACGCCTTGCCTGGTTGCGTGAAGGCCTTGATTAGCATCCTGAGACCGGCGGGTTAAGGGCGGCCACGCGCCCTACTATGGCGAGTGCGCCCATCTATGCCTTGCATGGCTAAGAGTACTCGAGCGCCATGATGACCCTTGAGGATCATTTTTGGCCACCTAGGCTATATCCCTGAAAAAATCGTTGGCGGAGAATTTAGCTAAAGGCATCCTCGCCACTCGAGCCTAGGTGATCGATCTAATAATAATAGGTGCTCTATGTTTGCCACTTTATATCTTCTCGCCTTGCGCATTATTGCTTACTCCTATGTCCGCTCCGATTTTATCGGTGGGCAAGTCTGACGTAAGACAAGCATCGCGCTTCACTGATCTGCCATAAAAACAAATTGAGAATGATCATGAAAAAAACGCTGTTGAGTGCTGTCGTGGGCGCAGTATTTACTCACTGTACGTTAGCACACGCTGTAACGCTGAATGACAGTTTGGAATTGATCGGTTCAGTCGGGGCGTTCTCCGAATACTCCATGCGGGGTATCTCGTACACCCAGCGTAAGCCGGCCGTTCAAGCGACTGCGACGTTGGTGCATTCCAGCGGACTGTATGCCGGTGTTTGGAGTTCCAATGTTGATAATGAAGGTATCGACGCCCGCTACGAGGCAGACTATTTTGCAGGCTTCGCTCATCAGTTTTCCGACCAGGTCGGTCTCGATGTAGGGTACATCAAGTACACCTTCCCCAAGGGGACTATTCTCAACGCTGGCGAGGCGTACGCAGTCCTCAGTGCTTATGGTTTCAAACTGGGTAGCTACTATTCGAACGATTACTATGGTGATCAGTCGTTTATCTATAACTATGTGGGTTACGGAATCAAGGATCTCCCGTACGGGCTCGGATTGGATTTCAGATACGGTGTCGCCGACTATAAAGACCCGTCCTTCTTCTCCTCGACGGGTGCGAGCAAAGACTCGTACCGAGAGTGGGAGGTTAAGCTGAGCAAAAATTGGCTATCGCTCGACTGGTCTGCCAGCTACGTCGACACCAACCTGTCGGAAACAGAATGCCTCGGGTTCCAAGGGGACAAAGAGTCTTGCTCAGCCCGCTTGGTCGTAGGCGTTAGCAAAAGCTTCTAGCAGTACACGTACTCACCTATTTGCCAGGCTCACGCCTGGTTTTTTTTGCCCGGAGGGTAGGGGCAACTGAGTTGAACCGTTCGTCGCGTGGCTTTTGTTAAGACGACAGTCGTGTTAAAAAGGATGGGCAGGCTTAGTGATGTTCATATTTGAGTCGTGCAGCTCCTCGGTTTTGCAACCTTACAACAATCCTAAGAAGGCCAAACCCATGAAACGCCGAGAAATTTTCACCACTCTGGTCTACCTTTTTGCAGCACGTGCGGCTACGGCTGCTGGCTAGCGAAGCCCGCGCGCCGCCACAATCTCTGCCTGAGGCGGTGATGGGCCTGTGCTGTAACTACGGTTGAAGGTAACTATTGGGGTGTGCTCATGAGTGGTTGGAAAAGCTGTTCGCTCACATCGCTACATCATACCGGGCAACTACTCGCTCAGGTGCGGGCGGCCGGTCGAGATCCATTGACCGCGCTGGAGGGCAGCGAAATCACAGCGGGCATGCTGTCAGACCTCAGCCGAAAAATTAAGATCGTTGATGAATATGTTGTCTATCGCAATGTGAATGCGATGTTCCCAGAGCGCAACATAACGTTGGAAATCGGCTTAAATGCCCGAGTGTCTGTCTATGGTCTGCTGGGCTATGCACTGCTGACGGCCAACACACTGCGCGATGCGTTGTCGGTGGCCGCTGAATTTCCTGCGCTCATCGCCAATGGCTTTAACCTAAGCCTGGAGGAGTATGAAGGGAAGGCCAGGCTGGTCTTTAGCGGATATTCTGGCGCGACGGATCTTAAGACGGCGTATGCGGAACTGGCGGTCTCTTCATTCACACGGAGTTGTAGCGATATCCTGGGGCGTGACTTGCCGCTTGCTGAAGTCACCTTTGAAGGAGCTGTGCTCTCCAGTCATGCCACTCGCTGTGAGCACGCGCTCGGATGCACCGTTGTCTATCATCAGCCTCGCAATATGATGGTTTTTGATGCTGCTCTATTAGACGAGCTGCTCCCTCTGCGCGATGCCGTTTCTCACTTAGAAGTGACAGATGCCTGTCGTCGGCAAAATCGAGAGTACGCGGCGGAAAGGGAATGGCTCCACAAAGTTAAGGTGATTCTAGAGAAGGATCTGCAAAATCCACGGCCCCTGGAAGAGGTCGCCCACCACATGCATTGCTCAGCACGCACCCTACGCCGGCAGCTCGGGGTGTTCAAAACGAGTTATCGACAGATTCTCGATGAGGTGCGATTTGAGAAAGCCAAGCTGATGCTCAAGGAGGGCAAGCTGCATACCGACCAGATTGCCGAGCGCTTGGGCTTCTGCGATGGGGCAGGCTTCCGACGCGCCTTCCAACGCTGGAGCGGTCTGGCGCCAGGCGCATACAAGGCGTGAGCAACGATCAGCGGCATCGCTGAAAGTCGTTGATTTTCAAGATCTGAGCCGTCATTCTTATCTTCAAAGAGTCATACTTTTTGTAGGGTTAATAACTACGATGCCTAAAATAGTTGATCATGAGTTACGAAAGTCGGAAATCACCCGTGCCGTTATTCGTTCAATCGGAAAAGAAGGGTTAGCCAATGTCACGATTCGCGGGATTGCCAGGGAGGGTGGATTCAGCAGCGGGACATTAGCCCATTATTTCAATAGTAAAGAAGAACTCATAAACTTTGCCTTTGACGAGATCTCGAAACACGCGTTCGCGCGCATCGAGAACCGGGTCGGAGAATACCAAACAGCCCAGGACAAGGTGCGGGCGGTGATTGAAGAACTCACGCCGCAAGTCAGCGATGAGCATGATGCCGTCATCTCGGTGTCGTTTTGGGCTGCCGCGCGTCAGGACGAGAAGCTGCGGCGGAAGTTTCAGGATGTGTATGCGAACTTCAGGTGCCACCTTCGCGATTACATTGGCGAAGGTCTGAATACCGGTGAATTCCATATTCAAGGGGGCGTGGAGGATGAAATTGATTTTATCGTTGCCGTCACCGACGGTCTGCTTGTCTCGTTCTTGCTAGACCCCGATCGCTTTCCCGCTCATCGCAGTCAGTGGCTAGTGACTGCTGCAATGAGCCGGTTGCTCTCGCCCAACCTAGCGGCGAGCTAAGTCCCCCTCAGGTCGTGCGAGTTGCGGTTTTGATGTGGCTAAACTGATCAACACCATGCTCACTCCGCTGACCGCCAGGCTCCAATAAATAGCACTGTTGGAGTCTACCCCATCCCACCACATCACCAGCATTACGGTCACGAAACCGGACAGCATGCTGCTCACCGCGCCAGGCGTAGTGGCGCGTTTCCAGTAAATCGCGGCTATCAACGGAATCAGCATTCCGCCGACCAGGAAGTTGTAGGCAATCGTCAATGCGTCGAGGACATCCGTTACGCACAGCGCGACCGCGCAGGCAATTGAGCCTACGGCAAGGGTCATGGCCTTGCTGATCATCAGCGAGTCTCTGCCGCGTGCTTTTAGCTTGGGCAACAGATCCTCGGTGAGCAGGGTCGAGGATGCCAATAAGCCCGCGCTTGCTGTGGACATCATGGCGGATAGCGCCGCAGCGATGACCAGGCCTCGCAAACCTGCCGGCAACGTGTGTTCGACTGCGGTAGCGAAGACCGTGCTGGTATTCGCAATATCTGGGAACAGAACCTTTGCACACATCCCGATGACAGCGCCGGCCAGGCCGTAAACGAAGCAGTACAGCCCGGCCATCATGCCTGCATATTTGGCGACGTTCACGGAACGCGCGGTGAACACCCGCTGCCAGATATCCTGGCCGATCAAGATGCCGAAAAAGTAGATGATAAAGTAGGTGGTGATCTTCTCCCAGCCAAGGCTGGACAGGCTGAAATACGTTTCGGGAAGTTTGGCTTGAAGCCCTTCCCAGTTACCCGCCTTCATCAAACAGACCGGCAACAGTACGAAGATCAAACCAATGGTCTTGATCAGGAATTGAATCATGTCAGTCAACGTCAGTGACCACATGCCGCCCAGGGTTGAATAGATGATGACAATCAGGCTGCCCACCAGGATAGCGACCCATCCCGGCAGTTCGAATATGACTTGCGCCACGGTGCCGATGGCGAGGAACGACACCACGCAGATCATCATCGCGTAGGAGAACATAATGATTGCGCTGGCGCGGCGGGCGAAACGGTTGAATCTTTTTTCGAGCACCTGGTTCACGGTCATGAGTTTCAGGTTGAGCAGATGTTTGGCGAGTGCAAAATTGAGCACCAGGATACCGAACCCCATCGCCGCACAGATCCACAGTCCAGCAATGCCATATTCATAGCCTAACCGAATGGTACCTATCGTTGAGGCGCCACCCAGAACCGTTGCTGCCATCGTGCCCATGTACATGCTGGGGCCGAGATTTCTGCCTGCAACGAGATAGTCCTCAGTGCTGGTTGCTCTTCGCATGCCATACCAGCCTAGTAACAACATGCCCAGACCGTAAATTGCAATGGCTGCAACATCGAGGCTCATACGCTATACCTTTGTTATTTTAAGTGGCGAATCTGGTTCGGGTGCTAGTTCTTGCTGTACGAGTAGCACCGCCCCTCGCTGAGTTCCTTATATATTTGAAGGAACCCGCTGCAGCTTCACGCCATAAGCGTGCAGTCGGATTCTGCTGCCAAGCGGATCACAGGTATAGAGCGCTAGCGGTCAGATAATTACCTTACCGGCCAAGTGGGTGAACGACAAAAAAAGCCCCGCATATGCGGGGCAAAGCGCGTAACTAGTGGAAAGCGTCAGATCTATTTCGAGCAGTACCAGCGCTCTGTGTCGCTCAGGGCCCACTGAAACCGGTCAACTATCTTCTGAATCTCGGCTTCGGTTGTAATCAATGGGGGGCAGAATGCGATTGCATCACCAATATTGCGGGTGATGATTCCGTGGTGCTGAGCGCGTTGTGCAAGGTAGCTGCCGACTTTTCCGGGCATTGAAAAGCGAGCCTTGGTGGCTTTGTCGGCGACCAGTTCCACTGCCGAGATCAGGCCCTGGCCGCGGACTTCTCCTACGAGTGGATGGTCGCTAAAGCAGCTGAGCTTCTCCATCAAGAGCGCCCCCAGGTCGGCTGCCCGGCCTACTAGATTATCCTCTTGAATGATCCGGATGTTCTCCAGCGATACGGCTGCGGCCACTGGATGACCCGTTGCTGTCAGGCCGTGGCCCAGTGTTCCGATCTGGTGGGACTGATCAGCGATGGGTTCGTAGATCTTCTCATTGATCAGTACCGCTGCAATGGGCTGGTAACTGGAGGACAGTTGCTTGGAGAGCAGCATCGCATCGGGGTAGATGTCGAAGGTGTCGCAGCCGAACATCGCGCCAGTCCGACCGAAGCCGCAGATGACTTCGTCGGCAATCAGCAAGATGTCGTACTTGCGGCAGACCGCCTGAATTTTCTGCCAGTACGTCCGAGGAGGGACGAGCACGCCACCGGCGCCCATCAACGGTTCGCCAAAGAAGGCCGCGATGGTGTCGGGGCCTTCTGTGAGGATCAGCGCTTCCAGCTCCTGTGCCAGGCGGTCGGCATACTGCTCTTGCGTCTCGCCAGGATTGCCGTACCGGTAGTAGTGAGGGCAGCTGACGTGCAAAACTTGCGGGAGTGGCAGGTCAAACCCGCGATGGTTGTTGGGGAGGCCGGTCAGGCTCGCGCTCATCACGGTAACGCCATGGTACGCATTCAACCGACTGATCAGTTTTTTCTTCTGCGGCTTGCCCAGGGCATTGTTGCGGTACCAGATAAGCTTGACGATGGTGTCGTTAGCTTCAGACCCGGAATTGGTAAAGAACACCTTACTCATCGGCACCGGTGCTAGATCCAACAGTTTCCGGGCAAGCTTGGTACTCGGTGCATGCGCCTTGTGATTGAAGATGTGGTAGAACGGCAAGGTACGCAGTTGAGTCTCCGCTGCTTTGACCAGGCGCTCCTCACTGAAGCCGAGGGCCACGCTCCAGAGGCCAGACATCGCCTCGATATATTCCTTCCCATCAGTATCGTAAACGTAGATGCCTTCACCACGCTCGATCATCAGCGGCCCCAGCTGCTGATGCTGGCGAGCATCAGTGTAAGGGTGCAGAACGCTGTCCACATCTACATTGGCAAGTGCGCAAGTTTTATTGTTCATGGTAAGCGCTCGCTCAGCACCGAGGTTGCAAGCCACCTCGGTGCGCATGGTGGCTCAGTTGAATGGAAGGGGAGGCGTCGCTAGACCTTCAAGGTTCATCAGAACTTCAGCACCGCCGTCCACGATGAGATCGGTACCGTTTATCCAAAAGCCTTTGGGGTCGAGCATCAGCAAAATGGCGCCGGCGATTTCGTCTGGATAGGCATCACGCCCTCCAGCCTGCTGCTTCAGGTTGTGCAGCAACTCATCACCCATGGTGTCGTAGAAGGCCGCGAGAATCGGCGTGCAAACAGCCCCTGGGCTCACCGAGTTCACACGCACTCCGCGATGACGTTGGTTGCTGGCTACCAACATGGTGTAAAGGATGACCAGCTCCTTGGTGAAGTCGTAGGTAGCAACCGCATCCATGTGAAGTTCTTGGAAGCTTGCCAAGCACTGATGCCAGTCGCCCAGGGTCAGGAGACGCTCACAAATCGATTTGTGATTTCTCCAGCCGGCTCCCGCTGTAGATGCGACATTGACCACAGACGCTCTGTCAGCGAGCTTGGGCAGCAACAGGTTGGTCAGATAGCGAAGTCCGAGGAAATTAACCTTGAAGACCACATCGGCTGGCAGGCTACCTGGCACGCCGGCAATGTTGGCAAGGCCATCGATCGGCTGCTTGATTTGAAGGACAGCTTCGTCGATGGATGCTGGATTTGACAGGTCACACAGGATGAACTGACTGCAGCTATCGCTCGCAGGCTTTATGTCCAAACCGATGACGAATGCCCCTGCGTTCATTAATGCAAGCGCAGTCGCTTGGCCAACACCCGAAGAAACACCGGTGACTACAATTCGTTTGTCATGGAACGACATGTCGGTATTCCTTAGGCGGCCTTGAAGCGAATGGGGAGCGAAGCGATACCGTTGATGAACCGCGACGGGATCATTTCGGGTGCTCCGGCCAACTCGATGTCCTTGAATTGCTTCAGGGTTTCAGCGAGTAGGAAGGGCAGCTCCAGGCGAGCCAGGTGCGCCCCCAGGCAGGTGTGACGTCCGCCACCACCGAAGCCCAGATGTGGGTTGGGCGAGCGCAGTACGTTGAAGTCATTCGGGTTCTCGAATTTGGCCGCATCGCGGTTGGCCGAGTTGAACCACATCACTACCTTGTCGCCTGCGGCGATGCGTTGGCCATGGATCTCGGTATCGCGCGAGGCTGTACGGCGCATGTGCATGACCGGAGTGACCCAGCGCACAAGCTCTTCAAAACCGCTGACTGCCACACCCGCGGGGTCGTTAGCCCAGATCTTCATCTGCTCTGGGTACTCGAGGAAGCACTTCATCGCATGCGCCCCGACCGTGCCGGTCGTTTCCATGCCGGCGGTCACCAGCAACTGGAAGAAATAGCCGGCCTCCACATCGTCCAGCTTCTTCCCTTCGACTTCAGTGGCAAGGATCATCGAGAGGATGTCATCACCTGGATTCTTGCGCTTTTCGGCAGCCAGGCACCGACCGTAGTCGTTCAGCTCGGCAAAAGCGCCAGTAATCGCTTCGATGGCGTTAGTGCCCAGTACATCGCCAGCGAGTGCGGTGACGGTCAGCTCGTGCAGGCGACGACGATTTTCCTTCGGCGCCCCGAGGAAGTCGCATACCACCTCAACGGGGAAAGCTTGAGCGACATCTTTGGCATAATCACATTCGCCGCGATCTTTCACGCTGGCAACAACCGATGCGGCATATTCCTTCGCCACTTCGGACATCTTGGTAACGCCCTGAGGTGAGAAGGCGCGGGCCACGACTTGACGCAGCTTGAAGTGGCGCGGGGCGTCCATATTGAGGAACCAGCCTTCTTGGAGTGCTTCCTCGACACTCTGGTCACCGACAATGGTGCCCTCGCCGCTGATGAAGGTTTTAGCATCACCACTCACTGCAGTGATGTCATCGTATCGGACGACCGACCAGAACCCTTTGCAGCCGTATTCCGGAGATCCTTCGGGAAATTCGTGCCAGCTCAGCGGCTTGTGCTCACGTAGCGCTGCGAAGGCCTCGTCCCGATCCGGACGCTTCCAAAAATCCATATCAGCCAGGTTGACGCTATCTACATCGATGCGGCTCATGAGTCTGTACCCACAATTTTGGTTGTTCTTAGACGTTGTGATATTTGACGCCGGGAAGGACGCACAGCATTTCAAACAGCAGGTTTGCGCCCAGTAGAGAGGTGTTCCCAGAGCTGTCGTAGGGGGGTGAGATCTCCACCACGTCAGCGCCGATGACGTTCAAGCCTTTACAGCCGCGAATGATCTGTTGACCCTGGTACGCAGTCAGACCACCGACTTCCGGCGTCCCGGTTCCGGGTGCGACAGAGGGATCGAGGCCATCAATGTCGAACGAAATGTAGAGTTTGGTGTTGCCGATCTTTTCGCGGATTGACGCCATCAGCGGCGCCAGCGAAACCCCTTGACACTCATCAGAAGTGACTACCGTGAAGCCTTTGCTGCGGGACCAATTGAAGTCGTCTGGCGAGTAACCGGTGCCGCGCAGACCGATCTGGAAGGTCAGGTCTGGATTGATCAGTCCATCTTCATAAGCGCGGCGGAAGGTGGTGCCATGGGCGATCTTTTCCCCGAACATGTGTTCGCCAACGTCTGCATGCGCATCGATGTGGATCAGCGCGACAGGGCCGTGTTTCTTGGCAATCGACTGCAGGATCGGATAGGTGATGGTGTGGTCACCGCCCAGGGTCAAGGGCACAACGTCGTTCTGCAGGATGACGTCATAGGCCTCTTTGATCCGGCGCACTGCGTCCGGCAGGTTGAAGGTGTTGATGGCGACATCGCCAATGTCCGCCACTTGCAAGCTTTCAAACGGCGCAGCCCCGGTTGCCAGGTTGAATGGACGTAGCAGGCACGACTCAGCGCGGATGCTGCGTGGCCCCATTCGGGTGCCGGAGCGGTTTGATACGCCGATGTCGAGCGGGACGCCGACGAAGCAGGCATCCAGACCGGCAGTTGTTTTGGCTTCAGGCAGGCGCATCATGGTAGGAATGCCGCCGAAGCGTGGCATTTGATTGCCACCCAGAGGTTGATTGAAAGTCATGGTGCTGTCTCCTTTGAAGGGGGTACCTAGTCAGCTCTGCTGACTAGGAACGCGAATCACCAGGCCTTCCATCTCCGATGTGATACGGAGCTGGCAGGAAAGGCGACTGGAGGCATCTGGCTCAAAGGCGTACTCAAGCATGTCGCTCTCCATCACCTCGGCGGCCTGAAGCTTTTCTTTCCACTCATCAGAGATGTAGACGTGGCAGGTCGCGCAAGCGCATGCACCGCCGCAATCCGCATCAATGCCTTTAACCATGTTGTTGACTGCCGCTTCCATCACGGTGCCGCCAACTTTTGCGTCGACGTGAACGGAGGAACCATCAGGCTGCACGAAAGTAATTTTGACCATTTTTATTATCTCGACTTGGCTGGGGGTTTAGGCCTTCAGGGCGCCGGCCAGGCGGGAAAGTCCTGTTTCCAAAACGTCGTCACTGATAGTCAGTGGCGCAGACACGCGAATCGTGTTGCCGTAGTAACCGCATGGCAGAAGCAGCAGGCCGAGCTCTTTGGCCTTGGTTGCAACACGTTTGGTAGCGTCGGCATCAGGGATATGAGTGCTTGGTTCGGTGACGATTTCGAATGCGACCATTGCGCCCAGACCACGGATGTCACCCAGCGGCAGGACGCCGCCAGTACCTTTCAGATCGGCCAGGAACGATTGAATTTTCCTGCCGATGACATTGGCGCGTGCCAGCAGGCCTTCACTCTCGATCACATCCAGCACCGCATTTGCGGCAGCACATGCAAGTGGGTTGCCGGCAAAGGTGCCGCCCAGGAACCCTGGCGGTGGTGCATCAATCACTTCGCTGCGGCCGATCAGGCCAGATAGAGGCAAGCCGCCGCCCATGGCCTTACCAATGGCGATCAAATCGGGTTGCACGCCTGCGTGCTCGGTGGCGAAAAACTTGCCAGTGCGGCCGAAGCCCGATTGCACTTCGTCCACGACAAAGCAGATGCCGTGATCGTCGCAAATCTTGCGTAAGGCTTGCATGAAGGCAGGAGATGCTTGGTAGAAGCCGCCTTCACCTTGCACTGGCTCAATGACGATGGCCGCGACCTGATCAGGGGCGATGGTCGCGCGGAACAGATGATCCAGTGCCTTCAGGCTTGCCTGTTCGGTGGTGCCATGATGCTCGATTGGAAACGGCACCTGGTACACACCCGCTTGAGAGGGAGTGACGCCGGTACGTAACGGTTGCACTTTACCGGTCATGGCCAAAGCGAGTTGAGTCCGCCCGTGGAAGGAGCCGGTAAAGGTCACGACGCCTTGGCGCCCGGTGTAATACCGTGCCACCTTTACAGCATTCTCAGTCGCTTCTGCACCGGTGGTAAACAGGGTGGCTTTGGCGTCAGAGATAGGCGCAAGTTCGATCAGGCGTTCGCACAGGCGCACGTAGGGCTCACAAGAGAGCACTGGGAAGCCGATGTGTGCATAGTCGTTCAACTGAGCGGCGATGGCCTCCACAACCTTCGGGTGGAGGTTTCCGGTGTTGTTAACGGCGATGCCCGATGCGAAGTCCACGTAGTGGTTGCCCTCGACATCCCAAATTTCACTGCCTGCAGCTTTTTTAACGAAGACAGGAAGGGCAGTTGCGGCGCCACGCGGTAGAGCCTTGTCGCGGCGCGCCAGAAGATCTTTATTGTTCATGTTCGCACTTCTCAGTTCAGGACGTCAGAGCGCCAGACCATCATTTTTTCAACCTGCATTTCGTGCATGGTGTAGGGGATGCCACCTACGCCGTGGCCGGAGTGACGGGCGCCGGCGAAAGGCATCCAGTCAACGCGGAACAGGGTGTTTTCATTGACCATCACGGCAGTGCCATCGAGGTGCTTGTAGCAGTGCAAGGCGGTGTCCAGGTTCTGCGTGAAAACAGCGGCCTGGAAGGAGAAGTCGAGCGAATTCGCCGCGGCCAGCGCCTGGTCGATATCGTCGAAGCTGGAAACGCAGATGACTGGGCCGAAGACCTCTTTACGCATCACGTTGGAGTCGTCGGCTGGGTTCAGCAAGACGGTCGGTGCATAGCAGCTGTCGCTGATTTTTTTGCCGCCGCAGATCAGCTCAGCGCCTTGAGCAATCGCTTCTTGAACCCACTGATGAATGCGGTCGTTTTCCTGATGCGAAATGATCGGCCCAATGTCGGTGGTTTCGAGGACTGGGTTCCCTACAGTCATCTTCTCGGCAGCCGCGGCCAGGCGCTCGGCGACTTCACGCGAGACTCGACGGTCTGCGAATACGCGTTGAACCGAGACGCATGCCTGGCCGGCGTGCCAGAAACCGCCGCGAGCTAGGCGAGGGATAGCCATTGGAAGGTCTGCGTCATGGGCAACGATGACTGGCGCAACGCCGCCGTGTTCCAGTGCGCAGCGGGTGCCCGGAGCAAGCTTGGAACGCAGCATCCAGCCCACTGCAGCAGAACCGATGAACGAGAAGAACCCAACGCGAGGGTCAGCCACGAGCTTGCCAACTTGCTCATTGGTACCTGGCAGTACGATCTGCGCCCACTCTTTTGGCAGACCCGCTTCGTGGAGAATTTCAATGAAGGCGTAACCGCTCAAAGGCGTCTTGGCGGCTGGCTTGATGATCACCGGAGCACCAACTGCGACAGCGGGGGCTGCCTGGTGAACAACCAGGTTAAACGGGTGGTTGAATGCGCTCACGCCCACAACTACACCGATCGGCTCAGGTTGAGTGAAAGCGATACGACCGGCCGAGGTGGCATTCAAGTCCATCGGGATGACAGAGCCAGCCTTGGTACGAATTTCCTCAACACAGATGTGCAGGCAATCAACACCGCGATCCACCTCGATCAGGGCGTCTTTGAGGGGCTTGCCGCATTCCTGGGCTACCAGGCGGGCCAGCTCCTCGCGGCGACCGGTGATGATGGTGGCCGCCTTCTTCAGAATTTCGATGCGTTGGGCCTTCTTCAACCAGCCTTTACGATCTCGATACAGAGCATGGGCAGTAGCCAGCGCCTGCTCAATCTGTTGATCGGTCGAAACAGGCAGCTCTGCCAGCAGGGCACCGTCGAAAGGCGCATTGATTTTGATTGTTTCAGTCATGAGGCTCTTCCAGTTGTCGGGTAGAGGGGCATTAGCCGGCGAGTAGCGACTTCAGCTCTACAGTTGAATCGCAGACCCGGACGGGCGCGGGGCTGGCACCGGTGGTAATCAGCTTGCGGGCCACCATGTGGTCACCCGCAGAGTTGATGCTTTCAACCGCAATCAACTTGCCTTCGCGATAGTGGAAGACGCTGAACTTCTTCTCGTCCGGCGACCCGCGAACGACCAACTCATCAGTGCCCAAAGGCAAACCGACGGTCTGCAGCTTGATATCCCCCTGATCCGACCAGAACCATGGCGCTGCGCGGTAAGCGCAGGCGGTGCCGAGAATGCTGGCAGCGGCGACCTTCGCTTGATCGATGGCGTTCTGTACCGACTCGAGTCGGAACCTACCATTGGCAAAAGGATTGGGGTGATTGGTGCAGTCGCCCGCTGAGACAATGTCGGCATCTGAGGTGACGGCGAACTCGTCCACCAGGATCCCGTTGTCACAATCGAGGCCCGCGTGTTCTGCAAGCTCCACGTTGGGGAGGGCGCCGACACCGACCAAGATCAGGTCACATTGAATCTGCTGACCATTTTGGAGCGATACGCTGGTAGCTCGCGCAACGCCATCAATCCGCTCAATACGAGCATCGGTGATGATCCGAACGCCGATGCTTTCGTGGTAAGCCTTGAAGAAGTCGGAGCTTACGGTGGAAACGGCCCGCCCCATCAGGCGAGGCGCGTACTCGAGGACCGTGACGGTTTTGCCGAGGCCCGCGGCACACGCGGCCACTTCCAGCCCGATGAACCCACCGCCGATAATGACGATGCTCTGACGCTGCTGAATGTCATCGCGCAGATCAGCTGCATGCAGGAACGAGCGCAGAGCGTGAACGCCTGGCAGGTTGGCGCCAGGCAGATCCAACGGACGTGGTCGGGTACCAGTGGTAATGGCCAGCTTGTCGTAACCCAGCTCTCTACCACTGGCTGTCACAATGACCTTGGCCGCGCGGTCAATTCGCTCAACCTTGTCACCCTTGATCAATTCGATGCGATTGTCCGCATAGAAGTTGTCTGGGCGCAGCTGAATCGAGGTCTCATCAGCCAGGTGCTTCAGGTATGCCTTCGACAGTGGTGGGCGTTGGTAAGGGATGTTGTTCTCGTCACCGACGATGGTCACAGAACCCTCGTAACCACCTTGGCGCAGTGAGGCTGCGACCTGGAAACCGGCTTGGCCGGCACCGATGATGACTACTCTATCGAGACTCATGGCGCACCCCTCTCAATACTTGATCCAGGTGGTTTTCAGGGACGAGTATTTTTCGAACGCATGGAGGGAATTATCGCGACCGTTGCCCGACTGTTTCACCCCGCCGAATGGCACTAGCGGGGAGATCATGTCGACGGTATTAACGGTCACTGTCCCAGCTTTCAGCGCTTCAGCGACACGGTGAGCGCGAGACAGGTTGGAGGTAAATACTGAGGCCATCAGGCCGTAGATCGAGTCGTTGGCGATCTCGATGGCTTCTGCTTCGGTCTGGAATTTGATGATGCTCAACACTGGGCCAAAGATTTCCTCTTTGGCGATACGCATCTCGTTCGTCACGCCGGTAAAAATGGTAGGGCGGATGAAGTTGGAGCTGCCGTTGATGACCACCTGCTCACCGCCGTAGGCCAATGTTGCCTCAGCCTTGCCTGCTTCGACGTAGCGCATGACGCGCTGGGTATGAATGTCCTCAACCATGGCGCCCATCAGCGCGTTTGGATCAAGCGGGTCGTTAGGCTCGTAGCTCTCTGCGTACTTGATGACCTTGGATACGAAGTCATCGTGAATGGTTTCTTCAACGAGCAGACGGGTAGGGGAGGAACACACCTCGCCCTGGTTATAGAAGACGCGGGCGGCCAGTTCTGCTGCTTGATCCAGGTTTTCTGTGTCGGCAAAAACGATGTTTGGACTCTTGCCACCACATTCCAGCCAAACCAGCTTCATGTTCGATTCGGCGGAGTATTTCAGGAAGTATTTACCGACTTCGGTGGAACCGGTAAAGGCAAGGCAGGCAATGTCCATGTGCAGGCCGAGGGATGCACCAACGGTCTCGCCGAAGCCGGTAATCACGTTGAACACCCCGTCTGGTACCCCGGCAGCCTTGACGAGTTCGGCCAGCTTGATGGCGGTCAGAGAGGACTGCTCAGCCGGCTTCAGAACGACCGAGTTGCCCATGGCCAGAGCTGGCACGCACTTCCAAATGGCCATGTCGAGCGGGAAGTTCCAAGGGACAACGCAAGCCACCACGCCCAGCGCTTCACGCCGGATAAGCGCGAGATCACCCTGGCCGGTAGGCGCTACTTCGTCATACAGCTTATCGACGGCTTCAGCGACCCATTGCACATAGCCGGCCAGTTCAGGCATTTCATAGGTGTAAGACACCTCGACGGGTTTACCCATATCGAGGGATTCCAGTAGTGACAGCTCTTCCATGTTTTCCTGGATCAGAGCAGCCAGCTTCAGCAGAACGTTCTTGCGCTCGGTAGGGGATCGCTTGGCCCAAACGCCGCTTTCGAAGCGTTGCTTGGCAATCGAAACTGCCAAATCAACGTCGGCCCGGTCGCATTCCGCGATGCGACCGATTTCTTTGCCCGTGGCAGGGTTGATGCAGGGGAAGGACTTACCCGAAATCGATTCGACATACTTCCCATCAATGAAGGCCCTCCCTTCTGGATTCAGGGCTTCACCTTTGGCTTGCCAAAACTCAATAGAGCGATTCATCGACTCAGTACCTCCAGTTTTTTGTAGGTGCTCCCCTTTGATTTGGATCTGGCCACGCAAGGCCTTGGAAAGGAGGGAGCGTTTTGAAATCTTTATAGCACGACAGTTGTGTTAAAAAAAGACCTTTGGTCAGCACGACGAGGTGTCAGACCTTGAATTGCGACATGAGCGCCTGTTGATGAGTGGCCAAGGCATTCAGTGAGCGGCTGACTTGGGCTGACTCATCTGCTTGAGACGTGAGAGATTCCGTCACCTGGCGCACGTTTGCCACATTTCGATTGATCTCTTCAGCCACCGAGCTCTGTTCTTCCGCCGCCGCCGCTATCTGCAGATTCATGTCGTTGATAACCCGTACCGCCTCACTGATCCTGCTCAGGGCGGCGAGGGCCACGGTGGCTTGCTCGGCGGTGTCCTGGACGTCCGTATGGCTCTTGCCAATGGCTTTCACTACCATCCGGGTTCCGGTTTGCAGGTTTTCAATGACGTTGCGTATCTGCTCGACAGATTCTTGAGTCCTGCGCGCCAGGCTTCGAACCTCATCAGCGACGACAGCGAATCCTCGGCCTGCGTCACCCGCACGTGCCGCTTCAATCGCGGCATTCAGAGCGAGCAGGTTAGTCTGTTCAGCTATGGACTTGATGACATCCAGCACGGAGCCAATCTGTTCACTGCGTTGAGAGAGACTCTCTACCTGGGACATGGCTTGATTCATCTCACTTGCCAGGTAGGCAATTCGTTCCGAAGTAGAGTTGATAACATCGAGGCCGGCCCTGGCAGCGGATTCTGCGTCTTGGGCTGCGGTTGCTGCTTGAGATGCACTGCGGGCTACGTCTTGGGCGGTGGCACTCATCTCGTGGGAAGCTGTGGCGACCTGATCGATTTCCCGGTACTGGTGCTGCATGCCGTCGCTGGTAATCGTCGCAATGTTCGCTGAGCGATGCGCCGTGTCTCGAGCTTCTAGGACAGATGATTTCACCTGCGCCACAATTGGCTGCAGCTTGTCTAAAAAAATGTTGAACCAAGATGAGAGCTCACCTAGCTCGTCGTTGGACCGTTGCGGTAGCCGCTGAGTCAAGTCGCCTTCACCTGTAGCGATGTCCTGGAGCATTGAGGACACGTTTCCGATAGGCCGCGTCACCTTGCTAGCTGTAAATCCCATAAGCAGAAGACCCACCAGTACCGCAGCGAGGCCGCCTAGGAAATTGTTTCGCTGGCTGGTTGTGGCTTGCTGATCCAGCTGTCCTTCCAACACCCTCGACGGCTCGAAAAGCATTGATGTAGGGATTTCGATGACGACCAACCAAGGTTTGCTTTCTGGGATCGGCGAAAATCGGCTCACGATACGGAGCGCCTGCCCTGCACGGCTGACTATAGCTTGGTCGGACTGCAGTCCAGCCATGATCGCTTCCGAGTTTTCGCCGAACGCTTCGGAGGCCGGCCTGCTTAGTAGTTCGGAGTTTGCACTGTGAGCGGCTAAGAGGCCGGCCGGGCTGATGATGCTGATCTCTGCCTGGCCGTTAAAAATGGTTTCAGCCCCTTCAGTGGCAAGCTCCTGCAGTCGCTGGAGGCCAATGTCCATGCCCAGAACCGCAACAGGCTTGCCATTTTCAAGCATGGGGAAGGTGATGGAGGTAATCAGATTTTTTTGGTTACCTAGCTCTTCAATGTAAGGGTTGAGCATGCAAGGCTTGAGGGTGGTGAGAGGGCAGGTGTACCAGGCATTGAAAGGGGTGCCGTCAAGCATCGGCGAAGTGTCGTGCATGGTCGCTTCAGCGGTGTTGAGCTGAGACACCTCCCCATTGCGCCGCGTCCAGTAACTGGTGAAGCGGCCACTGTCGATGCTGCCGAGATCTGCGCGATTGAGAAAGCGAGCGTCATTGCCGTCAAGGGTATTGCGCTCATAAACCGCATAGATACTTAACAGTGAGTGATTGCCTGCCAGTGACTTTTTAGTCTGTTCATGCAGCAGGCGACGAAGCTGCTCATGATCGAGCGCATAGTGCGTGGCATCGGTTTTGTATTGCGCCAGTTGCTCGGCCAGGCCACTGCCGTACAGGAACGCCCTGATAAAATAGGCCTGGATTTTTAGCGATTGATTGTCGCTGTAGGCCTTCATCCGTTCAATGGCGGTTTCGCCCGCGAGCGTCAGGGTTTTTTCTTTGACGAAGGCGATGCTCTTTTTTGATTGAGCGAAGTTGATGGTCGAGAGAACTGCCACCACGGTGAGTAGGCTCAAACCTGCAAGTATCACGATTTTATTTTTAATCGATAGCTGCACGGGCACACCCGATTGTGAGTGAGGTGGGGTGCGGCGAGCGCCGCAGGGAAGCGCTAATTTTGCCTTAGCTGCCAACAATGAAATATGGCCGAAAAGGTCACAAAGATGCCCCTTCGGCCAATGTTGAATGGTGGTCTTGACGGTGGATTGTTTTTGTACCAAAAGGATCATCTCACGGAGTATCTCTCATGAAATATTATATAAAAACAATCGTGTCGTGGTGGTTCGAGCAGTTAGCCCAAAGTGATCAAGAGTTGCGGCGAGTCGGGCAAACTTCTAAGTTAACCCTCCTGCCTGTTCTCGCTCGACTTTGATGCCTGCTTGGCTTGAGGTCTTGCTGCGCCAGGCGATAGCCCGTGGATCAAGCACCCGCTGACGACGATCAGCAGGCATATCGCCAAGCCGATCCATTCCTTCTCTATTTCCAAGTCGATCTCCTTCAAAGGGCGGCGCGCCTTAATGGGCGCGCCGGTGGGGTGTTCAGTGACCGGAGGTCAGCTTAAGTCCAACAATGCACGCAACGATGCCGAGGGCAAACAAGATTCGGATCAAGGTACTCGGCTCGCCGAACCAGATCATGCCAATAGCGACCGTGCCCAGTGCGCCGATACCCGTCCATACTGCGTAGGCCGTCCCCAGTGGGATTGTGCGAGCTGCAACTTCGAGGAAGAACATGCTGAGGCCAATGCACACGATAAAGGCCAGCGTCCAAGGAATGTTCTTAAATCCCTCGGTATAGCGCATGCAGGTAGTGAAGCCCACTTCAAAAATGCCGCCGAGTATTAAGTAAAACCATGCCATGTGAACAACCTCTCGTTAGGAGTCTATAGTTTCGGTAGATGGAATCTGGATAGTAGAACCGCGCTTCACTCCGGTTAACAGTCTTGCGGCCCTCCCGCGGGTGAACCATGCCCACGACCAGTGTAGATAAACGGACGCTCTGCTGCGAAAATCGATCAGCAACATCAGGTGGACGAGTGACCAGGCCAGCCAGCCGATAAAACCCTTCAATCGGAGTTTGCCAAAGTCTGCAACGGCGTGAGAACGCCCGATAACTGCCATGGCGCCCCAATTTTTGTAAACGAACGCCCCCGGTTCTTTGCGCCCGGTAGCACGGTTCAGCAGCAACCTGCCGACAAATCGGCCTTGTTGCTTGGCCACGGGGGCAAGCCCTGGTAGGCGCAAGCCATTGCCTGAGTCGAAACTTGAGACATCACCAATGGCGAAGATGTCAGGTTGGCCAATGACCGAGCAGTTCTTGCTTACCCGCACCGCGAGATTGCGGTCCGCAGCGGCGCCAACCCACATTGCAGCAGGCCTGGCTTGAGTGCCGGCACACCAGATCACATTGCGGCTGCTGATCCGCGTCGCCCCTAAATTGATGCCGTTCTGGTCGATGGTAGTGACCGGTGAATTTAGCCGAACCTCTACACCGAGCTTCTCCAGTGCGTTGACCGCATAGTTTGAGAGATGCTTCGGGAACGAAGACAGAATCCTCGGTCCCGCCTCAATCAGTAGGATCTTGAGCATCTTGGGGTCGAGGTTTCTGAAGTCTTTTGCCAGAGCGGAGCGTGCCAGCTCAGCGATTGCGCCTGCCATTTCGACGCCCGTAGGGCCGCCACCCACGACGACAAACGTCAAAAGTGCTTCTACGTCGCTCGGCGCTACGTTGCGCTCGGCTTTTTCCAGGTTTGCCAGTAGGCCCTCTCGAATGGTCAGCGCATCCTCAAGCGTTTTCAGGGTTGGCGCATGTCTTGCCCAGTCATCATTCCCAAAGAACGAATAATCAGCCCCAGTGGCCAGCACGAGGTAATCGTAGCGAAGATTTTTGCGAGAACGTGTCAACACCAGCTTATGGGTTGTATCGACTCCAACGACCTCATCCATGATGATCTGAACGTTCGGCCCCTGTATCACTGCACGGGTAGCCGATGCGATGTCCGCAGGCGAAAGAGTGGCGGTGGCCACTTGGTAGAGAAGGGGTTGGAAGAGGTGATGATTGCTTCGATCCACCAAGGTCACTTCCACAGCCGTGCCTGCCAGCGCCTTGGCCGTCGCCAAGCCGCCAAACCCGGCGCCCACGATGACTACACGTTTGGTTCTGCCCATCTATTCTGCACCTCGTAGTGGCTGGGATTTGCGTCAAGCGCAGACACGCATCTGTCACGTATCATTGCTTGGCACTAGCCTGCGCCCTGTAGAAATAGCAATATAATCGTATTCGTATTTTGGGAAGTCAACCACCATGGGTCGAAGAAAGACAATTGATAGGGATGAGGTCTTACGCCTCGCGGAGCAGTTGGTTGCGCAGAATGGGGTATCTGCGCTTACCATCGATTCGGTTGCTAAGGCGGCTGGGATAACAAAGGGTGGTGTGCAATCCTGCTTCAAAAACAAGGAGATGCTTATCGATGCCATGCTTAAGCGTTGGGGCAAGAGCTACGAGGAATCGGTGGAGGCGATTGCTGGTTCTGACCCTTCGCCAATGGCCAGGGTGGATGCCCACATTGAATGTACTCGGATAGCTGACCAAGCCTCTCTGGGTAAGGCGGCAGGACTAATGGCAGCGCTAATTGATACCCCAGATCACTTAGGATGGGTCCGCGGTTGGTATCAAGCACGGTTGGAGGGCGTAGACCTAAAGACCGAGGAAGGAAGGCGGGCGCGGTTGGCGTTTCTCGCCACTGAAGGCGCGTTCTTCCTCAGGTTTTTCGGTTTTATGGAGGTCGACGACGAATCCTGGCTGGAGCTTTTTTCCGACATCCGGTCAATCAACCATCAAGCGATCGAGAAGCCATGAGGCTGCGGGGCCCAGGGCATGTTTACGAGACCATACTGCGTCCACCGGTACAGTCTTGGGCCAACCAGATGCCGAGATCTCCTGAAGGCGCGCGCCTCCGTATGCCTCCACCAGTGCCTTCGGAAGAATTGCCCATCCAAACCCCAGGGCGGCCATCTCCAACAAGGTTAAGTAGTCTGGTGCAGACCAGAATTTCAGCGAGGAGATTGCAAAATTTTCATCTTCATCGTCCGAGCGTGCGACGCTGCTCAAGCGAAGCATTCTGTGCCCAATGAGGTCCTGATGCGTCGGACTTCCTTGTTCCAGCAACTCATGTCCATGGCGGATGAAAATACCGAATTCGGAAGGATGATTGAGGCGGCAATTCGCTACCTCCGCAGGATAGTGGGGCTGGGCTGCTAGCAGGCCCAGTTGACCTCTCCCCTGGAGGATGTGATTCAGAACGTCTTTTCTTTCGGCTATCAAGCATTCAAATTGAAGGTCTGGATAACGCGCATCGAGTTCGGACAGCCGCGTTGCATATTGCTGATGCTGGTATAAATCAGAGAGCACCAAGGTCAGCTTGAATTCCTTGCCACTGGCCATTGAGTTGGCCTGTAAACGGAAGCGGTCGGCAGCGTGAAGCGCCTCTTTGGCGTATCGGATGAGCGCTACACCTGCAGGCGTAGGCGTTAGCGATCGCGTTCCCCGCACAAAAACCTGTGTATTGAGATCGATCTCCAGCCGAGAGATTAGTTCACTGACGGTTGACTGGCTTTTGCCCAAGTGCCTCGCTGCTGCGCTGAAGGATCCGCAGGAGGCAGCGTGGACCAACGCCTCTAGAGTTTCATTTGAGTAGTACATATCGGTTAGGCCGATGGCAGCCAACTGGAACGAAAAATGTCACCGGGTATCATCGAAGCATCCTTGATAAGTGTGGGCGATGGAGTCATGGCAGAAAATTTGATCGAACGCAGTGTACGCGAACGTGTTGTCCACGCATTGACGTTTGAGGCGTGCGCGATATTAAGCTTTACGCCGATCATTAGCGTGGTGACGGCCAAGCCGCTCTTTGACATTGGCGTCCTGACCCTCGTCATATCGACAGTGGCGATAATGTGGAACATGCTCTATAACTACCTGTTTGATCGACTTCAGAACCATTTTCGTTTCAGGCGTGGAGTGGGGATGCGCGTCGTGCACGCGGTGATGTTTGAGTTTGGTTTGATCTTTTTTGTGGTTCCGATGGCCGCCTGGTGGCTGTCCATCTCACTGCTCGAAGCCTTCTGGTTGGATATCGGTATTCTGCTCATGTTCTTGCCGTATACCATGCTGTTTAACTACGTGTATGACAAAGTGCGCGACCGCTTCTTCGCATCGGCGAACCGTTCCTGTCAACTTGAGCAGTAGGCTCGACAGCCCCTGGCTGGGCTGCCGAATCGGGTCGTCAAACCAGGGTGGGGTTGGTGAAAATGGTGTCACCCAGGCCTTCCAGTTTCGCGCATACCCGGGAGGCTCTGCGATTCTCCAAACCTTTTAACATCGAATGCAGCGCCGGGTAATCAGTGCTTGAAATGTGCGCCGGATGGGTGACCTCGAAGCCATTCATCCAGCGCATCAGCAGCCCGAGGTAGTAGCAGATTGCTGATGGCGTCTGATGATGAAACCATGAAGGTTGGTCTTGAGTAATCATTTCGTTGACGATGCTCAAGGCGTGCTGCACCTGGCATCGTGCGTTTTGCATTGTGGCGTCAGTGCAGTCTGCGCTTGAGACTCGCTCAGGATGGAACAGGGAAAGGATGTGGTTATGGATCGAATTGTTGATGAACAACAGCCAGCGCAGGTACGCGGCGCGATCCGGAGAATTCGCGGCGGGCGCAACGCCCGCATGTTGGTCGGACAACCACAGCAAAATCGCCACGGTCTCACACATGTCACCGACTGGTGTACTAAAAGCCGGGATCAATCCGAGCGGGCTCATTTTCCGAAATTCGGGCGTATCACGTTGCTCGGCCAATGAGGCTACATACGGGATCTGGAATTCTTCTAGAGTCAGCCGAACTGCGAGCGAGGCCCAGTCAGGAACGAAGTGTAATGTGTACATGAGTGCGCTTCCTTTTCAGCGTTGTTCAGTCATCCAGTTTTCATGAATGAAGTAATCTACCTGTTCAGGTTTCAGGAGTGGCCGGTTGAGGATCAAGTCCGCCGCCTTTTCTGCAATCATGATGGTAGGTGCATTAAGATTTGCGTTGGTAATAGTCGGCATGACTGACGAATCAACAACTCTCAGATGCTGTACGCCAATGACCTGAAGCGATGAGTTAACGACTGCCATAGGGTCGTTAGAATGACCCATTTTGCATGTCCCTGAAGGATGAAATCCGCTTTGTGCGTTCTGAGCGATGAAATCATTTATCTCGTCATCGGTTTGGACGTGAACTCCTGGTATTAACTCCTCGCCCGCGTAGAGGCTCAAGGCTGGCTGTCGGATAATTTCCCTTACTAAGCGAACGCAGGCGCGCATTTCTCGCCAGTCGTCCGAGTTGCTGAGATAGTTGTAGGTGATCTTGGGTGCTTCCATGGGGTCGTTGGATGCGAGAAGAACGTGACCCACGCTTTTTGACTTGGTCGTGCCAACATCTACCTGGAAGCCATGCTCCTTGGCTTGAGGATGCCCCTTGTCCCGCACCGCAACCGGTAGAAAATGGATCTCTATATCAGGGTACTTCAACCCCGCCTTCGAGCGTATAAAACCACCGCATTCGAAATGGTTTGTGGCGCCCAGGCCATCGCGACGCAGCAGCCAACGTGCCCCGAGTTTGGCCTTTGCCACGTGGCTTATGGCATTGAGCGTTACCGGCTTTTTGCATTTGACTTGGACATACAAAGAAATGTGGTCTTGCAGATTTTTTCCGACCCCGGGCAAGTGATGCACTGGCTCGATTCCGACTGAGCGCATGTGCTCGCTGTCGCCAATACCAGAAAGCAGCAAGATTTTTGGACTGTTTATCGGCCCGCTCGACAGTATGATTTCGCGTCGGGCTGCGATAGCCCGCTTAACGCCAGATTCAACCACGTTGACTGACTCTGCCACGCCATTCACCACATTGATCTTTGTTACCACGGCGTTATGGAGAACTCGAAGATTTTTGCGCTTCGTTACTGGGTGCAGGTAGGCTGCAGCGGTAGACCACCGCGTGCCGTTGTGTACCGTCATGTCGAACCGGCCAAAACCCTCCTGGCGGTAGCCGTTGAGGTCGTCTGATTCGGCGTAGCCGGCTTCCTTGGCTGCGTTGATGAAGGCGCTGTATAGGGGATTGCTTAGGGTGCCATAGCGGGTGTTGAGCGGGCCATGTGCGCCACGCCAGTCGTTGCCGCCGTCCGCTCGGCATTCCGCTTTTTTAAAGTAGGGCAGCACATTGCTGTAGCCCCATCCTTCGGCACCGCTCTTTTCCCACTCATCGAAGTCCAATGGATGGCCGCGCATGTACACCATGCCATTAATCGATGAGCAGCCCCCTATCACCCTGCCGCGCGGAGAAAATATACGCCGACCGTTGAGGTGCACCTCGGGCTCTGACTCGAATGCCCAAGTGAATTTAGGGGTGACGAGGGGAACACCTACAGCACAGGGCATTTTGATGAAAATTGAATTGTCTTTACCGCCTGCTTCGACCAAGCAGACCTGGAATTGACCGCATTCAGACAGCCGATTGGCCAATACGCAGCCAGCCGAGCCTCCGCCCACGATGACGTAATCGAACACCATTTCCATATTCTGTAAATCCTTAAACTGAAAGCCTGGCCGGATTGAACGACCAGGTGATTGCCTTTCTTATTGGCGGGCGGGGTTCGCCGCTTTAGTCTTTTTTACGAGGATGAACGCCGCAGGGATCAAGCACAGCAACTGCATAAGGACGCCAAATTCGCCGAGTTGGGCATATCCGTTATCGAACTGAAGCGTCACTGCGACGATCATCGGCCCTATGACCATACCCAGCGAGTCAGCGCCGCTGGCAGCAGCGGTTGTGCGGCCTGTGCTATCAATGTCAGACGAATACATACGGGCGTATGCCAGAAGGAAAACGTACAGGAATGTCATGGACAAACCGATGGTCCAGTAAATGTAGAGATTCGGTTTCACGTACAGGTAAGACGTAACGGCCATTAGGAGACAGGCAGCCAACAAGGGGAGGGCGTTTCTGAATTTTTCGAACGCCTTATTAGCTACTAACGGAACGAAGATGGAGCAGAACATCCCTACAGACCCAACGAGGCCGACGCCGGCGAAGTCCAAGCCAGCTTGTTGACCAACCTGCTCAAAGTACAGCCATAGCGTGTTTGCTCCAATGCTGCTCAGGAGGCAGAGGAAAAACAGGGAAACGCTTCGTACACCAATCGAGGCTGAAGGGGATGGCAGCTCTATGTGCTGAATTTTGCTGACATTGGGCAGAGCGAAGGCAAGTGGGAGCAAAATGATGTACCCGGCTGAAAGCGCCCAAAACACTGCCTTGGTACCTAGAACCCCATGAAGTGGCGGGACGACCAGGAAGGCGCTGAGTGTCACAGCTGCACTGAGGGCCGAGCTATAGCCAAGGAGCTTGGTACCGCCTTTGAATTGAGCCAGGCTTGCGAACCCTAGCCCGATGCACAAACCCTCGCCGAGTCCGGCGACAGCTCTGTACACCACAACATGGTTGAAGGCATCCGCAGCCAGAGTGCCTACCTGGCCCGCAATGGCCAAAGCGACACCGAGGACATAGAGGGTCTTGCGATTCATGATGCCGAGCACAAGCGACATACAAATCGATGCAAATGCAATGCACGCGATCTCTGCTGTTGAGGCAATCGTGGCCTGCGCGGGGGTGATGCCGAAGGTCTCAATAATGCCCGTGAAGGTGATTGGAACACCCAGGACTGCTACGTATGCAAAGCAAGGGATCAACAGCGCCGAGACCTTTTGGAGCGTGGACGCCTGGAAATGCAGATCGACGTTCGAAGACATGGTTCATCCTCTGTTTTTATGTTGCACGCTGATGGCATGCGGTATTGGCAGGATGCTTGGCGTCATTACCTGACGTGATAGAGGGAGGTTAGCCCCTAGCATTGTTCTTGTATTGGCCTCCCTGGCGGACCCCAATTGCACAGATTGGGGGGTCATTCGATTCTCGGTAATGTGAGCCCCTGTGGATATGGCGAGGATGGCCAAAAAGGGGCGATGCAGGTCAGGCGCCGCGTGGCAGGGCGTTTGAGGCGCCCGATAGCGACCGTGCGCAAGGGGCAAGGCATGGTCGAAGGGGGGCAACAGTTCTTTTCAATGGATGTGCCGCGCGCGCAATGAGAGTGCCGTCCTTGGCGCCTGATGTTAGCCATTAGCCTCATCAGGAAGCAGGTGCTCTACAGATTCTGAGAGCGCTTGGGAGCCTTTGAGATTTTTGCGAATGCTCAGCCATACCGCGGCACCACTCAAGCCGACCAGGGATATGCCGATGAATACTGCCCAGCTCACATACCAGCTTTGACCGACTACCTCGCGAGGCCAGGCAGAGTTAGCGATTTCGAAAACGATCCAACAGGCGGCGCCGATAACCACGGGTAGGGTCATTGAGGCCAAACTGAAAGTTCCCGCTTGCCATTTTTTTACCATCAGACGGTACAGCAGACCGAGGACTGCAAACCCCATGGTGATAAAGAAGGTCGCAGTAGCCGATGAAATGAGGGTCGCATAGACGCGCTCTGAGAAAGCCAGCAAGGTAACAATTACGGCAAGCGCGCCCACGAGGATCACTGCTCTGTTGGGCGTACGGTGCTTGCTTGAGAGCGTCGAGAGAAATTCTGAGCCAGGCAAGATACGGTCGCGCGAGAATGCCCAGATGACCCGGGAAACGCTGGTTTGAGCCATCATCATGGAAGCGGCAAAGCCGATAATGACAAGGACGAAGAACACGCGAGCAATGTTCTCCCCAAATGCGGCCTGGATAGTGGAGGCTGCCGGGTCGACGATAGCGCCGCTGACGATGGCAGCGAAGTCAGGTGTGGCAAGGATGAGCGCAAGGGCGCAGTAGCTGACAATAATGCCGATGGCGAGCAGGGCGCCAATGATAGCTTTGGGAATGTTCTTTTCCGGTTGCTCCACCTCTTCTGCCATGCTGCATACAGACTCAAAGCCCGCCAGGCCGAACCCTACAAAGCCCAGAGCGACCAGCAGACCACCTAGGACATAGCTGTCTCCACCAGCGCCTGCTGTGGTGAAGAGGATGTCGAGATCATGCTGACGGTGCCAAATCAGAAGGACAGTAGCCAGGCCGAGTGAGCCAATGACTTCAGCCCCCAAGCTAAGCTTGCCAAGCAGTTTGAGGGTACCCGGGCCAAGCAGATTGAGTACTGTTGCCAGGCACACGATGCTGAGCGCGATGTAAATTTGGGTTGATGTCGTGAATGCCTCGATACCCAGCGCCGCAGGAATGAAGCTTGCGATGGCATATCCGTTGGAGGCAAATACAAAGATAAGTGTCCAGATGTAGAACCATCCAGTTAACCAGCCGTAGTTATCACCCATCAGACGCCGGGCCCATTGGTAACTTCCCCCTTGAAGGGGCCAGCGTGAAACCATTACCCCGAGCGAAAGGGCGATTAAGAGTTGTAAGCACAAGCCGATAGGGAAAACCCACCAGCCCGCAGGGCCGGCGGCTTGGACAATCAGTCCAAAAACGGCGTAAAGCGCAACAATCGGTGAGATGTAAACGAACGCAAGGGTGAATGCATCATGCATTTTAAACTGGCGCTTCAATCGCACAGTGGTTTCGATAGGGCTTTGTGCGGGCGGGAATGTCATTTTATTAGGATTCCGAATTGTTTAAACCTGCCGTTTCAAGTTGCACTGACCTTCTTATTTTACGCCAAGGGGGTAAATAGGTACGGTTAGCGCTGCGACATTGTGTCACTAGGCAGGGAAAAAACTCTACGGAGCGGCAGCAGGTTGGCCGTTGCGGATGCTTTTTGGCCTATTCAGCTAAGGGGCGGCGAGCATGCGACCCAGAATGTCTGCCACCTGGCGTCCCAATGAGAAGGGGTGCAGCGACAGTGACTAGGCGAACGCCCATGAGACGAGCATGCTGTTGACTTTTTTGCTGAGTTTATTAGTTCCACAGCAGGTGGTAGTTCCACCTGCTGTGGAGGCCTAGGCGCGTTTCTGGTGAACGTTATTTGTTCTTTTGCTTTTTGATCGGTTCCGCCAGCAAGTGCATAAGGTCGCGAGAGATTGCACCTGCAGAGAGGGCTGTTACACCACTCGGATCGTACATTGGGGCAACTTCAACTAGATCCGCGCCTACGACGTTAAGACCGGCAAGGTTGCGAAGAACCTCGGATGCCTGGAACGTGGTAGGGCCTCCGGGTACAGGCGTGCCAGTACCTGGTGCAGAGGATGGATCAAGGGCGTCGATATCAAATGTAATGTAGACAGGCATGTCCCCAACGATTTTCTTGATATTGGCAGCAACGTCCTCCGGCTCAGAATACAGCGCGTCATGGGCGTAAATGATGTTGTAGCCTTCTTCATTTGGCATGTCCGTGCGAATGAACACTTGGACAGATTTGTGAGCGTTTACCGTGTCTTCCTCAGCCAAGTCGTGGGCAAATGAGCCGTGGAAAATCTCCTTTCCACCATTGCTGCTCATCGAGTCTTGATGGCTGTCGAAGTGAATCAGTGCGATCTGACCGAACGTATCCTTAGCTGCTCGAACCGGGCCATACGGAATGGTGTGATCCCCGCCAATGGTGAACAAGCGCGCACCCGAGGCAAAGATTTTTTTCGCATGCTTGTAGGTTTCGTCGATCATGTTTTTGGTTGCATCGCCACCCACACCCATGCCTACATCACCGTAATCGATGATCTTCAAATCCTTGGCAATATTTCCTTTCCACGGGTGCTGGAAATTGCCAACGTGCAGCGATGCTTCTCGGATTGCGCGTGGGCCCAAGCGCGCACCAGAACGGTTGGTGACCCCGATATCATATGGAACGCCCATCACTGCGATGTCTACGCCGGTAAGATCCTGAGTGCTTTGGGCACGCCAGAATGTGGGGATTCCTGCATAAGCCAAGTAGTCGCCAGTGGTTTTCGAGGGCGGAAGCTTGCCTCCACCCATAGCAGGCACGCTCTGCGTTTTCTCTTCTGGAGCGGCCGTAGCCACGCAAGCCGTGCTAGCCAGGGCGCTAACTGTAAGGAGAGAGTATGCAATCGCTTTCGAAAGAGCGCTTTTCGTAATCATAAATCCACTCATCGTGCCGACGTTGAACGTCAGGCTAGGTACACTTGGTTCTCGCGCCTTGGGTCGGATCTGCTGAGGGCCGAGCCCGATAGGCTGGAGAGTTTGGAGGTGGGGAAGCAGCAGAGGCCCGTCAAAACCAAGCTGTTTTCCCATCTCATTTTTAAAATGCGATCGTATTTTAAAATTAACAACCCAGTTCAATTGGGTCGCGACATCACGCCGCAGATTGGTTTTCCGGCGTGTTGCGGAAGAGGGTGTGTGCAACGTCGCGATTTTGCTGGGTACGAACGCCATTAGGAGTCCGCCAGGGACATTCTCCTGAGTAACAATTAGTAACGTTTGGCCCATCTCGTTGAGCCAGAATTCGTCCGTACCAGATCGCCAAAACGCTTCTAAAATGACCGGAAAAAACTAGCTGAGACCGTGACTACCTCCCTGAAATGTTTCTTTATTTTTCAGCAAAGACCTACGACTTGTGAAAATAGCAATACGAACGTATTTTAAATCGGAAGATTAGCGAGCCCCCTACGGACTGTATTGCAGATCTCAGGAAATACCCCTACGCCAACCTTGATTGCACGCCTCATACGGCCTGTGACCCAAAGTTTGAACCATAGGAAGCAATTGGGATGTCGCGTTGGCAGCTTTTCGCCATATGGAGGGAATTGTAGAGGCTCAGGTACTAGAACTCGAGAACTGGCGGATACGCCCCGCGCTCCAGCGAGATATCAGGTTTGAAGCGCAACTTTTCGCTGCTGGATGAATACGGATCTGGTATGCCCCAAGTTCTCGATGTACTAAGACCAGTCACTATTCCATACAGTGAACTCCGCCAAAGAAGAATAAAAGCTACTAGAAGATCACGCGATGTCAAAAACTATGTCAATCCACCTGATGGAATGGTTGCAGAGACTAAGATGGCCAATCATGGACTTCTTAAGCTCTGGAGGATGGCATACGGTTCGCATGTTGTAGCGTCGTGGCGTGTGTCATAAAACTCAACGTGAATTGAATGCGCAGTATCCCAGCGCCCATTACTCAGAGGTCACCATGAAGTATTTTTTTTGCATTCGTTACAGGGCTTATGCTTGCCAATTTTTCATTCGCGGAGGATGGTGCTCAACGTTCGAAAGAGTTTAATCAATATGTCAAAGCAACAAACAAGGCCGCGACTGAAGCTCGTGAGCGAGCCAGGCTGAGAGCGGAGCAATTGGAAGCTAATGAAGCGTCTGAGGTTAACCGTCTCATTAAGGATTCCCAGGGTGACCCAAAATCCTAAGTCGCAAAAATGAGCTCCCTCTTGGCGCCCTCGGGCGCCTTTTTTGCATCACGAATCAATGGTAATATTTTATAAAGTACGCAGTTCTTTCATGTCCGGTAATAAATCATAAGCTGCGTCCAAACGCGTTGGCTAGCTTGGCTCGCCTGTGTGGCGGTTCGTCATCACCGTGGTGTCATCCTTTGAATCGTGCTATTTATTGACAATCAAATGTGAACAGCGCCTGACAACCACAATAAGGGGCGGCTCCTATGGCATCGCATGGTCATATACTTGATATCTCATACGCACGTCGTTCATTCCTGGAAGGCGAGCAGCTGCCCCCAGGCATTATTTCTAAGTCCCTGCTCCGGTCCTGGGAGCGGACATATGCCGCTGGTCTTCGGCCAGCGGATCGGATGCTGTTTGGGCAGAGCGTGAGCATGGCTGAAGCGCGGCGAGTGAGCGATCAGCACCATGCCCTCATTGAGATCGCAACACCCGATGTCGTGGGGCTCATGCGCTCCATGAAGTCGCCATCCTGGGTGGTTTTGTTCACTAACGCAGATGGGACCATTCTCCATTCCACCGGAAATCACGACCTCGCTCCCCGCGAATTGCGCTTGCCTCTTCAGTGTGGACGTCGACTTCCAGAATCAGAACTGGGAACCAACGCCCCTGCAGTAGTGTTGAGCGAGTCCGAGGCCTCAGTTGTCCAGGGGGGAGAGCACTTTCTGGATGAGCTGAGTCGCTTCAGTTGTGTAGCTGCGCCAGTGTTCGGCTTGGATGGCGCGCTCGCTGGTGTTTTGGATGCAACCGGCTATGACTCAGCTATCGATCCTCGCGCCCTTTACCGGGTGGGCTTGGCAGCGCGATCCATCGAGAACCGGCTTTTTGCGGCCAGTACATCCGGTATCTTGATAGGTATCAATGAAGATCCACGGCTCCTGCGTACTCCCCTGCAGGGCCTCATGCTGGTGCGAGAAGACGGACGATTGCTCTCGGCAAACCGCAATGCCACACAGATGCTCCAGGTCGATCCCGGCTTCGTACAGAAAGGGCAAGTGCTTGGCTTCGAGGACCTAGTCGATCACAGACTTATGGAGGTACTGGGATCCGAGAATATTCACACAGTCCATACCCATCAAGGAGCTTTGCTATACCTGTCCGTTTTACAAGCGCCGGCTATTCGTACCGATCCACAGAAGGCACTTGTCGTTTCAACGCAGACGAAATGTGGTGATCTGGTGAGTACATTGCTGTCGCGTGCGGCAATCGTACTCAAACGTCAGATTCCTGTGCTGATTCAAGGCGAGACGGGTACAGGCAAGGAGTGGTTCGCCCGCCGTCTTCACGATGCAACCAGACCCGGCAAGCCTTTTATTGCCATCAACTGTTCAGCTATCGCAGAAAGCCTAGCGGAGGCCGAGCTTTTTGGTTACGAGGAGGGCGCATACACGGGTAGTCGAAAGGGAGGTGCTCCTGGGAAAATTGAGCTAGCGAATGGTGGAACGCTTTTTCTCGATGAAATTGGCGACATGGCTCTGAATCTGCAAACGAGGCTACTCAGGAGCCTACAGGAGCGGAGTAACGTTCGATTGGGCGGGGTCAAAGAGACAAAGATCGACGTTCAGGTGGTCTCCGCGACTCATCGCGACTTGGCCTCGATGGTCGAAGCAAGGGCTTTTCGCGAAGATCTCTATTATCGACTGAGTGGTTTTCAGGTTCAGCTACCAGCACTGCGTGACCGCTCCGATCTGGGACAGATGATCCAAACGCTGATGACAGATCTTCAGGATGGGCAAGGATGTCATCTGCCTGAGGATGTGGAGGCGTTGCTGCTTCAGTACCGTTGGCCAGGAAACATTCGTCAGTTACGGCATGTGATCGAAGTGGCGTGTGCCTTAAGCGGGCCATCCGGCGAGATCCAGAGGGATTCACTGCCGGCAGAGATTCTAGTATCTGGCCACAGTGGGCTTCGGTGCTCGATCACCGATCACCCACCCAAGCCTAGCACTTCTCTGTCGAGCTTAAGAGACGAGTGGGTGACGGCCAGCCTGGCCGCTCATAATGGAAGTGTGACGGCTGCGGCTAAAGCTCTAGGTGTGTCCAGGACGACCTTATACAGATACCTACAACGGGCGCCCAGATCTTGAATAGCTGATCGTTCAGCTACGGAACGTCGCATTCATGGCTTTGTTCATTTCTGATACAAGCTGGCCAACAGGATGAACGCGACTGCTCGTAGCTGACTGATCTAGCTGATTTTTTTCAGTGAACTTGTCTTGGCTCAGTGCTTGCACTCTCTATCTTTCCAACAAGAAAAAAAGGCCTTGGCCTTGGAGAGATGGATGAAAACGCTAGAGTTCTCGTTGTCGATCGATGGACGTCTTGTCAGCCCCCCTGAGACCGCCAACGCAATCAATCCCGCTACCGAACAAATCATTTGTGAGTTTCCAATAGCTACCAGGGAGCACTTGGAAGCGGCTGTCTGCGCGGCTCAGACTGCCTTCACCTTTTGGGGGGGAGGCCGATGGTTGAGCGGCAGCGGTTTGTCAGCGCTTTAGGCGATATGCTGGAGAAGCATCATGATCGATTTGTAGAGCTACTAATCAGCGAGCAAGGCAAAGCCCGTTCGGGAGCTGAATGGGAAATTGGCGGAGCGATTCACTGGTGCCGTGAAATTGCAAAGCAGGCGCTTGTGGATGAGGTTGTTCAGGACAACGGTACAAATCGGATTGTTTCACGCCACACACCTATTGGTGTAGTGGGTGCGATCACCCCATGGAATTTCCCGGTGCTGTTGGCTATCTGGAAGATTGCCCCTGCTTTGGTCGCCGGCAATACCATGGTGCTTAAACCTTCCCCCTTCACACCCTTGTGCACCCTCTTACTGGGCGAACTGGCAAATGAGATACTCCCGCCAGGTGTGCTCAATGTGCTTGCTGGCGGTAGTGACCTTGGGCAATGGATCACCGAGCACCCAGGCATCGGGAAGATCGCTTTCACAGGGTCGACGGCCACCGGTAAGCGGGTAATGCAAAGCGCTTCGATTAACCTCAAGCGCCTTACGCTAGAGCTCGGCGGTAATGATCCTGCCATAGTGATGCCCGACGTTGACGCTAAATCCATCGCCAAAGATCTCTTCTGGGCGGCGTTCTCTAATAGCGCTCAGTTCTGCGTAGCTTGCAAACGGCTGTATGTGCATGAGGCCATCTATGACGAGGTCGGTCAGGAGCTCGTGGCCTACGCCAGAACGGTAAAAATGGGCAATGGAATGGAGCCCGGCATTGAGCTGGGCCCACTGCAGAACAGCATGCAATACGAAAAGGTTAAAGACCTGCTAAGAGACAGCCAGGTGAGCGGGCATCGTTTCCTCATTGGAGGAGAAGCATCGACCTCCAAGGGCTACTTCATACCGGTAAGCATCATCGATAACCCACCGGAGGATGCTCGCTGTGTCACAGAGGAGGCGTTTGGCCCCGTATTGCCAATGCTGAAATTCAGCGATGTTGAAGACGTAATCCGCCGAGCCAATAGCACCGAGTATGGTCTGGCTGCTTCGGTCTGGTCGAACGATCTCGAGGCGGCTGCACGTATCGCTTCTCGCTTACAGGTCGGCACCGTATGGATCAATCACGCCCATCATTTCTCACCTCATGTTGCATTTGGAGGCCACAAGGCATCGGGTATGGGAATCGAAAACTCCCTGCACGGGCTCGCCGAGTACACAAACATCCAGACCATACTCCAAAAACGTGCCGGGTGAAGGAGGGGTGGCATGCAAAATACTATTGGTGCTTTGCTCAGTCACGCAGCTCAACGATACGGCGATAAAGCTGCAGTCATCTATGAGAGCAGCGCCTGGAGCTTTACCCAGCTAGACAACCTTTCCAATCTCATCGCTCAGTCACTTATAGATCGAGGCGTACAGCCAGGCGACGTCGTTTCCCTCTACTCGCCAAACAGCCCGGAATGGGTTTTCGTCTATTACGGTATTTTGAAAGCTGGAGCTGTGATCAATCCGTTAAATCTGATGCTCACGCCTGAGGAGGCTGCATTCGCTATTGCTGACTGTGGCGCGGTTGCGGTTTTTGGCACGAGCGACAGGATCAAGGGGCTGCAATCGAGCGCTTCCACGACGTGTTTGCGACATTACATCCAGTTGGATGGGCAAGCCCTTCCCGGAGCTTTGAGTTTGGTAACGTTGCTGAAGGCTACGTCTACTACGACGGAATTTCCGTTAGCGGGGATCAGCTCGGATGACGTGTCTACGATTGGGTACACGTCAGGAACAACCGGCCATCCAAAAGGAGCGGTACTCACACATCAATCGATCCTCATGAATGTTGCCATGACTGCGACCATGCATGGGCGTAACCAGATGGATGTTGTAGTGAGTGCTCTTCCCCTGTCTCATGTATACGGCAACGTGGTGATGAATGCCGCGATTGGCTACGGGATGACACTGGTGCTGCACAGGACATTCGAAGCTGGCGCGATCTTGGAGAGCATGCAAGCTAACCGGGCCACGATATTTGAAGGTGTTCCCACCATGTACCTCTATCTGCTTGATCACCCTCGACTGAAGGATTTCGATCTCTCCACGCTGAGTCGATGCACTGTAGGTGGTCAGACCATGCCTGAGGCAAAAATGGAAGAAGTTGAGAGGGTATTTGGCTGCCGGTTGCTTGAACTGTGGGGAATGACGGAGCTAGGTGGTTTAGGGGCCACCCACTCGGTTCATGGGCCCAGGCGTTTGGGCGCAATAGGCATACCACTGCCGCATCAACAGGCCCGTATCGTCGACCCGGTTTCAGATAAGTGCGTATCTGAGCCCGGTGAAGTCGGTGAGCTTCAAATGCGAGGATCGATAGTGATGCGAGAGTATCTCGGCCGGCCGGATGCCACCCGGGAAGCTAAGGATGAAAAAGGCTGGTTGCGCACTGGTGACCTTGCCTACATTGATGCCAATGGTTTCATCTTCGTAGTCGACCGTCTCAAAGACCTGATCATTACGGCAGGTTTCAACATCTACCCCGCCGAACTGGAAAGAGTTATAGCCGAGCATCCAGGTGTCAGTATGGTTGCCGTGGGTAGCGTTCCAGACGTGGCTAAAGGTGAGCTAGCCAAGGCCTACATCGTCAAGCGAGCAGATGTTGACTTGGATCTTGTAGAGGTCGAAAAGCACTGTAGGCAGCGTTTGGCGGCTTACAAAGTCCCGAGGTTTTTCACTATCGTCGATGATCTACCCAAGACCGCAAGCGGCAAAGTGATGAGGCGTAAGCTTCGGGAGATTTTTGACTGAGGTCGAAGCGGGTGCTACGGATACGCCGGCTTGTGTTATTCCCCCCCCCACACCCGGCGTGCCCAGTGGGGGGATCTGGAGGGACTAACCTGCCCAAGGCATCTCGGTAGAAAAGCCGACGCCCACCCAATAGGGACCAAACCGACTAAACTGGAGTCAGTCAATCGACCTCCTGCGTGCAAGGCGCGAATCAACCATCCTGGCGTATGTTCGATCCAATTATCCGCTCCCAGCGAGATCTGGCAGGTTAACGCAGGAGTGCAGTGCTGTTACAAGGGGGTCAAGGGGGGCGACCGCTATTAGTTGCCTTGATGCTTTGGCACAGAGAGGCTAATACTAATGGTGTGCTACGAAGAGGGATGTTTATGCAGACACGCTTCGTTGTGATTCCAATTTTCACGGACCTGGCCGTTACTCGGTCGGCCCACTAATTACTAGCCAGGTCGGGCAATAGGATCAAATTTGCCCCGCTTCGCCTACTTTCGTAGACTGACACAATGTGACGCTCCACTATATGGCACCGTCGACCGGTACCACCTTCTCCACTTGTGTAAAAAATGTGATTCAGTGGCACGAAAATCTAAAAGAGAATTGATTGGGGAAGGCGATCTTCCGGTTACAGTGATCGATGTGGCCCGCGTAGCAGGAGTATCTCCTATTACCGTTTCGCGTGCGTTACATCGGCCTGAGCGCGTCAGTGAGGCGACTCGCGAGCGTGTGCTCGAAGTCGTTAGGGCGATGGGATACGTCCCGAATTTGCTAGCTGGCAGTCTGGCCTCTAGCAAAAGTCGTTTGGTTGCCATTCTGCTTCCCACCATCGCCAACTCGATTTTCTCCACAGCTGTTCAGGCCATGATGGATCGTCTGACAGAAGCAGGATATCAAGCGCTGCTTGGGCCCACCGGTTATTCCCCGGAAAAGGAGGAGGCGCTTTTAGAAGCGATTCTGGGCCGTAGGCCGGATGGGATTGTCCTCACGGGTACTCTGCACACCTCAGGCAGCCGCGCACGCTTGGCTTCCGCAGGAATTCCTGTTGTGGAGGCATGGGATCTCAGCGACAACGCCCTCGACATGCAAGTAGGCTTCTCTCACGAAGAGGTAGGACGACTTGTAGCTGATCATTTCCATGACAAGGGATATCGCCGCTTTTCGGTGATTACTGTCGACGACCCCCGAGGTATCAGACGGTGCAACGCACTGACCGATCGTTTGAAAACTTTCGGCGTTGATGAAATTGCTTTAGAGGTGCTCCCATTGCCGGCCACTTGGGAAGTAGGAAGGGAGGGGCTGAAGCGGCTGATGAAACTGCCAAGTCGTCCTCAGCTTGTATTCTGCAGCTCAGACACCGTCGCCCTAGGAGTCTTGGCCGAGGCCGCAAATTTGGGGCTGAGGGTACCCCAAGACATCGCTGTGCTCGGTTTTGGCGATACCACCAATAGCCGCTTTGCTCACCCGGCGCTTTCAACCATCGGTGTCAACTCAGCGGCAATGGGCAAGGCCGTCGCAGAGGCTCTGCTACGCCGATTTTCGGGCTCTACCAGCCCGGTTCATCAGGACACCAGCTTCATCCTCATCGAGCGCTCTAGCACCTGAAGCACCTCATGCCTCAAAAAGAAATTGTTTTGGGGCTTGAATGGTAACGTTATCCAGGCAATGATAACGTTATCGTTGTACGACAACCTACGTCTGCAGCGGTCCCTGTCCGTCTACCCGCACAAAAACAATTCGTGGGAGCGTTACTGATGCAACCAGAAACCAAGCAGACTCGAGTCCGCTATTTGATCCTGCTCATGCTTTTTCTGGTGACCACGATCAACTTCGCTGATCGGGCCACCATTTCGATCGCCGGCTCTAGTATCCAAAAGGAGCTGGGCATCGATGCCATCACTCTCGGCTACATCTTTTCTGCCTTCGGCTGGGCCTACGTTCTTGGGCAGATCCCAGGCGGCTGGCTGCTTGACCGATTCGGCTCAAAGCGGGTTTACGCTGCCAGCATTTTTACCTGGTCGCTGTTCACCCTCCTGCAAGGCTTCGTGGGTGAGTTCGGCGTCACCACGGCTGTGGTGTTGCTGATCTTGCTGCGGATGTCGGTGGGATTAGCCGAAGCGCCATCGTTTCCGGGCAACTCGCGCATAGTCGCCTCATGGTTCCCGACCAAGGAGCGCGGTACGGCTTCGGCGGTCTTCAACTCCGCGCAGTACTTTGCCACCGCGCTTTTTGCACCGTTGATGGGCTGGATCGTCTATCGGTTCGGCTGGGAGCACGTGTTCATTATGATGGGCGTGCTGGGCATGCTGTTCTCCCTGGTTTGGTTGAAGGTGATATACAGCCCACGCAAACATCCGCTGGTGAATGCCGCCGAAGTGCAGTACATCGCCGATAACGGCGGCCTGGTTGACATCGACGAGCGCAAGCAACAGAGGGCCGCCGGCCCTAAGTGGGATCATGTGCGGCAACTGCTGACCAACCGCATGATGGCGGGGGTGTACCTGGGCCAGTTCTGCATCAACTCGCTGACCTACTTCTTCCTCACCTGGTTTCCGGTGTACCTCGTGCAGGAGCGGGGTATGACCATCCTCAAAGCCGGCATCATTGCCTCACTGCCAGCCATCTGCGGCTTCCTCGGCGGCATCCTCGGTGGGGTTTTCTCCGACTTGCTGCTGCGTCGTGGCAACTCACTGAGCGTCGCGCGCAAAACGCCGATTGTGCTTGGCATGGTGCTGTCGATGTCGATGATCATCTGTAACTACGTCGAAGCCGACTGGATGGTGGTCGCCTTCATGGCACTGGCATTCTTCGGAAAAGGCGTAGGGGCCTTGGGATGGGCCGTGGTCTCGGATACTTCACCGAAACAGATCGCTGGGCTGGCCGGTGGCCTGTTCAACACCATCGGCAACCTGTCGTCGATATCCACGCCCATCGTCATCGGCTACATCATCGCCGCTACCGGCTCGTTCAAGATGGCGCTGGTGTTCATTGGCGCCAACGCGCTGATTGCGGCCGTCAGCTATCTGTTTGTGGTCGGCGATATCAAGCGTATTGAATTGAAAGGCCTCGAAGATCCAGCCACTCCAGCTCCCATCCCAGCCCCAGTGACCGCACCGACTTCGCGTTGAATGCAAATAAAACAAGGAAATGCCAATGAATGCTTTGACCAGCCAAGCCACCCGCGGTGCGCCCGTGATTACCGAATTGCAGGTCGTGCCGGTGGCGGGCCACGACAGCATGCTCCTGAACCTCAGTGGTGCCCACGGGCCGTACTTCACCCGGAACGTGCTCATTCTGAAAGACAATGCAGGGCGTACGGGTGTGGGTGAAGTTCCGGGCGGGGAGGGCATCCGCCAAACGCTCGAAGACGCTCGCGAGCTCTTGGTTGGGCAGTCGATTGGCAGCTATCAGAGCCTGCTGAACCAGGTACGATTGGCGTTTGCTGATCGGGATGCCGGCGGCCGCGGCCTGCAGACCTTTGACCTACGGATTACTGTGCACGCAGTTACCGCTTTGGAGTCGGCGCTGCTTGATCTTCTGGGGCAGCACCTCGACGTTCCAGTTGCGGCGTTGCTGGGTGAAGGCCAGCAGCGCGATGCCGTGGAGATGCTCGGTTACCTGTTCTATGTCGGCGATCGTACGCGCACTGATTTGCCATATCGCAGCGAGGAGAACGCGCAGAACGCGTGGTTCCGCGTTCGGAACGAGGAAGCGTTGACTCCGGAGCGGGTTGTGAGGCTGGCTGAGGCGGCATTCGAGCGATACGGCTTCAAGGACTTCAAGCTCAAAGGTGGCGTGCTTAGGGGTGCAGAAGAGATCGAAGCAGTGACAGCGCTGGCCGAACGCTTTCCGGATGCGCGTATCACTCTAGACCCGAATGGCGCATGGTCGCTGAAAGAAGCCATTGCTCTCTGCCGGGATAAGCATGATGTACTGGCCTACGCCGAAGACCCATGCGGTGCGGAAAACGGCTACAGCGGTCGAGAGGTAATGGCTGAGTTCAGGCGCGCCACTGGGCTGAGAACAGCGACCAATATGATTGCGACCGATTGGCGACAGATGGGGCATGCAATTCAGTTACAGTCGGTGGACATCCCCTTGGCTGACCCGCATTTCTGGACAATGCAGGGTTCAGTGCGCGTGGCCCAGATGTGCAACGACTGGGGCCTGACATGGGGATCGCATTCCAACAATCATTTTGATATTTCTTTGGCCATGTTCACGCACGTTGCCGCGGCTGCACCTGGCAATGTGACGGCGATTGATACCCACTGGATCTGGCAGGACGGTCAGCGTCTGACCAAGGAACCTCCGAAAATTCAAGGGGGGTTGGTACAGGTACCTGCAAAGCCGGGACTGGGTGTCGAGTTGGACATGGATGCATTAATGAATGCGCACGAGGTCTATCGCAATATGGGACTCGGAGCCCGTGACGACGCGGTAGCCATGCAGTATCTAATGTCGGGGTGGAAATTCGATAACAAAAAGCCGTGCTTGGTACGCTAGTGAATACTTGAGTTGACCCTTTACGGCGCCACGGGATTTTTAGATCCTGAGGCGCTTTTTGGGTTAGGCGAATTCGATGAGCAATTGCGGGTAAAAGAAAACCCGCTCGTGACGTGTCGCCGAGGTATTGTGAAAATTGAGTGAAAGAAACGCCTCGACCTGGTGATGAAAAGTGAATGCCACCGGCGCGGCGGTTCCATCCAGGGTGGGACACCGAGCATCCATACAGTGCCAGACTTTGTCTACAGCAAGAGCGGAGCCAGGGAGTGCTTATGATCTTCCTTGCCAGATAGCGTCTGCAGTGCTGAGCTGGAAATAGTGTAACTGTGCTTGACTTGGAATTCCTTCGTACAATGAGGGACTCATAGGTATCAGCGAGTTTTGCTGATCGGAGTTTAAACTCCCGAAAGGGATGGCTTAATAAGCCTATATTTCAAGAGTTCGCAGGCCTAATCCGAGTCTCAATTCCGCTCCGTTGATCAGTCGTTTGGACTTGAGAGGATATTTATAAGGTGCTCCCCTAAGATGCGCCAGGCCTCGCTCTTTTCTTTCGCATAATCATAATGTAGATAATGCCGACGAACTTTTGAACCTCCGAGTTGGTGGTTCTGACAACGGTCGATGATGTCCAGGTTAACACCCAGTTCCTGCATCAGGGTCGCTCCAGTGCGACGTAAATCGTGCGGTGTCCATTCGCCTTTTGTTCCTTGACTTAGCACCAGCGAGTCATCGTGATGACGGCCAGACAACGGTTTGCTGCGATTTTTGAGGCTGCACTGCCGGTCGCCTATCAGTTTGCTGATGGTCTTGGTATCGACGTGGCTACTTTCGTCTCTGCTGGGGAAGCAGAACCGCGTATGCCCGGTGTGTACCTTCAATATCTTGAATTGATCCAAGGCGAACGCGGATAGGAAAACGTGATGATCTTGGCGTTTCCCCTTGTGTCCCTTGGTGGCCTCGGCCGGGATGAACCAGTCCCCCTTATCGAGATCCAGGTGCTTCCATTCGGCTTTCAGCAGTTCACCGATGCGGCAGAGCGTACCTAGGCAAATCCAGACGGCACATTGCACACGTTTGTTAGCCGGGCGGACGACTGAATATTTCTGACCTGCATCCAGCGCTTCGTAGTCGACCTCCAAACGGGCGAAAATATCACGCAACTCGCGAATTTCGTCCGGAGAGAGCAAGCGATTACGCTCTTCTTGGTAATCGTGATCAAGTAGTTGTTTAGCATCTATCAGCTCCGCGGGGTTGCCGTCGACCATTAAAGACCGCCATGGCTTGCGTTTCTCGGCCCAGCGCAGCATCTGGCGAATATCGTTACTTCGAATCACTACAGTGCGGTTCAGCCCGCGGGCTTTCACCGAGCGCAGGACCGTGAGCAGGTCCTTCTCGGTAAGACTACTTAGTGGCTTCTTCCCAATTACGGGGAGTACATCTTTGGTAAAGCTCCGACGGAGCTCTGCGTTGGCATCCTCGCGAGACACACCGTCGCGTATCCAATCCTCGAAGAGTTCAGAAACGGTCTTATTTTCGGCAATGCTCTGCTCGGCTAGAGCAATGGTGGCGGCTACGGCTGCTTGAGCTTCTATGTTGGCGGCTTTGCGAGCAGCTGCGGGAAGAATGCCTTTGGTGGTAACGGCCTTTACTTCGTCACGTTCGGCGCGGATCTGAGCTAGCGATTTTTTTGGCCAACTTCCCAGACTCAAATCGCGTTTCACGCCTTCGTGTTTGAACTCGAAGCGAAAAATTATGGTGACCCCACGCACTCCAGCGCGGACTTTTGCGACCAGTCCACCGTCCTCTCGGAGAACGGTACCGTGATCGTCAGCCGTGAAAGCTTCCAATTTTTTGGCAGTCAGCTTAGCCATGTGTCACCCCCAGCTTGAACCGGTTACCTCGAATTTTACCCCACTTTTACCCCACCGAGTGACTCGGCTGTCGGTGGATTCTGGCGGATCGAAGTGGTAGCCGGTCGGGGCTGTAGTGCTCGATTTTACTGGGTTTTGGCCTGACAGGGGTGGCTATTGGGATCCATAAAGAACCACGAAAGATACGCATGGGGTGCAAGGGGTCGAGTGTTCGAATCACTCCGTCCCGACCAATAATCCCAATGACTTAGGCCATTTCCGCAAGGAATGGCCTTTTTCATTTGCGTGACTTTTGCGTGACTTCTCCATTTTCAAGCCTGCCTCCTTTTCAGAATTGTCAGCACCGGCCCACGCGAGTCCGTTGCTGAAACCTTGTTTGCCGCCTCTATCAACTGACCCAGCTCAGCGCCGGAGTAGTGACTGGTCACGCTCCCGTTCTTGTGGCCAAGCAGCGACTTCCGATCTTCCTCTGTCACGCCAGCTGCCTTCAGGCGTATGCCGAAGGTATGCTTCAGGTCGTGAGTCCTGATTGAAGCGAAACCAGGGCAAGCTGGGCGCAAATGTTGCCTCGCTGCGCAGCTTCTCAAGCTTGTGGATCAGGCACTGCTCAGCTTCTTCCCGGTCACCAGTTCCAGGACCAGTGCGTATCCAGAGCCAATGGCCTTGAGCTCATCGTAAAGGGTGGTGAACGATGATGTAGGAGCAAATTTTTTGTCCGGGATTTGCAGGCATTCCTTATCTCCTGAATTGCCCCAGTCCATGGGCTTTCCGGCAACGAACCGCGGCGGTTCATTGCGAGGCGCAACACTACGACGGCGCTGTAGTGGCGCGATACTGGCCTTTCATCCACGCTGGATGTGCGACAGGCCATACCTTCCGCTTTCAGTTGGCCCGGCGGTCTAATAGAAAAATTCCATATTTTGAATAGGCGCATACTCGATTTAGCTCAGAATTTCTGAGCGTTGAGAGGTGCGTATGTCCAGAGATAGATATGGGATCGATAGTGATAGGCTGGTAAGCATGCCGGCTGATAAAGATAACTATCAAGGTGATCAACAAGATCAAGCCGATAAAAATCGTTCAGAGGATCGCGCCCGTTACGTACAGAATCCGCCCTTTCGGAGCGTGAATAGGCAAGGGCCGCCGGATTTGTCAGGTTCACCCACTGTAAAACGTTACATATATCAAAAGCATCCCTGGGAATAATCTCCGTATTGGGGCTTAAGTGATCATCTGATCCTTTGGATTAAGTCGACAGAGCCCAGCACCGCGCTGGGCTTTTTGCATTTCAAAGACCGATGGTCAGCGATACTGCTGGAGGAGGGCTGGCTCCATGCTGGCCAGCTCCACAGCCGCAGCGGTAAACGCTTCACCGCAATGACCGCAAGCCGTCATGACTTGCGGCAGGTCAAGCGCAGGTCCAACTGGACGGACGCCGAATGGCTTGCGTTTGTCAGTGGCTACAGGAGTGTGTTCAAGGTTAACGTCCTGCGGGTGATTTAGATTGATCCGCCGAATTCGCTCCCAATGCAGGAAGCATCAGGAGTATCGGGCTGCATCGAAGCAGCCTGGATCCTGATCGAGGAATTTCTTCATCCTGCGCCACAGCGTGGTGGTGCTGATGCCCAGGTGCTCGGCTGCGATTCTTCGATTGCCGCCAGCATTGGTCAGTGCGGCGAATAAAATGTCTCGCTCGTTCGGCAGCTTTGACACACTTTCACCAGCAGGATTGATGGCTGCCGGCGAAAGATCGTCAAGCGCCTCGTCCAGCCAGTCCGGAAGCAACATGCTGCACTTACTCATCACGCTAAGGCGTTCGACGATGTTGCCTAGCTGTCGTACATTACCTGGCCAGTGGTGATCGCAAAGCCTGGCGATAAGCTTTGGCGTGGTTTTCAGTACGTCGCTGGTGCTACCTTTGAGAATGTGGCGGGCTAGGGCAGGGATGTCCTCTCGACGCTCGCGCAGAGGAGGCAACCTGAGCCTCAACACGCAGATCCGGTAGTAGAAGTCCTCACGGAACAGCCCTTGGGCAATCAACGCCGGCAGCGGTTTGTTGCTCGCGGTGATAATGCGGATATCCACCGGCGTGACCTTGTCGTCCCCCAAACGGATCACTTTCCGCTCCTGCAGAGTTCGAAGTAGCTTTAACTGGATGTCCGTAGAGGTTTCGCTGATTTCGTCTAGAAACAGAGTGCCGGTATGGGCGAGCTCGAACACTCCTGCCCGGCCCTCCGCCGCCGCTCCAGTGAATGCGCCCTTCACGTAGCCGAATAACTCGCTCTCCAGGACGCTGGGCGCGAAGGCTGCACAGTTGATGGCCACGAAGGGACCGCTGCGGCGTGGTGAGGCATTGTGGATACTCTGCGCGAACAACTCTTTGCCGGTGCCGGTTTCACCTTCAATCATCAGGGTGCTGTCCACTCCTGCAAAGGTCGCAGCCAGGGCCTTGGCTTTCAGCAAGGCGGCGCTGTTGCCGATGATGTCGTCGAAGCTGCTTTCGGCCAGGTGGCGGCCTGCCAACGCGCGACGCATCTTCTGCTCGATCGCTTTGATATCCGTCTGGTTTTGCAGGGTGGCGACGGCGCCGATTATTTCTCCCTCAAGCACGATGGGGGCAATGCTCAGTGTCAGCGAAAGTCGGCCTATGTCGATCAACGCGCCACGCACTGGTTTGCCATGGCGGAGCGCCTGAGTGAAGTAATTGCTTAGCGGTAGTTGGGTAACGGCGTCTCCGCAGCTGACTGCACTCAAGTAGGTCCGGGCGACATTATTCATCCTGGTTACCACGCCCGAACCATCGACGCTGAAGATGCCTTCAGACACGCAATCCAGAATCGACTGGATCATCTCGTATCGGTGTTGCAGTTCCTGTCGCTGCTGTCTTCTTTCCTCCTGCACCTGCAAAAGGTGCAAGGCCTCGTCGATCGCTTCTGCTGCTGCGTCACTGTCGGTATCGGACATGACATAGTGCATGCCCCGCGATTTCACCGGTTCCTCGAGTGACAGTCCACCTATGGCTACTTCGATACCCTGCGTCTGCAGGTTGTCGAGTACCGAGTCGGTGTTTTGCAAGCTGCTCAGAGGGTCGATAAAGCAGATTGAAGCATCGGGCAAGAATGGACGGGACTTTTCCAAGATTCTTGCGTAGCCCTCTGAGGTGGCCAAAAAAGCAATTTTCGATGACAGACGTGAAGCCTTTTCATAAGCATTGATGCAATCGAAAAAGGTATGCCTGACCTCCACGACCGGCACGCGAAAGTGTTCGCGAAGCATGCTTGCGGTCTTGCCTCGACTGATCAGCACCTCAGCACCTTCCTCAATCAGCTGCCGAGCAGTCTTGATCGCATCGGTCTGGGCCGCCTCCACAACGGGCAGCGAAAGCTGGCGCGCTCGCAGGATGCTGTTCATTACCCGGGTCATGGTGGTGGACGGCGTGATGACGGCGATCCCGTTTGTAGGAATTCGCTGCTCAGCCAAGTAGACCTCCTGTTTCATGCGGTTTCCTTATATTTCATTGTTGTTCAGGAAATGAAATTAACTGCAATGAGCAGGTTATCCCTCTGTTGCCTCGTGGCAAAGGTCAGGTGATCGAGCATGCGCTAATTAATTGATCTTAAAAGATTTTATTTTATGTGAAGCCGACGTCGCCGCGCGTGGCACATGCCTTGCTCTACCTCAAGGAAATAAATCCAATAAGAGGCAATGTGTTCATGGACCTGATCTTTATCGGTTTCGGCGAAGCCGCGTTCCACCTGGCCAGCGGCCTGGGGCAGCAAGGGGGAATGCGTATAGGCGCATATGACGCCTATAGAGACGACCCAAAGGCTGGCCCGCTGATTCAACAACGTGCCGAGCAGGCGCAGGTGACGCTGTATGACACCCTGGAAGAGGCCTGCCGAGAAGCGCGCTTCATCGCATGTTTGACCAGCGCCAACAGCGCTCTTGCACTGGCCGAGCGGATCATGCCGCTGCTCCAGAGCGGGCAGCACTACATCGATATGAACTCGGCAGCCCCCACTGTCAAACAGGCTATCGATCGATTACCGCGGGCTGCCGGCGTTGACTTCTGCGACGTCGCGGTGATGGGTACCGTACCGGGTAACGCCCACCGTGTCCCGATGCTGCTGGCCGGGAGCGCCGCCCAGGCGTTTGAGCAGGCTTTCACGCCGCACGGTATGCGGCTGACTGTGCTGGACGCCGAGCCCGGCTCTGCTTCGGCCATCAAGATGCTCAAAAGCGTGGTGATGAAAGGCTTGCCGCAACTGTTTCTGGAATCCTTCCTGGCGGCCGAGCGTTTCGGCGTGCTTGATACCTTGGTCGAATCCTTGGCTGACTCACTGAACGGCAAAACGGTAGAGCAACTCGCCAATACCTTCACCGCTCGGACCTTGATCCATGCGAAGCGCCGCGGTGCTGAACTCGACGATGTAGTGGCGACGCTCGAAGCGGCCGGCGTCGATTCCACCATGTCCACGGCCACCCGCGGTCAACTACAGAAGCTTGCTCTGAGCGACTGGGCCAGCCTGCTAGGGCCGGGTGGCAGCGACATGAATTATCGCGACGCCATTGCCCATCTCGCCCGCCACTCTTGAGGATTGTCGATCATGAACACTGAACAGTATTTTGCTCTGCCTGAACCCATCCCGCAGGACATCCTCGAGCGCTTTCGCAAACTCAGCCCCGCCCAGCTTTGCGATGGCATGCAAAGCCTTGGTATTGCACGTAATGGCTGCATGGACAGCGATCTGATGCCGCTTGATGAAAGCAAGATCATGCTCGGCACCGCCTACACGGTGGATACCGAAGACGGTGACAATTTCCCCATCCATGTGGCCATTTACCAAGGCCGGCCAGGGTACGTGCTGGTGGTGGCTGGCAAGGGCTATCGCGGTCGTGCCTACATCGGTGATCTGATGGCTGGCGCTGCCCAGGCAGTTGGCCTCAGCGGTCTGGTGATCGATGGCTGCGTACGTGACAAAGTGCCGCTGGCTGAGCTGGACATTCCGGTCTACGCCAAGGGATTCATGCAACGTAGCCCGGCCAAGCAGGGCCCCGGCAAGATCAACGCACCAGTGCACTGTGCCGGGATAGAGGTCACTCCAGGCGACTTGGTCTTCGGCGATTACGACGGTGTCACTGTCGTTCCTCGTGGCCGCCTGCTCGAAGTCTTGCAGGCTTCGGAGAAAAAGGATGCTTATGAGGCCAAGCGGCGCGAGGTCATCGATGATTACGCCCGTCGTAGGGCTAACGGTCAGCCGCTGCCAGAGCTCGCGCCGGCCTGGGTGACTGAACTGCTGATCGGGCGCTGATGCATTCAAGGGAGTCCAAGAGGCTCTCCTGATACACCGTTTCCGCACTATAAGAATAAAATTGGGAGATGCCCGAATGCTTACCGCTCTCGGCTATTTGTTGATCGTTTCGTTCCTGATCCTCGTTATCAAGCAAAAGCTTTCCCCTTTCACCGGGCTGATCGTCGTTTCGCTTATTGTCGGTGCGCTGGCGTGCATGGCCTCCGGTGTGCCGTTCGATACGCTGGTCACCTGGGTAAGGGAAGGCCTGTTTTACACCGTCAACGCAGAAGGCAAGGTGTCGCTGGGGACCGTCAACCCGACGGTGATGATCCTGTTCGCAGTTCTTTACTTCAGCCTGATGATGAATGTGGGTCTATTCGATCCGTTATGCACATACCTGATCCGCAAGGCCAATGGCGATCCATTGAAGATCATCCTGGTCACGGCTTTCACTTCTTCCGTGGTAACCCTCGATGGTGATGGCACCACTACCATATTGATCATCACCAGCGCCTTCCTGCCGCTTTACAGACAAATGGGCTTGAAGTTGTCGAACTTGGCCATGCTCATCATTCTCCCTTGCGGACTTGGCAACTGCCTGCCCTGGGGCGGGCCGTTGGCGCGTGCTGCCGCAGTGCTCAACGTGGAGGTGAACACGCTGTTCGTGGCAATTTTGCCGATCCTTGGCGTGTCATTCATTTATGTGTTTTTCATGGCCTATCTGATGGGGCGCAAGGAGCGCATTCGGCTAGGTTTCATACCGGGCGAGCGGGCCATCGTCACGCCGCAGCAGATTGAGGAAATGGTCACGGTTATCGAGGAGAACGACCGTGAGTTTAAGCGGCCTAAACTGTTTCTGTTCAATCTGGCCCTGACCATCGGCATGCTGGTCACCCTGCTGGCAGGCTGGGCGAGTGGGGCAATCGTATTCATGCTCGGCACCGCCATCGCTCTGGCGGTGAACTACAGCGCCACCGAGCAACGTGACCGTATCACTGCCAACGGTGGCGATGCCATCGCAGTTGCGTCGATCATCATGGCGGCAGGCTGTTTTCTCGGCATCTTCAACGGCAGTGGCATGGCTGCTGCGGTCGCGCAAAGCATCGCGGGTCTGATCCCCGAATCAATGGGCAGTCATACCGCCCTGATGTTCGCCTTCCTGGGGGCGATCGCCTGCTACGCATTGCCAGTGGACGCCTATTATTTCGGCATCCTGCCGGTAGTAGCGCCGATTGCCTACCAGTTCGGCATCACTCCTACTGAAATTGGTGTTGCCTCGTTCATGGGGCAGGCGCTGCGTTATGCCAGCCCTACGGTAGCCTGGTTGTTCCTGCTGATGAACCGGACCGAGATGACCTTCGGGCAATACCAGAAAGAGTTCTTCAAATGGTCGCTGCCGCTGTTCGGCATCTTTATCGTTACCGCGATCGTGACGGGAGAGTTGCCCGTGGGCTAATCAGCCTGCCAGCCAAGTGCTGGGTGCATCCAGTCATCGCTGTGGTTATGCCGCGATGACTGGCCTACAACCTTTTGATCACAAAAGCGGTGATACCGAGATAGCCCTGCAGCAGTGCACCGGCAACGAGGAACGAGAGCGCTGCGACCATGCACAGCGGCAGTGCCCTCTGGGTTTATGTGGCCCAAAGCGTACATGGTCATCACCTTCTGGCGGGCATGCAGGCGCCGCCTGTGCGGGGGAGGCACTTATCGCTTGGGGGATGATATCCTTCCGCTTACCAAACAAGGAGAGTGGTAATGGGCTGGCGGGAGAGGCATAAAGCGTTTCAGGAGTGGTTCACGCCGCGGCGACGTCGGCGAGCGGGCGGAACGTTGCTTGCCGTCTGGGCTGTCGGTATCTGCATTTACCCAAGCACGTATTGGGTCTACTTGATGATTCCAGGAATCATGTGGTTCATGAGCGCTTGGCCGGCTGAGCTTCATGACAAAAGTTGCTGAGCAAATTCAAAAACGACACTGCATATCTTTCATCCGCTTTTGCGCTTCGCTGTTGATCAGCCTCGCAAGCGCTCAAGTCTTTGCTTTCGGGGACATGAGGCAGCTTCCCGGCTCTGAGATCGTGGCTGCTGGCGAAATTGAACAGATGTCATGTCCGCTCGGAGGCAAGGACGACTGCCGCTCTTGGCCGCGTGATCTCTACAAGGTAAGGAATGAGAACATTTGTTTCACGACAAACGTTTCATGCGGCTTTAGGTGCGAAGGCTTCCTCGCTGAGAGAGCTCAGGTGGTAACGCTGTATGTGGCTTCCTCCTATAGCCTCAATAGTGGAAGCATTAAACGAGTCAGGTGTCCGTAGCAATTCTAAATTGTGATGGGCTGCATCCTGTTCTGATGCGTGTCCCGCCATAGGGCGTAGAGGCCGCGGGTTAAACATCGTCTTGTTGAAACTCTGGAGCTACCTGGGCATGTAGTTCCGCTGCCAGCGACGTGGGATGGCTAGCGAGGACGCGGCGAGTGCAAACACCAGAAGCCCGTTGATTACAAAAGCCGTGATCCCGAGATACCCCTGCAGCAGCGCGCCGGCAACTGCTCCCAGCAGCATTCCCATCCAAGGCACAAGCTGCACCCGCCAGCCCGGCTTGCGCTCACCCATCAACCACCGGCCAAGCCCGCGGCCGAAGCGTGACAGGGCGCCGGTGACGTAAGTCAGCCCGATCGGCAAACCATTCACTTCCTCGACCACGGCATTGATCATACCCATGGCTATGACAGTGCACACCAGCGAGAACAGCGGTATAGGGGTCGAACCCGCCAGGCAGAGCAGGGCGCCTACGCAGAGCAGCAACGGCCAGGAGCGGCGGCCGACCAGGCGCGTGACGATCACGCCGATGGCATTGCCAGCGATGAACGCGCCGATCAGAGTGCTGATGGTGAGGATGGAGCTGTAGTCCCGCTCACCAATTGAAACCGCAAGGCGAGTGGTATTGCCGCTCATGAAGGATACGAAATCACCTGTTGCGGTGAACCCGACTGCGTCAGTCATGCCGGCGAGGAAGGAGAGTGCTGCGACCATGCACAGCCCAACTTTGCCACGCAGCCTAGCTATGCGTCTTCCGCGTGCTGTATAGAATGCTGAGTCAGGGAGCATCAGTGCCTCAGAGGCTTTTGGAAACAACGTATTACCGGACAATAAAACCTGTTTCAGGCCGCGTCAAATCATGTCCTAAGGCTGATTTTCCTGCTTCGCTGTAGTTCATTTCCCAAACATGTTCCCAGCGCCTTTAAGCTCTTGCAGGCCAACCTCAGCGCATCTAGCCTCATGCCGTCGCCGCAAATGCTGCGACCGGCTTTGACAGGCTGTACTGATGAGTGAATCACGTGCTCGCTTATGGCGGCTGTACGTGGGGCACCTCGTGTGCGCCGAGTTCCCTCATCCTCGGTCTATCAACCCGCGTATAGCTGCCACCCACCTGTTTGAAAGCAGGCATGCTTCAGAAGTAAGTCGTCATCCCGACAAAGTACGCCCGACCCGGCACGTAAAAGCTGGTCGACTCATCCCGCGGGTCTTCATCGAGCAGGTTCTGCACGCCGGCATTGAGTGACAGCCAGTTGGTCGCCGCCCAGTTGGCGCTCAAGTCATAGGTGGTGTACGACTTGACGAAGTCAGTGCCCAAACCGCGCTGCTTGCCCACATGCTGCGCCGACAGCTCGGTGCCGATGCGGTCGCTGATCTGCCAGTCGATGGCGCTGAACAGCGACAGTTTAGGCGCGCTGATCAGGTCGCGGCCGGTCGACAGGTTGCGGCTTTCGAGCATGTAGGTGGCGTTGGTGCGCCAGCTTGCATTTTCCCACAGGGGGACTTTGCTACTGCCTTCCCAGCCGCGGGTGCGGGCCTTGTCGGCGTTTTCCAGCATGGTCCACCAACGGCCCTGGAAGTTGCCCAGCGGGGCGTATTCGATCTTGTCCTTGAAGTCGGTGTGGAAGTAGGTGAGGCCTGCTTCCCAGCCGTCGTGGTCAAAGGACACGCCGATTTCTTTGTTGGTGCTGATTTCCGGGCGCAGGTTTGGATTGCCGGCCATCCAGCATTCGCCGGTGACGTACCCCAGCGGCCGCAGCGACGTGCAGCCGCGACCGCCGGAGTTGGTTGCCGCACCGGCGCTGCCTTCTTTCAGGCTTGGCGCACGGAAACCTCGCGACACGCCGCCGCGAACTGTCCAGTCCGGGTGCGGGTGGTAGACAAGGTAGGCGCGCGGGCTGTTGTGGTTGCCATATTCGTCACTGTGGTCGAAGCGGTTGCCCAAGGTCAGCGAGAGGTTGTCGAGCAGGAACAGTTCGTCTTCGATGAACAGCGCCGAGTAGTCGCCCTCAAGGTCCGCACCGCTGACTGGCTTGCCCTGATAATCGACGGGGACGGTACCCAGCGTGTCGGTGTTGGTCAGTTGCTCGCGCTTCCATTGCCCGCCAACGGTGAGGCGCTGGTTGATCAGCAGATCGAACGGGATGTTGAGGCTGCCTTCGACGATCTTTTCCTCGGAGCTGGCCTTGCCCCAGCTGATGTCGTTCTTGAATTTGTTCAGGTAGGCGTCGATCCGCGAGGTGCCAAAGCCCCAGTCCGCGTTGTGCGAGATGATGAAGCTGTCTCGGGTCAGACGCGCAGCACCAAAGCCTTCACCAATGGTTTCGTCCCAGTCGCCGAAGGTCTTTTTCGACGACCAGGAGCGCTCCACGCCTTGTGTGGCTTCGAATGACAGCTGGTGGTTGTCGTTGAGTTGCCAGTTGAGCAGGGCGTTGACGCTGTGGTCCTTGGCCCCGCCAGCGCCGTCGTTGTAGACGAAGTCGCCGAGGGTATCGACCCGCGGTTCGACTTCGTCGGCCGCCCGCCGGGTGAGGTTGGCGCCCAGGCGCAGGCCTAGCGATTCGGTGATCGGGCCGGACAGGTTGACGCTGGTCTGGTTGGTCTGACCGCGGTCGGAGTCTTCCGGGATGGTTGTGTTGGCGTTGAGCGAGCCGCTCCACTCAAGGGAAACCTTGCGGGTGATGATGTTGATGACGCCGCCCATGGCGTCCGAGCCGTACAGCGACGACATCGGCCCGCGCACGATCTCGATCCGCTCGATCATGTTCGGCGAGATCCAGTTGATGTCCTGGCGGCCCAGGTCGCGGCGGTAGTTGGTGTCGGCGGAGCTGCCGATGCGTTTGCCGTCCACCAGAATCAGCGTGTACTTGTCGTCCAGGCCGCGCAGCTTGATCTTCGACTGCTCGCCCACCGGGCCAAAGCCGCCGGTCACACCGGGGATACGCCGCAGCAGGGTGTTGAGGTCGTACACCGGCTGGCGCTCGATCTCTTCGCGGGTGATGACACTGACGCTGGCCGGGGCATCGCGCACATCAGTGCCGCCGCCGCTAGCGGTGACGAACGAAGCTTGCAGTTCAGTGGCAGGCAGCGGCTCTAGCTCGAGGGTTTCTTCGGCCTGAACAGGGCTTGCGGCGATCAGCGCCAGGGTGAGCAGGGCACGGCAGAACGGTGGGCGTGGCATCGTGGAACAGTCCTTGTCGATCGGTTGGATTCAAGAGGCAGAATGCAATCGGGATCGGACGGTATCGCAAATGAGAACCATTTAAAAGTAATTGCCCAATTTTGTTTACACAAAACTGACAAATACTTTACTGAGCACGTTGACGCTTTTTGCTCGCTGAAGGCGTGATCGGAGCTTCATTCAGGCGTGAAAAAGCCCACTCGGCGGTGGGCTTGGCGGCAGCACGGTAACGTTACAGCAGGCGCAATGAGCGCCGTGCTCGATCTCACAGTGAGGTGGCGATCACCTGGGCAAGCTGAATGTCGGACATCATCGGCTCGCTGTGTGTCGAGCGATAATTGTTCAAATTGCGCGCCGCAGATGGTGCTGTCAGAACCGACAAAGGTGAGGGCAACGATAGAAGAAGGCGAGATGTTGCAGTTGTGCTCACTCAGCCTGATGGAGGGCTAGCCTCAGGCATGGGTACGCAACCACTCGTCGGCGACATCGCCCATGGTTGCTGGCGCGCCGCTCTTGATCCAGGCCATGAACGTACGGTCGAATTTGAAGGCTTCGCCGCATTCGGCAATCAGGAATTGGCGGACCTTCTGGGTGTTACGGTACTGAGCGTCCAATGGGGTGGCGCGAGTGATTGGTCCTGAGTGCCAGTTTAAGCTCATGGCTGATCCGGTGATGGCGACGTGAAGCGGGCAGGTTAGCACTGAAGGGCGTGGCGTTGTCCATGGATTGAGTTGGCTGGGCTGCTCAATCTGAACTGCTCGGCACGTGGACTGCCCAATGACCACACACTGAGGAAACTGCGATGACCGATCCAAAAGACGACCAGAAAGACAGCCAGGTGCCGGCTCATTCCACCGAAGAGGAAAAGGCTCGGCTCAAGGACAAGAACAAGGATGGCATTCCGCCTGGTGCCGAGTGAAAGCGCGCCTCGGCGGCCAGGCCATCAAGCATGTGCGACTGGCCGCCATTTACATAGAGCCGTTTCCTGCCAAGGCGGCGAATCTGTTCAACGTTCAGACTCCCTGGCGCGATCAGCCGGCGGTCAATCCATCTGCAGATAATTGATCGAAATCGCCACCACCTCCGCCGCGGCATGCAGTAACACCGGCACCAGCAAACCGCCGCTGGCTATACGTGCAATGGCGAGGATCAAACCGACGGCAACCAGCGTTACCAAGGTGATCAGGTTGTCGTACTGGTTGTGCAGCGCAGCAAACACCAACGTGCTGACCACGATCGCGGTGCACTGCCAGAAGCGGCCACTGTCCAGCGGAAACACGCGCATCATGTAGTGCCTGAACAGCAGCTCTTCGGTGACCGGCGGGAACAGCACCAAGGTCAGGCAGAGCAGGGCAATCTGCGCCGGGCCAAGGCCGTCGTAGAAGTGCACCATGAAGCTTTCGCGGGGTATCTGCAAACGGTGCATCAGCAGCGCGCACAGCGTGTAGGTCCCGACCATGGCGATCAGACCGAACAGCAACGGGCGCCGCCAGTGCTGGCCGAGGATCACCTGCCTGAGGCCTTGCTTGCGGTACTGCAAACACAGCAGCACCAACAGGCCGATCGCGGCGTAGCCTACCGAGTTGATCAGCTTCTGGCTGGTGAGGGGCGCGGACGGGTCGGGCAGGACAACCAGCACGCTTGCGGCGAGGTAGATGATGAGCGCCAGGGCCAGCATGCCAAGCCGCTTGAAGACGTTATAGCGTGACGGCGCAGGGGCTACCGCTGAGGGCAGGGATGATGCTGAGGTTTGCACGGGGACGTTCCTTGTTTGAGCAATTCGGCGGGCATCTTGCCGTTGCCGCTATCGCCTGACAATCGACGATCGTAGATAAACAATATTTACCCAGGGCGGCGCCAGCGTGGCTAACACTCAGTCCCCGGACACCAACTTGCTGGCACTGGTGATCTGCTGATTCCAGATCATCTCGTAATGGCTGGACAGCACAACGCTCGTTTCCCAACTTCCCATAGCAATGCGCCTGAATGGTGCAGGGTTGCCTTGGGATGAGTCATAAAGCACACGCCTGAGGCCGTCATGTTGAAGAAAGTGTGCTGACTGCACAGTGATCATTGTGGCAGACGCACGCTTTTTGCTAGATCAGCGGCCCCGTCGAAGCGGCCCGCATATTGCTCTAGCTGCTCCATCCACTACCCGGAGCAGCATCGATGAGCGCGCCCAGCGAATTCCCGTTATCCGAAGCCCCGCAGTCAGCCCGCAAGGGCCTGCTGCCGATCGCCATGGTTTTGTTCAGTTTCACCTTCTTCACCGGCACCATGTTCGCCGGCGGCAAGCTGGGTATGGCGTTCAATTTCGTCGACATGCTGTGGATCGCCACCATCGGCAACTCACTGCTGGCGTTGTACGCCGCAAGCCTGGCGTTCATCGCCTCGCGCAGCGGGCTGAATACGGTATTGATGGGGCGCTTTTGCTTTGGCGAGGCGGGCAGCCGGCTATCGGACTTCCTGCTGGGTTTCGCCGAGCTGGGCTGGTACGCCTGGGGCACCGCGACGGTGGCGATCGTGCTGGTGAAGATCCTGGGCCTGGCTGAGGGCTTCACTGTGCCGCTGATGGTGCTGTTCGGTCTTGGTTTCAGCATTACCGCGATCATTGGCTTCAAGGGCCTGGACCTGCTGTCGCGGGTGTCGGTGCCGTTGATGTTCGTGCTGTTGCTGGTGTCGATGTACATCGCTACCGGCGACGCCGGTGGTTTTGCTGGCCTGGCTGCGGTGGTGCCGCACGAGGCGATGACGTTTTCAGCGGCGGTGACCATGGTCTTTGGCACCTTCGCCAGCGGTGCGACTCAAGCCACCAACTGGACGCGCCTGTCGCGCAGCGGGCGGGTCGCGGTGACCGCCAGTGTGGTCAGTTTTCTGCTCGGCAATGGCTTGATGGTGGTGGCGGGAGCATGGTGCGCGATGGTCTATCAGCAGGCCGATATCGTCGAGGTGATGATCCTGCAGGGCTTGTCGTTCGCGGCAGTGATCATGCTCTGCCTGAACCTGTGGACCATCCAGGGGCCGACCATCTACAACGTCTCGGCAGCGGCCTGCCATCTCCTGCGCAGCGAACGCCGGCGCACGGCAACTCTGGTCGCGGCGGGGCTGGGCATCCTCTTGGCTATTGGCGGCATGTACGAGCTGCTGATCCCGTTTCTGGTGCTGCTGGGTTCGATCATTCCGCCGGTCGGCGGGGTGATCATGGCTGATTTCTGGTACCGCCACCGCGGCAAATACCCGGCGCTGGCCTCGGTTCAGTTGCCACGCTACAACCTCAAGGGGCTGACTGCCTACGCCGTCGGTGCGCTGTTGGCCTACAGCTCGCCGTGGGTCGCGCCGCTGGTGGGAATTGGCGCTTCGGCGCTGTGCTATATCGTCCTGCTTGAGCTGAGCGGTCGGCGGCGGGCGCTGGCGCAGGTCGAGCCGTGAGCCTGGCATTGGAAGAAATTCTGCGCCTGCCCGGGCTTGCACAGATGACCGTGCGCGCTGGCCAACGCAACCTGCAGCGGCGGGTACGCTGGCCCTACGTGGCCGAGAACGAGGGTATTGCCGAATGGGTGATGGGCGGTGAACTGGTGTTCGTTACGGGCATCAATCACCCGCGCGGCGAGGCCAATCTGCTGAGCCTGGTCGAGGATGGCGACGCGGTGGGCATCGCCGGTCTGGTGATCCTCACTGGTGGCAGCTTCATTCAGCAGATTCCACCGAAGGTGATCGAACGCGCCGAGCAACTGGGCCTGAGCTTGATCGAGCAGCCCTACGCGCTGAAGATGGTGGTGGTGACCCATTTGATCGGTACGGCGCTGGTGCAGATGGCACAAGCGCGCCGCTCGCGGGATGACATCATCGGGCAATTGCTGACCGGCGATTATCCAAGCCTGGCCATCGCCCGGCAACGCGCCGCGCACTTGCAGCTGGCGCTGGACGAGCCGCGGCGGCTGGTGGCGCTGCGGCTGGCAGGCGATGAGGTATTCGAACAGCATGCTCCGGAGCAAGCCGAGCGCCTTTGGCAGGCCAGCCAGCAAGCGCTGGAAGACTGCCTGCAAGCATGGTGTCGCACCCAGCCGGGCGCTGTCACGGCACAGTTGCCGGGCGATCTGTTCGTGCTATTGCTGCCTGACGTGGCGAACCTGCGCGGTGGGCTGGCGCAGTTGCATCAGCAATTGCGGGTTATTGCCGGTGACACCGGGGTATATCTGGGCATGTCCTGCCTGGCCGAGGATTGCGCGCACTATCGCCAGGCACTCAACGAAGCCCGTCAGGCGCTCGACGTCGCCCAGCACCTGCGCCCGGCCAGCGGCCTGTGCGACTTCAGCGAGCTGGGCGTGCTGCGCCTGTTGCAGGGGATCAGCGACCGCGGCCTGATCGACAGCTTCGTCAGCCAAACCCTCGGTCGCCTGATCGAAACCGGGCGCAAGCATCCCCATGCGTTGTTGCACACCCTCGATGCTCTGCTGGGCGCCAACGGCAACGCCTTGCAGGCCGCCGCGCGCTTGGGCCTGCACCGCAACACCATCAATCAACGCATCGGCAGAATCGAACAACTGAGCGGACAATCACTCGATGATCCGCTTTTTCGTATGAATGCTGCGGTCGCTATGCTCATATGGCGCATGACCGCAGCCCAGGGCAAGGAGTAGAACCATGAACATCATCAATGCACGCCTGCGTGGCAAGGACGGGCTGTTTCGCATCGAACTCGAAGGCGAGTGCATCGCTGCGATCCAGGCGCAGAGCGGGCCGCTGGCGCTGAATAACGCCAGTGATATCGACGCCGAGCACAACCTGGTGGTGCCGCCCTTTATCGAGCCGCATATTCACCTCGATGCCACCCTCACCGCTGGCGAGCCCAACTGGAACATGAGCGGTACCTTGTTCGAGGGCATCGAGCGCTGGGCCGAGCGCAAAGAGCTCAATACCCATGAAGACACCAAGACCCGCGCCAGCAAGACCATCGGCATGCTGGTCGATCACGGCATCCAGCATGTGCGTACCCATGTCGACGTCACCGATCCCAAGCTGACCGCACTCAAGGCGATGATTGAAGTCCGCGAAGAAGTGCGCCACCTGATCGATCTGCAGATTGTCGCGTTTCCGCAGGAGGGCATCGAGTCGTACGCCAATGGTCGCGCCTTGATGACCGAGGCGGTGGCGATGGGCGCGGATGTGGTGGGCGGTATCCCGCACTTCGAGAACACCCGTGATCAGGGCGTGTCGTCGATCAAGTTTCTGATGGACCTGGCCGAGCGCAGCGGTTGCCTGGTGGATGTACATTGTGACGAGACCGACGACCCGCAGTCGCGCTTCCTCGAAGTGCTGGCCGAGGAGGCGCGAGTGCGCGGCATGGGTGCGCGGGTTACCGCCAGCCACACCACGGCAATGGGTTCGTATGACAACGCCTACTGCTCGAAGCTGTTCCGCTTGCTGAAAATGTCGGGCATCAACTTTGTTTCCTGCCCGACCGAGAGCATCCACCTGCAGGGCCGGTTCGACACCTACCCCAAACGCCGTGGCCTGACCCGCGTCGCCGAAATCGACTGCGCCGGGATGAACGTGTGCTTTGGCCAGGACTCGATCGTCGACCCGTGGTACCCGCTGGGCAATGGCAACATTCTGCGCATTCTCGAGGCCGGCTTGCACATCTGCCACATGCTCGGCTACGAAGACCTGCAGCGCTCGCTCGACCTGATCACCGACAACAGCGCGCGCACCCTCAATCTTGGCGAGCGCTATGGGCTGGAGGTCGGACGGCCAGCGAATCTGCTGGTGCTGTCGGCGCCGGATGATTACGAGATGGTCCGCAGCCAGGGTTACGCACTGGTTTCAGTGCGCAATGGCAAGGTGCTGATGCGCCGCACCCCGGCCCAGGTGCAGCGCCTGGCTTGATCCTGACCATCGCCCGCGCAGGCTTATCTGCGTGGGCGATGGCTGGCGATCGGTCTAATTCGCATTTGCCCCTGAGCGCGATCAGTGGCACGCTTGGCCGGCGATTTTGCATCGCCCCTACAGCGAAATAAGGAAACGCCCAGGTGAGTTGGGAAAAAGTCGGTAAAGCCCTCGTTGGCCTGCTGGTCGCTGGTGCCTGTGCAGGCGGCCTGTATCTGGCATTCAAGCAGGACCCAGCCCTGGAAGCGCGGCTTACCTACTCCTACCTGACCTACCCAAGCCAGTTCAGCGAGCGCATCAGTACTGCCAACGACATGCTGCGCTACGAGCGCTTGCACGGGCAGATGAGCGATATCAGCCAGGGCCAGTTGAGCAATCAGCAGGTCGACAAGCTGGTGGACGCGGCCCAGGCGCCGTATCTGGCGTTGTTTGCCAAGCCGTTCGAGGCAGGCCTGGTCGACCATCGTACCGGCTTGGTGATAGAGCTGAAGAACACCCGCGAAGCCCCGCTGAAGAACATTCAGATCCGCTTGCCGGCCAAGGGCCTGGTGCAGGTGCGCGACGATGACGGCAACGACATCATCCCACAGGCGGCGACCAACCTGATCGACATCGCCACCATCGGCGGGCGCGAAGACTGCAAGGTATGGGTGTACTTCGATTCGGACTACTCGCAGATCCGACAGGGCGGCCTGAGCATTCGCCACGCTGACGGCGAGGCGCAGATTCTCGCTTACCGCGAGTTCGTCGGCCTGCCAGCCACCATTGCCAGCTACAGCCAGCTGCTGCTGGCCTTGCTCGGTGCACTGGCAATCGGTGTATTGGGCCTTGGTTATGCATGCCTGAGCCGCAGCCAGCAGGCTACGGCCCAGCGCCGCGCTTAAGGCGCGACCAGCTCGAAGCGCCCCTGCGGATCTTCCAGCCCGGACATCAGGCGCAGGAACTTGATCCGCTCGCCGCTGATGCTGATATCACCCACTGTGACCTCTTTGACGAAGCCGGTCTGCTTCAAGGCGATACGATCGAGTGTGGCTTTTTTCATGCTCACCTCGACATCCGCACGGCGGTGGCGCGTGCGGTCGCGGTGGGTCAGCACGCCGTTGCGCACGGTCAGCGCATAATCTTCACCCAGGTCAGTGAAGCGCCAGTTGATGGTCAGGTCCTGCTCGGCTGCCTTTTGCGCATTGAGGCGCACGCTGAGCAGATCGAAGAACAGTGGCGCTGCCAGGGCCCGTACCATGTCATCGACGTTGCCGGGGGCTGGGCTTGCGGCAACACCGTCGCGCAGCTCCTGTGCGCCGCTCAGGTAGGCATTGCGCCAGGTAGCGTTCTCGCTCTGGTAGCCGAGTTGCTCGAATGCATCGGCCTGCAGTTGACGTGCTGCGCTGTTACCGGGCTGGGCGTAGATCAATTGCCGAGTCAGCTCGGCGACCCAGCGGTAATCACCTGAAGCAAATGCCTTGCGTGCAAGGCTCAGCACCTGGTTGGCGCCGCCCATGGCTTCGACATAGCGCCGGCCGGTGTCGGTCGGTGGCAGTGGGTCGAGGGTAGCGGGGTTGCCGTCGTAGCTTCCCATGTAGCGTTGATAGACCGCACGCACGTTGAGGCTGAGCGAGCCGTAGTAATCGCGGCTGTACCAGCGCTTGGCCAGGCGCGGGGGCAGCGTGGCGAGTTGCGCGGCAATTGCGTCCGGGGTCAGGCCCTGATTGATCAGGCGTAGCGTCTGGCCATCGATATAGGCGTACAGGTCACGCTGGTCGGCAAGGTACTCGCGCACTGCCGCGCCGCTCCAGGTTGGCCAGTGATGCTGGCCGAGGACGATCTCGGCCCGCTCACCGTAACGCACCAAGGTCTGGTCGAGGTAGCGCGACCAGCTTCTGGCATCGCGCACCGGCGCGCCACGCAGGTCGAGCAGGCTCAGTTGACTGTGGGCGACGTTCTCGCCCATGGCCAGCGCCTTGAAGCGCGGCAGCCAGAGGTTCATCTGTGCCGGCGCGTCCTGGCCTGCGGTGAGCTGGAATTCGATGTCGATGCCATCGATGCGCACGGTCTCGACCGCTTTGCTTATCTCCCGCGTGGGGGCGATCAGGCTGATCGTGGCGTTGCTGGATATGTCTTTGCCCAGGCCTGCATCGACCTGGCCGCGAGGCCCGCGGGGCAGGGCGTTGCCATACAGGTATTCGGCGCGGCGCTGCATCGCTGGGCCCACCAGCACGTTCTCGCTGATGGCCTGCGCATAGAAACCGCGCGGTGCCAGCACCTGAACCCTGCCGGCCTTGACCTCGGCGGGGTCGACGACGCCGCGCACGCCACCATAGCTGCTCACCTGCGGGTTGCTGTAGATCACCGCCAGCACAGGCTTGCGCGGGCGATGCTTGAAGTACAGCTCCATGGCAGCGCGGGCGGTTTCTACCGAGTGCAGTGGGTCGATCACGATCAGGCCGCTGTCGCCTTCGACCAGGGTCATGTTGGCGAGGTCCAGACCACGTACCTGATAGATGCCCTCGGTGACCTGGAACAGGCCAGCGATGGCGTTCAGTTGGGCTTGGCGCCACAGGCTTGGGTTGACGGTGGCAGGCGCTTCACCGTTGATGAAGGCGTAGCGCTGCAGGTCCCACGCCGGTTGGCTGTCGGCATTGTCGATGCGGCCATCGAAGCGCTCGATCAAGCCGCGCTGAGCGGCGTCGAAATCGGCGCGGTCGTTGAAGGGGAGGCGCTGCAACCATTGTTGATTGCTTTGGCGGGTGAAGCTGGTGGCGTCTTTTTGCGGTGCATCGGCGGCAGAGGCGAGCGGGCACAGCAGCAATAGCGGCAGTAACAGGCGATGCGGCATAGGGATTCCTTGGCTTGAACGACGCGCAAGGGGGAACAGTAGCCTATGGCAAGGAGGTTTGGGCAGGTGTTAACGCTGTGGCTGTGAGTTTTAGGGCTGCTGAGCAGCCCTAAGACGATGCGCCGTGTTGTTCAGCGCTGGAAACCCAACCCCGACGACAAGTCAGTCTATCAAGTTGACTTAACTCGCCGCCGTTTCCGGTGAAGTTTAGCGGTGGCGCCAATGATTTGTGCGGCGTTAATCGCAGATCCAGGATGCTTGCGCGTGTAATCGCAGCGCTGACTTAGCCGCTTTCGTGCAACAGCAGTGCTTGATGCAGCCTTTCGAGCAGAGCCTCACGCACGCTGTCCGGGGCACTCACCTTGATCGAGCCGGCATGCGCCAGCAGCCAGCTCAAAAGGGCCTGGTCATAGGCAACCGTGGCCACCAACCTGGCGTCGCCTTCGGCAAGCGGCTCCAGCAACATGTCGTCCGACAGCGGCTGCGCCGCCAACTGCCGCGCCAGCCCCGGCGTCACCCAGGCCCGCAAGGTGATCGGTTGCGCCATGCAACGATCGCTGGGCTGCGGCGGCTGCAGCAGCTCGGTGCTGAGCTCGGCCTGCCAGTACCAGCCATATGGGGTGCCCTTGCTGTTGCAGCGCACCGGAAACAGCTCGGTCAGCTCGTTCAGATCACGTTCGACCGTGCGCTTGCTGGTGCCATGGCCGACCTGGTGCAGGGCCTGCTGCAACTGATTGGAACTCATGCCCGGGTGGCGGTCAGGCAGCAGTTTGAGCAACTGCCACTGGCGGGCGATGGTCTGGCGCGTGGGGTTGCTGGGCAAAGCGGGTTCCTTGGCGCGCGATCACTGCACGGCTCTAGTGGTGGCAATTGGCTATGTTCGCCTAGCATACCTTTTGCTGGGCGTGCAGCCAACGTGCCGTGACAACTGGCCTGCGTCTGCGGTATACCTGAGCGCTACCAAGGGGAGCCCGGAGACGGGCTGAGAAACCGCTGGCGAGATGCAGCGCGGTGACCCTTAGCACCTGATCCGGATCATGCCGGCGAAGGGATGGGACCGCCGACCTGCCTTTGCGCCGGCCTCACTGCGAGGCCGCACCATGCACCACCCGCCTGGCCTCGCTGCCACCTCCCAGAGGACAGCAGCATGAGCGAACGTTTTACCCATTATTTGCGCGAGCAGAGCGAACCGACCTGGTCGGCTGCCGTTGGCCACCGCTTCGTGCGACAGCTATGTGATGGTTCCCTGGCGGATCCGGTTATGGTCCGCTACCTGGTTCAGGACCATCGCTTTCTCGACAGCTTTCTGACCTTGCTCGGTGCGGCGATCGCCACAGCCGATACCTTTGAAGCGCGCCTGCGTCTGGGCCGTTTTGCCGGGATGATCTCGAGTGACGAAAACACCTATTTCCTGCGTGCATTCGAGGCCCTCGATGTAAGCCCGGCGCAGCGCGACGAGCCTGCCGACAGTGCGCCCACCGCAGGCTTCAAGGCGATCATGGCCGAGGCGGCGGCAAGCCGCTCCTATGCGGCAGCGCTGGCGGTGCTGAATGTGGCCGAGGGGGTGTACCTGGACTGGGCGCAGAAGGCGCCGCAGCCACTGCCCGAGCATTTCGTCCACGCTGAGTGGGTCACCTTGCATGACAACCCGTTCTTCGAGGATTTTGTCGCGTTCCTGCAAGCTGAACTTGACCGCGTCGGGCCAAAGGAGGCCGAGCTCAGCCGCGACTTCTACCTGCGCACAGTCGCGCTGGAACTGGCCTTCTTCGATGCCGTATACGATGGCGAGGCCTGACATGGATATTTTTGATCGGCTCAAGGCCGCCGCTGCGCCGCAATGGGCGAGCTACGTCGAGCATGACTTCCTGCAGCAGATGCAGACGGGTACCCTCAGTCAGGCGGCGTTTCGCGAGTATCTGGTGCAGGACTACCTGTTCCTGATCCAGTTCGCCCGCGCCTGGGCGCTGGCCGCCTACAAGAGTCGCCTGCCAAGTGACATCCGCGCCGCGCAGGCCGGGCTTGCGGCGATTCTTGACGAGACTGAACTGCACCTGCGCCTGTGCGCCCGCTGGGGCTTGTCGCAAGCCGACATTCAAGCTGCCCCCGAGCATCAGGCGACCGTGGCCTATACCCGCTATGTGCTTGACTGCGGAGCCGCCGGCGACCTGCTTGAACTGCACGTTGCGCTGGCACCGTGCGTGATCGGCTACGCCGAAATCGGCCAGCGCCTGGCCGGCGCAATCGGTGATCTGAACCAGCATCCGTACCGCGAATGGATCGGCGAGTATGCCGGTGAGGCCTATCAAGACGTGGCGGCGTCTGCCCGCAAGCACCTGGACGAGCTGGCTGCGCGGAGCATGACCGAGTCACGTTTCACCGAGCTGGCGGCGATCTTTGCCCAGGCCTCACGGCTTGAGGCGGACTTCTGGCAGATGGGATTGCAGGCTGCCGAATAATCGGCTGGTCAGCGTGCTTGAGGTGCCTGCAGGCATAGCTGTGGTACCTCGACGCTGGCTTTGGCGTCGCGGTCGTCGACAGCGGCTGTCACACTTTGTCCCATTTGCGCCAATGCATCTGATTAGGATTCTCTTTTACAGCGGAATTCACAGGTCACTTGCATGCGCGCATCACGTCGTATTTTCAGCCGTTCCTCCACGTTGGCCGTATTTCTGGCGGGTGCCGCGCACGCGCAGACAAACCCTCCAGAACCCATCCCATTGACCCTTGAAGATGTGGTTGTGACTGCCTCGGGCTTCGAGCAGCGGGTTGAGGACGCGCCCGCGTCGATCACCGTGATCGACGGCGAAGACCTGCGTCGCAAGTCGTACCGCGACCTCGGTGACGCAGTGCGTGATGTCGAGGGGGTCACCGTCAACGGCGGCGCCAACGAAAGCGACATCTCGATGCGCGGCATGCCGGGCGACTACACCTTGATTCTGGTCGATGGCAAACGCCAGAGCGCCCGTGAATCACGGGTCAACGGCAACGCCGGTTACGAGCAGAGCTTTGTCCCGCCGGCAGCCGCCATCGAGCGGATTGAGGTGGTGCGCGGGCCGATGTCGTCGCTGTATGGCTCGGACGCTATCGGGGGGGTGATCAACGTCATTACCCGCAAGGTCTCGCCCGAGTGGGGCGGCTCGATCGGTTACGACTATTCGGCGCGTCAGCACAGCGCAGAGGGCGACGCCGGGCAAACCACTTTCTACTTGAGCGGCCCGCTCAAGCAAGACCTGCTTGGCCTGCAAGTGTGGGGCCGCTACCTGGACCGCCAGGCCGATGCTGACCTGGAACAGACCAACGGCCACAGCAAGGCCGATCACCGCGACCTGACCACGCGCCTGGCCTTCACGCCCACTATCGACCACGATATCCTGCTCGAAGCCGGCGTTACGCGCCTGAAAAACGGTGATGGCGTCAGTGCCAACTGGGCCACCCGCGAGCAAGACAACAACCGTGATCACTGGTCGCTGTCGCACCAGGGGCGCTGGGGCTGGGCCACCTCTGACGTCGCCCTCTATCAGGAAACCACCAGCCGCGAAGGCAAGGCCACGCCAGACCAGACCGACATCTACGGGCGCAAGCCTGAAATCCGCAACCGCGTGCTCGACGCCAAGTTGGTCGTGCCGACCACCTACAACGTCAGCACGGTTGGCCTGCAATGGCAGGAAAACCAGGTCACCGACTGGAACCAGGGCTTGGGTGACAAGGTTGATTACGAGTTCTCGGTCCAGCAAAAAGCGCTGTTTGCCGAAAACGAATGGTCGGTCACCGACACCTTCGCCTTGACCGGCGGCCTGCGCATGGACAACCACGAAGAATACGGCAACCACTTCAGCCCACGCGTGTACGGGGTCTGGCGCGCGACGGATCAGTGGACGCTCAAAGGCGGTGTTGCCCGCGGCTTCAAGACCCCTGAGCTGCGCGCCGTGGTTGAAGGCTACGCCTACCTGCGCCGCAACCGGTTCGTCATGCTCGGCAACCCTGACCTCAAGCCCGAGACCAGCACCAACTACGAAGTGTCGGCGCTGTGGTCCAACCGCAATGATCTGTCGGCAGGCGTGACGTTGTTCTACAACGACTTTCAGGACAAGCTCTCGACCGTAACCACTGACCGGCGCTGGAACGGCTACATCGTCATGGACCGGGTCAATGTCGACAAGGCGGTGATCCGTGGCGTCGAGCTGACCGGTCAATGGGACATCCGCTCCGACCTGCTGATCAAAGGCAACTACACCTACACCGACTCCGAGCAGAAGACCGGTGCCAACGCCGGTGCGCCGCTTGCCCTGACGCCGAAACAGAAAGCCAACCTGCGCGGCGAATGGCAGGTCAATGACCGTGCCCAAGCCTGGGCCGCGCTCAGCTACTACGGCGAAGAAACAGGCAACACCATCACTGCCGAATCGGCGCCGGGCTACACCACTGCCGACATCGGCGGCTCGTATGACCTGACCCATGCGCTGACTGTGAATGCCTCGCTGAACAACATTACCGACAAGCGTCTGGACGACGAGACCTACGGCACGGTGAACTATGGCCGCACGCTGTGGATGGGCGCGACCTACAACTTCTGATCAGAGCCGTTGCAAACGGGGCCGTACATCGGCCCGGTTTGCGTTTGCGCGTTTCAGCCTTGGCCGACCGGCAGCCGCACCAGCGCGCACAGCCCGCGTGGTTTGCGGTTTTCCAACAGCAGTTCACCGCCATGGGCCTGAATGCAGGCACGGGCGATCGCCAAGCCCAGACCGAGGCCGCCACCGCTGCGGGCGTCGGCACCACCGCGGCCGAGCTGGACAAAGGGTTCAAAGACCTTTTCCAACCACTGCTCAGGCAGCCCCGGACCTTGATCGGTGATCTCCAGGCGCACCTGGCCGTCAGCCTGGCTGAGCGTCACGTGGGTCGCACCGCCATGCTTCAAGGCGTTGTCGATCAGGTTGGTCAGGGCACGTTTGAGCGCCAAAGGTCGGCAGCTGAGCCAGGCCTGTTGCTGCACATCCCAGGTCAACGGTTGCCCAAGCAGGCGATAACGTCGGTCCAGCTCGTCAAGCAAGTCGTTCAGGCGCAACTGACAGGTCGCCTCCTGCACTGCATCGCCGCGCACGAACTCCAGGGTTTCGCCGACCATCGCCGTCAGCTCGCCCAGGCTTTCCAGCAAGTCGTCGCGGGTGGCGCCGGGGTCAAGCAGTTCAACCTGCAAACGCAATTCGGTCAGCGGCGTGTTGAGGTCATGGCTGATCGCTGCCAACAAGCGGGTGCGGCCTTCGACATGCCGGGCCAGGTTGGCCTGCATCGTGTTGAATGCATGGGTCAGCTCGCGTGCTTCGTGCGGGCCGGTTAACGGCAGCGGCGCAATCCACTCACCACGGCTGACCCGCTCGGTGGCTTTGGCCAGGGCCTTGATCGGGCGCAGCACGCGAGCAAAGCTGAACATCATCACCAGCAAGACCGGCATGGTGGTCATTGGCAAACTGTAAGCCAGTACAGTGCCCCACTGATAAGCACCGCTGGGGTGCTGCTCGGCATTCAGATACTGGCCGTTGCCCAGCGCCAGGCTGCTGCGCAAGCGTAGTGGCGCCCAACCGCCAGGACTGAACGGATAAGCGCGGGCGTCGGTGCCGTTGACCCGCTCCAGTTGCACGATCAGCGAGTGTTCCGGCGATAGCTGCAGGCGCTGGCGCAGGTCGCGGCTAAGCCGCTGTTCTTCAGAGCGAGCGGCGAAAGCACTGACCTCGGGGGTTGCCGCGATCCAGAAGCGGGTTTCCGGGTTGGCCATCTTGGCCAGCATCCTGTCGGCCTGCGCTGTGGGCAGGTCGCGCGCCAGGTTGAACGCAGTTGCCAGGCGCTCCAGGCTGGCTGCCCGGGACAGCGGATGAAGCAGGCTGCCGTGGCGGTGCAGCAGAACGATGCCGATCAAGTGCGAGGCCAGCAGTGCCAGGCACAGCAGCAGCAGTAACTGGTGCAGCAAGCGCTGCGGCCACAGCCGGCGCAGGCTATTCAAGCTCGACATCGGCGGCCAGCAGGTAGCCGCTGCCCCACAGGGTGCGCAGCAGCTCGGCGGTTTGCCCGTCATGGCTGAGCTTGCGCCGCAGGCGGCTGACCTGGCGGTCGATGGCGCGTTCGCTGATGTCGCTGTCGTGCGCTGCCGTCAGGTCGACCAGCCGTTGCCGGGTCAGGCTGCGATGCGGGTGGGCCAGAAACACCTGCAGCAGTTTGCCCTCGGCGGTGCTCAACTGAACTGACTCGGCACCTTCGCGGCTGAGCGAGGCGCTGCTGGCGCAGAAGTGCCAGCCGGCGAAGCGATAGCGGCGAACTGCGGGCGTAGCAGCAGGCGCCGCGTGGAGTCGCGCCTGGGTTGCCTGATGCCGGCGCAGCACGCTGTTCAGGCGCGCGACCAGCTCACGCGGCTCGAACGGCTTGGTCAGATAGTCATCGGCGCCCAGGTCGAGGCCGCGAATGCGGTCTGCAGTGGTGTCGCGGGCGGTCAGCAGGATCACCGGCAGGTTGCAGCGCCGGTGCAGTTGCTGGCACAGCTCGAAGCCATCGCCGTCGGGCAGCATGACATCGAGTACGGCCACGTCGAACGCCTGCTGCTTGAGCAATTGCCAGAGTCCGGCCGCGTCGGCGGCGGTGCGCACCTCGAAACCATGGCGGCGCAGGTAGGTCGCCAGCGGGTCGCGGATCTTGCGGTGGTCATCGACCACCAGCACTCGCGGCGCGGGCGTGGGTTGTTCTGCTGGCATTGGCTATCGCGCGTGATGTGGGAGGCAGGACGCAATATTACTACGAGTCATTATCATTTGTGACTGCCCGCTGTGGGCAGATTGTCACAGCGGGTATCGTCACCTGCAGTCGCTGGCACTAGATAGTCGAGCGGCGCACCTGCTTGACCAGGATCTTCTCCAACAGCTCCCACATCGCCGGGTCGGTGCTGAACGCGACGTTGAAGCGCATCCACCCAGTCGCCTGGGCGTCGACCATGAACAACTGTCCGGGGCCGAGCATGATGCCTTGCTCCAGCGCGTCATCCAGCAGGGCCGCGCTGTCCGGGATGGCCCGGTGGCGCGCCCACACGTACATGCCTTCGTCCGATTCGGTGAACAGCTCGAAGCCCAGCCGGTGCAAATGCCGGCCCACTTCCTGGTGTGCTTCGGCCAGGCGCTGGCGCAGGCGTTTGAGGTGCTTGCGCCAGCGGCCATCGATGATCGCCGCGTAGACCACCCGCTCCATCACTTGGGAGGTGGTCAGCCCAGAGCGCATTTTCAGGCGCAGCAACTGCTGCATCAGTTCCGGGTTGGCGAACAGGTAACCAACCCGCACGTTCGGTGAAATGCTTTTTGAATAGCTGCCGACGTATACGACTTGCTGCAGGTGATCGAGGCTGGCCAGGCACGGCTGCGGCTCCGCGATCATATCGGCGTACAGGTTGTTTTCCACCAGCCGCAAGCCGTGCTGGCTGGCCAGTTGCAGCAAGCGGTGCAGTTGCGGCAACGGCGTACGCGAGCAGGTCGGGCTGTGCAGGTGCGGCTGGGTGAAGAAGACACTTGGGCGGTGTTCGCTGAGCAGTTGCTCCAGGCGATCGAGGTCGTAGCCGGCCGGGGTGCGCGGCACGCCGATCAGGGTAGCACCCTGAAAACGCAGGATGCTCATCAGGTTGGGGTAGCCTGGGTCGTCGACCAGCACCACATCACCGGGGCGCACCAACGTGCGTACCGCCAGGTCCAGCGCCTGGCTGGCGCCGTGGGTGAGCATCAGCTGCGCCGGGTTGACCACGATCGACAGCTCTTGCTGCAGGTTCTGCGCGGTCAGCGTGCGCAGCTCCGGCAGGCCCATTGGCTCGCCATAGCCGGACAGCTCCAACGGGCTACCGGCGACCTGACGCATGCCCCGGCGCAGGCCATCTTCGTACATCCAGTCGTTGGGCAGCCAGCCGCAGCCGGGTTTGAACGGCAACTGACGGGTTTCGAAAATCTGCTGCAGGTACCACTCGGCGTTGAACGACGGCCGGTTGTTGTCGGCGCCGTGGGCCGGTCTGTCGAGTTGCTCGCTGGCCGCGCGATTGACGAAAAAGCCGGTGTTGCCGCGGCTGACCAGCAGCCCTTGCGCAACCAGACGGTCGTACGCTTCGACCACGGTGAAGGTGCTCACCGAGTAGGTGGCGGCAAAGGCGCGGATCGACGGGACCTTGGCACCGGGTTTGAGCGCCTGGCTGTCGATCAACTCGCGCAAGCCGTCGATGATCTGGTTGACCAGCGGGGTGGCGGAGTCTGGATGTAGTACGAGCATGGGTGTGCCTTCAGGTGTGCAGACGCGGGGCGTCGGCCGGGTGTCGCGCGGTGTATTGCATGGGCGGCCTGTACAGTGCAGTGCGACTTTCATGCCACTGTGCATGGCTCTATCAGCGCGACATTTTTACATTAGGTGTCTGAGATCGCCAGACACCTTTTGTTTCAGTTCGTTCGAGGCCCGCCTCGCACGACCCACAGGCCGCCAGGGAAGGCCTGCTCGTGCCCTCGCACAGCGCCTGCGCGCATCAGTATCGATGTACAGGTGAAACCGCTTGCCATCGGGGTTTCACGCAATTCCTTAGATAAAAAGAAGCACGGGGACACAACTGATGGACGCAACATCTACAACTACCGCATCCGAAAAAGGGGCGCCGGAGAGCAAGCTGAATGCTTCGCTCAAGTCGCGCCACCTGACGATGATGTCGATCGCCGGGGTCATCGGCGGCGCACTGTTCGTCGGCTCCGGCAGTGTCATTCACAGCGCCGGCCCTGCTGCGGTGTTGGCTTATCTGGCTGGCGGCATCCTGGTGGTGCTGATCATGCGCATGCTCGGTGAAATGGCGACGTCTTCGCCAGACACCGGCTCGTTCTCGACCTACGCCGACCGTGCCATTGGCCGTTGGGCCGGCTTCACCATCGGCTGGTTGTACTGGTGGTACTGGGTCATCCTGATGGCCTGGGAAGCGTATGTGGCGGGCAAGATCCTGCACGGCTTCTTCCCGGGGGTGAGCACCAATGTGTTCGTCCTGGCGACGACCCTGGTGCTGATCACGGTCAACTTCTTCAACGTCAAGCACTACGGCGAGTTCGAGTTCTGGTTTGCCTTGATCAAGGTGATTGCGATCGTCTGCTTCCTGATCGTGTGTGGCTCGGCGGTGTTGAATATCTGGCAGTTCGGTGAGGTCCGCGGGATCACTCACCTGACCGCCGAAGGCTTCATGCCGAACGGCTTTACCACGGTGATTGGTGCGCTGCTTGGGGTGATGTTCGCCTTCCTCGGTGCGGAGATCGTGACCATCGCTGCCTCCGAGTCGAAAGACCCGGCCGGGCAGATCGTCAAGGCGACCAACTCGGTGGTCTGGCGGGTGTGCCTGTTCTATGTCGGCTCGATCTTCCTGATCGTCTGCCTGGTGCCGTGGAATGACCCGCACCTGGGTGAGTCGGGCTATGGCGCTTATCGCCGTACGCTGGAACTGCTGGGCGTGCCATATGCCGAGCTGCTGATGAACTTCGTCGTGTTGACCTCGGTGAGCAGCTGCCTGATCTCGGGCCATTACACTGCCTCGCGCATGCTGTTCTCGCTGGCTCAGCGTGGCGACGCGCCGTCGTTCTTCAAGATCACCCGCGCCGGCACTGGCGTACCGGTGTTCGCGATCGTCGGTTCGTGCGCGGTGGCAGTGGTGTGCGCGCTGATCAACTTCAGCGAGACGCTGCGGCCCAAGGACGTGCTCGACACCTTGATGAACACCACGGGCATGATCGCTTTGCTGGTGTACCTGGTGATCGCCTTCTCCCAACTGCGTATGCGCCGCAAATTGATTGCCGAAGGCAAGGAGATCCGCCTGCAGATGTGGCTGTTCCCTTGGCTGACCTACCTGGTGATTGCGTTTATCGTTGCTGCGCTGGTGACCATGGCGTTCATGCCTGACTACCAGATTCTGGTGGTTTCGACCGGTATTGCTGCCTGTGTGGTGGTGGCGATGGGTATTGTGCATCAGATCCGTTCGGCAAAAAAACTGCACTAAGCAACGCGCTGTATGATGTCGGCCGGTTCCCGCAAGGGGCCGGCCGCGTTTGTTTGTGCGGGTCTCACCGCGAACCCCTCGACATGGCTTATGCTAGGCGCTCAGCCGCCTACAGGAGCCGCCCATGGCCTGGTCTGCCAACCAATATTCGCTGTTTGAAGACGAACGCAGCCGCCCCGTGCGTGATCTGCTGGCGGCGGTGCCGCCGCGTCCAGTGCGTCACGCTACCGACCTTGGCTGTGGGCCGGGCAACTCCACCGAAGTGTTGTTGCAACGCTGCCCGGACGCTCAGGTGACAGCGCTCGACAGTGATCCGGACATGATCGACAAGGCCAATAAACGACCGCGTTTGAGTGTGCCGAGGGTGAGCTGCAAGATTGCCGACATCGCGACCTGGCAAGCAGCCGAACCACAGGACTTGATCCTCGCCAACGCTTCGCTGCAATGGCTCCCCGAGCACGCCACGCTGTATCCGCACCTGGTCCGCCAGCTCAGCGAAGGCGCCAGCCTTGCGGTGCAGACTCCGGACAACATCGACGAACCGGCCCACCGACAGATTCGCGAGATCGCCAAGCGCGGGCCATGGGCCGACAAGTTCGCTGACTTCTCGCTGCCGCCGCGGCATACCGCAGGGTTCTACTACGACTTGCTCAGCCCGCTGTGCAGCCGCGTCGACGTCTGGCGCACGACTTACCATCACCCCTTGGCCGGCGGTGCGCAGGCGGTGGTTGAATGGTTCAAAGGCTCGGCACTGCGACCTTACCTGGATCGTCTGAACGAAGCAGAACAGGCGGACTTCCTGCAGTTGTATCTGCAGGCGATGGAGCATGACTACCCAGCGTCCAGCGATGGCAAGCTGCTGCTGCCGTTCCCGCGCTTGTTTGTGCTTGCTACTCGCTAGCTGCGAACCCAGCGCCAGCTCAGGTAGGGCAGGGAGGGCTCAAAGCTCTTCCTGGACCAGCTGCAAAAAGGTCGCCACCACCCGGCGGGTACGTTGCTCGCTGAGGCAGACCAGTGTTTCAGTCAAATGCCGCTGGCAGTCGACGATCGGCAGCGCACATACCCGAGCGTCGGCGCCAAACTCGGCAGCCGACACCACGCCAACGCCAATCCCCACTACCACCGCCTCGCGCGCAGCTTCGCGGCCTTCGACCTGAATTGCCGCGCGGATGCGCAGCCCTGCCCGGTGCATTTCCTCTTCCAGCGTCTGCCGCGTCACCGAGCCTGGTTCACGCAGCACCAGCGGCGTGTCGTCCAGGTCAGCCAGGCTGATCGAGGCGCGGCTGGCCCAGGGGTGGTTGTGCGACACGAACGCCACCATCGGGTCGCGGCGCATTGGCACGCAGTACAGGCGCTCGTCATCGACATCGCGGCCGAGCAGGGCGAGGTCGGCCTGATAGCTGAACAGGCGCGCCAGTGATTCATCGGTGTTGCCAGTCTCGATCTTGACCTGAATGCCGGGGTAACGCTGGCAGAAGCGGGCAATCTGCGGCAACACATGCACCGGCGCATCCACCGCCAACACCAGGCTGCCGGTGTGCAATGCACGCGAATCCTGTAGCAACTCGACGGCTTCGGCTTCGCAGGCGAACAGGCGCTGGGTCACGCCCAGCAGCCGCTCGCCGAGGTCGGTCAGTTGCACCGAGCGTTTGTTGCGATGAAAAAGCAGCACGCCAAAGCGCTCTTCGAGCTTGCGCACCTGGTCGGACACGGCTGGCTGAGTGAGAAACAGCTTTTGCGCCGCGCGCGTGAAGCTACCGTGTTGAGCGACCGCATGAAACGCCTTGAGCTGTGCCTGAGACACCGACATACCGCCTCCACTTACAAGCTGAGCTTATGTGTGAAATACGATAAATCGATTTTTGTTATCAGTCAGTAACTGTTTCTATGATCGACAGCTCCAGTGCGCAGCAAGACGCAGCGCGCTGGTGGCCATAGCAGCGGCGCGGTCATGTCAGCCGGCCCTGTTATCTGACCCGACGATGGCCACCGTCATGTAGTGCGACTCACAACAACAAGACAGGCGTTTTTTCACATTCTGCCGGCACACTTGAGCGAGAGGTCAGACTCCCATGAACCAAACCCTTGCTGCCATCAAACGGTGGCGTATTCAGATTTTCGCCATTACCTGGCTGGCCTACGCTGGCTTCTATTTCACCCGCAAGGCCTTCTCGGTGGCCAAGCTGGGCATCGGCGAAGACCCAAGCTTCATGCTCGACAAGGCGGCAATGGCCAACCTCGATGCCATCTATCTGGCTGCCTACGCAGTCGGCCAGTTCACCTGGGGCATGCTTGCCGACCGTTTCGGGCCGCGCGTGGTAGTGCTCGGCGGGTTGCTGATTTCAGCGGCGGCGGCGGTGGTGATGGGCAGCTACGCAACCTTCCCGATCTTTGCCACCTGCATGTTGATTCAGGGCCTGGCGCAGTCGACCGGTTGGGCGGGGTTGTGCAAGAACCTTGGCAGCTTCTTCCCTTCGTCGCAGCGCGGCCGGGTGCTGGGGCTATGGAGCTCCTGCTACGCCTTCGGCGGGCTGGTGGCATCACCGTTTGCCGGTTGGTGGGCGTATACCTTGATCGGCACCTGGCACGCGGCGTTTTTCTCCAGTGCGGTGGTGGTGGCGCTGGTGGCGGTGTTGTTCTTCTTTCTGCAACGCAACAAGCCTGAAGATGTTGGCCTGCCGGCGGTCGAGCCAGAGCCGCAGAGCATGGCCCCAGGGCCAAACCTGTGCAGCGTATGGCAACCGCTGCGCGAGATCCTGCGTAATCGCACGGTGCTGACACTGGGCCTGGCTTACTTTCTGTTGAAGCCAGCGCGCTACGCCATCTTGCTCTGGGGCCCGGTGATCGTGTTTGAACAGATGCCGTCGGTGGGCAAGGTGGGTGCTGCAATCATTCCCACCGCATTCGAGCTGGCCGGGCTGCTCGGGCCGATCATCATCGGGCTGGCGTCGGACAAGCTGTTCGGCGCCCGGCGCATGCCCGCCTGCGTGATCAGCCTGCTGCTGTTGACGGTGACCCTGGCGTTGTTCATGGCAGCGATGAACAGCGGCAGCATTGCCCTGGTGGTGGGCCTGCTGTTTGTCATGGGCCTGACCTTGTACGGCCCCGATTCAATGATCAGCGGCGCCGCTGCAATTGACTTTGGCAGCGCCAAGGCCGGTGCCACCGCCGCAGGCTTCGTCAACGGTTGCGGCTCGGTGGGCGCGGTGCTGGGCGGCTTGCTGCCGGGCTACTTCGACAGCGTCACGGTATTCATCGTATTTGCTGGCTGCGCGCTGTTCTCCGCACTGGTGCTGCTGCCGCACTGGAACAGCCGCCCGGTCGCCGCCGAACAGGTGGTCGACGTTGCCCCCAATACCAGCATGGCAATCAAGCCACTGCGCAGTTAAAGGAAAGCCCAAGCGATGAGACCCTTCTGGCTGCAACAAGCCCTGGATCAGGAGCAGGACGCACTGTGCCCGCCGCTGAGCGCCGACATCCGTTGTGATGTGTGCATCGTCGGTGGTGGTTACACCGGCTTGTGGACGGCATTGATGATCAAGGAGCAGGCGCCGCAGCTGGAGGTGGTGCTGATCGAAGCCGATATCTGCGGCGCCGGGGCCAGTGGCCGCAACGGCGGTTGTGCGTTGTCCTGGTCGGCCAAGTACTTCACCCTCGAGCGCTTGTTCGGCGCGGCCGAAGCGGTGCGCCTGGTGCGCGAATCGGAGCGCAGTATTGCGGCCATCGGCGACTATTGCGCAGCCAATGACATCTATTGCGACTACCGCATGGATGGCACCCTGTACACCGCCAGCAACGCCGCGCAACTGGGCGGCACCGATGCGGTGATTGCCGCCTTGGCGCGTCAGGGCATCAATTCTTTCGAGCGACTGGCGCTTGAGCAGGTGCAGCAGCGGGCGGGCTCTGCGCGCCATCTTGAAGGCTGGTTCTCTCCGGCCGCCGCGACAGTGCAGCCGGGCCGGCTGGTGCGTGGTTTGCGCCGCGTTGCGTTGCAGCGCGGGGTGCGCATATACGAAGGCACGGCCATGACCAGCCTTGAGCATGGCGCACCGGTACAGGTGCGCACTGCTCATGCAACGGTCCGTGCTGATCGAGTGGTGCTGGGCCTCAATGCCTGGATGGCGCGGGCGTTCCCGCAGTTCGAGCGCAGCGTGGCAATCGTCTCCAGCGATATGGTGATCACCGAGCCGTGCCCTGAGCTGCTCGATGAGATCGGCCTGGACAGCGGCATCAGCGTGCTCGACTCGCGCATCTTCGTGCATTACTACCACAACACCAGCGACGGCCGGCTGATGCTCGGCAAGGGCGGCAATACCTTTGCCTACGGCGGGCGCATGCTGCCGGTGTTTGACCAGCCTTCGCCGTACCAGCCGCTGCTGCGCCAGACGCTCGACGACTTCTTCCCGGCGCTGGCCGAGGTGCCGATTGCGGCGAGCTGGAACGGGCCGTCGGACCGTTCGGTAACCGGCTTGCCGTTCTTCGGGCGCTTGGACGGGCAGGGCAATGTCTTCTACGGCTTCGGCTATTCAGGCAGTGGCGTCGGCCCGTGTCATATGGGCGGGCAGATTCTCTCGTCACTGGCCTTGGGGCTGGACAACCCCTGGACCCGATCAGGGCTGGTCAAAGGCCCACTGGGGCAGTTTCCGCCGGAGCCGATCCGTTATCTGGGCTCGCTGCTGGTGCGCGATGCGATCCGCCGCAAGGAGCGGGCAGAGGACCGCGGCATGCGGCCACGGCGGCTGGACGTGCGCCTGGCCAGGTATGCCGCAGCCGCCGGCAAAGCCGACAAAGGCTGATATTGATCAAGCCTCAGTGCCGGCTGGCGCTGCAGGCGCGAGATTTTTTGCCGAGGGCCGTATAAACTGCTGCCACTTTGGCCGGTCGCTTCCTGAACCGGCCCGCTGAAACGTAGAGAGTCGACATGGGCGCACAGTGGAAAGCCAAGCACAGAGAAACCGCAGCCAATGCCAAAGGCAAGATCATGGGCAAGCTGGCCAAGGAAATTCAGATCGCTGCCAAATCCGGCGCCGACCCTGACTCCAACTCGCGTCTGCGTCTGGCGATAGAACAGGCCAAAAAGGCCTCGATGACCCGCGAGACCCTCGAGCGGGCGATCCGCAAAGGCGCAGGCCTGGATGGCGACGCGGTGCAGTACACCGCCGTCAGCTACGAAGGCTTCGCGCCGCATCAGGTGCCGCTGATCGTCGAGTGCCTGACCGACAACGTCAACCGCACCGTCGCCCAGATCCGCGTGCTGTTCCGTAAGGGCCAGTTGGGCGCCAGCGGTTCGGTAGCCTGGGACTTCAACCATGTTGGCCTGATCGAAGCCACCCCGGACAACGCTGACGCCGATCCGGAAATGGCTGCCATCGAAGCCGGCGCGCAGGACTTCGAAGAAGGTGAAGAGGAGGGCGCGACCCTGTTCATCACCGACACGACCGACGTCGACGCTGTACAGAAGGCGTTGCCAGCGCAGGGCTTTACCGTGATTTCGGCAAAAATCGGCTACACCCCGAAAAACCCGGTAAGTGCTGCCAGCCTGAGTGCCGAGGCTCTGGCCGAAGTTGAAGCGTTCCTCGAAGCGATCAACGACAACGACGACGTGCAGAACGTCTACGTCGGCCTGACTGACTGATCAGTGCACGGGGGCCGCACTGCGGCCCTTTCGCGGCGCAACGCTGCTTTTGTGTGGTACGTCATGCATCCTGTCTTCGCCTCGCTCAGTCTCTCCCATCTTCGGACCCTCGATTGTCTGCTTGAGCTGAAAAACCTCAGCCATGCCGGTGCGCGCCTGGGCGTCAGCCAGTCGGCTTTGAGCCGGCAGTTGGCCAGCTTGCGCGAGGCGTTCGCTGATCCATTGCTGGTCCGTCAGGGCCGTGGTTACGTGCTCAGCGAGCATGCCGAGGCGCTGGTCGAGCCGCTGCGCCAGGTGCTCGAAGCCTTGCAGGCGCTGCGCGAGCCGGCTGTGTTCGACCCAGCGAGGTGCGAGCGGCGCTTTTGTCTGGCCGCGTCGGATTACGTTGCCGAGCATATGTTGCCGTTGCTGGTGGCGGCGCTTGAAGTTGAGGCACCAGGGGTGTCGCTGGATTTTCGTACCTGGCAGGCAGGGCAGTATGCGCAGCTCGCCAGCGGTGAGATCGACCTGGCCACGACGCTGTTCGACGAGTCGCCGGCCAACCTTCATGGCCGCCTGCTCGGCGAAGACCGCGCCGTATGCCTGATGCGCGCTGATCACCCACTGACCGCCCGTGAGCTTTTGAGTCAGGATGATTATCTGGCCTTCAAGCATGTGCGTATCAGTGGCGGCGGTGACAAGGACAGCTTCATTGATCGCCACCTGCGGGCGCAGGGGCTGCAGCGCCGGATCAGCCTGGAGGTGCCGTTTTTTTCGGCTACCGTACAGGTGGTTGGCAACAGCCAGGCGCTGGTGACGGTGCCCGAGCACATTGCTCGGCAGCTGGCCCGGTTGCACGGCCTGGCCTGGCGGCCGTTAGCCTTTGTCGAGCACAGCCAGCGCTACTGGGTGGTCTGGCATCAGCGCTTGCAGGCGTCGGCCGAGCACCGCTGGCTGCGCAACCGAGTCTACGAAGTGTGGCGTCAGTCGCAGTTCGGCGTGCACGGCGGGCATGCGCCTTCGCCATAGTACCTATGCACCAGGCGGGGTTATTGCGCGACGGCCCTGCGCCTAGACTGGACTGCAGCAACAGCAGCCCATTCTCAGCCCGCAAGGAGCCCGCGCGTGACCCCCGAACAATTTCGCCAACACGGCCACCAACTGATCGACCTGATTGCCGACTATCGCCAGACCATCGCCGAGCGCCCGGTCATGGCGCAGGTCGAGCCCGGCTATTTGAAAGCCACCTTGCCCGTAGCTGCGCCGGATCAAGGCGAGCCCTTCGAAGCCATCCTCGACGATTTCAACAAGCTGGTCATGCCCGGCCTGTCGCACTGGCAGCATCCAGACTTCTATGGCTACTTCCCCTCCAACGGCACCCTGTCGTCAGTCTTGGGCGACTTTCTCAGTACCGGCCTGGGCGTGCTCGGCTTGTCCTGGCAATCCAGTCCGGCCCTGAGCGAGCTGGAAGAAACCACCCTCGACTGGCTGCGACAATTGCTGGGTTTGTCTACGCAGTGGAGCGGGGTGATCCAGGACACTGCATCGACCAGCACCCTGGTGGCGTTGATCTGCGCCCGCGAGCGCGCCAGTGACTTTGCCCTGACCCGTGGTGGTTTACAGGGCCAGCCCAAGCCGCTGATCGTATATGCCAGCGCCCACGCCCACAGCTCGGTGGACAAAGCGGCTTTGCTGGCAGGGTTCGGTCGCGAAAACATCCGCCTGATCGCCACCGACGAGCAATTCGCCATGCAGCCAGCGGCGTTGCAGGCGGCCATCGAGGCTGACCTGGCGGCGGGTAATCAACCGTGCGCGGTAGTCGCCACCACCGGTACCACGACCACCACTGCGCTGGACCCGCTGGCAGCGATCGGTGCTATCAGCCAGGCGCACCAACTATGGCTACATGTCGACTCAGCCATGGCTGGCTCGGCGATGATCCTGCCTGAGTGTCGCTGGATGTGGGACGGTATCGAGCTGGCCGACTCGGTCGTGGTCAACGCGCACAAGTGGCTTGGGGTGGCCTTCGATTGCTCGATTTACTACGTGCGCGACCCGCAGCACCTGATTCGGGTGATGAGCACCAACCCGAGTTACTTGCAGTCGGCGGTCGACGGCGAGGTGAAGAACCTGCGTGACTGGGGCATTCCGCTGGGGCGGCGCTTCCGTGCGTTGAAGCTATGGTTGATGCTGCGCAGCGAAGGGGTGGAGGCCTTGCAGCAGCGCTTGCGCCGCGATCTGGACAACGCTCGCTGGCTGGCCGCTCAGGTGGAGGCCGCAGAAGATTGGCAGGTGTTGGCGCCGGTGCAGTTGCAGACGTTGTGTATTCGTCACTGCCCGGACGGGCTGGAAGGTGCGGCGCTGGATACGCATACCCGGGCCTGGGCTGATCGACTCAATGGTTCGGGGTTGGCGTACGTCACGCCGGCAACGCTGGAAGGGCAGTGGATGGTGCGGGTATCGGTAGGGGCGCTGCCCACCGAGCGTGAGCATGTCGAACGCTTGTGGGCCAACTTGCAGGCGGTGGTCAGCGCTTGAAACAGCTGGGGCTGCACGCAGCCCCAGGCAGTTTTTACTGAGTTGCAGCAGTGTTGAGGCTGCCTTTGCGGGTGGCTTCGTAGGTATCTTTGTCCATCGGTTTGGCATTCGGGTTGCCGAGGTCTTCCATCGCCAGACGGTGCGTCTCGGGAGCCACGTAGGCAGCCAGGGCGCAGATGCAGGTGATGAAGAACGCCGAGCCACCTACCACCAGCCAGATGTTTTCCGAGCCTGGCGGCGCGATGGCGGCGAATACCGCTGGCAGCATGGCAGTGAACATGGTGCCGATGTTCTGCGCGATAGCCATGGCCGAGACGCGGTAGCGAGTATTGAACAGCTCCGGGAAGAAGCTTGGGAATACCGCGTTGTAACCTTGGTAGACCATACCCCACATCAGGATCGATGCGCAGAAGGCCAGCGGCACGTTCTCGATGCTGATCGCATACAGGTAAGCGAAGGCCAGCAGGCCCGAGCCCATGCAGCCGGCAATCATGGTTGGACGACGGCCGATCTTGTCAGACAGGTTGCCAACGAACGGGATCACCAGCACTGCGACGATGTTGCCGACTACCGGGATCCACAGGTACACGCTCTTGTCGAAGCCGATGCCGTAAGCCGGCTGCACCGCATAGGCTGCACCGAACACGGTGGCAACGACTGGAATCACGTTCATCAGGGCCATGAACATGACCAGGACCATGTGCTTCCAGCTGTACTTGAACGCTTCCTTGACTGGCGAGCGGGCGATCTTGTCCTGCTTCTCTTCCTTGACGAAGGCCGGGGTCTCGTGGACTTCCTTACGGATGATGAAGCCGGCAACCAGGACGAATGCGCTGAGCAGGAACGGAATGCGCCAGCCCCACTCGTTGAAGGCTTCGCTTGGCATGAAGTAGGCCAGTGGCAGGAACACCGCCGCAGCCAGTACCTGACCTGCCTGAACCCCTTGCAGGGTGAAGCTGGCGAAGTAACCTCGGCGTCCGAACGGCGCATGCTCCATGATCATAGAGCTGGCACCGGAGATCTCACCGGCGACCGCAAAGCCCTGAACCAGGCGCAGCAGCACAAGAATGATCGGGGCAATGATGCCAATGTCATGGTAGGTCGGCAGCAGGCCAACGGCCATGGTCGAGATACCCATGAGGAACATGCACAGCAGCAGAACGTTTTTGCGGCCGCGGGTATCACCCCAGTGACCGAGCACAACGGCACCCACCGGACGGGCCAGGTAACCGACACCGTAAGTCGCCAGCGAGGCGATGATGGCCATTTTCGGGTCCATCGACGGGAAGAAGATCTGCGGGAAGATCAGTGCTGCGGCTTGGGCGTAGATGAAAAAGTCGTAGTACTCGAGGGCCGAGCCTATCCACCCACTGGCGGTCGCTTTCTTGGCTTGAGAGCTGGAGTGAGCCATTGTTGTCTCCGTTGTTCTTGTTATTGAACTTATTATGTCGTGACGCTGGGCTTGTCGGTACAGGGTCCGCTGAACGTTCGCAGGGCAGTGAGGAGTTCGAATGGTCTGTAACTGGATTCATGGTTGCCCAGGCTCGAGCACCGAATCAATTCGCCAAATTCGCTTTTGTTCGGTAATCGAACAAAAACTAACTGTTTCGTACAAAAGTCATTGATGGCGGGACTTTACCCGCGAATAATCGATTCTGCCAAGCACCTGCAAGGGTTTTTTGGCTGACGCTTCTCAAATAACAAGGAACTCCAGCATGCAGCGTTCGATTGCCACCGTGTCCTTGAGCGGCACTCTGCCAGAAAAACTCGAAGCCATCGCCGCAGCCGGCTTTGACGGCGTCGAGATTTTCGAAAATGACCTGCTCTACTACGCCGGCAGCCCGCGCGAGATCCGCCAGATGTGCGCCGATCTGGGCATCGCCATCACCCTGTTCCAGCCCTTTCGCGACTTCGAAGGCTGCCGCCGCGACCGTCTGCAGAAAAACCTCGACCGCGCCGAGCGCAAGTTCGACCTGATGCAGGAGCTGGGCACGGATTTGGTGCTGGTGTGCAGCAACGTGCAGGCGGACGCGCTGAGCGATGAGCAGATCCTGGTCGACGACCTGCGCCTGCTGGCCGAACATGCTGGTGCCCGCGGCCTGCGTATTGGCTACGAAGCCTTGGCCTGGGGCCGTCACGTCAATACCTACCAGCAGGTCTGGAACCTGGTACGCCAGGCCGACCACCCGGCGCTGGGGGTGATCCTCGACAGCTTCCACACCCTGTCGCTCAAGGGCGACCCGAGTGCAATCCGGCAGATTCCGGGCGACAAGATCTTCTTCGTGCAAATGGCTGATGCGCCGATCCTGGCCATGGACGTGCTGGAGTGGAGCCGGCACTTCCGCTGCTTCCCGGGGCAAGGCGAAATGGACCTGGCCGGTTTCCTCGCGCCGATTCTGCAGACCGGTTACCGCGGACCGTTGTCGCTGGAGATCTTCAACGATGGCTTCCGCGCTGCACCTACCCGGCAGAACGCTGCCGATGGCCTGCGTTCGCTGTTGTACCTGGAAGAAAAAACCCGCCTGCAATTGCAGCGTGAGGCCCAGCCGATCGAGCCTGAGGTACTGTTTGACCCGGCGCCAGCCAGTACCTACGACGGTGTCGAGTTCCTTGAGTTTGCCGTCGATGAAGCGGTAGGGGCACGTCTGAGTGGTTGGCTCAAGCGCCTGGGCTTTGTCGAGGCGGGTGCACACCGCAGCAAGGGTGTCCGGCTGCTGCGCCAAGGCGATATCAACATCGTGCTCAACGCTGAGCCCTATTCATTCGCGCATAACTTCTTCGAAGCCCATGGCCCTTCGTTGTGCGCCACCGCACTGCGGGTCAAGGACGGCCAGGCTGCCTTGCAGCGTGCCACCGCCTACCGTGGCCAGCCATTCCGTGGCCTGGTCGGGCCCAACGAGCGCGAGATCCCGGCCGTGCGTGCGCCGGATGGCAGCCTGATCTACCTGGTCGAGCAGGCCGGTGCCGGGCATACCATCTACGACAGCGATTTCCGTCTGGATGCCGCCAGCGGCGCCAGTGGTGGCCTGCAACGTATCGACCACATGGCCCTGGCCCTGCCGGCCGAATCGCTGGACAGTTGGGTGCTGTTCTACAAGAGCCTGTTCGACTTCGAGGCCGACGACGAGGTGGTCTTGCCCGACCCCTACGGCCTGGTCAAGAGCCGTGCCTTGCGCAGCCAGTGTGGCACCCTGCGCTTGCCGCTGAATATCTCGGAGAACCGCAACACTGCGATTGCCCACGCGTTGTCCAGCTATCGTGGCTCGGGCGTCCACCACATCGCCTTTGACTGTGCCGACATCTTCAGTGAAGTGGCGCGGGCAAAAAACGCCGGTGTGCCGCTGCTGGAAATCCCCCTGAACTACTACGACGACCTCGCTGCGCGGTTTGATTTCGACGACGAGTTCCTCAGTGAGCTGGCCTACTACAACGTGCTGTACGACCGTGACGCCCAAGGCGGCGAGCTGTTCCACGTGTATACCGAGCCGTTCGAAGAGCGTTTCTTCTTCGAAATCATCCAGCGCAAGGGTGGTTATGCCGGTTACGGCGCAGCCAACGTCGCGGTCCGCCTGGCGGCCATGGCCAAGGCCCGCAGCGGGGCAGCACGCAAACCTGTGTTGTAAGGCAAGCGCCGGCCCAGTGGCCGGCGCACCTGGCACAAAACCTGACCAATGCGACCATCTGCGTGCTTCCCTGCGTCGCAGCAGTCACGGATAATCCCTCCAATTCCAATAATTAGCCTGTGAGTGGGTATGAGTGATTCCGTAGTCAGCCTCGGCGAGCCCGCCCTGGAAGGGGCGCGCAAATCGCGCAAGAACAACCCGGAGAAGACCCGCGAGGACATCCTCCAGGCCGCCATTGGCGAGTTCGTTCAGCAAGGCCTGGCCGGCGCCCGCGTCGACGCCATCGCCGAGCGTACTGCCACCTCCAAGCGCATGATCTATTACTACTTCGGCAGCAAGGAGCAGCTCTACGTCGAGTGCCTGGTCAAGCTCTATGGCGACATTCGCAAGACCGAGCGCAGCCTCGATCTGGAGACCTTGCCGCCAGAGCAGGCTATCCGCCGGCTGGTGGAGTTCACCTTCGACCACCACGACCACAACGTCGACTTCGTACGAATCGTCTCGACTGAAAACATCCACTATGGCGAATACGTCAAGCAATCACCGGTCATCCGCGAGATGAGCAGCGTGGTGCTGGAGACACTGGGTCACACGCTCGAGCGCGGCGTTGCCGAGGGCGTGTTCCGCGAGGGTATCGAAGTCATCGACCTGCATATGCTGATGAGCTCGTTCTGCTTCTACCGGGTCTCCAACCGGCACACCTTCAGCGAGATCTTCCAGATCGACATGACCGATGACCAGGTCAAGCAGCGCCACAAACAGATGATCGGCGACGTCGTGCTGCGCTATATCCGTGCCTGAACGGGCTATTCGCCCAGGCGTTGCTCGCGCGACGGCGGATAGCCAAAGTAGGCTGCATAGCACTTGCTGAAGTGCGACACCGAGACAAACCCGCAGGCGACGGCGACTTCCATCACCGACAGGTCCGAGTACTGCAGCAGGCGGCGGCTCTTGGTGATGCGCAGCTCCATGTAGTAGCGCCGCGGCGAGGTGCCCAGTTGCGCCTGGAACAGGCGGTCGATCTGGCGCCGCGAGCGGTCACTGTAAGCGGCCAGCTGGTCCAGGCTGAGGGTCTCTTCGAGGTTGTTTTCCATCAGTTCGACAATGGTGCGCAGGTGCAGGCTCATGGATTTTTTCGCGCCAGGTCCGACCTGGCGGTAGCGCGCCCCGGAGAACGATAGAATCTCCTCGACGCCTTCGGCCAGGGCGTCACCGTACAAGCGCCGTACCAGCCCAAGCATCAATTCCATCGCGCCATTGGGGCTGGCTGCTGTCAGCCGATCACGGTCAAGGGTAAAGCTTGCCGGGGTGATCCGCGTTTGCGGGCTGCGCTCGGCCAGGCTGGCACGCTGTTCGGGGTGAACGCTGCAGCCATAGTCACTCAAAACTCCGGCCCGCCCGAGAAACCACGCACCGTTCCACAGCCCGCCCAAGGCCAGGCCATGATGGTTGCAATCCTGCAGTAGCCGATCCAGCGCCGGGTACTTGAGTGGAGTACGCAAACCGCCGCAGATGATCAACAGATCAGCCTGCTTGAGGGTTGCCGGATCCAGATCGGTGGCGATCAGCTCAAGGCCCAGGTCGCTTTGCACGCGTTCGCCATCCAGCGACAACGGGGTGAAGCCGAAGCTGTCGGCGCGCAGCAGGTTGGCCGTGACCAGTACGTCCATGGCCACGGTGAAACTGGCCATCGAAAAGTGTTCGAGCAAGACGAAATCGACCTGGTAGGGCTTGTGCACACTGGCATCTGCGGACTTGGTCCGGAACATGTTGCTGGTGCTGGTCTTCTTGCTGAATTGACGAGGTGTGGCCACTGCCGGCTCCGCTTCCTGGCTGACGCGGTGAGTGTGCTGCGGGCACCGGGCAAAGACAACAGAGGCGGCGCTGGGGTGGTAGTTGAGGTCGTTATTGGCGACATGCTCTATGCTGGCAGGCCGTCAATCCGAGTAATCCAGATGAAATTCGCCGCCGCCCTGTTACTTACCTGCCTGCCGCTCGTGGCCAATGCCGTTGCAGTTGGCGATCAACTCGCGCCCTGGACCCTGCAGGATCAGCACGACCAGAGCTACACTCTGGATGGCGACACGCGCATTCTGCTTGTGGCCCGCGACATGGACGGCGCCAAGCTGGTCAAGGCGGCCATCGCTGAGCAGCCCAAGGGGTATCTGGAGGCGCGGCATGCGGTGTTCGTCGCGGATATCCAGCGTATGCCGTCTATAATCAGCAAGCTGTTCGCCATTCCAGCCATGCGTGACTACAGCTACCGGGTCATGCTTGATCGTCAAGGTGAAGTCGCCAGCCGTTACCCTGGGCAGGAAGGCCAGGTGCTCTGGTTGCAACTGGACCACAGTCGCGTGGTAGCACAACAGCAGTTCAGCGATGCCAAGGCGCTGCAAAGTGCGCTGGATCAGGTGACGAAGCCCTGAGACGGGCCGAATCGGAATGAACCCTTGCGCCCTCTGCGGGACCAAAGCATTACATGCTCACGGGAGGACGCTTATGGAAATCGGAACGATCTGGATCATCGTCGCCGCTGTGGTCATCGCCCTGGAAATCTGGGCGATCTGGAACATCATCGGCAGTGAACGGCGAGCGGAGCGAAAAATGCTCTGGATCGTCTTTGTCGTCTACGCGCCAGTGCCTGGGCTGTTGTTCTGGATGTGGCGCGGCCCGCGAGCGGTCAAAGGCCGTCATGTGCTGGAAGAAAAATAATCCTCTTGACCTCGGGTTAACCTGAGGTTTGATACTCGGTCGTTCTTTCACTCGATGGAGCGACCGCATGTCCCCCGTTTTCCAATTGTCCAATCCCGACAGCCTTTATGACCCCAGCGCCAATGCTTATTCGCATGTTGCTCAGGTCCGCTCCGACAGCTGCCTGCTGTATGTGGCCGGGCAGGGCGGCGAAAACGCTCAGGGTAACCTTTCAGCACTGTTTGCTGAGCAGGCGGCCCAGGCGTTGCTCAACCTGCAGTTGGCGCTGGCTTCCAAAGGTGCCGGTCTGGGCGATGTATTCAAACTCACCTTGCTTATCGTTGATCACAGCGAAGAGCGTCTGCGCCAATGGGTGCAGGCGGCAGATCAGGCCTGGGGCGAGCACATGAAGCCCACCTGCACGCTAATTCCGGTGCCACGTCTGGCGCTTGATGGGATGCTGATAGAGGTTGACGCAGTCGCTGCTATCGCAGGGCAGGGCACAAGCGGCCGCTAGGCTCTGATCAAGTTCACAAAGAACTCTCCTGCGCGGCATAATGCCATTGTCTGCTCCGGCCCGGCCTTCCCGCCGCGCCTTTTCTTGTGCGTGTTGCCGATCAGAGAAGCTCATGTCGCTAGTCAGTAATCCCGACGTCATGTATCGCCTGTTGATTCAGAGTGTGGTGGATTACGCCATCTACATGCTCACGCCCGAAGGCGTGGTCGCCAACTGGAACCCGGGGGCGCAACGCGCCAAGGGCTACAGCGCCGAGGAAATAGTCGGGCAGCACTACTCGCTGTTCTATGACCATGAGGATCGCGCTGCCGGGATCCCGCAGCGCAATCTGGAACTGGCCCGCAGCACCGGACGGTTTGAAGAGCAGGGGTGGCGACTGCGCAAGGACGGCAGCGCGTTCCGTGCGCATGTGGTCATCGATGCGGTGCTCGATGCTGACGGGCAACTGCTCGGTTTTGCCAAGATCACCCGCGACGTGTCCGAGCGCCATCGCTACGAGCAGGAGTTGCTCAAGGCCAAGGAGCTAGCCGAGCAGCATAGTCAGGAAATGGCCGACCTGTCGCGTTTTCTCGACTCGGTGATCGCCAACATCCCGGCCAGCCTGATCGTCCAGGATCTCGACAGCCATCGCATCCTGTTGGCCAATCAGCAGGCCGAACGTCTGTTTGGCGGCCAGGGTGCGAGCATGATCGGCCAGTTGCCAGAGGACTGCCTGCAGCCAGAGGCGGTCGATTACCTCCAGCAGCAGTTGACGCGTGGTTCGCGCAGTAGCAAGGGCTACGCCTCGGAAACTCGGGTGAATACCGCCTGTGGCCCGCGAACCTTGCGCAGCCGAGCATCGCTCAGCGAAAACCGCGACGGCCAGCCGGACTATGTGCTGTTCGTGGCTGAGGATGCGACCGAAGAGCTGGCCGCGCATGCGCAGATCCATCATATGGCGCACCACGATGCCTTGACCGGGTTGCCTAACCGCACGTTGTTCCATGAACGCCTGAAGCAGGCGCTGCTGCGCGCAGAGGAGAGTGGCAAGCTCACCGCCGCGTTGTGCCTGGACCTGGACAACTTCAAGAACATCAACGACTCCCTCGGCCACGCCTTCGGCGACAAGCTGCTGCGTGCGCTGGGCACTCGTCTGCGCGGTGAACTGCGCGATCAGGACACCTTGGCGCGGCTTGGCGGGGATGAGTTCGCTGTCGTCCTCAACGGCATGGACAGCCCGCAAGCCGCCTGTGTCACCGCCCGTCGCCTGATCGAGGCGATGGCCCCGGTATTTCGCATCGAAGGCCATCAGTTCAGCGTTGGCGTCAGTATCGGCATCGCCATTGCGCCGAATGACCATGAACACGCCGAGCAACTGCTGGGCTACGCCGACATGGCTTTGTACGAGGCCAAGCGCAACGGCCGCAATCGTTATGAGTGCTTCCATCTCGAACTCGACAATGCCGCCCGTCAGCGCCGTCTGGTTGAAACCGACCTGCGCACTGCCTTGCACCTGGGCCAGTTGCAACTGCATTACCAGCCGGTGGTCGACCAGCAGACCCATGCGGTCACGGGTTACGAAGCATTGCTGCGCTGGAAGCATCCCATTCGCGGCATGATCATGCCGATGGACTTTATCCCGATCGCCGAAGAAACCGGGCTGATTCACGAGATAGGCGCCCGCGCGCTGAATCTTGCCTGCCAGGAGGCGGCCACCTGGGGCACCGATCAGGTGGTGTCGGTCAACCTCTCGCCCGTGCAGTTCAAAAGCGGCAACCTGTTGCACGTCGTGACTTTGGCATTGGCGGACTCGGGCTTACCCGCTCACCGTCTGGAGCTGGAGATCACCGAATCGGTTCTGTTGGGAAACAGCGAGGAGAACGTCAATACCCTGCGGGCGCTGAAGGGGCTCGGTGCGTCGATCTCGCTGGACGATTTCGGCACCGGCTATTCATCGCTGGGGTATCTGCGCTCGTTCCCGTTCGATCGAATCAAGATCGACAAGTCGTTCGTCAATGACATGTGTGACAGTCGCGAAGCGATGTCGATCATCCGCGCCATCACTGAACTGTCCAGCAGCCTGATGATCAAGACCACTGCAGAAGGGGTCGAGACGCCCGAGCAGATGGAACTGCTGCGCGCCGAGGGTTGCTCGCACTTCCAGGGATTCTTGTATGGACGGCCGGTGCCGGCCAGCGAGCGCTTGATTACAGTGAGCCAGATCGACGGCGCCCGGCCCGCTGCAACCAAGTTGTGACAGCTGTCTTTTAGCTGTGAGTCAGGCCTGCGCTGAGTCTGCAGGCCCGATCATCTGCACGACCTTGTCGCGCAACTGGTCGATACTGAACGGCTTGCCGATCGAGTGCATGCCTTCCGGCACGCTCAAGCTGTCGGCATAACCACTGGCAAACAGCACGGGTAGCAGCGGGCGAATTTCCCGTGCTTTACCCGCCAGATCCTGACCGCTCATATCTGGCAAGCCGACGTCGGTCATCAGCAGGTCCAACGGCGTTGCAGAGTCATTGAGGATAACCAGGGCACTGGTGGCGTCTGCTGCTTCGATCACCTTATAGCCAAGATCCTCGAGCACTTCGACCATCAGCATACGTACGATGTCGTCGTCTTCGACTACTAGAAGGGGGTGCATGTCGCGGTCCTGTACCAGATAAGTGTCTCTACTCTGTGCCCGTATCAGGCCCAGAAGTTCCCAATATAACGTTCACTGCAATCAGATGGAACGATTGGCGCACTCCGTTCTCAAATACTGGCTAAATGCCCCTGCCACAAATGGCAAAGCTGGTTAGACTTCGCTGTCAGACCCGCCAGTGGGACACTGCAGCAGCATCTTGCAGGTGCCGGCACCCTCGGTATTCAACGGTTAATTCGCTCGGGCGTTATCAGATGATTCAAGCAGCTTCTATGGACCAGCAGAGCTTTCGCAAGCTGTTAAGCCGCAACGTCGGCTTGCCACTTGGCGTGGGCCTGCTTGGCGCCGTGGCGTTTGTCGCGGTAATCAGCTACCTGCTCTCGGCCATGCAATGGGTCGAACACACCGACCGCGTGATTGGCAATGCCAACGAAACGCTGAAACTTTCGATCGACATGGAAACCGGCATGCGCGGGTTTCTGATCACCGGTGACGAGCGGTTCCTGGACCCTTACGAGGTGGCCAAGCCGCGTATATTCGCAAGCCTGGACAGCTTGCGCGAGCTGGTGGCAGACAACCCGGCGCAGGTCGACCGGATTGATCGGCTGAGCGCGCTGCAGCATGCCTGGAACGATTTTGGCCAGGAGATGATCACCCTGCGCCGGACTCAGGGCGGATTCCAGCAGGCGATCGCCAACGGCCGCGGCAAGCGTATCACCGACGAGGTACGCAAAGAGTTTGACGACTTCATCGGCAACGAACAGCAACTGCGCCAGGTCCGTAACCAGACCGTCAACACGGTTACCGTCACGGCGATTACCACCTTCGTACTGTTTATCGTCGCGCTCAGCGGCCTGCTGGCGTATCTGGGACGCCGCGATTTGCTGGCGTTGTCGGACAGCTACGTAGGTAACATGCAGGCGCAGCAGCGCGCCAATGAACGCCTTGAACACAATGCCTGGCTGCGTAATGGCCAGACCCAGCTGGCCGAGCAAGTGCTGGGGCAGTTGACCCTGCCGATGCTGGGCGACAACATCCTGCAGTTTTTTGCGACGTACCTGGGCAGTGTGGTTGGCGCGTTGTATGTGCGTAACGAGCACGGCAGCCTGGTCCGTGTCGCCAGTTACGGCCTGAGCGCCGAGGAGCAACTGCGTACGCAGGCGCTGGGCGTCGACGAGGGCTTGGTGTCGGAAGCGGTGCGCCAGTCGCGCGTGGTGCGCCTCGATCAGCTGCCGGAAGATTACTTCCGCCTGAGCTCGGGTCTGGGCAGCGGCTTGCCGCGCAGCGCACTGTTGATGCCGACTCGCGACAATGGCCAGATCAATGGCGTCGTCGAACTTGGCTTCCTGCGCCCGCTGAGCGAGCGTGATCAGGAGATCGTCGAGCGCGTTGCCGAAAACCTCGGCATGTCGATCGAGAGCGCCCGCTACCGTCAGCGTCTGCAAGAGGTACTGGCCGAAACCCAGCAGCTCAACGAAGAACTGCAGGTGCAACAGGAAGAGCTCAAGACTGCCAACGAGGAGCTGGAAGAACAGTCCCGCGTGCTGAAGGAATCGCAAGCGCACCTTGAGACGCAGCAGGCCGAGCTTGAGCAGACCAACGAGAGCTTGTCCGAGCGCACCGAGGCACTCGATCGCAAGAACAGCGAGCTCAATGAAGCCCAGCAAGAGCTGCAGGCCCGCGCCGAAGACTTGCAGCGCTCGAGCAAGTACAAATCAGAATTCCTCGCCAACATGTCCCACGAGCTGCGCACGCCGCTGAACAGCTCGCTGATCCTGGCCAAGCTGCTCGCCGAAAACGACGAGGGTAACCTCACCGCCGAACAGGTCAAGTTCGCCGATTCGATCTATTCGGCTGGCAACGATCTGCTCAACCTGATCAATGACATTCTCGACATCGCCAAGGTCGAGGCGGGCAAGCTTGAAGTGCGCCCCGAGACGACCCAGGTCGAGCGCCTGGTCGAAGGCCTGCGCAGCATGTTCGTGCCGCTGGCCAAAGACAAAGGCCTGGACTTCCAGGTCGTGCTCGAACACCCGCTGCCGGCGACGCTGTTCACCGACCGCCAGCGCCTGGAGCAGATCCTCAAGAATCTGCTTTCGAATGCGATCAAGTTCACCGAGCGTGGTCAGGTCAGCATGACCATCAGCAAGCAGGCCGGCGTCGGCCTGGTGTTTGCCGTGCGCGACAGTGGTATCGGCATTGCGCCGGATCAACAGCAGGCGATTTTCGGCGCCTTCCATCAGGTCGACGGCACCAGCAATCGCCGTTACGGTGGCACCGGGCTGGGCCTGTCGATTTCGCGCGACCTGGCCCATCTGCTCGGTGGCCAGATCAGCCTCGACAGCAGCCCCGGTCAAGGCAGCGTGTTCAGCCTGATCATGCCCGAGCGCTATGAGTCGGATGAGCCGGTCGAGGTGCAGACCCTGCGCCCAGCTGTCGATCAGTTGCCGGCTGCGCCGCAGGTGCCAGCAGCAGTACCGCTGCCGCGCCACGCGTTTGCCGATGACCGCGAGCTGGCGCCGTTCAGCAAACGCTGCATTCTGGTGATCGAGGACGAGCCGAACTTCGCCCGTATTCTCTTCGACCTGGCCCATGAGCTGGGTTACAACTGCCTGGCCGCGCAGAGCGCCGACGAGGGCTTCCGGCTGGCGGCGCAGTACCTGCCGGATGCGGTCCTGCTCGATATGCGCCTGCCTGACCATTCCGGCCTGACCGTGCTGCAGAGGCTCAAGGAGCAGGCCAGCACGCGCCATATTCCTGTGCATATCATCTCGGTCGAAGACCGTGTCGAAGCGGCCATGCACATGGGCGCGGTCGGTTACGCGGTCAAGCCGACCAGTCGCGAAGAGCTCAAAGAGGTGTTCGGCCTGCTCGAAGCCAAGCTGACCCAGAAGCTCAAACGCATCCTGCTGGTTGAAGATGACGACCTGCAGCGCGAGAGCATTGCCCGCCTGATCGGGGACGACGACATCGAAATCACGGCGGTGGCGTTGGCTCAGGATGCACTCGAGCTGCTGCGCGAGAACATCTATGACTGTATGATCATCGACCTCAAGCTGCCCGACATGCTCGGCAACGAGCTGCTCAAGCGAATGACGGCTGAAGATATTCGCGCGTTCCCGCCGGTCATCGTCTATACCGGGCGCAACCTCACCCGCGAAGAAGAAACCGAGCTGCTCAAGTACTCGCGCTCGATCATCATCAAGGGCGCGCGCTCGCCGGAGCGTCTGCTCGATGAAGTGACGTTGTTCCTGCACAAGGTCGAGGCGCAGTTGTCCAACGAGCGTCAGCGCATGCTGAAGACGGCGCGCAGCCGTGACAAAGTGTTCGAGGGACGCAAGATCCTTCTGGTCGACGACGACGTGCGCAACATCTTCGCCCTGACCAGCGCCCTGGAACACAAGGGCGCCATCGTCGAGATCGGCCGCAACGGACGCGAAGCGCTGGAGCAGCTGGAGCTTCACGACGACATCGACCTGGTGCTGATGGACGTGATGATGCCGGAAATGGACGGCTACGAGGCTACTCGCTTGATTCGCCAGCAAGCGCGCTGGCGCAAGCTGCCGATCATTGCCGTGACCGCCAAGGCGATGAAAGACGACCAGCAGCGCTGTCTGCAGGCTGGGGCCAATGATTATCTGGCCAAACCGATTGATCTGGACCGGCTGTTCTCACTGATCCGCGTCTGGCTGCCGCAACTGGAGCGAATTTGACTAGCGAGCGCAACACCGACATCGAGATCCGATTGCTGATCGAGGCGATCTATCTCAAGTACAGCTACGACTTCCGCGATTACTCCGGGGCGTCGATCAAGCGCCGCATCCTGCACGCGCTGCGTCAGTTCGACTGCCGTACGGTGTCGGCGCTGCAGGAGCGGGTGCTGCATGACCCGGGCATGTTCATGCAGTTGCTGCAGTACCTGACGATCCCGGTCAGCGAGATGTTTCGCGACCCTGGGCATTTTCTTGCACTGCGCGAAGAAGTCGTGCCGTTGTTGCGCACCTGGCCGTCGCTGAAGATCTGGATCGCTGGTTGCAGCACCGGTGAAGAGGTGTACTCGATGGCCATCCTCCTGCGCGAGGAAGGCCTGCTCGAGCGCACCATCATCTACGCCACCGATATCAACCCGAATTCGCTGGAGAAAGCCAAGCAGGGCATCTATTCGATGCAGAACATGCAGGGCTATGAAGAAAACTACCGCAAGGCCGGTGGCCGCCGGGACTTCAGCGAGTACTACACCAGCGCCTACGGCAACGCGATCATGGACAGCAGCCTGCGCGACAACGTGACCTTTGCCGACCACAGCCTGGCCACCGACAGTGTGTTCTCGGAAACCCAGTTGGTGTCGTGCCGCAACGTGCTGATCTACTTCAACAAGAGTTTGCAGGACCGCGCCTTTGGCCTGTTCCACGAGTCGCTGTGCCACCGCGGCTTTCTGGTGCTGGGCAGCAAGGAGTCGGTGGATTTTTCTGCTTACAGCGAGCAGTTCGAGCCCTTGGTCAAACCTGAACGGATCTTCCGTAAATCATGACGGGCGTCGATGCGGTAGTGATCGGCGCTTCGGCAGGTGGCGTCGCAGCCCTGTTCACCGTACTCGGCAGCCTGCCGCAGGGCTTCGCCGTGCCGGTGCTGTGCGTGCTGCACCTGCCGGATGACCGCCACAGCCAGCTTGCCGAAGTGTTGCAGCGCAAGGTGCAGCGACCCGTGCGGGAGGCGCGTGACAAGGCGTTGATCGAGCCTGGGCTTATCTACGTGGCCGGGCCGGCCTATCATTTGTCGGTCGAGCAGGATTTAAGCCTGTCGCTGAGCCAGGAAGAGCCGGTGCATTTCTCTCGCCCGGCGATTGATTTTCTGTTTACCTCGGCAGCCGATGCCTATCGCCAGCGGCTGCTTGGTGTGCTCCTGACCGGTGCCAATGAAGACGGCGCGCGCGGCCTCGCCTACATCAAACAATGCGGAGGCCGGACAGTGGTCCAGGACCCGCAGGACGCACAAGTCGCGCTGATGCCGGAGGCCGCCTTGGCCCTGCACAGCCCTGACTACATCCTTACTCTGAGCGGCATCGGGCAATTGCTCGGCAGCCTGGAAACCAGCGCATGTTAAGCCAGATTACCGCCAAACTGCTGATCGTCGACGATCTGCCAGAGAACCTGCTGGCCCTCGCCGCGCTGATCCATGGCGAAGACCGCGAAGTGCACCAGGCGCAGTCTGCCGAAGACGCGTTGGGACTGTTGCTTGAACACGAATTTGCCTTGGCCATTCTGGACGTGCAGATGCCCGGCATGAACGGTTTCGAGCTGGCGGAGTTGATGCGCGGCACGGAAAAAACCAAGCACATCCCGATCGTCTTCGTCAGCGCCGCCGGGCGCGAGATGAACTACGCGTTCAAAGGCTACGAAAGTGGCGCAGTCGACTTTTTGCACAAACCCCTCGACACCATGGCGGTGAAGAGCAAGGTGTCGGTGTTTGTCGATCTGTACCGCCAGCGCAAGGTGCTCGACCGCCAGCTGCAGGACCTGGAGCGCAGCCGTCAGGAGCAGGAAGTGTTGCTCGGTCAGTTACAGGTGGCGCGGGGCGAGCTGGAGCGCGCGGTGCGCATGCGCGACGACTTCATGTCGATCGTGTCCCATGAAGTGCGCACGCCGCTGAACGGGCTGATTCTGGAAACCCAGCTGCGCAAGATGCACCTGTCGCGAGGCAACCTGGCTGCATTCAGCGAAGACAAGCTACAGGCCATGGTCGAGCGCGACGAGCGGCAGATCAACAGCCTGATCAGGCTGATTGAGGACATGCTCGACGTATCGCGCATCCGCACCGGTAAATTGTCGCTGCGGCCGCGCCAGTTCGACCTGGCGCAGCTGGTCAGCGGCCTGGTGGAGAACTTCGAAGCGCAGGCGCTGGCCTCCAACACCCACATTGAGCTGCAATGCTGCGATACAGTTGAAGGTGAGTGGGATGAGTTTCGGATTGAACAAGTGGTAGCCAACCTGTTGTCCAATGCATTGCGTTACGGTCAACGGCAACCGGTGCAGGTACGGGTGTTCGAGCAGGCCGGGATGGCTTGGGTGCAGGTGCAGGACCACGGTATCGGCGTCAGCGCCGCCAACCAGCAGCGGATCTTCCAGCAGTTCGAGCGTGTTGCAGCAGAGCAGGCCATCGGAGGCCTGGGCTTGGGTCTGTATATCTCCGAGCAGATTGTCAGGGCCCATGGTGGGCAGATCCAGATCGACAGCGAGGTAGGCCAAGGCGCGACATTCAGCGTGCTGCTGCCACTGACGGCGCTGTCACAACAAACCGACCAGGCGCAGGCAACCTCTGCTTAAGCCCGGGGTCAGATGGCCAACTTGCTGAATTCCAAGGCGTTGTCATGAGCGAAGATGCACAAGATGTTGTACTGGTAGTCGAGGATGAACCGGCCATTCGGATGATCTTGCGCGACTATCTTTCAGGTGAGGGTTACCACGTGCTGGTTGCCGAAGACGGCCAGCAGGCGTTCGAGATTCTCGCGCGCAAGCCTCATCTGGACCTGATCGTCACCGATTACCGGTTGCCGGGTGGGATCTCCGGGGTACAGATCGCCGAGCCAGCGGTCAAGCTGCGGCCTGATCTGAAGGTGATTTTCATCAGCGGCTATCCAGCCGAGATCCTCGAATCCGGCAGCCCGATTGCGCGCAAGGCGCCGATCCTGGCCAAGCCGTTCGACCTGGATACGCTGCGTGACAAGATCCAGGATCTGTTGCAATGACAGGTTGCTGGCTGATCTGAGCACGGGTATCGATTTGCCCGTTCTCGGATCAGCAACGGCGGTGGTTGCGGCTCGGTGACAACGGCTATGCTAGGCACATGACAGCCAGCCAGCCGATACGTCAACCTTGCCCGCCCGGTGCCTGCGACTGCGGGCGCGATGACTTGCAAGCCGCATCGCCTGCAGCGCAGCGTATCCTGCGCCTGACCCGCCACGAAGAAAAACGTCTGCTCGAACGCCTGGAAAACCTCAAGGGCCTTGAAGATCTGCACCGTTTGCAGCAGCTGATGCATGATCAGCTTGGCATCCGCGTGCACATTGCTCCCAGTTTCAACGAAGTGCGCACCATGCGCGGTATCCTCATCGAACTGGCCGAGCAGCCCGGTCTGTGCCGCAAGACCCGTCAGGCCATCCCCGCAGCCATCCGCCGGGGGTTGGAGCGCAACCCGGAAGTTGCTTTCCGCCTGCTCGATGCGCACGACCTGTTGCGCGACGCCTGAGTCAGCGCATCGCCGCCAGTTTGATCCCGAAGCCAATCAGGCAAGCACCCGCCAGGCGCTCGAGCACATTCGACAGTTTGGGGCTGGCGCGCATGCGTTCGGCCAGGTGATGGGTCAGCAGTACGGCCACCAGCCCGTAAAGCAATGTCAGCGCGGCGATGGTTACCGCCATGAAGGCGAAAGTGACCATGCCCTGGTGCCGAACCGGGTCGATGAACAGCGGAAAGAACGCCATGTAGAACACGATCGCCTTGGGGTTGAGCAGGGTGATCATCATCGTCTGGCGCAGGTAATGGCCGCTGTCCATGCGGCTGACGCGCGGTGCGCCGCCGGCCTTGCTGAGCAGCATGCGCAGTCCCAGATAGGCGAGATAGGCCGCGCCGGCCCACTGCACCACATGGAACGCCGCAGGGTAGGCCGCCAGCAGCGTGGCAACCCCAGCCACCGCCAGCCACATCAATACCTGATCGCCGAGAATCACCCCGCACGTGGCAGCCAGGCCACCTTTGATGCCCGCCTTGCCGGTAGCGGTGATCAGCGCGAAGTTGCCAGGACCGGGGATGGCCAGCAGGATCAGAAAGGCGATGACGAAGGCGCCGTAGTCGGTCACACCGAGCATTGTTGTTCTCCTTGAGCGCTGGGCAGATGTAACTGGATGTATGACAGCATTGGCGGCGCTTGCAAAGACCACGGGTGACTAATTTTGCCCGGGGCTTTTACGTTCTCTTGAAGTCAGTGCCGTTGAGACGGCCGCAACCATCGCCCCGCGCCGTCCGTGCTGGGGCGGGCAACTTCCAAGGAGACAGGCAATGACTTCCGTTTTCGACCGTGACGATATCGTTTTTCAGGTGGTGCTCAACCATGAGGAGCAGTACTCGATCTGGCCTGAATACAAAGCGATCCCGGCGGGCTGGCGCGCAGCGGGCAAAAGCGGCCTGAAGCAGGAATGCCTGGCCTACATCGATGAGGTCTGGACCGACATGCGACCGCTGAGCCTGCGCCAGAAGATGGCAGCAGCGGCGGCGCAGTGAGCGTCTGCCGGTGAGCGTAGTCAACCTGTTGTGCCTTCCCTACTCAGGCGCTAGTGCAATGGTCTATAGCCGCTGGCGGCGCAAGCTGCCTGCCTGGCTGCAGGTGCGTCCGGTGGAGTTGCCAGGTCGCGGTGCGCGCATGGGCGAGGCGTTGCACACCGACCTGCTGGGCCTGGCCAGGCAACTGGCCGCTGAGCAACGGTTGGCAGCCAACGGGCCTTACGCGCTGCTTGGGCATAGCCTTGGCGCACTGCTGGCGTTTGAGTTGGCCCACGAGCTGCAGGCGCTGGGTTGCCCGCCGCCGTTGGCGTTGTTTGCCTGCGGTACCGCCGCGCCCACTCGGCGCGAGGACTACGACGGCAACCGCTGGCGCGAGCCACGCAGCGACGTCGAGTTGATCGCCGAGCTGCGCAGTCTGCAAGGTACGCCTGAGGAGGTGTTGAACAATCAGGAGCTGATGAGCCTGACCTTGCCGATCCTGCGCGCTGACTTTCTCCTGTGTGGCCGCTATGCCTATCGTCAGCGGCCATTACTGCGCTGTCCGTTGCGGGTGCTCGGTGGCGAGACGGATCGCGCCAGCCCCGATCAGTTGCAGGCCTGGAGCCGAGAAACGCTTGGGGAGTTTTCTCTGCAGCACTTCCCGGGTGGGCACTTCTTCATTCATGAGCACGAAGACCGCGTGCTGAGCGTGCTGACCGAGGTCCTCGAGCCGCTGCGCCTGACTGCCTGATTGACGTCCTCCCTTGCTTGCGAGAGGCTTGAGTTTTCCTCTGCAAGGGATGGGCAATGTTGATTGATCCGCTCAAGGCCACGCTGCTGGTCGTCGATATCCAGGAAAAACTGATTGGCGCCATGAGCGACCCGGCCGGTACCCGGGCGCGAGCGCGCTGGTTGCTCGCGGCAACTGCCGAGCTGCAGCTGCCAACGGTAATCTCCGAACAATACCCGCAAGGCCTCGGGTCAACCCTGACCGAGCTCACGGCTTCGGCTCCGGCCGCGCAGGTGGTCAGCAAGCAGCACTTTTCCTGCGTGGCCGCGCAGTGTCTGCCGGCCAGCTTGCTCGAGCGCGAGCAGGTGATCGTGTGCGGCATGGAGACCCACGTGTGCGTACTGCAAACCGTGCTTGGCCTGCTCGGTTTGGGCAAGCAGGTCTTTGTCGTCGAGGATGCCTGCGACAGCCGTACCGTGGCGAATAAAGCAGCAGCGCTGGCGCGCATGCGTGCCGCCGGTGCGCAGATCGTCACCCGCGAGATGGTCGTGTTCGAGCTAATGGGCAGCGCTGCCCATCCGCAGTTCCGCCATATCAGCAAAGCCTACATGGTCGGAGAACAACCCTGAACCGCCGTCTGGCCGGGGCCGGCGTGGTGATTCTGGCCCTGCTGCAAGGGTGTGCCGGTCAGCGCGAGAGTGCTCCCGAAGCAGACCCGGCCAAGGTTCGCGCGCAACTGCTGCGGCTGCTGCCCGCCCAACTCAACGACCGTCAGGGCTGGGCCGAAGACATCCAGACGGCGTTTACAGCTCAGCAACTTGATCCGAGCAAGAGCAACCTGTGCGCGGTATTGGCCGTGACCGAGCAGGAGTCAACCTTTACCTCCGACCCGCAGGTGCCCAACCTGGGCCGCATCGCCCGCGCCGAGATCGAACGCCGGGCCGGCCGGCTGCATATCCCCAAGCTGCTGGTGGACGCTGCGTTGCTGACGCCCTCCGGCAACGGCAAGTCGTATCAGCAGCGGCTGGCGGCGGTGCGCAGCGAGAAGCAGCTCAGCGCGCTGTACGACGAGGTCATCGAACGTTTGCCGTTGGGCAAGACGCTGCTCGGCGGGCTTAACCCGGTGCACACCGGTGGGCCGATGCAAGTCAGTATCGACTTTGCCCAGCGTCATGCCAGCAATTACCCCTACAGCTATCAGGGTACCATTCGCCAGGAGGTGTTCAGCCGACGCGGCGGCATGTACTTCGGCATCGCCCACCTGTTGGGGTATCCGGCGCATTACCCGCGCCAGCTGTACCGTTTTGGCGACTTCAATGCCGGTTGGTACGCCAGCCGTAACGCGGCGTTTCAGGCGGCGCTGAGTCGCGCCAGTGGCGTCAGCCTGGCGCTCGATGGTGACCTGATTGCACCGGGCTCGATCATGCCCGGCGCTACCGAGCAGGCAGCACGCAAGCTGGGGGTGAAGCTGGGCTTGCGCAACACGCAAATACGCAGCCAGCTGGAGGAGGGCGACAGTCTTGCGTTCGAGGAGAGCGAGTTGTATCGCGAGGTATTTGCTCTGGCAGATGCCAAAGCCGGCAAGTCGCTGCCGCGCGCGGTGTTGCCAGGGATCGAGCTGAAGAGCCCGAAGATCACCCGCAAGCTGACCACGGCGTGGTTCGCTGGTCGAGTGGATGAGCGTTATCAGCGCTGTATGAAGCGCTGATGGATGAGCATTTCAGGGGCTATTGACAGCCCCTGAAACCAAGTCTAGCCGAGCAGAGCGGCGATGACCTGTTCGACACTGGCTTTGAGCCCGGCAACGCTGTCTTGTGGATCACTTTCAACTATGACCAGTTTTGCTCCGGCCGCCTTGATAACCTCGGCGACTTCGGCAGCGGGTTGGCGATGGTGAACCACCAAGGCCACGTCCTGACCTTTGAGCGTGTCGGCCAAGGCCTTGAGCGCCGCGGCATCCCACTTGTCGTCCGCCGGCAGCGGCTGATCGACCACATCCAGATTGAGCCCGCTGACCAGATAACCGAGGCGTTCGGACAGGTTCACCACACTGAGGTTGTCGGCCTCGGCCAGGCGTGTCTGGCTGCTGGCGTTGAGTTCCAGCATCTGCCGTTTCAGGCCTGCCAGATTGGCCTGGATCCTGGCCTTGTCGTTCGGCGACAAACGCTCGAGATCGTTGGCCACGACGTCGGCCATGCGCCCCATGTTGGTGGGGTTGAGCCATGGATAGCCGGCAAACGCGTTGTCTCCCTGTACCGCAATGCCTGGCAGCGCGCCGTCTACCGGGCGTGCGGCATCGATCTCGACGATGCGGATGTTGCTGCGTCGGGCCATTGGGTAGAGCGGGTCATCGCGCCAGATCGAACGCAGGCCAATGGCGGCGTCGGCCGTCTGCGCGGCCTTGTCCAGGCTGGCGCCACCGCGGCCACTGAAGTACGACGGCTGGCGGGTCGCTGGCAGGTTCGCCGGCGCCGCGCTGTTGAGCTGTACCGACGTGCCTTCGAGCAGCGCGGTGGCCAGGCTGTGGGTGACCGGCAGGCTGGTCAGCACGGTAACCGTTGCCGGTTTGGCCGCCAGCGTCAGCGCGGGCAGGCCCGCCAGGGCCAAGGCCAGAGTCAGTTGCTTGAGGGTAGAAGTCATGCCGGGTTTCCTTGCAGGCGTGGTACCAGAGCGCGGGCGAGGGCGGCAAGGGCGAAGCAGACGCCGGCCACCAGAATGATCGCCGCACCAGACGGCACCGGCAGGTCGAAGACGATCGGCAGCAGAATGCCGCACAGCGTGCTCACCGTAGCGATCAGCACCGAGATGAAGAAAAAGCCTTTCAGCGACTGGCTGACCAGGCGTGCTGCCGCTGCCGGGATCACCAGCAGGGCGCCGACCAGAATCGCGCCGATGACCTTGACCGAAGCCACGGTCACCAACGTCACCAGCACGACGAACAGATAGTCCAGGGTCTTCACCGCTACACCGCGGACCGCCGCCAGCTGCGGGTTGAAGCTGGCCAGCATGATCCGGTTGTACAGCGGCAACGCCAGGGCCAGCACCAGCACTGCGACGATGCCCAGCACCAGCAGGTCCTGAGCACTGACCGTCAGCACCGAGCCGAACAAGACGTTCTCGAGGATGTGCACGTTGATCTTGCCCGCGAGCATCAGCAGCAGGCTTGCGCCCAGTGCCAGCGACACCGACAGGAACACCCCGATCAAGGTGTCCGGCGACAGCCCGGTGCGGTTGCGCAGGAAATTGAGCAGGATGCCGAACAGCAGGCAGTAGCCGAACAGGCTGCCGTACGGCCCGGTGTAGGGCTCGCCGAGCAGGATGCCGATGGCAACCCCGGTCAGCGCGGCATGGCCGACCGCTTCGGAGAAGAAGGCGAAGCGTTTGACCACCACCAGGGTGCCGAGGCCACCCAGCACCGGCCCGATCATCACCCCGGCAATCAGCGCATTGATGACGAAGCCGTAGGCCAGCGCCTCCGGCAGATAGCCAGCGCTGGCCCATTCCTGGATCAGTTGGCGGAAGGCTTCAAAGCTCATCGGGCGAGGCTCTCGCTGCGAGGGTGAACGGAGAACAGACCAAGCAGCCGCTCGGGGGTCAGGGCTTGGGCCGGTGGCGCATCGAACAGTACTTTGCGGCTGAGGCCGGTCACTCGGTCGGCCAAGCGCAGCACCGCTTCCAGGTCATGCTCGATCCACAGTACGGTGGTGCCGCTCTGGCGCCAGCTGTGCAGCAGTTGCTCGAACACCTGGATGCCGGCTTCATCGAGGGCCGACATGGGTTCGTCAAGCACCAGCAGTTGCGGCTCGGGGATCAGCCCTTGGGCCAGCAGCACGCGCTGGCGCTCGCCACCAGACAGCGCGCCCATGCGCCGCTTGCGCTTGTCGAGCATGCCCACCCGGGCCAGTGCTGCATCGATGGCAGGTTGGACCCGGCGCGACAGGCCGAGAAAGGCCGGTCGACGCTGGCACATGGCAGCCATGAAGTCGTCGACAGTCATAGGTAGGCCACGATCGAACTCCAGCGCTTGTGGCACATAGCCGATCACTTCGCGCTCGCCCGGCCAGTGCAAGGTAAGCTGACCCTGATGCGGCATCTGCCCGAGCAGGGTCTTGATCAGCGAGCTCTTGCCGCCGCCGTTGGGGCCGACGATGGCATGCACGCTGCCGGCAGCCACGCTGAAACTGACCTGTTCCAGAATCGAAGTCCGCCCGAGAGTCAGGTCGATGCCGGCGAACTCGATGCTCGGGCCCATGGCCACGCTGAGGTTGGCGGCCGCAGTCATGCGTTGTTCTCCTGAATCGCTCGGACCACGGTATCGAGGTTGCGCTGCATCTCGACTTCGTACTTCTCCTTGGTGTATTCGCCGTAGGAGATGTGCGTCAGCGGGTAGATACGCACGCCAGACTCACGCTGGATGGTTTCGACGTAGGCCGAAGGGAAGTCCATCTCCGAGAAGATCACTTTGACGTCGAGTGCCTTTAGCTGGTCGATGGTCTTTTTCAGCTGCGCCGGGCTTGGCTCGATGCCGTGAGCTGGCTCGACCACGGCGGTGACCTCCAGGCCGAAGTCACGCACCAGATAGTCGTAGGCGGCATGAATGGTCGCTACGCGAAAATCCGCGTGGGGCGCTTCGGTGACCTTGGCCAGGGCGTCGGCGCGCAACTTGCGCAGGCGCTTGGCATAGGCACGGGCGTTTTGGGTATAGAACTTGGCGTTGTCCGGGTCGAGCTTGCCCAGCTCGCGGGCGATATTGTTGACCTGGGCGATGGTGGTGCTGATCGACAGGAAGGTGTGCGGGTTGACCACCTTGCCTGCACCACGGGCGGCAATCCCGGTCGCGGCCAGCAGCGGCACGTTGGCATTGGCCTCGATGGTTTTGACATCAGGGGTTTCGCTGGCGGCGATCATGCGGTCGGCGAAGTCATCATGGCCGACGCCGTTGAGCACGATCACATCCAGGCCGCCAATGCGTTTGATGTCTTCGGCGCGCGGCTCGTAGGCGTGCGGGTTGAAACCGGCAGGAATCAACGGCACCACTTCCGCCTTGTCGCCGACGATGTTGCTCACGTAGCTGTAATAAGGATGCAGGGTGATGCCGATGCGCAGTGGCTTGCCGGCCTCGGCATGGGCCAGGGCCGGGAGGGCGCAGGCCATGAGCAGGGCGAGGGCGCGGCGGGCGAGGGCGGAGCGAAGCATGGAGGAGTCCTTGGATTCAGTGACGGTGTTGACGGGTAACCCCGGCGTCGTAATGGCTGACCACTTGCTGCCAGCCAGCGGCGATCAGGGCCACCGGCTGCAGGTCGTCCGGAACCACGGCTGCGGTGTCGCGGCGCAGCCAGACATCGGCCCGTTCATCCGCCTGCGCGGGCACGATCAGCAGGAAGCTGCCGGCCACCGCGCTGTCCTGGCTGCGTCCCAGGTAGGCGCCGGCAGCCAGCCACTGCCATTGATGGCCACCGCGGCTGACGCTGCTGGCATCGCTGACAAACGGCGGCAGGCCTTCTTCGGCGAGGCTGGCCACTTCAGGCATGGAACCGGTCTCTTCGCGCAACTGGCGGATCTCGTCGAACGCCACCAACAGGTCTGTGAATACCCCTTGTTCGGCCGCTGTCAGGTCGCGACGGGCGTCGATCTGGTGGCTCTCGATGCTGACTTCATCCTCACGCTCGCCGCGCAGCGTTACCACCGTGGCGGCCAGCGCCAGGATCAGCAGGGCTGTCAGCAGTACATATAGCGTCTCATGCCCGGCACCGGCCGGGCGGATCACCTGGGCGCGGCTCATGGCTCGCCTATATCGGCATGGTCGATTTCAACGACGTGCCCGGGGCCGGCGTCGAACAGCACGTAGAATTCACCGTCGGGGCGCTTGAAGGTCAGCGTCGAGTCGTCTCCCAGCTTGCTGCCGACCAGCACCTGCTCGTCGTAGCCGATCACGTCCAGGGTCACGCCGGGTGCGCCGCTGCCATCGGAGAAGCCACCGGTGCATTTGATCTGCTCGGCATCAACCGGTGCGCACTCGCACATCGGATTGTGCGCCAGGGCAGGGCCCGCGCAGAGCAGCAGAATTGGCAGGGCCAGCCTGCGAGTCAGGTGTTTCATTTGGTGCCTCCTTGTTTCTCGAGCCAGGCCACGGTTGCCGGTGAGGCCTGGGCCAGGGGGACGGATGCCTGGTGCATGCTGCCGTCCCAGCCTTCGATAGTGATCCAGACCTGTGCGTCAGACCGTGTGCGCGGCGGTACCGGCAGCGAAGTGATCATGCGGTACGGTGCCCCGAAGAAAATCGTCCCCGCAGCGCGCAGGCTGCGCGGCTTGCCGATACGCAGGTAGACCGCTTTAACCTCCGTGGTGCAGGCTTTGCACAGGGCTGCGTTGAACAGTTTGAAATGACCCGCCGGGCCATCCGCCCTGGGCGCTTCGTCGCGCAGCTCGGCCAGGTCGAGCGTGTACGGGCCTACCTGAATGTCGCTGACCTGATTGGCGCCCAAACCACTGTCGCCGCGGAACATGGCCGCGTCGGCGAAGTACTTGGGCATGAACCCCAGCGGGATCAGGATCAGCAGGATGTTGATGTGGAATCGCCACTTCAGCCAGAACTGCTTGAGCGGGCTCACCGGTACTGCTTGCGCCTTGCTCATGGCTGCGCCTCCACTGAAGTTTCACTGCGTTCCGGTTGTGCGCGCGCGACTCGATCGGTGCGCTTGAGCGCTGCGGCGGTGGCCTGGGCGGTGCGCTTGGTCCAGATCAACAGCCCGCTGAGTACCATCAGGGTCAATACCAGGCCGAAGAAGAACCAGATCAGCTTGATCGCCAGGCCGCCGAAGTCGCCGGTGTGCAGTGGACGCATCGACTCGGTGACGAACTCCAGCGCGGAGCGGTCTTCGAGCAGGAACTTGCTGTCGACATTGCTGGTGTAGGGGTTGACCGATGCGGTCTGGAACATCAGCGGGTACCAGCCGCGGCCACCCATTTCGACATGGCTGTAGGCCGTGCTGGGCAGGCTGATGAAGGTGATCTCAAGGCCGGGAATGGCCTCGGTGGCGATGCGCGCCGCTGCATCCAGGTCGATCCGCGGTGCCGGGCTGCCGTCGGCAGTCAGCGGCACGTCTTCGCGGGCAATCACCGGCACGATCGGCTCGCTGGAGATGGTTATATGGTTGTCACCGAGAATGGCCTGGATCAGGAACCAGATGCCGGTAATCGAAATGACCGTGATGAACCAGATCGACCAGACCCCCGCCAGCCGGTGTACGTCACCCCAGAAGATCCGCGAGCCGTGGCCGCTGCGCACCGGCTTGAAAAAGCCGCGCCAGAACTTTTTGTACACCACCAGGCCGGTCACCAGCGAGGCCAGCATTGGCAGGCCGAGCAGCGACACCAGGTACCAGCCCCAGCTGTAGCCATTGGTGAACGGCACCAGCCACCAGCCGTGCAGGGCACGGGTGAAGGCTTCGAAGTTGAAGTCCGGCGCCTTGCCCTGGATCACCCCGGTGTACGGGTTGACGTACAGGGTTGGCGTGGTGCCATCCGGGTTGGTGACGCTGGCGGCGAGGGCAAAGTGCGAACCCTCAGGCTGCACCAGCATGCGCACGGCCATGTCCGGCTCGGCCTTGTGCAGGGCGTCGATGATCTGCTGAAAGCTCAGCCGCTCGGCGCCGTCGCTGGGTTTGCTCGCGCGCACGTCGGAGTTGGCCAGCCAGACGATCTCCTGGCTGACTACGGCCAGCATGCCGGTGAAGCAGACGATCAGGACAAAGAACCAGATCGGCAGGGCGAGCCAGCTGTGGACGAGGAACCACAGCTTGGACTTGGACTTTTTCGTAGGTTGGGCCATCGGTCATCTTCTGAAAATAAGGGTCGAGCGCATGCTCAACCGTGTAAGGCTGCATTAATAAAGACGAATGAGAATGAAAATCCTGCCTTTTTAAATGCAACCAGATATTTCAGAAGGCGTCCTGTACCCTCAGGCGTTGCTCGCGGCGGCCATAACCGCCGGGCGGGCGCAGCGCTGGGCGAGGTCCTGATAGAGCGCCTGGCCGATTTCCGCGGCACGGGCGGGCAGCACCGACAGCAACGTATCGCTCAGGCCATGAGTGGTTTCGCAGAAGCCTTGCAGGTACACCGAGGCGTGCATGTCCGGGCTGGCCAGGACTCGATAGTTGCGATCGGCACTGAAGTCGTCCAGGTAGCCCTGCAGCGGCGCCAGCAGTTCTCGGTGCGAACGGCGTTCGTAGCCGGTGGCGAGGATCACCGCGTCATAGCGGTGAGTCTGTTGCTGGCCGGTGGCGAGGTCGCGCAGGGTCAGTTCGATGCCATCGGCAGTGGCTACGACCGCATCCACGTTGCGCCGGCACAGTACGTTGTGGCGATACTGGTGGGAGACCTTCTGCCGGTAGAGGATGCCGTAGATGCGGTCGATCAGGTCGAGGTCGACCACAGAATAGTTGGTGTTGTGGTACTCGCCGATCAGCTTGCTGCGCAGTTCGGCAGGCTCGTTGTAGACGAGGTCGGTGTAGTCGGGGGCAAAGATCTCGTTGACGAAAGGACTGTCATCGGCAGGCTTGAGCGCAGTGGCACGCAGGATCATGTCGACCTTGACCGACGGGTAGCTGTCGTTGAGGTCGATAAAGGCCTCGGCCGCGCTTTGCCCGGAACCGATCACCGCGATACGCATCGGCTTGCCTTCGGCGCAGGGTAGTTTGGCCAGGCCGCTGATGTAGCGGGAGTGGTGGAAGACGCGCTTGTCGTCCTTGAACCCGGCGAATTTCTCCGGGATTTTCGGCGTGCCGCCGCTACCAATTACTACCGAACGCGTGCGCCGGCTGTACTCACGGCCCTGACCGTCGCGTGAGACCAGCCGCAGGTGCTCGACCCGGCCAGCGTGCAGTTCCGGTTCGATACGCAGTACTTCTTCGCCGTACACGGCCTGGTCGGCAAAATGCTCGGCGGCCCAGCGCAGGTAGTCGTTGTACTCCAACCGGCACGGGTAAAAGGTGCCGAGGTTGATGAAGTCGGCCAGGCGCTGCTTCTGGTGCAGGTAATTGACGAAGCTGTACGGGCTGGTAGGGGTGCGCAGCGACACCAGGTCCTTGAGGAAGGAGATCTGCAACTCGCTCTGAGTGGCCAGCGTATCGCCGTGCCAGCGGTAGTCTTGCTGCTTGTCGATGAACAGGGCGTCCAGGGCATGGCCCTGGCTCTGGGCGAGTTCTTCGAGGGCGATGGCCAAGGCCAGGTTGGAAGGGCCGAAACCCACGCCGATCAAATCTTTGACTGTTTCTGGGGTCTGGCTCATGGCTGCGTTCCCTGAAGTTCGAATGAACAGGCGCGCCGGAGTTTGGCCCCTGCGCCTTCTACACATTTTGGAACGAGCCAGCTTTGAGGGAATTTAGCCAGCCTGCAGCGCAGGTGCTGCCCACTTCAAGATCTGCTGCGCGCGGCCGATAACCTGGTCAACGCAAGGACCACTTCAGGGCAGGTACGGAACATGGTTACAGTTACAGGCATCTCGATCGCTGGCGCTGCTTCGGCGCAAGTCGCCGGCAAAACCAATCAGCGTGATGACGTCGAGCAGGTCGAGAAGGGCGGTGCCATGCCTGTCGACCTTTCAAAAGTCGCTGGCGGCGCCAAGGCGGCACAAGCAGATAGCGGCTCGGACAGCAGCGAGCAGCCGCACATCAAGCAACTGCGCGAACTGATCAAGCAACTGCAAAAGCAGCTCGCCGAAGAGCAGAAGCAATTGGCCGAGATGATGGCTAAAGACACAGATGATGGTGCCATGATCGCTTTGATTACCGCCAAGCAAGCCAGCGTCAGCACGCTGACTGGCCAGGTCATGGCGGCGACCGCGCAGTTGCTCGAAGCCCTGACCAAGACCGGTGACAGCAGCGCCGGCGGTACGGTCAATACCCAGGCCTGAGACGACGCCCGGCGGTTGGCCTGGCGTCACCCTGGAGCGTCAGGCTCAGTCGGCAACGACCTTGCGTCGCTCCGCTTTGTACTGCATGGCCACGGCCGGTGCAGGTTTGGCCGCACCGGTTTCCAGCCACTGGCGCATGCGACTGGCGTCGGCGAAGTGGGTGTACTTGCCGAAGGCATCCAGAATCACCATCGCCACGGGGCGGTTGTCCATACGGGTCAGCAGCACCAGGCAGTGCCCTGCTTCATTGGTAAAGCCGGTCTTGGTCAGCTTGATGTCCCAGTTGCTCTTGTTGACCAGATGGTCGGTGTTGCGAAAGCCCAGCGTGTAGTTAGGCTTGCGAAACGCCACGGTCTTTTCGCGAGTGGTCGACAAGTCGCTCAACAACGGGTACTTGCGCGATGCCAACAGCAGCTTGCCAAGGTCGCGTGCGGTCGACACGTTCAGCGTCGACAGGCCTGTAGGCTCGACATAGCGGGTATGGCTCATGCCGAGGCTGCGCGCCTTGGCGTTCATGGCCTTGATGAAGGCACCATAGCCGCCTGGGTAGTGATTGGCGAGGCTGTTGGCTGCGCGGTTTTCCGACGACATCAAAGTGATCAGCAAGGTCTCGCGACGATCGAGCTGGCTACCCAGGCGGACCCGCGAGTACACACCCTTCATTTCCGGGTTGTTGGCGATGGTCATGGTCAACTGCTCGTCCATAGGCAGTTTCGCGTCAAGCACTACCATGGCCGTCATCAGTTTGGTCACCGAGGCAATCGGCACCACCCGGTCGGCATGGCTTGCGTACAGCTCCTTGTTGCTGTTGAGGTCGATCAGCAGCGCGCTGCCCGAGGCCAGGTGCAGTTTGGCCGGATCGCGCTGAGTCTGGCTCGGCGGCGGCGCAGCGGCAGCGGTAGTTGCGAGGGTCGAAGTTCCAGTGAGCAACAGCAGCAGGCTGAGGATGGACAGAGAAGTTTTCACGTTGAGGCTCACTAAAAGGAGGTATGTCGTTGGCTTTGCAGGGTTTTCCCCAAAAAACCGCTGCATTGTGGAGTATGGCCGAAAGCGTGTCGAATGCCTTATGACTAAAGGGCGCAACGTGAACGAATTTTAATCCTGTACCAATTCTGTACCAATTACGCGCATTTCCAGCTTCGCCAGTTCCGACCAATCATTGGCCGAATTCAACCACTTCGCATAGGTGGTTAGCAGTACCTGAACAGAGTGCCCGAGCTGCCCTGCAATAAAGGCCGGGTTCATGCCCGACATCAGGCACATGGTGGCGTAGGTGTGCCTGCAATTGTACTGTGGCCGAGGCCTTACCTGCCGCCCGGCGATCGCCTCATTGAAGTGGACGCCAGGCGTGTCAGGCCCCTTCATGAAGGGTGATCTACCGGAAGGCTGGAAAACGTAAGGCGAAACTGTGGCCACACGCCGCGTCTGCGTCTCCCTGTCATCGGCGATCTGCCTTGCCTTCGTGAGCGCGGCAAGGGCCCTGCTGTTGAGCATCACTGTGCGGGTGTATTTGGTCTTGGTCCGCTCCATCACCTGGTTCTCGACCACGATTCGGCAGACGTGGGCAGTCCTTTTATCCATGTCGACCTCGTCCCACCTCAGGGCCATGATCTCGCCCGTGCGCATCCCGGTGTAGAACGCAAACTCGTAGAAAGCGGCGAAGACCTGATTGCACCTGGAGAAGTTGGCGTACATCCACTCGATGAGCGTGTCCGCTTCTTCGACTGTGAACGGGTCCACTTGCTTGCGCGTCTTCTGCGGCAACTGGATCGCGGCAGCTGGGTTCCTGTCCACCACTTCGTCGTAGACCGCCGCTCGGAACATTGCCTTGACCCGGGCGATCGCGGCGCGCTTGACGGTCGAACTCTTCCACTCGGTCCTCGCGACTACCTCCCTCAGCACCATCGGCGTGACGGCCTTGATAGGCAGCCTCGCCAGATGCGGCATCCAATAGTTGTTCATAATCCCTTTGTAATTCACCCTAGTGTCGTGCACGACTTCCAGGCTGTTAAGCCAGCTTTGCGCGTACTCCCCGAATGAAATCTCTCTGACTGTCGCGTTGTAGCTTGAACCCGGGAACAGCTCGGCATAGCGCTTCTCGTCCAGCACGCCATGCTTGGCCAGGCTGACTACTTGAGCGCGTAGATCGGCTGCCGCTTTGATCCCCTTGGCAGTTTGGGGGTATGCGAGCGTTTCTGATCGCCGTTCGCCGTTGACCATAAAACGGATGCGGACGGCGTTACCGATGAACTCGACTCCAGTGGGTAACCCCATTCTCCTTCCAGCCACGCTTCATATCTCCTGATGCTGTAGAAAATCCTGCCGTCGACCTTTTTCCAGACCCCTTCGGGGATAACGCCGCGGCATCGTTTGCCCTCCAACGCCCGCTTGGTGGTGCCTACCAGCTCCGCCATTCGGTCTTCGGGCACCTTGTCCGACGCCCAGGCAATCGGCTCTCTTTGTTCATTTTCCATGGGATGGTCTCCACGCCGCCGGTGGCGGCAGGTTGGTGGTCAGTCCAGCTGGTAGTAGACGTAGCAGTTGACGCCCTGGTCCTTGAGCGACCGGCACATGGCCTGCACGCCCGCGTAACGCCGGTTGCCGATACCTGCAAACGGCGCCGAGAGGTGCAGCCCGCGCGGGTGATACGTGCTGGCTGGGTAAACATCGCCAGGCAAGCCTTTGATCAGGCTGGCACGCAACCCGCGCAGTGGGATCACAACACGGTCCAAGTTAGCGCTGCCGCCGTCGTCTTGGCATTCGTTGGCAGCCGCCTTGCCGGCCTCGGTGGCGATCCGGATCTTCTCCGGCAGGGTGGCCAATTCTTCTTTCGTCATGGCGATAGCTCTCCATGCCCGCGCATGTCGGCGGGCTTGAGTTGTAAGGGACAGGGGTTAGGCGCCCTTGAACGGAACGACGTTTTCGAGCTCGCGCTTCACGCCGCCGGCGTCGCGGAAGGCTTTCCACTCGGTATGGTGGGCAGCGCAGTAATGAACGTCAGGGGCAACTTTGGTCGAGCAGTATCGGCACAGGGTGCGATCGCAGGTTTTTCCATCACCAACCGGGTAGTCGCATAGGTTCGCCGAGACATCGCCGCATTCAGCGCAGTGCGGCCCAAGGTCGCCGCAGATATGCCCGCATGGATTGCGGTTTTCGTCGTACAGCGTGTAGCAGCTCATCGCGGCCCCCTGTAGATCAGGTAGGCCATGTAGGCGAGGGCGATCATGGCTTCCACCTCTTGCCTACGCGATACACCATCATCATGTTGTGATGGCGCGGAACTTTGAGGACGTGGTCGAAGAAATCGCCCTTTCCAGAGATAAATCCGGTAGGCACCTTGGTTCCTCCGGCGCCGAACTCACGCCAGCACTCTTCGCCGCCGTTCTTTTCCCAGTAGGCGCGCTCGCGCTTTGGGATTTCATCGTAGGTTTTTTCGAACACGGAGATATCTGGGATATCACAGATCCGGCGCCATGCGGGATTGCGTTTGCACCAGTCTGCGGCATGCTGAGAGGCTTGATCTACAGAGTAGAATTCCTTGGTGCTTTGTTCGGTCACGGCATCACCTCCTTCGGCGGATGAACCGGGCACGGCCAGCGCAGTGAGCCGTCGCCGGATGGGCAGGTGCAGGTCTTCGCTTCGACCAGGTCGGTCATGCTCGCCTCCGCTCGGGGTTGCCGTAGATGTCGTACTCAGGCCGCGCCGGCGGGTACGCCTCTGCCGTCAGCGCTTGGTCTATGGCCGCGCGCAAGTTCTCGTTGTAGTTCTCACCGAGCACGCGCCGGTTTGGCTTGCCCATGTAGTGGCCGATGATCTCGATACCGATGCTGTAATCGCCGTCCATGCCATTGGAATGGCTTTCGAAGCTGACATCCCAGCAGCACGACTCCAGTGCGCTGAGTCGGTCCCGGTCACGCCGCAGCTCGGCCAGCTCGTCGCTGGAGACGATGGTGAAACTGGTCTTCTTCTTGCTCACAGCTCATACCTCTCATCAATCCAGTGCCCAGGCGCCAGTGCGGGTGTAGGTCCTGAATCTTTTTCGTGCGGGGAGAGCTGGCGCTCGTTGCCGGCCTGGTCTGGACCGCGCAGCATCCAATCCGGCAAGCAGGAGAGCCCGGCGCGGGAGTCATCGGAGACCCAGCACGTAACTCCGCGGGCATCGTCGTGCTCGGCGTGCACACCGGAGAACGGGTAGTCCAGTTCGCGCTGCGTGATTTGCTCGGGGGTCATGGGTTCGCAGCCGGCCAGGGTGGCCAGAAGCAGGAGGCAGAGGGCGAGTCGGGTCATGATCTGCTCCCGATCGCTGCGGCAGCCTCAACGATTGCCCGGCGAGTGGCCCGGAATGGATCATCGCCGTGGTAGATGTCGAACTCACCAAAGCGCTCAGCATCCACAACGGTGTACGCGTCCGTGTCGCCGTCGAACGGCTCGACGATGTGGATCTGGATGCCCAGGCGATCACCGCGGCCCATCAATACGGCCACCCGCAGTGCGTCGCCGTCGTTGATCAACGGGTTCCAGTGAGCACGCACACCCGACTGACCCTTCAGGCGGAAAGGCCACTTTGGATCGCGGCAGGTGCATGGTTCAATCTCAAGGCGTGCGGCCTTAGCGGCCAGTTTGAGAAGTTCGAGATCGCGTTCGTCTACTTCGGACACAGGCATTCCTTGGCCGCCATATCGCGGCAATAAGTTGTACAGGTTATTTATTCGGTATAAGAAAAGTTGCCGGTTGTCAGACGCAGTCCGCATATCGGACATTAAAGGTTGTCTGTCGTTGTTGGTTAGATAAAGTTGCTGAGGGAACAACCATTAAAGCGAGTCGAAGGAGGGCGACATGAGGATTCGAGGAAATGTATTTTGGACTTGGGCAGATCCGACCCTCCACCATCGAATGCATGATGAAATACTCGATGACGGGACGGTCATTGACGTCCAGGTGCGCTTGTCGCGTACCGGTAATACGCAGTTGTTTGTTGGCGTGTACGCGGCTTCTGGCATGCCAATCTACGAAGAGGCATACGAGTCAAGGCCCCACGAGTCGATGACTAGGGCCCTTGTCTGGGGAGTAGGCCGAGCTCGTCAGATAGCTGTGGAGGGCGCACCGGCGTCCAGAGTTAGGACTGCATCTAGATAGGCTGGATCGGGTCGGGCGATTCGGTGGGGGCGTTTCGATTACGCTCCTCTGCCTGGCTCATGGTGTCACCACCCGGCGGGCCCACCAGCAAACAGGGCCGTCGTCACTATCGTGAATGGCCAGGCAGAACCAGCCTTCTCCGTCAGGTCGGTTCGGCTCCCAGTAGCTGCAATCCGGATCGCCAGACTCGAAGTAGCGATCTGCGATTTCCTCCGGCGCATCAGTCTCAAGCTCAATCATGATTACCTGCAGGCCTTGCTCGGCAATCCAGGCTTTGTACTTCTCGCCATCACCCTCGTCGAAGTCGGGAAGGTCGGGGTGCTGGAACATGCCGTTTTCGTCGCGCCGGACAATTGCGTGCCGAATCAACGTCTGGCGGTCCAGGCGCTCGATCTCGGCGAGGATCAAGGCTGCGGCTTTGACAAGGTCGCGTCGGCGGTCAGTGCTCGGTTTGAATGTCTTCGCCCCCAAGGGCCATTGGGTGCTCAGCGCCCCGGGATTGCCCGCCAGGCTGGCGTAGGTAGCGCCCGCTTCCGACAGCTCGCCCTTCACATAGCCATCATCGCGATACAGCGAGTAGCCTTCGCCGCTGACCTGCCGCTGGCGCTCGAGCACGACATCCTGCGCCGCTCGGTTGAGGGTGATTCCACTTTTCTCGGGCATGACGATTCCTTGGCCGCCATATCGCGGCAGTGAATAGAGAGGAAAGGTGTTGCAGCGGGGTGGAGTACACTTGTGCTCTTATCTAGGGGGTCGCCTATCAGCTTGATAATCCGCTAATGTGCAGCACCTACTAGTCAGGAGCGAGAAAGGTTGAACAGATGGACTTCGGATAAGGCAATCCGATACGGCTTCACACTGTTGTGGCTATTGGCAGGACTTAGCGCAGTGGTGTGGACGATTGTCGGTTCTGTCGGCTATTGGGCGCGAAAGGGATGGCTCCCGGCAGATACAGCAGGTTGGGCGCAGGCCTTTGGTGCGATTGTTGCCATTGTGGTGGCGATAGCTATTCCTTTTTACCAAAATCAGTTGCAGCTGAGACAGAAGGAAGAGGCCGAGTTGAAGCAGCGGCTAGATGGAATTAATGCTACCTTTGCTTTGATGAACCATTTTTGCGGAACGTTCAGGCAGTTGATTTTCGTCATCAGCCGCCATCCTCATTGGTCATCCCCTGCTCGTAAATCGATAGCGCATGAGCTAAAGCAGTCAGCCGCGATGCTCCGCGAAATTCCTGTTACAGCACTTTCCAATGAAATGGTTCACTTTCTAGTCGGCTTGCGGGAAGTTAGTAACTATGGGGAATTTATAGCAGAGACTCTGAATCAGTTTCCCGAGCCCATAATTTCTGAAGACACTGTCAAAAGAATTAAAGGCCAATCCAAGTTGATTGATAAATGGATGGAAGAACTTGGCGAGCTTGATGACGATGTTAGGTATCGATATCAACTCATCCGGAACTAATTAAGGCCTCGATTACTCTTTGCCCGGCGATTGGCGGTACTGCGTTGCCGGCCATGTGCATGGTAAGTCGGTGGTTGTCTGGTCGTAGGGTGTCAGCTGGGAACGACATCGCGGCCAGGCCTCGCTGGCGCTGAGCATCCGCATGCGGTCACCGTCGACCAGCGCCCAGCGGTCTAGGGTGGTGATGGTGCCGATCGGGCGAGCTGTATAGCGGCCAGTGAGGCCTGAACCTTTGCCGTAGTAGGGCATGATGAACCGGTCGCCGAAGCGCGCCCGCCCATTACGCACTCGGTCGAGCGTGGCCTGGGCCCGGCCGGGCTTCTCGATCTGCGACCAGCGCCCGGCGTTGAAGTCCAGGAAGCTCGCGGCTGGTACGTGCTGGCGCTGCTGTAGGTTGAGCATCAGCGGTGCTTTGCTGCGAGTGATCACCAAGAATAGGCGCACCCGGTGTTGCGGCACGCCGAGGTCAGCACAGTCCACTACATGCGGCGCGACCTGGTAGCCCAGCGCCTGGACTGCGGCCAGCCATGCCGGGTAGAGCGCCCAGTCGGTGAACTCAGCCACGTTCTCGACCAGCCCCGCTTCCGGCCGGTAGAACTCCAAGGCCCACACGACTGCCCAGGCTGTCGATCGAGATGAATCGTGCTGCGGGTTGCCCGATGCCTTGCCGCGGGCCTTCGAATGGCCCTGGCAGCATGGCGAGGCTAGCAGGATGTCGTGTGCCGGCACCTGATCCCAGCGCGCCTGGTGCAGGTCCTGGCATACGTGCTGCGTGTCGGGGTGGTTGGCGCTGTGCCATTCAACGGCTACCGGCCAATGGTTTGCCGCCCAGAGAACCTGGACACCTGCGGCGCGCGCGCCGGTGCTCCATCCGCCGAGGCCGGCGAATAGATCAATTGCTGTTGTCATCGATGTTGCTCCCCACGATGCTGGCATAATGGGCTTTCACGTACTGTGGCGAGGCTCTATGAGAAAGGATTGGGTTGTAAGTATCGGCTGCATTTCGTTGTTCGCCGCAGGAGCTATCTGGGGCGCCACACTTAGAGGTGTTGGTTTTTTCAAAGTCAATAATATTCATGAATTTGCTGAGACCTTAGCTGGTTTTGCCACAGTGCTTGGTGTCGTGCTAGCGATAACTGAATACAGCTCGTGGAAAGCTAGAGCATTGGCGCAGGCGGATCACGAGCTATCAAAAAAGGCGCTTGCAATCATTCGCGCATATGAGCCACAAGCGCTAGATATTTTCCTCATGGCAAAAACTCTTGCGAAGAACATGTACTCTCAAGTCAGGTTTAGAAATCAGCCGGTTGAGCATGTTGAGCGGGTGAGAGAAAATCTGAACATGTTTAAGAAATATCATTCTGACATCTGCGCATTAGCTTTGGAGTGTAGAGATTCTTGGGGGGGAGATGTGTGGGATAGTTTTGAAGAAATATTTTCCTTTACTAATCAGTGTAAGATGGTTGTTGAATTATATTTGCGTTGGTCTAATGAGGAGCTTAAGGATGCTGTGCGAGATAACATCGCTGAAAAGGGTGTCGCCACATTTGATGTGATTAGTATATTTATTGGAGAGGGGAAGGAGGCGGTGGAATCTCATTTGCGGGATAGACTAGAAATTCTCATGAGCAAAATAAAAGCGAAGCAACTAACTATTTAAGTTGATCTTGGCGCGTTCAGGTTTAGCTAAGCCGGCAAAGCTACGAGGAGTTCGCTAGATCCCGGCCGGGGCAGGAGCGCCATGCTCTTGATCGACAGGCGCCGCCCTCGCCGGGGAGGCGTTATCGTTGAATACGGGAAGGCGCTCGCCGGCAGCGCGTGTCAGGCGGCTTTGCGTTGCTGAAAGATTTGCTGGCGCGCAGCTTCAAGCTCGCTTGCCATGATCTCCTTGGCGCCTTCGACCTGGTCGCCGTCGTTGCTGAGCTTGAATCCGAGATGCAGGTACACGGTGCCCTCCAGCTCGAAGAACACGCCGCCGCTGAGCCAGATCGTTCCCCAGTCGAGGCCAATGGCCTTCCATGTGTCATCGGCGCTGATCCGTGCCGGGCAGTGCTCGAGCCAAAGAGCCTTGAGTCGGTCATGCTCAGCCTTGATTGCAGGCCTTGCCTCCTTGGCGGTGCCCTTGGGAATTTTCGCGGCGGTTCGCAGCGATCTGTAACCGTGGTCATCCGGCCGACACCAATGCACATCCAGATCCCGGCTGGCGCTGATCTTCACACCGCCGACGTACTTGTCGTTTCCGCTGTACATCGGTGAGCCTGGCCCGCCGAAGATCTTGGTCATCGCCTCGAGCTGGAAGTGGAAGGCCTTGAGTTTCTCATCCCAGGCGCGCACCGCTTCGAGCACGGCCGGGGAGGTGGTCTTGTAGTGGTAGCTGGTGCTCATGGCTTTCTCCATGCATGCGCCGCCCTCCGTGGCCGGATGCGGCATGGTGGCATTTTAGTTTAGGATGAGGTATTAAGTGCTACTTAAAAACTGAAATGGACTGAGTCTATGAAAGACTATGTTATGAAATGGATTGCGTTGGTTAAGAAGGACTTCAGTTTAAGGATCCTGGTTTTAGCTGGTTTTTTTGCAGCTCTAGTTGTCCTCGGTTATACGATTAATTTTTTTGTTTTTAGTGGTGAAGGTCAGGACGTATGGGGTCAGTTTGGTGACTACGTTGGAGGTATACTCAATCCTATATTGAGTTTTATGGCCCTAATTGCTGTGGTTAGAAGCCTTAAGTATCAGTCTGATGAAGTTAAATCTGCTCGATCGGAAGCGAATGCCGCGATAGCGATGCAGCAGGAACAGACCGCAATTTTCAAGCAGCAAAGCTTCGAATCCGTCTTTTTTGGTCTTACTGATCTGCACTCGAAGAGCTTGGACATGATGGAGTACGCTGGAGATGGCAGGCTTTACAAAGGGATTCCTGCTATCCAAAAGCTGGCAGATAATTTCAATGTGGATCGAATTGATTGGCATCCAGTGTTGTTGAGGGTTATCAACATAACAACTAGGGATAGGCTTCCTGTATTTAAGGAGCATGCTAATGCCTTTCTTAAAAAGGTTCAGGACGGAGGTGTTAGGTATTTTACCGTTCTTGAGCAGCTGTTGTCGTACGTGGATAGCTGCGATTTGCCTGACCCAAAACTAAAGCAACGGTACGTCTTGATAGTGAAGTCGATGCTAACTCCAGCTGAGGTAGAGTGCGCATTGATTTACTGTCTAAGCGATGACGGTGGAAAGCTTAAGGATTTAATGGAGCGTTATTCTATGTTTTCTGTCGCTCCGAAGAGAACGGGAGACGCCCATCTGCGAAACTGTAGTCTTCTTAAGTGGTAGATTTTATTACAGATACTCCTCGATCCTGAAGCCGTCAGATGGATGTGCTGCTGCCGCCGGCCGAGCCGGACGGGTTCAGTGATGTGTTACATGCTGCTTTCTGCTGGTTCCAGGCGCCGACTGCAGCGAAGACCTTCGCGGCTTGCGCCTCGTCGAGCGTGATGTCTGCGGGTATGGCGATCCACCCGGATGCTACGAGGTGGTTCGGGTTGGCCTGTCCGCGCAGATCGAGATAGGTCGCCTCGATGACGTCGGTCAGATGCGATGCCAGGTAGTTGCCGTCAGGAGCTACCTCTACCGATTTGCAGTACTGCTCGCCATTGGGCCTCTCGCACATCATGCTGAGGTAGATGGTCCAGCGATGCGGTATGTCGCACACGGCGTCCACCAGCTGCTTCAGGCGGATCTGCTTGAGGTTCTTCCAGTTCAGCAGCACCTGCTGGCCGCTCGGATCGATGTTGACCACGGCTGCGTGATTGGCACCTACCAGCGCGCGGCAGTTGCGCTCGAGCCTGGCGCGCATGTTGTGTGGCTTGCGCTTGCTCATTGCAGGCCTCTCTTGCTGGCGGCGCCTGCCTCCATCGCTGAGGCGAAACGCAGAGCGGCCTGATAGCTGAATGCGAAGCCCAGCACCGAGTCGGTGGCCATATCGACCACATCCCAAGCCGGTCCTTTGCTGACCACCTGGTAGCTCGGCGCGCCGATCTTCGCACGGGTCTCAGCCGGCAGCGTGCGGCTGTACTCGAGAAGAGCCGCGAGCACAGCCAGCTTTTCCTGAAACGCAGGATGCATGATGGTTTGCATGGGTGATCCTCGGTGGGTCAGGCGTGAAGTTCGAAGGCCTCAGCCCTGCGAACGATTCGAACTTGGGCGGTGCGCCGCTCGGGCGCTCGGCGATCGCGGCGAATAGGGTCGCCGTCGTTTACTGCTGAGTGCATGGCCATGATCCCGACCAGCAGGATGCAGAGCGGGCTGATGATCTGGCGTTTCATGGCCTCGGCCACTGCTGCGGCGCGGCGTGAGGCGCCAAGCTTCAACATGGCGTCGCCGATGCGCTTCTCTACACCGCTTTCACTGATGCCGAAGTGCCTGGCAATTTCCTTTGTGGTGAAGCCCTGGGCTACATCGAGGATGCATTGCAATTCACGTGGCGCCAGGCCGCGGCCAAGATGGCCTATCCATGCGCCGATAGTGATCGTGTCCATGATTGATCTCGGGTGTGGTTTCCCGTCTGGCCCTGTAACCAAGGCCAGCCAGTGAAACCTGCCGCGACCCGCTACTGGCGTCAGTTGCGCGGCAATCTTCGAGTTGTTCCTCCAGCCGCGGGCCTTTCGGCTTGGTCTCCCGCTGGATAACTGCATTGGCGCTTTACGCTGCACGCCCGGGGCAGTTGCCACCCCTCTGGACAGTTGAGGCCTGTCCATCGCTGCCTTTGAGTTGACCGGTTTCTATCCGGCGATGGAGTGAATCTACAACCATTGGTTGGATGTCGCAAGCCATAAGTTGTAGTTCAGTGCATATTTTCGTCTGCCTAGCCATGCGGAAAGTGGTAGCTCATTGATTGGGCAAAAAAAATCCTGCCGATTGGCAGGATCTTGTGGGCTTGATTATTCAGTGTTGTCTCAGGCTAGCGAGCGTACATAGCCCACCAGAAGACGTGCCCGATGATTTGCAGCTGTAGATCGTGCATCTGCTCGAAGGTGTAATCCTCGTCGGGATGGTCATCGCGATTGAAGCTTCTCAGCCGCAGCCCTGTCGGCAGGCGAAACACCTGCTTCACCCGGAGTTGCCCGCCGTGATTCACCGCATAGAGGTCGCCGTCGATGATATCGGCAAGCCTCGTTTTACCGAGATCGACACCGACTGTGGCTCCATCTCGAAGCACGGGGGTCATGCTGTTGCCTCTAACGGTCACGCATCGAGCCTGGGCGGCTTGTACGTGGTTTTCCCTCAGTTTCTTTTTCGGGAATCGCAGGCTTTCATCAGTGCTTTCTTGGATGACAAAGCTTCCTGATCCGGCAGACAGCTCGACCTCTTTCAGGAAGGAAATCTCGACCTCATCTTCATCCAGAGGGGTAGCTTCATCCCACGCATCAATGTCGGATAGCTCCGGCGCTTTCAGGGCATCGGTATCGCCGTTTTCGCCTTGCAGCAGAAAGCCAACAGTGGTCCCAAGGATGCCTGCTAGGGCCGTCAACTTTGCATTTCTTGGAGTTGATTTACCCGCCTCCCATTTCTGGACTGCTTGGGCGCTGAGCCCCAAGCGGCGGGCAAGCTCTGACTGGCTAAGGCCTGCAGCCTCACGTTTATGCGCTATGCGCTCACCAATATTTTTCATGCGTCAATCATACAAACAATGGTTGTAGGTGTAATTGCGAATATTGGTTGTAGGTATCTACATGCATGGGGTAACCTTTGGTTGTAGCTGTAACTTTGAGGTGGGTATGACCCAGACAGCAATTCAGAAGGCTGCATCCGCCGCCGGCGGCCAGTCGGCGCTTGCTAGGTCTCTCAAGGTTACGCCCCAGGCAGTGCAGAAAATGTGCGCTACCGGGCGCGTGCCTGCCGAGAGGGTGCTGGATATCGAGAGGTTAACCGGCATTCATCGAACCGAGCTTCGACCTGACATATACCCAGAAACGCCAGCGGTACTGGGTGGCAACGAAGCGAAGTATGCGTGACCTGGCCTAGCGCCGGTAGTGCGAACGTCCTGCTGTTCAAGCATCCAGTGCTCAAACAGCAGGCGAAAAAAAACCGCCTGGCAGGGCGGCTTTCTCTACAGCTTCAAACGAGATCAAAGCATGACAAACATCGTCCAACTTGACAAGTCCAGGGGGTTCACCCGGATGGACAACCAGCTCATGGATGGCTTGCTTGCCATCGATCTCCCTGCTCGGGAGATGAAGATTGTGCTGTACGTGGCCAAGGCCACCATCAACTTCGGTGCGGGCGCCCAGCGCATCCCGGCTACCGACATCGCGAAAGCCATACATGCCCACCCGGACACTGTGTCAAAGGCTATCTCCAGCCTGTTGCGGCGCCGTGTGTTGTTCCGCGACGGCGGTGCTCGGGGTGACATCGGCGTGAACGATCCGAAAGACTGGGTGTACGTTGATCCGAAACAGACCAAAACAGCCGAGTCGGCTCAGGTGGTCCGAATCGGCGAAGAGTCGAAACAGACCAAAACCGCCGAGTCCCTTCTTTATTCTAAGAATCTAACCCCCTATGTAAATCTTCCTACGGAAGATATTACATGCCCCCCCAGCGATGAACCGCCGGCGCCGGCTAAGGCTGACCGCAAGGCGCCGTTCGGGAAGGTCGCCATGCTGGCCGGCAACCCGCATGGCTTGGACGAATCACTGATCGCTGATTACCTCGTAGTCCGCAAAGCCGCCAAGGCCCCGGTGACTGCCAGGATCTGGGCCACCCTGAACTCCAAGCTCGAGCAGTGCAAGGCGTTCGGAATTCAGCCTGCCCAGGCTCTGGAGATCGCCGTCGAGAACGGTTGGCGAGGCTTCGAAGTTGAGTGGGTGACCAAGCGCATCGGCGCCCAGTTGCCTGCCAAAGCCAGTCCCAACAGCCGCCACCACGGCTTCAGCGACCGCGACTACACCGACGGCCTGACCGAACTCGAGGGGGGCGTATATGCGATCTGAATCGGTGATCACCATGTCCGACGTGCGGAATGCCGCCGGTTTCCGTGTCCAGCCTGCACACTGCGAGCATCACGGCGACTTCGAGCAGCGCGTGAACGTGCTGATGGGTCGCGAAATCGTAGGTCGTTGCCCTGAGTGCGAGAAGGCCGCCATTGCCGAGCGAGAGGCGAAGCAGCAGGCCGAGGAAACCCGCCTGAAGCGCGAGGCCATGACCCGCAAGCTGGGTTCGGCGCTGATCCCGAAGCGCTTCGCCGACCGCACTCTGGCCAACTATCGCGTTGAGCACGAAGGGCAGCGCAAAGCCCTGGCCTACTGCACGCGCTACGTGGCCGCTTTCGAGGAAATCGAGCGTACCGGGCGTTGCCTGATGCTGCTTGGCCAGGTCGGTACCGGCAAGACCCACTTGGGTGCCGGCATGGCCAACGACTTGATGCGAAACACGTCAGCGGCAGCCGTCTACCGGACCGTGGGTGCGATCCTGCAAGCCATCCGCGCGACCTACGACCGCAACAGCGAGCAGTCCGAAGCTGACATTCTGGCGAGCCTGATCGAGCCTTCGCTCCTGGTGCTGGATGAGGTCGGCGTGAGCAAGGAGCAGCCGAGCGAATTTGAGCTGACCACCCTGTTTTCAATCATCAACGGCCGTTACGAGCAGATGCGCCCCACTGTGGTGATCTCCAACTTGGAGCCCGGCCAGCTGCGGCACGCCATGGGCGAACGCTGCTACGACCGTCTCCGCGAGGGTGGCGGGGTGGTGGTGCCTTTCGAGTGGGAATCCCACCGCGGCAAGGAGTCGGTATGAGCACGCTCCTCGCTCCTGATCCGTCCACCTACCGCTACGCCCTCTACTGCCAGAGCCACCTGATCGGGTTATCCGACGCTCCCGCGCCGCCCATTGCGCTTTATGGCAGCAGGGAGATTGCTACTGCCCACGGCAAGCTGCTGTGGCCGAGCACTTACCTCGTTATTGATCTTCATGGAGAAGACAGCCCATGCGGCAATCGAAACTGACCAAGGCCGCGCGCGGTCGGGAGTGCCAGGTGCGCATCCCAGGCGTTTGCAACGGCAACCCTGAAACGACCGTTCTGGCTCACTACCGCATGGCTGGCACCTGCGGGGTCGGCTCCAAGCCTCATGACCTACAGGGTGCCTGGGCCTGCAGCGCCTGCCATGACGCATGCGATGGGCGCAGCAGGGCGATCGACAGGGACACTGCCCGTCGTTACCACGCCGAGGGCGTCATGCGCACCCAGGCTTTGCTGATTAGCGAAGGCGTGGTGGCTGCATGAGTGACTTGACGCTCCCGTGGCCGCCGGCCGCATGCAGCCCAAATGCACGGTTGCACTGGACCAAAAAAAGCAGGGCGGCCAAGGCCTACCGTGCAGCCTGTCATCTGCTGACCAAGCAGGCAGGCGTCCAAGCGCCGCAAGGTGATGCTCTGCTAGTGCTCGAGTTCGTGCCGCCCGACCGCCGCCGTCGTGACGACGACAATCTGTTGGCGATGTTCAAGGCCGGTCGCGATGGTTTGGCCGACGCCCTAGGCATAGACGACAACGTGTTTTCCACCCAGATCGTGGTGAGCAAGGACACTATCAAGGGCGGCGCCGTTCGCGTTCGCATCCATGCTATCGAAGGCGCAGTAGCATGAGCGCAACGCGAGCGGTGAAGTTGAGCGAAGCCGAGGTGCGCAGACAGGCTGCCGACGTGTCAGTGCGTGATCTGCGTGACCCGCGTCACCCCGGCCTGTACCTTCGCTTCTGGACCGGTCGCGAGCGCGGCACCTGGCACCTGGTCTCCGGCAAGCGTTGGGAGCCGATTGCCCACTGGCCGGAGCTGAGCGTTGCCGATGTGCTGGCCGAGCTTCCCGCGCTGCGCAGGCGGGTAATGCGCGACCCTGAGGCGCCGGTGGCGGTTTCCGGCATGACGACTGTGGGTGAGCTGCTGGACTGGTATGTCGATCGGATGGTGGACGATCGCTCGCTGTCCTCCAAGCGCAAGGCCGGCGCCCGTTCTGCCGTGGTCCAGCACCTGCGTCCGCGACTGTCCGGCCTGGCCTTTGCCGAGGTGAGCGCCGAATCGCTGGACAAGCAGCTGATGTGGCCGTGCCAAGCCAATGTCTCGCTGTCCTACCTGCAGCAGATCTTCGCGCTGCTGCTGATCGCTTTCCGCCAGGCGCACACGCTCGGCATGATCGCTTGCAACCCCATGGCCGGAATGCGCTTCAAGGACTTCACCAAGGCCCGGATTCGTCCAAAGGCTGCGCGACTGCGTGACGTGCAACTGCCCGAGCTGATGCAGCAGCTGGCCCAGGCATTCGAGCGTGCTCCGGGTGGCGCCATGCTGGCCCTGATGATGCTGGCCCACGGCACCCGGATCGGCGAGACCCGTATGGCGCGCTGGGCGGACATCTCGCTGGCCGCGTCCGAGTGGTTCATCCCAGCAGCCAACACCAAGACCCGCACCGAGCACCGCCTGCCACTGACCGGCCAGCTCAAGGCCCTGCTGACCCGCTACCGGGCCATGCAACAGAGCCAAGGCTACAGCGGCGCCTACCTGTTCCCGAATCGTCGAGGCCTGCCGCTGAGCGAGACTCAGGCCAGCAACGTATTCACTCGGCTGGGGCAGGGCGCGTGGACCAGTCACGACCTGCGCAAAGTCTCCCGCAGCACCTGGACCGACCTCGGCATCGACGGGCACATCGGCGAGATGCTGCTCAACCACACGCTCGGCAAGATCGCCAGTACCTACATCCACACGCAAGCCATGCAGCAGCGCCGGGCAGCCTTGGAGAAGTGGCACGGCTGGTTAGACAGCATCGGCTTTTCCACCATTCACGGCCTTACAGAGACCTTATTTGAATTTTCACAGAATCGCGTGCAGCCCACGGCTGGCAAGGCTCCAAGCGGTCTTACTGAATTTGTTACTAGCGAGGATTCGAAGTGACAAGAAAGAGCCATGGCCCTGCCTTCAAGAGGGCTGCGATCAAGTTGGCTCAGTGCCCTTTGTGCCGTGGGAGATCGGTCTCTCAGGGCGTGTTTCACGAACTGCCATGCGACCACTGCAATGCCTCGGGCTTTGTGGCGGCTGCAACCGGCGAGGCCTTGGCCCTGGATGAACTGGTGACCCAGCTCAGCATGAGGCTTCGAGCAGCGCTCCGGCAGATCGAGCAGTTGAAGAATCCTCAGGCATCCGGGCCTGAGGCGACATATCAGGGAAGCAACCGGCGCGGCGCCGGCGGCACCAACCACACCGGGGATTGAGGGGGAAGGACATGAAAAAGCGAACCTACGTAGACAAGGCCCTTGGTGACACCGCGTACATGCTCGAGCAATGGGGCTGGTGGCGCATGGATGGCATGGGCGTGCCTCAGTACGTATGCCCGCTGTATGCGCTTATGAGGGAGCACGCCCCAGCGGAAGGAGGACTTAAGCAATACGTGATCACGGACGACCTAGCACTTGCGGTGGACGGCGCCGTAGCCAGGCTGAATAAGCGCAACCCGCAAATGGGCGGCTTCGTCTGGCTGTACTTCGGTGCTAAATGGCCGGCGCTGCGGATCGCCCGCGAGAACAAGATGAGCGAAGCCAAGGCCCGCGAGCTGATCAACACTGGAGTGGCCTGGATCGATTGCGCGCTGGAGCAATTGCGCGAGGCTGCATAAAAAGCTTTCCGCGCGGATAAAGTCCTGGTTTCATAGCAGCGTGTCCAGCTTGCAAGCAACGCGACACAGACGAACCCCGACCATTGTGTTGGGGTTTTTGTTGCCCAGTTGGCAGCCTGCCATGTAACGTCATCCCGGCAGAATTCACATATGAGGGATGCAAATTGGAAATCGATTGGAAGCTGAGCCGGGACATTCTTGCAACGCTGAATGAGTTAGTGCCCTCTACCAGGCAAGACATTGACTCCGGCGGTCTCTATAACGAGATGAAGGCAAAGGGCTTGAAGCTTGGGCATACCCCCTATTTCCTGCTAACTATCGATGCACTGGTCAAAGACGGCTTCATCATCTCTGCAGGGGCAGTCGGAGAGGAGGATGGCTTCCCGCACCCTCATCACTTCATGAAAGGCTTGACGGAGAGCGGGAAGCAGAGACTGAAGACTCTCTACAGCTAGCGAAGAATGTCTAACCGCAGCCGCTTTACTTATTTCTAGGCTCACCTGTTGGTGGGCCTTTTCTTTTTCTTGGAGCAATTGATGGACCCGACCGACTTCGGCCCAGGCACAGCCACCTGGCTGGGCGGCACGGGCACAGTATTGCTGGGCGGTTTCTTGTGGTTGAGGAAGTTCCTCTCAAAGGATGCCGCCGACCGCGCTATGGACAACGCAGATATTGGCACCGTCCGCCGCTTGAATGAACTGCTCGACTCCGAGCGTGAAGCTCGAAAGCTGGCTGAGGCGCGAGCTGACCAGTTTGCCAAAGAACGCAACGACCTGATGGCTACTGTTGGCCGGATGGAAGGAAAGATCGAATCGCTGACCACTCAGGTAGCCAGCCTTACAGAGCGGGTGACGCTGCAAAGCGACGAGATCGCCCGCCTGCGCATCAAGCTGGGAGGTACTACCTGATGGACAAGTGCGCAATCCAATTCATGGCCCGCCATTGGTGGCGACGTGTCGAAGTGTGGTTCATCGCCATGCTGCTGGTGACCGGCGGGGTCTTCTTCGGCTTCCAGCTCGGACAGTGGGCGTTGGCAGATTCCTACCGGCAGCAGGTCGCCGAGATCCGCGCCGCCTACGACGAGGCCACGCTGCAACGTGACCATCGCCTGGATGAGCTGACCCGGAAGACCAGTACGGCAGCCGAGAAGGCAACCAAGGCGGCGACCACCGCGACCAAGGCAGCCGACAAGGCTGATGAGGCCCTCAATCGGGTATCGCCGTAACCTCGCCGTTCTGACCATTCCTGCGAGCGCGGCACTCGGTCACGGCGAGCATGATCGCTGCAGTCAATCCCGGCATGAGAAATGTGAATAGGATCGTGAGATCCCAGCTCATTGCCGCGCTGCATGGGAAGGCCCAGAAAGTGGCGACAATGACTGACGCGATAACTCGCCAGTCACGTGGGTGCCTGGGCTTGCTCGCCATTGCGGCTGCATAGGCTTTCCAGCACCCCCATAGGCTCGGTACAGAGATGGCGATTATCGTCACTGGCAAGGCAAGCTTCTCCATATAGACGATGGCTATGACCAAATAGATTAGTCCCCAGAGGAAGATCAATGTCACTGGAGCGATTCCGGCGAGCGCACCGAGCGTGAGAGCAATACGAATTTTGGTTAGTTTGGTCATCCCGATCCCTGTGAAGTAATTCCTTCGCGCATAGCATAAGTGCACCGCACCACGAAATCGACATGCGCCATTTCGTGGCGCGAGGTGAGCGAATGCCCCACGTGACAGCAACGATCGTCTGCCGGCATCGCCGGTGGCTGAAGTACTACCTGGCCGGCGTCCTGCTCATGTCCCATGTGACTGGTCGCGATCCTCACCTTGGGCGAGTGATGCGCTGGATAGAGCGCGGCACCGTGATCGAGGTGCGCTGATGGCCAGGCTCAAGACGCTCGGATCGCGCATCAAGGAGAGCACAGGGTCACGGGTCAAGGTGGTCACACCTGGCAGCTGGCGGAGCGGCATGACCAGCTCCCAACGTGGCTATGACTACCGGTGGCAGAAGGCGCGAGAGCAGTACCTGCGTGACAACCCGCTGTGCATCTACTGCGAGCGGAACGGCCGCACAACTGCGGCCAGAGTCGTCGACCACATCGTTGCTCACCGTGGAGACATGGTTCTTTTCTGGGATCAGACCAACTGGCAGAGCCTCTGCAAACGTTGCCACGACTCCGTCAAGCAGGCCGAGGAGGCTGCGGGGCTGGGTAGCTGAGGCGACTGCGGATCGTCGAAACCCGGTGGAGCTACAAAGAGGCATGCCAGTGACGTGCCGCAAAAGGGGTAGGGGGGTTAAAAGCTAAGATTTCTCAGCTAGCTAGACCGCCTCCGATCCCACGTACAGATTTTTTTCCCCCACAGGATTTTTGTTAAATGGCTTTAACATCCCGAAAGCGTGCCTTCGTCGCTGCGCTGAGGGAAGGTGCGTCCAAAAAAGACGCAGCGATCGCCGCCGGTTATTCAGAGAAGACGGCGTCTGCAGCCGGATCCAGGGTCGCGAAGGATCCAGATGTAGTGGCCGAGTTGCAGAAGCTACAAGCGCTTGGGCTGATAGCGTCAGATGTTAAAGAAAATGTTAAAGCGGGCGTTAACAAAAAGCCCTCGGCTACCACCGCTCCGTTGGACAAGCCAGAGGGCGAGAATGACGCCGGAAGCGTGGAGGGGGAGTGGCAACCTGCGGGTTTCGATCTCTCTGCTGCGCTTTCACACAAGGATCCGAAAGACTTTTTGCTTGCTGTGATGAATGACCTGGGCACTGACGCAAAATTGCGCGTCGACGCTGCCAAGGCGCTGATGCCCTTTGTTCATCCCCGCAGAGGTGAGAGCGGCAAGAAAGAGCAGGCAAAGGACAAGGCCGCTGAAGCAGCAACAGGCAAGTTCGGCGCGCGGCGCGGCCCGCTTCGGTCGGTGAAATGATGCAGTGGACAACCGCATGCCCCGATTGGGAGAAGCGAATTGTTGCCCGGCAGAGCCTGATCCCCTTCGAGCCGCTGTTCCCCTCGGAAGCTGAGGAGGCACTTGAGGTGTTCGGCGCTCTGCGGATGGTCGACGCCACCGGCAGCCCGTTGATGTCCGAGACTGTGCGCGACTGGGTAAACCAATTCGTTGCGGCGATCTTCGGTGCTTACGACCCAGATGAGGGCCGGCGCCTGGTCAGCGAATTCATGCTTCTGATCAGCAAGAAAAACGGCAAGTCGACAATCGCTGCCGGGATCATGCTGACTGCACTGATCCTCAACTGGCGACCGTCAGGTGAATTCATCATCCTGGCGCCCACCAAGGAAATCGCTGACAACTCCTACATCCCAATCCGCGACATGGTTCGGGCGGATGAGGAGCTGTCGGCGCTGCTTAAGGTCCAAGATCACCTGCGCACCGTTACGCACCATCAGACCAATGCAACACTCAAAGTGGTGGCAGCGGACAGTGAGACGGTGTCGGGCAAGAAGGCCATTGGCGTATTCATCGACGAACTCTGGGTGTTCGGCAAGCGAGCCAATGCCGAAGCCATGCTTCGCGAAGCCACTGGTGGTCTGGCATCTCGTCCTGAAGGCTTCATCATCTGGGCTACCACCCAGTCCGATGCACCGCCGGCCGGCGTGTTTCGCCAGAAGCTCATGTACGCACGCAAGGTGCGAGACGGCGAGATCGTCGACAAATCGTTCCTGCCGGTGCTGTACGAGTTTCCTAAGGCGATGCTCGATGCTGGAGCGCATCGTGAGGTCGGCAATGCATACATCACCAACCCAAACCTTGGACTGTCGGTTGATGAACCGTTCATTGAGCGTGGTTACGCCCAAGCGCAGATGGACGGCGAGGAGTCGTTCCGAGGCTTCCTGGCCAAGCACCTCAACGTCGAAATCGGCCTGGCGCTTCTGTCTGACCGCTGGGCAGGCGCGGACTTCTGGGAGCAGCAAAGTTCGGACCTCTGCAAAACGCTTGAGGATCTGATAGCGCGCTGCGAGGTCATCGATATAGGCGTCGACGGTGGCGGGCTTGACGACCTGCTGGGGTTCGCCGCGGTGGGTCGAGAGCGTGAAACTCGCCGCTGGCTGGTATGGACCCGCGCATGGGCCCACCCCTCAGTGCTGGAGCGCCGCAAGGCCGAGGCACCTCGCATCCGAGACTTCGCCAATGACGGCCACCTCCGGCTGGTTGAGAGGATCGGCAACGACATTGATGAAGTTGCCGAGCTTGTTTCACAGGTTGAGGTCTCCGGGCTGCTGGATAAGGTGGGCCTTGATCCGGCGGGGGTGGGTGCGATCTTGGATGCACTCGAATTTGCCGGCATCCCGCGCGAGAAGATTGACGGTATCTCGCAAGGTTGGCGGCTTGGCGGTGCAATCAAAACGGCGGAGCGAAAGCTGGCCGAAGGCACCTTGCTGCACGGTGGTCAGCCGATGATGGCTTGGTGCTGCGGTAATGCGAAGGTCGAGCCCCGCGGCAACTCGATTCTGATTACAAAGCAAGCAAGCGGCTCAGCGAAGATTGACCCGCTGATGGCGCTGTTCAACGCCGTGACACTGATGGCCCTGAATCCTGCGGGCCAAGGTGGCATGGACAACTTCATGGCTGGCATTCGGGATCCATTGATCGCATGAGCGCATTCCACTACTTCATCTCCAGTGCCCTGGTTGCCTTCTGCCTAGCCTGTGCAGGCGTCTGGATGCTGGTCGGCACAGGCTGGGCGCTGCTGACGGGCGCTGTCAGCTTTTTCTGCATCGCCGCCTTTATCCGCCGAGGTCTCACCGATGGTTAAGACACTGTCGCAAGCGCTGGGCGCTGCAGCGGTAAAGCCCAGCGCGAGTATGGGAGAGTGGGTTGGCAAGAAGATTCGCCTTTCGGACGGCGGTTTCTGGAGCAGCTTCTCGGGGGGGCAATCAAGTAGTGGTAAAGCCGTCACCGTCGATAAGGCCATGCGTCTCTCAACGGTGTGGGCATGCGTACGAATCATCTCCACCTCGGTCGCCGGTCTACCACTGAGCATCTACAAGCGCATGCCTGACGGCAGCCGAGAGAGCGCTCGGGACTTTCCATTGTACGACGTAGTGCACACCAGCCCGAATGAGGACATGGCAGCGTTCCACTTCTGGCAGTCGGTAGTCGCGTCCATGTTGTTATGGGGCAATGCTTACTGCGAAATCCATCGCTCCGCTGGCCGGGTCATTGCGCTGGATTTTCTGATGCCATCGCGGGTTGACCCGGAATATGACAATGATGGCCGCCTGAGGTACTGGTTCAGGCCGCGCAAAGGCGCTCGCCGGGAGATCCAGCCTCAGGACATGCTGCATATTCCCGCGTTCACCTTGGATGGCCGCGTCGGGTTGTCTGCCATCAGGTATGGAGCCGATGTCTTCGGGTCCGCAATGTCTGCTGACGATGCGGCCAACAACACGTTCAAGAACGGCATGATGCCTACCGTTGCATTCTCGGTGGACAAGACGCTGAACCCAGCGCAGCGCACCGAGTTTAGAGAGTATGTCCAGACTGTATCTGGCGCTCTGAACGCAGGTCGCAGCCCCGTGCTCGAGCAGGGCGTCAAGCCAGAGATGATCGGCATCAACCCTGCCGACGCTCAGCTGCTCGAGTCGCGCGGGCACAGTATCGAGGAAATCTGCCGCTGGTTCGGCGTGCCGCCCTGGATGGTCATGAAGACCGACAAGGGGAGCAACTGGGGTACCGGCCTTGAGCAGCAGCAAATCGCCTTCCTGACCTACTGCATCATGTCCTATACAGCACCGATCGAGCAGTGCGTGAACAAACGCTGCATGACCGCAGTGGACCGAATCAACTTCTATTCGGAGTTCTCGCTTGAAGCGTTCCTGCGGGCTGACAGCTCGGGGCGTGCGAGTTATCTCGCGACGATGGCGCAGAACGGCTTCTACACCCGCAACGAGGGCAGGAGCAAAGAGAACCTGCCGAGCAAGCCCGGCGGAGACGTGCTCACCGTGCAATCAAACCTGGTACCGCTGGATCAGTTGGGCAAGCAAAACGATGGGCAAGCTGTTCGAGCCGCCCTGATGAACTGGCTGCAAGAGCCGGATAGCACCTCTCGGGAGTAATCCATGAAACACAAGATCCAGTCTCGCGGCCTACGCAGCGAGATGAGCCCGCGTGCGCTCGATAAATGGAATCCCGCGATCCAGGCGGCCGTTGAGAACACTTCGGACACCATTACGGTGTACGGGGTGATCGGCGAGGACTGGTATGGCGAGGGTGTCACGTTGAAACGAATAGACGCCGCGCTGCGTGCCATCGGCGAGCGTGATGTCACGGTCTACATCAACTCGCCAGGCGGCGACATGTTCGAAGGCATCGCCATCTATCACCGCCTGCAGGAGCACAGTCACCAGGTTACCACCAAGGTGCTAGGCATGGCGGCCAGTGCTGCGTCGATTGTCTTCCTCGCGGGAAAAAAACGAGAGGTCGCCAGTAGTGCATTCCTGATGATCCACAACTGCTGGACTTGGCTCGCTGGCAACCGCCATTACCTTCGCAACATTGCCGATGACATGGAGGAGTTCGATGCCGCCATGGCGGACCTCTACGCCGAGACCAGTGGCCAAAGTGCCGAGGACATGGCTGAACTGATGGACGATGAAACCTACATCCGTGGCAAGCGTGCCGTGGAACTTGGCCTGGCCACCGGGCTGTTGTCATCCAGCGAGATCACCGAGCGAGAAACCGAAGGGGCCGCTCAGAACAATGCGCTGAAAGCCATGGATGTCGCCCTGGCTAAGGCCGGCATGCCGCGCTCCGAGCGCCGCGAACTGTTCGCCAGTTTCAAGTCCGGTATGCCTCGCGCTGCCGGCGGGGGCACGCACAACGCTGCTCCGCCCGACAAGCCTAGCGCTGTCGCGCCAGACCTCTCCGCCTCACTGAGCGCGGCAACCAATCTACTCAATTCTCTGAAAGGAAAGTGACCATGGACTTTGAAGCCCAAGTCAAAGAACTCAATGCCAGCCTGAAGGGCATTGGTGATCAGATCAAAGCCCAAGCTGAGGCGACCGACAAACAGATCAAGGCGTCCGGCGAGATGACTGCCGAAACCCGTGCCAAGGTCGACGAACTGTTGACCAAGCAGGGCGAGCTCAACGCACGTCTGGGCGAGGCCGAACAGAAGCTGGTAAACGCCAGCCGTGACCGCGGCAACCAGGATGAGCCGCAGAAGTCGGTCGGCGCCCTGGTGATCGGCAGCGAAGAAATGCAGGACATGAACTCGTCCTTCCGCGGGTCGCGCCGCGTGTCCGTGCCGCGCGCGGCCATCACCACCGCAACTGGCGGCGACCTGGTGTCTGCTGAGCGCTTGGCTGGTGTCGTTGCTCCGCCTCAGCGCCGGCTGACGATTCGCGACCTGGTGGCGCCGGGCGAGACGGAGTCGAACTCCATCGAGTACATCCGCGAAACCGGATTCACCAACAACGCGCGGACCGTCGCGGAGAACACTGCCAAGCCGTACTCCGACATCACCTTCGCGCTGACGACCGCGAACGTCCGCACCATTGCCCACCTGTTCAAGGCGAGTCGGCAGATGCTCGACGATGCCAAGGCGCTCCAGAGCTACATCGACGGTCGCGCTCGCTACGGCCTGAACATGGCGGAAGAGGCTCAGCTGCTTTACGGCAACGGCACCGGCGCCAACCTGCAGGGCCTCGTGACTGTTGCTCAGCTGTATGCACCGCAGGCAGGGTTGACGGTAGTGGGTGAGCAACGGATCGACCGTCTGCGCCTGGCGCTGCTTCAAGCTGAGCTGGCCGACTTCCCCTCGGATGGCATTGTGCTGAACCCCATCGACTGGGCAGCGATCGAGCTCACCAAAGATGGTGAGGGCCGCTACATCATCGGCCAGCCGCAGGAAGGCACGAACGCAAAACTCTGGAACCGCCCGGTGGTGTCCACTCAAGCCATGACGCAGAACGACTTCCTCGTCGGCGCGTTCAAGCTCGGCGCACAGATCTTCGATCGCATGGAAATCGAAGTGCTGATCTCGACCGAGAACGACAAGGACTTCGAGAACAACATGGCGACGATCCGCGCCGAGGAACGCCTGGCGTTCGCGATCTACCGCGACGAAGCATTCGTCACTGGTCCACTGGTCACGCCTTAACCCTCCCACAACGTGGCGCCAGAAATGGCGCCCCAATGGAGTATTCCAATGGCACGTAAACAGGAAACATCAGCATCCAAGGGGGAAGCGAACGCTACGGTCTCCACCGTTGACTCCAGCAGTGGCTCTCCTGAAACTACCGGTTCGCCACTTTCGCCTGGCGCTGGGCTTGTTCCAGCTAGCACTGACTCGGGCGACTCGGCTGTCCCCACAGGTGCTACTGGCCATGCGGAAGGAACGGGCCTGGTACCGCCAGAAGGACAAGCAGTCGCTGGCACTGCGCCGGATGTCGTCGCGGGCGATCAGGGTGCCAGCGCCGGCACCGTGGCATCCGAAGAAGCAAGCCAGGCCGCACCAACCTTGGCCGACAGCAGTCCCGGCGCTGATCAGTTGGCGACTGAGGAGCAAGCGGCGCTCAACCCTTCGACTCTTCAGATCTATCCGCTGCGGTCATACATGGATGAAGGCGAGCTTCGCCGTCGCGGCGGCCCGGCGTATACGGCACCGCGCCGGCACGCTGAAGAACTGGTGCAGCGGAATCTGGCCTCCCTCAACCCCCTGAAGGAGTGAGGGTATGTCGGTCATCAGCTTGACCATTGCCCGTCACCACCTTCGCGACCCAGACGATGATGATGAGTACCTTGAGCTTCTGATCGAGGCAGCAGAAGGGCAGGCGATGGACTATCTGAACCGCCGCTTTTACGCCGACCAAGAAGCGCTGGAGCTTGCGGTCGCTGTGGGTGACGCCGGCGAGCGGCCCATGGTCAGCAACAAGCAAATCAGTGCTGCCTGCTTGCTGATCCTCGGCCACCTTTACGCGAACCGTGAGGACGTTGTGATCGGGACCATTGCCACCGAGCTGCCGAAGGGCTCGGCAGCTCTGCTGACCCCGCACCGGATCGGGTGGGGCGTATGAGGGCTGGACCGCTGCGCAACCGCTGCCAGGTGGCGTTCCCGCATGAGGAACGGAACAAGTCTGGTGGTGCGACGGTGACATGGCTGCCGGCGACCCCGCCCATCATGTGGGCGGAGATTCGAACCCCCAGCGGACGAGTCGCCCCCGTGGCTGAGAAGCTGGCGTCCGTGGTTACGGCCGAGATCATCGCCAGACCCCGCGCCGATATTGCTGCCGGTTGGCGAATTACCAGGCGCGGGGTGACATATCAGGTCGAGGCTGTGCTACCGGACAACGACAACACTCTGATGAGGCTTCTGTGCTCATCGGTCCCTAATCCATGAGGTGAATTATGAAGATTCGTGCTTTGGGTCCACTCTCCGGCGCTTCGGGCGATCGCGAGAAGGGTGAAGAATTTGTCGTCGACAAAGCGTATGGCGCTGGCCTTATCGCCCGCGGCTATGTGGAAGAAGTCGTCGAGAGCCCCGCAGTCGCGGACAAGGCCACCAAACCCGGCAAGGTCGATTCGGCCAAGGAGTAGGCCATGGCCCGGCGCTCGAGGTTGCGCGGCGACTTCAAGCTGCGCCGCACGCTCCGCAACATCCACACAACCATGGACAACGAGCTGCGACCCACCATGCAGAAGTGTGCCGACCGCATCCTCGGCACCATGCAGCAGCTGATACCGAAGGACACTGGCGCAGCCGCAGGTGCATTGACCGCGTACGTATCAAAAAGCGGCCTGGACGCCGAGATCGGTCTGCGCGGCAAGCGGATCAACAGGCAGTTTTTCTACATGCGCTTCATCGAATACGGCACCAAGGGCTACTCCGGTTCCATGTACCGCCGCGCAGACATCAATGCGATAGGTGGCCAACACACCAAAAATCGCGACACGAGCCAACTGAGCGGGCGGCGCAACCGTATCCGGCAGCGTGACGTAAAGAACAAGTCTGATGGCGCGCACTTCTTCGGCAAATTCCCTGACATCCCCGCTCGGCCGGCGCATCCATGGCTGCGCCCAGCGCTGCAGGTCAATCGCGAGTTTGTCCTGGCTGAAGTCGAGGCGGCGATCAATCGGACGCTGCGCAAGGCAAGTAAAGGGGCCTGATATGACTGATCCATCACTTGCGCTGCAGGAGGCGATATTCGGCAGACTACAGGCCGAGGTCAGTTGCCCGATCTACGACGGCGCGCCGCTGAATGCGGACATGCCGTATGTGTCGATCGACCGCGAGATTTCCGCGAACAGTAGCCCGATCTCCGGTCGCAAGCGCGAGACGCGCATGGTGTACCTGTCGGTCTGGTCTGACGCGGTCGGCCAGGCTGAGGTCAAGCGCATCAATGGCGAGGTCATCGCTGCGTTGGACGAACGCCGGTTGCCGCTAACTGTCGGCCGCGCGGTTTCTGTTCGGGTGGAACAGTCTGACGCCCAGCGCGATGCGGACGGCGTCACCTATCAAGGCTCGATCACGGTCCGCGTCATCACCACTCACTAACCCAACACCCGGCCGCCCCGCGGCTTTATCCAATGAGCCTTTGGAGGATCCCCCATGGCCGAAGACAACCTCAATACAGCCGCCGGCTGCCGGCTCGCTATCGGCAGCAAAGTTCCCGCCTCAACCGAAGCGGAATACAAGGCCGACACCTACGTCGATGTTGGCGAGATCGAAGACCTTGGCGAGTTCGGCGATACCTTCAGCGCCGTGAACTTCACAGCCCTGAGCAACGGCCGCGTGCGCAAGTACAAGGGCACCGCTGATGCAGGCAACATGACTGTTACCGTCGGCCTGGACAACGGTGATGTTGGGCAGAAAGCGGTCGGGGTCGCGCACAAGGACCGCAGCAAGGGTAACTACAACATCAAGGTCACGCTGAACGATGGCGATCCCGGCGCAACCCCGGCGATTCTGCCCACCACGTTCTACTTCGGTGTGAAGGTGATGAACAACACAGTGGCGGCTGGCTCCGCTGACAATGTGGTGCGCCGCAACATCACCCTCGGTATCAACACCGACATCCTCGAAATCGACGCCGGCCCTGCCGTTCCTTGATCGATGGGGCTGCGGCCCCGTCTCCTGCTGAGACCACTCCATGAGCGAAGCACTACACGGCACCGTGACCCTGGTTATCGGCGCGCGAACCTACATCCTGCGCCCGACCCTTGAGGCAGCGCTGCTGATCGAAACCCGCTTCGGTGGCCTGCGCGGGGCACTGGAAGCCATGCGCTTGATGAGCATCGGTGCCAGCGCCGACATCATCGTCGCCGGCGCCGGTCTGCAGCAGAGCCAGCACACCGAGGTGGCCACTGGCGTGTTCCAAACTGGTGTCGCAAAGGTGTCAGCCGACCTGACCGCGTTCATTACCGTTCTGCTCAACCCTGTTCCGCCGAGCGTTGCTGCCCGGGGAAAGCAAGAGGCGGACAGCACAGCGCAGTGAAAAACGGCAGCTACGTCGACTATCTGTTCGGCGTGGCCACCGGTTGGCTTGGTTGGCCGCCTGACACTGCCTGGAACACCCCGATACCGCAGATCATGCTGGCGCTCGATGCACGCCTTGACTGGACGGGTCGCGGCCAGGGCCAGGCGCCGGGGCGAACCGCAGCGCCCCGGAAGCAGGGAAGCGTTGCGGATAAATTGAAGTCCTTCTTCCGCGGTCGCCGAGAAGAGTAAGTAGCCGCTTTCGAGCGGTTTTTTTGTGCTTGGAGAAATGCATGGCCGACCAACAAGTCCAGGGGATGCTGGTTCAGATCGAGGCGACTACAGCCCAGCTGCGCCGGGAACTAGCGACCGCTGACCAGGTGGTGGCCCGCAGCACCCAGGCGATTGACCGCAACCTGGCGACAGTCGACACGGCATTCGACAGGGCTGGCGCTGCGGCCCAGGGCGCTGGCGTGCTCATGCGCGGCGCATTCGCTGCTGTGGCGGGGGCTGGCCTAATTGGCGGCATCATCAAGCAGGTCGATGCCTATGGGCAGATGTCCGATCGAATGAAGGCTGCTGCTGGCAGTGCCGCCGAGTATCAGCTGGTGCAGGAGCACCTGCTGCAGACCGCGCAAGAGACCTATCGCCCCATGGCGGAGGCGCAAGAGCTTTACATCCGCACAGCCGATGTGATGCGCAGCCTGGGCTTCAATACGCAGCAGACGCTCGATATCACCGATAGCTTCAGCTTCCTGCTGGTCACCAACGCTGCGGCCGCTGACAAGGCAGGTTCTGCGCTCGATGCCTACTCGAAGGCGTTGCAAACCGGCAAGGTCGAGGCCGATGGCTGGGTGGCGATTCAGGGCGCTATGCCGACGATCGTCGATGCCATCGCCAATGCCACCGGCAAAAGCGCTGACGAAGTACGCAAGCTGGGCGTTGAGGGCAAGCTGTCTCTGGAGGCGATCAACACCGGCCTTCTGCGCACCGTGGATGTAAACCGCAAGGCTGCAGCGGATATGTCCACCAGCGTGCAGGATGCACTGGTAAACATCAGCAACGCGATCCAGACGTTCTTGGGCGGCATGGAGGAGCAGACCGGCGCTGTTGCAGGTCTATCGAGCATCCTGATTGCGTTGGCTGATAACGTCGACCTGGTGGCCGTCGCTATGGGCGGTGCGGGCGCTGCCGCGCTGACGCTGTACGTTGCCAAGGCAGGAATGGCCATCAAAGCCGCGCTGGCCCAGCGCGCGGCCGAGATCCAGAACGCGCAGGCTGCCCTGCGTGCCGCCGACGCGCAGCGGATCTATGCACAGGCGCAGGTCCAACAGGCCAAGGCGTCCGTGGCAGCCGCAACCGGCCTGCAGCGGCTTTCGCTGGTCCAGACTCAGCTGATCCCCCGGCAGGCCGCGCTCAAGGCGTCCACCGATGCGCTGGCGATCGCCCAGACCAACCTGATGCGAGCGTCAACCGGTGGGCTGCTCGCGGCGCTCGGCGGGCCAATGGGCCTGGCGCTGATGGCCGGTACCGCCGCGGCTAGCTTCCTGCTGCTGAGAGACAACGCAGACAAAGCCGGGGTCAGCCTCGACGAGCTGCAGAAGCCTGTCGCCCAGCTTCGCGAGGAGTTCGCCAAGCTCAACAAGGACCAGCGCGAAGCCTCGCTGGTGAAGTGGCAGCAGGAACAGGTCAACGCCGCTGACAAGGTCAAGGATGCCTACGGCGACCTGGCCCAATCCATCCGCTCCGCCGTAGTGACAGCGCCTGTGCGCGATTCCGGCGGTCAGTACAATCGGCAGCTGGCTGAATACCAGGGTTTGATTGATCGGCTCAACGAAGCGCGCGCCTCGGGCCAAGGCCTGTCGCCTGTACTTCAGGAGGTAGCAGCGCGTCTGCAACTGCCTGCGTCCACGGTGCAACAGTGGATCACCCAGGCAGGCGCCGTCAGTGACGCTGATCAGCGCACCAATCTGATCGCCGAGACGCTGCGAGTGCTGACTGGCGTCACCGAGCAGAACACCTCGGCTACCCAGGCGAACAACGCGGCCAAGGCCGGTATGAGTGCCGCCGGGCAGACATACCTCGAGACGCTGCAGAAGCAGCTGGCCGGCCTGCAGGACAACGGCGACGCGATGAAGATCGCCAACCGCCATATCGCTGACAACGCTGACCTCACCGAGACGGATCGGCAGGCGATTCTCTCGGCAGCCAGCGCGATCGAGTCGCAGAAGAAGGCCAACAAGGACGCCACCGAGGGGACCAAGGATCGCACCAAGGCGCTCAAGGACGAGATCAAGGCCCTCGATGCGATCATCGACCGCGCGCTGCCGGAGAAGAAGCGGCTGACCGATCTGTCGGAAGGCGTGCAGGGGCTGCGCAAGGCCCAGGCTGCAGGCAAGATCACGGCCGCCGAGATGGAACTCGGCATCAAGAATCTCAACACAGCCTACGCCGACCCGATCATCCAGAAGCGCACCGAGGAAGAGAAGAAGCTCGCCGAACTACGCCGCAACAGCGCCGATGCATACCGCAAGGCCATGGAGATCGTGCTGCAGACACGGCAGGACGCAATCAGTGCGGACGTTGCCGGTGTGGGAATGGGCGACGACGAGCGCGAGCAGGCCGACCGGCTGAACGCGGTTCGCCAGAAGTACGCCGAGTCTCGCCGGCAACTGGAAGAGCAGCAGGAAGATGTGTCGCGCCGGTTGAGCCAGGAGGCCTACCAGCAGCGGCTGGCGGACCTGTCCGACTATCAGGCCCGAGAGCTGCAGATGGAGGTAGACGGCTTTGACGCCCGGCTGGAGGCGCAGCGCGACTATCGCAACGGCGCCAAGCGTGCCTGGGCGAACATCCAGGCTGACGCCGCCAACGTGGCCGGCGCAACCGATGACATGCTCACTGCCGGATTCAACTCGGCCCGCGATGCCGTGGCCGAATTCGCCATGACGGGCAAGGCCAACTTCAAGAGCTTCGCTGTCAGCGTCATTTCGGACATGGCCAGGATCGGCAGTCAGCAGGCTGCCAGCTCGCTGCTCAGCGGGTTGGTGGGGCTCGGGGTGTCAGCGGTTGGCAGCTACTTCGGCAGCGGCGGCGGGAATGGAATGGCGGCTGGCTCAGCTGGGGCCACATCCTCCAACCTTGGCGCGTCACAGGCCGGCTATGGCAGCGCCTATTTCCCACAGGCGCTGGGCGGGGCTTGGAACGGCGGCGTGCAGATGTTCGCCAAAGGGGCTGCGTTTCGCACCAATAACATTCTGAACACACCCACGCCTTTCAGCATGGCCGACGGCGGGCTGGGCGTTGCTGGCGAGGCCGGGCCGGAGGCAATCATGCCACTCGCGCGCGGCGCGGATGGATCGCTCGGGGTTCAGATGGTGGGAGGAGCGGGCGGAGGCTCAACTGTTCTTCAACTCAACATGCCCGTGGCGGTGACGCTTGAGGATCGGAGCAAGGACGGTATGGAGCTGGACAGCTCCGCACTGCAGCAAAACCTAGAGCAGCAGATGCAGGGCGTTGCCGAGCGGGCCATCGCGGTGTCATGGCGCGCCGGCGGGCTCAGTTATCGAAACAGCACAGGAAGACGGTAATGGCCATCGAGACATTCACTTGGGAGCCTGACGATGAGGCGGGCGGCGAGAGCACCTTGCGCACGAGGAAGTCGCAGTTCGGCGATGGCTACGCGCAGGTATCGAGCGACGGGCTCAATGGCGAGACGGACAGCTGGTCCTTGTCGTTCGGGGGCCTGGCGGACGAAATCGCGCCGCCGCTTGCCTTCATACGACGCCACCGCGGCGCGAGGTCATTTCTGTGGACCAACCCCGAGGGCGTGCTTGGGATGTACCGGTGTGAGACCTTCCGACAGCAGCGCAAACCAGGCGGTGTCGTGGTGCTGTCGGCGACCTTTGAGCGGGCGTACCAGCCATGAGCCTGATCACCCAATTACAGAAGCTCGACCCCGGCGCCGAGATCCTGCTGTTTGAGCTGGATGGCTCGGACTTCGGCGCCGACATACTGCGGTTCCACGGTCACGCGATTCCTCACACGCCTGAGGAACTGACCGCGGCTGGTGCTGATGCAGACCAGCTGCCTGCGAAATCCATCTGGTGGCAGGGCAACGAGTATTCAGCCTGGCCAATGCAGATCGATGGCATCGAGGCCAACTCGGACGGCACCGCAGTGCGGCCAACGCTGACGGTGGGTAACGTCAACGGTCGCATCACGGCGCTTTGCCTGGCCTTCGACGACCTGCTCGAGTTTCAGCTGACGATGCGCCTCACCTTGGCGCAGTACCTGGACGCAGCCAACTTCCCCGGCGGCAATCCTGAGGCCGATCCGGCGGAGGAGGCGCTCGAGGTGTGGTTCATCGATCAGAAAATTTCGGAGAACGGCCAGACGGTTGCCTGGGAGCTTGCCAGTCCCGGCGATGTGGGCGGTGAGACGATCGGCCGGCAGATGACGACGCTGTGCCACTGGGCAATGACCAATGGCTACCGTGGGCCGGACTGCGGTTACACCGGCCCGTATTTCGACTTCGACGGGAATCCCACGGACGACCCTGCCAAGGATGAGTGCAATGGCTGCCTGGACACCGGTTGCGTTGTACGTCACGGCCAAGGCAATCAAATTCCATTCGGCGGCTTCCCGGCCGTGTCCCTGATCGCCAGGAGCTGATCATGCGCAAAAACATCCTCGCCGCCGTGCAGCAGCACGCAGCGGCGGAGTACCCGCGCGAGTGCTGTGGACTGCTGCTGGCAGTGGGCCGAAAGCAGATCTACTACCCGTGCACGAACGTGGCCACCGAGCCCACCGAAGAGTTTCGGATCGCGCCGGAGCAGTACGCCGAGGCCGAAGACCAGGGCGAGGTGATCGGCGTTGTGCACTCGCATCCTGATGCGACCAGTCGGCCGTCGCCGCGAGATCTGGCCATGTGCGAGGCAACAGGGCTGCCATGGCACATCCTGTCTTGGCCAGAGGGCGACCTGCGCACCATCACCCTAACGGGCGAAACGCCGCTGCTGCGCCGACCCTTCGTACATGGCGCCTGGGATTGTTGGCAGGTCTGTGCGGACTGGTACCGGCGCGAGTGGGGGTTGGAGTTTCCAGCCTACGTCCGTGAGGATGGCTGGTGGGAGAGCGCCGAGGGGCCGAGTCTGTACGAGCAGGCCTACGAAGCCGCCGGCTTCTACCAAGTGGACAAGCCTCAGCGCGGCGACATGGTCGTCATGGCTGTCGGCCGAACTGCGCACCCGAACCACGCTGGCATTTTCCTAGGGACCGAGCCGGCACTGCCGGGCGAGCAAGCAGATGTGTTCGGGCCAGGCCCGTTCCTGCTGCACCATCTGTATGGCAGGCCGTCAGAAATCATCGTGTTCGGCGGGCCTTGGCTCGACCGGACACGCCTTGTGTTGCGTCATCGGGGCGCAAAATGAAGCTAGGAGGGAAAATTATGCAGAAGTTTCAATGCAAAATTGAGCTTGAAGCTTCGAGTGGTAACCCAGCGTCATGTGGGCTTTCAGTCGGTAGCGAGATAAGATCTGCGCTTGAGTGGGTTCAGCTTGCCGTCAGTCGTGATTGTGATTTGGCTAAAGGGTCACACCCTTCTCTCTTCGTCGAGAACCTCCACGACTCAGTTTCAATCACAATCAATAAGCCGTTGGCGCTGGAGGCGGCAGTAGGGCTCCGGCTGGGGGCCTCAGTTGAATTCGAATAAATAAATACCGTCTTTCGAATCCATCACAAGGCGACCATGGTTCAAAAACGACATGCCGAGCAGGGCATGATACTTTCGGCCATTTTTAGACAGAGGCATCGCTACAAATCTTCCGCGGTAAAGGCGGGTTACGCCGAGTGTCGGGACATCGTAGTCCAAGCTGTAATAATTAGCGTCCACCACCGCACCACTCGCGCCAGATGGATTGGTGACGCCTAGCGCCGTGAACCCCATCTGTTCGGCGAAAGCCTTGTCTATGTAAAGGTGATCTGCACCTGTATCAATCAGCGCTAGACCCATCTGTGGGGTGCCCTGCCAGTCGCCTCCCTGAGAAAGCACTATCTCTATAACGGGTATTATATCTACCTCTTTTGGGGTTTCACTGGTGCTACCGTCGGAATTCAGAAAGCGTACCTTAAGGGTGTTCTCTTCTACCGCAGTCCTGAGTTGCAAAATTTACTCCCTTTTCCAGTCTATTAACTTGCCGACTCCAAGATTTCGCGGTGCTACGCAGTCGAAATACTGGAGGAGCGATGCTACTGATTTACTGAATAATCTGCTTACTGGCATTTCATCCACGCTGGATGCTTGGCCAGCCCGGCTGCTACAGTCCTGCGTTTCAAGGAGGCATGACATGCGGAAAACGATCTTGTTTTTCAGCTTTGCGGTTTTGACGGGGTGTGCAACCTCTGCAACTCCAATCGGGGAGGCCAAGCCCGTTCCTGCCGATGAGCTTTATGCTTTTCAGCAGAAGCCCGCAGCGGGCAGTGGGACTTTGACAGTAGTCCGCGATTCAGGCGCTCTTGGATCAGGCTGTGATGTTGTCGTATACATCGATGGCCGCAAATCGGCCAAAGTTGGCCCCGGTCAGCGGGCGAGCTTTTACCTACAGCCAGGCCAGCCTAACATCGGGATTGGTCTTGCGGAGTCAGGGCTTTGCAGCGGAATGGCTGTGCGCTCGATAACCGGAAAGGTGGAAGCTGACCGGACAAGCCTGTATCGAATAAGCGGAGATGCTGGTGGCGTCTACATCGGTCCGTTTATTGACTACCGCTAACTCAACCGCCTTCGGGCGGTTTTTTCATTTTGGAGAGATCATGATCGCGACTGCTGCGCACTATCAACCTATGACCTCGATCAAACTGTCGGGATCCCTCGCACAGAAGTTCGGTAGGCTGCATCGACGCTTGCTCGAAGAGGGAAGCGTAATTGAGGTCTTTCGTGCATTGAAAGCTACAGTGCCAGGGTTCGAGGATGAGGTTAAACGGCTCAGTAGCCTTGGTATGCGCTTCGCTATTTTTCGCAACCGGCGAAACGTCGGCGAGGGCGATCTATCGAGAGGCGGAGCCCGCGAAATTCGTATTGTGCCGGTAATCGGCGGTAGCAAGCGTGGTGGGATTCTCCAGACGATACTGGGCGCTGTAATGATCGTTGCGGGTCTTTTCTTCTCTGCAACCCCGTTCGGTGCACCGCTAATTGGTGCGGGTATTGGGCTCGTGGCCGGCGGCGTCATCCAGATGCTGAGCCCGCAAGCCAAAGGACTCTCCCAGAGCGGCAGTCCTGCGAACATGCCTTCATACGCTTTCGGCTCTGCGAAGAACACGACGGCAAGCGGTAACCCGGTCCCTATCTGTATCGGCAAGCGCCGCTGGGGCGGAGCGATTATCTCCGCCTCGATCTACGCCCAAGACAAGGCGTAGCAGCACGAAACAACATCAGCCGCCTCGAGCGGTTTTTTTACGCCTGGAGGAAAGCATGGGCGCAGCAGCTCACCTGGTGATTGCCGGGCAAAAAGGTGGCGAGAAGAAGCCGAAAACCCCGGTAGAGGCGCCGGACAGCCTGCGCTCGACCAACATTGCCAAGATACTGCTGGCGGTGGGCGAGGGGGAGTTCGATGGGACGCCGACCGCGCGGGACATCTACCTCGACAACACGCCGATCATGGATGCCAGCGGCAACCTCAACTTCCCGGGTGTGAAGTGGGAGTGGCGACCTGGCAGTGTCGAGCAGGAGTACATCAAGGGCATCCCGTCGATCGAGAACGAGACCACGGTCAACGTCGAGCTGCGCAGCGATAACCCCTTCACGAGAGCGCTGAGCAACACCCAGCTTTCCAGGCTACGTCTGCGATTCGCCTGGCCGCGCTTGGCGAGGCAGGACAAGAGCAGTGGAGACACAAACGGTTACCGCATCGAGTACGCGATCGATATTGCGACTGATGGTGGATCGTTTGTAGAAGCACTTCGCGGAGCGGTCGACGGCAAGACTACCTCTGGCTATCAACGATCTGAGGCGGTAGACCTGCCACGGGCCACCACGGGGTGGTCGTTTCGAGTGCGTCGGATCACGCCCAATGCAAACGACGGCCTGATCGCCGACACGATGACCATCGCGGGTTACACCGAGATCATCGACCAGAAGATCCGCTATCCCAACACCGCGCTGCTCTACATCGAGTTCGACGCCGAGCAGTTCCAGAATATCCCGGCTGTGACCGTCAACTGCAACGGCCAGCGCTGGCCGGTACCGAGCAATTACGATCCCGTGACCCGGACCTACACCGGCGTGTGGGACGGCACTTTCAAGCAGGCCTGGACGAACAACCCGGTTTGGGCCACCTACGGCCTGTGCGTCAACGATCGCTTTGGCTTGGGCAAGCGAATCCAGCAGTGGATGGTCGACAAGTGGGAGATGTACCGGATCGGCCAGTACTGCGATCAGCTGGTGTCGAACGGCGTGGGCGGCATGGAGCCGCGCTACCTGTGCGACCTGAACCTGCAGGGCAAGGCCGAGGCCTGGACGCTGCTACGCGACCTGTCCGCAATCTATCGCGGGATGGTGTACTGGGCGCAGGGCTCGCTGTACATGCAGGCGGATATGCCGCGCGCGCAGGACATCGACTACACCTTCACCCGCTCCAACGTCATTGACGGCGACTTCGTTTACGGCGGCGCCGGGCGCGACACGCACTACAGCCGAGCGCTGATCAGCTACGACAACCCGGCCAACAACTACGACACCGACGTCATTCCGGTGACCGACAACGCATTGCAGCGCCGGTACCGGGATCGGCCAATTGAGATCTCTGCCATCGGCTGCACTCGGGCAAGCGAGGCTCAGCGCCGCGGTAAGTGGGCGCTGCTGAGCAACAACCAGGACAGAACCGTTTCCTTCAAGACCGGCATGGAAGGGGCGAACGTGTTGCCGGGCTTTGTCATTCCGGTGGCCGACGAGCTGGTCGCCGGCAGGCCGAATGGCGGGCGCATCTCCGCTGTCGCGGGCCGTACCGTGACTCTGGACCGTGACACGCCAGTGAAGGCGGGCGACCGCCTGATCGTCAACTTGCCGAATGGCACCGCCCAGGCGCGGACTGTGCAATCTGTCGCTGGCCGCGCCGTGACGGTGACCACGGCATACACTCTGCAGCCCGAGCCGCAGTTGCAGTGGGCGATCGATTACAGCGACCTGGCCGTGCAGCTGTTCCGCGTGCTCAAGCGCAAGCGTACGACCGAAGGCGAGTACGAGTTCACCGCGCTGGAGTTCAACCCGAGCAAGTTTGCAGCGATCGACAACGGCGCCAAGCTGGAAGAGCGCCCGATCAGTGTGATCCCGATTACCACGGTGCCCGCGCCGGCCAGCGTCACCCTGACCTCTGGCTACGCGGTTGACCAAGGCATTGCGGTCAGCACCATGACGATCGAGTGGCCAGCTGTCGAGGGCGCGGTCGCCTATGACGTTGAGTGGCGCAAGGACAACGGCAACTGGATCCGTTTGCAGCGCGTAGGGACGACATCTGTCGATATCACCGGCATCTACGCCGGCGCCTACCTGGCGCGAGTTCGGGCGGTGAGCGCTTTCGACATCACGTCGATCTGGCGCGACTCCATGCTCACCGAGCTGGCTGGCAAAGAAGGTCTGCCGCCAGCAGTCACGCACCTCACGGCCACTCCTCTTGTCTATGCCATCGGCCTGGCTTGGGGATTCCCGGCTGGCGCCGAGGACACCCAGCGCACCGAGATCTGGTACGGCAAGACGAACTCACGCGAGGCCGCGACTAAGCTGGCGGACTTCGCCTATCCGCAGCAGGACCACACACTGCAGCTCGGCGCCGCCGGCCTGCAGTTCTTCTTCTGGGCGCGCCTCGTCGACCGTTCCGGCAACATCGGGCCTTGGTATCCCGCCGTCGCGGGCGTGCCGGGGGCGTCCAGCAGCAACCAGTCGGAATATGAGGAGTACTTCAAGGACAAGATCGGCAACGGCGCGCTTTATCCAGCGCTACGCCAGGACATCGCGTTGATCTCTGGACCACCCACCATGCCCGGGTCGGTGAACAACCGGCTCCACGCTATCAACGATCAGCTGCAGGAGCAGATCGACAGCATTGCAGACCTGGCTGACTCGATGCCGTACAAGCCAGACCAGATCTACGCGATTGACCAGGGCGTGCTGGGCGACGACGGCAAGCTGTACCAAGCCAAGAAGGCGGTACCGGTCAACACCCCGCCGCCGAACACCACCTACTGGACCGATGTTGGCCAGGCGGTGCGCACGGCAGATGGCGTGGCCGCGCGGGTGTCCACGGTCGAAACCAAGGTCACCGAGCAGGACGGGAAGATCACTGCGCAGGCGCAGCAGATTGAGGGTGTGAAGACGAGCCTAGCAGGCAAGGCCGATGCTACAACCGTCGCCTCGCTGAGCAACACCGTCGCCCAGCAAGGTACGACGATCACTGCTCAGGGCACTGCACTCACGAACATCCAGGCCTCCATCGGCCAGCAGGCGGACAACCTGCTGGCGCGCGGGAGCTTCGAGGATGGGCTGTTCGCGCCCTGGACAACGAGCGCTTCAACCCTCACAGCTGTTGAGACGGTGACCGTTGCAGGAACCTCGGCAGGTAAGGCGATTGCCTTTATGGGTAATAGCTTCGCAGGCGTGGGCGCGCCCATCATGACCGCCAGCGGACAGCAGTTCGATTTGTCTGCGGACGTGTGCCGGGAGTTCATGAGCGCAGGCCAGACGACGCGCTTCCAGATGCAGTTCTACGATAAGGCCGGCACCAACCTAGGTTACTTCAACGCCTTCATTGCCGCCGCTGGAGGCACTGGGTTCCAGCCGTTTAGCGGCCGGATCACTGCGCCGGCAGGCGCAGTAACAGCGAGGTTCGTGACCAGGACGGAGACCTCAGACGGAGTGGGTAGGTCTTTGTGGGCCAACATGCTCGCGCGTCGCGTGACTGCGGCGGATGCTGCCAACGCATCTGCAACCTCGGCCCTCGATGGTCGCGTCACGCAGACGGAGGCTGGCTTGTCCGTTCAGGGTATGGCAGTCACCCAGTTGCAGAGCACCATCAGCGGAATAGGTGGTTCCGGCTCGAACCAGATGCCGGCCGAGTATTCCGTATTTAACTCCGTCACTGCTCCCGCGATGACAATTGGCGGCGCGATCGCACCTTCAACGCTCGCTGACTCTGCGACTCAGGGCGGGTACGCGCTCAAGCTAACCAGCGCTGATGCATCGACTACGTCCGCCGTCTACATGCATACCTCCAACTCGCCAGGTGTGCTGGGGTCGTTCCCGATGAGCTATCTGAACGGGAAGTACATCGTCTCGTTCTATGCCAAGGCCAACGTCACTGGGCGCCAGGTTCGATTCTGGCTGCGGGCATTGAACAGCGCCGCCTCTGCGCAGAACTCAGCGATGGCAGCAGTTACCCTCACTGATGTCTGGGCTCGCTACTCGGCGGTGATCGACCTGTCCAATGCGGCGACGTTCTCGGGCAACCGGATGGTCTTCGCCGTTCAGCCCAACCTTTCAGGGGTTTCAGGTACCGAGATTTCCTTCGACCGCATCATGATCGAAAAGCAGATCGGCACTTCAACCGCGCCATCGGTTTATGTGACAGGCAACAGCGCGGAGTCCATCAGGGCTCAGGCCACCGCCATCAACCAGATGAACACCTCGCTGACTCAGCAGGGAACGGCCATCACCGCGCAGGCGGAGCGGCTGGACGGGATCTACGTCCAGGTCAATCCCGAGATGGAGGGCGATTCGTCCGGCATGGCTGGCCAGCAAGGCAGCCTTGTCGGTGTGTGGACCGAGCAATCGGCGCGCACGGACGAGTTCATCGCCACCGGCAAGCGAGTCGATACGGTGCAAGCCCAGTTCGGCGAGGTCACCGCTTCGGTGCAGACCATCAGCGAAACGGTTGCCGGCGTCGACGGCAAGGTCTCAGCCATATCCTCCTGGAAGACCGAGACCAACGCCAACGGCCGGCGGGTGGCCACCGGCATCGTGCAGGGTAGCAACGGGGAGGAGGGCGAGATCCTGCTGATGGCCCAGCGCCTGGCGATTGTCGACGGGGTGAATGGCGACATGGTCCTGCCGTTCGTTGTTCAGAACGGCCAGGTCTTCATCAACCAGGCTGTGATCAACACCGCATTCATCCAGGAGATCGTAGCTGGGATGACGATCAGGTCGGAGACGCTGAACGCGCAGGGCCTGCCTCTCCTTGAAATCAACTTCAAGGCTGGCACATTCATTCTGCGCGGCCAGAGCGCTAATGGCTCAACCCTCATTACCAACGGCCAGGTCAATACCTACTACGCGAGTGGTAACCCAGCAACCAAGATGGGTATCGGCATATGAGCACAGGCTTTCTGGCGTTCAAGGAAGATGGCACTGTCATGACTGACATGACAGTTTTCATCAGTCAGACCATGGGTAGTGTTATCACTAATGGCGCAAATGGGAGCGCAACGCTCCCAAGCCTCCCCCCCGGGAAATCCCGGTTTTATATGATCGTGGCCTTGGTAGATTTGAACAGGGAGAGGGGAAAGAAGCCAGGTGTGACAATATCTGGCAACGCCATGACGTGGGCTTATTCCTACAGCACAAACGGCTGGGGATACTTCTCCGCCAACTGCAGAATCTTCTACGGATATTACTAATGACAGGCAAGTTTGTTGCGTACAAGGAGCAGGATCAGACCCTACTGTTTGATACCGAAAGGATTTGCTATGGCTTGAAAAAAAGCGGCTACTTGCAGCTGATCGCCTACTGGCCGATGAAATATTTCAGGTCAGCCCAATTGGACCCCAATAACGGCGCCAACTGGGCTGAGAGTGCGGCGATAGAACCGATCTACGGAATCTCGCTTAGCGGTTGGAGTTCGCCGATGGCGTTCCTGGTGGGAGACGGCAGCCCATGCGGCGAAATGCTGGAGAACGGCGTCAAGACCCTGTTGTTTGTTGGAGCCTCAGCAAGCACGAAGTGCTTTGTATTTGACCTGATGAGCGATACCGGTCCGATCACCGGCATGAAATGCTTTAGGGAATCTGACGGTGGGTTGTCATTCAACTCGTCGCAGCCGCCCCTAAACGTAATTGCCTCAGTCCGAGCACCTGACCCTGGTCCTCCGGTCGTATCAGGTAGCGACTATCGATACACGGCATACGCTGGCGGCTACAACTCAATAAGCAACCCAGGGCGCCCAGTGATGAAGTCGTATGTTGATGTGCCCTTGGGTGGCGGAGAGCTGGCAGCATGTATCAACTTTACAAGAAGCGCAGGGTGCAATGGGTCGAACTCTGGCCTAGGCGGGTATGAATATGGATGTCAGGAAGGCGCCTTTGGTTATGTTGGGGGCGTGCGTTTCATGTTCACCATCGCCGCTGTCACAACTCAGTCCGCTACAGGCGGTGCACCTTATAACTACTGGCGACAGATACCGCTAGATAGATTCCCTACTGCACTTGTCGTCAGAACTACTGGGCTTCCATTTCCCTTCAATTGAGTTGACCAATCATGACCAAACAAGTAATCAATCTCGGTACCGCCCCGGCGGGCGCCGGCGGTGATGATCGGCGCAGCGCCTGGATTAAAGCGCGCGCTAATTTCACCGAACTGTACAACTGGCTCGCCAACCTCTCTCAAACTGACGATCAGGCAACCGCGCTCCCAGCTGCTCTGCCTGTGGCCAAAGGGGGCACGGGGCGCGGGACCCTGGCGCTGCTGCTGGCCGATCTCTTGGGCGCGGGGGCATACGGGCGCGCGAATGCGCTGGGGACTGTCAGCCAGGCGAGCGGGGTACCGACCGGAGCGCTGATGGAGTTTGGCTCCAACGCCAACGGCCAGTACTACCGCTTCGCCAATGGCTTGCAGGTTTGCATCAACCAGCCGTCTACCACGCTTGCGCTGGGCGCAAATGATATAAAAAACATGACGATCAACTTTGCCGCAGCGTTTTCAAGCCGGACCTTTTTCGCACACGTTCAGGGGTCGCCGAACGCTTCAGCTGATTGGTACGGATGCATTTATGTGGCAAACGCCAGCGCGCTGTCGATCACGCCTGTATTCCGGAATGGTCCAAACGCGCAGTCTATTGTGGAGATCACAGCCGTGGCTGTAGGAAGGTGGTATCAATGAGACTCAGCTATTCACCAGCACGAATGGACGAGCGTCTGAACCTCAGTCGTTACGGCGATATCATCATCGTCAACGGTGCTGAGCTAGATTTCCGCCCGCTTCCAGAGGGAGCAGTATTGCCTCAGGAAGCGATCTCATCGGAGTGGTTTGCAGGTCCGGTCGAACGGATCAATGGAATGCTACACGTGGTAATCAAGCTACCCCACGGCCAGAACGCGCCAGAGGATGCACGATTCCCCGCTTCGGTATTTCTGGATCGTGACGGGCCGGTGAGCCTTCCCGCCTATGAAATTATGCCTGCCGCGAATGCAGAAACAGGTCAGCAGGAGACTGGCGATGAGTAACATTGATTGGAGCATGGTGATCACTGCAGAAGTGCGAAGCGCCCAAGAGCGTGCGTCTCTGCTGGCAAGCATCGCGGCAGACATCGCCAGCAGGCGCGCCATCGCAGACCAGGCTATCGCACCGCTTCAAGACGCGGTCGATCTCGACGAGGCGACCGATGCCGAAGCTACCGCGCTGAAGGCCTGGAAGCGCTTCCGCATCGCCTTGAATCGACTGCCCGAGCAAGATGGCTATCCCGCCACCATCGACTGGCCAGCGCCGCCGGCCTGATCCACCCACCGCTTGAAACCCAACCGCCGCCTGGCGGTATTTTTTTGCCTGGAGAAAGGCCATGCCCTTCATCGTCATCAATTCGAGCAACAACTTCGATCCTGTTCACCAGAACGAATTCGCCACCGAGCAGGAGGCTGACGCCGCCGCGCGCGAGCTGCTCAAGGCCCAGCCGGCGGCGATCGTGCGCACCGCGCAGGTGATCAAGCGTTACAGCGCCCAGGTTCGCGTCACCGCGCAGGACGCGGGCGAGGCGGTGGTGGAAGCGCCGGCAGAGGAGGCTGCTGAATGAGCACTCCCCGCGGCGTACGCAATCGCAACCCCGGCAACATCGATTACAACCCACGCAACGACTGGGTCGGCCAGACCGGCAAGGAGCCGAAAGGCCGCTTCGCCATTTTCGATACAGCAGAGAACGGCATCCGCGCCCTGGGAAAGTTGCTGATTGCATATCGAGGCAAGGACGGTATGCCTGGTGTTGGCGGGAAGGGCATAGACACGGTGCTCGAGACCGTAAACCGCTGGGCGCCGAGCAACGAGAACGACACTCAGGCTTATGCCCTGGCCGTGGCCAATCGTATCGGCGTGCGTACCACTGACCCGATCGACATCAAAAACCCGACGGTACTGCGCGGAATGGTGGTGAGCATCATCATCCACGAGAACGGCGGCAACCCGTATGCGGCGGCGGTGATTGATGAGGGCGTGCGGAGGGCGCTGGCATGACGGGATGGGCGCTGCGCCTGGCTGGCGCCGGGCTGCTGATCCTGCTGGGCATGGCCGTGGGCACCTGGGGGGCTACCCGCCATTTCCGGCCGCTGCTGGATGATCAGCAGAGCAAGGTCACCCAGTGCACCGCCGCGCGCGACAACCTGACCGGCCTGGCCCAAGAGCAGGGGAAAGCCCTCGGCGACCTGATGCTTGCCGCCGCCAACCGTCAGGCTGTCGCCGAACAAGCCGTGGGCGTAGCCAAGGCCAGCGCCGACGCCGACTACGCCGCGGCGAACCGTCTGCAGCAGGAGCGAACCGGTGGTGACCAGTGCGATGCAGCCACTTCGATCATCGACAAGGAGCTTGGCCTATGAAAATGCATGTGTTGCAGGTGCTGCTGTCCGGCCTGCTGCTGGCAGGATGTACAGCAAAGACGCCGCCGCAGGTCCAGTACGTGCGTGTCGAGGTTCCGGTGCAGGTGCCGTGCCGGGCGCCGGAGGTGGCGGTTCCTCCGTGGGCTGCGGCTGGCCTGCGCAAGACCGACAGCCTGGAGGTGAAAGTGAGGGCGCTGCTGGCTGAGCGTCGACAGCGGATCGGCTACGAGAGACAGCTGGTGGCCGCTGTCAGCGCCTGCATGTAGCCCTGGCTGCGCAAAAGATCTGCCTCAGCTCCGCTGAGCATCAGTTGCCTTGTGGCAGAAGTGCTTGGATACTCTGGCCAAGCTGGTTCCAGAGTGATGGCGGGGCTCCGGTAGCTATGGATATACCATCAGCAACGGCGCCGAGAACAGAAAAGAGCTTGTTGCCAAGGTCAGAAGGTAGCGACTCTTTGAATTGTGAGTCAGTGAACATATGACCTGCCACAATTTCAATTGATTCCATCACTGGTACTACGCCGCTGAAGTAGTAATCGTCTAGAGAGGAGACAATTCTTCTCAATGATTTCACAAGGTACTCCTTGACCTTGAGCTCGAGATCCCTGCTTTTCACGTCATTAATAAGATCTTCTAGGGTGTTTTGGAAATCGGCAATTACCGATTGGTCGAGCTGCGGAGGTGAGGATAGCGCGAGCATCTGATCCATTACCTCGAGGAAATTGTTTGCAGAGCCTGAGTAATTCGTGGTGAAAGTGGAGATTTGGCTGCTCAGTGACTGCCTTGTAAGGGCTGACATCAATTTGTGATGCCAAGTGGTAGCCTGCGATTTGAGCGCCGGAAATTTTTGATTCATCAGTTCGACTGCCTCGGCCGGCATTGCGATGAACTGTCCCAGCCTGATGAGAAGGGTTCCTTCGTCGGTGCTATCCACACCTAGGGCTTGTCCCCAAGCTTTCTTAGCATCGTTGGTACCGTGCATCTCATCAATCTCTTTCAGTACGCGCAGCGTGCGCGCCGCAGGATTGTCAGTAATCATCTGTTCCATGTGGAGGGTCTCATCAAAGCTGGTGAGGCGTCTGCGCTTGCGACGCGTAGTACTGGTTGCAGAATGCTATCAAAAAACATGGGGAATTTTGGGTTAATGAATCCCCGAATTGTGTGGAACCCGGTTGCGTCTTCCTGTGTTTAATCGCCTGATTTCACTAGATTTTGCGATTTTATTCTAGAGGAAATTGAAGGCGAAAACGGATTCGAAATCCGTTGTGCTGGCTATTCGGCATTGATCCTTCGCGGTTTATCGTGAGTTTTTCGCTCGTCCGCAGCCGTGTAGCCAGCCGTAGCTTTCGTTGCGAATGACGTATTGATGCCAGGCCATGCTGGACCAGCAAGCCACGGAAACAGTAAGGGTGTTTCACGAGGCAAGAGGTGGGTGCTCAAGCTCCTGTAGTTGAGCGGGAACGGCACATTTTTGAGGTCCATACACAGGCGGTCACTGGTGACCAGCTCAAAGCCTTTAGCGGCAGAGTCTCGCCCGCGCATTGATCTTTGCCCGCCAGGCGGTGATTGCCGGCGGCGGCCCCCGGTCTTACGATACTGTTTTTATATACAGTATTGGGTGCCGCCATGTCACAACACTTACCTGCGCTTTGGGTCGCTGAGCTCGATGATGTCGCGGCCTTGACCGACGACCCCGAGGGAAGAGCGGCTGTACTGGAGGTCATGGCCCTGGCCGCTCACCGCAGAAAGGAGGTCGACGCCGACCAGCTCGCCGACATGCTCGAGCTGGCAGAGGCGGCTCGTCTCTACGGCCTTGAGGCTGGCCAGCTATGCAGTCCGTGAGTGCTTTTGCTGCAGCCGAAGACCTGCAGGCCATTTCCCTCGACGAACTGCTGCAGGTGCGCGCACCCAGCGTGTATCTGGTCAAGATCGACGGCGACAGCATGGAGGGTGCCGGGATCTTTGATGAGGACGTGGTGATCGTCGACAAGGCGATCGATGCGCGGGCCGGCCACATCGTCATCGCGGCTGTGAACGGCGAGCCAGTCTGCAAGCGGCTCGACTATGTTGGCCGGCAGATCGTGCTGCGCTCGGAGAATCCTCGGTACGCGCCGCGGTTCATAATGGAGGGTGACGAGTTCTCTGTCTGGGGCGTGGTTACCTACAGCCTGCGCAGCCATGGGCCGATGTCATGTACTTCCTGATCGTCCGGCGGCGCAAGCTGGGCGTGGCCATCCCGAGTGATCAGCTGGGGAAGATCCAGGCCCTGAAGGCAGACATTCACATCGGCGATCACCACAGCGCGCCGCTGGGCAGGGTGTCGACGCAGGCCTGGGTGTTTACTCATTCGCCCGGCGCCGATGTCATCCCGCGGCTACACGATGCGAAAGTGAATGGCATGGCCCAGCTCGGCATCAATATCAATGGCGTGGAGGAGGTCGACGGCGTGCTGTATGCGCAGTCGTGGTGGTGCAGAACGGTGTAATTTGGGTTTGGAGTTCGGTCGGCAGGACGCCGGAGGAAAGGCAAAAATCGATTCCAAAACTGAAACAGCGACCCTTGCGGTATGCGGCCTGTAGCCGTGCTATTTCGTGTTTGTTTTGGAATCGATTTGGGCGTCTAGACCGCGTGGGTCGGGCGTTTGTATCACGGTCTTGAAACCCGTTGACTTAGCACAACAGCGCTGTCATCAGGAGAGCTTGGAATGTGATCCAAGAATCGGCCAGCGGGGTCTGCTATCGACCCATAGCGGACATTGGAGATACTTAGGTGTGCGAGTATTAAGTAAGCGTCCGGAAACTCACTTTCCGAACGGTGAGTAGCAGTGGGGGGTTGCTAGCTGGCCCAGTTTTTGTTGCTGGCGCTTGCTGCAGCGTATGCCTACACTCCAAAACCTATAATACCAGTGCAGAACGGCGGACAAGCTCTTGGAAGGGCGTTCACAAGGATATGTCGAGTTGGATCGTGAGCAATTACCTACCAGCAGGAGCATTTTGAAAACAGAGCCGCGCTTGGGAGCGTTGCTTGCACTGGGAGGCTTGTTGGTGTTGGGCATGCCATGCGTGGAAGCACGTACGCTGTCCCAGATTCGGGAAAGCGGCGTCCTGCGCATATGCGTGGCTGGCTCAAGCGCTTCCTTCTACCGGACTAACGCGGAGGCGTTCGCGCGGTCACTCGGTTTACGCCCACAGGTAACGGAACTGCCGAGTTTCGATGCGCAGTTTCACGACGATCGGGGCGAGACCGTACGCGAGGCAAGCTACGACCCGAAGCTACTCGCCGACGGCCGCTGCGATCTTTATCCAAATGACTTGCAGATCGTCCCTTGGCGCGAAACGAAGATGTTGCTCGTGCCCTATTACCGGGTACGCAACCTGGTCATCGCCCATCGCTCCAACCAGTCCCTTGGCAACGAGGTGTCTGATCTGCTCGGTCTGACGGCGGCAGTGCAGAAGGGTACGGGCTACGAGCAGTGGATCGATGAAGCCAACCGCGGTCCTCTATCCAGTCAGCCGGTCAGAATCGTCTATGCGCCAACCGAGCAGGCTGTGAAACTGGTAGCCGATGCGAAGGTGGATTTCACGGTGTTGGGTAGTGAAAGCGCGCTGCGCTGGGCCCGTGAAGATCCCGAACGTCTCTCCATTGCGTTTCCGGTCAGCGAAGCGACCAGCGTTGGGTGGGGTGTTGCGCGCAACGCGCCGGATCTCGCACGAGCGCTGGAGCAGTTCTTCCAGTCCAGCAATCGCATTGATTCGCCGCTCGATGCGAGCTGGCGGCGGTACTATCGCGTATCGCTCATGGAATACCGGCTGTTCGAGGAGTCCCTCAACGAGGACGGCCTCGATATTAAAACCGTAATGAGATGGGCGATCCCGAGCTTGGTCGCGGTCCTGCTGTTGCTCGGCGCCATGCTGGCCTGGAACCGACGCCTCAACCGGGAAGTAGACGAGCGCAAGCGCGTTGCCGCAGAGCTAGCCGAGCGCGAGGCTTTCACCCGCGCGCTCATGGATACCAGCCCCGCCAGCCTGGTGCTGGCAGATCGGAACGGAGCTGTCAGGGAAGTAAGCCAACGCTTTTCACAGGCGACCGGTTATGTCAGCGAGGACCTGCTCGGGCGCAACGCCACGAGCCTGTATGTCGACCCTGAGGAGCGCGAGCGCTTCCTCGAACTGCTGACACGAAATGGCAAGGTCGAAAACTTCGAGACCCGCCTGCTGCACAAAAATGGATCAATTCTCTGGGTTCTGGTCGGTGCATCATTCGTGACAATCCACGGTGAGACCCTGGTCGCCAGTTGGGTGCGCGATGTCACGGATCATCATGCGGCAGCAGTGGCGCTTAGCGAAGAACGCGCGCGGCTGCAGGCAATCCTCGATACGAGTCCAATCAACATAGCCTTTTCTACCCAGGGCGTGATCCGCTTCGCCAACCCCCGCTTCTGTGAAACGTTCGGCGTAGGCGTCGGTGACGCTGCTTCGCAGATTTACGCGAATGAGCATGATCGCGAAGCCATCGTCGAACGCCTCACGGACGACGGCATCGCAAAGGACCAAGAAGTACCGATGCGTGACCGGCAGGGGCGCGAACGCACCATACTTGTCACCTACCTGCCAATCCAGATCCAGGGGGAGCAAGGGCTGCTCGGCTGGCTGCAGGACATCACCGAGCGCAAGGCAGCAGAGCACGCGCAGCAGCGGGCGAAGGAGATTGCTGAAGAGGCGACGCGGGCAAAAAGCGACTTCCTTGCAAACATGAGTCACGAAATCCGCACGCCCATGAATGCGATCATCGGCATGTCTTACCTTGCGCTGAAGACTTCGCTGGACCAGCGGCAGCGCGATTATGTCTCGAAAATCCACAACGCGGGCACTTCGCTGCTTGGCATCATCAACGACATCCTCGACTTCTCCAAGATCGAGGCCGGCAAGCTTAGCGTCGAGGTAGTGCCATTTGAGATAGACGCAGTGCTAGACAACGTGTCCTCGCTGATTGCGCAAAAGGCCTACGACAAGGCCATTGAGCTGCTGTTCGACCGGGCGTCGGACGTTCCCGAGACGCTGCTTGGAGATCCGCTGCGTCTGGGCCAGGTCATCCTGAACCTGGTAGGCAACGCAGTGAAATTCACCGAACAGGGGCAGGTTACGGTCGTGGTTCGCAACCTGGGCCGCACCGGCGACAAAGTTCAACTGCAGGTTCGTGTCCGCGATACCGGTATCGGCATGACTCCCGAGCAAACCGGGCGACTCTTTGAGGCCTTTGCCCAAGCCGATAGCTCCACCACGCGACAATTCGGTGGTACCGGCCTGGGCCTTGCCATCTCGAAGCGCATCGTCGAGTTGATGGGCGGAACGATCGCGGTTGACTCAGAACCGGGCAACGGCAGCACGTTCTCTTTCAGTGTCTGGCTTGGTCTTGACCAGCACATGCGTACGCAGCGCCAGATTGTCCCTGCGGAGCTCGCCGGAGCGCGCGTCCTGGTCGTCGATGACAATGCCGACGCGCGCCAGATCCTTTCCGACATGCTTCTCGTAGCGGGGCTTTCGCCGGTCGCGGTGGCGTCAGGCGAGGCTGCTCTGGAGAGCCTTCGCGGTGCTGCGGCCGACGACCCGTTCCGGGTGCTATTGGTGGATTGGCAAATGCCAGAGATGGATGGCATCGAGACGACGCGCCGGGCGCTTGGCCTGCAGCCTGCACTGTACGCCATCATGGTCAGTGCATTTGGGCATGACGAAATGCACGCCGCTGGGCAAGCGGCCGGCATTCGCGCGTTCCTGGTCAAGCCGGTCAACCAGTCCTCGCTGGTAGAGGTACTGGTCAACTTATTCGCGCCGCAAACGGGCGTGGTGGCGCTAACCGTACCCATTGCGCAGGCGAAGGTGCTCGCCGGAGTGCGCCTGCTCGTCGCGGAGGACAACGAAATCAACCAACAGATTGCCAGGGAGCTTCTCGAGGCTGCCGGTGCCCTGGTGGAAGTTGCCGGCAACGGCTGCGAGGCGCTGTCGATGTTGGCTGCAGCGCAATACGACGCGGTGCTGATGGACGTACAGATGCCGCAGATGGATGGTCTCGAGACGACCCGGCGTATTCGCGTCGGGCCTCACTGCGCACAGATCCCGGTGATTGCTATGACCGCACATGCCAGGGTCGAGGACCGGGAGCGCTGTATCGAGGCGGGCATGGTCGACCATGTGACCAAGCCCGTGGATCCGCAAGCACTCATCGCCACGGTTCTGCGCTGGGTCGTACCTCGGTCGGCGGCAGTGGAGCCGTCCAGCGCCGCATCGGGCGAGGAGCGCCTACCGGACATTCCAGGGCTAGATAGCGCCGACGGACTGAGGCGAGTGGCGGGCAATCGCCAGCTATACATCAAGCTGCTGGGTCAATTTGCCGACCGCAGGGCTATGGAAGGGCAAGCGCTGAGGAACGCGCTACGTGCGGGTGATCGGGCGACGGCCGAGCGAATGGCCCACACCGTGAAAGGCGTTGCAGGCAACCTCGGTTTCAGCGGCCTGCAAGCCATGGCCGGTAAGCTGGAAACCGCGATCGGGGCACACGCTGAGTCGGACGCATTGGTGAATGAATTGATTGAGGCGCTCTCGCTGGCCGTGCATGCAATCCGTCAAGCGCTGGGTAGCGGCCAGGCAGCACCGGCGGTGGTATCGAGCGTCGACTGGGCACAGCATGCCATAGCGCTCATCCACCTGCTGGAGGCCAATGACGGAGCAGCGCCGGATTATATGGAACAGTATGCGGATTCGTTGCGCGGAGCACTCGGCCAGGACAGTTTCGAGCAGTTGATGAATGAGGTGAACAACTTTGACTTCGAGGCCGCACGGCTAACCCTCAAACGTGCATCGACGGCCCGCGATACCCCGTGCTGGAGGGAACATCATGAGTGAAACGCTAAACTATCCACTTCCCCCGATCATCCTCATTGTCGATGATACGCCGGAGAACATTACGCTGATCAATGGCCTGCTGAAGGACATCTACCGCATGCGGGTGGCCATCAGCGGTGAGCGCGCGCTGAAGGCAGCGGTGCAGGAGCCTCGCCCGGATCTGATTCTGCTCGACATCATGATGCCTGATCTGTCGGGGTATGAGGTGGCAGAGCAGCTCAAGCGCGATCCGCGCACCGCTCATATCCCGATCATCTTCATCACCGCCATGGCGACAATGGAAGACGAGATCCTGGGTTTGCAGATGGGCGCCGTGGACTACATCACCAAGCCGATCAACCCACCCATCGTGCTGGCACGGGTGGAAACCCAATTGAAGATCAAGGCGGCCGCCGACTTTTTGCGTGATCAGAAGGCTTACCTTGAGCAGGAAGTCCAGCGCCGCACCGCCGAGGTCATCGCTATCCAGGATGTGACCATTCAGGCCATGACCTCGCTGGCCGAAACCCGCGACAATGAGACGGGTAACCACATTCGACGAACTCAGCACTACGTCAGACTACTGGCCGAGCTGCTTCGCGAACATCCGAGGTTCCAGCAGTTTCTCAATGAGGAAAGTATCCGCCTGCTGTTTAAGTCAGCTCCGTTGCATGACATCGGCAAGATCGGCATACCCGATGACATACTGCTCAAGCCGGGGCGCCTCACGCCGGAAGAGTTCGAGACGATGAAGACCCATACGGTACTGGGACGCGATGCAATCCGGCATGCCGAAGAGCAGTTGGGCACCTCGGTGGGATTTCTGCGTCTGGCCAAGGAGATCGCCTACAGCCACCACGAGAAGTGGGACGGTACCGGTTATCCCGATGGGCTGAGTGCCGATGACATCCCCATCAGCGCCAGGCTCATGGCATTGGCGGATGTCTATGACGCGTTGATTAGCCGACGCGTATACAAGAAAGGCATGTCACACGATCAGGCGCTGGAGATAATCCGCCAGGGATGTGCTACGCATTTCGATCCAGATATTTGCGAGGTTTTCCTGGCCAACCATGAGCAATTCCAGGCTATCGCGGTGCGTTTTGCTGATCGCGGTCAGGATGGCTAATCAACGCATCGCCGTGAAATCAATGCCAAGGGCTTTTGGTCATTTTTTTGAGGTTTTGAAATGCCCCCTAGAGGCAATGCGAACTCCATCTATTATTTGGCATCACATCTGCCTGAACGTCCGTTATGGTTAGTGGTTATCCACGCCACGCGGCCCACCACCGTTTCGCGGATCGCGTGCTGGCTGACCAAAGCGCTCAAGGTGTCTGACTGGATCGCTTCACCATTCATGGCGCCAGATCCCGCCGCCGGCGTGCGGCGGCGTCTTCAACGGCGATAAACAACCCCTCAATCGAAGCGGGGGTTAGCGCATGTGCGGCTTCCACCCCCTCCACAAAACCTTCTGCGCGCTCTTCGGCCAGTGCAAAGGCAGGCACATCTGCTATTTGGTTGTACGTCAGCACAGATGGTTTCGTCGCCGAACTCTGGCTCGGCGTATGCTCCTGCTAACGAGGGAGCAAGGCCTGGGGTTGTTAAATATCTCAACGACGGAGCTGAGTTTGTCCGGAATCAACGCCGCGAAAGTGCATATAAGCAGATGCATGAAGCATGTGGCGGACGGTACATGATTGATGCAGAAGGCTCTGCAGCAGAGGGAGGCACGGTTTTTAACTCCGGGCCAACCTCTTACTACGCGCAGTCAAACTACTGGTACATTCAGTTTTCATGCCTCTGAGCTCGTGTTGCGCAGTTTGTCCGGGCTCTGTGCGGAAACTGGCCTACACAAGGGTGACAGCTAGGAAGTGACGGTGCGTGCTCTGCCTTCAGAAAATCGGCACCGCATTGGCTATGAACGTCAGTTGAAGCCACCATTTTCATCTGCCGCTAGGGCGCTGGCATCTCCAGGGCGAACTGCTGCACAGCGGGTTTCAGCCGAAATTTTACGAGAGCGAGAGCTGCATTCAACCAAGCGCACAGGTACCCGAACAGCTTTTTAGTACTAAAGTGATCGAGCATGTGCTCTATCGTGATCACCTTACTTTCTCCTACCTGTCTGGGGCGTGGTTACCTACAGCCTGTGCAGCCATGGGCCGATGACATGTATTTCCTGATCGTCCGGCGGCGCAAGCTGGGCGTGGCCATCCCGAGCGATCAGCTGTCGAAGATCCAGGCCCTGAAGGCAGACATTCACATTGGCGATCACCATAGCGCGCCGCTTGGCAGGGTGTCGACGCAGGCCTGGGTATTCACTCATTCGCCCGGCGCCGATGTCATCCCGCGGCTACACGATGCGAAGGTCAATGGCATGGCCCAGCTCGGCATCAACATCAATGGTGTAGAGGAGGTCGACGGCGTGCTGTATGCGCAGTCGTGGTGGTGCCGGACGGTGTAGCCATATAAAGGAAGGGGGTTTCGGCAGAACGCCGGGGGAGGGGCATGACCAGTTTCGGCTGGATGGACGTACAGCTGCGTCGTACCAGTTTTTGTACCACTGGCCTCGTTTTCGAGTGTGTTGCAGGGTATCGGGGAGGGCTGGAAGGCCCGTAAACACGGGCTTTCCGCCCTTTCCAAAACGTGCCGAAACGCGAAAAACATCTGTGGAGTATGGCCGAAAGCGTGTCGAATGCCTTATGACTAAATGGCGCAAGGTGAAGGAATTTTAATCCAGTATCCATTTTTTAACGCCATATGCGGCGAAACTGTGGGAGTGGGGCATAGCGCGAACGGGCTACTTCGTATCTCGAGGTTGCCGAAGACGATAGGCACTTTGTCGATTCATGATTAAATGCCGAACTTCAAGGAGGATCATCATGAGCAAGCACAGCACTACCCCTTTTTACGCCGCAGGCGGGTCCATGCTGGTTATCGGTGTTGTTTTCGCCGCCGTAGGCGCTTCTGGTCAGCCTGCGTTTGGCTGGACCGCGGTCGGCCTGTTGATTCCCAGCGCTGTATTGTTGCTGCAGGCGGTTCGGCGCAAACGTCGTTTTGATGACGATGGAGCGTCGAATTGATCAGCACCGGGAAAAAACGATCGGCTTAGCCAATACCCACTGTTAAGAGTTGCTTCTCGAGAGTTACCGCCGTTGGTCTCGTCGCGGGCACTTGCGTCAATCCCGCGGCTCTCACGCTAAGGCACGGATCATCCGTGCATTGACGAGGGTAGCGCTATGGATATCGACGAAAAAGCACCTGGCAACATCTCTCAGCAGGGCGTAGGCGGCACGACCGACAACGAGACGGCTCATGACCCAATGCCTCCGCTGCCTGAAGATGAAGATGCCGGCCTGGACGAAGAAATGTCTGACGTAGAGACCAACAACACAGTCTCCAGCGAGCATCCAGATCCAGCCTGAGGCGTGCCCCAGCGCGCAAAAAAAGCCCGCCAAAAATGGCGGGCAACAAGGGCACAAGGAGCAACACACAACACATTCGTTCAAGCCATCAAGCTGCCGCTCTGCAGCTGATCAGCCATCGCTACTGCACAGGCTTTGGACGCCAGCGGGCCGCTCACCGGCTCGCCATTGCGCATCAGATACCAGCAGGCCAGCAGCCCCTGCTCACGCAAGCGAGTGGGAACTGCGCTACCAACAACCGACATGATCTGGATAGTGGCCATGCTGACCTCCTGTAAGACGTGCGCCAACCTTACCCAGCTGCTGACGGCGTTTGAAATCAACTTCCTCAATAGTGGTCATCAGCTCTATCAACAGTAGTGTCGAGACCACGCTGGGCGATGGCTCCTACTATGGCCGTTGTTACTGTCAACTGAGCGCCGGGAAAGGGTAAAGGTTGTGTAAGCAATGCCCTCTGGTACGCTGGAACAACGATTCAGCTCAGGCAAACGGAGCAGTAGATGAGCCACATTCCCAGCAGAAACACGCAGTTGTGCATCTCCCTGGCCGGCCGTCCCGGCACCTTTGGCGTGCGCTTTCACAATCATCTCTATGAACAGCTGGGCCTGGATTACTACTACAAGGCCATGACTACAGATGATCTGCCCGCCGCGGTGGCTGGTATTCGAGCATTGGGGATTCGCGGTTGCGGTGTATCGATGCCGTTCAAGGAAGCTTGCCTGGCCTTGGTCGACGAGGTTGATGCGTCTGCGGCTGCCATCGAGTCGGTTAATACGCTGGTCAATAGCGACGGCTACTTGAAGGCTTACAACACCGATTATCTGGCGGTGCAGCAGTTGTTGGCTAAGCATGAGGTAGATCCGGCAGCCGCGTTCGCGCTGCGCGGTAGCGGCGGCATGGCCAAAGCCGTAGCGTGTGCATTGAGTGATGCCGGCTTTCGTGAGGGGCTGATTGTTGCCCGCAATGAGCAGGCTGGGCGGCAACTGGCCGATATGCTGGGCTATCGCTGGCAGTCAGAGCTGGGCGATCTGGCGCCGCCGATGCTGATCAACGTAACGCCGATAGGCATGGCCGGCAGCCCGGAAGCGGAGCAACTGGCGTTCCCCGAAACCGCGATTGCAGTGGCAGAACGGGTATTCGACGTGGTGGCCATGCCGGCGCGCACGCCACTGATCTGCCGCGCCGAAGCGCTCGGCAAACCGGTCATCACAGGGCTTGAGGTGATTGCCCTGCAAGCGCTGGAGCAGTTTGTGCTGTATACCGGCGTGCGCCCCACGGCAACGCAGATCGACGCTGCAATTGCCTATGCGCGGGGCGCCTAGTCAGCTGTGCTTACAAGGGCGTCGGCTGAATCACTTCGACCCAGTAACCATCGGGGTCTTTGATGAATGCCAGATGGTTCATGCGGCCGTCGCTCAGGCGCTTCTGGAACGGCACCTGCAAAGCTTCAAAGCGTTCGCACGCTGCAACTACATCAGGCACCGAAATGCAGATATGACCAAAACCGCGTGGGTCAGTGTTGCCATCGTGATAGGCAAACGCTGCATCACTTTCAGTGCCGTGGTTATGAGTCAGCTCCAGCACGCCCGGGATCGACTTCATCCACTGGTGACGAGCATCGTCATCAGCCGGAATTTGCGCGGGGTCAACCAGTGCCAGGAAGTACAGGCTGAACTTGGCTTCGACGAAGTCGCGCTTGTCCACCAGTTTGAAACCGAGCACGCGGGTGTAGAAGTCCAGCGACTTCTCGATGTCCTTGACGCGCAGCATGGTGTGGTTGAAAACGAATTGCGCAGTGGCAGCGTCCGTTTGAGCGGTAACGCCAGGCAAGGTGTTGAGATCGTTCAGGCTCATGAAGGCTCCAGAGACGAGGCCGGGCCCGCAGGCACCAGCGGTAAGACAGGCCGTCCATGATACGGGACGTGAGCGGGGAGGCAAAATGAAAGCGCCCTGCACGAGGGCAGGGCGCTGAAATTAGAGGCCCGCGTGTGCGGGCGCAGATGGGGTCGCTAATCCGTTAGCTGGAATTGATCATGGCCCACAAGCTGTGAAAAAAGTGTGAAGTGTATGTCCATGTTTCATGGACGCAACCAGCCGTCGACAGTGCTGGCGCCGTATTCTTCTTTCCAGGCTTTCAGACCGCGGTGGTTACCGCCCTTGGTTTCGATCAGTTCGCCAGTGTGCGGGTTCTCATAAACCTTGACCACGCGGGCGCGGCGCTGCTGTTTTGGGGTCGCCCCGGACGCCTTGGTGGCGGGTTTGCTGCTGCCTTTTGGATCAAGGATGGCGACGATATCGCGCAGGCCCTTTTCGTAAGTTTTCATAAGGCCCAGCAGTTTCTGCTCGAACTCGATTTCGCGTTTGAGACCGGCATCCTGCTTGAGCGCCTCGAGTTGGGCGATCTGTTCCTGAAGCGCTTTTTCGGCAGCGCGAAACTCTGCAAGTCTGGACACTTTCATCACTCCTTAAATAAGACTGCGTCAAAACGTGACGAACATCGTAAGAAGATTTAACGTCGGTCACGCAGGGATAGTGCTGTTCAGTAGTCCCGAGTGTAGTTGCCGTCGGCGTCACGGTAAACCATAAACTTTGCAAGTAGCCAGGGAACTTTACTAGTTTTATGTGCGTTAATTTATTTGCTGTTCACCCACAGCCTTAACTGCTCGACATAAAGTCGGCTCAAGCCGACACTCAGGGTCTGGCAATCACAGCAAACCCGAGCGGGAGTGGCTAATGAAGCAGTTGTTATTGATCGGCATCGGCCCTGGTGATCCGCGGCAGGTGACGTTCGAGGCAGTCGATGCGCTCAAGCGGGCCACGGTATTCTTCGTCCTCGACAAGGGCGCCCGCTCTGATGAGCTGGTGCGCATGCGCCGGGCAATTCTCGAGCGCTACCTGCCCACTGGCGACTACCGGGTGCTGCAAGTCGATGATCCGCAGCGTGATGCATTGGCCAGCGATTACATTGAGGCAGTACAGGACTGGCACCAGCAACGCGCAGCGCTCTACGCAAGATTGATCGATGAAGAACTCGGCCCGGACGACGTGGGTGCTTTCTTGCTGTGGGGCGAACCAAGCCTGTACGACAGTACGCTGCGCATTCTCCAGTTGGTACGCCAGCACGGTACACAACTGCAACTCGAAGTCATCCCCGGCATCAGCAGTATTCAGGCCCTGGCAGCTCGTCATCAGATCCCGCTGAACCGCATTGGCGAGCCGCTGACCGTACTTCCCGGGCGGCAGCTCGGCGCAGTGAAGCAGATCGACAATGTGCTGGTCATGCTTGATGGCCAGTGCGCGTTCGCCGATATCGACGACCCACAACTGCATATTTACTGGGGCGCCTATCTCGGCACGGCGGACGAGCTGCTGCTTGCCGGGCCTTTGTTGCAGATGAAGGCGCAGATTGTGGCCGCGCGTGAACAAGCGCGGCAACGCAAGGGCTGGATCATGGATACATACCTGTTGCGCCGGGAGCTTTAGCGCATCGGTGCTGTCGTACCTGCTGTGAAAAAGTGTTCGATCAGCGAACGCTAAAGCGGCCGCTAGACACGGCAATCCATTACCGGCTATCGCAATTGCGCGCATCTCTTCTAGAATTCGCCCATATCCAGGCCGCCTTTGATGGCAGCCGGATCTTGGCGGAGTAGCTGCCAAGTCCCTATCTGAGTACGCCATGAGTTCGAGTACACCGCTGTCCGGAGTCAATCAGCCGCTGCGAGGCATCGCCCTGGTAGTGGTCGCCACTTTCCTGTTTGCCAGCCATGATGCGCTGTCCAAGTTCCTCGGTGGTCTGTACCCGATCATCATGGTGGTGTGGGTCCGCTATCTGGTGCATACATTGCTGATGGCTGGGATCTTTCTGCCCAAGTCGGGCATGGCGGTGCTGCGTACCCGCAAGCCTGTGTTGCAGACGCTGCGTGCACTGAGCCTGCTGAGTACCAGCCTGCTGTTTACCGCGGGCTTGCAGTATCTGCCATTGGCCGAGGCCACTTCGGTCAACTTTCTCGCACCGGTGTTGGTGACGGCATTGTCGGTACCGCTGCTCAAAGAGCATGTCACCACTGGCCAGTGGGTCGCGGTAGTAATGGGCTTCATTGGCGTGTTGGTAGTGGTACACCCAGGCGGCTCAATGTTCACCCCGGCGATTCTTTTCCCGTTCGGCTCTGCATTGGGTTTCTGCTTTTATCAGCTACTCACCCGCAAAGTAGCTGCCTATGACAGCCCGACCACCAGCAACTTCTTCGCCGGGCTGTGCAATACCCTGGTGATGACGGCATTGGTGCCGTTTTTCTGGAAGATGCCCGAGTGGGACCACCTGCTGCTGATGCTGGCGCTGGGTGGTTTCGGGATGTCTGCGCACCTGTTGCTGACCCAGGCCTTCCGCTTTGCCGCACCGGCCATGCTGGCGCCGTTCAGCTACTGCCAGATCGTGTTTGCCGGGCTGTTGGGCTTTGTGGTCTTCGGCCAGGTGCCAGACCACCTGAGCATGGTGGGCATCGCGATCATCTGCCTCAGTGGTCTGGGCGCTGCGTGGATGCAACGGCGCAAGTAATCTGCTGGCGCGCACGTTGGCTTCGGGGTGCTGACATATTCACGCTATCGGTGGGTAATACTTGCTCTATTAGACCTCTGCCCGCGCTCAGCTAGTCTTGGTCAAGGGACAAGCCTGCGGCTGCGCAGCGCCTGCTGCACAACACGCCGTATCCAGGCAACCCCTTTGCACGCTTGTGGCGGCCTGACCGCTCCACCTGATGAGCAGACGGCCGAGCCTATGTGCTCGGCTGATCAAGCTGGCCTAGACCGGAACTCTGACAGAACCCGACCCGAAGGTACCCGCAGATGTCGAACGAATCGAAATGCCCGTTCCATCAAACCGCAGGTGGTGGCACCAGCAATCGTGACTGGTGGCCTGACCAACTCAACCTGAACATTCTGCACCAGCATTCAGACAAGTCCGATCCAATGGACCCCGATTTTGACTACGCCAAAGCCTATGCCAGCCTTGATTTTCAAGCGCTCAAACAGGACCTGACCGCGCTGATGACCGATTCGCAGGAGTGGTGGCCAGCCGACTTTGGCCATTACGGGCCGTTGTTCGTACGCATGGCCTGGCATAGCGCCGGCACCTATCGCATTGGCGACGGGCGCGGTGGTGCAGGCTCCGGACAACAACGCTTCGCGCCGCTCAACAGCTGGCCAGACAACGTCAGCCTGGACAAGGCGAGGCGTCTGCTGTGGCCGATCAAGCAGAAATACGGCAAGGCTATCTCCTGGGCTGACTTGATCGTACTGACCGGCAACGTCGCCCTCGAATCGATGGGCTTCAAGACCTTTGGCTATTCCGGCGGCCGAGCCGATGTGTGGGAACCCGACGAAGACGTCTACTGGGGGTCGGAAAAGGTCTGGCTGGGCGGTGACACCCGCTACGGCAAGGCCCAGGCGCCGGGCCAGGGTGACCTGGTTGCCGAGCCCGCCAAGCATGGTGAGGAACAAAGCCGCACCGATGCCGGGCGCAGCCTGGAGAATCCGCTGGCGGCGGTGCAGATGGGCCTGATCTATGTCAACCCGGAAGGCCCCGAAGGCAATCCGGACCCAGTCGCATCGGCCAAGGATATCCGCGAGACTTTCGGCCGCATGGCCATGAATGATGAAGAAACCGTGGCCCTGATCGCTGGCGGGCACGCCTTTGGCAAGACCCACGGCGCCGGTCCGGCCGACAACGTTGGCGCCGAGCCCGAGGCTGCCGGCCTGGAACAGCAAGGTCTGGGTTGGCACAACAAGTTTGGCACCGGCAAAGGGCCCGACACCATTACCAGTGGCCTCGAAGTGACCTGGACCTCGACGCCGACGCGCTGGAGCAACGAGTATCTGGAAAATCTGTTCCGCTTCGACTGGGAACTGAGCAAAAGCCCTGCTGGCGCCCATCAGTGGCAGCCAAAGAACGGTGATGGGGCAGGGCAGATCCCCGACGCGCACGACCCAAGCAAGCGCCATGCGCCGTCAATGCTGACCTCCGACCTGGCGTTGCGCTTTGACCCCATCTATGAGCCGATAGCGCGTCGCTTCAAGGATCACCCCGAGCAGTTGGCGGATGCCTTTGCGCGCGCCTGGTACAAGCTGATCCATCGCGACATGGGCCCGCTGGCGCGCTATCTGGGGCCGGAGCTGCCGCAGGAAGAGCTGCTCTGGCAAGACCCTCTGCCCAAAGCCACCCCCTCGGCACTGAGCGAGCAAGACATCGCCTCGCTCAAGAGCAAAGTGCTCGCCTCGGGCCTGAGCCTAGGCGAGCTGGTCAATACCGCCTGGGCTTCGGCCTCGACCTTCCGTGGCTCGGACAAACGTGGCGGTGCCAACGGCGCGCGCATACGCCTGGCGCCGCAGAAGTTCTGGGCCGCCAATCAGCCGCAGCAGCTGGATAAAGTGCTGGGTGTGCTGGAAGGCATTCGCAGCGGTTTCGCCACTGGCGGCCAGCAGATGTCGATGGCCGACTTGATTGTGCTGGCTGGCAGTGCTGCCGTTGAAAAAGCGGCGCGTGATGCCGGCCATGCCCTGACTGTGCCGTTCCGCCCGGGTCGTGTCGACGCTTCGCAGGAGCAGACCGATGTCGAATCGTTCGGTGCGCTGGAACCGTTGGCTGACGGTTTCCGAAACTTCGCCAAGGGCAGTTACAACGTCAAGGCAGAGCGGCTGTTGCTGGACAAGGCGCAACTGCTGACCTTGACCGCGCCAGAGCTGACCGTGCTGATCGGTGGTCTGCGTGTGCTGGGCGCGAACAACGATGCGAGCAAGCACGGCGTGTTCACCGACAAACCTGGGCAGTTGAGCAATGACTTCTTCCGCAACTTGCTGGATATGAGCGTTGAATGGAAGGCGACCGGTGCGGACAACAATGCGTTCGAAGGCCGTGACCGCAAAACTGGCCAGCCGAAGTGGACGGGTACCCGGGTAGATCTGGTGTTCGGCTCCCATGCGCAGTTACGCGCATTGAGCGAGGTTTACGCCAGCAGTGATGCCAGTGAGAAGTTTGCCAAGGACTTCATCGCGGCCTGGGTGAAGGTAATGGAGTTGGACCGTTTCGATCTGAAGTAGCCGTTCTCGCCCCGGGCAGCCCCAGGCAATCTGGGCTGCTCTGGTGGCGGCGACATCTCATCCCTTCATTTTTTTGTAATGATCGCGATGGTCGGGCGTGCTGGCGTTATTGCTATGATGGGCGCCACGCAATGCACGGGTGAACCTTGCATTTCACTCGAGACCGGAGGTGATCCGCTTGATCCGCACGTCCATGCCTGTTCCCCAGCTTGGTTTTGCCATCAACCCGCAAGCCATCAGCGCTCTGCCTGATGCTGCAGCTTATCGCACGGTGTTGCTCGAACGCATTGCCAGCGCGCAGCGGCGCATCGTCATCGTGGCGCTGTACCTGCAGGAAGACGAAGCCGGTCAAGAGGTGCTGGACGCGCTTTACCAGGCCAAGGCGGCGCGGCCTGAACTGCAGATTGTCATCGTGGTTGACTGGTTCCGCGCGCGTCGTGGCTTGCTTGGCGCTGGCCGCCAGCCCGGCAACGCCGCCTGGTATCAGGCCCAGCGCGAACAGCGCGGTCTGGACGTCGTCATCCATGGCGTACCGGTACAAACCCGTGAGCTGTTTGGCGTGCTGCACCTCAAAGGCAGCGTCATCGATGATTGCGTGATCTACACCGGTGCCAGCCTCAACAACGTTTACCTGCATCGCTTCGATCGGTATCGCCTCGACCGTTATCACCTGTTCGAGTGCCCAAGCCTTGCCGATGCCATGGTCAGCCTGGTCCACGAGGTGCTGGCCAGCGCTGCCACGCCGCGCCTGGACCAGCCCGCGCTGCCGGCCACGCGCACCATGCGCGCGGCTATCCGTCGCTTGCGCGCACGCTTGCGGCGCATGACCTATCCATTGCCGGCTGAACCGGCCAGTCACGGCCTGCGGGTCATCCCGCTGCTCGGCATTGGCCGTGGCAACCCGCTCAACCGTGCGATCTGCGCGTTACTCGCGGCAGCGGACGAGCAGATCGTCATCAGTACGCCCTATTTCAATCCGCCGCGCCTGGTCATGACCGAGATTGATCGGGCACTGGCGCGTGGTGTGGCGCTGGAAATCATTGTCGGCGACCGTACTGCCAATGATTTTTACGTCGCGCCTGGTGAGCCATTCAGCGCCAGTGGTGTATTGCCGTACCTGTACGAAGACACCCTGCGCGCCTTTGCCAAACGCCGCCAGGCGGCGATCGACGCGGGTCAGTTGACCTTGCGCATCTGGAATGACCCCGGCCACACCTTCCACGCCAAGGGCGTTTGGATCGATCAGCGCTACAGCCTGCTCACCGGCAACAATCTCAACCCGCGCGGCTTCAACCTCGACCTTGAAAACGGGTTGCTCATCGATGACCCGCTGGGCCAGTGGTTGGCGCCGCGCGAGAAAGAGTTGCAAGCGCTCAGGCGCCATGCGCCGGCGCTGCGCTCGGCCAGTGAGCTGGGCGAGCCGGGCGAGCATCCGCAGCAGGTGCGCAAATTCCTCAAACGCTTGCGTTTCAGTCGGCTGGAGCCGCTGATCAAGCGGGTACTCTAGGGCAGGGCGCTGCTTCGACCACCTCAGGCAGCGGCGAGCGTGGCCAGCCGCGGCCTGAGTCCACCCAGAAATTCACCGACAACGATGTCGACAGCGACTCGACTTGATGAAACCAGCCTTCGGGCAGGAACAGCAAGTCGCCAGCCTGCAGCACAACTTCCAGGAACCGCACCTCGCGGCAACGCGGGAATTGCGCGTAATCGGGCGCTTTGGGGTCAACGTCACAGCCTTCCAGTCCCCCGTCTGGCGATGTCGCCCAGCAGCCTAGGGCCTCGCGGTGATGGGGCGCGGCGAGTATGAACGACTTTTCTCCCCAGACCTGAGCGAACAGGTTGTCGCTGTCGTCGCGATGCAGGGGCGTCAGCGTGCCTTTGGGGCCGATCCAGATGCGCGGCGGGATGAATTGCTCGGTTTCGAAATAGGCGGGGTAGCGGATGTGTTCGAGCAGTTGTGCCGGCAGGATGTTATTACCCATGTATGCGGGCGGCTTGCCGTCAGTGCTTGCCGCTATGGGGTTGTCCAGGCTGGAGACAAAATCAGCCATGGACGTCGAGCGGAAGTCGCGCTCGGTGGAGAAGGTTTTCTCGACATAGTCGCCGTGGCGGGTAATGCCTTGCAGGTTGGCGAACAGCTTGAGCGAGGCCTCATGACCATTGCTGAACAACGGCCAGTCGTGCAGCGCGTCGCTGATCACCAGCGGAATGCCGTGCAGCATGTAGTGTTGGCGGAACTCGTCCACGGACAAGCCGTCGCGTGGCCGCCGTTCGATTCGAGTTAACGGCTGCTGCGCTGCAGACAGCGCATCGCTGGGTCGGGCGCTTGGCGGATAGCGGCGATTGGCTTCGACCGCAGGCGCCTGGTTACCGCGCAGCGCCATGTCGATCGCCTGCGGCAGCAGAGTAGCCAGGCCCAGGTTGCCGTCGATGATCAGGCGGCCGCTGGCGAATAGTTCTTCGACATTGGCCTGCCCGGCCATGATCGCCATGAAATCTGCGCTGGCAACGGCAATTCTGACATCTGCTGAGCCGTGCTGGCCGCTGCCGCTTTCGGCATGGCCGCCGGCCTCGTACCAGTACGCAGTATGGCCATCGAAGACGAACTGAAACACGCCCTTGAGGCCAACGCTGGCGGCGTTGGCGAACAAATTGCCCAGAATGCTCTGCAGGTCCACGGCTTACTCGCTTGGTTGGCTCATTTGTACAAATGACGAGGGCCGTGGGCGGAAATTTATCACGCGGTATTGGTGGTAATCGGGCGTCGCTGCCAGAGCCAATGATCCAGGCTCAATCGGCCCGCGCCCCTCAGCAGCAGGGCCAGCAAGACCACCAGGTAAATCAGCGGTAGTTTGAAGTTGCCATAGCCTTGGTCGGTAATCGCATAACCTTTGGCCAGCTCGGCCAGGCTCGACCAGTCGGCAGGCCAGTGAACTGCGGCAATGGCTACCACGGTCAGGATAATCAGTGTCGCCGAGGCCAGCCGGGTGCCCAGACCCAGCAACAGCAGCAGCGGGGCGACCAGCTCGACCCACATCGACAGCTGCCAATTGAATTGTGCAGGCACCAGGTTGAAAGGGAACGGGAAACTCGCTTGCAGGTCGCCAAACCAGTTGCCGCCGTTGAACTTTTCCCAGCCTGATTCAAAGAACTCCCAGGCCAGGAACAAGCGCAGCGGTATGTCGGCAGTCCAGCCTGCGAAATTGTCGAAACTGCTGAAGGCGCGGTTCATAGCGTTCATGGTCAGGCTCCGCTGCATGAAGAGGGGGGAGAGCAGAGTCTGCGACGCTGAGGTATCGGCAATGTGTCGACCAAACAGCATTGTGTATCGCTGTGTATTGCAAGCGCCCGGCTACGCCTTCAAGGCACCTCGATTTGGGCGCAGAGTCCGCCGCCCGAGCGGTTGCTCAACGTCAGCCTGGCGCCCATCGCAAGCGTCAGTTGCTGGGCAATCGCCAATCCCAGGCCGGTGCCACCGGTCTGACGATTGCGTGAGCCTTCAACCCGGTAAAACGGCTTGAGTACCTCGTCGAGCTCTTCCTGAGGTATGCCCGGGCCGTCATCGAGCACGCGGATGATCGTCAGGTCGTTATGCCGGGATACATCCAACTGCGCAGCCCCGGCAAACTTCAGCGCATTATCGAGCAGGTTGACCAGCACCCGGCGCAAGGCATGCGGCCGGGTCTGCACGGTACCGCCGGTATGGCCCAGCCGCTCGACCTGGGCTCCGCTGTCCTGGTAATCGAAGACGATACTGTCGATGAAGGCGTCAACATCAACACGGCACGGCGCTTCGGTGCCGCCGTCCATGCTGCGGGCATAGGCCACGCCCTCGCGAACCAGATGCTCCATGGCGCTCAGGTCGCTCGATAATTTGTCCTTTTCCTGCCCATCATCCATCACTTCCACGCGCAGTTTCATGCGGGTAATGGGCGTCTGCAAATCATGGGAAATCGCCGCGAGGATTTGCATGCGCTCTTTCAGGTAGGCAGCGATACGTGCTTGCAGGGCGTTGAAGGCCACTGCCGCATACCGGACCTCACGTGGGCCGCTTTCATCCAGTTGCGGCCCGGGGGCGTTTGGGTCGAGGTTGTCCACTGCCTGCGATAGCCTCGTCAATGGGCTTATCGCCAAGTGCACGGCGAGCCAGGTACAGATCAGCAGCAGCACCAGTTGTATCAGCAGCACAACCGGCAGCCAGCTGGCTACCGGTGCCAGGGCTGGCGTTACATCGATGGTCAGCGGGGCGCCGTCGGCCAGGCGCAGATGGACCTGGAAGTGCGCGTCCTGATCGGGGATCTCCAGGAACGTCAGGTGATGGTCCTTGCCAATTGCCTTGACCACCGACTCGGCCGCCATCGGCGGGTTCTCGCTGGGCATGGCCTGGCCGCTCTGACCGTTGTCGAGCCGGTAGCGGTAGGTGCTGCGCTCCAGCCGCGGCAGCCAGGCGGCGCGCTCTGCTGCGGGCAGGCGGTCGAGAATTGCCACCGAGGTGGCTACATCCTGTTCGAGATTGGTGAGCATCATCGAGCGGCTGCTGACAAAGCGCTCATAGGCCTGCAGGCTGAACGACAGCCCGTAGGCCAGCACCAGCCCGCTGAAGAAGATCAGGGCCAGCCGCGAAGCCAGCGTGTGCGGCCATTTCATAGTGTTGGCTCGAGCAGTTGAACCGCCAGCGAGAACACGTAACCTTCGCTGCGTACGGTTTTGATGCAGGTCGGCTCACGAGCATCGTCGCCCAGACGCTGACGCAGGCGGCTGACCAGCAGGTCGATCGAGCGATCGAAGATATCCGCCTCACGGCCCTGGGTAAGGTTGAGCAACTGCTCGCGGCTGAGTACCCGCTGCGGGTGGTCGAGGAACACCCGCAGCAGCCGGTACTCGGCGCCGCTCAGGGCCACCAGCGTGCCTTGCTGGTCAAGCAGGTGGCGTGCGCTGGTGTCCAGCCGCCACTGGCCGAAGGCCAATAATCGGCTGCTTTCACTGATGGTCAGATTCGGCGGCAGCATCCGGGTGCGGCGCAGCACTGCGTTGATCCGCGCCAGTAGCTCACGGGCGGAAAACGGTTTGGTCAGGTAATCATCGGCGCCCATCTCCAGACCGACAATGCGATCGGTCTCGTCATTGCGCGCGGTAAGCATCAGAACCGGCGTAGTACGCTGGCGACCGGCGCGCAACTCACGGCACAGCAGCAGGCCGTCGTCGCCGGGCATCATGATGTCGAGGACGATCAGATCGACCGTGTTCGATTCCAGAAAGCTGCGCATCTGCCGGCCATCGGCGACAATGCTGGTGCGCAGGCCGTTCTTCTTCAGGTAATTGCCGACCAGCTCGCGGATTTCGCGATCGTCGTCGACGATTAGGATGTGGTCGATGTGATCCATCAGGCAAGTCCGTCTCAGCGAGAATGGACGCAGTGTACCGAGCGCCAAGGCGCTTGCCTGCGCGGCTTTGTATTGCAGTGTATCTCGCAGTGCTGCAGATACACGGGCTCGCAATAACGCCGCTTCGGCGACACAGGGCAGATACCTGTCGGGGGTGAAATGGCACTCAACGGGAAGCGTGGTCTTCCCCACCTAGCCAGGAGCGTTGCCATGAACTTCAAGACTATTGCCCGTGCAGCCTTGTTCGCCGTTGCCAGCAGCGCCACCATTGCTGCCCAAGCCAGCAGCGTATCGATGGAAAGCAGCAGCGCCATGCACTATCGCTATGGCGATCGGCTGGACGTGAAGAAAGTACTGTCGGTAGAAGATGACCGCAGCAATGCGTGCGGGGTAGTCAACTCGCGCATCGAGTATCTCGATTCGCACGGCCAGCGCCAGAGCGTTGAATACCGCAGCTATGCCACCAGTGGCTGCCATGAAAGCTGAGGCAAGCGGGCTGCAACCTCGGCAGCCCGTCGCCCGGCATTTCAATTCATGCTGGCGAAATGCGCCTGCATCCTGCTGGCGTCTGCGACTCTGCCGCTGATCAGCTCGAATGCCTTGACCGCTTGAAACACCGCCATGTTGCCACCGTCGAGTGTGCGGCAGCCGAGCGCACGGGCGTGGCGCAGCAGTGCTGTCTCAAGCGGGAAGTAGATGATCTCGGCAACCCATAGCCGCGCGTGCAGCAGTTCCACTGGCAAGGGTGTGCCTGGCAGCTTGGCCATGCCCACCGGTGTGGTGTTGACCAGGCCATCCGCATCGGCCAGGGTGGCAGCGAGATCACCGCCCAGGGCAGCTCGGCCTACGCCGAAGCGCTGGTTCAGGTTGTCGACCAGGGCTTGCCCGCGCGCAACATCGACTTCGAACAGCACCAGCTGTTCGACTCCTTCAGCGAGCAGGGCATGGGCCACTGCAGCACCGGCGCCACCGGCGCCCATCTGCACCACCAAGCGCTTGCTGACGTCGCCCAGCCCGCGTCGGAAACCCTCGGCGAAGCCCAGGCAATCAGTGTTATGACCAATGCGCTTGCCGTCCTTGAACACCACTGTGTTCACCGCGCCAATGCCACGCGCTTCATCAGACAGCTCATCGAGCAACGGCAGGATCGCCTGCTTGAACGGGAAGGTGATGTTGAGGCCGGTAAAGCCGGTGCGTTGCGCGGCCTCAAGCAGATCGGGCAGGGCGCTGTCTTCCAACCCCAGCTGGTCGGCATCGATCAGCCGATACAGGTAACGCAGCGATTGCGCGTCGCCCTCGTGCTCATGCAGGGCAGGGGTGCGGGATGCCTGGATGCCGCGGCCAATCAGGCCGGCCAGAATGCTTGGTTGGCTCATGATGCTTGCTCCGCGAACATCTGCCCAAAGTGCGCCAGCGCCATGCGATAGCCATGGCTACCCAGGCCGCAGATCACCCCAACGGCAATCGACGAGACGAACGAGATATGCCGGAACGGCTCACGCTTGTGCACATTGGACAGGTGTACTTCGATCACTGGCAGCTCGCTGGCGACCAGCGCATCACGGATGGCCACCGAGGTGTGGGTCCACGCACCAGGGTTGATCACGATGCCGGCGCAACGACCGCGGGCGGCGTGGATCCAGTCGATCAGTTCGCCTTCGTGGTTGGTCTGGCGGAATTCGATATCCAGGCCCAGATTGCGGGCGCTGTCGGCGCAGCTGTTGGCGAGGTCGGCGAGCGTCTCGCGGCCATACTGTTCAGGTTCGCGGGTGCCGAGCAGATTGAGATTGGGGCCGTTGAGCACGAGAATTCGGGGCGTCATGGCAGATCACTTTGTTGTTTTTGATTGCCCCGATATTTGTACTATCTGGTTAATTCGTCAATCGGCTAGCACGTTTGCTGGTTGAAAATGGGCGATTACCGAACCAGGATGCTTTATAGCGCTACCACTGTGACCCAATAGCGTGTGGTTTGTACGACGCGCACGGGCAGGGTCGTGCTCAGTGCGCGCAAGGTCTGGTCGCTGTCGTCGATGGCGAAGGCGCCGCTGATGCGCAGCCCTGCGACCGCGGGGTCGCAGCGTAACCAGCCGGGGCGATAGCGGCTCAGTTCAGCGAGAAACGCATCCAGACGCTGATCATTGGCCACCAGCATGCCCTCGCTCCAGGCGTCCTGACCGGCATTGATCGGTTGCACCGCGCCAAGCTGGCTGGCGTTGAAGCGGCACTGGGTGCCTGCATCGAGCACCACTGGCGCAGCGCCGTTTGGGGTGACACGCACCTGATGTTGAAAAACGCTGACCAGCGTGCTCGCGCCGTCGGCCCTGACGGCGAAGCGCGTGCCCAGCGCCTGAATGCTGCCCTGTGCGGTCTGCACCTGCAGCGGCCGACGAGCAGGGTCGGCGGCGCTGGTAAGCAGCAGCTCGCCTCTGTGCAGTTGTATTCGGCGTTGAGTTGCGCTGTAGAGCACGTCGACCGCACTGGCGGTGTTCAGTTGCAGGCGCGATCCGTCGGCGAGCATCGTATTGAGCCGCTCGCCGGTGCGTGTGTGGTAGTCAGCCATCCAGCCTGCGCGTTGGCCTTGGCGATAACCTGCGTAGCCAAGCGCGCCGGTACCCATCATCAAGGCGAAACCTTTGAGCACGGCGCGTCTGCTATCCAGCGCGGGCTGATCGGCTAGGCGCAGCGCTCGCCCGGTAACGTTCGTGGGCATGCCATGCAGACGTTGTTGCAGTTGTTCGATCTGAGCCCAGGCCCAGCGATTGTATTCATCGCGGTCGAGCCATGCTTGCCAGCCAGCCTGGTCTGCAACCGAGGCTTCCTCGCATTGCAAAAGCCCAAACCATCCTGCGGCTTGTTCCAGGGCTGCGCGTTGTCGAGCGTGGAGGACGGTCATCAGCGTTCGGCGCCCAGGCTGAACAGCACGCAATGCTGGGTGGCCTTGGCTACATAGCGGGTAACCGTCACCACCGAAACCTGCAATTGCTCTGCAATCAGCTTGTAGCTCATGCCGTCGAGTTGCGACAGCAAAAACGCCTGGCGCACGTTTGGGCCCAGGCCGGCGAGCATCGCATCCAGTTCGCACAGGCTTTCGAGCAAAATCGCGCGGGTTTCTTCGCTGATGCTGACCGCCTCGGGTTGCTCGGCCAGGGCCTGCAGCCAGGCGCGTTCGAGTCGAGCCCGGCGAAAATGGTCGATCATCAGGCGGCGGGCGATGGTGGCCAGGTAACTCTTGGGTTCGCGCACTGCCTCAAGCTGATTCTGTGCATCCTTGGCACTGAGCACCCGAATGAACACATCCTGCACCAGGTCTGCGGCAAGCTCACGGCAGTCGACGCGGGGGCGCAGCCAGCTCAACAGCCAACGCTGATGTTCCTGGTAAAGGCACTGCACCTGACGGTTCAGCGGGCGTTGGCTGGAGGTCATAAAAGGCTCGAAGCGCAATTGGGAGTCATTATCATTTTATGAGCGGCCTTGACGCTAAGCAAGCACGCCAGCGGCTGCAACCTGTACGCCGCGCTGATCGGCAAAGACTTGCGCGGCAAAAATCCGGATAATGGCGGCCATTTCGTTTCGCTTTATCATGGTAATCCCGCATGGAAATCAAGGTTAACTTTCTCGACAACCTCCGACTTGAAGCCAAGTTCGATGATTTCACGGTGGTCGCCGATCAGCCCATTCGCTACAAGGGCGATGGCTCGGCGCCAGGTCCGTTCGACTACTTCCTGGCTTCGTCGGCGTTGTGTGCGGCTTACTTCGTGAAGTTGTATTGCGAAACGCGCAACATCCCCACCGACAACATTCGCCTGTCGCAAAACAATATCGTCGACCCGGAAAACCGCTACAACCAGATCTTCAAGATCCAGGTCGAACTGCCGGCGGATATCTCCGACAAAGACCGCCAGGGCATCCTGCGTTCGATCGACCGTTGCACGGTGAAGAAGGTGGTACAGGCCGGCCCAGAGTTCGTCATCGAACAGGTGGCTAACCTGGATGCTGATGCGCAAGCCTTGTTGATGCTCGACAGCGATCCGCAGGCAAGCACGTACATCGCTGGCAAGGACCTGCCACTGGAGCAGACCATTGCCAACATGTCGGGCATTCTCGCGGGCCTTGGGATGAAGATCGAAATCGCCTCGTGGCGCAATATCGTGCCCAACGTCTGGTCATTGCACGTGCGCGATGCGCATTCGCCCATGTGCTTTACCAACGGCAAGGGCGCCACCAAGGAAGGAGCCCTGGCTTCGGCGCTGGGCGAGTTCATCGAACGCCTCAACTGCAACTTCTTCTACAACGATCAGTTCTGGGGCGAAGACATCGCCAACGCCGAGTTCGTGCATTACCCGGACGAGCGCTGGTTCAAACCCGGCAGCAAGGACGCCTTGCCTGCCGAGATCCTCGATGAGTACTGCCTCGAGATCTACAACCCCGACGGCGAACTGCGCGGCTCGCACCTGTACGACACCAACTCGGGCAATGTGAAGCGCGGCATTTGTTCGCTGCCGTTCGTTCGTCAGTCCGACGGTGAAGTGGTGTACTTCCCCTCCAACCTGATCGAAAACCTGTACCTGAGCAACGGCATGAGCGCCGGCAACACTCTGGCCGAGGCGCAGGTGCAGTGCCTGTCAGAGATTTTCGAACGTGCGGTAAAACGGGAAATTCTTGAGGGTGAACTGGCCCTGCCAGATGTTCCTGAGGACGTGCTGGCCAAATACCCGGGCATCCTCGCCGGGATCAAGGGGCTGGAAGAGCAGGGCTTCCCGGTGCTGGTCAAGGATGCCTCGCTGGGCGGCGAATTCCCGGTCATGTGTGTGACCTTGATGAATCCGCGCACCGGCGGCGTGTTCGCCTCGTTCGGCGCGCACCCAAGCCTGGAAGTCGCGCTTGAGCGCAGCCTCACCGAGTTGCTTCAGGGACGCAGCTTCGAAGGTCTCAATGACCTGCCGCAGCCGACGTTCGAGAGCCACGCAGTGACCGAGCCGAACAACTTCGTCGAGCACTTCATCGACTCCAGCGGTGTCGTCTCATGGCGCTTCTTCAGTGCCAAGGCCGACTTCGAATTCGTTGAGTGGGACTTCTCTGGTGAAGGGGAAAACTCCAACGAGGAAGAGGCTGCAACCCTGTTCGGCATCCTCGAATCGCTGGGCAAGGAAGTGTACATGGCCGTGTACGAGCACCTTGGCGCCAAGGCCTGCCGTATCCTGGTGCCGGACTATTCCGAGATCTATCCGGTTGAAGACTTGATTTGGGATAACACCAACAAGGCGCTGCTGTTCCGCGAAGACATCCTCAACCTGCACCGCCTGGACGATCGCAGCCTGAAGGCGCTGGTCAAGCGTCTGGATAACTGCGAAGTGGACGAATACACCGACATCACCACCTTGATCGGTGTGGAGTTCGACGACAACACGGTGTGGGGCCAGTTGACCATTCTGGAATTGAAGCTGCTGATCAAGCTCGCCTTGAAGCGCTTCGACGAAGCCAAGGAACTGGTAGAAGCGTTCCTGCAGTTCAACGACAACACCGTGGAGCGCGGCCTGTTCTATCAGGCGCTCAACGTGGTGCTGGAAGTGGTGCTCGATGATGAACTGGAACTGGCCGACTACGAGGTCAACTTGCGCCGCATGTTCGGCAATGCGCGGATGGATGCGGTCGTGGGCTCGGTCGAGGGCAACGTGCGCTTCCATGGCTTGACGCCGACCAGTATGAAGCTGGAGGGGCTCGATCGGCACCTGCGCTTGGTCGACAGCTACAAGAAGCTGCACGCAGCGCGGGCCAAGTTCGCGGGCTAAGCGGTTACCACGTGGGGCTGCTCTGCGGCCCCCCTTATTTTTTGCCTTTCTTGATAGCCTTCAAGCGCGCCTTGGCCTTTTGCACAGCCTCGATGCGCTCGCTCTTCTTCATCTTCTTCCACTTGCGAATATCGTCTTTGCTGCGCCCGCAGCCCAGGCAAACTTCGTCGCGGATCTGGCATTTGGATATGCACGGGTTGTCTGCGTCTTTGCCCAAAACTCTAGTCCTCAACCGGCACCGCTCAGCAAACGGGTAGCGGCCAGATTACAGCCCTGTCTGCAATTGCGCTGAACTATCGCTTTGGCCGAGCGATCTTCCATTAGGCCTCCAGGCGCAGTCTGTGCAGGGAGGGACCTCTGGATCGATGAAAGGAGCCACCGTGAACGACTCAACCCTCTATCGCTGCCGGCCAGGAGCGCTGCACGCGACCCTGCTGGCCGGCACCGTGCCGCTGTTTCTCGGCGCCTTGCTCAGTGACATCGCCTATTACCAAAGCTACCAGATTCAATGGGCCAACTTTGCTGCCTGGCTGATTGCCGGTGGCTTGCTGTTCTGCGGATTGGCATTGCTGTTTGCCCTGGTCAATCTGATCCGCGCCGAGCACAAGGGCGGGCGCCCAGTGGTGTACTTCGTGCTGCTGCTGGCTACCTGGCTGCTGGGCCTGATGAACGCCTTTGAGCATGCCAAGGATGCCTGGGCCGTGATGCCGTCGGGGCTGGTGTTGTCGGTCATCGTCAGTGCGTTGGCGTGCATCGCAACCGGCCTCGGGCTGACCAATCTGCGCTCCGGAGGTGTGAGATGAACCGCGTACATGCACTGACAGCCTTGAGCATGGCGCTGCTGCTCAGCGCCTGCGGTGGCGAGGGCGACGCCACGCAAACCTACGGCGCCAACCCGAAACTGCCTGATCAGCAGCGCGGCCTGTTGCCGAGCATGAAAATCGCCGAGCCGACCGCCTGGGGCGATCTCAAGCCAACCGTACCGCAGGGCTTCAACGTCACTGCGATTGCCACTGACCTGAAGATCCCGCGGCAGACGCTGGTGCTGCCCAACGGCGATATTCTGGTAGCGGAAGGGCGCGGCGGCAGTGCGGCCAAACTCAAGCCCAAGGACGTCATCGCCAGCTCTATCAAGGCCAAGGGCAATACCCAGGTCAAGGGCGGTAACCGCCTGACCTTGCTGCGTGACGCTGATGGTGACGGCAAGTACGAAGTGAAAACGGTGTTCGCCGAAGGCCTCAACGCACCCTATGGCCTGGCCTACTTCGAGGGCAGCGTGTACGTGGCCAATCAGGATGCGCTGGTGCGCTTTGACTACGCGGATGGCCAGACCAAGGCCAGTGGCCCGCCCAGTAAGGTCAGCGATCTGCCGGCCGAGATCAACCACCACTGGACCAAGGCGCTGACGATCAGCCCCGACGGGCGCTACCTGTACGTCGGCATCGGCTCCAACAGCAATATCACCGAGCGCGGCATGGAGGTCGAAATAGATCGGGCCATGGTCTGGCAGATCGACGCCCAGACCGGCGCGCACAAGCCGTATGCGACTGGCCTGCGTAACCCGACTGCGCTGAGCATCGAACCCACCAGCGGTGAACTGTGGGCTGTGGTCAACGAACGCGATGAGCTTGGCCCTGACCTGGTGCCTGACTACCTGACCTCAGTCAAAGCGGGGGGCTTCTACGGCTGGCCCTATAGCTACTGGGGGCAGAACGTCGACCCACGTGCGCAGCCGCAGAACCCTGAGAAAGTCGCTGCGGCGATCAAGCCGGATTACAGCCTCGGCTCTCACGTTGCGGCTCTGGGCGTTGATTTCTCGGTGGCGGCCATGGGCGCGCAGTTTGCCGAGGGCGCGTTCGTCGGTGAGCACGGTAGCTGGAACCGCCCCAACCCCGTGGGCTACAAGGTGATTTTCGTGCCGTTCAGCAATGGCAAGCCAGCCGGCGAGCCGATCGACTTTGCCACCGGCTTCCGTGGTGATGATGGCAAGACCCGCGGTCGCCCGGTGGGTGTGACGGTGGATCCGCGCGGTGCGCTGATCATCGCCGACGACCTCGCCAACACCATTTGGCGGGTAACGCGCAGTCAGTAACGCTGCGCTGATCACCAATACCAGGCCATCTGCGTGGAGCCTCAGCGCAGATGGCCTGTTTGCTGGCGCGAAAAATGTCGGCGCTCAGTGAATTTTTTCGTAACCCTTTGTATCTGATGCCTTAGAGCCTGGCCATTAAAACAATGGCAACTGGTAATGGACACGTCAGTAACAGAGTGGCAGATATGAAATCACGCAAAAAAAGCGTCAAGCCGATCGGCTTGAAAGACATCACCATTGTTGACGACGCCAAGATGCGCAAGGCGATCACCGCCGCAGCGCTTGGCAACGCCATGGAGTGGTTCGACTTCGGCGTCTACGGCTTTGTCGCCTATGTGCTCGGCAAGGTCTTTTTCCCCGGCGCTGACCCCAGCGTACAGATGATCGCAGCCTTGGGTACGTTCTCGGTGCCGTTCCTGATTCGGCCCCTGGGCGGGCTGTTCTTCGGCGCCCTCGGCGACAAATACGGCAGGCAGAAGGTTCTCGCCGCCACCATTGTGATCATGTCCCTGAGCACCTTCGCCATTGGCTTGATTCCGTCCTATGCCGCGATTGGTATCTGGGCGCCCATCCTGCTACTGCTGTGCAAGATGGCCCAGGGCTTCTCGGTAGGGGGTGAATACACCGGTGCCTCGATCTTCGTCGCCGAGTACGCCCCGGACCGCAAGCGCGGCTTCCTCGGCAGTTGGCTCGACTTCGGCTCAATCGCAGGCTTTGTTGCCGGCGCCGGCCTGGTGGTGTTCATCTCGGCCATGATCGGTGAAGAGAGGTTCCAGGAGTGGGGCTGGCGGGTGCCGTTTCTGCTGGCGCTGCCGCTGGGCATGATCGGCCTGTACCTGCGCCATGCGCTGGAAGAGACCCCCGCCTTCCAGCAGCATGTCGACAAGCTCGAGCAGGGCGATCGCGAAGGCCTGGCTGGCGGTCCGAAGGTGTCGTTCAAGGAGGTAGCTACCAAGCACTGGCGCAGCCTGCTGACCTGCGTAGGCGTAGTCATCGCCACCAACGTCACCTATTACATGCTGCTGACTTACATGCCCAGCTACCTGTCGCACAACCTGCATTACAGCGAGAACCGCGGGGTGCTGATCATCATCGCGATCATGGTGGGCATGCTCTTCGTGCAGCCTCTGATCGGCTTCCTCAGCGATAAATACGGCCGCCGCCCGTTCATCCTGTGCGGCAGCATCGGCTTGTTCGCACTGGCCATCCCGGCCTTCATGCTGATCACCAGCGGTGTGCTCGGGCTGATCTTCGCCGGTTTGCTGATGTTGGCGGTGCTGCTCAACTTCTTCATCGGGGTGATGGCTTCGACGCTGCCGGCGATGTTCCCTACGCACATTCGCTACAGCGCGCTGGCCAGTGCCTTCAATATTTCTGTGCTGATTGCCGGCCTGACCCCGACCATCGCCGCCTGGCTGGTAGAAAGCACCAACAACCTGTACATGCCGGCTTACTACCTGATGGTCATTGCCCTGATCGGTCTGATCACCGGTATCACCATGAAAGAAACTGCCAATCAGCCATTGCGCGGCGCTGCGCCCGCCGCCTCGGACATCGAGGAAGCGCGTGAACTGCTGCAGGAACACCACGACAACATTGAGCAAAAAATCGAGGATATCGACGAGCAGATTGCTGAACTTGAGGCCAAACGCACGCATTTGGTACAACAACATCCGCGTATTGATTAGCTCGAAACGAGCAAGTCGGATCAGGCTGTGAGAGGATGGCCGGCAAACCATGTGTCTGGCAGAACAGGACCCTGAATTAAACCTGATGAAGACTCCAAAACGTATTGAGCCGCTGATCGAAGACGGTCTGGTCGACGAGGTGTTGCGGCCCTTGATGAGTGGCAAGGAAGCAGCGGTGTATGTGGTGCGCTGCGGTGACCAGGTGCGTTGTGCCAAGGTCTACAAGGAGGCCAACAAACGTAGCTTCCGCCAGGCGGCCGAGTACCAGGAAGGGCGCACGGTGCGCAACAGCCGCCAGGCGCGGGCCATGGCCAAGGGTTCCAAGTACGGTCGCAAGGAAGCCGAAGATGCCTGGCAGAACGCCGAGGTGGCCGCCTTGTTCCGCTTGGCGCATGCCGGCGTGCGAGTGCCCAAGCCCTACGACTTCCAGGACGGCGTGCTGTTGATGGAGCTGGTGGTCGATGCCGACGGCAACGCCGCGCCACGCCTCAACGACGTTCACCTGGAGCCGGATCAGGCGCGTGAATACCACGCGTTCGTGATCCGCCAGATCGTCTTGATGCTCTGTGCAGGGCTGGTGCACGGTGACTTGTCCGAATTCAACGTCCTGCTCGGCCCGGATGGCCCGGTGATCATCGACTTGCCGCAGGCCGTCGATGCTGCCGCCAACAACCATGCTTTCAGCATGCTCGATCGTGACGTGGCGAACATGAGCGGTTACTTCGGGCGCTTTGCTCCCGAGCTCAAGGACACCCGCTACGCCCGCGAGATGTGGTCGCTGTTCGAGGCCGGGGAATTGTTGCCCGATAGCCCGCTGACCGGCGAGTTCGAGGATGACGACCACGACGCCGATGTCGGCGGCGTGCTGCGCGAGATCGAAGCGGCGCGGATGGATGACGAACGTCGCCGTGCCGGTCGTGAAGAAGCCGAGCGTGGCCCGGTCAAGAGCGAGGAGCCGCCACCGCCGCCGTGGCTGCAGTAACCCCTGGCAATAAGATTCGCCTGATTGCTGCCTGCCGACTGGCCGACCATGATTGCGCGATTGTTCAGGTGCAATGCCTGAACAATCGCAATGGTGGCTGCGGGCGGGCGGTCTTACGACCAACCGAGTGAACCAACCTTATAGCTCGAACTAGCGGGCCCGCTCGTAGCCGCCACCCATCACTTGCACTTGGCCATCACCACCTGACAGGTCTTCGGCGTACCGCCTGAACGGCTCGCATAGCGCATGCAGCTGTCCATGGATTTCTTGCGCGCCGCGCTCAACGTGTTGCCCCATGCCAGGCCACCCTCGCCAGCGGTCGGCACTGCCTTGGCGAAGCAGTTCGCGCCTGCTTGGGCATAGCGCGTAGCGCTGGATTTGTTCGAGCATCCCGTCAGCGATGCAAGGCTGCCGATGAGCAGGATCAGCAGCAACCACGATGGGTGGTAGCCAGGTATCGCAGTGCGGGCCATGGAGGTTCCTGTAAGCCTGATGATGTTCGTACCTCAGTTTAGCCCCGATTGCGCCTACCCTTGAAGGGCAGAACGATGCAACCTATGGCTGCAACGCTGTGCCCAAGAGTTAGTGATTAACGCCCGTTGTGCCCTGAGAGGAAGCCCCCACCGATGTTGGTCGTCGAGCAGCTGCGCAAGTCATTCAATACCGCCCAGAGCGTTCTGCCTGTGCTGCAGGGCGTCGACCTGCAACTGGCGCGGGGCAGCAGCCTGGCGCTGATGGGCGAATCAGGTAGTGGCAAAAGCACGTTGCTGCACCTGCTCGCCGGACTTGATCGGGCTGACAGCGGCAGGATACTGATCGAGGATGTACCCCTCGATACGCGGGACGAAACGGCGCTGGCACGCTGGCGGCGCGACAGCATTGGCCTGGTGTTCCAGCAGTACAACTTGATCAGCAGCCTCGACGTTGCCGCCAATCTGGCGTTTCAAGCCCGCTTGGCCGGGCGCCACGATCCTGCCTGGACCGCGCAGCTGGCGGAGCGGCTTGGGTTGACCGAGTTGTTGCAGCGCTACCCCGAGCAGCTGTCGGGCGGCCAGCAGCAACGTGTGGCGATTGGTCGTGCGTTGGCGGGACGGCCGGCGCTGGTGCTGGCCGACGAGCCCACCGGCAGCCTCGATGAAGCAAGCAGTGAAGACGTCCTGCAACTGATGCTCGAGCTGGTTGCCCAGGCGGGCAGCAGCCTGTTGATGGTGACCCACAGCCGGCAGTTGGCGGCGCGGCTCGAACATCGGTGCTTCCTCAAGGCTGGACGTGTTCAGCCGGAGCCGGATTGATGGCCAGCCTGCTGATCACCTTGCAGGCGCTGCTCAGCCATTGGCGCCGGCACCGCTTGCAGTGCTTCAGTATCTTTACCGGGCTATGGCTGGCAACGGCATTGTGGACCGGCGTGCAGGCGCTCAACAGCCAGGCCCGCAGCGACTATGCCCGTGCCAGTGGTGTGCTTTCGGGCGCCAGCCAGACGCAACTGGTGCCGCGTCAGGGCGAGCATCTGGCGCAAGCGCTGTATGTGCAACTGCGCACTAGAGGCGTGCCGGTGACGCCGGTTCTGGAAGGCCGCCTGCAACTTTCAGGAAGCGCGACTCAGGCAGTGCGCTTGATCGGTATTGAACCGCTAAGCCTGCCAGCGAAGATGGCCGTGGCCGGGGTACAGGCGCAAGCGTTCGAGCTTGCGGCCTTCATCGACAGCCCTGGGCAAGCCTGGATCAGTCCAGACACGCTACGCCAGTTGAACCTGCAACCGGGTCAGCGCGCGGGCACCCGCGATGGTCAGCTGATGCCGCCGTTGGTCCTGCAAGCGGAACTGGCGCCTGGGGTGATCGTGGTCGATATCGGCCACGCGCAGGCGCTGCTCGGCGCGCCAGGACAACTGTCGCGTCTGCTGCTCGAAAAACAACCCACCGCGCTGCCTGCCGACATCGCCGCCCAGCTTATGCTGCAAACCGGTGGCGACGACGGTGATCTGCAGCGCCTGACCGACAGCTTTCACCTCAACCTGACTGCGCTGGGCTTGCTGGCATTCGTGGTCGGCCTGTTCATTGCCCATGCGGCCATTGGCCTGGCGCTGGAGCAACGGCGCGGCTTGATCAGAACCTTGCGTGCCTGCGGTGTCAGCTTGCGGGTGCTGTTGACCGGGCTGGCGCTGGAGCTGGGTGCGTTCGCGTTGCTCGGCGGCCTCGCCGGGGTAGTCAGTGGTTATCTGCTGGCCAGCCTGTTGTTGCCTGACTTCGCGGCCAGCGTGCGCGGCTTGTATGGAGCGCAGATCGCCGGGCAGTTGAGCCTGTCGCCGCAGTGGTGGTTGGCCGGCGTCGGCGTGAGTCTGCTCGGTGCGTTGTTGGCCGGTGTCAGCAGCGTGCTGCGCGCTGCGCGCCTGCCGCTGCTGGCGCTTGCCCAGCCACAGGCCTGGCGCCTGGCCCAAGGGCCGTGGCTGCGTCGTCAGGCGCTGGTCGCCTTGTTGCTTGGTTTGGTAGCGCTGGGTTGCTGGCAGTGGGGCAATAACCTGAGCAGCGCCTTTGTCCTGCTCGCGGCATTGCTGCTGGCAGCGGCGCTATTGCTGCCGGCCTTGCTCGAGCTTGCCCTGGCCGGTTTGGCGCGCTTGTGCCGGCGGCCATTGCCGCAATGGTTCGTGGCCGACAGCCGCCAGCAATTGCCGGCGCTGAGCCTGGCGCTGATGGCCTTGCTGCTGGCGTTGGCCGCCAGCGTCGGTGTGGGCAGCATGACCGAGGGCTTTCGCCGCACCTTTACCGGCTGGCTCGATCAGCGCCTGTCGGCAGACCTGTACCTGACCCCGCGCGACACTGCCCAGGCCGTGCAGATCAGCGACTGGCTGGCACGCCAGCCCGAAGTCACCGCGGTGCTGCCCAACTGGCGGGTCGAGTGGCGGCTGCAGCAATGGCCGACGCAGGTCCAGGGCATCGTCGATCACCCGTACTACAACAATCACTGGCCGCTGCTGGAAAAATCCGCCGGTGCCTGGGAGCAGCTTGCGCAGGGGCGCGGGATCATGCTCAGCGAACAGTTGGCCAGGCGCCTGCAGCTGGGTCTTGGCGACGCCTTGCAACTGCCCGAGCCATCAGCCCAAACGATGCCGGTAGTGGGCATCTATGCCGATTATGGCAATCCCAAAGGGCACCTGCTGATCAGCGCCGACTGGTTACGCCAGCACTGGCCGCAGGCGACGTTGAGCAATCTGGGCCTGACCTTGGCTGGCGAGCATTTGCCGGCGCTAAAGCGGGCGCTGGGCCAACAGTTCAGTCTCGATGATAGCCGCATGGTCGAGCAGACCACGCTCAAGCGATGGTCTGCTGCGGTGTTCGAGCGCACCTTTGCCGCTACCGCCGCACTCAACAGCCTGACCCTCGGTATCGCTGGCGTGGCGTTGTTCATCAGCCTGCTGAGCCTCGGCCAGAGCCGCCTGGGCCAGTTGGCGCCGTTGTGGGCGCTGGGGGTCGAACGCCGTCGGTTGATCTGGCTGACACTCGGCCAGACCCTGATGCTGAGCAGTTGCACCGTGTTGCTGGCGATTCCGCTTGGCTTGCTGCTGGCCTGGTGCCTGGTGGCCGTGGTCAACGTGCAGGCGTTTGGTTGGCGTCTGCCGCTCTATGTGTTCCCCGGTCAGCTGCTGCAACTGGCAGTGCTCGGCGTGCTGACCAGCTTTCTGGCCAGCGTCTGGCCGCTCTGGCAACTGGCGCGCAGGCAACCCAGCGATCTCTTGAGGCAGTTTGCCAATGAACGTTAAACCCTGGCTGACCGTGCTGTGCCTGCTGCTTGCAGGCTGCGATGCGCCTGTACCCGAGTCCAACAGTTTTGCCGGCTTGGGGCAGGAGGCCAGCGCCTTCCAGCAGGTCACGCCGGGCCATGAGCTGCAGTTCCCGCGTGATCATGGCGCCCACGACGGCTTCCGCATCGAGTGGTGGTACGTCACCGCCAACTTGCAGGATGCCCAGGGGCGGCAGTGGGGCGCGCAGTGGACCTTGTTTCGTTCGGCATTGCGCCCTGGCGCAGAAACCGCCGACTGGAACAGCCCCAATCTGTGGATGGGCCACGCGGCGCTGACCGGGCCGGGCGGTCATCAGTCCAGTGAGGTGCTCGCCCGCGGTGGCATCGGCCAGGCTGGGGTTGAGGCGCAGCCATTTCGCGCCTGGATAGATGATTGGTCGCTGCTGGGCGGCAATGGGATTGGCCAGTTGCAGATGAAAGCCGCAGGTGAGGATTTCCGCTTTGATCTGCACTTGGTCAGTGAGCGGCCATTGGTGCTGCACGGGGCCAAGGGCTACAGCGAAAAATCCGGCAAAGGCCAGGCTTCCTATTACTACAGCCAACCGTTCTATCAGGTCAGTGGCGAAGTCGAGCGTGACGGCCAGCACGTGGCCGTTACCGGTCAGGCCTGGCTCGATCGCGAATGGAGCAGCCAACCGCTGGCGGCCGGGCAGTCAGGCTGGGACTGGTTTTCCCTGCACCTGGACAGCGGCGCCAAGGTAATGCTGTTTCAGGTGCGCGAAGCTCACGGCGATGCCTACAAAGCCGGCACCTGGGTCAGCGCCGACGGCAAGATCCAGCCACTCCAGGGAGCGCAGATCGAGCTGCAAGTGCTGGCCTCGAGCAAGCAGGCAAACGGTAAAACCGTACCGACCCGCTGGCGCGTGCGGCTGCCGGAGGAGGGCGTCGATGTCCAGGTCGAAGCGCTGTACAAGCAGGCCTGGATGAACACCCGGTTCCCGTATTGGGAAGGGCCGGTGCGGGTCGAGGGCGGCAGCGGGCAGGGCAGGGGTTACCTGGAAATGACCGGTTACTGATCTTTGTGGAGAAGCGCACTGTCGGCCAACTCACAGCGCTGCGAGCAGGCCATCCTTGCCTAGGTGATAACGCTGCAGGTCCCGAGCCAGCGTCAGTTGCCCGCTGTAATGGGCCTGCGCCTCCTGGCGCACATCATCGATGGACGGGCTGCGCTGCGGGTTGTCCTGATAACGGGCGCTGAAGTGAGTCAATACCAGGTTCGGTACACCTGCAGCCTCGGCAAATTGCGCGACAGCCGCCGCAGTGCTGTGGCCGAAGTTCGATTGCGAGCGTTGCAGCACAGGTTCGGTGAAGGTGGCTTCATGCACTAGCACATCGGCACCTTTGGCAACCTCGGCCAGCAGAGCGGGTGAGTCGTTGTCGCCGCAGACGACGATGCGCCGGGCCGCTCGGGATGCCTTCAGGTAAGTCAGCGTGTCGAGCACACGACCTTCATGTTCGACCTGCCGGCCATGGGCCAGATCACCCCACAGCGGCCCGCGCGGGATGCCGTCGGCTTGCAGGCGCTCGGTGTCCAGGCGCGGCTCCGGGTTGATTTCGGTGAACACAAAGCCATAGCTCGGCACCCGGTGCGACAGCTCTACGGTAGTCACCGCAACCTGCGTGCTGCGCCAGTCCTGCAGCGTTTCTACCGCCAGCAGATGCAGCTCGAAGGGCAGATAGGTCTGGCTCACCGCCAGGCTCAGGCGCAGCCACTCATGCAGTGCCAGCGGCATGATCAGTTCGAGCGGTTCGCTGCGCCCGGACATTCCCGCGCTGGCGAGCAATCCCGGCAGCCCGTAGCAGTGGTCACCGTGGACATGGGTGATGAATATCCCGCGCAGATCACGCATCGACAGTGATGTGTGCAGTAACTGATGCTGGGTGCCTTCGCCGCAATCGACCAGATACCAGCTTTTGCCGGACGCTTCGATGACTGCTGTCGCGCTGACGTTGCGGGCCTTGGTGGGTACCCCAGACGAGGTGCCCAGAAACTGCAGGTCCATTGCAGGATCCTCTTGGGTTCGGAGGGCTATTTTAGCCTTGCGTTGGCTGACTGATGAAGACTCTCAAAGCAGGTTTGAGCGTTTTGGCTGTCAGGATAAGTCTCCGGCCGTAAGACTTTTCGCTCAATGTAGTAGGGCGCATCCTGTTCGCTTTTGGCGGGGAAAAATACCGGTCAGCAGCTGCTAGTTTCCCTGGCTCAACAAGCACAGGGCGTTTGCAGATGCGCGTGATAATTGACGGTAAAGGTCAAGCTGTCGATGGCGATGATACGACAACGGGTGCGGTGTGCATCGCCACGGGTGATGGCTACATCTGTGATGGGCGCATGGTCCTGCGTGTCGGCGACAAGACCACGGCCTGCCCGTTGTGCGCCGAACCAGGCACTGTTGCCGAAGGCGCGCCGTGCTTTATCTCCGATGGCAGCGAAGTGGCGGTCGATGGTTCGCTGGTGCTGTGCGCTTGTCCGCCTGGTACCAACCGAGTTGTAGCGCCACCTGACTTTGTTCCACCCTGGCGGGAGACAAGGACTTCGCGCGTGGTCGGCCCAAGCGCGCAGAGCTTTGGTCAGCCTGTGCACTTCGTTGATAGCCGGCCGTATATCAATGAGCCAGGCTTCCATATTGTCCAGCGCAACATGTCCTTCCCGCAGGTGCTGCTGCAGTTAGCCGACCAGGACAGCACCTTGCCCATCTCGCGCCTGCAGATGCTCAACCCGACGTTCCAGCAAGGCTTCAAGGCTGGCGAGATTTTCGTCATCGGAGACCCCGACAACGGCGATGCCTGCACCCGCGAAGAAGCTCAACTGATGGCCGCCGCACAGCAGGCCCGCGACTCGCTGGCGCTGCTCGACTACGACGAGGCCGAATTCATGATGGAGCATCAGGCTGAAATTGCAGGATTGCTGACAGGCGCGAGTCAGTCCATGGGTGTTGGCAAGGACATGCTCGAGCAAGGCCTGAGGCAGGTCCGGGCGACCTTGCTCGAAGTCGATCAGTTACACAAACAGCAGTTCGACAAGTTCGGCCACCTGAACAGCCCGGAGTTTTTTGCTAATCGACAGAAGTTGCTCAGGCAACTGGATGGACAGTTGAAGGCGGCGTTTTTGAACAAGCGATTGAACCTTGGCCCTTACGAGCGTCTTCGTCGTGATTTGAAGATTTCTACCAAGAGCCTGGTTCATCACTGGTCAAAAGCCGGAGGGCCGGGGCAGATTCCGGGGTATGCCACGCATTTGGATGAGGTGGCCAAGGCGGCTAAGTACGTCAAGTATGGAGGACACATCGGCACAGCCTTGGGAGGTGCTTCGTCTTATTTGAAGGTGGAAGAAGTATGTCGGGCGGGGGGGACGGAGGAGTGCAACCTGATTCGGTTCAAGGAGGCGGGTAGTTTCGCAGGTGGAATCGCTGGTGGTACCGCGGGAGCGGCGGCAGGCAGCAAGGTGGCTGTTTTAGTGTGCGGCTTCACCGGAGTCTTGGCGCCCGTTTGCGGGCTGGTTATGGTCGGTGGAGGCGTGTTGCTAGGAGGCGCAATTGCTGAAGAGGGAGGCGAGGCTCTTGGCGAGTTCATCTATGAGCGTATTGAATAATGATTAATGCTCTCGAAAATCTGGTGGCCGGACTTGGTGTGTTCGTCTATGCCATGCCATTTGTTTTTATAGGTGTTGGTATGGTGATGTGGGCCTATATCATGATGGGTGATGATATAAACGTCATGCAGGAAATAGTATCTGCCAATCCGCGCTTAAGGATTTTAATTGCGGGGGATTTTCGCACTTTGCGAGGTAGGTGGTGGTTTGTGACTAACTTTTCCTCGTTGACGGATTGCCATCATCTCTATATTCGACGCGGCAAGATAGTGCCTGAGGACTTGCATGCTATACCGCGCAGCTTACGTCTTCGACTTCGAGTTGGAGGTGGGTGCTACTGCTTAGGTATTGCATGGGCTTCACTATTGTATGCTGCTAGGGCCATTTATGAGTGGTGAGGTCGCCAGCGTTAGCTCGAGTTAGTGGCTCTGAGCCAAGATCGCTAAAGCCGGAGGGCAATGAAGTAGGCAAGGGCATTGGTGAATTCTTCTGTCTTTGCGATGTCGTCTGCCATCAAAAGCAGGCCGTGGCTTGAGCGACAAAGAACTGCACGGGCTTTTTAAGTGTGCGTTCGCGCTGGATGCTTGTTTCCAATATGTGCGGTTTATTGCTTCTGCCAGGTCCGCACCTTCGAAGGGGTCTGCTGAGCATTGAAGATTTGCGGACGTTTTCGGCTAGCTTGAAGAAGCGGATGGTGGCGTCTTGATGGCCGACGATTGTTGGGTGTGTCTGGATAACGATCGTTGCTGCAATAATAAAGTTGAAGGATATATAAGTACATTGGTCGGAAGGGGGCGTAAAAGCCAGCCCCTTCCAACCTATTTGCCCTAGTCCGCCTTACGCCACACCAACTCACTCACGTCATACCCTTGCTCACGCGCCGTAGTCAGCAATTTCTCACGCGTTTCACTGCTGATGGTCGGCGTGCGCGACAGCAGCCACAGATACTCGCGGTTCGGGTGGCCGACCAATGCAACCTGGTAATCCTGATCGTGGTACAGCACCCAGTACTCGCCCTTGGTCAAGCCGGGCAGAAGCTTGCTGAACCAGTTGTCGAACTTGACCCAGAGCTTGTCGGTCTTGCCCGGCACCTGTGGTTCGGCGGTGCCGTGGACTTCGTTCCACTTGCCGTCTTCTTCACGGCAGCGATTGGTAACGTCGATCAGGCCGTCGGCGCGCAGGCCATATCGCGCTTCTGACTGCACGCAGTTGCGCTGGAAGAACATCGGCAGGCGGGCGACTTCATACCAGGTGCCTTGGTAACGCTGCAGGTCGACCTGCATGGTTGCCGGCGGTTTCTGGTTGTCGCTGGAGCTTGCGCAGCCGGCCAGCGCCAAGGCCAGGCATGACAGCAGCAAAGTGTTGCGTAGGATCATCAGGCACCTCCTGGAAACAGTCGAATGGTTTGTCTGCAACGTTCGAACCCAACGCGCTGGGAAAGTGCCGATGTGCGGCCCAGCAGGTTGCAACATCACCGTCGAGCCAGCCATTGAGTTGTGCAAAGCTTTGAGTATAGGGTAGCCGCCCACCATCGCCCGAGGTCTCCATGGAACTGCGCCAATTACGCTACTACCTCGGTGTACTCGAACACGGCAGCCTCGGCCGCGCCGCCCTTGAGCTGGGTGTTGGCGCTTCGGCGTTGAGCCAGCAGCTGTCCAAGCTCGAAGGTGAGCTGTGCACGCGGCTGTTGACCCGCACCAGCACCGGCGTGACGCCGACTGCGGCCGGTTTGGCGTTCCAGCACCATGCCCGGCTGACACTGCGTCAGGCCGAGCACGCTGTGCTGGCCGCGCAGAGCGGGCGCATGAGCGGCTATGCCAGCGTTGGCTTGGCGCCCACAACAGCCTCGATCCTCGGCCTGCCGCTGATTGCGCGCATGCGCGAGCGTTATCCAGACGTGCGCCTGCATCTGGTCGAGATGCTTTCGGGTTATCTGGTCAACCAGCTCAACGCGCGCCATCTGGACCTGGCAGTACTGTTCCAGGCCGATGTGGGGCCGCGTTTGAGCCTGCGACCGCTGCTGCAAGAGCGCTTGTTTGCGTTGGTGCCAGCGGCGCTGGTGCGGGCGGAGTGGGGCGATAGCCTTAGCCTGGCACAGCTCAAGGATCTGCCGCTGGTGTTGCCCAGCGCCCAGCATGGTTTGCGCACGACACTGCGTTCAGCCTTCGAGCGGGTGGGGCATGAGCCTGACATTGTCATGGAGATCGACGGCCTGTCGTTGTTGATGGACGCGGTGTGTGCCGGCCACGCCGCAACCATCCAGCCAGGGGCCACGGTAGCGCGATCGCTGCAGGCGGGGCTGAAGGTGTTCGAGATCAGCGATGCCGACGCCGAGCGGCGCAATGTGATGGTCAGCCTGGCCGAAGACGAACTGTCACCGGCGGCACTGGCCACGCGCATCGTGCTGTTCGACGTGGCGCGTGAGCTGGTCGAGCAAGGCCGTTGGCCCGGTGCACGGATGCTCTCGACCTGACCCTTTAGCAAAACTGCAGGCCCCTGTGCCGACAGCCCGTTTCGCCGTCCTGGGCAGCGCTCTAAAGTCGCCGCCATCGCGAGGAGCAACCGAACGCCCGTCTCCTCGCTGAACAGGAGGCGATATGATTGATGTGCTCGTCATAGGGGGCGGCAACGCAGCCCTGTGCGCTGCGCTGATGGCGCGCGAGGCCGGTGCCAGCGTGCTGTTGCTGGAAGCCGCACCGCGCGAATGGCGCGGTGGCAACTCGCAGCACACGCGCAACCTCAGGTGCATGCACGATGCGCCGCAGGATGTGCTGGTCGAGAGCTACCCGGAAGAAGAGTTCTGGCAGGACCTGCTCAAGGTCACCGGCGGCATGACCGATGAAAAGCTGGCGCGCCTGGTTATCAGAGCTTCGGCGACCTGCCGGGACTGGATGCGCAGCCATGGCGTGCACTTTCAGCCGTCGTTGTCCGGTGCCCTGCATACCGCGCGCACCAACGCCTTTTTCATGGGTGGCGGCAAGGCGCTGGTCAACGCCTATTTCCGCAGCGCCGAGCAGCTCGGCGTAGGCGTTCGCTACAACGCACCGGTCAGCCACATCGAACTTGACGGTGATCGTTTTGTGGCCGCCCATATTGGCCCTCGTCACGTCGATGGCCGCGACCTGCCCGCCGAACGTATCGAGGCGCGGGCCTGTGTGCTCGCCGCCGGTGGCTTTGAGTCCAATCGTGAATGGCTGCGCGAGGCCTGGGGCCAGAACGAACGTGGCGAGTGGACTGCAGACAATTTTCTGATCCGTGGCACACGCTTCAACACCGGCGTGCTGCTGCGTGGCTTGATGGGGCAGGGCGCCGACACCATCGGCGATCCGACCCAGGCGCACATGGTTGCCATCGACGCGCGTGCTCCGCTGTATGACGGCGGCATCTGCACCCGTATCGACTGCGTGTCGCTCGGCGTGGTGGTCAACCGTGACGGCCAGCGCTTCTACGACGAGGGTGAAGACTTCTGGCCTAAGCGCTATGCCATCTGGGGCCGCCTGGTCGCCCAGCAGCCAGGGCAGGTGGGCTTTTCGATCATTGACCAAAAGGCGCTCGGGCGTTTCATGCCGCCGGTGTTTGCCGGCACCAAGGCCAATACCCTCGGCGAACTGGCACAGCAGCTCGGCCTGCCCGAGGGCGAATTCGTCGCCACCGTGCAGGCCTACAACGCAGCCTGCCAGGTCGGCACGTTTGACCACACTCGGCTTGATGACTGCCATACCCAAGGCGTGCAACCGGTCAAGAGCCATTGGGCGCGCCCGCTGGATACCCCACCTTTCTACGGCTACCCGTTGCGCCCCGGCGTGACCTTTACCTACCTGGGCCTGCGCACCGATCACACCGCCGCCGTGCACTTTGCCGGCAAGCCCAGCCCGAACTTGTTCGTTGCCGGTGAAATGATGGCCGGCAACGTCTTGGGCAAGGGCTACACCGCCGGCGTCGGCATGTCCATCGGCACCGCTTTCGGCCGGATTGCCGGCACCCAGGCGGCGGCAGCGCTCGGCTATCACCATCCTTCCAGCGAGATTACCCATGACTGCGCAACTGCTTGAACCGCGGCTGGTCGAGCCCAGCAAGGGCCACGGCGAACTGATCGCCGTGCTGAATGTGGACGAAAGCGAAGTCGACCGGCAGATGCGCATCTGTAATGCCTGCCGTTATTGCGAGGGCTTTTGCGCGGTGTTCCCGGCAATGACCCGGCGGCTGGACTTCAACAAGGCCGACATCCACTACCTGGCCAACCTGTGTCACAACTGCGGTGCCTGCTTGCATGCCTGCCAGTACGCCGCACCGCATGAGTTTGCCGTAAATGTGCCGAAGGCGCTGGCCACCGTGCGCGGCCAGACTTACTCGGACTACGCCTGGCCAAGCGCGTTCGGCCGGCTCTACCGGCATAACGGCACGCTGCTCGCTAGTGCACTGGCAGCCGGGTTGTCGCTGTTCCTGCTGCTGGCGCTGCTGGTCAATGGCACGGTGCTACCAGGGCGGTTGGCGGGGGATTTCTATGCGGTGTTCCCGCATAACACCCTGGCGTTGATGTTTGGCGTGGTCTTCGCCGCGGCCATGCTGGCGTTGAGCATCGCCGTCAGACGCTTCTGGCGCGAGGTCGCACCGGCAGACAGCCCGCCCGCAAGCAAGCATGCTGCGGTGGTGGAAGCCTCGACTGCGGCGCTGACACTGAAGTATCTGGACGGTGGTCATGGCCAGGGCTGCACCAACGAGAGCGACCGCTACACCTTGTGGCGCCGGCGTTTTCATCACCTGACCTTCTACGGTTTCATGCTCTGTTTCGCGGCGACGGTGGTCGCCACCGGTTACCACTACCTGCTGGGTGAAATGGCGCCTTATCCGTTGCTCAGCTGGCCGGTAGTGCTGGGTACTGTCGGCGGTGTGGGCCTGGTCATCGGCCCTGTCGGCCTGCTGCTGCTCAACCTGCGCCGCGACCCAGCGCATGGCGATGTCAGCCAGCGGCCGATGGACCGCGCGTTCATCCTGCTGTTGCTGCTGGTCAGTCTGACTGGCCTGGCCTTGCTCGGCTGGCGCGACACCGGAGCGATGGCCATTTTGCTCGCGGTGCACCTGGGCTGCGTGATGGCGCTGTTCCTGACCTTGCCCTACGGCAAGTTCGCCCACGGCATTTTCCGCAGCGCGGCGTTGCTCAAGTTTGCCATCGAAAAACGCCAGCCCGATCCGCACGGCCTGGGGGGCGAATGACGTCCGCTCAGTACCAGCGCAAGCCAGTCGCCGTGCACGGCTCAGCTGTTCGGCCATTTCTCCAGCAGAATGGCCACGAACTTCTCGGCAGCCGGCGACAGCGAGGCGCCGCGGCGGTAGACCAGGCCGAGGGTGCGGGTCACCTCTGGCTCGCTCAGCGGCACGCTGACCAGGGTAGGGTGGTCGGCTGCCGGCATGGCCAGGCTGGGCATGGCGGAGACGCCAAGGCCAGCCTCGACCATGCCCAGCGACGTCGACAAGTGCTGCACCTCATAGAACCACTTGGGACGCCAGCTCAGGCCGGACAAGGCATGGTCGAGCAGCATCCGGTTGCCGCTCAGGCGGCCTACGCCGATCAGGCGATAGTCGGCCAGTTGCGTCCAGGTCACCGACGCGCGGCTGGCCAGCTCGTGGTCACGGCGGCAGGCGAGGACGAACTTCTCCTCGACCAGCGGCACGAACTCAATGTCCGGGTGCTGGCCACTCATCATGTTGATGCCGAAGTCGGCTTCACCGCGCAGTACGGCCTCAAGCCCGTCGTTGGCGCTGAGATCGAGCAGGCGAATACGGATCTTCGGGTATTGCTCGTTGTACAGGCGAATCACCGACGGCAAAAAGTAGAACGCTGCGGTCGGGATGCAGGCCAGGGTCACCTGGCCGGTCTGGCGTTCGGCCAGTTCGCGGATGCTCAGGATCGAGTCCTCGAAGTCATCCAGCAGGCGTCTGGCCTTGGGCAGGAAGTCGCGGCCGACACTGGTCAGGCTGACCCGGCGCGTAGTCCGTTCGAGCAACGGCGTACCCAGGCCTTCTTCTAGCTTCTTGATCCGCCGGCTCAGCGCCGGTTGAGATAGATGGAGCACATCAGCAGCTTCGTGGAAGCTGCCAAGTTCGGCGATTTTCACGAAAGATCTTATATCCTGGAGCTCATATTCCATGACGATTCTCTTCAGCAGTTCACGACTTGATTCATTTGCTGCGCGCAATAATAGCTACGATCTTTGCATTGGATTGATTTATCGGTCCCTGTCACTCTTGTTTCCAACACATCAATACCCCCTATTGATCAACAAGAGTCAGTAGTCATGCAACGAATTCCTTGTGTTCTGATGCGCGGCGGTACCTCCAAGGGTCCGTTTTTCCATGCCTGGGACTTGCCGACCAATGTGGTCGAGCGTGACGAAATGCTGATCAACCTGATGGGCTCTGGCCATGAGCTGGAAATCGACGGCATCGGCGGCGGCAGCCCGCAGACCAGCAAAGTGGCGATCCTCAGCCCCTCGCTACATGCCGATGCCGATGTCGACTACCTGTTCGTTCAGGTCATGGTCGCTCAGCGCCGCGTCGATACTGCACCTAATTGCGGCAACATGCTTTGCGCAGTCGGCCCATTCGCCATCGAAGAGGGCCTGGTCAAGGCCACCGAAGGCAAGACCCTGGTGCGCATCCGCAACTTGAACACCGGAACCTTCGTCAACTCGCTGGTGGAAACCCCCGGCGGCATCGTCCGCTACGAGGGCCGCACTGCGATCGACGGCGTGCCGGGTACCGCAGCGCCGGTGCAGTTGACCTTCCTCGATGCCGTTGGTAGCAAGACTGGCAAGCTGTTCCCCACCGGTCAGGCCAGCGATGTGATCGATGGTGTCGAGCTGACCTGCATCGACATGGCCATGCCGATGATGATCATCGAAGCCAGCAAGCTTGGCGTTACCGGCGGCGAAAGCCCGGCCGAGCTCGAGGGCAACAGCGCGTTGATGCAAAAGATCGAAGCGCTGCGGATCAAGGCCGGCGCGGCGATGGGCCTGGGCGATGTCAGCGGTATGGTCATTCCCAAACCCGTGCTGATCTCGCCAGCCAAATTCGACGGCACCCTGCAGGTGCGTTACTTCATGCCGCACGACTGCCATCGGGCATTGGCCATCACCGGCGCCATCGGCCTGGCGACGGCCTGCGTCAGCCCAGGCACGGTGGTCATGCAGATGCTCGGCGAGCGCGCCAATGGCCTTACTCAGGTGCGCCTGGAACACCCGAGCGGCAGCATCGATATTGCCCTGGAACGCACCGAAGGCAAGCCGATTCAAGCCTCGGTGGTACGCACTGCCCGGCGGCTCTTCTCCGGCTACGTCTACGCGCCGTCCGTGCGCAGGCTCGCCGGCTGATCGCTTTAAACGCTTTGTTTAACGATTGACATACAATCGCTCGCTGCCTTGCCGGGCATCGAGCGGGTCAGGCGCCGTCTGCCCGGCAGACGTGCACATTTACAATAAAAACAAGAGATACAGACATGCTCGCACTCCTCGGTTTGCTCATGGTAGTGACGTTCACCTACCTGATCATGAGCAAACGCTTATCCCCAATCGTGGCCTTGACGGTCGTGCCTATCGTATTTGCGGTGATCGGCGGCTTCGCCCCGGAAACCGGCAAGATGATGCTCGACGGCCTGAAAATGGTTGCGCCGTCGGCAGCCTTGTTGCTGTTTGCCATTCTCTTCTTCGGCCTGATGATCGATGCGGGCTTGTTCGACCCGCTGATCCGCAAGATCCTCAAAAGGGTCAATGGCGACCCGCTGAAAATTGCCATCGGCACCGCGCTGCTGTCGCTGCTGGTCGCACTGGATGGTGACGGCACCACCACCTACATGATCACCTGCGCCGCAATGCTGCCGCTGTACAAGCGCATCGGCATGAACCCGATGATTCTGGCGACCATCTCGATGCTGTCGCTGAGCATCATGAGCGGCATGAGCCCATGGGGCGGGCCGGCTACTCGCGCCATCGCTGCCTTGGGCCTGGACGCCACCCACTACTTCATCCCGATGCTGCCAACCATGATCGGCGGTGCCGCCTGGGTTGTGTTCACCGCGTTCCTGCTGGGCCGTAGCGAGCGCAAGCGCATTGGTAACATCAAGCTCGAGTCCGGTGGTGGCGACTGCTACATCAAGGCGATCCTGGAAGACACCCCGCACAAGCGTCCGCGCCTTGCCTACGTCAACCTGGTGCTGGTGATCGCGGTGATGACTGCGCTGGTGCTGGGTGTGATGCACGCGGCGATCCTGTTCATGATCGGTTTCGTTGCTGCGCTGATGATCAACTACCCGCAGCTGGACATCCAGAAAGAGCGCATCCTCGCCCACTCGGGCAATGCCATGACCGTGGTCCTGCTGGTGTTTGCCGCCGGTATCTTCGCGGGCATCTTCTCGGGCACGAAGATGGTCGACGCGCTGGCGCAGACCCTGGTTGACTGGATCCCGGATGCCTGGGGGCACTGGTTCCCGCTGGTGGTGGCGATCACCAGCATGCCGCTGACCTTCGTCCTGTCCAACGATGCCTACTATTTCGGCGTGGTGCCGATCCTGGCCAACGCCGCTGCTGCATACGGCATCGACCCGGTGGAAATCGCTCGCGCCTCGGTACTTGGCCAGCCGGTACACCTGATGAGCCCGCTGGTGGCTTCGACCCTGCTGCTGGTGGGGATGGTTGACCGGGATATCGGCGACTTCCAGAAAGCCACGGTTAAATGGGCGGTGTATACCTCCCTGGTAATCACCGCCCTGGCAGTCCTGACCGGCGCCATTTCGTTCTTCGCCTGACCTTGTTGGACGGGCACCGCACGGTGCCCGCGCAGCCCTTCAAAAAACAATAAAAGAGTCCTCTGACATGCAATCACTCTTTCTGCGTGGGGCCGCCTGCGGCCTGTTCTGCGGCTGCCTGCCTGCGGCCGTCGCTGGCGGTTTTATCGAAGACAGCAAACTCAAGCTGCAACTGCGCAATGTCTACTTCAACGAGAACTTCCGTGACGAGCAGGGCATGACTGCCCGTGCTGCCGCCACTGCCAAGAGCGAGCGCACCGAATGGGCGCAGGGCTTTTTGCTGGATTACCAGTCAGGCTTCACCCAGGGCACCATCGGTGTTGGCCTCGATGCCATGGCGCTGGTCGGGGTCAAGCTCGACTCCGGTCGCGGCCGCAGTGGCACCGGCCTGTTGCCCGTGCATGACGATGGCCGCGCGGCCGACGAGTTCGCCAGCGCCGGTGTAACCGCCAAAGCCAAGCTGGCCAATACGGTGGTCAAGCACGGCACCTTGCTGCCCAAGACCCCGGTGCTGGTGCACAACGATGCACGCTTGTTGCCGCAGACCTACCAGGGCACTCAACTGGTCAGCACCGATATCGATGGACTGACCCTGACTGCCGGCCAGCTGGACCGCTTCAAGCAGCGCGATTCGTCCGACAGCACCGGGCTCTATGTCGACGGCTATCGCGGCGACGAGACCGGCGATTTCCGCTACGCCGGTGCTGACTATGCCGCCAGCAAAACACTGCGCCTGAGCTACTTCCATGGCGAACTGGAAAACTTCTACCGCCAGGACTTCGCCGGTATCCAGCACGACCTCAAGCTCGGTGGCGGCGTGCTGACCAGCGACCTGCGCTACTTCAGCAGCCATGACAGCGGTTCGGCCTACGCCGGCCGGATCGACAACGACATGCTCAGCGGCCAGTTGGCCTACGCCCACAGCGGCCATACCGTAGGTGCCGGTTACCAGGTGCTCAACGGCGACGCCGGGCTGCCGTACATCAGCGGTGCGACCGTGTACTCGTTCAGCAACGTCGGCATCGGCAAGTTCATCGAGGAAGAAGAAAAGACCTGGATGGCCAGCTACGCCTACAACTTTGCTGCAGCCGGCGTGCCAGGCCTGACCTTCATGACCCGCTACCTGAGCGGTGACAATGGCCGTTCCGGCGATGCTGGCCTGAGCGAGTGGGAACGTGACATCGAGCTGGCCTACGTGGTCCAGTCGGGCACCTTCAAGGGGCTTGGCATCAAGGCACGTAACTACGTCTATCGCGCTGACTTCGCCCGCGGTCGTGACAGCAATCGGCTGTACCTGACCTACGACATTGCGCTCTGGTAAACGCGCAGCAGGGGTAAGCGGGTTTCAGGCCTTGGCCAGGCGGATGATCTGTCTGGCGCAAAAGGCACCGGTAATGATCACGGCAAACAGGCGCAAGGTCTGCATTGCCAGCACCAGCCCGACATCTGAGTGGCTTTCCACCGCAATGATGGCCATGGCGTCCAGCCCGCCTGGGCTGGTTGCCAGGTACATCGAAAGAAAATCATGCCCAGTGACCCATGCCAGCAACCAGGCGCAGCCGGCGCACAGCGCGATCAAGCCGGTCGCTCCGGCGATCATGGTCGGCAAGCGGCTCCCCACATAACGCACCGTGGCGCGATCGAACCGCAGGCCTACGTAGCATCCGATGGCGCCGTAGGCAAAGGCCAGCAACCAGCCGGGCAGGGCGATCTGCATCAGGCCACTCAGTTGCAGCGCACTACCGATCAGCAACGGTGCCAGCAGCGCGCCCGCAGGCAGTTTGGCGGCCAGGGTTATCCCGATCACAATCACTGCCAGGCATGGCAGCAGTTGGTTCAGCTGTACCGCAGGGGTGCTGGCGGCTGGTACCAACGCCTTGCTGGCGATATCGCCGGCGCCAAGCAAGTGGCTGACCAGCGCGCCGATCATCACTACGCAGACGACCCGCACGTATTGCATGGTTGCCACTACCCGAGGATCGGCACCGTGTGCTTCCGCCATCGAGACCATCGCCGAAGCTGCGCCAGGGGCTGTGCCCCAGGCTGCAGTCGCGGCCGAGATACCGCCGTAACGCACAGTGGCCAGGCCTACCATGGCGCTCAACAGCACAGTGAGCAGCGTGGTTATCAGCATCACCGGCCACGACTGCGCCAAGGCCACCAGTACCGTCCAGCTCATCGAGTGGGCAACCATCAGGCCGACGCAGCCCTGGCCAAAGCGAAACACCTGTTTGTGCAGGCGCAGCCCGGCGCCACTGACGCCAAAGGCGATCGCGGTCAGCATCGGCCCGAGAAACAATCCTGCAGGCACTGCCAACGCATGCAGTAGTTGGCCGCTGGCGGCAGCACAACCGATCAGGGCCAGCCAACGCAGGATCAGCAGGGGATTTGATAGGAACAACTGCACGTGGTGATTCTCCTCGACCCGGTAACGGCGCTTGCTGGAGAAAATTATCGACGGCGCAATCGATCAAGTCTATTTTCTACTTTCGATGAACCTATAACTGAAATTCATGAATCATGGACCTTCGCGACCTGACGTACTTCGCCACTATCGCTGAGCTTGGTCATCTTGGCCGGGCTGCCGAACGGCTCAACCGCAGCCAGCCCGCCTTGAGCAAAAGTATCCAGCGGCTGGAAGAATCCCTTGGCACGCGGCTGTTCAAGCGCGATGGTCGGCGTATCAAGCTGACCGACGTAGGCGAGTTGCTGCTTGAACGAGGTCGGCAATTGCAGCTGAACATCGCCGAAACCGAGCGCGAGGTCCGCGATTTTGCCGGTGGTTTGATTGGCAACATCCGCCTCGGTTGCGCGGCGAGCATGGCTGAGTACTTGTTGCCGCGGCTGACTGAGTCGTTGTTGCAGCGCGCGCCCGAACTGACCTTGCAGCTGTCCATCGGCCAGGACGATCTGCTCAAGGAGTCGCTGCGCTCGGGGCGGTTGGATGCCATCATCTGCCCGCTGATCGTCGATGATCCGCACGTCAGCAGTTACCCGATCTTGCAGGATGAGGCCGTGGTGGTAGCCAGTGCCGACCATCCGCTGTTTGCCGCGCCGATCACCTTGCACAGCCTTTGCCAATACCGCTGGGTGCTGCCGGCGATCACGGTCAGTTCCAGGCGCTGGATCGACAACGTGTTTGCCACTCGCCATTTGCCGATGCCACAGGTGCAGATCGAAGCCAACAGCATCTCGATGCTGCCCCGCCTGATCGAGCGCACCCGGCTGCTGAGCTTTGTAGCGAGGGAAACCCTTGAGCACGGCCACGGTATGTCGCGCTTGCGTGCGGTGACCCTGGATGAAACCACCATGCACCGCACTGTGGCGGTGTCGATTCGCGCCGAGGGCTATCTGCCACCGGCCGTGGCCGCGATGGTCGAATTGCTCAAGGAACGCGGGCGCAGTTTTTTCGGCGACAACTGAACGGGCCGATCAAGCAGTGCTTGTTGCAGTCCACACCGCCAGCTCGTAGCCGTCCGGGTCGATGAAGTGGAAGCGGCTGCCGCCGGGGAATGAGAAGGTCTGCCGGCTGATCTGCGCGCCAGCAGCCAGCAGCCGCTGCTGAGTCGCATCCAGATCGTCGGCGTACAGAATCACCAGCGGGCCGCCGAGGCGGACCGGCTCGCCGGTAGTGAAACCGCCACTCAGGCGACCGTCACTGAATTCGCTGTAGGTCGGGCCGTAATCGACAAAGGTCCAGTCGAATGCCTTGGCGTAAAACGCTTTGCTGCGGGCAATGTCGCTGACATTGAATTCGATGTTGTCGATCTGCCGGTCGTTACCGCGAACAGTCATGATGGCTTCCTTGCTCGGTCGTGAACGTGAAGCTGTGAGCATGAGGGCTTTTGCACAGCTTTGTCCACATAGCTCATGCGGTGCTCAATCTCGAAGCCACAGGTTCCATGCCGACAATCAGATGACTTTCACCGCCCGGCCAATAAACTGAATCGGCCCAGTCGGTTTGCCAGTCTTCGATCCGCCGGCATTCTCCAGTGTCAGTTCGAACAACTGGTTCGCTTCAAGCGGCGGCAGTTTGTCCAGCGGCACCGAAATCTTCTCCCCTGGCTGGACCAGACCCAGCGAGACCGGCCCTTGCCAGTCATCACCCTTGGTCCAGAACTGCAGGGTTTTGTCGGCCGGCACAGTGACTTGGCCGAGTGGAATCAGCTCGACCTCACGCGGACTGCTGGCCTGAATCACCCAGCCCGGAGCGCGGTCTTGCGGGGCGACCAGCACGACCAGATAGGAGGTCTGCGGCGGCGTGACAGTCTGGCTCGACAGCGCCACGGCCATCACCAGACTTGCCGCCAGGCCAGCACCTGCCAGGCCACGCCACAGCGGCAGCAGGTTCCACCAGGAGGTGTTCACGCTGCGTTCGGGGGCTGCTTCACGTGGAGCGAGGTTGTCCAGGCTGCGGCCAATGCGCTGCCACAGTTGCCTCGAGGGTTGTTGCGCCGGGGCGAGGGTAGTCAACTCCAGCAGGCGTTGCTCCCAGGCATCGATAGCGGCGCACAAGGCGCCGTCATAAGCCAGGCGTTGTTGCACGGCGGCACGTTGCTCGGCGTCGAGCGTGCCCAGTACGTATTCACCGGCCAGTTGCTCCAGCTCATCGGCGTTGCTCTGGTCGTTGTTCATCCCATGCACTCCCGCAATGCTGCCAGGCTGCGCTTGATCCAGGCCTTGACCGTGCCCAGCGGCGTGCTCATGCGCTGGGCGATTTCTGCATGGGTGCAGCCGTCGACGTAGGCGTGCAGGATGCAGTCGCGCCGCGCCGGCTCCAACTGCTCCAGGCAGTGGTAAATCCGCGCCGAATGCGCCTGCGCGGTAAAGTCCACTGGCTGCCACTGCGCAGAGGCTTGCAGCGCCTCGTCGTGTTGCTCATCCAGAGGCACCTGGCGGGCGCCATCACGCACGAAGTTCAATGCCAGATGCCGGGTGACGCTGTAGATCCAGCCACGTGCCGAACCTCTGTCTGGGTCGAAGCTTGCGGCATGCGTCCAGATGCGCACGAAGGCGTCATGGACGATGTCTTCAGCGACCGCCGGTTCGCGTGCGATGCGCAGGGCGACCCCGAGCAAACGCGCGCTTTCCTGCTGATACAGCTCGCGCAGGGCTCTACGATCGCCTGCAGCGCAGGCCAGCAGGCAACGTTGATAATCAAACGCGGTTTCAGGCAAGGACAAATTCTGTTCAGCCATTGGCAAGGGGTGCGGACCCCAGCCGGCTGGCCGGGGTTTGTCGCAGAGCTTAGACGACTTTTGTAGTCAGCACTTGCCGCGCACGTCGATCACTTGGCAGACCAGAAAATGTAGTCGGCCTGATATTTGACAACCTGTTTCTCACCCTTGTTGGCGGCAGTGCATGCGCTGGCGGGAGCTACGCCGCCTTTGGTCGCGGTGCGCTGAATGTAACTCACGCCCTGCATCGCGCCTTTGCCGTCGGCGGGGTTGGCCTTGACCAGTTGGTAGGGGATGTCGCCTTTGTTGGCTGGGGAGACGGCGACCTGGGTGCCGGTGACTTTCGAACCATCCTTGGCCTGCCAGGTCGCAGGTGGGCCAAAGTAGTCGCCGACTGCTTTGCCCTTGCGGTCATTGAGCACGGCTTTGGGGCCGACGAAGAACCACTCGGTCTGGCCGGCGGCATCTACCTTGTCGCGGCACTCGTAGGTGATCTCGCCTACGCCGACGGTTTCCATCATCACTTTGTTGCCGTCCGGCACCTTGACTGCATCCGGCAGGCCCATTTGCGCCTGGGCGGTCTGCATGAACAGGGACAGGCCGCCGATGGCCAGGGAAGCGCTGATCAGGCTGAGAGTACGTTTGCCATTCATGGTGTATCTCCTGGTGAGTAACCGAGTGGCAGCGATGGGCTGCTGACAGTACTACCCGCCAGGAACGGGTTTGGATGCAGGCTGTTGAAAATATTTTTTCACGCGCGATCAAACTCGCTACGCGCACGCTGAGGACGGCTTGGCAGCATCGCTGCCTGCAGCTGCTGGCCTGCTGAGTGCTGAAAACTGAGCTCCTGATCGACGGATCGATCCTCGACGATGCGGCCATCCGCAAGCACCATTACACGCTGGCAGAAGTAGCGCACCAGGCTCAGGTCGTGGCTGATCAGCACGAACGCGGTGCCGGTGTCGCGGCGCAGTTGCTCAAGCCGCTGCAACAGTTGCACCTGCAACACCCGGTCGAGATTGGACAGGGCTTCATCGAGCACCACCAGCTGGGGTGAAATCGCCAGAGCTCGAGCGATATTGGCCCGCTGCAATTGACCGCCACTGAGTTGTTGCGGCAAACGCTCGGCGTGTTCGGCCGACAGGCCCAGTTGCTCCAGCAACTGCAACACGCGCTGGCGTTGGGCTGCTTGGCTGATCGTGCTCAGATGACGCAGGGGCTCAGCGATGCTCCAGCCAATCGAGCGCTGTGGATTGAACGCGCTCGGCGCGTCCTGAAACACCAATTGGACGGCGCGCTGAAAATCGCGCGCCGCCTCGCCACGCAAGCGGCTGACGTCCCGCCCGGCGAAGCTGACCTGGCCCTGGCTGGGCCGCTCAAGCCCGAGCAGCAGGCGGGCGAGAGTGCTTTTGCCGCTGCCGCTGCTACCGAGCAGGCCGGTGGTCTGGCCGGCCTCGAACTGTACATCGATGCCTTCCAGCACCTGCAGCCACTTACCTCTGCCGAGCAGCCCGCCACTGCGATAACCGTGTTCAACTTGCTGTACTCGCAGCAGGCTCATGGATGACCCCCGGTCAGCAGATGGTGCGCGTCTAGCAGTGTACGGGCGGTGGCGCTCGCGGGTGCGTCGAACAGACCTTGGGTGTCTTGCCGTTCGACGATGCGCCCGGCGTCCATCACCAGCACGTGGTCGGCGCAGCGTGCGACCACGCCCATGTCGTGAGTCACCAGCAGCACGCCTAGCCCGTGTCCTTCAACCAGCTCCATCAACAGTTCGAGGAAGCGTGCCTGGCTCAGTGCATCGAGGTCGCTGGTCGGCTCATCGGCCAGCAGATAAGGGGTCTGCGCCATCAAGGCCAAGGCGATCATCATGCGCTGAAGCATGCCGCCACTGAGCTGGAAGGCGAACGATTCGAGCACCCGCTGGTGATCGCTCAAGCCAACTGCGGCAAGGCATTCGATCATTTGCTGACGGGCATCGGCGCCATGCACGCCACGCAGCTTGAGCGTTTCCTGAGCATGACTGGCCATGCTCCGCACAGGGTTGAATGCGCTGCGCGGGTTTTGCAGAACCAGGCTCGCAACGTGCCCGCGCACCTGCGCAGGTGCCAGCGAAACGCCGTCTAGCAATAGCTCGCCACCGCTACGCAGCAGGCCCTGCGGCAGCAGATCAAGCATGCCCAGACAGCTCAGCGACTTGCCCGAACCGCTGCTGCCAACCAGCGCGCAGACCTTGCCCCGGTGCAGCTGCAGACTGAGTTGATCGACCAGCAGCGTGTTCCGGCTGGCAACGCTGAGGGTGCGCAACTCGAGGGTGGGGGTGGGCATCTAGTGGCGCTCCTGAGCAGGGTCGAGGCGGTCGCGCAGGGCGTCGCCGAGCAGGTTGAAGGCCATCACCGAGAAAAAGATCATAAGCCCCGGCCACAGCAGCAGTTGTGGATGGGTCCAGATGAACTCCTTGGCGTCGTTGATCATCACCCCCCACTCGGCAGTTGGCGGCGTCACCCCAAGGCCGAGAAACGACAGCCCGGAGACGTGTAGCATCATATGGCCGATATCCATAGTGGCGAGCACCAGCAGCGGCCCGGCGATGTTGGGCACTACATGCTGGCGCAGCCGGCTCCAGCGCGAAGCGCCGGCCAGCCGTGCTGCCAGCAGGTACTCGCGGCCACGCTGGGCGATGACCAGGCCGCGCACCATCCGCGCGTACCAGGCCCAGTGGGAGAGGGCGATGGCGACGATGACATTGGTCAAGCCGGTGCCGAGCAGGGTGACGAAAAAAAACGCCAGCACCAGCGTGGGGAAGGTCATGAACATGTCGCAAAGACGCATCAGCAGCAGGTCCAGCTTGCCGCCGACAAACCCCGCGACGCCGCCGACCAGCAGACCTAGTGCCAACACCAGGGACAGCGTCAACAGCACGCTGCCCAGCGACAAGCGGGTGCCGACAATCAGCCGCGAGAGCAGGTCGCGGCCGACGTGGTCGGTGCCCAGCCAGTGACTCATGCTGGCCGGTTGCAGGCGTTGGCCGACGTCGATCAAGTCCGGATCATGTGGTGCCAGCCACTGGCCGAACACTGCCAGCAGCACCAGCAAGCTGACCAGCAGCGCGCCTGCCGCAAGGCTCCAGCGAAGTCGCAACGGTTTGTGTGGCACTGCGGCAAAGGCGCTCATGCGTCGACCCCCTGCAGGCGGCTGCGCGGATCAAGCCAGGCATAGCAGATATCCACCAGCAGGTTGCACAGCATCAGCAGGCCGGTCAGCAGCAGGGTGAAGCACTGCATCACCGGGAAATCACGGTTGAGCACCGCCGATACGGCAAAGCGGCCGACCCCGGGCCAGGCAAAAATGGTTTCGATCACCAGCGCACCGCCGATCAGTTCGCCAACGTGCATGCCGGTCGCGGTCACCAGTGGCAGCCAGGCATTGCGCAGGATGTGCCCGCGCCACACCCGCCGCTCGGGCAAACCTCGGGCACGGGCGTAGGTGACATGCCGTTGGCCGCTGGCTTCAAGCAGGCTTGCACGCAGCAGGCGGGCGTTGATCGACATCGACATCAGCGCAATCGCCAGTACTGGCATCACCAGCTGGCCGGGGCTGCCGCGGCCCAGCGCCGGCAGCCAGCCCAGCCACAGCGAGAACAGCGCAATCAGCAAAAACGCCAGCCAGAAGTTGGGCATCGACACGCCGATGAAGGTCACCGCGCGCACTGCGTGATCTGGCCAGCGCCCCTGCCAACGCGCCGCCAGCAGGCCCAGCGGCACTGCGAAGAGCAGGGTGCAGGCCAGCGCCAGGCCGCCCAATTGCAAAGTCGCCGGCAGGTAATAGAGCAGATCGTCAAGCACCGGCCGACCGGTCAGGTAAGAGATACCGAAATCCAGCTGCAGCGCCTTGCACAGCCAGATCCAGTATTGCTGGTACAGGGGCAGATCCAGCCCCAGCGCCTGGCGCACTTCAGCCACTGCCGCGTCGGTGGGCGGGATATGCGACAGGCGCAGGTAGTCCAGCGCAGGGTCGGTACTGCCCAGATGCAGCAAGACAAATACCAGCAACGACACGGCCAGCATGACCGGTACCAGCAACAGTAGGCGCAACAGGATATAGCGCAGCATCGGTCAATGTTCCTGGCTGGGAGTCATGGCTTCGAACGGCACATCGAACAGGGTGCTGCCGAACTGCACGTGGTCGACCACGTCGCGGCGCAGGCTGATCGCAGTCAGGTAGGAGATCGGCACATACACCGCCTGCTCGTGCAGGGTGGTGAGGATGAAACGGTACTGCTCGGCGCGTTGCTGTGGGTCGGTGCTGGCGAGTACCTTGGTGATGCGCTGGTCGAGTTGGTCCTTGATCGCCAAGCCACGTTGGGCCATGTAGTCGGCATGGCCGGGGTAGCGCATCGAGCTGACGAACGAGTGTGGATCGTAGGGCGCGCCCCAGGTGTCAGCGAAGATCATGCCGAAGTCGCCCTCGCGCTGGCGGCTCACCAGCGCACCTTCCTCAACAGCGCGCAGGGTAATCTGCATGCCAAGCTTGGCCAACTCGCCCTGGAACACTTCGGCGAGACTCTTTTGCAGAGCGCTGGTGCCGAGGAACACCAGTTCGACTGCCAGTGGCTCGCCACCCTTGCTGCGCACGCTTGCCCCGGGCACCAGTTGCCAGCCTGCAGCATCCAGTTCGCGGGCGGCGAGGGCAGGGTCGTAGGCATACGGCGCAAGGCCGAGGTCGGCATAAGGCAGGTTGGGCGCGAACAGTGTGTCGGCGCGGGGCTCCAGGCCATACAGAATATTGTCGATGATCGCCTGTTTGTTCAGGCCATGGTTGATCGCCCTGCGCACCGCCAGGTCGCGGGTTGCGCCTCTGCCAGTATTGATCGCCAGGCTGCGAGTCGCCAACGGTGCTGACAGTGCACTGGCAAAGCCCTGATCGCGCAGACGCACAAAAGTACTGGCGGTGATCTCGCCGGCAGCGCCCTGGATCAGGTCGATCTGCCCCGTCTGCAGAGCCAGCGCGCGGCTGTTGGGGTCGGGGATGACTTTGACCAGCACCTCGCCGTAGGCGGGTTGCGCGCCCCAGTAATACGGGTTGCGGGTGAACCGATCGAATTCGCCCAGGCGGCTCTCCACCCGCTGCCAAGGACCTGTGCCGACTGGCTCGCCAGGTTTGGCCAGCGGCGCACCGAAGCGCAGTGGGCGTACCTGGGCCAGTTCCATCAGGGTCGGGTAGTAGGGGTGTTTGAGGAACAGTTGCAGGGTCCGCCGGTCCGGCGCTTCGACCCGCTCCAGCGTAGTGACCAACTCCAGCCAGCGATGGCGTTTGCTGTTGGCCAGCACCGCATCCAGATTGGCCTTGGCGGCAGCCGCATCGAACGGCGTGCCGTCACTGAAGCGCACGCCGTCGCGCAGGGTGAAGGTGTAAGTCTTGCCGTCGTCGCTGACCTGCCAGCTACTGGCCAGCCAGGGTTCGACCGTACCGGCTGCGGTGTAGCGCACCAGCGGCTCGTAGACCATGGCCTGTGCGTACATCTGGTCGGGTGCGTAGCCGCGCGGGTCGAGCGGGCCCGCATTGACCGGCCACGAGTAAACCAGCGTTGGTGCCTCGCGGTCGGCGTGCGCGCACAGGCTGGTAGCCAGCAGCAAGCCCCAGAGGGCGGACTTTAATGTGCCGGAGGACTGCTTCACAGGTGGGACCCTATCTTGACGGAGGCCGTAGCCTAGAGAGGTCGCCGGGGGGAGTCCAGACAAAATCACTGGCCTGCAGGTAACAAAATACGACTACAGCACAAGCTGATTGCGTTGCATCACTTGTACGCGCCTGGTGAGAACCACAAAGAAAAAAATCGAACTCGCGCCCCGGCTTGCTTGCCCACTTCCTAGCTAGTGAATAATTCCCGCAAGGAGACAGCAATGCCCAGTTCAGATGGCAAAATCCGCTACGCAGTGGTTGGCGGCGGTTCGATCTCACAGGGTGCATTCATGCCTGGGGTCGGCCAGACCGACAATTCGGCGCTCGCTGCACTGGTGACTGGCGACCCTGAGAAGGCCCGTCAGCTGGCCAGCCGCTATCAGCTCAAGGCGTGGGCCTACACCGATTACGCAGCACTGCTCGCCTCAGGTGAAATAGATGCGGTTTACATTGCCACGCCCAACTACCGCCATCGCGAGTTCGTCATCCCGGCGCTGGAAGCCGGCATTCATGTGCTGTTGGAAAAGCCCATGGCGGCCAGCGATGACGACTGCGTGGCCATCCGCGATGTGGCGCAACGCACAGGCACTAAATTGATGGTCGCCTACCGTTTGCATTGTGAGCCAGGCACGCTGGAGATGATCGAGCGTGTGAATAGCGGCGAGTTTGGCCAACCACGGTTGTTCACCTCGATCTTCACCCAGACCGTCAAGCCGAGCAATCACCGTGCCCACAGCGGCTTTGCCGCAGGCCCGGTAGCTGACATGGGCCCATACCCGCTGAACATGGTGCGCCAGCTGTTCAATGCCGAGCCGATCGAGGTCAGTGCGCAGGGCAGCCATTCTCCAGGCAGTCGGATCGACACCTGGGACACCGTCAGCGTGTCGCTGCGGTTTCCTGACGAGCGCCTGGCGCAGTTTACCGTCAGCTACTGCCTACCCGGCTCGGAGCGTTTCCAGTTGCTCGGTAGCGGGGGCGAAATCGAAGCCTCGCCTTGTTATGGCTATGGTGAAGATGTCGCGATCAGCTACCGCGCAACCCTCGACGGCACCACCCGCGTGCATGTGCATCCAGTGGTGGATCAGTTTGCTGGCGAGACGGCGTACTTTTCTGATTGCATCCTCAACGACCAGGCGCCGGAGCCAGACGCGGAGGAGGGATGGCGCGATGTCCGCGTGATCATGGCGATCGAGCGGGCGTTGATCACCGGGCAGGCGCAGATGCTCGAGCCGCTGCCGGCCAGGCGCCTGCCGCAGCGTGAGCAGCGTCGCGCGTTGGCCCTCGCCGAAGTCCCGCCCTATGTGAATACCGAATCGCCTACCGAGTAGTCAGACGCCCGGGCCTAGGCTTGGGCTGGCCGCGCAGCCTGCTTGCGGATTGCGCGCGGTCTGGTTGATCAGCGAGGCCAGCCGCATCAGGTTGCGCTGATGGGCCGTAACCACTGCATCGATTGATGCGCCGGCCGGGCTTTGCACCACACTGCGACAATCCAGGCTGGCGCCTGCGGCGACCCGCAGGCGCCACTTGGTATCCAGCAGGGCGTATTGGCCGGGCACGGAATCAAAGCGCTGCACAATGATTCTTACCGAGCGTTGCTGGCCAGGCACGCCACTGCTTAGTTGCTCGGCCAAGGCGCTGCGCAGCTCATCGGCCAGGCTGGCGCCCCACCATTGCGTTTCCAGAATGGCCAGCCCGCTGGCACCTTGGCGGATCACGATCTGGGCGCGGTCGACCTGCGCGGGCACGCTGATGCCTTCAATGGCGATCTCGCTGCCGGCCGGGGAGCGGCTGACCTGGGTTGGCATCAGCGTGTGAAACTGGATCGGCTCGCTGCGACACGCTGCCAGCAGCGCCAGCGTGACGAGCAGCATGAGCTTGCAGGGTGAAGTCATGGCTATCGCTCCGGGTCAGTTGCGCGGCGGGCCTTGCAGGTCGATTGGTGGCGCATTGCTTGGTCGACCACGGATCAACGCCTCTGGGTTACGCCCCAGGTAATCGGACAGATCGCGCAACGAGCGCGACATGCGCCCGAGTTCGTCGAGGGTCTCGCTGAGCTTCTCACGCTGCGGTGAGTCTTCGGCGAGCGTGGCGCTGGCCGACTGCAAGGTCTTGCTGACATCCGCCAGGGTGCTCTGCACCCCCGGCAGGGTGCGGCTGTTGAACTGCATCAGGCCTTTGCGCAGCTCCACCAGGTTGCCGTCAAGGTTGCCGGCGATGCGCTCGACCGGCAGCTTGTTGATTTTTTCCAGCATCGCCTGGAGTTGCTCCTGGAGAATTTCCAGGCTGCCGGGCAGGGTCGGGATCGCAATTGGCCTGGCGTTCAGGTCGAAGGCGACCTTGGGCGCCTTGGGGAAGAAGTCCAGGGCGATATATAGCTGACCGGTCAGCAGGTTGCCATTGCGTGCCTGCGCGCGCAGGCCGTTGGCGACGAACGAACTGAACACCTGGGCGGTGGCGGTCATGTCATCCGGATCATGCTTGAGCGCTTTGAGCATTTTCTGGTGCGCCTGGCCCAATCGCTGCGCATACACCACGATGCCAACGTTGATTGGGAAGCTGCGTTGCACTTCATCAAAGTCCAGATTGACCGAGACCACTCGGCCGATCTCGATACCGAGAAACTCCACCGGCGCGCCCACTTTGAGGCCGCGCATGGCCTGGTCGAAACGCAATGTCAGGTACTGGGCTTTGCCGCTCGGCGGGGCCAGCGCGGTTTGCTGATCGTCGAACAGCTCATAGGTGCGGTCTTCGGCGGCGGCGCTATCGTTGGGGCTGTACTCCGGTGCGCGGAAGGCGATGCCGCCAACCAGCAGGGTCGACAGCGATTCAGTCTTGATCGCCACGCCGTTGGCGCCGACGTTGACGTCGATGCCGCTGGCGTTCCAGAAGCGCGTGTTGTCGGTGACATAGGCGTCGTTGGGGGCGTGGATGAACACTTCGATATTGACGCCTTTGCCGTCGGCATCCAGCGCGTAGGCGACTACCTGGCCGACCGGGATCTTGCGGTAGTACACCGGCGAGCCAATATCCAGCGAGCCGAGGTCCTGGGTGTGCAGGGTGAAGCGCTTGCCGGGTTCGCCGTAGGTGATCGGCGGCGGGTTTTCCAGGCCTTTGAAGCGCTTGGCGCGGCCCTCGGCCTGGCCGATGTCGGCGCCGATATAGTCACCCGACAGCAGCGTATCGATACCGGACACGCCGCCGGCGCCAATGCGCGGGCGTACCACCCAGAACTGCGAGTCTTCGCGGGTGAAGCCCTCGGCTTGCTTGTCCAGCTGGACGGTGGCGTTGACGCTGCGTTGATCATCGCTCAGGGCCACCGCCGAAACGTGACCGATGACCACGCTGCGGTATTTGACCTCGGTCTTGTTCGCCACCAGGCCACTGCCGGTCTTGAAGTTGAGGGTGATGGTCGGGCCTTCCTGCAGTTTGCTGTGAATCACCAACGACAGGCCGACCAGTACCGCCACCAGCGGGACCAGCCACACCAGTGACACGCTGAAACGGCGCGTCTTGATCGGTGGCGGTCCCGGTTCTGCGGGTGCTTCAGTGGCGGGCGACTTCATCCGTGGCCTCCTCAGGTCCTGCTTGCCAGATCAGACGCGGGTCAAAGCTCATCGCCGCGAGCATGGTGAACACCACCACCAGGCCAAAGAACAGAATCCCTACGCGCGGCTCGATATCGCCCAGCGCCTGGAACTTGACCAACGCTGCAACCAGCGCCACTACCAGCACGTCGAGCATCGACCAGTAGCCGATCAACTCGACAAACCGGTACAACTGCGAACGCTCGCGGCATGCCCACCGGCTGCGCCGTTGGACGGTGATCAGCAGCAGCGACAGCGCGACGAACTTGACCCCCGGCACCGCGATGCTGGCGATGAAGATGATCAGCGCGATGTCCCACGCGCCGTGCGCCCAGAACTCCAGCACGCCGCTCATGATGGTGCTGTCGGCACCGTCGCCGAGCATGGTCGTGTTCATCACCGGCAGCAGGTTGGCCGGGATGTAGAACACCAGCGCGGCCAGCATGAACGCCCAGGTGCGGGCCAGCGAGTTGACCTTGCGCCGGTGCAGTGGTGCGTCGCAGCGCGGGCAACTGTGTGGCTCGTCGCGCATGTCGCAGGCCAGGCCGCAGCTGTGACACAGGCACAGGTTGAGCTCGGCGGCCGTCGGTGGGCGATTGCTGGCAGTGCGGCTCATGGCAGCGCCCACAGTTCGCGGATATCGCGACCAGCGATGCGGATCAGCAGCAGGCTCAGCGCGGCCAGGGCGAACAGGCCGATACCGGGCAGCACCGCCAGCATCCCGGCCAGCTTGAACACCGCGACCATGGCGCCGAGCAGGCAGACTTCGAGCATGCTCCACGGGCGCAGGGTTTCCAGCCAGCGCATGCACAGTTTGAACGCCGGCGCGCGGCGCTGGCTGAGGGCAAAGGCCAGTACCCAGATCAGCAGCATCAACTGAAACGCCGGCGCGATGATGATGGCGATGGCTGCGACCATGGCAATGAAGGTGATGGGTCCCTGGCTCAGCGCCAGTACTGAATCCCACAAGGTGGCGCTGTTTTTCAGGCCCTGCAGGCTGATGGTCATGATCGGGTAGAAGTTGGCGAACAGCCACAGCATGGCTGCGGTGATGGTCAGTGCCAGGCGTTGTTCCACCGTCAGGCCGTTGTAGCGCTCCAGCACGCCGGCGCAGCGCACGCACAAGGACTTTTGATGTTTGCCGAGCACAACCTGCTGATAAACGCAGTCGCAGTGCTCGCAAATGATCAGCTGGGCGGTGCTGGCCATGGTTGGCCTCGCGTGAGGCAGGGTTCAGTCAATATAGAAGCACTGGCCCAATCGGCAACTTTCCAGTTGCCGATTGGGCCGCAGCCTCAGCGCAGCACGCTTGCCAGGAATGGCGCCGTCCGGCTGTGCTTGCAGCGGGCGACCTCGGCGGGCGCGCCGCTGGCGACGACCTGGCCACCCGCAGTGCCGGCGCCGGGGCCAATATCGATGACCCAATCGCTTTGCGCCACCACGCGCATATCGTGCTCGACCACCACCACCGTGTGCCCGCCGTCGACCAGCCGGTTCAGTTGCAGCAGCAGGCGGTCGACGTCCTGCGGGTGCAGGCCGTTGGTGGGCTCATCCAGCACATACAGGGTGGCGCCGCGCGCGCTGCGTTGCAGCTCGGTGGCCAGCTTGATCCGTTGCGCTTCGCCACCGGACAGCTCGGTGGCCGGTTGGCCAAGGCGCAGATAACCGAGGCCAATATCGGCCAGCACCTGCAAGCTGCGCCGCACGGGCGGCTGTTCGGCAAACACCTGCAGCGCTTGTTCGACGGTCATGCCGAGCACATCGGCAATGCTCATGTCCTGCCAGGTCACTGCCAGCGTTGCCGGGTTGTAGCGGGCGCCGTGGCAGGTCGGGCAGGGCGCGTAGACGCTGGGCATGAACAGCAACTCGACGCTGACAAAACCTTCGCCTTCGCAGGTTTCACAACGGCCCTTGGCAACGTTGAACGAGAAACGTCCGGCGTCGAAGCCCTGCGCCTTGGCCTGTTCGGTAGCGGCAAACAGTTTGCGGACGTGATCGAACAGCCCGGTGTAGGTGGCCAGGTTGGAGCGCGGGGTACGCCCGATCGGCTTCTGGTCGACCTTGACCAGCCGCTTGATCGCCTCCAGGCCGGCGACGATGCGGCCGCTGCTGGCCTGCTCAGGCTCGTCTTCCAGGCTCTGTTCGTCAGGCTCTGCGGCTTGCTCCGGCTGGCCCAGGTAAGCGCTTACCAGCTCGAGCAGGGCCTGGCTGACCAGGCTGGACTTGCCCGAGCCGGAGATCCCGGTAACCGCCGTGAAGCAGCCCAGCGGGAACTGCGCACTGAGGTCCTGCAGGTTGTTGCGGGTTACGCCCTCCAGTGTCAGCCAACCCTGGGGGGCCCTTGGTTGCTGATGTTGCGGCCCGGCCTCGGCGAACAGATACGCGCGGGTACACGACTGCTCGATCTCGGCCAGGCCCGCTGGCGGGCCGCTGTAGAGAATCTGCCCGCCGTGCTCGCCGGCGGCTGGGCCCACATCGATCAGCCAGTCGGCGCGGCGCATGGTGTCCAGGTCGTGCTCAACCACAAACACTGAATTGCCGCTGCTTTTCAGCCGTTGCAGGGCCGCGTACAGCGCCTCGCTATCGGCCGGGTGCAAGCCGGCCGAGGGTTCGTCGAGTACATAGATCACGCCGAACAGTTGCGAGTTGAGCTGAGTGGCCAGGCGCAGCCGCTGCAGCTCGCCGGACGACAGCGTGGGCGTGCTGCGCTCGAGTGCCAGATAACCCAGACCAAGGTCGATCAAGGTGTTGATCCGTTCCAGCAGTTCGGCGGCAATGCGTTGCGCGGCCAGGCGTTTCTCCAGCGACAGATTGGGCGTGTGGCGCACGTCCGGGCCGCCGCTGTGCGCCGGCTCGCCCTTGGCTGCGCGTTGCTGGCGGGCCTCGCGGGTTTGCTGATGGGAGAGGGTAGCGCCGCTTTGCTCTGCGTTGGCCAGGTAGTCGGGATTGGCCACCGTGCGCAATACCACGGCCAGGTCCTGCAACGACAGTTGCGACAGCTCGGCAATTTCCAGGCCGGCGAAGGTGACGGTCAGGGCTTCGCGCTTGAGGCGTTTGCCGGCGCACAGCGGGCATGCACTCGGGCGCATGTACTGGCTGACGCGCTTGCGCATCTGCGCGCTTTGCGAGTGCATGAAGGTGTGCAGCACATAGCGCTTGGCGCCACTGAATGTGCCTTGATAACTCGGCTCCAGCTTGCGTTTGAGCGCTGTGCGGGTCTGCTCGGGAGTCAGCCCGGCGTACACCGGCACAGTCGGGGTTTCCTCGGTGAACAGGATCCAGTCACGCTGTTCTTGCGGTAGATCGCGCCATGGCTTGTCGATGTCGTAGCCGAGGGTGACGAGGATATCGCGCTGATTCTGCCCGCCCCAGGCCAACGGCCAGGCCGCCACCGCACGCTCGCGGATAGTCAGAGAAGGATCGGGCACCATGCTCGCCTCGGTGACTTCATAGACGCGGCCCAGGCCATGGCACTCCGGGCAAGCGCCCTGCGGCGTATTCGGCGAGAAGTCCTCGGCGTACAGCATTGGTTGCCCGTCGGGGTAACTGCCGGCGCGCGAGTAGAGCATGCGGATCGAACTCGACAAGGTGGTCACGCTGCCCACCGAGGAGCGCGCACTGGGGCTGCCGCGTTGCTGCTGCAGGGCTACCGCTGGCGGCAAGCCTTCAATGGCGTCGACATCGGGTACGCCGACCTGATCGATCAGGCGCCGTGCGTAAGGCGCCACTGATTCGAAATAACGCCGCTGCGCTTCTGCGTACACGGTGGAAAACGCCAGCGAGGATTTGCCTGAGCCGGACACACCGGTAAACACCACCAGCGCGTCGCGAGGGATGTCGACGTCGACGTTCTGCAAGTTGTGTTCGCGGGCGCCGCGCACGCTGACGAAGCCGGTGAAGGCGTGCTCTGGGGATGTGCTGCGTGGTGGCATGGAAGACGGCCCTGATCTGCTGGAAATAACACCTTGATGAGTAGGACCGCATCGGCCAATGGCCGTGCGGGTGAGTTTCAAATCCGGATCTACTCAGAAGTTTTTCTACTGGCTCTCGTGATTATTCATGACTGCTGACGAGCCTGCTCTCGGGTGTAGCCTTTTTAGCGTCATCAATGTGTACTCAGGAGCAATCATGTCAGCAGACAAAGTAGCCATTATCACCGCCGGCGGCAGCGGCATGGGCGCCGCCGCCGCCCGCCGACTCGCCGCCGACGGCTTTCACGTCGCGATCCTGTCCTCTTCCGGCAAAGGCGAGGCCCTTGCCGCTGAACTAGGCGGTATCGGCCTGACCGGCAGCAATCAGTCCCCTGCCGATCTGCAAGCACTGGTCGATGCGGTCATGACCAAATGGGGCCGCGTCGACGTGCTGGTCAACAGCGCAGGCCACGGCCCACGGGCGCCGATTCTGGAGCTGAGCGATCAGGACTGGCAGCTTGGCATGGACACGTACCTGCTCAATGTAATCCGTCCCAGTCGCCTGATTACCCCGATCATGCAGCGCCAGCAAGGTGGGGTGATCATCAATATTTCTACCGCCTGGGCTTTTGAACCTAGCTCCCTGTTCCCGACTTCAGCGGTATTCCGGGCAGGGCTGGCTGCGTTCACCAAGATTTTTGCCGACGAATTTGCCGGCGATAACGTGCGCATCAACAACGTCTTGCCCGGCTGGATCGACAGCTTGCCCAGCACCGAGCAACGCCGCGACAGCGTACCGCTCAAGCGCTATGGCACCAGCGAAGAAATCGCCGCCACCGTGGCATTTCTGGCCAGTGAAGGCGCCGCCTACATTACAGGGCAGAACATCCGCGTCGATGGCGGCATTACCCGCAGCCTCTAACCGCTGAGCAGGCCATGGGCAAGTTCGCAGGAACCCCTCGGCGCTGGGCTGACTCAACCGGGAAACCAGCGCCGGGTAACTGCCAATGAATGTCTTCGATGCCTCCTTGCAGCCACAGGATGAACAGCGGATCTCGGCACTGTCGGGGTGGTACCACCTGCTTGAGGACCGCCAGCAGCGCATGGACTGCCCCAACACCTACCACGAGCGGCTGCTCTATCAGGCTGACGAAATGGACCGCCTGGGCTTGGTGACGTGGCAAGAGTGGCGTGACCTGAGGCTTGAGGCAGACAAAGCCTACCTTTGGGCCGTGCACGGTGGCGACTACCGCAACTAACTGTGCCACGGGGCCTCAACGACCCCGCACACATAGCTTAAACGGCGGGATTAGGCTGCCCTGTCGGCACCTCGTCATGCAGTGAAACCCGCGCAGTCTCCGGCAGCGCCAGGCCACCGATCAACGCCAGCAAGGCGATCACCACCAGATAAAACGCAGGTGCCAGGCTGCTGCCGGTCTGGCCAATCAGCCAGGTCGCAACCAGCGGCGCGGTGCCGCCGAACAACGTGTAGGCAACGTTGTAGGTGATCGCCGAAGCGGTGTAGCGGGTGCGGGTAGGGAAGCTTTCCGACAGCAGCGCGGCAGTGACTACGCCACTCATCAGCGCTCCGACCGCCAGCAGGATCACGCCGAGCAAGGCGCCGGACATCGACCCCGAGCTCGCCAGCCAGTAGGCCGGGAACACCGCAACCATCACCCACAGGCAGGTAAAACCAATGGTCTTGCGTCGGCCAATGCGGTCCGAAAGCAACCCCGCCAGTGGGCAGCCGGCAGCGGCGAACAGCAGTGCCACAGTGGTCACCAGCAATGACTGCGCGCGGGTCAGGTTGCCGACCAGTTGCAGGTAGGTGGCAAAGTAGGTGGTGAACATATAGAACGAAAGCGCCGTCAGCGAAATGAACGCGCCGAGGTTGCGGATCGCCCGGCCGTGATTGCGCAGGGTCTGCTTGAGCGGCGAATGGCTGTGCACCTTGCCTTCGGCGATGGCCGCGCGGAACGCTGGGGTTTCCTCCATGCGCCAGCGCAGGTACAGACCGACCAGGCCCAATGGCGCCGCGATCAGAAACGGCACACGCCAGCCCCAGCTGTTCATCGCGTCACTGCTCAGGTTTGCCTCGAGGGCGTAGGCGATCACTGCTGCGCAGGCAAACGCCGAGAAGGTCGACACCGGCACGAAGCTGCCATAGAACGCGCGTCTGTTTTGCGGTGCGTGTTCCATCAGATAAGCGCATGCACCGGCGTACTCGCCACCAGCGGAAAAGCCTTGCAGGCAGCGCGCCAGGGTCAGCAACAGCGGCGCGGCGATACCGATGCTGGCGTAGGTGGGCAGCAGGCCGATAAGGGTGGTCGAGCCCGCCATCAGCAGAATGGTCATCGACAACACGCGTTTGCGCCCGAGCCGATCTCCCAAAGCACCAAACACGATGCCGCCCAATGGCCGCAAGGCAAAGGCCACGGCGAATACGGCAAAGGTTTTCAGCAGGCCGGCGCCTGGATCGGAGCTGGCGAAGAACTGGCTGGCGATCAGTGTGGCAAGGAAGCCGTAGACGGCGAAGTCGAACCACTCGACGAAATTGCCAACGGCCGAGGCCGCGATGACCCGGCGCAAGGTGGCCGGTGATACCTCATGGGAAGTGGACATGCGGATACGCTCCGATTTGCCATGGCAGCCTGAATGAAAGTGCCGCAGTCGGGCCGCAGCATCGTTGTTATGGCTATCAGTAGATCGGCAGGTTGCGCCGCGCGCATAGTCGGGGGCGACACTGAGCTATCTGTTTCAACCAGCAGGCAAGCGGTTGCGCCGGCCTAGACCGGGAACACCACGCCGGTACGCGAAGCCGCGTTGCGGATATGCTCCTGCATGGCCCGCTGCGCGCCCAGTTGCGAGCGTCGGGCCAGGGCGCGGAGGATCTTGCTGTGCTCCTGCCAGGTTTCCATGGCCCGCTCCGGACGTATGAACGGCAGCTTCTGGCTTTCCAGAAAGATGTCCTGGCTGGCGGTGATCACATGCAGCATGGCGCGGTTGCCGGCGGCCTGCAGCAGAGCCTGGTGGAAGGCAAAGTCCAGCCGCGCTGCCGCTTCGAAGTTACCCGCACGCAACTCCTGGCGCATGGCCTCGACATTGGCGGCAAGCCGGTCGAGATCGTCGGCCGTCAGGTTCAGCGCCGCCTGCCCGGCGGCAAAGCCTTCCAGTGCATAGCGCAGTTGGAAGGTGTCGGCGGCAGAAACCTGCTCGGCGTACGGCCAACTGAAGCCCACCGGGGTGGCCGGCACCGGGGCCAGCACGAACACGCCCTTGCCGGGCTGCACGCTGACCAGGCCCAACGCGCTGAGGGTCGATAATGCTTCGCGCAACGAGGCCCGGCTGACTCCCAATTGCTCGGCCAGGTCGCGCTGCGAGGGCAGGGCATCACCGGGCAGATAACCACCGTCATCGATCAGTTTGCGGATTGCCTGCAAGGCGATTTCCGGGACGGCGCGGGGGAGGGTATCGAGCATGCAGTTCAGACCGGTCAGAGGGCAGGGTTCGACCCTTTTACGGGCAATGCGCGGCGCTGGCAAGCCTTGCTCCGTGCTGGCGCAGGGTGAACGGGGTTTGCACAAATGCAGGGCGCAGCGCGGCGTGCTTACCTCAGTCAGCAGGCAACTGTTCAGACCAGTAAGACCGTGGCGCAGAGGGGCTGGCCTGCTTTTGCGGGGTTTCGCGAGCTTTCTGGCATGGCCCGTGCACTTGTCCTGTGTAACTGCCTGTCCAGTTGCCCACTCTGACCCTGCGAGGCTCGTGCATGACCAAGTTCCGTACCCTGTTTCTGGCTACCGTGTTCTGCGGCGGTGCCCTTGGCACAGTTCAGGCCCAAGCCGACGTGCTGGCCGACATCACCGCCCGTGGTGTATTGAAAGTCGCTGTGCCGCAAGACTTCCCGCCATTTGGTTCGGTCGGCCCTGACCTCAAACCGCGCGGCCTGGACATCGACACCGCGCAGCTGCTGGCCGACAAGCTTGGGGTCAAGCTGGCGCTGACGCCGGTCAACAGCACCAACCGTATCCCGTTCCTCACCACCGGCAAGGTTGACCTGGTGATCTCAAGCCTGGGCAAAAATCCGGAGCGGGCGGCGGTGATCGACTTCTCGAAACCCTACGCACCGTTCTACCTGGCTGTGTTCGGCCCGGCCGAGACCAAGATCGACAGCATCGATGCCATTGCTGGCAAGACCATCAGCGTCACCCGCGGCTCGATCGAAGACATGGAGCTGTCGGCAGTGGCCCCCAAGGGCGCAACCATCAAGCGCTTTGAAGACAACAACTCGACCATCGCCGCCTACCTGGCTGGGCAGGTCGAGCTGATCGCCAGTGGCAGCGTGGTCATGGCGGTGATCGCCGAGAAGAACCCGGCCAAGGTGCCGGTACTCAAGGTCAAGCTCAAGGACTCGCCGGTGTATGTCGGCCTGGCCAAGCAGGAGCCGGCACTGCTGGACAAGGTCAACGCCACGCTGGATGCAGCCAAGGCTGACGGCAGCCTCAATCGCAATGCGGAAAAATGGCTGAAGCAGCCGCTTCCGGCTGACCTTTAAGCCGCGCCTGGAGTTGCTGTTCGATGGCCTATCAATTTGATTTCGTCCCGGTGCTGGCCCAGGCTGACCTGCTCCTCAAGGGCGCGCTGTTCACCCTGCAACTGACGGTGGTCGGCACCGTGCTGGGGCTGGCCATCGGCGTGCTCGGCGCGGTGGTCCGGGCCTGGCGTCTGCAGCCGTTTTCCGCGGTGTTCGGGGTGTATGTGGAGCTGATCCGCAACACGCCGTTCCTGGTCCAGCTGTTTTTCATCTTCTTTGGCTTGCCGGCGCTTGGCGTGCGCCTGAGTGAATGGGAAGCGGCAGTGCTGGCGATGGTGATCAACCTCGGCGCGTACTCCACCGAGATCATCCGCGCCGGCATCATGGCCATCCCCAAGGGCCAGCTGGAAGCGGCTGCAGCGTTGGCCATGAGCCGCTTCGAGGCGTTTCGACATGTGATTCTGCAGCCGGCACTGGCCAAGGTCTGGCCGGCGCTGAGCAGCCAGATCGTGATCGTCATGCTCGGTTCGGCGGTGTGTTCGCAGATCGCCACCGAGGAGTTGTCGTTCGCGGCCAACTTCATTCAATCGCGTAATTTCCGCGCGTTCGAGACTTATCTGCTGACCACCGTGCTGTACCTGCTCATGGCCATCGGCGTGCGGCAGTTGCTGGCCTGGCTCGGCCAGCGCTGGCTGATGGGGAGACGCTGATGGACTTCACCTTGTGGGATATCGTCCGCAACCTGCTGACCGGCTTGCAATGGACCTTGTTGCTGTCGCTGGTGGCGTTTGTCTGCGGCGGCGTTGCCGGCTTGCTGTTGCTGCTCGCACGGATCTCGGAAAACCCTTATCTGCGCGGCCTGGCCCGGGGCTATATCGAGTTGTTCCAGGGCACGCCATTGCTGATGCAGCTGTTCATGGTGTTCTTCGGCATCGCGCTGTTCGGCATCGACGTTTCGGCGTGGATGGCAGCAGCAATTGCCCTGACGCTGTTTACCAGCGCGTTCCTTGCCGAGATCTGGCGCGGTTGTGTCGAGTCGATCGGCCGTGGCCAGTGGGAAGCGTCCGGCAGCCTGGCGCTGAGCCGGCTCGAACAACTGCGCTATGTGATCCTGCCGCAGGCCATGCGCATCGCCATCGCGCCGACGGTGGGCTTCTCGGTGCAGGTGGTCAAGGGCACCGCGGTCACGTCGATCATCGGCTTCACCGAACTGACCAAGACCGGCGGCATGCTCGCCAACGCCACCTTCGAGCCGTTCCTGACCTACGGCCTGGTCGCCGTGGGCTACTTCATCCTCTGCTATCCGCTCTCATTGAGCGCCCGTTATCTGGAAAGGAGGCTGCATGGCCCTGCTTAGAGTGTCTGCGCTGCACAAGTATTACGGCGACAACCACGTGCTCAAGGGCGTTGACCTGAGCATCGAAGAGGGCGAAGTGGTCGCGATCATCGGCCGCAGCGGGTCGGGCAAGAGCACCTTGTTGCGCACCCTCAACGGCCTGGAGTCGATCAGTGACGGCGTCATCGAAGTCGACGGCGAGTACCTCGACGCTGCCCGCGCCGACCTGCGCAGCCTGCGCCAGAAGGTGGGCATGGTGTTTCAGCAGTTCAACCTGTTCCCGCACCTGAGCGTCGGCGAGAACGTGATGCTGGCGCCGCAGGTGGTGAAGAAGACCAGCAAGGGCGAAGCGCGGCAACTGGCTGAGCAGATGCTGGCGCGGGTCGGCCTGGGCGAGAAATTCAATGCCTACCCGGATCAACTCTCTGGCGGCCAGCAACAGCGGGTGGCCATCGCCCGTGCGCTGGCGATGTCGCCGAAAGTGCTGCTGTGTGACGAGATCACTTCGGCATTGGACCCGGAACTGGTGACCGAGGTGCTGGGGGTGGTACGCCAGCTGGCCAAGGAGGGCATGACCCTGATCATGGTCACTCACGAGATGCGCTTTGCCCGGGAAGTGGGCGACAAACTGGTGTTCATGCACCAGGGCAAGGTGCATGAAGTGGGCAATCCGCAGGAGGTGTTCGCCGCGCCGCAAACCGCCGAGCTGGCCAACTTCATTGGTGCGGTGGCGCAAGCGTCCTGAGCTGCCCGACCAACTGAGCAGCTAGTGGCCGTGCTCTGCGATCTCAGGTTAGAGTTCGTGCTTGTGCCACTCACGGACCCTGTCATGGCCCAGAATATCTACGACACCCCTGCATTTTTCGCCGGTTACAGCCAGTTGCCACGTCAGACTCAGGGGCTCGCTGGCGCTCCCGAGTGGCCCAGCTTGCGCGCCATGTTGCCTGTACTCGCCGGCAAACGGGTGGTCGATCTGGGTTGCGGCTTTGGTTGGGCGTCGCGCTGGATGCGCGAGCAAGGCGCGGCCTCGGTGCTAGGGCTGGACCTGTCGCAGAACATGCTCGCGCGTGCCCGGCACGATACCCATGATCCGGCGATCGAGTACCGCATCGCTGATCTGGAAAGCCTCACGCTGCCAGCAGCAGCGTTCGATCTGGCCTACAGTGCGCTCACCTTCCACTACATCGAAGACTTGCCACGCCTGATCGCAACGCTGTACCAGGCACTGGTACCGGGCGGCCAGTTGGTGTTCAGTTGTGAACACCCGATCTACATGGCCGCTGCCGGCGCGCACTGGCAGCACGCCGAGAACGGCAGCCTGAGTTGGCCGGTGAGCCGCTACGCAGTTGAAGGCGAGCGGCGCAGTGACTGGTTTGCCAAAGATGTGTTGAAGTATCACCGCACCCTGGCCAGCACGCTCAACAGCTTGATCGAGGCGGGTTTCCAGGTTGCCCGGATTGAGGAGTTTGCACCGAGCCCAGAGCAGATCGAGGCCTGGCCGGCGCTGGCTGAAGAGCTTGAACGGCCAATGATGTTGCTGGTCTCGGCACGACGTTGAGGCACCATCAGAAACGCACGTCCATGGCCAACTCGAGCGTACGCGGCGCGCCCATGTAGTACTGCAGGCCGTATGCCTGCTTGGCGTAGACCTCGTCGGTCAGGTTGCGCACCCGTGCGGTCAGTGCGGTGTTGCGGTCGACCTGATAGCGCGCGAATGCACCGAACAGGGTATAGGCCGGCGCCTTCAACGTGTTGGCGTTGTCGGCGTAGACCGAGCCGACATAACGTCCGTCAACGCCCATCGACCAAACCGTATCGAAGCTGTAGGTCAGCCACAGGTTGCCGACATTGGCCGGCACGTTGACCGGCGCGTTGCCTTTACGCGATACCGAGACGCCATTGGCGGCCTCGTTGAACTCATCGTACTGCGCGTCAACATAGGCATAGTTGGCTTCGGCCAGCAGCGTTGGCGTGACTTGAAAACGCCCAGCCAGTTCGATCCCGCGTGAGGTCTGCTGACCGGCTTGCACCGTGAGGTTGGGGTTGCTCGAATCGCGCACGGCAAAGTCCTTGCGCACGATCTGATACAGCGCAACGGTTGCCGCGCCGCGACCTTCGAGAAAGTCGAACTTGCTGCCGGCTTCCCACTGCTCGCCCTTGGACAGATCGAACAGGCCGACGTTGGAATAGGTGGCGGCGGCCAACGACCCGGCCGGCAGGTCGGCAGCGGTGCTGTACTGCAGGTACACGTTGGCGCTAGGTGTCAGTTCATAGGTTAAGCCGACCCGCCCGCTGAGCGGTTCCCAACGGCGTTCAAAGTAGGCTGGGCTGGTGGGCGAAACCGTGCCGTAGTTGTCCACCTGCATTTCCAGGTAGTCGTAGCGCAGGCCTGTGAGCAAGGCCAGGCGATCGGTCAACTGCAGGCGGTTTTCAGCGAACACTGCGCGATTGTCGATCTGGTGATGGCGCTGGCGGGTCAGGCCGGTATTGACCCCCGGGATGTCACCGAAACTGCCAGGGTCGAAATGGTCTGGGTCGACCACGTCGCTCCAGCTGCCCGCAGTGGGGTAGAGGTCCTGGCGCATGCGCGAGTAATCCACGCCCATCGCCCACTGGCTCGACAGGCCAAGCAGGCTGTTGGCGTGGCGCAGTTCGATACGGTCGCCCAGTACCGTTTGCTCATGGCGCTGCAGGTATGGGCTGCCGCGCTGCACATTGCCCGCGGCGTTGTAGCTGTACCGCTCAAGGTTGCGGTAATCGCGTTGGGCGTCGTAGTGGTACAGGGTGTTGTGCACGCTGGTGGCGTCGCTGATCTGGTAGTCGAGCATCGACCGCAACCAGCGCACGCGCTGTTCATAGCGGCCGTCGGCGACGTTGTAGTTCTCGAAGCGGCGGCTGTTGTCGATCTTCATGGTGCTGCGCCCCGGCAGGATCGGCGCGCCCCAGTAGGGGCTGACTTCCTTGTCCTGCTGGTACTCGATGGCCAGCGTGTGGGTGAGGTCGGGGGTCAGCTCACTGAGCAAGGACAACGCCAGGCTGTCGGTATCGCGCTCATTGCGGTCGATGTATCCGTTACTGTGGCCGCGGCTGAAATCCAGGCGCACGAAGTGGTGGGCCTCGGCCGGGTTGCTGGCCAGCGCCTGATTGATACCGAAGGCGATTTCCGAATCGTCGAAGCTGCCATAACGCAGGCGGCCATCGATGGTCTGCTGATCACGGCTGGCCAGCTTGCTGATGTAGTTGATCGAGCCGCCGACTGCACCGGCACCATGCAGGAACGACGACGGCCCTCCGATCAGTTCGACGCGATCAATGACCCAGGCGTCCACCGGGCGAGTAGCGCTGCTATAGCCGAGGTTGATGCCGTTGAAGAGCTGGGTGACCTGGTTCTGGGTGAAGCCGCGGTAGCTGACAAAGCCGCCGTAGCCGGGGTTGGCCGAGGCATTTACGCCGGTCATGGCGTTGATCACGTCCTGGGTGTCCTTGGCCCCGCGTTGTTCGATCACGCTGCGGTCGGAAACACTGACCGAGGCGGGCGTTTGCCGCGCGGTCAGGCCGAGCTTGGAGCCGGTACGGATCGGCTCGTCCAGTTGCACGCCCGAGGGCGCTGCGCGGCTGGCGTCGATGCTGGTGGCGGTGAGTTCGATGGCCGAGTGGTCGGCCCAGGCGATACTGCAGGTGCTCGCCAGGAGCACCAGGGAAGTCTGACGGATCATGTTGTTGTGGTTTCCACGCAAAAGTCATGGCTGAGCACACACCTGCGGGCAAGTGGCCCGGGCGGCTCAGACGAAGGTTGCTGGCGCTGCGTGGATGGCAGGGGAGGCGCGTGGGTTGAGGGCAGGGCGCACATAGCGTGGCGGCGGTTGGGCCCAGCTGCGCTGGACCATCGGCGACGGCGCGCTGCCGCGTTGGCGCTCGAACCACCAGCCGGTGCTGCTCGGTGCCACCGCTTGAACAAACGATGAGCACACCGGGCAGTCCAGCTGCGCCATGTGCTGATCACCGCTGGAGTCGCCAAGGTCGACCGCCGGCCCGTGCTCGCTGGACAGCGAACAGAAGCCACCGTTGAGCCCGGACAGTTGCAGGCCGCTCATCTGGCCGTGGTGCAAACCGCAGATCAATAGGCTGAAGAGGACGCTGGCATACAGCGCCCAGGCAGTCAGCGCACGGCTCTGGCGGGGGATTTTCATGGCGGTGAATCTACCATCAGCTCAGCATCGCCTGAGTGCTGACTGGCTGTGGTGGATTGTCGCACCTGGGTGTCAGGCGGCGCGTTCCAATACATCGAGCAGGTCGACGAACTCGCGGGCCAATTTGTGCGTGGGTGCCAGATGGACCAGCGGCACGGCCGCCTGGTGCGACTCGCGCATCTTGATCGAGGCGCTCAGGTACACCGGCAGAATCGGCAGGCCTTCACCGCGCAGTTGCTCGACCAGGGTCTGGTGCAGTGCGGTACGCCCGGCGTACTGATTGACCACCACGCCCTCGACGGTAAGTTCGGCATTGTGGTCGTGGCGCAGCTCTGCAACTTCGGCCATGACGTTGAGCAGCGCCTGGCGCGAGAAGCTGTCGCAGTCGAACGGAATCAGCAGGCGCTCGGCGGCAAGCAGGGCGCTGAAGGTATAGAAGTTCAGCGCAGGCGGGGTGTCGATATAGATCCGCTCGTAATCTTCCGACAGCGCGACCAGCAGCTTGCGCAGCTTGTTGATCTTGAATTTGCTTTCCAGACGGGTCTGCAAATCGGCCAGCTCAGGGCTGGCAGTGACCAGATGCAGGTTGGCGTAGCGTGTCTCGCTGATGGCCACACGGTTCTTCTTGCCTTCAGGGCTGGTACTGAGGGTCTGCCTGAAGAAGTCGGCAATGCCGGGGGGGATCTGATCGTTGCTCAAACCGGTCAGGTAGTAGGTGGCATTGGCCTGGGGATCGAGATCGACCAGCAGCGTGCGGTAACCCTCTGCAGCACTGGCGGCGGCGAGATTGCAGGCAATGCTCGATTTGCCCACGCCACCTTTTTGATTGAATACGACTCGACGCATGCTGCGGTTCATCCCTGAAATAAGCCGTGGGGCCATAGATGGCAGTTCAGAGACAATCCTATGAAGTAAACATGACAGTATTAAGACAAGGGTTGTTACATTTTGCCCGGTGCTTGAAACCCGCATCCTGAGCGAAGCCGGCACGCACGAATCGCAATTCGAACATGCCGGCGTTTAACGTGCAACGGCCAGTGAATTAGCCGCCGCCACCGCCGCCTGCACCGCCTGCACCGCCGGAGCTGCCGCTACCGGAACTGCCCGAGCCAGTGCCGCTGCCTGAGCCGCCCATGCCACTGCCGCCGGTGCCGCCTTGGTTGTCATCGCTGTCAGTGGTGCTGCCGCCCATGCCACCGGTACCGCTGCCGTTCATGGTGCCACTGCCAGTGCCGTCACGCTGCATGGTGCCGGTGCCCGTGCCGTCGCTGTTCATGGTGCCCGGGCCAACGCCGGTAGCGCCGCCGGTCTGAGTGCTTGGCGCGTCGTTGCCATTCATGTTGGTCGCGGCCATGGCCAGTGGCGCGGTGGCGCCCAGGCAGACTGCGAGACAAAGTGCATGCATCCGCTTCATGGTGTATCTCCCGTTCATGTGAGTACATGCATTGGGCCTTGCCTCGTCGATGAGGGTGCCCCGGGACTGACGGACGGTGTTCCAATCAAATGCCGGCGGCAGCGCCATCAACGTAGCGCTGATAGAAGTCGAGGGTGGCGAGGTTCTTGTGCTTGGCCTCGAACATGATGTCGAAGTCGCCCATGAAGCCCAGCGCGTAACGGTTGGTCCAGTCGTTCCACATGCGCTCGCTGTGCTGGTACAGATCACGCTTGTTGACCTGCTCCAGCAAGGCTGGAATCTCCAGCTTCTGCTGCGCGGTAAAGCCCAGTTCCTGCAGGCGCTCGGGCGGCTGCGAGTAGTGCATCACCGGGCGCACGCCGCGCCAGCTGGCGATGATCGGCGCCAGCCGTGGGTCGTCATGGGCGATGTAGTCGTTCTCGTGAATCCAGCAGTGATGGATATCCAGCACCACCGGCGCAAGGTCGGCCAGGCCCAGGCAATCGTCGACGCCGTAGGTCTTTTCATCGTTCTCGAAGGTGATGACATTACGCGCTTCCTGCGACAGGCGCGGCCATACGGCACGCACGCCAGCGGCACCCAAACGCCCGGCGATGTGCACGTTGCACTTGAAGTCCTGAAAGCGCTGGCCGTAGCCCATCATGCGGATCATGTCGGCGTGGTACTCGAACTCGGCCAGGCTGTTTTCGACTACGTCGGGGCGGTCCGAGCCGAGTACGCAGTACTGGCCGGGATGAAACGACAGGCGAAGATCCGCGCTGCGGGCAAACGCGCCAATCGCGCCGAGGCGTGTCTGCAGGTCAGCCTGAACGTTCGGGTTACGGTAGAACTCCGCCACTTGCGGGTGGCTGTAGAGCGGCAGCAGGTCGCTGCTCAAACGCACCATGCGCAGGGTTGGCGGCAGCTCCGCCACGTACGCCAGCAGGCGCAACTGGGCATCGAGATTGTGCTCGACCAGCTCCAGCAGCTTTGCCGCAGCGGCTTCGACGCTGGCGCTGTTGAGCCAGCGCAAGGTCGTGGTGCGTGGATTGAAGGCCTTTTCGATGGCCTCCAGTTCCTTGATCGCCAGGCTGCGATGCGGGTGGCGGTACATACAGGCAAAGCCCAGACGGGGCATGGTCATCTCCGGGTCGATGGGGCTGCAGCTTGGACATCAGCGCCGCGGCAAACGCTCAGTTCAGCTGTGCGCCGCCTCGCCACTGTGCGCGACCTGGACCTGATTGCGCCCGTTCTGCTTGGCCACATACAACGCAGCGTCGGCCTCGCTGAGCACCTCGGCCGGCAGGCTGCCAGAGTTGGCCTGCCAATGGGCTACGCCCAGCGACACGGTGATCGCACCGACCGCAGCGAGCGGTGTGTCCTGCACGCAAATGCGCAACCGCTGGGCAACCACGATGGCGATCTCCAGGCTGGCGCCAGGCAGGATCATGATGAACTCCTCGCCACCGGTGCGGCAGAGCACGTCGACTTCACGGCAACAGCTGCGCATCAGCTCGGCCAACTGGCGCAGGGCCTGATCACCCACTGCATGGCCGTAAGTGTCGTTGATCCGTTTGAAGTGATCGATGTCGAGCACGACAGCGGCGAAGTTACGCTCCTCGGCCTTGAGCAGCGACAGGTTGTATTCGAGGCTGCGGCGGTTACCGAGCCCGGTCAAGGGGTCGGTTTGCGCGTCCCGGTTGAGCCGGCCGATGCGCTCCTGCAGCAGATTGAGGCCAAACAGCAAAGCGCGCTTCAACTCGGCCGCTTCGAAGTACCAAGCACGCACCTTGTGCAGATGTTCGGCCGTGCCAGGGCGGTCCAGCGCCAGCGCGCCCGCCGCCAGTTGCCACAGGGGCCGGGTGATGGCCAGGGCAAACCACCACAGGGCGAGAAAACCAAGCAATGCCAACGGCGCCGACAGTAGCACCACATTCAGAATCAGCTGACGCATTGGCGCTACTGTCTGGCTCAGCGGCTGCTGCGCGATAACGCCCCAGCCCGTGCTTGGCACTGTGGCAAAACCGGCGAGCATCTCCACGCCGGCACTGTTGTGGATCTGCCGAGTGCCCTCAGACAGGGCGGGGAGCTGATCGATCAGGGAATTACCCTCGACCACTGTCCCGACCCGCTCCGGGTCTGGGTGATAGAGCAGACGCCGGTTACGGTCGACCACGTACAGGTACGAGCCATCCTTGTAGTAGTGCTCGCCGAGCATGCTGTTGAGGAAGTTGCGTTCACGCAGGTACACGCTGCCGCCGACATAGCCCAGGTATTGGCCTTGCCCATCGAAGATCGGCTGTGACAGCACCACCACCAGATTATTGGCTGCCGACAGAAAAGGTGTTGATACCAGCGGGCGGCGTTCGCGCAGGGCCTCTTGCGAGCCTGGCGTCTGCACATGCGTGCCGATCAGGTGGCGCAGTGGCGCGGGCGACACGGCGCGCAGAAACCCCTGCGCATCGACCAGAAAGGTCGAGTTGAAGGCGATGCTCTGCTGCAGCACCCGCTCGGTCTCGGCCAGCAGCGAGGGCGCATCGTTCAGGTTGTGCGCCTGCACCCCGGCACTGAAGCCCAGTTGCTGCAGCGCGTTGCCCAGAAACGTATCGGTGATTGCTGCAAGTTTTGCCGCGTAGACCCGGTTGGCTTCCAGTGAATGGTCGATCAGCAGTTGGCGTTGTACCCGGTAACTGGCGAAATAGCTGGTCAGCAGCATGGTCACTGCAGTCAGCGCCGAGAGTACGAGGATGAGTGTGCGCAGATCCAGGCGCAGTCCTTTCTTGGCGTGTGGCAATCCTGACCTCACTGACGGGTTACTGCGAAATACCTTATGCGTTTCGCGTGATTACAGCTACAGCTAAACCGGGCTGTTCAAGGCAGTGCTTGCAGATCGTCCTCGACCTGCTGCATACGTTGCGCGGCGAGGGCCTGTACCGCTTTGTCCTGGGCGCTGGCGCGCATCAGACCGGTGAGCTTCTCGCTGAGGCGTTTGCCCTGCTCGGTATCGCCGAGTGCCTTGGCTTTCTCGGGATTTTGCGTTGCCTCAACGATGGTCTCGAATTCGGCATCGCTGAAGTTGGCTGTGCTGTACAGCTTGAACAGGTCGTTGCGCTGGTCCTCGACGGTGAGGTGTTTGCGCAGTACCTGCTTGATCTGCTCTTCGGGGACCTGCGGGTGGGTCATGGCCAGCAGTGAGGCCATCCTGCCGATGTTGTGCTCGTAGGCGGCTTGCAAGGGCAGCTTGGCGAGGATCTGTTGTTCGCGGCTGGGCTGCTGGTCGCAGGCAGCGAGGGCACCGAGCAAGAGCACGGGCAGCAGCAGGTTGAGCAAGCGATTCATCGAGCAGCCCTTGGGCACAGTGGGGTGGCAAGTTTACCGTTTTTCCAGGGCCTGCGTGGCAGTTGCGCTGCGTGGGAAACGGCCTGCACAGATGTCCGGAAGGTAAACACATCGTTTTTGACAGCGGCTGCCCAGCTGCAGCTGAATACCCCCTCAAGAACAGTTTTGCCGCGACGTTGCGGACTGATCCGCAGCGCCTGCCGTTTCGCCAGTCAGCTTGAGCACTCCCGTGCAATTGCGCACGGGCTGGCGATCGGGTAGAAGTTGGCTTTCACCTCGCTTCAAGGCCTGAGCGCAATGACAGACTGGATCATCACTTCGGTAGCCGCCGATGCCATCGACGAGGTGGTCGCGTTCGTCAACGACTCGCGGCGGGAGCTGTTTCCGCTGCTGGCTGACGCACCGCTGCCTGCTGACCTTGCCCGGTTCAGCGATACCTACCTGCAAGGTGGCGGCTGTTTCCTGACCGCGCGCGACAACGGCCGGCTGGTCGCAGCCATCGGCTTCCTGCCTTACGACCACCGCTTTAGCCAGCTGAATTATCACGACTTCACTGTGGTGGAAGTGGTGCGGCTGTTCGTTTTGCCCGAGTACCGCCGCTGTGGCCTGGCCGCAGCGCTGTTTGCAGAGCTGCGGTTGCGGGCCAAGGCTGCTGGAATCGAATGTTTGTATCTGCATACGCATCCGTTTCTGCCAGGAGCGATTCGCTTCTGGGAGCGGCAAGGGTTTGTCGTCACCGATATTGAACAGGACCCTGTATGGCAAACGACGCATATGCAGTTGCTGCTGGTGTAGTGGGTGAGAAGGCACTGTGGGGGTTGAGCTAAGGCGTCGCCGTCGGCAGGTTGCCGGGACCGTTTGGCGAACCGACTGAGGTAGATAAGCGCAGACGCAGTCAGAGTTTCTCGTTCTGATCAGCTTCGCTCTGCCTGCCTCAAAACCCACCCGTAAGCGGATACTCCACCGCTACCCGAATCTGATCCGCATCCAGCTCAGCTTGCGCCGTGTTCCCACGATGCAGGTCATGCCGCAGAGAGAACACCGTGCCTTTGGCCTTGCCGCTCTGTACTACATAGCGCGCTTCCAGGTCGCGTTCCCAATGTTTGCCGCCGCGGCCATAACCGAGATAGGCATAACCGCCGCGTGGATCGACACGACTGCCGTCGATATCGAAACCGCGCACATACAGCGCCGTCAGGTTCAACCCAGGCACGCCGTAGGCGCCCATGTCCAGGTCGTAGCGCGCCTGCCAGGACTTCTCATTGGGGGCGTTGAAGTCGGACAGCTGCACCGCGTTGCTGATGAAAATGGCGCCGCGGCTGACGTAGTCGAACGGGGTGTCGCCGTGCACTTGCTGCCAGCCGAGACTGAAACCGTGTGGCCCGTGGTTGTAGCGCGAGACCAGGCTCCAGGTGGTGTTGTCGATCTGCCCGGACAAGGCCTTGCCGGTGTCGCGGGTGCGGTACAGGTTGAGGTCGAGGCTGACGCTGCGTTGGTCGCTCAACGCGTGGCTGAGGGTGCTGCCCAGGTAGTGCTGGTTCCAGGTGTCTTCATAGCGCGAGGTGTACAGGCTGGCGCTGACGGAGTCGCTCGGGTTCCAGACCATGCCGGCGAGGTCGAAACTGTCGCCCTTGAGGGCATTCGAGTAGTTCACCACCAGGCCTTGGTTGTGGCTGCTGGCGTTACGGTCGGCGCTCTCGGTGAAGTGCCCGGCAACCAGTTTCAAGATGTCAACTTCGTTGCTGGTCAACAACCACCCGGTTGCAGTCTCTGGCAGCAGGCGGCTGTCGGAGGCGTTGAATACCGGCGTTTTTACCCGTTGTTCACCGTAGCTCAGCACCGTATCGGCCATCCGCAGTTTAAGTGCGGCGCCAGCGCGGCTGTACTCGGTTTTCGGGTGGCCTTGATTGTCCACGCTGAGCAAGCGCGCCTTGCCTGCGCGGCCGCCGCCGCTGTCGAGTTGCACGCCGAGGTAAGCGTGGGCATCGACGCCAACCCCGATCAGGCCCTGGGTGAAACCTGACTGCAAGGTGCCCATCAGGCCATAGCCCCACTCTTCGGCTTTGCCGCTGCGCTCGCTACGCGGTTTGGAGGCGTTGCGTGCGCCGCTGTTGCTGGCGCCGTGACGATAATCGCGCTGGTCGAATACGCTGCGGTTGAGCAGGCTCCAGCTGCTGTCTTCAATCAGCCCGTTGGCCTTCGCCTGGGCAGACTCGGCGACTGCCAGAGGGGAGACAGTGATCAGCGGGAGCAGAGCAACAGCGCGCTTGAAATGGCTCACTGACCTGCTCCCAGTTTCTCCAACTGTGCCTGCAGACGGGCCTTGGCCCGGGCTGGCAAGGTCGCCGGCAGGGCCGGCATATCGACCGCCGGTTCGCCAACCTGGATCAACATGACCATGCCCATCGCCAGGTGCGGTATGCACTGAATGGCGTACAACCCCGGCACGCTGAACTGCTGCTCGTGGGGCTGATTGAGCTTGCTCTTGAAGGCTTCGGCGCCGGCTGGCAGCAGCTCGGCCAGGGTCGCGGCATTGTGCCCGCTCATGCTCGGCACAAAGCGCACGCTGTCGCCGGGAGCGATGTGCAGGTGGTCCGGTTCATAGACCATGGCGCCGTCGCTGCCGCGGTTGAGCATCTTTACTTCGTGGACTTCGGCGTGAGCCAGCGGGGCGAGCAGGGCGCTGCACAGCAGCAAGGCGAGAGGGCGCGAAAACATAGTGGGAACATCCGTGTTCAAGGGGCGCGAAAACGCAGTATGCGGGCGCCGTCATAAGGATCGGTCAGGTAGTGAGCGTACACGCCGAAGGTCAGCAGCAGGCGCTCTGGGGTCAGCACGTCATGCGGCTTGCCGAGGGCTACCAAGCGGCCTTGATCGAGCACCGCGAGGCGGTCGCAGGTCAGCGCCTGGTTCAAATCATGTAAAGCCACCAAGGTCGTCACCGGCAGTGCCTGGACCTGTTGCAGCAGGCTCAGTTGGTGCTGGATATCGAGGTGGTTGGTTGGCTCATCGAGCAGCAATACGCCCGGCCGCTGGGCCAGGGCGCGGGCGATGTGCACGCGCTGCCGCTCGCCGCCGGACAGGCTGTGCCAGAGGCGCTGGCGCAAGTGCAGGGCGTCAAGATCGGTAAGGGCCTGCTCGACGATGCGCCGATCCTCGGGGGAGTACGGCGCCAGCGCCGACAGCCATGGTGTGCGGCCCAGGGCCACGGCGTCATACACACTGATGGCATCGCTGGTGTCGGCTTGCTGCTCGACCAGAGCCAAGGCCTGGGCGATCTGCCGCCGGGGCATGCGCGCCAGTGGCTGGCCGAGCAGTTGCACTTCACCACTGCTCGGTTTGAGCAGGCCGGCAAGCAGTTTGAGCAGGGTCGATTTGCCGGAGCCATTTGGGCCAACCACGCCGAGGGTTTCCCCGGCGATCACCTCAAGCTCGACCGCTTCGAGCACATCGTTGCCACCCAGACGCAGACCAAGGCCTCGGCAACTGAGCGGCGCGAGACTCACGCTGTTGAGGTTGCTCATGCGCGCCCCCGGCGGCTTACCAGAATCAAGGCGAACAGCGGCGCGCCAATCAGCGCAGTGACCACGCCGACCGGAATCACCTGCCCAGGAATCAAGGTCCGCGAGAGGATATCGGCGCTGATCAGGAACAGCGCACCTCCCAGGGCACTGGCCGGCAGCAGGCGGCTGTGACCGGTGCCGAGCAGCAGGCGCAGTGCGTGCGGAATGACCAGGCCGACAAAACCGATGGCGCCGACAATCGATACCATCACTGCCGTAACCAGCGCCGCGCAGCTGATCAGCAGCAGTTGGCTGCGGCGCACCGGAATACCCAGCGAGGCCGCCGAGTCGGCGCCGAAGGTAAAGGCGTCGAGGGTGCGCCGATGCCACAGGCATACCGCCAAACCCAACAGCGCCACCGGCACCGCCAGCCACACCGACGGCCAACGCACGCCGCTGAGGTTACCCAGCAGCCAGAACAGAATGCCGCGCGCCTGTTCGGCAGTCGCCGACTTTGTGATCAAGAATGCCGTAAGCGCGCTGAACAACTGCGAGCCAGCGATCCCGGCCAGAATCACCTGGGCATTGCCGCCGCCAGCACTGCTGGCCCGCGACAGCAACAGGACCAGGCCGAACGCTGCCAGTGCACCAATGAACGCGCCGCCCGACATCGACAGCGCAGCGCCACCAAGCCCGAGCAGGGCTACCGCGACCGCACCCGTCGAAGCACCCGCCGACAACCCAAGCAGATACGGCTCGGCCAGCGGATTGCGCAGCAGCGCCTGCAGGATCACCCCGCAGGTCGCCAGCCCCGCGCCGCATGCGGCAGCCACCAGGGTACGGGTCAGGCGATAGTTCCAGATGATGCCCGCGTCGATCGGGTCGACTGGGTAACCGGCGTCCCACAGGTGGTTGGCCAGGACCTGCACGACCACGCTGGGCGCCACTGGCGTTTCACCAATGGCGATACCGGCAAGCATCGCCCCCAGCAAGGCGAGCAGGGCAGCGGCGCAGTAGGGCAGCAGACGCATCATGGTTGCTCGGCTTTCCCCGAAACAAACGCGTTGGACAGCGTTTCCAGGCCACGGAACAGGCGAATACCGGCCTGCATCGCGTCGGCATCGAGGACGATGATGCGGCCCTCGCGAACGGCGTCCATGTGTTTGGTGACGGGGTCGCTACGGAGGAATTCGAGCTTCTTCTGGTAGTCATCGGCAGGGAAGCGGCGGCGGTCCATGCGGGCGATGATCAGCCAGGTCGGGTTGGCCTTGGCCAGGGTTTCCCAGCCAACCGTTGGCCACTCTTCGCTGGACTCGACCACGTTGCGCACCCCCAGGGTCTGCAGCATGAAGTCGGCCACGCCCTGGCGGCCGGCGACATAGGGGTCGATGTCGAGGTCGGCACTGGAGAACCAGAACAGGGCGGAGGTCTGCGACAGGTCGTGGCCGGCCAGTTGTTTGCGGGCAGTGTCCAGGCTCTGCTTGAGCTCATTGTTGAGCGCTTCGCCACGCGCCTGCACGTCGAAGATCGCGGCCAGTTGGCTGACGCTTTTGTAGATGCTGGCGATCTGGAACGGTTGCAGCCGGGTGCCGTCGGCACCGACCAGGTTGTCCTTGCCTTCGCAATCGGACGGCAGCACATAGGTCGGCACGTTCAGCTCGTTGAACTGCTCACGGGTGCCGACCACACCCTGTGCGCCGATCATCCATTCGAACTGCGCAGCTACGAGTTGCGGGCGCTTGCCGACCACTGCTTCAAAGCTTGGGTCGTTGTCAGCGAGGCGCTCGACCTGGTCGTTCTGCGCCTTGAACTCGGGCAGCACGTTGTTGAACCACAGCGAGGTGCCCACCAGCTTGTCGCCCAGGCCCAGTGCATAGAGCATTTCGGTACCGGCCTGGCCGATGGTCACTGCGCGCTGCGGCGCCTGGGCAAAGGTCTGCACCGCGCCGCAGTTGTCGATGGTCAGCGGATAGTGGGTGGCGGCGGCCTGGGCCAGGCCAGACAGGCTCAGGCCTGCCAGCAGGGTCACGAAACGGGGCAGCATGGGTGGGCGATCTCCTATCGAACAATGCGGGGAATGAACCCACGGACAGGCATCGCCTTGCCCATTGCGCACGGCAATAGGCAGCACCCTGGGAAGGGTGGAGATGGCCAGCCCGGACACCCCGCCGGTTGGTAAATGTTTGCCGGCAGGTCTCCTGACTGGTGCGTCATGGCCTGGCTCCAGCCTTCCCGGGTCAGCAACCCAGTGGCATCGATGGAGCAGGCTCGGCACTTACAGTTGCGGGGGCAGTTCCGTTTCGCCTGCATTCAAGGGCAGGCCTGGGATTCCCTGTTAGTTCCGTGATGGAAACCGGCGGGCGGCATGGTAGACCATCACGCCGCCGGGGGAAAACGCTTTTCAGAGATACTTGAGCCAGCTGATGTCGCGGCGGCGCGCCTTGAGTTGGGCAAACTGGCGCACCGGCAGGTATAACGCCGCCGCCAGCAAGCCTGCAGTCAGCCAGATGAAGCCGATGCTGTCGAAGCCGAAATAACCACCCTGATTGAGCCCGAACAGCGCGACACAGGCCAGGTACAGCAGCTTGAGCACATACAGGTGCAGCAGGTAGAAAAACATCGGCGCCGCGCCGAACACTGCCAACACACTGATCCAGCGCGCCTGGCCGGCGCGTTCGAAACCGCGCAGCAACAGCAGCCCGGCGCCCAGCGTCAGCGCCAGGAACAGCAGCGACGGTGGGTACTTGGTGATGTTGCAAAAGCTCATCACGGTCTGCATCAGGCTCGGGTAGCTGCTCCAGGGCGCTTCGCCGTAGCCATTGAGCAGGCGCAGGCCGACGAAGCCGAGCAGGGCCGCTACACCCGCCAGCAGCAAGCGCCGTTGGCGCACGCTGGCGACGCTGCTGCGGGCGAACCAGGGGCCGAGGGCGTAGCCAAGGGCAATCACGCCAATCCACGGCAGCACTGGGTAGGAAGTGCGCATGCGCAGGCTGTCGGACACCTCCAGCCAGCCGCGGTCATGCAGGATCGCCCACGGCACATGCATGACCGAGCCGGGCGCAAAGTGCACGCCGTCGAGCAGGTTATGCCCGGCGATGATCAGCGCACTGAGCGCGATCAGCGCCGGGCGTGGCAGCCAGACCAGCAGTGACAGCGCGATCATGCTCACGCCGATCGCCCAGATCACCTGCATGTAGATCACCGTCGGGGGCAACTGGAAGGTCCAGGCGAAGTTGACCAGGGTGAATTCCAGCACCACCAGAAACAGCCCGCGCTTGAACAGGAACGCCGAGGTGGCGCCGCGGCCTTGATACTTCTCGCCATACAGCCAGGCCGAAAGACCGGTCAGCAGGACGAACACCGGGGCGCACAGATGCGCCAGGGTGCGGCTGAAAAACAGCGAAGGTTCGGTGCTTTCGATGGTCATCGGGTCAACCACCTGATGATGCATGAAGAAGGTCTCGCGTACGTGATCGAGCAGCATGAACAGAATGACCAGCCCGCGCAGGGCATCGATGCTCTGCAGGCGTTGGCTGACGAGGGTGGGGGAGGTCAGAGCGCTTGTCATGAAATTTCGCTGGTGAAGTTTTGTGTAACGTTATCTTATAACTATTGGTTTTCCTGTTGAAAGTCTTTTGTCGGTGAGCGTAGTGCCCATGAAGGCCCTGGCTAGCCCGTTGCTGCGCGGCCAGCCAGGGTAAATCGGGTTTAGAAGCTGTAGTCCAGCGTGGCGAAATACGAGCGTGGTGCGCCCAGCAGCCACTGCTCGCCGCTGTAGGCGGCCGTCACGTAGTTGCGGTTTAACAGGTTGTTCAACTGCAGGCCCAGGCGCACATCAGGCAGCACTTGCCAGCCCAGGTTGGCATCGACCACGGTGTAGCTGGGGATGCTCTGGCTATTGCCGGTGTCGGCGTAACGTGTGTCGACATAACGCAGACCGACGCCCGCGTCGACGTTCTGGCCAAAGCCTTTGCTCAGCCACAGGTTGGCACTGCGTCGCGGCACATTGGCCGGGCGTTTGCCGCTGCGGTCGGTGGCAACGCCTGCCACGCTTTCATTGAAGTCGTCGTACTTGGCCCGTAGCAGGGCGGCGTTTGCCGACAGCTGCCACTGGTTGGCCAGGGCGAATTCGAGGGTCGCTTCCAGGCCATCGGAGGTCTGCTGGCCGGCCTGTTGCGGTTGATGGCTGACAGGGTCGTCGACCAGCAGCTTTTTCTTGACGATGTGATAAGCGGCCAAGGTCCACTCGCCACGGCCATCAAGAAAGCGCTGCTTGACGCCAAGTTCGGTCTGGCGCGCTTCGGTCAGGTCGAAGTTCATCTGTGCCGGGCTGAGGCTGACCAGGTTTTCCACACCGTCTTCACTGGTCGAGTACTGGCCGTACAGCGACAGGTCCGGCGTCAGCGCATAGACCAGCCCTGCGCGCCAGTTGCCGCCGCTGAGACTGCGGTCGGTGCGGCTGCCGTCGACCAGGTTATCGCGCTCGATGTGGTTTTGATCACGGCGAATACCGGTGACCAGCGACAGCTGCTCAGTCAACTGCGTGCGGTTTTCGGCGAACAGCGCTGCGCTGTGGGTGGTACTGAACGAGCGCGGTTGCAGCGGCGTGGCGCTGACGAACTGGCCGGGCGCGGGCTGCCACGGGTCAATGTAGTCGTTGCCGATATCGTTGTAGGGCCAGTTGTTGGTCAGGCGGAAACGGATCTTGTTGTATTCGGCGCCCACCACGGTCGTGCTGGCCAGGCCAAACAGACTGTGCTGGAAGGTGAAGCTCTGGCGATCACCGATCTGCTCCTGGTTGTGCTTGATCTCGAGAAAGCCATTGCGCAGCAGTTGGCCGACGTCTGCGTCCCAGTTGTAGTTTTCGGCGTTGCGCCAGTGGCGACGGCTCTTGATGTAATAGAGCTGGTTGCTGGCGCTGACGTTGTCGCTGATAGCCCACTCGCTGCTCAGGCGGGTCCATTCATCGTGGTAGCGCAATTCGGCGTCACGCACGTTGTAGTTCTTGTCGCGCAGGCTGTCACGGTAGTGCCCGGCAATCAGCGGTGTGCCGAAGTAGTTCATCGGCTCGGCGTCGCCGCGTTCGTGGGCGAGGGTGAAACTCAGGTCTTCGTTGGCATCGAAGCGCAGTGCCAGGCTCAGGGCCATGCTGCGTGAGTCGCCGCGGTCGATATGGCCATTGCCTTGCTGCTGGTTGATGGTGGCACGGTAGCTGAGGCGCTCGCTCAGGCTGCCGCCGCTGTCCAGGCCCAGTTGCTGGCGGTCCCATGAGCCGTAGCCCAGGCGCAGCTGGTTGTGGATCTCGCCTTGCACGGGCTTTTTCGGGATGACGTTGACCACCGCGCCGGTGGCGCCTTCGCCGTACAACACCGAAGCCGGCCCGCGCAGCACTTCGATACGTTCGACCAGCCATGGGTCGACCGGGAAAGTCTGGGTGCCGGCACCGGTGTACAGGCGCGCGCCGTCGAACAGGGTCATCACCGAACCATGGCCGTTGAAGCCGCGTGCGCTGAGGCCAGTGCCGCCATCGCCTGGGGTGCCGATGGAGGTGATACCCGGGGTGCGGGTGACCGCATCCTGCACGGTGAGGTTGCTGCGCTGCTGGATCTGTTCGGCGCTAAGGCTGCTGACACTGGCTGGTGTTTCGAAGGCAGTGAGGCCGAGGCGCGAGCCGGTCTCGCTGCTGCTGGTGAGGTCGGCGCTTGCGTCGCGGCGTTCGCTGATCGCGATAGAGGGCAGGGCGACGACCTTGCTCGTCGGCTCTGCGGCCACGGCTGGCGAAGCGGCGGCAATGCAGGCCGCCAGAAGAGTAAAGGTATTGGTACGGGACATGTCGTTCCACTGATGCAGGAAGTAAGGATCCCGGTGGAAACAACGCAAAGACAAGCGGGCACGAACGCTGGGCGCACGCGCAAACCGGCCTGCGCCCGCCCACCGCGGGTTTGCCAACTGTAAAGTTGCAGGCCGGTCTCCGGGCTTGCGAGGGCTGGAAACCTTCACCTTCCCGTGCACGGGCACAGTGGTTTGTCGAAGGTTTCACTCGCTTACCGTTGCGGGGGCAGCGCCGGACTAGTCATGCAGATGACGCACCGGCTTCCCGTTTCACCCTGCGCACGGCGGCGCAGGACACCTGAAACTGGCGCGCATCTGAGCATCGAAAGTGGCCTTAGTCAAACCTTGGCGCTAAGAAAAATTTGTGACGCATTAGAGGTTTGCGAGTTTTTACTGATTCTTTTTCGAACTTTTCACATTTGGTGTGCATCGAACCGCTCGATTGTCACAGAAACACCCACGTCATGGAGACCTTTACCAATGTCCACCCGTAACCTGTTGCGTCATTCTTGCCTGCTGGCCCTGATCGCTGCCCCGCTTGCTGCCAGCGCTGCGCCAAGTACCGATCCGCTGTTCACTTTCGGCCTGCTCGGCAGCTACGACAAATTCAAGTTCGAAGGCGGTTCTGAATCGGAGACCGATCACCTCGGTCAAGGTGGCCTGTTCGCCAACTATGGCAACAAGATGACCGCCGAATCCGGTTTCATCTACCAGATTGGCGCGGACGCCAAGTATGGCAAGAAGAGCGACAACAAGCTCAAGGAGGCCAAGGTTGATCTGGACCTGGGCTGGCGTGCTGCGATGGACGCGCGCAACTTCCTCGACTTCACCGTGGGCGGTGGTTATGACTGGTCGCGCTTCGAACCGGAGCTCAACGACCTGGATACCGAGCTGACCTACAAGTCGCCGTTCGCCAAGGCTGCCGTCGGCTACAACCACCAGTTCGATGCTTCGACGCTGCGCGTGGAAGTCGGTGCCCGCCGCACCCTCGACGGCCGCGCCAAGCTCAAGGTCGACGATTTCGGCAGCGACACCGTCGATATGAAAGACCGCACCAACCCTTATGCCGAAGTCAGCCTGCTGATGAACCAGCAGGGCGGTATGCCCATTTACGGCAGCGTCTACTACACCCGCACCGAGTACAAACTCGATGAAGAGTCGGATGCAGCCGACAATACCAAGCTCAAGCGTGATGAGTTCGGCGTGAAGGTAGGTCTGGCGTTCTGATTCAGCGCGTTAGCAGGGGGCCGCATAGCGGTCCCCGTTTACTACGCAGATCCGCGGCTACTTGCCACGCCGCCGCGACACCCGCGCTTCAATGTTCTTGCGCCCGATCAGCAGCGCAGGTTTCTCCACCACTGGCTCATCCGCCAGCCATTTGTACATCACCAGGCAATCCACCAGCCCCAGCCGGGCATGCCGGTAGGCCTTGGGCAGGCGGCCGACCTCATCGAAGCCAAGCTTGCGCCACAGCGCCACGGCCACCTCGTTACTCGCCACCACCGAATTGAACTGCAACGCCAGAAACCCTTCCTGGCGGGCAAGCTTCTGTGAGTGCTCGCACATCAACCTGGCCACGCCACGCCCGCGTGCAGCCGGGCAGACCATGTAGCCACAATTACCCACATGGGCGCCGGGTCCGGCGGCATTGGCTTTGAGGTAATACGAGCCAAGCAGCTCGCCGTCCTGCTCCGCCACCAGCGTATGCAGCGGTGCTTCCAGCCACAGCTGGCGCGCCTGCTCGAAGCTGATCTGCGGGTCGAAGGCGTAGGTTTCGCGGGCCTGGACGATGTTTTGCATAGTGGGCCAGAAGGCCTCGAAGTCGGCGGCGGTCATGGGGCGAATGTGGATCATGGCGGTACCTGCACGGGCTGAGCCGGCAAGTCTGGTGGTGCAGGCGCCGCCGCGCAAGTGCGGCGACGCCGACAGGCTTACTCGTCGGCTGTGCCCAGCGCATCCAGAGCTCGGGTCGAATAGACCAGCGCAGCTCCAGCGTTCATCGCCACGGCGACACCGAGCGCCTCGGCGATCTGCTCGCGGGTCGCGCCCTGCTTGAGGGCTTCCTTGGAGTGCACGGCAATGCAGCCGTCGCAGCGGGTGGTGACGGCAACCGCCAGCGAGATCAATTCGCGGGTCTTGGCATCCAGGTGGTTGGTCTTGGCCCCGGCGCCGCTGGCGGTCATGTAGCCCGCGACGGTGTCCGGTGAGAGTTGCTTGAGGTCGCCGATGCCAGCCATCAGCTGCTTACGGTAGGCGTCCCAGTCCATCATGCTCATTGTCTTCACCTTGTAGGGTTGCGGCAGGAGCTTTCAGGCTAGTCGAGTGGAGAGCGTTGGCGAGCGGGATAATAGTCGAAAGCGTGTTGCACTTAGGTAGCAAGCATTCAGCGCCGCCGGCATGACGGCGCCTTGCCAGGCTGCCTCAGATGTAGATGAACACCAGCACCAGGGCCGCTACCACCAGCCACTTTTCCAGGTAATAGCGCATGCGGTTGCGTTTTTTCAACGCCTTGCCACGCTCGCGGATTTTGTAGATGCGGGTGAACAGGCGGTTGATCGCGCCAGTCTTGTCATTGGCGTTGTTGGGCGCTGCAGCCGCGGCCATCACCTTGCGGCTGAACCAGCGGTTGAAGGCGGTAGCCCAGCGGTACTTGAGCGGCCGCTCGACATCGCAAAAGAGGATGATGCGGTTGTGCTCGGTGGTGTTGGCGGCGTAGTGGATGTAGGTTTCGTCGAAAATCACCGCCTCGCCGTCGCGCCACGCGTATTTTTCGCCGTCGACATCGATATAGCAGCCATCGTCGTTCGGCGTGTCCAGGCCCAGGTGATAACGATAGGAGCCGGCATACGGGTCACGGTGGCGAACCAGCTTGGCGCCTGGGGGCAGGGTGGCGAACATGGCCGCCTTGACCGTACCGATGCCTTGCAGCAGCTCGGTGGTGCGCGGGCACAGGGTCATCGCCGACGGGTGGGTCTCGCCATACCACTTCAGGTAGAAGCGCTTCCAGCCGGTCTTGAAGAACGAATTGAAGCCGACGTCGTCATGGTTGTCGGACTTTTTGATTTCGCCAACGTGCAGCAGTTGCTGGGCTTCAGCGCGGATTTCCTGCCAGTTGTCCTTGAGTGGTTGCAGCTCAGGGAAGGCATCGACCGGCAGGTAGGGTTTGGCCGGCAGCCTGGAAAACAGGTAGAGGAAGCTGTTGATCGGCGCGAGGAAACTCGAATGATCGCCCAGCTGGCGCGTCAGTTTGTGGCGCACACGACCACGCAGATGCACATAGGCAATCGAGAGGACGAAGATTAGTACGAAAGCAATTTTCATCGACAAACACTTGTAGAGAATGGCCATGAGCCATGGCTAGAGCGCGCCAGCATAAACAAACCGCGTACGACTTTGTACTTATTGTTACATTTGATCGACGGTACTTTGGTGGCATTGCCTACGTGTCGCGCAAACGTTTCCGCTAGGATTTTCGGCTCATCTCCGATCCGCGAGGCCGGTACACTCGACTAATCCGTTCATTAATCCGGAGCGAACATGGCCAAGGAAACGCGCCACAGCGGCAGCCCGTTCAAGCGACTGTTTTTTGCCCTGCCAGTCAGTGATGACCAGCGCCGCAGTGTCGCTCAGTGGCGCCGTGAACTTGAGTTGCGCAGCGGCAAGCCAGTGCCCGCCGACAACTTCCATCTGACCCTGCTGTTTCTCGGGGATGTCGACAGTGCGCAGTTACCCGCTCTGTGCGCTGCGGTCGACCAGATCAAACGGCCGGCCGCGCCGTTACGCGTGCTGCTCGATCAATTGCAGGTGTGGCCACGGGCGCAAGCGCTGGTGTTGCAGGCAAGTGATGCGCCGCCCGCCCTGCGCCAGTTGGTGTACGCCCTGGAACAGGCCGCGCTGGGCCTGGGCATCGCCCGCAGCAGCCGTGAGTACCGCGCGCACCTGACCCTGGCGCGGGACTTTCAGGGGCAGGTGCCGGAGGCCAGCGTGCCGGCGGATTTTTACCTCAGTGCGCGGCACTTCACCTTGTACGAGTCACGCAAGGGCCGCTATTGGCCATTGGCGCAGTGGCCGCTGGAGGCTTGAGCGACGACTCAGAACCGCAGACAGAGTGCTGGCGTCTCACTGCCATTTCGGGATTTGGGAAGTCAGGCGCTTACCGCAACCTTGTCGAACAGCTTGTTCCCGATCAAGCGAGCGCTCGCCAGATGGGCAAGGCTTTGGCCGCTCTCGCTGTCATCCAGAAGCGCCGAGCCAAGCACCCGAGCACCGCAATAATCAAAGATTCCATGCTCGATCTGAGTCGCCATGGCATGGCCGTAACCATGCCGAACGAACGTGCCCGCGTCGGCGCCAGCCAGGCCAACCAGCTGTACCGGGAGGCCGTTGAGCTTTTTGATCAGCCGCCCGTCTGGCAAATAATCGAAGGCCCAGCCGTTGCTGAATACCCGCTCGACCCAGCCCTTGAGCAAAGCTGGCATCGACCACCAATAAACGGGGTAGACCAGCACCAGAGCATCGGCGCGGTCGATCCGGGCCTGTTCGCGCAGGACATCAGCCGGGGCTGTCGCCAGGCGCCGATGCACGGCGTGGTCAGCAAGGCCAAAGCGCGGGTCGAATCTCTCAGTGGCCAGGTCAGCAAGGCTGCTGCTGTGGTCTGCGTCGGCAAGGCCCTCCGCGATCTGGGCGGCAAGCGCATGGGTAAGGGACTCAGGATCATGGTGGCCGATGACGATCAGTGCGTGCATGAAGTTTCTCCACAAAGGGCTGCGAGACGCCAGGTGTCGCTATATACTTTCGGTAAGTTACCGCAGGTAAGTTACTTTTGGTAGGTTGTGATGTCAAGTGAGCAAAATCCGCAGTCGCGCAAGCGCCTGTCGCGGGAGCAGCGCCGGAGCCAATTGCTGGAAGTGGCTCGGGAAATAGTCAGGCTGGAGGGCACCGATGCGCTCAGCCTCGGCCGGCTGGCACAGCAGTCCGGTGTGACCAAGCCAGTGGTCTACGACCATTTCGTATCGCGAAACGGCTTATTGGTTGCGCTCTATCAGGAATACGACGCGCGTCAGTCGACGATGCTGGATGCATTGCTGGCGAGCTGTGAACCGACGCTGGCGGATCGCGCACGGGTGATTGCCGCGGCGTATATCGATTGCGTGATCAGCCAGGGGCGGGAGATTCCCGGCGTCAGTGCAGCCTTGACCGGTTCGCCCGAGATGGAAGCGCTGAAAAACCAGTGCGAAGCGCCGTTTCTGGACAAATGCAGGCTCGCGCTGGCGCCGTTCGCGCCGAGTGGCGATATTGCTGCGGCAGGGTTGCGCGTGCTGGTGGGAGCGGCGGATGCCTTGTCGCAGGCCGCAGCAACCGGCGCGCTTGAACCAGAGCAGGCCAGGCAGGAGTTGCAGGCGACGATTGTCGACATGGTCCTGCGTCAGTAACGCTTTGCAGCGCGCTGCCTGGCTGAGCTGCTCAGACCGAAGCGGACAGATCGTTCAGGCTGCCCGGAGCAAAGCGTTGATAAGGCTGCTCATCTCCCGGACTCTGGGCGAACTGGCGCTTGTACTCGCGGCTGAACTGCGAGGTGCTCTGATAACCGACCCGGTGCGCCGCCTGTGCCACGCCCAGGCCTTCGCCGATCAGCATCTGCTGCGCCTTGAGCAGGCGCAGACGCTTGAGGTACTGCATTGGCGCCATGTCGGTGCAGCGCTTGAAGTGCTCATGGAAGGTCGACACGCTCATGTTGGCGCAGCTGGCCAAGGCTTCGACGCTGAGCGGCTCGGCGTAATGCTCGCGCAGATAAGCAAGCGAGGCAGCTACTCGGGCAAAGTGCCCTTGCTGCTCGACCAAGGCCCTCAGCACACCGGCCTGCGGCCCACGCAAAGCGGTGTAGAGCACTTCGCGCACCCGCGCCGGGCCCAGCACCTGGGCATCCAGCGGGTCCTGCAGGCACTGCAGCAGGCGCTCGACGCTATCGCGCATGGCCGCATCGAGTGCCGCCGAGGTCATCGACTGCGGGGTTTGCGCCTGCACACGGGCATCTGGCGCCAGCTGCATGCTCTGCACCAGTTCGCTGAGTACGCTGCGGTCGATATCCACGGCCACGCCCAGCAGCGGCGCTTCGGCAGTCGCGAAGGTCTCGCACATGAACGGCACCGACAGCGCCTGCACCAGGTAATGACCGGCGCCGTACTCCAGGGTACGCGGCCCCAGCCTTGCCAGTTTGCTGCCCTGGGCGAGGATCATCAGGCTCGGTTCATAGATCTGCGGGCTGCTGGCGACGTAGTGATCCCAGCTGAGCACCTGCACCTGCGGCAGATGGGTGGGGACAAACCCCGGGCGCGTTGCCAGGCGGCGAATCAGGTCGCAGAGCGGGGCGTTGGCGTCGACGTGGCGGGTAAGCTGCATAAAGGGCCTGGGCAGAGAATCAGACACTGGCATTCTCGCAGATTGATAGCCTGGCGCCATATCGGATGTGGCGGTTTCGGAGAATCAGGCAAGCATGCCGGAGAATTCACGGTGGTCTCGCTCGCCATCTGGCAGGAGAATGGCTGGCATTGAATCGTTTCACTAGAGAGGTCTTCGCCATGTATACCGCAATCGGTTATGCCGCCCAAACCCCGACCAGCCCGCTGCTGCCGATGAGCTTCGAGCGTCGCAGCCCGCGTGCCGATGACGTCGCCATCGAGATTCTTTATTGCGGCGTCTGCCACTCCGACATTCACCAGGCGCGCAACGAGTGGGGCATCGCTGTGTACCCGCTGATGCCGGGCCACGAAATCGTCGGCCGGGTGACGGCGGTCGGTGCCAACGTCAGCAAGCACAAAGTCGGCGACCTGGTCGGGGTTGGCTGCATGGTCGACTCGTGCCGCGAGTGCCAGGCCTGCGCCAAGGACCTCGAGCAGTACTGCCTGGCCGGCCCGACCATGACCTACGCGACCCCGGACCGGGTCGATGGCAGCAACACCATGGGCGGCTACTCCAACAGCATCGTCGTCAGCGAGCATTTCGTCCTGCGCATGCCGCAAGGCTTGGACCTGGCCAGCGCCGCGCCGCTGCTGTGCGCGGGCATCACCACCTACTCGCCGCTCAAGCACCACGGCGTCGGCCCTGGCCACAAGGTCGGCATTCTCGGCATGGGTGGCCTGGGCCACATGGGCATCAAGTTCGCCAAGGCACTGGGCGCTGAAGTGACCTTGTTCACTCGCTCCGCAGCCAAGGCTGAAGAAGCTCGCCGCCAGGGCGCCGATCACGTCATCGTGTCCAGCGATGCCGAGCAGATGCGCGCCGCCGCCGGGCGTTTCGACTTCCTGCTCGACACTATCCCAGTGCAGCACGACCTCAACCCCTACCTCGACACCCTGACTTTTGATGGCGTGCACATCCTGGTCGGCCTGATCGAGCCGGTCGAGCCACCACTGCATGCAGCCAACCTGGTGCTGAAGCGTCGCGTACTGGCCGGTTCGTTGATCGGTGGCATCGCTGAAACCCAGGAAATGCTCGACTTCAGCGCCGAGCATGGCATCACCTGTGACATCGAGATGCTCGATATCCGCAGCATCAACGAAGCGTTCGAGCGGGTGATCGCTGGCGATGTGAAATACCGCTTCGTCATCGACATGGCCACGCTGAAAGCCTGACTGGCAGGTGAAGGCTCACCAGGCCAGTGGCTTGTCCAGGCCCTTCCAGAACAGCCAGCGGCGTAGCTCGCCGTGCTCGCCAGTGCCGATCTGCCAGTCAGGTCGGCCGCTGTCGAGGGCGATCAGCGAGATGATGCCGGCATAGCTGGCGGCGACCAGGGTTTTGCCATCTGCGCTGATGTCCATGGCGCACAAGGTCGAGCCCAGGTAGTGCTGCCAGTGCTCCTGACCGTCTTCGCCAAATGCCCGCAGATAGCCGTGCGCATCACCCACGATGTACTCGCCGGCGCGGGCTACGCCAGCGTAGATCCGCGCGCCATCCTCGACCAGCGGCGTGCGCGGGTCTTCGCTGTAGTAGTCGGTATCGAGCCCGGGCAGGTCAGCCGTGCGCACACCCAGGGTGTTGCCGTTGTAGAAATGGCAGGCATTCAGGATCAAATGGTCGCCGCGCTGATTGAACAAGGCAAAGTGTGGGTATTCACCGACGGGGCCGACTTCGGCGACCACCTGCAGTTGATCATCCAGCACCAGATGGCGCACGCCTTGTTCGCCGATGACGAGCAGGCGGCCATCGGGCGAGACTGCGCCATGCTCCATCGACAGGCCCAGGGCGATATCGTCGGGGTCGATCCCTTCTGCCAGATCATCGAGAATCGTCTGCTGCTGCGGCAACAGGCGAGTCGCCCGTTCGCCGGTGAGCACAAATATCCCTTCGCCGCTGACCAGCAATACCCGCTGCCCATCCGGGAAGGGGATCAGCGCGCTCGGTGTGGGCGGCAAATCGAACGGTTCGAACGGATAGCCTCTGGGCAAACCTTCAAGGCCATGGGGCCAGGCCATCCGCGCCACCTGCGGGCCACCCCAGCCGTCAGTGACGCGGATACCCTCGGCGTTGGCCAGGGCGAAATAACGCCGCTGCGGGCAGCGGCCAAAGTGCTCGACGCCGATCACCGGGGTCACCGTGCGCCCATCGATGCGTACCACCTGGCCTTTTTCGTGAGGCATGCCAATCCGTGCCAGCAGGCTGCCGTCATCGAGCATGAGCACGCTGGCGATGCCTTGGCCGTGCTGCTCCAGCAACGGTACCAGCGGCAGGTGGGCGGGCGGCCAGTCGCTGCGAAATGCGCGGCGTTGCTGCTCATCGACATAGGGCTGATTGATCGCCTGCAGCGCCGCCTGCCAGGCCGGCAGCAGGTGCTCGGTGGCAGGCGCGACCGGCTCCTCGAGGTTGTCCCAGCCCTGCGTGCGGCCTTGCGCGACGTAGTGGTTGATGGCCTTGGCATAGGCGATTACGGCCTGCTGCCATTGTTGCTGGGCGTGCTGCTTGTCCATGAACGGATCGGACTCCTTGTTCCGCGGTCTGTCTCTAGAGTGCACATGTTACTCCGCCTGCACTGCGGTTGTGAGGCCCTGGCTTGGCGCGTACCATGGCCGGCATCCTTGATACATATCTATCCGCACCTGCCGCATGCTTTCGCAGCGGGCTGGGTTGCGTGCTTGTCGTCTTTTTTCAGGAGCTGTAATTCCCATCCATGAATGGTCCGATCCCTACATCCATGCCCGCACCGGTGGGCGGCGGCAGCTGGCTCAGCGTCATTGCGTTGGCCCTGGCTGCGTTTATCTTCAATACCACCGAGTTCGTACCGGTGGCGCTGCTCAGTGACATCGGCCGCAGTTTCGACATGAGCACTGCTCAGGTCGGCCTGATGTTGACCATCTATGCCTGGATAGTCGCGCTGGCGTCGCTGCCGATGATGTTGCTGACGCGCAATATCGAGCGGCGCCGCTTGCTGCTGTGGGTGTTTCTGGTATTCATCGTCAGCCACTTGCTGTCGTGGCTCGCGCAAAGTTTCACCATGCTGGTGCTCAGCCGTATCGGCATTGCCTTGTCGCATGCGGTGTTCTGGGCAATTACCGCTTCGTTGGCCGTGCGCGTGGCGCCAGCAGGCAAGCAGGCCAAGGCATTGGGCCTGCTCGCGACCGGTACCACCCTGGCGATGGTCCTGGGCATTCCGCTTGGCCGGGTGGTGGGCGAGGCGCTGGGCTGGCGGGTGACGTTCCTGAGCATCGCCGGCGTGGCACTGGTGACCATGCTCTGCCTGATGAAGTCGCTGCCGTTGCTGCCGAGCCAGAACTCCGGCTCGCTGCGCAGCTTGCCGGTGTTGTTCAAGCGGCCGGCCTTGGTGATTACCTACCTGCTGGTGACCTTGCTGATCACCGCACAGTTCACCGCCTACAGCTATATCGAACCATTTGCCTTGCATGTCGCGCAGATCGGCGGCGATCGCACCACCTTGTTGTTGCTGCTGTTTGGCGGTGCCGGGGTGATTGGTTCGGTGCTGTTCAGCCGCTACAGCGAGCGTTTCCCGCAGCTGTTCCTGCTCGGTTCGATGGGGTGCCTGGCCGCTTGCCTGCTGCTGCTCTGGCCACTCTCGGGCAACTTCACTGTATTCGCCGTATTGAGCATGTTCTGGGGGGTGGCGATCCTTAGCTTCAGTCTGGCGTTGCAGTCCAAGACCCTCAAGCTGGCCTCGGACGCCACCGATGTGGCCATGGCGTTGTTCTCTGGCATCTACAACATCGGGATCGGCGGCGGCGCGTTGCTTGGCAGCATCGTCAGCGGCCAGTTGGGCGTGGCTTACATCGGCCTGGCTGGTGGCTCGGTGGCTGTGCTCGGCCTGATCCTGGCGCTGGTCAGCCTCAAGCGCTTGCGCGAGGCGCCTGCGCTCGGCTGAGTCGGCCTCTACATCGGCCGCTACAGCAGCAGGGCCGACCACGCCGAGGCAATCAGCAAGCACGCCAGCAGCTGATTGAACCGGCGCAGGCGCTGCGGCGACTGCAACCAGCGGGCGCTACCAGCACCGAGCAGGGCCCAACTGGTCATGCTCGGCAGGGCCACCAGCAGCAGCACCAGCGCCAGCTGCCAGACCGGCTGGCCCGGCGCTGTATACACGCCGATCACCGCCACGGCCAGCAACCAGACCTTGGGGTTGATCAGTTGCAGCGACGCGGCACTGAGCGCGCCGAAGGGCTGTTGTTCGGCACTCTGGATCGGCTCGCCGGCACTGCGCAGCAACTGCCAGCCCAGCCACGTCAGCCAGATCACGCCGAGCCAGCTCATCACTTGCTGCGCCAGCGGATAGCGCAGCAGCACTTCGCCCAGGCCCAGGCCAACCGCCCAGACGATCGCCGCCGCAGCCGTGGAGGCCGCCACAATCGGCGCCACGCTGGCACGCAGCCCGGCGCGGGCGCTATGGGCGAGGATCAGCACGTTGGTCGGCCCGGGGCTGATGCTGGTGACCAGCGCAAACAAGGTAAAGGGCAACAGGGACTGCAGCATCAACGGTAACTCCAGAGGGATGGAGCACCATGGTCGCTGCCGCCGCCGGCTCAGTCTGGAAGCTTTGAGCAGCGCCGCTGGTAGGCTGCTGGGGTCAGGCGATAGGCCCGGCGGAACCAGCGGCCGAGGTGGCTTTGGTCGGCAAAGCCAAGCGCCGTGGCCACTGCAGCGGGGCTCTCGCCCAAGGCCAGCAGGCGCCGCGCCCGAGCCAGGCGCAGCTGAATCAGGTAGGCGTGCGGGGCCAGGCCGAAGGCCGCCTTGAACGCGCGACTCAGACGAAAACGATCGACCCCGCAGGCCTGGGCCAGCTCGACCAGGCCGATATCCTGATCGATATGCGCGTGCAGGTAGTCCCGCGCGCGCTGCGCAGTCAACGGCAGGCGTGGGTCGGGATTGAGCCGCTTGCGCCAGTGCAGGTGCTGGGTCAGGCAGGCGAGCATGTCGTCCATGGCCGTCTGGCGCACGATGCGCAGGTCCTGACTGTGCACGGCGTCGAAGGCGCGCATGATCGCCCCGCTCAAGCGCACATCGTTGCATTGGGTGTCGGCAAAACTGGGCAGGCTATTGGCCGGCGCTTGTTCGAACAAGCTCGGCAGCTCGGCCTGCAGCCAGTCTGGCTCCAGGTACAAGGTGAAGTAGGTGAAGCCGTCGGCAGTCGGCGCGAGGCCATCGTGGATCTCGCCAGGTTCGAGCAGAAATACCTGGCCGGGCGTACTCACATGGCGTGCGCGGCGGCAGTTGAACTGCTGCACGCCTTGCTCGGTGGCGCCGACCAGGTAGCTGTCATGCCAGTGCGGGTCGTAGGCGTGCCCGGTGAAATGCGCGCGCACCGACTCGATGCCGGTATCGGCGTCCTGGCTCAGATCAATCCAGTTGGTCATGGGCGGCAGCTGCTGGTGAGTGGGCCCACTACCTTAACCCACAAGGGCTGGTCAGGTTTAGAACGGATGTGCAGCAGGTTGCGCAGCATTTTCGTCATTGGCATGAAAGTGTTGCTGTATTTTCAGCGGTTTCTATTGGCTGCAACAGCGCTAAGATGCGCGTCGAATCCGCACACCTCAGGAGCTTTTCGATGGACACCGTTACCCTGGCCAAGCGCCGTTACACCACCAAAGCCTACGACGCCAGCCGCAGAATCCCGCAAGCGACCATCGATACCTTGCTCGAGCAATTGCGCCACAGCCCGTCTTCGGTCAATACCCAGCCTTGGCACTTCATCGTTGCCGACAGCGCTGAAGGTAAGGCGCGGATAGCCAAGAGCACCGAAGCGTTTGCCTACAACACCGCAAAGATTCGCGATGCCTCGCATGTGCTGGTATTTGCCGCGCGCACCGAAATGCCTGAAGCGCATCTGCAGGCCCTGCTGGAGCAGGAAGCCCGTGACGGCCGTTTTCACACCGAGCAGGCCAAGGCCGGCCAGGACCTGACCCGGCGCAGCTATGTCGACCTGCACCGCTTCGATCAGAAAGACCTGCAGCACTGGATGGAAAAACAAACCTACCTTGCCCTCGGCACTGCGCTGTTGGGCGCTGCCGCGCTGGAGCTGGATGCCACGCCGATCGAAGGTTTCGACAGCAAACTATTGGACGCCGAGCTTGGCCTGCGCGAGCGCGGCTTCACCAGTGTGGTGCTGCTCAGCTTGGGCTACCGCAGTGCCGACGACTTCAACGCTGGGCTGGGCAAGTCGCGCTTGCCGGCATCGAGTGTATTCACCTTCCTTTGACCTGCGGGTCCAGCACCGGTATCAGCTGTGCGCTGAGCGCTTCGACCAATGCGCTGACCTTGGGCAAATGGCGCCGATTACGGCGCCAGGCCAGGTGAATCGGCAGGCCCTCGCTGGCGAACTCTGGCAGCACTTCGACCAGGCTGCCCTCATCCAATTGGCGCTGAACCAGCCAGGTCGGTAACTGGGCGATGCCGTGGCCGGCCATGATCGCTATCGCCTGGCCTTCGGCGTCACCGATGGCCAGGCGGCCGCTGATGCTTTTCAGTTGCGTCGCGCCTTGCCGGCCACTGGCGAAATGCAGGGGCGGCGTGCTGCCATCGGCGCAGGCGTACAGCACGCAACCAAGTGCCTGCAAGTCGCGCTCATCATGCGGCGTGCCGTGCTCGGCGAGGTAGCTGGGGGCGGCGCAGAACACCGTGCGCTGGCTGCCCAGATAGCGATGCTCGACACCAGCCGGCCACACCTGCGGGCCGCCAATGCGAACGATGACGTCGATGGCGTCCTCGAGCATGTCGACAAAGCGATCGGACAAAGTGATGTGCGGCTGCAGGCGCGGATGGCGCCGGGCGAAGTCGAGCACGGCGGGCAGCGCATGCAGGCGGCCGAAGCTTGCGGGCAGATCGACCCGCAGCGGCCCGCATGGCTCGTTCAGTTCATCATGCAGGGCCATCTCGGCTTCGGCGATCTCGGCCAGCACTCGGCTGCAGGTTCGCAAGTATGCAGCGCCGCTGTCGCTGAGCAGCAGGCGCCGGGTAGTGCGCTCGAACAGCCTGACCTGCAAGCGTTTCTCCAGGCGCGCCACACCCTTGCTGACGGCTGAACTGGTCAGATTCATGCGCTCGGCGGCGGCGATGAAGCTACCTGCGTTGGCGACATTGACGAAGAAGTCGATGTCCTTGAGATGCTCGGCTACAGGCATGGAGGAGGGCCTTGATTGGTGAAAATGGTTCAGCAAATTACGGAAAATCTACCCGTAATAGGCGTGTAATTCCATATTAAGCTTCGCGGCTGAAAGTTTCCGAGCGATAGACGATGCAAAATTCTTCCCTGACTGCTCCCGCAGTCGCCGACTCCGGGCAGCGCACCGGGCTGTCCATTCTGTTGTTCGCGGTCGGCGGCTTTGCCCTGCTGACCACTGAATTCATCATCCTTGGCTTGCTGCCGGGGCTGGCCCGCGACTTGGGCCTGTCGATTGCAGCAGCGGGCCAGTTGGTGACCCTGTTTGCGGTGACTGTCATGCTGTTCGGGCCGTTTCTCACCGCCTGGTTGTCAGCCTATCCGCGCAAGACCCTGTTCATTGCCATCGTGCTGGTGTTTGCCGCTTCCAACGCACTCGCCGCAGTGGCGCCAAACGTCTGGGTGCTGGCGCTGGCACGGGTCGTCGGCGCACTGGCGTTGCCGGTGTATTGGGGTACCGCCAGCGAGAGTGCAGGGCAGTTGGCAGGGCCCGGCCGTGAGGGCTGGGCAGTGGCCAAGGTCTACCTGGGCATCACTGCGGCGTTTGTCTTCGGCATTCCGCTGGGCACCGTCGCCGCCGGGCTGGTCGGCTGGCGTGGCAGCTTCTGGCTGCTGGCCGGGTTGTGCCTGCTGGTCGCGCTGCTGATGTGGGCCTGGTTGCCGAAGTTGCCGCCCGCGCCGCAGCGGGCGCAAGGCGAACGGCAGACAGTGATCTTGCGTGACCGGCGCTTTATTGCCCATGTGCTGTTGTCGGTGCTGGTGTTTACCGCGATGTTCACCGCCTACACCTACCTGGCAGAAATCCTCGAACAGGTGGCGGGCGTGCCTGCGGCTCAGGTCGGTTGGTGGCTGATGGGCTTTGGTGTGGTCGGCATGCTTGGCAACAGCCTGGCCGGGCGCATCGTTGACCGTAGCCCGCTCGGGGCGACGGTACTGTTGCTTGTCATTCTCGCGACTGGCATGGGCGCGGTTGCTCCCGTGGTCGGCAATCCAGCGCTGCTGCTGATCGCCCTGGCGCTGTGGGGCGTTGCCTACACGGCGTTGTTCCCGGTGTGTCAGGTGCGCGTCATGCAAGCCGGCGCCAAGGCTCAGGCCCTGGCCGGCACATTGAACGTGTCTGCTGCAAACGGTGGCATCGCGGTTGGCGCTGCGCTGGGCGGGCTGGTGATTCAATGGTACGGCACTGCAGCGCTGGGCTACGTCGCCAGCGCGGTGGCTGGCTTGGCCGTATTGGCCACGCTGCTGTTGATGGCAGGCGCGAGGCCGCGCGCCTGAACATGTCGCGTGTGGTTACCAGAAGGTCGGCGCAGCGGTCGCCAGCACGCGGGTAAACACCTTGATTGCAGCATCCACATCAGTCTCTGTGGTGTAACGGCCTAGGCTGATGCGCACACTGCTGCGAGCTTGTTGATCGGTAAGGCCCAGCGCCAGCAGCACATGTGACGCAGCATTGCTGGCGGAGTTACAGGCTGAAGTCGTCGACAACGCCAACTCGCTGGCCAGCGCTGCGCTGTTGAAGCCTGGGGTGGCGATGCGCAGGTTCAGGGTGTTGGCGATGCGTTGCCGCGGGCAGCCATTGAGTGCGACACCCGGCAGCGCCAGCAGGCCGTTGAGCAGGCGTTCGCTGAGTTGATGGATGCGCTGTTGCTCGGCCTCGGCAGGTTCGCCTGCCAAGGCGAAGGCGCTGCCCATGCCGGCGATCTGGTGGGTCGCGAGGGTGCCCGAGCGCAGGCCGCCTTCATGGCCGCCACCATGCATCTGGGCACGCATCAGTGGCCGCGCTCGCGGGCCGACATACAGTGCACCGATGCCCTTCGGGCCGTAGACCTTGTGCGCTGAGAAGGACATCAGATCAACGGCCTGCTCGCGCAGATCGAGCGCGACCTTGCCGACTGCCTGGGCAGCGTCTACATGCAGTATCGCGCCATGGGCGCGAACGATCTCGCCAATCGCGGCATAGTCGGTGACGGTGCCCAGTTCGTTGTTGACCGCCATCAGCGACACCAGCCGCGTGTCGTCGTGCAGCGCCTGGCGAACCGCATCGGGCTGAATCAACCCGGCCTGATCGGGCATCAGGCGGGTCACTGCCCAGCCTTGACGCTCAAGCTCGGCCACCGTGTCGAGCACTGCCTTGTGTTCCAGCGCGCTGGTAAGCAGGTGCCCAGGCTTGTCGGCGCCATCGGCAATGCCTTTCAGGGCGAGGTTGTTGGACTCGGTGGCGCCTGAGGTCCAGACCAGCTCATCTGGCTGCGCGCCAACCCGCTCGGCGACCTGCCGGCGGGCCTGCTCGACCACGGCACGTGCCGCCTGACCATAGGCGTGACCGCTGGAGGCAGGGTTGCCGAAGTTGGCGTGGTGGCCGAGGCAGGCGAGCATGGTTTCGATAACCCGCTCATCGACGGGGGTTGTGGCGGCGTAGTCAAAGTACAGTGGGGCGCTGGGCATGATGGACTGATCCGGGCATGTCGCCTGATGGTGGCGAACGTTAGCGACATGCTATCGGTCTACAGCCAAAAACTTTTTCCCTTGTTTTCCCGCTAATCCCGGTCTGGTAGGAGAAAATTCTCCTAAAGCCTCTCAAGCAGGATCAAACATTTTTTCCTCTTCCACTACAACCCGCTCACACAGCTCGATGATCTGTTCGCGCATCCAGCGATTGGCTGGGTCCTGATCGGTGCTTTCATGCCAGTACAGGTGAGTTTCCAACGGCGGTACGTCAACCGGCAGTGGCAAGTGGCGCAGTTGATGACGGCGGGCGAAACGCTCTGGCACGGTCATTACCATGTCAGTCTGCTGCAACACCTGCGAGGCCATCAGGTAGTGTTGCGAGCGCAGCGCAACCTTGCGTTGCAGGCCCATCTTGCCCAGCGCCAGATCGACATAACCCAGGCCGTTACGCCGGCTGGAGATATGGATGTGGCTCATGCCCAGGTACTGCTCCAGCGTCAGCTTGGCCTCGGCCAGTGGGTGGCCCTGACGCATTGCGCAGACGAAGCGGTCCTGCATCAGTTTGACGTGGCGCACCTGTGGGTCGGTGTTGAGCGGCGCATCGACGGCGAAATCGAGGCGGCCAGCGGCCAGTTCCTTGGTGGTTTCGCGGCGTTTGCACAGGAAGCTTTCGATCATCACCGCCGGTGCCAGCCGGCGCAGACGCTGGAACAGCGGCGGCAGCACTACCGCTTCGGTCAGGTCGGTCATGCTGATGCGGAAGGTCTTATTGGCCTGCTGCGGATTGAAGATGCGGCTTTCCTGCACCGACACCCGCAGCAGCGCCAGCGCGTTGCGTACCGGGCCGATGATGTTCTGCGCCATCGGCGTCGGCACCATGCCTTGGGCGGTGCGCACGAACAGCGGATCGTTGAAGGTCTCGCGCAGCCGCGACAATGCGTTGGACACCGCCGGCTGGGTAATGCCGACGATCTGCCCGGCGCGGGTCAGGTTAGCTTCGGTGTAGATCGCATCGAAGACGATGAACAGATTGAGGTCAACCTTGCTGAGATTCATTGGGCGCCGCTCGACGTGGTGTTATCGCTGGATCATATATCGGTTATGAATGTTTATACACGCTGAAAATAGGCTAGGTGGATTGGCGCGCTTGTTCTAGGCTCAGGCCCATGTTCTTCATCCTGTGAAGGTAAGCCCGATGGATTTCGCCTATTCGCCCAAGGTTCAGGCCCTGCGAGAGCGCGTCACTGCGTTCATGGACCAGCATGTTTATCCTGCCGAAGCAGTATTCGACCGCCAGGTTGCCGAGGGTGACCGCTGGCAGCCGACGGCGGTGATGGAAGAGCTCAAGGCCAAGGCTCGCGCCGAAGGCCTGTGGAACCTGTTTCTGCCCGACTCGGAATACGGCGCCGGCCTGAGCAACCTTGAATACGCACCTTTGGCGGAAATAATGGGCCGCTCGCTGCTGGGGCCGGAGCCGTTCAACTGCTCGGCGCCCGATACCGGCAATATGGAAGTGCTGGTGCGCTACGCCAGCGAGGCGCAGAAACGTCAGTGGCTGGAGCCGCTGCTGCGCGGCGAGATTCGCTCGGCGTTCGCCATGACTGAGCCGGATGTTGCCTCATCCGACGCCACCAACATGGCGGCCACGGCCGTGCGTGATGGTGATCAGTGGCTGATCAACGGGCGCAAGTGGTGGACCTCCGGCGCCTGCGACCCGCGCTGCAAGGTGATGATCTTCATGGGCCTGTCCAACCCGGATGGCCAGCGCCATGAACAGCACTCGATGATTCTGGTACCCACCGACACGCCCGGGCTGAAGATCGTCCGGCCATTGCCGGTGTTCGGCTACGACGACGCCCCCCATGGCCACGCCGAAGTGCTGTTCGACAATGTACGCGTGCCCTATGAAAACGTCCTGCTGGGCGAAGGCCGCGGCTTCGAGATTGCCCAGGGGCGGCTGGGGCCGGGGCGGATTCACCACTGCATGCGTTCGGTGGGCATGGCCGAGCGCGCGCTGGAATTGATGTGCCGGCGCTCGGTCGAGCGCACGGCTTTTGGCCGGCCCCTGGCGCGGCTTGGTGGCAACATCGACAAGATCGCCGACTCGCGTATGGAGATCGACATGGCCCGCCTGCTGACGCTGAAGGCGGCTTACATGATGGACACCGTTGGCAACAAGGTCGCCCGCAGCGAGATCGCGCAGATCAAGGTGGTCGCGCCCAATGTCGCGCTGAAAGTCATCGACCGGGCAATCCAGATCCATGGCGGGGCAGGGGTCAGCGCTGATTTCCCGCTGGCCTATATGTACGCCATGCAGCGCACCCTGCGCCTGGCGGACGGGCCGGACGAGGTGCATCGGGCCGCCATCGGCAAATATGAAATCGGCAAGTATGTGCCGGCGGAGTTACTGCGCATGGGCCGCTGAGGGTGACGCGCCTGGGCAGCGCGCCGAACCTGCACTTGGCTAGCGGTTCCTCAGCGAGTCAGGATCTTCAGTGATCGCTCCCTCCTGAGTTGGGCGTGGTGTTGGCCGGTGATGAGCCACGGGGTCTGGTCCATGACCAGACTGGCCAACCGCTGTCGCGTCATTGCGGGTCTTGAGCAACGACAGCACGACCCCGCCCAGCAACAGTGCAAAGGTCACCCCCAGCGAGAGCAGCGCCGGCACCTTGCCGATGAGGCCGTGATAGAAAATCTTGCAGCCGATGAAGATCAACACCAGTGCCAGCGCGTACTTCAGATAGACGAACCGATGCATCAGGGCGGACAGCGCGAAGTACAGCGAGCGCAAGCCAAGGATGGCGAAGATGTTCGAGGTGTAGACAATGAACGGGTCTTGAGTAATGGCAAAGATCGCCGGCACGCTGTCGACGGCAAACACCAGGTCGGCCAGTTCGATCAACACCAGCGCCAGAAACAGCGGTGTGGCGTAACGCAGCGCTTTGCTTTCACCGGGCGGCGTCAGCCTGACAAAGAATTTTGCCCCGTGCACGTCGTCAGTGACGCGCATATGCCGGCGTACATACCTCAGCACCGGGTTGTTGGCCAGGTCCGGTTGGTTATCCTCCTTGGACAAAGCCATTTTCACCCCGGTAAACAGCAGGAACGCGCCGAACAGGTAGAGCACCCAGGCAAAGTTCTGCACCAGCGCAGCGCCAACGCCGATCATGATCGCGCGCAGCACCACCACCCCGAGGATGCCCCAGAACAACACGCGGTGCTGGTAGCGGCGTGGGATGGCGAAGTAGCTAAAGATCATCGCCATGACGAACACGTTGTCCATCGACAGCGATTGCTCGACCAGGAAGCCGGTGTAGAACTCCAGCGCCGACTGCGCCCCCAACTCGAACCAGACCCAGGCGCCGAACAGTACGCCCACGCTGAAATAGCCTGAATACAGCAGCAGGCTTTCACGCATTTCGATTTCGCGTTCTTTGCGGTGCAGGACGCCAAGGTCAAGCACCAGCAGCCCAACCACGATGACGACGAAAACCAGCCACAGCCAGGCGCTGGTACCGAGTACGGGAGTAGTGAGGTAGGTCTGTAGAGCTGTCATGAGCCCCTCCTTGATTGTCGACGTTGCATGGCAACAGTGATCCGACATGGCGGCGTGGCAGCCGTCAGAGGGGCCCGGTATCACATGGGTTAGAGCCTAGACCCAGATGCCAGAGCTGCCGAGTGGCAGCCTGTTACATTTCTTTGCGTGGCCATCTGCATTCCTCAATACACCCACACCTCGACCCGGCGATTGCGGTGGCGGCCTTGCTCTTGCTCGTTGCCCGCTACCGGCAGCTCGGCGCCCATACCCAGCACGTCGATGTTCTGCACGCCTTCATGGGCCAGTTCGCGGCGCACTGCCATGGCCCGCAGGCGCGAGAGCAAGGCGGCCCTGCCCGGTGTTTCCTTGGGATCGCCGAAGCCGACCAATAGCGTCCTGGTTTGCTCGTGGCCGGCCTGCTGCAGGAAGTCTGCGACGCGGTGTACGTCGCGCAGCGCTTTGCTGTCCAGGCTCGCACTGCCTTCCTGGAAGCGAAAGTTCACCGTCAGCCGACGCCCTTCCAGAGCAAGGCTGCGGTAGCGCGCTGGCATGTCTGTCTGGGTAGGGATCGGCAAAGCTTTGACTTGCTGATTGACGAAGCCTTGTTCAGCAACGATGACCTGGCCGGCCGGGCTTTGGGCAAAATCAGCCAGCGCCTGGGCCAGCGGCTGCGGACTGGCCGGCAGGTAGAAGTACAAGCGCCGCGACAGCGGATAATCTTCACTGGCAACCAGCGCGCGGCTGGGCGGCAGGGCCGGCGCATCGCCGGCAGCAATGGCCAGGACCTTGGCACCATGCACGGCCGCAAGGCTGCTGAAGCCAATCGCTTGGCGGTCGCTCTGGACTTGCTCGACCAGCGCGTCGCTGGACTCGAAGCGCCGGGCCTCGCCACTCAGTGCGCTACGTACAGGGTCGAGGACCAATGCCTTGAAGGTCTCGAAGGTGCCGGAGCGGTCATCACGCGCATACAGTCGGATAGCACCGCCCGTTACGCCCAGTTGCTCCCAGCGGGTTACCTGGCCGGCAAACACCTGGGCCAGCTGCGCTGTGGTGAGGCTGGTCAGTGGATTGTCTGGATGGACGATCACGGCGACACCGTCGAGGCCGATGACCTGCTCGGAACGGCCGCTGCGCAAGTCGCCGAACGCCTGCAACTGATCTACCTCGACGTCACTGATCGGTCGCGAGGACGCAACCAGGTCTGCCGCGCCACTGCCCAGTGCAGCGAAACCGGTACTGCTGCCGTGAGCTGCGATCAGCACGCTGAGGAGTTCGCCATCGCGACCCTGCGCCGTAATGGCGATCTCGTTGGGCACAGCCCCTGCGGAATGCTCGATCGCCGTCGCGCCCTTGCTGCGCAGCATCCCTTGAACCAGCGCAGGCCCAAGCGCAGTGCCGATCGTGTTGGAGCCCTGAATACGCAGTTGCACCGGCTCAGCCAGGCAGAGCAGTGGCAGCGACAACAGCAGGAGTGAGAGCAGACGCGGCATGCCGGAGACCTGGGGCACAGTGATGCGCCGCAGATTACGACAGTTGCATGACTGGCAGATGACGGTGCTGGCTCAGCCATGCTGCGCCAGACTGTAGCGCAACCCTGGCCTGCAACTGTGCGGGTCACGAGCGGCGAAAAACCCTTATGCTGTTACGAAATATGTCTATAACAGTTTGGATAAGGACCTGATGATGCCGCTCAAGGACCTGTTGATCGCTCTGGTGGTGATCATCATCTGGGGAGTCAATTTCGTGGTGATCAAGGTAGGCCTCGATGGCTTGCCGCCGATGCTGTTGGGCGCCTTGCGCTTCTTGCTGGTGGCGTTCCCGGCCGTACTGCTGGTGAAGCGACCGAACCTGCCGTGGCGCTGGTTGATCGCCTATGGCGCGACGATCTCCCTGGGCCAGTTCGCCTTCTTGTTCCAGGCCATGCACAGCGGCATGCCGCCTGGGCTGGCGTCGCTGATCCTGCAGTCGCAGGCGTTCTTCACCCTGGGCTTTGCCGCGCTGTTTCTCGGCGAGCGCTTGCGCCCGGCCAGTGTCCTTGGCTTGCTGGTAGCGGCAGGCGGGCTTGTATTGATCGGCAGTGAGCACAGCAGCCATGTGCCGCTGATTGCGCTGTTGCTGACGCTATGTGGCGGTGCGATGTGGGGCATGGGCAATATCATCACGCGGCGCTTTGGCTCGGTGAATCTGGTGGCGCTGGTGGTGTGGGGCGGGCTGATTCCGCCGCTGCCGTTTCTGGCCTTGTCGTGGATGCTTGAGGGCCCCGAGCGAATCAGTCAGGCGTTGACCCATATCAGCTGGAGTTCAGTGGGCGCGCTGCTGTTTCTGGCGTATGCGGCAACCATGCTTGGCTACACCCTGTGGAGCACGCTGCTGTCGCGCCATCCAGCCGGCAAGGTTGCGCCGTTTTCATTGTTAGTGCCGGTAATTGGCCTGAGCTCATCGGCGTGGTTGCTGGGTGAGCGGCTCAGCGCTATTCAGGGCTGGGGCGCGCTGCTGGTAATGGTCGGCTTGTTGATCAATGTGTTTGGCAGTCGGCTGAGCCAGCGCCTGCGCGCGGCGCTTTGCTAAGATCGCTTCTTTTGCCCCGGCCATGCAGGCCGGGCAGCAGCAGGAGTATGTGCATGATCATCTCTACCACCAGCCAACTCGATGGCCGTCCGATTGGTGAATACCTGGGCTTGGTCAGCGCCGAATCGGTGCAGGGGATCAACTTCGTCCGCGATTTCTTTGCGCGCTTTCGGGATTTCTTCGGGGGGCGTTCGCAGACCCTTGAAAGTGCATTGAAGCAAGCCCGCGAGCAGGCTACCGCTGAGTTGATCGCCCGCGCGCGGCAGATGAATGCCGATGCAGTGGTTGGCGTGGACTTCGAAATCAGCATGCCCTCGGTGCAGGGTGGCATGGTGGTGGTGTTCGCCACGGGCACTGCAGTCAGGCTCAGATAAGGCCAAGTGCCACTGGTCAGTTATGGGCTTTTCGCCCGAGCAGTCCGAGAATGACCGGCTAGTCTCAGTTCAACAGCCGGGCTTTATCGGGCAAGCGAGGGGCTTGCCGGCGCGGTTAACTGTGCAGGGAGTTGGGCGATGAGCGAAGCTTTTGTCGAAGACCTTAATGACGTGTTTCCGATCAACAATCAGGTGCGCTGCGGGCAAGCGGCGTTTCGCCTGGGTTTTGCCCATATGACCCTGGATGACTCCGAGCAGATGCAGCCGGTGGCGTTGCAGCGCTGCAAGAAAGGGCGTTTCACCCCGCGGATTCCGGCGCGCAAGTAAAACAGTGTCATTGGCACCGTGCAGCGGTCCCAAACCAGGAAGGCCTACAGGATTTACGCCCAACGGCACACTTATGATGAGCTTTGTTGATTCTGCGCAAGTTAACAGTGAGTTGCACTCGCAGATGTAACAATGCTGTGGTCTGCTTGCGCTGCACTTTCAGAAAAGGAGGATTGACTGCAATGCGCATCAGGGAAGAAGCCTACCGGCATTGGGCCCAGTCACCGCTGCCCAGCCGCAGCCATGAAGAACAACTCAGCGACGGTATTACCATTGACGTGCAGGTCCGCCTGTCACGGCTTGGCGCCACGCAGATGTTCATCGGCATGTACAGCGACAACGGCACAGCATTGCTGGAAGAGTACTATCCGACACGGCCCGGCGAGACGACTACGCGGGCGATGGTGTGGGGTGTCAATCGGGCGCGGGCCATGAGCCTTGACGCTGCGCCGCAGCCGCAGCGGCTACGCGCATGAAAAAGCCCGGCCTTTGCAGGCCGGGCTCAACACCACAGTGAGGCCGCTCAGTTCAGTGGCTCGATCACCTTGGCTGCTTGCCGCTCACGGGCGGCAGGCCATTCCTGTTGCAGCGTTTCCAGCACGCGGCCAACGAACTCGGTGTCGGCTGCAGCCTTTTTGCCAACAAAGCCCTGGCCGCGGCGGTAGACCCTGAAGCTGGCGCAGGTGCTGGGCAGGTGCGCTGCAAATTCGTCTTCAAGGCTGTTCGGCGGCAGACGATCAAGGCGAACCTCGCCAGTCTGGCTGATCCACAGCAGGTGATCATCAAGGCTGTCCTTGCGTGCAGCGAACAGCTCGGCCAATTGGTCAACAGTCGGTTTGTCGTTCAAATTCATGTTCATCATAAAGCCCCTATTACCCGTCGTTTAGTGATTTCACACTTGGCGCTCTACAGATGTAGCGCGCTACCAAGGCTGCTACCGCAGCATTGCAACAGGGGCTTTTCACATGCTGCCTTTTGGACAGTTCCCTCTCCACGAACGACTTGCGTTACCGCGCAAGCCGTCTGGAATACCCTTGCCACCGCTCCCGATCAGGGAGACGGCTTAATCATGCCCAACGCCGATCAACGGCGTCAACAGTTTTGTAGTGAATATTTTCCCTCACTACATAATGTCCGACAATCCATCAGTCACTGCCCGGAAAGGATCTGGTAGGCCGCTTCGACACGGGCTTCATTGGGGTAATTGCGGTTGGCCAGCAGGGCGATACCCAGGCCTTTGCTGGGGATAAATGCAACGTAGGCACCGAAGCCATTGGTTGACCCTGTCTTGTTGTACCAAGCGCTAGCGTCGGCGGGGCTGGCCGGGCTCAAGCGGGTTACAGCCTGCGGCTCGCGGACCATACCGGCACCGTTGCCCGCGAGTAGTGTGGGCAGAGTCACGGGATGAGGGTAGCGCTCCCAACCAAGGCCCTGAGTCATGCGGCCCACCTGAAAGTAACCTTGGTGGGTGAGGGCGATGGCTTGCTTGAGTGGTGCAGTCAATTGCTCGGGCTGTACCTGCACGCGCACATAGCGCAGCGCGTCGACGATCGTCGTCTTGATGCCGTAGGCCTCATCAGCGAAGGCGCCGGGCGTGACCCGTACTGGCCGCTGCTGCGCGTCATAACCCTGGGCGTACTGGCTTTGTGCGCTGGCAGGCACCTGCAGGTAGGTGTGGTTGAGGCCAAGCTTTGGCAGCAGCGACTCTTCCATCAACTTCGCGAAGGGCAGCTTCTGCGCGCGCGCTGCCAGGTCGCCAAACAAGCCGAGGCTGGGGTTGGAATAGCAGCGCTGCGTGCCTGGCGCAGCCTTGCGTTGCCATTGCTGGAGGAACACCAGCGCCTGGGCGTCGCTCTCGACGTCATCCGGGAACTGTAATGGCAGGCAGTCGGCGCTATACGCGCCCAGCTCCAGCAGGGTGGCCTGGCCCAAGGCCGTGTTGCTCAGCGCAGGTTGATAGCGGCTGGCTGGCGCGGCCAGATCGACTTTACCCTCGGCACTGGCCAGCGCCACCAGTGTCGCTGTGTAAGTCTTGCTCAACGACCCGACTTCAAACAGGGTCTCGCGGCTTACCGGCTGGTGGTCGACCTTGTTAGCTTCGCCATAGGTAAAGATATGTTCTCGGCCATCGGCGAACACAGCAACTGCCATGCCTGGGATCGCGTGTTTTTCCATCAACGGTTTGACCACGGCATCGACCCGAGATTGCAGATCATCAGCAAGGCTGTGCGTACTGGCCAGCGAGCAGGTGAGGCCAAGCAGGGTGAGAAGTGTGCGGGAAGTGAGCATGGGATTCCTGTCTTCAGCGTATGCGGTGTCCGTTGCGCGACACTGGCGGGCGTTCCAGCGTTAGCGCAGATAAGCCGCAGACCTTATCGTCGTGCGCTGCACGATGACAACAAGGAATGAGTAATGAAGTACCTCCGCATGCTGTTCGACAACTTCACCCTGGCCCTGCTCGGCGTGGTGCTGATCGCTACGCTGCTGCCGTGCTCGGGCCAGGGTGCAGTGGTGTTCGGCTGGTTGACCAACCTGGCTATCGGCCTGCTGTTCTTCCTGCATGGGGCCAAGCTGTCGCGCGAGGCAATCATCAAGGGTGCTGGCCACTGGCGTCTGCACCTGCTGGTGTTCTCCTGCACCTTCGTCCTGTTTCCGCTGCTGGGGCTGGCGTTCAAGCCGCTGTTCGTGCCGTTGGTAGGCAACGAGCTGTACCTGGGCGTGCTCTATTTGTGTGCCTTGCCGGCCACGGTGCAATCGGCAATCGCCTTTACCTCGCTGGCGCGCGGCAACGTCCCGGCAGCGATCTGCAGCGCAGCGGCTTCAAGCCTGTTGGGGATCTTCCTCACCCCGCTGCTGGTGATGCTGCTGCTGGGTGCCGACGGCAATACCGGCTCGGGCCTGGACGCGGTGCTGAAAATCACCCTGCAGTTGTTGGTGCCATTCGTGGCCGGCCAGATCGCCCGGCGCTGGATCGGCGACTGGGTCAAGCGCAACGCGCGCTGGCTGAAGATCGTCGATCAGGGCTCGATTCTGCTGGTGGTCTACACCGCGTTCAGTGAAGCGGTTGTCACCGGGCTCTGGCACACCGTGTCGCCACAACATCTGGCCGGCCTGTTCGCCGTGTGCGGGATACTGCTGGCGGTAGTGCTGTTGGGCGTGCGGGTGCTCGGCCGAGCGCTCGGCTTCAGTGTCGAAGACCGCATCACCATTTTGTTTGCTGGCTCGAAGAAAAGCCTGGCTACCGGTGTGCCCATGGCGCAGGTGCTGTTCGTCGGTAGCGGGATCGGCGCGATGATCCTGCCGTTGATGCTGTTCCATCAAATTCAATTGATGGTCTGTGCAGTGCTGGCCCAGCGTTATGCCAGCCGCAAGGAAGAGGTCGAGGGCGAAGCAGCTTCGTCCTCAACGTAACTGGCCGGGGCGCAGCCCCGGCACGGGTTACTGGTTAATCCAGGTCTTGCGCAGAGTGACGCTGTGCAACCTGCGTGGCCTCATCGCCCCAGGTGCGGTTGACCCGCGTGCCGCGTTGTACTGCCGGGCGCTGGGCAATTGCTTCGGCCCAGCGTTGCACGTTGGGGTATTCCTCGACGGCGAGGAACTGCGCCGCGTCATACAGGTTGCCGCGCACCAACTGGCCGTACCAGGGCCATACGGCGATGTCGGCGATACTGTACTCGTCACCGCCCAGATAAGGGCTTTCGGCCAGGCGCCGCTCAAGGACATCCAGCTGGCGCTTGGCTTCCATGGTGAAGCGGTTGATGGCGTACTCGATCTTCTCCGGCGCATACACATAGAAGTGGCCGAAGCCGCCGCCCAAGTAGGGTGCTGCGCCCATCTGCCAGAACAGCCAGTTGAGTGTCTCGGTTCGTGCGGCTGGGGCGCTCGGCAGCAGCGCACCGAACTTCTCTGCCAGATACAGCAGGATCGAGCCCGATTCAAACACCCGCACCGGTGGCTGTTGGCTGCAGTCAAGCAGTGCCGGGATCTTCGAGTTGGGGTTGACCGCCACAAAACCGCTGGAAAATTGCTCGCCCTCGCCAATACGGATCAGCCAGGCGTCGTACTCGGCGCCGCTATGGCCGAGTGCCAATAATTCTTCAAGGAGAATGGTCACCTTGACGCCGTTGGGCGTCGCCAGCGAGTACAACTGCAGCGGCTGTTTGCCCTGTGGCAAGGCCTGCTCGTGGGTGGCGCCTGCCACCGGACGGTTGGTGCTGGAGAACTTGCCGGCCTTGGCGGGCTCGTTGCGCCAGACCTTGGGCGGTACGTACTGTGAGTCGCTCACAAAGAACTCTCCTAGAATGCGCGGTTTCTGTTAAAAAGCTCACCTATAGATCTATGCCACGGCGGTGTCGTTCAGGGCAAGTGGCTTGTCGGCATGGCGTGCTGGCCCATGAATGGCAAACATGGCCTAGAGTTAGCTGCAGCGCAGCGGGCATGCGAGCGATTTATTGCAGTTTTTCTCAACTATTCATATCCGCGGATGTCATTCAATGCGATGTGAATGATCGATGGCATCTCAGCAAGTTTTCGGAGTTAACCGCATATGGCAGCACTGCAAGGCAGCACCCTGGAAGCGATCGTCGGCAATCAGCCAAAGTTGCTCAATGATTGGCAGACAGCGCTTGAAGCCAGCGGCGCTTCGCGTAACGTCAAAGAGCAGGACCTGCGTCAGCAAACCCGTGAGTTTCTGCAACTGATCGTAGATGGCTTGCGCCATGAGGGCAGTGACAACCCAGCGGCTGCGGGCTGGGAAGAAACCCGCCGCTTCCTCGACAAACTCTCCGCCAGCCGTGCCCAGCTCGGCCAGGAGTCGCATCAGACTGCCTCGTTCATCTTTTCGCTGAAAGGCCCGCTGTTTGCGCTGCTGCAAACCCAGTACCGCGATCAGCCAGCCGAGCTTGCCGAACAGCTGTGGCAAATTTCCGAGCTGTTCGATGCGTTTGGCCTGCACACCATCCGCACCTATCAAAAGACCCGTGAAGGAGTGATCAAGCGCCAGCAGGAAGAGCTGCTCGAGCTGTCCACTCCAGTGGTCAAACTATGGGAAGGCGTGCTCGCGCTGCCATTGATCGGCACACTCGACTCGCACCGCAGCCAGACCGTCATGGAGTCGCTGCTGCAGCGCATTGTCGATACCGGTTCGGAAATCGCCATCATCGACATCACCGGCGTGCCGACCGTGGACACCCTGGTTGCTCAGCACCTGCTCAAGACCGTCACCGCAATCCGCCTGATGGGCGCTGATTGCATCATCAGTGGCGTGCGCCCGCAGATCGCCCAGACCATCGTGCACCTGGGCCTGGACCTGGGCACCCTGACCACCAAGTCGAACCTGGCCGATGCACTGAAACTCGCGCTCAAGCGCCTGGGCACCGACATCGGCGAGCGGGCATAAACGATGGAGCGTATCCCGATCCTGCAGATGGGCCAGTTTTTGCTGGTGACCATCCAGGTAGACATGCATGACGAACTGGCGCTGCGCCTGCAGGATGACCTGACCAGCCGCATCGACCAGACCAACGCCCGCGGTGTGCTGATCGATATCTCGGCGCTGGACATGGTCGATTCGTTCATCGGCCGCATGATCGCCACCATTTCCGGCCTGTCGCGCATTCTTGATGCCGAGACGGTGCTGGTGGGCATGCAGCCTGCCGTGGCCATCACCCTGGTCGAACTGGGGCTGACCTTGCCCGGTGTCAGTACGGCACTGAACGTTGATCGCGGCATGCACCTGCTGCGCCAGCGGGTAGGCCAGTCATGAACGTCCGCGATAGCGGCAGTCAACCGGTACGCATCGAGCAGGATGTGGTGCTTGCGCGGCAACTGGCGCGCAAGCTGGCCAGCGAATGCGGCATGCGCCTGGTCGACCTGACCAAGATGGTCACCGCCGTCAGCGAGCTGGCGCGTAACACCGTGGTGTATGGCGGTGGCGGCGACATGGACTGGGAGATCATCGACGGCCTTGGCCGGGTGGGTCTGCGTCTGGTGTTTCGTGACGAAGGCCCGGGTATCCCCGATACCAAGCTGGCCCTGACCGACGGCTGGACCTCTGGCAACGGCATGGGCCTGGGCCTGACGGGGGCGCGCCGGTTGGTCGACGAATTCGAGTTGGATACCGCCCCAGGGCAAGGCACTCGGGTGACCATAACTCGATGGACATGACTTTTGCGGCCAGCCTGACCCAGGTGTTGACGCTCGATGACAGCAGCCAGGTGGGTCATGCCCGGCGTACCGTGCAAAAGCTTGCCGAAGACCACGGTTTTGATCAGGCCGACGCAGGCCGTGCGGCGCTGGTTGCCACTGAGCTTGCCAGCAATGTGCTCAAGCATGCCGAACGCGGCGAACTGCACCTGCGTGTTTTGCCGCATGGCGCGGCACATGCACTCGAGATCTTGGCCATCGACCGAGGCCCTGGCTTTGACGTGCATGCCTGCCTGACGGACAGATATTCCACAGCCGGTACCCAAGGCATCGGCCTTGGCGCTGTCAGCCGCCAGGCGCAGGTGTTCGACGTGTATGCGGACGAGCGCGGCGCGGCAGTGCTGGCGCGTTTGCATCGTCGCGATGTCAAGGGCGCTGACGTACGCATCGGCGTCAGTCAGCATTCATTGCATAACGATCCAGCCTGTGGCGACACCTGGTATGTCACCCGCGATCAGCAGCGCCTGAGTGCCCTGGTGGTCGATGGCCTCGGTCATGGCAGCGAGGCTGCCTCTGCCGCCATGGCGGGCGCTACGGAATTTGCTCGGACCCCATTCAGCGAGCCCGAACAGTTGCTCGCCGAAATGCACAACGCCATGGGCGGCACCCGCGGCGGCGCGGCGGCGATTGCCCAGTATGACGCTGCAGCGGACAACCTGGCCTTTATCGGTATCGGCAACATCGGTGCGACGCTGGTAGGCGGCGAACGTCCGCGCGGGCTGACCTCGTATCCCGGCATCGTCGGCGGTCAATACCGCAAGGGTCAGGTGTTCAACTACGCTCAGGTACAGGGAAATCTGTTGATCATGTACAGCGACGGGCTGCAATCGCGTTGGAACCTGCAAGCCTATCCGGGCCTGGCCCCGCGCCACCCGGCGATCATCGCTGGAATTCTGCACCGGGATTTTTGCCGCGGTCGTGATGATGTCACCGTATTGGTCATTGACCTGGAGGCTGCTTATGCCTGAACAGATTCCCGGTTCGGCCGAGCAGGCCGCCCTCATCAGCCGCTTGCAAGCCGACAACGAAGCGTTGCGCGATGAGCTTGAAGAGACCAATCAGGGCGTGCTCGCACTGTATGCCGAGCTGGACGTGCAGGCTGAGCAATTGCGCCAGGCATCCGACCTCAAGAGCCGCTTCCTGGCCTACATGAGCCACGAATTCCGTACGCCGCTGGGCTCGATCCTGAGCATCACCAGCCTGCTCGCTGACGAAATCGACGGGCCGCTGAGCAAGGAACAGCAGTTGCAGGTGGGATTTATCAGCTCGGCAACCCGCGAGCTCAGCGACATGGTCGACGACTTGCTCGACCTGGCCAAGATCGAGGCCGGGCGGATCAATATCTCGCCAGCCTGGTTCGATATGCTCGACCTGTTCGCCGCCTTGCGCGGGATGTTCCGGCCGATCGTCGACATGGGCGCGGTCGACCTGATCTTCGAGGAGCCGCAAGGCTTGCCGCAGCTGTATACCGATGACAAGAAGCTGGCGCAGATCCTGCGCAACTTCATTGCCAACGCCCTGAAATTCACCTTGCGTGGCGAGATCCGCGTGTCGGCCCGTCTGCACGGTAATGACCGCGTCCGCTTTGCCGTCAGTGATTCGGGTATCGGTATTGCCCCGGAACTGCTCGGCGCCCTGTTCGAAGATTTCGCCCAGGTCGACTCGCCTTTGCAGAAACGCCTGCGCGGGACTGGCTTGGGCCTGTCCTTGTGTAAACGCTTCGCTGCGCTGTTGGGCGGAGAAGTGGGCGTAGAAAGTGAACCCGGGGTCGGCTCGACGTTCTTTGTAATCATCCCGCTTGCCATCGCCCAGGAGAGCGCCGATGAGCTCTGAGATCCGCCTGCTGATCGTCGACGACAACGCCACCACGCGCTACGCGCTGCGTCGGCGGCTGGCCCTGCACGGCTATCAGGTACTCGAGGCAGGCACTGGCGGCGACGGCCTGGAGATGATCCGCAATGAACAGATCGATGCGCTGATCCTGGATGTGAACCTGCCGGACATGAGCGGTTTCGATGTCGTACGCCTGTTGCGCGCCGATCCCGAGACAGCGCTGCTGCCGGTGATCCATGTCTCGGCTGCGTCGATCCTGACCGGAGACATCATTACCGGTCTTGAGGCCGGAGCCGATGCCTACCTGGTGCACCCGGTCGACCCGGATGTGCTGCAGGCGACTCTGCGCACCTTGCTGCGGGTGCGTGACACCGAGCGTGCACTGCGTGACAGCGAGGCGCGTTTTCGCGAGATCTTCAGCAACGTGTCGGCGCCGATTGCGGTGCTGGATGCCCAGTTCAAAGTGCATGAGTGCAACCATGCATTCGCTCAGCTGATTCAGGATAATCAGCAGCCTGAAGTGCTGCTGGAATGCTTCACCCCGGGCCAGGAACTGGCCCTGGCTGCCTTGCGTCAGCACCTGGCAGACGGCGAGCGCTGGCGCGGTACCTTGGGCATGACGGTGAAAGGCCAGTTGCGCGACACCGACTGGCAGTTGTCGCCATACCGCACGCCGGGCCTGTGCCTGGTATTTGTCGAAGACGTTACCGAGCATCGCCATCGCGAGCGCTCGCACCTGGCCAAGCTCGACGATGCCAACATTCAGCTGGCCCGCGAGATGGCCCAGCGCGCGCGCACCGAGGCGCAGCTGCTGCAGTTGCAGAAAATGGACGCCCTGGGCAGCCTGACTGGCGGTATCGCCCACGACTTCAACAACCTGCTCACCGGGATCATCACCAGCCTGGAGTTGATCCGTAAACGCGTCGGCGAGAACCGCCTCGAGAAAGTCCCCCATTATGCTGATGCCGCGCTGAGCTCGGCGATGAGCGCGGCCTCGCTGACTCATCGTCTGCTGGCCTTCGCTCGGCAGCAGCCGCTGGATACCCACCCGGTCGACGTCAACGAGCGCATACGTTCGCTGCAAGAGCTGCTGACCCGCACCATCGGTGAACGCATCGATCTGCAGTTGCAACTGAGCGAGTGCCCGGCGACCGCGCTGGTCGACCCGGTGCAACTGGAAAGCGCCGTGCTCAACCTGGTGATCAACGCCCGCGATGCGTTGATCAAAGGCGGGCATATCTGGGTCACTACTTCAGCAGTCGTGGCCCGCGCCGACCCCAATCTTCAGGATGGCGCTTACATCGCCGTAACGGTGCGCGATGACGGCAGTGGCATCGCCCCGGACGTGCTGGAGAAGGTCTTCGATCCGTTCTTCACCACCAAACCGCTGGGCCAGGGCACCGGCCTTGGCCTGTCGACCATCTACGGCTTCGCTCGTCAGTCTGGTGGGCATGTTGCGTTGCGCAGCGTGCAGGGACAGGGCACAGAAGTGACCTTGCTTCTGCCTGCGAGCAATCGCGAGGCGGTCAGTGAAGCACTGGTTGCCCACGTCGATCAAAGAGGCGCAGGTGAGCATGTGCTGATCGTCGAAGACATGGCTTCGGTGCGCCTGTCGGTGGCTGAGGTGATGGCCGACGCCGGTTACCGCTACACGCTGGCGGAAACCATCGAGCAGGCGCTGGACCATCTGCGCAACGACAGCAGTATCGAACTGCTGCTCACCGATGTCGGTCTGCCAGGCATCAGCGGTCGCGAGCTGGCTGATATGGCCCGGGTTTATCGGCCAGGCTTACCGGTGCTGTTCATGACCGGCTACGCCGAAACCGCGCTGGATCGGCAGGCGTTTCTCGGCTCGGGCATGGATATGCTGATCAAGCCGTTCCAGATTGGCGAGCTGCTGGCCAAGGTCTGTCGTTCACTCGGGCGGGTCAGCCCAGACTGACCCTGGCTGCAGCCTGGCGGGCCGGGCTGCAGGTCAGATGGACAAACCCACCACACGGCTATGCACGCTTTCCTCCTGATTGCGGCGCTTGTTCACCACCAGTTCGCCAATCGCGATCAAGCGGGTGCGCGTGACATTGCGCGACAGCCCCAGCAACTGCGCGGTATGCACCTGGTTGTAGTGACAGAAGTGATACGCCGAACGCAGCAGGGCGTTCTCGACTTTCTCGAACAACTCACCGGAGTGCTCCTCAAACAGCCGGCTGAACGCTTGCTCCAGCAGTTCTTCTGCCGAACCACCATGGCTGGCGGCGGCATCCTCCTGGCGCTCCAGGCGCAGGTTGGACATGCGCAGATCCTGCGCCTGGATTTCACCGTTGCCGCAGGTCAGCAGGCTGTGATGGATGACGTTTTCCAGCTCGCGAATATTGCCCGGCCAGCTGTATTCGACCAGCTTGGCCTGCGCGCGTGGGCTGAGCTCGACCGGGCCATAACCCAAGCGCTCGCTGTAGCGGCGGATGAAATGGCGCACCAGCGGCATGATATCGCCGGGGCGATCACGTAGCGGGTGCAGCGACAGCGTCACTACGCTCAGGCGGTAGTACAGGTCTTCGCGAAAATGCCCGGCATTGATGGCTTTTTCCAGCTGCACGTTGGTCGCTGCCAGCACCCGCACATTGATCGGGATGCTCTTGCGCGAGCCTAGCCTGACCACCTCGCGCTCCTGCAACACGCGCAGCAGCTTGACCTGAATCGGCAAGGGCAGGTCGCCGATCTCGTCGAGAAACAGCGTGCCGCCGTTGGCTTCCTCGAACCAGCCGGCCTTGGCGGCGAGCGCGCCGGTAAAGGCGCCTTTCTCGTGGCCGAACAACTCGGCCTCGACCAGCGACTCGGAAAACGCCCCGCAGTTGACCGCGATGAACGGCCCGTTGCGGCGCCCGCTGAGGTCGTGGATATGGCGCGCCACCAGCTCCTTGCCCGTGCCGGTCTCGCCGATGATCAGCACGCTGGCCTCACTTGGCGCAACCTGTTGCAAGTGGGCCAGCAGCGCCTGCGAACGGGGGTCTTCGAAGACCTGCGCGGTCGCCCGGATCGAGGTGGCCAGTGACGGTGACGGGGGGAGGGTGAGCAATTGCATGGGCGTGCCTTTAGGAATAGAAGGACGGGACAGGGCGCTTACCGTTGAGGGCCCACTCGCCGAGCTCGTGGATGCGGTAATCCACGGGGTCGTGCAGGGTTTGCGTGCGCAGGTTGCGCCAATGCCGGTCGAAGCGCAGTGAGGCATGGGTGGCGCGGGCACCGGTGACTTCGAACAGGCGGTTGCAGATATCCAGGCCGTGGCGGGTTGCCGCGACCTTGGCCGTGCCGATGGCCAGGGCGAGGTCGCCGCGTTGCTCTGCACTCAACGCATGCTCCTGCTGCCAGGCAGCATCGAGCTGGTCGGCGGCGCGCTCGATCAGCAAACGCACGCTTTCCAGGCCGACCCAGAACTCGCCGTAATGGCGCAGCACATAAGGGTCTTCGCTGACCTGTGCCGCGCTGGAGCGGAACCAGGGGCGGCTTTCCTTGAGGCTGTACTGGCGGGCTTCGGCAAAGGCGCCTTCGGCGATGCCGAGGAACAGGTTGGCGAAGTGCAACTGAGCGATCAGCGGGCGCAAGGCGGCGAATGGCGTGCTCAGCGGGCCTGGATCGAGCAGTAGTTCGTCCTGCTCGACCCGCACCCGTTCGAAGGTGGCACTGCCGCTGTCGGTCTGGCGTTGGCCAATGTTGTTCCAGTCGTTGTGCAGGCTGATGCCGGTGCGGGCGCTGGGGATGGCCGCGATCAATAGCTTGCCGCCGGCACGTTCGTCCACGGCCGAGGCGATCAGCATCTCTGAATCGCTGGCGCCGGAACAGAAGCTCTTTTGCCCGGAGAACTCGCACCAGCCGTCGAAGTGCTTGACCACGGTGCGGGTGTCCAGAGGGTTGAGGGCGTTGCCCCAGAACCAATGCTTGCGCGCCGTCTGCTCGAACCATGGTTGCCATTGCTCGGGCCGCGAGAACAGGCGCACGGTGGCCAGCATCAAGTGATGAAAACCGAACACATGGGCAATCGAGCTATCGACCCGGGCGAATTCGCGCACCACTTCGAGCGTTTCGCGCCAGTTGGCGCCCTGGCCGCCATAGGCGGTGGGGATGGTCAGCGCGAGCAGGCCACTGCTGCGCAGGGCGTCACGCTCGCGCTTGGGCGTGCCGCCGCGTTCGTCGCGCTCGACTGCGGTTTGAGCAAACTGCTCAGCCAGCTCGCGGGCAATGCCAAGGGCCGAGGAGCGAGCGGGGCGGGCAATACCGCCGGCCAGGGCAGCGTTGTCGAGCGGGTTGCTCATGGGCGAGTCTCCAGGTCAATTGAGCGGGGGACTTTGCTTGAGCAATCGTCGAGGCTGTTGGGGCTTACTGTTGATGGGGTGCTGCGCTGCAGACAGTTGGCCAGCTGTTGGCGGCTGTACAGTGCAGACAGTTATAGAAGAACTGGGGTTATTTAAAAAGGAATAAGAAAGAATACTCTTATTCCTTTATAGGGTTTCTGTATGCGTGGCCGTCTGCGCAGCGAGTCAGGAATGCGGCGAAGCGTGCTCGCCACCGGCATATTCGGGCTTCAGATGGCCCTGGCTGTCCAGCAGCCAGGCATCCATCACCTCGCGCACCACCGGACCGGCGACGCGGCCGCCGGCTTCGCCGTTTTCGATCATCACCGCGACCACAATCGAGGGATGCTCGGCGGGGGCGAAACCGACGAACAAGGCATTGTCGCGGTGCCGCTCCAGGGTCTTGTTGCGGTCGTAGCGCTCGCCCTGACGAATCGCCACTACCTGCGCGGTACCGCTCTTGCCGGCAATTCGGTACTGGGCGCCAGCCGCCGAGGCGCGGGCGATGCCACGCGGGTCGTGCATGACCATCTGCATGCCCTGGCTGACCTGGTCCCACGCGCGCTTGTCGTGCAGGACGATATCCGGCATCGGGTGCGGATCCTGCGGCGGCTCGCCACCAATGCTCCGGGCCAGGTGCGGGCGGTGCCACACGCCTTTGCTGGCGAGCAGGCTGGTGGCTTGGGCCAGCTGCAACGGGGTGACCTGCATGTAGCCCTGGCCAATCCCCAGGATCAGCGTTTCACCGGGGAACCATGCCTGACGGCGAGTCGCGCGCTTCCATTGCTGCGACGGCATCAGCCCGGCGGCTTCCTCGAACATGTCCAACGAGACCTTCTGGCCGAGGCCGAACTCGGCCATGTAGTCATGCAGGCGGTCGATGCCCAGCTTGTGCGCGAGGTCATAGAAGTAGGTGTCGTTGGAGCGCATGATCGCGGTGTACATGTCTACCCAGCCATCGCCGCTGCGGTTCCAGTTGCGGTACTTGTGGTCGTAGTTGGGCAGCTCGTAGTAGCCGGGGTCGAACACCCGGTTGGCGGGCGTCATTACGCCGCTGTCGAGGCCGGCGATGGCCACCTCCGGCTTGATCGTCGAGCCCGGCGCATACAAACCGCGCAGCACCCGGTTGAACAGCGGCCGGTCGATCGAATCGCGCAGCGCGGCGTATTGCTTGAAGCTGATGCCTTTGACGAACAGGTTAGGATCAAAGCTTGGGTTGCTGACCATCGCCAGCACATCGCCGGTGGCGGGGTCGAGCGCCACCACCGAGCCACGGCGATCGCCCAGGGCTTTTTCGGCGGCCTGCTGCAGCTGCACGTCAAGGCTGAGGATGATGTCCTTGCCCGGGATCGGGTCCTGATGGCGGAGCACGCGCATGACCCGGCCCTGGGCGTTGGTCTCGACCTCTTCGTAGCCGACATGACCGTGCAACTGATCCTCGTAGAAGCGCTCGACGCCAGTCTTGCCGATCGACTGGGTACCGCGGTACTCGGTGCTGTCGAGGGTCTTGGCTTCCTTCTCGTTGATCCGGCCGACATAGCCCACCGAGTGCGCAAAGTGCTCATTGAGCGGGTACTCACGGATAAACTGCGGCTCTACATCAAGCCCCGGCAGGCGGAACTGATTGACGGCGATCAGGGCGATCTGTTCTTCGCTCAGGCCCACCATCAAGGTCACCGGTTCGAACGGTTTACGCCCACGGCGCAGATCCTTGTTGAACTGCTGACGGTCGTCGTCGGCCAGGCCGAGAATCTGCGTCAGGCTGTCGAGCACCTTGGCTGAATCGCCGGCGCGCTCGCGGGTCATGGTCAGGTTGAAGCTGGGCTTGTTGTCGGCCAGCACGACGCCGTTGCGGTCGTAAATCAGGCCGCGCTCAGGCGCGATCGGCAGCACGTGCACGCGGTTGTTTTCGGAAACGGCGCTTTGCTGGTCGTGCTGCAGCACCTGCAGCACGTACAGGCGAGCGATCAGCACCGCAACGAGGCTGCAGGTCAGCACGGCGCAGACCAACAGACGGCGGTTGACCAGCTGCTTTTCCTGTTCGTGATCCTTGAGGGGGATGGGTTGGGGCATGCGCGTTCTTCGGGGTGGAGAGGTCACCGGGTCGGCGATGCTACGCAAGCACCCGCTGCTGCTCAAGCAAGCCGCCCCCGGCGAGCCTGCCCGGATGGCCCGTCAGCCCCGGCAGCACTGAGCCGCAGCCTTGCATGAATATTCATTCATGTGACTCATCAGGGCACGGCTTGCTGCACTGCTACTGCATGGCGTGCTCGTCTGATCGAGGCCTCTTGCAGCAGGGTAATCACCCCGTATCGGACTTGCGCCCCAGGTGGCGACAGCGCACTGGGTCAGCCACCTGACTTCAACGCCATGGCCAAACGCGACATGGCCGTCTCGATTTCATGCTCGGTCAGGGACGAGTAGCCCAGCAGCCAGCCTTGCTGCTTGTGCTCGCCCGCGTAGAGCCGGCTCAGGCCAGGCAACTGCACGCCGGCGCTGGCCGCTACGCGGATGGTGTCCTGCTCGCTCCAGCCCGCCTCGAGCAGGCAGGGAATCTGCAGTCCGCCTTGCGGGTGCAGGGCGGTGGCAATGCCTGGCAGGTGCCTGGCAATGGCATCCAGCATGTACAGGCGGCGCCGGCTGTAGAGTTTGCGCATGGCGCGCACGTGGGCGTTGTAATGGCCGTCTTCCATGAAGCGCGCCAGGGTCAGTTGCAGGATCTGCGGGGTATGCCCGTCGATGATGCTGCGGGCGCAGGCAAACGGCTGCACCAGTTGTTCGGGCAGGATCATGTAGCCCATGCGCAGGCCGGGAAACAGGGTCTTGCTGAAGGTGCCGAGGTAGATCGTGCGCTGGTAGCGGTCCAGCCCCTGCATGCAGGCGGTGGGCAGCCCGTCGTAGTGAAACTCGCTGTCGTAGTCGTCCTCGATGATCCATTTGCCGTGCTCGGCCGCCCAGCCGAGCAGCTCCAGCCGGCGCGCCAGCGGCAGGGTGGCGCCGGTGGGGTATTGATGCGACGGCGTCACGTACAGGCAATTGGCAGCGCTGCGATCGGCACGCAGCAGGTCGATGCGCACGCCTTGTTCATCGACGTCGATCGGCACGACCTTGGCCTCGGCCGCTTCGAAAGCTTTTTTCGCGCCAAAATAGCCGGGGTTTTCCAGCAGGATGGGTTTGCCCGCGTCTACCAGCAACTGCGCGCACAGGAACAACGCTTGGCGGGTACTGCTCAGCACCAGAATTTGCTCGGGCTTGCAGTTGGCGCCGCGCTCAAGGTTGAGGTACGTGGCGATGGCCTTGCGCAGCGGCTCGGCACCCTGCGGGTCACCATGCAGCAAGACGTTGCCGCGGTAGTCCTTCATGACCTGGCGTTGCAGGCGCTCCCAGGTCTCAGTGGGGAAGCTGCGGGTTTCCGGCAGGCCTGTAGCGAAGGCCTTGATCGCCTGCTGGTCATGGATGCCGCCGCTGGCGAGGATCTGCTGGCCGCGCTGGCTCAGCCCGGCCGCTTGCGTGGCGGCTTGAGCACGGCGTGCGTCGCGTTGTTGCATGCGCCGGCGTGCGGCGCCATGCAACTCGCTGCCCAGGGTTTGCGCGACGTAGCTGCCAGCGCCTCCTCGGCGGTTGATGTAGCCATCGCGCTGCAACTGCACATAGGCGTTCTCGACGGTGTCGCGGGCCACGCCGAGCGAGCGCGCCAGCACTCGCGTGGCGGGCAGCTTCAGGCCGGCACTCAGCGAGCCTTCGAGAATCAGTGCACGCAGTGAACGCTGGATTCGCTGGTGCAGATCGAGGCTGGCAAATTCGCTGTCGGCCAAGCGCATCTGCAGGGTTTCAAGTTCGAACGTTTTTGCCATGTGGTCTGCCCTGGCTGCATGAATTGGCCTGAAGCGGCAGGCCAGTCTATCCGTAGACTCTGCGCCTCGCCACTGCCTGGAGCTGTTCACCATGTCACTCAATGCCTCTCGCTCGTCACTGCGCCCGAGCGACCTGCTGCACCCGATCATTGCCGGTCTGGTATCGGTCATCGTCAACTATGGCGGCACCTTCATCCTGGTGTTCCAGGCGGCCAAGGTGGCCGGCCTGAGCCCTGAGCTGACGGCCTCGTGGGTCTGGTCGGTGTCCATTGGCGTGGGCGTTACCGGGATGTACCTGAGCTGGCGCTATCGCGCACCGATCATCACCGCCTGGTCGACGCCGGCTGCGGCGTTTCTGGTCGTCGCGCTGGCAACTACGCCTTATGCCGAAGCGGTAGGCGCCTACATGGTCTGTGCCGCGGCCTTCGTGCTGCTGGGCTGTTCCGGCTGGTTCGACAAGGTCATTGCACTGATTCCACCCGGGGTAGCAGCAGGGCTGCTGGCCGGGATTCTGCTGCAGTTTGGCATTGGTGCGTTCAGCAGCGTCAGCATCGATCCGCTGCTGGCCGGGCTGCTGATTGCCTGCTACCTGCTGCTCAAGCGCTTCACTGCGCGCTATGCGGTGGCCGGCATTCTGCTGCTGGGGTTGAGCTTTTTGCTGGTGCAGGGCCGGCTTGACCTGTCCGGCCTGCACTGGCAACTGACCGAGCCGGTGTTCACCGTGCCGCAGTTCTCGTTCAATGCGCTGCTGAGTGTGGCTTTGCCGCTGTTTTTGATCACCCTGACCGGGCAGTACATGCCGGGCATGCTGGTGTTGCGCAACGATGGCTACGACACCAGCGCCAGTCCCATCGTGACGGTGACCGGGCTGGGTTCGCTGTTGATGGCGCCGTTCGGCTCGCATGCGTTCAACCTGGCAGCGATCACCGCGGCCATCTGCACCGGCAAGGAAGCCCACGAACAGCCGTCCAAGCGCTGGATCGCCGGCATCGCCGCTGGCTTGCTATATGTGTTGGTAGGGATGTTCGGGGCGACCCTGGCGGCGCTGTTCATGGCCTTGCCGGCAAGCTTCATCGCCACCCTGGCCGGGCTGGCCTTGCTGGGCACCATCGGCGGCAGCCTGGCCAGCGCTACCGCCGATGCGAAAACCCGCGAAGCGGCGTTGATCACCTTTCTGGCCGCTGCCGCCAACATTACCTTGCTGGGTATTGGCGGTGCGTTCTGGGGCTTGCTGATTGGTCTTGCTGCGCATGCGCTGCTCAACGGCTTCAACAAAGCCGATGCGCCCGCGCGGGTCAGCAATCCAGCTGCTACGCGTTGAAAACTTGCCAGCCGAGCTCCGCCTCGCAGCGGCGCTTGGCTGTGAGCAGGTTCAGCTACTCAGGATGCATCGATCCAGATGGTTTTAAGCTCGGTGTATTGATCATGCGCCCAGATCGACTTGTCGCGACCACCAAACCCGGACTGCTTATAGCCGCCGAACGGCGTCGAGGCATCGCCTTCGCCGAAGCAGTTGACGGTCACCACGCCCGCGTGGATTTCCCGTGACAAGCGCAGCGCATTACGCAGGCTGCCGGTGTAGGCTGAGGCCGCCAGGCCATAGACTGTGTCGTTGGCCAGCTCGATGGCTTCGTCCAGGCTGGCAAAGCTGGTGACGCTTAGCACTGGGCCAAAGATCTCTTCGATGAACAGCGGGCTGTCTCGGCCAACGCCATCGACGATGGTCGGCTGCACGAACACGCCGGCTTGTGTTGCGCCGCCTTGGACCACCTCCAAGTTGTGCTCGGCAACGTAATCGAGATAACTGCGCACCTTGTCGAAATGCGCTTTGCTGACCATCGCACCTAGCCGGTTCTGCGGATCGAGCGGGTCGCCCAGTTGCCAGTTGTGCAACTGCTTGCCAATCAGGCTCAGCAGCTCGTCCTTGACGTCTTCATGAACGATCAACCGCGAGGTTGCCGAACAGTTCTCACCCATGTTCCAGAACGCACCGGCAGTGACGTACTCGGCGACCTGCTCGAGGTCTTCGCAGTCATTCATCACCACCGCCGGGTTTTTCCCGCCCAGCTCCAGCACCACGCGCTTGAGGTTGGACTCGGAGGCATACTTCAGGAATAGCCGGCCGGTGTCGGTCGAACCGGTGAAGCTGACCATGGCAACGTCCATGTGCCGACCAATCGGCTCGCCAGCCTCGCGGCCGCCACCTGGGGTCACGTTGAATACCCCAGCCGGTACGCCGGCCTGATGCGCCAGCTCGGCGACGCGCAGAGCGGTGAGGGTTGTTTCCTTGGCCGGCTTGACCACGATCGAGCACCCCGCGGCCAGCGAGGGACCGATTTTCCAGGCCAGCATCAGCAACGGGAAGTTCCACGGCAGCACCAGGCCGACCACACCGATTGCTTCGCGCACAACCAGGGTCACCGCGCCATGCCCGGTTGGTGCGGTGCTGTCGTAGACCTTGTCGATCAGCTCGGCGTGCCAGCGCAAAGTGTTGATGGTTTCTGGCACATCGACTGTCTGGCATTCACTGACCGGTTTGCCGCTGTCCAGGCTTTCGAGAACAGCCAGCTCATGGGCATTGTCTTCCAGCAGTTGTGCAAAGCGCAGCAGCACTTGTTTGCGTGCAGCTGGTGCTTGCTTGTGCCAGCGGCCATCGGCGAATGCAGCCTTGGCGGCGGCAACGGCGATATCTACGTCGCGGCTATCACAAGAGGCGATTTCAGCCAGGTTGGCGCCGGTCGCAGGGTTGCTGGTAACGAAGGTGTTGCCGCTCTGGGCTGCGCAGAAGCGCCCGTCGATGAACGCCTGGGTGCGGTATTGCATGTCCGCCGCGATCGCGGCGTACTCTTCTTTGCTCAGCAACTCGCTCATCTCAGACTCCTCCATTAATGTGTGCAACAGCGCGCTTGAGAGTGGCAACGACTTCTTTCAGCTCGGCCTTTTCGCTGTCTTGCAGGCCTTTCAGTGGAGCTCGAACACCGCCTGTGCGCAGGCCATTGAGCTCGCAGCCGTACTTGATCGACTGCACGAATTTGCCGCCTTCAAGGAAGTCCATCAACGGCATCATCGCCGCCATGATCTGCCGACCTTTGACGAAATCGTTTTCGATCACGCACGCCTGGTACAACGCCACATGCTCACGCGGGATGAAGTTGGAGCCGGCACAGACCCAGCTACGCGCGCCCCAAGCGAAGAACTCCAGGGCCTGATCGTCCCAGCCGCAAGACAGGGCGATATGTGGCAGCTTGGTCGCCAGGCGGTGCAGTTGCGCCATGTCGCCGGAGCTTTCCTTGATGGCGACGATGTTGCGGCAACCCGCCAGCGCGTCGAACAGCTCCGGGCCCATGTGCACACCCATGCGCGCTGGATAGTTGTAGAGCATGATCGGCAAGCCCGCGGCGCGGTCGACTGCGAGGACGTGCTCGGCGACTTCCTGCTGGGTCGGCAGGGCATACGGTGGCGAGCCGACCAGCAGGGCGTCGGCCTTGATCGCCTTGGCCGCTTCAGCGTAGGCCACCGAGTCTTCGGTGCGGATAGCGCCGGTGCCAACGATCAAGGGCAGGCGCCCGTGCAAAACATCCTTGGCCTGCGCCGCCAGGTCGAAGCGCTCCTGAGCGGTGTGAGCGTAATACTCGCCCGTGGAGCCGCCGATGATGATGCCGTGGACCTTGGCCTCGACCAGGTATTCGAGGACCTCGGCGAAGGCGGCCTTGTCGATGTTGCCGTCTGCGTCCAGAGGGGTGATGGCCGGGGTATAGATGCCTTCGAACTTCATTGATGGTGCTCCCAGGTAGTGTCACTAGCGGTGAGACGATGCGGGCCGATACGGCCAGCGCAGCATGCGGTATCAGCCAAGCGCGGCGGCTTGCTGCAGGTTGAGCGAACGTGTTTCCGGTGCCAGCAGCCAAGACAGCAGCAATCCGATCAGGGTGATCAGCGCCGCGCTGTACATGGTTTGGGCTATGCCCAGGGTGTACAGCGAGATAGGCAGCGGGATGAGGCAGCAGGTCCAGAACACGATGCCGATCACCAGGCGCAGCAGAAGAATGCTCAGTGCGCTGTCTGCCCAGAACTGCGCCGCTGAAGCCGGCACGAACAATACCTGGCCAGCGAAGAACAGCCGCCGCCTGCCGAGGCGATCGGTCAGCCAACCGCCGAGAGAGCCACCGAAGAATATCCCGATCAGGGCAGAGGCTGCGGTCAAGCCTTCCCACAGCGTGGTCATGGCCAGTGCACTGGAAATATGTGCCAGGGCCACGCCGATTATGCTGAGCACATAGCCATCGACGAACGAGCCGCCCCCGGAGGGCCAGGTGAGCAGTGTATGGAACGGGCTGAGCGGGACTTCTTCCACTGAGAGAGCAAGGCTTGTCATTGTTGTTCCTGATCATGCGTGTTCGGTTTGCCGCGGCAGCGGCGGACGCACCGCCGCACTGCGTGCGCTCAGCCTTCCTGCCCTGCGCGGTACTGGCCCCACAACAGGTTCAGGTTGACCCCCATCGACACCAGCGCGGCCGGGGGGTTGGCGCTTGGCCCAGGCGAGCGCAGGACAAAATCGATCAACTCGGATCGCTCACCCGCCAGCCAGTCCGCCAGCAACTTGCCGGTAGCCGTGCCGCGAGTCACGCCCAAGCCGTTGCAGCACAGTGCGCCGTAGACGTTGCCAGCCAGCTCGCCGAAGTAACCCGCGTGGTTGCGAGAGAGGGCGAGGGCGCCGCCCCAGGTGAATTCGAACGGCAATTGCGTAAGCATCGGGAAGCGGCGCTCGAACGAGGCGCGATGGCGGGCAGCGAAACGCGCCAGATATTTGGGGTCGCTGCGCCCGTCCGGGTTGAAGCTGAAACTGTTGCGGATCAGCAGGCGTTGGTCAGGCGTGCGGCGTACGGTGGTGCCGAACGGGTCGGCCGGGATCACCCCCCAGTACGCCTTGCCGCTCAATCGGGCCTGCTCGTCGGCGGTCATCGGCCGGGTCAGGCTGGCGTAAGTGAACACCGGCAACATGCGCCCCTTGAGAAACCCAAAACTCATGCCGAAGGCATTGTTGGTGAGGATCAGCTTGTCGGCAGTGATCGACCCATTTGCGTGCTTGAGCACGCTGCGGGCGCCGTACTCGACTTCGCTGATTGGCGTGTTCTCATACAGGGTAACGTTGCTCGGCAGGCTGTCGGCGAGGCCCTTGACCAGCGCCGACGGTTGGATCAGCGAGGTGCCTGGGGTGAACAGCGCCTTACGGTAGAAGCGCGTGCCGATGTGCTCGGGCAGTGCCTCGGCGTCGATCATCTGATACGGCTGCTCGAGCTTGTCCAGCCCAGAGCGATAGGCCTCGAGCACGGCGATGCCGCGATCTTCGACGGCCGCCTGGTACTTGCCGCAGTGGCTCAGCTGGCAGTCGATATTGAAGCGTTCGACCAGCTCGGTCAGGTAATTTTTACCACTGAGGTTGAGCTGCATGGTGGTCTTTGCGGTGGCGATATCGCCGATGTAGTCCGGCGCGCCGATGTCATGGGGCAGGTCGATGACAAAGCCTGCGTTGCGCCCCGAAGTACCGAAGCCGACTTCCTGGGCATCTACCAGCACGATGTGTTCGTCGGGGAAGTGCGTCGCCAGCTGGCGGGCGGTTGCCAGCCCGGTGAAGCCTGCGCCGACGATTACCCAACGGGCGCGGCTGTGCCCTGTATGGGCAGGGCGCACCGTGCGGCCTTTGCTCAGGTGATACCAGCCACAGGTTTGATCATCGCCCGGTAATGACGCTACTTTCATGGTGGACATCCTGTTTGATTCAACCGAGTGAAGGCGGTGCCTTCCGTTAAAGTTCAAAGCGCGCTTCTTTGGAAGGTGGGTAGCCAAACAGGGCGCTGTAACACTTGCTGAAGTGACTGGATGAGACAAAGCCGCAGGCCGTTGCGATATCAATCAGGGCGCCACCGGAGTTTTGAATAAGGCGCCGTGCTTCGGTGATTCTTAGTTGCAGGTAATAGCGTTGTGGGCTGGTCGCCAATTGTTCACGAAACAAGCGCTGCATTTGCCGTTGCGACAACTTCACGTAGTGAGTAAGTTGCTCAGGCTCCAACGGTTCTTCGAGGTTGGCTTCCATCAAGCTGATGATTTCCCGCAGCGGTGCACTCAGGCGCGGCTGGCGCTTGTTGAGCGCGCTGCGAAAGCGTGACTGGTCATAATCAAGCATGTCGAGGACAGCATCGGTCAGGGTTGTACTGGTGCACTGGCGCAACCACTGGATAGTCATCTGGAACGCCCCGGCAGGGCTTGCAGCGGTCAGGCGATCACGGTCACAGACTTGGCTGTCGAAGCACACATTGGTATTCGGCGAGCGCTCGGCCAAGGCTGTGCGTTGCTCAGGGTGGATGGCACAGCGGTAGCCATCCAGCAGGCCGGCCTTGCCGAGGAACCACGCGCCATTCCACAGGCCACCCAAGGCCACCGGCAACCGCGCCAGGGTCTGCAGCAAGGCAGTCAACCACTGTGGGGCCACGCGGGGCGTGCGCAGGCCGCCGCAGATGATCATCAGGTCGAGGTCGGCGATACGCACGTCGGTCAGCGGTGTGCTCGGCTGGATCGGGATAGCCAGGTCGCTCATGACCGCGCTGTTGTCATGGCTGAACGTGTGCACCCTGACCGAACCTGGTTTGAGCAGATTGGCGGTGGTCAGCACGTCGAGCGATTGGGTGAAGCACGGCAGGGAAAAGTTATCCAGAAGCAGGAAACCGACAGTGGCCTTTTGCATGCATTCATCGCGCGTGGACAGCGACTGCAGATTGCGCTCGGCGAACGTACTGCTGAAGGTCTTTATTATTTTCATGATGACTAACGCTCAGACTAAGTGGCCAGTAGCACGCAGGCGATTGGCTCAGGCGCTACGGCTGATGACAAAGTTATGCTTCATGGAATGCAGCGTCCAACGACATTTCCGGACAACTATGGATAACCCGCCGTTATAAATCCGCACGGGGAAGATAGTCAGTCGCTGAGGAAACTCTCATCGAACGGATAGTGGGTCAGCAGTTCATGTCCTGCTTCGGTGACCAGTAGTTGATTTTCCAGTTTTATACCGTCGCGCCCGCCGACCTCGCCAATATAGGCTTCGACACACAAAGTCATGCCGGCTTGCAGTTCACCTTCATAGCCATACGCAGCGACGTCCTCTGGGTACCGGATACTGGGGTATTCGTCGCATAAGCCAACCCCATGGAACAGCACGCCGTAGCGCTGGGCGCGGCAGGCTTCGGGCAGGCGATGGGCATTTGCGCTCAACTCGCTGAAACGCACGCCCGGTTTGACCAAGGCCATGTTATGGCTGATGTGCTGATGGGCAATCCGATACAGCAGTTTCTGCTCGGCGCTTGGCTGCAGGCCGCCGCAAATCCAACTGCGCGACATGTCGACGCACATGCCATATACGCCGATCAGATCGGTATCGAACGACAGCAGGTCGCCATCGCTCAGTACCCGCGGGCCACATTCCTGGAACCAGGGGTTGGTGCGCGGGCCGGAGCTGAGGATGCGCGTCTCGATCCATTCGCCGCCGCGACGAATGTTGCCGGCGTGCAAGGCAGCCCAGACGTCGTTCTCGCTGACACCTGCGCGCATCGCCGTGTGCATTTCGCCCACCGCCGCTTCGCACGACGCCACTGCACAACGCATGGCTCTGATTTCATCGGGGCCTTTGATCAGGCGGGCCATCTCGGTGACTTGCTGCCCACTGCACACCTCAATACCCAACGCATCCAGGGCCCGCAGGCCGGCTACTTCGATGCGGTCGACGGCGAGGCGGCGGTTGCTGCCTGCGTGTTGGCGCAACAGTTGTTCAAGTTGATCGGCAAACCGCCGCGCATGCTCGTCGGTACGGTCGCCCGTTTCGAAGTAGAAGAACGAGGCGCCGCTGCGCAGTTCACTGACCAGCGGCAGGTGCGCCGAGAGGTGCTCGCAGCCATGAAAGTCCCACAGCACGACATGGCCGCTGGCAGCGACAAAACAGGCCCGCGCCGGGTTGTGCGTGGTCCACAGCTGCATGTTGCTGCTGTCTGTGGCGTAGCGGATATTCAGCGGGTCGAACAGCAGGATACCGCCCAGGTCGCGGGCTACCAGTTGCTCCTGGACCCGCCGCAAGCGGTATTCGCGCATGCGTGCCAGGTGCGGCGGCTGCAGGCCGAGCTGCGCCCATTCGACGAAGGCCAATGCAGTCGGGCCGGTTTCGACGCGGTCGTTATCAGCAACCGAGCCGTCGGCCATGAAGGCACTGGCAGCTCGCCTGGTCGGGTCAATACGGCGGGCGTTGCTGGCAATCGAGTAGGGTGAGGTCATCATGCGCTGGGGTCATCCTTGGCGCGGCAGGCGAACCTGCCGCGCCGTTCACGGCTGAGGTCAGTTGCTCTTCTGGGTAGCCGCAGCGCGCGCTGTCTGCAGCCAGGCATCGAATTGCTGGCGGTGGGCCGCAACCCACTCCTTGGCGTGGCGGGTGATATCAGCCGGCTTCTTCTCGCCTTGCTGCATGCGCAGGTTCTGTGAGCTCTCATCAGCGGTGCTGATCTGCACCACCGAGAGGAATTTCAGCGCCGCCGGATTTTCCTCGGCGAATTCCTTGTTCACCACCGCGACGATCTTGTCCACGGCAAAGCCGAGGTTCTTGCCCTTGTACATCGTGTCGACGCTGTTGTTGCCGTCCGGCAGGTCGGTTTTCGGCACTTCCAGCCAGACGACGTCCTTGTCCTCGACCAGCACGGTGGCGATCCACTGCGGAACCCAGGTGAAGTACAGGATCGGCTTGCCTTCCTTGTAGCGGGTGATGGTGTCGGCCATCAGGGCGAAGTACGAGCCTTGGTTGACCGTGACGGTCTTGTCCAGGCCATAGGCTTTCATGTGATGGTCGATCACCAGCTCGCAGCCCCAGCCAGGGTTGCAGCCCGTCAGGTCGGCCTTGCCGTCGCCGTCGGTGTCGAACAGCTTGGCGATCTCCGGTTTTTTCAGATCGGTGATGTACTTGATGTTGTGCGCTTCAGCGGTTTTCTTGTCTATCAGGTAGCCCTGCAGAACACCCGGCATGATATCGCCGGCCTTGACCATGACGTCGTCGCCACCGGCCTGCTGGTAGAACTTGTCGTGCAGCTTGTCCCACAGGTGCACGGTGAAGTCGGCATCGCCACTGGCCAGTGCCATCATCATCACGCCATATTCGGTTTCCTTGGGCTCCTGAACCTTGTAGCCGAGCTCGCGCAGGCCCTCCATGGCGACCTCGCCGCGAAAACGCTCTTCAGCGATCGCCGGGAAGATCGGGGTGACCTTGACGCCGTCACCGGGCTTGTCAGCCGAGGCGTGCGCGCACAGCGCAGCGGCGGCCAGGGTCAGCGCGCTGGCGCACTGGAGCAAACTGCGGGGGAGCATGGGCATGGACATCGTCGCGTACCTTCTTCTGGTTATTAGCATCAAGTGCGGCAGGTCGAATCGGTCAGGTCATGCGGTCTTGCGCCGCTCTGCTGGTTTAGCGCTGCCGCAGAGGCGCAGCACCACACCAACGGGCCCGGTCTGGTACCAGCGCAGGCTTGGATCAGCGCTGGTTCTGGCGCCCATGGCCTGGGTCAGGCGGTCGAGAAAGATCGCCAGCAGCACCAGGCCGGCACCGCCCACCGTGGCCAGGCCCATGTCCAGCCGGCCGATGCCGCGCAGGACCATCTGGCCCAGGCCACCTACGGAGATCATCGAGGCGATCACCACCATCGACAGCGACAGCATCAGGGTCTGGTTGAGGCCGGCCATGATGGTCGGGGTTGCCAGCGGCAGTTGTACCCGGGTGAGCATCTGCCGCGGTGTGCAGCCAAAGGCGCGGGCGGCTTCGATCTTGTCCTCGGGCACCTGGCGGATACCCAGGTTGGTCAGGCGCACCAGCGGCGGCAGGGCGAAGACGATGGTGACAAGCACGCCGGGCACATTACCGATGCCGAACAGCATCACCACGGGCACCAGATAGACGAATGCGGGCAGCGTCTGCATGGCATCGAGTAGCGGACGTATGACCTGCTCGAGGCGGTTGCTGCGGGCGCAGACGATGCCCAGCGGCACGCCAATCACCGCGCAGAAGAACACCGAGGTCAGCACCAGCGCCAAGGTGGTCATCGACTCCGACCACACGCCGATAAGGCCCAGCAGGGTCAGGGTGACGAAGCTCAGCGCGGCCATGCGCTTGCCGGCCAGCTGCCAGCCGAGCAGGGACGAGAGGATGATGCCAATGCTAGGCGGGATGCTCTGCAGGGTGAACTCGATGCCGTTGAGCACCTGATCGATTGGCCAGCGGATCGCACGGAACACATCACGGAAATTGTGCACCAGAAATTTCAGGGTGCTTTCGACCCAGTCGCCCAAGGGAATAGTGGCGTACTGGAACGGGTCCAACAGACTGAACTCGGACATGGTGGCTTACCTCGTTGGGGCGCAGTCGCTCAGTGGCGGCTCAGGGTCTGCAGCAGCTGGTTTTTCGAAACGGTGCCCTGGAAGGCACCTGCGCGGTCCAGCACCGGCACCGGGTAGGGCAGGCTGGCGGCGATATCGAGCACTTCATGCAGCGGCGTGTCGGTGTAAACCGGTTGCAGTTGATGCTGGTTGCACGGTGCAGGTGTACCTGCAGCGGCTGTATCGACTACGCCCAGCAGAGCGCCACGCTCGTTGAGCAGATAGCCGAACGGCACGCCGAGCTGGAACTGCGGCGCCTTGCCGTTGACCCGGCACACCGCTGCCGGATCAAACGAGGCAACGTCGCCGGCCTTGAGCACCCGCGAGCTGTCGAAGCCCTTGAAGAATGTGCGTACATAGTCGTTGGCCGGTTGATTGATCAGCTCCTGCGGGGTGCCGATCTGGACGACGCGACCACCTTCCATGATTGCGATGCGATGGCCGATACGGATGGCTTCTTCGATGTCATGCGAAATGAAGATGATGGTGCGCTTTTGCTCGGCCTGAAGGCGGATCAGTTCGCCTTGCATCTCGTGGCGGATCAAAGGGTCCAGCGCCGAGAACGCCTCATCCATAAGCAGAATCGCGGGATCATTGGCCAGCGCTCGGGCCAGGCCGACGCGCTGCTGCATGCCGCCGGAAAGCTGGTGCGGGTAGCTGTGTTCCTGACCAGCAAGGCCGACCTGGCTGAGTGCTTCGCGGGCGCGGCTGTGGCGTTCCTGCTCGCTGACGCCAGAAATCTCCAGGCCAAAGGCAGTGTTTTCCAGCACGCTCATGTGCGGCATCAGGGCAAAGGACTGGAACACCATGCCCATTTCCTTGCGGCGCACGTCCAGCAGGGCTTTATCGGACAACCCGGTGATTTCACGGCCATTGAGGTAGATCTGCCCGGCGGTGGGTTCGATCAGGCGGTTGAACAGGCGCACCATGGTCGACTTGCCCGATCCGGACAAACCCATGATCACGAAAATCTCGCCACGCTTGACCGCGAAACTTGCGTCGAACACACCAATGACCTGGCCGGTCTTTTCAAATACTTCGTTTTTAGTTGCACCCGACGTCAGCATATTCATAGCGACGTCGGGTTGGTTGCCAAACACTTTATAGATGTTGTTAACGGAAATTATTTCATCTGCGCGGCTCATTGCGCCCCTCCTGTGCGTGCGAAATTACAAGCCTGCGTACTCCGTGCGAGTCGCCAGCTTGGTAATACGGAAGGGCAGTACCCAGAGGGATATCGATGCATGACAATTTCCTATTTTTTATTGTTAGCCCCAGGAACTGGGCTTTCATCCAATCTATTAGCTAACCCACGGCAAATCCAACGACATTTACAGGGCATTATAGATAACCTAAGGTTATTGATCGCTGTCAGGCCGACCATCCTGCGACGTTTGCGACACCTGTGTGGATGCCACCGGGGTGCTGAGTTAGGCTGCGTGGCGTTATAAAAACCTACAGAAGGCTGGCTACCATGCTTAACAGACACGCTGATCCAGACACCTTGCTCATGAGGATGCCTTCGTTGCGGGCGGTCAAGGCGTTTGTGGCGGCCGCCAAGTACGCAAGCTTCACCCGCGCCGCCGAGGCGCTGTGTGTATCGCAAGCGGCCATCAGCCGGCAGATTCGCGAACTGGAGGAGTTTCTCGGTGCGCAGTTGTTCGAGCGGGTTGGGCGCACGGTGCAACTTACTCCAGCCGGTGCGATCTTCTTCGAAGCGGCACAGTTGTCCTTTGTCAATATCGCCCAGGCGGCCGACCGTATTCGCTCAGCGCCGACGCAGAAACATGTACTGACTATCTGTTGCTCGCCGGCGTTTTCCGCATTGTGGTTTTCCGATCACTTGCCCGAGTTTCGCGCCAACAACCCCGACATCGAACTCAACTTGATCACTACGCAGAACTTCGTCAATCGCGAGCCTGGGGTGGATCCGGATATTGTCATCTCCAAGATCAGTAACGTGGGCGAAGGTTACAAGATCTACCCGCTGTGTCATGACGTTATCTATCCGGTCTGTTCGCCGGCGTATCTGGCTGCACATCCCGAGATCGCCAGCCTCGAAGGCCTGCGCGATTGCGCCTTGCTCGACCTTAGTCCGTATGGCCGTGCCGGGGTCGCCGAGCACGTCGACTGGAGCGTCTGGCTGGCGTTCCAGAATGTCGACATCGATGAACGTCCAGCGGCCAGCCCACCGGTGTTTCATGCCAATGACTACAACTTGATCATTAACATGGCGCTGACCCATCAGGGCATTGCGCTAGGTTGGAATCAGCTGGTCAGCGGGCTGGTGGAAAAGGGCCTGCTGGTGCGGCCGCTGCAACAGCAGGTGACCCTGCGCAACAGCCTGCACTACCTGGCTTGCAGAGAAAACAGCAATTGCGAGGAAGCCTCTCGACGGGTGCGCGATTGGGTACTGTCGAAGTTTTCGCGGTGGTGCGTGTAGCGCACTGCAGCCGTGTGATTGATAACCTGCCTTTATCCTTTGCTCGCTGAAAATGTAGTTTGTGGGCTGTTGTGACCGTCCCGTAGCCTTGCCTCATTCATACGGCATGCGAGCAGTGCCGTTAGGGGCTGGTGGATGGAGATAATAATGAACAGTCAGCAATCTGTGGTTGGCCTGATCCACAAGCGCAAAGCGCGGCATGCATTACCGCGTGAGCTGTATACCGACAACGAGGTCTACCGCCAGGATCTGGAACATATCTGGCACAAGGACTGGATCTTCGCCGGGCACACCATCGAACTGGACAAGCCAGGCCAGTATTTCACCCTGCAGATCGGCGACTACCCCGTTGCGGTGGTCAAGGGCAAGGACGGCCAGGTCCGGGCATTTCACAATGCCTGCCGGCACCGCGGCGCCAAAGTTTGCGAGCATGCCCAGGGCAAGGTGGCAAAGCTGGTATGCCCGTATCACAAGTGGACGTTCGAACTGGATGGCAGCCTGCTGTTCGCCGGCAGCATGGGCGCTGATTTCGACAAAAGCCAATACAACCTCAAGCCAGTTCACTGTGAAGTCGTGCACAGCTATATCTACGTGTGCGTCGCCGACAAAGCCCCTGATTTCACCAGCTTCCGCAACGCGGTAAGCCCCTTTATCGCCCCGCACCAGTTGGAAAACTGCAAAGTGGCGTTCGAGTCCAACCTGATCGAGAAGGGCAACTGGAAGCTGGTATTCGAGAACAATCGCGAGTGTTTCCACTGTGACGGCACCCATCCGGAACTAATGAACTCTTTCGTGGAAAACCTTTCGGTGGCGGGTGTGGCGACTGCTGAAGACCCTGAACTCACCGCTCACTGGGACCGTTGCGAGAAGGCCGGCATGCCCAGCCGCCTGCTGATGGATCCGCAGGGCCGCTATCGCATGACCCGCATCCCGTTGTCGGCAGGGGCTGTAAGCTACACCATGGATGGCCAGCCGGCAGTCGCTGGCCGGCTCGACGAGAGCGCAGAGGCCGATATCGGCGCCTTGCTCTACTTCAACTACCCGTCTACCTGGAACCACTTTCTCGGCGACCATGCCTTGAGCTTCCGCATCCTGCCGTTGAGCGCCACTGAAACCCTGGTCACGACCAAATGGCTGGTGCCGGCTACCGCGGTTGAAGGGGTGGACTACGACATCGAGCGTCTGACCAAGGTCTGGCTGGCGACCAATGATCAGGACCGGCGTCTGGTTGAAGGCACCCAGGCCGGCGTGTCGTCGCCGACTTATGAGCCCGGACCGTTTTCCGAGAACGCTGAAAATGGCGTCTGCCAGTTCGATGACTGGTACTGCGACACCATGCTGACGCGCCTGCAAGGGCCGACTGCGCTCAAGTCCGTGGGCTGAACCGGCCTGTTGCTCAACGTGGTCCATCCACCCATGGAGGGTTCGATGTCTGAATTTCAGTTTGCCGGGATCAACCTTGCGATCACCACGCCCTTTGAGGGTGATGGCAAGATCGACTACCCGCGTTTTGCCCAGCTGATCGAGGCTTACCTCGAAGCTGGGGTGAAGGGTTTTGTCCTTAGCTCCGGCACCGGTATGCACGTGTACCTGAGCAAAGAAGAATCCAGGCAACTGGTCGCTTTCGGCGCCAAGGCGATTGCTGGCCGGGCGCGGATCATCGTGCAGACTTCCGCGTTGGTGCTTGACGAGGTGCTGGAACGCACGCGACATGCAGCCGAATGTGGCGCGGACGGGGTCATGGTGCTGCCGCCGTTTTTCGAGGGGCCGACCGACGACGACAGCATTGTCGCGTTCTATCGCAGCGTGGCCACTGCCGGCCTGCCGATTATTGGCTACAACGTGCCTCAGGCGGTCGGGGTAGAAGTCACCCCGGCGCTATTCGCCAAGCTCAACGAGATCGCCAATTTTGTCTCGGTCAAGGACAGCAGTGGCGACCTGGCCGCGCAGGCTTCGCTGATTCGAACCGGCTTGCCGACCATGAACGGCGCCGACCCGCTGGTGCCGTATGCGCTGTATGCAGGTTGCGCTGGGCTGATCTGGGGTGGGGCCAATATCGCCCCGCGTTCCTGTGTGCGTTTTGTCGACGCTGCGCTGGCGGGTCAATGGGAGCTCGCTCGCGAGTTGTGGCGGGATCTTGAGCCGTTGATGTCGCTGATCTGGCAGGGCGACTATGTGCAGTCGGTGTATGCGGCATCGGCGCTGACCGGCTACGGCGCTGGCGATCCACGTCGGCCACTGGCGCGGCTGGCTGCCGACAAGCTTGCCGCGCTGGAAAGTGCAGTGGCTCCGTTGCTGGCGCATGAACGCGTCAACGGCTGATCCATCCTGGTCGTAGAGAGATCGCAACGGTGCCCGCTAAACGGCACCGTTGGTAGTCTTGTCCTTCGGCTATTCAGCCATCTGCAACTCAGGCAATTTCACCTGGAACGCCCGAGTCAGCCCAAGCAGGCACAGCAAGCCCAACCCCATCCAGCTTAAGCCGATCACGAATGACATGCTCGACAGGCTGCTCCACAGCCACAAGGTACTGAGAAAACCCAGTGCCGGGATGGCACCGTACAGCAGGTAATTGCGCGTACCGCGCAGTTGCTGGTCGACCAGGTAGTGTTTGACCACCGCCAGGTTCACCGCCGAGAAGGCAAACAGCGCGCCGAAGCTGATCATGTTGGCCACCGTGTCCAGGGTCAGCACCAGTGCCAGTAACGACATCACACTGACCAGCAGAATGGCGCTGGCCGGCACCCGCTTTTTCGTCCGCAACCGGCCGAACACCCGCGGCAGCGCGCCGTCGCGGCCCATGGCGAACAGCACCCGCGACACGCTGGCCTGGGACACCATCGCCGAGGCAAAGCAGCCGGCGACATAGGTGGCAGTGAAGGCGCTGACCAGCAGCTCGCCGCCGACCCGGCGCATGACATCCACCGAGGCCGAGTCGGGGTCGGCAAAGCTGGCCCAGTCGGGGAACACTTGCTGGGCAAAATACGAAACCAGCAAGAACAGCAGGCCGCCGACCAGCGACACCACCATGATCGCCAGCGGGATGCGGTACTGCGGGTTGCTGGTTTCCTCAGCCATGGTTGAAACCGCATCGAAGCCGAGGAATGACAGGCACAGCACGGCCGCGCCGGTCATCACCAGCGGCACACTGAAACCGTCGTGGTAGAACGGCTTGAGCAGCGACACTGGCTCGCCCTGGCCACTCAGGCTGCTGACCGACAGCGCCACGAAGACCACGATGAACACCAACTGCACCACTACCAGAATCCAGTTGACCCGAGTGATCGACTCGATGCCGATCAGGTTGAGAAAGGTCACCAGGCTGATCGAGCCGAGCACCCAGACCCAGGCCGGCACCGCCGGGAAGTACTCGGACATGTAGATGCCGATCAGCAGGTAGCTGAGCAGCGGCAGGAAGATGTAGTCGAGCAGCAAGGTCCAGCCGGCGATGAAGCCGAAGTAGCTGCCGAAGGCTTTACGGGTGTAGCTGTACACCGAGCCAGAATAGGGATGGGCCTGGACCATGCGGCCGTAGCTGTAGGCGGTCAGCAGCATCGCGCCGAGGGTCAGCAGATAGGCCGTGGGCAAGTGCCCTTTGGTCATCTGGGTGACCAGGCCATAGGTGGTGAACACGGCCAGCGGGACCATGTAGGCCAGGCCGAACAGCACCAGTGCGGGCAGGCCCATGGATTGGCGAAAGCGGCGAGCCGCCGGGGCTTGCGCACAGTGAGTGTCGGCTGAGCTTGTTGTTATAGTCATTGCGAACTCCTGGAAGGCGAATACAGGACGCTGCAGTAGGCGAGGTGTACTCGCTACCGGTGATGAAGCCGTGTCGAGAGGGTGCGCAGCGCTGCACGCAAGACGCCCAGCCGGATCGGGCTGGGCGTTGCGCTCGGGTCAGAGGCGGCCGATGCTGCGCGCGGTGCGGTCGACGGCCAGGCGGGTTTTTTCGACCAGCTCATCAAGCTCGCTGCGGCTGGCGATCAGCGCCGGGGCCATGATCATGCGGCCCAGGGTCGAGCGGATGATCACGCCTTCCTCAAAGCCATAGGTGCGGCACTGCCAGGCCAGGTCGTTTTCATTGGCGAAGCGTTTGCGGGTTGGTTTGTCCTCGGCGAACTGCAACGCCGCCAGCAGGCCAGTGCCCTGAATCTCGCCAATCAGGGGGTGCTCGGCAAACGACTCACGCAGGAGTTGCTGCAGATAAGGACCGGTGTCGTCCTTGACCTGGCGCACGATGCCTTCGTCGCGCAAGGCCTTGAGGTTGGCCACCGCCACCGCTGCGGCAACCGGGTGGCCGGAGTAAGTCAGGCCGTGGGCAAATACACCGCCGCGCTCGACCAGCACCTCGGCGATGCGCTTGCTCAACACCAGCCCGCCCATGGGGATATAGCCGCTGGTCAGGCCCTTGGCGATGGACAGGGTGTCGGGCTCGAAGCCGAAGTGCTGGTGGGCGAACCATTCGCCGGTACGGCCAAAGCCGCCGATCACCTCATCGGCGCACAGCAGCACGTCGTACTGGCGGCAGATGCGCTGGATCTCGGGCCAGTAGCTTTCAGGCGGGAAGATCATGCCGCCGGCGCCCTGGAACGGCTCGGCGATGAAACCAGCGACGTTGTCCACGCCCAGTTCGAGGATTTTTTCTTCAAGCTGCAGCGCGCAGCGTCGGCCGAATTCGGCCGGGGTCAGCTCGCCGCCGTTGGCGTACCAGTACGGCTCGTCGATGTGGGCGATGTCGGGGATCATCCCGCCCATCTCATGCATGAACTTCATCCCGCCCAGTGCGGTGGCGGCCAGGGTCGAGCCGTGGTAACCGTTCCAGCGGCCGATCATGACCTTCTTCTGCGGCTTGCCCAGCACCTGCCAGTAACGGCGCACGGTGCGGATCAGCACTTCGTTGGCTTCGGAGCCGGAGTTGGTGTAGATCGCGTGGCTGTAATGGCCCGGCAGCAGGCTGAAGAGCAGTTCGGACAGCTCGATTACCGCCGGGTGAGTGGTGTGGAAGAACATGTTGTAGTACGCCAACTGATCCATCTGCGCGGCAGCGGCGCTGGTCAGGTCCTTGCGGCCGTAGCCCAGTTGCGTGCACCACAAGCCGGACATGCCATCCAGATAACGGTTGCCGTCGTTGTCCCACAAATTCAAACGCTCGCCGCGGACCATCACCCGCGGCCCTTCGGCGTTGAGGGCCTTTTGATCGAGAAACGCATGGATGTGGTGGGCCGCGTCGGCCTTTTGATAGTCCTGGGTGTTTCGTTGCGGGATGAAGGGTGCGTTCATGACGTTTGTTCTCTTTTTTGGGAGTCGCGCAGGGCGGATGCAACTGAAGTCCCGGAAATGCTCCCACACCTCGAAAACCACCGAAATCACCCTTTGGGGTGAGCTGCGAGCTGGTTTGGCTGCAGAGCTTTTTCATGGGTCCGGACCACATTTTTGCGAATTTGCCTGCCGCTGCGAGTGGCGCACGATTGTCTCCAGTCAATAACAACGGACCGGCAAACGGTCGCAAGAGGAGTGCAGCGTGTTCGACCTCAACTACTGGCAACAGCAGGCCCAGCGCCAAACCTTCATCGACACCGCGCTCATCGGCGGCCGGGCGGTGCAGTCGTCTGCAGGGGCGACTTTTACCGCTATCAACCCCGCAACCAATCAGGTGTTGGCGCAGGTTGCCGCCTGCGGTGAGCGTGAAGTGGACCTGGCAGTGCGTTCTGCGCGCCAGGCCTTCGACCAGGGGCCGTGGGCACGCATGGCGCCAGGTGAGCGCAAGAAGATCCTGCTGAAACTGGCCGAGCTGCTGCTGGTGCACCGTGAAGAGTTGGCCTTGCTCGACTCGCTGAACATGGGCAAGCCGGTGATGGACGCCTACAACATTGATGTGCCGGGCGCAGCCGGGGTGTTTGCCTGGTATGGCGAGGCGCTGGACAAACTCTACGATCAGGTCGCGCCGACGGCTGCCAACACGCTGGCCACCATCACCCGCGAGCCACTGGGCGTGATCGCTGCGGTGGTGCCGTGGAACTTCCCCTTGGACATGGCGGCCTGGAAGCTCGCGCCGGCACTGGCTGCCGGGAACAGCGTGGTGTTGAAGCCTGCCGAGCAGTCGCCGTTTTCCGCCTTGCGCCTGGGCCAGTTGGCTTTGGAAGCGGGCATTCCAGAAGGGGTACTCAACGTTGTCCCGGGCCTCGGCGAGCAAGCCGGCAAAGCCTTGGGGCTGCACCCGGATGTCGATTGCCTGGTGTTCACCGGCTCGACTCAGGTGGGCAAGTACTTCATGCAGTACTCGGCCCAGTCCAACCTCAAGCAGGTTTGGCTGGAGTGCGGTGGCAAAAGCCCGAATCTGGTGTTTGCCGACTGCCAGAATCTCGATCTGGCAGCTGAAAAAGCTGCGTTCGGGATCTTCTTCAATCAAGGCGAAGTGTGCTCGGCCAATTCACGGTTGTACGTGCAGCGAGCTATCCACGACGAGTTCGTCGAGCGGGTGATGGCCAAGGCGCAGGCGTGGCTGCCGGGTGATCCGCTCAACCCCGCGAGTGCCGCCGGGGCCATTGTCGACAGCGAGCAAACCGCGCGGATCATGCGTGCTATCGGGCAAGCGCAGGAGGAGGGCGCGCAGCTGCGTTGCGGAGGCCAGCAACTGACGTTCAACGGCTCATCCAACTTTATCCAGCCCACTGTATTTACCGAGGTAAAACCGGACAGCAAGCTGGCCCGTGAAGAGATTTTCGGCCCGGTGCTGGCCGTCACTGCCTTTGACGATGAGGCGCAGGCGGTTGCGCTGGCCAATGACAGTGTCTACGGCCTGGCGGCCTCGGTGTGGAGCGACGACCTCAACCGCGCGCACCGGGTTGCCAAGGCGCTGAAGGCTGGTACGGTGTCGGTCAACACCATGGACGCGCTGGATGTCAGCGTGCCGTTCGGTGGCGGCAAGCAGTCCGGCTTTGGCCGTGACCTGTCGCTGCATTCATTCGACAAGTACACCCACCTGAAAACCACCTGGTTCCAGCTGCGTTAAGCGCTGGCCCAAGGCGCACACGAGACGCCCGTGATGAGTACAGACCGGCTTGGATCCGAACAGTGGTTTCAGCACATGGCACAGGTGACCGATTGCATCGGCACCTCGGCCTTTGTCGAGTCGCTGTATTCGGCGCTGAACCTGCTGGCGCCGGCCAATGCCATCACGGTGTTTCTGTTTCCCCATGAAGGCCTGCCGTCGACGCTGTTCGAGCGCGACGATGAGGGGCCGTGGATGCCTGAGGGTAACGTGCGCAAGTATCTGGAAGGCTTCTATCTGCTGTGCCCGTTCTACCGCGCGAGCCTGGAGGGCATTGCGCCCGGCTGCTATCGCCTCAGCGATGTCGCGCCGGACCACTTCAAGCGCAGTGAGTACTACCTGTCGTTCTATCAGCATGCGCGGCTGGAGGAAGAGATCAATTACCTGGTGCCACTCGGGCCGAAGCTGACCATCGCCGTTGTGCTGGCCAGCACCTCGCGATTGAGCAGGCAGCAAGTTGCCGAACTCAAGCGCATCGCACCGTGGGTGTTGGCGGTGGTGCGTCGGCATTGGGGCGACCTGGATGCGCACATGCTTGGCGGGCGTTTCGAGAGTGCGCTGGGGCGGCAGATCAATGCAGCGTTGGTGAAGTTTGGCTCGTCGTTGCTGACCGAGCGCGAATGCCTGGTCGCGCAGTACATGCTGCGTGGGCACTCGATACGCTCATTGGCAGAGCGACTGGGTATCAGCGAGGACACGGTCAAGACCCATCGCAAGCACTTGTACGCCAAGCTCGACATCGGCAAGCAGTCCGAGCTGTTCTCGCTGTTTATCGCCTCGGTCGCGCAGGCGCAGGAAGGGTTGAGCAAAGACCCGTTGGAAAGCTATCTGCGCCGTCGGCCCTGAGCGGGTGGCTTAGATAAGGATGTAGTCGCTGCGCTGGCGAATGCCCTGATGCTCGCCCTCGACCAGATGCACATAGCGCCCAGCCAACAGGTCGATCGGCAGGCAATCATCAACGTCGAGTATTGCGTCGGTATGCGGCTTCAACCAGCCAGCGGCCATGCGCCGTTTACCCAACTGCTTGGCCTCGGCTTTGTCCCTGGCAGCCACCAGCAGATAACGGTGCGCTTCGCCGAATACCTGCCGCTCGTAACCGCCCAGATTGAGGAAGAACAAGCGCAGTGCGCCGGGTTGCGGCGCTGCCTGGCTGAACTCGACGCGGTAATTGTCGATGCCGTGCACTTCCAGCCAGGAGTCGATATGCAGCCCTTTCAGGCTGCCGAACCAGGCATTGCGTAGCTCAGGGTAGAGCTGCTCGAGCGAGTCGCCCTGGGCAAAGACTACATCGTGAACTTCGATGCTGGCGCGCGGATGGCGCCCGCCGAGCATGACAACGTAAAGCATGAATTATCCTCGTGCTGGGCGCTGCGGCTTTCGCCAGCGCCCGCTCAAAACGTCACGGCCCACAGCGCAGCCGCCAATGCCGGCGGCATGACCAGCAAGCCCAGCCGCAGGAAGCGCCAGGCGCTGACATTCTCCCCCTCACGGCGGATGGCTACCAGCCACAGCAGGGTCGCCAGCGAACCGGTGATCGACAGGTTGGGGCCCAGGTCGACGCCAATCAGCAGCGCCGCCGTGGTTTGCCCAGGCAACTGCACCATGTGCCCCATCGAGCCTGCGATCAGCCCGCTGGGCAGGTTGTTCATCAGGTTACTGGCAATCGCCACAGCGACCCCGGCAGCCCAGCTGGCTTGCGCTGGCGACTGTTCGGCGAGTGCCGCCAGGGCATGCGCCAGATGATCGATGACGCCGGTTTGGGCCACGGCTTCGACCAGCACGAACAACCCGGCCACCAAAGGTAGTACGCCCCACGCGACATGGCGCAGCACCGGCATCGGGCTGCGGCGCTGGCTCAGGTGAATCAAGGCGGTGGTGGTCAGGCCAGCGCAAAAGGTTGGCAGGCCCAGCGCAGTGTCCAGCGCCGAGGCGGTCAGCAGCAGTGCCCCGGTCAGGACAATGCCCAGCGCGCACAGCTTGGCCCCGGGAGTCAGCGGCTGCGAGTCGACGGTCAGGGCCAGTGGCTGCATGATCTGTTTACGCTGGGTCAGGCGCAGCACTATGTAGGTCAGGCTGATGGCTGCCAGCGAAGGCAGGCTGAACTGCCTCAGCCACTCCAGCAGCGGCGGCATCTGGCTGCCGAAGACCACCAGGTTGGCCGGGTTGGAAATCGGCAGGACGAAGCTTGCGGCGTTGGCGATGAATGCGCAGATGAACAGATAGGGCAGGGGCTCGGCCTTGGCCGCCTTGCACGCCGCATACACCGCCGGGGTCAACACCACGGCGGTGGCATCGTTGGAGAGGAATACGGTGACTAGGGTGCCGACCAGAAACACCAGGTCGAACAAGCGCTGCCCGGAGCCGCGGGCGTGGCTTACGGCATAGCGCGCCAGCCAATCGAACAAGCCTTCCTGACGCGCCAGTTCGGCCAGCACCATCATGCCGATCAGAAACAGGTATACATCACCCCCTTCGGCCATCGCAGCCAAGGCTTTTTGTGGCGCAATCAGGCCGAACACGGTGAGCAGCAGCGCGCCGCCCATAGCCCAGACGTATTCGGGGATACGCCAGGGACGCAGGATGACGCCACAGGTGGCGAGGGCAGCCACCAACCAGATGATCAGCGCAGTATCAACAACAGGCATGGTGGATTCAGCTTCCTGCCACAGTAGGGACGACCGTCGGCGCTTCGGCCGAGCGGGAGGAGGTTTCCGGCAGCGCGACCAGTACCAGCACGAACGCCGCAGCGGCGATGCCAGCCAGGGTCAGGAAGGCTGCGTCATAACCGGCCGACTGTACCACCAAACCAGCGATGCCCGGGCTTAGTGCAGCGCCGAGGCTGAACACCGCGGTCAGTGCGCCGAGGCTGACATTGAAGCGCCCGGTACCCTCGGTCAGGTCCTTGACCACGATCGGGAACAGCGCGCCGAAGATCCCCGCGCCGATGCCGTCGAGCAGCTGCACGCCGACCAGCCAGAAGGGATTGTCCGAGAGGACGTACAGCGCGCCTCGTAGAGGCAGGATCAAGAATCCCACCAGCAGAAACGGCTTGCGCCCCCACTGCTCGGCCTTGGCGCCAACCAGCAGTGCCATCGGCACCATCACCAGTTGCGCCGCGACAATGCAGGCCGAGGTCAGCGGTGTGGCCAGGCGCAGGTCCACCTGGGCCAGCTTCTGGCTTACCAGCGGCAGCATTGCTGCGTTGGCCAGGTGGAAAAGCGCGCAGCACACGGCGAACAGCAGCAGTGTGCGGTTGTGCAGCAGCAGGCTCAGTCCGGCTGGCTGAGTGTCGCCGGTTGGCGTGTGGGACAGGCCACGGGCCAGTTGGTGGTCGATGGCCGCTGCTGGCACCCGTTTGACGGCGATAATGCTGGCGATGGTCAGCGCGGCCATCAGGTAGAACACCACGACTGGTCCATAGAGGTAGGCCAGGCCGCCGGCGAGCAACGCCGAGCAGGCGTTGCCGGCATGGTTGAAGGTTTCGTTGCGCCCCACGCGTCGGGTGAAAGCCTTCGGGCCGGTGATACCCAGGGTAATGGCGGCAATTGCCGGGGCGAACACGGAGCCTGCGATCGCGCTGATGGTCTGGGTCAAGGCCACCAACCCGAACGATGAGATCAGCGGCAGCAGCAAACAGCTCCCGGTAACCAGCAGTGCCGCAATCGCCACCACGGCGCGCTTGGCGGGCGTGCGGTCGATCAATGCACCCGCCGGTGTCTGCGCCAGCAGCGCGGTGATCCCGGCGATGGTCATGACCAGGCCGATGCTTGCCGGCTGCCATTGATGCACCGCGAGCAGATAGATCGCCAGATACGGCCCCAGGCCATCGCGAACATCAGCCAGAAAGAAGTTCAGCCAGTCGAGCGCACGATCATGAGAGTCGGTTTGCCGGAGGTTGTCCAAGGTTTGAGTCTCGCAGGGGGGTGTGGGGATGAAGCGTTATCGACACCCGTCAGATCACACCTCACTTGAGCAGAATGACTGGTGTAATGAGCAATAGGTTCCAGACCCACAGCGCCTGTAGGAGCGGCCTTGTGTCGCGAAAAGGCTGCGCAGCGGCCCCAGATCTCAGCTTCGCCGCCGAAATCTCCGGGCCCGCTCTGCGGGCCTTTCGCCACACAAGGCCGCTCCTACACAGGTCTGCGTGATGGCGCGAGTCTCGGCCTACCCCAGCACCTCTGAAACGCCTGTTTCAGCGATAAACACTTCGTATGCCACTCAATCGTCACAAAGCTGTAACAAGAGTGCTGCAATGTGTGCGGGCCATCACACGGAGCGCTTTTCCATGATACGCCTGATGAAGTCTGCTGCACTTGCCGTTGCGGTATCTCTTAGCGCCACTTCGGCAACCTTCGCCGCAGAAAACGTGCGCCTGACCGGTTCCGGCGCCAGTTTCCCAGCACCGATCTACCTGACTTGGTTCAAGGATTTCAGCAAGAACACTGCTGGCGTCACCGTTGACTACCAATCCAAGGGGAGCGGGGCAGGGGTTCAGGACTTCCTGAACAAGACCGTCGACTTCGCCGCCAGTGACTCGGCGATGAAAGACGAAGACATCGCCAAGGTCGGCGAAGGCGTACAAATGCTGCCAATGACCGCCGGCGAAATCGTTCTGGCCTACAATCTGCCAGGCAATCCCAAGGGGCTGAAACTGTCGCGTGAAGTGTATTCGAACATCTTCCTCGGCAAGGTCACCCAGTGGAACGACCCACAGATCGTTGCCGCCAACCCGGGTCTGAAGCTGCCTGCCACGCCGATCACCGTAGTTGTGCGTGCTGACTCCAGCGGTACCACCGCGGTGTTCACCAAACACCTGTCGGCAATCAACCCTGCGTTCAAAGAAGCACTGGGTGAAGGCAACACCGTCAACTGGCCAGCCACTGACAAGTTCATCAAGTCGCCGAAAAACGACGGCGTAACCGCTACTGTTCGCCAGACCCCAGGCGCCATTGGCTACATCGAATACGGCTTCGCCAAACTGGCCAAGGTCGACTTCGCCCAGCTGGAAAACAAAGCCGGCAAATACGTCGTGCCAAACGCCGAGAGCGGTGCCGAAGCGTTGGCTGCGGTGAAAATGCCGGAAAGCCTGGTCGCTTGGCTGCCGGATCCGGACGGTGCCAAGTCGTACCCGATCACTTCCTACACCTGGATGCTGTTCCGCAAGGACAACGGCAACCCGGCCAAGGCCAAGGCGATGCGTGAAATGGTCGAGTACAGCCTGACCAAGGGTCAGGAGATTGCTGACTCGATGGGCTACATCCCGCTGCCGCCGTCGGTTGTAGAGCAAGTACGCAAAGCTTCCGCAAACATCCAGTAACACTGCCAGGTCGCTGCGGACTGAGCGTTCAGCCCGCAGCGTTTGCTCCCTGTCCCGGAACTCGCCAATGAACACACCTTTTGCCATACCGGATAACCCCGACTCAGCGTGCCGGCCACCGTCCACCAAGGACTTTCTGGTTGACCGCGCCTTCCGTGCGCTCGCCCGCATTGGCGTGGTGCTGATCCTGGCGCTGGTGGTTGCGCTGGTTTTCGAAGTCGGCCGCAAGGCACTGCCCGGCATGGAGAAGCACGGTTTCGACGTGCTGTTCGGCACCGTCTGGGATGTCAACCAAGGCAAGTACGGCATTCTTCCCGCTATTTGGGGCACGCTTTACAGCGCCCTGATCGCCTTGCTGATCGCAGGCTTTTTCGGCGTCAGCATGGCCATTTTCCTGACCCAGGACTTCCTCCCTGCAAAGCTTGCAGCGGTGTTTCGTACCATCGTCGAGCTGCTCGCCGCGATCCCCAGCGTCGTCTACGGCCTGTGGGGCATCTACGTGGTGATCCCGGCGATCCGTCCGTTGACCGCGTGGCTGAACAGCGAACTGGGCTGGATCCCCTTTTTCGGCTCGTCCCTGAGCGGCCCAGGCTTGCTGCCTGCGGCGCTGGTACTGGCCATCATGATTCTGCCGACCATTGCCGCTGTGTCCCAGGACGCCCTGACCAGCGTGCCGATGAAAACCAAGCAGGCCGCCTACGGCATGGGTACCACCCACTGGGAGGCCATCCTCAAGGTGATGGTGCCAGCCGCTGCAACCGGCATCTTTGGCTCGCTGGTGCTTGGTCTGGGCCGCGCCCTGGGTGAAACCATGGCTTTGGCGATGTTGGTGGGCAACGCCAACACCATCACCCTGTCGCTGTTCGCCCCGGCCAACACCCTGGCCGCCTTGCTCGCGCTGAACTTCCCGGAAGCCGGGCCGAACGAGGTCGAGGTGCTGATGTACGCCGCACTGGTGCTGATGTTCATCACCCTGCTGGTGAACGTGCTCGGCTCGATGATCATGCTCTACGCGCAACGGGGTAACAAATAATGACTGACCTCTCGTCGCCAACAGCTGCAGTGCCAAGCCTGCAACGCCGGTTCGAAGGGCGCGCCCTGCGCAGCTTGAGCCTGACCACGCTGGTCTGGTGCACAGCGTTTCTGGCCAGCGTGCCGCTGATTTCCGTGCTGTACATGCTGATCATGCGTGGCGGTGCTCGCCTGAATCTTGAAGTGTTCACCGAGCTGCCACCCACCGGTTTCGAAATGGGCGGTGGTTTCGGTAACGCCATGGCCGGTACCTTTGTCATGGTCGGCATCGCCGCAGCCATCGCAGTGCCAGTGGGCATCATCGCCGCTGTGTTTCTCGCCGAGCTTGGCCCTGAGAGCAAGTTGGCCAACGCCTCGCGCTTTGCTGCGCGGATGCTCACCGGCCTGCCGTCGATCCTGGCTGGGGTATTTGCCTATGCGCTGGTGGTCATGACCACTGGCACCTACTCGGCGCCTGCCGGTGGCGTGGCACTGGCGGTACTGATGCTGCCGATCGTGGTGCTGACCGCTGAAGAAGCCATGAAGATGGTGCCCAAGATCATGAAAGACGCCGCCTACGGCATGGGCTGCACTCGCGCCCAGGTGGTCTGGAAGATCGTCCTGCCCACCGGCCTGCCGGCGATCCTCACCGGCGTCATGCTGGCGGTTGCCCGCGCTGCCGGCGAGACCGCACCGCTGCTGTTCACGGCGCTGTTCAGCAACTACTGGATCTACCATGACGGCAGCCTGGCCGTGATGAACCCGACGGCATCGCTTGCCGTACTTATCTACAACTTCTCCGGCATGCCCTTCGACAATCAGCTCGAACTGGCATGGGCCGCCTCGTTGGTATTGGTGATGATCGTGCTGGTAGTCAATGTCGTCAGCCGTATCTTTGGCAAGCCCAAGTACTGAACTCAGGAGCAACTGAATTGAACGTATCCACTGCGCGAAAAGCCGCTCCGTTTGTCAGCCAGGCACCCGTGGTAATGGACTGCAAACTGGACAAGATTTTCTACGGCAACTTCCTCGCTGTGCGCGACAGCCACGTGCCGATCGAGAAGAACAAGATCACCGGTTTCATCGGCCCGTCTGGCTGTGGCAAGAGTACTGTGTTGCGTAGCCTCAACCGCATGAATGACCTGGTCAAAGGCTTCCGCTTCGAAGGCCACGTGCACTTCCTTGGCCAGGACGTCTATGGCAAAGGCGTCGACCCGGTCGTAGTGCGCCGTTACATCGGCATGGTGTTCCAGCAGCCCAACCCGTTCTCGATGAGCATCTTCGACAACGTTGCCTTCGGTCTGCGTTTGAATCGTTACAAGGGTGACCTCGGCGATCGCGTCAAGCACGCGCTGCAGGGCGCTGCGCTGTGGGACGAGGTCAAGGACAAGCTAAAGGCCAGCGGCCTGTCGCTGTCCGGTGGCCAGCAACAACGGCTGTGCATTGCCCGTGCCATTGCCACCGAGCCTGAAGTGCTGCTGCTGGATGAACCGTGCTCGGCGCTGGACCCGATTGCAACCCGCCGGGTGGAAGAGTTGATGGTCGAGCTGAAGAAGGACTACACCATTGCCCTGGTGACCCATAACATGCAGCAGGCGATCCGTGTGGCTGATACCACGGCGTTCTTCTCGGTGGACATTTCCCAAGGCACACGCACTGGTTATCTGGTCGAGATGGGGCCGACCACGCAGATCTTCGAAAGCCCGCGTGAGCAGCTGACCAATGACTACATCAGCGGCAAGTTCAGTTGATTCGAGCCAGTCTCAGCGCTGTCGCCTTTGTTAAATTGTTTCTCGGGATTGCCAATGTCTGCAACACGTCGTCTTGATCTACGCGCTATAGAGCGCGCACTGCGGGAGGTGCAGAGCCGCTTCGGCGAGCTCAGCCAGCACTTCACCGAGCAGCGCGATCCGTTCACCGACGAGGTGCTGCAGAATGTGCTGGAAGGCTATGCCCTGGTAGACGATTATGTTGCCCGCGGCATCGACCTGTTCGACCTGCAGCAGCTGAACCTGATGCTCGAGATCAACGCCACCGTGCTTTGTGGCAGTGACCCGGCACGGCGGGTGGAGTTCGCTCAGCACCTGGCTGCAACTGAAGAACACTTCTTCAACAACGTCGAAGGCGGCATCAAGGATTTGTACAACTGGTACTGCTCGTACCACAGCGATTCGGTGTGGAAGCGCGCAGCCGGCGTGTATGTGCGCATCCTCAGCAAGCCGCAGCTGTTTATCGAAGGTAACAACCGCACGGGCTCGCTCCTGGTCAGTTACCTGTTGATGCGCGAAGGGCTGCCGCCGTTTGTGCTGACGCTGGACAACGCCGAGGGTTATTTCAACCCGTCCTCGGTCATCCGCAACTCCGCCAAACACGGTGTCAAAGCCTTGTACGAATTGCCCAAGATCAAAAAGAAGTACGCCGCCTTCCTCGAGGCCAAAGCACCGGCCGCTACGGTGTTCTTCCTCAACACGCCGCCTGCGCGCCGTTATCAGGGGACTCACCGATGAGCCGCTCGCCAGTGCTGCAACAGTGCCAGGCCGGCATCGTTCGTGGCTGGCAAGCGGCAACGCGCCTGCTGGGCCGCCCACAGGTTCGTATTTCGTTTGATATCGACGACACCTTGGCCTGCCACCACCACAATTGCCCAGCCGAGAGCAGCAAGCTGCCAGGGTTCATGCATGACTGGCTGGGTGAACCGCTGCGTGCTGGTACTCGTGAGCTGATTCGCGATCTGCGCCGGCAGAATTGCAGCGTGTGGATCTATACCTCGTCTGGCCGCACCCCGGCCTATATCAAGCGCTGGCTGTTGCTGTATGGCATCCGCGTCGACGGCGTGGTCAACAATGACCGGCATTTGCATGTGATGGCCGAGCATGGGCTGTCACGGCCACCGTCCAAGCATCCGGGCCTGTTCGACATCGATCTGCATGTGGATGATTCTGACGGGGTTCGGGCTGAGGGTATCGATCACGGTTTCCGCGTCGTGGTCGTCTCTCCGCAGGATGACAACTGGACGCAGAAGGTCCTGGAGGCCACTGCCAAGGTGCATGCGCAGCTGGCTTGGCATCAACCGCAGCGCTACGGCCAGCTGACTCGCCAAAGTGTGGAGCCGCAGTGGTCTGCAAATCAGTCGCTTGGGCAGTAGATCGAGCAGCATCCATTCGTCTGAGTCAACGTCGGATAATTGAACGTCATTCCCGCTTATGGCCCTGAGGTTAGTAGAGGCGAGCATTTTCGCCTCAACCTTGGAGGTCACCATGCAGAACAAGCTTTTGCTGGCTGCAGCTCAGTCCAGTACGAATACGCCTTTCTACCAGAGATACGCCGATGGCGTGACACACGAGTTTTTCGGCACCGCTGCAGTGGTGACAAAAGCCGCCGAGGCGCAAGCCTATGCTGGGCAGCGGTTGAAGGCTGATCTGGGCAAGTAAACTTTTGGCTCTATGAAAATGCCAAGTTTCAGCCGTGAGCTTGGCCGGAGAATTGTGATGAGTGATCAATCCAAAGTAACTGTCGCCACTGCGCCGCTCATGTTCCAGCCCTCGTTCGAGCAGATCCCCGACGACGAGGCGCAGACCAGCAAGGAACTGGCGCAGACGCTTCACGACATCATGGAAAAAACTTTCGCCGATGAGGGCCACGCCAACCGCAGTGTCCACGCCAAGGCCCATGGCTTGCTGCGCGGGCGCGTGGTCGTAATTGGCGACTTACCGCCTGCCTTGGCTCAAGGCGCATTCGCTCGCGCTGGCAGTTATTCTGCCTATCTGCGGTTCTCGACCAACCCCGGCGATATCCTCGACGACAAGGTGTCCACTCCCAGAGGGTTGGCGCTGAAGATTGTCGGCGTTGATGGACCTCGTTTGCCTGGTAGTGAGGGCGAGGTGACTCAGGATTTCGTGATGCAGAACGCCAAGGCTTTCACTGCGGCTGACCCAAAGGCGTTTCTCAAGACGCTGAAACTTCTGGCCAAGACTACTGACCGAGCGCCAGGCATGAAGAAAGCGCTTTCAGCGGTTTTGCGCGGCGTCGAGTCGGTGGTCGAGGCCATGGGCGGGGAGAGCGGCACACTAAAGAGCCTCGGCGGCCATCCGCAGACTCATGTCCTCGGTGAGACCTTCACCACTGTGGTGCCGGTGCTGTACGGTCCTTATTATGCCAAGCTTGCCATAGTGCCTGTTTCGCCCGAGTTGACGGCATTGACCAATCTGAAGGTAGATCTGGACGACAACCCTGACGGCCTGCGTGCGGCTGTTGCCGAGCACTTCAATACACACGGCGGGGTCTGGGAGATCCGTGTCCAACTGGCGACCGATCTGGATAAAATGCCCATCGAGGACGCTTCGGTTGAATGGCCTGAGGATCTCAGCCCGTATCTCACGGTCGCTCGACTGGAGGTCGAAGCGCAGCCTTCGTGGGATGACGCCAAGGTTCATGAAATCGACGATGGCATGGCTTTCAGTCCTTGGCATGGTCTGGCTGCCCATCGTCCGCTCGGGGGCGTAATGCGAGTGCGCAAGCCTTCGTACGAGATGTCGTCGGAGTTCAGGGGTAGCCATAACGGCTGTCCTATTCACGAACCCCGTTAGAAGTGCTGTACGCGCTGGTAGCACTGCATCAGTGCGGGCTACCAGCGAGCAGCGCATGAGCATCCGGCTTACCGCCCTGGTTGAGTAGCTGACCCGGTGGAGGAAATGATCTGGTAACCGACTCTATTGTTAAATAGAATCAATACCATTCATTGAAGTGCAGAGCCTCACCCCATGGTTGACGCCGTAACGCCACCCGATCAGTGCCTGAGCATCCTGTACCGCGAGCATCGCAGCTGGCTGGAGAACTGGTTGCGCCACCGCGTCGGCAATAGCTGGGATGCGGCCGATCTGAGTCAGGATACCTTCCTGCGGGTGCTCTCCAGTGCGCAAAAGCTCGAAGAGTTACGCGAGCCACGGGCCTATCTGCTGACCGTGGGCAAGCGTCTGCTGAGCAACTTCTACAGCCGGCGTAGCCTGGAGGCGGCCTACCTCGAAGCGCTGGCGCAACTGCCTGAGGAGTGCGTGCCGTCTCCAGAACAGCGCTGGCTGCTGCTGGAAACGCTACAGGCGCTGGACGAACTGCTGGATGGCCTGCCACGGCTGGTGCGTCGGGCATTTCTCTGGAGCCAATTGCACGGCCTGGGCTATCGCGAGATCGCCGAGCGGCTCGACGTGTCGGAGCGCACGGTCAAGCGCTATATGGCACAAGCCTACGAACACTGCTTGCTGGTGCAGCTTTGATGCGCACCGCGCCCACCAGCGAGATGCAAGAGGTTGCCCGCGCAGCGGCGCGCTGGTTGGCGTTGCTGGAGTCAGGCACGGCCACCGAAGCAGATCACATCCGCCTCCAGCACTGGCGCAACAGCAGCGCCAACCATGAACACATCTGGCAGAAAGCGCAGCAACTGCGCCAGCGATTTGAAGCGCTGCCGCCGGCCTTGGCCATGGCTTCACTGGATCGTCCCGACCTTGCGCGCCGTGCCGCAATCAAGCGCGCATTGGCTATTGCCGCAGTCTTGCCAACCACCTGGTTGATCGCCCGGCAGGTGCCCGTGCAGGTGTGGCTGGCCGATGTGCACACCGCCATCGGCGAACAGAAAACCCTGCAACTGGCCGACGGCAGCCTGTTGCAGTTGAACACCGACAGCGCGGTCAACGTCGACCTGAGTAAGCGTGAGCTGACCTTGGTGCGCGGTGAGATGGCACTCAGGGTGAATGACAGCGCTGGGCTGACCATTCACTTGCCGTACGGTCGGGTTGTGGTTGACCGCAGTGATGTGTGCGTGCGCCTCAATGACCGCGACTGCCAGATCAAAGTCGCCAGCGGTGCAGCCCAATTACACCCGTTGCAGGGGCCGGCGCTGTTCTTGCGTGAAGGTGAGGAGGTCAGGTTGCGGCCTGGCGGGGCGGGTGAGGTCGGCCGCTTCGATGCTTCGCTGCCCGGATGGCGCGAGGGTGTGCTGATTGCCCAGAACCAGCCGCTGGGCGATTTCCTGCGCGAGCTGCGGCGCTTCCGCCCGGGGTTGTTGCGTTGGGCGCCTGAACTGGAAAACCTGCGGGTGATCGGCAGCTTTCGCCTGGACGATACCGACCGTGTGCTGTCTCTGCTGGCGGCGAGCCTGCCGCTCGAGGTGAAGTCACGCACCCGCTATTGGGTCACCTTGATGCCCCTCAACGCTCATGTGTAACAAAACTCAGGCGTAACCCATGTCCCTTTTTTTCGCCTCACCGGTCATTCCAGGTAAGTGAACTGAAAACGAGAGCTTGCCCCCTATGTCCGTCGTGATGCCTGGCCGTTCAGGCCGTGAGTCTTTGTTGCGCGTAAGCCTGGTGCTGAGCCTGAGTGCTACACCACTTTTCGTCCCGGTCAGTTGGGCCGATGACGTTGACCGGCGCAGTTACGCAGTGTCAGCTGGTAGCCTGGGTGTCGCGCTGACCCGTTTTGCCACGCAATCAGGGGTGAGCCTGTCGGTGAGCCCTGAGTTGGTCAATGGGCGCTCCAGTGCCGGGCTTTCGGGCAGCTACAGCGTCGAGGAAGGCTTCGCCCAATTGCTGCAAGGCAGCGGATTGCGGCTGCAGTCGACAGGCGCTGATGCGTACACCGTGGTGCCAGTAACGCAGGATGCCAGTACCCTGGAAATTGCGCCGACCACGATCAGCAGTGGGCACGTGGCCGATGACGGCGTGCCCTACGCCGGTGGCCAGGTCGCTCGCCGCAACTCGCAGGGCCTGCTTGGCTCGCGTGACTTCATGGACACGCCGTTCAGCATGACCACCTACACCAGCCAGACGGTGAAGAACCTGCAGGCGCGCACCCTCAACGATCTGGTCGCCAGTGACCCCTCGGTGCGCGCGACCAACCCTGCAGGTGGCCGCTTCGAGCAGTTCACCATCCGTGGCCTGAGCCTGTTCAACAGCGATGTTTCCTACAACGGCTTGTACGGTGTATTGCCAACGTATTCCATCGACATGGAAATGGCCGACCGCGTCGATATCCTCAAAGGCCCGAGCCAACTGATCAATGGCATTTCGCCGCGTGGCAGCGTCGGCGGGGGCATCAACGTCGTACCCAAGCGGGCAGGGGACAAACCGCTCACCGAGTTTACCGGCAGCTACGCCTCGGACAGCCAGGCGGGCGGCGCCGTGGATATCGCCCGACGCTTTGGTGAGGGTGATCAGTTCGGCTTGCGCTTCAACGCGGTCAAGCAGTCCGGTGACACCACCTGGGATCACCAGAGTGTCAACCGTGAAATGGCCGTGCTGGGCCTGGATTTTCGCGGTGAGCGGCTGCGGCTGTCGACCGACCTTGGCCACACCCAGCGCGACACCGACGCCCCGCAGGAGCGAGTGCTGATCGGTGCCGATGCCAAGGTGCCAGACGTCAGGGATGTACACCGCAACTACGCCCAGGCCTGGACCAAGGCGCGTACCGAGGACACCTTCGGCACGGTGAACGGCGAATATGACTTGAGCGATTCGCTGATGGCCTACGCCGCGTTCGGCGCGCGCGAGAGCAACCACGATTTTTTGCGCCACAACGTGCCGGTCAGCAATGACGCCGGCGATTTCAGTGTGCTGCCGCGCGATTTTACCCGCGACGAATCGGTGCGCACTGCAATGGCCGGACTGCGCAACTGGTTCACGACCGGCCCGGTCAGCCATGAGCTGAACCTGTCAGCCAGCTACTTCTACATGGACTTCACCAACGGCGGCGCACGCTACGCTGCAAGCCCCAGCAACCTGTACAACCCGGACGCCATCCCAACACCCGGCACCCCGACCCGCCCTGATGCCGAGGTGTACACCGAAAACCGGTTCACCGGCATAGCCCTGGCCGATACGCTAGGCTTTTTCGACGACCGTGTATTGCTGACCCTGGGCGCGCGCTGGCAGCGGGTCAAAGTCGACGACTGGCGCAATGGCGCGAAGGGCCTCACCGGCTATGACGAGGAAAAGCTTTCGCCGTCGGGTGGTGTGGTGTTCAAGCTCAGCGAGCAGTTGTCGCTTTACGCCAGCTACATGGAAGGCCTGAGCCAGGGCAAGATCGCCCCCTCGACCTCGCGCAATTCTGACGACATCTTCGCGCCCTTCATCAGCCGCCAGATCGAGGTAGGCGCAAAGTACGACCTCGGTACCTTCGGCCTGACCGCCAGCGCCTTTCGCATCAAGCAACCTGCCTACGAAACCAACGCTGCCACGCGCGTGTTTGGCCCCAACGGCAAGCGTGAAAACAAGGGCATCGAGCTGAGTGTGTTCGGCGAGCCGCTCGAGGGCGTCCGCCTGCTCGGTGGCCTGATGTTCATCGACAGCGAGCTGACCGGCACGGTCGGCGGCATTGCCGACGGCAACCGCGCCCCGGCCACGCCTGAATACAATGTCAGCCTGGGCGCCGAGTGGGACGTACCTGCGCTGCAAGGATTGACCCTGACCACGCGCGCTATTCACTCCAGCTCGCAGTACCTCGACCAGGCCAACAGCAAGAAGATCGACGGCTGGGAGCGCTTCGACCTCGGTGCGCGCTACGCCTTCAAGGTTTCGGACAAGGATGTGACGGTGCGAGCCAGCGTCGAGAACGTGCTGGATGATCGCTACTGGGTTTCGGCCGGGGCGTCGGATGACAGTGAGCCTGGGTTGAGCTTGTCAACGCCGCGGACGTATCTGGTTTCGGCGACTGTTGGGTTTTGATCGATAGGCTTGAAGGGCTGGCCCGGCGCGGGAGTGTGGCGCCGGGCGGGTGTCCGTGACCGAGTCGTGGTCAGGTTGGTTTTCGTGCAGAACCTAGCCCGCCGGCACCAGAATCACGAAGTTCTTCTTCATGTCTTCCAGCACAGTCCACTTGCCCTTGGCGCCCGGTTCGATAATGAACGTGTCGCCAGCGGCCAATGTGACCGGGGCGCAGCCCTCAAGCTCGATGACGCAGCGGCCGCTCAGGACGTGGCAGAACTCCCAGACTTTGTAGTCGATGCGCCACGCGCCGATGCTGGCTTGCCATTCCCCGCAAATGCGACCTTGCTGTTCATCGTGGTAGTACTTGGACGTCAGGGTGTGCGGGGTGCCTTCCAGGACTTCTTCGAAAAAGGGCAGGTCGCGTACCGGTTGGATATCCAGTTCGCGGAATACGGTGAGACTCTTGTTCATTGATTGTTCTCGGGCACGTTGTGGATAGGGCGATACATCAAATGGGCTTCACCGCTCACGCGCAGCATCGGGTGCGCAACGATCTGGCAGGTTTTGACGATTTGAAAACCGTGACGTTCGTAAAAGCGGCGGGCACCGTGGTTTTCCGCATAGTCGATCAGGCATAGCCCATCCAGCCCAGCGTCGTCGGCGCGCTGCTGCGCGTGGCGGAGAAACTCGACGCCCAGCCCCTGGCTGCGCCATGCCTCATCCAGCGCCAGGCTGGAGATGTACAAGGTGTCGGGTATTTCCATGTCGGCATAAGGCGCGAGGACCGGGTCGGTCTCGGCAGGCGCGTCAGGGCTCGCGCGCAACGCATAGCTATGCATCATGCCGATGACGCGCCCGTCGGACGTGGCCATCAGGCAGTTCTTGTAGGAGAAGTCGCCTTGCTCCCGGGCATAGCGTGCCGCACCGACACTCAGCAACGCTTCCCCTGGTGCGCCGAGCTTGCTCCAGATGTAGTCGGCCATGCCCTCCGAAGTCAGTTGAAAGAAGCGCGCGATGTCGTGCGCGTCCGAGGCGTGAGCGGGTCTGAAGTCGATAGACATGTGGGGTGCTTCCATGGGCTCGGGTGGTTAGTTTTGAAGGATTGCGCCTTTAGCAGCGGGCAGGGTAGGCGATTTGGACGCTACCCATCATGCTCTGGGCGAACACCGTCAGCACGACCTGCGACGTTGCGCTCATGCTCATGGTTGTCGGCCACGGCGTCGTGATCGTTGATCATCTGATTGGGCCGTGGCTGGACACATCAATGGGTTTCGCTGCATTGCTGGCGCCCTTGCGGCGTTATCAAGCAGCCGCCACCTGTCCGTTGCTGATGCTGCTCACTTCAAACTGCCCCACCAGTTTTTGCAGTTTGTTGGCATTGAGCCGCACGGTCTCGGCACTGCCTTGCAACACCACTACCGTCTCACGCATCTGCGCCGAAGAGTGGTCGACCTGTTTGATTGTCTTGCCGTAGTCAAGGCTGCGCTTGTTCAACTGCTGAATGACCGCAAACATACTTTCCACCGCTTGATGCAACTGCACGTTTTCCGAGGACGCATCTTCGGCCAGGCGCAAGCTGTTATCGACGTCCTTGACGCCTTCCTTCATGAAGCTGACGGCGGTTTGTGTTTCATTCTGCAAGCCCTCGACCATCTGCCGAATATCATCGGCAGCCCGAGAGGTACGTGAGGCGAGGCTACGTACCTCATCGGCAACCACGGCAAAACCTCGCCCATGTTCGCCTGCGCGCGCGGCTTCGATGGCAGCATTGAGTGCCAGCAGGTTCGTCTGGTTGGTGATGTCACTGATCAGCCCGGTAATGTTGCCGATTTGCGTCATGCGGCTGTCGAGTAACTGCACGCTTGCGGAAGAGCGCTCGACCACATCCCGAATCGACTGGGTGCCTGTCTGCACCGCGAGAAACTGCTCGCGAGCCCGGGTTACGACTTCGTCCATCGCCTGTTTCATTTGTTCGGCACTGGCAGAGGCTTGTTGAATTTCACCCAGTTGCTCTTCAACGATGATCATCATGCAATGCACCGCTTCGGCCACCTCGGCCGAGGTGATGCCGGCTTCCTGGCTGCGCCCCAGCATCATCTGATTGGTGGCGCCGACGGTGCGACTGGCCTTCACTACCTGGCCGACCACCGAGTCCAGATTATCGATGAAGCTGTTGATCCAACGCCCCATGTCGCCGGTCTCGTCGTTGGCCATTCGCGCGGTGTCCAGACGCTGACGAAGGTTGCCCTCGCCCTCGGCAATGGTCCTGATCACGCCTGTCATCTCGCTCAACCGTTGCGCAAGCCGTTTAGGCCCCAACAGGCTGAACAGCGCAGCGGCGCAGACCATGCCCAAAACCTCCAGGGCATCGATCATGCCCTGTGCCAGGCCGCTGTAATGTTGAATCGTGTAATTGCAGGCAAAGAGCCCTGTCATGGTTGCGAGATAAGGTTTCATCAAGCCATAACTGAGTGAGCGTCGACGGTAAACTTCCTCCAGATCGGCCTCGCACATCATTCCCCAGCGATCAGGTGAGCCTGGCAGTTGGAACGTAACTCCCTTGCCCACCACCGGGATGTGCCGATAGTCCGAATAACCGGGATACGTCACGAACAGATTGGAGCCCATGCGGATTGTTTCGCGCACACCTGGGTGCAACTCTTGGGTCGCCGGGTCGGTGAAGCGCAGTTCCAACTCAGTGTGCCGTTGAATCTGCACGGTCTTGTAGGGCGTGCGTACGCCACTTTTCAGATTCTCTGCGTGGGTAAACGTGCCGTCCTCGAAACGTGAACGCGACAACGCGGTTCCCGCTGCGACCGCAGGATCGAAACGTGATTGCGCCATGAACAGATAATTGTCGCCCGACTCGGCATAGATGTGCCCGGCCTCACGTTGTATAAGATCGCCCAAGACATCGTTTGGCACACGACCGCAAAGGCAGCCTAGAACTTTTCCATCGGCCATCAATGGCTGATAAAACATCAACGTGACTTCATCGTGAAAGCGTGAAGTCGATGGACCGATCTGCAACGTCAATGGATCGATGTAGGGGCCATGTAGAAACGGTGCTTTCAACCCTTCGGCCAAGGCGCGGGTGTTCTCAAGCTTATTGTTGCAGCGTCCGCTCCAGGTAGAGGTGATGACTTTCCCGTCGACACCCACAACAAACAGCTCGGAAAAATCTTCGGCTTGGCTGAGCTTGTCCATCAGCGCATACCTGTCGGTATGGGCAATATCACGACCGAGCGTTTCCGCCAGTTCCGCGAGGTGTTCCCATTGCTCGCGGGTCCAGTTGTGTAGCAACTGCACGCGGGTTTGTGCAATGGCTTCAAAGGTTTGTTCGATCACAGGATAAGCCGACCGATTCAGCCGGCATGACCACCCCATCGCAATCTTTCCTGTTTTGCCGAACCAGGGTAGCCAGTTCTTTTCGTTAGAGGATAACTGCATGACTTTACTTGAAAGCGACATTTGCCTCTCCAACCGCGACACTCGGATGGCAAATTGATAGCAAATAGCAAGCCAAGTCGTAAGCACCCTACCAATTGCCTTAATCGTAGGATCGTCTGCGGTCGGCAGCGTTGCGCGCGCTTGAGCCTATGAGCCTGGGTGCTTCAACGTGGTGCGCAGGAGCTCTGCATGCACTGAAAAATGCTGGTTGATGAGCGAGTGAAAGGTTGTGTGTGGGGGCTGTTGCAAGCGTGCTCCATTTGCTACCGATTACGACCGTGCTGCAAAATCGAAATCGCACGCTACCTGAATCCCCCGGGATTTCAGTCACAAGCTGTCCGGATCCCCAAAAAACATCTGTATCCGCGACCTCAACCACCGCTCTGCCGGGTCATTATCCTGCGCTCCACGCCAAGCCATGTGCAGCTCAAAGCTCTGCACCTCAATCGGCAGATCCTCCGCCCGCAACCCACCGCCTGCTGTCAGCACTGCGGCGGTGTAATCCGGCACCGTAGCGACAATGTCGGTCCCGCCCAGCAAACTCCCCAACCCATTGAACTGCGGCACCGCCAGCACCACATGGCGCTTGCGGCCAAGCTCATCCAGCGCTTCATCGATGAACCCGGACAGGTCGCCAGCGAACGACACCAACGCATGCGGGCGAGCGCAGAAGTCGTCCAGGGTGATGCTGCCGGGCATGCTGTCGGCACGCAGCAGCTTGGGCTTGCTGCGCCGCAGCACCTTGCGCTTGGCGTTGGCCGGGAGGTCATTGGTGTAGCTCACTCCTACCGAAATTTCGCCTGAGCCGAGCAGGGTCGGCATCAACAGGTAGTTGACTCGGCGCACCACCAGCACGATACCTGGCGCCTCGGCGCGGATGCGTTTGAGCAGTTGCGGCAGCAGGGCGAATTCGGCGTCGTCGGACAAACCAATGCGAAACACCGAGGTGCTGGTAGCCGGGTCGAACTCGGCGGCGCGGCTGACGGCGGTGGAGATCGAGTCGAGCGCGGGGGAGAGCAGGGCGAAGATTTCCTGAGCACGCGCCGAAGGCTCCATGCTGCGGCCGGTACGCACGAACAACGGGTCGTCGAACAGATTGCGCAGGCGCGACAGCGCAGCGCTGATCGCGGGCTGGCCGAGGAACAGCTTCTCGGCGGCGCGGGTCACGCTGCGTTCGTGCATGAGGGTCTCGAACACGATCAGCAGGTTGAGGTCTACACGACGCAGGTCGTTACGGTTCATCGATGCGCTTAGCCTATCGCCAGAGGTGGGCAGGGGTGAATCTTACGGCCAAAGGCTGTTACCCTGCACCGATTTCCGGGAGCCAATCTGCGATTTTGCAGGGGGCCCAATCAATGACAGGCATGTCGACTATTAATCGCCACTGATGGTCTAACGGTGAAAGCCCGGATAAAGTTCGTGGTAATACGAGATTCACACAGGCGAGGTATGCGATGTCCCGCATGATCCGATTCCACTCCTTCGGCGCCGCCGATGTGCTCCGCATCGAGGAGCAGGGCGCGCCGTCGCCCGCTGCCGGCGAGCTGCAGATCCGCGTCGAAGCGATTGGCGTCAGCTGGTATGACGTGCTCTGGCGGCAGAACCTGGCACCGTCCAAGGCGCGCTTGCCAGCCGGCATCGGCCAGGAAATGGCCGGCGTGGTCACCGCAGTAGGCGCTGGCGTCGACGATATAGCTGTTGGTGATCGGGTAGCGAGCTTCCCGGCCACCAGCGCCAACGATCATCCGGTGTACGGTGACGTTATCGTCTTGCCGCGCACGGCGATCACCCGCTACCCGGATATTCTCTCTCCGGTCGAAGCGAGCGTGCATTACACGCCGCTGCTGATCGCCTACTTCGCCTACGTTGATCTGGCGCGGGCCAAGGCCGGCCAGACCGCGCTGGTCACTGATGCCAGCCACTGCGCCGGGCCGGCATTTGTCCAGTTGGGCAAGGCGCTGGGCTTGAAGGTGTTTGCTGCAACCAAGGACCCGGAACAGCGCGAATACCTCTTGGGCCTGGGCGCTGACAAGGTCATCGTCACCGAGGAGCAGGATCTGCTCATGCAGATCGGCAAGTACACCGACGGGCGCGGCGTGGACATGGTCCTCGACGGCCTGGGTGGGCCGCAGATGTCGCTGTTGGGCGATGTTCTGGCGCCGCGTGGCAGCCTGGTGCTGTATGGCCTGCAAGGTGGCAACCAGACGCCGTTCCCAGCGTGCGCGGCGTTTCAGAAGAACATCCAGTTCTACGTGCACTGCATCGGCAACTTCATCGGCAAGCCGGAGCTGGGTATCAGCCAGGACCAGGTCGCCTTGCAGCGCGCGCTACGCGATATCAACCAGTTCACGGCTGACCAGTTGCTGACGCCGCAGATCATCAAGGTGTATCCGTTCAGCCAGGTGGTCGAGGCTCATCGCTACATGGACGAGTGCCCATGCGGTGGCCGGGTGGTACTGGACATGGGCCAGGTTTGAAACCTGCTGCCGCCAGGCTGGCGGTAATCAGTCCCACCTTTGAGAGGGCCGCATTGCGGCCCTTTTTCGTTGTTGATTGCGGCTAATTCCGTATCAAAGCGTTACTTCGGATAAATCCTACACGCTTTAAGTAAATATCCTACAGCTTACCCTGTCGCTGAAACTTCTCCGTCTAATTTACGATGGAGCTGCTTGATTGTTGTGCTTGCTTGCTGATGGTTTTCTCGTTAATTCTTGAATGAAGCGTTTATTCCCAGAACTTTGGCGTTAATCGCCCAGGACGAACTCATCAGCTTGCAAGGCTCACAGCTCGCGCCGCAGTCACAGACGCTCAGGCGCTGGTCCGGAGGAGGGGCGAGCGAGCGCTTGTGCCTAGAGGATGTGAAGCTCAGCAACTAAGCCATGGTTTCGCAATTGCTTGTGGGAAATTTCCCAAAAGTTTATCGACACATTGAGATTGCTCATACTCGGTAGTTCGAGGATGAGTGGTCTGAAACAGGGAGTGCCGTCATGAGCAATATCCATGAACAAGCGTTGGAATATGTCTACACGCAAGTGCTTGAACACTTGATGGAGCATATGTCGCAAGCACTGCGCGCCTCGATGCAGCTGCTGATTCAACGGCTGATGGTCGCAGCGGGAGGGGTTGACTGTCTTGGCCAGTTTCAACTGCTGGTGATTCACGGCGCAGACCGTGACAGCGCTTTGTTGCTGAGCACGCTGCGCGCAGCTCAGCTGACCATCGCCCAGCGTGCGCCGCAGACGTTCAGGCTGAAAGTGCTGGTTGCCTCGCTGCCGGCGGCCAGCGAGGCCGTGCTGGACTATCACGAGCGGTGTTTCAGCACCTTGTTTCTGCAGGACGATCCGCGCGTGGAGTTGCTGCTGATCCAGGGCCAGCACCTGGTGCCCTTCAGCCGCAGGCCGCAAACACAGCACGCGGACTGGATACCGACCCGCGATGCGTTATTGCTGTTTGGGCATCTCAATGGCGGCGCGGCAGAGGCGCTGCTTGGCAGCCGCCTGCATTTGCAGATGGCCAGCGCGTGTAACCAGGTGCTGAGCGATGCGCAAGGCGTACTGGCACTGATCACCATGCTGCCGCCCCGCCAGCGCTACCGCTACCTGGCGTGGTGCCGGCGTTGTTTACGCCTGGCTGACGAGCCCGGCTTGCACCCGCTCTCGCTGGATATCGCCTACCTGATCAGGGCGCTGGCCTGGCTGCATGACGTTGTCGCTACGCCGTCGCAAGCTGCGCTTGCGCCTACCGATAGCAGCGATGGTGCGTCCTTGCAGGTGATCGCAGTTGGCGACCTGCTCGATCAAAGGCCGGCAGACCTTGAGTTCGAGCGGCTGTTGAAAGCGCCCCTCGTCGCGGCTGAGTGTTTGCCACCGCTGGCGGTGTGCTTTGAGGTGGATGCCTTGATCCAGCTTCGCCAGTTGCGCGAGCGCATTGTCCAGCGTCGGGTCAAGGGCGCAAACCTGCGGCTGGGCCTTAAACCACGCACAGAACAGGCCGCCGACGAAATGGCGCAAGCGCGTCTGATGCAGGTGCTGGAACTGACCGAGAAGCAGTTGATCTGTTTGCTGCATGCCCCATTTGCCGGTCACGGTGCTGGCCTGGTGAGCTTTATCGAGTGCTATCACCCGGGGATGCTGGTGGCCATGCCCTACCTGCATCGGGCCCTGCTGGGCAAAACATGCCCCGATGGCGTCCTGCATTGGCTGGTCGAGGCAAGCGGCTTGAGCCTGGTGCAGTTGCGTGCGGTGTATGGGCGGCAGGTGGGTCAGCCCGCCAGGCGCATGCTGGAGTACCTGGCCCGACGCGACATGGCCCTGTGCTTGCTGCGCAGTGCCGATGAGCTGACGACCACTGATCCGGAGTGCTTGCCAGGATCAGCTGTCTGTATGTATAACCAGTAGCTGTCCCCGCTGCCTGACCCGTACCGTGATTGCCCATTCCGTCGAAGACCCGCTCTACTACCTGCATAATTTTCGCCAGGTGCTGGGGTGGGTCGCCCAGCGTTACCACGATCTGCTCGATGAGTCCGAGCAGGCTTTTCTGATTGCGTTCGAGCGCCTGCCGCAGCCCGCCCAGGCGCTGCTGGTACGTATGGTGATGCGCAAAGGTGAGCTGTTTCGCACTGACAAGCTGACCTATGCCGAGATTGGTGATGCCCACTCAGCCCTGCGACCGCTGGGGGAGCTGGGCTGGATCTGCGAGCGCGCGCCACTGACGATCGAGCAGTTGTTTGCTTTGCTGCGCAAAGACGAACTGGCAGCGTGCTTTGCCGCGCAGTTGGTCAGGCCACGGGCACCCAAGGCTGATCTGCTGCTGCAGCTGCAAGCCCTGCAGCTGGAGCCAAGGCCGCTGGTCCAATGGTTCGCCGGCTTTGACGTGAAGGTCATCCACTGGCGATTGCAGCCCCTGTGTGATCGGTTGCGTCTGCTGTTTTTTGGCAACCTCTACCAGGATTGGTCGGACTTCGTGCTCGCCGATACCGGCGTGCTGCGCTTTGAAAAAGTCCCTTTCAGTGATGACTCGCGCGCCCTGCGCAAACGTGCCGAAGTCGACCTGGCCATGGCCCTGCATCACTGCGCCGAGCGCCTGGAGCAGGGCGAGGCGCCGGCAACCTTGCTGGCGGAGCTCGACGGCCTGCACAGTGACAACCCCTGGCTGGCGCGGCGGCGCTCGCGGTTGTTGTTCAGCGTTGGTCAGCATTGCGAACGCCTGGCCGAATGGCATCTGGCATTGGCGGTCTACGAGCAGAGCCGGCACCCTGAGGCACGTATTCGCCAGGTGCGTGTACACGAGCGCAGCGAGCAGTGGAGCAAGGCGTACAGACTTGCTGAGCAGATGGCCAGTGCGCCTGCCAACCCGCTCGAAACACAGGCCCTGGCGCGCATGCTGCCGCGCCTGGCACGCAAGCTCGGCGGGCCACCGACGCCGCGGCGGCGGGTTGGTGCGGTTACCCTCCTCGAACTCGAACTGCCCGCCGAGATGGCTGCGCTGGGTGTCGAGCGGGCCGTGCAGGAGCACCTGGCACAGGAGGGTGGCTCGGTGCACTACGTCGAGAACACCTTGTTCAACAGCTTGTTCGGGCTGCTCTGCTGGGAGCCGATCTTCGCGCCCGTGACCGGGGCGTTTTTTCACCCGTTTCAGAGCGCGCCGCAGGACTTGCATGACGCTGACTTTCGCGAGCGCCGCAGCGCGCTGTTCGACAGCTGCCTGGGGCGGCTCGATGATGCCAGCCATGGCGAGTTGATACGCGCGTGTTATCAGGCCAAATATGGCCTGCAGTCGCCGTTCGTGTTCTGGTCGATGCTGCCCACGGAGCTGCTTGAACTGGCCCTGAGCTGCCTGCCGGCAATGCATCTGAAACAGTGCTTCCTGCGCTTGCTGCAGGACATCCGCAACAACCGCACAGGCATGCCTGACCTGATCCAGTTCTGGCCGGAGCAGGGCAGCTATCGCATGATCGAGGTCAAAGGACCGGGCGATCGGCTCCAGGACAATCAGCTGCGCTGGATCGAATTCTGCCGCGAACACGGCCTGCCGGTTACCGTCTGCCATGTGCGTTGGGCGGCTGCCCAGGCATGAGTTATACCGTCGCCGTGCGCGCCTTGTGCGAATTCAGCGCCAAGGTCGGCGACCTCGACCTGCGCTTTACCCCATCACCCACTGCGCAGGAGGGCATCGCCGGCCATCGCCGGGTAGTGGCACGCCGCGAGGTGGGTTATGAAGCTGAAGTCAGCCTGCAAGGCCAATACCTCAGCCTGCAGGTGCGTGGCCGCGCCGATGGTTATGATCCGGCGCGCAACCGCCTCGAAGAAATCAAGACCCACCGCGGTGATCTGGCGCGCCAGCCTGCCAACCATCGCCAGTTGCATTGGGCGCAGGCCAAGGTCTACGGCTGGTTGCTGTGCCAGGCGCGGCAGTTGCCCAGCATCGACATAGCGCTGGTGTATCTTGATGTCGACAGCGACCGCCAAACGCTGATCAGCGAGCACTACAGCGCAGCAGATCTGCAGCTGTTTTTCGAGGTTCAATGCCAGCGCTTTCTTGCCTGGGCCCAGGCACAGGAGCAACGTTTGCAAGCGCGCGACCAGGGCTTGCAGGCAATGGGTTTCCCCTACCCGCAGTTTCGCCAGGGCCAGCGCCAGTTGGCCGAGACACTGTACAAGGCCGTTAGCACCGGTCGCTGTCTGATGGCTCAGGCCAGTACCGGCATCGGCAAGACACTCGGCACGTTGTTTCCATTGCTCAAGGCGGTGGTGCCGCAGCAGCTCGACACAGTGTTCTTCCTTACAGCCAAAACCCCGGGGCGGGCACTGGCCCTGGATGCCCTGCGCCAGCTCACCGCCGCCAGCCCGCAGCCGGCTCTGCGCAGCCTTGAGCTGATCGCGCGGGACAAGGCCTGTGAATATCCAGGCAACGCCTGCCATGGCGAGTCGTGCCCACTGGCCAAAGGCTTTTACGATCGCCTGGCGGCTGCCCGCGAGGCCGCTGGCGCTGTGCCGCTGCTGGATCGCGAAGCGTTGCGCGAGGTCGCGCTGGCGCATCAGGTGTGCCCTTATTATCTGGGTCAGGAGATGGCGCGCTGGGCTGACGTGGTCGTGGCGGACTACAACTATTACTTTGATGCCCACGCATTACTGTTTGGCCTCGCGCAGCTCAATCAGTGGCGCGTGGCAGTGCTGGTGGACGAAGCACACAACCTGGTCGAGCGTGGTCGGGCGATGTACAGCGCCAGTTTCGATCAGGGCCAGTTGCTGACGCTTCGGCAAAGCAAACCGCAAGGGCTGAGCAGCGCGCTGGATCGGCTCAACCGCCAATGGAATGCCCTGCATAAAGACCAGCGTGTCCCGTATCAAGCCGGCGAGCGCCTGCCAGAAGCCTTTATCGGGGCGTTGCAGCAATGTGTTGGCTTGATCCAGGAGCAGCTCAACCAATCGCCGCTGGGCATTGATCCGCTGCTGCTGCAGTTTTTTTTCCAGGCACTGCAGTTCACGCGCATTGCCGAGCTGTTCGACGAGCACTTTCTGTTTGATGTCAGCGTGCGTAATGGCCCGCGTAACAGACGCCTGAGCACGCTGTGCCTGCGTAATGTGGTCCCGGCCCGCCTGCTTGGGCCGCGCATGAGCGCTGCGCGCAGTGTCACGTTGTTTTCTGCCACGCTCAGCCCTCGGCATTACTATGCCGATCTGCTTGGGATGCCGGCCGACACGGCCTGGCTCGATGTTGCCGCGCCGTTCCAGGCCGAGCAATTGCAGGTACGCATCATCAGTCATGTGTCGACGCGTTACCGCGAACGGCAGGCGTCACTGGCGCCTATCGTCGAGCTGATCGCCGAGCAGTACCGCAGCAAGCCTGGCAACTACCTGGCCTTTTTCAGCAGCTTCGAGTACTTGCAACAGGTGGCCGCACTGCTTGCCGAGCGCTATCCGCAGTTGCCGCGCTGGGAGCAGGCCAGCGGCATGGACGAAGCTGCGCGCGAAGCGTTTCTGGCGCGCTTTGTCCCGGATGGCGAGGGCATTGGTTTTGCGGTGCTTGGCGGCGCATTTGGAGAGGGCGTCGACCTGCCGGGAACCCGCTTGATCGGAGCATTTGTTGCCACGCTGGGTTTGCCACAGGTCAACCCGATCAATGAGCAGTTCAAGCAACGCCTGGGCCGGCAGTTCGGCGCCGGCTTTGACTACGCCTATCTGTACCCCGGCGTACGCAAGGTAATCCAGGCCGCAGGGCGGGTCATTCGTGGCGATCAGGACCGCGGCGTGTTGCTGTTGATCGACGAGCGCTTCGCTGAAACACGCGTTCAGCAGATGTTTCCCAAATGGTGGCAGATAGCTAGCGAATAATCCCCGCAGGCCCCATCGCACGGCATTGCAACTCCCAGTACACTGCGTGTTCCAACACTCACATTCGTTGAACTCGAGGTTTCTGCATGACGCTCAGTCCTTTGGCAGGCAAGCCGGCTCCGGCCAGTGTGCTGGTCGATATTCCCCGCCTGTTGACCGCCTATTACACCGGCCGCCCTGATGCGTCCGTGGCAGCCCAGCGCGTGGCCTTCGGCACCTCGGGGCATCGCGGTACGTCGATGGAGTTGAGCTTCAACGAGGCGCATGTGCTGGCGATCACCCAGGCCATCTGCCTGTACCGTGCGCAGCAAGGCATCGACGGGCCGCTGTTCATCGGTGCCGACACCCATGCGTTGTCCGCGCCGGCGGCCGCCAGCGCGCTGGAAGTGCTGGCCGCCAACGGTGTGCAGGTGATGCTGTCCAAGGACGATGAATACACGCCAACGCCTGCGGTGTCGCACGCGATCCTTTGCTACAACCGCGGCCGCCAGAGCGGCATGGCAGATGGCATTGTCATCACGCCGTCGCACAATCCACCGCAGAGCGGTGGCTTCAAGTACAACCCGCCCAATGGCGGGCCGGCCGACAGCGACGTGACCAAGTGGGTCGAGGCCAAGGCCAACGAACTGCTTGGCGCAGATCTGGCTGGGGTAAAGCGCATGGACTATGCGCAAGCGCTGCAAGCGCCGACTACCCAGCGTCACGACTACTTGGGCAATTACGTCGCCGACCTGGAAAACGTGATCGATTTCGAGGTAATCCGCTCGGCCAACCTGCGTCTGGGCGTCGATCCGCTGGGCGGTGCCGGGGTACGTTACTGGCAGGCGATTGCCGACCGCTACCAATTGAACCTGGAAGTGGTCAACACCGAGGTCGACCCGACCTTCCGCTTCATGTGCGTCGACTGGGACGGGCAGATCCGCATGGACCCGTCCTCGCCGTACGCCATGCAGGGCCTGATCGGCCTGCGCGACCGCTTCGATGTGGCCTTTGCCTGCGATCCTGATCACGACCGCCACGGCATCGTCACCGCCGATGGCCTGTTGCAACCCAACAACTACCTGGCCGTGACCATCGACTACCTGTTCCGCAACCGCCCGCAATGGCGCAGCGATGCTGCAGTGGGCAAAACCGTGGTCAGCAGTGGTTTGATTGACCGCGTGACTGCAGCGCTTGGCCGCACCCTTTACGAAGTGCCAGTCGGTTTCAAGTACTTTGCTGCGGGTCTGTTCGACGGCTCGCTAGGCTTTGGCGGCGAAGAAAGTGCCGGCGCCTCGTTCCTGCGTCGCGACGGATCGGTCTGGGCCACGGATAAGGACGGGCTTATTCCAGCCTTGCTTGCCGCGGAGATGACTGCCCGCACCGGACGTAACCCGAGCCAGATCTATGCCGACCTCACTGCGAAGCTGGGCAAGCCCTACGCAACCCGAGTCGAGGCCAAGGCCGATCCTCGGCAGAAGGCCCTGCTGAGCAAGCTGGCGCCGGAGCAGGTGACGTCGACTGAACTGGCGGGCGAGCCAATCGAGCAGATCCTCAGTCACGCGCCGGGTAACGCTCAGGCGATCGGCGGGCTCAAGGTGATGACGGCCAATGGCTGGTTTGCCGCGCGGCCGTCGGGCACCGAAGACATCTACAAGATCTACGCCGAGAGCTTCATCGACGAGGCGCACTTGCAGCGCCTGGTCAAGGAGGCTCAGGTGCTGGTGGATGCAGCTATCGCCTGACCAGCGAGCTGAGTTGAATATCGAAAGCAGAGAAGGGGCCTTGTGCCCCTTTTTTGTGGGCGAGCCTTGCGGTCTTGAGAGATAAGGCATTGCCGCCAATCATCGGCAATTTACATAGCCCCCTAATCAAAGCTTTGACATTCACTGCCTAAGCAGTAATATTTGCACACACATTTGTCTGAGCTGGGCCGCAAGCCGATGTCGCATTTCAGTCCTGAAAACTTCCAGACCTGCACGATCGGCATGCTGCTGGGCCGAGCGGCGCTGCTCAAGGACCGCATTCTTGACGCGCATCTCGAGGGCGAAGGGGTTACGGCCGCGCAATTCAAGGTGCTGATCATCGTCACTCAGTACCAGGTCGACACCCCGGCCGAGCTGTGTCGCTATCTGGGCCTGGACAGCGGCTCGATGACGCGCATGCTCGACCGCCTCGAACACAAAGGGCTGATCCTGCGCAATCGCTGCCCGGACGACCGCCGTCAGGTGCGCCTGGCCTTGACCGCCGACGGTCAGCGCCTGGCCGATCGCGTGCCCGAAGTGGGCGCAGCAGCAATGAACGAACTGGTCGGCGTGCTCCAGCCTGAAGAATTGCAGACCCTCGAAGGCCTGTTGGCCAAGGTCCTGCTCAATGCCGGCGACCCTCTGACGATCCGCCGCTTCGGCGATCGTTGATCCCTGTTACGAATTCCCCAAGGTACTGTCATGGCCACTCCTGCGGACACAACCCAATCTTCCCCGGCTCCGGAAAATTCGCGCAAGCGCAAGACCTGGCTGCTGGCCGTGCTCTTGCTGGTGATACTCGGTGGCGCTGCTGCCTGGGCCTGGTACAGCCTGGTCGGGCGCTGGCACGAGAGCACCGATGACGCCTACGTCAACGGCAACGTGGTGGAAATCACCCCGCTGGTGACCGGCACCGTTACCAGTATCGGCGCCGACGATGGCGATCTGGTGCAGGCCGGCCAGGTCTTGCTGCAATTCGATCCCGCCGACAGCGAGGTTGCCTTGCAGTCCTCCGAGGCCAAATTGGCGCGTACCGTGCGCCAGGTCCGCGGCTTGTACAGTAACGTCGACTCGCTCAAGGCACAGATGCAAAGCCGCGCTGCGGAATTGAAGAAAGCCCGCGATAACTACAACCGGCGCAAGGTCCTGGCCGACAGCGGGGCGATCTCCCGCGAAGAGATCTCCCATGCCCAGGATGACCTGAGTTCCGCGCAAAGTGCCTTGGACAGCGCCCAGCAGCAGCTGAACACCAGTACTGCGCTGGTCGACGACACGCTGTTGGCCTCGCACCCGGAGGTGATGGCTGCCGCTGCCGATGTACGCCAAGCGTATCTGGATAACGCTCGCACTACCTTGGTTGCACCCGTTACAGGCTATGTTGCCAAACGCACCGTGCAGTTGGGCCAGCGCTTGCAACCGGGCACTGCGACCATGGCCGTGATCCCGCTGGATGAGGTGTGGATCGACGCCAACTTCAAGGAAACCCAGCTGCGCAATATGCGCATCGGCCAGCCGGTAGAGATCAGCGCCGACCTGTATGGCAGCGACATCAAGTACAACGGCACCATCGACAGTCTCGGCGCCGGTACCGGCAGTGCGTTTGCCTTGCTGCCTGCGCAAAATGCCACCGGCAACTGGATCAAGATCGTCCAGCGGGTGCCAGTGCGTGTGCACCTTAACCCCGAGCAACTGCGCGATCATCCGCTGCGCATCGGCTTGTCGACGGTGGTTGAAGTCGATCTGCACGATCAGACCGGCCCGACCCTGGCGCAACAGCCTCCGCAACAAGCCAGCTACAGCACCCAGGTGTATGAGCGCCAACTGGTCGATGCCGACCGGCTGATCGCGCGCTTGATCCATGACAACAGCGCCGCAGGCAAGACGGCGCAGCGATGAACAACAACGGCGCTGCGCAGTTCACTCCGCCAAGCCTGCTGCTGACCACCATTGGTCTGTCGCTGGCGACGTTCATGCAGGTACTCGATACAACCATCGCCAACGTCGCCTTGCCGACCATTTCCGGCAACCTCGGTGTCAGTTACGAGCAGGGCACCTGGGTGATCACCTCGTTTGCGGTGAGCAACGCGATTGCCTTGCCGCTGACCGGCTGGCTAAGCCGGCGTTTTGGTGAGGTCAAGCTGTTCATCTGGGCGACGCTGTTGTTCGTGATGGCGTCATTTCTGTGCGGGATCGCCCAGTCGATGCCTGAGCTGGTTGGCTTTCGCGTGCTGCAGGGGGTGGTCGCCGGGCCGCTATACCCGATGACGCAGACCTTGCTGATTGCAGTGTATCCACCGGCCAAGCGGGGGATGGCGCTGGCGCTGCTGGCGATGGTGACGGTTGTTGCACCGATTGCCGGGCCGATCTTGGGCGGCTGGATTACTGACAGCTACAGCTGGCCGTGGATTTTCTTCATCAACGTTCCAATTGGCCTGTTCGCCGCTGCCGTGGTGCGCCAGCAGATGCGCACGCGACAGGTCGTGACCAGCCGGCAACCGATGGACTACATCGGTTTGATCACCTTGATCATTGGGGTGGGGGCGTTGCAGGTGGTGCTCGACAAGGGTAACGACCTGGACTGGTTCGAGTCGTCGTTCATCATCATGGGCAGCCTGATCTCGGTGGTGTTCCTGGCCATCTTCATCATCTGGGAGCTCACCGACCGCCACCCGGTGGTGAACCTGCGGCTGTTTGCCCATCGCAACTTTCGCGTCGGCACCATCGTGCTGGTTGGCGGCTACGCAGGCTTTTTCGGCATCAACTTGATCCTGCCGCAATGGCTGCAGACGCAGATGGGCTATACCGCCACCTGGGCCGGGCTGGCCGTGGCGCCGATTGGCTTGCTGCCGGTGATCATGTCGCCTTTCGTGGGCAAGTATGCGCACCGCTTCGACCTGCGGGTGCTGGCCGGCCTGGCATTTCTCGCGATCGGCGCCAGCTGTTACATGCGCGCCGGCTTCACCAGCGAGGTGGACTTCCAGCACATTGCCCTGGTGCAGCTGTTCATGGGCATCGGCGTGGCGCTGTTCTTCATGCCGACCTTGAGCATTCTGCTGTCTGACCTGCCACCGCAGCAGATCGCCGATGGCTCAGGCCTGGCGACATTCCTGCGGACCCTGGGCGGCAGCTTTGCGGCATCGCTGACAACCTGGATCTGGATTCGCCGGGCCGATCAGCATCACGCCTATTTGAGCGAGCACATCAGCCAGTACGATCCCGCCACTCGGCATACGCTTGAGCAACTGGGGGGCGCCAGCCCGCAGAGCTACGCGCAGCTTGAGCAGATCGTCAACAGCCAGGCCTACATGATGTCGACGGTGGACTACTTCACCCTGATGACCTGGGTATTCGCCGGCCTGATCCTGTTGGTATGGTTTGCCAAGCCGCCGTTTACGGCCAAGGCCGGGCCGGCCTCAGCGGGACATTAGTTGTCAACTCAGGCAAGCAAGCGTTAGCCTTGTGCCATCAGTCGCCCAGGGGCAATCGATGGACAAGGTTATCGTGATTACCGGCGCCAGCCGTGGCATCGGCGCTGCTTCAGCGCGGCTTGCCGCTGAGCAAGGCTATCGTATCTGCATCAATTATCATGCTGACGACCAGGCAGCCGAGCGCATCCTTGCCGAGGTCCGCGAGCGCGGTGCCGAAGCGATTGCCGTGCGTGCCGATGCCAGTGTCGAGGACGAGGTCATCCAGCTGTTCCAGCGCGTTGACCATGAGCTTGGGCCGGTAACGGCACTGGTCAACAACGCTGGTACCATCGGCCCGCAGAGCCGCCTGGAAGACATGTCCGAGTTCCGCCTGCTCAACCTGATGAAAACCAATGTGGTCGGGCCGATGCTGTGTGCCAAGCATGCTTTGCTGCGCATGGCCCGTCGGCACGGCGGCCAGGGTGGGGCGATCGTCAATGTGTCGTCGTTGGCGGCGCGCCTTGGTTCACCTGCGGAGTACGTTGATTACGCTGCGTCGAAAGGCGCGTTGGATACGTTCACCATTGGCTTGGCCAAAGAGGTGGCCGGCGAAGGCGTGCGCGTCAATGGGGTGCGGCCCGGTTATATTCACACCGGCTTTCATGCGCTCAGCGGTGATGCCGAGCGCGTGCACAAACTTGAGGCAGGGTTGCCGATGGGGCGGGGCGGCCAACCAGAGGAAGTCGCCGAGGCGATTCTCTGGCTGCTGTCGGATAAGGCGTCCTACTCGACCGGCAGCTTTATCGAACTAGGCGGCGGGCGCTAGCCGAAATCCCCGTCATTCAGGACCGGCTTGCGATGGTGCTGACGCCGCCAACAGTTGACTGACGCGTTGGGCCAAGGTCTTAAGGTCTAAAGGTTTGAGCAGTATCTGCGAATTCATGCCTGTGCCGTTGTCGGTGCCTGTCGCGTCCAGCGTCTGCTCGAGCTGCTTTGGCTCAACTGAGCGCAAGATCTGGCCGTAGAACTCGACCCAGAATTCCGCCTGACGGGGGCAACTGGCGAATAGTTCTGCCCAGTGGGTCGATCCCGGCATGGGTGAAGCAAGCTGTATTAGTCAGTACATGCCGATAGTCGCTCAGCGGGCCTGCTGGGCCGTCGAAGAATTCGATGATGCAACAGCCCATGTCCATGGTGTCGAATACAAAGCGATAAAGACTTTGCTCGCTTCACTGGCGCTGCGCGAGTTGTGCTTCAAGGGCGTTGTTGCGTTGCTGCAAGGCGTCCAGTTGCTGGAGCAAGGCGCGCAGTTGAGGGGTCGTGCATATTTGCATCCTGCGCTATATCTCACTGCGCAACTGTAGCTTGACTGGTCGGTCACCGCTAGAACGAGCGCACAATTCGCCCCAAGGTTTCCATGGCTTGCTCGGCGCTCGTATCCCATGGGCTGCCGTAGTTCAAGCGGATGCAGTTGCCGAAGCGCCGGGTCGGCGAAAAGATCGGCCCAGGGGCAATACTGATGCCTTGTGCGGCAGCCATGTGAAACAGCTTCAGCGCATCCATTTGTTCTGGCAGCTCAAGCCACAGGAAATATCCACCAGAGGGCTGACTGACCCGCGTCTGCGCCGGGAAGTAGCGCGCAATTGCTGCCAACATGCTCGCCTGCTGACCCTCCAGCGCATAACGAAGCTTGCGCAGGTGACGGTCATAGCCGCCGTGCTGCAGGTAATCGGCGATGGCCGCCTGCGCAGGCATGGATGCGCACAGCGAGGTCATCAATTTGAGCCTCTCTACCTTCTGCGCAAAGCGCCCGGCCGCGACCCAACCAATGCGATACCCCGGCGCCAGGCTTTTGCTGAACGAGCCGCAGTGCATTACCAGGCCATCGGTGTCGAAGGCTTTGGCCGGTTTGGGCGCTTGCTGCGAGTAGTACAACTCAGCATATACGTCGTCTTCGATGAGCGGCACCTGATGCTGCCGGAGCAGTTCTACCAGTTCCTGCTTCTTGTGCTCAGGCATGCTCGCACCGACCGGGTTCTGAAAATTGGTCATGCACCACACCGCCTTGACCGGGTGTTTGTCCAGGGTCTGTGCAAGCACCCCAAGGTCCATCCCTTCACGCGGGTGCACGGGGATTTCCACAGCCTTGAGCTTGAGCCGCTCCAGTACCTGCAAGCACGCATAAAATGCCGGCGCTTCGATGGCCACCAGGTCGCCTGGCTCGGTGACTGCCTGCAAGCACAGGTTCAAGGCCTCGAGCGCGCCATTGGTGATCAACAGCTCTTCCATCGGCAACATCAGCCCGGCGACCATGTAGCGCAGGGCGATTTGCCGGCGCAGTTGCGGGTTGCCGGGCGACAGGTCGGTGACCGCCATGCGCGGGTCCATTGCGCGGCTGGCGCTGGCCAATGAGCGCGACAGGCGTTGCAGTGGGAACAACGCAGGGCTGGGGAATGCCGAGCCAAACGCAACCGTATTGGGATCTTTGATCGAGTCGAGGATGGAAAATACCAGCCCGCTGACGTCAACCTCGGTTGACTCGCTGACTGGCGCCATGATCTGCGGCTCACTCATCTGCTGCGGCGCATGCGCATTGACGAAATAGCCTGAGCGCGGTCTGGCACGGATCAAACCTCGCCGCTCGAGCAGGTAGTAGGCCTGAAACACTGTCGACGGGCTGACCCCGTGGGTCTGGCTGGCGTAGCGCACAGAGGGCACCCGCTGGCCAGGGCCGAGTACCCCGGAGCGGATCAGTTCAGCAATGTCATCGGCAAAGCGTTCGTAGCGTTTCATGGGCGGTCGGCAGGCATGGTGATGGCTCAGTGTAAGGGATCAGCGGTTCAACGGCGCGACGAAGCGGCTGCGCGCGCTGCTGCGAATGCTTGGCTCGTCGCTGTCCTGGATCTCGAAGGTCAGGTCCTGGGCGCTGCTGCTAGGCCGCTCTGCAAGCATCGCGACCGATACCGGCAGCTCGCCCATTTCGCCGGCGCGCAAGGTGAATTCGGTGCTGCCGTGCAGCTCGAAGCCGTCCGCATCCACCAGGCGCAGTTGGTAGCGCTGTGGCTGCTGGGTCTTGTTGATGACCTTGAGCAAGTAGATGTTCTCGATCTGGCCCAAAGCGTTTTCGCGGAACAAGCCGCGGTCCTTGATCACATCCAGCGACACCATCGACCGCTCCTGCAGGGCGAGCACCAGGGCGCCGATCATGACCACCAGCGCGGTTACATAGCCGAGCAGGCGTGGGCGCAGCCAGTGGGTGGAGCCGCCTTGCAAGGTGTGCTCGGACTTGTAGCCGATCAGCCCGCGCGGGTAGCCCATCTTGTCCATCACCCCGTCGCAGGCATCGATGCAAGCGGCGCAGCCGATGCAGGCCATCTGCAGGCCTTGGCGGATATCGATACCGGTCGGGCAGACCTGCACGCACAACGTGCAGTCGATGCAGTCGCCCAGCTGCTGCGCGCGCGGGTCGCTGCCTTTCTTGCGTGGGCCTCGCGCTTCGCCGCGACGCGGGTCATAGGCGACGGCCAGGGTGTCCTTGTCGAACATCACACCCTGAAAGCGCGCGTAGGGGCACATGTGCATGCACACGGCTTCGCGCAGAAAACCGGCATTGAGGTACGTGGCGCCGGTGAAAAACAGCACCCAGAACAGGGCAACCCCCGTCAGCTGCAAACTCAGCAGCTCCTGCGCCAGGGGGCGGATAGGGGTGAAGTAGCCGACAAAAGTCAGCCCGGTAAGTACGGCAATGGCCAGCCACAGCGCGTTTTTCAAGCTCCGCCGGGCAATTTTGTTTACGCTCCATGGCGCCGCCGCCAGCTTGATGCGCTGATTGCGATCGCCTTCGCTGATTTTTTCGCACCACATGTACAACCAGGTCCAGGTGCTCTGCGGGCAGCTGTAACCGCACCAGACTCGGCCTGCGAAGACGGTGATGGCAAACAGGCCAAAGGCGCTGATGATCAGCAGCGCCGACAGGAGGATGAAGTCCTGCGGCCAAAAGGTGGTACCGAATACGTGAAATTTACTGTCAGCAAGATCCCACAGCACTGCCTGGCGGCCATCCCAGTCCAGCCAGGCCGTACCGAAGAACAAGGCAAACAAGGCACCGGCAAAACCGATCCGAAGATTGCGGTAGATGCCGCTGAAGCTGCGCGTGTGAACGGCGCCGCCGCTGTAACCGCTGCCTCTTTGGGCTGCTGGGGGTGTTACCTCAATCACGTGGTACGGAATCTTATCGCTCATGTCGCGTGGCTCATCAGGCTTCAACAGACCCGGGCACTATGGGCCGGTGACTGTTTGCAGCACAGACTCAGCTAAGGCGATAAAAACCGTATCAGTTATCTCGTGGGCCGCGGCGAACCCTTAGATTACCGAGCCAGGCTCACTTGCCTTCAGATGCCTGCGGCTATCTACCGCACCGATAACAGTGAGCGCGTCAGCCTCCGCTTCGGTGATCGGTATGCGCTCCCCGGCAAGCACAGCGACGGACATGCGCAGCTGCTCGTCAGTGACGATCTCGACTTCCGGGCCAGTGCCCTCGATCCGCAGCTTGTCGCTGATGAGCGTGCAGTGGCGGCTGTTCTGGTCAACTTCTATAGGCATGTCAGCGTCCTCTGGGTGGTTGCTATTAGTGACCGCACGGTTGCCCGGGTTGCTGCATTGGCTGATCGAACGGCACTTCGGCGTGGGCTGAGGGGTCAACCGTCAACACGGGCAGAGGAGGGTGTTGATGGAAAGCGGCTGGGAGAGGATTCTGGTTACTATCCAGACCGAGTTTGCCGATGTGACCAACGTCGAGGAGGTCACACGCATTCTGGTGCGTTTGCTGATGGCCGCGGTGTTGGGCGCCGTGCTGGGCTTTGAGCGTGAACACCGCGGCAAGTCTGCTGGCGTGCGTACGCACATGCTGGTCTCCGTGGGTGCAGCACTGTTCGTGCTGGCGCCGAGTATGGCCGGCGCAGATGCTCAGGCGCTGAGCCGGGTAATCCAGGGCATCGTTGCAGGTATCGGCTTTTTGGGTGCGGGTACCATTCTCAAAGGCAATGGCAAGGATCCCAGCCACGTCAAGGGGCTGACTACTGCGGCGGGCTTATGGATGACCGCAGCCATTGGGACGGCTGCCGGGATGGGGCGGGAGGCAACTGCGCTGATCAGTACGATCCTGGCGCTGCTGGTGCTGAGCACCATGCCCAAGCTGGTAGACAAGGTCGAAGGAGGCAACGATCAGAAGCAGCGGGAAGAAGAGGGCTGATAGCACTGAGGGGAGCCGAAGCTCCCCTCAAATCGTTGCTGCCTGCTCTGTTGTTATTATTGAAGACGGGCCTTTTGTTGTTTTTGTAAGCCTGCCTCGGTGCTGCGAGCAACCCCCATGCGGGGTCAAGAGCAAACGTATTTTTTTGAGCGCTGACCTGCTTTCATCATGTTGATCCGACCGTGACTGTGGCTACCTGGAGGTAGTTTTGTTGTTCTGTGTCAGGCCGCGGGGTTTACCCCCAGGAAACCAGTTCTACTCCAAAAAAATCTGCTTGCTACGCCTCTGCCGTGTTGTTCTTGTTATGTCAGAGCCGTTACCTGTTGTTTTTATTGGGTGTCACGTTTTTGTTCTTGTTATGTCAGAGATATAGCAGGTGGCGTGCCAACTTTTTAAATCCCTTGAAAATCAATGGCTTGTCTATTTTCTGCATCTTTTCACTGCGGGAAATTCTGTCGAATTGTTTCCCTGTTACCCGAATTTCCGCTGCGCAACGTGGGGGCGGTAACACCAGGCCCACACATTGATGACATTAGTGTGACTCATTGTGCGCTTCGGGCCCGCGCGACACGCGAGCCTGTCGGTCGCCCCAGCACCTGGCTGATGCGCTGGCCGGCGGCGATCAGCCGGTCGAGGTCTATGCCGGTCTCGATCCCCAACCCCTGCAGCAGGTACAGCACATCTTCAGTGGCGATGTTGCCGGTAGCGCCCTTGGCATAAGGGCAGCCGCCAAGCCCGGCGACCGAGCTGTCAAACACCTGGATACCTTCCAGCAGGCTCGCGTAGACGTTGGTCAGGGCCTGGCCATAGGTGTCATGGAAGTGCCCGGCCAGTTGTGCACGCGGCACCTGCGCCGAGACCACTTCAAATAATCTGCGTGTGTCACCGGCAGTGCCGGTACCGAGGGTGTCGCCCAGCGATACCTCATAGCAGCCCATGTCATGCAGCGCCTTGGCGACCGGAGCAACCTGCTCGGCGCTGACCCGGCCTTCATAAGGACAACCAAGCACACACGACACGTACCCGCGCACCCGCACACCATGGCTGCGCGCTGCTTCCATGATCGGTTCGAAGCGCTGCAGGCTGTCACTGATCGAGCAGTTGATATTGCGCTGTGAGAACGCCTCGGTAGCAGCGGCGAATACAGCTACCTCTTTGACACCCGCAGCAACCGCGTCTTCAAAACCACGCAGGTTCGGCGCCAGCGCTGCGTAGGTGACCCCAGGAAGCTGCTTGATCGCGCTGAATACTTCGGCCGAGCCGGCCATCTGCGGGACCCACTTGGGCGAGACGAAACTGCCCACCTCGATGTAGGACAAACCGGCCTCGCTCAGGTCATCGACCAGGCGCACCTTGTCGGCGACGCTGATCGGCTGGGCTTCGTTCTGCAGGCCGTCGCGCGGGCCGACTTCAACCAGGCGAACGTGTGTTGGCAATGACATGGCAGGGTTCCTGTGGCGAGTCAGCACGTGCTGTCGGAAGGTTTGGGCGTGGCGGCAAGCGCTTGCTCACAACGCTCCTGAGCAGTATCCAGTTCAAGGTGCATCTGCTCAATATCGAGCATCTGCTGCTCCAGCTGAGCGCGCCGCTCGGCAATTTTCACCAGCATGCTGTTGAGCTGCTTGAAGTTGCCGCCGCTCGGGTCATAGAGCTCGATCAGCTCGCGGCACTCGGCCAGAGAAAAGCCGATGCGCTTGCCGCGCAGAATCAGCTTGAGCGTGACTTTGTCGCGGGCACTGTAGATGCGCTCCAGCCCGCGCCGCTCAGGACTGATCAGGCCTTGCTCTTCATAGAAGCGGATGGCCCGGGTAGTGATGTCCAACTCACGGGACAGGTCGGAGATGCTGTAGGTCTGGGTGCTCATGCTTGGGCTCGGAAGATTTATCGCACTAAGCTACTGGGAGCTTTACGTTTACGTCAAGGCATCCTGGGCTTATCCGCCCTTGGCGGAGCACGTGGCTGGTTCAGCGCTGGCAGGCATGCTAAAAGTCAGACTGATCATTTATAAATTGAATCCTCTGATGTCTATCAGCGTTAAATCGAATAGGGCGTTGTTCGATCTCGACTTGTTGCGGGCGATCGTTGTGGTGGCCGATTGCGGCAGCTTCACAACTGCCGCAGCCCGCTTGCACTCGACTCAATCGACCATCAGTCAAAAAGTCAGGCGGCTGGAAGAAATGGTCGGCCATCGCCTGCTGGTGCGGGGCAATCGTGATGTGTTGCCTACCGATGCCGGGCAGACCTTGCTTGGCTATGCCAGGCACATGCTGGCGCTCAACGATCAGATGCTCGAAGCCCTGGCCGGCGCGATGGTCGGCACTACGGTGCGGCTTGGGGTGCCGGAGGATTTCGTCGGCGGGCGCACAACCAATGCGCTGTCTGACTTCAGCCGGCGCCATCCGCAGGTCAAACTCGAGGTGACCAGCGGGCTTTGTCGCGACCTAAGCCAAGCCTACGACAATGGTGAGCTGGACCTGGTGCTGCTCAAACAGCGGCGCAACAGCCGCGAAGGGGTGGCCTGCTGGCCCGAGCGCCTGCAGTGGATCGATAGTGCGCGGCTGCCGGCGTTCGAACTCGATCCAATTCCTCTGGTGACCTTCCCCCCGCGTGGGCTGTACCGCGATGACATGATCAACGCCATCGAAGGCATGGGCCGGCGCTGGCGCATCAGCTTCACCAGCTCCAGCCTGAGCGGGATTCAAGCGGCGGTTGCCGATGGTATGGGTGTGAGCCTGCTGCCGCCGCGGGCTGCGACGGCTGAACACCGCGTACTGGGTACCGAGCACGGCTTGCCGGAGGTCGACAGCTACGAGATTGTCATAGTGCACAGGCCAACTGCCGAGCAGATGGTGCGCTCGTTGGCGCAGGTGCTGACAGAGCTTCTGATGGTCCATGCCATCTGACAGGCACGCAGATTGTCCTGTCAGCGAGACAATCAGTGCTGTTTACACCGTCTATTGCTCGATTATCACCGCAGGTAAGCTTGTACCCAGTCAAAAAGGAGACCTCTCATGAAAGACATTCTGGGCGTTCATCAAGCCCCTGCCGGGCACTGGGTGGGCGATGGTTTCCCGGTGCGCAGCCTGTTTACTTATGACCAACTGGCTCGGCATATCAGTCCGTTTCTGCTGCTGGACTACACCGGCCCGCACGATTTTGCGCCCACCACCGCTCGGCGCGGCGTTGGCGAACACCCGCACCGCGGCTTTGAGACCGTGACCATCGTCTACCAGGGCGAAGTCGAGCATCGCGACTCCACGGGCGCCGGCGGTTTGATCGGGCCGGGGGATGTGCAGTGGATGACCGCTGCCGATGGCATCATCCATGAAGAATTCCATTCGCCAGCGTTTGCCCGCAGCGGCGGAGCACTGGAGATGGTGCAGCTGTGGGTCAATCTGCCGGCGCGGGACAAGCGTGCCCCGGCGGGTTACCAGACACTGCTGGCAGCGAATATTCCGGTTGTGCCGCTGGCAGACCAGTGCGGCAGCCTGCGAGTCATTGCCGGCGAGTTCGAGGGCGCCGCGGGCCCGGCGCGCACATTCACCGCGATGGATGTCTGGGATGTCCGCCTCAACGCCGGCGCAACGCTGCAACTGCCGGTCGCCACTGGGCGCAACGCCGCCATAGTCGTGCTGCGCGGCAGCGTAACGGTCAATGGTAACCGCGCAGCCGGCCCGGCCAGTTTGGTGCTGCTTGACCGAGCCGGCGCGGGGGTCCACCTCGAGGCGCAGGCGGGTGCCGTCCTGCTGCTGCTCAGCGGTGAACCGATCGACGAGCCAATCGTTGGCTATGGGCCTTTTGTAATGAATAGCCAAGCGCAGATTGCCGAGGCGTTGGATGACTTTCAAGCGGGTCGATTTGGACGTATGGGTGGTAGGCATGGCGCCGCCCACTGAGCGGCAGGCATAGGCGGACCGCCCGTCGCGCGAGGGCGATGGCAGATCGAACGGTCGTCATGGCTCGGCGATCTTCCACTAAGGTGCTAGTGGGTGGCTGGGCAGTGGGTGTTCTCGCGAATGGACCGCCGCTTGAAATTGAGCAACCTCAGCTGACGCCTCGCCCTTGACGGTGCACTCAAAGACAACAGGCCATCCCATGAAGAGGGTCGTACCATGTCGTTGATAGGTGTTTCAATGTTGGAAATGCGGCAAATCATCGAACAGGCCTGCCTGCCTGATCGGTGCGAGGTCAGTTGCCCTGATGGTGCCAGCCTGACCATCCGGCTGGGCGAGGGCCAAAGCTTGAAGCACTGCGTAACCCTGACTGATGTGCCGATCGACAGCCTTAACAGTTGCCGCGATCTGGTGGGTTTGGTTGCAGAGCTGCGCGCTCAGCAACGTCAGGCACAGCAGCCGGTTGCAGCCAAGCGGATCGCCTGACAGCGAGTCGTCGATGTGTGCTGCGGCGCCGATCGCGGCAAAGGGCCGCAGCTAAGCGGCCCCGTTGTGCTGACTCAGCGCTGCGGATTGAGTGTCAGGTGCACATGACGGTTGACATCCTTGTACAGCAGGTAGCTGAACGGACCCGGGCCGCCGGCATAGCAAGCTTGCGGGCAGAACGCGCGCAGCCACATGAAATCGCCAGCTTCAACTTCAACCCAATCCTGATTCAGGCGATACACGGCTTTGCCTTCCAACACGTAAAGACCGTGCTCCATCACATGCGTCTCGGCGAACGGAATCACGCCGCCGGGCTGGAAGGTGACGATGTTGACGTGCATGTCATGGCGCATATCGGCCATGTCGACAAAGCGCGTTGTGACCCAGCCACCGTTGGTGCCCGGCATCTCGATCTTGGTCGCATTGTCGCGGTGGGTGACGAACGCTTCTGGAATATCCAGGCCTTCGACGCGCTGGTAATGCTTGCGCAGCCAATGGAAGGTGACGTTGGCCTTGCTGTGGTTACGCAGGCTCCACTCGGCGCCTGGTGGAATGAACGCATAACCGCCAGGAGCCAGGGTGTGATGCTTGCCCTGCAGGGTGATGTCGATTTCACCCTCGACCACGAACAATACCGCTTCGGCGTTCGGGTCCAGCTCTGGACGCTCACTGCCGCCTTCCGGAGCGACTTCGACGATGTACTGCGAGAAGGTCTCGGCAAAGCCGCTCAGAGGGCGAGCGATAACCCACATGCGCATCTTGTCCCAGAACGGCAGGTGGCTGGTGACGATGTCACGCATCACGCCTTTGGGGATAACGGCATAGGCTTCGGTGAACATGGCACGGTCAGTCAGCAGCTCGGTTTGAGCGGGGTGCCCACCGTGAGGGGCGAAGTAGGAATGGTTCGACATGGACAGTCTCGACTTGTTGTTCTCTCCCCGTGCCGGAAACCGCACCGGCCGGTGCGCCGCAGGGGATGCACGGACAGGATAGGGTCCGTGCACAGCCATCCACAAATTAAATGTTGAAATACCCGCTATTCGATTACTGAATGCTCACCTTGCGCCCCGCGTGGCTCTCGGGCAAGCGATCACCTTGGCCGAACAGCTTGTGGCGCAATGTGCCTTCCGCGTAGGCCACAGGGTAGCGGCCGCGCCGTTGTAGCTCTGGAATCAGCAGCTCGACGACATTGCTCAAATCATCCGGTTGTACGGCGTAAGTGAGGTTGAAACCATCGACACCGGTCTGGTCGAGCCAGTGCTCCAGTTGGTCGGCAACCTCGCTGGCGGAGCCGATCAAGACTGGGCCGCGGCCGCCAAGTCCGATGAATTCGGCGGCTTCGCGCACCGTCCACTGCCGGCTTGGGTCGGCCGCGGTAAAGGCGGCCAGGGCTGCGCGGCCAGCATCATTCTCGACATATTCAATCAGCGCATCCGGATCGAGGCCGGCGAAGTCGATGCCGGTCCAGCCGGACAGCAGCGCCAGCGCGGCGTCAAGATCCACATAACTGCGGTATTCGGCAAAGCGCGCCTGCGCCTGCTCACGGCTGTCCGCGACGATCAACAGCGCCTGCGCGTAAATCAGCACCTCGTCAGGGCCGCGTCCCGCCGCGGCGCTGGCCTGGCGCACGCCGTCGGCATAGCGGCGCAGCACCGTCGGCGTCGGTCCGCTGATGAATACGCACTCGGCGTGCTCCGCAGCGAAGGCCTGACCGCGTGCGGAGGCGCCGGCCTGGAACAGCACAGGCGTACGCTGCGGCGAGGGTTGGCACAGGTGCATCCCGGGGACCTGGAAATGCTCGCCGTGATGGCCAATCGGATGGACCCGCGAGGGTTCAATGTAGCGGCCCGATTCGCGATCCAGCAATACGGCATCGTCATCCCAGCTTTTTTCCCAGAGCTTGTACAGCACCTGCAGGTATTCATCGGCCAGGTCGTAGCGCTGGTCATGGCCCAACTGCCGAGCCAGGCCGAGATTGCGTGCAGCGCTGTCCAGGTAGCCGGTGACGATATTCCAGCCGACCCGGCCATTACTCAAGTGGTCCAGGGTCGACATGCGGCGGGCGAACGGGTACGGGTGCTCGTAGGTCAGCGAGAAGGTCACGCCGAAGCCCAGATGCTCGGTAACCCCGGCCATGGCCGGGACCAGCAGCAGGGGATCGTTGACCGGGACCTGCACGCCCCCACGCAGGGCCGCTTCGGGCCCGCCTTGGTAGACGTCGTAGATGCCCATGACATCGGCAATGAACAGCGCGTCGAACAGGCCACGTTCAAGCAGACGAGCCAGGTCAGTCCAGTAATCCAGCTGGTTGAACGCCACGCTGGTATTGCGCGGATGGCGCCACAGCCCGGGGGACTGATGACTGGCGGCGTTCATGCTGAAGGCGTTGAAGCGAATCGGGCGGGGCATGCGAGGCGTTCCTTGGCGTCAGGGCAGGACGGCGGTCGGGTACACCGCGTCAGCCACGATCAACTTGTGTGGGATCAGACCCAGGCCCTGGAAGGTGTCGGCCAGTTTTTGCTGTTCGGCAACGATTGCCGGGGTAATCGGCACGGCGTTGTAATTGCGGCGCTCGCTGGCCACTTCCAGCACCTCAGCCTTGATCCCTAGTTGCGGTGCCAGCAGGCTGGCAACTTCCGCTGGCTTGGCATTGGCCCACTGGCTGACCTTGGCCAGCTCGCTGAAGAAGGTCTTCAGCCATTCGCGGTGCTGGTCGGCAAAGCTCGCGGTGGAGAGATAGAAGGTCCGGTTGTTGGTCAGGCCGCTGCCGTCGCGCAGGTTTTTCAAGCCCGGTTGCTGCTCGGCTGCTGCCAGGAACGGGTCCCACAGCGTCGAAGCCTGCACGCTACCTGATTGCAGCGCGGCGACCGCATCGGCGGCGTTGTTGACGTATGCCGGGGTAATGTCCTGATAGCTCAAGCCAGCTTGCTGCAACGCCACGGCCAGCAGGTATTGGGCATTCCAGCCACGGCCAGTGGCAACTCGCTTGCCCTTGAGCTCCTGCACGCTGGTGATGTGATCCTGTTCGCGTACCACCAGGCCAATCCCGCGCGGGTAGGGCTGTTCAGCCGCCAGATAGACCACAGGCTTGCCAGCGGCCTGGGCGAACACCGACGGTGCATCAGCGGCGTGACCTAGGTCGATCGCACCGGTGCTCAGCGCTTCTAGCAGTTGCGGGCCGGCGGCGAATTCGTGCCAGCTGACCTTCACGCCCTGTGCAGCGAGCGCCTTTTCCAAGGCGCCCGTGCCCTTGAGGATGTTTACGCTGTTGAATTTCTGGTAGCCGATGCGCAAGGTCTTGGCATCGTCGGCGATGGCTTGTGACCAAGGCAGTAGGGAGCCGACGACACTGGCCAGCAGGCCGCCGAGCAAGAGACGGCGGAGGGGAGAAAAGGCACGGTTGGACAAGGCGGGTGCTCCTGAGCGAAGGCTGGAATGTGGGCTCCAGCGTAAGGGAGGCGGCTCAGAGCTTTCAATTTTTAATTCCATTTGGTTAGATTGTTTTGTTCTTTTTATATCCTTTTGTGTTTATCGGGTTTCAGCTTTATCCCTTGTGTTTCAGCCCTGCGACCAGTACTAGCGATTGCGGCACGGGGCTTTGTGGATGCTGCGGCTCCTGCAGTTGGAGGAGGGTTAGTCCGGCCATGTCCAACGCCGCGAGCCAGCTTGTCAACGTGCGCATGTACCACGGCATCGGCCTCCAATCACCCTTGAACCCAGCGAAGGATTCTTCACGCCAGCCATCTTGATAATCACCGTTGGCGGCGCTCCATGGATGTAGCGACTGGATCACCAGCACGCCGCCCGGCGCCAGTAAGGTGGTCATCGCGCTCAGCAGCGGGATGATGTCCTGATGAAGCAGTGCGAAGTTGGCGCAAATCGCGTCGTAGCATTTGCCGAGTCCCACATCGCCGCTGGCGAGTTGTTCGTAGCTGCAGTGGTGGACGGGTGCTGAGCCGGCTGCGCGTGCTGCCTCGACCAGGGTTGAGTCGCCATCCACGCCTACGGCTTCGATACCCCGAGCAGTGAGGGCGCGCAACAGCCATCCCTCACCGCAGCCTAGGTCGAGAACCCGCTGTGGCTGGCGTGACAGGATGGCCAGCAGGATCGCTTGATCGGTGACCTGGCGGCGGCTTTCGATACTGCCACTGCGCACGGCTTCGATCCAGGCGTGGGCGTTGTCATGCCAGCTTTGCTGGAGGCGGGTTTCAGGGGCAGGGGAGGACATGGCTGGCTCCGGCAGTGACAGATAGGTACAAGCTTAGGCGGTGCACTGGGCCCAGTGACATCGATACTTCAGCCGACCAGCCAGCCGCTGTCGCCCTCGATCAGCGTGCCGCCATGGTCAGTGGTGTCCCCAAGTCGCGCCACGGCCTTGCCTGCGATGGCATAACTTGGCGAGCCGCTTTCAATGCCGGCGCCGCAGCTTATGCGGTCGCCAACACAAGCAACCTCGCGCTCGCCGACCCTTGTCGCAGAAGTGCCCGAGACCACTTCGCCGATGCCGTGAATTGGGCAGTCATGTTTGTGGCCGATCAGCACAATGGGTTTCATCGGTGGAGGACTCCTTGGCTGTAGTGGACTGGTTGCCGGGCTTGGCTCGCCTACGGGTAGCGCGTGGTTTTTTCGCCGGCCGCTGGCCCGGGCGTATGGCCCACAGATGGGCGTTCGCACGCAGGCGCTCCTGGATATGAGGCGGCCTGTCGGCCAAAGTGGTTAGCGGCGGGATGGGTTTGCCGGGCAGTCCTGCTTCGCGGATGATTTTTGGCCAGCGCGGTTTCCAGCACAGCAGCAGGCTTAGCCAGTGGCCCAGGCCGAGAATGAGGAAGGCGGGCGAAATAAGAATGAGGCCTAACTTGATGATCCGCGACGAATTCCAGAAATAGTGGGTAAGGCCCTCGAACTGCGGAGTGAATGCCTGCCAGGGCCAAGGGAAGTGTGAAGTGATGCGTGGGCGGGGTAGGCCATCGGGGCCTTCATCCATGAAACGGCGGATGAATTCCCATTCATGTCGTAATTCAGCCTGACTGTTGGCGGCTTTACCAACCCAAGCAGTTTCTATATGTAAGGTTCCAGTCCAGCGCGGGAGCCAGTGAAGCGCAAGGGGCATTCCGATACTGTCATCAGTGAAATGTATCTTGTCAGTAGCTGAGGTGTTAATTCCGGCCCAGGGCAAAGTCACGATCCCGCCGCAATTGACCGGGCGATGCAAGTGTACTTGCTGTGTTTTTCGATTGAAACGAATCAATAAGTGGCGGGAAGTGAGTAATTCAAGGCAGGTAAAGGTAAACCCATATTTCGCATAAAGCCATGAGGCGAACGAAACAAGAATAGTTAGGAGCGCTGAAACGTACCAGTGCATGAACGACCATCTGTTCTGCTCGTATAGGATATCAATCGCGGTGATTAGAAAATCGGCCGCCCCCACGCCTCCTAGGATTAGTGCAGCGATAAGTGGCGCGGAGATCGTTGTAATCAGCCCTCTTTTGCTCTCCCACATACCGCATCTAATTTCGAGTGCGTAGTCGTTGAAAATGTACACCGGACCTCGACTTTTTGGAGTCTTGCTCAAAACTTTTCGAGCGGCTTCAAGCGCTTCAGCCTCATCGCTTTCATAAATATCTGGGATGCGCTGGGTGCTGATATGCTCGTATTTTTTTCGAGTTTCTGCTGGCTCTAAAATGCTTTTCCACATCATCCACTCAATAAGGTACATTATAAGAGCTCGCTAGTGGCGTTGAATAATGCTGACAACTCATCCGAGTCTTTCTTGTATCTGTCCACTTCTTTTTTTGCGCTGAAGCAGCATCTGTCGCACCACTTCTCAAAAGCATCATCATCCAGCACTATTATGATTACAGTGGCCGCGAGGATGATCAAACCTGCTTGCCAGCCTATTCGGCCGAGGAGTGTTAGAGCTACACGATTGGCTGCTAGACGCGCAGAAGTGTTTGACAGACCTTGGATTACTGCTGTGAGTGCGGGGTTTCCTGTTCTAGATGCCCACCATGTGAACAGCGGTCCAGCTTGAGAGAAAGCCAGAGTGCTTTGTGCGCCTAGTAATAAAAAGGTCGCTGTCACTCTGGACGCGTATGCAGTGAAAAGTAAACCTTTTCTCGGTGTTAGATCAGTGCTCGCCTCTCCTGCTAGTTTTATACTGTCTTGGATATCCCACCAAATACTTATCAGCCCGCCGGCGTTTGCCATCGCTGCCCCCCAAAAGCGATAACGACCCAAACTGATATATGCTCCCCGCGCTGATGCGCTCCTTTGGCCGAGAGTTGCTAATACCTGCTCTGTCCCCACCGCCAACAACTCCATCCCCGCCGCCGCGCTCGTCAACGCCCCCGCAGCCACCTCGCTCCAGAACCGTCGATCCTTATCCTCTCGCCTGCCTTGCAGCAGCAAGAGACTCGCTTCCAGCAACAGCAGCGCGCTGCTGACTCGCAGGCGGTAGAAGCTGTTGCTGTGCGCACCGTTCAGACTGTCGACATAGGCCTGATCAAGCCGGCGCATGATCGGTGCGGCAACGCGGCCCGGTGAGGGTGTGTGGCCGGCCTGCGCGTGTTCGGCCATGCGCAAGTTGAGTGCTTGCTCACCCAGCGAAGCAGTAAGGAGAGTTACCAGACGCCTATGCAGTGCTCGGTCTACAGCGTTGGGTGCACCGGCGCTCAGGGCTTCACGCCCTAAATGACCAATCCAGGCCAGTGCGCCGGCAGTATTGACGTGGCCATGTTGGGCTAACCGCTCCAGATGGCCGTCGATTGCGCTGAATTGGGCCGCCAGTGCCTTGGCTTGTTGCAGTGCGGTTTCCAGTTTTTGCCAGTCGTCCGCTGGCCCGTGGAGAATGCGCATATCGCTTTGGGTCTTTGCCAGTACCTCGGCAACCGATTTCTGATTGAACACATAAGCGCGCATGGCCAAGTTGCTCGCTTCAACTTCGCCGCTCTGCCACCAGCGGCTGAGCAATTGCGCGCCTTTGACGGTGCCTTCCATACCCAGCACGCAGAGGCCGGTCTGGTGTGCAAAGCACAGACCGCTGGTGAGGTCTTCCTGGTCATAGAGATCCAGTGCTGCAAGCAGGCGCGGATGCTGCAGCCATATCAGGTGGTCGCCTGCCCGGGCATCAGCCTGGCGTTGCGCTTCGCGGCTGACGGTCTCGAACCAGCCCAGCTGAACGTGCATGGCGGGCAGATCGACCCTTGGCAAGTAGCGCTCTTCGAAAGCCTTGGCAAACTCGCCAGTGGCAGCACGCGCTTCGAGATCCTTGCGCTTGAACTGTGCATCAACTTCAAGAATGCCTTCGCGTGTGTGCGCCCACCATTCGCGGGTTGGACCGGGCGGCAGGCTTTGTGCGCCATCTGTCAGGTACTCACGCAGACTCTGCGTGTGGCGGCTCAGCAGCGCGCCGACCTTGCGCTCACTGAACTCGGCGTGCAGTTGAGTGAACGCTTGTGCCACCAGCACCTTGCGCTCGTTGCTGATCCCCGGCTGCTCTGGTTCAGCGCCGGGGGTGGTGGTTTCCAGCCAGCCTTTGAGGTGTTCCAGGCCCGCGTTGCGCCAGGCATTGAGATCCTGGGTAATGCCGATCGCGTCTTCCACCACGATGGCGATACCTCGCGGCGTATCGCTGTTTGGCTTTGGCTTGAGCATCTGCCGAGAGGCCAGCAGCGACATGATCTTCGGCGTCGAAGACAGTTGTGCGTCAAGCATCTTGCGCAGGTCTGGATCGTTCTCTGCGGCGAAATCGGCCACCAGGTCGAGTTGACCGTAAGTCAGTACATGGGACTCAGGGACTGAGCAGGAAGGGGCGGCATACTTGGCCACGTTCACAGCCGGCACGCTGGAAGCCTGGTGGAACAGGCGCATTAGCGTAGCCCTGCTCAGCGGGTCAGGGCTGTAGAACAGCCGCAGCCCGATCAGGTCATCGACATCGTGGATAGTCAGAGCCCATGCCAGGTTGCGCATCACGTCCTGCGCCGTCAGCGAGGCCGGCGGGGCTTGCCAGGGGGCATCGAAGCTGGAGATGGCCAGTGAGCCATCTGCCGAAATGCGGAACGGGTCAAGAAATAACAACCTGTTGCCGATTCGGCGAGCTTCCATGACGTAAAGGAATCCTTCACGCAGTGGCCGTATCGCGTAGGCAGCCTGAGTCAAGGCGCCAGCCTGATGCGCGTGATGCAGGTTGTCTGGCAATTGCGGCAGGCGCTCGCGTAAGGCGGAGTTGCCGCCGACGGCAGCGTAGCGCAGTGGCAGAATGGTGAAGCTGCGGGTGCAGCTGACTGCAGGGCCTGCGGCTAACGGTACGCTGAGGGCCTCGCAGGCAGCCCGATTAATAGCGAAGAGCTTGTCCATGCTGATCATGGTGGTGTCCTTATCGAGGCTGGCAGGAGAGGGGCGCTTGCAGGGCGTCTGCCAGCGGGCGTTTGAGCTCGCTTGCTTCGGCAACGGCCTGCGTCCATGCGGCCGACTCAGCCAGCGCATCGCCGTTGAGGGTCATCATGGTCACGTAGCTGATCAGGTCCTGCTGGCGGCTCAGGCCAGCTTTGCGAGCTGCACTCAAATGCGCGCGAGCAATGCCTAGGCGAATGGCGTGGCATTGGCCGGTCATGCCCGCAGCTGCCATCGCTGTGCCGATGGCGTCGGCCAAGGTGTATTCCAGCGGGTCGCCGGTCAGCGCCTGCCAGCACGCGGAGTCCAGCTCGAAGGCGTTGCCTTGGCTGATCGGCGCGCGATCCTCTCCCTCGAGGCATACCCAGCGCTCGCGACCTGGGTCAGGTACCGGTAGCCATATTTTATGGATAGGCGCGAGCCACTCGCGTACCGCCGGCAAGTCGCGCCGTGCATGCAGAGCCTGGAGACTGCGTGCGATGTGCCAACGCAGCAGGTAGCTATTGCCATCAGGCGCGACCGTGCGATTGGCCTGGCTCAGGTGCACGAGCAGTTCTGGCGGCGGCATCGCACTGACGATCCACGCGCAGATGCCCTCTTTGCCGTAGTGTTCGACATCCCAGTAGTTGCCCCACTGACCGTCCAGGCCATAGTCGGGCGCTGGAGTGATCAACCGTGGTCCAAGCGCCTGCAGGTTGGCGAATTCGGGCTGCTGAAGTAATGGCAGCGCGTATTCCTTGATACGGCGCAGCAGTTCGCTGCGATCTCGCTCGCTCAAGCGGCTTATCTCGACGATGCCAGTCAGGCGGTAACGCGGGTTGCGCAGTACTTCGACGATCTCGTTTCCAAGATTGGTGGCCGTTGTGGTCATGCGTTGACCCCTTCGAGGCGGACAACACTGCGCCCCTCTTGAATCGCTTTGAGCAGGCAACTCACGCAGACAGGCTCACCCGGCTCAGGCTTGCCGCTGATGCTGAAGGCGTAGGAACTCCCCTCAGGTGCTTGACCGATAGGGCCTTTGAAATTTATCGCGACACCGTCGAGGGTTATCCCGGAAGCATCCAGGCGTAACGTGCCGCCCGGCGATCTGATCGAGAAGCTGCCAGCGACCTCGATCTCGAAGTCCTGGGTCTGGTAGCGAATCGCTTGGCCGGCTTTCAGGTCGACGTGGCCAGCGATCTGTTGTTCGAGGTGCCCGCCGATATCGACGGTGTGGTTGGCAGTTGTGCTGTCGCGGCGGTGGTTGCCGACCTGCTCGATGCGGTCCTGAGCGATAGTGATGCTGTGGTGGCGGCCGATTTCGAGGACGTCATCGCGACCAGTTTGATGCTGACGATCCTGGCCAATCGAAACCTTTTCATCATTGCCGATCGACTCTGTGCGGTCATGGCCGACGCTGAGGGTTTCGTCACGCTCGACTTGCTCGGCGCGATCATTGCCGACTTTGGTGGTTTCGTTGTGCCGGACCACGTTGTTCTGGTCTTTCTGGGCGTGAATGAACACCTCTTGCCGGTCCAGCTCATCCTCGAAGCGCAGCTCATTGAAGCCTTGCCCTTTGTGGGTCTGGCTTTTGATGGTCATACGGGTCTTGTGCTGCGGCAAATCATAGGGCGGCAGCTGGTTGGCGCAGTAGGTGCGGCCGGTAATCAGTGGCTGATCGGGATCGGCATTGACGTATTGAACGATCACTTCCTGGCCGACTCGCGGTATGGCCATCGATCCCCAACTGCCACCAGCCCAGCCCTGGGCAACGCGGATCCAGCACGAGCTGAACTGGTTGTCCTTGCTTTCTCGGTCCCAGGGAAAGCTGACCTTGACCCGCCCCCACTGGTCGCAATAAATCTCTTCCTCGGGCGGCCCGACCACCGTCGCCATGTGCGGCCCGTCAATGCGCGGCCTGGCCAACAAAGCGGGCTTCCAGTCGATGCGGCCCGGTATCAGCTCAGCATGCTGGACATAGTGTGTGCCCTGATCGGCATCCGCCGCCTCTTCCTGCAGACTGGTGAACTGGCTGCCGACGTGACGCACGCTGATCACCCGCCAGTGGGCGTTGAGGTCCTCACGGGGATGATTGATCAGATTGAAGCTCAGCCCAGGTTGCAGACGAACATCGTCGCCTTCGACTTCAGCCAGGCGCACCGCGTGGCGGCGTGCGGTCAGCCGCGTCTGGGTGAACGGCTTGCCAACCACATCGAGGTTGTAGCGGCCGGGATAGTCGAAGCGTTCGTACTTGTTGCAGGGCAGCTTCCACTGGCTGGCAACCACCCCGTGTTGTTGGCGGTAGGCTGGCCGCAGGAAGGTATAGTCGCGCTGCTGCTGGTGGGTGGTTGCCACCTGCTCGCAATAGCGAAGCCTGCGCAGGCAAGGGCCGGCGGGATCGCCGCCACTGTTGGAGTGATACAGCACGCTGAGCGGGTCGGCGGTGCCATCCTCGGCATAGCTGCGTAGATCGTCTGCGGGCTTGATGACGCTTCTGTTGATCTGCCCGAGGCTCATCACCCGGTCGGTCACGCGCAGGGTGTGGGCAGTAGCGCTGTGGTCAAAGCTGTAGATGTAGCCTTCTTCTGCAGCCAGACGTGCAATGAAGTCGAGGTCGGTTTCGCCGGCTTGCACGCAAAACTCGCGGACCTGGTGGTCGCACGTGGTGCTGAATTCGATCTGGGTCAGGCCTTGGCGCTTGAACATGACCTCGAGGATCTGCGCTGCGCTCTGCTGCTGGAAGATTCGCCAGTTGGAGCGCAGGCGTGCGCGTGCCAGTTGTGGTTCGATGACAGCTTGATAGCGGGTGCGATAGAAACCACTTTCGCCCTGGCTAAGGCTGCTGATCAAACCGTGCACGTAGCGTACTGGCTGCTGGTCGCGGCAAATGGTGAACAGCGCTGGCTTGTCAATCAGCTCGGCGAAATCGACTTCAGCTCGGTAGCTGATCAGCTCCAGCGTGAGCTTGAAAGGCGTGCTGAGGGTTTCTTCGAGGGTGAACGACACCACTTCGAACGGCGTGCGGCTGGCCAGAGGCTCGAAGCGGAAGCTCAGGTCGGATTGGCTGGGCATGGGACGTCCTTTTCAGCGTCTGCAAGCGTCGCCGGTAGGGCCGATGAGTTGCCGACGGGGCTGGGGCGGGGCCGCTGTTTTCACGGCTTTGATTGCCTGCCAACCATACCGGGGTAGGGCTTTTGAGGGACCTATCCGGCTTCTGAGAAGGGCGTAGGAAAATTCGCTATCGAGGGTGAAAGGCTACCCGGCTGGCTACCTAGGCCCGACGCGTCGGCAGCAACGCCAACGCAACCCCACCGAGCACCACCAGCGAAGTCAGGCCCAAGCGCCAGGTCAGTGGCTCGCCGAGCAACAACACCCCACCAAGCGCTGCCAGCACCGGCACACTCAACTGCATGGTCGCCGCCTGCTGCGAGCTGATGCACCTGACCACGCTATACCAGAGGCTGTAACCGGCACCGGAGGCCAGCACGCCGGATCCGAGCGCATACAGCACGCCTTCGCCGCTCCAGTGCAGCGATGCGCCGCTCAGCGCCATTGCCACAACAGCGCCAAGCACCAGCGGCAAGCTGCGCAGGAAGTTGCCTGCAGTTGCCGCCAGCGGGTCGGCTGACCCTTTGCCCAGCAGTGAATACGCGCCCCATGCAATGCCTGCGGTAAGCATGACCAACGCGCTGGCAAGCGGCGGTGCGTCGGTGCCGGGTAACAGCAATGCAAGCAGTCCGGCGAAGGCAATCAACATCCCTAGCAGCACCTTGCGCTGCAGCAGTTCGCCTCGACACATGCCGAAAGCGTACATGCTGATCTGTACTGCCCCGAACAGAATCAGCGCGCCGGTGCCTGCACCCAGTTGCAGGTAGGCGAGCGAGAACAGCCAGGCATAGGCGAACAGGGCCAGTCCTCCGGCCCAGCTGCCTGCCGGATTGCGAGGCCGCCGAGTGCAGTACACCAATGCGGCGAGCACTAGCGCGCCACTGCCGAGCCGGATCGCCGTGAAGGCGGTGGCATCAATGGCGCCGTCGCGCAGGCCCAGACGGCAGAATACCGAGTTGGCGGCAAACGCCAGCAAACTCAGAAGAATGGGCAGCAGCAGCGATCGGTGGGTTACCGGCACGCTGAACGTGGTCTTGTCGTGCATAAGCAACAGTGGCCTGAACGGCTTGGCGAGCAAGCCTGCGTCGGGTGGTCGTGGACGTAGTCTTGCCGGGCTTGGGCTGGACCGCAACGGTACTTTCGAGATGTATTGCTTCGTCAGGTGCACGAATCATCTGTGCCAGGCCTGATTGCTCGACGGCAGATGGCTATCTAAGCTGCAACGGCATTCCATCAACCAAGGAAATTGGCCATGTCCGCACGAATCGTTCTGATCGACACCGGCACCACCGATGTACTGCAACTGGAGACTGTGCAACCGCAGCAGCCGGGGCCGGGTCAGGTCTGGCTTGAACAGACGGCCATCGGCGTCAACCCGCTCGACCTGCTGCAACGCAAAGGTGCTGCGCCGCTGGTGCTGCCAAGTGGCTTGGGGCTGGAGGGTGCAGGGCGGGTAACGGCTGTGGGCGAGGGCGTTGCCTCATTGCAGGTTGGCGATCGGGTTGCCTATGCCACCGGCCCGATTGGCAGCTACGCCAGTGGCCGCTTGTACCCGGCCGAGCGTCTGGTCAAGTTGCCGGCCTCGGTCAGTGATGAACAGGCCGCCGCAGTGTTGTTCAAGGGCATCACCGCACAGTACTTGATCAAGACTACCTATTCAGTAGGTCCCGGCACTCAGATGCTGGTCTACGGTGCTGGTGGCGCGGTGGGCCAGTTGCTGGTGGCGTGGGCCAGGCACTTGGGGGCGACGGTGATTGGTGTTGTGTCCCGGCCTGAAAGTGTCGGTCGCGCACAAGAGGCAGGCTGCGCGCACGTGCTGGTATTTGATGCGGCGACCTTGGCCGCCCAAGTCAAGGAACTGACTGCGGGGCAGGGCGTGGACGTGGTGTATGACAGCATCGGTAAAGTGTCGCTGCAGGCCTCACTGGACAGTCTGCGAACGCGCGGGCTGCTGGTGTCGTTCGGGGCGACCTCGGGTGCCCCTGCGCCCATCGAGGTGAGCACGCTCAATGCCAAGGGCTCGCTGTACCTGACACGGCCATCGCTGGCCGCCCATACCCAGACTGCCGAGGAATATCAGCAGCGCGCGGCAGACGTGCTGGAGGCTGTCAGCCAAGGTATCATCCTGCCGCGTATCTGGCGCCGCTACCCGCTGGCTGATGTTGCCCAGGCTCATACGGACCTGGAGCAGGGCCGTTCCGAGGGGGCGCTGATACTGATCCCTTGACCTTGTTTGAGAGCCTGCCCATGGACGCCTTCGACAGCCGCCGCGCGGATGAACTGGCAAGCTTGCTGGCCTTGCACGAGCAAGGTTCATTCGCCGCTGCCGGGCGCCAGCTCGACCGCCACCCGTCGGTGCTGTCGCGGCGTTTGAGTGCGCTCGAACAGCGCCTGGGAATTCGTCTGGTTGAACGCACTACCCGCCAGTTGCGTTTCACCGATGAGGGCGAGCGACTGGTGCAGCGGCTGCGCCAAGCCAGCCGCTTGATCGATGAAGCCGAGCAGGAAGCGGCCGAGGGCGCTGCGACCGTCCGGGGGCGTCTACGCCTGGCGCTGCCGGCGGCGATGGGCAGGCGCTGGCTGAGTGGGCTGCTGGCCGACTTCGTCCTGGCGCATCCGCAGGTAACGATGGAGGTCGAGTACTCAGACCGTTTTGTCGATCTGGTGGCTGAAGGTTTTGACGCGGCAATCCGTATCGGTGAGCTGGCGGACAGCCGGTTGGTGGCAAAAAAGCTCTGCGATCATCTGCGCATTCTGTGCGCATCGCCGGAGTACCTGGCCAAACATCCCACGCTTCAAGTCCCTGCTGACCTGGCCGAGCATAACTGCATGGGTTTCAGTGGCTTGCGCTCGTTTCCTGAATGGAATCTAACGGCCGGCGCGCGGCATGTAAGCGTCAAGGTCTCAGGTTCACTGCGCAGCAATGACAATGAAGCCTTGCTGGAGGCTGCCCGCCGGGGTGTCGGCATTATCGCTGGCGGCGACTGGTTGATGATCGAAGACCTGGCCGCCGGCAGGCTGGTACGCGTGCTGCCAGACTGGCAACTGGATGTTACGGCCGGAATCTACCTGGTACGGCCCTCGGCGCGATTGCACACTGCAGCCGTCGGCGCACTCAAGGACTGGCTGCAGCGCTCATTCCATTCAGGGCCACCATGGCAAATCAAGGCCTAGAATATTTATCAGGAAGTTCTTATAAGTTACTGATTTATGGCGTTATCGCTTGGCGATAGCGTGTTGCACGCATTGGTCATAATAGGTTTTCTTGATGGCCGCAGGCTTGAGTCGGGAGCGGCTGTTGTAGGTCTGTTCCGTGATCCCGAAGGCGGTCATGCGCATCCACGGTTTGGGGAACTTGCGCGCCTGCAGGCGCTTGCGCGTGGCGTACACGTTGACCCCGGAAAGCTTGGCTTGCTGCGCCTCAGCGGCAATCTGCGACCCCCAGCTACACACGTTGCGATCGTTCTGGCTCAAGGCTTTGGCCTGGGCTGTGATAGCGAAGGTCGCCAGCAGGCAGCCGGCCATGGTTGCTAGAAATACCCGCATGATGCTGTCCTAAGCTTCTGAAGGAAAACGAAGTTTGCCTTCGCTTTCGAGGTTTGGGGGCCAGCAATTTGCCGCCATCCAGCACGGACGCCGAGGTACGAAACAGGCAGTGCCAAAGTATCAATAAAAACCCGCAGTCTGCGTATGTGATCGTACAACTGCTTGCGCTATCATGGTGCCTGTCTCTCAAGGTGAACTACAGGGCATGACAGAGCAGCAGGTACAGGCAAGGACCCGGCGCAAGCCGCGCAGTCTGGCCCAGGAATTGGTCACGGTGCTGACCGAACGCATCCGCAGTGGTCAGCTCAAGCGCGGCGACAAGCTGCCGACCGAGTCACAGATCATGGCTGAGGAAGGCGTCAGCCGCACCGTAGTGCGTGAGGCTATCTCGCGGCTGCAGGCTGCCGGGCAGGTCGAGACCCGTCACGGTATCGGCACGTTCGTGCTCGAGGCCTCACCTGGCAGTGGCTTTCGCATCGATCCCGCCACCGTGGTCACCCTGCGTGAAGTGCTCGCGGTGCTGGAGCTACGCATCGCTCTGGAGATCGAGTCTGCCGGGCTGGCGGCGCAGCGCCGTACCGACGAGCAGTTGAGCGGGATGCGTGCGGCCCTGGATGAGATCAACGAAGGCGCTGCGCACGCGTCCGATGCGGTATCGGCAGACTTCCAGTTCCACCTGCGGATCGCCCAGGCCAGCGGCAATCATTATTTCGCCGACATCATCAATCACCTCGGCACCAGCATCATCCCGCGCACGCGGCTCAATTCGGCGCGTATTGCCCAGGATGACCAGGCGCATTACATGAGCCGTCTGCGCCACGAGCACGAAGCGATCTACGAGGCGATTGTGCGGGGCGATAGCGAAGGGGCGAAGATGGCGATGCGCATGCATCTGTCCAATAGCCGTGAGCGGCTGCGCCAGGCGCATGAGGCGGCAGAGGCGCAAGGGGTGTAGATTTCTGGGGCCGCGCAGCGGCCCCAAAAAGCTTAAAGCGAGCCGTCACTCCACTGCCCATTCACCAACCGACGCAACCCCAGCGGATTGCCATCCTTGAGCGCCTCAGGCAGCAACGCCTGCGGGTAGTTCTGGTAGCACACCGGCCGCAGGAAGCGATCGATCGCCAATGTCCCCACCGAGGTCCCGCGCGCATCCGAAGTTGCCGGATATGGCCCGCCGTGGACCATCGCATCGCAGACCTCAACGCCAGTCGGATAGCCGTTGACCAGGATCCGGCCAACTTTCTCTTCCAGCAGCGGGACCAGCCAGGCATACGCCTCGAAGTCTTCTGCCTCGCCGATCAGGGTTGCGGTCAACTGGCCACGCAGGCCTTGCAGGGCTGCGCGCAGTTGCTCGTTGTCCTGCACCTCGACCGCCACGGTGGCCGGGCCAAACACCTCTTTCTGCAGCAGTGGATCGGCATTGACCAGCAGGCTGGCGTCCGCTTTGAACAGCTGCGCACGCGCCTGTGAGCCTTCCTGCGCCTGACCCGCCAGGTGCTCGATGCCGGCATGCGCCTGTAGATGCTCAAGGCCGCTGACATAGCTGCGCAGGCCGCCGGCATTGAGCATGGTTTGCCCGGCCTGAGCGTCCAGCGCCTCGCCAACATTGGCCAGCAGAGTGCTGAACTCAGCAGAACGCAGGCCAATGAGCATGCCTGGGTTGGTGCAGAACTGCCCCGCGCCCATGCACACCGAGCCTGCCAGCTCGCGGGCGATGGCTTCGCCACGCTTGGCCAGCGCGCCCGGCAGGACGATCACTGGGTTGATGCTCGACATCTCGGCAAATACCGGGATTGGCTGCGCACGTTCTGCGGCCATGCGGCACAGTGCGTCGCCGCCTTTGAGCGAGCCGGTGAAGCCAACCGCCTGGATCGCCGGATGCTTGACCAGCCACTCACCCACGCCGCCACCGAAGACCATGTTGAACACGCCTTTGGGCATGCCGGTGCGCTCGGCGGCGCGGGTGATCGCGCAACCGACCAGGTCGGCCGTGGCCATGTGGCCGCTATGCGCCTTGAACACCACCGGGCAGCCTGCGGCCAATGCTGCTGCGGTGTCGCCGCCAGCGGTGGAGAAGGCCAGCGGGAAGTTGCTTGCGCCAAACACCGCGACCGGGCCGACACCAATACGCATCTGGCGTAGATCGACCCGCGGCAAGGGTTGACGATCAGGCAGGGCCAGATCGATGCGCGCACCGAGGTAGTCGCCACGGCGCAGCACCTGTGCAAACAGGCGCATCTGGCCGCTGGTGCGGCCGCGCTCACCCTGGATCCGGGCAGCGGGCAGGGCGGTCTCGCGGCAGACAATGGCGACAAAGGCGTCGTCCAGTTCGTCCAGCTCGGCGGCAATGGCATCGAGGAACTCGGCGCGACGGGCAGGTGCCAGCTGGCGGAATTCAACGAATGCTGCGGCGGCAGCGCGGGCGGCCTGGTCCACTTCGGTTTCGGTGGCCTGCACGAAGCTGTAGGGCAGCGCTTCGCCAGTAGTGGCGTCCAGGCTTTGCAGGCGTTGGTTGCCAGCTGCGCTGCGCTGGCCGTTGATGAAGTTGTGGCCAAGAATCTCAGGCATGTCTTGCTCCTGTTGAAGTACACAATGGATAGGACAGATCCCTCTGCGGCCCACGCTGCAAGCGCAGCGGCAGAGGGCAAAGCGATCAGGTGATTGGTGCCGGGTTGAACAGGGTGATGTCGTTGTGCAGGCGGTGCTGTTCGGCCCAGGTCTGCTTGCGGCCGCTGGCCACGTCCAGGTAGAAATGGAACAGCTCCCAGCCCAACTCTTCGATGCTCGAGCGGCCGGTGGCGATGCGCCCGGCGTCGATGTCGATCAGGTCTGGCCAGCGCTGGGCCAGCTCGGTACGGGTACACACCTTGACCACCGGCGCCATGGCCAGCCCGTACGGCGTACCGCGGCCGGTGGTGAACACGTGCAGGTTCATCCCCGCCGCCAGTTGCAGGGTGCCGCAGACAAAATCGCTGGCAGGGGTTGCGCAGAAGATCAGGCCCTTGCGCTCGACCCGTTCACCCGGGCCAACCACCCCTTGAATGGCGCCGCTGCCGGACTTGACGATCGAGCCCAGCGACTTCTCGACGATATTCGACAGGCCACCTTTCTTGTTGCCCGGGGTTGTATTGGCGCTGCGGTCGGCCGCGCCTTGCTCCAGGTAACGGTCGTACCAGTCCATCTCGCGCACCAGTGCATCGGCTACGGCCGGTGTTTGCGCGCGGGAAGTAAGCATGTAGATGGCATCGCGGACTTCGGTTACTTCCGAGAACAGCACGGTGGCACCGGCGCGCACCAGCAGGTCGGCGGCAAAACCCAGCGCGGGGTTGGCGGTGATACCGGAGAAGGCATCGCTGCCGCCGCATTGCATGCCCAGGATCAGCTCTGCGGCCGGCACGGTCTCGCGGCGGCGCTGGTCGAGCTTGATCAGACGCGCTTCGGCCAGCGCCATGATCTGTTCGATCATTTCGACAAAACCGAGGCTGGCGTCCTGCAGGCGGTACAGCCATGGGTCGCTGAGGTCTACCGAGGGGTCGTTTTCATGCATGACTTGGCCGGCCTGCAGTTTCTCGCAGCCCAGGCTGATAACCAGGGCTTCGCCGCCAAGGTTCGGGTTACGCGCCAGGTTGCGCACGGTGCGGATCGGGATGTAGGCATCACGGGCATTGATTGCCACGCCGCAGCCATAGCTGTGGGTCAGTGCCACCACATCATCGACATTGGGGTATTTGGGCAGCAACTCGCTGCGGATGCGTTTGACCGCATGGTCGAGCACGCCGGTCACGCATTGCACGGTGGTGGTGATGCCAAGAATATTACGCGTACCGACGGTGCCATCGGCGTTGCGGAACCCTTCAAAGGTAAAACCCTCCAGCGGCGGCAGAGGGGCAGGGACGGCGTCACAGCGCGGCAGGCTGTCGAGTTCGGGGGCAGCGGGCATCGCCAGCTGGCTTTCCTGCACCCAGCTGCCTTTGCGCAGCGGTTCCAAGGCATAGCCGATGATCTGCCCGTAGCGCCGCACCGGTTCGCCCTGAGCGATATCCAGCGTGGCAACCTTGTGGCTTTGTGGTACTGCTTCAACCAGGGTCAGGCCGTCGGCAAAGCGGGCGCCTTCGCCCAAACCACCGTCGTTGACCACCACCACTACGTTGTCATCCTCGTGCAGGCGCACGTAGCGGGGCGAGTCGGAAGTTTCGATCAGCTGCATGTTCAGGCCCTTCTTGTAGTTATCTCAGGCTTTGTTCGAGACGCCTGCACCCGCTTCAGCAGGTGCAGGCGCAATCACTCAGTGGCGCGAGCTGGCCAGTTCGCTGCTGGCCGGCTGAGCCGGTTCATCGTTGGGCACGTCACGCAGCTCGATACGTTTGATCGGGCCGACGATCACCAGGTAGCTCAGCACTGCGATCAGGGCGTTGGCACCGACATACACCAGTGCCCACTTGAACGAGCCAGTAGCGCTGATGATGTAACCGATGATGATCGGCGTGGTGATCGAGGCGATGTTGCCGAAGGTGTTGAACATGCCGCCGGACAGCCCGGCGATCTGCTTGGGCGAGGTGTCCGATACCACCGCCCAGCCCAGTGCACCAAGGCCTTTGCCGAAGAACGCCAGGGCCATGATCGCCACCACCATCCATTCGGCGTCGACGTAGTTGCAGATGACCATGCTGGTAGAGAGCAACAGGCCGACCACGATCGGCGCCTTGCGGGCGAAGGTCAGTGAATGACCACGACGCAGCAGACCATCAGACAATACGCCACCCAATACACCGCCGACGAAGCCGCAGATCGCTGGCAACGAGGCGATGATGCCCGCCTTGAGGATCGACATGCCGCGTTCCTGCACCAGATACACCGGGAACCAGGTCAGGAAGAAGTAGGTGATGCCGTTGATGCAGTACTGGCCAAGATAGATACCGACCATCATGCGACTGCTCAGCAGTTGCTTGATGTAGGCCCACTTCGGCCCGCTGGCGCCGGCTGCCCTGGGTTTATCCATGTCGACCAGGCCGCCGTTGCGCTCGATATGGTCGAGTTCTTCGGCACTGATCATCGGGTGTTCTTTAGGGTTGTAGATCAGCTTCATCCAGGCCGCCGAGAAGGCGATACCCAGTACGCCCATGACCACGAATACGTGTTCCCAGCCCCAGGCGTGGACGATCCAGCCCATCAGCGGTGCGAACAGGACCGTGGCGAAGTACTGCGCCGAGTTGAAGATGGCCGATGCGGTGCCGCGTTCAGCAGTCGGGAACCAGGCCGCCACGATGCGGGCGTTACCGGGGAACGACGGCGCCTCGGCAAAACCGACCATGAAGCGCAGCATGAACAGGGCGATGATCGCGTTGGCCACCGGTAGGTAACCGACAAAGCCCTGCAGCACAGTGAACAGCGACCAGGTAAAGATACTGAAGGCGTAAACCTTCTTTGAACCGAAGCGGTCGAGCAGCCAGCCGCCGGGGATTTGCCCGAGCACGTAGGCCCAGCCGAAGGCCGAGAAGATGTAACCGAGGGTGACCGCGTCTATCCCTAAATCTTTCTGCAGACTGGAGCCGGCGATCGAAATGGTCGCTCGGTCTGCATAGTTGATCGTGGTCACGACGAAGAGCATGAACAAGATCAGATAACGTACATGCGTTTTTTTCGTCGCTTGCATGAAGGTGTACTCCCACTAGTTATTTTTGTGCGGGGATCGATAAGACCGGAGCGGGCGTGGCCTCGCTCCGGTTGCGGCATTGGCAGGCCGCGGAGTCGCTTATTGCGGGCCCATCTTGTCCATCAGGGCGGCGAGCATTTCATACTCTTCGCCGGTCAGGTCGGTCAGTGGCGAACGCACTGGGCCTGCGTCGTAACCGGCGATCTTGGCGCCGGCCTTGACGATGCTGACGGCATAGCCGGCTTTGCGGTTACGGATGTCCAGGTACGGCAGGAAGAAGTCATCGATCAGCTTGCCGACGGTGGCGTGATCTTCGCGAGCGATCGCATGGTAGAAGTCCATCGCGGTCTTGGGCACGAAGTTGAACACCGCCGAAGAGTACACCGGCACACCCAGCGCCTTGTAGGCAGCTGCATACACTTCAGCGGTCGGCAGGCCGCCGAGGTAGCTGAAGCGATCGCCCAGGCGGCGGCGGATCGACACCATCAGCTCGATATCGCCCAGGCCATCCTTGTAACCGATCAGGTTCGGGCAATGCTCGGCCAAGCGCTCGAGCAGCGGCGCGGTCAGGCGGCAGACGTTACGGTTGTAGACCACTACACCGATCTTGACCGACTTGCACACGGCTTCAACGTGGTCGGCTACACCGTCCTGGCTGGCTTCGGTCAGGTAGTGCGGCAGCAGCAACAGACCTTTGGCACCCAGACGTTCGGCTTCCTGGGCGTACTCGATGGCCTGGCGAGTAGAACCACCGACGCCGGCCAGAATTGGTACCGAATGCTCGCACGTATCGACTGCAGTCTTGATCACCTGGCTGTACTCGCTGGCGGCCAGGGAGAAGAACTCACCGGTGCCGCCGGCGGCGAACAGCGCAGTCGCGCCATACGGGGCAAGCCATTCCAGACGCTTGATGTAGCCCGCCTGATTGAAGTCGCCCTGGGCATTGAAGTCGGTTACCGGGAACGACAGCAGACCGTGGGAGAGGATGGACTGCAGCTCTAGTGGATTCATTGTTATTGGTTTCCTGTGGCGCTTTTGGGGTGGTGAATCAATCTGAGAGGTAAGTTATCGTACAACCTAAGAAATGACTAGTCCCTTGCCACAGATTTTTTCTCGTATTCGCTTTCCGCACAAATGCGGCAGATACTCGCAGGGGGATAGGTGTGGGTCAGGGCGCGGGATGGAGGGAAATAATAAAGCAGCCGTTAGTCATCATATCTCTGCACGGATGGCAGAAAAAAGGATCGCGGGGACAGGCACACGCCCGCCCCGCGCTGCCACGGTAGGTGTTCTGGGACCAGCAGAGGGTGACCGGGGAAGCGGGGGCGGCATTGCGCCGCCCCGCGATCAAACTAACGAAGCAGGGACTCAGGCAGCCTGGTTGCGCTTGCTGGCCTGAGACTTGCGGACCTGAGCACGGCAAGCATCGCCAAACGCCTCGAAAATCTTGATCGAGTCAGGGTTTTTCGCCGCTTGCCACTCGGGGTGCCACTGCACAGCGAACAGGAAGGGCGAGATGCTCGGGCCGTGGATGGCTTCGACCAAACCGTCTTCAGCCTGGGCGATCGGCTCAAGGCCGTCACCCAGTTTGCGCAGGCCTTGACCATGCAACGAGTTGACCCGGATCTGGTCAGTGCCCAAGGCATCCCGCAGCCAGCTGCCTGGCTTGATGGTGACGCTGTGCACGGCCTGGTATTGCACTTCAACCGGATCCTCGGGGTTTTCCCGGTGATCGTTGAAGCCCGGCTCGGCGTACACCTTCTGGTAGATATCGCCGCCCAGTGCGACGTTGATTTCCTGCATGCCGCGGCAGATGCCGAAGATCGGCAGGCCACGGGCCAGAGCCAGTTTGACCAGCGGGATGTCGAACAGATCGCGGTTCTTGTCCTGGCCTTTGCCTGGCGTCTCGTTCTCCTGGCCGTACAGGGCCGGGTCGATGTTGCTGCCAGCGCCGGTCAGATAGACGCCGTCGGCCATATCCAGATAACGCTCGAGGTCATCGGTGCCGCAGCAGGTCGGAACCAGCACAGGCAGGCAGTCGGCGAAGTCGACCAGGGGGGTAATGTATTTGTGGGTCATGACCTGATAGTCATGGCCTTTACGCTCTTGGCTGCCCATGGTCATCAGGACGACGGGTTTGCGCAGGGAAGTTTGCTTGTTGCCAATGTTGCTGTTGGACATATGTCACCTTGGGACAGGTGCTTCCTGTCGATATTGTGCAGGCGCACGGCCTGGGCCTTGTGTGCGGCCTGGAGCCCCGAGCACTGCCGGCTCGCTGAAGGAGACGATGCCGGTCGGGGCTTGTCTCTAGCTTGCCAGAGCCGTTCGATATGTCAAACGAGGCGTGAGCGCTTTGGCGCCGGTTTCAGGGCGCTTGAGGGAAGCGGAGCCTTGGCTGGCAAGGGTTTGGCAGGGGTTTTGGTAAATATAATTAACGACGCAGTTGGATCATTGCAGCGCTGCAATGATCCAGCCCTTGCACTGCGGCTTATCAGTGCAGAATCTGCTTGAGAAATGCCTGGGCCCTGGCAGTTTTGGGTTGGCCAAAAAACGTCTGTGGCGGGCTGTCTTCGATGATCTGGCCACCCTCAAGAAACAGCACACGCTCTGCCACCTGGCGGGCAAAGCCCATTTCATGGGTGACGCAGAGCATGGTCATGCCGGTGCCGGCGAGCTTCACCAGCACATCCAGGACCTCGGCGACCATCTCCGGATCGAGCGCCGAGGTTGGCTCATCGAACAGCATGATCCGCGGCTTCATGCACAGGGCGCGGGCAATCGCCACGCGCTGCTGCTGGCCGCCGGAGAGCTGGCTGGGGTATTTGTCGGCCTGACTGGCGATGCCGACCTTGCTCAGGTACATCCGTGCCCGCTCTTCGGCGTCCTTGCGCGACAGCCCGCGCACGCTGGTTGGGGCCAGCAGGCAGTTGTCGAGCACGCTCATGTGCGGGAACAAATTGAAGTGCTGGAACACCATGCCGATTTCGCTGCGCACCTGAGCGGCCTGACGCGAGGGCTTGGCCAGGTCGATGCCGTCGACATGAACGCTGCCTTGCTCGGCGATCTCCAAGCGGTTGATGCAGCGGATCAAGGTCGATTTGCCCGAACCGGAGGGTCCGCAGAGGACGATACGCTCACCCTCGCGGACCTGCAGGTTGATATCGCGCAGCACGTGGAAGGCGCCGTAGTGTTTGTTCAAGCCTTTTATGTCGATCAGCACTGGGCGGCTATCGGCTTCAGGGGCAAGGCTGGCAAGGTTCAAAGGTGCGGTCATGTTGTTGTTCTCCCGCTGGTTTAGTCAAAGCGTGCTGCGCGGTAAGGCGCTGGGTCGGTGAACGGCTGCTCGCCGGTCATCATCTCGGCGAGCAGACGGCCGGTCACCGGGCCCAGGGTCAGGCCGTGATGGGCGTGGCCAAAGTTGAACCACAGGCCCTTGTGCCGCGGTGCGGGGCCGATTATCGGGCGCATGTCCGGCAGGCAGGGACGCAGGCCCAGCCAGGGCTGCTCATCCAGGCGTTCGCCGAGCGCGGGGAATAGCCGACGAGCCAGGGCTTCGCAACGCTGCAACTGGATCTCGTTGGCCGGGGCGTCGCTGGCCGCAAACTCGATGCCGGTAGTCAGGCGGATGCCCTGCGCCATCGGCGCCAGCACATAACCACCCTGGGTGTCGCAGATCGAATGCTGCAGTTGCGCGTCGCCGCGGGTGCCATAGTGCATGTGATAGCCGCGCTTAATGCCCAGCGGGAACCGATAGCCCAGCGGGCCGAACAGCTCGGCCGATTGCGGCCCCAGGCAGACCACCACCTCGTCGGCCGTGACCGCGCCACGCTGGCTCTGCACCTGCCACTGACCGTCAAGCTGGCGCAGGCTGCGCGCATCACCATAGAGGAACTGCCCGCCGCGTTCGACGAACAGCGCGGCATAGCCGCGGGTCAGGCCGCCAGGGTTGCGCACGGTCTTCGGGTCGAGCCAGTGAATGCCGCCTACCACGCCGCCGTCCAGTTGCTGCTCGCGGGCCTGCAGTTGGTCACGTTCGAGGATTTCGTACTGCAGGCCATAGCGCGCCAGGTTTTTTACGTCCTCCTTGGCCTGAACGAACAGCCTCGGGTCGCGAAACACTTCGATCCAGCCTTTGGCCTGGACCAGTTCGCTCAGCCCGGCAGCGTCAATCAGCGCGTCGTGTTCCTCGACGCTACGCTGCACCAGCGGCAGCATATCGGCGGCGGCGCCGGCCAGCCGGCCGGGTGCTGACTGGCGCCAGTAACGCAGCAGCCAGGGCGCCGCCTTGGGCAGGTGCAACAGGCTGTAGCGCACATCCGGCTGACGGTTCAGGCCATAGCGCAGCAGTGCGCCGACGTTGCGCGGGAAGGCATAGGGGATGACGCTGGAGCGTTCGATCAGGCCGGCGTTGCCATGGCTGGTGCCGCTGCCTGGCTGGTCACGGTCGATCAGAACGACCTGGCGGCCGCGCGCTTGCAACTGCAGCGCGGTGCTGACACCGACGATCCCGGCGCCCAGAACAATGGTTTGGCAATGCATGGAGCGTATCCTTGGGTCAGTTCAGGTGGCGGCCGAGGCGGCCTTCCAGGTATTTCAGGGTGCGCCGGACGATTTCCACGATCAGCAGGTAGAGCACGGCGGCCCACAGGTAGATCTGGAAGTCGAAGCTGCGCGAGAACGCCAGCTTGGTCACGCCCATCAGGTCGTAGATGGTGACCAGCGAGGCAATCGCGCTGGCCTTGATCATCAGGATCAGCTCATTGCCCAGCGGGCCGATGGCGACCAGCAGCGATTGCGGCATGACCACCTTGAAGAACGTGGTCGAGCGCTTGAGGTTGAGCGCGCGGGCGGCCTCGAATTGGCCTGGGGCGATTGCCAGCAGGCTGCCGCGGAAGATCTCGGCCTGATAGGCGGCCGTGTTCAGGGTGAATGCCAGCAGCGCGCAGTACCAGGCCTCACGGAAGAACCACCACAGCCCGACGTCCTGCCAAAAGCTCTTGAACGAGCCAAGGCCGTAATACAGCAGAAACAGCTGCGCGAGTAGTGGTGAACCGCGGAAGAAGTAGATATAGCCAGCCGCCATGCGATTGAGCACGGTCTTGTTGGAGATCCGCGCCAGCGCCAGTAGCAGGCCAAGCACGGCGCCGAGGGTGAACGAAATCGCCACCAGCTTGGCAGTCACCAGCAGACCATCGATGAAGCGCGGCCCATAGCGCTGCAACAGGTCGGGGTCGACCACCAGCGCCAGTAATTGTTCGAAGCTCATGCCCGCGCTCCTTGCAGGTGGCGGCTATAGCGCCGTTCGATGAAGGCAAACACGCGCCCGGACAACGCCGAGAACAGCAGATAGCCCAGGCAGGCGACGCCATAGAAGAACATCGGCTCCTTGGTCACGCTGACGGCGAGGTTGGTCTGGCGCATCAGGTCGACCAGCGAGATAGTCGAGACCAACGACGTGTCCTTTAGCAGCGACAGCCAGTTGTTGGACAGGCCGGGCAGGGCGATCCGGGTCAGTTGCGGCAGTACCACCTTGAAAAAACCGGTGCGTTTGCTCAGCCCCAGGGCCGAGCAGGCTTCGAGCTGGCCCTTGGGCAGGGTCTTGAACGCCGCCAGCCAGATTTCGCTGGAGAACGCAGCAAACACCAGGCTGAAGGCGATCATGGCCGCCAGGAAGGTATTGATCAGCACCTCACCTTCATAGCCCATCGCCGCCAGCAGCTTTTGCGCTGCGATCTGGCAGCCGTAATAAATGATCAGCAGCGTGAGCAGTTCAGGCAGGCCGCGAAACACCGTAGAAAAGGTGGTAGCCCAGGCCCGCGGCAGGCGCTTGCGTGAGCGCGCGGCCATTGCCACCAGCAGTCCCAGCGGTAAGCCGATCGGCAGGCAGGCCAGCGCCAGTGACACCGTGACCAGCGCGCCGGCCAGCAACGCCGGGCCCCAACCACCGCTGGCAAAAGACAACAAAGACAATTGATCGAGCATGGGTGTTTCCCCAGCCAGGTGAACTAGGCGGCGCGCAAGGCAGGGCGCCCACGGCGCGAAGCCTGCCTTGCGCTGACCGATCAGTTATAGATGTCGAAGGCGAAGTACTTGCTGGCGATCTTCTGATAGGTGCCGTTGGCGACAATCTCGCTCAGCGCCTTGTTCAGCCGCTCGCGCAGTTGCTGATCGTCCTTGCGTACGGCAATTGCCGCATTGGCCTTGGTCTGGTTGACGTCACCGAGCACCTTGCAGCAGTCCTTGCCGTTTTTCTGCTGCCAGTCGAGCAGCGGAAACTTGTCGGCGATGACTCCGTCCAGGCGGCCGGCAGCCAGGTCGGCATTGGCCTCATCCATGGTCGGGTAGAGCTTGACGTTGGCGCCCGCCGGGCCATACACGTCCTCGGCATAGATAGCCTGGGTCGAGGACGACTGGGCGCCGACCGTGTAGCCCTTGAAGTCGGTCTGGGCATCGGTGATCGGGCTGTCCTTGGCGACCGCCACGGACAGTGGTGTGCGGTAGTAGTGGTCGGTGAAGGCGATCTTCTTGCGCCGTTCTTCGGTGTCGATCATCGAGGCGACTACGGCATCGTACTTTTTCGCCATCAGTGCCGGAATGATGCCTTCCCAGTCTTGCGCCACCAGCGTGCACTCGACTTTCATCTGCCCGCACAGGGCGTGGGTGATGTCGATGTCAAAGCCATGCAGCTTGTTATCGGCATCGACATAGTTGAAGGGCGGATAAGCGCCCTCTGTGGCGAAACGCAGGGTCTCGGCGCTGGCCGCACTCGCCAGCAGCAGGGCACACGCACCCACCATAGCCATGGTCTTGTTCATCTCGCACCTCTGGGTTGCACTCTTGCTATTGTTGTTTGTCCGCGGGCCACGAGGTGTAGCCGACGAACTCGTTATGTAGAGCGGCAGTCGCTTCCAAGCGTTTTTCAACATCCGGCCCGAGCTTCTTGCAGACCTCGTTGACCATCAGGTGCACCCACGACAGCATCGCCGAGGTGGATTCCCAGAACAGATTGAATTCGGTGGGGATGCGGAACACCTCATCGGCGTTGGCATCGGCCCAGTCACAGAAGGTGTCGGTCACCAGCGTGACCGGGATGCCTGCCTGGCGTGCCTTCTGGCACAGCAGCAGGGCATGGCGCGAATAGCGGCGGGCCTCGAACACCACCAGCGCGCAGTGTTCGGGGCGGGTCAGCAGCACGTCGCCAAAGTGCCCGGCGCTGCCATCCACAGCCTGTACGCCATCGCGCAGGTAGTGCAGCAAATGGGTCATGCACTGGGCGACGCCGCGTTCGGTCTGAAACCCTGCGACAAATACCCGTGGCCGCTGCGCCAGGCGCTGAGCAACCCGGTGCCAGGCCTCGCTACGGCTGTATTCATGGACGCGCACCAGTGCGGCGATTTCCAGCTCCAGGCTGCCGGCGCTCTGGCTGTCGTCGTGCTGCTGGCGGTATTCCTGCAAGCGGTCACCGACCAGCCACGGCCCGTCGCCGAGGTCGTTCTGCAGGTCCTGCTTGAGCGCCTTGAGGTGGGCGTAGCCGAGCGAGCGGCAGAAGCGGCCTACGCTGGATTCGCTCACTCCGAGCTTTTCCGCGATGCTGGCGGAGGTCTGGAACGGCACTTCATGCAGGTTGCCGAGCATGTAGCTGGCGATCGTGCGGCCTGAGGCAGCTGCGCCGTGCAGGCTGTTCTCCAGGCGTTGCTTGATCGATTGGCTCATGTCGGACTCCGGTCGGGTAGGGCGTGGAATAGAAAATGAATGTTTTCTGTCATCAAGTCAACAATTGACAGATAGCTGTCATGTGGCTGACAGTTTTCACCCGTGGCACACTCCGAGCCAAACAATTTCAACAAGGAGCTCCTGATGTCTGCATCCTCCACCAGCGGTACCGTGCGCATGCCCTTTGCCGAACTGCAGACGTTATTGCAGGCGATCCTTGAAAAGCACGGTTGCAGTGAGCCGGTGGCGGCAGCGCTGGCATTCAACTGTGCCAGTGCCCAACGCGACGGCGCTCATAGCCATGGGGTGTTTCGTATCCCGGGCTACGTATCGACGCTGGCCAGTGGCTGGGTTGACGGCAAGGCGCTGCCCGCGGTGACCGACGTCGCCTCCGGCTATGTTCGCGTCGATGCCGGCGGTGGCTTCGCCCAGCCCGCGCTGGCGGCGGCGCGGCCGTTGCTGCTGGCCAAGGTGCGCAGTGCCGGGATCGCGGTGTTGGCGATCCATAACTCGCATCACTTCGCGGCGCTGTGGCCGGACGTCGAACCGTTCGCCGATGAAGGCCTGGTGGCCTTGAGCGTGGTCAACAGCATGACCTGTGTAGTCCCGCACGGTGCTCGCCAGCCGTTGTTCGGCACCAACCCGATTGCCTTTGCCGCGCCCTGCGCCGAGCATGACCCGATCGTGTTCGACATGGCCACCAGCGCCATGGCCCATGGCGATATCCAGATCGCGGCCCGCGAAGGGCGGCAACTGCCGCTGGGCATGGGGGTAGACGCCAAGGGCCAGCCGACCACCGACCCGCAGGCGATTCTCGACGGCGGCGCGCTGTTGCCGTTTGGCGACCACAAAGGCTCCGCGCTGTCGATGATGGTCGAGTTGCTCGCGGCGGCGCTGACCGGCGGTAACTTCTCTTGGGAGTTCGACTGGTCGGCGCATCCCGGGGCGAAGACGCCATGGACCGGGCAACTGCTGATCGTCATCGACCCGAGCAAGGCCGAAGGCGAGCGTTTTGCGCAGCGCAGCCGTCATTTGCTGGAGCAGATGCAGGCGGCCGGCCTGTCACGCATGCCCGGCGAGCGGCGCTATCGTGAGCGTGCCACGGCCGAGCGCGAAGGTGTCGCACTGAGCGAAACCGAGCTGCAGGGCCTGCGCCAATTGCTCGGCTGATCGTCATGTTGCATGGGTTGAAATACCTGGGCCGTGCAACCTTGCACAGACCCGTTGCAGCAAGGTGATGTTTCTCTGCCCCGACTCCGGGTATCCTCGCTCAAGCTTTTCCGAACTGTGCTGATCCAAGGAGCTGTCCGCTGTGTTCAAACATGTCGATGCCTATGCCGGCGATCCGATCCTCTCGTTGATGGAAACCTTCAAGGCCGACCCGCGTGCGGCCAAGGTCAACCTGAGCATCGGCCTGTACTACGATGCTGCCGGCATCGTGCCGCAGTTGGCGGCAGTGGCCGAGGTTGAAAAACGCCTGGCCAACCAGCCTCACGAGGCTTCGCTGTACCTGCCAATGGAAGGTCTGGCCAGCTATCGCCAGGCGATCCAGGCGCTGCTGTTTGGTAACGACCACCCGGCAGTGACCGGCGGCCGTGTGGCTACCGTGCAGACCGTAGGCGGCTCGGGCGCGTTGAAAGTCGGCGCCGACTTCCTCAAGCGTTACTTCCCGCAGTCCGAAGTCTGGGTCAGCAATCCGACCTGGGACAACCATCGCGCCATCTTCGAAGGTGCGGGTTTCAAGGTGAATACCTACCCGTACTTCGACACCACCACCCGTGGCGTCGACTTCGCCGGCATGCTGGCTGCGTTGCAGACTCTGCCCGCAAACAGCGTGGTGCTGCTGCACCCGTGCTGCCACAACCCGACCGGTGTCGATCTGGACCAGAACCAGTGGCAGCAGGTTGTCGAAGTGGTCAAGGCACGCGAGCTGATCCCGTTCCTCGACATTGCCTACCAAGGCTTCGGCGAAGGCCTGGAGCAGGATGCCTACGCCATCCGCGAAATGGCCCGTGCCGGCGTGCCGTGCCTGGTCAGCAACTCGTTCTCGAAGATATTCTCGCTGTACGGCGAGCGCGTTGGCGGTCTGTCGGTGGTGTGCGACGACCAGGCCAGCACCCAGAGCGTGCTTGGCCAGCTCAAGGCAACCGTGCGGCGCAACTACTCCAGCCCACCAGCATTCGGTGCGCAACTGGTTGCCGGCGTGCTCGGCGATGCCAGCCTCAATGCACAGTGGGCAGCAGAAGTCGAAGTGATGCGCCTGCGTATCCTTGAGATGCGCCAAGGTTTGGTCGACCTGCTCGGCGAGCTGCTGCCAGGGCAGGACTTCACGTTCTTCCTCGAACAGCGCGGCATGTTCAGCTACACCGGCTTCAGCGTCGAGCAGGTCCGGCGTCTGCGTGACGAGTTCGGCGTTTACCTGATCGACAGTGGCCGGGTGTGCATGTCCGGCCTGCGTCCTAGCAACCTGCGCCAGGTTGCCGAGGCGTTCGCCGCAGTCCAGCGCTAATCAGGGCAGGGGCCGGCAATCGGCCCCTTTCAGCCGGTCTGGCAACACGGGGTTGCCCCTTGGTTGTCATGACAAGTGCAACCGCCGCTCGGACAGGGCTTCGCAAGCGCTACCTTTCAGTGCACAATCGCGCCCCTCTTTTTCGGTTGAGGTGCGCGAGCCTAGTGTTTCGCCACGCTCAGCCTGTTGCAGTCTTGCGAGTGGAGTTGCACCCGGATGAATGAGCAGGCCTCAAGCGTTGAACAACGCTTCGAACAAACCACCAGTGCCACCCTCGGCAGCTGGGCACGACAAGATACCACCTGGATGCTCGGCCTGTTTGGCACCGCGATTGGCGCCGGCACCCTGTTCCTGCCGATCAACGCAGGCCTGGGCGGTTTCTGGCCGCTGCTGATCCTCGCCGCGCTGGCGTTCCCGATGACCTACTACGCCCACCGCGGCCTGACCCGCTTCGTGCTGTCCGGGCGTGGCGGCGACATCACCGAGGTGGTCGAGGAGCATTTCGGCCTCAAGGCTGGCGCGCTGATCACCGTGCTGTACTTCTTCGCGATCTTCCCGATCCTGTTGATCTACAGCGTGGCCCTGACCAACACCGTCAGCAGCTTCATGGAGCATCAACTGCACATGACCCCGCCACCGCGGGTGTTGTTGTCGTTTGGCTTGATCCTCGGCCTGCTGGCCATCGTGCGTTGCGGTGAACAGGCCACGGTCAAGGTCATGAGCCTGCTGGTGTACCCGTTCATCGTCGCCCTGGCCTTGCTGGCGCTGTACCTGGTGCCGCACTGGAGTGGCGGTATTCTCGATACCGCGATGCAGGTGCCATCGGGCTCGGCGTTCCTGCACACCGTGTGGCTGGCAATCCCGGTGATGGTGTTCTCGTTCAACCACTCGCCGATCATTTCCGCGTTTGCTGTCGACCAGAAGCGCCGTTACGGCGAGCACGCCGACGAGCGCAGCGGGCAGATCCTGTCGCGTGCGCACCTGTTGATGGTGGCGATGGTGCTGTTCTTCGTGTTCAGCTGCGTGCTGACCCTGGACAGCGCCCAGTTGGCCGAAGCCAAGGCGCAGAACCTGTCGATCCTGTCGTACCTGGCCAACCACTTCAGCAACCCGACCATTGCCTTTGCTGCACCGCTGATTGCCTTCATTGCCATCGCCAAGTCGTTCCTGGGCCACTACATCGGTGCCAGCGAAGGCCTCAAAGGCATTATCGGCAAGACTGGCCTGCGCCCCGGGGCCAAGGCTCTGGACCGCATGGTCGCAGCGCTGATGCTGGTGGTGTGCTGGATTGTCGCCACCCTCAACCCGAGCATCCTGGGCATGATCGAATCGTTTGGCGGGCCGATCATTGCCGCGCTGCTGTTCCTGATGCCGATGTACGCCATCCGCAAGGTGCCGTCGATGCGCAAGTACAGCGGGGCGATGTCCAACCTGTTTGTGGTCTTCGTCGGCCTGGTCGCGATCAGCTCGGTAGTCTACTCGCTGGCCGCCAGCGTGCTCGGCTGGTGATGGCTTCTATATAAGAGGATGCCCGGACCGCCTGCTGCGCTCCGGGCATTTTTTTGTTCACACGAATTCCCCGGCAGTCGAACAATTTCATCGCTACCCATAGGCTTGAGCGCCTCTTCATGCTTAACTCGGTGTCCTTTTCAAACACCCGCATAAGGATTCCGCTCATGGCTCAAGTGACCCTCAAAGGCAACCCGGTTCAGGTCAAAGGCAACCTCCCGCAAGCTGGCGCTCAGGCACCTGCGTTCTCGCTGGTTGGTGATGGCCTGGCTGACAAGTCGCTGCAAGACTACGCCGGCAAGCGCAAAGTGCTGAACATCTTCCCAAGCGTTGACACGCCAACCTGCGCGACTTCCGTGCGCAAGTTCAACGCCCAGGCCAACGAGCTGAACAACACCGTAGTGCTGTGCGTATCGGCCGACCTGCCGTTTGCCCAGGCGCGCTTCTGCGGTGCCGAAGGCCTGGAAAACGTCCAGAACCTGTCGACCCTGCGTGGCCGCGAGTTCCTCGAAAACTACGGCGTAGCGATTGCTGACGGCCCGCTGGCTGGCCTGGCGGCACGCGCTGTTGTCGTCATCGACGAGAACGACAAAGTGCTGCACAGCGAGCTGGTTGGCGAAATCGCCGAAGAGCCGAACTACGAGGCGGTCCTGGCTGTCTTGAAGTAAGCGCAGCGTGGCCGCTCTGCGGTCCGCGCACGCAACAAGCAATACCCTGAAACGGCCTGGATCCTGCTCCAGGCCGTTTTCATTTATAGTTCATCGCGTTAGCAACGTCAGCCCAAGGTAAATGCCCTGTAAAGCTGCTTTGCTAGACCGATATCAGTGCTTATCGTTCACCCTCCCAAGTCGCCGTTTCCGAACAAGGTTCGTTCAAGCCATGCAAGCTCCTGTCTCCCGCTCCCCCCGTCGCTGGCTGTTTGGCCTGCTGATCCTGGTCTTGGTGGCCCTGTTGGCCTGGTGGCTGTGGCCTGCCGCGTCGACGCCCAAGGATCAAGCCGGGCGCGCGGGCAATAGCGGCCGGCCTGGTTTTGGCAGCTCTGCCGAGGCCGTGCCAGTGCGGGTAGAGCCGGTGCAGGTGGGCGACTTCCCGCTGTATTACAAGGCCCTGGGCACCGTGACCGCCAACAACACGGTGAACGTGCGCAGCCGCGTCGCCGGTGAGCTGGTCAAGGTCCACTTCAAGGAAGGCCAGCTGGTCAAGGCCGGCGACCTGCTCGCCGAGATCGACCCGCGCAGCTACCGCATCGCTTTGCAGCAGGCCGAAGGCACCCTGGCGCAGAATCAGGCGCAGCTGAAAAACGCCCAGGTTGACGTGGCCCGCTATAAAGGCCTGTACGCCGAAGACAGCATAGCCAAACAGACCCTGGACACCGCCGAGGCGCAGCTGGCGCAGTTCCAGGGCCTGATCAAGACCAATCAGGCCGCAGTCAGCGATGCCCGACTCAACCTCGACTTCACCCAGATCCGCGCACCGATCAGCGGCCGCCTGGGCTTGCGTCAGCTCGACCTGGGCAACCTGGTCGCGGCCAACGACACCACGGCGCTGGTCGTGATCACCCAGACCGAGCCGATCAGCGTCGCCTTCACCTTGCCGGAAACCGAACTGACCACCGTGCTCGAGCGCTATCGCAGCGGCGCTGTTCTGCCCGTCGAGGCCTGGGACCGCAACGAGAGCAAGCTGCAGTCCAGTGGCGTGCTCGGCAGCCTGGACAACCAGATCGACACCACCACTGGTACTCTCAAGTTCAAGGCGAGCTTTGCCAACAAGGATCAGGCGCTGTTCCCCAACCAGTTCGTCAACGTGCGCCTGCTCGCCGACACCCTCAAACAGGTGGTCATGGCCCCAGCGGCTGCGATCCAGTTCGGCAACGATGGCAGCTTTGCCTATGTGGTCAACGCAGAGAGCAAGGTCAATATCCGCAAACTCAAGGTTGGCCCGAGTGATGGCGAGCGCAGTGTGATCCTCGACGGCTTGGTCGCCGGTGACCGCTTGGTACTGGAAGGTACCGATCGCCTGCGTGAAGGCAGCGCGGTAGAAGTGGTGGAGGACAGCTCGCAAGTACCGACCACCCCCGGTCAGCATCTGCAAGGCCAGGATGGCAGCGGCACCAGCGAGGCTGGCACGTCGGGCAAGGCGGGCGCATGAACCTCTCGCGGCTGTTCATCCTGCGCCCGGTCGCCACCACGCTGAGCATGCTGGCGTTGGTCCTGGCTGGCCTGATTGCCTACAAGCTGTTGCCGGTAGCGGCCTTGCCCCAGGTCGATTACCCGACCATCCGGGTCATGACTCTATATCCCGGTGCCAGCCCGCAGGTCATGACCAGCGCCGTCACTGCGCCGCTGGAACGCCAGTTCGGGCAGATGCCGGGCCTGACCCAGATGGCCTCGACCAGCTCCGGCGGCGCCTCGGTGCTGACCCTGCGCTTCAGCCTCGACATGAACATGGACGTTGCCGAGCAACAGGTGCAGGCCGCGATCAATGCCGCCAGCAACCTGTTGCCCAGCGACCTGCCAGCGCCGCCGGTGTACAACAAGGTCAACCCGGCTGATACGCCGGTACTGACCCTGGCAATCTCGTCCAAGATCATGCCGTTGCCCAAGCTCAACGACCTGGTCGATACCCGGGTTGCGCAGAAGCTTGCCCAGATCAGCGGTGTGGGCATGGTCAGCATTGCCGGCGGCCAGCGCCAGGCCGTGCGGATCAAGGTCAACGTCGATGCCCTGGCGGCCAACGGCCTCAACCTGGAAGACGTACGCACCTTGATCGGCGCGTCCAACGTCAACCAGCCCAAAGGTAACTTCGACGGCCCCACCCGGGTGTCGATGCTTGATGCCAACGACCAGCTGCGCTCGCCCGAGGAATACGCCAACCTCATCCTCGCCTACAACAATGGTGCACCGCTGCGCCTGAAAGACGTGGCTGAAATCGTCGATGGCGCCGAAAACGAACGCCTCGCGGCGTGGGCCAACGAGAACCAGGCCGTACTGCTGAATATTCAGCGTCAGCCCGGCGCCAACGTCATCGAAGTGGTCGACCGCATCAAGGACCTGCTGCCGTCGATCACCGACAACCTGCCGGCAGGCCTGGATGTGATGGTGCTGACTGACCGCACCCAGACCATCCGCGCTGCGGTTACCGATGTACAGCACGAGTTGCTGATTGCCATCGTGCTGGTGGTGATGGTGACGTTCGTGTTCCTGCGCCGGGTCAGTGCCACCATCATCCCGTCGATTGCCGTACCGCTGTCGCTTATCGGTACCTTTGGTGTGATGTATCTGGCGGGTTTTTCCATCAACAACCTGACGTTGATGGCGCTGACCATCGCCACCGGCTTTGTCGTCGATGACGCAATCGTCATGCTAGAGAACATTTCCCGCCATATCGAGGAGGGCGAGACGCCGATGCAGGCCGCGCTCAAGGGCGCCCGGCAGATTGGCTTCACCCTGATCTCGTTGACCTTCTCGCTGATTGCCGTCCTCATCCCGCTGCTGTTCATGGCTGACGTGGTCGGCCGCCTGTTCCGCGAGTTCGCCATCACTCTGGCGGTGGCGATCCTGATTTCGCTAGTGGTATCGCTGACCCTGACGCCGATGATGTGCGCCCGCTTGCTCAAGCGCGAGCCCAAGGAAGAAGAGCAGAGCCGTTTCTATCGCGCCAGCGGCGCCTGGATCGACTGGTTGATCGAGCACTACAGCCGCGGCCTGCGTTGGGTATTGCGGCACCAGCCGCTGACCCTGCTGGTTGCCATCGCCAGCATGGTGCTGACCGTGGTGCTGTACATGGCCGTGCCCAAGGGCTTCTTCCCGGTGCAGGACACCGGGGTGATCCAGGGCATCTCCGAAGCGCCGCAGTCGACCTCGTTCGCCGCCATGAGCGAGCGGCAGCAAGCGCTGAGCAAGATCATCCTGCAGGACCCTTCGGTGCAAAGCCTGTCGTCCTACATTGGCGTGGATGGCGACAATGCCACGCTGAACAGTGGCCGCTTGCTGATCAACCTCAAAGCCCACGGTGAGCGCGACGTCAGCGCCACTGAAGTGATCGCACGCCTGCAGCCGCAAGTCGACAAGTTGGTCGGCATCCGCCTGTTCATGCAGCCGGTGCAGGACTTGAGCATTGAAGACCGGGTCAGCCGTACCCAGTACCAGTTCAGTTTGTCGTCGCCAGACGCCGGCATGCTCGCCACCTGGAGTGGCAAACTGGTTCAGGCCCTGCAACAGCGGCCCGAACTGCGCGACGTCGCCAGCGACCTGCAAGACCAGGGCTTGCAGGTGTACCTGGTGATCGATCGGGATATGGCCAGCCGGCTGGGCATCAACGTCTCGCAGATCACCAACGCGTTGTATGACGCCTTCGGTCAGCGGCAGATTTCCACCATCTACACCCAGGCCAGCCAGTACCGAGTGGTCCTGCAGTCGCAGAACGCCGCCAATATCGGCCCGGCGGCGCTGGAGTCGATTCACGTCAAGGCCAGTGATGGCGGTCAGGTGCGGCTGTCGGCACTGGCACGTATCGAGCAGCGCCAGGCGCAGTTGGCGATCTCCCACATCGGTCAGTTCCCGGCGGTGATGATGTCGTTCAACCTGGCACCCGGTGTGGCGCTGGGTGAGGCGGTGGCGGCGATCGAGCAGGTGCAGCAGGAGATCGCCATGCCGATTGGCGTGCAGACCCGCTTCCAGGGTGCTGCCGAGGCCTTCCAGGCATCCCTGTCGAGCACCTTGTTGCTGATTCTGGCGGCTGTGGTGACGATGTATATCGTGCTCGGCGTGCTCTACGAGAGCTACATCCACCCGATCACCATCCTCTCGACCCTGCCGTCGGCGGCGGTCGGCGCCTTGCTGGCGCTGCTGATCAGCGGCAATGACCTGGGCATGATCGCCATCATCGGCATCATCCTGCTGATTGGTATCGTCAAGAAGAATGCGATCATGATGATCGACTTTGCCCTGGAGGCCGAACGCAACCAAGGCATGACCCCACACGATGCGATCTACCAGGCGGCGCTGCTGCGCTTCCGGCCGATCCTGATGACTACGCTGGCGGCGTTGTTCGGCGCGGTGCCGTTGATGCTTGCCACCGGCTCCGGCGCCGAGCTGCGCCAGCCGCTGGGGCTGGTGATGGTTGGCGGGCTGCTGGTCAGCCAGGTGCTGACACTGTTCACCACACCGGTCATCTACCTGTACTTCGACCGCCTGGCCCAGCGCTGGCGGCCACGCGATGACGCCAAGCAGGCGCAAGCATGAACCTGTCCGGGCCATTCATTCGCCGGCCGGTCGCGACCATGCTGCTGAGCTTGGCGATCATGCTGCTGGGCGGGGTCAGTTTTGGTCTGCTGCCGGTGTCGCCGCTGCCGCAGATGGACTTTCCGGTAATCGTGGTCTCGGCCAACCTGGCCGGCGCCAGTCCTGAGGTGATGGCCTCCACCGTAGCCACGCCGCTGGAACGCAAGCTTGGTGCCATTGCTGGCGTTACCACCTTGACCAGCAGTTCCAACCAGGGCTCGACCCGGGTCATTATCGGTTTTGAGCAGGGCCGCGACATCGATGGTGCCGCGCGGGAAGTGCAGGCGGCGATCAACGCCACCCGCAACCTGCTGCCCAGCGGTATGCGCAGCATGCCCACCTACAAGAAGATCAACCCGTCGCAGGCGCCGGTGATGGTCATCGCGTTGACCTCCAGCGTGCTGCAGAAGGGGCAGCTGTACGACCTGGCCGATACCATTCTGTCGCAGAGCCTGGCCCAGGTCAGTGGAGTAGGGGAAGTGCAGATCGGCGGCAGCTCGCTGCCGGCGGTACGCATCGCGCTCGAGCCGCAGCTGCTCAACCAGTACAGCCTGTCGCTGGATGAGGTGCGCACGGCGGTGAGCAATGCCAACCAGCGCCGGCCCATGGGCTTTGTCGAGGATGCCGAGCGCAACTGGCAGGTGCGCGCCAACGATCAGCTGGAAAAAGCCAAGGACTATCAGTCGCTGGTGATTCGCCAGAAGGACGGCGCCATCCTGCGTCTGTCGGACGTCGGTACGGTCACCGATGGCGTCGAGAACCGCTACAACAGTGGTTTTTTCAACGACCAGAGCGCGGTGCTGCTGGTGATCAACCGGCAGAACAACGCCAACATCATCGAGACCGTGGCGCAGATCAAGCAGCAACTGCCCGCGCTGCAGTCGCTGTTGCCCGCCAGCGTCAAGCTGGACATCGCCATGGACCGCTCGCCGGTGATCAACGCGACGCTCAAGGAAGCCGAGCACACCTTGCTGATTGCTGTAGTGCTGGTGATCCTGGTGGTCTACCTGTTCCTTGGCAACCTGCGTGCCTCGCTGATCCCAAGCCTTGCGGTGCCAGTGTCGTTGGTCGGCACCTTTGCGGTCATGTATCTGTGTGGCTTCTCGCTGAACAACCTGTCGCTGATGGCGCTGATCCTGGCCACCGGGCTGGTGGTCGACGACGCCATCGTGGTGCTGGAGAACATCTCCCGCCATATCGAGAACGGCCAACCGCCCATGCGCGCGGCGTTTCTCGGCGCCAAAGAGGTGGGCTTTACCCTGCTGTCGATGAACGTCTCGCTGGTCTCGGTGTTCGTCTCGATCCTGTTCATGGGCGGCATCGTGCGCAGCCTGTTCCAGGAGTTCTCGATCACCTTGGCGGCGGCGATAATCGTCTCGTTGATCGTTTCGCTGACGCTGACGCCAATGCTCTGCGCGCGCTGGCTCAAGCCCCACGAGCAACAGCCCAATCGCCTGCAGCGCTGGAGCGACCGCCAGCATCAGCGCATGGTCGCCGGGTACGACCGCAGCCTGGGTTGGGTCCTGCGCCATCGTCGCCTGACCTTGTTCAGCCTGTTGCTGACCATCGGCGTCAATGTGCTGCTGTACGTGGTGGTGCCCAAGACGCTGATGCCGCAGCAGGACACTGGCCAACTGATGGGCTTTGTCCGTGGCGACGATGGCCTGTCGTTCAGCGTGATGCAGCCGAAAATGGAAATCTACCGGCGGGCACTGCTGGCCGACCCGGCGGTGCAAAGCGTGGCCGGCTTCATCGGCGGCAACAGCGGCACCAACAATGCCATGGTGCTGGTGCGCCTGAAGCCGATCAGCGAACGCAAGATCAATGCCCAACAGGTGATCGAGCGCTTGCGCAAGGAGCTGCCCAAAGTACCCGGCGGGCGCTTGTTCCTGATGGCCGACCAGGACCTGCAACTGGGCGGCGGTGGCCGCGACCAGACCTCTTCGCAGTACCTGTACACCCTGCAGAGCGGTGATCTGGCTGCGCTGCGCGAGTGGTTCCCCAAGGTCACTGCGGCGATGCGCGCGCTGCCCGAGCTGACCGCCATCGACGCCCATGACGGTGCCGGCACTCAGCAGGTAACGCTGGTGGTCGATCGTGATCAGGCCAAGCGCCTGGGCATTGATATGGACATGGTCACCACGGTGCTCAACAACGCCTACAGCCAGCGGCAGATCTCGACCATCTACGACAGCCTCAACCAATATCAGGTAGTGCTTGAGATCAATCCCAAGTATGCCTGGGACCCAAGCACGCTGGAGCAAGTCCAGGTGATCACCGCCGACGGCGCGCGGGTGCCGTTGTCAGCCTTTGCCCGCTACGAGAACAGTCTGGCCAACGACCGAGTCAGCCACGAGGGCCAGTTCGCCTCGGAAGACATCGCTTTTGATGTGGCCGAGGGCTACAGCACCGATCAGGCCATGGCCGCGGTCGAGCGGGCAGTGGCCCGGCTGGGCCTGCCGGAAGACGTAATCGCCAAGCTTGGCGGTACCGCCGACGCGTTCAGCAAGACTCAGGAAGGCCAGCCGCTGATGATCCTCGGCGCCTTGGTGCTGGTGTATCTGGTGCTGGGGATTCTCTATGAAAGCTACATCCACCCGCTGACCATCCTCTCGACCCTGCCATCTGCTGGCGTGGGTGCACTGCTGGCGATGTACGTAACAGGCGGCGAGTTCAGCCTGATCTCGCTGCTGGGGCTGTTCCTGCTGATCGGCGTAGTCAAGAAAAACGCCATCCTCATGATCGACCTGGCTCTGCAACTGGAGCGCAACGAAGGCCTATCGCCGGAAGAGTCGATCCGGCGTGCTTGCCTGCTACGCCTGCGCCCGATCCTGATGACCACCATTGCCGCCATCCTCGGCGCCTTGCCGCTGTTGCTGAGCAATGCCGAAGGCGCCGAGATGCGCCAACCGCTGGGCCTGACGATTATCGGCGGGCTGGTCTTCAGCCAAGTGCTGACGCTTTATACAACGCCTGTGGTCTACCTCTACCTCGATCGCCTGCGCCACCGATTCAACCATTGGCGCGGTGTACGTACCGACGCTGCACTGGATACCCCGCTATGAATTTTGCCCAAACTCCGCTTCACCGTGCCTTGCAGCTGCTGGGCCGCGGCCGTGGCTCGCGCCTGTTTGGCGCCAGCCTCTGCGTGCTGATGCTCAGTGCCTGCACCTTGAGCCCGGATTATCAGCGGCCCGAGCTGAGCACGCCTGCCCAGTTCAAGCAGGCCGAAGGCTGGACTCAGGCCAAACCGTCCGATGCGATTGCCCGTGGCGCCTGGTGGGAGCTGTACGGTGATGCCCAGCTCAACAGCCTGGTCGAGGAGCTCAACCGCAGTAACCAGACCGTTGCCCAGTACGAAGCGCAGTATCGTCAGGCCACCGCATTGATCCGCAGCAGCCGCGCCTCGTTGTTCCCCAGCCTCGATCTGTCGGCAGGCAAGAATCGTTCGGCGCAGGGCACCGGTAGCAGTAGCTCGAGCCTGTCGAACAACAGCAGCGGTATCCGCAACACCTACACCACTCAGCTCGGGGTGAGCTGGGAGATCGACCTGTGGGGCAAGCTGCGTGAAACCCTCAATGCCAACGAAGCCAGTGCCGAGGCGAGCTTTGCCGAGCTGGCAGCGATGCGCCTGAGCTTGCAGTCGGAGCTGGTGCAGAACTATCTGCAACTGCGTGTGATCGATGAGCAGAAGCGCTTGCTCGAGGCCACCGTGGCCGCTTACGAGCGCTCGTTGAAGATGACCGAAAACCAGTACCGAGCTGGCGTGTCCGGGCCGGATGCGGTCGCCCAGGCGCTCACCCAGCTCAAAAGCACCCAGGCCGACCTGATCGACCTGATCTGGCAGCGCGCCCAGTATGAGAACGCAATTGCCGTGCTGATGGGCAAGGCCCCCGCGGACTTTGCCCTGGCTGACAGCAAGTCGATCCCGGCGCTGCCGCAGGTGCCGCTGGCGCTGCCGTCGCAATTGCTCGAACGGCGCCCTGACATTGCCTCGGCGGAGCGCAGTGTTATGGCTGCCAATTCGAGCATCGGCGTGGCCCGCGCGGCGTATTTCCCGGACTTGAGCCTGAGCATGAGCGGCGGCTACTCGAGCAGCAGCTTCAGCAACTGGATCGAGCTGCCGAACCGCTTCTGGTCGGTCGGACCGTCATTGGCCATGACCTTGTTCGATGCCGGTAAACGCAGCGCCGAAGTGGACCGCACCGTCGCGGTGTACGACCAGACCGTGGCGCAGTATCGGCAGACCGTGCTCGATGGCTTCAGGGAAGTGGAAAACTACCTGGTCCAGCTAAAGGTCTATGGCGATGAAGCAGTCGTACGCCAGGAAGCGCTGGAGGCCGCACGCCAGTCGCTGCGCCTGACCGAAAACCAGTACCGGGCCGGCCTGATTGGCTATCTGGACGTGGTCAATGTGCAGGCCACTGCGCTGAGCAATGAGCGCAGCGTGCTTAATCTGTTGCAGGGCCGACTGATCGCCAGTGTGCAATTGATCGCCGCGTTGGGCGGCGGCTGGGACAGCCAGCAGGCGTTCAGCCAGGCGCAGCAGTAGGCCAATCATGAGGCGGATCGACACCATGTGTGCGGCGTTTTTACGGGTATCGACACGCCTTCTGCCAATGCTGGCATTAGGATGGCAAATGGGGCGATAAGCGGCGCAGTGATACCCACGAAATGCCGTGCGTTTAGCCATGGCTTGAGTACAATCAGCGGCTTTTCCGGGCCCTTCCTGCGCCCGATGCCGGAACCAAAATGCTCATCGGTAGTTATTCACCTGCGCTGGTGTTGATTTCACTGTGCGTGGCTATTCTTGCGTCCTATACCGCTCTAGACCTGACCGGTCGCATTGCCACTGCCAAAGGTCGCGCCGTTCATCTGTGGATGTGCGGCGGGGCGCTGGCGATGGGCAGCGGGGTCTGGTCGATGCATTTCATTGGTATGCTCGCCTTCAGCCTGCCGATCGACCTGGGCTACGACCTGACTCTGACACTGGGGTCGTTGCTGATCGCGGTGCTGTCCTCAGGTTTTGCCCTGTGGTTGATCAACCAACCCAGCCTGCCTCTGCTGCAACTGGCCTGCGGCGCGTTGATCATGGGCACCGGCATCAGCAGCATGCATTACATGGGCATGGCCGCGATGCGCATGCAACCAGGGATCGATTACGATCCTCAATTGTTCAGCGCTTCACTGGCGATTGCGGTATGTGCATCCGCAGCAGCGCTGTGGATCGCTTTCCGCCTGCGCCGGCAGACCCCTTACGTGCGGCAAATCCGCGGCGCTGCGGCCGTGCTGATGGGCATTGCGATCGTTGGCATGCACTACACCGGCATGGCCGCGGCAAGCTTTCCTGAGGGCAGTTACTGCGGCGCGCTTGGCACAGGCCTGAAAGGCGATGGTCTGGTCTACCTGGTACTGATCACCACCCTCGCCGTAATTGCAGTGGCCTTGCTCACGTCGGTGCTGGATGCACGCCTGATTGCGCGGACTACCGAACTCGCCCGCTCGCTGACGCTGGCCAACCAGGAGCTGACCCAGCTGACCCTGCACGATATCCTCACCGGCCTGCCCAATCGCACGCTGTTGGCTGACCGCATCGAGCAGGCCATCGGCAAGGCGAGCGAGCAGGGCACCTGCTTTGCCCTGATGTTCATCGACCTGGACGGGTTCAAGCCAGTCAACGATGCCTTCGGCCATCATGTCGGCGACCAGTTGCTCAAGGCCGTGGCCGAGCGCCTGCGTGGCCACTTGCACAGCCAGGACACGCTGGCGCGCATCGGTGGCGATGAGTTTGTGCTGCTGGTCGAGCTGCAAGAGCCGGGTGACGCAATGGGCGTCGCAATCAAGCAGGTGAACCTGGTGTCGCGGCCGTATCGAGTGGCGGAACACGACCTGCAGTTGACTGCCAGCATTGGTATCGTGCTTTATCCAGGCAACGGCATGGATCAGCACGAGCTGCTGCGCAACGCCGATGCGGCGATGTACCACGCCAAAAACGCTGGCAAGAACGGCTACAGCTTTTTCGACGTCTCGATGAACAGCGATGCACGCCAGCAGTTGCAGTTGCTGCAGGACTTGCGTGTCGCGCTGCAACAGGGCCAGTTCCGCCTGCATTACCAGCCCAAGTTCGACGCCGTCCGGCGGGTGCCGATCGGTGCCGAAGCCTTGCTGCGCTGGGAGCATCCGCAACATGGCCTGCTGTACCCGGACCGCTTCATCAGCCTGGCCGAGAAAACCGGGCTGATCATTCCGATCGGTGAATGGGTGCTTGGCGAAGCCTGTCGGCAGATGCGTCAATGGCTCGAGCAGGGGCATGAAGACTGGCGCATCGCGGTAAATCTGTCGGCCATCCAGTTTTGCTACGCCGGTCTGGTCGACGGGGTTGCCCAGGCATTGCAGCGCAATCAGCTGCCCGCCAACAACCTGACCCTGGAGATCACCGAGACCACCGCCATGCGTGACGCGGATGCCAGCCTGCTGATATTGCAGAGGCTGTCCGATATGGGCGTGGATATTTCCATCGACGATTTCGGTACCGGCTACTCGAGCCTGATGTACCTCAAACGTCTGCCGGCCAATGAGCTGAAGATCGATCGCGGCTTCGTCCGCGACCTGGAGCATGACAGCGACGATGCAGCGATCGTCTCGGCAATCGTGGCTCTAGGCCAGGCGCTGGGCCTGCGTATCGTTGCCGAGGGTGTCGAGACCGACAGTCAGCAGGATTTTCTCACCCGTCTGGGCTGTGACTCGTTGCAGGGTTATCTGATGGGCCGACCGGTGCCGGCAGAGCAATTCATGGCAGGGCTCGCGCCGCGCGAAGCGCCTCGGGTCAGCTAGACCGCAGTGCGCAGGACAAAGGCGGGGATGAAAGCGGCCATTTCATCTTCGACAGCTTCAATGATGCGCTCGACATCGCTGGCGGCCATGATCGCGCTGCAGGGGATACCGGCGATGGCCAGCACGGTTTCGCCCGACTCGCGATCGAACAGGCGCACAATCATGCTGCGCGGGGCATCCATGCTGGCTTCAAAGCCCAAAGGATGGAAGTGCCAGCGCATCACCTGGCAAGCATTGGGAAACGTTATCTTGTTCATGCTTGCCTCCTCGACCTTGTGTAGGAAAGGGTTGAGTGTTGCGCTGTCAATTGGCGCCAAGGACTGTAACCTTAGCACCTGAGGCGGTAGTTTCTCGTACAAAAGATGACATTTATACCAATGCTTGACCTCGGTCACGGCTGGCGCATTGAGGCAAACGTTTTCGTCGGCATATTCAGCCCAACAAGCCCGCGGCGATATTGATGGTGATCCCCAGAATCGCCGTATTGAAGACAAACCCCACCAGAGATTGCGCCAGAACCACCCGGCGGATGCCGCGGTCGGCAACGCCGACGTCGGAGGTCTGGACGGCCACGCTGAGGGTGAAAGCGAAGTAGTGGAAGTCCCAGTAGTCCGGGTTGCGCTCGCCATCGGCAAAGCGCAGGGGCGGTTCTGGCAGTGCCGAGGTGTAGAACAGTCGCGCGTAATGCAGGCTAAAGATGCAGCCGATCAGCAGCCAGGAGCCGGCTACGGTCAGCCCGGTGTACAGGTAGTGCAGCGTCAACTCGCTACCGTGCAGGTCTTGCCTGGCTGCCAGTTGCAGCACCACTGCAGCAAGGCTGGCAATTGCCGCCAGGCAGACCGCGAACAGCACCAGGCCGGCATTCTCGTCTTCGATCTGCGCGACCTGGCGAACCTTGGCCGGTGTGGCCCGCCAGCTGAGCCACAGCACCAGCAGCACATACAGCCAGACACCCAGGTTCCAGCCGGCCAGCAGGTGCTGGATCAGGGTTTCGGCCGGAATCAACCAGCCGCCAACCAGCCCGGCAAGGGTGGCGATCGTCAGGCGAGGGTGAGAGCGGGTCAGACGGTGCAGTGCCATAGGGCCTCGCTGGCAGGGGCGGTGAGCTTTACTTTAGCGCTTTGGGCGGGCGCGGTGCATAACATCGCAAGCGTCGGTGCACACGGGTACTTGCTGGTCAGCAACGGCGTGGTGTTTCCGGTACCATCAGGGCAGCTCGAAGGGCCAAACCTGTTGCATATCAAGATGATGGCATTGATTGCAGCTTGAAGTTCAAGGAATAGGATTCATGTTTTGACCGATTCTCTGCAAAACCCCCTGTTGCAGTATCTCGCCCGGCTGGCGCCTTCCAGTCAGCTGACCATGCGCTACATTCTGCAGGACGCCGCCGACCGGCTCGGCTTCATCGACTGTGATATCGCCGACGTGCCCTGGCACCGCCTTGAGCCTGGGCACATCATCGCCCTGGTCGCGGCGCTGCGCACAGACGGTTACGCGCCCAATACCTCTTCGCTGTACGTCAATGCCGTGCGTGGGGTGATGAACGAAGCCTGGCGCCAGGGCTTGATAGGGCATGAACAGCTGCTGCGCATGCGTGAGGTCAAACCGGCGACCGGCAGCCGGCTGCCGGCCGGGCGCAATCTGCGGCGCAGCCTGATTCGTGAACTGATGGATGCCTGCGCCGCCGACTCGCGGCCGCAAGGTGTGCGGGACGCTGCGATCATTGCACTGCTGTACGGCACCGGCATGCGCAAGTCCGAGTCGGTGGATATCAACCTGGCGCAGGTCGATTTCACCGAGCGCAGTTTGCAGGTAGTGAGCAAGGGCAACCGGCAGTTGGTCAAGTACGCACCGGCCTGGGCGTTCGAAAAACTCCAGGCGTGGCTGGACTTGCGCCGTGAGCAGCTACCTGTCGGCGAAGCCGATGATGAGTTCCTGTTCAATCGCATCCGCCGCGGCAACCACATTACCCGCGCGCGCATCACCAAGCATGCGATCTATTACATCGCTCGCCAGCGCGGCGCGCAGGTCGGGGTCAAGATCATGCCGCATGATTTTCGCCGGGCGTTCATTACCCGGGTCATTGAAGAGCATGATCTGTCGATTGCGCAGAAGCTGGCCCACCATGCCAATATCCAGACCACGGCGGCCTACGACCGCCGCGATGACAACGAGCGGCGCAGGGCGGTGGATCGGTTCGACTACTGAGGCGTTTGGCTATGCAGGTCAGGCGACGTCGATCAGCACGATTTCGCTGTCTTCCAGCGCCGTCACGGTCAGCACCGGCTCTTGCTCGATGGCCAGACCATCACGCGTCTCCACCCGCACGCCGTTGACCTCGATACTGCCTTTGGCGGGTACCAGATAGCCCCGGCGGCCTTCATCGAAGCTGTAGCCTGCGGTTTCACCGGCCCTTAAGGTGGCGGCTACCAATCTTGCGTCGGCACGGATCTGCAAACTCTGCTCGTCGCCGCTGCGACCGCTGGCCAGGGTCACAAAGCCTTCACCGCGTTCGCCTTTGGGAAACGGGCGAACGTCCCAGGCCGGTGCTGCGCCAACACGTTCAGGGATGATCCAGATCTGAAAAATCCGCGTGTCGACCTTCTCCAGGTTGTACTCGCTGTGGACGATGCCGCTGCCAGCACTCATGACCTGCACATCGCCGGCCTCGGTACGGCCCTTGTTACCCAAGCTGTCCTCGTGGCTGATCGCCCCTTCACGGACGTAGGTGATGATCTCCATGTCCCGATGCGGATGCGGCGGGAAGCCGCTGCCGGCGGCGATCAGATCGTCATTCCAGACCCGCAGGTTGCCCCAGTGCATGCGCGTTGGGTCGTAGTATTCAGCGAATGAAAAATGATGATGAGCATCGAGCCAGCCGTGATTGGCGTGGCCCAGGCTGGCAAAAGGTCTGAGGTGCAGCATGACAGTCGGCTCCCTGAAAAGCGTTGGATGGACGCCATAATGCAGCTAAAAAGAATCGAATATAAGCGTAAATAACGGCTTAAAACCATCGTCTTGGCCGATGTATAGAGCTGCAGTCAATTATGCGATTCATCGGCTAATAGGCTGATGTGCAAGCAATTGCTGGCGATTTTTACGCGTTGCAGCCACCATAAGCCGATGTATTGATCGCACTGGAGTGACCGTGTCGCACGAGCTTCCCCCAAGTCCAGCCCAACTGATTCCACCTGCCCAGTTGCCCTGGTTGCGCCGTTTGGCCGCACGACTGTTGGGCCGAGGCTTGAGCCGGCTGCAGGCGCAGCACCGCGACTCGTGGTTTCTCGGCCACGCCACCGGGCAGCGCAGTGGCCATGTCGATGGCTTGCGCGAGGGCTTTGAGCAGGGCCGCGCCGAGGGCTATGAAGCCGGGCGGCAAGTGCTGGTGATTCGGGATAGCCGACCAGAGCACGGCACGGGCCCTGGACAGGATACCAATCTGTTCGAAGACTGGCGTCTGCCGCTCAGTGCTGAGCTGAAGAAGCGCTTCAGGGCTGACGTTGCCCAGCGCCTGCCAGCGACCGCGCAGCCCAGCGCCGCGCAATGGAAGCTGATCTTCAGTGACACGCCGTCGACTTGTGTGGTGGCGGGTGCGGGTGCCGGCAAATCGACCTCGCTGGTCCTGCGCATCTTGTTGTTGCGCCACTATCTCGGCTACGAGCTGGATGCGATGACCGTGGTGACCTTCACCCGCGAGTCACGGCTGGACTTCATCAAGCGTCTGCAGCAGATCTTTGCCCTCTGGCAGATCAACCTGGCGCCCGCTGCTGCGCGCGAACTGGTGCGTACCTTCCATTCGCGCATCCTGCCGTTGGTGCGCAGCTTGCCGGGGTTTGCCCAGTTACGTGCGTTCGAGAATCTGGGCAATGACAATCAGGGTGCAAGCGAAGCCGACAGCAACCCATTCGATCTGCGCCTCAATGATGCACAGCGTCAGCAGCTGAATGGCTGTTACAGCGACCTGCTCGGTGCCAACCCACGCTTCGTCGAGCTGATCACGGTCCTGCGCCGCGAGGCCTTGCAGCTCAAAGCCTTGGACCCCGATCACCCGGATGTGCAAAAGCGCGTGCAGGTTACCCAGTTGGCTGCTCAGCGCGATGAAGAACTGTGTGATGTGATTGAGGATCTGTGGTTCGGTGCGGGCGCATGGCCGATCAAGGGCATCGAGCCTTGCCGCGAAACGGTGCAGATCCGCGGTAGCCAGTTTCACGTGCACGGGCGCCTGGCTGGGCAGGACGCCCTGGTGGTACTTGGCTTTGATCCAAGCGAAAGCGCCCAATATCAGCGGCCCGGAGCCAAACTCAGCGTCCGCGCAGAATGGGCAGTGAAGCGCACTCTTTTTCAAGCTTTCTGCGATAAGCCTTTGATCTGGCTGGATAACTATGCCAGCGCGAAGCGCCTGGCCGCTACCTTGGCGGGTGATGCCGTGGCAGGTCCGGGCTTTGAATACAAGGTCAGTGGCGAACTTGCCCCGGCACCGTTGCTCGATGCGTTTGTCAGCGCTGCCGGGTTCATCGAAAATCTTGGGCTGGATGTCAGCGCTGCTGTGACGGCCATGAGCTTTCCTCCGGGCGACAGCGACGCAGTGTTTTTCGAGGCGCTAGCGTTGTTCTGGAAAGCGCTGGAGTCACATCTGTTGGCGCAGTCTCCGCCGGTAATGAGCTACAACCGCATGTTCGCTTTGTTTGGCGAGAACAACCCAGAAAATCTGCGGCTGTTGCCCGACCCATTGCTGCGCCCGCTGGCGCATCTGATGATTGACGAGTTTCAGGACGTCTCGCCGCAGATAGTCAGCTGGCTGCGCGCGAGCCTTGGCGAGATCCGCCGTCGTGGCGCGGCTATGCACGTTGGGCGCAACGCCCAGCATGCATCACTGATGTGTGTGGGTGACGATTGGCAGTCGATCTACGGTTGGCGAGGCAGCTCGCCCAAGTACTTCATCGAGTTCAGCAAGACGTTCCCGTCGCCGGCCAACACGCGGGTAATGCTGGTCGACAATTACCGCAGTCAGCAGCATGTGATCGATGCGGCAGAGCATATGGTCAAAGGTATGGCGACCATCGTCGGCAAGAAGGCCAGAGCCAGTGGGCCTGCCGCAGCGCTGCCACTGTCGTCGGTGAAGGTGCTTGAGCGCGACGAGGCTGCACTTGGCCAGACCGTGATCGAGCACTATCGCCGCGGCGAATCAATAATGATACTTTTTCGAAAAAGTAGCGATAAGCTATTGATTCTACAGCATATAGATCAGGCTATCAGGGTGGACTCAAGTTTGCCGGCCGAGCAGCGTCGGCTGCGCTTGATGACCTATCACAGCGCCAAGGGCCTGCAGGCAGACACGGTGTTCATGCTTGGCGACTGTCAGTACCTGACCAGCTCTCCCTACAAGAATCAGGTTTACCGTATCGCCGGGCTGGGCCGAGCTGGCGATGCGCAAGCATTTGACATAGCGCAGAAGCAAGAGGTGCAGCGCCTCGCCTATGTCGCCATGACCCGAGCGGTGAGGCACTGCTATTGGCATGTGGAAGCAGCCCGGGGCGAAATCGCGAAATTGCCACGCGCGGCTGCCCAGGTGGACGGCCGCCAGGCCTTCTTCGAAGACCTGCGCGGAACCTAGTGGCTCGGTCAGTTGTTGGTGGCTTCAAAGCTGCGGGTAATGCTCTCCAGCAGGCCCTGCTCAACAGCTTTCTGCTCGCGTAGCAGCGCATCGATGGCAGCCTGGTATTGAGCCGAGTTAAGCTCGACCCTGATCAGACTGCCGCGCGAGTCGAGTAAGGGTCGCTGCAGCGTTTCTTGCAACGCAGTGATTACCGAAGCAGACAGCCTGGTGACCGGTTCGTTGCTTTCATCCAGGCAGTGTTCGAGGTAATCCAGGCCCGCGCGCCAGTAATCGGTCAGGGCGAGAAACTGTTCTGCGTTCTGCCCGCGTACGCTTTGTGCCCATGCCGGCTGCTCGAGCAGCCAGGCATGCCGGGAAAGCGGATCCTGGTCAAGGCGCATTACTTCCCGGGACACATTGCTGCGAATCGTGTCATTGAGCATCGCGACATGCTCATACAGCATGCCACTGCTGGGCTCTGGGTAGTCCAGGGTCGAAGCCAACTGCTGGCGTAACGCAAGACGAATCTCGATGTCATCGATCAGCCCCCCGTACAGCACTGTGTCTGGCGCGGCAAGCACGTCGTCGAGCGGGTCCAGACGGGGTAGCGTGATCTCATCCCCCGTGGTGTCAGCGTCTTGCAATGCTGCCTTGCGCAGCGTTCGACGCAGGGCGATGCGATCGGCCAGGCGGTCGACCTGAGCCCGCCGAAACAACCTGCGGTAGAGTCGCCATTGGCTCGCCAGCGGGCTTGCGTCACGGCTGGCGGCGTGAGTGAGGACCTGGATCTCCAGGGCACTGAAGCCGTCAGTGCCGGCATCTCCGCAGGTCGGCGGGAACGCTTGGGCAACTTCGTTCAGGGCCTGACGCAGCTCGGCGTCTGCGCCAGCCTGTTCGAGCAGGGCCCAAACCCGGGTGTTCAAGGCCTCGGGGTCGCGGCGGGTCTCGGCTGACTGCACCAGGCTTTCCAGGACAGCAGAAAGTTCGCCGTTTTCCCCTTGGCCGAACAGTGCCCCCCACAGCTGCTCCTGCGCGGGCGTGGCGTTGCCTCGCCAGAATAGCTGCCATTCGGCCATCTCTGGCTCTCGCTCGTAAATGCTGACGCCAATGCTGAGCAACTGAGCACGTGTCTGCGCCTGCAGGTCGTTGTAGTTGAAGCGCCAGCTACGTCCGCCAAGCCCGGCACCGAGGTCGCGGGCATAAGGCGTGCGCAGCACGGAAGCGAGGTCGGGCACGTTGTGGATCCGATTGAAAGACAATTCGAGGAGGCGTAGCTGGTACTGCGGTTGACTCATCAGCGTGGTCAAGCCCTGTGGCCAGCTCTGTAGTTCGCAGCTGTTAAGCGACAGGTGACTGAGACGCGCCATATAGCTCAAGTCAGGGGCAATCCCCAGCGGGTTGAAGTCAAGCTGCAGCACCTGCAGGTTGATCAGGTCCTGGAAGCGACTAGCCAGCGCCTGATCAAGGACGATTTGGTTGTTGTTCAGATTCAGTTCGTCGATCCGCAAGGTGGCCAGGAAGGTCATCTGGCCGTCTTCCAGGTGCAGTTGATTGCGACTGAGGTTCAGAATACGCAACCTGCGCATTGCGCCCAGGGCCTGCCGGGCCGTGCTCGAAAGTTCACTCAGGCCGCAATCTGAAACCTGGAGTGCGAGCAGGTCTGGCGCGCTGCGCAGCGCAGCGTAAAGCGCTTCAGGTGACAACTGCGGATGACCGACCATACTGAGTTGTTCCAGCCTCGGGAAACGCTCGAAATAATCGGCGTCCAGGCGCTGCAGTTCCAGTTCGCGGATATTCAATGCGCGGATATGGGGAAAGCGCGCCGATAACCTGGGCAGCTCGGCAAGGCGCATGTGCTCAAGTGTCAGTGTATCGCGTGCTGCGCCGCCTTCGCGGCGCCAGGCGGCGCGCAGCGCTTGGGCACATTGTTGGCGCTCTGCGCGGTCGAGGGGGTCAGCGTCGGCGTCGTCGATCCACTGCGCCAACTCCCGGTGAAGGGTGCGCTGCTCGACTTCCAGTTGTCTGATTGCAGTTGCCAGATCGCCGCTTTGCGCCAACTCAGCCTGCAGTTCGCTGATCTGGCCGTTGCTCAGGCCAGGGTAGAGGGCTTGTAGCCGGCGCGCTGGCGGTGCGGCGCGAGGCCGCGGCGCTCCACGGCCACTCAGCGGGTAGCCAATGCGGCCGTCAGCCAGACGCAAGGGCGAACGTACACCGGCTGGCATGTGCTGTTGGCCGATCAACCGCGCGGCCTCGGCACGGTCTGCTGTCGCTGCGTTGAACAAGTCTGCACCACTCAGCCCCGGTTGTCGGGCCTGCAGACCCTCGAGCAGCAGACCGCTGTCGGCAGTGGCAAGAAACGGCCGGTGCAGGCCCAGAATCGCTCGGTCAAGACGCGAGCGGGCCAGCATCCGGCGGGCCTCCTCAAGCACTCGCAGTGGAATGCGACCGGTTTCGGCGTTCATCAGCTGGCGTTCCAGGCCACTGGCATGGGCCTCGATTTCTTCGCATGCAAGTCGGGGCAGGCCAGGAAATTGTTCATGCAGCCGTACGACTGCCCGTGTGGCAGGTGCCTGAGCACCGGGGTACAGCTTGTCGAACAGATCCTGCCAGCTAGCCTCGAGCTGCTCGGCCAATCGGCTCTGCAAGGCCTGCGGGCGTTCGCTCGGGATAACATTGGCATCACTCAGCACGCTGGGGTCTTCCATCTGCGACAGGACCACCGCAGCTAGATCACCACTTTCCAGCTCACTGCGGCTGATTTGAATCACCACTTCACCCAAGGCTTCGGCCTGTCCACGGTAGAAGGTCGATGCACCCCAACGTTCACTGCCCTCGAAGATCTGAATGACATGGTCCCGCGGCCAGCCAGGCAGTCGCAGCAGAGCGGGTAGGGCGAAGTTCTTGTGCGCTGCCAACGGCCGCGCGTGGCGCACCGCGTCGATGATCTGGCTGACTTGTCGATCCGCGTCGAGACGGGCCAAGGCATCTTCGAGCAGTGCCGGCATTTTCTTGCCAGCCACGTGCAGGTGTTGCAAGACCCCGTCTTCCAGGCCAGTGCTGCGCCAGGCACACTCCAGATCGATCTCGTCCACACTCTGCGCCACACCCCCAAACCGTCGCAGCAGCATCGGCCGATCCCACTCCAGCGGTGAATCATAGGCCAGCCGCCAGGCTCCACTGGCATTGTGCTCAAGCATCGGCGAATAGGCCTGCCGATCCTGCGGGTGCAGTACCCGCCAGGCGCCGTCGGCCCCTTGCTGGGTCTCGTAGAGGTGTTCGTCGATACGAACGAAGGTTCGCCCGTCCACGTGATACAGGCCCGTTTCATCGGCTAACTGCATGGCAGGCATCCGGATTTCGCTGGCATAGCCTGTGAGGCTCGGATGCCAGAGGCGCTCTTCATCGCCAATGCGGATGCTGCGCATGGCATCGATGAAGCCAGAGCTCTTGAGGGCGACGCCTGCGCCCGCTGCGGCGCCAGCCACTGCGATATTGAGCAGGATCGACTCCAGTTGTGCGACTGCCTCGGCATTGTCGCCGTCCTCCCAGGCGCTGATGCCCTCGAAGACACTGCCCATTACCTGCGCCGCGCTCAACGTAAGCATCAGCGGATTGAGTACCGGGATGCAGAACGCGGCCGCGCCGAGCACTGTCAGGCCCAGTTCCAACCAGTGCTGCAGTTGCTGTGCGCGCACAATGGCATCGACGTCTGCGGTTGGCACGGCGATCGCGCGGGCATCACCTTTGAGCCTCGTCAAATGCCGGCTTTCGAGTGTGGACCATGGCTCGCTGGGTAACGCCTTGATGGCGGTATCCAGGTGAACCGTCTGGCGCGGGATCAGCGCTTCACCGTCATTCTCATTACCGTTCTCGTACAAAGCGCGCTTGAGTCTGACCCGTAACTCAGGTTGCAGCCGCTGAGGGGCGAAGGCAACCCAACGGTTGCGTTCCTTGGTCTCCAGCAGCATCTTCGTCAGTGTGGTAAAGCTGTCGGCCTTCGATTTGAATTCCTCGAGCTGATTTTCTGCGCCTGGGATGTACAGCATGACCGGGTCATACTTGTCGCTCTCCTGCGGCGCCATGAACATGACTTCGTTGATAGGGATGCCAAACAGCGTGATCTGCCAGCAGGTCAGCGGCCTGCCGGCGTAAGTGGCCGTTGCGCCCTCTGTACTGAGCGCGTGCAGCGCAGCGGCGCCGTGACGGCTCAGCAGCCCTTTGGCAGAAGCGATACGGGCCTGCAGGCGCATTTCATCGCGGCGCAGTTTGATTGCTGCCGACCGTAGCTGGCTCGCCTGGGCGCCGTCGAAAATGCTGCTCAAATGATCTTGATACTGCCGACCCAGATCCAGTGTTCGGCAATGGACGATGAACTCGGCCAGGCTCAACTCCGGCAGCCCGGCGATTTGCTCTCTGCTGAGCTGCAGGCGGCTCATTCGGGTGGTGTCTTCAGGCCCCATGAAATTGTGCAGGGCGGCTTCAAGCAGGCTGCGCAGTTGCGGTTTGCCCTTGGCAATGACTGGCAACTGCGTGGTCGGCACGCTCGGCCCGTTGGGGGGAAGGGTTGGCTGTTCAACCTGGGTGGCTTGATACACATATTGCGCCTGGTCAACGGGTGCGGCAATAGCCAGCCGCTTCTGGAGCAACGGCCGGCAAAAATCGCCAACGCTCTTCAGAGGACTGAGCAATGTTTGCAGCGTTTGTCGACTGCGGTCGCGTTCAACACTGGCGCGGCGGATGGCGTCCTGTTCGATCGGCAGCGCAGTGGCGTACCAGGCGTACGGCTTGCCTGTCGGGTCGAGGTAATCCTTGCGTGCCGCGCCGAGCACCTGTTTGACATGGTCGGGGTGCAACGCCTTGCTCCAGGCGGGCAGGCTGCGCGCGATCTGCGCATGGTGAAAGGGCTGATTGTTCATGGCTGCACTCCTCTGGAATAGGAGCGCTATCGAACCCGATAGTTGATTGCCTCGGGTGGTACATAAGCCTATCCGGTCGTGTCGCCTGGTGCGGCTGGATATCCCGCTAAAGGCGATTATGCTTGAGCTTACCTTGCTGCGATCCGAGGCGGTCTGCTTCGTCGTGCTTCGCGCAACCGTGATCCAAGACAAGCCCAAGGGCCAGGGTGCGGTGCTCGACTGTGTAGTACTCCGGCCTACTCATGCACGACGGAGGCAACCCATGGCGGCGATCAACAGCACATCGACGGGCAGCGCGCCCAAGCACAGCATTACCAAGGAGGAGCGCAAGGTCATCTTTGCCTCGTCCCTGGGCACAGTCTTCGAGTGGTACGACTTCTATCTTTACGGTTCGCTGGCGGCGATCATCGCCAAGCACTTCTTCGCCGGTGTCAACGAAACCACGTCGTTCATCTTCGCGCTGCTGGCCTTTGCTGCAGGCTTTGCCGTGCGCCCGTTTGGCGCAATCGTGTTCGGCCGCCTCGGCGACATGATCGGGCGCAAGCACACGTTCCTGATCACCATTGTGATCATGGGGGTGTCTACCGCAGTGGTCGGGCTGTTGCCCAGTTACGCGACCATCGGTGTAGCAGCCCCGGTCATTCTGATTACCTTGCGGCTGTTGCAAGGCCTTGCGCTGGGCGGTGAGTACGGCGGCGCCGCGACATACGTTGCTGAGCACGCACCCAAGGGCAAGCGGGGTTTCTTTACCGCCTGGATCCAGACCACCGCGACCATGGGCCTGTTTCTCTCGCTGCTGGTGATCCTTGCCTGTCGTACGGCGCTGGGTACCGAGGCGTTCGAAGCATGGGGTTGGCGTATACCGTTTCTGCTGTCGATCGTGCTGCTGGCGATCTCGGTGTACATCCGCCTGCAGCTCAACGAGTCGCCGGTATTCCTCAAGATGAAGGCTGAGGGCAAGCAGTCCAAAGCACCGCTGACCGAATCGTTCGCCCGCTGGGATAATCTGAAGGTGGTGATCATGTCGCTGCTTGGCGGCACTGCGGGGCAGGCGGTGGTGTGGTACACCGGGCAGTTCTACGCGCTGTTCTTCCTGCTGCAGACCCTGAAGATCGACCCGCAGACGGCTAATCTGCTGATTGCTGGCTCGTTGTTGATCGGCACCCCGTTTTTCATCATCTTCGGTAGCCTGTCCGACCGCATCGGCCGCAAGAAAATCATCATGGCCGGTTGCATCATTGCGGCGTTCACCTACTTTCCGATCTTCAAGGCCCTGACTCAATACGGTAATCCGGACGTGTTTGTCGCCCAGGCGCAGAACCCTGTGGTGGTGATTGCCGATCCTGAGCAGTGTTCGTTCCAGTTCGATCCGGTGGGCAAAGCCAAATTCACCAGCTCTTGCGACGTGGCCAAGAGCTTGCTGGCCAAGCGTGCGATTCCCTACCAGAACCAGCACGCCGAACCTGGCAGCCTGACCCAGATCCAGATTGGCGAGCGGCAGGTGCCCAGTTTTGATGGCAGCAGCCTGGCCAGTGCAGAGTTCAAACTCCGCAATGACGCGTTCACCGCCACTCTCGGCGCAGCCTTGAAAGAAGCCGGCTACCCGGAAAAAGCCGACCCGAACAAGATCAACTATCCCATGGTGCTGTTGCTGCTGACGATTCTGGTGATCTACGTGACCATGGTTTACGGGCCGATTGCCGCCTGGCTGGTCGAGCTGTTCCCGGCGCGCATCCGCTACACCTCGATGTCGCTGCCGTATCACATCGGCAACGGCTGGTTCGGTGGTTTTCTGCCGACCGTGGCGTTCGCCATGGTCGCGGCCACGGGCGATATCTACTATGGGCTGTGGTACCCGATCATCATTGCGCTGATGACGGCGGTGTTGGGGATCCTGTTCCTGCCCGAAACCAAGGATCGGGAAATTACCTGACGCCCTGGGACTGCCTGCGGGAGCGGCCTCGGCCGGCTCCCGTCGGGCCTCGGTTCAGGCTATGTCAGCGCGTAACGTGAAGGCGTAAGCGGTGTCGACTGGCGCACGGTCAATGCGCCGTGCAGCAGATTCGAAGATGAACTCGAACGTGGGCTCATACAGGCCATCGCGCAGCACGGCACCGGCCAGTACCTCAACCTGGTACCAGCCGTTTTCCAGCTCGATGATCGGCCGGTTGCGCATTTGATAGCGCGCCAGTAGATCGCCCATGGTCTTGTTGGTGAAATGCTGCAGAATCCGCCAGGTGAACAGCATCACCGCACGATTTTCCACGCGTAACCAATAACCCTCTCGGCGGTGTTTGAGCTGGCTACCTGGCTGGAGCAGGGCGGCGCTGACTTCATCAAGGCTGAAGATAACGGTATAAGGCAGGTTTTCGATGCCGGCCAGAGGCAGCACCACGCCTTCCAGCACTGCCCGATCCCCGCTGTCAGTGTGGGTGAATTCATAGGCAAGGTCGTCGGGCAGGCCGTTTTCTTCCTTGAAACGGGCGAGCAGCTGGATGTCGCCAAGCAAAAAATAATCAATCTGATCGTTGAGCACTTCGTTGAATTCGTAGCGCATGGGTCATTCCTTGCGTTGACGACGCTGGTGCTCAGTGGCGCTGAGCGATCTGGATCAGGTTGCCGCAGGTGTCATCGAACACGGCGACGGTGACCGCGCCGAGGTCGGTAGGTGGTTTGGTGAAGGCGACACCGGCTGCGCAGAGGCGGGTGTACTCAGCCTGGATATCCTTGACCGCAAATGAGGTGGCGGGGATCTGGTCCTGGCGCATGGCGATCTTGTAGGCTTTTGCCGCCGGGTGGTCGTCAGGCTCGAGGAGCAATTCGACGCCGTTGGGAACGTCAGGCGAGGTCAGGGTCAGCCAGCGATGCCGACCCATGGGTACATCTTCTTTGGGGGCAAAACCCAATACGTAGTGATAGAAAGCCAAAGCCTTGGCCTGATCGTCGACAAGAATACTGGTGACCACAATCTTCATGGGGCACATCCCTCTGTGACGCTATTGTTTTTATTCAAGTAAAGACGCTCGGGTGAACTTCACCAGTGCGTCTTTCAAGTAGAGGCAGCGCCGCTTTGCCGAGTTCCCAGGCGGCTGCACAATAGCGTTGCAGTAGCGTCAGCTGGACTGGGCGACGTGCCCGTCCAGCTCGTCGAGGTTGTCTTCTTCGCCAGGCATGGCGGTGATCACACTGAAGTCGCTGATTTCGATCTCGCCTTCGCCGTAGCCCAGCAGGTGGAACGAGAAGGCCTTGCGTACACTCGGGTTATCGAAATCGAACTCCAGAACCATGGGCTCGTCGGCGGTCGCGACCATTTGTTCCGGCAGGCCGACTTGCACGTCCTGTTCGAACTCCTTGGCCTTGAGCTGCAAGTGCGCGACATGGGCCGGGTCCAATGCGCGAACCTCCAGGCGAATGCGCGTGCGCGAACCTTCGGGCATTTCCAGGTACTGCGCGCCGATGAGGTTGTCTGTCCAGTCATTGTCGGCGTGTTTGCCCAAGGCGATGCGGTTGGTACCGCCAAACTGGTAGCGCAGGTTCAGCGGGCTTTGCAGCAGCGAGCGGTCAAGGGTGGTGGCCAGATCGGCCAATTGCTGGCCGACGTCGTCCCTGCTCGGGCCGAGGTATTTGGCCGTGTCGGCAATGAACCCAGTGCTGGCGTAGTTGCGGCAGCGCTGCTGGAAGTCACACTCGGTATAGGTGCCTTGGCCGTTGTGGTAGCGCAGCATGCCGTTGGTGAACGAGATCATCTCGCGACCGCTATCGTACTCGCGGAACAACGAGCGGCCGCCCAGCGCCGCCGGGATAGGCAATTCGAAGTAATCGAGAATCGACGTGGTCAGGTCGACATGCCCATAGGTGCCGTTCTTTATCTGTGGCAGGCTGGCCTGTTCCGGCGCCAGGGTCAGGTTGAAGCCCCAGGAGGAAGCCAGGCGCACACCGTCGATGCCATGGGATTCATCCGAGGTAATCACGACCAGCGTGTCCTTGAGTACGCCCTCGCGCTCCAGCGTATCGAGAAACGCGCCCAGCGCATCGTCCAGATACGCCACTGCCGCCTGCTTCGGGCTGTCGAAGCGCTGCAGGTAGTCCTCAGGTGCTGAGTAGGGCTGATGAGTGCCTACCGTAAGCAGGTTGAGCATCCACGGCTTGTTCTGTTTGCGAAGTTGGCTCAGGTAGGTGTGAGCGCCTTCGAAAAACGCGCGGTCGTCCTTGCCCCAGGGGAACTCCAGATAGTTGGCGTTGCTGAACCACTCCAGCCCATGCACATCTTCGAAGCCAATGTGCGGCATGACCCGGTCCTTGGCCATGAAGCGCAGTCCGGCGCCCTGCAGAAAATGTGTGCTGAAACCCGCTTGACGCAACTGCGCGGGCAGACAGGCCTGGTTGCGTTGCTCCTGGGTCAGCAGTTCGACACCCTTGGGGGTGCCGTTGGCGAGCTTGTCATAGTCGCCGCAGAGCATCGCATATAGCCCGCGGATGGTCTGGTGGGTGTGCAGAACGTAATCCGGAGTGTTCATGCCACGCTCGGCCCAGCGGCTGAGATTGGGCATCAGCTCCTCGTCAAAACGGCTGTGCAAGGCCTTGCGGTTGGCGCGCACGTAAGCGCCGGGAATCCCCTCCAGGGTGATCACCAGGACGTTGCGGGCGCTGCCAGGGCCATCGAGCAGCCGCGGCGCGTTGAGGTCGGACTGGGTCAGACCGGCGCTTTCCAGCACCGGGACCGGCAGATTGTCGCCAAAGTGCTTGTTTGCCTTGCGCTGCAGATCACCCGCGCCTGCCGAAAGCAACTGATGGGGCAGGTTGAATTGGCGCCACTGGTCAGCGTCGGACGGTAACAGGTGCTGGCCGGCCCAGTGCGTGCCAAGCAACAGTACTGGCAGCGCCCAGGCTTTGCGCGGCAATGCCTGCGGGACGGCGCCGCGCGTCAGCCAGATGCTCGCCAGCCAGGCTACTACGGCTGCCAGCAACACCCAGGGCAGCCAGGCGTGGGCGAGGGCGCCACCGGTGGAGTTTTCCATGAATTGGGGGTCGAACAGATAATTCAGGTCGGCGCTGGCCGGCAGCCTGCCTACCGCGCTGACCAGCTCCGCCGAGGCCACCAGCAGCGCTGCCCAGGCGATCAATACGGGCATCGCCAGCCACCAGGCGCAGCGGTGCAGAGCCAGCACCAGCAGGCTGCCAATGGCCAGATCGGATAAGTAACCAAATGGGTTGGACCAGCCCAACAAAGCGCGCACGCCCAAGGGGATCAGCAAGACCAGTACGGTCAGCGCCCACAACCGTGCGCGGGGGTGGCCGAGTATAATTTTCACCAAAGCGTCCTTCCTGCCATCAAACAGTCACACAAATCTGTTGGATGATAACAGGCGTAGCTCGGCGAGGCCGGATTGGACAAGGCAAGTAACCAAAACGCGGGTCGCCGAAGCGCCCGCGTGTGCTTGCCGGATCAGAAGTAGTAAGGGAATTTCAAGCTGAAGGAAAAGTCTGGCGAGTCGTCGGTCAGGCCGATCGACAGGTTTGGCACGATGGTCAGGTTGTCGGTCGCAGCCAGGGTCATGCCGATGTTGAAGTTGGCAGCGTTGTAGTCGCTGTTGCTGATCGACTGCCAGTCGCCACCGTCAGGCTTGATCTTGCTCTTGCTGGCAAACTGGTCCGACACCGAGAAGGACATACTCATCTTCTCGTTCAGGGCAAAGGCGATACCGGCACCGATCTGCCACGAGTTGCCCAGTTTGACGTCGCCCGGCACCTTGCTGTTGGCCTGGGCACTGATGTCGCTGAACGAGTCTTCCATGTTGTAGGTGTAAGACAAGCTACCGAACAGCACCGCCGGGTCGAAGGTCTTGACCAGCGAGATGCCCGGCGTGATCGCCCATACGCCGTTGCCGGTCGGCAGGCTTTCGGGCACCGACAGGTTGTCGTTGGTGGGGTCGTTGACCAGCTTGATGCCGTACGGATCCTTGCCGGTCGGGGCTTTGACTCGCAGGGTGAATACCGCGTCCGGCCAATCTTCCGATTCATCGAGGAATTTGTAGGCAACGCCGACGTTGACATCACCTATGGTCGGGTCGCGCGTCACGGTGGCATCCGAGGTGACGGGGCCGGCTCCGCCAGCGCCGCCTGAGGAGTAGGTCGACTCGCGGTACACCACTGGCACGTTTATATCGAACTGCCAGCGCTGATCGAGGTTGTAGCGCGCCGTCAGGTCGAGGGTCCAGTTGTCGGCCTTGATCCGGTCCAGATTGATGTTGCCGAGGAAGATCGAGTCCAGCGCGAGGAAACCATTGAGGGTCAGTGCGCGGGTGTCGTAGTGGGTGTAGGTGATGCCGGTTTCGACGCTGAACTTGCCGCGGCCAAAGAAGCCGCTGGCCTCGTCATACAGGTTGGAAACGCTCTGCGCCGGCTCCGAGTCGTCCTGCAGAGACTGCCCGTACGAGCTACCGGATGCACCTGGCGCGCCGGCGGCCACGCTCTGGCCACCCTTGACCGATTCGGCAGGGGAACGGGTCAGGCGCTTGGGCGGTGGCGCGGCCGGGGGCGCGGCTTCAACCTGACGCACTCTTTGCTCAAGCACCATCAGCGCATTCTGCTGCGCCTCGTAGCGCTGTTTGAGTTCGATCAGTTCTTGTTTGAGCGCTTCGACCTGAGGGTCGGCAGCGGCGTAAAGCAATGTCACCGGAGTCAGGCTACTCAGACAAACGATAGCTCTGATCGTGGTCAATCGATGCATGGGTTAGCCGTCCCTTCTGACTACATGTGATGAGACAGAGCGTAGATCAGAATCCTAGAGTGCGAATGCCTTTGAGCTGGTCCAGATTACCGTTCATGGCGCCCGCGCCGGCGACGTTGTCACGCAGCACGACATTGAGCGAGGTGATGTTGCGAACCTGGTTGCCGGCGCCGAGCAACGTGGTGTTTTGCATCAGTCCACCTTGGGCCAGGCGTTGCACTGTACTGCCCTGGTTGTTGCCTGCGGCGATGTTCAACTGAATTCCGGAACCGCTTGAAGAAACGCTCAACGAGCCTGCGCCGTTGGCGCCGACCAACTGCGTGCCGGCCGCTAATACTTGGCCTTGGGGTTCGCTGGCAGGAGCCTGGTTGCCGCGGCTGACATTGATATCGACATCGTTGTAGGCGGTGTTGTGATCGCCAGCGGCACGCACTACCTGAGTGACGCCGGTAGTGCTGTTGAGTCCGTTGCCGCCTGTCACGGTGCCAGTGCCAGGGGCTTGCGTCGAAGCTGTGCCGGTGCCTTTTTCGTCAATCAAGGACACATAGAACTGCGGCTTGATGGTGGATTGCTGGATCTGCATCGACGAGCGTGCGCCGATCACCTCGCCTTTGGCGTTCTCCCAGGTGCTGCTCATGACCAGGCCAAAGCTGACAATGCGCCCCGGCAGCACGTAGCGGCCGCGCAGGTTGGCCAGTTCCTGGTCCTTGAGTTCGATCGGTTGCAGTACCTGGGCATGGCTTGGCAGGCTGGCGGCGAGGCAGGTCAGTGCCAGCCACAGTGGAATCTTCATCGCGTGCTCCCGGAGCTTGCTGCCCCTGTTGTTAGTGTTAGAAGAAGTCGCTCTGGATAAAGCCGAAGTCCATCAACTCGGCGTCTTGCAGCGGGGTGAAGCCATTGACGCGGCTCTTGGCGGTCAAAGGTTGGGGTGGGTCGAGCAGGGCATTGCTCTTGTCGTAGCCCTGGCCAATGATGGCGAAGATGATGCCGTTCCAGCCCTTGATGAAATCTTCGGTCTTGTAGCGTTTGTGGCCCAGGACCGGGTCGCCGATATAGACGAAGCCCTTGTCGACCCTCTGCATCACTACGAAGTGCTTGTAACCGCGGATATCCATCAGCACCACGACCGGGATACGGATGCTGTTGAGGGTGTCGGTGGTGACGCGGTAGCCGCGAGCGCGCATGCCCAGGCTTTCCACATAGCGCTTCATGTCCAGCATCGAGAAGCCTTGCACGCGGACGATGTCCTGATCGGCGTGGGCAAGCATGCCCTCGATGATCTGTTCTTCGTTGACGTCCAGCCAATAGGCCTGGCGCAGAATGGTTGCCAACGCTGCTGCGCCGCAGCTGAAGTCGGTCTTCTGCTGCACCAGGTCAGCGAACTTGCGCTCGCGAACACTTTGAATGGGTTTGTACACCACCGCACCATTGGGCAGCACGGAAAGTGGCATTTGCGCCGCTTCACTCAGGCTGGCCAGGCAAAGCAAACACGCCAGGGCGATAATGCGCATGATCGGGCCTTCTGCTTCGGGTGAGAAAGGCCCCCTTGGCAGGGGGCCTTCGAGGCAACACTCAGAACGAGGTGTTGGAGATCGCCAGCGAGTTGCTTTGCTGGTTGCCGACACCGGATGCGACGTTGACGCCCAGGTTGCCGCTGCCGCCGTTGACCGAACCGCTCAGGGTAGCGGTGTTGGTCACAGGGTTGGCCCAGCCGGTAGGAGTCAGGACCTGGAAGGAAACGGTGTTGCTCAGGTCATACGAGTTGGCTTCGCTGTAGCTTTTGGAAATGTCGTTGGAAGACTCGGAAGCCGCCTCGACTGATTTTTCATAGGCAGAAGCAGAAGCGTTCTCGTAGGAAGACTCGCGGGATTTATCGTAGGAAGAATCGCGGGCTTTGTCGTAGGAGTAGTCACGCGACTTGTCATACGAAGAGCCGAAGGATTTTTCGAACGAAGAATCGTAGCTGGTCTGGTGCGAGGTATCGACCGAAGCGTCCAGCGAGGCGTTGAGCGAGCCGCTGGCGGTTTCGCTGCGGGTGCGTTCACGGTCGCCGTTGGTGAAGGTCACCGAACGCGCTGCGTCGGCTGCGGCGGCAAGGGTTGCGCTCAGCGAAGCCGAGCTGCTGCTGTTGGCGTTGCCGCTGGCCGAGCCATTGACATTGGCATTGTTGGAGCCACTGGCGTTGGCGCTGCCCGAGCCGCTGGCTGACCAGCTGTTCGATCCGCTGGCGCTGGAGCTGTGCGAGCCGCTCGACGCGGCGGCGTTGGAGCCGCTCAGGTTGAGGCTCGACGAGGAACTCCGGTCGTCGGTCGAATTGAAGGTGCCTTCGCGTGACGAGGAGCCGCTGGAGGAGGTGGTGAAGCTCAGCGTTTCGACGGTGTAGCTGCGATCTGCACGGTTGTTGACGGTTAGCCCTGGGCCGTTTTGATCGGCGCGGGCAGTGGCGACCGAGTTACCGATAGGCGAGTTGGTATTGGCGATCGCCATGGTGTTTTTCTGTTGGTTGAGGTCGCCGCCGGCAATGTTGATACCGACGTTGCCGCTGGTGCCAGACGCCGAACCGGACATCACCGCCGAGCTCTGGGTCGACCAGTTGTTGACCTTGTTGTTGTTGCTGTATTGCTTGACGTCGGCAGTTGCGGTGGCGGTGCCGAACACGAAGCTGTTGTCCAGGCTGGAATCAGAAGCAGCGTTGGCGATGGCCGCGGCGTTATCCTGTTGGTTGCCGTTACCGGCCGCAACGTTGACGCCGACGTTGCCGCTGGCGCCGGAGCCGGAGCTGCTCATTTCGGCTTCGTTGATGGTGCCTTCATTGTGAATCGTGTTGCCTGTACTGCTTTGGCGGTCGATTGCGTTGGCAGTTGCGCTAATAGGGATGATGGTCGTGCGGGGCTGGTTGTTGTTGCCATTGCCATGCCCGTTGCCACGCCGATCATCAGCTTGTACAGCTACAGCCATGATCGCAGCAATTGCGAAAACCAGAGGCTTGATTGCCATCGAAGGTTTCATGGTGATTCTCCGTACTTATTTTAGGTTAAGTGTTGTTCTTACCTGTTTGGGTCAGTCCACGACCCGGACGCTCAGGGTGTTGGCCGTTCGATTTCCTACCCCGGCGCTCTGATTCAACTGAATGACCCCACGGCTGCCGGTGAATGCCTGGTTACCGGTAGTGACCTGGCGACTGCCAAGGTTCGGGTCAGCTGGATCGGAGTTGTTGAGCAGCGCCACGTTCTGTTGCATGAGGACGCTGTCGTCGATGCTTTGCGGCTGGTCACTGATGCTGATGCGCAGCGCATTGGCTTGCTGGTTGCTGGCGCCGCTGCTCTGGTTTACCCCCAGAACACCGTTGCCGTTGGTAAAGGCGTTGCCTTGAATGCTGGCAGTGGCGTCCATGTTGGCGTCTACCGTGGTGTGCAGGCGCTGGCGGATCTGCGTGGTGGCGCTGGCGCCGTGGCCATTGGCAAGGGCGCGGGCGTTGGCTTGCTGGGAAAAATCACCCGCAGCCTGGTTGACCGCCATGTTGCCCTGGTACATGGCGCCGGAGCTGTCGATGCTGGCGTTGTTGACGATGGGTGACTGGGCGAACGCAGGGGCTGTGAGGAGCGTGGCCAGCATCAGCAATGAGCGCTTCATGTCATTGGCCCCCGCCGATGCTTTTCAGTACGCCGAGGCCTTGCTGCACGTTGGAGTTGACCATGTTGGCGATGCCGCTGCCCGAGCCTGTGGAACGCCCGCCGGCCAGATTCGGCAGTTGGTTCTGGGTGCTGATGTTGCCGCCCAGGTTGGTGGTCTGCTGGGTGATCAGCGAACTGATGCCTGCGCCGCTGCTGATCGAGGCGAAGTCGCCATCGCTGAGCTCATTGGTTTGCCTGAGGATCTGCGCGGAAGGGTTGGTGTTGACGGTGACTGGGCTCGGGTCGGGGATCAGCGGTGCTCGCACTGCATTGCGCGTCTGCACGTCGCGGGTGATGACGATCAGCCCATTGTCGGCCTGGGCCGGCAGCGCCAGGCTTGCCCCCAGTGCGCAACCTGCCAGTAACAGGTGAAAGGTGCCTTTATCGAGTGTCGCCACGGTGGCAATTCCTTCTTCGGATCGCTGGCCCTGATCAGCGTTGCGAAGGAGGAGAGCAGGAGCCGTGCCGCTTTTACTAATTGCTTGGGAATCAGTCAGCTACGGCCACATGCTGTTTACGCATCGCAGCAACTGTTTCAGCACTGACACAGTTTCCCGGGCAAACAAGCGACGCATCGGCTCTGGCCATACCTGAACGGCGTTTGGTCGAAGCTGTATCACCAGCGTGACAGCACCGCTGTTTGCGCCGCAGGGCACGTAAACACAGGGACTTGGACCCAGTTGGGTGTGTCAGCGAGTTAACACTCGGTAGCGCAGGCCGGCGATTTGCCATCAAGCAGGCGCTGGACTGCAGCTAAAACCGCAGCGCTGCGTTGCGGCCAACTGCCGCCGATGATTTGCACCGGTTGCTGGTGGCGTTGCAGCCAGTCCAGGCTGTCTGCAAAAAAGGCCTGACGCTCGTGCAGGTCCGGCTGGCAACGCTGACCATCGGCGACCCAGTCGGCCCCGGCCGGGTCTAGCAGCAGGTGCAGGTCGTAGCGCCGCGCCAACAGCGCCTGTTCGATATCAGGCGGGCAATCGCCGAACAGAGCCTTGCTCCAGAGCATGTTGCTCAGCAGGTGGGTATCGAGGATCAACAGATCAGGCTGGCGGGCCCGCGCGCTGTCTTCCCAGGCCAGCTGCCCACGGGCAATGGCCGGGATGTCGGCGAAGCATGTATCCCGGCCCTGCTCGTCAATGAAGTGGCGGACGTACTCGCCCACCAGTTCGCCGCCGAAGTGTGCCTGGATTTCGCCACTGAGCCAGCTCTTGCCACTGGACTCCGGACCGCACAGCACCAGTACCTTCATGCCTGCACCAGGGCAGGGTCGCGCCGCCACTCGAACCAGCCACGTACGGCGATCAGCGTGAACAGTGCATACAGCGCGGCAGTCAGGTACAGGCCTTTGTACAGGAACAGGCCGACGAAGATCACGTCCAGTACGATCCACAAAGTCCAGCACTGCAGGCGCTTCTGCGCCATCCACAACTGTGCCACCAGGCTGAAGCCGGTCAGCGCTGCGTCGAGCCAGGGCTGCGCGGCATCGGTCCAGTGCGCCATCGCCGCGCCCAGTGCCAGGCTGGCCAGCAGGCCCATGCCCAGCCCGGTCAGCATCGGTGTGGTCTGCAGGCGCGAGACCTGGCGGGCGTCTTTGCGGTGGCCAGGGCGAGTCCACTGCCACCAGCCATACAGCTGCAACACGGCGTAGATCAGTTGCAGGAGCATGTCCGAGTACAGTTTCACTTCATAGAAGACCCAGCTGTACAGCACCACCATCACCAGCCCGATCGGCCAGCACCAGGGGTTCTGCTTGACCGTGAGCCATACGGCGATGACGCCGAGGGCGGCGGCGAAGAGTTCCAGGCCGGACATCGGCGATCCTTGGGGCAGGGGAAGGGCGCGATTGTAGCCTGTGGGGCGGGGCAGGTGTAGCTGTCTGCGTAAGGCCACTGGATCAGGCAGCAAGAGCTGATCCAGTGGCTGTAGGCATCAGACGCGGAACTGGCGCAGCAGTTGTTCCAGTTCTTCGCTCAACTGGCCCAGGGCGAGGCCGGCAGCGCTTGACTGGCGGGCCGCCTCGGCGGTTTCCAGCGACAGCCCGGCAGTGTCGGTGACATTGCGGTTGATCTCCTCGACCACGTGCGATTGCTGCAGGGTGGCACTGGCAATCGAGGCGTTGAGCGCAGTCAGGTTGTTCAGCACCTGGCTGATCGCATCCAGGCTGGAACCGGCTTCGCGGGCCTGTGCGACAGTCTGGCGCGAGGCCTCGCTGGAGGTATCGATAGCTTTCACCGCAGCCTCGGACTGGCCTTGCAGGTGCTCGATCATGGTCTGGATTTCAGCGGTCGACTGCGCCGAACGTTGCGCCAGCAAGCGTACTTCGTCCGCCACGACGGCAAAGCCGCGGCCTTGCTCGCCGGCCCGCGCGGCTTCGATGGCAGCGTTGAGGGCCAGCAGGTTGGTCTGCTCGGCAATCGAGCGGATCACCTCCAGTACACCGCCGATTTTGGTGCTGTGCCCGGCCAGTTGGCGAATCACCTGAACGGCCTCGTCGATGGTCAGCGAAAGGCGGTCGATCTGCGCCAGGCTACCGTGGATCGCCTGCTGGCCATGGCTGACCTGCGCTTGCGCGGCGCGCATTTCGCTGGCGGCCTGTTCGGCGTTCTTGGCCACATCCTGCACGGCATAGGTGACTTCGTTGACTGCGGTGGCCACCTGGTCCATCTGCAGCGATTGCTGGGTGCTGCGCAGTTGCGCTTGCCCGGCGTTGTCGCCGACCTGGCCGGCAGACTGGGCAAGGGCATGGGCGGCACCCTGCAATTGGCCAATCACCCCCTGCAACTTGCCGTTGAAGCGGTTGAAGTGCTCGCCCAGGTAGGTGACTTCATCCTTGCCATGGGTATCCAGGCGCTGGGTCAGGTCGCTTTCGCCGCTGGCAATGGTGCCCATCGCCTGTACGGCCTGCTGCAACGGACGGGCAATGCTGCGCGCGATGAGCATCACCAGCAGCGCCATCAGCAAGGCGATGCCCAGGCCGATCAGGCAGGCATCGCGTACCTGGCGGGCGAACTCGGCTTGCACGTCATCGACATAGACGCCGGAGCCGATGATCCAGCCCCACGGCTTGAACAGCTGGATATAGGAGGTTTTCGCCACCGGCTCGCTGGCGCCGGGCTTGGGCCAGCGATAGTCGATCTGCCCGGCGCCCTGACTGCGAGCCACGGTGACCATCTCGTTGAACAGGGCAAACCCGTCCGGGTCGCGAATGGCCGACAGGTCTTGGCCATCGAGCTTGGGGTTGACCGGGTGCATGATCATCCGCGGGCCGAGGTCGTTGATCCAGAAATAGTCCTGCACGTCGTAACGCAGGCCGCGCACCACTTGCAGCGCCTGTTGCTGCGCGGCGTCACGGCTGAGCGTGCCTGCGGCCTCAAGCCCTTGGTAGTAGGCCAGCACCCCGGCTGCGGTCTGTACCACGTGTTCGGTCTTTTCAGCCTTGGCCCGATACAGGTCACCATGGATCTGGCGCAGCATCACCAGGCCCAGCACCACCAGCATTGCCACTGCCACCAGCAGGATCAGCCACAAGCGACGGCTGATCGACATCGACCTCAAGGTCTTCATAACAGGGCACTCCCGGATTGTTCTTGTTATTCAGGGGCATCCAAGCATGTGTGGCCTGCGAACCGTACTCGACCAAAGGCCAAGTGCCTGGCGCGGCATTTCATGGTGGATCCAGGCAAGCCTAAAACAGGCTCGTCTGTTAGCATCTCGGCCGCTCAAGATGAAACCTTTAGGCATCTCGAACTTTTCGACTGGCGTAGCGACCAACAGTCGCTGTAAAACTGCCGGGCCGCGACGCGGCCACTATCAGTAAATCAAGAACAACGGCGCTGCAGTCAGCAGTGCCACAGCGGGGGAACAATGGATTTTTGGAGTGCCTTTCAGGCAATCATCTTAGGCATCGTCGAGGGACTGACCGAGTTTCTGCCGATTTCCAGTACCGGCCACCAGATCATTGTCGCCGATCTGATCGACTTTGGCGGCGAGCGGGCGATGGCCTTCAACATCATCATCCAGCTCGGTGCAATCCTGGCGGTGGTGTGGGAGTTTCGCCGCAAGATCATCGAGGTGGTGCTGGGGCTGCGCAGTGAGCCGAGCGCACGGCACTTTACCGTCAACCTGCTGGTAGCGTTCCTGCCGGCAGTGGTGCTTGGGGTGCTGTTCGCCGACTTCATCCACCATCACCTGTTCAACCCGATCACCGTGGCTGCGGCCCTGGTCGTCGGCGGGGTGATCATGCTCTGGGCCGAGCGCCGCAACCACCGCATCGAAGTCGAGCACGTCGACCAGATGAACTGGACCCACGCTTTGAAAATCGGCCTGGTGCAGTGCCTGGCGATGATCCCCGGCACTTCGCGCTCTGGTTCGACCATCATTGGCGGCCTGCTGTTTGGCCTGTCGCGCAAGGCAGCTACCGAGTTCTCGTTCTTCCTGGCCATGCCAACCATGGTCGGCGCTGCGGTGTACTCCGGTTACAAGTACCGCGACCTGTTCCAGCCCGCCGACTTGCCGGTGTTTGCCATTGGCTTTGTGGTGTCGTTCATCTTCGCCATGATTGCCGTGCGTGGGCTGCTCAAGTTCATCGCCAACCACAGTTATGCGGTGTTTGCCTGGTACCGCATCGTGTTCGGCCTGCTGATCCTGGCGACCTGGCAGTTTGGCCTGATCGACTGGGCAACGGCGCAAGGCTGATATGGCCCGCCCGCAACCGGCAACCTCGCGCCCGCGCGGCCACGCCCCGGGCGAGGGCGTGCGCAACCTGCGCGTGAAGCTGCTGGCATTGGCTGGGTTGTGTTTGCTGCCGGGACTCGGCGCCGCGCAGATGGCCTGGAACGGGCAGTCATGGCTGCCCTTGGCGCTGTATCCGTGTGTGAGCCTGATCAGCCTGTTGCTGTATTGGCAGGATAAACAACAGGCTCGCAACCAGGCCTGGCGCACGCCAGAAAAGGTCCTGCATGCCAGCGAGCTGCTGGGCGGCTGGCCCGGAGCGTTGCTGGCGCAGCAGCTTTTCCGGCATAAGACGCGCAAGTTGTCGTTTCAGCTGACGTTCTGGGCCATCGTTGCGTTGCACCAGCTGTTCTGGCTGGATCAGGTGCTGCTGGGTGGGCGTTGGCTGGCGCTGGTGCCTATATAAGCGGCAGCGTTGCCGCTCAAAGTAACAAACCCGCTTGCAGCCGTTTTGGCAGTTTGCGCACCACCAGCTGGTGCGAGCGCTGCAGCAAGTCAGCCAGCTCCTCGCGCCCGATCGCATAGGGCGCTGCCACGCTGATCCAGCGGGCACGGGCCAGATAGGGCGCAGGCTTCACCCCCGGACGGTCAACGTAGCCGAGAAACAGCTCATCGGCGACCTTGAACGACAGCCCGGCACCGCCCAGATCAAGCACCGCGAACATCTTGTTGCCGGCCACCGAAAACACCCGGATACCGCCCCATTTGTAATCTTCTCGCGCGCCCGGTAAACCCAGGCACAAGGCTGCTGCTTGTTCGGGGTTCATGCTTGCTTCAGACATACCGCTCTCCACAGGCCTCAAAGGCTGCTGCCAGGTGATCAATCCACACACGCACCGCGGGCAGCATGCCGCGCCGGTGCGGGTAAACTGCCTGCAGCCAAGCGCCAGGCAGCGACCATTCCGGGAGCAGCCTGACCAGCTCGCCACGCTCCAGCTCTTCTTCGCAGTACAGGCTTGGCAGGAGTGTGAAGCCCAACCCGGCGAGCACCGCAGCCTTGCGCAGGATGAAGTCATCAATCGCCAGCCGTGGCTCCAGCGCCAGCTCCTGCTCACGGCCATTGGGCCCGAGGAGGCGGATGTGCACCAGCCGGTCCGCTTCGGTCGCGCCGAGGACCGGCAGCGTCGCCAACTGCGCCGGCTCGGTCAGGCCTTCGGCGAACCCTGGGGCGGCCACCAGATGCATCTGTGCCTGACGCAGACGTCGGGTAGCCAGGGCAGGGTCTTCATCGCCCAGATCGCGTACTCGCATGGCGACGTCGATACCCTCGCCAATCAGGTCCACACGCCGATTGAGCAGGACCATGTCGAGCTGCACCAGCGGGTACGCCAGCAGAAAGCGATTGATCACCTCCGGCAGGAACGTATGAGCCAACGCTACCGGGCACGACACCCGTAGCCGCCCGCGCGGTTCGCTGGTCATGCTTGCGACCGCTTCGTCGGCCATCTGCGCCTCGAGCAGCATGGCCTGGCAGTGCTGCAGGTAACGTTCGCCGATCGCCGTCAGCTTCAGCTGGCGGGTGGTGCGTTGCAGCAGGCGCGTGCCGAGGCGCTCTTCCAGCTCGGCGATGCGCCGCGACAGGCGTGACTTGGGTATCCCCAGCTGGCGCCCGGCGGCGGCAAAGCCACCGGCTTCGACCACCCTAGCGAAATAAAACAGGTCGTTAAGATCTTGCATTCACGTAGCCCATTGTTCTACCGATGGGACAATCTAGTGCATTCTCAGCTACTAATCATCTATTCGATAGCTCTGTAGGATTCTCTCCATCGAGATCGCTCCTATCGCGGTCGCCAATCCTGGAGAGTCCCCATGAAACTGTTGCACATCGATTCGAGCATCCTCGGTGACAATTCCGCTTCCCGCCAGCTCAGCCGCGAAGTGGTCCAGGCCTGGCAGGCTGCCGACGCCAGCATCGAAGTGGTGTACCGCGACCTCGCTGCCGACGCCATCAGCCATTTCTCGGCTGCCACCCTGTTGGCTGCAGGCACCGCTGAAGAAGCGCGTGATGCCGCCCAGGCGTTCGAGGCCAAGCTGAGCCAGGAAACCCTGGACGAATTCCTCGCTGCCGACGCGGTAGTGATCGGTGCGCCGATGTACAACTTCAGCGTGCCGACCCAGCTCAAGGCCTGGATCGATCGCGTTGCGGTGGCCGGCAAGACTTTCCGCTACACCGAGGCCGGCCCAGAAGGCCTGTGCGGCAACAAGAAGGTGATCCTGGTGTCGACTGCTGGCGGCCTGCACGCCGGCCAGGCCACTGGCGCTGGTCATGAAGATTTCCTCAAGGTGTTCCTGGGCTTTATCGGTGTCACCGATCTGGAAATCGTCCGCGCCCACGGCTTGGCTTATGGCCCTGAGCAGCGCACTGCGGCTATCGACGCTGCCCAGGCGCAGATCGCCGGCGAGCTGTTCGCAGCCGCCTGATCACGGTTCAACCAGCTGGAAGCGGGCAGGTGGCGGCGAATTTGGCTGTCATCTGCCCGCAATCGTTGTGTGTTTCATCCAGTTTTCATCTGCCCTGAGCCATAGGGCCTTAAGCTGATGTCATCCGCCCATCTGCGGGGGAGACGCCAGTGACCTACCTCTCACGAACGATTGCCGCGCTGGTAGTGCTCACCAGCCTGATTGGCCATGCGAATGCCGCGCCTTGGGTCGCTGGCCTGCACGCTCTGCAACTCACCGATCCGGTGGATGCGCGGCCCATGCACGCCTTGGCTTTCTATCCTGCCAGTGGCGCGACCCACAGTCTGCGTATCGACGGCTATCAGCTGCGCGCTGCCGAGGAAGCGCCGGTGGCGCTTGGGCATTTTCCGCTGTTGGTCATTTCCCACGGCAATACCGGGAGTCCACTGGCGCTGCATGACCTGGCCACAGGCCTTGCCCGCCAGGGCTTTGTGGTCATCGCCTTGACCCACCCTGGTGACAATGCCCGTGATCCGAGCCGGCTGGGTACCCTGAGCAATCTGTACGGGCGCCCGCTGCAAGTCAGCGCGGCGATCACTGCCGCCCGCGCGGATGCGTTGCTGGGCCCCTATCTGGACGACGGCAAGGTCGGCGTGATCGGCTATTCGGCAGGTGGCGAGACCGCGCTGATCCTGTCCGGTGCGCAGCCTGATCTGGAGCGTCTGCAGCGCTATTGCCAGGAACGGCCGACCGACGCCGATGCCTGTAAAACCCATGGTGTGCTGATTGCCGACCGCAGTGAGCTGGCGCCCCATGCCGACCCGCGCGTCGGCGCTGTGGTGTTGATGGCGCCGCTTAGCCTGATGTTTGGTAGGCATGCTTTGAGCAACGTCCACCTGCCGGTATTGATGTACAGCGGCGACAACGATCAGTTGCTCGCACTGGAGCACAACGCCGATGCGCTGGCGCGCAAGTTGCCGGTGACACCCGATTACCGCCTGCTGGCCGGCGCCGGGCATTTCGTATTCATGGCACCTTGCGATGACGAGCAACATGCACGCATGCCGGTGCTCTGCCAGGACGCTGCCGGTATCGACCGGCGCCAGATCCACCGCTCGTTGCAGCGTGAAACGGCTGATTTCTTTACCCAGGCGCTTGGTGCGCCAGAACCGGCAGAACGCTCAGCCGCGCTGATTCCGCCGCGCCAGCAGTAGCGTCAGGCCTACTCCTGATAGCGCCAGCAGGGCGGTTACGCAAAAGATCGAGGCGTAACCTAGATGTACGGCGACCGCGCCCATTACCGGGCCGGCAATGGCCAGCGCCAAATCGAAGAACACCGCATAGGCGCCCAGGCCGGCACCACGGCTGCTCGGTGGCACATGCTTGATCGCTTCGACGCCGAGCGCCGGGTATACCAGCGACAGGCCAAAGCCGGTCAGGCCAGCGCCAAGCAAAGCAAACCCCGGTGAGGGGGCCAGCCACAGCAACGTCAAGCCGACCACTTCGGTCGCCATGCAGGTTATCGCCACCGTATAACCGCCAAAGCGGTTGACCGCGTTGACAAACAACAAGCGCGAAATGATGAAGCACACACCAAAGGCGCTCAGGCACAGCGCAGCGCCGGTCCAGCCGCGTTCGAGGTAGTACAAGGTGACGAAGGTGGTCAGCGTGCCGTAGCCGATCGACGCCAGCATCAGGCTCGTGCCGCACGGCGCCACGCGCACGAACGCTGACCAGAAGCCAAGGCGCTCGCCACGCACTACCACCACATCGGGTCGTTGACGCAGGGCGAACAGGCCAACCACTGCGAGGATCACCAGCAACGGGCCGAGCACGCTGAAGTTAAGCCCATCCACCAGCAGCACGCCGACGGGGGCACCTATCGCAATGGCACCATACGAGGCAATGCCGTTCCAGGAGATCACCCGTGCGGTGTGCTCGGCACCGACCTGATTTATGCCCCAGCTCAAGGTCGCGACACCGATCAGGCCTTGCGCCAGCCCGAGCAGCACGCGGCCGCCGAGCAGCAGCGCCAGGCTTGCTTGCGGCCAAGCCAATGTCCAGGCCGAGAACAGCGTCAGCACTCCGCAACCGATGATCGCCAACAGCCCGTAGCCAATTGCACGCTTGCCGCCCAGGCTATCCGCCACCCGCCCGGCAAACGGGCGGCTGAGCAGCGTAGTCAGGTATTGCAGGCCAATGGTCACCCCGGCGATTACCGCGCCATAGCCGAGTTGGTCATGCACGTGGCCGGGCAGCACCGCGATCGGCAGGCCGATGCAGAGAAAGGTAATGAAGGTGTAGAACACGATCGCAAGAATCTGGCGGGTGATGGCAAAGCCTTGATCAGGGGAGGGCACTTGTGCAGTCATGGGCTCGTTCGCTGGCGGGCGGTGGGGCGTGCCCCATCATGGCGGTTGCGCGAGGGAAATGAAAGCAGGCTAACGAATTGCCAGTACTACGGCGTGGATTGGCGTGGCCCTGTAAACGACGACGGGGCAAGCCCGCGCCCACATGACCGAATGCCTCGGTTCACATGAGCGCAGGCTTGCCCCGCGCTGGGTTCAACCTGTCAGCGACAGATCAGACCACGACGCCCTGGCTACGCAGGTAGTCGTCGTAGGTACCGCTGAAGTCGACTACGCCTTCTGGCGTCAGCTCGAGGATGCGAGTGGCCAGCGACGACACGAACTCACGGTCATGGCTGACGAACAACAGCGTGCCCGGGTAGTTTTCCAGCGCCAGGTTGAGCGCTTCGATCGATTCCATGTCCAGGTGGTTGGTCGGTTCGTCCATCACCAGTACGTTGGGCTTTTGCAGGATCAGCTTGCCGAACAGCATGCGGCCTTGCTCACCACCGGAGATGACCTTGACCGACTTGAGGATCTCGTCGTTGGAGAACAGCATCCGGCCCAGTGTGCCACGGATCATCTGCTCGCCCTGGGTCCACTGACCCATCCAGTCGAACAGGCTGACGTCATCTTCGAAGTCGTGGGCGTGGTCCTGCGCGTAGTAACCGACCTCGGCGCTGTCGGTCCACTTCACCGCACCTGCGTCTGGCTGCAGTTCACCGACCAGGGTACGCAGCAAGGTGGTCTTGCCGATACCGTTGGGGCCGATGATGGCAACACGTTCGCCGGCTTCGACGGTGAAGCTGAAGTCCTTGAACAGCACTTTGTTGTCGAACGCCTTGGCCATCTTCTCGATGGTCACGGCCTGACGGTGCAGCTTCTTGTTCTGCTCAAAGCGGATGAACGGGCTGACCCGGCTCGATGGCTTGACTTCGGCCAGCTGGATCTTGTCGATCTGCTTGGCCCGCGACGTAGCCTGCTTGGCTTTCGAGGCGTTGGCAGAGAAGCGGCTGACGAAGGTCTGCAGCTCGGCGATCTGGGCTTTCTTCTTGGCGTTGTCCGACAGCAGTTGCTCGCGCGATTGCGTCGCAGCAGTCATGTACTCGTCATAGTTGCCAGGGAACAGGCGCAGCTCACCGTAGTCCAGGTCAGCCATGTGGGTGCAGACGCTGTTGAGGAAGTGCCGGTCGTGGGAAATGATGATCATGGTGCTGTTACGCGCCGTGAGGATCGTTTCAAGCCAGCGAATGGTGTTGATGTCCAGGTGGTTGGTCGGCTCGTCGAGCAGCAGCACGTCCGGGTCCGAGAACAGCGCCTGGGCCAGCAATACGCGCAGCTTCCAGCCCGGTGCGACTTCGCTCATCGGGCCGTTGTGCTGCTCCAGCGGGATACCCAGGCCAAGCAGCAGCTCACCGGCGCGCGAGTCGGCGGTGTAGCCGTCCATCTCGGCGAACTCGGTTTCCAGCTCGGCGACAGCCATGCCGTCTTCTTCGCTCATTTCCGGCAGCGAGTAGATGCGGTCACGCTCGGCCTTGACCTTGAACAGTTGTTCATGGCCCATGATGACCGTGTCGATCACGGTGAAGTCTTCATAGGCGAACTGGTCCTGGCGCAGCTTGCCCAGGCGGGTGTTCGGCTCGAGCATCACCTGGCCACCGGACGGCTCAAGGTCACCGCCGAGGATCTTCATGAAGGTCGACTTGCCGCAACCGTTGGCGCCGATCAGGCCGTAGCGGTTGCCGTTGTTGAATTTGACCGAAACGTTTTCGAACAGCGGCTTGGCGCCGAATTGCATGGTGATGTTAGCGGTGGAGATCAAAGGGCTTACCTATCAGTCACTTACGGGGCTGGCTTTTCAGCTGATACCGATTTGATACCAATCTTGAGTTTTTCCAGCTCGCTCCAATCGGAGCTTGAGTTGAGCCAACGGGCATACGTCGACAGCAGCATTTGAACGCTGTGACCCAGCTGTTGGGCAATAAATGCGGGATTGAGGCCGGACATTGCGCACATTGTCGCATAGGTGTGGCGGCAGTTGTATGGGGGGCGACGTCTGATCCCCATTTCATTCGGCACCGGCACCCACTGTTTGTGTAGATTCGACGTCTGCCTGATGATGGTGTTGGCCTCAGCCAGGGTGAACGGGTCGATTTCTTTCCTCGAGCGCTTTGGCAGCTCAATCAGCGCTGCTGGGCTCTTGGTCAGCATACCCTCACGGGTTGCGGCATCCAGAATCGTCGCGAGTCTGGTGATCGCGTTGCGCTTCACGTCGGCTGACGTCCAGTCTGTTTCAGCGATGACGCGGCGGAGCAGGGTCTATGTGAAACGGATGCGGAGGGAGTTGCGGAAGATCTCGATTCCTCTGCGAAGTGACGCACAATAAGAGGGGCTTCTATGGACGACCCTCGAACATATCTTCATAACCAAGGACGGTGCTCATGAATTTCAGGTGTCTTTTACCCCTTCTGCTATTGGCCGGCTGTGCTTCGCAACCAAATCATCAGGGTGTCGACTGGGGTGAAGGCGCTTGCCCTAGGCCCGATCCAAAAGATGTCTCTGCTACCAACCACCTAATTATCCAAGATGGCAAAACCCTGAAGTGCCAAATCCGTCCATACGCATGGAATATGGCTTGCCAAGGAATTGTTGACGGGAACACTGATGGAGTTGTTTGTCAGGACAAAGGCGGAAACCAGATGATTTTCTTGTTTGATGAGAAGGGAGTGCTGACTACCCACCGCAGTTTGAGAGCCGGATAGAGCGGAGTTGAGCAACGGCGATCATGACTTCACCCAATAGATAGGTTCGATCAGATGCTCTCCGTTGCGCACGGCGTCAATCTTGGTCTTGGCTCCGCCGGCTCCGCGTTCGTATGCGGTGAATATTAGTGTCGCTCGTCGGCTTTTTGAGTAAGTAGCGAACCTTCACGCCGCTTGCCAAGGTCGCTTGATCAGTGGCTACTATTAATTACTGCGGATGAACTCTCATGGACACTGAAAGGCATGAGCGCCAATATCAGGCGTACCAGGCTCTCAAGGGTCTGAGCGACTTGGCTGCTGACACGATGAAGCAAATAGCCTACGAGCAGATGGAACAGATTGATTGGGAGGAAACGTGCCGCCAGCACCGTGATGCCTTCGCGCGCTGGATTGAATATGCCGATGCACAGATAGGCGGCATGCGCCCGACTGTAACCATCCGGCCCTGAGGCGCGCCAGGCTTTGCACCGGTCGACATCACCCTCCTTGAAGTCAGGCAGGTCAGGGTGCTGGAACATTCCGTATTCGTCGCGACGACCGGCGCTGGCTGGATCAGCTTGATATCTTCAGACATGACGATTCCTTGGCCGCACTTCTAAGGTCATTCGGTGTAATCGGGAGGATTAATGACTTAAGTGGTACTGCAAGGGTCTACCGAATAAGCGGGCCATTCGGCTGGCCTTGGACATCGGTGATTACAGTGACAAAGCTAGACAGGGAGAGGCAATTTCAAGCTTATGAGCTGCTACGCAAGCTGGACATGCAAACCGCTGCGACGATGAGCCAGGTGGCCTACGGGTGCACTACTGGTGCTGGATGGGACTATGTCTGCGCCCAGCATCGGAAGGCGTTCGATGAATGGATGAGTTTCGCCGCAACTCTGGATAAGCCCGGTGTCGATTCGTAAGGCGGTTCCGCTCGTCCGGTGAAGCCCTCGGCCTCTTGAGCCGCAGTTGATTACCGCCTCGCTTTCGCTATCTTGCTTACTACAACCTCATAACTATCTGAGTCGTAGGAGTACGGCATGCGAATCCGCGGTGATATTTTCTGGGGTTGGGCTGACCCCACGCTCCACCATCGAATCCATGACGAAACCCTCGATGACGGCACCTACATCGATGTACAAGTGAGGCTTTCGCGCACGGGGAGCACGCAGATGTTCATCGGAGTCTATGCGCCCGAAGGCATGGCATTGCACGAAGAGGCCTTCGACTCCCGACCAGGCGAGTCGATGACTAGGGCATTGGCTTGGGGTGTAGGGCGTGCACGGCTAATTGCTACAGAAGGCGCGGCTTCAAAGGGCCGAATCGCCTGTCCGAAATAGAGGGTAGAGGGGTTACAGCAGAGTGGAGTACAAATCTGCTCTAAGTGCTGGACTGGCTTTGAATGCCAGGTCGATGTAATGCCGACCCTTGGCTGTGAGCTTGATCTTGTCAGCCTGGCGGTTCCAGCTGACCAGCCGCAGCGCCTCCAGAATGCAGGTGACGGTGTGGCCCTGGTGCCAGCCAGAGCCTTGATGCAGCCCTGAGCCAGTAGGCCGCGATATGACATTCAAACGCTGGCGCCCAGGCGGTCAGCGCAGGTCGGAATTTAACGCGGTCTGGCTCTGCCGTTAAACCGGTGTTACGCCGATTTCAACGCAGTATGCCTCGGTCGCCTGCTCAATTAACCTAATGTTCTTCGTGGCGCGTGCCAGCAGGAAGCCACCAAGCGCAAAATTGGATGCTTGACCTCAGCCACTGCCGCGACATTCGGAGCACTGCCCAGGCCGGCTTCATTGGCGAACATGCCGCGTTTGCCCCCCATCACGATGGCGCTGCCAACGAGGCCGGCGAATGCCTGGTCCAGGCCGAAGGCGCTTTTGATGATGGTCAGCAACATCATTGGCACGTAATCGAACTGCAAAACAATCACGTAGAGCGTTACCGCCACGTAGGCAAGCGTCTTCACCGGTACCAGCAGGTCTGCCACCTTCGCGATACGCTTGATGCCGCCTACAAATACCAGTCCCAGTACGACGGCCAGGACGATGCCCGAATGACTAGGATCAATGCCGAAGGCATTTTGCAGGGAGTGGGTTACGGCATGCGATTGCAGGCCGTTGAATGAAAAACCAAAGATGACGATCAGCAAAATTGCCATCAGTACGCCGAGCCACCGCTTATTCAGCCCGTATTCGATGTAGAAGGACGGCCCGCCCTAGTATTGGCCTCTGACATCTTTACGTTTGTACAACTTGGCCAAGCTACACTCCATAAGCGTGGTCGCCAATCCAACCAAAGCTGTGACCCACATCCAGAAGACAGCGCCCGCCCCCCCATTGTTACGGCAACTCCAACGCCGGCAATGTTGCCTGCACCAACCCGACCCGCGAGGCTTAACATTAGTGCTTGAAACGAGCTGATTTGCGCTGAACTGCTGCTGAGGCGTAAGCGTCCGGTGAAGTCAGGTTGATACAACCGGATTCGTGGCGCTCATTCCAACGGCAGTAGGCGATCTGTGATGACATCTTTCATTACCAAGGTCGAGGTTAGCCGCTGTACATTTGGCAGCCTCGATAGCTCATCATCATAGAGCTTTTGAAACGCCGGAAGGTCTGCGGTTACGACCATTAGCAGGTAGTCCGGATCACCAAACAGTCGTTGAGCTTGGACGATGTAGGGAATGCTTGGTAAGGCTTTTTCGAAGTCTGCTACGGCCTGCTGATGCCCTTCTCGTAACGTCACGAACACCAGTGAAGAGAAATTGAGCCCTAGCTCGGGGGCAGAGAGGTGGGCGCGGTATCCCTTGATCACTCCAGCCTCTTCTAAAGCGCGAACTCGTCGATGGCAGGGGGACAAGCTCAGCCCCACGCGCTCGGCCAAGTCCGTGAGTGACTGGCGACCATCTCCTTGCAGCTCCGCAAGAATCTTCCTATCAATTCGATCCATTACGTAAAACCTTCCACGGCCTCGGTGCTCTGCGAGTAACTACGCAAGATAATAACACCAGACTTTCTTTATCCTTCTCTCAGTTTCTACCAGGGCCGAAGGTGCCGTACTGGTGATGAGCAAGAGGAAAATTGATCGTGAGCGCTTCTCTGATGATGGCCTTCTGGGCCGTTTCATTTCTGTTTGTTATCACCCCAGGTGCTGATTGGGCTTACGCCATTTCAGCGGGTTTGCGAGGCCATACCGTGGTACCTGCGGTATTGGGCATGCTCTCAGGCCATGTTCTCGCGACATTGATCGTCGCGGCGGGTGTGGGTGGCCTGCTGGTGAAAATCCCTTATGCGTTGTCGACGCTTACGCTGATGGGGGCTGCTTATCTCTTGTGGCTCGGCTTCAACATGCTGCTCAAACCCTCAGTTCCCGCTCAAGGGGACGCCGCAGATGATGGAGGCTGGATCACTTGGGCATTCAAGGGACTTTGTGTAAGCGGCCTGAACCCAAAAGTGCTGCTGCTGTTCCTGGCTTTGCTACCTCAGTTTACTGATTCGTCTGCCGCTTGGCCGGTTGCAGTCCAGATCATTGCGCTAGGGCTCATCCATGCTTTCAGTTGCGGAGTCGTTTATCTGGCCGTGGGCTATGGCGCACGCGCTGTACTGACTTCTCGACCTGGGGCCGCGCTCAATGTGAGCCGCATCTCAGGGACCGCAATGATTGTCATCGCTGTCGTCCTCGCGGCGGAGCGGCTGACCGTTTAATGGAAGGTAAAGCAATGTCTGAACAGACCACCGCCCCCTACGCTAGCCAAAATCGTGGGCGGGTAAGAATTCCTCATCTACACCAGATGAAAGCGCGGGGCCAGAAATGGGCCATGTTGACCGCTTATGACATGTACGCCGCAGCCATATTTGAGGAGGCAGGAATTCCTGTGCTTCTGGTCGGCGATTCAGCCGGTAACAATGTCTTCGGCTATGACTCGACCTTGGCAGTAACCGCTGACGAAATGTTGCCCTTGGTCAGCGCGGTCTCGCGGGCTACCAAGCACGCATTGATCATTGCCGATCTGCCTTTTGGTTCGTACCAGGGATCACCTGAGCAATCCTTCCATACAGCCGTGCGCTTTATGAAAGAAGGTGGCGCGCACGCCGTTAAGCTCGAAGGTGGAATTGAGATGCTCCCCCAGGTCGAGAAGCTGGTGGCCGCAGGGATTCCAGTGATGGCCCATATTGGATTCACCCCGCAGGCAGAGCATCAACTGGGCGGTTACCGTATCCAGGGCAAGGGCTCAGACGCGCAAAGGTTGATTGATTTAGGGATGGCTTTTGAGCGCGCAGGAGCGTTTGGCCTGCTCATTGAGATGGTGCCAGGCGACGTTGCAAGAAGAATCACCGAGGCAGTTGGCATTCCCACCGTTGGAATCGGGGCGGGGAACGGCTGTGACGCTCAAGTACTGGTATGGCAGGACATGGCAGGTCTGCGGCAAGGCCAGTTGCCTCGATTCATCAAGCAATACGCTGATGTGCGAAAGGTGTTGAATGACGCTGCTCAAGCCTTTGCTAAGGATGTGGAGTCAGGATCATTCCCAGGATCTGAGCACACCTTTTGATGCGGCAGGAGAGTCCAATGAACGCGATACGCCAGAGGGCGATTGAAGGGCTTGAAGAGGGCGACACATTCGAGATCAAGCGCACCTTCTCGGAGGCTGACTTCGTTCAGTTCGAAGCACTATCGCATGACCACAACCCAGTCCACTCCGATGCCCGATACGCTGTAGCCAAAGGTTTTGACGGCACCATCGCTCAAGGCCTCCTGACTGCGACTTTGATCACTGAGATCGGCGGACACTTGGGTTGGCTGGCTACATCAATGAGCTTCAAGTTCAAGCCTCCGACGCTCGGGGCTGAGCCCGGCGTGGGCAGCCGCTGGCGATTACTCAGGGACTCGCACGACCACGCTCCCGGGTCTTGACGGGTCTTGATAGCCCGCACATCAACTGCGGGCCTGAGTACATCGATGAATGCCCGCTACACGTCTTGTCCCGCGATGTTATCCAGAGACGACGATTGCGTATATGTATCGGCGGGGTAGGGAAGCGCTAAGAACTCTTTCGTCTCCATGGGGCGCTAGCAGCCGTTCGCGAATGACGGCTATCGACTCAAAGCAGCCCTTCAGGAAGGACATTAACGACTCATTGCAACCGTTCGCGTCCAACTGCCATCGATCAAAAGCATGTGCTCATTCGCGGACTTGTGGGGCGGGTAACATTAAGATGCCTTGAAGGACCATGACTCAGTGCTTGTAGCGTAACGCTTCAACTACAACGCCAAACGCTGATGAATGTTCGCGTCGATTGGGGTAGTAGAGATGATAACCGGCAAAGGGTTGGCACCAATCTTCTAATACCCGCACAAGGCTACCGTCGGCTAGCTCCTTAGCCACCATGTCCTCCGGCAGGAAACCTAAGCCACATCCCGCCACGGCCGCACGCAGGATCGGCAGGCTGCTGTTGAACGTCCATTGCCCGTCGACACGGGCCTTCAGTTCGTGACCATCCTTTTCAAAGTCCCATTGCATCAGGCTGCCATAGGTAGGGAGGCGCAGATTGATGCAATTTTGGGTGGCCAGATCACAGGGTTCCTTCGGCATCGGCCGTTCGTTGAAATACTCGGGTGAGCCCACGACCGCGATGCGCAAGGGTGGCCCGATAGGCACTGCGATCATGTCCTTGGCCACCTGGTCTCCCAAGCGTACGCCGGCGTCATAGCGTTGCGCGACGATGTCGGAGAGGGCGTAGTCGACGGTGATTTCGACTTTGATGTCTGGATAGTCTGGCAGCACCTTTAGAAGCTTGGGCCACAGAATATTGTTGGCGGCATGTTCGGATGCCTGAATCCGAACGTTGCCTGCCGGGGTGTGACGGAACTCGCTTACCGCAGCCAGTTCAAGTTCGATTTCATCGAAGCGCGGCGCCATAGCCTGATAAAGCCGCTGACCCGCCTCGGTCGGTGAAACGCTGCGCGTGGTACGTGTCAGCAGGCGCACGCCCAATCGGCTTTCGAGCGCGCGCATGGTGTGGCTCAGTGCCGACTGCGAGACGCCAAGCTGGGCGGCCGCGCGGGTGAAACTGCCTTCGCGGGCGATGACCACGAAGGCTTGCAGATCGTTGAGGTTGGCACGGGGCATTGATGAGAGTCTCTCATGAGGGGCGCGGGATTAATCCATGAAAGCAGGTTGCGCACGGATGTGCGACCCTCAAGAACGTTGATTACAAGGTGCGGGCGTAGAACGCGGTCAGTTTGCCGATCGCGGCATCGACATGACGCGGCACCCAGTAGGTTTCGATGTGTGTCGCACCGTCGAGGATGAACACTTCCTTGTCGGTGGTGCCGGTGGCCTTGGGGAAGGCGTCCTGCGTCATGTACAGACTGTCTGCTTTGCTGCCAGCGATCATCAGCAAAGGTTGGTTGATCAGCTCGATTTGGTCAGTGGCGTCGAAGCGCATCAAATCGATCAGGCTGCTGGTGGTGTATTTGAAGGTCGAGTTCGGGTGCGCGTGGGTCTTCCAATAGTACTCATAACCTTGGCGATACAGCTCGAAGGGCAGTTTGGCAATCTGCTCGTCGGTGAGGTTGGCATCGCCCGAATACAGCACCGAGCCGCCGGCCGCCTCTTGCGCGCGGGCTGCTGACGCCTGTTGCAGGCGTTGCTGAATGCTGTCCAGTTGAGCGTCGTTGTAGCCGTTGCGACGTACCCGGCCCGAGTTGAACATGCTCACCGTTGCCAGCGATTTGAAGCGTTTGTCGGTTTGCGCTGCCGCCAGCGAATAACCACCGCCACCACAGATGCCGAGCAGGCCCAGACGCTTGTCATCGACGCCGGCAAATTGGCTGATGAAGTCGGCCATGCCGTGAATGTCTTCGATGCGATACGCCGGTTTATCGATGCTGCGCGGCTGACCACCGCTGGCACCCTGATACGCCGCATCGGCCGTGATGGTGATGTAGCCCTGTTCGGCCAGGCGTTGAGCATACAGACCTGCGACTTGTTCTTTCACGCCGCCATTGGGGTGTGCAACGACCACGGTCGGGTAGGTCTTCTTTGCATCGTAGTTGGCCGGTGTGTAAACGTTGGCGGCGATGTCCAGACCATTGAGTTTGTAGCTGACCGGGTGGATGTTGACCTTGCCCGGTTCGTTCTTGCTGATCGCGCCGTTGTAGGCAAGGGTGAATGGATTCTTTTTGTAATCGGCAGCCAAGGCTTCGCCCGCCGAGAGGCCGACCAATGCCGATATGAACGTGGCTTTGAGAGTGTTTTTCACGTGAGGCTCCTGAGCAACCAAAAGGGCGGTAGTTGCAAAAGTGTCTGGGTCAGTCCAGCTGGTGATCTTTTAGGAATTGCGCGACCAGGTCTGCGATCTGCACGTTGTTCAGATCCGACATGGGGAAGTGGGTATTGCCATGTATTCCGATTTCCGGCAGGTGGATCAGTCGCACATCACCGCCGTGGCGATTGACCGCATCACGCCAGAGCCGGGCCATTTTCAGGCGTGCGCGCCAACTGTCCTGAGCGGGCAGGTCGACCGCCTGCTCCGGGATGTTGTCGCCGTAAAGGATCAGAATCGGAATGCGCGTGAGGGCCATGAATTGCTCCATCGGCACCGCCGCGCCTTGCACTGTGTCGAACGCGCTGGGAATCTGCGCAGGCACTTCACCATCAGCAAACACGAAGCTGCTGCCCGGTTCGAACGCCACGATGGCTTTGACCTTGTCGTTCTTGATCGCCGTCAACCAGCCCGGCCCGCCACCTTGCGAATGAGTGAACAAAATCCCCGGGCCGATTTTGTCGAACAGTGCTGACACGCCATCAGAGACCACGTTCATGTCGAACGGCCCGGTGTTCGGCGTCATCGCCCGGAAAAATTGCTCGCGGGTCTGTGCATCCTGTGCCATTTGCACGCCATTGAAGTAGTTGGGCCACAGGCCGATGCGGAACTGGTTGAACCACAGTTGTTCGTCAGGCACAGGCTTGATTGTGGTTTCGACCATGCTGCGCCCGGCATCGCCGCGCCGGGGCTGATCGATCAGGTAAACGCCGTAATGGCGGCGCAGAAAGATGTTCTGAAAGCCTTCGCGGCCATCGGCAGTGGTCTCCCAGGTCTTGGAGAACTGACCCGCCCCGTGCCACATGACGATGGGCAGTTTTCGCGCATCCACCGGGATTTGATAGAAGGCGTAGGCGTGGTCACCGTGGTAGGTCTGGCCGTTGGGCATCATCGGTTGGCGCGGGTTGAAGGTGCCCGGTGCAGTGGTCACCGTTCCGCCGGCGGCAAAGCTGCCTTGTTGTTGAATCAGCAACGCGCCATCGGGGTGGTTCGCGCAGGCCGCCAACAGGCTCAACAGCGTGATGCTCAGCAGGTACTTTGCAGATTTCATGTCATTTCCCCGAAGCCGCGAGGGCCTGGGTCAACGCGGTATTGGCACGTTCAGCCGTATGCGCATCGCCGTGTTTTTTCAGCAGTTCCGTGACCTCGAGCAACTGTGCCGTGCTCAGACCGACTCGCAGGCTCGCCGCCATGTGCGAACGCAATTGCGGCTCGACCCCTGGCGTTGCCGCCAGCGCCCCGACGGTCGCCAGCTCGCGGCTTTGCCAGTCGAGGTTGTCGCGCGCGAAGATATCGCCGAACAGGTGGGTTTGCAGGAACCGGTTGATCACCGGAGCGAACTCGAACACCGGGCCTTTGACCGGGGCGCCGGAGATCCTGGTTTGATTCGCAGTGCCGGCGGTCAGCAACTCATCCCCGATCGGGGTCGGCCGGCTCGGCTCACGCCCCGGCGCGTCTTCGATACCGCGCTTTTTGCGCGCCTGCACCACAGTCATCAGCTCGTTCAAGGCGTTAAGGCTACGCGGGAAGCCCACATAGGCGTACAGCTGCACCAGAATTTCCCGGGTCTCGCTGATGGTCAGGCCGGCATCGAGCCCTTGATTGAGCGCGGTGTTGAGGTTGGGCATGTCGCTGGTCGCCATGAACGCGGCGATCAGAGGGATCGTTTGTTGTTGGCGCGACAAGGTGGCTGCGCTGGCGGGCTTGCTGGCCATGGTCTGGGATGCCTCGGTTGCTTGAGTGGTAACGCTGAACATCGCCCCGATGCCCAGACAAAGCGCCATGAATGTGGGGAGGGTAGAGTTGTTGCGTGTGTCAATGGTCATCGTGAAAGGCTCCATCCATTGCAGGTCACCGGGGTGTCGCTGGATCGTACGGAGGATGGTTGTATCGATTAACCCCGAAATTGCGCATGGACTTCTGAGCAGAGCTCATCAATCGATATTGACCTTACCGCTGCAATTCCGGCGCGACCCCGCTGATGCGGGGCCTGTAGGACGGATGACGGACTGCGATAAAGGTGCCGGGCGAGCAGCTTCGACACATTCCGTAACTTCATTGGCCGGCGTATTGCGCCTCCGAGACCTGTCCTGCCCAGGTAACGGTGTTGCCGTCCTCGGCTTCAGCGATGGCGATGTGGGTCATGCCGTTGCTGGCCGTGGCGCCATGCCAGTGACGGGTGTGCGGCGGAATCCAGACAGTGTCGCCCGGCCGGATTTCCTGTCGCGGGCCGCCTTCTTGCTGCACGTAGCCGACGCCAGCGGTGACGATCAGCGTTTGCCCCAGCGGGTGGGTGTGCCACGCCGTGCGTGCGCCGGGCTCGAAGGTCACCGTGCCGCCGCCGATGCGCGCTGGCGCATCACCGTTGAACAAGCCATCAACGCGCACCGTGCCGGTAAAGTTTTGAGCAGCGCCCTTGACCGAGGGCTGCGAGCCGTTCGGCGTAACGCGGATTTCGCTGGCGGCCTGGGATTCTGCTGCCATGAATGACAAAGCAACGAGTGGTGCGATCAATCGGTTCATCGTGTCAACTCCGGTCAGACGTGAAAGTGGCGCCGCACGTGGCGCCGCGTTGGGCAGATTCAGAGTCCGGTCATCTTCAGTGCCGATTCCGGCAGGCGTTCACCGTGCACTTCAATCTGCGCCATCTGTTCGTTGATCTCGCGCAGATCGTCACCGGTCAATTGCAGTTCGACTGCGCCCACGTTCTCTTCCAGTCGATGGGGTTTGGTGGTGCCCGGGATCGGCACAATCCACGGTTTCTGTGCGAGCAACCAAGCCAGCGCCACTTGCGCTGGCGTGGCGTGTTTGCGTTGTGCGACGGCTTTCAGCACATCGACCAAAGCCAGATTGGCCTTGCGCGCTTCAGGGGAAAAACGCGGGACGAAGTTGCGGAAATCGCTGGCGTCAAACTGCGTGTGCTCATCGATCTGACCGGTGAGGAAACCGGCTCCGAGGGGGCTGAACGGTACGAAACCGATCCGCAGTTCTTCCAGCACTGCCAGCAGTTTCAGCTCTGGGCCTCGCCAGAACAGCGAATATTCGCTCTGCACCGCCGTGACCGCTTGCACCGCGTGCGCCCGGCGAATGGTTTCCACACCCGCTTCGGACAGGCCGAAATGCTTGATCTTGCCCTCGGCGATCAGCTCCTTGACCGTGCCGGCGACATCTTCGATAGGCACCTGCGGATCAACGCGGTGCTGATACAACAGGTCGATGCAATCGGTGCGCAGACGCTTCAACGACGCCTCGGCCACGGCGCGGATATGTTCCGGGCGACTGTTGGTTCCGCCGCCGCGTGCGCCGGTAATCAGGTCGATATCGAAGCCGAACTTGGTGGCGATGACGACCTGCTCGCGGATCGGCTGCAAGGCCTCGCCCAGCAGTTCTTCATTGGCGAACGGGCCGTACGCTTCCGCGGTGTCGAACAAGGTGATGCCTTGCTCATGGGCCGAACGAATCAGCTTGATCATGCTGGCCTTGTCGGCAGCCGGCCCATAGGCCGAGGTCATGCTCATGCAGCCAAGGCCCAGTGCGGACACTTCCAGGCCATTGCCCAACGTGCGGATTTTCATGATGTCACTCCGTACAGAGTTCGGTTAACGCGTGCGGGGGTGATCGCTCAGCCAGCCGTTCACGCGTTCCATGGTCTTGCGCTCCTGCTCACCCTCCATTACAAAACCTTCTAGAAACTTTGCCTTCGGCGCGTGCTTGAGCAGCACGCTGTGGCTGTTGCCCAAGCCATAACCGCCGTGGGTGTTGAAGGGGATGAGGGTCTTGCCGGTCAGGTCGTGGGCGCTGAGAAAGGCGCGCACGATGGGCGGGGCGGTTTCACCCCAGATCGGGAACCCGAGATAGATCGTGTCGTAGTCGCTGAGCGCGTGAAGCTTGTGTTGCAGCTCGGGCTCGAAGCCGCTGTCACGCTCCTGACGCGCCTGCTCCACGGTTTGCAAATAGTCCTCGGGGTAAGCGTAGGCCGGGCGAATCTCGAAGAGGTCGGCACCCAGTCCACGCTGGATCAGCCCGGCGACCACGCGGGTATTACCCGAGCGCGAGAAATACGCGACCAGAATCCGCGAGCCTGAGCGCGGTGTTTCACTGGCGCCTTGGGTGCCTGCGAGCGACAGCAGCGGGGCGCTGGCCAGAGCGGCGATCACCGTGCGCCGCAGCGGATCATGATCGTTGCTCATCGACCGACTCGCGCCTTGAGTGCCTCGGGATACCGCTCGCCTTCGATGCGGATCTGCGCTAACGCTGTATCAATTGCCTTCAGTTCGAGGGCTTCGAGGGTGATGTCTGCGCCGCCGAGGTTTTCTTCCAGGCGATGAAGTTTGGTCGTCCCTGGAATCGGCACAATCCACGGCGCCTGCGCCAGCAGCCATGCCAGCGCAATCTGCGCGGGTGTGGCTTGTTTTTGCGCGGCTATCTCGCGGATCAACACCACCAGGGCCTGATTGGCTTGCAGCGCCGACTGGCTGAAGCGTGGGACGATGCTGCGGAAATCGTCGCTGCCGTAAGTGGCCTGTGCCGACACCGTGCCGGTGAGAAAACCTTTGCCTAATGGACTGAACGGTACAAGGCCGATGCCTAACTCCCGCAGCACCGGCAGGATTTCCTGCTCAGGCTCGCGCCACCACAGCGAATATTCACTTTGCAGTGCTGTGACCGGCTGTACCGCGTGTGCACGGCGAATGGTCTGCGCACCGGCCTCCGACAGGCCGAAGTGCTTGACCTTGCCTTCACCAATCAAGTCCTTCACCAGCCCGGCGACGTCCTCGATTGGCACGTCCGGATCGACGCGGTGCTGGTAAAGCAGATCGATATAGTCGGTCTTCAGTCGACGCAATGAACCCTCGAGCGCGATTCTGATGTGCTCGGGGCGGCTATTGAGAATCTGCTGTTTATTGTCGTCGCCGAAGGTGAAGCCGAACTTGGTGGCGATGACTACTTGATCGCGCACCGGTGCCAGCGCTTCGCCGACCACTTGTTCATTCAGGTACGGGCCATAAACCTCGGCGGTATCGAAGAACGTAACGCCTCGGTCAACCGCCGACCGGATCAGCGCAATGGCTTGCTGTGTATCAGTCGCCGGGCCGTAGCCGTGGCTCAAGCCCATGCAACCCAAACCCAGGGCTGACACTTCGAGTGAACTGTTTCCGAGCGTGCGCTTGTGCATTTAGATCTCCCGACATTTAGCGTTGGGAGAACAGTAGGCGAGCTATTGAGTGGGTACTAGACGGTTAAATTGGCAAGGGTTCATGAGATTTGCTCATCAGTCTTGGAAAGCGACAGGTGACGACTGTGTCTTCATGGGCATGTGAATGCCTCGAGCAAGTGCTCGGAGACAGGTCTGACGTGTAGAGAATGGTTCGCCCGCTGCTGGCTGATAGCGCGTATCTGTAAATGGCCGCTATGGGTCGATAGCAGTCATTCGCGACTGAGCGCTTTCGACCCAAAGCCGACTTTCGGACATCCTCATGAGTCGCTTGGGAACGGAAAGTAAGGCTGCAACCGTTCGGTTTCTCTTTTGACCACGGCGTAGCATTCGCAACTCAGCTCCTCCAGACGAGTCCTGTCCAGGATCTTGATATGTCCCCGACTGTATTCGATGACCCCCAGCCGCTGGAGCTTGCCGGCAGCGTCGGTCACGCCTTCGCGGCGGACACCCAGCATGTTGGCGATCAATTCCTGGGTCATGATCAGTTCATTGCCTGGTAGGCGATCAAGCGACAAGAGCAGCCAGCGGCACAGTTGCTGGTCGATGGCGTGGTGGCGATTGCACACCGCCGTCTGGGCCATTTGCGTGATCAGTGCCTGTGTGTAGCGCAGCATCAGCACCAGCATCTCTTCATGGCGGTTGAACTCGTCCTTGAGTTGCTGGCCGGGCAAGCGATAGGCATGCCCGGCACTTTGCACAACGGCACGACTGGGTGTGCTTTCGCCGCCCATGAAGACTGCCACGCCGATCAAGCCTTCGTTTCCGACCACCGAAATCTCGGCCGAGGCGCCGTTCTCCATCACGTACAACAGTGACACGATGCAATCGGTGGGGAAGTACACATGTCGCAGGGCACCGCCAGATTCATAGAGCACTTTGCCCAGTGGCAGCTCGACCGGTTCGAGATGGGGTAGGAGGCGCTCCAGTGCTGGCCCCGGAAGCGCTGCCAGCAGGTAGTTCTGTTGTGGCCTGGGTACAACGAACATATCAGCCGCCCTTCGAGGGAAAATTTCCTGAGGGGGACAGGTTACTCCAAAGCGCACCAAGCGCGGCAACGCACCGAATCCGCCGCAGCAATCTGCGATGCTCAAGAGAACGTCGCTGCATCTCAGCGCTCAAGATCGGCTTCGACAGTTCTGTCGTGCCCTTGTATTTCTGGCTGATGCGCTTTGACCGGGCATGTCACCAATACCTGATGTTGCTTGCCATCATCCGACAGTTGAAGCGTGTCCTGGCCTAGCAACTCGCCGTCCAGCATGATCGCAAGCGTAGTGGTCGTGCCTGGCCGCACTTCGATATGGTAAGTCGTTGCCCCATAACGGTATTGCAGGGTGTAACCAGGCCATCCCTGCGCCAGTAGCGGTTCGATGTGCAATGAAGTGCCGACACGCCGCAAGCCGAGCAATGACTCGACGATGAAGCGGTACGTCCAGCCGGCCGACCCGGTGTACCAAGTCCACCCCCCACGGCCCGCATGGGGCGGCGTGCCATAGACGTCGGCAGCCATGACATAGGGCTCGACCTTGTAGGTTTCGATCCGCTTGGCGACTTCATGGCCCGCGGGGTTGATCATGTTGAGCAACCGCCACGCCCTGGCATTGTCGCCAAGCTTGGCGAAGGCCATGCCGGCCCAGACGGCGGCATGGGTGTACTGGCCACCATTTTCTCGTACACCCGGCACATAGCCCTTGATATAGCCGGGCTCAAGCGCGCCCTTGTCGAAAGGTGGATCGAGCAGCAGGACCGCGCCTGTGTCGAGCCGTACCAAGTGCTGCTCGACCGAGGCCATGGCCGTGCGGCGTCGGGTCTGCGAGGCGGCGCCCGACAGTACCGACCAACTTTGCGAGATCGAGTCGATGCGGCATTCGTCATTGTTGGCCGAGCCCAGGACCTGGCCATCGTCAAACCAGGCGCGCCGGTACCATTCGCCGTCCCAGGCATGCTCCTCGAGACTGGCCTGCAGCAGGGCGGCCTGACGGGAACAACGTTGGGCGAAAACAGAGTCGCCATGCAGTTGGGCAGTGATGGCAAACTGCTGCAGAACGTCGAAGCCGAAGAAGCCCAGCCACACGCTTTCCCCGCGGCCCAGCTGGCCGACCCGGTTCATCCCGTCGTTCCAGTCGCCCGTGCCGATCAAGGGCAGGCCGTGGCTGCCGCGCTGCAGGCTGTGTTCGATGGCGTGGACACAGTGTTGGTAGAGGCTTTCCACCAGGTGCGATTTGCCCGGCAGGTCGTAATAGGATTCTTCCCCGACATTGAGCGGACGGCCCTCAAGGTAACCCACGGGTTCTGCCAGCACGCTGAGGTCGGCGGTGACATTGACATAGTGGCTGGTCGCCAATGCCAGCCACAAGTAATCGTCTGAACAGCCACTGCGCACCCCCCGATCGAGCGGCGGATGCCACCAGTGTTGCACGTCGCCTTCGGCATATTGATGGGCTGCGCACAGCAACAGATGACCACGCACGCTGGCGGGGTCGGCATGGATCATCGCCATGCTGTCTTGCAGTTGATCGCGAAAGCCGATGGCCCCGCCGGACTGATAGTAGCCACTGCGGGCCTGGAAGCGACAGGCGATCACTTGGTACATCAGCCAGCCATTGACCATGACATCGATACTCGGGTCGGGAGTCTGGATTTGAATCACGCCCAGTTGCGCACGCCAATGCTCGCGTACCGCCGCCAGTTGCGCGCTGGCCGCCGCCAGGCCGCGGTATTGATGAACCAGGCGCAGGGCTGACGCCTTATCCCTGGCTGCACCGAGCCGGAAGACCACGTCCTGGTCTTCACCGTTGTCGAGGTCGAGGGCAACCTGCATTGCCGCGCAGGGATCCAGGCCGCCACCGGTACAGCCCGACAGCCGCGCGTGCTGCAGTCCTGCAGGTGTTTTGAGACTGCCATTGCGGCCGATGAATTCAGTGCGATCGCCGCTGATGCGAATGTCGCTCGAGTCGGTATCGAGGAACGCCACCCGTTCGCCAAACTCGATCGAATAGGCGTTTCTGGCGAACAATGCGCCGCTGCTAGGGTCGGCTTCCGTCACCACATGCATCGCCGATTTGCTGCGCAAGTCGCCCAGTACCCACTCGACATAGCAGGTAGTCGACAGGCGTCTGGCGCGGCCTGAGCGATTCCGAATCTGCAAGTGCGAGAATTTGATCGAAGCGTCCAGCGCCACATACACCCACAACTCGGTGTGGATTCCGTCTTCATCGTGCTCGAATACGCTATAGCCAAAGCCGTGCCGGGTCCGGTACGCGCCAGTACCGGGACAAGGCTGCGGCGTCACCGACCAGAAATACCCGGTTTCTTCATCGCGCACATATATCGCCTCGCCGCTGGCGTCGGTGACCGGGTCGTTATGCCAGGGGCTCAGGCGAAATTCGTGAGCGTTTTCCATCCAGGTGTAAGCGCCACCACTTTCGGATATCACCGTGCCGAAGTGCGGGTTGGCCAATACGTTGGCCCATGGCGCCGGCGTCGGCCTGCCAGGCTGCAAGGTCATGACGTACTCGTCGCCATCGGCACTGAAGCCGCCATAGGCATTGCCCAGCAGCAGACCTTCGATAGCCGGCAGGGTCGCTTGTGTTGCCTTTGCCTGGTGCTTGAACGTGGGGACGAGCGCCGGGTGTACCGGGACGGCGTGGCGCCGATGAACCTGCTCGGCGATGCCGCCGTTGTCTTCGCTCAGCACCAAGCGTGCGACCGACAGGATCAGCCTACGGTCCTCGTTCGACAACTGCTGTGCCGGACGCACGAAAATGCCCCCGGGATGATCGATCAACGAGGCTTCGCTGCCGGATGTCACTACACCTATGATCAAGTCCTGGAGTTGCTGGCGATAGCCGGCCTGATCTTCGTTCCAGATCACCAGGTCGACCATCAGCCCCTTTTGCCGCCAGTAGGCATGGGCCTTGACCATCTGGTGCACGAGTTCGATGTTCTCGACGGTGGAAATCTGCAGCAGGACGACGGGCAGGTCGCCGGAGATCGCCTGGCCCCACAGGCTCGATTGATTACGTCGATTGGCCATCAAGATGCTGTTTTCCGCGCGCAACGAGGCATTGGCGTAGAGGATCGAAGCAGCCATCTGTTCAAACAGGCGTGCATCATCCTGCGAGACATTGAGTTGGCGCAGCAACACCTGGCTGTGGGTCCAGGCCAGGTCGAAGACCCGATCGGCGAGGTGGCGGTCGCGGTATTTATTGATCAGGTACAGACAGCCGTCACGGCTGTCCGCGACGCCGGTCACCAGGTCAATGGTCGCCGTTTGCCCGGGTTCCAGCGTGATACGGCAGCGGATGGCTACGATCGGATCCAGCACCGAACCTGCGCTGCCGGACAGCTGCTGGACATGGCCATCGAGCGCCGCTGGTGCGCAAGCGTTGCGTCCGCGACCTATAAATCGCGCTCGATCGGTCTCGTAGGAAATGGCGTCGATGTCCACGCCGTGCGCGGCCAGCAGGTGGCACATCCAGGGCACGGCTTCCTCAGTGGAGCGCCGCCTGCGGGTGCAGACGATGGCCTGCAGCGCCGGCACCAGTTCGGTCTGCACGAACAGGTTGCTGAAGGCCGGGTGCATGGCATCACTGACCGCCGGCGCCAGTACCACCTCGGCGTAGGAGGTAATCTCCAGGCTACGGCTTACGCGGCCGCGGTTGGTGATGTGCAGCCGGCGCAGTTCGATATCGTCTTCGGGAGACACGACGATCTCCGTGTGCGTATCGAAGTCGAGCTCGCGAACACGAAACTCGGCCCGGGAGTCGCTGAAAATCGCCTCATGGCTCTCTGGCCGGTGCAGGGTCGGCTGGTGGGCCGAGGACCAGAATACGCCGCTGCTGACATCGCGCAGGTAGCAGAACATGCCCCAGTTGTCGCGGGTCGCGTCTTCATGCCAGCGGGTCACGGCGATGTCGTTGCAACGGCTGTAACCGCCCCCGGCACTGCTGAGCATGACGTGGTAACGGCCGTTGGAGAGCAGCTGCACAGCGGGGCGTTTGCGCCCGGGATCGGCGAATACGCGCAGCCTGGTTTCCTGCGTCTCCGGGTTTTCCCCTGTGGCACGTGCCTGGGTTGCATGCAGGTAGGGCGCGGCGGTTTTCGGTACGCGCTCCTGCAGCAACAACACGGTCGCCTGGAAGGCCGGGATCGACTCGAAACGGCGCTGCATGGGAAGGTCCAACAGAACGCTGGTCAAGGCCAGCAGGCTCATGCCCTGATGGTGCGCCATGAACGAGCGCACGACCGCATAGTGCTGGCCGCGCGGCAGGCGTGCCTCGGTGTAGTCGACCGCTTCGTACAGGCCATAGCGCCCTGCCGAACCTTGGGCCGCCAGGCGTTGAAGGTTGCGACAGGCCGCTTGCGGCTCGACCATCAGCGCCAGGGCGCTGGCGTACGGTGCAATCACGGTGTCCTCGGCCAACCCGCGCATGAGCCCAAGGCCTGGAACGCCGAAGGCCCGGTACTGATAATTGAAGTGGGCGTCGAGGGTGTTATAACCCGACTCGGACACGCCCCAGGGGATGCCCAACTGGTTCCCATGCTCGATCTGCAAGGCGACGGCCGCGCGACAGGTCTGCTCCAGCAGCGTCCCTTCATAGCTAGGCATGATCAAGTTGGGCATCAGGTACTCGAACATCGATCCGGACCAGGAAAGCAGCACCGGCACCCCACGATTGTTGCTGAGCAGGCGTCCGAGGGTGAACCAGGCCTGTTGCGGCAGCTGGTCCTGGGCGATGGCCACGAAATTGGTCAGGCGTACCTCTGAAGCGAGCAGATCATAATAGCCGTGGTCCAGCCTGCGTTCGTCGGCGTTGTAGCCTATCGAGAACAGGTCACGCTGGGCATCGTAGAGGAAGGTGAAGTCCATGCTGGCCAGTGACGCGCAAAATTCGGCCAGGTGCTCAAGATGAATGATTCGTGCGCGGGCCAAGCCTTGTACCGCCTGCACTTGCGCCTGATCGGCGGGCAGCCACAGGGTGCAATCGAGCTCGGCCATTTGCCTTAGGGTGAGTGCGGGGGGCTTGTCCCGGGCGGGTGCCGGCGGTAGCTCGAAGAGTAATCGTTCTGCCCGCAGATCCATGCACTGCGCCTGTAATGCCTGTAGCCAGTAATGGGCTTCTTCAGCAGCCCTGGGCGGACTGTCGATTGTTAAAGCAGCCGTTAGATCGAGTAATGGCAGGAGGTTGTCCGGGGTGTCCTGGACCAGCGCCGACTCTACCTTTACGCGCAGTTCAAGCACGGCACGGTCATCGAGGTTTACGCCCTCTAACGCCTGTTGAAGCACATCGAGGGTGTCGCCCAGGCCGCTCAGGGTGCTTCGGTCAAACAGGGGCGTGTCGATCAATCCCAGCAGCCCCGGTCGTAAGGTGAGCAGCATGCCCGCCAGGTTGCCGCTGTCCACGGTGGACACATACCTAGGCGCCAGCGGCTGCAGTGTCTTGGTGTCGTACCAGTTGTAGAAGTGCCCTTGATGACGCTCTAGGCGGGCCATGGATTCAAGCATTGCAGTGATGCGTTCCAGCAAGCGCCCGCCGCTCAGGTAACCGAAATCGTGGGCCGCCAGGTGCGAGAGCAAGGCCATGCCCATGTTGGTCGGGGAGGTTCGGTGCGCAATGGTCAGCTTGGGTACTTCCTGGACGTTATCCGGCGGCAACCAGTTGTTCTCAGGGCTCACGTAACGATCAAAGAACGCCCAGGTCTGGCGTGACAGCATGCGCAGGAAACGCAGGTCTTGCGCTGAAGGACTAAACCCCGCGGGTGTAGTCGGCAGGCTGATCCACCAGGCAATCGCCGGGCTTGCCAACCACACCAGCAGTAAAGGCGCCGCCAGTGCGAGTACGGCGAGGGAGGGGAGCAGGGCCGCGAATAGCAGCAGCGCCAGTGCCGGGGCAATCCACATGCTTTTATACATGTCCGACAGGCCGGTGCCACTGGAACGCTCCACCTCACGGGAAGGTTGCCATTGCAGCAGGCGGCGTTTGCTGATCAGCATGCGCCACAATGAGCGGCCAATCGCATCGAAGCTCAACAACGCATCGGACGGCAACCAGACAATCGACAAGAGCGCGCGCATGAAATGCTGGCCCGAGGTCCGTAATGCCGCGCTGAGGTGTTGTCCCAGGGGAATATCGGCCGCTTTCTGCACCAGCGCCAGTACTGACTGCAGCGTCGGTTGGACAAAGACCAGGATGACCACCGCCAATGTCCAGGAGATGGCTTCGCTCGAACCCAACCATCCCCAGACCAGCATGGCCAGGAAGGCGCCTGGCTCCAGGCTGCGGCGCAGGTTGTCGAGAATCTTCCAGCGGGCAAGGTTGCTCAGGGGGTTGGGTGCGAATCCTCCCTCGGGCTTCGGTGCCCACGGCAAGGCCCAGTACAGCACTTGCCAGTCTCCGCGAATCCAGCGGTGTCGGCGCTTGGCATCAGCGCTGTAGCGCGACGGATATTCCTCATACAGTTGTACATCGCTGAGCAACCCGCAGCGGGCGTAGCAGCCTTCGATCAAGTCATGGCTGAGGATGCGGTTATCGGGCAGGCAGCCTTCGAGTGCCTGTTCGAAGGCATCGACGGCATAGATGCCCTTGCCGATGAAGGAGCCGTTGTGGAACAGGTCCTGGTAAACATCGGAGACGGCGCGGGTATAGGGGTCGATACCCGCATCGCTGCCAAACAGGCGGGCGTAGGTCGAACGTGCCGTACTCGGCAAGCTGATCCCTACGCGTGGCTGGAGGATGGCGTAGCCGCTGACGATCTTACCGCTCTGTAGATCGAATACCGGATGGTTAAGCGGGTGCATCATGGTACCGATGCACTGACGCGCGACATCGCGGGGCAGCAAGGTGTCGGTGTCCAGGGTGATGACGAAGCGTACCGTGCTCAGTGGCGCGACATCACCGACGATCAATGCGAAGCGCTCCTTTCCTTTACCAAGCAGCAACGCGTTGAGCTCCGCGAGCTTGCCGCGCTTGCGTTCATACCCCATCCAGACCCGTTCGGTCGAACTCCAGTGCCTGGGCCGGTGTAGCAGGAAGAACCGGTCGACCTGGCCATCGGCATATTTGTGGTTGAGCGCCTCGATCAGTTGCCGCGCCAGAGCGAGCAGTTCGGCATCCTCGGGCATCACCTCGGCAGGAGCGTCCATGAAGTCACTGAGCAGCGCAAAATGCAGATTGGCATCGCGATTGGCCAGGAACCTCACTTCCAGGCCTTCCACTAGCGCCTCGATGTCGTCGGCGTTGGCAAACATCGTCGGCACCGCCACCAGCGTCCGTGCCTCGGCCGGTATGCCTTTGCTGTAATCTAGGCGCGGCAGAAGCGAGGAGACTACCGTGAGGGTCACCAGCCAGTTGACCAGCCCAATCGCCAGACTGCTGGTCATCAATAGCGCTGGCACGGCGAGCAGGACCAAGCCCCAGGTTGGTGTGCCGCGGTGATAAGCGCTGCTGAGAAACGGCCAGGCTAACAGCAGCGTCAGCAGCAGTGCAGGGCACAGGTAGAACTTCAACGGGGCGCTCTGCAGCAGGCGCTTCCAGCGTTGGTGCAGCGGCACGCTGGCGTGCAGCGCCTGCTCAAGGTGGGGCAAACCGCCAGCCACCAGGTAATAGCCCACATGCCCGTTCACATGGCTCACGAGCTGTGGAGTGCTAGCCAGTTCGATGGCCGCTTGTGCCACCTCGGTTTCAGACTGCACGCAATGCCGGGCGAGGCGTTCGATCACATGGCGGTAACGATCGCGGGTGGCAAAGTCCATGTTCGCGTAGACGCCGGCCGGATCCGTGCACAAGACCTGTTCGACATGGCTGAGCAGCTCGACGAACTCGCGCCAGTCGGTCGCCGTCAGCAACCTCAGGCTGGCGAAGCTGTTGCTGATGGACACCTGGTCACCGGCTTGCTGCTGGGCATCCATCTGCACCAGGCGTTCTACGGTCAGGCCCGACTCGCCTAGCGTTTGTTCTATCCAGGCCATCGGCAATATCAATGCTGCGCTTTGCCCGTGCAGGCGACGCGCCAGTTCTGCTACGAATGACGGCGTCATCGGCGGTGCCGATCGCGCCATGTCGGCAACGGTCAACACCACGCTCTTGGCGTCGCGCTCGGCCATTTCGATCAAGCGATCGGCCCAGTCATCGGCAAGGTTACGGTCATCGCGGTTTGCCATGACCCGAGACGCCACGCGCCGCAAGTTCTCAATCAGCGCCAGGCGCAGCATGATCGGGATGGCCCATAGCTCGCCCAGGGTCAGCGGGGTGATGGTCTGATAAGAGGCGATGAAACAATCCAGGCTGGGCGCATCAACCCAGCCATCGCCGTGAGCGATGGTTTCCAGCGCTATGTCGTAAACCCGCGGCAGGCCGGCCGAGGGACCTTCGGCCAGGCGTGGCAGCTCGCGACTATAGCCGTCGGGCAGGTGGGTTCTGGCGGTACGGATGTTTTCTTCGATGAGGTAGAGGTTGTCCAGCAGCCATTCTGCCGCAGGGGTGGCGCGTCGGCTGGACAATTGCACGGTCATGAGCGCTGCGCAGCTGCGTTCCAGCAGCAGTTGGTTGTCAGTCAGGCGGCCCAGCAAGGCGTCCTTTCTTGAAAGGCGCCCGAGCACATGTTGACGGGCAAGTACGATGCCGTGATCTGCCATCTGCTGCGCATTGAACAGGTCGGAACGCAGGATTGGCTCGTATTCGAACTTGTGCCGCGCTGCACTCCACCGAAGCCAGATGGCCGGTGAGCGCCATAGGCTGGACAGGGTGCGAGTCAGGATATTTTGCATGAATTCCTTCGCACGACCCGCGCAGGGCAAGTCGCATGTGGAATGAAGGCGGTTCTACGCCAGGCCAGGTGTGCGGGGCGTTGTGCCGCCGGGTGCAGCGTTCCACTGACGAGTGTGGGGTGTTAATTGGGGGGGAGTCTGTTCGCTAGCGAACATAGGCAAGATCGCCGCTACGGGCGGTGTTAGAGGTGCACGATCCAAGAGGCCGCTTTTAGCTGGCTGCTGCTTTTGGCGAGAGACAGCAATCGGCCATTGGCTGTCCTCCACGAAAGGCTAACTTGCAATCATCATCTAAAACACAAAATCTGATAAAAATCAGTATTTTATAGCATAGATCTAAGACAGCATCTAAAGTCGAAAGATCACGACCCAAGCAACTCCGGAGTATTGAAATTCGACAACCTGGGATCCCCCACAGCACAGTCCAACCCATAGCACCCCCCACCCCCCACCAGAGCCCGTTGCAAACTCCGTTCCCCCTCCAGCCAAGCCCGCCGCAACAACGGCAACACCTGCCGGGGCAAAACCGCAAACATCGGCTGCCAATACCCCCCCTGACGCACCATCGCCGGCAAATCCTGCCCAACCGCAAGCTCAAGCAAATCCTCGATCAAGCGACGGTCAATCAACGGCGCATCACACCCCAACACCACCACCCAGTCATGCCGAGCCACCGCCAACCCCGCAATCACCCCAGCCAAGGGCCCCGGATAATCCGCCTCGGCATCAGCCACCAACTGATCGGCATACCCACGGTACAGCTCTTGATTTCGGTTACAGGAAATCACCACATCATCGGTCAACGGCCGCACCACCCGCTGCACATGCGCCACCAACGGCTCCCCACGCCACTCCAGCAACCCCTTGTCGCGCCCACCCATACGCGCGCCCCGGCCACCGGCAAGGATCAATACAGAACAGGCAGGCAATTGCGCAGACATAAAAAAGGGCTCCCGGCAGTCAAGCCAGAAACCCTCCCATGTCACACCCAGCTTGTCCAGTCAGCCGCGCTCGCTTGCCTCAACGCCAGCCTTGCGTCGCCCAGCCAAGCGCATCACTACCACGAAGAACACCGGCACAAACACCACCGCCAGCGTCGCGCTGAGCATGCCGCCAATCACCCCGGTACCAATCGCCTGCTGGCTCGCCGAACTCGCACCGCTGGCAATCGCCAACGGCACCACGCCGAGAATGAACGCCAGCGACGTCATCACGATCGGCCGCAGCCGCAGCCTTGCCGCCTGTACCGCGGCATCAACCGGATCATGGCCCTGATCGACCAGGCTCTTGGCGAACTCGATGATCAGAATCGCGTTCTTCGCCGACAAGCCAATCAAGGTGATCAAACCAACCTTGAAGAACACGTCATTGGGCATGCCGCGCAGCGTCACTGCCAGCACTGCACCGAGCACGCCTAGCGGTACCACCAGCAGCACCGCCGTCGGGATCGACCAGCTCTCGTACAGCGCCGCCAGGCACAGGAACACGATCAGCAGCGACAAGGCCAGCAACAGCGGTGCCTGGCTGCCGGACAAGCGCTCCTGCAGCGACAGTCCCGTCCACTCCAGCGCAGTGCCGGCAGGCAATTGATCGACCAGGCGCTGCATTTCGTCCATGGCGTCACCTGAGCTGTAACCAGGCGCTGGCTCGCCGCTGATGGAAACCGCCGGATACCCGTTATAGCGGGTCAATTGCACCGGCCCGGTGACCCACTTGGCCTGTACGAACGCTGCCAGTGGCACCATCTTGCCGCTGTCATTGCGCACGTGGATCTTCAGCAAGTCCTCGACCTGGCTGCGCTGATCGCCCTCGGCCTGGACCACTACCCGTTGCATGCGGCCCTGGTTGGGGAAGTCGTTGACGTAGCTTGAGCCCACCGCGGTATCCAGCACTGAACCGATATCAGCGAACGAGATGCCCAGCGCGTTGGCCTGACGCCGGTCGATTTCAAGCTGAATCTGCGGGCTTTCCGCCAGCGACGACTCACGCACGTTGACCAGCAGCTTGCTCTTGCCTGCCTCGGCCAGGAGTTGGTCGCGGGCGGCCATCAGTTGCGCATGGCCAAGGCCGCCGCGGTCCTGCAGGCGCAGCTCGAAGCCGGTCGACTCGCCGAGGCCGTCGATGGGCGGCGGCAGCACGGAGAACGCCACGGCGTCCTTGATCTGGCTGAACGCCTGATTGGCCCGGTCCGCGATGGCTTGCGCGCTGTCGGCAGCACCACGCTCGGACCAGTCCTTGAGCGTGGTGAACGCCAACGCGGCATTCTGCCCGCTGCCTGAGAAGCTGAAGCCAAGAATCAACGTGGTATTGCCAACCCCAGCCTCGCCGCTGTTATGCGCCTCGATCTGCGCCGCCACCTGTTCGGTGCGGGCGCGGCTGGCGCCCGGCGGCAGTTGGATGTCGGTGATGGTGTAGCCCTGGTCTTCGGTCGGCAGAAACGCCGTCGGCAACTGGCTGAAGCCATATCCCAGCACCGCCAGCAACACGCCATACAGCAGCAGATAGCGACCGCTGCGCTTGAGCGCGTGCACCACCCAGCGCTGGTAACCGTCGCTCATGCGCTCGAAACGGCGATTGAACCAGCCAAAGAAGCCCTTGCTGGCGTGCTCGCCACCTTTGGCTACCGGCTTGAGCAGGGTCGCGCACAGGGCAGGGGTCAAGCTCAGGGCAAGGAAGGCCGAGAACAGGATCGACACCGCCATCGACACCGAGAACTGCTGGTAGATCACCCCCACCGAGCCTTGCATGAAGGCCATCGGCAGAAACACCGCGACCAGCACCAGGGTGATGCCGACAATGGCGCCGCTGATCTGGCCCATCGCCTTGCGTGTTGCCTGCTTGGGCGGCAGGCCTTCCTCGGCCATGATCCGCTCGACGTTTTCCACCACCACGATGGCGTCGTCGACCAGGATGCCAATGGCCAGAACCATGCCGAACAAAGTCAGCACGTTGATCGAGAACCCCATCGCCATCATCACGGCAAAGGTCCCCATCAGCGCCACCGGCACCACCAGAGTCGGGATCAGCGTGTAGCGGATGTTCTGCAGGAACAGGAACATCACCGCAAACACCAGCAGCATCGCCTCGAACAGGGTCGTGATGACCTGCTGGATCGAGACCTTGACGAATGGCGAGGTGTCATACGGGATGTCGTACTTGACCCCGGCCGGGAACAGCGGCGCCAGTTGCTCCATTTTCTCGCGAACCAGGGTCGCGGTCTGCATGGCGTTGGCGCCGGGCGACAGCTGCACGGCAAAGGCCGTCGACGGTTTGCCGTTAAGGCGCGTGCCGAACTGGTAGTCCTGCGCGCCGATCTCGACCCGGGCGACATCGCCGACGGTCACGCTGGAACCGTCCGGGTTGGCCCGCAGGACGATGTCGGCGAATTCCTGCGGCGTGCTCAGTTGGCCCTTGACCACCACGTTGGCAGTGATTTCCTGGGTTGGCCGGCTCGGCAGATCGCCAATGCTGCCGGGTGCCACCTGAGCATTCTGCGCGGCGATGGCCACCGAGACGTCGTTGGGCGTGAGGTTGAAGCCGATCAGCTTGGCCGGGTCGATCCAGATCCGCATGGCCCGTTCCGAGCCGTACAGCTGCGCCTTGCCAACACCCTTGAGGCGGCGGATCTCGTTCATCACGTTGCGCGCAAGGATGTCGCTGAGGGCAGTTTCATCGAGGCTGCCGTCCTCGGAGGTGAGGGTGGCCAGCAACAGGAAACCGGTCGAAACTTTTTCGACTTGCAAACCTTGCTGGGTGACCGGCCGCGGCAAGCGCGACTCGACCACCTTGAGGCGGTTCTGCACATCGACCTGAGCCAGGTCCGGCTGAGTGCCCGGCTCGAAGGTGGCGGTGATGGTGGCGCTGCCCAGGCTGCTTTGCGAGTTGAAATAGAGCAGGTTGTCGGCGCCGTTGAGCTCCTGCTCGATCAGGCTGACCACGCTCTCGTCCATGGTTGCAGCGGAAGCACCCGGGTAGACGGCATAGATCTCGATCTGTGGCGGCGCCACGTTGGGATACTGCGCCACCGGCAGCTTGGGAATGCTCAGCGCCCCCGCAAGCAGGATGAATAGCGCTACGACCCAGGCGAAAATCGGCCGGTCAATGAAAAACTGCGGCATGAATCAGGCCCTCACTGGCCGTTGTGCTGGACGATGGGGTTGGCGTCAGCTGTTGGGTCAACCTGCACCTGATCGCCGGCCTTGATGTGTTGCAGGCCTTCGATTACCACGCGGTCGCCAGGCTGCAGGCCTTCATTGACGATCCAGCGATCGCCCTGGGCATTGCCCAGGACCACTTCGCGGGCAACGACCTGGTCCTGCTGATCGACCAGCATGACTTTGGCCACGCCTGCGCTGTCACGCAGGATGGCCCGCTGCGGCACGCTGATGCCCTTGGGTTGTACCGCCTGCTCCAGGCGCACGCGCACGTAGCTGCCGGGCAGCAGGTCGAGGTCCGGGTTGGGGAATTCGCTGCGTAGGGTGATCTGGTTGGTGCTCGGGTCGACACTGATGTCCGAGAACAGCAGCTTGCCCGGCAGCGGATAGGCACTGCCGTCATCCTGAATCAGGGTGGCCTTGGCTTGATCCTCGCCGACCTGGCTTAGCTCACCGGCCCGCAGCGCCCGGCGCAGGGCGGTCAGCTCGCGGGTCGACTGGGTGACGTCGGCGTGGATTGGGTTCAATTGCTGGATCGTCGCCAGCGGCGTGCTTTCGTTCTGCCCGACCAGCGCGCCCTCGGTGACCAGCGCGCGGCCAATGCGCCCGGCAATCGGCGCGGTGACGGTAGCATAACCCAGGCTCAGCCGGGCGCGATCGAGCGCGGCTTTGGCCTGGGCAACTTCGGCGTCGGCTTGCAGCAAGGCGGCGTGGGCGTTGTCGTATTCCTGGCGGCTGACGGCCTTGTCGGCCACCAGCTCGCCGTAGCGTTGATCCTGCAGGCGCGCTTGATAGCGGGTCGCCTCGGCGCGGGCCAGGGTGGCGCGGGCGCTGTCGAGGTCTGCCTTGAACGGCGCCGGGTCGATCAGGAACAACACATCACCCTGTTTGACGTCGCTGCCCTCGCGATAAACCCGCTTGAGCACCACGCCAGCCACCCGTGCACGCACTTCGGCGGTGCGCGGGGCAAGGATGCGACCGCTCAGTTCGCTGGTGATCGCCAGCGGCTGGACCTGCACGGTCTCAACCCGCACCTGCGCCGGAGGCGCTTGGTCGTCTGGCTTGGCAGCGCTGTCGCAGCCGGCGAGCAGTACACCGAGCAGCGCCAAAGGCGCCAGATGGCGCAGGGGGAGTGTTGGATAGTTAGACATACGCAGCTTTCCGATAATGACCGGCGCTATGCTAAAGCACCTGGCCACTAATAAGCTGTGAAGCACTGTAGGGCGTATGTGAAAAAGTGTAAGGAAAACGGCTGCGGCTGCGTAGGATCTATATCCTCATTACTGACTTCCCTCAGCCAAGCTACTTATGCCGAACATTCTTCTGGTTGAAGACGACAGCGCGTTGTCCGAACTGATTGCCAGCTACCTGCAGCGCAACGATTTCCACGTCACCGTCATTGCTCGCGGCGATCAGGTGCTGGACGAATGCCGGCGGCAGCGGCCTGATCTGGTCATCCTCGACCTGATGCTGCCCGGCCTGGATGGTTTGCAGGTATGCCGTTTGCTGCGCCAGGAATCACAGTGCCTGCCGATTCTCATGCTGACTGCCCGCGACGATAGCCACGACCAGGTGCTGGGCCTGGAAATGGGCGCTGACGATTATGTCAGCAAGCCCTGCGAGCCGCGGGTGCTGCTGGCCCGAGTACGCACCTTGCTGCGTCGCAGCAGCGTCAATGAACCGCACCTTGAAAGCGATGTGATCCAGGTCGGCGGGTTGCTTATCAATCTGGCCGAGCGCACGGTGAATTGGCGCGGCGAGGCAGTCGAGCTGTCCAGCGGTGAGTACAACCTGCTGGTGGTGCTGGCGCGCAACGCCGGTGAAGTGCTCAGCCGCGACCGCATCCTGCAACAGTTGCGGGGCATCGAGTTCAACGGCACCGATCGCTCGGTGGACGTGGCGATCTCCAAGCTGCGGCGCAGGTTCGACGACAACGCCGGCGAAGCGCGCAAAATCAAGACCGTGTGGGGCAAGGGTTACCTGTTCAGCCGCGGCGAATGGGAGTACTGAAGGCACCATGCTGAAGATTCTGGTACGCCTCTACCTGCTGATCATCGTTGCCTACGCCGGCGCGTTGTTGTTGATCCCCGATGCCATCGTTGGTGCTTTCCATGAACGTTTCATGGCCTTCAACCAAGACCAGGCCAGGGGCGTGCAAACCTTGATCGTGCGCCAGTTCCAGCAGGCACCGGCTGAGCAATGGCCGGCTGTCGAGCGTGAAGTGGCGGATATTTTCCGCCCGTTGCAGGTGCAACTGCTGCGCTGGGATCAGGCTACGCTAACGGCGCCCGAACGCGAGCGCCTGCAGGCAGGCTTGCATGTTGTGCGCCTGGGCGACTGGGGTTACTACCGAACGGCAATGGCGGCGCTGAACAGCGAGTGGCTGGTAAGCCTGCACAGCCCGCCCGATCCGGTCGACATCAACCTGCTGTCCTGGGGCGTGACCGTGCTGATCGGTGCCGCCTTGCTCGGCTGCCTGTTGGGCTGGGTGTGGCCACACTGGCGGGATCTGCAGCGGCTCAAGAAAACCGCGCGGCGTCTCGGCGAAGGGCAACTAACCGCGCGCACGCAGATATCTGCGCGCTCCAACATCGGTGAACTGGCCGGTGTGTTCGACACCATGGCCAGCGACCTGGAGCGGCACGTCAACGAACAACGTGAACTGCTCAATGCCGTCTCGCACGAACTGCGCACGCCGCTGACCCGGCTGGATTTTGGTCTGGTGTTGCTGTTTGACGAAGTGCCGCCAGCCAACCGCAAGCGCTTGCTGGAGCTGGTCGGCCACGTTCGCGAGCTGGATGAGCTGGTCCTCGAGTTGTTGTCCTACAGCCGGCTGCAAACCGCCGGGCAGGCCAACGAACGGGTGGAAGTGTCGCTGCTGGAGCTGGTCGACAGCGTCCTTGGCGGTTTTGCCGAGGAGCTTGATAGTCGTGGTGTTCAGTGGGAAGTCAAAGCCGAGGCCAACCTGCCGCGCTTCGTCCTCGACCCGCGCCTGACCGCCCGCGCCGTGCAAAACCTGGTACGCAATGCCATGCGTTATTGCGACGAAAAGCTGCTGCTGCGCCTGCGCCTGGAGGACGGCGCTTGTCTGCTTACGGTTGAGGACGACGGCATCGGCATCCCGCAGGAGGAGCGCGAGCGGATCTTCCAGCCGTTCTATCGGCTGGACCGCAGCCGCGATCGCAATAGCGGCGGCTTTGGCCTGGGCCTGGCGATCAGCCGGCGGGCAATCGAAGGGCAGGGCGGCACACTCACGGTTTCCCAGTCGGCGCTCGGCGGGGCGCAGTTCCGCATACGCTTGCCGGCGGCTTGAACATCGCCGGTAAGCGGCGTACCGTTTGCGGGCCGTTTCTCCCAGGAGTCGTACATGCAAGGCAAGGCCCGCAAGATTGTTCAGGCCATCTGCTACGAAGTCATCGCCGTGGCCTGCGTAGCCCCTGCCCTGGCGCTGATGTTCGATGCCGGCATGGCCCACTCGACGGCGCTGTCGGTGCTCATGTCCGGGGTTGCGATGAGCTGGAACATGGCCTTCAACTGGGCGTTCGAGCGCTGGGAGGCGCGCCAGACCAAACGCAAGCGCACCGTCCTGCGGCGCATCCTCCACGCACTGGGCTTTGAAGGCGGGCTGGTTGTGTTGTTGCTGCCACTGGTGGCGTACTGGCTGGATATCAGCCTGTGGGCGGCATTGCTCACCAACCTGGCGCTGTTCGCGTTTTTCTTCGTCTACGCGTTCGTGTTCCAGTGGGGCTTCGACAAGGTCTTCGATGTGCCGCTCTCGGCGCAGCAAGCCAAGTGTTGACGGCTTGTAGCGCAACAGGATAAGTTCCTTACCCATGAATACCTTCCCGCAGCGTCGCGCCCTGAACATTATTATTACCGCCATTATCGGATTGGCGGGCTAGCGCGTACGTGCACCTAACCCGCCCTGGAGGCGGGTTTGTTTTCTCTGACTCCTGGGCAATACCGCAACCACCAGGAGTCATCGATGACCAATCTCAACGTCAACCCGCGTCTCACGCCCGCGCAACTGCTAACCGAGCAAGTGCGGCGTATTCTTGCTGCGCCGGTGTATGACCTGGCCATTGAAACTCCACTGCAAGGCGCTGCGGCGCTCTCGGCCAGCCTTGGCAACCAGGTCCTGCTCAAGCGCGAAGACCTGCAACCGACGTTCTCCTTCAAGATCCGCGGCGCTTACACCCGCCTGTCGCGCCTGACCGCAGCCCAGCGCGAGCGCGGCGTGATCACCGCTTCTGCCGGCAACCATGCTCAGGGCGTCGCCCTGGCCGCTGCCCATCTGGGTTTGCAGGCAACTATCGTCATGCCCACCACCACGCCAACCCTGAAGATAGAGGGTGTGCGTTCGCGCGGCGGTAATGTGGTGTTGCATGGCGAAAGCTTCCCCCATGCGCTGGCCCACGCGCTGCGCTTGGCCGACGAGCATGGCGCGACCTTCGTGCCGCCGTTCGACGACCCTGATGTAATCGCCGGGCAAGGCACCGTAGCTATGGAAATCCTCCGCCAGCAGCCGGGCGCGCTGGATGCGATCTTCGTGCCGGTGGGTGGCGGTGGCCTGATCGCCGGCATTGCTGCCTACGTCAAATACCTGCGCCCCGAGATCAAGGTGATCGGCGTCGAACCGCACGATTCCAACTGCCTGCAAGCGGCACTGGCGGCGGGCGAACGGGTGATCCTGCCCCAGGTCGGCACCTTTGCCGATGGTGTGGCGGTGGCGCAGATCGGCGCGCACTGCTTTGAACTATGCCGGCACTTTGTCGATGAAGTGATCACCGTCAGCAGCGACGAGCTGTGTGCGGCAATCAAGGACATCTATGACGACACCCGCTCGATCACCGAGCCATCCGGCGCGCTGGCCGTGGCCGGGATCAAGAAATATGTCGCCCGCGAGGGCGCAAAAGGGCAAACGCTGGTGGCGATCGACTCCGGCGCCAACGTCAACTTCGACCGCCTGCGCCATGTTGCCGAGCGGGCCGAGCTGGGTGAGCAGCGCGAGGCGATCATTGCCGTGACCATTCCCGAGCAGCCCGGCAGCTTCCGCGCCTTCTGCCAAGCGCTGGGCAAGCGCCAGATCACCGAGTTCAACTACCGCTTTTACCCAGGCAAGGAAGCCCGCCTGTTCGTGGGCGTGCAGACCCACCCGCTGACTGACCCTCGCGAGCAGTTGTTGGCCAGCTTGAGCGGGCAGGGCTATCAGGTGCTCGATCTGACCGACAACGAACTGGCCAAGCTGCATGTGCGCCATACCGTCGGCGGGCACGCTGCCCCAGGCAGCAATGAGCGGGTGCTGCGCTTCGAGTTTCCGGAGCGGCCAGGGGCGTTGATGGGCTTCCTCGAGCGCTTGGGCAAACGCTGGAACATCAGTCTGTTCCACTACCGCAACCATGGTGCCGCCGAAGCGCGGGTGTTCGCCGCGCTGGAAGTCCCCGACGAGGAGCTGGTGGGCCTGCCGGCTGCTCTGGATGAGATGGGTTACCGCTACTGGGACGAGACCGACAACCCTGCCTATCGGTTATTCCTCGGCTAAGCCGATAGTCGGTCTGCCTGGCGGATTGATCATTGCTGTGGATCAACACGGTGGGCCGCGATTGGGCAGATTCTCAAGGTAGACAGACCTTGAGGATCCGCCCCCATGAGCAGCACCTTTTTCATCCCCGCCGTGAATATCATGGGCATTGATTGCCTGGACGAAGCGATGACTGCCATCGCTGGCTACGGCCTGCGCAAGGCATTGATCGTCACCGACCAGGGCCTGGCCCGGGCTGGCGTTGCCGAGCGCATTGCCGGCCTGCTCGCCATGCGTGATATCGATGCCGTGGTGTTTGACGGCGCGCGGCCCAACCCAACCATTGCCAACGTCGAAGCAGGCCTGGCCGTGTTGCAACGTGAACACTGCGACTGCATCGTCTCGCTGGGCGGCGGGTCGCCCCACGACTGCGCCAAGGGTATCGCCCTGTGCGCTACCAATGGTGGGCGGATCAGTGACTACGAAGGGGTTGACCGCTCGAGCAAGCCGCAACTGCCGCTGATTGCGATCAACACCACCGCCGGCACCGCCAGCGAAATGACCCGTTTCTGCATCATCACCGACGAAGCCCGCCAGGTGAAAATGGCCATTGTCGACCGCAACGTGACGCCGATCCTCTCGGTCAACGACCCGGCGCTGATGGTTGCCATGCCCAAGGGCCTGACTGCAGCCACCGGCATGGATGCTCTGACTCACGCTATCGAAGCCTACGTTTCCACCGCTGCCACGCCGATTACCGACGCCTGCGCGCTAAAAGCCATTAGCCTGATCAGCGACAACCTGCGCCAGGCCGTCGCCGATGGCAGCAACCTGCAGGCGCGGGAGAACATGGCCTACGCGCAGTTCCTGGCAGGCATGGCCTTCAATAATGCGTCGTTGGGGTTCGTGCATGCCATGGCGCACCAACTCGGCGGCTTGTATGACTTGCCCCATGGCGTGTGCAATGCGGTGCTGCTGCCGCACGTGCAGCGCTTCAACGCCAAGGTCAGCTCGCCGCGTTTGCGCGACGTCGCCAAGGCGATGGGGATCAAGGTGTGTGGGCTGGATGCAGAGCAAGGCGCTGGCGCAGCGATTTCGGCGATCGAGCACCTGGCCGCGGCGGTTGGCATTCCTGCAGGCCTGGCAGAACTTGGCGCGCGTATGCAGGACGTGCCGCTGCTGGCTGAAAATGCGTTGAAGGACGCCTGTGGCGTGACCAATCCACGCACCGCCAGCCAGGCGGAAATCGAAGCAATCTTCCGCGCGGCGTTCTGAGCCGTTCCAGCACGGCCGGGCCCCACGCGGGGCCAGGCCGTTTCAGCGCTCGCGCATGAAAAACCCGGCGACAAACTTGCGGAAGGTCTCCAGGCTTTTGAAGTCGGCGTAACGCTTGAAGTGCTCGGTGTCGGGCTCCGGCCCGACCGGCTGTTCCAGCAGTGACACTGACAACACCCGGTCCTGATCCGAGGTCAGCACCAGCTCATCCATTACCTGGCCTCCAATCACCGGCCGGCGCATCAGCACCTTGACCCCTTTGCTGGCCATCCAGTCGATCAGCGACACCAACGCCTTGAGCGGTTCGCGTTCTTCGTCGCGGTACACCGGGAACAGATGCGCGCGTGACAGCACCGGCACGCTGGCAACGTGGATCAACTCATAGAAGTTGCTCCCGGCAGTGGCCGGCGAGTACAGCGCCAGGGCCAGCAGCGGACCGCTGGTGCGGTTGCCACCCCAGTACAGATGATGGCCCTGGAAGTCGAAGCCATCCTCACTGCGGGGATTGAACAGCTTGCGCCCCTTGATCTGATCGACGCAGTCGAGCAGCAAGCCATGCCGACGGTGATTGCCGAACACCGTCGCCTCACGCAGGCGTGCTTTGAGCATCATCATGTGCTTCATGTCCAGCCGCGTTTCCAAATAGTTGCTGGCCGGCACGCGCTCGAGCAATGGGTAACGGCTGGCCACGCTGCGCAGCTCGGCGAACTGCGCGGTGAGGTCCTTTTTCAGGTGGCTGGCATAGACGTTGAGGCCGCTGATTTCGATCCAGGTCAGCAGCAGCGACAGTAGGTGCTGTTGTGCCCGGCGTTCGGCAGCCTCGTTGACCGGGCCGGCGGGGCCTTGCTCGCTGGCCTTGCGGAAGTCGCCAATCAGGCCCAGCGGCGTGTCCGGTGCAAGCCACGCGGGCGGCGGTGTGCTCTCGTGGCGGCTCTGTTCAGCCTCGCGCTCATCCTTGCTGAACGGGCAGCCAGGGGTATGTTCGGGGGTGTCCGGATTATTGCGCAGGACCAGCCTGCCAGTATCGCCATTGAGGGCAATGTTAAGCACCGGCAAGGCGTCCTTGCGACAGTCACAGGCTAGCCACTGGTTGGCGCTGCGCACCTTCATCAGCATCTGATTGGCCTGCAGCACCGCCGGCCCGGTCAGGCTGCCGGCAGCAAAGCCTGCCAGCAGTTCTTCCTCGGCCAGGGTCAGGCTTCGCACCAGGCTGGCGTTTTTTTCGATGATTCGCATGTGGAGCAGCTCCCAGCTACAAGCCCCAAGCTTCAAGCAAAGCGCGGCTGCTTTCAACTTGAAGCTGGAGGCCGACCCCTTGCAGGCGGCTAGAAGATGTAATCGGTGGTCAGGAAGCTCGACTGGCGATTACGGATGATCTCGCTGATCAGCTCCTTGTTGGCCTCCTGGAACTTGGTGGCTACCAAGGTACGGATCGAGAATACCCGCAGTGCGTCGTGCACCGACAAGGTGCCTTCAGCGCTGTTCTTGCGCCCGTTGAAAGGATAGGTGTCCGGCCCGCGCTGGCACTGCGCATTGAGGTTGATCCGGCCAACCTGATTGGCGAAGGTATCGACCAGGCTGCCAATGGTGGCCGGGTCATTGCCGAACAGGCTGAGCTGTTGACCGTAGTCTGAGTCGAGCACGTACTCGATCACCGTCTCCAGGTCGCGGTACGGCACCACCGGTACAACCGGGCCAAACTGCTCTTCTTGATAGACGCGCATGTCGGCGCTGACCGGGTAGAGCAGGGCAGGGAAGAAGAACGAACCGCGGCTCTGGCCACCACCTTCATTGAGCACCCGTGCACCTTTGCCAGTGGCATCGGCAACCAGGCCGTTTAGGTAGTCGACCTTGCCTTGCTCGGGCAGCGGCGTCAGCGCCACACCCGGGGCCCACGGCATGCCAGGCTTGAGGGCAGCCAGTTTACGCTGGAACTTGTCGAGGAACGCGTCGACCACATCTTCGTGCACGAACAGGATCTTCAACGCGGTGCAACGCTGGCCGTTGAACGACAACGCGCCGGTGACGGCTTCGTCGACTGCATTGTCGAGGTCGACCTGGGGCAGCACGATGCCTGGGTTCTTGGCATCCAGGCCCAATGCTGCGCGCAGGCGGTGCGGGCGCGGGTGGAGTTTTTTCAGGTCGCTGGCGGCCTTGTGCGTACCAATAAAGGCGAACACATCGACCTTGCCGCTGGCCATCAACGCGCTGACGGTTTCTCGCCCACGGCCGTAGATCACGTTGATCACCCCCGGCGGGAAGCTGTCGCGGAACGCTTCCAGCAGCGGCCTGATCAGAAGCACGCCGAACTTGGCCGGTTTGAACACCACGGTGTTGCCCATGATCAACGCCGGGATCAGCGTGGTGAAGGTTTCGTTCAACGGGTAGTTGTAGGGCCCCATGCACAACGCTACGCCCAGCGGTGCGCGCCGGATCTGGCCGAGCGTGCCTTGCTCGAGCTCGAAGCGGCTGGAGCGTCGGTCGAGGTCTTTCAGAGCATTGATGGTATCGACGATGTAATCGCAGGTGCGGTCGAACTCCTTCTCGGAATCCTTGAGGTTCTTGCCGATTTCCCACATCAGCAGCTTGACCACCGCCGTGCGTTGCTCGCGCATCCGGTCAAGGAACGCCTGCACATGCTCGATCCGCTCGGCCACACGCATGGTCGGCCAGGCACCGCGGCCTTTGTCGTAAGCATGGACTGCAGCGTCCAGCGCCGTCAGTGCAGTGTCGGCGTCCAGCAACGGTGCGCTGCCGAGGATGACTTGCTGCTCTTCATCGCCATGCTTGAGCCAGATCGGGCTGCGCACGGTGGCCAGCGGGCCAGGCCACTGGCGCAGTTCGCCATTGACCAGATAATCGCGTTGCTCCAGCGGCGGCCCGAGGCGCCAGGCCTCGGGGATGTCATCGGCGGTTGGAAACAACGAATCGAGCAGACTGTCCATGAATACTGCACCTCACGATTAGTGTATGGGTGAAACGCTTCAGCTGTTCGAGCATGCGCTCGCACGAGGAAAAACACCAGTCTGGCTCAACATTGCCCAACCTGCGCCGATACACAATCCATCGACCTGCGACCGCGCATTCATGATCAGTGCTTTCCTCGACCAAGATCCCTCAGTGCCCGCCGCCAACCCGGTGCGGCGCGGTATCAACCGCCTGTTGCCGGTAGGCTTTGCCTTGATCGGTATTGGTCTGTCAGTTTTGCTGGGCCGCATAGACATGCAGCGCCAGCAGCTCGAGCAGGTGGCGCATGTGGCTACACAATTATCGGGGGTGAGGGTCGCTCTTGAGGCGCAGTTGCGCGCTGCGTTTGGCGAGACCGAGGGCATCGCCCAGCTGATCACGGCCGATGGCGTGATCAGCGCCGAGCACTTTCGCGGCATGGCGCGTGAGGCGCTGGCTTCGGTGCCGTACATGCGGCATGTAGCCCTGGCGCCAGGCGATGTGATCAATGACGTGCACCCACGTGGGGGCAATCTGTCCGTCATTGGCCTGGACTACCATACCCTGCCTGACCAATACGCCATGCTCGAGCTCGCCCGGCAACGGCAACAGCCTGTACTGGCCGGCCCGGTCAAGCTCCACCAGGGCGGTGAAGCGCTGATTTACCGGCGCCCGGTGTTCGTCAACGGCAAGCGTGGGGTCAAATTCTACTGGGGCAATGTCTCTACCGTTGCCGATATCGAGCGTTTGCTGCAGGCCGCCGGTATCGGCCCGGAGCTGCCGATTGACCTGGCCGTGCGCGGCAGCGACGGTAAAGGTGCCGAAGGCGGCATGATCTGGGGCAATGCCGGGCTGTTCAAAGAGCCGCTGCTGACGCAGACCGTCGAGGTGCCGGGTGGCCGTTGGCAATTGGTCGCCGAACCTCGCGAAGGTTGGCCTGCGCTGGCCTTGTTCACTTCGCCGCTGTTCCTGTTCGCCCTGAGTTTTACCGGCTTGTTCAGCTTGTTCGTTGCTCAGCTCAACCGTAGCCGGCGTCTGCTGCAACGGCGTAACCGCGAGCTGCGCGAGTCGCAGGCGCAGCTTGTGCGGCTGGCCCACTACGACACCATTACCGGGCTGCCCAATCGAGTGTTGTTCCAGCAGCAGTTGGCCGCTGCCATCAATCAAGGCCATGGCCTGGCTGTATTGATGCTGGACATCGACGGCTTCAAGCAGGTCAACGACAGCCTCGGCCACGCGATGGGCGACCTGTTGTTGCAACAGGCAACGGCGCGGTTTCTGCAAGAGCTGAACAAAGGCGATCGGGTTTGCCGCATGGGCGGTGATGAGTTCGTGTTCATGCTGCAGGGCAGCCAGAGCCAGGTCAGCCAGCAGGTGCAGGGGATCCTGCGGGCGTTGCAGCGGCCCTTCGATCTCAATGGCAGCGCGGCGCTGGTCACCGGCAGCATCGGCCTGGCCTGGTGCCCGCAGCAGGGCAATGATGTCGACAGCCTGCTGCGTCATGCCGACACCGCGATGTACGTCGCCAAGGAAAACGGCCGCAATGCCTGGCGCCCTTACCATCCGGACATGACTGCACGCCTGCAGCAGCGTCTGGAGATGGAGCGCAACCTGCGCCGCGCCTTGCAGCACAATGAATTCGAGTTGTGGTACCAGCCCAAGATCGACCTGTTCAGCGGCCGGGTAGAAGGCGTTGAAGCGCTGCTGCGCTGGCGTGATCCGGTGCATGGCCTGGTTGCGCCCGGCGAGTTCGTGCCTTTGGCCGAGCAGACCGGTTTGATCATCCCGCTGGGCGAGCGCGTGCTGGAACTGGCCTGCGCGCAGCTGGCCAGCTGGCGCAACACAGACTGCTTGCCAGGACCGCTGGCCATCAACGTTGCCGCGCTGCAGATCGAGCGCAGTGATTACGTCAGCAGCCTGGCCGGCGCTTTGGCCAGTCATGGGCTGCCAGCGCAGTTGCTGGAAGTGGAAATTACCGAAAGCCTGTTGATGGAGAGCCAACAACAGGCCTGCGCCGTGCTCGCGCAACTGCAGGCAATGGGCGTGGCGACTGCAGTCGATGACTTCGGTACCGGCTACTCATCCTTGGCCTATCTGCGCTCGCTGCCCATCGATCACCTGAAGATCGATCGTGCGTTCATCAAGGACCTGCCTGACGATGATGACGCGGTAGCCGTTGCCCGGGCAATTATCGACCTGGGCCATGCCTTGGGTTTCCGGATCACCGGTGAGGGGATCGAAACCCAGGCGCAGTACGACTTCCTGCGCAACGCAGGTTGCGATCAGGGGCAAGGGTATCTGATGGCGCGGCCGATGCCCGCAGCCGCCCTGCAGGCGTGGTTGGCAGCGCGTCAACGCAGCCCAGTCAGTACAACCTGAAAGATAAAATTTGACGCCATAAAAGCATGCGCCATGCTGTCAAAATGCCGCTTGCAAAGGGGCTACCTTGCATCTTTAATTGTTACCAATTATGAGTGCGAAGTCATACAGCTATTGCATTAACTTTCAATAAGTTAGGCGCGTTTTCCTGCGCGTTGATGATGACCCTGCGTTTTGCCTGGATGGCTTTTGCCAAGGACATTGAAGAAGACATGAAAGAGAACCTGCAGGCAGTTGCTCGAAAATTCATCTCTCCCTCAATGCGCTACGAGATGCGGCATGTCTCGAATCGGTTACGTGATGTGCTCAGCCGTGCCTGTGTCTGGCGCTGGGAAGTCAGCCGCTTTCGGCTCAAGCAAGAGAGCCCTTATCAGATCCTCTACATCGGCAGAAAGCAGCAGCGCGAAATGGCCAAGCTGTTGATTGCCGGCAAGGGCCAGGCCGCGGTCGCCGAAACCTACGCGGTGGCGCCGTCAGGTGGCGCCGATCAAACCGTGGTGATCAGCGAAATGCCCACCAGCGGCGCGTTGTCGGTGCCGCATTATCTGAGCGCCGTAGTGCCGCTGGGTCGTCCCTTGGAAGACATCACCGCCCGCTATGACAGCGAACTACGCCGCAGCATTCGCAAGCACCGGCCGCTGTACCAGATGCGCCAGACTCTCGATGACGCTGAGATCGCCATGGCTGACCGTGAGCTGTTGCGTCCGTACGCCACCGCTCGCCAGGGTATTCATGCTGCCCAGTTTGCTACTGAGGAAGTGTTTCGCATCGCCAAGGGTGTCGGCCGTCTGGACCTGATCACGCTGGGCGATGACGTGGTCGCCTGCCATCTTGGCTGCGAAATCACTCGCGGCGGCAAGCGCTACTGGAGCACCCTGCGCTTTGGTTACTGCGAAGCGATATTCAGCGATGCCAAGAAGCTGCGTGAGGTCAATTCCATCACCACCTACATGGCCCTCGAATGGGCGTTGGCCAATGGTTATGACTATTACGACATTGGCCTGTGCCTGGCGCGTCCGGATGATGGTCTGCTCAAGTGGAAACGACGGCGGGGCGGGGATGTCGATTCGCTGGGTAACCATGCCTATATGTTTGTGCGCTTGCCCAAGACGGGAGCCGCACAGTTTCTCTGGGATACGCCCCTGTTCGCGGTCGAGGGCAACAAATTGACGTTGCACCTGGGGTTGCCCGACGGGCCCAGTGATGACGAGGTCGCCAGCCGCTACCACGAGATGGTGTTCGGCGGGCTGCACAAGATCTACCTGTACGGCGGCCACGGCCATGGCGAAGGGTTTTTGCAGACCCTGCGCAGCCGCTATGCCAGCTTGCAATCGCCCCCCACGATGGAGCGGGTTGTGTCCACCTAACGGCCGCTAGTCAGGACGAATTGGCGCACCAACCTGTGTTGAACCCGTCCTGTGGGAGGAGGCTTCATGCCAAGCAATATCTCGAATTTCAGTGGCCAGCCAGCCTCGCGCCAGCACACCTGGACGCTTGCCGCATATCGGAACATTGCCCGGCAAAAGTTGGCGCGGTCAGCTGCCAGATCCCTGCAGAGCCTTGCGCTAAAGAGCTGGGACATCGCCCCGGGTGAGCGCACCATCACGCCACCGGCAATTTGCCTGCCTGATCAAATGCAGCGGGTAACCGGCTGGGAGTCGCGTTTTTTCCCCTATGTGCATCCTGGCCCGACCATGGCCGGCGGCATCCAGGTCGAACATGGCCCCACCCGGGGCTATTTGCTCAAGGATGTCTGGCTTATCGATGGCGTTCTGTACAAGGACAACGCCAGCCTATGGCTGTCGGCCAAGCCGCGCACCCTTCCCGGGATCGCGGTGGAGCACGAGATCGAGCGCGCAGCGATCTACTGCACGCAGAATGGCAATTCGTGGTTTGGCACCTGGCTGATGGAAGACTGCGTGACCTATGCGCTGGCATGCGATGAGGGAGTGCCGGTAACGACTGCGCCCTCGGCACGCTTGCCGCTGTTCACTCAGGCGCCGCCTTATGAAGCCTGGTTGGGGATGAACCCGCTGCGCCTGCACACGGCCTTCTTCCGCGAGTTGGTCCTGTTCGATGACCAGAGCCACAACCGCAGCCGGCATGCACGCTATCGCGCCATGGGCGACAAGTTGCTATCCCATGTCAGCCATGCGCCGCATCCGGGTGTGTTCTTGCTGCGCGGCGGCGCTGGCGAGCTGCGCCTGCTGCGCAACGAACTGGCGATTGCCGAGCACCTGCGCACGCAGTACGGCTTTCGCGTCATCGACCCGCTGCGCAACGATGTGCCCACCATTGTGGCGGCGTGCGCGGGTGCCAGGATTGTTGCGGGTGTCGAAGGCAGCCAGCTCGTCCACGGCGTCAACGTATTGCGAGAGGGCGGGACCATCCTCACCCTGCAACCGCCCAACCGTTTTGTCAGTTATTACAAATACTTGGCAGATCGCGATGGGCAACATTTCGCGTTTGTCGTCGGTCAGCCGGAAGGTGACGGCTTTATTATCGATAGGGATGAACTTGACCGAACTCTCGACCTGCTGCCAGCAGGCTAATACCCCATTGCCTGGCAATTGGGCAGGTGGATGTCTATTTGGCACGTGTTAAATGCAATTGATTACATTGCCTTCTCGTTTATGAAACACCTGCAGAACATATATATCGCCAAGCGGAATAACCGCGCCGGGTTTGCTAACCAGTTAAACTCTGATTTGCGCCTGCGTAATGGTCCATTGACGCGAAATGTTCGCATTCAAGTGGTCATCAAGCCCCGCTTTTACCGCGAAGATTAGCGAGCATAGGCGCTTTTGGCCGTTGTTAGCTGATTAGGCAAAACAGCATATTTCAGTTGTCGTGTTTTTGACGAAAACAGTGCCCCCCGATTGAGTTTTATTATGGTGTCGGATCATTGACGTAATATCATTGTGCCCATAAGCTCATTTCAACACCCCATGCGATCTGCACCCAACTCATCTGTTCTTCCTCTTTCTGGAGGGGATTATGCGTTCGACCCTGTTTATCAAATCGATTTTCCTGCTGGTGCTGTTAAGCGGTGCTGCTCGTGCCGCTGATTCATATGTAAGCCAGAACAGCGTCATCCCGCTGACGACAGCGGCATGGTTGTTTGCGTTTGCAGTTGTGGGTTTTGTCGCCGTCGCCAATAGAAGAAAAATCTGATCGGCTTCAAGCGTTTGGCTGGTTTCAATTGTGTGGGTGGGCGCCAGGTCTGATCGATCAAGATAGAGCAGCAGGGTTGGCTAGGAGCGGCTTGTCAATTCTCAAAGCCTAGCTATATTCCAGATGCCAGTGGCGCTAACGCCGGGTGATTGACAGGGCATTGCGGCAACGGCCGTAAAGCAGCGCAGAGCCGCTGCAGCGGTGGCAATGCAGCTTTGCAGTAGAGCGAGAGGTTGTGCGTAGTTCTCATTCAGTGCTCTTTTGACGGCCGCCTGGCCGGAGGGACCCCCATGGTGCGTTTGTTAGGTTCACTGGTCTGCGTACTTGCGGTCTGGTCCGGTACGGTCAGTGCCGATGAAAAGAGTTCGCCTTATCTGCTGAGTCCGGGCGACAAGGTCACTGTTTCGGTGTGGGGCGATAACAGCCTGCGCCAGGAAACCAAAGTGCTGCCCGACGGCAGCATCACTTTCCCGCTGGCAGGCCGGGTTGATGTCGCTGGGTTGGATGTCACCACGGCGGCAAGCCGTGTCGCCCGCCAACTCGAAAAGTACATGCCAGACCCCAACGTCAGCGTCGTGGTAACTGAGGTCAACGGCAACCTGGTCTATGTGCAAGGCAAGGTGATGAAGCCCGGCCCGGTACAGATGTCTGGGCCGACAGCGGTGCTGCAGGCCTTGAGCATGTCCGGCGGCCTGGACAAGTTCGCCGATGAAAGCGCGATCAAGGTGATCCGCCGTGTCGGCAATACCGAGCGGGTCTTGCCGGTGCGTTACAAGGATTTGGTTTCGGGGCGTGATCTGTCCACCAATATCCAACTTCAGGCTGGCGATACGCTGGTCGTCCCTTGAGCGGGCTGGTTAGCGCAAAATCGACCGTGCCGCTGCTTCGCGCAACAGGTGTTGTAACGGCAATCTGCATGTTGCCGTACTCGGCCTCGGTCCACGCTGCCGTCTGGCAGTCTTCGGCAACATTGCCCAGCACTGTCGAATACGACAGCAACCCGCTGTTGCTCAGCTCCCAGGAGCAAAGCGTGGTGCGCACCATCATTGCGCCCAATTACAGCCTGGTTGGCAAATACGATCGCGATGAGCTGCGCTTCGGCCTGGGTCTGACGGTGCTGCGCTCATCCGACAAGTCGGTGGTCGATGACCGCGAAGACCCTAATCTGAGTATTGGCTGGCAGCGTGAGACCGAAACCGGTGGTTTTGGCTTGCGTGGCCTGTACAGCGAAAGCTCGACACTTTCCGGCACAGTGCTTGAAACCGGTGTGGTCACCACTGACGGCACCCAGAAGCTGTATTCGCTGATCGGCAACTGGAACCGCGCGCTGACCGAGCGGACCACCCTGGAAAACGAAACCACCTACAACCGGGCCCGCTACGACATCAACACGCTTACCGGCTACGACGAACTGGCCAGCGAACTGACCCTGACCTACGCCTGGAGTGCGCAGACCCAGTTCTTCACCGGCATCACCGCCAGGCGCTACGAGCCTGACGATGACACCACCGCCAGCGCTTCCAACAGCTACGCGCCGGTGGTCGGGGTCAAGTACCAGTTCTCCGAGCGGCTCGAGGGCACCCTGCGCGTAGGCGTCAACCAGGTCTCTGGTGATGGCGGCGGGCGCCGCGGCGAAGGCGGTGCATCGCTGCGCTACAACGGCGAACGGCATGACGCCACGTTGACTGCCGAACGCAGCACGGTGGCCAGTGCCGAGGGCGGCTTTGCCGAAGTCGACGCCGTGCGCGGAAGCTGGAGTTATGCAGTCGATGAGCTGACCCGGGTCGGCGTCGACGCGGCCTGGCAAGACAGCAAGGGCCAGACCCCGAATACCTTGCAGACCTACGGCGTGTGGGCCAGCCGGGAGCTTTCGCAGTTCTGGGACGTGCGCTTGTCCCTGATGCACCGCGAGCGCAAGCAGAACGACCTGGGTGACGCCGTTGGCACCATTGTCGGCCTGACCCTCACTTACCGAATCCCCGACCTCTGACGTTCAGCCTGGTGGCCACTATGAAGTCTGAATACGAGCTGTCCCTCAAGGATTACATCGCCATCATCAAGGACCGTGCGCTGCTGCTCGGGGTGACCATCGTGGTCATTCTGGCCATCAGCGTGGCGATCGCGCTGAGCGTGCCACCGTTGTATCAGTCCACCGGCACCATTCTGGTCGAGTCGCAGCAGATCTCGCCCGAACTGGTTTCGGCCAACAACAGCAGCTTCGCCGATGAGCGCATCGAGGTGATTCGCCAGCGAGTGATGACCCGCGACAATTTGCTGCGGATCATCGACAAGTACCAATTGTTTGCCGACAAGGGCCGCCAGTTCAGCGAGTCGGACAAGATCGATCAGATGCGCAACACGATCGTGGTCAACACCCTCAGCACCTTCGTCAAAGGCCGCGGTGAAACCACTGTAGCCTTCAACGTGTCCTTCGAGCACAAGCGTCCCGAGGTGGCTCAGGAAGTCGCCAACGAGCTGGTCACGCTGTTCCTCAATGAAAATGTCAAGCAGCGCACCGAGCGCGCCACCGAAACCACCGAATTCCTTACCCAGGAGGCAAACAAGCTGGGCGCTGAACTGGCCACCCTGGAAAATCAGCTGGCTGACTTCAAACAGGCGCACGCCAACACCTTGCCTGAGAACCAGGCGTTGCGCATGAGCATGTTGTCCCGCGCCGAGCTTGAATTCCGCGAGATCGATCGTGACTACAAGGCCGCTCAGGAAGAGCTGCGCTACCTTGAAGTCGAGCTGTCTGCCGCCAACGCCGGTGTCACCAGCAAAGCCGATGGCAGCCGCGGCGGTGCAGCTGACTTGCCGCAGGATCTGCCCAGCCTCAAGGCTGAATACGCTCGCCTGCTGACCACGTACACCGAAGCCCACCCCGATGTGATTGCCGTCAGACGCAAGATCGATGCGCTGCAGGCGGCAGGTGGCGGTCCTAAAGCGTCTTCGGGCGTCAGCCTCGAGGTTGCCCGCGCCCGTACCAAAATCGGCGCCGCGCAGCAGCGCATCGCCTCGCTGGTTGAGCAAAAGCGTCAGCTCTCGGCCAAGATCGAAGGCTACGAGGCGGAGATCCTCGAGGCGCCGCAGGTCGAACGCGGCCTGGTCACGTTGATGCGCGACCACGACAACGCCCGCAAGAAGTACGAGGAAATCCGCGCCAAGGAAATGGGCGCAAAAATCACCGAAAGCCTGGAGCAGGAAAACAAGGCCGAGCGCTTTGTTCTGCTCGAGCCGCCGCTGTTGCCGGAAAAACCCGTCAAGCCCAATCGCAAGAAGATCGTCGCCCTCGGCGCGGTACTGGCACCGGCTGGCGGCGCGGCACTGGTGATGCTGATGGAAATGCTCAACCAGCGCGTGCGCGGAGTTGGCGCACTGGAAAGCGTGGTCGGCAAGCGGGTACTGGTTGCGGTGCCGTTCATCGCCACCCAGGCTGAACTGGCCAAACGCAGGCGCTGGCGAGTACTGGCGGTGCTTGCTGCACTGGCACTGGTGGCTATCATGTTACTCATGGTCCACCTGTTCTACATGCCATTGGACCTTCTGCTTTATAAAGCTATGGCTCGGTTTGAATAGGGAAAGCAGCGATGGACAGACGTACGCCGGCTACTGGAAGCAACCTTCATCCTGTAACAGCGAGTGCCGCGCAACCAGCACCGGTGCTGCAGCAGCCCGAGGCCTTGGGCCAGTTCGATTACGTCAACACCACGGTGGTGCCACTGCGCGCGGAGCACCTGGAGCGGCATCGAATCGTCGCCTACAACAAGAACTCGAACATGAGTTGGGCCTTCGACCTGTTGCGCACGCAAGTGCTGCAAACCATGGAAGAGAACGGCTGGCGGACCTTGGCGATCACTTCGCCAACGCCTGAGGCCGGCAAGACCGTGCTGGCCATCAACCTGGCCATGAGCATCGCCCACCACACCACCAAGACTGCGCTGCTGGTTGATTTCGACCTGCGCCGGCCGCGGGTCGGCAGCAGCCTGGGCTTGCCGATGGGCAAGGCGCTCAACGAATACCTGAACAATCAGGCTGGGCTGGAGGAGGTGCTGGTCAACCCGACCCTGCCGCGCTTTGTCGTGCTGCCGACCCGTGAGCCGGTGCCATTGTCCACCGAGGTGCTGTCCTCGCCCAAGGTGAACAACCTGATCCATGACCTGCGCGAGCGTTACGAGTCACGCATCTGCATCTTCGACCTGCCGCCGTTGCTCAGCTCCGACGATGCAATCACCGTGCTGCCCAAGTTCGACTGCGTGCTGCTGGTGGTCGCCAACGGCAACAACAGCAAAAAGGAAATCGAAGACTGCCTGTACCACCTGGCCACCGCCAACCTGATTGGTGCCGTGCTGAACAAGGCCGAAGCGCAGACTCGCTCTTACTACTGAGTAGTGTTCAACCCTGACCAACCCTTGGTGTTTAGCGCCAGGGGTATTGCTGCTCCCAGTTCCAGGCATGGCCAAGGATGTCATCAAGCAGTGGGTACTGGGTGTGCCAGCCGAGGATCTGTCGAGCTTTACTCGCGTCGGCCACCAGGCTCGGCGGGTCGCCGGCACGGCGTCCTGCCTCGATGACATTGATTGACCGCCCCGTGACACCGCGAGCGGCAGCTATCACCTGCTCCACGGAAAAGCCCTCGCCATTGCCCAGGTTGAACGCCGTACTGGCGCCGCCGGCCTGCAGGTAGTCGATCGCCAAGGCGTGCGCCGAGGCGAGGTCGTTGACATGGATATAGTCGCGGATGCAGGTGCCATCCGAGGTGCTGTAGTCGCGGCCAAACACGGTCACTGCCGGGCGCCGACCTGAGGCCGCCTGCAGGATCAATGGGATCAGATGGGTTTCCGGCTCATGACACTCGCCCAGCATGCCATCGGGGTCAGCCCCAGCCGCATTGAAGTAGCGCAGGCACACCGAGCGCAGCCCGTAGGCGCGATCGAAGTCTTCGAGCATCTGCTCGACCATCCATTTGCTGCGTCCATAGGGGTTGATCGGCGCCTTTGGATGGGCCTCGTCGATCGGCACATACTGGGGGTCGCCGTACACTGCGGCGGTCGACGAGAACACCAGCTGCCTGACGTCTGCCTGCATCATCGCCTGGAGCAGGCAGAGCGTCGCGGCGACGTTGTTCTGATAATACTTGCCGGGGTCACTGACCGATTCGCCCACCTGGATGAACGAGGCGAAGTGAAACACCGCATCGAAGCGATGAGAGGCAAACAGCGCATCCAGTGCTGGCCGGTCGGCGATGTCCAGATTGACCCAGACGACCCCACTGTGGGCCGGCATGACGTCGGCGACCACAACTTGATGCCCCGCCAGCAGCAAGTGCTTGACCATATGTGAACCGATGTAGCCTGCGCCGCCGACAACCAGAAACTTCATCCAATTCTCCTGGAATCTGTAGTTGTTCCGTCCACTCCTGGGTGGGTCAAACAGGTGCATCTAAGGCGGGTCGAGCAAACGCGGACTAAAGCTGACTTCTGAGAGGGTAGGTGGCAAAAAAGGCTATTTCAAGAACAGCCAATTACTCATGTGCTGGCCATCGAAAGTGATCACATAGCGCCCGTCCTCGTAGCTGACGGGCAACTGCTGCTGTTTGCCGGTATACAGCTTCAAACCTGGCCCAGCCTTGATGCTGACGCGACCTTGCAGCGGCTCGACGTGAAACGGCGTCATGTCATCCGGGCGCGGCACCGCGCGGGTGGCCAACGAGATCAGCAGCTCGCGTGACTGGCTGAACGGTTTGCCATCCAGGCTTTGCACGGCCACGCTCGCGTATGGCGTTTGCAGGTCGAGCCCCAGTTGCGCGAGGCTCATCGAACGCCCGCCCAACCAGCCGGTCGCCGCTTGGGTCAGCGGGGTGTCGATGGTATACACGCCTTGCTGCCAGTTGCGTTTGAGCTCGCCAGTGTCAGAGCTGGACTCGCTGGCATCGGCTGCCAGCAACGATTGGTCCGGGTCCTGCAGCACCTGCGCGCCCGCAGCAATGGGGCTGGGCCGCAGCCAGGGCAGCTCGGGGGAGGCCGGTAGGGCGATCTGCAACTGGCCTTTTTCCATTGCGCTGCGCAGCAGGACCGAGTTGGCCGGGGTGATCAGGCGGTTGAACAGGGTGGCGGGTGAGGGCGCAAAGACGTAGCGGGTCTGCGCGGGCTGCACATCACCGCGCCGGTAGAGCAGGGCGGCGGCGGGCATGGTCGCCATCAGGCCAGGGTCGTTGTAGGCGTTCCAGTTGTCGGCGCGGATCCACTGGGCGATGAAAGCCTGCTGGCTGTAGGCGTACTGCATCATCGCGTCCCAGCCCTGATGGCTGGCGGTGCCGGCAATGTACAACGGCAGCGAGTGACGATCGGGGCTGGGGAACGGCTGGGCGTTCCACTCGGTCACGCTCATCGGCAGGCCGGCAACCTGCGCCGCAGCCAGCCAGTTAACAAGGTTGTCGCTGGTCAGCGGGTTTTTTTCCAGCTGGCCGCTGGCACCGTAGCTGTGGGCATCGATCATGTCGCCAGAGGTCAGCGCCGGTAGCGTACTCAGGCCATTGCCGCCCCAACTGCTGGTGGTGACGATCGGCACTTTCACGCCGAGCCCGCGCAGGTGCTCGATCAGGCTGACGTTGAACTGGTGCTCGAGGTCGTTGAGAAACAGCTTCGACGGGCCAGGTTCCCAGGCACGCCAGGTGCGGTCTGCCGGCAAGTCGTGGCGCTGGGCAAAGGTTTTGGCCAGCTCCATGTAGCGCTGACTGTGGCGCGGTACGCCCTTGTCCGGCAGCAGCGCGTTGCCATAGTGCTGGACGATGTCGTTTTCATTGGTCAGCAACAGCGCAGCAATCGCCGGATCATCCTTGTAGGCCATGCCGGTGTAGGCGTTGACATGGGTGACGTACTGCTCGGCAAAGCGCTTCATCGCTTGCTGGATCGAGGCGTTGACGTAGGCATAGCCTTTGAGGTCGATGTAGTTCTTGCCCTTGGCCAGCTCGGCGAAATCGCTGATCTGGTCGTTGATGGTCAGTACCCGTTCGACGTGCATGTCCAGCCAGACGTAGATGCCTTCGTCCTTCAGGCACTTGATCCACCAGTCGAGCTTGCGCAGCGATTCGGCATTGAGCTGTTGGGTATCGCGCAGTTTGCTGACATCGCCAAAGATATTCGGGCTGACCCAGGGCGAATCGTGGTGGTGCAGGCGGATCAGGTTGAAGCCCAACGCTGACAGGCGCTTGGCCTGTTGCTTGATCTCGTCGTCGGGGGTGTTGTACAGCGCATAGGCAGACAGATTGGTCCCCCAGAAGCGCACAGGGGTGTTGTCGGCAAAGGCCAACTGCTCGCCGTCCGCCTTGACGAAGCCGCGCTTGCCGGCCGGTTTCTCCCCGGCATTGAGAAATGACAGGTCGACCGGAGCGGTGCGCCAGTCGAGCTGGTCATCCGGCCAACTGTTCGGGTCGGCCAGGCCAAAACGTTCTTCCGTGGTCTGGCCAATGTCGATATCGCCGCTGACCGTGAGCGTCGCCTTGATCTGCTGGCGACCGGGTACAATCGGGTCCTCATAGAAAAACGCACGTATTTCACTGGGGTCGCCGCGTTCCATGAACACTCTGGCCAAGGCGGGCTGGAAGCGCATCTCGATGCGTCGGCCCTGGGCATCGTTGCCCCATGACCAGCCACTGTTGCCCGGCAGCAACACCGGCTTGCCCATCTCGCCGGCAATCAGCGCCGGGTCGAAGTTGAACACGATGCCGCCGCCCATGATGTCGGTTTTCCTGCTGTGGGCGTCAAGGGTGATGTCCCAGCTCAGGGTCTGTGCCTGCGGCTTGGCGATGCTTGCGGTCAGATCAAAGTCGAGGTCCTTGCTCTTGCCCATCAGGCTGTAGGCATAGGGCGCATTGACCTTGAGCGCGGTGTAGAAGCCGGTCCAGCTCCAGTCCGCGCCCCAGAAGTCGAAGCGTGACGCCATGACCGGGCCGCCGCCACGGGTCAGGCTCGGCAGGCCATTGCTTTGGTCGACGCTGACTGACCACTCTGCCGTCCACGCCGGCAGCGGCAGCAGCACCAGAGCGAGCAGGGCCGAGGCCCGCATGAGGGGGCGCATACGCAGTGAGGTCATTGTCATTACCTGGATTGAAGGCTGGCGAATGCGCTACCGGCTTCGGCCTGGCGGGCACGGCGCACCATCTGTATGTAAGCCACGCTTACCCCGGCAATCGACCAGTACACGACAGGGATCACGGTAATACTGCTGACGGTGAAGATGATCACCAAAATGCCCAGCAACGTCGCCAACAGGGCGCGGCCGAGCAGGCGACCTTCTTCGTTGCGGTCGGGGAAGGCGCGCAGCGCCTTGCGCAGGCCGAACAGGATGCTGACGAAGAAGCCGACAAACAACGTCAGCCCGACCAGCCCGACCCGCAGGGCCAGGTTGATATAGGTATTGACGATGTCGATGATGCCTTCGCCCTGGATCATCGACTGCATTTCCGGGGTATTGCGGAAGTCGAACGAGCCAAACAGCGGATTGCGCTGGATCACGATCCATGAGTTGTCCAGCAGGCGCTCGCGGTAGGTGATGTTCTCTTTTTCCAGGTTGCCAATGAACGGCAGCAGGTCGAGCACCTTTTCCCCGCCAGGCATCACGCTCAGCAGCGGCAGCGCCAGCACACCGGCCATGGCCAGCAGGCTCAGGCGCTTGACCGCGTTGCGCCCGGTGGCGATGAATACGCCGACAATGATCACCGCACCGATCCACGGCCCGCGTGACAGCGGCACGATCAGCCCGGCCGCCAGCAGCAATGCGCCGAGCAGGCACTGCAAACGGCTGCGTACATAGCTACTGAGGAACAGGAACAGGCCTATCGCCACGCTGATCACGTAGCCCAGCGCAATCGCCTGGCCGGTGGTAGCACTGGCCCGCAGCGAGCCGCCGCGGCTGAGGTAGCCGGACATGCCCCACTGGGTGCCCATGGCATCGGTCAGCGCGTTGTATAGCAGCCAGTGGCGGGAAAACTCGGCCACGGCAATCAACGACAGCAGAAACGCCGCCAGCACGAACGCCAGCAGCGCATCCTTGAAGTCGCTGATCTGCTTCAGGCCGCGGCTGGCAACGTAGTAGGGCAGAAACACATCCGTGTACAGATAGAAGCTCTGGCGCAAGGTATCGGTCAGGGTGGTTTCGCGCAGGTACAGCAGGCCCATCAGAATCAGGCTGGCCGCCAGCAGCTTGTCCGGCAGGGTGCGGCCGAAGGCCAGGGTGTCGCCTTGTCTGCTCAGGGCCAGTGCGGTGGGCAGCAGCAGGCACAGCGACAGCAGGCGGATGTGGTTCATCTCGAACAGGTAATTGACCACGCCGAAGCCGGGTATTTCCACCGACGCCGGCGGGATCAGGAACAGCAGGATAAAAAACAGTGCCAGCACATTGTGTTCACGGCGCCGCACCACATACAGGATCATTGCGGTGGCGGCGGCATATAGCCAGAAGCTGTGGGAAAAAAACGCCAGTAGGGTCAGGCCAAACCAGAGGTTGCGGCGGCGCTTGAAGTCCGCCGGCGGAATGATATCCAGTGCCGGTTTGCGCGCCATCACAAACACCACGCTGGCCACGAACAAAATAACGATCAGTGCACGAAAATGTTCTGGCATTGGCTAGGGCACCTATCCCTGGATTATTGAGACTCGCATCATGGCTAATTGAAACTATAGTGACTTCTAGCCATTCAGTCAGAGATTGAAGTCATGCCGTCGATTGAAGCGTCCGCTGCCGTGAGCCTGCGCTCCAGGGCAATCTGGGCCGGAGCCTGGAACCTGGTGTCGCTGTTGGCTTCACAGGGCATGCGGCTGGGCGGCAACCTGATCATGGCGCGGCTGCTGTTGCCGGAAATGTTCGGTGTGATGGTCATTGCCGGCACGGTTTCGATGCTCCTGCATTTGCTGTCCGACGTCGGTCTGCGGCAAAACATCATCCAGAGCACGCGCGGCGACGATCCGCTGTTTCTCAATACCGCCTGGACCGTGCAGATCGTGCGCGGTTTCGTGCTGTTTGGTCTGACCCTGCTGTTGGCACTGGCCGCCTGGTATGCCCAGCGGGCTGACCTGTGGCCTGCCGAGTCGGCCTACGCTGCCCCCGAGCTGCCGATGGTGCTGGCTGCCACTGGCCTGTCGGCGATCATCTGGGGCTTTCAGTCGACCAAGATAGATGTGGCGGTGCGAACTTTCCAACAGAAGCGCGTGGTTTTGATCGAACTGGCGTCGCAGTTCATCGGATTGCTGGCGATGTTGCTGATTGGTTACTTCACCCGTTCGATCTGGTCGTTGGTGCTGGCCGGGTTGATTTCGGCGCTGGCAGGCACCTTGCTTGGCCACCTGGCGATGCATGGCCATGGCAACCGCCTGCAGTGGGACCGCGACGCACTGCAGGAGCTGATCGTGTTCGGCCGCTGGATCCTGTTGTCGTCGATGGTCGGTGTGCTGGCGATGTACGGCGACCGCATGTGGTTCGGCGCGAGCATGACGGTGGCGCAACTGGGGGTGTACTCGATTGCAGTGTTGATTCTAGGCGCGATCCAGACCGGGCTGTTGCGCCTGGGCGGCTCGGTGGCCTTGCCCGCGTTCAGCGAGGCAGTCCGGGAAGGCGACATGGAGCGGCTCAAGCGCCTGTATTACCGGTTCAAGCTGCTGGTCGACCTGGCCATGCTGTTTACCTGCGGCGTACTGCTGACTGCCAGCCCGTTGCTGATCGGCTGGATGTATGACGAGCGCTATGCCGAAGCCGGCCCGATGCTGGCGATTCTGTCGTTGTCGTTCTTCACCCTGCGTTACACCATGTCGCATCAGCTCTGGGTGGCCCTCGGCCTGACCAAGTATCAGGCCATGGACAACATCATCCGGCTGGTTTCGCTGTGGGCCTTGTTACCGCTGTTGCTCGCCCTGGGCGGCGTCGAATACGCGATCTGGGGGGTCGCCCTGCACACCTTGCCGACTTTGATCCTGGTGGTCTGCGTCAACTGCAAGCTGGGCATGTTCAGCCTCAAGCGCGAGCTGGTGGTGCTGCCCATGCTGGCGGTCGGGGCGTTGTTCGGCGTTGCGGTCACGCATTTTTTCGCCTGGCTCTGACGCTTGTCGGGCCAGCTACTAAGATGTCAATAATCCACGGGCACAGGTCTTGGAATTATGGGGAAGCTTGAATTTTGCAGTCGGCTGTCCGGTCGTAGAGGCTTTCTTCGGGGTTGTGTGGTGTTGGGGATCGGCGGGGCGATGTTTGGCGTGGGTGCCAGCGCGGTGGCAAAGCCTGCCGAGAAAAAGGCCGGGTTCGTGGTGATAAACGGCTGGGTATTGCCTGCTGACTATTTTCGGGACGGGCCAGCATGATCAAGGACTATCAGGCAGACAAAACGCTGCGCGATGATTACGACGTGTGCATCGTCGGTGCCGGCCCAGCCGGCATCACCCTGGCCCTGCGCCTGGCCGCCGGCGGTTGGCGGGTGGTGCTGCTCGAAGCGGGCGGTCATGAATACACCCCGCAGTCGCAGGCATTCTACAAATGCACCTCGACCGGCCTTGAGCTGTACGCTGAAGAAACCCGTCTGCGCTATCTGGGCGGCACCTCAAACCATTGGGCAGGGCGCTGCCGCCCCTTCACCGCATCGGACTTCTCTGTGGCACCACCCGGCGAAATGCCCGGCTGGCCAATCGCCTATGCGGAAATCGAGCAGTACCTTGCTGCTGCCATGGACATCGTCGATCTGCCCGCAGGCGCCGAATTTCACACCATGAATGCCGGGCTGAAGGGCGGCGAGTTCGAAGCAGACCGGTTTCTGCTCAGCCCGCCCACGCGCTTTGCGCAAAAATACGCAGCAGCGCTCAACGACACCCCTGGCCTGGACGTGTTCATCAACTGCAACTGCGTCGATATCGAATTCGCTCAGGATACTGGCCGCGTCGGGGCTGTACTGGTGTCCGACTACAACGGCCAGCGCGCGCGGTTGCAGGCCAGGCACTTCATCCTCGCCACTGGCGCGATCGAGAACGCCCGGCAGTTGCTCAACAGCGAGTCGCTGCGCGCCGCTGGCGTGGTCAGCAAGGACGGCCCGGTCGGCCGCTGCTTCATGGAGCACCTGAACGTCGATATGGGCACCTTTATCCTCAAGGACGGCGAGGATACTGAGTCACGCCAGTACTACACCACCGACGCCTTCGTTGCCGAGTACCAGGCGGGCAAGGGCAATGTTTCCACGGCGGTGCTGGCCGATGTACAGACCTACGGCAGAACTGCCGAGGTGAAGCACTTTCTGGAAAACCTCGCCTGTGAAATGGGCGTGGCCAGCAAGGTCGAGTTCATCGCCAAGTTCAGTTGTCCTGGCGACGGCATCATCGGCACCATGATCGAGCAGTTTCCCAACCGGCAAAGCCGTATTTCCTTGCTCGACGAGAAGGATGAGCTGGGCGTGGCCAAGGTCAATGTCAATTGGGTGGTGAGTGCAGACGACCGGCATACCATCAAGTGCATCGGCGCCGAGATGGCCAAGCAGTTCGCCGAAATGGGCCTGGGCTTCGTCAAGCTCAACGATTTTGTCTACGAGAGCAGCGTGCCACTGAAGATGGCCCCGCATGCGCATCACATGGGCACCACGCGCATGGCCGCTTCGCCTGAGTTCGGCGTGGTGGATACTGACTGCAAGGTGTTCGCGACCGACAATCTGTATGTCGCCGGCAGCAGTATTTTCGCCAAGGGCGGCGCCTCCAACCCGACCATGCCGCTGATCCAGTTTGCCCTGCGCCTGGCCGATCACCTCAACGCCAGGCTCCGGGCAGCAAGCGGTGCGGTTGTTTGAACGAGTAGTTGCTTCACTGCGGTTGATAACGGGTTGGGTGCGCAAACGGTCGCAAGGACAAAACGAGACCGCAGACGCCTCAGCAACAGTCCAGGGATTGCTTTATTGGCGAGGCAAGCAGCATGTATGGATGGATACGCAACACAATCACGTCGTTTGTGTACTCGACCGGGCGCGGTGGCGCGGCCTATAAAAAAATCTGCAACCCCAATGCCCGTGACTGGGGCGCGTACATGGCGCGCTGGGGCAAGTTCTATTCGGTCGGTACCAATATCCACATCAACCCAGGCTGCAACATCACCGACCCGGCGCTGTTGCGCCTGGGCAGCAATGTCGGCCTGTCCGACTGCACCCTGATCGGCCACGATGCCGTGGTGGCATTGATCGAGGTGTGCTACGGCAAACAGCTCGATTCGGTGGGCTTCATCGATATCAAGGACAACTGCTTTGTCGGTCACGGTGCCATCGTCATGCCGCGGGTGACCATCGGCCCCGACTCGGTAGTGGCGGCAGGCTCGGTGGTGACCAAAGACGTGCCACCCGGCACGGTGGTGGGTGGTAACCCGGCCAGGTTCATCTGCACCACTGCCGAGATGATCCAGCGCGTCGAGGAACGCTGTAATGCCTACCCCTGGATCGACCTGATCAAGAAGCGCGAGGGCGCCTACGACCCGGCACTGGAACCGATGCTGGCCGAGGTCAGGCGCCAGTACTTCTTTGGAGACAACAACAATGGCTAGCAAGCCGGTCGACGTCATGGTCGTCAACTTCAACACCGGCGCCTTGTTGCAGCCGATGTTCGATGCCCTGCGCCGCGCCGACAGCGAAACCCTGGCCAGCTATCTGGTGGTGGACAACGCCTCGGTCGACAACTCGCTGGAACGCCTGGCCGAGGTCTGTCCCGAGGCGCTGCTGGTCAGCAATCGCGACAACGTCGGTTTTGGCCGCGCCAACAATCAATTGCTCGAGCACCTGCAGGGCCGCTATGCGTTGTTGCTCAATACCGACGCCTTCGTCGCCAGCGACACCCTTGAAAAAACCATCGCCTACATGGACCAGCACCCGGACTGCGGCGTGCTCGGCGTGCGCCTGGAAGGACGCGAGGGCGACCTGCAGCCGTGCTGCCGCTACTTTCCCACGCCCTTGAACGTGTTCATTGCGCGTACCGGCCTCAAACGCCTGTTCCCGGGCGTGAAGATGGTCGATGAAATGAACTGGGACCATGACTCGGTCCGCGAATGTGACTGGCTGCCGGGCTGTTACTACCTGGTACGGCGGGAAGTGCTTGATCAGGTCGGCTTGTTCGATCCGCGTTACTTCCTCTATTACGAGGAAGTCGACCACTGCAAGCGGGTCAAGCAGGCTGGCTGGAAGGTGGTGTTCTATCCGCACACGACGGTGGTGCACATCGGCGGCGAGAGCTCCAAGTCAGTGGCCAAGCTCGAGGCTGCCAGCCGGCAGATCTCGGCTTATCAGATCGAAAGCGAACTGCTCTATTTTCGCAAGCACCACGGCGTCTTGGGGCTGATCCTGCATATGCTGCTGGTGTGCGTGGGCGATCTGGTCCTGGCCCTCAAGGCCTTGCTCAAAGGCCGCGGCTGGCCAGCGATCAAGGCGTGCTGGCAGCACAATGTGGCAACCTGGAAGCTGCTGTTTGCCACGCGCCTGGCCAGCCAACCGACACGCTAGGAGAGCCCATGTTCGACAAAATTCGCGCTGACTTGCAGGCCTACGGCGGCGACTGGGGCGCCCAGGGCTTCTGGGTGATGCTGGTCTACCGTTTTGGCCGCTGGCGTTACGGCGTGCGCCCGGCGCTGCTACGCAAGTTGTTTTCGCTGATCTACAAAGTGCTGTTCAAGTTTGTCCAGATCATTACCGGCATCGAGCTGCCTTGCGAAGTCGTGGTCGGGCGCAATTTCGTCATCGATCACTTCGGCGGCATCGTCATCAGTGGCTATGCTCGATTTGGTGACGACTGCCGAATTCGCAATGGCGTAGTAGTGGGGCTGAAAAACGTCAGCGAGCCGATTGCGCCGATCATCGGTAACAACGTCGATATCGGTGCGGGTGCAAAAGTGCTGGGCAACATCCGCATTGGCAACAACGTGGTGATCGGTTGCAACGCTGTGGTGTTGATCGATGTGCCGGATGACGCCCTGGCGGTCGGAGTGCCAGCAACCGTCAAACTGAAAAAACCTGCATTGTTGGCGCAGGATTGATGACAGCAGAGTGAGCAGGTGCGCGCGGTTGCGCTCCGGTTTGGCGAGTGAGGCTCATGGTGACAGGTATCGGCGTAGTGGTGATTGGTCGGAACGAGGGCTTGCGACTGGAGCGTTGCCTGGCCTCGCTTGCAGGGTCAGCGGAGCAGGTGGTGTATGTCGATTCAGGCTCCAGCGACGGTTCGCTGCAACGCGCTGCTGATCATGGTGTGGCAGTACTGGCGCTGGATCTATCCATACCGTTCACCGCGGCGCGAGCGCGCAACGAAGGTTTCGCCTGCTTGCAGCGGCTGATGCCCGGGATGCGCTACGTGCAGTTCGTTGACGGGGACTGTGAAGTGGCCCGTGGCTGGTTGCCCGCCGCGCAGGCTTTTCTCGATGCCCAAGGCGATGTCGCGGTGGTCTGCGGGCGGCGCCGTGAGCGCTTCCCTGAGCACTCGGTGTACAACCTGCTGTGTGACCTTGAGTGGGACACGCCGATCGGCCAGGCCAAGGCCTGCGGCGGCGATGCGTTGATGCGCGTCGAGGCATTTTTGTCGGTGTCGGGCTTTCGCCCGGAGCTGATTGCCGGCGAAGAGCCGGAGCTGTGCGTACGCCTGCGCAAGCGGGGCTGGAAGATCTGGCGGCTGGACGCGGAAATGACCTTGCATGATGCGGCCATGACCCGTTTCAGCCAGTGGTGGCAGCGCACCTTGCGCGGCGGCTATGCCTTTGCCGAGGGCGCCTGGTTGCATGGCGCGGCGCCCGAGCGGCACTGGCGGCGCGAGTCTCGCCGAGCCTGGCTGTGGGGCCTGCTGATTCCGCTGTTGATCATCCTGCTCAGCCTGGTGCTTGGGCCGGTGTGGTTGCTGCTGCTGTTGATCTATCCGCTACAAGCGCTGCGGCTGGCCCGTCGCGGCGCTCGCTCACCGCGTGAGAACTGGCTGCAGGCGGTGTTTCTGGTGCTGGCGAAATTCCCCGAGATGCTCGGCCAGGTCAAGTTTTTGTTGAACAGGTTTGCCGCCGGCAAGTCGGGTTTGATCGAGTACAAGTGAGATGCCGATGATGGTTAGATCGTTAGCGAAAAGCGTGCTCGTGTTGCAACCGGGCTACTCGCTGCGGGCACTGAACAACAAATTCAAGCTGGTACTGGCGATGGCCAGGCAGTGGCCTGAGCTGAGCGCCTTCATGCAGCGCACCTCGTCGGTGCTGGGCAAGCAGCGCATGGCCCGTCTCGGAGTGGACTGCATCGGTGTGGTGCAATGGCCCTACATCAGCAAGTCCTGGAAGGCGCCGCTGCGCTTGAGTGTGCTGGCCTCGCACTATGAGGTGGTCAGCCGCTACCTGCCCACCTTATTGTTGCTGGGGCGCGACGAGTCGCTGCAACTGTGCGACCTGTCGGCCTTTTCGCCGGGCTGTAGCCTGGTGCTGGACCGGCCGATCTGGTTCAAACGCGAAGGCGAACTGGTGCTCAATCTGTTCCAGGGGGATCTGCGGGTCGCGTCGCTGGCATTCACCCTGTGCCATATGGACAGCCAGTTGAACCTGGTAATCGGCGCGGTGCAGGGCATCCACAAAGGCATCGACAGCGAACGCTCGCTGGCAATCTATCGCGACCTGACCAAGGACTTCGAAGGCATGCGCCCCAGAAGCTTCCTGATCGAAGCGCTCAAGAGCCTGGCACGCACCATTGGCGTGACGCGGATCTATGCCGTGGCCGACGCCTACCGGCATCACCGGCATGCCTATTTCGGGGCAGACAAAGGTGAAGACCTGGCCGCCAACTACGACGTCATCTGGCTTGAGCATGGCGCGGTAGCCTCCGCGCATCAGGACTTCTACAGCCTGCCTGTGGCCGCGGCGCGACGCTCGGCCGACGACATCGCTGCGAAGAAACGGGCCATGTATCGCCGCCGCCACGCGCTGCTGGATCAGGTCTTTGCCAGCATCGAGGCGGCCATTCCCGGCGGGGTTGGCCAGCGTCAGTTGCACAGCCACCGGCAGCGGCTTGGCTCTGCACTGAGGCTGCCTGAAGATGAGCCGGCGATCGGTTCTCGAACCTTCAGCACCAAGGTCGCCAAGTTGATCCGCCTGCTGACCACCGAGCCGCGCGCAGATCAGCGCTTGCGAGCTTACCTGCGCAAGGCGGGTGTCTACCCGACCTTGCGCAAGATCGTTCGCGAGCTGCTCAAGCAAGGGCCGCGGCTGCTCTGGAAGAGCCCGGCGGCGACCCGCACCAAAGTGCCGCTGGCCGCGCCGGCGGTGGCTGCCAGCGAGCTGTTCCCACGGGATGTTCTGCTGCTCAGCGAATTCAGCGCCGACCAGCAGCCGAAAAGCCGCCCGGCGCAGTTGCAACGCATGTTTCAAGACCTGGGTCATCACTGCGTTTCGCTTGACTGGCGCGATGCTGGCGCCTGTCAGATTGCTTTGCAAACCTGCTCGGTGGTGATCTTCCACCAGTTACCGGCAGTAGCCGAACTGGCCCCGCTGTTTGCCGAGGCCAAGCGGCTCCAGGTCAACTGCTGGTGGGACAGCGACGAGCTGATCTTCGACCCGGTGGCTTATGGCCAACGCGACGATGTTGTCGGGCATAGCGAAGACACCATCAACCGCCTGCTGGCCGCCGTAAACCAGCATCGCCAGGCCCTGTTGGCCTGTGACCAGGCGCTGGCGGCAAGCCCGCCGCTGGCCACGGCCATGCGCGAGGCAGGGGCGAGCCAGGTGTGTCTGGTAGAGACCGCAGAGCAGCTGGGGCAAGTGTTTGCCGCGCCGCCCAGCAAGAGTGTGCGCCGTCTGCTCTCGGCCAATATCTTTTTTGCGCCACGCAGCTTTGGTGGCGCCACGGTCATCGCCGAACAGATGTCGCGGCTGACTGGCGCTACCGGCCGTTGGCAGCAGTTCGTGTTCACGGCCATCCCCGATACCGACGTGCCACGCTACAGCCTGTATCGCTATGAGGCACAGGGCGCGGCAGTGCTGGGTATGGGCTTGTCGGAACAGATATCCGACCGGGACATGTTCGAGAACCATTCCACCGTGCCGATCTTCGAGGCCGTACTCAAAAGCGTCGCCCCGGACCTGGTGCACCTGCATTCGATCCAGGGCCTCGGCGCGCAGCTGGCCGATTGCTGCGCACGCGCCGGTATCCCATTTGTGGTGACCTTGCATGACGCCTGGTGGATCTGCGGGCGCCAGTTCATGATCAACGATCAAGGCCGTTACTGCGGGCAGACCAGCATTGACCTGGCGGTGTGCGCCACCTGCGTCGACGACGCGGCGCTCAATGAACATCGGCAAAAGCTCCTGGCGGACACGCTCAAGCAAGCCAACCTGTTGCTTGCACCGAGCCGCTTCTGCAAGGACCTGTACGCTGCCAACGGCTTCGATCCGGAGCACATCCAGGTCAACCGCAACGGCATCATGGCGCCGGCGCCCGGTTACCAGAAGCAGCCGGGGCAGACCATTCGCTTTGGCTTTGTCGGCGGTGATTCGACGGTCAAGGGCATCGACGTGATCATCCGCGCCTTCAGCGGCCTGGACCGGTCCGACTACGAGTTGAAGGTGGTCGACAACCTGCTGAACATGGGCTTTCGCTCGTTCAACCGGCACAGCATCAAGATCCCCGGCACGGTGAGCATCATCCCTGGTTACACCCAGGCCACCATGGATGCGTTCTTCTCGGGCATCGATGTGCTGCTGTTCCCCACTCAATGCAAAGAAACCTTCGGCCTGGCAGTCCGCGAGGCGCTGGTTCGCGACGTCTGGGTGATCAGTACTCACTCCGGCGGCACGGTCGAGGACATCATCGAGGGGGTCAACGGCACGATCATTCCCTTGAGCGGCGATGAGACCTACCTGCGCCAGGCAATCGTGGCGATTCTCGATGATCAGCCACGCTTCGCTCGGCACCGCAATCCATTCAAGGACAACATCATTGTCTTCAGCGACCAGGCTAGCGAGTTGCTGGGCTTCTATGACGAGGTGCTCAGCGAGGCCGATGCGGCTGCCCGCGAGCCCTCGGCATTAGGCAGCTGCCAGTAGCAGGCGCGGTTCATTTAATTATTCAGGGATTGATCGATTGCCTATGCGCATAGCTTATTTCATCAATCAGTACCCGAAGGTCAGCCACAGCTTCATTCGCCGCGAAATCCTCGCGCTGGAGCGCCAGGGCATTGAAGTACAGCGGATCGCCCTGCGTGGTTGGGACGGCGAGTTGCAGGACAACGACGATATCGCTGAACGGAGCAAGACCCGCTATGTCCTTGAGGACGGCGTCAAAGGGCTGCTCAAGCCATTGCTTGAAGTTCTGCGCGCTCAGCCGCGGCGGTTTTTCAGTGCGCTGTGGCTGGCCCTGGGCATGGGCCGACGGGCTGACCGCAGCTGGCCTTATCACCTGATCTACCTGGCCGAGGCGTGCCGCGTGGTGCAGTGGTTGCAGGCTTTCGGCGCCGAGCATGTGCACGCTCACTTCGGCACCAATTCGACCGAGGTGGTGATGCTCGCGAATGCCTTGGGCGGGCCGCACTACAGCTTCACCGTGCACGGCCCGGAGGAATTCGACAAACCGCAGTTTCTGCATATCGGTGAGAAGGTCCGCCGTGCGGCGTTTGTCGCCGCCGTCAGTTCTTACGGCCGCAGCCAGCTGTATCGCTGGGTGGCGCACGCCCATTGGGACAAGGTCAAGGTCGTGCACTGCGGGCTGGAAGCGGCCTTCCATGCAGGCCCGCCGGTGCCGGTTCCGGCAGTGCCGCGGCTGGTGTGTGTCGGCCGCTTGTGCGAGCAGAAGGGCCAGTTGCTGTTGCTTGAGGCGGCGCAAAAGTTGGCCGCGCAAGGCACGACGTTCGAGTTGGTGCTGGCCGGCGATGGCGAGATGCGCGCAGAGATCGAGACCCTGATTGCCCGCCATGGGCTGCAGGGGCAGGTGCGTATTACTGGCTGGATCAGCAGCGGCCAGGTTCGCGAGGAGCTACTCGCCGCTCGCGCCCTGGTCTTGCCCAGCTTTGCCGAAGGCCTGCCAGTGGTGATCATGGAAGCCATGGCCTTGCGCCGCCCGGTGCTGACCACCTATGTGGCGGGCATCCCTGAACTGGTGCGCCCTGGCGAGAATGGCTGGCTGTTCCCAGCAGGGGCGGTACAGGAGCTGGCAGCGGCGATGGCCGACTGCCTTGGGCAACCGTACGAGGTGCTGCAACGTATGGGCGATGCGGCCCATCAGCGGGTGCTGGAGCGCCACGACATCGATACCGAAGCGGCCAAATTGGCCAGCTATTTCAGGGCGGGCGCATGATCACACTGACAAGTTGGTTGCTGGCGCTGTTGGCGCTGTTGATTCTGCTGCCGGTCCTGGTGCTGTTTGCCCAGGTCGTGCTGGCGTGCCTGCCGGCGCGGCCGGTGCCTTTGGCTGCCGGCCCCAGGCCGCGGGTGGCAGTGCTGGTGCCGGCGCACAATGAGTCAGGGGGTATCAGCGCCACCTTGGCCAGCATCGGTCAGCAATTGCTCGACAGTGATCGCCTGCTGGTAGTCGCCGACAATTGTACTGACAGCACCGCAGCACTGGCTCGCGCGGCCGGCGCCGAGGTGGTCGAGCGCGAGCATCAGCACCTGCGTGGCAAGGGTTATGCCCTGGACTACGGCGTGCGTCAGCTGGCCGCGGCGCCGCCGGAGGTGGTGATCATCATCGACGCCGACTGCCTGTTGAGTGCTGGCTCGATTGAAACTCTGGCGCGTTGCAGCCTCGCCACCGGCCGCCCGGTGCAGGCCCTTGACCTGATGTGCGCGCCTGCCGGGGCTGGGCTCAAGGTGCAAGTCGCCGAGTTCGCCTGGCGAGTAAAGAATCTGGTGCGGCCACGCGGCTGGGCCCGGATCGGGCTGCCATGCCAGTTGATGGGCACCGGCATGGCCTTCGCCTGGGCTGATCTGGCGAAGGCCAATCTGGCCACCGGTCACCTGGTCGAAGACCTGAAGCTGGGCCTGGACTTTTGCCGTGACGGCAAGCCGCCGTTGTTTTGCCCGCAGGCCCAGGTCACCAGCCTGTTCCCCACCAGCGACGACGGCCTCAGCAACCAGCGCACCCGCTGGGAACACGGCCATCTAGGCGTGTTGCTGGCAGAAGGGCCGAAGCTGCTGGGCGCCGCTTTGCTGCAACGCAACGGGCCGTTGTTGGCCATGGCGCTGGACCTGCTGGTGCCACCATTGGCCTTGTTGGTATTGGCCCTGATGGCCATCTTCGTCGTCAGTTGGCTGGCCTTGGCACTGCTCGGCGTGGCGTTTGCCGCAGCCATCGCCAGCCTTGCGCTGGTGCTGATGGGCGCAGCAGTGGTGCTGGCCTGGGCGCGCTTCTCACGCGAGCTGATACCGTTCTCGGTGTTGCTCTATGCGCCATTCTACGCAGCGAAAAAAATCCCCCTGTACGTGGGTTTTTTGCTCAAGCGTCAGGTGGAATGGGTGCGTTCGAAGCGGGATGACAGTCAATGAATGAGCGGCCATGGCAACAACGCTGGGACGCTATCCTCGGCAAGCTACAGGTGGTTGTCGATGGGGCTGCCGAGCAACAGCTGATTGCGACCCTTGCGGCGCCCGACCAGGCAACGGTGCTGGGCTTCGTCAATGCTCATGCGCTGAATCTGGTGGCTGCCAGCGAGGGCTATTGTGCGTCGCTGAGCGCGGCTGACCTGCTGCTGCGCGATGGCGCCGGCATGGGCCTGCTGTATCGCCAACTCGCACTCGAGCCAGGCCTGAACATGAACGGGACCGACCTGATTCCCAAACTGATCGCGGCGTACCGGGGCAAACGGGTTGCGCTGTGGGGCACCGAGGAGCCGTTCGTGAGCCAGGCCGGTGCTCGCTGTCAGGCGCAGTTTGCAATCGAGCTGGTCTCGGTCGAGCACGGGTTTGCCAACGCTGAACATTACCTTGAGCTCGCCAGGCAGTATCAGCCGCAGTTGATTGTGCTGGGCATGGGCATGCCCAAACAGGAGGCTATCGCCGCGCAACTGGCTACGGTCACTGGACCATGTCTGATCATCTGCGGCGGCGCCATCCTGGATTTTCTCGGAGGCAAAGTCACCCGCGCGCCGCACTGGGTGCGCCGCTTGAAAGGGGAGTGGGCCTACCGCTTGCTGCGTGAGCCCAGGCGTCTGTTCAAGCGGTATGTGATCGGCAATCCGCTGTTCATGCTGCGTGCGTTGCGCTACCGAAAAGCTGCCGCGAGCGCCCTGCGCAGCGCGCCAAAGCGCATCTGAAACGACCTGCTGAGGGTGGTGCTGGACACTGCGAAGCTGCCAAAAACCGTCGCCGCGATGATTCGCCGCGTCGCCTCTCCGTGGTACTGCTACAGTGATATCAAATGCCCCATAACCCCCCCGGAACTACGCCGAATTCAATCGTCGGCGTGCGTGCAGCATTGGCTTGGCAGTGTGATCAGTCAGTTGGGTGTAATACCAAAGTTGTAAGCAGTGATGTTTCGCTGCGCTCACATTTGATGAGGTCTGATGATGGTTTTCGAGCCCCGAAGCAGTCGTTCCTTGCTCCAGCGCAGAAGTGGCGTGAGCAACGCCATTCAGGCTGGGCTTGACGGTATCGCGGTGACTGGCATCGCCTGGTACCTGATCGTTGATCAGTTCGGCTACATCACTTCCGACTACGTGATCATGCTGCTGTTGCTGATCGGTGCGCTGGCAGTGATCTATGACCACTACGGTATCTACCGCAGCAACGTCGGCCTGTCGATCAAGGCGTTTCGCTTGTTCAAGGCGTGGTCGGCGACGTTCTGTTTCTTGATGGTGATGGCGTTTCTGACCAAGCAGAGCGAAACCTACTCACGCTTGCTGGTGGGCAAACTGTTCGTCAGCGGCTATTTCCTGCAGCTGTTCCTGCACTACACAGTGCGCGAAGTGCAGAAGCGCTTCATGGCCAATGCGCTGCGTACCGACAATGCGCTGATCATCGGCACGGGCGATCTTGCCAACTTTCTTTACCTGAAGATCAGCAACAACCCCTGGTTTGGCGAGCGTGTGGTGGGCTGCGTGTGGATCGACAAGCCCGACGAGCAAAGCCGCGTCACCGGTGACGGCAAACCGCCGGTGCTGGGGCACATCTCCGAGCTCGATGGGCTGGTAGCCAAGCATGCGATCCGCACGGTGTATCTGGTGACGCCGCTGGGCGGCTCGGAGGTCATCAACGACGTCTACCTGAAGCTGCTCGACAAGTGCATTGCGGTCAACTGGGTGCCCGATATCTTCTCGCTGCGGCTGATCAACCACAGCGTGCGGGAAATCGCTGGGATCCCGGTGCTGACTCTGTCGGAAACCCCACTGACCGGCATGAGCCTGTTCCTCAAGAACCTGGAAGACCGCGTGCTGGCCGCGTTGATCTTGCTCTGTGCTTCGCCGGTGCTGCTGCTGATCGCCCTGGCGATCAAGATCGACAGCCCGGGGCCGGTGTTCTTCCGCCAGGAACGCATGGGCTGGACCGGCGAATCGTTCCGCATCTGGAAATTTCGCAGCATGCACATTCACCCGCTGGAAAACGGCGTGGTCAAGCAGGCGCAGAAAAACGACCCGCGGATTACCAAGGTCGGCGCCTTTATCCGGCGTACCAGCCTGGATGAGTTGCCACAGCTGTTCAATGTGCTGACTGGTGAAATGTCGCTGGTTGGCCCACGGCCGCATGCGCTGCATCACGACACGCTGTATTCGCAAGACATCGTCGATTACTTCGCCCGCCACAACATCAAGCCGGGGATGACCGGGCTGGCCCAGGTCCGTGGCTTCAGGGGCGAAACCAAGGACATCGGCCAGATGATCCAGCGGGTCGACTCGGACATCGAGTACATCAACAACTGGTCGTTGTGGCTGGACTTCGTGATCCTGGTGCGCACGCTCAATGCGTTCACCGGCAAACAGGCGTACTGAGCCGGCTCACACATCCAATGCCAGCGGGTGGAGCGCGCGAAACGCCTGCGCTTCTTCCACCAGCCAGTCATGCACGGCACGCGCGCCCGGCTGGTTCAAGCCGCCGGGCGGGTAATGCAGCACGTAGCGCTTGTGGTTGGCCAGCGCTACGCCGAACGGCACGATCAGCGCGCCGCGCTCGAGCTCATCATTGAGCAGGGTGCGCCGCGCTATCGCCACGCCAACCCCGGCAATGGCGGCTTCGATGGTCAGGTGATTGCGGTTGAAGGTGTGCCCGCGGCGCACATTCAACTCACCGGCACCAATGCCCTGCAGATAAAACTCCCACTCAGCGTACTCCGAGCTGCCGCGCCAGGCGGTCATGTCGTGCAGCAATGGGTAATGCACCAGGTCAGCCGGCCCATGCAGCGGCGGCCGGCCACGGAGCAGGGCAGGTGAGCACACCGGGAATATCTGCTCGTCGAGCAGCGGCGTCGACAGCATGCCCGGATAGCTGCCGTCATTGAGGTCGATCGCCAGGTCGAAATCATCCGGGTGCAGGGCCTGGTTGCTGTCTTCGGCCACCAGCCGCAGCTCAAGGTCCGGGTAGCGCTGTTGAAAGCGCGGCAGGCGCGGGGTCAGCCACTTGGCCAGAAATGACGGGATCGAGCGCAGGCGCAAGGTGCCACGAATATCGCCGGCGTCCAGCCGCAGCAACTCCGCTTCGATGCTGCCGTAGGCTTCGGCGACCGTCAGCGCCAGGCGCTGGCCTTCGGCGCAAAGCTCGACACCACGGGCCTTGCGCAGAAACAAACGGTAGCCCAGATGCTCTTCGAGCTGGCGCATCTGTTGGCTGACCGCGCCGGGCGTGATGTGTAGTTCCTCGGCGCAGCGGGTGAACGACAAGTGCCGCGCCGCACAGGAAAACACATGCAGCCAGACATAGAACTGGCCAGTAATTTGCCTTCTCATCGTTTAGTCCTGCTAAAGGCTAGCTTAGAAACTTTCGTTGGTCATTGCCGTGGTGGCGCGGCAGTATCGCCCAACTTGGCAACACCGTTCAATTTTTCCAGAGAGCCGTGCGCAGGTGTTCAAGGCCGCCACGGTCAGGCATTAGCATGGCTATCAGTGTTTTCGACCTTTTCAAGATTGGCATCGGCCCCTCCAGCTCCCACACCGTAGGGCCGATGCGCGCCGCCGCAACCTTCGCCCAGGCGCTGCGCGAGCGCGGGCTACTGGCTCAGGTACAGCGGGTCGAGGTGCGCCTGTATGGTTCGCTGTCCGCCACCGGCGTCGGCCATGCCACTGATCGCGCCTGCCTGCTGGGGTTGATGGGGCAGTGGCCTGACCAGATCGATCCGCACAGTATCGAGCCGCGTATCGCCCAGCTGCTGCAGGAGCGCTGCCTGATGCTCGACGGCCGCCAGCCGGTAGACTTCGATTATGGCCGCGACATGCTCCTGCTGGACGAAAGCCTCGCGTACCACCCCAATGCCATGACGCTGAATGCCGAGGGCGAGCAGGGCTGCCTGTTCAGCCAGACCTATTACTCGGTCGGTGGCGGCTTCATCGTCGAGCAAGCCGAGATCGATGCGCCACAGAGCAGCGCCGAGCAGGTCAAGCCGCCTTACGAGTTTTCCAGCGCTGCCGAACTGCTCAGCCTGTGCAAACAGCACGACCTCAGCGTCAGTCAACTGATGATGGCCAATGAGCGCGCCTGGCGCAGTGAAGATGACATCCGCGCTGGGCTGCTGAAAATCTGGGCCGCGATGCGCGAGTGCGTGGCCAACGGCATGCGCAATGACGGCATCCTGCCCGGTGGGCTCAACGTCAAGCGCCGTGCCGCGCGGCTGCACCGCAGCCTGCAGGAGGTGGGCAAGCCCAACGTGATCGGCTCGACCTTGAGCGCGATGGAGTGGGTCAATCTGTTTGCCCTGGCGGTCAATGAAGAGAACGCCGCTGGCGGGCGCATGGTCACCGCGCCTACCAACGGCGCCGCCGGCATCATCCCCGCCGTGTTGCACTACTACATGAAGTTCAACCCCAGCGCCTGCGACGACGATGTCGTGGCGTTTCTGCTGGCGGCGGCGGCAGTGGGCATTCTGTGCAAGAAAAACGCATCTATTTCCGGCGCCGAAGTGGGCTGCCAGGGGGAGGTCGGTTCGGCCTGTTCAATGGCCGCCGCGGGCCTGGCCGAGGTGCTCGGCGCGACCGCACCGCAGCTGGAAAACGCCGCCGAAATTGCCCTTGAGCACAACCTCGGGCTGACCTGCGACCCGGTCGGCGGGCTGGTGCAGATTCCCTGCATCGAGCGCAACGCGATTGCCGCCGTCAAGGCCATCAACGCTGTGCAGATGGCCCTGCGCGGCGACGGCGAGCACTTCATCTCCCTCGACCGGGTGATTCGCACCATGCGCGACACCGGCGCCGACATGCACGCCAACTACAAGGAAACCTCACGCGGCGGCCTCGCCGTGGCGTACGTCGAGTGCTGACCCGTACTCGACGGGGCTGAATGCGCATCTGCCAAGGCAGTGTGCATTCAGCTCCAAGGCACTACCCGCTGTATCAGCGACAAAAATAACTACAAGGCGATATCTGATGACCGATGTACATAGCACCACGACTGTTCGTGCGGATGCGGCCGTTGCGGCTGCGGCGGTGGATGCAACCCGCTGGAACCGCCATGACACCACCTGGGCCCTGGGCCTGTATGGCACGGCGATTGGCGCCGGGACGTTGTTCCTGCCAATCAACGCTGGGGTCGGCGGCTTCTGGCCGTTGATGATCCTCGCGCTGCTGGCGTTGCCGATGACCTTCTATGCACATCGGGCCTTGACCCGCTTTGTCCTGTCCGGTCGCAAGAACGGCAACGAGGACATCACCGAGGTGGTCGAGGAGCACTTCGGCACCGGCGCCGGCAAGCTGATCACCTTGCTGTACTTTCTGGCGATTTTCCCGATCCTGCTGGTGTACAGCGTTGCCCTGACCAATACCCTGAGCAGTTTTCTCGAGCATCAGTTGCACGTGACGGCGCCGCCGCGTGTGCTGCTGTCGTTGCTGCTGATCTGCGGCCTGATGGTGATCGTGCGCTGCGGCCAACAGATGATCGTCAAGGCCATGAGCATCCTGGTCTATCCCTTCGTCGCCTCACTGTTGCTGCTGGCCCTGAGCCTGATCCCGAACTGGAACGGCGCCTTCCTCGCCCAGGCCAGTGAAGGCATCAGCGTCAACAAATTGCTGCTGACGTTGTGGCTGGCGATCCCGGTCATGGTCTTCTCGTTCAACCACTCGCCGATCATCTCGGCCTTTGCCGTCGACCAAAAGCACCGTTATGGCGCCGACGCTGACCGCAAGAGCGGCCGCACGCTGGCAACCGCGCACGTGATGATGGTGCTGACGGTGATGTTCTTCTGCTTCAGTTGCGTGCTGGCGTTGAGCCCGGCCGACCTGGCGGCCGCCAAGGAGCAGAACATCTCGGTGTTGTCGTACCTGGCCAACCACTTCCAGACCCCGGTGATCGCGTTCGTGGCACCGCTGATTGCCCTGGTGGCAATCACCAAGTCGTTCCTCGGCCACTACATCGGCGCCAGCGAGGGCTTCCAGGGCATGATCGTCAAGAGCCTGCGCGGGCGCGGCAAAGCCTGGCCGGCCAAGCGTCTGGAGCGTGTTACCGCGCTGTTCATGGTGCTGACGTGCTGGGCGGTCGCCACCCTCAACCCGAGCATCCTGCGCCTGATCGAAAGCATGGGCGGCCCGGTGATTGCCTGCCTGCTGTTTCTGATGCCGATGTACGCCGTACGCAAGGTGCCGGCGCTGCGCAAGTACTCGGGCAAGCTGTCCAATGTGTTCGTTACCTTGATCGGTTTGATCACCTTGTCGGCGATCTTCTACAGCTTCTTCGCCTGACCCAGCTCAACCCCGCGCCGATTCGGCGCGGGGCCTGCATCCGTGGGCTCAGCCCAGTACTTCGCGCAGCCGATGCCAGAGCATGCCCGCTGCCAGCAGCGGCGAGCGCAGGGCCTTGCCGCCCGGGAAGGTCAGGTGCGGCACCGCACTGAAAACATCCAGGCCCTGGCTGTGGCCGACGGCGATGCCTTCGGCCAGCAGCTTGGCAGTCCAGTGCGTCACGTTCAGGCCATGCCCGGAATAGCCCTGGGCATAGTAGACGTTGGGGTATTGGCTCAAGCGGCCCACCTGCGGGAAGCGGTTGGCGGTGATGCCGATCATGCCGCCCCATTGATAGTCGATGCGCACATCGGCCAGTTGCGGGAACACCTTGCGCACCTTGGGCAGCATGTAGGCGGCGATGTCTTTCGGATCGCGGCCCGAATAGTGGCAGGCACCACCAAACAGCAGGCGGTTGTCGGCGGTCAGGCGGTAGTAATCAAGGCCGACCTTCTGGTCACACAAAGCCATGTTCTGCGGAATCAACGCCTGTGCCACCTGTTCAGGCAGTCGCTCGGTCGCCACCACGTAGCTGCCAGCGGGCAGCACCTTGCCGCTCAGGCGCGGCTCGAGTTCGTCCAGGTGCGCATTGCAGCCAAGCACAAGGCTCTGCGCGCGCACCTTGCCGTGGGCGCAGTGCAGGGTCACGCTCGGGCCATGCTCGATGCGCAGCACCGGGCTTTGTTCAAAGATACGCACGCCCAACTTTGCCGCAGCGCGCGCTTCACCCTGGACCAGGTCGAGCGGGTGCAGATGGCCTGAACCCATGTCGATCAGCCCGCCTGCGTACTGCTCGCTGGCGACCACTTCACCGATGTGTGCCGCATCAACCAGGCGCGTGGCATGGCGGTAACCGAGGTCGGCCAGTTGTGCTTGCTCGTCCTTGAACGCGGCAAACTGGGCGGGCGTGTTGGCCAGCTCGCAGAAGCCCCAGCGCAGGTCACAGTCGATGGCGTACTGGGTAATGCGCTGGCGCACCAGCTCGACCGAGTCGATCCCGGCCTGTTGCAGATATCGCACGCCGTCCTGGCCGACATAGCGGGCAAAACCGCTGACATCATGGCCGATGCCGCGAATCAGCTGGCCACCGTTGCGCCCGCTCGCGCCCCAGCCGATGCGCCGGGCTTCGAGGAGGATCACCGACAAACCGCGCTCGGCCAGTTCCAGCGCAGTATTGACCCCGGTCAGGCCGCCACCGACCACGCAGACGTCGGCGCTCAGTTGTTCTTGCAGCGCAGGGTAGGGCGCGCTGCTGCGCGCCGTGGCGGCGTAGTACGAGGCAGCGTGTTGGCTCTCTAATGACATGGCACAGGCTCGGCTCAGCGGTTGGATTTGATCTTGCTCCAGGAACGGGTCATGACCCGCATGATTTTCGGGCTCGGTGTGCTCGATACATAGAGCTTGTCGAGCACCTCTTGCGGCGGGTAGATCTCGGGATTGTTGACCAGCGCCGGATCCATGTGCGCCTTGGCCGCGAGGTTGGCGTTGGCATAACCGACGGTGGTGCTTACTTTGGCGATTACCTCAGGGTCGAGCAGGTAATTGATGAAGGCCAGGGCCTGTTCAGGGTTGCTGGCGTCCTTGGGAATGGCCAGCAGGTCGAACCACAGATTGCTGCCTTCCTTGGGAATGCTGTAGGCGATTTTTACGTCGTTTTTCGCTTCAACAGCACGATTGGCCGCCTGGAACACGTCGCCCGAGTAACCGAAAGCAATGCAGACATCGCCATTGGCCAGGTCGGAAACGTACTTGGAGGAGTGGAAGTAGGTAATGTACGGCCGTATTTCCACCAGCTTGGCTTCGGCCTTCTTGTAATCGGCTTCGTTTTCGCTGCGCGGGTTCATGCCCAGGTAGTTGAGCATGGCCGGGAACAGTTCATCCGGCGAGTCCATGAAGGCTACGCCGCATTTTTGCAGTTTCTTCAGGTTTTCTGGCTCGAACAGCACTGCCCACGAATCGATCTTGTCGATGCCCAGCGCCGCCTTGACCTTGTCGACGTTGTAGCCGATGCCGTTGGTGCCCCACAGGTACGGCACTGCGTATTTATTGCCGGGGTCGTTCTGCTCCAGCTGCATGAGCAGCTTGGGGTCGAGGTTGCTGAAGTTCGGCAGCTTGCTGCGGTCCAGCGGCAGGAAGGCGCCGGCCTTGGCCTGGCGGGCCAGGAAGTGGTTGGACGGCACCACCACGTCGTAGCCGGTGCGCCCGGCAAGCAACTTGCCCTCCAGGGTTTCGTTGGAGTCGAACACGTCATAGATCACTTTGATGCCGCTGCTGGCCTGGAAGTCGGCCAGGGTGGTTTCACCTATATAGTCGGTCCAGTTGTACACGCTGACGCTCGGCTGGGCCTGAGCGGCGGCGCCGAACATCAGGGCGAATGCTGCGGGGATCACGGACTGCAAATGACGCATGTCGACACCTCTCTGGTTTTATTCTGGGTCGTGATGTTGCATAAGGCGGGGCGCTCGGCGCCCCGCAGATGATCAGACACTCATCATCAGGAACTCGCGCTCCCACGAACTGATCACCCGTTTGAAGTTCTCGTGCTCGGCGCGCTTCACCGCGACATAACCCTGGACGAACTGCTTGCCCAGGTAGTCCTGGATGATTTCGCATTCCTCCATGTGCTGCAGCGCGTCTTCGATGGTAATCGGCAGGCGCAGGCTGCGGCGCTCATAGGCGCGGCCTTGCACTGCAGCGCTCGGCTCGATCTTGCCGACCATGCCCAGGTAGCCACAGAGCAAACTCGCAGCAATGGCCAGGTAAGGGTTGGCATCGGCGCCCGGCAGGCGGTTCTCGACGCGCATGGCCTCGGGGCTTGAGGTCGGTACGCGCAGGCCGGCGGTGCGGTTTTCTTCACCCCACTCGACGTTGACCGGGGCCGAGGTGTCCGGCAGGAAGCGGCGGAACGAGTTGACGTTCGGCGCGAACATCGGCAACACCTTGGGGATGTACTTCTGCAGGCCACCGATGTGGTGCAGGAACAGCTCGCTCATGCTGCCGTCGTCATTGGCGAAGATCGGCTTGCCGGTGGCGATGTCGACCACGCTCTGGTGCAGGTGCATGGCGCTGCCGGGCTCATCGGTGATCGGCTTGGCCATGAACGTTGCGGCGACGTTGTGCTTGAGCGCGGCCTCGCGCATGGTCCGTTTGAACACCGTGATCTGGTCGGCCAGGTCCAGCGCGTCGCCGTGGCGGAAGTTGATCTCCATCTGCGCCGGGCCGTCTTCGTGGATCAGCGTGTCGAGGTCCAGGCACTGGATCTCGCACCAGTCGTAGACGTCCTCGAACAGCGGGTCGAATTCGTTGGCGGCATCGATCGAGAACGACTGACGGCCACTTTCAGCGCGCCCGGAGCGGCCCATCGGCACTTGCAGGGGCAAGTCCGGGTCTTCGCAGCGCTTGGTCAGGTAGAACTCCATCTCCGGCGCGACGATTGGCTGCCAGCCCTTGTCGGCGTAGAGCTTGAGGACTTTCTTGAGAACGTTGCGCGGCGACAGCTCGATCGGGTTGCCTTGTTTGTCGAAGGTGTCGTGGATGACGATGGCGGTGGGTTCGATGGCCCACGGGATCTGGTACACCGCCGACGGGTCGGGGCGGCAGATCATGTCGATGTCGGCCGGGTCGAGCAGGTCGTAGTAGATATCGTCGTCGACATAGTCGCCGGTGACGGTCTGCAGCAGCACGCTTTCAGGCAGGCGCATGCCGCGCTCATGGAGGAACTTGGCCGTGGGTGCAATCTTGCCGCGGGCGATGCCGGTCAGGTCACTGATCACGCATTCGACTTCGGTGATGCGGTGTTCTTTCAGCCAGGTGGAAAGCTGATCGAAGGGGGCGTTCATACAGACCTCTTGGTTGGGTTTTGATCGCGCCATGCGAAGGGATCTTCCCAGTCGCTGCGCTGGGGGCTATCTTGGGCGCAGCCCGCAGGGTTGATCTATCCACTTCTTCCGTCAGCAAATGCACCAAAATAGTGCATACAGGATGCCGCGTGACCAGCGCCAACGGCTTGCAAGTTCAGGCTTTCCAGACCAGTGATGTCAGTGAACAGGTGCGCACAACGCCCGGCTGGCAGCAGCAATACCGGCAAATGTCGCCGGGGTTGTTCAATGGCCAGTTGCGCAGCCTGGAACTAGAAGGCGTTGAAGTCTACGAAGAGCGGCTCAATACCCGCGTCGAGCAGTTTTTCAGCGCGCCCAGTGGCTCGTTGACGTTCTGTTTTGACCGCAGTGAGAACAGCCTGTACCTGCTCAATGAAGACAGCCGCAATATCTGGATCACGCCCGAGAACTATCAGGAAGTGGCGGTGGTGTTCAGCCGCGACTTTCTCCAGCGCCATGGGCTGGATGTCGCCCGCCTGGAAGGCTTGTTCATGACCCCGCTGGACTCGGTGCAGAACAACCTGTTCGGCAGCTGGCTGAGCGCGACCCTGACCCGGCTGGGCGAGGCTGACAGCCCATTGCAGGGCAGGGCGTTGGGCGAACAGCTGCTCGAGGATTGCCTGTTCATTCTCGACAATGCCAGCCAACGCCTGCAGGGCGATGCCCATGGCCGGCGTAGCGAGGCGCGCGCGGTCATGCGCCGGGTCAGCGACTGGGCCGCCGATTGCCCCGACGAAACGCTCAACCTCGTCGAGCTGGCCGAAGTTGCCGGGGTGTCTGTGCGCCAGTTGCAGCAGATCTTCAAGGCCTTCACCGCCATGCCACCGGCGCACTGGCTGCGCCTGCGCCGCTTGAACGGCGCCCGCCGTGACTTGTTGCGTGGCGCGGGGGCGACCGTGGCCGAGGTGGCCATGCAGTGGTCGTTCTGGCACCTGGGGCGCTTCTCGGAGAGTTACCGGCAACTGTTTGCCGAGCTGCCCAGCGAGACGCTGAAGCGGGTCAGGTAGCCCGGTACAGTTCTGCAGATCAGAGCCATTGCTGGTATCGTGCGCGGCAGTAATGTACCGAGGTCCTGATGTTTTATCTGCCCCTGACCAGCGAACAGGCCGACGGCCTGGCCAGTCAACACGCCAGCGAGTTCTTTGTGCAGGCCAGCCTGCTGGAAAGCGCTGCGGTGCTGTTTATCCAGAATGTGCCGCGCCAGCAGGGTGCGCCTTCGGTCGAAGCGCAGCAGCGGCGCTTTGCCGAGATCGTGCGGATTGCCGATGAGGTTGAAGCGGCGGCGCCGTCGCGCTTCCAGCAGCAGGTCGCCAGCCGTTTTGACCCAGAAGTGTTCGGCATGGGCCTGGGCATGCTCGGCGAGAACGGCATCGGCCTGCTGGCGGCCGAGCAGCAGGTCGATGTTGCCGACCTGCGCGACAGCGAAGGTGGCTGGAGCTTTACCTTTGCCGATGCCTATCGCGAGCAGGTAACGCCGTTGCGACCGGTCAGCTTGCCGTCGTTGCCGAGCAATCTGCGCCTGAGTGACCAGCAGAACCGCTTGCTGCGCGAGTTTCTCTCGGGGGTTGACGAGTCGGTGGCGGTGCAGGGGTTTGCCGGCACCGGCAAGACCTTCCTGATCAACCAGTTCGCCCGTTTGCTCGACCCGCAGCGGACCTTGCTGCTGGCCATGACCGAAGGCCAGCTCCGCGCCCTGCAGGCGCGGATCAAGGACGCCTCGGCGTTTACCGCGCGCACTTTTGGCCAGTTGGCCGACGAGATTCTTGACCGCGACCTGACCAGCAACGGCTGGCGCCTGCGCGACGTCTACCGCAGCAAACTGTCGTGGCGCCCGCAGGAGGCGCAAGTCGTACAGTGGCTGGCAGTGCCGGACATCGGCCCGTTGGCGGCGCGCGAAGTGGTCGCCCTGTGCATCAAGGCGGTACGCAGCTTCTGCCGCAGCGCAGACACCGCCATCGAACTGCATCATTTGCCGTGGATGGGCCACGGCTTTTCGCCGTTGGATCAGGAGGTGCTGCTGGAAAAGGCGCGCCTGTACTGGCAACAGCTGATCCGCCCCTCGGCGCGCGAGATTCAGCTGCCGGTGCGCGATTATCACCGGGTCAAGCTGCTGTCGCTGACGCTGGAAGTGATCGACAGCCAGTTCAGCCATGTCATCGTCGATGAAGCCCACGAACTGTCGGCGCCCATGCTCGCCGTGCTCGACCGCAGCCCGCAGGCAATCATTACCCTGGGCGACGACCTGCAGAACCTCAACGGCCTCAGCCCGCACCACGGCAAGTTCATCCGCCAGCGCTGCATCGATCACTCGCTGCGTGCCGGGCCGGCCATGGAGGGCGTGCTGAACCCGCTGATCCTGGCCCACCCGGCCGCAGTGCAGGCGGCCTTTACCGGCAGCGCCGAGCACTACACCCGGGTCAGTTTCTTCGACACGGTGACGGTGCCCGAGCAACCTACGGCGCTGCTGGTGGATGACGAATGGGGTCTGTTCGGCTGGTTCCAGCGCCTGACCCATCAGGGCGTACCGTTTGTTTTGCTCAAAGGTGCGCGCAAGGAGTTCGAGCTGTTTGTCGAAGACTGCATCGAGTTGTACCGCTACGGCACGCGCCCGCGGCACAACATGCTGTTCCGCTATGCCAGCTGGCAGGCGCTGGAACAGGACAAGGGCGACGACAAGGCCTTTGCTGCTGTGGCCAACCTGCTGCGCAGGGGCTATACGCCGGAAGATTTCGCCAAGGCCAAGAGCCGTTATCGCTGGGACAAGGCGCCCAAGTTGTTCCTGGCCAGGGTGCGCGACGTGAAGAACATGGAGTTCGCCCGGGTCATGGTCTCGCCAGAGCTGATGGTTGCGCCTGCCGCCGCCGGTAACCGCAATGAGCGAGCGCGCATGCTCGCGGGGCTGTACACCGCCTGTTCGCGGGCCAGGCATGAGCTGATTGTGCCGGGTGGCATGCTCGACTGGGTGCAGGACCAGGTGCGCGACAACTAGCTGGCAAAAAAAGGGGCAAGCCGCACAAGCGACTTGCCCCTTTTACTCACGCTGCTGTCAATTGCGATCCAGCCACACTGTCTGCACGTTGCAGAACTCGCGCACACCGAAGTGCGACAGCTCACGGCCAAAGCCGCTCTTCTTCACGCCGCCGAACGCTACCCGCGGGTCAGAGGCGCAGTAGCCGTTGATGAACACCGCACCGGTATCCAGCGCCGAGGTCATCCGCTCAGCCAGCTCGAGGTTGGCGGTGTAGATGGTCGAGGCCAGACCAAACTCGCTGTCGTTGGCCAGTTCCACGGCGTGGTCGGCGTCACGGGCGCTGATGATCGCTGCCACCGGGCCAAACAACTCCTGCTTGAACGCGGTCATTTGCGGGGTAACGCCGGCAAATACGGTCGGCTCGTAGAAGTTGCCGACGCCCTCAGCCTTCTTGCCACCCAGCAGCAGCACCGCGCCTTCAGCCAAGGTTGCCTGCACCTGGCCGTCAAGCTCGTCGCGCAGGTCATAGCGGGCCATCGGGCCGATGTAGGTGTCAGCCTCAAGCGGGTTGCCGACCTTGAGCAGACGCGTGGCTTCGACGAACTTCGCGGTAAACGCCTCGGCGATGCTTTCTTCGACGATCAGGCGCTTGGCTGCTGCACAGACCTGGCCGGTGTTCTGATAGCGGCCGATCACCGCTGCTTTGACCGCTGCATCGAGGTCGGCGTCCGCCAGTACGATGAACGGATCGGAACCGCCCAGTTCCAGTACGCATTTCTTCAGCGCAGCACCGGCTTGAGCACCAATCGCCATGCCGGCGCGGACGCTGCCGGTCAGGGTCACGGCGGCAATACGCGGGTCATTGATCGCCCGGGTCACGCCGTCCGGGGTGACGTTGAGCACTTCGAAGATGCCTGCTGGCAGGCCAGCCTGGTTGATCACGTCGAGCAGCAGATAGGCGCTGCCCATGACGTTCGGGGCATGCTTGAGCACATAGGTATTGCCCGCCAGCAGTGCCGGGACCGCGCCGCGCAGCACTTGCCAGAGCGGGAAGTTCCACGGCATCACGGCCAGAATCGGCCCCAACGGGCGGTATTCGATGCGCGCGGTGGCGATTTGCGTAGGCTCGGCAGCCAGCATCGCCGGGCCGTGCTCGGCGTACCATTGGCACAGGCCAACGCACTTGGTCACTTCGCCACGTGCCTGGCTGATCGGCTTGCCGATTTCGCGGCTGATCATCACCGCCAATGCTTCGTGATTGGCCTGCAGAGCATCGGCCAGGGCGTTCAGATACTCGCTGCGCTGCCCCAGTGACACCTGGCGCCATTGGTTGAAGCCAACCTTGGCACGTTGCAGCGCCGCTTCCTGTGCGGCGTCGGTGTCGAACGGATAGTGGCCGATCTGCTCACCGCTGAACGGGTCGACAGAAATGGCGTGGGTCAGGCTGCTGATCTCGCTCATGGCGGAGGTCCTCGTTGTTATAAGTTGACGAAGCTCAGACTAGTGGCGTGCAACCGTATTGAAAACTGAATAATAATGAGCGCAACGTTCACGTTTGGAGAATGACTGTGGATCTGGTGCAATTGGAAATTTTCAAGGCAGTGGCAGAGCACGGCAGCATCAGCGCCGCTGCCCAGCAGATTCACCGCGTGCCGTCGAACCTCACCACGCGGATCAAGCAGCTTGAGGAAGACCTCGGTGTCGAGCTGTTCATCCGCGAGAAAAGCCGCCTGCGCCTGTCACCGGCGGGCTGGAATTTTCTCGAGTACACCCGGCGCATTCTCGACCTGGTCCACGAAGCGCGGCTGACCGTGGCCGGCGAAGATCCGCAGGGCACGTTCGCCCTGGGTTCGCTGGAAAGCACCGCCGCCGTGCGCATCCCGGCCTTGCTGGCCAGTTATAACCAGCGCTTTCCCAAGGTCGATCTGGACCTGTCGACCGGGCCCTCGGGGACCATGCTCGAAGGTGTGCTGTCCGGCCGCCTGGTCGCAGCCTTCGTCGACGGCCCGGTATTGCACCCAACGCTGGAAGGCATGGCTGTGTTCGATGAAGAGATGGTAGTGATTGCGCCACTCAACCATGCCGCAATCAGCCGCGCCCGCGACGTCAACGGCGAGAGCATCTACGCCTTTCGCGCCAACTGCTCGTACCGCCATCATTTCGAGAACTGGTTTGTCCAGGATCAGGCCGTGCCCGGCAAGATCCATGAGATGGAGTCATATCACGGCATGCTCGCGTGCGTCAGCGCAGGTGCCGGCCTGGCGTTGATGCCGCGCAGCATGCTCGACAGCATGCCGGGCTTGAGCACGGTCAGCGTTTGGCCGTTGTCGGAAGACTTTCGGTACTTGCAGACCTGGCTGGTGTGGCGGCGCGGTACTGTGTCGCGCAGCTTGAGTATGTTTATCAAGCTGCTGGAGGAGCGGCGGGCTGCCTAGGGTCGCTTTCAGCCTTGAGATAGCCGGGGCCGCTGCGCGGCCCTTTCGCGACACAAGGCCGCTCCTACACCGACCGTGCCACGTAAGGACGACGCAGTGCCTGTAGGAGCGGCCTAGTGTCGCGAAAGGGCTGCAAAGCAGCCCCGACGTACTCGAACCACCCGCAGTCGCTCGGCAGCCTACTATTCATCCAGATCCGGCACATCACCCGGCCGGTCGATATCCAGCAACACCCCAGGATCGCCCAACTCAATATTGCGCACCGCCTCCGGATTGCCCAGCAGCACGCTGCGGGCGCCTTCATCGCCGGTCAGGGTGCACAACTGCGGCCACCAGGCGCGACCGAACAGCACCGGGTGGCCGGGCTTGCCTTGATACGTCGGGCGGATGATCAGGCGACGGTCCGCCTTGGCCAGCAGCGCGGCGAGGGTGGCGGGCTGGATGAACGGCATGTCACCCAGCATCACCAGCAAGCCCTCAGCATTGGACGCGGTACTGATCTGCGCGACGCTGCTAGCGATGCTGTGGCCAAGTCCAAGCCGGCTGCTGCTCGATTGCAGGATGCGCACGTTATCAGCCAGGCCGACCGGGGCAGGGTCGTCGTCACGCAGCGCCAGCCAGACTTCGCCCAACTGCGCGCACGGCAGTTGCAGGCTGGCCTGCAGCAGGGTCTGGCCGCTGCTCAGCAGGTGCTGGCGTTTGTCACTGCCAAACCGGCGGCTATGGCCGGCGGCGAGTACCAGTGCGGTTACGGTACATGGCATCCTGAGGGTGTCCCGTGGCAAATGAGGAATCGGTCTGGCCGCTAGACTACCTTAACCCCAGCATCACTGGCGCACGCAAGGCGGTACGCCATCACCCGGCAGGCTCGGGTATGATGCCAACCCCTATCGTTGCCAGAGGCCCGCCACCATGACCTTGAACGCTGAACAGATCGGCGAATACCGTGCATTTGCCGAGCAGTTGGCGCAGGCCGCTGCGGCTGCGATCCAGCCGTATTTTCGCGCCAACCTGGCGGTCGAGGACAAGGGCGGGCGCCTGTACGACCCGGTGACCGTGGCCGACAAGGCCGCCGAAGACGCCATGCGCTCGCTGATTCAGGAACGCTATCCAAGCCACGGCATCCTTGGTGAAGAGCAGGGCGTGGCGGTTGGCAGCAGCCCGCTGACCTGGGTGCTTGATCCGATCGATGGCACCCGCGCCTTCATCACCGGGCTGCCGCTGTGGGGCACGTTGATCGCGCTCAACGACGGCACCAAGCCGGTGGTCGGGGTGATGAACCAGCCGTTTACCGGCGAGCGCTTCATCGGTACCCCAGAGGGAGCCTGGCTCGGCAGCACGCCGCTGAAGACCCGTGCCTGCAGCGATTTGGCCTCAGCCACCCTGATGTGCACCACGCCGGACATGTTCGATAGCGAGGCGCGCAAGGCCGCCTTTGAAGCCGTTGCCGGCCAGGCGCGGCTGATGCGCTACGGCGGCGACTGCTACGCCTATTGCATGCTCGCCAGTGGCTTTGTCGATGTGATCGTCGAGGCCAGCCTGCAGCCGTATGACGTGCAGGCGTTGATGCCGATCATCGAAGGGGCGGGCGGGGTGATCACCGCCTGGGATGGCAGCTCGGCGCAGAACGGCGGCTGTGTCGTGGCCTGCGGTGACCCTGCGTTGCATGCGCAAATGATCGAGTTGCTGCGTCACGCCATGTGACCGGCTGAGCCCCTGCAATACCGTTGCGCAGGCCTCGCTGGCCTGCGCAACTGCACTTTTTCGCCATTTCGCGCTCTATGTCTGGTCAGGCAGAGCCGATCCCCGGCCCCGTCGTTGATCAAGACCCCGGTGCCGATGCTTGTCCCCGTACTGCGAACCTGCCCCCGCCTGCTGCTGGCCGGCGCCCTGACCCTGCTGTGCGCGTGCACCGAGCAACAGGGCCGCGATATCGTCAGCCAGTTCAGTGATGGCAAACCCAGCGAGCTGTTCCAGACCAGTGTCGACCGCATGGCCACCCTGGCGATGCGCGACAATCTGCAAAGCCTGTACCTGCTGATGAACAAGCTGTATGCGCGCAATCCCAACCAGTGGAAGCAGTCTGGCTACCTTGACGCCGCTACCGCCGAGCGGCAGATCCGCCTGGCCATCGAGCAACGCCAGCCGCTGCCGCAGCTCGGTCAGCGGCGCGATCTGGCAGCCCTCAGCTACGCCTTGAGCCCGGAATTTCGCGGCGATCGGGTCGGCGCCTTCATCTATGCCATCGGCAGTATGCTGATCACCGCCCACGGCGGACGCAGCGAGTTCTACATGACCGATGCGATCGACCCGCTGTTCGTCAACAACGCCGCGCGCAACATCGAAAAAGCCACCTGGATGCTCAGCCAGCGTCAGGACGCCAATGGCGTGCTGTTGCTGTTCTCCAACGAGATTTCCGAAGAGGGCAGCAACCTCAGCTTCGCGGTCGAATTCGGCAAGATCGTCGCCCGGCTCGACCTGTTGGCGCAGATGCTCGATGAACGCTACCGGCGGATTGGCTTGAACTACGCGCAGAGCTTGCTGCTGATGAACTTCCTGCCGGTGCAATAGGCCGCGCTAGAGCAGTGCCTTGATCGCCTGGCGATAGCGCGGGCCGGCCAGGCTCATGCTGTTGTTATGGCTGGCACCAGGCACCAGCAGCAGGGTCTTGGGCTGCTGCGCGGCCTCGTACAATTGCTGGCTGAAGCGTGGCGGCACGTAGCGGTCGTTCTGGCCGTGCACCAGCAGTACCGGCATGCCGACCTGGTCGATCTTGTCGATCGAATCGAATTTTTGCGACAGCAGCCAGCGCACTGGCAAGGCGGTATCGGCTACCACTGCCGCAACATCGCCGAGCGAAGTGAAGGTCGATTCCAGGATCAAGCCGCGCGCGGCGCTCGGGCTGCCGTCTTTTTGCGCCTGGCGGCTCAGCTCGGCCGCAAGCTCCACAGCCACCGCGCCGCCGAGCGAGTGACCGAAGATCAGCCGCTTGTTGCGGTCCGGTTGCAGCTGGGCAAAGCGCTCCCAGGCCACCTGCGCATCTTCATAGACGGTCGCCTCGGACGGCAGGTCGCCGCGGCTCTGGCCGAAACCGCGGTAGTCCACGGCCAGCACCGAGTAACCCATGGCATGCAGTTGCTCGATGCGAAACAGCTGGCCGGTGAGGTTCCAGCGCACGCCGTGCAGGTACAGGATGGCCGGTGCGTCGGCGCGCTGGGCTGGCCACCACCAGGCATGCAGGCTCTGGTTGGCGGTGAAGCTGCGCGGGCGCAGGTCGAGTTCCTGCACACCTGCGGGCAAGCCACGGAACCAGCTGGCCTGGCCGGGCTCGATGCGAAACACCAGCTCGCGCTCCTTGTGTTGCAGTACGCTGCAGCCGGCCGGCAGGCCGATCAGGAGCACGGCCATGCACAGCCAGCTGAGCCAGCGACGTTTGAGGTGAAGCAAAAGAGAAGAGGGCATGCAGGCGTTTTTAGCAGAAGCGCCGATTGCGGTGTAAGGAAAGTAACCGAGCGGTGTAGTCGGATGATTGCAAGCTGTGTCAGTAAAAAGGGCTATCAACCCTAGGCGAAGACTGATCTAGAGCCTGCGCCTATCCCCTGCGTTCGATAATCGGACAAATGCTGGCCGCAAGAGCGCGCTGTTCGCCCGGCCGTTACTGAGGTCGCATTGCCTGGCAGCCCTTGCATTGCGTAGTGTGTAGCCAAGCCACCGGTTGTCACTTGCCTGCTGTACCCGGCGACCGGCCCGATAGACTGAGCGTGTACGACCGCGACCACTCGCCGTTGAGGCAGTAGGAAGCGGCGACGATAACAAGAATGAGCCGAGTGCCTTGCTTATGGAAAACCGCCTGTTGAGCGAGCGTAGCAGTGTGTTTCACCACGCTGATCCGTATGCCGTCTCCGATTACGTCAACCGGCATGTAGGCCAGCACTGCATCGGCCTGTCGCGCACCACCCATCCGCAAGCCAGCCTCAGCCACCGCAAACTGGCCGAGCTGGACCTGTGCCGCATCAGTTATGGCGGCAGCGTGCGGGTTACTTCGCCAGCGCTTGAAACGATCTACCATCTGCAGGTGTTGCTGCACGGCAATTGCCTGTGGCGCGGGCCACAGCGCGAGCACCACCTGGTGCCGGGCGAATTGCTGTTGATCAACCCGGATGATCCGGTCGACCTGACCTACTCGGAAGACTGCGAAAAATTCATCCTCAAGGTGCCGACCCGGCTGCTCGAATCGATCTGCGACGAGCAGCGTTGGCAGCGGCCCAGCGGTGGCGTGCGGTTTTTGCGCAATCATTACCGGCTGGATGAGCTGGACGGCTTCGTCAACCTGCTGGGTATGGTCTGCCATGAGGCGGAGGTTAGTGACTCGTTGCCGCGGGTGCAGGGCCACTACAGCCAGATCGTCGCCAGCAAGCTGCTGACCTTGATGAGCACCAATGTCCAGCGGGAGAACCTCGGCGCGCCGGGCGCCAGCCTGGAGCGCATCCTCGATTACATCGAACGCAACCTCAAGCTTGAGCTGCCGGCGGAGGCGTTGGCCGAGCAGGCCTGCATGAGCCTGCGCTCGTTATATGCCTTGTTCGATCGGCATCTGGGCACCACGCCCAAGCAGTATGTACGCCAGCGCAAGCTGCAGCGCCTGCACGAGTGTCTGGCCGACCCGAGCTGCTCGGTACGCAGCGTAACCGAGCTGGCCATGGATTACGGCTTCATGCACCTGGGCCGCTTTGCCGAGAGCTACCGCCAGCAATTCGCCGAATTGCCTTCGGAAACCTTCAAACGCCGCACCTGAACCCCCGCTGGCGCCGTTCTGGCGCCGCACCCTCAGCCCCTCCAGCAAGCCTGCAGAAAACGGATAGCACTCTGCACAATCCGGATATTGCCCCCGCCGCGCTCGTCCTAACCTGACCTGGCCTGAACAATAACAATGGAGACCCTGGCCATGTTCCTGGGATTCGACTACCTCAATGCCATGCTCGAGGACGACCGGGAATCGGGCGTCTACCGCTGTAAGCGGGAGATGTTCACCGACCCGCGCCTGTTTGACCTGGAGATGAAACACATCTTCGAAGGTAACTGGATCTACCTGGCCCACGAAAGCCAGATCCCTGAAAAGAACGACTTCCTGTCGCTGACCATGGGCCGCCAGCCGGTGTTCATCGCGCGCAACAAGGACGGCCAGCTGAACGCCTTCCTCAATGCCTGCAGCCACCGCGGGGCGATGCTCTGCCGGCACAAACGCGGTAACCGTGCCAGCTACACCTGCCCGTTCCACGGCTGGACCTTCAATAACAGCGGCAAGCTGCTCAAGGTCAAAGACCCGAGCAATGCCGGTTACCCAGCCAGCTTCAACTGCGACGGCTCGCACGACCTGACCAAGGTGGCGCGCTTCGAGTCGTACCGCGGCTTCCTCTTCGGCAGCCTCAATGCCGATGTGAAACCGCTGCTCGAGCACTTGGGCGAATCGGCCAAGATCATCGACATGATCGTCGACCAGTCGCCCGAGGGCCTGGAAGTGCTGCGTGGCTCCAGCTCCTACATCTACGAAGGCAACTGGAAGCTCACCGCTGAAAACGGCGCTGATGGCTATCACGTAAGCTCGGTGCACTGGAACTACGCCGCTACCCAGAACCAGCGCAAGCAACGCGAAAGCGCTGCCGAGATCAAGACCATGAGCGCCGGTGCCTGGGCCAAACAGGGCGGCGGCTTCTACTCGTTCGACCACGGCCACCTGTTGCTGTGGACGCGCTGGGCCAACCCGGAAGACCGCCCGGCCTACGAGCGCCGCGAGCAACTGGCGGCAGATTTCGGCCAGGCCCGTGCCGACTGGATGATCGAGAACTCGCGCAACCTGTGCCTGTACCCGAACGTGTACCTGATGGACCAGTTCAGCTCGCAGATCCGCATCGCCCGGCCAATTTCGGTGAACAAGACCGAAATCACCATCTACTGCATCGCACCCAAGGGCGAGAGCAGCGAGGCCCGCGCCAAGCGCATCCGCCAGTACGAAGACTTCTTCAACGTCAGTGGCATGGCCACCCCGGATGACCTCGAAGAGTTCCGCTCGTGCCAGACCGGCTACGGCGGTGGCACTGGCTGGAACGATATGTCGCGCGGCGCCGAGCATTGGGTCGAAGGGGCCGACGAGGCCGCCCGCGAGATCGAGCTCAAGCCATTGCTGTCAGGCGTGCGCACCGAAGATGAAGGCCTGTTCGTGCTGCAGCACAAGTATTGGCAGGAAACCATGCTCAAGGCACTCGAGCAGGAGCCGCAGCTGATCCCAGTGGAGGCCGTGCGATGAGCGCTTTGTACGACACCGTGCGCGACTTCCTCTACCGCGAAGCGCGCTACCTCGACGATGGCCAGTGGGAGCAGTGGCTGGAGCTGTATGCCAGCGATGCGACCTTCTGGATGCCATCGTGGGATGACAACGACCAGCTCACCGAAGACCCGCAAAGCGAGATTTCCCTGATCTGGTACGGCAACCGAGGAGGGCTGGAGGACCGCGTGTTCCGCATCCAGACCGAGCGCTCAAGTGCCACAGTTCCGGATACCCGCACCTCGCACAACCTGAGCAATATCGAGATTGTCGAGCACAGTGGCGAGCAGTGTCAGGTGCGCTTCAACTGGCACACCCTGAGCTTTCGCTACAAGACCACCGACAGTTATTTCGGCAGCAGCTTCTACACCCTTGACCTGCGCGGCGCGCAGCCGCTGATCAAGGCCAAGAAAGTGGTGCTGAAGAACGACTACGTTCGCCAGGTCATCGACATCTACCACATCTGACTTCTGGTCAAGACGAGTACTGAGCAGCGTGCCGCAGGGCGCGCTGCGGGCAGGCTCGTCCGCGAGGTGCAACATGAGCTTCCAGATCGCACTGAATTTTGAAGACGGAATCACCCGCTTCATCAATGCCGAAGGCCACGAAACCGTTGCCGATGCGGCCTATCGGCAAGGCATCAACATCCCCCTGGACTGCCGTGACGGCGCCTGCGGCACCTGCAAGTGCAAGGCCGAGGCGGGCAGCTATGCGCTGGGTGAGGACTTCATCGAAGACGCCCTCAGCGCAGAAGAAATCAGCCAGGGTTACGTGCTGACCTGCCAGATGCGCGCCGAATCCGACTGCGTGCTGCGCATCCCGGCATCGTCGCAGCTGTGCAAAGCCGAGCAGGGCAATTTCCAGGCCGAGATCAGCGATGTGCGCCAGCTGTCGGCCAGCACCATTGCCCTGTCGATCAAGGGTGAAGCGCTGAGCAGCCTGGCCTTCTTGCCAGGCCAGTACGTCAACCTGCAGGTGCCGGGCAGCGGTCAGAGCCGCGCGTATTCGTTCAGTTCGTTGCCCAAGGATGGCGAGGTCAGCTTCCTCATCCGCAACGTTCCCGGCGGCCTGATGAGCAGCTTCCTTACCAGTCTGGCCAAGGCCGGCGACAGCATGAGCCTGGCCGGCCCGCTGGGTAGCTTCTACCTGCGCCCGATCCAGCGGCCGTTGTTGCTACTGGCCGGCGGCACCGGCCTGGCGCCGTTCACGGCGATGCTGGAAAAGATCGCCGAAGTCGGCAGCGCGCATCCACTGCACCTGATCTACGGCGTGACCAACGATTTCGACCTGGTCGAGCTCGACCGCCTGCAGGCGCTGGCTGCGCGCATCAGCAACTTCACCTACAGCGCCTGCGTTGCCAACCCCGACAGTAAGTACCCGCAAAAGGGCTACGTCACCCAGCACATCGAACCGGCGCACCTGAACAACGGCGATGTCGACGTGTACCTGTGCGGCCCGCCGCCGATGGTCGAGGCGGTCAGCCAGTACATCCGCGAACAAGGCATCACCCCGGCCAACTTCTATTACGAGAAGTTCGCCGCCGCGGCCTGAGTTTCCTTGGGGGCTGGCCGCATCGTGCGGGTGCGGCTGGCCTCTTTTTTATTGCCAATGGCAGCAGCGTCGCCGCGTGCAGACGAAGGCGGCGCTGGGGAGAGCAGAGATGAGCAACAGATTCCAAGGCAAGGTCGCGCTGGTCACCGGCGCGGCCCAAGGCATTGGCCGCGGCGTGTGCTGGCGGCTCAAGGCCGAAGGCGCTCAAGTGGTAGCCGTAGACCGTTCCGAGCTGGTTCATGAACTGGCCGGCGAGGGCACGCTGACGCTGATTGCCGACCTCGAGCAGCACGCCGAGTGCGCCCGGGTCATGGCCAGCGCGGTCGAGCGCTTTGGCCGGATCGACATCCTCGTCAACAACGTCGGCGGGACCATCTGGGCCAAGCCGTTCGAGCACTATGAGCCGGAACAGATCGAGGCCGAAGTGCGCCGTTCGCTGTTCCCGACCCTGTGGTGCTGCCACGCAGCGCTGCCGTACATGCTCGAGCGTGGCGCCGGCGCCATCGTCAACGTGTCGTCGATTGCCACCCGCAGCATCAACCGCGTTCCCTATGGCGCAGCCAAGGGCGGCGTTAACGCACTCACTGCCTGCCTGGCCTTCGAGACCGCCGAACGCGGTATTCGGGTCAACGCCACTGCGCCCGGCGGCACCGAAGCGCCACCCCGGCGGGTGCCGCGCAACAGCGATGCGCAGAGCGAGCAGGACAAGGCCTGGTACCAGCAGATCGTTGCCCAGACGTTGGACAGCAGCCTGATGAAGCGCTACGCGAGCATTGACGAACAGGTCAACGCGATTCTCTTTCTCGCCTCCGACGAGGCCTCTTACATCACCGGCGTGACCCTGCCGGTCGGCGGCGGCGACCTCGGCTGACAGTCGCCCAGCCTGCGTTTACCTCTCACAACAAAAACAACAGAGACCGATGCCATGCGAACCCTGGATGTTCACCCGATCATTGATAACGCGCGCTTTTCACCATTCCACTGGATGGTCATGGCCTGGTGCGGCCTGCTGCTGGTATTCGACGGCTACGACCTGTTCATCTATGGCGTAGTGCTGCCGGTAATCATGAAGGAGTGGGGCCTGACCCCGCTGCAAGCCGGCGCGCTGGGCAGCTACGCGCTGTTCGGCATGATGTTCGGTGCGCTGCTGTTCGGTAGCCTGGCGGACCGGATCGGGCGCAAGAAGGGCATCGCCATCTGTTTCGCGTTGTTCTCCGGCGCGACCATCCTCAATGGCTTTGCCAGCAGCCCCAGCGAGTTCGGCATCTACCGCTTCATCGCCGGGCTTGGCTGCGGCGGCTTGATGCCCAATGCCGTGGCGTTGATGAACGAGTACGCGCCCAAACGCCTGCGCAGCACGCTGGTGGCGATCATGTTCAGCGGTTACTCGCTGGGCGGCATGCTTTCGGCAGGTGTCGGCATCTTCTTGCTGCCGCGCTTTGGTTGGGAGTCGATGTTCTTTGCCGCAGCGCTGCCGTTGCTGCTGTTGCCGGTGATCCTCTACTACCTGCCCGAGTCGATTGGTTTTCTGGTGCGCCAGGGCCGTAGCGACGAAGCCCGTGCCCTGCTCAAACGGCTTGATCCGGACTGCGACGTGCAGGCCGACGATGTGTTGCAGGCGAGCGAGCGCAAAGGCAAGGGCGCTTCGGTGCTGGAGCTGTTTCGCGACGGCCTGGCAGTGCGCACCCTGGCCCTGTGGCTGGCGTTTTTCTGCTGCCTGCTGATGGTCTACGCGCTCAGCTCGTGGCTGCCAAAACTGATGGCCAACGCCGGCTATAGCCTGGGTTCAAGCCTGTCGTTCCTGCTGGCACTGAACTTCGGCGGCATGGCCGGGGCAATTCTCGGCGGCTGGCTGGGTGATCGCTACAACCTGGTCAAGGTCAAGATCGCTTTCTTTGTCGCCGCGGCGCTGTCGATCAGCCTGCTTGGGGTGAACAGCCCGATGCCCGTGCTGTACCTGCTGATCTTCATTGCCGGCGCCACCACCATCGGCACACAAATCCTGCTGTATGCCGGCGCGGCCCAGCTCTATGGCCTGTCGATGCGCTCGACCGGCCTTGGTTGGGCGTCCGGTATCGGCCGCAACGGCGCCATCGTCGGCCCGCTGCTGGGCGGCGCGCTGATGGGCATCAACCTGCCGCTGCAACTCAACTTCATCGCCTTTGCCATCCCCGGCGCGGTTGCCGCGCTGGCCATGGCCGTGCACCTGGCCAGCAGCCGGCGCCACGGCCTGGCCGCGCTGGCACAGGCGTAACCCTTTGACTGACGTAACTGGAGGCCTTGCATGACAAGCCCGACTATCGACCGGCTGGAGGCGATCATCGTCGACCTGCCGACCATTCGCCCGCACAAGCTGGCGATGCACACCATGCAGCAGCAGACCTTGGTGGTGCTGCGCCTGCGCTGCAGCGACGGCGTCGAAGGCATTGGCGAAGCGACCACCATCGGTGGCCTGGCCTACGGCTACGAGAGCCCGGAAGGGATCAAGGCCAACATCGACGCGCACCTGGCCCCGGCGCTGGTCGGCCTGCCAGCCGACAACATCAATGCCGCCATGCTCAAGCTGGACAAGCTGGCCAAGGGCAACACCTTCGCCAAGTCGGGCATCGAAAGTGCCTTGCTCGACGCGCAGGGCAAACGCCTGGGCCTGGCGGTCAGCGAGCTGCTCGGTGGCCGGGTGCGCGACAGCCTCGAAGTGGCCTGGACCCTCGCCAGTGGCGACACCGCCCGCGACATCGCTGAAGCCGAGCACATGCTGGAGATCCGCCGCCATCGGCTGTTCAAGCTGAAGATCGGCGCCAACCCGCTGGAGCAGGACCTGCGCCATGTGGTGGCAATCAAGCGTGAGCTGGGCGAGCGCGCCAGCGTGCGTGTCGACGTCAATCAGTACTGGGATGAGTCGCAAGCCTTGCGTGCCTGCCAGGTGCTTGGCGACAACGGCATCGACCTGATCGAGCAGCCAATAGCGCGGATCAACCGCAGCGGGCAAGTCCGTCTTAACCAGCGCAGCCCGGCGCCGATCATGGCCGACGAGTCGATCGAAAGCGTGGAAGACGCCTTCAGCCTCGCCGCCGATGGCGCTGCCAGCGTGTTCGCTTTGAAGATCGCCAAAAACGGCGGCCCCCGCGCCGTGCTGCGTACCGCGCAGATCGCCGAAGCCGCCGGCATCGCCCTGTACGGCGGCACCATGCTCGAAGGCGCGGTCGGCACCCTGGCCTCGGCCCACGCCTTTTTGACCCTGCGCCAGCTGACCTGGGGCACCGAGTTGTTCGGGCCGCTGCTGCTGACCGAAGACATCGTCGAGCAGCCGCTGCGCTACAGCGACTTCCAACTGCATGTACCACGCACGCCCGGATTGGGCCTGAAGCTGGATGAAGCCCGCCTGGCGCGTTTCGCCCGGCGCTGATTGCGACCCTACCCAAGGAGAAACCCATGCTGTTCCACGTGAAGATGACCGTGAACCTGCCCGTTGACATGGACCCGGCCCGGGCCGCCCAGCTCAAGGCTGACGAAAAGCAGCTGGCCCAACGCCTGCAACGCGACGGCACCTGGCGTCACCTGTGGCGCATTGCCGGGCACTACGCCAACTACAGCGTGTTCGACGTGCCCAGTGTCGAGGCGCTGCACGACACCCTGATGCAGTTGCCGCTGTTCCCGTATATGGCCATCGAAGTGACCGGCCTGTGCCGGCATCCCTCGTCAGTCCACAGCGACGACCGTTGATCGAGCCTGACTCACCCAAGAACAATTATTAGAGGTAAGCAAACATGACCGTGAAAATTTCCCACACTGACGAACTGACCAAGTTCTTCGAACAAGCCGCAGGGTTTGGTAACGATGAAGGCAGCCCTCGGCTCAAGCAGATCATCCTGCGCGTCCTGCAGGACAGCGCGCGCCTGATCGAGGACCTTGAGATCAGCGAGAACGAGTTCTGGCACGCCGTTGACTACCTCAATCGCCTGGGCGGTCGTGGTGAGGCCGGGTTGCTGGTCGCGGGCCTGGGTATCGAGCACTTCCTCGACCTGTTGCAGGACGCCAAGGACACCGCCGTCGGCCTTGCCGGTGGCACTCCGCGCACCATCGAAGGGCCGTTGTATGTCGCCGGCGCGCCGATTGCCGCGGGCCAGGTGCGCATGGACGATGGCAGCGAGGAGGGCGTAGCCACGGTGATGTTCCTCGAAGGCCAGGTCCTCGATCCGGCTGGCCAGCCTGTGCCCGGCGCCACGGTTGACCTGTGGCATGCCAACACCCGTGGCACTTACTCGTTCTTCGACCAAAGCCAGTCCGAATACAACCTGCGTCGGCGTATCGTCACCGATGCCGAGGGCTATTACCGCGCGCGCTCGATCGTGCCATCGGGTTACGGCTGTGACCCGCAAGGCCCAACCCAGGAGTGCCTGGACCTGCTCGGCCGGCATGGCCAACGCCCGGCGCACATCCACTTCTTCATCTCGGCGCCGGGCTATCGGCACCTGACCACGCAGATCAACCTGGCTGGCGACAAGTACCTGTGGGACGACTTCGCCTACGCCACCCGTGACGGCTTGGTCGGCGAAGTGCAGATGCGCGAAGACGGCACGCGGGGCGTGAGCGGGCGCTATGCCGAGCTGCGCTTCGACTTCCAGCTGCAGCGCGCGCCGGACAGCGAGGCTGAGCAACGCAGCGGTCGGCCGCGGGCATTGCAGCAGGCGTAATCGCCCTCAATTGACGTTGCTTGAACAACCCATGCCGGACATCCCGTCCGGCCCCGGTCTGGCCAGAGGTCCCATGAAAGACCTGATCAAGGATTGTTCGTTGTCTGCCATCGTCGCCGGCCTGCTGGCGACGATGATTTCCTACGCCGGCCCGCTGGTGATCATCTTCCATGCTGCCGAGGCTGCGGGCCTGTCCCACGGCCAATTGTCGTCTTGGGTGTGGGCCGTGTCGATGGGCAGCGCCGTGCTTGGCGCGGTATTGACCCTGCGTTATCGGGTGCCGGTAGTTATCGCCTGGTCGATTCCAGGCTCGGCACTGCTGGTGACTGCGTTGCCGCAGATTGGTCTCGAGCAAGCGGTCGGCGCCTATCTGGTGGCCAATCTGATCTTGCTGTTGATTGGCCTGAGTGGTGCGTTCGACGGCTTGATCGCACGCCTGCCGGGCTCGATTGCGGCAGGCATGCAGGCCGGCATTCTGTTCAGCTTTGGCGTTGAAGTGTTTCGCGCCTTGCCGGTGCAACCGACGCTGGTCGTGGCGATGTTCATCACTTATGTGCTGATGCGGCGCTTGCAGCCCCGCTATGCGGTGGCGGCGGTGTTGGCCGTTGGCGCGTTGATCACAGTGCTCAGCGGCCAGCTGCGCAGTGAGGCGTTGGTGCTGGAGTTTGCTACCGCCCAGTTGATCACCCCGCAATTCAGCCTGTCGGCAGTGTTCAGCCTGGCCTTGCCGCTGGTGCTGGTGGCCCTGACCGGGCAGTTCATGCCGGGCATGGCCGTGCTGCGCAATGCGGGTTACCAGACGCCGGCAAGCCCGTTGATCAGTGCCAGTGCCCTGGGCGGCATGCTGTTGGCGCCGTTCGGCTGCCACGGACTCAACCTCGCCGCCGTCACCGCCAGCCTGTGCACCGGCCGCGAAGCTCACGAAGACCCGCGTCGACGCTACATCGCGGCATTGGCCGGCAGTGGCTTGTATCTGCTGCTGGGCATCGCCGGCGCGACCCTGATGTCGTTGTTTGCCGCTTTTCCTGCTGCATTGATTGCCGCCCTGGCGGGACTCGCCTTGTATGGCGCGATCAGCGAGGCACTGGCCCGCAGCCTGGCCGAACCGAGCGAGCGTGATGCCGGGTTGTTCACCTTTCTGGTGACGGCCTCCGGTGTTGCCTTTCTGGGCTTGTCGGCAGCGTTCTGGGGCTTGTTGTTCGGCCTCTGCGCGCATGCCTTGCTGCGTTTGCGGCGGCCGCAGGCGGGGGATGCCTTGCGCCGTAACTCGTGAAAATCCGTAGTGCAAAACCGTAGTAGCGATCCATCCATAAAAACAAGATCAAGAGAGCTTCGCGATGAAACCTAACGCCTGTGTCGCCCTGGGCATAACCTTGCTCAGCCAACCCCTGCTGGCTGCTGAAAGCGGCTTTTTCGAAGACGCCAAAGCCAGCCTCAGTGCTCGCAACTACTATTTCAGCCGGGATTTCTCTGACATCGTCGGCGCCAACCAGCAGTCCAAGGCCGAGGAGTGGGCCCAGGGCTTCATCCTCGATTTCAAGTCCGGCTACACCCCTGGCCCGATCGGTTTCGGCGTCGATGCACTGGGCTTGCTCGGGATTCGCCTCGATAGCAGCCCGGACCGGGTCAACAGCGGACTGTTGCCAGTGCATGGCGACGGGCGTGCGGCAAGCGATTACAGTCGCCTGGCTGGCACCTTCAAAGCCCGCGTATCGCAAACCGAGCTGCGCGTTGGCGAGCTGCAGCCGAATCTGCCGGTGCTGACCTTCAGCGACATTCGCCTGCTGCCACCCACCTATCAGGGCGTCAGCCTCAACTCCGCCGAGATCAACGGGCTGACCGTGCAGGCTGGGCATTTGTCTTCGACGCACCTGCGCAACGAAGGCGGGGATGACAAGCTCAACGCCATGCTTGGCCATGTGCCGATGCGCCAGGTCGCGAGTGACGCGTTCAATTACCTGGGCGGTGACTATGTCTTCAACGACAAGCAGACCAGTGCCAGCCTGTGGTATGGCCAGCTCGAGGACATCTACCAGCAGGGCTTTGTCGGCCTCAAGCACAGCAAGCCGTTCGGCGACTGGGTGCTCAGCGCCAACCTGGGTTATTTCACTGCCCGCGAGGACGGCGATGCCGTGCTTGGCCAGATCGACAACCAGGCGTTCTTCACGTTGCTGACAGCCCGGCATGGCGGACATAGCTTTCACGTCGGCTATCAGGGCATCTATGGCGAAAGCCCGTTTCCACGGGTATTCGCCAATATCACTCCGCTGGGCAATGAGGTACCCACCTATGAGTTTGCCTACACCGATGAGCGCTCCTATCAAGCGCGCTATGACTACAACTTTGCCGCCATGGGCATCCCTGGCCTGACCGCGACGGTGCGCTACATAACCGGCAACAATGTCGATACCGGCCGCGGCTTCGAGGGCAAGGACCGCGAGCGCGATCTGGATATTGGTTATGCGGTGCAAAGCGGGGTGTTCAAGGGTTTGGGTATTCGTGTCAGAAACGCGGTGGCGCGCTCGAATTATCGCAGTGATATCGACGAAAACCGGCTGATTCTGGCCTACACCTGGCAGTTGCTGTGAGCCCCGCGCCGCTCACAGATGGCTGAGTTGCCAGCCCGCTGCAAACGCTGCGCTGCGGCGATAGCGTTTGCACAGTGACCGGCGATGCAGGTAGGTTGCCAACAGACTTTTTGTGGAAACCTGACCTTTGGACTCACTCACTCAAGCGGTGCTCGGCGCAGCGCTGCAAGGCACGGTGCTAGGCCGTATTCAAGGCCGCCGGGCATTGCTCTACGGCGCCGCCCTGGGCACCTTGCCAGACCTCGATGTGATCATCCGCTATGCCGATCCGGTGTCGCAGATGACCTTCCACCGTGGTTTCTCGCATTCACTGTTCGTGCTCACCGGCCTGGCCTTGTTGTTGGCCTGGTTGGTGACCTGGCTTGGCCATAAGTACTGGCCGGAGCGAGGCTATCGCTGGCCAAGGCTGTTCGCCGCGTTCTGGCTGGTGCTGATCACGCATCCGGTACTCGATGCCTTTACCGTGTATGGCACCCAGTTGTTCTGGCCGTTGCAACTGATCCCGGAAAGTTGGGCGGCGGTGTTCATCGTTGATCCGGTGTACACCTTGCCGCTGTTGTTTACTGTGCTGTTCGCGGCGATTCGCGGCATGCAGGGCAGGGCGATTGCGTTGATGACCTGCGCATTGCTGTTCAGTACCGCCTACCTCGGCTTTGGCCTGGGCGCGCGCATGCATGCCGAGCAGCGCTTTGCAGCTGCTCTGGATCAGCAAGGCGTAGCAGTGACCGAAGTGCGTGCCGTGCCTATCGCCTTTAACAGCCTGGTCTGGCGGGTGATGGCGAAAACCGCGGACGGCCATTACTTCGAGGGCGTCAGCAGCGTATTCGATCGCGAGCCGCCGGAAATGCTGCGCCATTCGCGCAACCTCGAGGCAGCCAAGCGCCTTGGTGATGACCCACTGCACGCGCGTCTGCGCTGGTTCACGGGAGACTGGCTGCGTTACGACGAGGTCGGTGATGCCTTGGTGGTGACCGACCTGCGCATGGGCATTCCCGGCAACTACACGTTCCGCTTCCAGATGGCCAGCCGCGACAGCACTGGCCAGTGGAGCGTCGGCACGCCAACAGCCTGGTCGGGCACATCGGCCAACTCGATGTTCAACCTGGAAGACCTTGGTCTGATCTGGCGCCGCATCATTCATCAACAACCGCCGCTGCCGTTGGCGGCATGGACCGCCAAGTACCTGCAGCCAATGGTGAGCAGCGAGTCCGGGCAGTAACCGTGCGCTCGGCCGGGCTGGATTTGGTCAAGTGGACGGCGATCGTGACCATGGTCGCCGACCACCTGCGTTACCTATGGCCAGCTGCCGACGGCTTGTTCGTCATCGGCCGGCTGGCATTTCCGTTGTTCTGCCTGGCGTTGGCAATCAACGTCGGGCGCAGCGACCCGGCTATGTGGCCCAGCCGCAGCGCGGCGCGCTATCTCGGTTGGCTGCTGGTATTTGGCGTGCTGTCCGAAGGCCCGTACCGCTGGCTGGACACCGGTTCGCAGACGCTAAACGTGATCCCGACCCTGACGCTCGGGTTGTTGCTGGCTTGGGCAATACACCATCGACAGGCGCTGGCCTGCCTGCTCGGCTTGAGCGCTGCGCTGACTGCAGCGCTGTTCAGTGATCACCTGATGTACGGCTTGCCTGGCGTCCTGCTCCCCGCCGCGATACTGATCGCCAGGCGCTACGGCGGCGCCGGCTGGCTGCTGCCGTGTGCGTTGGCGGTGGCGGGCAACGTGACCAACAGTTGGTTACGTGCGCATCCGTTGCAACCCATCGCTCTGGTCATCCTGAGCACCGCAGCAATGTCGTTGCCAATAGGCCTGTGGCTGGCGCGTCAGGAACGCTGGCAGGTACCGCGGGTCGGGCGCTGGGGTTATGCGTTCTATCCGCTGCATCTGGCGCTTATCGCCGGCCTGCAACGTCTGGCCGCAGCCCTTGGTATTTAGCGCGAGGGCCGCGTACAACCAATGCCACCCCGACCCCCTACCCAAGTAGCATTCGGCTGAGCCGCAGGCTTGCCTATCCTGCGGCCATGGCTGTATCTCTCTCGGAATTCGACTTATGAGCGAAGGCGTCTTCAGCGCACTGTCGCGGGCTACCTGTGCTACTCAGGCAGCCGGTGAGCTGGCTGATCAACTGCGGCATGCCGAGCTAGGCTTTGTGCTGTTTTTCTGCTCTGCCGAATACGATCTGCCGGCATTGGCGGCTGCGCTACAGGGGCAATTTCCGGCGGTGGGGCTGGCCGGCTGCACCAGCGCCGGCGAACTGACCCCGGAGGGCTATGCGCGCGGTTGTATCACCGCGGTCGGTTTCGACCGGCGCTACTTCTCTATCGCCGCTGGCCTGGTGGAAGCGGTACCCGGTTTCAGCCTGCTCGACGCGCAGGCGCTGGTTGCCCAGCTGGTCGAAGACTGCCGACGCAACAGCCTGGCACCGATCAAGGCGCACAGCTTTGCCTTGACCTTGTTCGACGGCCTGTCCAGCCGGGAAGAGGTGGTGCTGGCTGCCTTGGCAGCGGCGCTGGGCGATATCCCGCAGTTCGGCGGCTCGGCAGGTGATGACAATCACCTCAGCCGCACTCATGTGTATTACAACGGTGCCTTCCACAGCGGTGCGGCGGTTTTGTTGCTGGTCAATACCTGGCTGGAGTTCGAGGTGTTCAGCGCCGATCACATTCAGCCGCGCAGCGAGAAACTGGTGGTGACTCGCGCCGACCGTCAGCTGCGCCGGGTCTATGAGCTGAACGCCGAGCCGGCAGCCGCTGAGTACGCCCAGTTGATCGGTGTACCCGTGGGTGCGCTCGATCATCGGCTGTTTGCGGCGCACCCACTGGCGCTGCGGATCAACCAAAACCACTACGTGCGGGCCATTCAGCAGGTACATGAGGATGGCAGCCTGAGCTTCTACTGCGCGGTGGAGAATGGCATCGTCCTCACCGCAATGCGCCCCGGTCCGCTGCTGGCCAACCTGCAATCGTTGTTCGAGGGCCTGCGCCAGCGCCTCGGGCCGCTGCTGCTGACCATCGGCTGCGACTGCGTACTGCGCCGCCTCGAGCTGGAGAGCGAGGGCGCTGCTGTGGCCGAAGTCAGCGCGTTGTTGCGCAGCCAGCAGGTGCTGGGCTTCAACACCTATGGGGAGCAGTTCAATGGCATGCATATCAACCAGACCTTCACCGGCGTTGCCATCGGACGGCCCCGCGAGCGCATCGCCAGCTGAGCAGATCAGCCAGCTGCAACGCGACAACCACAAGCTCAAGCGCATCAATGCAGCGTTGATCGAGCGGCTGGAGTCGGGTGCGGCGCGGCCGGACGATGCCTTTGCCGCGTTCCAGCATTCGGTGGTGTTGGCCGAGCAGGTGCGCGAGCGCACCGATGCCTTGAACCAGGTATTGGTCGAACTCAAGGCCAGTCACCTGTTGCTCAGCGACGCGCATCAGCGCGCCGAAACTGCCCACCAGCGGCTGGTGGATGCCATCGAGAGTATTTCCGATGCGTTCGTGCTGTTCGATGCCGACCTGCGCGTGGTGCTGTTCAACCGGCGCTTCAAGGCGCTCTGGGCCAACAGCCGGTTGCGCGTGGCCAGCGGTATGCAGCTGGTCGAGGTAAAACGCCTGATGCACAACCTGCTGCGCGAAGAACCCCGTGCCAGCAGCGACGAGCAACCGTTGTATCGGCTGCGCAACGAGCGCTGGTTGCAGGTCAGCGAACGGCCGACCCGCGATGGCGGCCGGGTGATGCTTTTCACCGACGTCACCCGGGTCAAGCTGCGTGAGAACCACCGCCGCGAGCAGGCCCTGGCGCATAAGTCGTACCTGCTGCAGCGGGCGGTCGACAACCTGTCGCAGGGCCTGGCCATGGTCAACGCCGAGGGCGTGCTGGAGCTGTGGAACCGACGCTTTCTCGAGGTCAGCGGCCTGGCACCGATTGCCAGCCATCGGCAGTTTGCCGACGTGATTGCCGACAGCGAGCTGGCCTTGCTGACGCCCGCCAGCCGCGACGACCACGACCAGCCGCTGCCGGAGTTGGAGCAGCGTCTGTTCGACGGGCGCATGCTGGAAATTCGTACGCATCCATTGCCCACAGGCGGTTTCGTCAACACCTTCACCGATATCACCGAGCGCTACGCCCATGCCGAAGCGCTGCATCAGGCCTATCAGCACCTGGAACTGCGCGTGCACGAGCGCACCGCCGAACTGACCAGCCTCAATCGCCAACTGCTGGGCGAGATTGACCAGCGCCGCCGTATGGAAGCCAGCCTGCGCGATGCCAAGGCCGATGCCGAGCAGGCCACGCTGTCGAAAACCAAATTTCTCGCCGCAGTCAGCCATGACCTGTTGCAGCCGCTGAATGCCGCCCGGCTGTTTACCAGTGCCTTGCTCGAACAGCCTGGCGCAGGCCCGTTGATCCACAACGTCAGCAACGCCCTGGATGGCGTCGAGAGCCTGCTCGGCACGCTGGTGGATATTTCCAAGCTCGACGCCGGGGTGATCCGCGCCGATGTCGCCAGTTTTGCCCTGAGCGACCTGCTCGACAACCTCGCGGCCGAGCACGCTACTGTCGCCGCCAGCGAAGGCCTGCGCCTTGACTACGTGCCGAGCCGCTTGCGCGTGCGCAGTGATATGCAGCTATTGGCGCGGATCCTGCGCAACCTGCTCAGCAACGCCGTGCGCTACACCCCCAGCGGGCGGATCGTGCTCGGTTGCAGGCGGCGCGGCGACAAGGTGTTGATCGAGGTGTGGGATACCGGCATCGGCATCGCAGCGGACAAGTGCCGCGAAGTGTTCCACGAGTTCAAGCGCGGCGAGGCGCAGCGGCCGGACCAGGATCGCGGCCTGGGGCTGGGCCTGGCGATTGTCGACAAGATCGCCGGCATCCTCGGGCATCCCATCCAGCTGCGCTCGGTGCCCGGCAAAGGTTCGGTATTCTCGGTCGAAGTCCCGTGCTGCCAGCGCCCTGTGAGCAAAGGCTCAGCGTTGCAGCAGGACATGTCGCAGCTGCAATCGCTGCAGGATGCGCGGATCTGGGTGCTGGATAACGACGGGGCGATCTGCGCCGGCATGCGCAGCTTGCTCGAACAGTGGGGCTGCAAGGTCACCACGGCGGCCAGTGAAGCGGACCTGCAGCGTCAGGTCGCCCTGCCACGGGCGCGGGTCGACCTGTTGATCGCCGATTATCACCTGGACCATGACCGCACCGGCATCGAGGCGGTAGCGGCGATCAACGCCTGCCGCGACCGGGCCATACCGGTGCTGATGATCACCGCCAATTACAGCAACGAGCTCAAGCAGCAGGTGCGCCTGCTTGGCCACACCCTGATGCACAAACCGGTGCGGCCGATGAAGCTCAAGACCGCGATCAGCCACCTGCTTGGGTCGTCAAGCGGCATGTAGGAGCGGCCTTGTGTCGCGAAAGGCGCGCGCAGCGGGCCCGGCTATTTGCGGTGCTGCATAATCATGGGGCCGCTACGCAGCCCTTTCGCGACACAAGGCCGCTTCTACGGGGGACAGCGGCCAGTTAGCGGCTTTGTTAGCGTGCCAGGCGGCCGCTGACAAAGTGGGCTACATCGTTGAAGCCTGGAGTCGAGGCGTGGCCTGGGGTCACCAGCGCATCGATGAAGGCTTCATCTTCGGCGGTGATCTTCACCTGCAGTGCCCCGGCATAGGCGTCCCACTGCGCTTCGGTGCGCGGCCCGACGATGGCCGAGCTGACCAGCCGATTGTTCAGCACCCAGGCAATCGCGAACTCGACGATACCGACGCCTTTGCCCTCGCAGTAGGCCTGGATCTTGCGCGCGATGGTCAGTGACTCCTGACGCCATTCCACTTCCATGATGCGCTTGTCCTGGCGCCCGGCACGGCTACCGGCGTCTGGCTCCGAACCCGGTGCGTACTTGCCGCTGAGCACGCCCCGCGCCAATGGGCTGAACGGCACCACGCCGAGCCCGTGATAACCCGCAGCAGTCAACTGCTCAGGTTCGGCCTGGCGGTTGACGATGTTGTACAGCGGTTGGCTCACAACCGGCTTGGCCACACCCAGGCGCTCGGCCACGTTGCAGATCTCGGCGATGCGCCAGCCGCGGAAATTGGACACGCCCCAGTAACGGATCTTGCCCTGTTGCAGCAGATCACCGATGGCCCGCACGGTTTCTTCCAGCGGCACGCTGTGGTCTTCGCGGTGCAGGTAGTAGATATCCAGGTAATCGGTACCCATGCGCGTCAGGCTGGCTTCGATGGCATTGAACAGATGCTTGCGCGACAGCCCGCTGCGGTTGGGCAAGCCGTCTACTGCACCGAATCCCGCTTTGGAGGCAACCACCCAGTCCTGCCGGTTGCGCGCCACCGCCTCGCCAACGATTTGCTCCGAGCGCCCGCCGTTGTAGACGTCGGCGGTGTCGACAAAGTTGACGCCCTGGTCCCAGGCCTTGTCGATGATCCGCAGCGAATCCTCGGCGCTGGTCTGCTCGCCGAACATCATGCTGCCCAGGGTCAGGGCTGAAACCTGCAGGCCGCTTTGGCCAAGAGGGCGGTAGAGCATGGGGAAGGTCCTTGAGTGGGGAGGGGGGATGACCTTTTTTACAGGCAAGCGGTGAGGTTTGAAAGGGCAAAACAGCGGGGTTGTTGCCTGATCCTGCCTGTAAATGTGCGCGGCATTGTGTCGCGCAGCGCCAACAGCATTTTCAAATACTCAACATGATGTTTATACGCAGCTGATAGTTAGCGAAATCCCTCACAACGCTATGGGATTTTCTTCCTGCCTGTGCTTATTGCCACGCGCATAACGAGACTGTCCGCAATGGCATTTGCCTGCCACTTCTCTTTCATTGTCACGTCACCCTTGCTGTTCATGGATCTGCTGGGGATGACCGACTACGCCTTTTCACTGATATTCATTGCTCACGGTGCGGCTTATATCATTGGCGGCGTGGTCGCCAGTGCCTTGAACAAACGCATCGAGGTAAGTGCACAGATCAGACTGGGGCTGCTTTTGATCGGCCTCGCCGGGTTGTCGCTGTTTCTCTGGCTGTACGTGCTGAATCCGACCGTCACCGCAATCATGCTGTCGATGGTGGTCTGCAGTGCCGGTACAACGGTTGTGCGACCGGCCGCGACTACCTGGGCGTTGAGCCTACACCCTGAGATTGCAGGGACGGCAGCCGCTCTGAATAACACGCTGGTATTTACCGTTGGCGGCTTGTGCAGCGCAGGGGTCGCGCTGGCAGAAGGGGACTTGCTGCGGGCATTAGGGCTGGCATTCGTCCTTGCAGCGCTGATCGGGAGTCTGTTGCTGAGACGTCTTCGCAGCCTACCATCGAAGCTTCTCTCGGACTGACACACCTGTTCCATTCCTGCGCCACGTGTGCCGAAACTGCGGCGACCCGTAGGCTCGCCGGCTTACGTTCGACGGTGGACAAAGCTCTCTAGGACGGGGCTTTCAGTGGTACATCTGGCGCTGGCACAGCCGTTGCTCCTGTTCTTTACGACACGTTCCCTGGGTGTCGCCAATAACAAGAACGGAGATTCCCCGATGACCCAATCAGGTCCGCACCGCCGGCCCATGCCGGGTGCCTTGATGAGAAGCGCAGGTTGCGCCGTCCTGGCGTTGGCTTGCCTGGCCCCGGCGTTTGCCGCCGAGGTCGATGGCAAGCGCATCATCGACGCCGACAAAGAGCCCGGCAACTGGATGAGCCATGGCCGTACCTACGATGAACAGCGCTACAGCCCGCTGAACACCATCAATGACAGCAACGTCAATCAACTGGGCCTGGCCTGGAGCTACAAGCTTGATCTGGACCGCGGCGTCGAGGCCACGCCTATCGTGGTCGACGGCGTGATGTACACCACCGGGCCATTTTCGGTTGTGTATGCCCTGGACGCACGCAACGGCAAGCTGCTGTGGAAGTACGATCCGCAGTCCGATCGCCATCGGGCCGGTGAAGCCTGCTGCGATGCGGTCAACCGTGGCGTAGCCGTGTGGCAGGGCAAGGTCTATGTCGGCGTGCTCGATGGCCGCCTGGAAGCCATCGATGCCAAGACCGGCAAGCGCGTATGGTCGGTCGACACCCGCAGCGACGACAAACGCAGCTACACCATTACCGGCGCGCCGCGTGTGGTCAATGGCAAGGTGGTGATCGGCAACGGCGGCGCCGAGTTTGGCGTGCGTGGCTACGTCACCGCCTATGATGCCGAAACCAGCAAGCAGGCCTGGCGCTTCTTCACCGTGCCTGGCGACCCCAAGCTGCCGCCTGAAGACAAGGCGATGGAAATCGCCAGCAAGACCTGGCACGGCGATGCCTTTGTCGAGCAGGGCGGCGGTGGCACGGCGTGGGATTCGTTCGCCTATGACCCAGAACTGAACCTGCTCTATATCGGCGTCGGCAACGGCTCGCTGTGGGATCCGAAATGGCGCAGCCAGGCCAAGGGCGACAACCTGTTCCTGTCGTCTATCGTGGCGGTCAATGCCGATACCGGCGAGTACGCCTGGCACTACCAGACCACGCCGGGCGATGCCTGGGACTTCACGGCCACCCAGCACATGATCCTCGCCGAACTGCCGATCAACGGCAAACAGCGCAAGGTATTGATGCAGGCGCCGAAAAATGGCTTCTTCTATGTACTCGACCGCGCCACCGGCGAGTTGCTCTCGGCGAAGAACATTGTGCCGGTCAACTGGGCCAAGGGCATCGACATGAAGACTGGCCGGCCAATCGTCGATGATGAGGCAGCTGCCTACTGGAAGGACGGCAAGCGCAAGCTGGTGACCCCGGCATTTTGGGGCGCACATGACTGGCACCCGATGTCCTACAACCCCAACACCGGGCTGGTGTACATCCCGGCGCACATCATGTCGGCCTACTACGAGCACATCCCGGAAGCGCCCAAGCGTCACCCGTTCAAGAGCGTGTACCAGCTCGGCCTGCGCACCGGGATGATGCCCGAAGGCCCGGAAGGCCTGCTGGAAATGGCCAAAACCTGGTCAGGCAAGTTGATCGCCTGGGACCCGGTCAAGCAGGCACCTGCCTGGGAAGTGCCGTATATCACCATCTTCAACGGCGGCACCCTGAGCACGGCGGGCAACCTGGTGTTCGAGGGCAGTGCCGATGGCCGGGTGATCGCCTACGCCGCCGACGATGGCAAAAAGCTCTGGGAATCACCGGCTGCCAGCGGCGTGATGGCTGCGCCGATCACGTATTCGGTAGATGGCGAGCAATACGTGACCTTCATGGCCGGCTGGGGCGGGGCGTTCTCGACCTTTGCCGGGGCCTTGTCGCTGCGCGCCGGCGTGCAGCCGTTCGCCCAGGTGCTGACTTACAAGATCGGCGGCAACGCCACCCTGCGTGAGCCCCCACCGCCGGCCGACACGCCGAAACCGCCAGCGCTCACTGCTGACGAAAAAACCGTAGCCGCCGGTGCTGCGCTTTACGACGGCAACTGCTCGCAGTGCCATGGCATCCATGCCGTCAGCGGCGGCGTGCTGCCGGACCTGCGCAAGCTCACCGCGGAAAAACACCAGATGTTCCTCGGCATTCTCTATGGCGGGCGCATCCCTGACGGTATGCCTTCGTTCGCCGAAGCGCTCAAGCCTGAGCAGGTCGAACAGGTGCACCAATACCTGATCAAGCGCGCCCACGACCTGCAAAGCGAAGGCAGTGTCTGGCAGCGTTTCAGCGCCAAGCCCGCAGCCGCCACGCCGCTTGCCGACAATACCTCCAAGGAGTGACATGACGATGCCCGATAATCTGTACCAGAACTATATCGACAACGCTTTTGTAGCCAGCGAACAACTGATCGAGGTGTTCAACCCGGCCAACGGCGAGCTGTTGGGGGCGGTGCCGGAGTCACCCGTTGCGCAGGTCGAACGCGCGATTGACGCAGCGCGCCGTGCGCAGAAAGGCTGGGCGGCAAAACCTGCCATCGAGCGCGCCGGTTACTTGCGCCAGATTGCCAGCAAGGTGCGGGCCAATGCCGAGCGCCTGGCGCGCATCATCACCCAGGAGCAGGGCAAGGTGCCGGCGTTGGCCCTGGTGGAGGTCAACTTCACTGCCGATTACCTCGACTACATGGCCGAATGGGCGCGCCGCCTGGAGGGCGAGGTGCTGAGCAGTGATCGCGCCAACGAGCACATCTTCCTGCTGCGCAAACCCCTGGGCGTGGTGGCGGGGGTGCTGCCGTGGAATTTCCCGTTCTTCCTGATTGCGCGCAAGATGGCGCCGGCGCTGCTGACCGGCAACACCATCGTGATCAAACCCAGCGAAGAGACACCGATCAACTGCTACGAGTTTGCCCGGCTGGTGGCCGAAACCGATCTACCGCCAGGGGTGTTCAACGTGGTCGGCGGCAAAGGTGCGAGTGTCGGCCACAGCCTCACCAGCCATGCCGGCATTGACCTGGTCAGCTTCACTGGCAGTGTCGCCACCGGGGCGCGGATCATGGCTGCGGCAGCGCCAAACATCACCAAGCTCAACCTCGAACTGGGCGGCAAGGCGCCCGCTATCGTGCTGGCCGACGCCGACCTGGACCTGGCCGTGCGCGCGATCGTTGCCTCGCGGGTGATCAACACCGGGCAGGTGTGCAACTGCGCCGAGCGAGTGTATGTGCAGCGCGCGGTGGCGGATGCCTTCATCGACAAGGTCGCGCAGACGATGGCCGCCACGCGCTATGGCGACCCGTCGCTGCAGGCTGACCTGGACATGGGCCCATTGATCAATCAGGCCGGGCTGGACAAGGTCGCGCAGATGGTGCGCACGGCAGTCGGGCAAGGCGCTCAGGTGATTACCGGCGGGCAGGTGGCTGATCTTGGTGCGGGCTTCCACTATCAACCGACGGTGCTGGCCGGCTGTTCGGCGGAGATGGAGATCATGCGCAAGGAGATCTTCGGCCCGGTCCTGCCGATCCAGATCATTGACGACCTGGATGAAGCGATTGCCTTGGCCAACGACAGCGAATACGGCCTGACCTCGTCGCTATATACCCGCGACCTGAACGCCGCACTTAAAGCCAGCCGCGAAATCGATTTTGGCGAGACCTACATCAACCGCGAGAACTTCGAGGCCATGCAGGGTTTCCACGCCGGAGCACGCAAGTCTGGGGTGGGCGGGGCGGATGGCAAGCATGGGCTGTATGAGTACACGCGCACGCAAGTGGTGTATATCCAGGGCTAAGTAACATGGGGGGGGCAGCACTGGCCGGCACGCTCGTGCAGCGGCCAGTGCTGCGCTCAGTCAGCCTGATTCGGCGGCACGATTGCGTGTCGTTTCATCTTGCGGTACAGAGTCGATCGGGAGATTCCCGCCGCGTCTGCTGCCGCGCTGATATTCCACCGCTCGCGCCGCAGTACATCGAGCAAATGCCGGGCTTCGGCATCCTCGACCTGCGCCTCCAGGCGCAGTGGCTGTGCAAGGACCGGCGTCCGCGGCGCACTCGCCAGCAGCTCCTCCGGCAGACAATTCAGGCTTATCACCCCATTCTCCGCCAGCGCGGCTGCGTAGCGCAGCGCGTTCAGCAATTGGCGCACGTTGCCAGGCCAAGGGTGGCCCAGCAGGCAGCGGTGAGCCTCGGCGTCCAGCTGCAGCCCTTGCGCTTCGGGCAGCCGTCGCAGCAGGTGCTCGGTCAACTCGGCGCGATCGCTGCGCTGGCGTAGCGCCGGCAGGCTCATGCGCATGCCGCACAAACGGTAAAAGAGGTCTTCACGGAAGCGTTTGTCAGCAATCATGCTGGCCAGATCCTGGTGGGTCGCCGACACCACCTGAATATCCAACGCCACTGGCGCCTCGGCCCCCAGGGGTTGCAGCTCACGCTCGGCCAGCACCCGCAGCAAGCGGGTTTGCAGGTGTGCAGGCATGTCGCCGATCTCATCGAGGAACAGCGTGCCGCCATTGGCCAGTTCCAGCTTGCCCTTCATGCCTTTACGGTTGGCGCCGGTGAAGCTGCCGCTGCGGTAGCCAAACAGCTCGCTTTCAATCAACGACTCGGGGATCGCCGCGCAATTGAGTGCAACGAACGGCCCGGCCTGACGGCGACTGGCCTGGTGCACGGCGCGGGCAAAGGCCTCTTTACCGGTGCCGGTTTCACCGGTGATGAGGATACAGATGTCCTTGTCCAGCACCTTGCGCAGACGCTGCACGCTTTGCTGCAACTGGCTGTCGCCGCCGGCAAGTTGCTCAAGTGTCGGGTGGCGGGCTGTAGTTGGGGCCGGCGCCACAGGCTTGGCGCGCAGCCCGTAACCGGCCGGCACACGCAAACCGACTTCGATGATCAGCTCGCTGCCAGGCTCGCGCAGTTGGGTGCCGCAAGCGCCGCCACGGGTGAGCATCAGCAGCTCATCGATAGTGGCAGGCAGCAACTGCTCGATGCGCAAGCCCAGCAGGGCGCCAGGCTGGGCCATGAATGCAGCCCGGTTGGCGCCGATCACCCGGCCGCCTTCATCCAGCGCCAATAGCTGCTCATTGGCCAGATCGGTGATGTCGTCGCGAGGCTTGAGGGCCAGGGTGAGACGGTCGCGGTAACGTTGGCGGAAATGGGTGTTCTCGATCAGCCGCGCGTACAGCGTAACCAGGTGCAGGGTCAGGTGCTGCGCCTGTTTTGGCCCATCGTTGAACAGGCAGGTTGCGTTGAGGCAGCCAAGCAACTGATTCTGCGCATCGAAGATCGGTGACACCGAGCAGCTCAGGCGGGCGTTGGCGGCAAGAAAATGCTCCTGGCGGTGGATGGTCAGCGCCTGCCCCGACGCCAGCGCTGTGCCAATGCCATTGGTGCCAGCGATCGATTCGTCCCAGCGCGCGCCGACAATCAGCCCAGCGCGTGAATAACGGTCGTGATCGGCTGGCAGGCGCGCATCCAGAGTAATGCCGTCGGCATCGCTGAGCAGCACGGCGAAGCCAGCATCGACCACCCTTCGGGCCAGGCCGTTGACGCCTTGCCCGGCGATGCTCAGGTAGGCCTCGTGCTGAGCCTGATGCTGGCGAATCTCGGCGGCGCTGAGGATATTGTCGACATGGCGCAGGCCTGGGTCGAGGTGGTGCTGGTTGATGCTGCGAAACCACGATTCGGCGATCACCGCTTCCGGCGCGAGGCCGCGCTCGGCGAAGTGGCAGTCGATAAACGCAGCCAGTTCCCTGGCGCGGGTGTCGGTGGCAGGCGCGGTCATGGGCGCTCCCCGTGCTGTTATTGTCGTGGGCCGGTTCGAAGTGCCGGTCAGACTGCAACCATAGCGCAAAAGCCTGAGGCAGTGAGCGCCTGCTTGAAATGGAACGCCTGACGGCATTCAAGCTTCTCAACAGAATACAAGCCTGTGAGGGGCAGATCATGGACCAGCAGCAATCTATCGCGCCGCGGCCGGTTGAGCCGCGCCAGCTACGTTTCGCCGACGACGGCTCGACGCCGAACAGCGTGTTGCCGGTGTTGCTTTATGCGATGCAGTGGCCGCACGGCACGGACCGAGCGGCGGCCTTTGAGGCGCTGTTCGAGGTGCACGGGTGGCCTGCGCTATGGCGAGATGGGGTGTTTCCCTATCACCACTTCCATCCCAACGCCCACGAGGTGCTTGGCGTAGCGCAGGGTGAAGCGCGGCTGACCCTGGGTGGGACCGCCGGGCAGACCTTGAGCGTCAAGGCGGGCGACGTGCTGGTGCTGCCCGCCGGAACTGGCCACCGCTGCGTCACCTGCAGCGATGACTTCCTGGTAGTTGGCGGTTACCCGCGGGGGCAGGAAGATTACGAGGTCGAACGGCCCAGTTCCCGTGGCCACGCGCAGGCGGTGGCGCGGATTGCCAAGGTGGCGTTGCCGAAGCTGGACCCGGTGCTGGGCAAGGAGGGCGGGGTAGTAAAGTTGTGGCGGTGAGGTGTTGCCGGGCGCCGGGCCCGGCAACGGTCAGCCGTTTCAATCGGCGCGGGCGCTGCTCAAGGCGCCTGCACGGGTGACGCGCAGGGCCACCAGGCTGCCGATCACGATCAGCCCGGCCAGCGAGTACAGTGCAGCATCGGTGGAACCAGTCTGATCCTTGATGAAGCCCACCAGATACGGGCTGAGGAAGCCCGCCATCTGTCCGACCGAGTTGATGATCGCCAGGCCAGCCACCGCAGTGGCAGCACTGAGCAACGCAGTCGGCATCGGCCAGAACATCGGCAAACCAGTGAGGGCGCCCATGGTCGCGATCGACAGACCAAGAATGGCAATCGGCGGATGGCCGGCAAAGTTGACCGCGATCAGCAGGCCGATCGCGCCCATCAGCATCGGCACCACAAGGTGCCAGCGGCGCTCGTTGCGCAGGTCAGCCGAACGGCCTACCAGAATCATGAACACGCCGGCCAACAGGTACGGGATCGCGCTCAACCAGCCAATCAGCAGTGGGTTGTCAAAGCCCATGCTCTTGATGATCGACGGCAGCCAGAAGTTGATCGCGTACACGCCGCTCTGGATGCAGAAGTAGATGAAGCCAAAGGTCCAGATCAGCGGATTGGTCAGCACCGACAGCACGCTGTCACCGCTGGTGACCGGCTTGCGTGCTGCATCGGCGGTAAGGTCGGTTTCGATGATCTGCCGCTCGGCCGGGCTGAGCCACGGCGCTTTCTGGTAACCGTCGCTGAGCAGTTTGATCGCCAGTACGCCCAGCACCACCGTCGGCAGGCCTTGGATCAGGAACATCCACTGCCAGCCGGCCAAACCGTGCTGGCCAGCGGCAAAGTGCTGCAGAATCCAGCCCGAAAATGGCCCGCCAAGCAGCCCCGAGACCGGAATCGCCGACATGAACAGGGCCATGATCCGCCCGCGTCGATCCGCGGGGAACCAGCGCGAGAGGTACAGCACCACGCCCGGGAAGAAGCCGGCTTCGGCGGCGCCGGTGAGCAGGCGCAGGGCGTAGAACTCGGTCGGCGTGGTGACGAACATCAAGCAGGTCGACAGGCTGCCCCAGGCGATCATCATCAAGGCGATCCAGCGCCGTGGCCCGAAGCGGTTCAGCGCCAGGTTGCTGGGCAGGCCGCAGAGCACGTAGCCGATGAAGAAAATACCGGCGCCGAGGCCATAGACGGTTTCGCTGAACTTCAGTGCATCGAGCATCTGCAGCTTGGCAAAACCAACGTTGACGCGGTCGAGGTAGTTGAACAGGTAGCAGATGAAAATGAATGGAATCAGCCGCAGTGTGATGCGCCGGTACAGCGCATTGCGGGTGCTATCGTGGCCTTGGTCAGGGGCAGAGCTGTGTGCCATGATCGGGATCTCTGTTGTTATGATTGTTACCGCGTCGCCTGTTTCGGCGCTCGCCTGACGAGTCTCGGCGAGCGCAGCGCGGCTGTCTTTGTGCTTATGCACAGGTGTCAGCGCTGGCCGCTGTGCTGCGGCCCAAATCCTATCACTGCAAGGACCGTTGAATGTTCGAACTGGACCATGACCTGGCGCAGGATATCGTCGACCGGGCGATGGCCATCCTGCCGTGCAATGTCAACGTCATGGACAGCCAGGGCCTGATCCTCGGCAGCGGTGAAGCAGAGCGCATCAACACCCGCCATGAAGGTGCCCAGTTGGTATTGGCCAATGGCCGGATTGTCGAGCTCGATAATGACGCGGCCAAGTGCCTCAAGGGTGTGCAGCCCGGCGTCAACCTGCCGCTGATGCTCGATGGCCGCTTGATCGGCGTGCTCGGCCTGACCGGTGATCCGCAGCAATTGCGCACCTACGGCGAGCTGGTGCGGATGACCGCCGAAATGCTCCTGGCCCAGCGTCACCTGCAAGTCGAGCAACAATGGCGACGCCAGCGCTGTGATGACTTGCTGGCATTGTTGCTGGGCAGTAGTGGTGATTCGACGCGTTTGCTCGACGAGGCCCAGCAACTTGGCCTCAAGCCTCAATTGGCACGGGTGCCGTGCCTGTTCGAGCTGGAGTCCGGACCGCCCGCAGAAGCCTTGGCCACCTGGCTGATGAGCCGTTACCCGGATGGCTGGTGCGTCAGCCCGGCCCGTCAGTCGCTGTTGTGGTGTCGGCCGGCAGCGGTCGCGCTGGATGAACAGCGTCTGCTCGAACGGCTGCAGCGCCATGGCTGGCACGTCCAGCGCCTGGCCGTGGGCCCGGCAGCGCAAAGCCTTGAGCAATTGCGACGCGGCTACCGGCGGGTGCGTGATTTGCTTGCCTATGGGCGCGAAGTGCTGCCTGCCGAGCGCTTGCTGAACCTGACCCGCTACCGCTTGCCAGCACTGCTGTGGCGTCACCGCAACGACGACGCGCTGGATGAATTGCTCGAGCCATTGCTGCGCATTCGTAGCAAGGACGCCAGCGGCCAGTTGCTCAATACCTTGCGCGCCTGGTGCACCCATGATGGCCAGAGCCAGGCCTGTGCCGATGCCTTGGGCATCCACCGCAACAGCCTGCGCTATCGCCTGGAACGTATCGCCGAGCTGGGCGAAGTCGACCCACAGCGGCTGGACGGCATGTTGACCCTGTATCTGGGCTTGCAGCTGTTGCGCGCCGACTGAGCTGAGTGGCAAAGGCGTTTGCCCAAACAACGGCGCTGGGCTTTTGTGCATCTGACCGAGGCCTGCGGATGACGCAACTGTCAGCATCGCTGCAACAGGATCAGGAGAATCCCCATGAAAATTGTCATCGCCCCCGATTCGTTCAAGGACAGCCTCGACGCTGCTGCCGTCGCCCAGGCCATTGCGCGCGGCCTGGCCGAGGTGTGGACGGAGGCCGAACTGGTTGAGTGTCCGATGGCCGATGGCGGCGAAGGCACGCTGCAGGCGATTGTCGCGGCCAGCCACGGTGAGCTGCGCCGGCAAGCGGTGCGCGGACCGCTGGGGCAGACGGTCGAGGCCAGTTGGGGTTGGCTCGCCGAGAGCCGCACGGCAATCATCGAAATGGCCGAAGCCAGCGGCTTGCAGTTGGTCGCCGGCGAGCAACGCGACGCTTGTCGCAGCAGCACCTGGGGCACCGGCGAATTGATCGGCGCGGCATTGACCGCGGGGGCCCAACGCATCGTCCTGGCGATTGGCGGCAGTGCCACCAACGACGGCGGCAGCGGCATGCTCCGCGCCCTTGGCTTGCGTTTGCTCGACGCCGATGGCCAGGCGCTGGCCGAAGGCGGCCTGGCCTTGGCGCAACTGGCCCGGATCGACGCCAGTGAGCTTGATCCGCGCCTGGCTGAGGTGCAGGTCGAAGTCGCTGCAGACGTCGACAACCCACTGTGTGGTCCGAATGGCGCCTCGGCGATTTTTGGTCCGCAAAAAGGCGCCAGCCCTGAGCAGGTGACAGCGCTGGATCTCGCCCTTGGCCATTTTGCCGACCATTGCGCGCAACTGCTGGGTAATGACCTCAGGGAGTCGCCCGGTAGCGGCGCTGCCGGCGGCATGGGCTTTGCGGCCAAGGCATTCATGGACGCGCGTTTCCGCGCGGGAGTGGAGGTGGTCGCCGAGCTGGCCGGGCTGGATGCACTGGTGCAGGGCGCCGATCTGGTCATCACTGGCGAAGGCCGCTTTGACGCGCAGACCTTGCGCGGCAAAACGCCCATGGGCGTGGCCAGGGTTGCCAAACGTCATGGTGTGCCGGTGGTGGTGCTGGCCGGCACCCTGGGCGAGGGTTACCAGCAACTGTACGCCCATGGCATCGATGCCGCGTTTGCGCTGGCCAGTGGGCCGATGACCTTGGCTCAGGCGTGCAGCGAGGCGCCGGCACTGCTGCAGGCGCGCGCCAGCGATGTTGCCCGGCTGTGGCAGTGCGCCAAGGCTCAGCGCTGAGCTTCAGCTTCATAGGGCACATCGGCAGGCGTCTGGCTGAGTAGCACAGCAATTGCCAACAGCCCGGCGCCAACGCCTGCCAGCGGCAACCACGCCAGGCCGAGCTGACCGATCAAAAGGCCACCAAGCCCGCCGCCGAGCGCTGTGCCGAGGTTGAACGCAGCAATGTTCAACCCCGAGGCCACGCCGCTGGCGTGCGGGGCCACGCTTTTGGCCAGATTGAGCAGGCGCAACGTGGACAGCGTGACGATGGCGAAGAACAGCGCCCCCAGCACCCCGACCAGGCCGAGCACGGCCCATGGCGACGGCCTGAATACATACAGCAGCATCAGTGTGACCACCAGCATGAGCAGGGCCAGCAACAGGCAGCGGTTTATCGCAAAGCGGTCGCCGGCATATCCGCCAACCAGATTGCCAGCAATCGTGCAGGCGCCAAACAGCAGCATGCCCGCACTCAACAAGCGTGGCCCGGCCTGGCTCACCTCCAGCAGGTACGGCGACACGTAACTGAAAAAGCTGAACACCGCGACGCTGACCAGCATGGACACCGCGGCAACGGACAACAACGGCCGCAGTAGCACGGCGCGCAGGCCGCTCAGCCCCGCGCCAGGCTGAGCATCCGCCGCACCGGCCTGAACCGGCATCCAGCGCAGCAAGCCGATCAAGCTCAAACAACCGAGCAGCGCCAGCGCGACAAATATCACCCGCCACGACCAGAAGCTGCCGAGCAGCGTGCCCAGCGGTACCCCGAGTGCCAACGACACCGTCAAGCCCATCCATACCACCGACAATGCCCGCCCAGCCTGTGCGGGTGCTACCAGCTTGACTGCGACACTGGCCGCTAGCGCCATGAACACGCCGTGGGCCAGGCCAATCCCAAAGCGTACCAGGTGCAAGGTCAACACCTGCTCGACGCTTGCCAGCAGCAGGCTTCCCACCCCCAGCACTGCTACCGTCAGCAGCATCAGCGAGCGGTCACGCCAGCTCGCCAGCGCCGCAGTCAGCAACGGTGCGCCGATGGCGGCGCCCAAAGCGTACGCCGCAATCGCCGCGCCCACCGCAGCGACTGAACTGCTCAGATCGCCCGCCATTGCCGAAACCAGACCGGCGACCACGAACTCAGACAAGCCGAAGGCAAAGGTGCACAGCGAAAACACGTATATGGCTAACGGCATGGCGGCATCCGGCTCAAGTGCTGGGCCAAGGCCAACGCCTGTTCGCCATTCAGGCGTGGATCCACCTTGCTCAGATAGCAGCGGTGCAGATCCTCCGGCTGCAGGTTGCCTGGGCCGCCGAGGCACTCGGTCACGGGTTCAGCGGTCAGTTCCAGGTGCAGCCCGCCGAGGACCGAGCCATGCCAGGCATGCACGGCGAAGGCCGTCTCTATTTCCGCCAGGATGTCATCGAAGGCGCGGGTCTTGGTGCCGCAGGGCAGGGTGCGGGTATTGCCGTGCATGGGGTCGCACAGCCACAACACCCGTGCGCCAGCGCGCTCTACTGCGTCGATCAGCGGCCCGAGGTGCTGTTCCAGCAGCGCCGCACCCATGCGGTGGATCAGCGTCAGCCGGCCCGGCTGGTTGTGCGGGTTAAGCTGTTCGATCAGCTGCAGCAGTGCGCTGGCCGAGGTTTCGGCGCCGACCTTGACCGCCACCGGGTTGCTCACCCCACGCAGGTATTCGACATGGGCGCCGTCGGGCTGGGCGGTGCGCAGGCCAATCCACGGCAGGTGGGTGGACTGGTTGAACCAGCAGCCATCGTCCTGTTGCCGGGTCAACGCCTGCTCGTATTCCAGCAGCAAGGCTTCGTGGGAGATGAACAGCGCCTGATCGCAAAGGCCATCGCTGTCCATGAAACCCTGCAGGGTGCGGATGTCGCGCAAGGTCGCGGCCGAGTGAGCATAGGCTGCAAGCAAGCGCTGCGGATCTGCCCGCCGCGCTGCTGCGCTGAACTCGGCCTGGTTGACGATATCGCCGCGATACACCGGCAGACTCAGGCCATCGCGGGTTTCGATATCACTGGAACGTGGCTTGGCGTATTGCCCGGCCAGGCGGCCGATCTTGATCACTGGCCGCTGTACACCCCGCGTCAGCAGCTGGCCCATCTGCTGCATCAGCTGCAGAAAGCGATTCAGCGCGGCCTGATCGGTCTGGGTGAAGTCTTCGGCGCAATCACCGCTTTGCAAGACAAACGCACGGCCCTGCTGGGCCTGGGCCAGCAAGCCCGTAAGCAGGCTGATCGACTGCCGACTGACCAGCGCGGGGGCCTGGCGCAAGCTCGCCAGCGCCTGCTCAAGGGCAGGTTGGTCGTGATACAGCGGTTGCTGCGCAGCGCTGCGGTCGCGCCAGGAATTGAGGCTCCAGGCCAGTGGGCCGTCGAGCACGTTGGCGGCTTGAGTCAGCATGATCGGTGTCGCTCCCTGAGTGTCGTCGTTCGCCCTGCACCTGCTGCAAGGAGCGGCGATAGTGCGCAGCGACGACAGCTCGAGGGAAATACAATAAAGGTCTCAATCTGATATGCGAAGTTGCCCCAGAGCGTACGGGGACGGGGAGCAGGCGGCAGCCGCTGATATGGGCTAAATCGTTGTATTTCCAAGGCTATTAATACTTGCGACCTATCACCGCCGGTTCGCCAAAAGTATTTTACTCAAGGTCTGCACTCGCCAATTCTCGGCGCAACTTATTCGAGAGGGGCGGGGCGATGTTGGTTCACAAGGAAAACGACCATTCAGTCGTAGCGGCAGCCGAGGGCGAACTTCGCCAATTCGGCAGAAATATGCCTTGTCAGAATTTTTACACCGGCAAATTGCAGGCCGCCTGGGAACGAGCTCGCAACAGCCGCTATTACGCGGATATCGGCCCGTTCAGCGGCGCAGCCTTAGCCCAGTTGCCGGTCACGCCCAAGGCCACCCTCAAGGCCACTCCGCTGGATTTTTGCACAGTCGGCCTGGGTGACGCGGCGCGCTATTACGCCACCACTGGCACCACCGGCGAACCGACGCCAACCCCGCGCCTGAAGCAAGACATCATCTGGAATGCCATCAGCGTCGCCAGCCAATGGCGCGCGGTGCTCAGACCAGGCTCCAGGGTCGCCAACCTTATGCCGTCGGATATCGTCCCGGTCGGCGATCTGATTGCCAACGTCTGCGACTACCTGGACGTCTCCCACGTGCGCCTGTACCCGTTTACCACCGGTATCACCGACTGGGAGCGGGTGTGCAAGACCTTCGCCACCTACCAGCCGAGCGTGCTGTTCATTGCCCCTGGCGTGCTGGTCCAGCTGACTCGCTACCTTAAACAGCGGGAGATGCTCGACGGCTTCGCCCTGTCGGTGCAGACGATCATGCTGCTGGGCGAGGTCAACACCCAGCCATTCCGCCAGCGCCTGGCGCGCTGGTGGCAGTGCGAGGTATTCGATGCCAGTTACGGCAGTACCGAGACCGGCACCCTGGCGACAGTTGGCGAAGATCAACAGATGCGTCTGGCCTGCACCACCAACTACTTCGAACTGCTGCTGGAGGACGGCCAACTGGTGCCGCTGGCGCAAGGTCTCAGCGGGCGTCTGGTGGTAACGCCGCTGAACCTGTATGCGCGGCCCTTGCTGCGCCTGGATACCGGTGACAGCGTGACCATCAGCGGCGCCTGCGAGGCCGGCCAGCTCAGCCCGAGCCTGCTGATCAATGGCCGCGACAACGATGCCGTGGTAGTCGGCGGCGTGGCGTTGGATATTCGCGCCGTCGAGGAAGTCGTTTACGGCAACTGCGACGCCACGGGCTACATGATCGAAGTCGACCGCGACAAGGACAGCGCCGCGCTGATCCTGGAGCGCGATGTGCTCTGGGACACTGGTCAGGAGGCGGCGATCGAGGCGCGCTTGCAGGCCCATTCGCAAGCTCACATGCGCCTGCGCTGGAGCCGCATCCTGTTCATCAACAACCTGTCGGTGTTGAGCAAGAGCGGCGCTTCGCAAAAGAGCTGGAAAAAGACCAACCTGCGCTTTGTTGGCGGTGCGCAATGAGCGTGGTGTTGCCGAAATTTCCGCAAGGGCAGGGCCTGGCCAATCATCAGGCTGACCTCTGGTGCACCTACGCTGCGATCCGCAGCCTGGCCTGGGTCGAGCGCCTGGGCAGTGCCGATGTGCCGCAGCTGCAGGCGTATATCCAGTCACGGCGCAACCGTGATGGCGGCTATGCCTGGAGCAAGGGTATGCCGTCCGATGCCTGGGCCACGTTCTATTGCACCGAAACTCTCAAGGATCTGGCGGCGCCAGTCAGCGACACAGACGCCACTGCCGCATGGCTGCACACCTTGTTCGATGGCGACGCCTACGCCATGTGCCCGGGCCAGACGGCAGATGCCTGGGCCACGCATTACACATTGCGCACCTTGCTCGAAGTCTGCCACGGCGAGGTCCAGCAGCGTGAACCGCTGTACCGCTGGCTTGAGGGTCTGCAATGCGCCAATGGTGGCCTGAGCTGGTCGGCTGAGTTTGCCGAGCGCGATGTCGCCGATACCCGCGCCTGCTTCTATGGCGTGATGGCCGCCCGCGCACTGCAACGAGCCGGGCTGCCGGCGCCTGCGTGGGACCGCACGCGTTTGATCGCCTGGTTGCAGGCGCAGCAGCTGGCTGACGGCGGCTTTCGCTTCAGCGAGTCGGCCGAGTCGGCGTGCCTGTGGGCAACCTACCGGGCCACTGCAAGCCTGGCAGAGTTGCACGCACTACCTTTGGACGCACAGCGTTGCAGCGACTGGATCGTTGCCCGCCGCAGCAGCGCAGGCGGTTTTGTCCGCTGGCAGGGATATGACGGCGAGGATGTCTGGGCGGTGTTCTGCGCGGTGGGCTCACTCAAGGCACTCGGGCAGCCAGTTGCCTGGCTGGCCGATGAAGTCGCTGACTATATCGCCAGCCTGGCCACACCGGGTGGCGGCTATACCTACCGCGAAGCGAGCACGGCGGCGGATGTTCTGACCAGCGCCGCCGGGATCCTCGGCGGCAGCCTCGACAGCGGCCAGCGTGCTGCGGCGTTGCGCTGGATCGAAGGCTGCCAGATGCCCAACGAGGCCGGGATCATGTACATGCCCGGGCGCGGTGCCGAGGTGCGCTGCACGGCCTGGGGACTGGCAGCCGGGGCGTTTTCCGGACAGCCGCAGGCCCGTCAGGCAATCGGCCAATGGCTGGCCTCGCTGCAAAATCCGGACGGCGGCTTTGGCTTCTGGGAAGGCCGCGGCTCGGACATGGTCTCGAGCGCAGCTGCGGTGGCCATCCTGCAGTGGCTGGGAGACAACAGCGGTGTGGCGCTGGATGGCCTGCAGCGGTTTGTCGGCACCTGTCAGCATGAAGACAGCGGGCGGCTGACCTACAGCGCCTATCCGCGGGGCGCGTCATCGCTGCGCGCCGGTTTGCAGGCGCTCAGTTGCCTTGCCTACCTCGGCCACCCCGTGCAGCAGGCTGCGGCAGTGCTGCTGGCAGCGCACAAGGTTCGTCAGGGTGGCTTCGCCAATCACGGTCAACGTATCCCCGACCTGCTCAGCACCTATCAGGCGGTGGCCATGGCGCTGGCATTCGAGCTGCCGGTGGACATCGCTCACCTGCGCTTCTTCCTCGACAAGGTGAGCACTGCGCAAGGCTTTGCCTGGTCGCCGCTGTATCTGGAGGGCAGTGATGCGCTGTCAACCTGCCTGGGCCGTCTGCTGCAGGCATTCGTCGACGGCAGCCGCCGCCATTTGCCCAACCTGCAACTGTCATAAGGACACCAAGCATGCCGACCATTACCGTCGCTTGCGCGCCGCTGCCGCTGATCGAGCGCAAGCGCATTGCGCTGGGTTTTACCCGCGTTCTGAAGAGCCTGGGCGCGGACCCCGCGCACTGCATGGTGTTCTTCGCGCCGCTGCCGCTGGACTGCGTGTTCAGCGCCGGTATGCCGTTGCCCAGCCAGGACCGTGACGGCCAGCCGGCGCAGTTTCATGTGCGCATCACACTCTCCAGCGAGCGCGACATGCTCGCGCAGCAGGCCCTGGCCGACGGCCTGTATGCGGGGCTGCGCAGCCGCTACAGCACAGCTTTCATCTATCTGCAATTCGACCCGATCGCGCCTGAACAGGTGTTCTACAGCGCGGGCGCGGCATTGATCAACGCAAGCACTCAACAAGGAAGCACCGGCTCGTGAACACCCCCTCCATCGAACAACATATCCGCCAGACCCTCGCCCAATTGCTCGGCCCTGAGGTGCTCGACATCGACAGCCAGGCCAGCTTTCGCGATTTTCTCGGTGAGCGCTTCGACAGCCTGATGGCAGTCGAGGTGATCACTGCCGTCGAGGACCGTTTCAGCATCGAGGTGGACTACCTCAGCGACGATGTGCGCTTCTGGTTCGAGACTCTGGACAAGATGCAGCGCTTCGTTGCGCAGAAGGTCGAAGACCAGCTCACCCTGCAGGCCGCCGAGTGAGCGCCGAGCAGGTGTTCCACACTTCCGGCTCCAGCGCCGCGCCGCGCCAGTGGCTGCGCAGCCGCGCGCAAATGGAGCAGGAGGCGCGGCTGATCTATCAGCGCTGGGCAGCCGAGGTCAGCGAGATCATCAGCTTTGCGCCGGTCAGTCACAGCTACGGGCAGATCCTCGGCGAAACCGGTGCGCGCGTAAGTGGCGCGGCGCTACAGCTGTGCTCGTTCGAACAACAGCAACTGCCAACGCTGGCTGGCCACGGCCAATGCGTGATTCTGGCCATCGCCAGTACCTGGAAGCTCCTGCCAGCACTGCTCAAGCGCCTGGCTGGCAAGCGCCCGCTGTTGATCGTGCACAGTGCATCGATGTTGCCACCCGGTGCACTGGCTGTGATCCAGCAATTCGCCGGTGCGCAGGTGCGTTTCATCGAGGTGCTCGGCTCGACCGAAACCGGCGCGATTGCCGTCCGCGAACTGGATGCCAGTAGCACGCCGGAGCAGCCGTGGACCTTGCTTGACGACGTTCAGCTACTGACGCCCGCTGGCCAGCCCGCGCCCCTGGAAATCGCCAGCCCACGCATTGCCCGTGAGCAGGGCCAGGCCTGCGCAGCGCCAAGCCACCGTTGTGACGACCTGGTGCAGATCCTCGACCCGCGCCGGGTGCAGTGGCTGGGCCGGGTCAGCAGCCTGATCAAGGTCAATGGCGTTCGCCTCGACCTGGCCCGGCTAGGCGCCGAACTGGGCACGCTGCTCGGCTGCGCACGCCTGGCCTGTGTGCCGCTACGCGAAGGTTTGCGTGGCGAGGCCTACACCATAGTGTTGGACGATTCGTCAGTCAGCAGCGGGGCTGTGCTGGCTGCGTTTTCTCAGCTCACGCCCGGCACGCCGCGGCCGCTGCATATCCATCACGTCGATCACTTACCGCTGTCTGCCACAGGCAAGCCACAAGCCTGGGCGGCGGCATCAACTGTCAAGGAATACACCGATGCCATACGTTAAAACCGACAATGCTATCGACGCCTACCTGGCCAACTGCGGTCCCGCAGCAGTTGGCCAACAGGTGCCCAATTACCTGGCCCTGACCCTGCGTGAGCGCTATGCGCAACTGCAGGCCAATCCAGCACTGGCCGCCGATTGGGCAGCGCAGTATGAGCAATGGGCGGTGCATGCCGACGGCCACTACCGTTGCCTGGTCAGCACCCGCCCGGCCGAGTCGCCGTGGTTCCGCCTGGGCGTCAAGGACACCGTTGACGTTGCGGGTTTGCCGACCCGACTGGGCCTGCGCAGCTACCGTCACTATCCAGCGCGCAGCGCCGAAGCACTGACCGGGCTGGACCCACGGGTGGTCTTGACCTGCAAGGTGACCACCACCGAGCTGAACATCGCCTTTGGTGGCGGTTGCCGCAACCCGCTTTACCCGAGCATCGACCCTTCGGGCTCGAGTACAGGTTCCGCGGTGTCGGTGGCGGCGGGGCTGTGCGATATCTCGCTGGGCACCGATGTGCTCGGCTCGGTCCGCTGGCCTGCGTCGCACTGCGGCATGGTCGGCTTGCGCATGACGCACAAGGCCGGGAATCTGGCCGGCGTATTCCCCCTGTCTCCGCGCATGGACGCCCTTGGCTGGGTCGCGCGCAGCGCCGATGACCTCGACCTGCTGCTACCGATGCTTGGCATCGATGGTCTGCTCGGCGAGCAACTGCCGCTCAAGCAGCAGTACCGGGTCGGTTTCCTCAGCCATGTGCATGAGCCGGGCCTGACCAGCGCGCAGATGCTCGCCATGCTGGCTCAGGCGCGCAGCGCCGTGGTGCAGCTTGAAATGGCCGACAGTGATGTCGACATGCCTGAACTGTGGGCGTGCCGCGGCGACGCCTGGCAACTCTGTGCCCGTGATGCGTGGCTGGCCTCTGCGGCGTGGCAGCAGGTGTTCGACTGCGAGCTGCACTGGTCGACGCAGAGCGCACTGGCCGTCGGAGCCGGGGTCAGCGAGGAAGAGTACAACGCCATCCAGCAACGTATGGACAGCGTTCGCGCAGGCATCGACAGCTGGTTCGACAACGCCCAGGTGGACTTCGTGGTATTCCCGATGGACCCCAACCGGCCGTTCGATCGGCGTGATCCGCAGCCCGGCGACTCGACCATCCCATCGCCTGCCGACGCCGACTACTCACAGAAAATCAGCTTCACCCCGCTGGCCAGCTTTAGCGGCCTGCCGGCTATCACCGTGCCGATCTGCCTGAGCCCGGATGGCAAAGCAGCGCTGTCGGTGCAGATCATGGGCCGACGCGACAGCGAGCGGCAGTTGCTGGACATCGCCAAGCGCCTGCAAGCGCTGGTCGGGCGGGTGCCGGCCGCTGAGGCTGGTCAATAAGGAGCGGCAACCATGTGTGGAATTACAGGCTGGGTCGACTTCAGTCGCGACCTGGAGCAACACGCGCCGCTGCTGGCGGCCATGACCGACACCCTGGCCCTGCGCGGCCCGGACGCCAGCGGCAGCTGGCGCCACCGGCATGCCTTGCTCGGCCACCGGCGGTTGGCGATCATCGACCTTGCTGGCGGCGTACAACCGATGACTTACCGCTTCGGCAATGGCCAGCAAGTGGCGCTGGTGTATACCGGCGAGGTCTACAACCACAACGAATTGCGCGAGCGGCTGCGTCTGGCCGGGCATCAGTTCCAGACCCGCAGCGACACCGAAGTGGTGCTGCATGCGTACCTGGAGTGGGGCGAGCATTGCAGCGAGCAGCTGTCGGGAATGTTCGCCTTTGCCGTGTTCGACGAGCGGGACGGGCACTTCCTGCTGGTACGCGATCGCCTCGGGGTCAAGCCGCTGTACTACGCCGAACATGGCCAGGGCCTGCTGTTCGGCTCGGAGATCAAGGCGATTCTGGCCCATCCGGATTTCAGCAAACAGCTCGACGTGGTGGGGCTGGTCGATGCCCTGAGCTTGTCGCGGGGCACCTCGCGCACGGCGCTGCGCGGCATTCGCGAGCTGCCACCGGGGCATCGGCTATCGTGGCGGCCGAACGGCCAGATCAAGCTCAAGCGCTATTGGCAGTTACAACGACGTGAGCATCAGGACGACCTGCAAAGCACCATTGAGCGCACCCGCGAACTGTTGGGTAAAGCGCTGGGCGAGCAGCTCTATGCCGACGTACCGGTATGCTCGTTGCTGTCCGGCGGGCTTGACTCGACCATTCTCACAGCGATGGCCCAGCGCAAGTTGCAGGCCGAACAGGGCGGTACGGTCAATTCGTTCTCGGTGGATTTTGTCGGCCAGGCCGAGCAGTTCCAGGCCGATGCCTTCCGCCCGGAGCGCGACGAGCCGTATGCCTTGGCCGCCGCCGCCCATATCGGCAGCCAGCACCAGACCATCCTGATCGATAACCGCGAGCTGGTTGCCGATCAGGCCAGGCAGGCGGTGTACCTGGCCAATGATTCAGCGGCGACCTTTGGCGATGTCGATACCTCTCTGTATCTGCTGTTCAAAGCCATCCGTGGCCACTCGACGGTGGCGATCTCAGGCGAGGCCGCGGACGAGGTATTTGGCGGTTATGCCTGGTGTCGCGATCCGCAGGCCATCGCTGCGGCGCGGATGCCGTGGCTGTCACGAATGCAACTGCTGCAGGCAGAGCTGATCAACCCGGACTTCAACCGCCACTGCGATTTTGCCGGCTATCAGGACAGCGCCTATCACCAGGCACTGGATCAAGTGCAGCATCTGCCGGGCGACGACGCTGTCGAGCGGCGCATGCGCGAGATCAGCCACCTGCACCTGCACCACTGGCTGCCGATCCTGCTCGACCGCAAGGACCGCCTGAGCATGGCCGCCAGCCTTGAGGTGCGTGTGCCGTATACCGATCATGAGCTGGTCGAGTACGTGCACAACGTGCCGTGGTCGATAAAAGGTCGAGGAGGCGAGGAAAAGTGGCTGCTCAAACAGGCGACGGCTGATCTACTGCCACCGGCCGTGCTGGCGCGCAAGAAAAGCCCTTATCCGACTTCGGCAAACCTGGCCTACGAGCGCTTTTTGCGCGAGCGCACCCGGCAGCTGCTGGCAACGGCTGACAGCCCGGCGTTCGCGGTCATCGATCGAGCTCAGCTAATCACGCAACTGGATCACGCCGAGGGCTATTTCAACTCGCAGCTGCGCCGTAACAACTTGGAAACAGCACTGGCACTGGATGCCTGGCTGCGCCCTAACCAGCTATCGGTGTAGATCGCGCTTGAGGATGCTCTCCTGGGCCGCGAGGTCGAGGAGGGTGTCGCTGAAACACTTCGGTGCGCCAAGGTCCAGCATCGAGATGAAACTGCCCAGCGCCGGCGAAGCGTTCTGGTTGTTCCAGTTCATGTACAGGCCCATGCTGGCGTTGGGCTGATCACCAACGGGCTTGATCGGGCGGAACAGGACCCGATCGCGCAGCGTCGAGTTGGCGATCGATTCCGGCACCAGGGCTACACCGAAGCCACAGGCGACCAAACCGATCAAGGTATGAATCTGCGACGCTTCCTGCACCACCTTGGGATAAAAGCCTGCCGACTCGCACAGCGCCATCAGCTGGCTGTAGTAGCCATTACCCAATGCCTGCGGGGTGAACACGAAGTCTTCTTCGGCGAATTCGCGCAGGTCGACGTTGGCGTGGCGGGCCTTTTCGTGATGGGCCGGCAAGGCCATCACGATCTGTTCATTGAGAATCAGGCGTGATTCGATGATATCCGGCGGCAGTGGCAGCTTGCGCATGAAGGCGATGTCGGCTTCGCCGGCCAACAAGGCGGCGGCCTGGGCCGCCGACGGCATTTCACGGATGGTCAGGCGCACGTTCGGGTAGCTTTCGCGAAAGCGCCGCAGCGAGTTCAGCAGCGACTCGTAGTAGGCAATCGAAATGGCCGTGATGGTCAGCTTGCCGCACACGCCCTCGGAGACATTGCGGGCGTACTCGATGCCTTGCTCGAGTTCCTTGAGGGTGCGATAAGCGGTTTCCAGAAATGCCATGCCAGCGGCGGTCAGCTTGACCCCGCGCTTGTTGCGCAGAAACAGGCTGAAGCCGAGTTTGTCCTCGAGGCGGTTGATCGCTTGGCTCAAAGGCGGCTGCGCCATGTGCAGACGAATAGCTGCCTTGTGAAAGTGCAACTCCTCGGCCACGGCGATGAACTGCCTGAGCAAACGGGTCTCGATCATTCTACTTTCCTTCATCGAGGCGAACTGGTGCAGGGGCGTGTGCTCACAGGACTTCTGCAGGCGCGCCATCATAATGTGTGCTTGGGCGGCGCAGAAGCCTGCTCGCCCGGGCTGTTGCTATCTATATGAGTAACCGGGTGGGGCTCGGTCATCCGCTTGCGGGGTTTCGGTGATATCTATTAGATATCAAGTTTGCATGCTTTTAGTATTAAGTCATTGATTTTTTTATTGTTATTGTCTGTGAATGAGAATCGGGGGGATTCGTCGATGCCATTCACAAATAAAGTCGCGATTATTACCGGTGCAGGCCAGGGGCTTGGCCTGGATTACGCCAAGGCACTGCTGGCTCAGGGCGCACGGGTAGTGATCAGTGACCTGGGCACCGATCGCGCCGGCGAAGGCGAAGATCAGGCACTGGTAACTGAAGCGTTGCAGGCTCTCAAGGCCCAGAGTGGCGAGGTGGTTGCCCACATTGGTCGGCTGGACGATGAGGCGGGTTGCCAGCAATTGATCGAGCTTGCCATCGAGCAGTTCGGCCAGCTCGACATCCTCATTCACAATGCCGGCTGGGTCGGCTATCAGGACATCGAAGACCAGCAGGAGGCATTTCTCGAACGCGCTCTGGGCATCAGCGTGCATGCGCCGGTGTGGTTGGCCAAGCATGCCTGGAAGCACCTCAAGCGCTCGGCGGCGCCGCGAGTCGTACTGACCACCTCTGACCGCGCCATGTACCAGCGCTATGCCCAGCCAGGGCTGGTAGCTTATGCCGCAGGCAAGATGGCCCAGGTCGGGATCATGAATGCGCTGAGCATGGAAGGCCTGGCCCACGGCATCCTGGTCAATGCGATTTCGCCTGTGGCCAAGACCCGCATGTGGGGGGTGAGCCAGCCCAGTGAGGACCTCAAGCCTGAATGGGTGACCCCAGGCCTGCTCTACCTGGCCAGTGAACTGTGCCGCGACACCGGCTACATCCTGCGCGCCAGCAACGGCCAGTTCACCGCTACACGCTTCTGCGAGAACAGCGGCGTCAGCTATCCTCGCGATCTGGCCCGGGTAGAAGCCGCCAGCCTCAGCGAAGTCGCCGAGCGCTGGAGTAGCATCAAGGAATGCCATTACGCGCCAGTCAAAGTCGCCCGTACCCGTGCCGATCTTGGTGAAAGCCCGGTCTGGGATGCGCACAGCGGCGTCCTCTATTTCGTCGATATCTCCGGCGGACGCATCAACCGCTTGACGCCGCAGGGCGATGTCGAACGGGTTTACGAATCCGCTGCGAAAATTGGCGCTCTGGCCCTGACCGACCAAGGCAATCTGATCTTCACCGAGGATGCCAGTGCTGCGCTGCTGGACCTTGGCGAAGGCAAGGTGCGTCAGTATTCGGCGCCCGTGCATCACCGCTCCAGTTACCGCTTCAACGACGGCGCCTGTGATCCGCAGGGCCACTTTGTCACCGGCCTGATGGATGAAGGCCCCAGCGGCAAGACCGGCGCACTGTACCGCTTCGATCACGAAATGCATGCCGAAGTGATCCATCGTGAGATGTCCTTGCCCAACGGTTTGGCGTGGTCGCAAGACGGCCAGACGCTATTCTTCGTCGATTCGGTGGCGCGCTCGATCTACCGTGCTGATTATCTCGCCGGTGGCGTGTTGGGCGAGATCAGCCTGTTTGCCGAAACCCCGGCCGAGCTGGGTCGTCCGGATGGCATTGCGCTAGATAAGGAAGGCGGCATCTGGGTGTGCCAGTTCAACGGCAGTTGCCTGCTGCGCTACGACCGCCACGGTCACCTCAGCGACCAGGTGGTAATGCCGGTGCCGCGGCCGACCAGTTGCTGCTTTGGCGGCCCGGAGCTGGACACGCTGTACATCACCACCGCCCGCTTTGGCATGACCCCGGCGCAGCTGCTCGACTATCCGGATGCAGGTGACCTGTACATGATCCGCCCGGAAGTGGCGGGGATTGCCCGCCATCCGTTCAAGGAATGAGCAAGCGCTCCTGCGCCGCGGGCAACACCGCCAGATCGCCAAAGCGCTGCGCTGCATCGATGTAGCGCAGCGCGGATTTGGCGTCCTTCCAGCCGATATAGCTCATCAACGACTTCAACTCCCAGCCATTGGCTGTGGCCCAGGTGGCGAAACCGCGTCGCAGTGAGTGGCCGCTATACAGTGAGGCGGGCACCCCGGCGCGTTCGAGCATGCCACGCAGCACGGCAATCAGGCTGTTGCTGTTGAGTGGCGCCTGGCCCAGGTTGCCCCAGCGATCGAGCTTGCGAAACACCGGGCCATGGGCAATGCCCGCCACTTCCAGCCATTGCAGGTAAGCCGTCACCGGGCACAACGCTTTCAGCGCCGGGGTGCGGTGCTGTACGCCAAGTGCCTCGCGGTCGCCTTTGCTGCGCGGCAGGTACAGGGTAAGGCCGACACCGGCCTGGGCCTGAATATGCTCGACGCGCAGGCGTGCCAGCTCATCGCCGCGCAAGCCACGCCAAAAACCGAGCAGTAGCAAGGCCGCATCCCGGCGCGCACGTAACAAGCCGGGCATGTCGTTTCGTTCACGCGCCAGCTGCGCTTCTTGTTCAAAGCGTGCGACGGCGGTCTGCAGATGTTGCAGCAACAGCGGCGCGGCCTGTTTGGCCGGCGCCGGGTGCAAGGTGCGTATGCCGCGCAGGACCTGCCGCACCAAGGGTGCCTTGGTTGGATCGGGAAAGCCCTGGCTGATATGCCATTGGCTCAGGGCCGCCAGGCGTTGGCGCAGCGTACTGACCGCGTGCTGTTCAGCGTGCTCGACCAGGTAGCGGGCGATACTGTCGGCGGTGGCCGGCAGAAAACCGCCCCAGCGCACCTCGAAATGCTCGACGGCGGCCTGGTAACTGCGCCGGGTATTGTCACGCGTGGCGGCGCGGACGTAGCGCTCGATGTCGGTCATGGGGGCAGGATTGTGGTGAACTGAAGCCCACACAATAAACCAGCCGCAGGCTGCTGACCAACGTGGGGGCTGGTCAAGCGGCAGTACAGCCTCAGTGCTCCAGGCAGAGCTGCTCTTCGATGGCCTTGAAGGGCGCATACTCGTGAAGTTGCGTAGGCGATAACGGCCGACTGAAGTGGTAGCCCTGGGCGATGTCGCAGCCGGCGAGCTTCAGGCAGACCACCTGTTCGCGGGTTTCGACGCCCTCGGCAACCACCTCCAGGCCCAGGCGTTTGGCCAGGATGATGGTCGAGGATACGATCGGACTGTCATCGTAGCTGTTGCACAGCGGCGCGATCAGTGCCCGGTCAATCTTCAACTTGCTCAGGGGCAGCGCGTGCAGGTGGGCGAAGCCGGCGTAACCACTGCCAAAGTCGTCCAGGCTGATGCCGATACCCGCAGCGCGCAGGCGCTGCAAGTGATCGACCGCAGTGCCTTCCGGATCGAGCACGGTGGTCTCGGTAATCTCCAGTTCCAGGCGCTGCGCAGCGATGCCGAGCTGGTCCAGCTCATTCAACAATCGTTCGCTGAAATCGGCCTGGCGCAGCTGCAGCGCCGAGACGTTGACGGCGATCCGTGTGTGCGGATCGCGTGCGGTCCAGCTGGCCAGTTCCTCACAGGCCATGCGCAGCACCTCCCAACCCAGCGCGACGATGAAGCCGCTGCGCTCGGCGAGGCCAATGAAGCGGTCAGGGTAGAGCAGGCCGAATTCTGGGTGATCCCAGCGCACCAGGGCCTCGTAACCCACCACCTGCAGGTTGTCGAGCCGGATCTGCGGCTGGAAATGCAAAACGAACTGACGCTCGGCCAGGGCACTGCCAAACGCCTGCTCAAGGTTGAACGCATGAAGGTCGCTGACATTCAGCGACGGGTCGAAAAAGCGATATTGCGCCCGCCCGGCCTGCTTGGCCGAGTACATGGCGGCGTCGGCGTTGCGGATCAGCGCGTCGATGTCCTGGCCGTCGCGCGGGCAGATGCTGACGCCGACGCTGGGGCTGGTATTGACCTCCTGGCCATCCAGCGCGTAGGTGGCCGAGAGCTTTTCGACCAGAGCGCGCACCCAGTTGTCGAGCTGGTCTTCACTGCGCTCGCCAGCGAGCAGCACAACGAACTCGTCACCGCCGAAGCGCGAAGCCTCATCGCCGTCTTCCAGCATGCGCTGAATGCGCCCGGCGACGGCCTGCAACAGCAGGTCGCCGATGCGGTGGCCAAGCGAGTCGTTGATCGACTTGAAGCGGTCCATGTCAATGAACAGGATCGCCATCAAGCGGCGCTTGCCGCGCTGGCGGGTCAGCGTCTTGCTGGCGACTTCGACGAACTGGCGACGGTTATGCAGGCCGCTGAGGTGATCGGTTGCTGCTGCGTGGCTGCTGCGCCGATGGGCCTCTTCGAGGCGCTCGATCAGTTCCTGGTTGACCTGCTGCGCCTGCTCCAGGGCGCTGAACGCCTCCTGGCGCTTGCTCAGTAAACGCAGGCTCCAGGCCAGGCTGGCGAGGATCATGATGGTCATGCACAGGTTCAGCCAGAACTGGCGGGCGAAGTTGGCTGTGCTCGGTTTGAGGATTTCTTCGTGGCGTTGACTGACGACAACGCTGAAACCACGATCTGCGGCTCGCCGATACAAGCTCTGATAGGTGCCATCCGCGGCGAATTGAGTGAGGCTGCCGGCGTCTGCGCCACTGGCTGGCGGCACCGGTAGCAGCGCCTCACCGGTCACCACCACGCCGCTGCCATCGATACGCAGGCGCTCCTGGCCGTCATCCTGAAGCAAGCGCATGAAGCCACTGGCGCCAAGATCGATGTGCTGGAACAGCAGGGCGAGGTAGCCGATGTCCAGTTGCACCAACAGTACGCTGTCGATCTGGCGGCCAGGCAGGTTGGACAGGGGCACTAGAAACGGCACGCGTCGCTCCGACGTGTCGCTGGCATTGGGCAGCGCATGCGCCAGAAAGGGTTTGAAGCCGTAGCGCGCGACATGGGTTTTCAGTTGGTCGAGCCACTCACTGGGCAGGCGTTGCGGTTCGTCAGCATCACTGGAAAAGACCCGTGCGCCGTTGCTGTCGTAAAGGCTCATGCGTTTGAGCAGCGGGTCTGCGGCCAGGATCCTCACCAGGCTGAGGCGATCCTGAGCCGGCTTCGTCACGTCTTGCAGCGTGCTGCGACCCACCGCCTGGGCACGATCAACCAACTGGCGCAGGCTCTGTGCGACGACGCTGGCCAGGTTCAGATGTTCGGCGGCCTTGGCCGCAAGCGCCTGTTGGCGCGCAGCATTCTTCTGGGTTGCATGCAGCCCCCAGAGAAAGGCGAGAGTGACCGCGCACAGCATCAGTAGAAGCAGCGGCAGGAGCTTTGCGGAGGAGGGGGTTAGGCGGATCACTGCTGTTCGTTTCCCGGCCTTGAGTAGTCCCCTGAAAATACGACAGTTGAATGACAGCCGTATGACTGGTGGCGTTTTGCTATTCACGGCTGTACGCCCTGCGAAACTGCGATTTCGACTGCTTGTACAGCTCGGCTGCGTCCACTCACTGACCAGCGCAGGTTAAAGGTCCTCACATGCGATAAGCCGTGATTATTGAATGTTAGCAACGGCTTGTTAAAGCCCGTCGCTAGGCAGATAATCGGTACGTAATTACATAGTACGTACCACATTACGAAATCGTAGGAGCAGACATGGCCCGGGGCGGAATAAACAAGGCGGTAGTGCAGCAGGCGCGGCAGGCCTTGATTGCCCGAGGCGAGCGCCCGAGCATTGATGCGGTACGTATCGAAATGGGTAATACCGGCTCCAAGACCACCATTCACCGTTATTTGAAGGAACTTGAGAGCCAGCATCCTGCGGCCACCCAATTGGCGGCCGGTAACCTGAGTGAGCCTTTGGCGCGGCTGGTCGAACAACTGGCGGATCAGTTGCGACAGGAGGGCGATGCGCGCATCAAAGCAGCTGAAAGCGAGTTTACCGAGCAGCGTGATCAGCTCCAGGCTCAGCTGAGCATCGCCCAGCAGGCACTCGCTGCGGCGCAGCAGCAAATCCAGATTCAGGCCAATGCCCTGCAGGCCGAGTCGGAAAAGCTCGCGTCCACCCAGAGCACGTTGCAAACCGAACAGTTGCGCAGCGCCAGCCTCAATCAGGCGCTCGGCGAGCAGCAGTTACGCCTGGCCGACAAGGATGAACAGATCACTTCGCTCGAGGACAAGCATCGTCACGCCCGCGACGCACTTGAGCACTACCGCACCGCCAGCCGCGAGCAGCGTGAGCAGGAGCAGCGCCGGCACGAGGGGCAGGTACAGCAGTTGCAGGTAGAGCTGCGCCAGTTGCAGCAGAGCTTGATCGTCAGGCAGGAAGAGGCCACTCGCCTGCATCGCGACAACGAGCGGCTGCAGGCCGAGGCTCGCCAGGCCGCCGCTGAACTCAAGGTCATCAATGATCAGTTGGAGCAGCGCGACGCCCAGGTGCAGGGTTTGCGCACGATTCTGGCACAGGCGCAGGGGGCCAGTGACGAAGTGCGTCGCCAGCTGGAAGGGCAGACGCAGCAACTGGAGCAGAAGCGCGAACTTTGCGCCGAGCAGGCCCGCCAGCTCGATTTCCTAAAGGCAGAGCTGGTCAGCCGCAGCGATGCTCTGGCCAGTTTGCAGCGCGGTGACGTGGGCGCGGATTAAAGTAATAAATCAAACTTTACCGCTGTGCAGGGTTCTTCCATAGACATTCATGGGAGATCTGCGCATGTCCAACGAGAAAAGCCACGAGCACGAGCAACCGAATAAGGGTCCGCACTCTTCAGATGAGGCCACTGAAAATAACGACCTGGGTTTTGATCCGGACTCGCCGGACCTGGACGATCCGCAGGTAGACCCACAGGGCCCAGCAGTTCCGCCGCGCGATATCGAGAAGAAGCACTAAGGCAGGAATTCGAGAAGGGAAGCTCGCGCCTTGGCGGCGCGAGCTGCTCCTGCACCAAGTGCAGGAGCAGAAGAGTCGATTAGGCTTCGACCCGTTTGGCGGCTTCGACGCCGGCGCTGGACAGTTTGATCGGATACTGCACGCTGATCTGATGCTCGGCATCAACCTCAACGCTACCATCATGGATCAAGCCGTCGTCCTGCAGCGTCTTGAGCATGCCGGCCACGACTTTTTCGCCGCGATAGTTATCCAGCACTTCCTTGCCCAGGCCTTGCGGGTGCGCGTGCAAAAGACGGGTCAGAACTTCGTCACGAAGTGGGTCATTACTCATAAATACTTAGCCTCGCCAATTCGGGTTACTTGTCGTATTTAGCCTGCAGCTGCTTGGCATGCTCCAGGTGCTTCTCCAGTGCCGGCAGGGTCTCGCCAGCGAAGGCTTTCAGGTCTGGCTTGTCGCCTGAAGCAGCCTCTTTCTTGAACAGTTCGACGGCTTTTTCGTGCGCAGCGACCTGGTTGTTCACATACGACTTGTCGAACGACTCGTCACGCCATTCAAGGATGACTTTCTTGACCTTGTCGGTCATCGCGGCCTCGTCAGGCACGCTGATGTCATGCTTTTTGGCGATGTCGCCGAGCTTCTGATTAGCCTTGGTATGGTCTGCGACCATCTGCTGGGCAAAGGTCTTGATGTCGGCGCTCTGGGTTTTTTCCAAGGCCAGATTGCTGGTCACGACTTCAGCGATGCCAGACTCGGCAGCTGCGTCAACGAAGTCGTCGGAGCTTGCCGCCATTGCATGCAAAGAGGCCATGCCCAGGGCGACGGACAGTCCGATTCGCTTCAGGAACAGATTGTTCATTTCTCACACCTTTGCGTTGGCGCGACGTCAATGTCGCCTAAGGTTGAGCATTGGCATGCAGCAAAGGTTTAATTTTTTTGTTGTCGTTGTGCCGCTGGCGCACTAATGGGAACGATGCGCGGCGAGCAGGGTTCAGACATTCAAAGGTTCAGGCAGGAGTAAACGCATGAGCATTGAACGCAGCATTCCCGAACTGGCGGCCTGGTACGCGCAATATGATGACGTCAGCTACCGGCGCGAGTCGCCCGACGCTTACCACCACGAGTTGATCCGCACGGCTGAAGCCTTGCGCGATGACGGCGGGCTGGACTGGGACGACTGGTTGGCGCTGAAACAACTGGCCGACGAAGCCCATGTCAACGCCCTGCAGGAAGCTGTGCAGGCCCACGTCAACGACCCTGACACATGAAAGCGCTGAAGATCGCCACCTTCAATATCAACGGCATCCGCAGCCGTTTGCCGGCATTGCTCGCCTGGCTTGAGCGGGAGCAGCCGGACATTGCCTGCTTGCAAGAGCTGAAGGCGCCAGATCAGACGTTTCCGTTGCAGGCCATTGAAGCTGCAGGCTACAGCTGCCTGTTTCAGGGCCAGCCGTCGTGGAACGGCGTGGCGATTCTGGCCCGCGGCGCCGAGCCGCTGGAGGTGCGCCGCGGCTTGCCAGGCATGGAGCATGATCCGCAGAGCCGATACCTCGAGGCCGCTGTTCACGGCGTGCTGGTGGCGTGCCTGTATCTGCCCAATGGCAATCCGCAGCCGGGGCCGAAGTTCGATTACAAACTGGAGTGGTTCGAGCGTCTGATCGAACATGCCCAGGGGCTGTTCGACAGCGGCCACCCGACTGTGCTCGCCGGCGACTTCAACGTGGCGCCCACCGACCAGGACATTTACGACCCGCGCTCATGGCGCAAGGATGCCTTGCTCCAGCCCGAATCGCGGGCCTGCTACCAACGCCTGCTGAACCAAGGCTGGACAGATGCGCTGCGGCATCTATACCCCGATGAGCAGGTGTTTACCTTCTGGGATTACTTCCGCAAGCATTGGGAACGCAATGCCGGGCTGCGCATCGACCACCTGTTGCTCAATGCCGAGCTGGCACCGTACCTGAAAAACGCGGGCGTCGATGCCTGGGTCCGTAATGAGCCCAAGGCCAGTGACCATGCGCCGACCTGGATCGAACTGAGTACGCGCAAACATCGCTGATCTATAGTCAAAGGCCAAGCGAGCGAAAGGGATTTGCATGCCTTTTACCCATAAGCCTGATGAGCACGGCCTTTTCGCGGCCAACGGTGAAGGCCGCGCCGCTGCGATGTTTCGCCTGGTGCTGGCGTTCATGGCCGTGGTCATGCTGGTATTCGTCGCGACCGAGGCCTGGCGGTTCTGGCGGGACTATCGCGCAGCCTTCACCGTTGCTGAAAACTCGGTGGTCAACCTCGCCAGAGCCAGTGCCCAGCACGCCGAGGACTCGATCCGGCAGGTCGATGCGATTACTGCGGCATTGGCTGAACGCCTCGAGGGCGATGGCTTCGCCAACCTCGATCGGCCGCGGCTGCACGCGCTCTTGCGCCAACAAGTTCAGATAATGCCGCAGTTGCATGGCCTGTTCGTGTACGGCGCGGATGGCACCTGGCTGGCAACCGATCACACCGTCACAGCGCCGAAGGCCAACAATGCCGACCGCGACTACTTCATCTATCACCGTGAGCATACGGGCCGGCAGATCAGGATCGGCTCGGTGGTCAAGAGCCGCTCTACCGAAGAGTTGATCATCCCCATTTCGCGCCGACTGAATTTTCCCGATGGCAGCTTTGCCGGCGTGCTGTTGGGCACGATCAAGGTCGACTGGTTCGTACGTTACTACGGCGACTTCCAAATCGACCAGAGCGGCGCGCTGGTGCTGGCCAAGCGCGACGGTACGATCCTGGTGCGCAGGCCGTTTGTCGAGCAGGTGCTGGGCAGCAGCCTGGCGGACAGCGAAGTGTTTCGCGACTACCTGCCGTATGCCAACGAGGGCGTGGTCGAGACTGTAGCGGTGGTTGACGGCACACCCAGGCTGTATGCCTACCGTGCGCTGACCAGTTACCCGTTGGTGGTGCAGGCCGGCCTGTCGCGCGATGCGATCCTGGCGGCATGGCGCCAGGATGTGATCAAGTCGATCGGCGTCTTGTTGGTGTTGCTGCTCGGGCTTTCGCTGTTCGGTTGGGTGGTGCTGCGTCAGCTCCGTGAGCGTATTGTCATCGAGCGCGCCTTGCACCAGGCGCACCAGACGCTCAAGGACCTGGCGCTGACCGACAGTCTGACCGGGCTGGGCAACCGGCGCCGGCTCGATGCCGTATTGGATGTCGAGATCGCCAGGGCGCGGCGGCAAGGCTACCCGGTGGCGCTGGTGATGATGGATCTGGACTTCTTCAAGGCTTATAACGACCGATATGGCCACCTGGCAGGTGACCAATGTTTGCGGCGGGTCGCGGAAGTACTGGGGCAGGCGCTGAAGCGTCCGGCTGATCTCGCTGTGCGTTATGGCGGTGAAGAGTTCACCCTGCTGCTGCCTGACACCGATGGCCACGGGGCCGGCCTGATCGTACAGGAGACATTGCAGCAGTTGCGCCGGTTGGCTATCGAGCACGCCGGCAGCCCGTTTGGCGGAGTGTCGGCCAGCGCCGGTATCGCGGTGGCTCATCCGGCGCAGCAACCGATCAGTTCACGAGCGCTTGTAGCTGAAGCCGACGCCGCGCTTTACGAAGCCAAGCGCCAGGGCCGGGACCGCTATTGCATGGCCCAGGCGCAGGGCTGATCAGCGTTCAGTCAGCTGCCGACTCGCGAACTTGCCAGCGCACCGCGCTCACGCCTTTTTCCAGACTCACCCGGCTGACCAGACGTTCCAGCTGGGCAGCGGCCTGAGCGTTGCCCAGTAACTGCGCGCGTACTTCCAGGCGTACCGAGTCGGGCAGGTCTTCACTGTGCAGCGACTGCAGGCGCAGCCCTGGGTCGCTCAGGCTGTGCAGCATCAGGCTGCGCACCTGTATCTCATCTTCTCCGCGGCAGACGATGCGCACCTCGAAGCGTTGCTCTACCTCACTGGCCGGCAGTACTTCCTGATGGTCCAGGCGCTGGGCGATATCGCGCAGAAGGATGTTGGCGCACAGCACCACCAGGCTGCCCAGCGTCGCCTCGAGCAACAGACCAACGCTGCACAGCACGCCGATTGCTGCCGTGCACCATAGCGTTGCTGCGGTATTGAGCCCGCGCACGTTGAAGCCGTCGCGCATGATCACACCGCCGCCGAGAAAGCCGATCCCGGACACCACATAGGCCGCAATCCGCGAGGCATCGGTGGCGGCCATACCGGGTACTGCCTGGGTCATAAGGACAAAAAGACAGGCGCCAGTACTGACCAGCGCGTTGGTGCGCAGGCCGGTTAGACGTTGGCGCAGTTGGCGTTCTGCACCGATCAGTGCACCGAGTACCAGTGCCACGCTGACGCGCAGCAAGAATATTTTCCAATCCATAGCAAACCTCTTTCTACGGGCAGCATGCCCGTATCAGCGTCGTACCTTGACGACGCGAACGAAAAACAGAATGCGCAGGGCCACCGGACCTTCGCCGTGGGCGAGGGCGGAAAAAGCAAAAGGGAGAACATCGTCCCGAGCGGGACCGATGAACCACCGTCTGGCGTTAACGGCGAGACAGTGGCAAAAGCACTGCCGGACTAGCTCGCCGTGTGGACCTGTCGCAATCGACTGGGGCTACTGTCCAATGCAGGACTCCTGTAAGGGTGCGAAATTGCGCTGCGGACCTTACGCCACACCTCGGCGAGGGTCAATGGCAGAAACATGACAATGGCTTCATAACGACGTTTCTCTGCGTCTGGCGGGCTGAAGCCTACAGCGGGCAATGGTAACCTTGCTGCTTTGCCCACTCACTGCGGATTCTCCCATGCTGTTCAATCTGGCCGTCCTGCTCGGCACCCTGGTGACCATGGAGGGCGTCGGCACGCTCGCGCATAAATACATCATGCATGGCTGGGGCTGGTGGTTGCACCGCTCGCACCATCAGCCGCAGTTGGGCGTGCTGGAAACCAATGATGTCTACCTTGCGGCCCTTGCGTTGATTGCCGCAGCACTGGTAGCGCTGGGCAAGGCCGGGCATGCGCCGCTGCAGTGGGTTGGCGCGGGTGTGGCAGGTTACGGCCTGCTGTATGTAGTGGTCCATGACGGGCTGTTTCACCGGCACTGGCCGCGCCGGCTGCGGCCGGTCAACCGCTACCTGAAACGGCTGCACCGCGCGCATCGGTTGCATCACGCAGTCAAGGGGCGCGAGGGCTGCGTGTCGTTTGGCTTCTTTTATGCGCCGCCCCTGCGCGTGCTCAGGCGTCAATTGCGTGAGCGCAGCAAAACTGCGCTCAAATAACCGTTTCAATCACCGACCGTTTCGCGCCGTCCTTCGCTAATCCCTTCAGCCTGGTGACCACGGCTGACCCACCAGCCAAAGCCCGCGGCGGTAAAGAACATGATCAGGCTGTAGATTGCCGCCGGCACCGCCATGGTGGGGTTGTTCAGCAGTGACGGGCTCAGCGCCAAGGCAATCGCCAGGGTGCCGTTGTGGATGCCGATTTCCATGCCGATCGCTATCGCCTGGCGCTTGGGGATGTTCAGCAAGCGCGGCAGGTAGTAGCCGACACCCAGGCTCAGCAGGTTGAACAGCAACGCCGCCGCACCCACTACCGGCGCGTACTCGAGCACCGTCTGCCAATCCTTGGTCAGCGCGAGAACGATGGTGAAGGCCAGGAACAACGCCGCCACCAATTTCATCGGCTTCTCCATGCGCCCGGCAAAGGTTGGCGCCCAGCGCCGGATCATCATCCCCAGCGCCACCGGCAGCAGGACGATGGCAAACACCTGCATGACCTTGGCAAATTGCAGCGGAATGACCTGATCGGAGGCCATGAACCAGCTCAGCGACAAGTTGACCAGCAGCGGCATGGTCAGGATTGCGATGAGTGAGTTGACCGCGGTGAGGGTGATATTCAGCGCGACATCACCGTGTGCCAGGTGGCTGAACAGGTTGGCGGTAGTACCGCCCGGCGAGGCTGCCAGCAGCATCAAGCCCACCGCCAGTGCCGACTCCAGGCCAAAGCCATTGGCAATCATGAAGCACACTAAAGGCAGCAGCAGGATCTGGCACGCCAGGCCGATGACCACCGGTTTCGGGTACTTAGCTACCCGAGCAAAGTCAGCGAGGGTCAGCGACAGGCCAAGGCCGAGCATGATGATCCCCAAGGCGATCGGCAGCATGGCGGTGAGCAAGGGTGAGGCGGTCATGGCGGCAGTCTCGAACAATGGATTGCGAGCAGTGTAGGTGGGCTTTTGATGAGAGGTAATCGCAATACGCCATGCCTTGGTAAAGTTTTGTTAACGGATCCATGGCAATCAGCCTGCGCTGTGCGATCTGGCCGCGTTGCGGTCGAGCCATCAGCGCAGTAGGATTCGCGCTTTTGCCGAGGATTCGCCCGTCATGCCGTTCCAGCAAGGTCTGCTTGCCACCCCGGTGCCGGTTCATGCCCGTCACCTGTTTTTTACCCTGCACAGCGCACAAGCCCTGCCTGGCGTACTGGATGCGCTGCTCGCCGAAGTCGACGGGCGCAGCCTGATTGCTGGCGTCGGCCTGCCAATGGCGACTGCGCTGGGCCGGGCAATTCCGGGTTTGCAGGCGTTCCCTGAGCTCGATGCGGTGGTACACAACCCAAGCACCCAGCACGCGCTGTGGCTGTGGCTGCGTGGCGAAGAACGTGGTGACCTGTATCTGCGTAGCCAGGCACTGATCGCGCAGCTGGCGCCGGCGCTGCAACTGGTCGACAGCATCGACGGCTTCCTGCACCAGGGCGGTCGAGACCTTACCGGTTACGAAGACGGCACTGAAAATCCAAGTGACGACGCTGCGGTCGAAGCTGCCATCGTCGCCGACGCTGAGCCCGGCCTGGCGGGTTCGAGCTACGCAGCGTTCCAGTTGTGGAAGCATGACCTGAGCTACTTCAAGTCGCTGCCTCAGACCGAACAGGACGACATCATTGGCCGCCGTCTAGAAGACAACGAAGAGCTCGACGATGCGCCGGAATCGGCTCACGTCAAACGTACCGCCCAGGAAAGCTACGCGCCGGAAGCGTTCATGGTGCGTCGTTCGGTGTCGTGGGCTGACGACCGCGGTGCAGGCCTGGCGTTTGTCGCACTTGGCCGTTCGTTCGACGCTTTCGATGTCCAGCTGCGGCGCATGAGCGGCCTGGAAGACGGCGTGGTGGATGCCCTCTATCGCTTCAGCCGGCCGTTGACTGGTGGTTATTACTGGTGCCCGCCGATTACTGAACAGGGGCTGGACCTGCGTCTGCTGCTCGGCTGACCCTGGCCATGCGGCCAAACATCCAGATACAGAATGCACCGACAGCTCGCGCCATCACGGCTAGCCTTGAAAGTTTCCGGCTTATGACAGGGGCTTTTCCATGTATGCGCGTCGTGATGTCCTACGCACTGGTGCAGCATTGGGCTTGCTGGCCAGCAGCCCCTGGTTGCTGGCTGCTCCCGCCGACAGCTTGCTGACCCGCAAGGTGCCCGGCACTGGCGAGGCGCTGCCGGTGATTGGCGCCGGCACCTCTGGCAGCTTCGAAGTGGAAACAGGGAGTGCCGAGTATCAGCGGCTCCAGCAGGTTCTGCAGGCGTTCTTTGCTGGCGGCGGGCGCATCATCGATACGTCGCCTAATTACGGCGGTGCCGATGCCATTCTTGGCCAGTTACTGGAGGAGGGCGGCTGGCATCGCCAGTGCTTCCTTGCCACCAAAATTGCCGCTGACAGCAAGGCCGCTGCCGAGGCGCAGTGGGCGGGCACCTTGCGCAGCCTGCGCACCGATCGGGTCGACCTGCTGCAGATCCATAACCTGCGCGACTGGCAGCGACAGCTGCCTTATGCCCGTGAACTGAAGGCGCAGGGCAAGACCCGCTATGTCGGCATCACCCATTACCTGTCCAGCAGCCATGAACAGGTCGCGCAGATCGTGCGCAAGGAGCCGCTGGATTTTGTCCAGATCAATTACTCGGTAAATGCGCCCGAGGCCGCTCGCGCATTGTTGCCGTTGTGCCAGGACAAGGGCGTTGCGGTGCTGATCAATCGTGCCTTTGACGATGGCCGCCTGTTTGCCCGGGTCAAGGACATGGCCTTGCCAGACTGGGCGGCCCAGGTAGGCGCAAGCAGTTGGGCGCAGCTGTTTCTGAAGTTCGCCATCAGCCACCCGGCCGTGACGGCGGTGATCCCCGCCACCGGCCGCCCCGATCGCCAGATCGACCAGCTCAAAGCCGGTCATGGTCAGTTGCTGAGCGAGGCGCAACAGCGCGCGCTGATAGAACTGTTTGGCTAGGCTCATGAGCCGTTGGCGTGAGCGGCTGGGCAACAGCCTGAACCTGCAACCTGGCGAAGGGCCGGCAGTGGCCGCCGGCCTGGTGATGTTCTTTCTGCTGTTTACCGGCTATTTCATGCTGCGCCCGGTGCGCGAAACCATGGGCATCGCCGGCGGCATCGACAATCTGCAGTGGCTGTTCACCGGCACCTTCATCGCCACGCTGGTCTGCCTGCCGCTGTTCGGCTGGCTGGCATCGCGAGTCAAACGCAAGCGCATTCTGCCGTGGACCTACGGCTTCTTTGTCAGCAACCTGGTGTTGTTTGCGGGGCTGTTTGCCGTTGACCAACAGGCGCTGTGGACGGCCCGTGCGTTCTACATCTGGTTGTCTGTGTTCAATCTGCTGGCGATTTCCCTGGCCTGGAGCGTGCTGGCGGACCTGTTTTCCACAGAGCAGGGCAAGCGCCTGTTCGGTTTGCTTGCTGCCGGAGCCAGCGCAGGGGGTTTGGCTGGGCCAGTGCTGGGAACCTTGCTGGTCGCACCCTTGGGCCACAGCGGATTGCTGTTATTGGCCAGCCTGCTGCTGCTTGGCAGCATTGCCGCGAGCGCTTACCTGCAGCACTGGCGTTCGCAGCATCCTCTGGAGCTGACTGCTGAACTGCCGTCACACAAGCCGCTGGGTGGCAATCCGTTTGCCGGGGCGACGGCAGTCTTGCGTTCGCCTTATCTGCTGGGCATTGCCCTGTTCGTGGTGCTGCTTGCCAGTGTCAGCACCTTTTTGTACTTCGAACAGGCCCGCATTGTTAGTGAAACCTTCACTGATCGGACTCAGCAGACGCAGGTGTTCGGTCTGATCGACAGCGTGGTGCAGGCGCTGGCGATTCTCACCCAGCTGTTTATCACTGGCAGGCTCGCGCGGCGGTTGGGTGTCGGCGTGCTGCTGGTTGGCGTACCGCTGCTGATGGCCCTGGGCTTTGTCTGGCTGGCCCTCGCGCCGACCTTTGCCGTGTTTGTGGGGGTGATGGTGGTACGCCGTGCTGGCGAGTACGCAATGGTGCGGCCCGGTCGCGAGATGCTTTTTACGGTGCTGCCGGCCGAAGCCAAGTACAAGGCCAAGAGCTTTATTGACACGGTGGTCTATCGCGGTGGCGACGCCTTGAGTGGTTGGCTCAAGCGCGGCCTGGACCTCCTCGGCGAGCATCCGCAGCTGGCGATGCTGATCGGCGCAGCTCTTGCCTTGAGCTGGGCCGGGGTCGGCGGCTGGCTGGGGCGTCGGCAACGCCAGCTCGAGCAACCTGCTCAAGCGTTGCGCGCTAAATAACGCCTCATCGGGCTTTTAATGCCATTGGTCCGAACCTTTCGGAAATAAAGCGAATCCGCTGTTATCGCTGCACTCCCAGCTATGTGCGGCTCATCACCGTGCATCCCAGTAGCTACGAGAGGTTACGCACCATGGACAAGAAAGACACCAACAAGACCGGCAGCCAGGGTGGAACGAAAAACCCGGGCAACTTCGCTAATGATCGCGAAAAGGCTTCTGAAGCCGGCCGTAAGGGCGGACAGAAGTCAGGTGGTGGTGAGTCCAGTGATTCCGGCCGCAAGGGCGGACGTTCGTAAGTGAAATGACGCAGCGCCGGTCCCGCCGGCGCGGCGTTGCTGAAGGAGACAGATCATGCGCCCACGGTCTATAGCACCTACCGTTTGCCTGCTCGGCAGCCTGGCAGTCCTGACCGGCTGTTTCGACCGCGACGACAGCCACCCAGCCAAAGATGCCGATGAAAGCAAGCCCTCACTGCAGATGCAGCAGCACCAGACACCCGCTCCACAACCCGCGCCGGGGCCAGAGCCCATGCCGCAGGACAACAAAAACCAATAAGTGCACGAGGAATGAGTCATGACGGTGATGACCCGCAAGGCCGCCCCCATGGTTCCGGCCTTGACCACAGAAGACAGCTTCGAACAGCGCTACCAGGCACTCCTGCACGGCCACAGCGTCGACAGCGCGCAATGGCTTGCCCGGCAGCTCAAACGCGCCGAGCAACTGGAGGATGATCTGCCAGCTTCGCCGGCTCAGCTCAGCGACTGGGCGGTGCGCCACAGTGCTCAGGTGGCTGCGGAGTTCGCGACATACCTGACCCAGCGCCGCGAAGGCGGGTCACGCCGTTATTTTGCCAACCGCGCCCAGGCACTGTGGTACATCCAGCAAGTGGCTCCGACCAAAGCGGTCGATGGTGCCTGGCTGCATGGCTTTTTGCAGCACTGGCAGGACCCACGCTATCACGGCCTTATCCGTACCTTTTTAGAAGAGTTGGGTGATGGTGATCCGCGTTGCAACCACGTCCTGATCTATCAGCGCCTGCTCAGCCGCCTTGGCTGCCTGGAGTTGCTGCCACTTGTCGATGAGCGTTATCTGCAAGGTACCGTTCAACTGGCCCTGGGCGCGCACGGCGATGCCTTCGAGGCCGAGGCTATTGGCTACAACTTGGGCTATGAGCAACCACCGCTGCATCTGTTGATCACCACCTATGAACTGGCAGAACTGGGCATCGACGGCCACTACTTCCAGCTGCACGTCACCATCGACAATGCTGCAACCGGCCACGCGCACAAATCGATTCAGGCACTGCTGCAATTGCTGCCGGAAAGCGACGCCGGAGCCTACTACCAACGGGTTCGTCAGGGTTATCGGCTGAACGAGCTCGGTGAATCTGCCACCGCGCTTATCGCCAGTTTCGATCTTGAACAGGAACTGATCAGCTCGCTGGAACGCAAGCGCCTGTTCGGCCAGTTCATGCATTCCGACCATTGTCGCCTGCAGGGCCGCACCATCAATCAATGGCTGGCTGAACCAGACGGCATGGCCGGCTTCCTCGATGCGCTGCAAGCGCAAAAATGGGTTGTGCGCGGACAGGACCCGGCCGAGAGCCGCTTCTGGCGCGTCATGGACGGCCCCACTGCACCTATGTTCGGCGTGTTCAGTGCCTATGAAAAGCAGCTGTGGTACGACTGGATCAGCGCTGATTGGCAAGGCCCGAGAATCCGCCGCGTTGCCCCCGGAAGCTGGGAGACTGGGCTGCAGCTCGACGCACCAAGCAGTATGCAGAAGCCTTCGACCGCACCGTTGGAAACGCTCATCGCCCGTATGGCAGGTAACCGGCATGCCTTGCCGGCGGGGTTGGAAGCTACCCGCGCGTACATTCGCGCTACCGGTCTTACCCAGGAGAACGCTCATTGATTGCAGCCAGCGAAGAACAGACTCAGGCTGACGAGGCCTTGTTGCAATTAGGCAAGAACCTGCGTGCTGACGGCTATCGGTTTACCTGCGTCAGCCCAGCGACTCATGCGCGTAACAATGCGCGACCTGAGGCCCAGCGCGCTTGCACACTGCGCGACATTTTTGGCTGGAGCAGGCCATTTGCTGCGGGGCTTTTGTCGGCGGACCAACTGCAGCAGCTGGCCGAAGCCCAGGTATTGGACGAGCACGGCGAGTCGCTGCGCAGCAAGGTGCGCTGGTCGACTCTGGAAGATCTGCTCCTGGTGCATTCTGCCTATCCGACCGAGGCCAGCGATGCAGTATTCTTTGGCCCGGACAGTTACCGATTTGCCCAGGTCATTCACGAGCATCTGCAGCGCTGCACAACGCCCGTGCAGCATGCAATAGATATTGGCTGCGGCAGCGGAGTTGGCGCGCTACTGATTGCCAGGGCGGCCCAGTATGCTCAGGTCAGTGCGGTGGACATCAACCCGCTGGCGCTGCGTTACACCACGGTTAATGCCGCCCTGGCAGGTTTGACCAATGTTTCAGTCCAGCGCAGCAATATTCTCGACGGTGTCACTGGCACGTTCGACCTGATCGTCGCCAATCCCCCTTACATGCTCGACACCCAGCAGCGCCAGTATCGCCACGGCGGCGGCTCACTCGGTGCGCAGCTGTCATTACGGATCATCGAACAAGGCTGTGAGCGCCTCAGCCCCGGTGGCGCGCTGCTGCTGTATACCGGAGTGGCCATGATCGAGGGCCGTGACCCATTGCTTGAAGCGGCACGCGCGCTTTTGGCCGGGCCACGCTGGAGTTGGGTCTACCGCGAGCTTGATCCGGATGTGTTCGGCGAACAGTTGAGTGAGCCAGGTTATGAGCAGGTCGAGCGGATTGCAGCAGTTGCGTTAAGTGTTACCCGAATCGGATGAACGTATGTTCAAGCATTGTACCTTCGGCATCGAAGAAGAATACCTGCTGGTAGAAGCAGTCACCGGCAAAGTGCTGGCTGCACCTTCGCCAGTGGTGGGTAATCTCTGCCGCGAAGTCATGGGGCAGTATTTTGCCGAAGAAATGTTCCGCTGCCAGATCGAAGTCGCCTCGCCGATATTCGATCACGTGCGCCAGGCCCAGCAGTTTTTCGATGATAGCCGCCAGCGCCTGAACGAGGCGTTAGCCGAGGAGGGCGCTGCCCTCTATTGTGCCGGCACTCACCCCAGCGCGCAGTGGCAACGCCAGCGTCCGAGGACCACCCCGCGATACTGGCAATTATTCGATGATTACCAGCACGTGGCGCGGCGTAGCGTGCTCTCGGGACTGCATGTGCATGTCGGGGTGGCACCTGGCTGCGATCGCATTCAGCTGATCAACCAAGTGGTGTACTGGTTGCCGCTGTTCCTGCTGCTGAGCAGTTCTTCACCGCTATGGAGCGGGGAGAACACCGGCTACATGAGCTACCGCAGGGCGATTTGCGGCGAGTGGCCACATATGGGCCTGCCAGAGCCGCTGGCAGACTGGACTGCGTATCAACGCTATCGCGGGTTGCTGCAGCGCACCGGCTCGCTGGCTATCGATGGCGCATTCTGGTGGGCGCTGCGGCCATCCCAGCGCTTTGCCACCGTTGAACTGCGTATCAGTGATGGTTGCCCGCGGCTGGAAGATGCGCTGTGCATTGCGGGTTTGTTTCGCCATCTGGTGGAGTGTTGCGTCATGCCTCATTACGCTCCGGCGCCGGCCAGTCGCGAAACTCACTGGATTGCCCAAGAGAACTACTGGCGGGCCATGCGTTATGGTCGCCATGGCCAGTTCATCGGGCTTGAACAGCATCAGGCGGTATCCGCCTTGGTTTGGCTGGCGCAGCTACGCGGGCAGCACCCGCCTGACTCGGTCGATGCCGAACGCGCATTCATGCAGGCGCAGCGCATTTTGACTGAAGGCACCAGTGCTGATCGGCAGCTGGAATGCCTCGAACATGCGAGATTGGCCGGGCGAGATAAACGCCAGGGGCTGCGCGAGGTGGTTGAAATGGTCGTTGCAGAAGGTCAAGGCGTCTGGCCGGTCAGCAACCTCAACCTTACTCAGCCCTGAGCGGATCTGGATCAAGCTCGTTCGCCGCGCAACCAGCGTTGGTGGTAATGGCTCAAGCGTGTCAATCCATACAGCGCACCCTGTTGCAGTACCTCGGTGCGAATTCCGAAAAAGCGCTGGGTTCGGGTGAAAACCGCCAGCGGCTCGCCGGCGAAGGCCCAGGCAAAACACAATGTTCCCGGCGCTATACCGTCGGCACTCTCTGGCCCGGCAACTCCGGTGGTGGCGATTGCAACGGTAGCGGTGCTGTCGCGCAGGGCGCCCATCGCCATTTCCCAAGCTACCGCCTCACTGGTCAATCCATAGCGCTCGATGGTGATATCGCTCACCCCCAGCAGGCGTTTTTTCGCTTCAGGCGAATACACCACATAGCCGCTCTCGAGCACCTCGCCGGTGCCTGGGCTTTCGGCCAGTAGTGCAACCATGCGCCCTGCGGTGCACGACTCGGCAGTGGTCAGCAGCAGGTGTTGCTGCTTCAGATAATCGAGTACAGCCTGGACTTGAGCTTGCGGCATGACGGGGCACCTTGAGTGTCTTTTGCGATTGACGCTTGGTCCTGATGATTGGTTCAGCGCGCTTGGGCCAGGCCGTGCGGCATCTCGATCAAACCTTCATCTCGCCATGCAGTCATTCATATTAAGGGCCTGAAGTGGTTCAGGCCGTGGAGGTGGCTGATGAAGTTTTACTGCCTGCTGCGGGGTTGCCAATGGCGGCCCCTGATCAATCACCGACAAGCCGGGCTGGAATGTCAATGTTGCGGGCGCTGCGGTGCGCTGCGCTCATTTCAGCCTGGGCAACCCTAGCAATTTCAGGAGCTGACCATGGCCCGGGCAATCTGGAAAGGCGCGATCAGTTTTGGCCTCGTGCACATCCCCGTTTCACTCAATACCGCCGTGCGTACCGAGCGGGTCGATTTCGACTGGCTCGACAAACGCAGCATGGAGCCGGTGGGCTACAAGCGCATCAACAAGGTCACCGGCAAGGAAATCGACAAGGACAACATCGTCAAAGGCGTGGAGTACCAGAAAGGCCAATATGTAGTGATCAGTGAAGACGAGATCCGCAAGGCGCGCCCTGAGGCCACCCAGACCATCGATATCTTCTCGTTTGTCGAGGCCGGCGATATTCCCCTGCAGCACTTTGATACGCCGTACTACCTGAGCCCGGACAAGCGCGGTGGCAAGGTTTATGCGCTGCTGCGTGAAACCCTGGAAAGCACCGGCAAGGTGGCGTTGGCCACGGTGGTCTTGCATACCCGCCAGCACCTGGCGCTGTTGCGCCCGCTGGATGATGCACTGGTGATGATCACTCTGCGCTGGCCAGAGGAAGTGCGCGGCCTCGATACGCTGGAGCTGGACAAGAGCGTAACCGATATCAAGGTCGACAAGCGTGAACTGGACATGGCCAAGCGCCTGGTCGAAGACATGAGCGGGCCGTGGACGCCGGACGAATATCATGATGTGTTCCGGCAGACGATCATGGATCTGGTCGAAGAGAAGGCGAGCAAGGGCAAGATCGCCGTGGTAGAGAAGGCCGAGGGCGGCAAGGGCGAGAAAAGCGCAGATATCATCGACCTTACCGAGTTGCTCAAACGCAGCCTCGGGGGCAAGCCCGGTGCAGCCAAGAAGAAAGCGCCCGAGCCTGCCAAGACTACGGAAAAGAAACCCGCCAAGCGCACACGCAAAGCCTCCTGAGGGGCATGGGCGAGGGGTACGGTCAGTGACTCATTTCGGCCTGCAGGTTTTTCTTCCAGCCGCGCAGGTTCATCGCGCCCAGGCAGAACTGCAGTGCAATCAACGCCCAGGCCTCGATCGACCAGCCCCAGATCACCCACAACAGATTACTGCTGATAAAGCAGCAGAAACCCATCCGCCGCCGATGGGGTCGGCGTGAACCGATGCACCAGGCGGCAATTACGGTAAGCAGCATGGCCGGCCACTGCAGAAGGTCGATCCAGTCCACCATCACTCGAGCCCCATCTTTTTGCGCATGCCAGCGGTAATTGACTGGCGCGTCTTGGCCATATCGGCCCATGGATCTTCAACCTCAGCCAAACGCTCGTGCAGGTTATTGATCGTCCATTGGTTGGCACCTTTGAGCTCGGTCAGCTCCTCACGCCAGATCGGTACCGACACCGGCAGGCCTTCGCGTGCGCGCAGGCTGTAGGCGCAGGCAGTGGTGGCGCCTTTGCCATTGCGCAGGTAGTCGATAAAGATCCGCCCGACGCGGTTCTTTGGCCCGGACACGGCGCTCAGGCGCTCGGGGAACAGCTTGGCCAGGTAGTTGACCAGGGCATGGCTGAAGTCTTTGACCTCGTCCCATCCGGCGCGGCGGGTCAGCGGCACCACCACGTGGATGCCCTTGCCGCCGCTGGTCTTGAGAAATACTTTGAGACCCAGCTCATCAAGCAGGGTCAAGGTCAGCTGGGTGGCTTCCAACATGGCTTTCCAAGGCAGCGCAGGATCAGGATCGAGGTCGAGCACGAAGCGGTCTGGCTTGTCGAAATCCTTGTCGGTGGCGTTCCAGGTGTGCAGCTCGAGCGTGTTCATCTGTACCGCGCCAAGCAAGGTCTCAGGCCTGTTGATGACCATGGCCGCCTGGCCAGCCTCGGCCTTGTCATAGCCAAGCACGCCGGGCAGGTGCAACTGGCCGGCGTTTTTCTGGAAGAACAGTTCGCCTTCCAGCCCATCCGGTGCGCGTACCAGTGCCACTGGGCGGTCCTTGAGTTGCGGCATGAGCCAGTCGGCGACGGCGGCGTAGTACTCGGCGACTTGCCGCTTGGTGGCGCCGCTGCTGGTGTCGATCACCCGGTCGGGGTGAGTCAGGCGCAGTTCAGCGAGGTTTTCTTCATCGCTGGATTTGTTAGGGGATTTCTCAGCAACGGCGGCTTTTGGCATTGCACGCTCCAGGTCGATGGCCTTGGCCGGTTTGTCGTCACGCAGACCGTGGAAAACCGCATGGCGCACACTGCCGTCGCGGGTGATCTGTGCGTAGGCGATTTCGGCCAGCAGTTTCGGTTTGAGCCAATGCACGCCACGCGCATCTGCGCCTGTTGGAGGTTTGGCGAGCGCCGGCTTGGCGACTTCGAGAGGTTTCAGGCGTGCATGGATGCTGGCCAACGTCGTTGCAGTAAAGCCGGTGCCCACCTTGCCGGCATAGCGCAGCTCACCGCTGGGCTTGTCGTGCAGGGCCAGCAGCAAGGCGCCAAACCCGCTGCGGCTGCCTTTGGGATCGGTATAGCCGACGATCACGAACTCCTGGCGCAGCTGGCACTTGAGCTTGATCCAGTCATTGCTGCGTCGGCCTGAGTAGACGCTGTCGGCTCGCTTGCCGATCAGCCCTTCAAGTTCCAGCTTGCAGGCACTCTGCAGCAGCGATTCGACCGGCTCGTCGAAGTCGGCTGAGTACTTGAGACAGTCCCGCTCATTGTGCTCAAGCAGCTGGCGCAACGCCTCACGGCGATCTTGCAACGGCACCTGACGCAGGTCTTCGCCACCCAGGAACAGCAGGTCGAACAGGTAATAGGTAATCTGCTCGTCGTTCTGCGTATCGAAGGCATTCTGCAATGCCTGAAAGTCTGCAGCGCCCTGTTCGTTGGCCACCACCATTTCACCATCGAGCCAGGCTTGCTTCAGCTTGAGCGTGCGCAGCGCCTCGACCTGGTGGGGCATTTTCGCGCTCCAGTCGTGGCCATTGCGAGTAAACAGGCGGACATCATCGCCGTCGATCCGGGCGAGGATGCGATAGCCGTCGAACTTGACCTCATAGCGCCAATCGCCGGCAGGCGCGGCATCGACAAGAGTGGCCAGCTGAGGCTGCAGTTTTTCAGGTAGCTCGGCTTTGGCTTTGCTGACGCTGCGCTTGGCAGCAGGCGGTGCTTTCCTGGCCGTTTTGGCGGGAGACTTTGCTGCTTTGCGCGGCACCAGTGTGCGGTCACTGATCACGCTGTCAGGCAGAGCCTCGACGATGCTGTATTCGTCTTCACTACGGGCATCGCCGTCATGCGATTTGACCAGCATCCATTGTTCTTTCTTGCCTACCAGACGAGTACGAAACAGATTCCACACGCCTGAGAGTTTTTCGCCCTGCAGGCGGAAGCGCAGCTTGCCCTTGGCGTAGGCAGCGTGTGCGTCACCTTCGGGCTCCCACACACCAAGGTCCCAGACAATCACGTCGCCGGCGCCATAGTGGCCGTCGGGGATATTGCCTTCGAATTCGGCGTAGTCCAGCGGATGGTCTTCGACATGCACAGCGAGCCGGCGCACTTTGGGGTCCAATGAAGGGCCTTTGGGAATTGCCCAGCTCTTCAGGGTGCCGTCCAGTTCCAGGCGGAAATCGTAGTGCAGGTGGCTGGCATCGTGTTTCTGGATGCAGTACTGCAATGCCTGTGGCTTTTTGCTTCGGCGTGGCTTGCCGGCGGGTTCGGGGGTGGCGTTGAAATCACGTTTGCGTTGATATTCCTGAAGGGGTTCGCTCATCTCCGGCTCCTGTTCAAATCCCAGGCTCTCTGAAGCTGGGAGGCGAGGGCGGCGCAGGGAGTTCCATCTGTGACGGGCGGGGGGATATCAACGGCTGCGAGGATTTGGTCTGCACCTGATAAACAAATTTGAGTCATCTGCGAACCGGGGTGGTCGACTTTATGAACCCACCTGATGGAGAGCGCACATGGCTCAGCCTAACGACCCGAAAACCCGCACGCCTGCCGAGATCGACGATATTCAGGATCGGATGGGCAGTGTGCACGAGCTGGACTTCAGCGACCGCGACGATGAGCGCCAGGGCAGGGCCGGCGACGAGCGCTCACTGGCTGAAGTCGAACATGACTTCCCGCCAGAGCGTGTGGCCGAAAGCGGCATGACCGGTGGCGAGGCTCTGACCGAGAGCCTGCACGAAGACAACGTGACCTTGGACGACCTGAGCCCAGACACCTTGTTCGATCAGACCGGCGCTCGCGACCCGCACGAGCCAGGTGATGGTGGAGACCCGGCCGACCAAGTCTTGCGTGAAGTAGACGCCGAGGAAATCGGCGGCGGCTTTGGCCTCGATGAAGCCGAGCTGGCGCGCTCAGCGCCGCTGGATGGCGAGCCATGGACCGATGAGGTCTCACCTGTAGACGATGAAGCATCCAACCGGAGCCGCGAATCATGACCGGACTACGCTGTGCATGCCTTGACTGCGCTTGCACGATCAACGCCAATACCCTCCTGCAAGACGGCAAGGGCTACTGCTGCGAAGCCTGCGCCAGCGGTCACCGCAATGGCGAGCCTTGTCGCATGGGCGACTGCAAATGCGGCGAGACTGCGCAACCGAATGAGAGCAATGTCGACAACGCCCTTGATGAGACTTTCCCGGCCAGCGATCCCATCTCGCCCTGAGCCGTCCTGAAATCGGCCCCGGTGTGGCTCGAGGCTGCTGCAGGTTGAGCAGCTTTGGGCCGTGCCGGGGCCGACCTGTGTCCGGCAGCCTCTAGTGGGTCTGCCAGATACCGTTGCTGCGTTCGCAGTCCGTGCGCGCCTGGCCCAGGCTTGGCGTGTAGTAGTAGTAAGTGATCACCCGGGCCTCCTTGCCGATCGCTGGCCGCGCGGCGGGTTCATCGCGGCCCATCGACTTGGGATTGGCCAGGGTTTCCTGGGTCAACTGGGCAATACAGCTACCGACACTGCCTTCGGCGCATTTGGCGACTTTGCGCTTGTCGGTGCTGAGCATCTCCTTGCTCTCGTTGCTGCACGACCAGTCGATGGCCTCGGCGGGCATGTTGCTGTAGCTGTAGCAGGTGTGGCCTTCGACAGGCTTGACTGCCTCGCTGGAAGAGCGGGTCACGACGTCGCAGGCCTCAGCCAGCACGTGACTGCTGGCCAGGCATGCACCGAGTAAAAGCAAGGCACGGATACACATGGTTTGTCTCCCGGGCCTTGGCCTTTACGGTCGGCCGCTTTTGTTGACGCTCAGGTTTTGTGCAATTGCGCTTTGTCCTGCTGGCGCAGGGCCTTGGCGCGTTTCTCCAGAATCAGATAAGCGATCACCGCCAGCACCAGCGGTATCAGGTAGTACAGGGTGCGATAGCCGAGTAGTCCGGCGACCAGGCTGCCCTGGCTGAGCTGGCCTTGCAGCAGGGCCAGGAACACCGTTTCCAGCACTCCGAGCCCGGCCGGGATGTGCGCCACCACGCCCGCCACACAGCTGATCAGCAATACACCGAGAATGGACGGGTAGAACAGATCACCCGGCAGCAGCCAGTAGATCAGCACCGCCATCAGCGCCCAGTTGCTGGCGCCCAAGGCAACCTGACACAGCGCCAGGCGCAGCGAGGGCAGGGTGATCTCGTGCTTGCGGATATGCCAGGTGCGGCGTTTGGCGTAACCGCAGGCCAGCACGTAGCCGACCGATACGGCGATCATCAGCACACCGATGAGCTGCAGCCCGGTGGCACCCACCGACCAGCTCTCAGGCAGCTTGACCAGGCGCATGGCAAACACGCTGCCGGCCAGCAGCATGTAGCCCATCCAGTTGGTCAGCAAACCCAAGGTGAGGATGCGCGTGATGGTGGCGTTATCCAGCCCCAGACGCCCGTACAGGCGATAGCGCAGGGCGACGCCGCCGACCCAGGTGGTGAAGTTGAGGTTGAACGCATAGCAGACGAAGGCCACCGGCAGCACCTGCCGAGCAGGCAGCTTGTGGCCGGTGTAGGCGCGCCCGAGCAGATCGTAGCTGGCGAACACCAGATAACTGCACAGGGCCAGGCCCAAACCGACGATCAACGTGCCAGGCTTGTAGGCCAGCAGCGACTGACGGACTTCATTCCAGTCGAGGTTGCGCGCCAGGTAGTACAGCAATACCGGGATCATCAGCATGAACAGCAGGGTGAACAGGCGCTTGCCCCAAGTGAGCCAGGTTTTCCGTTCCATCAGGTATTGCCCTCACGCAGTTCACCTTGGGTACTGACTTCAGGTTGCAGCGATTTCAGGCGTTGCCGATGGGCTGGCAGCACCCCGGCAATCCGCGGAAAGTATCGGGTCAGGTGGAAGCCGGCAAAAATCAATGGCGCTCGCCACCAGTAGCCACGAATCATCCGCTCAAGGGTGACGGCCTTGCAGTGATTGCCGGCCAGTTGGCTGAGGTGCTCGTACAGTTGCTGGTTAAACGCACGATCCTTGATCAGCAGGTTGGCTTCCAGATTGAACGCAAGGCTCAGCGGGTCGAGGTTGCTCGAGCCGACTGTCGACCATTCGTCATCGACCAGGGCAACCTTGCCGTGCAATGGGCGCTGGCAGTATTCGTGAATCCGCACGTTGTCGCGCAGCAGGTAGTTGTAGAGCAACCGCGACAGCGCGCGCACCCAACGCATGTCTGGTTGCCCTTGCAGAATGAGCGTTACCTCGATGCCACGGCGAGACGCATTGCGTAGCTCGCGCAACAGCCTGTAGCCGGGGAAGAAATACGCATTGGCGATGAGGATGCGCTTGCGCGCACCGCGTATGGCCTGCAGATACTGCTCTTCGATATCGTTGCGGTGCTTGCGGTTGTCACGCTCGACCAGCACCGCGCGCACCGACCCCGCCGGCTCGGTCACCGGCTTGACCCGCTTGGGTTCGGCCAGCACCGGCTTCATCAGCCTGGTACTCGAGGCGTGCACCTGGGCGACCACGGGACCGGTGACTTCAACCGCGTAATCCTGCTTGGCCATCGGCCCGAAGTCGCCCAGGTGATCGGCGCTGTAATTGATCCCGCCAATGAACGCCCGCTCAGCGTCGATAACCACGATCTTGCGGTGTAGGCGATGGAACAGGTTGGTGCGCATGCCAGCCACTTTCGGCTGCGGATCGAAGGCGTGGAAGCGCACACCCGCTTCGGTCATCGCTGCGATGAACGCATCGGGCAGCTCGCCGGTGCCGTAGCCGTCAGCCACCAGTTCGACACGCACGCCGCGCTGGGCAGCCTCGATCAGTACCCGCTGCAGCTGCTGGCCAACCTTGTCATCGAAGATGATGAACGTCTCGAGCAGGATTTCCTCCTGCGCTTCGCCCATTGCCTCGAAGACACGGGGGTAAAACTCCTCGCCATTGATCAGCAACTGCACAGTGTTGCCTTCAGTCCAGGATAACGTCATAGGCTGATCTCCGCGGCCAGGGGGGCATGGTCGGACAGATGCGACCATGGGTATTTGGATAGCACCTGCGCCGAGCGCGGCAGGGCATTGCGTAGGTAGATGCGGTCCAGCCGCAGCAGCGGCAGGCGTGCCGGGAAGCTGCGCGCAGGCATGCCAAAGCGGTCGCCAAAGGCCTCGACCAGGTGCTCGCTGAGCACGCTGTCGGCCTTGAGGCGCCAGTCGTTGAAGTCGCCGGCGACGATCACCGGCGCCTTGGCCGGCAAGCTGTCGAGCAATTCCAGCAACAGCTGCACCTGGCGTTGCCGGTGAGCCTCACGCAGGCCCAGATGAACACACACCGCATGCACCTGATCATGGCCAGGCACCTGCAGGCGGCAGTGGAGCAGGCCGCGCTCTTCATTACCGTCGATCGAGACGTCCAGATTACGGTGCTCGACGATGGGGAATTTGGACAGCAACGCGTTGCCGTGGTCGCCATGGGGGTACACCGCATTGCGCCCGTAGGCGAACTGCGACCACATGCTGTCAGCAAGAAACTCGTATTGCGGCGTGGTTGGCCAGGTCGGATGGCGCTCGGCATGTTGCAGATGAGAGCCATGTACTTCTTGCAGAAACACCAGATCGGCGCCGGTGCTGCGTACCGCTTCGCGCAGCTCGGGCAAGATGAAGCGCCGATTGAAGAAGGTAAAACCTTTGTGCACGTTGATCGTCAGCACGTTAAGGCCATGCACGGCAGTAACGCTGCCGACGCTGCAGCGCGCTTCGTGTAGCGGTTGGTTCATAGATCCACCTGCGGTTCGACGCCAGGCTCGGTGACCAGTTCGCCATCGAGCTTGAGCTTGGATAACAGACGCCGTGCGTCATAAGGGGCATGGACTTTCTGGTCGTTGTCGAAGTAGCAGTAGACGTCGCGCTGGGCGCGCTTGCGCGGTGCGCCGGGCACCACCAGACGAGCGTCTTGCGCCTGGCCACCTTGGCTCCAGGCTTCGATGCGCTGGCGCCAACGGCGCAGGGCGCTTGCGGTATAGCCGCTGCTGTACAGCTCGACATCGCCATGCAGGCGCATATAGACAAAATCTGCGGTCACGTCTTCGACATAGGGCCATTTGCCGGCGCTGTCGGCGACAACCAGGGCAATGTTGTGTTTGCGCAGCAGTTTGATGAAGGCGGCGCAGAGGAAGCTCTCGTGACGGATCTCGATGGCGTAACGCAAGGGGACATTACCGCTGATGGCGGTCGCGCCATTGCCGCGCAGGCGTTCGGCGCACTGCTCGGCACAGCGGCAGGCGGCCCGGCGATCGCGCGGGAGCAGCTCGAAGAAAGCCTTGAAGCGTTCTTCCTCGAACTTCATCGTGGCCGGGAACTGCCACAGCATCGGACCGAGCTTGGCACCCAGCATCAGTGGGCCGGAGGCGAAGAAATTCGCCAGCGGCTCTTCGATATCCTTGAGCCGGCGGGTATGGGTGATATAGCGCGGGGCCTTGACCGAGAAGATGAAGTCGTCTGGTGTTTCATCGCGCCATTGCGCATACCGTGCTGGAGTTTGCAGCGCGTAGAAAGAGCCGTTGATTTCAATGCTGTTGACTGCTCGTGACGCAAACGCGAGTTCATCCTTCTGGCGCAGGCCTTCCGGGTAGAAGTCCTTGCGCCAGGGGCCATAACGCCATCCGGATATGCCGATGCGAATGTCGCTCACGGTGGAGTCCTTGTGCAGAATCGGTCTTCTACTGCGACCTCTGCGTGAGCGTCAGGGTTCAGCGTGGGTTGACCAGTGGGCGCCTTGGTACGCAGCGCCACCAGCAATTTTGAACTTTGCCGCGCTTGACGATTCCACCTTGATATATGCACCGGCATCCAATGCCCGCCACCTCCGGAGGCACGCATGGCCCGTCACATCATTCACTTCACCGGCCCGATCACATCTTCGACCTGCGGTAACCTGATCAATACCTGTTCGCGAGCCCTCAACCAAGGCGCGCAAACCCTTCAGTTGAACATCGCCACCATGGGCGGTGACTGCAGTTACGGTTTCACGCTGTACAACTTTCTGCGCTCGTTGCCGGTACTGGTGCATACGCACAACCTCGGCACGGTCGAATCGATGGGCAATATTCTGTTTCTGGCGGGTGAACAGCGCACGGCCTGTCGCATGAGCAAGTTTCTGTTTCACCCATTCCACTGGACGCTGCACGGCTCAGTCGACCACGCCCGTATGTCCGAGTACGCCATGAGCCTCGATTACGACTTGCAGTTCTACGCGCAAATAGTTGCGGAGCGCACGGCTGGCGCTGAGCAACCATTGGATATCGAGCACTATTTGCTGGCCAAACCACGCATCTTGAGTGCTGAGGAGGCAATAGCGGGCGGCCTGATCCACACTATCGATGAGCTGCCGATCAGTATCGACTCGGTTCAATGGAGCGTTCACGCCTGAAATCTCGCAGGGCGGTATTTGGCGCCGCTGGTCAGTCGCAGCGAATGTTGATGGAGCCGATCCCATTTGGGCCGGCTCGTAACTACTAAGCAGCTGCACTTGGAGGCGACAAATATGCGCGCATTGACCTTTCACGGCGCTGGAGATGTCCGGGTTGATACTGTGGCTGACCCTGGCATTCAAGAGAAGGACGATATTCTGCTGCGAGTAACCGCCACTGCCATCTGTGGCTCCGATCTGCACTTGTATCACGGCAGGATACCTGCGCTCGAAGAGGGCGATATTCTCGGCCATGAGTTCATGGGGATTGTTGAAGACGTTGGCAGCGAAGTCACCGCGGTTCAGCGTGGAGATCGTGTTGTCATCCCGTTCGTGATTGCCTGTGGCAGCTGCTTCTTTTGCCAAAATGACCTGTTTGCCGCTTGTGAGACGACCAATACCGGACGCGGGGCGATCCTCAACAAGAAGTTGATCCCCTCCGGTGCGGCGTTGTTTGGCTATAGCCACCTGTATGGCGGCATTCCCGGCGGCCAGGCCGAGTATGTACGGGTGCCGAAGGCCAATGTCGGTCCCTTCAAGGTGCCAGGCACGCTGAGCGATGACAAAGTTCTGTTCCTGTCAGACATTCTGCCCACCGCCTGGCAGGCAGTGACCAATGCGGGAGTTGGCCAGGGTTCTTCCCTGGCTATTTATGGGGCAGGTCCGGTAGGACTGCTGAGTGCTGCGTGCGCACGCATGCTTGGGGTCGAGCAGATTTTCATGGTCGACAAGCATGCCTATCGACTTGACTACGCCAAGCGCGCCTACGGCGTGATTCCGATCGATTTCGATCATGACGACGACCCTGCTGACACCATTATTCGCCAGACCGCAGGCATGCGCGGCGTTGACGCGGCCATTGATGCAGTGGGTTTTGAGGCCAAGGGCAGTACTGCTGAATCGGTACTGACTGCGCTGAAGCTTGAAGGCAGCAACGGCAAGGCGCTGCGCCAGTGCATGGCAGCAGTGCGCCGTGGTGGCGTAGTCAGTGTGCCCGGCGTATATGCCGGCTTCATCCATGGCTTCTTGTTCGGTGATGCATTCGACAAAGGCCTGACCTTCAAGATGGGCCAAACCCACGTACAACGTTTCCTGCCTGAACTGCTCGAACATATCGAAGCAGGACGGCTCAATCCCGAAGCAATCATCACCCATCGCCTCAGCCTGGAAGATGCAGTGCGCGGCTATGAGATGTTCGACGAACAGCAAGAACGCTGCCGCAAGGTCGTATTGACCCCAGGTGTTGCCACAGACCCGGTAACCAATGGGCGGCTTGGACCCGCTGCGAGCAGCTGAGAGGAGTAGTAATGACGGAACGCATCATCACATCGGTCACCAGCGAGGATCTTGTTCCGCCGCCGCAGGGGGTAACATTCGAAACCCCCCGCGAGCGGTTGGAGTTCTACCGCCGAGAAATCCAGTTCGAGACCACGATTCTTGCCAACCGCACAGATGCTTATCTGTCGGCCCAGTCTTTTCTGGTAATTGCCTATGCGTCCTGCATGGCCAACGGCAATCCCAGCTGGGGCAGGCTTTTTACTCTGGTTGTGCCTGCGTTTTTGGCATTGCTGGGCATCATCAGCTCACTCAACGCCTGGCCTGGAATTCGCGCCTCGTACGGCATCATCGACCACTGGCATTTCAAGCAAAGTCACCTGTTGCACAACGAGCCAAGCATGGGCTTTGCATACGATGATTGGCCGTTGTTCAGCGAGTCTGAGTCAACCCATCGTGGTTACCGCAAATCGCTGATGTTTTCGATCCGTACGCCGTGGTTGTTCCTGATTTTCTGGGTCTTGCTGGGTGGATTCGGCCTGCTGCTGCAGCTCGACCCTGCCGGTGCCTGAACGCATGCGGGGTCGCCGCAAACCGTTTATGTGCTTTGTTCGACAAAATTTTGAATCTTCGTGATCCCACCGGTTCCACTAGTTGTCATCCATGGAGAAGAGGAGGCCCCCTGCGATGCCTACCCCAGAGCTTTATATCGTCGATTACAAGCTGCACGGTAAAACGCGCAGCTTCATCATCCGGCTGGATCGGATGGATAACGCCGAGGCTTGGCACTGGGCTAGTTGTGACGCCGGTATTGGCATTATTCCCAAGTTTGGTCGTGAAAAGATTCGCAAGGTCAGCAGGCCCATGGCCGAACGATACGGGATCAGTGAAGTGAGCTGGAGGCCATCGGGTGGCAAACCTGCCTCCAGTGCCGGTGCCAACCAGTCGATGCTGCCTACTGCCTGAACAAGCGGTAGCCAGCAGTTACTGTCGGGCTGTCTGAGCAAAGCCGCTCCTGATTGGGAGCGGCTTTGTTTTGTCTGCTGGAAGTCTGCGGCCAGGTCAGGCGCCTGATTCAGGATCACTGGCGGGGACGCCAGGGCGCTCGTCCGGGTCAGTCAGGTTAGGGTCAGCATCTGGGTCGTCTGCTTGCCCATCGGGGCGGTCCGGGACCAATTCTGGCCAATCGTCTTCAACACTGCCGCCACCCATTATCATTTGCTCGCGCATGATCATTCCCTCGGCTGAATAAAAAAGGCCTGCCAGCAGGCAGGCCAAGCACAGGAGTGAGGGGTGACGCCGTTGCACCACCCTCAGTAGTTATGAGCGCTGTGGGCGGGTAGCAGTCGTTTGCAAAGGGCGGTTCCCCGACCAATGGCGGTTACTGCTCCTGACCCTGGCGCAGGCGCATGCTGAGCAGCGCAGCCAGAACCAGCATCGAAGCAATGATCCACAAGCCATTGCGGGTGCTGCCGGTTGCTTGCTCGATCAAGCCCATCACCGATGGGCCGACAAAGCCCCCGAGCAAACCGCAGGTCGTGACAAATGCCAGCCCGGCAGCCAGCGCATTGCCGCTCAAGCGACTGGAGGGGAAGACGAAGATGACCGACTGCACCACGAACAGCATCAATGCCGTCAGCGAGAACCCGATCAGGCCAATGAACGAGTTGGCTACCGAAGCCAGCAGCAGCCCGGCGGCCATGGTCAGCAGGCCGAAGAACAGCAGCGTGCGGCAACGGTTTGGTGAAGTGGCAAGGCGTGGCAGGGTTGCCGCGCCAATTGCAGCAGCGATCCACGGCACTGACGTGAGCAGGCCAATCTGCAAGGGCGACAGTGCGCCGTAAGTGCCGATTATCCCGGGCAGGAAGAAGATCACGGTGTAGATAGTGATCTGATGCACAAAGTACACGGCGATCGCCAGCCAGATCTGCTTGTCGCGAAACATCTGCGACAGCTTGCTCTGCTGCGGTGCAGCGGCACGTTCAGCCGCCAGCCGGCGCTCGATGTCCTGCGCATCAGCGGCCGATAACCACGGCGCCGAACTCGGCCCATCGGGCAGCTTTTTCCAGACAACATACGCCAGCGCTACGGCGGGCAAGCCTTCAAGCACGAACAACCACTGCCAACCATGCCAGCCGAGCACGCCGTCCATTTCCAGCAAGGCACCGCCCAGCGGCCCGCTGAGGATGTTGGCCAGGCACACGCCGAGCAGGAAATAGCCCGTGGCGCGGGCGCGTTGCTCACGGTCGAACCAGTAGGTCAGGTAGAGCATGACGCCGGGGAACAGTCCCGCCTCGGCGACGCCCAGCAGCAGGCGCATGACGTAGAACGAAGTCTCACCCTCGACGAAGGCCATGCCGGCAGACAACAGGCCCCAGGTGATCATGATGCGTGTAATCCAGAAGCGCGCGCCAACCCGTTGCATGATCAGGTTGCTCGGCACCTCGGCCAAGGCGTAGGTCAGGAAGAACAGACCCGCGCCCAGCCCATATGCAGCAGCCGACAAGCCGAGGTCAACGCCCATGCTGGCCTTGGCCAAGGCGATGTTGGTACGGTCGAGAAAACTCATTACATAGACGATGACCAGCAGTGGCATCAGTTTGCGCAAAAGCAGGCTGTTCAGGCGCTGATCAGCCGCAACAGCAGGCGCGGCAGCCGCTGTCGGTTGTGTGAGGATTGTCATTGTTTTTTCCCCGAAAGCTATAAGTAACAGCGCGGCGCGGTGGTGCGTCGCGCTGCGGTAGGTCAATCAACCACGCTGGATGTCCAGCCAGACTGCGCCGTCGGGATATTGGTAACGTTCCAGGGTCTCGGCGTGCATTTCAATGCTGTAGCCCGGGCGCTGCGGCGGCATGTAGCGGCCGCGGCGGATCACCACGGGGTCGATGAAGTGTTCATGCAGATGGTCGACGTACTCCAGCACCCGGTTGTGCAGCGAGGCGGAAACGGCGATGTAGTCGAACAGCGCGATGTTCTGCACATACTCGCACAGGCCGACGCCGCCGCCGTGCGGGCACACCGGCACGTCGTACTTGGCAGCCATCAGCAGCACGATCAGCACCTCGTTGAGGCCGCCCAGGCGTGCTGCATCGAGCTGACAGAAGTCCAGCGCGCCGGCCTGGAACATCTGCTTGAACATCACCCGGTTGTGGCAATGCTCGCCGGTGGCGACACCAATCGGCGCGATGCGCTGGCGGATCGTGGCATGGCCAAGAATGTCATCGGGGCTGGTTGGTTCTTCGATCCACAGCGGGGCAAAGGCTGCCAGCCGGCGCATGTTGCTGACAGACTCCTCGACGCCCCAGACCTGGTTGGCGTCCATCATCAAGGTCCGCTCCCAGCCGATCTCGTCACGCAGGATGCTGGCGCGGCGAATGTCTTCTTCCAGGTCGGCGCCGATCTTCTGCTTGATATGGGTCCAGCCGTCCTCGACCGCTTCACGTGCCAGGCGGCGCATCTTCTCTTCGCTGTAGCCGAGCCAGCCGGGCGCGGTGGTGTAGCCGGGGTAACCTTCGCGAAGCATCTGCGCCTCGCGTTGGGCCTTGCCCGGCACCTGGCGGCGGAGCAGGGCCATGGCTTCTTCCGGGGTGAGCACGTCGGTGACGTAGCTGAAGTCCAGGCACGCGACCAGTTGCTCGGGGCTCATGTCGGCCAGCAGCTTCCACACTGGCTTGCCTTCATGTTTGGCCCACAAGTCCCACACGGCGTTGACGATGGCGGCAGTGGCCAGGTGGATGACGCCTTTTTCCGGGCCGAGCCAGCGCAGTTGGCTGTCACCCACGGTGAAGCGGTGCCAGAAACCACCCATGTCTGCGGTGATCTCTTCCAGGGTCTGGCCGACGATCAGCGGCGCCAACGACTGCACGGCAGCGGCGCAGATCTCGTTGCCGCGGCCAATGGTGAAGGTCAAGCCGTGGCCTTCGAGCTCGCCGGCATCGGTGTGCAGCACGACGTAGGCGGCCGAGTAGTCAGGCGCGCTATTCATGGCATCGGAGCCGTCCAGTGACAGCGAAGTCGGGAAGCGAATGTCGCGAACGCTCAGGTGGGTAATACGTATGCTCATGGCGGTCTCTTGTTCTGGGTTACCTCTGGAGACCTGACTGTAGGTTGCCGAGCGATACAGGCATAATCGCCAATTCCTAACTATGGATATCAGAATTGATATGCCTCAGACCCCAGCAGACACCTCGCAGGCGCCGCGCAGTCTTGGCCCGCTGAAGATCTCCAGCCGTCAGATAACCCTGCTCAACGCCTTGGGCGAGTTCGGTAACCTGCGCCGCGCTGCTGCGGCCATGCACACCACCCAGCCTGCTGCGAGCCTGCTGCTGCAACAGCTCGAGGAGCGCCTTGAAGTGCGCCTGTTCGAGCGCCTGCCGCGTGGCATGCAGCCAACCCTGTACGGCGAGGTGATGATTCGCTACGCGCAAAGTGCGCTGCACGAGTTCGAGCACGCCCAGGCGCAGATCGCCGAGCTTGCGCGTGGCGCCGCCGGGCTGGTGCGGGTCGGCAGCGTAATGGGGCCGGTGCCGGGCTTGCTGACCAAGGCTGTGCTGGCCTACAAGCGCGACCACCCCAAGGTGCGCATCTCGCTTGAAGTGGGTACCAGCGATACCTTGCTGCCGGCGTTGCTGCGTGGTGACTTCGACCTGGTGGTGGGGCGCTTGCCGGATCAGAGCGACAGCCAGGACCTCAATATCGAGTTGTTCGAAGGCGGTGAACAGATGCGCGTGATCGCCCGCGCTGGCCACCCGATGGCGGCAGCGAGCACATTGCAGCTGGCTGATCTGGTCGTGTTGACGTGGATCCTGCACCCGATCGGCAGCCCGATGCGGCGGCGGGTCGAAAGTGCGCTGCAGGCCGGGGGGATGGTGCAATCGCTGGACATCGTCGAGACTGCGTCGATTCTGGCGACCACCGCCATGCTGGAGGCGTCCGACATGATCGCCGTGGTGCCCAACGATGTCGCCGCGCATTACGCCCAGTACGGGATGGTCGCGATCCTGCCGGTGGAGCTGCCGATCAGCCTGGCCAATCTGGGCCTGCTGACGCTGCGTTCACGGCCGCGCTCGGTGGCGCTGGAAACGTTGCTGCAGTACCTGCGAGCCCCACAATAGCCATGTTTGTCTACCTGCCTGAGGCCGTTTTCTGATGCCGTCCGACATCATCCACTCCAGCTTTTGCAACTGGCTGCGCTTCAAGCACCTGGTGCTGATCGACAGCCTGGCCCGTACCCGCAACATGCACGCTACCGCCAACCTGATGAACCTGAGCCAGCCGGCGTTGAGCAAGATGCTGCGCGATCTCGAGGAGCAGTTTGGCTTTGCTCTGTTCGAGCGCCTGCCGCGCAGCATGCCGCCGACCGAGCTTGGCGAATACGTGGTCAAGTACGCCCAGGGCGCATTGGCCGAGTCGCAGCAGTTTGTCGACCAGCTCAACCGCCTGCGCAAGGGCGGCCATGGGTTTATCCGGGTGGGCGGGATTTTTGCCTCGACGCCGCGGGTGCTGCCGCAGGCCATTGCTGCGATCAAAGCACGTAGCCCGTTGCTGTCGATCGAGGTGGTGGAGCATTCCAGTGACCACCTGCTGACGATGCTCGAGCAGAACAAGCTCGACATCATGATCGGCCGTTTCACCGAGGAGCGCTTCAGCCAGGTGTTCGACTTTCAGCCGTTGGAACCTGAACCGTTTGCCTTGGTGGTCAACAGCAGTCACCCGCTCAATCAGCTGGCCAGCACGCCGCTCGAGGCGCTCGCGGACTGGCCGTGGGTGCTGTACCCGCTGGGTACGCCGCTGCGCGGGCGGCTTGAGCAGGCCTTCAAGGTGGCCGGCATTGCCACACCCGCCGATAGCGTTGAGACCATTTCAATGCCGATGTTCCTGCAATTGCTGCAGTCGGCACCGATGATCGCCATGCTGCCGCGCTCGATGGTTGCCGCGCAGCTGAGCAGCGGCCTGTTCAAGGAACTGCAGAGCCCGCTGCATCTATCGCCGCTGGAGTACGGCGTGATCACCCGTAAGGATCAGCCGCCAACCGGCTCTGCGCGGGAATTCATCGATATCCTGCTGGAGTTTGCCCAGCAGCGGCGCATGGAGGAGGGCAGCAGTAGCGATTTCTAAACGAAGGTCGATTTGACGTATTGATAACCCCCGGTTATCGGCTGATCGGTTCATCTCATTGGGAATTATCGGTAAGGCTTCATACAGTGGTGGCAGATTCGCCCGGCAGCAAACGGGCGACGCCATAACAAGAAGTCAGCCGTACCCTGAGAGGTCCCATGGAACTGATTGCCCGCTGCGCCGACCCTGCGGTCATCCGCCTCAACCCGCTGGACAACGTCCTGATTGCACGCCAGGCGCTGCCTGAAGGCCTTGAGCTGGATGGCGAAGCGATCACCGTGCGCCAACCCATCCCGTCGGGGCACAAAGTCGCTACCGAGCGTTTGGAGCAGGGCCAGCCACTGCGCCGTTACGGCCAGATCATCGGTTTCGCCTCGCAAACCATCGAACCTGGCGATCACGTCCATGTGCACAACGTGCAGATGGGCGACTTCTCCCGCGACTATGCCTTTGGCGTGGATGCACGCAGCCTGGCTGCTACTGAAGCAGTGTTTCAGGGGATTGTGCGCGGCGACGGCCGCGTCGCCACACGCAACTACATTGGCATCCTTACCTCGGTGAATTGCTCGGCAACCGTCGCCCGGGCAGTGGCTGATCATTTCCGCCGCGATATCCACCCCGAGGCGCTGGCCGACTACCCGAATATCGACGGTGTGGTCGCCCTGACCCACGGTGCCGGTTGCGCAGTGGACCCCAGTGGCGAAGCGCTGAGTCTGTTGCGCCGTACCTTGGCAGGCTATGCGATACACCCCAATTTCGCCGCTGTGCTGATCATTGGTCTGGGCTGTGAAACCAACCAGATCGAGAGTCTGCTGGAAACCCAGGGCCTGAAAGCCAGCGAGCAACTGCGCACCTTCACTATCCAGGGCATCGGCGGCACCTCAAAGACCATCGCCGCCGGCATCGAGCAGGTCAAGACGCTGCTGGCCGACGCCAATCGGGTCAAACGTGAGCCAGTCAGTGCGCGGCACCTGGTCGTTGGCCTGCAATGCGGCGGTTCCGATGGTTACTCCGGGATCACCGCCAACCCGGCACTGGGTAATGCCGTTGACCGCCTGGTCGCGGCCGGCGGCACCGCGATCCTGTCGGAAACACCGGAGATCTATGGCGCCGAGCACCTGCTGACGCGCCGGGCGGTGAGCCGTGAGGTCGGCGAGAAGCTGATCGCACGCATTCATTGGTGGGAAGACTACTGCCAGCGCATGAACGCCGAGCTCAACAACAACCCTTCGGCGGGTAACAAAGCAGGAGGGCTGACCACCATTCTGGAGAAATCCCTCGGCGCGGTGGCCAAGGCCGGCTCGAGCAATCTGGTCGACGTCTATCAATACGCCGAGGCGGTGCGCGCTCAAGGCCTGGTGTTCATGGACACCCCAGGTTATGACCCGGTCTCCGCCACCGGCCAGGTCGCCGGCGGCGCCAACCTGATTGCCTTCACCACCGGCCGCGGCTCGGCCTACGGCTGCGCGCCTGCGCCGTCGATCAAGCTGGCCACCAACAACCGGGTGTTCGAGCACCAGGAAGAGGACATGGACGTCAACTGCGGCGGCATCGCCGACGGCTCCACCAGCATCGAAGAACGCGGTGCCTACATCTTTCAACAGATGCTGCGCATCGCCTCGGGTGAGCGCAGCAAGAGCGAACAGCACGGCTACGGGCAGAACGAGTTCGTGCCCTGGCAGATCGGTGCCGTGACCTGACTGCCAGCCCCCTTCATCTTTCGAGGCGACTTTTTATGCACGTTAACGGATTCAACTTCATCGGCGGCCAGCGCAGCGCACTTGGCGACACCCTGGTCTACAGCATCGACGCCCATACCGGCGAGCAGCTAGCGGGCGGCTTTCATCAAGCGACCTTGACCGAGGTCGACAACGCCGTGGCAGCGGCCAGTGCCGCGTTCCCACCGTTTCGCAATTTGCCGGCAGTACGCCGCGCAGAGTTTCTTGAGGCGATCGCCGACGAGCTCGATGCCCTCGGTGAAGACTTCGTCAACCTGACCTGCCAGGAAACCGCACTGCCCAGCGCGCGAATCCAAGGCGAACGGGGTCGCACCAGCGGCCAGATGCGTCTGTTTGCCAAGGTCCTGCGCCGTGGCGATTTCTATGGCGCTCGTATTGATCAAGCGCTGCCAGCGCGCACGCCGTTGCCACGCCCCGACCTGCGTCAATACCGCATCGGCGTTGGCCCGGTGGCGGTGTTCGGTGCCAGCAACTTCCCGCTGGCGTTCTCCACCGCGGGAGGCGATACCGCTGCGGCATTGGCCGCCGGCTGCCCGGTCGTGTTCAAAGCCCACAGCGGCCATATGGCAACCGCCGAGCGCGTTGCCGAAGCGTTGATCCGCGCTGCCGAGCGCACTGGCATGCCGGCGGGCGTGTTCAACATGATCTTCGGCAGCGGCGTGGGTGAGGCACTGGTCAAACACCCGGGTATCCAGGCGGTGGGCTTTACCGGTTCGCTCAAAGGCGGCCGGGCGTTGTGCGATATGGCGGCAGCGCGACCGCAGCCGATCCCGGTATTTGCCGAGATGTCGAGCATAAACCCGGTGCTGGCACTGCCGAAGGCACTGGCAAATCGCGGTGCCCAGCTAGCCAAGGACCTGACCGCATCGGTGGTACAGGGCTGTGGGCAATTCTGCACCAATCCGGGCTTGGTCCTAGGCATTCGCTCGCCGGCCTTCACCGCTTTTATCGAGCAGTTGCGCGGGCACATGGCTGATCAGCCGGCGCAGACCATGCTCAACCCCGGCACCCTGCGCAACTACGACAAAGGCCTGCAGAGGTTGCTCGCGCACCCTGGTATCGAGCACCTGAGCGGTGCCCGGCAACAGGGCGATCAGGCCCAGCCGCAGCTGTTCGAGGCAGATGTCAGCCTGCTGCTGGAGCAGGACGAGCTGCTGCAGGAAGAGGTGTTTGGTCCGTGTACTGTGGTGGTTCGGGTCGATGATGCCGAGCAACTGCTGCAAGCCGTGAACGCTCTGCGCGGTCAGCTGACAGCAACCTTGCTGGCGGATGAGCAAGACCTGGCTGATCACGGCTCGCTGCTTGGCGCGCTGGAAGTGAAAGTGGGCCGAGTGTTGCTCAACGGCTACCCGACCGGCGTCGAAGTCTGCGATGCGATGGTGCATGGCGGCCCGTATCCGGCGACCTCCGATGCCCGTGGCACCTCGGTTGGCACCCTGGCCATCGACCGCTTCCTGCGCCCGGTGTGCTACCAGAACATCCCTGACGCCATGCTGCCGCCGGCCTTGCAGAACGCCAACCCGCTGGGCATTCAGCGCCTGGTGGATGGTCAGCCGAGCACGGCAGCGCTCAACCAAACCGGGAACTGAGCGTATGAGCGAAGCCATCCGCTATGAAGTGAACGCACTCAGCACGTTTGTCGAGCGCCTGTTTGCAAGCGCCGGCGCCGACGCGGAGGTCGCCCAAGTGGTAACCCGAGTGCTGCTCGAAGGCGAGTTGCTCGGCCATCGCACCCATGGCCTGAATCTGGTCAGTCGCTACATTGGCGGCATGTTGAGTGGCCAGGTCAAGGCTCAGGCGGCAGCGCTGGAGCAAATCTCCGACAGCGGTGTTGCCAGCCTGTTCGACGGCAACTATGTACTCGGCCCGTACTGCGTCAGCCGTGCGTTGGACTGTGCGGCCAGCGGGGCCAGCGCGCAGGGCATCGGCATCGCCGTGGTCCGCCGCGCTGCGCATATTGGCTGCCTGGCGGCCTACTTGAAGCCATACACCGACCGTGGCTTGGTCGCGATGGTGTATTCCTCAGATCCCTCTGTGGGGTTGGTCTGCGCCCATGGCGGCGTTGACCCGATCTACACACCGAATCCGATTGCCGCCGGTATCCCTACCCGCGGCGAACCGATCCTGCTGGATGTGAGCATGTCCACCGTGACCATGGCCATGGTCAGCCAATGCCGGGATAACGGCAGCAAACTGGCGCACCCGGTGCTGATGAGCAACGAAGGCAAGGCGAGTGATGACCCTGCGGACTTCTTCACCCGCCCGCAGGGCAGCATCTTGCCGCTGGGTGGCCAGGCCTTCGGCCACAAGGGCTTCGCTCTGGCGATTCTGGTCGAAGCACTGACCTCGGGCCTGGCCGGCCATGGCCGCAAGGACTGCCCTGATCAATGGGGCGCGTCGGCCACTGCGGTAGTTATTGATCCGCGCTTCTTTGGCGGCCTACAGGCGTTTACTGACGAAACCAGCTTCCTCGGCCAACTGATCCTCGCCAGCCGCCCAGTAGATCCGGAGCGCCCGGTGCGCCTGCCTGGGCAAACCGGCCTGGCCCTGCGCAGCAAGGCTCTGGCCCAGGGCGTAAGCCTGGCGCCGACTCTGCTCGCAGACCTCAACCAGCTCGCCGCCCAATTGCAAGTGGCCGCGCTTGGTCACTGATAGACAACTACAAAAAAGGTAGAGACATGACAGATCAATCGAACAGCAAGCCTTCGTTGCCGTTGAGCCACAATGCTGCCGTCTGTAACAGTGGCAGCTGGGTAGGGCGGGTATGGCTGCCCGAGCAAGGCCCGGCAGTAGTATTGGTGAAGGAGGGCGCAGTGCATGACATCAGCGCCCACGTCGCCACGGTTTCGGCGCTGCTCGAAGTGGCTGACCCGGTGGCTTACCTGCGTTCGCTGCCGTTGGCCGATGCGCTGACCGAGCTGCCGGCGCTGCTTGCCAACAGCGATCCACGCCAACGTGACATCAGCAAACCCTGGCTGCTGGCACCGATCGATCTGCAGGCCGTCAAGGCTGCCGGCGTGACCTTTGCCGCCAGCCTGCTGGAACGCGTGGTCGAGGAGCAAGCCAAGGGCGACCCGGCCAAGGCTGATGCGATCCGCGACACGCTGGCCAGCCGCATCGGTGCCGACCTGTCACAGATCGTCCCAGGTTCGGCCCAGGCCGAGGCGTTGCGCGCCGTGCTGGTGGAGCAGGGCTTGTGGTCGCAGTATCTGGAGGTCGGCATCGGCCCGGATGCCGAAGTCTTCACCAAGGCCCAGCCGTTGTCGGCAGTGGGCCACGGCGCCGACATCGGCATCCATCCCAAATCAAGCTGGAACAACCCGGAACCGGAAGTGGTACTGGCGGTGTCCAGCGACGGCAGCATCAAGGGCGCGATGCTTGGTAACGACGTCAACCTGCGTGACTTCGAAGGGCGCAGTGCCTTGCTGCTGTCCAAAGCCAAGGACAACAACGCTTCGACCTCGCTGGGCCCGCTGCTGCGTCTGTTCGACGAAGGTTTCAGCCTCGATGACGTGCGTAACGCCGAAGTCGACCTGCGGGTTGAAGGGGAGGAGGGCTTCATCCTCTCGGGCCGCAGCTCGATGCAGCAGATCAGCCGCGACCCGCTCGACCTGGTGCAGCAGACCCTCAACGAAAATCACCAGTACCCGGACGGCCTGGTGCTGTTTCTCGGTACCCTGTTCGCCCCCAAGCAAGACCGCGACCAACCGGGCAATGGCTTCACTCACAAGCCTGGCGACGTAGTCACCATCAGCAGCGCGCAGCTGGGCGCCTTGAGCAACCGGGTGACCACCAGCGACCAGGCGCCGCAGTGGAACTTCGGCCTGCGCTCGCTGATTGACAGCCTCAGCCGCCGCGGCCTGCTCGACGCGGCAGTGACCGCGCGGCAACCCTGATCCAACCGTAACCGACCATGGATGAACGCGACAGCAATGACGGATCGCCTAGGCGCTGAACGCGCTGCAACAATAATAATAAAGGCCACGCAATGAACAAACTGAAGAAGTACCAGAGCATCACGGTGGTGTTCCTGCTGTTGATCGGTATCGTCAACTACCTGGACCGCAGTGCGCTGTCGATCGCCAACACCTCGATCCAGAAAGACATGATGATCAGCCCCTCGCAGATGGGCATCCTGCTGTCGGCGTTCTCCATTGCCTATGCCTTCGCCCAGTTACCGATGGGCATGATCATCGACCGCCTGGGCAGCAAGATCGCCCTCGGCGCATCGTTGCTGGCCTGGTCGGTCGCCCAGACCACCTTCGGCCTGGTCAACAGCTTCGCCGGCTTCATGGGCCTGCGCGTGCTGCTGGGGATCGGCGAGGCGCCGATGTTCCCGTCGGCAGCCAAGGCGCTGTCGGAATGGTTCGATGCCAACGAACGCGGCACACCTACCGGCATCGTCTGGTCGTCGACCTGCCTCGGGCCTTGCCTGGCACCTCCACTGTTGACGCTGTTGATGGTCAACTACGGCTGGCGCGGCATGTTCATCATCACTGGGTTGCTGGGCGTAGTGCTGGCGGTGTGCTGGCTGACCTTCTACAAAAGCAAGGCGCAGTACCTGGCCGAGCTGGCGGCCGAAGGCAAACCGCTGCCCACCGAGCACGTGGCACCTGCCGCCGCCCCGCAAGCACCCAAGGTGTCGTACTTTGCCGGCTGGCTCGACCTGTTCAAGCATCGCAGCACCTGGGGCGCCGTGCTGGGTTTCATGGGCGTGATCTACATGCTCTGGCTGCACCTGACCTGGCTACCCGGTTACTTTGAGCGCGAGCATGGCCTGGACTTGTACAAGACTGCCTGGGTGGTGTCGTTGGCCTATGGCTTTGGTGCGGTAGGGACCATCGTCGCCGGCCGCTTCTGTGATCGGCTGGTGAAGCGGGGCATGAGCATTCTCGGCAGCCGCAAGTTCAGCGTGATCACCGGCCTCGTGCTGGCAGCGCTGTTTACCTTGCCGCTGTCGTACGTCACCGGGCTTACCGGGTGTGTGATTCTGCTGTGCCTGGCGTTGTTCAGCATCAACATGGCCAGTGCCACGGCGTGGATGATCGTCAACACCATCGTCGACAGCCCGCGGGTGGCCTCGTTTGGTTCGATCCAGAACTTTGGTGGGTATATTGCCGGCTCGGTCGCGCCGATCGTTACGGGCTTTAGCATTCAGTACTCGGGGTCGTTCAATACGGCATTCATGATCAGCGCGGTGGTGGCGTTGTGTTCGGCGGTGGCGTACTTCCTGCTGCTGAAGGCGCCGATTGGTGGGGCGGTGGTCAAGGACGAGGTGTTGCGGGAGGTGACGCAGTGAAAGGCGTGCAGGCCTGGTGAAAGCAACGGACTATTTGGCGCTCATCTGCGAAGGACTTGCCGACAAGGAGTTAGCAGTTACCTTGGTGTCAGAGGTTGAAAACTGTACCTCGAATGCTGAGCGCCTAATGGCGGGCTGTGCCGGCCATCGCTATTTCAAACCGTTCGGAGCGTTCCGACTGATGTATCAGATCAAAAATGCAAGCCATACCGTGCCAAGAATGATGAACTGAGCCGGAATGAGGTGGCGAGCGAACAAAGAACCGCCGCTGCTCCAAGCCAGTGCGCATTTGGTTATGGTATTCCCTGTGAGCGCCAGCATTGCCGGTAGCATCAGGTCGGCACTGTTCAGCTGGCCTGCAGCGACGAGCGAAGCGATCGAAGCAGTTGCTGCATGCGCATCGCCCAAGCCACTGATAAAGGCAGCAATGCTGAGCCCCTTGTGACCAAGGTGCTCGAGCAGAAATGCCGAGAACAATGCAATGCAGGTAATCGCTAGCGTGATGAGCAGTGCTGTGAACAGGCTGAAAGCACCGCTGCCAGGCTTGGTCGTGGGGCAGACTGGCACAGGGCGCCAAGGCGCCAGCAACAGCACGCCGTAAATGAGCGTGACCAGCATACCGAGACCTATAGATGGCCAGAAAGGGCGCAGCAAGCGCACGTCGACAACGCCAATCACCAAACCAAACTGGACAAGGGTGGCGAGGTTGGACAGCACCGCTGCAGCGGCGAACGCGCGCATGAACGTGTCCTGCCTTCGTGCTTGATGGCCAAGCACGGCAATGGTCGCTGAGCCAGAGGCAAACCCGGATGCGATCGCACTCAGTGCCAGGCCATAGCGTGGCCCCAGCAGGCGCATGGCGATATGCCCTAGCGCACCGACGGCCATCAGCAACACGACCAGTGTGCAGATCACCCGCGGGTTCAGTACCCCGTAGGGGCCAATGAAGCGGTCCGGCGTCAACGGCAGCACAACCAGCGCGACTGTAAGGAGCAACAAGCCATCGCGCAGTTCGCCCTCGCTCAGTTGCTGCAGCACGAAACGATGAAGCTCACGCCTCAGGGCCAGCAGTATGGTGAGTACGATACCGATGGCGGTTGCCAGCTCGGGGTGTTCGACTGTCAGGCCTCCCAACACCAACACCAGCAGCAAGGCGATTGCGCTGGTAATGTCCGAATCTTCGTCGGGTTTTGTGCGGTGGTAAATGGCCAACAGCAGCGCTATGCCCCCCAATGCAACGCCGACCAGAACCGGGCCAGCCAATACATGGCAGACATACCCCATCAGGGCAGTGATTGCGAAGGTTCTCAAACCCGCTGCGGCGGGAGCCTCACTGTTGACCTTCTTGCGCTCCCGTTCAAGGCCAACCAGCATGCCGATGCCCAATGCTACGGCCCCGTGAGCCAAGTTCACTAGGTCGAGCATCAGGCCTTTACCGGGGCGATGGCAAAGCTGGCCGGGGAGCCCAGTTCGAGCGCGATCAGCGCTGGCATGTCGAGGATCTCCACCTGCCGGCCGTGCAGGTTAACGATACCCAGACCGCGTAAGTGAGCGACTGAGCGGCATATGGTTTCCAGGCGCAGCCCGAGGTAAGAGCCGATGTCTTCGCGAGACATGCGCAACATGAAACCGTGGGGTGAATAGCCGCGGCTGACGAAGCGGCGGGAAAGGCTCAGTAAAAAACTGGCAAGCCGCTGCTCGGCAGAGAGGTTGCAGAGCATCAGCACGCGCTCATGCTCGCGGATAATCTCCCTGCTCATCAGGCGGTTCAAGCTCTGTTGCAGCATGGGGAAATTACGCGCCAGGGCTTGCAGGCGATGATAGGGCAACGGGCACACTTCGCTGTCTTCCAGGGCGATGGCATCACAGACATGAAGCTCGGTCGCTACGGCATCCAGCCCCAGTACGTCCCCTGTCATCCAGAAGTTGATGATCACGCCCTGGCCTTCGGCGTTGTTCAGGTTCGTCTTGAAGCTGCCTGAGTGCACCGCATACAGGCTACTCAAGGGTACATTTGCGCTGAACAGCGCAGCCCCCTTGCTGACCCGGATACGAGGGCCGATCAGTGTGCCGAAATAACTGTTGCAGTGCATGGGCAAACCCGCGGGCAAACACAAGCCGTTGACCCGGCACTCACTGCACCGGCATGTCAGTGGTTTGAAATGAATCGGCGGTGGTTTGCACTTTGGCGCAGGCTGCCCGAGCAGCTGAAAGTCGGTCAGGCCCGACATTTCATGCCTCCTTCGCAGGTCTGAGAGCGACGGTGGCGATCTTGTTCAGTGAATGAGGCGCGTTGAGTCGGGCGGTCAGCACGCCTACGAACTGCTCGGCTTCTATGGATGTGCTGAAACTCACCCGCCATTCGTCCATGTGTACCCAACAGCGATTGCCGTTGGCGCTTTTCTCGACGTAGACGTTCATTGGAACCTCCAGTGCATGCATGAGCAAGGAACTGCCTATCGATAGGGGGCAATGGCGTCCTTGCCGACGGCGTGGCGAGGTTCAGGGTGTGATCGCCACCTTCATTACGCCGTCGCGCTGGTTGGCGAACAATTCGTAGGCGGCTTCGATATCTTCGAGCCGGAAATGGTGGGTGACCAAGGGGGAAACGTCTACGCGGCCACTGGCAACCACCGCCATCAACCGGCGCATCCGCTCTTTGCCGCCAGGGCACAGTGTGGTCACGATGCGGTAATCGCCAAGGCCGGCAGCGTATGCATCCAAAGGGATGCGCAGGTCGGCGCTGTACACGCCCAGGCTGGACAGTGTGCCGCCGGGGCGCAGCACCCGCAGTGCCCATTCGAAGGTGGCCTGGGTGCCCAGCGCTTCGATGGCTACATCTACGCCACGGCCATCGGTCAGCGCCAGGATCTGCGCCACCACGTTGCCTTGCTTGAAGTCGACCACGTGTGAAGCACCCATTTCGCGTGCCACGCTGATGCGCGCCGCCACGGTATCCACGCCGATGATGGTGGTGGCGCCCAGCATTTTGGCGCCGGCGACGGCGCACAGGCCGATCGGGCCCAGGGCGAACACGGCGACGGTATCGCCGATTGTCACGCCCCCGCGTTCTGCACCAGAAAAACCGGTGGACATGATATCGGGGCACATCAGCACGTGTTCGTCGCAGAGAATGTCGGGAATGGGCGAAAGGTTGGCCATAGCGTCCGGCACTCGAACGTATTCAGCTTGGCAACCGTCGATGACATTGCCGAACTTCCAGCCACCCATGGCCTTGAAACCATGCGCCGTACCGGCGCCGTCTTGGGCGCCACAACCACACAGACAGGCATTGCTGTGGCCGCTTGGGGTGATGGCGCCAGCGATGACGCGTTGCCCTTCGTGGAAGCCGCGAACCTCTGAGCCCAGTTTTTCGATGACACCCACTGGCTCGTGGCCGACGGTCAGCCCTTTGGCCACTGGATACTCGCCACGCAGGATGTGCACATCGGTGCCACAGATCGTCGTTGTGCTGATGCGCATCAGCGCATCTAGCGGGCCGATCTCAGGGATGGGCTTGTCTTCCAGCACGATGCGGTTCTTTTCGACATAAATGGCCGCTTTCATGAGTGCCATGGCATGCCTCCGGGGCATCGCTGATTTTTGTTGGCAACTACAGCGTGCGCTAAAAAAGCCGGTAAGTCTTGATCCGAGTCAATTTTGCGTCGAGCGGTGGCAGGGGTTGGTGAGTGGCGCCTGACTTTTGATAAACATCAAACCGCACAGGTGCTGCTGGCAGATCATCGAGGTACTTATCGAGCCCGTAGAGGTGTGCCATGACCAATCCGCAAAGACTTCTTCTGATCGCATCGCCCTTGATGCGCCGCACGCCGGTCTATGACCGTGCGGCGGCGCTGGCCAAAGCCAAGGGCATGCCATTGCACATCGTCGCTTTTGACTACCTTGAGGGCCTGGTCACTGCCGGCCTGGTCAACGACCAGGCGTTGGCGGTCATGCGGGAGGGCTATGTGCAGCAACACCGTGAATGGCTGGAAACCCAGGCATTGTCGATGCGCCGCAGCGGCGTGACGGTGACCACCGAGGTGGTGTGGGTGCAGCATCCGCTGGACGAGATCCAGGCGCATCTGCGTGAGCAGCCGTTCGCCATGCTGATCAAGGGGCTCGAGCATGAACCGTGGTGGATGCGCGCCATGTTTACCTCGCTCGACGTCCAGTTGTTACGCGACACTCGTATCCCGTTGCACCTGGTTCACAACGCCAGCAATGCCTTGCCGCGCCGGATACTTGCAGCAGTTGATCTGTCGCGCCCAGAGGATCAGTTCGAAGGGTTCAACGACCAGATCATCAGCGAAGCGCTCAAGCTGGCCTTGCAATGCAACGCCCAGATCGAACTGCTGTACGCCTACGATATGGGTTCCATGTACCTGGACGCCGACGACGCCCGGGCACATTCGTTTCTGTTCGATTCGAACCTGTCACGAACACTTCACGAGGCCCAGGCCGATGCCTTCCAGGCATTGGCCGAACGCAACGGGATCCCCGCCGAGCACCGCCACCTGCGGGTGGGGGACCCGACCAAGGTGCTGACGCTGTTCATGGACAACAATGACATCGATGTGCTGGTGATGGGGAGCTACCACCATCATGGAATCGGCTGGTTTATCGGCAGTACGGCCGAGCGGATTCTGCATCGGCTCAGCTGCAGTGTTCTGGTGATCTCGCCCGAGCATTCGCAAGGTTGAAGTGCAAGGCCCGCAAGGGCCTTTTTTTTCAGGCGTGGAGGTCAAGCTCATGGAGAATTTCGCTGACATCCCCGCCCAGGTAGCGTACCGAGAGGCGTCGGTACGGTTCTGACATTGATCAAGTTGGTGCGCAGGTGATGACTTTCTGATCCGCATCAAGCGCTGATGGGTAGGGCGCTCGAAGATCGATGCTACTTGCCATCGCCGCGTGCGGCCGGAGGTTTCCCATGGGTCGGTATCGACAACTGCTGGTGCTGCTCACAGACATAGACCCGCACTCGGCAGTGCACGTGATCCGGGAGCAGGTGGCGGCCCTAGATATCGACGTGGTGGTCCTGGGGGTAGTGCAGCCCAAGGGTTTGAGCAAGCTCCTGGGCGACACCACAGAACGTATGGTGAGCGATCCACCGTGCAGCGTACTGTCCGTTCATCCCTGCGTGATCGACACCTGGGAGCCAACGCCATGCAACTGACTTTTTTCGGCGGTACGGGCACGGTGACGGGCAGCAAGTTCCTGCTGACGCGTGATTCGACACGGGTGCTGATCGACTGCGGGCTTTTCCAGGGCTACAAGCAACTGCGCTTGCGTAACTGGGAGCCACTGCCGGCAGTACTGCGGGCGGTGGATGCGGTGGTGCTCACGCATGCGCATCTGGACCACAGCGGGTACCTGCCGGTGCTGGCGCGCGAGGGCTTCAGCGGCCCCGTATATGCCACCCCGGCGACCTGTGCCTTGGCTGAAATTCTGTTGCTCGACAGCGCCCGATTGCAGGAGGAACAAGCCGAGCATGCGAACCGTCATGGCTATTCCAGGCATTCGCCGGCTCGCCCTTTGTACACCGAACTGGATGCCAAACGGGCACTGCGCCTGTTCAGGCCTGTCGCGCTGCACCACCGCACCCAGGTCGCGCCCGGTATCGAACTGTTGCTGCGCAGTGCCGGGCACATTCTCGGCGCGGCGACCGTACAACTGACGGTGGATGGCCAGACGCTGGTGTCATCAGGCGATCTGGGGCGGCCGCACGACCCCGTGATGCGTGCGCCCGAGCTGATCGGTGCGGCCGATGCGCTGCTGGTGGAATCGACCTATGGTGACCGATCGCACCCTGCTCAGGCTCCGGAGCGTTACCTCGCGGATGTGATCAACCAGACCCTGCTGCGCCATGGCATCACGCTGGTACCGTCATTTGCCATTGGCCGTGCGCAACTGTTGATGTACTACCTGTACACGCTCAAGCGCGACGGACTGATACCCGACATACCTGTGTATCTCAACAGCCCGATGGCGATGGATGCCACGGCCCTGTACCAGCAGTTCAAAGGTGAGCACCGCTTGACGGCGCTTGAATGTGCGCAGATGTGCAAAGGCACGCACATCATCCGCACGGTCGATGAATCCAGGCGCCTGGATCAGTTGCACGAACCTGCAGTCATCATCGCCGCCAGCGGTATGGCGACGGGGGGGCGGGTGTTGCACCACCTCAAGGCGCTGGCGCCCAATCCGCACAACAGCATCCTGTTCTCTGGCTTTCAGGCGGGCGGTACCCGGGGTGCCGATATTGTGGCCGGGGCGCGCAGCGTGCGCCTGCATGGCGAAGACGTGCCGATTCGGGCGCAGGTGTTTGCCATGGACAACCTCTCGGCGCATGCGGATGCGGACGAAATCATGGAGTGGTTACGCGGTTTCACCCGGCCACCGCGGCAAACCTACGTCATTCATGGCGAACCGCATGCTGCGGACACCTTGCGCCGACGGATAAGCCTTGAGCTCGGCTGGCCGGTGTGCGTGCCCGAGTACCTGGAAACGGTTGCAATAGGCCCTGTGCGCTAGCACGGCACTGGAGGTTTTCATGAACATGCAAGCGAGGGCAAGGCTCAGGGGCTGGGCAAAAGTGCCCGGGGGAGGGGTGACCGCAGCCGATCGGCGGCAGTGCCAGAGGCACCTCGACCTGGTGCCGGAGGCCACCGCCGCGGTATTGCCTCAGGCCAGCGAAAGCCGGTGAATCAGCTGGCTTGGGTCATCCGGATCTCTGGCGCTGGTAAACCCTGCTGCCTGAGCCAGGTCGCGCATCGCTGCATTGGCCGCAGCGTCCATGGAATACATGTGCCGCAGGCCCTGGGCACGTGCGTGGTCGATCAGGTGCTGGAGCAGCAATGTGCCTAAACCGTGACGCTGCCAGCTATCGAGGACGGTGACGGCGCACTCGCATTCTTCACTACCCGATTGGGTCGCGTAACGGGAAATACCGACCTCCTGCAGTTCACCGTCGACATGGGCGAGGGCCAAATAGGCCATGTGCTGGTCGTGGTCAATGACCATCAGTTGATCCAGCATGGCTTCACCAGGCTCCTTGAGCTGGCACAGGAAGCGGAAGTGGCGCGACTGTGGCGACAGGCGTTCGATAAAGCTCTTCTCGCGCTGGCGGTCTTTGGGCTGCAAAGGCCTGATCAGCACATGGGTGCCGTTGTCGAGCGCTTCGATCCAGTGTTCGCCGGCGGTGGCAGGAAATGACGCTGCGGCGTGAGTGCGGGGTGTTTCGGCGGATTCCATGGCAAGCCTCCTTACTTTATGGGGTGTACAAAGGAGGTTTAGTTTCAACGCGTCATCTTGTGCGCGCTTGACAGTTGTCAATTACCGGGCTGGTAGGGTCACGCTTCGCTACTTGGTCTTCCAGTACTTCTGCATTTCCAGAAACAGAAAGGAGGCCGTCCAGGTGATCATCACCAGACCCGTCAGCGCCTGCAGGCCTGTCAGGTATTTGAGGTCGCCACTTGGCACGATATCGCCAAAGCCGATGGTGGTGTAAGTGGTGAATGAGAAGTACACGCAGTCCATGAACGTGCCGTCGAAGTTGCCGCTCAGCGTGCCCCAGCCTTTGGCATTGGCCATCAGGTAATAGGCCAGGGCAAAGCACCAGACTTCCAGTGCGTGGGCCGCCAACGCGCCGAACACCCCGATGACGATGCGAAACCGGCTCCAGAGCTTGAGCCGCGGTAGCCAGTCGTTCAGGCGTAGCAGGCATTCGTAATGAATCACCACCACCAACATCACGACCAGCGCGTTGATCAGCGTGACAGTAAACATTGACGGTTCCCCTGTGGCCCTGGCATCAGTCTGGCCGGTAATGGCCGTCGTGTCGGTTCTACGCTTGAACAGCACTGGGTGATTGATAAAGGTCAGTCAGCGGCCGCCGTTATCGCGTTGGCTTCGGCCTCCACCGGTCAGTACCCGGACTGCGACCAAGGTCGAATCCGTGACTTCAGATTCCCTTCAGATTGAGCACTGATACTCACCCCATCAAGCCCAAACCGGGGGAGTTTCATGACTCAGTCTCAGTGGAGCAGCCTGCTCCCATTGCCTATCGGCAGCCACGTCGATCATCACGCCCACTTGTCGCTTCATTTGCACAAGGACCCTGGCCGCGATGAGCTTGAGCACTTCATTCATCAGTGTTTTGCCAACGTGCATCATGCTGATGTGCACCATTACCTGCCAGAACTCCTGGCGCTGCACGACAGCCATGGCCGGCTGATTGCTGCCGCAGGCTTGCGCCTTGCCGACAGCGGGCCTCTGTTTCTCGAACACTATCTGGATGAGCCGCTGGAAGCTGCAGTTTCACGCGTGGCGGGCTCCCCCCTTGGGCGTGAGTGCATGGTCGAAGTGGGCAACCTGGCCTCGCTCAGTGCCGGCAGCGCGCGAATCATGATCATAGCGGTGACCTGGTTTCTGGCCACACGCGGCCTGAAGTGGGTGGCGTTCACCGGTGCAACGACACTGATAAACAGTTTCCAGCGCCTGGGGTTGGTACCGTCGGTACTGGCGTCGGCTGACCCGGCTCGGCTGAATGGGCAGTTGGACCAATGGGGTACCTACTACGCTCAACATCCGCAAGTCTTTGCCGGCAGCATCGGTCACGGCTTCGATGCCTTGAGCAAGGCCGGGGTGTTCCAGCGCCTGGGGTTGCCTATGGCCTTTCGGGAGACTGGCCATGCCGCATGAACTGGAGCGTTTGCATCAACTGCTGGTGACGTTTGCCCGCGATCACGCTGACGCAATTGCCGTGCAAGGGGCGACCGAGTGCTTCACCTTCAGGCAATTGCTGGCCGAAGTGGGGTTGCGCACCCATAGCTTGCGCGGGCGCTCGCCCGGGCCGCTGGTACTGGCCCTGGATAATAGCCCGCAGCTGCTGCTCTGGGACCTGGCGGCGCTGTTTGCCGAGCGTCCTTGTGTAATCGTGCCGTCGTTCTTCAGTGTTGCTCAATTCAGCCATTGCATCGAGCAGAGTGGTGCCTGCCATGTGCTGTGCGACCCGCAATGGCACGGTACGCTCGCCGAGCTGGGGTTCGCTCAGCAGGACGTGTTCTGGGTTCGCGAGGCACAGCCCGCTGCCGCGCTGCCTGGCGGTACCGCCAAGATCACTTACACCTCCGGCAGCACGGGCAAGCCCAAAGGCGTGTGCCTGTCTGTAGAGGCCCTGTTGCGTGTCGCCCGGGAATTGGAGGTGGCCAGCCGACCCAGTGAACCCCAGCGTTACCTGGCGGTGCTGCCGCTGGGTGTGCTGCTGGAAAACCTGGGTGTCTACGCCGCCTTGATGGCCGGAGCGAGTGTGCTGCTATACCCCCAGGCGCAACTGGGCATGGGCGGTGCAAGCCAGGTCGATTTCAAGCGCTTGCTGGGGGGCATTGCCCTGAGCGGCGCGCAGAGCCTGATTCTGGTGCCGCAGCTGTTGATGGGGCTGATCACCGCCATCGAGCGCGGGCTGATGCGGGTGGGGGCGCTACGGTTCGTTGCGGTCGGCGGTGCCCGGGTGGCGCCCAGCTTGCTGGCCCGCGCCGAAGTGATTGGTCTACCGGTGTTCGAGGGCTATGGCTTGTCCGAGTGCGCTTCGGTGGTGGCGTTGAACCGCCCGGGCGCAACCCGCCGAGGCAGTGTCGGCAAACCGCTGCCCCATGTGCAGGTGCGTATCGCCGAGGACGGGGAGGTACTGGTGGCGGGCTCGGTGCTGCTCGGCTATCTGGAGGAACCACCCGTCTGCGATAGCTGGTGGGCCACCGGCGACCTTGGCCATTTCGACGAGGAGGGCTACCTGTACCTCGATGGCCGCAAGAAACACCAGTTCATCACTAGCTTCGGGCGCAACGTCAACCCGGAGTGGGTGGAGGCCGAACTGACCCAGAGCGGCGTGATTGCCCAGGCGTTCGTGCATGGCGAGGCCCTGCCAAAGAACCTGGCATTGCTCTGGCCGCTGGACCCCGCTACCCCTGACACACTCATCGACCAGGCCGTGCAGCAGTGCAATGCCTTGCTGCCGGACTACGCCAGGGTCCATGCCTGGCGTCGCCTGCCGTGCCCCTTGTCCAGTACTGACGACACACTGACCGCCAATGGCCGCCCGCGCCGCGAGGCCATCCTGCGGCGTTACCACTCCCTGTTATCCGACATCCCGTTGTGAGGTCTGCCATGTCCTTTTTCGATACCCTGCAAATGCAAACCGCCCAGGAACGTCAGGCCCTGTTTGCCGTACCGGTCATACGCGATGCGCTGGCGGGGCACGTCAGCCTCGACAGCTATGTGGCCTTCCTGACCCAGGCATATCACCATGTACGCCACACCGTGCCACTGATGATGGCGTGCGGGGCGCGGCTGCCTTCACGTTTGGAATGGCTGCGCGGCGCCGTGTGCGAATACATCGACGAGGAGTATGGCCACGAGCAGTGGGTCCTCAATGACATCAATGCCTGCGGTGGCGACTGGGAGGCGGTGCGTGACGGTCGCCCGGCGCTGCCGATCGAGCTGATGGTCGCCTACCTTTACGACTTGATTGCCCGTGGCAACCCGGTCGGGCTGTTTGGCATGGTCAATGTGCTCGAAGGCACCAGCATTGCCCTGGCCACCCAGGCGGCCGGCACGATCCAGAGCACGCTGGCGTTGCCTGACAGGGCCTTCAGCTACCTCAGCTCCCATGGTGCGCTGGACCAGGACCACATGGTCACCTACCGGCAGTTGATGGACCGCCTTGATGATGCTGACGACCAGCGTGCTGTAATTCATGCGGCCAAAGTGGTTTACCGCCTGTACACCGACATGTTCCACGCGCTGCCGCGTGCGGGCCGGCAAGAGGTGCGTCATGCGCTTGCCTGAGTGTGTAGTGATACTCACCGGCGCCAGCGGAGGCATCGGCCTGGAGCTGGCCGAGCAGCTGTGCGCAGCCGGTGCCCGGGTACTGGCGGTGAGCCGGCAGATGGGCAAGCTCGCCAGTTTGATGAACCGTTATCACGACAGGCTGCTCTGGCAATCGGCCGACCTGCGCAGCCATGGCGGGCGTGAGCAGGTGCTCGCCCGTGCCCGGGAGATGGGCGGGGTCAATGTCCTGATCAATGCCGCAGGCGTGAACCGTTTCGCCCTGTTCGACCAGATCGACGAACAGGCGCTGGACGAGTTGCTGGACATCAACCTCAAAGCCGCCTTGCAACTGACGCGTGTGTGCCTGCCGCTGCTGCGCGCACAACCCAGGGCACTAGTGGTCAACGTCGGATCCACCTACGGCTCGATCGGCTACCCCGGTTATGCCACCTACTGCGCCAGCAAGTTTGCCCTGCGCGGCTTCTCAGAGGCGCTGCGCCGCGAGCTGGCGGATACCCAGGTGAATGTCATGTACGCCGCCCCCCGGGCAACCCGTACTGCGATGAACAGCACCGCCGCCACGGCGCTCAACCAGGCGCTGAAGGTCGGCATGGACGACCCGGCAGATGTGGCCCGTGCTGTGCTCAAGGCCGTGCAGTCAGAACGCAGCGAGCTTTACCTGGGTTGGCCAGAAAAGCTTTTTGTACGCATCAACGGCATGTTGCCCGGGGTGGTCGACCGCGCACTGCGCAAGCAATTGCCGGTGATCCGCCGCTACCTTGCTAGCCATTCCAAGGAGTCGATCAAATGAAACGTCTGTTCATCGCTGGCCTGCTGGCGTTTGCACCGTTCACCTGGGCGCTGGACCAGGCCGGCAGCCAACAATTGGCTAACTTGCAGCAGCGCTGGGCGCAGATCCAGTACCAGACGCCTAAAGACAAACGCGCCGAGGCATTCGAGAAACTGGCAGCCGACGCTTCTACGCTGGTCCACCAGCACCAGGGCTCGGCCGAACCCTTGATCTGGGAGGGTATCATCAACAGCAGTTGGGCGGGTGCCACCGGCGGCCTGGGGGCGCTGGGCAAGGTCAAGTCGGCCAAGGCCAGCCTCGAAGAGGCGATGAAACTCGACCCCAATGCTCTACAGGGCTCGGCGTATACCAGCCTGGGCACCTTGTACGACCAGGTGCCGGGCTGGCCCATCGGGTTCGGTGACAGCGACAAGGCAGATACCTTGTTGCGCAAGGCGCTGCAAGTAAACCCCAACGGTATCGACAGCAACTACTTCTGGGCCGATCATCTGTTCCGGCAAAAACGCTACGCTGAAGCCACCGCTGCCCTGGAAAAAGCACGCCAGGCGCCGCCACGGCCAGGCCGCGAACTGGCCGATCAGGGCCGGCGTGGCGATATCGATGCTTTACTCAAGGCCATCAAGGACAAACAGGACTGAACATGCGGCTGCTGCTGGTTGAGGATGATACCGCCCTGGGCGAGGGGATCTGCGACGGGTTGCGCCAAGAGGGCTACACCCTCGACTGGCTGCGCGATGGCCTGAGCGGGCTGCATGCCCTGCAACATGAAGTGTTCGACCTGGTGATCCTCGACCTCGGGCTGCCGCGGTTGGGCGGCATCGAGCTGCTGCGACGGGTGAGGGCAGGGGGCAACAGCTTGCCGGTACTGATCCTCACCGCGCGCGATGCGACCGAGGACCGTATCTCTGGCCTGGATGCCGGTGCCGACGACTACCTGGTCAAACCTTTCGACCTCAATGAGCTCAAGGCCCGCCTGCGCGCCTTGCTCAGGCGCAGCGCCGGTCGGGCAAAGGTGCTGATCGAGCACGCTGGTGTAAGCCTGGACCCTGCCACCCAGCAGGTGCACTACAACGGCGTGCCTGTGATACTGACGCCCAAGGAGTATCGCCTGCTGCACGAGTTGCTGGCACAACCGGGCAAGGTGTTCACCCGTGAGCGGTTGACCCAGCTGCTGTATGGCTGGGACGAGGAGCCTGAGAGCAACACGCTGGAGGTGAACATCTATCAGCTGCGCAAGAAACTGTTCAACGGCCTGATCCGCACGGTGCGCGGTATCGGTTATCTGGTCGAGGCCAAGCTGTGAGCTCGTTGCGCCAGCGCACATTGTGGCGGGTGATGGCGCTGATGCTGCTCGGCACCAGCTTGTTGGCGTTGTACAACTATCACGACAGCCGACGCGAGATCAATGAAGTCTACGATGCTCACATGGCTCAGAATGCCCGGCTGTTGCAGGGGGTAATGAACCTGCCGGTGCAGGATGGCAACCGCGAAAAACTGTATCAGGCATTTAACGAGGCGCTGGGCAAGGCCGGGCGCCACCGTGTGGGCCACCCCTATGAGAGCAAGCTGGCGTTTCAGGTGTGGGGGGAGGGAGCACGGTTGCTGGTGCACACACCCAGTGCGCCGACGCTCGACGCACCGCCTGCGGCGGCGGGCTTCTACGACTTTGCCAGTGGGGGCGAACAGTGGCGCGGCTTTGTATTACCGGTGCCCGAAAAACAGTGGGTAATCTGGGTGGGCGAGCGCGACGATGTGCGTTACGACCTGATCGACCGCATCGTACGCCATACCCTGTTCCCGTTCCTGCTTGGCAGCCTGGGCCTGGCACTGTTGGTCTGGGCGGCCATCGGCTGGGGCTTGCGCCCTTTGCAGAACATGGCCGATGTGATTCGTGGGCGCCATGCCGACTCCCTCGAACCCCTGCAACTGGTGCCGTTGCCGACCGAGCTTGAGCCTATGCAAGCCGCCATCAACCGCCTGCTGGCGCAGATCGATGACCTGCTGCGGCGTGAGCATCGCTTCATTGCCGACGCCGCCCATGAGATGCGCACGCCGCTGGCGATCCTGCGCCTGCATGCGCAGAACGCACAGGCCGCCAGTACCAATGCCGAGCGCCAGAAAGCCCTGGGTTTTCTGATTGGCGGCGTGGACCGGCTGACCCGGGTGGTCAACCAGTTGCTGACCCTCGCCCGGGTCGAGCCGCGCCTTGGTCAGCGCGCCACCACCCGTGTCGACCTGGGCGACGTGGTCACCGATGTGCTGGCGGATCTCACCCCCTGGATACTGGATCGCGGCCTGGAGCCCTCGCTGGATCTCAGCGATGGTGACCATGGCCTGATGATCGATGCCGGAGCGTTGGGCATCGCCTTGCAGAACCTGGTTTCCAATGCGGTGGAGCATTCACCGCCTGGCGGGCGTATCACGGTATCACTGAAGCGCCTGGCCAATCGCATCGAACTGGTTGTCGAAGATGAAGGCCAAGGTATAGACGAGGCGAATCTTGTGCGGGTATTCGAGCGCTTCTATAGCCGCAATAGTCCCAATGGCGCAGGGCTGGGGTTATCCATCGTGGCCACTATTGTCGAGCGGCTGGGTGGGGAGGTGCGCCTGGAGAACAGGGCCACTGGCGGGCTGGCTGCCATCGTGTCGCTTCCCTTGCAGTGAGCTGGCCGATACTGTCTCAAGGGTCTCTAGAAGGTGCTGCTCAGCAGCCAACCGAACACGCCGCAGCCCAAGACAACCAACCATGCAGGCCACTTCCAGAACATCAGGGCCATCAAGGCGATCAGCGCCCACGCCAAGTCTGCTGGCTTGGCTATGGCGCTCGTCCACACCGGTTGGTACAAGGCAGCCAGCAGAAGCCCGACCACGCCGGCGTTTACCCCGGCAAGCGCTGACTGGCTGCGGGCGCTGCGCCGCAGTGCTTCCCAGAAGGGAACTACCCCGATCACCAATAGGAAGGAGGGGGTAAAAATGGCGAGAATGCCAACGGTTGCGCCCACCCAGCCGGACGGCTGCACGCTCATGGATGCACCCAGGAAGGCTGCAAACGTGAAGAGTGGGCCCGGTATGGCCTGCGCCAGGCCATACCCTGCGAGAAAAGTGTCATTTGCGACCCAGCCGTTGGCCACTGTGGCCGACTCAAGCAACGGTAGAACCACATGCCCGCCGCCGAATACCAGCGAGCCTGCGCTATAAAAGGCGTTGACCATTGCCAATGCTTGCGAGGGCCAGATGCGGGTCAATAGCGGCAAGCCCACCAACAAGGCAAAGAACAATACCAGCGCAGCCAGCCCGGCCTTTTGGCTGACTGAAAACGGCAGCTCTTCTCCTGCCGGGGAATCCGGAGGCTTTAGCAGGATCAAGCCTGTGATGGCCGACCCTGTGATCACGGCTATCTGCCCGATCGCGTTGGGCCACAGTAGCGCGGTACAGGCAGCGAACAGGGCGATGGTTACCCGCGCAACATCGGTGCAAAGGCTACGTGCCATGCCCCACACCGCCTGGGCCACCACGGCGACTGCGACGATTTTCAGGCCGTGCAACAGGCCACTTGGGGCGCCACCTCCCCATGCCCCCAGGCCCTGAGCACACAGCGTCAGCAGGAGGGCCGATGGCAATGTGAACCCTGCCCATGCGGCGACAGCGCCCGTGAACCCCGCCCGTGACAGGCCCAGAGCGATGCCGACCTGGCTGCTGGCGGGGCCGGGAAGCAGTTGGCACACGGCGACCAGCTCGGCATAACTGCGTTCACTGAGCCATTGGCGGCGCGCTACAAATGCTTCACGAAAGTAACCCAGGTGCGCAATGGGGCCACCGAAAGACGTCAGCCCCAGGCGCAAGAACACCAGAAACACCGACCAGGCAGAGTCGCTGGGCTTCACGCCGCAGTGAGTGCGTTCTGACAAGGCAGGCTCCTTGGGTGAGTGATGCTGCAGTTTTTGGTGGGGAACAGCTAGCTTCGAGGATTGTTGAGGCGAGTAGACCCAGGGCCGCCCGGTTTCACAGGCACTGAAAATCCTCCGAAAAGCCCTCAGAACCTATACTCATCGTGCAAAGTTTGCTGTTCACCGCCTACGCTGTCCAGAGTCTTGGTTAGCAGGAGGCACCATGAGCAATTTCCCTATCGTTGCTACCGTCCTATCCATGGTTTTGGGCCTTTCTGTGACACGCCTGCTTCTAGGGGCGCTGACCGTCTTCCGAATCCGTCGCAACGCTGCTCCAGATTGGGTGGCTCTGGTCTGGGCGGTCATGCTCTTCACCACTCAGATGGATTTCTGGTGGGCGGTCAATTCGCTGCCGCAAGTCAGGGCGACCTTCTCGTTCCAGGAGTTTTTGCTGTTGGTGCTGCTGGCACTTGCGCTGTTCGTTTCCTCGGCGCTGATCTTGCCCAGCCGCAGCGAGGACGAGCGCGAAGGGCTTCGCGTTTACTTCGAGCAGGATGGCCGCTACGCGCTGTTATTCTTGTCCGGCTATTACCTGCTTGGGTTCATCGTCAACATTCTGTTGTTCGGCGTTTCGCCCATGGCGCTTTGGGGCGCGTTTGACGTGGTCATGATCGTGTTTCCGCTGTGTGTGTTTGCCGCCAGATCGCGCAAGGCCTATGCGCTGCTGACCGTGGCATTCGCGCCTCTCAATATTGCAGACCTGGTGATATCGCTAGTGACGTGACCGAGGTCTGGCGCTGCGCGGGATTGAAGAGGCATTGGTTAATTCAGCCGCGAAATCGCCGACCCGGTCTTTGCCAGGATGATTGATGGGCCGGCACTGGAGGGGATCCGTCAGTTGCTCACACTCTGCGGCAGTGGTGATAAAAGATCGCGTGCCCGCTGGCTTTGGTAGGCGAGGGGAAGGCCGACGGGATCAGTTGGGCGCTTTGAACGTTGGGTTCATGGAGCGCTTACAGTCGTTCAATTTGGATGCAGAGCTGAACGCCATGGAGCAGGCGGGCAGGGGGTGTGTAATCTCCAACCCGCACGTGTTCACGACTGACCGGCATCAGGCGAAGATTATCAAAGGCTTCATTATTCGAAGGCAATGAACGGAGTGCCGCCGATCAATACCACGTCGCTTGCGTCTCGCGTGCTTTCGGGGTTCGGCAGGAATGTTGCTTTGGGAGGTGTATATTCGGACACCGATAGCACTGTGGTTCCCAGCGTGCCGTTTTTGGACAGATTCCGGGGCTGAAATGGTTGATCAGCAGCACGCCGACTGTGATGCCTGAAACCGAGCTAGTTTCGTTGCTTACACCGCGGCTGGTAGGTACGCCGATATAACTACACTAAATGACTATTTAGCATAGTTATATTATTTAGCTATTAGAGTGGAGTAGGGCAGACCTAAACTTTAAGAGGGTTTTCCGGCCTTTAAGAGAGCCTGGAAAGCTTCTGCAGTGGCTTGTTCCGCCTCTTTGATTTGGTTGAGAACCGCCATAAGGTGCTGGGAAATTTCTTCTTCTAACGCCGAGTCTGGTAGATCAGCTAGCAGGCTGGACATCTTTTTTAGGCGGTTCACTTGTGAGAATGCATTCGCAAGCCTGTTGTTGACTGTCTCGCTGAAGATGTCAGCTTTATCTAAGAATTGAGATGGTAGATCGATGGTGATTTTCGACGCTTGAGCAGCCAAATATTTTCGGGCGCTTTCATCATTTCGCACGTCCAGTAAGTATGTTTGGTCGCTATCAGAAGGCACCACATAGCATCTGAATTTTGCGATTTCTATCTGGGTAGCTCCAACCGGTGTGGTCATGATCTGAGCTAGGAGCTTCGCGCTTGCGGCCCGTTCACGTTTTCTTTGAGCCTTGTCAAAGCTCCAGATAATAAGTGCGATGATTGCAGCAGCAGCCGTTGCGACAGCAGCCACAGCATCCCAGTCGATTTTCCATTCTGTGCAAAGCCACATGCAATTTCTCCGTCAATTGGTGAGGCAACGTTTGTCGGGCGGCAGTCAAGCACGCAGTGATCTCAGCATCGCCAAGCTGAAAGCAGGAGGCGCCGTCAGGCTTTAAATCTGACCACCAGAGCCCCCCAACTCCATATAGGAAGGTTCGCATAATGCATATTATGTTAAATAGAGTATTGTTTTCCGCGCTGCGGGTATTGTGTCCACTTCCACTAATCCCCGGTCTGTCACCGTCGCGAATTGCGGACACTTTTACCCCATCAACCCTTTGAGCCCTCTACTCACGTGGCTTCAAGCGACTCGGCATTGCTGACATGCGCCTCCATTCCGACGAAATGCGGACACTTTTGCTATCACACGATTTCCGTAACCCACTGATTTTACTGGGTCGCACGCTGATACGATGGTTTGAACCGTTCTACCCAATTCCTCCGCTATCTGGACACTCGTGACCACTGCAGCACTGGCGTCTTAATTGCTACAATCCTTGTAATTCGGGGCTTCCAGTGACATCTGCACAAAATACGGACACTTTCCGAGTCGCGAGCCGAATCGCATAATGTGGACACTTTCCGAGATTTTTAGCCTTGGAAAGATACCTACGCCAAAGTGAACTCAGCGTTGCTTTATGACCTCGAAGCCAGGAGCGCCAGGGCCTGCAGCCATGCTGGCCTGCAAAACCCTCCGTTTCGGTGTTCTAGGTGCACCTAGCGCTCAGCTGAGCCATGGAGCTCTTTTTGAGTGGATCTGACAATAATGCGGACACTTTCCGAAGGTCCAGTTGAGAGTTCATGAAGCTAGAATCCCATTTTTCCTGGCCTCGGGATGTTTTGCACTTAATGCAGACACTTTCCGAAAGCGGCTAAAATTAAATTAACGTGGACACTTTCCTCAGGCCGCCGCTTTGGGGCTACGACTGTCAATACTTAGTCAATATTGATCGAGCCGTACGTTCGAAAATCAATTTAAATTATTGATTCGTGTAATCAGCAGCCCCGTATTCGTTGGGCGGAAGCTGAACCTTGGAGTGGAAAAAGCAATATATGCTATATATTAACAACAGTGCTGCAGCACAATTATTTTGAAACGCAAGGATTAATAGCGCTTACTGCGCACAGGCCAATATGTCAAGTCCTGACTGGCATTTAGCAGATGAATGGGCATGGCATGTTTGTGGTTGCGACCGGCCTAACTTGTGGATATCATCCGCAGACTCCCATTAACTAGGCCCGGCGATTGAGAGTAGGTTGTATAGGAAAGCGAAAACTTCCTAAAACAGCCAGACTAGGAAGTTCTCAATCGCTAAGTAAGGCCACCTTTTCTCGGTAAGTTAGATGCCCTGCACTCCCCAGCCAATCTTTGAATCTCACGGTGACTTTGTGGATCAAGATTTCACTCTGGGCCGGCCATCCATCGCGAGCGTCGACCAGTACCTGGAGAGCTTTGCCGCAGAGCTGAAAGCCATCCCGGGCTTCATGGCCGTGCGTGGCTATCTGCGGTGTTACGCGGACAACGCGCTTACCTATAGCACTTATCGTGGGCACGTCGAACGCCTGCTGCTGTGGTCGCTGATCATCCGTGAGAAGCCCGTCACTGAACTGAAAAGGCTGGATGCGGAAGCTTTTCTGGAGTTTTGCAAAAACCCGCCAGCCAGTTGGGTTGGCCCCGTTGTCCGCAATCGTTTTCTTACCAAACAAGATGATGCTTTGGCTTTGTACTCGGAAGTTGGTCATAATCCAAAATGGAAACCTTTTACTCATCGCGCGCCTAAACAAAATAAAGCGCTGACTGAGGATGTTGATGAGTTTCGGTCTGCGGACTATCATTCATCCAAAGGCAGCATGAGTAATGTGTTCAAGGTCGCTAATGGCTTTTACGAATATTTGGTCGAAGAAGAACTCGCCAGTTCCAATCCCTTTCGTAAGGTCACAAAAAAAGGACAGTACAGTTCATCCCAGCAGGAGTCGAACTCTTCCCGCGCGCTAACACCCTTACAATGGGATTACGTGATTGATACAGCGGAAACAATGGCTGAAGCTGAGCCTAAAAAACATGAACGCACCTTGTTCATTCTCCTCACGATGTTCAGCATGTATCTACGTATATCGGACATAGTTGGGCGTTCCAATTGGCAGCCCACCATGGGTGATTTTCGTTTGGATGCCGATGGAAATTGGTGGTTCCATGTGGTGGGTAAAGGAAACAAGTCCGGCAAGATTGCAGTACGTGATGAGTACGTGGAGAAGTACCTAAAGCGCTATCGCACATTCATTGGGCTGGGCCCATTGCCGAGTTACCAGGAGAAGTCGCCGCTTCTGAAAACGCTAAGCGGCCGCGCAGGTCTCTCTGACCGGCAAGTACGCGCCCTCCTCCAAGCCGTGTTCGACAACGCGCTGGTACGCATGCGCGATGAAGGGCGCGAGCCCTACGAAATGGATAGCCTGCGGGTGGCATCGTCTCACTGGCTTCGCCATACCTCGGCCACGTTCGACGCGCCGTTCAGAAGTGCCAAGGATCTCCAGTACGACCTGCGCCACTCGAACTTGGCTACGACTCAGAACACTTACTATCACTCGCATGATCAAGAGCGGGCACTGTCCGTGAAGCGATTGGGGACACGGGATAGAGGCTAACGTTTACGGCGGTCAAATCGAAGGAGTACAAATGTATTCCTTCGTCTCAATCATCGTCGCTCAACAACTGAAGCCTCGGTCAGTGGAAAGGCATCTCGTCAGGGTCTTAGACTGGCTTCGCGCCGAGGAGCGATCAGGGCGCGGTTGGGATACCCACAAAAGAGGCCTTAATCACTTCGCGCAAAATTGCTAAAGCACTTAGAGAGGTTGAGCATGCCCCGCTTCGATGTTGACCTGTGCCGAGTGTCTCGTGAGCACTACATCACGGGGAAAGCAGCCATCAATTTTCCATGGCCAGAGACGACTACAGGCGGCTGGCATCATCTTTCCTACTGGGATAGGGAAGCTGGCCAGGTCAAGGTTTCACTCGCGGGAACCCATTACCCCGACACCTCAGTCTATTTTGGTGAGCTTGGCATCTTGGACGCTATCCACGAGCTTAGTCGACGCGGCTGGACGATCGATCACGAGATCTACATAGCTGATCATTTTCGTGCCGCTGCAGATATGGTTCTCGCCTGGGCGTTCGGCCAGTCGAAGCACTGCAATGTCGAGTTGTCCGACTGGTTTCCGGAAGACCAGGATCGATGCTACATCCTTCAACTGCTCACCTCTGCCACCGACAAAATGAGCAACTCACAGCGTGACCGTATCAATCAGTGGGCTGAGTCACAGCTTCGGCGAACTGGCTGATTTACATACACTGTGCAGTTTTGAGCTACCGTGGCCTGATCTCACCCACACTTTTCAAGATCATACGATGAAAGAGCTTCGAATTGCCGCAGAAGTGCTTGAACGCCTCAGTCACAACCAGGACGCCCTAAGAGCTGCGGTAGAAGAGCTAGCGAAATGGGTAGGTGATCGTGGGGCAACCTCAGTTGTTGGCAACGTCAACGGGGCGCTGGCCACAATGGACGACAATATAGATGCAGTGCGCAACGGGATCGCTGAGCTAGTAGCGGCAAGCGTGAAGCCGTAGCGAGCCGTCCCGACTCGATGAGGCGAAGTTTTTAGCTTCAGGTCAGGATGTCGTAAACCGAGCCACCGTCGTGCGCCGATGGCTCGGCCCTTCGGGCGTCCATCCGTCACGCCTGCGCGCTCCGCTTGCTCTCCCATACGCCTATCCTCGAGTTCGGTGGATATCTGAGCTGCCCCAGCAAACTCTTCCGCTCAGGCAATGCCACTCGACTAAGCTGGAAAGACAGCCAGGTATTGCTTGAAGGACAGTTCTCACTTCGAGGGTGCAAAGGATATGCGCAAGAAAGGTCAGTCTTGGCTTCTGCCGCTGCTGGTTCTATTCGTCGTGCTCTGGGCGATTGGCAAGAAGGATCCGCCTACAACTGAGCCTGCCGTCAGCCAGGCGCCGGTGAACACCTTGGCAACGGTCTCTTCACCAGCGCCCCGGCCAACACAAGATTCTGCACTAGAACACTTCGTCAACGCGGACAAGCTGAACCTGCGAGCTCAGCCAGGTGGGAAGGTAATTTCCAGCCTCAAGCGTGGCGAAAAGGTGCGGGTCTATGAGCAGAAGGAGGCATGGGCTCGCATCAGCCTCGACGGCCAGCCCCAGCGTTGGATTTCCTACAAGAATCTCTGCAGCGGATCGAATTGCTTCGCCACCTCGCAGCCGAAACGAGATCGCCCCGCTCCGCAACCAGCGCGTAGCACATCGCCAGAATATGGTTCATCGTGTCCCTGCTCTTCCGGCCGAGTTTGTATAGGCCCAAGAGGCGGGCGCTATTGCATCACGTCCGGTGGTAACAAGCGGTACGGCGTTTAGTTGCCTTGCTCATGCTGATGCTGCCAGTCAAGGATTTGGCCAACCGTTTTCTGAGGCCAATTCTCCTGCAACGACCTCAGCGCTGCGTTGGAGGTGATCATAGGTACCTGCGAAGTGAATGCTTCAATCTTCCTGCCTGGCCGTGCGAACTTGAGACGACTGCGGCCGAGAAGAAGCCTTATTGCTTGCCCAGGCTTTCGGGCGACGCTCAACCAGTGCCGCCCATAATCGGTCTCGCACCTGCGCGACAACTGCTGCTCCACTTCTCTTAATCGACGATGCATCGACTTGGGAGCTAGGTGCTCCCACCACAGGCGATTCAATCTGACCATCGAGCTATGACCCTCTGAGTTGTCAACTTGTCATTCACACCCAACGCGACGAGGCAACATGAAGCGTTCCAACAATTCGATCTGTAGGGCTAAAGTCGTTTCCGGCACCGAGTTGAGTCGCATTGCTCCGCCAGTAAATGCATTCTAGTAAAGGAGCCCCACCACAAAGGAAAAACCATATGCTCAAAGCGGCAGCTCAATTCGTTGTAGGCGCGATCAAAGAAGAATTTGGACACCCCTCCTCCTTAGTAAAACTGATTGCCAAGGAACCGGGCCTCAACAAGCCATTGGTTGAATACGACAAAGGTATTTCCAGCGATGAGGTCGTGAAGTGGCATGAGTTCGGCAACCTTTCTTATGAACGTAACCGCCCATGCAAAGGTAGCCTCAACGGATTTGGGCACTGCCCAGGCGCCAATCGAAACTATGGTGGCGTGTCGGTACGTCGTGAAGACTTACTCAACCTCGGCACGACTCGAGAGGTGGAGAGATGGGAATGCGACATTCAGGACGTAGATGGCTTTTCGGCTTCCAAGTCAGAGCTCCACTTGTTCAAAAGCATGGATGCGATGGTGGAGAAGAACTCGAAAGAGATGATTGATGAAATCACCCCAGAGAAACTAGCCGAGAACTTGGCTTGGGATGAAATCCGAATTATAAGCCGTGTGGATCATGACTTTTTTCAGACCTGGTCGTGGGATGGGCGAGTTTTCTTGATGAATAGCGGTGGCTCCCATCATTTTGCTGCATCTAAGTACATCGCGAAACGCCTCAACATCGAGGTACCTCTAAGTGGTAGATACCGAGTTCACGGCATCAATCAGGTGGCTTTGGAGAGCCTCACTCAAGATTTCGAAATCTTCGTGATGTCGTCTTATCACACGCATCAAATGTGCTTTCACAGAGCCATGCAGAGCTTCAAGGCAACCTACTACTGGAAGGATCTGCCACGTCCATACACTGATCAATGTGCGGTTTTCCTACCGAAGGCAGAGAGAAGGTCAGCCAAAGTCGCCGAGATTTTACACGCGTCAGCTTTCCAAGACCTCGGCCGCTACCTGAAAGATATCAGCACGCGCTGACTCGAGAACCGCATGGGACTTCCAGCTATTTTAGGGAGTCCTGTTCGCGAAATCACAGCCGTCCTGCGACTTTTTCTTCAACGCATTCAGCATTCGCTTTACCTCTATTTTTTTGGTTCAAAACGATGGTTTCCTCATAAACTGGATAGCCTCAGTGTGGGTCGACACTTGATGAAGATGAGGCAATTGAGAAACTCCATTCGGAAGTGCTGTGCAACCATTGTCGGTACGTTCTGGAAAAGGATCAGCGTCGCTTCCGGCCTGCTTGGCTCGAAGCGGAAGTCTTGATTCTTGGGGGCGTCTGTCGTAAACCGAGCCGCTCGCCAAGGCGACGTCCCGGCCAGATGGACTTCCATACTCGCGTCTCGCCCCCTAGGCCTGCGCGCTCCGTTTGCCTCCAGATTATTCCGAGCCGATTACTCCACCAATCGCCTTGCATCCCGAAGGAATGGGGGGCCAGCTACTGGGGCGCAGCAATCGCTCTTGAATCGGCGGCTGCATAGCTGCCCCCCTAAACTCCGCCGCCTTTGACACACTTTTTCAAGTAGGTCAGCCCTGCATGTTCTCATTCACCATCAATCTGACTAGCCTCCGCCTGATTGGCTTCGATGGCTTTGATCGCGGCAGCTCCTCCTCGCTTGGTGAGGTCTATGCCGATGACCTTGATGTCTTCAACGTTAGGAAACCTTGAAGCTATGGCCAACCAGTGTTCTTGCAATGCGATTACTAGATCATTAAACCCGACCCGGCCTTGGGTGGGCGTCTCCCACGTGGCCTGACCTCCACAGTTTACCAGCAAGAAGATGCCGCAGCTTGAGCTAATATCGCGGAGGTAATCCCCGCAGAGTTGGTTCTCGAGTCGTTCGAAATGCCCGGGGCCGCTCCAGTTCTGTGAAAGCTTAAGTTCGACAGGCACGGGCGCGTAGTACTGACTGTTTTGGAATCGATAATCAGGCCTTTTGTCATCGGCGAGCTGCTCTTCCTGCGGCACGACGTAGCGTCCCGCAGCATTATCCCTCAACCACTTACCGATGAACTTCCGAATGGAAGTCTCCTGATTGGTCTGGATCAAAATTTCTGCGTAGCTCGAATCGCTATCTTCAAGATCATGCTTTAAGTCCAGAAGTCGATCGATCGCCAGATTCCAGAGGTCACGGTGGGTGGATGGAGTGCTTTCCAGCGACTCATGAAAATCGACGACCTTCGATGGTTCCCACGGCGGCGTCTGCGAGTCGGCTGTAGCTTTTTGCTGAGCGTAGAATGCGCTCCAGGGACGTAATCGCTCCGCAGGGTGGGCCTGTGCGATTTCCTGCAATGCTAGGAATGATTCCTTCCCAGGTGTCTCTCGGATAAAAGCTAAAAGCCCATCACGAGCATTCTGGGCATCGTCCCTAAGTCCTGGCGAATAGACCCCTTTTCCTGCACGGTCAATGTCTTCTGCAATACGTATGTATGTGTGCATCAGCAGATACAGCGATTTGACATGCTCAACCGTTTTGTAATTCTGCCGACAACGGCTGACAGTGCGGCTTCCGACAATGGCAATCAGGCAAAGCATGGCGAATGTGGCTTTTTCCTCATCTGAGGATAACGAGTCGATGCGAGCTGCTAATGCCGGGATAGCATGCGCCGGCCCCACTCCAACCCACACGGCGTACCAGGTCGGCGCAATCTCCGAATTGAGCTCTTCTATGGCACGCTTGCTGGCGAGCTCGGCCAGTACCTCATCAACGACCGACGACTCCTGCACAATGCTCAGCATGAGCTGGAGCAACTCAAGGTCACTTATGTGCTGTGCCAGCCGGGCCATGAGCGGAGCAGCAAGCTCGTCGTACATCCAGCCCCCACTCCAGCGCAGTCTCTGTAGCACCCGATTGCCGCCTAACTCCAAACGTGGCGTATCCATCTCGTAATTGATTTCACGCAGTACGACTTCTTTGATAACTCGCGGGTGTAGCCCGAAAAGTCTGGGAAACCACTCCGGAAAGCCGTTCAGTTCAAGCAGCCCATAGCGAGCTGCGTACTCAGCGTTATCAGCGGACATCTGCGAGAAGCGAGATGGCTCCTCTTTGGCCTCAATAGCGAGCCCAGTCAACCCAAAAATCACCTGGTATGGGATCGAATTGGCAGGAGCCCCCTCGGATGGCAGAGTTGGGCAATAGCCCCGCCAGAAATTAACAGCGCCGGTACGAAACGCTTGGGCAACTGGCAGGCCGAACTCAGTTATGAGCGACTGCCAATTGCCGCTGCTCCAAGTATTTGACGACGATGAGCCCTCACGCATCTGTTCCATTAGGTAAGATTGGCTTCGAGTCATCACGCTTGGCTTGGGGCTATTTATCAGGGCCACTTCAGCGGCGAGCCCCTCCTGCCAAGAGCGACGACGCTCTGTCTCTTCAGCTTTTCGTTGGGCGGCTTCCTCTTTCCACTGAGCCTGCTTGATTTCCCACTCCTCAACTTTTCGCTCCGGTGGGTTTAACAAAATTTCAAGCTTCTCGCGAAGCTCGTCGTGGGCCTCAGTTGCTTGCCTGAGCTGAATCTCCCAAGAGGGTGGTTTCTCATGCTGTATGTAAATGTTGAAAGCCATACTGAGCGCCATCAGCCGATCATGAATATTCGTGAGGCTAGCGATGTGGTCGCAGGCGAGGCTAAAGTTTTGCCTATTCAGCGACCAGAATGGCCGAAAACCAAGCAGCTGCCAGACGTGAATTACAGGTTCCCCTCGATGCACTCGACCGTTACGAGCTAGTCCAACGTCATACCAGAACAGCTTGTAATCGAGCTCCGGCCAAGTAGGCACGATCTCCCGGAGTTTTTCTCCGAGCTCTCGAGTTTCTCGCTCATCATAAATGTGCGCTTGGGCCAGCTTGCTCAGAATCGCGAGGGCCGAGTCATCAATCGCAAACGGGGCTCGTGCCTGGAGCAAACGGAGCACTGCCATACCAGCTATCTCGGCTAGCCAGCCGTACCTCTTAGAGATAGCACTGAAACCGTGCTCTTCAGTTGGAGGCTTGTCTAAAAGCACACCGAGCCCGCATATGAGGGCTGGCAGGTTTTCTAGCGGACAATCCATTGCCAGGGAAGAAAGCTTCAACGCTAGGGTATCTCTACCGCTATAGCGCTCTTTCTTCGCACTTCTCTCGATTGCCTGTAGCAGCCAAGGTAGCCATTGACTATCGAGCGCAAACCCATCAAGCAGCTCAGCTAACCATTCCCGGTTAACTTTGGAGTCTCCTGCCAGCAGCGCTAGGCGCACATCGGCTACATCCTGGGCCGTCCCCAGGTCGTTAACAGCTCGGATTGCTGCCAAACGAGTATGTTTGTGCTGAGCATCGAGGGCAAATTGCTTAGTCTCTGCAAGTGCACCCACCACCTCACCCTGCCATACCATTCTTAAAAGGAACCAGGCGATGTCATCGTTGGTACGGTAAAGCGTCAGTAGCTCTTTGATGTCTTCAGTGAGATCGTGGTGCGCGAATCGCTGTACGGCTGAATAGTCAGTCATCGTCCAACTATGAGCCGGCTGCGCCAAGTGCTCGCACGCTTTACGCAGCACCTTCCGACGTGTACTCAGTGGAAGCTGTCCAGGATCGCCTCCCTCAAAAAATACTTCCGGAGCAACCTCCTCTAGCCGTGTACAAATGGGCTCATCCAACAGCGCAAGCCAGGGCAAAACTGGACGCATCGAAGGATTGATAACCTCCAGCCCGTATTGTGTACAGAAGAACAAGTTCTCGATTTTGACCCGCGAACCTGCGCCACGTATCAGCTCGTGGAGCCATTCCGCTGTTAGGTATTCTCGGACAGTACGATGGTGAAAACGAACCGTTCCATAGATGCCCGGCTCGAAAATTGGTCGATTCAGCAAGGCTGCTGATTCTGTGTCATTCCAATCCGTCAGCACGTCGCGAATGGGAATCCCACTTTTATTGGTCTCACCATCAGGGACGCGGATCGCAGACGTTTGCCCTAATGTTGTTGCTGCTGCAATTAATCGCACGCCTTCTCTGAGCCTACCTGGAGCAATGGGCCTAGATTCGGCTCGATCTTGGTCACGCTCTTCAAGGCGGCGATTAATGCTGCTTTTCATGAGTTCCAAGCGCGAGCCTATTCGATGGTGCTCGAGCCAAAAGTCGACGAGTTCCAGGAAGTCTAGAGGGCGCGTGGTTAGTGACCATGCTTCCTTGCGCTCAACTGCGGAACGAAACGCTTTGATGTCTTGGATGCCAGTGGCATTTAAGAAGCGATCAATCTGCTCGTCATGGATGTCGTCCAACGTCACCAAGAGGAACGACGTATCTGGCTCCGTTTTGTATGGAACCGTTTGCACAACGTCCTCAAAACCATCAGTTGTTGTGGAAGGAGCTTGCCGAGCTACGGGCCCAAACGCAAAAGCCTTTTCACAGATCGCAAGATCCGTCTTTGCGCGCCATGCTGTGCTTCGTCCAGTGATGATTATGTGCGCCAGGGCCACAGTGTTTTGGGTCAATCGGCCAAGTCTTCGGATTGCGCGCTCGAAATCTTTCGGATCATTTAACCGAGCCTCGTCGACTGAATCCATCAGCAGCCAGCCCTCAGTGCCTGAATCGAGCCAGCTCTCGAACTCATCAAACGTCCCCACCTCGAAGGCGTCCTCCAAGTCTGAAGTGACGTTCTCAATACGTAGAAAGAATGAATTTTTGCCTTGGCTCCTGAGCTGGCAAGCAACGTTTCGGATCTCAGCAGTTTTACCTGATCCCGCCTCGGACAGCAGTATCACCCGATTATGAGTTAGCAAGTCAGGCCAGCGGAGCTCTCCCTGCCGGCTATGCCTACCGCTTAGGTCGACATCGTCAGACGCATCAGCATCAAGAGGGATTTTGGAGAAGGTGCGATCAAGGTCAATGAAGGCGTCCGAGTGCTTGGTCATAACGAGTCTCAAAGCAGGTCAGGAGCAGTCCAGACGAGGGCTGCAGAGGCTCCACCATCCTACTCGAATGCTGTCTCCGCCGGTGACCTGTGCTGGGAGATCGACTTGTATTCCGAATCCCATCATGGCGAGAGCGGCCTGATTGCTTTGACGTGTCATGGTGCTCACACCGCTCGATACCATCGAGAACATTACCTGATGAAGGCAGAGCTCAAAGCGCTGTGGTCACCTACTACCGCTTGGGGCTGGCGATCAGCGTGGAAACAGTGGCTGCGTCTGGCCGATGAAAGCGCAATACCGGCTCTGAAGCAGTTTGCCAAACGGCTGAAGGGCTACTGGCGTGGCATCCTGAGCAGGGTGCGGTGGCCTATGTCCGCGTAATACGCGGACACCATCGGCCTTAATGCTGGAGTTCGGAAGGTGAGTTCGCCGGACGCTTACTGTCGTGCGACAAGGCATAGCGAAACTGATAGCGGCGAGCGTAAAGCCTTAGGCGGGCTCCTGCCCGAATTACCGATGCACTACTGAGACGGAAGTGTGCCGATGGAGCAGCACCATCGAGAATTCGGCTGGACGCCGACTATTGCGCCACCACGTTAGATTGCTTGTGCCCCTTTCAGATCGGATCACCAGCCAAATAGCAGAGGGGTTGATCTGGAGGCAGGGAATCCATGCACGACAATTGCCTGGGCGAGCTCATCGATTTCTGAATAGCCGTACAAGTGGCAGCTAGGAGTTGACAGACCAAAAGTCAGTCTTTTCCATCAGCTCAAGTAACTGAGAAGCGCTCGGCAGTTCGAGGGCCAAGCCGCCCCCTTCGCAGGGGCACCCAGACGAACGGCCAAATGATATCACTGCTTGGGCTATGTTCCTCGATTACGGCTTCTCGATTTGCAGAACAATAATTTTAGCCTTGGAGAACGCTTAATCTTCGCGCATGAACTTTTCATACATGTATGCGTGATAAGAACAGAGGCCACCATTGAACTGGTCGTCCTGTCCTAAAGGCTCTTCACATACTTTGCATTCGGTGTACTGAAGCTCGGCCCCGCACCAGGAACACCGCTGTTCATGGATGACAAACGTACCCCGAAGGCATTCATCGCAGTCTTCAAGCGTGGGCTCCTCCCCGTCACGCGGATCGTAATCATGGGCCTTCTCCAGCTCTTGCATCATAAGCGGAACGATCAGCTCAACATGCCCACAACCCACACATACTGCCTTGAAGGCTTCTTCATCAGACTCGACGGTTTCCCCTGCGTCTAAATGCGATTGCGCCGGTGCAAGAAGGGTCGATCCACACTCCGGGCACTTACAAGCATCCAACCATTGCTTCATTCCGCTTGGCACGCTCGCCTCGGCCCATCCCTCCTCACAGCGCTGGCTGTTGTCCACGAAGAATGTGTGGTGCTTCAGCATGGCCTGCCAGGATTCTGCAAGGATCTCAGCGGGAGATTCTTCTAGTTCGTTCTCTATGAAGTCTCTCAGAAGCGGGAAAAGCTCCGCTACAAAATCGGCGACCTCACCCAGTGAATGAGCTGGATGGAGGTGCTCAAGGTGATTTCTACACCCCTGCAGTTTGTCAACGACCTTCCAATCCACCTCGATTCCGAAGGCCTCAAAGCGCTTCCTAATCGTCCCTACGTCAATGGTCGTTGTTCTAAACTGGCCAACGGGAACCCATTCGATACCGCCATCACCATCTGATTGCGGCAACACCTCCGGCGGATTAAAAATCAACGCGGCAGCGTCGTCGGGGTCATCCGCGCAGGTAGCGATCTTGAACTTGAAAAGGAGTAGCACCCCTGCAAACAGGTTACGTATGGACGACAATGCCCGAGCAGGATCCCCCGCACCACCCTCAACTCGGCAACGCTTAAAATCCTCTACCCCTAGCCGGATCGATGTCATCGAATTTTCTCGGAGCTTATCTACGTCCAGCTCCGGAATGACGCGCTTAGCCATGGGATGATTCCTGAGTGTGCTTACAGCATTTTAGAACAATCAGCGCGGGGGGCTGATTCTGCCTTAACATGCCAGATGAAAAGCGGAAATGCTAGCGTTCAACCGGCCAAAATAAAACGCTCAAGACAAACAATCAAACCTTAAGCAATAGGAAGGAATCGACAGAAATGCGGGCTCTATTTGAAAAAGAAAACTTCATTCTCGCAGCACTTCCAGTCATCGCTTTCATCTTGGCACTGGCTTTCGAGGCCGGAATAGCTGACGCCTACTCATTCTCTTACGCCTTCATATCCATCGACTTGAAAGTCATGAGTTCATCACTATTCCTCACGGCTCTCTTCGCATTCCCCCTCTATCTTTACCTTCGTTTTTTAATCGCCTTGATATCATCAAAAAAAGGTTCAGAACGCTGGGTGGGCTTTCCCTTTGCCTTGATGTTACCTTTCATTATATTTTGCTACCTCTCAGCGTTCGACACACAGGCTGTCGCGCTATCGATTGTGCTTGTGGCAGGCTACATTTGCATCGCGGCGATCACTCTAATCATCAGCGGTTTCAAGTCAGGATGGAAAAACGCCGTCCAATCAGCGGCGACAAGTGAGGGCTTCAAGGACATTGATGCATGGACTTTCGCCCCTGGCCCGCCCACTATAAAAGACAAGCTTATTACAGACAGCGTCATCGCTGCGTTCTTCGTGCTGGTATTTGGTCTTGTCCATGGTGCTGGAGAAACCTACGCAAAATTGCGTACCAGCTATGATGTGTTGACGAATGACAGCAAGCAATTTGCTATTTTGGCGGGTTACGGTGATCGCCTCATTCTAGGTGGTGTCAAAGACGGCGTTCATGACCGTACAATTGCAGTGATATCGCTGACCTCTGACGCGTTAAAAGATATTCAAAGAGTCCGCTTGGAGAATTTCTTATCAAGGGAAGAGCGAAAAAAGTAGGATAACTATATTCCTTAGACTCAGGACAGAAACGAGGTGAGCTAGACTGAAGTTCCGGCAGTACACCACTGGTTACGTCTTCAGGCTAGTCCTCTTGCCTTTCGAGCGCCATAGGTGGGCCAGATGTGCTCGCAACGCACGACGCCCCAAGCGCAAGGCCCATCTCTGGCCGATCGCATTACTCGACAGGGAATCCCATTTCAGTGTATCGCTTCTGGTGCCACTGATAGTGCTCCAAGGCAGAGAGAGAGGCGTCGATAAGAGTCTCGCCCTACTCGTAAGGGTACGACTCCGGGCTGACGGAACTCTGCCAGGCGGGACATAGATGCTTCCTCAATACCGGATGAAATGGATGGGTGCTTTTCGATCGAGACGATGAGAAACAGCTCAGGACGACTGGATCAATCCAAGATTTTGATGCAACGGTACAACTGGCAAAGGCCACACCAATTTAACAGCGGACTGGCGCCCGCCTTGGCCGAGGAAAAACTTATTGCAGTGTCCGGGATTAGTTGACCACTACATAGGGGCTGGAGCGCTTTCGACTGCTCGGTGAAAAGCTGCAGATGCTTGAGGAGAAAGCTCAGCAGTTGAAGACAGCTCTGAACGGAAACAAGCTCATCGAATCGCAAATTCATGCCATCACGATCGACGTGATCGTGAGGCAGGTGACTTCAATGTGGCTGGAGTTGCAAGAGGGCGTGGTTGAGCAGCAGAAACTGGTAAATGCTCATCACGGCCTAAGTCTGGTCAATGGTGAGCGGTGGAACGCCAAGCTCGATGAGCTTTGTAGCAAGCATGCCGGAAGCCAGACCGAATGCCTGCTACGCCGGCTACTTGGTTAGGGTGATTGCATGGAACAGGTCATTAGCATGAGCCAGGCACGGCGCCGATGGCGCCGTATCCTTCGGCTCGTTGAGCTCGGCTGGACGTTTGTGATCACTAGGCATGGAAAACCAGTCTGCACTATGGGCCGCGTCCCTGAGCCTACACCTCACAGTCAGCCCTGAGTAACACCCAAGGCTCTAGAAGCCTATGCTAGGCAAGCAAAGCTAAACCTCACCACTATTCTGCTTGAGGAGTTTGCACTCCCCCATCTGTCTAATCATCTCGTTGAACTCTTTCCGACCTTGAATCACCTCTGGACTAGCCTGCATCTCTAAATCTACGAGATTGGCCGCCGGATCAATAACATACGTCTGCGCATCTCGATATTTCAAAATTGCAGGCAGAATCAGATACGCCGGATAGAAACGAAGCGTTCCATTACCAGCTTTTTGGATCATCCCCACCCACCGGGTCTGCTCAGCGTTAGGTTCTACATTTGTAACAACACCACCGCTCAACCCATTCATCTCTTCATGAGTATACTCGCGTTCAAACCTGATGTATGGATTCCCGTTTTCCATTGTACAGAAACCAGGATAAGTTACCCGATGAAGATTGGTTGCAAAGTCGTGCTCACCATTTTCAGCAGGCATCACGTGATTTTCCTCAATCGGGTACCCCGCTGCTAGGAATATCAATCCTTCCTGGAACTCATCTTGCCTCACGCAAACAACATCACCTGGAGTATCAAGATCCAAGAAGTGCTCGGGGTATCCCCCAGGCATCGGATGCCCCATCTCTACAAGCACGATATCCTCATCATCAATCCAGGAAATATCGCTCTCGATCAAAGATCCAATTTTCCAGCCTCGAATTGGGTACAAGAGCTTACTCAAGTCATCCCAGTGACTTTTCGCTAAGGCATTTGTAAAAAATGGCGACTCATTCTGAGGCTCTGAGTAGTGAGCATTGATAACATGCTGCGCCGTGAGAAGAAAAAATTTCTCCTCATATTTTATCAGAAGCCCAGTCCCACCAAAATTATAAAGCACGTCCGCAAAGTAAAACCCCCGCTGCTCTAGCTCTTCATTGCAGTGGGTAAATATGAGCCGCCTAGACGCTTGGATAATGTTACTTCGTATAGCCTCAGATATAAAACCGTCAAGCTCCGGCCAAGTTATTGACATTTTTCTGCTCTCTCAATCTAAGCTAGCGACACAAATCTGAATTGCAGTGACACACTGACTCATCTCAGCACGCACATGGTACCCTTTGTAGCGCCCAAGCAGTCGTTGCTCCAAACCGGTCATCAAGCTATAGAATTCAGCCGACGAGTCATCCCCTCTAGAAATGCTCATTTCAAATTTGAAACTCTTACTTTTTGCCGCCTCCCTGTTTATCGCATCGCTGACATCCTCAAAAGCTTTCTCTATCACAGATTGACTCAGCATAACCACGCTCCTTCAGTCATTAGTTAATATCCCCTCACTCGATGCGAGCCGTTCGCCCCGTTGATGCGCATTGAATATAATCTGGAGTGACACACTGCCGCCAACAACTTTTAGGAGCATCCTCGATGCTGGCATCGGACGATCCTTTCAAACTAGCCGAGCGGTACCAGAACCAGCGAGGGCAATGGGTGGTGGGAGGGCTAGAGACCCAGGTCTTCTGGCCAAACCGCCCTCAACTCGTCAGATTTCAGAATCTTGATTTCCTTCTGCAGCCGGCAGTAGTCGACGACCAGCACCGCAGTCTTCCTGCGATCGCGATTCGAGCAAATGGCTATGGACTAACGGTTAACGAGGGTCGTGCAGCTGTCATGCGCCTAGCCACGGCCATCGCTTGGCGTGAAGGCAAGAAAGTGGACATCGTGATGTGGAGTGGAGGTAGCCACCCCCATCGTGTGGGCAGGATGCTCAACAACGCCTTTACCGAGTATTTCTCGGGCGAGAATCTTCATGTCCCACAGAGCGGTGAGGCTCGGAAGGCACTGGCCTACTACCGTGAAGGGCTATCACTCGGTAATCCGTTTTACTCCTTCCTAGGCTTCTACAAGGCCTTCGCACGCTCTCTTCCCAATGGCCGGGAACGAGGGCCATGGATTGAGCAGGCACTGCCCCGAATGACGGACAGAGATGCGATCTCCCGGCGCGAAGAGCTGCAGGCGCAAGGTGACAACATTTCCGAGTACCTGGCCACCCAAGGACGTCACGCGATCGCACACGCTGAGCGCGAGGATATCGTCGATCCAGACGATCCTGATGACCACCAGCGAATCCACCTAGACAAACCGCTGATGCGCCATCTCGCGGAGCTCGCGATGGATGAGCGACTCGGTATACCGCCACCGTCGGCATATGAACGCGATCACCAGTATGAGCTAGAGGGGTTTCGCGCGTTGTTTGACGACGAGCAGCTAGAAGGGCTTCGTAGAGGTGCCTTCACCGAGGGCCGAGACTACGAACTTCCTTACGAGCTCTATGTAATGGCTCGTAAGGGGCAGACAGCTGTTCACCTGGGCCTCATGCACATGACAGCCAGTTGTATGGATGATGGAAAGGTAGGCATCCAACTTGAGTCCGCCAATGGGCGAGCGTTTTTCGTGTTCTGGATGGATTTCATAAATGAACGACTTATCATCGATCCAATCCAGGGCTGTGGCTTACTCAACGCGACACGGGAGAGTCGAAGCGACATCCAGTCCGAGATCTCCCTAGAGGAGTTTAAATTCCTCATCTACTGCAACGGCTCGGTGGAGATTTGGTCTTCCGACCAAGAGCGCCGGATGGGCAAATCAGAAGCCTACGTGCTGCCTAACAGTTGGAGCCCGGATTTCGCAGGCCATCAGCAAAACATCACTGGGCTCAACGAATTATTACAGGGCATGCCTGAGATTGGAGGCGAGGCCACAGTTTGATCAGGTGGGGCGAGCCCTCGCCTTATGCGCCAAGCCTCGTAGTGCGACGGCGAGCAAGCCAGAACTCTTCGGCAGTGAGACCTGGTCTCTTTGCTGACAGCTCGGCTGAGCGCCTGGCTCAGTCTGATATCCACCTCTGAGGTGATGGGCCATTACCCAAAAACACACAAGGAGTACATATGTACTCCTTGTGCTATTTAACCATTAAGACGTGAGGTCGGCGGGTCGGGCAGTTCACTCAGCCAGTACGCCAAGGTGAAGGGTGACGTGAGGTGTATCTGCACCTGCGAGGTCACTCTCAGGCCCCTACCTCTTCCATCTTGGCTGAACGCTAAGATTTGCGCCGACGCATGGGTGCATCTGGCGGGTGCGTCAGCCTCCGTCAGAAACTGCTGAAGGATTGCATCCGCCAAGCTACTTCTGGCAGGAGAGGTTGACTCCTTCTGCCTTGCGAGCGGCTTGAATTCGATCACTTTACCCAACATGGCTGGCTAATCTCACTTCTTGGGCATTCTGGCGGTTTGAATCTGATCCGCGTTCGCTATCAGCGCCTTGGTTACGGCTTGGCTGATGATCTCGTCAACGCCTCCAAGCGTTTTAATGCGCCCTTCTCTTGCGGCCCCTCCCGAGCTTGCCTTGCCAGTGCGCGGGTTCAGGTATGGTTTGGTGAATGGATCGGACATGGCGGCACTACCTCCACTAAGACAGTCCAACCCTTTAAGCATAGGCCTGTGAAGCTACCGGGGCGGTTTTTCCGCCGAATGGATCAGCCCGTTTGTCTCTACTGATGAACCGCCTGAACACCGAAGGCTACCGTGAGTCAAGGCCACCTAGGCGTCCTGCATACGCAGACGATGAGCCAATAGTAACGTGCTCGGTTTTTAGTCGGATCTGAGCGGATCCCCTAGACGCCGCAATTCAGGCCCTCTGGGTTTACACCCTGAACGCCCAATCCTGATGTTCGAACTTTGGATCGCCCTTGAAGGCCGTCCAAACTGTCTCCATTTACCTCGGATTACCAATCTACCTCGCCCACAAGGAGCCGTGATGACCATCGAGCGCTGCAAGCAAAACCTCCTAGAGGCCCTGAACGATCCTGAGAACAGTGTCATTGCGCTCTCTGGTAAATGGGGTACAGGGAAGACGCACCTTTGGAGGCAGGTTCGAGATGAGTCTCGAGATGAAGCGATCAAAAACTCTGCTGCAGTATCACTCTTTGGTGTAAGTGCCTTAGGCGACCTAAAGATCAAGGTCGCTCAAGCACTACTTCCCAAACTGAAGGACGACAATGTGCTGCTAGCCCAGGTCACCGCTGCGATGTCTGGGATGAAAAAAATAGCTCAATCCTTTCATCGCGGATTCAGTGCACTGGACGACCTCCCGCTCCTCGCCCTCCCGAGTCTCCTCAAAGAAAAGTTTCTGATCATTGACGACATTGAACGAAAGCACGAAAAGCTCAGCATCGATGAAATATTAGGGTTTATCGATGAATGCGTACAGAGTTACGGCTGCCGAATTCTTGTAGTGCTGAATGATGACAAGCTCAAAGACAAAGAAATATGGGAGCAGTTCAGGGAGAAGGTTATCGACCAGGAGCTTCGCCTTGACACTTCTCCGGAGGAGGCTTTCAACATTGCACAAAGCATTATTAGCACTGATTGGTCTGACGAGCTGAGGACAGCGACGGTAGCCTGCCGCATTACGAACATTCGCATCCTCTGTAGGATTATCCGCGTGGCGAATCGCTTGCTTGAAGGGCATGATCAGCTTTCCGAGAACGTTATCGCTCGCGTCATCCCACCAATAACGCTGCTAAGCGCCATTTACTACAAAGGCTTAATTAACGGCCCGACCTTTGAATACGTTCTGGGTCATAACGCCGCTGTTTCGGCAATGACCAGGGCCGTTCGTAGTCAGAATGGTGACCAAGTAGAGAGAGAGGAAGACGCGCTTCAGGGCCAATGGGACTCCCTGCTGCGCAAACTAGAAATCCACAATGGCGGTGAATTCGAGCAACTCGTAGTCGAGGTTCTCCAAACCGGGTTGCTGGATACCAAAAAGGTCAGCGATTTGATTGATCGCTATCAACAAGATGGCAGAGTTCTGAGTGCTAGGAACAAGGTCTCAACCTTCTTCGAACGTTACAACTGGCACCCTAACATCGATGAGATCCAGCTCAGCAAAGAGCTAGGGGGACTGATTCCTGAAGCACAGTTCATCGAAGCACCAACCCTCAGCTATCTAATTGATATTGCTGAGGAGCTCACGGGCAGCACCACCCTAAGCGAAGAGCTGTTGAACGCTTGGTCAACGGCCTTGAACAAAGCATATCCGCAAGGCCTCGAACACTCACCATGGGAATTGTCCAGACCGCTGCGTCCTGAGGTCGAAGCAGTGCTCAATGATGCCTACGCTCGTCATTCGAACGCTAGTACGCTTGTGGATGCATGCAATCTGATACGCACAAGCAGAGGGTGGAATACCGCTGAAGAGCATCTATTTAGAACCATCAGTGCAGTGGACTACGCATTTGAAATTCGCGCGGCACGCGGCAATGACCTCGAAGCGATTATGTACCAAAGCATGCAGTTCCTGATCCATAAGGACTCGTATACCTCGAGTTTCGGCGATGTGGCGGATCGATTTCTTGCAGCCTGTAAAGGCATTGTTGTCAGCGATCCCAAATCGCGGCTGACCAAGCTGATCCAAAGGTTCTTTAAGAGCCGTGGAAAAGAAGCTCTGCTGTAGAATCTCCGATTGGAACTCCTGAGGGGCGCCCGCCGCCCCGCTTCATCCTTGCAGCCACTCCAACAACTCAACGCAGGCTACAATTTAAATCGTTTTGCAGTACGACTACCCGCAGCGGCCATGGCAGCTCGTCGATTTGCAGTCGGTGTAGCCGTGCAGCGGCGAGGTGCTGGGCATGATGCGAATGCATGATGACTCGGTGCGGGGATTCGCTTCTGAAGGGAACGAATGCCCCGACAGTTTCTTGGGCATTTTTCACTATATTCAGACCGTATCGGTCTCGAGGTATTCAATGCGGCCCGTCAAGGATTGCTGCTTGAACTCACCCAGGTTTGCAAAGCCTTGTGCACCAGTTGCCTTGGAATGAACTCCTGCTCCAACCTTCCCTTTGAGCTTTTCACCAAATGGCAGAACAGCTCGCTCTCAGATGCCGTCAGTCCAGGCGGTGCGGTATCTTGTGCGCGAACTAGCTCCCTCACGGCTGAGCCACGCTTGTATTCATCGAAGAGAGCTTTGGACATTAACATTGAGGTGACCTTGCCATGTTTTACCCGGGCCCGCGCGAGCATACGCAGCCCCCAGGTGTCCATATCCCCCCAGTAGGCCACAGCCTTCTCGCGGTGTTTGGGGGAGTCGAGCCATGCTAAGTCGAGGCCACACCCCAAGACTGCGACCGTTCCAGGTACTTCAAGGAGTTGGTGATAAGATTTTTCATTCTCTACGACCAGAAGCCTGCAACCAGGCAACTCCACCTGAGCAAGCTCTGAGGTTGTCACCCTCTGTCGTTTGAAGGGCAAAAGCCCATCCTCTAGAGGCACCACCAATACCCAGTGGTTTGTCTCATCGTAAGCGTCCAGAAAGCCACACAGGCTTTGCTCAGAGGCTTCCCCTTCAAACAGGACATCTAGGAACTTCCTCAGCAGCAGCTCGTTTCGCTCAAAGAATTTGGTATCAACACCGTATCCAGAAAGCAGTCGCAAAGGCTGCCCCTTCGCACACCCTGGAGTCAGTTGGGAAGCCAGTACTGCAGCCTGTAATACCTCCTCGCTAGGCTTACCCTTCCATAGAAGCCGTCGTTGAATGAGTAAGGTATGGAAGTGCTCAGGGACACGCTCGACCAGGTACCCCAGAGCCTCAAACTCCTCGATGGTTGGCCTATCCTCTGTCGCGGCCACCCACTCTGAAGGGGTTCGGAGACACCACTTACTAGGGACGAGAATTGTGTCAGCTCCATTTCTGTAAGAAACGCTCGACCACTCAACCTTGCCCACTTTCACGGCACGCCAGGCCTCTACGTGTCGCTGAACGTCTGATATTCGAGTATTGAAACACCGGGGCGGAGGCTTACCGATGTTCAGCTCCCAGGGCCAAGAGGCAGGATTGCGAAGCTGTTTGGAACGAACACCTGGCTTAAGCCATAGCTGTATCAGCCTCCGCCGCAGATCTTCTGGCGACTTCATACGTTTCACCTAGGCTCAAGCGTCACCACCGGCGCCGTCTTTGACGTACTTGTTTTTTCTGCTGTTGGAATAGTTCTGCAGCTCCTCCCAACTCATAGACAGCATCGTCGAGGCTCCATCTTTTTTATGAACGATGATGGCAGACCGGGTGTGCACCTTGAGAAGCTGCAGCTCCTTATTGGGGGTAACGAAAATCGGATGAAGTCCGAATTCATTCAGGGCCGCAATGATCCGCGCAGCGACGCTCACAGAGGTTCTAGAAAAGGCTTCGTCGAGCACTACGGTGCTGAAAATTGGCTTGCTTTCACCGATAGGACACAACGCGTATCCGAGAGCAGCGGTGAGGATATAGGACGCTATGATCTCCTTCTCCCCGCCGCTATCACCATACGAGCCCTTCCTGCCTGCGGTCGCCTCTCTCGTAACGCTATCTACCACTGCAACGGAGAACTCCAGCCTGTACCTTGGATCGAGTATGGCCCGCGCGCCAGTCGTCTTTTTCCGATCACAGGCGTTCCTGAGGTTCTCAACCAAATTCCTGAGCGCTCGGTAGTGGGTCTCACCGACATCGTCTTTGAAGCGAGCGGTGTTAAGTCTCCGTTGCGCTGACTGCAAAGCGACCAGATCCTTATGAATGACCTTGCTGGTAACGAGGCGAAGGTATTTTCCTGATTGAAACTCGACGCGACGTAAGGTGCTGTTAAGTTCCTCAATGCGCTCCTCAATCATCACGACCTCTTGCTCGACAAAGCTCAGAAGCTGAGTGACGCCATCATCGGATGAGCGGTTAAGGTAGGTGAGGAAGCGCTCGACTTTCTCCGGCAGCGCCTCAGTAGTCAGGAGGGTCAAGCGCTTAAGGTACGCGGGTACGTCAGCCACCTCGAGGCCTACTTCAACCAAAGCGCCATTATCCACAGCCTTGGCTTCAGCCATCTTCCTAATCAATTCGGTTTCAAGCTCTTCGAGCCGATCGCGCGATTTTTCAATAGCTTTGGATTGGTCGTGATAGCAGTTCATCTCCATATTGCTGAGCTCGCTCAGCTCTTCGGGGCTGATGATAGGAAGGTATTTGGAGAGGCTCGTACGCTGCTCAGCAGAAAGCCCCGATTCGGCCTTCTCTTGTGTTTCGTTGACCTTCTGTGTAGCTGCGCTGAGCCGAACCACCAGCCTGGTATGAACATCACGCGCGTCGAAAAACGACTCCTCGAGCTCAGCTGCCTTCTGATTTCCCTCATCCAACTGTGATTTGGCAGTAGAGACGTCTGTGTCGGGGCGAGTCAGGTATTCAAGCTGCCCCTGGAGATCAATAACCTGACTCTCGGCCCCATGGAGATCGATGAAATCGAACTCAACATCGTTGATCAATTGATAGGCATTGCTCGCTTCCTCAAGATCACCCAGGCGATCCCTAGCAGCGCAAAGCGCTTCATGGGCATGTTCCAGTTGGCCGTCAAAATCAGAGATTTCCTGATGCAGATACGTCAGCCGATCTCGATTGTCGAACCCTGTGAACCAGTCAGAACTCAGCAAGCGCTGATCTCGCTTCTCAAAAAAACTGGGCTGCTCTGACATCATCCCTTCTTTGGTCATTGCTTGGGGGGTGGCCAGCAACGCATCTGAGCTTTCAACACAATGGCGATCTAACTCCGTCATCAGAACTTCTACTGCTTTCTTGTACGGATGCGGCTTGAGAATGAGCTTCCGTGCATAACCGTCCGGAAAGATCTCGCGACTTGGGGTATCGAGATCCACCTCAAGTACTCTTACATGCAGGTGGTTGTCGCGCCCGTTGATCCAGCGCAGCGCTGCCTTGGCTTTGTTAGAAGGAACCATCACGCGAAGCCTATGTCCACCGATCGCGCGCTCGATTGCCCCACGCCATTCTTGTTCGTCTGCCTTCACCTGGATCAGTTCTGCCGCAAAGGGTAACAGGGCTTCATCCACCTCCAAGTGATCCGCTAGCTGGGTACGGAACTGATGGTACCCAGTAGGCAGGTTTGAATCAGGACGTTGTTTGATCTCCTCAACCTCCTGTTGAAGGGCCTGGAGGCGAGCGCGAATATCTGACTCGTTGATCCCAAGCTGGAATGCTTCGGAGCGTTGCTCTGAAATCTGCCGTGTTAAAGCATCACAACGCAGATGAGCCAACTCTTTGTTTTGCCTCAGCCCTTCTTCTGATAGCTCTTCGCTGAGGCCTAACCTGCGCATCCGTGACTGATATTGGGCGGAAGTGGTTGCTCGGACACGCTTGGTAGCTATCCATTCCTCCACACGTCTTTGCAGTTGATCGATGCTAGCGCCTCCCTTCTGCAAGTAGGCTTGCAGGAAGACATCACATTGCTGCTTCAGCACGTTGCGCTGATCACCGAGGCGATGCATTACGAAAAGCGCCTTCTCTATTTCCTGTTCCAACCTCCTTTTCTCTGCCGACCAGAGATCATGCGATTGCTCAGCGAACCATATCGGTGCTAGCTCGCTGACAAGCCTGAGCTCTGCGAGGCTTTCCTCTTGTTTCTGGTAGCGAACCCAAAGTTCTGCGATGGGTTTGAGCTTTTGCTCCTGAGCCCGAGCAGTCTCCAGCTCCTGGTGGATGACGTTGAGGTCGTCGAAGCTTTTTACGACTTCGTCTGCCCGTTTGAAGGCGGCCCGGTCTTCCAGCACAAGGTCACGAAAAATCGCGTCAATGTCGGTGAGCTGCTTGATGCCAGCTGCGCGGTTCAACAACGAGAGGGCGTTGTCACTGACTTGGAATTGGGCTCGGACACGCGCCATGTAGTCCCTTCGAACAGAATGAACCCAAAAACCTTGGGTGTTCTTCTCAATCAGCTCAAGGCCATGCTTTCCCTCGTCGTGGAAAGTCTCAAGCCAAGACTCTAGGCTTTGTTCCGGGTTGGTACAGTAAATCCAGTTTTTTTCTAGCTCTGCTGTCGCGGAACTGGTGCCTTCGAAAAAGAACACGGCGCCAAGGCGTACCAGCTGTTCTCCTCGAGAGAAGGTGGCACAGATTCCTGACATCGTTTGCCCGGGGCGGGTGCCTTTCTGCTTTAGATTCTGCCCCTCGCCCAGCGATGGCATTCCTCTCACGTACGACACCAAGTCCCTGTCACTATCATTCCCTCCGGTCGAGGCAAGGTTGTAGCGGGGACTCAGGCAAATCAATGTCATTAACCCATCGATGATCGTTGTTTTCCCACTACCAGTTACACCAACCAACGATGTCCCAGCGGGGTCAATGGGCGCTAGGTGCATACCGTTGAAGCTGCCCCAATTGAATATCTTCAGCTCCCTCAGTAAGTATCCAGATGGACTCCTCTCTAGATTAATCATCGGTGTCCTCTCCTTCCTCACCCATTGGCGGGAGCTGATCGGCACTGAGGTCATGAATTTCCAGCCACTGGAGCAATGCCGCCAAATTTTCGGGATTTGCCACGTGAGCAATCAGCGGACGGATGGTGAAGTGATCGCTATGCTCACTCATAGAAATGAGATGATGACTCCTCAGCTGAATAAGCAGCTTCACCGCCCTTTGGCGATCTTTGAAGTCTGCACCAGGCTCCCCGAGATAGGCTCGCAGCTGTGTGATGACGTCGTCTACTGTCATTTGAGGGATAGCCGCCCCAACCCCACTTTCCATCTCGCACTCAATTAAATGCTGTCGGAGCACAGCGATTAGCAGCGTCTGCTCTAGGTTGAATGGGTGCCGCCGTATGAGTGGATGCGTCCAGCCCTCGGCGATCTCACCTGACTCACGGCGCACCCTGACAAAGGCCAGACCTCGAAATTCGTCATACTGAATTTCAAGATCGAAGGGTTCGAAGATTTGCTCCACTTGCTCAGCATTCGCCAATGCCGCACGGTAGAGACGCTTGTAGTCGGCCTCTTCGATAAATCCGTTTTTGAACAGTTCCTGAACCACCTCTCGAACGACCCGGGGTGTTCGCAGGTCGTCACCTTCCAGGTCTGATTCATCGTTTTCCAGGTCATCATCCAGCTCCGGCTCCAGATCCGAATCTTCATCGCGGTCTTCATCCTCACCTGGCCTGCCTGTCAATTCATCAAAAATGCTAGGCATGTCAAAGCTCCCATTTGATATCGCGAAGCTTCTCGCTCTCAAGTTGGGTGAAGGGCAGATGGAAGCGCCATTGACGATCATCTTTGTCAGTCAGATCAAACGGAGCGGTCTGATCCTCATACACGTCAATTCCAGCCTCCCGAGCCATGGTGATCCAAATCGTGAAGCACTCAAGATCGTGGGTCGGAGGAAGAAGCGAGGCCAGCTCCACAAGTGGAAGGGGACGCTGCTGCTCAGCCAGTATTCTCAAGGTTTCTCTGATGAATGCATCTCGATCTAGCCCATCGAAGGACTGCCAGAATTCTTCTTCAATTTCCTCGAGATCTGCAGAGCGTCGGCTGAGATCAAGCTCTGGAACTATCTCTCCGGAGATACCTTTGAAGCGCAGTCGCTCAACCACCGGTACCTTCACCAATGCCGTACCCACTGGAGGTAGAGGAACCTGCAGGTGCCGCACCGACTGGCGACTCCAATCGATGTTCACGACCATACTGAAGAATTCGTTGAGTAGGTGCCCAACGCGGTGGTGTTCAGCAACAAGCCCGGTCTTCATGAAGCTTTTGACGTCTCGCTCGCTCCGAGCCCTGGCTTGTAAGACCAGCTCTGTTTCCCGGAGTAGCCTCGGCACCAACCGCAGCAACTCAACCTGTTGGGTCTTCGTCAGCGCTTTGGTAGCAGCTGGATGGCGCATGATGTTCTGAAGGCGATGCCTCATACGCTCAAGCTCAAGTGGAGACCATAACTGCTGCTGGAAGCTGTCGAAGACCCTGCCTTCCGGCGTGTTGAGCAAGGCCTCCTGGCCATTCAGCAGGTTGTCGACGACCTCTCCTCGGTGGAACTTTTCGCTGATAATCGACTGGCGTAGCCATCGGTCAGCATCCCGCCAGGAGTCCTCCACCCTTCGGAAGTCCGCCAGCAAGCTTATAGCGAGGGCATAAACTTCTTTGATGCCCTCGATCGCCTTCTCTTCATCAAGTACGGGGATGAGCCCAGCTTTAGCTCGTTCCAGCTCAGCCAGAAGCTCCTTGATACGCCGTTTGAGTGCAAGCATCCTGCTCTTCAGATCCGAATTCAGGTGCGTCTCGAGATTCTCAATTTCACGCTGTACAACTGACAACCGAGAGGCGGTTGACGTCATTACGCGGTTTTCGAGAGATTCAGTGAACCGAAAAGCTGACTCCAAGAAGTCTGTTGCGTAGATCCGCCCGTTACGCTCGACAATGAGCCGGCGCTTGATCCACTCCCTGAGCTCTCGGTTTGCTTGCTGAAGTTCAGCCCCACGCTCGATCTTGTAAAACTCAGGATCAGGGCAATTTGCGAAGGTGTCAGCTAGAGATCGGAGCGCGTCGCTCATCTCGACACCATCATGGCCAGGCTCAAGGAGCATCCGGAGGCTGGCCAGGAAAAATGGTGCTCGCGGCGAGGCGAGAATCAACCACGCGGGATTCTGCGTACGGAGCCCTACGAGATGCTCGGCACGTTGTTGCAGGTTCTCTTCCATGGGATGACCACCCCACAGGCGAAACGCGGCGAAATAGTTGTGCCGCTCGCGAAATAGGCCACCGCTGCGCTATTTACAGCCTACAAGCTTAGCTGCTTCCTGAAATCGAGCAACGCCACAGTTCCGGCCTGTAGACCAGGCGGCCTACCCCCTGATGAACGGAACGCCTATTCCGGGTAGCGGGCAACCCTTCGTATGCGGAGCAATCGAACAAACCGCGAACCTGACCAGTCCGTGGTCTCCCTGCTGATGCTTACCCTGTGATGCACGACCGCAGATCTTATTGTTGAATCGTCTGTTAAGTATTACAACGAGGCCAGACCGAGGTGGGCCAGTTCTATCTTGGAGGATGGTCAGCTCAAAAGTAAGGCTAATCGCCTTACTCCCCCTCTGACCGGACTGGCAATGTTCTGACGAAGCTCAGTGCCATGTGGCCATCACCTCCAGGTGGGTGGTGCCACTTTTTTCGGCTAAGTTTTGACGAGCTTTCCTACCTAGGAATCAGCCGCACCTTCGAGCCGTAGGCTTAGCAGCATTACGAAAAGCACATGATCAGGGGGGCTATCACTTCCGGATTGATCAGCTTCGTAGCCTCTCCAATAACCCAAGTACCTACCGGCCACGCCACCTGCAAAACCATCAAGATCGTGAAGGTCAGAAAAGCCCGGAGAAGAAATTCATGGGTCATTTTGATGCCCGTCACTTTCCGGTTCACCTTGGGGTAGTTGTTAAGCACAGCGTGGGATAGCTCCTTAGCCAACGCTGCCTTCGGTGATCCTTTTTTCCAGCTCTGAGCTAGATCTGCTGGGCTCACCACATCAAATCCATCGACCTTGAGCGTTTTAAACGCCCAGCCCCCTGCCCTCAATAGATAGGCAACAGCCCAAGCGAAGATAAACAGCCCCAGACAGCTCAGCCACTTGCTTGATTTGTCGTTCCACAAGCTGGGTATCAAAGACACTAAGACAGGTATCAGTGCCGTGATCGCAGCGAGGTAGATACCTGCTTTGGCGTCAGCCCCTTTACGTCGATCGACCTCCGCATCAAAGAGTCGACGGGACTCCTCTAGAATCACATCACTGTCTCGAGACCAATCACCATCGCGCACGGACAACGCCATGCTACGGCGCCACTGATTGTCCCCCTGCTGCTCATCGGGCGACAATGGAATGATGGTTGGCCATAGCCACTGGAGTCGCTGCTTAAGCATGAGAAACCGTTTTCCCCGTCAACTCATCCACGATTGCAGACGCTATCGGATACCCCGTGAGGTTCTCAATCCAGGCCCACTGACCGTTAGGATTTATCTCTAAGAACCAGAGCTTGCCGGAGCGATCGCAGATCAGGTCAATGGCCCCATATCGGAGTCCAAGGTGCGCCACTAGCTCGATGCACTGCCTTTGCATGAGCTCAGGGAGAACAATTCTTTCATGCCGCAGATCAGGACGGTTTCCCTGACGCCAATCAGTTTCCGTTTCGGGGTTTTCCTGAGACCAGATCGCCGTAGCGAAAAGTCGTTCACCAACCACCGTAACCCGCACATCGTATTGCTTCAGGACTTCGGTCTGCACAATGAAGGGTGTCAACGCGATGGCGTCGGCCTGGTCATCTTCAATTTGCCCGAGGCGAGTGGTGAAGATGACACGTTCGGTCTCACCCGTGAGCACAGCTTGGCGAAGCGGCTTGCCGATGGCCTGGCCGGCCTCGGTAATGACCCGGGCCGAGGAGATGTCGTTTGTGATCAAAGCCTGGGGGACATGGAAGCCAATTTCGTGAGCCAACAGCAGCTGCATCGGCTTGTCTTCAGCCATGAAGATCTTGGCAGGAGAGTTAAGCCAGCGCCCCTCCAAACGTGAGTACAAGCTTTTGAGAAAGCTGCTCCACTCCGCTTCGACATAGGCCCGCTCCCCCACATCCTCTACCTGGCCAGATACCGACGGTGCTCCTGGTCGACGAAAGTAGGCCGCTGAAATCTGCGCTCCCTGAACAGTTTCACCTTCCAGTGAAATTGACCAAGCATCACGCGGATGCCCCGCCATCGTACACAGCGCCTGTGGAAGCAACTCGGTGTTGAGTCGCATGTAAGGTTCGCTGCGGCGGCGGAGCTCAGCCACAACATAGTCCATCGTGATGTCACGACGATTTGTAACCAACAGCAACATGGTGCGCGTCCAGATCAGTCTGAGTAGTAGCGAGTGTCGAGCCCGAAGGTTGGATCGCCATTGTCATCACGCTCCAGCTCGACATTGGTCTTGGTGATCAGCTCGAGAATATGATTGACCTCGCACCGATCATCGCGCTCGGTATTCGCATCTGTCTTGGTTACTAGCTGCAGCAGGTGATTGCTGGTGTCGAAATTACGCAGCTCAGAAGAGGACTGCCCACGATAGGGAGAGGGATCGTCGTCGTCACTCTCAACCTTTTGGTAGGTTTTGGTCAGGAGCTCAACCTGCCAGCACGCCTCATCATCTTGTTCTGCGTTGACCTTGGTCTTGGTCATGAGCTCATTCAGAACCCCATCAGTGATGATGGGGACTACACCCGCCGGCGAATCGATCGCCCACATGTTGAGCTCAGAGGAGTAGTAGCCAGGGATGCTGTCTTCCCCTGTCCTTGGTGTGGCGAATCTCGAAAGATACGGCGAGGTTTGAGACGAAATTCCTAGAGCTCCCAAGCTGGCTTCTCCTAATGCCGGCAAGTCGCGAAGAGCGACAATGAATAGACCATACCATTTGGCCACTACAACGGTAAATGAGAGAGGGGCATGATCGAGGATGTCAGTAAACGAAATGCGAGACGCACCAACTAATTGAGCAACAAGCATTCCTTCACACCCTCCTCAGTGAGGAACTTTGGAGCCCCCTCGAGCCCCCTCACCTGCCCAGTCGCATACTACATAGCGACTACTCAACGTCTGAACCACAAGATAGCCCTGGATCTCTTGGGATCCCATGATGAAGGAGGTTCGAATTGGATCACCATCATCGAATCGCTTCTCACGATCACTGAATACGAAGCCCATCAGAAAGAGCTGTCCACTACCGTACTCAACTGATGACAGAAAAGCTGTGATCTCCCAACGAAAATCGATTTGCATCGCCTTGATCACGCTGCTGGGCATAGCAGCTAAAGGTGTGTCGACGATCTTGGATGAGGAAAGCGGCGTCCTGCGTTTGACCATGTGAAACCTCACATTTTGGTGACCCCCATCTCGCAAGCTTCGATGCGAGAAGAACGGACACTTTATGGCTGGCCAACAACAGGCGATTGAGTGTGCGCATGATGACCTCGAGCCATATTTAACTCGAGGAGCACCCGACTTGTGCAATCCACCCGTTTCTGGCTATTACGAAACTCTTTCTGAATGCTCCCGTCTTTTCCGCCGAACCCATCGGTCTACGGCAGAGTCAGCGCTGGCAACTGATCGTTGATGACATCCGCCAGAGCACCTCTGTAGCTGATCTGCGTGAAGCTCGTGGCAAAGCCGAAGGCTACATTCGAGGACTGGTGGGTGCTGGTCACCTCTTCAACGACCGCATCCGGGATTACAAAATCCTAAGTAGCATCCACCAACGCCGAACATTGCTCCCGGAGGCCTAGGCAGCGTCGTTCATCCTGCGCACGGAAGCGCCTGGCTACGTTGTTTCAACGAGCTCCGCAATGAGCTCTCGTAAACTCGCCCTTCCCACTCCCTGCTTGAACGACGTCAGCACAAACCGTCCATCTTCCGTTGTGATCACCCAACAACGCCCTACCCTCTTCAGGAGCTGAATCGGGTACGTCTGCAGAATGTGCCCATCCGCCCGTTGCTCAAACTGCCCGGGAGAGGTGTGACCAAAAACGATCCCGACAGCACACTGCGACGAGATGAAGACATCGCTCAAGTAAGCAGTGACAGGTGGCGAATATTTGTAAGCCATCGCTCGTAAAATCCGCTTGAGCTGAAAATGCGACAGGCTTTTGCCGTGATACTCAATGTTGATCTCAGCTGACATTAGCTCTTCCTTTTTAAGTTCAATTTTCCCACACCTGCAGGCGTAACCTTGTCAAACCTTAATGGTAAAATCCGGTGAAAATCCAGTGCGCTCCCCTGGATAGCCTCGCGGATTTGAAATGACCCGGCAGCCCGAGACGATTGTGTCGACTGCATGATGCGTATGACCGAAAATCCAAACGTCAGCCAGGGCAACCAGGTCGTGCCATTCATTGAAGTAGGCTGCACCTAGGTGACCTTCATGGCCATCGCCGGCCAGCTCTCGAATAGGGCAATGATGCGTGATCACTATCGTCTTTCCCTCAAAGCCCTTGGCGAGCTCAGCGGCCAGAAATTCTCGAGTGGTGATGTTCCGAGCAATCAGGTCGACAGGACGCAGCTTGCTGTAGCCCTCTCCAATGCGGATGCGCTTGAAGTCGTTCATCCACTCCGCACATACCCGCATCGCCACTGTGTAATCCCCGGTTGCGGTGAAGTCCGTCCAAGCCGTTGCTACCAAAAACCTGGTGTTGCCGATAATTAGGGTTTGGTTGTCCAGGACGTGTACATGCTCTGCGGCAGCTTCTCGCATCTTGGTCAGAGTTTTATCGATGTGCCCCTTGTAAAACTCATGGTTGCCGCAGGCATAGATCACTGGACAGCTGAAGGTCTCATTGGCCCACCCTACCCCACGACTACGCACAGAGATGTCGCCGGCCAGCACAACCAGATCGGCATCTGTCGCGGGGGGCTGGAAGTCGGCAAACTCCAAGTGCAGGTCGGAGTAGATCAAAAGCTTCATCGGGTCGGGAATTCCATGTTGTGTAGCGCGGCGCCTTTCCAGCGCTCCAACGAAGTGGAGACCTAGATACGAGGCGATTACTCAAAGGTTTTACTTAACCAGTGAAAGCGGATTGCAGCGTCAAATGACACCAGCTCTCGGTCATTCGGCTTTAGCCGGCTAAGGGCGGTAGATTTAAATCATTCATGGTTGAGAACCCTAGACTCGACTCATTTCGCCTTCATCTGCGATTCCTTCATCATCGAGACGCAGACGTTCAATTAGCTCCGCACGGAGCTCGTCGAGGCTAACCTCACCATCGATATAGCGTTGCAGTCCGACCATTTGTTCAGCGGAATGCCGCAAACCCTGGAGCGCCTGACTGCCGAGAACCTCGGACACCGCGACTCGACGTCGCTCACGTTCATGCTCATCGATTTTCAAGATCTAGCCACCTGATCAGCTCGTCTGAGTTACCTTGCTAGCCGGGAGCGGCCTCCCTTTTACCGTAGAGAAATTCAAAGACTGCTTCTAACGTGGCAAGCCTCGTCAAACCTGGTCGCTTGTGAACACATGACCCGTGTCGGTAACGAACTCGTACACTGGAGCAAGGTCGCTACCAGCCAGCACTCGGATCTCTGATAACGGCTCCATCGAGCAACCAGCCTTGCGAAGAGATCGCGGAGGAATTACGTAGATCTGATGGACGTCCATCATTCCGGGGCTTCCCTCCTCCCACAGCAGCTTTAATGTCGCCACATCGCTAACTAGATGTGCCGTTGGGCCCAGGGCACCGCCGTTCAGCCCTACTCCTTCAACTAGAAAAGCGTAGGTGCAGTTACTTAAATTGACGGATTTCCAATATAAAACGTCTGAGTCGCCAATCTTGAATCGTCCCTGGAGCTCATCACTATTCGTCAAAAACACATTTCTACCTAGCTTGTTGGTCACCTGAAGTGATTGCTCCACGTTGAGGCATTAGGTCTACTCAAACCTTGGGAATCTCAAGGTGACAGCCGGGGCGACATTTCTTATCAATCGTTCATGGATGGCAGGAGAACGCTGGCTCAGGCCCCCGAGAAGCGAGTCGGCTGTCGGCCACCATTTGCACGCAAGGAACTATAATTCATGGCGTGCAAATCGGCAATATGGCCATATCCTCGCTTTTTGAGGATCCATCATGGTTTCGCGGGAGTCCCTCGCGGCAGTCCTTCGCCTAGCACGCGCCGCTCGCGGGGTATCGAGGGATACGCTGTACGACCAAGCAAAGATCGAGCCCCGCAATCTCCAGAATCTTGAGAATGCTCGGTCAGGCGCCACTCTGGAGATGCTTGAGAAGGTGGCAGAGGGGCTTGGTTTCAATCCAATAGCTCTGCTGATAGCTGCTTCAAGCTATGACGCACAACATTCGATATCCCAGAGCCTGGAAGCGCTTGAGCGGGAGCTGGAGCAAATGTGTTCCTTAGGCATCATTGAGGCGATCCCTAAGCACTTTTCCGAAGGAAAGCTCGTTCCGGAGCAAGCTGGGAAGAGAACGCCAGCTGAAAAGGTACAACAAGCGATTAAATACCGTGATGAAGGTATAAGCCAAAAGGAGACCGCTTTGAAGCTTGGGCTCTCTGTGGCGACAGTAAGCAGGATATGGCGGCGTACAAACAATTAGGAATGATCAGCTTTGAATTACTACTGGTAAGCTTCCGAGCCTGCCTTCGATCCTTGCAGGTGGATACCGCCATTAACGCCTAGGTATTTTTGGTAGATTCCGCATCACATCGGTAAAACCTGCCCCCGTAATCAAAAAATACTCATGGTCACATCAGACGAATGGCTCAATAAGGTGTAGCGTAGTGCATCCCTAAGTTACTTAATGATTGCAGGAGATTAATAGGGCTCGTCGACATGGTGGGCGTCAGCAATATTGAAACCTGCTATTGAAATTCTATCACCCGCGCGAGGATATCAATTCGCGCGCACATATTTCAGATCTATACCCCCAGTTTCAACTAGTCGATTGAACCGTTGAACGACATGCACTAATAACCGATCTAGCTGCTCAGGATAGAATACTTTGAAACTATCGAGTCCGCTCAGAAAGCCATGATCCCAATCATAAAAAAAATTCCCAAGTATTGTTCCTGCTTTCGACCAGTCGTACGCGTTAGGCATCGGGCACCTCAATCTTAGCAAATCCAGCGTAGGGTAATCGGTCTCAAGCGTTTGCTTAACCCGGTTCAAATCACCTAAAACACTTCGAAACATTCCAAACGATCCGATTGGACGCTTTCGGCTTTCACGGAACGCAAGTAGCCCAAGACTATGCAGGTCGGATTTTGTTAATCCGTAGCTAAAACTGCAGGATAAAATCATACCTGTTCCACTGTCTATCGAAAAACATATCTGAGTGGCGGTATAACCATTTTCCAGACGCGTCCACACGCGCAAATCAGGAACCAAATATATTGGGATTATATAGCTATACATTGAACCCACCCCAGTCAGCAAGCGTTGATATTCCGAACAATTCTGTACTGTACAATTGCAGCATGGGACGAACTCGATGTAATGGCCCTAAGCGCCGCCATATGCTAGAAGCCGAGGTGGCCAGGTAGAAATCATTCTTGGGTTTGGCGTTTTCAGCTTGATCTTCATCAATCCATCCTAACAGGATGCCCATCAAATAGAGTGACCGGGCCCTAGCCATCGCGGTTACACGTTGCGGATACTGATAGAATAAGGATAGCTCATTCTTGCACTCAAACTCTTTGCCGGACTGAACTCTAAACTTTATAATTGACGAATAGTAACTCCAACAGGGGGGCATAAGCGTCATGCGTAGAAGCGTCATAATGAAGCGCTCTCCGTTTTTGCGCACAATCTCATCCTGCGCTTTAACTAAAACTTTTTCGACACGATCAGCAACCATTTTTCCTAGCGCATGCACTTCAGCATCTATCTCAAGCCATTTAGCTTCGCGTTCCAACTCGCCGGGTCGACCGCTGTCATACTCGAAAACATCCATGGCGAAATCAATCGAATCATGAAGATAGTTTTTAGCACTACGAAGCACGCACCCATGCTTCTGACAAAAAGGTTTGAGTATCAAACGCCAACTTTTCAGATAAACGGGGAAGCCGACGTCTCCGATCGACTCCTCCATGCATCGAAGACAATAATCTGAACGGAACCATATTGGAACAATTTGTCCACTCGCTGGAAAAAAAACGCTTTTGATCCATTCAATTGACAGATCATAAGCTTCAGCAAACCGATAGATCTCGGCTCGTTCGAAATCGAAATCCAGATCTTTCCCCCGTCCCCCTACTACCTTCATGTAAGGCGTGACGAAAGGCGAGAGGCTGCGGTCATGATCATTCAGGCCCCATAGCGAGCGGATTTCCGGCTCCGGCAACGTTTCGCGGACGCGATACATCCATGATGACAAAGCTTCATCGGGATAGGGATCAGGTAATGAGGATTGATTGAACATAGGACTCTTACTCCTCGATGTTATTTAAACTACTCAGCACATTCAGAACACTCTGCTGCAGGAAATGTTCAACAAGCTGAAGACGAAGCACTTGATCACTTTCTGAAGTTCTAGTCTGTAGTTAGGCCCGGGTGGCATCAGGCTTACTCCAGACATACCTAGTGAATACTTTTCATTCAGTCCACCCCACAAGCAGGTTGCGAAATCGTAGTGCTCGGCCTCTGTAATACTCTACCTGATGTCATGACTCCACCAGTTGAGTTTTGAAAACTTAATAAATCGATTCAACAGTTGCTTGTTTCGCGTAGAAATCACGAATGTGAACTCAGGCACTTTAGTTGACAGCGTGCCGATAGTGCTGAACACTTGATCAAGCTCAACCTGGTTTGCAATGTAAATATCAAGGTCATCGATCAGCAGCACCTTGCGCTTGGTTAAGGAGAGCACTCTGAGCAAATTTGCTGGCAGAACACTCTTACGGTAGTCTCCGCGGCGAATATTGAACGCATCACAAATATGGTCAATGAAGTCCCAGTAACCAAGGTAGATATCGCCCTTGAGCATCTGAGTGGTCTCTGGGTTACGCAAATGGAGGCTCCTAAGCAAAGTGGTAATTCCGCACCCTGAGTTGCCTTTCAGGAGGATGACTTCACCTTTAGGGTGTAGAATAGATTGCTCCAGACGCCGAATCAGGTTTAAATGTTTGTTGGAAAAATGTAGGAGGGCGAATTCGCCCTCCAGTATTTCTCCAGCTAGTAATTTAGCTTGAGAGGGTGTCGCCACATTTACTCCTTTTCCATAATGACTTGCTCCAACCCTTGAAGGCTGGTTCCCAGTTCCATTGCCATAATTTCTTCAACATCATTAATGTGGTTCAGCGTGATACGTTCGGTGCCATCCGCAATGGCGGCCCAGGCAGAAGCTTGCAAGATCTTCACGATATTATCGGTGATACCCAACGACTTTTCGATAATTGCCAAGCAAAGATCTTGGTCACGAAAATCCGTAGGCTTCTTCAGCGGCAACCGGTGGATATAACTGAACACAAAATTCCGAAAGTCTTGACCATTCTCCCAGGACTCCAAGTCATGAACCGCATACCGCCGTGCAAGTTGGGGATCCTCCCTCAAGAAGCGGGCGGCATCCGGTACACCAAAGGCGAATACGGAGAGACCATACGTTGCACCAGAAAGATTTTTCAGCAGTGACAGGTTGATCTTGCGTTGGAACGGAGAAAGCGTAAGTGCATCATGCACCTCGTCGATCACGATGGCTTTGATGTTCTCGGACTTGATGATGTGCTGAAGCTCCGGACTAATCCGCCTGGTCTGTCGAGCCCTCCGACTCGTATCCAGTCCCAACTCGGCTAGGAACAACTCCTTCAGACCCATGTTGTCCGCGTTCTGGTGCATGGTTACGGTTACGATTCGGTTCTCGGAGGTCGCATTCCTGCGCTGAAGTTCCTCGATCGTGCTCGTTTTCCCTGCCCCACCCTTTCCCAGACACAGCAAGCAAGGGGCGACGACCTTCCGTGGCATGGACATGATCATGTCCATCTTCTTGAACAACCGCTCTGCAGAGGGGTGATGAATGAAGAAGTCCTTCAGGCAGGATCGCGCCCGATCTTGATCACTCAACTGAAACAGATAATGGCAACTGCAGTGCACATGTGAAAGATCCAAAATTATCTCCAAATTTAACTTTTTAAGTTGTCTTGTTAAAGATTTACAGGCGCACAAAGGCCTCAGCTCATCTTCATGAGCCGAATAACCCTCAAGAGGTGCGCCGATTTACTTTCACGTAATGCCGTTCAATAGCGTCTATCGGGTGATAACCAACGTTCTGGCTTTGCAAATAATATTTTGCCAATCACTCAAGTTTGTGAAATGCTGATTTCTTACGGCTCGCCCTTAAGCTATACAGCATCGAATACTGATCAATAGATTGTTGGTGGCGCATCAAAATCGATCTGCTGAGCCGCACTGCTCATTGCAAATCCACGCCAAGCCTGCTCAGGCTCCTTTCTTCCTCCTTCGATGCCTCGCAAGTGCGCGCGCCCCTTTCGACCCGTGTTACCCCGGGTCTTGCGGGGTTTGGCTACTGCTGCCTGGCCGGCGGAGGAATGCAAATGCTCCGTCTGATAAGTCAGTTCACCGTCGAGTTGATTAGCTGCTTGAGACTGGGCATCAAGAGACTCCGTGTACCGCTTCTGATCGCGCTTACCAGCTTCCTTGGCTGCTTTGCGCTTGCTTTGGGCGGTCTTTCGATATTCATCGGCGACGATTGCCTCACCAAGGGCCAGCGAAGCTGTTGCCTCGGCAGAATAGGTGCCATCCCGTTCACCCTTTTTCTGCCGCTCTACCCTGTACATTGCATAGTCGTGGCTTCGATTAAACGGGTTCCGAAACTCCGGTATGCTTACATACTTTCCGTCCCCCTCAAGATCTACGAATATTTTTGAAAGGTCAGTGGGGGTCGAATTTGACGATCAGTTTTTCTCGCACTTTATGCTGCAAGCAAGTCGCATAGTAAAACCTGCCTTGCATCTCGATCCCGCCGGAGCGAATCAGCTTTGGCTTCTCTGGATACAGCACATACCGAAAGCCTTCATGCAATGACTTTTCAATCTGCCGGGGTTGCGCATTTCTCGAGTAGTATTCATTCCACTTCTGGGAAGGGAACATCTTGATCGCGCTGTGCTTGCGGTTGTTATAAGCATGTATCTTGCTCACGAAGAATTTTCTAAGCGCCGTGATGTCAACCGAGGCTCTGGCTTGACTGTCTTCGTCACCACGTTGCTGTGTATTCGAATAGGTTGTTCCCCTTAAAAAATGGATATGGGAACTCATCATCGTGCCGATCAGGCGCTCGATGTGTCCTCCTTGATGTTTCTTCCCAACGTCACGGTGCTCGACTGTCACTCCGAATCGTTTGAGATTCGCTTTCAATACCTCAGAGCGAAACTCAGCCGCGTTATCGGCGTGGATGACTTCCGGTACGCCGTGCATTGGCCAAGTGCTTTCATCAAACCCAAGGCTTGCCAGCATGGCCGTTTTGGGAAGCACGCAGTTCTCGATCAACATTGCGACTGTTACTGCATTAGGTGGAAGCAAGGTTAGGTAGAAACCGACAATCGCTCGCGTATGGATACAGATAGCAAAGCTGACCCATGGACGGTCGATTACCTTGCGATGTTCCTCATCCACGACGATCAGGTCGACACGGGTATGGTCGATCTGAACCCACTCCAGCGGCCGCGTTGTCACCTTGTAACCTGGCCGTGCTTCGAATATGTCCGCCGCTTCGGCCTTCCCGAGTCGCAGGTTGGCCAGGAAGCGCTTGCCTTTCTTCAACAGCCTTCGCCGTACAGCGTGATAGCTGGGCCGTTTGAGCCCGCGCTCATCTGCAAGTATCTGTGCCGTCACCCACACCTTTTCGATCGTTGCAGCTTTACCTGCGTAGGTCCTTATTGCGTCTATTACAAGTTGCTCCAGTTCGGTTTGAAGCTCCGACGGAGAATTTCGACGTCCGGGCGCGCTTGCCGTCACCGCGCTGAGATCACCGCCGCGTGCCCGCACCCTACGGATGATCTTATGAAAGCCGGAGGGCTTCATACCAATCACCTTAGCCGCCTCAACCGCGGTGAGTTGACCGGAGAGATAAAGCTTAATGGTTGGAATACGCTCACTGGCAATATCGTAGCGAGCAACGCTCCTCTCCGAGCTGTTCATGTTCAGGTTTGGAGTCGCCGTGGCAGTTGCACTCGATGTTGCTGATGCCGACGATCCGGAAGCCTTGGACGAACGTACTTCTAAGTTATCACTGTTACTCATTCCGCCTACCTTTTTGAATGGCTTCCTATTCCATAACACCCGCTAGTTATTTATAGGTAGCGTTAACATTATCTGGTTTTTAAAGAGCGACACTGCAAAATCCGAGCTAGTTTTACTTCCTAAAACACCTGAGTCAATAGCCCCGCCTCGGGGCAGAAAAGTGCTAATTAGCCATGTGATGACGGGCAATTAATAACAATTGTTTTATTGTTTTTTCTTGGCTAAAATTTTGTTTAGACCATATGTCGCGCGGCTTAGACTGCATAGTACAGGAGGTTGAAAAAACGCGAAATATTAGGCGATTGGAGTAATGACATATATATATTGACAGCCGCACCATCAATTAAATTGATATATTCATTACTAAAACCCTTGGCAAACATCGGAAAAAAGTTGATTTTTCCGCGACTCCACATGTAATTACGGCGATTCCAGCCACCGCGCTGTACCCAGGTTATTGATGGAGATGCGCCGTTTGCATTAATGCGGACACTTTCCGAAAAATGCGCTTTAATGTGGACACTTCCGGAAAACGGACAGTTAACACGGACACTTTCCGAGGAAAATTTGCAAGCAATGTGGACACTTTCCTAAAAAAAGTGTCCTGAGTGCAAACTGAATCGCTGGAGGCCACGTATTTCAGGGCTTGCGGAAAGTGTCCACATTTCGCGACGGTCACACGGTCGGTTTTGCACAAAACCCCGGACGATGAAAAATCAGCCTCTTCCGTTACCACCCTCACATCCTTCCTTAGGTTTATCTGTCACGAATATCCGTTTCTACACCAGCCGCGCTGAAAACTGGCTAGCACCAGCCAGTACCTGATGGGCCATTAAAACTGGATCCGGCCCCATCAATTCAACCATGGACTGGCTCCGGCCAAAGCTGAAGAAAATATCAAACTGTGTCCGGGATGAGTTGACCACTACCGATGACTGCTTTGGGTTGTTGCCACTCAGGGCGCCGCCCCAATCTCACGAGCACTCACGGTTACGTAACGGCTCTCTTAAAATCACTGAGCGCCTGGTTGACCTTGTATTGAAGCATCAGCGATGCAGAAAGCTTAACCATAGCTTCGAACAATACATGCCCTGATTCGATCTCACACTGACCAACGCAATGCGCCGCGTATTCGCCAGGTTCGTATGCGTAAAATGTGTAGTAAACCCTACCAGCGTTTCGGTTCAATCCCGCAGTGATATGTGTGACCGACCCTTTCCTCACACCTGATTCAAGATGTGAAAACTCCAAGACGTCTTCAAACGGAATGAACATCGCCGATGCGGACATCACAAAGAGACTCGCGATATCCAACGCTTCTTCAACGTTTCCAATCTCAGGAGTTATGTACTCATGCTCAAGAACATTTCGCATATCTACGACTTTTCGCAACAGACTCGGCGCGAGCAGTCCCAAAGCCCTAAGACGTTCAATCTTCTTCGGCACATCCCATCTGAATGACGGATAGCCAAAAGAGGTCAACAACTGATCTAGCTGGCTGACAATGGCACGTTTTGCATTGGCTGTAGCGTTGACTCGTGCCGCCAGTCCGCCCCGCTCAAAATCATCCTCCGCCAGCGATAAAAACTCGACCGGTGAGGTCTCAAGGTCGGCCAATCCAAAACTACCACCGCCTGACATGACCGAACACTTTCTCATATCAAATTCATGAGCGAGGCAAAATTCTCTGATATCCATTTCACTCCAGCCGATTGGCAATTGTCAGAACAAAAAGCAGTGTATCAGCGAGAACGCTCTATGAATTCCACCGACGCACAAGAGTAGTGCCAAACCACGTGATTTTCGAAACGCACAAGACTGAGAGCCTGCCTGCCACTCGCAGCTCTCTCAACTTAATGCCGCCTCGGTGTGCCTAGCCATTGCAAATGTACTACGTGTTGGATAGCCGTCACGGTATTCGCCACGACCATCACCCTCTAAATACCCTTCTCCAAAGCTGCGAAAAACCGAGTTTGCTGTTGAGGGTTCACACCGCCCCCTGTGAGCCCTTCCCTATCGCCAATTCCCGCGTCAGCCACTCAAGATACCCGGCAATCATCACCTCATCACGCTTGCAGTAAGACCACTTGTGCCTCTTCGCCACCGTTACAAACCCGGCCTGCACAAGAATCTCCAAATGCCGGCTTGCAGTCGGCTGAGCGACACACAGCGCCTTGGCAATAAGCGTCATGCAAACGCCGAGTTCAGCAGGATCTGCCGACCACTGATCTGCAAAGTGTTCATGAGGCTTCGCAAGCAATCGAAGTATCGTTACCCGAACCTCGCTGCTCATCGCTTTCATCTGTATTGATCTGTCCATGCCGGCATCATATAGTCATTTAGCTAAATAACAATATGAGGTGAACCATGCTGGATCTACCCTACACGTCAATCATCGAAGGCAACGCCGTCAGATGGGGAAAGATGGGATCAGGCGCCCCCTTGGTAGCCATCCACGGAACGCCTTTTTCCTCCCAGGTCTGGAGGCGCATCGTTCCTCTGCTAGCTGACCATCGCACCCTGTACTACTTCGACCTGGTCGGGTACGGCCAGTCTGAGATGAGGGCGGGTCAGGACGTTTCGCTGGCCGTCCAGAACAATGTGCTCACTGCCCTCTTTAAAGAATGGGGCTTGAACCGGCCAGACGTGCTCGCACATGACTTCGGCGGTGCTACTGCGCTGCGAGCGTACTACCTGAACGGGCTGCGTTACGCGTCTCTTACCCTGTTCGACGCAGTCGCTTTGGCTCCGTGGGGCTCGCCGTTCGTCCAGCATGTCCGCCAACACGAGGCAGCATTTGCTGGAATGCCCGATTACATGCACCGCGCGCTGCTGGCGGCTTACCTGCAAACCTCAGCAGCGACCCCGTTGAGTGAAGAAGCCCTGCGCATCTACAGTGCCCCTTGGGTGGGTGAAGTTGGTCAGCCTGCGTTCTATCGGCAGATCGCGCAGATGGATCAAGCGTTCACTGACGAGATTCAGCCGCTGTACACAAGACTTGATTGCCCGGTGTCGGTTTTATGGGGCGCTGAAGACGCCTGGATTCCGTATGCGCAGGGCGAGCGTCTTGCCGAGCTGATTGCCCAGCAGCCCTGTATTCGAGTCGAGAATTGCGGTCATCTCATGCAAGAAGACCGGCCCGAGGCCATTGTGGCTGCGCTGTTGAACCACATCGGCGCAGGCTGAAAAGTCGCTCCCACTGGATGCCGGCATGCCTGGAAGGCCGCCGAATACGATAAGCATTGTTAGTCCTTTACAGTGTTTCAGTGCGACATTGAGCGTGGTCAGTCATGTGGCAGTAGCTGCCACTGCTCACCCGGTGCGCTTCCTAAAGCGGCATGACACGGCTATCGCGGCGATGCTGAGTACGGTGACAATTCAGGCACCAGACAACACCTGTAACCAGCAGCGCAATTGCTGCAATTTCGTATGGATCAGGAAGCCGATGCGCCCATAGAAAGCCAATAAGCAGCGCCGCCAATGTCTCTATCACGAGCACTTGCCCACTCAGTGCCAAGGGCAGGAGCCGGCTCGCCTGGTTCCAGCACGCGCCGCCCACCACGGAAGACAGAAAAGCTACTCCGCCAGCTACCAGAAGAAAATCAAGCCATTCAGTGTTGCCGTACGTTCCGGTCTGCCACCCCAGCACAGGTAGCGCCAAGAGCAATGATTGAGCGCCCGTCATGACTCCTGTCAGCAGTGCCCAGTCATTGGAGGAAACGCTGGCGACCTGAACCAGACGCCGAGCGTTACTCACCGCGAACCAGCTCCAGGTCACTAACGCGCCCGCCGCGCACAGAATCCCTGCGATGTTGGTGAGGATATCGCTCCGGTCGCCGTTGGTAATTGCATGCCAACTGATGAGCGTTACCCCGCCCACTGCACAGCACAGCGAAGGAACGAGCTTGCGCAGCGGGACGGCATTTTCGTCATGCCGACCTGCCAGTGTGATGAGCACCGGAATCAGCCCGACAATCAGCGATGTTGTAGCTATGCCAACCAACTGCACGCCGGTGCCCACCAGCGTGTAGTAGATGAGATTTCCTATCAGGCTGAGCCAGAACAGCGACTTCCAGTCGGCCTTGCTGAGCTTGGCGCACACGCGCTTCCAGCGAGGTGCGAGCAGCGCCCCGGAAATCACGCCATAGCAAAGAAACCTCAGCACGGCGAATTGCAGGCCGCTCAGTTCGGGGGTCAGTTGCGGGCCGAGGAAGATCACCCCCCAGCACACACCCGCACACACCCCGTAGAAGATACCTTTCAGCAATAATCGATCTGCACCCATTTCACCCGCGCTCCAAACTTGATGGGTGAAGTCTGGAGCAGCTGACTCGGTGAATATTGTCGCTAACTGCGCGATTCTTTACCCAGGCTGTTGCTGCGCACGACGGTAGGCCGCCGGGGTCGTGGCTTTCAGGCGCTGCATGGTGCGTGTCAGCGATGCCTGGTCGCTGAAGCCCGCACGCAAGGCTATGTCAGCAATGGGCAAGGCAGTTCCACGTAACCATCGCTGCGCTTCCTGCACACGCAACTCGGTCAACCAGGCCTGCGGGCTCATGTTGAACACTTGCCGGAATCGCTGATGCAACTGGCTCACGCTCATGTTGGCAAACCGAGCCATGGCTTCATTGTTCCAATGGGCTCCAGGGTTGCTCCGAAGACGACCAATCAACCGCTCCATAGGGTCGGTAAAACAGGTCGCGTCCGGGCTCAGGGAGGACAACAGCAAGGGCCCCAGCTGGCACGTCGCGATGGAGAGTTGTGCATGACCTATCAACTCGGCGAACTCGATGAGCCGACGCGTTGCGGGGGGGATTGGCACATAGATGTTTCGAGCCAGGCGCTCGATGTGGAGCGTTTCCAGCGTGGCAGGCGCGCAGTCCAGAACCAAAAAGCGGCTATCGATGTCGCAGTGTTGCGAGTGATCTGAGCCAGGTTCCACAAGTGCCGCCAATGACTGATCAATACATCCGCCACGTCCGTTTACGTCTATGTCCATTCGGCCGCGAATCGGCAGGACCAATTGAGCGTGATCGTGGTGATGGTGAGGGGTGTCCCGCTCATAGCTGCGCACTTCGAGGCTTAAAAACATTACTGCACCTTCCGTTCCGGCAGGTTATCCGATGTGTGTGTTATTGCCCTACTCCACAGCCGTTAACACTGTCAGCGCGAGGGGCCTTGGAACTCACCGGATCATATCCCTTTTGCTCATGGCCTGCTTTCCAGGAGGACAGAAGATTCCTCGCGGTGTGCTAACGGATAGTCCAGGGAGATGCGGAAACAATTGAGCCTCCAGCTCATCAGACGGAGGCCCAACAGTAGTACAGATTGTGCTTAATGCTGGAGCTCGCATAAGCTCAAGCAATGCCTCTCGCATTCAACGGCTAACCGGGACAATTACTAGAGGCTCCTGCCTGGACTCAGCGGCGCAGAACGCGATCAAGCACCAACAGGGCAATCGCGCCAATAGCCATCGCAGTCACTGGCTTTTCTTTGACGAAGGTGGACACGCTGTTCATTGCATCGCCGTAGGCCTGGGTCACTTGACCGCATGCCTGGCGGCCCGCACCTTCTGCCTCGAGGCTGGAATCACCAAACAGTTTCCCGACAGCGCTCTGGGCTTTACCGGCAACTTGTTCTACTACGCCTTCAACCTGTTCACTCTTCATGTTCGTCAAACCTTCGTGTGTCAGTGGGGAGGCTCAGGGTCTGCCTGAGCCGGTAGATAGCTGCACAAGGTTAGGGTGACAGGCGTCATGAATAGTTCAACGTCGATGCGCACCGGTCATATCGCCAAACGACTAGCTACGCCGACACCTGCTCAAGAAAGATCAGCTGCAATGGCTCAGCCAGCAGAGCATCAGCGATGCCAGCAAAGTGCTGGAAATACGGCATGGCGAAATGCGCATCGAGCGCGGCCTGATCTGCGAATGCCTCGCGCATGTAGAACGTGCCACGCTCATCACGCAGCTCGAACAATACATAGTCCAGGTTGCCCGGCTCCGCACGGGTCGGTTCGACCAACGCCAGCAGTGCATCCTTCAAGGCTTTTCGTTGACCAGGCTTGGCCTTGAGTACGGCAATTGATACCAACGCTTTGGCGGACGCATCCATCATAAGTTCTCCAGAACAATGAGTTTGAGGACCACCGTGGTCCGTGGCGATGATATTCAACTGGCAAGCTCTGCAGAAAAACCCTCGCATTCCGGCAACACTTTCGCTTTAACGGTGAAAATGAAGCCGCAAGGTTTCCGGGTTATCGCGTTCCTCAACGGGAAGGCGTCAAGTTCGGCACGCACGTGCCGATATCCCTCAGAGCGACTGTCCAAGCGCCATCCTGGCCCCTATCAGCGCCCTGCTCTATCTACCAGCCCTGAGGCTGTAGTGAGTATTCACGGCAAGACACGGGCGTTATCCGTTTCGCCAGCTACCAATAACTGCTTGATAAAAGCCTAAGCACCGGGTGATGAATGCGCCGTATATCGTTGGGCCAGTGGCTGCGCGCTGGGGCGGCCGTGGCCGCATTGACCGTATTCAACACCGCTCCAGCGTTCGCGCTATCAAATGGCTGTACGGCCATCAACAGCTTGTCCGGCTCAGTTTCACTGGCATTTGGTACGAACAAATATCCCGCCTCGGACTTTCTCCCGGGAGATGCGCTGACGCTGACGTTCAGTGACAGCGGGGCGGCGTACCAGGGCAATCCCACCGCTGCTGACAGCCTTAGTCTCGCTCGCTACAGCCTTGCCGGTTTTCAGACCTACAACGCAGCGAACAGCACCACCAATACGCCGCACACGGTCAGCATGACCGTCCCCGCAGGCAGCCTGGAGGCCAATGGTGCAGCCATTCGGGCTACGACCTCCAATGGCCAGATCAGCAACCTGGTGTTCAGCTGCACCAGCCTCAGTGCAGTATCCACGGATGCCACCCTATCCAGCCTAACGCTCTCGACAGGCAGCCTGACGCCAGCTTTCAGCACGGCCACCACCAGCTACACCGCTTCGGTCGCCAACGCTACAAGCACCCTCTCCCTCACACCGACCACCACAGACAACAACAGCACGGTCACAGTGAATGGCACACCGGTAAACTCAGGTAGCGCTTCCCCGCCCATCGGCCTCGCAGTGGGGTCGAACGTCTTCACGCTGCTGATCACGGCTGCGGATGGAGTCACTACCAAGTCTTACACCATCACCGTCGACAGGGCCCAAGCCGCGCCGCAGGCCAGTGCGGTTACGGCCAACGTGAGTGCCAACAGCACGAACAACCCGATCAGCCTGGCCATTACCGGCACCGCCAGCTCGGTCGCCGTCGCTACTGCAGCCAGCCATGGCACAGCCACGGCGAGCGGAACCAGCATCAGTTACACGCCTGTCGCGGGCTATTCAGGCAGCGACACTTTCACCTATACCGCGACTAACAGTTCAGGCACCTCTGCGCCGGCGACGGCCACTGTGACCGTCTCGCAACCAACACTGATCATCACTCCGTCTGCCGGTGCATTGCCCGCAGGCCAGCTCGGCAGCAGTTACAGCCAGACCTTCAGCAGTGCTGGGGGCACAGCGCCCTATGGCTACGCAACCAGCGGACTGCCAGCCGGGCTGTCGCTGAATGCCTCCTCCGGCGTGCTCAGCGGGACGCCCACCACTGCCGGCAGCTACACGCCATCGGTCATCGTCACCGACGCCTATGGCGCGACCGCCACCACCAACTACACCCTCTCGATCGTGGCGCAGGCGCCGGTGGCGAGCGCCGTATCGGCAAGCGTTGCCGCCAACAGCACAGGCAACGCGCTCACCCTCAACCTGTCCGGCGGCCCTGCCGACAGCGCGGCGATCGCCAGCCAGCCCCAGCATGGCACCGCCACGGCGTCTGGCCTTGCCCTGCGCTACACGCCTGCAGCAGGCTTCGCCGGGGTCGACAGCTTCAGTTATACCGTCACCAACGCGGCCGGCACTTCTGCGCCGGCGACCGTAACCATTACCGTCACGGCGGTGACACTTGCACTCAGCCCGGCCAGCGGCCCGCTCCCCGGCGGCACGGTCGCGTCCAGTTACAGCACCTCGCTGCTGGCATCCGGCGGCACTGCGCCTTATCACTATGCCGCGACCGGCTTGCCGAGCGGCTTGACCCTCGACACCAGCAGCGGAGTGATCAGCGGCACACCTACCCTGGCCGGCGCCTATAGCGTTGCAGTCACGGCCACGGATAATGTTGGCAATGCCGGCAGTACCAACTACACGCTGGCCATTGGCACCGCCTTGCCCACAGTCGCGGCGGTATCCGCAGTGGTCGCCGCCAACTCGTCGAACAACCTCATTGCCTTGGGGCTCTCGGGTGGCGCTGCTACCACCGTGACCGTCACATCGTTGCCGTTGCATGGCACGGCGGTCGCCAGTGGCACCAGCATTCGCTACACGCCCCAAGCAGGTTTCTCGGGCAGTGACAGCTTCAGCTACAGTGCCAGCAATGCCAGTGGCACATCGGCTGCTGCCAGCGTTTCCATCACGGTCAGCCCTGCTACCCTGGTGCTGGCTCCGGCAGCCGGCGCGTTGCCCGCTGCCACCGTGGGCAGCGTCTACCGACAGAATGTGAGTGCCAGCGGCGGCGTCAGCCCCTATCGGTTCAGTGCGGCCGGGCTGCCGGCCGGGCTGACGCTGGACCCGGTATCCGGCAGCCTGTTCGGCACGCCGACTACTACCGGCAGTGGCTCATTTTCGATCAGCGTGACCGATGCCAACGGCACCCAAATGACGGCCAATTACTCGCTGCTCAGCAACGGCGTCACCCCCGAGGCAGCCGATGTCAGTGCGTCGGTTGCGGCCGGCCAGAGTGTCGCCCTGAACCTGACTGCGGGCGCGAGCGGTGGCCCGTTCACCTCTGCAACCCTGCTCGACACACCGTCGCAGGCGTTGGGCAGCGTGCGCCTGAAGCAGACCGCCCTTGAATTCACGGCAGCGGCCAGGGCCAGTGGCACCGTCACTTTGCGCTTCACCCTGGCAAACGCCTGGGGTGTCTCGCAGGTTGCAACACTGACCCTGCAGATCAGTGCGCGGCCTGACCCGGGCAAGGACGCCGAAGTGATCGGCGTGCTCAATGCGCAGACCCAAAGTGCTCAGCAGTTCGCCCGGGCGCAGGTCACCAACTTCACTGACCGTCTTGAGCAACTGCATAGCCCGGACGGGCACCGCAACGCCTTCAATCTGCGCTTCAACCCCACGCAGGCACACCCGCAGAACAAGCCAGGCCAGGCGGCCGACAGCGAGCAGACCGATCTCGACCTGCTCGCAGCCACACAGATGCTGGCCGACGATCAGCCGCAACTGATGCATGCAGATCCAGCCGACCATGACCCCACTGCGCCTGCCAGCGGCAATGTATCGGTATGGACAGGGGGCTATGTTGATTTCGGCAATACCGAGCGCGGCGGCAGCAAGGTCAGCAGCACCTTGATTGGCGTCAGCAGCGGGATCGACTTTCGCCTGAGCCGTGCGCTGACAGCCGGAGTGGGGGTTGGCTATGGCAGCGACAAGAGTGATATCGGCTCTGCCGGCAGCACTAACCGCGGCAAGTCCTACAGCGTGGCTGCCTATGCCAGTTATCACCCGAGCGCGGTATTTGTCGATGCACTGCTCGGCTACAGCCGCCTGCAATTCGACAGTGAGCGCTTCGTGACTGATTCCGGCGGCTACGCCAAAGGCAGCCGCGACGGCGATCAGCTGTTCGCCTCGCTAAGCTCTGGCTACGAGCTGAAAAGCCGGAACTGGCTGGTATCGCCCTATGGCCGCTTGGATACCTCTACGACCTGGCTGCACGGCTATCAGGAGTCGAATGCAGATGCCAACAACCTCGATTACGCCCAGCAGCGTTTTTCACTGGTGTCGGGCGTGGCTGGCCTGCGTGGGCAGTACGGGATTGCGCTGAGTTGGGCCTACCTGACGTTGCGCTCGCGCCTGGAGTTCAGTCACACCTTCAATTCCGAATCCAGCGCCCGCCTTGGCTATGCCGATGTTGGCAATTCAACCTACACGATCACCACCGAAGGCTTCGGTGACGACACCCTGGCTGCGTCGCTCGGGATGGATCTGCTGTGGGCATCGGGGCTGAGCACCGGGATTGGCTATCAAGGCACGCGGGCACTGGGGCAGCAGTCGCGCTCGGATGCGCTGTCGCTGCGTGCTGCCTATCGCTTTTAACATCCCCCGCGGCCTGGTTGCCCGTCAGCCCTCGGGCAAGCTGACGCCGCAGATGAAATCGCTTGAGCCGATGCGGTGCGAGCCGAACTCCACGACGTAACTGTGGCCGCGGCGTTCGGCTTCTATTCTGGCGGTAGTCTGGTCGGCATATACATCGACCAGATGCCACGGATGGCGGTCGCGCAGCACGCCCCAGCCCAGCACCCAGCCTGGTCTGGCAGGGTCCGCCGGCAAGTTTTTCACGAGGCTGCGTATGCTCATCGGCTGCTCCCAGGACGCTTTGTCTCCTTACCCCCGCAGCCGCTCTAGGCGAGCGCGACCGGCTTCGGTAATGGCGTTCTCCCCTTCATCACTGATGCGATAACGACCGGAAGCCATCCTGGCAATCGAAAACCTCACCAGGTCAGTTTTGGCCAACGCTTCGCCAACTTCGTAACTCATGGCGCGCTCCAGGTCGAAAATCCTGATCGCTCCCATCTTATAACGAGCAAAGACGATCAGCGCCTCATCAATCGCCGCTTGGTTTACCGCTTGAACACGTTCCATGCTGACATCCTAGTTCGTGAGTGGCCCGATCCGTGGGCAGACAGACAACGGACCGTGGCAGTTCGTCGAATGCGCAACGCTACTATGTACACGCCAGGTGGGGTACTGGCTTTGCATCCATGCTGGATGATTGGACAGCCAAGGATTCGCAATCATTGACTCTAATCGGGGCCAGCCCGCGGGTATTACCGCTTCTCTGCTGTGTCTTCGGTGATTGGCGCCTGGGCCTGGAACGCTGCGACACGGCGGCTACCGATGGTGCTCTCAGGTCAACTGATCTCACTGGAGTCTTTGTTTGCCGCCCTGCTCGGCTTACTCTTCAACGCCAGGCTGCCAACGTTCATAGAGACGTCAGGGCTTATCGCCGTGATCACAGGCGCCGGGTTGGCGGTGCACAGCATTCTCACGCAGGAGCACAGCAATGGATGCACTTACCCGAACGCTCAAAGCGACAATTGAGGCCGCTGATCACGCGATCACCGCCGAAGATTTCGACGAGTTAATGAAGTTTTATGCCGACGACGCAACGCTGGTGGTCAAACCGGGTTTGACGGTCACCGGCAAAGACAGCATCCGCCGCGCATTTGTCGCCATCGCGGAGCATTTCAATCACAGCATTGTTGTCACGCAAGGCGAGATGCAGGTCATTCCGGGGGCTGATGTCGCGCTCGTCGTCATGGAAACCCTGTTACAGGCTACTGACAAGGCAGGTGAAAAAATCGAGATTTCGCGCAAAGCAACTTACGTATTTCGACTCATTGCGGACCAATGGCTATGCGCCGTCGACAACTCCTACGGAACGACACTGCTGGACAACATCGTCGAGCCGTAGGACTGCCGGCAAACTATGTATCAGCCTGCTGCCGGCGCTTCTCCATGCGAATATCGCCTTCAGGCAACTGCTCCACGCAGCGCCAGCCGAGCTTGCGATAAAAACCGCTGGCGCGACTGGCCTCTGCGGTTTCCAGCCATATCGTCTCATGCTGCTGGAAAAGGAAGCACTCTGCGCGTTCCATAAGGCAGCGACCCAGACCCTGCCCCTCGAACTGGGGCAGTACGAATGCCGCGAATACACAAGCATCACCGCTATCAGCCATTGAAAAGCCTGCCGGGACACCGTCGACCTCAGCGATCCAGATACACGGCGTTTCAGCGAGTGCCTGCTCAATGGCTTCGGCGGTGATGCCCATCTCCGTCAGTTGCTCACGCGACAGGTGGTTTTCTCGAACGCTTGTGCGGATATGGAAAATTGCATCGATATCAGCGGTGTTGGCCAGCCTGATTGTTTTCTGCATGACGATTCCCTTCAGCTACTTTCAAGCGCTGGTACTTCATAGCGCCAGCGGAAGGTCCTTTTACCAACTGTTGCGCATTAGAGCACTACGTTGACTTCAGTTATGCCAAGCAACGCCGCTTGTTCCAGAACTTCTGCAGGGGTCGCATCGGCGTCAGGCATGACCAGGCTGTTCTCACCATCACCATGGTGCAACATGATCAAGTGCAGCGCGGCCTCATGGGTGGCAAGGTGATTCTGCTTGAGCTCGAGCTGGTGAGTGCGGCGCTCGCCGTTGAAGAGGTATTCCAAGGTAAAGGTATGCATGGTCAGATTCTCATGTGGTGGACTAGACCCTTATCCTGACCTGAAAGACAGCTTTTTGGTTCGATTGCTTCCAACAACTCTGCGCAAAACCAGACCGGCGCAGTCTCTGGTCTGGTTTCACATCGCGAGTTAACGTCTCAGAAATGCCCGCTGCTGTTGACGATCCGCAGCGACAGCGCTTCATAAGGTTCCAGGTTGATCATCAAGCGCCCGTCCTCGCTGAGGTCGCCCTCGACCGTTTCATTGATCATGTCGACCACGGTCCCCGGGGTAAAGCCGGCCAGTGTCAGTTCCTCGCTGATGACTTCAGCACTGAAGTTGAGCGCGCTGATCTGAATACCCTTGCCGGCAGGCAGTTCATGCACCATGACCAGCAAGCCGGGGCTGCTGACTTCTGGCACCAGAATCTGCTTGCTGCTTGCGATGCCATAGGCCTGACGCACAGCGAGGATCTTTTTCACCATGCTGGCAAACGAATCGCTGCGTTGCAGCTGGCTGTCCAGGCTGCCGTACAAGTCGCGGGCCTTGGGGATGCCACGCACGGATGCTTGCTCTTCAGGCGCCAGCCCAGCCAGATCATAGCCACCGCGGTGAATCCAGCGCGTGTCGCCATCGAGCATGCGCTCGGCGACAGCCTCGGCCGGCAGTGGCAGTGCGCCGACCATGTCCCAACCCGACAGCGCGAACACGCCGGGTTGCATGGCGTTGTACATCACCAGCAACAGGTGGATCTTCTGGATCTGGGCGATATCGTCCTCGGTGATCAGCTCCAGGTCACGAATCCCCAGCGTGGCAGTGATCAGGCTCGCGGTGGTGCAGGAGATGCCGTTGGTGACGAAACGCAGGTTGTACGGCGCATGCTCGCCAGACAAGCGCTCATGCATCTCTTCACGGATATGCTCGCGCAGGATGCTGCCGGGGATGGTCTGGCCCTTGTACATGAACATGTCATGGGCATGCAGGGTCCAGAAGTGCACCAGCTCGGTGGTTAACTCGTCATGGTTCTGCAGGGCATGGATCAGCGAGGCAGGGTCGATCTTGAAGGCGTGCATCTGCTGCAGCATCAGGCGCAGGAACTCGGTATCGCCGGTCAGCAACGCGTGCTGGTAGGCCGGCCGAGTAACGAAGTCGTAGGATAGGTCGGCACCGCCCTTGGACATCTGGGCGATGTCATCCAGGGTCAGGTTCAGTTCCTGGAAGCTGAAGCCGCCGGCCTTGCGGATCATCCCGCCGAGGATCTGGTTGCCGGTGATCGATAACGGATGGCTCTCGGACCAGGCCGGGCCTTCGGCGCGTGCTTCGACGCCGAGGAATCCGTTGGCATCCAGGCGGATACCGCGTGCGCCATGGCAGTCGAGGGCATACAGCGCATCACCGAGGATCATCTGCTGGGCGGTAAACGATGGGTCGAGCCAGTTCAGCGACGGCTGCCCTTCCTTGAAATAATGCAGATAGACCCAGCGCCGTTCGATGCCGTCGACGCCGGTAATCGCTGGTGTTGCACTCCAGTCGGTGTCCTTGACTCCCGGCTCGAAGAAGATCACCCGTTGCAACTGGCCGACAATGTAATGCCGCGCTTTCAACTCGTCGCATACCGCTGGTGACAGGTTGACGGCGTCGCGGCCCGCGGGCACGTCAGGCAGCAGGTGCCAGTCTTCCTGACGAATCTCGACCATGTGATACAAGCCCGGATACAAGCCATAGGCCCGCTCGGCCAGCCTGAAGTCCGCGCCCTTGCCGGTATGTGCGGGGATCAGGTCATCGATGGTCACCGCGTTGTGCGCGGCGGCGATCCTGCTCATGCGCACCAATTCTTCTTCGGTACCGAACAGCGGGTCGACGTCAAAACTGATGCGGTCGAAGTTACCGTCCACGCTTGGCGTGAACTGATCACCGCTGATCCCACCGGCCTGCTTGATCGGACCGGTGTGAATGCCTTGGATGCCAATCTCGGACAACTGCTTCCACAGCGCTTCATGGCCCAGCGCCTGGAGCACCGAAGACCCTTCAGGCGACACGATCGCGTCGGGGTACACCGTCAACCACACCGAGGATATTTCAATTGCCCGGCGCGGTTGCGACTCGGCATAGGCGTTCATCCACAGCCGCGACTGGCCGCCGTAGAGCTTGGCCCGGTCCTGGGAAATCTTGAGCATGGAACGCGCTTCGAGCCATTTAATGTAGTCGTCCTGATCTGTCATAAGCTCCCCACAAGGCAAAAGTGAATGTACGCAGGCTTTAGGGTATGACGCATGGCAGCAATGAACGTTCGCCTGGAGCGCTTTGCGCGGCGCTGGCGCAATGACACAATGCCGCACCCGTATCCAGAGCTGCGGCCTCACGCCATGAACGCCCCCGACCTTCGCCCCGAGATCACCCAGCACGTCAGGACCGATCGGCTCAAGCAGCTGTTCGTGCAATCGGCGCCGGCGGTGCTGGGCAGCTACCTGGCTGCAGCGATGCTGTGCTGGATGGGCTGGGAGCGCTTTGATCACAAAGCGGTGCTCATCTGGATGAGCGTGCTGACCGCGACCACGCTGCTGCGTACCGAGATGTTCATCACCTACCGCCGCGCCGCGCCCAACCAGCGCTCGCCGCAACAGTGGGAGCGCCGCTACTGGCTGACCTTGGCATTGTCGGCGGGCACCTGGGGCCTCGGCGCGCTTGCGGTGATGCCGGTCGGTGATCTGGTCGGGCAGACGCTGATCATGCTGTTTGCAGTAGGCATGTCGGTCAGCGCGGTGTCGTGTTACTCGTCCTTTCGCAATATGACCCTGGTGTCCGTTGCTCTGGTGCTGCTGCCCTGCACGATCTGGTTGTTACTGCAGCCTTCTGCCTTGCAACAAGGCATAGCCCTGGCGGTGCTGGTGTTTGCCTCGTTTGTCGTCAATGCCACCCGCAGTCTGTCGTCAGCACTGGAGACTGCTTGGCGCCTGAAGCATGAAATGGAACATGCCCACCGGCTGGCCATGATTGCCTCCTGCACAGACGGGCTGACCGGTTTGAACAATCGCCGAGCGTTCTTCGATCATGCCTCGGCCCAGCATGCCTTGTGCGAGCAGCAGAGCGGGCTGGTCGCTGTGCTGATGCTGGACGTCGACTTTTTCAAACAGATCAATGACACCTTCGGCCATGCGGCGGGGGATCGGGTCCTGCAACGCATTGGCACGGTCATCAGTGCCTGCCTGCGCGACGATGACATCGCCGGCAGGCTCGGCGGTGAAGAGTTCGCACTGTTGCTGCCCAACACGCCCCGGGCCGAGGCCGTCGAGATTGCCGAGCGCCTGCGGGCATTGATCGCCCAACTCAACGTGAGCAGCGAGCACGGCGTGACGGCAAGCATCGGCCTGGTCTATGCCACAACCGCCGACAGTGATCTTGATGCGTTACTGGTCTGCGCTGACAAGGCCATGTATCGCGCGAAAGCCAGCGGCCGCAACCGCGTCGAGCTTGTCGAGCACGTTCGCACCACCGCCTGAACGCCCCCGTTTGGGGCAACTTTGGCAAAGCCTGCCAACGCGCACCTGTTTGATGCGCCAAGCCTTCCCGCCGTTGACGTGGATTGAGCGTAAAAGCCGTTGGCGCGTCGTTTTTCTGATGCTAAACAGCGCCCAATCGCAATTTCTGCATCAATTCGAGCCCTAGCCACACTGCCCTGCCCGTTTCGGCACCTTCATTGCAACGCTGATCAGGTATGCGACAACGCTGCTGACGATGCGTAGCAAGGAGTGGGTATGTCCCGGGCTTTTTTCGATGAAATGTATGAGGCAAACGGAAGTTGCCGCTCCCACTACCAGGCTTTTTCGCGCTGGTTGGCCAATACACCGCTGGAATTGCTGGAACAACGTCGACGCGAGGCCGACCTGCTGTTCCACCGCGCTGGCATCACCTTTACCCTCTATGGTGACGCGCAGGACACCGAGCGCCTTATCCCCTTCGACATCATCCCACGCAGCATCCGCGCCAGCGAATGGCGCATTGTCGAGCGCGGCTGCATTCAGCGGGTGCAGGCGCTGAACCTGTTTCTGCACGACATCTACCACGACCAACGCATCCTCAAGGCCGGCATCATTCCGCCCGAACAGGTATTGGCCAACGAGGGCTATCAGGTCGCAATGCAGGGTTTGAACCTGCACCGTGGGCTGTACGCGCACATTGCCGGGGTCGACCTGGTGCGCGACAGCGATGGCACTTATTACGTGCTCGAAGACAACCTGCGCACCCCAAGCGGCGTCAGCTACATGCTTGAAGACCGCAAGATGATGATGCGCCTGTTCCCCGAGCTGTTCGCCGCGCAGCGCATCGCCCCGATCGACCACTACCCGAACATGCTGCTGGACACACTCAAGAGCGCCAGCCCGCTGGACAACCCGACCGCCGTAGTGCTCACCCCCGGGCGCTTCAACAGTGCCTATTTCGAGCATGCGTTTCTCGCCCGCGAGATGGGCATCGAACTGGTCGAAGGCGCCGACCTGTTCGTGCGTGACGAGCATCTTTATATGCGCACTACCGCCGGGCCGCAGCGGGTCGACGTGATCTACCGACGCCTGGATGACGACTACCTCGACCCGTTGTCTTTCAACCCGGACTCGACCCTTGGCGTGCCCGGCCTGATCTCGGTGTACCGCGCCGGCAATGTGGTGCTGGCCAATGCCGTCGGCACCGGCGTGGCCGACGACAAGTCGATCTACCCCTATGTGGGCGACATGATCCGCTTCTACCTCAGCGAAGAGCCCATCCTCAAGAACGTCCCCACCTGGCAATGCCGCAAGCCTGCCGACTTGTCCCACGTGCTGGCCAACTTGCCCGAGCTGGTGGTCAAGGAGACCCAAGGCTCCGGCGGTTACGGCATGTTGGTCGGGCCGGCGGCAACGGCAGCGCAGATCGAGGACTTCCGCGCGCGCATCAAAGCCCGCCCGCATGCCTATATCGCCCAGCCGACCCTGTGCCTGTCGACCTGCCCGACCTTTGTCGAACAAGGCATCGCCCCGCGCCATATCGACCTGCGCCCGTTCGTTTTGTCCGGCAGCGAGACCCGCCTGGTGCCTGGCGGCCTGACCCGCGTGGCGTTGCAGGAAGGCTCGCTGGTGGTAAACTCGTCGCAGGGCGGCGGTACCAAGGACACCTGGGTGGTGGAGGACTGACCGATGCTCTCAAGAACCGCTTCCGATCTGTACTGGATGTCGCGCTACCTGGAGCGCGCCGAAAACCTCGCGCGCATGCTTGAAGTAAGCTACTCGCTGTCGTTGATGCCCCAGGCCGGCCGCTCCGATGGCCACGCTGAACTGGCCATGTCGCTGCTGGCCTCGGGCACCCTTGATGACTACCTGCGCAAGCACACCGAGCTCGACTCCGAGCGCATGCTGCACTTCTTCGCCCTCGATGCGGAAAACCCCAGCAGCATCTATTGCTGCCTGCAGGCAGCGCGGACCAATGCCCACGCCGTGCGCGGGCGTATCACCGCCGACATGTGGGAAAACATCAACGCCACCTGGATCGAGATGCGCAACATCGCCAGCAACGGCCTCGGCCGCTATGGCATCAGCCAGTTCTGCGATTGGGTCAAGGAGCGCTCGCATCTGTTCCGCGGCGCCACCTCCGGCACCATCATGCGCAACGACGCTTACAGCTTCATCCGCCTGGGAACCTTTCTCGAGCGTGCCGACAACACCCTGCGCCTGCTCGATGCGCGCTATGAAATGTTCGGCGAAACCTCCGAAGAAGTCAGCGACGACTCGGCCCGCGGCTATTACCAGTGGAGCGCCCTGCTGCGCGCCCTGACCTCTTATGAGGCGTTCAACGAGATCTACCGTAATGCGCCCAGCGCGCGGCCGGTGTCGGAGCTGTTGTTGTTGCGGGTCGACGTACCGCGCTCGCTGCATTCCTGTATCGACGAGCTGGACCAGATCCTCGCCGGCTTGCCGGGCAACACCGGTCGCGCCGCCCAGCGCATGGCCGCCGAACTCAATGCGCGCCTGCGCTACACCGGTATCGACGAAATTCTCGACGCCGGCCTGCACCTGTGGCTGACCGACTTCATCGGCCGTATCCACCAGCTGGGCCAGAGCGTGCACAATTCCTACCTGGAGGTCGTATGAAACTGTCTATCCGTCACGACACCACCTACAGCTACGCCAGCGATGTCAGCAACAGCATCCAGCTGCTGCGCCTGACCCCGCGCAGCAGCGATCGCCAGCGTATCCTCGACTGGCAGCTGGAGCTGCCGCGCAAGGTCAACAGCCAGATCGATCCCTACGGCAACATCCTGCATGTGCTGACGTTGGACAAACCCCACGGGCACCTGGCCCTGACCGCCAGCGGCCAGGTCGAAATCGACTCCGAATGCGAGCAGGAAGCCGGCGAGCAGTCGCCCCTGCCGTTCCTGCGCACCAGCCACCTGACCCAGGCCGATGACACGCTCAAGGCCTTTGCCATTCAGCATTGCGGCGCGCACCGGGACCGCGCAGCGCTGACCGCACTGATGCAGGGCCTCGCCGACCAGATGCCGTACAGCCCGGGAACCACCTCGGTAGTCACTACCGCCATCGAAGCCTTCAACGGCGGTGCCGGTGTATGCCAGGACCACACCCACGCCTTTCTCGCCTGCGCCCGCAGTTTGGGCGTTCCGGCGCGCTATGTGTCCGGCTATCTGTGCACCGAGGATGAAACCCACCTGGCCAGCCACGCCTGGGCCGAAGCCTGGATCGATGACGCCTGGTACAGCTTCGATGTGACCAACCGCATCACCCGCCCCGAGCGCCACCTGAAACTGGCAGTCGGCCTCGACTACCTGGATGCCTGCCCGGTCCGCGGTGTACGCCGCGGTGGCGGCACCGAGTCGATGCAGGCCAGCGTTCACGTCCATCGCCAGTAGCAACAAAGCCCCGTCAGGTTCGCCAGGACGGGGCCTCTATTCCCACAGCACAAGGTAACCAGCATGACCTATTGCGTCGCCATGCACGTGGCAGACGGACTGGTGTTCATCTGCGACTCACGCACCAACGCAGGCATCGACCAGATCTCCACTTTTCGCAAGTTGTTCGTCTTCAGCGCGCCAGGTGAACGCCTGATCGTGTTGCAGACCGCAGGCAACCTGGCCACTTCGCAATCGGTGGTCAGCCTGCTCGAACAGCGCAGCCGCGGCAGCGGCACCCACTTGCTGAACGTCACCTCGCTGTACGATGCCACGGTGCTGGTTGCCGATACGCTGCGCGAAGTCATTAGCCGCGACCGCAGCAAGCTGACCGCACAGATCGACCTGAGCTGCACGATCATGGTCGGCGGCCAGATCGCCGGCGCCGAGATGGGCATCTATAACGTCTACGCCCAGGGCAACTTCTTCCAGGCCACCCAGGACACGCCGTTTCTGCAGCTTGGCGAGAGCAAGTACGGCCGGCCGATTCTCGATCGCAACCTGACCTACCACACCCCTTTGGACGAGGCGCTGCGCTGCGGCCTGATTTCGTTCGACTCGACCATCCGCAGCAATCTGTCAGTGGGCATGCCGCTGGATTTGCTGGTGTATGCCAAGGACAGCTTTGCCGCCAAGGCGCCGGTGCGCATCCATCAGGATGACCCGTACTACAGCCATATTCGCCGGCAATGGAGCGATGGTTTGAAGAATCTGCTGGCTGATCTGCAGCCGCCGCCGCGTGAGTTCATGGCCGATTGATCCGGCTCAGGGTTCGACGATGCGCAATAGCCTGGCGTCAGGCCCGTCGGTGAGGACGTAGATTGAACCGTCCGGCGCAACCTTGACATCGCGCATCCGCTCCTTCAGGTCTGCCAGCAGCAGTTGCTGCCCGACCACTTGGCGGCCGTTGCGCAATACTCGACGCACCGCCCGTTCCTTGAGCGCAGGTACCAGCAAATTGCCGCGCCAGTCCGGGAACATCGTGCCGCGATAGACGGCAAGGCCGGCTGGTGCGATCGAGGGGGTCCACTGCACGACTGGATCTTCATAGCCCGCCAGCTGACGTAGTGGTGTTACCTGCGCAAACGGATAGTCAACTCCGCCGGTAACGATGGGCCAGCCATAGTTGCCGCCCGGCACTATCTGATTGATCTCGTCACCACCGCGGGGGCCGTGTTCGCTGAGCAGCAAATCGCCGGTTGCAGGATCGACCGCGATGCCCTGCGGGTTGCGGTGGCCCAGGCTGTAGAGCTCGGCAGCGGTGCCTGCCTGATCGATGAAAGGATTGTCCGCCGGTGGCCGGCCATCGCGGTCGAGCCTGACCACGCTGCCCAGCGAATTGGCCCGGTTTTGCGCCTCTTCACGGCGCGTGCTGCCATCGCCTACGGTCAGCACCAGGGTCTCATCGGCGAGAAATGCCAGGCGCCCGCCGTTGTTGCCGGCGCTGGGCTTGAGTGTCGATTTGAACAGCACGCGGACGTCATTCAACGCATTGCCAACCAGTCTGCCCCGCACCAGCTGCGTGCCATTGGCGCCTGCCTTGCCATAACCCATGGTTAGATAAAGCAGGCCGTTGTGCTCGAACTGCGGGTCCAGCACGACATCCATCAAACCAGTGACAGCACCTTGCTGGAACAGCGCCGGAAGCCCATCGAGGTTTACCTGTGCAGTTGAGCCGTCGCTGCTGATAGCCAGCAGGCGCCCTGCCATCTCGGTCACCAATGCGCGTCCATCCGGCAGTAGTGCAACCGACCATGGCTGTCTCAAGCCAGTGGCCACTGTCTGGACTTTGTATCTACTCGCATCAACGACGGCAGGCCGCTCGACGCCAGCCGGTGCGCCAATAAAGAACAGGTTGGCCGGGATACCAGCCAGCGCAACCGCCAATAGCGCCTTGGCCCGGTCCTGACTGCTTACAACTGCGAGGGTTGGTGAGGTCAGCTGTGCATACAGCAAACCCGCGACAATCCCCGTCGAAGCCATCAACACCTGGCCGAGCAAGTCTCTGGTGCCGGGGATCGCCGGCATGGGAATGACCGAGCGCATCAGCCAGAACACCGTCCAAAGCCCACACATGCCAGCACCCGCACATAATGCCATGCGTGGCACTGAAACCTTGTTGGCCAGCCAATGCGCCAGCAGCAACGCCGGGGCGAGCGTCGCAACTGCAATAGCCATCATGATCGGCGCGAAGGTCATCAGATCCGTCACGGTCGAGTGCATGCGGATCGATGCCGTGATCGGCGCCCCCAGCCCGATCAACTCACTGAGTATCAGTTGCGTCTGGATGATGCTGGCGAGCAGCGCCGTGACCAAGCTGGCTGCGAGTACACCGAGGATGTGGCGCATGGGTGTCTGCATCGGGTTATTTCCTGCACTAGGGTGGGTGACATCACTTCATATTGGCAAACCAACAACCAGGCTTTGAACTTCAGCCACAATCTGCTTCGTCGCGTCTTCAACGCTACCCTCATTGCGACACAATACCCAGCCATGCTCGGCAACCGCACGTTCAAACGTTTCGCTCGAAGCGACATGCTCTTGCAGCGTGTGCATCACGGTACTGTTCAGTCCGCGCGAGCGTGCCGCTGCCCTGGCCCATGAAATGCTCGGGGCGGTGACGACTCCAACGTGCAGGTCGGGCACCTGCACGTCACGCTCAAGGTTCAGCTGAAGGATCTGCGCAAACGGCACCAGACGGCGAAAGGCAGCATCGGAGGGATACCAGCGGTCGATCAGGATGATGCTGTCGGCGGGCTGTTTGGGCAGTATCTGCTGTGAGATCCAGGCGCGGCTGTCTGCCAGGCGTTGGCAGATTTGCAACTCCAGTTCTGCACAAGGGGTTCGCGCTACCTGGTTTACCAGGGCCATGGTCTCGCCACGAAACGGATCGCTCTTTTTCTCGCAAAGGCGGACAACCTTGTTGCCCTCCGCGCGCAGAGCCTGAGTCACGGCTTCCAGAAGCGTGGTTTTACCGGTGCCTTTAGGGCCGTCGAAGGCGACGAACAACGGACGATTCACAGGGCCTGCAGTCAGCAAAATCACTACCTTCAATGCGCTCATGGCGAGCCGCATTCTACCCTGCTTAATGGGTGACGGTGGGGGCGCTCTGCGCCCCTTTCGCGACACCAGGCCGCTCCTACAGATGTACGCGCTGGCCTGCCGGATGCGGTCAATCTGTAGGAGCGGCCTTGCCGGGGCGCCGGGCCGGTCGGAAAGGATTGCGAAGCAGCCCCGACGTTCTCGACCCAAACACAAGTTTCAGAAGTGCTGACCGTACACTCAGCCAAGCCGGCTGGCTATCGCCCGCAACGCCAGCAAATACCCTTCAACCCCAAGGCCTGCAATCACACCATTGGCCACTGTCGAGGTAATCGAATGGCGATGCAGTTCATCGCGTCCATGGATGTTGGAAATGTGCACCTCCAGCAACGGTGCCTTGATCAACTTCATAGCATCCAGCACCGGGATGGAGTGGAATGAAAAGCCAGCGGGGTTGATGATCACGGCCACCTCGCGCTCGAAGGCTTCCTGCAACCAGTCAACCATGACCCCTTCATGATTGGTCTGGCGAAACTCACACACCAGGTCCAGTTCGGCCGCCAACTGCTGGCAATCGTGCTTCACCTCGGCCAGTGTCGTCGTGCCATAGATTTCGGGTTCGCGGCGGCCCAGCATGTTCAGGTTGGGGCCGTTGAGGATAAAGACTGAACGATTCATGGTCGGACTCTGCATTTATTTGAGGTACTGGGGTGACGCGCTGGCCTGCACAGTGGCGTCGCCGTCGGCTTGGTCGAGATCGATGCCGCGGGTTTCCGGGCCGATCAGAATCATCGCCAGCGAGACCAGATTGGTCGCGGCGCAGATAGCCACCAGCAGCCAGGGTGAATTGCCGGTCTGGCTCATCAGCCACACGGCGAGGATAGGCATCGGCCCGCCGATCAGCAGGTTGGCACCGGTGTAGGCCAGGGCCGAGCCGCTGTAACGCACGTTGGTCGGGAACGCTTCGGCAAAGGCGACGGGCTGGATGCCGCTCTGGAACTGGGTGAAACCGAGGAACAGCCCCATCGCTGCCATGATCATTGCCGGTTGCTGGGTATTGAGCATCGGGAAGTAGACCATCAGGATCGCCAGGGTCATGCAGGAGCCAAACGCCAATGCCTTCTTGCGCCCCCAACGGTCGCTCAGGTAGCCGCCGGCCAGCGCACCGAAGATGGCGCAGACGTTGGCCACCATCAGTGACATGAAGCCCATGGACTGGCTCATGCCTAGGTTTTTGACCAGATAGCTCAAGCTGAAGATGACGATCAGGTAGAACAGCGCGGCCGGCGAGCAGAAGAACAGCATCAAACGCAGAATGGTCCGCGAGTGCGTCTTCAGCACATCTTTCAACGGGCTGCCTGCATGGGGCGCCTGGGTCTTCTGCAAGGCAACGAAGGCAGGCGTTTCACTGACCTTGAGGCGAATAAAGATCGCCACGACCACCAGCACGAAACTCATCAGGAAGGGTATGCGCCAGCCAAACGACTCGAACTGCTCGGCACTGAGCAACGCGGCCAGGCCAAGCAATGCGCCGTTGGCAAGTATCTGACTGAGTGGCGAGCACAGGCCGAGAAGCCCTGAATAGAACCCGCGCCGATCCGAACGTGCATGTTCCAGGGCCATCAGTTGCGCGCCAGTCGACTCGCCGCCCAGCGCGAAGCCCTGAATGATCCGCAGGATCACCAACATGATCGGCGCCCAGATCCCCACCTGCGCGTAGGTCGGCAGCAGCCCCATCAGCACCGAGGCCAGGCCCATCAAGCTGACTGTCGCGAGCATCAGGTTGCGCCGGCCGAGTTTGTCACCCAGATAGCCGCAGGTGATCGCGCCCAGTGGCCGCGCCGCCAGTCCTACGCCAAAGGTCGCCAGTGACGCGAGCAAGCCGGAGGTGGGCTCCATGGCCGGGAAGAACAGCTTGGGCAGGACCGTTGCAGCTACCGCGCCGTAAAGGGTGAAGTCGAACCACTCCAGCGCGGTACCGATGGTGGCGGCGGTGACCGCCTTTCTGGACATCTGACTGTCTGCAGCAGAGGCATCTGTCGTATTCATGAGTGTCTCAATCATTATTGTTATCGAGCGCCCGTAGCGGACGGTTGTGCATCTGAGTCGACTCTAGGCGCTTTTACCTGCAAGATAATTATCGAAAACCGGATAAATTCATAAGCTAGCCTTATACAGGTCGAATCATGGAGCTACGTCATCTGCGCGCGTTCGTCTGCGCCGCCGAGTTTCAGCACTTCAGCAAGGCTGCCGAGCACTTGCAGGTTGCCCAACCTGCGTTGAGTCAGCTGATCAAGACTCTGGAGAGCGAGCTGGCCGTCACGCTGTTTCGCCGGGCCAATCGCGGCGTCGAACTGACCGCCGCTGGCGCGGCGTTTCTACCGCATGCGCGGGACGCCCTGCATTCCAGTGAGCTGGCCGTGGCCGCCGCCAAGCGCGCTCGGCGCGGAGAGATCGGTGAAATTACCATCGGCTACCATTCGGCACTGCTCGAGGCCAATCTGCCACAGTTGATTCGGCACTATTTCAGCAGCTATCCGGAAGTCAAGGTGACCCTGCTCGATGCGCGCATTCAGGCTCAGTTCGACAAACTGCTGGAAGGCACGCTCGACATCGGCTTTGCCCGGATCTTCAAGGACCATTTGCCCGCCCGCCTGCGCACCCACTGCTTCAGTACCTCCAGGCTGGTCCTGCTGATGCCTGACAACCATCCGCTGGCAGATACCTTCAACGGCGATCTGGCGAGCCTGCGCCAGGAGAAGTTCATCTTCCTTGAGGACCCGCTCGGCATCGGCCTGACCTCACACATACTGCAGCTATGCCGGCAGTATCAGTTGCACCCTGCCAACGTCATGCAAGTGCCTTCGTTGATGAGCATTCCTGGCCTGATTGCAGCAGGTATCGGCATCAGCATTCTCCCGCAAACCCTCACTCAACTGAGCATGCCGGGCATCCGTACGCTTGAACTCGAGCAGGCCGACATGCACAGCGAGCTGTCGTTGATCACCCGCGTGGATGAGCGCTCACGGGCAGTCATGCATTTTCTGGAAGAGGCGCAAGGCTGGTTGAGCTGAGCTTTTTCGACGCGGAGTACATCTGTACTCCGCAGGCATTCGCAGCATTAGCTGGCCAAGCGATGAACCGCCTCGACGGAGCGTGTTCACATCCATAAACTGCTCAGTTAAACGTTTCAGCGTATTTCAACAAGGATCCCGATGTCAGTTCACCAAGCCCCTCCCCCAACCGCCTCCAAAGCCACCGTGGCGAAAATGGAGGCCGCCATGGCCCTGGGCAGCTTCGCCATCGGCACTGGCGAGTTCGCGATCATGGGCCTGATGCCCGACATTGCCAGCAACCTGCACCTGAGCGAGCCTCAAGTCGGCCACGCGATCAGTGCCTACGCCCTGGGCGTGGTGGTCGGTGCACCAGCGCTGGCGATTCTCGGCGCCAAGCTGCTGCGCAAGCACATGCTGCTGTTGCTGATGGCGCTGTATGCCGCGGGCAACCTGGCGACCGCTTTTGCCCCATCATTCGGCGGCCTGGTGGCGTTCCGCTTTATCAGCGGCCTGCCCCATGGCGCCTATTTTGGTATCGCGGCGGTGGTGGCCTCGAGCATGGTCGCGAGTAACCAGCGGGCCGGGGCGGTGGCGCGAGTGATGCTCGGGCTGACCCTGGCCATGCTGCTGGGCAATCCCGTGGCAACCCTGCTGGGGCAGTACTTTGGCTGGCGGTCGGCATTCTTGCTGGTGGGCGTGATCGCGCTATGCACCATTGCCCTGGTCTGGCGTTACGTGCCGCAGCGTGACGATGAAGCACGCAGCGATCCGCGCAAGGAGTTGCAGGCGTTCCGCTTGCCGCAAGTGTGGATGGCGCTGGGCATTGCCGCCGTGGGCTTTGCCGGGATGTTCTGCGTGTTCAGCTATCTGGCGCCCACCATGCTCGAGGTGACCGGCACTTCGGCACAGATGATCCCCTTTGCCCTGGCGGCATTTGGCGCCGGCGGCATCATCGGCAACATTGCCGGCGGCAAGCTGTTTGATCGGCTGCAGTTCCGTGCGGTAGGCCTGGTGTTGCTCTGGTCGATCGGCGTGCTGCTGTTCTTCACCTACGCCGCCCATGCACTGTGGTCAGTCATGCTCGGCATCGCTTTGGTCGGCAGCATGATCGCCCTGGCAGCGCCGCTGCAGATTCGCTTGATGGACATCGCCCACGAGGCGCCGAGCCTGGCGGCGGCATCCAACCACGCAGCGTTCAACCTGGCCAATGCGCTGGGGCCGTGGCTGGGCGGCATGGCGATTACTGCTGGACTGGGCTGGACCAGCACCGGTTACATCGGCGCGGCGACCGCGTTGGTCGGTCTGGGCCTGTATCTGCTGGCGCGCCGCATGAAGGGCGGCCACTAAGCAAACACGTGGGCGCAACAGTCCTGACTGTTGCGCCCTGCTTCAATCAGGCATACGGCCTTGGCGCAGGCGTGCGGGCATTGAGTAGTGGCCGCGCCAGGCTGATCAGGCCCAGTCCGGCCAGCGCCGCGCCAACCCACAGCGGCGCACGCAGGCCAAAGCCCGCATCGATCGCCTGGCCCCCCGCCCAACTGCCAAAGGCCAAACCAGCGGTGATGACCGAGGTGTGCAGGGTATTGACCAACGCGCCCGGCTCCGCGGCCTTCATCACCCGCGCGACCATCGCTGGGTTGAGCGCCACGCCGGTAAAACCGATCAGGATAAAGCACAGCAAATTCAACCAGCGATGCTCGCCGCCCAGCGCAAAGCCGGCCATGGCCAGCACCAGCAACGCCAGCCCCCAACCCAAGGCGCGGAAGGTGTGCCGCTCGGCGATACGTCCGATGAACAGGTTGCCAAGCACGTTGGCGACGCCGTACAGCGCCAGCAGCGGTGCGACGTAAGCGGGCAATACGCCGACTTCGTTGATCAAGATCGGTGTGATGTAGCTGAATGCGGCAAAGGTCGCACCGATGATCAGCCCGCTGGTGACATAGGCACCCCACAGGCTGCGGCTTTTCAGGTCGTCCAGTTGCCGACGCAGGCTGGGCTGCTGGCCGGCGACGTCCTGCGGCAGCTGGCGTGCGACCAGCAAGGTGCACAGCAGCGCCAGGGCAACGATCATCCAGGCACTGGCGCGCCAGCCGGCGACCTGCTCGATCACCGTGGTCAGCGGCACGCCGGCCACCGGCGACAGCATCAGCCCCGCCAGCACCACCGCGATCGCCCTGCCCCGCGCGGCCAACGGCACCAGCCCGGCACACAGAGTCATGCACAGGCCGATGCAGGCTGCACTGGCCACACCCATGATCACCCGCGCCGTCAGCAGAATGGTGTAGCTCGGCGCCACGGCGGACACCCCGGCGGCCAATAAATAGACGACCAACAAGGCGATCAACGCCCGTTTGTTACCGATGCCGCGAGAAATCAGCAGCACTGTGAGCGGCGGCCCACCGAGGGCCATGCCCAATGCATAGAAGGCAATCAGGTTGCCGACCTGGGCCAGGCTGACGGAGAAGGCATCAGCCAATGCCGGCATCATCCCGGCGACCATGAACTCGGCGGTGACCAGGGTGAAGATGGTCAAACCCAGCAGGTAGACGGTTGCTGGCAGCTTGTACGGGGTAGTCATAACACGCTCAAACAGAAAAACAGAGCGGGCTACCCTAGGCAGATTTGACTCATCGGTCAAACTTTCATGAGCGCAATCGATAGTCGGCAGGCACCCTCCAGACGCCCTCAAGACGCCCTCAAGACCCTGCGAATGCGCGCAGATAGGGCTCGATATCGACGTCGTCAAGCTGGTCACTGCGCAGAAAACGCTCGCCGTACTCGCGGTACACCCCGCTGCTTAAAAACAGGCGGAACAGCCCTGGGTCGATGTGCTGGTCGCGGGCCATGAAGCCGAGAATCTTGACTGACTCCGACAACGTCTTGGCTGCCTTATAGGGCCGGTCAGCGGCACTCAGTGCCTCGAAGATATCGGCAATCGCCATCACTCGTTCGGCGATGCTCATGTCGTCTTTCTTCAAGCCACGCGGGTAGCCGCTGCCGTCCATCTTCTCGTGATGGTTGCCGGCAATCTGCGGTACGCGCTTGAGGTGGCTGGGCAACGGCAAGGTGTTGAGCATGATGATGGTCTGCACGATGTGCTCATTGATCTTGAAGCGCTCTTCGTCAGTCAGGGTGCCGCGACGGATACTCAGGTTGTGCAGTTCACCATAGTTGTAGGCATGGGTCGGCAGGCGCATGTCGAAGCCCCAGGTATTGCGTGGGTCGTGCTTGTCGACTGGCGGCTTGCGCTCACCCCATGGCACCAGGTGGTCGACACGGTCAGCCAATAATTGCTCAGGCGCCGGCAGCAATGCCGAGGCCACCGGTGCCAAGCGTTCTGCCTCGTCACGGGACAAGCCCAGGCGGTTATCGAAGTTGCGCAGCCACGGGTGTGAACCAATGGTACGCAAGCGCTCGATATCGGCATCGGACATGAACTCGCCGCCGATGTTGGCATTGGCGATAAAGGCGAACTCTTCCTGCAACTGCGCCCGGGTATTCTCCAGCGCTGCTTGCAGCGCCTGCTGCTCGCCACCCTCAGCCAAGCGCTGCCAATAGAGCAACTCGGCATCGCGCCAGAGCACTTCGAAGCGGGTGCGGATTTCGTGGATGCGGTTGTTCAAGGTCTCCAGCTTGGTCGCCTTGTCGACTACGTACTCTGGGCTGGTAACCTTGCCGCAGTCATGCAGCCACGCCGCGATCCTGAACTCATAGCGCTCCAGCGCGCTCATGTGAAACTGTGCGTAAGGCCCACTGTTTGCGGCGATGACACTGTCCATGAGCATTTGCGCCAGCACCGGCACCCGTTGGCAGTGGCCCCCGGTATAGGGGCTTTTGGCATCGGTGGCATCCGCGAGCAGTTGGATGATGCCATCGAGCAGGCGTTGCTGGGCCTCGATCAACTGGCGTGTCTCTATGGCCACTGCGGCCGCCCCGGACAGCTCCTCGACAAACTGGCGAAATGCCGGTGCAATGCCGCCCGAGTGCAGCTGCGCCGGGCCCAGCTGCAACACCAACAGCCCAAGGCGCTGCCCGCTGCGGTCATTCAGCGCCACGGCCATGGTCGGTGTCTGGCCAGGCATCGCCTGCTCCACTGCGCTATTGAGTTGATGCGGCTCGTGCACGCCAAACTGCAGGTCAGCGGGATAGCGCTCATCGCGATAGTGTGCAGCCAGGCGTAATACCTCGCTGTCTTCGCCGGCCAGATAGACAGCACCGCTGGTTACGGCAGTCGCCTCCACCAGTTCACCCAGCACCTGGCGAAGCATATCTTCCAGATTGGTTTCCCGGCTCAGGCTGAGGGTGATCGCCTGGAAGTTGTGAATGGTGCGCGACATGCCGCCGAGCACCTCGCTCAGCGCGCTGACCTCGCTGATCCGCGACTCGACCCCGACGCGCCGGCTGAAGTCGAAACTGGCCAGAGCCTGTACTTGCTCGGTCAGCGCCTGCAGCGGCTGGCCAATGCGCCGCGCCAGGGCCCAGCCGACCAGCAGCAGGACCCCGATCAGAACAATCGCCCAGCGCGCTTCGGCCATCAGCATCTGCCGCGCGCCGCCCAGTAGCTCAGCCGCGGGTACTGCGATCAGCAGGCGGATGTCGTGCTGGGTGAATGACGAAAGCGGAACCTGCACGCCGTACCAGTCCTGGCCGGCCGCCTGATAGTGGACCGGGTCTGCGCTCTGGTAATTGTTGACGAACAGCCAGCTGAGGCTGTCGACCGCCAGCTCGTCCAGGCGCGACAAACGCAGCGCCGCACCGTCCTGGACCACTACCCGCTGCAGGTCTGGGTAAAACACTACCTCGCCGTCACTGCCCACCACCGCCATCTGCGTGCCGGGGGTCGTGCGCAGGTCAGCAACTTCGCCGCCCAGGTCGTTGACCGAGGCGTCCATGCCCAGCACTGCGTGCCCAGTGATGCTGCGTTGGGCAACCGTAAGGCCGATCTCCCTGGTGGTGAAAAACACATAGGGCTTGGTCAACTGGGTAGTCGCGCTGGCCAGGCCCTCGACAAACCACGGCCGCGTACGCGGGTCAAAGTGGTAGTCCGGTTTAGCCAGCGTTTGCAGCAGCGTCAGCCCTCTGTCGTAAAAGCGCCACTCACCGAGCATCTGCCCACTGCCGTCCAGGCTGATGCTTTGCAACAGGTACGCGGCACCTGCGGGCGCATGTACGCTCTGGCTATCGGCCTTGTCGCGCAGCGCCCGTAACAGCACGAACTCGCCATTGGCATAGCCCACATACACCGCGCTGAGCATGCTGTTAGCGTCCAGGCTGGCCGCGAGCAAGGGCAAACGATCAAGCCGTTGCTGCAGCGTGACGGCCTCGGCAAGCGAGTCATGGGCAAGCAGACGGATCGAGCTGAGCACCGGGTTGATCAAACGCTGCGCCCGCTCGTTGATGGTGCGCGCCAGCTGGCGGCTGGTGTCGGCCGACGCAGCCAGCAAGGTGTGCTCGATGCTGCGGTAGCCCTGGTAGGCCAGCACTGCCCCAAGCGTCAGCGTACTGAACATGATTGCCAGGCCAATCAGCACTTGCAGGGAGAAGCCGCGGCGTGAGGTGTTCAAGGGTCTGGACCTTCTTTGGCATTCGTTGTAATCCGCAGCTCGAATGCCCGCCGCGCCTGTTCCAGCTAATCCTAGCCCAACTCTTTACTTACGCATGGCTGGACTATGCTGATTGACGGTTGCCCAGGTGTGCCAAGTAACAGCGCTGGCATGTACTGGACTCGGCTGCGCTCATTACATAAGCAATGCGGGCCACAGGGCAACTCGCATCACCCTGTTTGACACCAATCGCAACGCTGCAGCTGGATAGTGTGAAAGGCCGCGCGACGTGGCGATTCCCCCTCGGCAGTGTGATCTCGTCCGAGATCGGTCCACAAGGAGCAACAACATGAAGTCAAAGTTACTGCTGACCGCGTTGTGCGTGGCAACACTTGCAGTGTCTGGCTGTGCCAGCAAGTACGTCGAGTCCAACCAGTATTCTGGATTCCTCAAGGATTACAGTTTGCTCAAGCAGGAGACTTCACCTTCCGGTGCGCCGGTCATGCGCTGGGTCGATCCGAAGCTCGATGCACGCCGCTACACCAAGGTCTATATCGAACCGAGCCAGCTGTATCCAAAGCCGCAGCCCACGGCCAAGATCCCCGCCAGCACCCTGCAAGGCATCACCCAGTATTACGATCAGGCCCTGCAGCGGGAAATGGCCAAGGTCATGCCGTTGGCCAAGGGACCAGGCCCGGGGGTGTTGATCGTGCGGCCGGCGATTACTGGGGTGAGTGCGAGCACCAAGAGCCTGCAAGCCTATGAAGTGATCCCGATTGCCTTGATCGCAGCCGGCGTGAGCACCGCGACCGGCATCCGTGATCAGGACACCAGCCTCGCCACTGAAGCGGCCTTCATCGACGCGGCCGACAACAAAGTGGTGGCGCAGGTGGTGCGCAAAGGTGCGGGCGCCGAACTGGATAACGCCGACCAGGTCATGCAGACCAAGGATGTGAAAGCGGTAGTCGATGGCTGGGCCAGAGACATGGCCAAGTCGTTCGAGCAGGTCAAAGACAAATAGTCCAAGGTTACAACCGAAAAAGGGCTGCTCTGGCCGGCAACGTCAGCCAGAGCAGCCCAGCGTGGACTCAAACTACCTGTCGGCGTCCATGCGCTTCAGCCTTGGGGACCTTGCGCTCATGCCCTTGACGCAGGCGCAGGGCAGCCAGCGCGGCGAGCACCAGGATCACCGCGATGATTTTCATCCCGTCCATGGCGTTACCTGTCGTTTGCTCGATCAGGCCCATCACCGACGGGCCGACAAAGCCGCCCAACAGCCCACACGAGTTGACGAAGCCCAGCCCACCGGCCAGTGCAGCGCCTTTGAGGCGTGACGCCGGGTACAGGAAGATGATCGACTGCACCACAAAGAACATCAGCGCCGACAGGCAGAACCCCAGCAGGCTCAGCACCGGCCCTGCCAGCGAGGCGATACCCAGCCCGGCGGCCATGGTCAGCAACCCGCACACCAGCATCATCCGCGCCCGCTGCGGGGTTGTGGCAAAACGCGGCAGCGCCATGGCACCCACGGCTGCGGCGATCCACGGCAGCGAGGTCAGCAAGCCGATCTGCAGCGTGGTCAACTCGCCGTATTTGCCGATGATCCCCGGCAGGAAGAAGATCACCGTATACACCGTGATCTGATGGCAGAAGTACACCAGGATCGCCAGGAAGATCTGCGGCGTCAGGCACTGCTTGAGCGAATGGCCGCCCTGCCCTGCACCTTCCTCCTGCTCAGCCGCCAGGCCGCGTTCGATCTGCTCGGCTTCAGCCGGGCTCAGCCACGGCGCCTTGCTCGGCCGGTCCGGCAGCTTCGTCCACACGACATAGGCGAAGAACACCGCCGGCAGGCCTTCGAGCATGAACATCCACTGCCAACCACGCCAGCCCCAGACGCCGTCCAGCTGCATCAGCAACGCGCCCAGCGGGCCGCCGATGATATTGGCGAAGCACACCCCCAGGAGGAAGTAGCCAATCGCCCGCGCACGTTGCTCGCGGCCGAACCAATAGGTCAGATAGAGCATCACGCCGGGGAACAGCCCCGCCTCGGCGACGCCCAGCAGCAGACGCAGGATGTAAAACGAGGTTTCGCCCTGAACAAACGCCATCGCGGCCGAAATCAGGCCCCAGGTCACCATGATGCGGGCGATCCAGAAGCGCGCGCCGACCTTGTGCATGATCAGGTTGCTGGGTACTTCCGACAGCGCATAGGTCAGAAAGAACAAGCCGGCGCCCAGCCCATAGGCCGCCGCCGAAATGCCCAGATCCACATCCAGCTGATGCTTGGCCAAAGCGATGTTGGTGCGGTCGAGAAAGCTCAGGATGTACGCCGCAATCAGCAACGGCATCAGCTTGATGAAGATGACCTTGTTCAGCGTGGCTGAATCACGGGGTGTGGCAGCGCTATCGATGTTTCTTGTAATTGTCATCGCACAAACCTCATGGCTTGAGTAGCCGGTGAATGCTGAAGGTGCCGGCAGCCGGGCCCAACGCCCCGCTGCACAGAATCCGCGAGGTGACGCCGGGGCTAGAAGTCGACCTTGTCCTGGCCTTTGAGGTCGAGCATTTCCCGGGCTTCATCCGGCGTTGCTACGCGCGCGCCGAGCGCTTCGATCACTGTCCGGATGCGTTTGACCTGGTCGGCATTGGATGCAGCCAGTTGGCCCGGGCCGTCCCACAACGAATCCTCCAGGCCAACCCGTACGTGGCTGCCCATTGCCAGGCCCATGGTACCCAGCGGGATCTGATTGCGCCCGGCGCCCAGGATCGACCACTGATAAGCGTCGCCAAACAGCCGATCAGCCGTACGGCGCATGTGCGCGAGGTCTTCCGGGTGGCCACCGATACCGCCGCGCAGGCCAAACACCGACTGGATGAATATCGGTGCCTTGAGCAGGCCGCGCTGGAGGAAATGCGCGGCGGTATACAGGTGGCCGATGTCGTAGCACTCGATTTCGAAGCGGGTGCGGTTCTCGGCACAGGCGTTGAGTATGTGCGCGATGTCGCGGAAGGTATTGCGGAAGATCCGGTCGTCACTTTCTGCCAGATATGGCCGCTCCCAGTCATGCTTGAACTCGGTGAAGCGCTCGAGCATTTCGTACAGGCCAAAGTTCATCGAGCCCATGTTCAGTGAAGCCAGCTCCGGCTTGAGCTGAGCCACCGGCTGCAGGCGCTCTTCAACGCCCATGGTTGGCGCCCCGCCGGTGGTGATGTTGATGACGACGTCGCTCTTGGCCTTGATCTGCGGCAAGAACTGGCGGAACAGGTCGACGTCCTGGCTGGGCCGGCCATCGATCGGGTCACGTGCATGCAGGTGGACGATGGCAGCGCCGGCTTCGGCGGCACCAATGGCGGCATCGGCAATTTGCTGCGGGGTGATCGGCAGATGCGGCGACATCGACGGCGTGTGAATAGCGCCAGTGACCGCGCAGGTAATGATGATCGGACGTTTTCTGGACATGCGAATTTCTCCATTCTTGTTCTTGGTGAGAAAGTGAATACGTCAGCAGCAGGGCTGCAGCCCCGCCGTTACTGCATGAGGGGTCGAGCCGTTACAGGTACTCGACGTTGCCATCCACGCTGATGGCCTGGCCGGTCACGTTGCGTGCCGCCGGTGAACACAGGAACAGCGCCATGGCAGCGACGTCTTCGGCGGTGACCATGCGCTTGAGCGAGATCTTCTGCAGGTACTCGTCACGCATCGCCGCTTCAGGCACGTTCAACTGCTCGGCCCGGGCGCGAATCACGCCGTCCATGCGTGGCCCCTCGACGATGCCCGGGAGCAAGGCGTTGACGCGGATATCGCTCTCACCCAGCTCGCTGGCCAGGGACTTCATCAGCCCAACGATCGCCCATTTGGTTGCGGCATAAGGCGTACGCCAGGCGTAGCCGAGGCGCCCCGCCACCGAGGCGATGTGAATCAGGTGGGCATTCGGCGAGGCTTTGAGCAGCGGCACCGCATGGTGGGCGAAGCGGTATTGCCCGGTCAGGTTGATATCGACGGTGCGCTGCCATTCTTCGTCGGTGACGGCGTCTATGCCCGCCGTCGGCCCGGCGATCCCGGCGTTGTTGATCAGCACATCGAGGCCGCCGAACTGCTCGCGCTGGACCTTGAACACGGCTTCGATCTGCGCTGGGTCGCCGACATCGGCCTTGGTTGCCAGGCTATTCGGGTAGCGATCACGAAACGCCGCCAGGGCCGCTTCGCTGACATCGCAGACATGCACCTTGGCGCCGGCCTCCATGTACGCCGCAGCCAGCACCTCGCCGATGCCGGCGGCGCCGCCAGAGATCAATACGCGCAGGCCGCTGTAAGGAATCAGTCGGTTCAGAACGCTCATGCTTTTTTAACTCCTGAAGCAGGCGACCTGGAACGGTCGCTCTTGACGATCAGGCGTGCCAGCGAGTCGGCCGCCTGCATGATGTCGTCGGTGACCGCCGCCCGCGCAGCGGCGCCATCACCGGCCTGCAAGGCTTCGACGATGCGGTTGTGCGCCTCCATCGAGCGTTGCAGGTGGGCCTTGTCCGGTGCGACCAGGGCAAAGCATGGGCCCATGTGCAGCCAGAAGTTCTCCACCGCGGCGACGGTCAACTCGGCGTTGGCCACAGCGTAGATGCGCCGGTGAAAGGCAAAGTTGGTCCACAGATAACGCGCCACATCGACGTTGTCGGCGGCGTGCTGCATCTGTTCGCAGAGTTGGGTGATCTCGCTCAGGTCGCGCTGGGTCAGCAGCACCACGGCTTTCTCGGCCAGCAGGCCTTCCAGCGCTACCCGCGCGTCGCGGATTTCGCGCAGGCGCTCCGGCGTCATCATGCGCACCCGCAGGCGGGCTGTTTCAGTGACTTCAAAGGCGTTTTCGGCACTCAGGCGGTTGAGCGCCTCTCGTACGGGCATCGGGCTTGAACCCAAGGCTTCGGCCAGGCCGCGGATGGTCAGCTTCTGGCCGGGCTGAAAGCGGCCGCTCATCAGCGCTTCACGGATCTGGCGGTAGACCTGGTCCTGCAGTGTGTCGCGCGACACCGGGCGCATTACCGGCAGGAGGGTTGGGCGATCAGTCATGGGCAGACTCACATATTGGCGTTGTTATGGCTTCAATATGTGATCACAAATAACATATGTCAATTGGTTTCAGCACGACAGTGGGTTTGGCCCTAGAACGTCGGGGCGCTTTGCGCCCCCAGCAATGCCGGCTAGCGCATTGCCCAAACCTGCGGATTGACCAGATTCTGTGGGCGCTGGTCAGCCAACGCACAGAGCAAATTGTCTACCGCGCAGCGGGCCATGGCCTGGCGGGTTTCGTGGGTCGCCGAGCCGATGTGCGGCGTCGCCACTACGTTGTCCAGTTGCAGCAAGGGCGAATCCGCCGCTAACGGCTCTTTGACGAACACATCCAGCCCGGCCCCGCGAATGCGCTGCTCACGTAGCGCTTCGATCAGCGCGGTTTCATCCACCACCCGGCCACGGGAAATGTTGATGAGGATGGCCTCGGGTTTCATCAGGCTGAGTTCCCGCGCGCCGATCAAACCCTCGGTCGCGGCACTCAACGGCACCGTCAGGCAGACAAAATCCGATTCCTGCAGCAGCCCGTCGAGGCTGCGACAAGCGGCGCCATAAAGGGCCTCGACGGCAGGCTTGGGCTGACGGCTGTGATACACCACGCGCATGCCAAACCCCGCAGCCGCACGCTTGGCCAGTGCTTCACCGATGCGGCCCATACCAACGATGCCCAAGGTCTTGCCGTGCACATCGGTGCCGAAGTGAGCCGGCCCCAGGTTGGCCTGCCAGTGCCCTGCCCGCACCCAACTGGCAAGTTCGACCACCCTGCGCGCCGTCGCCAGGATCAAGGCAAAGCCAGTATCGGCGGTGGTTTCGGTAAGCACATCGGGGGTATTGGTGAGGACGATGCCGCGCTGGGTCAGGTCAGCAATGTCGTAGTTGTCGACCCCCACCGAGACGCTGGCCACCGCTTCCAGCTGCGGCGCCAGGTCCAGCAGGCTGCTGTCCAGGCGCAGGCTGGCCCCGAGCAGGCCATGGGCGTGGGGCAAGGCATCGCGCAGACGGGCCAGGCCATCCGCCTGCGCGGTGTCGACGAAGATCACTTCGGCCTGCTCGCGCAGGCGGCCGAGCAAATCATCGGACAAGCGCTTGTAGAGGACTATGGTCTTTTTCATGGCAGTTCCTTAGTGATTCAATGCCAGGCCCGCAGCGCGACGCTTGCGCTGAGCCTGGGGTGTACGCAGTGCGACCGTGAGGGCAACCGCCGTCAACAGCGCACCGCACATGAACAGATAAGAGGCGCCTGGCCCGCCGGTGGCGCCATTCAGGTAGCCCACCAGCCACGAGCCACCGAACGAGCCCAGTGCGCCCATGCTGTTGATCAAGGCCATGGCTCCGCCTGCGACGTTGCTCGGCAGAATCTCCGGCACGATCGCGAAAAACGGCCCGTATGGCGCATACATGCAGGCTCCGGCCAGGACCAACAGGGCGTACGACCACCAGAAGTACTCGCTGCCCAGCGCATACGAGCCGTAGAACGCCAGCGCGGCGATCAGCAGCGGTGGCCAGACAAAACGCTTGCGCTTCTGCAGCCGGTCCGAGGCCCACGACACGCCGACCATGGCCAGCACTGCCGCCAGATACGGTACCGATGACAACCAGCCCGCCGTGACGATATCGACATTGGCGGCCTGCTTGAGGATCGACGGCAGCCACAGCACAAAGCCGTACACGCCGATGCTCCAGCAGAAGTACTGCAACGACAGCACAATGACCTGCGGCGAGCGGAACGCCTCGCGGTAGTTCTTGACTGGTTTGATGCCCTGCTGCTCAGCCGCCAGCGCCGCTTGCAACTGGTCCTTCTCGTGCTGGCTGAGCCAGCTCACCTGGGCCGGTTTGTCCGCCGCCAGGCGCCACCAGATAAACGCCCAGAGCACCGCCGGCAGGCCTTCGATGATGAACATCCAGCGCCAGTCGTAATGCTTGATCAGATAGCCCGACACCACCGACATCCACAGGATCGTCACCGGGTTGCCGAGCATCAGGAAGGTGTTGGCCCGCGAGCGTTCGGCGCGGGTAAACCAATGGCACAGGTAGATCAGCATCGCCGGCATCACTGCCGCCTCGACCACCCCGAGGAGGAAGCGGATGGCGATCAGAAAGTACACATTGCTGATCATCCCGGTCAGCGTCGCCAGCCCGCCCCAGAGGATCAGGCTGACGAAGATCAGCTTCTTGACGCTGCGTTTTTCCGCATAGATCGCCCCGGGCACCTGAAAGAAGAAGTAGCCGAGAAAGAACAACGCACCGAGCAAGGACGACAAGGCCGGGGTGATCTTGAGGTCGTCGGCCATGCCGGAGGCTGCGGCAAAGCCGTAATTGGCGCGGTCCAGATAGGCCAGGCTGTAGGTAATGAACACGATCGGGATGATGTACCACCACCGGCGACGCGCGAGGCTGGTCGTTTGCATGAGTATGCTCCTGAGCTTGGTTGTTTTTGTTGCACCAGGTGCCGGCTAACCGGCGATCAGCGTTTCAGGCGCAGCTGCGCCGGTTGTACAGTTCCAGTTCACTGCGCAGCGGCAGGCCTTCCATATCCCCGCGCGACTGCACCGCGCGGCTGCCGCACCAATTGCCGCGGGCAACCGCTTCACCCAGTGGGTAGCCTTCGAGCAGGCCACTGAGCACGCCCACTGCAAAGGCATCGCCCGCGCCGACGGTGTCGACTACCTGCGCAACAGCGAATGCCGGCACCCAGCCCTCAGCGTCCGCGCTGCAGAAATAAGCGCCCTCGCCGCCCAGCTTGATCACCACAAGCTCGACGCCTTGCTGCAGATAAAACGCGCCGATGTCAGCTGGGCTTTGTCGACCGGTGAGCAAACGGCCCTCTTCAAGGCCTGGCAGCACCCAGTTGGCTTTGACTGCCAGCGCGTTGACCTCGCGGATCATGCTGGCCTGGTCAGGCCATAACGATGGGCGCAGATTGGGGTCGAACGAGATGCTCCGGCCAGCGCTGCGCATGGCGTCCACCAGGCCATGCGACAACGCCCGGCAGCCGGCCGACAGCGCCAGCGGAATGCCGGTGGCATGCACATGCCCGGCGCTGGTCAACTGTGCGTTCAGCAGCTGCGGCGACATATGACTGGCAGCCGAGTTGCGGCGGAAATATTCGACGGCGGGGTCGCTGCCATCATCGCAGCGGGCCTTGAGCTGAAAGCCGGTGGCATGCTCAGGGTCGACTTGCACCGCCGAGCAATCCAGGCCCTCCTTGAGCAGGCTGTCCAGCACGAAGCGGCCCAACGAGTCATTGCCGACCCGGCTCAGCCAACGCACCTTGAAGCCCAGCCGCGACAAACCGATCGCAACATTGCTGTCGGCACCGGCAATGCGTTTGCCGAACTGGCCGACCTGCGCCAGTTCACCGGTTTGTTCGGCGACGAACATGGCCATGGTCTCGCCAAAGCACAACACGTCATGGTCAGGCATGGCTCACCTCCGCCGTCAGCGCAAGCCGAGCCAGGTTGTTGACCTGGGCACGAGTTACCGCCAGCAGGTCGTCACCGACCAGAGGAAACTCGACCGCGCGCACCACTGCCGGGCTGAACTCGCTGAACATCTGCTCCCAGGCCAGCAGATCGGCTGCGCGTGGCGGCACTGCGACCAGGCGGCCATTGGCCTGGCGCTCGACCGCCTTGCAGTGCACATAGCGCACCCAGCGGCCCAGCTCGTGAGCGGCTTGAACCGCCGACTCACCCTGCCAGCGCCAGTTGCCAATATCGAAAGTCATGCCCAGCGCCAGTGCCATGGATTCACAGCGCAGAAGAAACTGCAGCATCGGTTCGATCCGCCCGCCGTGCGCAGTCTGGTCGTTTTCAACCAGCAGCATTGGGCCATCCGCCGAGAGTTGCGTAGCCAGCATCGTCAGGTCACAGCGCGGCTGATAGTGACCAAGGGAAACCTTGAGTGCCACCGCGCCCACGGCCCTGGCGGTCTGTAGCTTGGCAGGCAACGCCGGGTTCAATTGGCCGTCCTCCAGCCACAGCTCCAGCGGCGAGGAATACAGGCATTCCATGCCTGAGGTGCGGATTGCGGCAGACAGCTGTGGGCAGTCCGGCGGGCTGGCGAACAGTTCTTCGCGCAGCTCGACTCGACTGACGCCGGCCGCAGCCAGCAACGGCACGAAACTGGCCTGGCCACGCTGGCGGACCAAGTCGGCGCCGTAGCTGGAAAGGCTGATGGAAACGGGGTTCGAGCGCATTGTTATTGTCCTTATGAAACCGGTTTCATTTCGATGCAACGCAAACGGACGTGACTCCGTTGTTCAAATACGGGGGTTGGTCGATCCGCGAATGATCAGTTCGGCCTTGAGGTCGATGCGCTGCGCAGCAGCGTTACCGCCACGCAACCGCTCAAGCAGGCAGTTGAAAGCCAACGCGCCGATGCGTTCGGTAGGTTGCGCCAGCGCGGTAATGCCGCTGCCAACCAATGGGTGCCAGTCGAGTTCGTCGAGGGCGATCAGGCCGACATCCTCGAACAATCTGCAGCCGCGCTCGTGCAAGGCGCGAGTGACGGCCAGGGTGGCCACGCCGTTGAAGGTGAAAATCGCTTGCGGGCCATGCCCGCTGGCACCGAGGAAATTGCCCAGACATGCGGGCAAATCAGCCGCACACTCGAGGATCTGCTGGCGCATGCCGGGGCGGCGATTGATCGATGCGGTAAAGGCCTGCACCCGTTCCAGTCGCGAGCTGGTGCCATCCAGCGGCTCGCTGACTGCCAGAATGTCGCGGTAGCCGCGAGCCTGCAGGTGGTCCAGCGCCTGCTCGACTGCGTCGGCGTTATCCAGCCCGACCATGTCGGCATTGAGCTGCGGCACCTGACGGTCGACCAGCACCATGGGGATATCCCGGTGCAACGCCAGCAGCTCGCCCTGGTGGTGGCCGAGGGTGTTCACGATCAGCCCTTCGACGTTGTAGGACTGCAGCACGCGCAGGTGATGGCTCTCTTGCTCGTCATCGCGGTTGGTGTTGCACAGCACCAGGCTGTAGCCGTGCTCGCGACAGGCAGTTTCAACGCCGCGCATCACGGCCACTGAATAGGGGTTGAGAATGTCGGCGACCAGCATGCCGATCAGGCGCGTCTGGCCGCGCTTGAGGCCCCTGGCCATTTGGTTTGGCCGGTAGCCAAGACGCTCGATGACCTCGGCCAGATGCTGCGCAGTGGCATCGGCGAGCAATTGACGGTCGCCACCGATATAACGCGACACGGTCGCCTTGGATACGCCGGCGACCCGTGCAACCTGGCTGATGGTGACCCGCTCACGCGGGCTGGACGGTGTATCGGTCATCTGAGGTCTCTTGTGATTATTGTTTGAGACGGGTTATGAAACCGGTTTCAATACATCAAAAGTCGAGACCTAAGTCACCTACCGTTCGTCGGATCTGCTCTGCACATCACGCTACCCTGTCGCCAAACCAGCGCAGGGCAGCGCGCTGCGGTTAGCCCAGATCGTTGATGCACACCACTTTCGGCTGGGTCATATCTTCATAAGCGAAGCGCACCCCTTCCCGACCGAGACTGCCGTATTTGAAGCCGCCAAACGGCATGGCATCGAAGCGATAGTCCGACGAATCATTGATCATCACCCCACCCGCTTCGATCTGCCTGGCAAGCTTCAACGCCTTGGCCAGGTCACGGGTGAACACTCCGGCGTGCAGGCTGTATTCCGGCGCGTTGGCCAGCGCCACTGCTTCGTCCAGCTGGTCGAACGGCTCAAGAATCACCACCGGCGCAAACACCTCTTGCTGCCAGATCTGGCTGGCATGACTGACCTGTTCCAGCACCGTTGGCGCGTAACTGGCGCCCTTGCGCTGGTGACCGCAGAGCAGCTGCGCACCCTCGCTGAGCGCCTCGTTGACCAACTGTTCAGTGCGGCGCGCAGCCTGTTCGGTCACCATCGGCCCGACATCGGTTTCACGCAGGGCCGGGTCTCCCAGCACCAAGGCCCGTGCCTGGGCGACAAAGCGTGCGCGGAACGCTTCATAGATCGGCCGTTGCACCAAGATCCGCTGGGTGCCGATGCAGTTCTGCCCCGCCGCCCAGAACGCCCCGGAAACACACGACTCGACCGTGGGTTCCAGGTCGCAGTCTTGCAACACCAGCACCGGCGCGTTGCCGCCCAGGTCCATCGCCAGCTTTTTCAGGCCAGCACTGCGGGCAATCGACTCGCCGGTAACAAAGCCGCCGGTGAACGACACCATGCGCACCTCGCGCAGTTCGACCAGCGCCTTGCCCAACTCGACACCACCGGTCACGGCAGTGACCACCGAGTCCGGCAAACCCGCCTGCAGCAGGCATTCGACCAGTTTCAGGGCCGACAGCGGCGCCAGTTCGGACGGTTTCAGGATCAACCCATTGCCACCGGCAATCGCTGGCCCGAGCTTGTGTGCGACCAGATTGAGCGGGTCGTTGTACGGCGTGATCGCGACGATTAACCCCAACGGCTCTCGGCTGAACCAGCCCTGGCGCGATTCCGAGCCCTCATAGGCCTCGAACGGCACCACCTCACCGGCATTGCGCCGCGCCTCTTCAGCCGACAGTTTGAGGGTGTTGATGCAGCGTTTGACCTCTTTCTCGGCCTGGCGCAAGGTCTTGCCGGCCTCGGCGACGATCAATTCGGCAAACGCCTGGGCTTGCTCCTGCACCCGCCGCGCCGCCTCCTCCAACACACGTGCGCGCTGATGGCGCGGCATTGCCGCGGCCTGGCGCACACCTTGGCGGGCACGCTCGAGGATGGCCGGCACCGCACTGGCATCCAGGCACGGCACGCTGCCGATCAGGCGGCCGTCATAAGGGCTGAACACATCGATCTGCTGCGCTTCGACCAGTTGCACATTGACCTTGCTGGCTACGCTCATGGCTGCTCTCCGCTTACTGCTGCTGGCTGGTGTGGATGGCGACGATGTCCGAGAGCAAGGCAAAGGCGGTTTCGATCTTGCCTGCACCCGGGCCGGACACCGTGACTGCACCGACCAGCTCAGTGGTGAACGACACCGCATTGGTTGCCCCGCTGATGCCGGCCAGTGGATGGCTAAGTGGCAACAACCGTGCAGCGACGCTGGCTTGCACCGAGCCGTCGGCCTGGCGCTGGGCCGCACCGATCAGCTTCCAGCACTGGCCATTGCGGCTGGCGGTGGCGATGTCTTCAGCGCTGATGTTGCTGATACCCGAGCAGGCCACGTCGCTGATCTGCAGCTTGGCGTTGAGCAGTTCGTTGGCAAGGATCACTACTTTCAAGCGTACGTCATAGCCATCGACGTCGGCGCTTGGGTCAGCTTCGGCGTAGCCCAACTGCTGCGCCTGGGCGACCGCCGCAGCAAAGCTCAGGCCTTCCTGCATGCGCGTCAGAACATAGTTGGAGGTGCCGTTGAGGATGCCTTCGAAACCTTGCACTTCAGCTCCGGCCAGCGCCTGCCTGGCCAGGCGAATCACCGGCGTACCGCTCATGACCGAGCCTTCGTACTCGAAAGCGGCGTTGTTGCGCCGCGCCAGCGCCTTGAGCTCACTGCCGTGCAGGGCAATCGGGCCTTTGTTGGTGGTGACCACATGAATGCCGCTTTCCAGGGCCCAGCGGCAGAAGGTGGTGGCGGGTTCGCCGTCGACAGGATTGGTGAAGGTCGCCTCCGCGATGATGTCAGCGCCGGATTGCTTGATCACTGTCTCGGTGAAAGCTTCGGCGGTGCCACCGTGCAGCTTGGCAAAGGCGCCTTTCTCGGCTGGCAGGGCCACCAGCTGGGCGGCATCGAGACCGTCGCGGTTGACGATCGAGCCGAGGAAGATATCGCTGACGCCAACGATCTTAAGGCTGAAACCCAAACTTGCCTGCCAGCAGGCATTACGTTCGGCAACCAGTTGCGCCAGGCCACGGTTGACCCCACCAAAACCCACCAATGCAATTTTATATTCAGTCATGTCTGCGTTGCTCTCAGGCGTTGTTTGATGGAGTCAGCCTAAGTGTTCACCGCAGTCAGTTGAATTGGTCAGAATGCTGCATTTGTTGGTCGTTTTGCTCGCCTCAGTGCTCGGCCGAGAGCACGAACGAGGTCACTGTGTTTTCCACCCCGGACATGCCGGCGATCTCTTTCCAGACCATGTGCACACGCTCGGGCGAGGCGGCATTGACCCGCAGCATCAGGTCGAACTCACCGCTGAGCACTTCGCATTGGACCACCTCGGGAATGGCGCGCAAGCCGGCCAGCACATCGGCGCCGCGCATGCGGTCATAGCGGTAGACAAAGATCACCGCGCTGATCAATGACGAGGCCCGCCGCGAGTCGCCGAGGCGGATGGTATAGCCCTGGATCGCGCCATCGCGCTCCAGCCGCTCGATCCGCTGGCGCACCGCGTTACGCGACAGATTGACCTTGGCGCCAAGCTCGGCGTGGCCGATACGCGCATTGGCGGTCAGCTCGGCCAGGATATGTTCGTCCAGTGGATCAAGAATGCGCTTCATGGCCGCGCCTGCGTTGCTTGGCGCAGCGCCTGGATCAAGCTGGCCAGATCGCCCGTTTGCAGGCCCGTGCGCACCTCGTCCGGTTCGGCCAGGGCGGCAACCGGGCCAGGCCACACCCCAAGCTCCGCCAGCAGGCCAGCCGATTTGCTCGGCGCGATTTGCCCGAGGGTGACCATCGGCGCGCCCAGGCTGCGTCGCTGAATCCGCCCAGACAACGCGCCCACGGCAGTATGTGGATCAACCGCCGCGCCGGTCTCGGCAAACAAGCGCAGGACCTCTTCGCGAATCTGCAGCTCCTCAACCGCATGTGAGTCGAACAGCACCCGCGCCCGTAACCATTGCTGATTGCCGATGCTCAGCTCACCGCACGCCTCGAAGTGCTCCATCAACGCCCTCACCGCATGGCCATCATGGTCGTACAGCTCCCAGATAAACCGCTCGAGGTTTGAGTACAGCGAGAAATCCATCGCCGGCGACGAGGTGCGGCTGCTTTGCCGGGTCGAGTAGCGGTTGCGCTGGATGAAGTGATGCAGGGCGTCGTTGCTGTTGGTCGAAACGATCACCTGGTTGATCGGCAAGCCCATCTTCTGCGCGATGTAGCCTGCGTAGATTTCGGCAAAGCTCGCCGCGGGTACGCTGAAGGCCACCGGCCGCGTGCCGCCGCCAAGCTGCAGCGCGGCGTGAAAGTAATAGACGATCTGCGCCAGCACCCCGACCCAGTTGGTCGAGTTGAAGCAGATCGGCGTCACCTCAGGCAACGGCCACTGGCGCAGCAGGCGCGACACCAGGGTCTGACAGTCGTCAAAACTGCCCGCTACCGGGATCAGAGCGACCTGTTGCGGGTTTGCCTGGTGCAAGGCCGCCAACTGCGCCGGCGGCACACCCTGCTCGGGGTACAACACGGCCAGTTGAGCGTTGGCGCAGCCAGCAAAGGCCTCGATCGCGGCCAGCCCGGTCTCGCCGTTGGTGGCACCGATCACCAGCGCCCTGCCCTGTTGTTGCGGCAGAAAGTGCGCAACCAGGCGCGCCTGCAACTGCGCAGCAAAGTCCTTGGACGACTGCGTCGGGCCATGGAACAGCTCCAGAATCCATTCGTTATGGCCGATCTGCCTTAACGGCGTGATCGCCCGATGATCGAAGTCGCGGTAGCTGTCACTGAGCAGCGCGCGCAACGCCGCTTCGTCCATTGCTCCGCCCACGTAGGGCGAGACCACCCGCCAGACCAGCTCGTCGAACGGCAGCCACGACCAGCTGCCGATCTGCTCTGGAGTGTATTGCGGCACGGCCTGGGGCACGAACAAGCCGCCATCGTCGGCAAGCCCGGAGAGCACTACCCGGCGAAAATCGGCCAGCCCAGCTGCGCCGCGGGTGCTTACGTAATGCATGGTGACTCCTGATAAGAGCTACGCGATAAGGTCTACAAATGGCGATGGGCCTGTGCCACCAGCCAGGTGGAAAATGCGGCGGCCTCGGCGCTCAGGGTTTCGCCCTGGGCGCGGACCAGATAGAACGATTCGCTGGCTTCGATACGCTGGCTGAACGGCGCGACCAGCGCGCCAGACGCGAGCAGATCCTCGACGATGGATGAGCGCGCCAAGGCCACGCCCTGGCCCAGCTCGGCCATGCGCAAGGTGGAAACCATGGTGTCGAACTGCAAACCGCGCGAGTAATCCACGGCATCGGCACCGACTCGCTTGAGCCAATAGCCCCAGCCCTCTTCATAACCCAGCACATGCAGCAGCGCATGCCGGGCCAGGTCGCGCGGGTGTTGCAGGGGAGCGGCGGCGAGCAGCGCCGGCGAACAGACCGGTTGCAGCACATCCCAGGTCAAGCGCTGCGACACCAGCCCCGGCCAACTGCCGGCACCCCAACGGATCTCCAGGTCATCTTCACCGTCAGGCTCTTTCACCCACAGGTTGCTGATGAAACGGATGTCGATCAGCGGGTGCTCTCGGCAAAAATCCGCCAGCCGCGGTGCCAGCCAGTACTGCAGAAAACTCAAGCTGCCACGCACCTTCACCGGGCGGCGCTGGTTGTGGCCGAAGATCTCGTTGGTGCCTACCGCCAACCGGCTGATGGCGTCCTGCACCACCGGCAGGTAGGACTGGCCTTCTTCGGTCAGGCCCAGCCCGCGTGGCAGGCGCTTGAACAACGCGACCCCAAGGTGGCTCTCCAGCTGGCGGATCTGCTGGCTGACCGCGCCCTGGGTCAGGCACAGCTCCTCGGCCGCGTGGGTGAAGTTGAGGTAACGCGCCGACACTTCGAACGCCCGCAGCCAATTCAGCGGCGGTAGGGTTTTTTGATTCATCGGCGCAACCTCTTCGGCAATTGACTGCGTGCACTATCGCTTGTGCGGCTCAGGCGGCGCTAGCCGGACGCTGCACGCCAGCCTCGGCGCGCAGGCGCTGCGCACGTTTGTTGCGGGTCACCCAGTAGACGAAGTAGCACCAGGCTATGAACGGCAGGCCGAAGTACAGCGCTACCCGTTGCGCCGGGTCAAAGGCAATGCCGATACAGGCCAGCAGGCAGCAAGCGATCGCGCCCAGGGGTACCCAAGGATAGCCGCGCACGCGAAAGTGCAGGTCTTCGACCCTGCCGCCGTTGGCTACGTAGTGGCGGCGGAAGGCAATCTGGCTGGCGGCAATGCTCATCCATACCACCACCACGGCCAGCCCCGAAATCGACACCAGTGCCAGGTACACGGTATCCGGCGCCAACACACTGCTGAGCAACGAGGCCACGGCGCCGGCCATGCTCAGGATGATCGCGTTGACCGGCGTGCCGCGGCGCGACAGGCGTGCATAGCACTTGGGCATATGGCCCTGATCGCTGAGGGTCCAGAGCATCCGCGAGGCGGCATACAGGCCGGAGTTGGCCGCCGACAGCAGCGCGGTGAGGATCACGAAGTTCATGATATCGGCCGAGTACGGAATGCCGATCAGCTCGAACACCAGCACGAACGGGCTTTCGACCAGGCCGGCCTGTTCGCGCGGCAGCAAGGTGGCGAGCACGAAGATGGTGCCGACGAAGAACAGCGCCAGACGCACGATGGTGGTGCGGATCGCCTTCGGCACACTGGTCTGCGGGTCGGCCGCCTCTCCTGCGGCAATGCCGATCAGCTCGGTCCCGGAGAACGCGAACGACACCGCCAGCAAGGTCATGGCGATCGGCAGGAAGCCGGTTGGGAACAACCCTTCACGGGTAAAGTTGCTCAGCCCCGCGCCCTGCGCATGCTGCACATCGAACAGCCCGCAGATCGCGCCAGCGCCGATGGCGATAAACACCACCACGGTCAGGACCTTGATCAGCGACAGCCAGAATTCGGTTTCGGCAAACAGCCGGACCGACACCACATTGCTGATGAACACCGCCAACGCAAACAGCGCGCTCCAGATCCACACCGGCGTTTCCGGGAACCAGCGCACCATCAGGATGCCGGCTGCGGTGAACTCCGAGCCGATGGCCACCGCCCAGGTCAGCCAGTACAGCCAGGCCACGGTGTAGCCGGTGCCGGGGCCCAGGTAGCGGGTGGCGTAGCTGCTGAACGAGCCGGTTTCCGGCATCTGCACGGCCAGCTCGCCCAGGCAGACCATGACCAGATAGACCATTACCGCGCCAATCATGTAGGCGATCACTGCGCCCAGCGGGCCGGCCTGGTTGACGGTGTAGCCGGAAGTGAGGAACAGGCCGGTGCCGATCACACCGCCCAACGCCAGCATGACGATGTGGCGGGTTTGCATGTCTTTGTTGAACGCAGGGCCGCTGCCGGCCTGTGCGTCATTGTGCTCAGAGTGCATGGTTTTATTCTCATGAAAGGGATGGCGAACACGTCCCGCCGCGATGACGCCACGGTGAGTTCGGCAGCCAGCAGTTGTTGTTATTGTCGATTTTCATGAAGCGACCTGGCGACGTTTTTATCGCCAGGCCTTGAGCTCACGCTAGGCGTGCACTGCAGTGCACTGAGGTTGCGTACGCTGTCGCTCGCGCAACACGGCGCAGGCATCACGCAGGTCCGCGAGCAGGTCGGCGGTGTCTTCGATACCAACCGAGATGCGCACCAGGCCTTCGGAAATGCCCAGTGCCTGACGCTCTTCCAGGGTGTTTTCAACATGGCTGGTGGTGCGCGCCGGGCCATAGATGGTTTCGACCGCCCCCAGGTTGCCGGCACGGTGGGCGTATTTGAGCAGCGGCAGCAACTGCGCTACATCGCGCATGCCACCTTTGAGCACGAAGCTGACGATCGCGCCAAAGCCACGCATCTGCGCGCGGGCAATGGCATGCCCAGGGTGCTGGGCCAGGCCCGGGTAGTTGACTGCTTCGACCAAAGGCTCGGTGCACAGGTACTCCGCCAGCGCCTGGGCACTCGCTTGCTGCTGACGCAGGCGCAGGGCCAGCGTCTTGATCCCGCGGATGATCAGGTAGGCCGAGAACGGGTCCAGCGCGGCGCCATTGATTTCGCGGTAGTGGCGCACCTTGCTCATCAGTGCTTCAGCGCCGCAGGCAATACCGCCCAGCACATCGCCGTGGCCGGAGAGGAACTTGGTTGCGCTGTGCACCACCACATCAACGCCAAGCGCCAGCGGGTTCTGGTTCAACGGCGTGGCGAAGGTATTGTCCGCCACCACCAGCGCCCCTACCCGCTTGGCCGCTGCGACCAGGCGGCGGATGTCCAGCACCTTCAGGGTCGGGTTGGTGGGGGTTTCCAGGTACACCACGTTGCAGCCACGGGCGATCTCTCGCTCGATGGCCTCGGTGTCGTAGGTGTCGCACAGGGTTACCTCAACGCCCATTCGCGGCAGGAACTCTTCGAAGATCTTGTTGGTGCCGCCATAGCTGTCGCGGGTCGACACCACCCGTTGGCCACAGGCCAGCAGGCTGTGCAGCACGCCACTGATGGCGGCCATGCCAGAGCTGAAGGCGACTGCGGACTCGGCGGCCTCCAGCGCGCACAGCTTGTCTTCAAGCACGGCAACGGTGGGGTTGCTCATGCGGCTGTAGATAAACCCAGGCTGATTGCCCAGCGCCACGTCATACCAGGTATCAATATCGTCGTAGCCATAGGCGGCGCTGGCCACGATCGGGGTCTGGGTAGCGTTGTAAGGGTGGCTGACCTGCTCGCCGCCCCACACTACGCGGGTGCCGGCGCCGACCTTGGCGTCGAGGGTTTTCTTGTTGTTCATAGCCAGTCTCGCATCAAGGGAGCACGTCGGTGCTCCGTTTGGGTATGCGAGGACTATAGGGAAGGCCAGCAGCGCTGAAAAACGATGTAATGCTGGCCTGAGGGCGGTTTATTTTAATGGCTGGGGTGTTTCACAGCTGAAAGCGTTTCATCATCCCGTTCAAACCAATCGACAGGTTGGCCAGTTCCTGGCTGGCTGCGCTGATCTGGTCGGCGCCTTCCGAGGTCTGCAGGGCCAGATCGCGGATGTTCAGCAGGTTGCGATCAACCTCGCGCGCGACTTGCGCCTGCTCTTCGGTGGCGCTGGCCACTACCAAGTTGCGCTCGTGGATGGTCGAGGCGCCGTTGGTGATCTCATCCAGCGCCTCGCCGGCCAACTGCGCCACTTCGAGGGTATGCGCAACCTGCTGACTGTTGCTGAGCATCGAGTCGACCACCCGCGCGGTACCGGTGCGGATGGCATTGACCATTTCCTCGATCTCCAGCGTCGAGCTTTGGGTACGCGCCGCGAGCGCTCTGACTTCATCGGCCACGACCGCAAAGCCTCGGCCAGCCTCACCGGCCCGTGCGGCTTCGATGGCCGCATTGAGCGCCAGCAGGTTGGTTTGCCCGGCAATCGCACCGATCACATCCAGCACCTTGCCCACCTCCTGCGACTGCACCGACAACGCCTCGATCTGCGCCGAGGCCTCCTGCACGTCATGGCGCATCTTGCCAATCGAGCGAATGGCTTCGGCTACCCGCTCGCGCCCGCGCTGGGCCGCTTCTTCGGACTCGCGTGAAATGCTCGAGGTGCTGACGGTGTTGCGCGCCACCTCTTCCACCGCCACGCTCATCTCGGTGACTGCCGTAGCGGCTTGCTGGATCTCGTCGGTTTGCCGGCTGAGGTCAGTGGAGGTCTGCCGAGTGATCGCCGACATCTGTTCACTGGCTGCTGCCAGTTGCTGGGACGAGTCACCGATCAAGCGCAGCGCATCCTTGAGGCTGGCCTGCATGGCCGCCAATGCACGCATCAACTGGCTGGCTTCATCGTTGCCGCTAGCCACCACCGCCTGCGACAGGTCACCGGCGGCGATGTCCTGGGCCACGGCAATCGCCGCACGTAGCGGGCTGACAATGCTGCGGGTGAGCAGCCAGGCCAGGCTGATTGTCAGGAGCAGCACCAGGCCGACCACGCTCGCAGTCAGCCACAAGGCGCGCTGATAGTCCTCGCGGGCCTCGGCGGTATGTGCGGCGGCCGCCTCGCTGCTGAGCTTGACCAGGCTGTCATACAGCTCTCCGGTGCGGGTGGAGATATCCTGCATGGTGCCGCTGAGCATGCCCTGCATCGGCTCCAGCCGATTCTGATCGGACAAGCCCTTGTACTGGTCGAGCAGTACCCGATATTGGCTGATCAATTGCTGCATCTCGGCAAACACCGGCTTGGCCTGCGCCGGCATCACCGCGCTGTAGCCCTGCAGGCCCTTGTCCAGCAGGCCTTTGAGCTCCTCCAGGCGCGCCAGGGTGGGCGCCAGTTGTGCAGGCTGACGGGCGATGGCCATGCGCATGGTGATGATACGCAGCCCCAGCATGTGGCTGCGCACTTCGCCAAGGTAGCGCGTGCCGACGTTGGTCACCTGTTCGGTGTACACCACCGCTTCGCGCATGGTGGAGATCTTGTTGATGGAAAACACGCCGAGGATCACCACCAGTGCGGCGATCAGGCTGAAACTCAAGTAAGAGCGAGTGGCAATATTCAAGTGGCGCAAGGACATGGCTAGACTTCCGAATGCGAAGGGTGAGCTGCACTACCCATTACGTTCGGCGCCTTTTGGCCAAAATTGAGCGCTCAAAAGCGGATCATGCTCGATAATCGAACAGTTCCAGCGTGGCGCTCAGCAATCCGCCTGAGTGTCCTCGCCCGGAGCGCTGCGCCGCGCTCGGCGGCAGCGCTCAGAGCAATATCTCACCTCATCCCAGCACCGCTCCCAGCGCTTGCGCCAGCTGAACGGCAAGCCGCAGACCGGGCAGACCTTTTGCGGCAGATGGGTTTTTTTCAAAGCGTTTCTCCTGCGTCGAGCCTGGCCAGCAGCGTCTCAGCACGCTGCCAAAGCGCTTCTCGGCGTTGCGGGTCCATCCCGGCCAGGCCGCGATAGACCTGCGCCAGCCGCGGGTTGAGCGCCAGTTGCTGTTCATGGCGCATGAGGAAGTGCCAATACAGCGCGTTGAACGGACAAGCCTGCTCGCCCAGCGACTGCTCGACCTGATAAACGCAGTTGCCACAGTAGTCGGACATCCGCTGGATATAGCGGCCGCTGGCGCAATAGGGTTTGGAGCCCAGGTAGCCGCCGTCGGCATGCATGACCATGCCCAGCGTGTTGGGCAACTCAACCCACTCGAAGGCATCCAGATATACCGCCAGGTACCACTCGCAGATCTGCGCCGGGGCGATGCCGGCGAGCAAGGCAAAGTTGCCGGTGATCATCAGCCGTTGAATATGGTGTGCGTAGCCCAGCTCGAGAGTCTGCCCGATCGCCTGAGCCATGCAGCGCATGCCGGTGTTACCGGTCCAATAGAACTCGGGCAGCGGACGCTGGTTGCCAAAGGTATTGAGCTCGGCGTACTCCGGCATGCGCAGCCAATAGATGCCATGCACGTACTCGCGCCAGCCGATCAGTTGGCGGATGTAGCCTTCGGCCGCGTTCAGCGGCACGCGGCCCTGGCGGTAAGCGGTTTCGACATCGCTGCACAGCTGGCGCAAATCCAGCAGGCCGATGTTCAGCGCCGCGCTGATGCGTGAATGGAACAGAAACGGCTCACCTTCAGCCATGGCGTCCTGATAATCACCGAAGGCGGCCAGGCCGAAGTCGAGAAAGTGCTGCCAGAGCCCCTGCGCCTGGGCATGATCGACTGGGTAGTCGAAGCCGTCGACCTTGCCGTAGTGGCTGGCAAAGCGCTCGCGCACCAGCGCCACCACCGCTTGGGTGATCGCGTCCTGGCTGAACCGCGCCGGGAACGCCCCGCGCAGAGTGCGTGGCAGGCTCTTGCGGTTGTCGCGGTCAAAGTTCCAGGCGCCGCCCAGCGGGCTGCCATCGTCTTCGAGCAGCAGCCGGCAGCGCTTGCGCATCGACCGATAGAATTGCTCCATCCGCAGCTGCTCGCGGCCTGCCGCCCAGCGGGCGAAGGCCTGGCGCGAGCAGAGAAAGCGCCGGTCAGGGTGCCACACCTGAGCTACCGGGCAACTGCGTAACGCTTGCTCGAGGCGCCACTCGCCGCATTCGGTGAAGTGCACTTCGCTTGCACCAAGCTCGGCCTGCCAGCGTTGGACTTCACCGGGCAGGCTATGGGTATTGCTGGAAGCATCGAGTTCAACATAAATCACTTGCCAACCATGCTCACGTAAAGCTTTAGCAAAGTGTCGCATCGCGCTGAAAATCATGATTATTTTTTGCGGATGATGCGGCACGTAGCTCGCCTCGTCCTGCACTTCAGCCAGCAGCAGGATGTCACGCTGCGGGTCCAGTGCCTGGATCGAACTCAGGTCGAATGACAGCTGGTCACCGAGTATCAGGCCCAGTCGCGGAGTACTTGCGGCTACCACGTCTGCTCCAGTGACAATGGCAGGCGCAATGGCTCGATCTGGCCTTCGCGCTGGCCGCACATCTCATCGTGAACCACATGCTGGACGAGCACGCAGCGCATTGCCGGGAAGCCCGCGAGCAAACTGCGCAAGTGCGTCGACGAGCGCAGATGCATCGGCCTGCCGCCCTCACCGGCCAAAGTCTGCAGGCCTGTTGCGGTACGCACCCTGAGCAGGTAAATGCCGCCCTCCAGGGACAGCAGCTCAAGCTCGTCGACTGAATCCGCATCAGCAAGACTGCGCAACTGCTGCAAGGTGATCGAGGTAGTACGGGTAGCGTCGGTCATGTGGGAGCTCCCTGTGACAAAATGGCGATTCTTGTACAATCCGCAATGCGTGTATAAGTCTATAGCCTAGACGCAAAGATATCAGCAGCCACCGCGCATGGAGCTCTCATGAACAGGTTCAACCCCCGCAAACTGGCGCTGTCGAAATGGACAGCACGCGCGCCGCAAAACCGCGAGAAGCACTTCATCGTCACCCAATTGCTGTGTGATGACGAAGGCACGCCGCTGCAAGTCGAGCTGCAGGCGGTGCTGACCGGGCGCAGTGAAGTGTTCGACTGGCAGGAACTGCGCGACTCCACCCGGTGGCTGCTGGGCTGGAAGTGAGCCTGACCGCGAACGGGGCACTTAAGTTCTCATACTTGTACAACAATAAATATTTGTACAATTATTGGCGGTAGTGGCTTAATGGCACCTCCTGTGTGGGCACCGTGCCAACACGCAGATTTTGTCCCCGAGGCCCGCCGCCATGTTTATCCGCGCCAGCACCCACCAGCAGTTGTTGCATGCGGAACACACCCGTCAAGCCGCGCTCGAGGCCGAAGTGGCTGCGCTGCGCAAGACCGTCGCCACGCTTCAGGACGAGCATGGCGTAGCCCAGCAGCACGCCCAGGGACAGGCCAGCTTCATCAACGCCATTGAACGTTCGATGGCCGTCATCGAGTTTGCTCTCGACGGGCGCGTGATCAATGCCAACGCCAACTTCCTCGAGGTCATGGGCTATCGCCTGGATCAGATACGCGGTCAGCATCACCAGATGTTCTGCTCTGTCAGCGAAGCGAAAAGTGACGCCTATCGCGAGTTCTGGGCAGCGCTGAATCGTGGCACGTTCAAGGCAGGCCAGTTCCCGCGCCTGGACAGTCGCGGCGCCACGGTCTGGCTGCAGGCTACCTACAACCCGCTGTATGACGAGCACGGCAAGCTCTATGGCATCGTCAAGTTTGCCAGTGATATCACCCCTGAGATCGAGCAGCGCGAGGCCGAATCGCAAGCTGCACTGGTGGCCTTCGAGACGTCGCAGCACACCGATGAGTGTACCCAGCAGGGTTCTGCGGTGGTGCAACAGACCGTAAACATGGTGCAGAGCATTGCCGACGAGCTCACGCAGATGGGCCAGGCGATCAGTGCGCTGAGTGAGCAGTCCGAGCAGATCGGCACCATTGTCGATGCCATCCGCAGCATCGCCGAGCAGACCAACCTGCTGGCCCTCAACGCGGCAATCGAAGCCGCCCGCGCCGGCGACCAAGGCCGCGGCTTTGCCGTGGTCGCCGATGAGGTGCGCAACTTGGCGCAACGCACCAGCAAGGCCACCGTGGCGATCAGTGAAGTGGTCGGCAAGAACCGCGAACTGGCCCGCCAGGCTGTGGCGAGCATGCAGGCGAGTACGCTGAAGACCGAGCAAGGTGTTGAGCTGGCGCAAAAGGCTGGCGCGGTGATCGAGGATATTCAGCACGGTGCGCAGCGGGTGGTTGAAGTGATTGGCCAGTTCGCCCAGCGTCTGGAGCAACGCCAGCAACGCTGATCATGGGGCCGCCAAGTGATCTCTCATTGCCATACGAGCGAAACCAGCGGCCTGAATCGTCATGCCTCTTATAGGCAGCGCCTAGCCCTACCTGCTCACTCCAGCGCTCAATCAGAATGCTGTTCATCGTCAGACCATCCCTGTAGTTTGCCCGACAGTTCTCCAGTGAAGTGCCCTCCATGGACCCCAAGACTTTGCGCGATGCGTTCTCCGGCCTGAGTGTGTTCTTTGCCGTCGCGCACGCGCGCAGTTTCACCAAAGCGGCAGCGCGGCTGGGTGTGTCACAGACAGCCGTCAGCCACGCCGTACGCGCCCTGGAAGCCCGCCTGGGCGTCAGCCTGCTGTCACGCAACTCGCGCAACGTGACGGTGACAGAGGCCGGCGAGCAACTGCTGGCGAACGTCGCACCGCAATTCGAGGCCATCGATATGCAGTTGCAGGCGCTGACCGAGTTGAGCAACAGCCCTACCGGCACGATCCGCATCACCGCCTCCGATCACGCCGTGCGGGCGGTGCTGATGACCAAGCTCAAGCTGTTTTTGCCGGCACATCCGGGGATCAAGGTCGAGCTGTCGACCAACAGCGGCTTTGTCGACATTGTTGCCGAACGTTTCGATGCCGGGGTCAGGCTCGGCGAGGCAGTGGCGCAGGATATGATCGCTGTGCGCATCGCTGCGGATGCGCCCTATGCAGTTGTCGCTACCCCGGCTTACCTGCAGCATCACGGTATGGCGCAGACGCCAAGCGACCTGTTGCAGCACAACTGCATCAACCTGCGCCTGCCGACGCGGGGCAATTTATGGGCGTGGGAATTTGCAGTTGATGGCCGCGAAGTCAATCTGCGTGTGGACGGGCAACTGGTCTTCAACAACACCTCCGACGCCGTGGAAGCCGTACTGGCCGGGCTTGGCGTCGCCTATCTGCCTGCGGAACTGGTCGAGCAGCATGTGCAGTCCGGGCAGTTGCTGCAGATGCTCGAAGACTTCAGCCCGGTGTGGCCCGGTTTGCACCTCTATTACCCCAGTCGGCGGCAACCGTCGGGAGCGATGGCTTTGTTGATCGCGGCGCTGCGGGTCTAGTGAATTACCCTGCCCCGGCTCGCCAAACGTGCTCCAGCCACGCACGCTGCACCGGTATTTATCAACCAAACTCATAGCTGCATGCAGTTTATGCAGGTTTCTAGTGCCGCCCATCCCGCCTACAGTGTCGTCTCTGCGCCAATTATTAGCGCACGCCACTGGATTTCAGGACTGCTGCAATGGCCAGAGAGCACTACAGCCAACTTCAGGCGTTGATCGTCGTTGCCCGCGAGCGCAGCTTCACCCGCGCCGCAGCACAGCTGGCCATGTCGCAATCGATGCTCAGCCACACCATCCGCGACCTGGAAACGCGCCTCGGTGTGCGCCTGCTGACGCGCACAACGCGCAGCGTCTCGGTTACCGAGGCAGGCGAACGCTTGATCGCCGAGGTGGCACCGCGCCTTGAGCTGATCGAAGCACAACTGCACGCGGTCGCCGAGCTCGGCGACATGCCCAGCGGCACCGTGCGCATCACCGCCAGCGACCATGCCGTCGACAGCTTGCTCTGGCCAAAATTGCAAAGCCTGCTGGCGCGCTACCCGCGCTTGAACCTGGAGCTGCACAGCGATTACGCCTTCTCCGATATCGTCCAGGGCCGGTTTGACTTTGGCGTACGCCTGGGGGACAGCCTGGGCAAGGACATCCGCTCGGTGTGCATCAGCCCGGACATGCGCCTGGCAATCATCGCTGCGCCCGCTTATTTCGCCGAACGGCACATGCCAGAAACCCCGGAGCAACTCAGCCAACACGCCTGCATCAACCTGCGCCTGCCAACCCAGGGCAACCTGTATGCCTGGGAGCTCAAGCACGGCGAGCGCGAAATCAGCGTGCGGGTCGAGGGCCGGCTGGTGTTCAACGGCATCTACCAGGTGCTCAATGCCGCCCTCGACGGCCATGGCCTGGCCTATGTCCCACACGATCTGGCTGCCACCCATCTGGCGGCTGGCCGGGCTGTGCCCGTGCTTGAAACGTGGTGGCGCAGCTTTCCTGGCTACCACTTGTATTACTCGGCGCAGCGCGAAACCTCACGCGCCATGCAGGTCGTGATCGAAACACTGCGCCTGAACTGAATCAAATGAGCAACACCGCCGACCGCTTGAGCAGCCGCCGGCTGCGCCTTGACCACCTTGTGCTAGTTTTTCCGCATGGGGTGCGCAGGGCCTGGGGCATTGGCGGCCTGATAAAAACTAAAGATCCATCCAACCGACTGATTACGGGTGAGCCATGCAGCTTCGAATCAACCAAAAGACCTACGAGGTCGATGCCGACGCGGATACTCCACTGCTGTGGGTAATCCGTGATGACCTGGGCATGACCGGGACCAAATACGGCTGCGGCCTGGCCCAATGCGGCGCCTGTTCAGTGCTGGTCGACGGCAATGTGGTACGCGCCTGCGTGACGCCGATTGCCGGCGTGGTCGGGCGTGAGGTCACCACCATCGAAGCCATCGAGGCCGACGATGTCGGCAAGCGCGTGGTCGCTGCCTGGGTCGACAAACAGGTCGCACAGTGCGGCTACTGCCAGTCCGGCCAGGTCATGGCCGCCACTGCCCTGCTCAAGCACACCCCCAAGCCCAGCGATGAGCAGATTTCTGCGGCGATGATCAACCTCTGCCGCTGCGGTACCTACAACGCGATCCATGACGCCGTGCATGCACTGGCCAAGCAGGAGGACGTGGTATGACCAAGCCTGTCGTCTACCCCGCCGATCTGCTCGCGCTCGATCAACCGGTCAACCTGTCGCGCCGGCGCTTTCTCGCCGGCAGCGCCATTGGCGCTCTGGTGCTGGGTTTTGGCCTGCCGCTAGGCACTTCGCGGGTACAAGCCGCTGCTGCGGCAACCCCAGCGCTGGGCACTCAGGTGCCGGCGTTCCTGGAAATCCGCCCGGACAACAGCATCCGTCTGCTCAGCCCGTTCATGGAAGGCGGCCAAGGCACCTTCACGGCGATGGCGCAGATTGTCGGCGAGGAGCTGGATGCCGATCCTGCCACCTTCCTGGTCGAAGCCGCGCCGCCCGGTGAAGCTTACGTGGTGCTGGAAAACGGCATGCGTATTACCGGCGGGAGCATGTCGGTGCGCCTGAGCTACCCGGTCATGCGGCGCCTGGGCGCCCTCGGCCGGGCCATGCTGGTACAGGCCGCCAGCACCAAGCTGGGCGTACCGGTCAGTGAGCTGAGCACCGAGCCGGGTCGGGTCATTCACGCCAGCTCCGGTCTTTCGCTGAGCTACGGTGAGCTGGCCGGCGCGGCCATGGACCTGCCGGTGCCCGATCCGGACAGCATTACCTTGCGCGACCCGAGCCAGTTCCGCTGGATCGGCAAGCCGGTCAAGCGTGTCGACGCCTACGACAAATCCACCGGCAAGGCGGTCTACGCCATCGACCTGAAAGTCGACGGCATGCTCCACGCCGCCGTGCAGCACGCGCCACGCCTGGGCATGACCGTAGCTGGTGTGCGCAACGAGGCGCAGGTCAAGGCCATGAAGGGCGTGCACTCGGTGCATCAGCTGCCGGGCGCAGTGGCAGTGGTTGCCGAGCGCTGGTGGCACGCCAAGCGCGCTGCCGAAGCGCTGCAGGTGCAATGGCAGGAGCCGACTGCGGACTCCAAGGTGCGGCCGATGCCGGCAGACTTCTCCAGCGACGGCTTCCGCGAGCACCTGGCGGCGCAGACCGGGCCGCAGCGCGAAGAAGAGCTTGAAGGCGATTTCAGTAAAGCCCTGGACGGCGCCAAGACCAAGGTCGAGGCCACTTACCACAATCAGTTCGTCAACCACGCGCAGCTGGAGCCACCTTCTGCACTGGCTCGCTACAACGACGATGGCTCGCTCGAAGTCTGGCTGCCGAACCAGGCACCCGACATGTTCCGCGCCGACATCGCCAAGCGCACCGGCCTCGATCTTGCGCAGATCACCCTGCACTCGCCGCTGCTCGGTGGGTTCTTTGGCCGGCATTTCCTTTACGACAGCGCCAACCCCTATCCGCAAGCAATCGCCCTGGCCAAGGCCGTCGGCCGGCCGATCAAATTGATCTGGAGCCGCGAAGAAGAATTTGTCCGCGACGTGCTACGGCCGATGGCGGTGGTCAAGTTCCGTGCCGGGCTGGACGCCAACGGCATGCCGGTGGCAATCGAAGCTGTCAGCGCTACCGAAGGCCCGACCGAAGCAATCGCCGGCAGCCCAGCGGAAAAAGGCGACCCGACGGCACTCGAAGGTTTGTCTGGCAAGTCGTACGCGATCGCCAACCGTCGCGTCGCGCAGATCTACGTCAAGGGCCCGGCAATGCTCGGCTACTGGCGCTCGGTGGGCAACTCGATGAACGACTTCTTCTATGAAGCGTTCCTCGACGAACTGGCCGACAAAGGCGGCCAGGACCCCTATGCGCTGCGCATGCACCTGCTGCAGGGTAACCAGCGCCTGAGCACCCTGCTCAAGGCGGTGGCCGATCTGTCTGGTGGCTGGAAACGGGGCCCGTTCACCGCCGAAGACGGCAGCAAGCGTGCCCGCGGCGTAGCCATGGCCTCACCGTTTGGCTCGCATGCAGCAGTAATCGCTGAAGTCTCGATCGAGAACGGCCAGGTCAAAGTGCATGACATCTGGCAGGCCATCGACCCTGGCAGCATCGTCAACCCAGCCATCGTCGAGGCTCAGGTCAACGGCGCGGTCTCGCTGGGGCTGTCGCAAGCCTTGCTCGAAGAAGCGGTATATGTCGATGGCAAGCCCCGCGCGCGCAATTACGACCTGTATCCGATTCTGCCAGCGGCGCGCATGGCCAGAGTGCATGTACGCATTGTCGAAAGTGGCGAGAAGATGGGCGGCATCGGCGAACCACCCTTGCCTGCGGTCGCCCCGGCAGTCGCCAACGCGGTAGCGCAGCTGACCGGCCAGCGCATCCGCAGCATGCCACTGTCACGCTATACATTCAGCTAAGCTGGCCCAGGACGACCTGCACATGACTCGAAAAAGCCTTGCAAGACCCTTGGCCCTGTTGGCCGTGCCGTGCCTGATCGCGGCCGGCCTGCTGGCCTGGTACGTCACCCGTGAACCGGCCTCGCCGTTTACCGCTACAACCCAGAGCAACACCGATCCGGCCTTGGTCCAGCGCGGGGAGTACGTCGCCCGCCTCAGCGACTGCGTGGCCTGCCACAGCCTGCCAGACGCCGCGCCGTTTGCCGGCGGGCTGAAGATGGCGACGCCGCTGGGGGCGATTTACGCCACCAACATCACTCCCGACCCTGATCATGGCATTGGCAAATACAGTCTGGCCGAGTTTGACCAGGCCGTGCGCCACGGCGTTGCGCCCGGCGGGCGCCGGTTGTACCCAGCCATGCCATACCCGTCCTATGCCAAGCTCAGCGACGAAGACGTGCAGGCGCTGTACGCCTTCTTCATGCAGGGCGTGCAAGCAGCCAACCAGCCCAACAAGCCCGGGGAAATCCCCTGGCCGTTGAATCTGCGCTGGCCAATTGCAATGTGGAACGGCCTGTTCACCGAGGCCGAACCCTACGCCGCCAAGCCTGAGCAGAATGCCCAGTGGAACCGTGGCGCCTACCTGGTGCAGGGCCCCGGCCATTGCGGCAGTTGCCATACCCCACGCGGCATCGCCTTTGATGAAAAAGCCCTGAGCGAGCGCGGCACTACCTTCGTCTCCGGGGCCTTGCTCGACGGCTGGTACGCGCCGAGCCTGCGCAATGACCACAACACCGGCCTGGGCCGCTGGAGCGAAGCCGACATTGCTCGCTTCCTCAAGACCGGGCGCAACCAGCATGCGGTGGTCTACGGCTCGATGACCGAGGCCTTCAACAACTCGACGCAGTTCATGAGCGATGAAGACCTGGCAGCGATCGCCCACTACCTCAAGTCGTTGCCGGGCGACCCGAAACGCGATGGCCCGCCTTGGCAATATCAAGCCGTATCGGCAGCGCAGCAGCTGGACAAACCTGGTGCGCACACCTACGTCACCGCCTGCGCCAGTTGCCACGGGCTGGATGGCCGCGGCCAGGCTGAATGGATGCCGCCACTGGCCGGAGCGACCTCTGCGCTGGCCGAGCACAACGCCTCGGCCATCAACATCACCCTCAACGGTGCCCAACGGGTGGTTGCCGCCGGCGTACCGGATGCCTACCGCATGCCGTCATTCCGCGAGCAGCTGAGCGATCAGCAAATCGCCGAGGTACTGAGCTTTGTCCGCAGCAGTTGGGGCAACACCGGCACCGCAGTGCCCGCCAAGGACGTGGCCAAGCTGCGCGAGCACACCGACCCGGCCAGCAGCAGCCCGATCATCCTGCAGATGCGTTGAAAGGAACCTCAAGCATGCTGCGATGCTCAGTAAGACAGGAGTGCTCGCGGGGCGATTACCGTCAGCGAGCATGACTGCATAGTGCACAAACAGATCAAGGAACACCGATGGAAAGCATTGACCTGATGGTCCTGCGCACCGCCCGCGACTGGTTGGCGGCTGGCGAGCAGGTGCTGCTGGCGACCGTTGCCCGCACCTGGGGCTCGTCGCCACGCCCGGTCGGCTCGATGATGGCCCTGCGCGAGGACGGCCGGGTGATCGGCAGTGTTTCCGGCGGCTGCATCGAAGATGACCTGGTCCACCGCTACACCGGCGTCTACGGTGGCAGCGGTGTGAGCGACGGTTTGCCGCAGGTGGTGTGCTATGGCGTCAGCGCCGATGAAGCCCACCGCTTTGGCCTGCCCTGCGGCGGCACCCTGGAGTTGGTGCTCGAATTCAACCCCTGTCATCAAGCCCTTGGCCTGCTGCTGGAGCGGCTGGATGCAGGTGGCCTGGCCCGACGCAGCCTGGATCTGGCCAGCGGCACGGCGACGCTGGAACACACGTCGACCCCAGAGCAATTCAGCTTCGACGGCGCGCGCATGGTCAGCACCCTTGGCCCTGGCTACCGGATGTTGCTGATCGGCGCCGGCGCTTTGGCCGAGTATGTGGCTACCATGGCCCAGTTCAATGGTTTCAAGGTCACCGTGTGCGATCCGCGACCGGAACACATGGCGGGCTGGAGTGTTGCCGGTGTCGAGCAGGTGGTGGGCATGCCGGATGACGTGGTGCGGGCGTTCGTGCCGGACCTGCGCACCTGCATTCTGGCCCTGAGCCACGACCCCAAGCTGGATGACCTGGCCCTGCTCGAAGCCCTGCACAGCCCGGCGTTCTATATCGGCGCGATCGGCTCGCGGCGCAATAGCCAGCAACGACGTGAGCGATTGATCGAGCACTTTGGCGAAACCGAGGCGTCACTCAAGCGGTTACACGGCCCCATTGGCATCTATATTGGCAGCAAGACCCCAGCCGAGATCGCCGTGAGCGTGATGGCGGAGATTCTCGCGTGCAAAAACAATGTCGAACTGCCGGGCGAGCTGTCGGTCACCGAAGCCAAACGCGCGCAAGAGCTTGAGTTGCTGGCCAGTTGAGCAGCACTAAAATTGCAGCAGCAGCTTCACCCGCTTGACCGATCTGACGTACAGTTTCGCAAGTAGACCAAGGCCAAGCCCTTCCGATGGACAAGTACGCCCCACGCCAGTGGCTCCCCCACGAAAAGCCGACTATTCCAGGCTCGCCGTCGACCCCGCTGCATCCACCTCTGACTCGCCTCGCCTACGGCGCGGTGGGCCTGCTGGTGGCTATTACCGGCGGCCTGGGCAATGCTCTGGTGACTGCCAACCTGACCTTTTTGCAAGGCGCGCTCGGTGCCACCAGCGCCGAAATGGCCTGGCTGCCGGCGGCGTTCGTGATGACCAACGTGTCGATGAATCTGCTGCTGGTGAAGTTTCGCCAGCAGTTTGGCCTGCGCGCGTTCACCGAAGTGTTCCTGGTGCTGTATGCACTGGTCACCTTCGCCCACTTGTTCGTCAACGACATAAACTCGGCCATCGCCGTGCGCGCAGCCCACGGTATGGTCGGCGCAGCGCTGAGCTCACTGGGCCTGTACTACATGATTCAGGCCTTCCCCGAGCGTTGGCGACTCAAAGCCATGGTGCTCGGCCTGGGTGCGTCGCAGCTGGCGATACCGCTGGCGCGGATCTTCTCCGAAGACCTGCTGCAGATTGCCGAATGGCGCGGTTTGTACATGTTCGAACTGGGCCTGGCGCTGACCGCGCTGGGCTGCGTCTTACTGCTGAAGTTGCCGCCCGGCGACCGTTTCAAGACCTTCGAGCCGCTGGATTTTCTCACTTTCGGCCTGATGGCCAGCGGCACCGCGCTGCTCTGCGCCGCGCTGTCGCTGGGGCGCATCGAATGGTGGCTGGACACGCCGTGGATCGGCATGGCGCTGGCGGCCTCGATCGGTTTGATCTGCGCCGGGCTGGCGATCGAGCACAACCGCAGCAACCCGTTGTTGATGACCCGCTGGCTGAGCAGCGCCGCGGTGATCCGCCTGGCCCTGTGCGTGATCCTGATCCGCATGGTCACCTCCGAGCAATCGACCGGCGCGGTGGGCTTTCTGCAAACGCTCAACCTGGGCACCGAGCAGCTGCGCAGCCTGTATGGGGTGATGCTGCTGGGCGCCGTGGCCGGGCTGGTCACCAGTGCCCTGACCATCAACCCCAAGCACCTGGTGCTGCCGCTGTTCGGCTCGCTGGCGCTGATGGCTGTCGGCGCCTACCTGGACAGCAGCTCGAGCAACCTGACTCGGCCAGCGCAGATGTACCTGAGCCAGTTCATGCTGGCGTTTGGCAGCACCTTCTTCCTCGGCCCATCGATGGCGTTGGGCATCGGCCACGTGCGCGCCAACCCGCGCAACCTGGTCAGCTTTTCGGTGCTGTTCGGGATCTGCAACAACCTCGGCGGCTTGCTTGGCGCGGCCTTGCTCGGCACCTTCCAGACCGTGCGCGAGAAATTCCACTCGAGCAACCTCAGCGAACAGCTGAGCCGCCTCGAACCCCTGGTCAACGCTCGGGTCCAAAGCGGTGGCGGCAGCTATGCTGGAGTCATTGCCGACCCGGCCCTGCGCACTGAAGTCGGCACCCGCTTGTTGGCCAATGCCGCCACCCGCGAAGCCAACGTGCTGGCTTACAACGATGTATTCCTGCTGATCGCCGGGATTGCCATACTGACCATGCTCTGGATTTCGCTGCGCAGCCTGTGGGTCTGGCACACGACCCGCCAGGCGGCCCTTTCCGACTCAACCCGCGGCGCTTCGAATCAATGAATGAAGAAACACCGATCACCTCTACCAACGCCATTGCCGAAACTCCGGAAGGTCAGACCCCGCCCACGCAGCCGAGCAACCCCGGCGGCTCGCGACGAGTGCGGGTATTGTCTGTGCTGACCTTTGCCGGCGTGGCCCTGGCCGGCATCCTGCTGGTGTTGTACGCCTGGCAACTGCCGCCATTTGGCAGCGATATCGAGAGCACCGAAAACGCGCTGGTGCGTGGCCAGGTCACGCTGATCGGCCCGCAGCTGTCCGGCTATGTCGTCGAAGTGCCGGTGCAGGACTTCCAGTACGTCAAGGCCGGCGACCTGCTGGTGCGCCTTGATGACCGCATCTACACCCAGCGCCTGGCCCAGGCCATTGCGCAATTACAGCAACAGCAGGCCGCGCTGGCCAACAACCTGCAGCAGCGCAAGAGCGCCGAGGCGACCATCGTCCAGCGCCAGGCGGCGATCACCGATGCTGCCGCCCAGGCCGACAAGAGCCAGGCTGACCTGCGCCGCAATCAGGCGCTGGTCAGCGACGGTTCGGTATCGCGCCGGGAGCTGGATGTCAGCCGCGCCAATCATGCAGCATCAGTGGCAAGCCTGGCCCAGGCCAAGGCCGCGCTGGAGATCGCGCGCCAGGACGTAGAGACGGTGATCGTCAACCGCGCCTCGCTGGAAGCCTCGGTAGAAAACGCCAAGGCCGCGGTCGAGCTGGCCCGCATCGACCTGGACAACACCCGGGTCACCGCACCGCGCGATGGCCAGCTCGGCCAGATCGGCACGCGGCTGGGTGCTTATGTCAATTCAGGTGCGCAGTTGATGCCGCTGGTGCCGGACAACCACTGGATCATCGCCAACATGAAGGAAACCCAGATGGCCAAGGTACGCATTGGCCAGCCGGTGACCTTCAGCGTCGATGCGCTCGATCACTTGAAACTGCGCGGCCACGTGCAGCAGATCTCACCCGCGACCGGCTCGGAGTTCGCCTTGCTGCAAGCCGACAACGCCACTGGCAACTTCGTCAAGATCGCGCAACGGATCCCGGTGCGGATCACCGTCGACCCGGACCAGCCCGACGCCAAGCGTCTGCGCCCGGGGATGTCGGTGGTGGTCGGCATCGATACCCGCGCCGAGCATTCAAGCGACTAGGCTGCGGGTTACAGCCACCAGGCCAGCACCAGCGGCAACCAGACGAACGACAGAATCGTCGAGCACATCACCAGGTTGGCGACCTCTTCAGGTGAGCGCTTGGCGCGCACGGCCAGCAGGTAGTTGAACACTGCCACCGGCATCGACGATTGCAACACCAGGATGGCCTTGGCCATGGTTTCCAGGTCAAGCAGCTCACCCACTGCCCAGCCAACCGCGCCACCCAGAACGATCCGCAGGCCGCCCAGCAGCATGCCCTTGCCGACCTGCTGCAGGCGGATGCTGGCCAGCGACACGCCGAGGGTCAGCAGCATCAACGGGATGGTCATGCCGCCCAGCAGATTGACAGTATTGGCCAGCCACTTGGGCAATTCCCATTGCAGAAAGATGATCGGCATGGCCCCCGCCAGGCTGATCACGATCGGGTTGCGCAGCAGCGCCTTGAACGAGCTGGCGCCGCCAGCCACGGCAATGCCCACGGTGAACTGGAAGATCGACAAGGTCAGAAAGAACGCCACCGCCAGCGCCAGGCCATGCTCGCCAAAGGCGTACAGGCTGATTGGCAGGCCCATGTTGCCGGTGTTGGGATACATGAACGCCGGCAACAAGACGCGCCAGTGCAGGCCAGACAAGCGACTGACCAGCAGCCCGACCAAGGCCATGCCAGCCATGCACAGCACGCAGGCCAACGCCATATTGGTAAAGGCCGACTGGTCCAGTTTGGTCCGACTCAAGGTCGACAGCACCAAGGCTGGGGTGCCGATGTTCATCACCAGCCGGGCGATGAATTCGGTGGGGTAGTCGATACCGCTGCGGGCCCAGCCGTAGCCAATGCCCGCGACGATAAACACCGGTGCCAGAACAGCGAACAACGAAGCCAGCATGCCTTGCCCTCAACGGCGATCAGTGCCGATCGCCTGGAAAAGATCCCAGTATGCCCCAGCTGCCCCGCGCCCGGCGTTCTGGCGTTGATAAAAGCGCTAACAGGTCAGCGTCAATCAGAGCATGCCCATCGCCGCACGCAAGGCCAGCAGATAGGTGTCGACACCAAATCCACAGATCTGCCCGCGCACCACTTCGGCGAATACCGAGTGATGCCGGAACGCCTCGCGGGCATGGATGTTCGACATGTGCACTTCCACCACCGGCACTTCCAGAATCGCCAGCGCATCGCGAATGCCGTAGCTGTAGTGGGTCCAGGCCCCGGCATTGATCAGCACCGCATCGACCCGCTCTTCGTAGGCCTGGTGAATACGCTCGCACATCGCCCCTTCGTAGTTGCTCTGGAAGCTCTCGATGCGCGCGCCGAGTTCCTCACCCAGCGCCTGCAAGGCCTGATCGATGTCTGCCAGCGTGGCCGTGCCGTACTGGCGTGGGTCACGTTTGCCGAACATGTTGTGGTTGATGCCGTGCAGCATCAGGATATTGACGCTCATGGCGCTACTCGAGGGGGATGGTCAGTTGGTTGATCACAGCGCGCGTCTCAGGCCGCACCCCGCGCCACCAGGCAAACGCCTCTGCCGCCTGCTCGACCAGCATACCGACGCCGTCCGCCAGGTTCGGCACGCCCTGCTCGCGGGCCAGCCGCAGGAATGGCGTGAGGCCTTTGCCGTAGGCCAGCTCGTAGGCCAGCTGGGCACCGTTCAATACGTCAGCAGGCAACGGCGGCAGCTCGCCGCTGAGGCTGGCCGAGGTGGCATTGATAACGATATCGAAGGTCTCGCCCTGCAGCTCTTCGTAACGGCTGATGCGCAGCAGCGGGTGGTCGACTTCATTGCGCAGCGCCACGGCCTTGGACATATCGCGGTTGACGATGACCAGCTCCAACGGCGCTGCCTGCAGAAACGGCAGCAGCGCACCACGCACCGCACCACCGGCGCCGAGCAACAGCACGCGGCGGTTGCGCAGCGGCTGGCCAAGGTTGCTTTCGATGTCGCGCAGCAAGCCGATGCCATCGAAGTTTTCCGCAACGATGCGCCCGTCTTCGAACTTCAGCGCGTTGGCGGCACCGGCCAACTGGGCGCGCTCGCTGCGCCGGTCGGCCAGCTCGAACGCGCGCAGCTTGAACGGCGCGGTGATGTTCATGCCCAACCCGCCCGACTCGCGAAAGCTCAGTACCTGCGCTTCGAAGCCGTCGAGTTGGCCTTCGATGGCGCCGTATTCAAGTACCTGCTCGCTGACCTGGGCAAACAGGCCGTGAATCAGCGGCGACTTGGTGTGATTGATCGGCCGCCCGATCACTGTATAGCGGTCAGTCATGCTGCATCTCCGTGGCTGAACAAGACCCCATCTGCCTGCATCGCAGCGATCTGTTCAGGGCTGAAACCAAGCCCGGCGGCGATTTCGGCGTTGTGCTGGCCGAGGTCCGGGGCGACCTGGTGAATGGTGGTATCGCAGTCCGAAAAGCGGAACGGCAGGTTGGGCAGGCGCAAGGTGCCGTAGCGCGGGTGCTCCTGCTCGATGACCATGTTGCGGGCTTTGATCTGCGGGTCGGCGAGCACCTCGTCGATGCGCTGGACCTTGGCGCTGGGGATGTCGATGCCGTCGAGCAGGGCGAGGATATCCGCCACCTGCCGCGCGCCGACCCACTCGCGCACCACCGCCAGAATGTCCTCGCGATTGGCGTTGCGCCCGTTCAGGCTGTGGAAGCGGCTGTCACTGCCAAAGCCGCTCGGGCCGCCGTTGGCTTCGAGCATGGCGGCGAAGCGCTGCCAGGCGTCGTCCACCTGCGCGGCGATCACCAGGTCACCATCGGCGGCGCGGAACACCCCGTACAGGGTCGACGTCGGCATGTCATGCCCGGTCTGCTCGGGCAGCACGGTGCCGTCGGACAGCGTGTAGCACTGCACGGCGTATTCGTGCATCGACACCAGCGTGTCGTAGAGGGCCATGTCGATATGCTGGCCGCGGCCACTGCTGACCCGGCCCAACAACGCCGCGTTGATTGCAGCTACGGCATGAATGCCGGTGTACATGTCACCCAGCGAAATACGCAGCAACGGCGGCGCCTCGCCGGGTACGCCGACCATCTGCATGATGCCGCTCTTGGCTTCGGCGATCAGGCCGAAGCCTGCGCGGTGCGCATCAGGCCCGGTGTGGCCATAGGCCGAGATCGAGCAATAGACCAGCCGCGGGTTGCGCGCCGACAGCTCGCTGTAGCCCAGACCGAGCTTTTCCAGTGCACCGGGCCGGTAGTTTTCGATGAGGACGTCGGCCGAGTCGGTCAGGCGCTGCATGAAGGCCTTGCCGCGCGGGTCGCGCATGTTGACGCTGACGCCCTGCTTGCCCATGTTCAGTTGCAGAAAGTAACCGCTCTGCTGCTCGTCCAGGGTGAAGGCATGCTGGCGGCCCGCGTCACCTGTGCCTGGGCGCTCGACCTTGATCACTTCGGCGCCCAGCGCAGCCAGGCAGCGGCCAACGTAAGGGCCGGCGAGAAAGTGGCTGTAATCAATGACGCGAATGCCCGCGAGTGGTAATGCCTGACTCATGCCTGCGCCCTCCTTGGGACCATCACCCGGTGCTCGCCACGCTGCACCACTTCGCCGTGCTGGTTGATCAGCTCCGACGGCAAGACCACGATGCCCCAGCCTGGGCGGCTCTTGCTTGCTCGCATCGAGCCGACGCGCATGCGCACGTGGAGCACGTCGTTGACCTTGATCGGCAGGAGGAAGTCCCAGGTCCAGCCCAGCGACATGCCGGGCACGAAGCGGTATTCGCATTGGGTCTTGAGGCCGTCGGCAATCGACAGGCCGAACAAGCCATGGGCAACCAGGCAGCCAAAGTGGCTGGCGTTGGCGTAAGCCTCGTCGACATGGACCGGGGTGTGATCACCGGTAAGGTCGGCATAGGCCAGAATGCGCTCGCGGGTCACGATATAGCTTGGGCTGATGCACTCGTCGCCTTCACGGGCATCGTCCCAGAATTTTTCCACTACGTTCATGCTTGCTCCTGTGCACGTGGGTCAATCGCCAATGCCTGGGCTACGCAGCTGACCGGCCGGGCCTGAATCAGCTCGATCGCCAGGCCATCCGGCAGGCGGAACCAGTTGAAGCCTTGCGGCAATGGCGTGACGCCGAAGCGCTGCGCAGCAGCCAAGCTGGCCTCGAGGTCTTCGCACATGATGCCCAGGTGGGCCATGCGCCCTTCCGGGCCGGCAAAATCCGGCTGATGGATGAACTGCAAACCGCCCAGGGTCCAGTACTGCGCAGGCTGCTCGAGGCTGCCCTGGACTTCACGCATGGTCATGCCGCACACCTCGCTGAAAAAGCCGATGTGCCAGTGGATGTCCTTGACGAAGAATGCAACGTGTTCGAGGTAGGCTTTGGCAGTCACTTGAAGTCCCTCTTTTGATAGTCGGCCATGGCGCGTTCGATGCCTTTGATGCAGGCCACCAGGGTCGCGTTGACCGGCGTGGGCACGCCATGGCGCTGGCCCCAGCGCACGACGGAGCCGTTGATGAAGTCGATTTCGGTGATCGAGCCTTTTTCCAGGCTCTGCAGCATCGAGGTGCGAAAACTCGCCGGCAGGCCTTCGGCAGCCAGTTGCCAGGCAGCTTCTGGGCTGGTCAGGCTGAGGCGGATACCGGCCCGCTCGGCGACCGCGATGGCTTCGGCCACCGCTGCCTTGGCCGTGCTCTCGAGCAGCGGTTCGCTGTACAGCTGGCCATAGCTGAGCATGGTGATGCCGCTGAGCGCGCCGGTGGCGACGTTGACCAACAGCTTGTCCCACATGGTGCCGAGGATGTTGTCGCTGACACTGGTGGCCAGCCCGGCGCCGTTGAAGGCGTCGGCAATGGCTTGCACCCGTGGCGTCAACTGGCCGTCGAGCTCGCCGATAAAGGTCTGCTTGCCGGCTACCCCGGCGCGGATCGAGCCGGGCGCCAGCAGCACGCCACCGACGTAGGTCTTGCCGGCCAATACCCGCTCGCGACCGACCGCCTCGGCCAGGATGTCCTCGTGACCCAGGCCGTTCTGCAGTGACAGCACCAGCGTCTGCGGGCCGATCAAGGCAGTGGCGCCGGCAATCGCTTCAGCGGTATGGAACGACTTGACCAGCACCACCACCAGATCGGCCGCGCCGATCTCTTCGGCATCGACGCTGGCGTTGACCCGCACGTGGCGCTCGCCACGCTCATCGTTGACGTGCAGGCCGTGCTGGTTGATCGCAGCGACATGCGCCTGGCCGCGGTTCAACAACCAGGTTTCATGCCCCGCCTCGTTCAAGGCAGCGCCAATGGCGCAACCGAGGGCGCCGGCTCCAAGAATGCAGATTTTCACGTCGCAAGCCTCCTGTGCTTTGCGACTACATTAGGCAGGCGGGCTTATTTGGGCTATACAATGGCCTCAATAGCACTATTGAGAATTACAATAATGACCCCGTTGGATGCCCTGCCAGATCCCAAGCTGCTGCGCCTGTTCGATGTCCTCTACAACTGCCGCAGCGTGACCCGCGCCGCCGAGCAACTGGGCCAGAGCCAGCCGACCATCAGCATCTGGCTGGCACGCCTGCGCGAGCAGCTGAACGACCCCTTGTTTGTACGCACCCCCGGCGGCATGGCGCCCACGCCGCGGGCCGACCAGTTGATCGGGCCGTGCCGCGAGGTGCTCGAATCGCTGCGCCGACTGACCGCCTCCGAGCCACAATTCATCGCCGCGACCGCGCAGCGCCGTTTTCGCTTATGCGTCAGCGATGCCAGCCACATCACCTTGCTGCCGCGCATCCTCAATCATCTGCGCTCGCACGCGCCGGGCATCCGCCTGGAAGCGGCACGCATCGACGGCAATACCGAAAGCGCGCTGGAATCAGGCGAGGCCGACCTGGCCATTGGTTTTGTGCCCTGGCTGGGCGGCGGCATGTACCAGCAGGTGTTGTTCGAGCAGGACTGGGTGTGCCTGAGCAACCCCAAGCATGCCACCGACGGGGAGCCCATGAGCATCACCCGCTACCGGACTGAGGGACACGTGCAAGTCAGTGCCGGCACCGGCCAGAAACTGCTCGAGGCGGCTCTGACCCGGGCCGGCATCGAGCGCCGGGTGATGCTTGAGCTGCCCGGTTTTCTCGGGCTGGGCATGGTGGTCGGCTCGACCGACCTGATCGCGACGCTCCCTCGGCATATCGGCCAGACACTGGCCGCCATGCATGGCCTGCAGATGACCGATTGCCCGCTTGCGGTCGACGGCTTCACGGTCAAGCAGCACTGGCACGCACGCTACCACCAGGACAGCGGCAATCGCTGGTTGCGCGAGTTGATTCGGCAGTTGTTTCAGCCGCCACGGCTGGCGGATGGCCACGCCTGACAGCGCGGGCTGCTGCATCAACACGCCGACCGTTGATCCTGCGGCGGATGGTCGCAGGGCCAGCCCCCTTGGCAAATCCAGGATAACGCTTAAAATCGCGCCTCCTTTTCGCCAGTCACCCTGCTACAGGCACCCTCGCTACCGGTCCGCAATGGCCCGGCCCAGCCTGCGCGGCAAAAAGGCACACATCTGCTGATTTCTTCTTGAGGTATGTATGTCTCCGCGTTTGCTGGCCATGGCGCTGGCGCCCCTGCTTGGGCTGTTCATCATGGCCCTGGGCAATGGTTTCATGTCTTCTTTGACCACACTGCAACTGGGTACGGCGGGCGAGTCGGCGACGATGATCGGTATCGTCTCTTCGGCCTACTTCATCGGCCTGACCCTGGGCGCCCTGTTCAATGACCGGCTGATCCTGCGCATCGGCCACATCCGTGCCTACAGCAGCTTCGCCGCGCTGATCGCCGCCACCAGCCTGATGCAGGGCCTGTTCTACGACACCACCTGGTGGATGGCCATGCGCCTGATCAACGGCTGGGCTGCCGTCGGCGTGTTTCTGGTGATTGAAAGCTGGTTGCTGATGGCCGGCGACGCGAAGATCCGCGGGCGCCTGCTGGCCCTTTACATGATCGCCTTCTACGGTGCTGGCGTGCTGGCCCAGGCTGCGTTGGGCGAGATCACTGGCCTGGGCGCCAGCGCGCCATACATGGTTGCCGGCATGCTGGCAGCGCTGTCGGTGCTGCCGATCGTGATCCTGCCGCAGGTATCGCCGGTGCTCGATCAGGTCGAGCCGCTCAAACCCCGGCAACTGCTGGGCGTGGCCCCCACCGGGCTGGTCGGCTGCTTTGGTTCGGGCGTGGCAATCGCTGCGGTGTATACCTTGCTGCCGCTGTACTTGCAGCGCATCGGTCTGGCGGTGGGTGAAGTCGGCACCATGATGGCCTGGGTGATTCTCGGCGCCATGCTGCTGCAGTATCCGGTGGGGCGCTGGTCCGACCGCAAGGACCGCCAGGATGTACTGATCACGCTGGCCGCGCTGTGCACCGTGCTGTCGCTGGTGATCGGCCTGCTGCCGGCCAATTCGGTGCTGTTGCCGGCAATGCTGTTCCTGCTCGGCGGCTGTGTGTTCGCGGTGTACCCGGTGTCGGTCAGCAGCGCTGCCGACCGCGCCCCGGCGGATGCGCTGGTGCCGATGATCCAGGGCCTGCTGCTGATCAACTCGCTGGGCTCGGCAATGGCGCCGCTGGCGATTTCGCCGGTGATGACCTCGTACGGCGAAGTCGGCCTGTTCTGGGCGTTTGCCGTGATCAACCTGGCCATGGTCAGCTTCTTCCTCTGGCGCCGTGGCAAGCGCCCGGCACCGGAGCATCCCGCGCCGTTTGCTGCGAGCACCACGTTCTCGCCGAGTGGCGCCGAACTGCGGGTGACCGAAGAACTGCGCCATGCCGTGCAGGAGCACCCGTCGATGGCTGAAACCCAGGCGCCGGCGCCTGCTGCAGAACACGCCTGACCCGCGCCGGGGGCATGACCGCTCGTCGCCCGACGGGCACCCTGCCCCCGCTGGCGTGGCCGAACACATGACGATCATCCTTACAGGAGATTCACCATGGTTCGCTTCCGCCCGCTTCCGTTAGTTCTTGCCCTGTCGTTGGGCCTTGCTTCTACCGTCAGCATTGCTGCCACAGACATGAGCAGCGGCAAGTCCACCACTGAACAGTCCTCTGGCGACCAACCGCGTGGCAGCACCGCCGGTGATGGCAGCAGCGTCAACAGCCCAGGCGGCAGCCCGGATAACGACAGCAGCGATACCGGTACCGACTCCGATGGCGCAGATGGCAAGACCCCTGGGCCAAGTGACTCGAGCAGTGCCGAGCAAGACGATCATTGATTGCAGGGGCGCTGTGGGGAAACCTGCAGCGCCGCGCTTCAGTTCAATCAGCGCCAGTGGCGCTGTTCTTCGACTACCTGTTCATGCGCCTGGAACATCAGCGGCAATTGCTCCTTGAGCATGTCCAGCCAGGTTCGCACCTTGGCATCCAGATAGTGCCGGGACGGATAGATCGCATAAATCTCCCGCTGCCGCAGACGATGTGGCGCCAATACCCGGCATAGCCGTCCCTGCTCGATGGCCCTGGTCGCGGAAAAATACGGAATCAAGCCAATCCCCATACCCAGCTCGGTAGCCTGCAACATGGCATCCGCGACGTTGGTCAGGAAGGTCTGCTGCGGTTGAATCACGCAGCTCTCGGCCGCTTGTTCAAACACCCAGTCCTCTTCGAACAATGGGTCGCCCATGCGCATGCACACATGCTGCTGCAGGTCCTCTGGTCGCTCGGGCACGCCGTGACGCGCCAGATAGTCAGGTGAGGCACAAAGGATGCTGTAGATGCCGCCCAGGGGGATGGCGATCAGCTGCGAATCCGGCAAGCCGCGGCCGATGGTGATGACCACGTCGTGGCCCTCATCGAGCGGATCGGGGTTGCGCTGCGACAGGGTCAGCTCCATCACCACTTCCGGGCAGGCCGCCTGATAGGCCGCCACCAGCGGCATCATCAGCAGGCCCAAGCCATGGGTGGAGTGCACCCGCAGCCGCCCGCGCGGGGTCAGGTGGGCACCGCGCGCCTCGTCCATGGCCTCTTCACTGAGCAACAGGATCTGCCGCGCTCGCTCAAGGAAACGCTCGCCCGCCTCGCTCATGCGCAGGCGCCGGGTGGTGCGGTGCAGCAGGCGGGTCTGCAACTGGTTTTCAAGCTCGGCGACGATGCGTGAGACCTGGGCGGCAGAGATATCGAGGGCATTGGCGGCGCCCGCGAAACTGCCGCAATCGACTACCCGGGTGAAAGTCCGCATGGCATGCAGCATGTCCATGGAAGCGCGCTCCTGAAATTTAATTCGTACATCAAGAGCAGCAATCTATCACGTTGCAGGCCATTTATTGTGAATCGCCAAGCAATGCATCATGGCTCATACGTAAGAGGAGCTCATCATGAAAGCCGTTATCACAATTTTTGCCCTTCTCAGCTCAGTGGCTACCACCGTTGCCTACGCCGACCAGGGCAATCAACAACCAGTACCCGCAGCGGTTGAGCAATACCACTACGGCATGCCGTTGGACGTTGCCAAGGTGATTTCCATTACCCCGGCAAGCGACATCGAAGACTGCAAGGTGGGCACCGCGCGGATGGCCTATCTGGACCAGCAAGGCCAGCGCCACGACATCAGCTTCCGCGAGATGGGTAACTGCTCGCAGATGTAATCGATCAGGCCCCGGCCAGCAGTTGAGTAATCCACTCGACCTGCTTGCTGAACAGCCGGGCCTTGGCCTGCGGCACCTCTTGCGCATGCTCGAAGTGCGCCAGGGTCTGCTGGCGCTGACGCAGCACGCGGCGCCACTTGCCCAGAAACGCCTCGCTGCGCTGCTCCATCAAGCGCGGGCCAAACAATAGCTGCTGCGGCGTGTAGACCACGTCAGCAGCCGGCACGGCAACGATGATCTCGTAGTCGAAGCGGTTCTCGCGCAGGACCTCTTCATGCTCGATGCGGTAACCGTTGTTCATCAGCCAGGTGCGCAGCTCCTGCTCGCCACCGTTGGGCTGCATGATCAACCGCTCGCTGCCAGCCAGGTGATTCTTGCCGCGCTCGAATATCTCGCACATGGTCTCGCCGCCCATACCGCACAGGCTGACCACATCGATCCGGTCACTCGCTTCGATCGCCGCCAGACCATCCGCCAGGCGCACGGCGATACGCTGCTCCAGGCCATTTTTACGCACCTTGCGCTGCGCCGAGTGAAACGGCGTCTGCGCCACTTCGCCAGCCACGGCAAACTCGATAGCCCCGCGCAGCATCAACGCCACCGGCAGGTAACCGTGGTCCGAGCCAATATCCGCCAGCCGCGCTGATGCCGGCACGTTCGCCGCGACCCGTTCCAGGCGCTGCGACAGTGTGTGTTCGTTCAAGCCCTGTTCCTTCTGCATAACCGAGGCTGTGCGCTCGGCCAAATGGCCGCGATTCTGACCGGCAATGCCTACTATTTCAATTTCAATGGCCCAGCGGCGGCTCGACCGGCCCGGCTCGCTCACGTAGGCTTGCGCCTTTCCTCCCGTGCTAGGCATCTATTCCCATGGCAAATGCAGACATCACCTTCATTCCAGACCCAGACCCGGAGTCGATCTCGTCCGACGTGACCGGCTTCGGCAATTTGCTGGTGAGCACGCAGATCCCGACCCGGGCAGACGGCAGCCTGGAGCTGGGCGGGATTGTCGAGCAAAGCGAATGCACTCTGCAGGCGCTGAAAACTGCCCTGGAGCGCGCTGGCAGTTCCATGGACCGTGTGCTGCACTTGACCATCTACCTCACCGACATGGCCGACCGGCCTGCATTCAACGAGGTCTACCAGCGCTTCTTCAGCCAGCCATGGCCGGTCCGGGCCGCCGTTGGCGTGGCCGCACTGGCAGTGGAAGGCATGCGCGTCGAAGTAACCGCAATGGCCGCCAAAGCCTGACGCGATCCCCCTGTAGGAGCGGCCTTGTGTCGCGAAAGGGGCGCGGAGCGGCCCCGGCGATTTTGCGGCGTGGCGCAGATCCTGGGGCCGCTACGCAGCCCTTTCGCGACACTAGGCCGCTCCTACGGAGACCGCGTGAACCGCACATTTATCACCGCTTCAAGCAGCAGGAAGCCCCATGCGTCGCCATTTCACCGTTCTACTGCCAACCCTCGGCCTGTGCAGCCTGGCCCATGCCGAGCCTGCAACCACCTTCAACCTGCTCGAGCCGGTGGTAGTCACGGGCACCTATGCACCCAACCAGAGCTTCGACCTGCCCTACTCCATCGACACCGTGAAGCGCGCGCAGATCGCTGATGGCCAGTTGGGGGTCAATTTGTCCGAGGCGCTCAATCGCGTGCCCGGGCTGGTGGTGCAGAACCGTCAGAACTACGCCCAGGACCTGCAGATATCTTCTCGCGGGTATGGCGCTAGATCGGCATTTGGCATTCGCGGGATCAAGCTGCTCAGCGATGGAATCCCGGCAAGTACGCCCGATGGCCAGGGCCAGGCAGCCTCGCTCAACCTCGATGTGGCCGAGCGCATCGAAGTGCTGCGCGGCCCTGCGTCGGCGATCTACGGCAGCAATGCCGGCGGCGTGATCCAGATGTTCTCCCGCGATGGCGCCGGGGCGCCCAAAGTCGGCGTCGACACCACCTTTGGCAGCGATGGCTTCAACAAGAACCATGTCTACGGCGAGGGTGGCAATGACTATGCCGGGTTCGTCCTCGATGCTTCTCGCTTGGACACCGATGGCTACCGCGACCACAGTGCGGCCCGGCGCGACCAGACCTTTGCCAAGGTGCATGTACGCCCCGATGAAGACAGCCGCCTGGCACTGATCTTCAGCACTTTGGAGCAGAACGGCACGCAGGACCCGCTGGGGCAGACCTGGCAAGGTTACAAGGCTGATCCGCGCTCGGTGAGCAGCCGCGCCGAAGAATACAACACGCGCAAAAGCATCCATCACCAGCAAGTGGGGATGAATTACGAGCGTTATTTCGGTGACGCGACCTTGCAGTTCAATCTGTATGCGGGCAAGCGCAGTGTGATTCAGTATCTGTCTATCCCCCGAGGCACAGCGCCCAACAACCGCGGCGGTGGCGTGGTCGATTTCGACCGGGAGTTCCACGGTGGCACCTTGCGCTGGATTCAACCGATCGAAGTCGCCTACGGTGCCCTGACCCTCACTGCCGGCGCTGACTACGACCGCAGCACGGACGACCGCCGCGGCTTCCAGAACTTCAGCGGCGACACGCTGGGCGTCAAAGGTGAACTGCGTCGCGACGAGAAGGACACCGCCACCAGCCTCGACCCTTATCTACAAGCCCACTGGGAACTCGACCGCTGGACCGTGGACGCTGGCGTGCGCCGCAGCAGCATGGAAATGGAGGTCAACGACAAGTACCTGGCCAATGGCGATTCCAGCGGCTCGAAAAAGTATCAACGCACCACGCCGACACTGTCGGTGATGTACGCCTTCACCCCTGAGCTGCACGGCTACGTCAGCGCTGGCAAGGCGTTCGAGACCCCGACGCAGGCCGAGATGGCCTACGCGCCAGGTGCCGTGGAAGGCTTCAACTTCGGCCTCAAACCCGCGACCAGCACCCAATACGAGATCGGCCTTAAAGCCCGTCCAGACGAGCGCACCCGGATCAACCTGGCGCTGTTCGAGATTCAGACCGAAGACGAAGTGGTGGTATTTGCTTCAAGCAACGGTCGCACCAGTTACCAAAACGCCGGCCAGACACTGCGACGCGGCCTGGAGCTTGGTGTGCAACGGGAGCTGAGCGAACACTGGCAGGCCAACGTCGCCTACACGCTGCTTGATGCAACCTATGACGAATCCGTCAGCCAAGGCAGCAGCACCATCGAGAAAGGCAATAATTTGCCTGGCGTACCGCGCAGCAGTCTCTTTGCCGAGCTCGTGTGGAAACTGCATCCAGGGATCAGCATGGGCCTTGAGGGCCAATATCGCAGCAAAGTCTACGTTGAGGACAGCAATCAACAGACCGCTGCGCCGGCCTATACCGTATTCAACTGGCGCACCCGATTCGAGCAAACCCTTGGCCCATGGACCTTCCATCAACTGCTGCGGTTGGACAACCTGACCGATCGCCAATACGTCGGTTCGGTGATTGTCGGCGATGGAAACCAGCGCTACTACGAAGCAGCCCCCGGTCGCTCCTGGTACGCCGGCGCCGGCATGGAATACCATTTCTGACCCCTGCCCCGGCTGCAGCAGCCTCGATCCAGGCCGCTGCAGCCGGAGTCAGCCTCAACCAAGCACTCGATCGATAGTCAACGGGAACTCACGCATCCGCTTACCAGTAGCGTGATAAACCGCATTGGCCACCGCCGCCGGCACCCCGACGATACCGATCTCACCGACGCCCTTGGAGCCGAGGGCGTTGACGATCTCGTCCGGTTCGTCCACGAACAGCACGTCGATGTCGGCGAAATCCGCCTGTACCGGAATGTGGTACTCCGCCAGGTTGTGGTTCATGTAGCGGCCCAGCTCATGGTCGATCAAGGTCTCTTCATGCAGCGCCATGCTGACGCCCCAGACCACTCCGCCGAGAATCTGGCTGCGGGCCATCTTCGGATTGATCACCCGCCCCGCTGCAATCGCACTGACCACCCGGCCAAGACGCACCGTACCGAGCTCCTCATCGACCCGCACCTCAACGAATACCGCTGAGTGCGTTGCCGTTGCATAGCCGTCACGGCGGGCATCGGGCTCGCACACCACCTTCGCCTCCAGGCCACTGCGCGGCAGTATCTCGCCCAGCGGATAACGGCGGCGACCAACGTGCAGCTCACCCTCACTGATAACCATGTCCTCAGCCGGATGACCGGCCAGCTCCGGATAACAGCTACGCGCCGCCATCAGCAGTTTGCCACGCAGCACTTCACAGGCCTGGCGCACCGCTGAACCGACCGACGACACGGTGAACGAGCCCCCCTGCAACGGTGCGGTCGGCAGCGCCGAATCCCCCAGCAGAAAGGTCACCTCAGCCGGCGCCATGCCCATCGCGTCGGCGGCGATCTGGGTCATCACGGTATAGGTGCCGGTGCCGATATCGGTGGTCGCGCTGCTCACCACCAACTGGCCGTGGGCATCGAGGCGCGCACGGGCGCTGGCTTTCATCTGCATCGCCTCCCAGACACCACCGGCCATGCCCCAGCCGATCAGTTCGTGGCCTTCGCGCATGCTGCGTGGCTGCGGGTTGCGGGCGGCCCAGCCAAAGCGTTCAGCGCCTTGGCTGTAGCAGTCCAGCAGAGCTTTGCTGGAATACGGTTTGCCTTCGTTGCCGTTGCTCTCGGCAAAGTTCTGCCGGCGCAACTCTACCGGGTCCATGCCCAGTTCCACCGCCAGCTCGTCCATCGCACATTCCAGGCCAATCAAGCCCAGCGCCGCGCCAGGCGCACGCATGTCCAGCGGCGTGTAGACATCCAGCGGCACCAGGCGGTAGTCCATGGCCACGTTGTCACACTGGTAGAGCATGCCGCTCCACTCGACCACGTGCTCGCTGAAGTCTTCGAAGCGCGAGGTCTGGCCGGTAGCGGCGTGATGGATCGCCTGCAGCTTGCCCTGCGCGTCAGCGGCCAGGCGCAACTGCTGCACAGTGCGTGGGCGGTAGCCGAAGGTGAACATTTGCTGGCGCGTCAGGGTGACGCGCACTGAGCGCTGCAGTTGCAGCGCCGCCATCACGGCCAGTGGCAACTGATACTGCGGGCGCAAACCAGAGCCGAACGCGCCGCCGACATAGGCCGCGAATACTCGCAGTTTCTCCTTGGGCAGGCCGAACACGCTGTGCAGATAATCACGGCAATTCTGCGTGCCTTGGGTCTTGTCGTGGACTTCCAGATTGCCGCCTGGGTGGTAGATGACCGTGGACGCGTGCGGCTCCATCGGGTTGTGATGCTCGATCGGGGTGCTGTAAGTAGCATCGACCCGCACCTGTGCAGCGTCATAGGCTTGCTGGAAGTCGCCGCGGGGTTTGGGAAGCTCAGCCGGCGCGGGATGGGCCTGCCCGGCGAGCAGATCGGTCTGATGGGCGTCGGTTTCGTATTCGATGCGCACCAGCGTGCCGGCATGCCGGGCCAGTTCGAGGTTGTCGGCGACGACCAGTGCCAGCGGCTGACCGCTGTAGAGCACACGGTCGTTGTATAGCGGGCGAAACGGCGAGCCATCGGCCGAATCAGCGTCTTCGTACTGCTCGTCTTCGCCCGCCAGCTTTGGCCGGTTCTGATGGTGCAGCACCGCCACCACGCCTGGCAGGCGCAATGCTGCCTCGCAGTCGATATGACGCACGCGGCCGCGGGCGATGGTGCTCGAGACCACGCTGCCGTGGAGCAAATCAGGGGTGGGGTATTCGGCCGCGTAACGGGCCTGACCGGTGACCTTGGCCGGGCCGTCGACGCGATCCATGGGCTGGCCGCTAACGGGTTTCAAGGTATTCATCAGGCAACTCCTGTTGCGGCAGCTTCAGTGAAGGCGCGGACGATGGCCGCGTGGGCCAGCTTGATCTTGAAGGCGTTGTGCGCCAGTGGCTGGGCATCAGCCAGGAGCATGTCCGCCGCAGCGGCGAAGCTCTCGCCGGTGGCAGCGCGGCCCTGCAGCATCTGCTCCACCGCTGGGTTGCGCCAAGGCTTGTGGGCGACGCCGCCAAGCGCCAGCCGGGCGCTGACGATCTTGTCGCCGTCCAGTTCCAGCGCGGCAGCAACCGAGACCAGCGCAAACGCATAGGAGGCCCGATCACGCACCTTGAGGTAGTGGCTGTGCAGGCTGAACTGCGGCGCCGGCAGCTCGATGGCGGTGATCAGTTCATCGTCGGCCAGTTGGTTGTCGCGCTGCGGGCTGTCACCCGGCAGGCGGTGGAAGTCGGCAAAGTCGATCTGGCGCACGCCAGCCTTGCCCTGCACATGTACCCGCGCCTCAAGCGCTGCCAGCGCCACACACATGTCCGAGGGGTGCACCGCAACGCAGCTGTCACTGGCGCCGAGAATCGCATGGATGCGGTTGAGGCCATCACGGGCTGGGCAGCCCGAGCCAGGTTCGCGCTTGTTGCACGGCGTGCCGGCGTCATAGAAGTAGTAGCACCGGGTGCGCTGCAGCAGGTTGCCACCAGTGCTGGCCATGTTACGCAACTGCGGCGAAGCACCAGCCAGGATCGCCTGGCTGAGCAGCGGATAGGCCTGTTCGACGAGGGGATGCCAGGCCAGCTCGGCGTTGCTTACCAGCGCACCGACCAGCAGCCCGCCCGCCTCGGTTTCGCTCACTTGGTCCAGCGGCAGGCCGGTGATGTCGATCAGGTGTTCGGGCTGGTCGAGGTTTTCCTTCATCAGGTCGAGCAGGTTGGTGCCGCCAGCGATAAACCGCGCCTGTGGGCCGGTCAGGGCCAAAGCGGCGTCGATGCTGGTGGGCTTGCTGTACTGGAACGGAGTCATGGCCGCGGCCCTCCATGAATCAACGGCAAGGTCGCTTCCACGGCATCGAGAATATTGCTGTAGGCACCGCAGCGGCACAGGTTGCCACTCATGGCTTCCTTGATTTCGTCACGGCTGCGCGCGCGGCCTTCGTTGGCCATGCCCAGCGCCGAGCAGATCTGCCCGGGGGTGCAGTAGCCGCACTGGAAGGCATCATGCTCGATGAAGGCTTGTTGCAGCGGGTGCAGGCTGTCGCCGTCTGCGACCCCTTCGATGGTGGTCAGCTGGTCGCCATCGCACATGATCGCCAGGGTCAGGCAGGCGTTGACCCGGCGGCCATTGCGCAGCACCGTGCAGGCACCGCACTGGCCGTGGTCGCAGCCTTTCTTGGTACCGGTCAGGTCGAGCTGCTCGCGCAGCAGGTCAAGCAAGGTGGTCCAGGGCTGCACCTGCAGCTGCCGGGGCGTACCGTTCAAGGTCAGGCTGATGGCCTGGCCGCTAGGGTCGGTCGGGGTGTCGCTCATGGTCGGGGCCTCATCACGGTCGGTCGGGCTATGTTTTCAAGTACGACCGGGTGGCAAGCGCAGGCGTTCAAGCTAATTGACCAGTACCGACTCACCATCGGGCAGCGCGCAGGTGCCGCGTGAGCGTTTCACCGTTACAATGCCCGCCTAAACCGTGACAGCCCGAAAAAATAAAGCCATGTCCTTGCCCAAGAATCACCTGGAACTGCTCAGCCCTGCCCGCGACGTGGCGATTGCCCGCGAAGCCATCCTGCACGGCGCTGACGCCATCTATATCGGCGGCCCGAGCTTCGGCGCGCGGCACAACGCCTGCAACGAAGTCAGCGAGATCGCCGAACTGGTCGAGTTCGCCCGGCGCTACCATGCGCGGGTGTTCACCACCATCAACACCATCCTCCATGACAACGAGCTGGAGCCAGCGCGCAAGCTGATCCATCAGCTGTACGATGCCGGCGTCGATGCGTTGATCGTGCAGGACCTTGGGGTGATGGAGCTGGACATCCCGCCGATCGAGCTGCACGCCAGCACCCAGACCGACATCCGCACCCTGGCTCGGGCGCGTTTCCTCGATCAGGCCGGCTTCTCCCAGCTGGTGCTGGCGCGTGAACTCAACCTGCAAGAGATCCGCGCGATTGCCAGCGAAACCGATGCGGCCATCGAGTTCTTCATCCATGGCGCGCTGTGCGTGGCGTTCTCCGGCCAGTGCAATATCTCCCAGGCGCAGACCGGGCGCAGTGCCAACCGTGGCGACTGCTCGCAGGCCTGCCGCCTGCCGTACACGCTCAAGGATGATCAGGGCCGAGTAGTAGCGTTCGAGAAGCACCTGCTGTCGATGAAAGACAACAACCAGACCGCCAACCTCAGCGATCTGGTCGATGCCGGCGTGCGCTCGTTCAAGATCGAGGGCCGCTACAAGGACATGGGCTATGTGAAGAACATCACTGCCCATTACCGCAAAGAGCTCGATGCGATTCTGGAGAACCGCCCCGAGCTGGCGCGTGCTTCCAGTGGCCGCACCGAACACTTCTTCATGCCCGACCCGGACAAGACCTTCCACCGCGGCAGCACTGACTACTTCGTCAGCGACCGCAAGATCGACATCGGCGCGTTCGACTCGCCCACCTTCACCGGCCTGCCGGTAGGCGTGGTGGAAAAGGTCGGCAAGCGTGACATGCAGGTGGTCACCGAGGTGCCATTGAGCAACGGTGACGGCCTCAACGTGCTGGTCAAGCGCGAAGTGGTGGGTTTCCGCGCCAACATCGCCGAGCTCAAGGGCGAGTTCGAGGAAGACGGTGCACCGCGCTACCGTTACCGGGTCGAGCCCAACGAGATGCCGGATGGCATGTACCGGCTCAAGCCGAACCATCCGCTGTCGCGCAACCTCGATCACAACTGGCAGCAGGCCTTGCAGCGCACCTCCGCGGAGCGCAGGGTCGGCGTGGCCTGGCAGGCGCAACTGAGCGAGCAGCGTCTGCAGCTGACCGCCACCAGTGAAGAAGGCATCAGCGTCAGCGTCGCCCTCGACGGCCCGTTTGGCCCGGCCAACAAGCCGCAACAGGCGCTCGATCAACTGCATGACCTGCTCGGCCAACTGGGCACCACCCAGTACCACGCCAGCGCTATCGAGCTGGATGCACCGCAGGCGTTCTTCATCCCCAACTCGCAGCTCAAGGCTCTGCGCCGTGAGGCCATCGAGGCGCTGACCGCAGCACGGATCGCTGCCCACCCACGCGGTGCACGCAAGGCCGAAAGCAGCCCGCCGCCGGTGTATCCGGAATCGCACCTGTCGTTCCTGGCCAACGTCTACAACGAGAAGGCCCGGGCGTTTTATCACCGCCACGGTGTGCAGTTGATCGACGCCGCCTACGAGGCTCACGAAGAGCTGGGCGAAGTGCCGGTGATGATCACCAAGCACTGTTTGCGGTTCTCCTTCAACCTGTGCCCGAAACAGGCCAAAGGCGTGACCGGCGTACGCACCAAGGTCGCACCGATGCAGTTGATTCAGGGCGACGAAGTGCTGACCTTGAAGTTCGATTGCAAGCCGTGTGAGATGCATGTTGTCGGCAAGATGCGCTCGCACATCATCGACCTGCCTTCGCCAGGCAGTGGCGGCGTGCAGCAGGTGGTTGGGCATATCAGCCCGGAAGACCTGCTCAAGACGATCATCCGCGCTCCGCACTGATCGGCCTGCCGCAGCGTTTTGTCAGCGCTGCGGCTCGCTGGGCAATGACCCCAAGGATTGCAGCCAAAACCTGGTACGTTAGTACGCAAAATATTTCTGTAAACGAGAATTGTTTCCAGATATGATCCCGCGCACCTTCCCCCTGCCAGGATCGTATCGTCCATGCGTCGTGCGTTCGTTTCCCTTTGTCTGCTCAATGTTATCTCCCCTGTGGCTTTGGCTGATGCCGACCCGGCCCAAACGGTCGAGCTGCAAGCCGTCAACATCGATGCCGCCAGCGAGCGCGAACGCGCCGATGGCCCTGTGATCGGCTACCGCGCCACCCGCTCGGCCAGCGCTACCCGCACCGACACCGCCCTGCACGAGACTCCGCAGTCAGTCAGCGTGGTGCCCAAGGACGTGCTCGAAGACACTGGCGCAACCCGCCTGCAGGACGCGCTGGACTACGCCGGCGGCGTGGGCCGGGCCAACAACTTCGGCGGCCAGGGCCTGACCACCGTCACCGTGCGCGGTTTCACCACGGGCGAGTACTATCGCAACGGCTTCCCGATCAATCGCGGCTACCCCAACGCGCCGGACGCCAACACCGTCGAGCGCCTGGAAGTACTGCGCGGCCCGGCCAGCAGCCTGTATGGCCGAGGCGATCCCGGCGGCACCTTCAACGTTGTCAGCAAACAGCCGCTGCCCGAATCCAAGGTGACCTTGGGCAGCCAGTTCGATGACCAGGGCATGCACCGGGCAACGCTGGACGCTACTGGTCCACTCAGCGAAGACGGCAGCCTGGCCTATCGCCTGAACGTATTGGGCGAAGGCGGCGAGAGCTTCCGCGATGACGTTGACAGCGAACGCTATGACGTCGCCCCGGTACTCAGCTGGCAGGCCAACGACAGCACCAAGATCGTCTTCGAAGGCGATTTCATGCGCAACAACCACCCGCTCGACCGTGGTTTGACCCGCTATGACACCCAGCGCGGCAGCGCCTCGCGTGACACCAACGTCTGGGAGAAAGGCAGCGACAACCTGCTGCACAACGACAACAACATGGCCCAGCTGCGCTTTGAGCATCTGCTCAATGACAATTGGACCTTGGCTGGCGGTATGCAGTGGCTGGATGGGAGTTTGAAAGGGAATGCCGTCGAAGCCAACAGCCTGCAAGCTGATGGCCGTACCCTTGGTCGCAACTTCAACTATCGCAAGCTGGAATGGACCGACCGTGACTACCAGCTCAACCTGACCGGCCACTTCGAAACCGCAGGCTTCGCTCACACGCTGCTGACCGGTGTCGAGTACGAAGACTATGATTACAAGTCGATCATCCAGCGCTCCGCCAACGGCTCTGGCGCCTACCCGATCGATATCTACAATCCAGTCCTCGGCCAGCCACGCCCTGCTCTGACCCGCACCACCACGCATGACAAGGAAAATCTCAAGACCTGGTCGGCCTTCGTGCAAGATCAAGTCGCCCTGACCGAGCGTTTCAAGGTGCTGGCTGGTGTGAGGCTCGAGCGCTTCGAGCACGAGTACGAAAACTACCTGCCAGGCACCACTGGCTGGGACGCAGCGGACAACGCCGTCACCCCGCGCCTGGGTGCGATCTACGACCTGACCGAAACTGTCGCCGTGTATGCCAACACCGCACGCTCGTTCAAACCAAACAGCGGCGCGAGCATGCAAGGCAACGGCTTCGACCCTGAAAAGGGCAAATCCTACGAACTGGGCGTCAAGTGGGAGCCACTGGATCGCCAGCTAAGCGTCGACGCGGCGATCTACCACATCGTCAAAGAGAACGTGCTGACCCGCGACCCAGCTGATCCTACCGGCACCTTCAGCGTCGCCGCCGGGGAAGTACGCAGCCGTGGCCTGGATATCAACGTGGCCGGCAACCTGACCCCTGAGTGGCGGGTAATCGGCGGCTACGCTTACGTGGATGCTGAAGTCACCAAGGACAACACCCTGCCTACCGGCACCCGCCTGGCCAACATCCCGCGCAACAGCTTCAGCCTGCTCAACACCTACGAATTCCAGGACGGCCTGGCCAAAGGTTTCGGCATGGGCATGGGCGTCAAATACGTGGATGACCGCCAGGGTCAGACGGCCGCCAGCACCTACACCATGGAGCAATACACCGTGGTCGACCTGCTGAGCTTCTATCAGTTGAACGAGCATGTGCGGCTGAATCTGGATGTGCGCAACGTGTTCAATAAAGGCTATGACGAAGGCGCGTTCAACCGCTACGCCTACCCAGGTGAGCCACGCACTGTGCAGGCCGGGGTTGCCTACACCTTCTGACGTTGATCAACCGCGCCCTGGCAGGCGCGGTGCCAAGCGTGCCAGCAGGCTGGCACGCCTTCTAGCAATTACAAACCCTTCTCCCGCGCCTCACGCAGGCGCCGCTCGATTTCTGCGGTCTGCTCATCCAGCTCCTTGATCGAAGTGGGCGTAATCACCTTGTCGATCGTTTCGGTGTCCGGGTCCGGCCGCTCCAGCGGTTTGCCCTCTACGCGCTGGCCTTGCTGGGCCTGCTCGGAGGACAGTGGACGTGGCACCTTGTCGCCGGTGTGTTGCGGGTCGTGGTCGGTCATGGCGTGCTCCTTGAGATATCTACCTGTACTTCAGCAGATCGCACGCTGGCGCAAAAGTTTGATTGGGCCAAGGGTGAACGCACATTGGCGAACACTGCACGCAGCAGGCAACCAATCGGTTGCTCGGCAAGAAACACCTGCTCCAGGCACTGCTCGGCAGCCTCAAGGTGGCTGTGCAGGCGATGGCGCGTCTGGGTTTCGCCGCACAAGGCAAACAGTGTCGACTTGCCGGCGTCCTTGCCCAGGTCCTTGCCGGTGTCCGGGTCACAATCGCGCAGATCATCCTGCAGCTGGAACGCCTGGCCCAGCTCGCTGGCAAAGCGCTGCAAAGGCTGCCGCACGCCTTCATGGGCATGGCCGAGCAGGCAGGCCATGTCCATGATCGCGGCAAACAGCACGCCGGTCTTGAGCTGATTGGTCTCGGTGATCTGCTCGGCACTGCGCACTGTTGCACCGTCACGCAGGTCTTGCAGTTGGCCTTTGACCAGGCCGTGGGCACCGATGGTTTGCGACATGATCGCGATCAGGCGATTGCGCTGCTCCGGCTCGACCGTGTGGAGCGCCGCCACCACGCCAAAGGCGCGCGACAGCAAGGCAATGGCGGCAAGGATGGCCACGTCCTCGCCAAACGCCAGGTGCAGCGTGGGCCGGCCACGACGCAGCGCGGCGTTGTCCATGCACGGCAAGTCATCGAGCACCAGCGAGGCGGCGTGCACCATCTCGATCGCACAGCCCAGATCCAGCGCTGCCGCTTTACAACCACCTAAGCTCTCGGCAGTCAGCAGCAACAGCAACGGGCGCAGGCGTTTGCCCGGCGCAAGGGCGCTTTCGCGCATGGCGGCGGCGAGCAGATCGCGTTCGTGACCGACCTCTGGCAGCAGCTCGCTGAGGCGGCTGTCCAGCTCTGCTCGCAGGCGAGCAAGGTAAACAGCGAAGTCGGCGTCAGTGGCCGAGGTTGTGCGTGCGATAGTGGTCATCCTGGCCTCTTCGGTGGTGCGGTCTTGGCCGCGAGTTGACGGAACGACTATCAGGGGCCGTTGCCAGAACTGTACTGTTTCCCAGCATAGCTGTACAAAGCTACTAGCGTTGTACAAGGTAAGGCCATGATTTTCACCCAATGATTCACTGGCAGCGGAGCCGGAATGAAAAAAAGCGTGTTGAGCCAGCGCAAGGACGATCATCTTGACATCGTATTGGGCGCAGATAAAACCATCGCGCATGCCGATGCCGGCTGGGCCGCTGTCCGTTTCGAGCACTGCGCCCTGCCTGAACTGTGCCTCGACAGCATCGACCTGAGCAGCTCTTTGCTGGGTATGCCATTACGTGCGCCGCTGCTGATCAGCTCGATGACCGGTGGCGCCGAGCGCGCCACACGCATCAACCGCCATCTGGCCGAGGCTGCGCAGGCGCTGGGGATTGCCATGGGTGTAGGCTCGCAGCGGGTCAGCCTGCGCAGCGCCGACGACCAGGGCCTGACCCGCGAGCTACGCCGGCTGGCCCCGGATATTCCGCTGTTGGCCAACCTTGGCGCGGCGCAACTGCGCGAAGCCGACGGCCTGGATCTGGCCCGGCGCGCCGTCGAAATGCTCGAAGCCAGCGCCTTGATCATCCACCTCAACCCGCTGCAGGAAGCAGTGCAGCCCGAAGGTGACCGCGACTGGCGCGGCGTGCTGGCGCAGATCTCGGCGCTGACTGCAGCGCTGCCGGTGCCGGTGATCATCAAGGAAGTCGGCGCCGGGATCTCGCCAAGCGTGGCCCGCGACCTGCTCGAAGCCGGTGTGCAGGTGATCGACGTGGCCGGCACCGGCGGCACCAGCTGGGCAGCGGTTGAAGCCGAGCGTGCCAGCAACCACGCCGATCGCGCTGTGGCCATGGCTTTCGCGGACTGGGGCATTCCGACGCCGCTGTGTCTGCAGACATTGCGCCGGGCCTTGCCCAACAGCGTTCTGATTGCCTCCGGCGGTATTCGTGACGGCATCGATGCGGCCAAGGCGATCCGCCTTGGCGCTGATCTGGTCGGTCAGGCTGCCGGCGTGTTGCAGGCTGCCACCGAGTCCACCGAGGCGGTGGTCGAGCACTTCGAGATCATCATTCGTCAGCTGCGGGTCGCGTGCTTCTGCACCGGCTCGCGTGACCTGGCAGCGCTGCGTCGGGCGCGCTTGCTGGCGGCCGGGCTGGACCTGTCATGAGTCACTTTGCGGTGGTTGCCCCGCCCTACCCCAGCCATTTCCAGGCCTTGCAGGCGCTGGCCGGGGAGCTGGTCGAGCGCGGCCACCGCGTGAGTTTTTTTCACCAACCTGCCGCGCAGCGCTGGCTCAGCGACCCACGCATCGGCTTTGTCGCGGTAGGCCACGGGCGGCTTGCCGACGACCACCTTGAACAGACCTTGCGCCTGGCCGCCATCCCCAGTGGGCCGATGCATCTGCGCCGTTTGATCGACCAGTTGGCGAGCACCAGCGCGATGCTCTGCGCCTGCCTGCCCGAGGCGCTCGCTGCGCAGCAGGTGGATGCCATGCTGTGTGACCAGATGGAACCGGCCGGGGCGCTGGCGGCGGAAGTGGCGGGTATTCCCTGGATATCCATCGCCTGCGCGCTGCCGATCAACCGCGAACCCGGCATACCCTTGCCGGTGATGCCGTTCGACTACGGCCAAAGCCGCTTCAAGCGGCGCCTGTACCGCGGCAGCACCGAGGTCTTCGACTGGTTGATGCAGCCACTGGGGCGCGTGCTGCGCCAGGCCTGCCGCGAGCATGGCCTGGTCGAGCGTGAGGGTTTGCATGACTGGCTGTCGCCGCTGGCGCAAATCAGCCAGACCGTGCCCAGCTTTGATTTTCCGCGCCAGGCGTTGCCGGCGCACTTTCATGCAGTCGGACCGCTGCGGGTGGCGGCGCAGCAGGACGCCGCCGACTGGCCCCTGGACCCGGCGCGGCCACTGGTGTTTGCCAGCCTGGGCACCCTGCAGGGCCATCGCTTCGAGTTGTTCAGCAAGATCAGCCAGGCCTGCCAGGCGCTGGATGTGCAGCTGCTGATCGCCCACTGCGGCGGCCTCGATCACGCTCAGCAAGCGCAGTTGCTGCAACAGGGCGCTACCTTCGTGACCGACTTCGCGCCCCAGCAATGGGCGGTGCGCCGTGCCGATGTGGTCATCAGCCATGGCGGCCTGAACACCGTGCTGGATGCCATTGCCGCAGCCACGCCGCTGTTGGTCATGCCGATTGCATTCGATCAACCGGGCGTGGCGGCGCGGGTTGCCTATCATCGTCTGGGCGTGGCGCTGTCGCGGCGGGCCAGTGTCAGTGCCATCCGCAGCGCGCTCGCCCACCTGCTGCGCGAACCGCTGCCCAGGTTGACTGCGCTGCAACGCGAACTGGCCACGGCCGGTGGCGCGGCCAAGGCAGCGGACATCGTCGAGGCAGCGTTGCGCAGCCACCAACCGGTACTGGCAGAGAACTCACCATGCATTACGACCTGATCCTCGCCGGTGGCGGCCTGGCCAATGGCCTGATCGCCTGGCGCCTGAGCCAACTACGGCCTGAGCTGAAACTGCTGTGCCTGGAGCGTGCTGCCAACCTTGGCGGCAACCATACCTGGTCGTTCCATGATGCCGACCTCACGCCCGCCCAGCAGCGTTGGCTGGAGCCGTTGGTGGTCAAGCGCTGGCCGGCCTACCACGTGCACTTTCCGCACTTGTCGCGGCGTCTGGCCAGTGGCTATGCGAGCATCACCAGCGAGCGCTTTGCCGAGGTCATCACCCAGGCCCTGGGGCCGGCCCTGCGTACCGGCTGCGAGATCACCTCGCTTGCGCCGGAGCAGGTCACCCTGGCCAGCGGCGAAGTGCTGCAGGCGCGGGTCACCATCGATGGCCGTGGCGCCGAGGCCAGCCCGCACCGGGTGCTTGGCCGCCAGGCGTTTCTCGGCCAGGTGCTGCGGCTTGAGCAGCCCCACGGTTTGCAAACACCGATCCTGATGGATGCCCGAGTCGCCCAGGGCAACGGTTACCGCTTTGTCTACGTGTTGCCGTTCAGCGCCGATACCCTGCTGATCGAGGACACCCACTACGTCGACCACAGCCCGCCAGTTACAGCGCAGTTGCGCAGCAATATCGACGACTACGTGCTTCAGCACGGCTGGCATGTCGCCGAGTGCCTGCGCGAAGAGCAAGGCGACTTGCCGATCACCCTGGCAGAAGACTTTCCGGCCTGGTGGGCGCAGCAGCATGGGCAGGTCTCATCAGGGCTGCGCGCCGGGCTGTGCCACTGTACGACCGGCTATTCGCTGCCGGAGGCCGTGCGCCTAGCGGACTGGCTCGCAACGCAGCCGTTCGACAGCAGCGCGCAGCTGCACCGGGCCATGGGCAGCTATCTGGCGCAGCGCTGGCGCGGCCAGGGCTTTTATCGGCTGCTCAATCGCATGCTGTTCCTGGCTGGTAGCGCGCAGCAGCGCTGGCAGGTCATGCAGCGCTTCTACCGCTTGCCGGAAAGCTTGATCGCACGTTTTTATGCAGGCCAAAGCTCTGCGGCTGATCGTCTGCGCATTCTTTCGGGCAAACCGCCAGTCCCCGTCGGCCAGGCGCTACGGGCGGCGTTGCGCCATTCTCCACAGCATTTCAAGGAGCAGTCATGACCCAAGGCAAAACCGCGCTGGTGATTGGTGCCGGCCTCGGCGGCCTGGCATTGGCCATTCGCCTGCAAGCGGCCGGGATTCACACCACGTTGCTGGAGCGTCGCGACTTGCCGGGCGGGCGTGCCTACGTCTACCACGACCAGGGCTTTACCTTTGACGCCGGCCCCACGGTGATCACCGACCCGACCGCGATCGAAGCGCTGTTCGAGCTGGCCGGCAAGCCGATGGCCGACTACGTCGAGCTGCTGCCGGTCGCGCCGTTCTACCGGCTGTGCTGGGAAGACGGCACGCAGTTCGACTACAGCAACGATCAAGCCGAGCTCGAGCAGCAGATCCACGCCATGGAGCCGGCCGATGTCGCCGGCTATCAGAGCTTTTTGAAGTACTCCCGAGCAGTCCTCGAAGAGGGCTATATCAAGCTTGGTGCGGTGCCGTTCCTGACCTTCCGCGACATGCTCCATGCCGGCCCGCAACTGGCCCGTTTGCAGGCCTGGCGCAGTGTCTACAGCATGGTCGGTCAGTACATCCGCAACCCGCAGTTGCGCCAGGTGTTCTCCTTCCACGCCCTGCTGGTGGGCGGCAATCCATTCGCCACTTCGGCCATCTACACCTTGATCCACGCCCTGGAGCGTGAGTGGGGCGTGTGGTTTGCCAAAGGCGGCACCGGCGCGCTGGTCGAGGGCATGGCGCGGCTGTTCACCGACCTCGGTGGCACCCTCGAGCTGAACGCCGACGTGGTCAGCTTCGATACCCAGGGCGACCGCCTGATCGGTGCGCGCAGCCGCGACGGCCGCCACTGGACGGCCGATGCGATCGCCTCCAACGCCGACGTGGTGCATACCTACGCCGACCTGCTCGGCGCGCACCGGCGCGGCCAGTCCGAAGCACGCCGGTTGAAAAGCAAGCGTTTCAGCAACTCGTTGTTCGTTGTGCATTTCGGCCTCAAGCGCCGGCAGCCGCAGCTGCGTCACCATACTGTGTGCTTCGGCCCGCGCTATCGTGAGCTGGTGCAGGAAATCTTCAACGGCCCCAATCTGCCGGAAGACTTCTCGCTGTATCTGCACTCGCCCTGCGCGACCGACCCGGACATGGCGCCGGACGGTTGCTCCAGCCATTACGTGCTTGCGCCAGTGCCGCATTTGGGCAATGCGCCGGTCGACTGGGCGGTCGAAGGCCCACGCTATCAGGAGAAAATCCTCGATTACCTCGAGCGCTATTACATCCCTGGGCTGCGCGAAGACCTAGTCACTTGCCGCAGCTTCACCCCGGTAGATTTTCGTGACGAACTCAACGCCCACCTGGGCTCGGCGTTCTCGCTGGAGCCGGTGTTGACCCAGAGTGCCTGGTTCCGCCCGCATAACCGTGATGCGCAGGTGAGCAACCTCTACCTAGTCGGCGCCGGCACCCACCCAGGCGCTGGCGTGCCGGGCGTGATCGGCTCGGCCAAGGCCACCGCAGGCTTGATGCTCGAGGATCTGCAGCGATGAGTGGCGACGAGCAACTGCTCGCCCACGCCGAACACAGCATCGCCGTCGGCTCGAAAAGCTTCGCCGCAGCCTCGCGCCTGTTCGATCCGGTCACCCGCCGCAGCGCAGTGCTGTTGTACGCCTGGTGCCGCCACTGCGACGACGTGATCGACGGCCAGCAAGCCGGCCATCAGGCTAGCGTGCTGGAAACTGAGGAAGCCCGCCTGCGTTTGGCCGGCCTGTATCAGCAAACCGCAGCTGCCTGCGCCGATCAGCCGGTCACCGACCCCGCCTTTGCTGCACTGCGCGAAGTTGCCCGGCGCCATGGCGTACCGCAGGCAGAGGCGTTCGACCTGCTGGCGGGGTTTGAGCAGGACGTTGCCGGCCAGCGCTACCAGACGCTAGAGCAAACACTGGGTTATTGCTACCACGTGGCTGGCGTGGTCGGCCTGATGATGGCGCGGGTCATGGGCGTGCGCGATGACGCCGTGCTCGACCGCGCCTGCGACCTTGGCCTGGCCATGCAACTGACCAATATTGCCCGGGATATCGTCGATGATGCCAAGGTTGGCCGCTGCTATCTGCCGCAAGCCTGGCTGGACGAGTTTGCGATCACTGCCGAACAGCTTGCCGAACCACGCCACCGTACTGCCGTGGCGCGCATGGGCACACGTCTGGTGGAGCAGGCAGAGCCCTACTATGCCAGCGCCCAGGCCGGTTTGAGCGCCCTGCCCTGGCGTTCAGCCTGGGCTGTGGCAACAGCGGGCTCGGTGTATCGGCGCATCGGCCTGAAGATTCTGGCGGCGGGTGATGCCGCCTGGGACGGGCGCCTGTCGACCAGCAAGGGGGAGAAACTCGCCGCCGTTGCCAGTGGCCTGTGGCAGGCCCTCAGCCGCGGCTGGCGTCGCTATCCGCCACGGGCGCTGCAGCTTTGGCAGCGTCCACTCGCTGCTCGCGCAACGGTCCACCGTGACGCGCACGCAGCTGCGCCTTCAACTGCTCAACCGTAGGCGAGTAGAGAAAACCAAACGACACACAGCCGTCCTTGCCCTGCACCGCATGGTGCATCAGGTGAGCCTGGTACAGGCGCTTGAGGTAGCCATGGCGCGGCACGATCCGCAGCGGCCAGCGCCGGTGCACCAGGCCGTCATGGGCGATGAAGTAGAGCAGGCCATAGCCGGTCATGCCGGCACCGATCCACTGCAGTGGATACCAGCCGGCAGTGCCCAACGCGATCAGGGTGATGGCCAACCCGGCAAACACTACGGCGTACAGGTCGTTCTTTTCGAACACACCGTGGCGTGGCTCGTGATGCGAGCGGTGCCAGCCCCAGCCAAAGCCATGCATGATGTACTTGTGGGCCAGATAGGCAACGCCTTCCATGGCGGCAAGGGTGATCAGAAACGTCAGCAGACTGGTGAACATGGCGCGGCATCTCCTGGCAATGCCTGTGAGCATACAGCAAATGCCCCAGCGGATTGCAGCGGCATGCCGCCGCGCCAGCCGCCCGCTTACCAGGTCAGCACAGCCCCCAGGGCCAAGGTATCGGTGTCCTCGTTTTGCGCATCGCCGCCATGGCCATCGATCTCGAACTGGTTGTATTCGGCGACCAGTTTCAAGTTGGCATTGATCTCGCGAAACAGGGCAATGCCGCGGGTTTCATAGTCGGCGCCAGTGTTCACTGCACCGTTGCCGTCATCCTTGGTCTTGCCATACGACAGCGCCAGGCGGTTTTTGCCGAAGGTGTACGAGCCCTGCACCAGATAACCCTGGCTGTCGACCTCACGCAGGGTCGCCTCACCAGCATTGTTGGTGAAGAACGGGTTGATGCCCTTGGCGCTGAAGCCCGAGCCTGTCAGCGAGAACGCACCCATCTTGGCTTGTACGCCGTAGCCAAGACCTTTGGAGGTCACCGAGTCGACGTTGCTGTCGGTGTTGTCGGAGGTCTGGTAACTGCCGTTGAGCCAGCTGTAGATCTTCGCGCCGCCCAGATCGAACTGGTAGGTGATCTCGCTCTCGGTGCGCGGATTCTCCTGATAGGCCTTGCCGACCGCGCTGTCGTCGTTGGTGTCAACCGGGTCCATTATCCCCACGGCCAGGCGCAGGCCGTCCATTACCGGTGTGCGGTAGGTGATCTGCGAGGTCGGGAAAGGATAGGGATAGCCGCTGCCGATGTTGCCGAACGAGACCCCGCCGCCGTCAACCAGGCCAAGTGTGTCGCTGACCTGGCCGTAGCCAGTGAGCAGTTCATCGAGGAGGATGTTGGAGCGGGCAAACAAACCGAAGTCTTTGCCGATCAACACCTCGCCCCACTCCGGGTTGGCTACCGTGCCGTAGAACTGGCGGACATCGATGGCGGTGTCGGTGCCGTTGGTTTCACTGTCGTTGATGCTGACCCAGAACGAGGCACGCCCACCCAGCTTGAGATCGTCGATCTGGCGCGTCATGTTGAAACCAAGGGTATTGGGCAGAAAGCCCATTTTCACCCGTGACTGGCGCCGATCATATTGCTCGCCGGCGCGGTCGATATCGCTGTTGACGTAGAAGGCGTTGATGTAGCCGTCGGTGGAAAAGGTGGTCTGGTCCTTGTCGTAGAGCATGATCTCGGCCCCCGCCAACGGGGCCAAGGCCAGGCTGGCAAGGCCGCCAAGCAGCGGCAGGATACGACGGTGGGAGTTGTTATTGTTGTTGTGCATGACGCGCTCCGCAATTGGTTGGACAGGTGTCCAGGCGATTATCGAAAGCCCACGCACGCGGCCCCACGCTGCCTTGGCGGCGATTGGCCAGTTCCTTGGCCGGTGCCGGGCGGCTTGCGCCTGCAAGCACTACGACCCGCTCCTTGGGGCGCACTCGGCTAAAGTGGCAGTAACTCATTCGCAAGGCGGGGTGCACAAAGCGGGTACATGGCACATTCATGCAGTCAGCTGCTGCAGATATGTCGATTGTGCAGGACATATTTGCATGGCAGGATCTTTTGATCCTCCAGTGCACTCCAGACTTCACTTGGAAAATCAATAACAAAGCAGGGAGATCGCGATGACCGCGCACGCTCGAATTTCATCCACCGATCATGTGCTGGCTGAAGTCCGCAATCAGATTGGCCACCTCACCTTGAATCGCCCGGCCGGGCTCAACGCGCTGACCCTGGACATGGTGCGCAGCCTGCAGCAGGCGCTCGACGCCTGGGCAGTCGACCCGCAGGTGCAGGCTGTGGTCCTGCGCGGTGAAGGGCCAAAAGGCTTCTGCGCCGGCGGTGATATCCGCTCGCTGTACGACAGCTTCAAGGCCGGCAGCAGCCTGCATGAAGAGTTCTTCGTCGAGGAGTACGCCCTCGACCTGCGCATCCATCACTACCCCAAACCGACCCTGGTGTTGATGGACGGCTTCACGCTGGGCGGCGGCATGGGCCTGGCACAAGGCGCCGACCTGCGCGTGGTTACCGAGCGCAGCCGGCTGGGCATGCCGGAAACCGCCATCGGTTACTTCCCGGACGTCGGCGGCAGCTACTTCCTGTCCCGCGTGCCGGGCGAACTGGGCACCTACCTGGGCGTCAGCGGCTGCCAGATCCAGGCGGCCGATGCCTTGTATTGCGGCCTGGCCAACTGGTACCTGAGCAGCGACAAGCTTGCTCAGCTCGATCAGGCCCTGGACCAGCTCAGCTTCGGTCAGCATCCGCTCAAGGACCTGCAGGGCGCACTGGCCCGCCTCGGCACCCAGGTACTGGCCGACGCGCCGCTGGCCAAGCTGCGCCCGGTGATCGACCACTACTTCGCCCAGGCCGACCTTGCCAGCATCATCGAACAACTGCGCACGGTGCGGATCGGCGACAGCCAGGCCTGGGCGCTGGCCACCGCCGACCTGCTGCAAAGCCGCTCGCCGCTGGCCATGGCCGTGACCCTGGAGATGCTCCGGCGCGGGCGCAAACTCGGCCTGGAGGCTTGCTTTGCCATGGAGCTGCACCTGGACCGGCAGTGGTTCGCCCACGGCGACATCATCGAGGGCGTGCGCGCCCTGATCATCGACAAGGACAAGCAGCCACGCTGGAACCCGCCGACCCTGGCAGAGCTAGCGCAGGCGCGGGTCGACCAATTCTTCGAAGGGCTGTGAGCCTGGGAGTACGCAGATGCAAGACCTGGAACTGAACGAAGAACAGATCATGATCCGCGACATGGCGCGCGATTTTGCCCGGGGCGAAATTGCCCCGCATGCCCAGGCCTGGGAAAAAGCCGCCTGGATCGACGACGGGGTGGTGCGCAAGATGGGTGAGCTGGGCTTGCTTGGCATGGTCGTGCCGGAGCAGTTTGGCGGCAGTTTCACCGACTACGTGGCCTATGCCCTGGCGGTCGAGGAAATCTCGGCTGGCGACGGCGCGACCGGCGCCTTGATGAGCATTCACAACTCGGTAGGCTGCGGCCCGCTGCTGGCCTACGGTATGCCTGAGCAACAGCAGCACTGGCTGCCCCGCCTGGCCAGCGGCGAAGTGATTGGCTGCTTCTGCCTGACCGAACCGCAGGCCGGCTCCGAGGCGCACAACTTGCGCACCCGTGCGGAATTGATCGATGGCGAGTGGGTGATCAACGGCAGCAAGCAGTTTGTCAGCAACGCCCGCCGTGCCGGTTTGGCGATCGTCTTTGCAGTGACTGACCCCGACTTGGGCAAAAAAGGCCTGTCGGCGTTTCTTGTGCCGACCGACAACCCTGGGTTCAAGGTCGACCGTAGTGAACACAAGATGGGCATTCGCGCGTCCGACACCTGTGCCGTGAGCCTCGACAACTGCCGCATCTCCGCAGCCAACATGCTCGGAGAGCGTGGCAAGGGCCTGGCGATTGCACTGTCCAACCTGGAAGGCGGCCGCATCGGTATCGCCGCCCAGGCGCTGGGCATTGCCCGGGCGGCATTCGAAGCAGCGCTGGTGTACTCGCGTGACCGCATCCAGTTCGGCAAGCCGATCAACGAGCACCAGAGCATCGCCAACCTGCTGGCCGACATGCAGGTCCAGGTCAACGCCACGCGCTTGTTGATCCTGCACGCCGCGCGTTTGCGCAGTGCGGGCAAGCCATGCCTTTCGGAGGCGTCACAGGCCAAGCTGTTCGCGTCGGAGATGGCCGAACGGGTGTGCTCGATGGCGATTCAGGTGCATGGCGGCTACGGCTACCTGGAAGACTATCCGGTGGAGCGCTATTACCGTGACGCACGCATCACGCAGATCTATGAAGGCTCCAGCGAGATTCAGCGAATGCTGATCGCGCGCGAGCTCAAGCACTATCCGCTGTAGCCCCGGCCCTCCTCCCGGACCCGCCTGAATGCAGGCCGCGACAGACCTCCACAGGCGCCGATTGAGGCGCCTGTTTTGTTAATAGCGAAATTTCCTACGCATCTATCAGACCACGTCTGATACAGCGTGCTGTTTCCTTGCCGACATGTCAGGTGTCTGGGCCTGAGCACTTTTTCTCACCCCGGATATCGAGTGGCGCCGCTTATTCAGGGGGCGTTGAAAGCACTAGGAGGAAGGTACATGTATCGGCTAAAGATCGCTGCAGTGCTCCTGACAGTAGTAGCGCCCATGGCGAATGCCTGGAGCAACACCGTCGTGAGTGTGACGGTGAAGAATGAGACAACTTCCATTGCCACGTTTACCTACCAATATGCGTTTGGTTCCCTCGACCCTGCTCCGGGACCTATCAGCGAAAGATCTTCAACTCAATTCAAATTGAACAGTGCGTCCTCTTCTGCCTCTGGCCTGCGTTTTACCTATAAATCAGGTCGCAAAGAGTGCAAATTCGAAACATCTCACGTCTCATTACCTCTGGTGAAATGGGACAAAAAGGCAATGTCTGTCGGATCAACCCGGGCCACGTGCGAGGCCAAGACAACCCGCATCAACAGTTCGCCGCCCTATGACTACAGCGTGACTTTCACGATCAAATAGTCGCTCATCAATGCGGGAGGAGTGCACGCCTGTGCAACCCTCCCGGTCAAGGGACTCTACGCATGATAGACACGACATTAAAGGGCGTGCCTCGCCCTGTTTTGGCAACGGCGACATCGCGATCCGCGCTGGTGACTGCCAACGTTGCCAGCAAGCCGGAAGCCGGTAGTGAAGTACAACTGTCTGCTGAAGGCATGGCGCTCAGCGCCAAGGCCATACTCACGCAAAAACAACTGGAAGAAAAATTTCAGCGCGTCTATGGCCCAGACAGTTTCATATTCAAGGTCAACGCCGAGATAAAGCGTTTGGGTAATGCGTCTGTGGCACTAAATGAGATTCCTGCAGAGGCTTCACCCGAACGGCTCAAGCAGAGTCAACAGGCCGCGAAGTACATCGCGGGGGTGGTACGGGGGCAGCGTGACACTGCCAACCCCTTTGCTCATCTCTCGCGCGAAGAGGTTGTCGCCATCCTCGAAGACGAAAGTGGCGCCTATACCAGCGTAGAGCGGTACGCCGCCTGGGAAGCTCGACAGGACATGGACAATGCATGGGTCCAGCAAAACGCACTGTTGCGCGACCACGAGTCTGACGGGCGTCTGGATGTACGTAGAACGCTTGAATTCATAGACAACCTGGGCGAACTCGAACTGATGCGCTACCCGCCAGGGCACCGGGACTCGATCGAAGGACTGCTCAAGCAGTCCCAAACCCCTGGTGGCGACTTCGAACAGCCAAAGATCCCTTCGCTGGTAGACATCCTGAGACAAATGGACGAGTCGCAGAAGGCGCAAGAACCGTCCATTCAGCCACCCGACTGAGCGCTGATGCCCCAGGCCGCCCTGCGGCCCTGGCTCCCTCCTCGCGGCCTGCGCATCACAGCAGTACAGGTCGCGGTTCACTCGGTGACATGCACACTGTCCAGATACGTACGCACCGCCCACAGCGCCTCCTGGCTGAGAAAGTCGGCCATCTTCGGCATGTACACGCGGCCATCGCGCACCGCGCCGTTGCGCACCCGCTCGACAAACCACTCATCACCGACGGCGCCTTCATCGAGCATGCGCAGATCAGGGGCGATGCCACCGGACTTGGCCTCGAGGCCATGGCACGCGGCGCAGTTCTGGTTATAGGCCGACGCGCCGATCGACAGCGCTTTGTCATGGTCCTTGCTGTTGCGGTAGGGGTTTTCGCTACGCCATTCACTGCCCAAGGGCTCCAGCCCATCGGTATTGACCGCCGATGGCGTTACGTTGCCGTGGGCGAAGCTGCCACCGGCGGCGCACAGGCCAGCCAGCAACAGGGAAAGGTGCCAGGCGCTTTTAGGGGTTGTCATTGTTCTGCCCTCGACTGCTGAAGTTGCACGCTGCGCCTCTCGAACGGAGGCGGCCCGACCATCCTAGAAAGCCAGGGCCAGCGGCCACATGCTGCTTTGGGGGTCGCACCCTTATCCCTTGGTAGTAGCGCTTGCGGCGCAGTGCCAAATCATGTCCGGACTGGGAAGATTTCCCGCAGTGACCGGGACTTTTTCCGTATCTCGATCAGCGGCGGCGTTCCAGGCTAACCAGGCACAACCTCACTGGGAACTCCACCATGACAACAAGAACATCACCCGCCCTGCTTTCGCCTCTTTCTGCCGCCCTGCTCCTGGCCAGCCTGGCCTGCGGCGGCGCTGCCCAGGCCAAGCCGGTTACCTGGGAAGATATCGCCGACGACCACAAGACCACCGGTAACGTGCTGCAATACGGCATGGGCACCAACGCCCAGCGCTGGAGCCCACTGGCGCTGGTCAATGACCAGAACGTATTCAAACTGACCCCGGCCTGGTCGTTTTCTTTCGGTGACGAAAAGCAACGCGGCCAGGAATCCCAGGCCATCATCAATGACGGCGTGATCTACGTCACCGGCTCCTACTCGCGGGTATTTGCCCTGGACGCCAAGACCGGCAAGCGCCTGTGGACCTACAACCACCGCCTGCCGGACGACATCCGCCCCTGCTGTGACGTGGTCAACCGCGGCGCGGCCATCTACGGCGACAAGATCTTCTTCGGCACCCTCGATGCACGGGTGGTGGCGCTGAACAAGGACACCGGCAAGGTGGTCTGGAACAAGAAGTTCGGCGACCACAGCGCCGGCTACACCATGACCGGCGCGCCAACCCTGATCAAAGACCAGAAGAGCGGCAAGGTACTGCTGATTCACGGCAGCTCGGGCGATGAGTTCGGCGTGGTAGGTCAGCTGTATGCACGTGACCCGGACACCGGCGAAGAAGTCTGGATGCGACCGTTTGTCGAAGGCCACATGGGCCGCCTGAACGGCAAGGACAGCACCCCGACCGGCGACGTCAAAGCGCCGTCCTGGCCGGATGATCCAAGCTCGCCAACCGGCAAGGTCGAGGCCTGGAGCCACGGCGGCGGCGCTCCTTGGCAGAGCGCCAGCTTCGATGCCGAAACCAATACCATCATTGTTGGCGCCGGCAACCCTGGCCCGTGGAACACCTGGGCGCGCACCTCCAAGGACGGCAACCCGCACGACTACGACAGCCTGTACACCTCCGGCCAGGTCGGCGTCGACCCCACCACCGGTGAGGTCAAGTGGTTCTACCAGCACACGCCGAACGATGCCTGGGACTTCTCCGGCAACAACGAACTGGTTCTGTTCGATTACAAGGACAAGGACGGCAAGCAGTTCAAAGCCACCGCGCATGCTGACCGCAACGGCTTCTTCTACGTAGTCGACCGCACCAACGGCAAGTTGAAGAACGCCTTCCCGTTCGCCGACAACATCACCTGGGCCAGCCACATCGACCTCAAGACTGGGCGCCCGGTTGAAAACGAGGGGCAGCGTCCGGCCAAGCCTGAACCAGGCCAGACCAAGGGCAAGCCAGTCGAAGTTTCGCCGCCGTTCCTCGGTGGCAAGAACTGGAACCCGATGGCCTACAGCCAGGACACCGGGCTGTTCTACGTGCCGGCCAACCAGTGGAAAGAGGAATACTGGACCGAAGAGGTCAACTACAAGAAGGGCTCGGCGTACCTGGGCATGGGCTTCCGCATCAAACGCATGTATGACGACCACGTCGGCACCCTGCGCGCGATGGACCCAACCACCGGCAAGATGGTCTGGGAGCACAAGGAGCGCCTGCCGCTCTGGGCTGGCGTGCTGGCAACCAAAGGCAACCTGGTGTTCACCGGTACCGGCGACGGTTACTTCAAGGCGTTCAACGCCAAGACCGGCGAGGAGCTGTGGAAATTCCAGACCGGCAGCGGCATCGTCTCGCCGCCGATCACCTGGGACCAGGACGGTGAGCAGTACATCGGCGTAACCGTCGGCTACGGTGGCGCGGTACCGCTGTGGGGTGGCGACATGGCCGAGCTGACCAAACCTGTGGCACAGGGCGGCTCGTTCTGGGTGTTCAAAATCCCGGCATGGGACAGCAAGAGCAAGACAGCCCAACGCTGAGTTGCCTGGCTGCGGCCCCACCAGCGCCTCGTACGCTGGTTGTGGCTGCGGCCAAGCGCCGTGAACGAGGGCCTTGCCCTCCTCTGAGGAGCCACCATGAACTACTTTCCCTTCGCGTTGATTCTGGCGCTCAGCCCGGTTGTTGCCGATGAACTGGGCGATGCCCCACTGACCATCAATGGCTGCGTGATCGCCGCCGAAAGCAAGTGCGCCAACGCCAACCTGCGCGGCGCCGACCTGAGCAATCAGGACCTGCGCAAGATCGACCTGTCTGGCGCCGACCTGCGCGAGGCCAACCTGCGCCATGCCCGGCTGGATCTGGCCAACCTGGAAAAAGCCGACCTGCGCGGCGCCAACCTGACCCGTGCCAGCCTGCAGCAAAGCAACCTGCGCCTGGCGCAACTGCAGAACGCAACACTGGTCGCGGTACAGGCCTGGGGCATGTACGGACAAGGCGCCAATTTTGACAATGCCGATTTGTCGGCGGCCTATCTGGAATTCGCACGCCTGTCCGGGGCCAAACTGCACGGCGCCAAGCTGCAGGCGGCTGACCTCGAGATGACCTGGCTGAGCAAAGCCGACTTGAAGGGCGCAAGCCTGGCCGATGCCAATCTGCAGGAAGCCAAGCTTGGCGAAAGCAATCTGGAAAATGCTGATTTGCGCGGCACCCGTCAGCACTATGCGAATTTCCAGGACAGCAACATGGAAGGCTGCCAAGGCTGCCCGCAGACCTGGAAGTAAACCGGCCTACTCAGGCGACCGCTTTGAGCAACCCTGCCTGCAGCGCCAGGTGGACCAGCTCCGCTTGGCTGCTGACGCGCAACTTGCTCTTGAGCAGGGTCAGATGATTGGACACGGTCTTGCTGCTGATACACAGCTGGCTGGCAATGCTGCGCAACGCCGTACCCTTGGCCAGCAGCAGGAAAATCTCGGCCTCGCGCGGCGTCAGGCCATGCAGGCAGTCGGTCTCAGCCTGCGCGGGCTGACAGGCCAACGCGGTCGCCAAGCCCTGCTCGATATAGGCATGTCCGCTAAGGGCCTTGCGCACCGCCTCGATCAGTACCTCAGGGGTGACCTGCTTGGACAGAAAGCCGCAAGCCCCAGCCGCCAATGCCTGGCGCACCAGGCTCAGTTGCGCATGTTCACTGAGAAACAGCACGCGTAGCTGCGGCAAACGCTGGCGCAGACGGCGGGTGGTTTCCAGGCCACTGATGCCCGGCAGGTCGAAATCCATGATCACCAGCCCCGGCACCTGCGCCTGCACCATGGCCAGCGCCTGCTCGCCATCGCTGGCCTGCAGCAAGGGCATCTGCGGCAACGCCTGGGCCAGGGTCGCGGTAATGCCGGCGCGCAGCAACGGGTGGTCGTCTACCAGCAAAATGGCCATACCTTGTGCCTCCTGTACAGTGCAGGCCTCCATGCTAAAAGCCCTGCCGCTGCCCAGACCTACTACTTTGGTACTGCTTCGCATGGCGATGGTCGCATTCACAAAGCCTTGCTACCGGCTCTTAATAGCGGCATAACGAGGGCTGCTGCCAAGCGAACTGCCCCTGCGTGCGAGCACACATACAACAATAAGGTGCACAGCCATGTACAAGATTCTCATCGCCGACGATCACCCATTGTTCCGCGAGGCCATGCACAACGTGATTGCCGATGGATTTCCAGGCAGCGAGGTGATGGAAACCGCCGACCTCGACAGCGCTTTGGCGATGACCTGCGAAAACGACGACCTCGACCTGATCCTGCTCGACCTGAACATGCCCGGCATGCACGGCCTGGGCGGTTTGATGAACCTGCGCAACGAGGCGCCGACCATTCCGGTGGTAATCGTCTCGGCCGAGCAGGACAAGCAGGTGGTGCTCCAGGCCATTACCTATGGCGCGGTCGGCTTCATCACCAAGTCCTCGCCGCGGGCGCAGATGACCGACGCCATCGAGCAGATTCTCAACGGCAATGTCTACTTGCCACCGGACATCATCCGCACGCAGAAGCCCGGCACCCGCCGCGCGGTCAGCGAAGCGCAGAGCTTCGCCCCGGAGCTGCTGCAGGCGCTGACCCGCAAGCAACTGCTGGTACTTGAGCGGATGACCAAGGGCGAATCGAACAAGCAGATTGCCTACCACCTGGACATTGCCGAGACCACGGTCAAGGCTCACGTGTCGGCGATCCTGCGCAAGCTGAATGTGCACAACCGGGTGCAGGCGATCCTCAGCGCCGGCGATATCGACTTCACCGCCTACCTGCGGCGCTGACATAAAAAAGCGCATTCAGCCATTGAATGCGCCGTTGCAGGTGCAGTAAGCTCGGACTCAATCACTGGAGTGCAACATGACCCACAGCCACCACCACACTGCTATCTGCACCGCACGCACTGCGCGCCGGCTGCTGGCTGTCGTGCCTGGTTCGGTCGTCTCCACCGTTTATTTTGGGTATTGGTTTAGCCACTAGGCGCCGCTGATACCCAACGGCGCCCACTCTTCGAGGGGCCGCCGAACATGAGAATACTCAACCCCCGGTCGGCTTCCCGACCGGGGGTTTTGCGTTTCCAGGCCTTTGAAAAACACCAAACATATCGAGGATTTCAACATGAACTACCGCACTTCCTACCGCGCAGCCACCTATACCTGGCGATTTAGCCAATCCCGTTCGGGCCAGCCTGCCGCCTCCGTTCGGTCGATTTCCGGTGGCGATGCCGCACAAGAACCGCATTTGACGATTTGTCGAACACCTCGATAGGGCCGACCACGCGGGCCTGAACCCGCTGTCCGCCCAGGGAAACAGAACTATGCAAGCCGCTACCCTCGCCCTGCCCCTGACCCAACCTGTTGCTGCCAACTCCGCTGTCAGCCAGCGCCTGCCCAGCCCGCACCTGCTCAAGCAGCAAATGCCACTCACGCCTGAACTTGCCCAGCAAGTGGAGCAGCACCGCCAGGCCGTCCGCGCCATTCTCGAAGGCCGCGACTCGCGCCTGCTGGTGATTGTTGGCCCGTGCTCGATTCATGACCCACGCTCAGCGCTGGAATACGCCGACCGCCTCGCTGCACTCAGCCGCAAGGTCGACGACAAGCTGCTGCTGGTGATGCGCGCCTATGTCGAAAAGCCGCGTACTACAGTCGGCTGGAAGGGCCTGGCCTACGACCCGCATTTGGACGGCAGCGACGACATGCACGCCGGTATCGCCCTGTCCCGTGGCTTGATGCTGAGCATGCTTGAACGCGGCTTGCCGATCGCCACCGAATTGCTCCAGCCGATGGCTGCCGGCTACTTCGATGACCTGCTCAGTTGGGCAGCGATTGGTGCACGCACCACCGAGTCGCAGATTCACCGCGAGATGGTCAGCGGTCTGCGGCTGCCGGTGGGGTTCAAGAACGGCACCGACGGCGGTATCACGGTTGCGACCGATGCCATGCGCAGCGCCGCCCATCCGCATCGGCACTTTGGCATGGACGCTCAGGGTCATCCGGCGATCATCGATACGCTGGGCAACGCAGACACCCACCTGGTCCTGCGCGGCGGCCATGATGGGCCTAACTACGATGCGCAGAGCATCGCTCGTGCGCGTCAGAGCCTGACCAAGGCTGGGCTCGCTGCGCGCATCGTGGTCGACTGCAGCCATGCCAACAGCGGCAAGGACCCAGCTCGGCAGCCAGCCGTGTTCGACGATGTGCTGGCGCAGCGGCTGGCGGGGGATCAATCAGTGGTCGGCATGATGCTTGAAGGGCATCTGTACGATGGCTGCCAGGCCTTGGGCAAAGGCGACCTCGCCTACGGGGTATCGATCACCGACGGATGCCTTGGCTGGGAGGCCAGCGAGCGACTGTTGCAACGCTGCGCCATGCGCCTGCGTCAGTAGTATCCGGCGCGGACACGGCGCGCATCCGCGGCAGTTGCGGCGCCCTGCAAACGGTGTTGGCTGCCAGCGACAGCAACCATGGCAGACAACCGCGTGTGGTTTGCGCTAGGCTTGCGGACTCATTCAAAAGGAGCATTTCCCATGGCCAAAGCCACCGCCCGCCACATCCTGGTCAGCAGCGAAGACAAGTGCAACGAGCTCAAAGCGCAGATCCAGGGCGGCGCTGATTTCGCTGAAGTCGCCAAGGCCAACTCCAGCTGCCCATCCAGCCGCCAAGGCGGTGATCTGGGTTCGTTTGGCCCAGGCCAGATGGTCAAGGAGTTCGACACCGTGGTCTTCAGCGCGCCGCTGAATGAAGTTCAAGGTCCGGTCAAGACCCAGTTCGGCTACCACCTGCTGGAAGTGACCAGCCGTCAGGACTGATCCAGTCTTGCCTGCCCGTCTCTGCAGTTTCGCTGCGGCGCCGGGCCTGGCTCGCGATGGCGACCGACCTGGCGCATGCCGGGGAGGCGCTATCGCGCGTATTGGGCGCTTTTGTCGTCCGGTGACAATGCTGCTTACCGGTTGCCTTGTCACCTTCGCCCAGGCGGAGCCCAGGCACGCCCTTACGGTCTATGACGAAGCACCACGCTACCCCGACACCTTCCAGCATTTCGACTACGTCAACCCTGACGCCCCCAAAGGCGGCAGCCTGCGCCGCTCGGCGATGGAGATTGGCCAGTTCGACCATGTCCTGCCCTATATCGACCAAGGCACCGGCGTCAGCGAAGTCGACGGTTGGCTGTATGCGCCACTGGCAGTACGTTCGTTCGACGAGCCCTACACGGTCTACGGCCTGATTGCTCGGCGTATGGAGCGCGGGCCGGACGACGCCTGGTTGCGCTTCGAGATCGATCCCCGCGCGACGTTCGCCGACGGCAAACCCGTCCGCGCAGAAGACGTGCGCTTTACCTATGAGCTGTTGTTGAGCAAAGGCAGCCTGAAGTTTCGCACGCAGTTTGCCGAGGTTGCGGCGGTTGTCATAGAGGGCCCGCGCACTGTCCGCTTCGACTTCAAGCAACCCCATGGGCGCACCTTGGCGCTGGACCTGGCCACGTTGCCGGTACTGCCGGAGCACGACTGGAAGCAGCGTGACTTCGCCATGGGTGCCGGCTTCGGCAAACCGCTGGGCAGCGGCCCATACCGCATCGGCAAGATCGACAATGGCCGCAGCATCACCTTCGAGCGCGACCCGAACTGGTGGGCGAAGGACCTGCCGGTCAACCGTGGCCGCTACAATTTCGAACGCATGCGCATCGAGTTCTTTGGCGATACCGAGGTCGCCCGGCAGGTGCTGCGTGGTGGCGGTTTTGACTATAACCGCGAGTTCTCGGCCACCGCCTACACCCTCGGTTACAACGGCGCGCAGCTCGACGACGGTCGTTTGCAGCGCGCCCAGCTGGGCCCAGCCAAGCCGCAGGTGGCCCAGGGTTTTGTATTCAACCTCGACCAGCCGATGTTCAAGGATCGCCGCACACGCCAGGCGTTGGCCATGCTCTGGGATTTCGAGTGGAGCAACCGGCAGATGATGCGCGGCATGTACATCCGCCAGCAGAGCATCTTCGCCAACACGCCGCTGGCCGCCCGGGAGTTGCCGGATGCGCAAGAGTTGAAGTTGCTTGAGCCGCTACGCGGTCGCGTGCCGGGCGAGGTCTTTACGCAGGTGTTCACCGCGCCGGTGACCGATGCTTCAGGGATGATCCGCCAGCAACAACTTCAGGCACTGGCACTGCTACAAGCTGCCGGCTGGCGGCCGCTTGGTGACCGCCTGGTCAACGCCGAGGGCCAGCCGTTCGAGTTCACCTTTCTCAACGGCCAGTCAGGGCTTGAGCGCATGCTGCTGCCGTGGAAGCGCAACCTGGCGCAAATCGGCGTCACCTTGAACATTCGCAACGTCGACGCGGCGCAATACGTCAACCGGCTGATGGCGCGCGACTACGACATGATCGTCACCGGCTATCCGGTGACCCTCTCGCCCGGCAGCGAACTGTTCAACTACTTCGGCTCGGCGGCCGCCAACGATCCAGGTTCGAACAACCTGATGGTGCTCAAGGACCCCGCAGTGGATAGCCTGCTGGCTGGGCTGGTGCGGGCCGACAGCCAGGTCAGCATGCGCCGTTACGCGCATGCACTGGACCGGGTGATGCAATGGAACTACTACTGGATCCCCAACTACTACCCGCCCGGCAGCTCCACGGTATGGTGGAACCGCTTTGGCCGGCCCAAGGTCCAGGCCGCCTATGATGAAGGCCTGGATACCTGGTGGGAGATCAGCCCGACCGCACTGACCAATGAGCAGATGGCCGAACGGCTGAAGGCTTCGCCATGACCGCTTATATCCTGCGCCGCTTGCTGCTGATCATCCCAACCCTGCTGGCCATTCTGCTGGTCAACTTCGCCATCGTTCAGGCCGCGCCTGGCGGGCCGGTCGAACAGGCGGTAGCGCGCTTGCAGGGTATCGGCGGTGGCAGTACGCCAGGCGCCGGCAGCGAAGTGGTTCATGCACAGTCCCGGGCCACCCGTGGCCTGGACCCGAAACTGATCGAGGAGATCAAGCGCCAGTACGGCTTCGACAAGACTGCCCCCGAACGGCTTTGGCTGATGCTGGGTCAGTACGCCCGGCTGGATTTTGGCAACAGTTTCTTTCGCGGGGCAAAGGTTACCGATCTGATCGTGGAGAAGCTGCCGGTGACCTTGTCGCTGGGCTTCTGGGCGACCTTGATCACTTACCTGGTGTCGATCCCCTTGGGCATCCGCAAGGCCGTGCGCCACGGTAGCCGCTTCGATGCCTGGAGCAGCGCGCTGATCGTGATCGGCTACGCCCTGCCCTCATTCTTGTTCGCCTTGCTGTTGATCGTGTTGTTTGCCGGTGGCACCTCGTTGAACTGGTTCCCGGTGCGCGGGCTGGTTTCCGAGGACTTCGATCAGTTGAGTGTGCTGGGCAAGATCGCCGACTACTTCTGGCATCTGGTATTGCCTGTAGGTGCCTTGGTGATCGGCGGTTTCGCCACGCTTACCCTGCTGACCAAGAATGCGTTTCTCGAAGAAATCTCTCGTCAATACGTGGTGACTGCTCGCGCCAAAGGCCTGAGCGAGCGACGGGTGCTCTACGGGCATGTGCTGCGCAATGCCATGCTACTGGTAGTGGCCGGCATACCCCAGGCGCTGATCACGGTGTTTTTCGCCGGATCCCTGCTGATCGAAGTGATCTTCTCGCTCGATGGCCTGGGCCGCATGAGTTATGAAGCAGCGGTCTCGCGGGATTATCCGGTGGTGTTCGGCACGCTGTTCATCTTCACCCTGGCCGGGCTGCTGATTCGCCTGATCGGTGACCTCTGCTACACCGTACTGGACCCGCGGATCGACTTCGACGGGAGGGCGCACTGATGCTCTCGCCCGTCACCCTGCGCCGCCTGCAACGCTTTCGCCGCAACCGCCGCGGCTGGCTTGCCCTGTGGCTGTTTGCCGGCCTGCTGGTGCTGACCCTGGGCGCCGAGCTGGTCGCCAACGACAAGCCGCTGCTGCTCGGCTACAAGGGCGAGTTGTATGTACCGGCCCTCAAGCGCTACACCGAGCAGCAATTTGGCGGCCAATTACCGTTCCAGCCCGACTATCGCAGTCAGTATGTGCGTCAGCTGATCGAGGATCAGGGCGGCTGGATGCTGTTTGCGCCGATCCCGTTCAGTGCTGACACCCCCAACTACGATCTGCAGGTACCCACCCCCAGCCCACCCTCCGCGAGCAATTGGCTGGGTACCGATGATCAAGGCCGGGACGTGCTGGCTCGGGTGCTGTACGGCACTCGCGTGTCACTGCTGTTCGCGTTCGCCTTGACCGCCATCAGCGTGCTGATTGGCGTATCTGCCGGCGCTTTGCAGGGCTATTACGGCGGCTGGGTCGACTTGCTTGGCCAGCGCCTGCTGGAAGTCTGGTCCGGCCTGCCGGTGCTGTACCTGTTGATCATTCTCAGCGGTTTCGTCGAGCCGGATTTCTGGTGGTTGCTGGGGATCATGGCGCTGTTTTCCTGGCTGGCGCTGGTCGACGTGGTGCGTGCCGAGTTTCTCCGCGGGCGCAACCTTGAATACGTCAAGGCAGCACGTGCGCTCGGCCTGACGGACATGCAGGTGATGCTGCGCCATGTTCTGCCCAATGCCATGAACGCGACCCTGACCTACGTCCCGTTCATGCTCACCGGGGCGATCACCACCCTGACGGCACTGGACTTCCTCGGTTTCGGCATGCCTGCCGGCAGCGCGTCGCTGGGTGAACTGGTGACCCAGGGCAAGCAACATCTGCAAGCGCCATGGTTGGGCTTTACCGCATTTTTTGCCTTGGCGTTGATCCTGTCGTTGCTGGTGTTCATCGGCGATGCGCTGCGCGAGGCATTCGACCCGCGTGCTTAAGCCCGGCATAACTGTCCGCGCCGCGAATCGATTGAACTCTGGACTGTTCCGCCCTCTCCCACTCTAGAGACTTGTCGATTGTCCTGGAGCCGTCATGGAGAAGCCCCTGCTGGCGTGCCTGAGTAAGGAAACTGCTGGCCAGCCGCAACATCAGTTATCCCCACTGCTGCAGGCATTCGCCGAGCGACCGCTACAGGTGAGTGTGGACACTCACCTGTCCGAGCTGATGCACACACTGCAAGCGGCACAGCTCGACCAACTGCCATTGCCCGGCCATGGCCAGACGCTTCAACGTTGGCGGATGCTGGCGCAGATTGGCGGCTGCGATCTGACCCTGGCCAAACTTTACGAAGGCCATACCGATGCCCTGGCGATTTTGGCCGAATGCGGTGCTGCGCGGCTTGCCGGCAATGGCATATGGGCGGTGTGGGCTGCAGAGCCACCGGATGCCCGCGTGCTGATTAATTCGCGCAGCGGCGAGCAGGTGCGGCTCGCGGGCCGCAAAGCCTGGTGCTCCGGCGCGCTGCAGGTCGACCATGCCCTGCTCACTGCCTGGGCCGACGATGACCAGCCGCAACTGGTAGCCATCGATCTGCGCCCGCCTGGCCTGCGGATTGAGCCGGAAAAGTGGCAGGCGGTCGGCATGGCTGCCACAGCCAGCGCCGACATCGTCTTCGACGGGGCTATTGGCGTTGCCGTCGGCAAGCCTGGGCAGTACCTCGCCCGCCCTGGCTTCTGGCAGGGCGGTGGCGGCATTGCCGCTTGTTGGTATGGCGCCGCCGAAGCGCTGGCGGGGTATCTACACCAGCAGCGGCGCAAGCCACGCCCGGACCCCCACGGTGATGCCCATCTCGGCGCCGTTGACGCATCGTTGTGCGCCGCCCGGGCCGCGCTACACGAGTGCGCCGCCTGGATTGATCAACATCCGCAGGCAGACGCCAGTTTGCCGGTGCGCCGCGTACGCGCCCAGGTCGAGCAGGCAGCAGAGTGCGTCATTCATCATGTGGGCCGCGCCCTTGGTGCGACGCCGTTCTGCCGTGAGAGCCACTTCGCCCGGCTCAGCGCCGACTTGCCCGTTTACCTGCGCCAGAGCCACGCCGAGCGGGACCTGGCAACCCTTGGACAACAGCTGGCACAACAGCCAGCAGGAGCCTGGCAGCTATGACCGAAAACTTGATCCAGGCCAGCACCGGCACCCCGTGGGCAGAGTGGCAGCACTCTGCGCACCTGGCCCGCAGCAAGTGGATCGACGCTGACACGCTGTGCCCGCCCGGTCGCCGGTTGGTCCTGCTGGCGCCGCACCCAGACGACGAAATCCTCATGGCCGGAGGGCTGCTGGCCGGTTTTCAAGGCCGTGAGGAGGATCTGGTGCTGGTCTCGGTAACCGATGGCGAGGGCAGCCACCCGGACTCCGCCCAGTGGAGCGAGCACCGGCTGCGCCGGCAGCGGCCGCTTGAAAGCCGCCACGCCTTGCAGCAGCTGGATCTGGACCTGAACAAACTGGACTGGCGCCGACTGAGTCTGAAAGACGGTGCCGTGCGCCGCGACGAGGCATTTCTGGTCAACCATCTCAATCAATTGCTCAAGCCGGATGACCTGCTCATGGCCACCTGGCGCAACGACGGCCACTGCGACCACGAAGCCGTAGGCCGCGCCGCCGCGCAGGCGGCTCAGGCGCGCAGCGCGCAATTGGCTGAGGTGCCGGTATGGGCCTGGCACTGGGCTGAACCGGATGATCCACGTCTACCGTGGTCACGCGCGCACCGCTACCCGCTCGACGACTTGCGCCAAACCCGCAAGCGCAAAGCCATCGGCGCCCATTCAAGCCAACTGGAGGCCGATGACGGCCAGCCGCCGGTGCTGCCGCAACATTTGCTCGACTGCCTGCTGCAACCTTTCGAATTGGTGTTTCTATGAGCGTTGATTCGCAGTATTTCGCCGACCTGTACGCCGGTAATGATGACCCATGGGCATTCCGCAGCCGCTGGTATGAACGGCGCAAGCGCGAGCTGCTGGTCGCCAGCCTGCCGCGCCAGCGCTATGAGCGCGCATTCGAACCTGCCTGCGCCAACGGCGAGCTGAGTGTGCTGCTGGCTGAGCGCTGCGCGGAGCTGGTGTGCCAGGACCTTGATCCGACCGCCGTCGAGTTGGCCCGCCAGCGCACAGCCGATATGGCCCATGTCAGCGTAGAGCGCGGGCGCTTGCCGGGTGACTGGCCAGCTGAGCGTTTCGATCTGATTGTCCTGAGCGAGGTTGGCTACTACCTGGACCCTACCGACTGGTTGCAGGTGCTTGAACAAGCGGTAGCCAGCCTGGACGATGACGGTGGCCTGATCCTTTGCCACTGGCTACACCCGATTGCCGGATGCCCGCAGAACGGCCGCCAGGTGCACGCGATGCTCGCCAGGCATCTACCGTTGTACGCCCAGTTTCGCCATGAGGAGGCTGACTTCCTGCTCGAGTACTGGTCATGTCAGCCCCGCGTGGTCGATGTCGACGAGAGGTGCGCATGATTGCCGTGATCATCCCCGCCCATAACGAGGCGCGCCGCCTTGGCCGCTGCCTGAAGTCAGTCAATGCCGCCGCCGCGCTGGCACGCGAGGCCGGGCATCAGGTAGAAGTGCTGGTGGTGCTGGATCGCTGCACCGACAGCAGCGCAGCCATTGCCCGCCGTCATCAGGTGGAGACGCTGAGCGTCGGCGCGGGCAGTGTCGGTGCCGCGCGCCAGGCGGGCGCGGCACTGATGCTGGAGCGCGGCGCAACCTGGCTGGCGTGCACTGACGCCGACAGCCGCGTGCCCGGCCACTGGCTGTTGTCGCAACTGGCCTGCGAAGCGCAGGCAGTCTGCGGCACGGTGCATATCGAGCGCTGGCAGCCGTGGCAGACGGCAGCACTGCGCAAGTTGTACCTCAGCCGCTATGAAGCTCGTGAGGGCCATCGGCATATTCATGGGGCCAACCTTGGCATCTGCGCGAGAGCCTATACCCTGGCTGGCGGCTTCGCTCCGCTGGCCGCCCATGAAGACGTGCACCTGGTGCGGGCGCTTGAGGCTCAAGGCGCACAGATAGTCTGGACCGCCAGGCACAGCGTAGCCACCAGCAGCCGCCGTGACAGCCGTGCACGCGAGGGTTTTGGCGATTATCTAGCCGGGCTGGAAACGGTAACTGGCTAGTGCGGGGCAGGCATCTGCAGAGGCGGAAGTGCTACCCTCAAGTTCCTCGCCGAGGCGCCCTCCACAAACGCCAGCACTCCAGGAGCTTTGCATGTCTCTACAAGGTAAAACTGCACTGGTCACCGGTTCCACCAGCGGCATCGGCCTGGGCATTGCCAAGGTGCTGGCCGACGCAGGTGCCAATATCGTTCTCAACGGTTTTGGCGATGCAAGCGCTGCCCTTGCCGAAATCAATCAGCACGGCGTGCAAGTCGCCCATCATCCGGCTGACCTCTCTGACATTGCCCAGCTCGAAGAGCTGTTCGCGTTTGCAGAGTGCTTTGGCGGCGTCGACATTCTCGTCAACAATGCCGGTATCCAGCATGTCGCTCAGGTCGAGCAGTTCCCCGCCGAGAGCTGGGACAAGATCATCGCCTTGAACCTCTCCGCAGTGTTCCATGGCACCCGCCTGGTGTTGCCGGGCATGCGTGAGCGCAACTGGGGGCGGATCATCAATATCGCCTCGGTGCATGGCCTGGTGGGCTCGGTCGGCAAATCGGCCTACGTGGCAGCCAAGCACGGGGTGATCGGCCTGACCAAGGTGGTTGGCCTGGAAACCGCCGCCAGCAACGTCACCTGCAATGCCATCTGCCCAGGCTTCGTGCTCACCCCACTGGTGCAAAAGCAGATTGACGATCGCATCGCGGCAGGTGTCGATCCGACGCAGGCACAGCACGATCTGCTGGCCGAGAAGCAGCCCTCAGGCGCGTTCGTCACCCCTGCGCATCTGGGTGAGCTGGTGGTGTTCCTGTGCAGCGAGGCCGGCAGCCAGGTGCGTGGCGCTGCGTGGAACGTGGATGGCGGCTGGCTCGCCCAGTAACCGTCGAGCGGCCTGCCGTGCGCGCCGCGATCAGGCATAATGGCCGCCTTTTTTTCCCGGTACGCAGGTGTCCCCATGAAAGCTCAAGCCCGCCATATTCTGGTTAAGACCGCCGCTGAAGCCGAGCAGCTCAAGCAGCGTATCGCCAAGGGCGAGGCGTTTGACGTGCTGGCCAAGAAGTTTTCAACCTGCCCCTCTGCCAAGCGCGGCGGCGACCTGGGCGAAGTGCGCCCCGGGCAGATGGTCGGCGCGATTGACCAGGTGATCTTCAAGAAAGCCGTGCGCGAAATCCACGGCCCGATCAAATCCAAGTTTGGTTATCACCTGGTCCAGGTGGTCTACCGCGACTGAGATCAGAGGGCGCTGGCGCCGCTAGCGTCGTGCTGCCAACAATCCCAGGCCGGCGCAGCCCAGCAGCGAGGCACTGATCCGGTTGAACAACCGCCGAGGCCGCGGCTGGTTGAACCAGCGCTGCAGATAGGCACCGAGTGCGCCATAGATGGCGATGGCTGCCCATTCCAGCAACAGGAACCACACGCCCAACCAAAGGAACTGCTCGCCTACCGGCGTGGGACTGTCGGTGCTGACGAATTGCGGCAAAAACGCGGTGAACAGCAATATGGCTTTAGGATTGCCCGCCGCCACCCAGAACTCCTGCCGGGCCAGCCGCCAGATCCCGCGAGGCTCGCCGCTTCCTGAAGCAGCCTCACCCACCGGCGCCCGCCACAGCTGCCAGGCGATATAGAACAGGTAGCCCGCCCCGATCAACTTGATGGTCAGAAACAGCCAGGCGCTGGTATGCAGCACCACAGCGAGGCCCATCGCCGCCAGGGCGATCATGCCGCTGAACGCCAGAATTCGGCCGGCTCCCGCCAGGCAGGCGCTGTGCAGGCCATAGCGGCTGGCATTGTGCAGGGACAGCAGGTTGTTCGGTCCGGGCGCCATGTTCAGGGCAAAGCAGGCGGGAATGAATAGCAGCAGGCTCGAAAGGTCCATTGTTGTTCTCCTTGATTACCTACGCAGCCTCGCCCCGCTCTGGCTTAGGGTCAAGCACAGTCATGCGGCAAATGGCCGACACAGTACCGAGCAGGTAGACTCGCAGGTCTGCACAGCAACTCAGACAGGCCACTGATGCACACCGCAAGCAGCGAAATCTGGCACGACCCGGCGTTGCCCTTCGTCGAGAGCAGACGCGCCTGTCATAGCCGTGCCTGTTACAAGGCACACAGCCATCCGACCTTCTCGATTGGCGCGGTCGATGCTGGTTTCAGCCGCTTCAGCGGTGCCGGTGCAGGCCAGCAACGCTTGAGCCCGGGCGCTCTGGTACTGGTGCCCGCGCAGCGGGTGCATGCGTGCAACCCTGAATCCGGGCAGGCCTGGAGTTATCAGATGGTGCACATCGATGCGCAGTGGCTAAGTCAGTTGCGCGCAGAATCCGGCGTCGTCGCAGGCGACCGTGGCGGACCGGCAAGAATCAGCCGCTGCCCGCAGGCCTATCGACACTTTTGTCAGTTGAACACGCTGCTGTTCTCCGCCGCCGCGCCGCTGCAAAAAGAGGCTGCGCTGGTGCAGTTCATGGCCGAGCACGACTTCTCAGCGTATGCGCCCTCTCCGACAGCCCCTGCACCGTCCTTGAGCGGCGCCGCCCTTGTCGACGTTATCGCGGCTATCGACCAGGCCGAGTTGGCCGAGCTCAATCTGGCCTCTCTCGCAGCCCTAGCCGGGCTTGGGCGTTATCAGCTGATCCGCGCATTCCAGGCGGCCACCGGCCTGACCCCGCACGCCTACCTGCTCAATGCGCGGGTCAATCGGGCACGGCAGTGCCTACGCCAAGGCCTGCCGTTGGCAGAAGTCGCCTATAAACTGGGCTTTGCCGACCAGAGCCATTTTCAGCGGGTATTCAAGGCGCATGCCGGCACAACGCCGGGGCGCTATCGCCTGATGCGCTGACTGCAATATTGTTCAATACGCTATCCCGGGCGGGCCGCAGAATTGCGCCTCCAATGCCTGAGTAGTGCCGCCCCATGGAGCAATTTCTGATAGTCGCCAGCGCCCACTTCCTCGCGCTGCTGTCACCCGGCCCTGACTTCTTTCTGGTTGCGCGCAGCTCGATCAAAGCCGGCTGGCGGGTAGCCAGCGGCGCCTGCCTGGGTATCGCCCTGGCCAACGGCGTGTTTATCGGTGCAGCGTTTACCGGGGTATCGGTGCTCAAGGACGGCAGTGCACTGTTTATCGCGCTGCAAGTCGCAGGCTGCGCCTACTTGCTGTACATCGGCGGACTGTTCCTGCGCCATGCCGGCGAAAGCAGCTTTGGTGAGGTCGAAAGCGAACCCGTGCAGGCCGCGCAAGGCTGGTTGAGGTGCCTGCTGATGGGCTTTGCTTCGGCCATTCTCAACCCGAAAAACGCACTGTTCTACGCAAGCCTGGCAAGCATGCTCGCCAGTACCAGCACCGCGTGGAAACTTGCCTATGCCAGCTGGATGTTCGGTGTGGTGTTGCTGTGGGACCTGCTGGTCGCCTGCGCCATTGGCAACCGCCGCGTGCTTAGCCGCTTCATCCACGCCTTGCCATGGCTGGAACGTGCCTCAGGGGCACTGCTGATTGTGCTCGCCAGCGCCGTGCTCATTCACTTGTGGCGGGGCTGAGCAGGACCAACCGCTGCATATCCAGCAGGCTGAAATGGCCCTTGCTCCAGCCGCCGGTATCCAGGTGCCAGACATTGCCCAGCTGTTTTACCTGCAGCACCGATGTATGCCCCACCAGTAGCGCTCTCAAGCCCTCTACCGTATGCGTATCGCCCTCGCGCAAACGCCGCCGCGACCATTGGCAGATCTCGCGGACGCGCGGGTCATCCTCGCCCAACAGGCTGGTACGTAACTGTGACCATTCATTGAATGGGCTATCGGCATGCACCAGGCCGATCGGCCCGTCTACGGTGGCCACCTGCAGGGCCAGCGGCAGGGTAACGAAAACACTGGCATAGCGCTGCTGCTCAGCACTGGGCAAATCGAGAAACCAGCCGCCGCCTGCCGCGCGGTACATATCCAGATCCAGCGGGTCGCCGCACAGGTAACTCACCGCCAGCGCTTCGTGGTTGCCCTGCACTGCATGGAACCAAGGCTGCGCCAGCCACTCCAGGGCCTCTTCACTGTGCGGTCCACGATCAACCAGATCGCCGACGCTGAACAGGCGATCAACCTGCGGATCGAACGCCACCTCGTCCAGGCACTGCTGCAAACGCGGAAAATGACCGTGGATATCGCCAACTGCCAAGTCCCTGCCCAGTTCATTGGCGGCTACCTGCTGGAAACGCTGCATTGCAACTACCCCTTTCGCAAACGACGCAAGGCAATCGGTGCTATCAGCCGGTGAAACGGCGCCACGGGCAACATATACAGACGTCCCAACAGGTTGTGGGTTCGCACCACGGTGCTAACCAGTACCTCACACTGCCCGGGCTGTGCTGACGGTCGACGCAACAAGGCTACATGCACATCCAGATGGCGATCGCTGTCGACCAGCAGCACCTCATCATCAGTATTGGCCAGTAGCGTAAAAATGCCCACCCGCTGCCCTGCTTCATAGCTGCCCGCAGAGCGCTGCGAATTGACTGCCCTGAGCCGGCCCAGATCCTTGAGCCCCACCAGCTGGGCTAGCCGATTGCGCAGCACCATCAAATTATCGATCCAGCGCGGCATGCCGCGCATCATCTCCAGGTAATGCGCCATCGCCGGCAGCCCATGGTCCACGAGCGTGATCGACTGACAATGACTAAAGCTGGCTTGCTGGGCGCTGGGCCAGATCAGTGAATCAGGTGGAATAGCTGCGTGCTGGCTCATCTCGTCTCCGTCCGTGGATCCCACTGGCGTGGGTAATTGCTCCGATAGTATCCTCGGTGCTTCCGCGGCGTCATCCAGGGATTGGTCATGAAACTGTGTGCAGTACAACTGGCAGCGCTCAAGGGTGACCTGGCTGGCAACCTGCGTCGACACCTGTACTGCATCGAGCAGGCGGCACGTGCCGGCGCGCAATTAGTGGTGTTTCCGGAGTTATCCCTGAGCGGCTACGAGCCCGCCCTCGCCCAAGCGCTGGCGCAACCCGCAGACTCGGTCTGGCTGGAGCCGGTGCAAACGCTGTGTGACCAGCTTGGAGTAAGCGTGGCCTTGGGCTTGCCGCTGCAGGCCGCAAGTGGCGTGCAGATCGGTATGCCGATTCTGCGCCCTGCGAAACCTGCACTGGTGTACGCGAAACAGCGCTTGCATGCCGACGAGATGGAGTTCTTTACTGCAGGGGACAATCCGTTGGTGTTCACTGCAGGTGAGCTGCGGGTCGCTCCGGCGATCTGCTATGAGTCGATGTTTCTTGAGCATGCGATGCAGGCTCGCGAAGACGGCGCAGGGGTATATCTGGTCAGCGTAGCCAAGTCAGCCAAAGGCATCCGTGAAGGTTTTGCCCATTATCCCGCCGTTGCCAGCCGGCTGAGCATGCCTGTATTGCTGGCCAACTGCGTGGGCCCGGCGGACAACTTTACTGGCGCCGGCTGCTCGGCAGCCTGGGACAGCCAGGGCCGGCTGCTGGCAGCGCTGGATGAGCACAGCGAAGGCCTGATCATGCTCGACACCACAAGTGCCAGCGCCGCGGTAATTGAGTTGGCCGAGCTTTCTGGCGGCCGTTAAAAATCCAGCACCAGGCTCTGGCGCCCTTCCAGGGCCAGCAAAAACTGCTTGGCCTGCAAGCCGCCGGCAAACCCGGTCAGACTACCCGAGGCGCCAATCACCCGGTGGCACGGCGCGATGATCGACAGGGGATTGCGCCCATTGGCCGCGCCGACTGCGCGCACCGCACTCGGCTTGCCGATCTGTCGGGCAATGTCGCCGTAGCTGCGGGTTTCGCCAAACGGGATGGTCAGCAACGCCGCCCACACCTCACGCTGAAACGCGGTGCCGGCAAAGTCCAGCTCAAGCTCGAAGTGGCGCCGTTGACCGGCGAAATATTCACCCAACTGCAGCGCGGTCTGCTGCAGCAGCGGATGCTCGTCATCACGCAGCAGCTCACCCAAACGCACCCGGTTTGCGCGCTCCTGCTCCCACAGTACAGCAGCCAGGCGGTCATCGCGGGCGACCAGGGTGAGCACGCCAACGGGCGACGGCATGAGCGTGAATGAACTGGGCATAAGGCGGACCATGAGCAAAGAATCAACAGCTTACTGCAATCGATGCCGAGCTAATCAAATTGAATTGTTGCGCGGGTGTGCCAGTCGATAATCATGAGCAAAGTAATCTGAAGAGGTAACAGCGATGACTATCGAAGCAGAGACACTCACCCAGCTCACCGATGTCCTGGCCCAGCAGGGGCTGACCCGTCTGGTCCAGGTTCGGTTTACACGCACCCCTTATCGGTGCAATCACAAGTGGGTCTGCGAAGTACGCTGACGGCCTTTGCTACCCGCTGGTTTGGAGCGCATAGCTCGCGCTGAGGAGGGTCAGGTCGTGCGAAGGGCGATTGGTGAACCCTTGTGGCAACCCTCACGATCTAATCTTCTTCGGCTATTTCGCATATGCCATTTGCCCCGCCTTTGCCGGTATAGGACATACTCGGCGTACCATCAGGGCTGATCGATAACGATACGGTCACACCGCCGCCTTTGCCCTCGAAGTAGTTGTCATTGATCTTCTTCAACTTGGCTTCTTTGCCATTGATGAACAACGGCCCGCCTTCATCGGTGTGAACCTCGAGGTTGCCCGGGCAGATAGCGTTCACCATTGGGATCTCTGCGTTGGCGACGCCGGCCAGCGATACCAATGCGATGATGCTCAATACTCGTTTCATCGTTTACCTCCAAGCGCGGCCTCACCGCCAGTTCATCAGCAATAGCCCAGTTTGGCCTGAACTGCCAGCGCCGGATCAAGGCGCAGACTTGGCCGGTCATGACTCCATGTAAGCTTGCACGCACATGGCTTTGGCTTTTTGCACGAAGTCTTCAAGATCCTTGCGTCGCTCTTGCTCGGTATCGCGCACAGGATAAGCCAACACTTGCCTGGACAGGATGTCGCGCAGGGTATAAGTCGCGGCTGTCGGCGGCCGATACAGGTTATCAGTTGCCCAAGCCCGTTTGCAGACGTCTTGGCGTTGTCTGGTAGGAGCTCCGCCGAGCGGACCAGCGCGACATGACGCGCACCCTGCCGTTAGTATGGGTTGCATCGCTAGGTACACCTGAACCCAAACCAACGACGCCAAGCCTTAGCCAGATGATCCAGTCCGACCTCGACCTGTTCGGCCCATCCCCGCAGCGCCTGGCTGCGCAGACGGTCCTGCTTCCAGGTTTTGTCCTGCCTCAGGTCGAAACCCTGCTGGACGACCTGCGGCCAATCCTGCGCGCAGCCCCGTTTCGGCACATGCGCACCCCAGGTGGTCAGGCCATGGCCGTTGCGCTCACCAATTGCGGCTCGCTTGGCTGGGTCAGCGACCAGCAAGGCTACCGCTACAGCCCGCACGACCCGCTCACCCAACAGCCCTGGCCAGCCCTGCCTGAGAGCTTCTTGCAGGTCGCCCGTAACGCGGCTGAAACCGCTGGCTTCGATAATTTCACCCCCGATGCCTGCCTGATCAACCACTACCTTGCCGACACCAAGCTGAGCCTGCACCAGGACCACGACGAAAATGACTTCGCCCATCCAATCGTGTCCATCTCGCTAGGGTTGCCGGCGGTGTTTCTGTTCGGCGGGATGCAACGCAAGGACCCGACCCAGCGCATCGCCCTCAATCACGGTGACGTACTGGTATGGGGCGGCGAAGACCGCCTGCGCTTTCACGGGGTAATGCCGGTCAAGCCCGGCACCCACCCACGGATGGGCGCACGCCGGATAAACCTCACCCTGCGCCGGGCGGGTTAGCTGGCCGAGCTCAATGTACAAGCGCAGCAGGAAAGCAACTGCACGTCCCAATCAACGGATCTGGTGTTTGTGCAAGAGTCGATAGAAGGTGGGTCGAGAGATGCCCAGCACCTTGGCGGCGATACTCAGATTGTCCGAATGCCGGTTGAGCACATCGCACAAGGCCTGGCGCTCAGCACGGTGCTTGTAATCCTCCAGCGTCGCCAGCGGCTGCTCCTCGGGGACCAGCACCTGCAAACCCAGATCCTGCGCCTCGATCTGCCGGCCCTCGGCCAACACCAGCCCGCGCCTGACCCGATTGGCCAGCTCGCGCACGTTGCCCGGCCACTCATGCCGGCCCATCGCAGCCAGCGCACTGTCGCTGAACGAGCGCGGCCTGCGCCCGGTCTCCAGGCTGTAAAACTGGGCAAAATGGCTGGCCAGCATCGACAGATCACCGTGCCGATCGCGCAGCGGCGCAGTGACCACCTGCAGCACGTTGAGCCGGTAATACAGGTCTTCGCGAAACTTGCCGCGCTCGATGGCTTGCTCAAGGTCCACATGGGTAGCAGCCAATACCCGCACATCAACAGGGATCAGTTGATCGCCGCCAACACGCTCGATGTGTTTTTCCTGCAGAAAACGCAGCAGATTGGCCTGCAGCTCAAGCGGCAGATCGCCAATTTCATCGAGGAACAGGGTCCCACCGTTGGCTGCCTCAATGCGCCCGACTTTACGCTGGTGCGCGCCGGTGAATGCACCCTTCTCGTGGCCAAACAGCTCGGACTGGATCAGATGTTCAGGGATCGCCCCGCAGTTGATCGCGATAAACGGCTTATCGTGCCGCTGCGACTGACGGTGCAGAGTGCGCGCGACAAGCTCCTTGCCGGTACCGCTCTCGCCGCGGATGAGTACTGGCGATTCGGTCGGTGCCAGCTTGCCGAGCAGCTTGCGCAGCTCGCGTATCGGCCGGCTGTCACCCAGCAGTTCATGCTCGGGCTTGTCCACCTGCACTGCGCCCTTGCCACGCAGGCGGGCCATGCCGAAGGCGCGGCCGAGGGTTACCTGCACCCGGGAAACGTCGAACGGCAATGTATGGAAGTCAAAAAACCACTCGCAGACAAAGTCGCCAACGTTCTGCGCACGCAGTTGCTCGGCATTGAGCACGGCGATCCATTCGGTATTACTGCGCTTGATCATGTCCTTGACCGCATCAGGCGCCTGCAGGTGCGACGCTTGCAGGCGCAGTACACCAACATCGCAAGGGTGCTCAAGGGCCGCCGCCAGGGTGCAGCTGTGCACGTCCCAACCGGCACCGCGCAGGCCCGGTAACAGACGGTGGCAGTCGTCGCACGGGTCGACGATCAACAGGCGACGTTGCGCTGCAGCTTCGAGCATGACCGTTCCTTGGCGCCAATTGTTGGTTTTTTAAGTAGAAACAATACGTTGCAGCGCCCGAATTAACAGTAGCAACGAACTCAAACTTACCCAGTACCGTTGGTCTGCCGACTGCCCGCCGGCAACTCCGCAACACGCCGACTTTTACAAATTGTTGCCGTCTGAGCCGGGCACCTGCGCGGATTGGACTATTTGCAAAAAAATTTCATCAAGGCTGTGACTTCATCCTGCTCAGCGAGCATCAGTATCCATAACCCCGCGCTATTTACCTTGGCACCTTTGATACAGCGCGGACTTACTTTCGCTGTTTGGGACCATAGAGAGACCGAACCATGAATGCCCCGCTCCGTGTCAACGAAGCACTGCTGATTGCCGACCACGCCTTCGAACCCTTCCAGTGCGTTGCCTGGGATGCACCCAACGGTACTGGTGAACTGAGCCTGGCAGTGATCGACCGGACCAACACCCGTATCGGCAGCAAGCAAGTCTCCTCGCGTATTTATTCAGACCCGGCGCAATGGGCCAGCCTGATCGAGGAAGTGCGCGCCGAACTGTGTCAGAAGGGTTATGACTTGCAACCTTGGTCGATGCCCAAGTAAGCATTTGTTGATGCTAAAAGTGCGTGCCTGGCGCGCACTTTTAGCAACTCGCACTGTGCCTTGATGGCAACTCTCTCGTTAGCGCGACATCCTGTCGCAGCCGCCATTCGTGACGTCTGGATATATATCAGCGCAGCTGCTTGAAGTGCTGGATATGCTGATACTCGGCCTGCAATTGCTGCGCTAGCAATCTGCCTTTACCGACCCGCACTGGCGCCAATTCCATGTCGATCAACCAGGTCGTGCAGGGCATCGGCTGCAGCGCGCCCCAGCGTTGCAGGCGACCATCGGTAAACACCAGGCAACGCTGGACCTCCTGCGGATGCCGCTGGTGTCGTGCCTGCAGCCATTGCCGAGCTTGCTCCAAGGCGCTGATCAGCGGCGTGCCGCCACCCGCGCCGAGGGCCTGCAACCAAGGCTGCAGCGCCGCCGAAGCTTTCAGCCCATGCCGCTGCCACTGGGCCGAACGACCACTGGCGGTCAGCAGAGCCAGACGTGCGCGTTGGCGATAGGCTTGATCGAACAGCTCGGCAAGCACGCCCTTGGTCTGGGCAAGCGCCTGATGTCGGCGGGTTGACGCCGAGGCATCGACAATCACCAGCCACAGCTCTGCCGGTTGCCCCTGACGCTGCTGCCAGCACAAATCGCCACGCTGCTTTGGCCGCCCCTTGAGCAGGGTCGCCGGCCAGGCGACACGCCCGGCAGCGGCCTTGCGCGCCTGTCCACGCGCAGCACCGCGCAAGCTGCCTGGCCGGGGCTTGGCATCCGCCGCGGACAAACCTTGCTGACGGATGCTCAGGGCTTTTTTGCCCAGTTTGGTACCTCACGCCGCGGCCCCGCTGCAACCGGTTGGGCTGGCAGTGCACCACTGTCGCCGCCCTGCCCCGCGCTGGCATTGCTGCTGGCTGGCGACTGCGCCGGCGCTGGGCTTGGCGGTTGCTGGGCTGGGGATTCGCGGCGGCGATGGCGCAAGGCAAACTCGGCTACGGCGGTGACGTCTTCTTCATCGATGTGCTCGCTGCCGCGCCAGGCAGCGTGAGCACGTGCAGCTCGCAGCCAGACCAGATCTGCGCGCAGGCCATCGACCCCAGCAGCAAAACAGCGTTCGGTGATCCAGGCCAGGGCTTGGTCATCCAGCGCAATCTGTTCCAGGCGCACGCGCGCTGCCTGGCAGCGCTCGCGCAGGTCCTGCTGCGCACCGGCCCACTCGGCGCAGAAGCCTTGCGGATCGCTGTCGAAGGCCAAGCGCCGGCGGATGATCTGCTGGCGTGCCTGCGGCTCGGGCAACTCGTCCAGCGACACGTTCAGGCCGAAGCGATCAAGCAGTTGCGGGCGCAGCTCGCCCTCCTCCGGGTTCATCGTGCCGATCAAGACAAACCGCGCCGAATGACGATGGGAGATGCCGTCGCGTTCTATGCGGTTGGTGCCGCTGGCAGCAACGTCCAGCAACAGGTCAACCAGCGGATCGGGCAGCAGGTTGACTTCGTCGACATACAGCACGCCGCCATCGGCGTGGGCCAGCACTCCAGGGGAAAACTGCGCTTTGCCCTGGCCCAGCGCTGCGTCGAGGTCCAGCGTGCCGACCAGGCGCTCTTCGGTCGCGCCCAGCGGCAAGGTGACAAAGGGTGGCTGCTGCTCGGCGCTGCCGAGCAGGTCTGCCAGGCCACGGGCCAGGGTGCTCTTGGCCATGCCGCGCGGGCCTTCGATCAGCACGCCGCCGATCTTTGGGTCGATTGCGGTCAGGCACAATGCCAGCTTGAGCGCCTCGGCGCCGACCACGGCGGCCAGCGGAAACTGCATCGGTTCAGTCATTTCAGTGGTCTTCCTCACCTTCGAGCAACTGCTCCTCAAGTGCTTCACGGTAACTGCCGGGTTCCTCCCAGAGGCCGCGTTGCTGGGCCTCCAGCAAACGCTCGGTCAGGTCGCGCAGGGCCTCGGGGTTGTGCTCGCGCATGAATTCACGGGTCGCCGGGTCAAGCACATAGGCCTCGGCCAGCGCCTGATAATGATGGTCGTCGATCAGGTGCGTGGTGGCGTCGAAGGCGAACAGGTTGTCGACCGTCGCTGCCAGCTCGAACGCGCCTTTGTAGCCGTGGCGCTTGGCGCCATCGATCCACTTTGGGTTCAGCGCCCGAGCACGGATAACTCGGTTGAGCTCTTCCTTGAGAGTGCGGATGCGTGGTCGGTCGACCTGGCTATGATCGCCGTGGTAACTCGCTACCGCCTCGCCGTGCAAGGTTTCGGCAGCGGCCAGCATGCCGCCCTGGAACTGGTAATAATCGTTGGAGTCGAGCAGGTCGTGCTCGTGGTTGTCCTGATTCTGCAGCACTGCCTGCACCTGGCCCAGCCGCGTGGCGAACTGGGCACGGGCGGGCGTGCCCTCGTCACTGGCGCCGTAAGCGTAGCTGCCGTAGTTGAGGTAAACCTCCGCCAGGTCCTTGCGGTCCTGCCACAGACGGCCGTCGATGGCGTTCTGCACCCCGGCTCCATAGGCACCGGGCTTGGCGCCGAACACCCGCCAACCAGCCTGGCGCGCAGCCTGCTCGGCTTCGATGCCTGTCTCGATCAGGGCCTGGCGCTCAGCACGCACGCGGGCCGCCAGCGGGTTGAGGTGATCTGGCTCGTCCAGTGCCGCGACTGCCTGCACGGCGGCGTCGAACAGGCGGATCAGGTTACCGAACGCATCACGGAAGAAGCCTGACACACGCAGGGTGACGTCGACCCGTGGCCGGTCGAGCAAGCTCACCGGCAGGATCTCGAAGTCGTCGACGCGCTGGCTGCCGGTGGCCCACACCGGGCGTACGCCCATCAAGGCCATGGCTTGGGCAATGTCGTCGCCACCGGTACGCATGGTCGCGGTGCCCCAGACCGAAAGGCCGAGTTGGCGTAAATGATCGCCGTGGTCCTGCAGGTGCCGCTCAAGAATCAGGTTGGCCGAGGCGAAGCCCAGTCGCCACGCAGTGGTAGTGGGTAAGTTGCGCACATCGACGGTGTAGAAATTGCGCCCAGTCGGCAGCACATCAAGCCGGCCGCGGCTCGGTGCGCCACTGGGGCCTGCCGCGACGAAGCGCCCAGCCAGTGCCGCGAGCAGGCCCTCGAGCTCGGCGCCGCCACAGCTGTCGAGGTTTGGCGCGACAACCGAGAGCAGCTCTCCAAGTACCTGTGCCACGCCCTGCCATTGCTCTTCGGTGGGCAGCTTCAGGTTGCCGGCCAGCGCTTGTTCAATCAACGTCAACGCCAGTTGTTCAAGGCGCTCGCGCGTATCACCGTGGGTGCGCCAGGCCGCGTCGTCCAGTGCCTGCAACATGGCCGGCCGTGGCCCTTGCCAAGGCTGACCGAGGTCGCAGTCGAGCGGATCGAAACCGAGCTCGAAGGCTTTGCCCAGAGCACGAATCAGGCTGGCGTTGCCGCCTTTGCCGTCACCACGCTCGACCCGCAGCAACGCCAGCAGCGTATCGCTGCGCAGGCGGCCTTGCGGCGATTGGCCGAACACGTGCAAACCATCGCGAATCTGCGACTCTTTCAAGTCGCACAAGTAGGTATCCAGGCGCGGCAGCCACACGGCAGCATCATCCAGCTGACCTTCAAGCTGCAGCTCTCGGTCGATATGGTTGGCCTTGACCAGCGCCAGGATGTCGCGCTGCAGCTCCTGCGCACGGCGCGGATCAAGCAGCTGGGCTTCGTAGTATTCGTCGGCCAACTGTTCGAGGTCGCGCAGCGGGCCGTAACTCTCGGCGCGGGTCAGCGGCGGCATCAGGTGATCGATGATCACCGCCTGGGTGCGGCGTTTGGCCTGGGCGCCCTCGCCCGGATCGTTGACGATAAACGGGTAGATGTTCGGCATCGGCCCCAGCAGCGCGTCGGGCCAGCACTGCGCCGACAGACCGACGCCCTTGCCTGGCAACCACTCGAGGTTGCCATGCTTGCCGACATGAATGACGGCGTCCGCTGCATAAGCGTGGCGCAGCCAGAAGTGAAAGGCCAGGTAGCCATGCGGCGGAACCAGATCCGGGTCGTGGTACACCGCACTGTGGTCAACCTGATAACCGCGCGCCGGTTGGATACCGACGAAGGTCTGCCCAAAGCGCAGGCCCGCGACCATCATGCGGCCGCTGCGGCACATCGGGTCTGTTTCAGGGGCGCCCCAGCGGGCGAGCACGGCCGCCTGGTTTTCTGCCGGCAGCTGAGCGAACGCGGCCTGGTAGTCGGCCAGGCTCAGGCTCTGCGCGCATGGGCGCTGATCGAGGTTGTCGAGGTCGTTGGTCACGCCGCCGAGCAAGTGCTGGATCAGCGCGGTGCCGGTGGCCGGCAGCTCGTCCAGCGGATAACCCGCAGCGCGCATCGCCTCAAGGATGTTCAAGGCGGCCCCCGGCGTGTCCAGGCCGACACCGTTACCAATCCGGCCATCGCGGGTCGGATAGTTGGCGAGGATCAGCGCGACACGCTTTTGCCCATTCGGCAAGCGCGCCAGCGCGACCCAGCGACGGCCCAGCTCGGCGACGAAGTCCATGCGTTCCGGGTGGGCGCGATAGCACACCACATCCGCCTGGCTGCGTTCACTGCGCCAGGCCAGGTCCTTGAAGCTGACCGGCCGGGTGATGATCCGCCCGTCCAGTTCCGGCAACACGATGTGCATGGCCAGATCGCGGCCGCCGAGGCCCTGCTCGCTGGTTTCCCAGCCCAATTGATTGTCCTGCGCGCAGATCGCCTGCAACACCGGTACATCCCGGCGCAGCGGCCGCGCGTTGGGGCGCTCGGGGCTGGACAAGGCAAAGCCAGTGGTGTTGATCACCACCTCGGCCTGGACCTCATCCATCCACGCTTCAACCTGATCGAGACAGGCCCGCTCTTTGAGGCTGGCTACAGCGATCGGCAACGGGTTGAGCCCCGCCATCTGCAGCCGCTGACAGAACATGTCGATGAACGCGGTGTTGGCCGCCTGCAGGTGCGAGCGGTAGAACAGCAGCGGCGCCACCGGCAGCGCAGGATCCCAGTCGGCGTACCAGTCCGGCAACTGCGCACTGGCCTTGGCTGGGTGGTAGACCACGGTACGGGCCAGCGCTTCCGGCTCCTGCCAGGCATAGTCGCGCTGGAACCACAGGTTGCCCACGCAGTTGAACAGATTCAGCGCGTTGGCCTTGCCGCCCTGGCGCAGGTAGTGCCACAGGCGCTCGGCCTGGTCGCTGCTGACCGTGCTCAAACCGGTGAGCTCGGGGTCAGGCCGATCATCGCCCGGGACCATGATCACCTGAACACCGCGCGCCGCCAGCTCGACCAACTGCTCGATGCCGTAGCGCCAGTAGCCAACGCCGCCGTGCAGTGATACCAGGATCAACTTTGCATGGCGCAGCACCTGGTCGACATACAGGTCGACCGAGGCATGGTTTTGCACCTGCATGGGATTGGCCAGGCGCACGCTGGGGTAGTCGCCAGGCAGCTGTTCCGCGGTTTCGGCCAGCAGCGCCAGGTGCGAGTCACCGCTGCACAGAATGACCAGTTCGGCGGCAGTCTGGCCGAGGTCGGCAATACTGTCGTCTGGGACAAAACCACCGGGCTGGGTGCGCAACAGGTGCATGGATCAGGCTTCCAGAGCCTGACGCAGACGGGCCTCGAGCTGGCTGGCGTCGAGCTCCTGGCCAATCAGTACCAGGCGCGTGATGCGCGCCTCGTCAGCGCCCCAGGCCCGGTCGAAATGCTTGTCGAAGCGGGTCCCTACGCCCTGGATCAGCAGACGCATCGGCTTGCCCGGGATGGCTGCAAAGCCTTTCACGCGCAGGATGCCAAACTCCACTACCAATTGGTTGAGGGCCGCCAGCAGCAAGCGCTCATCGGCCTCTGGCAAATCCAGCGAGATCGAGTCGAAGGCATCATGGTCGTGATCGTCATGATCATCGTCGTCATGGTGGCTGTCATGATGAGTTCGGCGCCCATCAATGTGCGCTTCCGATTCGGCACCCAGGCCCAGCAGCACATCCAGCGGCAGGCGGCCGCTGCTGGCTTCGATGACCTTGACCGCCGGCGGCAGCTCTTCGGAGACTTCGGCGCGAACCTTGGCCAGGCCTTCGGCGTCGATCAGGTCGGCCTTGTTCAGCACCACCAGGTCAGCGCTGGCCAGCTGGTCGGCAAACAGTTCGTGCAGCGGCGACTCATGATCAAGGTTCGGGTCGAGCTTGCGCTGGGCATCGACCTGGTCTGGGAACGCTGCGAAGGTACCGGCAGCCACTGCCGGGCTGTCGACCACGGTGATCACCGCATCGACCGTGCAGGCGTTGCGGATTTCTGGCCACTGGAAGGCTTGCACCAGCGGTTTGGGCAAGGCCAGGCCGCTGGTTTCGATCAGGATGTGGTCCAGATCGCCGCGACGTGCCACCAGCTCACGCATGACCGGGAAGAACTCTTCCTGCACGGTGCAGCACAGGCAGCCGTTGGCCAGCTCGAAGACACGCCCGTAGGCTTCTTCTTCGGTGCAGCCGATGGTGCATTGTTTGAGGATTTCGCCGTCGATACCGAGCTCGCCGAACTCGTTGACGATCACCGCGATGCGCCTGCCCTGGGCGTTGTCGAGCATGTGCCGCAGCAACGTGGTTTTGCCCGAGCCGAGGAAGCCGGTGACGATGGTGACGGGGAGTTTGGCCAGTGTTTTCATGGATGCGTGTGCCCTTGGCAGAATGGCGCGGGCATGCAGGACGAGCGCCGCAGGCTGTCACAGCCGGGCTTGTTCGCCTCCGGATCACCCCGCCCGGATTAAAGTCGAAATCGTCTCGAGGCAGGTCTCCTGGCTTGCACCGCACCGGCGCCGGGCCGGTTGGATGACGCCTTCCCGCGCAAGGCGCAGTGGCTGTGTCGATCCTGATCAGTGCTTACAGTTGCGGGGGCAGCCGCGGCTTGACCGCGTTCCCGTCTTAGCTCCGGCCACGCCGGAGAACCTCGAAGCAGACAAGGCTACGCACCCCGGCGGCAAGCTGCAAGCGGCTTTAGGGGCTGTCATATGCCATATATAGGCGGCTGAATGCACGCTGGCGTGCAACTTGTCACTTGCAGCGCGCCGCTGCGGCATGGTTTGCTAGCGCCTTGCGTTCAGGTGCCCCCTATGGGGTGAAACGGGAAACCGGTGCGTCGCTGGCCTCAATGGAGAGCCCGACTACTCCGGTGCTGCCCCCGCAACGGTAAGCGAGCGAAGTGTCTTGACCACTGTGCCAGGCTATAGGGCATGGGAAGGTGACGCTTTTCAAGGAGCCCTGCTCCTCCTCGTGAGCCCGGAGACCGGCCTGCGTAGTCGAATATCAACACCCCGCGGTGGGCGGGCGCTGTCGCATTGCCCTGGGCCATCCATGCCCGGGGCCGGTGCGCTTGCCCCCTGCCTATAAAAAGCAGAGGATTGCGTCATGCCCATCACCAGTGCCAAACACAGCATCGCCACCCCCGTCAGCCTCAGTCAACGCCTGGTCATCGCCGTCGGCGCCAGCCTGGTTGGCCTGTGCCTGGTGTACTTCGCCGGCTTCTCGCACATCGAGGCGGTGCACAACGCAGCCCACGATACGCGCCACAGCGCTGCCTTCCCCTGCCACTGAGTAGACTCGCATGATCACGCGCATTGCCCGTACTGCAGGGTTCAGCGGCCTGCTCGCCGCCCTGCTGCTGACCCTGCTGCAAAGCTTCTGGATCAGCCCGTTGATCCTCGAAGCGGAAACCTTCGAGAGCCCAGCGCCGGCTGCCCAGCATGAGCATGGCGACAGCGCCGTTGCTGCCCACGAGCACAGTGCCGAAGCCTGGGCGCCTGAAGACGGCTGGCAGCGCGTGCTGGCCACCACCGGCGGCAACCTGGTGGTTGCAGTCGGCTTTGCCTTGATGCTGGCAGCGCTGTACAGCCTGCGCGAACCCAACCGGGTCGCCACCGGAGCGCTGTGGGGCCTGGCCGGTTTTGCCGTGTTCTGCCTGGCGCCAACCCTGGGCTTGCCAGCCGAGCTGCCGGGCACGGCGGCAGCCGACCTTGGCCAACGCCAGACCTGGTGGATCGGCACTGCGGCCGCAACTGCGGTCGGCCTGGGCCTGATTGTGTTTGCCCAGCATTGGCTGCTGAAGGTAGCCGGCGTACTGCTGTTGGCGCTGCCACACGTGATCGGCGCGCCGCAGCCGAGCGTGCATGAAAGTCTTGCGCCTGAGGCCCTGGCAACCCAGTTCAAGATCGCCTCGTGGCTGACCAATGCCGCCTTCTGGATTGCCCTGGGCTTGCTCAGTGCGTGGTTGTTCCGCCGCTCGCGGCAGGCTTGATGTCTGAGCCGCTACCCGCCGTGTATGTCGGGGTTGGCTGCCGCAAGGGCTGCCCCGCCGACCTGCTTGAAGCGCTGCTGCAACAAAGTCTGGCCAGCCTTGGCTTAACCCTGCATGCAGTGCAGGGCATCGCCAGTATCGAGCTGAAAGTCAGCGAGGCTGGCCTGCATCAACTGGCCGAACGCCTGCAACTGGCGCTGCAGTTTTTTCCCGCTGAACAGTTGCAGCGTTTTGCCCCACAGCTCAGCCAGCACTCCGCTACAGCCTTCGCCCACAGCGGCTGCTGGGGCGTAGCCGAAAGCACCGCCCTGGCCTTGGCCGCGCGTGCTCACGGCTGCGCGCGGCTGGTGCTCACCCGGCAAACGTTGGCGGGCGCTACCCTCGCCCTCGCCAGTGCTGGATAATCGCCTCCATTTTATTTGCAAGGATTTGCCATGACGGTCTACTTCATCGGCGCCGGCCCGGGCGATCCGGAACTGATCACGGTCAAAGGCCAGCGCCTGATCCGGCAGTGCCCGGTGATCATCTACGCGGGCTCGCTGGTCCCCGCCGCAGTGCTCGAGGGCCACAGCGCCGAAACTGTCATCAACAGCGCCGAACTGCACCTTGAGCAGATCATCGACGCCATGCACAGCGCGCATGCGCTAGGCCACGATGTGGCGCGGGTGCACAGCGGTGACCCGAGCCTGTATGGCGCCATCGGCGAGCAGATCCGTCACTTGCGCGAGTTGGGCATCGACTACCAGATCATCCCTGGGGTAACGGCAACGGCGGCCAGCGCCGCGCTGCTGGGTTGTGAACTGACCCTGCCGGGCATCGCTCAAACGGTGATCCTCACTCGTTACGGCGACAGCTCGCCGATGCCCGCCGGCGAGCAACTCGGCGATCTGGCCCGGCATGGCAGCACCCTGGCGATCCACCTCGGCGTCAAGCACCTGCCACGGATCGTCGCAGAGCTGCTGCCGCATTACGGCGCTGACTGCCCGGTTGCGGTCATCCATCGCGCCACCTGGCCGGATCAGGACTGGGTCAAAGGCACGCTGGCGGACATCGTCGAACTCACCAGTACACGGGATTTTCGGCGAACTGCGCTGATCCTGGTCGGTCACGTACTTGGGGATACACCGTTCGCCGAATCAGCCCTGTATCGCGCCGGCCATGCTCACCTGTATCGCCCCGGCAACGGCTGATTGCCAGCGCCGCCAGCGCGGAGCAGACTCGACCCACCTTTGTTGCTATCGGAGCCACGCCCATGCTGGAACTACGCCCCAACTGTGAATGCTGCGCCGTCGAACTGCCCGGCGACAGCCCGGATGCAATGATCTGCTCGTTCGAATGCACGTATTGCCGTAGTTGTGCCGAACAACGTCTGCACGGACGCTGCCCGAACTGCGCTGGTCAGCTGCAAATCCGGCCGACCCGCGTTGGTAACGCACTGAGCAACAACCCCGCCTCAACTAAGCGCGTCATCAAAGACCACGCGCCCTGCGCCTGATTTCTACCGCCGGCAGGCCGGAAGGCCTGCCGCATCCTGATTGTTACCGTATTTTTTGTAGGAATTTTCCTCAGAATCACTTGGTTTGTTCATCACGCATATACTCGGCATTATCATGGACTGAGAATCGACGTATCTTGCGCGCTGCCTGAGGCTTGCGGATCAACCCTCAGCTACGTTCCTGTGTGATTCAGGCAACGGACCCTCTTCACCACAGGAGCTAGCAATGACAACCGTGATGCTGGTCGATGACCACCCAATCGTTCTGACGGCTGTACGCATGCTGCTTGAGCGCGAACGTTTTCGAGTCATTGGCACCGCCGAAGATGGTAAGGAAGCCGTGGAACTGGCCCGCAAACTCTCACCCCAGGTAGTGATCGTTGACATCGGCCTGCCCGAGCTGGACGGCATGGAGGTGATCAAGCGCCTGCAGCTGCTGGACCCACCACCCAAGATCATGGCCCTGACCGGGCAGCCTGCCGACCTCTACGTCAGGCGTTGCCTGGACGCCGGGATTGGCGCTTTCGTCAACAAGAACGAAGACATCGAGTCGGTGGTATTCGCCCTCAAGGCACTGATCAAGGGCTACTCGACCTTTCCGCAAATGTCGGTCAACAGCAATTCGCTGGAGTCTGAGAACGCCCGACTGGACAGTTTGTCCAACCGTGAAATGGAGGTACTCCGCAGGCTGGCTCGGGGCGAAAACAACAAGGCCATTGGCGAGTCCATGAACCTTAGCGCCAAGACCATCAGCACCTACCGCGGACGCATCATGGAGAAGCTCAAGTCGGAGTCGCTGGTGGAAATGATCGATCTGGCCAAGCGCAACAACGTCAACTGAAGCTTTACGCCATGACCGGCCTGCGCACACTGCTACTCCTGATCAGCCTTAGCGGCGTGTCTGCGGCCGTGCTCGCTGACAGTCAGCCACGGCAATTGCTGGCACGCTCGAGCAGCGCTGCTGCTCCACTGGACCTTGCCGTCGATGACCGCGACTGGCTGAACCAGCACAAGGTACTGGTACTCGGCAGCTCAGGGCCGGATTACCTACCTTTTGAAATCAATATCACCCCAGCCGACCATGAAGGGCTCAATGCTGACTATGCCGGTTTGATCAGCGAGCAGTTGGGCATAGCCGTTCAAGTGCAGCGCTTTGACAGCCGCGAACAGGCCATCAAAGCCTTGCAGGACGGGCAAATTGATCTGCTGGGCAGTTCCAACGCAACCGAAGCCAGCAATGCCGAGCTTACCTTGAGCCAGGCATATGCAGACGACCTGCCGGTGATCGTCGCTCGACAGGACCAGGACCAGGCCGTGCGCCACGGCGATGACCTGGCCGGGCTGCGGCTGGCGATGGTCGACCATTACCTGCCGGCCAGTACGGTCAAGGCCCAGTATCCGCAGGCACAGCTGCAACTTTATCGCTCGACCTTGAGCGGCTTGTCTGCGGTCGCCATGGGCGACGCCGACGTCTACCTGGGCGACGCCATCAGCACCGACTACCTGATCGGCAAGAGCTACCAAGGCCAGGTGCGCATCGACCATTTTTCGGCGCTGCCCAGCGGCTCGTTCGCCTTCGCCACGCGCCGCGACAACTCGCGCCTGCTCAGGTTGCTCAACCAGGCCCTGAGCCGCATCAGCGACAGCGAGCGGCTGAACATTCTGCGGCGCTGGAGCAGCGGCAATACCAGCCTCCTGCTCCAGCGCCTGAACACCCCGCTGACCCCTGCCGAACAGCACTGGATCGAACATAACCGCAGCGTCAAGGTGCTGGTCACGCCGTCCCTGGCGCCGCTGACCTTCAACGACGCCGAGCAACGCCCGAGCGGGATCGCCCCCGATCTGCTCAAGCAGATCAGCTTGCGCACCGGGCTGGATTTTCAGATCAGCGAAGTGGATGCCGTCCAGGAAATGGTTGACCAACTGCTGCGGGGCGAGGCGCAAATGATCGGCGCGATCGGTTACGGCAGCGAGCGCGCGGCACGCTTGCGCTTCACTCGCCCCTACCTGGTCAGTCCGCGGGTGCTGGTAACCCGCGCCGGCAACCCCGCCAGCACTCCGGCGGCATTGATCGACAACCGCCGGATCGCAGTAGTACGTGGCTCTCCGCAGGGTGCACTGGTGCAGCGCCAACATCCACAGGCGAAGCTGGTGGAAGTCGATTCACCACTGGGGCTGATGGAAGCGGTGGCCAACGGTGAAGCAGAAGTCGCCTTGAGCAGCCATATCAATGCGCGCTATTACATAGATCATGTGTTCAATCATCGCCTGCGCATTGCCGCCTTGTTTGGCGAGGAACCGGCGATGGCTGCCTTCGCCATGGCTGCCAATCAGCCTGAGCTGCATGCGATTGTCGACAAGGCGCTGCTGAGCATACCGCCCGACGAATTGGATCAACTGGTCAACCGATGGCGCAACACCACCCTGGTCAGTGACAGCCCGTGGCGCAATTATCGCAGCCTGGCCCTGCAGGTGCTGGTTCTCGGCGGCGTGCTGCTGGCCGGTGTCGTGTTCTGGAACACCTATCTGCGCAAGCTGATCCAGCAGCGCACCGAGGCCCAACGGGCGTTGCAGGCGCAACTGCTCCTCAGTCGTGGCCTGCTTGAGCAGCTACGCCAGGCCAAGGACGCTGCCGAGCAGGCCAGTCAGGCTAAAAGCACCTTCCTGGCCACCATGAGCCACGAGATTCGCACGCCAATGAACGCGGTTATCGGCTTGCTGGAGCTGGCCCTGGAGGATGGCGCTCGCAGCGACCCATTGACCTTGCAGACTGCCCACGATTCGGCGATTGGTCTGCTTGAGCTGATTGGCGACATCCTCGACATCTCGCGCATCGAAGCGGGCCACATGACCCTGACGCCGGTGCCGACCGATCTGATCGAACTGGTCCGTGCCAGCTTGCGCGTATTTGAAGGCAATGCCCGGATCAAACGCCTGCAACTGCGCAGCGAGCTGCCTGAGCAGCCACTCTGGGTGCTGATCGATCCGCTGCGTTTCAAGCAGGTCCTGGCCAATCTTCTGAGCAATGCGATCAAGTTCACCGACCGCGGCGAGATCCTCGTCAGCCTCACCTGCGCGCCGGCCTCGGCAGAGCTGCTGCAACTGACCTTATGCGTGCAAGACAGTGGCGTGGGCATCAACCCCGTCAACCAGGCGCGCCTGTTCAACAGCTTTGCCCAGGTCGACGGCCCACGCGCCCGGCAAGGTGCAGGGCTGGGTCTGGTGATCAGTCGCAGCCTGGCCCAACTGATGGGCGGCACGCTGCAGCTGCAAAGCGTCGAGGGCCTTGGCACACGCGTTGAGGTCAGCCTGGCGCTGCCCAGCGCTACGCCTGCATCGCAGCCGCAGATCAGCGAGGCCACCCAGCAGCAACCCGGCCAACCTCTGCGCATTCTGGTGGTCGACGACTACCCGGCCAACCTGCTGTTGCTCGACAAACAACTGAACAGCCTCGGTCATCAGGTGACGTTGGCTGAAAACGGCCAACTGGCCCTGACCAGCTGGCAAGCGGGCGAGTTCGATCTGGTTATCACCGACTGCAGCATGCCGGTCATGGATGGTCATGAGCTCAGCCGCAGCATTCGTGCGCTGGAACGCGCAAGTGGTCAGCCTGCCTGCACCATCATCGGCGTTACCGCCAACGCGCAGGCCGAGGAGCGCGTCCGCTGCCTGGACAGCGGCATGAACGACTGTCTGTTCAAACCGATCGGGCTGCATGCCCTCAAGGCGCACTTGCCGCGCTGCGCATTGAATCCGCCAACTCCGCGCCCAAGCGGATTCGACATTGATCAGTTGCGTAATTTGACCCAAGGTGACGAGCAACTGATCAGACGTCTGCTCGAGCAACTGGCACGCAGTGCCGCCGAAGACCTGGCCGCCCTGCACGCATTGGGAGCAAACCCGCCGAGCGCTGCGCTACGCGACCTTGCGCATCGCATCAAGGGCGGCGCGAAAATGCTCAAGGTGCGCGGGGTCGTACGCGACTGCGAGACACTCGAGCAGGCCTTGGCCTCGGACCAACCCAGCGCAGCCGCCCGGGAGCAATTGCAGGCAAGCCTGCACACCCTGCTAGGTGAACTGCGCGCTGGGCTCAATGCAATTGCAGAGTCGAACTGATCTGACCGATCGCATCGACAACGTGCCGCGAGCCTTGCTGAATCTCCAGAATTACCGTGCCCGCCTCGTTGACCAACTGCACGCCGCGCCCTGTGTGCGACAAGCTCGATTGCATGCTGGCGACCGCAGTCAGTGACAAGTCGTGGTTCTGCCTGACCACATCGACGATCTCCAGGGTGGCCTTGCTGGTGCGTGCAGCCAGATTACGTACTTCATCGGCTACCACAGCAAAACCACGGCCATGCTCACCGGCGCGCGCCGCTTCGATTGCGGCGTTGAGTGCCAGCAGGTTGGTCTGGTCGGCAATGCCGCGAATGGTCAATACAATCTGGCCGATGATCTCCGACTGCTTGCTGACAGCGTCGATGGTCCGCGCAGCGTCGCTCAGCTCCTGAGAGATTTGTTCGATCACCTGCACGGTCTGCTGCACCACCTCGCTCCCTTTACGCGCGCAGGCGTCAGTCTGCACGGAGCTGGCGTGGGCGGCATCGGCGGCGCTTTGCTGAGTGCTGACTTGGGCGGTGATGTCGCTGGCGAACTTGACCACTTTGACCAACCGGCCCTTGTTATCGAAGATCGGGTTGTATGAAGCCTCCAGATAGACAACCTGCCCTTGCTTGTTGATTCGCTCGAAACGGTGCGAATGGTACTCGCCGCGGTTAAGCGACGCCCAGAACTCGCGGTATTCGGCCGACTCACGCTCATGGGCGAGGCAAAACAGTCCATGATGACGGCCCACCACTTCTTCGAGGCGGTAGCCCATGGTTCGCAAGAAGTTGGCATTGGCAGTCAGCACCCGCCCCTGTGGAGTGAATTCGATCACTGCCATGGATCGGCCGATCGCCTGCAGCAGGGCTTCGCTTTCGTGCTCGTCGTGGATTCGCTGAGTGATGTCAGAGGCGACCTTGATCACACTGGTGACGCGCTGTTGCTCATCCAGCACGGGCATGTAACTGGCTTGCAGCCAGACCTCGCGGCCAGCCTTGTCGACGCGCTCGAAGGTACCGCTGATGGCCTCGCCTCTGCCCAGCGCTTGCCACAATTGCTGGTAGGCGGGGCTTTTGGCGTACTCCAGATCGCAGAACAGGCGATGATGCTTGCCCGCGATCTCCTGGGCGCTATAGCCCAATGCCTGGCAGAATTTATCGTTGGCGGCAATGATAGTGCCGTCGGCGGTGAACTCGATCATGGCCATCGACCGACTGATCGCGGCCAGTCTGGCCTCCATCCCCACCAAGGCCTGATGACAGCGCTGGATTTCGACGATATCGGATTTGCGATGGTAATCGAACATGACGCCGGGCTCCTTGCATGGACGGGGTGCCCTCAGCATAGATCGCCGGCGAAACGGCGCAAGGCCGCTGATATCACCTTGCAATTAGCCGCTTCAGGTGCTTTCCCGAACCATCAGCTCAAAGCCCAGATCCTGACGCGTGGCGCTCACCCGCTTGCCATCGAGCATCGCCAGCAGCGCTTGCGCCGCGGCCCGACCAACGGCAGCACGCGGGGTCCGGATCGAGGTCAACGGCGGCACCATGTGGGCAGAACCTGGCAGGTCGTTGAAGCCGACCATGGCCACTCGTTGCGGCACTGCGATGCCTTGGCGCAGGGCCTGCAGGACTGCGCCCTGCGCAAGGTCATCGTTACAGAAGAACACCCCGTCGACCTCCGGCGCCTGTGCCATCAAGCGGCTGAACAGTTCGCCGCCAAGACCAATTGACGAGGGCTGTGCGGCCAGCAGCTCCAGCTCGGGCGCTTGCAATCCGGCCTCAAGCAACGCTTGGCGAAAGCCTGCGGCGCGCTGCATTACCCGCGGGTCGAGCTGCGCGGCAATGAACGCCAGCCGCCGTCGACCCCGCTCGATCAAATGGCGGGCGGCAGCGTAGCCTGCCTGCTGCTGAGAGAACCCTACAGACACCGCATCTGCCTGCTCACCCAGCTCCATCATGTGCACACAGGGCACTCGGCTGGCAGCCAGCAAATGGCGCGAACCTTCGGTGCGATCAAAGCCGGTCAACAGCACGCCACAGGGCTGATAGGCGAGGTAGTTGCGGATCAGGTTCTCTTCTTCATCAACGTCGTAGTGATAGTTGCCGATGAGCACTTCGAGACCGCGCGGCCGCATCACTGCGTGGATCGCTTCGAGGGTATCGATGAACAGCTGGTTGGACAGCGATGGGATCAATACCACCACCGAATGGCTGCGCGCCGAGGCCAGCGCGCGGGCTGCCGGGTTGGCGATGTAACCCAGGGTGGCCGCTGCAGCGAGGACCTTTTCGGCCAGTTCAGGGGCAACGGTGGCGACACCGCGCAACGCCCGCGAGGCCGTGATCGGTGAAACGCCGGAGAGCCTGGCGACTTCTGCCAGGGTGGGACGACCAGTAGTGCGGGAGCCGGTGCGTGACATGGGTGTTGTAATTTTACTACTTGCCAAGGGTGGGGAACGGCCACTAAGGTAGCGCTGTCCCAGGACACAGGCAATGTAATCTTTATCAATTGCCCTGCGTCGAGCGACCATACTGCGTTAGACAAGACCAATAACATCCGGGAGGGTGGCGCCCATACATCGACGTCCATGTCGAGACAGCGCTATCTTACCTGCAGGAGGTACTGATGAACTCTCCCCTGTCCGCGATCGTGGTGATGGGTGTAGCAGGCTGCGGCAAGAGCTGCATCGGCGCTGCCATTGCCGCCCGCAGTGGCGGTCGGCTGATCGAAGGCGATGCTTTCCACCCCGCTGCCAATATCGAAAAAATGAGCGCTGGCGTGCCGCTCGACGATGCCGACCGTGCCGGGTGGCTGGTGCTGCTCGGCCAGGAGCTACAGGCCACGCTCAAGGCCGGCGAACGACCAATCCTGACCTGCTCTGCCTTGAAGCGCCGCTATCGCGATGCATTGCGTCAAGCAGTGCCTGAGCTGGGCTTCGTGTTCCTCGAGCTGACCCCTGCCGAGGCCGAGAAGCGCGTGCTGGCCCGTCCTGGCCACTTCATGCCTGCCAGCCTTATCGAAAGCCAGTTTGCCGCCCTCGAATCCCCTCGTGGCGAGCCACTGACCTTGGCGCTGGACGCTACCCGGCCGGTGGCCGCGCTGGCCGAAAGCGTACATGACTGGTTAAAGCCCTGCGGTGAGCGGGCATTGGCGCGAATCGCCTGAGCGGCGGTTTACCAGCTCACCAAAGACAGCGCTGTCTCGACGTTTAAAAGTACCAGAAGTTCCATAACGCTACGCCTAACAACAAAGACAAAACCGAGGCTCATTAATCATGTTCGGACTGGCTACCGATACGTTCCTGCTACTCGATGCCCTGGTGACCATCATCGGGCTCATCCTGCTGATCACCCACTTCAAAGTGCATCCTTTTGTTGCGCTGACGCTGGCTGCGGGCTTTCTCGGCCTGACCTCGGGCATGCCCGTGGCCAAGGTCATGAAGTCGTTTCAGGACGGCTTTGGCGGCGTGCTTGGCTTTGTCGGCATCGTGCTTGCACTGGGCACCATGCTCGGCAAGCTGATGGCCGATTCCGGCGGCGCTGACCAGATCGCGCAGACTCTGATCCGCGCCTTCGGCAAGCAGAAGGTGCACTGGGCCATGATGTTCGCCGCATTTCTGGTGGGCATCCCGCTGTTCTTCGAAATCGGCTTTGTGCTGCTGATCCCGCTGGTGTTCATCGTAGCCCGACGCACCGGGGTATCCTTGGTCAAGATCGGTATTCCGCTGCTGGCAGGCCTGTCCGTCGTGCATGGGCTGGTGCCGCCGCATCCAGGCCCGCTGCTGGCGATCGGCATTTTCAATGCCGACATCGGCAAGACCATCTTCTACGGTTTGCTGGTAGCGCTGCCGACGGCAATCATCGCCGGCCCGCTGTACGGCAATTTCATCTCGCGTTACATCCCGGGCACCCCGTCACAAGAGCTGATGGAACAGATTGCTCGCGAGTCCGACCAGCGCAACCTGCCAAGCTTCAGCATCACCCTGATCACCGTGCTGTTGCCGGTAGTGCTGATGCTGCTGAAGACGTTTGCTGATGTGGTGCTGCCCGCTGAAAACATCGTGCGCCAGTGGATGGACCTGATCGGCCATCCGATCACCGCCCTGCTCGCGGCGCTGCTGCTGGCGTTCTACACCTTCGGCGCGGCGCGCGGCTTCAACCGTCAGCAGATCATGAAGATGCTTGACCAGAGCCTGGCCCCCACCGCCGCCATCGTATTGATTGTCGGCGCTGGCGGCGGCTTCAAGCAGATGCTGGTGGACACTGGTGTGGGCAACGTCATCGGCCAGATGGCGGTGCAAGCGCAGATATCGCCAATCATGCTGGCCTGGTTGGTGGCGGCGGTCATCCGGATCGCCACAGGCTCGGCAACGGTAGCGACCATCACCGGCGCTGGTATCGTTGCACCGGTGATCGCGCTGGTTCCCGGGGTCAACCGTGAGCTGCTGGTACTGGCCACCGGCGCCGGTTCGCTGATTCTGTCCCACGTCAACGACGCCGGTTTCTGGCTGGTCAAGCAGTACTTCAACATGACCGTAGCAGAAACGTTCAAGACCTGGAGCATGATGGAGACCATCCTGTCGGTGGTCGGCATCATCTTCATCATGTTGCTGGCGCAGTTCGTCTGACCGTTGGTCGGGATACTGGCACCTAGCGTGGGGTGTCAGGCTCAAGTGAGATGAGGGCCTTGCCGCGTGATCAACGTCTGTTCCGCGGCAAGGCTGGCACTTTATCCACGCAAAGGAGCTTGCCCATGAAACGCTTCCTGCTGCTTGCCGCCGTGCTCGCAACGCCTTTGGCCATGGCCGCCGGTACTGGCCCGACCTACCCGGACGACCCGCATAACAGCGCGCCCAAGCCTGGCGCGGACAGCACGCTCAACCCTATCGAAACACCCATGCCACGCAACACTGACCCTCGCCTGAACGGTAATGATCCAGACAGCCCTCCTGCGAGCCAGAGCAACGATCACAAGCTACCGGGCATGGGTACTCCCGACGCTCCCGTGGGCACTGGCCAGGGATCTGGCAGCAGTAACCCTCAGCCTTGAAATGACGCTTACCCGACGATGGCTCGCGGCGAATGCTGGCCAGATCGTAGGCAACTGATGACCCTCGCCTGGTAGCGCTTGGCCTCAAGCGTTACCCCTCCTCCGCCCTCTCGGGCACGTCTGCGCGCTTGAGCTTCCTCACTTAACTCAGCGCTCAACTCCAAGTAGAACCTTTCCTGCTTATCCGCAGATGGCGCCCGGGGCTTAATCCCGGCACCACCTGAGGACCACCGTCGCGCTTGTTTGCAGCAGTCCGTGACGGGTGTTCAAGGGACTTCGTAGCGAGGTGCCCAATGAAAATCACTTTCCGAATGTGCAACAGGTTGCACTCATCGCTTGCTCAGCCGTGCGTGCTGCTCGCGCTGTGTGCGGTGCTTTACGGCAACGCAGCCCATGCCAGCCTCGAGCCCGTGCTGGAGGCACGCATGTCTGTCTGCACGGGACACCTGCAAAGCCTGGAAAAGCTGATGATTAGCCGTATTCAGCACATCGAAAACAGTGTCGGCGGTGAGATCAGGCGCCTGCCTGAGCTGGAGGCCGCACGCGAGCGTCTGGAGCGACAGCTGCAACAGGAACGCCAGCGCTACCAATCCCTACCGTGGCGACCTGAACACGACCAGGCTCTGCGCGGCATCAGTAACGAGATAGCGGCTGTCCAATACAGCATTGCCATCGGCCGCTCGGCCGAGCGCCAGATCGCAGCAGTCAAGTCGCTGTTGGCCTCGGCACGCGAAGCCAGGCAGAGCATTACCCACGACGTTGACGATTTTCTGCTTGCCGGCGACGAGTGCGCAGGAAACACGGCCAATCCGCGTAAATGCCAAGCCGATGCCCTTGCCCTGCTTGAGCCGCCTGCTCAAGCCAACCTGATCGCCGGCCGGCGTCTTCTGGAAAAAGCCTGGTCGCCTTTACGCGACCAAGGCGTGCACTTCCCGACCTCCTGGGAAGTGGACTGCAGCCCCGATAACCCACCAAAAAGGCCATTCCCATGAGCGAAGTCATTCCATTCATCAGCCGCAATGCTCGTATCGACAGCGCTATAAGCAGCCATATCGAAGCGCTGTGCACCGCCTCACCTCTGCGCTTACCTGTCGAACAGACTGCGCTGGTCGCCAACTATGTCGAGAAGATCGAAGGCACCTACGACACCAGTCGGGCCAAGCACGATACCGACCATGCCATCGACCTGCTCTACATCGCCTACAACACCACGCCCCAGGAGCAGGGAGACATCCGCGTCAGGATCGGCTCGATCATGAATGACTTGATCACCGCTCAGCAGGAGAGTGAGCGAAGCATCAAGAGCGCTATTCGCGTCGCCAATAGAATCGGCACTACCTTGCGCAACTGCCTACCCGACTGGCTTGACGTGAAGGAAGGCGGTGACCCGGAGCAAATCAAGGAATTCGTCACCGCTGATTTGCTGGCCATGGCCAACGAAATCACCCAAGCGGCAATCACCGTGCGCGACAGCCTTACCACGATCGCAGACAGATACGATGTCATCATCCGTAACACCGCTGAAGCGACCGCACGCAGCGAAGTCGCGCTAAGCGATACCATTCAGGCAGATAGCAAGCTGCAGAGCGAACTCGTGATCGCTAATGCTCGGCGCGAGATGCTCGAGGGTCTGGTCACCGACTTGCAGCAACAGGTTGCCCGCTATGAAAAGCTGGCGCAAGAATACGGATCACAGGCGAAGACCGCCGAGCAAAAATCGTTCTGGGCGTCGCTTTTGAAGACCGGCGCACAGATGCTGGGGGGGCTGCTGCCCATGATAGCCATGGGAGCTACCGGCGGCGCATCGGCCGTGATTGGCGGCGCCTCGATGGCGGCCGCAGCGGGGCTTGGCCAGCAGAACCAGGCCGATGGCCTGCACAAAGATATCCAGATGAAAAAAGCGCGCTCTGAGCTTCGTGCGGAGCAAACGCTGCTCAACGAGCAGCGTGACAAGTTGAAGTCAAACCTGGATGACTTGAGCAAGCGCAACGCCGACGCCGCTGATCCGGCCAAGGGTACCCTCGATGGCCGTATCAGCGATGTCCAGGCCGACCTTGAAAAGGTAGCCGCACGGCAAGGCGAACTCAGCCAGGAGCTGTCACAACTGGAGGAGGCGCTCAAAGCCATCGGCGAACATGCCGCATCGCTGAGTGATGAGCAACGCAAACAAGCAGGCAATTTGCGCGACATGCAGATGCAGATGCTCGGTAAAGCCGAGGAGTACGAAAATACCCGCCGTGAGCAAGCTTCCGAGCTGGTAAACCTCACTGCCCTGCTTGCCGGCCAGCGGAACGAGAAACAGAACATCGAACTTGCCGTTCGATCGTTGAACCTGAGCGTGAGCGCACTCAAGCGGACCAAAGAGATCGTTGAAGAAATGGCGTTTTTCTTCAAATCATTTTCCGACTTCATGCAGATCATCCTTGACCAGGCGACGGACCAGGTTTCCAGCTATGAGAGTGCCGGCAATAGCGCACGGCTGCGTGCCAATCGCCTGGCCCAGTTGGTCCGCTCTACCGACGAATTCTTTATCAGCCAGGCAGGACAGTGGCTGGCGGTTGGCGTGGTATCGGACCGATTTGCCCAGACCTTCAAGGATGGCTGGAGCAAACTCAACAAGCTGTCAGGCACGTACATTACTGGCCAGGAGCTGCCAGCGTATCTGGACCAGGCTTCTTTCACCCTGAAAATGATCATCGACGAGCGTGAGAAGGCCAGTCATCAGCGCTTGGTCTACCTGGCCAGCTACCGCGACGAATTGAGCGCTTGAGCCCGCAGCGCTGATAGCCCGCTGGTAACCAACCCTACTGGTCGGCCCCTCGAGAGCCGACCAGTTGCTACAGCCATGACTGATGGCGCTTGTGCCTTACGCCCTGACACCAAGCATGCCGCGCTCGACGATAAAGTCGATCACCGCTTGCAGCCCTTCGCCCTTTTTCAGGTTGCTGAACGTCCAGGGCCGCTCTGGACGCATGCGATTGGTATCACGTTCCATGACCTCAAGCGATGCGCCGACATAGGGCGCCAGGTCAGTCTTGTTGATCACCAACAAATCCGACTTGGTAATCCCTGGGCCGCCCTTGCGCGGAATCTTCTCGCCCTCGGCAACATCAATGACGTAAATGGTCAGGTCGGCCAGCTCGGGGCTGAAGGTAGCGCTGAGGTTGTCACCGCCGCTCTCCACGAAGATAACCTCAAGGTTACCGAACTTGCGCGCCAGTGCCTCCACCGCAGCCAGGTTCATAGAGGCGTCTTCGCGGATCGCCGTATGCGGACAGCCGCCGGTCTCCACGCCGACAATCCGCTCGGGCTCCAGGGCGCCGGCTTCGGTAAGAATGCGTTGATCTTCCTTGGTATAGATGTCATTGGTGACCACGGCGATCTGGTAGTGATCACGCATGGCCTTGCACAGGGCCTCGAGCAGCGCAGTCTTGCCGGAGCCGACCGGGCCACCGACACCGATGCGAAGGGGTTGCTGATAGCTTTGCATGTTGGCAGTCCTCAAGAACGGAACAAACGGGTGTATTGGGTTTCGTGACGCGACGAGGCGATGGCCAGCAGCGGCAGGCCGCCGCCCAACTGCTCGTCGTCCAGCTCCAGCGCCATGTCCAGCACCGCCGGCAATTCGGCGGCCAGGTCGCGCAGTACGGTCTGCGCCGCCTGCTGGCCAAACGGCACCAGCTTGACGCCGGCCATGACCGCGCCTTCCAGCCAGGCAAAGCCGAGCCCCAGCGCGAGCTGGCGTAAAGGAATTGCCCAGTGCACGGCGAGCCATGCCATCGCGCCTAACTGGGTGAGTTCAAGCTGCGGCCGCCAGGCAAGGTCTTGCCCGAGCTGCCAGCCGTCAAGAATGCGCGCCAGCGCGTAACCCCGCTGGTGCTCTTCAAGGCGCAGCTCGGCGGTCTCGCGATTAGCCAGGAGAAACTGACTCCAGTGCCCGAAAGCCTCGACGTCAGCACGCTCGCACGCGCGGTACAGGCGGGCCAGCAACGGCCAGTCGAGATAACCAAGGGTGTCGTGCAACTGCTCACGCTGCCAGTTGCAGAAACCTTCGGTGGTGCTTACCCAGCCGGCCTCGACCGCCCATTCCAGCCCTTGCGAGTAGGTGAAGCCGCCCACCGGCAAGCCCGGGCTGGCCAGCTGCAGTAAACGCAGCAACGCCAGGTCGCTGCTCATCAGCCGACCAGCATGACAGCGGCCGACGCCAGCAGGCCGCCGCCACAGGCTTTCTGCAGCTTGGCGTGGCGGCGTAGCAGGCAACCGACGGTAAAGCCCGCGGCGAGCAACAAACCGCTGACGGTAACGAACCCGGCACTGAACAGCCAGAAGGCGCTTGGGGTTGCTTCAACGCCATGTGCCCAGCCGTGGAACAGCGCGAACAGCGGCATTGCCAGGGCCAGTAACACTTGCCGGCCAGGTACCAGCAACGCCGCTGCTGCCACCAATAGCGAGCCGACGATCATGCTTTCCATGCCCAGCACCCCACCGAACAGATGGCCAAACACAGCACCGGCAAACATCGCAGCCAGGGTTGCCAGCGGCAACAGCAGGTTGCGCCGGGTCAAGGCCGCCAGCACGCCGGTACCGAGCAACATCAGCAAGTGATCAAGGCCGGTCAACGGATGCAGCAGGCCATCGTGCAGCGGGCTGCTGTCATGACCGGGGTGCGCGAAGGCCGGTACGGCCACCAACAGCAGGGCAAGGGCGAGTGTCTTTTTCATCTGGGTTCCTTATTAGTGGGCAGCGGGCATACGCACGAAGGGGTGATCATTGCCGTGGGCATGGCTGTGTGGCGCACTCTGGTAAGCGCCGGCTTCAGGCTCGAACGGTGCCTGCTCGACCGTGACCTGCAGGCCAAGGCCACGGACCATGTCGTCCAGCACATAGTCATGCTGATAACGCAGCAGGCCGGCATCGATCTGCAACGGCACGTGGCGGTTGCCCAGATGATAGGCCGCCCGCGCCAGCAGCAACGGGTCGCTGCAGCGCAAGGTCGAGACCGACTCTGCAGCAGCCAGCACGCGCACCAGGTGCAAGCCGTCGGCATCGCCGAGTAGCTCGCCGCCACGCAGCAGGTGGCCACGCTCAAGCATCAGGCCGGCATCACGGCCATCGTCCAGGGTCACCCGCAGGCGGCTCTTGATCCGGCTATCGACACTCAGGGTCACGGTGCCGGTAATCATCTGCTCGGCGCTGTCGGCGGCACTGATGCGCCGGTTGAGAACAATCATGGGTGCTCCTTCAAAACAGAAAATAGCGCTGCGCCAACGGCAGTTCGCTGGCTGGCTCACACACCAGCAGCTCGCCGTCGGCACGCACCTGATAGGTTTGTGCATCGACTTCGATCTGCGGTTGCAGCGTGTTCAGGACCATGTCGCGCTTGCGCACCTGGCGGCAGCCCTTGGCCACGCCGATCAGGCTCTGCAGGTTGAGCTGCTCGACCACGCCCTGATCGAGCGCTGCCTGCGACACGAAAGTCATGCGTGTGGCATGGCGAGCGGCGCCCAGTGCGCCGAACATCGGCCGGTAGTGCACTGGCTGCGGCGTTGGAATCGAGCCGTTGATATCGCCCATCGGCGCGGTGACGATCATCCCGCCCTTGATCACCAAGGCCGGTTTGACCGCGAAGAACGCAGGTTTCCAAAGCACCAGGTCAGCCAGCTTGCCGACTTCCAGCGAGCCGACTTCATGGGCGATGCCGTGGGTCACTGCCGGGTTGATGGTGTACTTGGCGATGTAGCGCTTGACCCGGAAGTTGTCACTGTAGTCGCTGTCGGGTGCCAGCGGACCACGGCGCAGCTTCATCTGATGGGCTACTTGCCAGGTGCGAATCACCACTTCGCCAACTCGGCCCATGGCCTGCGAATCGGACGAGGTCATGGCAAATGCGCCCATGTCATGGAGGATGTCCTCGGCGGCAATCGTCTCACGGCGAATGCGCGACTCGGCAAACGCTACGTCTTCGGCAATGCTTGGGTCGAGGTGATGGCAAACCATCAGCATGTCGAGGTGTTCGTCGACGGTATTGACGGTGTACGGCAAGGTCGGGTTGGTCGACGAAGGCAGCACGTTGGCCTGCCCTGCTGCGCGGATGATGTCCGGGGCATGGCCGCCGCCGGCGCCTTCGGTGTGGAAGGTATGAATGGTGCGGTCGCCGATGGCGGCAAGAGTGTCTTCGATACAGCCCGACTCATTGAGTGTGTCGGTGTGGATCGCGACCTGGATGTCCATCTCTTCGGCCACGCTCAGGCAGCAGTCGATCGCAGCCGGAGTCGATCCCCAGTCTTCATGCAGCTTGAGCCCGACTGCGCCAGCAGCGATCTGCTCGCGCAGCGCTTCAGGGCGCGAGGCATTGCCCTTGCCGAGCAGGCCGATATTGATCGGCAGGCTGTCGGCCGCTTGCAGCATGCGCGCCATGTACCAAGGGCCAGGTGTGCAGGTAGTGGCGTTGGTGCCAGTGGCTGGCCCGGTCCCGCCGCCGATAAACGTGGTGACGCCACTGGTGAGGGCCTCTTCGACCTGCTGCGGGCAGATGAAGTGAATATGCGAGTCGATGCCGCCAGCGGTGACGATCTTGCCCTCGGCGGCGATGACCTCGGTGCCAGGGCCGACCGGCACGGTGACGCCAGGCTGCACATCCGGGTTGCCGGCCTTGCCGATCATGGCAATCCGCCCGTGTTTGACGCCGATGTCTGCCTTGACGATGCCCCAGTGGTCGATGATCAGTGCGTTGGTCAGGACCAGGTCCATCGCCTCGGCCGCCAGCATCTGGCCCTGACCCATGCCGTCACGGATGACCTTGCCGCCGCCGAACTTGACCTCTTCACCATAGATGGTGAAGTCTTTCTCGACCTCGACCCACAGCGCCGTGTCCGCCAGGCGCACCCGGTCGCCCACGGTCGGGCCGAACATGTCGGCATAGGCGCGACGCGACAGCCGGCTCATGCGCTGCCCTCCAATGGGCCCATCACCTTGCCCTGAAAACCATATATCTCGCGCTTGCCGGCGTAGGCCACCAACTGCACGGTACGCGCCTGGCCGGGTTCGAAGCGCACCGCGGTGCCGGCCGGGATATCCAGGCGAAAGCCCAAGGTCGGCTCACGCTCGAACACCAGTGCGTCGTTGACTTCATAGAAGTGGTAATGCGAGCCGACCTGAACCGGCCGGTCACCGTGATTGGCAACCTTGACGCTGACCGTTGCCCGGCCCACGTTGAGCTCGATGTCGCCAGCGGCGACTTGGATTTCACCCGGAATCATGCCGGCCTCCTCAGACGATAGGATCATGAACGGTCACCAATTTGGTGCCGTCAGGAAAGGTTGCCTCGACCTGCACGTCATGGATCATTTCCGGTACGCCGGGCATGACCTGATCGCGCCGCAGCACCTCACGGCCAAGGCTCATCAGTTCGGCGACGGTACGGCCATCGCGGGCCCCCTCCATCACCGCGGCGCTGATCAACGCCAGCGCTTCCGGGTAGTTGAGCTTCAGGCCACGGCCCAGGCGGCGCTCGGCCAGCAATGCGGCAGTGAACAGCAGCAGCTTGTCTTTCTCTCTGGGGGTCAGTTCCACGGCGTCTCTCTCAGGTAGCCCAGATGCGCGGCGGGCATGGCGCCAGGCCGAGAACGGCCGGGCGCAGCACATGCCAAAGGCGCTGCAGGGTGTGTTGCAGATGTTGATTGTCGTGATCGAGCAGGCGGATCACCAGCAGCTCGCCCAGCAAAGTTGCCCCGACCGGGTTGCCAAGGCTGTCGAGCAGCTCACGGACCTGCTCCAGCAACGCCTGGTCAGCGGGCGCGGCGCAAAAGGTCGCCAGCAGTGGATGCCCGCCGACCTTGTCCAGGCGCCCGCCCTCGATGCGCAGGCGCTCGTGCAGGCCCGGATCACCCGGCAGCTCGACGCGCAGGCAGCTGTCCAGCGCGCCTTGCTCGAAGCGCTCGTTCATTACCGGACGGCCCAGGCATAGCGTTTCCCAGGCGAGCAAACGCGCGCCCGGCTCCAGGGTGAAGCGGCTGTCCAGGCTCGCCCTGGCGCCGGAAAAGAAGATGCTGTCCTGAGGCAGCCATTCCAGGGTGCTCCCGGCCTGCAGGTGAAAGTGCTGATGCAAGCGCGCGGTCGGGCCGATGCTGCGGTAGAACTTGCTCGCACCGGGCATGGTCAGCAGCGCGTGGCTGCCGGCTTCCAGCTGGATGTCCAGCTCAAGCCGGTCGCCGGCGACGATGCCGCCTGGCGGGTGCAGGATATACACGTGGCATGGGCTGCCTTCCGGATAAAACGGTCGTTGCACCAAAAGAGGTCCGAAATGCTTGCGCGCACCAAGGCGGGTCACGCCGTCGCGTTGCACAAAGCGCAGTTGCAGGTAGGCGCTCCACCCGCTGTCGTCGTCTTGCTGCTCGATCTGTTGCGCCAAAGACATCCTGGCCCCCTGAAAATCCCGGCCCTGCGGCCTTGAGCCGATCAGAATGGCGCCGTTGCGCGCCGCGTCTGACCAGTCGATCAATTTTGCTTGGGGGATGCTTTGCAGATTGCGGGCCAACTCTGCCCTGGCGCGAGGCACAAAGCGCTCTGGCAAGAGGCACCGGGGCGCATGCCGCACACTTAAAGGGCGTCGCCCGGCCCCGTTTCAGTGCTGCCAGGTTGGTGCTGGAGGACGCGAAGCGGGTTACAGTAGCGCCTCCAGCTGACCAAGGAAGTCACCATGCAATTAGCCCCTGCCATCCCGATCCTGCGGATCTTCTCGGTCGACAAGGCCAAAGAGTTCTATCTCGATTTTCTCGGGTTCACGCTCGATTGGGAGCACCGGTTCAGCCCGGATCTGCCGCTGTACGCACAAATCCGTCGCGATGGGCTGATCCTGCATCTGTCGGAACACCACGGTGACGCCTCGCCCGGTTCGACCATCTTTGCCCGCATCGACGACCTGCGCGCGCTGGAGCGTGAACTGCAGGACAAACAGTACGGCTATGCCCGCCCCGAGGCCGAAACCGTCGATTGGGGCCTGCAGATGCAGATCTGGGATCCGTTCGGCAACCGCCTGCGCTTCTGCCAGCAGAGCGAAGACTAACGGTTGCCCTCGGCCAGCCGGCCTGGCCGGGTCAGGCTTTACCCATGCCAGGGTATCCGCTAGGCTTGGCCTTCATCCCTTCAAACAGGTATTGGTCCAATGCGCCATTGATGCCGCCGTCACCTCGACGGCCAGCCTTCAGCCCTCAGCTCTCGCCTGGGGATGTCGCGGCATGAGTGGAGTTGTGCATGACCAATACCTCGATCCTGACGCTGGACGGCGTCACCCTGGCCTTGCCCGATGGCAGGCAGCTGTTTGCCCCGATCAGTGAATCCTTCGACCAACGCCGCACCGGCCTGGTCGGTGTCAATGGCGTCGGCAAGAGCCTGCTCGGGCAGATCCTCGCCGGCTCGCTGGCACCCAGCGAGGGTCGCTGCCTGCGCAGCGGCCGGGTGCATTACCTTCATCAACATTTTGTAAGCCAGTGCAGCACAGTGGCAGAGCTGGCGCAGGTGGGTTCGGTCGTTGCTGCGCTGCAGCGCATAGAAGCAGGCAGCGCTGACCCGGCAGATTTCGACGTAGTGGCTGAACGCTGGGATATCCGCGAGCGAGTGCAAGCCCAGCTGGACCGCCATGGGCTCGGCCAGCTTGAGCTGGAGCGCGATGCAGCGAGCTTGAGCGGGGGCCAGGCGATGCGTGTGGCGCTGATCGGCGCGCTGGTTAGCCAGGCCGATTATCTGATCCTTGATGAGCCGAGCAACCACCTCGACGTGGATGCTCGCGAGCAACTGCACCAGATGCTGCTGGGCTGGGTCAAAGGCCTGCTGGTAATCAGCCACGATCGCACCCTGCTTGGGCACATGCAGCGGATTGTCGAGCTGACCCCGCAAGGCCTGCACAGCTACTCCGGTGACTACCGGCACTATGAGCACACCAAAGCGCATGAACAGGCGTGTGCCCTGCACACCCTTGATCGCCTCAAGCGCGAACGGCGCCGTCAGACGCAGGTGCTGCAACAGCAACGCGAGAGCCTCGAGCGACGGCAAGCCGACGCGGGGCGCCAGGCCAGACAGGCCAATCAAGCAAAAATCCTTATCGGCCGTCAGCAGCAGCGCAGCCAGGCCACTGCCGGTAGACAGCAGCGCGAACACCAGGCAGCCGAGGCCAAGCTGCACGCGCAACTGCGCCAGGCCAACAAGCAGGTCGAACGCAACAGCCCCATCGTCATGCACGCGCCGGACGCTGGCCGCAGCCAAGGCAAATCGGTGCTGAGCGTCAGCGGCTTGCAGTTGCCCCGGGGCAGCCAGGCGCCGCTCAATTTCCATCTGCGCAGCGGCGAGCACATGGCTGTGATCGGTGCCAACGGGACCGGCAAATCGACACTGTTGAAGGTGCTGGCGGGCCAGCTCCAGGCCAGCGCAGGTAGCTTTCAGGTATACGGTGAGGTCGCCCTGCTCGACCAACATTACAGCCTGCTGCCCGCCGAACTGAGCGCCCTCGCCTTCCTCCGCCTGGCCAACCCAGGGCTGGCCCACAGCGAGGTGCGGACCCGCCTGGCGCAATTGGGCCTGGACGCGGCAAGGGTGGAGATGCCCACTGCCCTGCTCAGCGGTGGCGAACGGCTCAAGGCCGCTCTGGCCGGGCTCCTCTATCGCCAGCGGCCGGTCGACCTGCTGCTGTTGGACGAACCGAGCAATCACCTCGACCTGCCGTCGCTGCTGGCGCTGGAACGGATGCTCGATCAGTTCTGCGGTGGCCTACTGGTGGCCTGCCATGACCAGGCCTTTTTACAACGCCTGCAACTACACGATTCGCTACGGCTTGGATGAATCTGAGACTGGACGTTTCCGATCTGCGGCGGATGTATTATCGTGGCGTGGTGCGCAAATAACAGCAGCCCGAGTGATCGGGCATCTGCAAGACAATCGAGGGTGTCATGAGTAACGAGAGCATTAACTGGGACAAGCTGGGCTTCGACTACATCAAGACTGACAAGCGCTTCCTGTCCGTGTTCCGCGATGGCGAGTGGGACAAGGGCACCCTGACCGATGACAACGTGCTGCACATCAGCGAAGGCTCGACCGCCCTGCACTACGGCCAGCAGTGTTTTGAAGGCCTCAAGGCCTATCGCTGCAAGGATGGCACCGTCAACCTGTTCCGCCCGGATCAGAACGCCCTGCGTATGCAGCGCAGCTGCGACCGCCTGCTGATGCCGCGGGTGCCGACCGAGCAGTTCATCGAAGCCTGCAAACAGGTAGTCAAGGCCAACGAGCGGTTCGTGCCGCCACACGGCAAGGGCGCTCTGTACCTGCGTCCGTTCGTGATCGGTACCGGTGACAATATCGGCGTGCGTACCGCACCTGAGTTTATCTTCTCGGTATTCGCGATCCCGGTCGGTTCGTACTTCAAGGGCGGCATGACCCCGCACAAGTTCCTGATCTCCGATTTCGACCGCGCCGCGCCGCAGGGCACTGGTGCCGCCAAAGTCGGTGGCAACTACGCGGCAAGCCTGCAGCCGGGCTACGAGGCGAAGAAAGCCGGCTTCGCCGATTGCATCTACCTCGACCCGCTGACCCACTCGAAGATTGAAGAAGTCGGTTCGGCCAACTTCTTTGGCATCACTGCCAACAACGAGTTCGTCACGCCGAAGTCGGCTTCGGTACTGCCGGGCATCACCCGCCTGTCGCTGATGGAGCTGGCCGAATCGCGTCTGGGCCTGAAGGTGGTCGAAGGCGACGTACAGATCAACAACCTCGAGCGCTTCGTCGAGGCCGGTGCCTGTGGCACCGCGGCAGTGATCACGCCGATTGGTGGCATCCAGTACAACGGCAAGCTGCATGTGTTCCACAGTGAAACCGAAGTCGGCCCGGTCACCACCAAACTCTACAACGAGCTGACCGGCATCCAGAGCGGCGACGTCGAAGCGCCGGCTGGCTGGATCGTCAAGGTCGCGTAAGCGCTAACGCCATGCCCTTGCGGGGCAAGTCTGCTCTCACTACCGCGTGCGGTTGGGTGAGAGTGGGCTTGCCCCGCAGTGCTTTTTAGCCAGATGAATTTTTCTTAAATCGCCGCTTGGCTATTCTTTGGCACAATCGAACCTTAATTCGCCGCCCAGGAACCAGCATGCCCCGCGTACTGACCATCGAAGACGACGCCGTCACCGGCCAGGAAATCGTCGCTGAACTGACCAGCCACGGCCTGGATGTAGAGTGGGCAGACAATGGCCGCGAAGGCCTGGCCAAGGCCATTGCCGGTGGCTACGACCTGATCACCGTGGACCGCATGCTGCCCGAAGTCGATGGCCTGACCATCGTCACCACCCTGCGCAGCCTGAAGATTGCCACCCCGATCCTGATGATCAGCGCCCTTTCCGACGTTGACGAACGCGTGCGCGGCTTGCGTGCCGGCGGCGACGATTACCTGACCAAGCCGTTTGCCTCCGACGAAATGGCTGCCAGGGTCGAAGTGCTGCTGCGCCGTAACAGCGTACCGATGACCCAGACCCGCCTGCAGGTGGCGGACCTCGAGCTGGACCTGATCAGCCATGAAGCCCGTCGCGGCGAGCAAACGCTGAACCTGCTGCCCACCGAATACAAGCTGCTCGAATACCTGATGCGCCACGCCGGCCAGGTAATCACCCGGATGATGATTTTCGAGGAGGTGTGGGGCTATCACTTCGACCCAGGCACCAACCTGATCGACGTGCACATCGGCCGCTTGCGCAAGAAGATCGACGCTCCCGGCCAGTGCGCACTGATTCGAACCGTGCGGGGCTCGGGCTATGCCATTGCTGAACCCGTCTAAAGGCTGGAGCTCGTCCACCAGTCGCCTGCTGGCGCTGTACAGCTTTCTCTTCGTGGCCTGGAGCAGCATCCTCATGGGGGTGCTGTATTTCGAGGTTTCTAGCTACCTGAACAAGCTCACCCGTCATTCCATGCTGCAGCGTCAGCATCTGTTTGCGCACATGAGCGGCAAGCAGCTGGACGACGCCCTGATCGCCAGCCAGGCTTTCGAAGAGCGCAGTTTCGACGCCTATGGCCTGTTCGACGCACAGCTCAATCCACTGGGCGGGCGTATCCGCGCCATCCCCAAGGAGCTGCGCCTGGACGGCAAGGTGCATGAGCTCAAGCACTGCCTGGACAGCGCCGACCCGGGCATGATCCACGAGACCTGCGACGCGGTTGCGATCAAGGTGCAGGACGGTCGCTGGCTGGTACTGTTTCGCGACAACGGCTCGTTGTTCGTGGTCACGCGGATCATCCTGGATGCGTTGCTGTGGGGCATCTCCCTGACCCTCATACCAGGCTTTGCCGGTTGGTACCTGCTGCGCAGGCGGCCGCTCAAGCGGATCCGCGCGGTGCAGGCCAGCGCCGAACTGATCGTGGCCGGCGACCTGACCCACCGCCTGCCATTGTCGGCCCGGCGCGATGAGCTGGACATGCTGGCGGCCATCGTCAACGCCATGCTCGACCGCATCGAGCGGCTGATGCATGAAGTCAAGGGCGTCTGCGACAACATTGCCCATGACCTGCGCACGCCCCTGACGCGGCTACGTGCGCAGCTGTATCGGATTCGCCAGCAGAGCGGCGAGGATTCTGCCCAAGCCGAGGCGCTGGATCAGGCCATCGGCGAGACTGACACGTTGATGGCGCGGTTTCGCGGATTGTTGCGCATCAGTGAACTGGAGGACCGCCAGCGCCGCGCCGGCTTCGTCCAGCTTGATCCACAGGCACTGCTGGTCGAGCTGCATGACTTCTACCTGCCGCTGGCCGAGGACCGCACTATCGAGCTACAACTGGAGCAGCCAGCGCAGTTGCCGGCGCTGCACGGCGATCGCGAGCTGCTGTTCGAGGCGCTGGCCAATCTGGTCGGCAACGCGATCAAGTTCACCCCTGAAGGTGGCCAGGTGCGCATTGCTGCCAGTCAGGATGCCAGCGGCGTGCATGTAGCGATCGAAGACAGCGGGCCAGGCATCCCGGAACAGGAACGCACCGCCGTACTCAAGCGTTTCTATCGGAGTGAGGAAGGTCATCGCCACCCTGGCTTCGGCCTCGGGCTGTCGATAGTTGCAGCGATCGTTGACTTGCACGGCTTCACCCTTGAAATCGGTGAAAGCCAATGGGGCGGCGCCAGGCTGGTCCTGCACTGCCCGCTCGCCAGCTGAACACCGGGGCCGCATTGCGCGGCCCCGGCACTGCGGTCAGTCAGCCAGGCGCCAGGTGGTGGCGCCTTTGCTGTCCTCAAGCACCACACCCATCGCCGTGAGCTGATCACGGATACGGTCGGACTCGGCCCAGTTCTTGTCAGTCCGAGCCTGCAGGCGCGCCTGAATCAGCGCCTCCACTTCAGCGGCGTCGACCTTGCCCTCGGCGCCGGCCCGCAGGAAGTCATCAGCCTCCAGTTGCAGTACACCGAGCACCTCACCCAACTCGCGCAGGCGCCCAGCCAGGCCAGCGGCAGCCTCGACGTCTGTGTCGCGCAGGCGGTTGATCTCGCGTACCAGGTCGAATAGCACGGCGCAGGCTTCGGGGGTGCCGAAGTCATCGTTCATCGCCACACTGAAGCGCTCGACAAATGCCTCACCGCCCGCAGGAACGACCCGTGGCAGGCCGCGCAGTGCGTGGTAAAAGCGCTCAAGCGCACCTTTGGCGTCGCGCAGGCTGTCTTCCGAGTAGTTGATCGCGCTGCGGTAGTGGCTAGCCACCAACAAGTAGCGGACCACTTCCGGGTGATACTTTTCCAGCACGTCACGGATGGTGAAGAAGTTGTTCAACGACTTCGACATCTTCTCGCCATTGATGCGGATCATGCCGCAGTGCATCCAGGCATTGGCGTACTGCTTGCCAGTGGCCGCTTCGCTTTGCGCGATCTCGTTCTCGTGGTGCGGGAACTCGAGGTCGCTGCCGCCGCCGTGAATGTCGAAGCTCTCGCCCAGGCAGCAGGTGGACATCACCGAGCACTCGATGTGCCAGCCCGGACGGCCCGGGCCCCATGGCGAATCCCAGCTTGGTTCGCCCGGCTTGACGCCCTTCCACAGGACAAAGTCGAGTGGATCCTGCTTGGCCTCGTCAACTTCGATACGGGCGCCGATGCGCAGGTCTTCGATCTTCTTGCGCGACAGCTTGCCGTAACCGACGAACTTGCCCACCCGGTAGTACACATCGCCATTACCCGGTGCGTAGGCATAACCCTTGTCGATCAGAGTCTGGATCATCGCGTGCATGCCAGCGATGTGCTCGGTGGCACGCGGCTCCTGATCCGGCGGCAAGATGTTCAGGCGGCGCTCGTCTTCGTGCATTGCATCGATCATGCGTGCGGTCAGCGCATCGAAGGTCTCGCCGTTTTCATTGGCCCGGTTGATGATCTTGTCATCGATGTCGGTAATGTTGCGCACGTAAGTCAGATCAAAGCCGCTCTTGCGCAGCCAGCGAGTGACCAGGTCGAAGGCCACCATGCTGCGGCCGTGGCCGAGGTGGCAGTAGTCGTACACGGTCATGCCGCAGACATACATGCGCACCTTGTTGCCATCCAGCGGCTTGAAGGCTTCCTTGGTCTTGCTCAGCGTGTTGTAGATGTTAAGCACGGCGATTCCTTAGCTGCCCCAGGAGTCACGCAGGGTGACAGTGCGGTTGAACACCGGGCGGCCCGGCTGGGTGTCTTTCAGGTCGGCGCAGAAGTAACCCTCGCGCTCGAACTGGAAACGGTCTTCAGGCTGGGCGTTGGCCAGCGAAGGTTCCGCACGACAGCCGCTCAGCACCTGCAGCGAATCGGGGTTGATGTTGTCCAGGAAGCTGCCGCCCTCTTCGGTTTTCTCCGGGTTAGGCGAACGGAACAGGCGGTCGTACAGGCGTACTTCGCACTCGACGCTGGCCGCTGCCGGCACCCAGTGAATCACGCCCTTGACTTTGCGCCCCTCAGGGTTCTTGCCAAGGGTGTCCGGATCGTACGAGCAGCGCAGTTCGACAATGTTGCCATCGGCGTCCTTGATCGCTTCGTCGGCACGGATCACGTAGCTGCCGCGCAGACGCACTTCGCCGTTCGGCTCCAGGCGCTTGTAGCCTTTTGGCGGCTCTTCCATGAAATCGTCACGGTCGATGTACAGCTCACGGGCGAAGGGCAACGCGCGCACGCCCATGTCTTCTTTCGGGTGGCGTGGCAGCTCGAGGTTTTCGACCTGGCCTTCCGGATAGTTGGTGATCACTACCTTCAACGGCCGCAGTACACACATGGCGCGCGGCGCGGTGCGGTCGAGGTCATCGCGGATGCTGAACTCGAGCATGTTCATGTCGACCACTCCGTCCGAGCGGTTGGTGCCGATCATGTCGCAGAAGTTGCGGATCGAGGCCGGGGTGTAACCACGACGACGGAAGCCCGACAGGGTCGACATGCGCGGGTCATCCCAACCCTGCACGTGTTTCTCGTCAACCAACTGCTTGAGCTTGCGCTTGGAGGTGATGGTGTAGTTCAGGTTGAGCCGGCTGAACTCGTACTGACGCGGGTGCGCCGGCACTGGCAGGTTGTCGAGGAACCACTCGTACAACGGGCGATGACCTTCGAACTCCAGGGTGCAGATCGAGTGGGTAATGCCCTCGATCGCGTCCGACTGGCCGTGGGTGAAGTCGTAGTTGGGGTAGATGCACCACTTGTCACCGGTCTGGTGATGGTGGGCATGGCGGATCCGGTAGAGGATCGGGTCACGCAGGTTCATGTTCGGCGAGGCCATGTCGATCTTGGCCCGCAGCACGCGCTCGCCATCAGCGAACTCGCCGGCTTTCATGCGCGCGAACAGGTCGAGGTTTTCTTCGACGCTGCGCTCCCGGAACGGGCTGTTCTTGCCAGGTTCGGTGAGGTTGCCGCGGTATTCCTTGGCTTGCTCCGGAGTCAGGTCGCAGACATAGGCGTTACCCGACTTGATCAGCTCGACCGCCCAGTCGTGCAACTGGTCGAAGTACTGCGAGGCATAGCGCACGGGACCGGTCCAGTTGAAGCCCAGCCACTTGACGTCGCTCTGGATCGCGTCGATGTACTCCTGGTCTTCCTTGGCCGGGTTGGTGTCGTCGAAGCGCAGGTGACAGGCACCGCCGAACTCTTCGGCCAGGCCGAAGTTGACGCAGATCGACTTGGCGTGGCCAATGTGCAGGTAACCGTTGGGCTCCGGCGGGAAGCGGGTGACTATCTGCGTGTGCTTGCCCGAGTCCAGGTCAGCCTGAACGATCGGCCGCAGGAAGTTTGCAGGGACGGCGGGAGCGCCTTTGGCAGCGGCGTTGGGCGCGTTGTCGGCAGTGGGCTTGCTCATAGGATCCTTGAATGCTGGTGTTCAGCCCGGGTAGGCCGATTGAATCAAAGGGCCTATCATAGCCGAAGCAGTCAAGCTGCTGACAGCCGGGCGCCGACAAAGTGGCGCGATTTATCGCAACCCAGGCAAAATGGCGCCGCGCGCGCTGTGTCGCGGCAAGCCAATCCTGCGTCAGCTGATGTACGCGTGCTGCGCGCAGCCAATTTCTGTATGCCTTGAAGAGTGAATTTGAGCATGTCCCAAGTCAAACTGACCACCAACCACGGCGATATCGTCCTGGAACTGAACGCCGAGAAGGCGCCGCTGACCGTTGCAAACTTCCTCGCATACGTCGAAGCCGGCCACTACAGCAATACCGTTTTCCACCGTGTGATCAAAGGTTTCATGATCCAGGGCGGCGGTTTTGAACCCGGCATGAGCGAGAAGAAAGACAAGCGCCCAAGCATTCAGAACGAAGCCGACAACGGCCTGAAGAACGACAGGTACACCATCGCCATGGCCCGCACCATGGAACCGCACTCGGCCTCGGCGCAGTTCTTCATCAACGCCTCCGACAACGGTTTCCTTAATCACAGCGGCAAGAACACCCAAGGCTGGGGCTACGCGGTATTTGGCGAAGTCATCGAAGGCAAGGACGTGGTCGACAAAATCGAAGCCGTTGCCACCGGTTCCAAAGCCGGCCACCAGGACGTGCCGAAAGAAGACGTGATCATCGAGAAAGCCGAGATCATTGGGTGATTCTGCTGATCTCTGATCTGCACCTGCAAGAAGAACGCCCGGAGATTACCCGGGCGTTTGTTGACCTGCTCGAAGGTCGCGCACGCCACGCCAGAGCGCTGTACATCCTCGGTGACTTTTTCGAGGCATGGATCGGCGATGACGCGATGACCCCGTATCAGCGGTCGATCTGCCAGGCATTGCGTAACTTGAGCGACAGCGGTACCGCTATTTACCTGATGCACGGCAACCGCGACTTTCTCCTCGGCGAGGATTTCTGTGCTGCCGCTGGCTGCACCTTGCTCGCCGATCCCAGTGTGGTCGATCTGGGCGGCGAGCCGGTACTGCTGATGCACGGCGACACGTTGTGCACCCGCGACGTCGGCTACATGAAGCTGCGCCGCTATCTGCGTAGCCCGCTGACGCTGTGGGTGCTGCGCCACCTGCCGCTGTCCATGCGACTCAAGCTGGCACGCAAGCTGCGCAGCGAAAGCAAGACCCAGACCCGCATGAAAAACACCGAGATTGTCGATGTCACACCCGATGAAGTCCCGCGGGTGATGGCGGCGCACGGCGTGCGCACGCTGGTCCACGGGCACACCCACCGGCCGGCGATCCACAAGTTGCTGGTCGATGGCAGCCCAGCGCGCAGGATTGTTCTGGGCGACTGGGACCGTCGCGGCTGGGCTTTGCAGGTAGATGATCAGGGTTTCCAGCTGGCGCCGTTCGACTTCACCTGAGTCGTCGACGTCGGCTGCTGTACTCACCAAGGCCGCTGTTGCAGATATCTGCGACAGCGGCCTTGTCTATCCCAGCGCTTAATCTGCGCTGCTGACCGGCGCAGCCTTGTCGCGCTCACTGATGACCGACCGCCGATACTGCGGGTCAGCCTTGATCTGCGCTTCAGTGAACGCAAGCGGTGCCAGCTGCTTGGCAGCAAACGCACGAGTCTGGTCGGCATGGTGCGCCGAGGCCGCTTCGCTGGACTGCGAAAACGCCAGCAAGCCCTGAGCCTGCGGCCCTTGCTCGGTGAAGCTGACGATTTGCAGGTAACTGGTGCCGCTGACGACCAGACGCTTGCCCTGCCCCACTGGCACACTGTACATGGCGTTGTAGACGCCCAGCTCCTGCGGTCCGCCTGGCACCGGGGTGCCGTCCGCCGCCTGCTGGATTTGCCCCCAGCGGCTGTCTGCGCTTATCCCGGATTGGTTTACCTGGTCTTGCGCGGCCAGCGCCGCCTGGTGCAGCAGATTGCGTACAGCGGCCTGCTCGACGGCCAACCCACGCGGTGTGTGCTCTGGGTCGGCCGGATCATAGGCCACGCGCCAGCTCTGCGGATGCTCGGCCATCGCTTCGGCGATTTGCTCGAAATACAGCAGACCCACGCCGGCATCCAGGTCAGCCTTGCCATTCCAGGCCTTGAGGCCTTGGCACAGCTGGGCAACGTCAGCCCCGCCCCCCTTGCACCAATCAAGCAGCTCCGGCAGCAGCAGGCTGGCCAGATAGACCTCATCATCAAACACCATGCCTTGCAGTTCAGCGACGCCGAGCTTGCCACGGCCCTGCAGCCGCTGCAGGGCGAAGCGGCCGCGCATGCTCAGGGGCTGATCATCGCGACTGACCAGCGGCGAAAAGCCCAGCAACGGCTGCGCCGGATTGCTCATCCGCGCCGGGTCATTGGAGTTCTGCACAAAGTCGCGCCGTTCAAGGCTCGGCAACAGTCGCGCCGGAACGATACCTGCCTGCGCCGCCTGTGGGTCGCTTTGCCACTGGCACGTACTGCGCGAGCCATCCAGTACCACCAGCTTGGTGCCGGCTGCCGGGTCGCTGCACTGCGCCAGCGTCTGCTGATCGACATAGGGTACAACCGATTGATTGAGGTACAACGACCGCCCGCCGGCATCGACTGCCAGCGTGTTGACCCAAGGAATCCCTTGCAGCTCAGCAACAGAGCCCCTCAGGGCGTCAAGGCTGTCGGCGCGGTTGATCCGATACCACTGCTGCAGCACGCGGCTGTTGTCCAGATTGGCATCGCGCAGGCTGTAGGCGTAGCGGTTGTCCCAGTCAAGCTTGCCTGGCCACTGCACAACCGGGCCGAACTTCGATGTGTAGACCTGCCGCTCGACCTCGCGCAGTGAGCCATCCTCGTCCTTGACCGTAACCCGCAGGGATTGCCGCGCCAGTGGCAGCGACTTGCCATCGAGCAAATAACGGGTTGCATCCTTGGGGTCCAGCTGCAGCCGGTAAAGCGTGAAGTGCTTGGAGGTATCTACCGTATGCGTCCAGGCCAGATGTTGATTGAAGCCGATATTGATCAGCGGCAGGCCCGGCAGCGCCGCCCCCATCACATTCAACCGACCTGGAATGGTCAGCTGCATCTGATAAAAACGCATACCGCCCATCCACGGGAAATGCGGATTGGCCAGCAGCAGCCCGCGACCATTGCTGGAGCGCTCCGAGCCCACCGCTACCGCGTTACTGCCACGCTGCATGGCGAACAGTGCCTGGCGCTCGAGCGCCAGCCTGAAGTCAGCGGCCTGACGCTGCGCAGCGAGCTTGGGCGGTGATGCGCCAACCAGCGCTTCGACGAACTGCCCGGCGCCGCCCTCGGCCAACAAGCGCCGGGTCAGCTTGACCAGATCCAGGCTGGTCAACGGTCGCACCCACTCACCCCCGCCGCACTCCGCCGGCAAGCCTTGCGCCCGCCGCTCGCCAAGCGCGCGATTGAAGCCACTGGCATAGCCTTCGAGCAGGTTGCGCACCTCCACCGGCTGAGCCTGCAGAAAAGCACTGACTGCAGCGGGCGTGTTGAGCCAGGTGAAGAACAGATCACTGTCGAGGTTGTTGCGCTGCTCAACGGTTTTGCCCTGGCCGCCGAAATAACGCGAGCGTTCGCCGTTGACCGTCAGCACCTCATTGGCCAGCAGGCACAGGTTGTCCTGCGCATAGGCGTAGCCGATCCCGTAGCCAAGTCCCCGCTCGTCGCTGGCCAGGATGTGCGGCACGCCAAAGCTGGTGCGGCGGATTTCGGCGCTGGCAGCAGCAGCGCTTTCACGGGGCTGGGCCAGCAGGCCGAATACCGCCAACGCAACAGCCACACTCAACTGAGCGCGGCGGCGCAAATATAGGTTCACGGGCGTTCCTTGAGTATCTGAGGTCATCCCGTTGAGACGAATAGCTGGACGAAAATTTTACGCATGCAGCCGTGCTGACACGTCTTGAACAGAATCAGCCGTTTATTTTTCCGGCAAAACTGCAGTTTTCCCAATCTCGTTCGTCTTTATCAATGAGGAACCATGATTTCGGGACAGCCCACGAAAAGGAGCATTCACATGTATCAGCCACAACAGGCCCCAGCCAAGCCGAACGGCGCAGCCAATGCCGGCGCTGGGCAACTTGCCGATAGTGAAGAGCGGATTGGCAATGAGCTGATTCGCGAGCTGCTGCGCACATATGGCCTGCGCACCAGCCTGATCCGACTGAAGGTGATCGATGCCTTGCATGCCGCTGATCGTAACGGTCGCAGTGTCGGTGTGCGCGGCATCCATGCGCAGCTTGAACAGCTCGACATCCCGTTGTCATTTCTGAGCGTGCGCGAAGTGCTCAAGCGACTTTGCGCCGAGGGCGTGATCAGCTTGGGCGGCGACAAGTGCTACAGCCTCAATCCAGAGGCACGCGCCGTACTCGAGTCGGCTCAAGTACGCTGAGCCGCCGGCCGGCCAGGATGGCCGGCCCGCTGGATTCAGGGTTTGACCTTGCGCCGCAACAAACCGTTGATCACCACTACGATCACTGCAATAGCAATGGCGCAGTACTGGAACGTCTGCTCGGTGATCGTTCCCTGCTTTTGCAGGTAGGAAAGCCCCAGCATCATGCCCAGTACCACCAGGATGATCAGGATCGAGTATTTCAGGCGCTGCACGTGTGTCATCGGGAGTTCCTTGCGACATCAGAGACATTGGGCTCACATGGAGCCGAGGCAATGATACAACGGCATCAGGCGCAGGCGTGTATTTCCTGCTGAGCCACATCCGCGTCTCCTGAAAGCATAGGGGTTCTACCCAGCCCATAGGTGCCCCCATGCTGAATACTTGTCTACGCATCCTCACTCTCTGGTTTGCCGCAGCGTCGGCCCTGGCCGTCGAGCGGCCAGCGCTGTCCGATGATCGCCTGCATCAACTGGGTAGCCAACTCGCCCAAAGTGCCGGCTCAAGCCAGTGGCAACAACTGTGGCAACGCGTGCGCAACGCCGGTTATCTGAACCCCGCGGCTGACCAGCTGCATTTTCTTGTGGAGCAACGCGAGCTTCCCCGCCTCGCCCGGGAAACGCTGGCCCACGCCGACCAAGCAGGTCTGAGCGGACACGCGCAAGCGTTATACCGAAAAGACTTTGCGCCGACCGTGACAGGACGCATCAACGATCATCCAATGACCGCCCTGTGTTTGCTGGTCGACTACCGAGCACTCCCAGCAAGCATGGTCGACGCGCCCCACGCCTACCTGGCTGGCGTGAGCCTGCTGAGCAGCTATCCCTGTGACTGAGGGCAACCCTACCCATGGCAACTGTTCTGGCAAGGGAGCAAGAAGTTTCAAGGCGTACAGGCCGGCCCTGTCGCATAGTCCTACACCCCAATCTCTCGATCCCTGCGTCAAGCGCACCCAGGAACTACACACCTCGGTTCGCTTGACGCCTAGGACTGCCTGCACGGGTCATCGACAATCGAATCACGCCACGGGGCAAAAAACCCCGGCACGTTCTACCCAGTCATGGTCACGCACAGCGCAATCCATTACCCCACGAGGGAGCCACACACATGCAAATGCCAGACTTCAGCCGTATCGATATCGCCTTGCTGCCGCACTCACTGCAGTCACTCATTGAGTGTATCGGCATCGAAAATGCCTACAACCTGACCTGCGCCTATGGTGGGCGCCCCAAGTACATTCCCAAGCATCGCGACCGCACCAAGCTTGCAGAAGTGCTTCCAGCCGCAGCCCTGGACGCGCTGATAAAGCGTTTCGCCGGGGTTGCCCTGGAGATTCCCAAGGCCGACCACTTCCTGCGTCAACTGCGCAACTTGCAGATTCAGCAAGAGAGCGCAGATGGCCTCTCGCGCAGCCTGCTGGCCGACAAGTACGGGTTGAGCCTGCGCCAAATCGGCAACATTCGCCGTCAGGAAACCACGCCCGCTGAGCACCCCTAGTGCTAGCCAAGGAGCTGGATAATGTCTATTGATCCCACACTGGTCGGCTCGGTCATCAACGCCCTGCCCATGGACCGCATGATTTCCGCGCCATTACAGGCGATGATCCAGGCCCAGATCAGCGCCAGCAAAGCCTACGCAGACTTCCTGATGGGTGTATGCATCCAGAATGGCAAGGCGGTCGCGATCCAGATCGACTACGACGAAACGCTGATCGGCGCAGACGGTGAATACCAGGGCGTAGTGCAAAAGAGCCTGAAAGTGCCGTTGCTGGCCGCCGTCACCCACCCCAACATCGCTATCGAAGAAGGTCGGGTAGAGTTCGAGATCACCATCAGCCAGATGGCTGAACTGAGCACCTCCACCGAGCCCGACGCCAGCCTCACTGGTAGCCTCGGCTGGGGCCCGTTCAAGCTTGAAGTCAAAGGCAGCGTCAGCCAAAAGTCGACTCAGGTACGCAAGACCGATACCCGCGCCCGCTACGCGTTCAACACAACCGTTCGCCGTCAGGATCCGCCGGAGGCGATGATGCGGGTAATCGACTTTTTGACCGAAGCTGCTACCAGGCCGAGCCTTCTGCCTTCGGCAAACGCACGCAACCCTGGCGACATCTCCCAGGACGACACCCTGCCGCCTGTCGAGCAGGCATGACTGCAACGCCCTGCCGTGAATCCAGAGCCCGGCCTTGATGGCGGGCTTGCCGCCTAGAGGAGCGATGACTTTGGATGACACCCCTACCCCGCCCGCGCCCATGCTCTGCAGTGACCTGCGCGACATCACCCGCGGCCTGCAGGAAGCCGCTGCCGCCACCAACAGCTTGATCGCCCAGCAGTACATCACCCTGTTCGATCAGTTTTTCGATCATGACCCCGACGCCCTCGGCGCACCGATGAAAGCCAAAATGGTCGAGGTGGCCATAGATGGTCAGCACATGATCAGGGTGCCGCTGATTACCTTGGTGGCGCCCAAGGGCCTGGCCCTGGAGCGTATGCAGGTAGACCTTTCGGTCCGGGTAAGGAGCACAGAGATAAAAACTGCGCTGGCCGAAGCGGCCGATGCGCATGCGTGCGCTCGCTTCAAGGTCAGCATCGGCGCACAAGCACGCCGCGGCGATGGCCGCGACCCGGACGAAGTGCAGATCCGCATGCAGTTCCAGGCATGCGAGCCGCCTGAGGCGCTCAATCGCCTGATCGAGCAATACACCAACCTCATGGTGCCCACGCCGCGCGGCAACCCGCAGCCACCTGGAGCAGACAGCAACGAGTATGTCGAAGCGGCCAGCGTACGCTGACCCTCTCGATCAGAAGTCGCGCTTGTAGAAAATATCCAACGAACTGGCCAAGCCACTGGCCGCCTCCAGATATACCTTCTTGCTCAGCTTGTAACGCAGAGCGATGGTGTTGGCCGGCTCGAATACACCCACCCCATAACGCAGGCTCAAGCGCTCGGTCAGATTGCCACTGGCGACCACGCTGGTGGTGTTGCCAGAGCCTTCGGTATCGAGCTGGAAGTCCTCTATGCCCAGGTTAGACGCCAGGCTGCCAGTGAGCCCGGCGCTGCCGGCAAGGCCCAGACCCAGGGCTGCTTCGGCGAGCATGTTGTTGTCTTCGCCGGAGCCACCCAGCGGCCGCCCCAGTACCAGATAAGACAATGCCTGCTCCTGGCTCATCGCTGGCTCGGCGAACACCTGGGTGGTCGGCTGCTCAGCGCTGCCACTCAGACGAATACCGGCAACCACATCGTCAACCTGGCGAATCGCTTCGATATCCAGGTAAGGCTGATCGATGGGACCTGCGAACAACAGCCGTGCACGGCGGATTGTCAGGCGCTGGCCGTAAGCGCGATACCGGCCATCGGCCAGGCTCAGTTCGCCACGGGTATCCATGTTGTCACCAATGTGCACGTGCCCGCGCAAGTTGGCCGTCAGACCAAAACCATTGAACGACAGCTTGTCCTGGCCGACCTCGACATTGACGTCCATGGCGATGGCCATTGGCGGCGTGCCCTGTTCGGTCTGATTGCCGATAATGACAGTGTCGTCGGACACTTTGACCGTGGAGGGTGGCAGCTCACGTACGGTGATTGCACCCTTGGGTACCAATACCTTGCCCTTGACCGCAAGCTGTTCGCCTTCAAGGCTTATGGTCAGGTCAGGGGCTACTTCCAACGTGGCATAAGGCTCGACCGTGACTGGCAGTTGCTGACCCTGCAAGCGCAGTTGCATCGCCAGCACCTGGCCCCAGGTCAGGTTGCCGCTGAGCTGAGCGCGACCGGCTGTACCGCTGCGCCAGCCGCCTTGCAACTGAACCTGTTCCCCTGCAATCAGCGCCTGCACCGACAGATCCTGCAGGCTGACCGGCAGCTGCGCACCGCTGACTTCGCCGCCAGTGAGGGCCAGAGTGCCATTGACTTGCGGTGCAAGCAAAGAGCCAGACAAGCGGCCGCTGCCGTTGAGCTGCCCGGCGAGGCGCTCGACCATTGGCAGGAATGGCCGCGCGATCGCCAGGTCGAGCCCGCTCAGACGAAAGTCGCCAGACAGCGGCTTGTCCTTGCCCAACGGGTCGAGACGGGTTGTCAGCGCGAGCTCGCCAAGGCGCTCGCCGCGGAAGTTCAGCACCGTGTCGATGCGGCGCGGATTGAGCGTGCTGTCCAGGCGCAGGACCTGGTACGGGAAATCCAGCCAGCGCTGACCATCGCGCACGCGCAAGGTGCCGCCACTGGCATCCACGCGTATCGTGCCTTTGGGTCCGGCTGCAGGAATATCCAGATTGATGTCGGCATTGAGCTGCCCCTGCCAGGCGAAGTCCTTGGGCATCCACTGTGCCAGGCTCTCGATCGGGAACTGCTTGAGGTGGTAACGCAGCCGCGGCTCCGGCGCCAGGCGCTGGTCTTCGCCACACAGACTGGCCTGGCCCGAGCGCCAGCAATGGGCACCGAAATCCAGCTGACCGTTGGCCAAGCGCTGCAAACGGGCCGGCGCCTGCAACTGCCAGTCCTGCCCGCCAGCTTGAATCCGACCACTGGCAAGACGACCACGCCAGTCACCCTTGGCCAGTTGACCGTCGGCAGCCAGGTCGAGCTTGAGCTGCGGGCCCGCCAGCGCCAGCGTCACGGCCTGCTGGCGAATATCGCCTTTGCCGGCCATGTTCAGATCGCCAAGCGAAGTCTCGCCCAGGCGAATATTGCCCGCTTTGAGGGTGAGTTGGCCGCGCTGGGCGCTGTCCAGGCGGGCATCGAGATCAAGTCGTTGCACACGGTTGTCTGCCTGAGCCAGTTGTTGCCCCTGCACACTCAAAGTGCCCTGCGGCGCTTGCAGGGTCCCGGCGAGGTCGAGGCGACCTTTGACCTGGCCCTGCAATCGGGGCCACAGCTGGCCAAGGCGCGGCATATCCAGATCGATCCGGCCGGCCAGGCGCTGCTGCAGGCTACCGCTGCCGTTGATGCGGTTGTCGCCCAACTGGATGGCCAGGGCGCCAAGTGTCCAACTGTCGCCAGCCCCCTCGGCCTCGGCCTTGAGCACTGCTGGTTGACCGCGCAAGCGGCCTTTGAGGTCGAGCAAGGCGCTCAGTTGCAGGCGCTCGTTGTGCAGTTCGCCCTTGCTGCGCAGCGGCCCGGCGAGCGTGCCTGGCAGCTCGGCAAGCCAGTAGGCTGGATCGAGCGCTGAAAGCTGCAGGTCGACGTCCCAACTGATCTTCTCGGCAAAGCCGACGATGACGCTGCCGGCAGCTTTGCCCTGCCCTGCGCTGAGCAGTAATTGCGGCAGGCGTACGTGGCTCAAGTCACCCTCGAACGGGCTACTCAAATTGAATGCACCGGCCGGGCCGTCCAGATCACCCTTGAACGAACCTTGATAGTTGCCATCGCGGTACTGTACATCCGCAGTCAACCGTTTGAGCACCACTTGCGGCGCTTCTTCAAGCGGATACAGACGCAGCCACGGGAAGTCCTGCCAATCGACTTTAGCGTCGGCAATCAGCCCCTGCTGCCAGTCGGCAGTGGCTTGCAGCTTGAGCCGTTGGCTGTCGCTGGCGTTCAGATCCAAAGCATCCAGTCGGGCGCCTTTGGCGTCGACCTTGCCCGCCAACAGCAGACCTATAGGCCCCTGCTCGGCCGGCAGATTGGCCGAGCCGGAGAGCTGGTAGCCCTTGTCCAGATCGCCCACGGCATACAGCTTGAGTTGCTCGAGCTGCAAGGTATCCGGCAGCGTCGCAACCGGCTTGAAGGCGGCCGACTCAAGCCGCAGTCTGGCTGGCAGGTGCTCCGCCAAAACCTGCAGTTCACCGGTAAGACGGGCGCTCAGGTAGCCGGTGCTGGTTGCGTCCAGATTGAGTGTCTTCTGCAGCTCGCCGGTGGCATTCAGCGCCAGTTGCCAGGCCTGCCCCTCTACCGGCGGCAGTTGCACGCTGCCAGTCAGTTGCACTGGCCAGTCGCCCTCGGGCTGCACGTCGCCCTGCACGCTCACATGCAGGTCATCGCGTTGCAACTGCAAGGTATCGATGCGCAGGCCATTGTTGCTCCAGTGCGCCGCAAGCTGCAGGTCACCCAGCAGGTCACTGCCATCCAGGCGCAGTTGGCCAAGTTTCACTTCGCCTAGTTCGATAGCCACTGGCAGGCGCAGCGTCGGCAACTGCAGCGGGTTGCTGTCGGCTACGGTTTCACTGGCGGCAAATGCCATGTCGATGCGCTCAGCCTGCAGGCGCTCGATACACAGGGTGGCCCGCAGCAGGCACAGCGGCGACCAGCTCAACTGCGGTGCCTGCACCTCGACTCGGCTGGCGCCGTCGTCCCAACTCAAGCGACGGGCCTGCCAGTTACTGCCAAGCTGGCCCTGGAAGTCGTCGACCGTCAGCCCTGGCACCAGGTCCAGCGCCCAGCGGCTACCGGCTTGCGTGCCCAATAGCAGGCTCAGACTCACTGCGATCAGCAGCGCAAAGCCCAGCAGACTGATTGATATGTACTTCAAAGCACGCGTCACAGCTCAGGCCCCATCGAGAAGTGCAGGCGGATGCCGCCGTCGTCGTCCAGTGCCTTGGCCAGGTCCAGGCGCAATGGCCCGACCGGCGACACCCAACGTACGCCGACACCGACGCCGGTTTTCAGGCTGGGCAGATCCAGCGAGTTGAACGAGTTGCCTTGATCGACAAAGGTCGCGATACGCCACTTCTCGGCCACCGAATACTGGTATTCGGCGCTACCGGCCACCATGTAGCGGCCACCAATACGGTCGCCGTCGCTGTTTTGCGGAGACAGGGTCTGGTAGTCGTAACCACGCACACTTTGGTCGCCACCGGCGAAGAAACGCAACGAGGGCGGAATCTTGCTCTGATAGCTGTTGGTGGCGCTGCCACCGAATTGCAGCCGGCCGAGCAGCCGGTGATTCTGGCCCAGGGTAGTCAGGCCCTTGAGCAGGACGTTGCCGTGTAGCAGGTTGGTGTCAGACATCAGCCCTTCCTTGGCCACCTGCACATCGAACTGCAGACGGTAGCCATTGTGCGGGTCGATGCGGTTGTCACTGCGCAGGTACGAGTAACTTACCCCAGGCATCAGCAGCTTGCTCAAACCGGAGTCATCCCCCAGCTTGTACTCTTCGCGCTGATACTTGAGCGACACCACCCGCTGCCAGCCGCTGGGCAGCTTGCTGTGCCATTCAGGGCCAACGGTGAGCAGCTTGCTGACGGTATCGGTGCCTGCGATCTCTTCATTCTGGTAGCCACCGGCGAAGCGCAGCTTGTCGGTCAGTGGCGGATCCAGCGGTATGTCATACCACAGGCCGACGTTCTGCCGCGGCGCCGACAGTTCGGTTTCCCAACCATAGCTGTGACCCTGCGGGTTGACCCAATGGCGTGTCCAGTTGGCCTTGCCGCGCGGGCCAACGTCGGTCGAGAAGCCCAGGCCCAGGCCCATGGTGCGTGGTTTGCGGGTTTCCAGGCTGACGTCGACCGGGATCTGTTCGCCCACCGCAGCGGTGGGCGCCGCATCGACCCGCACGCCTTCGAAATAGCCGCTCGACTGCAGGTCGTTGTTGAGTTCGGCGATGAGCTCGGAATCATAGGGCGTACCGGCCTTGAACGGCACCATGCGCTGCAGCAGGTCCTGGTCCAGCGGCGTGTCGCCGGCAAAGTGCACGGCGCCAAGCTGAAAGCGTGGCCCGCTTTGATACACCAGTTCGATGTCGGCAACGCCGGCCTGCGGATCTACAGCCAGGCGCTGGCTGGTAAAGCGCCCTTTGAAAAAGCCGTAACGCGAAGCCTGATTCTGGATCAGACGCTTGGCGTCTTCATACAGACCATGATTGAGGCGTTCGCCGGGGCGCAGCGCGGCGCTATCGGGCACACGAAAACTCTTCAGCTCGGTGGCCGGGCCCTCGATGCGCACAGTGACATTGCGCAAGCGCACCGGCTCGCCGGGGTCAATGCGAATGATCAATTGCGGATGCTGGTCAGGCCCGGCCGGCGCCTTGACCTCGGTGTCGATCTGGGCCTGATAGTAGCCAAGTGCCTGCGCGGCTTTGCGCGCCTGCTCTTCGGCGCCGCGACTGAAACGCAGCAATGCGTCCTCATCACGGTCTCCCAGGCTGCCAATATAGCCTTCGACATTCGCCTTGAGCGCCTTGTTGGCGGGTTTGACCCGCACCAGCAGTTCGCTCTGGGCCCATACTGTGCTGCTGGCGGCCAGGATGATCAGGCCCCAGGTCAATCTTCCTGAATACGTCATGCCACGCATGCTACCAGAGCTTGGCGCGCAAAGGAGCCGTCTACCTCGCAGGTCACGCTGTTACTGACCTGGATGACAAAGGATTGGCATGAAAGAACACCCGCTCAGTCACTGGACCTATAGCAATTTCGCCGATCTCCTGATATCCCTGAAGCTTGTAAAACGCCAGATAACGCGCATTGCCGGTATCCAGCACCACGCCATGGCTGCCTGGCTCCTCGGCGCACCAGTCATGAACAGCCTGTAACAATTGTTCAGCGTGCTGCTGACTCCTGAAGTCAGGGTGCACGCCCAGCAGTGGCAGCATATGTACCTGATCTGACGGCAAGCTCGCTACCAACGCTGCCTGATAATCCAGGTAGCGGCGGGTGCAGCGCAGGCCGGTGCCGATGATCATGCGCAAGCGCCACATCCAACTGTCAGCCACGCCAAGGCGCCGCAGCGGCGGCACGATCAGCGCCACCCCGGCCAGACGGTCTTCGACCATCAGGCCCACTGCCGGTAGCTGCAGGTAGAAGTGCTGGCGAACCCATGCCCGAATCATGGCGCGCAGGCGCCGTTCATAGCCAGGGCGCTGCGCCTCCAACAGATAGGCAACGGTCGGCTCTTGCCGATAGACTTCGTACAGCACAGCGCGCACCTCGCGGCGGTAGCCCTTGTCGAGCAAACAGGTGCGAGCGGTTGCGCGGATATCGTCGGGCATTGCAGTTAAACCTTCATGGAGTGAACGTACACCTTGGAGGCGAGGCAGCGCGGGTTGGTTCACCGCTGCGCGCAGGCAGCGCCAGCATGCTGGCGATGAGCGCCGATGTTCGATAGCATCCGCAGTTTTACCGGGGTTGCCTCGCCATGAAGATCGTCTCGTTCAACATCAACGGCCTGCGCGCCCGTCCGCATCAGCTGGCGGCGCTGATCGAGAAGCATCAGCCAGACGTTATCGGCCTGCAGGAAACCAAAGTCAGTGACGAGCAGTTCCCCTTGGCTGACGTCCAAGCCTTGGGCTACCACGTGCATTACCACGGCCAGAAGGGCCACTATGGCGTCGCCTTGCTCTCGCGCCAGGCGCCGCTGGCACTGCACAGAGGGTTTGCCACTGACGAAGAGGACGCCCAACGGCGCTTCATCTGGGGCACCTTCGCCGACGCCAACGGCACCCCGATCACCATCATGAACGGCTACTTCCCGCAGGGAGAAAGCCGCGACCATCCGACCAAGTTCCCCGCCAAGCAGCGTTTCTACAGCGACCTGCAGGTGCTGCTCGAAGGCCAGTTCGACAATCAGCAGCCGCTGATCGTGATGGGCGACGTCAACATCTCGCCTGAAGATTGCGACATTGGCATCGGCGCTGACAACGCCAAGCGCTGGCTGAAGACTGGCAAATGCAGTTTCCTGCCAGAGGAGCGTGAGTGGATGCAGCGTCTCAAGGATTGGGGCCTGGTCGACAGCTTTCGCTACCTGAACCCGCAGGTCAGCGACCGTTTCAGCTGGTTCGACTACCGCAGCCGCGGCTTTGAAGACCAGCCCAAGCGCGGTCTGCGCATTGATCTGATCATGGCTTCGAGTGGCTTGCTGCCACGACTCAAGGACGCTGGTGTTGACTATGACCTGCGCGGCATGGAAAAACCTTCCGATCACGCGCCGATCTGGCTGGAGCTGGCCTGATAAATCAGCGCTGCGGACGCTGATTAGCGTCCGCAGATAGGCAAAGCTGACGAAATATCGCGTATCTGATAGTCATTCGCCATTATCTCGGTTCTCGGGACCCCCTTGGCAGGGGTAGAATGCGCAAAACCGGGAGCCGTAATGAATCAGGACCGTTTTACCCCCAACCAGGACGATGCCATCACCGACGCTGCGGCGCATTGGTGCATGCGCCTGCATGCCGATGACTGCACGGCGGCCGAGCGCGAGGCATTTGACCTGTGGCTGGCGGCCGACCCGCGGCACTTTGCTGAATACCGCGCGATGCAGGAAATCTGGCAGACCGCTGACCTGTTGCCACGCCGCACGGCTGTCGTCGAGATCGGCGCCCGCCCAGTACGCAAGGCGCAGCCACGCCACTGGCGGCCATTCGCTTCGGCTGCAGCCATTGCCCTGCTGGCCCTGCCGCTGGCTAGCTGGGTCGGTTGGGAGCAAGGCTGGCTACCCAATCACTACCAGCATTTCGAAGCTACCGATCAGGTGCGCCAGGTGCAACTGAGCGATGGCAGCCAGGTCGAGCTCAACCTGCACAGCGAACTGCGCTTCTTCAATTACAAAGATCAACGCCAGGTCACGCTTACCCGCGGCGAGGCGTTTTTCAAGGTTACCCACGACACCGCCCACCCGTTCATCGTGCGCGCCGGCAACGGCCAGACGCGGGTAACCGGGACCCAGTTCAACGTCTGGAAGTACAACGACGAGGTCAAGGTGACGTTGGTTGAAGGCTCGGTACTGGTCAGCAGCCATGGTGACGATGGCGGCTATCGACTGGGCCCGGGCATGCAAGCCAGTTATCACGCCGGCGATTTCGAGCCGACCCTGGCGCAGAATGATGACGCCGACAACAGCCTGGCCTGGCGCAGTGGCAAGCTGGTGCTGGACAACCTCAGCCTGGCCCAGGCCCTGCCGGTGATCAACCGCTACCTGGAGCGCCCGCTGCTGTTGGCCGATGACAGTACCGGCGCAATCCGCGTCAGCGGCGTGTACAACACCCGCGAAGTCAAGCGCATGGTCGATAACCTGCCCAAGGTGCTGCCGGTCTACCTGACCCGCAGCAAGGACGGCAGCACCGTCCTCAACCGCATCACACCGTTGACCAACAAGGGCTGACGCGGGGCGTCAGAGCACCATCGCCGCAAGCCAGCCAAAGGCCAGCAGTGGCAGGTTGTAATGGAGGAAGGTCGGCACCACGGTGTCCCAGATGTGGTGATGCTGGCCGTCCACATTCAAGCCCGAAGTCGGCCCTAGGGTCGAATCCGATGCTGGCGACCCGGCGTCACCCAACGCACCCGCTGTGCCGACGATGCACACTGTAGCCACTGGATCGAAGCCCAGTTGCACACACAGCGGCACGAAGATCGCGGCAAGAATGGGAACGGTAGAGAACGACGAGCCGATGCCCATAGTCACCAGCAAGCCCACCAGCAACATCAGCAAGGCACCAACGCCCTTACTGTGGTTGATCCACTGCGCAGAGGCCTGGACCAGGCTGTTGACCTCGCCGGTTGCCTTCATCACGTCGGCAAAGCCCGAGGCGGCAATCATGATGAAGCCGATCATGGCCATCATCTTCATGCCTTCGGTAAACAGATCATCAGTGTCTTTCCAGCGCACGATGCCCGACAGCGAAAAGATCAGAAAACCGACCATGGCGCCGATAATCATCGAATCCAGCCACAGCTGAATGATGAACGCTGCTGCGATCGCCAGGCCAGCGACCATCAGCGTCAAGGGGTTGTAGCTGACACTGACCTGCTCGACCTGCTCGATTTTCGCCAGATCATAGTCGCGTTTCTTGCGGTAGCTGACGAACACTGCCAGGAGCAGCCCGGCGAGCATGCCGGCCGCAGGAATGGCCATCGCCTGGGTAACGTTGACCGCGCTGACGTCGACCCCGGCGCGGCTGACATTGGCCAGCAGGATTTGATTGAGGAAGATGTTGCCAAAGCCAACCGGCAGGAACATGTACGGCGTGATCAGGCCGAAGGTGATCACGCAGGCAATCAGCCGCCGATCGATGCGCAGTCGGGTCAGCACATACAACAGCGGCGGCACCAACAGGGGGATGAAGGCAATGTGAATGGGCAGTATGTTCTGCGACGACACGGCCACCACCAGCATCAGGCCGATCAGCAACCATTTGACCTTGCCACCTTCGCTATGGCCCTGGCGCTCGATCATATTCAAGGCCCGATCTGCCAGCGCGTGAGCCAGGCCCGATTTGGCAATGGCTACGGCAAATGCGCCAAGCAGCGCGTAGGACAACGCGACCGTGGCGCCGCCGCCCAGCCCACCATTGAAGGCCTTCAATGTGCCCTCGATACCCAGGCCGCCGACCAGGCCGCCGGTCAGCGCACCGATGATCAATGCGATCACCACATGCACGCGGGACAGGCTCAATATCAGCATGATGCCGACCGCGGCAATGACTGCATTCATGGTGTGGACTACCTCGTTACGACAGACGGAAAGCATTGGCACCGGCGTCAGGCTGCACACAGGCAGCGGCCGGTCCAGAGGGGTGCAATGCGAAGGGCGCACACTCTGAAGGGCCAGTCGACAGATGTCAAATCGGCCAAGGCCGAATTCAATTGAACGTTTGAATAAAGAAAATCCTGTGGTCGCCGACACAGAGTGCAGACCTATTACAAGGGACTTTCCCAAAATGCCTCTGCGACAACTGTCTATCCAGTGGAAGATCACCCTGCTCGCCGGCTTGTGCCTGGCCGCCATCGTCACGCTACTGGTCGGTCTGTCCCTGTACCGCATGGACCACAGCTCCGATTTGGTAAAGGCCAGCAGCATGAAGATGCTCTCCGACTCAGCTCAAGCCCGCATCGAATCGCAGGGTGAAGTACAGGCGCTGAACATTCGCCGCCAGTTCATGGACGCCTACCAGTACGGCGCAGGTTTTGCCCGGCAGGTGCTGTTCTTGCGCGAGCAGGCGGAAAAACGCTATCTGGACGCCTTTGACCTGCGCGAAGACATGACCGCACAAGTGCGCAGCGCCCTGCTGGCCAACCCTGAGCTGCTAGGCCTGTCGCTGGTGTTCGAGCCTGACGCGCTGGATGGCAAGGACAGCCTGTTCACCAATCAGCACGAGTTGGGCAGCAACGAAACTGGCCGTTTTGCCTTGTATTGGTCGCAACCGCAGGCCGGCAAACTGACGTCCATGGCCTTGCCTGAACTGGACATGGCCAACATCGAAACCGGCCCCAGCGGGCAACCGGCCAACACCTGGTGGGTATGCCCGCGCAGCACCGGCAAGGTCTGCGTAGTCGAGCCGTATTTCTATGCCATCGACGGCCAGCAGGTGTTGATGACGAGCATCGTCTTCCCGCTATCGGTCAAGGGCAAGGTGATTGCCACGCTGTCGGTCGACATCAACCTGAGCAGCTTGCAGGCCATGAGCGAAGAGGCCAGCCGCGGCCTTTATCAAGGCCAGACCACGGTCGGCATCCTCAGCCCGGTCGGCCTGCTCGCAGGCTACAGCGCCGATTCAAGCAAGCTGGCCCAGCGTTTCGACCAGGTAGATGTCGCCCAGGGCGCCGAGTTGGTGCGCAAGCTGGCGGACGGCAAATTGCAGATTGTTCACGCCGAACAGCGTTTGAAAGTGCTGGCAGCGTTTCAGCCGATTCCCGCCAGCAAGCCGTGGGGCGTATTGCTCGACGTGCCGCAAAGCGCCCTGACCGGTCCGGCCGAAGCGCTGAAGAACGAACTTGATGCGCTCAACACCAGCGGCACCTTGCTTGAGCTGGGGCTGGGCCTGGGCGCCGCCTTGGCCGGCTTGCTCTTGGTCTGGCTGATGGCGCGAGGCGTGACCCGGCCGATCCTGGGCGTGGCAGCGATGCTCAAGGACATCGCTAGTGGTGAAGGCGACCTGACCCGTCGCCTGCAGTACGACAAGCGTGATGAACTCGGTGAACTGGCAGGTTGGTTCAACCGCTTCCTCGACAAGCTGCAGCCCACCATCGCTGACGTCAAACGCTCGGTGCAGGCCGCCCGTGGCACGGCTGATCAGTCTGCTGCAATCGCCAGCCAGACCAGTGCTGGCATGGAACAACAGTATCGTCAGGTTGACCAGGCGGCCACTGCATCGCACGAGATGAGCGCCACCGCTCAGGACGTCGCCCGCAGCGCGGCACAGGCCGCCCAGGCCGCCCGCGAGGCTGACCTGGCCACCCGTGAAGGCCTCGCCGTGATTGGCCAGACCACCGACAGCATCGATAACCTGGCAGCCAACATGAGCAGCGCCATGGCCCAGGTCGAAGGGCTGGCTGGCAACAGCGAAAAAATCGGCTCGGTGCTCGAAGTGATTCGCTCGATCGCCGAACAGACCAACCTGCTCGCCCTGAATGCCGCCATCGAAGCAGCCCGCGCCGGCGAAGCAGGACGCGGCTTTGCCGTAGTTGCTGACGAAGTGCGCAATCTGGCACGGCGAACCCAGGAGTCGGTCGAAGAAACCCGCCAGGTGATCGAGGCGCTGCAAGCTGGCACGCGTGAAGTAGTCGACGCCATGGACAGCAGCCACCGCCAGGCCCAGGGCGGCGTCGAGCAAGTTGGCCAAGCGGTCACTGCGCTGCAACGAATCGGCCAGGCCGTCACGGTCATCACCGACATGAACCTGCAGATTGCCTCGGCTGCCGAAGAGCAGAGCGCAGTGGCAGAAGAGATCAACAGCAACGTCGCGACTATCCGCGACGTGACTGAATCGCTGTCAAGCCAGGCCAACGAGTCGGCGCGGGTCAGCCAGTCGCTCAACCAACTGGCAAACCAGCAGCAAGCACTGATGGATCAGTTCAGGGTGTGATTGATTTTCACGCTGCCCCGAGTCGCAGACGACCCGGGGCAGCGCATTAGAGCTCGTCGTGAGCGCTGAACGTGCCGCCGCCGAGAATTCGGTCAAGCATTACCAACGCTGCCTCCACGTTCGGCCTGCGGCCCATCGGCAGCACGTCGGTCAGAGGCAAGGTCGCATCCGCATAACCTGACGCCATCACCAGCAAATGCATCTGGTCGGCATTCAGATAGACGTGATGCTGGCGCATGGCGTAGGACTGAATCAGGCTCAGGGCACCCGTCACCAAAGGGGTTGCGCTGGAGGTGCCACCGTAGCTGTTGGTGTAGTCTCGGTCGTCACCCTTTTTGTCCTGTAGCTTGCCGTAGCCCAGCGTGGCGACACTATCACCCCACGCGTTGAGCATTCGATAGCGGTAGCCGTAGTTGGAGTACTGATGAGGCTTGCCGTCCCACGACTGGCAGGCCCCTACCAAAATGGTCGAGGCATCGCCATGGTCGTCGAAGTAAGGCCATTGGCCAAGATCGACACCGTGCCCCCGCGCGGTACCCTTGTCCGCCAGCGACTGATTGCTGCCATTGGCAGCGGCATTGACCACGACCGCGCCGCGCGCGGTCAGCGCCTCGCACACATCCCACCAGTCGCGCTCGTGCAGCGACGGCAAATAGGTGCTGAGTACATGGATGCTCGCGCTTTGCCTGTTGATGGCGACGATGTCGCCTGCGCGTACCTGGCGCAGCAGGTCTGCGGGCGTGCGGAGGTATTTGCGGTGGTCGATGGCCCGATTGTCGTACAGGTATAGCTCACAATCATGGCAGATCCCGTTCATGCCGAACGAATTGACCTGGGCAAACAGCAGGCCCACCGATGCGGTACCGTGAGCCTGGTCTGCGTTGGGTTGGTCGCTGATCACGCGTAGCCGATCAGTGCCGCGCAGGTCCTCATGTCTGGCGAACAACCCCCCATCGGAAAAGTGCACGCGGGTGCCCTTGCCGGTTACCTGTTTGCTCCAGACGCTGCGGATGTTCAGCCCCTTGTGCGAGGCGGTCGGTGCATCCAGGTAAGTCTGCAGCGCATCGAAGTCCGGCGTCGGTTGCGAATCTTCGTGAGCGTCATTACCCGCTACCACCGCCGCACCCGTGATCAGTGTCGCCACTAGCGCAGCGGCCGCCGCGGCAATGATGTTGCCGGGTTCCTGCTCGGCGGGCGGGAAGGATAGCGACTCGACGTAGTCCAGCGCCGCCAGGGTTCGTAGTAGCGCGATGAAGGTATCGTTGAACATGCTTGCTGGCTGTGCGAGCAGGTAGTAATCGCGCAGCACTGCAAGCGCGTCGTCGTCATGCTCTTCAGCGCTCAGCACCGGCTGCAGCTGGATGACCTGCTTGAGGTTCGGCCACAGACGGACCAACCTCGAGCGGCTGTCCGGCTCAAGATCGGCAACGAAGGAAGCAAAACCGTCCTTGCCGAACTTGACCAGCAGCGCCGGCAGAGCCTTGTCGGCAGCGCCGTCGGGCAGTCCGTTGAAGCCGGGCAGCAGTGGGTCGTAAACAGGCCTGGGCCCAGTTTCAGGCGGCGCTGCAGAACGTTTGACGCGTAACGAGGCTCCCGTGAGCGGGACACGGTCCAGAATGCGCCGGTCGACTTCTTCCGGCTGGATCTCGACGACCATTGTTGGCCAGGTAATAGTGGCAGTAGCGTCGGCTGGCAAGTCAAGCTTGATAATCTGCTCATCGGTCAGGGTAATGGTCGCGCTCAACTCGAAGCGGCCGTGGCTCAAATCAGTGCCGAGAATGGCCGGGCAGCCGTGATCAATGAGCTTGCCGCTGTCGACCTGCGAGCGCGAGGAGGTCGAGTCCAGCCACACGGGCTCTTGTTGGCCAATGTCCTTGAGCACGTAACGAATACGCTTGATCTTGTGCAGGTCTGGACCGATACAGCGCAAGTGAAACTTGCCATCGAAATTGAAGTTTCGGTAGTAGAGGATTTCGATATTGATGCTCATCAGGCGGCTTCCCTTCAAGTGCAGCCGACTCCTTCGCGAGCGGCCGAACAACAATGATTGCGCCGCATCCCGCCGCCTCCCAGCACGAAGCGGTTCCTCTGCAGCCCGCAGCTCAGGTTGCGGCAGCCCAACGCAGCGGCAGCTAGACTGACCTCCAGCACCCACCTGCGAGGCTCGTCATGCGCGCGTCAGCGATCATTTTTGCTTTGTTCATGGCCCTGCTCGCAGGCCCCACCCTTGCCGCCGATGCACCCACCGCCGCGGTCGCCGAAGACAAGGCCGAAGCGCTCGAGAAGAAGGTCGTCAACGACGCACCGCCGCCGAAAAAAAACGAGGCACTGACTTCAGGCGAGGTCATGGCGGTCGATCCCAGTGGCCAGGCGCCGATGGACGACAGCATCACCTGCCTGGCCCGCACCATCTACTGGGAGGCCAAACAGGCCGATGCCAAGGACATGAGCGCAGTCGCCAGCGTGGTGCTCAATCGCCTCGGCCAGGACGGTTTCCCGGACACCATCTGCGGCGTGGTCAAGCAGGGGGTCGAAAGCAAGAGTTGCCAGTTTTCCTGGTGGTGCGACGGGCGCCCTGACCAGGTCGAGGAAAAGGACCGCTACGACATTGCCAAGGAAATCGCCCGCAAGGCGCTCAACCAGCAGCTCAAGGACCCTACCAATGGCGCCCTGTATTTCCACGACCGCTCGGCGCGGCCAGCCTGGGCCAGGGCTTACCGCAAGACTGCCGAGACCAGGCTGTTCCTTTTTTACAAGCCTAACCCAGCACTGGCGCGCTGAGCTTTATACCGCGAGGCGGCGCACCCACAGTGGCTGCGCAGGTGGCAACGTCGGCACCGCATCCAGCAGCGCCCGGGTATAGGCATGGCGCGGCTGGCCCAACACCTGAGCGGCGCTACCCTGCTCAACCACCCTGCCCGCTTGCATCACCAGCACATGATCGCTGACCTGCTCGACCACACCCAGATCATGGGAAATGAACAGGCAGGCCAGGTTCAGCTCGGCCTTGAGTTCAGCCAGCAAGGCGAGGATGCGAGCCTGTACCGACACATCCAGCGCCGACACCGGTTCGTCGCAGATCAACAGGCGCGGCTTCATTGCCAGTGCACGGGCAATGGCAATGCGCTGACGCTGGCCTCCGGACAGCTCCAGCGGGCGCCGATCAAGCACGCTGGCAGGCAACTGCACGCGCTCCAGCAACGCCACCGCCTCGGCCCGCTGCAAGGAGCGCGGCACCCCGGCCAGCGCCAGCGCTTCGCTGAGTACGCGCAGCACGCTGTAGCGAGGGTCGAACGAAGCCAGCGGGTCCTGGAACACTACCTGGATGCCCTGCCGCGCCCGCCGCTTCTGCTCGGCGCCGAGCGCCAACCAGTCGCTACCGGCGAACTCGACCCGGCCCTGGTCGGGTTGTTCCAGGCCGAGCAAGATGCGCCCCAGGGTGCTTTTGCCAGAACCGGACTCACCGACCACACCCAGGGTTTGCCCGGCGCGCAACTGCAACGACACCTCGTTCAACACCTGGCGGACGCTGCCGTCGGGGCCGGCAAAGGATTTGCCCAGCCCGCTTGCAGCAAGCAATACCGGCTGTTCAATGCTGCTCGCACTGGGCTCAACCAACGCCAGCGCAGGCTGCGTTGGGCGCTGCAAATGGACGGCACGCGCGGCGCTGAGCAGGCGCTGGGTGTAAGGGTCTTGCGGGTCCTGCAGAATCTGTTCGGCACTGCCCTGCTCCACTACATGTCCGCCGCGCATCACCACCACCCAATCGGCCAACCGTGCCACCACCGCCAGATCATGGCTGACCATCAACAAGCTGTTCTGCTCATCGCGCAGTTGTTCAAGCAGGCGCAGAATCTGTGCCTGCACGGTCGCGTCAAGCGCCGTGGTCGGCTCATCAGCGATCAGCAGGCGCGGCCGGCAGGCCATCGCCGAGGCGATCAACGCGCGCTGACGCAGGCCACCCGACAACTGCCACGAATACTGCTGAGCGCGCACCTGCGGCTCAGGCACGCCGACCTCGGCGAGCAACTGCAGGACCCGCAGACGACGTGCCTCCGCGCCCAGGTCAGAGTGCAGCAGCAGTGCCTCTTCGATTTCGCCACCCACCCGCCGCAACGGGTCGAGCGAACCCAGTGCGTCCTGCATGATGAAACCGATCTGCGCGCCGCGCAGGCGTTGATAGTCAGCCTGGTCGAATACACGCAGGTCGCGCCCGGCAAACTCCAGCCGTTGCGCCTGCACCTGCGCGCCGGGGCCCGCCAGGCCGACCAGGCTGCGGGCGGTGACGCTCTTGCCCGAGCCCGACTCGCCAACCAACGCCACGCACTGCCCGGCGCGCACCTGCAGATCGACTCCGTGTACCACCGCTACACCGTTGAAGCTCACTCGCAGGTCGCGGATGTCGACCAGTGCCGACGCCGTATTCAAGCCACTCATAGGCCTTTGCCCTCACTGCGCCGTAGCCAGTCTCGGCCGATGGCGCTGATGGAAATCACAGTCAAGGTAATTGCCAGCGCCGGCCAGGCCATCAGCCAGGGCGCGTTGGCCATGAAATTGCGTGCCACTGCCATACTTGCGCCCCACTCGGGTGCCGGTGGCGGAGCGCCAAAACCGAGAAAACTCAGCGCGGCAGCGGCGGTGATAGCCCCGCCAAGGCCGATGCAGGCGAGGATCAGGACCGGTTGCACCGCATTGGGCAGGACATGGGCAAACACCACAGCCAGCGGCCGCCGACCCAGGGTCAGTGCCGCCTCGACGAAGCTGGCATGGCGGATGCTCATGGTCTGCGCGCGCACCAGCCGGGCATAGCGCGGCACTGCCGCGATGCCGACGGCAATGATCAAGTTGGTCGTGCCCTGGCCAAACAGCGTGATCACCACCAGCGCCAGCAGCAGGTCGGGAAATGCCAGCAGCACATCCACCGCGCGCATCAGCAGGTTATCCAGCCAGCGCGGTGCGAGGCCGGCGAGCAATCCGAGCAAGGTGCCCAGGCCCAGCCCGAGCAGGGTTGCGGTGAAACCGATAAGCAGCGATGCACGCGCCCCGTGAATAACACGGCTAAGCACGTCTCGACCATTCTCATCGGTACCCAGCCAGAACTGGCTGCTGGGCGGTTGATAGGCCAGGCGCGCATCAGCCAGCAAAGGATCGGCCGGCGCCAGCCAGCCAGGCAGTGCCACCGCCAGCAACAGCAAGCCGATGGTCGCCCAGGCCAGGCACAACCCTGGCCGCGCAGGGCGCCAGCGCGACAGTCGCGCACTGGTTGCCAGCGTCGGCACCTGGGCAGCGGGAATCATCGCGTTCATGCAACCTCCTGGCTCAAGGCGCCGGATTTGGCGTACGCCGATGCACAGCCTGAATCTCGGCCAGCAGTTCGTCATCCAGTTGCAGCTCCAGCGCACCGAGGTTGTCGTGCAACTGCGCCAGGCTGGTCTGGCCAGTAATGGCGCTGGCTACGAACGGCTGACGGATGACGAAGGCCAGCGCCAGCTGCGCTGGGCTCAAACCTCGCTTGGCGGCGATCTGCACATAGCTGGCGATGGCGCTGTTGGCTTCACTGCTGTCGTAGCGGTTGAAGGTGCGGTACACCGACGACAGGCGCGCGCCTTCGGGGCGTGCGCCATCGAGGTATTTGCCGGTCAGCGTGCCGAACGCCAGCGGTGAATACGCCAGCAAGCTCACGCCGTCACGGTGGCTGAACTCCGACAAGCCGTTCTCATACAGGCGGTTGAGCAAGCTGTACGGATTCTGGATGCTGGCAATGCGCGGCAAATCGCGTTGTTCGCTGTGCCGCAGGAACTGCGCCACGCCCCACGGCGTTTCGTTGGAAACGCCGATATGGCGGACCTTGCCGGCTTTGACCTGTTCGTCGAGCACCGCCAGGGTTTCAGCGATTGCAGCGCTGTCCGGGTGGTCATCCACGTAGGGGTATTCACGCGCGCCGAAGAAGTTGGTGGTGCGGTCCGGCCAGTGCAACTGATACAAGTCCAGATAGTCGGTGCGCAGGCGTTTGAGACTGCCATCCAGCGCGGCAACGACATTGCGCCGATCATGGTGCGAGAGGCCGTCACGAATGTGCGTCTGCCCTGCAGGATCACGCGACGGGCCGGCAATCTTGCTTGCCAGCACCAGTTTGTCGCGGTTACCGCTTGCAGCAAGCCAACTGCCGATGAAGCGCTCCGTGGTGGTCCAGGTTTCGGCCCGGGTCGGCGTTGGGTACATCTCGGCGGTATCGATCAGATTGATCCCGGCGGCGATGGCGGCGTCCAGTTGCTGGTGGGCATCCTGCTCGGTGTTCTGGTGGCCCCAGGTCATCGAGCCAAGGCTGAGCAGGCTGACGTTGAGGTCGGTATGGCCCAGGCGGCGATACTGCATGATGTGATCCTTTTCGATAAATGACTGAAGGCGATGGTCTCAGGCCAGCCGCGCAAGGCCCGCGCTATTGGCCTGGGTGTACTGGTTGACGGCCTTGGGCAAGCCGAGGTGATCGCGCAAGGTGCGGCCCTGGTATTCGCGGCGGAACAAACCACGCTTCTGCAGTAGCGGAACAACCTCTTCGACGAACACCTGCGCGCCTGACGGGAACATGTCCGGCATGATGTTGAAGCCGTCGCCGGCGCCAGCCAGGAACCATTCGGCCAAGGTGTCGGCAACCTGCTCGGGCGTGCCGACGGCCAACCGGTGGCCCACCAGAATCCGCCGCGACAGCTGGCGGATGGTCAGGTTCTCGCGCCGGGCCAGGTTCAGTTGCGCCTCGAGAAACCCATGCGAGCCGCGCTCGAAGTCCGCTACAGCGCCGATTTGCGCCCAGGGCAGCGGCGCGTCCGGGTCCAGTTCGCGGGCATCAATGCCGATCCGCCCGGCCACCTGCTGCAGCAAGCCGTGCTCACCGTGCCAGGCATTGAGCTGGTCGAAGCGCGCGTGGGCCTCGGCCTCGGTGCTGCCGATTACCGTCGACAGCCCGGGCATGATCTTCAAGTGCTGCGGGTCGCGGCCCCAGGCTTGGGCGCGTTGTTTCATCTCGCGATAAAAGGCCAGGCCGTCGGGCAAGGTGGTCTGGGTGGTGAAGATCGCATCGGCGTAACGTGAGCCAAGCGCTTTGCCGCCTTCGGACGAACCGGCCTGGACCAGCACTGGCCGGCCTTGCGGCGAGCGTGGCAGGTTGAGCGGGCCCTTGACCTGGAAGTGCTCGCCCTTGAAGTCCACCGTGTGCACTTTGCTCGGGTCGGCAAAGCGGCCTGTGGCGCGGTTGCCGATGATCGCGTCGTCCTCCCAGCTATCCCACAGCTTGAGGGTTACATCGACGAACTCCTCGGCACGGCCATAGCGGTCGACATGCAGCGGCGCGCCGCTGAGGCCGAAGTTTTGCGCGGCGGCATCGCCGGCGTTGGTGACCACGTTCCAAGCGGCACGGCCGCCGCTGATGTGATCCAGCGAGGCGATCCGCCGGGCCAGGTTGAACGGCTCGTTGTAGGTACTGGAACAGGTGGCGATGACGCCAATATGTTCGGTGGCCGCCGCCACAGCGGTAAGCAGCAGGGTCGGTTCCAGACGCCCGCCCGGCTGGCTGGCGACATCCGCTGGCAATGCCGGGCCATCGGCGAGAAAGATCGCGTCAAGGCAGCCACGTTCGGAGATGCGCGCGATGTTGCGGTAATAGTTGACGTCGATATAGGCATTCAGCGCAGCCTCGCCCTGACGCCAGGCGCCGGAGTGTGAGCCAAAGCCGAGAATGTTCATGCCCAGGCTCATCTGTTTTGCTTGCGTCATGGGGTTGCTCCTGTTCAGACAGCGCTGGCTTCATCGAAGGTAGGCTGCACGTCACTGGCTGCCGACTGTTTGGCCCGCCAGGCGGCAGCCGGGCTGATGCCGTTGAGGTAGTAGTTGCCCAGCGCCTGCTCGCGATAGATCGCTGGATTGTGCGATGCCAGGGTGCGCGCGTTGCGCCAGTGGCGGTCGAGCCGACGCTGGTTGCTGGTGGCCGAAGCGCCGCCGACTTCGAACAGCAAGCTGGTCGCCTCAAGTACTTGCGGCAAAACGATCTGTTGCGCCTGGAAGGCGTGCACTTCGGCATCGGTGTAGAGCTGCTCCGGCACCGCGCCGAGCTGGCCGGCTGCAAATGCAGCCTGCAGGCTCTGGGCAACCGCGCCAACCTGCGCCTCGGCACTGAAGGCCAGGCTCGACAGGCGCCCGACCACTTGCTGCACCAGTGGGTCGTCAGCCGGTCGCGACTGGCCGGGCAAGCCGAACGCGCGGGTGCGGCCCTGTACAAAGCCCACGGCATCCGCCAGGACAGCCCGGGCGATGCCTGCCAGGGTGGCCAGGTGAACGGCCTGGTAGAACGCCGTCAGGTACGATTCGGCGCGCAGTTCGCGTTTGGCAAAACGACGCAGAATGTGCCGTTCGGGGACGGCAACCTGGTTGAAGCGGGTGGTGCCGCTGCCGGTCAGGCGCTGGCCAAAGCCGTCCCAGTCATCGACCACTTCAACCCCGGCCGCGCGGGTCGGCACCGCCAGGCTGACGAAGTCGTCGCCATGGTTGGCCACGGCTGCAACCCAGTCCGCGTAGAGCGTGCCGGTGCAGTAATACTTTTCGCCATCGAGGCAATAGCCGCCCTCCCCGCTGTCGCTCAATTGCACCGTGTTGCTGGTGCTGTCAGTGCGCTCGGCCATGGCCGCACCCCACAGCTCACCGGCGGCAACGCGGGCAAACCAGTACTGCTGCGAATCAGCATCGGCTGCCGACAGGCGACCTTCGACGAAGCCAAAGTGCGCGCGAAAAATCTGCGGCAGATTCGAATCAGCCTGTCCCAGGCGCACCAGCTGGCGCAGCAACTGCGGCAGCGAGGCGCCCAGCCCGCCGTGGACGTGCGGGACCCTGAGCGCGCCAAACCCCGCTGCGCGCAACCAGGCCACTGGCTCATGGGCCAGGGCTCGTTGCTGCTCGCGTTCAACAGCACCGGCAGCGATGCGGGTGTAGATCGGGGCGAACCGCGCGTCCAGTTCGGCATCGGTGATTGCAGTGTTCGATGGGTGACTCATGACGGTTCCTTTCACGGATTCAATGATGGGCAGTGCGCGGGTCAATGGCCTGCGTCAACAGGTCCACCAGCAGATTGACCAGCACGTAGATGGCAGCAGCCAGCAAGGTCACGCCGAGCACCAGCGGCACGTCCTTGTTGGCAGTCGCGTCGAGCATCAAGCGGCCGATGCCCTGGCGGCCGAACAGCAGCTCGAGCACCACCGCCCCGCCGAGCAGGCTGGCGAATACATATCCGGCCAGCGTCACCAACGGCACCAGCGCGTGACGCAAGGCATGGCGCAGGCGCACGCCGGTATCGGACATACCGCGGGCGCGTGCCTGAGTGATGAAGGGTTGCTCGAGCACCTGTTCCAGTGACTGGCGCAGCACCTGCGCCAGCAGCGCAGCGATGGGCAGCCCCAGCGCCAGACTGGGCAGCAGCAGCGACCGCCAGCCGGCCGAGCCGGACGGCGGCAGCAAGTGAAAATAGAAACTGAAGACGAGCAGCAGCAACGTCCCGATGACGAAATTGGGCACCGCCGAGAGCACCAGCTCGACCCCCGATACCAGCGCCCGCAAGCGCCGTCCGCGGTTGGCGGTGAGCAGCGCCGACGCCAGAGCCAGCACTACCGCCAGCAACGCTGCAGTGCTGGCCAGGGCCAAGGTCGCACCGAGTTGCTCGCCGATCGCCTGCACCACCGGGATGCGCAAGCGGTACGACTCGCCAAGATCACCCTGAGCAAGGCGTCCCAGGTAGCTCAGGTACTGCCGCCACAGCGGCTGATCAAGGCCGTACTCGGCGCGCACCTGGGCCAGCTCGGCGCTGGGCATTGCATCCGGGCCGCCGACAATCGCCAGCGCGGTATCACCGCCACTGTGCTGCATGCCCAGAAAAGTCAGGCTGGCTGCCGCCCACAGCACAATCACACCATCGCGCAGGCGGCGCAGTACCGTCGCCACTAACTTCATGGTTGCTCCTTGGCCAGCCACACGCTGGTGAACAGAGGGACATTGTGCGAGCCGTCGAACAGCACGCCGGCGACGGCCTTGCGGTAGGCCAGCAGCATCTGGCTTTCTACCGACGGCACTGCCGGCACGGTCTCGCCGAGCCGTTGCTGGGCCAGCCGATAGAGCTCGCGACGCCGCTGCGGATCGGTGCTGCGGCGCGCCTCGCCCAGGTATTGGTCCAGTTGCGCATCACGAAAATGGCCAACGTTCTGACCAATCAAACGCGCGCTGGGAATGGCATTGCTGTGATAGAGGATGTACAGGCCGTCAGCCGTATTGGTGTGCCAGTAGCCACCACCGATCGCATCGAACTCACCGGCGTAGCGCAGCTGCATGACCCGCGTCAGCGGCAGTACTTCGATGGCCATGGCAAAGCCGATCTTGCGCAAATCGGCTTGTACCGCCACTGCAACGTTGGCCGGAAAAGCCGGGTTGTCATAGGTGAGCAATGTCGCTTGCAGGCGCTGGCCGTTGCGCATGCGTACGCCATCGGCAGCGCGCTCGGTCCAGCCGGCCGCATCCAGCAGGCGATTGGCTGCGGCCGGGTCGAACGCCAGTGCGTCCTGCGCAACCGGGTCGTAGCCTGGGGTATTCACGGCAAGATAGTCGCCCTTGGCGAGAAATTCGCCAAAGCCCGATATCCATGCCAGGCCGTCGCGGTCGATGGCTTTGGCCATGGCCTGGCGCACCCGCACATCGTCAAACGGCACCCGCTCGACATTGAAGGTGATGCTGCGCGCTGGGTTGCCTTTGCGGATCCGGCTGCGCAGGGTCAATTGCGGGTTGGCGCGGATCGCAGCGGCGTTCTGCGGCGGTGCGTCGAGGGCCATGTCGCTGTCGCCGGCTTCCAGTGCGGTGTAGCGGATCATCGCCTCGGGCACATAGCTCAGTTCGAGCCGATCCAGATAAGCCTCGCCCTGATGTTTGATGGCCGCCGGCGACCAATCATAGCCAGCGCGACGGCTGAACACCGCGCCTTGGTCGCGCACATAGCTGTCGAGCACGAACGGCCCGCTGCCGATCGGCCGGGTCGCGATGCTACGAGGCGCCTCCAGGATCTGCTTCGGCGAAATCATGCCCAGCCATGCCTGCGAGAGCACGTCGAGGAACGGCGCGTAAGGCTCGCGCAGGGTCGCCTCGAAGGTGAACTCGTCGATCACCCGGCCCTTGAGGTAAGGCGCAATATAAGCGGCCGCCAGTGGAGATTTGGTCGCCGGGTCACGCATGTGCTCAAGGTTCAGCCGCACCGTCTCGGCATCAAACCGCGCGCCGTCGCTGAAGGTGACGTCATCGCGCAGGTGAAAGGTATAGGTCAGGCCATCGGCACTGATATCCCAGCCTTTCGCCAGCCAGGGCGTCAGCGTGCCGTCTTCGGCCTGATAGACCAGGCAATCGAACAGGATCCGCCCCAACCACTGCATGTTGCCGTGGGACAAGCCGTGGATGTCGAAGCTACCCGAATCGGTGGCGGCAGACACGCGCAAGGTGCCACCGCGCAGGCCCTCACGCTGCTCGACAAAATCACTCGCCGGGTAGCGCATGATGCCGTTGACGGCCGTCACCGCCTCGCCTTTGAGGCTGCTTGCCGTGTGCGGCGGCGCGGGTGGCGAGCAGCCGCCGAACAGCAGCGCGCTGGCCAGCAGCATCGGCGTCAGCACGTGCCTTCGGGCAGCCGCCATCAGAAGCGCACCGCTACGCCGGTGGTGACTGAGAACGCATCACCCGGATAAAAATTGGCAGAGTCGCGACCGTTGGCGTTGTAGGCGGTGTTGGCCGCACTGGCGTAGCGCTGGTCGGTGAGGTTGCGCAGGTCAGCAAACACTTCCCACTTGCGGCTCGGCGCCTGGAAGCCGACCTTGGCCCCCCACAGCAGGTACGACGGCGCCTGCCAGGTGTTGGCGTAATCGATGTAATAGCTGGAGGCTGCGCGCAGGTTGAGCGAGGCGTAGAAACCGCTGGCCTGGCGGTAGGCCAGTTCAGCCTGGTAAACCTGGCGCGGCAGGCTTGGCAGTTCGTTGCCGCCGAAGGTGTCGTCGTCGCGGTACTTGAAGTCGTTGAGGGTGTAAGCCTGGCGCAGGTCGAGGGTGTCGCCGCTGGTACCGGTCCAGAGCAGCGCATTGAGGCCGGCTTCGATGCCTTGGTGAATCGTCGGGCTGGCGTTCGAGGTCGCCGTCAGTTGGTCCTGGGTGGCGCTGGCCTGGCGCACCACCACAGTCAGCAGCTCATCCTGCACCCACGAGCGGTACAGGGTCAGGCTGCCATCGAAGATGCCATGACTGCCGCGCACACCGACTTCGAAGGTGGTGGCTTTCTGTGGCCGCACATCATAGAGAAACGGGTTGCCAGTACTGCCCAACTGCCAGGTCACCGGCGGGTCGATGCTGCGGCTGACATTGCCGAACAGCCGGAATTCGGGGTTGATCTGATAGCGCAGGCCGAGCCGCGGCGCCAGATCATTTTCGACATATTCAACCCGGGTCGGCAGGTTGCTGGGGTTGGCCGTGGTCAGCGTGGTGCCTTCGATCTCGGCCTTGCGGCGGATATTGACGAACGACAAGCCCGAGGACAGCCACAGCGCATCGGTCAATTGCAGCTCGTTGCCGAACGTCAGCACCGTGTCCCGCGAGCCGGTGTAGTTGGTCTCCTGGATTTTCGCGCCGGTGCTGCGATTGTGCGACTTGACGTCAGCCAGCGAAGCCCGGGTGTTGCTGAAGATAATGCTGCTGTCGCTGGGCAGGCCGAACAGGCGGTCGCCAGTACGGAAATAGCGCAGGGTCAGGTTGATGTCCTTGGAGCGCCAGTCCTGCGGCGTGGGTGAGTAGCGCCAGCCGTTGAGCAAGGGGTAGTTGTTGTATGAAGCGCCGACTTCGAGTTTGTTGCCATCGTCGAAGGTGTAGGTGGTCTTGTTGCCGATGAAGGTGGTGCCGTCCTTGCGCCGCCCGGTCGGGGCGCTATTGCTGCGCGGGTCGTGCTTGAGCTGTTGGCGGGTCAGCGTATTGCCGTTGGTGAGTTGCTCCTCGCGGTATTTGACGAACAGCCGGGTTTCCAGCTTGGGGCTGAACACATGACCGAAGTTGGCCGCCAGGCCGCGGCCTTCGTTGTTGGCCTGGTCCTGATAGCCGTCGCGCTCGTTGTGCAGCACGTTGATGTAATAGTCGCTGTCGCCGACTACGCCTCCGGTGCTCAGCTGTTGCTTGCGGTAACCGTAGCTGCCCACCTCGAAGCGGGCGTAATTACCCGGGTCGGTGCGCCCGGTCTTGCTGACGAAATTGATCGCACCGCCCAGCGACAGCGCTGCGTACTCAGAGGCGTTGCCGCCGTACAAGACCTCGGTGTGGTCGATGCCCTGCATGTCGAGGAAGTCTTCCTGGGTGCCGCCGGGACCGGTGATCGGCAGGCCGTCGAAAAGAAACTTGGTGCCCAGCACGTAGCCTTGATAGAAGGTATTGAGCCCGGAACCGCGGATCGAAATCTTGTTCGCGGCGGTGCCGCTGGTGCCTTGGGCGAACACTCCCGGCTGCAGGGCGAGCACGTCTTCGGCATTGGCAGCACGGCCCTGCTCGACCTGACGGTTGTCGATCACTGCAGTATTGCCGGCAACCTTCTGCAGGCGCTTCTGATCCTTCTGAGCGCCACTGGCTGCGGCGCCGGTGACGGTCACTGTGCCGAGGGTGGAATCCCCGGCAGCAAATACCGAGGGGCTGAGCAGCGCCATCAGCACTGCCACACTGGCGGCGTTGCCTAGCGGGTGACCGGTAAGTCGAACTTTCGCACGCAATGCTGATACTCCCTTTATATATATAACCGCCGCACCTCGCTGTTTCGAGGGCCACCGTTGAATGCTTGTAAAGTGAGTACTGCAGGTGTCGTGCCAGCTATTAAAGTACCTGTTTACTGGCCTTCAGGCGCCTTGCCTAGTTGTGCTCCAGCACAAACTGTTGCCGCTCTGTTGCTCAGCCAACAGTTACCGGCATCTTTCCAATAAGCGCTCAAGCACGGCCATCAGAGCAGTTTCGCAAAGACCACATCGCTCCTTGATTCGAGTAATTAACATATAACCTTGAGTGTTTGAATGCCGACAGCCGAGCAACAATTAAGGTGCTTTTCACTCACGCATCGAAGACTGTGTGACGGCGCGCCCCGCCCCGCAGTGTCTTTCCCAAGCTGGCATAAAACCTGCTCTGCAATTTGTGACAGGCCTGACTATGCCCATAGAACGCCGAGGCAACTAACTAATGAACTTCAAGGATTACCCCAATGCCCGTGCTGCAACCCAATCAACTGCGTGTGGCTGTCCGCCACGCCACCCTGGCAACAGCCCTTAGCGCCACCCTGGCCAGCCCACTGTATGCTGCAGAGACCGAACGGACCCTGGGTACCGTCACCGTCCAAGGGGCAAAGCAGACTGCTGCGCAAGCGGCCAGTAGCCAACTGGCAGAGGTCCCTGGTGGCACCAGCGTGGTCGACAGCGAAGAAGTCGCCAAAGGCCGCACCGGTAACCTGCAGGACACCCTTGGCTATCAGCCGGGGGTATTCGTGCAGTCCACCGGCGGCAACGATGCGGCCAAGATCTCCATTCGAGGCTCGGGCGCAAACACCTCGCCGGGCTACTTTCGGGAAGGCATCAAGTTTCTCTTCGATGGCCTGCCGCTGACCGGTCCGGGCGGTACGCCGTATGAGTTCCTCAACGCCGCAGGGGTCAACTACACCGAGATTTTGCGCGGCGCCAACGCCTTCCAGTATGGTGCCTTGACCCTCGGCGGCGCGGTCAACTTCGTCAATCACAGTGGCTATACCGCGCCCGGCCTGCGCCTGCGTGGCGAGGCCGGCAGCTACGGTTACCAGAAGCAGAGCATCAGTTATGGCGGGGTCGAGGGCGACCTGGATTACTACCTGCAAGCCGACAATTACCGCAACGACGGCTACCGCGACTACAGCCTGTCGCGCAGTTCAGGCATCGTTGCCAATGCCGGCTACCGCTTCAGCCCCAAACTTGAAACGCGGGTATTGCTGCGTTACCGCGACGAATTCCACAATGACCCGAGCGCGACGACCCTCGCCGCGGCCAAGCACAACCCACGCCGGGCCAGTGCGACCGCCGAAAGCAGCGGTGCTGGTGCGCGCCGCCCCGGCAGCATCTGGCTGGGCAGCAAGACCACCTACACCTTCGACGACGATGCCCGGCTGACCGTCGGTTTGTCCTACCACGACTACCGCCACACCAATAACCCGCGCAGCCCGACCAACCCCAGCTATTGGGACTGGCACGACCTCGGTCTGCTGCTCGGCTATGACCGCATCGACACCTTGTTCGGCCATGAAAGCCGCAGCAGCATTGCCTTCACCTCGACCCAACACCTGCGCGGCGGGGTCAATTCGGCCAATGACGACAAGGTCAGCTTGAAGAAAGTCGACTATCAGGATTCGTTCGACCGGGTGATCGCCTTGGGCAATGATCTCAACCTGGTCGATGGCCTGTGGCTGACCAGCGGTGTGTCGTTCGTCAACGTGCGACGCAAGGCCGACATCGACTACGCGGTGAACCCCAATCGCACCGACTTCCCGCAGCATGTCGACTACGACAACTGGAGCGTCGCCCCGCGGGTCGGTTTGCGCTATGAGTTCAGCCCCAACCTGCAGGTATTCACCAACCTCAGCCGCAGTATCGACCCGCCGGCATCCTGGGAATACTCAGGCTCCGGCCCGACCCTGCCGTACATTCGCCCGCTGGTGGAACAGAAAGGCAACACCTTCGAAGTCGGCATCAAAGGCTCGCACGGGATCTTCGACGGCAGCCTGGCGCTGTACCGCTCGTGGATTCATAACGAGTTGCTCAACGTGCAGATCATCCCGGCCAGCAATGGCGCGGCGGCGGTCACCGGCGCATTCAATGCCACGCCGACCATTCACCAGGGCATCGAAGCAGGCCTGAACACCCGCCTGTGGGAAAACCCGCAAGGCGATCAGGTGCGCCTGCGCCAGGTTTACACCCTGAACGACTTCTACTACCGCAACGACGATACCTTCGGCGACAACCAGCTGCCTGGCATCCCCAAGCATGTCTATCAAGGCGAGTTGCAATACCAGCACCACAGCGGCTGGTACAGCGGCGTCAACGTGCAGTCGGCATCGCGCACGGCAGTGGACTACGCCAACACGCTGTATGCGCCTTCGTACACGATCTGGGGCGCAAAAGTGGGTTACGAGGCGCCCAAGGGTAACTGGAAGGTTTCGCTGGACGTGAAAAACCTGGCCAACAAAGCTTATGTTTCGGCCATTACCCCCGTCTACAACGCGCGCGGGCAGGATTCGGCGTCGTTCTGGCCGGGCGACGGCATCGGCGCCTATGTTGGGCTCGAGCTGCGCTACTGACGGCAAACCGGCGTTGCCCCGCGCAAGCGGAGCAACGCCGACGGCTCAGAGGTTCGAGGCGCGCGGCATCAGTTCATAGGGCAACTTGAAGCCGGGCATAGCCTTGATCCGCTGTTTCCAGGCTTCGATATGAGGGAAATCACTCAGCTGCATGCCGGTATCTTCAGGCATGTACACGTAGCCGGCCAGCGATAGGTCAGCGATGGTCAAGCGCCCGCCGACCATATAGGGCGTGCTGCTCAGGTGCTGGTCGACCACGCGATAGGCCGCTTTTGCCCGATCGCGGAAGAACGTCGTGACTTCGGTTTCACCGGTCTTTTTCAAACCGTAGAGAAAACGCAGGGTCGCGTAATAGCTGGTGAATTTGTGGTTATCGAACAACATCCAGCGCCAGATCTCACGGCGCTCGTCTTCACTGTGCCAGCCAAACTTGCCCGTCTGCTCGGCCAGGTACTCGAGAATCAGCGCCGACTGGGTCAAAGTTTTGCCGTTGTGTTCAAGCACTGGCACTTCGCCCTGCTGATTGACCTGGCTGCGCCAGTCTTCATCTCGGGTCTGGCCATTGAAGAAGTCGACCGGCACCGCTTGCCAATCGCAACCGGTCAATTCAAGCATCAGCGCAACCTTGTAGGCGTTGCCGGATTCACCAAAGCAGTGCAGCGTGTATTCAGACATGGTCGACCTTCAGCTTGGGTTGAATGAAACAGCTCGCCCAGCAGTAGAGCATGGCTCGGGTACGTCGACCACTGCGCGCGCGCAGCCAATTGAACTAGTTTCAGTCATTGCCGCTCTTATTATCATGCAGACATTCCCCTAGGCTTCACCCTTCTGGAGGTTTCGCCATGCGTCGTTTGATTGTTGTTTCTTCGCTGTTGGTTCTGCTGCCTGTTGGCTCGGCAATGGCCCGTGTCGATGGCCGTGATATCGCTACTTCAGCGGGTGTATCCGCTTCCCTGTACTCGACCTTCAAGGATGACAAACGGATCATCCCGGCGCGTGACGAGCTGTCGGCATTCGTGGCCAGCGGCGGTGCCATCCGTGGCGCCTACGTTGAATCGGCGCTGGAACAAGCGCGTCAGAGCAATCCTGGCCTGCAGGTCAGTGACGAAGAGCTGGCTCAGGCGATCCTGTCGCAAGACAACTGATCGCTGCTGTATGCGACAAACACTGGACCACGTCTACGCTCCGCGTAACGTGGTCTTTTGCTGTGCGGCTTTGATAATCCTTCGTCATTTTCAATAAATCGACGAAACAGTCTCGGCGCGCAACGCCTTGGTGCCCTCACTGCCAGACGCTATGGTTGCTGCAACTCCTCACCACTCAGCGGAACAGCCTCCATGAAAGCCATTGTCTTTACCCAGCACGGCCTGCCGATCAGCGATCCTGCGGCATTGTTCGACACCGAGCTTGAGCAGCCCACCCCTGGGCCCCGCGATCTGCTGGTCGAAGTGCAGGCCATCTCGGTCAACCCGGTCGATACCAAGGTCCGCGCCGGCAGCGGCAGCACCGCGCAGCCGAAAGTACTCGGTTGGGACGCCGTAGGTATCGTCCGGGAGGTCGGCAGCGACGTCAGCTTGTTCCAGCCAGGCGATGAGGTCTTCTACGCCGGCGCCATCGACCGACCCGGCAGCTACAGCCAGTTTCACTTGGTGGATGAGCGCATTGTCGGGCACAAACCGCGCAGCCTCGACGCCGCCAGTGCCGCAGCGCTGCCGCTGACGTCGATCACCGCCTGGGAGCTGTTGTTCGACCGCCTGGGCGTTGCCGAAGGTGGCGGCCAGGGGCAGACCCTGCTGATCGTCGGTGCTGGCGGTGGGGTGGGCTCAATCCTTACCCAACTGGCCCGCAAACTGACCGACCTGACCGTGATCGGCACTGCCTCACGCGCCGAAACTCAGCAATGGGTCAAGGACCTGGGCGCGCATCATGTGGTCGATCACAGCCAGCCGCTGCCCGCACAGATTGCCCAGATCGGCGATGGCCAGGTCGATATGGTCATCAGCCTGACCCACACCGACCGCCACTTCGCTCAGCTGATCGAAGTCCTGCGTCCACAAGGTCGACTGGCGTTGATCGATGACCCGGCAACCCTTGACGTCGTGCCGCTCAAGCGCAAATCGTTGTCGCTGCACTGGGAGCTGATGTTCACCCGCTCGCTGTACCAGACCGCCGACATGATCAAGCAGCACCAATTGCTGGATCGAGTTGCGGCACTGGTTGACGAAGGGGTGTTACGCACCACCTTGGGTGAGCACTTCGGTGCGATCAATGCACAGAACCTGCGCCGGGCTCACGCCCTGATCGAGAGCGGCAAGGCCAAGGGCAAGATCGTCCTAGAAGGATTCGACGCCTAGGCTTGCTCAGCCAGCGGCTGTACCTGGATCAATCGCCCAGGGCCTGCAGCCGCTGTAACAGGAATGCGCGCAATTGCTGCACCACCGGCGTCAATGACTGCCGGTGGGCACACACCAGGTGCAACGGCGTCGGCTGCCCCCAGGCCCGCGGGAACAGCTCGACCAGGCGCCCGGCCTCGAGATCGGAGCGCACATCCAGCTGCGACTTGAACACCACACCCAGCCCCGCCACCGCCCAGCGCCGCACCACATCGGCATCATCACTGGTGCGATCGCCGGCGACCATCACCGCCTTGACGCCGTGCTCGGTATGAAAGCTCCAGCGTTCATGGGTCAGGTCGCCCATCATGTAGCGCAGGCAGTTGTGCTGGGTGAGATCTTCTGGAGTGCGCGGCGCACCATGCCGGGCGATGTAGGCAGGTGCTGCGCAGAGGATGCGCCGGTTGTTCGCCGCCAGCGGCAGCGCCACCAGGCTGGAGTCGGCCAACTGCCCATAACGAATCCCCGCATCCAGTCGGTCACTGAAAAAGTCCGCAACCTGGTCGCTCAGCCTTAGCTGCAGTTCGATCCGTGGGTGCGCCGCCTGAAACTCATCCAGCCACGGCAACAGCAGGTTACGGCCCAGATCGGAAGGCATCGACAGGCGCAGCGCCCCGGCAATTTCCTCGCGCCCGTCAGCCAGTGCCAACTCACCCTCGCTGAGTGCTTCCAGCACCTGACGGGCATGCGGCAGGTAGCGCTGGCCATCGTCGGACAGGCGCAGTTTGCGCGTCGAACGCACGAACAAACGGATACCCAGGCTGCGCTCCAGGCGCTGCACCGCACCGCTGGCCAAGGCCGGGGAAATATCCAGTTGCCGCGCCGCCGCCGAGAAGCTGCCGGCCTCGACGGTGGTGACGAATACCTGCAGATCGTCCATGCGCACCAGTTTCTTGATCAACCGCCAATCCTCACCTATTCAAGCCAAAGCCTTGCCGTAGAGCGCTGAGGGTCTAGGCTGACAGTTCAAGCCAATAAAAAGAGACCAACAATGCCGATGCCCCGCCCACCCTTTGCCGCCGCCCTCGCCCTGTGTCTGGCCTGCTCCCAGGCCATTGCCGCCGAACCGACCCCACAGGACCTGCTCAAGCAAGCCCAAGCCGAGCAAGCACATTATCTCGACACCCTCAAAAGCCTGGTCTCGGTCGACACCGGTACCGGCACCGAAGCAGGCCTTAGCCAGGTCAGCGCCGAACTGGTCAAGCGCCTCAAGGCGCTCGGTGCCCAGGTTGAAACCCATCCCGCCACACCTTCTGTTGGCGACAACATCGTCGGTACCTTCAAGGGCACCGGCAGCAAAGACTTCATGCTGATGGTCCACTACGACACCGTGTTCGGCCCCGGCACGGTGGCCAAGCGGCCGTTTCGTATCGAAGGCGAACGCGCCTACGGCCCCGGTGTTGCCGATGCCAAAGGCGGCGTGGCGATGATCCTGCACGCGCTCAAGCTGCTGCAGGACCAGCAATTCAAAGGCTACCGGACCCTCACCGTACTGTTCAATCCAGATGAAGAAATGGGCTCCGCCGGCTCCAAAAAGATCATCGCCGAGCTGGCCCGCAAGCATGATTACGTATTCTCCTATGAGCCGCCAGACAAGGACGCCGTCACTGTCGCCACCAACGGTATCAACCGCCTCAAACTCGAAGTCAAAGGCCGCTCCTCGCACGCTGGTTCTGCACCTGAAGAAGGCCGCAACGCACTGACCGAATTGTCCCATCAGATCCTCCAGTTGAAGGACCTGGGCGATGCCAACAAAGGCACCACGGTCAACTGGACCCTGGCAAAAGCCGGCGAAAAGGCCAACATCATTCCTGCCCTGGCCACGGCCGAAGCCGACATGCGCTATTCGGACTTGAGCGAAAGCGATCGCGTCGCGGCCGATGCCAAACGCATCGCACAAAAGCAGCTGATCGCCGACACCCAGACCAGCGTCACCCTCGAGAAAGGCCGCCCACCCCTGGCGCGCAATGAAGGCTCAAGCGCCCTGGCCACAACCGCCGGCCAGCTGTATGGCCAGATAGACCGCACGCTTGAGCCGATTGCAATGCGCTTTGGCACCGACGCCGGGTATGCCTACGTGCCGGGCAGCGCGAAGCCTGCAGTGCTGGAAACCATGGGTGTGGTCGGTGCCGGGCTGCACGGCGATGACGAGTACATCGAGCTGGCCAGTGTCGCACCGCGCTTGTACCTGACGGTGGCGATGATCAGGAAGCTGGCGCAGTAAGCCTTGCAGTCGTGAGGGAGCGTGATGAACATTCTCTACGATGAACGCGTCGATGGCCGGCTGCCGGCCATCGACCAGGCCGAGGTGCTGGGGGCGCTGCGCAGCGCCCTGCCCGACCTGGAGATGCTGCACCGCAGCGAGGACCTCAAGCCGTATGAGTGCGATGGCCTCTCGGTCTATCGCACCCTGCCGTTGCTGGTGGTACTGCCAGAGCGGCTGGAGCAGGTGCAGACGCTGCTCAGGATTTGCCACCAGCGCGGGGTGCCGGTGGTTGCGCGCGGCGCAGGCACTGGTTTGTCCGGCGGCGCCTTGCCGTTGAGCAAGGGCATCCTGCTGGTGATGGCGCGCTTCAACCAGATCCTTGAGGTGAACCCGCAGGGGCGTTATGCCAGGGTGCAACCTGGCGTGCGCAACCTGGCCATCTCTCAGGCCGCAGCGCCGTACGGCCTCTACTACGCACCTGATCCGTCGTCGCAGATCGCCTGTTCGATTGGCGGCAACGTGGCTGAAAACGCCGGCGGTGTGCATTGCCTGAAATACGGCCTTACCGTGCACAACCTGCTCAAAGTCGACATCCTCACCATCGAAGGCGAGCACCTGAGTCTGGGCAGTGATGCCCTGGACAGCCCAGGCTTTGACTTGCTGGCGCTGTTTACCGGCTCCGAGGGCATGCTCGGCATTGTCACCGAAGTCACCGTCAAATTGCTGGCCAAGCCGCAGGTGGCGCGGGTGCTCTTGGCCAGCTTCAACAGCGTCGAGGACGCTGGCCGCGCGGTTGCCGAAATCATCGGCGCGGGGGTCATCCCCGCGGGCCTGGAGATGATGGACAACCTCGCTATCCGCGCCGCGGAAGACTTCATCCATGCCGGCTACCCGGTGGACGCAGCGGCGATCCTGCTGTGTGAACTGGATGGCGTCGAAGCCGATGTAACGGCAGACTGCGCGCGGGTGCAGGCCGTGCTGGAGCAGGCTGGGGCGAGCCAGGTGCAACTGGCCTGCGACGAGGCGCAGCGGGTGCGTTTCTGGGCCGGGCGCAAGAACGCCTTCCCTGCTGTGGGGCGGATTTCAGCGGACTACTACTGCATGGACGGCACGATTCCCCGCCGCCAGCTGGCGCGGGTGCTCAGTGCGATCGCTGAGTTGTCCGCCGAATATGGGTTGCGCGTGGCCAATGTGTTTCATGCCGGCGATGGCAATATGCACCCGCTGATCCTGTTTGACGCCAATGTGCCGGGCGAGCTGGAGCGGGCTGAAGCCATCGGCGGCAAGATCCTCGAGCTGTGCGTGGCGGTGGGTGGCAGCATTACCGGCGAGCATGGCGTCGGCCGGGAAAAGATCAATCAGATGTGCGCGCAGTTCAACAGCGACGAAATCACCCTGTTTCACGCGGTCAAGGCAGCGTTTGACTCGCAGCGGCTGCTCAACCCCGGCAAGAACATTCCGACCCTGCAGCGCTGCGCCGAATTTGGCGCCCTGCATGTACACCATGGCCAACTGCCCTTCCCTGACCTGGAGCGCTTCTGATGGGCCTTGCCGGTGATCTGAGCCAGGACCTGCTTGATCAGGTCAAGCAGGCGCTGGCTGCAAATACGCCACTGCGCATCCAGGGTAGCAACAGCAAGGCCATGCTCGGCAACCCCGTTGCAGGCGAGCTCATCGACACCCGCGGCCACAGCGGCATCATCAGCTACGACCCTGCCGAGCTGGTTCTGACCGCGCGCGCCGGGACGCCACTGGCTGAAATCGAAGCCGCATTGGCTGAAGCTGGGCAAATGCTGCCCTGGGAACCGCCGCATCTGGGGCCGGCAGCAACAGTGGGCGGCACGGTTGCAGCGGGGCTTTCCGGCCCACGCAGGCCCTGGGCGGGGGCGGTGCGCGACCATGTTCTCGGCAGCCGCGTCATCACCGGCCACGGCAAGTTGCTGCGGTTCGGCGGCGAAGTGATGAAGAACGTTGCCGGCTACGACCTGTCACGCCTGCTCACCGGCAGCTTCGGCTGCCTTGGGCTGCTCAGCGAAGTCTCGCTCAAAGTGCTGCCGCGACCGCGCCAATGCCTCAGCCTGCGCTTGCACATGCCTGCGCATCTGGCACTAAGTGCACTCGCTGAATGGGGTCAACAGCCGCTGCCGATCAGCGCAGCCTGCCATGACGGCGAGGCACTCTGCCTGCGCCTGGAAGGTGGCGAAGGGTCGGTACAGTCGGCATTTCAGCGCCTCGGCGGCGAGCTGATCGACAGCCGCTTCTGGGACGATCTGCGCGAGCAGCGGCTGGCGTTTTTTGCCGATTCGCAGCCGCTCTGGCGCCTGTCGCTGCCAATTGCCTCAGGCGCCACCGGCCTGCCTGGGCGCGAGCTGATCGACTGGAGCGGCGCCCAGCGCTGGCTGAAGTCCACAGCACCCGCTGCGCAGATCCGCAGCCAGGCCGCTGCCCTCGGAGGGCACGCCACGGCCTATTCAGCAGTTGCTGACAGCTTTACCCCATTGCCCGCAGCGCTGCTGCGCTACCACCGAGCACTCAAACAGCAGCTCGACCCCCAGGGCATCTTCAATCCCGGGCGTATGTATGCAGACTTGTGAGGGCAGATCATGCAGACCAATCTGAGCGAAGCAGCCCAAGGCCTGGCCCGCGGCGCAGAAGCCGAGCGCATTCTGCGCTCCTGCGTGCACTGTGGTTTCTGCACCGCCACCTGCCCCACCTACCAACTCCTGGGCGACGAGCTGGATGGGCCACGTGGCCGGATCTACCTGATCAAGCAAGTGCTGGAAGGCGCGCCGGTCACCGCCAGCACCCAACTGCATCTGGACCGCTGCCTGACCTGCCGCAACTGCGAAAGTACTTGCCCCTCAGGCGTGCAATACCATGACCTGCTGGACATCGGCCGCGCCGTGGTCGAGGCACAGGTACCCCGCCCGCTCGGTCAACGCCTGCTGCGTGGCGCGCTGCGCGCCGTGGTGCCACGGCCAACCCTGTTCCAGGCGCTGACTCGCAGCGGCCAGGTACTGCGCCCGCTGCTACCGGCGGGTTTAAAAACCAAGTTGCCTGCAAGCGTGACAGCGCCAGGCCTGCGCCCGGCGCTGCGGCACAACCGTCGCGTGCTCTTGCTTGAAGGCTGCGTACAAGCAGCATTCTCACCCAACACCAACAGCGCCACCGCACGCGTGCTCGATCGCCTCGGCATCAGTGTCGAGCCAAGCCCGGCGGCGGGCTGCTGCGGTTCGGTGGAGTATCACTTGAACGCCCAAGAGCAGGGTTTGCAACGCGCCCGGAACAACATCGATGCCTGGTGGCCGGCGATTGAGGCCGGCGCTGAAGCCATTGTGCAGACCGCCAGCGGCTGCGGCGCGTTTATCCATGAGTACGGCCATTTGCTTGCCCACGACCCGCTGTACGCCGGCAAAGCCGCCCGCATCAGCGCCCTCGCCCGTGACCTGGTGGAGGTTGTGCGCGACGAGCCGCTGGAGCAGCTCGGCCTGTGCCGCGAACAACGGCTGGCGTTCCACTGCCCCTGCACGCTGCAACATGCGCTCAAACTCGGCGGTGCGGTGGAAGCCGTGTTGACACGGCTGGGCTTCAGCCTCACCAGCGTGCCGGACGGGCACCTGTGCTGTGGCTCGGCAGGTACCTACTCGCTGACCCAGCCCGAGTTGGCCCGGCAACTACGCGATAATCGCCTGGACGCGCTGGAAAGCGGCAAACCGCAGATCATCGCTACTGCCAATATCGGCTGTCAGACCCATCTCGACGGCGCGGGCCGCACGCCTGTGCGGCACTGGATCGAAATCGTCGAGCAAGCGTTGACCGCGCAGGGCTGATCAACTCGCTTGATCTGTTTTCAAGAGTGGCGCAAAAACGCTCTGAAACGCACCCTGCAGCCGTAATACCAAAGTGCCATGCGTCGGTTTTCGCCACGCGCGCCCACTATTTTTGCATACCATGCGCACATTGATGCAGTCATACCGTATACCGGAGTTGTCTACCTCAGGAAGAGGCCCGCACGTTCAAGCCATTTCCGCCTCTGGCGAGATGTTGATACCCAGCCATAAAGAGGCACCCGCAATGAACATTTCCAGCACCGGCGAACCCCCTTCCCCTGGGTGCCGCCACTGTCGTGACAGCGAACCGCTGCCGTTTGCCATCAGCATGGCCTTCCAGCCGATCATCGACGCGTCAAGTTCGGCCGTATTCGCCTACGAGTCCTTGGTCCGCGGCACCGATGGCAGCGGTGCCAAGAGCATCCTCGACCAAGTCACTCAGGCCAATCGCTACAAGTTCGACCAGACGTGCCGGGTCAAGGCGGTGGAGTTGGCCGCCAAGCTCGCGCTGCCGACCTACCTGAGCATCAACTTCCTGCCCAACGCGGTGTATCAGCCAGCCGCGTGTATCCGCGCCACGCTCGATGCTGCTCAGCGCTTCAACTTCCCGACCAATCGGATCATCTTCGAATTCACTGAAAACGAAAGCATGGTCGACAAGCAGCACCTGCGCGGCATTGTGCTCGAGTACCAGAAGCTTGGCTTCAAGACCGCGATCGATGACTTCGGAGCTGGCTATTCGGGGCTGGGTCTGCTGGCAGAGTTTCAGCCAGACATCATCAAGATCGACATGGAGCTGATCCGCGATATTCACCAGAGCCGCGCACGCTGCGCGATTGTCGAAGGCATCGTCGGTATCTGCCGCAAGCTCGACATCACGGTGATAGCCGAAGGTATCGAGCGCGTCGAGGAGTACCTGACACTGCGCAGCCTGGGCGTCAATCTGTTCCAGGGCTATCTGTTTGCCCGCCCTGGCTTCGAGACACTGCCGGACGTGCATTGGCCTGGCCGCGAAACTGTCTGCTAGAGCAGGTATCCTGAGCATTCAGACGCGCTCGGGAATGCTCCATGGAACTGCACATTCGCCTCGAAGGGGGCAAAGGCCTTGCCGATCAGCTCTATCAGCAGCTGCGCGCCGGTATCGACAGCGGCCACCTCGCGGCGGGTAGCCAATTGCCGCCAACGCGCCTGCTGGCCGAGCAATTGGGCGTGTCGCGCAAGACCGTTGCCGAGGCCTATTCGCGCCTGACCTACGACAACTTGCTCAACGCCGTGGTTGGCCGCGGCACATTCATCAGCCAGCGGCGCGCGCCTCAGGCAACCCCTACGGCGGTGGTCGAACTGGCGGCCAGCGCGTCGCTGCAACGCTGGCAGCAACGGGCGACGGTGCTCGCCAGGCCCGGTTTGGACAGCCCGTCGCGCTATGACTTCATCGGTGGCGCTTCGACCAAGGCACAGTTCCCGTTCGACCAATGGCGCAGCTGCATGCAGTACGCCCTGCGCCGCAGCCAGCGCCACCCCGAACGGCAATTCCATGCCCAGGGCCTGGCGGAGCTGCGCGAAGCCATCGCCCATCACATTGCCTACGCCCGCGGCGTGCATTGCAGTGCGGCGGACATCCTGGTCTGCAACGGTGCCCAGCAAGCGCTGGACCTGATCGCCCGGGTGCTGGTCGAGCCGGGCTGTCGAGTGGCCATGGAAGACCCCGGCTATTCACCGGCCCGCCAGCTGTTTCTCGCTTTGGGCGCTCAACTGCAATCGGTGCCGGTGGATGAGCAAGGCCTGTGCGTTGAACAGATCGAGCCTGGCACGCGGCTGATCTATGTGACGCCATCGCATCAATTTCCGCTGGGCATGCCGATGAGCGAAGCACGCCGCCAGGCCCTGCTGGACAAGGCCGCTGAGCTGGGCGCGCTGATCATCGAAGACGACTATGACTGTGAGTTCCGCTATCAGGGACCAACCAGCGATGCCCTGCAGCGACTAGACCGGCACGGCCTGGTGGCGTATGTCGGGACCTTTTCCAAGACCTTGCTGCCGGAATTGCGCCTCGGCTATGCGGTGCTGCCGCCCGCGGTACTGCGCGCCGCCTGCGTGGCCAAGCACCTGAGCGATCTGCACAGCCCGGCCCTGCAACAGTGGGCATTGGCGCGGTTTATCAACGAGGGCTACCTGAGCAAGCACATCCGCCGTTGCCACGAAATATACAGCGCCCGCCGCGGGCGGATCCTGCAGCGTTTGCAGGGGGACCTGGCGCCATGGTTCAGTGCGGTGCCGGCCAATGCTGGCTTCCACATGAGCGCGCTGGCCAGCCCCACTGTCGATGTCGAGTTGCTGATCAAGCTGGTGCGCAAGGTCGAGGTCGGCCTGTATTCGCTGGCGCCGTTCTTCAGCGAGGTGCCCGTACGCCCTGGCCTGCTACTGGGCTTCGGCGCCATCGAGCTACTGGATATCGACCCGGCGCTGGACCGGGTCGCCGATACCCTGCGCCAGATCAGCTGAGCGGCTGCACCTCGGCACCACGTGCTGGCCGGGCCATCGCGCCAGCGTAGCCCTGCGGGACGAACCGAGCGGTGACCAGCAACATGGCCACTACCGTCAGCGTGAGCAAGGTCCATGAGGCCTGAAAGTCGCCGGTGACATCGCGCAGCCAGCCCGTGATGTACGGCACGATGCCGGTAATGATAAAGCCGATACCTTGCACGAAAGCCGCCAGGCTTCCCGCCTCTGCCGGAGTTTTCAGATGCTCCAGAGTCAAGGTCAGGCTCAGGCTGAAACATGAGCCCAGACCAAAACCGATCAAGCCGACCCACAACCCCATCGCGCTGTTGGGTGCCAGCAGCAGCCCGCTGAAGCCGCACAGTTGCACCAGCAACGCCAGCCACAGGCCAGGCCGGCGATCAACCAGATGGCGCAACAGCCATGGCATCCCCAGCGCGCCGATGACCTGGAACACGGTCATCAAACCGACCAGGTCACCCCCGCCCTGAGCGGTGCCGCCATGCTCCAGGTGATAGGCCGGCAGCCACGCCACCATGCTCGTATAACCGCCGTTGATCAGGCCGAAGTACAGTGCGAGCAACCACGCCCGGCGATTGCCGAACCAGTGCCCGCGCGCCGCGCCCGGTGCCTGTGCAGGCGCCTGGCGTGGACGCAACACGCCCCAGGCAAGCATTGCCAGCAGCGCCGGCACTGCCCATATGCCAAGGCCGACCTGCCAGCGCTGAAAGTACTCGCTGATGTGCGGGCCAAGCACCGCCGCCAGGCCGCCGCCGGTCATCAACGCCGCTGAATAAAGGCCCATACTGGTTGCCAGCCGCTGCGGGAACCAGCGGTTGACCAACCCCGGCATCATGCCTTGCACCAGCGCCACGCCGATCCCGGCCAGCAAAGCACTGACGATAAGCGCCCAGGCGCTGGCCACCTGCAAACGCCACAGGCATGCCGCAGCGATGGCGCCCAAGCCGAACAGCATGCCGCCATGCTCACTCAGCCAGCGTCGCAGCCAGGGCTGGGTCAAGGGCACCAGGCCCATGCACAGCACCGGCAACGCAGTCAGCAGCGCCGCTTGCTGATAGCCAAGGCCGGTACTGGCGCGCATCGCTTCAAGCAACGGCCCGATACTGGTCAGGATCGGCCGCAGATTAAGCGCCAGGAGCATGATCAGAAGCAGGTTCAATGCACCTCTCATACCTGCTGGGCCTGCTGCCATTGTTGATACAGGCCAGCCTCGCCCTGCGGCTTGAGTGGCCGCAAAGGCAAGCTTTGCTGTTGCGCCGGCTTGGCCATTTCAGCGTATACGGCAGCGGTCGACAGGCCGAAGGCAGCGCCCTCGTCGTTGTCGTAGGCAAACCATGCACGCTCGATGCCGCACAGGTGCATGGCCGCCAGACACATCGGGCACGGGTGACCGCTGGCGTAGACCTCTGCGCCGTCGAGGCGTGCGGTGCCGAGCACCTGCGACGCCTGGCGGATAGCCTGCATTTCGGCATGGGCAGTTGGGTCCTGGCTGCTGTGGATCTCATTGACGGCACGCGCCACTACCTGACCTTGATAGACCAGCACAGCCCCGAACGGACGGCCGCCGGCCTGAATATTCTCTCGGGCCAGATCCAGCGCTTCGCGCATATGGCTTGGGTTGGACATGAATGAATCTCCGGTAAGCGATGCGCTGATTATCCCGACTCCAGGGTCAAGGCTGAAATGAAGAGATTGGATGCCTGTCAGTGGCCACCTGAATAGCGCCATTGGCCTCCTGGCAAAGCCGGGGATTGGCTATCGGGCGCCACGCTGCGCGGCGCTAAGCTTTGCGCAACAGCCCGCCAGCCGGCGGCCTCTAGCACCTACCGGAGCCAAACCATGCACAGTCGCCTTGAATGGGCCAAACACGCGCCCGAAGCCTACAAAGCCATGCTCAGCCTGGAGCAGGCGCTGGCCAACAGTGGCCTGGAAGCCTCGCTGCTCGAGCTGATCCGCCTGCGCGCCTCGCAGATCAACGGCTGCGCCTACTGCGTCAACCTGCACAGCAATGATGCGCGCAAGGCCGGCGAAACCGAGGCCCGTTTACAAACCTTGCTGGTCTGGCAGGAAACCCACTACTTCACCCCTCGCGAGCGGGCGGCGCTGGCCTGGGTCGAGAGCCTGACCAAGTTGCCTGAACACGGTGCGCCGCAAGACCAGTATCAAGCGCTGCAGGAGCATTTCGAGCCTGCCGAAGTGGTCAACCTGACGCTGGCAATTGCCACCATCAACGCCTGGAATCGTTTCGGCGTAGGGTTCGCAATGATCCCGGCCTGAGCTGGGGTTACTCGCGTCCGAGCAGCCGCGAGCGGTAGCTACCAGGGCTGTGCCCGGTCCATTTCTTGAACGCGCGGTGAAACGCGCTGGGCTCCTGGAAACCGGTCTGCTCGGCGATTTCAGCAACGCTCAAGCGGCCCTCGCGCAGGCGTTCGAAGGCCATCGCCCGACGTACTTCGTCCTTGATCTGCTGGTATGAGCGCCCTTCGCGCTGCAACTGCCGGCGAAAGCTGCTGGCGCTCAAACCCTGCTGCTCTGCCAGGCCGACCAGCGTCGGCCACTCGCCATAATCGCGGGCCTTGAGGTGGCGATAAACCTTCGCCACCAGGCCGTTCTGATTGCGAAAGCGAATGACCAGTCCTTGCGGCGCAGTGCGCAAAAAAGTCTTCAGGGCGGCCAGGTCCTGCACTACGGGCAGGCGCAGGTCGGCACTGTTGAACTCCACCTCGGTACGGCCACTGCCCAGGCGCAGGTCAGCGCCCCACAGCAGCGTGTCGTCTTCCAGTGGAGGACGTGCAATGGCCAGCTCGGTGCGTTCGATCTGCAACCGGCGCCCGCCCAACCAGCACAGCAGACCGACCACCAGCACCAGATAGGTTTCCTCGGCATACCCCCGGGTCAGTGGATCGGCAATGCTCGACTGCACGCTGATCACTGTGCGCGAGCCACGTACGCTGATCGAGCCACGCAGGTCGCGCAGAAACAGGCCGAAATTGCCCAGGCACTGACGCAGTGCCTTGTCCAGGCTGGGCTCCTGGATCAACCCCCGGCAGATCAAGGCAAAGCTGCCCAGCGGCATGCCATGGCTGTCGAGGCGGAAAAATTCGTCGTCCAGCACCTGAATCAAACTTAACCAGAGCTGGGCAAAGGCCTTGGCCGGCACCCGTGCCTCCGGGTCTTCAAGCAGCTCAGGGGGTATGCCGACGGCGCGCAACTGTGCATCGCGCAACTGCGGCTGATCAGCCAGGGCATGCAGCATGGCCTGGAGAAAATACACCGCGACCGAATCGCTATCGCGCATGGCTGGGGTTCGCTTGTCTATGCTGAGTGGCAAAAAACGCCAGGTTGAATGAGCAGATCCGACATAGGCCGCCAGGCAGGCATTGCCTAGACTCGGGCCATCCACAGATGGCGGCCATTCTCGCAGAGCCTGGCCCCGTCCCGCTACGCCTTCGCAACTGGAGCCCGCCATGAGCAGTACAGAAATCTACGTAGTCAGTGCCGTCCGTTCCGCCATCGGAGGCTTTGGCGGTGCCCTCAAGGACCTGCCGCTGGCCGACCTCGCCACGGCGCTGGCCCGTGCCGCCATCGAGCGCTCCGGCGTGGCTGTCGAGCAGATTGGTCATGTGGTGATGGGCAACGTCATCCCCACCGAAGCCCGCGATGCCTATCTGGGCCGAGTGGCGGCGATGAATGCCGGCATTCCCAAGGAAACCCCGGCCTTCAACGTCAACCGCCTGTGCGGTTCGGGCCTGCAAGCGATCGTCTCGGCCGCGCAAAGCTTGCTGCTGGGCGACACCGATATCGCCCTGGCGGCCGGCGCCGAGTCGATGAGCCGCGCGCCGTACCTGCTGCCACAGGCGCGCTGGGGCGCACGCATGGGTGATCTGCAAGGCATCGATTATCTGGTCGGTGTGCTGCAGGACCCGTTCGAGCATTTCCACATGGGCATCACCGCCGAGAACGTCGCGGCCAAGCACGGCATCACCCGGCAGATGCAGGACGAGCTGGCGCTGACCAGCCAGCAACGCGCCGCCCGGGCGATTGCCGAAGGCCGTTTTGACAGCCAGATCGTGCCGCTGGAACAGAAAACCCGCAAAGGCCCAGTGCAGTTCGCCGTCGACGAGCATGTGCGCGGCGATGTCAGCGCCGAGCAGTTGGCTGCGATGAAGACTGTGTTCAAGAAGGACGGTACGGTCACCGCAGGCAATGCCAGCGGTATCAACGACGGCGCCGCCGGCCTGGTGCTGGCCACCGGTGAAGCGGTACGCCGACTGGGCCTCAAGCCGCTGGCGCGGTTGGTAGCCTACGCACACGCCGGCGTCGAGCCGGCGCTGATGGGCCTGGGACCGATTCCGGCTACGCAAAAAGCGCTGCAAAAGGCCGGCCTGACGGTCAATGACCTGGATGTGATCGAGTCCAACGAGGCGTTTGCCGCGCAAGCCTGCGCAGTGGCTCGCGCGCTGGACTTCGACCCAGAGAAGGTCAACCCGAACGGCTCGGGCATCTCGCTCGGTCACCCGGTCGGCGCCACCGGTGCAATCATTGCTACCAAAGCCATCCATGAACTGCAGCGGGTGCAAGGCCGTTATGCCCTGGCGACCATGTGCATCGGCGGCGGTCAAGGCATCGCTGTCGTCTTTGAACGCGTATAAGGAGCGGCTTTGTGAGCATTGAACGGATTGCAGTGATTGGCGCCGGGACCATGGGTAACGGCATTGCCCAGGTGTGCGCAGTGGCGGGCTATCAAGTGCTGCTGATCGACGTCAGCGATGCTGCGCTGGAGCGCGGTATGGCGACCTTGAGCAAGAACCTTGAACGCCAGGTCAGCAAGGGCACGCTGGAGGCCGAAAAGGCTGCTGCGGCAAGTGGCCGGATTCGTACCAGCACCGATTATGCAGACCTGCGCGAGGTGCAGTTGTTGATTGAGGCTGCGACCGAAAACCTCGAGTTGAAGCAGCGCATCCTGCAACAGGCCGCGGCCAACGTCAGTAGCGCTTGCCTGATCGCGACCAACACCTCATCGCTGTCGGTAACCCAGCTGGCCGCCAGCATCGAGCACCCCGGGCGTTTTATCGGCGTGCACTTCTTCAACCCGGTGCCAATGATGGCGCTGGTGGAAATCATCCGTGGTTTGCAGACAGACGACAGCACCTACGCCCAGGCTCTGGTGGTGACCGAAAAGCTCGGCAAGACGCCGATCACAGCTGGCAACCGTCCGGGCTTTGTGGTCAACCGGATCCTGCTGCCGATGATCAATGAAGCGATCTTCGTGCGCCAGGAAGGCCTGGCCAGCGCTGAGGACATCGACACCGGCATGCGTCTGGGCTGCAACCAGCCTATCGGCCCGCTGGCGTTGGCCGACCTGATCGGCCTGGACACCGTGCTGGCGATCATGGAGGCATTCGTCGACGGCTTCAACGACAGCAAGTACCGCCCTGCTCCGCTGCTGCGGGAAATGGTCGCGGCCGGTTACCTTGGCCGCAAAAGCGGTCGCGGCTTCTTCACCTACTGAGGAGCGCCTGCCATGTCGGCCAATGCCGCTCTGCGCTGCAGCAATTTTGACGAGCGTCGCGACAAGGCCATGGCACTGTTCGCCGCCAAGGGCTTTGGCCAGGTCAGCATGCGTGAGCTGGCGGCGCATGTTGGCCTGACTGCAGGCTCGTTGTATCACCATTTTCCGAGCAAGCAGGATTTGCTCTATGACCTGATCGAAGAGCTGTACGAGGAGCTGCAGGCGACCCTCGACCAGGGCCGCAAGGCCTTGGCCCGAGGCAAGCCGGCGCTGCCTGCGGTGATCGCAGCGCACTGGCAACTGCACGCCGAGCGCGGCTTGCAGTTTCGCCTGGCCGAACGCGACCTGTGTTGCCTGAACGATGAGCAGCAGGCGCGGCTGGCGCAGGTTCGCCTGCGTTATCAGGCGGGCTTGCTGAAGTTGGTGGCGCCACAGACACGCCTCAGTGGTCCGGCGCTGGCGGCCACCGGGCAAGCGCTCGGTACCCTGCTCAATCAACTGCCTGGCTGGCTACAGGGCCGCGGGTTGCCCGAGGATGAGGGCCTGCGCTTGATGCAGAGCCTGCTGCTGGGCGGTATCGAGCGCACCCTCAAAGATGCGGTCATATAGCCGCAACAGAGTCTCATATTCCCAATAAGTCGTTTATTTAGATTTTTTAGTGCGCTTCAATCTAACGAATTCTGTTGGACTGGAGCCGCAACTTGAGCACTTCGCCGCACCCGGGAGCTGATCCCAAACCTTTGCTGTTTGCCCTGTATGAACAAGCCAGTGTCGGCTGTGGCGGTGCGCCGAGCCTGTGGACCCACCCGGCCGACGAACGCCTGGGCATCAACTCGCTGAGCTACTGGTCGAACCTGGCGCGAATCGCCGACCAGGCCAACCTCGACATGCTGTTCTTTGCCGATGTGCTGGGCTTCTACGATGGCTATGGCGGCACAGCCGACGCGGCCCTCAAGTGGGCCGTCGAAGCGCCTGCCAACGATCCGCTGATGATCATCCCGGCGTTGGCTGCAGTGACTGAAAACCTCGCCTTTGGGGTCACCGTCAGCACCAGCTACGAACATCCCTTCACCCATGCCCGGCGCTTCAGCACGCTGGATCACCTGAGCAATGGCCGGGTTGGCTGGAACATCGTCACCTCTTACCTGAACAGTGCCGCGCGCAACTTCGGCCTGGAACAGATGATCAAGCACAATGACCGCTACGAGCGTGCCGAAGAATTCCTCGATGTGGTCTACAAGCTGTGGGAAGGCAGCTGGGCGCAGGACGCGGTGGTCGCCGACAAGTCCCGCCAACTCTATGCCCAGGGTGAACGCGTGCGGCCGATCAACCATGTTGGCGAACACTACCGCGTCGCCGGCCCGCACCTCAGCTCACCGTCGCCGCAACGAACCCCGCTGCTGATCCAGGCCGGCTGGTCCGGGCGCGGGCGCGAGTTTGCCGCCAAGCACGCCGAGCTGATCTTTATCGCCAAGTCCAACCCGCTGGAAATCCGTCAGGGTCTGGATGAAATATGGGCTCAAGCGCAGGCCCGTGGTCGCCAGGCCGACGATGTAAAGTCGCTGACGGTGCTGCGGATCGTCACCGCCAAGACTGAAATCGAGGCGCAGCGCAAATACGAGCAACTGCAGAGCAACTACCACCTGCAAGCGCAACTGGTGAGCTATGCCGGCGACACGGGCATCGACATCAGCCGCTATGCCGACAACGAACCCCTGGCGACCCACACCGAAGGCCTGACCTCGTACATGATGCGCCCTGACGGCAGCGGCAAGCCGCTGACCGCTGGTGATGTCAAACAGCGCTTTGCCAGCGTCACCCGAGGCACCGACCTGATCCTGGTCGGCACGCCTGAGCAGGTAGCGCAGCGCATCGAGGAGCACGCAGCAATCTCCGGCACCAGCGGCTACATGATCAACCCGCTGATCAGCCCAGGCAGCCTGGAAGACTTCGTCGAACTGGTGATCCCGGCCTTGCAGAAACGTGGCCTGTACCGCACCCAGCCACAAAGCGGCACCTTGCGTTCACGCCTGCGCAATGACGGCTCCAGCTACCTGCCGGCTTCGGCCCATGGCGCGTCGTTCCGTTTTGCCTGATCAGCAGTAGGAGCATGGTGCGCATAGCTGTAGGATGGCGGCTCGTTGAATCATCTGTGGTCTTTGCAATGAACAAATTGATCCTGCCTGTCGCCATCTTTTTCAGCGTCATCCTTGCCGGCAAGGTGGCCGAGCACTACGCCGTCGAGGGCAGCTGGCGCATCGGCCTGCTGTGCCTGGTTGCAGTAGTCGTGCAGATCGTGGTCAGCCGCATCCAGCGCGCCCGTCGCGAGAATGCCGAGTCGTAATGCCATTGGTCAGTGGCACTGTCGACACAGCGAAGACGCGTGCGCAACGCGCCAACATCAAGCTACCGCCGGCTGAGGCGCGGCTAATCGCCGTCGAGCGCGGCGAACACCGCTGCGCTCAACTGTTGGACTGACCACGGTTTCATCAGAAAACGCTGGTCAGCGCCCAGATCACTACTCCGAAGGGCATGCCCGGAAGTAACCAGAACAGGCGTGGCGGGCCAGCGCTGGCGCACCATCGCCGCCAATTCCAGCCCTTTGATATCTCCCGGCAAGGAGTGGTCGACAATCACCAGCGAGTATTGATCCTGACGCTTGAGCAATGCCATCAGGCCATCCTCGGCGTTGGCGAACGCCGAACATTGCGCCCCCAGTTCGCTGAGGATTGCGCAAATCAACTCCTGCAACAGGGGCTCATCCTCGATCACCAGTATCGACTTGCCGGCCAGCACCGCACCTTCGGACGTGAATTTCACTGGGATTCCTCGACCTCGCTGCTCGCTGACGGCTGTTCGAGAGCAACTGTCGGGCCTGCCCCTGGGAGCCGCCAGCGCACGTTCTCCAACCCGTAGCGTTCAGCCATGGGCCGGCTGACATGTTTTATATTGTGCTGACCGAAGCGCGGGATGAGCGCAATCCCGGCATCACAGCCCGCCCAGTGCCACGCCAAGGCATTGTCCATCCGCTCCAGTCGGATAACGAAGTTGCGCTCGGCGCCGCGAAGTGTGTATTCAACGATGTATAGCTTTTGACCCAACATTGAGCAGTCCTCCCCTAAGTATTTAGGACTGCCTGGCAATTCTGAAAATTCACTAATTTACAGTTTCATTTACATTCTCCAGCGTGCGCGGAGCTTTCTTGTACATAATAAATATATTGTACAAATAATAGGCCCAATTCGTTTCATAAGGGCAGCCCTGGCGTTTGATGAACTGCGCCATGCCAGTCGCGGTCAATCCTGGCGAAGCCAATCGAAATCGAGGTCATGGATGGAGTCGTTCGAGTTGCAACGCATGCTGCTGGGCGACCTGCCCTGGACGTTTCTGCTGGAAGTCGCCTGCCGTGTACTGGCCGCGTTTCTAGCGGTGTTCTTGTTCCTCAAGTTCAGTGGCCGACGGGGGATCAAGCAACTCTCGCGTTTTGAGTTGGTGGTGATTCTGACCTTGGGTTCCGCTGCGGGTGATGTCACTTTTTATGAAGATGTACCACTACTGCCTGTTGCGCTGGTATTTGTGACACTGCTACTGCTCTATCGGGTAACCATCTACATCATGACGCGTAGTAAAACCTGCGAAGCCTGGATCGACGGTGTACCCATTACCGTAGTGAAAGACGGCATCTATGAAATACACTCACTGCGCAACTTGAATATCTCGTCCAAAGAATTGTTCATGGAGTTGCGCCAGCAAGGCGTCGAACATCTGGGCCAGGTCAGGCTTGGACTTCTGGAAACGGACGGCGATGTAAGTCTGTACTTCTACACAGCCGAAGAAACCCGGCCCGGCCTGTCGGTTCTGCCTGATGAGCATCGCCCGGAGTACAAGGTACCACCCGGCCCTGGGCTGTACTGCTGTGTAAGCTGCGGCCTGAGCGTATTCCACGACAGCGCCGAACAGCGCTCATGCGCGCGCTGCGGGCATGGCGTGTGGTCACCCGCCCTGACTACCGTGCGCAACCGTTGATGGGCGCGGTGTCGGCCTTGCGTTGGGCGATGAAAATACGCACGCAAAGCCCGCCGCCCTGGCGGTTGCTCAAGAGCAGGCTGCCCTGATGATTTTCTGCGATGCGCTTGGCGATGCTCAGCCCCAGCCCGTAACCGCCGGACTGGCAATTACGCGAGTGATCACCGCGCACGAAGGGCTGAGTGATGACCTGCAGCTGGCTGTCGGCAATGCCCGGGCCGCGGTCGTCGACCTGGATCCGCACGCCCTGCTCGGTCCGTTCCAGTCGCACCTCGACCTGCTGCGCATAACGCAGGGCATTGACCAGTACGTTCTGGATGCAGCGCAGCAACAGCACCTCATTGGCATAGACCGCGCCAGCATGGCCGCTGATGGGCAGGCGCTCTTCAGCACTGCACAGCTCGACGCAGGCGCTGCGCACCAGCCGGTCGACATCGATGATCTGGCAGGTGTGCTGCTTGGCACTTTCCAGGTAGTCCAGCACCTGGGCGATCATCTGGTCCATCTGCTGGATATTGAGCTTCAGGCGCTGGCTGTCCGGGCTGTCGCCCATGCGCTCTACGCGCAGGCGCATGCGGGTCAAGGGCGTGCGTAAATCGTGGGATACCGCGGCCAGGAAAAAGCTCTGGTCATTGACCATGGCGATAATCCGCTGCTGCATGGCATTGAACGTATGCGCCGCCTGGCGCACCTCTGAAGGCCCTTCTACCCGCAGCGGCGGTTGCTCCAGGCTCTCGCCCAGCGCCCGCGCAGCGTCGCTCATCCTGCGCAGCGGTTGCAGGCACAACCGCACCGCCAGCCAGCACACGGCGAGCACTGCAAGGATGCGCAGGACGTACACCCTGATTACGTAATCGGCTATCAGCGCCCAGGCCGACTCACCACTCCAGCCCTGCAGCTCTTGGCCGCTGACCTGCAGCCAGTGGCCGTCGGCCAAGGCCACGGCAAAGCGCACATGGGCCATGGCCGTCTGCAAACCGAACAGGCTCGGCCAGGTGACCGGCTGCCCTTGCGGGTCGGTGAGCTCGACACTCAGCACCCGCACCCTCTGCTCACGGCCAAGCTCGTACGCCAGGGCCTGCTCGAGCAACAGACCGGTTCGGCGCAGGCCCTTGTGCCGCTCAGCTGTGCTGGGGGACTGCACGCAGCTGGCCTGATAATGCGCCGGTGCCTGAATGGTCACCACGGGGTCACAGCCGGCCGTGTCCAGCAGCGGCGCAGTGCGGCTGGCGATCAGCCGCACCGGCGCCTCGAGCACTTGGGCAAAGCGCACGTCAAACCAGATGCTGCTCGACAACAGCTGAATCGCCACCGTGCCGCTGACCATGATCAGCGTCAGCTGGCCAAACAGCGATTTCGGCCAAAGCCTCCGGAGTGATCTGCGCAGGCGGGTGCGCGGGTGTTCAGTGTCGCGCATCTGCAGCGCCGAGGCTCAAAAGGTAGCCCTCGTTACGTACAGTCAGTATCTGCACTTCGCCTTGAGGCGCAGCCTTGAGCAGTTGGCGAAGACGGCTGATGCACATGTCGATGGAGCGATCGTCTGCGGTGTAATCGCGGCCCATCGCACTGCGCGTCAGATGCTCGCGGGTCAGCACCTGGTCGGGCGCAGCCAGCAGTTCGCGCAGGACCCGGAAGTCCGAGCGCGGCAATGTGCAGGCCGTACCATCGGCGGCCGTGAGCAGACGTTTGACAGGATCAAGGCGATAGCCGGCAAAGCGCTGTGGCAGATCCGGCCGTTGCTCGGCTGCAGCGTCGGCGCGCGCTGAACGGCGCAGCACGGCCTTGATCCGGGCGAGCAATTCGCGCGGTTCGAACGGCTTGGCCAGGTAATCGTCGGCGCCTACCTCAAGGCCAATGATGCGGTCGAACGCCGTGCCCTTGGCCGACAGCATGATCACGCTCAAGCCAGGTTTGGCCTGGAGTTGCCGGCACAGGCTCAAGCCATCTTCGCCAGGCAGCATCACGTCGAGCACCACCAGGTCCACCGGTTCCCGTGCCAACTGCTGCCACATCTCGCTGCCACTGGCGGCGGCCAGTACCCGATCGCCGCTTTCGCTCAAGTAATCGCAGAGCAGTTCGCGGATCTCGTCATCGTCATCGACCACCAGAAACGTTCTCGCCGACGCAAGCCGGGCGACCTCCGCACGGTCGATAAAACCTTCATTACATTCCATTACATACCCATACAAGCCGCTGATAGAGCGCGCAGAAGCGATGCATAAAATGCTAGCAAAAATCATCTGCGAATACGATGAATTACCAATTGCACAGCAGGGCATCATGACCAGTCATTCCGCGCATACACCGCTTGCGATCGCAAGCAAACACCCACGTCTGTACTGCCGCCGCTCGCCATTGCCCCTGGCAATCGGCCTGGCCCTGGGCAGCCTCAGCCTGCACGCCAACGCCGAGAGGGTCGTCGAACTGGATGCGGTCAACGTCGATGGCCAGATGCCGGTTGAGAACAGCACCGAACAGTTGGGCTATACCGTCAACAGCACCACCAGCTCCACCGGGCTGAAGCTCAAACCCCGCGAGACGCCGCAGTCAGTCACGACGATCACCCAGGCGCAAATGGCGGATCGACAGATCACCAACATCGAGCAGGCGCTGGATACCACGCCCGGCGTCAGCATGAGCAAAATGGAAGTTGGCGGCCGTACCGAGTACCGCGCGCGTGGTTACCCGATCACCAACTGGAAGGCAGACGGCTTGCAGTTCCCCGGCGGCTCGGACTTCAGCGGCGCAGGCACGGCGCTGAACATGGACATGTATGAACGCATCGATATCGTCCGGGGCGCCAACGGCCTGATGGGCGGCACCGGTGACCCATCGGCCACCGTCAACCTGATTCGCAAGCGTCCAGGCAAGGAATTTGGCGGTAGTGCCTACATCACTTACGGCAGCTGGGACAAACGCCGCTTGGGCGCCGACCTGAACCTGCCGCTGACGGAAGACGGCAGGCTGCGCTCGCGGCTGGTGATGACCCAGCAGGATGCCAACTCGTTCCGCGACAATCAGTCCGAGCGTTCGCGCGCGGCACTGGCCAGCTTCGAGTTCGACTTGAGTGATGCCACCACCCTGGGCGCTGGTTACCAGTACGAATACAGCAAGATTGTTGGCGGTGGCTGGGGCGCGAACATTCCGATCTGGTACGGCGACGGCAGCAAGACAAAGCTGCCGCGCAGCAGTAACTTGGTGCCCAGCTGGAGCTTTGGCGAGTACGAAACGCGCACCACCTTCGGCTCGCTGGAGCATCACTTCGACAACGACTGGAGCCTGAACCTGAAGGCGGCGCAGAGCACCACCGACGCGCTCAACCACCGCGGCCTGGCCAAGGTCAACTCGGTCGGCCGCGGCGTATATGGCGGCTACTGGAACCAGGACGGCAGCGGCGCGGTGCTCAACGGCCTGCACAGCTCGACCGACACGACCCAGCAATCGGCGCAGATCGATGTCAGCGGCCCGTTCGAAATGCTTGGTCGCAGCCATCAAGCCATGCTCGGCTACAGCGACAGCCGCACGGTTGCCTGGTCGCCGCAGTACACCTGCAACATGGTCAGCGCCGACCGCACCAGCGCCAACACCCTCGGCTGCCAGTTCCGCGCCAACAACGGCTTCCCCATCAGCAACTGGCATGATGGCGTGGACGACGATTACGCCATCAATGCCTACAAGACCGGCCTGCACAGCAAGACCACCACCCGTCTGCAGGGCATGTACGCGGCGACACGCCTGAGCATTACCGACCCGCTGTCGGTGATCGTCGGCGCCCGCGTCAGCAATTACAGCAGCACTACCCGCAGTACCGCAGGCGTGCGCAGCAACCAGGAAGAAAACGGCATCGTCACGCCGTACCTGGGAGCAGTCTATGACCTCAACGACAATTACTCGCTGTACGCCAGCTACACCGATATTTTCACCCCGCAGAGCGAAGAAAGCGTCAGCGGCAGCAAGATCGAGCCAATTCGTGGCCAAAGCTATGAAAGCGGCATCAAGGGCGAATGGCTGGGAGGCCTGGTCAACGCCCAGGCGGCGTACTTCCTGACCCGTCAGGAAAACAAGGCCGTCACCGACAGCGACAATCTGACGCCAACCGGCGCCCAGGCCTACAAGGCCGGTTCAGGGGTGGAAACCGACGGTATCGATCTGGAAGTTTCGGGTGCCCTTACTCCGGACTGGAACCTTTATGCCGGCTACACCTACCTGCATTTGCGCAGGCTCGATGCGGACGGTCGCAGCGACCCGTCGCACCTGTTCAAGGCCTCGACCACCTATCGCCTGTCTGGCCCACTCGATCGTTTGACCGTCGGAACCGGCGTTACCGCGCAGACCAACATCCGCGCCAACTCCACCCCCGCTGGCCAGCCCAGCAACGGCGTAAGCCGCGCTGCCACGGACGTCAACTGGTCGGGTTATGCGATCTGGAGTGCGATGGCCAAATACGACATCAATGACGATGTCTCCGTGACGCTCAATGCCAACAACCTGTTCGACAAGCATTACTACACCCGCTACGGGTTCTATGCCGGTGCCATCTATGGTGACCCGCGCAGCCTGTCGTTGACGTTGAAGACGGCTTTTTAGGGATAACCCGCTCAGACGCCTTTGGCCATGTCAGCTCACAGACTTCTCGGGGCGCAAAGTGCAGAGGATTTTCCGCATCGTCGAAAGCGGTACCAACACGCTCAACGTGCTTGGCAATGCGATTGCTCCTCTGGTGATTGCTCGCTGGGAGGGAGAGACGCTCAAGGGGACCGCCACCGAACGCGTTTTTGTGCGGTGACAATCGTTTATCGACTGGCCTTATTCAGCCTTGGATTCGACGTCGACGGCCTCACCGATCGCATAGAAGTGGCCGCCAGCGACATAGTGCAGGCTGCGCAAGTTGGGATCAGCAGTCTCGAAGTGCCAGTGCCCGTCACGAAACACCCGCGTATCGGCCCAGGCCCCTACGACCTCGGCAATGAACAGATCGTAGCGATCCTGGTTGTGCGGCTCGGGGATCAGGCGGCAGGCAAGCCAGGCTGAACACCCCGCAACCAATGGCAGATCGTGGCCGGGCACAGCAAACAGCTCGACCGCGCTGCGCGCCAGTTTGTCCGGTTGCTCGAGCAAGCTACGGTGGCCGACCTGGAAGGTAAGCTCAGCCTGCGCTACGGTCGGAATCTGGATCACGAACTGGCCACTCTGCTCGACCAGCTCACGAGTCTTGGCGATTTTATCCAGCACCACCGTCAACTTGGGCGGCGAGAAGTCCAGCGCACACGCCCAGGCCGCAGCCATCACGTTGTCCACGCCAGCATGGCGAGCAGAGACCAGGACCGTCGGGCCGTGGTTGAGCAGCCTGTAGGCTTTTTCCAGCGCGACTGCTGCAATGTGTTCATTCATGGGTACATGCTCCAGCTGTCCGAGCGCATCGACTGCGCGCCCGGAGCATTGATTCAAGCCGAAGGCTGGCTCTCGAAATGTGCCAGCAGGCTGTCATGGCCAGCTACGATCAATTCGCGGATAGCCTCGACCTGCTGGCCTTGCGAGTCCAGCCCGCGATTATCGAAGCTGGCAGACCATTGGATCACAGTCCTGCTCTCGGTGCAGAGCGCAGATTCAGGGCGCTACATGGGTGTGGTAAATCTTGCTGATCACTTTCCATTCACCTTCGACTTCCAGCAGATTGAAAAATCGGTGAAGCAGAAACCGGAAATATCATTGGTATCGATCCGCGCGCAGGCGGCAGTACCCACAATATCAACATTGACAATCACACCTTGGGCTTCGGGCGAAGGTCGGAAAGATGGTTTGTCGATGGTGTCGAACAACTCCTGAATGGCGCCCCCGACCAACTTGTTGTTGCCATCAACCCCAAAAATAGTGGCCTGATCGCTTAAGGCCGGCTGCATGACACGGCTGTCCGCTTGCTTGCCGTCTTCGTTGTATTTGTTCAGCACTGCAACGATGGCGCTATATTCAGCGACGAAGTTAGATTTGCTCACGGTTATTCAGTATGAGACGGGTTGAAGGCGATGAAAAAGTCAGTGCAAGAGACGTTGGCTGTTTGTCATTGCCACATCAAAAGGCTGTTCCGAATGGGTAACCTTGACCAGCAACGACGCACCTAGCCAAAGCTGATAAATACCTTCAGCCAGGACCGTTGGCGGCGAAGCCGCGCTGATCGAGCCATCCGCCTGGCCTTGCTCGACCATGCTGGTGATTCTCTGCATGCGTCAGTGAATCGACGCGCCCCAGGTATTCGCTGAAGTATTCCTCGAGCAGCGCCTGACCGAACTCCTCCTTGGAGCGGAAGTAGTGGTAGAACGAGCCTTTCGGCACTCCAGCCGTAGCCAGCAGTTCGCTGAGGCCGACCGCGGTGTAACCTTTTTGGATCATCAGCGACCTGGCGACATCGATGATGTGCTGACGCGTGTCTGATTGGGATTCTTCATAGGGCGCAGACGCTACCAAAAATGGCAGTCTTCGTCAGGGCCCACTGCCGCGCCGCCCTACGCAGCTAGGCGACACGTTTGCCGAGCCGCTGCTCCTTGATCAAATGCCGTGCTCGCCCTACCCCCCAGGCCAATGCGTGCGTCATTGATTCTCCAGGACGAGAATCGTAAGCCTCCTCGTGCAGCGACATTCCGCTCGCGGCATAGATCCCGATGAACAACTGCGTCTGGCCAGTGCGTGCCAAGCGCACCTGAACGTCGATCATGACGCCACTCTCGAGCTTTTCGTCATGACCTCGATGGTGCAGCGCGGGGTCGGCCCAACTCCAGAACACATCACCGCGAATTCGCATGGCATCCTCCTGCGACTTTAATCCTATCGTTACCCAACATAGCGCTTCAGGTTGTCGAATCAACTACATCAGTGCAAACAGGGTAACGTTCTGATAAACGGCAAAAAAACTTATACAAAACGAAGAGTTTTGCATAACGCCGGATATCTAATTGATTCACCGTTGCATGCAGTGCAACTCCCGCATAAATATTTCCAACGCCTTGGGACCGATACCGTCGAAGCTGAGCAAATATTGACTCAGCCGAACTGCATCCACTTTGACATTAAGGTCCAAATAGTTAGCCATTGCCCACGACCAGCGCGTGATACGCCGCAAGTGCCACCGACTAACGAATCCGTTTACCAACGAGAAAGCTCCCCAGCAGCCACTTGTACAAGCCGGCATAGTCGTGGCTCAGATCGATGCCCAGGCTTGCGGCGCCGACCTCCATCACCCCTCGCCGCTGACAGCACTTTGAACCGGTCGAATTTGCCATCGTCCAGTTCTGTTGCCTGCCAGGTTCAGCGACACAACAATTGCGCTACAGGGCGCGAATGCCTCAGTCCAGGGCATGCCGCATATCGCACCATGACCATTCGCACTGAACTCCACGAGCAAGCATGCCCTCTCCTGCGTAATCACGCGTGATCCGACCGGGTCTGCATGGCAACTTTCAGCTCAGGGACAGCTCATGGAACATCGACCAACACTTCGAACTGAACGCGCCGGGCCGCCGCTGTCCGCGACAGGTAGCAGTAGCACCGTGCATGACAGCGAGTTGCGCTTCCGCGCACTGGTCAGTGCCAGCAGTACCACCCTCTACCGCATGAGCCCCGACTGGACTCAGATGCATGAGTTGACCGGCCAGGGCTTTCTCGAAGAGACCGCTCAGCCATGCCAGGGCTGGATCGAGAAATACATTCCAGACGCAGACCGCACCCAGGTGTTGGCGGCGGTCGAGCAAGCGATCCGCACCCAATCCGTGTTCGAACTGGAGCATCGAGTGTTACTCGCCGACGGCAGTTTTGGATGGACCCACTCCAGAGCGGTGCCTATCTTTGACCAGTCCGGCGAGCTCATCGAGTGGTTTGGTGCAGCCAGCGACCTGACCGAGCGCCACCGCAGCCAGGCACGGCTCGATGAGAGCGAAGCGGCCTTCGAGCTTCTGGCCAACACCATGCCGCAGCTGGCGTGGGTATGCGATGCCCTAGGCAGTGTGGTGTTCGTCAACAACCGCTGGCAGGAATATTTCGGCCCGGCCGTCGATGGTGCGGGTAACGGGCTGATGACGCATGCTGGTGTTCACCCTGAGGACGTTGGCAAAACAGTGCAAGATTTCGCACTGGCCCGGGCGAGCGGGCAGGACTTCACGACCGAACATCGCCTCTGCGGGCAAAACGGCACCTACCGCTGGTTCATGGTCCGCGCTACGCCCTATCGAGAGCCGCATTCAGGGCAGATCCTGCGCTGGTACGGCACTTCCATCGACGTGCATGACCGGCATGACGCAGAAGACCAACTGCGTAACTTCAACGAACAGCTGGAAGTTGAGGTGAAAGCGCGCTCACGCGACCTGCTCGCCGCCGAGGCGCAACTGCGGCAGATGCAGAAGCTTGAAGCCATCGGCCAGCTCACCGGTGGCGTGGCCCATGACTTCAACAACATTCTCACCATCATCCGCAACGCAGCAGAGTTGCTGCGGCGCAATCCCGGCGCGGGGGACAAGCAACACCGTTTCATCGACCTGATCCTGGAAACTGCTGACCGAGCGACCAAACTCACCGGGCAACTGCTGGCCTTCGCCCGCCGCCAGACATTGAAGCCAGAAACCTTTCTGGCGGCGCAGCGCGTGCAGCAAATTGCCGAGATGCTGCGCAGCATGGTCGGGGCGAACATTCGTATCGAGCTGTCACTTCCAGAGCAGGACCACTACGTCAACACCGATCCAAATCAATTCGAGACGGCGCTGGTCAATCTGGTAATCAATGCCCGCGATGCTATGCAGGGTGCGGGCGACATAACGCTGGCAGTGAGTGCCGCACCTGCGCTTTCTTCGCCAGCCAGTGCGCCGACTGTGATCATCAGCGTTACTGACCAAGGGCATGGCATCGATGCGGCCAACCTTGAACGGGTGTTCGAACCCTTCTTCACCACCAAAGCCGTCGGCAAGGGCACTGGCTTGGGGCTGTCCCAGGTGTATGGTTTCGTCAATCAGTCCGGTGGCCAGGTCAGCGTCGAGAGCGAGCTGGGGACGGGCACGACGATGAGGATCGCGCTGCCCGCAGCAACCCCGCCTCCCCCTTCGCAACAAGAGATTGCAGTGCCATTGGCAGTAAACGACGCTCAGGTGCTGCTGGTGGAAGACAACGCACAGGTTGGCGAAATTACCGTCAGCCTGCTCCAGGAACTTGGCTACAAGACCCAGTTGGTGAGCAGCGCAGCAGCCGCTATCGAGCTGCTGCAAGACCGACACCCGCCAGTTGACGTGGTGCTCTCCGACGTAGTGATGCCGGGCATGACCGGGCTGGAACTGGCTGATGTGATCAGCGAGCGCTGGCCGGGACTACCGGTGGTGCTTGCCAGTGGTTACAGCAGCGCCCTTTCCCAGGGTTCCCAGCGCCACCCTCAGCTACTGAAAAAACCTTACGCGATCGACGACCTCCTCAAGGCCCTGAACCGCGCGTTGCAGCGCTGAACGAGCCATGCCAGCGCTGTGCGCTGAACTGGTGCGCCCTGCCCTCCCGTGCAAATTCTGAGTGCAACGTAAGTGAACAGCGTCCAATAGAGTTACTCGCCAGCGCGAGTCGGGCGGGTGCTGGGCGAGTTATGGCCCGCTGTTTGCTAGTTCACCTGCGCAGTCAACGAAGACTGCACCTAATACGACAAAGGCGCCGTGTAGACCCCGTTTCGACGGAAGGTCTCATGGCGCCTTTTTTGTTTCTGGGCCGCTGCGGCGGGCAGAGATCAAGGGGCGAAGATGACAAGCAAAACTGTACGCAGCGTGTGTCCCTACTGTGGCGTGGGCTGCGGCATCGTCATGCAGGTCGAGCACAACCGCGTAGTCAAGGTCAGCGGCGACAAGGCGCACCCGAGCAACTTCGGCAGGCTCTGCACCAAGGGCATCACCTGTGGCCAGGCCATCGCTGATTCTGGCCGGATGGAAAACGCCTACCTGCGCCAGCAGCGCAATCAGGACCCGGTGCGGATCGCCATGGACACCGCCATCAAAGAGACCGCCCGGCGCCTGCGCGCCATCCTTGAACAGCACGGCCCCGATGCACTGGCGTTCTATGTCTCCGGGCAGATGTCGCTGGAGGCGCAGTATCTGGTCAACAAGCTGGCCAAGGGTTTTGTCCGCACCAGCAACCTGGAGTCCAACTCGCGCCTGTGCATGGCCAGCGCCGGCAGCGGCTACAAGTTATCGCTTGGCGCGGACGGGCCGCCGGGCTCGTATCAGGACTTCGACAAGGCCGAGCTGTTTTTCGTGATCGGCGCCAACATGGCTGACTGCCATCCGATTCTGTTCCTGCGCATGATGGATCGGGTCAAGGCCGGAGCCAGGCTGATCGTCGTCGACCCTCGCCGCACTGCCACGGCAGACAAAGCCGGGTTGTTTTTACAAATCAAGCCCGGCACCGACCTGGCCCTGCTCAACGGCCTGCTGCACCTGCTGGTGAAAAACGGCCACACCGATCCGGCGTTCATCGCGGCGTTCACCGCGGGCTGGGAGGCCATGCCGGCGTTTCTCGAAGACTACCCGCCAGACCAGGTCGCGCGCACCACGGGTATCCCTGAGGCCGACCTTCATCAGGCTGCAGCCTGGATCGGTGAAGCCGGCGAATGGATGAGCTGCTGGACCATGGGTCTCAACCAGAGCACCCACGGCACCTGGAACACCAACGCGCTGTGCAACCTGCATCTGGCCACCGGCGCCATCTGCCGCCCGGGCAGCGGGCCGTTCTCCCTGACCGGGCAACCGAATGCCATGGGGGGGCGCGAGATGGGCTACATGGGCCCCGGCCTGCCCGGCCAACGCTCGGTGCTGGTCGAGGCCGACCGGCAGTTCATCGAAGACCTGTGGGCGATCCCGCGCGGCAGCCTGCGGCAGGACGTAGGCGGCGGCACTGTGGCGATGTTCGAGCAGATGCGCAGCGGCCTGATCAAGGCCTGCTGGATCATCTGCACCAACCCGGTGGCATCGGTGCCCAACCGCCAGCAGGTTATCGACGGCTTGCAACAGGCTGAGCTGGTGATCACGCAGGACGCCTTCCTCGACACCGAGACCAATCGCTACGCCGATATCCTCCTTCCCGGCGCGCTATGGGCTGAGGCTGAAGGGGTAATGATCAACTCCGAACGCAACCTGACCCTGATGCAGCAAGCCGTGCAGGCACCCGGTGAAACCCTGCCCGACTGGCAGATCATTGCCAGGGTGGCTTGCGAGATGGGTTTTGCCGATGCCTTCAGCTACAGCAGCGCAGCCGAGATATTTGAAGAAATCAAGCGCGCCTGGAACCCCAAGACCGGCTATGACATTCGCGGGGCGACCTATGCCCGTCTACGCGAACAGCCGCTGCAGTGGCCGTGCGCTGTGGACCCTGGCGAGACGCGCAATCCGGTCCGCTACCTCAACGACGGCGTCAGCCAGTCGCTTGCACTGGCAGAAGACGGCAGCCGACCTGCCATCGTCTTCCCGACCGAGCATGGCAAGGGCGTGTTTCTGCCGCGCCCGCATTTGCCACCCGCTGAAATGCCCGACCAACACTTCCCATTGCTGCTCAACACCGGACGCGTGCAGCACCAATGGCACACCCTGACCAAGACCGGCAAGGTGGCCACGCTGAACAAACTCAATCCTGGGCCGTTTATCGAGATCCACCCGCAGGATGCAGCCATGCTTGGCATCAAGGCCAGAGACGCCGTGGAAATACGCTCGCGACGCGGTCGCGCCGTATTGCCAGCGGTGATCACCGAACGGGTCCTGCCGGGTAATTGCTTTGCACCTTTTCACTGGAACGATGTGTTTGGCGACAACCTGGCGATCAATGCCGTGACCAACGACGCTGTCGACCCGATTTCGCTGCAACCCGAATTCAAGTGCTGTGCGATTGCGCTGCAACGGGTCGAGCTGATCGACCACCAATGGCTGGATACGGCGAGCGCTCCCGCACTCACCGCCAGCCCTGCTCACGAAGACCTTGCCATGGGGGCCGAGGAAGACGCTGCCTTGCCAGGCCACGTAACGCTGCTGTGGGCTTCGCAGACCGGCAATGCCGAAGCCCTGGCTGAGCGCTACGCCAAGCGCTTGCGCGACGCAGGGGTCAGCGTGCAGCTGTGTGCGATGGCGGACTTTCCCGCGAGCAAGCTGGCCAGCACGCAGACCCTGGCCTTGATCAGCAGCACCTTTGGTGACGGCGACCCACCCGACAACGGCGAGCGCTTCTGGAGCGCATTGAATGCGCAGCAGATGCAGCTTGAGTCACTGCGATATGCCGTGCTGGCGCTGGGTGACGCCAGTTATGAGCAGTTCTGTAACCACGGCAAGAGACTCGATCATCGCCTGCAAGCCTTGGGCGCGACCCGCCTGATTGAGCGAGTCGACTGCGATAGCGACTACGAGGTGCAGGCCGAGCACTGGCTGGCGCAGTTGCAGCAGGCACTCGATCTTGCGCCGACAGCGCTGATTGAGGACCCAGCAACCAGCGCGACGCCGAGCAAAGCCAAGCCTTATGCCTCACGCCTGTTGAGCAATGTTCGCTTGAATCAGCCGGGTGCGAGCAAGGATACCCGCTTGTTTTCCTTCGCCCTGGAAGATTCAGGCCTGGCCTATGAGGCGGGAGACGCACTGGGCGTGTGGCCACGCAACTGCCCGGAACTTGTCGGCGAAGTACTCGAGCTGACCGGCCTGGCTGCGGGCACGCCGGTCACCCTCGACAAGCTTGGTGACGTTCCGTTAGGCCAGGCACTGAGCGAACACTTCGAAATCGCCCGCCCCAGCCGCGAAGCGCTGGCATTGATCGCCGAACGCAGCGGTAACCCGGAACTCAAGCAGTTGCTCAGCAGCGAGCGCAAAGTGCAGCTGAATGAATGGCTGTGGGGCCGCCAGTTGGCAGACGTGCTCCATGCCTACCCGATCGACTGCGGCGCCAGCGAGTTGCTTGGCACACTTAAACGCCTGCAACCGCGCCTGTACTCAATCGCCTCCAGCCCCAAGGTCAATCCCCGTGCAGTCGATCTCACGGTTGCAGCCGTGCGCTACGGCAAGCGCAAGGGCGTGTCTTCGACCTTTCTTGCCGACCGCGCAGAACACGCCGAGGTGCCGGTATTCCTCCAGCAATCGAAGCACTTTCGCCCACCGGCCGATGGCTCGCTGCCGATGATCATGATCGGCCCGGGCACTGGCGTGGCGCCATTCCGGGGCTTTTTGCAGGAGCGCCAGGCGCGGGGTGATCCAGGCCGCAACTGGTTGTTCTTCGGCGAGCAGCACGCGGCCAGTGATTTTTATTACCGCGAAGAGCTGCAAGCCATGCAGCGCGATGGCCTGCTCACTCATTTGAGCCTGGCATTTTCCCGCGATCAGGCGCAGAAAATCTATGTTCAGGACCGCATTCTGGAGCAAGGCGCCGAGCTCTGGCGCTGGCTGCAAGAAGGCGCGCAGTTGTATGTCTGTGGCGATGCCAGCCGCATGGCCAAGGACGTCGATTATGCCCTGCGCCAGGTTGCGCAATGTCATGGTGGCCTGGAATCCGACGCTGCCGCTGATTACTGGCGCCAGTTGAGCGAGCAAAGACGCTACCTGCGCGATGTCTACTGATTCGAGGGGCCAACGCCCTGCCCCGGCTCGCAAGCGGGCGCAGTGCAGAGCTCAAGAAACCGCGCCGCCACCCGCGACGGCGTGTCGGCATGCGGCATCAGGATCGAGAAGCGCCGGGTCAACGCCTCCGGGGCAACCCGCAGGCGCCGCAGCGCTGCGTCCTCGTGGCGCATCGACATCGACGAGACAAAACCGACGCCCATCCCTGCCCGCACTGCTTCCTTGACCCCTTCTACACCGGCAATCTCCAGGCCCACCCGCATCGCCACCCCGCTGCGAGCAAATGCTCGCTCGACCAACTGGCGTACGCCCGAACCGCTTTCGCGCAGCACCAGTGGATAGGCGCCCAATGCTTGCAGGGTCTGCCCGTGCTCAACTGCGGCAAGCAGGTGTTGGCTGGGCACGATGGCAACAATTTCGTCCTCGCGCCACGGTGTAACCCCTGTGCCTGCCGGCAAGTCGGGGCCGGGCGGACCTTCGATCAGGGCTATATCCAACGATCCCAGGGCGGCGACGATGTCAGCCGTATTGCCATTGATGGTCGTCACCAGCACCTGCGGATAGCGTTGGCGAAAATCGGCAATCAGGTACGGCAGCAGATAGCTCGCTGGGGTCGTGCTGGCGCCGATGCGCAAGGTGCCGCGTTCCAGCCCGCGCAGCGCGTCCTTCAGCGCTTTGGCCTGGACGAAGGTATCGCGCAGCCGTTTCGCGTGGCCGAGCAATTGCTCGCCCGCTGCAGTCAGGCGCACGCCACGGCCGGCACGCTGATAAAGCGGCTCGCCGAATTCTTCTTGCAGCAGCTTTAACTGCCCGGATACGGCAGGCTGCGACAGGTGCAGGGCCAGCGCCGCGTGGCTGATGTTGCCGTGTTCAGCAACGGTAGCGAAAGTTATAAGCTGTTCAGGGGTCATATGCACAAAGTATCAGCTAGGCGGATATTTTCCATCCTGAATCACGATTTTTTATAAGCTTATAACTGAATTAACGTGGGCCTATCGAAACGCTACCTCGACCGGAGGATGCATGATGGCTACGGCTCCCGCTACACACTCGCATACGCCTACTCACGACACCCGTGGGCGGCTCAACGGTATCTTGTTTGTCGCCCTGTTCGCCCTGGCAGTGACGCAATTGGCAGCACTGCCCGCCTTTGCCCGCCTGGGCATCAGCCCGCTGATTGTCGGCATCCTTGCCGGCGCGTTGTACGGCAACTTGCTGCGCCAAGGCATACCCGCCGGCTGGGCCAGCGGTATCAACTTCAGTGCACGCAATCTGCTACGCATCGCCGTGGCCTTGTTCGGCCTACGAGTCAGTCTGCAGGAGATCGCCCAGGTCGGCTGGTCAGGCCTGACCGTGTCGCTGGCAATCGTGGTGAGCACCTTGCTGCTCGGCCTGTGGGTCGGCATCAAGTTATTCAAGCTGGACCGCGACACCGCTCTGCTGACCGCCGCCGGCAGCGCCATCTGCGGTGCAGCCGCAGTGCTGGCGTTTGAATCGGCCTTGCGCTCACAGCCGCACAAGAGCGCCATGGCGGTTGGCAGCGTGGTGCTGTTCGGCACGCTGTCGATGCTGCTCTACCCAGTACTGGTCAACAGCGGCTGGCTGGGCCTGGACACGCTCGGCGTTGGCCTGTTTTTCGGCGGCACTCTGCATGAGGTCGCCCAGGTGGTCGGCGCAGCGAGCAACGTCAGCCCGGAAGTCACGCATATTGCCACCATCGTCAAGATGACCCGGGTCATGCTGCTGGTGCCGGTGTTGCTGGTGGTGGGCCTGTGGATCAGCCGCTCGCGCCAGGCTGGCCAGGCGCAGGGCAACGGCAAGATCAATGTGCCGTGGTTTGCCTTTGGCTTTCTCGCACTGGTGCTGGTCAACTCGCTGCAGGTGCTGCCCGCTGGCATGGTGAGCGCGGTCAATCAGTTCGATACCTTCGCCTTGACCATGGCCATGACCGCCTTGGGCATGGAGAGCAAATTCAGCCAGATTCGCCAGGCCGGCCCAAGGGCGCTGGCAACCGGGGCGATTCTCAATCTGTGGCTGGTATTCGGCGGCCTGGGCATCACCTTGGCCGTGCAACGGCTGTTCGGCTGAGCAGCGAACGAGGGATTTTCAACAGCCCCCTCGTTGCGGCGCACATTTGTCGGTATGGTGGTGTCCAAGTAGGAGTTTTACATGCACAGGAAAGACTTAGATGCCCCAACGCAATGTAATCAATGCATCCGTCAGCCCCAAAGGCAGCCTCGAAACGCTGTCGCAACGTGAAGTTCAGCAACTGAGCGAAGCCGGTAGTGGCAGCCTTTACACCCTGTTCCGTCAATGCGCCCTGGCGATCCTCAACACCGGCGCCCATGTCGACAACGCCAAGACCATTCTCGAAGCCTACAAGGACTTCGAAGTACGCATCCATCAGCAGGACCGCGGCGTACGCCTCGAACTGCTGAACGCCCCGGCCGATGCCTTCGTCGATGGCGAGATGATCGCCAGCACCCGCGAGATGCTGTTCAGCGCCCTGCGCGACATCGTCTACACCGAGAGCGAACTGGCCAGCCAGCGCATCGACCTGGAAAGCTCCCAGGGCATCACCGATTACGTCTTCCACTTGCTGCGCAACGCGCGCACCTTGCGCCCGGGCGTCGAGCCGAAGATGGTCGTGTGCTGGGGCGGCCACTCGATCAGCAGCGAGGAATACCAGTACACCAAGAAGGTCGGCCACGAGCTGGGCCTGCGCAAGCTGGATATCTGCACCGGCTGCGGCCCGGGCGTAATGAAGGGGCCGATGAAGGGCGCCACCATCGCCCACGCCAAACAGCGTATGCACGGCAGCCGCTATCTCGGCCTGACCGAGCCGGGCATCATCGCCGCCGAGGCGCCGAACCCGATCGTCAACGAGCTGGTGATCCTGCCCGACATCGAGAAGCGCCTGGAAGCCTTCGTCCGGGTTGGTCACGGCATCATCATCTTCCCAGGTGGCGCCGGCACGGCCGAAGAGTTCCTGTACCTGCTCGGCATCCTGATGCACCCGGACAACGAAGGCCTGCCGTTCCCGGTGGTGCTGACCGGGCCGCGCAGTGCCGAAGCCTACCTGCAGCAGTTGCATGCGTTTGTCGGCGCCACCCTGGGTGAAGCGGCGCAAGCGCATTACCAGATCATCATCGATGATCCGGCTGAGGTTGCGCGGCAGATGGTCGAGGGGCTCAAGGCGGTCAAGCAGTTCCGCCGCGAGCGCAACGATGCCTTCCACTTCAACTGGCTGCTGAAGATTGAAGAGGGCTTCCAGCGCCCGTTCGACCCGACCCACGCCAATATGGCCAACCTTGAGTTGCGCCGCGATCTGCCGCCGCACGAACTGGCGGCCAACCTGCGCCGAGCGTTTTCCGGGATTGTCGCGGGCAACGTCAAGGACAATGGCATCCGCCTGATCGAGCAACACGGCCCATACCAGATCCGCGGTGACAGCGCTGTGCTCGACCCGCTGGGACGCTTGCTGCAGGCCTTCGTTGACCAGCACCGGATGAAGCTACCTGGCGGCGCAGCCTATGTGCCGTGCTACCAGGTCGTGACCTGAAAGCGTGATTGAACGAGCTGGCTCGATGGCATTTTCATGCAATCGGGCCAGTACGCCTGCCATCATCAGCCCTGAACAATTCCGCAACACTTAGCTGACATTTCCCACGCCAGGTGGTGAACCTGCTGACAAAAAAACGGTCTTTGGCTGACGGTCAAGTCACCGACCCGTTCATCGGCCCAGTCATCGGGCCTACTTTTGTCCAGTAGCAGCGAAGATCATCATGCCCGATTCCCGCCCCGCCCTACCCGTCCGTCCTGCCCTGCGTGGCAGCCTGCTCGCTTGCCTGATCGCCCTCGCCGCGCCGGTCCAGGCCGAACAGCCGAGTAGCGATGCGCGCTGGGTCAGTGACAGCCTGAGCACCTATGTGCGCAGCGGCCCGACCAATGGCCACCGCATCGTTGGCAGCCTCAAGGCTGGCGAGAAGGTCAGCCTGGTCGACACCCAGGGCAACTACAGCCAGATCCGCGGCCAGAACGGCGACCTGGTGTGGATCCTCAACAGCGACCTGCAGGCAGTACCGGGTCAGGCCGAACGCCTGCCAGAGCTGGACGGTAAGGTCACGCAACTGTCCGAGCAGCTGAAAACCATCGACGACAGCTGGAAGTCCCGCGTGCAGGGCATGCAGGAGACCCTCGACTCGCGCAAGACGCTGGCTGACGAACTGGAAGTGCGCAACAAAGACCTGACCCAGCAACTCGACCAAGCCCAGTCCGCCCTGCGCGATGCCCAGGCGCAACTGGGAGACGAGAACAAGCAGGTGATGATGCGCTATATGGTTTACGGCGGCAGCATTGCCGGTGCCGGCCTGCTGTTGGGGCTGATCTTGCCGGCACTGACCCGCGGTCGCAAACGCAACGACCGCTGGTTCTGAGGTTCACAGCGGCTGGTTGGTAATGCCGAACGGTACGTGCACTGACGGCGCAACAGTGCGCGTACTGTTGAGGTGGCCAGACTGGTCATCGAAGAAGATATGCGGCTTGAGCACCTGCAGCACCCGGCGCTTCTCGATACCGCCAAGAAAGAACGCGTCGTTGGCCATCACCCCCCAGCTCTTCAGGGTATTCAGCGCGCGTTCATGGGAAGGCGCATTGCGCGCGGTGACAATCGATACGCGCAGGCGGTTCTCGTAACCGGGATGCGCCAGCTTGTAACGCTCTTCGGCGGCCTGGATGCTGGCAATGCGCACGAAGAACTCCTTCAACGGCCCGGGGTTGTGCGGCTGAGTCACGTTGCTGACCTCATGGGCATGAAAGCCGGTCAGGCCATCGCGCTGCATCACCGTCTCCGATTCGTCCCCTGCCAGCACCCCATCGAAGTCGAACGCAATGCGCAGGCCATCATCGTCCTCGTCATCGTCGAACTGTGAATCGAGCACCTGCCCGGCCGGGTAACCTGCCTTGATCGCCGCATCAACGTGGGCCTTGTCGGCCGACAAGAACAGGGCGATGTTCAGCGCAGGGATGTACTCATAAGGCGAGCGCCCCTGCATGAAGATCGCCCGGGTCATGTTCAGGCCGTAGTGCTCGATGGTCTTCATCACGCGCAGGCCGGTATCCGGATCGTTCTGTGACAGCAAGACCACCTCGACCAGCGGATCCTGCGGGTCATCACACAGGTCATTGAGCGCCAGCAAGCGCTTGATGAACGGGTAGGCAATCCCCCGCGCCAGCGGTACATGCAGATGCTGCTGCTGATATTCGCGGTACTGCGCTTCGCCTTCGCGGCTGAATACTGCATGAGATTCACTCAGGTCAAAGACTGCGCTCGATGCCACGCCGATGACCAGGCGGTCGTCCACTTCATAAGCCATTGCCGCTCCTTGCCCCTTTTACGCCCAGTGAAAGCCTGACGGTGGCGTTGCCCAGGCTGCTTTGCAAGAGATTTCGGCAGCGCCGCCAGTTGAAGGTATTTTTCACATTTGCTTCACCCGACCCCAACAGCCCGACACCTAAATTGCCACCATTGGAAATGTCGGGAGCATCGAACGTGCAACAAGCGGTCTTCAAGCAGTACTGCGGTTCAGCCGGTTGCATCCGGCGCCTGCCGCGCATGGCCTCGGTCGTCGGCGTTGTTGCAGCCACTGCCAGCGTTCCAGTGCCTATGCCAGCGCGCTGTTCGTGGCTGTCGACGGCCACGGCAAACCCCACATTCTCGTCCAGACCAACGCCGAGCAATGGCCCAGGTTGATTGCCAAGAGAGGTAGTTGAGCCATGCAGCCGTCACTGCGCACCCGATGGCGCCACGCACGGCTGCTGTTGGTGGGGATTGTCTTGCTAGGTTTGGTCTATGGCACCACCCGGGTACTGCAAGGCTGGCACTTCATGTCACATACGTTCTGGGCCGGGATCTTTGTCTGGTTGACGACCTGGCTGACGGCCCTGTTCTGCTATGGCCGGCCAGCCTTGCAGGGCTTGCCCGTACTGACTCCGACGCCGAGGCTTGCACGTTTGCCCGCTTTGAGCGGTTGGCATAAGGCTTCAAGAGTTATCGACACGCGGTTGATGCGCTTCAAACACAAGGGACAGCAATGAGAATTCTGGTTATCGAGGACCACCGCGATATTCACGACAATCTGGTCGAGTTTCTCCAGCTCAGGGGCCACGAGGTCACCGGCGCGCTGGACGGCCTGACCGGCCTGCATCTGGCGGCGTCGAACAACTTTGACGCCATCATCCTCGACATCATGTTGCCAGGCATCGACGGCAATCAGATCTGCCACAGCCTGCGCGAGCATTCGCGCTCGCAGGTGGCGATCGTCATGCTCAGCGCACGCGATGAGCTGAGCGATCGCCTGACCGGGTTCAAGGTCGGTGCCGACGATTACATCGTCAAGCCGTTCGCCATGTCCGAAGTGCTGGCCAGGGTGCAGTCAGTGGTCGCTCGGCGCCAGCAGCGCGCCAGTCGCAAGCTGGTAGTAGCCGACCTGCAGTTCGACCTCGACACCCTTGAGGTAACCCGAGCCGGCACAGTGCTCAAGCTCAAGCCAACCAGCCGCAAACTGCTCGAGGTGCTCATGCAAAAGAGCCCCAACCTGGTCCGTCGCAGCGAGCTCGAAGAAACCATCTGGGGACGCGACGCACCGCAGGGCGACAACCTGCGCAGCAACATCCATATCCTGCGCAGCATCATCGACAAACAGTTCGACAGCCCGTTATTGCACACGGTGCATGGGCTGGGGTATCAGCTGTGCGAGAAGTACTGAAAGGGCCGCCAGCAGCATACGCACTCTGTAGGAGCGGCCTTGCCGGGGCGCTCCTACAGACACCATGTGCGCTTCAAATCACTGCCGCAACCCTTGCAACGCCGCCAGCACATAGCCGGTGGCGCGCTCCATCTCACCAACCCTGCAAGCAATCCCCAGTTGCCGCCACAACCCCGGCCGCAGCGGCCGCCGACTCACTCGCGGATCCAGCGCCGCCACCTCGCCCTCCTGCGGCAACAGCGTCGCACCATACCCAGCACCGACCAGGCTCTTGATCGCGTCATTGAAATTCAGCTCGATGCGCGGTTCAGGAAACAACCCCGCTGCCCCAAACCACTGCGCAATCACTCGCGATAACTGAGTACTGCTGTCGTTGAGAATCAACGCCCGCTGAGCCAGCCACGCCGGCGTCACCCGCGCAGGCGGGCGCCATTCACTGGGCACATAGGCCATGATCGGATCCCGCCGCCAAGGCGTAATCTGCACGCCTTTGCCAGCCACCTGCGGCAGTGCCACCAGAGCAATATCCAACCGCCCCTCGCGCAGACCCGCCAACGAAGCCTGCGAAGTCAACACCTGCACCTGCACATCAATCGCCGGATGCTCGACCCGCAGCATCTCCAGCGCCTGCGGCAACAGATGGGCGATGGCACCAGTCGACGCGCCCAGCCGCACCCGCCCAGTCAAGCCCTGCACCTGTCGACGCACCTCCTCCAGTGCCAGTTCGGCGTCTGCCAGCAGCTTTCGCGACCGCACCAGCAGCGTCTCGCCGATGGCCGTCGGGCGCACCTGACCGCGGGTCCGGCTGAGCAGCGGCGCCCCTACCCGGGCCTCCAACTCGGCGACGTGCAGGCTGATGGTCGGCGGCGCCAGGTTGAGCTGGCGGGCAGCTTCAGCGAACGAGCCAAGGTCGGCAATCACCACCAGAGTGCGCAAACGGTCGAGGCTGATTTCACGCATGGGCTGGATGCAGATGGACTGACACGGAAGCGCTCCCTGATTCATGATTTCTGAACGTGACCATCATGAAATGCAAATTTCCATTCGTCCAGTCGTGAGCGAGCATAGGTCATCTTCCTTATTACACGGACATCGCCCCATGCGCACTCCTCTGGTCTTTATCGACGGCGACCAAGGCACCACCGGCCTGCAGATCCACGCCCGCCTGCACGGGCGCAACGATTTGCGCCTACTGACCCTGGCCGAAGCCGAGCGCAAGGATCCACAGCGCCGCGCAGAGGCGATCAACAGCGCCGATATCGCCCTGCTGTGCCTGCCGGATGGCGCCGCGATCGAAGCGGTAGCGGCGATCAGCAACCCTGCGGTGCGGGTCATCGACGCCAGCTCCGCCCACCGCACTGCACCAGGTTGGGTGTATGGCTTGCCGGAACTGGATGCGCAGCAGCCTGAGCGCATCGCCCAGGCCAAGCGGGTGAGCAACCCTGGCTGCTACCCAACCGGGGCCATTGCCCTGTTGCGGCCACTGATCGAGGCCGGGCTGCTGCCCACCGACTATCCACTGACAGTACATGCGATCTCAGGCTACTCCGGCGGCGGCCGGGCCGCGGTCGAGCGGCATGAACAGCCACGCGCAGAACGCTTGCCTACGCTGCAGCTGTACGGCCTTGATCTGGCCCACAAGCATGTGCCGGAGATCCAGCAGCATGCTGGCCTCAGCGCGCGGCCAGTATTTCTCCCAGGCTATGGCGATTACCGCCAGGGCATCGTGCTGAGCATCCCGCTGCAATTGCGGCTGTTGCCTGCTGGGGTGAATGCCGAGCATCTGCAAGCTTGCCTGCAGGAGCATTATCAAAACGCCCGTCACGTCCAGTTGATGCCATTGCACCAGCACGGGCCAGCCGCAGCACTGGACCCAGAGGCGCTCAACGACAGCAATGATCTGCGCCTGGCCCTGTTCGCCAACCCGGAGCACGGCCAGGTTGTGCTCACTGCGGTATTCGACAACCTGGGCAAAGGCGCCTCGGGCGCGGCGGTCCAAAACCTTGACCTGATGCTGGCGGCGTTCGCCGAGCACAGCTGAACCGGCAAAACCGGGTAGACTGTCACCCCGCGTTGCCGTTGACGCGGGGTGTTTTTGCCAGCCGGAGCTTTGCCTGCAATGTTCATTCTCAGCCGCCTCGACAGCGTGCCGCCCGAATCCTTCCAGAACCAGATCCGCCAGTTGGTGATCGACCATGTCGGCGAGCTGAGTAGTGTCGCCATCAGCAGTGACAACCCGCTCTACCCGCTCTATCAATACGGTGTCGGCCTTGAGGTGCACCAGTACCTGCAAGCCATGGACGGCACACGTGGGCTGGCCGTGCAGTTGTTGCTCGCGCTGGATGCCGATGCGCCTGATCAACTACTGGGTTTCGCGCTCACTCTGCCCGCTCAGGACGACCCGCAGGCCTGCTCGCTGGCGTTCATGGTGGTGCTGCCCAGCCACCGTCGCCAGGGCATCGCTCGCGCACTGCTAGCTGACCTGCAGTCACGCTACAGCTGTGTCGAACTGAATGCCTTCGCAGGGCTGGTGCCCTGGTTTGAAGAGATGGGCATGCAGGTGGTCGCGGCACGTGGCCCGCAAGTGCTGATGAGCAGCACCGGCCACGCCAGCGGCGCGCTGGTCGGCACTCTGGATATCGCCCCGATCTATGAAACGCTGGAAGTGCGCCAGATCCATGCCTACCTGCTCAAGCAGCAAGGCGAAGACGCCATGATCGACGCCGAACAGCGCCGCGATGAGCGCCTTGACGAACTGGCGCTACAGGCCCAGGCCTGCGTCAGGCAGCGCCAAGCGGTGCATTGACCGCCCCGCTCAAACCTCGGTCAAAGGGATGTCGCCGGCGCTGCCCTTGCCCTCGCGGCGATCGCTCATCCAGTCGTTGAGCTGTTCGCCAAACTGCGCCGGCGCCTTGCGCCCGAAGCGCTGCCCCAGATCAAGGATGCTCTGCTGGGCCAGGGTCTCTTCCATGCGTTTCTGCGCGCTGATCATCACCGCGTGGATTGCGCAGGTGCCCTCGGTCGCCCAGCTCGGCGCCGAGCCCTCGAACAGCACACAGCGCTCGCGGATTTCGCGGCAATCGAAAATCTTCTTCGCCCCGTCAATTGCAGTGGCGATGTCCAACACGCTGATCTCGGCCGCCGGCCGCGCCAGGCGAAACCCGCCGCGCACGCCTTCGGTGGCCGCCACCAGGCCGGCGCGAGCCAGTTTGGTAAAGACCTTGGCCAGGTATTCCTGAGGCACCCCCTGCAGCTCGGCCAGATCACGCACGCTGGCTTCGCGGCTCTCACCCTGCTCATCGAGCAACAGCAGCAGGCAATGGATGCCGTATTCAACCCCGGCGCTGTAAAGCGACATATCAATCTCCGACTGGATTAGTCGCAAATGGTACGCCTGTGGCCGTCTGTAGGCAAAGACCGGCTGGTTCGACGCTGATCGCAATCAACAAAACGCTTGTGATTTATAACTACGACCAATAGAGTCGTAGTTATTCGAGCGACAACAGGATTGTGCTCGATGGTGTCTCGTCCCTCTCAATCACCCGGAGCAATCCCATGAAAACCAACATCCTGATCATCGGCGCAGGCTTTGCTGGCGTGTGGAGCGCACTCAGCGCTGCGCGCTTGCTCGACCAGGCGCAACGCGGCGAGTTGAGCCTCACCGTTCTCGCCCCTCAGCCGCAGATGCGCATCCGCCCACGCCTTTACGAGGCCCAGGCACATACCCTGCAGGCGCCTCTGACCGCCTTGTTCGATGCGGTTGGGGTGAAGTTCATCGAGGGTCACGCCCGGGCGATCGACCCGGATGGAAGCCAGGTCAGCTATGCAGACGGCGCTGGCAACAACCAACGGATCAGCTATCAACGCCTGATCCTCGCCGCCGGCAGCCAGGTGGCGCGCCCGAACATTGCCGGCCTGGCCGAGCACACCTTTGATGTCGACCAACTGGAATCGGCCGTGCGCCTTGAACAGCATCTGCACGCGCTCGCCGCGCTGCCGGGATCCCCTGCGCGCAACACCGTGGTGGTGTGCGGCGGCGGTTTCACCGGCATCGAAACGGCAACCGAAATGCCCGAGCGTTTGCGTGCCATGCTCGGCGCCGACACCCGCTTGCGCGTAGTGGTGGTCGACCGCGGCGCACAGATCGGCGCGGCACTAGGCGCCGGGATCACTCCCTCAATCGTCGCCGCCTGCAAACAAGCCGGCGTGGAATGGTTGCCCGGCACCTCGGTGGTGGCAGTCGACAGTGGCGGCGTCACGCTGGACAACGGCGACTACATCGCCAGCAAGACAGTGATCTGGACCGTCGGCGTGCAGGCCAGCCCATTGACGGCACAAATACCCGGCGAGCGCGACGGCCAGGGTCGGCTGCGGGTAGACGAGCATCTCAAGGTCAAAGGTCAGGAACACATCTATGCCACCGGCGACGTTGCCTGGGCGGCCGTCGATGACCTCGGCAACCATGCCCCGATGACCTGCCAGCACGCCATCCCTATGGGCCGCCATGCGGGCAACAACGCCGCAGCAGATCTACTCGCGCTAACGCCCGTGGTCTATCGCCAGCCCAAATATGTCACCTGCCTCGACCTCGGCGCGTGGGGCGCGACCTTCAGCGAAGGTTGGGAGCGCGAGCTGAAACTGCAAGGTGAGGAAGGCAAGGCAGTCAAACGGCAAATCAACACGCAATGGATCTACCCGCCAGCCGCAGACAGGGCCACGGCGCTGGCTGCCGCCGACCCCGCGATTGCTATCGTCTGAGCGCAATAAAGCTGACAGTTTCGTCAGAAAATGACGAAACTGTCGTAAGTTGCAGTTACATTGAATGAGTGGTCAATAATAGTGGCACTGTGGCATCATCGAAAAAAACAATCAGCACGATTGAGGAACAACCTCACCCTTTCGCAGCGCATCGAGAGCCCGGCGCCTATCAGGTGACGCGGCTTCGCCGAACCAGCTCTTGACGCCTGCCAGCCATCGTCAAGGAGCTTCCCATGCAATTACGGAATATGAAGATCGGCACTCGCGCCGCCAGTGTGTTTACCCTGCTGGGCGTGCTGGTACTGGTCATGGGCTTACTCTCACTGTACGAAACCCGCCAGATGGACCGCTCCACCGATGAGATCCGCGATACCTGGATTCCGGCCATGGTTGCCTTGAGCGACGTCGGCACCAATCTGGGCCGCGCCCGCGCCATTACCCTGCGCACCGCACTGGAAACACAGGCAAGTGCCCGCCAGAGCAGCATGGCCCTGGTCGACAGCATCAACCAGCAACTGGCCAGCGGTATCAAGGCCTATGAAGCAACCATCGTCGCTGCTGATGATCGCGCCCTGTTCAATACCTTCGCCGCCGCCGAGCGCCAGTATCTGGATCAGCAGAAGCAGGTACTCGGCTTGATAGTGGCTGGCAAGGCTGACGAGGCCAATGCGTTATTGACTGGCGCCATGGCGCAGTCCGCCGATGTGATGATGAAAGCCCTGGACGCTCTGCTCGATTACAACAGCAATGGCGCCGAAGCGGCCTCCCAGCGCAGCAGCGACGTGGCCGATGAGGCGTTTTCGGTGATCGTCGTGTCGCTGTTGATCATCCTCGGTGCACTGGTGGCCATCGCGATCCTGCTCACCCGCAGCATCGTCGTGCCCTTGGCTGATGCCGTCGCAGTGGCAGAACGCGTCGCCACCAACGATCTGACCCAGGACATCCGTGTACAAGGCCAGGACGAGCCAGCCCTGCTGCTCGCTGCCCTGGCGCGGATGCAGAGCAGCCTGCGCGACACCCTGCGCAAGATCTCTGCCTCATCCGACCAGTTGGCCTCGGCCTCCGAAGAGCTGCACAGCGTGACCGAAGACACCAGCCGCGGCCTGCATCAGCAAAGTGCCGAAATTGACCAGGCAGCCACTGCGGTCAACCAGATGACTGCCGCCGTCGAAGAAGTCGCCAACAACGCCGTGACCACTGCCGATGCATCCAAAGGCGCCGACCAGAGCACCCGTGACGGTCGCGATCAGGTCAATCAGGCACTCAGCTCGATCCAGCATCTGGTCAACGACGTCAGCGGCACTTCAACAGAAATCGAACAACTGGCCACCAGTGCCAACGAAATCAGCCGCGTGCTGGACGTGATCGGCGCCATCGCCGGGCAGACCAACCTGCTGGCCCTTAATGCGGCAATCGAAGCCGCCCGCGCTGGCGAAGCTGGCCGCGGTTTTGCCGTGGTCGCCGACGAGGTGCGCGCCCTCGCCCACCGCACTCAGGAGTCCACCGCTGAAATCGAACAGATGATTGCCGGTATCCAGAACGGCACCGAACGCGCCGTGACAGCCATGCACAGCAGCCGCAGCCGCGCCAACGGCACCTTGGAAGTGGCCCAGTCAGCCGGCGAAGCGTTGGAGGTAATTGCTGAAGCGATTGCCTCGATCAACCAGCGCAACCTGGTCATCGCCAGCGCCTCCGAAGAACAGGCGCAGGTGGCGCGAGAGGTGGACCGCAACCTGGTCAACATCCGCGATCTGTCGATGCAGACCTCGGCGGGCGCCAACCAGACCAGCGCTGCGGCGCAGGATCTGTCGCGCCTGGCAGTGGACCTGAACGGGATGGTGGCGCAGTTCAAGCTTTGACAGTACAAGGGGGCTGCCGGGCAGCCCCTGCTGTCTATCAGGGGTTGATGCGTAGCGGCTTGCCAGCCCGCTGGGTCTGGCCACGTGTGGCCAGGCAGTAATACAGCGGGCAGGTCACCAACAAGCCAAACAACCACGACAAATCTGCGCCCTCGACCAGATTCGAGTACGGCCCGACATACAGCGCAGTATTGGCAAACGGCAGCTGCACCAGGATGCCGCAGGCGTAGGCAATGATCGCGTGGTGGTTGAAGCGCCCGTAGATGCCGCCATCGGCGCTGAAGATCGAGGCGATGTCGTACACGCCTTTCTTGATCAGGTAGAAATCGATGAGGTTGATCGACGCCCACGGCACCAGCACCAGCAGCAGTGCCAGGATCAACCCGATGAACTGGCCGATGAAGTCAGCCGACGCGTTCAGCGCAACCATCCCACAACCGAGCAGAATCACTGCAGCGAGGATCACCCGCACCTTGATGCTGGGAGTCCACTGCGCCGCGAAGGTCTGAATCGCGGTCACGATCGACAGCACCGCGCCGTACAGATTGAGGGCGTTGTGGCTGATGATATTGAGCAGGAACAGCACCATCAGGATCGGCCCCAACCAGCCAGTGGCTTGTTCCACTGCCGCCATGGCATCAGTGCCTTCCGGCACGCACAGCACCGCAATCGCGCCAAAACTGAAGCACAGGATGGTGCCCAGGGTGGCACCGAAATAGGTCGCCCAGAACGGCTTGGCGATGCCGATTTCGCGCGGCAGATAGCGCGAGTAATCAGAGGTGTAGGGCGAGAAGCTGATCTGCCAGATGGTGCCCAGCGACACAGTGGCGATGAAGCCGGACAAGTTGAAGCTGCCGCGGCTGAAGAAGTCGGCGGGCAGGTCCTGGACGAACATCATGATGAAACCGGCCAGCAGCGCCGAACCCATGACCCAGGTGCCGATGCGGTTGAGGCTATGAATGAAGCGGTAGCCGATCACGCCGATCGCCGTGGCGCTGAGCGCGCCGATCACGATTGCCGTCGGCATCGGTACGCTGGGGGCAATGCCATGGATCGATTTGCCGGCCAGCACGATGTTGGAGATGAAGAAGCCAACATAGATAAGCGCGGTGAAGAACACGATCAGCAGAGCGCCATAGCGGCCGAACTGGCCACGGCTCTGGACCATTTGCGGAATGCCCAATTGCGGCCCCTGCGCCGAGGCCAGGGCAATCACCACCCCGCCGAGCAAGTGCCCTAGAGCGATGGCGATCAACCCCCACAGCAGATTCAGATGAAACACCTGAACCACCATGGCGCCGGTGACGATGGGCAGTGGCGCGATGTTGGTGCTGAACCAGAGGGTGAACAGGTCGCGCGCCTTCCCGTGGCGCTCTGCAGGTGGAACGTAATCGACCGTGTGATTCTCGACAAACTGGTGCTGCGACGACGATTGGGACATAGGAATTCAGCTCGAAAGGGTCGTTTTTATCGTTGTAGGAAACCGCTCATGGCGGCCTCTCAGCTGCGGACCATATTATGGTATTCCAAACTTTTGACAACACTGCGCCGCCTTAAAAATCAGTAACTGATCCGGTTCAGCAACCTTCCAAGCCAATCTAAATTGACGGCAATCCCCCGTACTCAAAGGCTTTGCGCCTTTCATCGTGTTTTTTCCAGATGCGTAATTAGCGCTTGCAAAACGAGTATTACGGTATACCATCAGACACATCAACGATAAAAAGCGGACCACCGCTCCCCTGCGAAGAGGATCACTTCATGATCGACGCAACCGTCTACAAGAACGTCCTGGGCTCCTTCCCGTCAGGCGTTACCGTCATCACCACCCTGGATGACGACGGCCAGATCGTCGGCCTTACCGCCAGCGCGTTTTCCTCGCTGTCGATGGACCCGCCGCTGGTGCTGTTCTGCCCTAATTACAGCTCCGACTCCTACCCTGTCCTGATCGCCAAAAAGCGCTTTGCCATTCACCTGCTCTCCGGCGAGCAGCAGGCCGAGGCTTACGCCTTCGCGAAAAAGGGCAAGGACAAGGCCGCTGGCATCGAGTGGACCTTGAGCGAGCTGGGCAATCCCCTGCTGGCCAACGCCACCGCAATCATCGAGTGCGAACTGTGGCGTGAATATGAAGGTGGCGACCACGCCATCATGGTCGGCAAGGTGCAGAACCTGATCGTGCCTGAGCAAGCGCCACAGCCGATGATCTACTGCCGCGGCAAGATGGCCAGCCTGCCTGCCTTCGCCTGAGCACTGCCTATTCTGTCTACGGATGCCAGGCGCGTCCGTTGTGATCACTGACGCCTGCCCTGCCAGGCGCGACATTCAAGCGTTGAGGAATGCCCCATGAAATTTTCGTTGTTCGTGCACATGGAACGTTGGGATGAACAGGTCAGCCACCGCCAGTTGTTCGAAGACCTCACCGAACTGACCCTGATGGCCGAGGACGGCGGTTTCAGCACCGTGTGGATCGGCGAACACCACGCCATGGAATACACCATTTCGCCCAGCCCGATGCCGCTGCTGGCCTACCTGGCCGCACGCACCGAGAAGATTCGCCTGGGCGCCGGCACCATCATCGCGCCGTTTTGGAACCCGATCCGGGTAGCCGGCGAATGCGCCCTGCTCGACGTGATCAGCAACGGGCGAATGGAAGTGGGCCTGGCGCGCGGCGCCTACCAATTCGAATTCGACCGCATGGCCAATGGCATGCCCGCCACTGAAGGCGGCAAGGCTCTGCGTGAGATGGTCCCGGCGGTCCGCGAATTGTGGAAAGGCGATTACGCCTTCGAAGGCGAGGTGTACAAATTCCCTACTTCGACCAGCGTACCCAAGCCAGTCCAAAGCGGCATGCCGCCGATGTGGATTGCCGCACGTGACCCAGACTCGCACAACTTTGCCGTGAAGAACGGCTGCAACGTGATGGTCACCCCGTTGATGAAGGGTGACGAAGAAGTGCTCGACCTGAAAAACAAATTCCAGGCCGCACTGGACAACAACCCAGAGGTACCGCGCCCGCAACTGATGGTGCTGCGCCACACCCACGTGCACAGCGCTGCAGATCCAGATGGCTGGAAGATCGGCGCCAAAGCGATTGCGCGCTTCTACCGCACCTTCGATGCCTGGTTCGGCAACAAGACCGTTCCGGTCAATGGCTTCCTCGAGCCGAGCCCGGAGTCGAAGTTTGCCGAAGTGCCCGCCTTCGAGCTGGACAACATTCGCAAGAACACCATGATCGGCACGCCTGAAGAAATCATTGCGCGCATCAAGTACTACCAGGAGCTCGGCGTCGACGAGTTCAGCTTCTGGTGTGACAACAGCTTGCCGCATGCCGAAAAGAAGAAGTCGCTGGAGCTGTTCATCAAGGAAGTCGTGCCGGCTTTCAACTGAATTCCCATTACCTGAATTCATTGCGGGAACAGCCCGCTCCTGCGGGCTTGATCGCCTGCGAGAGCGGGCATTTTTTTGCCGATCATCTACCCCCCGCACCTGCATCACTGGATTGCCCGGCCTTTCGTCTTCTCGCCGGAGAAATTTCAATCAAGCTATTGCAGAACAAATATTATGGTATACCATCAGACAACAAGACCAGATACCTTTGACAGGAGCCACCCATGAGTTTCGAAATCCGCAAGATCGTCACCTACTCCGAAGAAACCCGCATCGAAGGCGGCAAGGCCACCGACAAACCAGTGACCATGGTCGGCCTGGCTGTGGTGATCAAGAACCCATGGGCGGGTCGCGGTTTCGTTGATGATCTGAAACCGGAAATCCGTGCCAATTGCTCCGACCTCGGCGCGTTGATGGTCGAGCGTCTGATTGCTGCCATCGGCGGCGCGGACAAGATCGAGGCCTACGGCAAAGCGGCGGTCGTCGGTGCTGATGGCGAGATCGAACACGCTTCGGCGGTGATCCACACCCTGCGCTTTGGCAACCATTACCGCGAAGCGGTGCAAGCCAAGAGCTACCTGAGCTTCACCAACAAGCGTGGCGGCCCAGGCACCTCGATCCAGATCCCAATGATGCAGAAGGATGACGAAGGCCTGCGTTCGCACTACATCACCCTGGAAATGCAGATCGAAGATGCACCACGTGCCGACGAGATCGTGGTGGTACTGGGCGCCGCTGACGGCGGCCGCCTGCACCCGCGCATCGGCAACCGCTACATCGACCTCGAAGAACTGGCAGCCGAAAAAGCTCAATAACAATTAGATCAACGGGCCGGGGCGTGCGCACAGCGCCACGCCTCACGCTCAAGGAGCGCCCTCGATGATTCAGCCTGTTGCTGAACGCACACCCGCCGGCACCAGCTACCTGGTGACTGGCCAAGGCCAGCCTGTGGTACTGATCCACGGCGTCGGCCTGAACAAGGAAATGTGGGGCGGCCAGATCGTCGGCCTCGCCACTGACTACAAGGTCATAGCCTACGACATGCTCGGCCACGGCCAGAGCCAGTTGCCTGCCGCCGATACCCCACTTGAGGGCTACGCCGCGCAACTGGCCGAGCTGCTCGACCATCTGCAGATCGCCCAGGCCACGGTTATCGGCTTCTCGATGGGCGGCCTGGTGGCACGGGCCTTTGCCCTGAATTATCCGCAGCGGTTGACGGCCCTGGTGGTGCTCAACAGCGTGTTCAACCGTTCGCCCGAGCAGAGCGCCGGGGTCATCGCCCGCGCGGCACAAGCGGCCGAACTGGGCCCGGACGCCAACGTCGACGCCGCCCTGGAGCGCTGGTTCAGCCGCGAGTACAAGGCCGCCAACCCGGCTCAGGTTGCCGCGATCAAGCAGATCCTGGCCAGCAATGACCCGCAGGGCTACCACACTACCTATTCGCTGTTCGCCACCCAGGACATGTACCGCGAAAGCGATCTGGGCAGCATTCAGGCACCAACCCTGATCGCCACCGGCGAACTCGACTCCGGCTCCACTCCGGCCATGACCCGCCAGCTCGCCGCACGCATCCCCGGCGCACATTGCGTGGTCCTCGCCGAACAACGGCATATGATGGCAGTAGAAGCGCCGCGTGAAGTCAATAAGATGCTGCTGGACTTCCTCAGTCAAGCGCGCACCCTCACCGAATCCGCCAAGGGGATAGTTGCATGACCCTCGTTCGTTTCCAGATGTGCATCGATGGCCAATGGTGCGATGCCCAGAACGGCAAGACTTTCGACAGCCTCGACCCGGCCACCGCGCAGGTCTGGGCGCAACTGCCCGACGCCGACGAAGCTGATGTCGAGCAGGCCGTGCAGTCGGCCCAGCGCGCCTTCGACAGCAAGGCCTGGCGCGGCCTCACCGCGACTGCGCGGGGCAAACTGCTGCGCCGGCTTGGCGACCTGATTGCCGAGAATAAAGAACACCTGGCCCAGCTGGAAAGCCGCGACAACGGCAAGCTGATCCGCGAAACCCGCGGCCAGGTCGGTTACCTGCCAGAGTTTTTCCATTACACCGCGGGCCTGGCCGACAAGCTCGAAGGCGGCACCCTGCCGCTGGACAAGCCTGATCTGTTCGCCTACACCGTGCATGAGCCGATGGGTGTAGTGGCCGGCATCATCCCCTGGAACAGCCCGCTGTACCTGACCGCAATCAAGCTGGCACCGGCGCTGGCCGCGGGTAACACTATCGTCCTCAAGCCGTCCGAGCACGCTTCGGCGACCATTCTCGAGCTGGCCCGCCTGGCCCTTGAGGCCGGTTTCCCACCTGGCGTGGTCAACGTAGTCACCGGTTACGGCCCAAGCACTGGCGCTGCCCTCACCCGGCATCCGCTGATCCGCAAGATCGCCTTCACCGGCGGCGCTGCGACTGCCCGCCATGTAGTGCGCAGTAGCGCCGAGAACTTCGCCAAACTGTCGCTGGAACTGGGTGGCAAATCGCCCAACATCATCTTCGCCGACGCCGACCTGGACAGCGCCATCAATGGTGCAGTGGCCGGTATCTATGCGGCCTCTGGGCAGAGCTGCGTGGCCGGCTCGCGGCTGCTGGTGCAGGACGAAATCTACGACGAGTTCGTTGCACGGCTGGTCGAGCGGGCCAAACGCATCCGCATCGGTAATCCGCAGGACGAGCAGAGCGAAATGGGCCCGATGGCCACAGCACAGCAGCTGGCAGTGGTCGAAGGCCTGGTCGCCGCAGCCTGCGCCGAGGGGGCCAAACTGCGCATGGGTGGCAAGCGTGCCGAGGTCGAGGGCGATGGCTGGTTCTACGAGCCGACCCTGTTCGAGTGCGACAGCAACTCGCTGAAGATCATGCAGGAAGAAGTATTTGGCCCGGTTGCGGCGGTCATTCGTTTCAAGACCGAAGAAGAGGCCCTGGCGATCGCCAACGACTCGCAGTTCGGCCTGGCGGCAGGTATCTGGACCCGCGACCTGGGCCGCGCCCACCGGCTGGCCCGTGACGTGCGCTCGGGGATCATCTGGGTCAACACCTACCGTGCAGTCTCGGCCATGGCGCCGATCGGCGGCTTCAAGAACAGCGGCTACGGCCGTGAAAGTGGCATCGATTCGGTGCTGGCCTATACCGAGCTGAAGACCGTGTGGATCAACCTGTCCACCGCGCCCATGCCCGACCCCTTCGTGATGCGCTAAGGAGCACTGCCAAGATGATCGAACCTGGCATCTACAAAGACGTGATGGGCTCGTTTCCCTCGGGCGTCACGGTCGTTACCACGTTGGACGCCGACGGCGGCATCGTCGGCATCACTGCCAGCGCCTTCAGTGCGCTGTCGATCGAGCCGGCGCTGGTGCTGTTCTGCCCCAACTACGCCTCGGACAGCTACCCGATCCTGCGAGACAGCAAGCAGTTTGCCATTCACCTGCTGTCGGCCGGGCAGACCGCCGAAGCCTATGCCTTTGCCGGCAAGGGCAAAGACAAGGCCAAGGGCATCGAGTGGCAGCTCAGCGAGCTGGGCAACCCGCTGTTGACCAAGGCCACCGCGATCATCGAGTGCGAGTTGTGGCGCGAATACGACGGCGGCGATCACGCGATCATCGTCGGTGCGGTGAAAAACCTGGTGCTGCCGGCCGAGCCGGTGACGCCGATGGTCTACCATCGTGGCAAGCTCGGCGCCCTGCCATCGCTCGGCTGACCTGAGTGCCACCGCGCTGCCTGGCGCAGCGCTGACTTTTTTGGGGGCTGCGGCGAACCTCACCCTTGTTCGCGGCCCCTGTTTTATTGCGGAGCACTGCCATGAGCAACGACAAGTATCAAAAGGGCCTGGAGATCCGCACGCAGGTGTTGGGCGAAGAGTACGTCAACCGCTCTCTGCAGAACGCCGATGAGTTCACCAAGCCGCTGCAGGACCTGGTCACCGAGTACTGCTGGGGGCATGTCTGGGGCCGTGATGGTTTGTCGCTCAAAGAGCGCAGCATGATAAACTTGGCAATGATTTCCGCGCTCAATCGGCCCCATGAGCTTAAGCTGCACATCCGCGGCGCCTTGCGTAATGGCCTGAGCCGTGAACAGATTCGCGAGATCCTGCTCCAGGTCGGCATTTATTGCGGCGTGCCGGCGGCGGTAGACAGCTTCCGGCTGGCCCGCGAGGCATTTGCCGAAGCCGACGCGGAGTCAACCCGTTAACAGCGGGCTGTTCGAACCACTGCAAGGAGCGCCCCGGTTCGTGGTGCTTCGCGAGGTTGGCGCAACAGCCTCATAAAGAGCGCACCTGATGAAACGCCAGCCACTCGACGACAGCTTCAAGGTCAACCGCAACCCCGTTACCCTGCGCGAGATCGTGCTCGACAAGCTGCGCAACGCGATCATGAACTTTCACCTGTTACCCGGTGACCGCCTGGTCGAACGCGACTTGTGCGACCGCCTCGGCGTCAGCCGTACTTCGGTCCGCGAAGCGCTACGCCACCTCGAATCCGAAGGCCTGGTCGAATTTGCCGACGCCAAGGGCCCGCGGGTCGCGATCATCACCCTGGAAGATGCCCGTGACATCTACGAGCTGCGCTGTGTACTCGAGGGCCTGATCGTCCAGCTGTTCACCCTCAACGCCAAGGCCAAGGACATCCGCGCCCTCGAGCGCGCGCTCGAAGTCAACCGCGAAGCGCTTGAAGATGGCGAGTTGCAACAGGTGATCGACTCGGTGCAAGGCTTCTACGACGTGCTCCTGGAAGGCTCCGGCAACCATGTCGCGGCAACCCAGTTGCGTCAGTTGCAGGCACGCATCAGCTACCTGCGAGCGACCTCGGTGTCGCAACAGAACCGCCGTGGCGCCAGCAACAAGGAAATGGAAAAGATCGTTGCGGCGATCAAGAGTGGCGACCCGCTGGCCGCACACCAGGCCTCGGTCGATCACGTACGCGCTGCCGCTGCAGTGGCGCTGGACTACCTGCGCCAGAAGCAGGACGACAATACCAAGGTGCGCGAGATCGTTGCGCCCCTGGCCCTGAAGGACCCTCGCATAGGCCGCTGACCATGCCCAACGCCCCGCGCTATTGCCCGTACTGCACTACCGAGCTTGCCCGGGGCGTACCTTCCGGTGATACCCATGAGCGCCTGTACTGCGGCGCTTGTGGCTACATCCATTACATCAACCCGAAAATCATCGCCGGCTGCATCATCGAGCGCGATGGCAAGTACCTGTTGTGCCAGCGCGCGATCCCCCCGCGCCCTGGCACCTGGACGCTACCGGCAGGTTTCATGGAAGCCGGCGAAACCACCGAACAGGCGGCGCTGCGTGAAGTCTGGGAAGAAACCGGCGTACAGGCCGAAATCGTCTCGCCCTACTCGATCTTCAGCGTGGCCAAAATCAGCGAGGTGTATATCGTCTTCCGCGCCATCGCCACCGCTGAAACCGGCGTGTTCGGTGCCGAGACCCTCGCCTACAAGTTTTTCGAGCCTGACCAGATCCCCTGGGACGAGATCTACTACCCGGCCATCCGACAGATTCTCGAGCGCTATATCCTGGAGCGTCAGGCGGGTGTGTACGGGATCTACATGGGCAATGACGACACCGGCAAGGTGCATTTCATTCGCTGACTGCGGTGTTGTCTAGCGACGCCCACGCGCCCTCCCGCATTGCATTTAGGCGGCGGCTGGCCCAAGCTCAGTGCTACCTGACCACCGGACCTGCCAATGCCCAGACACCGCCTGTACCTGATCGCCGTGTTCGCTCTGGTCCTGGTATCGGCCACCCTCGGCTACTGCTCGCGTGATGTCGAAATTAGCGTCCCGGCAGTCGCGCCGCACAGTTATGGCAAAGCGCTGCGCCAGGCCCACGACGGCCTGCCAGGAGCTGCGCGGGTGCTCTATCAACAGTTGCAGCGTGAAGACCTGACGCCCATCCGGCGCGCAGCACTGTATGCCGAGTTGCCCAACTATCCCTCGCCAAAAGCGCTGGAGCTCGCCAGGCTTGACCTGCAACACGATGACCCGATGGTACGTCGCGCAGCCATCGAGAGTATTCGCCGCCTGTTGCCTGCCGGCCAACGCAGCCTGGCGCTTGGGCCTATGCTTGATGATGACGAGCCAAGTGTGCGCTTCGCGGCAGTAGATGCTCTGCTCGGCCTCGACGCGGACGCCATCGGCTTGTATTTCGGGCCGCTGCAACAAGCCCTCGAAGCCTACCAACGAGCCCTTCTGGCGCAACCGGAAGACAGCGCTGCGCAAGTGCATCTGGCCCGGTTGTACCTGCATGAGGATGATTACGCACATGCCGCTTTGGCCCTGCAGCGCAGTTTGCAGCTGAGCCCGCAAAACCTGGATGCCCTCGCCGTCCAGGTACGCCTGCTCGAACGCCAAGGCTTGCACGACGAGTCTCGCCAGGTTTTGGCCAAAGCGCTGGCGCTGCAGCCAGACTCGGCCTTTCTGCAGCACGATCTCGGTCTGTGGCTCAATCGCCATCAGCAAACCGAATATGCCTTGCTGGCGTTTGCCCGCGCGGTTGAACTGGAGCCGGAAAACACTGATTACCGCTACATGCTGGCGGTCACCTTGCATCAGCTTGAGCAGGTTGAAGCCGCCCAGAAGCAGCTGCAAACCATCCTCGACCGGCAACCTGCCAGTCGCAACGCGCGGCTTTTGTTGATCCAGTACTGGAAGGAGACCGGGCAATTGCAGAATGTGCAAGTGCTGCTGGCCGAGCTAGAGCGCCAGAACCCGGACGATCCAATTCTGCAACAAGGCTTGTAGCACCTGGCAACCAATTGCACTCTGTCCGAGACTTCAGGACTGGGGTTAGAGGCGACGCGGGCTGTACAAACTGTTAGCCAGCGCTCTATCACTTTGTCTCGGTCAGCATACTCTGTACGCGAGCAACCAGCAGTGCGAGCGAGAATGGCTTGAGCATCAAGCCCGTATCGGGTTGGTCGAGCAAGGCCTGCTCGATCGGGTGCTCGCTGTAGCCGGTTATGAACAGGATCTTCTGCTGCGGTTGCAGCCGCCGCATCGCCTGCGCCACCTGGCGACCACTGTCTGGATTCCTTGACCTCGGCTCGCTGACTACTTAATGCGCATGATCTGCTGGAAGTTGATCCACTGCAACGCCGGATTTGCGAGGCAAGCAGGAGACCTCTGACCCCGCTTTGCTCCGAGCTCCCACAGCGTAGCTGGTGTTTCCCCAAAGCTGAATCGACATAAGCCTACATCTGCGGTGTCGCGCCCTACGTAATCTGGTCTGCCAGTTGTCCAAACGCGGACAGCACCAGAGGGAAGGATGTTGTCGATGTCAAAACTCATGCACACAGGGCGTAGTTTGCTGGAGCTGCTGTTAGTCTCGGCGGTCGGGCTGATACCGATCGTTTCCGGGCTGACCGTGATGTACTACCAGCTGGAGCGCAAGTTAGACGAAAACGCGCGCATATCGGCCCATGAGGCTTTGTTCGCGATCGATCGACGCTTGGACAGTCTGTTGCTCACGGCCAGTACCGCCAGCCAGTTCAGCGGCCAGGCGTGTGACAACGTGATCGAACAACTGCGAGCGATGACCGCCAGCGACCCGCGAATCCACTCACTGGAGCTGACCAAAGATGATCTGGCGTACTGCAGCACCTTGCCAACGATCATTCCGCATCACATCGACATTGCCGCCGGACGCACGGTCAGGCTGAATTTCGACTCGCCGACAACGCCCAATGGCGTGATGGTCGAATACCGGTTGAGCAACGATGGCCCAGGCATCATTGCGACGAGCTATGGCATTGAGCTGCGCAGAGAACTGCAGGGTTTTCAGGATGGGCTTGTGTTGGTACTGGAGTTCGAGGACGCTTATCTCTGGAGTCAAGGCGATAGCCGCGATCAGCAACAACCTTCACAGAGCGAATTCTTCCGCAGTACGCCATCGACTCGGCATGACTATCGGGTGAACGTGGGCTATCCAGCGGGGTACACGCTGTCAGAGGCGCGTATGCTGATGGTTCAGGTCTTGCCCTCGCTGACGCTGGTAGGTCTGCTGACTGCCGCCATTACCTACTGGGGCATACTCCGCGCTCGGCGCAAGCGAGAGCGCACCACTGCCTGAACCACAAGCAGGGTGCGCCAGCCGTCATTGCACGTCCAGAACGCCGCGACGCACCTGATCCCGCTCGATCGATTCGAACAAGGCCTTGAAGTTGCCTTCACCGAAACCGTCATCACCCTTGCGCTGGATGAATTCAAAGAACACTGGTCCCAACAAGGTCTCCGAGAAGATCTGCAGAAGCAGGCGCTTGTCACCTGATTCAGCCGCGCCGTCGAGGAGAATGCCGCGCGGCTGCAGCTGGTCCACCGGCTCGCCGTGGCCTGGCAGCCGCTCTTCAAGCATCTCGTAGTAGGTCTGTGGTGGCGGGGTCATGAAGCGCATCCCCAGAGCTTTGAGCGCGTCCCAGGTCTTGAGCAGATCATCGGTAAGGAAGGCGACATGCTGGATGCCCTCGCCATTGAACTGCATCAGGAACTCTTCGATCTGGCCGGCGCCCTTGGACGACTCTTCATTCAGCGGAATACGGATCATGCCATCCGGCGCAGTCATGGCCTTGGAGGTGAGGCCGGTATATTCACCCTTGATGTCGAAATAGCGAATTTCGCGGAAGTTGAACAGCTTCTCGTAGAAGTTGGCCCAATACGACATGCGCCCACGGTAGACGTTGTGGGTCAGGTGGTCGATGATCTTCAGCCCCGCACCGACCGGATTGCGCTCGACGCCTTCGATGAACTTGAAGTCGATGTCGTAGATCGAGCTGCCTTCTTCGTGACGGTCGATCAGGTACAGCGGCGCACCACCAATGCCCTTGATGGCGGGCAGTCGCAGCTCCATCGGGCCGGTTTCGATCTCCACCGGCTGCGCGCCCAGCTCGAGTGCACGCGCATAGGCTTCATGGGCGTTGCGCACCTTGAAGGCCATGCCACACACCGACGGACCATGCTCGGCAGCAAAGTACGAGGCAATGCTTTTGGGCTCGTTGTTGAGGATCAGGTTGATGTCGCCCTGGCGGTACAGGTGGACATCTTTGGAGCGGTGCGAAGCGACCTTGGTGAAACCCAGTATCTGAAATACAGGTTCCAGCACGCCCGGCGTCGGCGATGCCAGTTCAATGAACTCAAAGCCCATCAGGCCCATCGGGTTTTCGAAGATATCAGCCATGTTCGTGTCCTCATCTACTGCGTAATAACGATTATTCAGTTGCGTTCGATGGCGGACAGCCGGGGTGGCGAGCAGGGGATGCCACGCACGCTGCGGGCGAGGAAAGTACCAATGATCAATTTGAACCCATGGTGTGGCATAGGGGCACATTCTCGGCGGCTTGGCCCTCAGCATGAGAGGACTTTATTGTTTTATTCGTAATTGGATTCTATAGGGCGTAAATGGGTTTGTCGCGCTTTTAGTTGTCCGCTCAGCCCGACCAGCGGCTATCCTAGGCAGGTCATCGTCATATTCAGGTCCACATGCCCCTTTCAAACAAACATCCCGGACGCCGTCGTTGGCATGCCCTGCTCCCGTGGCTGGCGGGCCTTCTGCCTGTGTTGTGCGGGGTTGGTGTAATGGCTTGGCAAAGCCAGCGTGACATGTATCAGGCCAGCGAGAAAACCAGCCGTCTGGTCGTTGCCCATGTCGAGCACATTCTTGACAGCCTGGCAACGGCAGCCCAGGCCCTGCTGCCACTGGCAGGGCAGCCGTGCGCGCAGCTTGCGGTCGCGCTGCGCAGTGAGGTCACGCGCAATTCTTTTGTGCGCTCAGCCAATCTGGTCAGCGACAACATCCTCTACTGTACGTCATTGTTTGGCGAGCATCAGGAGGCTGTCAGCCCCATTCATTACACTGACGACCGTATGTGGCTGATGGATGGCAACTCTGTCACACCAGGGCATGCCTTGCTGGTCTATCGTGCAGGCAACGCACAACGCGCGGCGCTCACCATTGTCGACAGTGACCATCTGCTCACTGCCTTGCGGCTCATTGGCAGCGGTCAGCAGCTGTACCTGCGCGTCGGCGGCAATTGGATGGGCCAAGATGGCATAGTTCATCAAGGCACTCCGCCTGCATCGCCCAGCGCCGCAGTAGAGCAGGCCTCGACGCGTTATCCGTTCAGTGTCCATGGCGGTTTTGCCGCAGGCGAGCAGGTCGAACTGATCAGTCAGCAGTACCCTGCGGTGATGGCCCTGTTACTGCTGCTGGGCGTCGCGGCCGCAGGTGTCTGCCGCTGGCAACTGCGCCGTGCATCGTCCCCACGCGCGGAGCTGGATCGGGCGCTACAGGCCAACGAATTCGTACCCTACTTCCAACCTGTAGTACGCAAGGGTGATTACCACTGGGCCGGGGCCGAGGTGTTGATGCGCTGGAACCATCCGCGCGAAGGTCTGGTGCGCCCTGACCTGTTCATCCCCTATGCAGAACACAGCGGGCAGATCGTCGCGATGACCCGCGCCCTCATGCTGCACACCGCTCAAAGCCTCGCGCCCTACGCGGCCCTGTTGGAAGACGGCTTTCATATCGGCATCAACATCACTGCCGACCACTGCCAGGATCTGAGCTTGCTGGAAGATTGCCGGACGTTCCTGCAGCACTTTCCTCCTGGGCGAGTTGCCTTGACCCTGGAGCTCACCGAACGCAAGTTGCTTGAGGCCACCCCGGTTGCGCTCGAGCTGTTTGCCAAACTGCATGATATGGGCGTGATGATCGCCCTCGACGACTTTGGCACCGGCCAGTCAAGCCTTAATTACCTGCGTCAGTTCAAGGTCGATTACCTCAAGATCGATCAGAGCTTTGTCGCCATGATCGGCGGTGACGCGCTGTCGCAGCACATCCTCGAGAGCATCATCGAACTGTCGGCCAAGCTGGGCCTGGGCATTGTCGCCGAAGGTGTCGAAACAGCCACGCAGCGCGATTATCTGCAAGGTCACGGCGTGGACTTTCAGCAAGGTTACCTGTTTGCCCGGCCGATGCCGCTGGAGGACTTTCTGCAGGCGTTGGCGGCTCGTCCGCAGTTGCCCAAGGGGGTTCGCCCTGAGATCATACCCAGCTGACCAAACCGTTCATTCACTGTAATTGAGGCATTCGTGTCAAAAGGAATTGTTACATCGGTCACGGCGTCCTGCTTGTTCGCCGTGATGTACTTCTACAGCTCGCTGCTGGCGCCGCTCGACGGCGAAGAGATTTTTGGCTGGCGGACCCTGCTGACCCTACCCTGCCTGACCTTTTTCATGCTGCTGAGCAAGGATTGGCAGCGTGTCGCCGAGCTGTTTGCCCGGGTGCGCCGCAGCCCGGCGCTGCTACTGGGCATGCTCGGCACTTCCTGGTTGATGGGTGTGCAGCTGTGGCTGTTCCTCTGGGCACCGTTGCACGGGCGCAGCCTAGAGGTGTCGATGGGCTATTTCCTGTTGCCGCTGGCGATGGTCATGACCGGGCGGCTGGTCTACGGCGAACGGCTTTCACGCCTGCAAAAAGTGGCAGTGGCGTGCGCAGCGCTGGGGGTAGGCCACGAGCTGTACCAGCATGGCAGCTTCGCCTGGGAAACCCTGGTGGTGATGATCGGCTACCCGATCTACTTCGTGCTGCGCAGGCGCTGCCGCACCGATCACCTGGGCGGTCTGTGGTGCGACATGTTCCTGCTGTTGCCGTGGGCGCTGTACTTCGTGTTCCACGGCCCACTGTCGGCCGCCGACCTGCGTGCACACCCCGGGCTCTACGGCTTGATTCCGCTGCTCGGGGCAATCAGCGCCGGTGCACTGATTGCCTATGTACTCGCCAGTCGGCTGTTGCCGTTCGGCTTGTTTGGCCTGCTCAGTTATGTCGAACCGGTGCTGCTGGTCGGCGTCGCCCTGCTGCTGGGCGAAACCATTGGTCGTGACCAGTGGTTGACATACCTGCCTATCTGGGCGGCAGTACTGGTGCTGGTGCTCGAGGGCATCAAGCACCTGCTCCGTCAACGCCGCCGCTCTGTGTAAGGCGCACCTGGCGCACGCGCCGCTCCTCCACCGCAATCACGGTCATGGTCCAGCCGTTCCAGGCCAGACAATCACCGACCCGCGGCAAGCGGTCCAGCAAGCTCATCACCAGGCCCGCGAGGGTCTGGTAGTCCTCGGTAGCGCGGGCACTGAAGCCGGTCCGCGCCTGCACCTGGCTAAGGTTCAAGGCACCGCTGACCACAAAGCCGTCAGCCTCCTCGACAATGGCCGGGCCTTCGACCTCACTGGCGTCTGGCAACTCACCGGCAATCGACTCAAGAATATCGGTCATGGTCAGCAAACCGGTGAAGTCACCGAATTCGTTGACCACAAAGGCGATATGGGTCGACTGGCCGCGCATCTGCTCCAGCGCATTGAGGATGCTGAAGCTCTCCAGCAGATTCAGGGGCGCCCGCACCATCGCCTCAAGGTCAGGTCTGTTGCCCTCGAGGTACTCCTTGAGCAGCTCCTTCTTGTGCACGAAACCAAGCGGCTCCTCGATACGCCCGTTACGAATCAGCGGTAGGCGCGAGTATGGCGAGTTGGCCAAGGCCAAGGTTATGCTCTCGGCAGGCAGTGCCAGGTCCAGCGCATCGACTTCGGTACGCACCGTCATCACCGTGCGGATCGGCCGTTCGGCAAGGTTCAGCACACCGCTGATCATGACCCGCTCGCGGCGATCGAACAGCACCTGCTCCTGACCACCCTCAACCAGATCGGCAATCTCTTCACCAACTTCGTCCGCTTCTACCCGGCGACCGCCCATCAGGCGCAATACCGCATGCGCAGTGCGCTCACGCAGTGGGCGATGCTGTTGCAGGCTGCGCTTGCGACGAGCCCGGGCGAGCTGGTTGAACAGCTCGATCAGGATCGAGAAACCAATCGCCGCGTACAGGTAGCCTTTCGGGATATGGAAGCCCAGGCCCTCTGCGGTCAGGCTGAAGCCAATCATCATCAAGAAGCCCAGACACAGCATGATCACGGTCGGATGGGCGTTGACGAAGCGGGTCAGCGGCTTGCTGGCAACAATCATGATACCGATCGAGAAGATCACCGCGATCATCATGATCGACAGGTGTTCGACCATACCCACTGCAGTGATCACCGCGTCCAGCGAGAACACCGCATCGAGCACCACGATCTGCGCAACGATCGGCCAGAACGCCGAATGGCGGACGCTGCCGCTGGACTGCGCAACATGCCCTTCCAGTCGTTCGTGCAGTTCCATGGTGGCCTTGAACAGCAGGAACACACCACCAAACAGCATGATCAGGTCACGGCCCGAGAACGTCTTGCCGAAAAGTTCGACCAGCGGCTCGGTCAGGGTGACCATCCACGAGATACTGGCCAGCAGGCCCAGGCGCATGATCAGCGCCAGGCTCAAGCCGATCACCCGCGCGCGGTCGCGCTGATGCGGGGGCAGCTTGTCAGCCAGGATGGCGATGAACACCAGGTTGTCGATACCCAGCACCAGCTCGAGGACGATAAGCGTCAACAGGCCTAGCCAGGCCGTGGGGTCGGCAAGCCATTCCATTAGCGGGTACTCACAAAGGATGTGTTACGGGAGGGGGTGCAAGATGGCCGGGACGACCAGGAACTGGGGGGCTCCGAGAAGGTGTTCATAGATACCTGAATGGGAAATTGGGATGGAGATCCTACAATTACAGTCGTATTTTCTGACAGCGGGAAACTATTACAAAACCTGTAACAGGTGTTTCCGAGGCAAACCGCAGGGGACTTTGGTTCAATACGCAGGCCGGGTGGGCGCGCACCATCAGCGCACCTCAACTCTGGAGTCCTGCTCATGAGCCTGTCCTTGTCCATGGCTGCCTTTGCCCTGGCAGCCTCGATTTCACCCGGCCCCGTCAATATCGTAGCCCTGGCCAGCGGCGCCCGCCACGGCCTTAGGGCGAGCCTTGGCCATGTCGCAGGTGCGACGCTGGGTTTCTGTATGCTACTGCTGCTGTGCGGTTTGGGTGTGCACCAGCTGTTGCTGCGCTGGCCAGCGCTGGGCCAGTTGCTGTTGTGGGGCGGTGTGTTGTTCCTGCTGTATATGGCTTGGCAACTGGCCCGCGACAACGGTGAACTAGCGGCTGAACAACAGCTGCAGGCACCCTCAGCCTGGCAAGGCGCGGCCATGCAGTGGCTGAGCCCGAAGGCGTGGCTGGCGGCTGTTGCCGGCGTGGGCGCCTATACCGGCGGAGATCAGCCACTGCTGTGGCTGTTCAGCGCAATCTACGCGCCGATCTGCTTTGTCTCGATCGCCAGCTGGGCGTGGGCCGGCAGTGTGATCAGCCACTACCTGGACAAGCCGAAGCGCTTGCGCTTGTTCAATCGCCTGCTGGCGGCATTACTCGTGGCCAGCGCTGTGGTGCTGCTGCGCGCCTGAGGCGTTACGGTAGTGCCCGGGGGTTGCCGCCAGGTGCCGCTTGAACGCGCGCTGCAAATGCGCCTGATCAGCAAAGCCTGCGTCCACTGCCACCTCGGCGATGGGCCGGCCCAGGCGCAGTTGGCTGCGCGCATATTGCACGCGCTGGTCCAGCAGATAACCATGCGGGGTCAACCCAAAGCGCTGGCGGAAGGCGCGAATCAGGTAGGCCCGCGACAACCCAGCAGCGGCGCAGATCTCGGCGAGGGTCAACGGGTCCTGCCGGTGCGAGCGGATGAACGCTGCGCCAGCTTCCAATTGCGCATGTTCATCACTGCGCGTCGCGGCCTCAGGTTGCAGATAGCCGGGCAAGTCCCGAAAAAATGCAGCCAGCAAGCCTTCGCGCTCGGCCGTCGCTTTATCGAACAAGTCAGCGAATAACTCCAGCACACGGCTGTACAGTGCCGGAGAATGGCTCAAGGTTACCTCTGGCAACTGCACGCCTTGCGCACTCAGCCACGGCATATCGACAAACAGCATCAGGTACGACCACGCCTCGCCAGCGACCGGGTTGCAACTGTGCACCACGCCCGGTTTGATCAGCACCGTATTGCCCGCAGTCACCTCATGACTGACCGCTCCGGTCATGTAGCTGCTGCGCCCACCCGTAATCACTCCAAGCGAGAAGCTCTCATGGGAGTGTGCCGCGTAACACACCTGGCGGCCGTCACCCACGCGGCGCGCTTCAACAAAAGGCAATGCCGGATCGCGCCAGAACCGTGAGACCTCGATCATCGCCCTGCCCCCTTACTCGCCGCCCTGCACGACCACCAGCAACTGCGCCTGCTGCGGGCCAATCGAGCGCAGCCGGTGGGGAGTCTGGGCGTTGAAATGCAAGGCATCGCCCTGCCCCAGGAGCACCCGCTCGGTCATGAAATCGACCTCAACCTGGCCACTATGGACGAACAGAAACTCCTCGCCCTGGTGCTCCTTGAAGGTCGGATCGCTGAACTCAATTTCAATCGGATAGACATGAATTTCGGTATTCCCAAGAAACGCTGCTGCTTATGACACTTTGTGTCACATAGGCTATCTAGTGTCATAGATTGCGTCGTCGAGCTCGGACCACACCACACAGCCGAGCACAGAACGCTGACCTTCATCATTCGCCGCAGAGGATAATCGCCCATGGCCACAACCCTGTCACACAGCAAACAGCAACTGGTGCGCCAGGCGCTGACCCAGATGCAAAGTTCGCTCGCCGATAATACGTGGACCGTGCGCGAAAAGCTGGCACTGACCTGCCGAATTCTGTTCGACCACGGCCATGACTCCGGCCTGGCTGGGCAAATCAGTCTGTCTCTGACCTGACCACTACCGGGGTGATCCGCCGTGCCCGTTTTTGCCCAGAAACTGCAGGAACTGTTGGCGCAACTGCGCTGAGCGGTTTGAGCGGGTAGCCACACCCTGCACACGCGCCTGCCTGAACCTCAACAGAGGTCAGCCAGGCGTTGTCGATTCAGCGCACCAGCAAACAGCCAGTCATCAGCACTCGATGCCGACGATCCACTGAGTTTTCGCAGCGTTGCTCTTGTCCAGATCCGGACGACGCGCCACGGGCTGGGTGCAGCCACGTGTTTCGATGTACGGCTGTGCGACAGCTGCCGCCTCGGCGATGGTCAGCGGTTTGCCGTCATCGCGCTGGACGCTGATGAAGTATGGCTGGTTGAACGGGATGATGTAGCTGTCGAGGATATAACGCGCGCCGTTCGCTTCAAGGTTGGCGTGGTTCTCATCGACCTTGGTCAGTCGGCTGGTGTCGAGGTGGTCATTGCCGGCGCAGCCCGCCAGCCCGGCCAACAGTGCGGCGCCGAGACACAGAGAAATCTTCTTCATTACAGCTCCTGAGTAAATATGTGCCCGGCTGTGACCGCGTTTAACCGTTTAAGTGCCCGCACCCGCTCACGGCATCACCGGTGGCGTGTACTGCAAGGTCGAGCCGAGTGCCCACAGCAGCACTAGCACCAACGGCGCATGCACCAGCAGCTGCACGAACGAGAAGCCGATCAGGTCCCGCGCCTTGAGCCCAAGCACCCCAAGCAGCGGCAGCATGTAGAACGGGTTGATCAGGTTGGGCAAGGCTTCGGCCGCGTTGTAGATCTGTACCGCCCAGCCGAGGTGATACTGCAGGTCGTTGGCCACCAGCATCACGTACGGCGCTTCGATGATCCACTTGCCGCCACCCGAGGGGATGAAGAAGCCCAGCACCGCCGAGTACACGCCCATCAGCAAGGCATAGGTGTCGTGCGTGGCGATCTGCACGAAGAAGGTCGAGATATGGTGAGCCAGAGTCTGCTCATCGATGCCCTTGACCTGAGTCAGCACCGCGGCGATCGAGCCATACAGGGGAAACTGGATCAGCACCCCGGTGGTGGTCGGCACTGCGCGGGTCACGGCATCGAGAAAGCTGCGCGGCCGCCAGTGCAGCAGAGCGCCGAGCATGATGAACAGGAAGTTGTAGGTGTTGAGCCCGGAAATCGCGGTAATCGCCGGTTTGCTGGCGAACTCCTGGTACAGCCAGCCTGCAGCCAATGCCACCAGCAACAAGGTCAGCACCGGGCTGTGTTCCAGCCATTCGCCGGGACGGGTACGCTGCGCCGGCGGCGGCGCGGTGAAGCTGGGGTCGATACCGCATTGCTCGGCAGTACGCGCGCTGCTGGCGCCGGGTGCTGTGGCATAGGCCACGATCAGCGAGACGATCACCAGCGCCGCCAGCAGGACGCCGGACTGCCAGAGGAAGATGGTCTCGGTGAAGGGAATCACGCCGGTAATCGACAGGATCGACGGTGGCAGGCTGGCCGGGTTGGCCTGCAGCTGCGCCGCCGACGACGACAAGCCCAGCGCCCATACCGCGCCCAAGCCAAGGTAGGCCGCTGCGCCTGCAGCGCGATAGTCCATTTTCAGGTCGGTGCGGCGGGCCAATGCCCTTACCAGTAAGCCGCCGAACACCAGCGACAGGCCCCAGTTGAGCAACGAAGCCACCATCGAGATCAGCGCCACCCAGCAGACTGCAGAACGGCCGTTTTTCGGGATCCGTGCCAGCCGATCGATCAGCCGTGCCGCCGGCGGTGAGCTGGCGACCACATAACCGCCGATGACCACAAAGGCCATCTGCATGGTGAACGGGATCAGGCTCCAGAAACCATCGCCAAAGGCCTTGGCAGTGTCGGTCGGCTTGGCGCCCATGGCCATTGCGGCCACGCACACCAGCACCACCGCCAAGGCGGCAAATACCCACGAGTCGGGGAACCAGCGCTCGGCCCAGTTGGAGCAGCGCAGAGCGAACCGGGCGGAGCGGCTATCCTGAATTTCAGCGGCCACGGTAGTTTTCCTTTTATTGGTCTTGTCAGGGGATTTCAAGGCACACGCAAAAAACCTGCAGCAACGGGCCTGCTCGGCAAAGGGGTCAGCCTTTGCAGAGCAAGCCCACCACTACAGGGGGGCTGGGGTAAACCAGTGGCGATCAGAAGGTCATTTCTTGCACATCATCGGCAACGATCAGCTTGCCGGCGGTTTTGGCGATCACTTCTTCGACAGTCACGCCCGGCGCGGTTTCGCGCAGGATGAACGCCCCGTTTTCGATTTCCAGATAGGCCAGGTCGGTCAGCACCTTGCGAATGCAGCCAGCACCGGTCAACGGCAGGCTGCAGCGCGACAGCAGCTTGGACTCGCCGTCCTTGGATGCATGGGTCATGGTGACGATGATGTTGTCGGCGCCTGCGACCAGGTCCATGGCGCCGCCCATGCCTTTGACCAGCTTGCCGGGGATCATCCACGAGGCAATGTTGCCTTCCACATCCACTTCAAAGGCGCCGAGTACGGTCAGGTCGACATGGCCGCCGCGGATCATCGCGAACGATTGTGCCGAATCGAAAATCGAAGCGCCGCGGCGGGCGGTGACGGTTTGTTTGCCGGCGTTGATCATGTCGGCATCGATAGTGCTCTCGGTGGGAAACTCGCCCATGCCGAGCAGACCGTTTTCCGATTGCAGCATCACGTCCATGTCGGCGGGGACATAGTTGGCCACCAGGGTCGGGATACCGATGCCGAGGTTGACATAGAAGCCGTCCTGCAGTTCACGGGCGACGCGTTGGGCCATCTGTTCGCGGGTCAGTGCCATGGTCTGGATCTCTTTGTTGTTCTATGGGTGGCGTTCAGGCCTTGACGGTGCGCTTTTCGATGCGCTTCTCGAAGGTACCGACGATCACACGATCGACGAAGATCCCTGGGGTATGGATCTCGCTTGGCAGCAACACGCCGGGTTCGACGATCTCCTCGACCTCGACCACGGTGATCTTGCCGGCGGTTGCGGCCAGCGGGTTGAAGTTCTGCGCCGTGTTGCGATACACCACGTTGCCGTAGTGGTCGGCCTTCCAGCCTTTGACGATGGCGAAATCGCCGGTGATGGCTTCTTCGAGGATGTACTTGCGGCCATTGAACTCACGCACTTCCTTGCCTTCGGCAACCGGGGTGCCGTAGCCGGTGGCGGTGAAGAACGCCGGTATGCCAGCGCCGCCCGCGCGCATTTTTTCTGCCAGAGTGCCTTGGGGGGTCAGTACCACTTCAAGTTCGCCGCTGAGCAACTGACGCTCGAACTCGGCGTTTTCGCCGACATAGGACGCGATCATCTTGGCGATCTGCCGTTCTTCGAGGAGGATGCCCAGGCCGAAACCATCGACGCCGCAGTTGTTCGAGACCACGGTCAGGCCCTTGACCCCGCTGCGCTTGATCTGGGCGATGAGGTTTTCCGGGATGCCGCAGAGGCCGAAGCCGCCGGCCAGTACGGTCATGTTGTCGGTCAGGCCTGCCAGGGCCTCTTCGTAGGTTGCAACGCGCTTGTCCAGTCCGGCCATGCTGATTCGCCTTTATAGTTGTTTGTGCGTGCAGCCATCTTCACCGCTGCCGACTGATTTGTTAATTTTGTTTTAGTCATCGATTGATAATTTTTCTAAAACAAAAGGCCCACCCCGCATGAACGTCAAGCAGTTGCGTGCCTTTGTCACCGTAGCCAAGTACCTGAGCTTTGCCCAGGCGGGCGAGCATCTGCATGTGTCGCAGCCGGCCTTGAGCCTGACCATCAAGGCGTTGGAGGACAACCTCGGCGGCGCCCTGCTCGCCCGCACCACCCGCAGCGTCAGCCTGACCCCCGAAGGCGAGGTGCTGCTGCCGTTGGCGCGGCGGCTGCTGGCCGACTGGGACGACACCGAAGAGATGCTGCGCCAGCGCTTTACCTTGCAACTGGGGCGGGTCTCGGTGGCGGCGATGCCGGCCTTTGCCGGCAACCTGCTACCGCAGGCATTGAAGGTGTTTCGCCAGCGTTATCCGCGGGTCAACGTCACCGTGCATGACGTGATCAATGAACAGGTGCAGGAACTGGTGCGCCATCGCCGCGTCGAACTAGGCATTGGTTTCGAGCCGGACAACCTCGACGGCCTGCGCTTTGTGCCGCTGTACATGGACCGCTTCGTGGCGGTGGTGCCAGCAGACTCACCGCTGGCGCTGCAGCATGAGGTGAGCTGGCAGGCATTGCTGGCCGAAGATTTCATCGCCCTGCAACGACCGTCTGCGGTGCGCCTGCTGCTGGAACAAAACGTCGCCGCCGGCCACGGCAAGTTGACCGTGGCGTTCGAGAGCCATCAGTTGACCACCATCGGCCGCATGGTCGCCAATGGCCTTGGCGTCAGCGCTGTGCCGGCCCTGTGCATCAAGCAGATGCAAGAGCTTGGCGCCCGCTGCGTCGCCTTGGTTGAACCCAGCGTCGAGCGGCGTATTGGCGTTATTTCGCTGAGTGAACACAAGCTTTCAACCGCAGCCGAGGCGCTGCTGGATGTAGTCATTGCCCACACCCCGCCACAGGAGTTGACATGCGCACAGTAGAACTTGCAGACCGCCGCGTTGCCGCCATAGGCCAAGGCACTTGGTACATGGGCGAAGACCCGGCGCGCAAGGCCGCCGAGGTGGCGGCCTTGCAGCAAGGCATCGAGCTTGGCATGAGCCTGATCGACACCGCCGAGATGTATGCCGAAGGTGGCGCCGAGGAAGTGGTCGGCGCCGCCATGGCTGGTCGCCGTGACCAGGTGTTTCTGGTCAGCAAGGTCTACCCGCACAACGCCAGCCAGCGCGGCGTGCCGCAAGCCTGCGAGCGCAGCCTGCGCCGGCTGGGCACCGATTGCATTGACCTGTACCTGCTGCACTGGCGTGGCCAGTATCCGCTGGAAGAAACCGTCGAAGCCTTCGAGCGTTTGCGCGAACAAGGCAAGATTCGCCGCTGGGGTGTTTCCAACTTCGATCTGGACGACATGATCGAGCTTGATAACGCGGCCTGTGCAGCCAACCAGGTGCTGTACAACCCGGCCCAACGCGGCATCGAGTTCGACCTGTTGCCCTGGAGCCAGGCGCAGCAGATGCCGATCATGGCCTACTGCCCGCTGGCCCAGGCAGGTCAGCTACTGCAGCATCCGCTGATAGCCGAAATCGCCGAGCGCCATAACGCCACCCCAGCGCAGGTCAGCCTGGCCTGGGTTACCCGCCATGCGGGAGTGATTGCCATCCCCAAGGCCGTCGACCCAAGGCATGTGCAGCTCAATGCCGCGGCAGGCGAGCTGTGCTTGAGCGCTGCCGACCTGCAAGCGATTGATCAGGCCTTTGCCCCGCCTACGCGCAAGCAGCACCTGGCGATGGTCTAGGCGGGCCTCAGTGAAAGTCGCGGCTGCGCACGTCCAGCCCTTGCAATAGCGGGCTGACGTCTTCCAGGCGCCGGGCAATCAAGTGCCTGACGCCCTTCTCGTGTTCCAGTCGGCCACTGACCTTGAGCAACTGGGCGCCAACCAGCGCCCGCCGCTGACGCTCGGCCAGGTCGCGCCAGACCACCACGTTGACCATGCCCGCCTCGTCTTCCAGGGTGACAAACGTCACCCCGCTGGCCGTGCCAGGACGCTGCCGGCCAACCACCAGACCGGTCACAGCAATTGCATCGCCATGCTCGACGCTGTCCAGCTCCGCCGAACTGCGACAACCCAGCGCGCGCAGACGCGGGCGCAACAGACTCAACGGGTGCGGCCCAAGGGTGGTGCCAAGGGTGGCGTAATCGGCTACCAGGTCCTGCGCCACGGTTGGCCTTGGCAACGCCACGGCCTGCTCGCCTGCGCTGCCGATATCGGCGAACAAGGGCAGTTGCGCCTGCACGGCAGCCACCTGCCAGCGGGCCTGATGACGATCGCTGGCCAACCCGCGCAACGCCCCGGCATCTGCCAGGCGCGCGCGGGCACGGCTGTCGAGTTCGGCGCGCAGGCACAGGTCTTCGACATCGCGCCAAGGTCGTTGCTGCCTGGCCTGTGCCAGGCGCAAGGCATCGGCTTGGGTAAACCCGCGGATCTGGCGCAAGCCCAGGCGGATCGCCAAGGCGCCGCCGGCCAACGGCTCAAGGGTGCAGTCCCACTCGCTGTAAAAGACGTCCACCGGGCGCACTTCGATCCCTTGGCGCCTGGCGTCCTGGAGCAACTGGTCAGGGCTGTAGAAGCCCATTGGCCAGCTGTTGACCAAGGCACAGGTGAAGATCGCCGGCTCGTGGCACTTGAGCCAGCTGCTGGCGTAACACAACAAGGCAAAGCTGGCAGCGTGCGACTCAGGAAAGCCATAACTGCCAAAGCCCTTGATCTGCTCGAAGATGCGCTCGGCAAAGGCCAGCTCGTAGCCGTTACGCAGCATGCCCTCGAGCAAGCGCACGCGATGCGGTTCAAGGCCGCCGTGCCGCTTCCAGGCGGCCATGCTGCGGCGCAACTGATCGGCTTCGCCAGGGCTGTAGTCGGCGGCAACCATCGCCAACTCCATGACCTGTTCCTGGAACAACGGCACACCCAGCGTGCGTTTGAACACGGCCTCGAGCGCTGGCGACGGATACGTCACCTCTTCCTGCTTTAGCCGCCGGCGCAGATACGGGTGGACCATGTCGCCCTGAATCGGGCCCGGGCGGACGATCGCCACTTCGATTACCAGGTCATAAAACGTCTTGGGTTTGAGCCGCGGCAGCATGGCCATCTGCGCGCGTGATTCGATCTGAAACACACCGATGGTCTCGGCGCGGCTGATCATGGCGTAGGTCGCAGGGTCTTCGCTGGGAATGGTAGCCAGGGTCAAATGGCGCCCACGGTGCTGCGCGAGCAGATCGAAACAACGGCGAAGCGCGCTGAGCATCCCCAGCGCCAGCACGTCGACCTTGAGCAGGCCGACCATATCGAGGTCGTCCTTGTCCCACTGGATCACCGTGCGCTCGGCCATCGCCGCGTTTTCCACCGGCACCAGCTGGTCCAGCGGTTGCTCGGAAATGACAAAGCCGCCAGGGTGCTGCGACAGGTGCCGGGGGAAACCGATCAGGTCGCCGGCCAGCACCAGAATCCGCCGCAACGACGGGCTTTGCGCCTCGAAGCCCGCCTCGGCCAGGCGCTGCGCATCGGGGATGCGATCCGTCCAGCGGCCGCAGCACTTGGCCAGCGCATCGACCTGATCGGCCGGCAGCCCGAGCACCCGCGCCACATCGCGCACCGCGCCAGCCGCGTGATAGGTACTGACCACGGCGGTCAGTGCCGCACGGTGGCGACCATAGCGGCGGAACACGTACTGAATGACCTCTTCGCGGCGGTTGTGCTCGAAGTCCACATCAATGTCGGGTGGCTCGTTGCGCTCGCGTGAGAGAAACCGTTCGAACAGCAGATGATGCTGCATCGGATCAAGCTCGGTGATGCCGAGCACAAAACACACCACCGAGTTGGCCGCCGAACCGCGGCCCTGACAGAGAATGCCTTGCTTGCGGGCGAAATCGACGATGTCGTGCACGGTGAGAAAGTAGCTCTCGTAGTGCAGCTCTTCGATCAGCGCCAGCTCCTTGTCGAGGACCTGGCGCACCTCGGCACTGGCGCCGTCCGGCCAACGCCGGGGCAGGCCCTGTTCACACAGGTGGCGCAGCCAACTGGCCGGGGTTTGCCCTGATGGCACTACTTCGCGTGGATACTGGTATTTCAGTTCACTCAGGTCGAAGTGACAGCGCTCGGCGATCAACTGGCTTTGTTTGAGCAAGTCTGCAGGGTACAGCTCGTTGAGCTGAGCCAGGCTGCGCAGGTGGCGTTCGCCGTTGGCGAACAGGTAACGCCCGGCGCTGGTAATCGTGCAGTGATGGCGCACGGCGGTCATGCAATCCTGCAGGGCGCGCCGTCCACGGCTGTGCATGTGCACATCACCACAGGCCACAGCGCGAATGTCTAACTGGGCAGCCAGCGTGCGCAAACGAGCCAGGCGCGTAGTGTCGTCAGCGCCACGGTGCAGGTGCACGGCCAGGTACAGCCGTTCGCCAAACAGCTCACGCAGCCACTGAGCGGCGTTCGCGTCGTCAGCCTCATCCGGTATCCATAGCGCCAGCAAGCCCTCGCAATTGGCCTCAAGGTCCCCAGCAAACAACTGATACTCGCCTTTGCCCGCCCGCCGCCGGGCGCGGGTGATCAAGCCACACAGGCTCTGATAGCCGCGCAGATTCTCGACCAGCAAAACCAGTTTCGACCCGTCCTGCAAGCGTACTTCGCTGCCGACGATCAGCCGCAGTTGGTGCGCTTTGGCGGCTTGCCAGCCGCGTACGATACCGGCCAGGGTGCACTCATCGGTGATCGCCAGCGCCGTATAGCCTTGCTCGCGGGCACGTTTGAACAACTCGTCGGCACTGGAAGCGCCACGCTGGAAGCTGAAGTTCGACAGGCAATGCAGCTCGGCATAGCCGCCGGCGCTCATGCGAACCACCCCTGCAACCACAGCGGACCAGGCTCGGCGAGGTCTTGATAGGCCCAGCCGCGCAAGCCTTCACGGGTTTCGATGCGGTAGTAGTCACGGCGCACATCGCCGCCATCCCACCAGCCCGATTCGATCCGTTCGGCTCGCCCCAACAGCTGCACATCGGCCTCGCTCAAGCGCAAAGGCGCCGCCAACAACCAACCCGGGCGGCTATCTACAGCAGCCTGCAGCGGCCCGGACGCACCTTGGCTGGCAAGTTGCCAAGCGCACTCGGGGCGATGATCGGCCTCGGCACGCAGGCCCTGCACCGCTTCATCACCCAGCCGCGCGCGCAGCCGTTCGCGCAGTTGCTCCCACGGCTGCGCCTGTTGCGCGCGCGGGTCGAACAGCGCTTGATGCTGCGGCACAAAGGCCGGCAGGTCTGCAGCCAGCAAACGCAGGTTGCGCACCGGCGCAGTGATGCGCAGCGGCTCGAGGCGCCCGCGGGCCAGCTCGAACAGCAGGGTCGCATCACGTTCGGCGGCCAACAACCCGACCTTGAGCACGGTGTCCGGGCCCTCAACATGCTCAAGGTGCAGCTCGAAGCGCTGCACGCCACAGTCGCGCCCGGCCAGAAACGCCGCCAGGTCGTTGATCATCCGCCGCAACGGGAACAGCAAGGCCTGATGCGATTCAACGTCGAAGTTGAGCTCTAGACGCGTCTCGAAGCGGTCCGGCGGCAGGTAGAACTCAAGACCCAGACTGCGCAGCCCCAGCAGTTGATCCAGATGCAGCTGCACCCCGGCGGCAAAGCGCCGGGCCAGCGCATCACGCGGCAGGCCAAGCACCTCACCGAGCTGACGCAGGCCCATCCGCATAAAGGCCTCGCTGGCCTCGGTGGGCAGCCCGACCTTGTTGATCGGCAGCTTGGCCAGGGCCGCGCGGGTGTCGTCGGCATCGCTCAGGGCAAGGCCGTCATGACAGTTGGCAAGCATGCGAGCAGCCACCGGGTTGCTCGCCAGCACAATGCGTTGGCGCAGCCCCAGAGCATCCAGCTCTTCGCGCAGGCGCGCCTGGAGCACAGGCCATGGCCCGAACAACTGCAGGCTGGAACCGACCTCGAGCAGCAAGGCCCGCGGATAATGCAGGCTGACCTGCGCGCTGTAGCGGTAGGCCCAGGCAGCCAGCAACTGCTGAACCTGCTCGACCTGGGCCGGGTCGGCTTCAACGCAGGTGAAACCATCGGCCAATGCGCGGGCGGCCGTCAGCGTCTGCCCAGCGCGCAAGCCGAGCCTGGCAGCAGCCGGGTTGACCGCTTGCAGCACCCGGCGCTGAGTCGGCCCGCCGATCAATACCAGCGGCGTATCCGGGTCATCGCGTTCACGCAGGACGCTGTCCAGCGTCAGCTGCGGCAATAAAATGCAGGCCCACAACATGCTGCATCAACCCTGCCCGCGACTGGCAATGGGCACAGCAGGCGGCATGCCGCCGCGGCACTTTAGCACCCGCCATTGTGCGGGCCGGGTATCAACAGCAATACGCAGCGCCGCCGGTGACGGGTTGTGCGCCGCGTGCTGCGGGCGGCAGGCAAACGCCAGCGCCTGGCCGGTTTCGGCAGCCACCTGCAAGCGGCGCAAGGCGCGATCATCGGCCCGTTCAGGCCAGCACAGCACCGCTGCACAACTGCCCGAGCGCAAGCACTGCTCGGCAGCCCACAAGGCATCGGTAGGCGCAGCCTCGACCTGGGTCAGCCAGCGCAGATCAACCCCGGCTGCCTGCCACGCCGGCGCAAAAGGGATAAACGGCGGTGCAATCAGCACCACCCGCCCGGACTCTGCGGTGAGCCGAGCCAGACTCGGCCATAACAATTGCAATTCACCACAGCCTGGACTGGCCAACAGCAGCTCACTCAGCGCAGCGGCAGGCCAACCGCCGTCAGGCAGGCGCTCATCGAGCTGGGCATGGCCGGTTGGCTGCACGCCGAGCGGGCGCGCCTGGGTTTGCCGGCCACGCCAAATTCGGCGCTGGTCGAGCAGGCCGTCCAGATCGACCACGGCGCCCATCAGTCGCGCCTCAGCAGGCCGCAGAAGACCCCTTCGATACAGAAGTCGCGCTCAGGGCCAACCTCGATCGGCGCATAGGCCGGGTTGCGCGGCAGCAAACGAAAGCCGCCGGGGATGCGCTGCAGACGCTTGATAGTGACCTCGCCATCCAGCCGGGCGACCACGATCTGGCCGTCGTCGGCTTCGCCTTGCTGGCGGATGCCGACCAGGTCACCGTCAAATATGCCGTCGTCGATCATCGACTCGCCGCGCACCTTGAGCAGGTAGTCGGGCGTGCGCCGGAACAGGCTTGGGTCGAGCAGCAACTGCTCGTGGATATCCAGGTCAGGCCCGATCGGCGCACCAGCAGCGACTTGGCCGAGTACCGGTAGTTCAAGGATTTCTGGCCGGCGCAAAGGCTCGGCCAGGCGGATACCGCGGGCCTGATTGGGCGTGACGTCAATGTAGCCGCCCTGGCACAGCGCACTGATGTGCTTGCGGGCAACGCTACGCGAGGCAAAACCAAAGCGCTCGGCGATATCGGCGAGGCTCGGAGGCTGGCTGTGATCGGTAATGCGCTCGCGGATAAAAGCCAGAATCGCGCGGCGTTTGGGGGTCATATTGTCCATGGAGCACATTTGTACTCTTTTCTGCTAAAACTGAACAGCCCCCTTCGTCGTGCGCATTGGTTATGATCCCCTGCTCGATGTACAAGCTTATGGATAACCGATGCTGACCGCCCTGCTGTTTGACCTCGATGGCACCCTGACCGATACCGACACGCTGCACCTGCAAGCCTTCCGCCAACTGCTGCACGAGCAGGACGGCCGCGAGCTGACCCAGGCCCAGTTCGATGAACAGATCAGCGGTCAGGCCAACGGTGAGCTATTCGCCAGGCTGTTCCCAGATCAGAGCCCGGCGCAGCGCCAGGCGCTGGCGGAGCGCAAGGAAGCGCTGTTTCGCGAGCTCGCCCCTAAACTGCAACCGTTGCCTGGGTTACTGCGTTTGCTCGATTACGCCCAGGCAGAGGCCATCGGCATGTGTGTGGTGACCAATGCGCCCCGCTTGAATGCCGAACACATGCTTGGCGCAATGGGCCTGACCCAGCGTTTCACGCAGGTGCTGGTAGCCGACGAACTGGCGCGGGCCAAGCCCGATCCGCTGCCCTACCTGACCGGCCTGGAGCGGCTGCAGGCGAATGCCGAGCATGCGCTGGCGTTTGAAGACTCACTGCCCGGCGTAACCGCTGCCAGCGCTGCCGGGATCTTCACCGTGGCCATAGCCACCACCCAGACGGCCGAACGCTTGCAGCAAGCCGGCGCGCAACTGGTTATCGATGATTTCAACGACCCGCGCTTGTGGCACCTGATCGAACAGATGCGCGGCTGACAGCAACCGCTACAGGCTGACGCCAAGGACTTCACGCAGCGACTCGCTGCGCTGATCGTCAACGTCGCTGACCAACGCGAAGTTGTAGGCGCCATGCGACCAGTAGCGCGCCTCCAGTTGGCCATCGGTGCGTTGACCGGTCGGCATCTTGGCAAAGTGCTCGCCGGGCAGGCGCATGAACAGGCTGACCCGCTCGCCCTGCTTGTCTTCGAACACCACCAGCGCCGCCGGTCCTTGCTCGTTGCTCAGCAGGCGCGCACCCACTGGCTGAAAGCCCAAGCCGGCCAGATCGGGCAATTGGCCGACCCGATTGAAATGGCTGCCCAGCCAGGCGCGCAGCTGGCCAGGGTCGCTGGCCTGAATATCCAAAGCGCTGCTGCCGACAAACAACCGATGGGCCTGCAGCGCATCGGCCATGGGCAATTCGGTTGATGCCATGCTCATTTGCCGCGCCTGCCAGCCGCCCACGCCGCCGACACCCAGGCTCAACAACAACGCCGCCGCCGTCGCCAGCCGGCGCACACGCCGTTGACGCAGACGCCGTTGCAACTGGCCAAGCTCCAGCTGCGGGCCAGGGGCCAGTTCGCCAAAGCCGGCCAGAGCCGCACGCAGGCGCCGGGCGTCGTTGCGCCAGGCCTCGATACGCGCAGCCTCCTGCGGATTGGCGGCCAGCCACGCGTGGACTTCAGCGCGGCGCACAGGGTCGAGGCGCTCGTCGATATAGGCGTGCAACTCGTGCTCGGTGGGGGTCAGGCGTGTCATTTCAATCTCCGCAGGGCCGGGGACGCTGGGCTGCCCTCGGTCAGTTGGCGCAATGCTGCACGGGCCCGCGACAAACGCGACATGACCGTGCCGATAGGGATAGCCAAGGCCTCGGCGGCCTCCTTGTAACTCAAGCCCTCGACGCTGACCAGCAACAGCAGCGCACGCTGCTCGGCCGACAACTGGGCAAATGCCTGCAAGTCGGCCTGGGCGAAGATGATGTCTTCGGTATTGTCGCCGATCGGCTCGCTGATCTCCTGGCCGCCGCTGAACCAGGCCAGCCAGCGCCGGTGCAGCCGGTCGCGGCGCTTGCTGTCGAGAAACAGCCGATAGAGGATGCTGAACAGCCACGCCCGCAGCGCGTCGGCCTCGCGCTGCTGGCCACTACGGCTCAAGGCGCGTTCGATGGTGGCCTGGACCAGGTCGTCGGCACTGCCCGGCTCGCGCGTCAGCCACACGGCAAAGCGGCGCAGGCGCTGCAGCAGTTCGCGCCATTGCGAGTCGTCGAGATCGTGCATGCTGTGATTCCGGCCCATGGGCAGTCAGTGTAAGGGGCAGACGCAGCGCCACGAAATTTATTCCCGGGCGGCTGGAATAAGTTGCACCGCGCCCCGTCGTACTCGCATCTTCAATGACCCGGATGCTGCCTATGAACACTCCCGTGCACGGCCCCGCCAAGCTTTGGCGGTTGACGGCCATTGCCGCCGGCCTGCTCGTCGCCGGCTGCGCGTTTGCCTACACCGCTGGCTGGATCGGCGGCCCCAAACTCAGCCCGCAACGCATCATCGACACCTTCGAAGCCCAGGCCGGGCACCACCCCGGGTATCGCAAGAACCACGCCAAAGGCCTTTGCGTCACCGGCTACTTCGAGAGCAGCGGGCTGGCCGCGCCGTTGTCCAGCGCGCGGGTCTTCGAGCAGGCGCGGGTGCCAGTGATCGGCCGCTTCGCCATTGGCGGCGCCAACCCGGCCACGCCTGACACCGGTGTGCCCGTGCGAAGCATGGCGTTGCAATTTGCCACCGACGACGGCCAGCTCTGGCGCACCGGCATGAACAACCCGCCGGTACTGGCAATCGGCACGCCAGAGGCGTTCTACCAACAGGTGCTGGCCATGACCCCGGATCCTGCCACCGGCAAGCCGGATCCGGCGCGTATGCAGGCGTTTTTTGCCGAGCACCCGGAAAGTGCGGCGTTTCGCCAATGGGCGGCCTCATACAAGCCCAGCGACAGCTTTGCCAGCACCCAATACCACAGCATCAACGCTTTCCGCCTGATCGACCGCCAGGGCAAAGAGCAGCCGGTTCGCTGGCAGGTCGAGCCGCAAACACCCTATAGCGCCCTCCCCGCACAGGTCAGCGACACGCTGTTCTTGCAGCACGACCTCGCCCAACGGCTGAGCCAGGGCCCACTGCGCTGGACCTTGCGCCTGGTGCTGGCCGAGCCGGGCGACCCGCTGGAAGATCCGTCCAAACCGTGGCCGGCGCAACGGCGCAGCATTGATGCCGGCACGCTGGTGATCAATGCCGTCGATGCCCCCGAGCAAGGCGCCTGCCGTGACCTCAACTTCGACCCGCTGATTCTGCCGAGCGGCATTCAGGCCACTGCCGATCCGATCCTGGCAGCACGCTCGGCGGCCTACTCGGAGTCCTTCAATCGGCGTAGCCGCGAGTCTCTCAACACTGGAGTACGGCCATGAAACCTGCTGCCTTTCACCCCTTCGCGCGGTTGCTGCACTGGCTGATGGCGGTGCTGATCCTGGCCATGCTGTTTATCGGCGTGGGCATGGTCAGCGACCTGTCGACCCGCCATCCGTTGCTGGTGGAACTGCACAAGGCAACCGGCCTGTTGCTGTTGCTGCTGGTGCTGGTGCGCATCGCTGTACGCCTGACAGTTCCCCATCCACCGCTGCCGGCAGACCTGCCCGCGCTGCAGCGGCTAGCCGCCAAGGCCTCGCACATTGCCCTGTATGGCCTGATGCTGAGCATGCCGCTGCTGGGCTGGGCGATGCTCTCGGCCGGTGGTTATCCACGCCCCTTGCAGTTGCCGGCCATTGCCCCGCACGACCTGCAGCTGTATGCGCTGCTGCGAGGCGCACACAGCTGGGCTGGCTATCTGCTGTTTGCCACGGTGCTGGTGCATCTGGGTGCGGCATTGATGCACGCCTGGGTCCGCCGCGATGCTGTGTTCAAAAGCATGTGGCCGGGGCCGCTGCGCGACGGCAAATAAGCTGCAGCAGGCGCTGGCCGTGACTCAAGCCGCCACGACCAGCGCCGTTTAGATGCGCAGCGCGTTGCTGACAAGAGTGTGTTTTAATGCGTCGCTTATTATTTTTTACACCACTCTTCAGTACAGACAAGGCGGCTAATGGACACGGGGACACGACTCAAACTGGTGCGTGAACGCAACGGCCTCTCGCAACGAGAACTGGCTCGCCGCAGCGGCCTGACCAATTCGACCATCTCGCAGATCGAGCAAAACCGCGTCAGCCCCTCTGTCAGTTCCTTGAAAAAGCTGCTTGAAGGCATCCCCATGTCCCTGGCGGAGTTCTTCAGTTTCGATACCCCGGTGCGCGAAGAGCGCTTTGTCTTCCGCGGCGGCGACCAGCCCGACCTGGGCCGCAACGGCCTGCGCATGCTGCTGGTCGGTGCCAGCGTCGAAGGCCGGCAGATGCGTATGCTGCGTGAGTTGTATGCGCCTGGCGCCGATTCCGGCGAGCCGATCGTGCATGCCGAAGGCGAAGAATGCGGCCTGGTTACCCGCGGCACCATTGAGCTGTGGGTAGACGGCCAGGTCAGCGTGCTCAATGCCGGCGATGGTTACTACATTCCCACTACCCTGGCCCACAGCTTCAAGAACATCGGCCAGGACGAGGCTGAGATCATCAGCGCCAACACCCCAGCCAACTTCTGATCGACAGCATGCGCGCGCCCAGCAGCCGTGAGGTCTACCAATGCCTGCGTGATGTTGCGATGGGGGTGGAGCCGTTGCAGGTCTGTGCGCGCCCGCGCCCAGACCTGATCGAAGTCAGCAGCGCCGGCTGGCAACTGAGTTTGATCATCGATCCCGAAGGCCTCGCCCACTGCGCCAGCTGCTGCAACCCGCAAGGTGTCAGCAGCAACGGTGACAGCTGGCAGCGCTACGGCACCAACCCGGTCGAGCTGCTAAGCATCTGGGAGCGCCGACAGATCGAGCTACTGCTAGGCCTGGATAGCTAGCGCAAGGCCTGTTCGACAAAGTCCAACCGGTCCTGACCAAAGAACATCTGCCCCTCGACAAAACAGGTCGGCGCGCCAAATACGCCGCGCGTGACTGCCTCCTCGGTTGCCGCTTTCAATGCCTGTTTGACCTCGACTTGCGCTGCCAGCTCGGCGAACTGCTGTGGATCGAAACCGCCAGCAGCCAACGTCTGCTCCAACACCTGCGCATCGCCCAGTGCGCGTTGCTCTGCCCAAAGTGCGTTGAACAGCAACGCAAGCAAGGCCTCAAAGCGCTCAGGTGCGTGCAATTGCATGCCCGTCAGCCCGCGCATCAACCCCAGGGTATTGAGCGGAAAACCAGCTGGCAGCCCGAATGTCACGCCATAGCGCTGCGCGAACCGCTGCAGGTCGAGCATCATGTAGCGGCCCTTGGCCGGGACCATGACTGGCGATGCGTTGCCGGTCGCCTGGAACACGCCCCCCAACAGCATCGGCCGATAGACCAGCTGCACAGCATGGCGCGCACATAGCTCGGGCAGTTGCGTCCAGGCCAGATAACTGGCTGGGCTGCCGAGGTCGAAGAAAAACTCCACGGATTTACTCATCGCCCGATCCTTTGAAGGGCAGTTTTACCAGCGTTCGATCCACGGCCGCAGGTCCAGCTCGAAGGTCCAGGCATCGCGGGGCTGGGCGTGTAAAAACCAGTAACTGTCGGCAATGTGCGCAGGGTCGAGGATGCCGTCCTGGTCTTTTTGCGCATACCGTTCAGGGAAGTTGTCGCGAATGAACGCGGTATCAATGGCCCCATCGACCACTACATGGGCAACATGGATATTACGCGGCCCCAGCTCCCGCGCCATGCTCTGCGCCAGCGCCCGCAGGCCATGCTTGGCGGTGGCGAACGCGGCAAACCCCGCCGCGCCACGGGTGCCGGCGGTGGCGCCGGTAAAGATGATGCTGCCGCGCTCGCGAGTGACCATGCGCCTGGCTACTGCCTGAGCGGTCAGAAAACCAGCAAAGCAAGCCATCTCCCAAATCTTGTAGAACTTGCGCGGGGTTTCATCGAGGATGCTGCACGGCACATTGGCGCCGATATTGAACACGAAAGCTTCGATCGCGCCGATATCGCGCTCGATGGTTTCGATCAGGCTGGCGACCTCCTCCTCGCTGCGCGCATCGGAGCCAAAGCCATGCGCCCGGCCACCCTCGGCATTGATCTCGTCCAGCAACGGCTGCAGCTTGGCCGCGTCGCGACGGGTCACACAGGCGATATAACCCTCGCGGGCAAAGCGCTTGGCAATGGCTCCGCCGGTCGCATCGCCGGCACCAATCACCAGCACCACCTTGTCTTGTTCCGCCACGGCCACCTCCATTGGTGAACGATCATTTAGTAAACGAACGCTATGTTATGATCCGACCAACGTCAAGCCCGGGCGCGGAGATCATCTGGATGCGCTACTCCACTGAACACAAACTGCAGACCCGCGAAAAACTCATCGCCAGCAGCGGCGCACTGGCCAAGCGCGGCGGCTTCGCCAGCACCGGCGTGGCTGATTTGATGAAAGCTATTGGCCTCACCGGCGGCGCGTTCTACAACCACTTCCCGTGCAAGGACGACCTGTTCAGCGAGATCGTTCGCCGTGAGCTGAGCAACAGCCCCCTCGCCCGCCTGGCCGCGCGCAGCGCCGAACGCCAGCGTCTGGCCCGCTGCCTGGAGCAGTACCTGAGCCTGGCCCATCTGCATAACGCCGAACAAGGCTGCCCGCTGCCGCCACTGGCGGTGGAGATCGCCCGCGCCGACCAAACCGTACGCCAGGAGGCAGAGCACTGGTTGGTCGTACTGCATGCAGCCTGGAGCGAGACCCTGGATGATCCTGAACTGGCCTGGGCATTGATCAGCCAATGTGTCGGCGCGGTGGTGGTCGGGCGCATGCTGGCCAGCGAAACCGTGCAAAGCGAACTGCTGCAGGCCAGCCGCAGCCTGGTCGCCAAGGTGCTCGCTTGAGGCCTGCCCTGCTGCTGTGGCTCAGCCTGGCCCTGGCCCGACCTGCAGCTGCAGCAGACACCTGCCCGGCGGGCCAGTATCAAGTGTGCTTGATGGGTTGCTTCTGCACCCCCTTCGACCCCGGCCAGGCTGGGCAGATCCTGCAGGATGTCGAACACATGGCCTCAAGCGGCCTGGTCTTCGCCCTGCAACAAGCTCAGGCCGACGCCACTGCACTCGGCACCGAGCCGATCCCGCTGCATATCCGCGTTCAGTTAGACGCCTGGTACGACTTTGCCGTGCTCGACGCCGTGCGCTACCGGGTCGGTGACCAACAGCAGGTCAGCGCCGCCAATGCCCTGCTGCAAAACCCCGATGTGAACGCGGTGACCTTGATCGACACGGTGATCTTTCGCCATGCCAGCGATGCCGAGAACAACGTCGCGCTATGGGCCCATGAGCTCAAGCATGTACAGCAGTATCAAGAGCTGGGCGTCAGCGAGTTCGCCCGGCGCTACACGCGCAACTACAACGAGCTGGAAGCCCCGGCCTACGCGATCGAGGCCGAGGTGGCGGCTGCGTTGCGTAAAAAACAGTCTGGGCAGGCGCACTGATTGCGTCAGCCCCTTACCGCCTGAAAGGGCTCCGGGCCAGCGTCGCTACCAGTCGTAGCTCAGGCTGGCAATCACGTTGCGCCGGTTGCCGTAAAGCACCGAGTCTTCGTAAAAGCCTGGCTGGAAGTAGTGCTTGTCGAACAGGTTGCTGGCCGTAACCGACACCCTCATACCGTCCAGCCCGATACCCGCCAGGTCGTAACGCAAGGTGACGTCGGTCAGCAGGTAATGGGGCGTCTTCACGGTGTGCTGCACGTTATATGACGAGCCAACATAGCGCTGTCCAAGCCCCATACCTACGCCTTTGAGCGCACCGTCTGCGATCGTGTAGTCGAGCCAGAGGCTGGCGGTATTGCGCGCAGTCGCCCGCGGCGCGTTGCCCTCGAACCTGTTGTCCTGGGTGATCTCGGCATCCAGGTAAGCGTAGGACGCCAGCACGTTCAGCTCATGGCTGAGGCTGGCCTTGCCTTCCAGCTCGATGCCACGTGAACGCACTTCGCCGCTCTGCACCGAGAAACCGGGATTGACCGGATCGGTGGTGGAGACATTCGTCTGCACCAGATCAAACGCCGAAACGGTGATGAAAGCGTCATAACCGGGCGGCTGGTACTTAACGCCAATCTCGTACTGGCGGCCTTCAGTCGGCTCGAACAGCGTGCCGTCACGGTAGGCTTCCGGGTTGGGCTGAAACGAAGTGCTGTAGCTGGCATAGGGTGCGATGCCATTGTCGAACAGGTAGGCAAGGCCCACGCGGCCGGTGAATTTGCGGTCACGCTGCACGGTATCGACCTGCTCTGTACCGAAGTACAAGCCCTCCTCCCAGGCGGTTGACCAATCCTGACGGCCACCCAGGGTCAGCGCCCAGCGGTCGAGCTTGATCTGATCCTGCAGGTACAGCCCGACCTGTTGCAAACGGGTGTCGGTAGAGCGCTGCAAAGGGTCGTACCAGATGGCCGCACCACCGTAGACCGGGCGATACAGATCGATCATCTCGACCTCAGGATCGGGGTCGCCGTTACGGCGCGTTTCGCGGGCCTTGTAGTGCGAATAATCCAGACCGGCCAGCAAGATGTGCTGCAACGGACCCGTGTCGACCAGCCCCTGCAGATGATTGTCGATGAGGAAGGTATCGCTGTTTTTGGGCCGCAGTTGCAAACCGATGTCCTGGGTACGGCCGTCGGCGTTGAGTACCACATCAGGACCACTGGACAGGTAACCAACATTGGAATGCATGTAGCGCAGGTTTTGCTGCAGCTTCCAGCCATTGTCGAACTGATGCTCGTACTGCACGCCGATGACCGTGTTTTCGCTGTGGTAATAGCTGCCCTTCCAGCCCAGGTCGGTGTCTGAATCAATATGGCCATAGGGGCTTTTGCGCACGGTACCAATCAACGGAAAACTCTGCTCCGAGCCACCCGTACGGCTCTTGCTGTAACTGCCAAGCAGCGTCAGCGAATTGGCATCGTCGGGTTTCCAAGTGAGGGACGGCGCTACATAAGTGCGGTCATCTGGGGCGTGTCTGACCTGGGTGTCGCTCTCGCGCTGTAGCAGGACCAGCCGACCGAACAGGGTGCCGTCGTTATCGAGCTGATCACCGACATCAAGACCCAGCTGGCTCCGGTCGAAGCTGCCGTACTGCACTTCGAGATGACGAATCGGCGTTTCCTGCGGGCGTTTACTGGTCATGTTGACCACCCCACCCGGCGCCATCTGCCCGAACAGCACCGAAGCGGGACCTTTGACCACATCGACTCGCTCCAGGCCAAAGGTTTCAAAGTTGGTGTCGTACTGGTTGAAGCCGGTGCGCAGGCCATCCTGATACAGACCGAACAGGTTGAAGGCACGAAAACCGCGCAGGAAGATATCCGGGGCGCCTTGCCCGCCTGCGTAGTCCAACGCGCGAATCCCGGGGGTATAGGCCACAGCGGCATTGAAATCCTGTACACCACGCTGGTCCATTTCATCGCGGGTAATCACCGAAATGCTTTGCGGGATTTCATTGATTGGCGTGTCGGTCTTGGTGCCGACCGTGGTGCGTTTGGCCAAATAACCCGGCACTGGTCCGTCGCCAATGGTGCTGCTGAAGCGGGTGTCGACGACCTGCGTGGCGTCGAGTTCCAGCGCTGCGTCCGTTTGGAGGATCGGCGCCAGTACGTACACGCCGTTGCCGTGATCAACCGCCCGCAAACCGCTACCGGCCAGTACGCGTAAAAAGCCCGCCTGCAGCGCAAATTCACCTTGCAGGCCGGCACTCTGGCGTCCGTCTACCAGCGCCGGTTCGATGGCGAGATTGATGCCCGAACGTGCGGCAAAGCTCGACAGCACCTGGCCCAGCGGCCCTGGCGAGATGGTGTAGTGCAGGTTGCTGGCGGCAAATAACGAGGGACTGGCGCTAAGGCTCACAGCCAGAGCTGTGACCTGCACGGCGCAGGCAATTGGTGAGCAACGAAATGACAAAGGCATGCAGACTCCGAATCGAAAAGATCTGTGTGCCTGGAGGACACGCGAGCGCTGGCAAAGCGGACAGGCGCTGCAGACTTTTTTTCAGACGGTTCGCGCCTGCAAACTCACCCAATACCGCGTGCGATACACCACCTGCACTGGCAGCGCCCGGGACACTGCGCTGAGGATCAGGTCGGTGTCGCGCAACAGGAACGCGCCGCTGATCAGCAATTGCCCGACCTGTGCATCGCATCGCACCCAGCCGGGTCGGTAGCGGTTCAGTTCTTCGACGAAAAGGTTGAGGGGCATCCGCTCGACGCGCAGCACACCGCTGGCCCACTCGCCAGCGCCGGTAAGCAATGGCGCTGGGCTCGACACCTGACGGCGGTCGAAATGGGCGCTCTGCCCAGCGCTCAGGTGTAAGTCGCTGCCGCCCTGCACAGGCTGAATGGCGACGGCGCCGGCGAACACGCTGACCTGGCTGTCGTTGCCCTCCTGACGCACGCTGAAGCGCGTGCCCAGTGCACGGATGATGCCTTGCTCGGTCTGCACCGATAGCGGTCGGCTCAGGCTGTCCGGGTGGGTGATAACGAGGATCTCCCCGCCACGCAAGCGCAGCAGCCGCTGGCTGGCATCGAAAACGATGTCCACGCCAGTTTGGGTATTGAGGGCCAGGCGCGTACCGTCGATCAGGGTCAGCTCGCGTTGCTCGCCAATCGCAGTACGTTCATCGGCCAGCCAATCGGTCTGCCGCCAGGCCACCAGCGCAGCAGGAGCGGCGGTCATCAGCACCATCAGCGCCTTGAGGCCAGCACGACGGCTGAGCCCATCGGCTCGTTCCAGAGTGGGTAACGCGACGCCCTCGGGAACGCCTTGCCACTGCTCACTTACCCGCTGCGCCAACTGCCAGGCGCGCGCGTGGTCCGGGTGCTGATCGCGCCAGCGCTCGAATCGGAGTTGTAGTGCAGGACTATGCTCGGCGCCGTTCAAGCGTATGTACCAGCGCGCGGCCTCGCGAACGATGTGTCGCTCCAGCGGCCGTTCGCTCACCGCTCATCGGCCATGGCGAGCAGCATGCAATGCTCCATCGCCTGGGTCAGATAACGCCGCACGCTGCGCACCGTTACCCCCAGTGCCATGGCAATTTGCGCATGGCTGTGGCCTTCGAGCTGCGACAGCAGAAACGCCCGGCGCACCACCGAAGGCAGGCCGTGCAGCAGCGAATCTATCAGTTGCAGGGCTTCCTGGATCAGATACTGCTCTTCGGCCGACGCAGCCCACTGCTCAGGCATCTGTTGCAGGGTATGCAACCAGGCTTGCTCAACCGAGCGGCGACGATACAGGTTGAGCATCAAACGGCGCGCAACAGTGGCCAGGTAAGCACGCGGCTGGCGCAGGTCGGATGCGCGGGGCGCAACTGCGGGGCGAAACAACCGCAGGAAGGTGTCCTGAGTAAGGTCGGCGGCATCGCTGCGACAGCCCATCCGCTGCCACAGCCAGCGCTTGAGCCAGGCGTGGTGCTCGACATACAGGCCGTGGATGTCGCCATGGGCGGATAAGTCGCGGGAAGAAGCCGAGCCCATAACGCTGGAGTCCTGTGAGCGATGCAATCGCATTTGAGAATTGATCGCACTATACCGGGACGGCCTTGACAGGGCAATTACCCTGCTATCACCCAGGGTTACTGCATCGCTACAGAGTCTGAAACCTTTTGATGATCAAGAAAACTCGCGATCCGCGGTGCGGCCGCTGCCGGATCCTCCTGCATGAAACAATGCCCTCCCGCCACCGCCTGGCTGCTCACCTGCGGATTGAGCGCAGCCAGCCGCTGCACCGACGCCACTACAAACGGGTACGTCTGCTCACCATAGAGAATGCACGTAGGCGTGCTGATCCTGGCCAGATTCGACCACAACCGCTGCGGCGACGAACTGAAAATATCGACCTCACGCGCAGGCCGGCATTTGAGCACCACCCCCTCGCCGCAATCACCGATCGCATGCTCGACATAGGCCCGCAGCGCAGAGTCGTGCCAGCCTTTGAAAATCCCCCTGCCCTGCAACGCAGCGAAAGCCGCGTCGCGGTCAGCCCAGTGGCTGCGCCGGGTGGCCGCCTTGCGCGCCAGTCCATGACTGCGGTGCAGGCCAAACAGCCGGGCAGCGCCCATGGTGACGAGCATGCGCTGGCTGAAGATAACCGGGTCGAGCAGCACGGCGCGCTCGAACAACTGCGGATGATCAGCCACGATCAGCCCAGTCAGCACGCCACCAAAGCTGTGCCCCAGCGCATAGCGCGGCACCGCGCCGTACTCGCCTCGGCCGGCCTCGAATGCTTCCACCGCCAACTCAGCCGAGCGGTTCCAGCCGCGAAACATCCCACCGTGGTCACTGTCGCCGTGGCCCTGCACATCGCTCAGCCACAGGTCGAAGTGATCACCCAGGCGCATCAGCAGGGGTTGATAGGTCAGGCTGCAAAAGCCATTGCCATGCAGAAAGTGTAACAACGGCTTGCCGCTGGCCGGCGTGCGCCAGCCGCGCAGGGTAAAGCCTTCGGAGCAGTCGTGAGACCAGGGGATCAATTGCATCGCTTGGCTGTACTCGCCGGTTCAGGAAAACGCCGATTGTACAAACAGCAGCGGGTAAAGCGATATCACCAGGAGCACGGCCATCAGGACATTGAACAGCATTAGCCAGCGCGGATTCTGCAGCAGGTTGCGCAAGGCACTGCCGAACATTACCCAGATCCCAACGCTAGGCAGGTTGACCAGGGCGAATACGGCGGCAATCACGATCACGTTGACCACGTAGCCTTGCGCTGGGGTGTAGGTGGTAATGGCGCCAACAGCCATGACCCAGGCTTTCGGGTTGACCCACTGAAACGCCGCAGCACCGAGAAAGGTCATCGGTTTGGCCGTGCTTTTGCCGTTGGCGGAGATCGGCCCGGAGGTAGCGATCTTGTACGCCAGGTACAGCAGATAGGCAGCGCCGACATAGCGCAATACCGTGTACAGCACAGGCCAGGCCTTGAACACTTCACCCAGACCAAAGCCCACTCCCAGCACCATCAGCATGAAGCCGACACTGACCCCCAGCGCGTGGGGAATGGTCCGCAGCGCGCCGAAGTTGACCCCTGAGGCCAGCAACATGGTGTTGTTGGGCCCCGGGGTGATGGAGGATACGAAGGCGAACAGTACGAACGCCATCAGCAGGTCGAAGGAGGCAAACATGAGCAAGTGTCCCGAGCGGGTAGATGTTGTGCACCCACAGTAGCCCAGCGCCCTCGCCCGCCCACCTATACAGTTAGCCTCAAATAAGCAGATACACATTTTGTACTGCTGCGGGCCAGATCACGGTCGCCGCCACACTGCCGGCGCAATTTGCACCTGCCTGGGCAGCAAGCGGTTGTCGAAAAACAACTGTGCCGTGCGCTGCTGCGCGGCGATGATTTCGTCACTGACGGCAAGCACTGGCGACGCCGGACGATGGCTGAAACTGCGCCGCACGACCTCTTCGGGCATGCCCATGAAGTCCGCCAATGTGCGGATACTGCCGGCCTCGTCACTGCGGGTCAGCGCCTCGGCCTGGCTTATCTGCTCAAGCAACTGGCCGACGAATTCGGGGTTGGCTTCGACATAGCCCCGCGCGCCGAGCATGAACGGGCCGATCAGGCCCAAACCCTGCCCGTCCGCCAGTACCCGCGCCTTGCCTTCGACGTCGATGGCCGAATAGAACGGGTCCCAGATCGCCCAGGCATCGACACTGCCGCGCTCGAACGCCGCGCGGGCATCGGCCGGGGCCAGGTACACCGGTTGCACGTCGCGGATGCTCAAGCCGGCCTTGGCCAGGCTGCGCAACAGCAGGTTGTGCGCGCTGGAGCCTTTCTGCAGGGCGATGCGCTTGCCCTTGAGCTCGGCAACGCTGGCCAGCGTGCTGGCGTTGGGCACCAGAATCACTTCTGCTCGCGGTTTGGCCGGCTCGGCGCCGATGTAGAGCAGATCGGCACCGGCCGCCTGGGCGAAGATCGGTGGGATATCGCCGGTCGAGCCGATATCCAGGCTGCCGATGTTGAGCGCCTCGAGCATCTGCGGCCCGGCCGGAAACTCGATCCATTGCACCTTGGTATTGGCAAAGCGCTGCTCGAGCAAACCGTGCTGTTTGGCCAGCACCAGGCTGATCGAGCCCTTCTGGTAGCCGATGCGCAAACTGGCCGGATCTGCCGCTTGCACAGTCCCCGCGAGGGCCAACAGCAGTGCTGCGGCCAGGCGAACAATAGTCATGGCTTACTCCTTCCAGTCGGTCGAGGGTTTTTCCCAGAGGTTGATCCCGCCTTCCACGGCGAACTGGTCGATCTCGGCCAGCTCCTCGGCGCTGAACGCGAGGTTGTCCAGAGCGGCGACGTTCTCGATGATCTGCTCGGGCCGGCTGGCGCCGATCAGGGCCGAACTCACGCGTGGATCGCGCAGGGTCCAGGCCAGTGCCAGTTGCGCCAGGCTCTGGCCACGCCGGTGGGCGATCTCGTTGAGCGCCTGGGCGCGAGCGATATTGGCTTCGGACAAATGCTCGGCGCGCAGCGAGCTGCCGCCGGCACGGTTGACCCGCGCATCAGCCGGCACGCCCTGCAGATACTTGTCGGTGAGCAGCCCCTGGGCCAGCGCAGTGAACACGATGACCCCGGCGCCGACCTCTGCGGTGGTGTCGAGCAGGTCCTGTTCGATCCAGCGGTTGAACAGATTGTACGAGGGCTGATGGATCAACAGCGGCACGTTCAGCGCTTGCAGCAATGCTGCGATCTCTCGCGTTTTGCCCGCCGAATAGGACGAGATACCGATGTACAGCGCCTTGCCCTGGCGGACGATATCGGCCAGGGCAATCGCAGTTTCTTCCAGCGGCGTGTCGGCGTCGAAACGGTGCGAATAGAAGATATCGACGTAGTCCAAGCCCAGCCGCGTCAGGCTCTGATCGAGGCTGGAGATCAGGTACTTACGCGAGCTGCCGCCCTGCCCGTAGGGCCCAGGCCACATGTCCCAGCCAGCCTTGCTGGAGATGATCAGCTCATCGCGATGGGCGCGCAGGTCTTCGCGCAGCAAGCGGCCAAAGTTGCTTTCGGCGCTGCCGTACGGCGGGCCGTAGTTGTTGGCCAGGTCGAAGTGATTGATGCCAGCATCGAACGCCGTGCGCAGCAGCGCGCGCTGGGTGTCGATCGGCGTGGCATCGCCAAAGTTGTGCCACAGGCCCAGTGACAACGCCGGCAGGACCAGGCCACTGCGGCCGACGCGGCGGTACGGCATGCGCGCATAGCGCTCGGGGTGGGCGGTGTAGCTCATGGTTGACCTCGTTTGGCAAAGAAGGGATTGGCCGGCACTTGCAGGCCCAGATGCTCACGCAGGGTGCGGCCCTGGTATTCACGGCGGAACAGCCCACGGCGCTGCAGCTCGGGCACGACCCAGCGGGCGACGTCTTCCAGGCCCTGCGGCAAGTGCGGCACCAGCACGTTGAAACCGTCGGCGGCGGCGCCTTCGAACCAGGCCTGCAGCTCGTCGGCGATCTGCGTCGGCGTGCCGATCAGGCTGTAGTGGCCGCGGCCACCGGCGATGCGCTGGCCAAGCTGGGCCAGGTTCAGCTGTTCGCTGCCGGCCAGCTCGGTGAGCAACTGCTGGCGGCTGCGCTGGCCGTCCTCAGTCGGTGGCAGCTCCGGCAACGGGCCGTCCAGCGGGTAGCCGGACAGGTCGAAGTTACCGAGCATGCGCCCGAGCAAGGCCACGCCTACCCGGGGGTCGACCAGCGCCTGAAACTGCTCGGCCTTGTCCTGCGCCTCGGCCTGGCTCTGCCCCACCACGATGAACACGCCGGGCATGATCTTCAGCGCATCCGGTTCGCGCCCGTAGCGCGGCAAACGGCCCTTGAGGTCGGCATAAAATGCTTGCGCCCGGGCCATTGAAGGCTGCGCGGTAAACACCACTTCGGCAGTTTCGGCCGCCAGCTCGCGTCCGGCCTCGGACGAGCCGGCCTGCACCAGCACCGGCCTGCCCTGCGGCGTGCGAGCGACATTGAGCGGGCCTTTGACGCGAAAGTGCTCGCCAACATGTTCAAGGGCACGCACGCCATCGGCGTGATGGAACACGCCACTGGCCTTGTCGCGGACAAACGCATCATCCGCCCAGCTGTCCCACAGCCCCTGCACGACCTGCTGAAACTCGCGAGCGCGGGCATAGCGTTCGCCATGCGGGATATGCGCGCTGCGGCCAAAATTGCCAGCCTCGGCGGCGGCATCCGAGGTCACCAGGTTCCAGCCTGCGCGGCCGGCGGACAAGTGATCGAGCGAGGCAAACTTGCGTGCCACATGGTACGGCTCGTTGTAGCTGGTGGTGGCCGTGGCGATCAGGCCGATGCGCTCGGTCACTGCGCTGAGTGCTGACAGCAATGTCAGTGGCTCGAAGTACACCGAGCGTGCGCTGTGGCTGGCTAGGGCATCACTCGGCGCGGCCACGCTGTCGGCGACGAACAGTGCGTCGAAGCAGGCCGCCTCGGCAGCCTGAGCTACGCGCCGGTAGGTGGCGAAGTCCAGCGGATCAGCCGGCACGTCTGGATGACGCCAGGCGGCGACGTGGTGCCCGGTGGCCATGATGAAGGCGCCGAGGCTGAGTTGACGGGGTGCTGTACTCATCGGAGTTACTCGCTGATCGGTGCAAAGAGGCGGCCACAGGACGGGCCGCTCGGTTAGAAGTCCTTGCGCAGTTGCACGCCGAAGTAGCGGCCATCATCGCGCGGCACCGAGCGATAGATGTAGTCGCCGCCGCTGGAGAGCATCTGTGCGTAAGACTTGTCGCCAAGGTTCTTGCCCAGCAGTGCGACCCGCCAGCCCTCGTTGTAATCGGCCAGGGCAACACTGGCGTTCCAGATGCCGTAGGCACCCTGTACGGTGTCGGGGTTCTGGTCGAGGCTGAACTGCACCGAGTCCTGCCAGCTGTAGTCACTGGCCAACTCGATATCCAGGCCGTTGTCCAGCGGGATCACATAGTCGGCGCGCAGGTAGGTCTTCCAGTCCGGGGTGAACGGCAGGCGGCCGCCGTCGATGTCGCAGCTGGCAGCCGCGCCCGCTGGGCAGTTGAAGTGGTCGACGCGAGCTTTGGTGTAGGCCGCTGCGGCAGACAGTTTCAGCTGCGAGGTGACCTGCAAGCTGGCATCCAGCTCGACGCCCTGGGTCTTGACCTTGCCGGCGTTGACCAGGCGGGTGACCACCTGGTTGGCCACGGTGTCGAAGAAGTTGGCCTGGTAGTCGTCGTAGTCGGTATGGAACAGCGCCAGGTTGGCCACCAGGCGGTTGTCCAGCGCAGTGCTCTTGAGGCCGATCTCGTAAGCGTCGGAGGTTTCTGGCTTGAGTGCACCGGTATCGCGCGGCTGCATGTTGAAGAACACGTTGTAGGCCGGCCCCTTGTAACCACGTGAATAGGTCACGTAGCCGGTCAGGTTGTCGTTGAAGTCATATTGCAGGCCAGTGCGGCCGCTCCAGCCGTCTTCATCGACCGAGCCCTGACTGGCAGTCGAGGGCTGGATGCCGGTCACCGAGGTCGGCGAGGTGGACACTCGGCGGTGATCGTATTCGAGGTCATCGTGGGTCCAGCGCAGGCCGAAGATGGCCCGCAAATCATCGGTGAAGTTGAAGGTGTTTTCACCGAACAGGGCAACGCTGTCATTGGTCGTCGAATAGTCGGCGCGGCCACTGTTGGCTACGCCGCCGTTGACCGAAAGCCGCTGGTAGGTTTCCTGCGATGTGCCGTGCATGTAGAACGCGCCCAGCACGTACTCGTTGAACTGGCCCTTGGGCGAGGTCAGGCGAAACTCCTGGCTGTACTGGTCGTAGTCGACAGTGCCTTTGTCATGGGAGGCGGTCAGCGGCAACAGCGCACGGCGGTCACCGTCCTGATACTGGGTGTTGTCCCAACCGCGCCAGGCGCTGATCGAGGTCAGGGTGTAATCCCCCAGTTGCCAGTCAAGCTGGGCCGAGAAGCCCTGGTTTTCGTCCTCGACGTGGGTCTTGAAATCACTGCTGATGTCGCGGTTGTGCGCGCTCGGCCGTACCGCGCCCAGCTGGTTGCGAAAGGCCGTGCTGGCCTGGGTGACGACGCCACTGGGCAAGGTGTCCTCACCCTTCATGTAGTCGCCGATCAGGGTCAGGCGCAGCTCATCGCTGGGTTCGAATTCAAGCTTGCCGCGCAGGCCTTTGCGCTCATAGCCATTTACATCATGGCCGTTGGCGAGGTTCTCCACGTTGCCGTCATAGTCGCCCCACAGCGTGCTCAACGAACCTTTGAGCTGCTCGTTCAAGCGGCCACCGAGGCCAAAGCGCAGGCGGTTTTCGTCGCCACCGCCAAAGTGCGAATAGTCGACATAGCCTTGGGTCTGCTCGGGGATAGCTTTGCTGACCACGTTGAGCACGCCGGCGGAGGCGTTTTTGCCGAACAGCGTGCCCTGCGGGCCGCGCAGCACTTCGATGCGTTCCAGATCAAGCAGATCGAGGGTGGATTGGCCTGGTCGGCCAAACACCACGCCGTCGACCACAGTAGCTACGGTCGGCTCGACGCCTGGTGAGGTCGAGATAGTGCCGACGCCACGAATGAACAGCGAGGTGTCCTTGTTCGACGCACCCGCACGGTAGTTGAGGGTCGGCACCTGCTGGACGATGCTGGCGACGCTGTTGCGGTTATCGCGTTCGAGCTGCTCGCCCTGCACCACCGAGACCGCAACCGGCACTTCTTGCAGGCTCGCCTCGCGACGTGTAGCGGTCACGGTGACGGCGCTCAGCGCAGTGGCCTGCGGGTTCTGCTGGTCGTTATCAGCAGCCTGTGCCGACTGACCGATGGCCGCCAGCAACACGGCTGTGGCGAGAGGCGAACGTACGGGGAAACGGCTGGCGCGCGCAACGGCGCCTCGGATCTGATGTGTGTGCATGATGCTTACTGCCCTGAAAGACCAGACTGAATTGAAGTGCTGTCGATGTCTGGTCTCGCTCGTGCGAGTGGCAGTCGGTGGCCAACAGCAGCGCTGTGTTAGCGCTAACATGGACCGAGTATCCAAGCCCGCCGCTTAGCAGGTCAAATACTTAAAAAAACTTTTGTTATTCCATAAAGCTATTTGCGTAGCATGCCTGGGTTAGCGCTAACATCGGCGCTCATTCATTCGAGATGCCCCTGTGAGCCAGCTCAAGGACACCCCTCGTAAGCGCCGCGGCGCGGGCCGCGTCACCCTCGCCCAAGTGGCGCGCGAGGCCGGCGTGTCATCGATCAGCGTGTCTCGCTACTTCAATCAACCCGAGCAGGTTTCGCCGCCCCTGCGTGAGCGCATCAAAGTCGTGGTCGAAGCCTTGGGCTATGTGCCCAATCTGGTGGCCGGCGGGCTGGCTTCGGCACGCGGGCGTATCGTCGGTATGGTCATCCCAAACATCTCCGGGCCAATCTTTGCCCAGACCATCCAGGCCTTCAGCGACACCCTGAGCAAGCACGGTTATCAGTTGCTGCTGGCGTCGAGCTATTTCAGCGAAGAACAGGAAGAAAGCGCAGTACGCGCGTTTCTCGGTTGGTCGCCGGCGGCACTGGTGGTCACCAGCCAGTTTCACAGCCCGGCCACCGAGAAGATGCTGGCAGAGGCCGATGTACCGGTCGTGGAAATCTGGGACTACTGCCCCGAGCGGGAGCCATTGCAGGTAGGTTTTCTGCACTTCGAGGTCGGCGTGCAGGCCTGCCGCTATCTGCTCGACAAGGGCCACCGGCGCATCGCCTTCGTGCAGAACAGCGCGGCCGGCGACTTCAGTGCGCTGCAACGGCGCGATGGTTATGCGCAAACCTTGCGCGATGCCGGGCTGCAGCCGTGGTTCTTCGTGCCGACGGCGGACAGCGCTCCGTTCGAGGCGGGCAAGCAGGCGATGCAGGCCTTGATCCGCCGCGAGCCGCGCCCGGATGCGATCATCTTTGCCAACGACAACTTGGCCGCCGGCGCCGTGCTCGCCGGCCAGCGCGCCGGCCTGAAGCTGCCCGAAGAGATGGCCATCATGGGCTTTGGTGACTACGCCTTCGCTGACATGCTGCTGCCAAGCCTGACCACCCTGCGCCCGCCCTCGCGGGAGATTGGCGAGATCGCCGCGCTGCGCGTCCTGCAGCACCTGGGAGCAATCGCCGTGGATGGCGATGTGCCGCGGCTGAACCTGTTGCACTGCGAGCTGATCGCGCGCGAAAGTGCCTGACATCCCGCATAAAGCGCTCGCAATCAGCCCTGCCAACGGGCAACCTTGTGCTCCCTGCAAACGGATCGACCTAGCAATGGCTAAATGGCTGGAAGGCGGCGGATTGATGGCCGAACGCATCCGCGCCCACGATTGGGCGCAAACTGCGCTCGGGCCTATGGAAAGCTGGCCCGACGTGCTCAAGACCACCCTGTCGCTGTGCCTTAACTCACGGTTCGCTCAGGCCGTGCTATGGGGCGAGCAGATGCTCACTCTGCACAACGATGCCTTCAGCGATATCCTGGGCGGCAAGCCACTGGCCTTGGGCATTCCTTTCAGCGAAGTCTGGCAGGAGGCGTGGAGCGACATCGGAGTACTTGCCGAGCGCGCCCTTGCCGGCGAAGCGGTGTTCATCGAGAACTTTCCACTGCTGATTGATCGCCAGCGCGGTACCGAACGCGCTTACTTCACGTTCTGCTACAGCCCGATCCGCGACCACAATGGCGAATTGGTCGGCATGCTCGATACAGTCACTGAGACCACCGCGACGGTGGTCGCCAATCAGCGCCTGAATTTTCTAGACAGTCTGAGCCGTACCCTGGCCGACGCCACCGAGCCTGACCTGATCATGGCCACCACCACCCGTCTACTGGTCGGACATCTCGGCCTGTCCAGCTGTGCCTATGCCGTCATGGACGCAGATCAGGACGGTTTCACCATTTGCGGCGATGCCGTCGCGACCGGCTCACCACGGTTGGTGGGCCACTATCGGCTGGCCGATTTCGGCAGCCTGGCGGTCAGCCAGCTGCGCGCCGGTCGGGCGCTGGTGATCGACGACAACCTCAGCCAACTGCTGCCACATGAGGCCGCGACGTTCCAGGCCATTGGCATCACTGCGACCATCTGCATGCCGCTGATCAAGGACGGTCGGCTGACCGCACTGATGGCTATCCATGACCGCCAACCGCGCCACTGGACTGCTTACGAGCTGGGGCTCATCAGCGAAGTCACCGAGCGCTGCTGGGCGCATATCCAGCGGGTCCAGGCCGTTGCCGAGGTGCGCGCCAGCGCCGCCGCCCTCGAAGCACTCAATGCCAGCCTGGAACAGCGTGTCGAAGAGCGCACCGAGCAATTGCTGCAAACCGAAGCAGTCCTGCGCCAGTCGCAAAAGCTCGAAGCGATCGGCCAGCTGACCGGAGGCGTGGCGCACGATTTCAATAATCTACTGACCATCATTCGCTCGTCGCTGCACTTCCTGCAACGTCCCGACCTGGAAGACAGCCGCCGCCAGCGCTATCTGCAAACCATGATCGAGACGGTTGAGCGTGGCTCGAAACTGACCGGCCAGCTGCTCGCCTTTGCCCGGCGCCAAGCGCTCAGCCCGCAGATATTCGAGGTTGGCCAACGCCTGCAAGCCATGGCCGACATGCTCGATACCGCCACTGGTGCGCGGGTCAAGGTGGTACTGGAACTGCCGCAGACGCCGTGTTTTGTCCATGCGGACCCAGGCCAGCTGGAAACCGCAGTGCTTAACCTGATGATCAATGGCCGCGACGCGTTGAATGGAGTAGGCACGCTGGTACTGCAACTGGTTGCCAACCAGCGCATGCCCGCGCAACCGGGTGATCATCTGCAGGCAGGGGCGTTTGCCGCGATTTCGGTGATCGACAATGGCACGGGTATTGCGCCAGAGCTGCTGGAGCGGATTTTTGACCCCTTCTTCACCACCAAGCCGGCCGGTGAAGGCACCGGCCTGGGCTTATCGCAGGTATTTGGCTTCGCCAAGCAGTCAGGCGGCGATGTGCAGGTAATCAGCCAGCCTGGCCAGGGCACCACGTTTACCCTGTACTTGCCTCAGGAGGCTCCGACAGTGGGCTGTTGAGCGCGAGCAACTGGGCCAGGCTCTCAGCCAGTTCGGCCCGGCGAAACGGCTTGCGCAGAACAGCAAAACCATTGAGTTCACGCGGGGTCAGGTTGGCATAACCGGTGATGATCAGCACCGGCAATTGCGGTTGCTGCTGGCGCAGTTGCTGAGCGAACCTGGCGCCGGTCTCATCGACCATGATCTGGTCAGTCACCAGCACATCCATCGCCAGCCCCTCTGCCAGCATTCGCCGCGCCTGCGCGGGGCTGGCGGCTTCGGTTACCCGATAGCCAAGGTCACGCAATTGCAGGGCCGTTGCGTTGCGCACGATGTCCTCATCGTCAACCAGCAAGACCTGCATTTGCCCGGGTGCCATGATGGCGTCGCCAACTTCGGCAAGCGGCTCACAGACCTGGCCGCGACTGACTGGCAGCCACAATGTCGCCCGAGTGCCCTGCCCCGGCTGCGAATCGATGGCAAAGCCACCGCCTGACTGAGCTGCCAGGCCCTGCACCATGGGCAAGCCAAGGCCGGAGCCTTTGCCGACCTGTTTGGTTGAATAGAACGGCTCAAAGCAACGCTCCAGCACTTCTTCACTCATGCCGCAGCCGCTGTCACGCACCTGCAGCCAGACCTGGCGGCCGTGCACGCTTTCCGGCCAATCCGGGTCATCTTCACCAACCCCGGCGGCCAGATACACACGCCCGCCATTGGCCATGGCGTCGCGTGCGTTGACCACCAGGTTGAGCAAGGCAAGCTCAAGCTGATGGGGATCGACCAGCACATTGGGCAACTGTGGATCGATCTGCACCACGACCTCAATGGTCGGCCCCAGTGAGCGCGCCATCAACTCGTGCATGTCATTGACCAGTGTTGCCAGGCACACGGCTTGCGGCTTGAGTGTCTGCCGGCGAGCAAAGCTGAGCAGGCGCCCGACCAGAATTCGCGCACGTTCAGCGGCCTGCAGCGCACCATCGATCAAGCGCACTGAACGCTGAGTATCCTCTGGCCGTCGACGGATCAGCTCCAGGGAGGCAATGATCGGGGTGAGCATGTTGTTGAAATCGTGGGCGATACCGCCGGTGAGCTGGCCAATCATCTCCATCTTGCCAGTTTCATGCAGCTGCCGATTGGCTTCCTCGCGTTCGGCCAGCATTGCCGACACACGCTCTTCGAGGGACTCATTAAGCGCCAGCAGCTCGGCAAAAGTTGCCTCAAGGTGCGCACTGCTGGCGCGCAACGCCCGCTCGGAGCGGGCGTGGGTGATTGCCTGCCAGACCCGCTTGGCGGTGTCTTCAAGCAGCAGGCACTGGTCCTCGTCGACAAAATGCGGCGCGGCAAACTCGACGCCGAGGATGGCATCAATGCTGCTGCCGCGCAGTACCGGCACATACACGCTGGCGGCATCTGCACCCTGCACGGCGAACCCGCGACCGAGCTGTTCGGTCAGTCGCACTGGACTCTCGCCGCAGGTCAGATCACCAACCCTGGAAATCGCACCATTTACCCAATCGCGGGCGATGCGCATCTGCTGATCATCTCCTTGCGATTCGGCTAGAAAAACCCGCACGGCGCCCAGTTGCTGGCCTACGCGTTCGATGGCATAGGCTTCGATCTGTTCCGGCTCGGTCAATTCCGGAAGCGCCTGACCCAGTTCGAGGAGAAAGCTCTGCCGCCGTTCGAACTGCACCTTTTGCGTGGTTTCAGAGACGACGCACAATACACCGCCAACGCTGCCGTCGATTTCGCGAACGGCAGAGTAGGACACGTCGAAATAAGCCGTCTCGCCGTGGGCGCTACGCTCCAGGTAAAACGGTCGGTCCTTGGCTGAAAAAGTTTGCCCAGTGTTGCGCACGCCGCTCAGCAGCGGTTCTAGGTCATCCCACAGCTCGGTCCAGTTTTCCTGTGCAGGTCGCCCTAGCGCGCGCGGGTGCTTGTTGCCAATTGTGGTCGAGTAAGCATCGTTATACAGCGCCACGTATTCAGGACCCCAGAACAGCACGATCTGCGCTTGAGCCGGCAAAATGGTTGCCATCAGCGTCTTCAGACTGAGCGACCACTGTTGCGGCGCACCCAGCGGAGAGCCTGACCAGTCCATGGTCTGGATCTGGCTGCCAATGCTGCCACCCCCCAGCAGAAAAGGCAGTTTTGCCTGGTCTGGGTGATTATTCTGACCTGACTTCATCTTGTGCTGACCGTCAATTGCCCAATACGTGTTGTCCTCTATCTGCTGAATAGGAGATCAAACCGGCGCAGACGTTCCGTGGCATTTTGTACCAGGTCGGACAAACGGCCGTCAGGAGCGATCACCAGGCTGGTGCAGGGCGTGACAGCGCGCCCCATTGCCTTGCACAGACTCTCCACGCATGGCCCTTTACTCGCGTGCCTGCGGGCATTTGCCAGGCCGGCACGAAGCTTGCTTGCCAAGACCTTTCAGGCCGAGTTCAGCCTTAGGTTTTTTAACGTTCATGAGTACATATTTACTAATTTCTCGTAGGCCAGCCAGCCGCCATCATCCACTCCAACAAGAACACGTCGCCCATTGCCGGCGCGTACCCGGGGATCTCCCGACGCCCCTCCTTGCCTTGGAGTCAGTCATGACCAGTGCAGCCAATTCGGCCCCTCTGATAGAAAAACATACAATCGGCTACGTACCGCCGCAGGATCGCCACGGAAAGGTCAGGGATCTGTTCACCCTCTGGTTCGGTGGCAATATCGCGCCGCTGCCGATCGTCACCGGCGCGCTTGGCGTGCAGCTGTTTCACCTGAACCTGGTGTGGGGCATCGTCGCCATTCTGGTTGGCCACTTGCTCGGCGGCGTGCTGATGGCGCTGCACTCGGCGCAGGGGCCACAGATGGGCATCCCGCAGATGATTCAGAGCCGCGCCCAGTTCGGCTCGCTCGGCGCCCTGCTGGTGGTGGTGATTGCCGGGGTCATGTACATCGGCTTCTTCGCATCCAATATCGTTCTTGCCGGCAAGTCACTGCACGGTGTCGCGGAGTCGATTCCGGTATCGGTCGGCATCGTGATCGGGGCGCTGGGATCGGGCATCATCGGCATCATCGGTTACCGCTTCATCCATGTGCTCAACCGTATCGGCACCTGGGTATTGGGCATCGGTATCGTGGTCGGCTTTGGCTATATCTTCAGCCATGTGCAAAGCGACGACTTCCTCACCCGCGGCGGCTTCAACCTGGCCGGCTGGCTGGCCACGGTCTCGCTCGCCGCGCTGTGGCAGATCGCCTTTGCGCCGTATGTGTCCGACTATTCGCGCTACCTGCCCGCCGACGTCAAAGTCTCCTCGACGTTCTGGACCACCTACCTCGGTTCGGCGCTCGGCTCCAGCCTGTCGTTCGTGTTCGGCGCCGTGGCCGTGCTGGCGATCCCGGCCGGGATGGACACCATGGACGCGGTGAAGATGGCCACCGGCGCCATCGGCCCGCTGATGCTGGTGCTGTTCCTGCTCAGTGTGATCAGCCATAACGCGCTCAACCTGTACGGCGCGGTGCTGTCGATCATCACCCTGATCCAGACCTTCGCCTGGCGCTGGATCCCCACCGCCAAGAGCCGTGCGGTGCTGTCGCTGATCGTGCTTGCGGCCTGCTGCGTGGTGGCAGTGTTTGCTTCGGCGGACTTTATCGGCCACTTCGTCGACATGGTGCTGGTGCTGTTGGTGGTACTGGTGCCGTGGACCGCGATCAACCTGATCGACTTCTATGTGATCCACAAGGGCGACTACGACATCGAGTCGATCTTCAAGGTCGATGGCGGTATCTACGGCCGCTACAACCCGCAGGCGCTGCTGGCCTATGCCGTAGGCATCATCGTGCAGATCCCGTTCATGAACACCCCGCTGTACGTCGGCCCGGTGTCCGAGCACATCAACGGCGCCGACCTGTCGTGGCTGGTGGGACTGCTGATCACCTCGCCGCTGTACTGGTGGCTGGCCAGCCGCGATAGCGCTTACCGTCGGCGCCAGACCAGCGCCAAACTGGCCGCAGCTGCCTGAGCCAAGGCCATCACGGGCTGGCCTCGCGCCGGCCCGGTTTGGCTACAGCCGCTTGCGCAGAAACTCGACAAAGGCCTGCACCGGCCGAGCGATTTGGCGGTGCTGCGGATACACCGCCGACAGTTGTAGCGGCGGCGGTGTCCAGGCCTCGAGCAGCTTGACCAGACGCCCGTCGGCCAGCGCCTGCTCGACGATGAAAGCCGGCAAGTAGGTCACCCCCATCCCGGCAATCGCCGCATCTCTCAATAGCTCGCCATTGTTGGCCCGCATGCGCCCACTGACGGCGATCGCCTGCAGTGTCTTGCCCTGCCCCTTGAACTGCCACTGCACCTGGCGTGAATGACCATAGGGCAGGCAATCATGCTCGCGCAGCGCTTCGGGTTCGAGCGGTGTGCCGCGCGCGGCTAGATAGGCCGGGCTGGCACAATACACCCGCTCGATACTTGCAATACGCCGCGCAACCAGGCTTGAGTCCTCTAACGTGCCAATCCGCAGCGCCAGGTCGTAGCCCTCACCGATCAGGTCCACAGCGCGGTCGCTCAGGTCGATCTCGACGATCAACTGCGCATGCAGTTGCAGAAACTCGGTGAGCAAACTGCCCAGATGGCTGATGGCAAACGACAGCGGCGCGCTCAAGCGCAGGGTCCCGCGCAGAGCCTGGGTCTGGCCGCTGATGTCCTGCTCGGCCTGCTGCATCTCGCCGAGCAGGCGCACGGCAGAATCGAAGTACTGCTGGCCCAGTGGGGTGGCGTCGAGGCGCCGGGTCGAACGGTTGAGCAAGCGCACGCCGAGGCGTTCTTCAAGCTGCATCAGGCGCCGGCTGACCGACTGCTTGGACATGCCCAGCAGGTCGGCTGCCGCGGTGAAACTACCGGCCTGCATCACCTGGGTGAAAATGCGCATGTCTTCGTATGGGTTCATCGGGTTGCTCTTGGTGACGGTCGAGCGCTTTATAGCGGCTTTTGTCTGCCTGGGCATCTATTGGTTTATTGGTTGATCGAAAAGCCTCGAGATCATTGAACTGAATCAGTCGGTTGATGATAGATCCAGATAAAGCCCACCTCGCTGTATTAGCGCAGTATTGTCAGCCTGAAACTGACAGTTAATCTCTGAGAAGCTAGTTTTTCATGATACTGAGTGACAGTAAGATTCATCCATCAACAGCCCAAAGCCTTCCCGGCGCAGGCTCACAGGAGAATCACCATGCTCACACTTCGCAAAGCACAAGACCGCGGCCTGGGCTTTCATGGCTGGCTGAAATCGTTTCACACCTTCTCCTTCGGCAGCTATCGCGACCCTGAAGAGCAAGGCTTCTCCGACCTGCTGGTGATCAACGACGACCGTGTCTCGCCCGGCCAGGGCTTCGGTCAGCATCCGCACCGGGACATGGAGATTTTTTCCTACGTGCTGGAAGGCGCGCTGGAGCATAAGGACACGCTCGGCACCGGCTCGGTGATCCGCCCCGGTGACGTGCAGCTGATGAGTGCCGGCCACGGTGTTGCCCATAGCGAGTTCAACCACAGCCATGACGAGTCGGTGCATTTTCTGCAGATCTGGATCGTGCCGCAGGTCAAAGGCGCCGAGCCGCGCTATCAGCAGCAGCACTTCAGCGCTGCTGACAAACGTGGCCGCTTGCGCCTGATCATCTCGCCGAATGGTGCACAGGGCTCGCTGCAGGTGCGCCAGGATGCCAAGGTCTATGCCGGGCTGTTCGACGGTGATGAGCGTGCCACCTTGAAGCTGCCGGACAACCGTCATGCTTATGTGCATGTTGCCCGCGGCAGCATCGAGCTGAACGGCCAGCTGCTCAGCGAAGGTGACGGCGTGCGGCTACGCCAGGAGCAGGTGCTGAGCCTGGCCAACGGCCACGACGCCGAAGTGCTGGTATTCGACCTGCGCCCGAACGAGCTGCCTGGAATGTCATGAGCAGAGGGGCCATCAGTGCTGGCCCCTCACCTGCTTCACGCAGTGCTCAACCCTCGACCCCCTCAACAATGATTACCTCAGCCTTGGCCGCCCCTTGTCGATGGCTACAGGCGTCTTGATATTCCGCCGAGCGATAGCAGGCCAGTGCCTGCTCATAAGAATCGAACTCGATCACCACACTGCGCTGCGGTGTCGACCTGCCTTCCAACGCTTCACTGCGCCCGCCTCGGGCGAGGAACTTGCCGCCGTACGCCTTGAACGCTGCCGGCGCGCGCTGGGTGTACTGTTGGTACTGCTCGAGGTCGCTGATATCGACGTGGGCGATCCAGTAAGCCTTCATCCGCTGCTCTCCAGTTTTTCAGATTGTTGTGTATGATGGTATACCACAATAATCGACAAACTACAGCGAGCGTGCAGCATGGCTTTCAACAGCATCGAAGAACTTCTCGAGGACTATCGGCAAGGCAAGATGGTCCTGCTGGTGGACGACGAAGACCGTGAAAACGAAGGCGATCTGCTGATCGCGGCTGAACGCTGCGACGCCCAGGCGATCAACTTCATGGCGCGCCAGGCACGCGGGCTGATTTGCCTGACGCTCACCGACGAGCACTGCCAGCGGCTGGGCTTGGAGCAGATGGTGCCGAGCAACGGCAGCGTGTTCAGCACCGCTTTCACCGTTTCCATCGAAGCCGCCAGCGGCGTCACCACCGGTATCTCCGCCGCTGATCGCGCGCGCACGGTAGCGGCTGCGATGGCGGCCGATGCTCGCCCCGAGGACCTGGTCCAGCCGGGGCATATCTTCCCCCTGCGCGCCCGCGAAGGCGGCGTGCTGACCAGGGCCGGGCATACCGAAGCCGGCTGCGACCTGGCACGCCTGGCCGGGTTCAGCCCGGCCTCGGTCATCGTCGAAGTGCTCAATGACGACGGCACCATGGCCCGCCGCCCCGACCTGGAAGTGTTCGCCGCCGAGCATGGCGTCAAGATCGGCACCATCGCCGACCTCATCCACTATCGCCTGAGCACCGAGCAGACCATCAAGCGCATCGGTGAGCGCGAACTGCCCACCGTGCACGGCACCTTCCGTCTGGTGACCTATGAAGACCGGATCGAAGGTGGCGTGCACATGGCCATGGTCATGGGCGATATCCGCCGCGAACAACCCACCCTGGTACGTGTGCACGTAATCGACCCACTGCGCGACCTGGTCGGCGCCGAGTACGCCGGTCCCGCCAACTGGACCTTGTGGGCCGCCCTGCAACGGGTCGCTGAAGAAGGCTCCGGGGTAGTGGTTGTGCTGGCCAATCACGAGTCTTCGCAAGCGCTGCTGGAGCGTGTGCCACACCTGACCCAGCCCGTGCGGCCCTATCAGCGAGGCCAGTCCAAGGTCTATTCGGAGGTCGGCACCGGCGCGCAGATTCTGCAGGACCTGGGCGTCGGCAAACTGCGCCATCTGGGGCCGCCGCTCAAGTACGCGGGTTTGGCAGGGTATGAGCTTGAAGTGGTGCAAAGCATCCCGTTCGAGCCCGCTGTGCTTTGAGCAATCGCTGACCGCCGGTACACGCATGCCTCTTGCGAAAAGTTTGGAATACCATAATATGATATCCCGTAGACCTTAAAATCCTGGCCGGCTCCTACACTCAAAACCGGCCGCACCACATCGTTGAAATTGCTGCTCCCGAACATATTGGCGGGTGACAGAACCCGCCTCGAATAACAAAAGTAACGAGGGCGTAACCATGCTGTTGAGCAAACGTGTAAGCGCAGTGCTGTCCGCCAGCCTGCTGACCCTGGCCTGTCAAGCCACCCAGGCCGCCGACAGCCTCAACTTCGTCAGCTGGGGCGGTACGACCCAGGACGCGCAGAAGCAGGCGTGGGCCGAGCCGTTCTCCAAAGAGAGCAACATCAAGGTGGTGCAGGACGGCCCGACCGACTACGGCAAGCTCAAGGCCATGGTCGAGAGTGGCAACGTGCAGTGGGATGTGGTGGACGTCGAAGCCGACTTTGCCCTTCGCGCCGCAGCAGAAGGCCTGCTCGAGCCGCTGGATTTCAACACCGTCAAACGCGACCGGATCGACCCGCGGTTCGTCTCCGACCACGGCGTCGGCTCGTTCTTCTTCTCGTTTGTGCTCGGTTACAACGAAGGCAAGCTTGGTAGCAACAAGCCGGCCGAGTGGTCGGCGCTGTTCGACACCAAAACCTTCCCCGGCAAGCGCGCCCTGTACAAGTGGCCAAGCCCCGGCGTGCTGGAACTGGCCCTGCTGGCCGATGGTGTAGCCGCCGACAAACTGTACCCGCTGGACCTGGACCGCGCCTTCAAGAAACTCGACACCATCAAGAAAGACATCGTCTGGTGGGGCGGCGGCGCCCAGTCGCAGCAACTGCTGGCGTCTGGTGAAGTGTCGCTGGGGCAGTTCTGGAACGGCCGCGTGTATGCCTTGCAACAAGACGGCGCACCAGTTGGTGTGAGCTGGAAGCAGAACCTGGTCATGGCTGATTTTCTGGTCATTCCCAAAGGCGCCAAGAACAAGGACGCGGCGATGAAGTTCCTGGCCAACGCCAGCAGCGCCAAGGGCCAGGCCGAGTTCGCCAATCTCACCGCCTACGCCCCGGTCAACCTCGACAGCGTCAGCCAGCTCAAACCTGAACTGGCGCCGAACCTGCCCACCGCCTACGCCCAGGATCAGGTCACGCTGGACTTCGCCTACTGGGCGAAAAACGGCCAGGCCATCGCTGCGCGCTGGAATGAGTGGTTGGTCAAATGAAAGTCGCCATCAACGCCCTGCACAACGCGCAAGGTGCCCCCAGCGGCACCGGCGCCCCCGGCACGGCCACCCGCCGCAGCGGGATGGGTCAACGCTGGCGCGGTAGCCGTAACCTGCTGCCCGCGCTGGTGTTCCTAGGCCTGTTCTTCTTTGCGCCACTGATCGGCCTGCTCCTGCGCGGCGTGCTCGAACCGGTGCCGGGGCTGGGCAACTACGAGCAGCTGTTCGCCAACTCGGCCTATGCACGGGTGCTGTTCAACACCTTCTCGGTGGCCGGTCTGGTGACCTTGATCAGCGTGCTGCTGGGCTTTCCGCTGGCCTGGGCGATCACCTTGGTACCGAAGGGCTGGGGCCGTTGGCTGCTGAACATCGTGCTGCTGTCGATGTGGACCAGCCTGCTGGCACGGACTTACTCGTGGCTGGTGCTGCTGCAGGCCTCCGGAGTGATCAACAAGGCGTTGATGGCGATGGGCATCATCGATGCGCCGCTGGAAATGGTGCACAACCTGACCGGCGTGGTGATCGGCATGAGCTACATCATGATCCCGTTCATCGTGCTGCCGTTGCAGGCAACCATGCACGCCATCGACCCGATGGTGCTGCAGGCAGGCTCCATCTGTGGCGCCAGCCCGTGGACCAATTTCTGGAAGGTGTTCCTGCCGCTGTGCCGCTCAGGGTTGTTCTCCGGGGCCTTGATGGTGTTCGTCATGTCGCTCGGTTACTACGTTACCCCGGCCCTGCTCGGTGGTGCGCAGAACATGATGCTGCCCGAGTTCATCGTCCAGCAGGTGCAGTCGTTCCTCAATTGGGGCCTGGCCAGCGCTGCCGCCGCACTGTTGGTGTTGATCACCCTGGTGCTTTTCTACCTGTACCTGAAGCTGCAGCCGGAATCCCCGGTCGGCAATGCGAGGTAAGCCGCGATGCTCCTGACTCCAAATGCCATGGGCCGCCCGCTGCGGTTTGGCCTGTATGCCACCACCGGTGTGATTGCCGCGTTTCTGCTGCTGCCGATCCTGTTCATCGTGCTGCTGTCATTCGGCTCTTCGCAATGGCTGGTATTCCCACCGCCAGGCTGGACCCTGAAGTGGTACGGCCAGTTCTTCTCCAACCCGGAGTGGATGGACGCCGCTCTGGCCAGCCTCAAGGTTGCCGTGCTCACCACCGTGTGCGCGGTAGCACTGGGCTTGCCGACCGCCTTCGCCCTGGTGCGCGGGCGCTTCCCCGGGCGGGAAATGCTCTACGGCCTGTTTACCCTGCCGATGATCGTGCCGCTGGTGATCATCGCCGTGGCGGTCTACGCGCTGTTTCTCAAGCTTGGCTACACCGGGACGCTGTTCGCCTTTGTCGTCAGCCATGTGATCGTCGCCCTGCCCTTCACCATCATCTCGATCATCAACTCGCTGAAGCTGTTCGACCAGTCGATCGAAGACGCTGCGGTGATCTGCGGCGCCTCGCGCTTGCAGGCGATCTTCAAGGTGACCTTCCCGGCGATTCGCCCGGGGATGATCGCCGGCGGCCTGTTCGCGTTTCTGGTGTCATGGGACGAGGTGGTGCTCAGTGTGATGATGGCCAGCCCCAACCTGCAGACCCTGCCGGTCAAAATGTGGACCACCCTGCGCCAGGACCTGACCCCGGTGATCGCCGTCGCTTCGACGTTGCTGATCGGCCTGTCGCTCCTGATCATGCTCATCGCCGCCGCCCTGCGCCGGCGCAATCCAGTCAGCGCCTGAGTGCCCGGAGACAATAACAATGAGTGCAGTGATGAAAGACAACGCGCCGAACAAGACCCTTGTCAGCCTGCGTAATCTGAACAAGCATTACGGCGATTTCGCCGCCGTCGACAACATCAACCTGGATATCCAGAACGGCGAATTCCTGACCTTCCTCGGCTCCAGCGGTTCGGGCAAGTCGACCACCTTGTCGATGCTGGCCGGGTTCGAGACACCGAGCAGCGGCGAGATCCTGGTCGACGAGCAATCGCTGGTCAATGTGCCGCCGCACAAGCGCGACATCGGCATGGTGTTCCAGCGCTACTCGCTGTTCCCGCACCTGTCGGTGCGCGACAACATTGCCTTCCCGCTGGCGATCCGCAAGCTCAGCGCCAGCGAGATCAGCAAGCGCGTCGACGCCATGCTCAAGCTGGTGCAGCTCGAGCAGTTCGCCCACCGCCGCCCGGCGCAGCTCTCCGGCGGCCAGCAGCAGCGCGTGGCGATTGCTCGCGCGCTGGTCTACGAGCCCCGCATCCTGCTGATGGACGAGCCGCTCGGCGCACTGGACAAAAAGCTGCGCGAAGACCTGCAGGACGAACTGCGCCAGCTGCACCGTCGCCTCGGTATCACCATCGTCTACGTGACCCACGATCAGGAAGAAGCCATGCGCCTGTCGCAGCGCATCGCCATCTTCAGCCACGGCAAGATCGTCGGCCTGGGCAGCGGTTATGACCTCTACCAGAACCCGCCGAATGCCTTTGTGGCGTCGTTCCTGGGCAACTCGAACTTCTTCCGGATCAAGGCCAGCAGCAACGGCGCCGGCAGTTTCGAAGGGCAGCCATTGGCGATTCGCCTGACCCCAGGGCTGGTCGCCGGGCAGGACGCGCTGATCATGGTGCGCCCGGAAAAAGCCCTCGCCCTGAGCGCCGAACAGGCAGCGCGGGAGCCCTTGCCGGCAGGCTGGAACGAAGTCAGTGCCAAGGTCAGCGAAGTGTTGTTCCTTGGTGAAAGCCAGACCTGCCATGTGGTCAGCGCAGGCGGCACCGAGATGACAGTCAAGGCCTTGTCGGCAGCCGGTATGCCGATGCAGCCGGGCGACACGGTCAAGGTGCGCTGGGCGGTGGCCGATGCCTGCATCTACACCGAGTGGGCCGAGAGCGACCTGAGCAAGGCCGCCGGCGCGCACTGATCGACCAATGAACGGGGCTGGTGTGCGGCCCCGTTCAATCAGTTGGCTAAACGCCGGAACACCAGACCCGAGAGAACACACAGCAGCGCCGACAGCAGCATCACTGCAGCGATATCTTCGACAGACGTCTCGACCCGGCCATCAGCCGCGGCCAGGATCCCCAGCATCACCCCAGCCAGACTTACCGACATGGCCATGGTCAACTGCACCGACATCGCCGACAGCGAGCTGGCCGCCGCCGAGCGTTCGCCTGGCACATCCTGATAGCTCGCTGCACCCAGGGTGGAAAACTGCAACGAGCGCACCAGGCCTGCGGCAAACAGCACCACCGCCATCAACCACACTGCCGTATCGCGGTCGAACGCTGCGCACAAGGCGATGCCCACGCCGCTGAGCAGTGCGTTGCAGCTGAGTACCCGGCGGTAGCCGTAACGGCGTACCAGCGGCACTGCCAGCAACTTCATCAACAACGCCCCGACGCCGCCGCTGACCATCAACCACCCCGCCGCCAGTGGGCTCATGCCCAGGCTGTTTTGCAGCAACAGCACCAGCAGAAACGGCTGTGCCGCCGAGCCCAGCCGGAACAGCCCCCCGCCCGCCTGGGCAACACCGAAGCTGCGCAGGCGCAACAGGCTCAAGTCGACCAGTGGGCTGGCATGGCGGCGGGCATGCAGCCAATAGCCGAGGGCAAACAGCCCGCCGGCGGCGATCAGCGCGAGGGCCCATGGCCGCGGCAGCTGGCCAAGGCCTAGCGACTCCAGGCCAGCCACCAGCAGCGCCAACGCGCCGCCGCTGAGCAGCAGGCCGCGATAGTCCAGTGGCGGTACACTGCGCGCCGGAAAGTCCGGCACATGTTTGAGAATCAACCAGCAGCCAAGCAGGCAGATCGGCAGGTTGACCAGAAAGATCCAGTGCCACGACAGCACCGTCACCAACAAACCGCCCAGCAGCGGCCCCAGCAACGGCCCGACCAAGGCAGGCAACGCCAGCCACGACATCGACTGCAGCAACTGATCGCGGCTCGACCAGCGCAGGATGATCACCTGCCCCACCGGCGTCATCAGCGCTGCGGCAGCACCTTGCAGCATGCGCCCGAGGCACAGTTGCCAGAGCGTGTCAGCCAGCGCACAGGTAAGCGAGGCGCCGGTAAACAAGCCCATCGCCAGCAGCATTACCTGCCGTGGGCGAAAACGCTCGGCCGCCCAGCCGCTGATCGGCACGCACAGCGCCAGGGCCAGCATGTACAGCGAGACCACCAGGTTCATGCGCAGCCCCGGCTCGCCAAAATCGGCGGCCATGCTCGGCAGCGCGGTCATCACCGCCGTGCTGTCGAGCAGTTCCATGAACAGCGCAGCGCCGATGATCACCGGCACCTTGGGGCTTTGCAGATGGCCGACCAAAGCCGCCGGCTGAGCCGTCAAAACAGCCCCGAGACGGGTGGCCGGGTGCCCTTGAGCTGCCAGGCGCCGACTACCGCCGCCTTCCAGTGGCGCGGGTTGTGGTTGGCCACCGTGCGCGCATTGCGCCAGTGCCGGTCGAGGTTGTGCTGACGGCCAGTGGTCGAGGCACCGCCGACATCGAACAGGGTTTCGCCGGCTTTCAGCGCCAATTCGGCTGCCAGGTACTGCGCTTGGGCGACTTCCAGTGCAGCCTGCTCGACGGCACTTTCATCCAGCTGCGCGGCCCAGGCGCGATCGATACTGGCGGCGGCCTTGAGCACCAGTGCCTCGGCACCGAAAGCCCTGGCAGCAATATCGCCCACCGACAATTGCACGTACGGGTCATCGACCGACTGGCTGGCGCTGCTGTGCTTGATCGGCCGTGCATGCTCACGGGCAAACTGGCCCGCGTCGTTCAGGGCATTGCGGGCGATACCAGCCAGCACGGTGCCGAGAAACAGCTGCAGGAACGGCGTGACGATGGTGCGTTTGCCCTCCTCCACGGTGCGCGTGCGGATGTCGCTGGCCTCGACTCGCACGTTGTGCAGGTGGGTGGTGCCGCTGGCGGTCAGGCGCTGGCCCATGGCATCGAAGTCGTCGACCAGCTCCAGTCCTTCGCGGTCACGCGGCAGGATGAACGACACCGGCTGCTCGTCCTCGTCCAGCGCCACCGCGCTGACGTAGTCGGCAAACAGCGCCCCGGTGCTATAGAACTTGCTGCCGTTGGCGCGGAAGTGATCGCCCTCGCGCACCAAACGCGCGGCAATGGCGCCATTGGCACCGCCCAGCTCCCAGCCGGCATTGCCGATCACCGCACCTTGCAGGTACACGGCAAACCAGCGCACGCGCTCCTGTTCGGCACCCTCGGCGCTGGCCGCGAGCAGGCCTTCGACAAAGGCGAAGCCCGGGCGCAACGCCTGGGCGACGTTGGAGTCGGCGGCGGCCACCTGCAGCAGCAACTCGATCACATCACTGACGCTGCCACCAGGGCCGCCGTACTGCTGCGGGATACGCACGGTGTACAGGCCGGCTGCGGCCAGCTCGGCGATGGCCGCATAGGGTAGCCGGCGTTCGCGCTCACGCTCGGCAGCGCCGGCGGCAATCGCCGGCAGCAAGGCGCTGACACGGGCCTTCAGCGCGGCGACGGTATTGGCTGGGGCTTGGGCAGGCAAACGTTGAAAGGTAGTCATGGGGCAGTCCTTAGATGGCAATTTTCCACAGTCTTGCTTCGTCGAACAGGTCGAAGGCCTCATGCTCGAGGTCGAGCGGCGGTACGACCAATTCAGTGCCCGCGCCGGGCAGGCGCGGTACTGAGCCAAGCAGACGCTGGGTGTATTTATGGGCGGGCTGCCGGAACAGCTGCTCGACCGGTGCATGCTCGACGACCTGGCCGTGACGCATCACCAGCACGTCGTCGCTGACATGGCGGATCACCCCCAGGTCGTGGGAGATAAACAGGTAGGCCAGGCCCAGTTCGTCCTGCAGATCAGCGAGCAGATCCAGCACCTGCGCCTGCACCGAAACGTCCAGCGCCGACACCGGCTCGTCGCAGATGATCAACCTCGGCTCGCTTGCGATGGCGCGGGCGATCGCCACGCGCTGACGCTGGCCGCCCGACAGCTGCAACGGCCGGCGCTGGGCCAGGTCCGCGGCAAGGCGCACCTGATTGAGCAGCACGGCAATCCGCGCCGGCCGTGCTGGCGCCTCGACGCCGGCGACCTGCAAGGCATCATCCAAAATCTGCGCAACCGTCCAGCGCGGGTCGAACGAACCGAGCGGGTCTTGATAGATCACACTGATTTCGCGGCGCAGCGGCCGCCGGCTGGCCTCGGCGATGGCATCGTCGGGCAGGTTCCAGGGTTTGCCGCGATAGAGCACCTGGCCCTGGTCTGGCGTCAGCAGGCCCAGCGCCAGGCGCGCCACGGTGGTTTTGCCCGAGCCGGACTCACCAACGATGCCTAGCGTGCGGCCGGCATGCAGGGTGAAGCTGACGCCCTGCACCACTTGCCGCGCCAGCCCGTCCGGGCCGGTGTAGCGCTTGCCCAGGTCACGGCCTTCGAGCAGGACCTCGCCCAGGCCACGGTTGACCAGCCTGGGCGTGCTGGCCACGCGTTGCGGCGACAGCCGGGTGCCCCGCGGATGCTCGGCTGGCACCGCCGCCAGCAACGCCTTGGTGTAGGCATGTCGAGGCTCGCGCAGCACCCGCTGCATCGGCCCCTGCTCGACCACTTCGCCATGGCGCAGCACCAGCACCTCGTCAGCCAACTGGGCAACCACGGCCAGGTCGTGGCTGATGATCAGCAGCGACGCACCGCGCGCCTTGATCTGCTGAAACACCTGCAGAATCTGCGCCTGCACCGTCGCATCCAGCGCGGTGGTTGGCTCGTCGGCGATCACCAGCGCCGGCTGCATGGCCAGCGCGCTGGCGATCAGGGCGCGCTGACGCAAGCCTCCCGACAGCTGTCCGGGGCGCTGGCGGGCGCGTAGTGCAGGGTCCGGCACGCCGACCAGCTCAAGCAGTTCATGCACCCGCGCCGCACGCTGCTGGCGGTCGCCGTAGCCATGGGTCTGCAACACTTCAAGGATCTCTTTGCCGACCGGTCGCAACGGGTCGAGCGAGACCAGCGCATCCTGTAAGACAAAGCCGATGTCTTTGCCGCGCACCTGCCGCCACTGACGCTCGCTGAGATCAAGCAGGTCGTGGTCGGCAAAGCGCAACTGACGCGCCGACACCACGGCGCCCGTGCCGGTCAGGCCGACCAGGCTCCGGGCGCTGACGCTCTTGCCCGAGCCGGACTCGCCGACCAAGGCCACGCAACGCCCGGGCGCCAGGGTAAAGCTCAGGTCGCGGACCACACTCTGGCCGGCGAACGACACCGTCAGGCCGTCGACGATCAAGGTCTTGTCACTCATGCTTGGCGGCCCTCCAGGCGTTGTTGAATGAAGCGCCCCGTGACCGTCGTGGCCAGGGTGGTAAGAACGATGAACAGCCCAGGGAAGAACGTCAGCCACCAGGCGCTGGCGATGAAGTCGCGGCCCATCGACAGCATGGTCCCCCACTCCGGTGCCGGCGGCCGGGCGCCTAGGCCTAGAAAACTCAGCGCCGAGGCCCAGACAATGGCCTGGCCGACGCCCATGGTCATGGTCACCACCAGTGGGCGCATGGCGTTGGGCAGCAGTTGGCGCAGCACAATCCGCGAGGTGGGATGGCCGAGCGCGCGCGCCGCTTCGATGTAGCCGGCGTTGCGCACCGCCAGCACCTGGCCGCGCACCATGCGCGCGTAACCGGGTGCCCCCCCAAGGCCGGTGGCAACGATCAGCGTGCCGACGCCGCTGCCGAACACCGCCACGAACAGCAACGCCAGGATCAAGCTGGGGAAGGCAAACAGCACCTCCAGCAGCCAGCCGACAGCGCGGTCGACCCGCGCACCACCGAGGCCGCCAAGCAAGCCCAGGCTGATTGCGATGGTCATCGACAACGCCGTGGCGGCGACGCCGATCAGCAGGCTCTGGCGGGTGCCGTGAATGATCCGCGCAAAGATGTCGCGTCCGGATTGATCAGTGCCCAGCCAGTGCGCCCAGCTCGGCGCCTGGAACGCGTCGCGCGGCACGATTGCCAGTGGGTCGACGTGGGTAAATAGCTGGGGAAACAGCGCAGCCAGCAGTAACGCGGCCAGAAACAGCAGGGCCAGGCTTGCGCCGACCGGCGGCAGGTTGATCCGGCGCTGACGGCGCAGCGGCGCCTGCACACGGTCAAGTATCAGGTCGCTCATGGCGTGGCCTCCTGTTGGCGGGGGTCGATCCACTGGTAGAGCAGGTCCACCAGAATGTTGGCCAGCACATAGCCCGCGGCAACCACCAGGCTGATGCCGATCACCAGCGGCATGTCCTGGGCCTGCACCGCCTGATACAGCTGGCGGCCGACGCCCTTGCGGGAAAAGATCACTTCGCACACCACCGCGCCGCTGATCAGCGCGCCAATGGCCCAACCCGACAGCGAAACCCCGGGCAACAAGGCGTGGCGCAAGGCATGCCGGAAGCGCACGGCCAGGTCACTCAAGCCACGGCTGCGGGCGGTGAGAATGAACGGTTGTTCCAGGGTCAGTTCGAGCGACTCGCGGGTCACCTGGGCAATGAAACCCGCCAGCGGAATGGCCAGAGAAAATGCCGGCAATACCAAACTGGCCAGGCTGTCGCTGCCCGCCGGCGGGAACCAGCGCAGGCCAAAGGCGAATACCGCCAGCAGCACCACGCCAAGCCAGAAGTGCGGCAAGGCGGCGCTGAGGGTTTCCGCCAGCGAGGCCAACCCGCCGATCAGACGACCGCGCCCGGCGGTGATCACCGTCAGCAACAACACCAGCACCCAGGCCAGCAACAACGCGGCGATGGTCAGCTCAAGCGTCGCACCGCCCTGCTCGGCCAGCACCCGCGTCACCGGCAGGTGCTGCGAGTAGGACAGGCCAAGGTCGCCTTGCAGCAGGCGGCCCAGGTACAGCAGGTATTGCACGGCCAGCGGTTTATCCAGTCCGAACTCGATGCGCGTGGCTTCGATGGTTTCCGGACTGGGATTGCCGCTGGGACCACCGAGAATCGCCAGCACCGGATCGCCCGGCATCAGACGCAAGGCAAAAAACGTAAGCGTCGCCACGGCCCACAGCACCAGCAACCCGCCACCGAGGCGGATTACGGCGCGGCGGCCGAGTGCGGCCAGGCGCTCGCGGCGCGGGTCGGCTATTGCCAGTTCAGTTGCACTGCTCATTTGATCACCCAGGCGTCATACAGGTAAGTGACCGCCAACGACGGCTCCAGGCGCACGCCTCGGGCGGTCTTGTAGATGCCCAGGCGGGTGCTTTGCGGATAGGTGGTGAGCTGCAGGTATTGCCCGGCGGCTTGCGCCTGGGCCTGCTGATACAGCGCGCGGCGCTGCTCCGGCTGCTGCGTGGCCAGGGCCTGATCAAGCAGGCTGTCGAAGCCGGGATCGGCGTAGCCTGAGGAATTCTGGTGGTAGCCACCGACCCCGGCCGGCTGGACGAAAGCCGAGCTGAAGATGATCCGCAGCACGTCCGGGGTGTTGGTGTTCCAGTAACCAATGCGGATGTCGTAGTCCCAGGCGGCCTGCCGGGCCGTGACCTGCACATCGCTCATCTGCTCCAGCACCAGCTCTATCCCGGCCTCGCGGGTGGTGGCCTGGACCTGCTCCCACAAGGTCAGCTCCGACGGCGGTGTGCGTGCCCCGATCAACACCGTTGCGCGCAGGCGCTTGCCGTCTTTGCTGCGGTAGCCCTCGGCATCGCGGCTGGTCCAGCCGGCGTCATCGAGCAGCTTGGCGGCGCGGGCCGGCTGGTAGTCCTGGCTGTGCTCGAAATCCGCACTGTAAAACGGCGTGGCCATGCTCAGCGGGCCTCCGGCGCGGGGGAATTCACCGAAATAAACGCTCTTCAGCGCGCCCTCGATATCGGCGCTGCGCACAAAGGCTTCGCGCACGCGGATGTCATCGAACGGGGCGCGACGCAGGTTGAAAGTGCCGTTGGTGGGGTTACCCGGGCGTTGGGCGACGATCAGCTCGACATCCGGGTTGCGCCGTGCGGCCTCGTGGGATTCGGGCGGCAGGGTTTCGATCACATCGACTTCGCCTGCCTGCAGCGAGGCAAAGCGTACCGACGGCTCCTGGATGAACTTCCACACGATCCGTTCCAGGTAAGCCGGGCCCTGGTGCTGGGCGGTTGGCGGCGCCCAGTTGTAGTCCGGGTTGCGCACCAGCTCAACCTGGTTCTGCCGGTCCCAGCGCACCACCTTGAACGGCCCGCTGCCGACCGGGCTTTCGCAGTTGACGTCACGGCTGCGCTTGAGCGCGGTAGGCGACTGAATACCGAGAAAGCCCTGCGCCAGCACTTCGAGAAACGCTGCATAGGGCGTTGCCAGGTGGACCACAGCGGTGTAGTCGTCGATCACATCGGTGCCACGATACTGGCGGATATAGCCACCGGCGGTACTCGACTGGGTCTTGGGGTTGGCCATGTGATCGAGGTTGGCCTTGACCGCCTCGGCATTGAACGGCGTGCCATCGGTAAAGCGCACATCGCGGCGTAGCTGGAAGGTGTAGCTGAGGCCATCCGCGGCGACCTGCCAGTGCGTGGCCAGCCACGGGCCGATGCGCCCTTGGCTGTCCATCGACACCAGCGAGTCGAGGTATTGCTGAGCAACGAATACCTGCGGCATGTCCCCGGCGACGTGCGGGTCAAGGCAGGTTGGTTCGCGGTCGGTGGCGTACACCAGTGTGCCGCCGTGGACCGGCTGATCGCCGTGGGCGTTGACCTGCTCGGTGCGTTCGCAGCCGACCAGCATCAATGCTGCACTGAGCAAGGTCAGGGGGAGGATGGAGTTATTCAAGGATGCTCCTGCACGGGCCCAAGGGGTGTGCAAGGGCTATTGCAGGACTTGTGCCTGGTTTCAACGCCCTGATTTTGCTGGGTTTGACCTTATTGGCAGTGAATGGCGACGGGCAAACTGTTGCACTGCTGTTGGCCTGCGGACAGTAACGGCCAGCGGTCTGCTGAGAATGCAAATAATTCCCAGCAAGTACCGCACTTTCTTCAGCAAGAACGGTCTACTCCCTCTTTTGCCGATAATGTTCGACAATCGGCCGTTCAATTGCACCGCACGACGCAGGGCCAAAAGCCAGATGCTTGTGTAGGATGAGCAGCGCCGAGTCTCGCGCTGCCAGATAGGGAGATACACATGCGCGTCCTGTCATCCGTTGCCTGTCTTACCGTGCTGACGCTGGGCCTGGGTGTGTCTTGTGGCGCCCAGGCGTTCACCAGCGAGGAAGGGCAACTGATCGCGTCGATCAACGCCTACCGCAGCCAGCCGCAGAGCTGCGCCGGCGAAGGTTCGCTGGAGCTGCCGCCGTTGAGCAGCGATACCCGCCTGGCGCTGTCGCCGGAAGGCACCCGCGACCTGCAGCAGGCAATGTCCCGCGCGGCTTACCCGATGGTCAACGTGCAGGCGATCAGCCTGTCCGGGCCGCGCGATGCGCCGGCGGCGATGAAGGCCATCGCCGAAAGCTTCTGCCAGGTGGTGCTCGACCCGCAGTTCGTCGATATAGGCGTCAGCCAGGAAGGCCGCGACTGGCGCATCGTGCTGGCTCGGCCGCTGCTCAGTGGTCGCCTCGGTGACTGGCAGGCCGAGGGCCAGAAGCTGCTGCAGGAGATCAATGCAGCGCGCCAGCTGCCCCGCCAATGCGGTGGCCAGCCGTTCGCCGCCGCCGCGCCGCTCAGCTGGAACGCCACCTTGGCCGGCGTTGCTGCCGACCATACCCGGGCGATGGCCAATCAGAACTTCTTCGATCATATCGACCGTGATGGCCGCACTCCGGGTGACCGCGCCGAACTGGCCGGCTACTCCTATCGGCTGGTCGGCGAAAACATCGCGGCCGGGCTGGACACTCCGCGCAAGGTCATCGATGGCTGGCTGGCCAGCCCAGGCCATTGCGCAACCCTGATGAACCCGGATTTCAGCGAACTGGGCGCGGCCTACGCCGTGGACCCCAAGAGCGATGCCGGGATCTACTGGACCGGCTTGTTTGGTGCGCCGCAATGATCGCCTGAGCTGAGTCCGCTCGCTCTGCAGTCATTGAAGCGGCGCCTTCAACCGCGCCGGCTACGCAGCACGAATATGCCCAGCGCCAGCAGTGGCAATGTGGCGCCCACCAGCGCTACGCCATGCCAGCCGAGCTGCTCATACAGTGGGCTGGCCAGTGCCGAGCCCGCTGCGCCGCCGACGAAGATGCTGGTCATGTACAGCGCATTCAATCGGCCGCGGCTGGCCGGGTCCAGCGCATACACCTCACGCTGGCCGATCACCATGTTCATCTGCACGGCGAAGTCCAGCAGTACCCCGCTCAGCGCCAGGCCGATCACGGTGAACCCTGGGGCGCTCAGGCCCAGCAACAGCGCCAGCGGCGCCAGAACCAGCGCCAGCAGAGAGCCGCGGCGGGCATACCCGGCATCGGCCAGCCGCCCGGCCAATGGCGCAGCGATCGCGCCGACTGCTCCGACCAGGGCAAACAACGCGATCTGGCTCTGCGACAGGCCATGCTCCCCGCTCAATGCCATTGGCACCGCCGTCCAGTACAGGCTGAACGCGGCGAACATCAACGCCTGATACAGCGAGCGCTGACGCAGTACCGGGTAGCGGCGCAACAGCCCTGCCAAAGAGGCCATCAGTTGCGCATAGCTGGCTTTGTGCTCAGGCACCCGCCGCGGCAAGGTCAGCGCCAGCAACAGGATGATCGCCAGCATGATCCCGGCGGCGCCGACAAACACTGTGCGCCAGCCGAAGTGGTCAGCAACCACGCTCGCCAGTGGCCGTGCCAGCAGTATCCCCAGCAACAGGCCACCCATGATATTGCCGACCACGCGCCCGCGCTGTTGCTCAGGGGCAAGGTGCGCTGCCAGAGGAATGAGCATCTGCACCGACACCGAGCTGAAGCCGATCAACAAGGCATAGCCAAGAAACAAGCCACCCTGGCCATTGCTGCTGGTGCCCGCCAGGACGAGGCTGATGCAAGCCAGCACTGCGGTAGCAACCATCAGCCGGCGGTTTTCCACCAGGTCTGCCAGAGGCACCAGTAACAGCAGACCGAGCGCGTAGCCGAGCTGGGTCAGCGACACGATCAGGCTGGCGTGCTCGGCTGACAGGCCAAGGTCTGGCGCAATCAGGCCGACAATCGGCTGGGCGTAGTAGATATTGGCGACGATCGCGCCACAGCAAAACGCCAACAGGGTTACCAGGGCCCGACTCAGGCCTGCGGTGGAGGGCTGGCTGGCAGCGATGGATGGGCTCATGTGCAGGTGCCTCGGTGGATGATCAGGGAAGATGCTGTGCACGTTACCCAGCGGTGCAGGGCAAGAGAATCCAGCGGCTGCGCAAGGGGTCTTTGCGCGTAGCGCAACGCCCTGCCCTCACTCGCCCAGCAGTGCCTCGCAAAAGCCGACAAACGCCTGTACCCGGCGTGAGCCGCGGTGGTTGGGCAGGTACAGGGCATTGATCGCGTTGCTGGCGGAGCCGGGGCTGATCTGCCAATCAGGCAACAGCCGCAGCAAACGCCCGGCGGCGACGTCTTCGCGCACCAGCCAGTCGGCCAGCAAGGCAATGCCGGCGCCACTCAGTGCAGCTTCGCGCAGCACATCGGCGTTACTGCTGCGCAGCGGCCCGCTGATATCCAGCTCCAGCGTCTGCTCGTCACGTGACAGTCGCCACGGCCGTGCGGACTGCCCATAGCGAAAACGCAGGCAGGCCTGTTCATTGAGTCCTCGTGGATGCTCCAGCGGCGCGGGCCCGGCGAGGTACGCGGGGCTTGCCACCAGCCAGCGCTGAAAGCGTCCGAGCGGACGGCAGATCAGTTCGTCGTTGGGCGCGGCCTCGCCCAGGCGAATACTCACATCGTAGCGGCCCTCGAGCAGGTCATCGAAGCGATCACTCAGGTCGATGTCCAGCTCAAGCCCCGGATGCGCGGCGAGAAAGCGCCCCAGATGCGGCGCTATCACCCGCCGGCCGAACTCGACGGGCAGGCACAAACGCAGCACCCCGACGGGCTCCTCGCCACGGTCGCCGACATTGGCATCGGCCTCGGCCAATGCCTCGAGCACCTCGCGGCAGCGCTGGTAATAACTGGCGCCCGCCTCGGTCAGGCTGACTTGCCGGGTGGAGCGGTTGAGCAAGGCGGCGCCCAGTTCAGCTTCCAGGGCATCGACCAGGCGCGTCACTGAAGAGGTGGCGACCCCAAGGTTACGCGCTGCAGCCGAAAAGCCGCGCGCGTCGACGGTTGCCATGAAGGCCTTGATTGCCAGCAGCTTGTCCATCGCAGTTGATGTCCGCCAAATCGGCCAACCTTGCTCCAAACGGAGGCTGGGTGCAATCACGGCCAGCCTTACCTGACCAGTCCGCCAGCTTAACCGCAGCGGGCAAACGCAATAATCTACCTCGCCAAAGCCAGATCAAGCTTTTTCGCGAAATTTTCACATTATTGATTTGGCCGTTTTTAAGCTGAAGTTGGCGACTTGATCTAAGCTTTTCGAGGCATCTTGGCAAGCTCAGCCCTGCGACAATAGGCCTCAAGGGCAAATGTACCAACTTGTTAATTAGCTTGCTAAGGGCTTAAACTCCGCGTATTCCACCTGCGAGATCCTTGGCATGAACGACTCACCGCGCGCCTCAGGCGCCTCGAAAATCATTCTGGTTGGCCTGGGCGTGATCATCGCCCTGCTCGGCCTGCTGCTGGCTGCCGGCGGCATCAAGCTGGCCGGTCTGGGCGGCTCCTGGTACTTCCTGATCGGCGGCCTGGCCATGGCCATCGCCGGTATCCTCATCGCCCGCCGCAAGGTAGCCGGCGCCTGGCTGTATGCCGCGTTCCTGCTCGGCACCGCGCTGTGGGCAGTGCTCGACACCGGCCTGGTGTTCTGGCCGCTGTTCTCGCGCCTGTTCATGTTTGCCGTGATCGGCACCGTAGTCGCGCTGGTGTACCCGCTGCTGGCCCGCGCCAACGGCACCGCCACTGGCCGCGGCGCCTACGCCGTCGCTGGCGTCATGGCGGTAGCAGTCGTGGTCGCGGCCGGCAACATGTTCGTCGCCCACCCAAGCGTTGCCCCAACTGGCAAAGGCCCGGGGTTGACCGCCGTCGAACCTGCGCAAGCGCAGAAAGACTGGGCTCACTACGGCAATACCGAAGGTGGCAGCCGCTTCGCCGCCCTCGACCAGATCAACCGTGGCAACGTCGACAAGCTGCAGGTCGCCTGGACCTACCACACCGGTGATGTCGCCCTCAGCGACGGCAACGGTGCCGAAGACCAACTGACCCCATTGCAGGTCGGCAACAAGGTGTTCATCTGCACCCCGCACAACAACCTGATCGCACTCGACGCCGACACCGGCAAGGAGCTGTGGAAAAACACCATCAACGCCCAGTCGAAAGTCTGGCAGCGTTGCCGTGGCATGGCCTACTTCGACGCTAGCGCGCCGCTGGCCCAGCCCTCCCAGCCGAACAGCTCGCCGGTCGTTGCAGCCACGGTTGCCCCTGGCGCCAACTGCCAGCGCCGCCTGCTGACCAACACCATCGACGGTCGCTTGATTGCAGTTGACGCTGACACCGGCGAGTTCTGCCAAGGCTTTGGCAACAACGGCCAGGTCAACCTGATGGCGGGCCTGGGTGATGTCCCGGATTCGTACTATCAGCTGTCCTCGGCACCGCTGATGGCCGGCACCACCGTGGTGGTTGGCGGGCGTGTTGCCGACAACGTCCAGACCGACATGCCAGGTGGCGTGATCCGTGGTTTTGACGTGATCACCGGGCAAATGCGCTGGGCCTTCGACCCAGGCAACCCTGAAGACCGTAACGCCCCGACTGACGGCAGCACCTACGTGCGCAGCACGCCGAACAGCTGGGCGCCAATGTCCTACGACCCGGCAATGAACACCGTGTTCCTGCCGATGGGTTCGTCGTCCACCGACATCTATGGTGTAGAACGCAGCAAGCTCGACCACACCTACGGCGCATCGGTACTGGCGCTGGACGCTACCACCGGTAACGAGAAGTGGGTCTACCAGACCGTTCACAACGACCTGTGGGACTTCGACCTGCCGATGCAGCCGAGCCTGATCGACTTCACCAAGGACGACGGCCAGACCGTCCCTGCGGTGGTGATCGGCACCAAGGCCGGGCAGATCTACGTGCTCGACCGTGCCACTGGCAAACCGCTGACCCAGGTCGACGAAGTGCCGGTCAAGCCAGGCAACATCCCCAACGAACCGTACTCGCCGACCCAACCGAAGTCAGTCGGCATGCCGCAGATCGGCGCGCAGACCCTGACCGAATCGGACATGTGGGGCGCAACCCCGTATGACCAACTGCTGTGCCGCATCGACTTCAAGAAGATGCGCTACGACGGCCTCTATACCGCGCCAGGCACCGACCTGTCGCTGAGCTTCCCAGGCTCGCTGGGCGGCATGAACTGGGGCAGCATCTCCACCGATCCGGTGCATGGCTTCATCTTCGTCAACGACATGCGCCTGGGGCTGTGGGTCCAGATGATCCCGTCGCAGAACCAGGGCAAAGCCGCCGGTGGTGGCGAAGCGCTGAACACCGGCATGGGCGCGGTACCGCTGAAAGGCACGCCGTACGCGGTGAACAAGAACCGCTTCCTGTCGATTGCCGGCATCCCGTGCCAGGCGCCACCATTCGGCACCCTGACCGCGATCGACATGAAGACCCGCCAGGTCGCCTGGCAAGTGCCGGTCGGCACCGTTGAAGACACCGGCCCGCTCGGCATCCGCATGCACCTGCCGATCAAGGTTGGCCTGCCGACGCTGGGTGGCACCTTGTCGACCCAAGGCGGCCTGGTGTTCATCGCCGGCACCCAGGACTTCTACCTGCGCGCTTTCAACAGCGGCAACGGTGAGGAGGTCTGGAAAGCCCGCCTGCCCGTCGGCAGCCAGGGTGGCCCGATGACCTACGTCTCGCCCAAGACCGGCAAGCAATACGTGGTCGTCACCGCTGGCGGTGCCCGCCAGTCGACCGACCGTGGCGATTATGTAATGGCCTACGCCTTGCCATAACGCGCGTCACTCCCGTGCGGCATGAGGCCGCTCCTGCATATCCTTTGCAGGAGCGGCCTCATGCTTTCAGCGGCGTTATTTATCACCACCTCGCGATTCCCAGGAAAGCTGCGCAATGTCCTCCGTGTTCCGTTTTACCCCTACCCGCATCACCGCCAGCCTGCTGCTGGTACTGGCCAGCAACGGCGCCATGGCCGAAGCCGATCTGCTCCAGCGCAGCACCCTCAGTGGTGACTGGGGCGGTTTGCGCCATCAACTTGAAGACGATGGCGTCAAGTTCAGCGCCGACTACAGCGGCGAGACCGCCTACAACGCTGATGGCGGCCTGCACCGCTCGGCGCGCTATTCGCAGAACATCAAGCTGGGCGTGCAGTTCGACTTGTCCCGCTTGTATGGGGTGGATAACGCCGGCAAGGTCCAACTGAGCATCAACGACCGCCGCGGCCACAGCGCCTCGGAGGAACTGGTAGGCAACCGCCTGCCGATCCAGGAAAACTTCGGCGGCCTGTACACACGCCTGACCGAGCTCAGCTACGAACGCAACTTCACTCCGGCGCTGAACATCAAGCTCGGCTACATGGCCATGGGCAACGACCTCGGCGGCCTCGACAGCGGCATCCTGTGCAACTTCATGAACGCCGGCTTCTGCGGCCATCCGCTGAACATGTCCGGCGGCAGTGGCTGGACCAACTACCCCAATGCGCGGCTCGGTGCGCGGGTCAAATATGACCTTTCGCCAGCCTGGCAAGTGCGCGTGGCGGCGTTCAACGTTGATCCCGAAAGCAACGGCAATTCCAGCCGTGCCTGGAAGCTGGGCCCCAAGCACACCACAGGCACGGTGGTGCCGGTAGAGCTGGTGTACAAACTGCGAGGCGAACTGCCGGGTGAGTACAAGCTGGGTTACTACTACGACAGCTCCAACGTCAAACGCATTGGCAGTAATGACGAAGTGGCTGGCCGAGGTGGGCACTACCTGTTGATTGATCAGGCGGTATGGAATGACCCCGCCCTGGCCGGCCGTAGCCTGCATGCGTTTGGTCAATACTCGGCGTCGAGCAAGGCGGCATCGCCGTTTACCAAGTGGTATGGCACGGGCGTGGTGCTGTACCAGCCGTTTGCAGGCCGCCCGCGGGACACCTTGTCGTTGGGCTATGGCCGAGCAGTGCCGAATCCACGTAGTCGGGATGTGCTGGAGGATGCCGCTGCTGGCAGTGATCGGGAGTTCCCGAATATCGACAGTGCTGAGCAGTTGATCGAGCTGAGCTATGGATATCAGGCCACGCCCTGGCTGAATCTGCGGCCGGACGTGCAGTACATCATCGAGCCTGGAGCGTTTTCCGGGACTGATATCGACAATGCGCTGGTGGTGGGATTGCAGGTCAAGGCCAGCTTCTGATTGGGGCTGGCTTGGTGGGCTGTGTGGGGTTTGCAGTTGTTGGCTTATCCTTTCCTGGTGTTGGCCAATGCTGCCCCTTTCGCCTTTACGGGCCATCCCTTTCTAGGTCTCTGCATTTTTCTGAATTTTTCTCTGTTTTGAGATTGCTGGGCCCGCTGCGCGGCCCTTCGCGGGCAAGCCCGCTCCCACAGAGTTCGCGATACTTTCAGGTCAGCATTAATCCCTTAAGTCCGTCGCCCCGGCAACCTCTATCAATACTGACCAAGCTACTCTCAGGCAACGCGGACCCTGTGGGAGCGGGCTTGCGCGCGAAGGGCTGCAAGGCAGCCCCGCTGTTGATGTGCGCCAGCGCAGCGAGGCGTGCTTTTGATCTTGATCTTGATCCTCCAGCGATTCAGAGGCAATACCGGAGCAAGGCGGAACATTCAATACTGCTCTATCTTGATTATTGCAACGACGATCAGTATCCAGACGCATCCAACAATAGTCAGCCACAAAGACGTCAGCATCCTTTTTTTCAATCCGACCGGAAACGCACGCAGCTCCTCAATGCTTAGTAACCCTCTTCGAATGTGCGGACCTGGCAGAAGCAACAAACCGCACATATTGCAAACAAGCATCCAGCGCGAGCGTACACTTGAAACGCCCATGTAATTCTTTTGCTGCTCAAGCCACGGACTACTTTTGATAGCAGACAGCGCGATGAAGAAGTCTCGACTGCATGCAATATAAAAGCTTAACGCCAAGCCTGATAGAACAATCATTGTAGGGCACACCAATATAACTATGCGAAACATCGGCGACCAACTGCTGAACTCAATCATAATATTGCTCATAAAGTGACTCGGCTACTACTTCTCCAACCATTTCACCTAGCATGCCGCCGGCCAATGAGCCAGCACCTACGAGCACCAAGCCACATACAGGGGCGCCTAAGCCAGCAGATACAACAGAGAACACGCCACAAAATCCTGTAGCAACTGCTCCACCCAACTGAGCTCCGGCTCCCCCTCCTGCTATTCCTCCCGAGAAGCTGCCTGCTTCGGTCAGTCGAATTTTTTTACACTCGGCTGCCTCGCCAGCTCGGCACACCTCCTGAACCTTTAAATAAGAAGATACCGCCCCCAAACCAATAGCCACAGTGCCGCCGCGGTTTAGATACTTTGATGCACCCGCCACCTCATCCAAATGCGTGGCATACCCCGGAATCTGCCCCGGCCCGCCGGCCTTTGACCAGTGATGAACCAGACTCTTGGTAGAAATCTTCAAATCACGACGAAGACGCTCGTAAGGGCCAAGGTTCAATCGCTTGTTCAAAAACGCCGCCTTCAACTGTCCATCCAGTTGCCTGAGCAACTTCTGTCGATTAGCAAAAAACTCCGGGCTGTTCAGGTGGCCGAACTTGGCGAACTGCTGTTTGTGTAACTGGTCGACTTCGAGCAAGGTCGCCCGGACCTGCCTCAGGCCTTGCTCGAGCATGTCCTTGCCAACACCCATGGACTGACTCGCGCCTGTCAGCAATCCTGCAATTTCAGCCTGATGCTCCATCATGAATTCGGCTTCGTCGTAGTCGAGCAGCGCCAGCGAGTCGCGGGCCTGCTGTGCGACGGCCATCAGTTGAGCTTCTTCGCGGGTGCAAGCGTCGCCGTTGTCGGGGTCACCAATGACGAAAATCTCTCCGGCCTTGAAGCCTTGCTGGAACGTCGGGTTGAGCATCTGCAGGCGCGAGATCGGCAAGGTGCTGTCCTGGTCGGCTAACTGCAGCAGCACCTGCGGGAAGGACATGTTGCGCTGGACAATATGGAAGCCTGGCTCATTGATATACGGCCGGCTATCAACGAAGTGCACAGGCTGACCAAAGCTCTGCGCGCCTGGGCCGACTACGCGCGAAGACCTTGTCTCCCGCCAGGGTGGGACAAAATCAGGTGGCGCTACAACTCGGTTGGTACCGGGCGGGCAAGCGCACTGTACCCGTTGCCGTATCATCGCCATCGACAGCTTGACCTTTGCCGTCAATTATCACGCGCATCTGCAAACGCCCTGTGCTTGTTGAGCCAGGGAAACTAGCAGCTTCTCACCGGTATTTTTCCCCGCCAAAAGCGAACAGGATGCGTCCTACAGCAGCGAGAGAAGTGCCTTACGTTTGAACGCACTATCTAACGGTTTACAGAGCTGACACATGGCCTCGGGCCGTCAAACAGTGAGCCACCGGTACAGCAGAAGCGCACAGCACGGCCCATCACCAGACGGATATGCCAAGGCAAGCTGGCGCCACTCAAAGCAGCGCAATCATCAACCCCGCAAATAATCCACCAACCGCAACAACATCGCATCACACCCCAGCAACTGCGCCACACTGACAAACTCATCCGGCCGATGCCCCTGCTCCATGCTCCCTGGCCCACATACCACCGTCGCTATCCCCGCCTGATCAAACAACCCTCCCTCAGTCCCAAACGCCACCGTGCCAAACTCACTCGACCCACTGAGCAACGCCACCAACCGCGCAGCCTCGCTATCAGCCGCCGTAGCCAACCCAGGATACGCACTCAAAGGCCACAGCCGAATATCACTCGCGGCACTCACCGCCCGCATCCGCGGCAGCAACTCGGCCTCGGCGTAGGCCTGCAACTGATCCGCCACAGCCTCTGCAGCAAACCCCGGCAACGCCCGCACTTCAAAGTCGAACTCACATTCCTCAGGCACGATATTCAATGCCCGGCCACCTTTGATGACCCCCGTCTGCACCGTCGAAAACGGCGGATCGAAACGCGCATCCTGATCCTCGGCCAACGCCTGCCCAATCTCGCCCAACTTGCCGATCATCCGTGCCGCATACTCGATGGCATTCACCCCGTAAGGTGCATAGGCCGAATGACAGGCCGCGCCATGCACCTGGCAACGCATCGCCAGCTTGCCCTTATGGCCAAGCACCGGTTTCAGCTCGGTCGGCTCACCAATCAGGCACAAACGCGGTTTGTGCGGCCGCTGGGCCAAGGCGTCGAGCATCGAGCGCACGCCCAGGCAGCCGACTTCCTCGTCATAGGAAAACGCCAGATGCACCGGCGTGTGCAGCGGCTGCGCGAGAAACGCCGGGACCGCCGCCAGTACCGAGGCGATAAACCCCTTCATGTCCGCCGTGCCGCGGCCATACAAGCGGCCATCGCGTTCGGTCATGACAAACGGGTCGACGCTCCACGCCTGGCCATCGACCGGCACCACGTCGGTATGCCCCGACAGCACCACACCGCCGCGATCGGTCGGGCCGATGCTGGCGAACAGATTGGCCTTGGTGCCCTCGGCGTTGAAAAACAGCTCACTCGCTACCCCCAGCTCAGCCAGGTAATCACGAATGAAGCCGATCAGTTGCAGGTTCGAATCACGGCTGACCGTGGCAAAGCCGATCAGCCGCCCCAACAGCTGCTGGCTGCTCAGCTCATTCATCGCCCGCCACTCCGTAACTCGGTGCACGGGTCGGATCGAGTGCGCGGGTCACGTAGTCGTTCATCTGCGGCCGGTAGGCTTGCCAGAGACCATCGAGCTGGCCAATCGGGTCGTGCTCGGCCCAGTCCACACGCAGATCAACCAGCGGCCAGGTCAGCTCACCGGCAATCTTCAACGCCGCCGAATGGATCGGCCCGGCCTCGCCACCTGCCGCGACAGCCGCGTGCATGGCGGCCAGCAAGCGATCCGCCAGGTGCCCACCAGCCTGCTCGAAGGCGTCGACCATGGCCTGGGTCACCTGCTGCGAAGCGAGCAGATTGCCCGCCGCCGCGCACTGCTCACCGGCCACGGCATTGTGTACGCCCAAGGCCTGCTTGCCAGAGAACAGCGCGACCTGGCCATGACTGTCGATCACCGTGACCTGGCGGTATTCACTCCAGCCGTTGGCCGTCAACACCTGGTCCAGTGCGGCGGGGGGGAGCTGGCCTCGCTCCAGCGCATCAAGAATCTGCGGGCCAAGGGCAGGCAGGGTGATGTTCTGGCTGGCAACTGCACCGACCCCAGCGCGCACCCATGGGCAGCGGGCGCCTACCGCGATGCTGGAAGAACTGATGGCGATACCAAGCTGGCCGGTTTCGGCGCAGCGGCCAATGATGGAAAAGGTCATGGTGCAGCTCCTGTATCAGGCGAAAACCAGGCGGAAGACAACTGCCCGCCACTCAATACCGAGCATTCTGGACAGCCCGCCCAGCCCACGAAACGACCTTTTTTGTTGCCCCTGCACAGGAAAAAACTCACGGCCAACAAAATCACCCTGACAGCACTGCCAAACCGCGCTGCAGCCCTTGCTGCACCTGGCCTTCGCCAATTTATCGGCAAGCCCCAGCTAAATAGTATTTTCGCCGCTATTGAGCAGTCCCTAGTCTGGCCCCAGGCAAAGGCGGTCTCCCACCGACCTGATCAAATCGCCTTCCAAGAAGGGCTCGAACATGACATTGAACAACATCGAAATCGACACGCTGATCGTCGGCGCCGGCCAGGCCGGGGTCGCCATGAGCGAACACCTGAGCAAACTCGGCGTGCCGCATCTGGTGCTGGAGCGCAACCGCATCGCCGAGGCCTGGCGCAGCGGTCGCTGGGACTCGCTGGTAGCCAACGGCCCGGTCTGGCACGACCGTTTCCCCGGCCTGGAATTCGACCTGGACGCCGACGCTTTCGCCGGCAAGGAGCAGGTGGCCGATTACTTCGAGCGCTATGTACGTAAATTCAATCTGCCGGTACGCACTGGCGTTGAAGTGAAGAAGGTCGTACGCAATGCCGACCGCCCAGGCTTTGTCATCGAGACCAACCAGGGCACCATCCGCGCCAACCGCGTAGTGGCTGCCACCGGCCCGTTCCAGCGCCCGGTCATCCCCGCCATTGCCCCGCAGGACCCACGCCTGCAGCAGATCCACTCTGCCGCCTACTTCAACCCTGAGCAGCTCCCTGAAGGCGCGGTACTGGTAGTAGGCGCGGGCTCTTCCGGCGTACAGATCGCCGAAGAGCTGATGCGTGCCGGGCGCAAGGTGTACCTCTCGGTCGGCGCCCACGATCGCCCGCCGCGCGCCTACCGCAACCGCGACTTCTGCTGGTGGCTGGGGGTACTGGGCGAATGGGATGCAGAAATCGCCAAACCTGGCCGTGAGCACGTGACCATCGCCGTCAGCGGCGCCCGTGGCGGCCACACGGTGGACTTCCGCGCCCTCGCCCACCAAGGCATGACCCTGGTCGGCCTGACCGATTCATTCGACAACGGTGTCGCCACCTTCCAGAACAACCTGGCCGACAACATTCGCCGCGGCGACGAAAACTACCTGGCCCTGCTCGACGCCGCCGATGCCTACATCGAGCGCAACGGCCTGGACCTGCCGGAAGAACCCGAAGCCCGCAAACGCCTGCCCGACCCGCCCTGCATCAGCGAACCGATCCTGCAGCTGGACCTGATCGCGGCCGGCGTCACCAGCGTCATCTGGGCCACCGGCTACGGCGTCGACTTCAGCTGGCTGCAGGTCAATGCATTCGACAGCAACGGCAAGCCAGTACATCAACGCGGCGTGTCGCAGGAGCCTGGGGTGTACTTCCTCGGCCTGCCGTGGCTGTCGCGGCGCGGCTCGTCGTTCATCTGGGGGGTGTGGCACGACGCCAAGCACGTCGCCGGTCATATCGCCACGCAACGCACTTACCTGGCCTACCGCGACCGTCATCAGCGCGACGCCGATGCCGCCGCCCAACCTCACAACGTCAGCACCCTCGGAGCCCACTGATGCCTACTCATACCCGCGTACGGATGTTCAACACCAAGGTCACCTACCCTAACCAGTCGCTCGACAATGACCTGTGCCAGGCGGTGCGCGCCGGCAACACCGTGTATGTGCGCGGCCAGGTCGGTACCGACTTCGAAGGCCGCCTGGTCGGGCTGGGCGACCCGCGTGCCCAGGCCGAGCAGGCCATGAAGAACGTCAAGCAGCTGCTTGAAGAAGCCGGCTCGGACATGTCGCACATCGTCAAGACCACCACCTACATCACCGATCCGCGCTTCCGCGAGCCGGTGTATCAGGAGGTCGGCAAATGGCTCAAGGGCGTGTTCCCGATTTCCACCGGGCTGGTGGTCGCCGGGTTGGCGCAGGCTGAGTGGCTGATGGAGATCGATGTGATTGCGGTGGTGCCGGACTGAGCGGCATAGCTGAAATTGCTGGGGCTGCGTTGCAGCCCCACACCCTAAAGGCTGGCCAACTGCTCACGGCAAAACTCGACAAACAACTGCGCCGGCTTGGTCAACTGCACCCGTTTCAAGTGCGCTGCGGCCAACCCGGACAGCTCGACTGGCTCGGCAATGTCGACCGTGACCAGCCGCTGGCCATCGTAGGTGCACTCGGAATGCGGCCGAGTCACCAGCAGCGAAAAACCAAACCCCTGCCCGACCATCCCCCGCACCATCTCGATCGACGGCGAGCTGAATACGATATTCGGCGTCAGCCCCAACTCATTGAACAGGCTAACGAAGTAGGTCCTGCTCGGCGCGACGTCGAGCAGGATCATAGGTTCTGGGCACAAATCGCGTAACGACACCTGCGCCTGACCCGCAAAGCGGTGCTTCTCCGGCAACAACACGTATGGTTTCTGGGGTGCCATCAACGGCTCGGCCTCGATGGTGCCATCCAGGTCATGGTCGTAGAGAAACGCCAGGTCAAAGGTGCCAGCAGTCAGCCCCTGGATCAGCTCCTGCTGTTCACCGTCGCGCAGGCGAATGTCGACCCCCGGATAACGCTCGCGAAACCCAGCGATCAAACGCGGCAGATACAGCGGTGCCACCGTTTCAAAACAACCGATGTCGATCTGCCCAGCCACCGTGTCGTTGTCGGCCAGTGCGTTCTGCTCGAACTCGTGGGCCATCTGCAGCAGCGACTTGGTCTTGGCGTAGAAACGCTTGCCGCTGGGCGTCAGCGACACGCCCTGGGCGTGATGGCGGATAAACAGCTGCACACCAAAACTCTCTTCCAGGTTCTTGATCGCGGTAGAGATCGACGGCTGGGCGATATACAACTGGCGCGAAGCCTCGGCAACGCTGCCGGCCTCCACCGTGGTGACGAAATACTTCAACTGACGCAAGGTATAGGAAGCCACAGGCACCTCTGGGGCGCCGTCGGCGGCGCGCTCTGATTTATCCCTGCTACCTTACCTCAGCCCCTTGCTGCAGCGCCGCTGGCCGGGCAAGCATTTGCCTAAGGCCTGACGTTATTTTGCCTATCCGCGCCTCAGCGCGGCATGCTGGTCATGCGCAGTATCGATGGCGGCAGTGGGTTTATCATTCTGGATGATAATAACCTTCGGCCCATTCGATTCGTTCCCGACCCGCGCGCCGCGCAGAATCCGCCCCACTATCCATATACATTGGCGGATTTCTCCATGGAACAATCACTCAAACCCTTGCGTTATCCCCTCGCTGCCCTGGCAGTGCTGGTGATCAGCGCCTGCGGCCGTACCCCAGACGCCGTGCAGGCTCCGACCGCGCCGAAGGTCACCGTGGCCAAGGTGATCGAGCAACCGATCAACGAGTGGGACGAGTTCACCGGGCGCCTCGAAGCGCCAGAAACCGTCGAAGTCCGCCCACGGGTATCGGGCCAGATCGATCAGGTGGCCTTCACCGAAGGCGCCCAGGTGAAAAAGGGCGACCTGTTGTTCCAGATCGACCCGCGCCCGTTCCAGGCCGAAGTCCGCCGCCTCGAAGCACAACTGCAACAAGCCCGCGCCAGCGCCCAGCGCAGCGAAAACGAAGCCCGCCGCGGCGAGCGTCTGCGTGACAGCAACGCCATCTCCGCCGAGCTGGCCGAGTCGCGCAGCAGCGCCGCCGCCGAAGCCCGCGCCGGGGTTGCCGCGATCCAGGCACAACTGGACCTGGCGCGCCTCAACCTGAGCTTTACCCGGGTCACCGCGCCGATCAGCGGCCGGGTCAGCCGCGCCGAGTTCACCGCCGGCAACATCGTCAGCGCCGATGTCACCCCGCTGACCTCGGTGGTGTCCACCGACAAGGTTTATGCCTATTTCGACGCCGACGAGCGCGTGTACCTCAAGTACACCCAGCTGGCGCGTGAAGGCCAACGTGGCCAGAGCACTCCGGTGTACCTGGGCCTGACCAATGAAACCGGCAACCCGCACTTGGGCCAGATGAACTTCGTCGACAACCAGGTCAATCCGCGCACCGGCACCATCCGCGGCCGCGCCGTGTTCGACAACACTGACGGCCAGTTCACCCCGGGCCTGTACGCCCGCCTGAAGCTGGTCGGCAGCGCCAAGTACGACGCAGTGCTGATCAACGACGAAGCGGTCGGCACCGACCTTGGCAAGAAGTTCGTGCTGGTCATGGACCAGGACAACAAGGCTGCCTACCGCGCCGTTGAACTGGGCCCCAAGCTTGAAGGCCTGCGCATCGTCCGCAGCGGCTTGAACAAGGACGAGCGCATCGTCGTCAAGGGCCTGCAGCGGGTGCGCCCAGGCTCCCAGGTGACTCCAGAAGAGAGCGCCATGGCCAGTGAGCAGACCCTGACCAACCTCGCCCAGCAGCGTCAGGCGCTGGAAGCCAGCAACCCGGCGCCGCGCGTGGCCGGCCCCAGTGTGAAAGTCGCCAGTGCCCAGGCACCGCGCGGTTAAGGGACGACACCGATGAACTTCTCCAAATTCTTTATTACCCGGCCGATCTTCGCCGCCGTGCTGTCGCTGATCCTGCTGATCGCGGGCTCGATTGCGCTGTTCCAACTGCCGATCAGCGAATACCCCGAAGTGGTTCCGCCTACGGTCGTGGTACGCGCCAACTTCCCCGGGGCCAACCCCAAGGTCATCGGCGACACCGTTGCCGCGCCACTGGAACAGGCCATTACCGGTGTCGAGAACATGCTCTACATGTCCTCGCAGTCGACCGCCGACGGCAAGCTGACCCTGACCATCACCTTCGCCCTGGGCACTGACCTGGACAACGCCCAGGTACAGGTGCAGAACCGCGTCACCCGGACCCAGCCCAAGCTGCCCGAAGAAGTCACGCGCATTGGTATCACCGTCGACAAGGCTTCGCCCGACCTGACCATGGTCGTGCACTTGACCTCGCCGGATCAGCGCTACGACATGCTCTACCTGTCCAACTACGCCATCCTCAACATCAAGGATGAGCTGGCCCGCCTGGGCGGCGTCGGTGACGTGCAGCTGTTCGGCATGGGCGACTACTCGCTGCGGGTCTGGCTCGATCCGAACAAGACCGCCTCGCGCAACCTGACCGCCACCGATGTGGTCACGGCGATTCGCGAGCAGAACCGTCAGGTCGCTGCCGGCCAGCTCGGTGCGCCACCTGCGCCAGGTTCGACCAGCTTCCAGCTGTCGGTCAACACCCAGGGCCGCCTGGTCAGTGAGGAAGAGTTCGAGAACATCATCGTCCGCGCCGGTGCCGATGGTGAAATCACCCGCCTCAAGGACATTGCCCGGGTCGAACTCGGCTCCAGCCAATACGCCCTGCGCTCGCTGCTGAACAACCAGCCAGCGGTGGCGATCCCGATCTTCCAGCGCCCTGGCTCCAACGCCATCGAAATCTCCGACGAAGTCCGGGCGAAGATGACCGAGCTGAAAAAGGACTTCCCCGAAGGGATGGACTTCAGCATCGTCTATGACCCGACCGTGTTCGTCCGTGGCTCGATCGAAGCCGTCGTGCACACGCTGTTCGAAGCTTTGATTCTGGTCGTGCTGGTGGTGATTCTGTTCCTGCAGACCTGGCGCGCCTCGATCATTCCGCTGCTGGCCGTGCCGGTCTCGCTGATCGGCACCTTTGCCGTGATGCATCTGTTCGGCTTCTCGCTCAACGCCCTGTCGCTGTTCGGCCTGGTGCTGGCGATCGGCATCGTGGTCGACGATGCCATCGTGGTGGTGGAAAACGTCGAACGCAATATCGGCCTGGGCCTGAAACCACTCGAAGCCACGCAAAAGGCCATGAGTGAAGTGACCGGGCCGATCATCGCTACGGCGCTGGTGCTGTGCGCGGTGTTTATCCCGGCAGCGTTCATCTCCGGGCTGACCGGGCAGTTCTACAAGCAGTTCGCCTTGACCATCGCTATTTCGACAGTGATCTCGGCCTTCAACTCGCTGACCCTGTCGCCAGCACTGGCGGCGGTATTGCTGCAAGAACACGGCGCGCCCAAGGATCGCTTCTCGCGTGCCCTGGACCGGATTTTCGGGCGCTGGTTGTTCAACCCGTTCAACCGCTTCTTCGAGCGTGCCAGCCTGCGTTACGTGGCCGGCGTGGGCCGGGTCATCCGCTCCAGCGGCATCGCCCTGTTCGTCTATGCCGGGCTGATGGCGCTGACCTACCTGGGCTTTGCCTCGACCCCGACCGGCTTCGTCCCGGCGCAGGACAAACAGTATCTGGTCGCCTTCGCCCAACTGCCCGACGCGGCCAGCCTCGACCGCACCGAAGCCGTCATCAAGCGCATGAGCGAGATTGCCCTGAAGCAGCCCGGTGTGGCCGACTCGGTAGCCTTCCCAGGCCTGTCGATCAACGGTTTCACCAACAGCCCCAACAGCGGCATTGTCTTCACTCCGCTCAAGCCGTTTGAAGAGCGTACCGACCCGAGCCAGTCGGCGGCGGCCATCGCGGCTGCGTTGAACGCGCAGTTTGCTGATATTCAGGATGCCTACATCGCGATCTTCCCACCGCCGCCGGTACAGGGCCTGGGCACCATTGGCGGCTTCCGCCTGCAGATCGAAGACCGCGGCAACCTCGGCTACGAAGCGCTGTACGAAGAAACCCAGAACATCATTGCCAAGAGCCACAACGTACCCGAGCTGGCAGGGCTGTTCACCAGCTATCAGGTCAACGTGCCGCAGGTCGATGCCGACATCGACCGGGAAAAGGCCAAGACCCACGGCGTGGCGATCAACGATATCTTCGACACCCTGCAGGTCTACCTGGGCTCGCTGTACACCAACGACTTCAACCGCTTTGGCCGCACCTATCAGGTCAACGTTCAGGCTGAACAGCAGTTCCGCCTCGACGCCGAGCAGATCGGTCAGCTGAAAGTGCGTAACAATCTGGGCGAGATGATCCCGCTGGCGACCTTCCTCAAGGTCAGCGACACCTCGGGGCCAGACCGGGTGATGCACTACAACGGCTACATTACCGCAGAAATCAACGGTGGCGCCGCCCCAGGCTACAGCTCCGGCCAGGCCGAGGCGGCTATGGAAAGACTGCTCAAGGCCGAGTTGCCCAACGGCATGACTTACGAGTGGACCGACCTCACCTACCAGCAGATCCTGTCTGGCAACACCGCGCTGCTGGTGTTCCCGCTCTGCGTACTGCTGGCGTTCCTGGTGCTGGCGGCGCAGTACGAAAGCTGGAGCCTGCCGCTGGCGGTGATCCTGATCGTACCGATGACGCTGCTGTCGGCGATTACCGGGGTGATCATGTCGGGCGGTGACAACAACATCTTCACCCAGATCGGCCTGATCGTGCTGGTGGGCCTGGCGTGCAAGAACGCCATCCTCATCGTCGAGTTCGCCAAGGACAAGCAAGCCGAAGGGCTCAATCCCCTGGCCGCGGTATTGGAAGCCTGCCGCCTGCGTCTGCGGCCGATCCTGATGACTTCGATTGCCTTCATCATGGGCGTGGTGCCGCTGGTGTTCTCGTCCGGCGCCGGTGCCGAGATGCGCCATGCGATGGGTGTGGCAGTGTTCTCGGGGATGATCGGGGTGACCGTGTTCGGCCTGTTCCTGACCCCGGTGTTCTTCGTCCTGATCCGCCGTTATGTCGAGCGTCGCGAAGCCCGCAAGGCCGCGCAAGCCAAGCCGCTGGAGAACCACGCATGAACCTCCTCAAACCACTGACCCCGAGCCTGTTGACGCTGGCCCTGGCGGCCTGCGCGGTGGGCCCGGACTACCAGACGCCGAACACCGAGCCGGCGCAGCTGGGCAACCAGTTGCAGGTCAAGGCCTTCGACCGTAGCCGCTTTGAAAGCGTGTGGTGGCAGCAGTTCGACGACCCGACCCTGAACCAGCTGGTGCAGGCTTCGCTGCAAGGCAACCGCGACCTGCGCGTGGCCTTCGCCCGGCTCAAGGCGGCGCGCTCGATCCGGGAGGATGTCGATAACGACAACCTGCCGGTGGTGAGCAGCCGTGCCAGCAGTGAGCTGGGCAAAGGCCAGATCCCGGGCCAGACCGAGCGCCGGGTCAACAGCGAACGCTATGACCTGGGCCTGGACATGGCCTGGGAGCTGGACCTGTTCGGCCGCATTCAGCGCCAACTGGAAGCCAGCGAAGCGCAAGAGGCCGCCGCCGCGGCCGACCTGCAGCAGTTGCAGGTGAGCATGATCGCCGAGCTGGTCGATGCCTATGGCCAGCTGCGTGGCGCGCAGTTGCGCGAAAAAATCGCCCTGGCCAACCTCAAGACCCAGCAGGACTCGCGCAGCATTACCGAGACCCTGCGCGATGCCGGCGTCGGCAACGAGCTCGACGTGGTTCGCGCCGATGCCCGCCTGGCGGCAGTCGAGGCCACCGTGCCGCAACTGCAGGCACAGCAGGTGCGCGCACAAAACCGCATCGCCACTCTGCTCGGCCAGCGCCCGGATCAGCTCAGCGTTGATCTGTCGCCTAAACAGCTGCCGGCAATCGCCAAAGCACTGCCGATCGGCGACCCTGCTGAACTGCTGCGTCGGCGCCCGGATGTTCGCAGCGCCGAGCGCCAGTTGGCAGCGGCGACCGCCAACGTTGGGGTAGCGACCGCCGACCTGTTCCCGCGGGTAAGCCTGAGTGGCTTCCTTGGCTTCACCGCCGCGCGTGGCTCGCAGATCGGCTCGTCCGCCGCCAATGCCTGGGGGCTTGGCCCAAGTATCACCTGGGCAGCGTTCGACCTGGGCAGCGTACGTGCGCGCATCCGTGGCGCCAAGGCTGACGCCGAAGGCGCACTGGCTACCTACGAACAGCAGGTGCTGCTGGCGCTGGAAGAGTCAGCCAATGCATTCAGTGATTACGGCAAGACCCAACAGCGTTTGCAGGCCTTGATGCGCCAGAGCGATGCCAGCCGCAAGGCCGCCGATCTGGCTTCGATCCGCTATCGCGAAGGCACCGTGGATTATCTGGTACTGCTGGATGCCGAGCGCGAGCGGCTCAGCGCGGAAGATGCCCAGGCCCAGGGCGAAGTCGAGTTGTATCGCGGCATCGTCGCGATCTACAAGGCTTTGGGTGGCGGCTGGCAGCCTGAAGCGGTAGCCAGCCTGCGCTAAGTGCCACAACGCTTTTGCAACAGCTCCTTTGGTTGGCTCCTCCCCCAACCGTTTGCCCCGCAGGCCTGGCCTGCGGGGCTTTTTTTATCACGTGATACGCCACCTGTAGGAGCGGCCTTGTGTCGCGAAAGGGCTGCGCAGCGGCCCCAGAAATCGTGCAGCCACCATAGATCGCCGGGCCCGCTACGCGGGCCTTTCGCGACACAAGGCCGCTCCTACACAGGGCTGAGCTGGACGTTTGTCTCAGCCAACCAAGTGCAGATAATGCATATGCCGCTCGAAGTGATCGAGAATGTCGCCGATCACCTCATCCTTGGACCAGCCCATCACGTCATGGTCCTGGCCGCCTTCACGCAGGTGCACCTCGGCGCGGAAGTACTTGCGCTCCTCGCCCGGCGGCGCATCGCTGGCGGTGACAAAGCTTGGCGTGGCATACGCCTGCGGCCTGATCTCGTAGACGAAGGTGCCCTCGCTCGGGCCGACCTTGAGCATCACACTGCCCTCGCTGCCTTGCTCGACGCTGCAGTCATAACCCTGCCTGCGCCACTCATCAGCCACCGCCTCACATGCTGGCAAGCCAACGTCGGCGATAAACCGCGCGACGTGGGCACGCCGCGGGAACATCGCCAGGGTGCGCAGGCGCCGTTGCCAGTTACCGGCAGCACGCGAGGCTGTTGGCGAAATCGCCAGTGCCTGATAGCGCAGATCACGTTTGGTAGCGTCCAGCTTGAGCGCCTTGAGCAGCCCGCGGGTACTGAACAGCAGCGCCAGGGTGAACGGCAATGCACTGGCGATGGTTGCCGTCTGCAACGCCTTGAGGCCGTCGGCCAGCAACAGCGCAATCGCCACCAGGCCCATGCTCGCCGCCCAGAACACGCGCTGGCGCAACGGGGTGTTCTCCTGCCCACCAGACGCCAGCATGTCCACTACCATCGCCCCGGTATCCGCCGAGGTGACGAAGAACACCACCACCATGATCACCGCCAGGGTGCTGATCACGCTGGCGAACGGGAAGTGCTCAAGGAAGGCAAACAGTGCCAGCGAGGTGTCCTTGTCGACCGCCATGGCCAGGTCAGTCAGGCCCTCGTCGAGGATCATGTGGATTGCGGTGTTGCCGAACACGGTCATCCACAGCAGGGTGAACGCGGTCGGTACCAGCAGCACGCCGGTGACGAACTCACGAATGGTCCGGCCACGGGAAATCCGCGCAATGAACAGGCCGACAAAGGGCGACCAGGCCAGCCACCAGCCCCAGTAGAACAAGGTCCAGCCGCCGATCCAGTCGGTTGGCTGGTAGGCGTACAGGTTGAGTGTGCGGCTGACGATCTCGCTCAAGTAACCGCCAGTGTTTTGCACGAAGGTCTGCAGGATCAACACGGTCGGCCCCAGCAGCATGACCATCAGCAACAGCAGCACCGCCAAACCCAGGTTCAGCTCGGACAGGCGGCGGATGCCTTTGTCCAGGCCAGACATCACCGACAAGGTGGCGAGGAAGGTGGTGCCGATGATCAAGGCGATCTGCACCCCGGTCGACACCGGCACACCGAACAGCGCATTGAGCCCGGTATTGATCTGCGCCACGCCAAAGCCCAGCGAAGTGGCAACGCCGAACACCGTACCGATGATGGCGAAGATGTCCACGGCATGCCCCAGCGGGCCGTAAATGCGTTCACCGATCAGCGGGTACAGCGCCGAGCGCAAGGTCAACGGCAAGCCCTGGCGATAGCTGAAATAGGCCAGGATCAGCGCGACGATGGCATAGATTGCCCAGGCGTGCAGGCCCCAATGGAAGAAGGTGATGCGCATCGCCTCCCCCGCCGCCTGGACCGTGCCGCCATCACCAATGGGCGGCTTGAGAAAGTGCATGACCGGCTCGGCCACGCCGAAGAACATCAGGCCGATGCCCATGCCGGCCGAGAACAGCATGGCAAACCAGGTGGTGCTGCTGTAGTCGGGGGTGCTGTGGTCAGGCCCGAGTTTGATGTCGCCATAGCGGCTGATGCCGAGGAACACCACGGTGCCGAGGATGATTGCCACGGCCAGGATGTAGAACCAGCTGACGTTGCCGATGATCCAACCCTGGATGTGCGCAAACAGGCTTTGCGCATGGGCCTGGAACACGCTCGCGTAGAGCACGATCAGCAACAGCAGAACAGAAGAAATCCAGAATACAGGGGGATTGATGGTAGCTTTTGGTGTTTTGTCAGGCGGTGTAGACATCAGACAGTTGGCTCCAGCGTGGCTCATCGTGCGCACTTTTTCTCAGGTCAAGCGTAGACCGTGCATGTTTCGTCCGACAATGTCTGTCGGGAAACGATCAATGCTCAGGGCAAATAGGGCCAATAAATGCCACCCTGCAACAATGCTTTTCCCCGCTGCAAGCCTGCTTCCCCCCAATCCTTCTTGTACACTCGCGCCACTAGCCCCCACCTGTATACGTTTGGTGACAGCATGATCGAGGTAACCGAGGTTTCCATTGCCGAGCTGCGCGCCGCGCTCGAAGCTGGCCGCACCACAGCGGTCGAACTGGTCAAGGCCTACCTGGCACGCATCGATGCCTATGACACGGCCGACAGCGCCAGCGCGCTGAATGCGGTCGTAGTGCGCAACCCAGAGGCGATCGCCGAAGCCCAGGCGTCCGATGCTCGCCGTGCTCGTGGTGAAAGCCGCGGCCCGCTGGAAGGCATCCCCTACACCGCCAAGGACAGCTACCTGGTCAAAGGCATGACCGCCGCCTCCGGCAGCCCGGCATTTGCCAAGCTGGTGGCGCAACGGGACGCCTTCACCATCGAGCGACTGCGCGCCGCCGGTGCGGTCTGCCTGGGCAAGACCAACATGCCGCCGATGGCCAACGGTGGCATGCAGCGCGGTGTGTATGGCCGCGCCGAGAGCCCGTATAACGCCGCCTACCTGACCGCACCGTTTGCCTCCGGCTCGTCCAACGGTGCCGGCACCGCCACCGCCGCGAGCTTCTGCGCATTTGGCCTGGCTGAGGAAACCTGGTCCAGTGGCCGCGGCCCGGCCTCGAACAACGGCCTGTGCGCCTACACGCCATCGCGCGGGGTGATCTCGGTGCGCGGCAACTGGCCGCTGACACCTACCATGGATGTGGTGGTGCCGTTTGCGCGGACCATGCACGACCTGCTGGAAATCCTCGACGTGGTGGTGGCCGACGATGCCGACACCCGTGGCGATCTGTGGCGCCTGCAGCCGTGGGTGCCAATTCCCAAGGCATCGGCGGTACGCCCGGCGTCCTATCTTGATCTTGCGCTGGATGCCAACTCGCTGCAGGGCAAGCGCTTCGGCGTGCCACGCATGTACATCAATGCCGACGAACTCGCCGGCACCTCGGAAAAACCCGGCATCGGTGGCCCGACCGGCCAGCGTATCCACACTCGCCCAAGCGTCATCGCGCTGTGGCAGCAGGCGCGCCAGGCGCTGGAAGCCGCCGGCGCCGAAGTGATCGAGGTGGACTTCCCGCTGGTGTCCAACTGCGAAGGCGATCGCCCGGGTGCGCCGACCGTCTACAACCGTGGCATCGTCAGCAAGGAGTTTCTCCACGACGAGCTGTGGGAGTTGTCCGGCTGGGCCTTTGACGACTTCCTGCGCGCCAACAACGACCCCAAGCTCAACTGCCTGGCCGATGTCGACGGGCCGCAGATCTTCCCGCACGACCCGGGCACCCTGCCTAACCGTGAAGACGACCTCGCGGCCGGCATGGACGAATACGTCAACATGGCCAAGCGCGGCCTCAAGAGCTGGGATCAGATCGACACCGTTGCCGATGGCCTGCGCGGCCTGGAGCAGACGCGCAAGCTCGACCTGGAAGACTGGATGGACCAGCTTGGCTTGCACGCCGTGCTGTTCCCGACGGTGGCCGATGTTGGCCCCGCCGATGCCGACGTCAATCCAGCCTCGGCCGACATTGCCTGGAGCAACGGCGTCTGGGTTGCCAACGGTAACCTCGCGATCCGCCACCTGGGCGTGCCGACCGTAACCGTGCCGATGGGTGTGATGGCCGATATCGGTATGCCGGTCGGGCTGACCTTTGCCGGCCGTGCCTACGATGACTCGGCCCTGCTGAGCTTCGCCTGCGCCTTCGAGTCGACCGGCTCGCGCCGCATCGTGCCGCCGCGCACTCCGGCACTGGGCTGAACCACGCGCTGCCGATTGACGCCCTCGCGATAATTCAACAGAATGTTAAAAATTTACATTTTGTTGAATTATCCATGCCCGCTGCACACATTCTTCGTGAACGCCAGATCGTCCTCTCCACGCTGAAAGCCGCCATCGCGGCAATCGGCAGCGTGGCCGGGCGCAATATGGAAATCCTCCTGCACGACCTCGACCAGCCCGAGCAATCGGTGGTCGCCATCGCCAATGGCCAGCTGTCTGGGCGCGTGGTCGGCAGCCCGATCCTTGCCGCGCCGGAGCAGGACCAGGGCTTCAAGGCCCTGATGCAGGCGGCCAACCAGCCTGGCTGCGAGCCGGTGATCCTGCCCGACTACCCCACCGTGATCAAAGGCCGCACCCTGCGCAGCGCCACGGCGATCCTGCGCGACAGCGAAGGGCAGCCGTTCGCCAGCCTGTGCATCAACGTCGACAACAGTGGGCTGGATGCCGCGCTCGCCTTTCTCACCCAGCTGCAGCCACTGACTGCCGCGCCACCTGCAGTGGCGGTGGTTGAGGACGCGGCCGACATGGCGCTGCTGATGACCCAGATCATCGACAGCGCCCTGGCTTCATCTGGTCAGGGCCGGCTCACCAAGCAGGCCAAGGTCGAGGCCGTGCGCCTGATGCAGGAGCGCGGCCTGTTCATCGTCAAGGGTGGGGTCGAGAAGGCCGCAGCCGCGCTCGGCGTGACCCGCTACACCGTTTACAACTATCTGGAGCAGCTGCGTGGCGAGCCCACTGCAGCGCCCCGCCAGCCATAATCCAGCGGAGATCAGCATGCCTTTGCACATCCACACCCCCTTGATCGAATCGCGGCCGATGTCGCTCGCCGCTGGCCGTTCGATCTGGCTCAAGCTCGACGCCCTGCAGCCGTGCGGCTCGTTCAAGCTGCGCGGGGTTGGCCACGCCTGTGAGCAGCACCATGCTCGCGGTGCGCGTCACTTTGTATCTTCGTCGGGCGGCAACGCCGGGCTGGCGGTGGCCTATGCCGGGCGCAGCCTGGGCGTGCCGGTGACCGTGGTCGTCCCCGAGACCACCAGCGAGCGGGCCAGGGAGCTGCTGCGCCTGGAGGACGCCAAGGTCATCGTCCACGGCGGCTCCTGGCAGGAAGCCAACCAGCTGGCGCAAACCCTGGTCGGCGCCAATGATGCCTTCATTCATCCATTCGATGACCCGCTACTGTGGACGGGCCACGCCAGCCTGATCGACGAAGTCGCCGCTGCCGACTGCAAGCCCGATGCGCTGATCTTGTCGATCGGTGGCGGCGGCTTGCTCAGCGGTGTAGTCGAAGGCCTCAAGCGCAATGGCTGGGACGATGTGCCGGTGCTGGCGGTGGAAACTACAGGCGCGGCGTCATTTCACGCTGCAGTCGAGGCTGGTCACACGGTCGAGCTGCCGGCACTTAGCTCCATCGCCACCTCCTTGGGCGCAAAGCGGGTCGCGGAGCAAGCGCTGGAATGCGCGCGCAGCCATCCGGTTGAAAGCCATTTGGTCACCGACCGCGAGGCGCTGCAGGCTTGTGAGCGCTTCCTAGCCGATCACCGTCTGCTGGTCGAGCCGGCCTGCGGCGCGGCCTTGGCGCTGGCCTATAAAGCAGAAGCGCTGGGTAACTACCGCAAGGTGCTGGTGGTGGTGTGCGGCGGGGCTACGGCCACGCTTGAGCAGATTCAGCTGTGGTTGGCTGCGCAATAGCTCATTCCAGGCGCGTAAAAAAGCCCGTGACGAGCACGGGCCAAGAGCACCACCGCAGAAAACGTCAGTTACTGCCCATCAATGATCCATCTCGTCCTTGGTGACCTTGCCGCTGTACGGGTCGACATGGAAGTCGTACTTCATGCCATCAGCCTTGACGCCCTCGCCTTCCCAATGGCCGTCGTCGGCCTCGATCTTGGTGATCTGGGTGTAGCCGGCGGCCTTGAGGCTGGCTTCGGCCTGATCCTTGGTAACTTTCCAGTCGGCGCCAGGCTGGTCAGCCCAGGCTGCGCTTGCGCCCAATGCACCTACCAGAGCGAGACCTGTGAACAGTCGAGTCATCGATTTCATCGTTAACGTCCTTTTTGCATGAAGGTATTTGCTGCGACCGGTCGAATACGGCGAAGGTTCACTCCTTGTGCAAGGCGTCTTCACGGTGCATTGCCAGGTGCCCGGTCTTGGCACTTTTGACCTCGTATTGCGGCTCATCCTTCGAGCAATGGCGCTGCCTGCCCATGAACTCGACATCGTGCAGATGCACCTTGATCACCGTGCCATGAATGACCCCGGCCTCGGAATTCCAGCGCACCGTATCGCCCACTTTGTATTTTGTGCTCATCGGTTGATGCCTCCTCACGACCGTCATATCTGTCTGTTTTACTAGGCCTCAGCTGCGGGAAATAATTCCTCGCCGTTCGCCCAATGGCGACAACAGGCGCAGGGCGACACACAACTCTGACGAAATGCGTCTACGACCCTTTCGATATGCGGCCAGTGAAGGCACAATGCGTGTCCTTTTTTTGGCCGGCCTGGCCGGGGGCCTTAAATGATCAAGACGCCGTACTACCTCATCGACAAACAGAAGCTGCTGGGCAACCTCGAGAAGATTGCCTACGTGCGCGAACACTCCGGCGCCAAGGCGCTGCTGGCACTCAAGTGCTTCGCCACCTGGTCGGTATTCGACCTGATGCAGCAATACATGGACGGCACCACTTCGTCCTCGCTCTACGAGCTCAAACTGGGCCGAGAGAAGTTCGTCGGCGAAACCCACGCCTACAGCGTGGCCTGGGCCGATGACGAAATCGAAGACATGCTCGCCAACTGCGACAAGATCATCTTCAACTCGATCGGCCAGCTGCAGCGCTTTGCCGAACAGTCCGAAGGCAAGGTCCGCGGCCTGCGCGTCAACCCGCAGGTGAGCAGCTCCGATTACCTGCTGGCCGACCCGGCGCGCCCATTCAGCCGCCTCGGCGAGTGGGACCCGGAGAAGATCGAGCAGGTCATCGGCCAGATCTCTGGGTTCATGTTCCACAACAACTGCGAGAACGGCGACTTCAGCCTGTTCGACAAGATGCTTGCGCACATCGAAGAGCGCTTTGGCCATCTGCTGCACAAGGTCGAGTGGGTCAGCCTCGGTGGCGGTATCCACTTCACCGGTGCCGACTATGCGCTGGACGAGTTCTGCGCGCGCCTCAAGGGCTTCTCCGAGAAGTACGGCGTGCAGGTGTACCTGGAGCCGGGCGAAGCCGCCATCACCCAGAGCGCCTCGCTGGAAGTGACCGTGCTCGACACCCTGTACAACGGCAAGAACCTGGCCGTGGTCGACAGCTCGATCGAAGCGCACATGCTCGACCTGCTGATCTACCGCCTCGACGCCAAGATGGCCCCCAACGATGGCGCGCACAGCTACATGGTGTGCGGCAAGTCGTGCCTGGCCGGTGACATTTTCGGCGAGTACCAATTCGATCGTCCGCTGGCCATTGGTGATCGCCTGTCGTTCATCGACGCGGCCGGTTACACCATGGTCAAGAAAAACTGGTTCAACGGTTTGAAAATGCCGTCCATTGTGGTCAAGCAACTCGACGGCAGCGTCGAAGTGGTCCGCGAGTTCGGTTTTGAAGACTACGTTTCCAGCCTGTCGTAAGTCAGGCCTTCAGTAAGGAGCAAGGGATAAATTGAAGAAGAACGTTCTTATCATTGGTGCAGGAGGTGTCGCCAAGGTGGTGGCCCACAAGTGCGCGCAGCATAACGACGAACTCGGTCGTATTGCCATTGCGTCGCGGAACATCTCCAAATGCCAGGCCATCATCGACAGCGTCAAGGCCAAGGGCAGCCTCAAGGTTCCCGCCGATATCCAGGCCTTCTCGCTCAATGCACTCGATATCGAGGCGACCAAGGCACTGATCCGCGAGACCGAATCGCAGATCGTGATCAACGTCGGCTCTGCATTCCTCAACATGTCGGTGCTGCGTGCCTGCATCGATACCGGCGTTGCCTATCTGGACACCGCCATCCACGAAGAGCCGGGCAAGATCTGCGAGACCCCGCCGTGGTACGGCAACTACGAGTGGAAACACCTCGAAGAATGCCAGGACAAGAACATCACAGCCATTCTCGGCGTCGGTTTCGACCCGGGTGTGGTCAACAGCTATGCCGCACTGGCACAGCAGCAATACTTCGACCAGATTGACTCGATCGACATTCTCGACGTCAACGCTGGCTCGCATGGCAAGTACTTCGCCACCAACTTCGACCCGGAAATCAACTTCCGCGAGTTCACCGGGCAAGTGTGGAGCTGGCAGAACAGCCAGTGGACCAGCAATACCATGTTCGAGGTCAAGCGCACCGACGACCTGCCGGTGGTCGGTTCGCAGAACCTGTACCTGACCGGTCACGACGAAGTGCACTCGCTGTCGAAAAACCTCGGCGTGCCCAACGTGCGCTTCTGGATGAGCTTCGGCGAGCACTACATCAACGTCTTCACCGTGCTGAAAAACCTTGGCCTGCTCTCCGAGCAACCGGTCAAGACCGCTGAAGGCCTTGAAGTGGTGCCGTTGAAAGTGGTCAAGGCAGTGCTGCCTGACCCGTCCTCGCTGGCGCCTGGCTACACCGGCAAGACCTGCATCGGTGACCTGGTCAAGGGCAGCAAGAACGGCCAGCCGCGCGAAGTGTTCATCTACAACGTGGCTGATCACGAAGAAGCCTACGCCGAGACCGACAGCCAGGGCATCTCCTACACCGCAGGCGTGCCGCCAGTGGCGGCGGCGTTGCTGGTTGCTCGCGGCGAATGGGACGTCAAGCGCATGGCCAACGTCGAGGAGCTGCCAGCCGAGCCGTTCCTCAAGGCGCTGGACGTGATGGGCCTGCCGACCCGTATCAAGGATGAACACGGCGATCGTCCCTGGGACGCTGAAGCCTAAGCAGTAACACGAAGGGGCGCCATGATGGCGCCCCTTCTGCATTGCGGGTTGTGCTGATCAGGGCTTGAGGTCAGGGTCAGTGGTCTGATGGTCCTGGCTGACCGGGTCGATATCATCCGGGTTGGCCGGGTCCTGGCGCTTGTCGATGGCCGGTGGCGTGGTTAGCTGGAGAATCTCGCTGGTGTATGCCCACTCCTCCTCGACCCGCTCGGGACTGTCGTTCAGATGCGTGCCGTACGATGGGATGATCTGCTTGATCTTGTCCTGCCACGGCGCGCTCGCGAGTTTGTCCTTGAACACCTTGTTGAGCAGATCGAGCATGATCGGCGGCGCAGTCGAAGCGCCCGGCGATGCACCGAGCAGCCCGGCGATACTGCCATCCTTGGACGCGACCACTTCAGTGCCGAGCTTGAGCACCCCGCCCTGGTTTTCGTCTTTCTTGATGATCTGCACGCGCTGACCGGCCTGCCACAGGCGCCAGTCTTCTTTCTTCGCCTCGGGGAAGTAAGTCTGTAACGCTTCGAAGCGGTCGTCATCGGACTGCAGTACCTGGCCAACCAGGTACTGCACCAGGTCGAATTCACGCACGCCAACACGCACCATCGGCCAGGTGTTGTGCAGGCTCATGCTGGCCATAAGATCGAACAGCGAGCCCTGCTTGAGGAACTTGGTCGAGAAGGTCGCGAACGGGCCGAACAGGATCATCCGCTTGCCATCCAGCACACGGGTATCAAGATGCGGCACCGACATGGGCGGCGCACCGGTTGCCGCGATGCCGTAGGCCTTGGCCATGTGGCGCTCGGCGATAGCTGGATTGTCGGTCACCAGGAACGAGCCACCCACGGGGAAGCCTGCGTAATCCTTGGCCTCTTCGATGCCGGACTTCTGCAGCAGCGGCAGCGCTGCGCCGCCAGCACCGATGAACAGGAACTTGGCATCGGTGGCCGACTTGCTGCCATCCTTGAGGTTCTTGTACTCGACGTGCCAGGAGCCATCGTCGTTGCGGCTGATGTCCTGCACTTCGCTGGAGAGCTTGAGGCTGAAGTTTTCGCGTGATTGCAAATATCCTACGTACTGGCGGGTAATTTCACCAAAGTTGACGTCGGTGCCGAGCGGCGTCCAGGTCGCCGCAAGCTTCTGATTGGGGTCGCGCCCTTCCATCATCAACGGCACCCATTGTTTGATCTGGGCAGGGTCTTCGGAATACTGCATCCCTCTGAATAGCGGGCTGGCCTGGAGCGCGTCGTAGCGTTTTTTCAGGAAGCGAATGTTGTCATCGCCCCAGACGAAACTCATGTGCGGCGTTGAATTGATGAACGAGCGTGGGTTTTTCAACACGCCGTTCTTGACCTGCCAGGCGAGGAACTGGCGAGTGATCTGGAACGACTCGTTGATCTCCACCGCCTTGGTGATGTCGATCTTGCCGTCTTTCTCGGGGGTGTAATTGAGTTCGGCCAGCGCAGAGTGCCCAGTGCCGGCGTTGTTCCAGCCGTTGGAGCTTTCTTCGGCGACCTTGTCCAGGCGCTCGACCATCTCCATCGACCAGCTCGGCTCCAGTTCGTTGAGCCAGATCGCCAGGGTCGAACTCATGATCCCGCCGCCAACCAGCAAGACGTCCACCCGCTTGGTTTCGGCAGCCTGGGCGTTGGCCAGCCCACAACTGAGGGTGAAACCTGCGAGCAGCAGTTTCGAGGTGTTCGTGATCGTCATGTGGTTCTCCAGCGAGGCCAGACGCGCCTCTGTCTGTAGGTGAATGAATGACCCAGCCTTATCAGTGTTAGCCCAGGTTGGGTGCTACCTCCACTCAGGGGTGTCTGGTTTCGAGGCGAGCCAGGCGGGATCAGTTCAACCGAGTGTCCGGGGTCGCCTCTGGCCGGTTTAATCTGAACGCGCCGGGACAGAGCCAGTCCCAACCTTCATCCACGCATCAATGAAGGAGAAACCGATGGCCATCACCGTAAGTGACTTTCTCGTCGAGCGTTTGCGCCAGTGGGGTGTCACGCGCATCTTTGGCTACCCCGGCGACGGCATCAACGGCGTGTTCGGCGCCCTGCGTCGGGCCGGCTCGATCGAATTCGTGCAGTGCCGCCACGAAGAAATGGCCGCGTTCATGGCCAGCGCACATGCCAAGTTCACCGGCGAGCTGGGAGTGTGCATCGCCACCTCCGGGCCCGGCGCCTCGCACCTGCTGACCGGTCTGTATGACGCACGCATGGATCATATGCCGGTCCTGGCCATTGTCGGCCAACAGGCGCGCACGGCGTTGGGCGGGCACTACCAGCAGGAGTTGGACCTGGTGTCGATGTTCAAGGACGTCGCCGGCGCCTTTGTTCAGCAAGCCGCCGCGCCGTCGCAGGTGCGCCACCTGGTCGACCGCGCCGTGCGCACCGCCATCGGCGAGCGCAAGGTCACTGCATTGATCCTGCCCAACGACTTGCAGGAGCTGGCGTATGAAGAACCAGCCCGGGCCCATGGCACGCTGCATTCGGGTATCGGCTTCAGCAAGCCCAAAGTAGTTCCGTACGATGCCGATCTGCAGCGCGCAGCCGATGCGCTGAATGCTGGCAAGAAAGTTGCGATTCTGGTCGGTGCCGGCGCCTTGCAGGCGGGTGAGCAGGTGCAGGCAGTTGCCGAAAAACTCGGTGCAGGTGTTGCCAAAGCCCTGCTCGGTAAAGCGGTCCTGCCTGACGACCTGCCCTGGGTCACTGGCTGCATCGGCCTGCTCGGCACCGAACCAAGCTTCAAGCTGATGGAGGAATGCGACACTTTGCTGATGATCGGCTCGGGCTTCCCCTACGCCGAGTTCCTGCCCAAGGAGGGCCAGGCTCGGGGCGTGCAGATCGACCTTGCCCCAGACATGCTCAGCCTGCGCTACCCGATGGAAGTGAATCTGGTCGGTGATGCCGCCGACACCCTCGCAGCCCTGCTGCCACTGCTGGAAGAAAAAACCCAGCGCAGTTGGCAGCACAAGGTCGAAGGCTGGCGCAAGGATTGGGACAAGAAGCTGGCCAAGCGAGCGCTGACCTCTGCCGACCCGATCAACCCGCAGCGAGTGGTGCACGAATTGTCGCCACGCCTCCCCGACAACGCCATCATCACCAGCGATTCCGGCTCGTGCGCCAACTGGTTTGCCCGCGACCTGCAGATCCGTAGGGGCATGCAGTGCTCGCTCTCCGGCGGGCTGGCGTCCATGGGCGCAGCGGTGCCCTATGCGATTGCCGCCAAGTTCGCCCATCCGGAGCGCAGTGTTGTCGCGCTGGTAGGTGACGGCGCGATGCAGATGAGCAACATGGCCGAGCTGATCACCGTGGCCAAGTATTGGCAGCAGTGGGGCAATGGCCGCTGGATCTGCGCGGTGTTCAACAACCAGGACCTCAACCAGGTGACCTGGGAGCAACGGGTGATGGAGGGCGACCCGAAGTTCGCCGCCAGCCAGGACATCCCTGATGTGCCCTATCACCTGTTCGCCATTTCGATCGGCTTGAAGGGCATTTATGTAGGCCGCGAAGAAGACGTCGCGCCCGCCTGGGAAGAAGCGCTGGCCAGTGAAGTGCCGGTGGTGATCGATTTCCGCACCGACCCGGATGTGCCACCGCTGCCACCTCATATGACCCTTGAGCAGGCGAAGAAATTTGCCTCGGCATTGCTCCAGGGCGATCCCAATCAGGCCGGGATCATCAAGCAGACTGCCAAGCAATTGCTCAGCGGCGTACTGCCTAAACGCGATTGATGGCTATGGCCCTGAAGCCGCTGCGGCGCATTTGCCGCAATGGTTTCAGGGCCATTTGGCAATTGCCGACGGCCAACACTTGCAACCAGACCGATCTACAAATACTGTATGAATATTCAGTACATCGAGATCGACTAATGGAGCTCATCGCCAAGCTCGGCATCCTTGCCGACGCCGCCAAGTACGACGCCTCGTGCGCCAGCAGCGGCGCGCCCAAGCGCAGCTCGCGCGGCCGCGACGGGCTTGGTGCGACCAATGGCATGGGCATCTGTCACAGCTACACGCCGGATGGCCGCTGCGTCTCGCTGCTCAAGGTGCTGCTGACCAACTTCTGCCTGTACGACTGCCAATACTGCGTCAACCGCCGTACCAGCAACGTGCCGCGGGCGCGCTTCACCCCTGAAGAGGTGGTGCGGCTGACCCTGGATTTCTACCGGCGCAACTGCATCAGCGGGCTGTTTCTCAGTTCCGGCATCATTCGCTCGGCCGACTACACCATGGAGCAGTTGATCGAAGTTGCCCGGCTGCTGCGTGAAGAGCACGAGTTTCGCGGCTACATCCACCTCAAGACCATCCCTGACGCTGACCCGCTGCTGATCGAGCAAGCCGGTCGCCTGGCGGATCGGCTGAGCGTGAATGTCGAACTGCCCACCGATGAAAGCCTCAAGCGCCTGGCCCCGGAAAAACAGGGCCACACCATCCGCCAGGCCATGGGCACTATCCAGCGCGGTCAACAGGCCGTAGCTGGCGAGCCGCGGGCGCCGCGTTTTGCCCCCGCAGGGCAAAGTACTCAGGTCATTGTTGGCGCTGATGACACCGATGACCGGACCCTGCTTGGCAATTCCGAATCGTTGTATCAGGGGTTTGGCCTCAAGCGCGTGTATTACTCGGCCTTCAGCCCGATCCCCGACAGCCCTGGCAGCGTGCCTCTAGCCGCCCCGCCATTGCTGCGCGAGCACCGTCTGTACCAGGCTGACTTCCTCATGCGCGGTTACGGCTACAAGGCTGGCGAGCTGCTCAGCCAGGCTGGCAACCTGGACCTGGATATCGACCCCAAGCTAGCTTGGGCGCTGTCCAATCGCGAGGTGTTCCCGCTGGACCTCAACCGCGCCGAGCCCGCCTTGCTCGCGCGGATTCCCGGCATTGGCCTGCGCAGCGTCGAACGCTTGGTAGCGCTACGCCGGGAGCGGCGCATACGTTATGACGACCTGATCCAGCTGCGCTGCGTACTCGACAAGGCGCGGCCTTTCATTGTCACCAGCGACTATCGCCCGGCGCAGGCCGATTTGCGCAGCGGCCTGCTGCGAGCGCGCCTGCGCGAACCGCAAGCGCCAGTGCAGATGGGCCTGTGGGGATGATCGCGCTCGACTGCGACCAGCAATTCAGCCTCTGGCGCGAGCAGGCGCGCGCGCTGCTCGGGCATGGCATCGATCCCGCCGACGTCACCTGGGCGCAAGGGCCGATGGACGATTTGCTGGCAGTGCCGGCGCCCCTGCCAGAGAGCCCGGGGCCGTTTCGGGCAAAGGTGCCAGCGGCGTTGCTGGCTCAGCTGGAACAGGCTTCGCGCTATTGCGGCGAGCAGCGCTGGAACCTGTTGTATGAAGTGCTCTGGCGGGTCGCCCATGGCGATCGTACCGCCATGCTCCCCGGCGACCGCCTCGGCAGCGAGCTGCACCGGCGGATCAAGCAGGTCAGCCGCGAAGCCCATCACTTGCACGCGTTTGTGCGCTTCGTGCCGCTGCCGGCAGCACTGGCTGCGCAACTGCAACTGGACCTGGTCGCCTATCATCAGCCGGCCCACGACATTCTTGAAAGCGCCAGCGGCCACTTTGCCGAGCGCCTCGGCCGCCAGCGCTGGTTGATCGCCACCGACCGCGACGGCATTCGCTTCGACGGCCATTCACTTGACTACCGGCGCCACTGCCCCGAGCCCTGGCGGCAATGGGCGCAGCACGCCGACGACCCCGGTGCGGATCTGTGGCGCACCTACTACCGGCACATCTTCAATCCGGCCCGGCTCAACCCCGATGCAATGCGCATGCACATGCCGGGCAGGTTCTGGCGGCACTTGCCCGAAGGCATGCTGATCCCGCAACTGATGGGCCAGGCCCGACAGGGCAAGCAGCGCGATGGCCAGGCGCTGGAAGTTGCTCAGCAGGCCGGCAAACGTATCGGCAAAGGCAAAGACTGAAGCGGTCGCAGCACCCACTGCATCTACTAATCAGCCAAATGTGAAAAATTCATTGGATTTTTTGCAGCCCTTGGCTGTTGCTGCGCGGAAAATCCTGACAAACTAATTGGTAATGTTTCTCATAAGCATAGACATTTACTAAAAAGACCGTCAGGAACCGTAACTCATGTCGCGCCTTATCCCGCAACGTCGTTTCAGCCCGTCGCGTACCCTCTTGGCTTCCGCCATCTGCATGGCCAGCATGGCCCATGCCGTAGCCGAAGAAGCCGTCAAGCCCAAGGATAGGGCGCAATCGACTGTCATGGAATTAGGCGCAACCGAAGTCAGCTCGGACCGGCTGGGCAGCACCACCGAGGGCTCCCGCTCCTACACCACAGGCGCCATGGCCACGGCGACCAAACTGCCGCTGACCATGCGCGAGACGCCACAGGCAGTCACCGTGATTACCCGCCAGCGCATGGACGACCAGGCGATGACCAGCATCAATGACGTGGTCAAGGCCACGCCGGGGCTGTTCCTCAACTTCTCCAGTGGCCCTGGCCGACAGACCTATACCGCGCGTGGCTTCGACATCGACAACATCATGTACGACGGTATCCCCAGCGGTTACTCGGGCTGGACGGCAGGGGTGCAGCCAAACCTGGCGATGTTCGACCGGGTTGAAGTAGTACGCGGCGCTACAGGTTTGGTGACCGGCGCGGGCAATCCGTCGGCGGCGATCAACATGGTACGCAAGCGGCCCTTGGCCGAACAGAAAGTCACCCTGACCGGCGCTGCCGGCAGCTGGGACGACTACCGCGGCGAGGTCGATGCCTCCAGCCCGCTGAACGACAGCGGCACTCTGCGCGGCCGAGTGGTCACCTCCTACCGCGACGCCAACAGCTTTGTCGACGATGCCGAAGAAAGCCACGGCCTGTTCTACGCGGTGACCGAAGCGGACCTCAGCGAAGACACCACACTGACCGTAGGCCTGTCGCACCAGAAGGACAAGACCAACTACTTCTGGGGTTCTTCGATGGTTGGCCTCGATGGCCACCACCTCGACCTGCCGCGCTCGTACAACCCGAGCACCGACTGGGAGAACAAGGACCAGGAAATCAACACGGTGTTTGCCGAACTGCGCCAGCGCCTGGCCAATGACTGGAAGCTGCAGGTCAATGCCAATTATGCCGAGCAGAATGCGCTGTTCTCGGGCTCGTACCAGTCGCGTTGGACCGGCACTACGCTGGGTCGAACGGTTTACCAGTCCAAGCACGATGAAAACCAGGCAGGCGTGGATGTGTTCGCCAGCGGCCCGTTCCAGGCGCTGGGGCGCAGCCATGAACTGGTGGTCGGCACCAGCCGCCGCATCTACGACATGACCAACCACAATTACGACCCGTACTCTATGGTCTGGCCAATCGATGCGGGTAAACCGAATTTCCTGCATACAGCCGATGACCGTGCTGTCACTACCCAGGACGGCGTGTACCTGACCACCCGCCTGAGCCTTGCCGACCCGCTCAAGCTGATCCTCGGCGGCCGGCTGGACTGGTATGACTACGATGACAAGGATGGCCAGGGCGATTACAAGGTCACCCGCAACGTGACCCGCTATGCCGGCCTAATCTACGAGCTCAATGACAATCACTCGGTGTATGTCAGCTACAGCGATATCTTCCAGCCACAGACCGAGCGCGGCTCAAGCAATTCGCCGGTGCGTCCGATTGAAGGCAAGAACTACGAGGTAGGCATCAAGGGCGAGTACTTCAACGGTGCCCTGAACGCCAGTCTGGCGGTATTCCGCGTCGACCAGGAAAACCGTGCGGTGGAAGTGCTCGACCGTACTGTCTGTTCGTCGACTCAGCTTACCTGCTACGAAGCCTCTGGCGAGATTCGCAGCCAAGGTATCGACATGGAGCTGCAAGGCGCACTCACCGACAACTGGCAGATCGGCGGCGGTTACACCTATGCTCGCACCCATACCACCAAGAATGCCGCGCAGCCGGCGCTGGTCAACAAGCAGTTCGACACGGACACCCCTGAGCATCAGTTCAAGATCAGCACGACCTACCGTTTCCAGGGCCCTCTGGAAAAACTGCGCGTCGGCGGCAGCGTCAACTGGCAGAGCCGGATGTACAACGACATCGCATTGGTCGACGGTGGCAACTACCGTCTTGAACAAGGTGCCTATGCAGTCACCGACGTGATGGCCGGCTATCAGGTCAACCGCAACCTCGACCTGCAGCTCAATGCCAACAACATCTTTGATCGCAAGTACTACTCGGCGATCTCGCAATCCTGGCAATACGGCGGCGATGTCTATGGCGCGCCGCGCAACATGATGCTGACCGCCAAGTACAGCTTCTAAGCGAAGACGTGCAAGGGCCACACGCCAGATTCAAGCTGGCGCGTGGCCCCTGCTGCATCAGGCGACGCGGTGTTCGTCTTTGATCAGTTTTTTCTGCGCCTGCATGGCGTCGCCCAGTTGCTCAAGGGTTGCCTTGTCGAGCAGCTCCTTGGCGCGCGGGAACATATCCGACTCCTCCTCTTCGATGTGATGCTCGAGCAGTTCCTTGAGCACCTTCATCCGCCCGGAAAACTCCAGGGTATCGGGTGGCGTCTTGAGCAAGTCAGGCAATACCAGCGCATCCACCGTGCGGTGCTCCTCCTTGGCCTCGTGGTACATCTTGACGTCGTCCTTGTCGCCGGCCTGGGTCAGCGCAGGGTAGAAGATCTCTTCTTCGATGGTGGTATGGGCCTGCAGCTCCAGCTCGATCCGCGCCAGCAGCTCGGTGCGCTTTTTCAACGCCCGTTCAGTGGTGTTGGACAGCTCTTCGAGCAGCTTTTTCACCGTCTTGTGGTCTTGTTCCAGCAGTTCGATAGCGTTCATTCAGCACCTCATCAGTACCTGGTTGGAATCACGGCGTTGCGTAGGATTGAGTGGCCGGCAATCTTCCAGGTTCAATGCGTTTCCCCAGCGGCAGGCGGTGCTGAATATTTTTTCGGCATGGATGATAGGTTTTCTCATTCCCATTCGACTTACTCAGCGAAGGGCAGATAAGCCCGCCTGCCACCCACAACGAGATTTCACGCCATGACCGCCCCTTTCCCGGTTGGCCGCCTCAGCGCCAGCCTTCGCAGCGCCCTGCTCCTCTCCACCCTGCTTGGGCTGAGCCTGGCCATGCCCGCCAAGGCTGCCGACAGTAGCGAGCGCGATTACCACATCCAGGCCGGCGACCTCGGCACTGCGCTGACCCGTTTCGCTGCTGAAAGCGGCGTGGTGCTGTCGTTCGACCCAGCGCTGACGCGGGGTCAGGCTACGGCTGGCCTGGATGGCAGCTTTGCTGCCGATCAAGGCCTGCAACGACTGTTGCTCAATTCCGGCCTGCAAGCGGTGCGCGAGGGCGACGGTCGTTACTCGCTGCAACCGATCGCACAGGACGGCGCGGCCCTGGAGCTGGGCGCCACCGAAGTGATTTCCAATCAGTTGGGTACCGTCAGCGAGGGCACCGGCTCGTACACCCCAGGCTCGATCGCCACCGCCACCCGGCTGGTACTGACCCCGCGCCAGACGCCACAGTCGATCACCGTGGTCACCCGTCAGCACATGGATGACTTCGGCCTCAACAGCGTCGACGACGTCATGCGTCACACCCCGGGCATTACCGTTTCAGCCTTCGACAGCGAGCGCAGCAACTACTACGCGCGCGGCTTTTCGATCAACAACTTCCAGTACGACGGCATCCCCTCGACCGCGCGCAACGTCGGCTATTCAGCCGGCAACACCCTCAGTGACATGGCCATCTACGACCGCGTCGAGGTGCTCAAGGGCGCGACTGGTTTGCTCACCGGCGCCGGCTCGCTGGGTGCGACCATCAACCTGGTACGCAAAAAGCCTACGGCCGACTTCCAGGGCCACGCGACGCTGGGCGCAGGCTCGTGGGACAACTACCGCAGCGAGCTGGACGTCAGCGGCCCGCTCAACGACAGCGGCAACGTGCGTGGGCGAGCGGTAGCGGCCTATCAGGACAAGCACTCGTTCATGGACCGCTACTCGCGCAAGACCCCGGTGTACTACGGCATCCTTGAGTTCGACCTGTCGCCAGACACCCTGCTCACCGTCGGCGGCGACTATCAGGACAGCCTGCCCAAGGCCTCGTCGTGGTCAGGCAGTTTCCCCCTGCTCAACGCCCAAGGCCAGCACAACAACATCTCGCGCTCGTTCAACAATGCGGCTGACTGGAGCAGTTGGGAGCAGTACACCCGCACCGTGTTCGCCATGCTCGAGCACAACTTCGACAACGGCTGGGTGAGCAAACTACAGGTCGATCACAAGATCAATGGTTACCACGCGGTGATGGGCACCATTCAGGGCACCACACCGAATGCCGACGGCACCTCGGCGATCGTCCCCGGCAAGTTCACCGGCGAGACTGTCAGCGACTCGGCCGACCTGTATGCCTCCGGCCCGTTCAGCCTGTTTGGGCGTGAACACGAACTGGTGGTCGGCGGCTCCATCGCCCACTCCAACTGGGATGGCAAAGGCTACTGGAACTACACCCTGCGCGAGCCCAACGTAGTCGACTTCAACAACTGGCACGGCAACATTGCCGAACCGGACTGGGGCAGGCCTTCGCAGCGTACCGACGATACCGTGCGCCAGACCGGCGCCTACTTCACCACCCGGCTCAACATCACTGACGACCTGAAAGTGCTGCTCGGCGGTCGGGTGGTCAACTACACCATCAGTGGCCTCGACCCGACCTACAAGGAAAGCGGCCGCTTCGTGCCCTACGTCGGCGCCATCTACGACCTCAACGACACCTACTCGGTGTACGCCAGCTACACCGATATCTTCATGCCGCAGGAAGCCTTCAATCGTGATCGCGACAACAAGATGCTCGAGCCGGACGAAGGCCAGAACTACGAGATTGGTCTGAAAGCCGAGTTTCTCGATGGCCGCCTGAACGCCAGCGCCGCTTACTTCGAGGTGCATGAGGACAACCGCTCGATTTCCGATGACGAATACAACGATCGCGTGCCCACGCCAGACAACTATGCTTTCAAGGGCACTCAGGCAGTCACCAAAGGCTACGAGATCGAAGCGTCCGGCGAGCTTGCGCCGGGTTGGCAGGTCCAGGCCGGCTACACCCACAAGATCGTGCGTGATGACAACAACCTGAAGATCTCCACCTTCGAACCTGAAGACCAGGTCACCCTGTACACCAGCTACAAGCTGACCGGTGCACTCGACAAGCTGACTATCGGCGGCGGCGCGCGCTGGCAGAGCGTGGCCTGGCAGGACATCTACAACACGCCGCAGGCGCGCTACGAGGAGTTTTCGCAAAAGGCCTACTGGCTGGTCGATGCCATGGCCCGCTACCAGTTCACCAAGCAGCTGTCGGCGACCGTCAACGCCAACAACCTGTTCGACAAGACTTACTACACCAACCTTGGCTTCTACAAAGCGGGCGCCTATGGCGAGCCGCGCAACTACATGCTGACCACCCGCTGGGACTTCTGAGCGCGACATGAGCACGCGGCGCCCGCAACGGGCGCCCTTGCAGCAGGCTGCCGTCGGTCGTCCAAGCATGAGCCTGCTTGCACCCTTGCATGATGCAGACTAATAGTTAAAGCATCTGCCTGGGGAGGCGCTCAACATGCAGCCGCGTTTTGTGGTGATTCCAGCTGTGCCAAAAGAAAAACCGTGCCCTCAGCGCGGTATTGGGTTCTACACGGGGGCTGTCTGCAGCGGCTTCAACCTGTACGACAACGTCGAAAAGCTGCGATTGCAACTGACCTTCAATCAGCGAGCTGAGGCTGAAGCGGAGTGCTCGCGGCTTAACGTGAGTGCGCCTGGCTGAAACGTTCAGGGCTTGCCAGGCAACGTTCCGGGCTCGTTCTGACTGCGCCAACGCTGCAGGTTCTGCATGACCCACTGCGCGGGCAACGGCCCGGCGGCCACCTCTTGCATGCTCGCCGCCAGCCGCTGGCGCAGCTCGGCCACGTTGCATGGCGCATTGTGCGACACGGCCAGGTACAAACCCTCGGCAGATACCGGCGGCTCAAGCATCTGCAGCTTGTGCTCCACACCCAGCGTGCGCGCCAGTGCCATGCCGGGATAGCGTTCGAACAGGACGTAGTCGTTGCGTTTGTGCAGCAGCTTCTCGAACGCCTGGTGGGCGCTGGGCACGGCTTCCAGGTTGAGATTGGCGCTGGCGAAGTCATCGAACGCCTGGCCGTGGCTGTTGTTGACCAGGGTGCCGCCACTGCGTCCTTTCAGGTCGTCCCATTTGAGGTAGGCAAAGCCGTCATCACGACGGACCCAGACCATACTGGCGGTGGTCAGAAAGGCCGGCTTGATGAAGTCCATGGTCTGTTCGCGCGTTTGCGTGATGAACAGACCGGCAAGCAGGTCGATACGGCCGTTGCGTACCTGCTCTTGCGCCCGCGACCACGGCCCGCTGTAGACCACGGCGATGTCGATGCCCAGTTGCCTGGCCACATGCTGGAGCAAGTCGACATTGGCGCCGATCAGCAGTGCCGGGTTGTCCGGGTCGCGCCACAGGTACGGTGGATATTCCGGATTACCGGTAGCGGTCAGGTGCCGACAGTCGTCCGCTGCCATCGCAGCCATCGGCAGCAGCAGAATCAGCGACAACAGGCAACATCGCCAGCGACAGCGTTCGAGCATTGGCGACCCTCGGCAAGGATGACGGTGCGTCTGCCCAAGCAATCCCGGCAGACTGACGACGCCCCGTCAGTCTGGCCCAGAATTGCCCGGGCGCCAATGCGCGCGTGGCGGGTTTGCATGCCGCAGGTCAATCGTTGGCAACAATCCCGTCAATAGGTGGCTCGGCCGCCACTGAGGTCGAACACGAAGCCGGTGGTGAAGCTGCACTCTGGGCCGGCGATCCAGGTGACCATGTTGGCGATTTCTTCGGCCTTGAGGAACCGCCCCATGGGGATCTTGGCCTTGCTCGCGTCGATGTGCTCTTGGGTCATCTCGGCCATCAGTGGCGTCTCGACCATGGCAGGTGCCACACAGTTGAGCAGCACCCCGTCCTGCGCCAGCTCCTTGGCTGCAGCCTTGGTGAAGGCGATCACACCAGCCTTGGCCGCCGAATAGCCGGAAATGTACTGCACGCCGTCCTTGCCGGCCATCGAGGCGATATTGACGATGCGGCCGTAGCCGCGTTCGCGCATATGCGGGATGACCGTGCGGCAGCAATAAAACACGCCGTTCAAGTCAATCGCGATGACCTTGTCCCAGGCTTCTACCGGATACTCCCAGGACGGCAGCACCGGCCCGTTGATGCCGGCGTTGTTGACCAGAATATCGACCCGGCCCAGGTTCTCGATCAGTTCGGCAAAGGCCGCCTCGACCGAGGCCAGCGAGGCGACATCGACGGCCTGGCACATTGTTGGCTCGAAGCCAGCGGCAGTGCTGTCCCAGCTATCCACCGCCAGATCCCAGATGACGATACGGGCGCCTTCGGCATGCAGCCGGCGGGCAATGGCCAGGCCGATGCCGCGCATGCCACCGGTCACAATCGCGGTTTGTCCTTCGAGGTGCAGGCTCACGGTGTTGCTCCTTGGTTGAGATTACAGGCGGTGATGGCCGCGGCTCAGGCAAAGCCGAACAGCCGGCGTGGGGTGTCCCACATGATCTCGCGGCGCAGTTGCGGGTCTGGCATCAGCCGCTCGGCAAGCTTGAGCAGCGGGCCGTAGTCGATCCGCGAGTGCTGACGAATGAACGGCCAGTCCGAGCCCCACACGCAGGCGTTTGGGCCGAATGCCTCGATCAAGGCCTGCACATAGGCATGGCTCTGGGCGTGCAAGGCATCGGCTGCGGCAAACTTCTGCATACCCGACAGCTTGACGCTGGCGCGCCCGGAACGCGCCAGCTTGAGCAACGCCTGAAAGCCCGGTTGCCCTACCCCGGCCGCCGCGTTCGGCCGGCCACAGTGATCAATCAGCAGGCGCACCGGGCTACGTTCGAGCAGCCCGTGCAGCTCCAGCAACTGGTCATCACACACCTGAATCTGGGCAAACATGCCCAACTCGGCCAGCTTGGCCAGACGTGCTTCGGCACCATCCATGGTTTGCAGGCCGTACAGCGCCGGGTTGAAGGCAACCCCAACTACGCCCTGGGCCTGCAGCGCAGCCAAGGCGTCGAGGCTGATAGCGTTGTCGACCACCGCAATGCCCTTGAAACGGCCCTGACCAGCTGCCAATGCCGCCAGCAGACAACGGTTGTCGGTGTGGTAGCCACTGTTGGGGCCGACCAGTAAGGCATTGCATACGCCGTAGGCAGCCATGACCTCCTCCCACTGCGTCAGCGTGGCCACTTCCTGGCCGGAGGGCGCATACGGCGCATCGGGGTGATAGGGGTAAGCTACTGGATCAAACAAATGGTTATGGCAGTCGATCTTTGGCTCGTCGAAAATACTCATGCGTTTCTCTCTCCAGACGCCGCAGCGCGGGCCGGCAAATCTTGGTATTGTCGCCACCGACATGGCGCCAGGCAGGAGCTAACGATACTGCGCAGTCGCCACCAGCGCTCATACCTGGATGAGCAAGACCATAACCAAAGGTAATGATTATGCCCTCAGACCGACCGAGCGCAGATCACATGCTGTTCAAGCTGCGGCACATGGAAGTATTCCGCGCGGTGATGCTGACCGGCTCGATCAGCGCCGCGGCCAAGCTGCTCTATGTCTCGCAACCAGCGGTGAGCAAGCTCATGGGCTACATCGAAGGGCGCCTGGGCTACCGCTTGTTCGAACGGATCAACAATCGCCTGGTACCGACCGGCGAGGCGCAGGTCCTCTATCGTGAAGTCGAGCGGGTGTACCAAGCGGCGTTGGTAGTCAACGACTGTGCGCTGGCACTGGCCAGCGGTGCCCAGCGCACCTTGCGCCTGTGCTGCAGTGCCTCGCTGTCGACCGTGGTCATCCCGGCAGCGCTGGCCCAGCTCAAGCGCGAGGTGCCGGCGCTGAATATCGAATGGCAGACCACGCTCATGGTCGAGATGGCCAATCAGATCCTGTCAAAAAAGGTCGACCTGGCCATCGCCGCCCTGCCGCTGCCGCACGACCACCTGCACTCGGTGCCCTACATGCGCGGGCGTATGGTTGCGCTGATGCCGTTCGACCACCCGTTGGCGCATCACCCATCCCTGTCATTGCGACAACTGCAGGGCTATCCCCTGCTGCTGTTCCGCCCGGACATGGCATTCGGTCAATTGCTCGGCGAGGCCTTCAGCCGCTGCGGCGTGCAGCTTGATTCGCTGTTGTCGTTCACCAATGCAGTGGAGGCCGTGGCACTGGTCAAGCAAGGCATGGGCATGACCATCATCGATGAGTTCGTCGCCCAGGACAGCGGCCTCAAAACTGTGCCGCTAAGTGATGAGATCAGCTTCGATATCAGCTTTGTCTACTCGCGCTTCGAACCACCAGCCCAGGCCACGCTGCAGTTGATGCGTATCTTGCAGGCGCAGGCAATGCAGCTGGGCCGGGCGATCGAACCAGTCGAACCGGCGCTCACCTGAGCTACGGGCGATAGCGCATCGCCTCGACAAAGGCGGTAAATGCTGGCGAGGGCTGGCGCCGATTCGGGTAATAAAGGTGAAAGCCCTGAAAGTACGGGCACCAGTCCGCCAGCACTTCCTGCAAGCGCCCCTCAGCGATCAGTGGCGCCGCCAGGGCGTACGGCACGTAGCCAAGGCCGATACCGTCAACCGCGCTGTTGAGCACGTGCATGATGCTGTTGACCACCAACTGGCCCTCGCCCTTCACGGTAAAGGCCTGGCCATCCTTCTCGAATTCCCACGCATAGATCGATCCAGCAGGGCGGTGGCGGATATTCAGGCAGCGGTGCTCAGTCAGCCGGTGTGGCGTCTGCGGTATGCCGTGAGCGGCGAAATACTCGGGTGAAGCAACCACCGCAAGGCGCCAGTCCGGGCTGATGCGCACGGCGATCATGTCCTTGCTGATCGACTCGCCCATTCTGATCCCGGCGTCGAAACGCTGCTCGACCACGTTGGTGAAGCCGTAGTCCACCATCAGCTCCAGGGTGATATCCGGGTAGGTCTGCAGAAAGGCCTTCAGCTTGGGCCGGATGTAGAGATCGATGGCGTCATCGGTGCAGGTGATGCGCAGGGTCCCGGCAGGCTTGTCGCGCAGCTCGCCGAGCGCCTCGACCTGCTCGGCAATCTGCTCGAACAGCGGCGCCAGCGACTGCAGCAAGCGCTGCCCGGCCTCGGTGGGCGCGACATTGCGGGTAGTCCTGGCCAGCAACCGTACGCCCAGGCGCTGCTCCAACGCACGTATCGCATGGCTCAACGCCGACGGCGTGACGCCCAGCTGGGCCGCTGCCTTGGTAAAACTCTGTTCCTGGGCGACAGCGATGAACGCTTGCAGGTCGTTGATCTTGGCGTGCTTCATTGCTGAGATTTTCTCACAACCACATTCAGATTCCCTCTACTAATCAGCAGACGCTCTATCAGTCAAGATTTAAACCACGACACGTCAGCTGCATTGTCCTTCAAAAACGGAATCCATTATGTCCAGCCCAACCATCGAGGCCTCGCCGGGTATGCACCGCAACGAGGGCCAGGGCAGTGCGCCCGCTTACTGGAGCGGCATCTTTGCCATGACCCTGTGCGTGTTCGCGCTGATTGCCTCCGAGTTCATGCCGGTAAGCCTGCTTACGCCAATCGCTCGCGACCTGAGCGTCAGCGAAGGGCTGGCCGGCTACGGCATTGCCATCTCCGGCGCATTCGCCGTGCTGACCAGCCTGACCATCGCCAGGCTGGCCGGCTCGCTCGACCGCAAGACCCTGCTGCTGTTATTGACCGCACTGATGTGCGTATCTGGGCTGATTGTCGGCTCGGCCAGCAATTACAGCGTCTATATGCTCGGCCGTGCCCTGATCGGCGTGGTCATCGGTGGCTTCTGGTCGATGTCTGCGGCGGTTGCCATGCGCCTGGTGCCCAAGGCCAGCGTGCCCAGGGCGCTGGTCATCTTCAATAGCGGCAATGCGCTGGCCACTGTCATTGCCGCGCCATTAGGCAGCTATCTTGGTGGTGTCATCGGCTGGCGCGGCGCATTCTATTGCCTGGTGCCGGTGGCATTGCTCGCGCTGGTCTGGCAATGGTTCAGCCTGCCGTCGATGCCGACGCATGAGCGAGCTGGCCCGTCGGGCAGCGTCCTGGCGCTATTGAAAAGGCCCATCGTGATACTGGGCATGCTCGCTGTCGGCGTGTTCTTCATAGGCCAATTCATGCTGTTCACCTACGTGCGGCCCTTTCTGGAAAGCGTCAGCCGGGTAAATGTGACCACCTTGTCGATGATCCTGCTTGGCCTGGGCGTCTCGGGCTTTATCGGCACAGTGCTGATCGGCGCCTTCCTCAAGCGCAACCTGTACCGGCCATTGATCGTCATCCAGTTGTTGATGGCCGTCATCGGCGTAGGCCTGGTCATTTTCGGCACTTCGGTACCCGCCGTGTTCGCCCTGCTCGCCCTGTGGGGCCTGTTTGCCACTGCTGCACCGGTGGGCTGGTGGGCTTGGCTGGCCGAGTCGCTGCCCAATGATGCAGAAGCCGGCGGCGGGCTGATGGTGGCGGTAATCCAGTTGTCCATCGCACTTGGCTCGACCGCAGGCGGGGTACTCTTCGACAGCAGTGGCTATCGGCTGACATTCTTTGCCAGCGCCGCACTGCTGGTCCTGTCAGCGCTGCTGACCCTGCGCGCCGCTCGGGCCAGCGGCTGAATCGAACACAGATCGGCTTGAACCTCTGGCGTGCTGGCCTGCTCAGAAAACCATTACTTGAGGAGAACATCATGACCCAGACAGCATTGGTAGTCGGCGCCAGCGGCATCGTCGGCAGCGCCATCACCCAGCTTTTGCTCGACAATCACTGGCAGGTGGCAGCGCTCTCGCGTACGCCAACGGCGGCGCCGGGGATCATCCCGGTGGCCGCAGACCTGCAAGACCCTGCCTCGCTGCAGGCGGCGCTGGCCGACCTCAAGCCTACCCACGTATTCATCACCACCTGGTCGCGCCAGGCCAGCGAAGCGGAAAACATCCGCGTCAATGGCGCCATGGTGCGCAATGTGCTCGCAGCGCTGCGCCCGGCAGGCAGCGTCAAACACGTCGCTCTGGTCACCGGCTTGAAACACTACCTTGGCCCCTTCGAGGCCTATGGCAAGGGCAGCCTGCCGCAGACGCCGTTTCGTGAGGAACAAGGCCGGCTGGATGTCGAGAACTTCTACTACGCCCAGGAAGACGAACTGTTTGCCGCTGCCGAGCGCGATGGTTTCACCTGGAGCGTCCACCGCCCACACACCGTCACCGGCGTGGCCGTCGGCAATGCGATGAACATGGCAACCACCCTCGCCGTATACGCCAGCATCTGCAAGCAAAGCGGCCGCCCGTTCGTGTTCCCCGGCTCGCGCGTGCAGTGGCAGAGCCTGACCGACATGACTGACGCCCGCCAGCTCGCGCAGCAGCAACTATGGGCGGCGACTACCCCTGAAGCCGCCAATCAGGCGTTCAACATCACCAATGGCGATGTGTTCCGCTGGCAGTGGATGTGGGGCCGGATCGCCAATTACTTCGGCCTCACACCCGCGCCCTTCCCCGAGTCGCCGACGCCGCTGGAGGCGCAGATGGCCGATGACCAGGCGCTGTGGAGCCAGATCGTCGCCGAGCATGGCCTCAAGGAAGCCGACATCAGCCGCCTGGTCTCGCCTTGGCACACCGATGCCGACCTCGGCCGGCCGATCGAAGTCGTGACCGACATGACCAAGAGTCGGCTGCTGGGCTTCAGTGCCTATCAAGCAAGTGATCGGGCGTTTTTCGAGGTGTTTGATCAATTGCGAGAGGCACGTTTGATTCCCTGAGGTTTACGCTTCAATCGCGCGTGTGCGCCGGCCAGCCGGCGCACACGCGCGAGCCGAAATCGCGATATCATGCCGGCGTCCACTCGCAGGTAGAAAGCACATGAACCGCCAGAAAAAACTGCAACAGCTGTTCAAGGCCAAGGCGCAAAAAGCCAACGCCAAACTCGCCCCGAAAAAACCCAAGTACATCTGCAAGGCTGACCGTCTGAAAGCCGCTGCCGAAGCAGCTGAGGCCGCCGTATCCAGCCCTGAATAAAGCGGGCAGACAGCTCTCGCGACCGGCATGCATCACTCAGCTGGTGCATTGAAGGCCTGCGACGATAACGACATTGACATCCGTCGAGAAATGTTTTGTAACAGACTCGGTAGCTTGCTATGCTTCTCGCTACCCGTGATGTCCAAATCAGGCCTAATGACGCCCTCGAGAGGGTCGTTCATTCAAGCCACGCGACTGCCAGGCTTCATACAAGAGCAGCGCCCAATTCAGTCTCCCCACACTTCGTAGAGCCGTTTTTGCTGTAGCGCCTGACCAGGCACACTGGAAGATAGCGCTATCTCATCTGAGACTATCGCGGCTCCTACAGGTAACGGATTACCGGATACATCTCGGGTTCCTCGTGAATAGTCATAGGTGAACCCGCATGCTGATTGCCACGCAAACATCGCGAAGAAAGTTTCTGCTGTCCTCGCTGATCGCCTTGCCCGCCATGGGCATCGCCCTCAACGGCCTGAGCGCCGCTGCCGCCGCCGAGCTCGCCGCGCCGAGCCTGGACAGCTACACGCCGATCTTTTTCACTGCAGCCGAATGGACCTTCATCCTGGCTGCCTGCGACCGCTTGATCCCTGCTGATGGCCGCGGCCCCGGTGCGCTGGAGACCAACGTGCCGATCTTCATCGACCAGCAACTGGCCGGCGACCTGGGTAGCGAGGTGTACCTTGAGGGCCCGTTCGACGTCAACGCGCCGGCCACCCTCGGCTACCAGCTGCCGTTCACTCCGCAGCAGATCTACCGCCAGGGCATCGCCGCGCTCGAAGGCTGGTGCCAGGCCAAATACGGCCAGCACTTCGCCCTGCTGTCCCTGAGCGATCGCGAGCAGGTGCTCAAGCAGATGCAGAACGGCCAGGTCGACTTTGCCGCCCACGGCGAGCCTGTGCTCAAGGCCAAGCTGCTGTTCAGCGAACTGCTCAACATCACCCGCCAGGGCTGGCTTGCCGACCCGATCTACGGCGGCAACAAAGGCATGAAGGCGTGGATTGCGATCGGCTTCCCCGGCGCGCGTGCCAGCTACCTGGAATGGGTAGCCCAGCACAACGTCCCCTACCCGCTCGGCCCGGTCAGCCTGACCGGCCAGCGCGGTTGAACCCTTCGCCAAGCGACAGAGCATTCAAGGTTACCTATGCCAAACATTACCAATGACGAAGTCGATGTAGTCGTGGTCGGCCTCGGTTGGGCCGGCTCGCTGATGAGCATCGAGCTCGCCCAGGCCGGCCTCAAGGTGCGCGCCCTGGAACGTGGCGAAGACCGCAGCAATGCCGACTTCACCTACCCCAAGCCCGCCGACCAGTACGCTTACGGCGTGCGCAACAAGATCATGGTCACGCCCAAGGACGGCGCCCTCACCGTGCGCCACAACATGCAGAGCACCGCTCTGCCGACTCGCCAGTGGGGCGCATTCGTGCCCGGCACCGGCGTCGGCGGCTCGGGCCTGCACTGGACCGGCGTGCTGATCCGGCCAACGCCGACCGACATCAAGCTCAAGACCTACGCCGACCAGGCCTACAAACCCGGCGTGCTGGGTGAAGGTATGCAGATCCAGGACTACCCGTTCACTTGGGAAGAAATCGAGCCGTACCTGGATAAATTCGACAAGATCTGCGGCCTGTCGGGCAATACCGGCAACCTGCAGGGGCGCATCGTCGAAGGCGGCGACCCGTTCGAAGGGCCACGCTCGAGCCCCTTCCCGCTGCCGGCGCTGGAAGACACGCTGAACAACACGATGTTCGCCGAAGCCGCGCGCAAGCTGGGTTATCACCCGTTCCCCAACCCTTCGGCCAACGTTTCGCGCGCCTGGAAAAACCCCTACGGCAACCAGATCGCGCCGTGCAACTACTGCGGTTATTGCAGCAAGTACCCGTGCCTGAACTACTCCAAGGCCTCGCCGCAAACCGCGGTGATGGACGCTCTCAAGCGCATGGACAACTTCGATTACCGCACCAACGCCAACGTCCTGCGGGTTGAGCTGCACGCCGACGGCAAGACTGCCAAGGGCGTTACCTATGCCGATGGCCAGGGCAACGAAGTGTTCCAGCCGGCCAAGATCGTCGTGCTGGCGGGCTTCCAGTTCGTCAACGTGCGCCTGATGCTGCTGTCGGGCATCGGCCAGCCGTACAGCCCGCTGACCGGCAAGGGCACCATCGGCCGCAACTATGCCTTCCTCAGCGTTGGCGGCAGCACCCTGTTCTTCAAGGACAAGACCTTCAACCCGTTCGCCACTGCCGGCGCCACCGGGCAGATGTTCAACGACATCTCGCCAGGCAACTTCGACGGCCCGGCACTGGGCGTGATCGGCGGCGCCAAGATCCACAGCTCGCAGGCCACCGGCACGCCGATCGGCACCGCCCTGCCCGCCGGCACCCCTGAGTGGGGCCAGGGCTGGAAAGAAGGCATGCAGGACTGGTACGGCCATTCGATGAAGGTCAGTATCTCTACCGGCTGCATGTCCTATCGCGAGCACTACCTGGACCTCGACCCGACCTACAAGGACCCGTGGGGCCAGCCGCTGTTGCGGATCACCTTCGACTGGAAGCCCAACGAGCTGAAACTGCAGCAGCACCTGCGTGGCATCGTTGGCGACATCACCAAGGAGCTCAACCCCGACAGCGTCAGCGAAAGCTACCTGGACATGGACTCGCACTGGGACATCACCAAGTACGTCTCCACCCACAACGTCGGCGGCGCGATCATGGGCGACTCGCCCGAGACCAGCGCGCTCAACCGCTACCTGCAGAGCTGGGACGTGCACAACGTATTCGTCCCCGGCGGCAACGCCTTCCCGCAGAACTTCCAGGCCAACCCGACCGCGCTGATCGGCGCGCTGACCCTGTTCGCCGCCCAGGCGATCAAGGACCAGTACCTGAAAAACCCTGGCCCGCTGGTGCAGGCATGAGGAGCGCTTCGATGAAATCGACCCTGATCCGTCTGCTCCTGCTCGCGGCCCTGCTGGCTTTGCTGGCCTGGGCCGTGAGCCTGTGGCTGAACCGCTCCGGCGACGCCAGCGCGCAGATGCCACAGCCGATCACCGAACAGTTGATCGACAAGGGCGCCTACCTGGCCCGGGTGGGCGACTGCGTGGCCTGCCACACCAGCCACGATGGCGGCAAGGCGTTCGCCGGGGGCCTGGGCATTGCCTCGCCAATCGGCACCATCTACTCCACCAACATCACCCCCGACCACAAGACCGGTATCGGCGCCTGGAGCTACGGTGAGTTCGAACGGGCCATGCGCCGCGGTATCGGCCATGACGGCAGCGCGCTGTATCCGGCGATGCCCTACCCGTCCTATGCCAAGGTCAGCGATGCCGACCTGCAGGCGCTGTATGCCTACTTCATGAAGGGTGTAGCGCCGGTGGAACAGGCCAACAAAGCCAATGGCATTGCCTGGCCGCTGTCGATCCGTTGGCCGCTGGCGTACTGGCGCGCGCTGTTCTCGCCTACGCCCGAAGCTGCTGCGGCCGACGCCGTGAGCATCGACGATGCCCAACTACAGCGCGGCGCCTACCTGGTTCAAGGCCTTGGCCACTGTGGCTCATGCCACACGCCACGGGCGCTGACCATGCAGGAGCAAGGACTGGACGAGCGCACTGGCAGCTATCTCAGCGGCGCTGAGCTCAATGGCTGGGCGGTACCGGCGCTGCGCGGCATGCCGCACTGGAGCGAGCAGCAGATCGTTGACTACCTGGGCACCGGGCGCAACAGCATCGCCGCTGTGGCGGGCGAGATGAAGGATGTGGTCGCCAACAGTACCTCGCACATGAGCGACGAAGACCTGCTGGCGATGGCCGCCTACCTCAAATCGCTGGAGGCCACCGGTAAAGGTGAGTATCAGCACGCCCCGCAGCGCAGCCAGGCCACCATCGCCAAACTGACGGCGGCCAAGGACCTGGATCTGGGTCAGCGACTGTACCTGGACAACTGTGGCGCGTGTCACTTTGTCACCGGCCAGGGCGCCGAGCAGGTATTCCCGCGGCTTGACGGTGCTTCGGTGGTCAATGCCGAGAACCCGTCGGCGCTGATCCAGGTAATCCTCGCGGGTGCCATGACGCCGTCCACCGAACGTGCCCCTTCGGTGCTGCCGATGCCCGGCTTTGCCGAGCGCATGGACGATGCTGAAGTGGCCGCGCTGGCGAGCTTCCTGCGCCATGGCTGGTCGAACCAGGCCTCGAAGGTGACTGCGGCACAGGTCCGTGAAGTGCGTGCCGCGCTCCAGCATCACTGAGGTGCCATAGCGCAATTGTCGCGGGCCGTCCTGGCCCGCGATAGCCGCTTGCTCAGGTCTGCAAACCCTCATACCACTGCGCATAGGGTGTATTCCGGACCTTGTGCCGATTGAAGTCGGCACTGCCGTCGTCCCACCACACCGGGCCGCGTTCGCCCAAGGCTACCTTGGCCGCCTGCACGCCTGCTCTAGCCTCGCGCAACGCCTCTGCATCCACACGGCCCTTGGCCGCTTTCACAGCCCGTCGAGCAGTCATCAGCTCATTCACCAAGCGTTGCCGCTCTGGCTCGGCCAGGCTGGGATTGGAGCAGCGCCAGAGCACCCCATCGATGACGAAATAACGACCATCAGGTGTGGTTGGCGCGGCCATCAGTCGGCCTCTTCTGGCTCGACCGGATCGATATCTTCCTCTTCCTCAACCACCTCGGTGTGGCCATGGTTGGCAGGCTTTTGCGGGTCGTTGACGAACGGCACGCCGCTGGGCCCCTGTTCTTCCAAACCTTCCGTTGCTGGGTTCATCGTCAGTACCTCTCCAGTGATCAATGCGTACCGTTAGAGACCCGCGCGCCGGCCAACGTTCAACCCTGGCGCACGAACAGGCGCCGGTCGCGAGCCCAGACAATGGCCTCGCTGCGGCTGTGCACATCGAGCTTGGAGTACACCGTCGCCACGTGGTTACGCACGGTGTTGGGCGCCAGCTTGAGCCGCGCGGCGATTTCCTTGTCGGCCAGGCCTTCGCAGATCAGGCCCAGCACTTCGCGCTCGCGCGCGGTCAGGTCGGTCACTGACGCCGGCGGGAACTGGCGGGTGTTGAGGTTCTTGGCGTTGGCCAGTTTTTCGATCAGGGTCTGGCTGAACCAGGACGCATCGTGCATCACCGCCTCAATGGCTTCCACCAGCTCAAGCTCGGAGCGTTTGCGCTCGGTGATGTCCATCACCACCAGCAGGTAGCACGGCGAGTCCTGCAGGCTGACGGTGTCGGCGGCGAGCACGCAGTCGATGATCTCGCCGCCCTTCTTGCGCAACTTCAAGTCCAGGCCCTCGATGCGTCCGGACTTTTCCAGCAGGTCGAACAGCTGAGTGCTCACCTCGCGGCCTTCGACCACATCCAGCTCATCAACGGTACGGCCGATCAGCTCCTGCGCGGTGTAGCCCAGGGTCGCCAGGAACGCCTCGTTGGCGTCCACCACCTGCTGGCGGTCAGCACTGCACACCAGGGTCGGCACCGGGTTCAGGCGAAACGCCTTGGCGAAGCGCTCTTCACTCTGGCGCAACGCGGTTTCGGCCTTGCGCCGTGGCTCAAGGTCGGTAAAGGAAAACAGCATGCAGTCTTCTTCATGCATGTCCAGTGGCTGGCCGGCAACGATCACCAGCTTGCTGCCGCCTTCAGGCAGGCGCAATTCGGCCTGCATCTGCGGGATGGTACCGCCGCTGGTCAAGCGTTCGATGGCAAGGTCCTTGCGCTCGGCGTTTTCCAGCACATCGACCTCGTACACCGAGCGGCCGATGACGTTCTCCCGGGTGTGCCCGGTCATCTCCAGAAAGCCCTGGTTGACCTTGATGAAACGCAGGTCGCTCAAGCGGCAGATCACCGCCGGTGCCGGGTTGGCGTTGAAGGTCTTTTCAAAGCGTTGCTCGGCACTCGCCCACTGGGTGGCATCGGCGATGATCAGCACCAGTGACTCCGGGGCGCCCTTGCTGTCCTCCAGGACCATGCTGCGGATGCGCTGCACGCGCATGCGCTCTTCTTCATCGCCTATCCGCAGCACCTCGACCAGCACATCACTGAACACGTCACCGGCCGCGACCCGGCTGATCGGGTATTGCTCGGGCTCCAGCGGGTGGTTGTTGCGATAGCGCAAGGCAAACCGCTCGCGGTACTCCTCTGCGTTGGCGCCCAGCTCGCTGATCTCGCTGACACCGTGCATCTGCAGGGCAGCTTCGTTGGCCCAGAGGATGGTCTGATCGACCTCGACCAGGATCACCCCATCGGACAACCCGGAGATGATCTGCTGCAACTGGCGGCGGTTGGTTTCTCGGGCAAGCACAGCGTCGCTCATGGGTCGATCTCCAGTGGGTCAAGGCGCACCCGGGTTAGAAGCACGCCGTGGCAAAAGGTGCCCGCCCAGCTTAGTGCATCGCCTGCCCGTGCAGATTAGTGCGAATGCACCAGATCGGGGGGTGCAGATGCGTCATTACAGGCCCTGGACGCCTGGGCAAACTCAAATCACGGTCCACCCACGGGTGACTGAACTGGAATCTGCCTTGCTGAGGATGCATAGATGACTGACATGACTGACGCGTACGCAACCACTACCGCAGTGCCTGCCCAGCCATTGCGGGTATCGTGGAGCTCGGTGTTCGCCGGTGGTGCAATTGCCCTGGTGACTTATCTGCTGTTGAGCGTGCTCGGTACCGCGATCGGTGCTGGCGCGGTTGATCCGCTCGAAGCCGGCAACCCGCTGCGCGGATTCGGCACCGGTGCCGGTATCTGGTTGTTCGCCAGCACCCTGCTTGCAGTAGCTGCTGGTGCGTGGGTGGCAGGCCGCACTGCCCCCACTCGCGGTGGCCTGCATGGCCTGTTGAGCTGGACCATCACCACCCTGCTCACCACCTGGCTGCTGGCCTCGCTGGCCACCGGTGTGGTCGGCACCGCCGGCAATATCGCGGGCAAAGGCTTGTCGCTGGCCGCTGATGGCGTAGCCGCAGCAGCGCCGGGGGTTGGCCAGAGCATCAAGCAGCAGCTCGACAAGAACGGTATCAGCCTGGACTGGGACAGCCTCAAGGCTGAGCTGGACAAAACCCTGCAACAGTCCGGCAAAGCAGGCCTGGCGCCGAATAATGTTGACCAAAGCGCTGCCCAGGTGAGCGCCGAGACCGAACAGGCTGCGACCACCGTCGCCAATGACCCGACTCAAGCCATGGAGCAACTGCAGCAGTGGTTCGACCGCATCAAGCAGGCTGGCGACCCAGCGCTGAGCGCCGCTGACAAGGATGCACTGGTCAACATCGTGGCTGCTCGGACCGGCAAGAGCCGCGAAGAAGCCCAGCAGGTCGTCGACAACTACGCCCGTGCTTACCAGCAGGCTGCAGAGAAAGTCGAAGCCCTCAAGCAACAGGCTGAGCAGCAAGCCCGCGAAGCAGCTGACGTAGCCGCCAAGAACCTGTCCAAAGCAGCCTGGGGCACCTTGATCACCCTGCTTATCAGCGGCGCACTGAGCTTTGCTATCGGTCGCTTTGCGCTGAGCAGCCGTAACCGCCAGATCGCAACGCTGCGCTGATTAGTTGATGGCAATGAAAGCGAAGAAAATGAAACCGAATTTATTTTCGCCAGGAGGTGCAACTGTTGAAAGTGGCAAGCGGTCATTAAAGATGTCGACGACACACACATACTATTGAGCTAGGAGAACGTCCATGAGCGGTACTTCTGACAAAATCAAAGGCATGGCCAACGAAGCTGTTGGTAAAGTAAAACAAGCCGTTGGCAAGGCCACCGACAACACTGAACTGGAAGTCAAAGGCAAGGTTCAGGAGAAGAAAGGTGAAGCTCAGCAAGTGGTAGGCGATGTGAAGAACACAGTGGACAAACACTGATAGTGTCGCCAACGTAACCCAGAACGGTCGTCCTCGGACGGCCGTTTTTTTGCGTTTCCGAGGTAGTCGATGAAACTGATTCCCGCGCTCGCTGCCCCTGCCAATGCACTGATCTGCGGCGCCAGCCAAGGCATTGGCCTGGCTCTGTGTCAAAGCCTGCTCGCCCACCCTGACGTCGAGCGGGTATACGCAGTAGCGCGGCACGCCAGTACCAGCGCTGAGCTGGAAGCATTGGCCCAGGAGCATGGCCAACGCCTGCTGCGGTTTGACTGCGATGCCCGCGATGAGCAAGCGCTGGCGCAGTTGGCGCGCGAAGTTGGCGCGAGCTGCCAACACTTGCACCTGGTGATCAGCACTCTGGGTATTCTTCAGCAGGACGGCGCCCGCGCCGAAAAGAGCCTGGCGCAACTCGACCTCAGCGGCCTGCAAGCCACCTTCGCGACCAATGCCTTTGCTCCAGTGCTGCTGCTCAAGCACTTGCTGCCACTGCTGCGCAGGCAACCGACAACCTTCGTTGCGCTGTCGGCACGGGTCGGTTCGATCGACGACAACCAGCTTGGCGGCTGGTACAGCTACCGCGCCAGCAAAGCCGCCCTTAATCAATTGCTGCGCACCGCCAGCATCGAACTGCGCCGAGTCAACCCCGCATCCACCGTATTGCTGGTGCACCCTGGCACCACTGACACACAGCTGTCCCGGCCGTTTCAGGCCAATGTACCCGCCGAGCAGCTATTCACCATTGCGTTTGCCGCCAAGTGCATCCTCGAGCTGGCATCCCAGCATGGGCCCGAGCAGAGCGGTAGTTTCTGGGCCTGGGATGGCAAGCCGATCAGTTGGTAAGTCATGAACGGCGCCAACCGATAGACAGTTCATCGGGAACTGCCCGCCATTCCTCATCCTCGAGTTCACGCAGCCGATAACCTCCATGAGCCCTTTCGAGCAGCGCAATCCATGTCCAACAGGTCTTCCAATGCTGTCAGCCCTTCCAGCGTACGGTTGGCCAGTGCGCCACTTTTCAAATTCGTAGCGCTACTCGCTGGCGTGTTCTTGCTCGCCGCCATTTCGCTGGTCTATCTGGCGCAGGATCTCGACCGCACTGAGCAGGAAAATAATGCCTTCTACGTGCGCAAGGCGGTGCAGTCGCTGGAAAAATCCTTGGCCGTAACGGTTCAGGATTATGCCTTCTGGGGCGATGCGTACCGCCATTTACACGCCGAGGTCGACACCGACTGGGCCTACATCAATCAGAATATCGGCCCGACGCTGTACGACGACTTCGGCTTTCAGGGGCTGTTCGTGGTCGATGACCAGAACCGCACCGTGTATTCGGTAATCGATGGCAAACAGCGCAGTGAAGAGGCCAGCGACTGGCTGCGTCAGCCCATTGCCGGCATCGCCGACGCGGCCCGGGCCGGTGCCGAGGCGCAAACCTCCGTTACCCGCTATATCAATATTGGCGGTGCGCCCGCAGTGATTGCCGCAGCGGCCATCACCCCAGGCACCGATCCCACCGTCACGCCAGACAACCGAGCACACTCGGTGCTGATCTTTGTCGATGTGTTGGACCCAAAAAAACTGGCTGCCCTGGGCACCGACTTCGGTGTAGCTCAGCTGCGTGTAGCAAGCCATGGTCAGCATTCCGTTGATAGCGTAGTAACGCTGGCCGATGACGGCGGCACCCTGCAATGGACCCCAGCTCAGCCGGGTTGGCGCCTGTTGGCCGGTGGCCTGCCGCTGATCGGCCTAGCCGCTTTGCTGGTGGCGCTGATGACCTGGGTGATCCTGCGCCGCACCACCGCCGCCGCCCAGGCGCTGGACGCCAGCTTTGCCTCGTTGCAACACAGCCAGGCTGCCTTGGCCACCAGCGAAGCGCGCTTTCGCGATGTTGCCGAAGCCAGCTCCGACTGGATCTGGGAGGTCGACGCGGCCCTGCGCTTCACTTACCTGTCGGAGCGCTTTCAGTGCGTGACTGGACTGTCCAGCGACACTTGGCTGGGCGCCCACATCGACGATCTGCTGACCACCGAAATGGGTCTGCTATCGCAGTGGCTGAGCATTCCCAACCGCCGCCCCGAGATCAGTGTGCAATGCCGCTACCTGGATGCCCGCGGGCAAGCACGGATCACCCGCCTGTCAGCACGCACCTTGCCCGACGGCGGCGTGCGCGGCACCGCTACCGATGTCACCGAAGAAGTCGAAGCGCGCCGGCGCATCGAGTTCCTGTCTCAGCACGATGCCCTGACTGGCCTGCCCAACCGCACCCGCCTGCAGGCCTTCCTCGACGGCAAACTGAAGGCCCAGCCCACTGTCGAGCAGCCGCTGGTGATGCTCTGCCTGGACCTGGACCGCTTCAAACCGGTGAACGACCTGCTCGGCCATGCCGCCGGTGATCGGGTACTCAATGAAGTGTCCAGCCGCCTGGCCGATTGCGTACGGCATGCCGACCTGGTAGCGCGGGTGGGCGGCGACGAATTCGTCCTGATCGTGACCGATGTCAGTTCTCAGGAAGAGGTCGAAACCCTGTGCCGACGGCTGATCGCCTCCATCGAAATGCCGATCGCGATCGAAGACCAGGAGGTGTTCATCAGTGCTAGCATCGGCATTGCCATGGCCCCGCACGATGCCTGCGAGGCGACCGCACTGCTGCGCTATGCCGACATCGCCCTGTATGAAGCCAAGAGCGGCGGGCGCAACACCTGGCGCTTCTATGCCGGCGACATGAACGCGCGGATCATCGAGCGCAGACGCCTGGAAAGCGACCTGCGCCAGGCGATCAAGAACGGCGAGCTGGAGCTGCACTTCCAGCCCCGCTACCGCATCGCCGACGGCCAGATGGTCGGCGCCGAAGCCCTGGTGCGCTGGCAGCATCCGCTGCGCGGACAGATCGCACCGGATGTGTTCGTGCCGATTGCCGAAGAGTCCGGGTTGATCCTGGCGTTGAGCAACTGGGTGCTCGAACAGGCTTGCCGCAATGCCGCCAACTGGCCCGCGCAGCTGTTTGTATCGGTAAACCTGTCGCCATCCGAATTCAAACGCGGCAACCTGATCGAGCGGATCCAGCATGTGCTGAGCGCCAGCAACATCGCCCCTGCTCGGCTTGAGCTGGAAATCACCGAAGGGGTCATGCTCGACGATGCTGCGGGTGCGCTAGAGATCATGCGCACGCTTAAACGCTTGGGCGTGCGCATCGCCCTTGATGATTTTGGAACGGGTTATTCGTCGTTGAGCTACCTGCGCGCGTTTCCGTTCGATGGCTTGAAGATCGACCGAAGCTTTCTTAGTCGGTTGGACCAGAGCGACAACAACGAAAGTGATCAGGCGATCATTCAGGCCATCGTTGGCTTGGGCCGGGCGTTGTCTCTCACGGTTACCGCTGAAGGCGTGGAAACTACGGATCACCTGAAACTGCTGCAGGCGGTGGCGTGTGATGAAGGTCAAGGGTATTACTTGAGTCGGCCGTTGGGCAGTGATGCGTTCAGGGCTTTGTCTGCGATTGCCGGTGGGGTGGATGCTTGAGGTTGGCTCGCAGCGCCTCCCAGCTGTTTCTGGGCTCATGGCCGGAATCGTTGAACGTCTGCGCCAGCCAAGCCTCTGAAATAAACGCACCTACACATCCAGCTCTGGAGGACAGCCTCACATGAAGATTCTGATGGTCCTGACATCCCACGACCAACTCGGCGACACCGGCAAGAAAACCGGCTTCTGGCTGGAAGAGTTCGCCGCCCCTTATTACACCTTCATCGACGCCCAGGCCGAGGTCACCCTCGCCTCGCCCAAAGGCGGCCAGCCGCCACTGGACCCGAAAAGCGATGAAGCCGACGCACAAACCGAAGCCACCCGCCGCTTCGCCGCTGACAGCAAAGCGCAAGCGCTACTCGCCGACACCCTGCCGCTGGGCGAGATCGACCCGTACGACTTCGATGCAGTGTTCTACCCAGGCGGCCACGGCCCACTGTGGGACCTGGCCGAAGACCTCGACTCGAAAACCCTGATCGAGGCCTTCTACGCCTCGAACAAACCGGTAGCCGCCGTGTGCCATGCCCCAGGCGTGCTGAAAAACGTCAACGCAGCTGATGGCAGCCCGGTCGTCCAGGGCAAGCGCGTAACCGGCTTCACCAACTCCGAGGAAGAAGCCGTCGGCCTGACCAAGGTGGTGCCGTTTCTGGTCGAAGACATGCTCAAGGGCAAAGGCGGCAACTACTCCAAAGCCGCTGACTGGGCCAGTTACGTGGTCGAGGACGGCAACCTGATCACTGGCCAGAACCCGGCATCGTCGGAAGCGACGGCAGAGGCGCTGCTGGCGCGACTGCGCCAGGAACAGGCTGACTGAGCCAAACGTTCGCCGCTATCGCTCAGGCGCTGGCGGCGAACTACCCTCAGCTACAAGGTCATGATCGGCCGCAACAACGCCTGGCCCTCGTACAACGCCGACAAATAGCGTTCGCGCATCTGCTCGGTGGTCATTCGCGAGGCATGGGTGGTGATGGTCAGGACCGCCTGCAACCGCCCTTCCCGATCGATCAGCGGCACGCTCAGCACACGCATCCCCACCTCGTATTCCTGATCCAGCAACACATACCCGCGCTCGCGGGCCAGGTTGATCTGGGCGCGCACCTCTGTCTCGTCGATCAAGGTATACGGGGTAATCGCCCGCAGCGGGTTACGCGCAAAATAGCCCGCCAGCGCTTCTTCATCGAGGCTCGCCAGCCATAGCCGACCGCTGCCGGTGCAGTACATCGGCACCCGCGAGCCGGGACGGATCGACAGCGACGCGATGTGGCTGTAGCGGCTGCGTACGATATGCACGATGTCGTCGCCATCACGCACCCCGACCGAAACATGCTCCTGAGTGGTTCGCGCGACCTGCTCGACGATCGGCCGCAGCATGCGCGGCAAAACCGCCGAATCGACGTAAGCCTGGCCGATGCGCAGGGCTTTGGCAGTCAGCCAGTAATAGCGGCCATCAGTTTGCGCATAGTCGTCATGCACCAGGGTCAGCAGGAAGCGCCGGGCGGCGCTATGGGTCATGTCGGCGAGCCGCGCCGCCTCGGGCACGCTCAGGCGCGGGTGGTCCTGGGAAAACAACTGCATCAGTGCCAGGCCTTTTTGCAGCCCGACGATCAGATCGCGCGAGTGGATAGTGGGCTGCTTCATGGCGCCTGCACTCATTAAAAGGATGAGTGCGATTATCGCATCGACAGCGCGATTATCAACCGATCTGGCGTTCACCTTGATTGTTGCTGCAAACCGCAGCTCGCACTATCGGCTCACAACAAAGCCAACCAGCGAGTGCTGCATATGATCAAGGGATCGACCCAACTGGTCGCCATCGTCGGCTCACCTATTGCCCAGGTGAAGTCACCGGAAAACTTCAATCGCTGGTTCGCCGAGCAAGGTCAGGACACCGCCATGCTCGCCATCGACCTGCAGCACACGGCCCTTGATGGCTTTGTGACGATGCTGCGCGGCTGGCACAACCTGCGCGGATGCGTGGTCACCGTGCCCTACAAGCAGCAGCTGGCCAGCCGCCTGGACGGCCTCAGCGAACGCTCCCAGGCGCTGGGCACGGTCAATGTGATTCGCCGTGAAGCCGATGGCCGTTTACTCGGCGACATCGTCGATGGCGAGGGCTTTCTCAATGCCGCGCGCAAGCAGGGCTTCGATCCGCGCGATAAAAACGCACTGGTGATCGGCACTGGTGGCGTTGGCAGCGCCATCGCCTATTCGCTGTGCCAGGCCGGACTGATCCGGTTGGCCATCAGCGACCTCGACGGCCGGCGTGTCGAAACGCTGGCTGAGCTGCTGCGCACCTCCTTCCCGCATATCGCCATCAGCGCCAGCCCCGCCTCGCTGGCCGAATTCGATCTGGTGGTCAACGCCTCGCCGGTGGGCATGGGCGCTACTGGCGACGGGCCGATGCCACTGCCGGTCGCGCTGATGCAGACCCTGCGCGACAGCACCCTGGTCGCCGACGTAGTCACGGCGCCGGCGCTCACGCCGTTCCTGTCGTTTGCCCGGGGCATGGGCTGCGCCATCCAGACCGGCCCGGAGATGGCCCTGGCGCAGTTGGGCAATCTCGGCCATTTCATGGGCGTGACTCCGCTGGATATCTGACCCGCAGGGTCAATCAGGTGACAGACATGAACAACAAAAATTATGACCTGATCGTGCTCGGCAGCGGCGCTGCCGGTTTCGCCGCTGCGGTAAGTGCCAGCAGCCTTGGCTTGAACGTGCTGCTGGTGGAAAAAGCCGACCGTTTTGGCGGTACATCGGCGATTTCCGGCGGTGCGGTCTGGCTGCATGACACCGACCAGGCGCGCGCCGCCGGGCTGCAGTTGCCGGCCGAGCAAATGCGCCTGTATCTGCAGCAGGTCATCGGCGCCAACTATCAGCCCGAACTGGTCGACGCCTTTATCGAACATGGCCGTGAGGCGCTGCGTTTTCTGCAACAGAACAGCGAACTCAAATACAGCCTGCGGCCGTTGTCGCCGGATTATTACCCGTACCTGCCCGGCGCGACCCAGAGCGGGCGCGCGCTGGAGATCGACGAGTACGACGGGCGCCGCCTGGGCGCGCAGTTCAGGCACCTGAAACAACCACCGGATGGCATGCTGCTGTTTGGCGGGATGATGGTCAATCGGGTCGACATCCAGCATTTTCTCAGCTGCAAGCGCTCGCTGCGTTCGCTCGGCCATTGCCTGAAACTGCTTGCGCGTTATGGCCTGGATCGTCTCAGTCACCCGCGCGGCACCCGCCTGACGGTCGGTAATGCGCTGATCGCGCGGCTGGCCACCACGGCATTTGCCAATTGTGTCGAGCTCTGGCTCGAGGCTTCGGCGCAGGCGTTGATCGTCGAGGACGGTGTGGTCAGCGGCGTGCGCATCCACTGGCGCGGCGAGGAACACGCCGTGCGCGCCAGGGGCGGGGTGCTGCTGGCCATGGGCGGCTTTGCTGCTGGCGAACACGCCGGGCAGTGGCGCCCGGCCAGTGCTGCGCCGCACTTGAGCATGTCGCCGCCAGCCAATGTCGGCGATGGCCAGCGCCTGGCGGCATCGGTGCAGGCAGCGCTGGGCGAGCAACTGGCAGCCAACTTCTTCTGGGCGCCGGTCTCGCGCCTGCGCAAGGCCGACGGCAGCGAGGAGCGCTTTCCCCACCTGGTCACCGACCGCGCCAAGCCGGGGGTGATTGCGGTCAATCAGGACGGCCAGCGCTTCGTCAACGAAGCCAACTCCTATCACAGTTTTGTCGAGGCGATGTTTGCCAACGGCGGAGCCAACGCGCCCTGCTGGCTGGTCTGTGACGGCGAGGCGCTGAACACCTACGGCCTGGGCCTGGCGCGACCGCGGCCGGTCGACAACAGCGCATTGATCGCAGCCGGCTACTTGCTGCGGGCCGATAGCCTGGCCGAGTTGGCCGCGCGGCTGGCGATCGACCCCAGCAAATTGGCGCAGACCGTACAGCGCTTCAACAACGACGCAGCGGCAGGCGTCGACCGCCAGTTCGGCAAGGGCAGCAATGCCTACAACCGCTATATGGGCGATCCGTTGCACACGCCCAACCCCTGCCTGAGGCCGCTGAACAAGCCGCCCTACTACGCCATTCGCCTGCACACCGGCGACCTCGGTTCGGCACGCGGGCTGATCACCAACGGCCAGGCCAATGTGCTCAACGCACAGGGCGAACCGATCGCCGGGCTGTATGCCGCCGGCAACGAAATGAACTCGATCATGGCCGGCACCTATCCAGGGCCGGGCATCACCCTCGGCCCTGCCCTGACCTTTGCCTATCTGGCTGCCAAAGACATCGCCGGGCGCCTGAATGGCGCCACCGCAACCACCTCAACCCACTCAACACAGCCCTCTGGAGAGCAGCATGTTCTATGAACTACGCACCTACACCCTGAAACCGACCAAGCTGGCTGACTGGCTGGCGTTGTACAAAAGCGCTGCGCTGGAAGTACAGCAAGAGCACCTGGGCCATCTGGTCGGCTTTTTCACCACCGAAATTGGCGAGGTCAACCAGGTGGTACACCTGTGGGCCTACACCAGCCTGGATGAGCGCACCGCCCGCCGCGCAGCAATGGCGGCCGACCCGCGCTGGCTGGAGTTCGCCCGCCAGAACAAAGCGCTCGATGCGGTAGTCACGCTGGAGTCGCGCCTGCTGCGCCCGACCGATTTCTCGCCGCTGCAATAACCGCGCAGGTCCCTAAGGCTCGCGCCCGCTCGGGCGCAGCCGCTTGTTCAAGCCATTACAACGGAGGCTGCCTTGAGCGCTTTGCCGTCGAACACTGCTGCCCTGTCGGCCAGTCAAACCCTGCAATGCGATGTGCTGGTGGTCGGCTCCGGCGCCGCGGGCCTGGCTGCAGCCGTCACCGCTGCCGAGCTCGGGCTGGAGGTCATCGTGGTCGAGAAGGCGCCGGTTTTCGGCGGCACCAGCGCCTGGTCCGGGGGCTGGTTGTGGGTCCCTGGCAATCCGTTGGCGGGCGCTGATGGCGGGGCCGCCGATATCGAGCAGGCGCGGCTCTACCTGTGCAACGAATTGCATTGTGATCAGCTCGATACGCGCCTGGAGGCGTACTTGCGCCACGGCCCGGAGATGGTCGGTTTCTTCCAGCAGCACACCGAAGTGAAATTTTTCTGCGGCAGCACGATGCCTGATTTTCACGCCAGCGCGGGCCATGCCAAAGGCGGCCGCTCGGTCTGCGCCGAGCCCTATGACGGCCGCGAGCTGGGGCCGTGGATCAACAAGCTGCGGCGCCCACTCGACCTGATCAGTCCGGCCGGCATGGGCATTGCCGGCGGCGCTGACCTGAATCATCTGCTCAATGCCAGACACCGCTGGCGCTCACTGCGCTACGCCGGCATGCGCGTATTGCGCCATGCCCGAGACATGCTTTGGCATGGCCGCGGCATGCACCTGGTCAACGGCAATGCGCTGGTCGCACGCCTGCTGAAGAGCGCCCTCCAACGCGATGTGCAGCTACTTGCCGAAACCCCTGTCCGCGCATTGCTCAGCGACGGCCAGCGCGTGCTCGGAGCGACGGTTGAGCAAGGCGGGCGACGTGTCCAGGTACACGCCAGGCGCGGAGTAGTGCTGGCATGCGGCGGCTTCCCCCACGATCGCCACCGCAGCGCCCAGTTGCTCGCTCACTGTGCCGACGGCAGCGAGCACTTGAGCGCCGCGCCAAAGGGCAACAGCGGTGATGGCCTGCGCCTGGGTGAAGGCGTCGGTGCGCAGGTGAGCGCCGACATGGCCCATGGCGCTGCCTGGGCACCGGTGTCGCGGGTGCCGCGTGCCGATGGCGGCTTCAGCGGCTTCGCCCACCTTATGGAACGGGCCAAGCCGGGCTTTATCGCGGTGCGGCAAAATGGCCAACGCTTCGTCAATGAGGCCGACTCCTACCACGATTTCATGTGCGCGCTGTTTGCCGCCACCGCGTCGAATGAAAGTCCGGTGGCCTGGCTGATCTGCGACCACCGCGCGCAGCGCCGCTATGGCCTCGGCTGGTCAAAGCCATGGCCGTTTCCGACCACCCCCTACGTGCGCCAAGGCTACCTGCACAAGGCGCCCACATTGGCGGCACTGGCCGGCCAGTGCGGGATCGATGGCGAGCAATTGCAAGCGACCGTGGCCCGCTTCAACCAGCATGCAGAACAGGGCCGCGACCCGCTGTTTCAACGTGGCGAATCAGCCTACAACCGAGCCCAGGGTGAACCCTTGCACGGCCCCAACCCGTCATTGGGCAGTGTCCGGCAGGGCCCGTTCTACGCGGTCAAGCTGGTGCCGGGCAGCCTTGGCACATTCACCGGGCTGGTCACCGATGCCCAGGCCCGCGTGCTCGACCAACAGCAAACGCCGATCCCTGGGCTGTTCGCGGTGGGCAATGACATGAACAGCATCATGCGCGGCTATTACCCCAGCGGCGGCATCACCCTCGGCCCCGGTATGACCTTTGGCTACCTGGCAGCGCGGATGCTGGCGGGCCAGAACCTTGGATAAACATGGCTGCAAGCCAGCACCCCTGCATGGCCAAAGGGTGTTTGGCTGTAGGCATAAGCCTGCCCTGATGTAGGCAAGATAGACAGGTTTCGTGCGTATAATGCGCGCCCCAATCTGATAAGCCTGACTGATAAGCCTGACCATGAAAAAACTGCTGTATGTCCTCGGGCTGAGCCTCGCGGTCATTTACCCCGCCTTCGCCACACCACCTGCCACCTTCACCGAAGCCAAAGTCGTCGCCAAACAGAAGATCTATCTGGACCAGGCCAGCAGCGCCATGGGCGAGCTGTACTGTGGCTGCAAATGGACCTGGGTCGGCAAGTCCGGCGGCCGCATCGACCCGGCGTCGTGCGGCTACCAGACCCGCAAGCAACAAAGCCGCGCCGAGCGTACCGAATGGGAGCACATTGTCCCGGCCTGGACCTTCGGCCACCAGCGCCAGTGCTGGAAGAACGGCGGCCGCGAAAACTGCGCCAACGACGATCCGGTGTTCAAGGCGATGGAAGCCGACCTGTTCAACCTCTACCCGGCCGTGGGTGAAGTGAATGGCGACCGCAGCAACTTCAATTACGGCATGGCCGCAAGCGTCGGCCCGCAATATGGCCAGTGCCAGACCCGCGTCGACTTCAACCAGCGCGCCGCCGAGCCGCGTGACGAGGTCAAAGGCCTGGTGGCACGCACCACCTTCTACATGTTCGATCGCTACAACCTGAACATGTCGCGGCAACAGCAACAGCTGCTGATGGCCTGGGACAAACAGCACCCGGTGACGGCCTGGGAGAAGGAACGCGACCGGCGCATCAGCGCCGTCATGGGCCATTCCAACCCGTTCGTGACCGGCGCCCGCAGCTGGACGCCGGGCTACAAGCCGGTGGCCGATGGCGTGGTCAGCAGTGTTCCGACGAAAGCAGCGCGCCCTGCTCCACAACCGTCACTGGCCAGTGCCAACACCGGCACAATCATCGGTAACCGCAACAGCCACGTCTATCACCTGCCCAGCGGCTGCCCGAGCTACAGCCAGGTCGCCAGCAAGAACCAGGTGACGTTCGACTCCGAAGCCCAGGCGCAGGCTGCCGGGTACCGCAAGGCAGGCAACTGCAAATAGCCGCTGGCTACTGCGCCAGGTGCTCCATGGCAATCTCCAGCCGGGGGTCATGGCGATACCCGGTCTGCCCTGCCGCTGGCGCGTCCTGCGTCGCTGAGGTGAGCCGCGAGTGTGAGCGATAGGCCAACGGGCTCACGCCGAGCTGGCGCTGGAAGCTACGGCGCATGCGCTCTTCATTGCCGAAGCCGCTGGTTTCGGCAATCCGCTTGATCGGCTCCTGGCTGGTCTCGAGCAAGCGGCAGGCAGCCTCGAGGCGCAAGGTCTCGACCGTCTGTGCCGGGGTGCCGCCGGTGGCTGCGGTGTAGGCGCGGGCAAAATGGCGCGGGCTCATACCGAACTTCTCGGCCAGGCGCTCGACGCGCAGATCACTGTCGAGGTTCTCGGCAATCCAGCCATGCAGGCGCACCAGGCGCTGATCACGGTCGCTACGCAGGGCATCGCTCTGCGCCTTGAGCGGTGCGCTGAGCTGGGCCTGCTCGGCCGAGCGGCGCAGAAACAGCGTGAAGTAGCGGGCCAGGGCCAGCGCAGCATGGGGGCCGAGGTCCTCCTCGACCAACGCCAGCCCTAGATCGATCCCGGCACTGGCGCCACCACAGGTCCACAGCGCGCCGTCGTGCAGGTAAAGCCCGTCGTGCTCGACGGTCAATGCCGGGTAACTGCGCTGCAGGCGCTCGGCAAACTGCCAGTGGGTGACCACCCGCCGCCCGTCGAGCAGGCCGGCAGCGGCCAAGGCAAACGCGCCGCTGCCAATCGAGCAGACGCGCCGCGCACTCGGCGCACGCCGTTGCAACCACGCAATCACCTCGGCGTCACGCTCCAGCGCGGCCACCCCCGGCCCGCCAATCACGATCAGCGTGTCCAGCACTGCCTCGGCCTCGACCTCCTGCAAAGAGCGGGTCATGACCCCAATACCGGAGATCGTCTCGACCTCGCCCCCTGCGGGCGAGGCCAACACCACCCGATACGGCGGGTTACTTGCCAACTCGCCAGCAAGTACCCGTGGCGCGGCGGCGAACACCTCCAACGGCCCGGCGGCGTTGAGCAGCAGTGCGCCGGGGAAGGCCAGCACCAGTACCGTTCGCGGCGCCGTCATGGCAGAAAACGAGGGGTGTTTGACATGGTGGGGACGAGGCCGCGTGGACATACTGAGGGCACTTTCCAATTCAAGAGCCCAGACGATGCCGACAAAATCGTTGCCTGCCAAGTACCTTGCGCGTCCCTTGGCACAGCTGTTGTTGACCAGCCTGCTGTTCGCCGCCCTGCCCGCTCAGGCAGCGTCGGTGGCCGAACTGGAGGTGGGTGACCAGAGCGGCTTGACCCAGGCTCTGCTGGCGGCTGCGGGTGAGGATCAAGGGCTGCCTTATCGCCTCGACTGGCATCCTTTTGCGGCCGGCACTGCATTGCTGGAAGCCCTGAACGCTGCGGCAGTCGATGTCGGCGTAGTCGGCAATGCTCCGCCCGTCTTCGCCCAGGCCGGCGGCTTCGATGTGCGGGTGGTAGCCGCTGCCGAAGGCGCGCAGAACAACAACGCCCTGCTGGTTCAGGGCAACTCGTCGATTAGCCAGGTAGCCGAGCTCAAGGGCAAACGGATTGCCGTGGCCAAGGGCACCAGCGGTCACTATCTGCTGCTGGCAGCGCTTGCCCAGGCCGGGTTGCGCAGCAGCGACGTCGAGCTGATCTACGCCAGCCCGGTCGATGCGCAAAACGCCTTCGCCAGCGGCAAGCTGGATGCCTGGGCGGTGTGGTATCCATTTGTCGGCCAGGCCACCTCACGCGGTGCGCGCAAGCTGCTCGACGGCAGCCAATGGCCAGAAACCGGCCTCAACTTCACCGTCGCCAGCCTCGCGGCGCTGCAAGACCCGGTCAAGGCCGAGCTGCTTGGCGACTTCATCCAGCGCCTGGCGCGCGCGCAGGACTGGGCCACCGCGCATCCCGACGCCTGGGCCGCGCAACTAGCCACAGTCACCCGCCTGCCGTTGCCCTTGCTGCAGGAGATGCTCGCCAGCCAGCAGCTGCACTACGTGGCGCTGGACCCACGGGTGACCGACCTGCAGCAACGTCTGGCTGACCGCTTCACCGAGGCGCGCTTGCTGCCCCGCCCGATCAAGGTCGCCGAGGCCTTCGACGACCGCTACAACCCGCTGTTGCCCCACCGCCCCTGACCTGAACCCCGCGCAGCATGCCGCACTCGTCGGCAGGGCCGCGCTCATCTGGAGAAAAGCCATGCCCGCACTCGACCGCACTACCTTGCGTCGCCATGCCACCGGCCTGATCGGCATCGACGCCGAACGTTCGGCTGGCGGCTACACCCTGTTTGCGCCGCAGACCGCCGACGGCAACGTGTACCTGATCAACCTGCGCGGTGAGCAGGTACACCACTGGAAACTGCCGCAGCGGCCCGGCCGCGATGCGGTGATCCTGACCAATGGCAACCTGGGCTACAACGGCAACCACCCAGACTCGGCAGAGCTGTTCGGCGGCTGGTCGGTCTGGCATGGCGGTGCCTTCAGCGAGGTTACGCCGGACGGCGAGGTGGTCTGGGAGTACACCGACCTGGCGCACCACCACGATGCCCAATGGCTGGCCAACGGCAACCTGCTCTACACCACCGTCGAGCCACTGCCGGCAGCGTTTGCGCAGCGCATCCAAGGCGGTATCCCCGGCAGCGAGGCCGCAGGCGGGGTGATCTATGGCGATGTGGTCAAGGAGGTCGACCGCAGCGGCACGCTGGTCTGGCAATGGCGCAGTTGGGAGCACCTGGCGCCGGAAGACTACCCGCTGCACGCCTGCTTTGAGCGCTATCACTGGCCGATGACCAACGCAGTTACTCCGGGCCGCGACGGCAAGGTCATTCTCAGCCTGCGCAGCGTGTCGGCGGTGATTGCCGTGGACAAGGCCAGCGACCGCGTGCTCTGGCGCCTGGGTCACGATCTGGTAGCCCAGCAGCACTGCCCAAGTGAACTTGAGGACGGGCGCATCCTGATCTTCGACAACGGCATCTCGCGGCCACACGTGTCGATGCCGCATTCGCGGGTCATCGAAGTCGACCCGCATACCCAGCGCATTGAATGGCAATACGCCGACAGCCCAGGCTATGCCTTCTTCACCCCGTTCATGGGCGGTGCCCAACGCCTGCATAACGGCAACACCTTGATCACCGAAGCCAACTTCGGCCGGCTGTTCGAGGTAACCCGCGCCGGCGAAGTGGTATGGGAATACATCAATCCGCACTTTGCCGCGTACCCGGACGCAGCCTCGCGTGCGTACCTGCCCGGTGAAAACAACGCGATCTTCCGCGCCCATCGCTATCAGGCCGCTGATATTCCCTGGCTGTGCGACTGAGCCAATACCCCCCAACCCTTGCGATCACGCTTACGCAAACCACGCGCAGCGAGAGGTGCCTCATCACTGGAGTTACCGATGAACCTGCGTTTTTCTCATCAGCGCCGCGCGTGCCTCTGGCCCCGGGTTATCCCCGGCCTGTTCGCGCTGGCGTGCAGCCCAAGCCATGCCGCAGAGCCGCTCGCAGCCTCGGCGCACGCCGACGACACGAGCCTGCAAACCGTTACCGTCAATGCCCGGCGCCGCGAGGAAGATGCGCAAAGCGTGCCCTCAGCGATGTCGGTGTTGTCAGCGCAGACCCTGCAGAACCAACGGTTGTACCGGCTGCAAGACCTGCAACAAGCCATGCCCAGCGTCAACGTCGCGTTCATGCATGCCCGTCAGTCGAGCCTGTCGATTCGCGGCCTGGGCAACAATCCGGCGAGCGACGGCCTCGAGGGCAGCGCCGGCATCTACCTCGACAACGTTTATCTCGGCCGACCAGGCATGGCCGTGTTCGACCTGCTCGACATCGAGCAGCTGGAGCTGCTGCGCGGCCCGCAAGGCACTTTGTTTGGCAAGAACACCACCGCCGGAGTGCTCAATATCAGCACTCGGCGGCCGACCTTCAGCCCCGAGGGCAGCGTCGCCACATCGATCGGCGAAGGCGGCTATCAGCAGACACACGCCAGCCTCGGCGGGCCATTGAGCAGCACCTTGGCAGGGCGCCTTTCGGCCTACCGCAGCGAAGAAAATGGCTACGTCGATAACCAGTTCAATGGTGAAACCCTGGGTGGCGGCACCCGCCAGGGCCTCCGTGGGCAATTGCTGTTAGAACCCAACGACAGCTTCAACCTGCGCTGGATCGCCGACTACAACGAAGAAGACTCCAGCGCAGGCACGCGCTCGTTGTTCAGCACCGGGCCGACCATCAACGGCGTCAACCGCTATCAGCAGCGCGCAGCAGCCGTGGGCGCAACGTTGGCCGAGGGCCGTCGGGTCAATCTGGATGCCGAACAGAACGTGCGCGTATTTCAGGGCGGCAGCTCGCTGGAAGCCAACTGGACCCTGCCGGGTGATTACACCCTGACCTCGATCACCGCCTGGCGCTGGTGGGATTTCACCCCGCGCAACGATGACGAGCTGAACGTACCGGTGATGCGCAATGTCGGCCAGTCGGCGCGCGACCGCCAGTATTCGCAGGAGCTGCGCCTGGCCTCGCCGCGCGGGGAGTTGTTCGACTATGTAGCCGGGGCTTACTACATGCGCCAGGAAATGCGCAATGAAGTGTTCACCGACTACGGCCCGCTCGCCGACACCTGGAACGGCACGCCTCAAGGCGCCTTGAACGATGTCTCCAGCCTGGGTAAGGGACGCATCGATACCGACAGCTTTGCCTTGTTCGCCCAGGGCACCTGGCACCTGACGCCGCGCCTGGACCTGAGCGCCGGTCTGCGCGGCACTTATGAGGTCAAGCAGGCGCGGGTCAGCCGTTTTGCGCCCAGCGGCGGCGCATCGGTGACGGGTGCTGCTGCCAACGTGCGCGCGGCGCGGCTGGGTGCTTACGACTCGGGCGACCTTGGCCTGTACAGTTTCAGCCCCTCGGCGCTGGTCAGCCTCGCCTACCACTTCAATGATCAGGTGATGGGATACGCGTCGTTGTCCCACGGCGAGAAGTCCGGCGGGGTCAACCTCAGCGTCGCCAGCGCGCCGGTGGCCGGCGCCGACTCGCTGTTGATTGGCAGCGAACGCGCCAACGATGCCGAGCTTGGTCTCAAGAGCAGCCTGTTCGATCAGCGCCTGCTGCTCAATGCCAACCTGTTCTGGACTGAGGTGCATGGCTACCAGACCAACGCCTACGATGGTGCCAACCTCACCAGCTACCTGACCAACGCCGGAGCGGTGCGCAGCCGCGGGCTGGAGCTTGAGTCGACGTTGCTGCCGACCCGCGGTCTGACCTTGAACCTCAACGGCTCGTGGAACGACGTGCGCTATCGCGACTACGTCGACGCGCCCTGCCCGGCTGAGGTCGCCTTGCAACCGGGCGCACCGGCCTCCTGTGATCTGAGCGGGCACGCGGTGGTCGGCGCCTCGAAGTGGATCTTCAATGCCAACGGCGCCTATGAATGGCAGGCCGGGATGTTGCGGCCTTACGTCAATGCCAGCTATGCATTCCGCTCGCACGCGGTCGGCACGGTGGATGACTCGCGCTTTGCGCAGTTGCCCAGTTATGCGGTGGTCAATCTTTCGGCGGGCGTGCGCGGCGACCTCGGCGACGGCCAGTGGGACCTGTCACTGTGGCTGCGCAATGCCGGCAACAAGACCTACTACAGCACCTTGTGGAACTCACCGAACGGTGCCTACACCGGGGTGTTGGGAACACCCCGCACACTTGGCGTCACTGGCCGCTACGACTTCTGAGCAACCGTCGCCACCTGCAGCGGGATACGCACGTTGAAGGTGGTGCCTTTGCCCACAGTCGACTCGACCTCGATGGTGATCGAGCATTTCACGCTGGTGTGATGCATCGCATCACAATAGACCATACCCACCGGGTACGACGCCAACAGCGCCTATCTTGATGCGTAGCGGTCCCTGTAGGAGCGGCCTAGTGTCGCGAAAGGCTCGCCAGCGGGCCCGACATTCTACGGTGCTGCACAAATCATGGGCCCGCTGCGCGAGCCTTTCGCGACACAAGGCCGCTCCTACACGTGCGCGTCAGCGCGGCTGCCACCGGTCGGCCTAGTATTAGTCTGCTTGCTTAGTACCCCCAATATGACTAATAGTTTGGTATTGCCATCGGAGGCACCAGCATGCGCGCACGTTTCGTCGTGGTTTCGGCTTTACCGATCAAGGAATATCACTACCGCAGAGCGGTAGGATTTTGTACCGCGCCGTCGTGCAACGGCTTTGACTTGTATGACACTGTCGCCAAGTTGCGTTTGACCCCCACCTACGCCAAGCGCGCAGACGCCCAGGCGGAATGCGCCAGGCGCAACGAAACCGCCTGCGCTTGAGCCATTCAGGCCATCAGGGCAGGCAGCGCACGAGCCATCAAGGCTGAAGCGCTGGGGTTGAGTTGGGTCTTTTTAAGCGCAACGCGCTTGACCCATTTGCAGGCGACAATCTCGTTGCCGGGTGCGGGTTTGGCACCCTCGAACAGTTGCGTGGTGAAGATATGATGGAGCACGCTGCCCTCTTCCAGGGTGCATAACTCCAGCAGTGCTTCGCAGTCGAGCCCAGTCTCCTCGCTCATCTCCCTTGCAGCCGCCTGAACCGGTAGCTCGCCCTGCTCGATCGCGCCGCCAGGAAAATTCCATTTGCCTCCCGACTTGCGCACCAACAGCACATTGCCTTCACGCAGGCAAATGACCGTGGCGCGGGCGCGAAGCTTAGCGGAGCCTGGCACAGGCCCCTCCAGCTTGGAGCAAATCGGTGAATGAAGCGGCTGAATCAATCATGGCAAAAACCCATCATGTAGATGGCCTATTGAGTCAGTTGTAGCTCAATTGGTTCGCCTCGTATGACTCAGCACCATCATCTGCTCTGCGCAGCATGCAGACCTGCGACATAACCGAAGGTCATGGCCGGCCCGAGGTTGATCCCGCCTGACGGATACATGCCGCCCATGATGCTGGCCATATCGCTGCCCACTGCATACAGACCTGCAATAGCCACGCCTGCGCTGTTCAGCACCTGCGCGTTGCCGTTGGTTTTCAACCCGGCAAAGGTGCCGAAGCTGCCAGGGCGGACCTTGACCGCATAGAACGGGCCATGCTCGATCGGTGCCACGCACGGGTTGCCCTTTGTCACCAGCGGGTCACCCTGCTTGCGGTTATAGGCACTAAGCCCACGGCCAAACTCCGGGTCCTCACCCTTGCGGGCATGTTCATTGAAGCTGCGCACGGTTTCGAGCAAGCCTGCCGGGTCGATCCCGCAGGCTTTCGCCAGCCCCTCGAGGGTGGCGCAGCGTTGCAGATAGCCGCTGCGCACCGACGGCCCAACCGGCAGTGGGAACGGCCGCGAATGGCCAAGGCCGAAGCGGCGCTGGAAGCGATGATCGCAAATCAGCCAGGACGCAACCTCCTCACCTGCTGGCGCGGCAGCCACCATGGCTGCGGTGTAGTCGTAGTAACCGTCAGCCTCGTTGACGAAGCGCTTGCCGTTGGACAGCACGCCGATCAATCCGGGCTTGGCCCGGTCGATGATATGCGGGAAGTGGCCGCTGCTGCCGTCCGCATGGCGCACCAGCGACACCGGCGCCCAGGCTGCCGCTGAAGCAACGTCGAGTTCGAGCACGCCACCAACCGCCTCGCCCAGCGAAATACCATCGCCGCTGCACTGAACCGGCGGCAGGGCCAGGTGATCTTCAGGGACCGATGTGCGCGGGAACAGCGCTTGCCGGCGCTGCAGATCGTTGGGGAAGCCACCGGCAGCCAGCACCACCCCGCACCGCGCATGAATCTCGGTGGGCCCAGCAGGCGTCTCGACCAGCGCGCCGATCACTCTGCCCTGCTCCTGCAGCAAGCGCTGCGCCGGCGCCGACTCGATCAGCGTCACGCCCAGGTCTTCAGCTGACTTGGCCAGCCGGCCTACCAGTGCCACGCCATTGACCAAGTGCATGGCCCGGCCATGCACGGCCAGGTCGCGCAGGTGCCGGAGCATACGCTTGCTGACGTGCAGCAGTGACTTGAACGAGCGGGTCATGCTGAGGAATGCCGACAGGTCAGCACCGGCCATGATCGGCATGCCCATGAACGAGGTCTCGCGCATGGTCGTGCGCATGCGCTTGATCAGCGGACCCATAGCGCGCGCGTCATACGGGGCGGCGATCACCTGATGTCCCTGCGTCGCCGCGCCCGGCAAGTGCCCGTGAATATCCGGGATGCCATTGCCATCGGCCCATTGCAGCGCAGTGTTCTCTTCAAAAAACGCGACCATCTTCGGCGCATTGTCGAGAAACGCATCAACCCGCTCGGCGTTGTAGCGGTCGCCGAGCTGGTGTTTGAGGTAAGTGCGTGGTTGTTGCGGGTCCTCATGGATACCGGCGCGTTTGGCCAGCGGATTGCCTGGCACCCACAACCAGCCACCGGACCACGCCGTAGCGCCGCCAAAGGATGAGTGTTTCTCTACAACAATGACCTTCAGCCCCTGCGCCGCAGCAGTGACTGCCGCTGCCAGCCCGGAGGCTCCCGAACCAATCACCAGCAGGTCGCAGTCCAGACGTCGCATGCTCATGCCTGGCCCCCCGGAGTGAGGCTTAGAGCGGTCAGGCCTGGGCTCATCAAGGCTGGCGAGCCTGGTATCAACTGCCGGATCTCTGCCACCGCGGCGATCAGCGCCGGCGCGATCTGGTGCAGCCGTGCCTCGCCAAGGCGAAAGACCGGCCCGGCAACGCTGACCACGCCGATCACCTCGTGGGTGACCGGATGATGCAATGCCACTGCGATGGCCGACATCCAGTCGGCAAAGGTCTGTACAGCCAGCGCGTATCCTTGCTCGCGCGCGGCCTGAATATTGGTCAGCAGCGCTTCCACCGTCTGTGGTGCGTTCGGACCATAATTCTGCACTTGCCCCAGGCCCTGCCTGAGAATCAGGGCCAGGGCCTGCTTGTCGGTCATGCTCGCCAACCACGCATAGCCACTGGCTGAACAGGACAGCCTGGCCTCCATGCCCATATCCGGGTCATAGCGCAGCCCGGAACGTGCGCCTTGCGCACGGGCAACCCAGGTCAGGCGCTGCTCGTCCACCACCGACAGCCGCACCAGCTCGCCGACCTCGGCCGCAAGCCGGTTGAGCACCGGTTGCACAGCATCGATCGTGCCGTCGGCGGCCAGGTGAGTAAACGCCAGCGCCTGCAGTTTGGAGGTCAGCACATAAGTGCCGCGCTCGTGCTCCTGCCGGGCATAGCCGGTGTCGCACAAAGTGCTCAGCAGCCTGTGGGTGGCGCTGCGGGGGATCTGCAGTTGCTCGGAAATGTCCGTCAGCGAGCTGCCTTCGGCGCTGCTGGCGAGCAGTTCCAGCACCGCAAGTCCGCGATCGAAGAGGCCTGCGTAGGGTGATTCTGCGGTGCTTGCGACGTTGCTCATCAAGGTCTCCTGGTCCCGGGCTATATAAGTCAGCCCAAATGGATTTTCTATGACTGGAAAACTATTCCAGCAATGCAGGAGGGTCAATCAAAGGGCAGCGTTAAGCGGATTAATGAGGGCGATTATCGAACGAAAGCGCCGCCTGGGCGCGCTTTTCAGGTAGTCCTCAGGGAAGAATTTGATTACAACTGGAACTCGATTCTAACCGGCGCACACCAGACCAGCGCCGCTACACAATTAGAGAGCCAAGCATGAGCGACCAGATATTCTCCCTTGCTGCCCTGACCGTACTTGAGCTGTCCCCGCCCGATATGGTCGAGGTTGCAGCGCGCGCCGGCTATAGCCATGTGGGCCTGCGCCTGGAGCCTGCAACCCCTGAAGAGCGCCACTTCCCGCTGGTAGCCGATGCGCAGTTACGGCGCCAGACCCTTCAGCGCCTGCGCGACACCGGGACCAAGGTGCTGGATATCGAGATCCTGCGGCTCAAGCCAGACACCCAGGTGCAGGCGTTTCTGCCCGTGCTGGAGGCCGGCGCCGAATTTGAAGCAAGCGACCTGCTGATTGCCGGCAACGATCCGGACCCAGTGCGCACGGCCGACAATTTCGCCGTGCTTTGCGAGCTGGCCCTACCCTTCGGTATCCATGTCAATCTGGAGTTCATGCCCTGGACCGATGTGCGCAACCTGGCCGAGGCCTGGCACATCGTCGAGCAGGCTGGACGCAGCAACGGCGCGGTGTTGGTCGATGCCTTCCACTTCGATCGCTCAGGCTCGTCGCTGCAAGCACTCGCTGCCGCCAGCGCAACTGCGCCGCAGCGCCTGCGCTACGCCCAGCTGTGCGACGTGGTGGGCCCACGGCCTGCGGAGATGGCCGAGATCCTGCGCCAAGCTCGCCAGGAACGACGCTTCCCAGGGGATGGCGATTGTGACCTGCACGGTTTGCTCAGGGCACTGCCGAGCGGTATCCCGCTGAGCCTGGAGATCCCCACCCGGCAACTGATGGAGCAAGGCGTCAGTCCCTATGACCGCGCCAGACGGGCATTGGACAAGGCACGCGAGGTTCTCGCCAGCCTGCGCTGAAATTGACGCCAAGCCTGGGCTGCCGGCGGTCAACGCTTACTACGAGCGGTTGAGCACGCGGGAAGGTTTTCGCTCGCATGGGCGTAACGGCACACCGTGATCCTGCCCTGCACTCACTGCGCGGATGGTACCGCAGCCCGCGCGTGGTGCAGCAGGTTGGTCAGGTGCAGGCGCATGGCTGCACGCGCTACGTCGGCGTCCTTGCGGGCAATCGCAGCGTAGATCTGCTCACGTTCGCGCACTTGCAGCGTGCGCAACTCGCTCTCTACCGCCCGCGCTGGCGGCGCAGCACTCATCAAGGTGCTGCCGACATGGTTCATGGCATCGATGAAGAAGCTGTTGCCGGTGCACAGGGCGATCTGCAAGTCGAATTCAAAGTCGATACGGGTGCTCTGCGCACCTAGCTGCTGCAGGTCATTGGCTTCGTCCAGGGCGGCGCGAATCGTCGCCAACTGACGAGGACTCGCGCACTGGGCGGCGATCGCAGCAGCCTCCACTTCAAGGCTCAAGCGCAGTTCGATGATCGCTACGACATCGTAAGCACTGCCCTGCTGTGGCTTGCTCTCGTGAAACTGGGCAGGTCGCATACTGTCGACGACAAAAGTGCCGATGCCGCGGCGAGTTTCTACCAGGCCCTCGGCCTGCAACCGCGACATCGCTTCGCGGACCACCGTGCGGCTGACTTTACGCTGTTCGGTGAACGCCTGTTCGGTGGGCAGTTTGCTACCCGGCGGCAGCTCGCCGGCGAGGATCTGCCGGGAAAGGTCAAGTACCAGTTGCTGGGCCAGGCTCACGCGTCGGTCAGGGGCAGCAGGGGCCATTGCTTGGATCCATTGAAATCAGACGATGGCAGCATTATACCCGCTGCTTTGCCGTGGAAACCCTTTATAATGGCGATTGTTCACACACGAGCAGAACAATGCCGGATCAAACTTCAACCGCCCCGCAAAAGCCACGCCGCCTAGCCGAGTCGCTGGTCGAACGCTTCGCTCAGCGCATGCGCGACGGCACCCTCAAACGTGGCGACAAATTGCCCACCGAAGCCTCCATCATGGCCAGCGAAGGCGTCAGCCGTTCGGTGGTGCGCGAAGCCTTGTCGCGGATGCAGGCGGCCGGTCTGGTCGATACCCAGCACGGTGTCGGCACTTTTGTCCTCGACATGCCGGCGCCCGAAGGTTTCAACGTCGGGCCCGCCACCATCGTCTTGTTGACCGATGTGCTCGATCTGCTCGAGTTCCGCCTGAGCCTTGAAGTGCAAGCCGCCGGCATGGCTGCCGAACGCGCGTCGGCGCAAGCGCTGGAGGAGTTGCAGCAGGCGTTGCAGGCGTTGCTGCAGGGCCCGGAGAAGTCAGGCAGCACCACCAATGCCGATTTTCAGTTCCACCTGAAAATCGCCAAGGCGGCAGGCAACCATTACCTGATCGACATCATGAAACACCTGGGCACCAAGATGATCCCGCGCACCCGGATGAACTCCGCTTACACCGGGCAGAGCAACCGCAGCACCTACCTGGCCGGGATCAACGCCGAACATCAGCAGATCTTCGACGCGATTGCCAGCCGCCAGGTGGATGCCGCGCGCGCGGCGATGTTCCTGCACCTGAGCAACAGCCGCATGCGCCTGCGCGAGGCGCAGCAGGTTCAGGCGTTCTACAGCGAGTAAGCAGATATCGGCTCAGGGCTGCGCCGGCGCGGGCTCGACATCCTGAAACGCCAGCCCGTCGCTGTCTTTGACCTGCCACGGGTTGGTGCCGCCGGTTTCACTAAAGCGGATGGTGTCAAAACGTGAGTCCTTCAAACCATCGATTCTGGCCAGCGCGGGACCACTGAAGCGGACCCGTTCGAAGCTCAAGCTCTGGTGATAGGCACCATGCTGGCTGTCGCCCTTGACCTCGATTGCCGCCAGTTGCGCGTTTTCGACACTGACATCACTGACCCGCACATCCCGGAACTGCCCGGCGATGGTCGAGCGCTGGTAGTCGAGTTTGGCGTTTGGGTCGTGGTAATCAAGGGTGAAAATGAACGCCTGCTTGACCGTGTTGCGTATCGCCGAATCGCGGAAGGTGACATTGCGCGCGCCGCCGCCCATGAAGTTGGTGCTCTTCATGCGCAGCCCGGCGTCGGTGCCATCGGAGACATTGTCCTCGGCGAGGATGTTCTCGATCCAGGCGCCGGTGTGACTGCCGGCGACGACCATGCCATGGCCCTGGCGGAAGAAGTTGTTGAAGATCCAGGCATCCTGCTGGGCCTTCTGCTTGACTGCTTCGGCACCCGTGCCGGCCGCGAAGTTGACGCAGTCATCGCCGGTATCGAAGAAGTTGTTGAACACCATCGCCCCACGGCTGTTGGCGAACTCGATGCCGTCGCCGTTGTTGGCGTCGTAGGTCTTGTGCGTGGTGTTGGCCAGCACCACGTTCTCGGTTTCCAGGTTCATGATGCCGTGGTAAGCCGGGTTGAGCACGGTGAAGCCGCCATAAAAGACGTTTTTCACATCACGCAGGGTGATCAGCGACGAGCGCATCTGGCCGTAGGCGTCCTTGACGTTCATGCCTTCGGCCACGGCGCGCTCGACCTGAGCCTTGGCCAGCAGCCCGTCGAGCATATAGCGGGTATTGTCGCTGGCCAGATACACCGGTAACGGCTGGCCGCGCTCATCGATGGCGTCGGCCTTGCGCTTCCAGCCGTTGCCGTCGATGGTGCCCTTGCCGACGATACGGATGTTTTCAAAGGCCTGGTGCTGGCGCGGATCACGTGGCAAGGCATTGATCAACGAGGCCGGGCGCACCGTGGTCGAATACGGGTACTGGATGTAACCCTCACGCGGGTAGTCTTCGGCGCGCTCGGAGCCGAGCAAGGTCGCGCCTTCGGCGATCTCCAGGGTCATGTTGCTCTTCAGGTACAGGGCGCCGCTCTTGTAGGTGCCCTTGGGCAGCAGCACCTTGCAGCCGACCGTGCAAGCATCGATGGCGCGCTGGATAGCGGCGGTATCAAGGCTGCTGCCATCGCCTTTGGCACCGTGTTTCTTCACATCGAACAACGCCGGCACGGCGGTGGTACGTTGCACAACCACCGGGCTGTCGCCTGACTCCTTGCCGTCGCGCCCCACTGATCGCACGCTGAAGCGGTATTCGGTATCGGGTTTGAGACCGTTGGCGGTAAAGCTGTGGATGGCGATGCGGTGGTGGAAGTTGCGCGTGTCCTGCTGGTAGAAGCGGTCGATGTAGGGCTTGGCGGGCGACACCTGGTCGTTGTTGGCGTTGCTGCTGCCGAGCAACTGACCATTGGCGTAGACGTGGTAGTCGCTGATGTCGGCATGACCGGCGGGTTTTTCCCAGACCAGAATGATCTGCTGGTCGTCGTAGGCCAGAGTCGGCACCTGGACCTTGCTCGGCGCTTCCAGCGCCCATAGCGGCAGGCTGCAGCCCAGGCTCAGTGCGGCGAGGACCGCTTGCGCCAAGGGCTGTTTGCGGACAACGGCAATGCGTACGTACGGCATGTTTTTATCTTCCTTGTTTTTTCGTATTCAAGATTTTTGGGGCTGCTTCGCAGCCCTTCGCGGGTGAACCCGCTCCTACAGGGTTCACCGCAGTCCTTGTGGGAGCGGGTTCACCCGCGAAGGGCCGCAAGGCGGCCCCAGAGATTTCAGGCAACTGCAGGGCGAGCTGACTCAGCACTGAAATCGCGGCTGGCCTGCACCAGCATGCGGGTGTACTCATGGCTGGCGAGGTCCTGGCTCAGGGCCTGGCTGTCGAGGCGCTCGACGATGCGCCCTTGTTGCATCACCGCGACCTTGTCGCACAGGTGGCTGACCACACCGAGGTCGTGGGTGACCATCAGGTAGGTGAGTTTCTCGCGCTGGCGCAGGTCGGCCAGCAAGTTGAGAATCTCGGCCTGTACCGAGACGTCCAGCGCCGAGGTCGGCTCATCCAGCAACAGTACCCGCGGCTGCAGAATCAGCGCGCGGGCAATCGCCACGCGCTGGCGCTGGCCACCCGATAACTGATGCGGGTAGCGATAGCGAAAGCTGTCGTTGAGGCCGACCTTGAGCAGGATGTCGTTGATGCGATCATCACGCTCGCCGATGCCATGAATGGTCAGCGGTTCGCGCAGCGCGGTATCGATGGTGTGGCGCGGGTGCAGCGAACCGTACGGATCCTGGAACACCATCTGGACCTTGCGAAAGTGATCCTTGGGGATCTTCTGCTGCAAGGGCACACCGGCAATGCTCAGCGCCCCGCTCCAGTGCCGATACTGCCCGGCCAGGCAGCGCAGCACGGTGGTCTTGCCGGAGCCGGACTCGCCGACCAGGCCGAACGACTGGCCGTCCTCGACGGTCAGGTTGACGTCATGCAGCACCTGGTTGACGGCAGCGCCGACGCCAAAGCTGAGGTTCAATGCGTGTGCTTGGATCATGGACATGGGCAGTTACCTCAGCAGGTGAGCCAGAGCGGGTCGCGTTGCAGGACCGGCAAGCGCGGGCGACGGTTGTCCATGCTCGGCAAGGCTGCCAGCAGGCCACGGGTATAAGGGTGTTCGGCGTACTGCAGGTCACACGCGGCAAGTGACTCGACCACCCGCCCGGCGTACATCACCAGCACCCGATCGCAGTAGTTGCGCACCAGGTTGAGGTCGTGGCTGACGAAAATCAGGCCCATCTGCTGCTCGACCACCAGCTCTTCAAGCACGCTGAGCACCTGTTGGCGTACCGAGACGTCCAGCGCCGAGGTCGGCTCGTCGGCGATGATCACTTCCGGGTTGGTGATCACCATCATGGCGATCATGATGCGCTGGCCCATGCCGCCGCTGACTTCGTGCGGGTACAGGTTGTAGACGCGCTTGGGGTCACGGATATGGACTTTTTCGAGCATCAGCATGACCCGCTCACGGGCCTCGCTGCGGCTGGCCTTGTGGTGCGCCAGGTAGGCTTCGGCGATCTGCTCGCCGACCTTGACCACCGGATTGAGCGAGTATTTGGGGTCTTGCATGATCATCGAAATGCGCTGACCACGGATCTTCTGCATGGCCTTTTCACTGGCGCTGAGCAGGTCGACATCGCCGAACTGCAGGGCCTTGGCGGTGATCTGGGTGCTGCCTGGGTGCAGCTTGAGCAGGCTGCGGCCAACCGTGGACTTGCCCGAGCCGGACTCACCAACAATCGCCAGCTTCTCGCGGCCCAGGGTGAACGACACATCGCGCACCGCGTGCATTTCTTTCTTGCCATTGACGAAGCGCACATTGAGCGAATCGACATTGAGTTTGAGCGTCGACATAAAGCCTCCAGTTACTCGCTACGCGGGTCGAGAATGTCCCGCAGGCCATCGCCCAAAAGGTTGAACGCCAGGCTCACCAGCATGATCGCGGCGCCCGGTACGGCTACCAGCCACCAGCACTCGAGCATGTAGCGGCGCCCGGTCGAAATCATCGCGCCCCACTCCGGCAGCGGCGCCTGCGCGCCGAGGCCGAGAAAGCCCAGCGCTGCGGCGGTGAGGATGATCCCGGCCATGTTCATGGTCAGGCGGATGATCACCGACGACATGCACATCGGCACGATGTGCCGGAGGATGATCCGCGTCGATGACGCGCCCTGCAGCTCGACGGCAACAACAAAGTCAGCCTTGCGCAGCGACAGGGTTTCAGCCCGCGCCAGACGCGCGATTGGCGGCCACGACGTCAGGGCGATCGCCACCACCGCATGCTCCAGGCCAGGGCCGAGGGCCGCAATGAACGCCAGCGCCAGAACCAGGCTGGGGAACGAGATGAAGATGTCGGTGATGCGCATGAACACCGTATCGACGATGCCGCCGAAGTAACCGGAGACGGTGCCGATGAACAACCCGATCGGGCCGACGATGATGGTCACCAGGGCAATGATGTAGAGGGTGATCCGGGCGCCATAGACCAGCCGGCTGAAGATGTCGCGGCCGTACTCGTCAGTGCCGAACCAGTGCGCCGCACCCGGTGCCTGCAAGGCATTGGCAAGGTTTTGCACGACCGGGTCGTGGGTGGCGATCCACGGTGCGAACGCAGCCACTACGACCAGCAGCAGCGCGACCAGCAGACCAGCCAGGGTCATCGGGTTGCGCAGCAGGTGGCGCAGCACGCGCAGGCTGCTTTTGTAGAAGGCGTCAAGGCTGGACGCCGGGGTGTTGTCGGCCTGCCGTTTGGCAGCGGTTTCAGTGGTAGAGATGTTGGCTATCATCGGCATGCTCTCTCGGTGCAATCATGGCCCGGCAGGACACTCGCAGGCGTCCCGGCGGGGTTCAGCGTTGCTTGTAGACGCCCAGGTAACGGGTCGCCTCGGCGTCGTCGCCGGTGAAGCCCTTGACGTCGGCCGCACTGACCGCGGTGTCGGTCATCTGCGAGATCATCATGATCGGCCCGACCTGCTTGTCGTACAGGGTCTGCGCCTGGTGGTAGAGCTTGAGGCGCTGGTCGGCGTCGCGCTCGACCCCGGCTCGATCGATCAGCTCGTTGAGCTGCTGGTTGAAGAACGATGCGCGCCAGCCCTGGAAGTTAGGCAGGCCGGCGGCGTCACTGTTGTCGGGGTTGTAGACGAAGGTGCGCAGGCTGAAGTACGGGTGCGGGTAACGCTCGGCACCGCGTGCGACGATCATCTCGAAGTTGCGCGCGCGCATGGCGCCGTACACCTGGTTGCCGGTGCCGGTGACGATGGTGGCCTTGATCCCGCCCTCGGCCAGGGTCGCCTGCATACGTGCGGCAATGTCGATGAACGGCGGCTCGGACAAGGTCCGAATGGTCGTATTGAAGCCGTTCGGGTAGCCCGCTTCGGCGAGCAGCGCCTTGGCCTTGGCGACGTTCATGGTGTAGCCAGGGTCAGGCAGGCGGGCAGCCAGGCCCAGCTGCATCGGTTGCTGGTTGAGGGTGCCGTAGTGCGGCATGACCTGCTGGTCGATGCCCTGATAGTCGATCAGGTTGCGCACCGCTTCGCGCACTTGCTGTTTGGCGAACTCGGGCTGTTTCATGCTCATCGCCACGTAGTACATGGTGCCGCGCTGCAGCGCCTGGACCTGCAACGCATCCGAGCGCTCGATTGCCTTGATATCCGGCGCAGCCATGCCGTAGGCCAGGTCGAGGTCACCGCGCTCGAGCATCAGGCGCAGCGACTGCGATTCGGTCATGTGCCGCACCAGCACGCGCTTCATCTTCGCCGGCCCGGCCCAGTAACCGTCGAAGCGGGTCATCACCAGGCTGTCATTGGCGCTCCATTTGCTCAATGTGAACGGGCCGCTGCCAGCTTCGTTGGTGACCAGCCAGGCAGCACCGAGGTCGCCGTTTTTCTCGTGTCGCAGGGCCTGCTTGCGGTCTACGACGACCGCGCTGGGCGAAATCGCCAGCGAGTCGATCACCAGCAAAGGATCGGTCGGCTGCGGCAGATCGATCACCAGCGTGTGCGCGTCGGTGGCACGGATAGACGCCTGAATGTTGTCGAGGTTGTAGCCGTAGGCCTTCCAGGTGGTGGCCAGGCCGAAGTTGAGCTTCATCACCCGATACAGCGACCAGGCCACGTCTTCAGCGGTCAGCGGGTTACCGGAGTGGAACTTGACGTCGCTGCGCAGCTTGAAGGTGATCTGCTTGCCGTCTTCACTCACCGTCCAGCTTTCAGCCAGTTGCGGCACGTGCCGCTCGGGGTTGCCGTTGTCGCGCTTGACCAAGGTGTCGTAGAGGTTGGCGTTGATCCCGGAAGCGTCCAGGCCAGGCGCGTTGGCCGGGTCGATGGAGAACAGGTTGACCATGCTCATGCCGACGATCAACTGGTCGGCGGGGGTTTTCGCCTGGGCTGCCAGCATCGGGCTCAGCGCCAGGATCGCGCCGAACAGGCTGTTGCGCAGGGTCGGAAATACAATATTCATGGGGCATCCTTTTTATAGTTATGGGTTCGCGCTTGCCGCGCAGGCTTAGCGGGTCCTTGGATCGAACACCTTGTACAGCGCGTCGCTGATCAGGTTGAGGGCAACGAAGATCAAGCCGATCACCAGCACACAGCCCATCACCGCATTCATGTCGCCGAGCATCAGGCTGCTGGTCAGGTACTGGCCGAAGCCCGGCCAGGCGAACACCGTCTCGATCAGCACCGCGCCTTCGAGCAATGAGCCGTAGGCCAGTGCGACCACGGTCAGCAACTGCACGAGGATGTTGCGAAAGGCATGGCCCCAGACCACCTGACGGCGCGACAGGCCCTTGACCCGGGCGGTGATGATGTACTCCTGAGACAGCTGCTCGAGCATGAAGCTGCGAGTCATGCGGCTGATGTAGGCCACCGAGTTGAGGCCCAGGATCAGCGCCGGCAGGACGATATGCCGCAGCGCGCTGGTGAAGGCTTCCCAGTCGCGGGCCAGGGCGGTGTCGATCAGCAGCAGGCCGGTGACGTCCGGCACCATGCCGTCGTAGGCAAGATCGATCCGCCCTGCTCCGCCAGCCCAGCCGAGCCAGGCGTAGAACACCAGCAGGCCCATCATGCCGACCCAGAAGATCGGCGTGGAGTAACCGAACAGAGTGATTACCCGCGCCAGGTGATCGCCCATACGCCCCTGATTGCTGGCAGCGACAACGCCCAGCGGCAGGCCGATGAGGATGCCGAACAGGATCGCCAGGGTGGCCAACTCGATGGTCGCCGGGAATACCCGTTTGATGTCTTCCAGCACCGGGTGACCGGTCAGCAGGGCGTTGCCGAAATCACCGTGCAGGAGGTCGTTGAGGTACATGCCGAACTGGGTCCAGATCGGCTGATCCAGACCCATCGCCCGATAGACCTGGTCATAGGTGGAGCTGTCGGCGTCTGGACCGACCACGGCCAGCACCGGGTCCAGCGGCATTACCCGACCAATGAAGAAGGTCAGCGCCAGCAAACCGAGCAGGGTCACCAGCACCGTACTCGCCCGGCGGGCAGTACCGGACGCGCGCGCGCCCAGCACAGAGGCAGTCGAAACAAACATAACAGGCTCCTGAAAAAGCGTTTACCAATCACCGGCCGGCCTGGGCAGTGCGCCCCGGCTCGACTCAACGCGACTTGTAGACGTCCTTGTAACGGGTGGTGGCCGCGGTATGGCCCTGGTAATCCTGAACATCGTGGTAAAGCACCACGGTGTCGGTCATTTGCGACACGGGCAGGATCGCCCCCACCTGCTCGTCGAGGGTGGCCTGGATCTGCTGGTACTGGGCCTGTTGCCGGGCTTTGTCGGGTTCGACTTCGGCTTGCTCGATCAGGCTGTTCAACTCAGGGCTGTAGAACGACGTACGCCAGCCCTGGAAATTGCTCAGTTTGGCTTCGTCGCGGTTGTCCGGGTTGTACACCAGGGTGCGCAGGCTTGAATGCGGATGGCGCTCGGCCCCGCCGCCGCCACGCCCGACCAGGATGTCGAAGCTGCGCTCACGCATGGCGCCGTAGATCTGGTTACCGGTGCCGGTGACGATGGTTGCCTGGATGCCGGCCTGGGCCAGGGTCGCTTGCAGGCTGGAGGCAATGTTGATGAACGGCGGCTCGGTGAGGACACGAATGGTGGTCTTGAAGCCGTTCGGGTAACCGGCGTCAGCCAACAGCTGTTTCGCCTCGGCGACGTTCAAGGTGTAGCCCGGATCATCCAGCCGCGCCGGCAAGCCGAGCGGCAGCGGGCGCTGGTTGAGCTGGCCGTAGTGCGGCATGACCGTCTGGTTGATGCCCTGATAGTCGATCAGCGAGCGCACCGCCTTGCGTACACGGGCATCGTCGTAGGGTTTGTTCTTGACGCTCAGTGCCACGTAGTAAAGGGTGCCGCGCTGGACGGTCTGGGTGCGAACCTTGTCGGACTTTTCCAGTGCTTCGATATCCGGTGCTGACATGCCCTTGGCCAGGTCCAGATCACCGCGCTCGACCATCAGGCGCAGCGACTGCGATTCGGTCATGTTGCGCATGACGATGCGCTTGAGCTTGGCCGGGCCACCCCAGTAACCGTCGAAGCGGGTCATCAGGATCACATCGTTGGCGCGCCAGTCATTGAGAATGAACGGGCCGCTGCCGGCCGCATGAGTGGTCAGCCAGGCGCCGCCCATGTCATTGCCTTTCTGGTGCTGCTGGACCACTTTGCGGTCGAGGATGAAGGCGCTGGGCGAAGTGGCCAGGGTGTTGAGCACCAGCATCGGGTCGGTCGGGCGTGGCAGTTCGAGGACGAAGGTATGCTCGTCGCTGGCGCGCAGGTACTGCTCGGCGTTGCCGGCATTGAAACCATAGGCCTTCCAGGTCGACGCCAGGGCCAGGTTGAGCTTGAGCACGCGCTGCAGCGACCAGGCTACGTCTTCGGCGCTGAGGGCGTTGCCGGACTGGAATTTGACGTCCTTGCGCAGGTTGAAGGTAAGGGTCTTGCGGTCTGCGCTGACCTGCCAGCTTTCGGCCAGGGCCGGCAGCAGCTGGTCGGGTTGTTTGACATCCTGCACCAGCAGCATGTCGTACAGGTTGGCATTGACCTCGGAAACATCCAGCCCGGTCGCCGCAGCGGGGTCGAGCGAGAGCAGGTTGATCATGCTCATGCCGACGATCAACTGATCGGCCGGGGTCTTGGCGAATGCTGCAGGGACTGAGGTGAGTGCCAGCGACGCGGCAAACAGCCCTGCCCAGAATGTGGGGAGTACGTTCATGTGAGATAGCCTTTTTATAGTTATTGGACTCTCGGGCGGCACGCGATGGCGCGTGCCGCCATGCACGAATCAGAAGCTGTGCAGCGTATTGGTCTCGACGTAGTCGAAGTCGATCTCCTCGCCCAGGCCCGGCAGGTCGGACAAGTGCACGAAGCCGTCCTGGTCCATCGGGTCGACCAGGCGCTTGAGGTAGGCCGGGACGTCGTCGTACTCGAGGAACGGGTGCAGCAGGCCGCGCTCGTACCAGCTGCAGTTCTTGATGGCGCCGACCACCGCCAAGTTGGCCGCGCCGTTGCCGTGGATCTCGCAGTCCATGCCAAACGCTTCGGCCATGTGCGCAACCTTCAGGCACGGGGCGATCCCGCCGACACCGGCAACCCCGGCGCGGAGAATGTCACAGACATCGTTCTTGACCCAGCTGGCGCGGCTCAGGTGCTTGCCGCCCAGGCTTTCCGGGCCAAGGATAGGGATGTCCAGCTGCCCCGCCAGCCAGGCATAGGACTCGGCCGAGTCTTCCATCATTGGCTCTTCGAACCAGGCGAAGTCGAGCTTCTCCAGCGCGCGGCCAACGGTCAGCGCTTCGGTCCGGCTGTACCAGTGGTAGCCATCGATCATCAACGCGATGTCCGGGCCAACCGCCTCACGCACCGCCGCGCAGGCCTTGATATCCATGCTCACGCTCGGCGCGAACGACACCGGCGGCATCCAGGTGTGCAGCTTGATTGCCTTGTAGCCACGCTTGACCAGGGTTTCGGCGAAGCGGCCGTACTCTTCCGGGGTCGACAGCCCACCTTCGAGCTCATCGCCACACATGGTTGAACCGTACGCCGGAACCTTGTCGCGAAAGCCACCGATCAGCTTGTGCACCGGCAGGTTCAGCTTGCGCCCGGCCCAGTCCCACAGCGCCTGTTCAACCAGCGCCAGCGCGCGGTCGGTCAACTGGCTGGCACTGCCGCGCTGCCAGTGTGCCAGGTCGTGCCAGATCTTTTCGCGGTCGAAGGCGTTGGCGCCGACCAGCACTTTGCGCACGAAGCCATCCAGCACGTACGGGCGAATCAGTTCGGGCGCACCCAGTGCAAAACCCTCGTTGCCGCATTCGGTCTTGATCCGCAGCAAGGCCATTTTAGCCTGGGTGACATCGCCCGGATGGGCATGGCCGGCGCTGTCTACGGCGCGTCGGGTGGGGTAGGAAAATACCTGGACGTTTACTGCAGTGATGATCATGGACGTCTGAGCCTTCTTATTGGAATTGTGGCGGAAAGGTCACGCTCTGGGGATGATCCTACGTCATCATACAACAATTGAAAAGTACCCCTTCGAAACTTTATAAACCGCGCAAAACCTCCCTTCCCTATACGCCATTAGCAACCTGGCACCCCGCCACTAACCTCTACAAACCTTGATATAGACGGCCTAATCCATGTCATCAGACAACATTTCAATAAAAAATAGACAACCATAAAGTTGTACGATAACTTATTTGAAAAATTTGCCACGGAGGGCATCCCCCACCCCGCACTCATCCTCACTGCCCGACCTCATAACGACCTCAACAAAAACAAAAAAAGAAGATCGCATGAACACCACACTCCGCACGCTTATCGCTGTCAGCACGCTTGGCCTGTCGCTCTACGCCCACGCAGATTCGGCCAGCATCAACTACCGGCACGGCTTTACCGAAGACGACAGCATTCACTCCGACCGGATCAAGCTGAACTACCGGATGGACAGTGGCCTGGGTTTTGGCGCCGAGATCAAATACAAGACTGCCGGCGACCGCGAAGACGTCGCCTACGACAACATGGTCAACAACGGCCATGAATTCACCGTCGACTACAACCACAAGCTCAGTGCCAAATCGACGCTGACCCCGGCCTTCCAGATGGACAGCTCGAAAGACGCCACCACCTACAAGTTCGGCCTCAAGTACAGCTACAAGATCAGCGACACCTGGTACGTCGCCAGCCGCGTACGCCACGACGCGCGCAGCCTCGACCGTGATCAGATCGATCACAGCAAAGAGCACCGCGCCAAGGACAACCAGAACACCACGCGCCTGGAAGGCTGGCTCGGCTACACCCCCAAAGGGCCGTGGGCGTTCGAGTACCAGTACATCCACTTCAGTACCGATTACATCCGCTACGACAACAAGAAGAGCGACTACGAGCAGAACCTGATCATCAAGTACAAGCTCAACAAACAGTGGGCGCCATTCATGGAGATCGGCGACATCAAGGTCAATTCCTACACCGATGACCGCCAGGCGCGCTGGCGCCTGGGCATCCAGTACAACTTCATGTAAGGCCTCGCTGGCGGGCGGCCACAAGGCCTGCCCGCTGCTACCGAGCACCGCCGAACCTGCACCTACAACTACAGGCACCCGCCATGACTGCACCCTCCTCCACCTCGACCAAACCCTTCAACCGCCTACTGCTGACCGGCGCTGCCGGCGGCCTCGGGCAGATCCTGCGCGATGCCTTGCAGGCGCACGCGAATGTCGTGCGAGTATCCGATATCAGTGCGATGGCGCCCGCTGCCGGCGACCATGAAGAAGTGGTCAGCTGCAATCTGGCCGACAAAGCCGGCGTGCATGCGCTGGCCGATCAGGTGGATGCCATCGTCCACCTGGGCGGTATATCCACAGAGCGCAGGTTCGAAGATATTCTCGACGCGAACATTCGCGGCACCTTTCATATCTATGAAGCGGCGCGCCTGCACGGTATCAAACGGGTGGTGTTCGCCAGCTCCAATCACGTCACCGGGTTTTACCCGCAGGATGTCCAGCTCGATGCTCATTCGCCGCGCCGACCGGACTGCTACTACGGGCTGTCGAAAGCCTACGGCGAAGACCTGGCGACGTTTTATTTCCACCGCTACGGCATTCAGACCGTGAGTTTGCGCATAGGCTCGTCATTCCCGGAACCGCGTAACCTGCGCATGCTCTCGACCTGGCTGAGCTACGCCGACCTGGCCCACCTGGTCGAACGCGCGCTGCTCGCAGAGGACGTCGGCCACACCGTGGTGTATGGCGTGTCTGCCAACCGTGACCTGTGGTGGAACAACCGCTACGCCGCGCACCTGGGCTTTGCGCCGCAGGACAGCTCCGAGCAGTTTAGGGGCAAGCTGGAGCAACTGCCCCAAGCCGCGGCGGACGAGCGCAGTGCCCTGCTGCAAGGCGGCGCCTTTACCAGCGCTGGCCCATTCGATTGAGGCCGGTCAGGTCGCAGCGGATCAGCCATGCAACCCGGCAAGTACCTCGGCCCGCGTGGTGACTTGGCGAAAGTGGTGCTGCCACAGCTCGATGCCGAGTTTGCCGGAACGGTCCAGCGACGAGCCGATGGTGAGGTCGGTGACCAGCGTCGGCGACAGGCCGGCATCGAACAGGGCAAAGCCTGCGGCGAGCACGCAGGTTTCAGTTTGCAGACCACACACCAGCACACGCTCGACGTCCATCTGCTTGAGATAGTCGAGCATCGCTGCAGTGGGCCCGTAGCCGTGCTTGATAAACACCTGATCGACCTCCACCAGGCACTCATCCTGAGCCGCAGGGTGCCAGCCAAGCTGGCGCTCGAAGGGCGTCACCTGCTCGTCATGCAACTCGACCGAGGCAATGGTGGGGATGCGCGCAGAAAACGCCCGCACACCATCAACCAGCCATTCCGGCGGGCTGAACGTGGCCTGAACATCGACAACAAGCAAAACCTGACGCATAGGTTGTTCCGAATACCTGCAGAAGCCGGGCATTATATCGACGGATCGGCATGCCGGGTGTTTCCCGCCGGGATTGCCTCTGTTCTTTAGCTGCGGCGCCCGACAAAGCGCTGCAGCATGCGCTGCTCGCCCGCGCGTCAGGAGACCCGAATGCACCACCCCATAACCGCCCACGGCGCAGTCGCGCAGGGCCCGCACGCGCTCTATCGCAGGGTTACCTGGCGGCTTATCCCGTTTCTGTGCCTGTGCTACCTGGCGGCCTACCTGGACCGCATCAACGTCGGCTTCGCCAAGTTGCAGATGCTGACTGACCTGCAGTTCAGCAGCGCCGCGTATGGCCTGGGCGCGGGCTTGTTCTTCGTCGGCTATATCCTCTTCGAGGTACCCAGCAACCTGATCCTGCAACGGGTCGGCGCCAAGCTGTGGATCGCCCGCATCATGATCACCTGGGGCCTGCTGTCGGCCTGCACGCTGCTGGTAACCACCACCACTCAGTTCTACCTGGTGAGGTTTCTGCTCGGCGTGGCCGAAGCGGGCTTTCTGCCGGGCGTGCTGTTCTACCTGACCCAGTGGTACCCAAGCTACCGGCGCGGGCGGATCATTGCCCTGTTCATGATTGGCCTACCGCTGTCGAGCGTGATCGGCGGGCCGTTGTCTGGCTGGATCATGAGCAGCTTCGACCAGTTGCACGGCCTGCGCGGCTGGCAGTGGCTGTTCTTGCTGGAGGCGATCCCCAGTGTGCTGCTGGGCGTTGCGACCCTGTGGATTCTGCCCAACAGCTTCCAGCAGGCACGCTGGTTGTCTGATGACGACAAGGCGCAACTGGCTGCCGAACTCGCGGCAGACGATGCCGAAGACACAGGCAGCAAGCAGCGTTTTCGCGATGGCTTCTTCAACCTCAAGGTGTGGATGCTCGGCGGCATCGACTTTTCGATTTTGCTCAGCGCCTATGCCATGGGCTTCTGGATGCCGACCTTCATCCGCGACGCGGGGGTCAGCGATACCTTCCACATTGGCCTGCTCACGGCCATTCCGAGCCTGGCAGCGCTGATCGGCATGCTGCTGATCGGCGCCAGTTCCGACCGCTATCGCGAACGCCGCTGGCACATCATCGTGCCCTTCATTGTCGGCGCGATTGCCATGGCCAGCAGCACCTTGTTCAGCCATGACCTGCTGATGACGGTACTGCTGTTTGCCATCGCTTCAGCAGCGATCATCGGTGCAGTGCCGGTGTTCTTCAGCCTGCCGGCGACCTTTCTCAAGGGCACTGCGGCGGCCACTGCCTTCGCCCTCGCCTGCTCGCTGGCGAACATTGCCGGGCTGGTCAGCAACTCGCTGATGGGAGTGATGACCGACCTGACCGGCAACGCCCATGCCGCGCTGTGGGCATTTGCCGTCTGCCTGCTGCTCAGTTGCCTGCTGGTGATCGCTCTGCCGGCCAGGCTGGTCAACCGTTGATAGCCGCCGTAGCGGCGCGGCGTCATCCCATCGTCAGTTGGGTGGCAATGGCCGCGCAAAAGCCTAGCAGGCATATCAGCGCAACCGCATAGCAGATCGATAGCAAGAGATCGCAAGCATCTTGAGAAACAGCAGCACAACACACAGCGCATACACCTGCAGGGCGTCATTCATGCTGGACGCTCACTGCTAACGCCTCGGATGGCCAAATACAGCAGCGGCCCCAGCGAGACGAACACCGCGGTCAGCAGCAAGTAAGGCAGCAGAGAAATCCATGTTCCACGACGGCGACAGTTATCGCTGACCATCCAGCAGCAGCCCAGCCCTGCCATCAGATACAGGTCGATGACGACCTGAGCTGTATCAGGGCGCGCCATCAGTTCCAGGCCAAACGCGACGAGCGACTGCTCGGCATTCAGCAGAGTCCAGCCGGTATACGCCGCAAAAGGCACCAGCAAGGTCAGGGCAAGCAAACGCAGGGTCATCAGCCACTCCTAGGTAGGGTTCGCCGGCAGAGTAGTGATAGTGTTGCGCCCTCTCAATGACCTGACAGGTCATGGACACAGGGCACCAAGGACGGTCAGAGTCGACGTATGAACCAGCCAATTTTCCATCGCCAGCAACCGGCCCCGAGCGCCTCGGCCGGTCAGCAGGTCCGCCAGTTGCGTCAGCAGGCGCGCCTCAGCCAGCTCGAACTGGCGCTGCTGGCCGGGGTTTCGCAGCGTCACTTAAGCTGCGTCGAAACTGGCCGTGCCAAAGCCAGCCCGAGCACTCTGCATGCCCTGCTCTCGGCGCTGGCCGCACCGCTGGAGCAGTGCAACCAGGTGTTCGTCGCCGCCGGCTACGCCCCGCGCTACGCCACATCGCCGCTGGATGCGCCGGGGCTAAAGATGGTCCACGAAGCTATCGAACATATTCTGCACGCGAACAACCCGGCGCCGGCCATCGTCATCGCCAGCAACTGGGATGTCACCGCGGCCAATGCCAGTGCCGGCTTGCTGTTTGCCATGGCCGGCATCGCGCCCGAGGCGACTGCGCGGCTGAATTTGCTCGACACACTGCTGCGCCCCGGCGGGTTGGGTGATCGGCTAGCCAATGCCGACGAGATTCGCGCGGTCGCCTGGCAGCGTGCGTCGCGGGAGGCCGTGGCTAGTCCCGAGCTCGCGCAGTTACTACGCGAGCTGCCGGCTCCCGCTGCTCAACTGCACGCGCCCGCAGCCATGCCGGTGTTGCTGACGCGGGTGAATACAGCGGAGGGTGAGCTGAGGTTTCTGTCAACCTTCACCACCTTTGGCATGCCGCTGGACATCACCGTGGAGTCGATGCGGATCGAGCATCTGATTCCGGCAGATGCGCCGACCCGGCAGCGGATGACGGCGGCGTATGAGCACTGGCTCGCTGGTTAACGCGTCGAGCCGCCAGCAGCAGCGCTGAGCAGCAAGCCGCGAAGCTGCTGCATGGCCGGCGTTTCCTGACTGGCCTGGCGTGTAACCAACTCATACGGGTCACTCACCGATTGGATCGCCAGCGGCAGAATGCAGATGCGGTGATGCTGCAGACACTGCTGGGCCACATCGATAGACACCAGCGCGACGAATTCAGGCTGGTTCTGCAACAGCGACAAGGTCGCCAGAATCGACGTGGTTTCCACCAGGTGCAGCGGGAAGCGCAGGCCGGCATCGTGGAATTCACGTTCCAGTTGTACGCGCATGGGCATGTTCGCCCGGTAGACAATCCAGCGGTTCTCGGCCAGTTGCTCAAGGCTCAAGGTCGCGGCGTCCTTGAGCGGATGATCGACGCTGGCGATCACTGCGAGTGTCTCGTGCTGGACGAACTCACTGGCGAACAAATGCGGTGAGCTGCTGACAGAGGTTCGGCACACAGCCATGTCCAGGCGACCACTCTCAATCTGGCTGAGCAGAAACTGGCTGGTGCCCTCGACGATCTCGAAGGACATTTCCGGCTGGATCGCCGTGAGCTCTGATACCGCCTTCATCAGCAGCGGCACGGCGCCCATGATCGCACCCACCGCAAGCCTGCCGCCGACTCCACGCAAAATCGCATCGAGATCATGCCGCAGGTTGGACAGGTCGGCCTGGATCACCCGAGCGGATCTGATCGCACAGTGGCCGGCAGCGGTCGGCTCCAGGCCACGGTTGGTGCGTCTGAACAGCAGCGTACCAAAGGTCGTCTCGATCTCCTGCAACGCCTTGCTCGCACCGGGTTGAGTGAGCCCGACGCTGTCGGCCGCACCGAGCAGCGAGCGGTGCGCATCCAGCTCGATCAACAGGCGCAAATGCCTGGCGTGCAGCCGGGACATGATCGAGTTCAGCGATGGCGTCATTGGCTATGAGTCCTGGTTATAGCTGTATGGATTGTTCTCAGTACCACAGCCCGCAGGGGATTTCTATACTGGCCCCGCACGATGACGCACCCGGTGCGCCAGCAAGGCCCTGAGATTGGCCAAAAACAAAGAAGCCAAAAGGCTCCAGGAGAGCGCATGTCCCTGATCAACTACATCACTCAAATCCAGTTCGAGGTCGGCGCGATTACGCTGCTGCCCGCCGAATGCCAGCGCATTGGTATAACCCGACCTTTGATCGTGACCGACCGCGGCGTACGCGCCGCCGGGCTGGTCGACCGCGCGCTTGACGCCTTCGAAGGCGCTGACATGGCCCTGCCGATCTACGACGCCACGCCACCCAACCCAAACGAGAGCGCAGTCCGCGAAGCAGTCGCCATGTTCCGCGAATGTAATTGCGACGGCATCATCGCCATTGGTGGCGGGTCGGCCATCGACCTGGCCAAAGGCGTGGCCGTCTGCGCCCGCCATGAGGGCCCACTGAAGCGCTTTGCCGTGATCGAAGGCGGCCTTGCCCACATCACCGCCGCCACTGCGCCAGTGATTGCGGTACCGACCACTGCCGGCACGGGCAGCGAAGTCGGTCGCGGCGCCATCCTGATCCTCGATGACGGTCGCAAAGTCGGCGTGATCTCACCGCATGTAGTCCCTAAGTCAGCCATCTGCGACCCTGCGCTGACCGTAGGTTTGCCCGCCGCAATGACCGCTGCCACCGGCATGGACGCTATTGCGCACTGCCTCGAGACGTTCATGGCGCCTGCGTTCAACCCGCCGGCCGACGGCATTGCCCTGGACGGGCTATGGCGCGCCTGGCGCTTCATCACCGCTGCCACCGCCGACCCGCACAACCTCGAAGCGCGGACCAACATGATGAGCGCGTCACTGCAGGGCGCCCTGGCATTCCAGAAAGGCCTGGGCTGTGTGCATAGCCTGAGCCACGCGCTGGGCGGCATCAATCCGCGCCTGCACCACGGCACGCTCAACGCGATCTTCTTGCCGGCGGTGATTGCCTTCAATCGTCAGGCGGCGACGATGACCGCTGAACAGAAGACGCTGCGCATTGCCCAGGCCATGGGCCTGGCTGACGACAGCCAGATCGAATCGGCCCTGCGTGACATGACCCGTGCTCTGGGCTTGCCGACAGGCCTGCGTGAACTGGGCGTCAGCGAAGCGATGTTCCCAGGCATCATCCAGGGTGCCCTGGCCGACCATAGCCACCGCACCAATCCCCGTGAAGCCAGTGCCGAGGACTACCGCTGGATGCTCGAGGCGTCCATGTAAGTCCAAGCCAACAGCTAATCCCCAATAACAATAAAAGTGAACAGCCATGACCAGTAAATATGCGCAAGCCGAGCTTGACCGCACTGCGGATACGGTAGCCAGCCGAAACCCGTTCAAGAAATACCAGTTCATCACTGTCAGCCTGCTGCTGGTGATCGGCATCATCAACTATGTCGACCGCAGCGCTCTGTCGATAGCCAACACCTCGATCCAGCGCGACATGGCCATCACGCCTTCGCAAATGGGCATTCTGCTGTCGGCGTTTTCCCTGGCTTATGCCTTCTCGCAACTGCCGCTGGGGGTGATCATCGATCGCCTGGGCAGCAAACTCTCGCTCGGCGCCGCCTTGTTGGGCTGGTCGGTGGCGCAGACTGCCTCGGGCCTGATCAACAGCTTCTCGGCATTCATCGGCCTGCGCATCGCGCTGGGCATCGGCGAAGCGCCGATGTTCCCCTCGGCGGCCAAGGCCCTGGCGGAATGGTTCGAGGCAGAAAAACGCGGGACGCCCACCGGCATCGTGCTGTCCTCGACCTGCATCGGCCCGTGCATCGCCCCGCCGCTGCTGACCCTGCTGATGATCAACTGGGGCTGGCGCGGGATGTTCATCGCTACCGGCGTGTTCGGCATCGTCATCGCGCTGTGCTGGTTCGCCTTCTACAAGAGCAAGGAGCGTTACCTGGCTGAATTGCCTGCCGAAGAACGCGAGCGCCTGCTGGCGTCGCAGACTCAGCAACAGGCCAACGTGGCACCAAAGCCAAGTTTGAAATCCCAGCTCAGCGCCTGGGCTGAACTGTTCCGCCACAAGAGCACCTGGGGCGCAGTGCTGGGCTTCATGGGCGTGATCTACATGCTTTGGCTGCACCTGACCTGGCTGCCCGGCTACTTCGAGCGTGAGCACGGTCTGGGCCTGTATCAGACCGCCTGGGTGGTGTCACTGGCTTACGTGTTCGGCGCCTTGGGCACCATCGTCGCCGGCCGGCTCTGCGACCGCCTGGTGAAAAAAGGCGGCACGGTGCTGGGCAGTCGCAAACGGGTGGTGATCAGCGCGTTGCTGGCAGCAGCGGCGTTCACCGTGCCCCTGGCCTTTGGCAGCGGCATTGTGCTCAGCCTGGCCCTGCTCTGCTGCGCCTTGTTCAGCATCAACATGGCCAGCTCCACCGCCTGGATGATCGCCAACACCATCGTCGACAGCCGCCAGGTCGCGTCATTCGGCTCCATTCAGAACTTCGGCGGCTACCTGGCAGGATCGGTGGCACCGATCGTCACCGGCTTCAGCATTCAGCAATCGGGCTCGTTCGCCTCGGCATTCCTCATCAGCGCCGTCGTCGCAGCGGTTGCCGCCATGGCTTACCTGTTGCTGTTGAAGCAGCCGATTTCTTCTGACAAGTAACTGGTTTACGGAGTAGAGCAATGCCACTTACCGGCGAACAAATAATCGGGCATCAACTGATTCGTGGCCAAGGCCGTGAACTGCTGGCGATCAACCCCGCGACTGAAGAGGCCATCCCCGCCCCTGTGTTCAACTGCGCCAGCGCCAACTTGGTCAAACAGGCGTGCGAGCTTGCCGACCAGGCGTTTGACAGCTTGCGTTCGACCAGCCCGGAACGGCGCGCGCAGTTTCTCGAAGCGATTGCCGACGGTATCGTCGGCCTGGGCGCAACGCTGCTCGAGCGCGCCCACAGCGAAACCGGGCTGCCTCTGGCCCGCCTGGAAGGTGAGCGCGGGCGTACCGTGGGCCAACTGCGGCTGTTTGCCTCGGTGCTGCGCCAAGGCCGCTGGCAGCAGGCGACCTTCGACTCTGCCCTGCCCGACCGAGCGCCACTGCCGCGCCCGGATCTGCGTATGTGCAAGGTGGCGCTGGGACCTGTGGTGGTGTTCGGCGCCAGCAACTTCCCGCTGGCGTTCTCGGTCGCGGGCGGCGACACGGCCTCGGCACTGGCCGCAGGCTGCCCGGTGATCGTCAAGGCGCACCGAGCACACCTGGGCACCAGTGAGCTGGTCGGGCGCGTGATCCAACAGGCTGTACAGCGGCTGGAGCTGCCCGAAGGCACTTTCTCGCTGGTGGTGGGTGACGGCAATGACGTTGGCCAACAACTGGTCGCCCACCCGGCCGTCAAAGCCGTTGGCTTCACCGGCTCGCGCAGCGGTGGCCTGGCCTTGCTACGGGCAGCCGCAGCGCGTGCCGAGCCGATCCCGGTGTACGCCGAGATGAGCAGCGTCAACCCGGTGTTCCTGCTGCCAGGCGCACTGGCAGCGCGAGCCGAGACAATAGCCGCAGGCTTTGCCGACGCGCTGGCACTCGGCGCCGGCCAGTTCTGCACCAACCCAGGCATCCTGCTGGCCGTTGCAGGGCCCGAGCTGGAAACGTTCGTTGCCCGTGCCGGTGCCTGCCTGGCTGACAAGGCCAGCCAGACGATGCTCACAACGGGCATTCACCAGGCATACCTGACCGGCCTGCAACGGATCGCTGCGCAGCCCGACACAGCACTGGTCGCCGCTGGCCAGCCGCCTTCTGGTGCGACGCAAGCGCAGGGTCATCTGTACCGCACGACCTTCGCCAATGTCGCGGCCAACCCGCAGCTGCTGGAAGAAGTGTTCGGCCCTGCGGCAATCGTCATCAGCTGCCAGAGCGTGGACCAGATGCTGGCCTTCGCCAGGTCGCTTGAAGGTCAGCTGACGGCAACCCTGCAGTTGACGGAGCAGGACCTGGAGGTTGCGCGCAGCCTGGTTCAGACGCTGGAGAAGAAAGCCGGCCGGCTGCTGGTCAACGGCTTTCCTACCGGCGTCGAAGTCTGCGATGCGATGGTCCATGGCGGCCCCTTCCCGGCCACCTCCGACAGCCGCAGCACGTCGGTCGGCTCGACCGCCATCGAGCGCTTCCTGCGACCGGTGTGCTATCAGAACCTGCCGGATGCCTTGCTGCCTGACGCGCTCAAGCAAGACAACCCACTGCAGATCTGGCGCCAGCTTGACGGGGTAACCACAGCGCCGCTTGGCTGAATGAGCTTCGCCAGTAGCCAGCGCGTACGGTGCCCTGGTTACTGGCATCCGCCTGTCAAATACTCACCAGCTCGGTCACCGGCAGTCGATTGGAAGTCTTCAGCTCACGCAGGGAAATATTGGACCTGATACTGGAAACGCCCGGCAGGGTCCTCAGCACTTTTTCGACAAACCGGCTGTAGCTGTCGAGATCTCTAGCCACTACCTGCAACAAAAAGTCGGCCTCCCCCGTGGTGTTGTGACAGCTCAGCACCTGCGGCGCCGATTCGATGATCCGTTCGAATTTTGCAGTCGCTTCCTCACTGTGGTCCGTGCAGGAAATCTGCACGAAAGCCATCACCCCAAGGCCCAGCTTCTTCCTATTGAGCACTGCCTGGTAGCCTTCGATGACCCCACACTGCTCCAGGCGCTTTTGCTTTCGCCAACAGGAGGCTTCGCTCAAGGACAACTGCTCGGCAAGCTTGACGTTGGACAGCCTGCCGTCGCGTTGCAGTCTGTCTGATATCGCAACATCTACCTTATCCAGGCGTTCGGTCATGAAAGGACTCTTCAAAAGAAATGACTTTAAGCGACGTTAATTTCAGCCAACCCTCAAAGTCAATTGCACTCTGAAAGGCAATTTCAGCTTGATTGCGGATAATTGGCCGCACCCCAAGCGCTGAACCAGATTGTGCTGCCATGCACACGGAGGTCGTTGCCATGAAAGCTGTAGTGTACGAAGCCTTTAACCAGCCACCGCGCCTGATGAGCGTCGCCGACCCAACCCCGGAGCGTCACGGCGTGGTCATCGAGGTCAAGGGCACCGGCGTATGCCGCAGCGACTGGCATGGCTGGAAAGGCCATGATCCCGACATTCAGTTGCCACACGTGCCAGGGCATGAACTAGCCGGAGTCATTGCCGAGGTCGGCAGCCACGTCAGCCGGTGGAAAGTCGGTGACCGCGTTACCGTACCGTTCGTGGGGGGTTGCGGGGCATGCCCGGAATGCAACAGCGGCAATCAGCAGGTCTGCCACAGCCAGTTCCAACCTGGCTTCACCCACTGGGGCTCGTTCGCCGAATACGTAGGCATCCACCACGCGGATCTGAACCTGGTCACGCTACCCGAATCGATGGACTATGCCACTGCTGCTAGCCTGGGCTGTCGCTTCGTCACCTCATTTCGCGCGGTAGTCGATCAAGGCAAGGTCAGCGCGGGCCAATGGGTCGCCGTGCACGGCTGCGGTGGGGTTGGCCTGTCCGCGGTGATGATCGCTCACGCCCTGGGCGCGAATGTGGTGGCAGTCGATATCGCCGATGACAAACTGGCGCTGGCACGCACGCTGGGCGCCGTTGCCACGATTAACGCCACTCAGGTGGCGGACGTTGCCGAAGCGGTGATGGAGATTACCAAAGGCGGTGCGCATGTATCGCTGGACGCGCTGGGCCATCCGACTACCTGCTTCAACTCGATCAATAACCTGCGCCGTCGCGGCAGGCACGTACAGGTGGGCCTGATGCTCGCCGACCACGCCAGCCCGGCCGTGCCGATGGGCAAGGTGATTGCGCATGAACTGGAAATCTGCGGCAGCCATGGCATGCAGGCACACCGCTACGATGCCATGCTCGAGATGATTCACAGCGGCAAGCTGGCCCCGGATAAGCTGGTGGGCAAGACCATCAGCCTTGAGCAGTCGATTGATGCACTGGTGAACATGGACCGGTTCGAGACGGCAGGCGTGACGGTGGTCACGCAGTTTTGAGGTGGTGGTGAACCTTGCCTACTGAGGCCGCTGCGTAACTGCCTCAGCGGGCGACCAGCCCCCACCTAACGCTCGGTACGCCGCAATTGCCGCACGAGCGGCTTCCGTTTGTGCCACCGCCCTGGCATCCGAAGCACGCAGCAGTTGCTGATCAGCATTGAGCACGTTGATCAGGCTGGCGGCGCCCTTTTGATAGGCCGCAAAGGACGACCGCCGTGCCTGCTGCAGCGATGACTCGCCAGCCGCAAGCGTAGCGGCTTGCGCCTGGCGGTTGAGCAACGCTGACAAGGCATTCTCGACATCTGCCGACGCCCTCAGCACCGACTGCCGATACATCGCCAAAGCCTCAGCCTCACGCCCCTTGGCTCGATCAATCTCAGCGTTGATCCGGCCAAAGTCGAACAGCCGCCAGCGCAGCCCCAGCAACACAGCTGACTGGCTCGCCCCACCACTGAACAACTGGCCACCCGAGGTCGTCGCACTGCCCAGCAACGCACCCAGGGAAAACTTCGGATAATACTCGCTGATCGCGCTGCCAATTGAGGCATTGGCAGCGGCCAGTCTGCGCTCGGCGGCGATCAGATCGGGCCGGCGCCGCAACAGATCAGCGGGTGCGCCGATGTCGGTGAGTTGGGGTGCCTGGGGAATCGCCACCCCAGCCACAAGCGCTGCACGATGGGTCCCCGGCGGGCTGCCGAGCGTTACATCAAACGCGTTGAGCGCCGCGTCCAGCGCCGTACGCAACAGCGGCGCACGGGCCTCGACCTGCGCCAGCTCACCCTCGGTCTGGCGCAGCTCGGCATCTGCGGCAACGCCTTTGCGGTTGAGCACCTGCACTTTGGCCAACAGCTCACGCTGCGTCTGCACCTGCTGTTCGACGATAGCCAAGCGCGCCTGCAGCCCGCGCACGCTGGCATACAGGTCAGCGGTCTGCGCAGCCACGGCAAGCCGCGTCGCCACTGCCCCGGCTTCAGAAGCCTGGTACTCGGCCAGTGCGGCTTGGCGGTCGCGGCGCAGTCCGCCGAACATGTCGATTTCCCAGCCCGCAACCAGGTTGAGCTCATAGCTGTTGCCGTAACGGTCATAGCCAGGCGTTGAATCAAGCACCTGACCCAAGGGTGTCTGAATCGACTGATAGGCACGGGCCGCCTGGCCATCCACTCCGGCAGACGGTGAAAGCGCTGCGTTGGCTGAACCCAACGCGGCCCGAGCCTGAGCAAGCCGCGCCTGAGCCTGGGCCAGGTCGAGGTTCTGCGCCAGCGCCTGGCGGACAAACCCGCTGAGGGCCGGATCAGCAAAGCCTGTCCACCACTGATCGAGGTTGGCTACGGCACCTGCCGATTGTGGCTGCGTCCCCGCCCGGCCCTGATAGTGATCGGCAAGCGGTGCCTGCGGCTGTTTATAATCAGGCCCCACCATGCACCCTGCAGGCAGGCTGGCGCTCAGGATGAGGGCGATGCTTCGATAAAGCTGCATGATGATTCCCATGACCGTTACAGGTTGTGACCATATTATAGATTGGTCACTGACTGTCAATCCGGCCCTCAGCAGAGTACGCTTTGAGCATGACGACAAATACCTCCCCAGCGCCCACTCGCGGCCCAGCCGACCATGATGTCCGCGATCAGGTCATCCAGGCGGCCATGCTGCATTTCGCCCATTACGGCTATGAAAAGACCACGGTCTCGGACCTGGCCAAGGCCATTGGTTTTTCCAAGGCATACATCTATAAATTCTTTGATTCCAAGCAGGCCATTGGTGAAGTGATCTGCGCCAACCGGCTGACGATGATCAGGCAACTGGTGACCACCGCCATCGCCGATGCGCCTACTGCCTCAGAGCAGATCAGGCGGCTATTCCGCGCCATTGCTGAGGCAGGCAGCGACTTGTTCTTCCACGAACGCAAGCTGTACGACATCGCCGCAGTGGCCTCGCGCGACCAGTGGCCGTCAGTCCAGGCACATGGGGCGCACCTTCGCCAGGTCATTCAACAGGTCTTGATAGAGGGTCGTGAGGCAGGCGAATTCGAGCGCAAGACACCGCTGGATGAAACGACCGAAGCGATCTATCTGGTGCTCAAGCCCTACGTCAACGCAGCGCAACTGCAGTACAACCTGGACTCGGTTGAAACGGCCGTGGTGCAGCTGCCGGCGCTGATTCTGAGGAGCCTGGCGCCTTGAAACTCAAGTTGTGACCATTGACAGATTTAGTCACTATAACAAAAATGGGATTCCCTGATGCCTTTGAGTAATGGATCCCATGCGCCTGCACCCTGCCGCATTTGCCAGTTGCCTGCTGCCCATCGTCCTGGTGGCGTGCGGCGATTCGTCTGTCAGTAAAGACCCCCGCGACCAGCCACCGCTGGTCAGAACGGCGCCAGTGGCAAACGCCTCTGCCGCAGCCCGCGCCTTCACCGGCGTAGTGGTCGCCCGCACGCAGAGCGACCTGGGCTTTCGCGTGCCGGGCAAGATCCTTGAACGGCTGGTCGACACCGGGCAAACGGTGCAGCGCGGGCAGCCACTCATGCGCCTCGACCCGGTTGACCTGAAGCTGCAGGCACGTGCGCAGCAAGAGGCGGTTGCAGCTGCCCGGGCACGGGCCAAGCAGGCCAGCGACGACGAAGCACGCTATCGCGGGTTGGTGGCTGAAGGCGCCGTGTCCGCCTCGGCCTACGACCAGCTCAAGGCGGCTGCAGACTCGGCCACGGCTCAGCTCAAAGCCGCCCAGGCGCAGGCGGACATGGCCAGCAACGCCACCAGCTACGCGGTACTGCTGGCCGATGCCGACGGCGTGGTGATGGATACCCTGGCTGAGCCTGGGCAAGTCGTCAGCGCTGGCCAAGCGGTGGTCAGGCTGGCCCGAGCCGGCCAGCGCGAGGCCGTGGTCCACCTCCCTGAAACTCTGCGCCCAGCCGCTGGTTCGGTCGCGCAGGCCACGCTGTATGGCAATCAAGCTCAGAGCGTTCCGGCCAGATTGCGCCTGCTGTCCGAAGCCGCCGACAGCACCACCCGCACCTTCGAAGCCAGGTATGTGCTGGCTGGGCCGCTGGCAAACGCGCCGCTGGGCGCGACCATTACTCTCGTGCTTGCCCCCCAGATCACCGAAGAGAATGCCCGCCAGGTGCCGATTGGTGCCCTGTACGACCCTGGCAGCGGCAGTGGCGTCTGGGTCGTTGCCGGGCAACCGGCCAAGGTCGCATGGCGCCCGGTTCAGGTGCTCGGAATCAGCGACGATGCGGCGCGGGTAGCCGGCGATCTGGCTGCCGGCGAACAGGTCATCGCCCTCGGCGCGCACCTGCTACGCAATGATCAGCCGGTGCTGGTCGCCCCCGCAGTTAACGTTGCCGGGAGCCAGCCATGAGCGCATCGCGTTTCAATCTGTCGGCGCTGGCGGTGCGCGAGCGCGCCATCACCCTGTTTCTGATTGTGCTGATCGCCTTCGCAGGCGCGCTGGCGTTCTTCAAACTCGGCCGCGCTGAGGACCCACCCTTCACCGTCAAGCAGATGACCATCGTCAGCGCCTGGCCCGGTGCGACAGCGCAGCAGATGCAGGACCTCGTCGCCGAACCGCTGGAAAAGCGCATGCAGGAGTTGCGCTGGTACGACCGCAGCGAAACCTACACCCGCGCCGGGCTGGCCTTCACCATGGTCTCGCTGCTGGACCGCACCCCACCCTCCCAGGTGCAGGAGGAGTTCTACCAGGCGCGCAAGAAGCTTGGCGATGAAGCCAAGGCGCTGCCGGCCGGCGTGATCGGGCCGATGATCAACGACGAATTCTCCGACGTGACCTTTGCCCTGTATGCGCTCAAGGCCAAAGGCGAGCCACAGCGCCAGCTGGTGCGCGACGCCGAGGGGCTGCGCCAGCGCCTGCTGCATGTGCCGGGGGTGAAGAAGGTCAATATCATCGGCGAACAGGCCGAGCGGATTTTTGTATCATTCTCCCATGATCGCCTGGCGACCCTGGGCGTCACACCGCAAGCGATCTTTGCCGCGCTCAACGAGCAGAACGTGCTGACCCCGGCCGGCTCGGTCGAAACCCAGGGCCCGCAGGTGGTGGTGCGGGTCGATGGCGCCTTCGATCAACTGGCGAAAATCCGGCAGACGCCGGTTGCAGCCCAGGGGCGCACATTGACCCTGGCCGATGTGGCCAAGGTGGAGCGCGGCTATCAGGACCCTGCGACCTTCCTCGTGCGTAACGGCGGTGAGCCGGCCCTGCTGTTGGGCGTGGTGATGCGCGAAGGCTGGAACGGCCTGGAGCTGGGCAAGGCGCTGCAAGCAGAAACAACGAGCATCAACCAGGCCATGCCGCTGGGCATGACGCTGAGCAAGGTCACCGATCAGGCGGTCAATATCAGCGCCTCGGTCGACGAGTTCATGGTCAAGTTCGTGGTCGCCCTGCTGGTGGTGATGCTGGTGTGCTTCATCAGCATGGGCTGGCGGGTGGGTATCGTGGTCGCGGCCGCCGTGCCGCTGACCCTGGCCATGGTCTTTGTGGTGATGGCGGCGACCGGCAAGAGCTTTGACCGGATCACCCTGGGGTCGTTGATTCTGGCGCTGGGACTGCTGGTCGATGACGCCATCATCGCCATTGAGATGATGGTGGTGAAGATGGAGGAAGGCTACGACCGCTTCCAGGCCTCGGCCTACGCCTGGAGCCACACCGCGGCGCCCATGCTGGCCGGCACGCTGGTGACGGCCATCGGCTTCATGCCCAATGGATTCGCCCAGTCCACCGCCGGTGAATACACCAGCAACATGTTCTGGATCGTTGGTATCGCGCTGATTGCCTCGTGGATCGTGGCGGTAGCCTTCACGCCCTACCTTGGGGTCAAACTGCTGCCGCACATCAAGACGGTGCCAGGCGGCCACGCCGCGATCTACAACACCCGCCACTACAACCGCTTTCGCTCGCTGCTGGCGCGGGTGATTGCGCACAAGTGGCTGGTAGCGGGCGCGGTCATCGCAGCCTTCGTGGCTGCGGTGCTGGGTATGGGCCTGGTCAAGAAGCAGTTCTTCCCCACCTCCGATCGGCCAGAAGTGCTGGTTGAGCTGCAGCTGCCGTACGGTACCTCGATCGAGCAGACCAACGCCGCAGCCATCAAGGTTGAGACGTGGCTACGTAAGCAGGAAGAGGCCAAGATCGTCACCTCGTACATCGGCCAGGGTCCGCCGCGGTTCTTTCTGGCGATGGCGCCCGAGCTGCCTGACCCTTCGTTTGCCAAGATCGTTGTGCTCACTGACAGCCAGGAAGCGCGCGAGGCGCTCAAGCACCGTCTGCGCCAGGCGGCCGCCGAAGGCCTGGCCCCCGAAGCCCGCGTGCGGGTGACGCAACTGGTGTTCGGCCCATACTCACCGTTCCCCGTGGCGTTCCGGGTCACCGGCCCGGATACCGCGCAACTGGGTAAAATCGCCGCGCGCGTGCAAAGCGTGATGCAGGCCAGCCCGCTGTTGAAGACGGTAAACACTGACTGGGGCACGCGGGTGCCGACGCTGCATTTCTCCCTGGATCAGAACCGTTTGCAGGCGGTTGGCCTGAGCTCTGCAGCGGTCGCCCAGCAACTGCAGTTTTTGCTCAGCGGCGTGCCGGTCACGGCGGTACGCGAGGACATCCGCCTGGTGCAGGTCGAGGCGCGCGCGGCTGGCGACACCCGGCTGGATCCGGCCAGGATCGAAAACTTCAGCCTGGTTGGCGCCGCCGGGCAGCACATTTCCCTTGGCCAGGTTGGCGAAGTCAGTGTGCGCATGGAAGACCCACTGCTGCGCCGGCGTGACCGCAGCCCGACCATCACCGTGCGCGGTGATACCGCCGAAGGCCTGCAGCCGCCGGATGTGTCCGCGCAGATCTGGCAGGCGCTGCAACCGATCGTCACGACGCTGCCGGCGGGCTACCGGGTCGAGATGGCAGGTTCGATCGAAGAGTCGGCCAAGGCCAGCCAGGCGATCGTGCCGTTGCTGCCGATCATGATTGCCCTGACCCTGCTGATCATCATCCTGCAGGTGCGCTCGATCTCGGCGATGGTCATGGTGTTTCTCACCTCACCGCTGGGTTTGATCGGCGTGGTGCCGGTGCTGTTGCTGTTTCAGCAGCCGTTTGGCATCAACGCGCTGGTCGGGCTGATTGCGCTTTCGGGAATACTCATGCGCAACACCTTGATCCTGATCGGGCAGATTCATCAGAACCAGAGCGCCGGGCTGGATCCGTTCGATGCAGTGGTCGAGGCCACGGTGCAGCGCGCCCGGCCAGTGCTGCTGACGGCACTGGCGGCGATCCTGGCGTTTATCCCGCTAACTCATTCAGTGTTCTGGGGCACGCTGGCGTATACCCTGATCGGCGGCACGCTGGTCGGCACCATCATGACGTTGGTGTTTCTCCCGGCGATGTATTCGATCTGGTTCAGGATTGGGGTGCAGCCACGCAGTGTGGAGATAACGACCTGACGATGTGAGCGTGGGAATTTGGGGCTGCTTTGCAGCCCTTTCGCGACACAAGGCCGCTCCTACAGGGGACCGCGTCAGCAGGTATTGCGCGGTCCCCCTGTAGGAGCGGCCTTGTGTCGCGATAGGGTCGCGCAGCGGCCCCATTACCCGCGACTAGACCCACCTAGCACAACTGGCTACGCTGCTGCTTCGCTCCCTTGGAGAAGCACATGACCGATACCCATCGCGGCAGTTGCCTCTGCGGCGCCGTCAGCTACCAGCTACTCACGCCGCCAAAAGCCGTCAGCCACTGTCATTGCAGTCAATGCCGCAAAGGCCACGGCGCCGCATTCGCGTCGTACGCCAGCGTGCCACGCGACGCGCTACGCATCCTCAGTGGCGAGTCGAGCATCAGGGCCTATGCATCATCAGCCACAGTAAAACGTGAGTTCTGCAGCGAGTGCGGATCAACGCTGTTCTGGTCGCGCTCAACGGGTGAGTTCGCTGACTGGGTTTCGATTGCACTGGGCACGCTCGACACACCGTTGCTGCCAGCCAAACAGAAACACGTTCATCTCGAGTCAGCAGCACCTTGGTACACCCCCAACCCAAGCCGGGGCATAGGATGACTTCTGTGATTCGACCGGCAACCGTGGCGGACGCAGCAGCAATCAGCGCGGTCGTGATTGGCGCATTGCGTGTGTCCAACGCCAGGGACTACTCAGCAGACATCATTGAACAGGTGCAACGCAGTTTTTCACCCGCAGCGGTCGAGCAACTGATTGCCTTGCGTGATGTGTATGTCGCAACTCTGCAAGATCAGGTAGTAGCTACGGCGAGCCTGGATGGCGGTGTGGTGCGCAGTGTATTTGTGAGTCCTGATTATCAGCGCCGCGGGGTTGGGCAGCAATTGATGCGCAAACTTGAGGCAGTGGCGCAAGCCAGAGGCCTCGGCGTGTTGAGCGTGCCCTCGTCGATTACTGCTCAGGCATTTTATCGGCGCTTGGGCTTCAGCGAGGTTCGCGACGAATTTCACGGTGCCGAGCGCACGATCATCATGCAAAAGACATTGCGATAGAGGCAGAAGCGGCCCAACTCCACGAGCGCACCGTGAATCCTTAGTCGAAACTCGCCAAAAACGCCTGAGTCTCTTGATCAGAACGCAAGCAAACCACCCGGCAACCCCGCGGTGCATCCGCCACCAACTGCTGCATCTTGCGCCGCGCCGACTGCCTGGTTTGCCACATGAAGCGGAAAAACTCAGGCAGATTGCCCAGCAACTCTGGGCAGTCTGCCGGCAAGTCAGGCCGGGTTCGACCACGATTGAGCAACGTCCTTAGCAACACCCGCCAGAACCGCAGCGGAGTCGATCGGTCAATCCAGATCAACAGGTCGGCGCGCGCCAGCCGATTTTCCCAGGTCGCCGAATGCCCTCCTTCGAAGATCCACCGCTCACCCGCCTCGACCTCGCCGCACAGTCGGGTCTTCTCATCCCGGCTGCGTTCAACCCAGCCGGGCTGCCAGTGAATGGTGTCGATGTGCACCACCGGCAAACCAGTGCGCTCACCAAGCTGCCGCGCCAGGGTGCTTTTGCCCGAACCCGGCTGCCCAACAATCATCACCCGTTGCATCGAAGCTCCTTTTCGCTGTGCGTGCTGAATCGAGGGGGCGCGATTGTAAGGGGGTGACCGGCACTGTCAATGCTGATCTGCCAGTTTCAGCCAAGGCCAACGCTGGCGATAACTTGCTGCCTTATCGTTGAACAAACCAGCCAGCGGGTTGAGTGGGTTGAGCCTGAGGACGTTGTGCTGCAAATCATCCAGCCCGTAGGTGCTGTACAGCTCGCCGGTATACACATCAACGCCGACGCAGGTCGAGGCGACCAGGTAGCGGTCTATGCCGTCGGTAGCCTTGCGAAGCTGCGGGTAGTCAGCACCGAATCTGGTTTTGTACCAAAGGTGAATACGGGCTTGATTGCGCACTTCGACGTTGACACCAAGGTGCGCGCAGGCCTCGTGCACACGCTGAATCACGCGATCCTCTGCTTCCCAGGAAAGATCGCTATCGAAGTAGGCAATGTCGTAGTCCTTGATGCCCCATTCGGCGTTCTGACCTGCCTGGTGATTCCAGAAGGTCTGGAACAAACACCCAGCCACCAGCATGCAGTCCGGGAGCTGCAACGTCGGCAGCAGCGTCAACAGTTGCTGGTTGATCGCATTGGTCTGGATGATCGTCAACAGGTGCTGGTTTGTCACTTGATTCATAGTCGCCGTCCATGTTGGCGTAAGTCGATGCGCTCGCTCAATTCTACCGCTCCCAGAGCACGCCACGGCAAGCGTGAATACCCGACGCCGGCAGCCGCTCTGTTCAGCACCTTTCATCGATACCACTGATGATTACTATCGAACCGCACGCCTGCCCGCTTGCCGCAGGCGACTTCTATAATGCCCGCCAATCCGCCCTCTCCCGCCTGCTCAAGGCGACCTCATCCTTGGAAACTAGCCTCATGCCAAGCGCCAGCCGGGCCCCTAGCGGCCTCCCTGAACACAATCAACAAAGCGTCGCACAGCAGTGGCTGGCGATCCTCTCGGTCGCTGTGGGCGCATTTGCCCTGGTTACCAGCGAGTTTCTGCCAGTGGGCGTGCTCAACGACGTCGCCCGCGACTTGGGCATCAGCGCCGGCCACGCCGGGCTGATGGTCACCGTGCCGGGCATCATGGCGGCCCTCGCTGCCCCGCTGCTGTCTGTCGGCATCGGCACTATGGACCGCCGTTACCTGCTGATCGGCCTGACCCTGATCATGATCATCGCCAACGCAGTGGTGGCTTACGCCAGCGACTTCAGCCTGCTGCTGTTCGGCCGCGTGCTGCTGGGCATCAGTATCGGTGGCTTTTGGGCCACCGCGATTGCCCTGAGTGGCCGCCTCGCGCCCAAGGGTGTCGGCGTGGCACAGGCGACCTCGATCATCATGGTCGGCGTAACCCTGGCCACCGTGCTCGGCGTGCCGGTCGGTACCTGGCTGAGCGGACTGATGGGCTGGCGCATGACCTTCCTGGTGACCGCACTGGTGGGCATTCCGGTGCTGCTGGCGCAGGTGCTTTTGCTACCGCGGCTCAATCCGGAAAAGGCCATCCGCGTCAGTGACCTGCCGGCGTTGTTCATCAATCCGCAGGCGCGGATTGGCCTGATTGCCGTGTTGCTGATTGGCTTGGCGCACTTTGCGGCATACACCTACGTGGCGCCGTTCTTCAAACAGAATGCCGGCTTCGACGGGCCGACCATTGGCTCGCTGCTGTTGCTGTACGGCGTGGCTGGTGTGCTGGGCAATATCTTCGCCGGCTTTGCCGCCAACCGCAGCGTGCGTCATACCTTGATGCTGGTGGCTGTAATGATCGGTATCAGCACTGCACTGTTCCCCCACTTCGCCACCGGCATGACCGGCGCGGCCACCTTGATTGCACTGTGGGGCTTCGCCTTCGGTGCGTTCCCGGCCTGCGCCAGTATCTGGATGTTCATCGTTGCACCCAAGGACGTCGAGCGCGGCATGCCGCTGTTCGTGGCGATGTTCCAGGTGATCATTGCGCTAGGCTCGTTCTTTGGTGGGCAGATCGTCGATCAGCTGGGTACGGCAGCGTTGCTCAGCCTGGCAACTGCTTTGGTCGCCTGCGGCTTCATGACGGTGCTGGTGCTGGGCCGCAAGGTCAGCAACCACCTGGCGGCACAGCCCTGCTAGATTTGAAAGCCGAAGTACTCGCTGCTCGGTGGGTTTGTAACTTGCGTTACGCCTCACTACCGTGCTCACTGAGCAACCAGCCGGCCTGATCACCGGCACTCTCATGGAGTGAAACCGAATATGCCTTCGTTCGAGCAAATGATCGAAAGCAACCGCGATGCTTGGAACGCCTCTGCCGATGCGCATCGCAACGGGGCCACCTGGCAGAGCTTGTTGACGGAGGTTGCCCATGCGCAGTTCTCCTGCCTGGACCCGACACTCACGGCGCTGCTCAAGCAAGTAGACCTTCGCGGCAAACAGGTACTGCAGTTGGGCTGCAACAATGGCCGCGAAGCGCTCTCGCTGTATGCGCTAGGCGCCGAGCATGTGGTCGGCGTCGATCAGTCCGCCGCATTCCTGCAGCAAGCCCATGAACTCGCCGCAAGGTCGCCCCACGCTGTCGAGTTCATCGAGGCCGACATCCACCAGCTACCAGCCTCGATGAACGGGCGCTTCGATGTGGTGCTGATCACCATCGGCGTGCTCAACTGGATGCCCGATCTATCCGCGTTCTTCCGCCACGCCGCCAGCACGCTGAAGCCGGGCGGGACGCTGGCAATTTACGAAACTCACCCGTTCCTGGAAATGCTCGAACCTGAGTCCAACGACCCCTGGCGCATCAGCGGCAGCTACTTCCAGACCGAGCCTGTGGTTGAGGATAAGGCCATTGTTTATGAGGGCCAGGGTGAGGCGAATGGGGTGACGTCGTATTGGCACATCCACCGCATGAGCGACATCGTCACCGCTGTGCTGCAAGCGGGGCTGCAACTGCAGGCGTTCACCGAATACCCGCACTCGAACCGCGAAGAGCTCTATGACGTTTATGAGAGCAACGAGCTGCAGGTGCCGATGTGTTACACCTTGCTGGCTGTGAAATAGCTGCAACCGCAAGCAGGAACAAGCGCACGCTGATTGCGATAAAAAGCAATAGGCAACCGATAAACGCTCTAGAAAAGCAAAATTCAGGCAGAATAAATCCCCCGAAAGAAACATGTTGCAATAAACCACCACCAGCCAACGGTATAATCAGATCCGGTCAAACGGAGCGATCCATGCAAACGCTGGGAAGGGATTATCAACACGGCGAGCACGTTGCCCATCACTGCCACGGCGAAGACCAGCTGATCTACGCCGCCAGCGGCATCATGCGTGTCAGCAGTGACGGCGGTAACTACGTCATCCCCGGCGGGCATGCCCTGTGGGTACCGGCCGGGGTCGACCACGCGATCGCCATGCAAGGCCAGGTGCGCATGCGCACGCTGCTGCTTGAAGCGCACATCGACCGCTGTCAGGTGATCGTCGTTTCCGGCTTGCTGCGCGAATTGATTCTGGCCGCGTCACGCCTGCCCGACCGGCAGGACGGCGAACACATCCGCGCCCTGATCAAACACGAACTGGCCAACGCGGCCCACCTCGATGCCTTCGTAGCGATGCCGCAGCATGCGCGGCTGCGAGCGTGGTGCGAGCGCTTTCTCGACAACCCGGCCCAAGACCTCACCCTGGAGCAATGCGGCACTCAGCTCAACCTCAGTGCCCGCAGCGTGGCGCGGTTGTTTCAGCGGGAAGTGGGCATGTCCTATGGCGAATGGCGGACTCGCGCGCGGGTCATGCTCAGCCAGCAGAAGCTCGCCGAGGGCAAGCCGATCCTGACGGTGGCGCTGGAGCACGGTTACGAAAGCGCCAGCGCCTTTGCGGCCATGTTCAAGCGCACGCTCGGTCAGGCACCGAGCGATTGGCAGTTGCGCCTGCTGGGCAGCAGCGACTAGCCAGCAGGTTGTCCCGTTTGCACGCATGGTTGGCGCGCTTGCGGCAGCGGCGCGGCGGGCGCGCTGAGTAACCTCGCATCACAGCCCCTGATGCGACATTTGTGATGCCTTTACGCCAATCCTCCCCCCGCCCTACCCGGCTTGCCTTGGCCATGCTCTGTGCGCTGACTGCCTGCGCCCGGCAACCTGCGCCCGCGCCGCCCCCCTTGCAGATTGATGCCCTGGCCAGCGTGCCCATCGGTACCAGCAGGCAGGCCCTGCCCGAGGACTGGTGGCGGCTGTTCAATGATCCGCAGCTTGACCGCTGGGTACAGCGCGCCCTGGCGCGCAATCAGGACCTGGCCCAGGCCGAGGCCAACGTACAGGCGATGCTGGCGGGCATTGCCGAGTTCGACGCCCAACGCTGGCCCGCCACTGCACTTGGCCTGGCAGCCACTTACGGTAAAACTGCCGATGATCAGACCCTGGCCAAAGCCACCGACAGCCACGCATCGGCGCAGTGGCAACTCAATCCGAGAATCGAACTGGCCTATCAGGTCGATATCTGGGGGCAGGTACGCGCTGCCATCGAGCGCGCCGCGGTGCAGGCCGACGCCAGCGCCGCAGCACTGGACCTGGTGCGCTTGAATGTCGTCACTCAAACCAGCCGTGCCTACGTCCAGCACTGCACCTACAGCGCCCGTCTGAAGCAGGCCAGGCAATCCCTGCGCAGCCTTGAGCGCAGCGTGCAACTCAGCCAACGCCAGCAGCAAGCGGGCATCGCCACCGAGCTGGACCGCGAGCGCCTACTCGCACTGCGAGAGCAGCTGCGCGCCGAATTACCGTTGCTCGAAGCGCACCGGCAGATGGCCCTGTACGAGCTGAACATGCTCAGCGGCCAGGCTGCGTCGGCAGAGGCCATAACCTGCGACAGCCCGCCCACGCTGGCGGCTGCGCTGCCGCTCGGCGATGGCTGGCAGTTGCTCGAGCGCCGCCCGGATGTGCGCCAGGCCGAGCGTGAGCTGCGCGCCGCCGGGCTGGACGTCGAGATCGTCACCGCCGACCTCTACCCCAAGGTCAGCTTTGGCGCTTCGCTGACGGCCGCCGACCAACACCTCGGTCACCTCGGCGACAGCCGCGCGGTGATGTTCGGCATCGGCCCGCTGATCACCTGGCAGTTCCCCAACGTGCGCGCCAACCGCGCCCGAGTGCGCAAGGCCGAAGCCTTGCAGCAGGCCCAACGGGCTCATTACCGAGGCGTCGCGCTGGCCGCATTGAAGGATGTGCGCCAGGCCCTCGCTCGCTTCGACGGTGAGCGGCGAAGCCTGCTGGCCGTCACCGCTGCGCTGGAGCACGGTCAACGTGCGCATGCACTGGCCGACTTCAATTACCGCGCCGGCGCCCTCGACGGCCTGGCGTTGCTCGACAGCGAACGCGAGCTGATACGCCTGCGCGCTCGCCAGGTCGACGCCCAAGGTCGTCTCGCCCAGGCCCAGATCAACCTGTTCCGCGCCCTCGGCGGCCGCTGGCAGGCACCCATCAGTAAAACCGGAACCCAACCATGAACAGTGCCGTACAACCCACCGTGCCCAACGCTGCCGAGCAGCGCAGTAAAACCACAACCCGGCGGCGCCTGGCGCTGACGCTAGCGCTCGCCGTGACCGTGGTCGCGCTGGTGGCGCTGGCCAGTTATTGGTGGGCCACGGGCCGCTATCTGCAGAGCACCGATGACGCCTACATCAAGGCTGACTGGGTGGCGCTGAGTTCGCGCGTGGCGGGCAATGTGGCGGCCGTTGAAGTCGAAGACGACCAACCGGTCAAGGCCGGAGACGTGCTGGTGCGCCTGCACGATCGCGACTACAGCGCCCGCCTTGATCAGGCAAAAGCCGGTGTTGCCCAGGCGCAGGCGGCACTGCTCGCAGCCGCTGCCAGCCAGCAACTGGCGGCCGAGCGGATCACCCTGCAACGCCAGGCCATCCTCCAGGCGCAGGCCGCCCTACGCAGCGCCAAGGCCGAAGCACGCCGCAGCCAGCTCGATGTCCAGCGTTATCGCGAACTGGTGCGTGACCACGCCGCCACCGCGCAACGGCTGGAAACCGCCACCAGCCAGGCCAGCCAGGCGCAAGCGGGCGAGCAAGTCGCCCAGGCCGCACTGCAGCAACAGCAAGCGCAACTGAACATGGCCAAACTGCGCGCCGCGCAGGTCGATGCCGAACTCCAGCAGTGCCAAGCGACCCTTTCCCGCGCGCAAGCCCAACAACTGCTGGCCGAGCAGGATCAACAAGACACCGTGATTCGCGCCCCGATCGCCGGGGTGGTCGGCCAACGCCGAGTTCGCGCCGGGCAATATGTGGTGCCAGGCCAGCCGCTGCTGGCAGTGGTGCCGTTGCAGCAGGCCTACGTCGTGGCCAACTACAAGGAAACCCAGCTGGAGCACATGCGCCCCGGCCAGCCGGTACGCATCGCGGTCGACAGCTTTTCCGACCACGACCTGCAAGGGCATGTAGCGAGCTTGTCGCCGGCCTCCGGCAATGTCTTCGCGCTGCTCCCGTCCGATAACGCTACCGGCAACTTCACCAAGATCGTGCAGCGCTTCCCGGTACGCATCCTGCTCGATCAACCGTTGCCGGATCTGCCGATCCTGCCCGGCATGTCGGTTGTGACACGGGTCGACACGCGCCCGGGGGCAAGCACCGATGAGCACTGAGCAACCGGTATCGTTGCGTGCCTGGGTGGCAGTGCTGGCGGGGCTGTTCGGCTGCTTCATGGCCGGCATGAACGTACACGTCACCAGCGCGGCGCTGCCCGAGATCCGGGGTTCACTGGGGGCCAGCTTTGAAGAAGGCTCCTGGATATCCACGGCCTATCTGGTCGCAGAAATCGTGATGATCCCGCTGACCGCCTGGCTGGTCGAAGTGTTCTCCCTGCGCCGAGTGATGTGGACCGGTTCGTTTATCTTTCTGCTCGCCTCGGTAGCCTGCTCGGCGGCACCCAATCTGGAGACGATGATTTTCATCCGGGTCATTCAGGGCGCGGCTGGCGCGGTGCTGATTCCGCTGTCGTTCCAGCTGATCATCACCGAGCTACCGGCGCGCAAGATGGCCATGGGCATGGCCCTGTTCAGCCTGGCCAACAGCGTCGCCCAAGCCGCCGGCCCGTCGCTGGGCGGCTGGCTCACCGACGCCTTTTCGTGGCGCTGGATCTTCTACCTGCAACTGGTGCCGGGTATTGCCTTGCTGCTCGCCATCGCCTGGTCGATCGAAGCCAAACCGATGCAGCTGGCGCGCCTGCGCCAAGGCGACTGGCTGGGCGTCGCCGCCATGGTCATCGGCCTGGGCGGGCTGCAGATCGTGCTGGAAGAAGGCGGCCGCCTCGACTGGTTCAGCTCGCCGTTGATTGCCGGCCTTAGCCTGATTGCCGCCGTTGCGCTGGTGCTGTTCGTGGCGACCCAGCTGTTTGGCTCACGTGCCTTCATCAATCTGCGCCTGCTCGGCCACTACAACTTCGGCGTGGCCAGCGCGGCGATGTTCATCTTTGGCGCGGCTACCTTTGGCCTGGTCTTTCTGGTGCCCAACTATCTGTCGCAGCTGCAGGGTTTCAGCGCCCATCAGGTCGGCGTGGCGCTGATTGCCTACGGCGTGGTGCAACTGCTGCTGGCGCCACTGATGCCCCGCCTGATGGGCTGGACCAGTGCCAAGTTCATGGTCGCCAGCGGCTTTTTGATCATGGCACTGGGCTGCTGGTTGGGCGCGTGGCTGAGCGCCGATGCCGGCAACAACGTGATCATTCCCTCGACCGTGGTGCGCGGCATTGGTCAGCCGTTCATCATGGTGGCGTTGTCGGTGCTGGCCGTCGCCGGCCTGGACAAGCGCCAGGCCGGCTCAGCCTCGGCGGTGTTTTCCATGCTGCGCAACCTCGGCGGGGCCATCGGTACGGCGGGGTTGACGCAGATCGTTGCCAGCCGCGAACGGCTGCATAGCGAGCGCTTGCATGAGCACGTCACGCTGTTCTCGCCCGCCCTGCAGGAGCGTATCGGCCAACCGATGCAGAGCTGGCTGCTGCAGCAGCAACAGCTGCTCGAAGGGCTGGCCGGGACGATCCGCCGCGAGGCCTACCTGATGGCCTACAGCGATGCATTCTATGTGTCGTGCCTGGCGCTTACCGCCTGCGCAGTCGCGGCCCTGCTGCTGCGCTCGGAACGGGCAAAGTGAATTTACAGCCCCGTAGCCAAGGCATCACTCAGCTTGCGCGCTTGCGCCCGCAGCGCTTGGCAGAAACGATCGACCGCCGCCGAGCCGGGGCGGTGGTCTGGGCGAACCAACATCACTTTGTAGGGTACGCAGACACTCAGCCTGCGTATCGACAGGCCACTGCGCGCAGCGTCCAGGCCACTTAGCGGATTGATGACTGCCACGCCCAGCCCTTGCCTGACCATCGCGCATACCGAGGCGGCATTGGTCGTCTCGATGACGGTGCGCCGGTTGACGCCTGCCGCGCTGAAATGCTGATCCAGCTGCTGGCGATAGGTATCCAGGCTGGAGAGGTTGATGAAATCAACCTGGTGAAAGTCACTGAGCTCAAGCTGGCGCTTGTCGAGCAACGGGTGCTGATCCGGCAATAGGCAGACCATGCTTGCGCTGAACAACAACTCAGCGACGGTCCCGTGTGGCGTTTGCTCGACCTCGGTGAGCCCAAGGTCATGCTGTTGTGCAATCAGAGACTCTTCCAGCAGTGGCGACTCTTGCGCTTCGATCCGCACGCTCACGCCGGGGTAGTGTTGATGAAAGCTTTGGCACACCTCTGGCAGTAACGTCTGCGAAAACAGTGGCAGGCAAGTGATCGCCAACCTGCCCTGCTCAAAGTTGCGAATGGCCTGGGCGCAGCGATCGATACGCTCCAGAGCGATGTACGACCGCTCCACTTCCTCCAGCAGCAGCAACGCCTGCGCCGTCGGCTTCAAGCGTCCTGCTTCGCGGTCAAACAGGCTCAATCCCACCAGTTGTTCGAACCTCGCCAGTTCACGGCTGACGGTAGGTTGCGAGGTGAACAGCAGGCGTGCAGCCCCGGTCACGCTGCCGGCGGACATGATGGCCCGAAAGATCTCGATATGACGAAATGTAAGCTTCACAGCGGCACCGACGCAGCAGAATTGCCATATCAGATATGAATTGCTGACACATAAAAAGCTATTTTTATAAATACGTCGCTTACCGCAACCTTGGGCCCCTCCCGTACAAGGATTACCCCATGCCTGAATCCACCCCCTTCCACTTGCTGGCCAGCGCAGTTCGCCGCCATGGCTCGCCGTTGTGGGCCTACGACGCAAACACCATCAACGCCAGGATCGACCAGTTGCAAGGCTTCGATCTGGTTCGCTATGCGCAGAAAGCCAACCCGAATCTGCATATCCTGCGCCTGATGCGCGCGCGAGGCCTGGCCCTGGATGCGGTATCACTGGGCGAAATCGAACGGGCCCTGGCTGCAGGCGCCACGCTCGATCGGCAGCCAGCAGAGCTGGTGCTGACCAGCGATGTGCTGGATCGCGCGACGCTGGCGCGGGTGGTCGAAGCGGGCATCGAGGTCAATGCGGGCTCGATCGACATGCTCCGACAGCTGGGCGAATGCTCCCCCGGGCACCGGGTGTGGCTGCGGATCAACCCGGGCTTCGGCCACGGCCACAGCCGCAAGACCAACACCGGCGGCGAAAACAGCAAGCATGGCATCTGGCACGAGCAACTTGGCGAGGCCCTCGACTGCATCCGCGCTCACGGCCTGCACCTGGTGGGCGTGCACATGCACATCGGCTCAGGTGCGGATTATGCGCACCTGGAGCAGGTCGCCCAGGCGATGGTCGAGTTGGTCGGCCGGCTGGACATGGATATCGAGGCGTTCTCCATCGGCGGCGGGTTATCGGTACCGTACCGGGACGGCGACACTCCGGTCGACATCCAGCGCTATGCCCGGACCTGGGCAGCGGCGAAAAGCCAGATCGAAACAATGCTTGGCCATGGCGTGCGCATGGAGATCGAGCCGGGGCGGTTCTTGCTTGCCGAGTCGGGCTACCTGGTGACCGAGGTGCGTGCGGTCAAGCAGATGGGCGGCAACCGCTTCATCATGGTCGACGCAGGCTTCAACGATTTGCTGCGCCCGGCGCTGTATGGCAGTTATCACCGGATGACAGTGATTGACGCCAACGGCAATCCAGTCGAGCGGCCATTGCAACTGACTCAGGTGGCTGGCCCGCTGTGCGAGTCGGGCGATGTTTTCACCCAGGACGAGCACGGGCTGGCGGCGCAGTTGTTGCCCCAGGCCTGTGTCGGCGACCTGCTGGTGATCCACGACACAGGGGCCTACGGCGCCTCCATGTCGTCGAACTACAACAGTCGGCCGTTGTTGCCGGAAGTGCTGATCGAGGATGGCGATATTCGTCTGATAAGACGCCGACAAACCATTCAGGCGCTATTGGACCTGGAACTGTAAGAACCACGCTGATCGACTCGGTCCGAGCCGATCAGCGGCATTTCACCAGCGCCAAGCGACACGCTTGTCCCGCCCTGAAAATAAAACTTGCCCCACTGCATCCAACCCGCCACCCACCGCGTATATCAAGCACGGACAGACCTTCCTGGCCGATACTTCCTGCAAGGATCACCACCATGAAACGCACTGCATTGAAAACGCAGCTGGTCGCCAGCCTGCTGACGCTCGCCTTCGCCGGTAATTTCACCATCAGTACCGCGCAAGCGGCGAGCATGAACCAGGACAGCGTCATGGTGGGCGGCCAGAGCATGTTGCCGAGCAAGGACATCATCGACAACGCGGTGAACTCTGCAGATCACACTACGTTGGTCGCCGCAGTGAAAGCGGCCGGGCTGGTCGACACCCTCAAAGGCAAAGGCCCGTTCACCGTATTCGCGCCGGTCAACTCAGCCTTCGCGGCATTGCCCGCGGGCACTGTCGACACGCTGCTGAAACCGGAAAACAAGACCAGCTTGAGCAAACTGCTCACCTATCACGTCGTTGCCGGCAAGCTCGACATGGCTGCCCTTGCCGCCAAGATCAAGGCGGGCGGCGGCAAAGCCGAACTGACCACCGTGGCGGGCGGCAAGTTGTGGGCGATGATGAACGGGCCGCACAACATCACCCTCAAGGATGAAAAGGGTGGCGTGGCCGACATCACCACCTACGACGTGTACCAGTCCAACGGCGTGATCCAGGTAATCGACAAGGTCCTGATGCCTAAAGGCTGAGCCCTGCCGCCGCGCCCATCGGACGGGGTGCGGCGGTATTGGCCAGGCGCCGCTCAGTCAATGGCCCGTCCCCATTTCCTACACTATTCTCTGACTGCAATCGAAGCCTCGCATCACTCAACCCGATTGCCTGGAGAACAGCTATCTCAATCGCCGAAAGTGACCAGTTGGCGCAGCTCCTGGCATCCACTGCGCTGGGCGACCGACGCGCCTTCGAAACGCTCTATCGCAGTGTAAGCCCACGCTTGCACGGGATTGCCCTGCGTTTCATGGGGCGCGGCGATCTGGCTGAAGATGTGCTGCAGGAGAGTTTCGTGCGCATCTGGCATAACGCCTCCCGCTACCAGGTGCACGTTTCCGCGCCAATGACCTGGATGATCAACATCACTCGCAATCAGGCCGTGGATCACCTGCGCAAGCAACGTGAACGCTCGCTGAGCGATGTCGAAGCGCAGCTGCTGGAGGATCAAGGTCCTTCCGCGCATGAGCAATTGAGCACTGCCCGCGAGGCTAGCGCGCTGAACCGCTGCCTGGACACGCTTGAAGGCATGCAACGCCAGTCGATCGCCGTCGCGTATTTCCAGGGTTTGTCCTGTGCCGAACTCGCCGTCCACCTCAAGGCTCCATTGGGCTCGGTCAAGTCGTGGATCCGCCGCGGTATGGAGCGCCTGCGCAGGTGCCTTGAATCATGAACTACCAAACCCCTGCCCTGCGCCGTGCCTTGGCTGGCGACTACGCCGTCTGTTTGATGCCGGCGCTGGCGCAGCGGCGCTTTGAACGGCTGTTGCTTGAAGACAAGGCGCTGCGTGCAGAGCTTGCCCAGTGGCAAACCTGCCTGGCCAGCATGACCGAGACTATCCCAGAGTCGCCCGTTGCGGAGCATGTCTGGCAGCGGATCAGGGCACGCATCGAACCGCAGCCGGTCACTGAACCGGATAAACGCGGGTGGTGGAACGGGCTGCGTATCGGCGTGGTGGCTTGTGCGCTGGCGGTGGCCGTGGTGTTTGGCGTGATCCACAACCTCGACGACAGCCGCTACCGCGCCACCCTGCGCAGTGACACTGCGCAGGCTGTGTTCCGGATTGACGCTGGTGCAGACCAGTTGCACATCGAAGCGTTGGCACTGACTGCAATTACCCCGGCGCACAGCCTGCAACTCTGGGCGATCGCCGCGGGCAGCAAGCCGGTCTCGCTCGGGGTGATCGCCGCGACTGGCCGCAGCACGCTCAAGCTTGATCAGGCCCAGAGCCGATTGCTCGGCAAGGCCGTGGTGTTGGCGATCAGCCTTGAACCGAAAGGCGGCTCGCCGACCGGTCAACCGACCGGGCCGGTACTCTACAAAGGTGCGCTGGCGGATCTGTAGACCAGACCCGCCACTGGCCCGGCAGGGGCTTCAGAGCTCTCGGCGAACGATCTCTGCACCCGCACTCAGCGCGCTCAGCTTGCCCTGGGCAACCTGCCGGGGCAACGGCGCCATGCCACAGTTGGTGCACGGGTACAGCTTGTCGGCATCGACGAACTGCAGCGCTTTGCGCAAGGTGTTGGCCACCTCTTCGGGCGTTTCGATGGTGTGGTTCGCCACATCGATCGCGCCGACCATTACCTTCTTGCCACGGATCAGCTCGATCAGGTCCATTGGCACATGGGAGTTGTGGCATTCGAGCGAGATGATGTCGATGCTGGACTTCTGCAGTTTCGGAAACGCCTCTTCGTACTGACGCCATTCCGAGCCGAGGGTCTTCTTCCAGTCGGTGTTGGCCTTGATGCCGTAGCCGTAGCAGATATGCACCGCGGTTTCGCACTTCAGGCCTTCGACTGCCCGCTCCAGGGCAGCAACGCCCCAGTCGTTGACTTCGTCGAAGAACACGTTGAAGGCCGGTTCGTCGAACTGAATGATGTCGACGCCGGCCGCTTCCAGTTCCCTGGCTTCCTGATTGAGGATCTTGGCAAATTCCCACGCCAGCTTTTCACGGCTTTTGTAATGGCTGTCGTAGAGCGTATCGATCATGGTCATGGGGCCCGGCAGTGCCCACTTGATCGGCTGATCGGTCAGCTGGCGCAGGTACCTGGCGTCTTCGACAAACACCGGTCTTGTCCGCGCAACAGCGCCTACGACGGTTGGCACGCTGGCATCGTAACGGTCACGGATCCTGACAGTTTCGCGCTTTTCGAAATCAACCCCGCTCAAATGCTCGATGAACGTGGTGACGAAGTGCTGACGGGTTTGCTCACCGTCACTGACGATATCGATGCCCGCCTGTTGCTGCGCTTGCAACGACAGACGCAGAGCATCCTGTTTACCCTCAGTCAGTTCATCGCCTTGCAGTTTCCAGGGCGACCAGAGTGTTTCGGGCTGGGCCAGCCAGGAGGGTTTCGGCAGGCTGCCGGCAGTCGAGGTGGGTAGCAGTTTTTTCACGGTAGATAACCTTGCTTTGTTAACGGCTCAAACCGCGTAGTTGGCGGCCCACTGTTCGAGAACAGCGCGGTGAGGTTTGATGAAGTGTTCGGCGACGAACTGGCCCTGCTCTTGCGCCAGCCGGCTGCGCTCTTCGCGGTCATAGACGATGCGCGTCAATGAATAATCTTCATGTTGCAGGCTTGGCCGGTACGACTTGCCCGCCGCGGAATTGGCGTTGTAGATCTCGGGACGATAGATCTTCTGGAAGGTGTCCATCGTGCTGATGGTGCTGACCAGCTCAAGCGTTGTGTAATCGGCCAGCAGATCACCCGAGAAATAAAACGCCAGCGGCGCAACGCTGTTGGGCGGCATAAAGTAACGCACCTTCAAGCCCATCTGTTTGAAGTATTCATCGGTCAGCGAGTAATCATCCTGGCGATACTCGATACCCAGCACCGGGTGGTGATTGTCGGTGCGCTGATACGTCCTGCTGGTGGAAACGCTCAGGCAGATAACCGGGGGCTTGGCGAAGTGCTCGCGGTAGGCGCTGGACGTGACGAAGTGCTGGAACAGCTTGCCGTGCAGCTCGCCGAAGTTTTCCGGAACGGCAAACTTGGACGCGCCTTTGTTGTGCTGCAACAACAGCACACTGAAGTCGTAATCGCGCACGTAGGAGGAGAAGTTGTTGCCCACCATACCCTGGGTACGCTCGCCGGTGACGCGATCGACTACGGTCGCTTTCAATATCTCGATCAACGGCAGGCCGCGCGCGCTGTCAGGTGCACCGAGGTCCATTTCAACCGAGATGATGTCCAGTTCGACGCTGTAGCGATCCGCTGTCGGGTTGTCCCAATGGGCCAAGGCATTGAAGCGGTTGTCGATCATCTGCAGGGTATTGCGCAAGTTCTCCCGGCGGTTGCTGCCGCGCGCCAGATTGGCGAAGTTGGTGGTAATGCGGGTCTTTTCGCAGGGTTGATAGTTTTCGTCGAAACGAAGACTTTTCAGGGTAAAGGCAAACTGGTTATTCATCGCAACCTGACATCCTGTTGAGCGAAATGAAACCCGAACGCACATTTCCAGCAGTGGGCAACTCGAGCTTCAGTTTTATCGCGTAACTAAGTAGGACGTAGTCTAGGTTGCTGGCTGTGTGCAAACTAATGAAACGATTTCACAGCATCATTAGGCATATTCATGCAGGTATCCAGAGGTCCTTGGATCATGCTCTAAGCAGCAAACCGCGCAGCAGCAACTCCAATGCCGCGCTGGCCCGCTCCAGCCGACGGGAGGCTTGGTCGCCCTCCGCGATCCAGAACGCCGCTTCCGACAGACTGCCATAGATCAAGGATGCCAAAGCTTCCGAGTCCGCCTCGGCTACTACGCCTTGCGCCATCAGTTCATCGATCAACCCCGTCATCGACTCGACACAGTGGCGCTGCGCCTCGGCCGAGGCAGGGCCCAGCACCGCTCGGGCATCACGCAGCAACAGGCGCTGGATTTCCGGCTCGAGGGCCATCTGCAGATAGGCCTGGCAGCGACCGCTGAAGCCTTCCCAGGGGTTCTCAGCGGAATCAGAAATGGCCTGCAACCGTGCGTCTACCTCGCTGTCGACCTGCTCGACTACCGCCGCCAGCAGCCCTTTCTTGTCACCAAAGTGGTGATATAGCGCGCCGCGGGTAAAGCCAGCCTGGGCGGTCAGGTCATCCATTGAAGTGTCGGCATAGCCACGCTCGGTGAACACCTTGCGCGCGGTGGCGAGCAAGGCTGCGCGGGTTTCTTCCATCTCGACACGGGTGCGACGAACCATCTGCGTTCTCCTGGCTACGGCCTGAATGATGATTTACATACGCAGCGTATGAATATACGATCGCTTTCATACACAGCGTATGTATTTTCCCTGCATGGGCAATGCACATGCAAGTCGGCATTTCAGGAGATCCCCATGGCCCCCACCTATCGAGCACTGTTCACCGCACCTGGCAGCACTGCTTTTACCGCCGCAGGCCTGCTGGCGCGGCTACCTCTGCCAATGACCGGTATCGGCATCATCACCCTGTTATCCCAGCTCTACGGCAGTTATGCCCTGGCAGGGCTGGTCTCGGCGACCTTTGTGCTGACCTACGCCCTGCTCTCGCCGCAGCTGTCGCGGCTGGTTGATCTGCATGGGCAACGCCGCGTGTTGCCGGTCGCGACCGCGATCAGCGTGGTCGGCCTGTTGATGCTGGCCGCCAGCGCCAGGTGGCAGGCGCCAGTCTGGTGTTTGTTCATCGCAGCACTGCTCGCCGGGTTCATGCCAAGCATGTCGGCAATGGTGCGGGCCCGCTGGACCGCCCTGTATCGCGGCCAGCCCAGCCTGCAAACGGCGTATTCGCTGGAAACGGTCTTTGACGAAGTGACGTTCATCCTCGGCCCACCGCTTGCGGTCGGCTTGTCTGTGGCGGTGTTTCCAGAAGCTGCGCTGTTGCTGAGCGCAAGCGTATTGGCGCTTGGCGTGACTGCGCTGCTGCTTCAACGTGCTACCGAGCCAGGCGTTGCTGCTGCCGATAATTTGGCTACACCAGCATGCTCGGTCATCCGCCTGGGCAGCGTGCGTCTGCTGACGCTGTTGATGGTGTGCATGGGCATCATTGTCGGCACCGTCGATATCGCCAGCGTGGCATTCGCCGAGCAGCTTCAGCGCCCGGCAGCTGCGAGCGTTGTACTGGCCGCATATGCGCTCGGCTCCTGCGCGTCCGGCTTGCTGTTTGGCGTTTTGCAGACGAACGTTGCGCTGCATCGACAGCTGCTCATCGGTGCAGCCGCTACAGCCGTAACCACCCTGCCGCTGATGCTTGCGGGCAGCATCCCTGCCCTGGCGGCCGCAGTACTGGTGGCGGGCCTGTGCTTCGCACCCACCATGATTGTGGCGATGACCCTGATCGAGCGGTTGGTCCCTGAACAGCAAGTGACCGAGGGCATGACCTGGCTGCTGGCTGGGCTGAATGTTGGCGTGGCTATGGGCGCTGCGGGTGCCGGGCGAATCGTTGACGGCGCGGGTGTCCACGCTGGATTCGCCCTGGCCTTGGGGGCCGCCTGTGCAGTGCTGCTGGTGGCACTGCAGGCATCGAGAAAGCTGCACAGCCAGCAAAGGGCTGCGCTGATGACTGAGTGAACGGTTCGCGCCACTTAACTGGCGCGCCTTGATAACAGACCGTTGAATGGTTGGTTGGGGGCTGCCGCGCAGCCCCCATGTCGAAATCCGGATCACTCCAACAGCGCTAGCAACCGCCCCGCCAGCTCAGCCGCATCCTGCTGATAATCCTTACCCCAACGCACCGACCAGTCTCCAGGTCGCCCCTGCTCATCCCACTCGGCCAATGCCAGCGCATTGACGATCTCAAGTTCAAACCACAGCGCCTGCCAGGCATCGCCTGTCCTTGACCAGCGCAGCGTCCTGCCAGAGAAACTCCGTGGCCGCGACGAACGCCGACCAGGCATAAATATCCTGCGCCGCGCGACCACCTAGCGTTAGCCAATAGGCCCGATCCATCAACGCAGTCTCCTTGATCAAAAGCTCGCCTTCACCGACGCCATGAAGTTGCGCGGCTCACCGTAGTAGTTGCCGAACGCCTCGGTGCCGATGGTTGCATAGTAACGCTTGTCGAACAGGTTATTGGCGTTCAGTGCCAGCGACCAGGTGTCATCGATGCGGTAACCGATCCGTCCATTCCAGACCACGTAACCTGCCTGGGTGATTTTCTCGCCGCTGGCAGGCGACAGGCGGAAATTGTCACTTTGTGCATTCACCCCTGCCCCAACCGTGAAGCGCTCGAGCGCCCCGCCCAAGGCATATTCACCCCACATCCGCAGTACATGCCGCGGCACATAGCTGTTGAACGCTGCGCCGTTGAGGCTGGCGTCGATGTCGTCGAGGGTCTTGGTCTGGGTGTAGGTATAGCCCGCCATCAGTTGCAGGCGCTCGATGACTTCGCCGCTGATTTCAGCCTCGAAACCCTGCGCACGAACCTTACCGGCGTTGACATAGCAATAGCCGTCGGAAGACGGGCATGACGAAAAGTAATCCGTCTGCGCCTGGTCCTTTTGGAGGGTGCGGAACAGGTTGAACGCGCTGTTGAGGCGACCGTCGAACCAGGCGCCCTTGATCCCCAACTCGTAACTCTGGCCTACCAACGGTTTGAGCGCCGATCCGGCTTCATCGCGGTAATTGCCTTGCGGGGTGAAGATATCCGAGTAGCTGGCGTAGGCCGTCAGGTTGTCATTGAGGTCCAGCAGTACGCCGGCAAACGGGGTCACCTGGCCGGTCTCGCGGCTGCGCGAATGCTGTGGGGCAACGCCGTTGAGGAACTCCGAATCGGTCTCTGAGCTGTACCAACTGACCCGTCCACCGACCACCAGCGTCAGCGGATCGGCCAGTTTCAGGCGCAGCGTCGAGTACACGCCTTTCTGTTTGGTAACCGATTTGACCGGGCCACCGCGCGACGCATTGTCGATGAAGTAGCTGTCATCCGGCTCAGGGATATTCTTGTCAGGGTTGAATACATTCTGTCGTTGCGGCAGAAACGCGACCGAATAGAAGTCGTCCTTGTCGGCGCGGCTCGCATTGGCGCCGAACACCAACTCGTGCTGCCGGCCAAACGCTGCGAACTTGCCATCGACATAGGCATCCAGACCATAGTCGACCTGGTCGTAGTCATACATGCTGCCGAGCATACCGGTGGTGTCGACGCCGGGGGTAACAGCGCCGGAGGCGAAAGCGTATTTGATATCCTGGGTGTTTGTTGAATGGACGCTGGCGACCTTGAGCTGCCAATCATCATTGAACTGGTGCTTGAGGTCACTGAACACGGTAGTGCGTTGGCTGCGCCAGGTATTCCACGAAGGGTCCAGGCAGGTCGAGCGGCTCAGCTTTAGGTCACTGCGATCGCGATAGCGCGGCAAGCCACCCCAGCATGGATTGGCGTCGACGTCTTCATAGGCGACACCGAGGCCCAGGGTAGTGTCAGGGCCGAGATCGAAATCGAGTGCGCCGTAATAGACCTGATCCTTGCGGCTGGCGTCATCGGTGAAGTAGTGCCGGCTCTGCTGCGCGATCACCGCCCTGCCGCGAAGCGTGCCGGACGCATTCAGCGGGCCGCCCGTGTCGACCTGTCCACGGTAATTGTCCCAACTGCCGCCCGACAGGGTGACATCGGTGTGGGCAGCGGCCAGGCCACGCTTGCGCACAAAGTTGACGCCACCGGCGGTGCCGCCCGCGCCTTTCATCATGCCGGCGGCGCCGCGCAGGACTTCGACCCGGTCGTAATAGGCCATGTCACTGCTAAAGCTGTCGGCCTGCACGTACAGGTTGCCCATGTCCAGCGGCACGCCGTCGTACTGGTACTGGCCCGACATGCGAAAACCGCGAGAGTAGAAGTATTTTCCACCCATGGTCGAGTCATACACGGTGATGCCCGGAGTCTTTTCCATGACTTGGTCGATGGTGTTGAGATTCTGGTCATCGAGCAGCTTGCGGGTCATCACCGTGACCGACTGCGGTGTTTCCTTGAGCGAGTGCTCACCCTTGCCGATGGTGACCGCGCCGGTAGTATACGAGCCGCTGTTCTCGGTAGTGGCGCCAAGCACCTGGCCGTTGATGGTGGTGGCGCCCAGCTCCATTGCCGAACCAGTAGCGGGCGCAGCACGCAGCACATAGGTGCCGTCAGCCTGCGCTTCGGCCTGCAGGCCGCTGCCGGCAAGAATCCGCGCAAAACCTTCGCCAATGCTGAACTGCCCATTGAGCCCTGGCGACTGCAGCCCGGCTGTCTGGCGGCCATCAAAAGAGATCGCAGCACCCGCTGCGCTGGCGAAGCGGCCGAGTACCTCGGTCAGGCTGCCCGGGCCAATCGCGAACGCCCGCGCCGCGCCTTGCTCCTGCGCCGGAGCGGCGACTGTTGCCGTCGACCATACACTGGCCATGCTTGCGGCCAACAAACCAGCCCTGACTGCGGTCGCCAGACGACCCCGTTTGTGCATTGCAGACATGCCTACCCTCCCCCTGAACATTGCTCAATAAAACGTATTGGGGGATGAGCCGAACGGCGTCGGTAAAAAGTGCACATGCCTGCGAATTTTTTTCAACGGGCCACGGCCGCTGCCGAGACATGCACCCAGTAGCGGCTGAAGCGCGTGACCCGCAGCGACAGGCCACTTTCCAGTGCGGTAAGGGCAAGGTCGGTGTCATCGACCGGGAACGCTCCGGAGACCTTCATCCGGGCAATCTGCGGATCGCAACGCAGCACGCCGCGGCGATAACGCGACAGATCCGCCAACAGCTCAGCCAACGGCCGCTCCACGGCAATGATGCTGCCCTGCTGCCAGGCGCCCACGGAGGCATCACTGCGCTGCACAGCCCCCGACGAGCGTTTATTGAAGTCCAGCCGCTGCCCCGCTTCGACCCGAATGGCTGCGCCAGCGCTGGCCGTGCGGACCTCTACCGCCTTCTCGATTACGGCGACCTCGGCGTTCTGCTCGTGAGTGCGAACGATGAAGCGCGTCCCCAGCGCCAGTACCTCGCCGTGACGGGTGTGGATTTTGAACGGCCGCTGCGCAGCGTCAGGGGCCGTGCTGATCAAAATCTCGCCCTGCAGCAAATCAAGCAGACGCTGGCTGCCGTCGTACCTCACGTTGACTGCCGAATCGGTGTTAAGCCACAGGCTGCTGCCATCCGCCAACTGAAACTGGCGACGCTCACCAACCGTGGTCCGAAAATCGGCAAACAGCTGCTGCGGCGTATCACTGCGCCAGCTCAGCCAACCCAGTGACGCAGCAGGCACCAGGATCATTACGCTGCGCAGCACCTGTCGGCGCGAGCGCTCGAGGCCACGCAATGCCGGTGCCGCCACCGCACCTGGCACGCTGGCCATCTGCTCGGCAACGGCAGTCATACGCTGCCAGGCCTGCAGGTGAACAGGATCGGCCAGCAGCCAGGCGTTCCAGGCCGCCCGCTCGGCGTCGGTAGCGACCCCTGATTGCAGCGCTGCGTACCAGCGCGCTGCGGCGCTGATCGCTTGCCGTTCAGCGAGGGTCAGGCTCATGCCAGCTGCATCTGGATCTGCATCAAGCAGCAGTGCTCCATGGCCTTGGCCATATGCTTGTTGACGCTGCGCAGGCTGATACCCAACTGCGCGGCGATCTGCGGGTAACTCAGGCCGTCGAACTGCGACAGGATCAGCACCTGTTTGACCTTGGGCCCCAGGCCTTGCAGCAAGCGGTCGATCTCGACCAACGCCTGCAGCATGATCGCCTGCTCTTCCGCAGACGGCTGCAGCGCTTCAGGCATGGCGGCCAGTGCCTGCAGGTAGGACTGTTCGAGCGAACGGCGCCGAAACAGGTCGATCAGCAAACCGTTGGCGATCCTCGACAAGTACGGCCGCGGCTCGCGGATCTCCAGGGCGCTGCGCGCCTTGAGCACGCGCACGAAGGTGTCCTGGGTCAGATCGGCGGCATCGAAAGCATTGCCCAGGCGCTGGCGCAACCAGCGATTGAGCCAGCCGTGATGCTCGCAGTACAGGTCATTGACGGCGGTGTGCAGGGACGCATCATTGGCGGACATGGCAATAGAACGTTTCGCGAGTGGTAATGACTCTTATTGTCGTGCGGTGGCCAGTAGCTTTGCAATAGCCAACCGATTCGCACCTGTTGCGCATCGCCCCGAGCCGTATATATGATAAGCATTATCGTTTGCGACACTTCCCATCGGCGCCTGCAGATCATGCTCCCATCCTCCCAACCTGCCCTGTGCAACGTGGCTGTGCTCTACCGTCAGCAACACAGCTGGTTGACGGGCTGGCTGCGGCAACGCCTGAGTTGCTCGCACAGCGCAGCGGATCTCGCCCAGGACACCTTCATGCGCCTGCTGGCCAAAGAGCAGCTGCCAGCGCTGCACGCACCGCGGACCTTTCTCGCCAAGGTGGCGCAGAGCGTGCTGTGCAACCATTACCGCCGGCAGAAAATCGAACGCGCCTATCTCGAAGCGCTGGCGGCAATGCCCGAGCTGGTTGCGCCAAGCCTGGAAACCCAGGCAATCCTGCTCGAAACCTTGATCGCCCTCGATGCCATGCTCGAAAGCCTCGAGCGGCCGGTGCGCCAGGCGTTTCTGCTGTCGCAGGTCGATGGCCTCGGCCACGCCGAGATTGCCGACCGGCTCAAGCTATCGGTAACTACCATCAAGCGCTACATCATCAAAGCCAGCGCGCGGTGCATCGTCCTCGATGACAGCCTGGACCTGCCGTGACCAGCAGCACGTCGCCGATTACCGCGGAAATAGCCGAGCAGGCCATGCACTGGCATTTCGAGTTGCAGGAACCTGAGGTCAGCCCGGCCACCCTCGCCGCGTGGATGGCCTGGAGGCAGGCGCAGCCGATGCATGAACATGCCTGGCAACGCGCCGAAGCATTCGCCCAGCGCATGGGCGACCTGCGTAATCCGGGCCAGCGCCGTCTGGCCCAGGCGGCGCTGCGCCCAGGCTCGTCGCGACGCAGTGTGCTCAAGCAACTGAGCGTGTTGATGGCCGCCGGCGCCAGTGCCTGGTACATGAAGGACACAGCGCTGGTGCAAGACTTCAGCGCCGATTATCACAGCCGGGTCGGCGAACAACGGCGCATCAGCCTGGCCGATGACACTGAGCTGCAATTGAACACTGACACGGCGGTCAACGTCGCCACCGAACAGAACCAGCGGCGGATACAACTGCTGCGCGGCGAGCTGCTGATCACCCGTAGCAACGCCGGCGCCCGGCGCATGCTGTCGGTACACACTGCTCAGGGCCGGCTTGAAGCGCAACTGGGGCAGTTCAGCGTCAGGCAACGCGCAGGCGTTACTCAGATCAGCGTCTACCGCGGCACGCTGGTGCTCAGCCCTGCCCTGCTGGCGCAGCCGCCGATCACTCTGCAAGCCGGCGAGCGGGCCAGCTTTGCCGAAACCGGCGTAGTCAGCCGGCAACCTGAACCGCTCGCCGCCCCTGCCTGGAGCCAGGGCATGCTGGTCGCTCAAAACCAGCCACTGGCAGAATTCATCGCTGAACTGAGCCGTTACCGCCGCGGCCATCTGGCCTGTGATCCCGCTTTGGCCAGGCTACGTGTATCCGGCACCTTCCCGCTGGCCGACACCGACAAGGTCATCCTCGCCGTGGCCAACACCCTGCAGCTTGAGGTCGAGCATTTCACCCGATACTGGGTGACATTGAAGCCACGCATCGCCTGACGCAAAAAAATCTGCGCAAGGGTGGTCCCTTTTTGATTCTCGCGAGACTTAACCCCCAGACAATCCATTCAATCGGGGAACAACGCGTGAATCTCAAGCATAAACTGGCCGGCGCCGTGGTCCAGGCCATCACCTGCATGACCGCCACCGCACCGCTGCTGATGCTGCCCACCTGGGCCAGCGCCGCCGAGCAGGCCCAGGCCGACTTCGACATCCCGGCCGGCCCGCTCGCGCCAGCCCTGAGCCGCTTTGGCCAGGCCGCCCATATTCTGCTGAGCTACCCCAGCACCCTCACCGACGGGCGCAGCACCGCCGGCCTGCACGGCAACTTCGACGTTGACCAGGGCCTGGCCATGCTGCTTGCCGGCAGTGGCCTGGAGGCCAGCCGCAGTGCCAACGGCAACTACACCCTGCAAGCCAGCAGCAGCGGCGCGATGGAGCTGAGCGCGGTATCCATCTCCGGCAAAGCCCCCGGCTCGACCACCGAAGGCACCGGCCTCTACACCACCTATTCGTCAAGCAGCTCGACCCGCCTCAACCTGACCCCGCAGGAAACCCCGCAGTCGCTCACCGTGATGACCCGCCAGCGCCTCGATGACCAGCGCCTGACCAACCTCACCGATGCCCTCGAGGCCACCCCCGGCATCATCGTCGTGCGCGACGGCCTCGGCGCCGAGAGCGACTCGTACTGGTCACGCGGCTTTGCCATCCAGAACTACGAGGTCGACGGCGTGCCCACCAACACTCGTCTGGACAACTACTCGCAGAGCATGGCGATGTACGACCGCGTCGAAATCGTCCGCGGCGCCACCGGTTTGATCAGCGGCATGGGCAACCCGTCGGCGACCATCAACCTGATCCGCAAGCGCCCGACAGCCGATGCGCAGGCCAGCATCACCGGCGAGGCCGGCACCTGGGACCGCTACGGCACAGGCTTCGACGTCTCGGGCCCGCTGACCGACGCGGGCAACATCCGCGGCCGCTTCGTCGCCGACTACAAGACCGAGAAGGCCTGGATCGACCGCTACTCTTCGCAGTCGCAGCTGATCTACGGCATCACCGAGTTCGACCTGACTGAAGACACCCTGCTGACCCTGGGCTTCAGTTACCTGCGCAGCGACGTCGACTCGCCGCTGCGCTCGGGCCTGCCGTCGCGCTTCAGCACCGGCCAGCGCACCAGCCTCAAGCGCTCGCTCAACGCCGCCCCGGACTGGTCCTACAACGACCACGAGCAAACCAGCTTCTTCACCTCGATCGAACAGCAAATGGGCAACGGCTGGAGCGGCAAGATCGAGCTGACCCACGCTGAAAACAAGTTCGATGAAGTGTTCAACTTCGCCATGGGCGACTTGAATACCGACGGCAGCGGCCTGTCGCAACTGCCCGTGCGCTTCTCCGGTACGCCACGCCAGGACAACCTCGATGTCTACGCCACCGGGCCCTTCAGCCTGTTCGGCCGCGAGCACGAGCTGATCACCGGTATGACCTTGTCCCAGTACAAGGAAAGCGTGCCCGGCTGGGGCGGTTGGGGCTATGACTATGCCGGCTCGCCTGCCGGCGCGATCGACAACCTGTTCGACTGGGACGGCAACTCGGCCAAGCCCAACTTCACTGAAAGCGGCAAGTCGTCGATCGATGAAGACCAGTACGCGGCCTACCTGACCTCGCGCTTCAGCGTCAGCGAAGACCTCAGCCTGATCCTCGGCAGCCGCCTGATCGACTGGCAGCGCGACACCTCCGAGCGCCCTTACGGCGGCGCCGAGACCGAGGTCAAGCGCAAAGAGAGCGGCGTGTTCATCCCGTATGCCGGGGTGGTCTACGACCTTGATCAGACCTGGTCGCTGTATGCCAGCTACACCAAGATCTTCAACCCGCAAGCGTCGTGGGTGACCGACGAAGGCAACAACCCGCTCGACCCGATGGAAGGCGTCGGCTACGAGATCGGCATCAAAGGCTCGCACCTCGACGGCAAGCTCAACTCAAGCCTTGCGCTGTTCAAGCTGGAGCAGGACAACCTTGCCATCTGGCAGCACGACAACGTCTACAGTGCCGAGCAGGACACCACCTCCAAAGGCATCGAGCTGGAACTGAACGGCGAACTGGCCGAAGGCTGGCAGGCGTCCGCCGGCTATGCCTATTCGGTGACCACCGATGCCGATGACCAGCGCATCAATACCAACCTGCCGCGCAACAGCGTGAAGACCTTCACCAGCTACCGGCTGCACGGGCCGCTGAACAAACTGACGATTGGCGGCGGGGTGAACTGGCAGAGCAAGGTTGGCGCTGACTTGCACACCTTCAGCCAGAGCAGCTATGCGGTTACCAACCTGATGGCTCGCTACGACATCAGCCGCAACCTCAGTGCTGCGCTGAACATCAATAACGTGTTCGATCGCGAGTATTACAGCCAGTCCGGGTTGTATAGCGTGTACGGCGCGCCGCGCAATCTGATGACCAGTTTCAAGTACAGCTTCTGAGGTTGGCCTGGGGACTCAACCCCCACCTACTGCCCTACTCGAATGCGACCAGGGTCATCAGGTATGCTGGAACGCGCCCGCGAGCTGAACGAACCCGCGGGCCAATACCCGGTCCAACCCCTCCCAGCCACCCGCCAAGAAGACCGATCGACCATGCACCTCGACCTTATCCAGAGCCTGAGCCTGGCCGGCAAGCCAGACGTCGCCAACGACGACCGCATTGGCAGCGCAGACCTGCACGCGTGGGTGATCGATGGCGCCACCGACCTCGGCCCGCCTGGCCTGCTCGGCCAACGCGGTGGCGCAGCATGGCTGGCGGCGGCCGCGCAGCGGGCTTTTGCGGGTGCTGAAGGTAACCTGGAGCAGGTGTGTGAATCGGTTTTCGAGCACGTTGCCCGTGACTACGAACGCCAGCGTCAGCGCCTTCCGCTCGCGACCTGGGAACTGCCCCGCGCCTCGTTCGCGGCGGTAGCGCTCGAAGGCGATCAGTTGAGCTGCAGCTTTCTCGGCGACTGCGCAGTGCTGCACCGCAGTGCGCAAGGCATTGCCTTCCTCACCCCCGTGCCAGACCGCCAGGCTGAAAGCGCCGAAGCCGCAGCCCTGGGCCCAGGCACTGGCGCCCATGGCGTACGCACACCGGCCATCATCGCTGACCGCAGGCTGGCGCGGGAGCGGCCCAAGGCAGTCCTCAGCGTAGATGCCCAGGCCGCCCGCGCTGCCCTGCGCTACACCCGCACGCCAGTGGCAGCGGGCGACGACCTGGTCCTGATGAGCGACGGTTTCAGCGCGTTGCTGGACAGCTACGCGGCCTTCACTCCCGCTGACTTCATCGCCCATCTGCTGCACCACGGCCTGGCGGATCTGGCACTGCAGCTACGTCGGATCGAAAAGGAGGATGCCGCCTGCCTGCGTTACCCCCGATTCAAAGCCAGTGACGATGCCTCGGCCATCTGGCTCCGGGTAAGCTGAAGCCCCAACGGCAATGCTTGGGAAACGCCCTACAAACGCTTAGGAAGGTTCAGCCCTCCGAGCTCTTCCCAGGCCAAATCGATGCGCCGCATGATCCTCCCTCACACCAAGGCGATGTTTCCGAGGGAGGAATCAGGTTTGTCGGACTATCAAAACAAGCTGCGCCACTTGAGCGCTGAACAGGTCGAAAAGCTCTACCAGGAATACCTCGGTGGCGCCAAAAACGCCGCTCTGATTCAGCGCTATAACCTCGACCTTGCACCCAACTGTCTGATCAAGAGCTTTCCGCCGATCGCGTCGCCGGACGTGACCTGCCCTTACTGTGCCGTGCCGATGTATGAGCGACGCAAGGGCAAGACGGCGACCAGCTGGAATCTTGATCCAGCCTTCTGCAAGGGCTGCGATCATCGTCACTACCCGCCTGGCCGGACCCGCCTGCTGCGTTATTGCACCTGCGCGCCCTGCAAGGCATCACGGATGGCCCAGCAAAAGCAACAAACCCTGGAGCGTCGTCAGCGGATTCGAACACAGTGGTCGCTGGATGATATCCCCGGCGTGCCGCTCGCCTCGCTGGACTTCACCAGCAAAGTGCAACTGCTGGCCTTGCTCATGACCCATGCAGACCAGGCCAACCAGCGCCTGGCGCCCTTGGCCGAGTTGCGCGGCGATGCCCGCCTCACACCCACGCAGGACATGGACAGCGCGTTGTTGCAGACGCTGCGCGAGCGCAAAGTGCTGGTGATCGATCCAGGTTCAGCCGTGGATGCCTTCAGCACCGGCTCGGCACTGGTACCGCGGCTGGACAAAGTGTGCTGGATCGTCAATGTCTACCTGACCGGCCCGGAGCGGGCGAGCCTGACGCAACTGCAGCAGGCGCTGCTCGATGACTTGTCACAGGGGCCGCTGGCGGCCTGGCATGGCGAGATCGTCGAAGTACTCCACCGCTTGGCTGTGGAAGAGGTGTATGCCTACATCCTCAGCCGAGCGGCCGATCACGGCCTGCCGTTCGATGCGTGGAAAAAATCCCGTGAGGTGGCCGCGCAGCTCCTGTTACAACTGCCCATACGCAGTATCTGGTCGCTGACCAATACGGCCATTCGCGGCGCGCTGGCGTTTGCCGCGCAGTGTCAGGTAAACAAACACATCGCCTCCAATACCATCCCCGGGCGGATGCTCGCGCTTGGCCAGCGTGCGGTCGACGAGCGCTGGCCGTTTCGTTGGCCCGGCTACGAGGTGAAGGCACCGCGGTCAGGCTTCAGCCAAGTCCTGCATGGCGTGGTACTGAAACTGGATGACCATGGCCTGGAACAGACCTTGTTTGCCTACATCAGCCAATTGCCCACGCCTGGCGGCGCAGCGGCCGCGTCCGGCACCAGGCTGCACTGCGTAAGCTGCGGTTCAGCGGCTGTGCATGCGCAAGCCAACCAGATTGAAACTGTAGTCAACTGCAAAGACTGCATGGCTCGTACGGTAATCATCAACGCGCAGTGACAGCTTTTCTTCGAGACCGCCCATAACCCGCTCCATCGCAGTCAATTAGTTGGCAGCTGTGCTCAATCGATCACCGGCGTGCCCAGGGTCAAGTCAACCAGACTAATGCTGTTGCGCCCTGCCCGCTTGCTTTCATAAAGCGCTTTGTCACCCTGCTCGATCAACGCTGTGAGACTACTGGGCGGCTGATCGAACAAGCTGGCACCAATGCTCAAGGTTACCGCCGCAGGTGTTGCATAAGAGCCTGAGGTCAGTAGCTGGAACTGCTCGCGCAGGCTGTCGCCCAGCTGGTTGACCCGTTCACGACTGGTGTTGCCAAGCAAGATGATGAACTCGTCGCCGCCCAACCGGGCAGCCAGCGCATGGGCAGGCACCAACCCGCGAATCATCTCGCTCAGCGCCACCAGCAGGCGATCGCCGGCAGCGTGGCCGAACAGGTCGTTGACCATCTTGAAGTTGTCGATATCGATGATCAACAGCGCCCCCGGGCGCGCGGCGCTGACCTGACCCAGCAGGCGCGGCGCACGCACCTCCAGAGCACGCCGGTTGTACATTGCGGTCAGCGGGTCGCGCGCGGCCAGGCGGGCGATCTGCTGTTCGCGGCGATAGCGCTCGGTGCCGGTCATCGACAATGCGATCAGCATGATCGCCATCGCCCCTTCAACCAGCGAAATCTGGATGATCTCGCCACGGAACGCCGCCAGGTCAATCAACGTGCCGGGCATCAATGGCGGGATCATCTTGGCCAGGTAGAACAGCCCGTGCAGCAGCAGCACAAAGCGCAACTGCACCGCCCCCACGCTCAGCGACAGCCCGTGCGGGCGCAGCAGCGAGCTGGCTTTGAGCGTTGTGACCGCCACCAGCAGCGAGTTGGCCAGCAGCATCAGCTTTGACCATTCAGGCCCGTCTGGCAGCAGCAACAGTGCCGTCCAGATGACAAAAATCGAGTACCAGCCCCGTGACAGGCGAGTTTCGGTGAAGCGCGCCACCCCCAGCAGGAACAAAAAGTGCGCCGTAACCAGCAGGCCATTGGCGAACCAGATGCCGATCAACAGCATTCCCTGCAAACGCATCAACGACAGTACGCAGCCGACGGTAATGGTGGCGAAGCCTGCGCTCCAATACAGCAATGAAGATTCACGCACGGTGCGCCACTCGACCGCCAGGTACAGCGCCGCAGCGGCGGCAAGGGCTATCGAGATGGTCAACATCGTTGGGGGGTCGAGCGCCATGGATTGACGGGCCTGTATGCAGAAGTGATGAAATGGCACGGTGTAAACCGCTCTGCGCGACCCTGCGCGGTATGCCTAGCGCACGATTTCCGTCGTGGCGATTTGTTCATGCATCATCCGCACCAAAACGCAATTGTCCAGTGGTCTGCTCAATAAAAACCCTTGTACTTCATGGCACTGGTCATCCAGCTCCTTGAGCGGTCATGGTCTGCAACGCGCCCTCGATGTCGTTGAGCATGACGTTCTCGGTGATCGCAACTGACGACCGGGGCTCTGGGCGGCGCCTCACTGCCCGGTCAGAAAGCTCACCAACAGCCGTCCATGTGAGCTGAGTCCTTCCCAGCTGCGAAAGCACACCCTGAGCTCCAGCGTGGCCCAGCGCTCCTGCAGTGGCAGCCAGCGCACGGCCAACTCCTGCTCAGCGCGCACGGCAGCGGTCTGCGGCACGATGGCAATGCCGGCGTGTTGCGCGACCAACTGCGCTATCGCCTCGAAGCTGGGCGCCCTGACCCGCACCTTCAATGGCATGGCCAGGTTCATCGCCAGCTCCTCGACAAAGCGTTGCATGGCGCGTTCGGCCGGCAGGCAGACAAAAGCAAAATCCAGCGCGTCGACCAGCCGCAACGGGCCGCGCTCGGCCAGCGCATGCTCGGCGGGCACCAGCAGCACAAGCCGTTCGGTACGAAACGGCAGCGACACGACACCGTCATTGACCAGGTTGCCGTCATACACGCCGATTTCGCACTCGCCGGCCAGCACCACGCGCAGTACATCGATGCTTTTGTGCTCGACCAACTGCAGATCGACCTGCGGGTAGTCCGCCAGGAACGGCCCCAGCACCGCCGGCAGCAAGGTGCTGTTGGTCACCGTCGACGCGGCCAGATGCAGGGTGATTCGGCGTTGCCCGGCCAGTTCGTGCAGGGTCGCCTGCAGCTTGCTTGCCTCGCCGAGCACACCACGGGCAGCTTCCAGCACCAGCCGCCCGGAGGGCGTCAGTTGCATACCGTCGGCGCGGCGGTTGAACAAGGTCAAACCGCTGCGTTGCTCGAACAGACGCAGGCGGTTGCTGGCAGCCGAGACGGCTACCGGAAAGGTAGCCGCGGCTTTACTCAGGCTTCCGCTGCTGGCGATCGCCGCGATCAGGCGCAGATCAGCAAGGTCGAAGTGCATCAGGTCTTCTCCAAAAACGAAAGCCTTGTTCGCTAAATAGCGATTCTACAGTGCGCCGCGTTATGCGCAGAATAAACCTTACCAATTGTTTCCGGATTCGCCATGTCTCGCTTACACGCCATGCTCAAACGCCAGATCGACAACGGCAGCCTGTTTGCAGTGCTCGCGGCACTGGGCTTCAGCTTCAAGGCGATCTTCGTCAAACTCGCCTACGCCGCAGCTGCGGTAGATGCAATCACCCTGCTGGCGATGCGCATGGCGTTGGCCCTGCCGCTGTTTGTCTGGTTGCTGTGGCTCAGCCAACGCCAGGGTGGCGAAAGGTTGACGGTGGCCGATGGGCTGCGGGTGGCAGTGTTGGGGCTGCTTGGGTACTACCTGGCCAGCTGGTTCGACTTTTATGGCTTGCAGTACATCAGCGCGGGGCTTGAGCGGCTGATCCTGTTCACCTACCCCACCTTGGTACTGCTTATCCAGGCCGTCGCCCTGCGTGAACGGCCCACCTTGCGCACGATGGCGGCGATGGGGCTTTGCTATCTCGGCCTGGGCATCGCATTCGTGCACGATGTCAGCAGTGCCAGCGCAGGCCAGCAGATCATTGTCGGCTCGTTGTGGGTGTTTGCCAGCGCGGTCACTTACGCGATGTATTACTGCGGCACCGGCATGCTGCTCAAGCGCATGGGCTCTATGCGCCTGGCCGGGTTGTGCGGCACGGCTTCAAGTTTGATGGTGCTGGCCCACTACCTGCTGGTGGCGGATGCAAGCCAGCTGGCGCAGTTGCCGGCTGCGGTGTGGGCCAATGCCGGACTGATGGCAGTATTCTCCACGGTGCTGCCGATCTACTGGCTGGCCCTGGCGATTCAGCGCCTGGGGCCTACCCAGACGGCGGCTGTCGGCAACCTCGGCCCGGTACTGACGGTGCTGGCGTCGTGGGCGATTCTCAGTGAGCAGATTTCACTGTATCAAGTGGCAGGCATGGCACTGGTGCTGTTGGGAGTCACCCGGTTGAAGCCGCCGGCGAAGAAATCCGCCGAGGCTCAGGCCGAAGCACCCGCCAGGTAATTTGCGGCAATGACAAGCTGCTGCGCGTGCAGGTCTTCGAGCAGAGCCAAGCCCTGCGCCTGAACCTGCTCGTCGCCCAGCACCTGCAAGCGCTGCCGCCCGCTGCCGCTGAGCCCGGCCAGCAACTGGTAGGCCATTGGGGTGAGTCGGGCGAAACGCACCTGCAGGTGCTGATCGCGATAAACCAGCAACAAGGTTGGCGATGCAGGTGGCGCTGAAGGCTGATAACCGGGGCCGATCCGATCGACCGGCCAGCGGTACGCCAGGATCCGCGCCAGGCACGACAGTGTCGGCTCGCCCTCCAGCAGATCGGCTATATCCAGCTGGGTGAAGGCCTCATCAGCGCTCAGGAAAAGCTGCGTTTCGATCCATTCGTAATGGGCCAGTTCCAGTTGCCACGGGGCGTCCAGATCAGCCTCGTGCAGGTACTCGATGAATGCCCCGCCGACCTCGGTAAACAGCGGCGTCTGGCTACGGTAAGCGGCATAGAAATCACGCACTCTCGCGTGCCAGACCAGCTCGCCCAGGGTTGCTCGCATCACCGGGAAACTGGCTGCCAGCAGCCCTTCGATGCTGTTGTAGAACAGCTCGCGATAGACCCGCAGGCGCCGAGCCTCGATATCGGCCGGGGGCGGGTTGCGCACGGGGTCGCGCACGTAGTTGGCCATCTGCAATTGCTGCTGATGCAGGTTCATGCTGCACGCCTCCCGCGGGCTTGTTGCGCCATTGCAATCCGCGCCGTTTCGGCCAGAAGCTCGGCCAATGGCGGGTACTTGAAATCGCGTTCAAGAACCGTCGGCTGCACGCCAAAGCGCTCGCAGGCCACTGCGTAAAGGTCCCAGACGTGCTCTTTCACCGGCGCGCCGTGAGTGTCGACCTTGAGGTCGGGGGCTTCGTCATAGTGACCCGCCACGTGCATGGCAGTGACCCGCTCGCGGGGCAAACCGTGAAGAAAGTCGACGGGGTCATAGCGATGATTGCAGGCATTGACGTAGACATTGTTGATATCCAGCAGCAGATCGCAGTCAGCCTCGTCCAGTACCGCGCGGATAAACGCCAGTTCGCTCATGGCCTGGTAAGGCGCGGCGTAGTAGCTGATGTTTTCGACCGCGATTCGCCTGCCCAACTGGTCCTGAGCCTGACGAATGCGCGCGGCGACGTGGCGCACGGCTTCATCGGTGAAGGGTATCGGTAACAGGTCGTAGAGGTGACCGTCATCGCTGCAATAGCTGAGGTGTTCGCTATAGTGCCGGACCTCAAAGCGATCCAGAAACTGCCGGGTGCTGGTCAGCAGGGTCCGGTCCAGCGGTGCGATGCCGCCGAGTGACAGCGATAGCCCATGGCAACTGATGGCAAAGCGTTCAGCCAGCTGGGCCAGGCTGCGGCCATGGCTGCCACCGACACCGATCCAGTTTTCCGGGGCGCACTCGAGAAAGTCTACCGCCCCCTGGGGCATCGTCAGCAATTCGGGTAACAGGCCGCGACGGAGGCCTAGGCCGGTGCGCAGATGCGGGTTGTTCATGCTTGGTACTCCGGGCAAGTGCCGCAGGCCTGATCCATACCGAGGATCGAGGCCTGCGGACGTTGGCGGTCAGGACTTGGCTTTGCCTGCCTGTTTCTCGCTGGCACCGCATTTGCCCTCACCGCACTTGCCTTCGGCCTTGCCGGCTTTGGCCTCACCGCCGCATTTGCCTTCGGCTTTGCCAGCCTTCTCACTGCCGCCGCACTTGCCTTCGCCGCATTTGCCTTCCGCGTCGGTCTTGGCGGCGGCCAGTTGATAACCCTGGCTCATCGGTTCGACGGCAAAGGCGCTATTGCCCAGCAACAGGCTGCCGACGACAGCAGCGCCAAGCAGGCCAAGGGTGTTTTTCGACTGTTTCATGGTGGTGCTCCACTTGCGGTTGGTAGTGGAGCCATTGAGCCGCAGTGGTGTGTCGGTGATGTATCGGCACTGCGGTGCTTTTGTATGGGAGTGGGTCAGGAATAGGTGTGGATACAGAGTGATACACGCGGGCGGGTGGACCGCTACGCAATCCTTTCCGGCCGGTTGGCGTCCGGTGAGACAACTTGGTACCGCGTGTATCCCTTTATTTGCGCTCAATCCTCCAGCGGCTTGGGTGGCGCCGCTGGCTTGGCCGGCTTGGCAGGCTTGACGTTCTTGGCCTCCTTACCCTTGGGCTCCGGAGCAGCTGCCGCAACCGGTGCCGCAACCGCAGCAGCCTTCTCGCTGGCAGGCAACTCGTCCACCGCCTTGAAGATCACCTGCGGATCAAGCTTGTCGCCGCTGTCGTCATCCTTCAACACATGAAACTCGCCATCCTTGCCCACCAGAATGACCTTGGTCCCTTTGCTCGCACCCAGTTTCAGTTCACGAATCAGGGCCATGGTGGTCTGCTGCTCAAGGTTTTTCCCTTCGCGCGTACCCGCTAGGCCAGCAACGCTGTAGAGCACCAGCTGGCGCTCTTCAAAGGCCTTTTTGGTCGCCGATTCATTCAGTGCCTCGTTAAGGCCACGCAAGGTCGGGTCAGCTGGGCTGGGGGCAATCACCACCAACGGCCTGGCCTTGCCCAGCTCCTTGGCCAACGGCGCATCGCTGTCGGCGGCAAGCAAAGGGCCAGCTACGGCTAGCAACGTGGCGAGGGTCAATGACCGGACAAGCATGCACATCTCCTTATTCTCTCGATGAAACAAAGACTACAGATCGGGGAGAAAGATCCTGTCGGCGAGCCTAAACCAAGTCATCCAACACCCGCTTGGCTCAAGCGTAACTACCGATTTCCAATACCTTTGCAGATCAGGACGACAGCACCTACGGAAAATGCCTACGCCCTGTTTGAGCATAGCCGATTGCCGCCAGGCGATTAATTTTTCCCCGTGGCCACACGTCCTTCCCCTCATAGCGTGTGGCTTGAGCCACGCCCGGTTACCACCCTGATCCGAGATGGCAATGAACATACGATTGCGCAACAAGGCGCTGTACCTGGGCCTGCCCCTGCTGCTGGCGCTGGGTGGCGGCGGCTACCTGGCCTGGGACCACTGGAGCAACCGCGGCTACCCCGCCGAGGTGATCCAGCAGGCGGACGCGCTGCATGAATACATGCTCACCTTTGACAGCCATATCAGCCTGCCGCTGGACTACGCCAGCGCCGGCAACGAGTTCGATAAAGACGGCGCGGGCCAGTTCGATCTGGTCAAGCTCAACCGCGGTCGGCTGTCCGGTGCCGCGCTGAACCTGTTTGGCTGGCCAGAGATGTGGAACGGCGACAATGCGCCGCACAAGCCAACCGCCGCCTTTGTCGATGAAGCGCGCCACCAGCAGGAAGTGCGCTACCGGATCATCACCGGCCTGGTCCGCGACTTTCCCAATCAGGTCGCCATCGCCTACAGCCCCGACGACTTCCGCCGTCTGCACGGCGAAGGCAAGTTCGTGATCTTTCTGAGCATGCTCAATGCCTACCCACTGGGTAATGATATCGATCTGCTCGACACCTGGGCTGCTCGCGGCATGCGCATGTTCGGCTTCAGCTATATCGGCAACAATGCCTGGGCCGACTCATCGCGGCCGATGCCGTTTTTCAACGACACCCCAAATGCCCTCGGCGGCCTGTCGGCAATTGGCAAGCAGGCCGTGCAACGGCTCAATGACCTGGGCGTGATCATCGATGTGTCGCAGATGTCGACTCCAGCGCTGGAGCAGGTCGCCCAGCTCAGCCGCGCACCGCTGGTAGCGTCGCATTCAGCGCCGCGGGCGTTGGTGGACATCCCGCGCAACCTCAGCGACCGCGAGCTGCAGCTGATCAAGGACAGTGGCGGTGTGGTCCAGGTGGTAGCGTTCTCGCAATACCTCAAACCGCTGACCCAGGGCACCCGCGACAAACTCAACGCGCTGCGCCAGCGCTTCGACCTGCCGCCCCTGCAAGACCTGGCCATGGCCCTGATGCCTGGCGATCCGATTATTGCCGGCTGGCCGGAGCAACGCTTCGGCGAGTACGCAGGCGCGCTGTACGGCATTCTCGAAGACGAGCCCAAGGCCACGTTGCAGGATTTTGTCGCGGCCATCGACTACACGGTAGCCAAGGTCGGCATCGATCACGTCGGCATCAGCTCGGACTTCAATGAAGGCGGCGGTGTGCAAGGCTGGGACAACGTCGGCGAGGTCCGCAACGTCACAGCCGAGCTGATCGCCCGCGGTTACTCCGAGGCCGATATCGCCAAGCTCTGGGGTGGCAACTTCATGCGCGTCTGGGCGCAGGTGCAAAAAGCGGCGCAACCGGTCGCCAGCCTGCAATCGGCCAGCTCTGTCGTGGAAGCACAGCCATGAACCCGCGGCGGACCTTTCTCAAGCAGGCCGGGGTGCTCGCCGCCACGTTGCCGCTGGGCCAATACGCGCTCGCCACGGCTGCTGAAAATCCTGCGACCAGCGCCAGCGGCGACAAATGGCGTGACCTGCAGCAGCTGTTCGAGCAGGACCCTAGCTACCTGCACCTGTCCAACTTCCTGGTCACCTCGCAGCCGCGCCCAGTCCGCGAGGCAATCGCCCGCTACCGCGCACAGATCGACCGCAATCCGGCCCTGGCAATGGACTGGGACCTGCAGGAAACCTGGAAGCGCGAGGGCCAGGTCCGCCGCGCCGCCGCTGAATACCTGAAGGTGAGCCCGGCCCAGATCGCCCTCACCGGCAGCACCACCGAAGGCCTGGCGATGGTCTACGGCGGCATCCAGGTACGCCCGGATCAAGAGATCCTGACCACCGTGCACGAGCACTATTCAGCCGAAACCAGCCTCGACCTGCGCACCCGCAAGCAAGGCACCCAGGTGCGCCGCATCACCCTGTTCAAAGACCCGGCGCTGGTCAGCGAAGACGAAATTCTCGGCAGTATCCGCCAGGCCATCCGCCCGCAGACACGCGTGCTGGGCATGACCTGGGTGCAGTCGGGCAGCGGTGTCAAACTGCCGGTTGCGCGTATCGGCGCACTGGTGCGCGAGGCCAACCGCGACCGCGCCGAACAGGACCGCATCCTGTATGTGATCGACGGCGTGCATGGCCTTGGCGTGGAAGACCTCGACGTACCGAGCATGGACTGCGACTTCTTCATCGCCGGCACTCATAAATGGTTGTTCGGCCCACGTGGCACCGGCATCGTCTGCGCCCGCAGCGCCAAGGTCGAACACCTGACGCCAATGGTGCCAACCTTCTCCGAAGACACCGACTTTGCCACCACCTTTACCCCCGGTGGCTACCACGCATTCGAGCACCGCTGGGCGCTGGATGAAGCCTTCAAGTTGCACCTGCAATTGGGCAAGGCCGACATCCAGGCGCGCATCCATCAACTCAACAGCTACCTCAAGCAGCAGCTGTCGACGGTGCGAGGGGTCGAGCTGGTAACCCCCCGCAGCCCGACGCTTTCCGCCGGTTTCTGCTTCTTCCGGGTCAAGGATCGCGACTGCGACGAGGTCGCCGCCTACCTGCAGAAAAACAAAGCCATGGTCGATGCGGTGTACCGCGATGTCGGCCCGGTGATCCGCACCGCGCCGGGCCTGCTCAACGACGAAGCCCAGCTCGAGCGCTTTGTCGCCCTGCTGCGCAAAACGGTGTAACCCATGTATTCGCCAACGAGAATTGCCATGTCCCAACCCACCTCGCGCCCTACCCTCGCCCGCCTGCACGGACTGACCCTGGCGCTCGCCGCCGGCATGCTGCTCAGCAGCGGCGCCCAGGCCGCAGCGCCCGGCACGGTGATCCGTGACTGCAAGGACTGCCCAGAGCTGGTGGTACTGCCCGCAGGCAGCTTCAGCATGGGCACCCCCGAGGGTGAAGTCGGCCGCCAGCCCGATGAAGGCCCGCAGCATGAGGTGACCTTCAAGCGCCCTATCGCCATCAGCCGCTTCCAGGTACTCAAAGGCGAGTGGGATGTGTACCTGCGCGACAGCGGCTACCGCATGCCCAGCGGTGATGACCGCGAAGGCCGCCAGTGCATCGCCGGCATCCCGCGCTACAAGTACGAAGCGCGCAACCCGGCGGTGTGCCTGGATTTCAACGAAGCCCAGGCGTACATCCAATGGCTGTCGAAAAAGACCGGCAAGCAGTACTTCATGCCCAGCGAAGCGCTGCGTGAATACGCCGCCCGCGGCGGCAGCAAAGGCCCGTTCCCGTTCCCGCTGGACCCGGACAAGGAATACAGCATCGCCCTCAATGCCAACACCTACGGCCCAGCAGACGGCTTTGCCAATATCGCCCCGGCCGGCAGTTTCAAGCCCAACGCCTTTGGCGTCTATGACATGCACGGCAACGTTTCCGAATTCACCCCTGACTGCTACCGCGACAGCTATGAAGGCGCACCCAACGACGGCAGCGCCTGGACCGAGCCTGGCTGCAAGGTGCTGTCGATGCGCGGCAACGACTGGATCGAGCCGCCGATCTTCTCCCGCTCCGGTAACCGCAACGCCACCATCCCGTCCGACCGCGGCGACTGGCTGAGCTTTCGCGTTGCCCGCGAACTGTGACCGCCACCCCACCCGTGCCCCGAGGGAGCCCTGCCATGCCCGCACCACTGTTCAGCCTGACCTTGCCTGATGGCCGCCGCGCCAGCACTCACGGCGACACCGCCGAGGGCGTGCTGCAGGTCGGCGACCTGCCCTCGCTCAGCTACCGTTTCGACGGCGAGCGCGTGCTGATCGACAGCCCGCTGCCCGCGCACTACCCCGCCACCGCCTTGCTGGCAGTGATCGGCAGCCACTTTGCCTACCGCAAAAAATCCGCCGTGCTCAGCATCAACCTCAAAGCCCCGCAGGCATTCGCCGTTGCGGCAATCCGCCAGGGCGTGTTCGACACGCAGCTGCCCAGTGCAGATGGCAGCCTCGAACTGCAATGCCGACGCGCCACCTTCTGGCAGAACCCGCTGGCATGGCTGACCGCACCGGCCAGTGTGCACACGGCCCCGCATTACTGTTTCAGCGGCGAAAAACGCCACCCTCAGCGCCCCCCTATCCCTGCCGGCGAAGTCTATCGGCGCCACCTGCCGGGCCTGAACAGCACTTTCAGCCTGCGCACCATCGACCCCGACCGCGACCTCGAAGCCTTCAACCGCTGGATGAACCTGGAACAGGTGGCGTACTTCTGGGAGCAGACCGGCAGCCTCGAAGAGCACGCCGCCTACCTGCGCGAGATGCTCGACGACCCGCGCGTGCATCCGCTGATCGGCTGCTTCGACGATGAGCCGTTCGCCTACTTCGAGGTGTACTGGTGCAAGGAAGACCGCATCGCGCCGTTCTATGACGTGGCCGACTACGACCGCGGCTGGCATGTGGTGGTCGGTGAGAGCAAGCACCAGGGGGTGGGCAAGCTCAAGGCCTGGTTCAACTCGCTGATGCATTACATGTACCTGGATGACCCGCGTACTCAGCGCATTCTTGGCGAGCCGCGCATCGATCACACGCGCCAGATCGAATTTCTCAAGTCGCAGGGCTTCGGCCACTTGAAAGACATCCAGTTCGTGCACAAGAAGGCCGCCTTGCTGCGTCTTGAGCGCGAATACTTCTTCGAACGCAGCCTCTGATCTGCGTCGTTAAAGGGTTTGGCCTGCCTTCAGGCCGAACCCGCTAAGCAACCGGCTGCCCGCCACCTCCCCCGTTGAATCCCCCGCCTCTGCTCAGGACAAGCGCCCGCCTGACCGTCCTTCTCCCGCCGTTGCCCTGCACCAAATTCCCCCTGCGCAGTTGTCGCAAGTCGTCAAAAGGATTGCGCATGGACGCTCTCAGAACAGGCGGCGTGAACAGGAAATGGATAATCGGCAGGCCTCCAGTGCGCACTGACGTCGGACTGTTTGCAGCGTTACCGAGAAAACAAGAACAAAGACCTGCAAAATTTCAAGGTGGGTAGTTAATTTATGGCAATGGAAAACAACGCTGAAACCCTCGCACTCGGCGTGACCGACCCCTCCAAAACAGAAGAAGCGCGGCAAGATCGGCATCTAGAAGGCAAGATCGACTGGATCGTGTTCGGCATTACCAGCATCACCGCAATCGCCTTCATCCTCTGGGGCTTCCTCAGCCAGTTGACTCTTGCCGCCAGCGCGTCAGCGGCGCAATCCTGGGTCATCATCAATTTCGGCTGGTTCTTCGTGCTGACCTCTACGCTGTTCGTGATTTTCGTGCTCTGGCTGGCGGCGAGCCGGTACGGCAGGATCCCACTCGGGCGTGACGGCGAGGTGCCCGAGTTTCGCACAGTGTCGTGGGTCGCGATGATGTTCAGTGCCGGCATGGGCATCGGCCTGATGTTTTTCGGCGTCGCTGAGCCGCTGTCTCACTACATGACGCCACCTCCCGGCTCAGCGGCTCCCCAGTCCAACGAAGCGATGCAGGTGGCGATGGCTACCACCCTGTTCCACTGGACGCTGCACCCGTGGGCGATGTATGCGATTGTAGGCCTGGCGATTGCTTACGGTACGTTTCGGCGTGGCCGCTCGCAGCTGGTTTCGAATGCATTTCGTCCCCTGATCGGCAAGCATGCCAACGGGCCGCTGGGGCGGGTAATCGACATGATGGCCATTTTCGCCACCTTGTTTGGCTCTGCCGCTTCACTGGGGCTTGGGGCGCTGCAGATCGCCGGCGGCCTGGAATACAACGGCTGGATCGAACACCCTGGCAAAATCTTTTACCTCGCCATCGTGACCGTGCTGACCATCGCCTTCGTTGCCTCTGCGGTGTCCGGGATTGGCAAAGGGATCAAGTGGCTGTCCAACGTCAACATGATCCTGGCCCTTGCCTTGGCCGTGTTCGTATTCCTGGTCGGCCCTACCTTGTTGATGTTGAACCTGCTGCCGACCTCTATCGGTGTCTACATCAAGTTGCTACCGGAAATGATGGCGCGTACCAGCGCCAGTGGCGGCCCGCAGATGGACAGCTGGCTGGCCAGCTGGACCGTGTTCTACTGGGCATGGTGGATTTCCTGGACGCCTTTTGTCGGCATGTTCATCGCCCGCATCAGTCGCGGCCGGACCATCCGCCAGTTCGTCAGCGGCGTGCTGCTGGTGCCAAGCCTGGTCAGCCTGATCTGGTTCACCTTGTTCGGCGGTGCAAGCATCGATGCAGTGCGTGAGGGCAGCCTGCTGCTGGTGGACGGCGTGGTCAACAGCAATACCGCGCTTTACCAGCTTCTGGACGGATACCCGCTGGCAAGCCTGACGTCGGTGTTGGTCATGGTGCTGGTGGCGATTTTCTTCGTGTCCGGGGCGGACGCTGCTTCGCTGGTGATGGGCACGCTGTCGGAGCGCGGGACGACGACACCGTCGCGGTCCACGGTGATTTTCTGGGGTGGCCTGACCGGCACCGTTGCGGCGATCATGCTCGCAATTGGCGACCCGGCGAATCCCGGCGCGGCCCTTACCGGTCTGCAGAACCTGACTATCGTCGTGGCCCTGCCCTTTGTGATCGTGATGGTATTGCTGTGCGTGGCGCTGTATCGCGATCTGCGCAGGGATCCGATGATGCTGCGTCACGTGCGTGCCAGCGAACTGATCGAAAAGGCAGTGCTGTACGGCGCGGTGAAGCACGGCGAGGAGTTTTACATCGTCGTCCAGGAAACCAAGTCTGCACCTAAGCACGCGAGTGAAAAACAGCACGTAACCGAGTCGTAACGGCTATCTGAATTGGCTTCAACCTGAGCGGCTCTGCGAATGGTGGACATTTCTGTCCACCATTTGCGCGAGCAGCTCACCCTCCCCTCTCTCCTCGCTAAATCCCCCTCCTCCCGCTTCGTCCTCTCTGCAGGGATACGCCAGCCTTGCGCGCACGGCTATCTGTCTTTTTCTCGCCGTTCGACTCAGGAGTTTCCATGATCAGCCCTCCACGCAGCCGCAGCGCCTTCGCCGACCTGCTGCGCCTGCTCAAGCCGTTCTGGCCCCTCGTGACTGTGTCCATCGTGCTGGGCATGGTCGGTGGCTTGTCGATTACTGTGTTGCTGGCCACCATCAACAACGCCCTCAACAGCGAGGCTGGCTTGACCGGCAACGTCGTCGCCGCCTTCGCCGGCCTGTGCCTGCTGGCGTTGTGCTGCTCAATCCTGTCGGACATGAGCAGCAACCGCGTCGGCCAGTACATCATCCGCCGCCTGCGCCTGGAGCTTGGCGAAAAGGTCCTCAGCGCACCGATTGCGCAGATCGAGCGGTTTCGCAGTCACCGGCTGATCCCGGTGCTCACTCACGACATCGACACCATCAGCGACTTCGCTTTCGTGTTTGCCCCGCTGGCCATCTCGCTGACCGTCACCCTCGGCTGCCTGGGCTATCTGGCCATGCTGTCGTGGCCGATGTTCCTGATGATGCTGGTGGCCATTGCCATCGGCTGCACCGCGCAGTTCGTCGCCCAGAACAAAGGCCTGAAAGGCTTTCTCGAAGCACGTGATGAAGAAGACAACCTGCAAAAGCACTACCGCGCGATTGCCGATGGCGCCAAGGAACTGCGCATTCACCGCCCGCGCCGCCAGCGCATGTTCACCCAGCGCATCCGTGAAAGCGCTTCGCTGATCTGCCGCAAGCAGATCGAGTCGGTGAACATCTTCATCGTCGCCAAGACCTTTGGCTCGATGCTGTTCTTCGTCGTGATCGGCCTGGCGCTGGCCATGCAAGCCTACTGGCCCGACAGCAACAAGGCGGTGATGAGTGGCTTTGTGTTGGTGCTGCTGTACATGAAAGGCCCGCTCGAGCAGTTGATTGCCAACCTGCCGATCGTCAGCCGCGCGCAAATTGCCTTCCGGCGCATTGCCGAGCTGTCCGAGACGTTTTCCTCGCCGGAGCCACATCTGCTGCTCGACGCCCCGGCCAAGCCCGCGCAAGCGGTGCACGAGCTGGAACTGCGCGACGTGCGCTATGCCTTCCCGGTAGTTGACGGCGCTACGCCGTTTGCCCTCGGGCCGGTCAACCTGAAGATCCGCCAGGGCGACATTGTCTTCATCGTTGGCGAAAACGGCTGCGGCAAGACCACCCTGATCAAACTGCTGCTGGGCCTGTATGAGCCGCAGCAAGGCGAAATACGCCTGAACGGCCAGGCGGTAACGGCACAAAACCGCGATGACTATCGCCAGTTGTTCACCACCATCTTCGCCGACTACTACCTGTTCGACGACCTGGTCCAGGGCGACGGCGACCTGCCGGCAGACGCTGCCCGTTATCTGGAACGCCTGGAAATCGCCCACAAGGTCAGCATCCGCGACGGCGCGTTCACCACCACCGACCTCTCCACCGGCCAGCGCAAGCGCCTGGCGCTGGTCAATGCCTGGATCGAAGAGCGGCCGGTGCTGGTATTCGACGAATGGGCCGCTGACCAGGACCCGACCTTCCGCCGCATCTTCTACACCGAGCTGCTGCCCGACCTGAAACGGCTGGGCAAGACCATCATTGTCATCTCCCACGACGACCGTTATTTCGATGTGGCCGACCAGTTGGTACGGATGGATTCGGGCAAGGTGCGCAGCGATCTGGAGCCGGCCTGAAAAAACTTTTCCGGTTTTCAGCGGGTCATGCGTTCCATTGTAAGTTGAGACGCAATCGCATTAACACTTACGCCATATATAAGAGCCGACACAATGCCAGCACCACACCGCCTCACCCCACTAGGAAAAGCACTGCTTCTGCGCCATGCCTTGCGCCCATCGTTGAGCATGAGCGCTCTTGGCCTGGCCCTGGCCCTGCCCTACGCAACGGTTGCTCAGGCGCAGGACCTGGCTTTCGACATTCCGGCGCAGCCGCTGAGTAGCGCGCTGCTCAGCTTCGGCAAGCAGACCGACATGCAGATCCTGTTCAGCCAGGACACCGTGCAAGGCCGCCGCAGCGCAGCAGTAGCCGGTCGCCTGTCGCCTGAGCAAGCACTGGCGCGACTGCTGCAGGGCACTGGCGTCAGCTACAGCGTGCAGGGCAACGTCGTCACCCTTGGCGCTCCGCGGGCGGCGGATGATTCGGCCATGCAGTTGGGTGCAACGAACATTTCCGGGGCGGCGTTGGGGATCACCACCGAAGGAACAGGTTCGTACACCACCGGTGAAACCGCAGCGGCTACGCGCTTGCCTCTGAGCCTGCGCAAGACGCCGCAGTCGGTCAGTGTGGTCACTCGCCAGCAGATGGATGATCAGAACCTGCAAAGTGTTTCCGATGTGCTCAAGCAGACGCCGGGGATTACCGTAAACCAGGAGAGTTCGGAGGCGTACAGCTTTTACTCGCGGGGCTTTCAGCTGGAGAACTACCAGTTCGATGGCGTGCCGAGCTTGTCATCTGATGGTGGCTCGTTGCGGGATAACTACAGTATTGGCAACAGCCTGATCTACGACCGTGTAGAGGTGCTCAAAGGCGCCACCGGCCTGGTTAACGGCACTGGATATCCCTCTGGTGTGGTCAACCTGGTGCGTAAGCGCCCTACAGACAAGTTCCAAGGGCAAATCGGCGCTGGGGCCGGCTCGTGGGACAAGTACACGGCTGATATCGACTTGTCAGGGCCGCTGAGTGACAGCGGCAATGTTAGGGGACGAATGGTCGCTGGCACGCAGAAGCAACACAGCTACGTAAATTATCTGAGTGGTGAGCAAAACACCTTCTACGGTGTGCTCGAAGCTGACCTGAATGACAGCACCATGGTCACCGTCGGCTATGACGTGCAGAAGAACAACGACAACGGCAGCACCACTGGCGCGCTGCCAGCCTTCTTCATGGACGGTCGCACAGTCAAGTTTTCCCGCGACGAGAACGCTGCAGACCGCTGGACCTGGCGAAATCAGGAAACCCAGCGTGCGTTCGCGGAGCTGTCGCATACCTTTGATAACGACTGGGTTTTCAAAAGCGTCCTGAGCGGTCGGCAATATCGCTCACGTGAGCTGATGTCCGGTATCAGCAGCGAACCGATCCAGGCAGATGGCAGCATCTCCCACGGCTTCATCGGTGGCAATATTGGTAGCGATGGCAGCATTTACCCGATCGGTACTGCGTCCAAGTTCAACACCACCAGCAAGGAAGAAAGTCTGGATCTGTTTGCGCGAGGACCCTTCACCCTGGGTGGTCGCGTCCATGAAGCCGTGGTGGGCTATAGCATTGCGCGCACCAAAGCGACCTCGAAGCGTGATGATGGTGTGACCAATCCCGTTATCGACGATGTGTTCCAATGGGACGGTTACGGCGATTATCCAACCAATTTTGAATGGTGGTCGACCTTCGATATCGAAGCGCGTCAGCGAATCGCCTTCGCTGCAACCATTTTCAAACCAACTGACGAGTTGCAGCTCATTCTCGGTGCGCGCGTGGTCGATTACTCCTGGGAGATCGATACCATCAACGCCATCGGACGCAAACTTCCGGCCGATGACACCATCTCTGGCGAAGTCGTACCGTATGCCGGCATCACCTACGATATCGATCAGTACCATACCGTTTACTTCAGCTACACCGATGTATTCAAACCACAGCCCTACAATCTGGATGCAACGGGCAAGCCACTTGATCCTCTCACCGGGCAAAGCTACGAAGTGGGTATCAAAGGCGCTTACTTCAATGATCGCCTGAACGCCAGCCTGGCGTTGTTCGAACTCAAGCAGGATAACTTCGCCATCCTTGCCGGCACCAACCCGTTGACGGGTGGTGATGCCTATCGCGCGGTGCAGGGCGTGAAGACCCGCGGCGTAGAGTTGGAGCTCTCGGGTGAGGTTGCGCAGGGCCTGAATGTGATGGGCGGCTATACCTTCGTCGAATCCCATGATGGTGATAAGGATCGCGTAGCGACCAACCAGCCGCAGCATATGTTCAAGGTGGCTACCAACTACCGCCTGCCGGGCGATTGGAACAAAGTCACAGTAGGCGGTAATGTTTACTGGCAGAGCTCCACGTACTTCCAGCCGGGCAACTGGTACAGCACCAACGACCCTACTGCCAAGTTCGAGCAGAAACCTTACACGTTGGTCGGCTTGGTGGCGGGATATGACTTCACCGAGGACTTCAAGGGCACTGTTAACGTCAATAATTTGTTTGACAAACATTACTACAGTGGGATCGGTAACTACGACACTGTGTACTGGGGTGCGCCGCGCAACGTGATGTTCAATGTGAAATACAGCTTCTGACCTAACCCTCAATCGCGCGAGCTCAGAGCCTCCGTCAGCAATCCGACGGGGGCTTTTTGTTGCCATGCGCTTTAGCAGAGCAGCGACTTGCTTGCACCCTCTGCTAGCAAACAAGTGCCTAAGGGCCACCTCTAGCAACACTCACCCAATCCAAGCGGCGAGCAAATGCATAAATGCATTCATGGCTGTAGGCATGCATTGATACATATAGAGTGACTTCACCTGCACTGACAGCAGATCCGGAGCAAAAATGCTCCGCCTTTAAAACCGCGAGGAGTAATACTCAATGACGACAGTCAATCTCCCAGCAACCTTTGTGGGCGCACAGCCTCCCGCTGGCAATGATCCGTATGGTATCGGTTCAATGTACAGTCTTTCCAAGTCGGAGGCTCCCAAGCGTCTACGCAGATGGCCCATGCAAGACATGAACTTCAGGATGTAAACAGAGGCCTGGGGAAGGAAATCGGCCGCATTGAAGCAGAGGTGAAAAAACGTTTGCCGAGACTCTTGTCGTCGAAGCCGGTGTAACGGCGCTCATGCTTGGGGATCAGAATGGGCGAGAAACTGCCGTTGCGGTCGCGTGGAATATCCAGGCGGATCGGGCCATCGCCGGTGAGTACCGTCTTGCCGCTCTTACCGTTGCGCTGGTTGGTTTCATCCTCTGGGCGCTGCGCGCCCGGCGGATAGCCTAAGTGGTGGCCCAGCTCTACGTTCAGTGTCCGCTCGATCAGCGCCTTCTTGAACGCCGCAGAAGCTTCTTCTATCGCCTCAGCGGTCATCAGCGTTTCTGGGAGTTGATCCAGCAGCTCCTTTGGAAGCTTCGGCAGCTCCCGCACCGGTTGGCGCTCAGATTTCTTTTTGATTGGCATACATGCACCTCTTACTCATGTTATGCCCGAACACAAAATTTCTGACACCCCCAGCGCTGCAATCGATGACAACCAAATGAAGAAATTCAACGATTTTGTTTTGTCTCTCAGACCTTAATCGAACAAGCTGACTTATGGAGTCAGCTTGTTCTCGCGCTCGCGCAGAGAAAATACAGCCCGCCAACTGGCAGCGCTACGATCAAACAAAAAACGTGATAGAGCATAATAAATCCGTTATTTCTGAGGGTTTCGACACCAAAGCATCTATGCCACAGGCTATAGGTACGCGTAACATGCGCAAGCTGCTCGAAACACTTAGTAGCATACGGAAACAATAAGCAACTGGCGACTACCAGCGAGGTATAGACGACATTAGTACCTAAGGGATGCGCATCACGCAAGTACCAGTTAATCAAAAACACGCCGCTATAGAGCAGCCCACGTTTGCATTGCCGAAGATAATATTGACTGTCCATTTTTGGTCTATTCTGACGTGCTTCAAAAAAGGCCGCGCCCCCTCTTTCGCGGCCTATCTAGCTGAGCAATTTTGACCTGCATGATACCGCTTAGCGCAGATGCATGCAAAATGCATATACCCATGTGAGTCTCCCTCATTCAGCTACTCTACGCAAAGCCAAGCGGCTAGGTCGCATCGACTTCAGGCAGCGCAATTGAGCTACTGCTAACGGGTGCCGCCCATAGTCATCGCAAAAAAAGAGGCACCTTTCGGTGCGCCTTTTTCCACCCTTCACGACAAGCCATCACGCCGCCAACGGTCGTTTGCCCAACACCTCCCCCAGATTGCGATCAACTCGCCCATCCACCAACTGCCACAGCACCTGCAACAATTGCTCGTTCAGCAGACCCACCGCATCCTCAGCGAATGCATCGAGTCGGTAGGCAAAGCGCAGCTGCAATTGGCCTTTGAGCTCCACATACAGCGTCAGCGGGGTATTCACCTGTTCGACACTGTTCATGGCCTGCAAGCGCAAACCGCGGCTGTCACCGCTCGCTTGTGCGGCGCTGACCGGATAGTTCTCGAAGACAATCTCGGTATCCGCCAGAGCACCGCCCAGACCCGCCCAACCTTCGATCTCAGCCGGTGCGTTATAGCCATGCTCGCGCACTTGCAGGTTGCGCGCCTGCAAATCCTGCAGCCAGTCGCTCAGCCCTTGTAGACGATCTATTTCGGCCACCAGTGGCACATCGTTGATATACAGGCCCAACTGCCGCTCGATATCGCGCAAGTGCGGCGGTCGTCCAGACAAGGTCACGCCGCAGGCGACTGTCGATTCACCCGTGTGATGGTGCAGCAGCAACAACCAGGCGGCCTGCATCAGCGTGTTGACGGTGATTTTCTGCCGGCGGGCAAAACTGGCAACCTGCTCGGTCTGCAGTGCGTCAAAGTGGTAGGCCAACTCGCCATGCCCTCCTCCCGCTGCCGCAGTGCGACCGATCGCGCAGCGCTGCAGCAAGGTCGGCGTGTGCAACGAGGCCAGTTGGCCTTGCCAGAAGTGCTGATCGGCAGAACGGTCACGGCTTTGCAGCCAGGCAATGTAATCGCGATAGCCACCACCACTGCGCACCAGCGCCTGCCCGGTGTAGGCAGCCAGGACATCGTTGAACAACTGAAAACCACTCCAGCCATCCAGCAGAATATGGTGATTGGTACACAGCAGCCGATAACGCGAGCCACCGCGGTGAATCAACACCAACCGCAACAACGGCTCAGCATCCAGTTCAAACCCACGCAGGCGCTCATCATTGGCCAACTGTTCAAGCTGAGCAGTGCTCAGTTCGCAACCATCCACCTGCCGCAACGGCAACCGCACCTGGCGATGCACCACCTGCACCGGAGCAGTCAACGGCGCCGCCCAGGCAAACCGAGTACGCAGGATCGGATGATGATCCATCGCCGCCTGCCAGGCCTGGCGCAGCCGCTCCGGGTCGACGCCATCGAGGTCCATGCACATCTGGTTGACGAAGTCGCCCGCCACCGCGTCGTGCAGCTCATGTTGCAACAGGTACTGTTGCATCGGCGCCAGCGGATAGATGTCTTCGATGGCCGCAGGCGCGACGCCAAGTGCGTCCAGCTGGGGCTGCGCAAGCCCGGCCACAGGGAAGTCGGATGGGGTGACGCCGGCGTGGCGCTCGTCGCAGCAATGTTCGATCAGCTCGGCCAGCGCCTGCACATAGGCATCCGCCAACGCCTGCATCGGCGCAGGGTCGAACATCGCCTGGCTGAAACTCCAGTCCAGGCGTAGACGGCCGTCATACACCTTGCCACTGATCGACAGCCAATTGCCCAGCGGCGCCGCAGCGTTGGAATCGCTGCCATGGGCTTCGCTGGCCGGGCTGAACAAGGCATCATCCTGGCTGAAGCTGCCGTCGAACTGGCCGAGGTAGTTGAAGGTGATGCGCGGTACCGGCAGCGCAGCCAGTTGCCGACGAGTGTCCGCCGAACCGAGGTAACGCAGCACGCCGTAGCCCAAACCTTTGTCGGGGATGGCGCGCAGTTGTTCTTTGATGGCTTTGATAGAGCTTGCAGGATCGTGAGCCGGTGTCAGCTTCAGCGGAAACACCGAGGTGAACCAGCCGACTGTGCGGCTGAGGTCGATGTCGTCAAACAGCGCCTCGCGGCCATGGCCTTCGAGCTGGATCAAGGTCGAGCCGGCGCCGGTCCACTGGCCCACCACCTGGGCGAGCGCGGTGAGCAGCAGGTCATTGACCTGCGTCCGATAGGCTGCCGGCGCTGCCTGCAACAGGCGACGGGTCTGTTCGGTGTCGAGCTGGGCGTGCACGCTGGTGGCATCGAGGCCGCTGGCGATCGCGTTGGCTGCAACACCGGGCAGACCGGTAACCGCGCCGCTGAGCTGGCTGCACCAGTAATCCAGTTCGGCTGGCGCGGCGGCGCGCTGCGCATGAGTCTGCAAGCGCTCGGCCCAGCGTTGATAGGCGCTGGATTTTGCCGGTAGTTGCACTGGCTGGTTTTGCAGCGCTTGCTGATAGGCCTGTTGCAGGTCTTCGAACAGCACCCGCCAGGACACGCCGTCGACCACCAGGTGATGCACCACCAGCAACAAGCGCTGGCTGCCATCAGCCAAGGTCGCCAGCACTGCCCGCAACAACGGCCCGGCAGCCAGATCAAAACTGCGGTGAGCAGCTTCGCAGCGTGCTTGCAGTTCAGCGGTATCGGCCACCTCGACCTGCCACAGCAGGCTCTGAGCAACGTCTACGTCACGGTAGTGCGCCTGCCAGCCATCGGCTTGCTCGACAAACGCCAGGCGCAACGCATCGTGGTGTGCGACCAAGGCCTGCAGCGCCTGCTCCAGCGTGGCGGCCTGCAATGGCTCACGGCCTTTGAGCAGTACCGACTGGTTCCAGTGATGCCGGCTCGGGATTGGCTCCTCGAAGAACCACTGCTGCACCGGCAGCAGTACCTGCGCACCGGTTACCGGGCCTTGGTCGATCTGCTCGCCCTCACCCACTTCAGCGACGGCAGCCAGGGCCCGAATGGTCTGCTGCTCGAACAGGTCCTTAGGCGTAAAGCGAATCGACGCCTGCCGCGCACGGCCAACCAGCTGCAGCGAGATGATCGAGTCGCCACCGAGTTCGAAGAAGTTGTCGGTGACGCCAACCTGCTCGACCTTGAGCACCTCCTGCCACAACGCAGCCAGCGTGCTTTCGACGTCATTGCGCGGTGCCACGTAGCTGCGCGCAGCGTGGTCAACCGTCGGCAGCGGCAAGGCCTTGCGGTCGAGCTTGCCATTGGGTGTCAGCGGCAGTTGCTCGAGCAGCAGCCAATGCGCGGGCAGCATGTAATCGGGCAACGCGGCCTTGAGTTCGGCCTTGATCGGCTCGAGCAAGGCTGCATCGGTATGCACCTGGCGTTGGCCAGCGGCGGCCACCAGATAAGCCACCAGCCTGCGCCCTTGTGCAGTTTCCTGCGCCAGCACCACGGCTTCGCTGATGGCGGCAAAGCCCATCAGGCGCGCTTCGATCTCGCCTAGTTCGATACGGAAACCGCGAATCTTGACCTGGTTGTCGATGCGGCCGAGGTACTCGAATACCCCCGCCTCGTCCTGGCGTACCACATCGCCGGTGCGGTACAACCGCGCACCGGCTTCGCCGTAAGGATCGGGCACGAAGCGCTCGGCACTTTGTCCAGGGCGGTTGAGGTAGCCGCGAGCAAGCCCGGTGCCGCCGATGTACAACTCACCCGCCACACCGACCGGCAACAGGTTGAGGTCGGCGTCGAGCACGTACGCGCTGCGCTCGCCCACGCAACTGCCAATCGGTGCATAGGCCGCGCTGCAGACGTCATTCAAATCAGTGCGCCAGACCATCGGCGTGACCACGGTTTCGGTCGGCCCGTAGCCGTTGATCATCATCTTCGGCTTGAGCACCTGCTGCACCAGCTCGAAGCTGGCCTGCGGCATGGCATCGCCACCAAAGCTGTACAGGCGCATGGGTGGTGGATTACCCACCCGCTGCACATGCTCGGCAAGCTGGTGCAGATAGGCCGGCGGGAACCCGGCCATGGTCGCGCCGTACTCGCGCAGCGCCTCGCAGGTCTGCTCCGGGGTCCACAGACTGTCGTCGCGCAAGAGTATGCTGCTGCCATGCAGCAAGCCGGTCAGCCAGCGTTCATGAGCGCCGTCGAAGGCGAACGAGAGGAAGTGCAGCTCGCAATCGGCCGGCGTCATGCGATAGGCCTCGCCGGTGCTGCGACAGTGCATCGCCAGAGGGCCGTGGGCGACAGCGACGCCTTTGGGGCGACCGGTGGAGCCTGAGGTGTAGATGATGTAGGCCAGGCTTTCGGGTGCAACCTCGACGGCAGGTGCGCTGCTCGCGTGCTGGCTCAGGTCAAGGCTGTTCAGCTCGAGCACTGCCAGCCCCGGCGGGATCGGCAGTTCCGCGCGCTGTGGCGCCTCGGTCAGCAGCAGGCTGATGGCGGAGTCTTCCATCAAGTACGCCAGACGCTCGCGCGGATAACTGAGGTCCAGCGGCACGTAGGCGCCACCGGCCTTGAGCACGGCGAGCAGGGCCACCAGCAAGCCGTCACTGCGCGGCAGCGCCACGCCCACCCGCAGCTCCTGGCCGACGCCGCGGGCGATCAGCTCATGGGCCAAACAGTTGGCACGCTGGTCGAGCTCGCCATAGCTGAAACGCTGGCCATTGAAGATCAGTGCCTGACGCTCTGGCCAGGCGCCGGCCATGGCGCCGATACCCAGGTGTACCGGCGGTTCGGCGAAGCGTGGCCAGTCGTGGCACAGCGCAGCGCGCTCCGCTTCGGTCAGCAGTTCGATGCTGGCCAAGGGGCGCTCGACGTCGACCATGAAGGCGGCCAACAGCTGCAACAGATGGCCATTGAGACGCTCGATGGCGGCGTGGGTAAACGCTACGCGGTCGTAGCCGTAGCTGATACTCAGGCGGCGTTCGGCTGCAACTGCCACGGCCAGCGGATAGTTGGTCCGTTCGCGGCTGGCAACGTCGCCAAAGCGCACGCTGCTCTCGGCTTGTTGGCCCAGTGCCTCGGCTACGGGATAGTTGTCGAACACCAGCAGGCTGTCGAACAGTGCCTCGCCGCCAGTCCCGGCCCAGCGCTGGATATCGTTAAGCGGCGTGTGCTCGAACTCACGCAGGGCGAGGTTTTCGGCCTGGACGCTGTGCAGCCAGTCGCCGACGCGCTGGCCTGCCTGCGGGGTGGCAATGACCGGCAAGGTGTTGATGAACAGCCCGACCTGTTGCTCGATCCCCGGCAGCTCTGCCGGCCGCCCGGCCACCGTGGCGCCAAAGGCCACGCTGGCTTGGCCGGTATAGCGCTGCAACAGCAGCAGCCAGGCCGCTTGCACCAGGGTGTTGACGGTGACTTTCTGTTGCCGGGCAAACGCCTGCAGGTGCTGGCTGTTGGCTTCGTCCCAGTCATGGTGAAACTCGCCATGACCACTCGCACCCGTGCCCCGGGCCAGGCTACCGGCCAACCGGGTAGGCTCGTCCAAGGCCGTCAGGCGCTGGCGCCAGAAGCTTTCGCAGGCGGCGCTGTCCTGGCGCTGCAGCCAGCCGATGTAGTCGCGATAACGACCAGGCTGACGAGCCGGCTGCAGGCCGTGATAGCGCTGCATCACTTCGCTCATCAGCTGCGAACTGCTCCAGCCGTCCATCAGGATGTGATGGTTGGTGTAGATCAGGTGCTGCTTGTCGCCGCCCAGCTCCAGCAGGAGCAGACGCAGCAATGGCGCCTGATCAAAGCGCGAACAGGCCTGCCGCTCGGCAGCGGCCAATGCCTCCAGATCCACGCCTTGGCCATCGAGCACCTGCAACGGCAGCTCGACCTGACGATGGACAATCTGCACCGGCTCACTCAGCTCGCCCTGCCAGTGGAAGGACGTGCGCAGGATGTCGTGGGCTGTAATTGCATCCGCCCACGCCTTGCCGAAACGCTCGGCGTCGAGGCCTTGCACCGGCACTTGCAGCTGATTGACGTAGTCGTCCGAGGCTTGCTGGTAGAGGGTGTGAAAGAGCATGCCCTGCTGCATCGGCGCCAGCGGATAGAGGTCGGCGATGGCCCTTGGTGCTACCGGTAAGGCGTCCAGTTGGGTTTGCTCGAGCGCCGCCAGCGGGAAGTCGGACGGCGTTACTCCGCCGTTTGCCAGCTGGCAGCAGTGCTCGATCAGCGCCAGCAGGGTAGCCTGATAGTCGTCGGCCAGCCGCTGCACCGTGGCATCGTCGAACACCTCGCTGCTGAAGCTCCAGCTCAGCGCCAACTCGCCGCCGTAGACCTGGCTGTTGAGGGTCAGCCAATTGCCCAGCGGGGCACAGCTGTCGCGCTCGTCCCCGGCGTTTTCCGCTGCCGGCGCAAACAGCGAATGCTCGTCGAAGCTCTGGTCGAACTGGCCCAGGTAGTTGAAGGTGATCGCCGGTTTCGGCACTGCCGCCAACGCGGCGCGGCAGGCATCGTCACCGAGATGACGCAGCACACCGAAGCCCAGACCATTGCCCGGCACCTGGCGCAGTTGCTCCTTGATTGCCTTGATCGAACTGGCGATATCGTCGGCTGGGGCCAGACGCACGGGGTACAGGCTGGTGAACCAGCCAACCGTGCGTGACAGGTCGATTTCAGGGAACAGCTCTTCGCGGCCGTGCCCTTCCAACTGCACCAGCACCTCAGGGCGACCGGTCCAGCGGCAGACCACTTCGGCCAGGGCCAGCAACAGCAGGTCGTTGATCTGCGTGCGGTAGGCGCGTGCAGCGTCCTGCAGCAGGCGGGTGGTAGCCTCGCGTGGCAGGCGGGTGTTGATAGCGCGGCCATGGCAGGCCAGGTTGGCGCCGTGTGGGCGGTCCAGTGGCAGGCTGGCATCAGCGTCACGCAAGCGTTGCCAGTAGGCCAGTTCAGCCTCGGTCAGCGCGCCGCGGGCATGCTCGCGCAGGCGCAGGGCCCAGCTCTGGAACGCGCTGGTCTTGGCCGGCAGACGCGCCAGCGTGCCCTGCTGCAGATCCCGGTACAGCTGCTGCAAGTCTTCCAGCAACACCCGCCAGGACACGCCATCGACCACCAGGTGGTGGATCACCAGCAATAGCCGCTGGCTGCCATCGGCAAGGTCCATCAGCACCGCGCGCAGCACCGGGCCGTTGCTCAGATCCAGACTGGCTTGTGCACGCTGGCCCAGATCGCGCACAGCGGCTTCGTCGGCCACGGCTTCGTGCCACAGGCAAGCCTCGATACTGTCGACGTGGCTGGCCTGCCATTGCCCGGCAACCTGCTGATAGCGCAGGCGCAAAGCGTCATGGTGCTGTTGCAGGGTGCTCAGTGCCTGGGCCAGCAGTGCCACTTGCAGCGGGCTGCGTGGCGTCAACAGCACGGACTGGTTCCAGTGCTGCAACTGCGGGATGTCGCTGGCGAAAAACACCTGCTGGATCGGCGTCAGCGGCATCTCGCCGCGCACTGGGCCCTGGTCGATCTGCAGCACTTGGATACAGCTGGCAACGGCTGCCAGCTCAAGGATGGTCTGGCAGCGGAAGACGTCTTTGGAGGCGATATGAATGCCCGCCTGACGCGCCCTGCCGACCATCTGGATGGCGATGATCGAGTCACCGCCAAGTTCGAAGAAGTTGTCGCTGATGCCCACCCGCTCGACACCGAGCAGCGCTTGCCAGATTTCTACCAGTTGACCTTGGACGTCGTTGGCGGCAGCGCGATAGTCGGCCTGGCTGCTGACGTCGGGTTGCGGCAGTGCCTTGTGATCCAGCTTGCCGTTGGCGGTCAGCGGCAGCGTCGGCAACAGCAGCAGATGGCTCGGCACCTGATGCGCTGCCAACTGCTCGCCCAGCCACTGACGGATCCCGGGCAGATCGGCCTCGGCGGCGACCAAATAAGCCACCAGCTGTTTGCCGGTCGGGCCGTTCTGAGCAACCACGGCGCATTCACGCACCTGTGGGTGGCTCTGCAGGCAGGCCTGCACCTCGCCAGGTTCGACCCGGTAGCCGCGAATCTTGACCTGGTGATCGACCCGGCCAATGAACTCCAGCAGGCCATCGGCGCGGTAGCGCGCCTGGTCACCGGTGCGGTACAGCCGTGTGCCGTCGGCGTTGAACGGGTTGGGCACGAAGCGCTCGGCGGTCATGCCAGGACGCAGGTGATAGCCACGGGCGACGCCGGCACCGCCCAGGTACAGCTCACCGGCACAGTTCACCGGCAACGCGCCAGCATCACTGTCGAGCACATAGGCGCGCAGATTGGCCAGCGGCCGCCCCAGCGGCAGGCGTGTAGCGTGCGCCCAGTCGCCATCGAGGCTTTGGGTGATGGCGCCGACCGTGGTCTCGGTCGGGCCGTAATGGTTGACCACGCGGCAGGCCGGGGCCAGCTGCTGGATGCGTTGCAACAGGCTTGGCGGGCAGGCTTCGCCGCCCAGCACCAGGCACTGCCGGGGGATGACTGCGGCGTTATCTTCGCCAAGCAGCGCCGCCAGGTGCGACGGCACGATCTTCAGCACATCGATCTGTTCATTGTGCAGATAAGCGCCTAGGGCGCTGCCATCGACCGCCATGTCGTTGTCGATCAGGTGCAAGGCCTGGCCGTGGCACAGCGCGCCAAACAGCACGGTATGACCAAGGTCAGCGGCCATGGTCGAGACCAGCGCCATGCTCCGCGCCTGAGTGATCGGCAGGCGTTCGCCGATGGCTGCAACGTAGTTGGCCAGCGCGCCGTGGCTGACGGTGACGCCCTTGGCGCGACCGGTGGAGCCGGAAGTAAAGATGACATAGGCCAATTGCTGCGGGTCGCTGATCGGCGCCAGCGCCCAGCCTGCGCCGGACAACGCCTGGGTCGGGTCGGGCAGCAGTTGCTGGTGCACGCCGGTCAGCTCGGCAAAGCGCTCAGCCAGCGGCGCCTGCACCAGCAGGTGCTCGAGGGCGCTGTCGGCGATCATCTGGTTGAGACGTTGCTGCGGGTACTCGGGCGCCAGCGGCACATAGGCGCCGCCGGCCTTGAGCACCGCCAGCAGGCCGACGACCATCTCCAGCGAACGCTCGGCAGCGATACCGACCAGTACATCGGTGCCCACGCCCTGCTCGCGCAAGCGCCCGGCCAAGGCTTCGGCCTGGGCGTCGAGCTGGGCATAGCTGAGGCGCCGTGCGCCTTGCACCACAGCGATGGCCTCAGGTGTGGTTTGCGCATGGGCACTGATCCGCGCTGGTACATCAAGGGCGCGCTGCTGCAACGGGCCGCCTTCGGCCCATTGCGCTAACTGCTGTTGTTCTGCAGGGCTGTACAGCGCTAGGTCGCCAATCGCCTGCTGCGGATCGCGCAGTGCATCAGCGAGCAGATTGCGCCAGTGCTCGGCTAGGCGGGCAATGGTGCTGGCGTCGAACAGATCAGTGGCGTACACCAAAGCTGCATACAAGCGGCCATCGGCTTCGCGGGTGCTCAGGGTCAGGTCGAAGCGCACCGCTTCATGCCCGCTGCCCTGCACCTCGACGGTCAGGCCCGGCAATTCCAGGCGGCCGGCGTCGGCTGCGTCGACCAGATGGTTGTAGAGCACTTGAAACAGCGGGCTACTGTCCAGATTGCGCTCGGGTTGCAGGGCATCGACCAGTTGTTCGAACGGCGTGTCCTGATGCGCCTGGGCCTCGAGGACCCGGCTCTTGACCTGGGCCAACAGCGCGGCAAAAGTCTGCTGGGGCGTGATATCAGCCTGTAACACCTGCGTGTTGACGAAAAAGCCGATCAACCCCTCGACTTCAGCGCGAGTACGGTTGGCCACGGGCGTGCCGACGCGGACTTGAGCGGCGCCACTGTAACGGTGCAGTACGGCCTGGAAGCTGGCCAGCAGCAGCATGAACAGCGTGCTGCCGGTCGCCGCCGACATAGCGCGCAGGCGCGCGCCAAGGGCTGCATCGAATTCGATTTCATGGCGCGCACCGCGGTTGCTGCGGCTGGCCGTGCGTGGCCGGTCCAGTGGCAAAGCCAGCTGCACGTGCTCGCTACCGAGTCGCTCGCGCCAGTAGGCCAGCTGCCGCTCGCCCTCACCGGCCTCCAGCCACAGCCGCTGCCAGTGGGCGTAGTCGGCGTAGTGTACGGCCAGAAGCGGCAACGCAGCGCGCTGGCCCTGCAAGGCCTGGCGATAACCTTCGCTGACTTCGCCAACCAGGATCGGCAACGACCAGGCATCGCAGACAATATGGTGGCTGCAGAACAACAGCACATGCTGCTCGGCATCGAGCTTGATCAGCGTTGCCCGCAGCAGCAAGTCACGCTCCAGATCGAAGGGCTGCTCGGCCAGCGCCGTCATCTGTTCGGCCAATAGCGCTTCGGCGCCCTCACCCGCGGCACTCAGGTCGAGCCGGGTCAGGGCAAACCGACGCTGCGGGTGGATCACCTGCAACACCTGCTGCTCGTGCCAGCGGAAGCTGGTGCGCAGCACTTCGTGCCGCTCGATCAACTGCCCGATCGCCTGCTCCAGCGCGGTGCTGTTCAGCTGTCCACGCAAGCGCAGCTGCGCGGGTTGGTTATAGGCGCTGGACTGCGGGTCCAGTTGCCATACCAACCACAGCCGCTGCTGCGCATACGAGGCCGGCAACTCGCTGATGCCCGCCTCGCGCGGCGGAATCGGCAGAATATCCAGCGACAGCCCCTGGGCGATCATCTTCGCTTGCAGGGCGCTGCGTTCCGCTGGGCTGAAGCAGGCAAAGCGTTTGGCCAGGGCCAACATCCGATCGGGTAGCTGACTCATTGCTGCTCAGCCTCGGCGAACAGGGCTTCGAGGGCATCGAGCTTGTCTTCGTTGACTTCGTTATCGCGATGCAGCTCGACCTGCTGGGCCAGCAACTCGACGGTTTCACCTTCGAAAAATGCCCGCAGCGGCAGGTTGATATTGAGCTCGCTGTGTACCCGCGAGCGAATCCGCGTGGCCAGCAACGAATGCCCGCCGAGGGCGAAGAAGTTGTCGTGGATACCGACTTGCGGCAGCTCCAGCGCCTCTTGCCAGATGCGCGCCAGCGTCTGCTCCAGCTCATTGCGCGGTGCGACGTAGGCCTGACCGCGTTGCTCGCGGGCACTCAGCGCGTTGCGGTCTAGCTTGCCGTTGGGGGTCAACGGCATGCGCTCGAGCGCGTTGATGAAGGCTGGCACCATATGCTCGGGCAATTGCTCGCGCAGCAGCTCCAGCAGCGCCGCTTCACTGGCATCGGCAGGCGCGTCGGCGTGCAATACCACATAGGCGGCCAACTGCTTGCCGGCTGCGGTATCGCGGGCAACCACCGCCGCTTCGCGGACACGGCTATCAGCGCCGAGACGCGCTTCGATCTCGCCCAGCTCAATACGGAAGCCGCGAATCTTCAGCTGGAAATCGAGGCGTCCAAGGTAGTCGAGCACGCCGTCCGGGCGGCAGGCCACGCGGTCGCCGGTGCGGTACAGGCGCGCCCCGGGTACTGCTCCGTGCGGGTCCGGCAAGAAGCGGCTGGCGGTCAGGCTTGGCCTTGCCAGGTAGCCGCGGGCCAGGCCGGCGCCGGCGATATACAGCTCACCCGGGCGACCGAAGCCGACCAGTTCGCCCTGCTCGTCGAGCACCTGCAAGCGGGTGCCGGCAATCGCCGTGCCGATCGCCACGCGCTCGGCCAGCACGGGCTCGGCAACTGCCTGGGCAGTGCACCAGACGGCGCTCTCGGATGGCCCGTACTCGTTGACCAAGAGTGTCTGCGGCAAGCGTTGCTGGTGGCGTTCGCTGAGCTCGACCGGGCAGGCCTCGCCGGCCACGATCACGCAGGCCAGGCCGGCGTCGGTTGGCAGTGCTTCGAGGATCTGCGCATAGAACGATGGCAGCGCGAGGAAGTGCGAAATTTGCTGGTCGGCAACCTGCTGCGCGATCTGCAACGGGTCTTTGTGTGCCTGCTCGGCCGGCAGGCACAAGCTGCCGCCTTGAGCGAGGGTCCAGAAAATGCCGGCCACCGAGCTGTCGAACGAGAACGACGACAGCATCAGGAAGCGTTGGATCGGTTCGCGGTAGAACTGCAAGCGCGCCTGGGTCGAGGCACAGGCGTTGGCATGGCTGATCATCACGCCTTTGGGCAGGCCGGTGGAGCCGGAGGTGTAGATCACATAGGCCAGGTCGTCGCTGTGATTGCTGGCCGGCAGCGGGCTGGCGTCGCCCTCCTCCAACGTCTGCGCGGTCACTTCCAGCTGCACGGTTGCAGCGGGCAGCGTCAGTGCTTCAGGCAGCGCCTGCAAGCGCACCAGGCAGCGGACGCCAGCGTCTTCAAGCATGAAGCTCAGCCGTTCGTGCGGATAGGACGGATCCAGCGGCAGATAGGCGCCGCCAGCTTTGAGAATGGCCAGCAGGGTCACCACGATTTCCAGTGAGCGGCCGCCGTAGACGCCCACCAGGGCATCACGGCCGACACCTTCGGCTTGCAGGCGCCGCGCCAGGCGGTTGGCCTGGCGGTCGAGTTCGGCGTAGCTCAGCTGGCGGCCTTCGACCTGCAAGGCGATGTGCTGCGGATGCAGCGCGGCGCGGCGTTCGAACAGTTGGTGCAGCAGTTGCACCTGCGCCGTCTGCAGGCTGGCACTGTGGTCCAGCGACGCCAGCACCTGCCGCGACTGGCCGGCATCGAGCGTGGCGATGTCGCTGACGGGGTGCTCAGGCGCGGCCGCAGCCGCGGCGATGAACACAGCAAACTGGGCCAGCCAGGCATCCAGCAAGCCCGGTGCGAGCAGGCCGATCGGGGCCAGTAGTTGCAGAATCAGTTGCTGACCGCAGCGGCGCGCCTGCAGGTGGAGTTTTTCGGCTTGAGCGGGATCTTGCACCAGCACCAGATCGTGCTCAGTCTCCAGCTCGATGTCAGCGCCAAGCAGCAACGGGCCGGGCTGGTCCAGATTGCTCTCGAACAGTTCCACTTCATTGAAGCATTCAAGCCAGGAGCGGCTCTGCGCCAACTGCTGGGCAAAGCCCTGCAGGTGCTCACGCACAGACTGCTGCGCCGGCACCTCTGCGGCAACCGGCAGACGCCGAGCGAAGTGGCCCAAGGTGGCGAGCAATTGTTCGTTGCGACCGTCCACCAGCAGGCTCAGCAAAACTCGTTGCTCGCCCAGCAGGCCGCCCAGAAAACCTGCCCATAGCCCGCCAAGCGCTGCCTGCGCCGGCAGCCCAAGCTGCGCCGCCAGGCCTGCCACGGTCGCCAATGGCAACTCCAGAAGGCTCGACTCCCGCTCGCCGCCCAGGCCAACCCGACGCTCGAATGGCAGCTGCGGGGCATGAGTAAATTGCGCCAGCAGACCGCGCCAATGGGCCAGGCCCTCTTGGCCCAGTTGCTGCTCGGCAAGCTCCTCCTGCCAAGCGGCGTAGTCGGCATATTGCAAGGCATCGAATTCAGGCAATGTCTGGCCCTGGCCAAGCGCCGCCAGTTCATCAGCAAACAGGCGCAGGCTGGTCCGGTCAAGGCTGGCCAGCGGGGCGGCGAGCAGCACTTGCTCAGCCCAACGCACTGCCACCAGCGGCGTCTCTGCCAACGCTGCGCGAGCCAGCTCGCGGGCTTGCTCGAGGTCAGCCGCGTGCATCAGGCGTACCTCGGCCTGCGCGCTGATCGCCTGGGCGGGCAACTGCAGGCCAGGCACCTGGGTGTAGCGAGTGCGCAGGATTTCGTGGCGCTGGGCCAGTTGCAGCAGCGCGGCGTGCCACTGCGCGTCGTCACCGACAACGCTGGCAGGCAGCTGCAGGGTGGCCAGCAGCGGGCGCCCGGCATTGCGTTCGGCGCGCAGCAGTGCGGCTTGCTGGGCGGAGGTCTGGAAGATTTCTGCTGGAGTGCTGTACGTCATGCTGATGTCCTTAACCAATGGCCACGTCGGTGCTTTTCAGCGGGATTGCCATTGCGGTGAGAATTTTGCGCGGGCCGCTGTAACCGTTGCGGGCATGGATGGTGAAGATGTTGTCCAGCACCACCACGTCGCCCTGCTGCCACGGGAACTCGACCATCACCTCGCGGTACAGCTGCTGCAGGTGGCGGATGTAGTCTTCGGGGATCGGCGAGCCGTCACCGAAGTAGGTGTTTTGCGGCAGATCCTGCGGTTCGAATTCGGCCAGCAGGCTGTCGCGAATGCTCTCGGGCAGGGTCAGCGCGTTGAAGAAGGTGGCGTGGTTGAACCACACCGTTTCGCCCGTACGCGGGTGGCGCACCACCGCGGGGCCTTGTTGGCGGGTGCGCAAGCGATTGCCGGGCTTCCACTCAGGTGTGATACCAATCCTGGCGCAGTAAGCCTCGACTTCGGCGCGGTCTTCGGTCTGGAACACCGTTTGCCAGGGCAGGCCCATGCCGTCGCCGTAATTGCGCACGTAGAGCACGCGCTTGCGGATGAATTCATCGCGCACCTGCGGGTCGATGCGTTCGAGCAGCAGCCGGGTATCACCGAACGGCGTCTCGCCGCCGGTGGCCGAGGGCTGGTCGCAATAGAAGTACAGGTGCAGCGGAAACACCGGCGAATAGGAGTGCTCGTTGTGCGGGAAAATCTTCTCTGCCGACGGGTAGTCGGTGGAGCTGTAGACGTTGAGCTTCTTGGTGATCTGGGTGCGCGGCGAGGCGCGGAACAGGTACTCCAGCGCGCCGCCGGAAATCGCATCGACGCACTGGTTGAAGGCGTGGATATCCGGCACGTTGAAGCCACGAAACAGCAAGGTCGCATGCTGGTCGAGCTTGCTTTCGATCAGGGCGCGGTTCTGCCCGGCCCACTCGATCAGGTTGACCCCGGGCATGCTTGGCGTGCACACCAGCGGCAGCGGGCGGTCGGCGAACATCGGGCTGAAGGTGACCAGGCTGGACTGGTCCAGGCTGAGGCTCTTGCGCCGCCCCTTGCCCAGCGCCGGTATCACTTGCGACTCGAAATTCGACATTGCACCTCTCCCATTCGTGTATCAGGTGGCGCCCCCTGGCGCGCACCTGCCTGACTGTCCTTGCCGCCGTTACTCGACCGCCACCCGGCCTGGGCGACGACGCTGGATCGGCTGTTGCTGCAATTGCGCCTGGCGCTCGGCCAGGGCCTGTTGCTCGGCCGCCTGTTGCACCTGCGCTGCACCTTCAAGCAACTGCGCCAAGGCCGCCTGCGGGTCGCCAAGCATGTGCTCGAACACCCCTTGCAACTGGCCAAACAGGCAGGCCATGTCGGCACTGGCGTAGAGCCCGGCATCGCACTTGAGCCCCAGGTATATGCCGGCGGGCGCGTTGACGAACTCGGCGATCAGGTCCAGCTCGGCGGCGGCTTTACCGGCCGGCAATGGCTGGATCCCGAGGCCGTCGATCGACAGCGGCACATCGCTGCTGTCCTGATAGATGAACTTGATCGCAAACAGCGGTGAACGCCCTGCCCTGCGCGGAACTCGCAGGGCTTCCACCAAGCGCTCGAACGGCAGGTCCTGGTGGTCGGCAGCGCCAATCACGGTGCTGCGCGCCGCCTCCAGCAACTGGCTGACGCTGGCCTGTGGCTCGACCGTCAATTGCAGTACCAACTGGTTAACGAAGAACCCCACCAGATCTTCAACCCCGGCGTGGTTGCGGTTGGCCACATCGGTACCCAGGCGCACCCGTCTGCTGGCGCTGCGCTGGGCCACTACCACGCTGAAGCCGGCCAGCAGGAGCATGTACAAGGTCACCCCCCGCGCCGTGGCGAATTCGCGCAGGGCCTCGCTCAGGGCCGGGCTGAAGTGGAACTCGTGCACCTCGCAATAGGCGGCATTGGCCGAGGCTGCCTGGCGTGCAGGCGATGCCGGCAGGCTGGTCAAGCGGTGGTCATCGCCCAACTGGGCGCGCCAGTAGGCCAGCTGCCGCTCGAGTTCACCGGCCGCCAGCCACTCGCGCTGCCAGACGGCGAAGTCGACGTATTGCAGGCGTGGTTCCGGCAACGCCGATGGGCTGCCGCTGCGGGCCGCTTGGTACAGGCTGACGAACTCCGCCGGCAGCAGACCAAACGACCAATGATCGGCGACGATATGGTGCAGGGTGATCAGCAGCACATGGCGCTGCTCGCTCAGACGCAGCAGGCGCACGCGCATCGGCGAGCCGTCGACCAGGTCGAACGGCTGGCGGGCTTCGCTCTGCAGGTGCTGCTCGAGCGCAGCCTGCCCTTCGGCTGAGCCACGCAGATCAGTGAAGGCAAATTCCGGCGCCAGCTGCTGATGCACTTGCTGCCAATGCTCGCCATCGGCTTCGAAATAGGTGGTGCGCAGCACTGCATGGCGCTGTACGAGCATGTCAAAGGCTTGGCGCACCGCGCGCGGGTCCAGCGTGCCGGTCAGCTCGAGCGCGCGGGCAATGTTGTACATCGAGCTGTGCGGCTCGAGTTGCCAGAGGAACCACAGCCGCTGCTGGGCAAACGACTGCAGCTGCGGCTGGCGCTCATCGACCCGGCGCAGCACCGGCATGCTCGCGGCGCGCTCGCTGTGTTCGATGCTGGCGACAAAGTCTTGCAGGGTAGCCGCCTCGAACAGGCTGCGCAGGGCCAGCTGTACGCCCAGCTCCTGACGCACCCGGCTGATCACCTGCGTGGCCAGCAGCGAGTGGCCGCCGAGGGCAAAGAAGTTATCGCCGAGGCCGACCTGCGCCACGTCCAGCACCGACTGCCAGATGGCGGCAACACGGCGCTGTAGATCGGTCTGCGGCAGCGCCTGGCTGTGGCTGACGGCCTGCGGCGCGGGCAGCGCCTTGCGGTCGAGCTTGCCGTTGGGGTTGAGCGGCAGGCGCGCCAGCAGGATCAGCTGGTTGGGCTGCATGTAGTCCGGCAAATCGGCTTTCAACGCGGCTTGAATAACGCCGCGCAGGTCATCCTGCGCTGGCACGGCCAGCGCCTCCAGGTCATCGACTGGCACCACATAGGCCACCAGTTGCAGGCCATGGCGGGCTGGCAGCGCTACGACCACTGCCTCGCGCACGGCGGGCTGAGCCGCGAGGTGCGCTTCGATTTCGCCAAGCTCGATGCGAAAACCACGGATCTTCACCTGGTGGTCGATGCGGCCGACGTATTCGATAGCACCTGACGGGTTGTAGCGCACTAGGTCGCCGCTGCGGTACAGCCGCGCGCCGGGCTCGCTGGCAAACGGGTCGGGCAAGAAGCGCTCGGCGGTGAGCGCCGGGCGGTCGAAATAACACTGTGCCAGGCTCGCCGCAGCGCCAATCCACAGCTCTCCGGTTGCGCCGGCCGGCAGCAGCTCGGCGCCAGCATCAAGAATGCGCAAACTGCGCCCGGCAATCGCCTGGCCAATGGGCACGCCATATACGGCACTGGCGTCGGCCAACTGGCAGTCATGCACGCTGGACACCACCGTCGCCTCGGTCGGGCCGTAGGTATTGACCAGGCGCACCGCGCCCAGCCCGGCCGCATGCCACAGGCGCAAGCCCTCGACCGACATCGCCTCGCCGCCGACGTGCACCTGGCGCAACCGCCCCAGGCTGCGGCCTTCGCTGGCACACAGCTTGGCCAACAGATGCCAGTAGGCAGCGGGCAAGTCGGCCAGGGTCACGCCCTGCTCGACCAACACCTCGGCCAACTGCTCGACCGACCACGGCTGGTCATCGCGCATGATCAGCGCCGCGCCGACGCTCAAGGGTGGGTAGCACTGCTCGACAAAGCCGTCGAAGCTGAACGTGGCGAACTGCAGGACGCGGTCGCTGGCGGCAAGTCGGGAATAGTCAGCGGCGCTTTCGCAGAACTCGCGCAGGGCCGCATGGGCAATCGCCACGCCCTTGGGTTTGCCGGTGGAGCCTGAGGTGTAGATGACGTAAGCGAGGTCCTCAGGACAAGCGCGGTTCGCCGGGTCCAGCGTTGATGCGTTGGCCAGCTGATCGCCCAGCGCGTCGAGTTGCAGCCGCGTCAAGCCAGCCGGCAGTGCCAGATTAGCAAGCAGCCCACCCTCACTGAGCAACAGGTCGAGACGGCTGTCCTCGACCATGAACAGCAAGCGCTCGTCCGGGTAGCTGGGGTCGAGCGGCACATAGGCGGCACCACTTTTGAGCACTGCCAGCAGGCTGACGATCAACTGCGGGGTACGCCGCAGTGCCAAGCCGACGCGTTGGCCGGGGCCGACGCCGGATTCGATCAGGCAATGGGCAAGGCGGTTGGCCTGTTGGTTGAGGCTGGCATAGTCAAGGCTTGCTGCCGAGGTCCACACCGCCAATGCTCCAGGCGTGCTGGCGGCCTGAGCAGCGATACGCTGATGCACCAGCGCTTGATCACGCAGCGCCATGCAGCTGCCGCCCTGGCGTTGCAGCAGGTTGTGCTGGCCGGTGTGATCAAGCAGGGTCAGGTTGCCGAGCACGCCTTGCGGAGCGGCCACAAACTGCTCAAGCAGGTGGCGCAATTGGCTGCACAACCCGGCTACTTGCTCGCTGCTGAACCGCGCCAGATCGTAGCTGAAGTCCAGGCGCAGGGTCGCCCCCAGTTCGATGCCGAGGGTCAGCGGATAGCTGGTCTGCTCGTGGTTGCTCAGGTTGCGCATGCGCAACCCGCTGCTGTCAGCCTGGCTCAAGGCCTCGGCCACCGGGAAGTTTTCGAATACCAGCAGGCTGTCGAACAGCGCGTTGCCCTGCTGTCCAGCCCAGGCCTGGATCTCGTACAGCGGCACATGCTCAAACTCGCGCAGCGCCAGGTTGTGCGACTGCAAGGCCTGCAGCCACTGCGCCACACTGTGCTGCGGGTGCGGCTGGCAGACGATCGGCAAGGTATTGATGAACAGCCCTAGCTGCGCGTCGATGCCCGGCAACTCGGCCGGGCGTCCAGCCACGGTGGCGCCGAAGGCTACGCACGCTTGCCCACTGTAACGCTGCAACAACACCGCCCAGGCGCCTTGCAGCAAGGTGTTGAGGGTGACTTTATGGGCGCGGGCGAACGCCTTCAGCGCCTCGGTCTGCACGGGCTCGAGCTCGGTCAGCAGCTGCCCGTAGCCGCTGCCGTGCGCCGGTCGGCGCAGGCTTTCGGCGAGCAGGATCGGCTGCTCCAGCGCTGCCAGGTTGACTTGCCAGTAGGCCTTGGCAGCTTCAGCAGAGCGCCCCTGCAGCCAGGCCAGATAGTCGCGGTAACGCCCTGGTGCAGCGCTCGGCTGTATGCCTGCATAACGGCCGAGCACCTCAGCCAGCAGGCTGGCGTTGCTCCAGCCGTCGAGCAGAATGTGGTGGCTGGTGTAGATCAGGTGCCAGTCGCCGCTACCGGTCGGCACCAGGCTCAGGCGCAGCAATGGCGCGCGAGCCAGATCGAAGCCCAGCGCGCGCTCGGCGGCGGCCAACTGGTCAAGGTCATGTTCACCCGCTTCGAGCAACGTCAGCGGCAGTTGCAGCTGGCGATGGACCAACTGATGCGCGTGCTCAAGGCCCTGCCAATGGATGCTGCTGCGCAGGATCGGGTGATGATCCAGCGCAGCTTGCCAGGCCTGACGGAAGCGCTCGACGTCGAGGCCGGCGATGTCCAGGCGCATCTGGTTGACGTAAGCGCCGTCTGCCGGCTGGTACAGGCTGTGAAAGAGCATGCCTTGCTGCATCGGCGCCAGCGGGTACAGGTCTTCGACCTGATCGGCGCTGGCCGGCAACTGATCGAGCTGCGCCTGGCTGATGCTGGCGAGCGGGAAGTCCGAGGGCGTCACCTGCCCGGCCGGTACTTGCAGGCAGTGGGCAATCAGCGCGTGCAGCTCCTGCAGATAACCGTCAGCCAGTTGCTGGATGCTGGCATCGTCATACATGGCGCTGCTGTAGCCCCACTGCAAGGCCAGCTCCCCGGCATACACCTGGCCTTCAACGGTCAGCCAGTTGGCCAGCGGCGCTTGAGGGTCCTGCGCCTGGCCGCTGCGTTCGCTGGCCGGGGCGAACAGCGCCGCCTGGTCGAATTGGCCATCGAATTGGCCCAGGTAGTTGAAGGTCACCCGCGGCGCTGGTAGCGCGGCCAGTTGGGCGCCGACGGCAGGCTCGGCGAGGTAACGCAGCAGGCCATACCCGAGACCCTTGCCGGGCACCCGGCGCAACTGCTCCTTGACCGCCTTGATCGAACCCGGCCAGTCGGCCGGGACTTGCAGGCGCACCGGGAACAGGCTGGTGAACCAGCCGACGCTGCGGGTCAGGTCGAGGTCATCGCCAAGGTCTTCGCGGCCATGGCCTTCGAGCTGGATCAGGCAGCCTGATTGCGCCGTCCAGCGTTGCAGCAGGCGCGCCAGAGCGGTCAGCAGCAGGTCGTTGACCTGGGTGCGGTAAGCCGCCGGGGCGACTTGCAAGAGTTGCCGGGTGGCCTCCCGCGACAGGCGCGCTTCGACCTTGCGCTGCAGTTGATTGGTCAGGGCGCCGTGGGGGCGGTCGCACGGTAGTTCGGCGATGTCTTGATGCTGGGCAAGCCAGTACGGCAGCTGATCGAGCACAGCCGGTACGTGCTGCTGCAGGCGCGCGGCCCAGGCTTGATAGCTGCTGGTCTTGGCCGGCAGCCTGGCTGGTTGGCCGGCGGCCAATTGCTGATAAGCCAGTTGCAGGTCTTCGAGGAGCACCCGCCAGGACACTCCATCGACCACCAGGTGGTGAATGACCAGCAGCAAGCGTTGCTCGCCATCAGGCAGCTCTACCAACAGCGCACGCAGCAGTGGCCCTGCCTGCAGATCGAGGCTGCACTGCACCCCATCGCAGAGTGCTGCCAGTTGGGCGGTGTCGGTTACCTGCGCGGATTCCAGGACTCGAGCGCTGCTGACCGGCGCATACGCCTGCTGCCAGCCTTGCGTCTGCGCGGTGTAACGCAGGCGCAGCGCATCGTGCTGGGCCAGCAGCAGCTGCAAGGCTTGCGCGAGCACTTCGGCTTGCACCGGTTCACGCGGGCTCAACAGCAGCGACTGGTTCCAGTGACTGCGCTGCGGCATGTCCAGCGCGAAAAACGCGTGCTGGATCGGCGTCAGCTGTACGTCGCCGGTTGCTGGCCCCTGCTCTTGCTGGCCTTGGCTGTCGCGCACCGCGACCTGGGCCAGGCTACGCACCGTCTGATGCTGGAACAGGTCACGCGGCTTGAGCCGCACGCCGGCCTGACGCGCGCGACTGACCACCTGAATGGAGACGATGGAGTCGCCGCCAAGCTCGAAGAAATTGTCTTCCAGGCCCACCTGGGCCAGGCCGAGCACGTCCTGCCAGATCCCGGCCAGCAACCGTTGCAGTTCGTCCTGCGGGGCCACGTAGGTTTGCTGCGCCGCCGCCTCCGGCAGTGGCAAGGCTTTGCGGTCGAGCTTGCCGTTGGCAGTCACGGGCAGCTGGTCCAATGCCAGCCAGTAGGTCGGCACCATGTACTCGGGCAGGCATTCGAGCAGCGCATTCTTGAGCTGGGCCTGCCAGCCCTCCTGTGGCTCCTGAGCAAGTACCAGATACGCCACCAGGTGTTTGCCTTCCTGCACCAGCACGACCGCCTCATCGACCTGCGGCTGCTGCATCAGGCGCGTCTCGATCTCGCCCAGCTCGATGCGCAGGCCACGCAGTTTGACCTGATGGTCGAAGCGGCCCAGATATTCGATCACCCCGTCGCGGCGCTGGCGGACCCGGTCACCGGTGCGATACAGCCGCTCACCGGCAACGAACGGACAGGCGACGAAGCGCTCGGCGGTCAGCCCGGGGCGGCGATGATAGCTGCGCGCCAGGCCGATCCCGCCCAGGTACAGCTCGCCGGCAACACCTGCCGGCACCGGTTGCAGTTGGGCATCCAGCACCAGGGTGCGCAGGTTGGCAATCGGCTGACCAATCGGCACGGCCAGCGCGCCTTCGTCGATGCAGGTCCAGTGCGTGACATCGATGGCTGCTTCGGTCGGCCCGTAGAGGTTGTACAGCGCAGCCTGCGGCAAGCGGGCAAAAACCTGCTGCTGCGCTTCCAGCGGCAGTGCCTCGCCGCTGCAGACAATGCGCTGCAGGCTCTGGCAGGCCTCGACGCCGTATTCATGGATAAATGCCTGCAGCATCGAAGGCACGAAATGCAGGGTGGTCACGCCGTTGTCGACGATGGTTTCGATCAGCCGCTCGGGGTCGCGATGCGCACCGGGTGCAGCGACCACCAGGCAGGCGCCGGTCAGCAGCGGCCAGAAGAACTCCCACACCGACACGTCGAAACTGAACGGGGTTTTCTGCAGGACCACATCGCTGCTGGTCAGTGCATAGGCCTGCTGCATCCAGCACAGCCGGTTGACCAGCGCCGCATGGCTGTTGCCCGCGCCTTTGGGTTTGCCGGTGGAGCCTGAGGTGTAGATCACGTAGGCCAGGTGCTGGGGCAAGGTCTGCGACAGCGGTGCTTGCTCGGAGTAGCCATCGAGCCAGCCTTGCGGCTGATCCAGATCGATCGTCTGCAGGCCGGCCTGCCCTTCAAGCAAAGGCCGCAACGCACGCTGAGTCAGCAACAGGCGCACGGCACTGTCGTCGATCATGTAGTGCAGGCGTTCCTGCGGGTATTCCGGGTCAAGCGGCACGTAGGCACCGCCGGCCTTGTGGATGGCCAGCAGGGCCACGACCATCTCCAGCGAGCGCTCCAGGCATACCCCGACCAGCACATCCGGGCCAACTCCGCGCTCACGCAGCAGGTTGGCCAGCTGGTTGGCGCGGCGTTCGAGGGCCACGTAGCTCAGGGTCTGTTCGGCGAAACGCACGGCCGGCGCATCTGGCGTGCGCTGCACCTGCTCGCCGATCAGGCTGTGCAGGCACTGATCCAGCGGATAGGCCTGGGCGGTCTGGTTCCAGCCGCTGATCAGGGTGTCGTGTTCTTCATCCGCCAGCAGCGCCAGCTCGCCAACGCGCTGATTTGGGTCGGCCACGAGCGCTGCCAGCAGGCCGGTGAAGTGTTTGGCCATGCGCGCAATAGTGGCGGCGTCGAACAGTTCATCCGCATACGTAAGGGCGCCGCGCAGTTGCCCGCCCTGCTCATAGGTATCCAGAGTCAGGTCGAACTGAGTGGTGCGGCTCTGCCACTGCACCGCACTCAGGCTCACGCCCGAGGCCGTTTGCAGGCTGGCCATGTCGGCTACGTGCGGCTGGTGGTTGTACATCACCTGAAACAGCGGCGTGTGGCTCAGGCTGCGCTCCAGCTGCAGCGCTTCGACCAACTGTTCGAAAGGCAGATCCTGATGCGCCTGGGCCCCGAGCACGCGCTCCTTGACCGCTTGCAGCAAGCTGGCGAATGGCTGCAGGGCGTCGACTTGAGTGCGCAGCACCAGGGTATTGACGAAGAAGCCGATCAGGCCTTCGATCTCGCTGCGGTTGCGGTTGGCGATCGGTACGCCGACACGCAGGTCGGTTTGCCCGGTGTAGCGCAGCAGTAGCACGTTGAAGGCGCCGAGCAGCAGCATGAACAAGGTCACGTTGTGCTGGCGGGCCAGTTCGCGCAGGCCGTCGGCCAACGCTGTGTCGATGGCGAATTCCAGGCGCCGGCCGCGCTGGCTTGGCAGCGCCGGGCGTGGATGATCGGTGGGCAGTTCAAGCGGATCGTGCTCGTTGCCGAGCGCTTCCTGCCAATAGCTTAGCTGACGCGCCTGCTCACCCGCCTCGAGCCAGCGTCGTTGCCACAGGGCATAGTCGGCGTACTGTACCGGCAACGGCGCCAGCGCAGGATTCTTGCCCAGCGCGAAAGCGTCGTAGCAACGAGTGAATTCTTCGATCAACACGTTCATCGACCAGCCATCGGAGACGATGTGGTGCAGGGTCAGCAGCAACACGTGCTCGTCGCTGGCCAGACGCAGCAGGCTGACCCGCAGCAGTGGGCCTTGCTCAAGGTCGAAGGGCTGCACCGCCTGGGCTTCGGCTGCCTCTCGTACCGCCTGCTCGCGCGCATCAATGGCCAGCGCCGAAAAGTCCTGATGAACGATGTGCAGCGGCTGCTCGGCGGGCACCTGCTGCACGCTGTCGTCATCACGGCGCCGGAATACAGTGCGCAGGGTCTGATGCCGCTCGATCAGGCTGGCGAAGGCGCGCTCCAGCGCGTTGATGTCCAGCGCCCCTTTGAGCCGCACTGCACCGGGCAGGTTATAGGCGCCGCTGTGCGGGTCCAGTTGCCACAACACCCACATGCGCCGCTGGGCATAGGACAACGCCTGGCGATCCTCGGCGGGCACGTCGGCCGGGATCGGAAACTGGGCAAAATCCACCCCTTCGCGGGCCAATGCAGCGAGAAACAGCTGACGTTTCTCCACCGGCAGGCCAATAAAGCGACGAGCGAGTTTCAGGGCGTCTTCAGCATTCATTGTGTGGGCATCCGAATCTATAGGCGTGGGGCGGTGGCGAACCATCCCTATAGAACGAATGCAACGAGGAAAAATTAGCGCCCGTGCGGGCTCAGAACAGCATCAGCTGGCGACCAGTCAGGGCGTTGAAATCGTCACCGACAAACGGCAGGATCGCGTCCGCCACCGGTTGCAGTTGGCGGCTCAGGTAGTGCTCGTAGTCGATCGGCGACTGCAGGTTTTCCAGCGGTTCGGGGCCTGCTGTAGTGATCACATAGCTGATCCAGCCGCCGCGCTGGTACTGCTTGGGACGGCCCAGCCGCGCATTGAAGTCATCGGCCAGACGCGCCGCACGCACGTGCGGCGGCACGTTGCGCTGGTAATCGGCCAGCGGCCGGCGCAGACGCTTGCGGTAGATCAGCAGCTCGTCCTGCGCGCCAGCGAGGGTGCGCTGTACGTAATCGCGTAGATAGTCACGATAAGGTTGGTTGCGAAAGATCCGCTCATACAGCCCTTGCTGAAACTGCCGGGCCAGTGGCGACCAGTCGGTGCGCACCGACTCCAGGCCCTTGTAGATCATCTGCAGCTCGCCATCGGCGCCCTGCACCAGGCCTGCGTAGCGCTTCTTGCTGCCCTCCTCGGCGCCGCGGATGGTCGGCATCAGAAAACGCTGGTAATGGGTTTCGTATTGCAGCTCGAGTGCACAGTCGAGGTTCAGGCTCTGACGCAGGTGCTCGCGCCACCACTGGTTGACCTTGGCCACCAGCGCCTTGCCGATGCTCGCCGCCGCCTGCTCGTCGTGGGCGTGCTTGAGCCAGACGAAGGTCGAGTCGGTGTCACCATAAATAACGTCGTAACCCTCGGCCTCGATCAGGGCGCGGGTCTGGCGCATGATTTCGTGGCCACGCAGGGTGATCGACGAGGCCAGGCGCGTGTCGAAGAAGCGGCAACCGTTGGAGCCGAGCACGCCGTAAAAGGCGTTCATGATGATCTTCAAGGCTTGCGAGAGTGCCGCGTTACCGTCGCGCTTGGCCGCTTCCCGGCCTTGCCAGACGCGCTCGACGATGGCTGGCAGGCAATGCCGGGTGCGGGAAAAACGTGCGCCGCGAAAACCCTCGACCGAGTGCTCGTCATCGGGCTGGCTGAGCCCTTCGACCAACCCGACCGGGTCGATCAGAAAGGTGCGGATAATCGACGGGTACAGGCTCTTGTAGTCGAGCACCAGCACCGAGTCATACAGGCCGGGGCGCGAGTCCATGACAAAGCCCCCAGGGCTGGCAGTGTCCGGCTGGCTGCCCATGTTTGGCGCGACAAACCCCATCCGGTGCATGTGCGGAATGTACAAATGGCAGAACGCCGCGACCGAGCCACCGCTGCGGTCCACCGGCAGACCGGTGACGCTGGCGCGTTCCAGGAGGAATTCGAGCAGGCGGGTATGGGCGAAAATCCGCGTGACCAGCTCGCAGTCCTTGAGGTTGTACCGGGCCAGGGCCGGCTTGTCCTCGGCGAACATGCGGTTGATTTCGTCCATGCGCTGGTACGGCGTATCGATCGCCTTGCCTTCGCCGAGCAGGGTCTGGGCGACGTTCTCCAGGCTGAATGAAGGGAAGCTCCAGGTCGCCGAACGCAGCGCCTCGATGCCGTCGATCAACAAGCGGCCCGGCGCCTCGACGAACACATGGTTGCGCTCGGGGTGTGCGCGCAGGGTCAGTGGTGCGCCGTTACGGCCAAGCAGCAGCGGCACCTGCAAGCGCGCGGCGTGCTCGTGCAGCAAGCGCAGATCGAACTGCAGCACGTTCCAGCCGATGATCGCATCTGGGTCGTGGCTGGCCATCCATTGATTGAGGCAGTGCAGCAGTTGCGCGCGGTCGGCGCAGTAGTGCAGATCGAAGTCGACGATGCTGTAGTCGCCATTGGCCGGCCCGAGCATGTACACCTGACGCTGGCCGCAGCCCTCGATGGCAATGCTGTACAACTCCCCACGCTCGGTGGTTTCGATGTCCAGCGAGGCCAGGCGCAACGGCGGGCGGTAATCGGGGTGCGGCTTGAGCTGACCGTTGCAGAGCACGCCGTGGGCATCCGGCTGGCCGCTGAAGAGCACCGGCGCGGTAATGAAGCGCTCCATCAGGTAGCGTTCCGGTGGACGGATATCCGCTTCGTATACATCGATACCAGCGCTGCGCAGACGGTGCTCAAGCTGGATCAGCTGGCGATGTTGGCGGCAGTACAGGCCCAGCACCGGGCGTTGCTCGAAGTCGCGCAAGCGCAGTGGTTTGAGCTCAGCACCCTGCTCGCCCTTGAGCACTGCGCGGGCGTGGGCGGCGAACCGCTCAGGGATGAACGCCACCGATTCCTGCGGCGCCAGACGCAGCTGGCGCGGGCCCTGATCGGTCGCCAGCCAGAACTCCACGCAGGTGCCTTCGGGCGTATCGTGCCAATGTCGGGTGAGGACAAAGCCCTGCTGCAACTCCACTGCGATGACCTCTGTGATACGGCGTGCTGAGCAGGGATTCTACCTTGTTGCGTCAGCCGTAGAGGTAGTTGATCTCCTTGGACACCAGCGGCGGCACCTGGGCCAGCAGAAAATCGCGCAGCCGCAGCATCTGCCGAGCCTTGGGGCTGGCCTTGAGCCAGGTCATGTAATAGCCGTCGCCGGTTGCCACGGCGTGCTTGAACGGCATCACCAGGCGCCCGGCAGCGACGTCGGCGCTGGCCAGCACCAGGTCCACTACCGAGATGCCCAGGCCTTGCTGGGCGGCGGAAATACCTTGATCAAGGGTGTCGAACACCTGCCCCTGGTCGATGCTGATGTGCAATGCGTCCATCCGCGCCAGCCAGCGCCGCCAGTCACGCCGGTCGGTCGAGGGGTGCAGGAAGTCGCACTGACTGAGTATGGCCAGATCCGGGTTGGGGTCTTGCAGGTAATCGGGGTGGCAGACCGGAATCAGCCACTCGTCGAACAGCTTGAAGCCCTCGACGTCGGCAGGGAAACGACCGTTGGCCAGAAGAATCGCGCAGTCGTACGGTTCTGAATAAAAATCGACGCTATCGATGTCCATCCACACGCTCGACAGCTGCACGCTGCAGCTGTTTTCCACCTTCTTGAAGCCATCCAGCGCGCGCAATAGCCAACGTACGGTGAGCGTCGACGGTGCTTTCAGGCGCAAGCCATAGCGATCCTGACGCAGCAAGGCGCAGGCGTTTTCGATGATCTTGAAGCCGACCTTGAGCTCCTGCGCCAGCAAGCGGCCATGTTCGGTCAGGCGCAGCTTGGGCCCGCGTCGTTCGAACAGGCTGCAGCCAAACATCGACTCAAGGGTCTTGATGTGATGACTGACGGCGCCCTGGGTCAGGGCCAGCTCTTCGGCTGCACGAGTGAATGAGCCGTAGCGCGAAGCCACTTCAAAAGCGCGCAGGGCATGCAGTGCTTGAATCCGTTCTGACATCTATGGCCGTCCGCAGCATGAGTGAGACTAATAGTAGGTCATAAATCCAGGCGTTTTACAACGCTGGGCGCATCTCAGAAAATGCCTGTAAACCATAAATACATAGAGCTAATCAGCCTTAGCTAGGCAGAAATGATCATTAGAACGTCTGGGGAAACCATGTTTACGGGATATGGAAACTGCTATCGCCTGGATGCGCTAGAGCTGGCCGCCGAACATGTCCAGAATACGAGTCACTGGACCTTCAAAACCATAGAACACTTTCGCGCAATTCTCGCCAATCCTGAATTTCCTTGTTTGTTTGGCCGCAAGGCGGTCGGTGCCAAGACGTGTCACATTGTCTTCGCCCGTGCTGAGCACATGGCTGATGACATGGCCAAGGGCTTGACCGACTACGTGCGCACCATCGAACCGATACCTCGCAAGCAACGCATCGGCACCCCGCTGCTGGTATTCATCGAAACCGCCCCTGGCGGCAGCCTCGACGAGCAGCAGGCGCTGGCCTGGAAAGTGCTGCAAGGCGTGCATGCCCGCGACCCGCAGCCCTGGCCTCAGGACGTGCCGGGCGACCCGCACGATAATCAATGGTCGTTCTGCTTCGCCGGCATGCCGCTGTTCATCAACATGAACTTCCCGGCGCACCGGCTGATGAAGAGCCGCAACCTGGGCGACAGCATGGTCTTCGTGATCAACCCCCGCGAGAGCTTCGAAGAAGTCGCGAGTGCCCAGACCGAGAGCGGTCAGCGCATTCGCGCGCGGATTCGTGAACGGGTCAGCCACTACAACGACGGTGTCGTGCCTGACTCGCTGGGGTACTTCGGCCAAGACGACAATTTTGAATGGAAGCAGTACCAGTTGCAGGAGCAGGGGTCGCTGAACCCGTCGCGCTGCCCTTTCCATGCCCACAAGGCACCCGACACACTGATCGAGAACTGAATCGTGAATACCGCCCTGACTGCCACCTATGCCCTGACCGTGCTGCTGCTGATCGCCACCCCCGGCCCAGTCGTCGCCCTGATCGTCAACACTGCTGCAGCGTCCGGCTCACGCAAGGCGCTGTTCACGGCCATCGGTACCAACTGGGCATCACTGGTCCTGATCGGCGCTGCGGCCTGGATCATCATGACCAGCGCCGCCATCGACAAGGCCTGGCTCAACGGCATGAGCCTGCTCGGTTGCCTATTCATCGGCTACATCGCCGTGGCGACTCTGCGCGAGGCACTGCAACCGCCTACGGCTACAGCGCCAGCCGTGGCAGAAACGCCGCAACCGGCCCGCGGCGGCTTGCTGCAGGGGTTCATGGTGGGCATTTCCAACCCCAAGGACATCATCTTCTTCATCTCGTTCTTCCCGCAGTTCATCCAGATCACCGAGTCGTTCGGCAAGAGCATGGTGGTGCTGTCGCTGCTGTGGATCGCCATCGATTTCGCCGTACTCAGTCTGTATATCTTCGCCATCGGCAGGATCGCTTCGCAGCGCAGCAGCCGCATGATCAGCCTTGCCTCCGGCGTAGCGCTGCTGCTGATTGCAGCGGTCGGCCTGCTTTACAACCTGAAGGAACTGACGGCCTGAGCCGCACACGCCTGCTGACCGAGTGAGGAGGTTTGATGAGCCTGATCGATAGCGCCACGGACGGCCAACTGCTTCCTTTGCAACTGGACTACCAGCGCTTTATGCAGCTGGGCAGCCGGCGTTTGCCGCAAACCCTGTACATGCACGAACGGGGTTATCGCTCGGACACCATCAATACCGATTCATTGGGCTTGCGCTATAGCCACTGGGCGGGCAAGCGCTACTCACCCGCCGAACGTGGCAGTACGGCGCGAGTCAACCTGCTGGTGGGCGGCTCGACCGCTTTTGGCATAGGCGCGAGCGGCGATGACGCTACGGTTGCCTCGCACCTGTCGGCGCTCACCGGTGAGGTCTGGCTGAGCCTGGCTGGCTGCGGGCTGAGTGCTACGCAAGAGCTGCTGCTGTTCCTTACACACCAGCATCGGCTGGGCAAGATCGGCCATGTGGTGATCCTCAGCGGGCTCAACACGTTGGCCCAGGAGGCCCTCAGCGAGTTACTGGCCACGGGTTCCGACCCGCGTCAGGCATACCTGAACAGCTTCAATGAGACCTTGCAGGCACCGCCCTGCAAAGGCGTCGATTCGCTCTGGCAACGCTTGCGCCAGGCGTTGGTGCCACGCCGCGAGCAGCCTGCCTTGAGCTGGTCGCTGCCGCCTGCGGACAAGCGCCTGATGCGCGCTGCCGACTGTATTGGACGCACCTTGCGCCAGTGGGACCGCTTGCTGGCCGACAGCCATGCCACCCTCACCTTCATCTTGCAGCCGCTGCTGCCCTGGTGCCGCGATACGGTGCCCGCAGCTGAGCAGGCCAGGCTTGATGCTTTGCAGCAGCAGCCGGTACCGTTCGATCAGTTGCTGGCGGGCGTTTTCGATGCCGAACGGCACTCGGCATTCTTTCGCCGGATCAAGAACCAAGCCGATTCTGTCGCCTGTTATGACATGAATTGCATGCTCGACAGCTCACCGGTATTCGCCCAGTCACTGTTCGTAGATCGCTTGCATTTCAATGACTTGGGGAACAATACCTTGGCCAAGGTGATCACTGCCAAGCTGGGCCTGGCGCAGGATAAACAACGCCTGCGCAAGGTGACGCCGATCAAGCTCGTCTGATAAACGCGGCCATGGTCTATCGGCATGGGCCTCGGGATGGCTAGAATAGCCGGTCATCGCTGTGATTTACCGAGGCATATGCGCATCTGCAAAGAACATCGAAGCTCCAACGCTGCCAACAGCGGCACGCCACGTTCAATCGTCACGCGTGCTGTCCTGTTCTCGCCTCTGCTCATCGCCCTGGCTGCGCCCATGGCAGACGCGCTTGAGAGCCAGATCGACCCGCACGCTGATCTGCTCTACCGGCAGGCCTTGCCGCTGCTCGAGCAAGCCGACAGCGTGAGCGACAGTCCCTCGCCGCTGCGCTCGGTTGCCGACAGCGACCCCGAGCTGAGCCGCCAAGGCCAGGCACTGGCGCAGACCCTGCCGACCGCGGTGGCGTTGCTGAAAAAGTCGGTGGCGCTGGGGCATCCGGTGGCGCAATACCGGCTGGCGCTGTATTACATGACCTACCTGCCTGCCGCGCAGATTCCCGACGCCGCCTGCCCCTTGCTCGAGGCCAGCCTGCAGCAGGGCTTTGCCCCGCCCGCGCCGGCCATTTCGACCTGGTGCCCACCGTACAACGCCAGCCCGGCGTATCGCGACGCGATGGAAGCCATCCCCAACATGGCCACGTTGTACGCGCAGTACTACCCGCAACCCGCTGTGCGCCTGGCCTGTAACCGCAGCCAGCCACAAGGGTTGCAGATGCAATGGGGGCGGCAGCGCGATTATCAGGCCGAGGTCTATCGGTTGCTGGGTGATCTGGACCCGCAGCATCGGCAGACACTGTTGCAGAAGGCAGTAGAGATCAACGGCTGCGCCGCTGCGCAGCAACGCCTGACCAGCAATCGCTGAAGCACAGGCTGGCCTTAGACGAGCAAGATCGTTCAAGCCAGCCTTGAGCTGTTCTGCCATGCTGCGCTGCCTTGTTGTTTGCAGCCGTCATCATGCCCAGCAGTCAGCCAATCACTCGCCACGCCTTTCTCCACGGTGCCATTGCCAGCCTGCCGCTGTCGCTGGCGGTTGCTCCCTGGGGCCTGCTGGCAGGCTCGATGGCCATCGAGGCGAACCTCAGCCCATGGCAAGGCCAAGGCCTGTCGGCGATCGTGTTTGCCGGTGCAGCGCAGTTGGTGGCGATCGGGATGCTCAAGGGTGGCGCCAGCCTGCTGTCGATCCTGCTCACGACCTTGCTGCTGACCTCCCAGCATTTGCTCTACGGGCTGTCGATGCGCCCGCTGCTGTCGGGCCAGCCATTGCGCTGGCGGCTGGGCCTGGGTTTCCTGCTCACCGATGAATTTTTTGCGCTGACCAGCCACTACGACCAACAGCAGTTCAACCGCTGGTATGCCTTGGGCGTTGGCCTGACCTTCTACGTGGCGTGGAACCTGTTTACCTTGGCCGGCATTGTGCTCGGCCAGAACATCCCGCACCTGGACCAACTGGGCCTGGATTTCTCCATCGTCGCCACCTTCGTTGCCCTGATAGCGCCCACCGTGCGCAACGTGCCGGCATTGGTGTGCGTGCTGGTATCGCTGTTCAGCTCGGTGCTGTTCACCTACTGGCACTGGGAGACCGCATTGATTGCAGCAGGGTTGCTGGGCATGGGTGCAGGCTTTGTCTGTCAAAAACTGGCTGGAGCACGGGCATGATCTGGTTGTTGATCTTGGGCATGGGCCTGCTGGTATTTCTCAACCGCTACGCGTTTCTCGAACCGCGTTTACCGCTGCGCCTGAGCTCCAACGCACGGCAGTTTCTCGGTTTTGCCGTACCCGGCATGCTCACAGCCATCTGCGGGCCAATCATCTTTCTGCCTGAGCACCAGCTTGACCTGAGCCTGACCAATCCGTACCTGCTCGGTTCGGTGGTGGCTGTGGCGCTGGTGCTGTTGACCCGCAGTGTGCTGCTGAGCATGCTGGTAAGCATGTTGATCTTCTTCCTGCTGCGCAGCTGGCTGGCATGAGCACACCCCTGCGTGAACAAACCCACCTCTGGCAGGCGCCGGCACTTGGCGACGTCGAGATGCTGCACGCGCGTTATGTACAGCAACGGTTTGCCCCGCATGTGCATGAAGGCTATGTGTTCACCGTGATCGAATCGGGCGCGCAGCGCTTCTGGCACCGTGGCAGCGAGCACCTGGCGCCGGTGGGCAGCATGGTCCTGATCAACCCCGACGAACTGCACACCGGCGCTACTGCGCACGAGACCGGCTGGCGTTATCGGGGCTTTTATCCCGAGCAGGCACGGGTTACGGGCGTGCTCGACGAGCTGGAACTGAGCGGCCAGGGCATGCCTTACTTTCAGCAGAGCGTGATCAATGATCCCGCCCTGGCGGCGGCGTTCAGTCAGTTGCACCAGCTCTCGGAAGCCGGGGCTAGCGCCTTGCAACAGCAGACTGCCTGGCGCCAAGCGGTGCTGGCCCTGGCCCAGCGGCACGGCCAGTGCAGCGCGCCACGCGATCCAGGCCGTGAGCCGCTGGCTGTCGCCCGCGCTCGTGAGCTGCTGGAAAGCCAGCTCGCCAACCCGCCTTCGTTGGAAGCGTTGGCGGCGGCGGTTAACTTGTCTGCCTTTCACTTTGCCCGGGTATTCTGCCGAGCCACCGGCCTGCCCCCGCACAGCTGGCTGAAGCAACGGCGCCTGGCCCGCGCGCGGGAGCTGCTCAAGGGTGGCATGGCTGCTGCCGATGCCGCGTTCGCCCTGGGCTTTGCCGATCAAAGCCATCTCAACCGCCAGTTCAAGCAGGCCTACGGCGTCACCCCTGGCGCCTACCGCAGCGCCTGCCTGAGCCGCTGAGGCGCCCGGCAAATTCTGCCAGCGCTGCTACACTTCAAGCGCTGAACGGAGGAACCTGCCATGTCTGCAAAAGAGCTCAACACCCTGCTGACGTTGATGAATCAGCGCCAAACCCACTTGACCAGCGCGTGCAAGGAAATTGCCGCTTGGATCGACCGGCAGGGTGATGTGCCCGCAGCCGGCAAGATCCGCGACAGCTTGCGGGCACTGGAGGCTGAAGAAGCACAGGTGCGCAAAACGCTGACCTCGCTGAAGACCGACCGCCCGCTGCCACGTTTCCGCGGTTGATTCTCGGCAAAAAAAAGCCGCTCTCCAGGGAGCGGCTTTCTTTACTGAGCGAATAGCTCCGGCAGCTGTCAGTGCTGATGCGCGTGCTCGTGGCCACCAGTGTTGCCATCGGCTGTCAGGCCACGCACGGGCGCCTGGACCTGCAAGGTCTGCTTGGCGCCCTTGGCGTCTTCGATGGTCAGCGTCAGCGGCACTTGGGTGCCTTCCTTGACCTGCTCATGCAAGCCCATCAGCATCACATGGTAGCCGTTCGGATCCAGGCTCACGGCTTTGCCGGCAGGCAGCTCGATCGACTTGACCTGGCGCATGCCCATGACGTCACCGTTCATGGTCATCTCATGCACTTGCACGTCCTTGGCTACTGGCGAAGCGACCCCGACCAATTTGCTGTCGGTGGTGGCAGTCAGCACCATGAAGGCGCCGGTAGCATGCTGCTGCGGCACGGTTGCTCGCACCCAGGCATCGCTGACGCTGGTCTCGGCCAGGGCCGGCAGCGCCATGCCCATCAGTGCCAGAGCGGCCAGGCCGCGCTTGATCGGTTGCAGCGAAATTGCCATTTAGCAGATCTCCATTAGGGTAAGCAGGTCTTCTGTGCATTCCTTGGCATTCAGGGAATGCCCCAGGCTCAGGCGCAGTGTGCTGCGCGAATCGTAGACGTAGCTGGTGGACGAGTGGGAGATGGTGTACGTGTCGCCGGTGGGGACCTTTTCGTAGAACACCTTGAACTCCCGCGCAACCGCGGCGATCTCTTCCGGCGTACCGGTCAGGGCCGTGAACGATGGGTCGAATGCCTTGACATAGGCGTCAAGCACTTCGGGCGTATCACGTTCGGGGTCGAGGGTGATGAATACCACCTGCAAGAAGCCAGCATCGCGGCCCATCAGCTTCTTGATCTGGGCGGCACGCGCCAGCGCAGTCGGGCACACGGCCGGGCACTGGGTGAAGCCGAAGAAGATCATCGGCATGGTGCCGTAGAAGCTCGACAAGGTCCGCACGTTGCCCTGGCTATCGGTCAGGCGGAACGAACGGCCGAGGATTTCGTTGCTCATGTTCTTGCCGTACTTGAAATCAAGGCCGCGCGCCGGGTTGCAACCGGCCAACAGGCCAAGCCCGAGTACGCCCATGCCGGCGACAACGGCACGCCGGCTCAACAGATCAGTCATGGAACCATCCTTTACAGGGAAGGTGCCAGCCCCTGGGCAGGGCCGGTCAAAAAGCCGCGGCATTCTGGCATGACCTCTGTTGGCTATCTACCCAACAAAGCCGGTGATCGGCCTGCAGCCCTTGTAATACGCGGCTGCGACCTGTTGTCGCGGGGGTTGAATCAGTAACAGATTGTTGCTAGAAGCGCGACCCGGGCGTTGCTGCCCAGGTCTGCTTGCGCACCACTACCGCTATCAGTAGTAGGCGTTTTCTTTCTGGGTATGGTCGGTCACATCGCGCACGCCCTTGAGCTCAGGAATGCGTTCAAGCAAGGTGCGCTCAATGCCGTCCTTGAGGGTCACGTCGGCCTGGCCGCAGCCTTGGCAACCACCACCGAACTGCAGGACGGCAATGCCGTCGTCAACTACGTCGATCAGGCTCACTGCGCCACCGTGGCTGGCCAGCCCTGGATTGATCTCGGTTTGCAGGTAGTAGTTGATGCGCTCGTTGATCGGGCTGTCTTCGTTGACCATCGGCACTTTGGCGTTTGGCGCCTTGATGGTCAGCTGGCCGCCCATACGGTCGGTGGCGTAGTCGACCAGCGCGTCATCCAGAAACGGTTCGCTGACGGCGTCGATGTAGGCCGTGAAGCTTTTCAAGCCAAGGGCAGTGTCCTCTGGCTTCTCTTCGCCCGGCTTGCAGTAGGCAATGCACGTCTCTGCGTACTGGGTGCCTGGCTGGGTAATGAATACGCGGATGCCGATACCCGGGGTGTTCTGCTTGGAGAGCAGATCGGCCAGGTAATCATGGGCGGCGTCGGTAATGGTTATAGCGCTCATGGAAGTTCCTCACAGACTTGCTGGCAAGTGTACGCCAACCCAGGCCCCGAACAAAGTCCTAGCATTTGACTCGGGATAGCTCCCAGGCTGGCTGCTGCGCCGAACGTGCGTCGATCCAGGCCTTCATCCGTTGATACAGGCCGCGTTCCAGCCATTGGTAGCTCAGCCACGACATTAGTCCAATGGACGGCACGCAGAAGGCGAAGACCAGATAAGGGTTGAGTGCAAAACGCTCGCTGACGAACCAGCCAGCATGCAGCACCAGCACATGGATCAGATATACCGAGTAGGAGCAGTCACCGAGCATCTTGAGCAGCTGGTTGCCACGGAAATACGGCTCAAGCGAGATGAACGCCAGCACCACCAGCGCGCTCGGCAGGCCCCAGTGCAGCAGGCGCAGCGACGCATCCAGCCGGTATAGAGCAAACCCGGCCAGCGCCAGCAATGCCAACGGCAGCCAAAAGCCCTCGCGGATCAGACCTCGGCGGTAGAGCACGCCCAGGCCGATCCCTAACAGAAATTCGTAGATGATGCCGTTGTTGTAGAAGTGGCTGACCACCCCCAGCCGCCCCAGAACTTCGCTGACCAGCAACAGCGCGGCCGTGACCAGCAGCAGGTGCAGACGCCGACGTACCATGAAGGCGAGGCCGAACAGCAGATAGAAGAACATCTCGAAATTCAGTGTCCAGCCCACATTGAGCGTTGGATACATGCCGTAGCCGCCGGGGTTTTCTGCCGGGATGAACAGCAACGACAGCAGCAAATGCTGCCAGTCGAACACCTGATGCGGCATCCAGCGGCTGGCGCCGAACAGCAGCAGGGCCATCAGAGCGGTGTAAAACCAGTAGGCGGGTATGATGCGCAACGCGCGGTTGAGCAGAAACTGACTGGGGACGATGTCCTTGTCACGTGTCGACAGGTAGATCACCAACCCGCTGATCACAAAAAAGATGTCCACCCCAACTGCGCCGCGCTCGGCGAGCAGGGCGCCAACGGGGCCGCTGGCGTGGAAGTCGAAGAATATCTGCATGAAATGGTGGCAAACCACCACCCAGGCGGCGAACGCCCGAAGTGCCTGAAGCGAGTACAACATGCAATGCCCTGTGGTCCTGGTGCATTCAAGCCTGGGGTTCGGCGCAGACGCGCCACCGAGAGCGGCGAGCCGAACCACAGACCACTTGCTATTGGGACCACGACATCGATGAAAAGATCAGCCCTCCTGCCGGGCGGTCAACTCACAGGTTTTCATAGCGGTTCATGTCCAGCACCCCCGCTTCAAGCGGATCGGTCTCCTGGATAAAGGTATTCAGATCATGGAAGTACTGCCAGAACTGCGGGTGACTGCGGCGCACGCCCCAACGCATGACGATGCGCTCGAACTTGGCCGGATCATCGCGCGCAGCTTCCATGTCTTCGACCCACTCCGGGACATCGCTGGCCGGGATGTTGAAGATGAAATTGGGGTAGCTGCTGAGCACGCCCGGCACCAGGGTCAGGGTGTCCAGACCCGGCTGATAGCGCGATTCCTCACCCAGCAGGAACGCCACGTTGCTGTGCGCACGGTTGCGCAGCAGGCTGTAGACCTGGCGTTGCCCACCCTGCCCTTCGATACGCAGCATGCTCGCTTCGGGCAGCTGATTGATTACCTTCAGGCCTGCGGCAGGACGTGATACCAAGCGGCTGAGGCTCTGCTCGACATCGCGAAACTCGGCGCTCATCTGCGGCCGCGAGCAGTACGCGCCCTGGCAGCGGTTGATCGGGTCGGGCGTGACATTGAGGCTCTTGGTGCGCTGCAGCAATTGCAGACCGAAGTCGCGCTTGGGGTCACGTTCGTCGAGCTTGAAAGCGCTTGCCGTATCGGTGTCGATGTCTTCGTAATCCAGCCACATCTTGACCTTGCCGGTGGTCTGGTACCAATCGCTGAGGATCGCGCCGCGCTGGTCAGCGGGCATCAACCGCAGGAAATTGACCTCGGCGCCGTTACGGATCAGGTCGAAGTAGAGCCGGGTCTGCAACTGGTGCGAGACGTTGCCGAACACATCGAAGTTGACCGCCAGTTGGTAATAGGTGCGCTCAAGCAGCGGGTAGTCGAACAGCCAGCTAGTCAGTGGCACGTCGCCAATCAAGCCTTTGCTCACCGAGGCGCTGTCGAAGTGGCGGAAGATGCTCAGCAGCGCGTTGTCATTACCGGCCCACAAGGTCGACCAGCTCGGCGCGGGGGCTTCAGCATAGGCTTCGCGGCGCAGCTTTTCGTATTCGTTACGCTTGTCGCGGTAGGAATGCCAGAGGCTGATCACGCTGCCAACGTCGTCGATCTGGCCGGGCATGGCCAACAGCGGCGTCGCCTCACCGCGATAACGTGCGTCGGTGATGTACAGGTCATGTGCAGGCTCCTGGAACAATGCCCAGAAGTTGTCGCGAATCACATCGGTGGCAATCTGCCCACGGCAGACCGGCCCGCGGATGAACGTGCGCACGAAGTACTCGGCGTTATCCAGCATGAACTGGTAGCGCGCCACCGCCGGGATCGCTTCGAAGGTCTCGAACGGGTTGGCCCGGTGCCTTGGGCCATAGCCTGGCAATGAGGTGGCATGCCAGTCGCCACTATAGAACAGCTGCTTGACCCGTTTGAGCTTCTGCGGCCCGAGCGGGTAGCTGATGTGCGTTTTGTGAACGATCACGCCTTGCACCGGGACCAACCGGTAATAGAAGTCAGTACCGGGCGGGTCGTTGGGTCGGCGAGTGGCGATGATGTCGGCCGGCTGACCGCTGGGCGTGCGCGAACGCACCCACTGGAAGAAGTGCCCAGGCTGGCCACCGACGAAGTCGATATGGGCAAGAAACAGATGTTCGTACAGCCAGCGACCGATCAACGCCTCGGATGAGCCTGGGCGGTTTAGCAACGCTTCCCACTCGGCGATCTGGCTGGCTTCCTCAGCGCTCGGCTGTAGCGCCTGGGCATCGACCGGCGCACCGGCTGCCAGCCAGCGCTGCAGGGTCTGGTATTCCTGATCGGTCAGGCCGGTGACGGCCAGGGGCATACCTTCGCCAGGATGAACACCGGCATAGGCATCGAATTCATGGGGCAACGGGCACATATTGTTGCGATTGAGGCCCAGCACAATGCTCTCGGGCAGTTTGGCGTTGGGCGTCAGCGGCGTCTTGTGGCCCAACTCGAGCATGCGCGCCATCAGCGCCGCCTGACTGCCCTGGCCGTCGAGCACCGAATAGAAGCCCTGCTTGCGCCAGGCCTGCTCGCTATGGGCGTCATAGAACAAACGCGTGGTCGGCACCGCCTGGCTGCGGTCGCCTTGATACACCGGCACCTTGGAGGCGCCGCGCTGGGCGCCGTCGGCACTGCCCAGGTTGAGCTGGCAGGCAGCGTCGTTGCAGGCGTGGCAGGCCACACACTTGTTGGTAAAGATCGGCTGAATGTCCCGGGTGTAGGAGATTGCCGGGCTCGATTGCGGGGCCTGCCCCAGCGCCATGCTGCTGACCGACAGGGCCAGCGTGCCAGCTAGGGCAAGTAAACAGCGGTGAATCATGTGCCGAATGTCCTGGTTTCGAATAAAGCCATCACGGTGTATCTAACGGGCCGGCGGGATGCGTAAACATGAGAGAAATTCATGCAAAAGCTCTACGCACCTAAAAACCGCGCAGCTTTGCTATCATTCCGCACCTTCTGTTTTTCGCCCGACCAGGTAGTCCTATGTCCGACCGTAGCGCTCGTCTCCAAGCACTCCAGCACGCACTCAAGGAGCGCATACTGATCCTCGACGGAGGCATGGGCACTATGATCCAAAGCTATCGTCTCGAGGAACACGACTATCGTGGCACGCGCTTTGCCGATTGGCCAAGTGACATCAAGGGCAATAACGATCTTTTGCTGCTGACCCAGCCCGATATCATTGCCGCGATCGAGAAAGCCTACCTCGACGCTGGCGCCGATATCCTCGAAACCAACACGTTCAACGCCACGCAGATTTCCCAGGCCGACTACGGCATGGAAGCACTGGCCTATGAGATGAACCTGGAAGGCGCGCGTATTGCCCGCCAGGTGGCCGACGCAAAAACCCTGGAGACGCCAGACAAGCCGCGCTTCGTCGCCGGCGTGCTCGGCCCGACCAGCCGCACCTGCTCGATTTCGCCCGACGTCAACGACCCGGGCTATCGCAACGTCACCTTCGACGAGCTGGTAGAAAACTACATCGAGTCGACCCGCGGGCTGATTGCCGGGGGCGCCGACCTGATCCTGATCGAAACCATTTTCGACACCCTCAACGCCAAGGCGGCCATCTTCGCCGTGCAGCAGGTGTTCGAAGACGACGGCATCGAGCTGCCGATCATGATCTCCGGGACCATCACCGACGCCTCCGGGCGGACCTTGTCCGGGCAGACCACCGAAGCCTTCTGGAACTCGGTGCGTCACGCCAAGCCCATTTCGGTCGGCCTCAACTGCGCCCTCGGCGCCAAAGACCTGCGCCCGTACCTGGAAGAGCTGTCGACCAAAGCCGACACCTACGTTTCTGCGCACCCCAACGCCGGCTTGCCGAATGCCTTTGGCGAATACGACGAAACCCCGGCAGAAATGGCCGAAGTGGTCGAAGAATTTGCCGCCAGCGGCTTTCTCAATATCATCGGCGGTTGCTGCGGCACCACCCCAGGGCACATTCAGGCGATTGCCGAGGCCGTGGCCAAGTACCCGCCGCGGGTCATCCCGGAGATCGCCAAGGCCTGCCGCCTGTCGGGCCTGGAACCATTCACCATCGACCGCCAGTCGTTGTTCGTCAACGTCGGCGAGCGCACCAACATTACCGGTTCGGCCAAGTTCGCCCGGCTGATCCGCGAAGAGAACTACACCGAGGCGCTGGAAGTCGCCCTGCAGCAGGTTGAAGCCGGCGCGCAGGTGATCGACATCAACATGGACGAAGGGATGCTCGACTCCCAGGCTGCCATGGTCCGCTTCCTTAACCTGATTGCCGGTGAACCGGACATCTCGCGCGTGCCGATCATGATCGACTCGTCCAAGTGGGAAGTGATCGAAGCCGGCCTCAAGTGCATCCAGGGCAAGGGCATCGTCAACTCGATCTCGATGAAAGAAGGTGTAGATGCCTTCAAACATCACGCCCGCCTCTGCAAGCGCTATGGCGCAGCGGTAGTGGTAATGGCCTTCGACGAACTGGGCCAGGCCGACACAGCGGCGCGCAAGCGCGAAATCTGCCAGCGCAGCTACGACATTCTGGTCAACGAAGTGGGCTTCCCAGCTGAAGACATCATCTTCGACCCGAACATCTTCGCCGTTGCCACCGGCATCGAAGAGCACAACAACTATGCCGTCGACTTCATCGAGGCCTGTGCCTTCATTCGCGATCATCTGCCCCACGCACTGACCAGTGGCGGCGTCTCCAACGTATCGTTCTCGTTCCGTGGCAACAACCCGGTGCGTGAGGCGATTCACTCGGTGTTCCTCTACCACGCGATCCAGAATGGCCTGACCATGGGTATCGTCAACGCCGGCCAGCTGGAGATCTACGACGAGATCCCGCCTGCGCTGCGTGAGAAGGTCGAGGACGTGGTGCTCAACCGCACCCCCGAAGGCACCGACGCGTTGCTGGCGATTGCCGACGACTACAAGGGCGGCGGCGCCACCAAAGAGGTCGAGAACGAAGAGTGGCGCTCGCTGCCGGTCGGCAAGCGCCTCGAACACGCACTGGTCAAAGGCATCACTGCGTTCATCGTCGAAGACACCGAAGAATGCCGGCAGCTGGCGACACGCCCGATCGAGGTTATCGAAGGGCCGCTGATGAGCGGCATGAACGTGGTCGGCGACCTGTTCGGCGCGGGCAAGATGTTCCTGCCACAGGTGGTCAAGTCGGCCCGCGTCATGAAGCAGGCGGTGGCCCACCTGATCCCGTTCATCGAAGCGGAAAAAGGCGACAAGCCCGAAGCCAAGGGCAAGATCCTCATGGCCACGGTCAAGGGCGACGTGCACGACATCGGCAAGAACATCGTTGGCGTGGTGCTCGGTTGCAACGGCTATGACATCGTCGACATGGGCGTGATGGTCCCGGCCGAGAAAATCCTGCAGACCGCCCGCGAGCAGAAGTGCGACATCATTGGCCTGTCCGGGCTGATCACGCCGTCGCTGGACGAAATGGTCCACGTCGCCCGCGAAATGCAGCGCCAGGACTTCCACCTGCCGCTGATGATCGGTGGCGCGACCACCTCCAAGGCGCACACCGCAGTGAAGATCGAGCCCAAGTACTCCAACGACGCGGTGATCTACGTGACCGACGCCTCGCGTGCGGTCGGCGTGGCCACCCAGTTGCTGTCCAAGGAGCTCAAGCCGGAGTTCGTCGAGCGCACTCGCCTGGACTACATCGAAGTCCGTGAACGCACCGCCAACCGCAGTGCCCGCACCGAACGCCTCAGCTACGCCCAGGCGATTGCTGCCAAGCCCAAATACGACTGGGCCGAGTACACCCCGGCAGTGCCCTCCTTCACCGGCGTCAAGGTGCTGGAAGACATCGACCTGCGGACCCTGGCCGAGTACATCGACTGGACCCCGTTCTTCATCTCCTGGGACCTGGCCGGCAAGTTCCCGCGCATCCTCACCGACGAAGTGGTCGGCGAAGCGGCTACCGCGCTGTATCAGGATGCCCGCGAGATGCTCGACAAACTGATCGACGAGAAGCTGATCAGCGCGCGTGCGGTGTTCGGCTTCTGGCCGGCCAACCAGGTCGCCGACGACGACATCGAAGTGTACGGCGCCGATGGCCAACCGCTGGCCAAACTGCACCACCTGCGCCAGCAGACGATCAAGCCCGACGGCAAGCCCAACCTGTCGCTGGCCGACTTTGTCGCACCGAAGGACAGCGGCGTCAGCGACTATATCGGCGGCTTCATCACTACCGCCGGCATCGGCGCCGAGGAAGTGGCCAAGGCTTATCAGGACAAGGGCGACGACTACAGCTCGATCATGGTCAAGGCGCTCGCCGACCGTCTCGCCGAGGCCTGCGCCGAGTGGCTGCACGAGCAGGTGCGCAAGGACTATTGGGGTTATGCCCGTGATGAGCACTTGGACAACGATGCGCTGATCAAGGAGCAGTACAGCGGTATCCGCCCTGCCCCGGGCTACCCAGCGTGCCCAGACCACACCGAGAAGGAAACCCTGTTCCGCCTGCTCGACGGCACGGCCATTGGCGAGACCGGCCAGAGTGGTGTGTTCCTTACCGAGCACTTCGCGATGTTCCCGGCGGCAGCGGTCAGCGGTTGGTACTTTGCCCACCCCAAGGCGCAGTACTTTGCCGTGGGCAAGATCGACAAGGACCAGGTCGAGCGCTACAGCGAGCGCAAAGGCCAGGCGCTGAATGTCACCGAGCGCTGGTTGGCACCTAATCTGGGTTACGACAACTAAAGCGTGCCAGGGGCTAGGGCCTGCCAGGGGCTGCTGCGCGGCCCCTGCCTGCTGAAGGTCTACACTGTGCACTGATCGCCTGCGCTACCTACAGGAGGCCAGCATGGACGACCCCAGCCAAGGCAAACCGCCGACCTTCTGGCAGATGCTGCACAGCGTGCTTGCCGCTGCCCTGGGCGTGCAGAGCGGCAAGAACCGCGCTCGCGACTTCACTCATGGCAAGGCCAGCCATTTCATCGCCCTGGGCGTGCTGTTCACGCTGGTATTCGTACTGGTGCTGATTGGCCTGGTGCAACTGGCCATGCACCTGACCGCCCGTTGAAAGGCAAGCCGCCCGTGGCGGTGCCTGCCACGGGCGGTTCAGGTTGCAATCACGGTCGACAGCGGTGATGCGCTACTGATGGCTGACCCAGTACACCGCAGTGACGACGACCAGCACGATCAGACACAGGATCGCCCAGGCATCGACACTGCTGTCGCTTTTGCGCAGCTTGGTGGAGTTACCCATTGCATTGCCTCTTGTAGTGGTTATGGGAATGCACATACACCACCAGCAGTTAAGTCGAGCAATGCCCTTGATTCAAGCAGGGTCTTTCAATAGTCGACCGGTGACGTCAGAAACGGGTAACGATAATCGGCTGGTCGCCCTTCGGCGCTGAAACGGTGGAAGTCCAGACCATAATCGTCGCCCTCCTGCAGGGCCAGCCAGCGCCGCGCCTTGGCCTGATCGATTGACTGCAGCACCGGCAAGCTGTATTCGCCGCCACCGTCGGGATTGATGGCGATGCCCTGGGCGTGGTCATGCAGCATGACCATGGCCCAGCCGCCGACAGTGAAATGGCCGCCCATCAATACGCTGAGGCGCCCGTCGATACGCGCGCGCAGCGCTTCAGGCGAGCTGTTGACCGCACCGAACAGCACATCCACGCCAGGTTTGCGCCCCGCTGCCTCGAACGCCTGCATCGCTCCAAAAGCCATTTCGTCATTGGCCGACCACACCAACTGCGCTTGTGGATAGCGCTCGAGCAGCAGCTGCGCTTGCTCGAACGCGCGCTCGCGGTTCCAGCCGCCGTATACCACCTGGCGCAAGCGCACCTGCGGGTGATCGGCCAAGGCCCGGCGCATGCCATGCTCGCGGAGTTGCGAGGCCGGGGTGGTCTTGACGCCGGCAAATGCCAGCAGGTCGATCGGCTCGTCCGATGGCGGCAACTTCGCGACCATCTCGCGCAGCATCTGGTAACCGGCCTGCTCATCGTTACTGGTCAGCGTGCCCAGCACTGGCGGGTATTTGTCCGGTTGTGCCCGGACGCTCTCGAGCTGGTTATCGGTCAGGCCGTTGTTGACCAGAAACAGCTGCACGCCGCTGTCGCGGGACAGGCGAATGATCTCCGGAGCGACATACAGCTCGTTGACCAGCACCAGATAGTCGGGGCGCTGCGGCCCGCTCAAGATAGCCCGCGCCTGGCTCAACACCAGATCGGCGCGGCGCTCGCTGTATTCCACCCGCAGCTGCATGCCGAGATCGTCAGCGGCGGCCTGCATGAAGCGCGTGTATCCCACCCAGAAGTTCTCGTTGGCATGACCCGGGTTGAGAAACACCACGGACGCCGCCTGCGCACCGGCCGATAACGGCAGAAACAGGCACAGACTCTGGCACAGCGCTTTGAACATGGGTGCATCTCTGTGGAGCAAAGCGCGGATTATACCCAGCGCAGACGCCTGGAATAAATGCCAGTCAGTCTCACTTAGTCCGTTTAGTTCTTTTCATATGCAAAAACATCACTTTAGCGCATAAATGCAACCTGATATCGTTCCCCGGCTCCGAACCGGAGTGCGCGGCCGTGCGCGCGATTAGCTGCATGCAGCCTGAGACAGGACTTTTATGTACGTATACGACGAGTACGATCAGCGGATCATCGAGGACCGCGTCAAGCAGTTCCGTGATCAGACCCGCCGCTATCTGGCCGGTGAACTGAGCGAAGAAGAATTCCGCCCTCTGCGCCTGCAGAACGGCCTGTATGTCCAACGTTTCGCCCCGATGTTGCGGGTGGCCGTGCCTTACGGCCAACTCAACTCGACGCAAGTGCGTGTGCTGGCGAAGATCGCCCGCGACTACGACAAGGGCTATGCGCACATCAGTACCCGGCAGAACGTCCAGTACAACTGGCCGGCGCTGGAAGACATCCCGGACATCCTTGCCGAGCTGGCCACCGTGCAGATGCACGCGATCCAGACCAGCGGCAACTGCCTGCGCAACACCACCACCGACCAGTTTGCCGGCGTCGCCGCCGACGAGCTGATCGATCCGCGCCCATGGTGCGAGATCATCCGTCAGTGGACCACCTTCCACCCCGAATTCGCCTACCTGCCGCGCAAGTTCAAGATTGCCGTGAACGGCTCGAAGGACGACCGCGCGGCCATCGAAGTGCACGATATCGGCCTTGAGCCGGTGCACAACGAAGCCGGCGAACTGGGCTTCCGCGTGTTGGTCGGCGGCGGCCTGGGGCGTACCCCGGTGGTCGGCTCGTTCATCAACGAGTTCCTGCCGTGGCAGGACCTGATCAGCTACCTCGACGCGATCCTGCGCGTGTACAACCGTTACGGTCGTCGTGACAACAAGTACAAGGCGCGGATCAAGATCCTGGTCAAGGCCCTGACCCCGCAAGTGTTCGCGGAAAAGGTCGAAGCCGAAATGGCCCACCTGCGCGGTGGCAACACGACCCTGACCGAAGCCGAGATCGAGCGCGTTTCGCGCCACTTCGTCGACCCGGCCTACCAGGCGCTGGACAACGTCGACTACGCCGAGCTCGACCAGGAGTTCCCAGGCTTCGCCCGCTGGCGTTCGCGCAACACCCGTGCGCACAAGCGCCCAGGCTATGTGGCCGTGACCCTGTCGCTGAAGCCGACCGGGGTTGCCCCGGGCGACCTCACCGACAAGCAGCTGGACGCCGTTGCCGATCTGGCCGAGCGCTACAGCTTCGGTTTCCTGCGGACCTCGCACGAGCAGAACATCATCCTTGCCGATGTCGAGCAGCGTCAGCTGCACACGCTCTGGCAAGAGCTGCGCGAAAGCGGCTTCGCCACGCCGAACATCGGCCTGCTGACCGACATCATCTGCTGCCCGGGTGGTGACTACTGCTCGCTGGCGAACGCCAAGTCGATCCCGATTGCCGAGTCGATCCAGCGTCGCTTCGACGACCTCGACTACCTGTTCGACATCGGTGAGCTGGACCTGAACATCTCTGGTTGCATGAACGCCTGCGGTCACCACCACGTCGGCCACATCGGCATCCTTGGTGTCGACAAGAAGGGCGAGGAGTTCTACCAGGTCTCGCTGGGTGGCAACGCCGCCCGTGACGCGAGCCTGGGCAAGATCCTCGGCCCATCGTTCGCTCAGGACCAGATGGCCGATGTGATCGAGAAGCTGATCGACGTCTACGTTGAACAACGTACCGAAGAAGAGCGCTTCATCGACACCTACCAACGTATTGGCATCGACCCCTTCAAGGAGCGCGTCTATGCAGCGAATCATTAAGAACAACCAGCTGGTCGACGAAACCTGGCACTTGCTGCCCAAGGATGCCTCGTTCGACGAACTGACCAACTGCGACGACTACATCGTGCCGCTGCAACTCTGGCGCGATCACGCCCATGCGCTCAAGGCCCGCGATGGCGGCCTTGGCGTATGGCTGGACAGCGACGAAGAAGCTGAAGAAATCGGTGACGACGTTGCGCATTTCCAGGTAATCGCCCTGAACTTCCCGGCCTTCACCGACGGGCGCAACTACTCCAATGCGCGTCTGCTGCGTGATCGCTATCAGTTCAAGGGTGAGCTGCGCGCAATCGGCGATGTCCTGCGTGACCAGCTGTTCTACCTGGCGCGCTGCGGCTTCGATGCATTTGCCATTCGCGCTGACAAAGACCCCGTCGATGCCCTGGAAGGCTTGAAAGATTTTTCGGTGACCTACCAGGCCGCGACCGACGAACCGCTGCCGCTGTTCCGCCGCCGCTGATCGTCTGTGCTTGAGCAATCAGCCCGCCCTTTGGCGGGCTGATTTGTTTCTGGCTGGCGCAGCCCCGCCAATACCTACATGAACGCTAAGGTTTTGCCTGACCGTGCCGATACCTTGGGTTAGACCCTAGATCTGCACGGAAGCCGACCATGAATGCGATAACTGCTGCGCAGCGCCTAACCCCAATCTACAACGCTCCGCCGCCTGTTCAAGTGCAGGCGGTTGCCCAAGCCAGCCAACCCCTGACCTCGCCAAGCACTTCGGTCAGCCTCGGCCAGGCGGTGGACGCTACCCCCGACCCGACCTACACCGCCAACGGTACGCTGGCCAACGGTACTCTGGCTGGCCCGCAGGTGCGCCACGTCTGGGAGCGGGAAGGATCGGACAAGCTCAGCATTGCCCTGATGAACAGCATCCAGTCGTCGTCCAATGGTGGCCGCTTCCAGAACATCGGCGCCGCGCTGCTGGAGCAATTGGCAGGCAATGGCGGCAAGGCCGTTTCGCAGTCCATCATGACCATCGCCAGCGGCGAGCAGCCCAATGAGGCTGCCCTGCAATTGCAGCTGGCCAACCTGCGCTCGCACCCCACCAATGGGGTGACATTCAGCCTGACCACGGCCTCCGGAGCGACCGTCAACCTCTCCCTGGCGAGCAGCGCACAAGGCCTGGCCGTGAGCGCCGAGGTGCTTGGCGGTGAACTGAACGACGAAGAACTCCAAGGCCTGGCGGCAATGGCCGACGACTTCCAATCGGCGCTCGACGGCCTGACCCAGGTGCCACCGCGCTTGCAGCTCGGTAACCTGGTCAAGTTTGACACGACGCTGTTCAGCGGCCTGCAACTGAACGCCAAGCTGGACGTCAACGGCGAACCACAGACCTTTGACCTCAGCGTCAACGAGCAGTCGCGCAACCTGACACTGGACGGCCCCTCCGGGCGCGTACAGATGAACCTCGACACGCCGGACGCTGCCAAACTGGGCAGTAGCAGCCAGCGCCAGGCCGCCATCAGCAATTACCTGAGCCAGTTCGACGCCGCGCAAAAGCGCGGTAAAGGCGATGAGAACCTGATGAACCTGTTCAAGGACGCCTTCACCCAGCTCAACGCCGTCGATGACGGCAAGCAGGCGGTGACCGAGCGTGGCTCGTTGCAGAGCGCCAGCGACCGCGCCCTGCTCAGCGGCCTGGCCGACTTCAATGCCTCGATCAGCCAGACCTCGCAGCAGAGCAACCCGATGCGCCTGGAAGAATCCGACCGCTTCGATTACCGCGCGTCGCAATCGACCAGCATTACAGGTGGCGGCCAGCTGACCCGCTCGGTGCAGCAGGATCAGCAGAGCGCACTGAAAGCGGGTTACCACCTGGGCCTCAACCCGCTGACCAACATGCAGCTAGGGCTGGACCGCGAATCGCAGAACTACCGCTATCACGAGATCAACGACCAGGCCAGCAGCAGCACGCGCCTGGCCTTCGACAAAGGCCGCCTGGTCGAAGCCAGCGCCTCGCAATCCGCCAGCCAGAGCGAGCGGGTGCGTACTTATGTGAATGGCGACCTGACCGATGACGTGACCACGCCAAGCTCGAGCAGCCGCAGCCAGAGCCTGCTGACGGTACTGGACGACAGCTTCCGCCAGGAGCGCATCGCACGCGAGCAGAGCGGCATCTCGATCCTTGATGATGCACTGCAGTCGCTGCGCAGCCGCTGGCAGCTGCAAGGGTCGACTGCGGCCATCGGCGGCTAACGCCTGACCGCGCTCGAGCAGACGCCCGCAATGGGCTGATGCTCGAGCGCGGCGCCCCATTGCAACATTTCGATGCAGACCCCTCGCCCACCTTGACTGCCAACTCTGTATAATTCGCCGCCTGGCGTGTGCTGCGTGCGCCCGGGAGCTATCCCGAATACGGAGAACATTCATTTGTTTTCCGAGAGTCCATCCATGTTGCACGCAGCCTTGCTATTTCTTTGGCGTATGCCGTTCCCGCGTTTTTTGCCGGGTACGTGCTCGCTGCATCCCCTTCCCTTCTTCTCGCCTATTGTTGCAGTGGCCCATTCGGTGCCAGCGCTTTGCCGTGGCCGTCGTTCGGCCAATGCCTGCAGCATCCAGGGCGAATCCATGAACGAGGACCTCGCATGACCGTTTCTCTGAACAACGCCCAGCGGCGCCCATTGCTGCAGCGCCTGCTCGCCAGCGAAGCCGCAGGCGGCGTGGTGCTGATGCTTGCCGCAGTAGTAGCCATCATCATCGCCAACAGCCCATGGGCTGCGGCCTACCAACACCTGCTGCACCTACCCCTCGGCCCCACCTTCACAGAAAAGCTCGGGCCGATGACCGTGCACCTGTGGATCAACGACGGCCTGATGGCGATCTTCTTCCTGATGGTTGGCCTGGAGATCAAACGCGAGATGGTCGACGGCCGCCTGGCCACCTGGGAGCAACGCCGCCTGCCAGCGCTGCCAGCGCTGATGGGCATGGCAGTGCCAGCGCTGATCTACCTCAAGGTGTCTGCCGTCGAACCGGGCCTTGCCGGTGGCTGGGCAATCCCCGCGGCCACCGACATCGCCTTTGCCGTCGGCGCCCTGGCGCTGCTCGGCAAGCACACACCGCTGTCGCTGAAAGTGATGCTGGTATCGGTGGCGATCATCGACGACATGGGCGCAGTAGCGATCATCGCGCTGTTCTATACCTCCTCGATCAACCTCATCGCCCTCGCCGGCGCCGGCGCTATCGTCGCCCTGCTGCTGGGCCTGAACCGCCTGCGCGTGGTCAGCCTGTGGCCATACATGATCGGCGTCGCCGCCCTGTGGTACTTCACCCTGCTGTCCGGCGTGCACGCGACCATCGCTGGCGTGGTCGGCGCACTGCTGATCCCCTACACCGCCGGCGATGCCAAGAGCCCGCTGCTGACGCTGGAGCATGCCATTGCGCCGTGGGTAGGTTTCCTGATCGTACCCGCGTTCGGCTTTGCCAATGCCGGCGTGGCGTTTACCCACTTGAGCTGGAGCGACGTGTTTGCGCCCCTGCCGCTGGCGATTGCCCTTGGGCTGTTGCTGGGCAAGCAGCTTGGGGTGTTTGCCGGGGTGTTGCTGGCGGTCAAGACTGGCCTGGCTTCGAAGCCGCAGGGGGCTAGCTGGTTGCAGATTTACGGGGTGGCCATGCTCTGTGGGATTGGTTTCACCATGAGCCTGTTTATCGGTGAGTTGGCGTTTCCGGGGCAGGCTGAGCTGATTGATAAAGCCAAGATCGGGATTTTGCTGGGGTCGCTACTGTCGGCGGTGATTGCTTGTTTGATATTGCGCTTTGCGCCTAAGACGGTGGAGTGAAGGGGAACGGCGCCGCGTCAGCGGCGCCGTTCAGCCGCGGCTGTCATGGCTAGGAACCACAACTTGTCACTCGCCATCTGTTGGTACATCGTCTGCCGCCTGTTCAACGTCAAAGCTGCAGCGCCGCCTGCTGAAGCCTTTGAAGAGGCACCCGCACGCGAACCGTCGCGGAAGAAAAACCTATACTGTCGTCGCCGCACACAACTCCCCAAAGAGTAGATTGCCCACGGCCTCTGCACGCAAAACCACACCGCAATAGCTGCCGAGGCCATCCACAACCCACCACTGTTCACCCACCCTGAATACAAATTGCCCCCCAACCCCCAACGCCCTATCCTGATCCCGCCCTACCCCTCGCTCGTCAGCAGCAACTGAAAACCGCCCCACCGCTCCCGAGGCCCACATGCAGATCGACGAAGAGCTCACCCTGAAGAAGCTCGAAATATTCCTCGCCTTCATGCACAGCGGTAACCTGGCCCGTGCAGCCAGCGCGCTGGACACAAGCAGTGTCAGCGTGCACCGGGCCATCCATTCCCTGGAAAACGCCCTGCGCTGCCCGCTGTTCAAGCACGAGGGCCGCACATTGACGCCGCTGGAGAGCGCCTACGTGCTTGAAGAGAAGGCCCGCAAGCTGATCCAGGACACCACCGAGATGGTCCGCGCCACACGCGAGGCGGCGGGCTTTTCGTCGGAGCGGTTCAAGCTAGGCGCGCTGTATTCGCTGACGGTGAAAACCGTGCCGCTGCTGGTAATGGGCTTGAAGCTGCGCCGCAGCGAGCTGAACATCGACCTGACCTTGGGCTCGAACGTGGACTTGATGTACCGCCTGAAAAACTTCGAGCTGGACGCGATTCTGGTCTCGCTGGATGAGAGCACCTGCGATGCGGCGTGCGAGCAGTTACCGCTGTTCTCGGACGATATCTTCCTGGCGGTGCCGACCGATTCGCCATTTGCTCAGGAGCAGGAGGTCGACCTGGCGGATCTGGCCAATTCGACCTTCATCACCCTGACCCAGGGCTTTGCCACTCACCGCGATGGCGAGCGGGTATTCGAGCAGGCGGGGTTCAAGCCGAATGTGGCAATGCAGGTGAATGACATTTTCACCCTGCTGAGCATGGTCAGTTCCGGGGTGGGTTATGCGCTGTTGCCGGGGCGGATTTCGGCGGTGTACGAGAACCGGATTCGGCTGATCCCGCTGCAGGCGCGTTACCGTCATCAGCAGCATATCGGCGCGGTGTTCTTGAAGACTCGCGAGCGCGACCCGAACCTGCTCGCCTTGGTTGCCGAATGCCGGATGTACAGCCGCCAACGCGAAGGCTGAAACGCAAACGCCCCGGCGTTCGGGGCCGGGGCGCTTGTCAAAGGTACTATCAGCCGACCAGGCCGCGTACGCAGAAGTACAGGATCGATGGCCCCATCAAACAGCCAAGACCGGTATGGAAGGTTGCGGTCAATGCGCCGTATGGCACCAACCTGCGGTCGGTTGCCGCGAGGCCTGCGGTAACGCCGCTGACGGTACCGGCAAGGCCGCCGAAGACCATCGCCGAGCGTGGGTTGTCCAGCGCCAGCCAGCGCGCCGAGACGGGGGTGAAGACCATCACCAGAATAGCTTTGATCAGGCCGGTGGCGATCGACAGCGCCATCACTTCGGAACTGGCGCCCAGCGCGGCACCGGTGACCGGACCGACGATGTAGGTGACGGCGCCGGCACCGATGGTGGTGATACTCACCGCGTCGCGGTAGCCGAAACTCCAGGCGACTGCCGCACCGACCACGAACGGCAGCACTGTACCCAACAGCAGTGCGATTGCGCCGATCATGCCGGCCTTACGTGCTTCGGTGGCCTGCACTTCAAAGGCGGTGGCGACGATAGCGAAGTCGCGCAGCATGGCGCCGCCCATCAAGCCGATGCCGGAGAACAGAGTCAGGTCGGCCAGGCCTTTTTGACCGCCGGTAAGGGTGCCGCCAACCCAGGCCAGCACCAGGCCGATGACGATGGCAATCGCCGAGCCGTGCACGCGGCCAAAGGTCAGGCGCTTGGAGAGGATTACCGAGATCCACATCACTGCGCCGACTACGGCGAAGGCAGTGATCAGGCTGTTGTGTTCAAGTGCTTTGAGGATGACTTCCATATCAGCGACCTCCGACCGGTGCGACTGCGCTGGAGGTTTCAACGACCTCCTTTTCCAGCGGTTCTCCGCGGTGGGTGCGACTGATCAGGGCGATGGTGGCGCCACACAGCAGGACCGAGCCGATCGCTGCCAGCAGCGCGACCGGGCCGCCATGCAAAGCAGTGACGACGTTTTGCTGCGCAGCCATGGCCACCACGATGGGGATGTACATCGCGCCCCAGAAGCCCACGCCCAGCTCGCACTCTTTGCTCATGCCGCCGTTACGCTGCATGTACAGGCGGGCGAAGATCAGCAGGATCATGGCAATGCCGACCCCGCCGACGTTGGATTTGACCCCGAGCAGAACGCCAAGGAAGTCGCCGAGGATGACACCGGCAAGCGTGCAGATGGCCAGCAAGGCCACACCGTAAATGATCATTGTTGTTTTCCTCACGTTGAATCGAAGTTGTTTTGTTGTTGTTCTTCGAAATGCGGGCAGTCAGTCGCTGGCGTTCACCTCCCGCCGCAACAGGGCATCCAGGGTGTCGGCGCGGGCGCCTTGGCAGGCGATCACCGTACCGGAGTTGAATACACGCCGCGCCAGGCCGCTGAGGACGGTGCCGGGGGGCAGTTCGATCAGCAGCCGTACACCGCGCTCGTAGGCATTGCACAGCGTGCCGTACCAGTCGACGGTGCGGCACATGTTCAGCGCCAGGTCGCGGCGCAGGGCTTCTGGGTCATGCAGTTGGCGAGCGCTGGTACTGCTCAGGTAACCCAGTTGCGGGCGTTTGAGCGGCACCTCGGCGAATGCAGCCGCCAGTTCGGCGGCAGGCGCATCGAGCAGCGCACAGTGGGACGGCACGCTCATCGCCAGCCGCTTGCACGCGCCGGCACCCAGCGCCAGGGCCTGGCGGGCAAGCGCGGCCATGGCCGTATCGCTGCCGGCGATCACGAACTGGTTGTCGGCATTGATGTTGGCCAGGTACAGCGGCTGCGCCGAGTCTTGAAGCAGTCGTTCGACAGTGCCTTGATCAAGCCCGATGATCGCGGTCATGCCGTAGCCCTCGGGATAAGCCTGTTGCATCAGTTCACCGCGCAACGCCACTAGCCGCAGGGCATCGGCGAAGGTCAAAGCCCCGGCTATGACTGCCGCTGGGTAAGCGCCGATCGACAGCCCGGCAACGTAGCCCGGCGCCGGGCTGCGCTCCAGCAACCAGCGCGCATGGGCGACACCGGCCACCAGCAAACACAGTTGCACTGCACGGGTAGACGCCAGCGACTGCGCCGTGTCGAGCTGCAATACCGGCTGCTGCAGCACGTCGCTGGCCTCCTCCACGCAGGCACGCACTACGGCCGCATCCGGCAGGTGCTGGAGCATGCCGGGCCGTTGCGCGCCTTGGCCAGGGAAGGCAAACAAGCTGCTCATGCCGACAGTTCCAATGCTGACCAAGGGTCGCTGACCAGGCATGCACCGTGGCGGCTTTTGAGCAGCACCTGCTTTGAAGCACCGGCCCATTCAGCCAACGCGACGGCGCCGAAGGGTGTTTCCAGCTGCAGGTCGATACGGCACGGTGCAGCGCACAACGCCTGATACAGCGCTTTCGCATCGACGCGAGTCAAGGCTGCGGGCGTGCGCAAAACCAGGTCCAGATCGCTGCCGTGGTGCAGCACAGCGATCCCCGTCGCCAACTGATAGCCCACACCCCCGGTCGGCCCCCACGACAGGCCTAGGCTGTCCATAAATGGCGTAACAGCGTGCAGTGCCTGCAGCGCAGCCAGCTCTGCCCTGCCCTCGCTACGCAGCTGTTCAGGGCTGCAACGGTGCTTGATCGAGGCGACGGGCATTTCAGCCGCCAGACGCTCGCCGCGCTGACTGCCACGCACGCCGACCGCCACGCGCCCCGCACCGGCTACGGCGCGGCGCACCACCACCGGCTGACCGGCCAGCAGCATCTGCCGCGCCCACGCGGGGGCGTCTGCAGGCAAATGGTCCGGGGCTATGCCCCACAGCAGGTCGTGTGCGTTCATGCTTTCACCATTGCTCGCGCAGCAGTTGCCGAACCTGGGCAGACATCGCTCGGTTGGGCGCGCCCAGTCGCCCGCGCAGATCAGTACTGCTGCCGATGTCGTCCACAGCGCTTTCCAGCACCGCGCGCACCTTGCCGATATCGGCGGCAGTCGGCTGCTCGACCGCGTCCACCTTGACCCGCTCCCAGAGCAGGCCGAGCGAGGCATAGCTGGCGATGTCGTAGGCCATGGGCGGCACTTTTGCAGCCAGAGCCTCCAGCTCCTCGACACTGCGCAAGGTAATCCGCGCAGCTGCCGCCTTGCCCATGGCATGCACCATCACACCTTGATCATCCAGCGCGATCAAGCGCTGCGCCTGATAGCCGTGGGCGAGAAACGCCCCGGACATGGCCTTGCCCACCAGCAGTCCAATCAGTGCATGCCCGGCCAGGCGCGCCCGGGCATAGGCATCTACCGCGCCAGCCAGCGCTTGATGGATCCCCAGCGCCTCTTCTCGGCGGCCGTAGGCCTGGCTGGGCACATCGACGACGGCGACCAACACCCGCGGCGTGCCGCCCTGGTCAGCCTGAATAGCCTCATCGACAGCCTTGGCCAGGCCCCAGCCTTCGAGCAGGCCGACCTCGCCATCGCGAGCCCTTGGGAAGGGGTTTTGCGCGTCGGGCACAACCGCGATGAAGCGTGCAGGACGGTTGCCCAGTTCACCGTCGATGACTTTTACCGATGCGGGATAGCCTCGCAGCTCGCTGCCCTGGGCCAGCGCCCGAATCCACTCAAGACCACGGCTCATTGCAGTTCTCCTTGATACAGCGCCCGCGTCAGCGCAGCGTCGACTTGCGCACAGTCAGTGCCCAGCGTGGCCAACAGCGCGAGGAAGTCAGCGTAGCGACGGCTGCGCGGCAACGCCGGTTCGCCTGCAGCGAGTTGCGCGACCAGCGCCTCACGTACCTGGGCCAGATCATCCGCCACATAGGCGTCGGCCAGGCCGCAGGCGTGGCGTTGCTCGCCGCCGGTCAGGCTCCAGATGAACGGCCGGTCGCGCGAGTCGTATTCTTCGATGCCGGCTTCCTGCTCGATGACCTGCGGCCCATTCAGGCCCAGGCGTGCTTCGCGGGTGACGATCAACCGGCTGCATAGCCCAGCGGCAATCGACATGCCGCCAAAGCAACCGACTGAACCTGCGATCAGGCCGATCACCGGCTGGTACTGGCGCAGCTCGACTATCGCGGCCTGGATCTCGGCAATCGCGGCCAGGCCGAGGTTGGCTTCCTGCAAGCGCACGCCACCGGTTTCCAGCAGCAGCACAGCGGCGGTGGGTATGCCGTTACGGTTGTCTTCGACCGCCAGCTCCAGCGCCCCGGCGATCTTGGCGCCGCCGACTTCGCCCATGCTGCCGCCCTGGAATACGCCTTCGATGGCGGCCACCAGCAACGGCTGGCCATTGAGGCTGCCCTTGGCGATGATCACGCCATCGTCAGCCTGGGGCACGATGCCTTGCTGGGGTAGCCACGGCGACATCATCCGATCAAACGGCCCAAGCAATTCGCGAAAGCTGCCGGCATCGAGCAAGGCGCGGGCGCGCTCGCGGGCGCTGAGTTCAACAAAGCTGCAGGCCTGCAGTAAACGGTCGATGTCAGTCATGGTTGATCTCCTCGAAGCCTTGTTCCAGCCTCAGCCGTACTACGCCAGGCGTGGCGCCGAAGTCGTGGATGTCGATGTTCATGGCGGGCAGGCTGTGCTCGGCGAACAGGCGCTGAAAAAGCTGCTCCCAGCGCGGCGCACTGCCGTTTACCGAGGTCACTACGTTGATGTTCAGTACACCGCTGGTGCCAGGTTCGAGCAGCACTTCGAGGTCGCCTGAGCCGACACAGCCGACCAAGGCTCGGTTGGTTGCCGGCGCGCCGGCCGGAAATCTGAAAGACAAGGTTTCCATGCTCAAAGGCTCCCGAAGTTATCAAGCAGCAGGCAGGCCGCCAGCAGGTCAGCGGCGCCGCCCGGTGAGGCGTTCAGCGCCAGCAGGCGCGTATCCAGTTGGCGCAGCGCACGGCGCCCGGCCAGGGTTGCGCTGCCGCCAGCATCCAGTACGCCACGGGCACCTTGGTGCATGGCCCGCAGGCCGTCGAGGCCGGCGCGCCAGAGCACGCAGGTGTCGTGTAGCTGACTCATGATCGCCAGCAGCGCATCCAGCCGCGCATTCTGCTCACCACTGCCAGCAGCGCGGCTTTTGGCCAACTGCGGCAAGCCGTGGGCGAGCACCGTCGGGAAGCCCAACTGCGCTTCTTCGCGGGCACCACGCACGCCGAAGCGGCGCTGTACCTGCAGGCCATGACTGTCGTGCTGACGCGGCGCATAGCGGTCGTCGATCAGGGCGATGCGCCCTGCCCGTGCGGCAATCGATGCGGCATCGTTGTTGATTGGATCAAGGGCACGGGCAGCGACCAGCAAGCCCAGTGCCCAGATGGCGCCACGGTGAGTATTGATGCCGGCAGTAGTGACGCGCATGGCTGTCTCGCCTTCCCGGCCAATGCGGCCGAGGGCTTCGCGCAATGGCTGGCCGACCTCTCCGTGGAGCATGGCGGCCTCGGCCATCTCCTTGAAGCATGGCCACAGCGACAGCGCCGAAGCGTGCATCAGGCCAAGGTGCAAATCACTGTGGGCGCCGCTACCACGGCGGTCGACCAGGGCCGGTTTGGGCGACAGATCGGCTTCGTCGATCAGCGCTTCAACCGCCAGGTCGGCCAACTGGTGCGACAACGGCAGTGGTGCGTGGATCTGAATGGATGCAGTCATCACCAGCTCCTGAAGCGTGCGGGCGGGTTGTACAGGCCGCCGGACCAGTCGACCAGCTCGGCGATGCTCTTGGCGGCGAGCAACGCACGCGAGGCCTGGTTGCGATGGATGCCAAGGTCTTCGGGCAAGGCGATCAGCCCTTCGCGGCGCATGCGTGCGGTGTCTTTAGGGTCGTGGCGCAAGCCGATGCTGGTCACGCCGGCAACCGCCGCGATCATCGCCTGGCGCTCTTCGAGCGTGCGCGCCTTGTACAGATAGGCAATGCCTTCTTCGGTGAGCAGGTGGGTCACGTCGTCGCCGTAAATCATCACCGGCGCCAGCGGCATACCGGCCTTCCTGGCTACCTCGACCGCATCGAGGGTATCGACGAAGGTGGGTTTGCCGCCCTCCTGGAAGGTCTCGACCATCTGCACCACCAGCTTGCGACCGCGTTCGAGCATAGTCACCGGGGTTGTCATGTCGAGCCAGGCCGGCGTTGCATGGCGCCGACCGCGTGGGTCGTGGCCCATGTTCGGCGCGCCGCCAAAGCCGGCCAGGCGGCCACGGGTGACGGTCGAGGAATGACCGTCGCCGTCAACCTGCAGCGTGGCGCCGATAAACAGGTCGACAGCGTACTGCCCGGCCAACTGGCACATCATGCGGTTGGAGCGCATCGAGCCATCGCGGCCGGTGAAGAACACGTCCGGGCGCTGGGAGATGTAGTCCTCCATGCCTAATTCAGTGCCAAAGCAATGCACGCTCTGCACCCAGCCGGTTTCGATCGCGGGGATCAATGTCGGGTGCGGGTTCAGTGTCCAGTTGCGGCAGATCTTGCCCTTCAGGCCAAGTGACTCGCCGTAGGTCGGCAGGATCAGCTCGATGGCCGCGGTGTTGAAACCGATGCCATGATTGAGCGACTGCACGTTGTGTTTTTCGTAGATGCCGCGGATCGCCATCATCGCCATCAGCACGTGCACCGGCTTGATGTGGCGTGGGTCGCGGGTGAACAGCGGTTCGATATAGAACGGCTTGTCCGCGACCACCACGAAGTCAACCCAGGACGCCGGGATATCCACCCGCGGCAGGTCGCGCACGTCGTCAACCAAGTGATTGACCTGAACGATGACGATGCCATCGCTGAACGCCGTAGGCTCGACCAGCGCCGGAGTGTCTTCGGTGCTGGCGCCGGTGTAGATATTGCCCTCGCGGTCGGCCATGAAGCCGGCAACCAGGGCAACGTTGGGGATCAGGTCGACCAGCAGGCGCGAGTACAGCTCGATGTAGGTGTGAATGGCGCCGACTTCGAGCAGGCCGTCTTCCAGCAACTGGCCGATGCGCAGACTCTGCGGCCCAGCGAAGGAGAAGTCGAGCTTGCGGGCGATCCCGCGCTCGAACAGATCAAGGTGCTCGGCACGGCTGACACTGGGCATGATCATGTGCAGGTCATGCAGGCGAGCGGAGTCTGCCTTGGCCAGCGAGCGCGAGAGAAAATCTGCCTGCTTCTGGTTATTCCCTTCGAGTACCACCCGGTCACCAGGGGCGATCAGGCGCTCAAGGGCTTCGACGATCCGCTCGCTGGGCAACACCACGCCATCGGCTAGGTCTCGCACCTGCTCAAGGCGGCGCTGCTTTTCGCTGCGCCGCCGCGACCATTGCGGTGGGGGGGAGGTTCTTGTTGTCATTCTGCAACTCCACGGGTGCGCTTTCGTGGAGTCATTTAAGGCTGGCAGTTCAGGCCGATCAATCAATGCCCGGGGCTGATCATTACTCTCAGGTTAATGATTACTTAATTTAGAAAGCGCTAATAGCTGAGGGCTGATTTTCGTTACACGTTGATGCGGACAGTGCGCTTCAATCCAGGGGCGTTGCGCCATTCCTTTCAATCTTTTGCCGAGTGAACTCCGATGCAAACACCGCGATTTGTCCTCTCAGCCTTGACCGTCGCCTTCGCCATGCTAGTGGCTGGCACCGCACCCGCTGCCAGCCCAGTCAGCGAGCCGCCCGCCATGACCAAGCCTGCGCATCAGGCACTGACTGTGGATGTGTTCAACCCAGGAGAAGCGGCAATCTTTGCCGTGTCATCGGTACTGGTCGAAGGCAAGCAGGACGCAATCCTGATCGACGCCCAGTTCTCCGCGCAGGAGGCCGCCAAACTGGCAGCCCGGATCAAGGCCTCCGGCAAGCATTTGACGACCATCTATATCAGCCATGGCGACCCTGACTATTACTTCGGGCTGGACACTTTGGTGCGCGCATTCCCTCAGGCAAAAGTTGTCGCCACCGCGCAGACCGTTGCCCATATCAACGCCAGCAAAGACGCGAAACTGAAAATCTGGGCTCCCGAGCTTGGCGCCAATGCGCCGCGGCAGATCGTGGTGCCGCAGCCCCTCAGCGGCGATACCCTGATGCTGGAAGGTCAGCCATTGAAGATCATCGGCCTCGATGGCCCGACGCCAGAGCGCACCTTTGTCTGGATTCCTTCGATCAAGACGGTGGTTGGCGGCATTCCGGTGCAATGGGGTGAGCATGTGTGGATGGCTGATACGCAGAGCGCCGCCTCCCATGAGCACTGGCTGGCGACGCTGGAGCAGATCAAGGCACTGGCACCGGACACGGTGATACCAGGGCATTTCAACGGGACATTCCCTAAGGGCCTGCAAGCTGTTCAGTTCACCGCTGACTACATTCGCGCGTTTGACAAAGAGACTGCCAAGGCTGACAACTCCGCTGAGCTGATTGCGGCGATGAAAAAGCGCTATCCGGATTTGGGCGGGGACAGCTCGTTGGAGCTGAGTGCCAAGGTGGCCAAGGGCGAGATGCAGTGGGAGTGATCCGACTCGGCAACCAAGCCGTCGACTTTGCCGTCAGCGGCTTCAGTGCTGATCATTTCAGGAAGCAGCCCTATCATTTTTGCCAGTTGTGAACCTGTCTTGCCCAACATCAATCAAAAACCACCGCCCTCCTGCCAGCGTTCATTGCGCTGCATTCTCATGTGTTCGGCGCGGATCGCTCTCGATCTTGGCGTCCCAGTGCCCGCTGTCATCGACATAACTACCGCACGCGCCGGTGACAACGCGGGCTGAATGAGCGTTTTGCGCTCATTTGTACGTTATGAAACCTACTCTATTCCCGGACACTTCCGTTGATACACTCATAGCAGATCGCTTACCAGACTGGCTGACCGCGGCTACCGCCGATCAACGTTCTGTTCTGCATCAGGCACTGATCGCGCAACAGCGTGCGCGCGAACAGCTGACGCGTCTTTTCGCCCAGATAGAACCCCTGGACAGCTTCGCCAGCACATCGCTGGACGCAGCGCTGCAAAGGCTCGTGCAGCGCCCAGTGGATGTCCACACGGCCAAGCTCCGCCGGGTGGTACACGTGCGTTACCCATCAGGTGTCAGCACAGTTCCCGATCGTGTGGTCGCCACAACCTCGGAGCAAAGCCTGCTGGCCTGCGCCCTGCACAACTTCGAGCGCCGGGAAACCTCCGAGTCGGCCTGGTTGCCAGAGTCCAGGCTGCAAGATGCAGACGGTACGCTGATCGCGCTGCGACCTCGTGCATTTGCCGGCCTGTGCCGTTCTCTGGATGTGGGCGCGCTTTATCAGCAACATCTCAAGCAGGTGCTGTTTGCAGACGACAGCCGCCGGCGCAGCGTCAACGCCATACTCGAAGAAGCATGGCGCACGAACCTGCTGAGTGCATTGTCCAGACTGCGGGTGCTGGACCTGTCGCATAATCCGATCGGGCAGCTGCCGCCATTGGGAAGTCTGCTCAACCTCCAGCGCCTGCATTTGCGCCACTGCGGCCTGAGCGAATTGCCTGTAGAGGTGTACATGCACCCTGCGCTTGAAGACATCGATCTGCGCGACAATCACATACAGGACATGAGCCCGACCCTTGCTCGGTCGCACCGCCGACTGGCCGGGTTGAGCCTGCATGACAACCCGTTACCCGAGCCGACCCAGACCGCCTTGCGCAGCACCCTGGGCGAGGCCGGTGCGGGAGCATTGCCTACGCGACGTCATGGGCCTGGCGGACAGGAGTCACTCGAGCGATGGCTGGCCGACTTCAGCGTTGAGGAACGTGCCATCCGCTCCGAACAGTGGCTGGCCCTGACGCAACGACCGGGTTGCGATGATCTCATGCGGTTTCTCAACGACCTCGGCCGATCCAGTGATTATGACCTCCAGGGCATCGATTTGCGCAGGCGCATCTGGGCGCTGGTTGAGGTGTGCGTGGAGAATACACAAGTGCGGGAGGCGATTTTTCAGCAAGCAGCAGGCCCGCGACCTGCGCAGACCAGATGCTGTTGATGCTCAGTTTGTTCGAGGTGCGCGCCTTGGTCGCCACCCGCACGGCCGGGCTGGGCAGCGCAGAGATGAGCCCGGCACTGGTGCAGCTGGGCCGCGAGCTGTACCGGCTTGACGAGGTAGATCGCGTCGCGGCGCAGCACATAAGGGAGCTAAGAACCAGCAACCCCCACGGGCTGATCGATGAAGTGGAAATACACCTGGCGTATCGCGCCGGTCTGGTGCGCCCGCTGGGGCTGCCGGCCCAGGCGCGCTACATGTATCACCGGATATTCTCCGACGTGAACGACGCTCGCCTGCGTGACGCCGCCCGGACCATCCTGCAGGCAGAGACCAACGCCCGTATCGCAGATTCGCTGGCGCAGCATGGCTTTTGGATCGATTTTCTGCGTGAGACCTTTGCGCAACAATACGAGGCGCTGAACCAACCCTACCATGACCGCCTCGAAACGCTGCTGCTGCCCGAGGAAGGCGCCAACGAGAAGCAAGTCATTGAAGCGGTGGGCATGCTGGCTGATGAACGCAGCGCAGCCGAGCGCGAGCTGACGCTGACTTTGACGCTGGGATTGCTTACCGAGCACCCCTGGAGGGGCGTCTTGTAGAGTGTCTGGGTAGCCAGGAGTGAGCAGCAGTGAGAATACTCCAATCAGGCGACCAGAGTAGCGACGTCGCCTTTTGGCTCGGGCACACCGCGGGGATCCAGGTCTCCCGCTCCAGCGAATGGGAGTGCGGGCTTCATGGGCTGATTCCTGGAGCAAAAAGTCTGGCGGCCCATGGATCGGCGTGGTTTGGCCTGGAACGAAAAAAGACGCCGAAGCGTCTTTTTTCAAGGCCTTGCAGAAATTACCTTCCTTCTGCAGACCGATATTTGGAGCGGGAAACGAGACTCGAACTCGCGACCCCGACCTTGGCAAGGTCGTGCTCTACCAACTGAGCTATTCCCGCTTGGTGATGGCGCTATTCTAGCGATCTGCCAAACGCCGTCAAGCCCTTGATTCAAAAAAGTTTTATTTCGGCTCTGAACCTTCACGCAGATGCGGCCAGGCGGCGACCAGGTAATTGATCATGGAGATCAACGTCAGCGCTGCAGCTACCAGCAGCAGACCATAGCCCAGCACAACCCAGAAGCCAAAGACCGGCGGGTTGGCCAGCAGGATCACCAGGGACAGCATCTGCGCCGCAGTCTTCCACTTGCCCAGATTGGACACGGCAACATGTGCCCTCGCCCCCAATTCGGCCATCCACTCACGCAGCGCCGAAACAACGATCTCGCGCCCGATGATCACCGCCGCAGGCAAGGTCAGCCAGAAGTTCGCGTGTACCTGTACCAGCAGCACCAGAGCAACCGCGACCATCAGCTTGTCTGCGACCGGGTCGAGGAAGGCACCGAGCGCAGTGCTCTGCTGCAGACGACGGGCCAGATAGCCGTCCAGCCAGTCGGTAGCAGCGGCGATGGCAAACACCGTACTGGCAGCCATGTAGCTCCAGTGATAGGGCACATAGAACAGCAGAATGAAGATCGGGATGAGCAGGACGCGTAGAACGGTGAGCAGATTTGGAATATTCATCGGTACGACTGGCTGCGAGTTGAACTGGGCATTCTACTCGCTATGCAGGCTGGCATAAATCGACTCGGCAAGCTTTTTACTGATTCCGGGTGCTTTGGCTATCTCGTCGATACTGGCGCGATTGAGCTCCTGCAGTCCGCCGAAATGTTTCAGCAGCTCGCGGCGGCGCTTCGGACCAACCCCGGCGACGTCTTCCAGGCTGGAGGTGCGTCGGGCCTTGCCGCGCCGGGCACGGTGGCCGGTGATAGCAAAACGGTGCGCTTCGTCGCGGATCTGCTGGATCAAGTGCAGCGCGGCAGAGTCGCCCTTGAGGGTGAACTCGTGGGCTACGTCGTTGAGGTAGAGGGTCTCGAAGCCGGCCTTGCGGGTCACGCCCTTGGCTACGCCGAGCAAGGTCAGGTCGCTGATGCCCAGTTCCTGCATGACGTCGCGGGCCATGTTCAACTGACCTTTACCGCCGTCGACCAGCAACACATCGGGCAATTTGCCCTCGCCGGCCTGGATCCGGCCATAGCGGCGCATCAGTGCCTGGTGCATGGCGGCATAGTCGTCACCGCCGGTAATCCCTTCGATGTTAAAACGGCGATAGTCGGACTTGATCGGGCCTTCCGGGCCGAACACCACGCAACTGGCTACAGTGGCCTCACCGCTGGAATGGCTGATGTCGTAGCACTCAAGGCGCTGCGGTACTTCATCAAGGCCCAGCACGCTGGCCAGGGCTTCAAAGCGTGCGGCCATGTGTTGCCGGTTGGCCAGCCGGGCGTTCAACGCCTGCTCGGCATTGGTCACGGCCAGTTGTTGCCAACGGGCACGGGTGCCACGCACGCGATGGGTAATAGCTAACTCGCGCCCGCGCAAGGTCTGCACGGCTTCGCTGATAGCCGCGAAGTCTTCGTGGACGACGTTGACGATCAACTCACCGGGCATCTCGCGTTCGGCATTGCCCAAGTAATACTGGGCGAGGAAGGCCGCCATGACCTCGCTGACCTCCTCTTCGATGCCCACCTGCGGGAAAAAGTTCTTGCTGCCGAGCACCCGCCCGCCGCGCACGCTGATCAGGTGCACACAGGCGCCGCCCGGGTTGATGAAGGCAGCCACCACGTCGACCTCACCGGAGCCACCCTCCATGTACTGCTGGTCCTGCACCCGGCGCAACAAGGCGATCTGATCGCGCAGCTGGGCTGCCTTCTCAAAATTCAAGGTCATCGCCGCCTGTTCCATCTCGGCATTGAGCTCATTGCCCAACTGCTGGCTGCGGCCTTCGAGGAACATCACCGAGTGACGCACGTCCTCGGCATATTCCTCTGGGCTGACCAAGTCCACGCAGGGGCCTTTGCAGCGCTTGATCTGATATTGCAGGCACGGCCGGGTCCGGTTCGCGTAATAGCTGTCTTCGCACTGGCGGACCATGAAGCCCTTCTGCAACAGGCTCAGGCTTTCGCGGATGGCACCAGCACTTGGGTACGGGCCGAAATAACGACCCTTGGCCTTCTTCGCCCCGCGATGAATACCCAGGCGTGGGAACTGGCCGTCAGACAGGAATACATATGGGTAAGACTTATCGTCGCGCAACAGGATGTTGTACGGCGGCCGCCACTCCTTGATCAGGTTCTGCTCGAGCAGCAGTGCCTCGGTCTCATTGGCGGTGATGGTGGTTTCGACCTGGGCGATGCGCCCCACCAGGGCGGCAGTCTTGGGCGCCAGCCCGGTCTTGCGGAAATAGCTGGCCAGACGCTTCTTGAGGTTCTTGGCCTTGCCCACATAGAGCAGCCGCGCCTCGGCGTCGAACATACGGTACACACCCGGCCGACCACTGCAGGTCGCCAGGAATGCGCTGGCATCAAAAATTGGGGACATGGAAACTCAGAGGCTTGCGTCGACCATACCGTGGCGTACGGCCAGTAACGTCAATTCGACATCGCTGGTGACCGAAAGTTTTTCGAAGATTCGATAGCGGTAAGTATTGACGGTCTTGGGGGACAGACACAACTTATCGGAGATGATCTGCACTTTCTGGCAGCCGACGATCATCAAAGCGATCTGGATTTCTCGCTCGGACAGCGAGTCGAACGGCGAGCCCTGCGGCTGGAATGACTTCAGCGCCAGCTGCTGGGCGATCTGCGGGCTGATATAGCGCTGGCCGGCAAATGCCAGGCGAATGGCCTGGACCATTTCATCCAGCGCCGCGCCCTTGGTCAAATAGCCAGCGGCGCCGGCCTGCAGCAGACGCGTCGGGAACGGGTCTTCCTCACACACGGTGACCGCCACCACTTTGGTGTCCGGATGGCTACGCAGCAGCTTGCGGGTCGCCTCGAGGCCGCCGATGCCAGGCATCTTGACGTCCATGAGGACAACATCGGGTTTCAGCTCACGGGCCAGCTTGAGGGCTGTCTCACCGGAATCCGCCTCACCCACCACCTGCAAGCCGTCGATATCGGCAAGCATGCGGGTGATGCCGGTACGCACCAGATCGTGATCATCGACCACTAAGACCCTAATCAAGCAGACACCTCGTCAGTGGGGCGATTGGATCCCGCCACCATAACAAAAAATTACAAGGTCGACCTAGCCCTTCGCATCACGATTCCAGGCCTTTTGCTCGATCTGAACTGACTATCTGGTCAGGCTTTAGCTGGCGTCACCCAGCAAGCGCTCGGCGAGGTACCACAGCGCAGCCTGATCACTGGCGGACAGGCTGCGAAACGTACCCAGCAAGCGGGTCTCGTCTTCACTTAGATTGGTTATGGGCGGTGGCGTGCGGACACCACCGAGCACGTATCTGGCGTCAACGCCGCAAGCGACCACCGCGGCAAGGTAGTCAACACGCGGAGTGCGCTCGCCACTCTCGTATTTGCCCTGAGCATTGGGCTCGACGCCCCCGATCTCACCAAATCTGCGCTGGGTAAGTGCCAGACGTTCACGCTCTTCGCGCAGCCTAGGTCCGATTCCTTTCATGAGATGCCTCCTGTGCAGTAAAGGGCGATCGAGCACTTCCAGCACCCGAGGTGTAACCAAGCGCAACTATGCCTAGCACAGCCGCTCGACGCAAGTTGGCACCAGGCGCAGTCAGCAAGATGAAAATAATACATCAACGACAGTTTACCGACGCCATTTTGTTGCCAATCAAGCAGCATCGGTTTTTTGACGCCGAACTTACATCAAACTTTAAGTCGTTGTTTTAAAACGGTTTTTAAACTTTAACAAGCGACGATTAAAGTATTTTCACAAAGCCGCAGATCAACGCTTGCGGTTCTAACAGCAACCCCTTTAGGATGAAAAAAGACCAAAAAAAACAGCCTGTATTGCCACTTCCTCGCGGCTTGTTTCTGCGCGTCTGCCTAATTGAAAACTTCTTGAACTGAGCATCTCGGCCGGCCTTGCCGTGTCCTGGGAGAGGGATCTATGAACATCAGCATCTTTGGCCTTGGCTATGTGGGCGCAGTGTGCGCGGGCTGCTTGTCGGCGCGCGGTCATCATGTGTTGGGAGTGGACGTCTCCCAGGCGAAAATCGATCTGATCAACCAGGGCAAGTCGCCAATCGTTGAGCCAGGCCTCGAGCAACTGCTGCAAGACGGCGTCAACCAGGGCCGCCTGCGCGGTACTACCGACGTGCAGGCCGCGGTACTCGCCACCGACCTGTCGCTTCTGTGCGTCGGTACGCCGAGCAAGAAGAACGGCGACCTCGACCTGGTCTATATGGAAGCCGTGTGCCGTGAAATCGGCACGGTCCTGCGCGACAAGCAAAGCCGCCACACAGTCGTGGTGCGCAGCACCGTGCTGCCGGGCACCGTCAAGAATGTGGTCATTCCGATCCTTGAGCAGTACTCGGGCAAGAAGGCCGGCACCGATTTCGGCGTTGCCGTCAACCCTGAGTTCCTGCGCGAAAGTACCGCGATCAAGGACTACGACTTCCCGGCCATGACCGTGATCGGCGAGCTCGACACCCAGTCGGGCGACTTGCTGGCTTCGTTGTACCAGGGCCTGGATGCGCCGGTGATCCGCAAGTCGGTGGAAGTCGCCGAGCTGATCAAGTACACCTGCAACGTCTGGCACGCGACCAAGGTCAGCTTCGCCAACGAAATCGGCAACATCGCCAAAGCCTCCGGCGTCGATGGCCGCGAAGTGATGGACGTGGTCTGCCAGGACTACAAGCTCAACCTGTCGCGCTATTACCTGCGCCCAGGCTTTGCGTTCGGCGGCTCGTGCCTGCCCAAGGACGTGCGCGCCCTCACCTACCGCGCCGGCCAGCTGGATGTCGAGCACCCCCTGCTCGCCTCGCTGATGGCCAGCAACCGCAATCAGGTCGATATCGCCTTTGACCTGGTCGAGCGCACCGGCAAACGCAAAGTCGCCCTGCTCGGCCTGGCGTTCAAGGCCGGCAGCGATGACCTGCGCGAAAGCCCGCTGGTAACCCTGGCCGAGAAATTGATCGGCAAGGGCTACGACCTGCGCATCTTCGACGCCAACGTCGAGTACGCACGGGTGTTCGGTGCCAACCGCGACTACATCGAGTCGGTCATCCCGCATGTGTCTTCGTTGCTGCAGAACGACCTTGAGCAAGTGATCGGCGAAGCCGATGTGATCGTCCTGGGCAACAACGACGAGCGCTTTGCCAGTGCCCTGGAGAACAACGAGGGCAAACAGGTCATCGACCTGGTCGGGTTCATGGATGGCGTCAGCGACGAGCAACGCCAAGGCATCTGCTGGTAATCGATGCAGGTCGCACCCCCGGCAGTTCGCCGTGGGTGCGGCCGCAGACAGGAGCACACGCTACATGGAACGAACGCAACAGCGACCTTTCGAGGCCCCAGGTTACCTGCGCGCGGCCGCCAGCTTCTGCGCCTGGGCGTGCCTGGCCGGGCTGATCGCGCTGGCGTCGGAGATGATCGCCCCGGCTTATCTGGACCCGAGCCATCATCTGTTCATCTTTGTTATCGGCACGCTCGGGATGTGGCGCTATGGCAATGCCATCGTGCACTACCTGCGCGGCATGTATTTTCTGCATTGGCGGTTCCCACGCATGCGCCGCGAAGTCGAGCGCCTGGGTGATGCGGCACTGCCTTCGCACATGTTCATGGTGGTGACCAGCTTCCGTATCCCGACCTCGACCACCTTCAAGGTCTACCAGTCGGTGTTTCAGGAAGTGCAGCGGCTGAATGTGCCGTGCACGGTGATTGCTTCGATCGTGGAAAAGGGCGACGAGAATTTCATCAAGGACATCATGCGCAATGAAGTGCGCGACCGCGACGACATCAAGCTGGTGATCGTCCGCGCCCGCGGCACCGGCAAACGTGATGGCCTGGCCCACGCCTTCCGCGCACTGTCGCGGCAGATGCCGATGGAAGATGCGGTGGTCGGCGTGGTCGATGGCGACACCATGATGCTGCCCGGCTGTGTCGAGCGCGCCGTGAAGATGTTTGCCGTGCTGCCCGACGTCGGCGGCCTGACTACCAACGAGTTCTGCGAAGTCGAGGGTAGCCGCCTGATGCGCCAGTGGCACTCGATGCGCTTTGTCCAGCGGCACATCAACATGTGCTCGATGGCCCTGTCGCACCGGGTACTGACCCTGACCGGGCGGCTGTCGTTCTTCCGCGCCAGCGTGATGATCGACCCGGAGTTCATTCGCGACGTCGAAGCAGACTTTCTTCAGCACTGGCGCCTGGGCCGTTTCCAGTTCCTGACCGGCGACGACAAGTCCAGCTGGCTGAGCCTGATGCGCGCCGGCTGGGACACCTTCTATGTACCCGACAGCCACACCCTGACCGTCGAGCACCCGCCCAGCGACAGCTTCTGGATCGCCACCCGGCAATTGATGTTCCGCTGGTACGGCAACTCGCTGCGGCAGAACTTCCGCGCCACCGCCCTGCTCGGCCGCGCGCGTCTGGGGTTGTTCACCCTGTACGTGCTGTGGGACCAACGGGTGTCGATGTGGACCTGCCTGATGGGCCTGACCGCCTCGGTGGTGGCTGGCCTGGTGTTCGGCATCCAGTACCTGCTGGTGTACCTGTTCTGGGTATTGATCTCACGCACTCTGGTGACCGTGCTGTTCGTGTTCGCCAAGCACCCGGTCAGCCCGATGTATCCGTTTGTCCTTTATTACAACCAGATCGTTGGCTCGGTAATGAAGGTCTACGCGATGTTCCATATGGACCAGCAAAGCTGGACCCGGCAGAAAACCACCCTGGCTACCGGCAGTGTCGATTTTGACACCTCGCTAAACCGCTGGTCCTCGAAGGCGATGTTGTTCTCCTCCATCGCCATCTTCTTCGGGGTCATCACCGTACTTCTTGAACTCACGCAACGTTAAAGGAAAGGCGCCTGCACATGAGCATGACCAACAGTCCCGCGGCCCCGGGCAAGACATCGGCCAACATCGTTCATGAAGCGGTTGACGAGCGCCAGTACGTACGCACCCGCATCAACGCCCGCGTGCGCCTTGCCAGCGGTGGTCAGACCGTCATCGAAACCACCCTGCAGGACATCTCGCTGGGCGGTATCGGCCTGCTGCATGAAGGCCCGCTGACCATCGGCGCGCTGTATGACGCATCGATCCAGCTGCGCCTGAATCAGGTCGACCTGTCGATCGATGGCAAGGTCAAGATCGTCTCCCAGCGTGGCAACGAAGTCGGCGCGCAGTTCGTCGACCTCGACGCGCAGAAGCGCGACATCCTGCGCTACATCATCACCGCCTACATGTCCGGCGAGATCGCCGACATCAATGGCCTGTTCAACGTGATGCAGCGGGAAAACTACATCAAGGAACGCAAACACAAGTACGCTTCGCCGCGTTCTGCCGGTGCTCGCCTCAAGGCCATGACCGGCACCTTGCTGTACAGCGCTGCTGGCCTGGCTGCCCTGGCATTCGTTGGCTACAAGGGCTACATGCTGTTCTTCCGCATCCCGGCCCTGCAGGCCCAGGTTGCTACCAACGCGCAGATCATCAGCATGCCCGACAACGGCTATGTGAAGTTCCTGCTGCCGGCCGGCACCACCGAAGTCAAAGCGGGTCAGCCACTGGCCAGCATCTCTACTCAGTTGGCCACCAGCTTCACCAGCCCGGCTGACATGAAGGCGGTTGCCGACCTCTCGCCAGGCGACCTGCAAACCCTGCTCGGCCGCGCCACCATCGAGACCGTGATCAACAGCCCATGCGACTGCCAGGTGTACTTCCCAAGCCAGCCACTGGATGGCTATGGCTATAAAGAAGCACCGCTGATGCATCTGCTGCCGAAAGACCAAGGCCTGTTCGTACGCGCCAACGTGCCGTTCGACAAGCTGGCCGACGTCAGCCGCATTCGCTCGGTGGACATGCAGGTGTTTGGCCTGGATGAACACTTCAGCGGCAAGGTGGTCGATGCACGGGTTGACGAGGTTAACCGCAACCTGTCCCTGACCATTGCCCCAGACAGCCCGTTGCCGGCCACGGCCTACCAGAAGGCAGTGTCGGTAGACCTGTTCCTGGGCCTGCCATTTACCGGCCAGAACTGAGTTCATCGAGAGAGCTGACGTCATGACCCTGAAGACGCCTTCGCGCCTGCTGCTGGCCAGCATCGCCCTCGCCTGTGCCAGCGCCGCCAGCGCTGGACAGAGCCTGGAGCAGATCCGCTACGCCTTGTACAAGGACCCGAGCGCCGACGTCACTGCCGACCTGCGCGAGCTGGCCGGCCGCGGTGACCTGGCCAGTGCCCTGCTGCTGGGCGACGTACTGGCCGGGCGGCCGGATGGCAAACCGCAAGAATCGGTGGCGCTGTATCACCAGGCCTTTGCCGATGGCCGCGGGTTGATCCCGGCGCTGGCTTCGCTGGCACGCTTGATCGAGCGCCAGCCAAGCCTGCGCCAGCCCCAACAGCCGTGGATGAAACAGGCACTGGAGCGCTACCCGAGCCGGCTCGACCCGCGCAACGCCAGCACTACGCTTGAGGTGTTCCTGGTCTACCCGGAGCTGGTCGACGTGCCGCAGGCCACCGAGCTGCTCGGCCTGTACGAACAGTCGTGCCTGCTCAACTGCCGGCCGCAGCTGTACAAGGCGGTGCTGGCTGAACGCAAGGGCGATCGCGCCGGCGCCGAGCGCTGGTACCGCGAGGCTGCGCGTTTCGATGTGCGTGCGGTCAACCGTTACTACGCGTTTCTCGGCGAACAACAGGATCCGGCCTTCCGCGCCTTCGCCACCGAGCTTGAGCCGCAGCGCAGCCAGCTGCCGGTAGAAGTCGTGCACGCGATTGCCTCGCTGCTGGACAACATCACCAGCGTGCAACGCGCCGAGCAGGACGCCGACCGCTACGAGCGCGAAGAAGCCAACCCGGCCGCTGCCAAGCTACCGCCAACGCCTGAGCAACTGGCCCACGACAAGGCTCAGGCCGAGGCGCTGGCGGCGTCGATTGCGCAGGTTCAGCGCTGGCGCGATGACGCCGTCGAGCGCGGGTTTGTGCCGGCGATGGTGTCCAAGGCCAACTACATGATCTCTAACCCGACCGAGCACAACGCCGATGAAACCCAGGCGATGATCGATCTGGTGCAAAAGCGCGACCCGGTCCGCGGCAAAGCCCTGCAGGCGTCGTTCTATATGGTCAACAACTGGCTGACGCTGGACCCGGACAAGGCCCTGGCCCTGATCGAAGAGCTGCGCGCCAGCGGTTACCCAAGCGCCGGCCTGTTGCTGGCCGAGTACTACAGCAAGGGCGTGGCTGATCAGCCCGATCAGGAAAAGGCCATGGCGTTGTTCCAGGCCGAGGCCAACAAGGGTTCATCGGCTGCCTGGTACCGCATGGCCAGCCTGCACACCTTTGGCCGTGCCCTGTGCCATGACCGGGTCAAGGCCTACACCTACGCGCGGATTGCCCTGGACATGGGTGAGCGCAGCGCGCGCAGCCTGGTCCGACGTCTGGAAAGAACCTTGCCCAAGGATGATATCGAGCGTGCCCTGGCCGCACGCAACGACCTGTTGAAGGAGGCCACCCTGTGAAAGCGCATTCCCCCCTGTTCGGCGCCCTGCTTGCCCTGGCCCCAATGTCGGCAGCGTTCGCTGCTGAAGAAGTCACCGGCCCCGAGGCTGACAGCAACGAACCCGTGCGGGTTGCCGCTGCTGATGGCAGCGAGCCGGTGATCACGTCTGAAGTCTTCAACAAGGTGACCGTACAAACTGGCTACGGCCCTGAAGACTCGCAGGTCGACCGTGACCGCGAGATGTTCTACAGCTTGCGCTATGAGCCGTCGTTTGCCTGGTACTCACCTGAGAAACGCTGGGCGAAGTGGATGGTGTACGGTCGCCTGTGGGTCAACTATGACTCGAGCCAGTCGAGCAACCTGACCAACGAATCGACCACTGCCAACGCGCGCGAACAGCCAGAAGGCTGGTACGCCGAAATGCGTGAGCTGTACGTCAAACGCAACCTGATCGGCGATGACCCGCGTTTCTCGGCATCGTTGGGTCGCCAGCGGTTCTCTGACGATTACGGCATCTGGTGGGATGACAGCCTGGAGTCGCTGCGCTTCAACTACAAGGACACGTTCTCTGAAGCGTTCGTTGCGGTTGGGCAGAAGTTCAACAACTACAACACCGACGTCAACTCGCTCGCTGACAGCGAAACGCGCACGACCTATGTCATGGGTGAGTACGCTTACCGCTTGAGCCAGAACAATCAGGTCGGTGTGCGCTTGATGCATGAGAATGACCGCAGCGATCGCGACATCGACGATCGATTCGACTTCAAAGGCATGCGTTATGGGTTGTTCTTCAAGGGCGACAACCTCGTCAACCCGGTGATCAGTGACTATCATCTGGAGCTGGCTGCGCTTGATGGCGAGATGGTTGAGACACGGCAGGCGGGAACGACCAAGCGCAACGACAGCAGAGGTTGGGCCGCGCTAGGTGAAATCGGCCGTCGTTTCGATTTGTTGCCCTGGACTCCTCGCGTAGCGTTGCGCGCCGGTTTGACAGATAAACCGAGTGATGAAAAGGATGGCTTCCGCCTGAACGCCATTCAGTCTGATCGGATCACTCGCCAGGGTTCCTACAGCACGCGGCTGACCAGCTCGTTCGTCGCCCTCGACCTGCAGAACCTGAGCTACTACGGCTTCGCTTTGGAAACCAACCCAACGCCCCGTAGCTCACTGGACCTGCGGGTCACTCAGTTGAATCTGCGTGATGAAGACGGCGTCATGCCAATCCGCGTGGCCAGCGATGCAAGATCGCAACGAAACAACAAAATCGACAATCGCACCAACGGCAGTGGCCGTAACGTCGGGCAAATGCTCGACGTCAACTACTACTGGAAGATGTTCCCGGTCGCCCTCGATGGCAAGCACCTCGATATCAACGCCCTGGTCAGCGCCAGCTACCTCAATGCCGGTAGCGCGCTGGAAACCGGCGATGACTATCAGCTCAGCCTCGGCGTAGTTGTCAGCTACTAAGGACGGACCTTGCCATGATCTTCGCCTCCAATGTGTTCCTGTTCCTGTATCTGCCGCTGTTCCTGGCCGTGTACTTCCTGGCCAGGCCGCAGTGGCGCTCGACCGTGATCGTTGCCGCCAGCTACATCTTCTATGCCTGGTGGCGGCCGGACTTCCTGCTGCTGTTCGTCGCGATCACCTACTGGAACTACTGGTTCGGCCTGCGCATCAAGGATCGCCTGGATGCCGGCGACAAACGCTGGGCGCTGCGCCTGCTGTGGATCGGCGTGATCGGCAACCTGTCGACCCTGGGTTACTTCAAATATGCCAACTTCGGCGCTGAAGTGCTGGCGGTGCTGCTGGCGCCACTGGGTATCAACACCTGGACGCTGGAGAACATCTTCCTGCCGCTGGGCATCTCGTTCTATGTGTTCCACGCACTGAGCTACATCGTCGACATCTACCGCAAGGACGCCACGCCAACCAACCGCTTCATCGACTTTGCCGCCTTTGTGGCGCTGTTCCCGCACCTGGTGGCCGGGCCGATCCTGCGTTACAGCCAATTGGCGCCGCAGTTGCGCGAGCGTACCCACTCTTGGGAACTGTTCTCGCTCGGTGTATGTCGGTTCATGCTCGGCTTCATCATGAAAGTGTTGATTGCCGACCGCCTTGCGCCGATCAACATGCTCTTCGTCGGTGAAGGCACGCTGCAGTTCAGCGATGCCTGGTTTGGCTTGGTGGTGTCGACACTGCAGCTGTACTTCGACTTCGCCGGTTACAGCCACATGGCGCTGGGCCTGGCGTTGATGATGGGCTTCCGCTTCCCGGAGAACTTCAACCAGCCGTATGTAGCGCAGAGCGTGACCGAGTTCTGGGCGCGCTGGCACATGACCCTGGCGCATTTTTTGCGCGACTACGTGTACATGCCTTTGGTGCGCAAGCGCGTCACCGGCGCCCTGCCCGCGTTGGTCTGGACCATGCTGCTGTCGGGCCTGTGGCACGGCGCGAGTTTCGCCTTCATCTTCTGGGGGCTGTTCTTCGGCTTCGCCATGGTCATCGAGCGCAAGTTCCACCTGGCGACCAAGATCAACACGCCGTACAAGCTCGGCCGCAACCTGCGCACCGCGCTGCTGATCGTGCTGAGCATGCCGCTGTTCTTCACCATGGACCTGCGCCACAGCCTGGACATCTACCAGGCGCTGTTTGGTTTCAACGGCTTCGGCTCGCTGGAGCTGTACGTGCTGGGTGCCTCGAAGATGGCCATGGCGTTTGTCTTGGTGGCGGTGGTGTGGCTGCTGCTGGCAGGGATCAACAACGTGCGTTTCTACGCCGGCAACAAGGACGGCTACTTCATGCGCCACGTCGGCGCGCTGCACAGCGTGCTGCTGTGGGGCGGCTTCGTGCTGGCACTGAGCAGCCTGGCGGCGAATTCGTTCTCGCCTTTCCTGTATTTCCAGTTCTAGGAGACTGCCATGTACCCCGTGATGAATTCGGCCAGCAAGGCCAATGGCATTCTCTTCGTGCTGGTGCTGGCGGCGATGTTCGTCTATTCGCTGCCGCCGGTGTTCAGCTTTGCCCGCACCCAGACCGACACCTGGAACCTGTTTGTCGATGGCAAGCTGCTGCGCAAGTTCGAGCAGGTCTACGACAAGCGCTTCTTCCTGCGTGAGCCTTCGGTGGAGCTGTGGGCCGATGCCCAGTTCAAGCTGTTTGGTGAAGGCACCAAAGGCGTGGTCCTGGGCAAGCAGGGCTGGCTCTACACCAACCAGGAATACCGCGTCCCGAACGACCTGCAGGCCAACCTCAACACCCAGCTGGAGCAGATCGCCAAGATCAAGACGCAGCTGGCCGAGCACGGCAAGCAGCTGGTGATCCTGCCGCTGCCGATGAAGCTGGATGTGTATGCCGAGCATGCACAGCACCGCTTCGATCCACGCGTAGTCAGCCTGTACGACGATTTTGTCGGCGAACTGCAAGCGCGTCAGCTCGACGTGGTGCCTCTGCGCGGGGCGTTCCTCAGCAAACTGAACGGCCCGGAGTTGTTCCTCAAGTCCGATACCCACTGGAGCCCGGACGGTGCCCGCCTGGCCGCCTTCGAGCTGGCCCGGCAACGCCCGCAACTGATCGGCGATCAGGCTTACGTGTCGCACAAGGCCGGCGAGAAAAGCGTCAAGGGCGACCTGATGAACTACATCCAGTTCGACCACAACCGCCTCGCGCCGCAGTTCGGCCCGAACCAGATCGACCTGTACGAGACGCTCAAGGCCGAGCAGAGCAGCGACGATTTGTTTGCCGAGCAGGAGCAGAGCCTGCTGCTGGTTGGCACCAGCTACAGCAAGATCGATGACTGGAACTTTGTCGGCTTCCTCAAGGAAGCGCTCAACCGTGACCTGATCTCGATTGCCGTCGAGGCACGTGGTCCGTTCGAGTCGATGAGCCAGTTTCTCGCCAGCGATCAGTTGAGCAACCCACAGATCGACACCGTGGTCTGGGAATTCCCCCTGCGCACTTTGCTGGCACATCGCCCGGGCTCGCTCAGCCGTAGCGCCCAGCCGCAGCATTTTTGAAGAATCAAAGGAGTAACTGATGAAACTCACCCACCTGTTTACCGCAATCGCCCTCGCCTTCGGCAGCCACCTGGCGGTCGCCGCCGAAGGCAACGCCGACCTGTACGATGCCGTCGCCCCGGCCGATTCGGCGTTTGTCCGCGTGCTCAACCTGTCGCAGAGCAACATCGACGTCAGCCTCAGCGGCAAGGTCAATCCGCAGAAAGTCGCCGCCGGCCAGCTCAGCGGGTACCGCTTCATCCCCGCCGGCACGCACAAGATCGCCGTCGGCGGCAAGGCCATCGAACCCCAGCTCAAGGCCAATGCCGCCAGCACCGTGGTCTACGACGGCAAGCAGCTCAAGTTGATCGCTGACAAATACGTCAACGAGCCGAAAAAAGCCCAGATCGCCTTCTACAACCTCAGCGACAAGCAAGCTGCGCTGAAGACCGTCGACGGCAAGCACGTGATCGTCGACCCGCTGAGCAACGGCCAGACCGGCAGCCGCATGGTCAACGAAATCAAGATTGGTTTCGCCGCCTACGAGGCCGAGCAGAAGGTCGCCAGCTTCGATGAGCTGTTCCTGAAGAAGGGCCGCTCGTACAGCTACGTGCTGCTGCCCGACAATCGCAGCATGAGCATGGCCAACAGCATCGACCCGACCGAGTAATTTCGCTGCAAGGATGAAATGGCAATGAAGATCCTCAAACCCCTGGGCCTCGGCGCCGCCCTCGCCCTGCTCAGCCAGACCGGCCACGCCGCCACGCCTGCGCAAGGCGCCAAGCCCGGCTGCGAAAACCTGCAGTGCATGGTCTGCCCGGCCTTGAGCGATCCTCAGCAGTATGCCGAGGGGCGCATGAAGCTGATGCGCGAGATCGTCCCTGGTCAGGAGCGCTGGCTGTTCCGCTCGGCGGTCGATCTGACCAACGAGTTCGGCATTCCGGCGCCGATGCGCCCTGAATTTGCCCGCCTGATGAAAACCTTCAATCAGCAAGGCATTCAGGTCGCCATGGCGATCCAGCCGACCCGTGGCCTGATGCACCGCGACCGGTTGATTGGCGAGCATCCTTACGGCTTTGACTACGCCCGCGCCAGCGCCAACCTGGCGGCTTACCTTGGCCAGCTCAAGCAAGGTGGCGCGGTGGTCGCGCCGATGATGCAGCTGGTCCAGCAGCCGCCCAAGGGCGAGTACTTCTTCCGCCGCGACCACCACTGGACACCGGTCGGCGCCGAGGCGACCGCGCGCTTGATGGCAGACGAGATCCGCCGTCAGCCGTTCTACGCCGGCCTGACCAAGAAGCAGTACCGCACCGAGCCTGGCGTGATGGTGCCCAAAGACGGCACCCTCAACCTGGCCATGAGTGCGATCTGTGGCAACAACTACGGTTTCCAGTATGTACGCGGCTACCAGACCATCCCGGTCGAGGCCAGCGCCGAAGCGCTGTTCGACGAGGCGCCGGACCCGGAAGTGATTCTGGTCGGTGACAGTAACGCGGCAGCGCGGGAAGACGAGAGCAAGCAGTTCAACTTCGACGGCTACCTCAAGCAGTACCTCAGCGTCGACGTGCTCAACTACGCCCTGCCCGGCGTTGGCGAGGACGGCTCGCTGCTGGAGTACCTGCTCTCCGATGACTACAAGGCCGACGCGCCGCCGAAGCTGATCGTCTGGGAACTGCCGGCCAACTACCGGCTTGACTCGCCGTTGATGTATCGCCAGCTGATCCCGGCGGTCAAAGGCGGCTGCGAAGCGTCCCGCGAAGTGCTTGGCAACAAGCTGCAGCGCTCGCCGCTGAAGGTCGGCGAACGAATCGAGCTGTTGTCCAACGCCGGCAGTGACCGCCAGGCGCTGAGCGGGTCGAACGGCTTTCTGGATATCCGCCTGAGCGACAAGAACGTCAAGGACTTCTACGTCATCGTCTATTACGACAACGGTGCTCGCGACAAGGTCTGGTTCCGCCGTGAAGCTGCAGTCACCGGTGGCCAGTACTACCTTGAGCTGAGCAAAGATCCGGCCTACGCCGGCGCCAACCTGCTGTCGGTGTTCCTTGAGCCGACCAAGGCCAGCGCTGCGCCTACCGATGTGGAAACCCGTCTATGCCTGTAAACCCGCAACGCGCGACGGCCAGCACTGGCCGCGCGCACGCGCGTCAACTGAGCCTGCTGGCTCTGGCTCTGGCCCTGCTCGCGCCTCAGGTGCAGGCGGCTCAGTCGATCTGGCCTGCGCGCAATACTCCGCAGGCAGCGATGATCGCCGACTACCGTACCCTTGAGTGCAGCAAGGCGCCGCCGCCGCCCTACACCGGCAGCCTGCGCCTGCAAAGCAAATACGACCAGAGCGACGCGAGCAAGTCGACCTTGCGCAGCAGCCCGGATGCCGACAGCGAACGGATCGGCAAGCAGGTCAAGGAGTTCATCGGCGGCCTGATCTATGCCAGCAAGCGCTTTCAGCGGGCGAAAAAACCGCAGGAGGCCAACATGGCCCTGGCCTGCCAGGACCAGTGGCTGGAACAGTGGGCCAGCGCCGGCGCGCTGCTCACCGAGGACGCCAGCAGCACCGGCATGGCGGCACGCAAATGGGCGCTGGCATCGATGGCCGGCGCGGTATTGCTGACCCAGTCGGCCAGCGATGGCAAGTTGCAGCTGACGCCGGTGCAGAAAGACTGGTTCACTCGCCTGGGCGAGCGCGTCATCGCTGAGTACGACCCACGACGCAGCGCCCGCGGGGTGTACTTCAACAACCACGACTACTGGGCAGCCTGGGCAGTCGCGGCCACCGGCATGCTGATCGGTCGTGACGATTTCATCCAGTGGGCCGACGGCAACCTGCGCCGCGGACTGGCCCAGGCGGTACGCAACAGCGACGGTAGCTACGCCTATCTGCCGCTGGAAGTCGCACGGGCCAAATTGGCGGCCAGCTACAGCCAGTACGCGCTGGTGCCACTGGTGCTGCTGGCCGAATCGGCCCGCGTCAACGGCCTGCCGTGGACGGCCGAAGACCAGCATACGCTTGATCTGCTGGCCAACTTCGCCGCTCGCAGCGTGCTCGATCCGGACGACCTGCCAGAACTCAAGGGCAAGTCGCAGGCGGACGTAGCGCCGTACAAGCTGGCCTGGCTGATCCCGTACCTGCAACGCAACCCGGGCAATAGCCTGGCGCGCAAGCTGTACGACAGCGAAGACGGCGAGGTCGACAACTACAGTCAGCTCGGCGGCCCGATCCAGCCTGCCTATTCCCATTTGCGTTGAACAAGGACGTGCCCATGGCCCCCTTCGCCCGTTTTTCCCTGACCTGCCTCGCCGCCCTGCTGCTGGCCGGTACTGCCCAGGCTGGCACGCAGACCTTGCCCGTCAAGCAGACGGTCGACGTGCTGCCTGCCGAGCAATATCAGCAACATTTGCAGCAGCTGCGCCAGCAGGTCCGCCTGGCGGTAACCTTTGCCCAGGCCGAACGCGCACGCCCGGCGGGCCGCGCCAGTGTCAGCCTGCAACCGATGTTCTCGGCCCAGGCCGGCAGCTGGCCGTTCGAGCCGTTCGTCAATAATGGGCTGTTCCGTGCCATTGCTGGCTATCAGGCGCATCACCCGCAAGTGGTGACCCTGCGCGGCGGCAGCATCACCCTTGCTCAGTTGCACGATGCCTTGAACGACTCACGCATTCTCAAGCGCTACAAGGACGGTTACCTGCTCAGCTATCCGCTGATGATCGGCGCCGATGCCGGTCTGGTCCTCGAAGGCACCAGCCTGTATCTGTCGAGCTACTCCGGTACCGCGCTGATCAACCAGGGCTGGCTGGGGCTGAACAAGTCCAACCTGGAGAGCATGGCCGGTGACAAGGCGGGCAATACCGACCGCGCCTGGCGTCCGTTCGTGATCGCCTGGGCCGGCAGCCACACCCAGGTGGTTGGCTCGACCTTGAAGCGTCTGGGCTATAACGCCAACCTGTCGCGTGGCCTGACCACGGCGATCAGCACCCAGCAGCCGGCCAGCAGCCGCCCGGCGACGGTGGTGATCCGCGACAGCCAGTTCAGTGAGATGTCCAGTGCGGTCGAGCTGCAGCGCAGCCAGGCAACCATCGAGGGCAGCCGCTTCGAGCAGTCCCAGCAATATGCAATCGATGTCCGTGACAGCCAGGTCAGCGTGCGTGACAACCAGCTGCGCGGCATCGACAACAACAGCGGCGTACGTCTGCGTGGACAAACCCGCGCGCTGGTGCAAAACAACCTGATCCTCGGCGCGGGCAAGGCTGCCATCGAAGTCAGCGAGCAACAAGGCGCGGTGTTGCTGGCCGGCAACCGCATCGGCGACAGCCGTGGCAATGGCATCCAGCTGCGCAGCCTGGCGCCAACCCCGGCAGCGCCACTGGTGGTCGACAACAACTTGCTCGGCAGCAGTGTCGGCAGCGCCATCGACGCCAGCGAAGTCGGCGCACTGGCGCTGCTTGGCAACCACATCACCAATACCCCCGAGTACGCGGTGAGCCTGCGCAACGCCACGCCCATGGCCGGCCCGCTGCTGCTCAGCGGCAACCGTCTGGGCCAGGTCGGCAAGGCCATCCTGCGGGTAGAAGGCATGCGCCAGGTCGAGTTGGGTGGTAACAGCTTCGACGGTAAGCCACTGCTGCAGAACCTGTTGATCGGCGACCTGTTGCCGCTGCAGGGCACCCTGCTCGAGTCGACCGTGCGCCAGGGCAATACCGTGCGCGTCAGCCAGCGTTGAGGATCAGGCGACTGCGCGCTGCATGCGCACGAAGCAGTCGTCTTCGCCCATCTCGAGGAAACCCTGGCGCAGGTACAACTGCCGCGCCGGGTTGATCTTGAACACCATCAGCCGCAGCAAGCCCAGCTTGCGCTGCGCGGCCATCGCAGCCAGCGTTTGCAGGGCCCAGGTGCCAACGCCGCGGTTGCGCTGCTCGGGCACCAGGTGCAGTTCGCGAATGAACAGCGCCTGGCGATCCTGACTCAAGCTGCAAAAGCCCAGCACAGTCTCGCCTTCCATGACAAGCCACTGTTCGCGCCAGCCCCAGGCCTGGTCGAAGGCTTCTTCGATCCAGCGCAGGCCGAATGCCTGATAGTACGGCAGCATGGCCTGGCGGGTGAGATCCCGCGCAAAGCTGCGGTAGCTGTCGCTGGCGCGGATCAATTCAAAGGCCATCGAACACCGCCGCGGCACGGGCCTGTCCATCGCCTGCAAGCTGTTCAAGGATCCATTTGCCGGCCATCATCGCTCGCTCCTGTAGCACTCAGTGCGCTCAGCTCGGAATCGTCAAACCGCGCTGTACCGCTGGCCGAGCGAGGAAGTTGTCCAGCACCCGCTGCACGTCCTTGAACTGCTCGAACTGCACCAGTTCGCGTGCGTTGTAGCGGTCGACCAGGTTGCGCACCCAGGGAAAGATGGCAATGTCGGCGATACTGTAGTCGTCGACCATCCAGTCCCGGCCGTGCAGATGCCGATCAAGCACCCCGAGCAGCCGCCGCGATTCATTGACGTAGCGATCACGTGGGCGCTTGTCTTCGAAGTCCTTGCCGGCGAAGAAATGGAAAAAGCCTACCTGGCCGAACATCGGCCCGATGCCGCCCATCTGGAACATCAGCCACTGCAGGGTCTGGTAGCGCTGGGCCGGGCTGACGCTGAGCAATTGCCCGCTCTTCTCGGCCAGGTACTGCAGAATCGCGCCTGACTCGAACAGCGCCAGCGGCTGGCCGTCCGGCCCGTTGGGGTCGAGGATGGCCGGGATCTTGTTGTTGGCACTGAGCGAGATGAATTCGGGGCTCAGTTGCTCTTCATGTTCGAAGCTGACCTTGTGCGCTTCATAGGCCAGGCCAATCTCTTCGAGCATTATCGACACCTTGACCCCATTTGGCGTTGGCAGCGAATACAGCTGCAGGCGCTCGGGATGCGCGGCTGGCCATTTGTGGGTGATAGGGAATGCGCTCAGATCGGTCATGGTCGCTAGCCTTTGTGCGTAGGAATGACACTGTAGGGCACAAAGGCCAGCACTGACTATCTCCCGTTGCAGGAGATCGGCTGCATCAGGACGCGGCCGGCGACCGCGCCTGTTAACGCGGTCGCGAACAGCCAGGCCGGCGGCGTATGCCACTGGCTGGCAGTCTTGCAGCGCTGTATGAATCGAGGGGCCGCTGCGCGGCCCTATCGCGACACAAGGCCGCTCCTACAGGGGCCGCGTTGTGTCGGCGATCAAGGGGCTAATCCAAAACGCTCAATCACCCGAAACCAGAATCGAGGAACGCCCCGGCCCACCTCGACGCCGCGTAACCGCAACCAGCAAGATCAACGCCGTAACCCCAGCAGTCATCAACGTCTCATACCGATAAGCATCACTGAGCAGCATATACCCCAGCACCATCACAATCGTCCCGATCACCAACCAGGTCAGCCACGGGAACAGCCACATTTTCAGTTCCAGCACAGTCCCTAGCCGATCCGCCCGCCCACGCATGCGCAATTGTGAAATCGCAATCACCAGATACACGAGCAAAGCAATCGCCCCGGTAGTGGACAGCAGGAAGCCAAACACCTTTCCCGGGAACACGTAGTTGACCAGACACCCGACAAAGCCCGCCAAGGTTGACAACAGCACCGCTACCGTCGGCACGCCATTACCCGACACACGCCGCACCATAGCAGGCGCCTCCCCCCGCGAAGCCAGCGAGTAGAGCATCCGTGAAGCCGTATACAACCCGGAGTTCATGCAACTGGTAACCGCCACCAGCACCACCAGGTCGACCACCAGTTTCGCCCCCGGCACATTCAGCACCTCGAGCGCCCGCTGGAACGACCCCACCGCCTTCAACGCAGGATCGTTCCACGCTACCAGCGACACCACCAGGAAGATCGACGCGAGATAGAAGATGCCGATGCGGTACACCACTAGGTTGGTGGCCCGGCGAATCTTGTCTTTCGGATTGGCCGTCTCATCCGCTGCAATGGTCACGATCTCGGCGCCAAAGAACGAGAAGATGGTGATCAGCACCCCACCCAGCACCGTGCCGAAGCCGTTCGGCATAAACCCGCCGTTCGCCCACAGCTGGCTCACACCGCGTGTCTCGGCCAATGGCCAGAAACCCAGCACCGCCATCGTGCAAACAACGATGAATGCCACAATGGCGATCACCTTGATCAAGGCGAACCAATACTCGAACTCACCAAAGTTCTTCACGCTGATCAGGTTGGTGCACGACAACACCAACATGATCAGAAATGCAAACAACCATGACGGCACGTCAGGGAAATACGCATGCAGGATGTCTGCCCCGGCAATCGCCTCGACCGGAATGATCAGCACCCAGAACCACCAGTACAGCCAGCCGATGGTAAAGCCAGCCCAAGGCCCGATCGCCTCACTGGCATAGGTCGAGAATGAGCCGCTGTTGGGGTTGGCGATGGCCATCTCACCGAGCATGCGCATCACCAGCAGCACCAGCAAGCCGGTCATGGCGTAGGAGATCAGAATCGCCGGCCCTGCCGTGGCGATTGCGTTGGATGAGCCGATGAACAACCCCGCGCCGATGATCCCGGCGATCGAAATCATCGACACCTGACGCGAGCTCAGACCATGTTGCAAGGACCGCTGTTTCTTGTTTTTTAGCGAAGCCATGGAAAACCCTCGAGTGGGTCGGCCGCCGCTCGGGCGGCTGAACTTGGAGCAGAATTCGTACAATGCAAACGTGCATCTAGTTGTTGTTCTGTACGTACCGAGGCAGGCCTTTTGGTTATCCAGACCTACCCGGCCGCGATCATTGATCCACGTCAGTATTGATCTTTGGTGGAGCCCCAACAAACGACCTTTTTGCAGCACATGATTCCGCAAGGGAATGAACTCATGCCGAGATGACCTGACCGATCGGCCAAAAAATAAAAACCATCAACCACCTTGAGCCAGCGGTTTACGCCACGGTGCAAGTCACGGCTGAAAATTCAGGAATCAGGGGAATGACCGCAATCGAATTATTCGTTTGTGCGTGGGCGATCAAAGCGCTTGGATAGTCAGCAAAATCGAACAAGGTACGCGTGCCCCCATGAATCAGGAAAGTATCAGCCAGTCCATTTCCATCGTTCACCCCATCACACTTTCCCATGGCCTCAATGCGCATGTCTGGGATACCGACGGTAACGGCTATATCGACTTCGTCGGCGGCATCGGCGTGCTCAACCTGGGCCACTGCAACCCGGCAGTAGTTGCAGCGATTCAACAGCAGGCCGGTCGCTTGACCCACTATGCGTTCAACGCTGCCGCCCACGGCCCGTACCTGCAACTGATGGAGCAACTGAGCAGCTTTGTGCCGCTCAGCTACCCCATGGCCGGAATGCTTACCAACAGCGGCGCGGAAGCTGCCGAGAACGCCCTGAAAGTCGCCCGCGGCGCCACCGGCAAGCGCGCGATCATTGCCTTCGACGGCGCCTTCCACGGCCGCACGCTGGCCACGCTCAACCTCAATGGCAAGGTCGCACCGTACAAGCAGCGGGTCGGCGATTTGCCGGGCCCGGTCTATCACCTGCCCTACCCCAGCAATGACACCGATGTCAGCTGTGAACAGGCGCTCAAGGCCCTGGACCGGCTGTTCAGCGTCGAACTGGCAGTGGAGGATGTGGCTGCTTTCATTCTTGAACCGGTGCAGGGCGAAGGTGGCTTCCTCGCGCTTGATCCGACGTTCGCCCAAGCCCTGCGGCGCTTCTGCGATGAGCACGGGATTCTGTTGATCATCGACGAGATTCAATCCGGCTTCGGCCGTACCGGGCAGCGTTTTGCCTTCCCGCGACTGGGGATCGAACCCGACCTGCTGCTGCTGGCAAAAAGTATGGCCGGCGGTATGCCGCTGGGCGCAGTAGTGGGCCGCCGGGAGTTGCTCGCAGCGTTGCCCAAGGGTGGCCTGGGTGGCACCTATTCAGGCAACCCGATTGCCTGCGCAGCGGCGCTGGCCAGTCTGGCACAGATGACCGACGCCAATCTGGCGACCTGGGGCGAACGCCATGAGCAAGCTATCGTCGGCCGCTATCAACGCTGGAAGGCATCAGGGCTGTACCCGTCACTGGGTCGTTTGACCGGGGTCGGCGCCATGCGTGGCATCGAACTGGTCAATGCCGACGGCACGCCAGCCCCGGCGCAGCTGGCCAAACTGCTGCAAGCGGCGCGCAGCAAGGGGTTGCTGCTGATGCCCAGCGGCAAGGCGCGCCATATCATTCGCCTGCTGGCACCACTGACCATCGAGGCAGAGGTGCTCGAAGCAGGCCTGGATATCTTCGAGCAGTGCCTGGCCGAGCTGGGCTGAGCTGAGCTGGGCTGAGGCTTACAGGCCGAGCTCTTGCGGGGTAAGCATGTCGGACTCGAAGGCGATCCAGCCGCCTTCGAGTTCGGCGTGACCATTGACGATCGGGCCGTAATAAACCAGGCCGTTCTCCAGCGTCACACAGATGTGCGTGGCAGGTTTTTCCGGGGCCGCCAGTGCAGCGACGAAATGCACCTTCTTCAAGGTCTCGGTCACAGCCTCGATGCCAACCCGCATGTTGACGTTCTCCGATGCTTCAGTGTCGCCCCCGCGGTCTTCGCTGCTGACGGTGATGGTGGCGATGTACGGAAACTTGTTCAAGCGACTTGCCTCATGGGTTGGGATCGGCGCGCGGGCACCGGGGGCGATAGGTTACGGCAGCACGCGGCGCCGCGCGAGTGGCAGACGACCGGATGTGCGCGGGCGCCAGCGCGCATGGCCGAAAAAGCGCCGATCTGTTAGGGTGCCCGCCGATGCACGCCACACCACACGAGGACACCGCGTGAGCGCTGAACAACCGATGACCGCCGACCTGTTCGAGGTCGACAAACGCCTTTCCCTCAAGCCCGTCGTGGACTTCAACAGCTACCTGCGCAACGCCTTCGGCGATGGCGCCTGCAGCTGCTACCGCTGCGTCGAAGGCGCAGGCGACGAGAGCAACTACAGCCACCGCCACACCTTCGAGCTGGAAGGCCGCACGCTCAACCGGCGCTTCGCCAACACGGCGGGCAGTGATGTGCTGCAGTACCTGAAGAAGGCCTGGCTGTCGTACACCAAGACCGACATGCAATTGCTCGGCGAGCTCGACCTGGATACCGTCAAAGGCTTCACCGACCCGGCCTTGCATCAACGCCTGCTGGCACTACTACCGGCCAGCGGCCTGGCGCGTGAAGTCGACGGCAAGTGGCAGTTGCAGGCTCAGGCCGACTGACACCGTTCCTCGCATAGCCGGCCATTGGGCTAGCAGGCGGCGTGCCGTCTGCTACCGTGGGAATACCCCTCCCGCGCATTCACCTCAGGTGACTGACCATGGCCCGCACGACCCCCATCGAGCTGTACCGCAATATCGGCATTGTCGCCCATGTCGACGCCGGCAAGACCACCACTACCGAACGCATCCTGTTCTACACCGGCGTCAACCACAAGATGGGCGAGGTGCATGACGGCGCGGCGACCATGGACTGGATGGCACAGGAACAAGAGCGCGGCATCACCATCACCTCAGCCGCCACTACCGCCTTCTGGCAGGGCTCGACCAAGCAGTTCGCCGACAAGTTTCGCTTCAATATCATCGACACCCCCGGCCACGTTGACTTCACCATCGAAGTTGAGCGCTCGTTGCGTGTGCTCGACGGTGCGGTCGTGGTGTTCAGTGCGGCCGACGGGGTCGAGCCACAGTCCGAGACGGTCTGGCGCCAGGCCAACAAGTACCATGTGCCGCGCCTGGCCTACATCAACAAGATGGACCGCCAGGGTGCGGACTTCTTGCGCGTGGTCAAGCAGATCGACAAACGCCTGGGCCACCACCCCGTGCCGATTCAGCTGGCGATCGGCAGCGAAGAAAACTTCATCGGTCAGATCGATCTGCTGAAGATGAAAGCCATCTACTGGAATGACGCCGATAATGGGGCCAGCTACCGCGAAGAGGACATCCCCGCCGAGTTGCAGGCACTGGCCGACGAGTGGCGTGCGCACTTGGTCGAGGCGGCCGCCGAGGCCAACGACCAGTTCATGGAGCTGTATCTGGACGGCCAGGAGCTGAGCAACGAGCAGATCAAGGCCGGCCTGCGTCAGCGCACCATCGCCAATGAAATCGTGCCGACCGTACTCGGCTCGTCATTCAAGAACAAGGGCGTGCCGTTGATGCTCGATGCGGTTATCGACTACCTGCCCGCCCCCAGCGAAATACCGGCCATCAAAGGCACCGACCCGGACCACGACGACCGGCCGCTGGAGCGCCACGCCGACGATAATGAGCCGTTTTCGGCGCTGGCGTTCAAGATCGCCACAGATCCGTTCGTAGGCACGCTGACCTTCGCGCGGGTCTACTCCGGCATCCTCAGTTCGGGCGATGCCGTGCTCAACTCGGTCAAAGGCAAAAAGGAACGGGTTGGCCGTATGGTGCAGATGCACGCCAACCAGCGGGCCGAGATCAAGAACGTCTGCGCCGGCGACATCGCCGCGCTGATCGGCATGAAGGACGTCACCACCGGCGATACCTTGTGCGACCTGAACAAGCCGATCATCCTTGAGCGCATGGACTTCCCCGACCCAGTGATTTCGGTGGCGGTCGAGCCGAAAACCAAGGCCGATCAAGAGAAAATGGGCATTGCCTTGAGCAAGCTGGCCCAGGAAGACCCGTCGTTTCGGGTCAAGACCGACGAAGAAACCGCACAGACGATCATTTCCGGCATGGGCGAGCTGCACCTGGACATCATTGTCGACCGCATGCGTCGCGAGTTCGGCGTCGAGGCTAACATCGGCAAACCGCAGGTCGCCTACCGCGAGAAGATCCGCAACACCTGCGAAATCGAAGGCAAGTTCGTCCGTCAATCCGGTGGCCGCGGCCAATACGGCCACTGCTGGATCCGCTTTGCGCCAGGCGAGGAAGGTAAAGAGGGCCTGGAGTTCATCAACGAGGTGGTCGGCGGGGTCATACCGCGCGAGTACATCCCGGCCATCCAGAAGGGCATCGAAGAGCAGATGCACAATGGTGTGTTGGCCGGCTATCCGCTGATCGGCCTCAAGGCGGCAGTATTCGACGGTTCCTACCATGATGTCGACTCCAACGAGATGGCCTTCAAGATCGCGGCGTCGATGGCCACCAAGCAACTATCGCAGAAAGGCGGCGCGGTATTGCTGGAGCCGGTGATGAAGGTTGAAGTGGTCACCCCCGATGAATATCAGGGCGACATCATCGGCGACCTGAGCAGGCGCCGCGGCATGATCCAGGAAGGGGAAGAGACGCCGGCCGGCAAGGTGATCCGCGCCGAGGTGCCGTTGGGTGAGATGTTTGGCTACTCGACGCAGATGCGCTCGATGACTCAGGGCCGGGCCAGCTACACCATGGAGTTCACCAAGTACGGTGAGGCGCCGGCCACTATCGCCGAGGCGATCATCAAGAAGAACACCGGCAACTAGGCCAGCGGGTTGTTATGCCTGAGCCGCGCATCCACGCCGGCCCAGGCATGGTCAATCAGTGCTGGGCCCCTGCCCGCTTGAGCAGCTTCTTGCAGCGCTCGGACAGGTGCACAACACGCAGATGCTTGCCGGCCTTGCTGTAACGCTCGCGCAAGGTTTGCAACGCCGCCACCGCCGAGTAGTCGACAAAGCTCAGGTGCTTGCAATCCAGCGTCACCCCATCAGGGTCCTGCGTGGGCTCGAACTGGTTGAGGAACGCCGCCGTGGAAGCAAAAAACAGCGTGCCGTGTACCTGATAGTGCTTGTTGCCATCACTATCGACATGGCTGTCGGCGTACAGCTCGCGGGCATGCTGCCAGGCGAAGTTGATCGCCGCAAGGATGATCCCGAACAGCACCGCCATGGCCAGGTCGGTGAATACCGTGACCACGGTCACGGCAATGATCGCCAGCACATCACTGACGGGTACCTTGTGCAACACCCGCAGTGAGGCCCAGGCGAAGGTCTGCTGGGCCACCACGAACATCACCCCGACCAGTGCCGCCAGCGGTATCCGCTCGATCAATGGTGACAGGAACAACACGAACAGCAGGATCATGCCGCCAGCCACTACCCCCGACAGCCGCCCACGGCCATTGGAGCTGAGGTTGATCATGGTCTGCCCGATCATCGCGCAGCCACCCATGCCACCGCACATGCCCGAGACCACGTTGGCCGCGCCCAGGGCCACACATTCACGGTCTGGAAAGCCACGGCTCTCGGTGATTTCGTCGGTGAGGTTAAGGGTCAGCAGGGTTTCCAGCAGGCCGACCATGGCCATCAGCAGCGCATAGGGGGCAATGATTTTCAGCGTTTCAAGCGTCCATGGCACCTGCGGCCAAGCCAACTGCGGCAGGCCGCCGGCGATATGTGCCATCTCACCCAGGGTCCTTGTCGGCAGATCAAGCAGATACACCAGCAGGCCGACGCCGAGGATGGCCACCAGCGCCGGCGGCACGCTGCGGGTCAGGCGCGGCAACACATAGACCACCAGCATGGTCAACGCTACCAGGCCAATCATCAGGTACAGCGGGGTGCCACTGAGCCACTGCTCGCCACTTTTGAAATGCTCGAGCTGGGCCATGGCGATGACGATGGCCAGGCCATTGACGAAGCCAAGCATCACCGGGTACGGCACCAGCCTTACGAGCTTGCCCAAGCGCAGCACGCCAAACAGGATCATCAGCAACCCGCCCAGCAGCACCGTTGCCAGCAGGTATTGCGCGCCGTGCTGTACCACCAGCGCGACGATCACCACCGCCATCGAGCCGGCCGCGCCGGAGATCATCCCCGGCCGGCCGCCGAACAGCGCTGTCAGGGTGCAGATGATGAAGGCGCCGTACAAACCCATCAGCGGGTTGAGATGGGCGACCAAGGCAAAGGCGATGCACTCGGGTACCAGGGCGAAGGAAGTAGTCAGGCCGGCGAGAAGATCGGCGCGTAGTCGGGCGGGTTTCATGGGCTTCCTGAGATCAGTCAATCTGTGCAAGCGCTGGCATCTGGGCGTGCAGCGAGCGGGGGCGCGATGTTACGTAATTTGTCCGGGGGCAACCACCTGTGCGTGGCGACTGAGCGCATTTGACTCAGGTTGTGATCCTCATCCGGCACAACCGTGACAAATTTGCCATCATGTCTGTACTACCTGCGGAGAACTCCAACATGCTGCTACGCCCCCTGCTCGCTTCACTGCTGCTGGCTACCAGCCTTGGCGCCCAGGCCGCCACCGAAGTGCTGCCCTTGCAGCACCGCAGCAGTGCCGAGCTGCTGCCCACCGCGCAGGCCTTTATTGGCAAGGAAGGCAGCGTCAGCGCCTTCGAGAACAAGCTCATCGTCAACGCCAGCCCCGAACGCATTGGCGACTTGCGCGCGCTGCTGCAGCAACTCGACAGCAAAGCCAAGCGCTTGCTGATCAGCGTCGACAACAATGACAGCAACTTTCAGGACAACCGTGGCAATGCTCGGGTGATTCGTTACGGCACCAGCAACCGGGAGGGCGGCCTGCAGCAGATCCAGGCCAGTGACGGCCAGCCGGCGCTGATCCAGGTTGGCCAGAGCGTGCCGATCACCAGCAGCAGCACCGACGGCTACGGCCGCGTGCAGAGCAACACTGAATATCGCAATGTGACCCAGGGTTTTTATGTCACACCCAGCGTCAGCGGCGACACGGTGCGGCTGGCAATCAGCAGCAATAATGATCGAATGAGCAGCGAACGTCCCGATGTAGTGAAAGTGCAGAGCACCGACACAACCGTAACCGGCAGGCTTGGCGAGTGGATTACTTTGGCCGGGTACAACCAGCAGAGCCAGGCTGAACGGAGTGCGTCAAGCCACAGTTACAGCACGCAACGCGGAGAAAACATGACTTTGCGTGTCAGAGTCGACCTTCTCGACTGAACCCAGGCAATTCGAGGCTTCGACCAAAGGCCTTGAAACTGACTGTGGAGTCGCATTAGACCAAAGATGTAGTAGACCAAAAAAAGCACTACAAACCATTTGACAGGCACTTTTTGACAAGGGCATGATGGCCTCGCTCCCGCTAATCAGAGGCCCTGGCAAGGGTCTTCGAGGCGCGCTCCGGCTACCCCTGGAGGCGTCTCGTGTCTATACGGCCCACAAGGCGGTTCGACCGGATTGCGACTGCAACGAGAAGTTGTCCCGAGGGACGGAAGCGCATCACCGCAGTCACCAGGCAAATCCTGTCGCGCCACAGCAAGGCATCCACGAGCCGACCTGTCGCCGCACCTTGCCCGAGCTGCGCCCTCCTTCCCCTTCGAGCCTTGGCGTTCGCCGTCGTACCTCCTTCGAACAGGACAGCCGTCAGGCGCTCTGATCCGCGACTTTTGAGCATCAGCACCACAACTACCCCAAGAATGATGCGACGAGGTTTTAATCACATGGCACTGACACGCGAACAGCAAATTGCAGCCCTCGAGAAAGACTGGGCCGAGAACCCGCGCTGGAAAGGCGTGACCCGTACCTACTCCGCCGCCGATGTCGTTCGTCTGCGTGGCTCGCTGCAACCGGAGCACACCCTGGCCCAGGTTGGCGCAGAGAAACTCTGGAAGCTGGTCACCCAAGGTGCCCACCCGTCCTTCCGTCCGGACAAGGACTTCGTCAACTGCATGGGAGCGCTCACCGGCGGCCAGGCAGTGCAACAGGTCAAAGCCGGCATCCAGGCTATTTACCTGTCCGGCTGGCAGGTCGCCGCCGACAACAACTCGGCAGAGTCGATGTACCCCGATCAGTCGCTGTACCCGGTTGACTCGGTGCCGACCGTGGTCAAGCGCATCAACAACTCGTTCCGCCGTGCCGACCAGATCCAGTGGAAAGCGGGCAAGAACCCGGGCGACGAAGGCTACGTCGACTACTTTGCGCCGATCGTGGCCGACGCCGAAGCCGGTTTTGGCGGCGTGCTCAACGCCTACGAGCTGATGAAGAACATGATCGAAGCGGGCGCCGCAGGCGTGCACTTCGAAGACCAGCTGGCCTCGGTGAAAAAATGCGGCCACATGGGCGGCAAGGTCCTGGTACCGACCCAGGAAGCTGTACAGAAGCTGGTGGCTGCGCGCCTGGCTGCTGACGTTGCGGGCGTACCGACCATTATCCTGGCTCGTACCGACGCCAACGCCGCCGACCTGCTGACCAGCGATTGCGACCCGTACGACCAGCCGTTCGTGCTCGGCGAGCGCACCCGTGAAGGTTTCTATAAAGTACGCGCTGGCCTCGATCAGGCAATTTCGCGTGGCCTGGCCTACGCGCCGTATGCCGACCTGATCTGGTGCGAAACCGCCAAGCCAGACCTGGATGAAGCCCGCCGATTTGCCGAGGCGATCAAGAAGGAATACCCGGACCAGCTGCTGTCGTACAACTGCTCGCCGTCGTTCAACTGGAAGAAGAACCTCGACGACGCAACCATCGCCAAATTCCAGCGCGAGCTGTCGGCCATGGGTTACAAGCACCAGTTCATCACCCTGGCCGGCATCCACAACATGTGGCACGGCATGTTCAACCTGGCGCATGACTATGCGCGCAATGACATGACCGCCTACGTGAAGCTGCAAGAGCAGGAATTCGCTGATGCCAGCAAGGGCTATACCTTTGTTGCGCACCAGCAGGAAGTCGGCACTGGCTACTTTGACGACATGACCACCGTAATCCAGGGTGGCGCTTCGTCGGTGACAGCGCTGACCGGCTCGACCGAGGAAGAGCAGTTCCATTGAGGTAGCGGTTGGTTGATGGAATGAGCAGGCCCAGGCTCCCGGTGAGGGAGCCTGGGTTTTTTTATGGTTAGCGAGAAAGGGCCGACCAGCTCCCAGGCAGCGTATGAGCAAAAAGCCGGATCAGGTCTATGCTCCCAGAAGCGAACAACCCGCCCCAGTACTCACCAGACCATTGATCCAGAGCGGGGCAAACCGTTTAAAAAGCTGCTAGAACGAGAGCCCTTCGCATTTGCAACCAAAAAGCACCGCCAGCAACTTTGCAAGCATCAGACCAAGTAAAATGAACCGCACCACCCCAAACGATATTAATTATCATTACGCAACTTGCATTCCGTTACATGATGCAGGAAACATAATTAACAAAACCAGCCGCAATGCCCGAAAATCAAGGCTTTCAGCCAGTTACAATCGGTTTTTGTAGTTAAACCGAAGAATTAATTTGCCATAGAAATTTTACTTGCTCTTGGTTTACCCATAAAATCAGCGCGATTGATTCAGCTGCGACATTTGGTCACTGCACCCGCGACACCGCGTCGCCGCGTTACTTATTTCAGACTGCAGAGCTGGGTCTCTGTATAAGGATTTCTAGCATGTCGGATTCAGCAGGACTCATCGCCCACAACTGGGGCTTTGCCATCTTCCTTCTGGGTGTCGTCGGCCTGTGCGCCTTCATGCTCGGCCTGTCCGCCCTGCTCGGCAGCAAAGCCTGGGGCCGCGCCAAGAACGAACCCTTTGAATCCGGCATGCTGCCTACCGGCGGGGCGCGCATGCGCCTGTCGGCAAAATTCTATCTGGTCGCGATGCTCTTCGTGATCTTCGATATCGAAGCCCTCTTTCTCTTTGCATGGTCTGTGTCCGTCCGCGAAAGCGGCTGGACCGGATTCGTCGAAGCACTCGTTTTCATAGCAATTCTGTTGGCAGGTCTTGTCTACCTATGGCGCGTCGGGGCCCTCGATTGGGCTCCCGAAGGTCGTCGCAAGCGGCAAGCGAAGCTGAAACAATGAGGCTTTGGCATGCAATACAATCTCACCAGAATCGATCCGGATGCACCCAACGAGCAATATCCGGTCGGTGAGCGGGAAACCGTTACCGATCAATTGCTCGAAGACCAGGTCCACAAGAACATCTACATGGGGAAACTCGAAGATGTGCTTCGTGGTGCGGTCAACTGGGGTCGCAAGAACTCCCTGTGGCCGTATAACTTCGGCCTGTCCTGCTGCTACGTGGAAATGACCACGGCGTTCACGGCACCCCACGACATCGCCCGCTTCGGCGCCGAAGTCATCCGGGCCTCGCCGCGTCAGGCCGACTTCATGGTCATCGCCGGTACCTGCTTCATCAAGATGGCGCCGATCATTCAGCGCCTGTACGAGCAGATGCTCGAACCAAAATGGGTCATTTCCATGGGTTCGTGCGCCAACTCCGGTGGCATGTACGACATCTACTCGGTCGTTCAGGGGGTCGACAAGTTCCTCCCCGTGGATGTCTACGTACCCGGCTGCCCGCCACGCCCCGAGGCGTTCCTGCAAGGCTTGATGCTGCTGCAGGAATCGATCGGGCAAGAACGACGTCCGCTCTCCTGGGTAGTAGGCGATCAAGGCATTTACCGTGCCGAGATGCCTGCCCAGAAAGACCTGCGTCGTGAACAGCGTATTCAGGTCACCAACCTGCGCAGCCCCGACGAAGTCTGATCCAGCGACCTGCCGCCCGCTCCCCCTGGAGCCGGCGGTCTGGCTTCATTCTCTACGTTGACCGAAAGCGACCGAGACCATGACAGCGGACACCGCTATTTATATTCCGCCTTACAAGGCTGACGACCAAGATGTGGTCGTCGAACTGAACAACCGCTTTGGCGCCGACGCCTTCGTCGCCCAGGAGACCCGTACCGGCATGCCGGTGCTGTGGGTCAAGCGCGCCCAACTCAAGGAAGTGCTGGCGTTTCTGCGCAACGTGGCCAAGCCGTACAGCATGCTGTTCGACCTGCACGGTGTCGACGAGCGCCTGCGCACTCATCGCCGCGGCCTGCCGGCAGCTGACTTCAGCGTGTTCTACCACCTGCTTTCGGTAGAACGTAACAGCGACGTGATGATCAAGGTCTCGCTCAGTGAAGGCGACCTCAACCTGCCTTCGGTGACCGGTATCTGGCCAAATGCCAACTGGTACGAGCGTGAAGTCTGGGACATGTTCGGCATCGACTTTGCCGGCCACCCGCACCTGACCCGTATCCTGATGCCGCCGACCTGGGAAGGTCACCCGCTGCGCAAGGACTTCCCCGCGCGCGCCACCGAATTCGATCCGTTCAGCCTGACCCTGGCCAAGCAGCAGCTTGAAGAAGAGTCGGCGCGTTTCAACCCGGAAGCCTGGGGCATGAAGCGTCAGGGCGCCAACGAGGACTACATGTTCCTCAACCTGGGCCCGAACCACCCGTCTGCGCACGGTGCCTTCCGTATCGTCATGCAGCTGGATGGTGAAGAGATCGTCGACTGCGTGCCGGACATCGGTTACCACCACCGTGGCGCCGAGAAGATGGCCGAGCGTCAGTCCTGGCACAGCTTCATCCCCTACACCGACCGTATCGACTACCTCGGTGGGGTGATGAACAACCTGCCGTACGTGCTCGCGGTCGAGAAGCTGGCGGGGATCCAGGTGCCGCAGAAGGTCGACGTGATCCGCATCATGCTCGCCGAGTTCTTCCGCATCACCAGCCACCTGCTGTTCCTGGGAACCTACATCCAGGACGTCGGCGCCATGACCCCGGTGTTCTTCACCTTTACCGACCGCCAGCGCGCCTACACCGTGATCGAAGCGATTACCGGTTTCCGCCTGCACCCGGCCTGGTACCGCATCGGTGGCGTCGCCCACGACCTGCCACGCGGCTGGGAGAAACTGGTCAAGGACTTCGTCGACTGGCTGCCCAAGCGCCTCGACGAGTACAACAAGGCCGCCTTGCAGAACAGCATCCTCAAGGGCCGGACCATCGGTGTTGCCGCCTACAACACCAAAGAAGCCCTGGAATGGGGCGTCACCGGTGCCGGCCTGCGTTCCACTGGCCTGGACTTCGACCTGCGTAAAGCGCGGCCATACTCCGGCTACGAGAACTTTGAGTTCGAAGTGCCGCTGGCCAACAACGGCGATGCCTACGACCGCTGCATGGTCCGCGTCGAGGAGATGCGCCAGAGTATCCGCATCATCGACCAGTGCATGCGCAACATGCCGGAAGGCCCGTACAAGGCGGATCACCCGCTGACCACGCCGCCGCCGAAAGAGCGCACCCTGCAGCACATCGAGACCTTGATCACGCACTTCCTGCAAGTCTCGTGGGGCCCGGTCATGCCGGCCAACGAGTCGTTCCAGATGATCGAAGCGACCAAGGGCATCAACAGTTACTACCTGACGAGCGACGGCGGCACCATGAGCTATCGCACCCGGATTCGTACGCCGAGCTACCCGCACCTGCAGCAGATCCCTTCGGTGATCAAAGGCAGCATGGTCGCGGACATGATCGCGTACCTGGGCAGTATCGACTTCGTTATGGCTGACGTGGACCGCTAAGCATGAATAACACGCTTATCCAAACCGACCGTTTCGCCCTGAGCGAAACCGAGCGCTCGGCCATCGAGCACGAAAAGCACCACTACGAGGACCCGCGTGCGGCGTCCATCGAAGCCCTGAAGATTGTCCAGAAGCAACGCGGCTGGGTCCCGGACGGCGCCATCTATGCGATTGGCGAGCTGCTTGGCATCCCTGCCAGCGACGTCGAGGGTGTGGCCACCTTCTACAGCCAGATCTTCCGTCAGCCGGTCGGCCGGCACATCATCCGTGTCTGCGACAGCATGGTCTGCTACATCGGCGGCCACGAGTCGGTGGTCAGCCAGATCCAGAGCGAGCTGGGCATCGGCCTCGGCCAGACCACTGCAGACGGGCGTTTCACCCTGCTGCCGGTGTGCTGCCTGGGCAACTGCGACAAGGCCCCGGCGCTGATGATCGACGATGACACCTTTGGCGACGTGCAGCCTGCTGGCGTGACCAAACTGCTGGAGGGTTACGTATGACCATCACTTCCTTCGGCCCGGCCAACCGCATTGCGCGCGCCGCCGAGACTCACCCGCTGACCTGGCGCCTGCGTGACGACGGCGAGCCGATCTGGCTCGACGAGTACCAGGCCAAGGACGGCTACGCCGCTGCCCGCAAGGCACTGGCGCAGATGTCCCAGGACGACATCGTTCAGACCGTCAAGGACGCCGGCCTCAAGGGTCGTGGTGGCGCCGGCTTCCCCACTGGGGTGAAGTGGGGCCTGATGCCCAAAGACGAATCCATGAACATCCGCTACCTGCTGTGCAATGCGGATGAAATGGAGCCCAACACCTGGAAAGACCGCATGCTGATGGAGCAACAGCCCCATCTGCTGGTGGAGGGCATGCTGATCAGCGCCCGCGCCCTCAAGGCCTACCGCGGTTACATCTTCCTGCGTGGCGAATACACCACCGCCGCGAAAAACCTCAACCGTGCGATCGACGAAGCCAAGGCCGCTGGCCTGCTGGGCAAGAACATTCTCGGCAGCGGTTTTGACTTCGAGCTGTTCGTTCACACCGGTGCCGGGCGTTACATCTGCGGTGAAGAAACCGCGCTGATCAACTCGCTCGAAGGCCGCCGCGCCAACCCGCGCTCCAAGCCGCCCTTCCCTGCCGCCGTTGGCGTATGGGGCAAGCCGACCTGCGTGAACAACGTCGAGACCCTGTGCAACGTGCCGGCCATCGTTGGCAATGGCGTTGACTGGTACAAGTCGCTGGCCCGCGAAGGCAGCGAAGACCACGGCACCAAGCTGATGGGCTTCTCCGGCAAGGTGAAAAACCCAGGCCTGTGGGAACTGCCCTTCGGCGTGACCGCCCGTGAGCTGTTCGAAGACTACGCCGGCGGCATGCGCGATGGCTTCAAGCTCAAGTGCTGGCAACCAGGCGGCGCCGGTACCGGCTTCCTGTTGCCTGAGCACCTCGACGCGCAGATGTACGCCGGCGGCATCGCCAAGGTTGGCACCCGGATGGGTACCGGCCTGGCCATGGCAGTCGACGACAGCGTCAGCATGGTGTCGCTGCTGCGCAACATGGAAGAGTTCTTTGCCCGTGAGTCGTGTGGCTGGTGCACACCGTGCCGTGACGGCTTGCCGTGGAGCGTGAAGATGCTGCGTGCGCTGGAGAACGGCCAGGGCAAGGCAGAAGACATCGAGACGCTGCTGGGCCTGGTCAACTTCCTCGGCCCTGGTCGTACCTTCTGTGCCCACGCACCGGGTGCCGTCGAGCCGCTGGGCAGCGCCATCAAATACTTCCGCTCCGAGTTCGAGGCCGGTGTCGCTGCTACCAGCGAGCACACCCTGCGCCCGGATTTGGCCAAGCCGATCCAGGTCGAACCGACTGTGGCCGGCGCGTAACACATTTGCATGCGGGTGGTCCGTGCCACCCGCCAGCCTCGCAGGCGCGCACGGTATTGACCGATGCGAGCCGCAGGCACACAGATTTCCATTAGCCACGCCCGCTCACGCGGGCCAACGAAGAACTTTGAACCATGGCCACTATCCACGTAGACGGCAAAGCGCTCGAAGTCAACGGTGCAGACAACCTCTTACAGGCCTGTCTGTCGCTCGGCCTCGACATCCCTTATTTCTGCTGGCACCCGGCGCTTGGTAGCGTCGGTGCCTGCCGCCAGTGTGCGGTCAAGCAGTACACCGACGAAAACGACACCCGCGGTCGTATCGTCATGTCCTGCATGACTCCTGCCAGCGATGGCACCTGGATTTCCATCGAAGACGACGAGTCGAAGGCGTTTCGCGCCAGCGTCGTCGAATGGCTGATGACCAACCACCCGCACGACTGCCCGGTCTGCGAAGAAGGCGGTCACTGCCACCTGCAAGACATGACGGTAATGACCGGCCACAACGAGCGCCGTTACCGCTTCACCAAGCGTACCCACCAGAACCAGGACCTCGGCCCGTTCGTCGCACACGAGATGAACCGCTGCATCGCCTGCTACCGCTGCGTGCGCTTCTACAAGGACTACGCCGGCGGCACCGACCTGGGTGTTTACGGCGCCCATGACAACGTCTACTTCGGTCGCGTTGAAGATGGCGTGCTCGAGAGCGAGTTCTCCGGCAACCTCACCGAGGTCTGCCCGACCGGTGTGTTCACCGACAAGACCCACTCCGAGCGTTACAACCGTAAGTGGGACATGCAGTTTGCCCCAAGCATCTGCCATGGCTGCTCAAGCGGTTGCAACATCAGCCCGGGTGAGCGCTACGGCGAACTGCGTCGTATCGAAAACCGCTTCAACGGTTCGGTCAACCAGTACTTCCTGTGCGACCGTGGCCGCTTCGGTTACGGCTACGTCAACCGCAAGGACCGTCCGCGCCAGCCGCTGCTGGCCGATGGCAACAAGCTGAGCGTCGATGCTGCGCTGGACAAGGCTGCCGACCTGCTGCGCGGCCGCACCATCGTTGGTATCGGTTCGCCACGGGCCAGCCTTGAAAGCAACTACGGCCTGCGCGAGCTGGTCGGTGCCGAGTACTTCTACTCCGGCATGGAAGCTGCCGAGCTCAAGCGCGTGCGCCTGGTGCTGGACGTGCTCAACAACAGCCCGCTGCCGGTGCCGACCCTGCGCGACATCGAAGACCACGATGCGGTGTTCGTACTCGGTGAAGACCTGACCCAAACCGCAGCGCGCGTCGCCCTGTCGGTTCGCCAGGCCACCAAAGGCAAGGCCGAGGCCATGGCCGACGCGATGCGCGTACAGCCGTGGCTCGACGCCGCAGTGAAAAACATCGGTCAGCACGCGCTGTACCCGCTGTTTATCGCCAGCCTGACTGAAACCAAGCTCGATGACGTCGCTGAAGAGTGCGTGCACGCCGCCCCCGCCGACCTGGCGCGCCTGGGCTTCGCCGTTGCCCATGCAATCGATCCAAGTGCTCCAGCGGTAATCGGTCTGGACGACGAGGCCAAGGCCCTGGCCCAGCGTATCGCCGATGCATTGGTCGCTGCCCAGCGTCCGCTGGTGGTGTCGGGTGTTTCCCTGGCCGAACCTGCATTGATCGAAGCCGCCGCCAACATCGCCAAAGCGCTCAAGCTGCGCGAGAAGAATGGTTCGCTGAGCCTGGTGGTGCCTGAGGCCAACAGCCTCGGCCTGGCCATGCTCGGTGGTGATTCGGTGGACGCTGCGCTGGATGCGGTCATCAGCGGCAAGGCTGACGCTATTGTCGTGGTCGAAAACGATCTGTACGCCCGTGTTCCGGCGGCCAAAGTCGACGCTGCTCTGGCTGCGGCCAAAGTGGTCATCGTTGCCGACCACTCCAAGACTGCCACCAGCGAGCGCGCTCACCTGGTCCTGCCGGCGGCATCGTTTGCCGAAGGCGACGGTACCCTGGTCAGCCAGGAAGGCCGCGCCCAGCGCTTCTTCCAGGTGTTCGATCCGACCTACATGGACAGCAGCATCCAGATCCACGAAGGCTGGCGCTGGATGCACGCCCTGCGCGCGACCCTGCTCAACAAGCCGGTCGACTGGACTCAGTTGGACCACGTCACCAGCGCCTGCGCTGCCGCCACGCCGCAACTGGCCGCGATCGTCAACGCCGCGCCTAGTGCTGCGTTCCGCATCAAGGGCCTGAAGCTTGCCCGTGAGCCGCTGCGCTACTCCGGCCGTACGGCTATGCGCGCCAACATCAGCGTGCACGAGCCGCGTACTCCGCAAGACAAGGACACCGCGTTCGCCTTCTCCATGGAAGGCTACTCGGGTTCGGTCGAACCGCGCCAACAAGTGCCGTTCGCCTGGTCGCCGGGCTGGAACTCGCCGCAAGCCTGGAACAAGTTTCAGGATGAGGTCGGTGGCCATCTGCGTGCAGGTGACCCAGGCGTGCGCCTGATCGAGTCGCAGGGTGACCGTCTGAACTGGTTCAGCGCGATCCCGGCAGCCTTCAGCCCGGCCCGTGGTACCTGGACAGCGGTGCCGTTGTTCCACCTGTTCGGCAGCGAAGAAACCTCCTCGCGCGCTGCACCGGTGCAAGAGCGCATCCAGCCGGCCTATGTGGCCTTGGCCAAGTCCGAAGCAGACCGCCTCGGCGTCAATGAAGGCACGCTGCTCAGCCTGACCGTCGCTGGCGTCTCGCTGCGCCTGCCGCTGCGTATCAATGAACAGCTGGGCGCAGGCCTGGTCGCGTTGCCGAAAGGCCTGGCCGGGATACCACCGGCCATCTTCGGTGCATCCGTCGAAGGCCTGCAGGAGGCAGCACAATGACCTGGTTCACCCCCGAAGTGATCGACGCGATCATCGCCGTGGTCAAGGCCGTTGTGGTCTTGCTCGCGGTAGTGGTCTGCGGCGCGCTGCTCAGCTTTGTCGAGCGGCGCCTGCTGGGCTGGTGGCAGGACCGTTACGGTCCGAACCGGGTTGGCCCGTTCGGCATGTTCCAGATCGCAGCCGACATGCTGAAGATGTTCTTCAAGGAAGACTGGAACCCGCCGTTCGTTGATCGGGTGATCTTCACCCTGGCACCCGTAGTGGCCATGAGCGCACTGCTGATTGCCTTCTCGATCATCCCGATCACCCCAAGCTGGGGTGTTGCCGACCTGAACATCGGCCTGCTGTTCTTCTTCGCCATGGCCGGTTTGTCGGTCTATGCGGTGTTGTTCGCAGGCTGGTCGTCGAACAACAAGTACGCCCTGCTCGGTGCCCTGCGGGCCTCGGCGCAGACCGTGTCGTACGAAGTGTTCCTGGGCCTGGCGCTGATGGGCGTGGTCGTGCAGGTTGGCTCGTTCAACATGCGCGACATCGTCGAATATCAAGCGCAGAACCTGTGGTTCATCATTCCGCAGTTCTTTGGCTTCTGCACCTTCTTCATCGCTGGCGTGGCCGTGACTCACCGTCACCCCTTCGACCAGCCAGAAGCCGAGCAGGAACTGGCCGACGGTTACCACATTGAATATGCCGGCATGAAGTGGGGCATGTTCTTCGTCGGTGAGTACATCGGCATCATCCTCATCTCGGCGCTGCTGGTAACGCTGTTCTTCGGTGGCTGGCATGGCCCGTTCGGCATCCTGCCGCAGGTGCCGTTCCTCTGGTTCGCCCTGAAGACCGCGTTCTTCATCATGCTGTTCATCCTGCTCCGTGCGTCGATCCCGCGTCCGCGCTACGACCAGGTGATGGATTTCAGCTGGAAGTTCTGCCTGCCGCTGACCCTGATCAATTTGCTGGTGACCGCTGCGATCGTGCTTTACAACACGCCAGCCGTCGCGGCCCAGTGAGGATTTGACCCATGTTCAAGTATATCGGCGACATCGTTAAGGGCACCGGCACGCAGCTGCGCAGCCTGGCCATGGTGTTCTCCCACGGGTTCCGCAAGCGCGACACCCTGCAATACCCAGAAGAAGCTGTGTACCTGCCGCCGCGCTATCGCGGCCGCATCGTCCTCACCCGCGACCCCGATGGTGAGGAGCGTTGCGTAGCCTGCAACCTCTGCGCGGTGGCCTGCCCGGTCGGCTGCATTTCGTTGCAGAAGGCCGAGACCGAGGACGGTCGCTGGTACCCGGAGTTCTTCCGCATCAACTTCTCGCGCTGCATCTTCTGCGGCCTGTGCGAAGAAGCCTGCCCGACCACCGCAATCCAGCTGACTCCGGATTTCGAAATGGCCGAGTTCAAGCGTCAGGACCTGGTGTACGAGAAAGAAGATCTGCTGATCTCCGGCCCCGGCAAATACCCTGACTACAACTTCTACCGTGTTGCGGGCATGGCAATCGCTGGCAAGCCGAAAGGCGCTGCACAGAACGAAGCCGAGCCGATCAACGTGAAGAGCTTGCTCCCATAAGGACAGAAAGATGGAATTCGCTTTCTACTTTGCATCCGGGATTGCCGTGGTTTCCACCCTGCGGGTGGTTACCGGCACCAACCCCGTACACGCCCTGCTCTACCTGATCATTTCGCTGATTTCCGTGGCGATGATCTTCTTCTCGCTGGGTGCACCGTTTGCCGGTGCCCTGGAAGTGATCGCCTACGCCGGCGCCATCATGGTGCTGTTCGTGTTCGTGGTGATGATGCTCAACCTGGGGCCGGCTTCGGTCGCCCAGGAGCGCGGCTGGCTAACCCCAGGGATCTGGGCCGGGCCGGTGCTGCTGGGCGCCTTGCTGCTGGCTGAATTGCTCTATGTGCTGTTCGTTGCGCCAAGCGGCGCGGGCATCAGCGGCACCACCGTGGACGCCAAGACCGTCGGCATCAGCCTGTTCGGTCCGTATCTGCTGGTGGTCGAACTGGCTTCGATGCTGCTGCTTGCTGCGGCCGTCACCGCCTTCCATTTGGGCCGCAACGAGGCGAAGGAGTAAATCATGGGTACTATCCCGATGGAACACGGCCTGGCAGTCGCCGGCATTCTGTTCTGCCTTGGTCTGGTTGGCCTGATGGTCCGCCGCAACATTCTCTTCGTGCTCATGAGCCTGGAAGTCATGATGAACGCTTGTGCGCTGGCGTTTATCGTCGCCGGCGCGCGTTGGGTACAACCCGACGGCCAGGTCATGTTCATTCTGGTGATCAGCCTGGCAGCCGCCGAGGCCAGCATTGGCCTGGCGATCCTGCTGCAGCTGTATCGCCGCTTCCACACTCTCGACATCGATGCTGCCAGTGAGATGCGCGGATGAACCTTCTCTTCCTGACTTTCGTCTTCCCGTTGTTGGGCTTCCTGCTGCTGTCGTTCTCGCGCGGGCGGTTCTCGGAGAACCTCTCGGCGCTGATTGGCGTTGGCTCGATCGGCCTTTCGGCTGCTGTCTCGGCCTATGTCATCTGGCAATTCAACGTTGCCCCGCCTGAGGGCGGCGCCTACAGCCAACTGCTCTGGCAGTGGATGTCGGTGGATGGCTTTGCGCCGAGCTTCACCCTCTATCTGGACGGCCTGTCGGTGACCATGCTTGGCGTGGTCACCGGTGTCGGCTTCCTGATCCACCTGTTCGCCTCATGGTACATGCGTGGCGAAGCCGGCTACTCGCGCTTCTTCTCGTACACCAACCTGTTCATCGCCAGCATGCTGTTCCTGATCCTGGGCGATAACCTGCTGTTCATCTACTTCGGCTGGGAAGGCGTGGGCCTGTGCTCGTACCTGTTGATCGGTTTCTACTACAGCAACCGCAACAACGGTAACGCCGCCCTCAAGGCCTTTGTCGTGACCCGTATCGGCGACGTGTTCATGGCCATCGGCATGTTCATTCTGTTCGCCCAGCTGGGTACCTTGAATGTGCAGGAACTGCTGGTGCTGGCACCGCAGAAGTTCCAGGCTGGTGATACCTGGATGGTACTGGCAACGCTGATGTTGCTCGGCGGTGCGGTTGGTAAATCGGCGCAGCTGCCGTTGCAGACCTGGTTGGCTGACGCCATGGCTGGCCCGACGCCGGTTTCGGCACTGATCCACGCCGCGACCATGGTCACGGCTGGCGTCTACCTGATCGCGCGTACCCACGGTTTGTTCGCCCTGGCGCCGGATATCCTCCACCTGGTCGGTATCGTTGGCGGTGTGACCCTGGTACTGGCCGGTTTTGCCGCGCTGGTGCAGACCGACATCAAGCGCATCCTCGCCTACTCGACCATGAGCCAGATCGGCTACATGTTCCTGGCCCTGGGCGTTGGTGCCTGGGAAGGCGCGATCTTCCACCTGATGACCCACGCCTTCTTCAAGGCGCTGCTGTTCCTTGCCTCCGGTGCGGTGATCGTTGCCTGCCACCACGAGCAGAACATCTTCAAGATGGGCGGTCTGTGGAAGAAACTGCCACTGGCCTACGCCAGCTTCGTGGTCGGTGGTGCGGCGCTGGCTGCCCTGCCGATCCTGACCGCAGGCTTCTACTCCAAGGACGAGATCCTCTGGGAAGCGTTCGCCAGCGGCAACAGCGGCCTGCTCTACGCTGGCCTGCTCGGCGCGTTCATGACCTCGCTGTACACCTTCCGCCTGATCTTCATTGCCTTCCATGGCGAAGCCAAGACCGAAGCTCATGCTGGCCATGGGATTTCCCACTGGCTGCCACTGGGCACGCTGATCGTGCTGTCGACCTTTGTCGGTGCCTGGATCCATCCACCACTGGCGGGTGTGCTGCCGCAGAGCGTCGGCCATGCCGGTGGCGAAGCCAAGCACAGCCTGGAAATCGCCTCGGGCGCCATTGCCATCGCCGGTATCCTGCTGGCGGCCATGCTGTTCCTTGGCAAGCGTCGCCTGGTCACGGCCATCGCCAACAGCGGCATCGGTCGCCTGCTCACGGCCTGGTGGTTCGCCGCCTGGGGCTTTGACTGGATCTACGACAAGCTGTTCGTCAAACCTTACCTGCTGATCTGCCACTTGCTGCGCAAGGACCCGGTAGATCGCGGCATCGGCCTGATTCCTCGGCTGGCACGTGGCGGTCATGTCGCCATGAGCAAGACCGAGACCGGCCAGCTGCGCTGGTACACCGCTTCGATCGCCGTAGGTGCAGTACTCGTACTCGGCGCCGTGCTGGTGGCTGCGGTATGACTTTCACACTTGCGAACCTTGCGACTTTGCCAAAGGAAACGAACCCGTCATGATTTTGCCTTGGCTGATCCTGATTCCCTTCATCGGCGGCTTCCTGTGCTGGCTGGGTGAGCGCTTCGGCTCTACCCTGCCGCGCTGGATTGCACTGCTGACCATGTCCCTGTTGCTCGGTATCGGCCTCTGGCTGTGGGCCAACGGTGACTACACCCTGGCCCCTGCTCCGGGCGCCGAACCTGCCTGGGCCTTCGAATACAAAGTCGAATGGATCAAGCGCTTCGGCATCAGCATCCACCTGGCGCTGGATGGCCTGTCGCTGCTGATGATCCTGCTCACCGGCCTGCTCGGTGTGCTTTCGGTGCTGTGCTCGTGGAAAGAGATCCAGCGCCACGTCGGCTTCTTCCACCTCAACCTGATGTGGATTCTGGGCGGCGTGGTCGGTGTGTTCCTGGCACTGGACCTGTTCCTGTTCTTCTTCTTCTGGGAAATGATGCTGGTGCCGATGTACTTCCTCATCGCGCTCTGGGGTCACAGCTCGGCGGATGGCAAGAAGACCCGGATCTACGCGGCGACCAAGTTCTTCATCTTCACCCAGGCCAGTGGTCTGATCATGCTGGTGGCGATTCTCGCCCTGGTACTGGTCAACTACGGCAACACTGGCGTCATCACCTTCAACTACAGCGACCTGCTCAAGGCCGACCTGCCGGCCGGTACCGAGTACCTGCTGATGCTGGGCTTCTTCATTGCCTTCGCGGTGAAGCTGCCGGTAGTGCCGTTCCACTCGTGGTTGCCTGATGCTCACGCCCAGGCGCCGACTGCCGGTTCCGTCGACCTCGCCGGTATCCTGCTGAAAACCGCTGCCTATGGCCTGCTGCGCTTTGCTCTGCCGCTGTTCCCGAACGCGTCGGCCGAGTTTGCCCCGATCGCCATGACCCTGGGCTTGATCGGTATCTTCTACGGGGCCTTCCTGGCCTTCGCGCAGACCGACATCAAGCGCTTGATCGCCTTCTCCAGCGTCTCGCACATGGGCTTCGTGCTGATCGGTATCTACTCCGGCAGCCAGCAAGCCCTGCAAGGCGCGGTGATCCAGATGCTGGCACACGGTGTTTCGGCTGCCGCGCTGTTCATCCTCAGCGGCCAGTTGTACGAGCGCCTGCATACCCGTGACATGCGTGAAATGGGCGGTCTGTGGCACCGTATCGCCTATTTGCCGGCCATCAGCCTGTTCTTTGCAGCTGCTTCGCTGGGCTTGCCGGGCACCGGCAACTTCGTCGGCGAGTTCCTGATCCTGATCGGCAGCTTCGCCCACGTGCCGTGGTTCACCGTGATTGCCACCACTGGCCTGGTGTTCGGTTCGGTCTACTCGCTAATCATGATCCACCGCGCCTACTTCGGCCCAAGCAAGTCCGAGACTGTGCTTGCTGGCATGGACGGCCGCGAGCTGATCATGGTGCTGGGCCTGGCCGTGTTGCTGATCGTGCTCGGCGTCTACCCGCAGCCGTTCCTCGACACCTCTGCCGCCACCATGAGTGGCGTGCAGCAGTGGCTCGGTTCCGCATTCACTCAACTCGCTTCGGCACGGTAAGAGCGCTATGGAATTCACCACTCAACACTTCATTGCATTGGCGCCGATGCTGATCACCACCCTCACCACGGTTGTGGTGATGCTGGCGATCGCCTGGAAGCGCAACCACTCGCAGACCTTCCTGCTGTCGACCATCGGTCTCAACGCTGCACTGCTGTCGATCCTGCCAGCACTGAAAGTCGCGCCGCTGGCGATCACCCCGTTGATCACCATCGACAAGTTCGCCTGCCTGTACATGGCGATCATGCTGGTCGCTACCCTGGCCTGCGTAACCCTGGCCCATGCTTATCTGGGCGAAGGTTCCAAAGGCTACCCAGGTAACCGCGAAGAGCTCTACCTGCTGCTGCTCATGTCGGCACTGGGCGGCCTGGTACTGGTCAGCGCCAACCACCTGGCGGGGCTGTTCATCGGTCTGGAGCTGCTCTCGGTGCCGGTCTACGGGCTGGTGGCGTACGCGTTCTTCAACAAGCGATCGCTGGAAGCCGGTATCAAGTACATGGTGCTGTCGGCTGCAGGTTCGGCGTTCCTGCTGTTCGGTATGGCGCTGCTGTATGCCGATGCAGGCACCCTAAGCTTCGACGGCATCGCCAAGGCGCTGGCCAGCACCAACATGCCAAGCCTGCTGGCCCAGATGGGTCTGGGCATGATGCTGGTCGGTCTGGCCTTCAAGCTGTCGCTGGTACCGTTTCACCTGTGGACCCCGGACGTCTACGAAGGCGCCCCGGCGCCGGTCGCAGCGTTCCTGGCCACCGCCAGCAAGGTTGCCGTGTTCGCGGTGCTGATGCGTCTGTACATGATCTCGCCTGCTGCCAGCAGCGGTGTACTGAGCACAGTACTGGCGGTAATCGCCGTAGCTTCGATCCTGATCGGTAACCTGTTGGCGCTGACCCAGAGTAACCTCAAGCGTCTGCTCGGTTACTCGTCGATCGCCCACTTCGGCTACCTGTTGATCGCCTTGATCGCCAGCAAAGGCCTGGCCATGGAAGCCATGGGTGTTTACCTGGTCACCTATGTGATCACCAGCCTTGGCGCGTTTGGCGTGATCACGCTGATGTCGTCGCCATACGCCGGCCGTGACGCCGACGCCCTGTACGAGTACCGCGGCCTGTTCTGGCGTCGTCCGTACCTGACTGCGGTGATGACCGTGATGATGCTGTCGCTGGCGGGTATACCGCTGACCGCAGGCTTCATCGGCAAGTTCTACATCATCGCCACTGGCGTCGAGTCGCAACTGTGGTGGTTGGTCGGTGCACTGGTGATTGGTAGCGCCATCGGCGTTTACTACTACCTGCGCGTCATGGTCACCCTGTACCTGGTCGAGCCGAACCTGCGTCGCCACGACGCGCCGCTGAAGTGGGAGCAGCAGACAGGTGGCGTGATGCTGCTGGCAATTGCCCTGCTCGCCTTTGTCCTCGGTGTATACCCGCAGCCGCTGCTGGAGATGGTCCAGCAGGCCGGCCTGCAACTGATCGGCTGATCATCCGGCAAGATAAAACACCCCGCATCTGCGGGGTGTTTTTTTATGGGCAACAGGCTCACTCCGATCAGATCGACGTACGCGCGCCCTGCCTGGGTTCAGGCTCGGGTTTCCTTGGCGGGTCAGGGTTACGAGCAGCGTGGCGCAGCTCGCGGTTGGCGCTGGGCAACTGGACATCCGGATTGGGCATGCCACTGGGCGACAGTTCGTGGGTCATTTCGAACTCGGCACGCACAGACCAGCCACAGGCTTCATTGATGCACTGCAGGTAAGCGACCCTGAGAAACACATGCCGCCCTTCGCTGGTGCGGATGCGCATCCGGCTGCTGCAATGCGGGCACACCAGTTTGTAATTACTCACAGCGCCCTCCTGCAATCAGGTGGGTCTGTCGTAGGGAACAACGTGTCGGCAGCAAGAACACCTGAAAACCGGCAGTCTGTGTGTCGCTCCGACAACAGCTGGGCAAGTTGTTCCCGCGCGCTATCAGAATATTCATCACTATCATAATTACGTACCATGCGGTGCGGGTAAGGATCCATCCAGATTATTCATATTGAGTACATCCGAGCCATCGATCTTATCAGAACTCATCAGGAATATTCATAATGAGTAATACCTCTCTAGTTTCGGTGTTGCACCGGTTAAAGGAGTTAACCGGCACCAGCAGTGATTCCGCACTTGCAAAAGTGCTGGGCGTCAGTCCGCAGACCCTGAGCAGCTGGAAGGTGCGCGAGAGCATTCCCTACGCGTTTTGCATAGAAGCTGCCAACCGCCACAGCGTGTCACTGGACTGGTTGCTGCTTGGCATTGGCAGCCCGGCACGGACAGCCCAGGCAGGGCCAACAAACGCGGCGCAAGAGCTGCTTGATCTGGTGCAGGGGCTGGCGCCTGCCGACCAGCAAGCCTTGCGTGTTCAAATCGTGGACCGACTGCGCCTGCAGGAACTGGAGCGGCGCCTCGAGCAACTGAGCGCCGCCGTGCATTCGGCCTGACAATCATGATCCACGGCGCCAGCGCTGGACGATTTCCTTGAGATCAGCGTTCTCCAGCCAGAGCATCACCTTGACACTGATCGGAATCACGACCACCGCAGCGACAAAAGCCGCAACGCCTGTGGAGACGAAAGGCACCAGTGACAACAGCAGGGGCATGAATAGGTAGCCCACGCCCGCTGACAGCAACAGGGTAAGCAGGCGTTGTTGCAGGCTCAACTTGCGCCTCGTCCTTATCGTCACCCAGGCCTTGCCCTTCGACGAACTAACTAGCCAGGCGCCGAGTATCGCGCCAGCCAGGGCCTGGCCGTCGAAATTGGCCAGGTCACCCTCAATCTGCGCCCAATTACGCAGCATTTCCTGGGCAAGCTCATTCATGGGCAGCTCCCTGCAAGGCTGACCGGCCACCCAAGGCGCGCAACGTACAGTGCTCGACCAGACGCTGATAGCAGCTGCACAGGCGGCGACCGTGCACATGTCGGCAAAGGTCGGTGAGTTGCGTGTAGCCCAGTGCACGTAAACGCCGGCGCCAGCTGGCGAACTCCCCTGCGGCGATCGCCAAGGCCTGTTGACCGGCAAGTTGCAGATGGGTATCGCTGATGTACGCGGGTATCGCCAAGCGTTGGCGCAAACTCGACAGCTCGATGCGCGGCCAGAACCGGTCGTGGCGCGCCAGATAGTACAAAGGCGGGGCTGGGTCAGGCGATTGAAGCTCGGCGTCCATGGTCGTGCCTCCTCATTATTCTTGCAGCATGCCGTAGCGGATGGCCTTGATCACCGCCATCACCCGAGTGGTCACGGCGAACTTGCTGAGAATGTTGCCGACATGAAAATTTACGGTGACCTCCTTGCAGCCAATGATCTGGCCGATTTCCCATGAGGTCTTGCCATAGGCGCACCACAACAGTACTTCCCGCTCGCGCGGCGTCAGGTAAATGGGCGGGTTATTGCCCGGAGCATCAATCGGTGGGGTGACGGCGTTCATGGCTGGTTCTCCGCAGATTCGAATACGGCCCTCAGAGCAGAGGGGTAAGACACCACCTTACGAACTCGCGAATCGATCGCTCCAGTACCGGCAGTTGTAAAGCGATCGCCTACAACAACGTTCTAACTTCATACACTTGCCCGCTTAAGAATCTGACGTGCTTCGAGCGACATCTCGTACGTCTGACCTCCTTTGCCCTGTAAGCCCCTGCCATTGGAGTCGTTCGATGCGTTGTGTTCCACCCTCTCGCGCCTTAGGCCTGCTGATCAGTACGGCCAGCTGCCCGGTGCTGGCCAGCGCTCCCGTAGAACTGGATCAACTGCTGATCAATGATCAGCCGCAAAGCCAGTTGGAGGCGGCCGACGAGCGCCTGCGACACGTCCCTGGCGCTTCCAATCTGGTAGACATGCAGCAGGTGGCACAAGGGCGGTTGGCTAGCAATCAGGACGTACTTGCCTATCAACCGGGTGTGTTTGCCCAGTCGGCGGGTAATGAGGGCATCAAACTGTCGATCCGCGGCTCGGGTATCAACCGTGCGCCGGGTGCGCACGGCTCAGGGGTCTACACGATGTTCGACGGTTTGCCGCTGACTGGCCCCGGCGGCACGCCTTACGAGCTGCTCGAGCCGCTGTGGCTGAGCCGCGCAGAGGTGCTGCGGGGCGCTAACGGTTTTGATCAGGGCGCGCTCACGCTCGGTGGCGCGATCAACTACGTGACCCACACCGGTTACGATGCCGATCGCCTGCAGGTGCGCTATGAGGCCGGCAGCCGCGGCTACGCCCATCGCCAGATCAGTTCCGGCCAGGTACTGGGCAAGCTCGACTACTACGTGGCCCTGACCGACTCGGAATACGACGGTTACCAGGAGCACAGCAGTGGCAGCGCCAAGGGCTTTGCTGCCAACGTTGGCTATCGCTTCAACCCGAATCTGGAAACGCGCTTCTACCTGCGCTACCGGGAAACCGAGAACGAACTGGCCGGGCGCCTGACCAAGGAGCAGATCAAGCACGACCCACGGGCCGCCAACGCCGCCTACCTGGCCCGTGACGACAGCCGCCCGCAGCCGGGCAGCACCTGGGTGGCCAACAAGACTACCTTCTACCTTGAGGACGATGCCCGCGTTGAAGCTGGGTTGGTCTACCACGATTTCCCGATGGACCTGCGCGAAGGGCCAATGCGCCTGAAGGTGGCCTACACCGATGTCAGCGGCACCCTGAACTACCTGCGCCGCGACACGTTGCTGGGCCACGAGAGCAAGTCCACCGTGGGTTGGCGTACCACCAAGCATCTGCCTAACAGCGGTGCGTCGCAGTTTGCCCGCACCAATGGCGATAATTTCGGCGCCCGCAGCCGCGACTTCAGTTATCAGGGTTCGGATACCGTGTTGCACGTCGGTAATGAACTGGAGCTGATCCCAGACCTGTGGCTGACCACCGGCCTGGCCATGATCTACACCCGCCGTGAGAGCGACGTCAGCTATCCCGCCAGTGGCGGCAAGGTCAGCCAGCACGATTGGGACTACGCCCCGCGGATCGGCCTGCGCTACGACTGGCAGCCGAACTTGCAGCTGTACGGCAACCTCAGCCGTTCGGTCGAACCGCCGCACCCGTGGTCGCTGATCTGGAGTTCTACGGTTGCGACCCAGCCAATCAAGATGCAAAACCAGACGGCGACCACGCTCGAGCTTGGCGCGCGAGGCGACTCGGCCGTCGGCCGCTGGGATCTGGCCTGGTATTACGCTCAGGTTCGCCATGAGCTGCTGGCGGTAGAACTCGTACAAGGCTTGCCTGCCAAGGAGTTCAATGCCAGCGCAACGGTGCATGAAGGGGTCGAAGCCAGCCTGGACAGCACCCTCTGGGAACAATCAGGCAGCGGCAAGCTGAGCCTGCGCCAAGCCTATACCTTCAGCGATTTTCACTACCGCGATGACCAGCGCTTTGGCGACAACCGCCTGCCTGGCCTACCGGTGCACTACTACCAGGCCGAGCTGCGCTATGACTGGCCGAGCGGCTTCCATGTCGGCGTCAATACACAGATGGCGTCCAAGGTGCAGGTCGACTATGCCAACAGCAACCACGCCGATGCCTATGCCCAGTTCGGTGCGCGACTGGGTTGGGACTCACCGCAACAAGACTGGCAAACCTGGCTCGACCTGCGCAACCTGACCAACAAGCGTTACAGCGCCAGCGTCACCCCGGGCTATGACGATCAAGGCAGCGACCAACCCCGGGCGACGCCCGGGGAAGGATTCGGCGTGTATGCAGGTGTGTCCTACAGCTTGAAATAAGGCAGATTCAGGGCAACTGCACTTGCGGCTTGGTTTCGGTAAAGATGGTCCAGCTGGAAATGAACAACGCAGCGATCAACGGCCCGATCACGAAGCCGTTGAGGCCGAATACCGCCAGGCCGCCCAGGGTCGATACCAGGATCAGATAGTCGGGCATGCGCGTGTCGCGCCCGACCAGGATCGGCCGCAACACGTTGTCGACCATACCGATCACCAACACACCGAAGGCCGTCAGCACCACACCCTGCCAGGTTGCCCCGGTCAGAATGAAGTAGGCCGCAACCGGTGCCCAGACGATCCCCGCGCCAACTGCTGGCAGCAACGACAGAAACGCCATCAGCACTGCCCAGATCAACGCACTGGGGATATCCAGAATCCAGAAGATCACCCCGCCCAGCGCACCCTGAGTGATCGCCACCAGCAGGTTGCCCTTGACCGTGGCGCGCACCACGCGGTTGAACTTCAGTTGCAAACGGCGCTTTTGATCCTCGGGCAGCGGTACCGCCAGACGCACTTTGCGCGCCAACTCCGGCCCTTCACGCAAGAAGAAGAACAGGATGTAGAGCATGATGCCGAAGCTGACGAGGAAATCGAACGTACCTTGGCCAAAGCTGAACGCCTGACTGGCCAGGATCTGGCTGGCTTGCCCGGCCCACTTGCTGATCTTGTCGCGCAAGCCATCGAGGTTACCCATGCCCATCTGGTCAAGGCCGTGCTGCGCGAACGCTGGCAGAATGTTCTTGCCTTGCTCAACGTAACCGGCGATGTCCAATTGGCCGCTCTCGATGCGTTGATACAGCGAAGCGCCCTCCTGTACCAACAGCGCACTGGTGAAGATCACCGGCAAGATGGCGATCAGCAGACAGATCAGCAACGAGACACCGGCGGCGAGGTTGCGCCGGCGGTTGAAACGGATCAACAGATTGCGCTGCAAAGGGGCAAACAGGATGCCCAGGATCACCGCCCAGAATATCGCGCCGTAATACGGCAGCATGATCCAGACGAAGGCAATGGTGACGGCGGCCAGCAGCACGGCCAGTGCCCTGTTCTGTAGTGCGGTTTGGTTCATGAGTATTCCTCGGGGATTCAGACCTTTAGTGCAGCAGAGATCGGAAAAAGTGCCCTGCGAGGGTTGATCCAGATCAATGCGCCTGAATTGGCCAGCCACTACCATCCGCGCCCTTTGCTCCGGTGCGCCCATGACCTCTCTCGCCAAGCCTGAATTGCTCGCCCCTGCCGGCACGCTGAAAAGCATGCGCTACGCCTTTGCCTACGGCGCCGACGCGGTGTATGCCGGCCAGCCGCGCTACAGCCTGCGGGTGCGCAACAACGAATTCGACCATGCCAACCTGGCCTTGGGCATCAACGAAGCGCACGCTTTGGGCAAGCAGTTCTACGTGGTGATCAACATCGCCCCGCACAACGCCAAGCTGAAGACCTTCCTCAAGGACCTTGCTCCGGTGATCGCGATGGCGCCCGATGCGCTGATCATGTCTGACCCGGGCCTGATCATGCTGGTGCGCGAGAACTTCCCACAGATGCCGGTGCACCTGTCGGTGCAGGCCAACACGGTCAACTGGGCGAGCGTGCGCTTCTGGCAGCAGCTTGGCCTGAGCCGAATCATCCTCTCGCGCGAGTTGTCGCTGGAAGAGATTGAGGAGATCCGCCAGCAGGTACCCGCTATGCAGCTGGAGGTGTTTGTCCACGGCGCCCTGTGCATGGCCTACTCAGGGCGCTGCCTGCTGTCGGGCTACCTGAACAAGCGCGACGCCAATCAGAGCAGCTGCACCAATGCCTGCCGCTGGAAGTATCAGGCCACTGCAGCGGTGGAGAACGTCAGCGGCGACATCGTCCATGAAGTGCAACCGACTCTTGGCCTGGGCGCCCCGACCGAGCAGGTGTTCCTGCTTGAAGAGGCCAATCGGCCCGGTGAAGCGCTGCCGGCGTTCGAGGACGAACACGGCACCTACATCATGAACGCCAAGGACCTGCGCGCCGTACAACACGTCGAGCGGCTGACGCGCATGGGTGTGCATTCGCTGAAAATCGAAGGCCGGACCAAATCGCATTTCTACTGCGCTCGCGCGGTGCAGTCCTACCGCCAGGCCATCGACGATGCCCTGCAGGGGCGGCCGTTTGATCGCAGCCTGATGGACAACCTTGAATCGCTGGCCCAGCGTGGCTACACCGAAGGCTTCCTGCGCCGCCATGTGCACGATGAATACCAGAACTACCAGCGCGGCAATTCGGTGTCCGAGCGACAGCAGTTCGTCGGTGAGCTGACCGGTGTGCGGGTCGAGGGCCTGGCCGAGGTCAAGGTTAAGAACCGTTTTGCCCTTGGCGATCAGCTGGAGCTGATGACACCCCGCGGCAACTACCATTTCGAACTGAGCCGCCTGCACGATCGGCAGCAGCGCGAGATCGAGGTAGCGCCTGGCGACGGCCATGTGGTGTATCTGCCTATCCCTGAGCAGGTACCACTTGAGTACGCGTTGCTGATGCGTGATCTGGACGGTGCTGCGCCTGCCGGCTGACAGCGCTGTAATGACTGCGTCAGCTTGCTGTCAGGTGAGTTGCGCCATGCTGGCCGCTTTTGGCCTGCCTGCAGCAGGCTGACGCCGGTTGCGTTAAGCTGCCGCCGAGCCTGCCGCCTGCAGGCGGCCGCCCCTTGCCGAGGAATTTGACCATGCTGCGTACTCGCCTGATTGCTCTGGGCCTGCTGGCCTTCACTGGCCTTGCTCAGGCTGCCGAGACCATCGACGTTTACCGTGACCCCAACTGTGGCTGCTGCAAGCAGTGGATCAGCCACCTGCGCGATAACGGTTTTACCGTCAATGACCACGTCGAGCCGAACATGAGCGCCGTGAAACAACGCCTCGGCGTAGCGCCGCGGCTGGCCGCCTGTCATACCGGCGTTATCGATGGCAAGTTCGTCGAGGGCCATGTGCCGGCCGAGCAGGTGCGCCTGCTCGTCAAACGCAACGACCTCAAGGGCGTGGCAGTACCCGGCATGCCGATGGGTTCGCCGGGGATGGAGATGGGCGATCACAAAGATTCATACCAGGTGATCGGCGTGACCCATGAGGGTAACGACGAGGTCGTGGCCAGCTACTGAGCCGCGGCCGATGATGAGCTTTGTGGCGTTGTTCCTCAGCGCCTTCGGCGCCGCCACTCTGCTGCCGTTGCAGTCCGAAGCGGTGCTGGTCGGGTTGCTGCTGCGCGAGCAGCATGCCTGGTTGACCCTGCTGCTGGTCGCGACCCTGGGCAATGTGCTGGGCTCGGTGGTCAACTGGCTGCTAGGCCGGGCGGTGGAACGGCTCCGTGAGCACCGCTGGTTCCCGTTCAGTGGCGCCCAACTGGAGCGTGCCCAGCAACGCTACCAACGCTGGGGCCAGTGGTCGCTGTTGCTTAGCTGGATGCCGGTGATCGGCGATCCTCTGACGCTGATTGCCGGCATCATGCGCGAGCCATTCTGGCGTTTTCTGCTGCTGGTGACAGTCGCCAAGTGTGGGCGTTACCTGGTGGTAGTGCTGATTACCCTGGGCTGGGTTAACGGCCAGTAACACCTTTGCCGCTTGTTGCGCGTGTCGGGCTGCTACAGTCGCTTTTTTCTAACATGGTCCTACACGGAGTGCCCCCATGCTGCGCGCAACCGCCCTGGCCCTCGCCTGCCTAATCGGCAGCCCGGCGTTCGCTGCCGAGTCGCCCACCTATGGGCAGCAACTCGAAGGCTTCGACTACCCCTACCCGCTCCAGCATTACGACTTCACCTCGCAAGACCAGGCCTTGCAAATGGGCTATATGGATGTCCCTGCCCAAGGCAAGGCCAACGGTCACAGCGTAGTGCTGATGCACGGCAAGAACTTCTGTGGCGCAACCTGGGAAAGCAGCATCGACGCCCTTAGCAAAGCCGGCTACCGGGTTATCGTGCCGGACCAAATCGGCTTCTGCACGTCGAGCAAGCCTGCCTATTACCAATACAGCTTCCAGCAGCTAGCGAGCAACACTCACGCCCTGCTCGAGCAGTTGGGGGTCGAGCAGGCGATCATTCTCGGCCACTCCACTGGCGGCATGCTTGCCACCCGCTATGCGCTGATGTACCCGAAGCAGGTCGAGCGCCTGGCGATGGTCAATCCAATCGGCCTGGAAGACTGGAAAGCCCTAGGCGTGCCTTACCGAACGGTCGATCAGTGGTATCAACGTGAGCTCAAGCTAGACGCCGAGGGCGTGCGCAACTACGAGCGCAAGACCTACTACGCCGGCCGCTGGAAGCCCGAGTACGAGCGCTGGGTGCAGATGCTGGTTGGCTTGAATCAGGGTCCTGGGCATGAGCGCGTGGCATGGAACTCGGCGTTGATCTACGACATGATCTTTACCCAGCCGGTTTATCACGAGTTCCAGAACCTGAAGATGCCGACCTTGCTGCTGATTGGCGATCAGGACACTACCGCGATTGGCAGCGACATTGCCCCGGCTGAGGTCAAGGCGAAGCTGGGCAACTACAAGGCGCTGGGACCGCAGGCGGCCAAGCTGATCCCCCAGGGCGAGTTGATCGTCTTTGAGGGGATGGGCCACGCGCCGCAAATCGAAGAACCGCGGCGCTTCCACAAGACCTTGATCGACTGGCTGCAGAAATGAACCAGCTCTGAGCGGACCGTTAGCCGAAGCGTTGCAACTGCATTTCCCGTAACCGGCTCAAGGTGCGCTGATACGGGAATGCCAGGTAGCCCTTTGTGTAGAGCGCATCCAACGGCACTTGGGCCTCAAGGTAGAGGGCAACGCGGCGGTCATAGCACTCGTCGACCAAAGCGATGAAGCGGCGCACGCTATCGTCTTTGGCTGACAACGTCGGCAGCTGGCGATCGCCGGCTGCTACTCGCTCGGCAGCATCTTCGGTGCCCCGTGCAATGCGCCCGGCGCGCTGTTCGCCGCCTAGCGCAGGGATAGCATCGATGAGGATCGCCGGAAACCGGTCACACAAGGCCATGAACTCGATGACCGACAACGGTTGCTCGCACAGATCGCTGAAGTGACACCAGATGGCCTGGTCACTGCGGCGCACCACGCGGATTTGTCGCGAACCTAATTGCAGCGGCTCGGCACAACCAGCGTCGCCGGCACTCAATTGCTCGAACAGCGTGCCGAAGGTACTGGTCGCATTGTCTGCTACACACCAGTAACGCTGACGCGAGAGGCCTGGGTGCAGCCGGTGATCCTGTTCGCCGACGACCGGCAGAATCTGCATATGCCGCTGCATCGCCTCAATGGCGGGCAGGAAGCGGTCACGATTGAAGCCGTCCAGGTACAGCTCAGTCGGCGGTTGATTGGAGGTGGCGACGATCACCACACCGTGCTCAAACAGCTCGCTGAACAACCGGCCAAGAATGATCGCGTCGCCGATGTCGTTGACGAACAGCTCATCGAAGCACAGCACGCGAATTTGCCCGGCCAGCTCACTGGCCAATGCTCGCAGCGGATCAGCGGTGCCGTTGAGCTGGAACAGCCGTTGATGCACCCAGGCCATGAAGTGATGAAAGTGCTGGCGCCTTGCAGGTACTTGCAGGCAGCGATGGAACTGGTCCATCAGCCAGGTCTTGCCGCGACCGACCGGCCCCCATAGATAGACGCCCGGGCCGGCCTGGTCAGTCTGCAAGGATTCGAAACACCGCTGAAGGGCGGCTACGGCATTGGCCTGCGCAGGATCGGCAACGAAGCCGTCCTGCTGCAAAGCCTGCTGATAGAGCGTTTGCGGATCGATAGCCATGTGCCAGTGAGCGTTTGGGAAAACGCCATGGTACCTGTTATCGCGATTACTGGTCGTTGCTCAAGCCAACTTTCAGCAGCGCGCCGTCTTTGGCGTCGGTCAATACATACAGGTAGCCGTCAGGCCCTACGCGCACATCACGAATTCGCGCCTTCAGTTCGCCCAGCAGCCGCTCTTCGTGCACCACCTTATCGCCCTTGAGCTGCAGGCGGATCAGCTCTTGAGTGGCCAGTGCACCGATGAACAGGTTGTGGTCCCAGGCCTTGAACGTAGGACGGTCGTAGAACGCCATGCCGCTGATGCCTGGTGACTTCTCCCACACATGATGGGGATCGATCATACCGTCAACGTGCTTGCCCTTGGCCTCTGGAATCGGCAACAACGAGTAGTTGATGCCATGGGTAGCAATCGGCCAACCGTAGTTCTTGCCAGCCTGGGGAATGTTGATCTCGTCACCACCGCGTGGCCCGTGCTCATTAGTCCAGAGCTCGCCGCTCCACGGATTGAGCGCTGCGCCCTGCTGATTGCGATGGCCAAACGACCAGATCTCTGGGCGAACGTCTGATTTGCCAACAAAGGGATTGTCTTTGGGTACTTCACCATCGGGGAGGATGCGCACGACCTTGCCTTGGAGCTTGTCCAGGTCCTGCGCGGTGGCGCGTTGGTTGTTCTCGCCCAGTGCGATGAACAAATAGCCGTCACGGTCGAACACCAGCCGCGAGCCGAAATGGTTGCCTTCAGACAGTTTCGGCATCTGCCGGAATATCACGGTGAAATTGTCGAGACGCGCGCGGTCGGCCGAAAGCTGGCCGCGGCCAACCGCAGTACCGGCCTTGTCATCGTCGCCTTCTTCGGCGAACGACAGGTAGACCGTGCGGTCCTTGTCGAAGTCTGGCGACAGCACTACATCGAGCAGGCCGCCCTGCCCTTGAGCCCAGACCTTGGGGACGCCGCTCAGGGGTGGCCCGACCTTGCCTTCAGCGGTCACCAGACGCAGGTTGCCAGGGCGTTCGGTGACCAGCATGTCCTTACCGCCTGGAAGAAACGCCAGGCCCCAAGGATTACGCAGGCCATTGGCTACTGTGCTGACGGTGATCTCACCCTCTTCACTGGGAAATTGCTGCTCGGAGGCGGCGTGGGCAAATACGGGCAGCAACGCTGCAACGGTCAAGCTGGTCAACCAGGATCGTGGAGTCATGCGGGGTTCCTTGCAGAAAAGCTCACGGCGCGCGTTGGCTGTCACGCGGCGGGCGACTGGGTTCGAGGCGTGGGGTCTGTTGCTGGCGGCGCAAGTTGTCACCGTTGCCGATACCGCGATTGTCCAGCGTCGGTGGACGTGGCATGGGCTGGGTAGAGGGCCCGCGCACGGGTGGGGTATCAGGCGCACTGCCCTGCCGACTATTGGGGTTGGCGCGCTGAATCGGGCTGTTGTAGGGGTTGTTGTTGGCCGCCAGCGCACTGGTATCAGCGAATGCGCCGCTGCCAGGTAACGCCAGCAACAAACCAAGGGCTGGCCAGACAGATTTCATGTGCCACCTCCAAAAACGAAAAAGCCACGCTCAGGCGTTGGATAGCCTAGGGCGTGGCAGGTTCGTATTAAAAGTGCAAATTCGTGTGCAGATGCTTCCTGACGTGCCTAGCGGCTGAGGGCCGCCAACGACAGCAGCACCTGCTCAGCGATTGGCGTTGGCGGCGGCCATCATTTTATTGACCTCGCTACGGACCATGATCGCAAAATCCTGAGGCGTCATCGCATCTAGCTCGGCGCGGACCCACTCGGCCCATTTGCCCTTGCGACGAGACTTCTCGGAAATCAAGCGACCGGCTTCAGCCTTGACCTTGCCAAGGTTGCTCTGCCAATACTCGAACAGTCGCGCTTTCTCCGCTTCGATCTGCGCCCGTTCTTCAAAGCTTCTGTTGGCCAGATTGAAACTCATGAAAATCTACCCTGCTGCATGAAATTTGCCGGCTATCTTACACTGATGCGGCAATCGGCCGGAACGTCTGCGCAACTTTCCCGCCGCGCAGGTATCCATTGTTCTAACCATCACCAAACGAGGAGCTGTTCATGGCCCGGAAAACCACCCAAATCGATACCGATCAGATCAAGGACCAGGTCTTCAGCGAGCTGCAGTCGTTAATTGAAGAGTCCGAGCGTCTGCTCGAGCAAAGTGCATCGCTGATTGGCGAAGAGGCCGATACCCTGCGCGCACAGATTAGCCAGAAGCTGAGCCAGGCTCGTCAGGCTGCCACCTCGGTACGCGACCGTGCGCAGCCGGTGGTCGAAGCCACTCAAGATTATATCGGTGGCCACCCGTGGCAGACCGTTGCGGTGTCTGCAGGCTTCGGTCTGGTAGTCGGCTTGCTGCTGGGCCGTCGTTCGTAATACGGGCGAGATCGCTGGCTCAGCCGCTGATCAAGCGGCCAGAGCCAGCGGTATACCACTGTGAAAGCGCAATTCCTGATCTGTTGAACAGATCAACTCTGCTTCAGCCTCGCGCACCTTCTCCACTACGCGCGCGATGTCGGCCTGATCGCCATACTGATTGGCAAGCTTCAGATAGCCGAGAAAATGCCGCGCTTCGCTGTTCAGCAAGCCGTGGTAGAACGTCCCCAACTCTTCATCCAGGTGCGGTACAAGTGCGGCAAAGCGCTCGCAGCTGCGCGCTTCGATAAAAGCACCCACCACCAGGGTATCGACCAACTTGACCGGCTCGTGGGAGCGAACCAGCTTTCGCAAGCTGGACGCATAGCGCCCTGCCGGGACCGGCCGCAGCGGTACGCCCCGACGTTTCATCAGGCGCAGTACCTGCTCGTGGTGAACCAGCTCCTCACGTGCAAGGCGCGACATCATGTTGATCAGGTCGAGGTGCGCGTTGTACTTGGCAATCAAGCTCAAAGCTGTGCTGGCAGCCTTGAATTCACAGTTTTTGTGATCGATCAGCAGCGTCTCCTGATCGGCCAGTGCTGCTTCGATCCAGGCATCAGGGGTGCGACAACCGAGAAAGGCTTCGACTTCGGGAATCAGGGACATAATTTCACGGCAACTGAACAGCGGCAGGGTCGGCGATTATACCGAGGGCAGCGGCGATCGCCAGCGACTATGCTTGATATACGTCAAACGGCAACCGTGAGCGCGCCGTCTATAGTCAGGCATCGGCCACCCATTCTAGGAGTCCATGCTCATGCAACAGGTCAGAAGCATTCTGGTTGTACTCGATCCAGACCACGCCCACAGCCGGGCGCTGACCCGGGCCAAGCTGATTGCCGGGGTGACGGGCGCCCGTATGCATCTGCTGATGTGCGACAAAAAGCACGACCATCAGGCACTGCTGAGCGTATTGGCGGGCCAACTGCAGGAAGACGGTTACGACAATATTAGCTTTGAGCAAAGCAGGCACGATGTTGTACATGAGGCCATCATCCAGGCCCAGCAAGCCGAGGGTTGCGACCTGGTAATCAAGGAGCATCGTCCGGATAACCCCCTGAAGAAAGCATTACTCACCCCTAGCGACTGGAAGCTACTGCGTCAGTGCCCTTGCGCGGTACTGATGGTCAAGAGCGAGCAACCCTGGACCGGTGGGGTGATTCTGGCAGCGGTCGACGTGGGCAATCATGATGAGGAACACCGCCTATTGCATGCGAGCATTATCGATCACGGTTTTGGCATCGCCAGCCTGGCCAAGGGCGAGCTGCACGTGATCAGTGCCCACCCCTCTCCCATGCTCTCCGCAGCTGATCCGGTGTACCAGAACCGGGACAGTATCGAACAACGCTATCGCGAGGCGTGCAGCGCGTTTCAAGCTGAGTTCGATATCACTGATGATCGCCTACACATTGCTGAAGGTCCGGCAGATGTGCTGATTCCTTACACCGAGGATAAATACAAAGCCGTGGTAACGGTGATCGGCACCGTTGCCCGTACGGGTATCTCCGGCGCGTTGATTGGCAACACTGCTGAAGTGGTGCTGGATAAGCTTGAAGGTGATGTATTGGTACTGAAGACCGAGCAGGTGATTGCGCATCTTGCTGAGTTGGCTCGGGGCTGAAGCTGCCTTGATTGGGGCCGCTATGCAGCCCCAAATTCCCAGATCCGGAAAAGACAAAACCCCTACCTGCTCGCGCAGATAGGGGTTTTGCGAAATGAATCTTGACGATGACCTACTCTCACATGGGGAGACCCCACACTACCATCGGCGATGCATCGTTTCACTACTGAGTTCGGGATGGGATCAGGTGGTTCCAATGCTCTATTGTCGTCAAGAAATTCTGTAGCCAGAACGTCCAGATGAACGGCCCAGCAAATTCGGATATGTGATGTTTGTGTACGAATCTTCAGCGTTTCGTCTTCACCACCGCAACCTGCATGAGCAAATTGCTTGGGTGTTATATGGTCAAGCCTCACGGGCAATTAGTATTGGTTAGCTCAACGCCTCACAGCGCTTACACACCCAACCTATCAACGTCGTAGTCTTCGACGGCCCTTCAGGGGATTCTAGATCCCAGTGAGATCTCATCTTGAGGCAAGTTTCCCGCTTAGATGCTTTCAGCGGTTATCTCTTCCGAACATAGCTACCCGGCAATGCCACTGGCGTGACAACCGGAACACCAGAGGTTCGTCCACTCCGGTCCTCTCGTACTAGGAGCAGCCCCTCTCAAATCTCAAACGTCCACGGCAGATAGGGACCGAACTGTCTCACGACGTTCTAAACCCAGCTCGCGTACCACTTTAAATGGCGAACAGCCATACCCTTGGGACCGGCTTCAGCCCCAGGATGTGATGAGCCGACATCGAGGTGCCAAACACCGCCGTCGATATGAACTCTTGGGCGGTATCAGCCTGTTATCCCCGGAGTACCTTTTATCCGTTGAGCGATGGCCCTTCCATACAGAACCACCGGATCACTAAGACCTACTTTCGTACCTGCTCGACGTGTGGGTCTCGCAGTCAAGCGCGCTTTTGCCTTTATACTCTACGACCGATTTCCGACCGGTCTGAGCGCACCTTCGTACTCCTCCGTTACTCTTTGGGAGGAGACCGCCCCAGTCAAACTACCCACCATACACTGTCCTCGATCCGGATAACGGACCTGAGTTAGAACCTCAAAGTTGCCAGGGTGGTATTTCAAGGATGGCTCCATGAGAACTGGCGTCCCCACTTCAAAGCCTCCCACCTATCCTACACAAGCAAATTCAAAGTCCAGTGCAAAGCTATAGTAAAGGTTCACGGGGTCTTTCCGTCTAGCCGCGGATACACTGCATCTTCACAGCGATTTCAATTTCACTGAGTCTCGGGTGGAGACAGCGCCGCCATCGTTACGCCATTCGTGCAGGTCGGAACTTACCCGACAAGGAATTTCGCTACCTTAGGACCGTTATAGTTACGGCCGCCGTTTACCGGGGCTTCGATCAAGAGCTTCGCTTGCGCTAACCCCATCAATTAACCTTCCGGCACCGGGCAGGCGTCACACCCTATACGTCCACTTTCGTGTTTGCAGAGTGCTGTGTTTTTAATAAACAGTCGCAGCGGCCTGGTATCTTCGACCGGCAAAAGCTTACGGGGTAAACCCTTCACCTTCGCCGGCGCACCTTCTCCCGAAGTTACGGTGCCATTTTGCCTAGTTCCTTCACCCGAGTTCTCTCAAGCGCCTTGGTATTCTCTACCTAACCACCTGTGTCGGTTTGGGGTACGGTTCCCGATTGTCTGAAGCTTAGGAGCTTTTCTTGGAAGCATGGCATCAACCACTTCGTCGCCTAAAGGCAACTCGTCATCAGCTCTCGGCCTTGGGATCCCGGATTTGCCTAAGATCCCAGCCTACCACCTTAAACTTGGACTACCAACGCCAAGCTGGCCTAGCCTTCTCCGTCCCTCCATCGCAACAATCGGAAGTACAGGAATATTAACCTGTTTTCCATCGACTACGCTTTTCAGCCTCGCCTTAGGGACCGACTAACCCTGCGTCGATTAACGTTGCGCAGGAAACCTTGGTCTTTCGGCGTGCAAGTTTTTCACTCGCATTGTCGTTACTCATGTCAGCATTCGCACTTCTGATACCTCCAGCAAGCTTCTCAACTCACCTTCACAGGCTTACAGAACGCTCCTCTACCGCATCACCAAAAGGTGATACCCGTAGCTTCGGTGCATGGTTTGAGCCCCGTTACATCTTCCGCGCAGGCCGACTCGACTAGTGAGCTATTACGCTTTCTTTAAAGGGTGGCTGCTTCTAAGCCAACCTCCTAGCTGTCTAAGCCTTCCCACATCGTTTCCCACTTAACCATGACTTTGGGACCTTAGCTGACGGTCTGGGTTGTTTCCCTTTTCACGACGGACGTTAGCACCCGCCGTGTGTCTCCCATGCTCGGCACTTGTAGGTATTCGGAGTTTGCATCGGTTTGGTAAGTCGGGATGACCCCCTAGCCGAAACAGTGCTCTACCCCCTACAGTGATACATGAGGCGCTACCTAAATAGCTTTCGAGGAGAACCAGCTATCTCCGAGCTTGATTAGCCTTTCACTCCGATCCACAGGTCATCCGCTAACTTTTCAACGGTAGTCGGTTCGGTCCTCCAGTTAGTGTTACCCAACCTTCAACCTGCCCATGGATAGATCGCCCGGTTTCGGGTCTATACCCAGCGACTAAACGCCCTATTAAGACTCGCTTTCGCTACGCCTCCCCTATTCGGTTAAGCTCGCCACTGAATATAAGTCGCTGACCCATTATACAAAAGGTACGCAGTCACCTAACAAGTAGGCTCCCACTGCTTGTACGCATACGGTTTCAGGATCTATTTCACTCCCCTCTCCGGGGTTCTTTTCGCCTTTCCCTCACGGTACTGGTTCACTATCGGTCAGTCAGTAGTATTTAGCCTTGGAGGATGGTCCCCCCATGTTCAGACAAAGTTTCTCGTGCTCCGTCCTACTCGATTTCATTGATAAGAGATTTTCGTGTACGGGGCTATCACCCACTACGGCCACACTTTCCAGAGTGTTCCACTAATCTCAAACCAACTTAAGGGCTGGTCCCCGTTCGCTCGCCACTACTAAGGGAATCTCGGTTGATTTCTTTTCCTCAGGGTACTTAGATGTTTCAGTTCCCCTGGTTCGCCTCTTGCACCTATGTATTCAGTACAAGATACTCAGCTTATGCTGAGTGGGTTCCCCCATTCAGAGATCTCTGGATCACAGTCTGTTTGCCGACTCCCCAAAGCTTATCGCAGGCTACCACGTCTTTCATCGCCTCTGACTGCCAAGGCATCCACCGTATGCGCTTCTTCACTTGACCATATAACCCCAAGCAATCTGGTTATACTGTGAAGACGACATTCGCCGAAAATTCGTACTGCCCTTTCGAGCATTCACAAATTTTACCTTAGCCTGATCACACACCAGTGAAAGTGCATGTCAGTCTATTTCTATCACATATCCGAATTTTTAAAGAACGATCTGACAAAAGTCAGAAATCAACATTCATCAACGAATGTTCATTTCTAAGTTCTGACAAGCTGTGAAGCGTGAAGCAAAATGGTGGAGCCAAGCGGGATCGAACCGCTGACCTCCTGCGTGCAAGGCAGGCGCTCTCCCAGCTGAGCTATGGCCCCGTGTATCTGCAATGGTAGGTCTGGGCAGATTTGAACTGCCGACCTCACCCTTATCAGGGGTGCGCTCTAACCAACTGAGCTACAGACCTATAACAGGGTCACGTTACAGCATCGTCTTTATACAAGTGAATCAAGCAATTCGTGTGGGAGCTCATCAGCAGGCTGATGTCTTCGATTAAGGAGGTGATCCAGCCGCAGGTTCCCCTACGGCTACCTTGTTACGACTTCACCCCAGTCATGAATCACACCGTGGTAACCGTCCTCCCGAAGGTTAGACTAGCTACTTCTGGTGCAACCCACTCCCATGGTGTGACGGGCGGTGTGTACAAGGCCCGGGAACGTATTCACCGCGACATTCTGATTCGCGATTACTAGCGATTCCGACTTCACGCAGTCGAGTTGCAGACTGCGATCCGGACTACGATCGGTTTTGTGAGATTAGCTCCACCTCGCGGCTTGGCGACCCTCTGTACCGACCATTGTAGCACGTGTGTAGCCCAGGCCGTAAGGGCCATGATGACTTGACGTCATCCCCACCTTCCTCCGGTTTGTCACCGGCAGTCTCCTTAGAGTGCCCACCATAACGTGCTGGTAACTAAGGACAAGGGTTGCGCTCGTTACGGGACTTAACCCAACATCTCACGACACGAGCTGACGACAGCCATGCAGCACCTGTGTCAGAGTTCCCGAAGGCACCAATCCATCTCTGGAAAGTTCTCTGCATGTCAAGGCCTGGTAAGGTTCTTCGCGTTGCTTCGAATTAAACCACATGCTCCACCGCTTGTGCGGGCCCCCGTCAATTCATTTGAGTTTTAACCTTGCGGCCGTACTCCCCAGGCGGTCAACTTAATGCGTTAGCTGCGCCACTAAAATCTCAAGGATTCCAACGGCTAGTTGACATCGTTTACGGCGTGGACTACCAGGGTATCTAATCCTGTTTGCTCCCCACGCTTTCGCACCTCAGTGTCAGTATCAGTCCAGGTGGTCGCCTTCGCCACTGGTGTTCCTTCCTATATCTACGCATTTCACCGCTACACAGGAAATTCCACCACCCTCTACTGTACTCTAGCTTGCCAGTTTTGGATGCAGTTCCCAGGTTGAGCCCGGGGCTTTCACATCCAACTTAACAAACCACCTACGCGCGCTTTACGCCCAGTAATTCCGATTAACGCTTGCACCCTCTGTATTACCGCGGCTGCTGGCACAGAGTTAGCCGGTGCTTATTCTGTCGGTAACGTCAAAACAGCAAGGTATTCGCTTACTGCCCTTCCTCCCAACTTAAAGTGCTTTACAATCCGAAGACCTTCTTCACACACGCGGCATGGCTGGATCAGGCTTTCGCCCATTGTCCAATATTCCCCACTGCTGCCTCCCGTAGGAGTCTGGACCGTGTCTCAGTTCCAGTGTGACTGATCATCCTCTCAGACCAGTTACGGATCGTCGCCTTGGTGAGCCATTACCTCACCAACTAGCTAATCCGACCTAGGCTCATCTGATAGCGCAAGGCCCGAAGGTCCCCTGCTTTCTCCCGTAGGACGTATGCGGTATTAGCGTTCCTTTCGAAACGTTGTCCCCCACTACCAGGCAGATTCCTAGGCATTACTCACCCGTCCGCCGCTGAATCGAAGAGCAAGCTCTTCTCATCCGCTCGACTTGCATGTGTTAGGCCTGCCGCCAGCGTTCAATCTGAGCCATGATCAAACTCTTCAGTTCAATACTGCTTGGGTTTTTAAGAAACCCTAAACTTGGCTCAGCAATCTCAAATGACTACTATGATTTCTCATGCGGCCACTTGTGATGCTGATAATCTTGGCGACTATCAAACCGTACTCACAAGCACCCACACGAATTGCTTGATTCAATTTGTTAAAGAGCGGTTGGTTGAGCGTTTCGTCTCAACCGAGGCGCGCATTCTACGCTTTCCTCTGTGTCTGTCAAGCGTTTATTTCGAAGTATTTTGCGAGAAACTCGTTCAACTTCAAACACTTGACTCGCTTGCGATCTCTCGTAGCGGGAGGCGAATTCTACAGCGTTACAACCTGCTGTCAACTGCCTTTTTTCACCGCTGACGATCTTTCGATCGAAGCCCTTACAGCACCTCTGAAACTTCTAACTCATTGAATCTCAAGGAGTTTTCCGTTCCAACTACGTTGGAAGTGGGGCGCATTATAAGGGCTCACAGGAATGCGTCAAGCGTTAATTCATCGCCTGACATCAAAGATCACTCTGCACAGCGTGCTTGCGACAAATCGAGCAACCTGCGCACTATAGTGCGCATCGCGCCCACCACAGGATCCCTGCCGAATCATGAGCACCACGCCCCGCAGCATGGCCACCACGTTGTTCCCGATTGGCCTGCTATTAATAGCCATGGCATCCATCCAGTCAGGCGCATCCCTGGCCAAGGGAATGTTCCCCTTGATCGGCGCCCAGGGCACCACCACCCTGCGCCTGGTTTTTGCCAGCGTGATCATGCTGCTCATCCTGCGCCCATGGCGGGCACGCATGGACAGCAGCACCTGGCGCAATGTGCTGATCTACGGGATGGCATTGGGCGGGATGAACCTGCTCTTCTATATGTCGCTGCGCACAGTGCCACTGGGCATCGCCGTGGCACTGGAATTCACAGGTCCACTAGCGGTGGCCATTTTTGCCTCGCGCCGCGCCATCGACTTTCTCTGGATTGCGCTGGCAATTGCAGGCTTGCTCTTGCTGATACCAGTTGGACAAAGCACAAGCGCTGTTGACCTGGTTGGCGCCAGCTACGCACTTGGTGCCGGCGTGTGCTGGGCGCTGTACATCCTTTATGGGCAAAAGGCCGGCGCCGAGCACGGCGTGCAGACAGCCGCACTCGGTGTCGTGATCGCCGCCTTGTTCGTTGCGCCGATCGGTGTCATTCATGCAGGCACCGCACTCCTCAACCCGGCACTGCTGCCTATCGCCCTGGGCGTGGCAGTGTTATCAACGGCCCTCCCCTACAGCCTGGAGATGGTTGCATTGACCCGAATGCCAGCGCGCACGTTCGGGACTTTGATGAGTATCGAGCCAGCCTTTGGTGCGCTGTCGGGCTTACTATTCCTCGGCGAGAAGCTCAGCTCTGGGCAGTGGCTGGCTATCGCTGCGATCATCACCGCTTCTGCTGGAGCCACGCTGACAATGCGCAAGGAACGTACACCGGCGGTCGTCGCTGACTGAATTGAGAAATATTTTCATTTGCCGTGTTTAGCGGTTGTACCGACCCGCAGGCCTGATTAAGCTGTCACAAAATCATAATCTCTACGCTATCTACTGTGCCGAACACGGACGCTGAGGTAAATTCAGGAAGAATCAGGCGAGGACGATGGGAGCAGGCATGCAGTCGCCCCCACATTTAAGGACAGGCATGAAACGTATTTTGCTCATCCTGGCTGTAATGGCCATCGCAGGGTGTGCCGCCACCGCACAGACCGAAGTCAAGCGCGGGAAAAAGGGTTTACACATCAATTGCTCCGGCCTTTCCTCTTCGTGGGAAAAGTGCAATGCGAAGGCGGCCAGTGCGTGCAGCACTCGCGGCTATAGAGTAGTGGCCCGCTCGGGCGATACTGATGAAGAACCGGGTGACTACCTGTTCGGAATCAACCCGGCTGGCTATACCAGCCGCAGCATGATCGTCATCTGCAAGTAATAACGCTGAAGGGTAGCCAAATGGCTGCCCTTTTTACGTTGGAGCGCAGACTCAGACAGCCACCGTACGATCTCGCAACCACTGCAGTGCAGAACCCGCCAGCAGAGGTGCCAGCCGCTCGCAGACATGGGCGTGATACTGGTTGAGCCAGCGCCTTTCCTCATCATTGAGCCGTTCGACCAGCAGGCAACGTATATCGATCGGACATAGGGTCAAAGTCTCGAACGCAAGGAAGTCGCCGAACTCGCTCTTGCCCGCAGCGCGATTGACCACCAGGTTTTCGATCCGTACGCCCCACTTGCCTGGGCGATAGGTGCCAGGCTCGATCGAACTGATCATGCCCTCCTGCATCGCCGTTTGCGGCAACGCTTGGGCCTGATAGGCAATGACCTGCGGCCCTTCATGCACATTCATGAAGTAGCCGACGCCGTGGCCAGTACCATGGCCGTAATCGACCTGATCAGCCCAGAGCGGCGCCCGCGCAATTGCATCCAGCAACGGAGACAAGATGCCGCGCGGGAAACTCGCTCGCGACAACGCAATCATGCCTTTGAGCACGCGAGTGCAATCCTCACGCTGTGCCAGTGTCGGCTGACCTACCGGGACCATCCGGGTAATGTCGGTAGTGCCGCCCAGGTACTGGCCGCCCGAGTCGATCAACAGCAGCCCGTCGCCCTTGATTACCGCATGGGACTGCTCGGTAGCACGGTAGTGCGGCATGGCGCCATTGGCATTGAAAGCGGCAATGGTCGAGAAGCTCAGTGAAACATAGCCAGGTCGCTGCGTTCGCGCTGCAGTCAGGCGCTCGTCGATGGTCAACTCGGTGATCTGTTGCTTGCCAAGGTTGGCCTCGAACCAGGCAAAAAATTCGCAGAGCGCCGCCCCGTCCTGCTCCATGACCTGACGAACATGCGCCAGTTCAGCATCGCTCTTGCGCGACTTGCTCAACGACGTCGGGTTGGTCTGCTCGAGCAGCTTCACCTGAGCCCCGAGCCGACCAACCAGGCCACAGGTGACCCGAGCCGGATCGATCAACACAGTGCTGCCATCCGTAATCGAGGCGAGCAAGCGCCCTGCCTGGTGGTAGTCCTGCAGCTCGACACCGTCGGCCGTCAGCGCCTGACGCAGTTGGGCATCGACTTTGTTCAGGTCGACGAACAGCACCGCCTGCTGCTGACCAATCCATGCAAATGCGACGAACACCGGGTTATAGGAAACATCACTGCCACGCAGATTGAACAACCAGGCGATATCATCCAGAGTGGCAATGAAATGCCAATCGGCACCTTTGCTGCTCAAGGTGCTGCGCAGCGCGGCCAGTTTTTCCGCTCGGGTGGCTGTGGCCTGGGGCGGCAAGTGCTCGTAGATTGGAGCAGCCGGCAGCGCCGGGCGTGTCCCCCAGACCTGATCAAGCAAATCCTTGTCAGTCACCAACCGTATTCCGTTGGCCTGCAAACTCTGCTGAAGTTGCCGAGACGCGGTCAAGGACAGCACAGCGCCGTCAACGGCAACCGTCGCCTGCGGCTGAAGATTGCTGCCGAGCCAATCGAACGGGCCCGCACTACCCGGCATCAGCTTCATCAATTCTATGCCGCTGCCGGCAAGTTCGTTTGCAGCCTGCTCCCAGTAACGGCTGTCTACCCACAACCCAGCGAAGTCCGCCAGAACCACCAATGTACCCACCGAACCATGAAAACCAGACAGCCACTTACGACCCTGCCAGTGGCCCGGCAGGTACTCGGACAGGTGCGGGTCTGCCGATGGCACCAACAGCGCGTCCACGCCTTCGCTGGCCATGACCTCGCGCACACAGGCGAGACGCGTCGGCACGTTCTGCTGCAACTGGGACTGGCTATTCATGTCATGCACACTCCTGCGATAGCGACTTCATCGGCAATCAAGCCGTTGATAATGGAGCAGCCTCCCGTCACTCGCAATCGGCATCGGTAACAGATGATTAGCATTGGCTATCAGCGACCGCGCCAACCTCACAATGCAGGCCGCCATCATTACCGCGTACCAGACTTCGCACAGCTTGGTACGCGGCGAAGTTGACACTTCTGGCCTGATGCTGCTGAAGCAGCTCGAGGAATGGCTCATCAGTGAAATAGCCGCAGGCCGCTTGCCACTGTTCACGGGTCTGCCACTGCAAATGTTGCAGGACCCGACTGCCGTCATCGCTGGCTTGAACGCTTACCCTCAGCAACGCCGGCCAGCGCGTGGCCAGTTGCTCGCTGCGCAACACCAGCGCGTTGGCCAGAGCAGCCTGACGGCTAGCCGGCACTTCATATTCGATCATTTGGGTAAACCATAGGGAATGCATCGCAGCGGCCACAGGCTATCTCCTTTATGCAGTACTTGCAGTCATCATGGCCGGCAGGGTAAAACCTCGAGTTAAGTCAAGGTCAAGGATTAATTAGCATGCCTGCCCCCTCTACTACGGAAGCCGAGCGCCAGCTCAGCGTTGGCCAATTGGCCAGCCGCAGCGGTGTCGCGGTTACCGCCCTGCACTTCTACGAAACCAAGGGGTTGATCCAAAGCAGCCGCAACGCCGGCAATCAACGCCGCTACCCGCGTGCGATGCTGCGCCGGGTGGCGGTGATCAAGATGGCCCAGCGTCTGGGCATCCCGCTAGCCACCATCGCCAAAGCGCTATCCAGCCTGCCGCTGGACCATACCCCGAATGCAGCTGACTGGCAGCGCCTGTCGGCCGGGTGGCGAGACGATCTCAGCCAGCGCATCGCAGAGTTGACTCTGCTGCGCGACCAACTGGACGGCTGCATAGGTTGCGGCTGCATGTCGCTGAAGGAGTGCCCGCTGCGTAACAATCACGATCATCTGGCGCTTGGCGGCCCTGGGCCGCATCCGTCAGAGCCGCTAACAACATTGCTGTAAGTTTCCGTATCGCACCTGCCAGGCAATTCGCATCTATAACTAGTGTTCAACCTGACACCCGCCGCAGGAGGCAGCATGAGCAAACTGGCACTGATCGTTATCGATATCCAGAAAGACTACTTTCCAGGAGGCAAGTGGTCCCTCGACGGCGCTGATGCGGCCGCCGACAACGCAGCGTTGCTGCTCAATGCAGCGCGCAAGCGCGGCGACCTGATCGTGCATGTTCGCCATGAATTTGCCAGCGCCGACGCGCCATTCTTTGCGCCGGGCTCAGCCGGAGCCGAAATTCACCCCAAGGCTGCTCCCCTCGGTGATGAGCCGTTGCTGCTCAAACAACAGGTCAATGCCTTCCAGGAGACCGGCCTGAGAGAACTGCTTGATGAGCATGCAGTGCAAGCCGTGACGATTGTCGGCAGCATGAGCCACATGTGCATCGATGCTGCAGTGCGCGCTGCCGCCGATTTTGGCTATAGCGTCACGGTCGCCCATGATGCGTGCGCCACACGAGCGCTGGAATTCAATGGCCAGGAAGTGCCAGCCGCTCAGGTGCATGCAGCGTTCATGGCCTCACTGGCATTCGCTTACGCAACGGTGCAAAACACTGAAGAATGCCTGGCGACCTACCAGCAGTGAGCTTCAGATCACCACATTGCGCACGAACCGCACGGGCAGCTCGCCGTCATTGCGATAGGCATAGCGGCGGTTGCTGGCAAAGATGTGGAACTGCCCCGTCGCCAAGTGCTGGGCCTGACCTTCGATAATCAGCGTCAAGCAACCCTCGGCGATGTAGATCTGCTCGCTCCAGCCTTCGGCATCTGCCTCGCTGGCGTAGGATTCGCCAGGGGCCAGCGTCCACTCCCATAACTCCACCTCGCGCCGCGCCGGGCTACTCCCCAGTAACAAGGCTTTGCTGCCGGGATGCTCGCCGGCCCATGCCAGCTCTTCAATACGGCTCGGATCGCGCTGCTCCGGAGCCTGAATCAACCGGCTGAACGCGACTCCCAAGGCCTCGGCGATCAAGTCCAGGGTGGTCAGGCTGACGTTCTTCTCACCGCCTTCGATGGCTACCAGCATGCGCCGACTGACTCCGGAGCGCTCGGCCAGGGCACTCTGGCTGAGACCCGCCGCGCCACGCAATTGGCGAATGTTCTGACTGACGTGCTGAAGCACGGAAGCGCGGTGCGTCGAGGATTTGTGCACTATATTGCTCATCGGTATGCCTTGCGCAGTATACTGCCCACTTTGCGGCGATTGTGCGCCGCCCCTGTCGAGCGTGCAACCATGAACCAAGCCCCCAGTCAGTCCAAGACCACTGTCAGTTTCCGCCTGAGCAAGGCAGAGCTGGTCCTGGTGTTCATTACCATGCTGTGGGGCGGCACTTTTCTCATCGTGCACAACGTCATGAGCGTCAGCGGCCCGATGTTCTTTGTCGGCCTGCGCTTCGCTGCGGCAGCCGTGTTCGTGGGCCTGGTCTCCGCAAGAGCATTGGCGGGCCTGACCATGCTCGAACTCAAGGCCGGCGTTTTGATCGGCGTCACCATCATGCTCGGTTACGGTTTGCAGACGATGGGCCTGCAGACGATCAACAGCAGCCAGTCGGCATTCATCACCGCGCTCTACGTACCGTTCGTACCATTATTGCAGTGGCTGGTGCTGGGCAGACGTCCCGGTTTGATGCCGAGCATCGGCATTTGCCTGGCATTTGTCGGCCTGATGCTGCTCGCCGGCCCCAGCAGTGCGGGCCTGCACTTCAGTGAAGGCGAACTGCTGACTTTGGTCAGCGCCGTGGCAATCGCCGCAGAGATCATTCTTATCAGCCGCTATGCCGGCCAGGTCGATGTACGCAGGGTGACGGTGGTGCAATTGGCCACTGCCTCGCTGCTGTCATTTGCGATGATCCTGCCGACCAGGGAATCATTGCCTGATTTTTCCTGGCTACTGCTGGCCAGCGCCCTCGGCCTGGGCCTGATGAGCGCAATCATTCAGGTGGCCATGAACTGGGCGCAAAAATCGGTATCGCCCACTCGTGCAACCCTGATCTATGCGGGCGAACCGGTGTGGGCGGGCGTAGTCGGGCGCCTCGCCGGCGAGCGTCTGCCCGGGATGGCGTTGCTTGGCGGGTTGCTGATCGTGATCGCCGTGGTCGTCAGCGAACTGAAGATCCGCCGCAGTGACCGTTCTCAGCAGGCAAATAACGCGCCAGTGGACGGCGAAACCAGCCAGTAATCGAGAAAAGAACAGCTATGCTTTGTAAAAAGCTGTTATAAAAAAACTGCTTGTCACACCGCATTTGTAGGATTCTGGCACAGCTTGCGTGTTGGTGATCAACCGTTCGGCACGTATTATCCTTACCAAACTCCTCCAGATTAGGTCGCTATGTCATTGATAGTGCTATTGCTTCTGCCCTTCGTTGGCAGTTGCCTGGCGGCCGTCCTGCCGCACAACGCTAGGAACGCCGAGTCGATTCTCGCCGGGCTGGTGGCCCTCATCGGCACGGTTCAGGTAGCGCTGCTCTACCCTCAGATCGCTCACGGCGGAGTAATCCGCGAGGAGTTTTTGTGGCTGCCAAGCCTGGGCTTGAATCTGGTGCTGCGCATGGACGGCTTCGCCTGGCTGTTTTCGCTGCTGGTACTGGGCATAGGCACGCTGGTGTCGCTATATGCGCGCTACTACATGTCGCCGCAAGACCCGGTGCCGCGCTTCTTCGCGTTTTTCCTGGCGTTCATGGGCGCAATGCTCGGGCTGGTGATTTCCGGCAATCTGATCCAGATGGTGTTCTTCTGGGAACTGACCAGTCTGTTCTCGTTCCTGCTGATCGGTTACTGGCACCACCGCGCTGATGCACGCCGCGGCGCTTATATGGCGCTGATGGTGACCGGGGCCGGGGGCCTGTGCCTGCTAGTGGGTGCCCTGCTGCTCGGCCATGTGGTCGGCAGCTATGACCTGGACAAAGTGCTCGCTGCCGGGGAAACCGTGCGCCAGCATGCGCTGTATCCGGTATTGCTGCCGCTGATACTGATTGGCGCGCTGAGCAAGAGTGCGCAGTTTCCATTCCAGTTCTGGCTGCCCCACGCCATGGCGGCGCCGACTCCGGTTTCGGCGTATCTGCACTCGGCAACCATGGTCAAGGCAGGCGTGTTCCTCATGGCTCGGCTGTGGCCAACTCTGGCTGGCACCGAGGAATGGTTCTGGATTGTCGGCGGCGCGGGTGCCATTACCCTGCTTCTGGGCGCCTTCGCAGCGATGTTTCAAAATGACCTCAAGGGCCTGCTTGCCTACTCGACCATCAGTCACCTGGGCCTGATCACCTTGCTGCTCGGCCTGAACAGCCCGCTGGCGGCGGTCGCAGCAGTGTTCCACATCCTCAACCACGCGACCTTCAAGGCGTCGCTGTTCATGGCCGCGGGCATCATCGACCATGAGAGCGGAACGCGCGATATCCGCCGTCTCAGCGGGTTGATGCGGCTGATCCCTTACACCGCGACCCTGGCCATGGTTGCCAGTGCGTCGATGGCCGGCGTGCCGTTGATGAACGGCTTCTTGTCCAAGGAAATGTTCTTCGCCGAAACGGTGTTCATTTCCTCTACCGCCTGGGTTGAAGCCACGCTGCCAGTCATCGCCACCCTGGCGGGCACCTTCAGCGTTGCCTACGCCCTGCGCTTTACCGTAGACGTATTCTTCGGCCCACCTGCCCAGGACCTGCCGCATACCCCCCACGAGCCACCGCGCTGGATGCGGGCACCGGTCGAGCTGCTGGTGCTGACCTGCCTGGTGGTGGGGATCTTCCCGGCCCAATCGGTCGGCCCCCTGCTCGCCGCAGCGGCGCTACCGGTGGTCGGCGGCACGCTGCCCGAGTACAGTCTGGCCATCTGGCACGGCTGGAATGCGCCACTGATCATGAGCCTGGTGGCCATGTGCGGTGGCGTGGTGCTGTACCTGCTGTTGCGCAAGCAACTGCGCCTGGGCAGGTTTCCGTATCCGCCACTGATCGAACGCTTCAATGGCAAGCGCCTGTTCGAACATGGGCTGGTCCGGTTGATGCTGATCGCGCGTCACGTGGAGGCAGCGCTGACTACCCGACGCTTGCAGAAACAACTGTTCATGCTCGTGCTGGCGGCGTTTATCGCTGGCCTGACGCCGCTGCTGTATAGCGGCTTGAGCTGGGGTGACCGACCCAAGATACCTGGCTCCGGGGTGTTTGTAGCCTTGTGGCTGATTGCTATTGCCTGCGCCATCGGGGCTGCCTGGCAGGCCAAATATCATCGTCTGGCGGCACTGACCATGGTCAGCGTCTGCGGCCTGATGACCTGCATCACCTTTGTCTGGTTCTCCGCGCCTGACCTGGCCCTGACTCAGTTGGCGGTTGAAGTCGTTACCACGGTACTGATCCTGCTCGGTCTGCGCTGGCTGCCACGCCGTATCGAAGGTGTCTCACCTCTGCCCGGCAGTCTGGAACGAGCACGCTTGCGCCGCCTGCGTGATCTGCTGTTGGCCGTGTTGGTCGGTGGCGGAATGGCTCTGCTGTCCTACTCGATGCTGACCCGGCCTACGCCCAACGATATCTCCTCGTTCTACTTGAGCCGTGCACTGCCCCAGGGCGGCGGTACCAATGTGGTCAACGTGATGCTGGTGGACTTCCGCGGCTTCGATACCCTCGGCGAGATCACCGTGCTGGTTGCCGTGGCGTTGACCGTATTCGCCCTGCTGCGCCGCTTCCGCCCCCCCAAGGAAAGCATGCAACTGCCGGCGCAGCAGCGCCAGCTGGCCCCGGATGTGGTTACCGACCTGATCAATCCGCGGCATGCCACCGATACGGCAATGGGCTTCATGATGGTGCCCGCGGCGTTGGTGCGGCTGTTGCTGCCGGTGGCCCTGATGGTGTCGATGTACCTGTTCATGCGCGGTCACAACCAACCTGGGGGTGGCTTCGTCGCCGGCCTGGTGATGTCGGTGGCGTTCATCCTGCAGTACATGGTGGCGGGCACCCAATGGGTGGAGGCGCAGATGAGCCTGCGGCCGCTGCGCTGGATGGGTACCGGCCTGCTCTGCGCAACGCTTACCGGCGCTGGCGCGATGCTGCTGGGTTATCCGTTCCTGACCACCCATACCGCGCACCTGCACCTGCCGTTGCTGGGTGACGTGCACGTGGCCAGTGCACTGTTCTTCGACATCGGCGTTTACAGCGTGGTGGTAGGTTCGACCTTGCTGATTCTGACGGCCTTGGCCCACCAATCAGTGCGCGCCTATCGCCCAGGCAGCGCACAGAAATCCAGCCAGACAGGAGCCGCCTGATGGAAGAAGTAATTGCAGTAGCCATCGGTGTCTTGGCCGCGTCCGGGGTCTGGCTGATCCTGCGGCCACGTACCTATCAGGTGATCATGGGGCTGTGCCTGCTGTCCTACGGGGTCAACCTGTTCATCTTCAGCATGGGCAGCCTGTTCATCGGCAAAGAGCCGATCATCAAGGAAGGCGTGACGCAAGACTTGCTGCACTACACAGACCCATTGCCACAAGCATTGGTGTTGACCGCGATCGTCATCAGCTTTGCCATGACCGCGTTGTTCCTGGTTGTGCTGCTGGCCTCGCGCGGGCTGACCGGCACTGACCACGTCGATGGCCGGGAGCGTGAAGAATGAGCTGGATGAATCAATTGATCGTCGCACCAATCCTGTTGCCGCTGGTGACAGCGGCGATAATGTTGCTGCTGGGTGAGAAACATCGCCGGATCAAGGCCCACCTCAACCTGCTGTCGAGCATCATCGGCCTGGCGATTGCGCTGACCCTGCTGAACTGGGTGCGCAGCCAAGGCCAGGCCGAGTCGATCGGTGTCTATTTGCCCGGTAACTGGTCAGCCCCATTTGGCATCGTACTGGTGGTCGACCACCTCTCGGCATTGATGCTAAGCCTGACCGGCGTGATCGGCGTCAGCGCCCTGCTGTTCGCCCGGGCGCGCTGGGACGGCGCCGGGGCGAGTTTTCATGCGTTGTTCCAGATCCAGCTGATGGGCCTGTACGGCGCATTCCTCACCGCCGACCTGTTCAACCTGTTCGTCTTCTTCGAGGTGCTGCTGGCAGCGTCGTATGGCCTGCTCCTGCACGGTTCAGGTCGGGCTCGAGTCAAAGCCGGCTTGCACTACATCGCCATCAACCTGTTCGCCTCTTCGCTGTTTCTGGTCGGTGCAGCCATGCTCTATGGCGTCACCGGCACGCTGAACATGGCCGACCTGGCCTTGAAGATCCCGCTGATACCTGAGGCTGATCGTGGCCTGCTGCACGCCGGTGCAGCCATTCTGGCGATGGCCTTCCTGGCCAAGGCAGGGATCTGGCCGCTGAATTTCTGGCTGGTACCGGCCTACTCCTCGGCGAGCGCACCGGTTGCCGCGCTATTCGCAATCATGACCAAGGTCGGCCTGTACGCCGTGCTGCGGCTGTGGACGTTGCTGTTTTCCGGGCAAGCCGGCGCGTCGGCGCACTTTGGCGGCGAATGGCTGGTCTACGGCGGCCTGGCAACCCTGGCGGTCGCCGCCGTGTCGATTCTGGCCGCACAGCGCCTGGAGCGCATGGCAGCGCTGAGCATTCTGGTTTCAGCCGGCACCTTGATGGCAGCGATAGGTTTCGGCCAGCCAATTCTGACCGGCAGCGCGCTGTTCTATTTGGTCAGCTCAACCCTGGCCCTGTGCGCGTTGTTCCTGCTGGCGGAATTGATCGAGCGCTCGCGCTCGGCCAACGAGACGCCGCTGGATGATGACGAAGGCCTGTCGCCGCCTCTGCTGGAGTCTCTGCATCCACCCAAGGGCATCAACCTGGACGATCAGCAGAAGGCGGTAATCGGTCAGATCATTCCGTGGACCATGGCATTCCTGGGTTTGAGCTTTATTGCCTGCGCGCTGTTGATCATCGGCATGCCGCCGCTGTCGGGCTTTATCGGCAAGCTGAGCCTGATCAGCGCGCTGTTCAACCCGCTGGGCTTGGGCGTTGCGCCGGAGCAGCCACTGTCGGCCGCCGGCTGGTGCCTGGTCGCGTTATTGGTGCTTTCCGGCATGGCGTCACTGATCGCCTTTGGCCGGGTTGGCATCCAGCGCTTCTGGAAGCCCGAAGAGCGCCCTTCGCCGCTGCTGCGCCGCTACGAGTGCCTGCCGATCGCTATTCTGCTCGGCCTGTGCCTGTTCCTAAGCGTCAGGGCCGAACCGCTGCTGCGCTATACCCAGGACACCGCTGCAAGCCTGCAGGCACCGCAAGCCTACATCGAGGCAGTCATGAGCTCGATGCCGATTCCTGGCCCAACCTCCTTCAACACCGAGGTGCAGCCATGAACCGTCTGTTACCCGCTCCGCTGCTGTCCATTGCGCTGTTCGCGTTGTGGCTGTTGCTGAATCTCTCGGTCAGCCCAGGCAATCTTCTGCTCGGCGCCTTGCTGGCGATTCTCGCGCCCATCCTGCTGGCCCCACTGCGCCCGCAACATGCGCACGTGAAACGGCCGTGGGTGGTTGCCAAACTGATCGGCCGTGTTGGCCTGGATGTCATCACCTCCAACCTGCAAGTTGCCCGCAGCGTACTGTCGGCAAAGCGCCGGCCGCCACGATCGGCATTCGTCCACATTCCACTGGCACTGCGCGATGTACACGGCCTGGCCGCTCTGTCGATGATCACTACGGTGGTGCCCGGCACAGTCTGGTCAGAACTTGCCCTGGACCGCAGCATGCTGCTGCTGCACGTGTTCGATCTGCGTGATGAGGCGCAGTTCATCGAACACTTCAAGCACACCTATGAACGCCCGCTGATGGAGATATTTGAATGACAGGCCTGCTCGCCAACGCCATTCTCGCCAGCTTGTTCATCTTCACCATCGCCATGGCGCTGGCCTTGGTCAGGTTGTTCCGCGGCCCTTCCGCTCAGGACCGGGTCCTGGCGCTGGATTACCTGTACATCCTGGCCATGTTGATGATGCTCGTACTGGGCATTCGCTATGCCAGCGATACCTATTTCGAAGGCGCACTGCTGATTGCCTTGTTCGGCTTCGTCGGCTCATTCGCCCTGGCCAAATTCCTCCTGCGCGGTGAGGTAATAGAATGACCGAAGCTCTGCAACTGCCGTTCTGGCTCGAACTCACGACCGCAGCATTACTGCTGATCGGCAGCCTGTTCGCGCTGATTGGTGCGATCGGCCTGGTGCGGCTGAAAGACTACTTCCAACGCATGCACCCGCCTGCACTGGCTTCAACTATCGGCGCATGGTGCGTGAGCCTGGCATCGATCCTGTATTTTTCATGGTTGAAGCAGGGGCCAATCGTGCATGCCTGGCTGATCCCGATTCTGCTGTCGATAACCGTGCCGGTTACCACCTTGCTACTGGCCCGCGCAGCGCTGTTTCGTAAACGTGCGGCAGGCGAAGACGTACCTGCTGAAATCAGCGGCGGCAATAACCAGGGCAATTGAGATACCTGCCAAGCCAGCCTGGGCTTAGCGATTCAAGCGCTGCAGTTCGCGCCGGACCATTGCAGCCAAGGGCGCGGGCGTAATCTCATACAACTGGCCGGCAACCCAACTCAGCCAAGCGCTGCCCATCACTGCGCGCTGGGCCAGCAGCCGCTCGGCATGCGCCTGCGCCTGTGATTCGAACTGGCGGTGAAACTCCGCCCGTCCCTGGGCAGACAAGCTATCGTCACTCACTCACTGGCCTTGAATGTGGTCAGCTCGCCCTTGCGCCACTTGGCGACCTTGCCGGTCACAGCCTTGAGCATCTTGCCCAGGCCTTCCTGCACTTGTTGCTGGGCGGCAAAGACCAACATCACGCCCTGGCCGTTACGAAATACGATGCCCTCACCTTCCGCCACCTTGACGAAGGCATAGTCGCCGCCGTAGATATTCAGCTTGATCTCGCGAAAACGCAGCTCCAGCTTGCCACCTTCGCGACTGGGCAGAACTGCGGCGCGGAAGTGATCGCCTACCTTCAGCTCAAGCCGCTGTTTGTCATCCACCACCAATGAGCTGTCGGTGTCGATTTCGGCCATGTACAAACCGTCGGGGCTTTGCTCGGTGACATAAACGAAACGCCCGTGAAACAACTGGGCCAACTTGCCACGCAAGTCGCCCAATGCAAATAACGCATGGGTATCAAGAGTACTGACTGCCAATCTCAAATCCTCAAACAGGGTTACAAGCGCCACACCCGAATTGATCGGCGGCGCAGCCATTTCAGATCGCTGCTGAAAGACTAATGAAATAGAGCACGAGCGGCCCGTACATAACGACTACGCAGCAGGCAGGATTTTTAACCCCGCGGGGCCAGCCAGATCCGCACATCACATTTCGGCAATTTTCCCACAACGCAGGCGTAAATGCTGACTTCAACACTGCCGGTAGACATGCAATAGATAGCGACAGGTCCCAGGCCTGACGGCCCAAGGCAACCCTCTGCGCGTTACACGGGAGAAATATGCACGAAAATACTGAAATCCGTCGAGGCCCAAGCGACATTTATTGCCTGACCAGCGCTGCAGACCGACCCCGATTTCGGGTCGTGGCTGCCGGCATCGCCTTTTTTCACGTAACCGACAGCGCTACCGGCCGGGTAAGAGGTTTTCGGCGCCGGCACAGCGATGCGTGTGAACTGGCGCGCTTTCTGGAGAGCTGAAAAGGCTTTCAGGCTGCCTGTGTTCGGCCGAGCCGGGCCTGCCAGGCAGCTTGACATTCCAGCGCCTCACGGCGACTGGCAAACGCGGTACCACGACGTTCGCCATTCACCAGCACGACCCAGCAGACCCGCAGGCCACGCGCCTGCAATGCTGCCGGCACACCGGAGCCGATCATCACTGCGACATCGATCTGGCTATTCATCATCCCCTCCGGAATTTAATTAGCAACCTAACGATGTAGCCATGATACGCATCAACCGAAACCACAAACAGCGCGGCCCTGGTACATCTGTATTGCATCAGCGGCAATAAACTCCGCTCAGTTCAGATCAGGCTCGGGCTTGTAGCCCAGACGCAGGCCGCCCCAGTGTCTACCGTTGATGAACAGCGGCACCGACAGGTCATGCATGAGTTCACCGGTATCGCGGCTGTAGGTTTGCAACAGCAACCGCTGCTGATGGTTGCCACAGCGGATACCGGTGCGGTCGTCGAACTTGCGCTTGCTGCGGTTGTGCGCGGTGTCATGCAGCGGGTCGCCGGTCAAGGGCAGGTTGAACGCCGCGTTGTGCGTCGGTACATAGCCCTCGCCAGTGCAGGCAATCGCGTAGACCAGCCCCTCATGCTGGGCCAGCAGCGGCTCCTGCAATTGCGGCAGCACCGCATCGGTGTACTGGTCAAAGCGGGTGGTGAAGCGCGGCGGCTGCATGCTCGGGATAGGTTGGTAGCGCCGATCGAACAGCGCCTCTTCGCTAATCAGACCTTGCTCGATATCCTGCTCAAAGCGGGCAGCGATACTCCGCGCGCCCTGCTCGGCAAGCGCAAAAATGCGCTGGTGATAGTCATCCAGGCCAACTTCGGCCAGCCGCTCGCTAAGCGCCTCCGCTTGTCGTTCCATATGCACCGCTGCCTGGGCAAGACTGCGCGTTTGCCCATCGCTGAGTTCCAGATCAGTGCGCACCTGCCCAACCGCCTGGAACAGGTTATCCAGTTGTTGCTGGTTGATCTGGGTGCCCTCGGCGATCTCGTCAACCTGCATCTCCACAGAGGCCGCCAGCTTGGCGATCAAGGTCAATTGCTCGCCTGTTTGCTCGACCTGAACCAGGTCAGCACTCAAATCCCCGGCCAGACTACGAATCTGCTCGACCACCTCAGCGGTGCGGGCCTGAATGTCGGCGACCATCGCGCCCACTTCGCCGGTAGCGGCTGCGGTTCGCCCGGCCAGGCCGCGCACTTCATCGGCAACCACTGCAAAACCACGCCCGTGCTCGCCTGCCCTGGCCGCCTCGATCGCCGCGTTGAGCGCGAGCAGGTTGGTCTGGCTGGCGATGGCCTGGATCACCAAGGTGACCCGAGCGATATCTTCGCTGCGCTGGTGCAGGGCTTCGATCAACTCGCGGCTGGCCGTTGCCCGGGCGCTTAACTGGTGCATGCGCTGGATCGACTCGGCCAGTACCTGCTGCCCTGCCGCGCTGCTGGAATGTGCTGAACGGGCCGCCTGCAACGCCTGCTGGCTGAGCTGAGAGGTGGCTTTCTCGGTGCCGATCATGATCTGTGCACTGTCAACGATCTGATCGGCGGCGCCCAGCTGTGACTGCAACCGAGTGGCCAACTGTTGTACCGAAAAAGCCATGGAGGCGGCAGACAAGGCGTTACTGCTGGTGCTGCGCGCCAGGGTTTGGGTCAGCTCATTGTGCGCGGGTGAAGACGGCGCGACGTTTCCTCGCTGGGCTGCCTTGCGGCGCCAGCCCGGTAACCAGAGCACTAACAATGCCAGCGGCAGGGCCAATTAGAATGCCAATTGAGCAAACGCCATGGCGGCCAGCACGGCAGCCAGCGCTGCCCCCTGCAACACGGCAATTCCTGGCAGTACCGGGCGTTTTGCGGGTTGCGGCATGTCACAGGTGGGCACAGATCCGTCACGCATCATGTTGAGGGTCCATCCTCTAGGGCATTATTGCCCTATTAAACGCCACTATAACGCCACTATCTATACTTCCTTCGGTTTAACGAGCACAGACTTGATGCAGAGCAACCATCAAGGCGCCCCGCAATCAAGGTAGCGCAGAACAAATGCAAAAAGCCCCAGGGATCGCTCCGTGGGGCCATGCATGCTGCGATCGATCAGATCTGGCGCTGGTGGCGACCGATCTGTTCGTGGCGCTCTTGCGCTTCGATGCAGTACTTGGTGGTCGGGCTGATCAGCAGACGCTGCAGGCCAATCGCCTCGCCGCTGTCTTCGCACCAGCCAAAATCACCGTCGCCAATACGACCGAGGGCCATCTCCAGCTGCGGCAGCAGGCGCTGATCGCGCTCGATACCGTTGACCAGCCAGTGACGCTCTTCCTCGACCGACGCCACGTCGGCAGGATCCGAAGGGGTATCCAGGCTCTCGATGGTGATGCGGCTCTGTTCGATGCGCTCGTGGGTTTCTACCTTCATCGCTTGCAGCAGCTGGGTGAAGAACTCCAGCTGAGCAGCGTTCATGTAGTCATCGGCCGACATGGCCAGCAACTGTTCCTTGGTCATCGATTTCTCTATGAAAAAATGTGCATTGGGCGATTCGGGTGTCGCTCAGGCCAGTGCCTGCGCAACAGAATTCTTCAAGCGCCAACCGGCACTCTTTTACAGGGGGCGGCAGTCTAAGGCGCCAAGGCGCAACGGGCAACAGGGATTACCGGGCAATTGTCTGAAATGATGTACAAGGTGCACTAGTATCCCCTGCTCCAGCCACAGTCACTGCGCCAGCAATTGGCTGAGCACAGCGCGCAGCTTGCCTGGCTTGACCGGTTTGTTAAGCAGCGGTGCCTTCAGCCGCTGCATGGCCCTCCGGCTCTGCTCGCTGCGATCAGCCGTAATCATCACCGCCGGAATCGTGCAGGCAAAGTGCGCCCTGAGGTCGCGAACAACATGGCAACCCGTCAGGCCATGATCAAGGTGAAAATCCGCCAGCACCAGTTCCGGTGGCCGCCCCTGCAGGACTTGCAGCGATTCATGCAGATCCCCTGCGGTCAACACCTCGCAGCCCCACTGGCCGAGCAGTGCCGCCATGCTCTGGCGGATACTCAGCTCGTTGTCCAGCACCAGCAGGCGCCGTCCAGGCAAAGGGTCGCCGACACTGGCCTGCGTAATCGGCAGGCTCGCTGGCGCCGGCTCCTGACTGGAGATAGGCACCTCGATGCTGAACACCGAACCGCGGTCCGGCCAAGAACGTACGCCGATCTTGCATTCAAGGATACGTGCGATCCGCTCGACGATTGCCAGCCCCAGCCCGACACCTTTGCGGTCGGCAGCCCGGCCGACATCCAGCTGGTTGAACTCGAGAAAGATTGACTGCAAGCGCTCGGCGGCGATGCCACGGCCGCTGTCCCAGACTTCGATGCTCAGCTTGTCACCACGCCGCCGCCAGCCCAGCAGCACCCGCCCCTGCTCGGTGTAACGGCAGGCATTGCTGAGAAAGTTGCGCAGTATCCGCGTCAGCAGGCGCAAATCGGTGCGTATCACCGGCGGACCACCACGCACCCGCAGCGACAGCCCGGCAGCCTCGGCAACCGGCTGAAACTCCGACTCCAGCGGTAACAGCAGATCATCAAGTCGATAACAGTCGAAATCGGGCTGGATGGTCGCGTGATCCAGGCGGGAGATATCCAGCAGGTCGCTGAGCAAGTCTTCAGCGCCTTCCAGTGCCTGGTGCGCACGCTCGACCAGCAGGCCTTCGGCTGCGGCCAGGTCGCGTTCGCGCAAGGTCGAAATCAACAACCTGGCGGCATTCAACGGCTGCAACAAATCGTGGCTGGCCGCAGCAAGGTACTTGTCCTTGCTCAGGTTGGCAGCCTGCGCCGCGTCGCGCGCCTCGATCAGCTCATTGGTGCGCTCGGCAACCCGCTGTTCAAGCTGGTCATTGAGCTGCTGCAGGCGTGCCTGAGCCTGCTTGCGCTCGGTGATATCCGCCACGAAACCTTCGACCACGCCGGGTTCGTCCGGACGCGACAGCAGGTTCATCAGCACATCGACGCTGCTGCCATCACGGCGGCGCAGGCGGGTCTCATAGGCCAGCAAAGCGCGCTCGCGCTGGAGGGTGGCGACGATCTCGGCCAACTCATCGGTGCCCCGATCGAACAGCAAGCTGGCCAGATCGCTGCGCGAGAACAGCAACGCCTGCGCGTGGTCGTAGCCGAGCATGCGCGCCAGCGCCGGATTGGCTGCGCGCATGCCGTCTTCCAGGCTGGCCTGAAAGATGCCGTGCACGGCGTGCTCGAACAGCCAGGTGTAGCGATTGCGCTCCGCCTCGAGCTCTTCCAGGCGCACCGCCAGCTCAGGGTAGTGGCTCTTGCGCACCGTGTGGTTGGACAACCCCAATAATCCGGCCAGGGCATCGGCGCCAGGCTCAGAGGGCCTCGCCATAGACCACCTCGACATCTCGCAGGCTCGAGCTGCGCGGGTTGGTCAGAATGCACGGATCGCCCATCGCATGGCGCGACAGGAACGGGATATCGCTGCTGCCGACGCCATGCAGGCCAAGGGTTTCGTGAAACCCCACCGCATGCTTCAACGCGATCAGGTGATCGACCAGACGCTTGCGCACCTGTTCATGATTGAGCCCACGACAATCAATCCCCAGCGTCTGCGCAATCACCTTGAAGCGCTCTGGCGCCGCACTGTAATTGAACGCCACCACATGCTCGACCAGCACCGCATTGCATAACCCATGGGGCAGGTCGAGAAACCCGCCAAGGCTGTGCGACATGGCGTGCACGGCGCCAAGAATGGCATTGGAAAACGCCAGCCCCGCCTGCATGCTGCCGAGCATGACCTTTTCGCGCAGGACAATATCGTTGGGGCTGGCGATCATCTGTACCAGATTGCCGTTGATCAGGCGCATCGCCTCCAGCGCATGTGGGTCGGTCAGCGGGCCATGGCCGGTCGACACGAACGCCTCGATGGCATGCACCAGGGCGTCAATGCCGGTGCAGGCGGATAAAAACGGGTCCATGCTCAGGGTTGTTTCCGGATCGATCAGCGACACGTCTGGCACCACGGCCTTGCTGACGATGGAAAACTTCATCCGTTGCTGCTGGTTGGAAATGATCACGAACTGCGACACATCCGCTGAGGTGCCTGCTGTTGTAGGAATCAAAATAAGCGGCGGGCTCGGCACGCGAATGGTGTCGACCCCTTCGAATTCGAGGATATGCCGGCCATGGGCGACGACGATGCCGATGCCCTTGGCGCAGTCCATAGGGCTGCCGCCACCGACGGCGACGATCACGTCGCACTGTTCGCTGCGGTAGCGCTCGGCGCCGGCCATGACTTCTTCAACGCGAGGATTGGGCGAGACATCGGTAAGCAGGCAGTAGTCGATACCCTGCCCCTGAAGACTGGCCTCGACGTCGGCGACCCAGCCGGCAGCCAGCACGCCGGGGTCACTGACCAGCAGTACCTTGCGCGCGCCGAAGGTCCGCGCATAGTTGGCAACGTGATGCCTGCAGCCGGCACCAAAAATGATTTCCGGGGAAACGAACTTGCGCAACTGGCTCGGATTCGCGCTCATGCAACGCCTATTGTTCTTTTTGAAGGTGAAGCTCAGCCTAAAGCATCCTGAAGGGTTTGCAATCGGATCGGCGCGCCCTCGCAGCGGCCTGCTATCGCGGAAAGGGCCGCGTAGCGGCCCCAGAAGATTCAGCGGTTGGCGAAATACATCGTGACTTCAAAACCAATACGCAGATCAGTGAACGCGGGCTTTTTCCACATGGGTTCATCCTCTTCTGGCACCACAGGATTGCGGTGCGTCTATTGATACACCGTTTTCGGTGTAATGCCATTGCTACTTTAGAACCGATTGTTACCGCAGGCTCAGAAGAACCCGAGCGGGTTGATGTCGTAGCTGACCAGCAGGTTCTTGGTCTGCTGATAGTGGTCGAGCATCATCTTGTGCGTTTCGCGGCCCACGCCAGACTTCTTGTAGCCACCGAACGCCGCATGCGCTGGATACAGGTGGTAGCAGTTGGTCCAGACTCGCCCAGCCTTGATCCCGCGGCCCATGCGATAGGCGCGGTTGATATCACGCGTCCAGACCCCGGCGCCCAGGCCGAACTCGGTATCGTTGGCAATTGCCAGCGCCTCGGCCTCATCCTTGAAGGTGGTCACGCTGACCACCGGCCCGAAGATTTCCTCCTGGAACACGCGCATGCCGTTGTGGCCCTTGAGCAGGGTCGGCTGCAGGTAGTAACCGCCAGCCAGATCACCTTCAAGCCGCTCGACCTGACCGCCGGTGAGCAGCTCGGCGCCTTCCTGCTCGGCAACTTCGAGGTAGGTAAGAATCCGGTCAAACTGTTGCTGCGAAGCCTGCGCGCCGACCATGGTCTCGGTGTCGAGCGGGTTGCCACGCTTGATCTTGCGGATCTTCTCCAGCACTACCTGCATGAACTGCGGATAGATCGATTCCTGCACCAGCGCCCGCGATGGGCAGGTGCACACTTCGCCCTGGTTGAAGAACGCCAGCACCAGCCCTTCGGCGGCTTTTTCGATAAAGGCCGGTTCGGCCTGGAGAATATCTTCGAAGAAGATGTTCGGCGACTTGCCACCCAGTTCCACAGTGGACGGAATGATGTTCTCGGCAGCGCACTTCATGATGTGCGAGCCCACCGGGGTGGAACCGGTAAAGGCGATCTTGGCGATGCGTTTGCTGGTGGCCAGCGCCTCGCCCGCTTCGCGGCCATAGCCGTGGACGATATTGAGCACACCGGCGGGCAGCAGATCGCCTACCAGCTCTGCAAGCAAAGTGATCGATTGAGGCGTCTGCTCGGCAGGCTTGAGGATTACGCAGTTACCGGCAGCCAGCGCCGGGGCGAGTTTCCAGGCGGCCATCAGCAGCGGGAAGTTCCACGGAATGATCTGCCCGACCACCCCCAACGGCTCATGCAGGTGGTAGGCCACGGTGTTCTGGTTGATCTCGGCCGCGCCCCCTTCCTGAGCTCGGATGCACCCGGCGAAGTAGCGGAAATGGTCGGCGGCCAACGGCACATCGGCGTTGAGCGTTTCGCGGATTGGCTTGCCGTTGTCCCAGCTCTCGGTGATCGCCAGCTGTTCGAGGTGCGCTTCGATGCGGTCGGCGATCTTCAGCAGAATCAACGCACGGTCCTGTACCGACGTATGCCCCCAGGACTCGGCTACTGCGTGCGCTGCATCCAGTGCAGCGTCGATGTCCTCGGCGCCTGAGCGCGGGAATTCGGCAATCGGCTGGCCATTGACTGGCGAGGTGTTGGTGAAGTACTCGCCCTTGATCGGCGGCACGAACTGACCGTTGATGTAGTTGCCGTAGCGCAGCTTGAACTGCACCAGGGCTCCGGCGGTGCCGGGAGCGGCGTAAATCATGAAAGCCTCGACTGTCCATGGCCCGTCGGCGCGACAGGCAATGAGCCGATACTAGGCAGGGCGAAGGCCTGCTTGAATGATGCGAAGGGCCAAACGCTGTGCTTCCTTGGTCGCAGGTCGGCGGCGGATCCTTGGTACTGAGTGGGAGCGGTTGCAGGCATGCGCCCTGCCTGCGACCGCGCGCCGTTTTCAGGCGTCCTTGAACTGCGCCTCGCGCTTGCCGATAAACGCCGCCATGCCTTCTTTCTGGTCGTGAGTCGCAAAGGCTGCATGGAATACCCGACGCTCGAAGCGCACACCTTCGCTGAGGGTGACTTCAAAGGCACGGTTGACGCTCTCCTTGACCATCATGCTGATCGGGATCGACTTGGCGGCGATGCTTGCCGCCACCTTCAAGGCTTCTTCAAGCAACTCGGCCTGAGGGATGACGCGTGCCACCAGCCCTGCGCGTTCGGCTTCCTCGGCGCCCATCAAGCGACCGCTCAGACACAGTTCCATGGCTTTAGCCTTGCCCACGGCGCGGGTCAGGCGTTGGGTGCCACCCATGCCCGGCAACACGCCGAGGTTGACTTCTGGCTGACCGAACTTGGCGTTGTCGGCGGCGAGAATGAAGTCGCACATCATCGCCAGCTCACAGCCACCGCCCAGGGCAAAACCAGACACCGCGGCGATGATCGGCTTGCGCCGGTTGGCGATCCGATCGGACTCGCTGAACAGATCGTCAAGGTAGATCTGCGGGTAGCTGAGTTCGGCCATTTCCTTGATGTCGGCACCGGCAGCAAAGGCCTTGGCTGAACCGGTGAGGACTACGCAGCCGATCTGTGGGTCTTGCTCCAACTGGTCCAGCGCCTGGTTGATCTCGGCGATGATCTGCGCGTTAAGGGCGTTCAGTGCCTGCGGCCGGTTAAGGGTGATCAGGCCGACCTTGCCGTGGATATCCAGCAGTATGGTTTCGAATGCCATGCAGGTTGCTCCTTCAAAGGTTGCGCGCAATGACCATGCGCTGAATGTCGCTGGTGCCTTCGTAAATCTGGCAGACACGCACGTCGCGGTAGATCCGCTCCAGCGGGAAGTCGCTCAGATAGCCATAACCGCCGAGCGTCTGCAAGGCATCCGAGCAGACCTTTTCGGCCATTTCCGAGGCGAACAGCTTGGCCATCGACGCCTCCTGCAACGCCGGCCGGCCGGCGTCGCGCAACGCTGCGGCGTGCAGCACCATCTGCCGGGCGACGGCGACGCGGGTGGCCATGTCGGCCAGGCGAAACGCCACGGCCTGGTGCTCGATCAGTGGCTTGCCGAAGCTTTGCCGCTCGCGGGCGTAGTCACGCGCTACCTCGAAAGCCGCGCGAGCCATGCCGACCGCTTGCGAGGCAATACCGATGCGCCCACCTTCGAGGTTGGCCAGGGCAATCTTGTAGCCTTGACCCTCCTCGCCCAGACGATTGGCCAGCGGTATGCGCACATCGTCGAAGACGATCTGGCAAGTGTCGGAGGCATGCTGACCGAGCTTTTCCTCGACCCGAGTGACCTGGTATCCAGGCGCATCGGTAGGCACGATGAACGCACTGATACCACGCTTGCCGGCAGCCGGGTCGGTGACAGCAAATACGATCACCACCCCGGCATTCTGGCCGGAGGTAATGAACTGCTTGCTGCCGTTGAGTACATAGTGGTCGCCATCCAGCCGTGCTCTGGTTTTCAGGCTACTGGCGTCAGAGCCGGCCTGCGGTTCGGTCAGGGCAAAAGCGCCCAGCATGGCGCCGCTGGCCAGCGGTTGCAAAAACTGCTGCTTCTGTTGCTCGCTGCCGAACTTCAGGATTGGCACGCAGCCCACCGAGTTGTGCACGCTCATGATCGTCGAGCAGGCGCCATCGCCGGCGGCGATTTCTTCCAGCGCCATGGCGTAGGCGACGTAGCCGGTATCGCTGCCGCCCCATTGCTCGGGCACCAGCATGCCGAACAGACCAAGCTCGGCCATCTCGGCAATCGCCTCACGGGGGAAGCGGTGCTCCTTGTCCCACTGTTCGGCAAACGGTTTGAGCCGTTCCTGGGCGAAATCTCGTACCGCATCGGCAATTTGTTGTTGCTCGTCAGTTACCAGCATGATTCACCTCAGTACAGACATTCAACGGCCATCGCAGTCGCTTCGCCACCGCCAATGCAGATCGCCGCAACACCACGGCGCAGGTTGTTCTGGCGCAGAGACGATAGCAGGGTCACCAGAATCCGCGCGCCAGAGGCACCGATCGGGTGGCCGAGCGCGCAGGCGCCGCCGTGGACATTGACCTTGTCATGGGGCAGATCGAGTTGCTGCATGGCTGCCAGAGTGACCACGGCGAAGGCCTCGTTGATCTCGAACAGATCCACTTCGGCCAAGCTCCAGCCGGTGCGCTTGAGCAACTTGTCGATGGCACCGATGGGGGCAGTGGGGAACAGTGCCGGTGCATCGGCGAACGCTGCATGGCCGTGGATTACCGCCAGCGGGGTGAGGCCGCGTTGCTCTGCCTGCGAGCGACGCATCAGCACCAGTGCCGCCGCGCCATCGGAGATCGAGCTTGAGTTGGCTGCGGTCACGCTGCCGCCCTCGCGAAATGCCGGGCGCAACTGCGGGATCTTGTCCAGACGCGCCTTGGGCGGCTGTTCGTCGTCGCTGATCAGCCGCGTCTGTTTGCCTTCGGTCACTTCAACGGCAACGATTTCAGCAGCGAAACGGCCCTCTTTGATCGCTGTTTGCGCGCGGGTCAGCGAGGTGATGGCGAAGGCATCCTGGGCCTCGCGGCTAAAGCCACCGGCCTGGGCACAGTCTTCGGCGAAGGTGCCCATCAGGCGGCCTTTGTCGTAGGCATCTTCGAGGCCGTCGAGGAACATGTGGTCGAGCATCCGACCATGGCCCATGCGGTAGCCACTGCGGGCCTTGTCCAGCAGGTACGGCGCATTGCTCATGCTTTCCATGCCGCCAGCCACCACCACATCGGCGCTGCCGGCCAGCAGCAGATCGTGGGCCATGATGGTGGCCTGCATCCCCGAGCCACACATCTTGTTCAGCGTGGTGCAGGTGGTACTTTTATCCAGCCCTGCACCCAAGGCGGCCTGACGCGCCGGGGCCTGACCCAGGCCGGCTGGCAGTACGCAACCAAACAACAACTGGTCGACACTGGCCGGCTCGACACCGGCTCGCTCGACGGCGGCACGAATTGCCGCGGCGCCCAGTTGCGGTGCAGTCAGGCTCTTCAGATCGCCCTGCAAGCCGCCCATGGGCGTGCGCACGGCACTCACAATGACAATTGGATCGTTGGCGAGGGTCATCTGTGCTTCTCCTTAGCGGGCAGCCATGCGCAGGGCGCCGTCGAGGCGGATCACCTCACCGTTGAGCATGCTGTTTTCAATGATGTGCAGGGCCAGCGCGGCGTACTCCTGCGGGTGGCCCAAACGCGGTGGGAACGGCACACCGGCGGCCAGCGAGTCGCGCACCTCCTGAGTCATGCCGGCCATCATCGGCGTTTCAAAGATGCCTGGGGCAATGGTCATCACGCGGATACCAAAACGTGCCAGTTCGCGTGCTGCCGGCAGCGTCAGGCTGGCAACCGCCCCCTTGGATGCGGCGTAGGCGGCCTGGCCGATTTGCCCATCATAGGCAGCCACCGACGCGGTATTGATGATCACACCGCGCTCGCCATCTACATCCGCCGCGGTATCGGCAATAGCCGCAGCGGCCAGGCGCAGCATATTGAAGCTGCCGAGCAGATTGACGTTGATGACCTTGGCAAAACTCGCCAGGCCATGCGGCCCTTGCTTGCCGAGGATTTTTTCAGCGCCGACGATACCGGCGCAGTTGATCAGCCCGTGCAGGCTGCCAAAGGCAGCGACTGCCGCAGCGACTGCAGCCTGGGCGGCCTGCTCATCACAGATATCAGCAACCGTGAAGCGGGCATTGTCGCCGAGCTCAGTGGCCTTGGCCGAAACCGCCTCGGCATTGAGGTCGACCAACATAACTCGAGCGCCAGCCTGGACCAGCGACTGCGCGGTGGCAGCGCCGAGCCCGGAGGCTGCACCGGTAACAATGAAATATTTGCCTTGTACATGCATGGGTAGGTTCCTTGCTGGTTCGACCGCAAGAAGCCCGGTATGGACCGGGCAGGCAATGCGCATCGTCGGACTGCTTGGTTATTGTTGATGTGCGGTCCGACGATGTTCGCGCCGCTATCCCCAGCCGGCAATGGCCAAAAGCGTCAACTCGGTTGACTGGTCTGAACGGTCACTCCTGAGCCGGCGAGGTACTGCTCAGGCGCGTCGCGTCCTGCTCCAGCGCTTCACGGGTCAGTTCAAGGCTCAACGCCTGCAGTGCAGCTTCACGGGCATCAAGCAAATCCTGCCAGCGCTGGGTGTAGTCCTGGCTGGTCAGTTGCTCACGCTCCTGATCCAGTTGCTCACCTTGCGCTGCATATTCGGCGATGAGCGCATCGAATGTGGTTTCATGGCGCTCCCGCAGGTAGGCTTGCCAGAAGTCCCGCTGACTCAGGCTGAGGGCAAGCGCTTCCTGGGTTTGTGCCGCACGCACTACGCTCAAGGCAGCGGCGAGCTGATCCGGACCGACCGCAGCTGTCCTGGCGTACTGCATGCTGCGCGGTTGCAGGGGCAGATCCAGATCGGCAGCCAGTTCAACGCGGTAGTAAAGCAGCACCTCAATCTCGTCCACACCGCGATGCGATCTGATTCGCTCGGCAATGTCGGCACGAGCAAAACGATCCAACCGTTCCAGGCGAAACAATCGCCGATTCAGATCGATCAGGCGGCTGCCACGCTCATGCAACGCCCCATCGCGATTTGCCTGACCAATCAGAATCTGCAATTGCACATCGCTGAAACGCTCGGCTATACCGTCGGCGCAGGTCTGACTGTCCTGCATGTTGGCGAAGATTGTTTCGCGCAGCTGCGCGTCGCCCTCCAACGCAGCCACTACCGTCCAGACCTGTTCTGCGAGGTACTGATGATGGTTTGCGAAGTCGGACGTCGATCGCAGTTGTTCCAGCAGCTCGAACAAACGTGAGCTGTCTGGCATGGCGGCCAGGGTGTTCCACTGGGCCAGGCGCGCCGCGCGATCCTCTGCTGCCACGCTCGAGATCCAGGCGGCGCTGCCGCTGCTCTGCGGCTCAGCCAACTCCTGCTCGGGCTCGGCAATCGCATGCAGGCGCTGATAATCCTGAACGCTGTATAAACGCACGACCTCTTCGCTTGGGATGGGGTTGCGGTCAAGCAGAAACGCACGCCGATAGGACAACGGCATCATCATGATATCGTCGGGCAACGCCAGCACTTGATTGTCGCGCAGGTCGACATGTTCAAGGGAACCACACACCCCCAGCCCGAACGGCCACACGCCAAGCCGGCAATGACGCAGCCGCAGTTCGCGCAAATTGGAGATATGATTGAAGTGCAACTGCAGGAAACCGATGGGGTTGTAGCTGAGGTCCAAGTGGGCAAGGCGCGGGAGGCTGCTGATTACGGTCAGGTCGTCGGCTGTCAGACGAATGCGGTTGTGGGCAAGACGCAGCACTTCCAGATCGACCAGATAAGCCAACCCGCGTGGCAGACTCAGCAACTGATTACTGTTGAAACCAAGGCTACGCAGCCGCGGAAACGCCCGCAGAAAATTCACCGGCACTGTGTCGACCTGTAGATCGGTCATTATCAGCTCGGCAACATGACTGAACTCTACAGCCGACGGAAACGCCGGCAGCGTGCGGATAGGGAAGCCGCTCAAATCCAGACGCATGTTCGCTTGAGCATTGTCGCGCACCTCCATGGCGTCACCCCCCAGCCGCCAGGCCCGGCGCAGGCTGTCGCCAAATTGCCCACGCAGACGACTTCTTGACTCGTCAAGTTCGGCGCTTTGCCACTGATTGAGACTGGAATCGAGTGCCGCATAGGCCTCCTCCTGTTGCAGCAGCAGCATCATCGGCGACACGGGTGACTGCAGCAGCATCTGCAGGTACTCGGAGATTTCAGCATCCGTGAATCCTGGATGCAGCGCCCGCACGCGTGCCCGCAGGACCTGAGAGGGGGATTGCAGCAGACCCTGGCCACGGCCGCTCAGCAGGTGGCCGACACGCCCATCTGCCAGGCGTCGCCCCGGGTTGAACCACGGCGCCTGGGCCGGCCAGCCAAGCAGGCCGCGCAAGGCGCTGTTACTGGCGGGCAAGTGTGAAATCGCCGCAGCGCGCAGGCGCTCGGTGGGTTCTGCCTGCGGATCGGGCAAACGCTCAAGCTGTGCGGCCGAGAGCAATGCGCTTATTGCTTCGAAGAAGCCTGCAGGTTCACTGACTTCTTCTTCACGTTCCAGCCCTTGGCTGTCATAAAGACGCACCCGGCCATTGCGCACCACCAGCACCGTCCTAGCTGCCGGTTCGCCTTGTGGGTCAAGGATCGCCAGCAGGCGGCCATTCTCGCTTCCCTCGCGCAGTTCCAGATTGACCGCAACTGGCCAGTCAGGTGTGCGCCGCAGCAGGGCGATGGCCAGCTCCCCACTGTAGCTGACCACCCCATTGGCCAGATACAACCCCTCTACGGCCCGGTTGATCCGCGCCAGAGCGAGCAAGGCACGGGCCCGCGTGGCGATCTGCAACGGCAGCCGGTCCTCACGAATCGCGATTTCCCGTTGCGTCTGGCTGGCGTCTTGCGCAGCAGTGAGTGCATAGGCGCCGGGCAGACCCGGAAAGTCCCGCCGTACCCTATCGAGCAAGCCGTCGTTGGTGGGCAGCTCGACCCTGCTGAGGTGCTCGAACAGGCGTTGACGCAGTGTTGCCTGCTGGCTGAGCAAGGCCTCGCGCATGGCGTCGGCGTCGAGCCCCACCAAGCCGGGCTGGGCCAAACACCAGGCCTGGACCTGCGCATCGCTTGTGACCCTGGTGGCTCCCTCCAGGCTGGCAAAGAAGCGCTGGGTGCGAGCATCCGCATCGAAGCGGCGCAGGGTTTCACGCAGGTTTACCGGCAAGGGTCGATTGGCCACCAGCAAGCCACGCAGCTCATCCTGGTCGACTCTGGCAACCTGCATGATCCGCGCTGCCTGGACGCCATCCACAGGCGGATCCAGCGGCCACAACCGCTCAAGCATGAGGGCGTTGTCGTCCCACTCGAGCGGACGCTCCAGACGCAACCGCCAGCCACGTTCGCCGTTGAACTCGACCACCGGGCCATATGCGCCCTCACGCTGTGGATGACGCAGGCGCCACGGCCCCTCGGGGGTGGCTCGGTGCACCTCGTAGTAATGCCCCTCGTGCCTCATCCAGCGGCGTTCTGCGTTGCCATACAGGCCGTCGGCCTGGAGTCCGCTGTCATCCGGCTGCGTTCGGTACTTGGTCAAATCCGCACACCACAAGCGCATATCTCCGTTGCCAAGACGCACCGGCTCCAGCGCGCCAACATAAGCGCTGCGAGTAAACCCGCGTGCCACCACGGCGGCCCCGCCGGCAATCGCCGCAGTTACCGCCAGGGTTTCGGCCACGCCCAGCATGTGATCCAGTGCTTCATGCTGGTGGCCATGCAGCCAGTCGACCGCCCCCTCATAGACTTCGGACAAGGTTTGCACCACCAACAGTCCCAACAGTAATGCGCCAACTCCCGGAATGAACAATCCTGCCAGGTTGACCAGCCCCAGACCTGCCGCTTGCCAGCTCTGCAGACGCTGCGCGCGCGCCGCGCGGTCTGCTTCTGCAGTGGGTACCAACAGCAGCCGCGCGTCCTCGTGCACGCGCTGCACCTGCAGATCGACCAGTTCGATGAACACATTGCGCTGGGGAGTGATGCGCTCCAACGTCAGGTCAGGCACCGAGTCGTCGAGCCGCTTGGCAAGCGTGGTGAGAAATGCAGGTCGCTCGCTGAGCGAAATCAGCTGACTGAGCCGCTGTCGATCGGCCGGCGCGCGCAACTGACGGACCAGTTCCCTGGCCAGTGCGTGCCAGTCCTCGAAGCGCTGTAGAGCGCGCCCCGGATCACTGGGAAGATAGAGCACGAGGCCCTGATCCTCACCCAAGCTATCGCGCATCTGGATGACCACGGCATCGCTTGTGGTGCAACCAAGAATGCTCAACAACCCGGGGAAACCGCGCAACCCCTGCTGATTGGCATCGTAATGGCCGCGGGCGACCTCCTCCAGGGCGATCTGCTCAGCAGCGCTGACATCGCCCTTCAGCGCAGCGATTTCCGCTGCCAACGCCAACCCAGCGCGCTTGTCCGCCACCAACATGTCGCAGGTCGAAGCACTGAACACCTTGGCTAACTGGCGCTGATACTGAGCGCCCACATCCAACGTGCGACAGGCGGCTGCCAGTAACACTGGATCACCCGAAAGCACTGCTTCACTGCCCACAGCAACCAGGCCGCTGCCCTGCAGCACGCTGTCTTCGGTATGGAAGTTCTGCATCAAACGCAAAAGCCCCGGTTCGCGAACCACATCAGGGACATAGAATGGCCAGAGCGCGCCTGGTACACGGCCGAATTTACGGCGGACCTCCAGCCATTGCAGCTCCTCCAGCTTGGTCCCGGCAGGCAGCCTGTCGGCCAATAAAGCGCTGAACTGGGCTTGCGCGAAAGCGTGCAGCGGAATCAAGTCCAGGGTTGCCGCGCGCAATCGCTGCTGGCTTTGCCGATACCGGTTGAAACGTTCGCGTAACCGATTGATCTGGCCGGCAGAGGCCTGCTTGAGCCATATCGGGAGGATGTCACCAATAAACTCATCGGTGGCATTGGCCATGCGCAGTTCAGCGACGTCAGCTGGGGTGGGCGGTGTCAGGGGCATGGTTGGCGATCCTTGAACAAGAGGGCCTCCAAGGTGGCGCCAACTATGCTGTGTAGGCAGCGGGAAGCGTTATCGGGCTCACGCTTCATGCCTTTTCAATGCGCCCAGGTCACGACCCGTCAACTTCACCCAGCGCTACCAGGATCAACCGCAGCGCCAAAGTGTCGATGGCTGCGCATCCTCTGCCAGGGCTGACGCAGCGCGTGCGTCCAGTACCTCATCCAGATGAGTCTGCTAGGCTTTGCCTACATCGACCTGACGGCAAACCTCGACGATACGTGCGTGGTCTCTGCTCACAACCTGCACGCCTGACCCAGTGGCCTGCACGGCCGGATAGACCAGAGCAGTGCCCTCGTAAGAAGCCCGCCTCAGCCAGTCCGCAAGGATAGTCCCGATGAACTGATCAGTCCCTTGTTCGATTTTTGCAGGGAGGATGACATGCGGCCTGGGACTGGATCCTGAAGTCGGAATCCAGCAACCCTGGGGCGTGGCGCCTCGAAATTGCAGGGGAAATCAGGGACTGGGGTGGCGGCCTAGGATCAGCGTCCGGTAATGTCCCGGATTGCAGCCAAACCATTTGCGAAACGCTTTATAAAAAGAGCTGGAATCGGCAAAGCCCAAGCGTTCGGCGACTTCATCCAGCGCGACGCCCGGATCGGTCAGCCAGGCTGTTGCCAGCTCGCGCCGCGCACTGTCCTTCAAGCCTTGGTATGTCTGTCCTTCTTCCGCCAGACGTCGACGCAAGGTCGAAGCGGACAGATGCAGTTGCCGCGCCAGGCTGTCGGCATCCAGCCAGTCAGCTGGCGGCAGCCGCAACAGGTCACTGCGGATGCGCCGCGCCAGGCTGTCCGGATCGCGATACCTGACCAGAATATTGCCGGGCGCCTCACCAAGGAAACGTTGCAGGTCATCCGCGCTGCGCTTGACCGGCCATTGCAGGCACTCGCTGGAAATCACCATACGTGTGCGCGGTCGGTCGAAGTGCAGGCTCTGCGAGAACATGACGCGGTAGTCGTCGCAGAACGGCGGTTCGCTGCAGCGCAAATCTATGGCCAGGATCGGGATACGGCGCCCGGCCAGCCAGCACGCTACGCCATGCACTATCATCCACAAGGTGAAATAGGTAAAAGCGCGGCGAGGCGCCTGCAGCGGCTCCTGGATCACGATCTCCGCCAACCCGTGCTCGCCAGCCAATGCCGGCCGCAAGTCTTCAAGCATCAGTGCTAGAAAATCCAGAACGGTGTGCAGGCCCGCTCCGACAGTGGGCTGCAACATGCTCGCTCGGCAGACAAAAGCGAGACTGCCACGGCGCAGCCCACGCGCATCCATCGCGAAAAACTCATCATTGCAACGACGTGCCAACAGCCGCCACAGACGTGCATAGGCCTGAGCAGGCACCCGCGCCTCGGCTTGCCCCAATTGCTTGGCATCGATGCCCGCGCGCGCCAGCAACGCATGGTCGGCGATCTTGTCTGTGCTGGTCTGCAGCAACGCTTCGCGCACCAACTGCATGGAAATAGTGTCTTTCTCGCTCATTGTCTGTCCGTAACAGGCTGCTGGCGTCTTAGACCGGCAGTGGAAAAAAAACCGTCGATTGCCACTCTGAGCTGTAACTGACTGACCCTGCCGGTCTCTCAGGGGGCCACGGCAAGTTCGATAAAGGCCTGGATCAAGCGCAACTCACGACGCCGCTCGAGGCAACCCAGCATGTGTTGATTGAGCAACCCGTCGCCGGCCAGCGGCCGAGCCACCACCCGCGGATCATGCGCGACTTCCATCGACGAGACGATGCCAATACCCAGTTGCGCCGCAACTGCCTCGGTTACCGCCTCGCGGCTGTCCAGCTCAAGCAGCACCCGCGGCTGCAGCCCCGCCTGAGCGCAGGCGCGGTCAAACGTGCGGCGGGTAATTGAAGTAGGCTCGCGCAACACCATGATCTGTTTGTCCAGAGCCTCCAGCGGCAGCGCCTGCGCAGCTGAAGCTGCCGCCCATCGGTGCGCAACCGGCAGCAATGCGCATAGTTGCGACTGGCCAAGGCTACGCAGATAGAGCCCCTTGCGCGGCTCAACTTCGGTAAGCACTGCGACATCGGCATGTTCGCTAAGTAGCGCCGCCAACGTTTCCTGAGCGTTGCCCAAGCGCAGGTTGACGGTGATACCGGGATAACGAGCGCGTAACTGGGCAAGCATTGGCATGACCCGGTGCGGCCCATCGGCGGCCACCTCCAGGCGCCCGGTCAGCAACTGGCGGTTGGCCTCAAGCATAGTCTGCGCCTCTTCGGCCAGGCCGAACATCGCGCGGGTAATGGCCGCCAGCCGCGTGCCTTCTTCAGTCAGTTCCACCCGTCTGGCGGTACGCCGCAGCAAGGTGATCTGGTAGTGCTCCTCCAGCGCCTTGACGTGCCCGGTCACCGCCGGCTGGCTGATGAACAGACGTGCTGCGGCGCGGGTAAAGCTGCCTTCACGGGCAACAGCATCAAACGCACGTAACTGGAACAGGTTCATAGCTATCGGCCTGACTTATGACTGGCATAACAACAAACAATTTGATTGATAGCCCGCCCAATTGCAACCTTGACCTCGCAGTCTCAGCCCACCGCTTGCGAGGATTCACGCAATGAGCAATGCCCCGATTCTGCTGACCCCAGGCCCCCTCACTACCTCTCTGCGCACCCGCCAAGCGATGCTGGTGGACTGGGGTTCCTGGGACCGTGATTTCAACCAACTCACCGCCAGCGTCTGCGAACAGTTGTTAGCCATTCTCGATGCCAGCGCCAGCCATCACTGCGTACCGTTGCAAGGCAGCGGCACCTTCGCCGTAGAAGCGGCCATCGGCACACTGGTACCGCGCGACGGCAAGGTGCTGGTGCTGATCAACGGCGCCTACGGTCAGCGCCTGGCCAAAATCTGCAAAGTGCTTGGCCGTCGTTACAGCACCTTCGAAACCGCCGAGGACCAGCCCACTACCGCCGCCGATGTCGAACGGCTGCTGGCAGCAGATGCCGAACTTACACACGTGGCGCTGATCCACTGCGAGACCAGCACCGGCATCCTCAACCCGCTCAAAGCCATCGCCGATGTAGTGCATAGCCATGGCAAACACCTGATCATCGATGCGATGAGCTCGTTTGGCGCATTGCCGATCGACGCTCGAGAAGTGCCGTTCCAAGCGCTGATCGCCGCTTCCGGCAAATGCCTTGAGGGCGTCCCCGGGATGGGCTTCGTGTTCGCGGAAAAAGCCGCCTTGGCAGCCGCCGAGGGTAACTGCCAATCGCTGGCCATGGACCTGTACGACCAGCATGCCTACATGGCCAAGACCGGCCAGTGGCGTTTTACCCCGCCTACCCACGTGGTCGCCGCCCTGCACGAGGCACTCAAGCAATACACCGAAGAAGGCGGCCTGCAGGCCAGACACCAGCGCTACGCCGACAACTGCCGGACGTTGCTCGACGGTATGGCGGCGATCGGCCTGCGCAGCTTCCTCCCGGCTGCCATTCAGGCGCCGATCATCGTCACCTTCCATGCACCGGCTGATCCACGCTACCGGTTTCAGGACTTCTACGAACGGGTCAAGGCCAAAGGCTTCATCCTCTACCCGGGCAAGCTGACCCAGGTCGAAACCTTCCGCGTTGGCTGCATCGGTGCCGTCGGTGCGCAGGGCATGCAGGCAGCAGTCGATGCCGTGGCCCAGGTGCTGCGGGAAATGCAGGTGCACACCAGCAGTCAACTCTTGAGCGAGGCTCTGTGACATGAACTACACCAACCCAACCCGCCTGCAAGCCGCCATCCTTGACTGGGCGGGTACCGTGGTCGACTTCGGCTCGTTCGCGCCCACGCAGATCTTTGTCGAGGCGTTCGCCGAGTTCGACGTCGAAGTGTCCATTGAAGAGGCCCGCGGGCCGATGGGGATGGGCAAGTGGGACCATATCCGCACCTTGTGCGATCAGCCGGCAATTGCCGAACGCTACCGCAAGGTATTTGGCCGCACGCCAAGCGATGACGACGTGACTGCCATTTATCAACGCTTCATGCCACTGCAAATCGACAAGATCGCCGTGCACTCGGCATTGATCCCCGGCGCACTGCAAACGCTGACTGGGCTACGTGCAGATGGCCTGAAGATTGGCTCGTGCTCGGGCTACCCCAAGGTAGTCATGGACAAGGTGGTCGAGTTGGCCAAGTGCAACGGCTATGTTGCCGACCATGTGGTAGCGACCGACGAAACGCCCAATGGCCGCCCTTGGCCGGCGCAGGCGCTGGCCAATGTGATTGCCTTGGGCATCGATGACGTCGGTGCTTGCGTCAAGGTTGATGACACCGTGCCAGGTATCCTCGAAGGCCGCCGGGCCGGTATGTGGACAGTGGCGCTGGTCTGCTCAGGGAATGCCTTGGGGCTGACCTGGGAGGAGTACCAGGCACTGGATGCGGGCACACTCGCGCGTGAACGGCAGCGGATCCACGCACTGTTTGAAAGCGCGCGACCGCACTACCTGGTCGACACCATCAACGACCTCCCCGAGGTCGTTGCCGATATCAACCAGCGCCTGGCCAAAGGCGAAATGCCCCAGTCCGCGTAGGAGCGGCGTTATACCGCGCGGTTGAGCTTCACCCAGGCTGCAAACTTGTCGATGAATGCCTGCAGGAACGGCCGAGTCTTGTCATTGAGCTTGCCGGCATCATCGAACAGGGTCGCCGCCCCGCCGATATATGCCTCGGGCATCTGCATGCATGGCATATCGAGGAACACCAGGCACTGGCGCACCGCATGGTTGGCGCCAAAGCCACCCACTGCACCGGGCGAAACGCTCACCACAGCCGTTGGCTTGCCGCCCCAGGCACTTTGCCCATAAGGCCGCGAGCCAACGTCAATAGCGTTCTTCAAGCAACCGGGCAGCGAGCGGTTGTACTCCGGTGTGACGAACAGCACCGCGTCACTACGCTTGATCTCGTCACGAAAACGCTGCCAGGGCTGCGGCGCACCGGCACTCTCTACATCTTCGTTGTACAGCGGCAAATCGCCGATCTCGATGATCTTCAAGCTGAGGCTGGAGGACGCCAGCTCACCCAGGGCCTTGGCCACCTTGCGATTGTAGGAATCCTTGCGCAAGCTGCCGACTACAACTGCTACCGAATACACCTGGCTCATGGCGTTTTACAACCTCTGCTGGTTGATGGAGTTAGTAGTTATAGATGACCGTTTTTCGCCGCCGAGGTTTTTTTCCCATTGCAAGAAAACTTCCCGGCGGTTTCACTGGTCTATGACTGCAGACATTTCTCCAATTTTTCAGAGGTTTCCCCCCAAAATGGCAGCAGTACTGGTCGGCCAATTTCACGCCCGTGACGCCGAAGGCCGAATCTACCCCGTGCACGAATTCCAGGAGTCGACCTTTCAGGACGACGGCAGTGCCCATGGTGAACCGATTACCAGCTATCGACTGGCTATTGGCGATCGCGTTCGGCACCTGGGTGAAGATCGCTTCGAGCTGACCCAGAGTGGCGTCGAGATCATCCGCATTCCCTGATTCAGCCTTGCAGCAACCAGCAGGCCACGGAGGGCCCGCATGCAGGCCTGATCAGGCCTCGCTCAGACTCTGCCACAGCGCCGGGCCGCCGGCAGACTTGGCCACCGCCGCGAGACGCTGAGCATGCGCCTCCAGCTCTTCAGCAGAAGCCATCAACACAGGCTGCGGCTGACGCCCGACGATCCGGCGAATCTCACTGCCGTCACTGTCCCTTCCCTTCTCGCCATCAGCACCATGCCCAGCCAGCGACAGGCTGGTCTGGCCACCGGTCATGGCCAGGTAGACATCCGCCAGCAATTCCGAGTCAAGCAACGCGCCGTGCAGCTCACGTCCGGAGTTGTCGATACCGTAGCGTTTGCACAAGGCGTCGAGGCTGTTGCGCTGGCCTGGGTGGCGCGAACGCGCCAGCATCAGGGTATCGAGGATGCCGCAGTGTTTGGAAATGTCGGCGCGATCATGCTGGCCAAGCAGAGCGAATTCGTTGTTTATGAAGCCAACGTCGAACGCCGCGTTGTGGATGACCAGCTGCGCGCCCTGAATGAAGTCGAAGAACTCGTCAGCCACTTCAGCGAAGCGCGGCTTGCCGATCAAGAATGCGTCGGTGATGCCGTGGACGCCAATCGCGCCCTCGTCACTCTCGCGGTCAGGCTGCAGATAAACATGGAAATGGCGCCCGGTCAGGCGCCGGCCCAGCACTTCGACGCAACCGATTTCGATGATCCGATGACCCTCGCCAACCGGCATGCCGGTAGTTTCGGTATCGAGGACGACTATCCTGTTATCTAGCATTTGTAAAAACCTTTCTACCAAAACCACCCATAAGACCAAGTATAACAGGTCTTTCCGGAGATCTCCACTTGCTCACCAAGCCGAGAAAATGTAAAAACCTGTTTACACATCTGCTCACTCAAGAAAACGTAAAAACCATGCAGCTAGCCGTGCTCGACTACATCTCAACGCAGAACGTGCACTTTTCTCAGCTCTGCGATCGAGAGCAAGGCGGCGTACCGTTGTTCTACCCCACCCTGTATGCCGGACAAAGCCTATGGCAACGCAGGCACTCCACCCAGCGAGACACCCTGACATCGATACAGCGCGTGTACGAGTGGGCGCACATGGAAGGCATGGATCTGGATCAGCGCTTTGCAAGCCGCTTGCCCTTGACCACAGCAGAAATTGGCAGACTAGGGGGCTTTCTGATGGTCAATCGAAAATCCACCACCCAAGCCATTTGCCCGGCCAAATTCAACAGCCGCTGCGGACATATCCAACATTACCTCGAATGGCTGGCAGGCTATCTGATTAACCATGCAAATGGCGATATCGCTCGGTCGATTAGCGAGATGATCCAGGCCTTATCCGGGTTGCAGCTACCCACCGGCTCGGAGCATCAGCGTAAGCGCGACACCCTTGCCAAGCACCTTTCTGAGGGCGCGCAGGACGCGCTTTGCCAACTGTTCCAAAACCCTCATGCCCATGTCCGGCGACCTGCAAATCAGCACGCCGCTACGCGTAACGCAGTAATGCTTGAAATTCTCTATGAAACAGGGATGCGATTTGGCGAGTTGCTCAGCCTAAAACTGAAGAATTTCACACCCGCTCGCGGTGGGGACTGTGCCACCTTGCAAATTGATATAAACCATGATGATGAGCTGGACCGACGCCTGCGCCAACCCGTAGCCAAGACGCTAGGCCGTCTTGTTCCGATCACCGAGCAGCTCTCCAAGAAAATTCAAGACTACCTGCGGCTCGACAGAGCCTTAGTCCCCTATGTGGAATTCGGTGACGAACATTTTATTTTCATCAACCACCGCGCAAACGCGACACAAGGCCGCCCCTTGGAAGCAAGCGCGTTTTACAATGCACTAAAGCTGATTCGTGATAAGTATCCTGCTCTGCGTGAACTTCATCCACATTTACTGAGGCACGATTGGAATTATCGATTCTCAAAGTCTGCGCAAGAGCTGGGTTTGAATGAGACGGAAGAAGCGTCGCAGCGCTGCTATCTAATGGGCTGGACCCCCGGCTCACCTATGGCAAACCTCTACAACGAGCGCCACATTATCGAAGGCGCTGCCGAAACCGGCCTTAAAGCTGCCAGCTATGTTACCGACCGGAGAACGCCGCGCTCATGATTACTTCACCCAATCTCATCACGACAACTGAAGCTGTCCAGCCAACCCAACCAAAGCATAATCCATTCATCAATACCAACAACACAGTTTTTATCACCTACCATGACGAGTCCATCGAAGTAGTCGGTGTTGGGCACGCGCCCGCCATGGCGATCTATGAAAATTTGTCCGCAGAAGCGTTCAGTGGCTTTAGTCAAACACTGACCAAAATGTGCACAAGAATCAAATTTTCACCGCCTGTCATCTGGGCGTCTATCAGCGACTTAAACAAGTTACTCATGAGTTTTCCCAGCCCACGGATTACTGAAGACTTCGTACATAGCTTTCAATCATACGCGCACTACGCCCATTGTAATTTCTTTCAAAACATTAAAAGAATTTTGACACAGTGGCATGACCTGGCCCTCCCTGGCGTGGACCCCGAGGCCATAGAGCTTCTCAGACTGCTGCGCCCTCCTGCACCGCTTAGGCCGGCGGGCAGTAAGGTCCAATCAGATGACCCAAATGAAGGCTGGTATACCAATGAAGAGCATGACCTGCTAATTCGTACCCTTTGGCAAGACCTCGAAAAAGGTATCAGCCCATTGGATAAATCTACGCTGTGTTTGCTCTCCGCCCAATATGGCAGGCGCCCTGCTCAATTCGCACGCCTAAAAATCAAGGATCTGCAAGAGCTTGGCGAAACTCAGGGGGTGAAAGGACGCCGGATTGCATTCCCAGCCGCCAAAGAAAGAGGCGTTGCATTCCGTGAGGGCGCGCCTGAGGTGCATCCAATCGCCAACGAGTTGTGGGACCTCTGCCAGCAAGTTGCGAAAAAAACGATTGCAGAGCTTACAGCCTTGACTGGAATTAATTTTACCAAAGAACAGGAGCTGGAACTCCCCCTTTTCAGCTACGGCAATCTGCAACGTCGTGTAGCCATGGTAAAAAAATACGAGCGCACACTCGAATTTATTTACTCCAGTCGACTGTTACATTGCTTCGGCTCATCTACTACACAAGCTATTCGCCGAGATGGATTTGGCACCAAGATTACCTCGGAGAGAACGGGTGAGATTCTGCTAGAGAATGCTTACCGGAATCGCTACACACGCACATGGCAACTTGCACGAGCGGGCGTTCCGATGGCGCAGCTACAGTTTTGGTTGGGCCACAAAACATCCAAGGCCTTGCATGTTTATTATAAGGATCATGCTGAAACAGCGAGAATGCTGCGCCCGATAGATCCATACATGAACCCTATCGTGCGAGCATTCACAGGGCCGATTCGAGACGAAGTTCAAGATCGAACATATGGCAATGACGGAAAGATCAGTCGTATCTCGTTGAATGGACGCGAGTCGACCAACCTTGGGGGTTGTGGTGAACGCACGTTCTGTGCAGCCGGTATTCCTGTTGCGTGCTACCACTGCCCCCATTTCGAACCATGGCTCGACGGACCTCACCATCAAGTGCTGGACATGCTCATAGAGAAAGAAAAAAGGCACAACCTGATTCCCACAGTCGGTAGCGGACGCAATGTACTGGTGACCGTTGACTACGAGCGTGAAAAGGAAGCGGTCATCGAGGTGATTCGTCGTTGTGAAATGCGGAAGCTGATGCTGGAGGACCAGAAAAATGGATAACATCATCTTATTCAAGCCCAAGGCTACGCTAACCGCTGAGAACAATCTGGCACACTATATCGACCAGGCAAAATCAAAAATCACACTGTGGTCGAATTTCGACAGCTTTGCCTGGCACAATCACACGTGGGAAACACCGTTCCGAAGAATTCGTTTTCTTAATCTTGAGAGCCGTCAGCTTCATAAGACCCGAGCGCCGCAGCCCAGTGATCTAATGTCTCACCCGTTTGGAGACTTCGCTAAAGCCTACATACGCTATACCCAGCACATTAAGCCAACGCAGACAGTCTCCCGAAGTATGCTCGCACTTCAATTACTGGAAACGGCGATGATCCGCCTAGACGGCCGAGCCTTCGTCTGTGATGCCCAAGATAGGCATTTTGTGGCTGCCAGCGATCTTCTGTTGGAGAAGAGCATCATGGATCGAAGTGGTGTGGGCAATGCCTTGGAGGCACTTGGAAAGCACATCTCCGTCAACAAGCTGACAACCCATCAGATTCTTTGGACACATTCGTTTTTTGGCAAGAATGCGAACCCTGGAGCACCTCAAAATCTTAGCCGCGAGCAGCATGAAGCAAAGCTGCCGTGCTCGGACGCGATTTGGGCAACGGCTGAAATCTTCGCCAATGGTTACTCTGTTCCACAGGACGATGAGGACATCTTCATCACCTCGACCACGGCATTGCTACTGTCATTTCCTTGCCGTATTAGCGAACTGGGATATTTCAGAACGGTCCCCTACACGTATGAAAATAACAAAAACGGTGAGCCCGAACTGATTTTAAAGGGCTTCGCTCCTAAGACCAATAAATTTATGGCAAAAGCCGTAGTAGAGACTATCGCCCCGATTACAGAAGAAGCCGTCAAGCGCCTTCAATCCATTACCGCCGAGGGAAGAAAGCTTGCCCACTACCTCGAAAGCGGAAGCGACAAATTTTATCGCCACGCCTCCTGCCCAGATGTCGATGACGATGCGCCTCTAACACCTCAACAAGTAGCTGAAGCGTTAGGACTCAAGACTGTCGGCTCCGCAGAGACATTTCTACTTAAATACACAAAAAGCTATAGCCTCACCGGATTCACTCTAAACTCATTGTGGCAAATTGTAAAAAAACACAACATGAAATTAAATCCTGACTTCCCTTACCAGCTACCTTATGAAAAAGGCGCTCACCGCTTGAAGATGTCTGAGGCCTTGATGTGCCTTCGATACAACCAACTGTCGAGTACCTTATCAAGCAGCCCAGTTTTTTTGGTGCCATATAATAGAGACTACTACTCAAAGAGAATGACTAGCAAGCGCATGATGCGCGGAAACAAAGAAATTAGCATGAGCTTTTTCCATAAGCATAACTTTGGAGATATCTCGGTCAACTCGCACCAGTTTCGCCACCTACTGAATACAATTGCTAAGGAGGCGGGCATCTCAATCGAAATGATTACAGAGTGGAGTGCACGTGCTTCGCAACAACAAACCGTTACCTACATGCACGAGGACCCTGCACGAACAGCAAAGAAAATTGCGGAAAACCGCATTCCTGCTGTTCAAATTGCGCACAATCCGATCACTCATGAGGAGTATCGCGCTTCACGCCCCAAAGGCCCTAATATTGTCAACGCTTTCGGCGTATGCTCCCACGATTACACCGTCAGCTACTGCAACAAATTCAAAGACTGCTTGAACTGTTCAGAACTGCTGCTGTGCAAAGGCCACAAACGCTCAATCGAAGCCATTGAATTCGAGCGAGATGCGATTAAAGAAAATTTAGATGCTGCGTTGGCTGACATGAATAAAGGGAACCGCCCAGCGGATCGCTGGTATGATACGCATTTTATGCGCTATCAAGGGTATCTTGCATTGCTCAACGTCATGACTGACCCCGCAATCGCAGACGGGGCGGTGATAAAGAACATCGGCTTGGACTTCAGTCTTGAGCAGCGGATTGTGGAGAAAGTCTCCAGCACTCCTAATTCGCGCCCAGAGCAACTGGATACGTCCAACCTGAGCAATGAAGTCCTGGAATACATGAAATTTATGATGGACGAAAACAATGCCAGCCCCCATTCCTGACAAAATTATCAAGAAGATCGCCAAAGACATTCGTTCATGGCCAGCCGACATAAAACTCACTTGGGACGCGATATGTCAAGCGGCCAAGCTGCACCTGGATTACATCCCAACGAGACAGTCACTCTCGACAAAAAGCATTCTGATCTTTGAATACAGGGCGAAAAAAGAAGAGCTAAACGCCAAAGCCCAAAAAGCACCAAACCGCCCCAAAAACATGACCGTGGCCATGCAGAAAATTCAGACTCTTGAAAAAAACGTCGCATCACTCGAATACCAAAATAGCATGCTGCACGACATGCTCCACCGAATGATTTACAACTCTGCCCAACACAAAATATCGAAAGATGAGCTGATGAAAGCACTACCAACTCCAAACAGAACAAAAAAATAACTCCAGCTAACATTCATAGACGATTACAACCCCGGCAAAACATGCACTTACATACAATGGCACAATACAGAGGACTTTGATCCTCTTACAACTTAGGCGCAGGGTATCTTGTTGGAAGATCAGTGCACGATGGCTACGAGAAGCTCAGCTATGTTAACCTGGAGAAATCGGACGGATAGGACATCCGCCCGAACTGGGTCAGGGTGCTTATACGGAGGGCGCTGGCAGACTGATTCCCTCTCCAATCTTGTCGAAGTAATAAGTCACTCGTTCACGTAGCGCTTGTGCAAATGGTGCCGTGTCACCATCAGCCACTGCGAGCAAGTGTGTCTTCAATCTCTCAACCCACTCGTACTCATCCCTTAGGGATTGGCCGGTTTGGAAATTATGCTCGTATCGCTTTGTGAGCGAAGCGAAAAGCTGGTCGTTCGAGCGAGAGCCGACAATCAGAAGACCTGCTAGTTCTCCAATATCTGCATGGTGTAAAAATGCTACACCGCCATAGTTTTCGTCATCAAGACCGTATTCATACAGTGACGCATAGCTGTCTGGCCCAGTCGCCAGACGCGCCACATAGCTCTGTGCTTTTACCTTCAACTGCCTGCGTAGCGCCTCCGCACTGGCGCCCTTCACCATCGTGTAGATCGAGCTGAATTCTGGGGTGGTGTATGACGAATATCCGAGCCCAACAGCACTCATGCTGTCGAAACCATAAACACCCTTGCTCGGCGTCAACGTACCAGCATCTACCAACCGTGACACGTACTCAGTGAAATACGCCAGTAAGCCCTGCTCCCCCTCAATCAGTTGGTCACCATAACCACGAAGGGTAATGGCTATACCAGCCACATGCAGAATCACACCAGGATGAGTCAGCTTAGTTTCAGCCAGTTCCGCCAAAAGCTTCTTCCTGGCCTTTTCGTACTCCGATTTACTCAAGTGGGACCAATCCCAGAGCAGACGCCAAGCAGGGATTTGAGCGTGCCCGACGACATCCGGGTGACGTGCTAATCCCTCATTGATGGCATCCACAGCGATTTTTCCGCTGAAGAACAGGTCGGCCAAATGCTTTGGACTGACGATAGGATCCGTCCAGCAGACCTCAGGGTAGCGGTTTTTGAGCGCCTCAAAGGCTTGCTCAGTTGGGGTCTTTTCTGATTTCGCGAACAGCCGTCCCATTGAGAATGCCGTAGTTGGAAGCTGCCGAAGCATAGCCTCGCCCAACTCTGCACTGCGGGCTTCTCCCCCTGTCGCAATCATGTACAACAACAGCTGTTTAAGGGCATGTGGTGCAGCGCTCAAGCGCTCGTCCACCACGCCCACCAAACGCTCGTAATCCGCGAGTACGGCGCGCAGGTTACGGTAGTTTGGCCTCTTAGAGGCGTTGAAGGTGGCCAGCAACGCGGCCTTCTCAGCTGAAATGATGTCTTTGGCTATGCTTGGCTTTAGGTCGCCCGTCAGCTTGTCCAAAACTTCAGCAGGATCAGCCTTGACCTCAATGGTCTTGCCCACAAGTTTCTCTTTCTGCCTGCCGTAGTCATCACGCTGATCCTTCGGGATCTCGCTCTCATTAGCCAGGATGATCACCTTGAGCTTCTCATGCTCGACGAGCGTGTTGATGAAGCCCATAACATCCGAGATCTTCATCGAGCAACGCTCCAAGTCGTCGATGACCAAGACCTTGCCATCAAGATTCACGAGCAGGTCCTTCACCATGCCAGAGGCACCTTTAGCCCCAGAAACCTTTTCCACGAACCCGGAAGCAAGATTTCCGAAAAGCTGAAAACCTTTCGAAGTGAGCTGAGGGTGGATCTGTGCGAAGAATTGATCCTTGATTGTCGAAATGGCCGTGACGCCAAAAAGGCTCGCGTACAGGTAGTAAGGCCCTTTGTCTTCGGGCACACGCGTCGACCGGTCGTTCAGATACTTCTTGATGAAGTGGGTCTTGCCAGCCCCCCACGGCGCGGAAAGCATGACGGCGTATTCTGTATCAACAGAATCATCAAGGTAGTAATCCAGCAGTTTGGTTGCTTCGTTGGATTGGCTGCTCGCCACGGCTACAACTCCGGCATGTCTGGTGACGGTTCGGGATCCGCTCCACGCTGGAGCGGGACTTAGGTTCACATCAGGGAAGCGTGTTGACGACTTGCGCCGTCCTGGCCTGCAACCAGGCGCTCTAGTTAGCTCATTGGCATCTCGGCCACATGCTCAACCTCGACGACAGCGCACGATCAGATCTGGTTGAAAATCTGAGCAGCAGGCTTGCCTAAGGTGATTGCCCATCCATTTTTTGTAGAGCAACGACGCCCTCTGCTGACGCCGCGATTTTCTGGGATACTGAGCCTTCAGGCAACACAGAAAGGCTCTAGTATGGGCTCGGGCGCCTTATGGTGCGCAAAAGTAAGGAAACAGGAATGGCAAGGATTGATCTGAAAGTCCCCTTCGCAGAGAAAGACGAAGCAAAATCCCTCGGTGCCAAATGGGACCCTAGCCAGAAGACCTGGTACACCCCAGAGGGAGTCGAGATTGGCCCCTTGGCTCAGTGGCTGCCGGTGACACAGCACGACGACCTGGAGCACGGACCAGAATTTTGCGTCAGGGCGCCGTACTACTACATCCTGGAGTCGGTCTCCGACTGCTGGGGCTGCTCCAGCTTGACTCGTGTGTATTCGTTCAAGTTGCCGGAGACACACGAAGAATTCGATTACCACGAGGATGAAGACGAGGATTTCACGCTCACCAGCAACCTGGGCGAATGGCAGTGCCATGGATATCGGGGGACCGTTTCCAACGTCGACAGCCTCTCCCCCCTGGTCACGAAGCAGATTCACCGCTTTACCAGCAAGTTCAAACTGGCCCACAGCAAAACTGCTGGCACCCGATACTGGATGAATCACTGCGAGCACTGCGGGACCAAGCTCGGCGACTTCTTCATGCACAGCGAGCCTGGTGGAGCGTTTTTTCCAACCTCTCCCCACGAAGCCCAGCGGATGACCCTCATCAGAATCAACGAGCGGTTTGACGCCAACTGTAGCGTCGGCTTCGTCTCCGAAGACTTTTTCGACTTTATGCAAGTTTTCGGGCAGCTGTGATACATAAGTTAAATAGCGCGAATACCCCATCGTAATTGAGCGAATAATTTCAACAGCGCACCTAGCTCAAGCGAAAGAACCGATACAAAACTTGAGACAACCTAAACCACCACTTCCACTGAACCCATCAATGTCAAGCCAAGCACAATCCCTAAAAGCAAAAAGGCAAATCAAATGATCACTCATCTCGACCATTTATCCCGAAACAAAACCACCGAGAAAAATATCGATATGAGAATGGCGCTTTATGATGGAAGCCTTAAAAGCATTGGGGTTTTTCTTGACGTACTCGATGAGCTTATAAGCACCTTCAACACGGCCCCAGAACGACATAAATTACTTAGGATTCAAAGCTTCTTAAAATACAAAGGCGACATCCACAACTACCGTCACCCAGAAAACATATTAGGCAAAGTAGAGCATGAGTACCTGATTAATTTCTGGACTTACCTGCAAGACATAAGAGGAAAGCTCTATATGTCGCACGGCTCAACACTCGACATTATAAAAAACACAGCGCAACATATTCAAAGACAAATATTCTTAAACAACCTGACAAACGATCAAATCAAAGAATCGATAGAGCTTTCTCTAAAGCAGTACTCCACATTTAGTTATGCATTTGCTAGCCAAGGAGAAAACCTTGCAGTAATATTCCATCACCCCAGCATTATACTATACATAGTGAGATCATGGAGTGACTATACTGCAAAGCCTGGAAGAGACAACTTCCATCTTATAGTCACCACAGATAATGAATTCAGTATACCTTTCGAAATAGCAACTCAAGGCAACGTAAGCTCGTTAGCCATCAGAAATGAAAGAGGTTACTTCGATCAAATCATACTGTCCAACCCTATCCAGTACTGCATCAATCGAATACGCACCGCTTCGGAAAAACTTAATTCCAATTGCTCCACAGAGGCGAAGGATATTAGCGAATATAGTTCATGCCTTGAAAAACTCATTAAACTCAGAGAGGGACTCCAAGAATACAGCAGAGCCCAAGGACATCTTTTTCTAGAAGAGCTAAAACTGACCAGGAAATATATTGAGGTCGCTAATGACCGAATATTTAATAATCACGCCGCCCCTTTTAAAAAGCAAGAAAATACTCTTAGAACAGTCCACACCCTATTGTCTGGAATGTGGGATTCATGGGTGAATGAGCTTAACCTGAGTGAACACATACGCGCTTCTCTACTTGAAATAAAAAGAAATGACGGCTTGTACAGGCTAAAGAACTCCGACAGCTCTTCTCAAAACACATTTAAAGAGGAAAACCTAACCGCCGTTCTTGCCAGCCTGCTAAGAGCAGCCTACTTTAAAAACAGCAAAATATCAATTCAACGTGAAGCTTACATAGGGTCAGGACGCGCAGACATAAAAATAACAAACCTTGGGAAAACCATAGGGCTAATCGAATCTAAACTTGCAACAGAAAATTTTTCCCAAAGAATATATGAAGGCCTACATCAACTATTCAAGCGATATAGCGAAAACGATGTTATAAACGAAGGCTCCCCGATAGACCTCTACCTAGTGATTTTTTCGTTCGACAGGGAATTCGGTGCCATAGCGCAGCACATCGAAGCCGCCGTTGATAAATACTCACTGAAAAAAAACATTAGATGTCAAAAACACGAATGCAGTGAAAACCACCTAACATTCACATACATCGAACCTAGAGAGACATATGGATTCTTAAACAAATCCAGAAACGTAACAATATATCTTTGCAACATGGAAGTTGACTACAAAGCGAAGCTTTTGGCTTCGGCAAAACGAAAAAAATAGTGCTGCTATGCAACACTCCTGACGAGAATGAAAAATCAAAGCGCACAATGTTTCCGCCTTCACTTGCTGGCCCGAGAGAATACAACACCCAACCTATAGGACGGACTACGGCTCGCCGCTTGGTTAGATACCCACGCGACCAGCGTGTTTCGCTCGATCTATACCGGAGGAAGCATTCAGGTGCCTGTTACACTGCCGATAAAAACGGAGCACCGACTGGAATGCAATCACCCCACTTGAGCACAAACTAGTAGAAGGCGTTTCACCGATGGCAAGGATGATCCCTGACAGCGGACCTCGTGGCACCGACAGCAAGGGTGAGCGAGATCTTTACACCATCTTCAAAGCTGAGCTACCAGACGACTATACCGTCATCCATAGCCTTCCCTGGCTCAGCGCCGCCGTGAAAAAGGTTGACCCTCAAGCCAAGCCGACCGGAGAGATCGACTTTCTGATCATCCATCCGGAAAAAGGGCTACTCGTGCTCGAGGTGAAGAGCGGCGAATACGGTGTAAAAAATAACGAGTTTTTTCACCGTCACAAGCTGTACTCCATTGATCCCGTTGGTCAGACGCGCAAAAACGTTCACGGGATAGCCAGGTGGTTAGGCTCTAACCCGTTGCTCCGACTCCGTATTGGCTACGGATTTGTGTTCCCCGACTCCGATTTTGCAGGCAAGCCAACAACCCCTGGCATGTACGACACGACCTCCGTTCCCGCACAGCCGCTCTACGTCGACCATCGAGAGATGCCGAACGTTACAGAGCGCGTCGTGGCACTCATGGACTACTGGAAAACCACCCTGGGTAACTTCGACTTGGGCGAAGCCCGTGTCGCTCGCCTCATTGAATTTCTGACCCCAGAAATCGACGGCAGACGCGGCTGGGCCAGTCGCATCCTCTTCGACAACAAGGAATGGCTCCAGCTAACCGAGGAACAGAGCATCGTAGTTATGAGGGTTCTGAAGAACCAGACCTCACTCGTAACCGGATGGCCTGGCACCGGCAAAACGCTGATTGTGATCGAAACAGCTCGAAGACTGGCCTCTCAGAAAAAGAAGGTGCTGGTGGTTTCGTTCAACAACAAACTCACAGAGTATGTTCGCACCCAGCTTGTCGACTCAAAAACCTGCGACGTGGTTACTTGGCATGGTCTATGTGGGCAGGCGCGCAACGTCTTAGGCCGCACCAGTGAGCCCGGCAAAGAAGATGAGTGGTACAAGTTGCAATGCGTGCATGATCTGAAAGACGCCATTGATCAAGGACGCCTGAGCGGCTACAGCGCCTTGCTTGTCGACGAGTCTCAAGCGCTCCTCCCTTCCTGGTGCGAAACCCTCTCCAGCTGGTTCCATGACAAGCCCAAGGCGTTCTTCTGCGACGAGACGCAAGTATTCCCATACGAACGTGGGAACATCTCCCTAAAGGACCTTAGCGAACTACTTGGCGTAGATCCATTTCCACTCACTATCATCATGCGGATGCCAAAGGCGGTGACGAGCATCCTTGAAGAGGTCGTGCCACCAAAACTCCAACACTCAACCCCGAGAACATTGGAGCATGACACCGCCGTCGAAATGATTAGCGCAGATCCATGCAAGGAGGCATCTCAGATCAGGCAAAACCTCATTGATAGCGGCGTCCTGCCTGAAGATATGGTAATCCTGATCGCCAGATTCATTCCCAGGCAGTATGTTGAATATTTAATAAGAGAACAGCCACGCTGTGAAACCATTACGAAATTCCGTGGACTGGAAGCGCCTATTATCTTGATTCTTGGGGCAGAGCTGCTTGACACTGCTGAGTTATTCAGTGCCTACTCCAGAGCTACATCAAAGTGCATCGCCATTTACAATGCTGGTAGCTACAGCTGGTCTAGACAGGAAGCATTTAGATCGAGACTTATCAGCCTCCCCAATCACCAAGCGATATTGCAAGAAGAAAAATACAAGCTCCGCATCGACAACATAGTAGCTCGATCCACAGAGCGAACAACTCTGAACCTCGCCAGCCTTAATATTTCTTGGGCGGAATCGTGGAAAGTTTGGCTCATAGAAGCAGATGATGATCAGTCACTGGCAAAAATGTGGATCGCTTACTTAGCACACAAGCTGCCGCAACCGATTTTTTTCTGGCCGAAAAACTCAACTACCAGATTCCATTATGCCAAAATCAATTCATCATTTACAGAAGACGTAGACTCCCCGGACTCGTACTCAGCTCAGAGCTTAGTTTTCTACCCTTGCCAAAAATGCGTAGACTTAACGCCACACACTGACATCATCAAAGCCAACTGTATACTGTGTGAAACAGAGAAAGGCAGGACTTCTTATCCGGACATAACCATCATAGATGCCATCCGCATCATGGATAGCCTGATCTCAGGAGAGTTGGACAAAGACCGTATCCGTGAACTCCAGCCTCGTCTACCATTAAATATAGCCGCAGCCGCCTCTTTATTCCGCGCCGAACGAAACAAAAAACGCTCGAACGCACTAAAAGTTCAACTACCCACAGGCCGCAGACTCTATCTAATTGCCTTCATATTTGCACAGGTGAGAATTGCTACCTCCAGCCCAGGAGCTATCATGGATGTAAATTTTCTTGCGGATGAAATCTATGGACGATTCAACGGACTGGCGTCAATTTCTTCAACTGACTGGAGAAAGATTTTCGCTAACGCGATGGGTACGCTCTACGCGAAAGGCTACATGAGGAAAATTAGCAAAGGATTTTACTCGCCAATGGAGGACGAACAAACGCCTGTGCCCAGAAGGTATAGGTCCGACGGCTACGGAGCGACTAGTGAAGGTGAAGATCTCGAAGCGGACGATCTCATCAACGTAGAAATTGAAGACAGTGAAGATGATCATCTCGAAGCAATTCCAGAGTGCATTGTAGTCCATGCGTAGAGGCTAACATTGACATGAGACCGTCTGAACGCAACGCTATGACCAAACCATTGCCCAATAGGCATCTTCAATCAGGGATGAAGCAGGAAAAAGTAGCGTCCTTGGTGGGTACAAAGTCAACCATATAGCACACAGCAGACAGCCGAACCAAGTTAACTAAAACTCTCAGGTGCCACGTGAGGAGAATCAATATCATACCAAGCGTGTAATCCGAACCGAAAATCCTTAGACCCTTTGAAGTTACTCTCTAAGTGCATAATCACCAACCATCCCACGCACACATCGCCAATAGCCAAAATTTATTAGCACTACACATAAAAATTTTTACGTGAAGAATCAAAATTCAATACTCACCAATTTACCAGCGCGTAGATTTCTGCTAATATCCAGATAGAGGTGACAGCATGCATACTGAAAAAACCATACAATTGATGCATTTTTTTACTGAGAAAAACGGAGGAACAATCTCCGACGTTAAGCTCATGAAGCTACTTTATTTCACTGACCGTCTATCCCTAGAAAAAACTGGCTACCCCCTTACGTATGATGATTATTTTTCAATGAATCGCGGCCCCATTCTAAGTGGAGCAAAAAATATTATTGACAAATATAGCAATCCACAATATCAAAGCATTTTCAATGAAGCCACTCCAGGTAAGAGCCCTCAGAATTTCAATTTAAAAAACGTCTCACTAAAGAACACTGGAAGCTGCATTAGCGACATTGACAATGTGGATTTTGACTTATTTTCACTCCAAGATCGTGAAATAGCTGAAGCAATTTTTGCAAAGTTTGGGGCCATGGATGATGACGCAATTGTTCAATACGCCCACAACCCTAGCATTTGCCCAGAATGGGAATGGCCAGACGGCAGTCGCAGGACTATTTCGCTCGAAACGATCCTCCACAAACTTGGGTATAGTTCGGAAGAAGCTAATTCACATGCAGCAAGCATCAAATACTTCAAGGACGTTGTCTTTAAATCGTAGCGCCCCCCAGCGTGAATCTCTAAGAGGCAGGATTTTCAAATGGGATGAGGGTAGTGGAATAGCTCACTACTGGTTTGTGTTAACCAGTGAGCATAAGGGTAAATACATCACTGCCAGCATCACTAGCATGCCTTCTTCACAAGGAACGCAGACTAAAAGAGTTGATGAGTCCTGCATCCTAGAACCAAGACACTACGATAAAACGCTTTCTTTTTTGACAAAAAAGAGCTTTGTTAATTATTCAGGAATGAAGGAGTTTACCCGAGAGGAGCTTGAAATTAGATTGAACGCTGAGGGCGCAGGCAACTATCGAGCCCCATTATTTATGATCGAGCGCATGGCTGGCGCCATGATACTTTGCGTGGGCGCATCGCAGCGATTCATAAACCATTACAGGGGGATTACAGATTGCAACTGCCGAGGCTGAGATGAAACGCTTGTGAGTTAGATGCCTTCTGAAGAGCGCCTCTCATTTCTGGAGTAATACGGCCCGAATTTCCCGATGACATAAACGACCTTCGCCGACGCCGAGTACGCCAACAAGCGTAAGCAGACCCGCGAGGAGCTGTGCCTGATCGAGGCTAATCAGGTAGTACCGTAGAAGTGCTTGACTGCTCTGCACCAGCGGTGAAGGCTACCGTCCGACGCCTCCACTTATGGCAATGCTGCGCTTATCGACCACACGGTATACTCAGGCAAAATCGACCAAAGGGGACCGTTGATGACAAATCAGCCGATAGACCGCGACATGGGTGATATCGAAACCACTTACTACGACTCCGACCAAAGGCGCGCTACACGGCTCCATCAGGTGCTGGGCTATGTGGCGGCAATGATGGCCGTTAACGGGGCGGGCCGATTAGCACCTCGCGTATCACGGGTACACGACCACAAGGGTATACTCCAAGTCCACTGGACCAACGCCCCGAGCGAAATCGAGAAACATGCTTTTAAGGTAGCCTGGAGTAGCGAGGTTGGCGACGGCTCAGAGCTGGTTGAGCACTTCTTAGACGAGGCTCAGCTGGATTGACTAGAGGTCTTCATCCGTCGCTGCTCACCCATCCGATATTAGCTGATGCTTGTGCAGCGGCCAGTTCTGGGCTAGCGCCAGTGTTCTTCGACCATCCAAAGAGGCTTACTGCCCATGTAAAGCTTGATCGCATTGATGTGCGCCAAATAGTCTGAGAGTTCAAAGTTCGTCCAGGATCTACAAGCCCTTTGCGCCTCATAAAACGCAACCGCTGCGTCGGAGCGTTTTTGTTCAGCAAATACCTGACGCAACCCCTTGAACAGTTCACCGTCGAGAGGGGGATGCAACAGACAAACCTTTGGATGGGCTTCTGACCCACCGCAAATCAGCTTGGTTTTCAAGTAAATATTGACCAGCTTTTGGGCTCGACCATAGTTGATCCCAGTGATTTTATTGTTGCCAGCAAACGTGACTATTGTTCGCATTTTCTCCAGCAGCCATGCATCGACATCCGCACCAATATCATCCGGTTCTCGAACTTCTTCCAATCCAGCAACCTTGATCAACCGCCGTGCAAGATCGAGTGTCCCTCCTTTAAGCCTACGGTTCCAGGCACGGGAAGCAGTCCAGACGGCATAACTGTGCTTATGCTGGTGAATATCGTACATGTGGAGCCTTCCAAGCGGAGTTTGCCAAATCCTAGCAGAGCCGTGAGCCATACTGGACCAACTGATACTGAAATCTCAGCAAGTGGTGAGGCCCGCACCATGCAAGACAGGCCGCTACCACCGGATCAGCAGGTTAGTCACGGCGCGCTCGTTAGGCCACTTTCCGCTGCACTGAGAGAAACGTGTCGTTCCTGAACATTCTGAGGATTGCAGCGGCGATCGGCTGGAAGCCCCCTGAACTGCTAAAGGATGCGGGCCTATAGTGAGTACGAGGCATTTGGTGACGATGCAAATTAGCGAACCCTCACCGGAGGTTAACGGAGTCGCTTCGTCGCCATGCCATTCGCTATCGCCAAGCCCTCTCGCCTGGTCCTGGGTCAACTACTGCGTCCGTAAACCGTTGGCGATTGTGCCAACGCACACCTCGACTCCAAACCTCCATGCCATGCGCTAGCCCTCACTTTGCGAGGGTTATACCTGACGGACTCCAAGGCATACCAACTCACGTAAATGGCCTATGAAACGGAGCATTCGCCACATCACGAATGCCCGCCTCATGTCAGATTTACTTGCTCATGGCCTGGTAGTGCTCTGCATACCCACACTCTTCGAAAATCAGCCTCAAACCATCTTTGAACACATCATGATCGAACTCCTTTATGTCAAAAATATTTTGACCCAAGGAATGTGACTCTCGATTCATATACCTGTAGAACGTTGCAAACTTATCAGTCGACAGGACTGGCTTCTGGAATACATTATTAAAATCCTTCTTCTGAACAAAATTGAAGAAATACTCAACAATGTTTCGCATGCAGTTGGCAATCAGCGCAGGTGGGGCGGCGTGATCCTTTATGATTGACCAATAGGACTGGTAGTCATTCTGAATTTCCTCATATTTCATTTGAACCACAGAGCTTCCGCTTGTGTTTTTGAAAACCCTGAACAGGTGTTGTGTCTCGGCCCGTTTCTCTTTGCTAGTGTGCGTCAGCTCGTAGAAAAAATACAGGCTATGGGTGAGAACAAGCACTTGCGCATACAGCTTATCATTAATTAAATACTTCTTGATCAGCTGTCCGATGTTGAAAACGTAGAGATGGGAAAGACTGGAGATTGGATCGTCAATCACAACCACTTTGGCCTGAGGCACCGCAGTAGCGGTTTTCTGCCCTTTGCACAGTTCCATAAAATAAAGAAAACTAATAACAGTTTTCTCGCCCTCGCTCAGCGAATGAAATGCATTCGCTTGATCGGTCGCCCTGGAGACCCGGTAGAAATTATCACCATACGGCACCACAGAAAATCCATCGACGCCAATCTCTACCAGCCCAGCATTGATATTCTCAATCGACTCTTCGATGTTGACTGTCTGCTTTCTTAGCGCTGCAAGCTTGCCGCTAGAGGTTGCGACAGCAGTATCGATCTTGGTGGTTTCCTCGTTTATTTCGCCAGCCTCGTCTTTGAGATCTGAAGCTGATTGCGCATAGGCGGAAATCGTCTGATCGTAATCCCAGCGCATCAGCGTCCAGAATCGTGACTTTATGTCATCCCGAGTTCTCCTCTTGTTTGCCAGCTTGGCATTATGTGCCTCAATCAGCTCGTTCAGACCGCCGATTAAATCGTTAATCATGTCGACGGCAGACTGGGTATCAGTGAGAACAACCGGCGTGCTTGGACTTTTAATTTTATTGCCAATATGCAAAGTATTTTCGCGAATTGATGCTTTCAACGCCTCGCAAGCAATATTCCAGGCATCCACAAGCTCTTTAGTGGCAAGCGGAGAGGTTGAGATATCTTGAAAATTCAAGCTGCCAGTTAAAACCTCGTAGCGGGTCTTGGCTAACTCTAAACTCTTGACATCCTGTTCGTAGGCTTCGTCGAATACCTGACGGATGGAATTGATGATATTTTTAGTGATTGTTTCCTGCTGACAGAAAGGGCAGGTTTGAGGATCCTTGTCGTCTGATATGTATTGGAGCCCTTGCTTCACCCAGTCGGAATTACGGGTTTTGGCGATGAACTCTGCAACTGAACCTTCTTGGCTGCCGACAATAATTTTGGACCAGAGAGAATCCCCTTCAATAGTCAGCCAACCAGCCGAAAGGGTTGAAATTTTCGTGAATGGCGCAGCACCCTCGCCCTCAATGGACGACGCCTCCGCTTTCAAGCCATCTACGGTGTAGCTAGGTGCATTTTCTGGCAGAGGTAGTCCAACAATATGCTGGAAAAGAAGCTCTGTCCTTTTAAGGCCGTCTAGGCAAAACTCCAGAACGCGATCTCCGCCCGAGAAATTCGTCTTGATTTCCCAGACCTTTCCACTTGCCTTTGTCTTCACTTGATCAAGCTTGATGGCGTTGTCCGTGGCCCGCTTAGAGTTCTCTTGTTGAGCAGCTAGGTGCTTTTCAAGCTCCTTTGTTTCCGCTTCGATTTGCTGGAGCGCAACTTTATTCTCTTTTGATAAAGTAAAAATCCCCTTTAGCTTATCTTCCTCGTAAAAATAGTCATTAAGGAAACTTTGGTTATACACCAAAATCTCACATGACTGGCTAATTTTCAGACTGCATTTTATGAATCGCGGGTCAGTCTGATTGTAGAGAAAATCAGAAATAGTGCTCTTTCCTGCACCGTTCAGCCCGTAGATAAGTGATGTTTTATTGGTAAGTGAGAATGTAGATTTTGATTTGTAACTAGCGACGCCATCTATGTTCAATTCCGTGATCACAGCCAGACTCCTAAGTGCTAAGTGGCTTTGCGCCATCTCTGTTGGCGAGAGAAAGCATAGGCGAGCTAAGCACTGCGCGCCACGGGCTGAACACGCTGATAATGTCATTGAGCATTCGGAACGCCAATAGATACCTGACGCGATGGTCAGCAGCCCAGCTGGCCCCCTTTTTGCTTCCAACCGCTCAGTTGCCGGGAAGACTCCAGAAGCTAGACATTTCTCGGTTCCTGACCAGATAATGCCCATACACCCGAACAGGAGCATAAGATGTCTCGTCTTGCAGAATTCCGAGCCCTTGAGCAGCAATTGGCAGCCCAGCTTGCAGAGCTTGAGTCGCTCAAAAATGATGATGCTCTGAAGCGCGAGATTCAATTTGAACAAAAACTCCATGAGCTGATGGCCGAGTACGGCTATAGCTTGCGAAATATCATCGCAATCCTAGAGCCGAAGGCCACTCCCTCGCGCGCGCCCGTCGACGCTAAAGGCAGCAGAAAGACCCGCCAGGTGAAGCGCTACATAAATCCCAATAGTGGTGAAGTTATTGAAACTAAAGGTGGCAATCACAAGGTATTGAAAGAGTGGAAATCCAAATACGGCTCCGACACCGTAGAGTCCTGGTTGAGCTAAAATAAATTTTACTTTTCCCGTTGATTAACAGCGTGGACTTACTTTCGATTACTCCGAGGTGGAAAGTCGCAAGTAAATCAATTAGCCTAACAAGCTCAAGACACCGACTTAGCGCAATTAAGGCTTTGTAATTTTATGGTCGGCTTGCATAGCCTTCTCGAACCATGACGGAACATTCAGTGTATCGCTAGATACTCTAGATGGGATCGCACGCCAAAAACCCACAACAGCGCCAGAAAACTCATCAAGCTGCTTGTCAGTAACTGAAAGATGGGTATGGTCAATTCTGCTCGGTATCATGATACTTCCATTATTGCAGGAGGAATTCAAATACTCAGAGTGAAGAGACTTTAACTTATCGAGCGAGAGGCCTTCACCATGCTTGTAAACATTCACTACGTATCGACAAGCGCTGAGCTTCTGAATGTATCCTGCGGTGCGCTTGGCGAGCCCCATCAAATCTAGTAAATCGACAATTTCATCAAAAGTTGCCTTCCACACTTTATCAGTAACGTTAGGCCCTCGGTGCCAATGATCAATTTCCTTCAGAAGCCACCGACGCAATTCTTTATCCCAAGAATGATACATTCCAGCGACGATGCTAAGTCTGGTTTGGTCTCGTAGCTCACTAAGTAAGCGATAATATTCTAAGCCTTCATGATAGGCGTTTTCCTCGATACTTCCAGGATCGTCCCGGTCTGGATCGAAATTCTGAGACTGCTTGGCTAACCAGCGTTCAGCAGCCTCATCAGACTCTTGCTCCATATTGTTGAACTGAGAAAGAAGCTTATTTTTTCCTTGATCAACATAGAAGCCGTGTTGATCAATAATAGACTCTCGCCAAGGCTCCCAAATATCAAAAAACGTGACTGGCCGCATTTCGCATCATCCTTGTAAGTTCTTACGACTTAATAAAAAAACCGACGCACCGAAATCCACATCAAGTACTGCGTCAAACCGTATTGTGATTCACACCCGACTTAGCGCTATCCTCGACCCAAAGCCAACATCATGTGCTCACGCAGTGCTCGTGGACAGCCTCCAGACTTAGCGCATTAATATTCAATGCTTGCTAAAGGGTCGGATTGACTAAGGCAATTCGATCCATCATGCTGAAAATCCATCGATCAGAACAACCTACTCTTTTTTAAATCGCTCCAACTTAAAGCCAGTGGGACCTTTATGAATTCTTTCTAAATCGATGTGATCAAAATGGGAGCTAGCGACTAAAACTTCTAACAACTCATTTATCTTTGTCTCTCTAGCATTTAATCCAATTATTATTTTCGTTATGCAACTGGCCGGAACATCGAACAAGGATACTTCATCACCAAAATCAGTGATAAATTTTTTTGATGCTAGATCTAATGGCAACAGCATGCGCCACTCTTGCTCATACTCCCAACTTTTGCTTTTTAGCACGAAAGTGTCGAACGGCATATCCATCATTGTTGCACTTGGCTGTCTATCATCGTAAATGACTTGACGCAAGTGATAGAACTCATCTTTTTCTGATCGGCGACCATTGAAGAAAGAGTGTGTAGTGTCAAATTCCAACACGAACCCTGTTGAGTTTTCCGCGTAATTTGCCCACATAGGTGGGGAGATAGGCGTCGCGCTCAAACTTAAAATACCAATTATTTTGTTAAGGCCCTCATACATTCCTTCCTTTAGCTTTGGCGTTAGCGGCGCTATATAATCCCTATGGATATCGTTGACTTTACCTGCATTGAACATATTTGAAATAAATTGTTCAAACATTTGAAACAGTTGCTCTTTCGAAACCAAGGCAAATAAAGCCCTTTGATCGTCTGGAAGCTCTTTAATTGCCTCCAGTATCAATTCTTGCTTGTCGGCCTTTTCGTAGTGATCTCGAAGCTGCTGAGTTGACACTATTTCACTGAACAGCAAATTAAACTCGAATGGATCATTTAATGCCGAAGGCTGAGTAAATCGTATTTTCAAATTTTGCAATATGTCAATTCTAGCAGGCGGAATATATTTGTAGAGCTTTTGAGGTGGTAGGTCCATGGTATGTATATCATCCCAACTCAATGAAAATTGAAAACTGCCATACAACTAAAAATCTAGTTCGCTAACGCAGTCTATAGAAATTGATTAAAGACTTCTCACGAACGCAGCCATTCATATTTTATGGCATATGACTTGATTAACGCAGCACGGCGAGTGAAGAATGGGCCATTTGTTAAAATCTTTACCAATAATCTCTTCGCCCCCAAGGCCGCCATTAATTATCGGTCACTGCCAATCAAGCACGATTATATTTTAAAGACTTCCTGATATTTATGTACAGCCCTACAACAAAAGCGCTTACATGCAACATAGATCGAAATCAGACATCAGCTGCAACTCGGCCACACCCGCTTTAAAATATTAAAAGGTAATAGTTTTCAGACAGATTAAATCAGCAGAGATACGAAGGCACTACCTGACCCATCGAACCTTTGTTCCTGTTGAATCATCGAGCTTTCTGATCAAACCCTTGTCCCGCATTACTGCAAAAACCGACGTCGCTTGCTCAGGGGAAAGCACGCCGGTCAAATCTCTAAGCTGAGCATTGCTTATGTAGCCGTGCGCATCGATAAATTCCAGAACTAAGCTCTCGGGATCTTTATTGGATTGATAATGCAGCGTGACCGTCACATAGTTATCAGCTTGTTTAATAACAGGATCTATCAGACCATAATCACGCATGCGCTGAAAGGCAGTATTCATGCCCTCGCCTAGATCCCTGTTTGGCATAGAGCTATATTTTGATAGGAGCCGAACAAGTTTAGGGTTGCGTGACGCACGATTATCTAGGATATTCTCGACTGTAACGAGACCCGGTAAGCGCCCTGGGCTTTTAACTTCAATTCTATTGTTATAAACACTGACAAGCACGTTATCTGAAATGGAGTAGTCTCGGTGAATTACCGAATTCACCAAGATCTCCCAGAGTGTTTCTTCTGGGAACGAAATTGACTGATATCCGGCAGGTGTCCAGGCAAAGCATTTCGCAAGCATTTCTTTTATTTTTTCTGCTGCCTGCGTTACTTGAAGATATAAAGGTGCTTCAATGCTGAAGTTATCAGAGGTCAGAGCATCGCGATCCAACTCATCCTTCTTCGTATCATATCTGACGATCCGGATCGCGCACTGCGAAGGCATCACAGACGAAGGGTTATCTGCAAAAAGCAATATAGAAGATACTTTCGGAACCCAACTATCGGAATTAACCAGATGTTCCTGAAGCAAGAAGTCAACGGGATCTTTATTTGTAATAGGGAGTTGATCGAGATAGTGCGCCAAGGCAGAACTTTTCTCAATGCTATCAATTTTAGCGATATCGACCTCTCTATCTTCAGCCGACATCACACCCTTAGCGTAAGCAAGCTCCATTAGCTTGGCCGGCCCTTTTACAGATAATGACTGAGCGCCTCTTCTGATGTAGACGGACTTATCTGCCGTTTCGTGTACTTGCAGCCCCTTGCTGACTGTGATCTTGAGTACATAGGTCAAAGACATAGTCTGTCTTTTCAAAAAAACGTACTTAAAATCAACTGTCGGATTTAGGCTGACTAGGGCTTCCAAATGCTGATTGTAAGCTTCACGGGAATCACGCCCTACCCAGCGTTTTAGTGGCTCCGATTCTTCTTTCTCATCGGAAATCCCGACAAGCACCACGCCTCCGTCAGAGTTCGCGAATGCCACAACAATCTTTTGAAGCCCAGCTGGCTTTATTTCAAAAGCTTTACGGTCGAAGAAGTCTCCTTCATCTTCCGAGCAATAGTAGAGCGCTTCTACATCGTTGATCTCTCGCAGCATTCTCTATCCTTGATAGACTGACATAAGCAATAGAAATTTCTAGAAACTATTTATTAGCTATTCAGCTTGCGATTGCATTGCCAAAACGTCGCATAGATACCCTAAACCATCAAGGCAAAATATATGACGGAATCGACCTAGTCAAGCATAAGCCCCACATTTTATATATAAAGCGTCATAAATCAGGGCGGCAAAAATTTGACACTCCGAGATCGCCGCACCGATTGCTTAAGAAGCAAAAAGAAAAATAAATCAATAATCAACTCTTGATAACTAGAGTTAAGCTTCCTAAAACTTCGTTCACTCTATTCAAATGATCTTTCTTGCTTCAAGTAATGAGCACACTTGAATTTATTGAAGCAAGGACCCGATCTGACATCATTAATTAGCCTCCAAAACCATCACCCCTGAAATATCAGATTGAAGCCTTTAAAAATCTAGCTAGAAACCATCAGTGTAATACCCCCAAGGCGACGTCAGCTCATGCAACGCTGATGAGATCCTTGATTCTGCCAAAAGCTCGGATTTTTTATAACTCAACGCCACAGCAATAATCATTGCAAACTCATCCAAGATAAGCGGATCAGTGGACCACACTTGAATCTGCATTACGGAATCGTCACGAAAATCACAGCGATCTACATATTCAACTTCCCCTTTAATCATCTCCCACTCATCAAACGAAATGGCATAGGTTTTCTGTACCCCGTCAGCAAGCATGGTATGCGCATCTAAAAACGTATCACCAGCCATAACCAACTTAGAATGATTGAACGCCCTCACGCCATACGACATCAGTCGCGGTGAGGAAACGAGATCGCGTAGAGCCGCAAGATCAACCGCTCCACTGGCGAACTCCTCTTCCAAAATTTTTCGAAGCACAGCTTCTAGACCAGGGTGGTCAACCATATACATTATGAACGACGCTAAGCTTCTCAATTATACATTGACTCCATATTCGATTCTTTTCAAAAGGTCATAAACTGCATGGCAGCCTTCAACAGTAGTTAGGGCTTCTACTGGGCGCACCCGCCCTAGAGCCAAACACTCCTCTTTTAGCCAATTCGCATATTGATCCCTGAAGAACCACAACACCAAGGAAACCGCTTTCGCAAAACTCACCGAATAAACTTCACTATACTCGCACACTGTCACATCAGACTGATTCGGTAACTGATGTTGAAGACAGCGAACTTGGAGAAAACCGTTAGCCTCGAAGTACTTCCCTGTCATACCGCACTTCTCGCATACGCACCCAGATACCAACTCAGCCACATCCAATATTCGGTTAGTTACTACATCGCCCCCTCGAATGTATGTTCGCAGCAACCCAAATTTCTCTTTTACCTGCTCAACCCGGACGTCCAAGGCATGCTCTGCGCTGTAACGCCCAATTAGAGAGAGCATTCCATCAATTAGCGAAACCCAACCATCATTACATTCGAAGCCAAACAGATCATCAGCCCCCTTGAGTCCGAATAGCAACTTACGATGGTGGTCTAATAGGATTTTTTCATTAATGCGATCCAAGACGTTAACCCTCGTACTGCCACATTACTTTCGATGACTGACCGGCCAGTTCGGATGGATAGAAGCCATTATTACGAAGTTCATAGCAGAAACGCCGCCCAACGATATGAAGGCGCCTCAACGGCTCCATCTTCCAGTTCGCGCTCTGGTTTAGCCAGGGAGGTGATACCAATTGAACTTCTCTTATGACTTCATCGGAGCTGCTTCTCGAAGCCAAAGACAAAAAGTAGCTAGCTCCTGGTATCAGCAGCTGCTGCGCATGCACCGCGTCGTCCTGCACGACCTCGTACGTTACGAAGAACCATTCGTGGGAGGCTGTCATTGCAACGTACGCCCATCGATGCGCCCCAGGTTGAGGAGGGAAAAACGGGCTCTCATCCAAGCGACCAACATCATTGGTTTCGAACATATTATATGCCTCTTACCCTTTTGCGTACTATAGTACGCTGAAACGGAAAGCTCAATGTGCCTATATGCTCACTTTTTCCGGAGAGCGCACGTGGGCGACCTGAAAGAAGCATTTGCGCTAGCTTTGAAAGAGCTGAGGATGCGTGCCGACCTGGCACAGAACGATTTCCCCCCTGATGTCAGCCGCGAGTATGTGAGTCTGCTCGAAAGGGGCCTTCGCTCCCCCACGCTTGAGACAATCGACTCCTTAGCCAAAGTGATGGGCATCTCGCCTCTCACGCTTGTCATTCAGTGCTACATGCGACGAGACCCTGACAGGAGCCTCGACGAGCTGCTGGGCGAAGCCAGGTTGCAGGTGAGCAGAAAAATGAGTGAATAGCTTTGGGTAAGGTTGGTGAGGAACTTTAGGTGACACCAGCGAGAGCAGAGGCTGTGCTGGCACCTATGAGAGGACAGCCGGGGGGTGCTGCGGCGCGGAGGCTCGCCCTCGTATGAGGGCTCAGACCTTAGGCAGATATAGGCGAGCAGCTTCTGCGCCCAACAGGCCACGAGGTTGCGAGCACGCAGAACGCTGAAAGGTAGGAAATGGCTATTTTTACGATTTTTAACCTTTTATCCAGGTAAAAAATAAAAAATCCATTTAAATCAGCATGTTGAGCTTCTAGAAAGTTTTGACACCTGGGTTGACATTGGAGTCCAACACGACGTATCGGGTGTTCTGCTGCTCCACGGGCGGTGGCTCCAACTGCTACGACAAAAAAGAGCCGGGAGTATACCCCAGCGTCGGATTACTTGTGACGCGCGCGAACTTCGTCGACGCCGCGGTTGGCCAACTGGTCGGCGCGTTCGTTGCCATGATGGCCGATATGCCCGCGCACCCACTTCCAGGTGACCTTGTGCCGGTTGACCTGCTCGTCTAGCTCGCGCCACAGGTCGGCGTTTTTCACCGGCTCCTTGGCCGCGGTCTTCCAGCCGCGCTTCTTCCAGTTGGCCATCCACTCGTTGATGCCTTTCATGACGTACTGCGAGTCGGTGGTCAGCACAACCTCGCATTCACGCTTGAGCGCCTTGAGGCCCTCGATGGCCGCCATCAGTTCCATGCGGTTGTTGGTGGTCTCCAGCTCGCCGCCCCAGAGTTCCTTTTCGACGCCCTTGTACACCATCAGCACGCCCCAGCCGCCAGGGCCCGGATTGCCCTTGCAGGCGCCGTCGGTAAACATCTCGATGCTTTCTTCGCTCATGTACTGCCTTAATTCGCTGTAATTTATCGACCCGGATGATGGTCGCGGTTGGCCGGGTCGCGATTGACCTTGGCCAGGGGCAGCGGCAGCAGTTTGCCCATCGGCTCACGCCGGGCCGGTTGCAGTGGCCGCAGGCCGACTACCATCTTGCGCGCTATCAGCAGGTAGACGCCGCCACCTGACATCTGCCAGCCACCGGCTACCCGCTCCCACCCGGTGAGGCGCTGCTGCCAGGCCGGTGAAGCAAGCGGCGGACGATAACAGCCGAAGCGGCGTTTCTCCAGCGCAAAGCCGAGCAGGTTGAGCCAGTCACCGACCCGCGACGGCGGGATGCAACGTGCCTTGCGCAAGGCGCCTTTGCTGAACAGGTGGCGCATGCCCCAACTGCTCCATGGGTTGATACCGACGATCAGCAGATGGCCACCCGGACGCACCGCACTGGCGGCCTGGCGCAGCAGGCCGTGAGGCGACAGGCTGAAGTCCAGCCCGTGCTGCAGCACCACGACGTCCGCCGCATGTTCGGCGAGCGGCCAGGCCTGTTCTTCGCAGACGATTTCAACCCCTGGCAACGGCGCACCGAGGCGCACATTGCGATGCACCTGCTTGGCATGCGGCGGCGCCTCCGCCCCTGGCCCGTAATGCACCAGATAACCACCAAAAAAACGCGCGAGTTCAGTTTCAAGCAACTTTTCTTCTTCGCGCAGCATCAACTGCCCAACAGGGCCTTGAAACCATTCGCGGGCCAGGCTGATCAGCTCGACCCATTCAGGGTCGGCCTGGGCAAAGGCTTGGTCGGTCATTGCGTCTTCCCTCCAAGGTTCTCCCGCCGCACCATCGCGGCTAAGATGCCCTTATGTCCCACGGCAGATGATTCGGATCCGCACATGATACAGATCGATGCACTACCCGCTTTCTCTGATAACTACATCTGGTTGTTACAGGATACTGCCAAACGCCAGTGTGCGGTGGTCGATCCTGGTGACGCCCAACCGGTGCTGGACTGGCTTGCGGCCAACCCAGGCTGGGAGCTGAAGGATATCCTCATCACCCACCATCACCACGATCATGTCGGCGGCGTTGCCGAGCTCAAGCGAGCCACCGGGGCGCGGGTCAGCGGCCCGGCCAGCGAGCAGATCCCAGGCCGTGACCTGGCGCTCGAGGACAATGCCCAGGTCACCGCGTTGGGGCTGACCTTCGAGGTGCTGGCGATGCCCGGGCACACCCTTGGCCACATCGCCTTTTATACCGCACAGACGCCGACACCGGTGCTGTTCAGCGGCGACACGCTGTTTGCCGGCGGTTGCGGCCGTTTGTTCGAGGGCACGCCAGCGCAGATGCACAACTCGCTTGAGCGCCTCGCCGCCCTGCCTGACGCCACCGAGGTCTACTGCGCCCATGAATACACCCTGAGCAACCTGCGCTTCGCCAAGGCCGTCGAACCGAGCAATTCGGATGTGCTCGCGCGCTTTGAGGAGGTGACCAGGCTGCGCGCAGATGAGCGCATAACGCTGCCTTCCAGCATTGGCCTGGAACGCCTCACCAACCCTTTTTTGCGTACTGCAGAAACATCCGTTAAACAAAAAGCAGACGAGTGGAAGGGACATTCAAACGAAGGCCAAGCTGCTGTTTTTGCTGCCTTGAGGTCTTGGAAAGACGGCTTCTGATAACCTCAAGATATATCGTAATTGAGGGGCAAAGGTTGACCCGGGCAAAAGCGGTTCCTAGAATCGCCCAACTTTTTCACCCGGATACCTGCCCCAGCCGATGCCTTCCAGTAGCCGCAGAACCTCGCAATCCGTCGCTTTGACGCGCCTCGCACAGATCAGTGCGCTGGCCCTGGCTGCCACTTTAGTGGGCTGCCAGAGCACCCGTCAGGTAGATGAATCCGAAAGCGTTCGCGCGCACAACTATCAGGCCCGGATCAAGCACAAACCGGCCCCGTTGATCATGGCCAAGCCCAAGCAGCAGGCGCCCCAGGATGTCTGGGAACGCATGCGCCAGGGCTTCGCGCTGCAGGACACCATCGACGTCAATCCGCGCATCGAGCAACAGCGCCTGTGGTTCGCCAGCAACCCGCGTTTCGTTGAAACCGCCGGCGAGCGCGGCAGCCTGTACCTGCATTACATCGTCGAGCGCCTCGAAGAACGTGACATGCCGCTGGAGCTGGCCCTGCTGCCGGCGATCGAGAGCGCCTACAACCCGATGGCGTATTCCCGAGCCCATGCAGCTGGCATGTGGCAGTTCATCCCCTCGACCGGGCGCCACTTCAATCTGCGCCAGACCAACTTCTACGATGGCCGCCGCGACGTCACAGCATCGACCAACGCCGCACTGGATTATCTGAGCCGTCTGCACGACATGTTCAACGGCGACTGGCTGCTGGCCCTGGCGGCCTACAACGCCGGTGAAGGCACCGTCAGCCGCGCTATCGAACGCAACGAAAAACTCGGCCTGCCGACTGATTACTGGAACCTGCCGCTGCCGCAGGAAACCCGCGACTACGTGCCCAAGCTGCTGGCCCTGTCGCAGGTGGTATCAACACCTGAATCGTATGGCGTCAACCTCAACCCGATCGCCAACGAACCGTACTTTGCCGCCGTCGCCATCAATGACCGCCTCGACCTGTCGCGGGTCGCAGCCTTTGCCGATATCGATGAAGACGAGCTGATCCAGCTCAACCCGGCATTCAAGAAGCGCATGACGGTCGACGGCCCGCAACAACTGCTGGTGCCGACTGCCAAGGCGCAGTTGCTCTCGGCCAGCCTGTCCAACCTGAACCCTGAACAGTTGCTCAGCCTGCAACCACGCAAGGCCGTGTTCGAAGCCGCTGTCGCCGAAGCCAGCGCACCGGCCACGCGCAGCTACCGAGTCAAGCGCGGTGACAACCTGGGGAGCATCGCCAAGGCCAACCGGGTTTCGGTCAAGGATATCCAGCGCTGGAACAAGATCTCCGGCAATCGCCTCAAGGCCGGCCAGGTCCTGGCCATGCGCGGTGGCAATGCGCCCTCTGCAGCCGCCAACCGGGTTGCTTCGGCCAAGCAGCGCTCGACTCAGTACAAAGTCCGCAAGGGCGATTCACTGTACCTGGTGGCCAAGCGTTTCAACGTCGAAATGCAGCACCTCAAGCGCTGGAATCCGCGCAGCGGGCATGCCCTCAAACCAGGCCAGACCCTGACCGTCTACCTCGGTCATTGATCCTCCCGGGGCTGTCACCCAGCCCCGCTTGCAGCCCCCTCTCGCATCACTCTTTTTCCAATCCCGCCAAGCTGTTACTGTAGCCCGACCAAAGCCCAACGCCTTCTGGATCGGATGCCGATTTGATACGTCCCCTCCTGCTGTCCTTCAGCCTGGCCTTGAGCTTCCCCGCCGCCGCCACCGTCAGCGAGAGCCACGGTTACGCGCAGTTCGGCACGCTCAAATACCCAGCCACATTCACCCACTTCGATTGGGTCAACCCGCAAGCGCCTAAGGGCGGAACCTTGCGGGCCATGGCATTTGGCACGTTCGACACGCTCAACCCCTACACCTTCAAAGGGTCGAGCCCGGTCACAACGCCCAACTTCCTGCAATACGGTGTCAGCGAGCTGAACGAGACGCTTATGGTCGGTACGGGGATGTACGATCCGTCCGGCGATGAGCCAACCTCAAGCTACGGCCTGATTGCGCGCTCGGTCGAGTACAGCGAAGACCGCAGCTGGGTGGTGTTCAACCTGCGCCCAGAGGCACGCTTTCACGACGGCAAGCCGATCACTTCGGCGGACGTGGCGTTCTCCTATCGCACCCTGCTCAAGGACGGCCACCCGCTGTACCGCACCAACCTGCAGGAAGTGCAGCGAGTCGACATTCTCGGGCCGTTGCGCATTCGCTTCGTGTTCAAGCGTGCCGGCAACCCGTTGTTGATCCTGCGTCTGGGTGAGATGCCGGTACTGCCCAAGCATTACTGGCAGAAGCGCGACTTCAAGGCCACCACCTTCGAGCCACCGCTGGGCAGCGGGCCCTATCGCATCACCGAGGTGCAGCCGGGGCGGCGCCTGGTATTCAAGCGGGTCAAGAATTACTGGGGCAAGGACCTGGCGGTCAATCGCGGCAAGTACAACTACAACCGCGTCGAATATGAGTTCTACCGCGACGCCACGGTCGCCTTCGAAGCGTTCAAGGCCGGCGAGTTCGACATCTACATCGAACATCAGGCGAAGAACTGGGCCAACAGCTACAACTTCCCTGCAGTGCGCCGTGGCGAGGTGATCAAGGCGCAGATCCCGCACCGCATCCCGACCCAGACCCAAGGGCTGTTCATGAACAGTCGCCGCGCCACGTTCAGCGACCCGCAAGTACGCCAGGCGCTGGGTTTGATGCTGGATTTCGAGTGGACCAACCGCGCCCTGTTCAGCAGCGCCTATCGGCGCTCGACCAGTTATTACCCAAACAGCGAGTTTGCTGCCAGCGGCCTGCCCACCGGCAAGGAGTGGCTGCTGCTGGCGCCGTTTCGCGACGAACTGCCGGCCAAGCTGTACACCGAGCCCTACCAGGTCAGCCATACCGACGGCAGCGGCGTCAGCCGCCAGACCTTGCGCGAGGCCCTTGCCCTGCTGGGCAAAGCCGGCTGGAAGCTGGACGGCCAACGCCTGGTGGACGCCAAGGGCAAGCAGTTCCAGATGGAGTTGTTGCTGGTGAACCCCAATCTAGAACGGATCCTGCAACCTTATGTCGAAAATCTGGCGAGCATTGGCATCGATGCGCGCTTGCGCACGGTAGACCGCGCCCAGTACAAACAACGGCTGGACCAGTTTGATTTCGACATGATCCTGATGACCCTGAACCAGACCCTCAGCCCAGGCCTCGAGCAATGGCTGTACTTCCATTCCAGCCAGGCTTCGACCAAGGGCAGCAAGAACTATGCGGGGGTCAAAGATCCGGTGGTCGACCACCTGCTCGACACCCTGCTCGCTGCCCGCACCCGCGATGACCAGGTCGCCGCCGCGCGTGCGCTGGACCGGGTGCTGTCGTGGCATTACTACATGATCCCCAACTGGTATCTGGACAATCATCGCCTGGCCTACCGCAATCGGTTCGCCTTCGTCACCACGCCGCCCTACACCCTGGGCCTGAACAGCTGGTGGCTCAAGACTTCGGAGAAAGCCAAATGATGCCGCACCGCCTGCGCCAACTGGCCGGCAGCCTGCTGCTAGCCTGCCTGAGCCTTCCCGTGCTGGCTGCCCCGCAGCACGCCTTGACCCTGTATGACGAGCCGCCCAAGTATCCGGCCAGCTTCAAACACTTCGACTACGTCAACCCAGATGCGCCCAAAGGCGGCACCTTCCGCCAGTCCGGCTTTGGCGGTTTCGACAGCCTCAACCCGTTCATCAACAAAGGCGTGGCTGCAGAAAACGTCGGCAGCATCTACGACACGCTGATGCGCCAGAGCCTGGACGAGCCGTTTACCGAGTACGGCCTGGTTGCCGGCAAGATAGAGAAGGCCCCGGACAACAGCTGGGTGCGCTTCTACCTGCGCCCGGAAGCACGTTTCCATGACGGCCACCCCATGCGTGCCGATGACGTGGTCTGGACCTTCAACACGTTGGTCAGCCAAGGCGCCCCGCTGTACAAGGTGTACTACGGTGACGTCGCCGAGGTCATTGCCGAAGACCCGCTGAAAGTGCTGTTCAAGTTCAAGCACAAGAACAACCGTGAGTTGCCGCTGATCCTTGGCCAACTGCCGGTACTGCCAAAGCACTGGTACGAAAACCGCGAATTCAACCGTGGCAACCTGGAAATTCCTTTGGGCAGCGGTCCCTACCGGGTTGCCGAGGTCAAGGCCGGTCGTTCGGTGCGTTTCGAGCGGGTCAAGGACTACTGGGCCAAGGACCTGCCGATCAACCGCGGCATGTTCAATTTCGACGTCATGACCTTTGACTATTACCGCGACAGCACCGTTGCCCTTGAAGCGCTCAAGGCCGGCCAGTTCGACTACAACCTGGAGATGGCGGCAAAGAACTGGGCAAACGCCTACAACGTGCCCGCCGTACGCGAAGGCCGCCTGATCAAGGAAGAGCTGCCCAACGGCAACCCGACCGGTATGCAGGGCTTTGTCTTCAACCTGCGCAAGCCAATGTTCCAGGACGTGCGCGTGCGCAAGGCGCTGAGCCTGCTGCTCGACTACGAGTGGACCAACAAGCAGCTGTTCAACGGTGCCTACACTCGCACCAGCAGTTACTTCGAGAACTCCGACATGGCGGCCACACAGCCGGCCACGCCGGATGAACTGAAAATCCTCGAGCCGCTGCGCGGCAAAATTCCCGAGCAGGCCTTTACCGAGGTGTTCAAGAACCCGGTCAGCGACGGCAGCGGCATGATCCGCGAGCAGCAACGTCAGGCCTACAAGCTTCTGCAGGAAGCGGGCTGGAAAATCGTCGACGACAAGATGGTCGACGCCCAGGGCAAGCCGGTGGTGATCGAGTTTCTGCTCGCACAGACGGAGTTTGAACGCGTGCTATTGCCGTTCAAACGCAACCTGGCAGACCTCGGCATCGAGCTGACCCTGCGCCGGGTCGAGGTGCCGCAGTACATCAACCGTCTGCGTTCGCGCGACTTCGACATGATCGTCAGCGGCTTCCCCCAGTCCAGCTCGCCGGGTAACGAACAGCGCGAGTTCTGGACTTCGGGCGCCGCCGACAACCCCGGTAGCCGCAACTTCATCGGCCTGCGCGACCCGGCCATTGACCAACTGGTCGAGCAACTGATCAACGCCGACTCACGTCAGAGCCTGATCAACCACGCCCGCGCCCTCGACCGCGTGTTGCAGTGGGGCTACTACGTGATCCCCAACTGGCACATCAAGACCTGGCGGGTGGCCTACTGGAACCACATCGGCCACCCCAAGGTCTCGCCCAAGTACGATGTCGGCATCGACACCTGGTGGATCAAGCCTGATGTGAAACCGGCCGTGACCACGCAGCCTGCGCCAGAGACCACGCCGAGCGAGGCCAACTGACATGCTCGCCTATATCCTGCGGCGCTTGCTGCTGATCATCCCGACCCTGTTCGGCATCCTGGTGATCAACTTCATCATCGTCCAGGCCGCGCCCGGCGGCCCGGTCGAGCAGATGATCGCCAAACTCGAAGGCTTTGACGGCGCGACCAGCCGCATCGCCGGCGGCGGCGCCGAAGTCTCGGTGGCCGGCTCCAACTACCGCGGCGCACAGGGCCTGGACCCGGCGCTGATCGCTGAAATCGAACACATGTATGGCTTCGACAAGTCCGCCCCGGAGCGCTTGTGGATCATGGTCAAGAACTATGCCCAGCTCGACTTCGGCGACAGCTTCTTCCGTGATGCCAAGGTCATCGACCTGATTGCCGAAAAGATGCCGGTGTCGATCTCGCTCGGGCTGTGGAGCACGCTGATCATGTACCTGGTGTCGATCCCGCTGGGGATCGCCAAGGCGGTGCGCCACGGCAGCCACTTCGATGTCTGGACCAGCTCGGCGATCGTGGTCGGCTATGCCATCCCGGCGTTTCTGTTCGCCATTCTGCTGATCGTGCTGTTCGCCGGCGGCAGTTACTTCGACTGGTTCCCGTTACGCGGGCTGACCTCGAACAACTTCGACGAGCTGTCCACCACTGGCAAGATCCTCGATTACTTCTGGCACCTGGTGCTGCCGATCACTGCACTGGTGATCGGCAACTTCGCCACCATGACCCTGCTGACCAAAAACAGCTTCCTCGATGAGATCAACAAGCAGTATGTGGTCACCGCCAAAGCCAAAGGCCTGAGCCGGCAGCGGGTGCTCTACGGGCATGTGTTCCGTAACGCCATGCTGCTGGTGATCGCCGGCTTCCCTTCGGCATTCATCGGCATCTTCTTCACCGGCTCGTTGCTGATCGAGGTGATCTTCTCCCTCGACGGCCTTGGCCTGATGAGTTTCGAAGCGGCGATCAACCGCGATTACCCGGTGGTCTTCGGCACCCTGTTCATCTTCACCCTGCTCGGGCTGGTGGTGAAACTGATCGGCGACCTGACCTACACCCTGGTCGATCCGCGCATCGACTTCGCCAGCCGGGAGAATTGACCAATGGCCCTGTCCCCGCTCAATCGACGGCGCTTCGAGCGCTTCAAGGCCAACCGCCGAGGCTGGTGGTCGCTGTGGCTGTTCCTGATCCTGTTCGGCCTGAGCCTTGGCGCCGAGCTGATCGCCAACGACAAACCGATTGCCGTGCGCTACGACGGCGAGTGGTACTTCCCGGCGTTCAAGCGCTACCCCGAGACCACCTTTGGCGGTGAATTCCCGCTCGAAGCCAACTACAAGAGCCCTTACATCCGCGATCTTCTGGAGAAGAAAGACAGCTTTGTGCTGTGGGCGCCGATCCCGTTCAGCTACCAGAGCATCAACTACGACTTGAAGGTACCGGCGCCCGCGCCGCCCTCGGCGGACAACTGGCTGGGCACCGATGACCAGGGCCGCGATGTCATGGCGCGGGTGATCTACGGCTTCCGCGTTTCGGTATTGTTTGCCCTGACCCTGACCATCCTCAGCTCGATCATCGGCGTCATTGCCGGGGCTCTGCAGGGCTTTTATGGTGGCTGGGTCGACCTTGCCGGCCAGCGCTTCCTGGAGATCTGGTCAGGCTTGCCGGTGCTTTACCTGCTGATCATTCTGGCCAGTTTCGTCCAGCCCAACTTCTGGTGGCTGCTGGGGATCATGTTGCTGTTCTCGTGGATGAGCCTGGTCGATGTAGTCCGCGCCGAATTCCTGCGTGGGCGTAACCTGGAGTATGTGCGCGCGGCGCGCGCCCTGGGCATGCGCAACGGCGCGATCATGTACCGGCACATTCTGCCCAACGCAATGATCTCGACCATGACCTTCATGCCGTTCATCCTCACCGGCGCCATCGGTACCCTGACCGCGCTGGACTTCCTCGGCTTTGGCCTGCCCGCCGGTTCACCGTCGTTGGGTGAGCTGGTTGCCCAGGGCAAATCCAACCTGCAGGCACCATGGCTGGGCATCAGTGCCTTCGCCGTGCTGGCCGTGATGCTCAGCCTGCTGGTGTTTATCGGCGAATCCGCCCGCGACGCCTTCGACCCGAGGAAATGACATGAGCGAACCTAACCTGATCGAAGTCCGTGATCTTGCGGTCGAGTTCCTCAGCGGTGACCAGGTCAACCGCGTTGTCGATGGCATCAGTTTCGACATCCGCAAGGGCGAGACCCTGGCCCTGGTCGGCGAGAGCGGCTCGGGCAAGTCGGTCACTGCCCACTCGATCCTGCGCCTGTTGCCCTACCCACTTGCGCGCCACCCCAGTGGCAGTATCGAGTATGGCGGCAAGGACATGCTCAAGCTTGGCGAAAAGCCAATGCAGCGCATCCGTGGCAACCGTATCGCAATGATCTTCCAGGAGCCGATGACCTCGCTCAACCCGCTGCACTGTATCGAGAAGCAGATCAACGAGATCCTGCTCCTGCACAAGGGTTTAACCGGCAAGCAGGCGACGGCGCGCACCTTGGAACTGCTCGACCTGGTCGGCATCCCTGAACCGCACAAGCGCCTCAAGGCGCTGCCGCATGAGTTGTCCGGCGGCCAGCGCCAGCGGGTGATGATTGCCATGGCCCTGGCCAACGAGCCGGAACTGCTGATCGCCGATGAACCGACCACTGCGCTCGACGTCACCGTACAGCTGAAGATTCTTGATCTGCTCAAAGAGCTGCAGGCACGACTGGGCATGGCCCTGCTGCTGATCAGCCATGACCTCAACCTGGTAAGGCGCATCGCCCACCGTGTTTGCGTGATGCAGCAAGGCAAGATCGTCGAGCAGGCCGAGTGCACGACGCTGTTCACCGCCCCGCAGCATCCCTATACGCAGATGTTGATCAACGCCGAACCCAGCGGCCAGCCTGCGGCCAACCCGCTTGGGGCGCCGCTGCTGGAGGTGGATGATCTGCGCGTCTGGTTCCCGATCAAGAAAGGCCTGCTGCGGCGTACGGTAGACCACGTCAAGGCAGTCGACGGGATCAATTTCAGCCTGCCCCAAGGGCAGACTCTGGGCATCGTTGGCGAAAGCGGCTCGGGCAAGTCGACCTTGGGCCTGGCGATCCTGCGGCTGATCTCGAGCCAGGGCGACATCCGTTTTCACGGGCAAAACCTGCAGGGCATGAACCAGCAGGAGGTACGGCCGCTGCGGCGAGAAATGCAGGTGGTGTTCCAGGACCCGTTCGGCAGCCTCAGCCCGCGCATGAGTGTCGCCGATATCGTCGGCGAAGGCCTGCGCATTCATCGCATCGGCACCGCCCAAGAGCAAGAGGCGGCGATCATTGCCGCGCTGCAGGAAGTAGGCCTCGATCCGGCCACCCGCCACCGCTATCCCCATGAGTTCTCCGGGGGCCAGCGTCAGCGCATCGCCATCGCTCGCGCGCTGGTGCTCAAACCGGCGTTGATTCTGCTCGACGAGCCAACCTCGGCGCTTGACCGCACCGTGCAGCGGCAGGTAGTGGAGCTGTTGCGTTCGTTGCAGCTCAAATACAACCTGACCTACCTGTTCATCAGTCACGACCTAGCGGTGGTCAAAGCGCTGAGTCATCAGCTGATGGTGATCAAACAGGGGCAGGTGGTGGAACAAGGTGACGCGCGGGAAATCTTCCATGCGCCGCAGCATCCCTACACCCGGCAGCTGCTGGAAGCGGCGTTTCTGGAGGTCGAGCCGGCTGCCTGATGGCGTGCCGGCGCTACCGGTCACACTTTCACGGGTGTGACTGACCGGCAATCTGCGATGAGAATCGGCCGACCGCTGTTACCACTTCCTGCGCACCCGACTGAATTTCAGTGATGACATGGCCGGCCTGGCTGGCCAGCGCCAAGCCGATTTCAGCCTGATGCGTGCTTTCACCCATGCTGACCACTGCGGCCTCTACAAGGGTGTTGTTCTTCTGCACCACTTCTACGATTTCCTGAGTGGCGGCACTGGTGCGGCCGGCCAGCTTCCTCACCTCATCGGCCACCACGGCAAAGCCCCGACCTTGCTCGCCTGCGCGCGCGGCTTCGATAGCCGCGTTGAGGGCGAGCAGGTTGGTCTGCTGGGCAATGCCGCCGATGGTGGAAACAATCGATGTGATCAACTGCGACTGCTGCCCCAGCGCCTCGACCCCGGCGGAGGCCGTGGAGACCTGCGAGACGATACGGTTCATGGTCTCGACGGTATCCTTTACGGCCACCGCCCCCCTTCTCGCCGAGTCATCGGTTTTGCGAGAAACGTCATAGGCAATCCCGGCGGCCGCGCTGACCTCCTGCTCATGCTTGACCTGCTCGCTGATATCGACCGCGAATTTGACGATCTTGTAGAGCTGGCCACGGGTGTCGCGCACCGGGTTGTAGGATGCTTCCAGCCAGAGCTCGCGCCCTGACTTGTCAAAGCGCAGGAAGCGCTCGGCGACGAACTGCCCCTCGTTGAGGCTGCGCCATAGCTGCTGATAGGCAGGCGAATTGACATAGTTGGGGTCACAGAAAATACGGTGATGTTTGCCCACGATCTCTGCCAGCGAATAGTTCACCGTCCTCAAGAAGTTGTCGTTGGCAGCAACGATAGTACCGTCCAGCTCAAACTCGATGACTGCGGTCGAGCGGTACAGCGCCTTTATGAACTCGTCGTTTTCACGCGCTTTATCGATGCTCGCGGTGACATCGGTGCCGTAGGCCGACATGTGGGTGACTGCACCCGCTGCTGACTTGACCGGGCACCAGGCCGCTCTCATCCAGACCATCCTGCCGTCGGCGGTGATATAGCGATACTCGTCGCTGACCCCGGTGCCAGTGCTCATGGCCTGCTGAAAATCCTTGAAGCATGGTAACTCTTTGACATAGCTGGGCGCGATGCTAGCCAGCGATTGCCCAAGCAATTGCGACTGTTCACGCCCCACCCAGCGAGCAAAGTTGCGATTGACCGCGGTGATCAGCAGGTTCCGATCAACCGTTATTTCCAGCATCTCGTGAGTTCTTGCGGCCTGCGCGCGCTGCAGCGCGTCTATTTCGTCCTGCAGTCGCTGCAGCTGGTTTTTTAGCTTTGAGTTGAACATGGTGTTCTCGGTGGTTAGCGACGCGGCCGAAATGGCAGGAGGTTGTCGACAATCTTGCAAGTGCAGCTATGAGATTAAACATCGTCCTTGTCAGGTCATCGGCACGCAGCAGTCCTTCTGCAGCCAGGTTTCAAGTTCTGCGGGCGGCATCGGCTTCGCGTAAAAATAGCCCTGGCCCTGCTCACAGCCCCAGCCACGCAACAAATGGTGGTGCAGGTCGGTCTCGATACCTTCGGCCACCACCGTCAGGCGTAGGTCGCGCAGCAGGCTGACCAGCCCGCGAATGATGTGCCAATCGTTGTTACCCGGCTGCAGGTTGGCCAGCAGCGAGCGATCAAGCTTGACGCTGGTGGCCGGGATGATGCGCAGGTACACCCAGTTGCTGTAGCCGCTGCCGAAGTCATCGATGCCAATCGCCACCCCGAGTGTGCGAAAACGCTGAAGCTGTTGCTGCACCTGGTCGAAGTCAGTGACCAGAGCGCTTTCGGTAAACTCAAGCTCGATGCGCCGCGGGTCCACGCCGAACTCGCCGAGCGTACGGCTCAGGTACTCGAACAGGTGCCCATCGGCGAGATCCAGCGCAGAGATATTCAGCGACACGGTCATCTGCAGCCCCTGCGCCCGCCACCTGCGCATTTGCTGACAGACATGCCAGATCACCCACCGGGTGATGCCGCGAATCGAAGCAGTGGTTTCAGCCAATGGGATGAATTCAGCCGGGCTGATTTCGCCCATGGTCGGATGCTTCCAGCGCAACAGCGCTTCTACTGCCACGCAGCGTTTGCTGTTGAGATCAACCCTTGGCTGATAGACCAGACGAAGTTGGTCGGCAGCTACCAGCGCCGGTTCCAGAGCGATGAGCAAGGCCGTACTGCGGCGCTGGCTGGTATCGACCAGCGGGTCATAGACCAGCCAGCGTCGCTCGCTGCGGCGCGCCGCATCGGTCATGCTCGCCATCAAACGCAGGGTGTCCAGCGATGCATCGGTGTCTGCATCCGGCTCGAGCACGCTCATGCCAACATCGGCGAACACCGGCACATTGCCGCTGTGCAACGGCCCACTCAGCGCCGCAACGATAGCGTCAAGCCTGGCCGGCGATGAGGCCACGTCATTGCATTCGATCAGGGTCAGAAAACCCAGCGTGCTCGGGCGGTACAGGCGCGACCCCGGCGGCAGGGCTGCCAGCAAGGCCTCTTTCACGGCCAGCATGAAGCTTGCGAAAAACTCGATGCCCAGTGCCTTCACCAGGCGGTCCATGCCGGCTGCTGAAATAGGCTCGATGAACACTGCGACCTGGCCAGCGACGTTGGCGCAGTCGGCGAAGTCGGCTTCGAAACGGCGCCGGTTGGGCAAGCCGGTCATACTGTCGTAGAAATATTGATCATGGATCGACTGCAATCGCGACACAACAATCTGCGCCGCGCTGCGCAACAGCGCCTGGTCGCGCTCGGACAACGACGGACGTGCCGCCTGGTCGATGATGCACAGCCGCCCTAGGTTGAGTCCTGGCTTGATCACCAGCGGTGCGCCAGCGTAGTAACGAATGTAGGGGTCACCCTGCACCAGCGGGTTATCGACAGTGCGCGCATCGGTCAAGGCGTCGCAGATTTCCAGCACAGTATCCTGCTCAAGTTCAAGGGCGCAGAACGACATCTCTCTGGGCGTGCGCTCGGCGACCATGCCTACCCGCGCCTTGAACACTTGATAGTTGCGGTCGATGATGCTGACCAGCGCGGTAGGCACTTGAAAATGGGCACAGAGCATCGCCACGACACTGTTCAGCACCGGGTCCGAGCCACTGACCAGATTGGACGTCAGCCGATCGACCTCGGCCAGACGCAACCGCTCATCGTGCATAATTGACGAATTACCCACCGTAACTCCTGTAGCACTATCCAAAAGACTTACCTATGAGGCACATTGCCAGCTTAGTCAGCCCGAGCGCGCGAGGACAATCAAACCTCGCAACGGCCGACCGTAAAAAAAACTATTGGACGACCAGGCGTAACTAGCCTATCAGTCCGGGAAGGCGCCTAAAGCAGTGCTTTAGCGCTATATACGCCCTGTACCTGCATGCCTGGCTACCACTGTTCGGAGTGTTTTTTGACCCGTTTGCCTAGATTGACCGCCGCTGCCCTGCTGCGCCTGGAGCGCAAGCAGCTCTCGCCTGCATTGCGCTATCTGGGCACCGTAGTGGTGGTCGTGGCGTGCGCTTTCGCGCGAGCGCAACTGCCCGCTACAGCCTTGCCCTACCTGTTCTTCATTCCGGGGCTGATGTTCATCGGCTTCTGGTTCGGCGCGGGGCCAGCCGTACTGGGATGCATCATGGCGGTGCTGACGGCACAATATTTCTTCATCGGGCCGGTCGGCTTTGGCGCCGACTGGACCGACTGGATCAACAGCCTGAGTTTTGGCCTGGTGACGTTGGCAATGGCGGTGGTGTGCGCGCTGTTTCGGCGCAGCATCAGGGCACTGGACCGGCTCAATCAAAACCTTGAGGACGAAGTCGAGCGGCGTACCGATGAGCGCGATGACATCTGGAAACTATCACCCGACCTGATCTGCACCTTGTCGGCACAGGGTGAAGTGCTGGCGATGAACCCGGCCTGGCAGGCCGAGACCGGCTGGACCGAGCAGCAGCTCAAAGATGGCGCGTTCTACAGCTATATTTCGCCTGCGCAATTATCCGACGCCGTGCGTAACCTGCATGATCGGCAGATTGCCGAGCTCGACACGCAAAGCGTACGCAACAACGGCCAGCCTCTGCTGCTGAACTGGCGTATCACCGGCCGCCAGGGTCGGTTTTTTGCCGTGGCCCGCGATGTCACATTGTACCGCGAGCGCCAGCTGGCCTTCGATCAAGTCCGTTCGCAGCTGCAGCAGAGTCAGAAAATGGAGTCGCTGGGGCAACTGACCGGAGGCTTAGCCCATGACTTCAACAACCTGTTGACGATCATCAGCGGCAGCCAGGACATGATCGAACAACGCATCGCCCAAGGCCGCCTGGCAGGGATCGAGCGCTATGTCACCCTCGCCCGAAACGCCACGCAACGAGCCAGTTCACTGACCCATCGGCTGCTGGCGTATGCCAGAAAACAGCCTTTGGTTGCAGCTAGCGTCGATCCGGCGGTGTTGATAAAGAACATGGAAGAGTTGATTGCACGCACGCTGACGCCGCTGATCAACATCGAACTGCTCGCCCCTGGCGCACCCACGCTGTGCCACTGCGATGCCCACCAACTCGAGAACGCCCTGCTCAACCTGTGCATCAACGCGCGTGACGCAATGCCTCAAGGCGGCAGGCTGCGAATCGAGGTCAGTACGCTGGCGGTGACCGACCCGGGCACTCTGCATTTGCAAGCGGGTGACTATGTACGGATCTGCGTGGCGGACACCGGTATGGGCATGCCGGCGAGCATTGTCGAGCGCGCGCTGGAGCCGTTTTTCACCACCAAACCGCTGGGCTCCGGGACCGGGCTGGGGCTGTCGATGGTCGAGGACTTCGCACGCCAGGCCGGCGGGGCTGTTCGTATTGAGTCAGAGCTGGGCAAAGGCACCGCGGTGTGCCTGTTCCTGCCGGTCTACCAAGGCAGCGCCCCTGTAGCGCAAACGCAGCAGGCAGACCTGCTGCAAGCAACGCCTGGCAGCAGCCGCGGATCGGCAATGGTTATCGACGACGAAGCCGCTATTCGTGAGCTGGTTGCCGAAACGCTTCACGAGGCAGGTTTTGAAGTGGCTGAAATGCCCAGCGCTGATCAGGTCGTGCAGCGTATCGCCGAGTTGCCTGATCTGAAGCTGATCGTTACTGACCTGATCTTGCCCGGCGGCAGCAGTGGTCACAAAATCGCCGAAGCCGCCTGGGCAGTACGGCCAACACTCAAGGTGCTGTTCATCTCAGGCTGCGTCGATACCGCGAACGGCAGCGCTGAGCGGCAGGATCAGTCGCAGTTGCTGGCCAAACCGTTCACCATCGAGCAGCTTAGGGCCAGCGTTGAGCATTTGCTCAACTCACCGCCTGGCGCTTAGCCTGTTCGCAGCTGTCGAGCTAGCGAAACCTTGCGAGAGGCGTGGTTGACGGCCGCTTTGGGCACCTGGCGTTTGCTCCAGGGCACAGCCGATGCCGGCAGTCGCCTGTGTCGAGCGCTCGACGCCTGGCTTTGCCTGGAGCAGCCGGCACCAATCGCGCTTACCCGTGACAACATAGCGCATCAAGACACTTTTACAGGCCCAGCCAAATGCGGCTTAATGCGCGCCTACTTTTCTGGTAACGCCGATGCGGTCACGCCTGCACCCTTACCTCTTGCTACTCGCCTGTTGCACAGTGTTGTTCAACCTGCTGGCGATGCCGCTCGACCGTGCCCTGCGTGAGCCCGCCCTGGATGAATCGCTGATCTTCGGCAGCTTCTGCAGCCTGCATGGCGGGCAGAGTTTGCCCAAATCGGTGCTGGCGCAACTCAAGCTGGAGTTGCCAGACTTCTCCGGGCACGGCGAGATCAAGCCCCAGGCCGGTGATTGCTGCTGTGGCCATACCGGCCAAGCGGCGCTGCCAGGCGCCTACTTCAAACACCTGTTGCCGCGCTTCTGGCCAGACGCCCTGTTGCTCGGCCAGCGCCCGGAGTTGCCGCTGCCGCGCCAGCAGTGGCCAAACCTCACCCCACGCGCCCCGCCGCTGACCTGAATCGTCGCCAAGCAAATGATCGTGCGCGCGAACTGCGCAGCACGGTCGTCTCCGGCTTTTCTGTCAGGAACCTTTATTCATGCCTGCGTACCTTAGTACTGCACGTAGCGTCGTGCCCGTGCTTGCCATTACCTGTGCCGCCACGCTCTGCCCACTGTCCCAAGCCATTGCTCAGGCTGCGCCTGCCGACAATTCCACCCTGACCCTCGGCGCCGTTACCGTCTCCGGCACCGGTAGCGGGCCGCTGGCGACCAGCAGTGTGTTCAGTTCAGTAGATATTCTTGGCGGCGACATTCTCGAGAAGATGCCCGTTGCCTACAGCTGGGAGCTGTTCAACCGTGCACCGGGCGTGATGCTCACCGGCTTCAACCAAGGCACCACCTCGGGCAAGTTGTCGTTTCGCGGCTTCAATGGGGAAGGCGAAGTCAACGCCGTAAAGCTGCTGATCGACGGCATCCCGAGCAATACCAATGACGGCAACATGCCCTTCATCGACTCGGTGTTCCCGCTGGACATCGACAGCGTCGAGGTCGTGCGCGGTACCAGCGATCCGCGCTATGGCCTCAACAACATCGCCGGCAACGTCAATATCAATACCCGCAGTGGCGGCAACTACAACAAGGCACGCCTGCGCTACGGCAGCTTCAACACCCGTGAAGTGCAACTGGCCAAGGGCATCGAAACCAGCAACTGGACGCAGAACTACTTCTTCGCCCGCCAGCAGGTCGACGGCTATCGCGAGCATGCAGATACCGAGCGCTACAGCTTCAGCGGCAAGTGGTTCTATACCCCCGACGACGGCAGCTACCGTCTCGGCCTTAGCGCCCGCCATTACGAAGCCGACGCACAGGAAGCGGGTTACTTGAGCGAAGCCGATGCCCGCCAGCACCCGCGCATGAGCAACGACTTCAACGCCAGCGACAAAGGCACCCGGCGCATGAACCAGCTCAGCGTGCACTTCGACACCGACCTGGCCGAGACCCTCGCCTGGTCGGCCAAGACCTACCTGAATACCTTCGATGATCGGCGCTGGACCCAGTACTGGCGCACCAGCGCGCAGCAAGAGCGCGATGCCTATGAAACCCAGTACGGCGCCCGCACCTCGCTGACCTGGCGGCCAGAAGTAGATTGGCTGCACGGCTTTGCCCTGGAAGGCGGCAGCGACGTGCAGAAGCAGGACAACCGCAGCGAGCGCTATCGCACCGTCCAGCGCGTACGCCAGGCACAGACCCGCGACCAGGCCTTCGATTTCAACACGGTCGGCGCTTACGTACAGGCCGAGATCGAACCGATCGAGTCGCTGAAGATCGTGCCGGCCTATCGCGTCGACAAGATCAGCGGCGACTTCACCAACCAACTCACCGGGCAAACCTCCGACATCAACGACTACGGGCTGATCAAGCAACCCAAGCTCAGTGTGGTCTATTCGCCCTGGCAGTATGCCAGCGTCTACGCCAACTGGGGCCGCACGTTCCAGGTCGGCAGCGGCGCTGCAGCCTACAAGGTGCCGCCGCGCAATGAAGACCTGCAACCGTCGATCAACGAAGGCTGGGAAACCGGCATAAAGTTCACCCCCGCCAGCTGGGTTGATGGCCGCGTCGCCTACTGGCGCCAGGACGCCACCGGCGAAGTCAGCCGCCGCCTCAACGACCCCAGCGGGGAGTCCGACAACGTCGGTGAAACCCGCCGCTGGGGTTACGACCTGCAGGTCAACCTGCACCCGGACGAACGTACCGAAGTGTGGGCTTCGTATTCATGGCAATACTCGAAAATCCTCGAGCCGAGTAGCGCCTTGCCACAGAGTAAAGGTAAGGAAATTGACCATGTTCCGCATCATTTGTGGAATACCGGTATCAGTTACCAGGCGACGCAAGCGTTGCAGTTGACTGCGTGGATGAATGGGCAGACCAACTACTATCTTGAGCGGGAAAACACTCAAGGTACTTATGGCGGTTATGTGTTGATGAATATCGGAGCGACTTACACGTTCACCGAGACGTTGAGCGTTGACCTGCAGCTCAAGAACCTCACCGACCGTTATTACGAATATGCCTGGTATGACCCGGATGGGGCTAAAGACTCACTGCACTCGCCTGGTGATGGGCGAGCGTTGTATGCGGGGTTGACGGTCGACTTCTAGGCTGCACATCTTCGTCACAATTGAATCGGAATGCTCGGGACCGCATGCAAATGCGGTTCACGAGTATCCACAACTCGTATTACTCAATCGCGATCAAGCGCCGAAGCGGTGTTGCAAAGTACGGGCTTACGGCACCAACAACCGATACCCCACCCCAGGCTCAGTCACGATAAACCGTGGCGCAGTAGGGTCATCGCCCAGCTTCTGCCGCACATGCGCAACCACGATCCGCAGGTAGTGCGTATCGTCGACGTGGCTCGGCCCCCAGATATCCTTGAGCAGTTGCTGCTGGGTGATCACTCGCCCGGGGTGCCCGGCCAGTTGCGCCAACAGTGCGTACTCCTTGCGGGTCAGCGCTATTTCGCTGCCATCGAGGGTCACGCGGCGGTAGGCGAAGTCCACCAGCAGCGGCCCGAAGCTGGCACTGGCCAGCGCGGCGCTACCCTGTGGCACCTGCCGCAACAGGGCGCGAATGCGGGCGAGAAACTCCTGGATGCCGAACGGTTTGGTGACGTAGTCGTTGGCGCCGCCATCCAGGGCATCGACCTTTTGCAGCTCGCTGGCCCGCACCGACAGCACCATCACCGGCACCGAGCTCCACTCGCGCAATTCGCGCAGCACCTGCTGGCCGTCCATGTCTGGCAGGCCGAGGTCGAGCACGATCAGGTTGGGTTTGGCCAAGGCCGCCTGGGCCAGGCCTTCGCCGCCGGTGGCGGCTTCGATGACCTTGTAGCCTTGCGAGCTCAGGCTGATGCGCAGGAACTTGCGAATCTGCGGTTCGTCGTCGATGACCAGCAAAGTGGCGGTTTGGCTCATGAGTCCTGGCTTTCGGCGGTGGGCTGTGGGGGCAATGGCAAGCATAGAGTGATACAGGTGCCGTGGCCATCGATGCCGTCAGCCACCTGGATGCTGCCGCCGTGGGCGCCGATCATGCCCTGGCAGATGGCCAGGCCGAGGCCTGTGCCCTGCCCGCCGCGGTCGCCGCGGGCGGCGGTGTAGAACATGTCGAAGATCTTTTCGCGTTCAGCTTCGGGAATGCCGGGGCCTTGATCGCTGACGGCCAGGCACAGTTGCTCATCACGCACGTCGACCTGCAGTTGCAGGCGGCCATCTGGGGGTGAAAAGCGCGCGGCGTTTTCCAGCACGTTGACCAGCGCCTGTTCGATCAAGGCAGCGTGCACGAACAGCAGCGGCAGCTCGCTCGGCACATCGGTGCTGACCCGCAGCGGCGCCAGCACCGCGCGCAGACGCTGCAGGGCGCTGGCGACGATATCGGCCGGGGCCACCCAGTCACGCGCGAGCTTGAGACTGCCGTGACCGAGGCGGGTCATGTCGAGCAGATTCTGGATGTAGCGGTCGAGGCGCTCGGCTTCATCGCGGGTGCCTTCGAGCAATTCGCGGCGGTCGTCGGGCGGGATCGCATCGCCGAGCGCAAGCAGGCTATCGATGCCGCCGCGCATAGCGGTCAGCGGTGTGCGCAGGTCGTGTGACACCGAGGCCAGCAAGGCGCTGCGCAGCTGTTCGGTTTCGCCGTGCAGCCGCGCAGCTTCGAGTTGTTCGCCGAGGCGCGCACGGGCCAGGGCCTGCGCCAGCGGCTGGGCCAGCGCCATCAGCAGGCGTCGGCGCTGGGCTGTGAGGGCCGCGTTGTCACGTGGACGTACGCCGAGCAGGGCCAGCGGTTGCTCATCGACCAACAGCGGCCACCACCACCAGCGACCATTGGGCAAGGTGTCGCTACCGTGGCCAGCGGCCTGGCCGTGCTGCCAGGCCCAGTCAGCGGCAGCGCGCTCGGTGTCGCTCAAGCCGGGCAACTGGCCGTTGGCAGCTTGCAGCAGGCCTTCGCTACCTCGCTCGAGCAGACATACGTGCAGATCCTGCCAGCCGTCGAGGTGCTGGCTGGCGGCGCTGAATACTGCCTGGCGGTCGGTGGCGACGGTGAGCTTGCGTGACAGGTCGAGCAGTTGACTGGTCTGCGCCTGGGTCTCGCGCAAGGCCTGCAACTGGCGCCGCTGGCGCGCGGCGAGGTTGCCGGTGAGCGCGGCCATCAGCAGGAAGAACACCAGCGTCAGCACATCCTCTTCGCGCTGAATGCTCAGAGAGAAGTTGGGCGGGATGAACAGAAAGTCATAGCTGACAAACGACAGCACCGCGCACGCCAACGCCGGGCCGAGGCTGCTGCGCACCGCCACCAGCAGCACGGCGGCGAGAAATACCAGCGAGATATTCGGCAACGCCAGCACGCTGGACACCGCCCAGGCCAGCCCTGCCGCAAGCGCAGTGGCGAGCAGCGCCAGCAGATAGTGCCGCCAGATCCACACCCGCTTCGCTGCCGTGCGCGGTGCGGGTGGCTGCGCCTCGCGGTCGAGCACGTTGATTTCCAGGCCGTGGTTTTCGCGCAGCAGCCGCGCAGCGACACCGGCACCGAACAGGCGCCGGCGCAGACGATCACGCGACTGCCCCACCAGCACCAGGCTGGCACGGCGCTCGGCGGCATGCTGGAGCAAGGTCCTCGCGACTTCGCCGGCGCGCAACAGCACTACCTCGCCGCCCAGCCGCTCAGCCAGTTGCTGCGCGCTTTGCAGACGCTGGCGGGCGCTTTCGTCGCGCAGCTTGCCGTTGTCGACATGCACCAGGCTCCACGGCAAATGCCGGCGCTGGGCCACGCGGCAGGCGTGGCGGACCAGCCGCTCGGCTTGCTGATCGCCGTCGACGCCGACCAGCAAGCGACCACGCAGGGCCGGCGCTTCCTGGCCAAGCTGGCGATAGCCGTGGGCCAGGTCGGCATCCACCTGCGCCGCGGCGGTGTGCATGGCCAGCTCCCGCAGGGCACTGAGGTTGGTCTGCGAGAAGAACGCATCGATGGCGGCGCGGGCCTGCTCGGGCACGTAGACCTTACCTTCGCGCAGGCGCTGCAGCAGTTCGCGCGGTGGCAGGTCGATCAGCACCAGTTCGAAGGCTTCCTGCAGCACCCAGTCGGGCAGGGTTTCGCGGACCTGCACACCGGTGATGTCGCGAACCTTGTCGTTGAGGCTTTCAAGATGCTGCACGTTGACCGTGGTGTAGACATCGATGCCGGCCGCGAGCAGCTCCTGCACATCCTGCCAGCGCTTGGCATGGCGGCTGTTGGGGGCGTTGCTGTGGGCCAGTTCGTCGACCAGAGCCAGCTCGGGACTGGCGCGCAGCAAGCCGTCGAGGTCCATTTCCTCAAGAGTGACTCCCCGGTATTGGCTGCGCAGCAGCGGCTGCTGGAGCAAGCCGCCGAGCAGCGCCTCGGTCTCGGCCCGGCCGTGGGTTTCGACCACCCCGGCCACCACCTGCACGCCTTGGCGCTGCTGGGCGTGGGCGGCCTGGAGCATGGCGTAGGTCTTGCCCACGCCGGGCGCTGCACCGAGAAATACCTTGAGCCGGCCACGCCCGGCGCGCGGCAGGTTGGCCAACAGCGCGTCGGCGCGGGCAGAGTCACTCATGTTTCATCCTTCACAGTTGCGGTGATCAGCACAGCGGGTCAATTGCTCCAGCGCCTGATTCAGCGCCAGCACGTTGACCACCGGTGGGCCGATCAATGGCTGCAGGGTGGCCTCTTCGATCAGCCCTTGCAAGCGCTCTACCGGCAGTTTGCGCGCCGCCGCCACTCGGGGGATCTGATACGCCAGCGCTTGCGGCGACAGGTGCGGGTCGAGACCGCTGGCCGAGCTGGTCAGCAGGGCTTGCGGTACCGGCCCCAACTCGGCGCGATACAGCGTGCCTGCGTCTGCCTTGACCCGCTCGGCCAGCGCCGGATTGCTCGGCGCCAGATTGCTCGCGCCACTGGCCACGGTGGCATACGCCGCCGCAGACGGACGTGGGTGGAACCAGCCATCGCCAGTGAACGGTTGGGCGATCAGCGCCGAGCCGCGCACCTGGCCCTGCTCGTCGTGCACCAGGCTGCCGTTGGCCTGCGTGGGGAAGGCCACTTGCGCAACCGCCGTCACCGCCAGCGGATAAAGCGCGCCGGTGATCACTGTCATCAATACAACCAGGCTCAGGGCCGGGCGAAGGTAAGTAGTCATAACGGCCTCCTCAGACCAGGTGCAGGGCATTGAGCAGCATGTCGATCAGCTTGATCCCGGCAAACGGCACGATCAGGCCGCCGACACCGTAGATCAGCAAATTGCGCCGTAGCAGATGGGCGGCACTCGCTGCCTGCACCCTCACCCCACGCAGTGCCAAGGGGATCAGCGCGACAATGATCAGTGCGTTGAACACGATCGCCGAGAGGATCGCGCTCTGCGGGCTGGCCAGCTGCATCAGGTTGAGCACGCCCAGTTGCGGGTAGATCGCGGCAAACAGCGCCGGCAGGATGGCGAAGTACTTGGCCACGTCGTTGGCGATCGAGAAGGTGGTCAACGCACCGCGGGTGACCAGCAACTCCTTGCCGACCTGGACCACGTCGAGCAGCTTGGTCGGGTCGCTGTCGAGGTCGACCATGTTGGCCGCTTCACGCGCGGCCTGGGTGCCGTCGTTCATGGCCATGCCGACATCCGCCTGGGCCAGCGCCGGCGCATCGTTGGCACCGTCGCCGCACATGGCGACCAAGCGGCCGTCGTTCTGCTCTTGGCGAATGCGCGCCAGCTTTTTCTCCGGGGTGGCTTCGGCCAGTACATCATCGACGCCGGCCTCGGCGGCGATGGCAGCAGCGGTCAGCGGGTTGTCGCCGGTCACCATCACCGTGCGGATGCCAAGCTTGCGCAGTTCGGCAAAGCGCTCGCGGATGCCTGGCTTGACCACGTCCTTGAGGTGGATCACGCCGAGCAGGCGCTGGTCGACGCACACCAGCAGCGGCGTGCCGCCACTCTGGGCAATGCGCTCGACTTCCTTGGCCAGCGCCGATGGCATCTGCAAGCGCTCGATACCGACAAAGCCCAGCACCGCATCGACGGCGCCCTTGCGGTAGCGGCGCTGCTCGAAGTCGACGCCCGACAGCCGTGTCTCGGCGCTGAATGCCACCGGGCTGAATTGATCGGCGCCCGGCTCGTTGAAGTCGTGCAACTGGCGCAGGTATTCGACAATCGACTTGCCCTCGGCGGTGTCGTCGGCAAGCGACGCCAGCAAGGCGCCCTCGCCCAGCTCCTTGGCCGTCACCGCCGGCGCTGTGTGCAGAGCGCTGCAGCGGCGGTTGCCGAAGGTGATGGTGCCGGTCTTGTCGAGCATCAGCGTATGCACGTCACCGGCCGCCTCCACTGCTCGCCCGGAGCGGGCAATCACGTTGAGCCGCACCAGCCGGTCCATGCCGGCGATGCCGATAGCCGAAAGCAGGCCACCAATGGTGGTCGGGATCAGCGTCACCAGCAGCGCGGCGAGGAAGATCAACGGCAGGCTGCCGCCGGCAAAGCGGGCGAAGGGCTGCAAGGTCACCACTACGATCAAGAAGATCAGGGTCAAGCCGATCAGCAGGATGTCGAGGGCAATCTCGTTCGGGGTCTTCTGTCGCTTGGCGCCTTCGACCAGGGCGATCATGCGGTCCAGGGTCGATTCGCCCGGGTTGCTGGTGATGCGGATGAGCAGCCAGTCGGAGACCAGCCGGGTGTTGCCGGTGACGGCGGAGCGGTCCCCACCGGACTCGCGGATGACCGGCGCCGATTCGCCAGTGATGGCCGCCTCATTGACCGCCGCGATGCCTTCGAGCACCTCGCCGTCGCCGGGAATCAGCTCGCCGGCCACCACCTTGACCACATCGTCTTTGCGTAGCGCGCTGGCGGCAACCGTTTCGAAGCTGCCATCGGCACGCCGGCGCTGCGCATTCAAGCCCTGGCTGCCGGCCTTGAGGCTGTCGGCGCGTGCCTTGCCGCGACCCTCGGCCAGCGCTTCGGCAAAGTTGGCGAACAGCACGGTGAACCACAGCCACAGCGCGATCTGGATCGCTACCGCAGTGCTGACACCGCTCTCTGGCGCAAAACACAGCGCCGTAGTCAGCAGCGCCGTCAGCGCCACCACCAGCATCACCGGGGAACGCTTGAGCTGACGCGGGTCGAGCTTGACCAGCGCCTGTATCAGGGCGGGCCGCCACAGTGCGGCGAAGCGGGTCTGATCAGTGCCAGGGCGTGGCGCCTGGACTTGAGCAATAGGCATGTTCATGTTGACTCCTCAGAAACCCAGGCTCAGTTGTTCGGCAATCGGCCCCAGGGCCAGGCTTGGCAGGAAGGTCAGGCCGCCCATCAGCAGGATGATCACCAGCAGCAAACCGGTGAACAGCGGGCCGTGGGTGGGGAAGCTGTTCTGCCCTTGCGGTGCGCGGTTCTTCGCCGCCAGGCTGCCGGCCAGGGCCAGCACCGGCAGGATGTAGCCGAAGCGGCCAATGAGCATGGCCAAAGCAATCATGACGTTGTGGTACACCGTGTTGGCGCCAAAGCCGGCGAAGGCCGAACCGTTGTTGGCGGTGCCAGAGGTGTAGGCGTAGAGCAGCTGACTGAAGCCGTGCGCGCCGGGGTTGCTGACCGCACCGGCAGGGCCTGGCAGGCTGGCTGCGAGGGCGCCGAGCACCAGCACACCAAGCGGCATCACCAGCAAGGTCGCCACCAGCAGTTGGACTTCCCGCGCTTGCAGCTTCTTGCCCAGATATTCAGGCGTGCGACCGATCATCAGCCCCGCCAGAAACACTGCAATCAAGACGAACAGGAGCATGCCGTAGAGGCCCGCACCCACGCCGCCGAAGATTACCTCGCCGACCATCATGTTGAGCATCGCGACCATCCCGGTCAGCGGGTTGAGGCTGTCGTGCATGGCGTTCACCGAGCCGTTGGAAGCGGCGGTAGTGGTGACTGTCCAGAGCACCGAGCCGGTGGTGCCGAAGCGGCTTTCCTTGCCCTCCATCGGTGCCGACTGCTGCACCTGCTCACTGATCAGCGCTGGATTGGGCTGGTACTCGGCCCACAGCGCAGTAGCCCCGCCGATCAGGAACAGCGCCAGCATGCAGGCGAGAATCGCCCGGCTCTGGCGCAGGTCCTTGACGTAGTGGCCGAAGGTGAACACCAGCGCCACCGGGATCAGGATGATCGACCCCAGCTCGAACAGGTTGCTCCAGGCCGTGGGGTTTTCGAACGGATGGGCCGAGTTGACACCAAAGAAGCCGCCGCCATTGGTGCCCAGTTGCTTGATTGCGATCTGGCTTGCGGCCGGCCCGAGCGGGATAGTCTGGTCAGCGCCTTGCAGGGTCACGGCATGGGCGTAATCGGCAAAGGTCTGTGGCACGCCCTGCCACACCAGCAACAGCGCCAGCAGCAGGCACAGCGGCAACAGGCCGTAGAGGGTGGCGCGGGTCATGTCGACCCAGAAGTTGCCGACCGTTGTCGCCGAACGCCGGGCAATCCCGCGGCACAGCGCGACCAGCACGGCCAGGCCGGTCGCGGCGCTGACGAAGTTCTGCACGGTCAGGCCGAGCATCTGGCTCAGGTAACTAAGCGACGCTTCGCCACTGTAGGCCTGCCAGTTGGTGTTGGTGACAAAGCTCACCGCCGTGTTCAATGCCAATGACCAGTCCTGGCCCGGCAACCGTTGCGGATTGAGTGGCAGGTAACCCTGCAGCATCAACACGGCGAACAGCAGGACAAACCCGGCCAGGTTGAACGTCAGCAGGGCCAGCGCGTACTGCTTCCAGCTCTGCTCCTGCTCGGCCTGGACGCCCGCCAGCCGGTAGCAGCCGCGCTCCAGCGGGCCGAGCGCCGGCGACAGCCAGGTGCGCTGGCCTTCCATGACCTTGTAGTAGAAGCGCCCGAGCCAAGGCGCGGGCAGCAGCACGATGGCAAAAAACGCCAGCAGCAAGGCGAAATCATAACTGTGCATGGCCGCTCCCTAGCTGTGGTCGGCGCGCAACAGCGCGACCAGCAGGTAAACCGCCAACGCCACTGCCAAGAGCAGTGACACGCCTTCAAGCATGTACATGAGCCAATCTCCCCGGAATGCGGCGTGGGCCGCTTTGCGAGGATTGTCCGGGGGATGGCCGTAAAGGAACGAGAGCGAGCGCTGGTTCAGCGCATAAAGAAAGCGTAAAGCCTGCTAGGGTTGCACGCTCGGCTGAGTGCTGCGGCTCCAGTCCAGCAACAGGCTGTAGGCCACGGCGAGCAGGGTCGGGCCGATGAACAGGCCGATGAAGCCAAACGCGATCAGGCCGCCGAATACCCCGAGCAGCACGATCACCAGCGGCAGATTGCCGCCACGGCTGATCAGGTACGGTTTGAGCACGTTGTCCACGCCGCTGATGACGAAGGTGCCCCAGATACCGAGAAACACTGCCATGCCGTAGTGCCCCTGCCACACCAGCCACGCGGTGGCGGGCAGCCACGCCAGCGGCGGCCCCATCGGAATCAGGCTGAGCATGAAGGTCACCAGACCGAGCACAATCGCCCCCGGCACGCCAGCGATGAGGAAACCGATCATCGCCAGCAGGCCTTGCGCCGCCGCCGTGCCGATCACGCCGTTGACTACGCGCTGCACGGTGCCGGCGACCAGTTCCAGGTAGTACTCGGCGCGCTCGCCGATCAGCCGCTGCAGCAGGCGCAGGACAAATGCCGCCAGCCGCGGGCCGTCGCGGTAGAAGAAGAATACAAAGACCAGGCTCAACGACAGCTCGAGCACGCCGCCGCCAATTTGCGCGCTGCGCGCCAGCAGCCAGTTGCCGACCTGGCCGAAGTAAGGTTTGGCCGATGCCAGCAGCGCCGCACCCTGCTGGTCAAGGGAGTTCCACCAGGTCAGCAGGCGCTCACCGACCAGCGGAATACTGCCAAGCCAGGCCGGTGCCTCGGGCAGGCCATCGACCTGCACATCGCGAATAAACGCCGTGGCATCGCGAATATGGTCAGCCAGGTTGAAGCCGAGCCACACCAGTGGCAGCGCCACGATCAGAATCCACAGGGTGGTCAGCACCGCCGCAGCCAGGGTTTCACGTCCGCCCAGCCAACGGGTGAGCAGGCGCATCAGCGGCCAGCTGGCAAACGCCAGGATTGCGCCCCACAGCAGTGCCGAGATGAACGGCGCCATTACCCACAAGCCGGCGCCCAGCAGCGCCAACAGCAGAATCTGTACCAGCAGGCGATCATTGTTGGCCACAGGTGCACTCATTTAACGAATCAATTCCAGATGCAACCCCTCGGTCTCGGCAGTGCCGACCTCCAGCCGTGCAGCGCGTACGCCCATCTTGACCAACTGCTCGCGCCAATCTTCAGCCTGCTCGCCACTCAGGCTGACGCGCAAAGTGCTGTCCAGATTCAGGCTGCGACCGAGCAGGGTCACCCAGGCCGGCAACGGTGCCGTCAGGTCAGGATAGTCAAGCTTGCCGGTGTCGCGCAGCTCACGCATGACCGTGGCCGAGGTCGGCAGCAGCTCGCCCAGCGGCGACTCGGCAATAAATTCCTCGACATGCAGGTAAACCCGCTTGTTACCCGCAGTGACGCTGTACAAGGCAACCAGCGTATCGGCTTCCTCGGCCGAGCGGCGCAGCAGGATAAACGCCTGCTGCTCATCGCCACCGTTGAGCCTGGCGTTCTTGAACACCTCGTTGGCCCACAGGCTGGCTTCGCCGCAGTCGCGTTTTTCACACCAGAACAGCGGATAACCGCCCTCCTCCTGCAGTGCTTCGCGGGCGCTGGTAAAGGCTTCGCGTGCGGTGCGTTCGGCGGGCAGCTGGTAGGTCACGGAGCTGACCTGGCCGCGGCTCTCGACCTTGTCGTCAACCCGCAGCCGGCCGCTGATCTTGCGCAACGGGCCGAGGGGGTAAACCCGCTCCTGCTCCAGCGCCGGGCGCTGATCGACTATCTTGGCGTCCAGCGGCACTGGCAGGCTGCCGGCCCACAGCAGCGGGCTGGCAAGACCCAGGCAGCCGGCAACCAGAATTCGAATACTCATCGGCCTCCCTTGCCGCTGGCGGCGTGGGTGGCGAGGGGGTAAATGTCAGGCATGTCCATGGTTGTCTCCCTGTTCAACCTGCCAAGCCTCGGCACTTGTCCGGAGCAAGTCAAGAAAACCCGCAGAAGCGATTGATACAGTCTGCGACAAGGGTCGCGCCCTGCTCGTCGTTCAGGTGCAAGTGATGACCGCCAGGCAGGCGCACCTGCTCGAAGGGTAGCTGCTCCAGCAGCGCCGTGTGCCGCGCGAGCATGCCATCCGCCGCAACCACCAGGCAGGTCGGGCATTCGATGCGCTGAACAAAGGCCATGGCCTGCGCCTCACTCAAGCGCGCTGGCGACGGCAGGGTCAAACGACTGTCGCTGCGCCAGCTGTAGCCGCCCGGCACCGGCATCAGGCCGCGTTGAGCGAGCAGTTCGGCGGCTTCACGGCTGACCGCGACCATACCCTTCATACGCGCCTCGATGCCTTGTTCGAAGCTCGGATAGATCGACTTGCGCTTGCTGTCCATGCGCAACTGCGCCTGCAGGGCCATGCTCAGCCGCTGCGCAGCATCCTGCTCGGCGCCGGTAGGCGGCAGCACGCCGTCGATCAGCAGCAAGCGACTGATCCGCTCTGGCAGCGCTCCGGCCAGCTGCGCCGAAATGATTGCGCCCAGCGAATGGCCGAGCAGGCCAAAGCGCTGCCAGCCGAGCTGCTCGGCAACCCGAACGACATCGTGGGCATAATCGGCCAGCGCATAGCTGGCACCCGCCGGGCGATGCTCCGAATAACCATGGCCAGCCAGATCCAGCGCAACGATACGCAACCCGCGCAGCAGCGGCGCCAGCCGGGCGAAGCTGTTGGCATTGTCCAGCCAGCCATGCAGCGCGATCACCGGCTCGCCATCCTCCGGGCCAAACAGATGAGCTGCCAATTCGATGTGGCCCAGATTGAGCCGGATTTCCTCGACCTGCGCGCTCATGGCTGCCCCCAACGATCAAACAGTCCTTTGATCAAGCTGGCGGTATCAGCGGGGCGCTCCAGCGGGAACATATGCCCGCCCGGCACGCTGTGGTATTCGCCCAGCGGCATGCTGCGCACGGCAAAGGCGTGATGGCGGCGGATCACCCGGCTGCGATCGCCGCGAATCATGGCCAGCGGCACCTGCAGTTGGCGCGCCGGTGCCGGGCTCAAGTGCGGGATACTGCGATAGATGCTGATCTCGGTGGCGGGATCGAAGCGCAGGCGCAGGCCGCCCTCAGCTGCTTCCAAGCCATGCTCCAGATAGGCCTCGAGGCAGTCTGGGTCAAAATGACGGAACAGCGTCTTGCCAGTGAAATAGCCCCGCGCACTGTCCCGATCAGCAAACACAGCGCGGCGGTTCAGGGTACGCCCGGCCGGGGTAATGCGGTCGATGAAGCCAAAACGTTTGGCCGTGCGCAGCAGCCACTGATCGGCGCGGGTCAACACTGGCGAATCGAGCATGACCACGCCGCGGTAATAGTGCGGGCAGCGCAGCGCCGCGTGCAGGTGCAGTACCCCGCCCAGAGAATGGCCAACACCCCACACCGGCCCTGGCTGCTGGGCCAGGTGGTGGAGCAGTTCATCGACCAGGTTGAGCCAGTTGTCATCGACCGGGAAGCGCGGGTCGTGGCCGTGCTGGAGCAGATGCTGAACCTGATAGTCCGGCGCGAGCGCAGCAAACAGCTTGCCGTAGGTGGCCGAGGGGAAGCCATTGGCATGGGCGAAGAAGATTTGCTGCGACATGGCCGCCTGCTCTCACGAAAAGAGTGCCCATTGTCGGCAAGCGCAGCGGCCGCGGCAACGTCCGGATAGGTCATCGCCAAGGGCGTTCAGGTCATCGCCGGTTCAATCGAAGCTGGCCATCGACCGGCGCAGGCACGCCTGCATGTAGGCCAATTGATATTCGAGTGCCTCGCGAGCCTGTGCCTTGTCCGCTTCTTCCAGCTTGGAGCGGCGCAGCGCAAGGCAGCTGGTCTGCAGCAGATGCGCCATACGAATGCTCGCCTGGCGCAGTTGCTCAAGCTCATATTGGCCTTCGCACTTGCCCAGGAGGCGATTGAAGCTGGCATCCGCGCAATCCTGCAGCAAACGGTGCTCGGCAAAGTCCGGCACGCCATGCTCGTTCAGTTTGTCCAGCACACGCTGTGGGCTCACCGAGCTCACCAATTCAAGACGTCGACTACTCATCCACTACTCCCTGTTACACGGTTCGACTCTCACGCGATCAACGCTAGCAATCAGCCGAACGCCCGGGCAACTGGCAAAAATGCCAGTTGCCGCAGGCTAGCCGGGATGACTCAAGGCTTTCAGTGACATCAATCCAGGCAACGGCCAGTCCCCTTCCAGCTCGGCCAAGCTGGCGGTGCTCATGGCTGCCGGCTGTTGCAAATGGCCGTGCTCAAGCATGCCGACCAATGCGCCTACCAGCGGCTGGTGGCTGACCAGCAAGACGTGCTCAAAGCCCAATTTTTCAAGCTCGGTGATGGCTTCACGCACGCTGCTTTCTGGGGTGAGCCAGGCCACCGTACGCAGCGGCTGAGGAAAATCGAGGGTTTCCTGCACCAATGCAGCGGTTTGCTGAGCACGCACGTAAGGGCTCACCAGAATCGCCTGCAGTGGTTGCCCCAGCAGCAGCGCAGCGCTGTACAGGACCTGCTCGCGGCCGTGGCTGGTCAGGCGCCGTTCGGCATCGCTATTAGCACGTGGCTCGGCTTCGCCGTGACGCAGGATCCACAGTTTCACAGCTTGGGCTCCTCATCACGCACCGGATGGGGCGCGGCCGCTACAACGTGTGGCGCCTCACCCTCGGGTGCGCGTGGGGTTGGCCAATCGGAAAACGGCCACGGCTTGCGATCGCTGTGAAAGGTGCCAAAGCGGCCGATCTGCGCCAGAAACTGGCTCAGGCTGTCGCCAAAGTTCATCAGGCTGGCACTCGGCGCGCCGTATACCAGACGGTAGATCAACTGCACCAGCACCAGGCCGGCGAGCAGCAATTCGGCCAACTGCCAGACCACCAGGAACACGAGCATCCACAGCACCCGCAGGATGATCGATTCGCGCTCCACGCGCTCGGGGGTATCGCTCATGTATTGCTCCTTGCTGTGCTCAGCGTTTAGTTGAAGCCGCTGGTGGAAATGAAGTCGACGTCGGTTTTCGGTTCCGCGCGCATCAGGTGTTCGATCACCTGATTCAAGGTGCGCCCTTCGAACAGGATCGCATGCAGCCCGGCTACCAGTGGCATGTACACCTGGGCGTCATCGGCCTTGGCCTTGAGCACCTTGATGGTGTTCACGCCCTCGGCCACTTCGCCCAGCCGGCTCACCGCTTCTTCCAGCGACAAACCCTGGCCCAGCGCATAGCCGACCTGGTAGTTACGGCTTTTCGGCGACGAGCAGGTCACGATCAGGTCACCGACCCCGGCAAGGCCGAGGAAGGTCATCGGGTTGGCGCCCAGGCTGACGGCGAACCGAGTCATTTCGGCCAGCGCGCGGGTGATCAGCATGCTCTTGGTGTTTTCACCCATGCCCAGCGCCACGGCCATACCGGCAATGATCGCGTAGACGTTTTTCAGTGCGCCGCCCAGTTCGACACCGAAGCGGTCGGCACTGGCATAGACGCGGAAGGTGCGCCCGTGCAGTACCTCTTGCACTCTCAGGCACAGCGCTTCGTCTTCGCTGGCGACCACCGTGGCGGTCAGTGCGTGTTCGGCGATTTCGCGCGCAAGGTTGGGCCCGGAGAGCACCCCAATACGCGCCTCGGGGGCGATTTCTTCGAGAATCTGGCTCATCAGCTTGAAGCTCTGCGCCTCGATGCCCTTGGTCAGGCTCACCAGGCACTTGCCGCGCAGCAGCTCGGCATGCGGCGCCAGGACGCTGCGCAAGGCGCTGGATGGCAGCGCAACAAAAATCAGTTGTGCAGCTTGCAGGGTGGCCAGCAGGTCATTGACCGGCTCGACGCCGTCCTGCAAGCGGATACCTTTGAGGTAGCGCGGGTTTTCGCGGTTGACGCGCATCGCCTGCGCCTGGTCCGGATCGCGCATCCACTGGCGCACAGGGTTGCCGTTTTCGGCCAGCAGGTTGGCCACGGCGGTGCCGAAGCTGCCGCCTCCAAGAACTGCAACAGGTTGCTGTTCAGTCATATCCAGTCCGTTAAAGCCAAAGTTGAGTGGCGACGGGCGCATTATACGGGCCAGATGCGGCATAACCAGAGGCACGCGGTGTCAGCCTGTTACCCGCTCGACGGCGTAGCCAGCATGGATGGGGCTGCTGGAAAAACCTCTACGGTCGGTTAACATGCGCGTTTCCTGCTGAAACAAGGCTGTAACGTGTTGTCTGGCACGCCGCCCTTCCCTCGTCTGCTATTACTGACTGCCCTGCTTGGCGGGCCAGCTGTGGCCGACGACCTGTTTATTGACAACCAGGACCTGCCGCAAGTTCTCACTGCCACCCGACTTAAACAATCTGCAGCCGGCGTACCGGGCAGCATGACTGTGCTCGACAGCCAGTTGATCCGCGCCAGCGGCGCCCGCGACATCCCCGAGCTCTTGCGGCTGGTGCCGGGCATGATGATCGGCTACGGCGCGAGCAACCAGCCGACGGTCAACTACCATGGCAGCAACGTCAGCGAGGCGCGGCGCATGCAGGTGCTGATCGACGGCCGCTCGGTGTACCGCGCAGGCCTGGCCACCGTCGACTGGAGCGATATCCCGGTAGCACTTGAGGATATTGAGCGGATCGAGGTGTTTCGCGGGCCAAACACGGTCAGTTATGGCGCCAATGCCCTGATGGCGGTGGTCAACATCCTCACCCGAAGCCCTGCCGACAGCCAGGGCACGCGCCTCAAGCTGAGCCGCGGGGCGGATGGCGTCAACGACTTTTACGCCAGCCAGGGCTTGGGCTGGGAGGGCGGCGACCTGCGTCTGTCAATGTCCGGCCAGGAGGATGACGGCTTCGATCACGACCAGTCGGGCGCTGACTACCGCGACAGCCGCAGGCTCAACCGGATCAACCTGAGCGTGCTGCAGCAGTTGGCGAGCAACCAGACGCTGGAGTGGCAACTGGCGGCCAAGGAAGGCAGCAATCAGCGCCCCTACACCTATCAGCCGGTGTTTCCCTACGTCACCGCCCGTGGCAACAACGCAGACGTCAAGGCCAAGGACTACGCTGGCTCGCTGCGCTGGAACATTGATTTCAATGACCAGCACAGTCTCTATGTACAGGGCTCGGCGCAGCACTTCGACCGCCAGCAAGTGTGGCGTGCCTGCGATGCGGCATTGTCGTTCAGCCCAGCCCTGACTCGACTGTGGCAGCTCGACTCGAACTACGCCGAGCAGGTCGCCCGCAACATCGTCAACCCGCCGGCCAACAACAATCCTGCGCTGCAGGCACTGCGCGATCAGGTCAAGACCCAGTGGGACAGCCAGGGCGGCAGCCAGGTCGTGTGCGGTGATGTCGACCAAAGCACCCGGGAAACCCGCTACGACCTGGAAATCCAGGACACCCTGAGCCTGACCGACAACCTGCGCCTGCTCAGCGGCGCCAACTTTCGCTATGACCAGGCTGACTCGCAGACCTATTTCAATGGCACCCTGAGCGACCACACCTGGCGCCTGTTCGGCCAGCTGGAATGGCGCGCCGACGAGCACTGGATCATCCAGGGCGGAACCATGTTCGAGGACAGCCGCCTGTCCGGCAGCTCGCTGACGCCGCGCCTGGCGCTCAACTACCTGATCACCCCGCGTCATGGCCTGCGCGCGGTGTATTCCGAAGCAGTGCGCTCACCCGACATGTTCGAGAACAACGTCAACTGGAGTTATACGGTCAATAACCTCAGCCCCTATCAGCCTGGCCTGGGCAGGGGCGAGTATTTCGTCAAGACCCGCGGCCCAGGCGATCTCGATCAGGAGCGGATGCGCTCGCGTGAACTGGGCTACAACGGCAGCTTCAGCGAAATCGGTCTGAACCTTGACCTGAAGGTCTTCTACGACGAAATCAGCGGCATGATCAGCGAGCCGCTGCGCAATAACCAGTACATCGCCAGCAACAGCAACAAGGCCCGTTTCAGCGGCAGTGAGCTGCAACTCGATTGGCACCTTGGCCAGCGTGACCGGCTGCGCCTGACCTACGCTTATGTCGACGCCTGGGCCAGCAACCGCAACGACAGCGAAGCCAGTGCGCGCAATAGCGGCTCTGCCGGCTGGTTGCGCGACTGGGGCGATGGCTGGTCGAGTGCGCTGTTCTATTACGGCGATGACGCGCTTAACCAGTATCGCTATGAGCGGGTTGACCTGCGCCTGGCCAAGCGCTGGCGCATTCGGCGCAGCAACCTTGAGCTGGCCGCACTGTGGCAGCAGCGTCTGGACGATGAACCGATCACCCTCGCGCAGAACCGCTACGACAGTCGTCAGCGCCTGAGCGTCAGCGCGGAGCTGGAGTTCTGATGGCGCGCTTGCTCGGTCTGCTGCTGATCTGCCTGTGGCCACTGGCGACACTGTCGGCCAATGAGGTGCTGGTGGTCGGCGCCAGCGACCAGGCTGGAATGCGCAGCTTCGCCCAGGCACTGCAAGTTCGCCGTGGCAATGATCAGGTGCACTTCCAACCCGTCTCAAGCTTGCCGCCCCCCAGCCAACTGCCGCGTGACCTGCGCCTGATCCTGCTCGACCGCGCCGCGCTGCAATGGCGCATGAGCGAATCCGCCGGGCCGCGCGCATTGCTCATGCGGGTCAGCCGCGTCGAGGCCGAACATCTGCTGGGGGCAGATCGCCCGGGCTACCTGAGCCTGCTCTGGAACGATCCGCCGTTGGCCCGGCAGTTGCGCCTGACCCGCTTGCTGATGCCGCAGGCACGACGAATCGGCGTGCTCTATGGCCAGCACAGCCACTTTTTGCTCAATGAGTTGCGCCAGGCCGCACGGCCGCTGGGGCTTGAGATCGTTGCCCAGCCCTGGCCAGACCTGCGCGACAGCCGCCCGCTACAGCAAGTGCTGGCTGACAGCGACGTACTGCTCGGCCTGGATGACCCTGATCTGTATAACGCCAAGACCGCGAAAAACGTCTTGCTCAGTAGCTACGGCCGGCAAATGGCGCTGATCGGCCCCAACGCCGGTTTTGTCCGTGCCGGCGCCTTGGCCAGCACCTATAGCGACCAGGACGACTGGCTGGCAGTGCTCGACCAATTGCTCGATCAGCCGCCAGCTCGCTGGCCACGCAGCTTGTATCCTGTCCATTTCGGCGTCAGCGGCAACCAACAGGTGGCGCGCGCGCTGGGCCTCGAACCGATCGACCCGCAGGCCGCCGCACTGGCCCTGGCCGTAGGAGAGTCCACCCCATGAGTAAACGCCTGAGCTGGGATATCCATACCCGCACCCAGATCATCAGCCTGGGGCCGGCCCTGCTGCTGACGCTGCTGCTGATCAGCTTCTTCACCTTCGTGCGCATTCAGGATTTGCGTCAGGAGCTCAATCACACCGGACAACTGATCGCCAATCAGCTGGCCCCGGCTTCCGAATACGGGGTTATCTCAGGCAACAATGAAGTGCTCGACAGCCTGATGCGCGCCACTTTGAGCATCCCCCATGTGCGCTTCCTCGAGGTTCAGGATGGCCGCAACAATATTCTGGTGTATGTCGAGCAGGCCGATGAGAGCGCCAACCGCGCACAGCGGGTCGAGGTGTTCCAGGCGCCGATCCGTCTGCAGCAGATCCGCCTGGACAGTGACTTCCTGCCACCCACCAAGACCACCTTGCCGGGCATCACCGATGATTACCTGGGCCGGGTCATCGTCGGCATGTCGGACGATGCCTTCAACCAGCGCCAGCAGGAGATTGTGATCAAGGCCGGCATCCTCGCCCTGTTTGCCCTGCTCTTCACGTTCCTGGTGGCGCGGCGCCTGGCACGCAGCCTGGCCGAGCCGATCAGCGACATGGGGCTTGCCGTCAAGGCGATTCAGCAAGGCACCTTCAATACCCCGGTGCCGGTGGTCGATGACAACGAACTGGGTAACCTGGCGCGGCACATCAACAACCTCGCCAGCGCCCTTGAGCAGGCCAGCCAGGAGCAGCGTCAGGCAATCGCGCAACTGACCCAGGCGCGCGAGGAAGCCGAACAGGCCAACCGCGCCAAGTCGGACTTCCTAGCGATGATGAGCCACGAGCTGCGCACACCGATGAACGGCGTGCTCGGCATGCTGCAGTTACTGGAAACCACCCAGATGACCGTCGAGCAGGCCGAGTACACCTCTGTCGCCAGTGAATCGACCGGGCATCTGCTCAAAGTCATCAACGACATCCTCGATTTCTCGCGTATCGAGCGCACCCAGCTTGAGCTGGAACACATCGAATTCAGCCTTGGCGAACTGATCACCAGCAGTGTGCAAGCCTTCCAGCACAGCGCCCAGCAGCGTGGCCTGGGCTTGCACCTGCATTTGCCCGCTGGCGCCGAGCACATGCGCGTCTATGGCGACCCGACGCGGATTCGCCAAATCCTGCTCAACCTGATTGGCAATGCATTGAAGTTTACCGAGCAAGGCAGGGTCGAAATCGAGCCGCGCTGGCAATTGGCCGATACGGGTGGGCTATGGTTCACCTGCGCGGTTCGCGACACCGGCATCGGCATCGACGACCAGCATCTGGAAAGCATGTTCGTTGCCTTCCAGCAGGCCGACAGTTCGATCTCGCGCCGCTACGGCGGCACCGGGTTGGGGTTGGCCATCGCGCGAACCCTGGCAGAGCGCATGGGCGGCCGCCTGCACGCACAGAGCCGCGCGGGGCGGGGCTCGACGTTCACCCTGGAAATACCGCTGACGCTTGCGGCCGCGAGCCACCCGGCCAGACAGCCGTGACTGGCGATAAATGTTAAAGTGCGGCAGTCTTAATGCTGGACAGGCGCGCCGCTGGGCCTGAAAATACCGGTTTCAGTGAACACCTGTACTCATTTACCAGGATCACTGTGACTTTCACCACAACGCAATAGTCTATCTGTAGGCTGCCGCCTTGAGCCCTTTGGTGCTCAGGGATGGCCGGGAAGATTCATCCCCTGCCGCATGGGGATTATTGAGGAGCTCGCATGACCAAACAAAACGCCTTTACTCGGGAAGACCTGCTGCGCTGCAGTCGCGGTGAGCTGTTCGGCCCAGGTAACGCGCAACTGCCCGCCCCCAACATGTTGATGGTTGATCGCATCACGCATATCAGCGAGGAAGGCGGCAAGTTCGGCAAAGGTGAATTGGTCGCTGAGCTGGATATCACTCCAGACCTGTGGTTCTTTGCCTGCCACTTCGAAGGTGATCCGGTCATGCCGGGCTGCCTGGGCCTCGATGCCATGTGGCAGCTGGTCGGCTTCTTCCTCGGCTGGCAGGGCTTGCCGGGTCGCGGTCGCGCACTGGGCTCTGGCGAAGTGAAATTCTTCGGCCAGGTGTTGCCTACTGCGAAGAAAGTCACCTACAACATTCATATCAAGCGCGTCCTGAAAGGCAAGCTGAACATGGCCATCGCCGATGGCTCGGTCAGTGTCGACGGCCGCGAGATCTACACAGCCGAAGCCCTCCGGGTCGGCGTGTTCACCTCCACTGACAATTTCTAAGGGTTATTCGCATGCGCCGCGTCGTTATCACTGGTCTGGGCATCGTATCGTGCCTGGGCAATGACAAAGAGACCGTCACCGAAAACCTGCGCAAGAGCCGTCCGGGCATTCGTTTCAACCCGGAATACAAGGAAATGGGGCTGCGCAGCCAGGTTTCCGGTTCCATCGACCTGAACCTCGAAGAACTGATCGACCGCAAGGTGTTCCGCTTCGTCGGTCACGCCGCTGCCTACGCCTACCTGGCGATGCAGGACGCGATCAAGGATTCGGGGTTGAGCGAAGAGCAGGTTTCCAACCCACGCACCGGCCTGGTAGCAGGCTCCGGCGGCGCATCGACCCTGAACCAGATGGAAGCGCTGGACACGCTGCGCGAGAAAGGCGTCAAGCGCGTCGGTCCGTACCGGGTTACCCGCACCATGGGCAGCACCGTTTCCGCGTGCCTGGCCACGCCGTTCAAGATCAAGGGTATCAACTACTCGATCTCGTCGGCCTGCGCCACCAGTGCACACTGCATCGGTACCGCTCTGGAGCAGATCCAGTGGGGCAAGCAGGACATCGTCTTTGCCGGTGGCGGTGAAGAAGAGCACTGGAGCCAGTCGTTCCTGTTCGATGCCATGGGTGCGCTGTCGACCAAGCGCAACGAAACGCCTGAGCTGGCTTCGCGCGCCTACGACGCTGACCGTGACGGTTTCGTCATCGCTGGCGGCGGCGGCATGGTCGTGGTCGAAGAGCTGGAACACGCCCTCGCCCGCGGTGCCAAGATCTACGCTGAAATCGTCGGCTACGGTGCAACTTCCGACGGTTACGACATGGTCGCTCCAAGCGGCGAAGGCGCGATCCGCTGCATGCAGCAGGCGCTGTCGACCGTTGATACACCAATCGACTACCTCAACACTCACGGCACCTCGACTCCGGTCGGCGACGTTGCCGAGATGAAAGGTGTGCGTGAAGTGTTCAAGGACAAGGCACCGAAGATCAGCTCGACCAAGAGCCTGTCCGGCCACTCGCTGGGCGCCGCTGGCGTGCATGAGGCGATCTACTGCCTGCTGATGATGGAAAACAACTTCATCGCCGGCTCCGCCAACATCGATGAGCTGGACCCGGAAGTTGCTGACCTGCCGATCCAGCGTGAAACCATCGAAAACGCGAAGATCGACACCGTCATGAGCAACAGCTTCGGCTTCGGCGGCACCAACGCCACCCTGGTGCTCAAGCGCTGGGAAGGCAAATAAGGCCTGACTGCTGCACTGAAAACGCCCCGACTGGTTCGGGGCGTTTTTGTTTTCGGCGTTTGCGTTGCCTGGCGCGGCTTAGTGCCCCTTGGGCAGCACCGCCAGGAAGTTGTCCCGTGCCACCTTGTGCGCCACCTCTTCGCTCAAGGCATCCAGGAATGGATCGAAGCCATGCAGCTCCTTGCCCAGGCTGTCAAACCGACCAACCACATCCGAACCCAACATGAACCGGTCAGGGTACTGCTCGACCAACTCGACCCAGGCTTTGCGCGGCTTGCCTGCCTCGTCGAGCAGATACGGCTCGAGCACACTCCAGGACAAGTCGATGTACAGGTTCGGATAGTCCTTCAACAATCGCGTTACTACCGGCAAGAGAAAGTCCATCTGCGTCTGATGGCGATGAATCTCCATGCTGGTACCGGCATGCGCCCAGATGAATCGTGTGTGCGGATGATTGCGCAGGGGCTCTTCCAGCTCGGCCAGGTACAGTGGGTTGCGCTCGCGCTTGGAGGTGATGTTGGAGTGGATCAGCACGGGCAGGTCACGTTCTGCGGCCAGGTGATAAATCCGTGTCATGGCCTCGTTGTTGGCCCTCGGCGTATCGCCGCTGGTCAGCGCAGTAAGGTCGTCATGGCGGGTGAACACCTCGCCGATGCCCTGCCACATTCCCGGGTACAGCTCGAGCATACGCTCGATGTGGCTGGCTGCATTCTTGTCGACCGGATTGAAGCCGGTCAGGAATGGATGGAAGCGCTTGCGCTGTTCAGCCGGCAGCTTTTCCAATGCGGCCGCCACATAGACGTCAGTGGCGCTGTACCAGTAGGCATCGGCATCATCACCGGCGTAGTAGCGCGGGCGCTTGGGTTCGTCCTCGTGCCACTTCTTCGCCACTGACACACCGGAAATCATCGACTGATCGATACCGGCATTGTCCATCGCCGCAAGCAGGGCCGGCATGCCCTCGGATTCCTGGAAAAAGTCGACGTAATGCAGATGGGCATCGCTGTAGCGGTAGTCGCGCGCCTGCGCCGCGTGGCACAGCAGGCCCGAGACCAGCACCGCAGCCAGTGCTCTGGCGATCATGGCAGTTTCCTTGAGCTGATTCGAACAGAGTAGACCCGCGCCTGGTGGCCACGGTTCAGCAATGGCTGGCAAACCGCTATGCTTGCAGCCTCAGCCCTGTGCCTGGAGCCATGCATGAGCCGCCCGTTGATCATCCGCCCACGCGCCGAAACCATCGCAGGCCAGCCCATTCTGCGGCCGCTACCCTCGGCGCAGTGCCGCAGCGTCGGCCCGTTCGTGTTCTTCGACCACATGCTGGCAACCGACTACGCTGCGGGCAGTGGCATGGATATCCACCAACACCCACACATCGGCCTGGCGACCCTGACCTATCTGTTCGAAGGCGAACTGCTGCACAAGGACAGCATTGGCTCTGATCAACGTGTGCGGCCTGGCGAGGTCAGCTGGATGAGCGCCGGTCGTAGCGTGGCCCATGTCGAGCGCACGCCGGCCGAGCTGGTCGCAAGCGGTTCACGCCTGCATGGGCTGCAGGTGTGGCTGGCGGCGCCGCGTGAACACGAGCAGGCACTGCCCAGTTACAGCCATCACTGCGCAGCGAGCTTGCCGGTCAGCGACACCCTGGGGGTGCGTATCTGTCTGATTGCCGGTCAAGGCTTTTGCCTTGAATCGCCGGTACCGGTGCTCTCCCCTACCCTGTACGCGCACATCGGCATGCAACCGGCAACCAGCCTGCTGATCCCCACTGAACATACCCAGCGTGCGCTGTATCTGCTGGAGGGCGAGGTGTTGCTCGATGATGAGCCGGTCGAGCCGCACAGCTTGCTGGTGCTGCCAGAAGGCGAGGAACTGACGCTGTACGCGCAAGGTGAATGCCAACTGGCACTGATCGGCGGCGCGCCGCTGGATGGGCCGCGGCGGATGAACTGGAACTTTGTTGCCAGCGACCCGGCACTGATCGAACAGGCACGGGCCAACTGGGCAGCCGGGAAATGGCCAGTGGTAGCCGGAGAAACCCAGCGGATCGAGTTACCCCGCTAGCGAAGCAGGATCCGGTTTGAACACTTCTTCGAGCAGATTGTGCATGGCCTTGAACGCGCGCTGCGAGGTGCGCCAGTCAAACTGCATCTTGCCCGGTACGTTTGCCGCCGGGTCGGTGAACGAATGCACCGCACCGCCGTAGCTGACCAGTTGCCAATCGACCTTGGCCGCGTTCATTTCCTGCTCGAAGGCAGGTAGCTGCTCGCGGGGTACCAGTGGATCGCTGGCGCCGTGCAGCACCAGTACCGAACCTTTGATGTTGCCGGCATCGGCGCTATCAGGTGTGTCGAGGGTGCCGTGGAAGGAGACAGTGGCTTTCAGATCAGCGCCACTGCGGGCCAGCTCCAGTGCACAGCAACCACCAAAACAGAAGCCGAACGCCGCCACCTTGCCCGGCGCCAGCAGCGCCCTGGACTGCCCCAGCAACTGGGCCAGGGCGGCATGCATGCGCTTGCGCAGCTCACCACGATCGTTTTTCAGCGGCATCATGGCGGCGCCCGCTTCATCTGCATTGGTCGGCCGCACCGACTGCCCATAGAGGTCGGCGATCAGCACCACATAGCCCTTCTCGGCGACTTCCCTGGCAATGCGCTCGGCACCTTCGCCGATGCCCATCCAGTTCGGCGCCATCAGCAGAGCAGGTTTTGCTTCTGCGCCTGGGGCGTATACCAAGCGGCTCTCGTAAGCCTTGCCGGCGTGGTGATAGACCAACGATTCGACGATTGCTTTGCTCATCAAGCTTCTCCTTGTCCTGGTACAAAAGACCGTAATAAAAAAGCCCGCCGAAGCGGGCTTATTCAGCGCTTATCTCAAGCAGACAGCTCGACCAGCAGCTTGTTCAGGCGACGCACATACGCCGCAGGGTCCTTGAGGCTGTCGCCAGCGGCCAAGGCAGCCTGATCGAAGAGGATGTGCGAAAGCTCGCCGAAACGATCCTCGCTCTGCTCGTGATCGAGTTTCTCGATCAGCGGGTGAGCCGGGTTGAATTCGAAGATAGGCTTCGAATCCGGCACTTTCTGCCCGCTGGCCTCGAGAATCTGACGCATCTGCAGGCCCAGGTCCTGCTCACCGATGGCCAGGATGGCTGGCGAGTCGGTCAGGCGATGGGAAACACGCACTTCAGCAACACTGTCACCCAGCGCAGCTTTCAGACGCTCGACCAGACCTTCTTTTTCCTTGGCGACTTCTTCCTGGGCTTTCTTGTCTTCTTCCGAATCCAGCTTGCCCAGGTCAAGGTCACCGCGGGCAACATCGACAAAGCTCTTGCCGTCGAAGTCGCTCAGGTAGCTCATCAGCCACTCGTCGATACGATCGGTCAGCAGCAGCACTTCGATGCCTTTCTTGCGGAAGACCTCAAGGTGCGGGCTGTTCTTGACCTGCGCGTAGGTTTCGCCGGTGAGGTAGTAGATCTTGTCCTGGCCTTCTTTGGCACGGGCCAGGTAGTCAGCCAGCGACACACTTTGCTCGCCGCTGTCGTCGTGGGTTGAAGCAAAGCGCAGCAGGCCGGCGATCTTCTCTTTGTTGGCGAAATCTTCTGCCGGGCCTTCCTTGAGGACCTGGCCGAAGTTCTTCCAGAAGCCCTTGTATTGCTCGGGTTCGTTCTTCGCCAGCTTCTCGAGCATGTCCAGCACACGCTTGGTCAGCGCGGTTTTCATCGAGTCGATGATCGGGTCTTTCTGCAGGATCTCGCGCGAAACGTTCAGCGACAGGTCATTGGAGTCAACCACGCCCTTGATGAAACGCAGGTACAACGGCAGGAACGACTCGGCCTGGTCCATGATGAACACACGCTGCACGTACAGCTTCAGGCCACGCGGCGCTTCGCGCTGGTACAGGTCGAACGGCGCGCGGGCCGGGACGTACAGCAGCGAGTTGTATTCGAGTTTGCCTTCGACCTTGTTGTGGCTCCAGGCCAGCGGGTTTTCGAAGTCATGGCCGATGTGCTTGTAGAACTCCTGGTATTCCTCGTCCTTGACCTCGGTACGCGGACGGGTCCACAGGGCGCTGGCGCGGTTGACGGTTTCCCATTCCTGCGCCGGTGCGGCTTCGCCTTCAGCGGCTTCGGCCTGCTCTTTAGGCAGCTGGATTGGCAAGGCAATGTGGTCGGAGTACTTCTTCACGACGTTGCGCAGGCGCCAGCCGTCAGCAAACTCCTGTTCTTCCTTCTTCAGGTGCAGAACGATGCGCGTGCCGCGTTGTGGCTTGTCGATGGTGGCAACTTCGAATTCGCCCTCGCCTTTCGACGACCAGTGCACGCCTTCAGCAGCTGGCTGACCGGCACGACGGCTGTAGACGTCGACCTGGTCGGCGACGATGAACGCCGAATAGAAGCCCACGCCGAACTGACCGATCAGGTGCGAATCCTTTTTCTGGTCGCCGCTGAGGTTTTTCATAAAATCGGCAGTGCCGGACTTGGCAATGGTGCCCAGGTGCGCAATGACATCTTCACGGCTCATGCCGATGCCGTTGTCTTCCAGGGTCACGGTGCCGGCCTCGGCATCGAAGCTGACGCGGATTTTCAGGTCGGCGTCGCCCTCGAGCAGCTCTGGCTTGGCCAGGGCTTCGAAACGCAGCTTGTCAGCGGCGTCGGAGGCGTTGGAAATCAGCTCGCGAAGGAAAATTTCCTTGTTCGAGTACAGCGAGTGGATCATGAGGTGCAGCAGTTGCTTTACCTCGGTCTGGAAGCCCAGGGTTTCTTTTTGTGTCTCCACACTCATGGTCTTCAAAACTCCGATCTGATGGCAATGGTCGCCTGGCAGGCCGCGGTGGCCGGCGTTTACGGCGGGATGTCCAACAGATGGGGGCATGGCGGACTATTTCAAGGGCTTTTCCGGTTCGATCTTGAAATGAGCACGGGCCATGGCGATCGGGAGGTTGCGATCGTCCTGCCAGGCACTGATCGCGACATTGGTCACCCGCCGCCCCTGGCGCCAGAGCTGGCAGCTGGCGTAGGTGTCGCGCAGATAGCCGGCACGCAGGTAGTCGATGGAGAAATCGATGATTTTCGGAATGCTCGCGCTTTCGCTATAGACCAGCAGGTAGAGCGCTGCCGAGAGCTCCATGAAACCTGCGATGACACCACCATGAATGGCCGGCAACAGCGGATTGCCGACATTGTCGGCACTGGCTGGCAAGCGGAACAACAGCTGCTCGCCCTGGCGCTCGCACTCGATACCGATGAGCCCTGCATAAGGAATCAATGACAGCAGTGGTGCGTAATCACCCACAGCGTGGGCCTGATTGAGGCGCTGGCGAACGTCTGCCGGAATCATCAGCCCTGCCCTCCATCAAGCTTGCCAGCAAAGCGGATACCACCCCTGGCCTGCTGACCCAGGCGCATGAAAGTCCCCACCACCTGGCAGATAGGCTGCTCGGGGTCATCCTGATAGGCCATGCCACGGGTGAAAATCACATCGCGGGTGACACGATAACAATGCGCGTGGCCGTAGATATCCTTGCCGGCCTCGGCGGGGTGCATATAGTCGATGCGCAAATCCAGGGTCGGGCACACTTCGAACTGCACCAACGAACACAAAGTGGCCATGCCGCAGGTGGTGTCCATCAACGTGGTCAGCGCGCCGCCATGGACTGCACCGGTCTGTGGATTGCCAACCAGCAGCGGCGACCAAGGCAGCACCAGGGTCATGCCGCCAGCATCAGCTTGATGCACGCGCATGTTCAATAACTGGCAATGCCGGAGTGCCGACAGAAAGCGTTCAGCCATGGCCGTCAGAGACGAATCGATCACCGGTAAGCCCTCGTTGGCGTGACAGCACAAGCGCGTTGAAAATTCCAGAGTGGACGCGCACTTATATATCTGTAATCTCTGTGGAACTAATTTCGCGCACTTGAACTCGAAGGTTCAAGTAAGTTATTCCACCCAAGGAGAGACACCCCATGCGTAAACCTTTTGCTTTTGCTCTGATGCTGGCTGCTGCCATGGGCCTGGCTGCTTGCGACAAGGCAAGCGAAAACAAGGCTCAAGATGCACAGGAACACGCTGAGCAAGCCCAGGAAAAAGCGGGCGAAGCTCAGGATAAGATGAATGAAGCTGCCAAGGAAAACGCCGAAGCTGCCAAAGACCAGGCTGAAGCGCAGCAAAAAGCAGCTGAAGAAGCTGCTGACAAAGGCGAGCCGGCCCCGACTGCACCAGTCAAGCCGTAATCGCAGCACACTAAAAAACCCGACATTGTCGGGTTTTTTTATGCCTGAAGTTTAACGATTAATCGTTTCAGTCAACACCGCGGTCGGCTCTTTCGGCGCGTCACCAGGGACACTTTCAGTCGGCGTGAACACCATCACTTCCAATACATCGGAGTGGAACTCGCGGCGATAAAGAATCAGCACTACGCCGAAGCTGACGACCATGAACAGCCACGGGTTGATGAACCAGGTCAACATGGCCATGCCGAAGTAGTAGGCGCGCAAGCCCAAGTTGAACTGGTTGGCCGCAAGTGACAGCACCCGTGCTGCCCGCGCGGCAAATGCCTTGCGCTCAAGCTCGTTGACCAGGCGCTCGCCGATCATCGGCGCCGAGCCCACCAGCACCGCTGCAAAGTTGTACTGGCGCATGCACCAGCTGAAGGTGAAGAAGGCGTAGACGAACACCGCCGCCAGGCCCAACAGCTTCACTTCCGACATGCCCTGCGAAGCCACCTGCACATACGGCAGGTCGGCCAGCAGCGATACGGCGCGGTCCGACGCCCCCAGCACCGTGAGGATACCGGCAAGGATGATCAACGTGCTGGAAGCGAAGAACGATGCATTGCGCTCAAGGTTGCCGATCACACTGGCATCGGCAATGCGGTTGTCGCGCAGCAGCATGCGCCGCATCCAGTCTTCCCGATAGAGGTGCAGAACGCTGGCCAGGCAGGCCGTATCGCGGCCCTTCCAGATTGCGTAGCGGGTGTAACCACCCCAGCACAGGGCAAACCAGCAGACTGCCAACAGGTTGCTCAGGTTGCTTTGGATAAAGCTCATGCAGGTTCTCGACCGTTCAGGTGCACAAAAGGATATCGGTTTCGACGCCCGAATGTGGCAAAAGACACGCGTTGAACTACAAAAGCTGCGCCCCCTCGCCAACCACCCAGGTTGCCACGCTTCGGCTCACACGCCTGCACCTGCAGTGAGCGCCTGCGGCGCATGACCAGGGCCTGCTGCACCCCAACCCAATGCCTTGTAAAGGGCGATGACGTGGACATACGAGGCTGTCTCCGCCTGGGCAAGCTCCTGCTGGATCTCGAACAGGGCGCGTTGATTTTCCAGCACTGCCACGTAGCTGCCCGAGCCCGCGCGATAGCGCGCCATCGCGATGTCGAGTGCTGCCTGGCCATGAGTGGCCGATTGCAGCATCCTGGCCACACGCGTTTGTTGCTGGGTGAGCTGGGTAACAGCGTGCTCAACCTCCTCCTGAGCCTGCAGCAAGGACTGCTCGTAGCCTGCCAGGGCGCCCTCCGATAGCGCCTGCGCCCCGCGCAAGCGCGCACGCGCGCTGCCCAGGCGCAGTGCAGGCCAGCTGACGCCAGGCGCAACCTCGAATGCGCGTGATGCGCTGCCGATGGTGTTGCCGCCCAAGGCGATGAACCCGATGAAGCCACCCAGGTCCACACGCGGGTACAGTTCGGCAGTCGCAGCGCCGACGCCTTCAGTGCTCGCTGCCAGCAAGCGCTCGGCACGCACCACGTCGGGCCTGGCGCGGATCAGGCGATCGACGTCGCCCAGCGGTAATTGCCTGACCAGAGGTGGCGATGATGGCGCGTCGAAGTTGACTGAATGGTGGCCTGGCCGATAACCCGTCAGCACATCGAGCCGTAAGCGCATTTGCTCAAGCATTACTGCCAGCGGCGGAATGGCGGCCTCGCTGCGCAACAGGTTGGCGCGGGCGTTCTCCAGATCCTCCGGGGAGCCGCTGCCCGACATTACGCGGGCCTGGACCAACTGCAGCGTTTCTTGCCAGCTCTGTGCCTGCGCTCGAGCCAGTTGCAGTCTGCGCTGCGCGCCTTGGCCCTCGTAATAGGCACGCGCAACTTCGGCGGCAATGGTCAGTTGGATCAAGTCCAATTCTGCCTGCATTGCCTGCGAACGAGCTTGTGCCGACTGGCTCAGGCGGTTCAGGCGCCCGAACAAATCGATCTCCCACTGAGCATCGAAACCTGTCCGCCAGCTTTCGCTCAGCCTGCGTTCAACCTTACCGTCAGCGTCGGCTTGTTGCGCGATGCTGCGCAGATAGCCAGCTTGCGCGGTGACGGTGGGCAGTCGATCCAGGCGGCGTTCATCGGACACCGCGCGAGAAGCCTGCAGGTTGGCCTGGGCCTGGCGAATGTCATGGTTGTGCGTCAGTGCCGTGGAGATAAGCTGAGTGAGCCGCTGTTCATCGAAGAACGTCCACCACGGCGCCTGACTCAGCGCCGCATTGAACTGGCTCGCCTGCTTGCTCTGCACTGCAATCGGCGGCGTGACAGGTTGAACGTATTGCGGTCCTACCGCGCAGCCGAGCACCGCGCTGACACTGGCCATCAAGACCCATGGGTAGAGTTTTTTCATGATGCGCTCCCCTGCTCCGCTGCGCCCTCACAAGTATCGACTTCGGCAAGTTGTCGTGCGCGAAGGGTCGTGGCGCTGGCCGAGTGGTTGCGGGCCAGCAGCGTGTACACCGTGGGCAACACGAACAAGGTGAAGAGCGTACCGACCAGCATCCCCGACACGATCACCACACCCAACCCGAAGCGGCTGTTGGCACCCGCACCACTGGCGAACAACAAAGGCACCAGCCCCACCACCATTGCCGCAGTGGTCATCAGCACCGGCCGCAGGCGAATCTGTGCCGCACGCAGAATGGCCGTGTGCCGGTTCAGCCCTTCATGCGCCTGCAGCTCATTGGCGAACTCGACCATGAGGATGCCGTGCTTGCTGATCAGACCAATCAGGGTCACCAGGCCGATTTGGGTATAGATGTTCAAGGTGGCAAAGCCCAGCGCCAACGGCAGCAATGCGCCGCAAAGCGATAGCGGCACGGTGATCAGGATGATCAACGGGTCGATCAGGCTTTCGTACTGTGCGGCCAGCACCAGGTAAATGATCACCAGCGCCGCGAGGAACGCGAACACCAGCGCGCTGCCTTCATGCACGTACTGGCGGGCATCGGATTGCCAGTCATGGCTGAAGCCGGCCGGCAGGCTGCTCGCCACCCCCTCGAGAAAGGCCACGGCCTCGCCAAGTGATACACCCGCCGCAGGGATGGCCTGCAAGGTAGCGGCATTTTGCTGGTTGAACTGCGTCAACTTGTTGGGCTCTACCTGCATCGCTACCTGCACGACGGTCGACAGCGGCACCAGCGTTTGATCCTGTGTGCGCACGAACTGGCGCGCCAACCCCTGCGGAGTAAGGCGCTGATTGCCCACGCTCTGCGGAATTACATCATAGGAGCGGCCCTCCAGGCCGAAACGGTTGACGTAGTTCTCACCGACCAGTACCGCCAGCGATTCACCGATGTCCTGCATGCTTATACCAAGGCTGTTGGCCTTGGCGCGATCAATGCGCACCTGCACCACCGGACTGTTGTAATCGAGGTCACTGTCGACCACGGCAAACAGGCCGCTGTCTCGTGCGCGCTGTTTGATCTCCTCCATTGTCTGGTAAAGCAGCGCATGGCCCTGTGGGCTGCGCAGCACCATCTGCACCGGCAGGCCGCCGGTAGAACCGGGCAACGCCGCTAACTGGAAGGCAAAGATACTGGTGCCTTCGACTTCATTGACGGCGCCCTGCAGTTGCGCCTGGATCTGCGCGGCTGATCGTTCGCGCTCGCCCCAGGTCGACAGGTTGATGCCACCGATGCTGGAGGCCACGCCGTCGCTGCCGTTGATGATCCAGGTGCTGACGGTCTCCGGGATGCTTGCATAGACGGCATCGAGTTTATGGGCAAAACGTTCCACATAGTCCAGATTTGCATGCTGCGGCGCCTTGATCGCAGTCAGCACGTTGGCCTGATCCTCAGCGGGTGCCAGCTCGCGCTGCGGCAACTGATACAGCAGCGGCAGGCTCACGCACACCAGCAGCGCGAACCCGGCAGTGGCCCAGCGGTGGCTCAGGGAAATACTCAACAGCTGGCCATAGTGTCGCGCCAAACCAGCAAAGAACTGCTCGGCGGCATGCGCCATGCGCCCTTCCTGCTGTCTGGCTGGCAACAGCAACGAGCTCATGACCGGCGACAGGGTCAGGGCAACCACGCCCGACACCACCACCGCGCCGGCCAGGGTCAAAGCAAACTCCTTGAACAATGCGCCCGTCAGGCCGGCCATCAGCCCAATCGGCGCATACACCGCCGCGAGGGTAATGGTCATGGCGATCACCGGCCCGGCCACCTCACGCGCGCCGATCAACGCAGCGGCGACCGGTGACTTGCCCGCCGCGATGTGCCGATGGACGTTTTCGACCACCACGATGGCATCGTCCACCACCAGCCCGATGGCCAGCACCATGGCCAGCAGCGTCAGCAAGTTGATGCTGAAGCCGAAAGCCAGCATCAAACCTGCGGCGCCCAGCATCGACAGCGGAATGGTCGCCACCGGGATCAACACGGTGCGCAACGAGCCAAGGCACAGATAGATCACCACTACGACCACGAGCAAGGCTTCGAGCAAGGTACGCATGACCTCATCGATCGACGCCTCGATGAACCGCGAAGTCTCGAAGGCCAGTTCGACCTGCACGCCGGGCGGCAGGGTCTGGCGGATCTGCGGCAGCAGTTCCTTGATCCCTGCGACGATCACCAGTGGGTTGCTAGCCGGGGTCGGAAACAGCCCCAGGTGTACCGCGGGCGTGCCATCCATCAAGCCGCTGGTTTCCGACGCTGCTGCTCCCAGCTCGACCGTGCCGACGTCCTTCAACTTCACCAGGCGGTTGCCGTCGTTGTGAATTACCAGCTCGCGAAATTCGGCGACGCTGGCAAGATCGGTATTGACCCGCACGCTCGACACCACGTACTGGCCCTTGACCTTGCCGGGTGCGGCCTGAAAGTTGTTGCGCCGCACAGCCTGCGCGACATCGGCAGCGGTCAACCCGCGTGCAGCCAAGCGGTCGGCGTCCAGCCACAACCGCATCGCGAGCCGTTGCCCGCCGAACACCTCGACCTTGGCAACGCCTTCGATGGTGGAGAACATCGGCTCCACCACCCGCGCCAGGTAGTCGGTCATCGCTGGCGTAGCGAGCGTTGCGCTGGAGAAACCAACATAAGCGACGGCGGTGGAGTCGCCGGACGAGCGTTCGATCACCGGATCATAGGCCTGCGCCGGCAGCTTGTAGCGAACCTGATTGACCTTGGCCATGACCTCGGTCAGCGCCTGGGTCGAGTCGCGGTTGAGCTCCATCCTGAGGGTGACCAGGCTGCGCCCCTGCACCGAGGAGGACGATAGATAGTCAATGCCCTCGACGGACGACACCGCTTGCGCAATCGGCTGGGTAACGAAGCCTTGCATCAGCTCCGACGATGCTCCCGGATACTCGGTCATGACCGTGATGGTCGAGCTTTCCAGCATGGGGTATTGGCGGATCGGCAGCTTGCCCACTGCGAGCAAGCCCAGCAGCAGAATCAGCGTGCTGACAACCAAGGCGAGCACCGGACGGCGCACGAAAACATCGGTAAATTTCATGGCGACACCTGTGCGATATCGCTGGCAAGCGGATCTGGTGCGGCCAAGGTGTCATGCGTGACCTCCTCGACGGCCATGCCATCGCTGAGCTTGAGCTGCCCGGAGGTGACCACCCGATCTCCTTTGCGCAGGCCCTTGTCGATCTCCACGCGACCATCGCGCCGCTCGCCGGCCTCGACGGCGACACGCTTGACCACCAGCATCTGCTGGTCGTTGCGTTCCGCCACGAATACCGTGTCGCCATAGGCTGTGTAAGTCACCGCCGTTTCCGGAATGGTGAGCACCGGCTGCGTCTCGGCGAGCGCCACCTGGATGCTCGCGTACATACCGGCCTTGAGCAGGCTGTCGGGGTTGGTCAGCGTGGCTTGCACCTGGACCGTACGCGAGCGGTCGATCAACGGATCAATCGCGCTTACCTTTGCCTGGAAACTGCGACCAGGATAAGCATCGACCAGTAGCTCGACCGGCTGCCCGACGTAGAGGCCTGGGCTGCTTTGCTCGGCGAGCGAGAAGTTGGCGTGAAGCGTACGCGCGTCGACCAGGCTGACGATTGCATCACCAGCGTTCAGGTACTGGCCTTCATGCACACGGCGGATGCCAACCACCCCGGAGAATGGCGCACGAATAGCCTTTTGTGCGATCAACGCCTCATTCTGCCGTAGCGCGCCGAGGGCCATGTCATGTGCCGCGCGTGCGTCGTCGAGCTGCTCCTGGGTCGCGGCGTTTTGCGCGACCAGGCTGCGGGTGCGTGCGAGCGCTGTCTGCGCATTACGCAGCTGTGCCTGAAGGCGTATGCGCTCGGCTTGCTCGGGTGCGTCATTGAGTTGCAGCAGTAACTCACCCGCGGCAACCGCCTGCCCCGAGGTGAACGAGATCTTGGTCACCCGACCACCGACCTCCGCCGGCACCTGCACCTGGCGAGCGGCTTCCAGCCCGGCGATTGCGGAGATGCTACTCGAAGCGTTGCCGTGCTCGACGGTAGCGAGCGCGACCTTGGTCAATGCAGTCACTCCAGCTGTGTCTGCAGTGTCTTCGAAATTACCCGCTGCGTAGAGCGCAGCGCACAGGATGAGGGCACACGCTGCGATGGCGAGGGCACGGGTCGTTTTTGTATGCATGGCGAAGAGGCTCCTGGTCTCGGACTTGGTTCGGTTCATGCCCAGCGGCCGTTGAACAGGAAAAAGCTGCCCAACGTCCAGATCAGTAACGCCAGGTGACCGCGTTGCAGGTCGTCTTCGCGAATCCAGTAAGCGAACCAAAGGCCGCCCAGATGCATGGCCAACAGGCAGCCAGTGAAAGCGCTCAGGGCAACGTTGAGCCAAGGACGGGCTTGGTCCAGGCCGCCGCCGATAAGCAACAGGTAACACCCGATCCAGCACGCAAGCAAAGCAACGCACTTCAGCACCAGCAGCACGGACACGGCCAGGCGATGCCAGCGCACGGAGGTCAGCGCACGCTCCGACAGGATCGAATGGATAGCGGGAGGTTGTTGCAGCGACGTCATCGACATCGTCACCCCCACCGCGTGGACCAACTCACGAAACCCGCGCAGGTTATCGATCACAGCGATCGTCAGCCAAATGGCCAGGCCGACTGCGTACAGCGACTGAAACAGCCACACAGAACTATCCAAACTCATAGAAGTGCCTTTATCCGTAGTAGTGCTATTACCCGTTGCCGCTGCAAACGGCTGCCATTGCAGCCAGCCCGCACGGGAGCACGCGCCGATCCCGCGGCGCGCACGCAGATTTGCCAAATGCAGCGCGAGGCACTCTAATACCTCAAGTTATCTTGAGGTCAAGCACCATGGACAAAGAACTCGAATCGACCGGCCCCTACCGGACATTGAGCGTCGGCGAGGTGGCCAGGCGCAGCGGCGTAGCGGTCTCTACCCTGCACTTCTATGAGTCCAAAGGGTTGATCACGAGCACGCGCAGCGAAGGTAATCAGCGCCGCTACTCGGCAATCATGTTGCGCTATATCGCCATCATCAAAGTGGCACAGCGCACCGGGATTTCCCTGGAGTCCATCCGCGCAGCGTTCAGCCAGTACCCGGTCGGCAGCAAACTCACCGCGGCGCAGTGGAAGGTGATGTCGTCCCAGTGGAAGGCCAACCTCGATGAGCGCATTGAACGGCTGACGAGATTGCGGAACGAACTGGACAGTTGCATAGGTTGCGGCTGTCTATCGCTGGATGACTGCCCGTTGCGCAACCCAGGTGATGTACTCGGTGAAGCAGGCCCTGGCCCGCAGATCCTGGAACGCTCCTAGTTGCACATTGTAAGCCACGCATAAAAAAACCCCGGGTCCTGACGGACACGGGGTTTTGTCATTCAGCTGCAGCAAACGCCCAAGCGGCTTGTGGCCAGCGCTCGCCAAAAGCTGTCAGTGCGTCACGCCAGGACCTCGCGCGGCTTGCCCAGCATCCAGTCGCAAAGCATCGCCGCGCCGAGGGTCAGCGCCGAAGGTACCAACCACGCCAGGCCTTGTTCGCTAAGCGGCAGATGCGCTACGGCATCCGGCAGGATGTGCGCGAGCGAAGTGCCTTTGATCGCGTCGACCATGCCGAACAACAACGACACCGCCATCACCGGACCCATGATACGCACCGGCGAGTTCCAGATCCCTTTGCAGAAGCTCAGCGCCACCAGCACGATGCATGGTGGATAGATTGCCGTCAGCAACGGGATCGAGAACATGATCAGCTTGGTCAGGCCAAGGTTGGAAACCACCAGCGAGAAACCGGCCAGGATCACCACAAGCGTGCGGTACGACAGCGGCAGAATCTGGCTGAAGTACTCGGCACAGGCGCAGGTCAGGCCAACCGCAGTCACCAGGCAGGCCAACGCGATCAAAACCGCCAGGAAGCCGCTACCAAGCGAGCCAAAGGTGTGTTGCACGTAGGCATGCAGCACGGCCGCGCCGTTGGTAGCTTCAGCGGCGATGTCATGGCTGCCGGCACCGAGGCGGAACAGGCTGATGTACACCAGTGCCAGCCCTAACCCGGCGATCAGGCCAGCGATGATTGCATAGCGGGTGATCAGCTTTGGCGACTCTACGCCACGCGAGCGGATCGCGTTGACGATGACGATACCGAAGACCAGCGCCCCGAGGGTGTCCATGGTCAGGTAGCCATTGATGAAACCCTGCGAGAACGGCGCGGCAACGTAAGCCGGCTGTGCTTCGCCGATGGTCCCGGCAGGCAGCGCAAACGCAGCGATACCCAGGGCCGCCAGGGCGAGGATCTTCAGCGGTGCAAGGAAGCGGCCCACGGTATCGAGCAGCTTGCCGGGGTACATGGACACTGCCAGCACGATGATGAAGTACACCAGGCTGTAGATGAACAACGCCAGCGGGCTTTCACCGGTCAACGGCGCTACGCCCACTTCGAACGACACCGTCGCCGTACGTGGGGTGGCGAACAGCGGGCCGACCGACAGGTAGCAGACCGCCGCCAGCAGGCCACCGAAGAACTTGCCGATCGGGCTGCTCAACGCGTCCATGCCGCCGCCGACCTTGGCCAGGGCAACCACGGTGATGACCGGCAGGCCTACTGCAGTGACGAGGAAGCCCAAGGCTGCCATCCACACGTGCGGGCCTGACTGCAAGCCAACGATCGGCGGGAAGATGATGTTGCCGGCGCCGACGAACAGCGCAAACGTCATAAAGCCAAGCGCCAGAATATCCTGGCCTTTGAGAACTTTCATTTAAGGAAATACCACACTACTGAAATCGGGATTTAGAGAGGGATTTCCCCTTGGATGAGGGAAATATGGGACCGTCCGGGTGGGACAGACCTTTTTGACATACCCGCGCCCTTTTGGGGCGCCGACACGAAAGTGGGCGACAGTGTAACCAAGTTGCACCCCGACTGCACGGCTGGCTGACGAGGTGTCTCGCCAATGCAATTGGCTGTCGCGGTTATGAACGACAGCCCCGCTGAGCTGACTTGCAGGGCTGCTGAAACGACAAAGGCCACCCGAAGGTGGCCTCTGTGCGCGTGGGGGGTCTAGCGTATTACTTCTTGGCTTCCCAGCCAGTCAGCTCGGCCAGGGCCTTGCCGATGTCGGCCAGCGAACGCACGGTTTTGACACCTGCGTCCTGCAGCGCTGCAAACTTCTCGTCTGCAGTGCCTTTGCCGCCAGAGATGATTGCACCAGCGTGACCCATACGCTTGCCCGCAGGAGCGGTAACACCAGCGATGTAGGAAACGACCGGCTTGGTCACGTTGGCTTTGATGTAGGCAGCGGCTTCTTCTTCAGCCGAACCGCCGATCTCGCCGATCATGACGATCGCTTCGGTCTGCGGGTCTTCCTGGAACAGCTTCAGGATGTCGATGAAGTTCGAGCCTGGGATCGGATCACCGCCGATGCCGACGCAGGTCGACTGGCCGAAGCCGGCGTCGGTGGTCTGCTTGACAGCTTCGTAGGTCAGGGTGCCGGAACGCGACACGATACCGACCTTGCCTGGCAAGTGGATGTGACCTGGCATGATGCCGATCTTGCACTCGCCCGGAGTGATCACGCCTGGGCAGTTAGGGCCGATCAGGGTAACACCCAGTTCGTCGCACTTGACCTTGGCATCCAGCATGTCCAGGGTAGGAATGCCTTCGGTGATGCAGACGATCAGCTTGATGCCGCCCAAGGCTGCTTCAAGGATCGAGTCCTTGCAGAAAGGAGCTGGAACGTAGATGACCGAAGCGTCAGCGCCGGTAGCTTCTACAGCTTCTTTCACAGTGTTGAACACTGGCAGGCCCAGGTGAGTGGTGCCGCCCTTGCCCGGAGTCACGCCGCCAACCATCTTGGTGCCGTAGGCGATGGCTTGTTCGGAGTGGAAAGTGCCCTGCGAGCCGGTGAAGCCCTGGCAGATGACTTTGGTGTCTTTATTGATCAGGACGCTCATTACTTGCCCTCCGCAGCTTTGACAACTTGTTGAGCAGCGTCGGTCAGGCTGGTTGCAGCAATGATGTTCAAACCGCTTTCTGCCAGTACTTTAGCGCCGAGCTCGGCATTGTTGCCTTCCAGACGGACGACAACCGGTACCTTGACGCCGACTTCTTTCACAGCGCCGATGATGCCTTCGGCAATCATGTCGCAGCGAACGATGCCGCCGAAGATGTTGACCAGTACGGCCGCGACATTGCTGTCGGACAGGATGATCTTGAAAGCTTCGGTCACGCGCTCTTTGGTAGCACCACCACCTACGTCGAGGAAGTTGGCTGGCTTGCCGCCGTGCAGGTTGACGATGTCCATGGTACCCATGGCCAGGCCAGCACCGTTGACCATGCAACCGATGTTGCCTTCCAGCGCTACGTAGTTCAGCTCGAAGCTGGCAGCGTGGGCTTCACGAGGATCGTCCTGGGACGGGTCGTGGAAGGTCTTCAGCTTAGGCTGACGGTACATTGCGTTGGCATCGATGTTGATTTTGGCATCGAGGCAATGCAGGTCGCCGTCGGCCTTGATGACCAGCGGGTTGACTTCCAGCAGGGCCAGGTCGTGTTCTTTGAACAGCTTGGCCAGGCCTACGAAAATCTTGGCGAACTGTGCAACTTGCTTGCCTTCCAGACCCAGCTGGAACGCCAGTTCACGACCCTGGAATGGCTGAGCGCCAACCAGTGGATCGATAGTAGCCTTGATGATCTTCTCAGGAGTTTCGTGAGCGACTTTCTCGATGTCCACGCCACCTTCGGTGGAAGCCATGAACACGATACGACGGCTCGAACGATCGACTACAGCGCCCAGATACAGCTCTTTGGCGATGTCAGTGCAGGACTCGACCAGGATCTTGGTCACTGGCTGACCGTTGGCGTCAGTCTGGTAAGTCACCAGACGCTTGCCCAACCACTGTGCAGCGAACGCCTTGGCGTCTTCTTTGCTGCGAACCAGCTTGACGCCGCCCGCTTTACCGCGACCACCTGCGTGAACCTGGGCTTTTACAACCCACTCGGAACCGCCGATCTTGTCGCAGGCTTCTGCTGCTGCTTCAGGGGTGTCGACTGCGAAACCCTTGGAAACTGGCAGGCCGTATTCAGCGAACAGCTGCTTACCCTGATACTCGTGAAGATTCATGCTTTATACCGTCTTCGTTAGGTACTGCGCTTCGGCGCTGCGCCAACAATGGCGCCGCACCACCTGTGACCGTTAAACCTTCGGGTGGTCCCGAAGGTCCGGTCCGGCGGACGTTCCGCGGTGAGTCATGCACGCAGGACTCACGACGGGCGACCCGCCGTGGTTTCTTATAATTAACGCTTCTTGCGGTTGGCGACGTGAATGGCACCGCCATTCACAGCCAGAGCGGCTTCATGCAGCGCTTCGGACAGGGTCGGATGGCTGAACACCATCATGCCGATGTCTTCGGCGCTGGTGCCGAATTCCATTGCGATTGCGCCCTGCTGAACCAGTTCGGCAGCCGATGGGCCAATCACGTGCACACCCAGAACGCGGTCGGTCTTGGCATCGGCGATGACCTTGACGAAACCACCGGTGTCGTTGGCAGCCATCGCACGGCCGCTGGCCGCGAACGGGAAGGTGCCCACGTTAACCTCTACGCCTTCAGCCTTCAAGGCTTGTTCGGTCTTGCCGACCCAAGCGATTTCCGGGTGGGTGTAGATAACCGATGGGATCAGGTCGTAGTTCATCTGAGCCTTGTGGCCCTTGATGCGCTCGACAACCATGATGCCCTCTTCCGAGGCCTTGTGCGCCAGCATCATGCCACGCACCACGTCACCGATGGCGTACACGCCCGGCACGCTGGTTGCGCAGTAGTCATCGACGAAGATGTAGCCGCGCTCGTCGATGTCGACGCCGCTGTCGGCAGACAGCAGTTCGGTGGTCACTGGACGACGGCCGACCGCAACGATCAGCTTGTCGAAGGTGATCTTCTGCTCGCCGTTGGCATCGGTGTAAGTCACTTCGACTTCGTTGCCGTTGACTTGCGAGCCGGTCACGCGAGCGCCCAGCTTGATGTCCAGGCCTTGCTTGGTCAGGGTCTTCTGGGCTTCCTTGGCAACTGCAGTATCGGCAGCCATGAGGAAGGTATCCAGAGCTTCCAGGACAGTTACCTGAGCACCCAGACGCGACCATACCGAACCCAGTTCCAGGCCGATCACGCCAGCGCCGATCACGCCCAGACGCTGCGGAACGGTCTGGAATTCCAGGGCACCGGTGGAGTCGACGATGACGTTCTGGTCGACCGGAGCCGGCGGAATGTCGATCGGACGCGAGCCGGAGGCCAGGATCACGTTTTCGGCTTCGATGATTTCGGTAGTGCCGTCAGCCTTGGTGACTTCGACTTTCTTGCCAGCCAGCAGTTTGCCGTGGCCCTGGATCGAAGTAACACCGTTGGCCTTGAACAGGGTGGCAACACCGCTGGTCAGGTTCTTCACGATGCCAGCCTTGCGGCCAACCATGGCAGCAACGTCCATCTTCACTTCGCCAGTGGAGATACCGTGAACGTTGAAGCTTTCTTTGGCTTCCTTGTATTTCCAGGAGCTGTCCAGCAGCGCCTTGGAAGGAATGCAACCGACGTTCAGGCAGGTACCGCCCAAGGCCAGTTTGCCTTCGGCGTCGGTGTACTTCTCGATGCAGGCGGTGCTCAAGCCAAGCTGAGCGGCCTTGATCGCGGCAACGTAGCCACCAGGGCCTGCACCAATCACTACCACGTCGAATTTCTGGGTCATAAAAGATTCCTTTTCAGCTACAAGCTGCAAGCCTCAAGCGGCAAGCGACGGGCTCGCACGGGAGCCGGCCGGTTGCCGCTTGCAGCTGCGTGTTAGATGTCCAGCAGCAGACGAGCCGGGTCTTCCAGCAGGTTCTTGATGGTGACCAGGAAGGTTACTGCTTCCTTGCCATCGATCAGACGGTGATCGTAGGACAGCGCCAGGTACATCATCGGGCGAATGGCAACCTGACCATTGACCGCCATCGGACGCTGGATGATGTTGTGCATGCCCAGAATAGCCGCCTGCGGCGGGTTGACGATCGGGGTCGACATCATCGAGCCGAATGTACCACCGTTGGTGATGGTGAAGGTACCGCCGGTCATGTCTTCGATGCCCAGCTTGCCGTCACGAGCCTTCTTGCCGAAGGTGGCGATGCCGTTCTCGATTTCAGCCAGGCTCATCTGCTCGGCGTTGCGCAGTACTGGAACCACCAGGCCACGGTCACTGGAGACGGCAACGCCGACGTCAGCAAAGCCGTGGTAGACGATGTCGGTGCCGTCGATCGAGGCGTTGACTGCCGGGTAGCGCTTGAGCGCCTCGGTAGCGGCCTTGACGAAGAACGACATGAAGCCCAGGCGTACGCCGTTGTGGGACTTCTCGAACAGGTCCTTGTACTTCGAACGCAGAGCCATGACTTCGGTCATGTCGACTTCGTTGAAGGTGGTCAGCATCGCCATGTTCGACTGGGCTTCGACCAGACGCTCGGCGATCTTGGCGCGCAGACGGGTCATCGGCACACGCTTCTCGGTACGGTCGCCAGTGGCGGTCAGTACTGGAGCGGCAGCAGCAGCGGCTGGCTTGGCAGCAGGAGCCGCGGCAGGCGCGGACTTCTTGTTGGCAACGGCAGCAACCACGTCTTCCTTGGTGATACGACCGCCTTTGCCAGTGCCGGCGACGGTAGCCAGATCGATACCGCCTTCTTCAGCCAGCTTGCGCGCGGCCGGTGCAGCGATCGGGTCGTCTTCGCCAGCGTCGGCAGCAGCGGCCGGGGCAGCGCCGCCAGCAGCAGGCGCGGCAACAGCAGGTGCAGCGGCAGCAGCGCCGCCTTCAACGATCGAGCCCAGCAGTTCGTCGGAGAGGACGGTGTCGCCCTCGCCCTTGACGATCGGGCCGAGTACGCCGTCGGCAGTGGCGAGCACTTCCAGGACGACTTTGTCGGTTTCGATGTCAACGATCAGCTCGTCACGCTTGACGGCGTCGCCCGGCTGTTTGTGCCAGGTGGCAACGGTGCCGTCGGCAACCGATTCCGGGAAGGTTGGGGCTTTGATCTCGATAGCCATTAGCAGTGTTTCCTTAAATTCGGTTTCAGGTGCGCGAAAGCATTAAACAGTGAAGGCGTCTTGCAGCAGTTTTTCCTGCTGTTCGGCGTGCTTCGATGCGTAACCACAGGCTGGCGCGGCAGAAGCGTCGCGGCCGGCGTATTCCAGGACCAGTGCCTTGTTGTGGCGGCCCAGGATACGGCGCATGTGGTGCTGGCTGCTGTACCAGGCGCCTTGGTTCATTGGCTCTTCCTGGCACCAGACGGCGGCCTTGAGGTTGCTGTACGGCGCCAGGATTTCGACCAGGTCGTCTTCCGGGAACGGATACAGCTGCTCGATACGCACGATGGCGATATCTTCGCGGCCTTCGGCACGGCGTTTTTCCAGCAGGTCGTAGTAGACCTTGCCACTGCACAGGATCAAGCGTTCGACCTTGGCCGGATCGAGGGTATCGATTTCCGGGATCACGGTCTGGAACGAGCCTTCTGCCAGGTCTTCCAAGGTCGACACGGCCAGCTTGTGGCGCAGCAGCGACTTCGGCGTCAGGACCACCAGCGGCTTGCGCAGCGGGCGGATCACCTGGCGACGCAGCAGGTGGTAGATCTGTGCCGGAGTGGTCGGTACGCACACCTGGATGTTGTGCTCGGCGCACAGCTGCAGGTAACGCTCCAGACGCGCCGAGGAGTGCTCAGGACCCTGGCCTTCGTAGCCGTGCGGCAGCAGCATGGTCAGACCGCACAGACGGCCCCACTTGTGCTCGCCACTGGTGATGAACTGGTCGATCACCACTTGCGCACCGTTGGCGAAGTCGCCGAACTGGGCTTCCCAGATCACCAGCGCGTTTGGCTGAGTGGTCGAGTAACCGTATTCGAACGCCAGAACTGCTTCCTCGGACAGGAACGAATCGTACAGGTCGAAACGTGGCTGGCCCGGGTACAGGTTCTGCAGCGGGATATAGGTGCTGGCGTCCTTCTGGTTGTGCAACACCGCATGGCGGTGCGAGAAGGTGCCGCGGCCGATATCCTGACCGGTCATGCGGATCGGGTGACCTTCGAAGGCCAACGTGGCGTACGCCATGGTTTCGGCATAGCCCCAGTTGATCGGCAAGCCACCGGCCTGCATCTTCTGGCGGTCTTCGTAGATCTTCGACACCTGACGCTGCACGACGAAGCCTTCCGGCATCTCCAGCAGTTTGGCCGACAGGTCCTGCAAGGTCTTGAGGTCGAAACGGGTGTCGTGACGCGCGGTCCAGGCATGGCCCAGGTATGGACGCCAGTCGACGAACAGTTCGCGGTTCGGCTCCTTGACCAGGCTCTTGACCACATGCAGACCGTTGTCCAGTGCGTTGCGGTACTCGTCGATCTTGGCCTGAGCACGCTCGGCATCGACACGACCGGCCTGGATCAGCGACTCGGCGTACAGCTCACGGGTGGTGCGCTGCTTACTGATCTGCTGATACATCAGTGGCTGGGTGCCGTTAGGCTCGTCCGCTTCGTTGTGGCCGCGGCGACGGTAGCAGACCAGGTCAACCACCACGTCACGCTTGAACTGCATGCGGTAATCGATGGCCAGCTGGGTCACGAACAGCACTGCTTCCGGATCATCACCGTTGACGTGCAGGATCGGCGCCTGAATCATCTTGGCGACGTCGGTGCAGTACTCGGTGGAACGCGAGTCGAGCGGGTTGCTGATGGTGAAACCAACCTGGTTGTTGATCACGATGTGCACGGTACCGCCGGTCTTGAAACCGCGGGTCTGCGACATCTGGAAGGTTTCCAGCACCACACCCTGGCCAGCGAACGCAGCATCACCGTGAATCGAGATCGGCAGTACCTTGTCGCCAACGCTGTCGTTGCGACGGTCCTGACGGGCGCGCACCGAACCCTCCACCACTGGCGAGACGATTTCCAGGTGGGACGGGTTGAACGCCATGGCCAGGTGAACTTCACCACCCGGGGTCATCACGTTCGACGAGAAGCCCTGGTGATATTTAACGTCACCCGAGCCCAGCTCGTTCATCTTCTTGCCTTCGAACTCGTCGAACAGCTCGCGCGGGTTCTTGCCGAAGGTATTGACCAGCACGTTCAGCCGGCCACGGTGGGCCATGCCGATCACGACTTCCTTGGTGCCGTAGGAGCCCGAGCGCTGGATCATTTCGTCCAGCATCGGGATCAGGCTCTCGCCGCCTTCCAGACCGAAGCGCTTGGTACCTGGATACTTGGTGCCCAGATACTTCTCGAGGCCTTCACCTGCGGTGACACGCTCAAGCAGATGCGCCTGCACATCAGCGGAAAACTCCGGACGCCCACGCACGCTTTCGAGACGCTGCTGGAACCAGCTACGCTGCTCGGAATCGACGATATGGGTGAACTCGGCGCCGATGGTGCGACAATATGTCTTCTCCAGCGCATCGTGAATTTCGCGTAGGCTCGCTTCCTCTTTGCCGATGAACAGGTCGCCGGCACGGAAGGTCGTATCAAGATCGGCATTGGTCAAGCCGTAGTGATTGATCGACAGGTCTACGGGCGCAGGGCGCTGCCACAACCCCAACGGGTCGAGCTTGGCAGCCTGATGGCCGCGCATACGATAGGCCTGGATCAGTCGCAGAACTTCAACCTGCTTCTTCTCGTGTTCGCTGCTCACGCTCCCGGCGGAAACCGGTTGAGCGCGGCGCTGGTTCTTTGCCAGCAGTACGAAATGGTCGCGGATTGTCGAGTGCGATACATCGGTAGCGGTGCTGCCGTCGGCGGGCAACTTCTGGAAGTAGGTGCGCCACTCTTCTGGCACAGCGTTAGGGTCGTGCAGGTAGAGTTCGTAGAGCTCTTCCACATATGCAGCGTTACCACCTGAAAGGTGGGCGCTTTCCCACATGCGCTGCATCACGCTTTCTTGCATGCTTGGTCACCCTCGTTCGGGGACGAATCGGCAAGTACCTCAATACGCATGAGAAAGCCCGAGAACAGCGACCAATCACGCCACCGAGGATCCTGCAGATTTTCCGGGTACCAGCCCGGAAGCCCCTGCTGGTCTCAAATCTTCATAGGTAATGGGCGTGGGCCTTATCGACCCCTGCCCGGGTTTCACCTCCGCGCGGGCTCACCACCCGCGCTTCAGTGTCTTGCACTTGCTACAGCTGTGTATCAGGTGCCGCTTTGCAGCAGCATGTTACGTACGTGACCGATTGCCTTGGTCGGATTCAGACCTTTAGGGCAAACGTTTACGCAGTTCATGATCCCGCGGCAGCGGAATACGCTGAACGGGTCATCCAGGGACGCCAGGCGCTCCTGAGTTTTCGTGTCGCGGCTGTCGGCCAGGAAGCGATAGGCCTGCAGCAGTGCAGCTGGACCGAGGAACTTGTCCGGGTTCCACCAGAACGACGGGCAGGAAGTCGAGCAGCAAGCGCACAGGATGCACTCGTACAGACCGTCCAGCTTCTCGCGCTCTTCTGGCGATTGCAGGCGTTCGATAGCCGGAGCTGGCGAATCGTTCTGCAGGAATGGCTTCACCTTCTCGTACTGCTTGTAGAAGATGCTCATATCGACGACCAGGTCACGGATAACTGGCAGGCCCGGCAGCGGACGCACGACCAATTTGTTACCTTTTACTACGGCAGACAGCGGCGTGATGCACGCCAGACCGTTCTTGCCGTTGATGTTCATGCCGTCGGAACCACAGACGCCTTCACGGCAGGAGCGACGATAGGAGAAACCTTCGTCCTGCTCCTTGATGAGTGCCAGCACGTCCAGCACCATCAGGTCCTTGCCACCGGTGTCGACTTCGAAAATCTGAGTTTTCGGCGCCGAGTCGGTGTCCGGGTTGTAGCGATATACTTCGACTTTCAACATAGCGGCCACCCCTTAGTAAGTCCGGATTTTTGGCTCAAACGCCGGTACGGTCTTCGGTGCGAAGTTGACTGCGCGCTTGGCAACCCGCTTCTCACCTGGGAAGAACAGGGTGTGGCACAGCCAGTTTTCGTCGTCACGATCTTCGAAGTCTTCACGGGCGTGAGCACCGCGCGACTCTTTACGCACTTCTGCGGCAATCGCAGTAGCTTCGGCAACTTCCAGCAGGTTCTGCAGCTCCAGCGCTTCGATCCGCGCGGTGTTGAAGGCCTGGGACTTGTCGTTGATCTTGACGTTGCCAATACGCTCGCGCAGCTGAGCCAGCTGCTCGATGCCCTTCTGCATGTATTCGCCGGTGCGGAACACGCCGAAGTAGTTCTGCATGCAGCTTTGCAGCTCGCGACGCAGGGTAGCCACGTCTTCGCCATCGGTGCGCTGATTGAGCTTGTTCAAGCGGCTCAGGGCGACTTCGATGTCGGTGTCGCTGGCGTCGGTGTAGGTGATGCCGTCGGACAGCGCTTTTTCCAGGTGCAGACCAGCAGCACGACCGAACACCACCAGGTCGAGCAGCGAGTTGCCGCCCAGGCGGTTGGCGCCGTGAACCGATACGCAAGCCACTTCACCCACGGCGAACAAGCCCGGGATGATCTGGTCGACGCCGTCGGCGTCCTGGGTCATGGCCTGACCATGAATGTTGGTGGCAACGCCGCCCATCATGTAGTGGCAGGTTGGTACGACCGGCACCGGCGCGACCACTGGGTCGACGTGGGCGAAGGTCTTGGACAGCTCGCAGATACCTGGCAGACGGCTGTGCAGCACTTCTTCGCCGAGGTGGTCGAGCTTGAGCATCACGTGGTCGCCATTCGGACCACAGCCGTTACCGGCGATGATTTCCTTGACCATCGAGCGGGCCACAACGTCACGACCAGCAAGGTCTTTGGCGTTAGGCGCATAGCGCTCCATGAAACGCTCGCCGTGCTTGTTGATCAGGTAACCGCCTTCACCACGGCAACCTTCGGTGACCAGCACACCAGCGCCGGCGATGCCGGTCGGGTGGAACTGCCACATTTCGATGTCTTGTACCGGAACGCCTGCGCGCAGGGCCATGCCGATACCGTCACCGGTGTTGATCAGGGCATTGGTGGTCGACGCGTAGATACGGCCCGCACCGCCAGTCGCCAGTACAGTGGCCTTGGCCTTGATGTACAGGGTTTCGCCGGTTTCGATGCAGATCGCGATCACACCAACGAATGCGCCGTCCTGGTTTTTCACCAGATCGACTGCGTAGTACTCATTGAGGAAGGTGGTGCCGGCTTTCAGGTTGCCCTGGTACAGGGTGTGCAGCAGCGCGTGACCGGTACGGTCGGAAGCTGCGCAGGTGCGCGCCGCCTGACCGCCCTTGCCGAAGTCCTTGGACTGGCCACCGAACGGACGCTGGTAGATACGGCCAGTTTCGGTACGCGAGAACGGCAGACCCATGTGGTCCAGCTCGAACACCGCAGCCGGGCCTTCCTGACACATGTATTCGATAGCGTCCTGGTCACCAATGTAGTCCGACCCCTTGACGGTGTCGTACATGTGCCAGCGCCAATCGTCGTTCGGGTCAGCCGAGGCGATTGCGCAGGTGATGCCGCCTTGGGCGGATACAGTGTGCGAGCGGGTCGGGAAGACCTTGGTGATCACGGCAGTCTTGTGACCGCCCTGGGCCAGCTGCAGCGCAGCGCGCATGCCGGCACCGCCACCACCAACAATGATGGCGTCGAATGAAATCGTTGGAATCATAGCCATGAATCAGATACCCCAGAGAATCTGCACACCCCAGACGAAGTAAGCGAACATCGCAACGCCGCATACCGCCTGGAACAGGAAACGAATCGCAGTCGCCGACTTGCCCAGCGCCATTGGCGTCAGGTAGTCAGTGGCGATGGTCCACATGCCGACCCAGGCGTGAGCGCCAAGGGCCACCAGGGCCAACAGACTGAAGATTCGCATCGCATTGTTGGAGAACAGAGCGTGCCACTGGGCAAACTCGATACCCGGGTGGGCGACGAGGTAGCCGATCAGGAAGATGAAGTAAGCCGCGAGAACGACCGCAGATACGCGCTGCGCCATCCAGTCATAGAGGCCCGAACGCGAGAGGTTCGTGACGTTAGTTACCATATCCAAACTCCTGCCAGCACGATCACCACTACGGAAACAGCGATGATGATTTTCGAGCCCAGTCTTCCGCCTTCCAGTGTCTCACCGACGCCCATGTCCATGATCAAATGGCGCACACCGGCAACCAGGTGATACAGCAAGGCAGAGAGGAGACCCCACGCCACGAACTTGGCCAGCGGACTGGTCAAGCACGCCTTCACCTCGCCGAAACCTTCCTCCGAACCCAGGGATTTGCTCAATGCGTAAAGCATGATCGCCAAGCCCAGGAAGAGAATGATGCCGGAGACACGGTGCAGGAATGACGTAATACCGGTAATGGGGAGTTTGATGGTCCTTAGGTCTAGGTTTACAGGTCGTTGGCTTTTCACGGCTTTTTTCACACTGAAGAGCCCCAAGCTAACAGGGCAAAGTTGTTGGTAAGTGTACTGGTCAGGTACCCACCACCCAGAGAACGGCGACCCCCAGCAATCGGGCTTGCAAGCCCTTGGCGGTCGGCTGCCGAGTATAGACAGTTAGGCTGCTTATGACAACGTGATGGGCTAGCCCAAATAGCGCATTGCCTTTAGCGAACAAAAGGCGTAAACGGGCGCCAATTTCTTGAAAAATCAGGCCTTAGGGGGTGATTCAACCCACCTTTAGGCAAATTGACATCTGAATTTATCCCTCTATAGTGGTGCGGGCCCTGCGTGGGGGGTCTGTCTGATGATTTCAAGCATTAATAGGAGGCCACATGGCTGACAAAAAAGCGCAGTTGGTCATCGAGGGCGCAGCCCCCGTCGAGCTGCCCATTTTAACCGGCACCGTTGGTCCCGATGTAATCGACGTCCGCGGGTTGGGGGCTTCTGGTCACTTCACCTTCGACCCAGGTTTCATGGCGACTGCCTCGTGCGAGTCGAAGATCACCTACATTGACGGCGACAAGGGCATCCTGCTGCACCGCGGCTACCCGATCGAGCAGCTCGCCGAGCAATCGGACTACCTCGAAACCTGCTACCTGCTGCTCAACGGCGAACTGCCGAATGCCGAGCAGAAGGCGCAGTTCGTCAGCACCGTCAAGAACCACACCATGGTTCACGAGCAGCTGAAGTCGTTCTTCAACGGTTTCCGCCGCGACGCTCACCCGATGGCGGTGATGTGCGGTGTGGTCGGCGCCCTCTCGGCGTTCTACCACGACTCCCTGGATATCAATAACCCGCAACACCGCGAAATTTCCGCGGTGCGCCTGGTCGCAAAAATGCCGACCCTGGCCGCGATGGTTTACAAGTACTCCATGGGCCAGCCGATGATGTACCCGCGCAACGACCTGTCGTACGCGGAAAACTTCCTGCACATGATGTTCAACACCCCGTGCGAGATCAAACCGATCAGCCCGGTGCTGGCCAAGGCGATGGACCGGATCTTCATCCTCCACGCCGACCACGAGCAGAACGCTTCGACCTCCACCGTACGTCTGGCCGGCTCGTCGGGTGCCAACCCGTTCGCCTGTATCGCAGCCGGCATCGCCGCACTGTGGGGCCCGGCTCACGGCGGCGCCAACGAAGCCGTACTGACCATGCTCGATGAAATCGGCGATGTTTCCAACATCGACACCTTCATCGCCAAGGCCAAGGACAAGAACGATCCGTTCAAGTTGATGGGCTTCGGTCACCGCGTCTACAAGAACCGTGACCCGCGCGCCACCGTGATGAAGCAGACCTGCGACGAAGTCCTGCGCGAGCTGGGCATCAAGGACGACCCGCAACTGCAATTGGCCATGCGCCTTGAAGAGATCGCTCTGACCGATCCGTACTTCATCGAGCGCTCGCTGTATCCGAACGTCGACTTCTACTCGGGGATCATCCTCAAGGCGATCGGCATTCCGACCAGCATGTTCACCGTGATCTTTGCCCTGGCACGTACTGTCGGCTGGATCTCGCACTGGAAAGAAATGCTCTCCAGCCCGTACAAGATTGGCCGTCCACGCCAGCTGTACACCGGTGAGCCGCAGCGCGATATCGTCAACCTGACGGATCGCAAGTAAGCATCGCTGGTTTGATGCTGAATGCGTAAAAAAGGCTGCCCTCGGGCAGCCTTTTGCATTTGCCGATCAGGGCTTCTCGGCGCGCTCGCGCAGCGCCTGCAGGGTATTGAACGGTGCATCCACGACGAATTTGTTGGCGAGCCAGGACGGCACGCTGCCACCTGGCTCGGTGTGCACCTGATAGGTCACTTCAGTACTGTCACCCTTGGGCACCAGCTTCCAGAAGCCTTCAACCTTGGCCACCCGCACAAAACCCTTTTCTGCCGGCAGATAATCGGGCTTTTCTTCCAGCGTGCGCAGCAGGCTGCCGTCCGCTTGCTGAGTGGTGGTAACCAGCATCACCGAGTCGCGCGGGGTAACCAGCGGCGGCGTATTGAAACGGCTGTAAGTCCAGGTTTGATCACCCTCATGCTTGAGCAGCTTCTGCGACTCGCACTCATGGATCCAGGCACAGGCCCCGGCAACGTCTTCCTGTAGCGCCTTGACCTTGGCCAGCGGTGCCTTGATCACCGTTACGCCGCGGTAGGCCTTGTACTGCGACCCTGCCACCTCGCTGAGCGACACGGTGATGCCGTCCTTGTCCTTGGCCACCTGCCAGTTTTCTGCCCAGGCGGCCGGAGCCAACAACACACCCATGCCACACAGCAGTGCAATACGCTTGAACGATCTCATCATGCTTATCCTTGTTGTCGAAGATACCGTGTCACGCCGCCGTCATCTGCTCCAGCCAGCCAAGAAGCCTGATTGCCTCGTCACTGTCACTGCCACACACCTCGACATCGGCCTTGAAGCCACCACACACTGCGGGGCGCTCCGGCCTGCCGAAAAGCTCACAGAGATTGCTCGGCGTCAGGTGCAGGCAGCGCTCACCGGCCGGCTTGCCATGTGGCATGCGCGGCATGGGCGAGCTGATCGAAGGGGCGATGCAGCATGCACCGCAACCCTCTCGGCATTTCATCAAGTCTAGACTCCTGAAACAAAACGGGACGAACGTCCCTGATAGTAACGACTCAAACATTCGTTTGAAATTGCTGGCCAGATGAAATCTGCCGTGACCCGGCAGTCAGTTGCAGTTACTGGCGGAATTGAAAATCGATGGCAGCACCTTCGACTTCACGCCGGCTGTCATTGCGCAACTGCAGCTGCATCTCGTTGTTGATCAAGCGCCCGTTGAGCTGAAATGGGCTGTCATCCGCCGGCGGGTTCTCCGGGAACATCGACGGCAGCAGAGGCTTGCGCCGTTGCGACGACAAGGTATTCACCTCCGGCTCCAGCTTGTCGACCAGGTGCGTAGGCAAGCTGAGGTCGAGCTTGGTCTTGGGTACCGGTTTGGCCACAGCCTTGCTGACTGCCTTGCGCTTGTTTCTCGCCACAGGCTTGACCTTGGCCTTCTTGCGTACCGCAGCCTTTGCCGGGGGCGTGCTCGCTTTGCCAGCGGTGGTCTTGCTGGCCGTGACCGCCTTGGCCGGGGCAGCGACGGGCGCTGTGGACGCAGCCTGCAGCGCACCGCTGGAGAAACACAGCGGAGCCAGGCAAAACAACAGGGCAAAACAGCGAAGCGCTTTCATGAACTCCATAAACACCGCTGAATGACAGGACTATGCTGGCGGTTCCGCCTGAATCTGGCAAGACTAGAACAGTGAACTGGCCGAGTCTTTGCACAATTGATGGGCCAGCAGGCCAAGGGTGATCACGGCGCGCTCGGCTTCCTTGTTCCACGGGATACCGCAATTGAGCCGAATACAGTGGTTGAACTGCTCGGTATTACTGAAGATCAACCCTGGCGCGATACTGATGCCCTGCTCCAGCGCACGCACATGCAACTCCTGGGTGTTGACCCGCCCAGGCAAACTCACCCAAAGGATGAAACCGCCGGTTGGCCGGGTCATTTGCGTGCCCTCAGGGAAGTGCTGCTGCACCGCCAACTGATACGCACTGAGGTTCTTGCGGTATTCCTGGCGGATAAAGCGCAGGTGGCGATCATAGCCGCCGTTTTCCAGGTACGCCGACACCCCCATCTGAGTCACGCTGCAAGCCGAGTGGGTAGTGAAAGTCTGCAAGCGCTGGATCTCGGCCTGATAACGGCCGGCAATCATCCAGCCCACCCGTACGCCGGGCGATAAGGTCTTGGAAAAGCTCGAGCAGTAGATCACCCGATCCAGCCGGTCGTAGGCCTTGAGTGCCTTGGTGCGGCCCTGTTCGAACATCAGCTCGCCGTAGATATCATCCTCGACGATCTGGATGTCGAAGTCCGACGCCAGCCGCAGCAGCTGCTTCTGGCGCTCTTCCGGGATGGTGCCGCCAAGCGGGTTGCTCAATCGCGCAGTCAGTACCAGCGCCTTGATCGACCACTGATTGGCCGCCAGCTGCAATGCCTCAAGGCTGATGCCGTTGGCAGGGTCGCTGGGGATCTCGATGACTTTCAGCCCAAGCAGATCAGCCAGTTGCAGCAGGCCGTAATAGGTCGGCGACTCGGCTGCGATCAGGTCGCCCGGCCGGGTCAGCACGCGCAGCGACATCTGCAGCGCATCGACACAGCCATGGGTCACGATGATCTCACTCGGGTCGACCAACACACCGGCATCACGCATGCGAATGGCTATCTGTCGACGCAGTGGCTCGAAGCCCGGGCTGAACATGTAACTGAACGCGCGCGGGCTATGAAAACGGGTGACCTTGGCCAATTGCTGGTGTAGCGCTCGTACCGGCAGATAGTCGACATGCGGCACGGCAGCGCCGAACGGGAACACGCCATCCCGACGCGCCTCGGTCAGTACCTGCTGGATGATGGTCGCGCGGGTGACCAGGCCAGGCCGCTCGACGCGGGCGATGTCCGGCGTCTGCGCAGTCAGCGCTGGCGTCTGGTGCACGTAGTAGCCGGACTGCGGCCGTGCGCGGATCAGCCCCTGGTCTTCCAGGTTGGCGTAGGCCTGAAGCACGGTCGCGTGGCTGACATTGAGCTGCGCGCTCATCTTGCGCACCGACGGTACTCGCTCACCGGGCTGGTAGACACCGCGACGGATGTCCTCAGCCAGTTGCTGGGCGATGCGCTGGTACAGCAGCAGGTTGGTCATGACGGATTCTCGAAGCGCGTACGGGTCGTTGTTTTTATGCGACTCACTGACAGGCAGAATACCGGAACAGTTGCAAAGTGTACGGGGACAGATTGCAGAATAGTCGACATTACAGTTACGTGACCAGCACCCTTTCAGGGTTTATCCACGCCAGCTCACGGGCCATACAACGGCCCCGCGAGCAGCATCCGTCAGCGTGGCGCGGCGAGTTTGCCCTTGTCGTCCGAGAAAACGATCTCGACTCGGCGGTTCTGCGCCCTGCCCCGCTCCGAAGCATTGACGTCGATCGGGTACTGGTCGCCGTAACCCTCGACCTGAATACGCTTCTCGTCGATACCCAGATCGACCAGCATATCGGCCACGGCCTGTGCACGATCACGCGACAGTTTGAGGTTGTCTTCCGGCGTACCAGTGCTGTCGGTGTAACCCTCGATGCGGATCACACGGCGCGGATTGAGCTGGAGAAACTGCACCAGCTTGAGCACGGTGCGACTTGCCGAATTCTTCAGATCAGCCCGACCTGTGTCGAACAGCACATCGCCGAGGGTCATCACCAGGCCGCGTTCGCTCTGCTCGGAGGCCAGCGCGCTGATCTGCGCTTCGACCCACTTGCCTTGCTGCTGCACACTGGCCAGCTTGGCCTCACGTAGCGCCAATTGCAGGCGCTGACGCTCCAGATCAAGCTTGGCGATGCGCTCCTGATTCAACGACAGCTTGGCGTGCTCGGCAGCGATCTCGCTGTAGCGCTGGCTCAGATAAGCGTAGTGGCGCACATCGGCACCGGTGCCGATGTAGCTGGACAAGCGCTCGGCCTTGGCAAGCGACTCGCCGGCGCGGATCACGTCGCGTGGCGCACTGCGCAGCACGTTGGAGTCATCCTTGACCTTCTGGAACGCTGCGCTGGCGTCCTCCAGGGCCGACTCGCTGCGCTGGCTGGCACAGCCCTGCAGACCGACCAGCGCCAGCAATGCCAGCGCCGCGATTGGCGTAGTGCGATTCATGGCTGCGCCTCCAATTGCTTACGCAAGCGCTTGACGCGCGACTGCAGCACGGTCAACTGCTCTTCGCTCTTGAGCGTCAATACCTGTGCCTCGGCCAGGCGCGCATCCAGTTCGGCCTGCTCGGCGCGCATGCGTGCATCGCGATTGTCCTGGCTGAGCAGATTGGCTTTGGCGCGAGTCAGTTTTTCGTCTGCCAGCTTCAGCGCTTCGACCTGATCGGTGGCACCGACGGCCTTGGCCTGCTCCAGCGCCTGCTCGGACAGCCGCAGTTGTTCAGTGGGCGCCGGATCATTGGCACAGCCAGCCAGGCTGGTGATGGCCAGGGCCAGCATCAAGGGTTGGATTCTCAACACGGTCTTCCTACTGTTTGGGGGCATCCTGGGGCACCAACATCTGCGCCTTCCAGCGTTCGACGTTACGTTGCAGCACCGTTTCGGATGCACCGGAGATCGGCAATTCTGTCAGTTTTTTTGCCAGTTGTCCGCGCAACCAGGCGTCATTGCAGGCCGAGTTGTGCGACACCGCCAGGTACAGCCCGGGGCGGTCCACCGGCAGGCCACGGGCGATCAGGTCATTGGCCATGCCCAGGCCCTGGACCATGGCCATGCCCGAGTAGCGTCCGGCCAGCACATAATCAACCTGACCGAGCACCAGCTTCTGGAACGCCTGAGTCAGGTTCTGCGCCGGCACCAGCTTGAGCTGCGCCTTGGCAAAGGCCTCGAAGGCCGGGGTCAGCCGCGCCCGCTCGGACAAAGTGCCCTGGTAGCGAGCCAGATCAGCCGGCCCGTCGAACACCACGGCGCCGTCATGCCGGGTCCAGACCAGGTATTCATTGAGCTGCAGCGCAGGGTGGATGTAATCCAGGGCATCCAGTTGGGTTACCTGCATGGGCGTATCGAGCAACAGGTCCATACGCCCGCTGCGCACCTCTTCCAGCGCTTGATCGCGGCGGCCGGCGTGCAGCACTTCAAGCTTCAGGCCAAGCTCGGTCGCCACCTGGCGCAGCAGGTCGACGTTGGCCCCGATCAGGTGCCGCGGGTCTTGCGGGTCCTGCCATGAATAAGGCGGCGCATCCGGGCTGCCGGTGGCGACCAGGCGCTCGCACTTGCCGGCCGCCATGACCGCAGGCGACATCAGCGCGGCCAGGCAGACCAGCGCCCTGCCCGTTCTGCGAAAATTCATCCACCACTCCTTATGAAAAAAGCCCGGCCCTCATGTCGAGGGCCGGGCTTCTTTATAAGTGAAGCAGGCGGATCAGACCAGCTTTTCCAGCTCCGGAACTGCTTCGAACAGGTCCGCGACCAGGCCGTAATCAGCTACCTGGAAGATCGGCGCCTCTTCATCCTTGTTGATCGCAACGATCACTTTGGAGTCTTTCATACCGGCCAGGTGCTGGATCGCGCCGGAAATACCGACGGCGATGTACAGCTGCGGCGCGACGATCTTGCCGGTCTGACCGACCTGCATGTCGTTCGGCACAAAGCCTGCGTCTACCGCAGCGCGGGATGCACCAACGGCGGCGCCGAGCTTGTCGGCCAGGGTGTACAGGTGCTTGAAGTTGTCACCGTTACCCATGCCGCGGCCGCCGGAAACGACGATCTTGGCAGCAGTCAGCTCGGGACGGTCCGACTTGGCCAGCTCTTCGCCAACGAACGCCGACTTGCCGGCATCGTGGGCAGCGCTGACGGCTTCGACAGTGGCCGAACCACCTTCGGCAGCAACCGGATCGAAGCCGGTGGTACGCACGGTGATGACCTTGACGGCCGCGCTCGATTGCACGGTGGCAATGGCGTTACCAGCATAGATCGGGCGCTTGAAGGTGTCGGCAGACTCGACCGCGATGATCTCGGAGATCTGGTCGACGTCCAGCAGTGCAGCAACCCGCGGCAGGATGTTCTTGCCGTTGGTGGTGGCCGGAGCCAGCACGTGGCTGTAACCCTTGCCCAGCTCGGCCAGCAACGGCGCGACGTTTTCCGGCAGCAGGTGGGCATAGGCGGCGTTGTCGGCTACCAGCACCTTGGCCACGCCAGCGATCTTGGCTGCGGCTTCGGCGACAGCACCAACGTTGGCGCCGGCGACCAGTACGTGGACTTCACCACCAATCTTGGCGGCAGCAGCAACGGTGTTGAGGGTGGCCGGGGCAACAGCGCCGTTCTCGTGTTCAGCGATAACCAGGATAGTCATTTAGATTACCTTCGCCTCGTTCTTCAATTTCTCGACCAGTTCAGCCACCGACTTGACCTTGATACCCGCGCTGCGTGCAGCCGGCGCTTCGACTTTTACGGTCTTCACAGTGGAGGCGGTAGAAACGCCCAGCGCGTCCGGAGTAACAGTCTCCAGTGGCTTCTTCTTGGCCTTCATGATGTTCGGCAGCGACGCATAGCGCGGCTCGTTCAGGCGCAGGTCGGTAGTGACGATCGCCGGCAGGTTCAGCGATACAGTCTGCAGGCCGCCATCGATTTCACGGGTGACATTGAGCTTGTCACCGGCCACCTCAACCTTGGAGGCGAAGGTGCCCTGGGCGTAGCCAGTCAGCGCCGCGAGCATCTGCCCGGTCTGATTGTTGTCGCTGTCGATCGCCTGTTTGCCGAGGATCACCAGTTGCGGCTGCTCCTTGTCCACCAGCGCCTTGAGCACCTTGGCCACGGCCAGCGAGTTCAGTTCATCACTGGTCTCGACCAGGATGGCACGGTCAGCGCCGAGGGCCAGCGCGGTGCGCAGTTGCTCCTGGGCAGCGGTCGGGCCGACTGCAACGGCGATGATCTCGGTCGCAATGCCCTTTTCTTTCAGGCGTACGGCTTCTTCCACCGCGATTTCGCAGAAGGGGTTCATGGACATCTTGACGTTTGCAAGGTCGACGCCGGAGTTATCCGCTTTGACGCGAACCTTGACGTTGTAGTCGACCACTCGTTTGACAGCTACAAGAACCTTCATGGATTCCTCGTTACTCTCCGGTGAAAAGAAACTCGCCTGGGGACAAAGGCCCGGCGATTGCGCGTGGGTACAAGGGCACCTCTAAAAACGTATCGGCCAGAGGATTATTCACTGTGACTGATAAGTCCTGTAGCGACTGCCGAGGTAGAACCTGCGGGTCATTTTCTGTGGTGGCGTGTAAACTCCACTACATGACGGCTTTCAGCCCGAAAACCCTGCTCTACACCTGGTCTTTAGGGGTGCTCCTGCGCCCATCGATCAGCCTACGGCGAGCGTAAAACCGCTCGTATCTTGACCGTAACACCCAGCCTGGTCAATACGGCAAATCGGCCAGCCTCCAGCCGCCTCCCTGTGATTTTACTGGTCTGCGGCAAATTCAAACAAACGTTTGTATTGGACCGTTGGAGTGGTGTAGATATAATGCGCGGCATGACCCAGCGGTGTAGTCCGTGTTCGGTAAAGCTACAGCCTAGATAGCTACCGGTGACTGCCCGTCCCCCGACAAGAAACAGCGATGAGCCTTGAGTAGGAGAGAACCAGTGGAACGCGAATACATGGAATTCGACGTGGTCATTGTCGGCGCCGGGCCGGCAGGCCTGTCCGCCGCCTGCCGTCTGAAGCAGAAGGCCGCCGAAGCCGGTAGCGAGATCAGCGTCTGCGTGGTCGAGAAAGGCTCCGAAGTCGGCGCTCACATCCTCTCTGGCGCGGTGTTCGAACCGCGCGCGCTGGACGAGCTGTTCCCTGACTGGAAAGCGCTCGGCGCCCCGCTCAACACCGCGGTCAAACGCGATGACATCTATGTCCTCAAAGATGCCGGCAGCTCGACCAAGGTGCCTGACCTGTTCGTGCCCAAGACCATGCACAACCAGGGCAACTACATCATCTCGCTGGGCAATCTGTGCCGCTGGCTGGCCCAGCAGGCGGAAAACCTCGGCGTCGAGGTTTATCCAGGTTTTGCCGCTCAGGAAGCGCTGATCGATGACAACGGCGTTGTCCGCGGCATCCTCACCGGCGACCTCGGCGTCGACCGCGAAGGCAAGCCGAAAGATGGCCTGTACACCCCAGGCATGGAACTGCGTGCCAAGTACACCCTGTTCGCCGAAGGCTGCCGCGGGCACATCGGCAAGCAGCTGATCAAACGCTTCAATCTCGACAGCGAGTCGGATGTGCAGCACTACGGCATCGGCATCAAAGAGATCTGGGAGATCGACCCGAGCAAGCACGAGCAAGGCCTGGTGGTGCATACCGCGGGCTGGCCGCTGGATGTGGTCAGCAACGAGAACACCGGTGGCTCGTTCCTCTATCACCTGGAGAACAATCAGGTGGTGGTTGGCCTTATCGTCGACCTGTCCTACTCCAACCCGTACCTGTCGCCGTTCGATGAGTTCCAGCGTCTCAAGCATCACCCGGTTATCAGCCAGTACCTTGAAGGCGGCAAGCGCATCAGCTACGGCGCCCGCGCAATCGCCAAGGGCGGCTTCAACTCGCTGCCGAAGATGGTCTTCAATGGCGGCGCACTGATTGGTTGCGACCTGGGCACGCTGAACTTCGCCAAGATCAAGGGCAGCCATACGGCGATGAAGTCAGGCATGCTTGCCGCTGATGCGGTGGCTGCTGCGTTACTGGCCGGGAGTGAAGGCGGTGATGTGCTCAATAGCTACGTCGATGGCTTCAAGGCCAGCTGGCTGCATGACGAGTTGTTTGCCAGCCGTAACTTTGGCCCGGCGATGCACAAGTTCGGGCCGCTGTTTGGTGCTGCCTTCAACTATGTCGACCAGAACTGGTTTGCCGGCAAGCTGCCGTTCACCCTGCGTGATACCAAGCCTGATTATGCGTGCCTGAAACTGGCGGCAGACTCGAAGAAGATCGATTATCCGAAGCCGGATGGCAAGTTGAGCTTTGACAAGCTGAGTTCGGTGTTTCTCTCCAGTACCAACCATGAAGAAGAGCAGCCTTGCCACTTGAAGCTGGCTGATCCGAGTGTACCGATTGCCAGTAACCTGCCGTTGTATGACGAGCCGGCGCAGCGATATTGCCCGGCTGGGGTGTATGAGGTGGTTACGCAGGAAGATGGCGCCAAGCGGTTCCAGATCAATGCGCAGAACTGTGTGCATTGCAAAACGTGTGATATCAAGGATCCGGCGCAGAATATTACCTGGGTTACGCCTGAGGGTGCGGGTGGGCCTAACTATCCCAATATGTGATTTTTTGGGGTTGGTTTGAGGTTGGGGGCTGGGGCTTATCCGTTTGCTTTATGGGTAGGTCCGGCCCCTTTCGCCCTTACGGCGAGTCTTTTTTTTTGGCAAACGCCCCAAAAAAGTAACCAAAAAAAGCTTGCTCCTACATACGGCCCCTGCGCTGCGCTACGGGGCTCCCTCACTCCGGCCTCCTGAAGTCGCAGTAGATCAAGATCAAAAGCAGATCAAGATCAAGTGCACGCCTCGCTGCGCTGGCGCAGAGCGAGACTGCTGCGGCTGCCTGATTTTTGTTTGATTTGAGATTGCCGGGGCCGCTGCGCGACCCTTTCGCGACACAAGGCCGCTCCTACATCGACCGCGTCCGCGCAGATTGTCGCGGTCACTGGAGCGGCCTTGTGTCGCGAAAGGGCTGCAAAGCAGCCCCGGCGATCTAACGACCAGACACCATCGCGAAACCCACACTGACCCGCTCTGCGCGAGCGCAGCGAGGCGTGCTCTTGATCTTGATCCACGGCGACTCAGGAGGCCGAGCGCAGGTCTTGCGGAGGGAGGTGACGGGCATGGATGCCCGTCAAGCGCTGCGGCCCAGGATGGGCCGTTCAGCGCGGTCCGCCCGGGAGCAAGACCGGAGCGAGGGACCCCCGCAGCGCAGCGAAGGGGCCGGATGTGGAGCCAAGCCCTTTTTTGGTTACTTTTTTGGGGCGTTTGCCAAAAAAGTGACTCGCCGTAAAGGCGAAAGGGGCCAGAACTGCCCATAAACCAATTGGATAAGCCCACAAAGCCCGCAAGCCCCCCAGACCGCTACGCAACCTATTCACGACACAGATCCACCTTAGAAAGCCCAGCACCTTCACAGACAAACACCAAAGCCTCCCGCCCCTGAAAATACAGCGCAGTCACCACCCCAACCACCCCCATCACCAAACAGAACCCCACACAAACCCAAGGACTCCAAGGCATCAAGGCGATCAAAGCCAAAGGCGTAGTACTTGCCCACAATGCATATGCCACGTTATAAGTAAAGGAAATCCCGGAAACCCGAATCTGCGCCGGAAACAACCCGACCATCACCGAAGGCACCACCCCCACTACCCCACAGCAAAGCCCCGCCAGCGCATAGGCCGGCCAGATCATCCCCCACTGCCCCACCAGACTCGCATACAACGTGGCAATCCCCACCGGCAGCGCCAGGCTATAAACAAGCAACGCCCGCCACGCCCCGATGCGGTCAACCAGCAACCCCGCCAGCACGCAACCAATATTCAAGAACACGATCCCGACACTGCTCAAGGCAAAGGTATGCCCAGCACTGATACCAAACCGCTGCTGCATCACCGTCGGCGTGATCACCACCAACACCACCACCGCCGAAGTCAGCACACAGGTCAGCAGCGCCGCCGGCAGCAACGCCCGCCGATGCTCGCGCAACACCTGGCGCAACGGAAACGCCACCGGCTGCTCACGCCGCTCACGCAGCGCCAGAAACACCGGCGTCTCACTCAACCAACGGCGCAGCCAAACCCCAATCACGCCGAACACCCCGCCAAGCAAGAACGGGTAACGCCAGGCGTAATCAAGGATCTCCTGCGGGGTAAACAGCTGCGCCAGCAAAGTAGCCGTAAGCGCGCCGAGCAAATAACCAAAGGTCAATCCAGCCTGCAAAAAGCCCAATGCGTAGCCGCGCCGGCCATCCGGCGCATGCTCGGCAACGAAGGTCCAGGCGCTGGGCACTTCACCGCCCACTGCCGCGCCCTGGAGAATCCGCAGCGCCAATAGGATCAACGGCGCGGCGTAGCCGATGTCGGCGTAGGTCGGCATCACCCCGATCAGCAGGCACGGCAGCGCCATCATCAGGATGCTCAGGCTGAACACCCGCTTGCGGCCCAGATGGTCGGCAAAATGCGCCATCAAGATACCGCCCAACGGCCGCGCCAGGTAACCAGTCACAAAAATCCCGAAGCTCTGCAACAAACGCAGCCACTCAGGCATTTCCGGCGGGAAAAACAGCTGGCTGAGGGTCAGGGCAAAGAACACGAAGATGATGAAATCGTAGATTTCCAACGCGCCGCCCAGCGCCGCCAGACCCAGGGTCCGGTGGTCGGCGCGGGTAAACCGCGGCGCAGGCGCGCTATCGATGGCTGTCATGGCAGAGTCCGCAGATCGGCAAAGGGCGAGAGAATAACAAACCCTGCGGCCATCAGGCGCATCCAGGCTTAGCGGTTGAACACGGTCTGGGCGAAGTTGCGCCGCAGTCTTGGATAGCCCGAGCCTGGGGAAAGCCCGGGCGGCAGCGGCAACTGGCCGACCACCATCGGCAGGTCGATGATTGCCATAAATGACTCCAACGCCTCGCTGTCAGGCACTTTCGGCAGGCTGATGCTCACCGCCTTGCGCTCGGTCTGCGGCACCGCCGGCACTTTCAGGCGCTGCGAGTGATACAGCAGGGCATGCTGAATCTGCGAACTGACCCGACAGAAACGCGCCAGATCAACACCGGCATGGCTAGCCAGCTCGATGTTGCCAATCAACAGATTGAACGGCTGCAGCGCGCTCTGCACCAGGCGCTGCAAGTCTTCGAAGTTTTCCACCGGGGCGATCCGGTAATACCCCATGGCATTAAGCATCTTCTCCAGCTGCAAACGCTGGGACGGGTGCTCGTCGGCGATGAGGATGCGCAAGGATTTATGAGGCATCGATCGAACCTGGGCAGAGGTAAGGACACACGCTCCATGACCATACTGCGCCAGTTCAGGCATGCCCGGTGACTACCAGGCGGGGTCTTTACTGATACTCGTCGCTAAAACGCGAGAAATCAAGGTGCCAGCACGGGGATTTTCACTGCCGCCGTTCACGATTCCCACTGGCGCATGCGCACGCGGCAGTGCTTCATGGCATTGACGATGTGCTTTTCCACCAGACTGCGGGAAATACCCAGACGCTCGGCAATCTGCGGATGCGACAGACCGTCGATCTTGCGCAGCAGAAAACACTCGCGACACGGCGCGCTGAGTTCATCCAGTGCGCGCTGCATCAGCGCCAGGCGCTGGCCAAGCTGCATGCTCTGCGACGGCGCCGGGCTGTGCCAGCGCTCATCGCTGTCGAGCACATCGAGTGATTCGGTCTGGCGGATCAGGTGGCGGCGGTGGCGGTCAATCACCAGGTTGAGCGCAGTGCGATAAAGGAACGCGCGGGGATGCTCGATCTGCTGCGTATCGGTACGCTCCAGCACCCGCAGATAAGCGTCGTGAGCCACGTCTTCGGCGGCCTGACGATTGCCCAGACGCGCGCAAAGAAAGCTCACCAACTCGCGATAATAATGTTCCACAACGGCACCTGGCGTCTCCCTGCTGGGCAATCTGCACTGCATTGACGCGGGACTGAGTGATATCAGAGTGCGATCTTACAAATTATAATTATTCTCAGCAACAAGCACGCGATCACCTTTTCCGGCTAAATCCGGATACAGCGCTTTCGTCTATCTGGCACCTCCGTGCGCGCCCTGATTGGCAGCGTGTGGCCAACCTCACTGGCTGGAAGTTCGCATGAGTCGCTCAACCACCACCCGCCACCGTGTTTTGCTCGGTGGCCTCGGCCTGCTGGCACTGGGCAGCGTACTGGCCTGGGCCAGCTTGCCCTTGGCTGGCGCGCCAGTCAGCACCGTCGCGGTTACCCGCGCCGACATCGAAAGCAGCGTCACCGCGCTGGGTACCCTGCAGCCACGCCGCTACGTCGACGTGGGGGCGCAGGCGTCGGGGCAGATCCGCAAGCTGCACGTCGAAGTCGGCGACCCGATCCGCCAGGGTCAGCTGCTGGTCGAAATCGACCCCTCGACGCAACAGGCCAGGCTCGATGCCGGGCGTTATTCGATCGACAACCTCAAGGCGCAACTGGCTGAGCAACGCGCGCAATTCCAGCTAGCCCAGCAACAACAGCAGCGCCAACGTGCACTGGCTGCCGCCGGCGCCACCCGTGCCGAAGACCTGCAAAGCGCTGACGCCCAGCTCAAGGTCACCCAGGCGCGCATCGACATGTACCAGGCGCAGATCCGCCAGGCCCAGGCCAGCTTGCGCAGTGATGAAGCCGAGCTTGGCTACACGCGTATCTTTGCCCCAATGGACGGTACGGTGGTGGCGCTGGACGCGCGCGAGGGCCAGACCCTCAACGCCCAACAGCAGACCCCGCTGATCCTGCGCATCGCCAAGCTGTCGCCGATGACCGTCTGGGCGCAGGTCTCGGAAGCCGACATCGGCAAGGTCAAGCCGGGCATGAGCGCTTACTTCACCACCCTCGCCGGCGGCAAGCGCCGCTGGACCAGCCAGGTAAGGCAGATCCTGCCGATCCCGCCCAAGCCGTTGGATCAGACCAGCCAGGGTGGCGGCAGCCCGGCCAGCGCCAGCGCCGGTACCACCGGCAGCCAGGTGGTGCAGTACACGGTACTGCTGGATGTCGACAATCCCGACGGCGCGCTGATGGCCGAGATGACCACCCAGGTGTTCTTCGTCGCCGGCCAGGCCAGCCAGGTCCTGACCGCGCCATTGGCCGCCTTCGACGAAGGCAAGGCCGAGGGCCTGCGCCTGGCGCAGGTGGTCAAGCGCGACGGCAAGATCGAGCAGCGCGAGGTCCGCACCGGCCTCAGTGATCGACTGCGCGTGCAGATCCTCGACGGCCTCGCCGAAGGCGAGCAACTGGTCATCGGCGCGCCCAGCGCCAGCGGAGGTTGAATGTCTGTGCCTCTGATCGAGCTGAACGGCATCTGCAAAGTCTACGGCGGTATCGACAGCCCTGAAGTGCAGGTATTGCGCGGGGTCAGCCTGAGCATTCATCCGGGTGAATTCGTCGCCATCGTCGGCACCTCCGGTTCCGGCAAATCGACCCTGATGAACATCCTCGGCTGCCTCGACCGGCCCTCCTCCGGCAGCTACCACTTCGCTGGCAAGAACGTTGCAGAACTGGACAGCGATGAGCTGGCCTGGCTGCGCCGCGAAGCGTTCGGTTTCGTCTTCCAGGGCTACCACCTGATCCCGTCTGGCTCAGCCCAGGAAAACGTCGAGATGCCGGCCATCTACGCCGGGACCGCGGCCGCCGAGCGCCATGCCCGCGCCGCCGCCCTGCTCGACCGGCTGGGCCTGGCCAGCCGCACCGGCAACCGTCCGCATCAGTTGTCGGGCGGCCAGCAGCAGCGCGTATCGATTGCCCGTGCCCTGATGAACGGCGGCCATATCATCCTGGCCGACGAGCCGACCGGTGCGCTGGACAGCCACAGCGGCGCCGAGGTGATGAACCTGCTCGACGAACTGGCCAGCCAGGGCCATGTGATCATCCTGATCACCCACGACCGCGAAGTCGCGGCCAGAGCAGCGCGGGTGATCGAGATTCGTGACGGGCAGATCGTCAGCGACTCGGCGGCTGGCCAGCCGCCTGCGGTCATACAAGGGCTGCAGGCTGATGACCTGCGCCAGCGTCTGGATCAGGGCGCCGTCGAGCGCGGCGCCTGGAAAGGCGAACTGGTCGAAGCCTTGCAAGCCGCCTGGCGGGTGATGTGGATCAACCGCTTTCGCACCGCACTGACCTTGCTTGGCATCGTCATCGGCGTCGCCTCGGTGGTGGTCATGCTCGCTGTAGGCGAAGGCAGCAAGCGCCAGGTCATGGCGCAGATGGCCGCGTTTGGCTCGAACATCCTCTACCTGAGCGGGCGCCACGCCACCCTGCGCGAACCGGGCGGCATCGTCAGCCTCGATGACGTTGCCGCGGTCGCGCAACTGCCGCAGGTCGAGCGGATCATGCCGGTCATTGGCGGCGAGCTGATGGTCCGTCATGGCAACAACAATCAGCAGTTCTATGTCGGCGGCAACAATATCCAGTTCCCGCACATTCTCAACTGGCCGGTGGTGGCCGGCAGCTTCTTCACCGAGGCCGACGAGCGCTCCGGCGCCGCCGTGGCGGTGATCGGGCAGAAGGTCCGCGACAAGCTGCTCGCCCCGGGCAGCGATCCGATCGGCCAGTACCTGCTGATCGGCAATGTGCCGTTTCAGGTAATCGGCATGCTCGCGGCCAAAGGTGCCAGTTCCGGCGATCAGGACAGCGACGAGCGCATCGTGGTGCCCTACACCGCAGCGTCGATCCGCCTGTTCGGCAGCCACGACCCCGAGTACGTGATCATCGCCGCCGCCGATTCGGCCAAGGTCAGCGCTACCGAAGCAGCCATCGAGCGTTTGATGCGCCAGCGCCACCAGGGCAAGGAGGATTTCGAACTGACCAACGACGCGGCGCTGATTCAGGCCGAAGCACGCACGCAGAACAGCCTGTCGCTGATGCTCGGCGCCATCGCCGCGATCTCGCTGCTGGTCGGCGGCATCGGCGTGATGAACATCATGCTCATGACCGTGCGCGAGCGCACCCGCGAGATCGGCATCCGCATGGCCACCGGCGCCCGTCAGCGCGACATCCTCCGCCAGTTCCTCAGCGAGGCGGTGATGCTGTCGATGGTCGGCGGTGTGACCGGCATTGTCCTCGCCCTGGCGATCGGCGGCGGCCTGCTGCTGGCCGACATCGCCGTAGCCTTCGCCCTGCCGGCCATTCTTGGCGCCTTCGCCTGCGCCGTGGTGACAGGCGTGGTGTTCGGCTTCATGCCGGCGCGCAAAGCCGCCCGCCTCGATCCGGTCAAAGCCCTTACCAGCGAATAATCCATGACCTTGCCCAGCCGCATCAGCCTGTTATCCCTGAGCCTTGCCCTCGCCGCCTGCAGCACCGCGCCCGCCCCCGAGGCCAACCTTCCGGCACCGTCGGCCTGGCAGGGCGGCAGTGAGGTTAACAACCACCCGCTGCCAAATGCCCGCTGGTGGCAGGCGTTTGCCAGCAGCGAGCTGGACGGTCTGGTCGAGCGCGCCCGGCTCAACAGCCACGACCTGGCCGGCGCTGCCGCACGGGTACGCCAGGCGCAGGCGCGAGCGGTGATTGCCGGCGCGCCGTTGCTGCCGGACCTGCAATACGGCCTCGACGCCAGCCGCCAGCGGCTGCTGCGTGGCGAGGGTAACGACCAGCTCGACGCCAGCAGCAGCGAGCGCACCAGCACCGCCTTCGATGCACGCTTGAACGCCAGCTACGAGGTGGACTTCTGGGGCGGTGTGCGCGCCGCTCGCGACAGCGCCCTGCGCGAGGTCGACGCCAGCCGCTTTGATCGGCACACCGTCGAGCTGACCCTGACCAGCGCCGTTGCCGACAGCTACCTGCGTGGCCTGACCCTGCAAGAGCAACTGCGCATCGCCCGCCTCAACCTGGCCAACGCGCGCGATGTGCTCGGCGTGGTCGAGGCGCGCCAGGGTGCGGGGTCTGCCACCCGTCTGGAGCTTGCCCAGCAGCGCAGTCTGGTCGCCGCTCAGGAACGGCAAGTGCCGTTGCTCGAACAACAGTGGCAAGACAACCGCGTGACGCTAGCCACACTGCTCGGCGAACCGGTGCAGAACCTGCCGCAGACCAGCGCCAGCATCAGCGCCGTGCGCTGGCCGCAGATCGGCAGTGGTGTGCCCAGCGACCTGCTCGGCCGCCGCCCGGACATCGCCGCCGCCGAAGCACGCCTGGCCGCCGCCAGTGCCAATGTTCAGGTCGCCCGCGCTGCACTGTTGCCGCGGCTGACCCTGGGCGCCGAACTGGGCAGTGGCGCGCGCACCTTCGCCGACATCCTCGACAGCCCCTACTACACCCTGACAGCCGGGCTGATCGGGCCAATCTTCAATAACGGCCGCCTCAGTGCGGCCCGTGACCTGGCCACGGCCGAGCAGGAAGAACTGCTGGAGAATTACCGCAGCAGCATCGTTGCCGGCTTTGCCGATGTGGAAAAGGCGCTCAACGCGATCAGCGGGATAGACCGTCAGCGCCAGTGGCAGGATGAGGAACTCACCCAGGCCAGGCTGGCTTTCGATATCGCCCAACGCCGCTACAGCGCCGGCGCCGAAACCCTGCTCAGCGTGCTCGAAACCCAGCGCACGCTGTACCTGGCCCAGGACCAGCAGGCGCAACTGCGTCTGGCCCGCCTGCAAGGCAGCGTAGCGCTCTACAAAGCCCTGGGCGGTGGCTGGCAGGTCGAGCAGTAGGCGAGCGCCCGGGGCCGCGGCCCCAGGCCGGCTTCAGACGATATTCTTCAGCGACAAGTGCCGCGCATACCAAGGCCGCTGCGGCACCTTGCGCACCAACCCGGCGAGCGTGTCGTCTTCACCAAAAGTGATGCGCAGAGCCAGCTTCATGGTCTCTACGTCCATCTCCACCGACTTGCCCACGCGCAGGCCGGGCGTGCTGCTGCAACCGTGGGTGTCCGGCCCCAGCCACGGATCGCCGACCTCGACGAAGCGTCCAGGCGCAAACCACTTCACCCCGCTCACCTCAAGCCGGCGCACCTGACCCGGGTGCAGCCGCTCATGGGCCTGATACCAGTCCTCGATGCGCTCGTCGATCCAGCCGTGAAAGCCCCAGAACACCGGGTTGACGTGGGATGAAAACGGATCGCCAAGAAAATCGTTGTCGGCACCGAACCAGCGCGGAGCAAAGTCGCTCGGATCGCGGGCAAACGGCACCGGAGCGCCGTTGCTTGGGTCGCGCGGGACCGAGGCCCAGCACATGTGCAGCCAGTCGTGCAGGGTCATTTCCATTTCCGAACCAAGCTCGCCGAGGCTGAGCCTGGCCAGGTACTGCGGGTCCTGATACTGCGACTCCCACACCTGGAAGTTGCTGCAGAACGTTTCGCTGGCCTTGATCGCTGCAACCCACTGGCCATACGGCTCGTCGCCCGGCGCCTGCCAGCTGGGCGGCACACAGCAGCCGTCGTGGTTTTCGTGGTAGCGGGCAAAGCCCTGACGGTCGAACTCGACGTTGGGCTGCGGCAGCGGAAACTGCTGCCAGGCGGGCAAGTCCTGCAACTGCCGCGCTGCCGCTAGCATGTGCCGGTGCATGAACAGAAAGTCGATACCCGAGCCATTGCGGTGCTTGCGCGGGCCGCGGGCATCGCGCTCCTGCTCACGTGGGCCGGGCTGCCAACCGAGCCCACGCAGGGCGTTGCGCTTGTCTTCGGGGAGCTTGTGCCACTGGTCGCGGGTGGCGTGCCAGAGCTGATGGAACAAGCGATGTTCGGGGCTGATCACCCAGGCCTGCATCGCCGCGTTGTACCTCAGGCGCTCACGTGCTTCGGGGAAACTGCGTTTGATCGCAACGAAGCGGCTGTCCGGCACCGGCAGGGTCAGCGAGCGGTCGACCCGTTGCAAGCGGCCACTGAGGCTGGCGTTGCCGGCATTGGCGAACTCGCCCCAGACCTCATCCAGGCTGGCGATGCACTCGTAGCCGGGGCCGCCGCGCAGGCTGATCAAACGCCAGCGCACCTGCCGCGAATTGGCCCCGACCAGGTCCCCGAGAATGCGGTAGGCGGCCACGCCGTCAGCGCGCAACTGCTCGCCGGTATCGACAAAACCACGCAGGCCACGGCCCTTGGTGGCGACGTCGATAAACGCCTGCACGCCCGTGAGTGGCAAGCCCTCGAGGCCGCCATCAACGCCCTCGAAGCGCAGGTCCCAAACACCGCGCATCTGCTCGGCGAGCACCTGACCGGTGAAATCGGCAGGCTCCACCGTCGCTTCGCCGGGGGTAACGATGTCGTCGGCCGGGTCGTGGGTCAGCTCCCTGTGCGCGTAGTAAGCCGCCGTGCCAGTGGCCCCCGCCAGCGCCAGGCCAGCGATGAAGCCGCGTCGAGAAATGGTCATTGCGCCTCTGATCAAATGCGATGGTGCTGCAGGTGGTGTCCAAGCTAGAACGGATAACCACAGGTTGAATTTAACGCTCGGCCAGGCGCCGGCGAGCGAGCGACCAGCGCCCGCCCGCCGCAGCTGTCAGAAGCCTTCCAGCTCGGCCATCAGGTCGCTCAGGCGGTCGACCTTGTCGTCATCCAGCACACTGCCCTGCAGCCCTTCGACATACAGCGCCAGCTCCTCGACCGTGCTGCACTCGAACATTGCCCGCAGCGGCACGTTCAGCTGCAACTGCTTCTGCACCCGCGAGGCGATCTGAGTGGCCAGCAGCGAGTGGCCGCCAAGCTCGAAGAAGTTGTCGCGCACGCCTACCCGCTCGCTGCCGAGCACATCGGTCCAGATCACAGCCAGTGTCGCTTCCAGCTCGCTGCGCGGCGCCAGGTAGTCCTGGCTGTGCTGAGCACCGATATCGATGGCTGGCAGCGCTTTGCGATCGAGCTTGCCGTTGGCGTTGTGCGGCAGGCTGTCGAACCAGCCCCAGTGCAACGGCACCATGTACTCCGGCAGGTCGCTGCGCAGGCGCTGTTTGACCTGTTCCAGCAAGGTTGCATCGGCCGTCACGCCGTGATGCGCCACCAGATAGCCGACCAGGTGCTTGCCGTTGACGCCCTCCTGCACGCCGACGGCGGCGTCGCGGATCTCGCCTTGCTCATGCAGGCGCGCTTCGATCTCGCCCAGCTCGATCCGATAACCGCGGATCTTCACTTGGTGGTCGATGCGACCGACGTATTCGAGCACGCCGTCTACCCGGCGCCGGGCCAGATCACCCGTGCGGTACAAGCGCTCTCCCGGCGCGCCGTATGGATGCGGGATGAACGCCAGGGCCGTGCGCACCGGGTCGCCGACATAGCCGCGGCCCACCCCGGTGCCGGCCACGCACAACTCGCCCACTGCACCCAGCGGCACCAGGGTCTGTTCTTCACCCAGCAGGTACAGCCGGTTGTTGTCGGTCGGCGTACCGATCGGCAGGTAGCTGCCTTCGGTCGACGCTGCATCGACACGGAAGAACGCCACGTCATCCGAGCACTCGGCCGGGCCATAAGCGTTGACCAGGCCAATTGCCGGGTAGCGTTGCAGCCATTGCGCGGCCAGCTCGGGCGGCATCGCCTCGCCGGTCGGCAGCATCCAGCGCAGCCGGTCCAGGTGCTGCTCGGGGTTGGCGAGCATGCCCTGAATCAGCGACGGCACGCTTTCCAGCACGCTGATCCCGCTCGCCTGCACATGGCTGAGCAAGCCTTGCGGGTCATGCGCGATGGCGTTCGGCACGATCTCAACGCGGGCCCCGAACAACGGCGCGGCGAGGAACTGCCAGACCGAAATATCAAAACTTTGCGACGCGGTCTGGGCGATCACGTCGTGCTCGTCCAGCCCCAGGTACGGCACCTTGCTCAACTGGTTGTTAAGCATGCCACGCTGCTCGACCATCACCCCCTTGGGCAAACCGGTGGAGCCGGAGGTGTAGATCACATAGGCGAGGTTGTCCGGGCCGCTGTAGACGCCTGGGTTATGGCTAGCCACGGCGCTGGCCTGAATTTCTTCCCACACCAGCAAGGTTGGCCGTACGGCACCGGCCAGCTCATCCAGCAGTTGCCGCGCCTGTTCGGCGTGGGCGGCGGTGCACACCAGCAGCGGCGTGCGGCTCAGCTCGACGATGCGTTGCAGGCGCGCCGCTGGCAGCCCGGGGTCGAGCGGCAGATAGCCCGCGCCGGCCTTGAAGCTGCCGACGATCATGCCCAGCAGCGGCAAGCCACGCTCGGCCAGCAGGGCTACGGGTTGATCGATGGCGACGCCCGCTGCGAGCAGCGCGTGGCCCATGCGGTTGGCGGCCAGGTTGAGCCCGGCGTAGTCAAAACTGGCCTCCAGGCAGCGCGCCACGACCCGCTGCGGATGCGCGGCGACGCGCGCTTCAAACAGCTCGACATAGCTCTGCTCAAGGCTGTAGGCATGCTCGCTGCGATTGCAGTCTTCGAGCAGGAAGCGTTGTTCTTCAGCGCCGAGCAACGCCAGCGCGCTGACCTCGCCGTCAAAGCCCTCGACCAGCGCCAGCAGCAGGCGCTTGAATTCGGCCAGCAAGCGCTCGACCGTGGCGTGATCGAAATAGCGCTGGTCAAACGACAGGTGCAGGCCTAGGTCATCACCGGGGTAGCACACCGCGGTCAGCGGAAAGTTGGTGTGGGTCCGGCCCGAGTCAGAGCTGGCGTTGAGGTGCTGGGCGTGGTCGAGCACGGCCGTTTCCACTGGCGCGTTCTCGAACACGAACAGGCTGTCGAACAGCGCCTGGCCCTTGGGCAGCTCGCTGCGCTCCTGGATCGCCACCAGCGGCAGGTACTCGTATTCACGCAGCTCCATGTTGCGCTCGAGCAGGCCCTGCAGCCACTGCCGCACACTTTGCCGCTGCCCCGGCGCCGGCAATTGCACACGCAGGGCCACGCTGTTGATGAACAGGCCAACCGTGCGCTGCATCTGCGGCATGCTCACCGGCCGCCCAGCCACGGTAACGCCGAAGACCACGTCGCGCTCGCCGCTGAAGCGCGCCAGCACCAGTGCCCAGGCCGCCTGGGCGAAGGTATTGATGGTCAACTGGTGGGCCTGGGCCAATTCGCGCAGGCGGGCGCCCTGCTCGACCTGCAGCCGGGTATAGCAGTCGCCGACGATCATGCCGTCGCCGGCATGGTCGTGGCGCAGCGGTCGGTCGCTGGGCAGCGCCGTGGCGCGCTCGAATCCGGCCAGGTTGGCTTGCCACCACTGGCGCGCTTCATCGAGGTCCTGCCGTTGCAGCCAGCCGATGTAATCGCGATAGCGCGGCGGCACTGGCAGTTGCGCCTGGCGGCCCTCACCGAGCGCCTGATAGATCTCGAAGAAGTCGTTCATCAGCAACGAGCGGCACCAGGCATCGATCAGGATGTGGTGATTGCTCATCATGAACCAGTAACGCTCGTCGGCCACGCGCACCAGGCGCAGGTGGAACGGCGCCTGGCTGAGCAATTCGAAGCCCGCTTCGCGTTCCTGCTTGTGCAGCGCTTGCAGGCGTTGCTCCTGGGCCTCGTCATCCAGCTCGCGCCAGTCCTGATAGTCGACCGCGGTGTGGCCTGGCTTATGGATGATCTGCAGCATCGCTTCGCCGGCGCTCCAGCTGAACGAGGCACGCAGGGCTTCGTGACGGGCGACTACCGCCTGCCAGGCCTGGGCAAAGCGCTGCGGCTCGAGCGCGCTGTTGATGCGGTAGCGGTCCTGCATGTAGTAGATGCCGGTGCCCGGCTCGAGCAGGGTATGCAGGAGCATGCCCTCCTGCATCGGCGTCATCGGGTAGACGTCGTCGATTTGCGCAGCGGGTACGGGCAGGCTGTCGATCTGCTCCTGGCTCAGGTGAGCGAGGGGGAAGTCCGACGGGGTGAAGCTGCCGTTGCCATCGGCCAGGCAATGGGCAACCAGCGCCAGCAGTTCGCGGCGATAGTCTTCGGCCAGCGCGGCGATGGTGGCGTGCTCGTAGCGCTCGCTGCTGAAGGTCCAGCGCAGTTGCAGGGCACCGCCGTAAACCTGGCCATCGACGCTGAGCCAGTTGGGCAGCGCCGCGTCGAGGTCGTGGGCCAGGCCCGCCGGCGCATCCAGCGGCTGGAACAGCGCATGCGCATCGAACTGCTGGTCGAACTGGCCGAGGTAGTTGAAGGTGATCCGCGCCTGCGGCAGCGCTGCCATGCTTTCGCGGCTGGCGGCGTCAGCGAGGTAACGCAGTACGCCGTAACCGATGCCCTTGTGCGGCACCTGGCGCAGTTGTTCCTTGATGCGTTTGATCGAGCTTGCCTGGGCCTGATCGTGGTCGCCTGGCTCGATGGCCAAGGCCAGTGGATAGGCATTGGTAAACCAGCCGACGCTGCGGGTCAGGTCGAGGTCTTCGAACAAGCCTTCGCGGCCGTGGCCTTCCAGTTGCACCAGCACTTCGCGGTCGCCGCTCCAGCGGCACAGGGTGCGCGCCAGGGCGGTCAGCAGCAGGTCGTTGACCTGGGTGTGATAGGCCGCTGGCGCCTGCTGCAGCAGCTGGCGGGTTTGTTCGACCTCAAGGTTGATGCTCAGGGTCTGTGCATGTCGGTTGAGGTTGCCGCCCTGAGGATGATCACAGGGCAGCTCACGGCGCACGCCAGCCAGTTGCGTCTGCCACCAGCCAAGCTCATCGCGCAGCGAGTCGCTGCCGGCATAGGTAGCCAGGCGCGCTGCCCAGTCGCCGATGGCGTGGGTCTTGGCCGCGAGACTGGCGCCGCGGTACAGCGCCTGCAAGTCCTCGAGCAGCACCCGCCAGGACACGCCATCGACCACCAGGTGGTGGATAACGACCAGCAAACGCTGCTGGCCTTGTCCATCACTGACCAGCAAGGCGCGCAGCAGCGGCCCCTGCTGCAGGTCGAGGCTGCGTTGCACATCGGTATACAGCGCCTGGCAGTCGTCCAGATCGGCGACCGTTGCCGTCCACAGCAGTTGCTCGCTGGTCGGCTGTTGATACTCGCCGTGCCAGCGACCGTTCACCTGACTGAAGCGCAGCCGCAAGCTGTCGTGCTGCACCAGCAACGCGGCCAGCGCCTGTTCCAGGCTCGCCGCCAGCAATGGCTCACGGACCTGCAACAGCACGGCCTGGTTCCAATGCTGCGGCTCGACCACTTCACTGTCGAAGAACCATTGCTGGATCGGCGTCAACGCGCTGCTGCCGACCCGCGCGCCCTGCTCGATCACGCTCGGCGCATCGCTGTGCCTGACCACCGCGGCGAGTGCCTGGATGGTTTGGTGCTGGAACAGGTCGCGCGGGGTGAACTGTAGGCCCAGTTGGCGGGCCCGGCTGACCACCTGGATCGACAGAATCGAATCGCCGCCCAGCTCGAAGAAATTGTCCTGCACACCGACCCGGGCGACGTTGAGCACCTCCCGCCAGACCTGCGCCAGTTGCTCCTCGAGCGCATTCGCCGGGGCTTGATAATGCAGCTGCACCAGCTCCAGATCCGGCGCTGGCAAGGCGCGGCGGTCGAGCTTGCCGTTGCCCATCAGCGGCAGCTGGGCGAGCAGCACCAGGTGTGCGGGGACCATATAGTCCGGCAGGTGCCGGCGGGCATGAGCCTTCAGCGCTTCGCGCAGATCGGCCTGGGTAGCCGCGTCGGCGTTGGCCTGAGCGCAGACCAGATAGCCGACCAGCTGCTTGCCGCCGGGCAAGTCCAGCGCCAGCACCACTGCCTCGTCGATGTCGGCGTAGGCTTGCAGGCGGCTTTCGATTTCACCCAGTTCAATCCGGAAGCCACGGATCTTCACTTGCTGGTCGGCACGGCCAACGTATTCGACCAAGCCATCAGCACGCAGGCGCACGCGGTCGCCGGTGCGGTACAGGCGGCCGCCGTCGCGGCTGAACGGGTCGGCGACAAAACGCTCGGCAGTCAAACCGGGGCGGTCGTGATAACCCTGGGCCAGGCCGGCGCCGCCGATGTACAGTTCGCCGATGCCGCCCTGGGGCAACAGCGCCAGATCGTCATCCAGCACGTACGCGCTGCGAGCGCCGATCACCTGGCCGATCGGCACGCTGCCAGCGTCGGCCGGCAGGGTCGGCGGCGCCAGACACGCGAGCGGCATGACTACGGTTTCGGTCGGCCCATAGGCGTTGAACAGCTGCTGCGGAACAAACGCCTGGCGGATCCGCTGCAGGTGCTCGCCGGTCAGCGCTTCACCGCCGGTGATTACCAGACGCACTGGCAATTGCTCGGCGCTGCTGGCCAGGTACTGAGCCAGCTGGCTGCCGTAGCTTGGGGTAAAGCCAAGAATGTTCACCTGCTGCTCGCGCACCAGCTGGCAGATTTCCTCGGCGCCCCACTGCCCTTGCCCGCGCAAGACCACCCGCGCACCGCACAACAGCGGCGCCAGCAGGCGCTCACTGGCAGCATCGAAGTTGATCGAATAGAAGTGCAGCTCGCAGTCGTCGCTGCGCATGCCGAACGCGCTGATCACGGCCTGGCAATGCATGGCGATTTCGCCGTGGCTGACCACCACGCCCTTGGGCTGGCCGGTCGAGCCGGAGGTGTAGATCAGGTAGGCCTGATGCTGCGCCAGGCTGAGGTTGGTCAGCGCTGCATCGCTGTAATCAGCCAAGGCTGCGGCATCATCCTCAAGGCACCAACGGCCGACAGTGGCCGGCAACTCGCCGAGCCGTTCGAACAAATCGCGCTGGCCGAGCAGCAGGCCGATGCGGCTGTCTTCGATCATGTATTGCAGGCGTTGCAGTGGGTATTCCGGGTCGAGCGGCACATAGGCACCGCCGGCCTTGAGGATTGCCAACAGGCCAACGACCATTTCCAGCGAGCGCTCAAGTGCCAGGCCAACCCGCACTTGCGGGCCGACGCCACGCTCGCGCAGCACCCGCGCCAGGCGATTGGCCTGCTGGTCGAGGGCGGCATAGCTGAGGTGTTCACCGGCAAAGGTCAGCGCCAGCGAATCCGGGCTGCGCTGGGCTTGCACGCTGAACAGACCGTGCAGGGTGTGTTGCAGCTCGCCAGCAGGCTCGCCCTGCAATTGCTCAAGCAGCGCCTGTTGCTCGGCCGCGGCCAGCATCGGCAGCTCGCACAGACGCTGCTGCGGGTCGGCGATCAGCCCAGCCAGCAGCTGTTGCCAGTGCTCGGCCATACGGGCGATGCGCGGTTCATCGAACAGGTCGCGGCTGTAGGTCAGGCAGCAGCCGAGGCGGCCGTCCAGGTCGGTAACTTCCAGGTACAGGTCGAACTTGGTCGCACTGGCGTCGTTGAGCAGGTAGTCGACCTGCATCCCGGCCAGCTCGCGGCTTTGCTGGAAGGCCCAGCGCTGCACGTTGCACATCACCTGGAACAGCGGGTTGTAGGCACTGCTGCGCGCCGGTTGCAAGGCTTCGACCAGTTGCTCGAACGGCAGGTCCTGGTGCGACTGGCCGGCCACGATGGTGTCACGCAGTTGCTCGAGCAGGTCGCCTGCACGCATCTGCCCGTCCAGCTCGCAGCGCAGCACTTGGGTGTTGAGGAAGGCGCCAATAAGGCCTTCGCTTTCCGGGCGAATCCGGTTGGCCACCGGCGCACCGATACGCAGGTCGCGCTGGCCGCTGTAGCGGTGCAGCAAGGCCGCCAGAGTGGCGGTCATGGTCATGAACAGGGTCAGGCCGCGCTCGCCATTGAACGCATGCACCCGCGCCGCCAGTGCCGGGTCGAGGTCGAAGCGGTACAGCCCGCCCTGATGGCTCTGCACCGGCGGCCGTGGGCGGTCGCTGGGCAGTTCCAGCAGCGGCTGTTCATCGCCCAGCCGGGCCTGCCAGTAGGCCAGCTGGCGCTGGCCTTCGCCGCCTTCCAGCCATTGCCGCTGCCACACGCTGTAGTCCAGGTACTGCACTGGTAACGGCGCCAGCGGCGACTCGCGATCATCGACAAAGGCTTCGTACAGCTCACACAGTTCGCGGGCAAAGATGTCCATCGCCCAGCCTTCGGTGACGATATGGTGCAAGGTCAGGACAAAGTAGTGCTCGCGCTCGCCGGCCTTGACCAGGCAGGCGCGCAGCAGCGCACCGCGCTCCAGATCGAACGGCTGGTGCGCCTGTTGATCGGCCAGCGCTTGCAGGCGCTGTTGGCGCTGCTCGGCAGCCACCGCGCTGAAGTCATGCCACTGCACCTGCAATGGGCTGTGCTCGGCGACGCACTGGTATGGCACGCCGTCGATGCTCGGGAAGGTGGTGCGCAGGGTTTCGTGACGGGCAATCAACGCATGCAGGGCGCGCTCGAAGGCATCCACGTGCAAGGTGCCGCGCAGGCGCGCCATGCCGCCGACGTTGTAGGCCGGGCTGTCCGGCTCCATCTGCCAGAGGAACCACATGCGCTGCTGCGAATACGACAGCGGCACCGCCTGGCGCCGGTCGACCCGCGCAATAGCGCCTTGCTGGTTATGCTCGCCGCGCTCGCGCAGCCCGGCAATCTCGACACAGAATGCGCCCAGCTCGCTGGCATCGAACAAGGTCTTCAATGGCAGTTCGACGTCCAACGCCTGGCGTGTGCGCGAGACGATCTGGGTGGCCAGCAGCGAGTGGCCACCGAGGGCGAAGAAGTCATCCTGCAAGCCCACCTGCGGCACGCCGAGCACTTCGCGCCAGATTGCCGCGACCTGCTGTTGCAGCGCAGTGTGCGGCTCGACGTGCTGGCGTTGTTGCCAGACCGGCGCCGGCAGCGCCTTGCGCTCGACCTTGCCGCTCGGGCCGATGGGCATCTGAGCAAGGTGGATCAATTGCGCCGGGACCATATAGGCCGGCAGGCGCTCGCTCAGTGCGGCCAGCAGCGCCTCGCTCTGCTCGTTACCGGTGTAATAGCCGAGCAACTGTGCACCAACCGCGTCCTGATGAATCAGCACCACCGCCTGAGAGACGCCCAGCTGAGCCAGCAGGCAGGCCTGCACTTCTTCGGGTTCAACCCGGAAGCCACGAACCTTGACCTGCTGATCGAGCCGGCCCAGATATTCCAGCGCCGCATGCTCGGGCAACCAACGGACGCGGTCGCCGCTGCGGTACAGGCGCGCGCCGTTGCCATCGGCCTGCGGCACGAAGCGCTCGGCGGTCAGCCCTGGTCGGCCCAGGTAACCCCGAGCCAGGCCGACGCCCCCCAGGCACAGCTCGCCCGGCACACCTGGCGGGCTCAGCTCGAGCTCGTCATCAAGCACCTGGCAGAGCACGTTGGCCAGCGGCCTGCCAATCGGTGAACGCTCGCCATCGCTGGGCTGGCAATGCCAATGGGTTACGTTGATTGCGGTTTCGGTCGGGCCATAGCGGTTGTGTAGGTGCACCTGCGGCAGTACCTGCAGAACCCGATCACGCAGGCTGGCCGACAACGCCTCGCCACCGGAGAACAGCCGGCGCAGGCTCGTGCAGCTCGCAGTCAGCGGCTCCTCGACAAACACCTGCAGCAACGGCGGGACGAAGTGCAGCGTGGTCACGCCAAACTGCTGCACCAGCTCGGCGATGCGCTGCGGATCACGGTGCTCGCCGGGGCCGGCGAGGACCAATGGGCAACCGGTGAGCAGCGGCCAGAAACACTCCCACACCGACACGTCAAAACTGATCGGTGCCTTTTGCAGCAGCACATCGCTGGCCTCCAGTGCATAGCTGGTCTGCATCCACCGCAGGCGCTCGGCCAATGCCCCATGGGTATTGCCGACGCCTTTGGGCTGGCCGGTGGAGCCTGAGGTGTAGATTACGTAGGCGAGGTTGTCGCCTTCCAGATGCAGCCCCGGCGCATGGCTTGGCCAGCTGTCCAGGTGCAACTGGTCAAGGGCGATCACGCTGACCTCGGCACGCTGCGGCAGCTGTGCCAGGCAGTCGCTGTGGCTGAGCAACAGGCTCGCGCCACAGTCGGCGAGCATGAACGCCAGCCGCTCGGCAGGGTAATCGACGTCCAGCGGCACATAGGCGCCACCGGCCTTGAGGATCGCCAGCAAGCCGACCAGCAACTGTGGCGAGCGCTGCAGGGCAATCGCGACACAGGTATCGGGGCCGACACCTTTGTCGCGTAGGTAATGCGCCAGGCGGTTGGCCTGCTGGTGCAGGCTGGCGTAATCGAGGCTGCCGCCGTCCCAGAGCAGAGCCGGCTGTTGCGGGGTCAGGCGCGCCTGTTCGTTGAGCTGCTCGACCAGCAAGCGCTGCGGCGCCGGCGCTGCGCACTGGCCCCATTGCAGCAGTTGCGTGCGCGAGGCGGCATCAAGCAACTGCACATCGCCCAGCGCCAGCTGCGGTTGCGCGCTGACCTGTTCGAGCAAGGCCAGCAGGTGCTGCGACAGGCGCCGCACGGTGGCCGCGTCGAACAGCTCCGCGGCATAGTCGAAGGCCAGGCTGAGGCGGCCCTGCTGGTCTTCTTCGCTGTGCAGTTGCAGGTCGAACTTGGCTTCACGGCTGTGCCATGGCAACTCTTCGGCGAGCAAACCAGGCAGGCGGCGCAGCGCTGACAGGTCGCGTTGCTGATGGTTGAACATGACCTGGAACAGGCCCTGCTCACGCGCCTGCGGCAGTGCTTCAAGCAGTTGCTCGAACGGCAGGTCCTGATGCGCCTGCGCCTCGATCGTGGCCTGACGCACCTGGGCCAGCAACTGGCTGAACGGCTGGCGGCCATCGAGCTGCGCACGCAGCACCTGGGTATTGGTGAAGAAGCCAACCATGCCCTGAGTTTCCAGGCGTGGGCGGTTGGCATTGGGCACGCCAACGCGGATGTCGTGCTGCCCGCTGTAGCGGTGCAGCAAGCCCTGCCAGGCAGCCAGCAGGATCATGAACAGGCTGGCCTGTTGCTGCTCGGCAAGCTGCTTGAGCGCGGTGGTGAGCTGGGCCGGGACTTTTACGCTGAGGCGCTCGGCGCGCAGTGTGCGCTGGCTCGAACGCGGCTGATCGGTGGCCAGATCGAGCACCGGCAGATCATCACCCAATTGCGCTTGCCAGTATTCGAGTTGTGCTGCAGCCGCGCCCTCGGCCAGCCACTGGCGCTGCCAGATGCCGTAATCGGCGTAGCCCAACGGCAGCGCTGGCAGGCTGACGTGCTGGCCCTGGCAGCGGGCCGCGTACAGGCGAGCGAACTCATCCAGCAGAATGTTCAGCGACCAGCCGTCAGCGACGATGTGGTGCAGCGTCAGCCACAGCTGGTGCTGCTCATCATCCAGCCGCGCCAGAGTAGCGCGCAGCAGCGGCCCATTGCCCAGATCGAACGGCTGCTGCGCCTCGGCTTCGCGGCGGGCCGCAACCTGCGCGGGGTCCAGCCCATGCAGGTCAAGCTGAGCGAGCTCCAGTTGCAGCTCAGGCAGCACCCGTTGCAGGGCCTGGCCGTCGACTTCGCTGAACACCGTACGCAACGATTCATGCCGGCTGACCAGCGCTTGCAGGCTGTGCTGCAGCGCGGCAACGTCGAGTTCGCCGCGCAGGTGCAGGCCGGCCGGGATGTTGTAGGCTGCCGACTGCGGTTGCAGCTGCCACAGCAGCCACAGGCGGTTTTGCGCAAGCGACTGCGGCAGTGGCTGAGCGCGGCCGCGCACGTCGATATGAGTGCGCTGCTGGCCGCCGTCAGCCAGCAGTGCAGCTACCGCTGCGCTGTAGTCAGCCAGCACCGGGGCGTCGAACAGGGTGCGCAGGCTCAGCTCGATGCCAAGCTCGTCTGCCAGTTGCGCGGTCGCCTGCGTGGCGGCAATCGAGTTGCCACCCAGCAGCAGGAAGTGGTCATCGGCCGCCACCGCTTCGACCTTGAGCAGGTCACGCCAGATGGCAGCGATGCGCGCTTGCAGGGGCTCTGTCACAGAAGCCGCCGACGCCACGCTGCTGATCGCCGGGAAGCGCGCGTAGAGATCAAGGCTGCCGTCATCCATGCGCTGGCGACAGGCCGCGCGTTGCAGCTTGCCGCTGGAAGTCTTCGGTAGCGCGCCGGGGTTGAGCAGCAGCACTGCCGCCGGTGCCTGCCGACAGGCATCGGCGATCACCTGGCGCAGGGTCTTGATCAGCGCCTCGGGAGCGGTCGACTTCTGCACATTGCGGCTCACTTCGACAGCGACACCGATGCCCTCCTCGCCGTTGTCGTCGACGGCGAATACCGCCACCCGCCCCTTGCGCAGCCCTTCGACTTCGCGCTCGAGGGTCTGCTCCAGGTCCTGCGGGTAGAGGTTTTGCCCACGTACGATGAGCATGTCTTTCAGGCGCCCGGTGACGAATATCTCGCCGTCGCGGATAAAGCCCAGGTCGCCCGTGCGCAGCCAGGTCTGGCCGTTCATCTCGACGAAGGTGCGTGCCGTCGCTTGCGGGTTGCGCCAATAGCCACGGGCGATGCTCGGGCCGGCGGCCCAGATTTCCCCGACCTGGTTATCCGCCAGCAGCTGTTGCTGCTGTGGTTCGACGATGCACACGGCGTGCTCGGGTTGCGGATAGCCGCAGCTCATCAACACACTGCCCTCGCCGCTTTCGATACGGTGCTCGGCCAGCGCCTGGGCATCGACCTGCAGAGCAGCAATGCCTTGAGCGCGACGGCTGCCGCTGACGAACAAGGTGGCTTCGGCCAGGCCGTAACTGGCGAAGTAGCTGCTGCGCTCGAAGCCGCATGGCTGAAACTTGCTGGCAAAAGTTTCCAGGCTGTCCTGGCGGATCGGCTCGGAACCAGAATACGCCACCCGCCAGCGGCTAAGGTCGAGCCCGGCCAAGGCCGCTTCGCTAACCCGTTCACTGCACAGGCGATAGGCAAAATCCGGCCCGCCGCTGATGGTACCGCCGTACTCGCTGATCGCCTGCAGCCAGCGCAGCGGCCGGGCCAGGAAGTACCCCGGCGACATCAGCACACACGGCACGCCACTGAAGATCGGCTGCAGCAAGCCGCCGATCAAGCCCATGTCGTGGTACAGCGGCAGCCAGCTGACGATGACGTCGTCGGGGTTCAGGTCGATGCCAAAGCCCTGGCGAATCAGTTGCTCGTTGGCAACCAGGTTGGCATGGCTGACCTGCACGCCCTTGGGCAATGCGGTAGAGCCTGAGGTGTACTGCAAGAAGGCGATGTCATCGCCCGCCAACTGCGGCTCGCGCCACTGCGCCGCCAGCGCCGGGTCGAGCTGGTCGACCGCCAGCAACTGCGGCGCGCCGTCAGCAGCGAGCGCGTCAAGTTGCTGCAGGCTGTCGCGCAGTGTTTCCACGGTCAGCAGCAAGCGCGGCTGGGCATCGTCGATGATCGACAACAGGCGCTGTTGATGATGGCGCTTGGCAGATTCTGGCGGATAGGCCGGCACGGCAATCACACCCGCATACAGGCAGCCGAAGAACGCCGCGACGTAATCGGCACCGCTGGGGAACAACAGCACCGCCCGATCACCGAACTCGGCCCGCGCCTGCAGTGCTGCGGCGATGGTCCGCGCCCGCGCATCCAGCGCCTGATAGGTCAGTACTGCCTGCTCGCGCGGGTCATCGGCCAGAAAGCGCAAGGCGATCCGCTCGGGGGTCTGCTTGGCGCGTTGCGCCAGGGCCTGGACCAGCGAGTGCGGGAGTTCGAAGGCGTCCGTCATGGGTGTTCCTGCCAGTGTCTGGGTAAGTCGGGCCTGGCCGTTGCCTCGCTGAATGCGGGCGGCGTAGGCGGCCTTGGGTACACAGGGGAACGGATGGGCAGGGCAAATAATTAACAGTGCGGGCAGCGAGGGGGATGACTGTGCGAGGGCAGGCTTAGATCAAACACGAATAGATACTCATTAACTTTCGTATTTGACAACCATTATCATTCCGCCTAATTTGTCGCTCGTCGCAGGAAGCGCCCTATCCAAAAGCGCTCCTATTCCTAAAAGAGCTAAGGTGATTTCCATGGCGGAACAACTATCCACAAGTAAGTGCGATTCACCCTTACTCCAGGCGTTCGTCGACAATCGCAGCATTCTCCTCAAAATAGCCGCGCGCATCACTGGCTGCCGCTCGCGTGCCGAGGATGTTGTTCAGGACGCCTTCTTCCGGCTCAACGCCGCACCGCAGATCACCTCCTCGATCAAAGCTCAACTCAGCTATCTGTTCCAGATCGTGCGTAACCTGGCCATCGATCACTATCGCAAACAGGCGATGGAGCTGAGGTATTCGGGCACCGAAGAGGAAGGCATGAACGTGGTGATCGTCAATGCATCGCCCGAGCACACCCACATCAACCTGGCTGCGCTTGAACACATCGCCGATGCATTGAATGAACTGCCCCAGCGCACCCGTTATGCCTTCGAGATGTACCGGCTGCACGGCGTCCCGCAGAAAGACATCGCCAAGGAACTTGGCGTCTCGCCGACGCTGGTCAACTTCATGATTCGCGACGCCCTGATCCATTGCCGCAAAAGCGCCCAGCCGCACACTTGAGGGCTACTGCGGGCTGGTCGTCTGGATCTGATAGGGCTGAAAAATCCGCGTCAATTCACCGTTGCTGCGCAGTTGTTGCAACAGCGCGGCAAATGCCTGCGGGCTGATCGGTGCATTCGGGCGCAGTAGTGCGTAATGATGATAAAGCTGATCGACCCGTTCCGAGCCCATCAACTGCTCGCGGCTGGCAGGGTTGCGAGCAAGAAAATCATTGAAATACGAGCGCGTTACCAGGGCAATGTCGGCGCGCCCTCGCTGGACCATTAACAGGTTGCTGTCATGCGAGTAGGTCAAGGTCGCATGGTAGTTCGCACTGAGCTGCTGTGGGTCGGCGTTGAAGTCGGCGAAGGCGTAATGATAGCCGTGGTAAACAGCCAGACGCTTGCCATGCAGCTCAGCGAAGTAATTCTGGTCCCTTCCCGGCTGGCGCCGCGCGACAAAAATTTCGGCATCTTCCAGGCCCATGTCGACGGCCTGGTGGGGGACCTGTTGCCAGCCCCACTGAGGGTTCTCGAAAATCGCCATGTCGGTGCGCCCTTGCTCCAGGTCGGCAAAGCGCCGCGGAATCGAGGTGGGCACCAGAACGAAGAAGTAGTCCTTTTGCAGCGAGTTGAGCGCCTGTGTCAGTTGCGGCAGCAGGCCACTGTCGGCGCCCCGCTCCGGGCGTTCGGTATAAGGCGGAAAATGCGCCGCACCGATGCGCACCTCGATGCCTGCCTCGGGTTCGGCACAGGCAGGCGCGACGCGCCCCAGCAGAGCAACCAGCAACAGCGACGAGAAGGCCTTGAGCCTGGGCAGTGGAATCAACACAGACACTTGCAGACACACCAAACCTTGATGCGCCTAAGCTAGGCGTTTTCTGCAAGCGGCACAACCATCACATATGCCAAAGTGCCATAGGGTGCCTGTTTGGCCGAGTTTGGCTACTCTCTAGCGAGTCTTGCAAGGGAGCCTGCCATGGCCCATTGGTTAGTGATCGACCTGGAGGCAACCACCGATGACGGTGGCTGGCCGCTCACAGAGATGGAAATCATTGAAATCGGTGCCAGCCTGGTGACGCGGCAAGGCCATGAGGTCGACCAGTTCCAGTGCTTCGTCAAACCGAAAAAACGCCCGCAGTTGACTCCGTTCTGCCGCCAGCTGACCCACATCAGCCAGGCGGACGTCGACGCCGCCGCGTGTTTTCGTGAGGCCTGGGCTGGGTTCGAGGGCTGGCTGAGGACACATGCCGACGAACTGCAAGCCTGGGTCAGCTGGGGCGACTATGACCGCCGCCAGCTGCTGCAGGAATGGCACGACTATAAAGTGCGCAGCGTGCTCCAGGACACCGCCCACATCAACCTCAAGCAGCGCTTCGCCAAGGCCCGCCACCTGCAACGCCCGGCCGGGCTCAACAGCGCCCTGCAACTGGCTGGCCTGCAGTTCAGCGGCCAGCAGCACCGCGCCCTCGAAGATGCGCGCAATACCGCGCGTTTGCTGCCGCTAAGCCTGCCGGCCGAGAGCCCCTGAAAGCAGATGACGACACGCTGGGGCTTGGGCATACTGGCCAGCCCCTTTTTCATCCCCCCTTTACAGGAGTCGCCCCATGTTCAAGGTCAACGAGTACTTTGATGGCACCGTCAAGTCGATCGCTTTCGAAGGCACTGAAGGCCCGGCCACCGTCGGCGTGATGGCCCCGGGCGAATACGAGTTCGGCACCGCCAAGCGCGAAATCATGCACGTGGTTTCCGGCGCCCTGACCGTCAAGCTGCCGGGCAGCGACAACTGGCAGGAATTCATCGCTGGCAGCCAGTTCAACGTGCCTGCCGACAGCAAGTTCCAGCTCAAGGTCGCAGTTGCAACCGCTTACCTGTGCGAATACCGCGACTGATCCAGCAATCGCATTGGCTCAGCAGGCGCGGCGCCTGCTGAGTTGCTGCTCAGCGCTGGATGAAGCGGGCAACCCGTTCTGCGGTGGTTTGCAGGTGCTGCTCATGGGTGAAGCCCGACGCTTTCAGCGGCTTGAGGTCATGATCCGCCGCCGCCAACCAGCACAGTTCGATGGCTGACGACAGCTGGTAGCCCGCGACCGTTTCCCGGTTGCCCAGGGCATCGCGCTCGCCCTGCACAATCAAGGTCGGTGTCTGCAGTTCCGCCAAGTGCGAGACCCGCGGCTTTTCCGGCTTGCCCGCTGCGTAGAACGGATATCCCAGGCACACCAGTGCATCTACCTGCAGTTCATCGGCCAGCAAACTGGCCATGCGCCCGCCCATTGACTTGCCGCCAATCGCCAGCGGTCCTGTGACCAATGGTCGCACCTGTTGATACACCTCGCGCCAGCATTCAAGCAAAACCTTCTGCGGGTTAGGTGGCCGCCTGCCGCCTGTTGCGCGCCGTTCGGCCATGTACGGGAACTCGAAACGCAGCAGCGCCAGCCCTTGCCCTGTCAGCCTTTGCGCCATGTCGTTCATGAATCCGCTGTCCATCGGTGCGCCAGCACCGTGGGCCAGGATCAAACACCCCACATAGCCCCGCTCGCCACCGGCTTGCGGCAGATCGCAGCGCAAGCCTGAAACATTTGTCACTTGCGCCCATTGATCCCCGTCAATACCGGCATTTAGCCCATCTCTCATTCTTGCCTCGCTGTTTAGTCTGCCTATAACCGTGGATGGGAACCCATACATGAACACAACACCCAGAACCGCCTACAACTACAAGGTGGTCCGCCAATTCGCCATTATGACGGTGGTGTGGGGAATCGTCGGGATGGGGCTCGGCGTTTTCATCGCTGCCCAACTCGCCTGGCCTGCCCTCAACTTCGACCTGCCGTGGACCAGCTTTGGCCGCCTGCGACCGCTGCACACCAACGCAGTGATCTTCGCCTTCGGCGGCTGCGCGCTGTTTGCCACCTCGTATTACTCGGTGCAGCGCACCTGCCAGACCACCCTGTTCGCGCCGCGCCTGGCGGCATTCTCGTTCTGGGGCTGGCAACTGGTGATCGTGCTCGCCGCGATCAGCCTGCCGCTGGGCTACACCAGCTCCAAGGAATACGCCGAGCTGGAATGGCCGATCGACATCCTGATCACCATTGTCTGGGTGGCCTACGCGATCGTGTTCTTCGGTACGCTGATCAAGCGCACCACCAAGCACATCTATGTGGGTAACTGGTTCTTCGGTGCGTTCATCCTCACCGTGGCGCTGCTGCACATCGTCAACAACCTGGAAATCCCGGTCAGCCTGACCAAATCCTACTCGGTGTATGCCGGCGCAACCGACGCCATGGTGCAGTGGTGGTACGGCCACAACGCGGTGGGCTTCTTCCTGACCGCAGGCTTCCTCGGCATGATGTACTACTACGTGCCCAAGCAGGCCGAACGCCCGGTGTATTCCTATCGGCTGTCGATCGTGCACTTCTGGGCACTGATCACCCTGTACATCTGGGCCGGCCCGCACCACCTGCACTACACCGCCCTGCCTGACTGGGCGCAGTCGCTGGGCATGGTCATGTCGCTGATTCTGCTCGCGCCAAGCTGGGGCGGCATGATCAACGGCATGATGACCCTGTCGGGCGCCTGGCACAAACTGCGCAGCGACCCGATTCTGCGCTTCCTCGTGGTGTCGCTGGCGTTCTACGGCATGTCGACCTTCGAAGGGCCGATGATGGCGATCAAGACCGTCAACGCCTTGTCGCACTACACCGACTGGACCATCGGCCACGTCCATGCCGGCGCGCTTGGTTGGGTAGCGATGATTTCCATCGGTGCGCTGTACCACACCATCCCGAAAATCTGGGGCAAAGAGCGCATGTACAGCATTGGCTTGATCAATGCGCACTTCTGGCTGGCGACCATCGGCACCGTGTTGTACATCGCCTCGATGTGGGTCAACGGCATCGCCCAGGGCCTGATGTGGCGCGCGGTCAACGCCGACGGCACCCTCACCTACTCGTTCGTCGAAACCCTGGTGGCCAGCCACCCAGGCTTCATCGTGCGCTTCGTCGGTGGTGCGATCTTCCTCAGCGGCATGTTCCTGATGGCCTGGAACACCTGGCGCACGGTGCGCGCACCGGATGCAGCCGCCGCCCCTGCGAACGCCCAGTTGGCCTGAGGAGAGTTGCCTGATGAAACATGAAGTCATCGAGAAAAACGTCGGCCTGCTGGCGGTGTTGATGGTGTTGGCCGTCAGTATCGGCGGCCTGACCCAGATCGTCCCGCTGTTCTTCCAGGACGTCACCAACAAGCCGGTCGAAGGCATGAAGCCGTACACCGCGCTTCAGCTGGAAGGCCGCGATATCTATATCCGCGAAGGCTGCGTTGGTTGCCACTCGCAGATGATCCGGCCGTTCCGCGCCGAGACCGAGCGCTACGGGCACTACTCGGTCGCCGGCGAGAGCGTCTGGGACCACCCGTTCCTGTGGGGCTCCAAGCGCACCGGGCCGGACCTTGCCCGAGTCGGCGGGCGCTACTCGGACGACTGGCACCGCGCGCATCTGTACAACCCGCGCAACGTCGTCCCCGAGTCGAAGATGCCGTCCTACCCATGGCTGGTCGCCGACCAGGTCGACAACAGCCACACCGAGACCAAGATGCGCGCCCTGCGCACCCTCGGCGTGCCTTACACCGACGCGGATATCGCCGGTGCCCGTGACGCCGTCAAGGGCCATACCGAGATGGACGCGCTGGTCGCCTACCTGCAGGTGCTCGGCACTGCGATCAAGAACAAGAGGTAAGCAATGGAACTGTCAATTGACATCGGCATGATCCGCGGCCTCGGCACCTTGGTGGTGATGATCGCCTTCATCGGCCTGAGCCTGTGGGTGTTCAACCGTCGCCGTGACCGTGATTTCGCCGAAGCGCGCCTGCTGCCCTTCGACGATGACCGCCTGCCCCCTGCCGGGCAGGAGCCTGCAATGAGGAGTAACGGGCAATGACCACCTTCTGGAGTACGTACATCAGCGTACTGACCATCGGCAGCCTGATCGGCCTGACCTGGCTGCTGCTCAGCACCCGCAAGGGCCAGAGCAAGGACACCACCGACCAGACCATGGGCCACAGCTTCGATGGCATCGAGGAGTACGACAACCCGCTGCCCAAGTGGTGGTTCTGGCTGTTCGTCGGCACCCTCGCCTTCGGCGTCGGTTACCTGATCCTGTACCCAGGCCTGGGCAACTGGAAGGGCATCCTGCCGGGCTATGAGAATGGCTGGACCCAGGTCGATGAATGGCAGCGCGAGATGGACAAGGCCGACGCCCGCTTCGGGCCGATCTTCGCCAAGTTTGCCGCCATGCCGGTGGAAGAAGTGGCCAAGGACCCGCAAGCGCTGAAAATGGGCGGTCGCCTGTTCGCCTCGAACTGCTCGGTGTGCCACGGCTCGGACGCCAAAGGTGCCTACGGCTTCCCCAACCTGACCGACAGCGACTGGCGCTGGGGCGGCGACCCGGAAACCATCAAGGCCTCGATCATGAACGGCCGCCATGGCGTCATGCCGGGCTGGGCGGAGGTGATCGGTGAACAGGGCGTGGCGGATGTGGCGGCGTTCGTGCTGACCAACATGGACGGCCGCAAGCTGCCTGAAGGGGTCAAGGCTGATCCAGCCAAAGGCCAGCAGATCTTCGCCAGCAACTGCGTCGCCTGCCACGGACCGGAAGGCAAAGGCACGCCAGTGATGGGCGCACCTGACCTGACCCATCCACAGGCGTTCATCTATGGTTCCAGCTTCGCCCAGTTGCAGCAGACCATTCGCTACGGCCGCCAGGGCCAGATGCCAGCCCAGGCTGACATTCAGGGCCACGACAAGGTCCACCTGCTGGCAGCCTACGTGTACAGCCTGTCGCAACCGCAACCGGCGCAGACCGTGACCGCCAAGTGACACCCTCGGGGCCGTTTCACGGCCCCGGCTTCCCCGCTTCTCCGCACCGCCCACCTCGCTTGCACCCCCTCCGAACACAACTAAGCTTGATGCCAAGGCGGCAACGCCCTACTCGCACGTCCCATAGCGCCTGACGCCGGGCCGACTTTGGGCGGTTCAAGCTACGGCTTTGGAAGGGTATCCGACCTACCCAGACAGGCCCGAAAAAGCCTGACCAATCGATCAGAAAAAGTCGAGAAACGGTACACATAACAAATATTTATTTGTGTACAATCATCCAGACCCAAGCGCTGCGGGACGGCAGCATGCAGGGTTTGGACACGGGTCGGCGCGAGGAGCCTTGCGTTGCCATACCCCCAGGGGTTACCGATACTGGCGCCGATTTTCAACCAACAAGAATATTCAAACCGTGGAACCTTAGAATGAGCACAGCAATCAGTCCGACTGCTTATAACTATAAGGTCGTCCGCCAGTTCGCCATCATGACGGTGGTCTGGGGGATCCTTGGCATGGGGCTCGGGGTGTTCATCGCCTCGCAACTGGTCTGGCCGCAACTGAACCTCGACCTGCCCTGGACCAGCTTCGGCCGCCTGCGCCCGCTGCACACCAACCTGGTGATCTTCGCCTTCGGTGGCTGTGCGCTGTTTGGCACCTCGTATTACGTGGTCCAGCGCACCTGCCAGACGCGGTTGATTTCCGATAGCCTGGCGGCGTTCACCTTCTGGGGTTGGCAGGCGGTCATCGTCAGCGCCTTGATCACCTTGCCGCTGGGTTACACCACCACCAAGGAATATGCCGAGCTTGAATGGCCAATCGCGATTCTGCTGGCGATTGTCTGGGTCACCTACGGCGTGGTGTTCTTCGGCACCATCGTCAAGCGCAAGACCAAGCACATCTATGTCGGCAACTGGTTCTACGGCGCCTTCATCGTCGTCACCGCGATGCTGCACATCGTCAACCACATCTCGCTGCCGGTCAGCCTGTTCAAGTCGTACTCGGCCTACGCCGGTGCGACCGACGCGATGATCCAGTGGTGGTACGGGCACAACGCGGTGGGCTTCTTCCTGACCACGGGCTTTCTCGGCATGATGTATTACTTCGTGCCCAAGCAGGCCGAGCGGCCGATCTACTCGTATCGCTTGTCGATCGTGCACTTCTGGGCGCTGATCACCCTGTACATCTGGGCCGGCCCGCACCATTTGCACTATACCGCCCTGCCCGACTGGGCGCAGTCGCTGGGCATGGTCATGTCGATCATCCTCCTGGCGCCGAGCTGGGGCGGCATGATCAACGGCATGATGACGCTGTCCGGGGCCTGGCACAAACTGCGCACCGACCCGATCCTGCGCTTCCTCGTGGTGTCGCTGGCGTTCTACGGTATGTCGACCTTCGAAGGGCCGATGATGGCGATCAAGACGGTCAACTCGCTGTCGCACTACACCGACTGGACCATCGGCCACGTACACGCCGGCGCGCTCGGCTGGGTGGCGATGATCTCGATCGGCGCCATCTACCACATGATTCCCAAGCTCTACGGCCGGACGCAGATGCACAGCGTCGGCCTGATCAACGCGCACTTCTGGCTGGCCACTATCGGCACCGTGCTGTACATCGCCTCGATGTGGGTCAACGGCATTACCCAGGGCCTGATGTGGCGTGCGATCAACGATGACGGCACCCTCACCTATTCGTTCGTCGAGGCGCTGCAGGCCAGCCACCCGGGCTATATCGTCCGCGCAGTGGGCGGTGCGTTCTTCGCCTCGGGGATGTTGCTGATGGCCTACAACGTGCTGCGCACTGTACGTGCAGCGGATGCCACAGAAGCTGAAGCCGCCGCCAAGATCGTCGTTGTGGGAGCGCACTGATGAAGCATGAAGCAGTCGAGAAGAACATAGGCCTGTTGGCCTTCTTCATGGTCATTGCCGTCAGCATCGGTGGCCTGACCCAGATCGTCCCGCTGTTTTTCCAGGACGTCACCAACAAGCCGGTCGAAGGCATGAAGCCGCGCACCGCGCTGGAGCTGGAAGGCCGCGATATCTATATCCGCGAAGGCTGCGTCGGCTGCCACTCGCAGATGATCCGGCCATTCCGCGCCGAAACCGAACGCTACGGGCACTACTCGGTGGCCGGCGAAAGTGTCTGGGACCACCCGTTCCTGTGGGGCTCCAAGCGCACTGGGCCGGACCTGGCCAGGGTCGGCGGGCGTTACTCGGATGACTGGCACCGCGCGCACCTGTACAACCCGCGCAACGTCGTGCCCGAGTCGAAGATGCCGTCCTACCCGTGGCTGGTCGAGCACAAGCTCGATGGCAAGGACACCGCGAAAAAGCTCGAAGTGCTGCGCACCCTGGGCGTGCCGTACACCGATGCCGACATCGCCGGCGCTGCCGACGCGGTCAGGGGCAAGACCGAGATGGACGCGCTGGTGGCGTACCTGCAAGGCCTTGGCACCATCATCAAAAGCAAACGGTGACGCTGATGGATATCGGAATGATCCGCGGCCTGGGCACCGTGGTGGTACTGGTGGCGTTCGTCGGCCTCGCCCTGTGGGTGTTCAGCCCAAGGCGCAAGCGCGACTTCGACGAGGCCACGCAACTGCCTTTTGCCGATGACCCCGAAGCCAGCCAGCATGTCGAGCAAGCGCAAGCAAAAGCGTCTAGGAGCAAACAACAATGACTACCTTCTGGAGCCTTTACGTCAGCGTGCTGACGTTGGGCACGATCTTCGCCCTCACCTGGCTGCTGCTGTCGACCCGCAAGGGCCAGCGCGAGGACATCACCGACGAGACCGTCGGCCACGCCTTCGACGGCATCGAGGAATACGACAACCCGCTGCCCAAATGGTGGTTCTGGCTGTTTGTCGGCACCATCATCTTTGCCCTTGGTTACCTGGTGCTGTACCCGGGCCTGGGCAACTGGAAAGGCATCCTGCCAGGCTACAGCTACCTCGATAACGACAAGCAGACCGAGTTCAGCAACGGTGAGGCGGGCTGGACCGGCGTGCACGAGTGGGAAAAGGAAATGGCCAAGGCCAATGCCCGCTTCGGGCCGATCTTTGCCAAGTTTGCCGCGATGCCGATCGAGGAAGTCGCCAAGGACCCGCAGGCGCTGAAAATGGGTGGCCGGTTGTTCGCCTCCAACTGTTCGGTGTGCCACGGTTCCGACGCCAAGGGCGCCTATGGCTTCCCCAACCTGACCGACAGCGACTGGCGCTGGGGCGGCGAGCCGGAGACGATCAAGGCCTCGATCATGAACGGCCGCCACGGCGTGATGCCGGCCTGGGCCGAGGTGCTCGGCGAGCAAGGTGTGGCTGATGTGGCCGCCTTTGTCCTGACCAACCTGGACGGGCGCAAGCTGCCCGAGGGCATCAAGGCAGATCCTGCCAACGGCCAGAAACTGTTCGCCACCAACTGCGTCGCCTGCCACGGGCCCGAGGCCAAGGGTACGCCGGCCATGGGCGCACCTGACCTGACCCATCCGCAGGCGTTCATCTACGGCTCAAGCTTCGCCCAGTTGCAGCAGACCATCCGCTACGGCCGTCAGGGCCAGATGCCGGCCCAGGCCGAGTTGCAAGGCAATGACAAGGTGCACCTGCTGGCCGCCTATGTGTACAGCCTGTCGCAGCAGGAAGCCGCCGAGCCTGCCAAGCCGTAATCCAGCCAGGTCAGCCGAGGCGTTTGCACCTCGGCTGACCTGGATCAATTGACAATCGCACCTACACCATTTCACAGGCAAACCCAACGCGACATAACGTCGCAGCACGGTCCGACCTCGCCAGCACAGGCGTATCATAGGCCGCAGAGCGTCAGCACCAGGCGCACGACCGCAGCTGGCATGCACTGGCCGCGGCACTTCTCCACTGCCGTGGGACTCGATGATGAGCAAGCACATTCCGGTACATGACGTGACCCCGCCTGCCAACAAGGGAAAGGATTCCGTCGACCTCTATGCCTCCCGTGCCAAGATCTACACCCGCGCCTTCACCGGCGTATTCCGCAGGCTGCGCATGGTCGGCGGCGCGCTGCTGTTCCTGCTCTACTTTGGCACCGTGTGGCTGAACTGGGGCGGCCACCAGGCTGTCTGGTGGAACCTGCCCGAACGTAAGTTCTACATCTTCGGCACCACCATCTGGCCGCAGGATTTCATTCTGCTGTCGGGCATTCTGATCGTCGCCGCCTTCGGCCTGTTTTTCATCACCGTGTTCGCCGGGCGCATCTGGTGCGGCTACACCTGCCCGCAGAGCGTGTGGACCTGGGTGTTCATGTGGTGCGAGAAAATCACCGAGGGTGACCGCAATCAGCGCATGAAGCTCGACAAGGCGCCAATGAGCGCCAACAAGCTCGCTCGCAAGACCGCCAAGCACAGCCTGTGGCTGCTGATCGGTTTCGTCACCGGGGTGACCTTTGTCGGTTACTTCTCGCCGATCCGCGAACTGCTCGTGGAATTCTTCACCGGCGAAGCCGATGGCTGGGCCTACTTCTGGGTCGGCTTCTTCACCCTGGCCACCTACGGCAATGCCGGTTGGCTGCGTGAACAGGTGTGCATCTACATGTGCCCGTATGCGCGCTTCCAGAGCGTGATGTTCGACAAGGACACCCTGATCGTCTCGTATGACCCGCGCCGCGGCGAACTGCGCGGCCCGCGCAAGAAAGACGCCGACTACAAGGCGCAAGGCCTGGGCGACTGCATCGACTGCACCATGTGCGTGCAGGTGTGCCCGACCGGCATCGACATCCGTGACGGCCTGCAGGTCGAGTGCATCGGCTGCGCTGCCTGCATCGACGCCTGCGACACCATCATGGACAAGATGAACTACCCACGCGGCCTGGTCAGCTACACCACCGAACACAACCTGTCCGGGCAAAAGACACACATGGTGCGACCGCGCCTGATCGGTTATGCAGTAGTCCTGCTGGTGATGATCGGCGCCCTGGCCACGGCCTTCGCTACCCGTTCGCTGGTGGGGTTCGATGTCAGCAAGGACCGCGTGCTGTATCGCGAAAACGCCCAGGGGCGGATCGAGAACGTGTACAGCCTCAAAGTCATGAACAAGGACCAGCGCGATCACGTCTACGTGCTCGAGGCCAGCGGCCTGCCAGACCTGCAACTGCAAGGCCGGCGCGAGATCCGTGTCGAGGCCGGTGATATCGTCAGCCTGCCGGTGCAGCTGTCGGTGGCCCCCGAGCAGTTGCCGTCGACCACCAACGAAGTCATCTTCACCCTCAAGGACGCCGACGACAACGGCACCCAGGTTGAAGCCAAGAGCCGTTTCATCGGCCCGCAAATTCGCTAAGGAACCCGCTCCATGCCTGCTACTGCCGCCAGCCCCTGGTACAAGCACCTCTGGCCCTGGATCCTCATCGGCATCCTCACCACCTCGGTGTGCCTGAGCCTGACCATGGTCAGCATTGCCGTGCGCAACCCAGACAACCTGGTCAACGACAACTACTACGAGGCCGGCAAAGGCATCAACCGCTCGCTCGACCGCGAACTGCTGGCGCAGACTCTCAACCTCAAGGCCAGCGTGCTCCTCGATGAGCTGACCGGCGAGGTCGAGCTGCGTCTGAGCGGCAACAGCGACCCGCAGACGTTGGAACTCAACCTGATCTCGCCGACCCAGCCGGACAAGGACCGCAAAGTCCAGTTGGCGCGCAGCGAAGCGGGCCGCTATGTTGGCCAACTGGACGACAAGGTCGAGGGCCGGCGCTTTGTCGAGCTGCTGGGCAGCCAGGATGGCCACATCTGGCGCTTGTTCGAGGAAGAGAAAGTCGAGCACGGCGTAACCCTCCAGCTCGGCGATGAAGCCATCCAGGGCGCCGAGCACCTGTAGGAGCGGCCTTGTGTCGCGAAAGGTCAGCGAAGCTGGCCCGGCAATTGTGGCCGCGGCATGAATCCTGGGGCCGCTTTGCGACCCTTTCGCGACACAAGGCCGCTCCTACGGGAATGCGTGCAACTTTGCGGTTTTTGTAAGGCCATGATGTGATGACTCAGCCCAACCCGTGCTACCACTGCGCCCTGCCGGTCCCTGCCGGCAGCCGCTTCAACGCCAAGGTGTTGGGCGAGCTGCGCGCATTCTGCTGCCCCGGTTGTCAGGCCGTTGCCGAATCCATCGTCGCTGGCGGCCTTGAGCACTACTACCAGCACCGCAGCGAAACCAGCGCCAACCCAGAGGCCCTGCCCCAGCAGTTGCAGGACGAACTGGCGCTGTACGACCGCAACGATGTTCAGCAAGGCTTCGTCCGCCATGACCATGGCCATGCCGAAGCGGTGCTGATGATCGAAGGCATCAGTTGCGCCGCTTGCGGCTGGCTGATCGAGAAACATCTGCGCAATGTGCCAGGCGTGGCCGACGCCCGCCTGAACCTGTCCAACCACCGCCTGCTGCTGAGCTGGGACGACCTGCAACTGCCGTTGTCGAAGCTGATGGCCGAGCTGCGCCAGATTGGCTACGCCGCCCACCCGTATCAGCCCGACCAGGCCGCCGAGCAGCTTGCGCGGGAGAACCGCAGCGCCTTGCGCCGCCTCGGTGTGGCCGGGCTGTTGTGGTTCCAGGCGATGATGGCGACCATGGCCACCTGGCCGGAATTCAACATCGACCTCAGCCCCGAGTTGCACACCATTCTGCGTTGGGTTGCGCTGTTTCTGACCACGCCGATCGTGTTCTACAGCTGTGCGCCGTTTTTCAAAGGCGCCGCGCGCGACCTGCGCACCCGCCATCTGACCATGGATGTGTCGGTGTCGCTGGCCATCGCCCTGGCCTACTGCGCCGGTATCTGGACGGCGATCACCGGGAGTGGCGAGCTGTACTTCGACACGGTCGGCATGTTTGCCCTGTTTCTGCTGACTGGCCGTTACCTTGAACGCCGCGCCCGCGAGCGCACGGCGGCGGCCACTGCGCAACTGGTCAACCTGCTGCCGGCCTCGTGCTTGCGCCTGGACAGCGAGGGGCGCAGCGAGCGCATTCTGCTGGCCGAACTCAACTGCGGCGATCGGGTGCAGGTGCTGCCCGGCGCGGTGATCCCGGCGGACGGGCGGATTGTCGAGGGCCGTTCGAGCATCGACGAGTCATTGCTCACCGGCGAGTACCTGCCGCTGGCGCGCAGCCCGGGCGATCACGTCACCGGCGGCACCTTGAACATCGAAAGCACGCTGAGCGTCGAGGTCCAAGCGCTGGGCCAGGCCACGCGCTTGTCCGCCATCGTCCGGCTGCTGGAACGCGCCCAGTCCGAAAAGCCGCGCCTGGCGCAGATCGCCGACCGCGCCTCGCAGTGGTTCTTGTTATTCACGCTGTTGGCCGCAGTCGCCATCGGCCTGCTCTGGTGGCAACTGGACCCGAGCCGGGCATTCTGGATCGTGCTGGCGATGCTGGTCGCCACCTGCCCATGCGCCCTGTCGCTGGCCACGCCGACCGCGCTGACCACCGCCACCGGCACACTGCACAAGCTTGGCCTGCTGGTGACACGCGGGCATGTGCTGGAAGGCCTCAACCAGATCGACACGGTGATCTTCGACAAGACCGGCACGCTCACCGAAGGCCGCCTGACCCTGCGCAGCATTCGCCCCTTGGGCACGCTGGGCAGCGACCAGTGCCTGGCCCTCGCCGCCGCCCTGGAAAACCGCTCGGAGCACCCGATCGCGCGTGCCTTCGGCCGCAGCACGCGGCCCGCCGAAGAAGTGCAGAACGTGCCCGGGCTGGGCCTGGAAGGCCAACTCGACGGCCAGCACCTGCGCATCGGCCAGGCCAGTTTCGTCTGTGCCCTGAGCGGCAGCGAGCCACCGCTGCTGCCCGAGCCGCGTGGCCAGTGGCTGCTGCTCGGCGATGCACACGGCCCGCTGGCCTGGTTTGGCCTGGACGACCGCCTGCGCGACGACGCCCAGGGTTTGCTCGACGCCTGCAAGGCGCGCGGGTGGCAGACCTTGCTGCTGTCAGGCGACAGCTCGCCGATGGTCGCTGAGGTGGCCGCGCAACTGGGCATCGATCAGGCGGTTGGCGGCCTGCGCCCCGACGACAAGCTGGCCCGCCTGCGCGCATTGCAGGCCGCAGGGCGCAAGGTGTTGATGCTCGGTGATGGGGTCAATGACGTGCCCGTGCTGGCTGCAGCGGACATCAGCATTGCCATGGGCTCGGCTACTGACCTGGCAAAAACCAGCGCCGATGCGGTGCTGTTGTCCAACCGCCTGCAAGCGCTGGCCCAGGCGCTGCTGCTGGCACGCCGCACGCGGCGGATAATCGTCGAGAACCTGGCCTGGGCAACCTTGTACAATGGCCTGATGTTGCCGTTCGCGGCGCTGGGCTGGATCACCCCCGTGTGGGCCGCCATCGGCATGTCGGTCAGCTCGCTGGTGGTGGTGCTCAATGCCCTGCGCCTGACCCGCCTGCCCGACCCCGCGCCTGCCAGCACCACCCGCGTCGAGGCGGGTGCCGGCGCGACCATCCTTCACTGAGCGATACCGCCATGCCTGCGCTGTACATCATGATTCCCGCAGCCCTGCTGATCGTTGGCGTGGCCATCTACATCTTCTTCTGGGCCGTCGACAGCGGCCAGTACGACGACCTCGACAGCCCGGCGCACAGCATCCTCTTCGATGACCAGGACCCAGGCCATCAAGCGGCGGTCAAGCATGAGAGCAAGCCCGCGGATGAGGACACCCCGCCCCGTGGCTGAGCTGCTGCCCCTGCTGGGCTCGGCCCTGGTGCTCGGCCTGCTTGGCGGCGGCCACTGCCTGGGCATGTGCGGCGGGCTGATGGGCGCGCTGACCCTGGCCATTCCGGCACAACAACGCGGCCGCCGGCTGCGCTTGTTGCTGGCCTACAACCTCGGCCGCGTGCTCAGCTATGCCAGCGCCGGCCTGCTGCTGGGCATGGCCGGCTGGGCCGTGGCCAGCAGCCCGGCAGCCCAGGTGTTGCGGGTAATCGCGGCGTTGCTGTTGATCGCCATGGGCCTGTACCTGGCGGGTTGGTGGAGCGGGCTGACCCGCATCGAAGCACTCGGCCGTGGCCTGTGGCGGCATATTCAACCGCTGGCAACTCGCTTGTTGCCGGTGTCGAGTTTGCCGCGGGCGCTGCTGCTCGGTGCACTGTGGGGCTGGCTGCCGTGCGGGCTGGTCTACAGCACCCTGCTGTGGGCAGCGAGCCAGGGCAATGCCGGCTACAGCGCGGCGCTGATGCTGGCATTCGGCCTCGGCACCTGGCCGGTATTGCTCGCCACCGGGCTGGCCGCCGAGCGGGTCAATCGGCTGCTGCGCAAACGCAGTGTGCGCGTGGCCGGTGGCCTGCTGGTGATGGTGTTTGGCCTGTGGACCCTGCCCGGCCCGCACCAGCACTGGCTGATGGGCCACTGAGCGCGCCTCGTGAGGCGCGTTGATACAAATCAAAACAGATTCCTACAGACGCCCATAGACTTCGGACACTGCTGCTCCTATCCGGGGACTATTCCACATGCTCGACGAACTTCGTTGGGACGCCGACCTTATCCGCCGTTACGACCTGGCCGGCCCTCGCTACACCTCCTACCCAACCGCTCTGCAACTGCACAGCGAAGTGGGTTCGTTCGACCTGCTGCATGCCCTGCGCGAGAGCCGCCGCGCGGTACGGCCGCTGTCGCTGTATGTGCACGTGCCGTTCTGCGCCAACATCTGCTACTACTGCGCGTGCAACAAGGTCATCACCAAGGACCGCGCCCGCGCCCTGCCCTACCTGCAGCGCCTGCAACAGGAAATCCAGCTGATCGCCTGTCATCTGGAACCTAAACAACGTGTTGAACAGCTGCACTTTGGTGGCGGCACGCCGACCTTCCTCAGCCATGTCGAATTGCGTCAGCTGATGGCGAGCCTGCGCGAGCACTTCAACCTACTCGACGACGACTCCGGCGACTACGGTATCGAGCTTGACCCGCGTGAAGCCGACTGGTCGACCATGGGCCTGCTGCGCGAACTGGGCTTCAACCGGGTCAGCCTCGGTGTGCAAGACCTCGACCCAGTGGTGCAACGTGCGGTCAACCGCCTGCAGAGCCTGGAGCAGACCCGCGCCCTGATCGAGGCGGCGCGTACCTTGCAGTTCCGCTCGGTCAACCTGGACTTGATCTACGGCCTGCCCAAGCAGACCCCGGAGGGCTTCGCCCGCACCGTCGACGAAGTGATCCGACTGCAGCCCGACCGCCTTTCGGTGTTCAACTACGCGCACCTGCCAGAGCGCTTCATGCCCCAGCGGCGCATCGACAGCAACGACCTGCCGGCCCCGGCAGCCAAGCTGGAAATGCTCCACGCCACCATCGAGCAACTGACCGCAGCGGGTTACCGCTACATCGGCATGGATCACTTTGCCCTGCCCGACGACGAGCTGGCCATCGCCCAGGAAGAAGGCACCCTGCAGCGCAACTTCCAGGGCTACACCACCCACGGCCATTGCGACCTGATCGGCCTCGGCGTGTCGGCCATCAGCCAGATCGGCGACCTGTACTGCCAGAACAGCAGCGACCTGAACACCTACAAGGAGCTCCTCTCCAACGCACAACTGGCGACCCAGCGCGGGATACTGTGCAACCAGGATGATCGCCTGCGCCGGGCGGTGATCCAGCAATTGATCTGCCACTTCGAGCTGGACTTCGAGCAGATCGAACGCACCTTCATGATCGATTTTCGTGGTTACTTCAATGAGCTGTGGCCGCAACTGCAGGCGATGCACGGCGACGGTCTGATCCGTCTCGACAGCAAGGGCATCAAGGTCCTGCCGGCCGGGCGCCTGTTGGTCCGCTCGGTATGCATGGTGTTCGATGCCTACCTGGCGCAACACAATCGCCAGCGTTTCTCGCGGGTGATCTGACGCGACCAAGCAGCGCATGGACTTCCCTGTGGGGCAGGCACATCATTGGCTGAGGACGGGCTGCGCGACACCACGCGGCAGACCCGCCAGCCTGCACAAAAAAGTGCAGGCTGGCCCTCAAGCCATGCCGTCGGTTATCCTTACGGCTTATGTGTGATTTCCCACAAGGATCGATTGAAATGTCCGAGCCAGTAAAACTGCGCACACACAACCAGGCCCACTGCAAGGATTGCAGCCTGGCCCCGTTGTGCCTGCCATTGTCCCTTAACCTTGAGGACATGGATGCGCTGGATGAAATCGTCAAACGCGGCCGCCCGCTGAAAAAGGGGGAATTCCTGTTCCGCCAGGGCGACGATTTTGGCTCGGTCTATGCGGTTCGCTCCGGTGCCCTGAAGACCTTCAGCCTGAGCGACAGCGGCGAGGAGCAGATCACCGGCTTCCACCTGCCGAGCGAGCTGGTCGGCCTGTCGGGCATGGACACCGAGGCCTACCCGGTATCGGCCCAGGCCCAGGAAACCACCTCGGTATGCGAGATCCCCTTCGAGCGCCTCGACGAACTGTCGGTGCAACTGCCGCAACTGCGCCGCCAGCTGATGCGAGTGATGAGCCGGGAGATTCGCGACGACCAGCAAATGATGCTGCTGCTGTCGAAAAAAACCGCTGACGAGCGCATCGCCACCTTCTTGGTCAACCTGTCGGCGCGCTTCCGTGCACGCGGTTATTCGGCCAACCAGTTCCGTCTGAGCATGTCGCGCAACGAGATCGGCAACTACCTGGGCCTGGCTGTGGAAACCGTGTCGCGGGTGTTCACGCGCTTCCAGCAAAACGGCCTGATCACGGCCGAGGGCAAGGAAGTGCATATCCTCGACCCGATCCAGCTGTGCGCACTGGCCGGCGGCGCTATCGACGCCTGAGCCAGTTGACGGGGTATACTTGCGGCCAGATTTCTCAGGATACCCCTCATGTACAGCGACACTTTCGACCTCAAAGCCCTGATCCGCCCGGTAGTGGACTTCCCCAAGCCGGGTGTGATCTTCCGTGACATCACTCCGTTGTTCCAGTCGCCGCGCGGCCTGCGCTATGTGGCCGACCGGTTCATCGAGCGCTATGTCGAGGCCGAATTCAGCCATATCGGTGCCATGGATGCGCGCGGTTTTCTGATCGGGTCGATCATTGCCCACCAGTTGAACAAGCCGCTGATCCTGTTCCGCAAACAGGGCAAGCTACCGGCGCATGTGCTGTCCGAGGGCTATCAGACCGAGTACGGCGAGGCGTTTCTTGAAGTGCACGCGGACAGCCTGTGTGAAGGCGACTCGGTGCTGATCTTCGATGACCTGATTGCCACCGGCGGCACCTTGCTGGCAGCAGCCAACCTGGTCCGGCGCACCGGCGCGCAAGTATTCGAAGCGGCGGCGATCATCGACCTGCCGGAGCTGGAAGGCTCGCAACGGCTGCAGGACGCAGGCGTGCCGACCTTCTGCCTGACCGAGTTTTCCCTGAGCGAATACTAGGGGCTGCCTGATCTGCGCTGGCCGCTGGCGGCCAGCGCATCTCCCCGTGTAGGTCAGCCTGTGGAGATCAACGCCCGCCTGGCGAGACGATGATCTTCACATTCTGCTCCTTGTTGTTGACCAACTCCTCAAAGCCCAGCTCGACGATCTGCTCCAGGCCAATGCGCCCGGTCACCAGTGGCTGAATGTTCAGGCGGCCATCGTTGATGAAGGCGATCACATCGGCAAACTCGCCGTTGTAGGCCAAGGCACCCAGCACCTGTTTCTCGGTCGAGACCAGATCGAAGAAGTTGAACAGGCTCGGTTCCTCGAAAATCCCCACCAGTACACACTTGCCGGCTTTGCGAATCGCATCGACGGCCAGCTTGGCGGTGTTCTTGTTGCCGATGCATTCAAAGCTGACATCAGCACCCAGCCCGCCGGTAAGCGCGCGGATTTCAGCCAGCGCGTCGCACTGGCTCGGGTCGAGCACGGCACTGGCGCCGACCTCAAGGGCCTTGGCCTTGCGCGCCGAGGACATCTCCAGGGCGATCACCTGAGCCGCACCTGCGGCCTTGGCGCACATGATGGTGCACAGGCCGATGGTGCCAGCCCCGACTACCACCACGTTCTGCCCAAGCAGGCTGCCGGCCTTTTTCACCGCATGCATGCCCACCGCCAGCGGCTCGATCAGCGCGCCGGCTTCGCGCGGGAAGCCTTCGGGCAGGCGGTAGAGCAGATTGGCCGGGACGTTCACTCGCTCGGCGAACGCACCGTTGTTCATCAGCCCGGTAAAGGCCAGTTTTTCACAGATGTTGTACAAGCCATGGGTGCAGTAATAGCAGGTGCCGCAGTGCTGGCAGGCATCGGCAGCAACCGGATCGCCAACGGCGTAGCCGCTGACGCCCTCGCCGAGCTTGGCGATCTCGCCGCAGAATTCGTGGCCTAGAATGCACTGGCCCTGAATACCGGTCAGCGGGTGCGGTGCTTCGACCGGGATAAATACCGGCCCGGCCACGTACTCGTGCAGGTCCGAGCCGCAGATGCCGCACCAGTCGACCTTGATCTGCACCCAGCCCGGCGGTGGGTCTGCCGGCAGCGGTACCTGTTCGACGCGAATGTCATTGCGCCCATGCCAGACGGCGGCGCGCATATGGGAATGGCTGAGGTCGTTCATTGTTGTTTTCTCCAGGCTCGCGGGATCAGTGCTTGCGGATAAAGTCCTGCAGCAGCTGGTTGATCTGCTCGGCAGCTTCCATCTGCACCATATGGCCAACCCCTGGCAGCACCACCGCTTCGGCCTCTACGCCTTGGGCATGGCTGGCCGGGATGATCGCGTCTTCGCTGCCCCACAGCACCAGGGTCGGCTGTTGGGCGATCACGCCGCGCAGGTCATGGCGTTGCTGGTCGCCATCGGCAATCGCTGCGGCCAACAAACGCAGGGCAGCGTCGACGCCTTCGAGGCGCTTGAACTTGAGCATGTCCTCGAGCATCTGCCGGGTGACCATGCCCTGGTCGGCAAACAGTTGGCTCATGGCTGGTTTCAAGCCATTGCGATTGGCCGCTTCGACAAAACCGCGCAGGTAGTCGCCATTGATCTCCCGGCCCAGACCAGCGCTGGCGATCAAGCTCAGGCTGGCCACCCGCTGCGGCGCCAGGCGGGCCAGATTCAAGCACACCGCGCCGCCCATGGAATGCCCGGCCAGGTGCGCGCGGGTGATATCAAGGTGGTCGAGCAAGGCCAACACGGCGCCGCTGAGCTCGTCCAGGTCACCATGCTCAAGGGTCTTTGCCGACTCGCCGTGACCGGGCAGGTCCAGCGCAATCACCCGCCGCTCGGCGGCCAGGGCCGGGTGGTTGAACAGCCAGTTGTTGAGGTCGCCGCCAAAGCCGTGCACCAGTACCAGCGGTGTACCGCCCTCGCCCAGTTCGAACCAGCGCAGCAGGCGCCCGCCGACCTCGGCTTTCTGCGGTGCCGGGCCTTGCGCCTGCTCACTGGCAGCGCTGGCGACGAACTCGGCCTGGAAGCGCTCGACCACCGCGTTGATCTCGGCCTCATCGGCCTCGCCGTCGACCAGCACGGCGAGCAATGCGCCGACTGCCAGGGTTTCGTCCGGCTGGGCGACCTGTCGGCGCAACACGCCGCTGAACGGCGCCTCGACGCTGCTGCTGATCTTGTCGGTCTCGACATCCAGCACTTCGTCGCCCTTGTTGATCTGCTCGCCTTCCTGCTTGAGCCAGGCGTCGACTCGGCCCTCGGTCATCGACAGGCCCCACTTGGGCATGGTCAGGGTATGGATCTGGCTCATGCAGCACTCCTTGAGGCGTCCATGACTTTGCGCACGGCGGCTTCGATCTTCGCCGCATCGGGGATGTACAGGTCTTCGAGGGCATCGGAGAACGGCACTGGCGTGTGCGGCGCGGTAACCATCTCGATCGGCCCCTTGAGCGCGGCAAAGGCCTTTTGCGCGACCAACGCGCTGATGTCAGTGGCCAGCGAGCAACGCGGGTTGGCTTCGTCGATCACCACCAGCCGGCCGGTTTTCTCCACGCTTTCAAGGATGCTGTCCTCGTCCAGCGGGCTGGTGGTGCGCAGGTCGAGCACCTCGCAGTCGATGCCCTGGCGGGCCAGGTTGTTGGCAGCTTCCATGGCCAGATGGACCATGCGCCCGTAGGTCACCAAGGTGATGTCGTCGCCGTCGCGCAGGTAATTGGCCTCGCCGAACGGTACGCTGTAGAGCTCTTCGGGTACGTCGCCCTGCATGCTGTAGAGCAGCTTGTGCTCGCAGAAGATCACCGGGTCGTTGTCACGGATGGCCTGGATCAGCAGGCCCTTGGCGTCATACGGTGACGACGGGCAGACCACCTTCAGGCCCGGGATATGCGTCCACAGCGAGGTGAGCATCTGCGAGTGCTGGGCCGCTGCGCGCAGGCCGGCGCCGACCATGGTGCGCATCACCAGCGGTGTCACCGCCTTGCCGCCGAACATGTAGCGAAACTTCGCCGCCTGGTTGAGGATCTGGTCCAGGCAGCAGCCGGCAAAGTCTACAAACATCAGTTCGCAGACTGGGCGCAGGCCTTGGGTGGCAGCACCGACGGCGGCACCGACGTAACCGATTTCAGACAGCGGCGCATCCAGCACCCGCCCCGGAAACTGATGATAAAGGCCCTTGGTCACGCCAAGCACGCCACCCCAGGCGTCCTGCTCACCCGGCGCACCGGCGCCGCCGGCGACGTCTTCGCCAATGATGAAGACAGTGCTGTCGCGGCGCATTTCCTGGGCCAGGGCCTCGTTGATGGCCTGCTGGTAACTGATCTTTCTTGCCATGGTGATTGTCCTGTCGTTGTTATTGTCGGGGGCTCACGGGTAGCTGACGTAAACGTCGCTGAGCAGATCGGCGGGCTGTGGTTTGGGGTCGGCCTTGGCGCGGCGTACGGCGTCCTCGATCAGGTCGTCGACGCGGCCATCGATGGCGTCCAGTTGCGCGGCACTGAGCAGGCCGGCACGGGTGGTCTTGTTGCGAAACTGCAGTAGGCAGTCGCGAGTTTCACGCAGGTTCTTGACCTCGTCGGGGGCGCGGTAGGTTTGTGCGTCGCCCTCGAAATGGCCGTAGTAGCGGGTCAGCTTGACCTCGATCAGCGACGGCCCCTGGCCGCTGCGCGCACGCTCGACGGCGGCGCCTGCGGCTTCGTGCACGGCAAAGAAGTCGTAGCCGTCGATCGTCACCCCGGGCATGCCGAAGCCGGCGGCGCGGTCGGCAATATGGTCGCAGGCCACCGACCATTTCGACGCGGTGGCTTCGGCGTAGCCGTTGTTCTCGGCGACGAAGATGCACGCCAGGTTCATCACCGAGGCCATGTTCATGGCTTCGAACACCGCGCCTTCGTTGGAGGCGCCGTCGCCGAAGAACACCACCGAGACGTCATCGCGGCCCTTGAGCTTGGCTGCCAGCGCCGAGCCGGCCACCAGCGGCGCGCCGGCACCGACGATGCCGTTGGCGCCGAGCATGCCCTTGGACAGGTCGGCGATGTGCATCGAACCGCCCTTGCCGCCGCAGACGCCGGTCTTCTTGCCGTAGATCTCGGCCATCATCCCGTACACATCGACGCCCTTGGCGATGCAGTGGCCATGGCCGCGGTGGTTGGAAGCGATGCAATCGGAATCGCGCAGGTGCGCCATGACCCCGGCCGCCGAGGCTTCTTCGCCGGCATACAGGTGGACGAAACCGGGGATCTCGCCGGTGGCAAACTCGACATGCAGGCGCTCTTCGAAGGCGCGAATGGTGCGCATGACTTCATAGGCATGCAGCAACTGCTCGGAGCTGAGTTGGGTGGACATCTTGTTGTTCTCCAGGGTTGTCTCAACGCAGGGTTGCAGGGGTGTGCCGCTGGTCACGGGGAACGACCAGCAGATGGTGGCGGGCGGCATGCGCCAGCACCGCCTCGACATCGACCGAAAGTGGGCCGTGCAGGTCGAGGGTGATGGTTGGGGTGTCTTGCTCGGCAAACTCGATTTCACGCTCGCCATCCAGCGCCAGGGTGCCGCTGCGCAGGCTCAGCGGATACGCCACGCCCGGCTGCAGCGGGCCACTGGCGGTCACCCCGCAGCCTTGCAACAGGCCGGGCGCGAGCGGCGCCAGCAAGACCTGTGTGGCGCTGGTATCGAGGCGCACCCAGGCGCCCTGCTCGGCCTGACGTGAAACCGGGCACCACAGCCCGCAGATGGCCGACAGGCCGATGGCGTGTGGCTCGGCAAAGCAGGCGAACACTTCTGCCAGGTCTTCGCTGCGGCTCAAGGCGCGGGCGCCGACAAAGCGTTGAGGTGAAACCGCGACCTCGACCAACGCCCATTCGCACAGCTGCTGTTGCGGCACCCGCACCAGCAGCCGCTTGTTGCGGCGCAGGCCGATGGCTGCTGGGATCTGCCCGCTGGCCAGCAGGCCACCGGCGAGGCCCGCGCTGGTCGCTTCGCGCAGTTCAGGGAAGGCGTTGTTGGTGCCGGTCGACAAGGTCAGCAACGGCGTATCGCCGGCTTCGGCGGCGACCGCCTTGTGCGTGCCGTCGCCGCCCAGCACAGCGATCATCGCCACGCCCTGCTCGACCATCTGGCGAGCCGCGAGGCGGGTGTCGGCGGCGGTTTGCGTCAGAGGCAGATCGAGCATCTGCAACGCCGGCCAGCGCTGCTCACGGGCCATCGGGCCAGTGCTGGCCTTGAGCACCGCGGCGGCGATGCCGGTCATATCGGTTGGCAGCAGCACCTGGGCAATGCCAGTGGCGCCAAATGCGGCGAGCAGGCGCTGGATCGCCGAGGCTTTGTCGGTGCTGGAATACAAACCGGCATTGGCCGTCAGGCGGCGCAGGTCGCGACCGGAGGCAGGGTTGGCAATGATCCCGATGATCGGGCCGGGCTGGCGCATGGCGCACCTCGTTTTATTGTTTGAGGAGAGCCAGAGCAAGGCCGGTGCCAGCTTTTGATCTGAACGCTGCAAACCCTGTGGCAGAGCGGTTTCAGCTATTGTCCAGCGCACGTTGGCGGCTTGCCGGCGAGACGCCGGGTGCCGCGCCAGCAGCGCCGACCGCGAGACGCTGAGACGCCGCGTCTCAGCTGCGCCGCCAATCAAGCAGCGCTTGTCGCGGCTTTCGCACGGGTGCTTAATGGCTCGATAAAGACAAGAACGAGAGACCCGGAGGCCCGAATGCTCGCCGCGAACTCCAGAGCCCATGTCGACTGCGTCAGCCGCGTGCTGAAAAACGCCGAACGCCAGCCACAGGTGCCGGTACCCGCGCTGATCCTCGATTCGTGGCGGCGCTCGATGGAGCTGCATCACCTCGACCCTGGCTCGCAGCAGGGTCCACGCATCCTTTCGCCAAACCTGCTCAACGAATGCCGCGAGCGCGCCGAGCTGTTTCTGCGCATCGCCAGCGACGCCGTGGCGCGCCTGCACGCCCAAGTGCGCGGCGCCGACTACTGCGTGCTGCTGACCGACGGCCAGGGCCGCACCATCGACTACCGGGTCGACAGCAGCATCCGCACTGACTGCCGCAAGGCCGGCCTGTATCTGGGCACCTGCTGGTCGGAAGTGGAAGAAGGCACCTGCGGCGTGGCGGCGGTGCTGACCAGCAAGGCGCCGGTGACCGTGCACAAGCGCGATCACTATCGCGCTGCATTCATCGGCCTGACCTGTACCGCAGCGCCGGTGTTCGACCCGCTGGGCGAACTGCTGGGGGTGGTCGACGTGTCCGCGCTGAAGTCGCCGGATGATCGGCGCAGCCAGCACCTGATTCGCCAGCTGGTCGAGCAGACCGCTCGCGAGATCGAAAACGCCTTCTTCATGCACAGCAGCCAGGGCCACTGGGTGATGCGCGCCCACGGCACCCCCGGTTATGTCGAAAGCCAGCCCGATTACCTGCTCGCCTGGGATGCCGAAGGCCGCCTGCAAGCGCTCAACAGCCTCGCCCGCGAGCATCTGCTGGCACGCAACGGGCGCCTGCCGCAACACATCGGCGAGCTGTTCGACCTCGAGCAACTGCGCCGCGCCAGCGAGGCCAGCGCCCAGCGCCTGCCAGGTTTTGCCTTGTATGGGCGAGTCAGCGCGCCACAGCGGCGCAGCACGCCATCAGTGCCCACGGCGCCAGCCCAAGACGCGCGCATCAGCCAGCACCTGCGCCTGGCCACGCGGGTCAAGGACTGCAACCTGGCGGTGCTGGTGCAAGGTGAAACCGGGGTCGGCAAGGAAGTTTTTGCCCGCCAGCTGCACCAGCTCAGCCAGCGCGCAGCATGGCCGTTTGTCACGCTCAATTGCGCGGCGATCCCGGAGTCGCTGATCGAAAGCGAGCTGTTCGGCTATGTTGCCGGAGCGTTTACCGGCGCCTCCAGCAAAGGCATGCAGGGCCTGCTCCAGCAAGCCGATGGCGGCACGCTGTTTCTCGACGAGATCGGCGACATGCCGCTAAGCCTGCAAACCCGGCTGCTGCGAGTGCTGGCCGAGGGCGAGGTGGCGCCGCTGGGTGCGGCCCGGCGCGAGCGCGTCGATATCCAGGTGATCTGCGCCACTCACCGTGACCTGGCAACGATGGTCAGCGACGGGCGCTTTCGCGAGGACCTGTACTTCCGCCTGGCCAACGCCCGCTTCGAACTGCCGCCGCTGCGCGAGCGCGACGACCGCCTGAGCCTGATCCACCGCCTGCTGGCCGAGGAGGCGCAGGCCTGCGGGGTTGAGGTGCTGCTCACCGATGCAGCGCTGGAAGCGCTGTTGAGCTACCGCTGGCCGGGCAACCTCAGGCAGCTGCGCCAGGTGCTGCGCTATGCCTGCGCGGTGTGTGATGGTGGCCAGTTGCGCCTGGATGATCTACCGCAAGAGCTGCGCGGCGCCGCTCAGGACGCGCCGGCGCTGAGCAGCGTCTCCAGCCCGGCCCGGCAGATGATTCTCGATGCGCTGATTCGTCATCGCTGGAAACCGGCGGATGCAGCTCAGGCGCTGGGCATTTCCCGGGCAACCTTGTACCGGCGCGTACACGAGCACCGGATTGAAATGCCGCGGATGAAGTAACCGGCTGGGGGCAGCCAGTTACAGCGCAATCGGTCGGCGCCCGGCAAAGGCATGGGCCAGGGTACCGCCGTCGACCAGCTCCAGCTCGCCACCGAGCGGCACGCCGTGAGCGATGCGCGAGGCAACCAGGCCCTGCTCGTGCAGCAACTGGGCGATGTAGTGCGCGGTCGCCTCACCTTCTACGGTCGGGTTAGTGGCGAGGATCACTTCGGTGAAGCTGCCCTGCTCGGCGATGCGCGCCATCAGTTGCGGGATGCCGATAGCCTCAGGCCCGAGGCCATCGAGCGGCGACAGGTGCCCCTTGAGTACGAAGTAGCGACCGCGGAAACCAGTCTGCTCCACGGCATACACATCCATCGGCCCCTCGACCACGCACAGCTGGGTGTCGTCGCGGCGCACATCGGCGCACTGCGGGCACAGCTCCTGTTCGGTCAAGGTGCGGCACTGGCGGCAGTGGCCGACCCCTTCCATCGCCTGGGTCAGGCTCTGCGCCAGGCGCAGGCCGCCGCTGCGGTCACGCTCGAGCAACTGCAGGGCCATGCGCTGGGCGGTTTTCTGGCCGACACCGGGCAGGATGCGCAGCGAGTCGATCAGTTGGCGGATCAGTGGGCTGAAGCTCATCGGAGAGGCCTGACAATACAAATTAAGAGGCGGTTTATACCGGCCACGGCAGGCAGCGTCAAATCAGCTACAGCCGATAGCGACAAGGCCTACCTGTGTTGTGGTTGACCCTCGACCGCGCCTGCGGGTTCGGTCGGCTGCGGTTACTGGCCAGGGTTTACCCAGCGCAAAAAAAAACGCCCGATCAACGGGCGTTTTGTCCTGCAGCAAAGCCAATGCCTTAGAAAGGCATCTTGAAGCCCGGCGGCAGTTGCATGCCAGCGGTCATGCCGCCCATCTTGTCCTGGCTGTTCTGCTCGACCTTGCGCACGGCGTCGTTGACGGCAGCAGCGATCAGGTCTTCGAGGACTTCCTTGTCTTCCTGCATCAGGCTGTCATCGAGGCTGATGCGCTTGACGTCATGACGGCCGGTCATGACCACGCTGACCAGGCCGGCGCCGGACTGACCAGTGACTTCGGCGCTGGCCAGCTCTTCCTGCATCTTGGCCATTTTTTCCTGCATTTGCTGAGCCTGCTTCATCAGGCCTGCCATGCCACCTTTCATCATGGGGGTATACCTCGATTGGTTCATATGATGCGGCCTGGCGCAGTGCCGACCGCATGGATATCGGTTTATTGCCCCTGGCTGACCAGAGGCTCTACGGGCTCAATAGTATCCTGCCGCACGGTCGCGCCAAACTGGCGGATCATCTGCTGGATGAGCGGATCCTGCTCGATCGACACTTCGGCATCGTGCTGACGCTCGGAACGCTTGCGCGCTGCGGCCTGGGCCGGGGTTTCCTGCTCCGGGCGAATCAGCTCGATGCTCAGCTGCAGGGTGCGCCCGAGGTGCTGGTTGAGCGCGTCGTTCAAACGCCGCTGCTGGGTCGAGTTGAACAGCGCGCCCTGCGCCGGGTCAAGGTGCAGCAGCCAGTTGTCGCCGTCGACGGCAATCAACGTACAGTTTGCGGCGATGTTGCCTGTCATCCCCGATACAGGCAACTGTGGGCATAATTCCAACCATTGCAGGGCCAGCCCGGTTGCCGGCTTGGAGGCTGGCAGCGGCTCGGGCGGCGGCGCCTGCTGGTCTTCCTGAACGTGCTCGGCGAGTTCGTCGAGGTAGCTGAAACCAACCGGGTCGGCCTCGCCGGCATAATAGTCCTCGTCCAGCGGCGGCTCGTCGTCACGTTCCATACCGACGCCATCGTAGGCAGCCGGGTCGAACGGCGGCGCGTCGTCACGTGACGGCGCGTGCTGTGCTTCGGGTTGCGGCTCGGGCCTGGCTGGCGGCTCAGGCGCAGGTGGCTTCGGCGCAGCGACAGGCGCTGCCTGCTCTTCCCATGGCAGGTCGATGGCTTGCTCGGCAACTGGCGCTGGCGCAGCAGGTTCTGGTTCTGGCTCTGGTTCCGCAACAGGCTCCGCGACTACTGGTTCGGCAACCGCTGGGGCCACCGGCGCAGCCGGGGCCGGCACCTCTGCAACCGCGCTGACGGGCGCTGCAGCTGCCACCGCTTTTGCTGAATCAGCTGTGGCCTGGCTGATCCCCACTGGCTTTAGCTGCGGTCTCGGCGCGTCATCGTTGTCCGCCGGGCGGAATGCCAACATGCGCAGCAGGACCATTTCGAAACCGCCGCGCGGGTCTGGTGCCAGCGGCAAGTCGCGCCGGCCGATCAAACCCATCTGATAGTAGAACTGCACGTCCTCGGCAGGCAGCGCCGACGCCAGCGCCAGGACTCGATCACGGTCGCCCTGACCATTGTCGACCGCCTCGGGCAGCGCCTGGGCGATGGCCACGCGGTGCAGCACGTTGAGCATCTCGGCGAGTACGCCGGACCAGTCCGGGCCTTGCTCGGCCAAATCGCGCACCGCCTCCAGCAGCGCTCGCGCATCGCCTTCGAGCAACGCCTGCAACACGCCATACACCTGGCCGTGGTCAAGGGTGCCGAGCATCGCCCGCACATCGGCGGCCAGTACCTGGCCTTCGCCAAAGGCGATGGCCTGATCGGTCAGGCTCATGGCGTCGCGCATCGAGCCATCGGCAGCGCGCCCGAGCAGCCACAGTGCGTCATTCTCGAACGGCACGCTCTCGGCAGTCAGCACGTGGTTCAGGTGCTCGACCACCCGCTCCGGGCTCATGTTCTTCAACGAGAACTGCAAGCAGCGCGAGAGGATGGTGGCCGGCAGCTTTTGCGGGTCGGTGGTGGCGAGGATGAACTTAACGTAGGGCGGCGGCTCTTCCAGCGTCTTCAGCAAGGCGTTGAACGAGTGCGTCGAGAGCATGTGCACTTCGTCGATCAGGTAGACCTTGAAGCGGCCACGGCTCGGTGCGTACTGCACATTGTCGAGCAGCTCGCGGGTGTCTTCGACCTTGGTTCGGCTGGCGGCGTCGATCTCGATCAGGTCGACGAAGCGCCCCTCGTCGATCTCCCGGCACACCGAGCAGGTGCCACAGGGCGTCGAGGTGATGCCGGTTTCGCAGTTCAGGCACTTGGCGATGATCCGCGCGATGGTGGTCTTGCCGACCCCGCGGGTACCGGTAAACAGGTAGGCGTGATGCAGCCGCTGGTTGTCCAGCGCATTGATCAATGCCTTGAGCACATGGGTCTGGCCGACCATTTCGCGGAACGAGCGCGGACGCCACTTACGTGCAAGAACCTGATAACTCATCAAAAACCATCGCAAACTGAACCAGCGGAAGATCGCTAATGCTAGCGGAGCGGGGCCGAAATTGCACCCGGCCAATCTCGTCTACGCTAAGCCATGCACGGTTCGACGCAGATCAAGGAGGAATACACGTGCGCCGACTACTGGCCAGCCTGCTGTTATGTGCCACGCCCAGCTTGGCCGAGCAACCGGTGCTGCGCTTCGCCATTGCCGAGAGCTGGAGCATGCCGCTGATCCGCATCGAGCAGGGTCAGCCGGTCGAAGGCATTCTTTATGACTTGATGCAGTCTGCCGCGCGCGAAGCCGGGGTGCGGCCTGAGTACCACGTGTTGGCCCGCCTGCGCATGCAGCAAGCCATGGAGGACGGCGATGTCGACGTGCGCTGCCACCTCGCAACCAACTGGTTGATCGAGCGCCCAGGCGAGTACATCTGGAGCGTGCCGCTGATGGTCCAGCGCGATCTGCTGGTAAGCCGCGCCGGCCTGCTCGATCCCGTGGATGCCTCGCGCCTGCCGGCTCAAGCCATTGGTACGGTCCTCGGCTATAGCTACCCAACCCTGCAACCCCTGTTCAGCCGAGGACAATTGCACCGCGAAGACAGCCGTAGCCAACAACTGGCCCTGCAGAAACTACAGGCCGGGCGCTACCAGTACGCAGTGAGCAATGAGTTATCGCTGCAGTGGTTCAACCGCCAACTGCCAGCCGAAGCGCAATTGCAGAGCCGCGCGCTGCTGGAAGAGCAAAACCTCGGTTGCGTGGTCCGCAGCGACTCGTCGCGCCCGACCCAGGCGCTGCTCAGGGCGCTGGTGCGGATCAAGCAGTCCGGCGAGATGGACCGCATTGTTCAGCACTACGCCGCGCCCACTTCGCCAGCGCCGATGGTGATCGGCTCACACCAGTGAAAGCAGCAACGCCGTGGCGTACAAGCCGCTGCCGACCACCAGCGTGGAAATCAATAAAACCGTAACGCCCATGAATACACCCTCGCAGATTGACGAAAAACCCGATCGCGACATGCTCAGGGCCAAGGCGGACGAAATCGATGAACAGGTCAAACGCTTGCAGGCCATGAGCAAAGGGCTGCGGCATGCGGCGGCGTGCCCTGAGGACGATCATCTGGCGTGTCCGACGTTTCAGCGGTTGATGAAGGTTGCGGCTGCAGGGGTACGTGTACGCGAGCGGCGCTCGAATAACTGAGGGGGAGTTGGGTTGGACAGTCATGGGCGATGCTGGAGCAGGCGCCTCGAAAAATTTTCCGCCCCCTGAAATGGAGGCGGCCCCACCAGCCACACCCCGGCACTCAATGTCCCCGCCTTGGCTGCTTCCTTCCGGATCTGACCAGGTCAACGGGTAATCAATGCGGAGGGACCGATAGGGCCACCATAACGCGACTTGCCATGTGACAAGCCGCGCCATTGTACCGCTCTGGGACGAAGTTACAACCTCTGCATCAAGAAAAAATCATCATTTCTCAATGACTTGACCCGCGAGGCAGTCAGATGTCGATGCCGTGGCCGGCCAAAAAGCCGACAAAGGCGTCTTCATCGAGCACCTTGACCCCGAGTTCGCTGGCTTTGGCCAGCTTCGAGCCGGCGCCGGGGCCGGCGACGACGCAGTGGGTCTTGCCAGAGACCGAACCGGCGACCTTGGCGCCGAGCTGTTCGAGCTTGTCCTTGGCGATGTCGCGGCTCATGCGCTCGAGGCTGCCGGTAAGCACCCAGGTCTGCCCGGCCAGGGGCAGGCCTTCGACCACGCGCTTGTCGCTGGCCCAGTGCATGCCGAACTTCAGCAGCTGCGCTTCGATAGCGCGTGCCAGCTGTTGGTTGGCCTCGACCTTGAAGAACTCGCGCACGGCTTCGGCTTGCTTGGCCGCCAGGGCCTGACGCAGGTCGATGCCGTCGGCCTGGATGATCTGCTCGAGGCTGCCGAGCTTGGCCACCAGCTTCTCGGCGCCAGTCGGGCCGACCGAAGCGATGTCGAGCTTGGTGATCAGCCCGGCGAGGGTAGTGCTGGCGGCGAACTCGGGGGCCAGCTCACCCTCCTCCTGCAACTGCATGCCGCTGTCGAGCAACTGCTGGATGACGTCGCGGTTGTGCTGGTCTTCAAAGAAGTTGTGGATCTCGTGGGCGACTTCCAGGCCGATATCGGGCAGGTAGGTGAGCACCTGCGGCAGCGCCTCCTGCACCCGCGCCAGGCTGCCCAGCGAGCGCGCCAGGACCTTGGCGGTCTCTTCGCCGACATCGGGGATGCCGAGGGCGTAGATGAAGCGCGCCAGGTTTGGTCGCTTGCTGTTGTTGATGGCCTCGAGCAGTTTGTTACTGGAAACCTCGGCAAAGCCTTCGAGGTCGACGATCTGCTCGAAAGTCAGCTTGTACAGGTCAGCCGGCGAGCGGATCAGCCCCTCATCGACCAACTGCTCGACGCTTTTTTCGCCTAGACCATCGATGTCCATGGCGCGGCGCGAGACGTAGTGGATGATCGCCTGCTTCAGCTGCGCGGCGCAGGCCAGGCGGCCAACGCAGCGGTAGACCGCACCTTCACTGGTGGTCTCTTTGCCTTTGCTGCGCTTGATCAACTGGGTACGCTCGACCTGCGAGCCACACACCGGGCATTCACTCGGCACCGGCACCGGACGGGCGTCAGCCGGGCGGCGCTCAAGCACCACCTGCATGACTTGCGGGATGACGTCGCCAGCGCGACGGATGATCACCGTGTCGCCGATATGCACGCCGAGCCGGGCGACTTCGTCCATGTTGTGCAGGGTGGCATTGGATACGGTGACGCCGGCGACCTTGACCGGCTTGAGGCGCGCGACAGGCGTGACTGCGCCGGTACGACCGACCTGAAACTCGACGTCGAGCACTTCGGTCAGCTCTTCCATGGCCGGGAATTTATGGGCGATCGCCCAGCGCGGCTCGCGTGCACGGAAGCCCAGCTCGCGCTGTGCGGCCAGGCTGTTGACCTTGAACACCACGCCATCGATCTCGTAGGCCAGCTCGTTGCGGCGAGCGCCGATGTCCTGGTAGTAGGCCAGGCATTCTTCAATACCAGCGGCGTGCTTGAGCTCGCGACTGATCGGCATGCCCCAGGTCTTGAGCTTCTCGAGGGTGTCGATGTGGCTGTCGGCGATGCTTTCGGAGGTTTGCCCAACGCCATAGCAGCAGAATTCCAGCGGGCGGCTGGCGGTGATCTTCGAGTCCAGCTGGCGCAGACTGCCGGCGGCGGCGTTGCGCGGGTTGGCGAAGGTCTTGCCGCCAATGGCAGCCTGGCTGGCGTTGAGGCGGTCGAAGCCGGCCTTGCTCATGAACACTTCACCGCGCACTTCGAGCACGGCTGGCCAGCCGCTGCCCTGCAGCTTGAGCGGGATGTTGCGTACGGTGCGCACGTTGCTGCTGATGTCTTCGCCGGTGGTGCCGTCGCCACGGGTGGCACCTTGCACCAACTGGCCATCGCGGTACAGCAGGCTGACCGCAAGGCCGTCGAGCTTGGGCTCGCAGCTGTAGTCGACGGCGCCGGGCTGATCGAGGCCGTCGACCACGCGGCGATCAAATTCGCGCAGGTCAGCTTCTTCGAAGGCGTTACCCAGGCTGAGCATGGGCACTTCGTGGCGGATCTGGCTGAAAGCCGCGAGGGCACTGCCGCCGACGCGCTGGGTTGGCGAGTCGGGGGTGACCAGGTGCGGGTGGTCGGCTTCGAGGGCTTTGAGCTCGTTGAACAGGCGGTCGTATTCGGCGTCGGGGATGCTTGGCTCGTCGAGGACGTAGTAGCGGTAGTTGTGCTGGTCGAGTTCGGCGCGCAGCTGATGGATGCGGGTTTCGGCGGTCATGGGGGGTCTCTTGCTGGGCACAAGAGCGGCTTTGGGTGGGTTTGGCGGATGGGGGGCCGCTATGCGGCCCTTTCGCGACACAAGGCCGCTCCTACAGGGGACCGCGCATGCCCAAAGAGCGGCGGGGACCGCACTGACCTCAAGGGCAACGGGATCCATGTAGGAGCGGCCTTGTGTCGCGAAAGGGCTGCGCCGCAGCCCCAATCCAGGCACCGCCGCACTCGCCTGCCCCACTCAACCCCAAAGCTGCTCTAGCGCAAAAATCACTGCGGGCAGGATCACTATCGACCCTGCCCGCACAGTTAAATCAACGTTTCTGAGTCAGCGCGCGACGCTCGAACTCAACGATGCGCTGGCGATAATGCTCGATGGTCTGCGCCGTCAACACGCTACGCTGGTCATCCTTGAGTTCGCCATCGAGCTCATGGGCCAGCTTGCGCGCAGCAGCGACCATTACGTCGAACGCCTGCTTGGGATGGCGCGGGCCTGGCAAGCCGAGGAAGAAGCTCACCGCACGGGTGCTGAAATGGTCGATGTCATCCAGGTCAAACACCCCTGGCTTGACCGCGTTGGCCATCGAGAACAGCACTTCGCCGTGGCCGGCCATGCTCTCGTGACGGTGGAAGATGTCCATTTCGCCAAAGCGCAGACCGCTCTCGAGAATGTTCTGCAACAGTGCCGGGCCGCGGAAGCCGGTTTCGTCACGGGAGATCACGCTGATCACCAGCACTTCTTCAGCCGGTGGCAGCTCCTTGACGCTGCTGCTGGACGAGCTCGAGGAGAAACCGCTGCTGCGGTTGTTGTCAGTCTCGTAGGTGTTGTCAGGCTCGGCGAACAGGTCGGGCTCACGCGGCTCGGCCGCCAGGCTCAGATCGCCCTGCTGCGGCTCGCTGTTGCGCTTGCCGCGCTTGGCGGCCTTGACGGGTTTGGCTTCGCGCTCGCGCTCACGCCCTGCGCTCATCGACGGCAGGTCGGTTTCATCCAGCTCGGGCTCTTTGTGCTGGCCTTCCAGCACGCGTGCCGGGCCGAGCACTTCCGCGCCGCCTTCTTCGTCCGCAACATTGGAGTAGCTGCGATCGAGACGGAATTTCAACTTGCCTTTGCCACCACGCATGCGACGCCAGCCGTCGAAAAGAATACCGGCGATGACAATGATGCCGATGACGATCAGCCACTCGCGCAGACCGATTTCCATTTAATCCCGTGCCTCTATAAAAAATATGCTTGAAAACAAAGGGTTCAAAGCCCTTTAACACGTGGCGCCAACTCTATGTTCTGACAGGCGTTTTACCCACGCAGAATACACGTGACGGTAAAGCTAGCACGACCAAAGGCAACTTTACACCGTCTGTCACACATGACAGGCGTTTTAGCTGCTGAAAACGCCTCAGCGTCGCTTATCAGGCGTCTACCATGGCCATTGCCGCCTCTACATCAACTGCAACAAGACGTGAACAGCCTGGCTCGTGCATCGTCACCCCCATCAGTTGATCGGCCATCTCCATGGCGATCTTGTTGTGGGTGATGTAGATGAACTGCACGGTTTCGCTCATTTCCTTGACCAACCGGGCGTACCGCCCGACGTTGGCATCGTCCAGCGGCGCATCGACTTCGTCGAGCATGCAGAACGGTGCCGGGTTGAGTTTGAAGATAGCGAACACCAGCGCCAGCGCAGTCAGGGCTTTCTCGCCACCCGACAACAAATGGATGGTGCTGTTTTTCTTGCCCGGCGGGCGCGCCATGATTGTCACCCCAGTATCGAGTAAATCTTCGCCCGTCAGTTCCAAGTAAGCGCTGCCACCGCCGAAAACTTTTGGGAAAAGTGCCTGCAAACCGGCATTTATCTGATCAAAGGTATCCTTGAAGCGGGTGCGGGTTTCCTTGTCGATCTTGCGGATGACGTTTTCCAGGGTCTCGAGCGCTTCGACCAGGTCGGCGTCCTGCGCATCCAGATAGCGTTTGCGCTCGGACTGCTGCTCGTACTCTTCGATGGCTGCCAGGTTGATCGCACCTAGGCGCTGAATACGCCCTTCGATTTGTTCGAGCTGCTGTTCGGTGGTCGCTTCGCTGGCCTCGGGATCGAGCGTGGCAAGCACGCCTTGCAGGTCAAAACCGTCGGCCAGCAGTTGTTCCTGCAAGGTGCTGCGGCGCAGGTTGAGGCCTTGCGATTCAAGCCGTGACTGCTCGAGCTGACCGCGCAGCAAAAGCGACTGCTGCTCAGCCTGGGTGCGGCGTTTCTCGGCGTCGCGCAGTTCGCGGTCGGCGTCGTCCATGTGCAGCCGGGCCAGGCGCATTTCTTCATCGACGCTCATGCGCCGTTCGAGCAGCTCTTCAAGTTTCAGGCGCAGCTCTTCCTGCGGCGCTTCGCCCTCTTCCAGATTCAGGCTCAACTGCTCCTGGCGCTCGCTCAGGCGCTCGGCTTGCTGCTCCAGCCGCTCCAGCGCCTGCCGGGTGGAATCATGCTGGGCGCGCAGCGAGCCCAGGCGCACGGCCAACTGGTGGGCGTGGTCCTTGTGCTGGCGGGCTTCCTGGCGGATGCGGTCGAGGCTTTCGCGCAGGGTGTCGCGGCGGGCCAGCAATTGCTCGCGCTGCTCGGTGTCCTCGGCCATCAGGTCAAGGGCCTCTTGCAGGATCAGCCGCGCCTCGCCGAGCTGTTCGTGCTCGATGGCGCGCTGCTCACCGAGCTCGCTTAATTCTTCTTCAAGACGGCGGCGACGCAGCTCAAGCTGCTCGGCGCGGGCGCGACCGGCAGACAAACGCGCCTTGAGCTCACCGTGCTGACGGTTTTCGTCCTGGCTACGGCGGCGCAGTTGTTCGCGCTGCTCTTCAAGGTCACGCTGTTGCTCGCGCTGGCTGTGCAGGCGCTGCTCGAACTGGTCCAACTGCTCCTGTTGCTGCAGTTGCTGCTCGGCCAGCTGTTCGATCTCCTGCGCGCGGGCGAGCACGCCGCCTTGCGCTTCGCTGCCGCGGCTGACGCGCAGGAAATGCCGGCCCACCCAGTAGCCATCGCGGCTGACCAGGCTTTCGCCAACCAGCAGACTTGGGCGCTGGCTCAGCGCCTGCTCAAGGGTCTCGACCGGACGCACCTGGCCCAGCCAAGGGCTGAGGTCGGTGCGCCCTTCGACCTTGTCGAGCAAGCTGCCGGGCACCCGAGCGCCCTCGCCGGCCGCCAGCAACAGGCGCAAATCACCTTGTTCCAGCGTGGCAAAGTCCAGCTGGCTGAAGTCGTCGACCAGCACTGCCTGCAAGTCAGCACCCAGCACCGTCTCGACGGCCAGCTCCCAACCTGCCTCGACGCGCAAACCCTCGGCCAGGCGCGGACGCTGTTGCAAACCTTGCTCGCGCAGCCACTCGCCAGCACCGGCAGACGGCTCCAGGGCGGCTTGCTGCAACGCCTCCAGCGACGCCAGCCGGCCGCCCAGACGCTGTTGCTCGCCCTGCAACTGCTGATGGCTCTGGTTGAGCTGCTGCAGTTGCTCACGCACAGCTTCGAGGCGTTCGAGCACGTCCTGCTCGCTGAGCTGCAGTTCTTCCAGCAGCAGCTCACTGCTGGCGACCTGCTCGGTCAACTCGAGCATGGCTGCATCCTGCGGGTCGGCGCTGAGCTGATCACGCTCGTCAGCCAGCTTGCGCTGGCGTTCAGCCAAGCGCTCGAGGCTGGTTTCCAGCTGCTGCAAGCGCGACTGCTGGACTTCGGCCTGGCGCCGCGGCTCGGCTGAGCGGGTATTGAAACTGTCCCACTGCTCCTGCCAGCCGTGCATGCCCAACTCGGCTTCTTCGAGCACGGCAGCCGCTTCTTCGGCTGCGGCGAGGGTCATCTCCTGCTCAGGCTCAAGCTGCTCCAGCTCTTCGCCGAGGGTCGCCAGCAGGGTGCGGTCATGGCCCAGGTGCGACTCGGTCTCCAGCCGTGTGCGCTCGGCTTCCTTGAGATCATCCTGCAACTGGCGCAGGCGCTGCTGGCCGTGCTGAATGCTCTGCTCGACCCGGGCAATGTCACCGGCCACCGAATAGAAGCGGCCCTGGACCTGATTGAAGCGTTCGGACAATTCATGGTGGCCGTCGCGCAGGCGCTCGATGCTGGCATCGGCATTGCGCTGCTCGGCCACCAGCGCCTCGAAGGCTACTTCCTGATCGCCGATGACGGCGCCGCGCTGCTGCACCTTCTGGTCCAGCTCACGCCAGCGCAGGGCCGACAAGCGCGCCTTGAGCAGACGCTCTTCAGCTTTGTACTCGCGATACTTTTCTGCGGCCTGGGCCTGGCGGTGCAAACGCTCGAGCTGGCGCCCTAGCTCATCGCGCAGGTCGGTCAGGCGGGCGAGGTTTTCCTGGGTGCGGCGAATTCGGGTTTCGGTCTCGCGGCGGCGCTCCTTGTACTTGGAGATGCCGGCGGCTTCTTCGATGAAGTTACGTAGCTCTTCTGGCTTGGCCTCGATCAGCTTGGAGATCATGCCCTGCTCGATGATCGAGTAGCTGCGCGGGCCCAGCCCGGTTCCGAGGAAGATATCGGTAATGTCGCGGCGACGGCATTTGGTGCCGTTGAGGTAGTAGGTATTCTGCGCGTCGCGGGTCACTTTGCGCCGGATCGAGATCTCGGCATAGGCGGCGTACTCGCCGACCAGGGTGTTGTCGCTGTTGTCGAACACCAGTTCGATACTGGCCTGGCTGACCGGCTTGCGGCTGGTCGAGCCATTGAAGATGACGTCGGTCATCGACTCGCCACGCAGGTTTTTAGCCGAGCTTTCGCCCATCACCCAGCGCACCGCGTCGATGATGTTGGACTTGCCACAGCCATTGGGCCCGACCACGGCGGCCATGTTGCTGGGGAAGTTGACCGTGGTCGGGTCGACGAACGACTTGAACCCGGCCAGGCGAATGCACTTCAAGCGCATCGATCAGACCCGCGCCAACGCAGCCAGCACCAGCTCGCAGCTGCGCTGGCAGTAGGCAACCAGCACTTCGCGAATACGTGCAATGTCGCGCGCAACCACGGCTTGGAGCAGGCGATCGAACAGGTCGAGGTAGTCGAGCATATTCGCCTGGCGCTGATCCAGCGCGAGGTAATAGGCGCGGCTCATGGCGGGCTGCAGGTTCTCGACGGTTTCCTGCAGGTACGGGTTGTCGGCGAACGGATACGCAGCGCGCATCACTGCAAAACTCTCGGCGACGAAGGTCTTGATGTCGGTGGCCGCGTAGGCTTGTTGCAAGCGTTGCTGGATGCCCAGAAACGGCATCAGGTCGGCATCGGTGCGCCATTTCTGGGCAACGGCGTTGCCGAGCAGAATGTAGAACTCGCCCATCAGCGCACACAGGCTACGCACACTGCGCTCGTCAAGACGGGTCACGTGGGCGCCCCGCCGCGGCAGGATCGCCACCAGATGGCGACGCTCAAGGATCAACAGCGCCTCGCGTACCGAGCCGCGGCTAACGTTCAGGGCCTGAGTGACCTTTTGCTCCTGGATCCGCTCACCCGGGGCAAGCTCGCCGCGGATGATCCGCTCGGCCAGATGGTGGGCAATCTGCTCGGAGAGACTGTCCGGCGCCTTGAACGTCATGGTTTTCCTTCAAAATCATTGAACTGGGCACAAGCGGCGGATTGTAGCGCACTTGCCAGGCAGTCGCGCAGAGGTGCGCTGCGCTTTATTCGTTGCAGGCGGCCGTGGGACTCAGGCGCGATCTATGCTTAACAAAAGACACACTGTTCGGTGCGGACTCGCTGCGCGCGATTTCTTGACCTTTGAGTCAGAAAATCATTGACCCGGCGATCAAGCCTGCTTAGAGTCCGCCGGAACAACAATAAAACCATTGCGAGGCCTTCCCCGTGATCCAGTTTCTCGTAAACCAGGAGCTGCGTAATGAGCACGCCCTGGACCCGAACATGACCGTGCTGCAGTACCTGCGCGAACACCTTGGCAAATCCGGCACCAAGGAAGGCTGCGCCAGTGGCGACTGCGGCGCCTGTACAGTGGTGGTCGGCGAGCTCGAAGAAGACGGCCAGAGCCTGCGCTACCGCAGCCTCAACTCGTGCCTGACCTTCGTTTCGTCGTTGCACGGCAAACAATTGATCAGCGTCGAAGGCCTCAAGCATCAGGGCGAACTGCACAGTGTGCAAAAAGCCATGGCCGACTGCCACGGCTCGCAATGCGGCTTCTGCACTCCCGGCTTTGTCATGTCGCTGTTTGCCTTGCAGAAGAACAGCAACGGCGCCGACACCCAGCAGGCCCAGGAAGCCCTCGCCGGCAACCTGTGCCGTTGCACCGGCTACCGGCCGATCCTCGCCGCTGCCGAACAGAGCTGCGCCACACCGTGCCGCGATCAGTTCGATGCGCAGCAAGCGCAGACTATCGCCCGCCTCAAGGCCATCGCCCCGTCCGAAACCGGCGAACTGAACAGCGGCGACAAGCGCTGTCTGGTGCCGCTGACCGTTGCCGACCTGGCCGACCTGTACAGCTCGCACCCAGAAGCGCGCCTGCTTGCCGGCGGCACCGACCTGGCGCTGGAAGTAACCCAGTTCCACAAGACCTTGCCGGTGATGATCTATGTCGGCAACGTCGCCGAACTCAAGCGCATCGACAAGACCGCCACTCATCTGGAGATCGGCGCAGCGACGCCGCTGACCGACTGCTACGGCGCGCTCAGCGATGAATACGCCGATTTTGGCGCCCTGCTGCACCGCTTTGCGTCATTGCAGATTCGCAACCAGGGCACCCTCGGCGGCAACATCGGCAATGCCTCGCCCATCGGTGATTCGCCGCCGCTGCTGATTGCCCTGGATGCCCAGGTGGTACTGCGCCAGGGCCAGCGCCAGCGCGTGCTGCCACTGGAAGACTACTTCATCGACTACCGCATCACGGCCCGCCAGGACAGCGAGTTCATCGAGAAGATCATCGTGCCGCGGGCCAGCAACGACTGGACGTTCCGCGCCTACAAGGTCTCCAAGCGACTGGACGACGACATCTCGGCAGTTTGTGCAGCGTTCAACCTGAGCATCGAAAACGGTGTGGTCAGCGGCGTGCGCATTGCCTTTGGCGGAATGGCAGCGATTCCCAAACGCGCCCGTGCCTGTGAAGCCGCGCTGCGCGGCAAGCCATGGAACCAGGCCACCCTTGAACGTGCCTGCCAGGCGCTGGGCGAAGACTTCAGCCCTCTCTCGGACTTCCGCGCGAGCAAGGAATACCGCCTGCTGACCGCACAGAACCTGCTGCGCAAGTACTTCATCGAACTGCAATCGCCGCACATCGAAACCCGGGTGACCGACTATGTCTAATCATCATGCCGTCAAGAGCCAGGCCGAGATGGCCGAACTGTTCCGCCAGGACCTGACCACCGGTGTCGGCCGCAGCGTCAAGCACGACAGCGCCGACAAACACGTCAGCGGCGAAGCGGTGTATATCGATGACCGCCTCGAATTCCCCAATCAGTTGCATGTGTATGCGCGCACAGCTGACCGCGCCCACGCGCGCATCCTGAGTATCGATACCGCGCCGTGCTACGCCTTCGAAGGCGTACGCATCGCCATCACCCATGAAGACATCCCCGGCCTCAAGGATATCGGCCCGGTGGTCGCCGGCGACCCACTGCTGGCGATCGACAAGGTCGAGTTCTTCGGCCAACCGGTGCTGGCGGTAGCTGCCCGCGACCTGGAAACCGCTCGCCGTGCGGCGATGGCGGCGATCATCGAATACGAAGACCTCGAACCGGTGCTGGATGTGGTCCAGGCGCTGCGCGACAAGCACTTCGTGCTCGACAGCCATACCCATCAGCGCGGTGATTCGGTTGCCGCCCTGGCCAGCGCCCCGCACCGCTTGCAGGGGACCTTGCATATCGGTGGCCAAGAGCACTTCTACCTGGAAACGCAAATCTCCTCGGTGATGCCGACCGAAGACGGCGGCATGATCGTGTACTGCTCGACGCAGAACCCGACCGAAGTGCAAAAATTGGTCGCCGAAGTGCTCGATGTGCCGATGAACAAGATCGTCCTCGACATGCGCCGCATGGGTGGCGGTTTCGGCGGCAAGGAAACCCAGGCCGCCAGCCCGGCATGCCTGTGCGCGGTGATCGCGCGCCTGACCGGCCAGCCGACCAAGATGCGCCTGCCACGGGTCGAAGACATGACCATGACCGGCAAGCGCCACCCGTTCTACGTCGAGTACGACGTCGGCTTCGATGACGACGGCCGCCTGCACGGCATCCAGTTCGACCTCGCCGGCAACTGCGGCTACTCGCCTGACCTGTCCGGCTCGATCGTCGACCGCGCAATGTTCCACTCGGACAACGCCTATTACCTCGGCGACGCCACCGTCAACGGCCACCGTTGCAAGACCAACACCGCCTCCAACACCGCCTACCGTGGTTTCGGCGGGCCGCAAGGCATGGTCGCCATCGAGCAGGTGATGGACCACATTGCCCGTCAGCTCGGCCGTGACCCGCTGGATGTGCGCAAGGCCAACTACTACGGCAAGACCGAGCGCAACGTCACCCATTACTACCAGACCGTCGAACACAACCTGATCGAGGAAATGACCGCCGAACTGGAGGCCAGCAGCGACTACGCCGAGCGGCGCAAGTCGATCCGCCACTTCAACGAGCACAGCCCGGTATTGAAAAAAGGCCTGGCGCTGACCCCGGTCAAGTTCGGCATCTCATTCACCGCCACCTTCCTCAACCAGGCCGGTGCACTGATCCACATCTACACCGACGGCAGCATCCACCTCAACCATGGCGGCACCGAGATGGGCCAGGGTTTGAACACCAAGGTTGCACAGGTGGTAGCGCAGGTGTTCCAGGTCGAGATCGACCGCATTCAGATCACGGCGACCAATACCGACAAGGTCCCCAATACCTCACCGACCGCTGCATCCAGTGGCGCCGACCTGAACGGCAAGGCGGCGCAGAACGCGGCCGAGATCCTCAAGAAGCGCCTGGTCGAGTTTGCCGCCCGGCACTGGAATGTCACCGAGGAAGACGTTGAATTCCGCAACGGCCATGTGCGCGTGCGTGAGGAACTGATCAGCTTCGAGACGCTGGTGCAGCAGGCCTATTTTGCCCAGGTGTCGCTGTCGACTACCGGCTTCTACCGCACGCCGAAGATCTTCTACGACCGCTCGCAGGCGCGCGGCCGGCCGTTCTACTACTTCGCCTTTGGCGCAGCCTGCGTCGAGGTCATCGTCGACACCCTGACCGGGGAGTACAAAATGCTACGTGCCGATATCCTGCATGACGTCGGCGACTCGCTGAACCCGGCCATCGACATCGGTCAGGTCGAAGGCGGCTTCATTCAGGGCATGGGCTGGCTGACCACCGAAGAGTTGGTGTGGAACGCCAAGGGCAAGCTGGTTACCAACGGCCCGGCCAGCTACAAGATCCCGGCAGTGGCCGACATGCCGCTGGACCTGCGGGTCAAGCTGGTCGAGAACCGCAAGAACCCGGAAGACACCGTGTTCCATTCCAAGGCTGTCGGCGAGCCGCCGTTCATGCTCGGTATCGCTGCCTGGTGCGCGATCAAGGACGCCGTCGCCAGCATCGCCGACTACCGCGCGCAACCCAACATCGACGCGCCGGCCACGCCTGAGCGGGTCCTGTGGGGCTGCGAGCAGATGCGCCAGGCCCTGGCCGTGCAGCAGCCTGCTGAACAGCACGTGGAACCTGTCACATCGTGACCGCAGGCAGCCCCGCGCAGCCCTGTGCTGCGCGGGGCTGAGTTGAAGCCAACTGAGGTTTTGTATCATGCACCAATGGATCAACGCCCTCGCCGACCTGCAAGCTCGCGGTGAACCCTGCGTGCTGGTGACCATCATCGAAGAGCGCGGCTCGACCCCGCGCAATGCCGGCTCGAAGATGGTCGTCAGCGCCCGCCAGCTGTTCGACACCATCGGCGGTGGCCACCTTGAGTACAAGGCCCTGCACATCGCCCGGCAGATGCTCGACGAGCAGCGCAGCACCCCGCATCTGGAGCGCTTCAGCCTCGGCGCGAGCCTTGGCCAATGCTGCGGCGGCGTTACCGTGCTGCTGTTCGAGCCAATGGCGGCGGTGCAGGCCGAGATCGCCGTGTTCGGTGCGGGCCACGTCGGCCGGGCTCTGGTACCCTTGCTCGCTGCCCTGCCCTGCCGGGTGCGCTGGATCGACTCGCGCGAGCAAGAATTCCCGGAGCTGATCCCCACCGGCGTGAGCCGCATCATCAGCGAGGAGCCGGTCGACGAAGTGGCTGCGCTGCCGCCAGGCAGTTACTGCATCGTCATGACCCACAACCACCAGCTCGATCTCGAGCTGACCGCGGCGATCCTCAAGCGCAACGACTTCACCTGGTTCGGCCTCATCGGCTCGAAGACCAAGCGGGCCAAGTTCGAGCATCGCCTGCGTGATCGCGGCTATGACGATGCGGTGCTAGCACGGATGCGCTGCCCGATGGGCCTGGCCGAGGTCAAAGGCAAATTGCCGATCGAGATCGCCGTGTCGATTGCCGGCGAAATCATCGCCACCTACAACGCCTGTTTTGGCCAGCACGATGCTGCGGTCAATGCCGGCCCCATTGCTCAGTTGCTGCCGCCGTCCCGCCGCAGCCACGCCAATTGACGAGAGTGTTATGAGCGCAACCCGCAAAGCTTACCGATCCGCCATTCTGCACAGCGTTGGCGACCCCGCCGAAGTCGGCCTGGAGGCATCCTGCGAGTACTACCCGGACGGCCTGCTGGTGGTCGACGAAGGCCGCATCAGCGCCCTTGGTCACGCCAGCGACCTGCTGCCGACGCTGGATGCCGACATCGACGTGGTGCATTACCAGGATGCCCTGATCACGCCGGGCTTTATCGACACCCATATCCACTTCCCGCAGACCGGCATGATCGGCTCCTATGGCGAGCAGTTGCTGGACTGGCTGAACACCTACACCTTCCCCTGCGAAAAGCAGTTTGCCGATAAGGCGCATGCCGACAAGGTCGCGAAGATCTTCCTGCGGGAGCTGCTGCGCAACGGCACCACCACCGCGCTGGTGTTCGGCAGTGTGCATCCGGAGTCGGTCAACGCGCTGTTCGAGGAGGCCGAGCGGCTGGACCTGCGCCTGATCGCCGGCAAGGTGATGATGGACCGCAACGCGCCGGATTATCTGACCGACACGGCGGAGTCGTCCTACACCGAGAGCAAGGCGCTGATTCAGCGCTGGCATGGCAAGGGCCGGCTGCACTATGCGGTGACGCCGCGCTTTGCCCCGACCAGCACGCCCGAGCAATTGGCGATGGCCGGCCAGTTACTGAAGGAGCATCCGGGGGTGTACATGCATACGCACCTGTCCGAGAACCTGCAGGAGATCGACTGGGTCAAGGGCTTGTTCCCGGAGCAGAAGGGTTACCTGGACGTCTACGATCACTTCGAGCTGCTGGGGGAGCGATCGGTGTTTGCCCATGGCGTGCATTTGTGTGATGAGGAGTGTCAGCGGCTTTCGGAGACGGGCTCGGCGGTGGCGTTCTGCCCGACCTCGAACCTGTTCTTGGGCAGTGGCTTGTTTAACTTGCCGCAAGCTGAGAAGTTCAAGGTCAATGTCGGGCTGGGCACGGATGTTGGCGCGGGGACCAGTTTTTCGCTGCTGCATACCTTGAATGAGGCTTACAAGGTGATGCAGTTGCAGGGCGCGCGCTTGCACCCGTTCAAGTCGTTGTACCTGGCGACGCTGGGTGGGGCTCGGGCTTTGCGGCTGGAGGATCGGGTGGGAAGTTTGCGTCCGGGTAATGATGCGGACTTCGTGGTCCTCGATTATAAGGCTACGCCGTTGCTTGAGTATCGCCTGCAGCAATCGGGGGGGATCGAGGAAACGTTGTTTGTGCTGACGACGCTGGGGGATGATCGGACGGTACTGGAGACGTATGCGGCTGGGCGGTGTGTGCATCAGCGGTAGCGCGCCGGCGCAGGGCGGGATTGTTGTGGCTGCCCGAGCTTTGATTGGTTGGAGATTGCCGGGGCTGCTACGCAGCCCTTTCGCGACACAAGGCCGCTCCTACAGGGGCCGCGTACCATCGACATGCGCGGTCTGTGGGAGCGGGTTCACCTGCGAAGGGTCGCGTAGCGGCCCCGGCAATCTGACGGCCAACCACCATCGCGAAACCCACATTGACCCGCTCTGCGCCAGCGCAGCGAAGGGGCCGGATGTGGAGCCAAGACCTTGTTTGGGGCGTTTGCCAAAAAAGGGACTCGCCGTAAGGGCAAGGGGCCCGATCAAACCACACATCAATCGGATAAGCCCCAAGCCAACAACCAACCAATCAACCTTTAGCCGAAGTAACCCGAGCAGGCTTCTTCTGCAACAAGTGCGAAAACACCGCATGCAGATCGTCCGAAGCACTCTCCTCATCGAGGTTCAGCTTGCTGTCGATATGATCCATATGATGCATCATCAAGCTGACCGCCTGCCCCGCATCCCTCGCCTCAATCGCATCGATCAGCTGCATATGCTCATCATACGAACAGTGCGACCGGTTCCCGCTCTCATACTGAGCAATGATCAGCGAAGTCTGCGACACCAGACTACGCTGGAAACTCACCAAAGGTGCATTCCCAGCAGCCTCGGCCAGCTTCAGGTGAAACTCCCCGGAAAGCCGAATCCCGGCCCCACGATCACCCCGCGAAAAGCTGTCGCGCTCGTCACGCACCATCTGCCGCAGCTCGTTCAGCTGCTCAGCCGTAGCATGCTGCACCGCCAACTCGGTAATCGCCCGCTCAACCATCCGTCGCGAAAAGAACACCTGCCGCGCCTCTTCAACCGTCGGACTGGCAACCACGGCACCGCGATTGGGCCGCAGCAACACCACGCTCTCATGGGCCAGACGCGACAACGCGCGACGAATGATGGTGCGGCTGACGCCAAAGATCTCGCCCAGCGCTTCCTCGCTCAATTTGGTGCCCGGCGCCAGCCGCTGCTCGAGGATCGCCTCGAAAATATGCGCGTAGACGATGTCGTCCTGGGTACCACTGCGCCCGGCCTTGCCGGTGCGTACAGGTTTCTTGAGAGGCTGCAGCTGTTCGTTCATGGGCACTCGAGCATGGGAATCCGCCAATCGGACCTTGACTGTACTGCCTGTCAGAGGGTGGCTGGCAAGCCCTGGTTGGAAATAAGAATAAAGGTACTGGCCCATTGTACACAGGCTGACCCGTTTCTGCAGGTGGCCATTTCGGCATATAGCCACTATTTACAAGATTGTACCCAGGAAAGATAAAACATTATTTGCATTATTTGTACACAAACGCATAATCCAGCGAGCAACTTCTTGACCCATGAGTCAACAAAAACGGTCAGACGTCTGCCTCACCCTCGCGGAATCACCAAGTGCATAGCGCAGGACACTGGTTCCGAACAACAAGAAAGACTTGAGGAGTACTCGCTGTGGACACCCGCAAATCCGACGCCCCTACGCTGGATCTCACCCCGCCGCTCGAAACGAGCTGGCTGGAACGGATTTTCAAACTCAAGCGACATGGCACCACCGTCAAGACCGAAATGATCGCCGGGGTGACCACCTTCATCACCATGGCCTACATCATCTTCGTCAACCCCAACATCATGGCTGACGCCGGCATCGATCATGGTGCGGCGTTCGTCGCCACCTGCATCTCGGCCGCGCTCGGCTGCCTGCTGATGGGGCTTTACGCCAACTGGCCGGTTGGCCTGGCGCCGGGCATGGGGCTCAACGCCTTCTTCACCTACACCGTGGTCGGCACCATGGGCTACACCTGGGAGGCGGCGCTGGGCGCCGTGTTCGTCTCCGGGGTGCTGTTCATGTTCCTGACCTTGTCGCGGATTCGCGAATGGCTGCTCAACAGCATTCCGCTGAGCCTGCGCCATGCCATGGGGGCCGGCGTCGGATTGTTTCTCGGGCTGATCGGCCTGAAGACTGCGGGCATCGTCGTCGACAGCCCGGCGACCCTGATCAAGCTCGGCTCGCTGCACGAGGCCGGGCCGCTGTTGGCGGCGGTGTGCTTCCTGATGATCGCAGTGCTCAGCTATCACCGAGTGTTCGGTGCGATCCTGATCGCCATCATCAGCGTTACCCTGGCCGGCTGGGGCTTGGGCCTGGTGCAGTACGGCGGGGTGTTCTCGCTGCCGCCGAGTCTGGCGCCGACCTGGATGGCCATGGACGTCGCCGGCGTGTTCAACGTGAGTATGATCAGCGTGGTGCTGGCGTTTCTCTTCGTGCACATGTTCGACACCGCCGGGACCTTGATGGGGGTTGCCCAGCGCGCCAACCTGGTGGCGCCGGACGGCAAGATCGAAAACCTGTCACGGGCGCTGAAGGCCGACAGTGCCTCGAGCGTGTTCGGCGCCGCCGTTGGCGTGCCGCCGGTCACCAGCTATGTCGAGAGCGCTGCGGGAGTGGCCGCAGGTGGCCGTACCGGGCTGACCGCCGTGGTGGTCGGGGCACTGTTCGTCGCGGCGATGTTCTTCGCCCCGCTGGCAGGGATGATCCCCGCCTACGCCACCGCTGGCGCGCTGATCTACGTGGCGATGCTGATGATGGGCAGCATGGCCCATATCAACTGGGACGAAGCCACCGACAGCATTCCGGCGATCGTCACGGTGATCATGATGCCGTTGACCTTCTCGGTGGCGGACGGCATTGCCCTGGGCTTCATCAGCTACGTGGTGCTCAAGGCCGGGACGGGCAAGTACAAGGAGATTTCGCCCAGCCTTTGGGTACTCTGCGTGATCTTCATCGCCAAGTTCGTATTCCTCTAGGGCCTCTTGCAGTGGCCTGTCATTGTTGACAGGTCACTGCAGAAAAACCCCACGTTAGACTCGGGTCTCATCTTCTCCATGCCGAGACCCGAACATGCTCCCCAACACCACCCCACCCACCGTTTTGCCCCCGGCGCTGCGCTTCTACCAAGCGTCATCCCTGGCGACCGAGCTTCAAGGTGAGCGATGCGTCACGCTGCTGCGCCATGGCGAGTCAGCCTTGGCGCAGCTGGACAACACCACGGCCACCCATCCGCTCGGCGTCGATCAGCAAGGATCGATTGTGCGGCTGCAGGGCGCCGCCAGCAGCGCGAGCATCGCCTACGCCGCCTATGGCCACCACCCTCTGGAGGCTGACGCCAGCCTGCTGTCGTTCACCGGACAAAAGCGCGAACCGGTAACCGGCTATTACCTGCTCGGCAACGGTCATCGCGCCTACAGCCCGTCGCTCATGAAATTCCTCAGCCCGGACAGCCTGAGTCCGTTCGGCAGCGGTGGGTTGAATGCCTATGCCTACTGCCTGAATGACCCGATAAACCTTACGGACCCCACTGGGAAAACCCCTTGGGCGCTTACGTTCATGAGAAAACACGTCAAATCGAATATTCAGGTTGCAAAAGAGTCAGTAGACCTGGCGGGCAAAGCACTCTTCCCGCACCCAACCTCGCAGGGCTCACCAAAGTTGGGAAGGGCAGTACTCCGTGAATTTGCCAGTGACCAAGTGGACAGCACACCCTTTACGCAAAAGCTGTTCAAGGTCAACGACAACCTGACGAGTCACAACGACGCCACGCTGACCACTGAGCACGCGGGTATATACCGCGATATAGCCACGCAAAATCTCAGCGGTCAGCTCTCGAACGCGTCAGCTCACTTCAAGGCCGCAGGCGCATGGATGACCACTGAGAAAGGCGCTCCACGCATCGTCGGGACCGCATTCAATATCATGGGCGCCATTGTTGCTGGCGCCGAGGACAATGCCGGCTATGCGACTGGCCGAGTACTGCAGCAGAACAACCAGGCTGTGCGAAAAGACACCTGAACAAAGACCGGCGATGGGTACAAGACCTCAGAAACACCAATCTCCAGACGAAAAAAAGCCCGCCAGTGTGAGAGCGGGCCAAAGACCTACGAAGATTCTTCTAGTGACCAACTAGCTTCCACGATAGGTCGAGTAGCTGTAAGGCGAGATCAGCAGCGGCACGTGGTAGTGCTCCTGCTTCTCGTCGACCCCAAAGCGCAGCACCACAACATCCAGGAACGCCGCTTCTGGCAAAGCCACGCCCCGAGCTCGATAGTAATCCCCGGCACTGAACTGCAACTGGTATACGCCGGTGCGGTAATCGTCACCCTGCAGCAACGGCGCATCGACGCGGCCATCGCTGTTGGTCAGCGCGGTATTAACCAATTCCAGCTGCTGGCCGTCGACACGGTACAGCTCGACCTTGATCGAGCTGCCCGGGCAGCCATGCGCAGCGTCCAGTACGTGAGTGGTCAGACGTCCCATGTGCGTGTCGCCTCTTGTTCAGTTCGTGGGCAGAAAATACCCAGCAAGCACCGTAAGAGGGCCTGCCGTGTGCGGGAATGAGCTCATTAAGACACTTTCTCAATAAATTGTACACAATTTTTTAGACCCTTCAGCGCCGCTCTCCCACACGCTCGCGAAAACCTGCTATGTATCGCCAGATATAGGCTGTATACGCAGTCCCAGGTCATTAGCTGACCAATCAGGCAAGTTTCTTGCAAAGCATTCTCACGCGACAAAAGGGCAGAAATGCGGAAAAACAGGCTTACAAAAGATTTCAGAAGTTGTATACAATCAGCCCATCCGGTGAGTGCGACAACCCGACGCGGGTCCACCACCCCTCGCACAACGTACAAGAAGGAAGACTGCAGTGAGCGCTGACTACCCTCGCGACCTGATCGGTTACGGCAACAACCCACCTCACCCGCACTGGCCGGGCAACGCCCGCATCGCCTTGTCGTTCGTACTCAACTATGAGGAAGGTGGCGAGCGCAACATCCTCCACGGCGACAAAGAGTCCGAAGCCTTCCTGTCTGAAATGGTTGCCGCCCAGCCCCTGCAGGGCCAACGCAACATGAGCATGGAGTCGCTGTACGAGTACGGCAGCCGCGCCGGCGTCTGGCGCCTGCTCAAGCTGTTCAAGGACACCGGCGTACCGCTGACCATCTTCGCCGTGGCCATGGCCGCGCAGCGCCATCCGGATGTGATCCGCGCCATGGCCGAAGCTGGCCATGAGATCTGCAGCCACGGCTACCGCTGGATCGACTACCAGAACATGGACGAGGCGCAGGAGCGCGAGCACATGCTCGAAGCCATCCGCATCCTCACCGAGCTGACCGGCGAGCGCCCACTGGGCTGGTACACCGGTCGTACCGGGGCCAACACGCGTAGGCTGGTGATGGAAGAAGGCGGTTTCCTCTACGACAGCGACACCTACGACGACGACCTGCCCTACTGGGAGCCGAACAACCCGACCGGCAAGCCGCATCTGGTGATCCCGTACACCCTCGACACCAACGACATGCGCTTCACCCAGGTGCAGGGCTTCAACTGTGGCGAGCAGTTCTTCCAGTACCTCAAGGACGCCTTTGATGTGCTCTACGAAGAAGGCGCCGAAGCGCCGAAGATGCTCTCGATCGGCCTGCACTGCCGCTTGGTCGGTCGCCCGGCGCGGCTGGCAGCGCTGAAGCGCTTCGTCGAATACGCCAAGAGCCATGACCAGGTTTGGTTTGCCCGTCGCGTGGACATCGCCCGCCACTGGCACACCACCCACCCGTACCAGAACGAGAACGCCTGATGACCGCCTTCAAGACCCTGACTCCTTCGACCCTGAGCCGTGACGCGTTCGTCAGCGCCTTTGCCGACATCTACGAGCACTCGCCGTGGGTGGCCGAGAAGGCCTATGACCTCGGTCAACTGGCCGAGCTGGACCAGATCGAAGCCCTGCATCAGCGCATGAGCGACATCCTGCTCAGCGCCAGCCACGCCGACCAGTTGGCCTTGATCAACGCTCACCCGGACCTGGCCGGCAAAGCCGCCGTCCAGGGCGAGCTGACCGAATCGAGTACCAATGAACAGGCTGGCGCCGGTATCCACCAGTGCACTGCCGAAGAGTTCGCCCGCTTCACCGAACTCAACGATGCCTACAAGGCCAAGTTCCAGTTCCCGTTCATCATGGCGGTCAAGGGCAGTAACCGACACCAGATTCTGGCGGCATTCGAAACCCGGATTCACAACGATGCCGATGCCGAATTCAAAGAGGCGCTGGCGCAGATCAACCTGATCGCGCTGTTCCGCCTGCTGCAGCTGTAAGGCTTGCCACAAGGTCTGGCCCGAGTCCGCCACGCGAGCGTACCCAGGGCCTTCCGGCAAGCGCACCACCACATTAGCCAGTCATAGAAGAAGAGATAACAAGCATGCGCACACTAGTGATCGAGCCCCTGAGCAAAGAAGCCTTCGCCCCCTTTGGTGACGTGATCGAAACCGACGGCAGCGATCACTTCATGATCAACAACGGCTCGACCATGCGCTTCCACAAGCTCGCCACGGTTGAAACCGCCGAGCCTGAGGACAACGCCATCATCAGTATCTTCCGCGCCGACGCGCTGGAAATGCCGTTGACCGTGCGTATGCTCGAACGCCATCCGCTGGGCAGCCAGGCTTTCATTCCGCTGCTCGGCAATCAGTTTCTGATCGTGGTCGCGCCAGTTGGCGATGCACCTGTATCAGGTTTGGTCCGTGCCTTCCGCAGCAACGGCAGGCAGGGCGTCAATTACCATCGCGGCGTTTGGCACCACCCGGTGCTGACGATCGAAAAGCGGGATGATTTCCTGGTGGTTGATCGCAGTGGTTCAGGCAACAACTGCGATGAGCATTACTTCACCGAGGAACAGATGTTGATCCTCAATCCCCACCAATAAGAAAAGGTCGGTCATCCACGGCCTGCATGAAATACTCGGTGTCGCGATAAACCTGCTGCGCTCGCAGCCTGCTTATCGCGCGCAAGGTCGCGTGCAGCGTTCAAGCTGGTGATCGGCAAGAGGTACATACTGTGGAAGCACACCTTCACGAATGGCTGAACCTGAGCATTCGCTGGGTTCACATGATCACAGGCGTCGCCTGGATCGGTGCATCGTTCTACTTCGTCTGGCTGGAGAACCACCTCAACCGCAGCAACCCGCGCGATGGGTTGTCGGGTGATCTCTGGGCCATCCACGGTGGTGGTATCTACCACCTGGAGAAGTACAAGCTGGCGCCGCCGAAAATGCCCGAGAACCTGCACTGGTTCAAATGGGAAGCCTACTTCACCTGGATGTCCGGGATCGCCCTGCTGTGCGTGGTGTTCTACTGGAACCCGACCCTGTACCTGCTCGCCCCGGGCAGCTCGCTGAGCGGCGCCGAAGGCGTGGCCATCGGTATCGGTTCGCTGGTAGCCGGCTGGTTCATCTACGACATTCTCTGTGACTCACCATTGGGCAAGCGCCCTGCCCTGCTCGGCGGCGTGCTGTTCGTACTGATCATCGCCGCATGCTGGGGCTTCAGCCTGGTGTTCAGCGGTCGTGGTGCGTACCTGCACACCGGTGCGATCATCGGCACCATCATGGTCGGTAACGTGTTCCGCATCATCATGCCGGCCCAGCGCCAGCTGGTCGCGGCGATCGAAGCCAACCAGACGCCCGACCCGCTGTTGCCGGCCAAAGGCCTGCTGCGCTCGCGGCACAACAACTACTTCACCCTGCCGGTGCTGTTCATCATGATCAGCAACCACTTCCCGAGCACCTACGGCAGCCAGTACAACTGGTTGATCCTGGCCGGGATTGCAGTGGCTGCGGTATTGATCCGTCACTACTTCAACACCCGCCACGACAGCAACAAATACGCCTGGACCCTGCCCGTCGGCGCTCTGGCGATGATCTGCCTGGCCTATGTCACCGGCCCTAAACCTTTGCCAACTACTCCTGAGCAGGCTGCGGCGAAGATCGAGTATCAACCGCTGCCAGCCACGGCCGTAGGCGGCAAGACCGCTGCCGAACAGCGTGCTGCCGATGCGGCCAAGGCGGCTGAAGCACCGGCCGCTGCTGCACAGGCTCCGGCCCAGGCCACAGCCCAGTCGGGTGACACCTTCGACACGATTCACAACGTGATCCAGGAACGCTGCACTGTGTGCCACTCGTCCAAGCCGACCAGCCCACTGTTCAGCACGGCGCCAGGTGGCGTGATGTTCGATACCCCGCAGCAGATCCAGGCCCAGGCCGCGCGCATTCAGGCGCAAGCGGTTGCCAGCCAGATCATGCCGCTGGGCAACATCACCCAGATGACCGTTGAAGAACGCAAACTGGTCGGTGACTGGATCGCCAAAGGCGCCCCCGTCAACTGACCCCACGCATCGCCAGGCTTGCTCCTGCACCGGGATCACTCCCCGTGCAGGGCACGCCTGCGCCATGCGCACTACGCAACAAGCAAGCATCGAGCGCAAACCCGCAGCGTGAACCCCTGGCTTTTACCCAAAGCCTGGCGCTGCAGGTTGACCGCTTGGATCCGAGAATAAAAACAAAACTCGAGGTGCTGCATGTCAGAGTCATCCAAGGCGTACATCCCTGTTGCGCCGCCACGACAGCCCCTGCCCCTGTTTCAGCTGATCCTGGTGGGTCTGCAACACGTGCTGCTGATGTACGGTGGTGCGATCGCCGTGCCGCTGATCATTGGCCAGGCCGCTGGCCTGTCGCGTGAAGAAGTCGCCTTCCTGATCAACGCTGACCTGCTGGTCGCAGGCGTTGCCACAATTATCCAATCGTTCGGTATCGGCCCGGTCGGCATTCGCATGCCGGTGATGATGGGCGCAAGCTTTGCCGCAGTCGGCAGCATGGTGGCCATGGCCGGCATGCCCGGCGTGGGCCTGCAGGGCATCTTTGGTGCGACCATCGCCGCCGGTTTCTTCGGCATGCTGATCGCACCGTTCATGTCCAAGGTGGTGCGCTTCTTCCCGCCGCTGGTCACCGGCACGGTGATCACGTCGATCGGCTTGTCGTTGTTCCCGGTGGCGGTCAACTGGGCCGGTGGCGGCCAGCAGGCGGAGACCTTCGGCGCGCCGATCTACCTGATGGTGGCCGGTCTGGTGCTGGCCGTGATCCTCCTGATCAACCGCTTCATGCGTGGCTTCTGGGTCAACGTGTCGGTGCTGGTTGGGATGGGCCTGGGCTACATCGTCGCCGGTTCGATCGGCATGGTCGACCTGTCCGGTCTGGGCGCTGCGCCATGGCTGCAAGTGGTCACGCCGCTGCACTTCGGCATGCCGACCTTCAGCCTGGCGCCGATCCTGTCGATGTGCCTTGTGGTAGTGATCATCTTCGTCGAGTCCACCGGCATGTTCCTCGCCCTGGGCAAGGTGACTGATCGCGAAGTAACCCCGGGCATGTTGCGCCGGGGTCTGTTGTGCGATGCCGGTGCGTCGTTCATCGCCGGTTTCTTCAATACCTTCACCCACTCCTCGTTCGCCCAGAACATCGGCCTGGTGCAGATGACCGGCGTGCGTTGCCGCTACGTCACGGTCATGGCCGGGGCCATGCTGATCGGCCTCAGCCTGCTGCCCAAGGCGGCGTACCTGATCGCCTCGATTCCACCGGCCGTGCTTGGCGGTGCGTCGATTGCCATGTTCGGCATGGTTACCGCCACCGGGATCAAGATCCTCCAAGAGGCGGACATCTCCGACCGACGCAACCAGTTGCTGGTTGCGGTGAGTGTCGGCTTTGGCCTGATCCCGGTGGTCAAGCCGGAGTTCTTCGCGCAGATGCCGCAGTGGATGGAACCGATCACCCATAGCGGGATTGCCATGGCCACGGTCTGTGCCCTGGTGCTCAACGTGCTGTTCAACATCCTCGGTGGTGCTGACCGGGCGGCGCACAACGACGCCTGTCACCAACACTGAGTCGACGGGGTGGCCAGGCTGGCTACCCCGTTGATTGCAACGCTCTCACGTTCACGCAGTACCGCTACACCGTCGGCCCGCCGGAATGGGCCGTTCGGGGCGCCCTTGCGCCGAAAAAACCCCAAAAAAAACAATAAGTCCGGGAATCACGACATGAAGCGCATCACCTCGTCCCTCTTGCTCGGCAGCAGCCTGCTGGCGACCGTCCCCGCCCACGCCGGCGAATGGCTGCAGTGGCACGGCGAAAGCCTGACCTACCTGTACGGCAAGGATTTCAAGGTCAACCCGAATATCCAGCAGACGGTGACCTTCGAGCACGCCAACAAATGGAAGTATGGCGACACCTTCCTGTTCGTCGACAAGATCTTCTACAACGGCAAGGCCGATGCCAGCAAAGGCGCCAACACCTACTACGGCGAGTTCAGCCCACGCCTGTCGCTGGGCAAGATCACCGGCCAGAGCTTTGCCTTCGGCCCGGTCAAGGACGTGTTGCTGGCCATGACCTACGAGCGTGGCGAGGGCGACAACGAAGCCTATCTGATCGGCCCTGGCTTTGACCTGGCGGTGCCCGGCTTCAACTACTTCACCCTCAACTTCTACTTGCGCAACACCGAGGGCAGCCGCCCCGGTGACAATGTCTGGCAGATCACCCCGGCCTGGTCCTACACCATCCCGGTCGGCCGCTCGGACGTACTCATCGATGGCTACATCGACTGGGTGGTCGACAACGACCAGACCCGCCGCGGCACCTACCACGCCAATCTGCACGTCAACCCACAGGTCAAATACGACCTCGGCAAAGCCCTCAACTACGGTGCCAAGCAGCTGTATGTCGGCTTTGAGTACAGCTACTGGAAGGACAAGTACGGCATCGACAGCCGCGGCAATCTGGACAGCAACCAGAGCGTAGCCAGTGCGCTGGTCAAGGTGCATTTCTGAGAAGCTGACCGAACGCCCAACTTTGGTTCCACGTGCTTCAGGACGGAGCACTTGAGGCGCAGCGCGCAACTGAGTAATCTGCGCGCCCCCTCGCTCAGGGCAGAATGATTTCTGCCCGCGTTTACTGACCGCTCAGTCAATGAATTCGGGTGGTTGGTCTGCGTGTTGCCAGCCGTACAGGACCGTTTTCAGCCGTTCAGCAAGACGTCGAGCAGGAAGATTGCGACCAACGACAAAAGTTGGCGCAGCTCTTGCCAAACAGCTGTGGTCAATCGAAAAAAGTTGACTCAAAAGACAAAAACAGCGCCACCACCGAGCGCTGACAACAGATCCGAATCAAGGGAGCGACACACGCGATGCGTACCATCAACAGCCTGATCCTCGCCGGCAGCCTGCTGGCCTCCGGGACCACCTTCGCCGATGACCTGCTGCAGTGGCAAAGCAACAGCCTGACCTACCTGTGGGGCAAGAACTTCAAGGTCAACCCGGAAATCCAGCAGACCTTCACTTTCGAGCACGCTGATGGCTGGAAGTACGGCGACAACTTCGTGTTTGTCGACAAGATCTTCTACCAGGGTAAAAAGGACGCCGGCAACGGCCCCAACACCTACTACGGTGAGATCAGCCCGCGCCTGTCGTTGGGCAAGATCCTCGACCAGAAGATCGCCTTCGGCCCGGTCAAGGACGTGCTGCTGGCGATGACCTACGAGTTTGGTGAAGGCGACAGCGAGTCGTACCTGATCGGCCCTGGCTTCGATCTGGATATCCCAGGCTTCGATTACTTCCAGCTGAACTTCTACCAGCGCACCACCGACGGCAGCCGCGCCGGCGACAACGTCTGGCAGATCACCCCGGTGTGGGCGTACACCATCCCGGTCGGCTCTTCGGACGTGTTGATCGACGGCTTCATGGACTGGGTAGTCGACAACGACCAGAACCGCCGTGGCACCTACCACGCCAACCTGCACTTCAACCCACAGATCAAATACGACCTGGGCAAGGCAATGCATCTGGGCGAGAAGCAGTTGTACGTGGGTATCGAGTACGACTACTGGAAGAACAAATACGGGATCAAGGATTCCGACGGTTTCACCACCGACCAGAACACCGCTAGCCTGCTGGTCAAGGTGCACTTCTGATCTGATCAGGCGCGGCGTATGAATCCGCTCCAGTCAGGATGAACCCTGCTGGAGCGGTGCCAGTTCGATCAGTTGCTCGCCAGTTTGCGTACCCGCGATACCCCGCCGACGACCAGCGCAGCGACAAAGCCGGTGATCGCGCCAACCACACCGTACAGGCCGAACTTCGCCACCGCGCCCCAGCCCGCGCTCGCGCTAACCAGCGCCTCGATCAGGTGTTCAAGCGGCTGGATACCCTCGGCAACGAAGGTGCCGCCGACCAGAAACATCGCCAGCGTGCCGATCCACGACAACGCCTTCATCAGGAACGGCGCCGCAGCCACCAGGCCGCGCCCGAATTTCTTGACGAATGTGCCCCAGGCGCCCTGAGCTTTCGACTTCGCGAGAGCAAAGCCTGCGTCATCCATGCGTACGATGCCGGCGACCAGGCCATATACGCCGACCGTCATCGCCAGCGCGATCACCACCAAAGTGATGATCTGCTGATACAGAGGCGCATCGGCAACCACGTTGAGGGTGATGACGATGATTTCGGCACTGAGGATGAAGTCGGTCTTGATCGCGCCCTTGATCTTGCGCTGCTCGTACTCGGCCAGCGCTTGCGGGGTTTTCGGCACAGGCTTGTGTTCAGCGTCCGCTGCTTCATTGCCGCCACGCGAAAGCTTGTCCTTGATTGCCTCATAGCCCTCATAGCACAGGTAGATCCCGCCCAGCATCAACAGCCACTTGATCGCGGCCGGCAACAACGCGCTGAGGATCAATGCGCACGGCACCAGGATCGCCTTGTTCTTCAACGAGCCCTTGAACACCGCCCATACCACCGGCAGTTCACGATCGGCCTTCATGCCGGTGACCTGCTCGGCGTTCACCGCCAGGTCATCGCTGAGCACGCTCGCCGACTTCTTCGCCGCGACCTTGCTCATCAGCGCAATGTCATCGAGCAACGCCGCGATATCATCCAACAAAGCAAAAAAACTGCTGCCAGCCATTCCATTGATTCCTAAAGGTGTCCGCAGCCACCCAGGCCTGAGCCCGCGCGACTGCGATAAAGACGTGATTGCCGACAAGTTGGCATAGAGACCCTAGCCACGCTGAACAGTTCTGGCTGGGCGACCCAGCGCTACAGCAGCGGTGTCGTCGCCAACACCACCAGCGGCATCGCCAGCGCCGCCAGCAGCGTCTGCCCGGCGATGATCGCCGCCATCAGTGGCGCATCACCGCCCAACTGCCTGGCCATGATGTAGGCGGACGACGCGGTGGGTAAGGTCTGGAACAGCACCGCCGCCAGCGCCGCCTCGCCTTCAAGGCCGAACAAGCGGCAGATCAACACCGTCACCAAGGGCATTGCCACGAACTTGATCACTGACGAAGTGCCGATCGGCTTGAGCCAGCCGCGCACACTGCGCAGGTGCAGCGCCGCCCCGATGCACAGCAGGCCCAACGGCAGCGACGCCTGCCCCAGCGCCTGCAGTGCCGGAGCCAGGCCCGGCGGGATGGCAAGCCCGCTGCCCCGTACCAGCATGCCCAGCCCACAGGCCAGCAGCAGCGGGTTGAGCGCCAGTTGCTTGAGCACGCTGGCCAAGGTCGGGCGGCTGCCCGCGCCATATCGGGCAAACACCAACACGCAGAGGATATTCACCGTTGGCACGATCGCAGCATTGGCGATGGCAGCCAAGGCGATGCCATGGGCGCCGAAAATCCCCGCCGCAGCGGTCACCCCGACATAATTGTTGAAGCGCACACCACCCTGGAACAGCGAGGTAAATGCCGGGTCATCGGCCGGGAACAACCGCCGCGCCAAGACCATCACCGCAGCCACGGCCACCGTCGACACCACCAGCACGCTGACCATCGCCTGCACCGGCAGGTCGCCCAGCTGTGCGGTTGCCAGACTATGGAAGAACAGTGCCGGCAGCAGCACGTAATAACCGAGCTTTTCGGCATACGGCCAGAACGCTTCGCCGACGAAGTTCGCGTGGCGCAGCCAGAGCCCAAGCATGATCAGCAAGGCAATCGGCACCAAGGCGAGAATGAGCGCGCTGGTCATTGGCCAGCCGCCGGCAAAATTGACAACGTTCGCCGCAACACAGAAACCTCCTCCATAACAACAGCCCGGGACTATAAACTGAATAACCAACAACGCGCGGCGATTTATTATTCCGAGGATACAAAACAATAGATGCCCTTGCCTCCATTACTCGGGCCACGGCAGAACTGATCAACTGGTCAAGTTAATAACGGTGGCGCGTAGCACGCGATTCATCATTCCCTGGCAAACGTTTGCTACCATGCGCGCGACCCCGCACTTGAGCGGCGTGCTTGTCATCTGCACCGGCCATGATGCGCAGTAAACCGCGAGTGGCGTGGTCCATGATTATTAGTGCGCGCAACAACGCAACTCCATCAGTGGAACTGGCCAACGTGAAGAACACATCAATTCAAGCGAGCAGGCGTTGGATGGCTCGCAAGTTCCCTGACACGTCGCAGTGGCCACGCATCCAATTGCTCCTTCGCTTCAGCGGCGTCGCCTGCATTTTGCACGGCACGTTATGGGGCGTTTATTACGCGACCCATGCCATGTTGCTGCTGGCAGTGTTGCTGTTCACGGTGGTGCTGTCTGGTCTGGCCTGCCTGTACCTGGCGACTCAGCCGACACAGCGCGCGCTGCCGGCCTTGGCCCATTGCCTGCTGATCGCTACCGTGATTGCCAGCCTTGCCGACTCGGCGACGGCCGACACATCACGCTCGGCCAACCTGTTTCTGATCCCTATCGGCGTGGCCGCCTTTCTGCTGTTTCGCAACAGTGGCATCTACCTGCGCTGGGTGTTTCCGTGCCTATGTTTCGCAGGCCTGGTGTTCTTCGCCAACAGCCCATTGACCTTTAGCCGGCTGGAATTGCTGCCATCAGACATCAGCCAGTTCGGGCATGCCCTGAACAGCATCACCGCCATGGCCCTGACCCTGGGCGTGCTGGCGATATTCCGCGATGAGCAGAAATTCAAGGTCGAACTGCACAGTGCGCTGGCACGGGCACTGGCCCGCCGCGAGCTGTGCACTTACCTGCAGCCACAAGTCTGCGCACAAGGGCGGGTGATCGGCGCCGAGGCCCTGCTGCGCTGGGACCGCCCCGGACACGGCATTCAGTCGCCCGCCGAATTCATTCCCGTTGCAGAGCAAAGCGGCCTGATCCACGACATCGGCCTGATGGTGCTGGAACAAGCCTGTCGCCAGCTAAGTGAGTGGTCCGAGCACCGCGATGCACAGCACTGGAAGTTGTCGGTAAACGTCAGTCCGCTTCAACTGACTTCGTCAACCTTTGTTGAAGAAGTTCGAGAGATAGTTCACAAATTTAATATTCCTGCCAATCGACTTCGCCTGGAAATAACCGAGTCGGTATTTGCCAGTGATCTGGTGGCAACCGTGATGAAAATGGAAGCACTGCGCAGCGACGGCATATCGTGGTCACTGGATGACTTCGGCACGGGGTTTTCTTCATTGGCCCTGCTGCGCGAACTGCCGCTGGATGAGTTGAAAATCGATCGCTCATTTATCGCCGGTATCGAGAGTGACAAGGGCAAATATGAACTGATCAGAAAGATCATTGAAATTGCCGAGATACTGAACATATCGACGGTTGCCGAAGGCGTTGAGACCGAGGCCCAGTTCGATTGCCTGCAAGCGATGGGCTGCACTGCCTTCCAGGGTTTTTACTTCGGCCGGCCGATGATCGCGGCGCAGTTCATCGGCAAATACGCGGCCAGCTAAGCGCAAACCGCGGCATGGCTTACTGGCCCGATTCACCTTGGACAGGCACAGTGCCCAGTGAAAGCAGCCGGCTGATGCGGCTGGTTGCAAGCTTCATGTGATCAACCAATGCCGCTACATCGCAATCCTGCTTGCGGTACTGCGGAATGGTGGCCGAGAGCGACCCTGCCACCTGGCCGTCGACAAAGAACGGCACGCCGATACCAAAGGCGCCGAGGACTCGCTCGCCGTCCCCCTGCGACCAGCCGCGTTCGCGAATGGCGAGCAAATCCGCCTGCAGCGCCGAATGCGAGACGATGGTGGCCTCGGTGAATCTGTTCAGGGTCAGGCCGTCAGCGAACTCGGGGGCCAGGTGCGCCAATACAGCCTTGCCCGCAGCACCGGCATACAGCGGTACTTCGACACCGGTTTCGAGTTTGTACTGGATGGGCTTCCAACCCTGAGCCACTTCGATGAATTGCGCCGTGCTGGAGCACGCATCGAAGCTGAGAAAGGCCACGGTTTCGCCGGTCTGCTTGACCAACGCCTCAACGATCGCTCGGCACAGTTTTGCCACAGGCAAGCGGTTGTCGCCGAGCACCGCCGCCCACTGGTACAGGCGCGCCGCAGGGTATAGCGCCTGGCCGCTGGCAAAGACCAGGCTGGCCTGTGCAGCAGACTCGACGATCTTGCGCGCCGTGGCGCTGTTGCACTGCAGCTCGGCGGCAATCCCCGCCTTGCAGGGGTAGCCGTCGGGTACCGCACAGAGGATTTGCAGCAATACCTCCAGCCGAGCCGCAGTGGCGCTGTCCTCGTCGCAACCCCGCACCTGCGGACAGGCTCGCGCGGTGACGGGCAATCCCTCGAGGTGGTTCAAGACCTGTTCGACTTTGCGCAACGCCGCACTGGCGCTGCTGCCACCGCCAGCGCCCAGGTCGTGCAGCGATACCGTCACCAGCAGCCCTTGCGGCAAGCACCGGGTGGCCAGGGCCACCGCTGCGGGGAACTCGGATTCGGCCATCGCCTGCCCGTTGTCGGCTGGCACCGGCAGCTGTTGCTGGTCAGGCTGCGCGCCGCTGTTCAGATGATCAGCGAACGCTCGGCCGATATCGCCAAAACCCAGCGGATAGATCGCGCCAAGCTGCGGCCTGAAGGCCAAGGTGGCCGCTGCCTCGCCGCAACACAGCACGAAGTAGCCGTCACAGTGCGGGACATACACCGAGAGCAAGGCTGACTGCTTGGCATCGCCGGCCAGCTCATCGAGCAGCTTCCCGGCCGCATTCCACACGGCGCTGTGCGCACTCACCGCCTGCATCAGCACCCGCAAGCGTGGCCCGACCCGATACTTGCCCGCACCATCTTCCGCTGCAAGGTCACGCTCGACCAGTGCCGCCAGGATCCGATTGATAGTGCTGCGGCTCTCGGCGAGCTCGCTGGCCAGCTCCCTGACACCCCACGGCTCACCCTCCGCTCGTCTGACCAGTGCGTCCAGTACCTCGATCAAACGACCGTGGCTGGAGGTGGCGGCAACCGCGTGGCTGGCCGCGGGTTCAGGGCGTGGGTTAGGCATTTCAGAGGCTTGGCATGCTGCTACGGGAGCCCATTCTGTGCTCAAGGCCACAACCAAAGCAATTAGCCCGCCTGTTGACAACCAGGCTGAGCACGAGGATGCTTGAAAAAAACAAAACAGGACACTGTCCCATTTTTTAAAATGGCCGTGACCAAAACGCTGGAGTGACCTATGAATAACAACAATACGTTGACCGAGCCCGTCGCCATGTCCGAGCCTGTCGCCGAGCGCAAGACCAAGGCGAAGAAAGCCACCGCCGCCGCCGTGTTCGGCACCTTCGTCGAGTATTACGACTTCAGTATCTACGGTTATCTGGCGGCCACCCTGGCGCTGGTGTTCTTTCCGTCCGATGACCCCACCACCGGCCTGCTCAACACATTTCTGGTATTCGGCTCGGCGTTCCTCGTGCGCCCGCTCGGCGCCGTCGCGTTCGGCTGGCTGGGTGACAAGGTGGGCCGCCGCACCAGCCTGATTGCCAGCATCACCTTGATGGGCATCGCCGCGACCTTGATCGGCCTGCTACCCGGTTATGCGCAGATTGGCGTGTGGGCGCCGATTCTGCTGGTGGCGCTGCGCATGCTTCAGGGCTTTTCCGCCGGCGGCGAAATCGGTGGCGCAGCGAGCTACATTCGCGAGTGGGCACCGGCCAATCGGCGTTCGCTGTACATCTCCTTCCTGCCCTCGATCGCCCAGTTCGGCAAGGGCCTGGCAGCGGCCATCGCTGGCCTGGCCGCAGCCTGGCTGACCGACCCGCAGATGGCCGACTGGGGCTGGCGCGTGCCGTTCCTGCTCGCTTTGCCGCTGGGCATCATCGGCCTGTGGATGCGCCTGGGCATTGAAGACAGCCCTGAGTTCGAGTCGAACAAGACCGCTGACGCCGAGCCGAAAAGCGCGCCCTTCGCCGAGCTGGTGCGCGATTACATGCGCCCGCTGACCAAGGTCATGATGATCTCGCTGGTGCAGAACATCGGCACTTACATCGGCACGGTATTCATCGCCGCCTACTTCAGCTCGATCCTCGGCTACTCAAAAGGTCAGGCCTCGACCATCGTCCTGGTGGCGGTGAGTTTTGCCGCGCTGATGATTCCCCTGGCCGGTCACCTCGGCTCGATCATCGGCAGCAAGGCCGTTCTGCGCCTGGCCTATCTCGGCTACGCCACCCTGTCGATCCCCTCCTTCATGCTGATGCAGCAAGGCCAGGTGAGCCTGGCCATGGTCGGCCTGGCCCTGGGCATGGTGCCGTACGCGCTGTGCCTGGCCGGCACCTACTCGGTGATGCCGGAGTTCTTCCCGACCCACGTTCGCCACACCGGTGTCGCCTTCGGCCACAGCGTCGGCGCGGTGATCGGTGGCGGCATCGGGCCGTTCATGGCGACCTGGCTGATCGGCGCCAGCGGCAACCAGTCGGCACCCGCTTTCATCCTCTGCGGCGCTGGCGTGCTGGGCCTGATCGTGCTCAGCACCGTGCGCAACAACGCTGCCGCCGACGCCAATCGCCATCAATTTTCCTGAGTACAGACCATGCCTCTGATCTACGTCACCAGCCCCATTCACCCGCGCGTGCTCGCCGGCCTTGCTGACCTTGGCGAGGTGCGTCTGGGCTATGGCGCCAACGCCGTCAGCTATGACGAAATCCACAACCAGGTCGACGCGGTGTTTCTGCGTGGTGGTCATGTCAGCGCCGAGATGATCGCTGCCTCGCCGAAACTGCGCATCGTCGCCCGCCATGGCGCAGGCTACGACAACGTTGATTACCAGGCCGCCGCGCAACATGGCGTGTGGGTCACCAACACTCCCGGGGCCAATCAGCGCAGTGTCATCGAACATGTCTTCGCCTTGCTGCTGTCGCTGTGCCGCAAACTGGCAATGGCCAGCGAGCAGACGCGTAATCGCAACTGGGCGCAGGACCGCCTGGCACTGACCGGCATCGAGCTCGAAGGGCGCACCCTGGGCCTGGTCGGCTTTGGCAACATCGGCGCAAGCGTTGCGCCCGTGGCCGAGGCCTTTGGCCTGAAGGTGATCTTCACCGACCCGGCAATCGCACCAGGCACCGATCCGCGCTGGGTCGACCTCGACACCCTGCTGGCCACTGCCGATGTGATCAGCCTGCATGTACCGCTGCTACCCACCACCCGCAACCTGATCGGTGCCAAGCAGTTCGCCCGGATGAAAGACGGCGCGCTGCTGATCAACACCAGCCGGGGTGGCGTGGTCGATGAGCAGGCCATGGTCGCTGCGCTGAACAGCGGCAAGCTGGCCGGCGCGGGGGTGGATGTGCTCGACGCGGAGAATCTCGACATGATCAACCCTTTCAACCACCCCACGCCGGCCATCGCCGAAACGCCAAACCTGATCGTCACCGCGCATGTGGCCGGGCAGACCGACGAATCGTTGATGCGGGTTGGCATGAGCGCCCTGCAGGCGATTGCCGCCGTGCTCCAGGGGCAAGCCCCGGCGCACCCGGTCAACCAACCTGTGGCGAAGTCGTTCGACTGAGCGCCGGCGAATCTGGAGGTTTCATATGTTCATCAACGTGTCCGACGACTCGATCAGCGTCAATAGCCAGTGGCAACGGGCAGACTTGGCGCTGATTGGCGAGATCGCCCGTTACCCGGTCGCCCTGATCGGTGACGTTCTGCAGCGCATGGGCATGATGGCTTCGGCCATCCGCCATACCGCTGGCAAGCCGAGTTTTTTCGGCACCATCCTGCCGCTCAATACTCGCGAGGGTGACAACCTGGCGATCCACCGAGCTCTCGACGAAGCGCAGCCCGGCGATGTGCTGGTGATCAATGGCAACAGCGAGGTCAACCGCTCGGTGTTCGGCGATCTGCTTGGCGAGATCTGCCTGGCCCGGCAAGTGGCGGCGGTGGTCATCGACGGCGCCGTGCGCGATGTGGCAGAACTCGACAGCATGGGTTTGCCGGTCTATGCCCGCGCGGTCAACCCCGCAGGGCCGTCGAAATGGGGCCCGGGCCAGGTCGGCATCGCCGTGGCGTGCGGCAATGTCGTGTGCCATCCGGGCGATGCGATAATTGGCGACCGCGACGGCATCATCGTCATCCCGCGCAGCCGTCTCGCCTCGCTGGCCGAGCAGGTGAAGCTGCAGGACGGTTACGAGAACAGCTTTCGCGACAAGGTGCGGGCAAGCGTGCGCTGAGCGCCGGTCGGGTAGCAGCCTAGGCACTGCTGCCCGACATTTCCCCTCTGCGATGCTCATCACCCCGGTTGCCCCCAGACCAGCTCCCTCGTCCCTTGCGCAAACAGCCTGCCTTGAGCCTCGCTCCGGGCCGGTGCTACCATGCCCGATCCCTCCTAGAGGCGCCCTTTCCGAGGAAGATCCCTGCAATGAGCACCATTCGCGAGCGCAACAAGGAACTGATCCTGCGCGCGGCCAGCGAGGAATTCGCCGACAAGGGCTTCGCCGCCACCAAAACCAGCGACATTGCGGCCAAGGCGGGTTTGCCCAAGCCGAACGTCTACTACTACTTCAAATCCAAGGACAACCTCTACCGCGAGGTGCTCGAGAGCATCATCGCGCCGATCATGCAGGCATCGACGCCGTTCAATGCCGACGGTGATCCGAAAGAAGTGCTGAGTGCCTACATCCGCTCGAAGATCCGCATCTCGCGTGATCTACCCCATGCCTCGAAGGTGTTCGCCAGCGAGATCATGCACGGCGCGCCGCACCTTTCGCCGAGCCAGGTCGAGCAGCTCAACGAGCAGGCCCGGCACAATATCGAGTGCATCCAGCGCTGGATTGAGCGCAAACAGATCGCCCCGGTCGATGCCCATCACCTGATGTTCAGCATATGGGCGGCGACCCAGACCTACGCCGACTTCGATTGGCAGATCGCCGCCGTCACCGGCAAGGCCAAGCTCGCCGACAGTGATTACGAGGCCGCTGCGCAAACGATCATTCGGCTCGTGCTCAAGGGCTGTGAGCCAGAGCTGGCTTGAGCTGAGTCAGAAAGGGCCGCAGCGCGGCCCTGGGTGCAGTGATCAGGCCGCGACACCGGCATCTGCGGTCAGGCCCGCCGCTTCGATGGCGCTGATTGCGCACTGTTCATCGATATCCGAAGTATCGCCGCTGATCCCCACCGCACCCAGCACCCTGCCCTGCTGATCGCGAATCAGCACGCCCCCTGGCGCCGGCACCACCGGCCGCTCGCCCAAACCATTCAATGCGGCAAAAAACGCCGGTCGCTGCTGCGCATCCAACGCCAGCAGACGCGAGCCCTTGCCCAGGGCAATTGCACCCCAGGCCTTGCCAGTCGCTACCTGCGGGCGCAGCAGGCTGGCGCCGTCTTCACGCTGCAAGGTCAGCAGATGCCCGCCGGCATCCAGCACCGCCACGGTCAGCGGCGCAGCGTTGATCTTGCGGCCTGCGGCCAGCGCGGCGTTCACCAGGCTGACAGCGACTTTGAGGGTCAAAGTGGTCATGGAAAGGTCCTCTTCTTGTTGTGAGAAGCCCTGAGGGCAGTTGAAATCCAATGGCATAAATAGAACACAACTACGATTATCTTTGTATACAATATTTTTAGGCGATCGTGCACGATCAGACGAAACGCCGTTTTCACGGGCATTCCGACCGAAGCGTTTGCTGCCGACGAAAATGGATTGACCTAGGCCACCGAGCGTGAATACACTCTGGCCAAGAGCAAGTTGTATACAATTACAAAATCGATGAGGCACAACCCATGAGCAAAATGAGAGCAATCGATGCAGCCGTTCTGGTCATGCGCCGGGAAGGTGTAGATACCGCATTCGGCATCCCAGGGGCCGCTATCAACCCGCTGTACTCGGCCCTGAAGAAAGTCGGTGGCATCGATCACGTCCTCGCTCGCCACGTCGAAGGTGCCTCGCACATGGCCGAGGGTTACACCCGCGCCAACCCGGGCAACATCGGCGTGTGCATCGGCACTTCCGGCCCAGCCGGTACCGACATGGTCACTGGTCTGTACAGCGCCGCCGCCGACTCCATCCCGATCCTGTGCATTACCGGCCAGGCGCCGCGTGCACGTCTGCACAAAGAAGACTTCCAGGCCGTCGACATCACCAGCATCGTCAAGCCGGTGACCAAGTGGGCAACCACCGTGCTCGAGCCAGGCCAGGTCCCTTACGCATTCCAGAAGGCTTTCTTTGAGATGCGCAGCGGCCGTCCAGGCCCGGTGTTGATCGACCTGCCGTTCGACGTGCAGATGGCCGAGATCGAATTCGACATCGACGCCTACGAGCCACTGCAGATCAACAAGCCAGGCGCTACCCGCGTGCAAGCGGAAAAAGCCCTGGCCATGCTCAATGACGCCGAGCGCCCATTGCTGGTGGCCGGTGGCGGCATCATCAATGCCGACGCCAGCGACAAGCTGGTCGAGTTCGCCGAACTGACCGGCGTGCCGGTCATCCCGACCCTGATGGGCTGGGGCACCATCCCGGACGATCACCCGCTAATGGTGGGCATGGTCGGCCTGCAGACCTCGCACCGCTACGGCAACGCGACCCTGCTCAAATCGGACATGGTGTTCGGTATCGGTAACCGCTGGGCCAACCGCCACACCGGTTCTGTCGATGTCTACACCGAAGGCCGCAGCTTCGTTCACGTCGACATCGAACCGACCCAGATCGGCCGCGTGTTCACCCCGGACCTGGGTATTGTTTCCGATGCTGGCAAGGCGCTGGATATGTTCCTGGAAGTGGCCCGCGAGTGGAAAGCCGCCGGCAAGCTCAAGGACCGCAGTGCCTGGTTGGAAGACTGCCAGCAGCGCAAGGCCAGCCTGCAGCGCAAGACCCACTTCGACAACGTGCCGGTCAAGCCGCAGCGCGTCTATGAAGAGATGAACAAGGTATTTGGCAAGGACACCTGCTACATCAGCACCATCGGTCTGTCGCAGATCGCTGGCGCGCAGCTCCTGCACGTGTACAAGCCGCGTCACTGGATCAACTGCGGCCAGGCCGGCCCGCTCGGCTGGACCATCCCGGCGGCCCTCGGTGTGGTCAAGGCCGACCCGCAACGCAAGGTCGTCGCGCTGTCTGGTGACTACGACTTCCAGTTCATGATCGAAGAGCTGGCCGTTGGCGCGCAGTTCAATCTGCCCTACGTCCACGTGCTGGTGAACAACGCCTACCTCGGCCTGATCCGTCAGTCTCAGCGTGGCTTCGAGATGGACTACTGTGTACAACTGGCGTTCGAGAACATCAACTCGACCGAAGCCGGCAGCTACGGCGTCGATCACGTTGCAGTCGTCGAAGGTTTGGGTTGCAAGGCCCTGCGCGTATTCGAGCCAGGCGAAATCGCCCCTGCCCTGCTCAAGGCGCAGAAGATGGCCGAAGAGTTCCGCGTACCGGTCGTGGTTGAAATCATTCTCGAGCGCGTCACCAACATTTCCATGGGCACCGAAATCAACGCGGTCAACGAGTTCGAAGACCTCGCCCTGGTGGGCAACGACGCCCCTACCGCTATTTCGCTGCTCGACTGATTGCCTGACGCCCCCGCGCCGGTTGTGCCGGGGGCTTTCATTTGCAAGGAGATCACCATGCCTCGCTTCGCTGCCAACCTGTCCATGCTGTTTACCGAGCAGGACTTTCTGGCCCGCTTCAAGGCCGCCGCCGACGCTGGCTTCAGCGGTGTCGAATACCTCTTCCCGTACGATTTCAGCGCCGCTGAAATCAAGGCGCAACTGGACGCCAATGGCCTGACCCAGGTGTTGTTCAACCTTCCTGCGGGCGATTGGTCGAAAGGTGAGCGCGGGATTGCCTGCCACCCCGACCGCGTCGAAGAATTCCGCGCCGGTGTCGACAAGGCCATCGCCTATGCCAAGGAGCTGGGCAATACCCAGATCAACTGCCTGGCGGGCATTCGCCCACAGGGTCTGGAATGCGCCACCGTGCGCAAGACCTTTGTCGACAACCTCAAGTTTGCCGCCGACAAGTTGCAGGCCGCCGGGATCCGTCTGGTCATGGAAATGATCAACACCCGCGACATCCCTGGCTTCTACCTGAACACCACGCAGCAAGCGCTGGACATCCAGACCGAGGTCGCCAGCGCCAACCTGTTCCTGCAGTACGACATCTACCACATGCAGATCATGGAAGGTGACCTGGCCCGCACCATCGAAGCCAACCTGCCGCGCATCAACCACATCCAGCTGGCCGACAACCCTGGCCGCAACGAACCCGGCACCGGTGAGATCAACTACCGCTTCCTGTTCGAGCACCTGGACCGCATTGGCTACAAGGGCTGGGTTGGCGCCGAGTACAAGCCGCTGACCACCACTGAAGCGGGCCTGGGCTGGCTGAAGACGCACAACGCGATCTGATCGGGCTGCGCCTGGTTCATCGAGATTCGACAATTACAAAAGAGGGTATCTCTCATGGCTAAAATCGGTTTTATCGGCACTGGCATCATGGGCAAGCCCATGGCCCAAAACCTGCAAAAAGCAGGTCACAGCCTGTTCGTTTCGACCCATCACGACGCAGCACCGGCTGACCTGATCGCCGCTGGCGCGGTGGCCCTGGCCAATCCAAAGGAAGTGGCTCAGGAAGCTGAATTCATCATCGTCATGGTCCCGGATACCCCGCAGGTCGAAGCTGTCCTGTTCGGTGAAAACGGCGTTGCCGAAGGTGTTGGCCCGAACAAGATCGTCATCGACATGAGCTCGATCTCGCCAACCGCGACCAAAGCCTTTGCCGAGAAGATCAAAGCCACTGGCGCGGCCTATCTGGACGCCCCGGTGTCCGGCGGCGAAGTCGGCGCCAAGGCGGCCACCCTGAGCATCATGGTCGGTGGTTGCCCGAAAGCCTTCGAGCGCACCCTGCCGCTGTTCGAGCTGATGGGCAAGAACATCACCCGCGTCGGCGGTAACGGTGACGGCCAGACCGCCAAGGTCGCCAACCAGATCATCGTCGCGCTGAACATCCAGGCAGTTGGCGAGGCGCTGCTGTTCGCCGCCAAGAACGGCGCGGACCCAGCCAAGGTGCGTGAAGCACTGATGGGCGGTTTCGCTTCGTCGAAGATTCTTGAAGTGCATGCCGAGCGCATGATCAAAGGCACCTTCGATCCAGGCTTCCGCATCAACCTGCACCAGAAGGACCTGAACCTGGCCCTGCAAGGCGCCAAGGAGCTGGGCATCAACCTGCCGAACACCTCCAACGCGCAGCAAGTGTTCAGCACTTGCGTAGCACTGGGTGGCGGCAACTGGGACCACTCGGCATTGATCAAGGGCCTGGAGCACATGGCCAATTTCTCGATCCGCGACGAGAAGTGATTTGAATTGATTTGAATCCGGGGGCTTGCGACGCAGCCCCCAGGGGTCTCTGACCCGCAACCGAGCAACACCCGCCCCTGGTTCAGCCTGCACGGAGGTCGTTCCGGGGGCGTTTTTTTATTACGCATAACAACAAGAATTTTGGGAGCCTGCCATGTCGGTCGATCCGCAACAATTTCTGCGCGAGCTGTTCGACACAGCCATCGCCGCCGCCCACCCAAGCCAGGTCCTCGAAGCCTACCTGCCCGCCGACCGTAGCGGCCGGGTCATCGTTATCGGCGCCGGCAAGGCCGCCGCAGCCATGGCCGAAGTGGTCGAAAAAACCTGGCAAGGTGAAGTCTCCGGGCTGGTCGTGACCCGCTATGGGCACGGCGCCAGCTGCCAGAAAATCGAAGTGGTCGAAGCTGCCCATCCTGTTCCCGATGCCGCCGGCCTGGCCGTGGCCAAGCGCGTGCTGGAGCTGGTCAGCGACCTCACTGAAAGCGACCGGGTGATCTGTCTGCTGTCTGGCGGCGGCTCTGCCCTGCTCGCCCTGCCAGCCGCAGGCCTGTCCCTGGCCGACAAGCAACAGATCAACAAGGCCCTGCTCAAGTCGGGCGCGACCATCGGCGAGATGAACTGCGTGCGCAAGCACCTCTCGGCGATCAAGGGCGGCCGCCTGGCCAAGGCCTGCTGGCCGGCCACGCTGTACACCTATGCCATTTCCGATGTGCCCGGCGACCTCGCCACCGTGATCGCCTCCGGCCCGACGGTGGCCGATCCGAGCACCTCGGCGCAAGCGCTGGCGATCCTCAAACGCTACAACATCGAAGCGCCGCAAGCGGTCATCGACTGGCTCAACAACCCGGCTTCGGAAACCGTCAAAGCCGACGACCCGGCCCTGGCCCGCAGCCACTTCCAATTGATCGCCAAGCCCCAGCAGTCGCTGGAGGCGGCAGCCGTGAAAGCCCGCCAGGCCGGCTTCAGCCCGCTGATCCTCGGTGACCTTGAAGGCGAGTCGCGCGAGGTGGCCAAGGTGCATGCCGGCATCGCTCGGCAAATCGTCCAGCACGGCCAGCCGCTGAAGGCGCCCTGCGTGATTCTCTCCGGCGGTGAAACGACCGTGACCGTGCGCGGCAATGGCCGTGGCGGGCGCAACGCGGAGTTTTTGCTCAGCCTCACCGAAAACCTCAAAGGCCTGCCGGGCGTGTATGCCCTGGCCGGCGACACCGACGGCATCGATGGCTCGGAAGACAATGCCGGCGCCAGCATGACCCCGGCCAGCTATGCCCGCGCCGCTGCCCTGGGGCTTTCGGCCAGCGATGAGCTGGACAACAACAATGGCTATGGCTACTTCGCCGCGCTCGACGCCCTGATCGTCACCGAGCCGACCCGTACCAACGTCAACGACTTCCGCGCCATTCTGATTCTCGAGACTGCCCAATCATGACGCCTGATAAAAAAGTCAAAATCCTCGCCACCCTCGGCCCTGCCATCAACGGCATCGACGATGTACGCCAGCTGGTCGCAGCCGGGGTGAATATCTTTCGCCTCAACTTCAGCCACGGCGAGCACGCCGACCACGCCCTGCGCTATCAGTGGATCCGCGAAGTCGAGCAACAGCTGAACTACCCGCTGGGCATCCTCATGGACCTGCAAGGGCCCAAGCTGCGCGTCGGTCGCTTTGCCGAAGGCAAGGTCCAGCTGCAGCGTGGCCAGGCCCTGCGCCTGGACCTGGACAGCACCCCGGGCGACAGCCACCGGGTCAACCTGCCGCACCCGGAAATCATCGCTGCATTGCAGCCTGGCATGGACTTGCTGCTCGACGATGGCAAGCTGCGCCTGCGCGTGACCGCCAAGCATGACGACGCCATCGATACCGAAGTGCTGGCCGGCGGCGAGCTGTCCGACCGCAAGGGTGTCAACGTACCGCAGGCGGTGCTCGAGTTGAGCCCGCTGACCGAGAAAGACCGCCGTGACCTGGCCTTCGGCCTGGAGCTTGGGGTGGACTGGGTGGCGCTGTCGTTCGTGCAGCGCCCTGAGGACATCATCGAAGCGCGCGAGCTGATCGGCGACCGCGCTTACCTCATGGCCAAGATCGAGAAGCCGTCGGCGGTCGACCAGCTGCAGGCCATCGCCGAGCTGTCCGACGCAATCATGGTTGCCCGTGGCGATCTGGGCGTGGAAGTCCCCGCCGAGAGCGTGCCGCAGATCCAGAAGCACATCATCAACACCTGCCGCCAGCTCGGCCGCCCGGTGGTGGTGGCAACGCAGATGCTCGAATCGATGCGCTTCTCGCCTGCGCCAACCCGCGCCGAAGTCACCGACGTCGCCAACGCGGTCGCCGAAGGCGCCGATGCGGTGATGCTGTCGGCGGAAACCGCCTCCGGTGACTATCCGCTGGAAGCCGTACAGATGATGAGCAAGATCATCCGCCAGGTGGAAAACGGCCCGGATTACCAGGCACAGCTCGACGTTGGCCGGCCAAAAGCCGAGGCCACCACCTCGGATGCGATCAGCTGTGCAATCCGCCGTATCAGCGGCATTCTGCCGGTGGCGGTGCTGGTCAACTACAGCGAGTCCGGGGCCTCGACCCTGCGCGCCGCCCGCGAACGGCCACGGGCACCGATTCTCAACCTGACGCCAAATCTGGTGACGGCGCGCCGCCTGAGCGTGACCTGGGGCGTGCACTCTGTGGTCAACGACCGCCTGCGCCAGGTCGACGAAATCTGCTCGACCGCACTGGAAATCGCCCAGGCGCAAGGCATGGCCAGCATCGGCGATACGCTGCTGATCACCGCCGGGGTGCCGTTTGGCAAGCCGGGCACGACCAACACGCTGCGCATCGAGACTTTGATCTAGGACCGTATTGGACTGTTTGCAGCCTTCGCGGGCAAGCCCGCTCCCACACAAAACCCTGTGGGAGCGGGTTCACCCGCGAAGGCCGCAGAGCGGCCCAAAAGACCAACCGCGGAACCGAGGCCCAAAGAGGCCCACCGCCAACTTCAACCTACTGACTGCCCATGTACACACAAAATTTCGTCACCCCGTGCCCCGACTGGGCCACGGCGCTTCTCAACGGCTTCAGCCAGGTATTGCTGCAGCGTAGCCCGCTGTGCGGCCTGTGTTGTTTGCTCGCCATCCTCCTGACCGCCCCGCAGTTGGTCGGTGGTGCCCTGCTGGGCGCGCTGGCAGGGTTGCTCACGGCGCAGCGGCGCGGCTACGACCGGGCTGATCGCCAGGCCGGCCTGTACAGCTACAACGGCGTCCTGATCGGCATCCTGTTCAGCGCAGTGTTGCCATGGTCAGTGATTCTGCCGCCGCTGATCATCGCCGCCAGTGGCCTGTCGAGCATCCTCGTCCATCAATGGCGCAAACGCGGCGCCTGCCTGCTGCCGGCCTATACCGCACCGTTCGTCCTGCTCGGCTGGGCCGCGCTGCTGGCTGCGCAGCCGTCTGCCGCCGGCACAGCGGTCACTGCCGAGCCTCTGCAGGCACTGGCGCGTGGCCTGGGCCAGGTGTTTCTGCTGGAGCAGCCGCTGGCGGGGCTGCTGATTGCCATCGGTTTGTTCCTGTCCAATCGCAGCGCTGCACTCTGGGCTTTGTTCGGCTCAGGCCTGGGCGCCTGCGTTGCGCTGCTCATGGGCGATGTCCACAGCGCCGGGATGGGCTTGCTCGGTTTCAATGCCGCGCTGGCGGCACTGGCCTTTTGCGGCCAACGCGAACGGCCGTGGTTGCCGCTGCTGGCGATCATCCTGGCCATCGCCTTGCAACCGCTGTTCAACCTGCTGCCGGTGGCCGCCTTGACCGCGCCGTTTGTGGCCGCCTGCTGGTTGCTGCACCTGAGCAGCCGCCTGCCGCGCGGGCTGGCGGGCGGTAAGCCACGCCGCTTGCACAGCTGAGGGGCAAGCCCTAGGCTCTGCCCATTGCATAATGGAACGCACCCCATGAACTCCCCGGCGAGCCTGCGCGAGCGGCTCTACATTCTGGTTTTTCAATCCGACACCACCGCTGGCAGACGCTTCGACAAGACCCTGCTGCTGATCATTCTGGCCAGCCTGGTGGTGGTGATCCTCGACAGTATCGATGAGGTTCACCAGAACTATTCAGGCCTGCTCGCCGCCATCGAGTGGGGCTTTACGGCGATCTTTCTCGCTGAATACCTGACCCGCCTGTACTGCTCGCCCAAGCCGCTGCGCTATGCCTTCAGCTTCTACGGCCTGGTCGATCTGCTGGCCATCGTGCCGGGCATCATCGCCTTGTATTACAGCGACGCCCAGTACCTGCTGATCATCCGCGTGATCCGCATGCTGCGGATCTTCCGCGTGCTCAAGCTGGGCCCGTACCTCAAGCAGGCCAACTACCTGATGAGCGCGCTGCGCGGCAGCAAGCAGAAGATCATCGTGTTTCTGGTCAGCGTATCGACTCTGGTGACCGTGTTCGGCACCTTGATGTACGTGGTCGAAGGGCCCGAGCATGGCTTCACCAGCATCCCCAAAGGCATCTACTGGGCGATCGTCACCCTGACCACCGTGGGCTTTGGCGATATCGTGCCGAAGACGCCGCTGGGCCAGGTGCTGTCGTCACTGGTAATGATCACCGGTTACTCGATCATCGCCGTGCCCACCGGGATTTTCACTGCCGAACTGGCTAATGCCATGCGTGGCGAACAGTTGCGGCATGACTGCCCAAACTGCCACAAGGGCACGCATGGCCACGATGCGGCATTCTGCTCGCGCTGTGGTCACGCACTGTTCAGCAAGCGCGACTGATCCTGCGCCAGCGCCTCGCGTGTCAGCGCCAGCAGCAGGTCGTTGCGTGCTGCCTGGCGCTCGCCGTGGACTACCCCGACCCTGGCCAGGTACTCGGCCTCGGGTACCGATTCGGCGCTCTCCAGCAATGCTTGCATGCGCTCGTGAAATGGCGCATCGGCCGCCTCCAGGCGTACTGCCTGCGTGCGTTGCAGATGCTCCTGCCAGAATTCGCGCTGAGCCAGCGAGACGGCAATCTGCTCATCTGTCTCGTTAGCCTGCACCCGCGCTCGCGCCGCCTCGACGCGTTCAGGCCCCACTCCGGCGACTGCGGTAAACAGCATACTCCCAGGTTGGGCGGGCAGATCGAGTGCATCACGCAATGCCACGCGATAGGCCAGGCCAACTTCGATCTCATCCGGATCGGCGCCTGCGGCGCGGCGAGCTTGAATGTCTTCCACAACGATGCGATCGACCTCATCCAACCGCCAGAGTTGTCGGCCCAGGTGGAGCAAGGCGCCCTGCTGATCGCCACTCCCGGCCTCGATACGCGCACGCCAGACCAGCATGCTCAGTTCCAGGTTGCTGAAGCACAACGCCACGCTGTCCTGGCAAGTGAGGTGCTGGTTGACCTGATGAAACAACATCTCTCGCAGGCTGGCGTGCTCTTGCATGGTCTGCAGCATGATGAACACCCGCTCCGCCAGTGCTTCGCCGTTCTGCCTGAACTCTGCGGTGTCCAGCAAGCGGCCCAGCATCCGGAAGAAGTCGTCGCCACCGGGCTCCATCTCCAGCGCCTCCCAGCACGCCGACAATTCGTCACGTGCCAGCACGTTGGCACTGTCCAGCCAGCGCTGACGCAAGAAAGTGGTCCCCGGTTGCGCTTCCATGTCCAGGTGTGGCATCGACGTTTGCAGGGCATTAAGGGCGTGATCATTCAACGGGTTGCCCCAGAGCATGAGCATGCGCCGGCTCCATACCGGTGCCCGATAATAGCTTGCAGGCAATGTGGCGATACGGTTGTCGCGCAAGTCGGCTTGCAGCAGGTCGGGGCAACGCAGTATCCCGGGCGGCAACTCCGTCTGGCCGGTATTGCGCAAATACAGCCGTCGCAGCCGAGGCAGTGCGTGCAGAGAAAAACCGCGGCCCAATGGGTTGAACGACAGATTGAGGTACTCCAGGGATTCGCAATGGGCCAGGATGCCCGCCTGTTCCGGGTCGAGCACGATGCGGTTGTTGAACAGGTCCAGCTCGTTCAGGCTGGGCATCTGCGCGATCGCCGCCGGCACTTGGCTCAGGCGATTGCCACTGAGCTCAAGGATACGAAGCTCTGGAAAAGCGCCCAGGAATGCCACAGGAATATCCTCTAGCTGCATCCCCAGCAACGCCAGTTCAAAAATATGAGAAAACCTGACTTGGGTGGGCAGCTCAGGCAACTGGCCGGGCATGGCAGCGAACATGGCAAAGCGGAAACTCTGCGGCGCCTGGATATCGTTCACCCCCGCAGTGATCCGCCGCTGCCAGCAGTCGATCAGGCAACGCCGGAAATAACGGCGCTCTTCTCGCAGGCCACGTGATGTTGCCTGACGCTCCCACTGCTGCAGCCGTTCACGCAACGCCGCAAGCTCGTTGCCCAGCCGGGTGATTTCCCCATGGACATCGCTGCCTGAGGTGCGCTGGCCCTCAATCCAGGCCAGTACCTGCTCGTCGGAAAAGCCTGGATACAAATTGCGCACTGAGGCAAACAACCCTTGTGGAGGCCTTCCACGCCGCCCGCTCAGCGGGTAGCCCAGACGGCCATCGAGCTGGCGCTGCGGCAGGCGAAACCAGCCGCGCGAGGGTTGTTCACCCAACAGCTGAATAACCTCAGCGCGATGCGCTACGGCCTGGCGGCTGAGCAGTACACGCAAGTTGTGGGCGAATGGCTCCCCGACCCCCAACGTATCGCGCAGATGGTCGTCATAGGCAGAGGCCATGACCTCAAACAGCTCGCCAGCCAGGCCCAGCGGCTGGCCTGCGCCATCCAGGCGGCGAAACTGGCCATCTTCATGGCGGATCGCACATTCAGGGCCGCGTTCCCCGGTAACCAGCAAGGGAGCACCGGCATCGCCATCGAACAAGGCCCAGCGCACGCCACCGCCCGCTGGCAAGTGCCTGAGCATGGAAAGCGCCACCCGGGCAAGGTCCAACTGCTGCTCCACCTCAAGGTAGAACGCCTCGAACACCCTGACCTGACGAATCCGCCGGACATGCACCTGCGCCGCCTCAGCAAGCCTCAACGCCACGCGCCCGTTGTCGACCAGTCGCTGGCGGTCTGCCAAGGGAGCAGTGCGCCACAAAGCGCGTGCCGCAGATTCATGCAGGCTTGGAAAGAGTCGACGCAATACTGCGGTTTCTGCACTCGATGGAGGCTGGGTAGCCGCGTAGGCCTGCTGGAAGAGCAACCGACGGCGAGCGGCGGCCAGCTCGGCCAACGCCTGATCGGCCAGCCCCTGGCCACCAGGCAATGCGCGTGCTTGCTCCAAGAGTGCAGCATCATCGAACGGCTGCCCGGCGCGTAAACGCTCGATCAGCACACTGATACGTCGGTCCAGTAAATAGCGTTCGGCGCTGTCGAGTAGCACAGCGTCGGGTGGCCGGCCCTCGACATGCAGGGCGCGCAGGTAATCGGCCTGCAGATTGTGAACCATCAGAATCTGCTCGATCTGCTCGTCATCCAACTCATGCAGGCGTCCACCAAGCCGGCGAAACAGTCGGTAGGTGTCGTCCCACTGTGCCGGCTGCTCGAACCACAGGCGCCACGCCCCAGCACCGTTGTGGCTCAGCTGCGGGCCATACCCGCCACGCGGTCGTAGCTGCCACTCACCCTGTGCGCCATGCTGCAGCACGGGATAGCAGTGGCCGTCCATTTCGACCCAGGCGCGGCCATCGAGCCGATGCACGCCCTCTTCATCCACTTGCGCCTGCAGGGGTGGCACGCTGCGGTAATCGGCCAATACCGGACGGCACAGCCGGGTACTACCGTCTTCCAGTTGCTCAGGCAGCAAGCTGTCCACCATCTGCGACCGCCGCCAGGTACGCAGTGCCACCCCCACACCGACGGCAGTGGCGCCCATCACGGCAAGGTCGGTAGCGACATGGGTCAAGTGATCGAGCGCCGCGCTGGTGTCGCCTTCATGCCAGGCCTCGACGCCATGGAACACTTCCTTGAGCAAGCCCCATGCAGTAAATGCCAGCAAACCTGAGCCAATCACCGGAATGAACAGGCCAGCCAGGTTCAGCAGCGCCCAGCCCTCTGCGGCCAGACGTCTGTCGTGCGCCTGCTGCACGGCCCGGTCGATGTTAGCGACAGGGGCGGCGATCATCGCCGCGTCATCCTTGATCTGCGCGATACGCGCCGCGCCCAGGGTTTCGAACAATGGCAGGCGTACGGCCTGCATGTGCTCACTGAGGTCGTAGTTGGCCCAATCCGCCAGATCAGCGTAAGCCGGGATGATCACAGAGAAAAATGCCTGGCTGTCCCGGCGCCGCACGAAGCGGCTGAAGAACCGCTGGTAGTCACGCGTGCGTAACCGCCGCCCCAGGTCATTGGCCAGCTGCCGCAGACTGCTGGCTGCACACCACGGCCCATGGGGATCATCCGGCACGTACGCCAGCAAACGCCGGGTGGTGTTGCGTACCCAGCCCTCATCGATGACATCCAGCAGCACTATCTGCTCCAGATTGCAGCCCAACAGACTCAGTTGCCTGGCCACCACCGGATCGCCTTGCAGGCGCGGCGGCGTGCCGTCGCGGCATAACCCCACAATCATCTGCAGTTCGTCGTCGCCGAGTACCCCTTCCTGCCTGGCCTTATAGGCCTCCACCAGCATCTGCTGGAGTTGGGCGTTACCCAACAGCATCGCGACGCTTGCACCCTGGGCTGTCGGCGCCAGCAGCACGCTGTTCAGGTGAATCTGATATTGACCGCCCAGGTCAAGGCTGCGGCAAAGCTTGGCAAACGTCACGGCCGACGGCGGTTTGACAGCGCCTCCACGCGCACTGGTCAACCGGTTACCCCGCGGTTGACCGCCCTCCTCGGCTTGATCTTTGGTGAAATTGCGCAGCGCAGCTTCCAGCAGCGGCATGTCGTCATACACCAGTTCGGTAAGGTGCACGCCCACAGGCTGTGCGTTGATCACCGGTTCACGGTGGCCGACAATGAAGGACCAGAGATGCACATTGAAAGGCTCGCCATCGGGCCCTTCCAATGCCTGCTCCAGACGGCTTTTCGCAAAGCTGTCGACACCTTCCAGGCGTGCAAGCACTGCACTGATTTGGTGGCGCAAGACCAGGCTCTGACGCAACGCCTCACTCAGGTCCGGCAAGTGTTCGACGCGGGCTGCTCGCAGCCACTGTGGCAGACGTGCGGCAATCAGTTGATCCTGGAAGGCCTGTTCCAGGGCAAGTCCATCGGGCTGCTGGTCGGTTTGGTAAGTCATGGCTCGCTCCTCCTTCGGGAGGCGTGAGCTTAGGTATGGCACGGGAGTGAAAGTGGTTAGATACCTAACACCCGCCTGGAAGCGCGCATAAGCAAAGAGCTATTCGGTCTTTAATCGCCGCGAAGCGAACGGCTATAGTCAGTGGCACACTGCCAACCCTCTGAACCATAACAAGGAATGCTTCGTGAAAAAGCTATTCACCGCCTCGCTACTGGCTGCCGGCCTGGCGCTGGGCAACCTGGCCCAGGCCGCGCCGACGCTGCTCAACGTTTCCTATGACGTGATGCGTGACTTCTACAAAGACTACAACGCCGCTTTCCAGAAGCACTGGGAAGCCGAACACAAAGAGAAGATCAACCTGCAGATGTCCTTCGGCGGTTCGAGCAAGCAAGCGCGCTCGGTGATCGATGGCCTGCCGGCTGACGTCATCACCATGAACATGGCGACCGACATCAATGCCCTGGTCGACAACGGCAAGCTGGTCCCGGACAACTGGGTCACGCGCCTGCCAAACAACAGCGCGCCGTTCACCTCGGCCACCGTGTTCATCGTGCGCAAAGGCAACCCGAAAGCGCTGAAAGACTGGCCTGACCTGCTCAAGGACGGCGTCCAGGTGATCGTGCCCAACCCCAAGACCTCCGGTAACGGCCGTTACACCTACCTCTCGGCCTGGGGCTACGTGCTGAAAAACGGCGGCGACGAAAACAAGGCCAAGGACTTTGTCGGCAAGCTGTTCAAGCAGGCGCCAGTGCTCGATACCGGCGGCCGGGCGGCTACCACCACGTTCATGACCAACCAGATCGGCGACGTGCTGGTCACCTTTGAAAACGAAGCCGAAATGATCGCCCGCGAATTCGGTCGCGATCAGTTCGAAGTAGTCTACCCAAGCGTATCGGCCGAAGCCGAGCCGCCGGTCACCGTGGTTGACAAGGTGGTCGACAAGAAGGGCACCCGCGCCGCCGCCGAAGAATACCTGAAGTACCTGTGGTCGCCACAAGGCCAGGAAATCGCTGCCAACAACTACCTGCGCCCGCGTGATCCAGCGGTACTGGCCAAGTACACCGACCGCTTCCCGAAAGTCGACTTCCTCTCGGTAGAGAAGACCTTTGGTGACTGGCGCACGGTGCAGAAGACCCACTTCAACGACGGTGGCGTGTTCGACCAGATCTACACCGGCCAGTGATCGCCTGACGCTTGCCAGAGCAATCCGGGCCAGGCCATGGCCCGGATTGCATCGAACTTCCCTCGCCTTCGGCAATCAGTTCCTTGAGTAACCCCCCACGCCCGCCACGGCCCAAGGAGTACTCCAGTGCTGCGCTTGCTAACCCCGCTACTTCTCAGCCTGTTGCTGAGCACCTCACTCTACGCCGCTGACCCCGCGCCTGCCGAAGCTCCCGCCGAAGAACCTGCTCCGGTGTTGCAGGGTGGCTTGCTGGGTGCCCTGGCCGATGGCCTGGACAGTGCAGCCAAAGACCTCGACCTCGATGCCCATGTGTTGGACACCTGGCGCCTGCGCACCGACCGCGCCAGCAAAGAGGTGGAGCGCCTGGTCGACCGCCACTCGGGGCACGACGGCCTGCAACTGATCGGCGATTTTGTTCTGCTGACGATAGCCTGGGCCGCCAGTTTCTCGCTGCTCAGCCTGCTCGGCCGCTGGCTCGCCGCCCGCTGCGCGCGCACCGCCCTGCTGCAACGGCGCAAGCGCCTGCGTGGCTTGCTGAGGTACTTGCTGCCCTATACCTTGCCGGCCCTGGCGAGCTTGCCGCTGACGCTGTATGCCAGCCGCTTTCTCGACCCGTCGATTGCCCGCGCACTCGGCCTGAGCCTGGCCTACGCGACCAGCAGCGGCCTGTTCTCGACGTCGATCATCCTCTGCCTGATCACCCTGTTCGATGCAGGCCACAAACGCCCTGCCGTCGCCGTGATCAGGCAGATGGCACCGCGCGCGTTGTTCATGATCGGCTTTCTCGCGGCCTGGAGCGACGCGCTGACCAGCCCGCAGATCGCTCGCCAGGTCGGCGGCAATATCACCGCCAGCATCGCCGTGATCACCGGCCTGATCGCCACCTTCATCTTTGCCAGCCTGGTCCTGCGCCTGCGCCGGCCGGTGGGTCACCTGATCCGCAACCGCGACCTGCATGATCGCCTGCACCACCGCGCAGTGCAGGAGACCCTGCGGATCTTCTCCAAGCTGTGGTATCTGCCGATCCTGATGATGATTCTGGTCTCGGCGATCAACCTGATCGGTGCCGGCGAAGAGAGCCAGAAAGCCCTGCAGAATGCCCTGCTGACCACCGTGCTGCTGGTGGCCACGCTGTTCCTTAGCACCCTGCTGCAACACCTGCTGGCGTCACGCAAGGTTGATACGCAGCAGAAGGTCCGCCCCTACAAGGAGCTGCTACGCAGCCTCGCCCATGCGCTATTGCGCATCGCCATGGCGATTACCTTTATCGAGCTGCTCGGGCGCATCTGGGGTTTCTCGGTGATCGACTTTGCCCTGAGCAACCGCCTCGGCCAGGCCATCAGTAACTCGATTTCAAGTATCGGCCTGATCCTGCTGGTGACCTGGCTGCTGTGGGTGGTGCTCGACACCGCCATTCAAGAGGCGCTGAAGCCACCCGTCGGCAAGCGCAGCTCGCGCCAGCCCAGCACTCGCGTGCGCACCATCCTGCCGATGCTGCGCAATGCGGTGAAAGTTATCCTGGTAGTGATCTGCACCATCACCACCATGGCCAACCTGGGCATCAACGTTGCGCCGCTGCTGGCCGGTGCCGGGGTAATTGGCCTGGCCATCGGCTTTGGTTCGCAGCAGTTGGTGCAGGATGTGATCACCGGGCTGTTCATCCTGATCGAAGACACCATTTCGATCGGTGACTGGGTGGTGCTCGACTCCGGCCACGCCGGCACGGTCGAGAGCCTGACCATCCGCACCCTGCGCTTGCGCGACGGCAAGGGCTTCGTCCACTCGGTGCCGTTTGGCCAGATCAAGGCGGTTACCAACCAGTCGCGGCAGTTTGCCTATGCGTTCTTCTCGGTGCAGTTCACCTACGACAGTGACGTCGATCAGTCGCTGGCGTTGATTCACGAAGTGGGCAAGTCGATCAGCGAAGACCCACTGCTGCGGATCAACCTGCAAGGGCCGCTGCAGGTGTTCGGCGTCGACCGTATGGACCTCAACGGGTTCGTCCTGACCGCGCAGTTCCGAACCATTTCCGGTGGCCAGTACGCGGTCAGCCGGGCCTTCAACGAACGCCTGAAAAAGCGCGTCGATCAAACCGACAACGTTGCTTTCGCCCAGGTCTACCCGATGCCCGCCCAGGCCCGCGCATTGCCTGCCTGAACCCTGCCAAGCACTGTCGCCCTCGCTGTCGAGGGCGGCAGCTCATAGTTGGCGGAACACCAGCGCCTTCAAGCCACCCTCAGGATCAGCATCGGCAAACTCCGGCGGATTCTGCAGACGCTCGATGAACTGCAAGCCCGGCGCCTGTTCGGCCATACCCTGGATCAGGAAGTCCGAGCCAATCGCCGGGTCGTTGACACACGCCAGCACCGTGCCGCCTGCGCTGAGCAATTCGGGCAAGCGGCGCAGGATTTTCGCGTAGTCCTGGGTCAGCACAAAGCTGCCGCGCTGGAACGTCGGCGGGTCAATGATGATCAGGTCATACGGCCCGTACTTGCGCACTTTGCCCCATGACTTGAACAGTTCATGACCCAGAAACGCCACCTGGCCCACATCATGGCCATTGAGCCGATGGTTCTCGCGTCCACGCGACAGTGCCGACTTGGCCATGTCCAGATTGACCACCTGAGCAGCGCCGTTGGCGATTGCCGCCACCGAGAAACCGCAGGTATAGGCGAACAGATTGAGTACCCGCTTGCCAGCGGCGTGCTCACGCACCCAGCGCCGGCCATAGCGCATGTCCAGAAACAGACCGTTGTTCTGGCGCACGCCCAGATCGAGTAGGTAGGTCAGGCCGTCTTCGACCACCTCACGCTGCTGCACCGGCTCGCCGAGCAACCACTGGCCGGGGCTGTCGGGCAGGTAACGGTGTTGAATCAAAATCGCCTCGCCGGTCCACAGTGGGCGCTCGGCCAGTGCCCGCAGCATCGCCTCGAGCTCAGCCAGCTGGCCCTCGGGTGGCTCGCGGAACAACGCCACCAGCAACACCCCTTGCAGCCAGTCGACCGTGATCTGCTCAAGCCCTGCCCAGCAGCGGCCACGGCCATGGAACAGGCGCCGGGTTTCCAACGGAGCAGGGTCGAGAGCGGTGAGCAGGTGCTGCTCGAGGGTATCAATCACGGAGGTCATGGGCGCGTCGCTGAGGATCAAAAGAGGGCATTCTACCCGCTTCAACTGCGCTCAGTCGCATGGGCTTGGCGCCGCTTTGCCCGGGGCGCGAAACCACCAGCCTTGTTGCATGCCGGCCGCGGCCAGCAGAATCAACGCCACCCCCAGCCACTGCAACGGCGCCAGCCGATGGCCAAAGGCGAACCAGTCGACCAGGATCGCCGCAATCGGGTAGATGAACGACAGCGCGCCGGTCAATGCAGTCGGCAGACGTTGGATCGCGCTGTACAGCAGCACATACATCAGCCCGGTATGGACGATGCCCAGGGTCAGCAAACTGGCCAGCGCCGGCAGTTCAGCGGGCAACCCACCAAGCTTGACCCACGGCGCCAACAGGACGATGCCGGTGCTGACCTGGATCAGCGCGATCAAGTGCGGCGGCGTACCGCTCAGGCGCTTGATGATCAACGCCGCAACCGCATACAGCAACGCCGCCCCAAGGGCCAGGGCAATCCCCAGCAGATAGTCGCTGCCACTGCTCTGGCCGTTGCCGTGGGCACTGACGATGGCCAGCATGCCGACGAACGCCACCCCCAGCCAGCTCAGTTTGGCCAGGGTGATCTTCTCGCCGAGAAACACCGCAGCCAGGCCGACCAACAGAAACGGCTGTACGTTGTATACCGCAGTACCGATGGCAATCGACGCCCGCGAATACGAGGCGAACAGCAGCACCCAGTTACCGACGATGGCCACCCCGCTGACAATCGCCAGCAACACGGCGCCGCGGCTGATCACGCCGGACTTGAGCAGGCCCAGGCTCGCGCAGATCACCAGTAACGCCCCCGCGCCGAACACACAGCGCCAGAACACCACCTCCAGTACCGGTTGCCCGGACACCAGTACGAACCAGCCAATCGTCCCGGAAATAAGCATGGCGACGATCATTTCCAGCGAACCACGGCGCATTGAACTGTCCATCGGCCACCTCCGTTGATGATGGCAACAGTATGACGAAGGCTGGCTGCCGCCTTCCAGCGGATAACCAAGGCAAAAATCGCCATTCACCTTTACGATCAAGGCAAATCAGAAGCTTTGCCTAACGAGGTACTTATGACCGATGCCATCGACCAACTCCTGATCACCGCCCTGATGGAGGATTCGCGCCGCTCGCTCAAGGCGTTGGCGCAGATCAGCGGGCTTTCGGCGCCCAGCGTCAGCGAGCGGCTGCGCCGGCTGGAAGAGCGCGGCGTGCTCCGCGGTTACACCGTCGAGATCGACCCGCGCTGTTTCGGCTATCAGTTGCAGGCGATTGTGCGCATCCGCCCACTGCCCGGCCAACTGCAGGAAGTCGAGCGCCAGATCATCGCGATTGCCGAGTTCACCGAGTGCGACAAGGTGACCGGCGAGGACTGCTTTATCGCCCGCCTGCATGTGCGCTCGATGGAGCAACTGGACAGCTTGCTCGACCGCATCAATGTCCTGGCCGAAACCAACACCGCGATCATCAAGAAGAGCCCGGTGAAACGCCGCCTGCCGCCGATGGCCGAGTGAGCGGCTTTCCTGCAGACCGGCACGGCCAGATTGTGCTGCTTATTTTTTGTACACAGGATTGTCACCTAAGGTGCCATTTTTGTGTGCACTTCTGGGAAGCACAGCACCAAGACGTTACATGCGCGGCGCGAGATAATTTGACCGATTGATCAGTAAAGTAAGTTGGTAAAAAATTTAACTTGTTCAATCGGTCAACTTATAAACAAATAAATTCAGTAAGTTATAGATTTAAATAAAGAGTTCACGGAACAGTAAATTGTGAACTTGCACACCCGATGGCATGGAACTGGCTTTGCTGTGCTTGTGTTTTGTATACAACTTGAACAAAACCTAAATACACAACAACGCGCAGCGCCTGCCCCAAGCAGGCCGCAGCCTCCAGAACCTAGTGATGTCAAGGTTCAGCCGTGACCAGACGAGACCGTGCACTCTCGCCCCTCACTGCAACCTGCGCATCAGGAGCCGCCGGAATGAGTAGCAGCCTCGACCTTGCCCCTGAACTATCCGTCGCCAGCACCGCCCAGCCGTCAACCTTGACCGGCGCATCGCCGGCCCTCGAACTCAGCCCGCGCCTGCACAACCGCGACCTCGCGCCGACCCGTCTCGAGGGCCGACGCTGGGGCGGTTACAGCATCTTCGCGCTGTGGACCAACGATGTGCACAACATCGCCAACTACTCGTTCGCCATGGGCCTGTTCGCGCTCGGCCTGGGTGGCTGGCAGATTCTCCTGTCGCTGGCGATCGGCGCAGTGCTGGTGTACTTCTTCATGAACCTGTCTGGCTACATGGGGCAGAAGACGGGTGTGCCCTTCCCGGTCATCAGCCGCATCGCCTTCGGCATCCACGGCGCACAGTTGCCGGCATTGATTCGCGCCGTGATCGCCATCGCCTGGTTCGGTATCCAGACCTATCTCGCCTCGGTGGTGCTGCGGGTATTGCTCACCGCCATCTGGCCGCAGGTGGCCGCATACGATCAAGACAGCATCCTTGGCCTGTCGAGCCTGGGCTGGGTGTGCTTCGTCGCGATCTGGCTGGTGCAGCTGGTGATCCTTGCCTACGGCATGGAAATGGTGCGCCGCTATGAAGGCTTCGCCGGCCCAGTGATTCTGCTGACAGTCGCGAGCCTGGCCGGTTGGATGTACTTCCAGGCCGACACACGCATCGCCTGGTCGGTGGCCGAGCCGCTGACCGGATACGAAATGTGGCGCAATATCTTTGCCGGTGGCGCCTTGTGGCTGGCGATCTACGGCACCCTGGTGCTGAACTTCTGCGACTTCGCCCGCTCATCGCCGTGCCGCAAGACCATCCGCGTCGGCAACTTCTGGGGGCTGCCGGTGAACATCCTGGTGTTCGCGGTGATCACCGTGGTGCTCAGCGGTGCACAGTTCAAGATCAACGGCCACATCATCGACAGCCCCACCCAGATCGTTGCGACCATCCCTAATACGCTGTTTCTGGTACTGGGTTGCCTGGCGTTCCTGATCGTCACCGTCGCGGTGAACATCATGGCCAACTTCGTCGCCCCGGCATTTGTCCTGAGCAACCTCGCCCCGCGCCACCTGAACTTCCGCCGCGCCGGCCTGATCAGCGCCACGCTGGCAGTACTGATCCTGCCGTGGAACCTCTACAACAGCCCACTGGTGATCGTCTACTTCCTGTCCGGCCTGGGCGCCCTGCTCGGCCCGCTGTACGGGGTGATCATGGCCGACTACTGGTTGCTGCGCAAAGGCCAGATCAACGTGCCTGAGCTGTACAGCGAGAACCCGGCTGGCGCCTATCACTACACCCGCGGCATCAACTGGCGGGCGATGGCGGCCTTCGCACCGGCGGCGCTGCTGGCCATCATCCTTGCGCTGGTACCCAACTTCCACGGCGTGGCGCCGTTCTCCTGGCTGATCGGTGCGGGCATCGCGGCTGCGCTGTACCTGCTGATTGCCCCGCGCAATCGCCAATACCACGACGTCAGCGGCGAGTGCATCGCCGTCGACCACAGCAGCCATTGATCAAGGAAGAATCTGCATGCGCATTCTTATCGTCAACGTCAACACTACCGCAGCCATCACCGAGGCTATTGCCGAGCAAGCCCGCAGCGTCGCCGCGCCAGGCACCGAGATCGTCGGTCTGACGCCGTACTTTGGCGCCGAGTCGGTGGAGGGCAATTTCGAAAGTTATCTGGCGGCCATCGCCGTGATGGACCGCGTGCTGGCTTACGACCAGCCCTATGATGCGGTGATCCAGGCAGGCTACGGCGAGCATGGCCGCGAGGGGCTGCAGGAGTTGCTCGATGTGCCAGTGGTAGACATCACCGACGCCGCCGCCAGCACCGCCATGTACCTCGGCCACGCCTACTCGGTGGTAACCACCCTGGACCGCACCGTACCGCTGATCGAAGATCGCCTGAAACTCTCCGGGCTGTATGACCGCTGCGCCTCGGTGCGCGCCAGCGGCCTGGCGGTGCTGGAGCTTGAAGAGAACCCGCAACGGGCGGTGGACGCCATCGTCGAACAGGCCGAGCGCGCTGTGCGCGAAGACAAAGCCGAGGTGATCTGCCTTGGTTGCGGCGGCATGGCCGGCCTCGACGAGCAGATTCGCCAGCGCACCGGGGTGCCGGTGGTGGATGGTGTCAGCGCTGCGGTAACCATTGCCGAGTCGCTGGTGCGGCTTGGCCTGAGCACCTCCAAGGTACGCACCTACGCGACCCCGCGGGTGAAAAAGGTCGTCGGCTGGCCAATGCGCCTGGGCCGCTGATCAGCCCTGCCCGGCTCAGGTCGGGCAGGCCTTGTTGCCACCATCCAGACCCTGACGCACGTTACGGCTGAGCATGCTCGCCTTGCCGTCGTGCCAGGTCAGGGTAATCACATACAAACTGTCGAAATCCTCGTTGCTCCAGTCCTCGGTGATGACTCGCTCGTCACCCAGGGCCTTGCCGGCCACGGCATTGATCAGATCAGGCAGGTAACCGTGCGACCAGGCGGTATAGACGGTGGCGTTGCGGTACTTGTCGGTCAGCAGCTCGTCGGCCAACTCGTCGTAGTCATTGGCGCCGAAGTCGATATTGACCGGCAGACCGAGGCGAATGGCGCTGGGGCTGATGGTCATCAGCGGGCGAATGTAGCTGTAGCGCTGGTCCTGGCTACCCTCTTCGACGTGCCGCGAGGGGTTGGCAGCGAAGACATAATCGGCATCGCCGAACCGCTCCGGCAGCACACTGGCCAACTCGATGGCCCGATTCAGACCCTGGCAATTCAGCTGGCCAAGACCTTCGCCAGGCTTCTCTGCGTGGCGCAGAAACACCAGAGTCTGGGTGCCATCGACCGGCTCTTCATGGTTGTGCACCATGGCATAGGTCAGGGGCACCAGGACTGCCGCAAACGCAGTGGCAAGGTAGAGATGACGGCGTCGCAAGGACTGCAGCAACTTCATGGCGATGGACTCATCCGACAAAAGAAGGAAGGCGTCCGTGCCTGCATTTCGTGATCACCTGCACAGGCTGGCGAGCCAGCCGTGCAAGCGGGACCATCTTGACCTAGAAATGTGAACGAAATTCATTCGCCGGGGCAAACTTGCCGGGTGAAGTTGTTACAGTTTCAGTCGTCGCGGGTCAGCACTTCGAGCAATTCGATCTCGAAGGTCAGGTCGGAATTGACCGGAATCGCGCCGACGCTGCGCTCGCCGTAGGCCAGGTGCGCCGGCACCTGCAGCTTGCGCTTGCCGCCGACACGCATGCCCATCAGGCCCTGATCCCAGCCTTTGATCACCCGGCCGCTGCCGATCACGCACTGGAACGGCTTACCGCGCGACCAGGACGAATCAAACTCGCTGCCATCGGCCAGCCAGCCGGTGTACTGGGTGGTGATCAATGCGCCCTTGACCACAGCCTTGCCGTCGCCTTCGAGCAGGTCGGTGATCTGTAATTCGTTGTTCATGAAGCTCCTTGGGAAAGCTGCGCTGCACTCAGATGAACACGCTGCCCTTGAGGTACAGCGCGCCGTGGCCGCTGATGATAACCCGGCCGTTGCCGAGCACCTCACAGTGCAACTGGCCTTTGCGCGCACCGCCCTGCTCGCAGCGCAGGCTGCTTTGCTCCAGACGCTGCGCCCAGTACGGTGCCAGCGAAGTGTGCGCCGACCCGGTCACCGGGTCTTCGTTGACGCCCACCCGAGGGCCGAACCAGCGGGTGACGAAGTCAAAACCGCGGCCCGGCGCAGTCACCGCAATACCGCGCACATCGAAGGCTGCCAACGCGACGAAGTCCGGACGCAGGGTCTCGATCAACGACACGTCGTCAATCGCCACCAGGTAGTCATCGCTGCGGTACACCTCACGTGCGCTGTCCAGACCGAGCGCCTCCAGCAAGCCTGGCGGGGTCGCTACCGGCTGCGGCTGCTTGGCCGGAAAGTCCATTTCCAGCCTGCCGTCAGCGCCACGGCTGACCCGCAGCTCGCCGCTGCGGGTGCTGAAGCGCAGCACCTCAGCCTGCTCGCCAAGTTGCTCGAACAACACCCAGGCCGAGGCCAGGGTGGCGTGCCCGCACAGGTCGACTTCCACCGCCGGGGTAAACCAACGCAGCTGGTAGCCGTCGCCGTGCTTGACGAAGTAGGCAGTCTCGGACAGGTTGTTCTCTTCGGCGATGCGCTGCAGGGTGGCATCGTCCAGCCACTGCTCCAGCGGGATCACTGCTGCCGCGTTACCGCCGAAAGGTTTGCTGGAAAAAGCGTCTACCTGAAAGATCTCGAGTTGCATGCAATAAGCTCCACTGTCCATGACTGGCCGGGTAAAAATTCAGCTGCGAACGGGGGTCAGCACCGGTTCGCCAGCAAAAAACGCCTGCAGATTGCGCAGCACCAGGGTCACCGTATCGCGTGCGGCCTCGGGCGACTGCCCGGCCACATGCGGGGTCAGCACGGTGTTGCCGAGTGCCTTGAAGGCGTCGGGTACGTTGGGTTCGTCGTCGAATACATCGAGTGCCGCGCCAGCGATCCAGCCCTGCTCCAGCGCCTCGAGCAAGGCGGCGCTGTCGACCACACTGGCGCGGGCGATATTGACCAGGTAGCCCTCTGCACCGAGTGCTTTGAGCACATCGGCGTCGACCAGATGCTGCGTCGCAGCGCCGCCGGGTGTAGCAATCACGAGGATGTCGACCGCCTCGGCCAGACGCAGTGGGCTGTCGTACCAAGTGTAGGCAAGCTCTTTACGAGGTGTACGGCTGTGGTAGCTGACCGGCATGTCGAAGCCCAGCGACGCGCGTTTGGCAATCGCCTGGCCAACAGCACCGAGGCCGATGATGCCCAGGCGCTTGCCCGACACCGACGGGCTGATCACCCGGTTCCACTCACCGCGGCGAGTGCTTGCGTCAGCGTTGGGGATATTGCGCAACAAGGCCAGCAGCAGGGCCAGGCTGTGATCGGCGACTGCTGCAGCGTTGGCGCCGGCGCCGTTGGTGACGGTGATGCCACGAGCTGCAGCGGCGGTCAGATCGACCTGTTCATAGCCGGCACCGATCACACAGATGATCTGCAAGTGTGGCAGCGCCTGAATCTCGCTGGCAGTCAGACCAAGTGGGCCGCGGGTGAGCACCGCGTCGATCTCATCGGCCTGCTGAGCGATGGCCGCAGCGCGCAGCTGCGCATTCGGCGCACGAATCAGTCGATAGCCCGCCTGCTCCAGCAGCGGCAGGTAATCGTCGACGGTTTCAACCAGTACCAGGACTGTCTTGCTCATGCACCCTCCGGCTCTATGCGAGGAGGGATTATGCGGGGTCAGGGGCAAGTACAGTCAATCGAAGAATTGCCCTTCAACTGTACTGTACCGGCCTTGGTAGAGAGGTGCTGCAGATGCTTAATGCGCGAAGGCGCGACCCAGGCCACCCGGCACACCGCTGCTGTCGGTTTCCTGCCATGGACCTTCCGGGCTCAGCGACCAGCTCCAGCCGCCGTCATAGCGGTAATAGGTGCGCTGACGGTAGAAGGTGTTGGGTTTTTTCTCCAGCACATACACGCCCATTTTCGGGTCCCAGTGGCTGGCACCACCTGGCGGTGGCGCGAAGCTGGCCGAAGTGCGCGGCATGGCCTTCGGTGCTGCGGTTGGCTTGCTCGGCTGCGTACCCGGCTTGCTACCCGGCAATGGCGTGACCGCCGGCCCTTGGCGCGGCGGCACGCCTTCGACCGGTGGCAGCGGCTGCTGGACCGGCTCGCGCACCGTACACGCAGACAGACCCAGGGCCAGGGTGATCAGGGTCAAGCGGACGGCATGCTTCATGGTGGGCTCTCTTATTGGTCAGGGCTGTCGATTGTCAGGTGCTGAATGCCCGGCGTGCGATTGCTCATCGGCGCGCTCTGGCCGATCCATTCGCCTTGAGTCGGCTGGCCTGCGCGGGACACCCGTGCAACCAGTTGGACTTCGGCAAAATCGGACAGTTTCATCTGCGCCATCATGGCATCAGCGTCTGACAGTTCAACTTCGATCGGCAGCTGGCCCACCGTCACCCGCTTGGCCGCCAACGGCATCGGCGGGCCGCTTTTGGCGCGGGCGAAGATGAACACCGTGTCGCTCGGCTGAACCTTGCCCTGCAGCGCTGTGGCCAGCTCGACCCGTACCTGCAAGCGCGCGGGCGATACAGCTGGTGCGGCCGCTTTGCCTGGCGCGGCGCTGAGCTTGTCGGCGGCGCGATCGATACCGCCCTGCAACGCGGCGCGCGAGGCATCACCCTCAGGCAATTGCGCCAGCAGGCGCTGCCAGTAGTCGATGGCCTCCTGATAGCGTTCGCCTTCGAACGCGGCGATGCCGCGCAGGCCGAGGCTGGTGACTTCCTTGGGGTCAGCCTTGAGCGCTTCGTCGGTAAGCTCCTGCAGCTGTGCGCTCCATTGTTTGTCGGCAGCAAAGTACAGCGCCTGGGCCCACTGCCCGAGCAGCTCTGGCTGGCGACCAGCAAGGGCAACGGCACGCTCGAAGATCTGCGCCGCATCAGCCGGGCGCTGGTCAGCCATGTACGCACGACCGAGGAAGTACAGGCCTTCAGCTGAATCCGGCTGGGCCTGCACCGCGCGCTCGAGGCGGCTGGTCATCTCGTCCATGGTTTTCGGTGCCTGGGCAAACTCACGGGTCAGCTCGACCTTGTCCGCCGCACCAAAATGCAGATACAGCCCCACCGCCATCACCGGCACCAGCAACGCTGCCAACAGCGGTACCGCCCGCCCCAGATGACCCTGGCGCGGTTCGCCGGCGCCTTCGGTATCGGCCAGCAGTTCCCGCGCGGCTTCATCACGGCCGCTGGCCAGTTGCTCGGCATCGAGTACGCCGGCAGCCTGCTGCGCGCTCAGTTCGGCGACACGTTCCTGATACAGCGCCACGTTCAGGGCGGTACGGTCTTGTTCCTGCTGGCGGCCACGGCCACGCAGGATCGGGATCAGCAGAAAGCCGAGGGCGGCGAGCAACAACAGGCCCGCGCCAAGCCAGAATTCAGTCATGGGTAGCTTCTTTATCCAACAGTTTGGCGAGACGTTCGCGTTCTTCCACCGACAGCTGCGCGCTGCCGCTTGCCACCGGCTGCCGGCGCCGGCGGACAATCACCGCCAACATGACAAAGCCCCCCGCCAGCAGAATTGCCGGGCCGAACCAGAGCAGCCAGGTGCGCCCGCTCAAGGCCGGTTTGTAACGGACGAAGTCGCCATAGCGATCAACCATGAAGGCAACGATCTGCTGATTGCTCTGGCCTTCGCCGAGCATGCGGAAGATCTCCCGACGCAGGTCGGCGGCAATCGGCGCATTGGAGTCAGCGATGTCCTGGTTCTGACACTTGGGGCAGCGCAGCTCCTTGGTCAGTTGCTGATAGCGCTCGCGCTCGGCGTCGTCACGAAACTGATAGGTGTCGATCGCGGCCTTGGCCACGCTCACCAGGCTCAGGCCGAGCACGGCTGCTGCCAACCAGCGCTTCATGGCTTGGCCTCATCGACCAGGCCCTGGTACAGCGGCGCCAGCTGCTCGCGCCAGACCGTGGCATCGACGATGCCGACGTGCTTGTAGCGGATGATACCCTTGGCATCGATCAGAAAGGTCTCCGGCGCACCATACACACCAAGGTCCAGACCCAGAGTGCCCTGCTCGTCGCGGATATCCAGCTGATACGGATTGTGGAACTCGGCGAGCCACTTCAACGCCGCAGCGTTATCGTCCTTGTAGTTGACGCCATGGATGACCACGCCCTGCTCGGCCAGTTTGTTCAGGTAAGGATGCTCAACCTTGCACGACGGGCACCAGGTGGCCCACACGTTGACCAGCGCCGGCCGGCCGAGCAGGTCGGCCTGGGTCAGGCTGCGCTCGCCTTGGGTGGAGGCCAGCGAGAAGGCCGGGAATGGCTTGCCGATCATCGCCGACGGCAGCTCATCTGGCTTGAGGAACAAGCCCTTGTAGAGAAACACCGCCAGCAGTAGAAACACCGCCAACGGCAGGACCATCATCCAACGCTTCATGCAGTTGCTCCAGTCGCGCCGAGGGCTTCACGCACGCGGCTCTTGACCTTGACCCGGTAACGCCGGTCGAAGGCTGCCAGTAGCCCGCCCAGGCCGGTCAGCAGACCGCCCAGCCAGATCCAGCGAACATACGGTTTGATGTGCACGCGCACGGCCCAGGCGCCGTTTTCCAGCGGCTCGCCGAGGGCCACGTAGAGGTCGCGGGTGAAACCGGCATCGATCCCGGCCTCGGTCATCATCGACTGCTGCACGGTGTACAGACGCTTCTCGGGGTGCAGCACGCTGACCTCGCGACCGTCCTTGGAAACCCGCACGGTGCCACGGTCGGAGATGAAGTTTGGCCCTTCGAAGTGCTTGGCGCCTTCGAACAGGAAGTGATAGCCGCCAAGCTCGACCGTCTCGCCCGGCGCCATGCGCAGGTCGCGCTCGGCGCTGTTGTTGCTCGACAGCACCACGCCCAGGGCGCACACAGCCAGGCCCAGATGCGCGACCTGCATGCCCCAATAGCTGCGGGACAGGCCGCGCACGCCCTTGCCCAGGCCTTTGTGGCGGGTCTTGTCGAAGATGTCGCGCAGGCCGGCGAGCACTACCCACGCCGCCAGGGCAAAGGTCGCCAGCGCCGGCCAGTCGAAGTCATCGGCAATCAGCCCGGCAATCGGCGCCAGAATAGCGCTGCCAATCAATACCGGTGTGAGCATGCCCGCCAGCCATTTGCCCGGCGTGTCCTTCCAGCGCACCAGCACGCCGATCCCGAGCACCACCATCAGCAATGCCATCAACGGCAGGAACAGCGCATCGAAATACGGCGGGCCGACCGACAGTTTGGCCCCGGTCAGGGAATCGAGCACCAGCGGGTACAGCGTACCCAGCAGAATCATCGATGCAGCCACCACCAGCACCAGGTTGTTGGCCAGCAGCAAGGTTTCTCGCGACCACAGGGCAAAGCCGACCTGGCTTTTCACCACCGGCGCGCGCAGAGCGAACAGGGTCAGCGAGCCACCCACGACAAACAGCAGGAAGATCAGGATGAATACACCGCGCTCCGGGTCGGCGGCAAAGGCGTGCACCGACGTCAGCACGCCGGAGCGCACCAGGAAGGTGCCGAGCAGGCTCAACGAGAATGCGGCGATCGCCAGCAATACCGTCCAGCTCTTGAACACGCCGCGTTTTTCCGTGACGGCCAGCGAGTGGATCAGCGCGGTGCCCACCAGCCAGGGCATGAACGAGGCGTTTTCGACCGGGTCCCAGAACCACCAGCCGCCCCAACCAAGTTCGTAGTACGCCCACCACGAGCCCAAGGTGATACCGACCCCGAGGAACGCCCAGGCGACGATGGTCCATGGCCGCGACCAGCGCGCCCAGGCGGCATCCAGGCGGCCACCGAGCAAGGCGGCGATAGCGAAGGCGAAGGCCACCGAGAAGCCGACGTAGCCCATGTACAGCATTGGCGGATGGACGATCAGGCCAAAGTCCTGCAGCAGCGGGTTGAGGTCACGGCCGTTGCCCGGCACCTGCGGCAACAGGCGCTGGAACGGGTTGGAGGTGACGATCAGGAACGACAAGAAGCCCACGCTGATCATGCCCATCACCGCCAGTACGCGGGCGAGCATGACTTGTGGCAACTGGCGCGAGAACACCGACACGGCGAAGGTCCAGCCGCCCAGAATCAATGCCCACAGCAGCAACGAGCCTTCATGCGCGCCCCACACTGCGCTGAATTTGTAATACCACGGCAAAGCGGTATTGGAGTTGCTGGCAACGTACGCTACCGAGAAATTGTCGGTCATGAACGCATGGGTAAGGCAGCCGAACGCAAACACCAGAAAAGCGAACTGGCCCCAGGCGGCAGGTCGCGCCAGGCTCATCCACAGGCTGTCGCCGCGCCAGGCGCCGAGCAGCGGCACGCTGGCCTGAACCACGGCGAAACAGATCGCCAGGATCATCGCCAACTGACCCAGTTCGGGCACTATCAGGGCAGCATTCATGGCTTCTGCTCCGCGCCGCTGGCCGCCTGGCCGCCTTCCTTGAGTGCTTTGGTCACCTCAGGCGGCATGTACTTTTCATCGTGCTTGGCCAGCACTTCATCCGCCACCACCACGCCATCGGCATTGAGCTTGCCCAAGGCAACGATGCCCTGCCCTTCACGGAACAGGTCCGGCAGGATGCCGCGATAGGTGATCGGCACCGACTTGTTGAAGTCGGTGACCACAAAGCGCACGTCGAGCGAGTCAGCCGAGCGCTGCACCGAGCCCTTCTCGACCATGCCACCGGCGCGAATGCGCGTGTCCAGCGGCGCTTCGCCGGTGGCGATCTGGGTCGGGGTGTAGAACAGGTTGATGTTCTGCTGCAGGGCACTCAGGGCAAAGCCAACGGCGACGCCGACCCCGACCAGCAGGGCGCCGATGAGCAACAGGCGTTTCTTGCGCTGCGGATTCACTGATTGTTCTCCCGGCGCAGACGACGCGCCTCTTCTTGCAGATAACGACGGCGGGCCAACAGTGGTGCGGCGACATTGAGCGCCAGCACTGCCAGGCAGATGCCGTAGGCCGACCATACGTACAGGCCGTGGTGGCCCATGGCGAGAAACTCGCTGAACGAGGCAAAACTCACGATGCTGCCCTCCGCCCCAGGCTGTTCAGCACTTCTTCACGAACCCAGCTGGCGCGGGCCTCGCGCTTGAGCACCTCAAGGCGCATGCGCAGCAGCAGCACAGCGCCGAAGAAGCAGTAGAAGCCAAGCCCGGTGAGCAGCAGCGGCAGCCACATTTCTGCGGGCATCGCCGGCTTTTCGGTGAGGGTGAAAGTCGCGCCCTGGTGCAGGGTGTTCCACCACTCCACCGAATACTTGATGATCGGGATGTTGATCACGCCCACGATCGCCAGCACCGCACAAGCCTTGGCCGAGCTGTCACGATTACTGATCGCCTGGCCCAGCGCAATGATGCCGAAGTACAGAAAAAGCAGGATCAGCATCGACGTTAGGCGCGCATCCCAGACCCACCAGCTACCCCAGGTCGGCTTGCCCCAGATGGCCCCGGTGACCAGCGCCACGGCGGTCATCCAGGCGCCGATGGGCGCCGCGCACTGCAGGGCAACGTCGGCGATCTTCATCTTCCACACCAGCCCGACCACACCAGCCACCGCCAGCAGCACATAGCAGGACTGCGCGAGCATGGCCGCCGGCACATGGATATAGATGATGCGGAAGCTGTTGCCCTGCTGATAGTCCTGCGGCGCAAAGGCCAGGCCCCAGACCATGCCGACTGTCAGCAACAGCACAGCGGCCACCGTCAGCCAGGGCAGCATGCGCCCGCTGATGGCGTAGAACCATTTGGGCGAGCCGAGCTTGTGGAACCACGTCCAGCTTATTTTCATCAGGTACATCCGGTCTTGGCTGGGCCTTGAGCATTCTGCCGTAGGCCCAGATCTCGTTATTCGCCGACGCTGATCTTCAGGCCGGCCGCTATCGCAAAGGGTGCCAGGGTCACAGCCAGGGCAGTCAGGCTGGCCAGCCACAACAGGTGGCCAGTGGCGGGCATATTCTGCAACGCCGCTTGCAAGGCGCCACTGCCCAGGATCAATACTGGGATATACAACGGCAAAATCAGTAGCGCCAGTAACAAACCACCGCGTTTGAGGCCCACGGTCAGCGCCGCGCCCACTGCACCGAGCAGGCTCAGCACCGGCGTGCCCAGCAGCAGCGAGGCCAGCAGCACCGGCAGGCAGCTCGCCGGCAGGCCCAGCATCAGCGCCAGCAGCGGCGCCAACAATACCAGCGCCAGCCCGGAAAAGATCCAATGCGCCAGCACCTTGGCCAGCACCAACAACGCCAGTGGATGCGGCGACAGCACCCATTGCTCCAGCGAGCCGTCTTCAAAATCGCTGCGAAACAAGCCGTCCAACGACAGCAGTACCGCAAGCAGCGCGGCTACCCAGACCAGGCCAGGCGACAAGGTTTGCAACAATTGCGTCTCGGGGCCGACGGCAAGGGGGAACAACGCCACCACAATGGCGAAAAACACCAACGGGTTGGCCAGCTCGGCCGGGCGGCGGAACAGCAGGCGCGCTTCGCGGCGCAACAACAGGACGAATACACTCATGCGGCCCACTGCCCCACATTCAGTTCACGATAGCCGGCAGGCTTGAGCGTGAGACTGTGGTGCGTGGTCAACACCACTGTGCCGCCCGCCTCGCAGTGCGCGGCCAGGTGCGCTTCAAGCTGCGCAACGCCCTGTTTGTCGAGGGCGGTGAACGGCTCATCGAGAATCCACAGTGGCGGCCCGGCCAGGTACAGCCGCGCCAGCGCCACCCGCCGCTGCTGGCCGGCGGATAGGGTGTGGCAGGGCACATCTTCAAAACCGCGCAGGCCGACTGCGGCCAGGGCCTGCCAGATCGCCTCGACACTGGCCGGCTGATGCAGCGCGCAGAGCCAGGCGAGGTTCTCTTCGGCCGTGAGCAAATCCTTGATACCCGCCGCATGGCCGATCCACAGCAGGATGCTGGCCAGTGCCTGCGGCTGCTCGGCCAACGGCTGGCCATTGAGCTGGATCTGCCCGGCGGTGGGCTGCATCAGCCCGGCCAACAGCCGCAGCAGGCTGGTTTTGCCGCTGCCGTTGGGGCCGCTGATCTGCAGCATGTCGCCTGGGCCCAGCTGAAAATCCAGGTGTTCAAACAGCAGGCGCCAGTCGCGCTCGCACGCCAGGCCGGTGGCTCGAAGGTCAAGGGTCACGGTACCGCCTTATTCTGTGTGGAGCCTGAGTCTCAAGTCGCCCCCTGGCCTGCCGTTATACTGACAGTGGTGGGCGACGTGGCCGGCATTATTACACGCGCCGCCGCGCTGCCAAGAGGGCTGCTTCGACAGGTTGTATACAATCATGACTGAAATCAATAGTCTCGGCGCACAAAGCGCAATCGCCCCGCAGGCAGCCAAAGCTGCCATGACCGGCGAACTGCTGCGCCTGCTGCAACCGCAGCCCGGGCTGATCGCGCCCGGCGAGACTGCCAAGGCCGAGGTCATGTCGCTGCGCCAGCTTGGCGTCGACTTTCAGTTGCTGCTGCGCCTGACTGCCGCCAACGGTACTCAGACCCAGGTCCAGACCACCGCCAGCCAACCATTGGCTCCGGGCAGCCAGCTGCTGCTGAGCCAGGCCGACAGCAATCGCCTGGCAGTCATGGTGCAGCAGGCCAACGCCAACAATGTCACCACCCTCACCCGCCTCGACACCAGCCAGGTGCCGATCGGTACCCTGCTGCAGGGCAAGGTCCTGAGCAACCAGGCATTGCCAGTCAACCCCGGTGAAACTGCCAGTTTTCGCGCGTTGGTCAGCCTGCTCAACAGCAGCCAGGCCGGCGCCACCCTGAGTATCGAGAGCCCGCGCCCATTGCCGGTGGGCAGCCTGCTCAGCGCTTTGGTGCAGGGCGACCAGTCACTGCGCTTCGTGCCGTTGAGCGGGCGTCAGGATCAGTTGCTGATCAGCCAGCAACTGGCCAACCAGCAGGCTCGGCAAGCTTCGCTGCCCGGTGTGCTCAGCGCATTGCAGCAGCTCGCCAGCGATCCCGACACGGGCAGCCTACTGCGCGCCAGCGCCGAGCGCCTGCTGGCCAGCCTGCCGGATGCGCGTCAGCTCAGCGACCCCAAAGGCGTGGCGCAGGCATTGAGCAACAGTGGTGGTTTTCTTGAGGCGAAGCTGTTGGCCGGCTTGCCTGCAGGTATCGCCCCAGACCTCAAAGCGCAGTTGATCAGGCTGGTTGCGCAGGCGCTGCCGAACGCCGCCAACCCCATGAGCAACCCCACCGTTGCTGCCAATACCTTGGCACAGGTGATGCCCGGCTTCGCCCGCAGTGCACTGGGCATGCTTGACCGGGTCAGCCCCCGACCGCAACCAGGCAGTTTCCCGCTACCGTCACGGCTGCTGCAGAGCCTGGAGCAGGAAGGCGATCTGGAGCAACTGCTGCGTCTGGCTGCGGCTGCCGTGTCGCGCTTGCAGAGCCACGCCCTGAGCAGCCTGCAACAGACCGGTGTGAGCGAAAACGGTAACCTGCAGACCACCTGGCAGGCCGAAATCCCGATCCGCCACGGCCAGGAGTTCATCCCTTTGCAAGCCAAGCTGCAGCGCGAAGAAACCCCGCAGCAACAGGCTGACGGGCAGCGCGAGCAACGCGATCCGCTCGAGTCGTTGTGGCGGATCGAGCTGGCCTTCGACCTGCCGCCGCTCGGCCCGTTGCAGGTGCAGGCGCAGCTCAGCCAAGGCCGCTTGAGCGGGCATCTGTGGGCGGAGCGTGAACAAACTGCAAGGCTGATCGATAGCCAGATCGGCGCCCTGCGCCAGCGCCTGCTGGACCGCGGCCTTGAAGTTGGCGACCTGGAATGCCACCCGGGCATCCCCCCTCAAGGCCCGCGCACCCAGGTGGAACAACGCTGGGTAGACGAAAACGCATGACACAGAAACCACCACGCCAGGCGATTGCCCTGACCTACGACGGCCAGCAGGCCCCTACCCTCAGCGCCAAGGGTGACGATGAGCTGGCTGAGGCGATCCTGGCGATTGCCCGCGAGCATGAGGTGCCGATCTACGAAAATGCCGAGCTGGTACGCCTGCTGGCTCGCCTGGAACTGGGCGAGCAGATCCCCGAGGCGCTGTACCTGACCATCGCCGAAATCATTGCCTTCGCCTGGCAACTGCGCGGCCGTGTGCCGGCAGGCTTCGCCGACGACACTGCAGCGCCCCGCGACGTCACGCCAACGCCGCTGCGCCTGCCCACCGGTGGTAGCGTTACCTGACGCCGTTTACCGCCCCGCTCCACCACCGTGTGCCCCTTCCTCGACAGAAGGGTAACCCCATGAATCCCGCGCCTTCCCCCAGCCCGGCCCTGATCCGCCAGGCGTTGAAAGGTTTACCGCGCCCTGACCTGCTGGCCCAACAGGTACTCACCAACTGGCTCACCTCCCAGGGCGTCGCGCAATCGCCATTGCTGACCGATGTGGTCACTTTCCATTACCGGACCGAACCGGCGGGCGAGGGCCGCGCCAGTACCTGTACCAAAGCGGTAATCACCCAGAAAATGAACATGGTCGAAGCATTGCTCGCCAACTGGCAGGGCGAGTCCGCGGCAGGCTACGGAGGTTTTCACTATGGCGACTGGGCAGGCCTCCCGCCACAGGCCCCATTGACTGTCGTTGAACGACTCGAGCCAATCGACCCGCTATCCAATGCATCGCCTTACCAAGTGTTCAACGCCTTGTACAAGCGCACCGAGCCTCCCCGGTACGCACCGGACACGCGCTTGCCGATACGGGCCGAGGACTTTCAGACCGCTGCCTGGAAGCTGAATTTTCACACCCTGTTCAAACAGCAACTCGACACCTACTGGGAGCAGCACCAAAGCCATTACCGGCGGGCCATTCACATCGCCTTCATTGCCGCCTGCAACCGCCAGGTGGCAGAGGGAAGCCTGTCCGATTCCCAGCGCCGTCTGGTCTGGCGAGCTTGCGGCTTGCTGCCTTACGGCGACCTCAGCGTGTCGTTGCTCAACGTCTACGGTTACACCTCGACCGACATCGTGTACATCAAGCAGGGCACCGGCGTTGAGACCATCCTGTACATCCCCGGCAACTCGTCGCCATTTCATGCGTTCCCCGACGCGCAAGCCATGAAGCACTGGTTTGCACGCCAGTGCCAGGCCCCAGACAAACGCAGGGCAATGCTGGGGCACTTCGCCCGCGCCGACTGGCCCGACGGCCTGGATTTCAGCGGCCTGCGCACGGCTTTGACGGGGCTGGGCATGTACCCGGTCGCACATCGCTTCAGCTCCCATCACCCAGGCTTTGCCACCAGCGGCTATTGGGACCCGCAAGAGATCATCGATTTCCGCCCAGACACCTATTCCCCTCCGATCACCAGTGACCTTTTCGAGCATCTGACCTTGCAGCGCAAGCAGCGCACTTATGCCGATGCGGACAGCCAGATCACCAGCAACCACGAGATCGACAAGTCCCGCTGGGGCAACTACCTCACGCTGGTGACCGGCCTGCTGGCGCCTTTGGTCGTCGTCCTGCCCGAGCTTGCGCCGTTGCTGGTGATCGGCGGCCTGGTCCAGTTCAGCCTGGGCCTCGACCAGGCAATCAATGGCAAGAGCCTGGAGATCAGGGATGCTGGTGTCGCCAACCAGGCATTCGGCTTGTTCAACGCCGTGCCCGTGGCCGGGCAGGGCTTAGCCAGCGAGGCAGCGGTGTTTCGATGCTCACGTCCAGGATTCTTCAGCTCCGCGCGCCTTGCGGATCTGCTGGACGCCCCTGTCGGCGCGGCGCCTGTTGCCCAGGCGAGCGATTCGGTGGAGCTGGCATTCCGGGATCAGGCGGTCTTGTCCTCGAGCCTCGCGGCCGTGGTGACGCGCGTCGACGAAAACCTCGAGCACCGCTTCATGGCATGGCTGCAGACGCCCAAGGGCGTGGTCGGTGATTGGGTCGAGTATGAGTTTGCCAGCGACAGCTTCGTCCGCGCCCGAGACGCGCACATGATCGCTCCGCTGCGCTGGCGGCTCGCCGATGGCCACAACACAGCCCTGACCCTGTCCACCCAGCGGCATATCGCCACCGACGCCCAGCGCACCAGCACCCTTCGGGCATTGGGTATCGACCTGGAGGTGCCCATTGACTACGCGCCTTATGAGCAGCTGCAATGCACGCCGATCCCTCGGCTGATCAGTAGCGTCTGGCTCGGCGACAGTGTGTTGCATGGCGAATTCCTCGAAGCGCTGGTGCATAACACGCGGGTGGCCCTCATCAGTGGCTACCGCTACCAGATACTGCTTTCGCAAAACGCCCCCCAGGTGTTTCAGCGCAATATGCAGCTGCTGCGCGCGCGAGCGGTGGGCGCACAGTTGCTGCCGCTGGAAACTCAAGGCTTCTTCCAGGCATTCACCCAGTCAGCCTATTACCCGCAATACCTGGCCGCCATCGCCGGCAATGGCGGACGCGGCCGCAACCTTGCCTCCGCTTGCGACATCCTGCGCTACCGCTTGCTCAAGCACTATGGTGGGCTCTACCTGGATGCCGACGATCGGTTGCTGGACGCCAGCAGCGGCCAGTTCAGCCCACCCCTGGCCAACCTGACACTCGAGACCACAGAGGATGGTCTGCTCCTCTCGCCACCGGTGTCGAACGACCAGTTGGGCATGTACGTCAAATTCAACAGCAGCATGATTGGCAGCCACCCGGATAACCCGACGCTGGACGCAATTTCCGAAGAAATCCTGCGCCGCTACGGCCTGGAACCCAACTTCTACAACAGCCGCCCAGACCCCCGCCAGGCGCCGCTGCTGTTCCGGGCCTATGCCCGACGCCTGAGTCAGTTGACCGGCCCAGCAGTGCTCAATGACGTAGTTGACCAACAACTGCCGCGACTCAAAGAGCTGCGGGAAATCTGTCATCTGCTGATGTCCCCGGTCTACGACATCCATGCAACGCTGAACCTGCGCCTGTTCCATGCAGTGCTGCAGCAGCATGTTCCACTTGACCGGGTTGCTCGCATTGGCCGCGAGCACAGTTGGGCCCACACCTGAGCCATCCACGGGCGGTTCGTTAGAGCCGGCCTGTTTTGGCCGAGGTACGCGAGTCCTGCGATGCACCTACATAAATAGTGCCATCCCTACCTGCACGCAGGTCACCTTTGCCAGCCCTTACGGACTCAAAGGTGACCTCCATGACAACCCAGTACATCAATGCCAAGGGCACTCAATTCGTGCGCGACAGCCTTGTCGGTTTTCCACGCCCGGACCGCGCGGCAGCCGCCGCCATACGTCAGTGGGCCCACGAACAGTCCATAGAACTGGACCCCGACCGCGTCGACGCGGTCACCCTGCACTATCAGTTCAGCCCCAAGCTCGGCTGGATTGCGATCGTCGCGCAACAAATGACCCTGACCCAGTCCGTCCTCTCGAACTGGCATGGCGAATCGGCCAACAACTGGCTGGGGGCTGCGTTCAGTGCCCCTTGGGCCGGCGAACTGCCCGAAGGGCCTCTGACCATTGTCCAAACGCTGCGCGAGCGCAGCCTGTTTGACTACCATGCCCCCTACAGCATCTACAACGGGCTGTTCAGGCACAGCGACCAGCCGCTATACAACGCAGATACGCATGTAGCGCTGGCGGCCGAGCAATTCCAGTCGTTCATCTGGGGCCTGGACTTGCAGGTGCAGTACAAGTCGATGCTCGACAGTTACTGGGATGCCAATCTGGAACGCTACCGTGTCAGCGCAAAGATCAACTTCCTCGCCGCATGCAACAAGCAAATCACCGAGGGCAGTCTGAGTGATGCCGGCAGACAGCTGGCCTGGCAGGCGTGCGGCGTGCTGGCTTCATCGCCGACGGCGCCCAGTAACGGCAAAACCAGCAGCAAACCGAGGCTGCGCGCCAGGTGGCTGAATGTATATGGCTACCGCGCCACTGACCTGCTGTGCCTGCACGACGCCGTCAGCGGCCTGGTCTTGCTCTATATTGCGGGTAACGCCTCGCCCCTGCACGAATTCCGCGACAAACAGGCCATGTTGGACTGGTTTGCCAGCCAGTGCCGCGACCCTCGCACGCGCGATGCCTTGCAGGACCATTTCGCCCTGGCCGATCACGAAGACGGTTTGAGTTACAGCGGCCTTCACACCGCACTATGCGGCCTGGGCAGCTACCCAGCCCCCTACCACCTCGACAGCAACCGCCCCGGATTCACGGCGCAAGGCATCTGGCCCCCACAGGACTACATCAACTACAAGGCCAAGGAATATAGCCCCCTGATCGAAGGCGACCTGTTCCTTTCCCTTGCCAGGCGGCAGAAACAGCGCAGTTACCAAGACGCACACTTCATCATCACCAGTGACAGCGAGGTGACCAAGGCCAAATGGCGCGGCTACTTGAACTCAGCAATCAACCTGCTGGCTCCCTTGGCCCTGGTGGTGCCCGAACTGGCACCGCTGTTCGCCCTCGGCGGCATCGCGCAGTTTGGCCTGGGTCTGGACCAGGCCATCCACGCCAGGAACGTCCGACAAAGCGCCGAAGGCATCAGCATGTCGGTCTTCGGGGTGCTCAATGCAGCACCGCTGGTGACTGCCGGACTGTCCAGGGCACCTGTGCTGCTGCGCTTCAAGAGTGACGACTTTGTGGTCCCCAGCAGGGTCAACGAACAGATCGGCTACCCTTTGAGCCCCATCAATCCACCGCATCTGGCGCTGGCCGATGTGGCGGATTTTTTCCAGACCCCGGACCCTATTGCACCTCTGCCCGGTGGCGACGACTCTGTGGCCGGAGCAGTGATCAGGACCCCTCGCTACGACGGTTCGCCCGACCTGCTCACGGCGATGATCGGCGGTTATCAAGCGGATCTGTTCTATGACATGGAGGCCGATGCCTTTGGCCTGGAGAGCGACCTCAATGAGGTTGAGCGCACCTGCTACATCGCAGCGCCGGGCTCGCTCAATCTGGTCGAGGTGGATGCCCGAACGCGGCAGGTTACCGATAAGATGCGCATGGCGACCCTGCGTGCATTGGGCGTCGATCTGAACCTGCCCTTCGTTCTACCGGCCATACGCACCGATGGACTGCGACCCATCCCTAAACAAGTCCTGAATCTCTGGGTGGGCGACAAGGTGATCGAGCAAAGCCTGATCGACAATATCGCCCGCAACGCCCGTACACTGCAGAACACTCAGTATGTTCATCGCCTGTATCTCTCCAGGGCCGAGCCGGCTGCCTTCCAGGCCAACCTTCGGCTGTTGACGGAGCATGCACCCGGGGTAGAGGTACTGCCCCTTGAGGACCAGCCGTTCTATAAGCGCTTCAGCGAGAGCGCCAACTTCGCCCAATACCAGGCGGCGATTCACGGCAACGGTGGAGTGGGGAGCAATTTTTCGTCGGCCTCGGACGTTTTGCGCTATGCCCTGCTGGATCAGGAGGGTGGCCTGTACATGGACGTCGACGACACCCTGCTGGCGCCTGGCGAGTACCCTGTGTTAATCGACGGCGCTCCCAGGGGCATGCCGGGAGAGCACCTGGATGACGTGGCACTCGCCACCACTGCAAATGGACTGCTGCTGCACCCGGCGGTATCAAATGAAAGATTAGGCATGAACTGCCTGTACAACGGCAGCCTGGTAGGCAGCCATGCAGATAACCCGACGCTCAGGGCAATCCTCGAAGAAATGCAGGCGCGCTTCCAGCAAGAGCCTGGCTTCTACAACAGCAGGCCCTCCCTGCAAACCGACCCGCAAGCTTTCTATGAATATGCCCAGTCCCTGAGCCGCCTCACCGGGCCGAAGTTGCTCACCGACGTGGTCGACCGGCTGTTGCCTGAACTCGGCGTGATGCGTCAGATCATCAACCTGTATGCGTTCCCTCGCACCAACTCCTGGCAGTTCGTCAGCCTCCCCGAGTTTGACGCAGTGCAACGGCAGCTGCTTCCACTCAACCGCATAGCCAGGATCGGCGGATACAATTCTTGGGCCAGGCCCTGAGCGGCAGGCTCAGCAAGCACCTGCTGCCTCAGGTCCGATGCCAGCCAGGCAAGCGATTTGGCGCCGCTGTGCGGCCCATCGCCGGCAAGCCGGCTCCCATAGGGTGGAGTGTGTGCCGCATCTCACAAAGTTGGGCTGTGACAGTTCTTGAGGCCTGCGCTGCATCTCCCAACGAGTGGAATGCCGCAGTCCTTGAGCCCTGCGCCGTACCTGTGGGAGCTGGCTTGCCAGGGCTGGGCTGCGCAGCAGCCCTGATTACGCCAACCGACGGCACTAACCCCAGGGCGCCTTTTCACGCTACTCGCTACGATGCAACTTGCGCATCAGCTCGGCCTCGGCCTGGGTCAAACCACAGGTCTGAGTCAGCTCGCTGACACTGGCGCCCATGCCAACCAGCTTGGCCGCCTGGGAAAAGGTCACATCATTGGGATCGCGCTGCTCCAGTTGTTGCAGCTTGTCCGGCAACGGCGCGACCACAGCGCGCAATTCATGGATCGCCTCGCCCATGCGCACCGTGCCGTTCTGGTAATCGTCCACCCGCTTGGCCAGCTCCTTGATGCGCTGGTCACGCACGGCATCACCTTGAGCCTGTTGCGCAGCCAGCTCACGCTGGCGCTTGCTGTAATTGAGAAAAAACCACAGGCTCAGCGCCCAAAGCAGCGCCAGGAAGATGACAGCAGCTTCGAAAATCAACTCAGATATTCTCCAGCTCTGACCATTCTTCCTCGGTCATCATCTTGTCCAGCTCGACCAGGATCAACAGCTCGCCGTTCTTGTTGCACACGCCCTGGATGAACTTGGCCGACTCTTCGTTACCCACGTTCGGCGCGGTTTCGATTTCCGACTGACGCAGGTAAACCACTTCGGCAACGCTGTCGACCAGAATGCCGACCACTTGCTTGTCGGCTTCGATGATCACCACACGAGTATTGTCGGTGACCTCGGTCGGCACCAGGCCAAAGCGCTGGCGGGTGTCGATCACGGTGACGACGTTGCCGCGCAGGTTGATGATGCCCAGCACATAGCTCGGCGCACCCGGCACTGGCGCGATCTCGGTGTAACGCAGAACTTCCTGCACCTGCATGACGTTGATGCCGTAGGACTCGTTGTCCAGACGGAAGGTAACCCACTGCAGAATCGGATCTTCAGAACCCTGTGCGGACGACTTTTTCATTCCCCTACCCTCAAATGCCGCCAGCGGCGGTGTGCTCGGTGCGGCCGTGGCCGCGAATTATTGGTGTTTGGCGTGCATCTGCTTGACGGCGCCGCTGGCGATCAACTCGGCCAGTTCAGCGACGTCGAGCAACGCACACATGTGTTCGATGACCGTGCCAGCCAGCCAGGGCCGCTGCCCGCGCTGACTACGCCACTTGATCTCGTTGGGGTCCAGGCGCAACGAGCGGCTGACCTGATGCACCGCCAGCCCCCATTCGTAGCCCTGCACCGAAATCACGTACTGCAAGCCCTGGCGGAAGTCGTCGCGGTAGCGATCGGGCATCACCCAACGCGCCGTATCGAGTACCTTGAGGTTGCCCGCCTGGCAGGTGAGGATGCCCAGGAACCAGTCCGGCTGACCGAACAGTGGGGTCAGCTCCTGCCCGGCCAGGGTGTAGATCGAGCCCAGGCACACCAGCGGCACCGCGAGGGTCAGCCCGGCTACATCGAACAACAGGCATTCGAACGGCTCCGCGGCCCAGGCCGGACGACCATCGCTGGTCGTAGGCGGCGTCGGCACATTGGCTGCCGGCAAGTGCACTTCGACCAGCGGCGCGGCCGGCTCAGGTGCTTCGACCTCGGTCAGCAACGGAATGCTCGCCTCCGCCACCACGGTAGTCTCGACAACGCTGAGCAGCGGTTCTGGCGCTACCACAGCAGGGGCCAGCACGGTCGGCAGTAGCTTGGCCTGCGGCTCGGCAAACGGCCTGGCGCCAGCTACGTCGACAACAGCAGCCTTGCGCTGGGCATCACGTGCCTGCTCTTCGCGCACGGCGGCTTCGAAGTCGCTGCTTGGCGCCTCCTCGACCACTACCGCTGGCAGGTCAAGGTCGAACGGCTCGGTAGCCTCCTGCAACAGGCCATCGAGGTAACTCTGCAAGGCCAGTTGCGGTTTGCTGGCAAGCTGTTGCGCGTGTTTCATCAGGCCACCTGCAATGCGGGTTTGTAGGTGAGCATATGTTTGAGCAAGGCCCGATAGGCCACTACGCCGCGGCTCTTGCCATCGAACTGCGATGGCGTGACCCCGGCCCGGCTGGCATCGCGCAGGCGCGTGTCGACCGGGATATAGCCCTGCCAGACGCTGTCGGCATAGGTATCACGCAGCACCTTGAGGGTGCCCAGTGATGCCTGGGTGCGACGGTCGAACAGGGTCGGCACGATCTGATACGGCAGCGCCTGCTTGCGCGAGCGGTTGATCATCGCCAAGGTGCCGACCATGCGCTCCAGGCCTTTGACGGCGAGGAACTCGGTCTGCACCGGGATCACTAACTGCTGGCTGGCCGCCAACGCGTTAACCATCAGCACGCCGAGCAACGGCGGGCTGTCGATCAGGGCAAAGTCGAAATCCTGCCACAGCTGCGCCAGACTCTTGGCGATCACCAAGCCCAGGCCACTCTGGCCCGGCGACTGTCGCTCGAGCACCGCCAGCGCTGTGCTCGACGGCAGCAGGGAGATACGTTCGTGGCTGGTCGGCAGCAGCAACTGCCCCGGCAAGCCCTCGGGCACCGTGCCCTTGTGCAGGAACAGGTCGTAGCAGCTGTGCTCCAGCGCATCCGGGTTATGCCCGAAATAGCTGGTCATAGAGCCGTGCGGGTCGAGATCGACAACGACCACGCGCTTGCCCGCATCGGCCAGCAAGCCGGCCAGGGCGATGGTTGTGGTGGTCTTGCCGACGCCACCTTTTTGATTGGCTACTGCCCAGACTCTCATGGTGCGCTGCTTCCTCCCGGTATGGCCGCCTGCCCTCCCGGGAACGGTGTGAAATTCTGTGACGGGGATTTGACGGGGCTAGCCCCCTCCCGCCGCTACTGCGCTTGGCGGTGCACTTTGTGTGCCAGCCCGGCGCATCGCCGCATCCGGGGTTGCATTGGCGCTGCCGGTTGCGGTCAGGCTGCGGCGTACTTCCAGGTTGCGCGAAATCACCAGCACGACCCGTCGATTGCGCGCACGGCCTTCGGCCGTATCGTTGCTGGCGACCGGTTGATACTCGCCATAGCCGACCGAGGCCATGCGCCCGGGATTGACGCCGTTCATGGCCAACAGGCGGACGATACTGGCCGCACGCGAGGCCGACAGTTCCCAGTTGGTCGGGTACTGCGCAGTGCGGATCGGCAGGTTGTCGGTAAAGCCCTCGACGTGCACCGGGTTGGCGAACGGCTTGAGGATATTCGCCACCTTCTCGATGATCGCGAATGCAGCGTCGCTGGGCATGGCATCGCCACTGCCAAACAACAGCGCCGAATTGAGCTCAACCTCGACCCACAGTTCGTTGCCGCGCACGGTCATCTGGTTGGAGCTGATCAAATCGCCGAAAGCGCTGCGCACATCATCGCTGATGGTCTGCAGCGGGTCGGCGCTGGTCTGGCCGAGGCCCGCATCGGTCTGCTCGCTGTCTTTGATCAACGGCTCGGCTGGCTTGATGCTGAGCGGCTGTTCTTCGCCGATCGGGATGGCCCGCATGGCCCGCTCAGGGTCATTGAACACGCCGAGCAAGGCCTGCGAGACGACCTTGTACTTGCCCTCGTTGATCGAAGAGATCGAATACATGACCACGAAAAAAGCAAACAGCAGCGTGATGAAGTCGGCGTACGACACCAGCCAGCGCTCGTGATTCTCGGGTTCTTCGGTATGGCGACGGCGACGCATGGCTTACTCCATGAAGCCTTGCAGCTTCAGCTCGATCGAGCGTGGGTTTTCGCCTTCGGCGATCGACAGCAGGCCTTCGAGGAGCATCTCGCGGTAGCGTGACTGACGCATGACGATGGCTTTGAGCTTGTTGGCGACCGGCAGCAGGATCAAGTTGGCACTGGCCACGCCATAGATGGTGGCGACAAACGCCACGGCGATGCCGTTGCCCAGTTGGGACGGGTCGGCCAGGTTGCCCATGACATGGATCAGGCCCATCACAGCACCGATGATGCCGATGGTCGGCGCATAGCCGCCCATGCTTTCGAACACTTTTGCCGCCTGGATATCGCGGCTTTCCTGGGTCAGAAAATCCACCTCGAGGATGCTCCGGATAGCCTCCGGCTCGGCGCCGTCGACCAGCAGTTGCAAGCCCTTGCGCGCATACGGATCAGGCTCGCCGTCAGCTACGCCTTCCAGGCCGAGCAGGCCCTCCTTGCGTGCGGTCAGGCTCCAGTTGACTACCCGATCGATACCACCGGCCAGGTCGACCCGCGGCGGGAAGATGATCCAGCGAGCGATCTGCAGCGCACGCTTGAACGACGGCAGCGGTGCCTGCAGCATGGCCGCGCCGAGGGTGCCGCCGAGCACGATCAACGCAGCTGGCGCGTTGAGCAGCGCACCGACATGCCCGCCCTCGAGGAAGTTGCCGCCGACAATGGCGACGAAAGCGAGGATCAGGCCGATCAGGCTGAGTACGTCCATCAGACGCAGGCCTCGACCAGGTGCCTGCCGATATCGTCGAGGCTGTACACCGCATCAGCCAGGTTGGCCTTGACGATGGCCATGGGCATGCCATAGATCACGCAGCTGGCTTCGTCCTGCGCCCACACCGTGCTACCGCCCTGCTTGAGCAGGCGCGCACCTTCACGGCCATCCGCGCCCATGCCGGTAAGTACTACCGACAGGACCTTGTCACCGTAGGACTTGGCCGCCGAGCCGAAGGTGATATCCACACATGGTTTGTAGTTGAGGCGCTCGTCGCCCGGCAGGATTTTCACCATGCCGCGGCCATCGACCATCATCTGCTTGCCGCCAGGCGCCAGCAGCGCCAGACCTGGGCGCAGCATGTCGCCGTCTTCAGCTTCCTTGACGTTGATCCGGCAGAGCTTGTCGAGGCGTTCGGCAAAAGCCTTGGTGAACGCCGCGGGCATGTGCTGGATCAACACGATCGGTGCCGGGAAGTTGGCGGGCAGTTGCGTCAGGACACGCTGCAGCGCAACCGGGCCACCGGTCGAGGTGCCGATCGCCACCAGCTTGTAGGGCTTGCGCTTAGGCGCCGGCGAATGCGCCGCAGCAGGCGCTGCCGGGCTACGCACGGGAGCAGGCGTCGGAGTGCGCGCTGCAGGTGTGTGGCCAAGGCTGCTGGCCGGTGCAGGGCTGCTCGCGGCTGGCGCGGGCGCCGGTGCGGCATAGCTGCTCAGGCGGCGGTTGCTGCGCGAGATGGTATGTACCTTCTCGCAGAGCATCTGTTTGACCTTTTCTGGGTTACGCGAAATGTCTTCGAAGTTTTTCGGCAGGTAGTCGACCGCCCCGGCATCCAGCGCGTCGAGGGTTACCCGGGCGCCTTCATGGGTCAGCGACGAGAACATCAACACCGGCGTCGGGCAGCGCTGCATGATGTGCCGCACCGCGGTGATGCCGTCCATCATGGGCATTTCATAGTCCATGGTGATGACATCGGGCTTGAGCGACAGCGCCTGGTCGATTGCTTCCTTGCCATTGGTCGCGGTACCCACAACCTGGATCGTCGGGTCGGACGAGAGAATTTCCGAAACGCGCCGGCGGAAGAAACCGGAATCATCCACCACCAGGACCTTGACTGCCATAAACACTCCATTAGATGGCGCAACCGCGAGGCTGCGCCACCGAAAATCAATAACGCTTGGCGGCGTAACGCTTGAGCATGCTCGGGACGTCGAGGATCAACGCAATCCGGCCATCGCCAGTGATCGTCGCGCCAGACATGCCCGGGGTGCCCTGCAGCATCTTGCCCAGCGGCTTGATCACCACCTCTTCCTGGCCGACCAGCTGGTCGACCACAAAGCCGATGCGCTGGGTGCCGACCGAGAGGATCACCACATGGCCCTCGTGCTGCTCTTCATGCACCTGGCCCTGGACCAGCCAGCGCTTGAGGTAGAACAGCGGCAGCGCCTTGTCGCGGACGATGACCACTTCCTGGCCGTCGACGACATTGGTGCGCGACAGGTCGAGGTGGAAGATCTCGTTGACGTTGACCAGCGGGAAGGCAAACGCCTGGTTGGCCAGCATCACCATCAGGGTCGGCATGATCGCCAGGGTCAGCGGCACCTTGATGACGATCTTCGAACCCTGGCCCTTGGCCGAGTAGATGTTGATCGAGCCGTTGAGCTGGGAAATCTTGGTTTTCACCACGTCCATGCCGACGCCGCGGCCGGACACGTCGGAAATCTCGGTCTTGGTCGAGAAGCCCGGGGCAAAGATCAGGTTGTAGCAGTCCGATTCGCTCAGGCGCTCGGCGGCGTCCTTGTCCATCAGGCCTTTTTCCACGGCCTTGGCACGCAGCACGTTGGGGTCCATGCCTTTGCCGTCGTCCGAGATCGACAGCAGGATATGGTCACCTTCCTGTTCGGCCGACAGCACCACCTTGCCGGTGCGAGCCTTGCCTGAGGCGTCGCGCTCGTCGGGCATTTCGATGCCGTGGTCGACCGCGTTGCGCACCAAGTGGACCAACGGGTCGGCCAGAGCCTCGACGAGGTTCTTGTCGAGGTCGGTTTCTTCGCCGACCAGCTCCAGATTGATTTCCTTCTTGAGCTGGCGGGCAAGGTCGCGAACCAGTCGCGGGAACCGCCCGAAGACTTTCTTGATCGGCTGCATGCGGGTCTTCATCACCGCAGTCTGCAGGTCGGCCGTGACCACATCGAGGTTGGACACAGCCTTGGACATGGCTTCGTCGCCGCTGTTCAGGCCCAGGCGCACCAGCCGGTTACGCACCAGCACCAGCTCGCCAACCATGTTCATGATCTCATCCAGCCGCGCGGTGTCGACGCGTACGGTCGTCTCGGCTTCGCTGGCGTGCTTTTCTGCGGGCGCTGCTGGCGCTGGCGCACGTGCCGGGGCCGCTGGCGCAGGCTTGGCAGCTGCTGCGGGTGCAGCAGGCTTGGGCGCAGCTTTCACCTCAGCCTTGGCTGCTGCCGGCGCAACGGCCACAGCAGCCGCTTCGGCAGCGTCGGTCGAGAACTTGCCTTTGCCGTGCAGCTCATCGAGCAGCGCTTCGAACTCGTGCTCGCTGATTTCGTCGCCGCTGGCAGCCGGCGCGGGGCTGGCTGCAGCCTCGGCAACCGCAGCAGTCGGCAGCGCATCGGCAGCGAAGGTGCCCTTGCCATGCAACTGGTCGAGCAATGCTTCGAATTCGTCGTCGGTAATCTCGTCACCGGCCGGCGCTGGCACGACAGCCTCGGGAGCGACCGTGGCCGCCTCGACCGAGAACTGGCCCTTGCCGTGCAGTTGATCGAGCAGAGATTCGAATTCGGCGTCGGTGATTTCATCCGACTCGGCGCTGGCTGCACCTGGCTGCGGCTGTTCAGCAGCCTCGGCCTCGGCCTTGACCGCATCGAGCGAGTCGAGCAGTTGTTCGAACTCGGTGTCGGTGATGTCTTCCTCGACCACCGCTGGCTCAGGCTCGACCACCGCGGCAGGCGCGGGCGCCGCACCCGGCTCGGCCAGACGCGACAGCGCTGCCAGCAACTCGCGGGAAGCCGGGGTCACCTCGGTGCGTTCGCGCACCTGGCCGAACATGCTGTTGACCGAATCCAGCGCTTCCAGAACCACGTCCATCAGCTCGGCGTCGACCCTGCGCTCACCTTTGCGCAGGATGTCGAAGACGTTCTCGGCAATGTGGCAGCACTCCACCAGCTCATTGAGCTGGAGGAAGCCGGCGCCCCCTTTTACAGTGTGAAAACCGCGGAAAATCGCATTGAGCAGGTCGGCATCATCCGGTCGGCTTTCCAGCTCGACCAATTGCTCGGACAACAACTCAAGAATTTCCCCGGCTTCTACCAGGAAATCCTGAAGGATTTCTTCATCGGCGCCGAAGCTCATTAAACGTGCTCCCTAAAAACCAAGGCTGGACAGCAGATCGTCGACATCGTCCTGACCGGACACAACGTCTTCACGCTTATCGGCATGAATCTGCGGACCTTCACCCCGAGTCGGATGTTTTTCTTGATCTTTTTCAGCACGCAACTGATCGTGGTCATGTTCGATACCGGCAAAGCGGTCGACTTGACTGGCCATCAGCACGAGCTTGAGCAGATTGCTTTCTACTTCAGTGACCAACGCGGTGACGCGTTTGATCACCTGCCCGGTCAGGTCCTGATAGTCCTGAGCCAGCAAGATGTCATTGAGGTGCCCGGACACCTTGCGGTTGCTCTCGGCACTGTGCGTCAGGAAACTGTCGACTCGTTTGACCAGATCGCGAAACTCCGGCGCGGCCACTTCACGGCGCATGAAGCGCTGCCAGTCAGTGCTCAGCGCCTGGGCCTCACCGGCCAGGTCGTTGAGTACCGGGGTGCTCGCTTCGACCAGGTCCATGGTGCGGTTGGCGGCACCCTCGGTCAGCTTGACCACGTAGGACAAACGCTCGGTGGCATCGGTGATCTGCGAGACTTCCTCAGCCTGCGGCATTGCCGGGTCGATCTGGAAACTGACGATCGCACTGTGCAGCTCGCGGGTCAGTTTGCCGACTTCCTGGTACAGGCCACGGTCGCGTGTCTGATTGAGCTGATGAATCAGCTGCACCGCATCGCCAAACCGGCCGCGCTCAAGGCTCTCGACCAGTTCCTGAGCGTGCTTCTTCAGGGTGTTTTCAAACTCACCCAAAGAGTTGTTGTTAGAGTCCATGGCGCCCCCTGGCGTGATTTAGCTATTCACGCGTTCGAAGATCTTTTCGATCTTCTCTTTGAGCACCTGGGCGGTGAACGGCTTGACCACGTAACCATTGACGCCGGCCTGGGCCGCTTCGATGATCTGATCACGCTTGGCTTCGGCAGTTACCATCAGCACCGGCAGATGCTTGAGACGCTCATCGGCACGCACTTTGCGCAGCAGGTCGATGCCGGACATGCCGGGCATGTTCCAGTCGGTGACGAGGAAGTCAAAGTGGCCGCTTTCGAGCATCGGCATGGCGGTCAGGCCATCGTCGGCTTCCTGGGTATTGGTGAAGCCCAGATCACGCAAGAGGTTCTTGATGATCCGCCGCATCGTCGAAAAGTCGTCAACGATGAGGATTTTCATGTCTTTGTTCAATTAGACCTCCAAGCAGTCTTAAACGCGCTCGGCCCCGAGCGCGCATTCAATCAATTCGGTACACCGTCAAAACGACTGCAGCGACCCCGGTTTCAACGCGCTCGCCATTCACCCAGCCGGCTGCGCAGACGTGCCGCGCATTGGCTGTGCAGCTGGCTGACACGCGACTCGCTGACCCCCAGCACCTCACCGATTTCTTTGAGGTTGAGCTCTTCGTCGTAGTACAGCGCCAGCACCAACCGCTCGCGTTCCGGCAGGTTGGCGATCGCATCGGTCAACGCCGTCTGGAAGCGTTCTTCTTCCAGATCCCGCGACGGTTCGACCTGCGCACTGGCGCCATCCTCGTGCAGACCTTCATGTTCGCCGTCCTGCAACAGGTCGTCAAAACTGAACAGTCGGCTGCCCAGGGTATCGTTCAGAATCCCGTAATAATCATCGAGACCTAATTGGAGTTCGGCAGCAACCTCGTGATCTTTAGCGTCGCGACCGGTTCTTGCTTCAACAGCGCGCATCGCGTCGCTGACCATACGGGTATTGCGGTGCACCGAACGTGGCGCCCAGTCACCCTTGCGGACCTCGTCGAGCATGGCGCCACGGATGCGGATACCGGCGTAGGTTTCAAAGCTGGCGCCCTTGCTGGCATCGTATTTGTTGGACACTTCGAGCAGGCCGATCATGCCGGCCTGGATCAGATCCTCGACCTGCACGTTGGCCGGCAAGCGCGCCAGCAGGTGGTAAGCGATGCGCTTGACCAGCGGCGCGTAACGCTCGACCAACTCGTACTGGGCGTCCTTGGAAGCCTTGCTGTACATCTGAAAACCGCTTGCACTCATAGCACTGGTCCCGCACTGGTGGGCTGCACCAGGCGCTCGACGAAGAACTCCAGATGCCCACGAGGGTTGGCAGGCAGCGGCCAGCTATCGACCTTCTGCGCGATGGCCTTGAACGCCAGCGCACACTTGGAGCGAGGGAAGGCTTCGTAAACTGCACGCTGCTTCTGCACCGCCTTGCGCACGCATTCGTCGTACGGCACGGCGCCGACGTATTGTAGTGCGACGTCAAGGAAGCGGTCCGTGACCTTGGTCAACTTGGCGAACAGGTTGCGCCCTTCCTGCGGGCTCTGGGCCATGTTGGCAAGGACGCGGAAACGGTTCATGCCATAGTCGCGATTGAGCAGTTTGATCAGCGCGTAGGCGTCGGTGATCGAGGTCGGCTCGTCGCACACCACCAGCAGCACTTCCTGCGCGGCGCGGACAAAGCTCACCACCGAATCGCCGATACCGGCAGCGGTGTCGATGACCAGCACGTCGAGGTTGTCGCCAATCTCGCTGAAGGCCTGGATCAGCCCGGCGTGTTGCGCCGGCTGCAGGTGGACCATGCTCTGGGTGCCCGAGGCGGCCGGCACGATGCGTACCCCGCCAGGCCCCTGCAGGAGCACGTCGCGCAACTCGCAGCGGCCTTCGATAACGTCGGCCAGGGTGTGCTTGGGCGTCAGCCCCAGCAGCACGTCGACGTTGGCCAGACCCAGATCGGCGTCCAGCAACATGACCCGGCGGCCGAGTTCGGCCAACGCCAGGGACAGGTTGACTGAAACGTTGGTCTTGCCGACGCCACCTTTGCCACCGGTCACGGCGATAACCTGTACGGGATGCATGCTACCCATATTTGTTCTTTACCTTGTCGCGCTTGAACCGAGGCCACATGGAGGGCTGTGATTAAAGCCCTTGCTGTAGGTACTTTGCATTGTGTTCATCTTCAACCCACGCGTTTGCCGGAGTTGTGGTACAGATCAGCGAACATATCGGCCATGGCCTCTTCGCTGGGGTCTTCCTGCATTTGCACGCTGACGGCGCGGCTGACCAGTTGGTGCTTGCGCGGCAGGTGCAGGTCGTCAGGAATACGCGGGCCGTCGGTAAGATAGGCCACGGGCAGTTCATGACTGATCGCCAGGCTCAGTACTTCACCGAGACAAGCGGTTTCATCAAGCTTGGTCAGGATGCAGCCAGCCAGGCCACAGCGCTTGTAGCTGTGATAGGCGGCGGTCAGCACCTGTTTCTGGCTGGTGGTTGCCAGGACCAGATAATTCTTCGAAGCGATACCGCGCCCGGCGAGCGTCTCCAGCTGCATGCGCAGGGCCGGATCACTGGCCTGCAGGCCGGCGGTATCGATCAGCACCACACGCTTGCGCAGCAGCGGCTCCAGGGCCTGGGCGAGGGACTCGCCCGGGTCGACGTAGGTCACCGACACGTTGAGGATGCGGCCCAGGGTCTTGAGTTGCTCCTGAGCGCCGATACGGAAGCTGTCCATGCTCACCAGCGCCAGGTTCTGCGCGCCGTACTTGAGCACATAACGCGCTGCCAGCTTGGCCAGGGTGGTGGTCTTGCCCATGCCGGCCGGGCCAACCATGGCAATTACCCCGCCCTCCTCGATCGGTTCGATCTCGGGTACATCGATCATTCGCGCCAGGTGCGCGAGGATCATCCGCCAGGCTTGCCGCGGCTCGTCGATTTCGCCGGTCAGGTCGAGCAGTTCACGGGCCAAGGCACCGGTCAGGCCAACACGCTGCAGGCGCCGCCAGAGGTTGGCCTGCAGCGGTTTGCTGCCCTGCAACTGGCTCCAGGCAAGCGAGCCGAGCTGTACTTCGAGCAGTTCACGCAGGCCGGACAGCTCCGAGCGCATGGCATCGAACAGGCGCGGATCAACCGGCGCCACTGCCGGCGCAGCCGGGGCGGCGGGCTGCTCGACGTGCGGCTCGACCAAGGGCTCGGAAGCGGTCAGCGAGAGGCCGGCAAACAACTGACGGTTGCCGTCATCGGCATCGCTGCGGCTGCTCAGTTCGGCCTGGGCGGTAGCGATGCGCGACTGGGTCTTGCGCAGCTCGTCTTCAAGCTCAGGGTTGGGCACCCGCGGCGCCAGCGCCGACAGCTTGTAGTCCAGTGCAGCGGTCAGCTCAACGCCGCCGGCGATGCGCCGGTTACCGATGATAGCGGCATCGGAGCCAAGCTCATCGCGGACCAGCTTCATGGCCTGACGCATATCTGCGGCGAAAAAACGCTTAACTTGCATACTCCACTACCTCAGCCGTTCGGGCCCACGGTGGCAACGATGGTGACTTGCTTGTTGTCAGGTATTTCCTGATACGCCAAAACATGCAAATTCGGTACAGCCAGGCGGCCGAAGCGCGACAGCATCGCCCGGATCGGCCCGGCTACCAGAAGGATAGCTGGCTGACCTTGCATCTCCTGACGCTGGGCCGCTTCGATAAGCGAACGCTGTAGCTTTTCGGCCATGCTCGGTTCAAGAAGAACACCATCTTCCTGACCTTGCCCGGCCCTTTGCAGACTATTGAGCAAAATCTGTTCCAACCTTGGCTCCAAGGTGATAACAGGCAGCTCGGACTCAACGCCGACAATGCTTTGCACGATGGCGCGACACAATCCGACGCGCACTGCGGCGACCAGCGCGGCATTATCTTGACTCTTGCCAGCGTTGTTGGCGATAGCTTCGGCAATGCTGCGGATATCGCGCACCGGCACTTGCTCGGAGAGCAGAGCTTGCAGGACCTTGAGCAGCCCCGACAAGGAAATGACACCCGGCACCAGCTCTTCGGCAAGCTTCGGCGAGGCCTTGGCCAGTACTTGCAACAGTTGTTGGACTTCCTCGTGACCGATCAGTTCGTGGCAGTGCTTTTGCAGAATCTGGTTCAAGTGGGTCGCCACTACGGTGCTGGCATCGACCACGGTGTAGCCCAGCGACTGCGCCTGCGCGCGCTGGCCGATGTCGATCCAAACCGCCTCCAGGCCGAACGCCGGGTCACGCGCGGCGATACCGTTGAGGGTACCGAACACCTGGCCTGGGTTGATTGCAAGCTCGCGGTCCGGGTAGATCTCGGCTTCCGCGAGGATTACCCCCATCAGGGTCAGACGATAGGCACTTGGCTGCAGGTCGAGGTTGTCGCGGATGTGCACGGTCGGCATGAGGAAGCCCAGATCCTGCGAGAGCTTCTTGCGCACGCCCTTGATCCGCGCCAGCAACTGGCCGCCCTGGTTGCGGTCGACCAGCGGGATCAGCCGGTAGCCTACTTCCAGGCCGATCATGTCAATCGGCGTGACGTCGTCCCAGCCCAGCTCCTTGGTGTCCATTGCGCGCTGCGGGGATGGCAGCAGATCCTGCTGGCGCTGCACTTCTTCCAGCGCCTTGACCGCCTTGACCTGCTGTTTGCGCCAGACCAGATAGGCACCACCGGCGGCCATTACACCGAGGCTGAGGAAGGCCACATGCGGCATCCCCGGGACCAGGCCCATGACAATCATGATGCCGGCCGACACGCCCAAGGCTTTTGGCGAGTCGAACATCTGCCGGTTGATCAGCTTGCCCATGTCCTCGGAGCCCGAGGCGCGCGTCACCATGATTGCGGCGGCGGTGGACAACAGCAAGGATGGCAACTGCGCCACCAAACCGTCACCAATGGTCAGCAACGCATAGACCTTACCGGCCTCCCCACCCGACATGCCGTGCGAGAGGATACCGATCAGCACGCCGCCGATGAGGTTGATGAACAGGATCAGCAGGCCGGCAATGGCGTCGCCGCGAACGAACTTGCTGGCACCGTCCATAGAGCCGTAGAACTCGGCTTCCTGGGCGACTTCGGCGCGGCGCGCCTTGGCTTGGGCCTGATCGATCAGGCCTGCGTTGAGGTCGGCGTCGATCGCCATCTGTTTGCCGGGCATGGCATCGAGGGTGAAGCGCGCGCTGACTTCAGAGATACGCCCGGCGCCCTTGGTCACCACCACGAAGTTGATGATCATGAGGATGGCGAACACCACGGCACCGACCACGTAGTTGCCGCCGATCACCACCTCACCAAAGGCCTGGATGACCTTGCCCGCCGAGCCATGCCCCTCGTGGCCGTGCAGCAGCACCACCCGCGTCGAGGCGACGTTGAGCGCCAGGCGCAACAGCGTCGCTACCAGCAGAATGGTCGGGAAGGCGGCGAAGTCCAGCGGCCGCAGGGCATATACACAGACCAGCAGCACCACCAGCGACAGGGCGATGTTGAAGGTGAAGAACACGTCGAGCAGGAACGGCGGGATCGGCAACATCATCATTGCCAACATCACCAACAGCAACAACGGCACACCCAGGTTGCCCCGACCGAGTCCGCTCAGGTTGCTGCGCGCGTTGCTGATTAACTGACTGCGATCCACCGCGATTCCTCTTCAAGCAAAACTTTGACGCCTGTAGAGCGCCTGCGCTGCCTTTGCAAGAAGCTGTCCAACTTTGCCAACGGATGCCTGCGATCAGCTGTCGCGGCGCAGATCGTCCGGAATCGGCAGGTCTTTGTTCAGCGGATCAGTGCGTTTGTCCTCGCTGAGGCGGTGGCAGCAAAATCTGAACTGTGCCGGCCTGTGAGCTCTACCATTTCAGCCCAGTCCTGCTATATATGAAGCATCTACACAAGTCATCTCGCGATCTAGGCGTGCTTCTAAAACACCGATCGGAAAGTCCAAATCAACGACGTGTATAAAGACAAGGGCATCCTCCTGAATTCTGGCAGCGCGCTAGCGTCTGTGCTACCTTCGTCGGCGATACTGCTACCTTGCTCGGCTGGGGATTATTTTGGCAAGTTCTCTTGATAGCTTCATCATTTCGGACAAGCACCGTCATAAAACTGCTATGGATTTTGTTGTGGAATCCCTGAGAACGGGCATACTTTCAGGCGCTATTGCTGAAGGCACCCCTCTACGCCAGGAGGAGCTCGCGTCGAAATTCGGCTTGAGCCGCATGCCGATAAGAGACGCAATAAGGCAGCTAGAAGCAGAGGGACTGGTTTCTTATGAGGCCCATAAAGGGGCCTCGGTTGCCATCATGACGATTGAAGACATCGTTGAAATTTATGATATGCGAATAATGGCCGAATGCGCTGCTCTTGATTTCGGCTTCAGCGACATCACTGACGATGATGTAGAAAAGATGTCTGAAGTCCTGTCCGAAATGGACAACACCACGGATGCTTATCAGCTGAGCTTACTTAATGAGCAGTTTCATCATCTCCTTTATTCAAAAGCGCAGCGCCCAAGACTGCTTGCATTGATAAAGACGCTGCACGACTCTGTCGATCGCCATCTTCGTTTTTTGCTTACCAATCTCGACTACACCAATAAATCTCAGCAGGATCACAAGAATATCTTGAGCGCCTGCTCTAGAGGTGATCGTGAGGCAGCAAAAAAATGCCTGGCTTCTCATCTGGCCGAAGGACGAGATTCGATCGTTACATTCCTTGAGAAACGCCGCCAGCCAGACCTGTCGTAGAGCGCCCTCCGTCTGCTGGCAAGCGGGCATTGCTCAAGAGAACCTCGACCAACTGACTCATCGGATGGCCGGAATACTCCAGCATCCTCGGATACATGCTGGCGCTTGTGAAACCAGGCAGGGTATTGACCTCATTGAGGATTACCTCTCCTTCATCCGTCAAAAAAAAGTCCACCCTTGCCAAGCCTTTCAAATCGAGACACTCGAAGACTTGCTTGGAACATTCCTGAATACGCGCAGCGATGGCCAGAGGCAACAGGGCTGGAACGCGGAGCTCAGCACCACGACGACAGTCATACTTCGCCTCATAATCGTAATAGGCTTGCCCTTCATTTTTAATGATTTCACCCAGTGACGAGACGAATAATCCGTCGCTTCTCTCCAGCAAGCCGCATTCTATTTCTCTGCCCACAATCTCAGCCTCTGCCAATACCTTGCGATCATGTTGCACAGCCAAGGCATAAGCCTCGGCGTATCCCGCAGCGTCAGTCACCCGAGATATGCCAATGGACGAACCCGAGTTGGCAGGCTTGATGAAAAGTGTCGTGCTACCCAGGCACTCAACTAGGCGATCCCAAGGATGCATTGACCGCATAGACACCCATGGAGCTACGCGAATGCCGCAGGACTGGAGCAGTCGCTTTGTTATGTCTTTGTCCATCGACGCGGCTGAGCCCAGCACCCCGGACCCCACGCAGGGAATGCCGCACATTGCTGCCAATCCTTGGATCGTTCCATCTTCTCCCCAGCGGCCATGCAGTGCCGGGAAAAGTATGTCGATATTGATCTCATCCATAGCGCCTCTGCTGCTCAGAAAAATGGAGCAGCAACCAGGACGCAGCGAGACGATAGGAGCCGACGGCTCCCAGCTTTCTGGAAAAAGGTGGGATCGACCTAGATAACGCCAGACGCCTTGCTCATCTATCCCTATGCAGTGGACTTCTTTCCCCAACGCCATGAGCGCGGCATGAATTGTAGCTGCCGACTTCAGCGAAACCGAGCGCTCCGAACTCCTCCCCCCAAAAATCAGCGCGATTACATTTTGTTTCATCTTCTTGGTTCCTAGGCCGATATTCTTGGCTACTGTATCCAATATCCAATAAAAAGAGAACGGCTTCTTGCCGGCCAAAGGAATCGTCGTCCATGCCATTGCAGAGCTCTGAGCTAAACCCAGCGGTCAGGGGTAGCCGCAAATCAACAAGTGGAGATTTTTCTCGACAAATCCGAGCCATTGCCATATCTGCGCCCGAATGCCTCAGCGGCACGAAGTCAGGCAGAGCGCTGAACAGCAGTGATCCTGTAAGCCTATTCAACGCTTGCAGGTGTGCAGCGGACCACTCTCGAAGACTACACTCATAAAAAACTGACTGGATACTGTAGTGCCATGGCGGATATTTTGGAGCTCGAATACTTCCGTGCGGATTTCATTATTAATGACTCAGATCCGCATCTAATCGAGCTCAATACATTGCCTGGGCTAACCAACCACAGCTTATTTCCAAAGGCATGTCGAGAGCACGGCATAGCGTTTGATGATTTAGTGATTCGCTTGAACAATCTTCAACCAAGTCGCATGCTCGCTGAAAAGTGAACAAGCGATCGCCACCCATAACTTTCGCGATATAACTGAGCAGCTCAGGAGTCGTCGAAGTAGCCAGCATGTTGTAATGGGCCACAGCAAAGAGGTTACAGAATGATGGATGTCAACAGTTTTAAACGACCTACTGGGGGCGCTCAGTTTCGTTTACTTTTCCGTCCCCACACCTGCACTTTAATCCCGACGTAAATCGTCCGGAATCGGCAGGTCTTTGTTCAGCGGATCAGGGCGCTTGCCCTTGCCGGCGCGGTGCTGGCGGACCTGGAAGACGAACGCCAGCACCTGGGCTACCGCCAGGTACAGGCCGGCAGGGATTTCCTGCTCGATCTCGGTGGAGTAGTAGATCGCCCGCGCCAGCTCCGGCGACTCGAGAATCTGCACGTTGTGCGCGGCGCCGATCTCGCGGATCTTGAGGGCGATGAAGTCGCTGCCTTTGGCCAGCAGCAACGGCGCGGCCCCGCCCTTCTCCGGGTCGTATTGCAGGGCTACGGCATAGTGGGTCGGGTTGGTGATGATCACGTCGGCGTCAGGGATTGCCGCCATCATGCGCCGCTGCGAGACCTCGCGCTGCAATTGCCGGATGCGCTGCTTGACCTCGGGCTTACCGTCGGAGTCCTTGTGCTCGTCGCGCACTTCCTGCTTGGTCATCTTGAGCTTTTTCTGCGTTTGCCAGAGCTGGAACGGCACGTCCGCCGCAGCGATCAGCAGCAGCCCCGCCGAGACCCACAACGCACTCCAGCCGACCACTACCGCGCTGTGGATGATCGCTTGCTCAAGCGACTCGTTGGCAATGGACAACAGCGCTATACGGTCATTGAGCAGCACCAGCCAGCCCACAAACAGGATCAGTACAAACTTGGCCATCGCTTTGAGCAGCTCGGTCAGCGCGTTCAGCGAGAACATCCGCTTGATCCCGGCCAGAGGATTCATCCGGCTGAATTTGGGTTGCAGCAGGCTGCCGGAGAAGATGAAGCCACCCAGAATGATCGGCGATACAAAGGCAATCACGAACAGCATGATCAACAATGGCTGCGCCGCCCACAGCGCCTTCTGGCCTGATGCCAGCAGAAACAGACCCATCGAGCGCTCGTCGATCAGGACCTCGCGTGACACCGAGAAGTTGATCCGCATCAGGTCCATCAGGGTGTCAGCCAGATGGCCGCCGAACACCAGCAGGCCGCCGGCGCCGGCGAGGGTCACCGCCACAGTATTTAGCTCTTTGGAACGGGCGATCTCACCTTTCTTGCGCGAGTCACGCTTGCGCTTGTCGGTGGGGTCTTCCGTCTTGTCCTGGCCGCTCTCGCTTTCTGCCATGCTCAGCGCGCCCGTGCCAGATCACGCAGCCACTGCAGCGCTTCGCTGGCCAGTGCCTGGTAATGCGAGAGGATGTCGGCCAGGCCGACCCAGAACAGGCCAAGGCCGAGCACCAGGGTCAGCGGAAAACCGATCGAAAAGATGTTCAACTGCGGCGCCGCACGGGTCATTACGCCAAACGATACGTTGACCACCAGCAGTGCGGTGACCACCGGCAGAATCAACAGCACCCCAGCGCCAAATACCCAACTCAGACGCCCGGCTATTTCCCAGAAGTGTTGGACCACCAGGGCATTGCCGACCGGCAAGGTAGTAAAGCTTTCGCTGAGCACCTCGAACACCACCAGGTGGCCGTTCATCAGCAGAAACAGGATGCTCACCAGCATGGTCATGAACTGGCTGACCACCGCCACGTTGACGCCGTTGACCGGGTCGACCATAGAGGCGAATGCCATACCCATCTGGATCGCGACAATTTGCCCGGCGATGACAAACGCCTGGAACAGCATCTGCAACGAGAAACCGAACAGCGCGCCCACCAGGATCTGCTCACCGCACAGCATCAGCCCGCGCAGGCTCAGCGGGTCGAACTCCGGCATTGGCGGCAGCCCCGGCACGATGGCCACGGTAATCGCCAGCGCGGCATACAGGCGCACCCGCGCCGGCAGCATCTTGGTGCCGAAAATGGGCATGGTCATCAGCACCGCAGTGACGCGGAACAAGGGCAGCATGAAGGTCGCTACCCAAGTGCCGATCTGCGCGTCGGTAAGCTCCAGCATCGCCGGCTAACCGATCAACTGCGGGATGCTGGTGTACAGACCAAGCATGTATTCCATGAACTTGGTCACCAGCCAAGGCCCGACCACGATCAGCGTCACCAGCATCACCAGCAGACGCGGCAGAAAGCTCAGGGTCTGTTCGTTGATCTGGGTCGCAGCCTGGAACATCGCTACCACCAGACCGACCAGCAGGCTCGGCACTACCAGCACGGCAACCATCAGGGCGGTCAGCCAGAGCGCATCACGGAACAGGTCAACGGCAACTTCAGGGGTCATGCCACGCTCTCCTTGACGGTGTCAGAGGCCACCGAAACTACCGGCCAGGGTGCCCATGATCAGTGCCCAGCCATCGACCAGCACAAACAGCATGATCTTGAACGGCAGCGAGATGATCAGCGGCGACAGCATCATCATACCCATCGCCATCAGCACGCTGGCGACCACCATGTCGATGATCAGAAACGGGATGAAGATCATGAAACCGATCTGGAATGCGGTCTTCAGCTCCGAGGTGACGAACGCCGGTACCAGAATGGTCAGCGGTGCCTGCTCGGGGCTGGCAATGTCGGTGCGCTTGGACAAGCGCACGAACATATCCAGGTCGCTCTGCCGGGTCTGCGCCAACATGAAGTCCTTGAGCGGCCCCTGGGCCTTGTCGATGGCCTGCTGAGCCGTCATCTGCTCGCTCAGGTACGGCTGCAGGGCATCCTTGTTCACCTTGTCGAACACCGGCGCCATGATGAACAGGGTCAGGAACAAGGCCATGCCGGTGAGCACTTGGTTGGATGGCGTCTGCTGCAGGCCAAGGGCCTGGCGCAGGATCGAAAAGACGATGATGATGCGGGTGAAGCTGGTCATGAGGATGACGAACGCTGGAATGAAACTCAGCGCAGTCATGATCATCAGGATCTGCAGGCTGACCGAATACTCCTGCTGGCCGTCGGCGCCACTGGACAAGGTAATGGCGGGGATCGACAGCGGGTCGGCGGCCAGGGCCAGCGGCGCGGCCAGCAGCAGCGCCAGGGTCAACAGCATGCGCACGGCGCCGATCATCACTTGGTGTCCTTCTGATCCTTGCCCATCAGCTCCAACAGCCGCTGGGCGAACTCTGGAGTCGCCGGGCGGGCACTGGCAGGCACCTCGACCGGCTCGGCCAGCACATGCAAGGCCTTGATGCTGCCCGGGCTGTGCCCGAGCAGGATCTGTTCCTTGCCGACCTGCACCAGCAACAGCCGGTCACGCGGGCCGATGGTGCGACTGCCGATGATCTCGATCACCTGGCCACCGCGCGGCGCGGCGCCCTGCATGCGCCGCAGCAGCCAGGCCAGCGCGAAGATCAGGCCGACCACCAGCAACAAGCCAAAGACCATCTGCGCCAGTTGCCCGCCCAGACCACCTGGCGGCGTCGCAGCGGTAACCGGGGCAGCAGCAGGCGCTTGCGAGGCAACCACCACTTCGCTGACCAGCAGCGTGGCGACAGCGGCCACAGCGCGTATCACCGGCTTCACTCAGCGCAGCTTCTTGATGCGTTCGCTAGGGCTGATCACGTCGGTCAGGCGGATGCCGAACTTCTCGTTGACCACAACCACTTCGCCATGGGCGATCAGGGTGCCGTTGACCAGCACATCCAACGGCTCACCGGCGAGGCGGTCGAGCTCGATCACCGAACCCTGGTTGAGCTGCAGCAGGTTGCGGATGTTGATGTCGGTGCTGCCGACTTCCATCGAAATGCTCACCGGGATGTCGAGGATTACATCCAGGTTCGGCCCTTCGAGGCTGACGTTTTCATTGGGCTTGGGCGAGCTGGCGAACTCCTCCATCGGCAGGCGCCCGGCGCCGCCACTGTCGGCGGCCAGCAGTGCATCGATGTCGGACTGGCCGGCATCACCGGTTTCTTCCAGCGCGGCAGCCCATTCATCGGCCAGGGCCTGGTCCTCGGCAGAGGTGATTTCGTTTTCGTTAGCCATAGTGTCCTCGACAAGCATTCAATTCGGGGTTGCGACCGGCACGCCGTCAGCGGCGCTCGATCGGATCGATGATCTGCAGGGCCAGATTGCCCTTGTGCGAGCCCAGCCGCGCCTTGAACGACGGCACGCCATTGGCGCGCAGCACAAGGTGCTCGGGCAGCTCAACCGGGATCACATCGCCCGGCTGCATGTGCAGGATGTCGCGCAGTTTCAGCTGGCGGCGGGCAACCGTGGCGGTGACCGGCACACTGACATCGAGCACGTCCTCGCGCAGGGCCTTGACCCAGCGCTCGTCCTGATCGTCGAGGTCGGACTGGAAGCCCGCGTCGAGCATCTCGCGCACCGGCTCGATCATCGAGTAGGGCATGGTCACGTGCAGGTCGCCGCCGCCGCCATCGAGCTCGATGTGAAAGGTCGACACCACTACCGCTTCACTGGGACCAACGATGTTGGCCATGGCCGGGTTGACCTCGGAGTTTATGTACTCGAAGTTGACCGGCATGATCGCCTGCCAGGCTTCCTTGAGGTCAACGAAGCACTGATCCAGAACCATGCGCACCACGCGCAGCTCGGTCGGGGTGAACTCGCGCCCCTCGATCTTGGCGTGACGCCCGTCACCGCCAAAGAAGTTGTCGACCAGCTTGAACACCAGCTTGGCGTCGAGAATGAACAACGAGGTGCCGCGCAACGGCTTGATCTTGACCAGGTTGAGGCTGGTGGGCACGTACAGCGAATGGATGTACTCGCCGAACTTCATCACCTGCACACCACCGACCGCCACATCGGCGGAGCGGCGCAGCAGGTTGAACATGCTGATCCGGGTATAGCGGGCAAAACGCTCGTTGATCATTTCCAGGGTCGGCATGCGCCCGCGCACGATCCGATCCTGACTGGTCAGGTCGTAGCTCTTGATGCTGCCGGGGTCGGCAGCACTTTCGGTCTGTACCAGGCCATCGTCGACGCCATGCAGCAGCGCGTCGATCTCATCCTGGGACAGCAGGTCCTGTACGGCCATTACGGACTCCTACTGCAACACGAAGTTGGTGAACAGCAACTGGTCGATGACCGGTTTGCCGACTTCTTTCTGCGCCACTTCCTGGACCACCGCAGTGGCCTTCTGGCGCAGCATCTCCTGGCCCACCGAACTGCTGGCCAGGGTGTCGAAGCCTTGCCCCGAGAACATCATCACCAGGTTGTTGCGGATCACCGGCATGTGCACCTTGAGTGCGTCGATGTCAGCCTGGTTACGGCCTTGCAGGGTGATGCTCACCTGCATGTAGCGCTGGCGGCCATTCTGGTTGAAATTGACCACAAAGGCCGGCGCCAGCGGCTCGTAGATCGCAGCCGGCTTGACGTTGGCCAGGGCCGGGTCGGTGGCTGGCGCCGCTTCGCCCTTGTGCATGATGAACCAGGTAGCGCCCACCGACAGGCCAACCGCCAGCAGCAGTGCCACTACCATCAGCAGGATCAACTTGAGTTTGCCTTTTGCGGCGGGGTCTTTCACTGCTTCGCTCTTCGCCATGCCAATAATCCGTCGTCCATCAGGGGTTCGTAGGTGGATGACGTGGCTTGAGCAAGTGTTATGCCAGATATTGCAACGTAGACAAAACGCCGGGCCCGCCCGTCGTCACCCAACAGAGTGACGGCAGACTGGCCCGGCGTCCTGGATCAGCAAATGCTGGGTCAGGCGTAGTAATCGACTGCGCTGTCGCCGATCACTACTTGCTGCTCGGCCGCGCGTGAAGCCTCGCTCAGCTCACCTTGTTCACCTTGCTCAGCCGCAGCGGCGGCGCCGCGCCGTGCCGCCACACCGGACAGCTGCGATGCCTCTTGCTGCGCCTGCTGTTGCTGACCGCGGGACTGGTCGGCAACGTTGACGTCAGGCTGGGCCAGGCCCTGCTGCGCGAACAACTCACGCAAACGGTGCAGCTGGCTGTCGAGGCTATCACGCACACCGGCGTGACCACTGACGAAGGTAATCTGCGCGGCCTGGTCGGTGGCAATATTGACGCGGATGTCCAACCGACCCAGTTCGGCCGGCTCAAGCTGGATATCCGCCGACTTTAGGTTCTGGCTCGACAGGTACATGACCCGGTTGACCAGGCCTTCGGTCCAGGCACCCTGGTTCATTGCCAACGGCTGTTGCAGCGGGCTGGGGTTGACCGGCACGGCGTTGGCGGTCTTGGCGGTGGCGGCCTGGGTCAGCGTGGCCAGGCGGTCAGCGAAGTTGTCGACGCGGGTATCACTGCTGGCGCTCTTGATGTCTTTCAGGCCGTCCTCGATCAGGCTGCCGAAAGCTTTGTGGCCTGACTCGGACTTGTCGCCTTCGTGCTCGCCTTTCTCGACCACGTTCGCCAAGGTATTGACGGCAGCCTGGTTGCCGTCTGCGGGTGCCTTGCCAGTTTCTGACTGATTGGCCGCATGCGCCGAGGTCGTGCCTTTGGCCTGAGCACTGTGCTCAAGTGCAAAGCGCAGGCTTGGCAGGCCTGCCAAGGCGTCAGCTTCGGGGTCGAACGCAGCCTCGGCCGGCTCGCCGGTTTGCGGCGCTGCAGTTGCCGGCACACCCGCCTGCAAGACGGGAGCGATCGCCTGCGCCTGAGCCTGGATCAGTTGGGCACCGGCTGGGGCGTCGGTGACCTGGCCGGCAACCAGGCTGGCATCCACAGAAGCCTTGTTATCGCCGTCAGTGCTGGCGTCGGCCTGCTGCGCCGGGTCGCTGCCTGGCAAGTTATTGCCGTCAGCGGCAACCTCAGGCTTGTCGGCGGTCTGGGCCTTGCCGGCCGAGGCGGCGTCGGGCTTGTCCTTCGGTTTGGCCGGGGCTACCTTGTCGTCACGTTGGCCGACACTGTCGCGGGCCTGCTTTGCCATCACTTGATCAAAGCCTTTATCCTGCGCAACAGCGGCCGCAGGCGGCTTGTCGGCGCCCATCCGGGTCTGCTTGGCGGGAGCGCTGGCTTGGATCAGTGGATTGGGTACGACAGGCATCGAGGGTCTCCGCGCCGGCTTGCGGCAAAATCGTCTGCACAGAGACAGGCAAAACTCGCGCCAGTTTTGCTCAACTGCCGGAGACACGCTCACATTCGAGTAGGTAGAAGCACTTCACCTGGCGGTATTCGGAGTCGATACGGTTGACCAGGTCTTCAACACCATAGGCCGGCGACTGCTTGACCCGCTCTTCGAGCTGCTGGCAAAGGGCGGCCAAACCGACCGCACCCATGTTGCTGCTGCTGCCCTTGAAGCTGTGCGCGGCCATGCCCAACTCACTGGCATTTCTCGCGCCATGCAATTGGCTCAGGCGCCGCTCGGAGTCTTCCAGAAAAATCTCCAGCAGTTGCTGATAGCCACCCTCCATGATGTCCTGCAAGTCACGCAGGACCCGCTCATCGATGTGCACGTCCATCATCTGTTCACTCCCTGTTGAGGCGGCTAGGCCTGGCAGCGTGCTCACCAGAGCACCTCTACCTTGGCGCATCGACCGCCCTCGATCCATTGTGCATCCTGACTCAGGCGCCGCACCAGATGTATTCCGCGCCCACTGAAGGCATCCTGGCGTGGCAGCCGTGCCAGCACCTGCTCGACATCGAAGCCGACACCGCTGTCACGGATTTCGATGATCAGACGCCCTCCTCGCTCCCAGGGTTCAACCTTGAGATCTATCCGAATGTAACCGTCGACCTGCTGCGCAAGTCGCTCACCGCGCAACCGGTAAAACTCTGAAAACCCTGCCGCATCGCCCTTTAGCGCTGAATCAAGGCCGAGCACGCCGTGTTCCAGGGCATTGGTATAGAGCTCGGCAAAGACGCTGTGCAACTGTCCGGCAAGCGGTCGCAGGCCATGGATTTCCTGCAGCAGCTGCAGCAGTTGCGGAACTGGATTGACCCACCGCAACGTCTCGCCGCGCAGCTCGAAGCCTAGCGACCAATCGAGCGGGCTGCTGCGCCCCCTGTCGGCATGGCCGGCGTTGGCGGGTAAATCCGCTGCTGGCTCGAGCATGCGGATATCACACAGGCTGACATCATCCCGAGCGCGCCCGCCAAACGCCTGCAAGGCTTGCAGCAGTTCCTCGAACAACAGTGCGGGGGGGCGGTTCAGGGCGATCACCTGCTGCAGGCGCTCGACCCCAAACAGTTGCCCGTCGGCGTTGCTGGTCTCGACTACACCATCGGACAGCAGCAACAGCCGCTCACCTGGCGCCAGCGGCATCACCTGGGTACGCTCATCGAAGCGTTCCGGGGCCAGCACACCCAGCGGTAGCTGGGTAGACGGCAAGGTCGCCAGCACTTCGCCGCTGGCCGCCAGATGATAGCCATCGGGCATCCCGCCACCCCAGAACTCCACGGTGCCGCGCTGGTAGCTGATGTTCAGCAGCAACGCACAGCAAAACATGTCTACCGGCAGGATGCGCTTGAGCTTGGCGTTCATTTCGCGCAGCGTCTGCGCCAGACCATAGCCCTTGCCGGTCATGCCATAAAACGCCTCTGCCAGCGGCATGGCGCCGACCGCTGCGGGCAGGCCATGCCCGGTAAAGTCACCCAGCAGCACATGCATGTCACCCGAGGGCGTGTAGGCCGCCAGCAGCAGGTCGCCATTGAACAGCGCAAAAGGCGACTGCAAATAGCGGATATTCGGCGCCTGCAGGCAGCCGGTATGGGCGACCTTGTCGAATACCGCCTTGGCCACGCGCTGCTCGTTGAGCAGATGCTGGTGGTGCAGGGCTATTTCATCGCGCTGCTCGAGGACCTTGGCCTGCAACCTGTGCAGGCGCTCCATGGCGCCGATCTTCGCCGCCAGAATCACCGCACTGTAGGGTTTGGCGATGAAGTCGTCGCCACCGGCTTCAAGGCAGCGCACCAGCGCCTGTTCCTCGCTCAATGACGTGAGAAAGATGATCGGCACCAAGGTCTCGCCGGCCAGCGCCTTGATCTGCCGCGCGGCCTCGAAGCCATCCATGATCGGCATCAAGGCGTCGAGCAGCACCAGTTGCGGCCGGTGCTGGCGAAACAGCGCCACCGCCTCGGCGCCATTCTCGGCGGTCAACACCTGATGACCCTGGCGGCGTACGATCTGCGCCAGCAACAGGCGATCGGCAGCGCCATCCTCGGCAATCAGCACCTGCAAAGTGGCTTCAGCCGGCATGAGCGCGGTCAACTGATGTCGAACAGTTTTTCGAAGTTGGAGATCGCCAGGATCTTGCGCACATCGGCTGTGGCGTGCACCACGCGCACGTCGGAGTCGTCACCGCCAACATGGTCACGCAACAGCAACAGCATGCCCAGCGCAGAACTGTCCAGGTAGGTTGCCTCACTCAGGTCGACCACGACCTGCTCGGGCCGGCCGTTCTGCCGCTCGTAAGCATCGCGAAACGCCTGATGCTTGGCGAAATCGAAACGGCCCTTGATCGCAATCGTCAGCTTCTTGCCGTCGGGGGAAAGCGTAGGTTCCACTGCCATGCTAGCGATTCCTTCGATGATGGCGGATGCAGCTTCAGAAGGTTTAGAAGACGCGCCGACAAGTTGCAAGCGACAGCGCCAACAAACTCGACCAATGCCTAGTAAGCGCTGGATCGCGGCAGGCGCTGGGACAGCTCGTCCAGCAGCTTTTGCTCGCGCTTGTCTTCGAGCCGGCGCGCCTCATCCATGTAGCGCTGTACCAGCTTGCGCAAGCCCTCAACCCGGGCGTAAGCCTGCTGCCAGGTGGCACGGGCATTGTTGAGGTTGCTCTGGTGCCAGGCCAGGCTCTGCCGCTGCTGGGTCATGGCCGTTTCCAGCTGGGCCAGAAAGCGCTGATAGTTGAGCAGCCAGCTGCCGTTGACGCCCTGCCCACCACGGTTGATCCACTGCAGCTGGTAGTCTTCGCGAAAACGCTCGAGCTCGGCCAGCTTGGCCTGGGCCTGGGCCACCTGCTGCTGGAAGTGACCAAGGCGCTGGACCGCCTTGCGCTCAGCCTCTTCGGCAATGTTCACCACCGGCGCCAGGCGCGCGGCACGGCTAGGCGTGCTCATGGCTTAGCCACCGCCTGTGGGCGTGGCAAACACGCCGGCCAACTGCTCACGGCTCTGCGTGCCGCTGACGTTTTCGTCCAGGCCCTGACGCAGGAAGCCGACCAGGCGTGCCTGCAAGGCAATCGCCAGGTCGGTCTCGGGATCGCCGCCCGCAACGTAAGCGCCCACGCTGATCAAGTCGCGGCTCTGCGACAGGCGCGACCACAACTGCTTGAATTTCTGCGCTTGGCGCAAGTGATCGGCGTCTACTACCTGCGGCATGACCCGGCTAATCGAGGCTTCGATGTCGATCGCAGGGTAATGACCTTCTTCGGCCAACCGCCGCGACAGCACAAAGTGACCGTCGAGCACACCCCGCGCCGCATCGGCGATCGGGTCTTGCTGGTCATCACCTTCGGACAGCACGGTATAGAACGCTGTGATCGAGCCCCCGCCGGCCTCGCCGTTACCGGCGCGCTCGACCAGCTTGGGCAGCTTGGCGAATACCGACGGCGGGTAACCGCGGGTCGCTGGCGGCTCACCGATGGCCAGGGCGATTTCGCGCTGGGCCTGGGCAAACCGGGTCAGCGAGTCCATCAGCAACAGGACATTCTTGCCCTTGTCGCGAAAGTATTCCGCGATGCGCGTGCAGTACATCGCAGCGCGCAGGCGCATCAGCGGCGCATCGTCGGCCGGCGAGGCGACTACGACCGAACGCTTCAGGCCTTCTTCACCAAGGATATGTTCGATGAACTCCTTGACCTCCCGCCCCCGCTCGCCGATCAGGCCGACCACGATGATTTCGGCTTCGGTGAAGCGCGTCATCATGCCCAGCAACACCGACTTACCGACGCCGGTACCAGCGAACAGACCCAGGCGCTGGCCGCGGCCGACGGTAAGCAGACCGTTGATGCTGCGGATGCCGACATCCAGTGGTTGGCTGATCGGGTCACGGTTCAGCGGGTTGATGATCGGCCCGTCTATCGGCACCCAATCTTCGGCCTTCATCCCACCTTTGCCATCCAGCGCCCGGCCAGCACCATCGAGCACCCGGCCAAGCATGCTCATACCCATCGGCAGGCGCCCGCTGTCATCCAGCGGCACCACCCGCGCGCCCGGCGCGATCCCGGCAATGCTGCCAACCGGCATGAGGAACACCTTGGTCCCGGCAAAGCCCATCACCTCGGCCTCGACCTGCACCGGGTGGTAGCTGTCGTCGTTGATCACCAGGCAGCGACTGCCGACTGCGCCGCGCAGGCCTTCGGCCTCAAGTGTCAGGCCGACCATGCGCAACAGGCGACCCTCGACCACCGGCTGCTCAGGCAGGCTGATCGCCTCGGCGTAGCCGCCCAGGCGCTTGCCGAAGCTGGTGCGGTCAAGGCGCATCGGTGCTGCCCAGGTCCAGGCTGATATCGGCAGGCGCCGGATGCAGGGCCTGATCGTGCAACTGGTCGAACAGCTGCGCTACGGCCTTCTCGATGCGGGTTTCCATGCTGGCGTCGATGCGGCTGTGGGCGGTTTCGATACGGCACCCGCCGGGCAACAACGTTTCGTCTTCAAGGATTTTCCAACTCTCTTCGTGGCGTTCGCGCAGGGCCTTGGCCAGTTCGAAGTCCTGCGGATTGAGGTGGATGCGGATATTGTCGGCGCCCATCGGCAGCAGCTTCAGCGCGCTGCGCAGCACCTGGGTGATCTGGCTCGAATCAGTGCGTAGCTCACGGCCGATGACCTGCCGCGTCATGTGCGCCACCAGGTGCACCAGCGAGCGCTCGATCTGGGTGTCCTGCTCGGCAATCGGCTCGAGCAGATGCGCCAGCAACTGCTCAAGCTCACCCAGCTTGGCGGCGAGGGCTTCTTCGGCTTCCTGGCGGACCTTGAGCTGGGTGCTGTGAAAACCCTCGCGCTCACCGGTGGCAAAGCCTTCGTTGTAGGCCTCCTGGCGAATCGCTTCGAGCTCTTCGAGGGTCAGCGGCTGGACCTCGTCGAGGGGCACCTCTTCGATTTCCGGCTCGATGACTTCAGGCTCAGGCTCCGGTGCTGGCGCAGGCGCCGGGTCAAAGCTGGGCAGCGCCCAGACATCGACGCCTTCAAGGTCGCGGGCACGGATCAGGTCGCTGGGGTGTTCGGTGGTGGACATGCTGTGGGGCTCTCAAAAACCATGTTCGGCCAACGTACGCCCTGCTCTCGCGCGCGTCGGTGGAAAAATCCAGCGTGCCAGAGCTGGCGCCTGAGGTCGAACCTTTCAGCGCCAGCCTGAACAAGGCTTAGATCATTTCTTCGGCGCCCTTGCCGCCCAGCACGATCTCGCCGGCATCGGCCATACGCCGCGCGATGGTGAGGATTTCCTTCTGCGCGGTCTCGACGTCGCTGACCCGCACCGGGCCCTTGGCTTCGAGGTCGTCACGCAGCAGCTCGGAAGCACGTTTGGACATGTTCTTGAAGATCTTGTCCTTGACCCGCTCGTCGGCGCCCTTGAGCGACACCACCAGCACGTCCGAGGCCACTTCGCGCAACAGTGCCTGAATGCCACGGTCGTCGACGTCGGCGAGGTTGTTGAAGACGAACATCAAGTCTTCGATCTGTTCGGACAGGTCGCCATCGATCTCGCGGATCGAATCCATCAGCTGACCTTCGACCGAACTGTCGAGGAAGTTCATGATATCGGCAGCCCGCTTGATACCACCCAGCGTGGTCCGCGCGGCATTGGAGTTGCCGGAGAACTGCTTCTCGAGGATCTGGTTGAGTTCCTTGAGCGCCGCTGGCTGTACCGTGTTCAACGACGATACGCGCAGGATGATGTCCAGGCGCACCTTGTGGTCGAAGTTACCCAGCACCTCACCGGCCTGGTCAGGGTCCAGGTAGGCCACCACGATGGCCTGGATCTGCGGGTGCTCGAAGCGGATCACGTCAGCCACGGCGCGTGGCTCCATCCACTTCAGGCTGTCCAGGCCGCTGGTGTTGCCACCGAGCAGAATGCGGTCGATCAGGCCGTTGGCCTTGTCCTCGCCAAGGGCTTGGTTGAGCATCTTGCGGATGTAGCCGTCGGAGCCGACGCCAAGGCTGGTCTGCTCGCCGACGATTTCGACGAACTCGCTCATCACCTGCTGGACCTGGTCGCGATGGATATTGCCCACCTGCGCCATGGCCACACCGACTCGCTGTACTTCCTTGGGGCCCATATGGCGCAGGACCTGCGCGGCATCGGTTTCGCCCAGCGACAGCAGCAGGATCGCGGCCTTGTCGGTGCGGCTCAGTTTGGCGGTAACGGCTCGGTTATCACTCATCGGCGTTGATCCACTCTTTCACGACCTGGGCGACGCGGCCCGGGTCTTCGGCCACCAGGCCTTTGATTGCGTTCAACTGCGCCTCATATCCCTCACTCGGGCTTGGCAACAGAATGCTTTGCGGGCCACCCAGGCTGACACGGTCGTTGGCCAGATCGCCATCCAGACCAATCATCCCACCCAGCTCCATGTCGCCGTCGGCAGCAGACTGCTTGCCACCGCCGGTGATGTTGTTGAGCACCGGACGTAATACGCCGAACACCAACACCAGAATGAACAGCACACCCATCATCTGCTTCATGATGTCCCAGAACCAGGGCTGCGAGTAGAACGGGATATCGGCGATTTCAGGGCTGCGATCAGCGGCGAACGGTACGTTGATCACGGTCACGCTGTCGCCACGGCTCGCATCAAAGCCCACCGCGTCCTGGACCAGGCGGGTGAAGCGCGCCAGATCTTCGGCGCCCCACGGTGCACGGGTGGTTTCGCCAGTCGCAGCATCGAGCTTGGCCTGATCATCCACTACCACTGCCACCGACAGGCGGCTGAGGCGGCCCTGTTGCTGACGGGTATGGCTGATCGAGCGATCCAGCTCGAAGTTCTTGGTCGACTGCTTGCGCTTGTCGGCCGGGTACGGTGCGAGCATAGGCTGGCCGGTGGCCGGGTCCATGATCTGCGCGCCATTGGCATCCAGCAATGGCTGGCCAGGCTGAATGGCACCCGCTGGGGTTGCCGCGGCGGTGGCGTTTTGCGGTGCGGCAGCGGCTGCTGGCGGCTGGTTGCTCAGAGCACCCGGCACGCCTTGCGGCCCCTGGCTGCTGGTGCGCTGCTCGTCGACCGACTGTTCGCTGCGCAGGGCTGGCTGATCAGGGTTGAACTGCTCGGAGGTCGACTCGACTGCACTGAAGTCGACATCGGCCGACACTTCAGCCTTGTAGCGGTCATTGCCCAGCACTGGCTGCAGGATGTTGTGCACACGCTGGGTGAGCATGCCTTCCATGCGTCGGCTGTAATCGAACTGCTTGCCGGCCATGGTCAGCGAAGAGTCCTGCAGTTGATCGGAGAGCAGGTTGCCTTTCTGGTCGACCACGGTGACCTGGGTCTTGTCCAGTTCCGGCACGCTGGTCGCCACCAGATTGACGATCGCCATCACCTGGCCCGGCTCCAGCGCACGGCCCGGATACAGTTCGACCAGTACCGACGCACTTGGCTTGCGCTCGTCGCGCACGAATACCGAGCTTTTCGGGATCGCCAGATGGACGCGGGCGGCCTTGACGTTGTTCAGGCTCGACACGGTGCGCGCCAGCTCGCCTTCCAGGCTGCGCCGGTAGCGGGTCGCCTCCATGAACTGGCTGGTGCCCAGACCCTGCTCTTTGTCGAGCATCTCGAAGCCGACGTTGCCGTCGCTGGGCGCCACGCCAGCGGCTGCCAGTTTCAGGCGCGCACGGGAGAGGTCGTCGGCCTTGACCAGCAGAGCGCCGGAGTTGGGCTCAACGTTGTAGGGGATGTCGGCAGCGCCAAGCACTTCCATGACCTGCTTGGTGTCCATGCCGGCCAGGCTGCCATACAGCGGCCGGTAGTCCGGCTGCTGCGACCAGAGCACCACGGCAAAGCCGATAGCCACACTGGCAGCCAGCCCGACCAACAGGCCAACCTGACGCAGGGCGGGCATCCGCGAGATGTTTTCCAGGAACGACATGCCGAACAGCGGCGGCTTGGCCACTGGCGGCCCGCTCTTGGCGGGGGCGTTATCGACGACTGCTTCGGCCATGAGTCAATTAGTCCTCAAACCGGCATCTGCATGATGTCCTGGTACGCCTGAACCAGCTTGTTGCGCACCTGGGTCAACGCCTGGAATGACACCGAGGCTTTTTGTGAAGCAACCATCACGTCGGTCAGGTCCACGCCGCTCTTGCCAATTTCGAAAGCGTTGGCGAGCTGGCTCGAGGCCTGCTGGGTTTCATGGACCTTGCCAATGGCCTGGCCGAGCATGTCGGCAAAACTGCTCTGCCCTGGCGCCAGCTCAGGCGCAGCTGCCACTTTGGGCAGGGACATGGCATCGGCCTGCATGGACCGCATGTCCAACATCAGACGATTGAATTCAACACCTTGGCTCATGAACTTCTCTCTCCGGCGGCCGCATTTTTTTGACACTCATGCAGCGGATAGGCTGGTGCTAGCAAGAGCGATGCCAGCCATCCTGTAAGCGGGTTAATTAAGGTGAATCAGCCGAACAGGCTGGCCTCGACATCAAGGCCGGCATCGCGCATCTGCGCCAGCTTGTAGCGCAGGGTACGTGGACTGATGCCCAGTCGATCGGCCGCTTCCTTGCGCCGCCCGCGCTCGGCGCGCAGGGTGTCGATGATCATCTGGAATTCGTGCCGGCGCAGGTCGTCACCCAACACCCCGGAATCAGCAGGCGAACCGCTAGTGACTGCCTGTGCAGGCGCGACCAGCGCTGCCGGTGCAGACAAGGCAATGACCCCACCCAGACAAAAATCCGCCGCCTCGATCAAGCCGCCCTGCTGCAGAATCAGCGCCCGTTGCAGGGCATTGTCGAGTTCGCGCACGTTGCCCGGCCACGGATGGTTCTGCAGGCAGTGGCGCGCCTCGGCAGACAACCGGACCGGCGCGTGCTTCATCTTCGCCACATGGCGCGCCAGCAGGCGCTCGGCCAGCGGCAGAATATCGCCGCTGCGCTCGCGCAGCGGGCACCAGGCCAAGGGGAACACCGACAATCGATAGAACAGGTCTTCGCGGAAGCGCCCCGCCGCTACTTCAGCGCCCAAGTCGCGGTTGGTGGTAGCCAGCACGCGAATATCCAGCGCGATCGGCTTGCGCCCACCCACCCGCTCCACTTCGCGCTCCTGCAACACCCGCAGCAGCTTGGCCTGCAAGCCCAGCGGCATTTCGGAAATCTCGTCAAGGAGCAAGGTACCGCCATCGGCCTGCTCGAATTTGCCTGGCTGAGCGGCAATGGCGCCGGTGAAGGCCCCCTTCTCGTGGCCGAACAAGGTTGCCTCGAGCATGTTGTCCGGGATTGCTGCGCAGTTGATCGCCACAAACGGCTGCGCCGCTCGCGCGGACTGGCGATGGATGTACTGCGCCAAGACCTCCTTGCCGGTACCCGATTCGCCGGAAATCAACACCGTCGAATCACTCTGGGCGACTCGCGCAGCCAGCTCCAGCAAGCGCCGGCTGGCCGGCTCGCATGCCACCGGGCCGTCTTCATCGGCTCCGCCGACGCGACCGCCAGCATGACGCGCCACCAGACTTAACAGCGCCTGCGGCTCGAACGGCTTGACCAGGTAATCCACCGCGCCTTGGCGCATGGCCTGGACTGCACGCTCAACCGCAGCATGGGCGGTCATCAGCAACACCGGCAATTGCGGATGGCTGCTGCGCAATTGCAGCAGCAACTGATGGCCGTCCATGCCCGGCATGTTGACGTCACTCACCACCAGACTGAACGCTTCACCGGCCACAGCGGCCAACGCCTCTTCGGCACTGCCCACCGCCCGGTAGGCAAAACCGCCGATCTCGAGGGTATCGCCAAGCGCTTCACGCAGCACCCGGTCATCCTCGACCAGCAGCACCTTGATCCCCATCAGCGCGCCTCCCCAGGCAACTCGCCCAGCAGCGGCAGGATCACCTGCACGCAGGTGCCCCGACCTACTCGCGAGCGCATGCGTACTTCGCCCTGATGTGCGCGCACCACCGCCTGAACCACGGCCAGACCGAGCCCGGTACCGGTAGTCTTGGTGGTCAGAAACGGCTCACCGAGGCGCGCCAGCAGCGCCGGCGCGATGCCGCAGCCAGCATCACTGACGCACAGGTGCAGCGCATGCCCACGGCGGAACAAATGAATTTTTACCCGCGCCGGCAGCGTGCTTGCCTGCAGGGCGTTTTCCAGCAAATTGAGCAGTGCCCCGACCAGGGTGTCGCGATTGCACAGCAACTCACCCAGGTGGGTGTCGCACTGCCAACGCACTGCATGGCCCTGCACATGCACCTGCGCAGCTTGTTGCAACGCCTGGAACAAACCCTTCGGACTGAGCCGATCAGCCAACGGCAACTCACCGCGGGCGAACACCAGCATGTCGCGCACCTGGTGCTCAAGCTCGTGCAGGCGCTCCTTGAGGTTGCCGGCAAAGCGCTGACGGGTTTCGCTGGGCAACTGTTGCTGCGGATCCGCCAGGTGGCTGGCATAGAGCATGGCCGCCGACAGCGGCGTGCGGATCTGATGCGCAAGCGAGGCAACCATGCGCCCGAGCGAGGACAAGCGCTCATGCCGGGCGAGTTGATCCTGCAGGCGACGGGTTTCGGTCAGGTCGGTCAACAGGACCAACTGGCCAGGCTCGGCATCCAGCGAACGAGTAGCGATCGACACACGGCGGCCATCGCGCAGGGACACTTCATGGCCGTCGTCCTTGCGTGGAGCGAAACTGCGGGCAATGATCTGGCGCCACAATTCGCCGAGCAATGGCTCGCCCAGCAAATCGCAGGCTGCAGGATTCGCCTCGCGCACCCTGCCGTGCTCATCGATCACCACCACCCCGCCTGGCAACAGGTCGAGCAGGTTCTGCAGGCGATTGGCCAGGCGTTCCTTTTCGTCCAGTTCAGCCATGCGCTGCGCACTGACTACAGCCAGCTCGCCCTTGAGCTCGCGCACCCGCGCCTCGAGCATGCCGTAGGATTGATTCAGTTGGCTGGAAACCTGATTGAACAACGCGAATGCGTGTTCAAGGCCCTGTCGGCTTTCCTGCTCGACCGGGATGCGACCCTGCGGATCAGCGGCTCGGGAAATCGGGGCGGCGTGGGGCATCGTGCTCTCTCGCGTGGCTGACCGTCATAAAAACGGTGTGTTGCCTGCGATATAGCAATAGCCGTGCCGGAGATAGGGTTAACGGGGTGGAGGGCTTATCAGGGCTGCGCTGCAGCCCTATGCAAGGGAAACGGCAGGCGTCAATCCTCTGCCTGTTCCTCGCCGTCGCGACGGCTCATGCCGTATTTGCGCATTTTCTCCACTAGCGTCGTACGGCGAATCCGCAAGCGCTCGGCGGCCCGCGCAACAATGCCATTGGCGTCGTCCAGCGCCTGCTGGATCAAGCCTTGCTCGAGGCTACCGAGGTAGTCCTTGAGGTCGAGGCCTTCGGGCGGCAGCATCGCGTGATTGGAGAAATTCGGCGTATGGCCGTTGATCGCAACGCGCTCTTCCAGGTCGCTGCGCATGCTGTCGACCAACTGCTCGTCTTCATCGTCGACGTAGCGGAATTTCTTCGGCAGCTCGGACACCCCGATCACACCGTAGGGATGCATGATCGCCATGCGCTCGACCAGGTTGGCCAGCTCGCGGACGTTGCCAGGCCAGCCATGCCGGCACAGCGACATGATCGAGGCCGAATTGAACCGAATCGACCCACGCTTCTCGTGCTCCATGCGCGAGATCAGCTCGTTCATCAGCAGCGGGATGTCTTCAACTCGCTCGCGCAGCGGCGCCATCTCGATCGGGAACACGTTCAGGCGATAGTACAAGTCTTCGCGGAAGGTGCCCTCTTCGATCATGACCTCAAGGTTCTTGTGCGTGGCGGCAATGATGCGCACATCGATGCTCTGGGTCTTGTTGCTACCGACACGCTCGAAGGTACGTTCCTGCAGCACGCGCAGCAGCTTGACCTGCATCGGCAGCGGCATGTCGCCGATCTCGTCGAGGAACAGCGTGCCGCCGTTGGCCAGCTCGAAACGCCCAGCGCGGCTGGTGATCGCACCGGTGAACGCGCCCTTTTCGTGACCAAACAGTTCGCTTTCGAGCAACTCGGCCGGGATCGCCCCACAGTTGACCGGCACGAACGGTGCTTCACGGCGCTTGGAATGATAGTGCAGGTTACGCGCAACCACTTCCTTGCCAGTGCCCGACTCGCCGAGGATCAGCACGCTGGCGTCGGTGTCGGCCACCTGCTGCATCATCTGCCGTACGTGCTGAATGGCGCGACTGGTGCCGACCAGGCTGCGGAACAGGTTCGGTTCGCGCTGACGGCCACGCTCGCGGGCATGGTCGTACATTTCGCGATAGACCTGGGCGCGGTGCAGGGAGTCGAGCAGCTGGCTGTAGCTGGCAGGCATTTCCAGGTTGGACAACACCCGACGGCGCAGGTCCTCAGGGAACTCTGCAGCAGAAACATCGCCAAGCAGCAACATCGGAAGGAACTCATCCCAGCTTGCCACTGTCTTAAGCAGCCCTTGCACACTGGAAGGCGCATTGACCGCACCGATCAGTACGCACAGCACCTCACGACTGGAGGCCAGCGACTCTACCGCTTGCTGCCAGTCCTGGCTTGAGCAAGACAGGTTGTCTTCGCCGAGAAAGTTCAGAACCACTGCCAGATCGCGGCGGCGGGCGCTGTCGTCATCGATCAGGAGAATCTTGGTTTCACGCCACATGCAATAGCAACTTCCCTAGTCATATCGGCGCCCTGAGGGCGTGCTCGACATCATTCCGACTGAATGGTCAGTGTTCGGACGTCTGAAATTCGAATACAGCCACTAGTAAAGTCAAAAAAAAACGCACAGTCAAATTTATGGCGCTCAGTTTTTGTATCTCATCAGTGTCAGCTGAACAGATGGTATACCTTGGCGGCATTTTTCGCCTGACGGATTTGCGTCATCTCGTCGACTAAAGTTTGACGTTCCCCACTTGCAACTTCAATCAGATGCCGATAGACCTCGAGTAGCTGCTCAAGGCTGGCACGTACCTGGCTTTCATTGTGCGATGCTTCGGACAACACGTCATCGACGCACAGGCGGCACTCCAGGTCGAGCTCGCTCACTGCATCCCAGTCGCGGCCGGCGAGCGCTGCCAGCAGCGCCTCACGGGCCTGTTCGATACGCTCGATCACCATGCTCATGCCACGCTCCTTGGATCAGCCTTCCGGCTGTTGGTCGGCGATCGCATCCCAGCCTTCCTTGACCGTGATCAGCAGGCGGGCGACTTCATCGATGATCGCCGGGTCGGTCTTAACGTTGGCCTCGACCAGGCGCCGGCTCATGTAGGTGTACAGACTGTCCAGCTCGGCAAGGCTGTCGCCGTGGTTTTCCAGATCAAGACCCTCACGCAGGCCGCCGATGATGTCTATGGCTTTGCCCAGCAGGATGCCCTTCTGGGCAATGTCATTGCGCGCAATCGCGCCCTTGGCCTGAGCCAGGCGGTCAAGACCACCCTGCATGAGCATCTGCACCAGGCGATGCGGGCTGGCCTCTGAGGTCTGCGCCGCGCCGTTCACTTTCTGGTACTGCCGAAGGGCCAACATCGGGTTCATGGATCTGCCTCGTCCCAGCAAAAAGGTTGCATATACCCTGTATATCGCCGCTGCGTCAAAAAACTTTAGCGGCTAAATAAAAAGCCCGGTGCGTCGTTTAGACGCAACCGGGCTTTTGTGCTCAGCGCTGGCAGGTCAGGATTTCTTCGCCTGGGCGTTGATGGCATCGAAGATCGAGGTGATCTGCTCGGCCTGGGCTTTCATTTTGCCCAAGGCAGTATCAAGCGCTACGTATTTCTTGGTCAGCGATTCGGTCAGCGACTCGGTGCGACGATCCAGTGCAGCCTGCTGATCGGTCAGGTGCTTTGCAGTTTTATCCAGGCTGGACTTGCGTGTGGCCAAGCTACCATTGGTCGCGTTGTACGGGTCAATGGCCTTGTTCATACGCTCGAAGATGCCACCGGTCCCGGTAAATAGTGCCTGCACTTCGCCGCCCAGTTTCTTGTCCCTCATTGCAACATCGAACTTGGTGCTGTTGAACTCGAGCGTGCCGTCTTTCTGGGTATTGATCCCCAGCTGGCTCAAGCTGGTCAACCGATCGCCGGCGCCCACTTCGGCCAGCACACCGCGCACGTCGGACAACAGCGAACGGGTAGTAGGGTCGTTGGTCAGCGAGCCAAGAATCAGATTGCCATCAGCATCAGTACTGGTACTGGTCAGCGCACCGATCGCCTTTTGCAGCGTGTTGTATGCGTCGACAAAGCTTTGCACCGAGGTTTTCAGGCCATCATTGTTGGCAGCCACAGTAACGGTGGTAGGCACACCCACAGCGCTCTTGCCGGTCAGCTGCAGGGACAGGCCGCTGATCGCATCACTGACGGTGTTGGAGGCACTCTTGACCTCCAGACCGTCAATGGTGAGCACCGCGTCCTTGGCCAAGCCCTCAATGTAGCCGGCACCTTCAGTTGCCATAGACTTCGTGCCATCGATCTCAAGCTCCGGGATACCTTCGACCTTGAGATCCGTATCCTCGCCCGTGGTACTGGAGCCCAGAACCAGTCGGGCGCCGTCCTTGCCAGTGACGATGTTGGCAGAAAGGCCGCTGGCGCCCAGCTCTTTGTTGATCTGATCGCGCACGGTCTGCAGAGTAGCGTCGTCACCGACAGTAATCTTGTAGGTCTTGCTGCCCTGCGTGATTACCATCTCACCCGGGGTAATGGATTTGTTCGCCCCCTCGGTGTAAGCCGCACTGGCGACTTTCGAGCCGGTGGCAAGATTCTTCACTTCGATGTTGTATGCGCCTGCAACCGCAGTATTGCCAGCGGTGGCCTTGACAATACTGTCGCTTGCCGACGTGGCTGCGAAGGCATTGAACGACGGCGTGGTCTTGTCGTTGAGCTTACCCATGGCAGTAGTGAAGGCCGTCAGTGCACTTCGAAGCGCACCAACCCCGGAAATATACGCCTTGGTGTTATTGGTCTGCCGAGTGATCTGTGCCTGCTTGGCAGCAGTATCGGACTGAACCAGAACCTTGACGATATCGGTGATATTGAGACCGGACCCAAGACCAACACCGGATGCAATCGGGCTTGCCATGCTGTATTCCCTCTCATCAGTGCGCCACCAGCCACTTCTGCGGCACGGCGTTCACTTATTATAACGTTCGGCGCCGATCAGGCCTTGGCGTCGAACAGAAGACTATTGGCATCGCTCAGACTGTTGGCGATCCGCAGTGCCTCTTCCGAGGGCAGTTGTCGAATCAGCTCACCGGTTTCACTGGCGATGACTTTGACGACGACCTTGCCAGACTCTTCGTCTGTAGAGAACTCCAGGTTGCGTCTTCCGTTGCTTAGAAATTTTTCGATCTCGGCAACAGCACTTCGTACTTGTTCAGCATCAATCACCGCTGAAGGTTGTTCACCGTCACTGAGACGCTTGCCATCTTCAGTACGGGGTACCGCTACATCACTAACCGGCTTTTCGGCGACCTGCTCGGTCGGACGTGCGGCCGGGTAGGATAGATTCAGCTTGACGCTCATGTCCATGTCTACCACCTCGCAACGAAAAAGCGGGGAAGCGCTTCAACGCACTTCCCCGCCGAGAACCAACTGGCAGATTAGCCCAGCAGTTTCAGAACTGCCGACGGCAGCTGGTTGGCCTGGGCCAGAACCGAAGTCGAAGCTTGCTGCAGGGTCTGCTGCTTGGTCAGCTGGGCAGTTTCAGCAGCGAAGTCGGTGTCCTGAACACGGCCGCGAGCAGCTTCGGCGTTTTCGTTGATGTTGTTCAGGTTGTTGATGGTGCTGGTCAGACGGTTTTGCGAAGCACCCAGGTCAGCACGGGTGCTGTTGATTGCATTCAGAGCGTCATCGATCGCAGCGATGGCAGCGCTGAAGTTGCTTTCAGCGGTGCTGCTATCTGCACCAGTGATGGTCTTGCTGGCCAGACCGGTCAGCATAGCGCCGGTACCAGTGGTTTTCATCGCCCCGCTCAGGCTGATGGTGATCTGGTTGGCAGTACCGGAGTTGGAGCCGACCTGGAAGGTCATGACGCCAGCTGTACCGTCAAGCAGGTTCTTGCCGTTCAGCTGGGTGCTGTCAGCAATACGGTCGATTTCCAGCAGCATGGACTGGAATTCTTTATCCAGTGCGTCACGGTCGGTAGCGCTGTTCGAGTCGTTTCGCGACTGAACGGCCAGTTCACGCATACGCTGCAGAATGTTGGTCTGCTCTTGCATCGCGCCTTCAGCGGTCTGAGCGATCGAAACACCGTCGTTGGCGTTTTTGATAGCCATGGTCTGACCACGGATCTGCGAAGTCATGCGGGTAGCGATCTGCAGGCCGGCAGCGTCGTCTTTGGCGCTGTTGATTTTCAGGCCGGAGGACAGACGGCTCATCGAGGTGCTCAGTGCATCGGAAGCACGGTTCAGGTTCTTCTGAACGCCCAGAGAGGTAGTGTTGGTGTTAACAGTCAAAGCCATGACGAATTCCTCGTTGGATTGGGTACTACGGCTTCCGGCCTTGGCAATTCGCCGGGTGTGGCACAGAGAACCTTCGTAATAGTTATCGTCGTCAGGGCGGGTTGCTTTAGCGGAATTTCAAAATAAATTACTGGCATCCTGCCAGCCCAGAGAATTCAAGGACTTGACGCCATAATCCAGACGGCCAATTCATCACATTCCCATCATCTGCAGCCTGTTTGTAGCCGGCGCTCAATGGGCGGACACAAAAACGCCGCCTGAGGGCGGCGGCGTTTTCTCACTGGCAGGCGGTAGGCGCCTAATCGCAGCGCTCGATGATCGCCGAGCCCCACGACAGGCCGACGCCGAAGCCGCTTAAAGCAACGCGCTTGAGCTGGGAGCCGAGCACATGCTTCTCCAGCAGCAGTGGGATGCTCGAGGATACGGTGTTGCCAGTCTCGATCATGTCTTTGACGAACTTTTGCTTTTGCTCCCCTTCATTGAAACGCAGCGACACCGCGTCGACGATCGCCGCGCTGCCCTGGTGCAGGCAGTACATATCAATGTCGCTGGCTCGCAGTTGGCTTGCATCAAGCAACTGCTGAAGATGAGCCGGAATTTTGACCAGCGCAAAATTGTAGACCTGGCGGCCGTTCATGAAGAACTTGCCGTCGGTCGTGCGCAGGTGTTCTGCACCGCCGCCATCGCTGCCGAACAACGACTTGCCCAGTTGCCATGCCGGACTCTCGCCCATCCACGTCGCTGTCGCGGCGTCCCCGAACAGCATGGTGGTATTGCGGTCCTGCGGATCGACGATCTTTGAATACGGATCTGCAGTGATCAAAAGGCCGTTCTTCAGCCCCGCCGCCTGCATGAAGCCTTGGATGGCATAAAGGCCGTAGACATAGCCTGAACACCCCAGAGAAATATCGAAGGCTGCGATATGGGTGGGCAGGCCGAGCTTATGCTGAACGATTGCCGCAGTGTGCGGCAGACCTTCGGCATCACCGTTTTGCGTGACCACAATGAGCACATCGATCGACTCCGGCGCCAACGCCGGATTGTTGGCAAACAAGGCTCTGACCGCTTCGACACACAGGTCGGAGGTCTCCTGCCCAGCATCCTTGCGCGGCAAGAAGGTCGAGCCTATCTTGCCGAAGATGAAGTCCTGATCTTTGCCGAATTTCGCGCCCTGGGCGTAGTTGTCCACCCCTTCAACAGGCACGTAGCTGGCGATGCTTTTTATGCCAATCATATGGCTTCCCAATTCAGTAACAGCAAAATGCCCGCTGCGCCTAACGCATACCGTTCAGGCAAGACATATGTCGCCTGACAGGGTTGGTCGATCGCGCAGCCGCTTCCGGTTGTGGCAATGATAACAGTGAAGATGCTTGCCGTGACTCTCAGGTCACGCGATTTTGTCGAATGATCCGTTGTTGCATGCGGCGGGTACTATGCCCAAATGGCGCAGTCGCCCGCCGACCTGCAATCGGTCAATCGGGCAGCCAGGCCCGGCGCCAGGCATCGAGGTTGTCTCCATCGAGCATCCACGCAGCGCGAACTTGCGCCTGCAAGCGGTCGCCCATGCGTGCACTGTTATCCAGGTCGGTGATGTGCATGCGTATGGCTGCCAGCCAATCCTCGCTGCGGTGGCTCACACGGGTTACGGCCAGGTCACCCTGATATGGCGGCATATCGCTGCAAACTACCGGGAAGCCACACGCACCGTACTGCAAGATGCTCACATTGTTCAGGTACTGGTTGAACAGGTTCTGCTCCAACGGCGCCAACGCCAGATCCAGGTCCAGCGCGGCGAGTGCCTGCGGGTAGCGGGCAACATCGACGGCCTCGTGAACCTCGCTGACGTAAGGCCGAAGCTGGGCTGGACAGCTCCCCAATACGACCCAATGCACCTCTGTGGCCAACGCCTTGACCACTTCGCCAATCAAACCCTGGTCACCTGTATGCAGTGAGGCGGTTGCCCAGCCGACACGCGGGCGCCCCCCTCGGCGACGTTGAGCGCTCAGATCGTTCCAACTGTCCAGTGGCAGCCGGGTCTCGATCACACGCACGTCGCCGTGCAGGTCAGCGATGGCTTCGGCCAACGCAGCGCAGGGCACCAGCACACGGTCTACAAGGCTGAACGCGGTGCGCAGGGCAAGCAGGCTGTCGTCGGGCAAGCGTTGCTGGAACTCGCTGCCAGCAGGCAGGCCGGGCAGATAGGCGTCCAGCTCGAAAACCTTGAATGCTCGCGAGTAGTCCTTGATTGCCTGCATAGCGTGCAAGTGTTCATGGCTTATCTGGCCCTGCATGACGATCACATCAGGGTCATAGCGTTCCAGGTCCACAGGCCCCAGCAATTTCGAAGAAGCCATCCCATCAATCAGGCCAGCCCGGCGCAGCGCGTTGAGCGGTTGTCCCAGGCGGTAATCGGCTGGCATGAACGACTCACCTGGATACGCGAGCACTACGGGCACCGGCCGCCAGCTCAGCGGGCGCCAGGTCAGGTCGTGATCGGACTCAAGGTCGAAGCCTTTGCCACTGAGCGACAGGTTACGGTGATAACTAGGGTCACGAGCCAGCAAAGGCAACCACCGATCGTACAGCGCCTGCTGCTCATCGGCGCTGGCATCTGGCTGCGCGTCTTCGCTGATCAGCAGTTGCGCTCGCGGCGTCCACACATTGAGGTAACCGGCACGATGCAGCCGCAGCCCTAGGTCAACATCTGCCCAGCGCTGCAACAGCGGCGTTTCATCAAAGCCACCCGCCTGCATGAACAGGTTCTTGCGGATCAGCAGGCACTTGCCACTCAAGGCCGGATAGTTCTGCTCGACCTGCAGACGATGCAGGTAGCCAGGCGCCTCCAGTGGCTGGCCGGCGAATGCCGTCCCCAGGGTGCCATTCAGGCCGAGAATCAGGCCGGCGTGACTGATGGTGCGATCCGGCGCGACCAACTTGGCCCCGACTACACCGACTTCCTGCCGCGATGCATGGTTGAGCATCCGCTGCAGCCACTGCGGTTCGAGAACTGCTGCGCCCTCTTCAAGCCACAGCAAAAAATCGCCCCGGGCATACTCGGCCGCAAGATTACGTACCTGGGTCGGGGTCAATGCACTGTCAAAACGCAGTACCCGAATGGCGTCCGCGCCAAGTTGTTCCATACCGCTCAGCCAAGCCAGCACTTGCCCATCAGCGCTTTCCTGGGCAAGCAGCAGCACTTCGAAGAAGGGATAGCTGGTTTTTTCAAGAATGGACTCAAGACAACGCTGAACCCGATCCAGACGATGGCCTTCAAGGAGAACCACAATACTCACCTGGGCAGAGGGCGGCGCTGCGTAGTCAACATCAAAATAGCCAGGCAACCGGCACTCGACTCGTGCACGCTCATAGCCCCGCGCGTGCAGGTGTCGCTCGATCACCTGACGTTCATCGGGGCGGTCGCCTAGCGGCCGAGCGTCGCAGGTCAAGATCGGCTCGTTGACGTGCTTTAGCCCCTCGAATCCGGCAGATTCGATCAGTTGCAGAATGTAGTCCAGCTCGTAGGCCTGACCTGAGTCTGCGCGGAAACCGCCCAGGCTCAGCCAGGTCTGGCGGTGGAACATCCAGTGGCGTGCCATGTTGCCTGGAAGACTCAGCAGCAGGTCGAAATTCAGCTCCGGGCGCAACACCAAACTCATATCGCCGCCCGGCTCGCGCACGCACTCATCACCGAAAACCGCTCTGCAGGCTGGGTCCTGCAACGTCTCCAGAGCAGCGCTAAGCAGGCCGCTGGCACTAAACGAGCTACCGGCATCAACCAGCATGAACCAGTCGACCGCAAGTTCACGTAATGCCTGATCGATACTAAGAAGTGGTTGCTCGACATCAAGGCTTTTAAAATGCAGCTTGGCATCCGCAGAGGACGGCTGGCTCTGGGTATTGGTCAACGCCACAATACGCACGGCGCCATAGCGATTGGGTGCAACACCCACACTTTTGATGGTCTGCATCAAGCGCTGGCTGTCGCCTTGGCGGTCAACGATCAGTACCCCGATGGTGGGTTGCCGATTGGCCGAAAAATGCTCCGCGATAAACCGCTGCTGCGCATCGCTGGGTACCCGTTCGGCCATCCAGGCGCGCAGCTGCTGACGACCGTGCTGGCCGGCGCGCTCACGCGCTGCTTGCTGAGTAACATCGATGAAATGATCCAGGGCGGGCCAGAAGTCAACCTGTGCCTTGAGCAGACGCTCACGCAACAAATGATTGGTCGAGCGCGCCCGCTCGATTTCGACCGGATCAGTCCCCCAGGCCACACCATAGGCCGTGCTTTCCAGCTTCAACGGAGCCCAGCGGTTGGGCATGACCACGCCCAGACAGCCACACAATGCCGCCTCACCTGCCAGTGCCGAGGCCTCGGTGCAGTAAAAGTACTCGCATTGCTGGAACAGATCGGCGAGTTCTTCCCAGGTTTGCGGCCAGCGCGACGTAATCTCGATCGCATCTGCGGGCAACAGCGCTGGGTCGACCGCCGCTTGACCGGCTCGGCCCTGGTAGTAACACACCTTGCCCGGCACACGCTTGGCAGGATCACTGGGCGGACAGAAGACTCTCAGGTCAGGGCCAGGCAGATACAGCACGCGATCATCGTCCATACCCGGCTGCAATAGCGGCTTGGTGTAGGAGAAGAGCAGATCGTCCTCCTCATAGACACCTTTGCCATTGATGAAGCCCGGCTGATTCAGCAAGTAGCGCACCACGGTATTACCGCGCAGCGGATTGCCGTCGGTGATTTCCGGATAAACCACAATCGGTTCCAGACCCTGCTCGTGGTGCTGGGCAAACACGTCATCGGTGAGGCGGGGCGTCATCAGCTCAGGATTGACCACTCTGGTCGTCACGTAAGCTTCCTGCCCGGACCGGTTGAGTGCATCGCAAAGCATATGCATGACTCGGATTCCAGCCGAACTTCTCCGATAGTCCGGCGCGTGTACGTAATAGGGCTGCGGACGCTTGGAAAAAAGCTGACGATGCATTGCGACTACCTCTAACGTGTGACGTGTGCCAAGCACCGCGGACGTTTTCTGCCCGGGCGCCAGCGAAACTGTTGGCGAAATCCGCGATGTGCGATTTCAGCTGTTGCTCAGGACAACGCGTGGAATGTGAGCAGATCGTCGAACAGGCAACCGTGCTCCACGCCACTCTCACGCAAACGCTGCTCTGCGTACTCGCGCCCGGCGTAGGTGGCGATGAACACATAGACACCCTCCTTGCGCAATGCCTCCAGAGCAGCCGAGCGCACCACCTCCACGCCACAGAACCGCTCTGCATCGAGGTACTCATCGACTACCACCACAAGCTCGCTGCCAGGGCGCTCCTCGCGCAAGGCTCGACTCAACCGCACACCGTGGGTATTGGCTCCCCAGAAGGCAAAACGCAATGGCGTCGTCGGACCGGGCAGCACGCGTTGCAGAGCTTGTGCCATCAAGTGGTTGTACTGGCTGCGCTCTCGGCTTTCATAAAAGCAACTGATCTCGGCCAAAGGCGCCCAGCGGGCATGGGCGGCTTCGATCTGGCGAGCTGCGGCGCTGCGAATCATCTGTTTTGCAACTTCGATATCCGGTGGAGTCGGATTCCAGTCGATTTCAGCAAAGGTCTCGACCGTGTGAATCTTTACGTAACGGTCCAGCCAGGCGAAACGATCACTGATGTTGTGTGCGACGATGATAGTCGGAATGCCCATGGCGATGCAGGGTGCGGCACAGTGCAGACGGCTGGTTACCACCAGAGCGCCTTCCTCGGCGTAACGCTGGCACAGATGCCGTGCAAGCGCGTCGAGCCGTTCGGCCTCGGCCTGATCGGAAGGGATCCGCTCGAACGGGTGCATGTGAGTAATGCGCTCCGCTTTGCCCGCCAATTCGCTGGGCAGGTAGTCGAGCAGCTCATCCGGCACGTCTACCAGAAATACCTTGCCATCGACAGGCGTCCGCTCGCGCAGCGGGAAAGTAATCGTCAGGCAGCCGGAGGTGAAGGCGCTGATGCCGCGCTCACGGAACATGCGCATGACTCTTTCGTCGCGCGTGCCAATGGGCTCGTGGGCACGAAAGTGAGCCAGATCGACCGGATCGTCGACATCGCTGGACAAGCCAAAGCTGAAATACACCGGAATGATATAGGGCGACAGGGGCAACGGGCTCTGCGCATTACCCAAGGTGAAATAGCCGCACATCGGCATCAGAATGTAGCCGTAGCGACCGTCGTACTCATGAAATTCATAGCGGTTCAGGCGCACGATCTGTTCCGGTGCGATGCCCATGCTGGCGTACAGATGCTCGACGGCATGGGTCTGGATATCATCGCCAAGATTGCTGCGGCTGGCCGCAGTCAGGTGGCCGAAGGTCATGACGTTGGTGATCAGGCCGTATTTCATGGCCGTTGGTGCGAGCATGGGCAAACCTCTATCGGTGGGGTGATTGCCATGGGCAATCACCACGGCGTGCGTCGGTGGTCAGCGCTGGGTGAAGTATCGCAACGTGCGCGCGAATCCAGCCTGGGGAAGGACGCTTGGGCGCCAGCCAAGATCATTGATCTTGCTCAGGTCAAAGTGACCGCTGGAACGGAACAGCGCCTGGCGTTGCGGATTGGGCGGCGGATGGATGACCTTGAGGCCGGGCGTGGCCGAGAGGCCAGCAATCAACCTGGCCAGATCAAGAATGGTGGTTTCCTGATCAAGGCCAACGTTGTAGGCATTGCCGCCCTCACCTCGCAACAGCAGCAGCAAAAATGCTGCAGTCGCATCACCTACGTAACAAAATGGCCGGCTGCCCAGGCCATCACTGTTGAGGACGATGTCGCGCCCAGCCAAAGCATCACGAACGAAGTCAGCGAATGAACGGCCATCGTCCAGTGCAATACCCGGCCCGTAGGTATGCGAGATACGCGCCATCACCGTGGCGACACCGTACTGACGGTGATAGTCGGCACACAGCGTCTCGGCAACGCGCTTGCCCTCCCCATAGCATGCACTGACATCAAGCGGATCGAGCCCACCGTAATCTTGCTCGGTGATCGGCGCATCGCTCTGCGCATGGCCATACACTGCACCACTGCTCATGAACAACAGCCGCGCCTGATGCACCTTGGCCAACTCCAGCAGATTGAGCGTGCCGAGCACATTGGAGCGCACGGTGCCAATCGGATCGCTCAAGTACTGCTTGGGGCTGCCCGCGCCAGCGGCATGGACGATGTAGTCGACCTGCTCCAGTTCCGGCAGCGGGCTGCAGACGTCCTGGATTACTGGACGGAACCAGCTTTGCCCATGCAGATGGGCAAAGCGCTGGCGCAATTTCTCTGGGCTACGAGCCAGTGCATGAATCACCACTGGCCGGTCTGGCCAACGCTCACTCAGCAGCGCAAAGAACTCGACCAGATAAGCGGCCAGAAAGCTGGTGGCACCTGCGATCAGAACAGCGCTGCCGGAAAACTGTTGCCAATTTTCAGGGCGGGCCAAGATCAGCTCGAGGTCCTCGCAGATCACCGGATGACGCGTCTGAGACTGTGACTTCATTTCAGGCCAACCTCACCAGCACACCAAGCACCTCGCCGCGAGTCCAGCCGACGTCCACCGGTAACCGCAGGACATCCACTATCTCCAGCCCCAGACGCTCGAGCATGCGGCGCATCGATACCTCGCAAAAGAAGTTGACGTGCTCGTGCCAGTGCCTCTTGAGCGGTGCCAGCGCCAGGCTGTCTGGATGCTCACGCACCAGCGCCTCGTGCGGCACCTCTAAATAGAGCAGCGTCTGCGGCCCGAGTGCTGGCAACATGCGCTCAACCAGTTCGGCAGGGAACGACACATGTTCAAGCACCTGTGAGCAGGTCACCAGATCGTAGTGCTGCTGGCCAATCTGGCTCAGGTCGACACGCTCGGCGCCAGCCACCAGCTCGACTCCTGAAATATCGTGGATATGCAGCAGGCTGTTGCTGTCGCGGAACACACTGTTAATGCCCGTATCACCGCCCCAGTCAAGCACTGCTGGCGCCTGTGGCAAGCGTGGAGCAAGCCAAGCTTCAACCTCGGCTATGTAGGCCGCCCGCTGATGATAGTGTTCAACGACATTGACGTAGCCCGGCTCGAAGCGGATGCGCTGAGCGTTGTAATGGACATCGCGGTAGTTGTGGTAAAGCGCGGCGAGCTGCCCATCGGTGAAACGATAGTCAAGAAACAGCGCCCCACACTCCTGACACTGCAGTGAGTTACACAAGGTGTATGCGGTGCCCTCACGCAAGTCGCGCAGGCCCCATTCGGCAGTGATCTGCACCGGCTCGTGACCAAACACCCGCAGTGCCACGAAGGGCATCAGCACCGCAGCAGACTTTGCCAGGTGATCGCTGCCGCAGCAGATGCAGTGCTGAGCAATCAGTTCTCGCATCACCATGTGCTGCGCCCCCCGTCAACCACCAGATTGGCCCCGTTCATGTAGGACGAGGCGTCGGAGCAGAGAAATGCGATAGCGCCCTGGTACTCATCGGCCTTGGCCATGCGCCCAAGCGGAATCAGCTGGCTGAGTTTGCTGACAAAGACATCGTTCTGGCCGGCGTACACCCCGCCAGGTGACAGCACATTGCAGCGTACGCCCTGCTCGCACCAATAGGTGGCAAGGTACTTGGTCAGCCCGATCAAGCCATGTTTGACCACTGAGTAGGTCACCGGCTTGACCGGCTGCTGATCAGCCTCGCGGCCCTCGACCCGGTATAGCCGCTGGTCCGGAGCGATGACGCCAAGGTCAGAAGCGATGTTGATGATAACCCCGCCACCCTGCCGTGCCATCTGGCTGCCAAACACCTTGGCGCAGTTGAAAGCGCCGCCCAGGCCGACATCCAGGTCCTGCTGCCACTGCTCCCAGGGGAAGTGCTCAAGCCGCGAAAAATCCTTGTCTCCGGCGCTCTCCACCTTGGGATTGCGCGCTGCATTGTTGATCAGGATATCGATCCGGCCCTGACTGGCCTGCAGTTGTTCGGCAATCTCCTGCAGGGCATCCAGGCGGGTGATGTCGGCTACCAAGGTCAGCGCCTGACAGCCGGTCTGCTCCTGCAGCCGGGCCGCATTGGCAGCCAGCGCCTGTGCATCGATATCGAGCAGCACCGGCAAACCGCCGAGGCCGGCAATGGTAGCGGCGTGCTGATAACCGAGCAGCCCGCCGCCGCCGGTGATGACCGCTACCCGGCCATCCAGGCGAAAAAGCGCGTGCATATCAGCCATTCACGCTCACCTCGCTCAGTGCCACTTCCCTGCCCTCATGCAACGACCGCCGTGCAGCCAGCGCCAGACGCAAGCTCTGCAGCCCGTCGTGCAGGCTGACCACCGGTGTCGCGCCGCTGGCCACGCATTCCAGGAAGTGTCGGGTCTGGGCCAGGAACATGTCATTGCGCACGAAGCCGATGAACTCATCCTGCTCGCACAGGTTGCCTTCGGTGTCGTGTATCTGCAGGCGATTGGTCATTAGGTCGAGGTGAGCATAACCAGCGTCGCCGACGATCTTGAAGCTGCGCACCGGCGGACGCTGCAGGTAATCCTGATGCAACAGGATCGGGAAGCTGCCATGGGCGCTGTCACAGCGCATCAGGGACGAGGCGGTATCTTCGACGTCGATTTCCAGACCGCTGAGATGCCCGCCATGAGTAACGATGCTGCGGGGCAAGCCGAAGAACCAGTAGATCAGGTCCATCTCGTGGATCTGCGACAGAATTACGCCACCGCCCTGGTCGGCACGGGCTGCATACATTTGCCGATAGTCCTCGTAGCGATGCCAATTAGGCAGGTACTCGCCAATTTCAGAGCGCACACTCAACAGGCGGCCGAAAAAGTCTGCTTCGAGCAATGCCTTGAGCCGCTGCAGGCCAGGATGGAAGCGGAAGTTGTAGCCGACATGAAAGGGCAACTGACGCTGCGCCACTTCTGCCAGCAACTGATCGACCCCCTCCAGATCACTGGCCAGCGGCTTCTCCATGAACACCGGTACACCGGCACGAACGCATTTGAGCGCTACCGGCACGTGCAGCGAATTGGGGTTGCAGATGAACACGGCCTGAGGACGCTCGGCAAGTGCAGCGTCGAGATCGTGGTGCACCTGCACCTGATAATCCCGCTCAAGGTCAGCGCCCTCATCGATGGTGAGGTTGTCGCGCAACTTGATCCGTTGACCACGCACTCGATAGGCATGCACCTGCAGCTCATCACCCAACAGCTGGCGCAAGTTACGCAAGTGGCGCTGACCAATGCCGCCGAGGCCGCAAAACAGTATTTTCACGATGGTTTTCTCTCGTTAAGGGCTGTGCCACGCAGCCAATTGCTGGCCAGCTCAGCCATTTCTGCCAACCAGCGTGGCTCATCAGCGGCTTCGCCACGGGCAACCTGGAGCACAAAATCGCCACGGTAGTCGAATTTCAGCAGTTGCTCGCGCAGGCTGGCAAAGTCGGCGTCACCTTGGCCAAGCGGCACAGTGGTCGCGGCAAGACGCCGATCCTTGATATGGAAACTGCCGATACGCGCACCATAGGCGGCGAACTCTTCCTCTGGGCGGTACCCCAGCGAAGCGCTGTTGCCGGCGTCATAATTGACTTTGATCAGCGGGTGCTCGAGGCGCTCCAGCAGAGCCCGGAAAGCGCTTGGATCCAGGTCGGTTTCCAGATGCAGTTCGATACCATGGCGCTCGGCCTGCGGCAGCACCTGGCGCAGACTGGCAACCACTTGTTCGGTTTCGGCTGCATCGCGAATCTGCGACGCATCGACAAACGGCAGTACCACCCGCGTAACGCCTAGTTCTTGACAGATGCTCAACAGCCATTGCAGCCGCTGCAACAGCTCCGCGTGCTCCTGCGCCGTGCAGCGCAGCAGCGGCCGGTCCATGAAATAGTCGGCACAGATCGATACAACACTCACGCCATGCTGGGCCAACAGCGCACGCAACTCATCGCGCCCAGCCTCGGTTTCGAGTGGGTTGACGCCCTCACCGAACACATCGTAAATCCACTCGATGCCGCGCAGGCCAATCTCGGCAGCCCGCTCGATCTCGAGCTGCCAGCCCTCCCGCGGGAAGGACTGGAAACGGCCCTGTTGCGGGCTGACCAGGCGCCCTTGCATGGTGTACAGGCCGGCATCGGCGTACTGGCTCAGGTAGTCAGTCATCATCAATCGTCCGCCAGGGCAATGAGCATGTTCGCCTGCAGTTCGGCGCGATCAAGGAACGGGAACAGATCTTCCAGCGGGCTGGACATCATCACCCCGTTTTCACCGATTCTGGAGGTGATACGGGGGCCGATGGCCTGATCCGACTCCACCATCACCTCACACAACACCGGACCTTCCAACGCCAGTGCCTCGTCGATCGCCTGGCGCAGATTACAGTTGCCGTCAATACGTCGTACCGGTAAACCGAATGCGGCGCCGAGGGCAGAGATGTCCGGCAGGGTCAGGCCTGAGTCGGGATCGCAGCCGATGGTCTGCTTGAAGTAACCACCTTGGGAAGCGCGAATGGAGGCGTAGCCATTGTTGTTGAGGACGAAATACTTGATCGGCAGGCGAAGCCGGCGCACCACCTCCAGCTCCTGAATATTCATCACGAAGCCACCGTCACCATCGACCGACACCGTGCGTCGCCCGCCACTGCCCAGGCAGCCGCCGATCGATGCCGGCAAACCGTAGCCCATCGAACCAAGGCCGCCGGTCGCAACCGCGCGCTGGCCACGCTTGAGCCGTACAGACAACCAGAACGTATCCAGCGCAGCGCCAGAGCTACCGGGAATGATCTGATCGCCCTCGGCCAGTGCCTCGGACAGGACCTCGCTGAACACGTAGGTGTTCACGTACTCACTGGGCTTACGGTACTCCGGCAGCACTACCGGGTAGGCTTCTTTCCAGGCGGCACAGCGATCACGCCAGCCCTGGCAGTCAAGCACCCCAGGGCCGCTGGCCGTCAGCAAATGCTCCAGAAATACCTGCGCATCGCAGACGAAGCGCTGATCAGGCATGTCGCCGAGCTTGGCGATCTCTGCAGGATCAATGTCGACAACCACAATCTGCGCCTCTCGGGCAAAGTGCTTGCGGTTGAAGCCAGTGATTGAAAAATCCATGCGGCAGCCAACCGCCAGCACCAGATCGGCGTTCTGCACGCTGAAGTTGGCACCTCGCTGCGCCACCGTGCCACAGCGTCCGACATACAACGGATGCGCGTATTCGAGCAGGTCAGCGCCGATCCAGGTCGTCAGGGTGGGAATGCCCAGCCCTTCGATCAGCGCGCGCATGGCGACCTCGCCCCCCGCAGCGTGCACACCATTGCCCACCAGCAACACCGGACGCTGCGCGGCACGCAGACGCTCGGCAAGGCCTTGCAAAGCTTGGGCCTCGGGCGCCAGCGGCAGATCCGTGGCAGGAGCGTCAAAGCCCTGCAACTGCTCGGGATCGATTTCGGTCGCCTGGACGTCCAGTGGCACATCAAGCCAGACTGGCCCCTTGCGACCACTGAGCATCAGATGACGGGCTTTTTCCAGCTCATAGCGAACCTGGTGCGGATCCAGCAGGCACACCGCGTACTTGCTCAACGGCCCGGCCACACTGACGATATCCAACTCCTGGGTACCGAGTTGACGCAGCCCGCTATCACCTTTGAGATCAGCGCGTTTGACCTGGCCGGAGACGTACATTACGGGCGTTGATTCGAACCAGGCCCCGGCCAGACCAGTTAGTGCATTGGTGGCGCCCGGGCCGGAGGTCACCAGGCAAGCACCGAACTTGCCGGACGTGCGCGCATAACCCTCGGCTGCGATCGCAGCGCCTTGCTCGTGCAGCATGCTCACAGCAGTCAGGCGGGGCTGGCGGTGCAGCGCATTGTTCAGGTGCATGGCACCGCCACCAGGCAGGAAGAACACATGCTCGACGCCCTGGTTGGCGATGAATTGGAAGATGTAATCGGCGACACGCATGGGATCGTTACTCGCTACGCAAAGTGGAAGGAACGCGATCAGCCGGGACGGCATACAGCACCAGATCCCAACCGTCGCTGACGTGACCGCAGAGGCTGTAGCGGTAGCCGCGATGGTATTCATGCAACTGCAGCAGAATGCGCCACAAGTGACCTTGCTCGTGATAAACGCTGACCGCGATCACTGGCTGGAGCTCGCTGATCAGCTGCTTGCCACCGGCCAGACACTGCGGCTCGAAGCCTTCGATGTCGATCTTGATGAAGCTGGGCGCAGCGCCTTGCGCGGCCAGGTCGTCGAGGGTAGTCATCGCGACCCATTCATCCCCCATACCAACGCGCGAGGAGGGGCCGTTGGCTGCCTCAACCTGAACCTCGCCATTGCTGTCGCCGACGGCCAGCCGATGAGCGAACAAGCCTGGCCGACCTTGTTCTTGCAGGCACGCCTGGAGGGCAGCGAAATTTTGCGCTACCGGCTCGAAGCAATGGTATTCATGGTACCCGCGACCGCTGGCTAGGTAGGCCTGCAGGGTGTCACCGTTGAATGCACCTAGGTCGAACACCACCTCATTGGCAAGCGCGCTACTAAAGCGCTCGTCGAAGTAGATCTGCAACGGTGACGATACCGGAAGCAGATCATGATTCAGATGCAGGCGCCATTCGATATGGTCCACATACAACTGCTGCGAGGCTTCGTCTGCCAGCAAGGCAAAGGCCTGGCGTATGGCAGCTGCGTGCGGCAGGACGTGCTCCGGCAGGTCCATGCAGTAATGCGGCAGGAACTTTTGAGGGAAACGCCATGCCAGGTGGCCAAACAGGGCAATACGCTGGAAACCCAGTGCCTGCAGCGGTTGCAGCCGCGAAGCCATGCCGTCATGGATGTGCCCGCTCCAGATGGTGCAGATCACTGCTGGCAGCTCGCCCGACCATTGCTCGACAAATTGCGCCGGGCTGAACACCGGTACCGAGTCGATACAACTGCCCCACAACGCCGGGTTGTTGTCCATGAACGCACAGGGCGCCCGGCCCATGGCCGTCAACACAGCCTGCGCCTTGCGCCCAAGATGGCTCGCACCGAACAGGACGATAGGCTGATCGAAGTTACCGATCAATTGCTCCAGAGTGTTCGCCTGGCGCTCGCGCACGGCATCCAGCGGCTCACTCAACAAGGCATCCAGTCGCTCACTCAGGCTCAACAGGGTCATGCGCAAATCCTCATAGCGATTGCAGGTAAGTCAGCGCCGACCAGAACCCAGCACCGTGGTCCTTGTGGCCTTGCCATACTTCGGGAATGAAGCTGACCTGCGGATATCCCTTGAGCTGGCTCCAGGTCGCGGGCCAGTCGACGTCGCCGGTACCCATCAGCACACCTTCGCCGTTGCTGCCCTTGGCGTCGGCCACATGCAGGTGCGCCGAATGCGGCAGAAGCAGGGCCAGTGCCTGCTGGAAATCCAGGCCGAAATGGAAGCAAGTCATTTGCAGGTGCGACAAGTCCAGGCACAGGCGCATGCCAAGCGCCTCTGCCTGCTGCGCCAGCTCCTGCGGCATCATGAAAATATTCTGGTGGCGCTGACCGCCAAAATGCCATGGGAACGGTGCCATGTTCTGCGGGATCAGCTCGGTACGACCGAAATCAACCTCGGCGCAGGATTGCTTGAAGCGGCGGTAAAGTTCGTCACGCTGTGCGAGCGGCAGCGGCTCATCCGCAGAGAAGCCACCTATGTTTGCCACGATCAGCAACGAATCGGCCTGCGGGAAGAACTCGGCAATCTGCAGGGTTGCATCGACCACCCGTTGCAGGTTGGCGATAGAGCGCTGTCGATAGTCGAGGTCGTCTGCCACCAGATCGAGCAACTCGCTGTTTTCGAACAGTTCCGGCGCATGTACAACCAGCCGCGAGCAATGGACTTGGCGCAAATAGGCCGCTGGCGCTACGCTCAGGTCGCGATAGGACAGGTGGAATTCGAACAGGTCCGGCTTGATCCACTGCTGGTACTGCTGGAAGTCGTGATAGCGCACCGGTACTCCCCACAGGATCGGCATCGCGAATTCACGTTGAATTTCAGCTTGTTCGGTCAAATCGCTGTCAAAGAGGAAGTCGCCCTGAGCCATGACGCGCCCGGACTTGCGTCCGAGCAGATCGCTCAGGCGATACGGGGCAAGACCCTGACCAGGGCTGGCAACGCGCAGCATGTCTTGGGTAAAAGTCTCGCCGGCAGCGATGGCGCGGGCAGCGATCACGCTTTTGCCGAGGTTTTCACGGTTGAGCAATTCACCCTGGCTGGCGTGGCGACCGGGGCCTGTCCAAGGCAACGCCTTTTCCAGCTGGCGAATTCCATCGACCAGCAAACGGAACTCCTGCGGCTCGAGGCTGGCCAGGTGATCAGGCCCTTCCATGCCGCGATCAAGGGTGATATGGCGCTCGATCAGCTTTGCACCAAGCGCTACCGCGCCCAGGCTGATAGCCGTGCCGCGCTCGTGCCCGGAGTAGCCCACCAGCCCATGCAGCTCGCGCAAACGTGCCAGGTAACCGAGCTGGATATCGCTTTCCGGCGCTGGATAGGTACTGTTGCAGTGCAACAGTGCGAATGGAATACCCAGCCCGTTGAGCTGCGCGATGGCCCGAATGATTTCATGTTCATGGGACATGCCGGTCGACAGAATCAACGGCTTGCCCAGAGACGCGGCCTTGGCGATCAGATACGGATTGCACAGGTCTGCGGAGGCGATTTTCAATGCCGGCACATCGAAACCAGCCAAGACATCGACGCTGGGTTCATCCCAAGGTGTGCAGATGTAGCTGATGCCTTTTTGCGCACAGTAAGCCCGTATTTCGGCATGGGCGTGAACATCGAGTTCGACTTTGTCCAGCAGATCCTGGATGTACTCGACGCCAAGATCCTCAGCGCGCGAGCCGTCTGCCTTGCTGCGATACAGGGCCTCGCGGTTGCGCAGCTGGAACTTGACGCAGTCGGCACCCGCCTCCAGCGCTGCATCCACCAGGCGCTTGGCCAGTTCCAGCGAGCCGTTGTGATTGTTGCCCACTTCGGCGATCACGAAAACCTGGGGGCCACCCAGCAAAAAATTGTCGATTTGGATGCACGTCATTGGATTTTCGTTCGCCATGAGGTAACGCCACTGGATTCGAAGCGGAAGTTCTGCGTCTGGCAGCCAAGCGCGGACAGCGCCTGCACTACCCGTTGACGGAACTGCGGCTGCACATAGAACAGGAAAAAGCCACCGCCACCGGCGCCCAGTAGCTTGCCGCCCAGGGCACCGGCCGCTAACGCAGCCTGATAGGTAATGTCGAGACGATCATGACTGATCGCTGATGAGAAGCGCTTCTTCAAGCGCCAGGCTTCGTCCAGGCACAGTCCTACTGCACGCAGCTCACCGCGGATCAGATGGCGGTGCATACGTCGGCAAAGGGTCACGCTGGCATGCAGCAACTCGGTCTGCGCGTCTTGAGCAACGATTTCTTCGCGCTGGAGTTCATGCAGACGGCCGGAGTCGTGAGAAATACCGGTGTCGCAAAGCAACAGACAGGACTCCAGCTCGTTGCGGATCGATTCTTCGAGGCGGATCGGATGAACCATGTTGCGCTGGTTCTCGAACTCGATCAGGTTGAACCCGCCAAACGCCGATGCGTACTGGTCCTGCCAACCACCCGCGATACCGAAACACAGGCGTTCAGCCTGGAACGCGAGTTCGGCAATCTCATAGGTGTTCCAACGATCCTGACGCAGCTCGTTGAACACCGCGATGGTAGCCGTGGTCGCGGCCGAAGAGCCGCCCAGGCCAGAGCCTACCGGGAAGTCTGAGCGCAGGAACAAATCAAAGCCGTAGCTTGGCTTGATCACACCAATAATGGTTGCCAGCAGGCTCTTGTCATTCGCCTGCAGCAGCGCTGCCAGGCATTCGAAATGCTCCTCGCGGGCCATGTCCTCGGCGTAGATGTGGATTTGCGTGTCAGCGCGGGGCACCAGAGTGGCGTGCGCGTACAAACCAACGGTGCAACTGAGCACGGCCGCCGGATGATCGATGAAGAAGTAAGTGAGGTCAGTGCCGCCGCCGCAGAAACTCATGCGCACTGGTGCCCGCGCTCTGGCCAGCACGGGCACTTCCGGGCTGGCGGCCAGCTGTCGGGTGTAGATTTCGACCAGCCGCAGCTCGGTATCGACGCTCGGAATAGCGTTGTAGCCCAGGTCCAGCAGCTTGAGCAGGTCTTCCCGCGGCGTGCCGACCGGCACCGCACGAAATTGCCGGTTCATGCAGTGCGTCACTGCCAGGTCGGTCTGGCCGCCGGTCAGCAGATAGCGGCGTACATCGCCATTGGTCACGACGCCTTGCAGGCAGCCTATATCGTCGACCACAAAGACGATCTGCAGCGAACCGGCTTCGATGATCTTGACCGCATCGAGGATGCTCTGACGCTGGTTGATGCTTAGTGTCTGGACAAGACTGCTCATGGCATGGCACTCATATGAACTTCAGCGCAATAGCGGGCGAACGATTCCGGCGTACCGATATCGATAAACTGCCCGGCGTATTGGCAAATTTGTACTGACTGACGTTGCAGCAAATCTGGCAACAGTTCGCGCTCCAGCGAGCACGGCAATGATTTTTGCCCCTCAAAGGAAGCCGGACCAAATGCGTACACGCCACCATTGACGAGGCCTTCGCCATGCTGGCCTTTCTCATCGATGGCCTGCAAAGCACCGCTGGCGCTCAGCCGCAGGCTGCCATATCGGCCGCGATCAGCGACGTGGATGGCCAGAACGGTGTCCTCGGTAGCCGCTGCCATCTGCCGATAGGCGTCGGCTTGCACGAAGGTGTCAGCATTCAGCACCAGGTAGCGGCTCGCAGGCGGCTGCTCGCTCAAGGCATTGAGCAACGCGCCGCCGGTCCCCAGCAGTTGGGCCTCGACGACCAGTTGTAAAGGCAGACCGCTGGTCGCGCTCAGGCTGGCTAATTGATCGGCTACCTGATCGGCCCGGTAGTGCGCGCAGAGCACGACGTCGCTGATGCCGGCCGTAGCCAACTGCCCCAACACGCTTGCCAGGAACGGTTGCCCGTGCACTGCAACCAGAGCTTTCTGCGTCTCCCCGGTAACACTGCGCAAGCGCGTGCCAAGCCCCCCGCACAAGACGTAGGCGCGCATCAGCAGCGGCCCTTGAGAAAATTCTCGATTGCGCTGGCAGCGTGCTCCAGGTGCGCTTCGCCGAGGCCGGGCCAGAGGCCGATCCAGAAGGTGTCGCGCATGACCTTGTCGGTGACCTGCAGCGACCCGGAAACCCGGTAGTGCTGGTCCTTCAAATACGGTTGGCGGGTAAGGTTGCCGGCAAACAACAGGCGTGTACCGACTTTCTGCTCGTCCAAATAACGCAACAGATCAAGACGTTCAACTCCACAGCCATCACGCAGGGTCAGCGGGAAGCCGAACCACGATGGATCACTGTTGGGCGTCGCGTGCGGCAGGATCAACTGGTCGGCGCAGCCCGCCAGGCGCTCGCTGAGCCAGCTGAAATTACGCCGACGGGCAGCGATGAAGTCGTCGACCCGGTCCATCTGCGCCAGCGCGCAGGCAGCCTGCATATCGGTGATCTTCAGGTTGTAGCCCAGATGCGAGTATGTGTATTTGTGATCGTAGCCCTGCGGCAGCTCACCCAGTTGCCAGCAGAATCGTTTACCGCAGGTGTTGTCTTCACCAGGGCCGCAATAGCAATCACGGCCCCAGTCGCGGAACGACTCGACCAACCGCTTGAGCAACGGCGAATCGGTGAATACCGCGCCGCCCTCGCCCATGGTGATGTGGTGCGCAGGGTAAAAGCTCAAAGTACCCAGATCACCAAAACCACCCACCTGACGCCCGTCATAGGTTGCGCCCAGCGCATCGCAGCAGTCCTCGATCAGCCACAGCCCGTAGCGATCGCAAAGCTCACGGACCACGCTGAGGTTGAACGGGTTGCCCAAGGTATGCGCCAGCATGATCGCCTTGGTGCGCGGGCTGATGGCCGCCTCGATCAGGGCCGGATCGATGTTGTAGGTGCCCAGCTCGATATCTACGAAAACCGGCACCGCGCCAAACTGCAGAATCGGGTTGACGGTGGTGGGGAAGCCGGCCGCAACGCCAATCACTTCATCGCCCTTGCGAATCGCGCGATCGCCAAGACGTGGCGACGTCAGTGCAGAGAACGCCAGCAGGTTAGCCGAAGAACCGGAGTTGGCAGTCAGCACGCCGCGCCGACCGAGATAGCGTGCCAGACGCCGCTCGAACGCCTGATTGAAACGACCGGTGGTCAACCAGCCATCCAGCACCGCTTCGGTCATGGCCTGCAGTTCAGGCGCGCCGATGACCTTGCCGGAAGGCGGGACGGCATGCTGGCCAGGTACGAACTCAGGGGTCGCCAGCTCCAGTTGCGCATAGCGGCCGACGAGCTCGGCAATTTGCTGACGCAACTGCTGCGCCGTCTGATCAGTCATTGGTTTTCGCCTTGGTAATGCGCGATCTGTGCGCGGCTGTAGTGCTGCATGTCCTGGCCTTCACGCCAGGCGCGATGCCACTCGAGCGTATTCTGCAGGGCCTGCTCCAGACCCCAGCGAGGGCGCCAGCCTAGTAGCTGACGCGCTTTGGATGAATCGAGGGTGAGCAGCCCCGCCTCATGCGGCTGCGGGGTCGACTCGACGTTGCACTGAACTGCGTCAGGCCAGAGCTCGGCCATGCGCCGTACCACCTCCCCGACGGTGGCGGTACCGTGGCTGTCGGGGCCGAAGTTCCAGGCCTGGGCCATCGCCTGACCCTGCTCGCACAGCGCCTGCGCCAACAACAAATAACCTTGCAATGGATCGAGCACGTGCTGCCACGGACGTACCGCATCGGGGTAGCGCAGGGTCAGTGGCTCGCCGGCCGACCAAGTGCGCAGGATGTCCGGCAGTAGTCGGTCGCCAGACCAGTCGCCACCACCGATGACATTACCGGCCCGCGCAGTCGCCACCGCCACGCCCTGCTCACGCAGGAACGACTCGCGCCAGGACGCGCAGAGAATCTCCACACAGGCTTTGCTGCTGCTGTAAGGATCGTGCCCACCTAGGGCATCCTGCTCGCGATAAGGCCATAACCATTCACGGTTCTCGTAGCACTTGTCGCTGGTGATCACCAGCATTGCGCGTACCGAGTCGCAGCGGCGTACGGCTTCGAGCACATTGAGCGTACCAGTGACATTGGTCGCGTAGGTCTGCGCCGGTGTCCGATAGGACTCACGCACCAGTGGCTGCGCCGCCAGGTGCAGGACAATCTCAGGGCGAAAGTCGGCGATACAGCTGGCCAATTGCTCCGCGTCGCGGATGTCGGCTAATTCGCCGTCGACGCGCTCGTGCAAACGGGCTACCTCGTGCAGCGTCGGGGTGCCGCATGGGGCCAGCGAGTAGCCACGAACATCAGCGCCCAATTCGCTCAGCCACAACCCCAGCCAGCCGCCTTTGAAGCCGCTGTGTCCGGTCAGAAACACTCGTCGTCCAGACCAGAATTCGCGGCTTACGGCCATACCCGCCATTGCGCCTCTCCCGACTTCCAGCGCTCTTCGAGGTAGTTGCGGTCGCGCAGGGTGTCCATCGCTTGCCAAAAGCCCCTGTGCATGTGGCTCATCAGCTCACCGCGCTGCGCCAGCGCACGCATCGGCTCATATTCCCAGGTGGTGTCATCGCCTTCGATAAAGTCGAAGATGCCCGGTTCAAGCACGAAGAAGCCGCCGTTTATCCAGGCGCCATCGCCCAGCGGCTTTTCCTGAAAGCCATGGACCTGCTCGCCACGCACATCCAGCGCACCGTAACGCCCCGGCGGCTGCACTGCGGTGACGGTGGAGAGCTTGCCGTGGCTTTTGTGAAATTCAATCAACGCGCGAAGGTCTACGTTGCCCACCCCATCGCCATAGGTAAGACAAAAGGTGTCATCGCCGACATAGTCACGCACGCGCTTGATACGCCCGCCGGTAGCGGTGTTGTCGCCGGTATCAACCAGCGTCACTCGCCACGGTTCGGCATTGCGGTTGTGAATGTGCATACGGTTTTCCGACATGTCGAACGTCACGTCCGACATGTGCAGAAAGTAGTTGGCGAAGTACTCCTTGATCACGTAACCCTTGTAGCCCAGGCAAATCACGAAATCATTGATCCCGTAGTGGGAGTACATCTTCATGATGTGCCAGATGATCGGCTTGCCGCCGATCTCTATCATCGGCTTGGGGCGAAGGTGTGACTCCTCGCTGATGCGCGTTCCCAGGCCGCCGGCCAGGATGACTGTTTTCATTGTCGACTTACCTTGAGAGGTCTTCGCCCCGGACCGGGCTGACAAAATACTGACCAATTCAGCAACTTGGCCTACTAAAGCAAAAAGATTGCCAATTCCATGCAAGCCATGCGGATCAATGTCACGCGTATTGCTGGGCAAGCAGGCAGATGCATCCGGCGCAGGCGGTGACACCTGCGCAGATACGGCTTGGAGGGGATTTGCAGCATAGGAAACGAATGCAGCAGCGACCTGCGCCGCCTCCGTCAAGAAACCGCCAAACGTGAGCCTGGCGGTTTGTGCAGGATCAGCTGACCTGGGTCAGCCACTCCAGCGGTTGCGCTGCAGCCGGCGCCGCTGTGAACGCGTTTGGCCAGCGCTGCGCCACAGCACGGACCGTATCGGCGTCATGAACAACCATGGCTTGAACCATCAATTGGGCGTGCGGCGTGAAGACCACCATCTGGCCCGCCTGGGTTGCCATCAAGCACAGATCGATATCGGTACCTCCGTCCGCTAGCTCGCCAGCACTTTGGTCGAACAGCTCCTTGTGCACCATCACGCAGTCGTCGGAAACCGCCGCGCAGTTGCGCACCGCCAGCGGCCAGCGGGCTTCAACACTTGCCTCGGCCGAGAGGCCACGCCATGGTGAACCCACCTGCGGCCCTGCCAGCAAGGCATAGCCGGCGTGTGCCAAGCTGCCATCCACCGTTTGCAGCAAGCCGCCGGTAACCCCAACTTCAGGGCGCTGGGCTTCGTTGAGCAAGGCTTCGATCCAGGCAGGAGTGATGACCTGGCACCGCGCCGACAACAGCACCAGATATTCGCCGCGCGCTGCGCTGGCGGCAAGCTGCAGCAGCGCTTTGCGAGATGCCCCTGGCGCGCCGACCAGCAGCCGGACACGACCGGCGAAGCTCTGCTGAGCTACCACGCCGTCATCGGCACATGCCACCACTACTTCGAAGCGAGGGTAGCGAGTTCGCTGGACCACGCTGGCAAGGCAGGCCTGCAACTGCGCCAGATCGCCCTCACCCGCCACCAGAATACTGACCATCGGGGTCGCTGCATGACGCAGGTCGATCGACAGGCCAGCCGCTTCCTGATTCCTCAGCTGCGGCCGGTAACCAAGTTGCGACAGGTGCCGGTTAAGCGCCTTCAGCGCGTCATCATTGAAGGCTGGCGAAGACTGCCGAGCAATCAGCAAGTAGTCGTTCAGATGCGCCAGGCTCCCTACGCCTTGCGTTTCGACCAGACGCAGCAACAGATCCAGTTCAAACGCATGAGGATGACTTTCGCTGTAGCCACCCAGATCAAGCACGGCCTGGCGGCGCAACAGCCAATGCCCAGACATCAGAGCCGGCTGGCTGCGCAACAGGTTCAGGTCAGCCCCCGGGCGAAGCACGGCGTGAAGGCGGCCGGCGTCATCGCGCTGTACTTCGTTGGCACAAATGGCTTGGCACGCTGGCGCCTCGGCGAGCTCAACTGACAAGTGCAGCAGGCCACTGGCGAGCAGTTGATCACCTGCCTGCAACAGCAGCAGCCATTCGCTTGGTAACTGGCGCACCACCTGATTGAGGTGCGCCGCCCAGTTACTTTCGCTCACTTCAACGAAGTGTAAGGTATCGCGCGCAGTAGTGATTGCCGGCGCTTTACCGGCCTTGAGGACAACCAGTTTGAAGTGGCGCAAGCCGCTGGCAAGCACACTGTCAAAGGTAGCCTGCAGTGCATCGTCATCATTCCCCAGATCAAGCACCACAAAGGCGATCTGGCCGGGCCGGCACTTGCTCAGGTGCGCCCGCACACGCTCGACCTGTTCAGCCGGCGGTGTGGCTGCTTCAAGTGCAGCGAGCACAGCGCCAGAGCCGGTCGCCTGCAAGCGCGGCTGGAGTTCAATACCGGGAATCTGCTCAAGCCGCGCAAGCCACTCGCCCAACTCAAGGGCGCTGGCCGCGTCCTCTTCGCCAGTGAGTGTAGCTGCCAGCCGCTGGCACACCTGGAGATTGAACAGGCCCAACGCCAGCGCCTGCCAGTAACGCAACTGCAGACTCTGTGCAGTGTCGTTTGGATGCACTTGCAGCAATTCGCGCTGGCGCACCCATGTGCCTTCCAGGGCACGATGCTGGGCCTGACCGGCCGGCCAGGCATGAGTGAGAAACTCCAGGGCAGTCAACTGCGCGAATAACTCGCCGTTATAGTACGGCAGGTTAATGTCCTGGCGTGGCTCAAAACGGCGCTCGGGCTCGGCGGTGACGCTACGCCAGGCAGATGTGAACAGCAGTGGTGCGTCGGCATGATCGTAGCTGCTACGAACAAAATGGTTGAGCAGCAGCAGGCCGTCATCATCCGTGCACAGCGCATGCTGGGCCGCATCCCACTCGCGTAAAAGCCGCACAGTGTGGTTCAGGCGCTCTTCACGGGCAAACTCGGTAAGGCGGCAGGGCAAGTACTCGCAGACCACGTCAGTCTGGTCCAGGCTCGCGACCTCGCCCTGAGCCAGAATGGCGTAGGAGAGTGCTACGCGAGCGCCGGCACAGTCCAGCTGCTCAGGCAGATTGGCGAGAGCCGCACGTAGGGTGGCCAGTGGCATCACCGCGCGCCACGCCTGCTGCCCCGCCAGAGCATAGCGGGTCAGCCGGGCCACGGCGCCCTGCTCGTCACCCGCCAACAAAGCGGAGCCAACCCGATGGTAAGCCACCTCACTGTCGCCTGCGGCATAGGCCAACGCGTAGCCTTGTGCCGCTACAGCGCTGGAGTGGCTACGCAGGCACTGCTGAGCAATGCGAAGCGCAGCAGGCAGGACATAATCGCCGTCAAGGGCCAGGCAGACATAAGAACTGCTGATCTGCGTCAGCGCATCTTGCAAGCGAGCTTTATATACCTGACCAGGCGCGTCCGCCTGCAGGGACTCCAACGCAACGCACGGTACGCCAGCCTGAGCGTAAAAGTTGAGCGTCCTGTGGCGTTGAGCGAGCTGCCCATGCCCAAGCAGGACAACTGTCACATCGATGGGCGTAGCGCTTGCGTTTTCGGTCATAAGGCACCTTTCAAGATTTAGTGTGCACCTCCGGGCTGGCCGGACGGCGAAAATGTTCAGTCCGCCAGCCAGGCGTTAGCCCAGTGCTGCAGGTGGTGATCGTTGAGCACGTAGTCGCGCAGCACCACTTCACGCAGTGCGTCACCCTGGCGGTAACTGGCCAGGGGATCGCTCAGGTGCATGCGAATCGCTTCCAGCCATTGCTCGGTGGTGTTATCTCGGACCCGCGTGCACGGCAAATACCCCGCATAGGCCTTGGTGTCGGTACAGATCACCGGGAAGCCACAAGCACCGTACTCGAGCAGGCGCAGGTTACTTTTGCAGTCATTGAACAAATTCTGCTCAAGAGGCGCCAAGGCCAGATCAAGATTGAGGCTGGCCAGCATCGTCGGATACCGATTGAACGGGATGCCTTCATAGAATTCTTTTACATAGGGCCGCAACTGCGGGGGGCACATACCGAAGAAAACCCAGTCAACCTCCTCGGCCAAGGCTTTGACCACGCCTTCAAGCAGTTCCAGATCGCCCCGATGGCTGGTCCCGCCAGCCCAGCCGACCCGAGGTCTGGCGCTGCGTTGACGTGCGCTGACCAACCCGGTCCAGAGCGATGCTGCGAGCATGTTCGGTACAACCCGGATATCCCCATGCAGGCTCGACAGCGCGTCAGCCAGCGGCTCGGTGGAGACCACAACTCGGTCACACAGACCAATCGCCGCACTTACCAGCTCACGCATGTTGCCTGGCAGGTTGCGGGCGTGATCGTTCTTCTGCGGTGGCGCGATGATGTAATCGTCCAGTTCGTATATCCGTCGCGCGCTGGAGAAGCGCTTGAACTGCGCCATGTCCTTCAGGTGCTCCGGCGAGTAACGGCCCTGGAAGATGATCACATCAGGCTTCTCTCGCTCAAGCTCAAGAAGGCCAGAGGCACTGTAGTCGATCCGGCCCTGAATCCAGCCTTCCCGCTCCAGCTCGTTGAACGGCTGAATAACCCGGTAGTGGCCTATTGCAGTAGCGTTGGTCGGTAGAGCCATCACGGCGGGCACGGCCCGTGCAATGAAGGGATCCCAGCCAGTACGCAAACCTGGATCGAAGTTGAAGTTCGCCAGTTTCAGGCTCAGATTCGGATTGTAGGCTGGGTCGAAAGCCACCCACGACAACCACCGTTCATAAAACGCGTCACGATCAGCCTCGACCATTTCTGCTGCAACCGCCGGATGGGGACCAGCAGCGAGCTTGGCCACCTTGGAAAATGGAGTCCACACCACCAGGTAGCCGCAACTGCGCGCCCGCAGGCAGAGGTCAGCGGCCAGCAGCTCATGCTGCAGATGGTTGATATCAAAGCCGCCGAGTTCATCGAACAGGCTGCGACGGATGAGCAGACAGTCCTGGCTCAAGGCGCTCCAATTCTGCACCACGCGCAGCCGATTCATGTAGCTGTCGGCGTTTGCTGTACAGGCTACAAAAGCACTGGCTACCGTACCCTGCATACCCACTACCTGCCCCGCCGATAGCACGTCACCGTGCTTGTCGAGCAGCTTAGGCCCGACAAGCCCCACCTCGGGACGCTGACCGTGATGGATCAGTTCATGCAACCATTGCTTGTCGAACAGGGCACAGTTGCCGTCAAGCAAGAGCAGATACTCGCCGCTGGCATGCAAGCTCGCCTCATTCAGGTTGGCCGCACCATTCAGTCCTGCCAGGGTTACGCAGCGCAACTGCGCGCTGCCCATCCGGGCCACGGCTGTCAGCCAATCCTGCACCTGCGCCGGGGTGTCCTGGTTGGCGATCAGCAGCAGTTCGAAGTTGCTGTATGCGGTGTTTTCCAACAGGGATTCGACACAACGCGTCAGGGATTGCAGGTCGTCACCAGCAAGAACCAGAATTGACACACAAGGCGAGTGAGAGTGCTCATAAGTCACCCGCGTGAACTGCCCGCCCTCCTCGACCGAAATCTGGGCGCTTACGCCCAGGCGCTGCAGGTGAGCCTGCAGCACGCGCAGCGCCTGCTGTCCGCCAGTTACCGCGGCTAACCAGTCGGCATAGCTGAATTGGCACTGCACCAGAACCTGTGCAATATGTTCCACCACTTGCAAACCGTGCGCTTCGACCATTCGCCATAACAGATCTTGGGCCGCAAGGCTGGAGAACTCGGGGGCAAAACCGCCCAGGGTACGACTGGCGTCGATGCTGAATGCCAATACCCGCCCTACGTAAGGCAAGCTACGCATAAGGTCAAGATTGAAGTCGGGTTTGAACACCGGGCTGGAGGGCGCAAGATTGTCATGCCCCCCCTCATCAAAGTACAGGCACAAGCTCTCGCTACGCAGGGCAATGCGCTCTGCCATGATGACCAGAGCATGGGGATGCAGGCGGTCTCCGGCGCGCAGCAACACTATCCAGTCCGCCTCCGGCTGGCTGTCAAGCCAGTTATTGAGTGGCTGTGGACCGGGCTCGGAGACGACTATGAAATGTACTCCAGTGACGGCAGACTGCATCTGCGCCGGCCCTACCACGACGATCTGCTGGGCAGGGTATGACTGCTGCGCGAGACTGTCGATACTGATACGCAGGGCCGCTTGCTCGTTTTCCTGGCAAAACACCACAGGCGCAATGCGCGGCCGCTTCGGCCACTGCTCGATACGCTTGGGCAGTAGTCGCAGTTGCCCTGCCGATAATGTGCGCGATGCCAGCCATTCAGCGTACAGCTCAGAGAAGCTCAGACTGTTGCTGCCAACCTGCTGATTGAAGTTGGCCATCTGCGCTGCAAAATAACGGCGCAGGTTGAGTTCTTCCCACGTATCCTGCGCCTCACCCTCGTAGCTGCTCAGCGGCCGGCACCGCACCCAGCCCTCAGCAGGCGCGTCACCTGCAGTACTTGCGGCCAGCATCTGCATCAGCCATTCACTCTCGACACTATAGGCCGAGGTCATGCTCGACTGATGACTCAACCTTCCCGGGTGCACCCGCTCCAGGCTCAGCACTTGATCCAGGCTGCACAAATGCCCACGCCGCAGCAGGCAGGCATACAGTGCCAGATCCAGGCGTGCAGCAAACCCCTGACCGTCTTGAATCAACGTGTCCAGGTATTGTTCGACCTGAGCACGGCGCAAAAGACAGTGACTGAGGCCACCGAACAGATTGGGAGCGTTGTCGGCAATGCTCGCGAGCAGGTCAGTGCCATTGAAAACGGCACTGTGCATCGATATAACGAAGTTGAGCGAACGTGACGGCAATAGCACATCGTCTGCAGCGCAGAGCAAGCGCTGGCAGATGACCATGCTCAGCTCCGGCCAATCGTTCATGACCTGCGCTTGAGCGCTGACGCAGCCTGCAAGGAGCACGTCATCATCGCAGAGGAACTTGATCAGCTCGCCCGAGGCATTTGCGAGACAGGCTTGCAGGTTGCCGGCAAAACCCAGGCGCTGGGGGTTACGCACGTATCGCAGGGGCACACTGAAGCCCACTCTCAATGCGTCACAGATGGCCTCGATCTGGCCATCCGGGCTATCGTCACAGACGACAACCTCCAATCCTGGGTAATCCTGACTCAGCGCGCTGTGCAGTGTACTGCGGAAAAATTCAGGATTGAACGCTGGGATGGCAATCGTGACAAGGGGGGTTGCGTTCACAGGAGCTCACTTAAAAGCAGTGGATCGAGGTAGTCGAGGCTGACCGACTGCACCGCATCAAACCTGCGGTGCCCGGTTCGGAGTCAGCTGCCTGGCGACCTGCTCTCACTAAGCGCCAGCCCCCCCGGCAAAGCTGCGCCCATGTGGTCAGATGTAGTTGACCAGTGACAACGTCGCGACCTTGGCAAACGCTTGCAGCGAAGCTTTGAGCATGTCGGTCTGACGCTGCAGACGAAGCATGACCTCGGCCGGATCGCTCTCGCGAATCGAGCTCTGTGTCTTGGCGTTCTCGGTGCTCAGCGCTTCATTGGTTTCGGCCTGAATATCGAGTGCCTGGCCTCGACCACCGATGGAACTGACCGACGACGACACCTGGTCGGTGGCGCTGGCAATGTTGCCAATGGCCGAATCCAGCGACGCCAGGAAGTTTTGCCGGGCAACCGGATCGCCATCCATCGGAGTTGTCAGGGCGGTGCGCAGCTGGCTGATGGTCTCAAGCATGTTCTGGGTCTGATGCGTATCTGCCTTGACCGCGAAAGAGTCGCCGGCATCCGGCGGGGTCGACAGATTGAAGCTGAGCCCGGCTGCAGTCGCGACGTAGGGATCAAGCGCGGTACCGGTGCCGCTCAAAGTGCCACTGTCAATCGGGCGGCTATCGGCGCTCAGTGGCGCCGCGTAAAGATCGAACTTGGTCGGATCGGCCTCGGAAAACTTGAGAATGGCCCCACCGCCAGGGAACGCTGCCTTGTACTTGGCATCATCGATGATGCTGACGCCGGTGATCTGGCTACTGGATGGGCCGTTGCCAGCGCTGCGCGTGCCACTGACGTTGTCGGCCTTGGCGCCAAGCATCAAGGTATGACCATTGAGCGCAGTCGCTGGGTCATCGCCCGCCTGCAAGGTGATCTTCAGCCGGAGGTCAACCCCACGGAAATTGATCGAGGTGTTGTCGCCATCAGTTTTGAATGCACCGCCCTGAGTCGCTTCGTTGGTGACATCCTGCCCATTTCGGTCGACGATCTTCAGCTGGCTGGCGCTAGTGAAGCTGATCTCGTACGGCTCGCCACCCCGGAAGCGATCATTGAACGCGGAGTTGCCGGAGACCTGGCCATTGGACAGATTGATCCGCCCATCATTCATCAATGGGTCTGTGAACGAGGTCTCGGTCCGGCTGGTATTGAGGGCCTGCTCGAATGCGCTGTAGCCGGTTTCGTTGGCCGCCAGGCTAAGCATGTCGCCAACCTGCAGCATCAGATTGGTCTGGTCACCCTGATAGCTGAAGGTGCCGTCGGCATTCTTCACATACGGCTGGGTATCGCCCTTGGAACCCGAGAACAGGTATTTGCCGTTCTCGTCCTTGCTGTTCATCAGCGTGAACAGCTGCTCCTCGAGCGAGGCCAATTCATCGGCATTGGCTTTGCGGTCAGCGTCAGTGAAACTTGCGTTACCAGAGCTCACAGCTAGCTCATTTACCCGCTGCAAAACATTGCCGATAGCGTTCAACGTGCTCTCGCTGGAGCCGAGGGCATTGCGCACGTTGGTGATGTTACCGCTGTACTGCTTGAGCATGTTCTGTTGCTGCTCAAGCTGCAACAGACGCGCGGCGCCTACCGGATCGTCGGCCGCAGTACGGATGCGCAGGTAGTCGCTGGCTTCCTGCTGGCTCTTCACCGTGTTGGCAAGGTTGCGCTGATAGTTGGCGCTGGTGGTGTTGTAGAACTGCGAAGTGGAAATGCGCACGGTCTACGGCTCCTTAAAGGCTGTTGATCAAGGTGGCGAAGGTTTCCTGGGCCGCCTTGATGATCTGCGACGACGCGGTGTAGTACTGCTGGAACTTGATCAGGTTGCCGGTCTCTTCATCGACCGAGACCCCCGACAAGGAATTACGGCTGTCCAACGCAGAGTTCTGCAATGCACCGGTGGCGTCGCTGTCCATCTTAGCCTGGCCGGCCTTGCCGCCTACGTTGGAGACCAGCTTGGCATAGGCGTCGCTGATGCTGATGCCCTTGCCGTTGGCGCCCACATCTACGGTCGACTTGGTTTGCAGGTCGAGCACAGACTGAGCATTGCGATTATCCGCCGAACCCGAACCGGTCAGCGCCACGCTGTAGCTGTCGCCGTTTTTTGGCGCGCCGTTGACGTTCATCTCGAAGGTAAAATTGCCACCTAGAGCATTGCCATTGGCATCGGTCAAAGGCACCGACAATTGCAGCTTGTTGTCCTGGCCGGGGATGATCGTGCCGGTGCCGATCGAATCGCCCTTGGCGTTGTACAGGGTGTAGCTCTGCGGCGAGGCGCCGTCATCGCCGAACACCAGTTTGACCGGGGTGGAATACTTGAGGCCGGTCTGCAGCTTGTTCAGCTCGGTTGCGTCGTAGATGTCCAACTTGGTGGTAAGGGTTGGCTGGGTGATCACGCCAGTGCCCTTGTTGCCCGAACCGCTGGTAGCGGTCAGCGGCGAGGCCATGGCCAGGCGCTTGGGGTCGGTCAGCACCGACTCGATGGTGGCGGCAGCATTTCGCGTAGGAGTGATCTTGAAGCTGTCACCGGCAGCATAGGTGCCGCCATTGCCCGACAGGCTGAAACCATCGAACACCGGCGCCGGGTCGTCGTCGAGGTTGTGCGTGCCCATGTCGGTGCCTTCCGGCAACTTGCGCACGGTGTACTCTTTCAGGTTCGCCGGGTTGTTGAAGGTAACCTGATAGTCGCTGGTGCCAAGCTTGCCGGTATCGGCAATGGTCACGTTGATATTGCCGGTGCCGGTATTGCCCTGCTTGGCAATGCTGCGCTCGCCGATGGCCTTGGCACTGTTGATGTCGCCGAACAGGCTGGCACCGAAGTTGCCGTCCTTGTCGATGCCCTGGGCCAACTGGCTGTTGATCGCATCCGCCACCACCAGCGCCACGCGACCGAGCTCGTTGAGCGCCGGGTCGAGGGTTTCCTTGCGGTAGCGGATCAGGCCGCCAAGCTCACCACCGCTGGTGCTGTTGGTGATGTCCATCTTGGTCGAGCCGCGATTGAGGATCAGGCTCATGCGGGTCGGGTCGGTCGCGCTCGGCTCGACGCCAAGGGTCTGGGTGGTGTTGCCCAATACCAGCGCCTGGCCGTTCTTCAGGTAGATGTCGTAGTTGCCGTTTTTTTGCTCGACCACATCGGCGCCGATCAGCGCGGTCAACTCACGAACTGCACCGTCGCGCTGGTCGAGCAGATCGTTGGGCTGGCCGGTGACCACGCCGACCTTGGAGATCTGCGTGTTCAGATCGGCAATGGTCTTGGTCAGGTTGTTGACCTGAGTGGCCAGCGAAGCCATGTTGCTATTGGTGTTGCTGTTCTGCTGATTGAGCTGGGCAGACAACGTATTGAAACGCTTGGCCAAGGTCTGCGCGCTGGTCAGCAGCAATTGGCGCGAGGCGTCTTCGGTCGGCTTGGCCGAGGCATCCTGCATGGCGCTGAAAAAGCTCTGCAGCGCTGCAGTGATACCGGTATCGGCACTGGACAGGGCGTTGTCCAGCGGAGTGACCTGGCTGAGGTAGGTGTTGGCATCGCTGGACAGCGAGGTGGTGGTGCGCAACTGGTTCTCGAGGAACGCGTTGTACACCCGTCGCACGTCGGCCAGGGTGGTACCGGTACCGATGAAGACCTGGCCAGTCTGCTGGCCGCCGCTGGTCTTCTGCACGTTTTGCTGACGCGAGTAGCTGGCGACATCGGCATTGGCGATGTTGTTACCCAGGGTGTACAACCCCGACTGTGCGGCTCCAAGCCCAGACATGCCAATATTGAGCAAACTCGCCATGGTTCTCTACCCTTAACGTTGCGTGGTGGTACCGAGCATTGCGTAGCTCTCGTACGACTTCATCTGTTTAGCGATCTGCGAGATCTTGCTGGCGTAGTTCGGGTCGGTTGCGTACCCGGCCTTCTGCAGCTCTCGCACAAACTGTTCTGGGTTATCGGCCGACTTGACCGCATCTTGATAGCGCGCATTGTTCTGCAGCAGGCTGACCAGGTCGTGGAAGCTGTCCTGGTAGGAGTCGTAGGAACGGAACGCGGCGGTTTCCTTGACGAAGGCACCATCGCGGAACTCGCTGGTGATCGCCCGCGCTTCACCGCCCTGCCAACTGCCGGTGGCCTTGATGCCGAACAGGTTGTGGCTGCTGCTGCCATCGGTGTTGCGCATCACCGACTTGCCCCAGCCGGTTTCCAGCGCGGCCTGGGCTACCAGGTAGCGCGGGTCGATGCCGATGCGCTTGGCCGCTTGTTCAGCCATTGGCAGCATGGTCGAGACGAATTCGTCACTGTTGCCGAAGGCCCTTTTCGGCGCCAACGGTGGCTGGGCCATGGCCCGACCGAGGATGCGCGTACCGCCATCGGCGGCAGCAAACGCTTGCGCTGGCTCCCAATCGCCCTTGACCACGCCATTGACCAGTTGCCCGTCACGCGCCGGCAGCGCCGCACCAGCGCCGGCCAGCGCCGGGTTGCCGGCAGACGGCACGATGCCGGCCAGCAGCCGATCGGTGAGCTTGCCAGGCAGCGACAGGCGCCGCGAGTTGAGCGCGGCGACGTCATTGCGCGCGGCACTGCTGGTATCGCCGTGAACCGGCGTCGCCACCTTGGTCCCCCACAGCGCAGGGCCTGCGCCCTCGCCGCGCAGGAACGGGTTGGGCGTCGCGACCGGGTTCTTCTGCTTGGACAATTGCCGCACCAGCACATCCTGCAAGCCGATGCCGCCGCCCTCGCGGGACATACTCACGGACAGCTGCTGGTCATACATGTCACGGTACTGCTTGACCGTTTCGGTGTTCAGCTCGTTGTCTTCAGCGAGCACGTCACTGGCCTTGCGTGATGCCTTAAGCATCTCGCTGATGAACAGCGACTCGAACTCCTGGGCGACCTTGCGCACGTTCGCTTCGCTGTCACGATCGCCATGCTTGAGCGAGGTCAGGCGGTTGAGGTCGGTGTAGGCACCGCTGTCGGCTTGACTGGAAACCAGACTCTTGGAGTTCATCAAAGCGCCCTCAAATCACGATCAGGTCGGCTTGCAGAGCACCGGCCTGTTTCAGCGCTTCAAGGATGGCCATCAAGTCACTGGGCGCTGCCCCGACCTGGTTGACCGCTCGGACGATCTCATCCAGGGTGGTGCCCGGGCCGAACTTGAACATCGGCTTGGCTTCCTGCTCTGCGTTCACGCGCGAACGTGGCACCACGGCCGTCTGGCCATTGGAGAACGGCCCCGGCTGGCTGACGATCGGGTCTTCGGTAATGGTCACGGTGAGGCTGCCGTGGGTCACCGCAGCCGGCGAAACCTTGACGTTCTGGCCGATGACGATGGTGCCGGTACGCGAGTTGATGATGACCTTGGCCACGGCCTGGCCCGGATCGATCTCGAGGTTCTCCAGGATCGACAGGTAGTCGACACGCTGGCTTGGGTCCATCGGCGCAGTGACCCGCACCGAACCGCCATCCAGGGCCTGGGCAACACCTGGGCCGAGCAGCTCGTTGACCTTGTCGACGATGCGCTTGGCGGTGGTGAAGTCAGGGCGATTGAGGTTCAGGGTCAGGCTATTGCCCTGGTTGAAACCACTCGGCACGGCCCGCTCGACACTGGCACCGCCAGGGATACGCCCAGCCGAGGGCACGTTGACGGTGATCTTCGAGCCATCGCGGCCTTCGGCATCAAAACCGCCGACCACCAGGTTGCCCTGGGCGATGGCGTAGACGTTGCCGTCGATACCCTTGAGCGGGGTCATCAGCAGGCTGCCACCGCGCAGGCTCTTGGAGTTACCGATCGACGACACGGTGATATCGACCACCTGGCCCGGCTTGGCAAACGCTGGCAGATCCGCATGGATCGACACGGCGGCGACGTTCTTCAGCTGCACGTTGCCCGAGCCTGGCGGCACCTTGATGCCGAACTGCGAGAGCATGTTGTTGAAGGTCTGCAGGGTGAACGGGGTCTGCGTGGTCTGGTCGCCAGTGCCGTTCAAGCCGACCACCAGGCCATAACCAATCAGCTGGTTGGTGCGCACGCCGGAGATACTGGCGATGTCCTTGAGGCGCTCGGCGTGGGCGCTGAACGCACAGGATACAAGCACGGTTGCGGCAATCAGCTGCCTGAAATTAAGCATGGGCATCCGTACTCAGAAAGGCCAAAGCGGGCTGAGGAAGAAGCGGTCCAGCCAACCGGGCTGGCTGGCATCGGCAAACGAACCGGTACCCGAATAGGTGATGCGCGCATCGGCGACGCGGGTCGACGGTACGGTGTTGTCGGTGGCGATGTCATCGGCGCGCACCAGCCCGGCAATCCGCACCAGCTCGTCGCCGGTGTTAAGGGTCATCCACTTCTCGCCGCGCACGGCGATGATGCCGTTGGGCAGGACTTCAGCCACGGTCACAGTGACCGAACCGGTCAAGGTATTGCCCTGGGCGGCCTTGCTGTCGCCCTTGGTCGCGCGGTTACCGCTGTAGCCGGCTTCGAGCGACAGGTCACCACTGCCCAACGGGTTGTTGGTATTGGGGATGGCGCCGAACAGCGAAGTCAGGCCGAGGCTGGCCTTGCTGTCTTTGCCCACCTGGGAGTTGGCACTCTTGCTCGCCGAGGTACGCTCGTTGAGGGTGATCGTGATGATGTCACCCACCCGAAACGCCTTGCGGTCGCCATACAGGTTCTGCTCGAAGCCGGCCTGATAGATCGAGCCGTTGTTGGCCGACGCCGGCAATGGGGTGCGCGGCAACACCGGCGCGTAGTACGGGTCGTTGGGCTTGGGCGTCGGCGCGACGCAACCGGCCAACAACACCGCCCCACCCAGGGCGAATACGGACAACAAACGGCTCATGACGCTTCCCTCACGGTAGAACTGGCGCTGCAACAGCGACCTGAATTTACAGCTGCTGGGTGACGAACCCGAGCATCTTGTCGGCGGTCGAAATGACTTTGGAGTTCATCTCGTAGGCACGCTGGGTGGTGATCATGTTGACCAGCTCTTCCACGGTGCTGACGTTGGAGTTTTCCAAGGTCTGCTGCAAGGTGGTGCCGAAGCCGTTCAGGCCCGGGGTACCGACCTGTGGCGCGCCGCTGGCGGCGGTTTCCAGGAACAGGTTGTTGCCCATTGCCTGCAGGCCTGCCGGGTTGATGAAGTCAGCCGTCTGCAGGTTGCCGATGATCTGCGCCGCCGGGTTGCCGGCGGTGGTGATCGACACGGTACCGTCCTGGCCCACGGTGAAGGTCTGGGCGTCGTTGGGGACGACGATCGCAGGCTCCAGGGCAAAGCCGTTGGCGGTCACTACCTGACCATCGGAGTTCAGGTGGAAGGTACCGTCACGGGTGTAGGACACGGTGCCGTCAGGCTGCAAGACCTGGAAGAAGCCGCGACCATTGACCGCCAGGTCGAGCGGGTTCTCGGTAGTTTGCAGGCTGCCGGTCTGGAAGTTCTTCTGAGTGCCAACGATGCGCACACCGGTACCGACCTGCAGGCCCGAAGGCAGCTCGCTGTCTTGCGTCGACTGAGCGCCAGGCTGGCGTTTGATCTGGTACAGCAGGTCCTGGAATTCGGCGCGATCACGCTTGAAGCCGGTGGTCGAAACGTTGGCCAGGTTGTTGGAAATGACCGTCAGGTTGGTGTCCTGGGCGGACAAACCGGTCTTGGCGACCCAAAGTGCCGGAAGCATAGTGTTCTCCTCGCGCGCCTGTTTTTCGGCACCCGTTCAAAATTGATTAGCTGATTTGCAAAACCCGGGCCATGGCTTCATCGCCTTCCTTGGCCGTGTTCATCATCTTCACGTGCAGTTCGAACTGGCGCGACAAGGCCAGCACCGAGGTCATTTCCTCGACGGCATTGACGTTGCTCGACTCAAGGAAACCCGACACCACCTTGACGTTGATGTCGGCATCCGCAGGCTGGCCACTGGTGGTGTGGATCATGCCGTCGGTACCTTTGGTCAGGCCCTTGATGTCCGGGTTGACCAACTTGATCCGGTCGACCTCAGCCATCACCCGCGGGTCTTCACCCATGGCGCGAATGCTGATGGTGCCGTCTTCGCCGATCTCGACCTTCTGCTCGGGCGGCACGGCAATCGGGCCGCCGTTGCCGATCACCGGCATGCCATTGCCAGCGCGCAGGACGCCGAGGGCGTCAATATTGAGGCTGCCGGTGCGTACATAGGCTTCGCTGCCATCTGGTGCCTGCACGGCGATAAAGCCATTGCCGGTCACGGCAACATCCAGCTCGCGGCCGGTTTCCACCAGCGCACCGGCGGTGAAGTCGGTGGTCGGGCGCTCGGACAGGGCAAATGCTCGCGACGGAAAGCTGTCACCAAACACCGGCATCGAGCGCGCCTGCTCCAGGTCACGCTGGAAACCGTTGGTTGAAACGTTCGCCAGGTTGTTGGCATGGGCCTTTTGCGCCAGCGCGTTCTGGCTGGCGCCGGTCATGGCCACGTAAAGCATCTTGTCCACAGTCTTCCTCCACTGCACTGGCGATTGCTTGCCGCTCGCCGCTGCTATACAGGCGATAAAGCAAGTTCCGAACCAACTTCTACAAAGCATGAAAAAGCCCGTGTTTACGGGCTCATGGGGGATAGTGGGGAAATACTCACGCCGGATATCCGGCGCTTGCTTGCCGCCGGCGGCAACTGGCTACAACTCGCGGCAACCGGCATTGTTGAAGGGCCCGGCAAAACGCTTCCAGCTCTCCCCTGGCGACCACTGCGAACACACCAGCCGGCCATCCACCTGGCTTTCCCAGCGCCACCACGGCGCGGTGCCAGCCTGAGCCTGCAGCAGGTACAACACAGCAGCGCTGGCGATGATCAGTTTTTTCATGTCCACCTTGCCTGAAACGACGAGCCCCTTGCAGCGAAGGGGCTCGTCCAGTGTCCATCCTCAGCGCTTTTAGCCGACCATCTGGATGGTGGTCTGCATGATGGTGCTCTCGGTCGAGATGGTCTTGGCGTTCGCCTGGTAGTTGCTCTGCGCCTTGATCAGCTCGACCAACTCCTGAGTCAGGTTGACGTTGGAGGCTTCCAGCGAGTTGGACTCGACGCCGCCCAGGGTGCCGGTCTTGGGTGCGTCAACGCCCGGGATACCCGACGCGAAGGTCTCGGTCCAGCGGGTGCCGCCGATCTGCTGCAGACCCTGCTCGTTGGCAAAGCTGGCCAGAGCCACCTGGCCGATCGCCCGCGACTGCTGGTTGCTGAAGCTGGCAAACATGACGCCGCTGGAGTCGATGCTCAGGCTCGACAGAACACCGGTGGCGTAACCATCCTGCGACTGCGACATGCGCGCGGTCTCGGTGTTGTACGAGGTAGTGCTGTTCATCGACAGACGCATGCCATCCGGGTTGCCGGCCGAGCCATTGGAGCCCCAGTTGCCGGCACCGTCTTTTTCGGCCGGGATCCAGCCCTTCATGCTGAAGACATTGTTGGTCACACTCCATTCGGCGCCGGTCGGCAGGCCAGTCTGGTCGGCCGTCATCGAGGCAACGCTGCCGTCTTCGTTGAAACTGACGGTACCCACCAACGGCGCGGTGCTGGTCGGATCCATCGGGTTACGGCCGTCGACCAGGGTATACATGGTCCACTCGTTCTTGCCGGTCTTGCGATAGAACTGCTCCATGGTGTGCTCGTTACCCTGGCTGTCAAAAACCTTGGTCGGGAACGACTTGGTGTATGAGGTTTCGTCAGCCGGGTCGAAGACGATATCACCCGCGCCAGGCGGGGTAGCCGGCAGCGGAATGGAGGTTGCCGAGGAGTTCAGGTTGATGCCCTGATCGATCAACGTGGTGGCTTTTGGCGCCAGTGACGAGGTGTCGATCTTCAGGTCGGTGAGGATGCCCTTCTGGATCTTGCCGTTGGAATCAGCTGCGTAGCCCTGCAGACGCAGGCCGTCGGAGGTCACCACAAAGTTGTCTTTGTTGTTCTGGAATGCACCGGCACGGGTATAGACCTGGGTGCCGTTGTCGGACAACACGAAGAAGCCGCGGCCCTGGATACCCATGTCCAGCACGTTGCCGGTGTTATTCACGTCACCCTGGCTGAACTGCTGGGAAACCGCGGCCAGGCGCACACCATTGCCGATCTGGTTCTTGCCCACGCCCAGACGGTTGGCGCCGGCATAGACGTCGGCGAACTCGGTGCGCGAGGACTTGAAGCCATTGGTGTTGACGTTGGCAATGTTGTTGCCGGTGACGTCCAGTTGCTTGTTGGCTGCGTACAGACCGCTAAGGCCGATATTGAAAGACATGCTGTTGCTCCTTGTGCCGTTCTGGCCTTAGATACCGATGGTTTGTACGTCGGAAAGAGAGACCTTGCCGACGCCGGCGAGGTTGAGGACCATTTCGCCATTGGCGCTGAAACTGACGCTGGTGACCTTGGCCGGCAGCAGGGTATTCATCTGCACCGACTTGCCGTCCACCATGGTGCTGGCGGTAAAGGTGTAGGTACCCGGATCGACCTTGACGCCCTTGTCGTTGGTGCCGTCCCAGATGAAGTCGGCGTAACCGGCTTTCTGTTCGCCCAGCTCAATGGTCTTGACGGTATTGCCGTCCTTGTCCTTGACCGTGATCTTGGCTTCGCTGATGCCTTCCGGCACCACAAACTGCCCATTGAAGCTTGCACTGGTGTCAACCACCGCCTTGTCGTTCTGCACGATCACCGAACGACCGACCAGCGACGACGCCTGCAGCGCCTGGGACGAACCCAGCGAACTGGTGATTGCATTGACCGACTCGTTCAGCGACGTGATGCCTTCAAGGCTGCTGAACTGCGCCAACTGCGCCACGAACTCGCCATTGCCCTGAGGTTCAAGCGGGTTCTGGTGCTGCATCTGGGAAACCAGCAACTGCAGAAACGCATCCTTGCCCAGCGAATCAGTGCCGGTCTTGGAAGCCGTATCGGTGGTCACCTTCTTGGTCCCGGTGCTGACACCCGACGCTGCGATCACTTCATTGAGGTTGGTACTGTTGATAGCCATGGTCCGGATTCCTTATCACTGACCCAGGGTCAGTACCTTCTGCATCATGGTCTTGGCAGTGTTCATAAGCTCGGCATTGGTCTGGAACGAACGGTTCGCCGAGATCATGTCAGCCATCTCTTCGACCACGTTGACGTTCGGGTAGTAGACGTAACCGTCCTTGTTGGCCGCCGGGTGATTAGGCTGGTAGCGGGCTTCCAGATTACTCTGGTCTTCGATGATGCCCGTTACCTGCACGCCCTGCCCCGCTTCACCCTGGTCTTCGAACAACGACTGCCCCATGCCGGCCTGGGCCTGCTGGAAGGTGGTGGCGAACACGGGGTGACGTGCGCGGTAGGTCTGGTCGATGCTCGACGAGACCGTCTCGGCGTTGGCAATGTTCGAAGCGACGGTGTTGAGGCGGGTATTCTGCGCGCTCATGCCGCTACCGGCGATATTGAAAACGTTGGAAAGGGACATGGTTACTCTCCGCGCAGGGCCGATACCAGCCCTTTGAATTTACTGTTGAGCAAAGTGAAGCTGGCCTGGAAACCGATCGCGTTTTCGGTGTAGTTGGCCTGCTCGACCTGAGCGTCAACGGTGTTCTGGTCGACCGACGGCTGTGTCGGTGTACGGTACTTCAGGGTGTCGTCACCCATGGCCAGGCCCTGCGCTTCGATATGGCGAGTGTTGGTGCGGTCGAGCGCGATGCGGCCGTTTTGCTGCTTGTCGCTCTCGGCAGCCAGCACCGACGAAAAGTCCATGTCACGCGCTTTGTAGTTGGGCGTGTCGGCGTTGGTGATGTTGTTGGCCAGGACCTCTGCGCGCTGAGCGCGAAAGCCCAGGGCTTTTTCATGGATGCCAAGCGCTTTGTCGAAACTGATGCTCATGGATGCAAACCTTCGCCGATGGGGCCGGAGTGTCGTTGGCGAAGTTATAGCAAGGCCTGTGCCAACCAGCTGGAAGGCACGGGATCAGGGCGTTCAGCCTTGCTTGCGAGCATAGGAATGCCAGAAAAGCGGCAAAGTGCTTCCGCTTGATGGGAGGCGGGCGGCAATAGTTGGACGGCAAAAGCGGCAAATCAAAAAATTGACGCCAACGAAAATGTCAATTGGCCACTATTTTAGGATAGGATTCGCGCCGCGCAGACATGCGGCCCCGCTGGCCGTAGTCGCCTGACTTACTGCCTCGAGCCATGCATGGATGCGCGCCGTTTGCTCCCCCGTTTTTCAAGGACAGAACCGTGGCTCCCGTTATCTTCCGCAAGACCCTGCTGGCCCTGGCCATCACCGCCAGCGCCCTCCCCGCCTTTGCCGTGCCGCTCGCCAACCAGGTGGTCAACCTGACCAACGCCGGCTTCAAGAGCGAGCACCAGACTCACTACGGCAATCTCGAATTCACTGGCAGCTACACCGGCGGCAGCGATGAAGACGCCATTGAACTGAACGGCTCGACGATTACCGGCGACCTGATCCTCAACAGCACCATCGACAGCAGCGGCGACTTTGCCGGCGGCGTGGACATGGACAGCTGGGAAGATGGCCTGGGCTGGGCACGCAACGACATCGCCGGCGACGTCATCAACAAAGGCAGCATCAGCGCCACCGGCGGCGGCGCCAACGCGCTGATGATCGATCCAGCGCGGATCGGCGGCAACCTGATCAACCAGGGTTTGCTGTCGGCCATCGGCGAGCCACTGACAGACGGCGGCGGCACCGATGTCGCTCGCGCGCTGGACTTCTCCGGCACCTCGCTGATCGAAGGCGACCTGATCAACGCCGACAGCGGCCGTATCGTGGCCAGCGGCGAAAGCGCCCGCGGGATCAACCTCGAAGGCGGCACCATCAATGGCAAGGTGATCAACTACGGCAGCATCGTCGTCAGCGGCGAAGGCGCCACTGCCATCGACGCCACCACCAGCAACCGCGGCGACATGGTCGACCTGGCCGGCATCGAAAACCACGGCACCATCATCGCCACCGGCAACGACGCCAACGGCATCATGCTCGACGGCGCCAGCCTGAGCACCGCCGATGGCGTACACCTGCTCAACACCGGCACCATCATTGCCGAAGACGCGGCAATCAGCATCGGCAACGTCGACTTCGACGGCCCGGGCCTGCAACCTCAGTACCAGTTGCACGGTGATCTGAACATCTTCAACAGCGGCACCATCATCTCTCAGGATGAAGCGATCGATGCCTCCGAAGCCAACCGCCCGGTCGAGTTGATCCTGCGCAAAGGCAGCGTGATCGTCGGCAACCTGATCGACCTGTCGAACATCGAAGTCGAGGCCGACACCTCCTTCACTGGCACCGACAGTTCCGCTGACGGCTCCAACATTCGCCTCAAGGACAACGGCTGGATCGACGTCGGTTCGGTTTCGGGCGGCAACTCGGCGACCCTGGCGCTGCAGTCGGCGCACACCACCATCGACGGCAACCTGTATGTTGCTGGCAACTCGGCACTGGGCCTGACCCTGGGCGCCGACACCAACCCTGCTCGCGCTGTCGTCAGCGTCAGCGGCACCGCTGAATTCGGCGAAGGTGCGCAACTGAAACTGACTGCACGCGGTAATGACTTCAGCGCCAACGGCAGCCGTTTCAAGCTGATAGAGGCCGGCGAGCTGCAAGGTGCTCCGCTGGTCACCAGCACCTCGGCACTGCTCGATGTCGACACCAGCGCTGTCGAAGGCAACACAGTCGTGGCGGTGGTCACCACCAAGGATCAGCAAGGCATCGACCACGTACTGGATCTGAATGGCGGCACCATCAACCACAAACGCGCGCTCGGCGCCCTGGCCAAGGACGGCGTCCTCGCCAAGCTTGCCGCCAATGACCCCCTGCTGCGTGCTGCGGTCAACGCCGACAGCAAGCAGCTGGCCAAGATTGCCGAACAGCTGACCCCGGAAATCAACGGCGGAGCTACCCAGGCAGCGACCACCAGCCAAAGCCTGGTCAACGGCGTGACCACCAGCCGCACCAGCGGCCTGCGCGGCGCTTCGTCGGGCGACGCGCTCCAGCAGACCGGCGTGTGGATTCAGTCGCTGTACAGCGATGCGACCCAAGGCCAACGCGACGGCATTGCCGGCTACAACGCCTACAGCCGCGGCATCGCGGTAGGTGCTGATGGCAAGCTCAACGACCAGCTGACCCTGGGCCTGGCGTACAGCTTCATCAATACCGACGTCAACGGCAAAAGCGGCAACCAGACCGAAGTCGACAGCCACGCATTCACCCTGTACGGCGGCTTTGAGCAGGGTAACTACTTCGTTGACGCCAGCCTGACTTACGGCTTCAACGACAACGAAGGCAAGCGCGACATCGCCGGCACCCGCGCCAAGGCTGACTACGACAGCGACCTGCTGGGCCTGAATCTGGTTGGAGGTTATACCTACCGGATCAACCCACAGTTGCTGATCGAGCCGCGCCTGGCGGCGCGTTACAGCCGAGTGGAAATCGATGGTTATCGTGAGAAAGGTTCTTCTGCTGCGCTGAAGATCGAAGATCAGCGTTATGAAGCGATCGAGCTGGGGGCTGGGGTTCGGGTTGCCGGAAGCGTTGGCCTGGGCGCCGGGACGCTGGAACCGCAGTTCAAGTTGATGGGCTATCACGACTTCGCGGCCGACCAGGCCAGCAGTACGTCTACCTTCCTGCTGGGCAATACGCCGTTTGTGACGCACGGAGCTGATGCGGTACGCAACAGTTACGAAGCGGGCGTGGGGGCTGATTACAAGCTGGGCGCTGTGACGGTGGGTCTGAATTATGACTACATCGGCAAGTCCGGATTTGACGCCGATGTGTTCTCGGCCAAGGTACGGTATGACTTCTGAGTTGACCTTGTGAGGGGTTGATTGGTTGTTGTTCTGGAAAAGGCTAGCGTCGATTGACGCTGGCCTTTTTTGTTCATGGCCTTGGGCTTGTCGGGGCCGCTGCGCGACCGTTTACGACCATCCGGCAAGGCCGCCCCAACAGTCAGCGTAACGTGACTGGGGCCATATCACTTGGCCTGATAAATAATCCCGGGACTGCACTGGACCATCTGATAATGATCAGGCAACCCATTGAGCGCCTCCGAAGCCCCCAGGAACAAATACCCCCCAGGCTTCAACGTGGCATGGATGCGCAGCAAGATGTCGCGTTTCACCTGCGCCGAGAAATAGATCAGCACGTTCCGGCAAAACACCACATCGAACTTGCCCAGGCTCGCATAGCTGTCGAGCAGGTTGAACGAACGAAACTCGACCCGACTGCGGATCGGCGCCTTGATCGCCCAGCGCCCCGGCGCCTTCACATCGAAGTAGCGCTGCAGACGCTCCTGCGACAAGCCACGGGCGATCGACAGACTGTCGTACTCGCCGCTTTTGCAGTTGGTCAGCATGGTCCCCGACAAATCGGTCGCGACGATCTGCGCGCCCATTTTCAGTTGGCCAAGATTGCCCCGCTCGAACTCGTCGATCGACATCGACAGGGAATAAGGCTCCTGCCCCGACGAACAGGCCGCCGACCAGATGCGCAGGCGCTGCCCCGGATTGCCCTTGATGAACTCCGGGATGACCTTGTTCTTCAACACCTCGAACGGATAGGTATCGCGAAACCACAACGTCTCGTTGGTGGTCATCGCATCGACTACCTGCTCACGCAGACCGCTGCGCGGCTGGGTCTGGATACGCTGCACCAGCTCACCAAGCGACTTGATCCCCTGCTGCTCCATCATCTTGTTCAAACGGCTGGAGACCAGGTACTGCTTATTTTCGCCCAGCAGGATGCCACAGGCTTTTTCCAGGAAGACCCGGAACTGTTCGAAATCCAAATTACCCGTAGACAATGCAACCGCCTCTTTTCAATCGCTGAGGCCGGGGCGCACCCCGACCGGTTTAATGCGTAGCCTTGATCCGGTCAACAACCCGCTGAGCCAGATCGTCCGGCCGGAACTTGGCCAGGAAATCATCGGCCCCGACCTTCTTGACCATGGCCTGGTTGAACACCCCAGACAACGAAGTATGCAGGACGATGTGCAATTGTTGCATGCGCGGATCACTACGAATTGCCGCAGTCAGGGTATAGCCGTCCATTTCCGGCATCTCGATGTCGGAAATCATCATCAGGAATTCCTCTTCCGGACGCTTGCCGTCATCGACCAGCTTGTGCAGGTAATCCAGCGCCTGACGGCCATCATTCAGGGCGATCACCTCGACCCCGACCGTCTGCAGGCAACGGCTGACCTGTTTGCGCGCTACCGACGAGTCATCCACCGTCAACACGCGCAGCGACACCGCCTTGCTGTGCACCTCTTGGTCGACCACACCGACAGACACCGACTCGGACGATGGCGCAACTTCTGCCAGCACCTTCTCCACGTCGATGATCTCGACCATGCGGTTGTCGACCCGGGTCACTGCCGTCAGATAATGGTCGCGGCCAGTACCCTTGGGTGGCGGATGAATCTCCTCCCAGTTCATGTTGACGATGCGCTCGACCGAATGCACCAAAAAGCCCTGCGTCTTGGTGTTGTACTCGGTGATGATCACGAAACTGTTGCGGATGTCTTCCTGCAGGCCGGGCAAGCCGGTTGCCATCGACAGATCAAGAATCGGAATGGTCGCACCGCGAATATTGGCTACGCCGCGCACCACCGGGTGCGACTTGGGCAACACGGTCAATGCCGGGCACTGCAGCACCTCACGGACCTTGAACACGTTGATCCCGTACAACTGAGCGCCATTGAGGCGAAACAGCAAAAGTTCCAGACGATTCTGCCCAACCAGCTGCGTGCGCTGGTTGACCGAATCCATAACACCAGCCATGCCAGACTCCTTATCGTTTCTGCCTTCTTATTAAAGTCGGCACGGGCTTTGCTTTTTTGAGCGTCATGTACATGAAAACGACATTTTCCCGACGATTGACCCGCTTGCTGGCCTCTAGCCTGGCTGCGCTGTGCCTGCTGGCACCTGCCGCTCGGGCGCTGGCCGACGCGGTAACCTTGCCTGAACAGCTTATCGGTGTCACCCAAGGGTTTCTTGAATTCACCGTCGAAGATTATCTGGCCACCAGCCAGACCGCCGGACGTTACGAAATCCAGATCAACAACTTGGACCCGCGCCTGCGCATGCCATTGTGCAGCCAGCCGCTGGATGCGTCGCTGGAAAGCCCGGCGCAGCCGCTCGGACGTGTGACGGTACGCGTGCGCTGTGACAGCGCGGCGCCGTGGACGGTGTTTGTACCGGCCCAGGTCAGGCTGTTTCGCGAAGTGGTGGTCATGGCCCGCCCGCTCAAGCGCGAAAGCGTGGTGAGCGAGGACGACGTGACTCTGCGCGAGCGCGACGTCGGCACCCTCAGCCAGGGTTTTCTCGGCAGTCTGGACCAGGCTGTGGGCATGAAACTGATGCGACCGGTGGTGCTCGACCAGGTGCTGACCCCGCAGCACCTTGAACAGGCAGAGCTGATCCGCAAGGGCGATCAAGTGGTGATCGTGGCCCGCAGCGGCACCCTCAGCGTACGCATGCCCGGCGAAGCACTGAGCAAGGGCGGCTTCAGCGAACAGATCAGAGTGCGCAACCTCAACTCCAAGCGGGTGGTCAAGGCGCGGGTGACCGGCCCCGGCCAGGTCGAAGTAGCGATGTAACAGTGCTGGCGGTAAGGAACCGCATTACCTAAACTGTGTCAGAAATCGGGTAGCGAAAGCTTGCTGACAGGCAGCTTCGTATTCGTGCCTAAAGTTTTCTTCGGGTTGGCCGAAAACAAGGCAAGCGTCTTAATACCCAGAGGTTTCTGATCATGGTCATCGACTTCAGTCGTTTGAACAATTCGCCGTCAGTCGGCGGCATACGCGGTGGCACCGCGGCCGGCAGCACCGAAAAAAGCGGTGAAGCCAGCGAAACACCAGCGCGCTCCAGCGTCAGCGGAGAAGCGGTACATTTCAGCCAAGAGGCTCAGCAGTTGCAGAAGATCAGCGACAAGCTGCGCGACCAGCCGGTAGTCAACAGCGCCCGCGTGGCTGAGTTGAAACAAGCGATCGCCGACGGCAGCTACCAGGTCGATGCCAGCCGGGTCGCCAGTAAACTGCTTGATTTCGAAGCTCAGCGCTAAGCCTTCGGCGCGCTGACTTCAAGGACGCTACAAGCCAAAGAGCCAGCCATGCACGACACAACCCTGCTGCAACTGATCGAAGACGACATCGCGCCCACCCAGGAACTGCTCGAGCTGCTACAGAACGAGGCAGTCGCCCTGCATGGCCGTGAAATCGAGGTGCTCGAGACCATTCTCGCCCGCAAGCAGTCTTTGATCGTGCTGCTCGAGCAGCAGGGCCAGCGCCGTAATCACCTGCTCACCAGCCTCGGCCTCACGGCGGATCGCGCCGGTGTGCAGGCAGTTGCCGACCTCTCGCCCAACGGCGAGCTGATCATGCAGCAGCTCGGCGTGCTGACCCAGTTGATGGATACCTGCCAACAGGTCAACGAGACCAACGGGCGGATCATCCAGGTCCAGCAAAACGCCACATCCAATCAAATCCGCATCCTCATGGGCGGCGACTCTCCGTCGCTGTATGACAGCCGTGGCGCAACCTCGCCAATGGTCAAACCGCGGGCGCTCAGCCAAGTGTGATTTTTCTGACATTGCACGGTACTACTGGCAAAATGCCGTTAATTGCGTGTGTCGTTTTTGCCTGGAGATTTATAACCCGTGTTCAATGAATCCGATGCTCCCCAGCCGCCAAAGGTGCTCAATACCCCTTTGGAAATTGTCGCCAACTTGCGTCAACTGCTGGATAGCCACGATCCGCTGATCATCACTTTCCACGAGCGTAGCCAGCGGTTTCAGAGCTATGTAGTGGATGTTGACCGTGACAGCAACAGCGTGGCACTGGATGAAATGATCCCGCGCGACGGGGAAAAATTCATAGAGAACGGCGAACCGTTCCGCGTTGAAGGCTTCCATGACGGCGTGCGTATCGCCTGGGAATGCAACTCGCCATTGACCATCACCGAGGTCGATGGCCACCGCAGCTACCGCGGCCCCCTGCCGGAAGAAGTCGTCTACCACCAGCGCCGCAACGCGTTCCGCGCTGCGCTGAAACTATCCCAGTTGGTCGATGTGACGCTGGATGGTACCCATATCAAGGGCAATGGCGCACTGCGCGGCAAGCTGCTGGACATCTCCGCCACCGGCTGCAAGATGCGTTTTGAAGGCGACGTAGAAGAGCGTCTGCAATTGGGCCAGGTTTACGAGCGATTCAAGGCGGGCAACCCGTTGGGGCTGGTGGACGTGATGGTCGAGCTGCGTCATCTGCACTTCGAAGAACGCATCAATACCACCTTCGCTGGCGTGCGCTTCCACAACCTGAGTGGCCAGGCGCAGCGCAAGATCGAAAGTTTTGTCTACCAGCTGCAGCGTGAAGCGCGGCGATTCGATAAAGACGATTACTGAGATTCCGGGCCCGCTATGCGGGCCCAGCCCTTACAGCTCGGAAGGCCTGCCCTCAGGACCGACCTGATCCTCCTCGGTATCCTCCGCCGCCACTGGCGTCTGCATCACATCCTGCACAGTCTGCTCATCCACCCGCGGGTCGAGCGCCGCCGACAATGGCGAGCCAGCAGCCGGCATCGCGACGTGTCCTAGCGGCGCATCCTCCACCTGGTGCAAACCGGTAACCGCCTTCGGTCGAATCCGCCACACCAGCACCAGCGCGAAGAACAGGAAGAATGCATAGAGCATCTGCGGCCCGAGCAGCTTCATCAGCACGCCTGCCGCCAACGGCCCGATACAGGCGCCCACGCCATAAGTAACCAGCAACATCGCGGTCAACGACACCCGCCGCTCGCTCTCGACATGGTCATTGGAAAAAGCCACCGCCAGCGGATACAGGCAGAACTGCAACAACGAGATGACAAAGCCGACCGCAAACAGCACTTCCAACGGCACACTTGGCAGGATCGCCAGCGGCAACGCCGCCAGCGCCAGGCCGCCCGCCGCGCTGCGGATCAGCACTGCGCGATCATAACGGTCGGACAACCAGCCCAGCGGCCACTGCACCAACAACCCGGCAAAGATGCAGCAACCCATGAACAAACCGATCTGCTCTGTGCTCAGGCCTTGATTGGAGGCGTACAGCGGCGCCAAACCATAGAACGAGCCGACGATCAGCCCCGCGCCAAGCACGGTACTCAGCGACTGCGGCACACGTTTGATGAAGAACTTCGGCTCCATCGGTGCCGGATGCAAAGGCGCCGGGTGAATGCGCCGGGTCATCGCCACGGGCACCAGGCACAGGGCGAAGCACATGGCGACCAGCATCAGCAGCTCAGGGCCAAGTTCAGGGTGCACAACCAGAATCAACTGACCCAGCACCAGGCCCAGATACGAAGCGATCATGTAGCCGCTGAATACGGCACCGCGCTGTTTGGCATCGGCCTGCTCATTGAGCCAGCTCTCGATGACCATGTACTGACACATCATGCCCAGACCGACGATCACCCGCAGCCCAACCCACACCGGCAACAGATCGGTCAGGCCATGGCCGAGCACCGCCGCGCCGACGATACCGGCGCAGGTCGCGTAGGCGCGGATATGCCCAACCCGGGCAATCAGCCGGTGGCCGATCTTGCCGCCCAGCGCCAGACCAAAGTAGTTGGCCGCCATCAAGGCACCCACCCACAGGCTGTCGACGTTTTCAGCCGCCAGGCGCAGCGCCAGGTAGGTACTGAGCAGACCGGAGCCGATCAGCATCATCAGCGCAGCAAAGTACAGTGAACGAAAAGACTTCCAGATCTGGCGCATGCGTCCCTGAGGGGCTCCCGATTCAGGTGGAGGGTATGCTGGCAAGCATAAGGGCAAACAGGCCGGGCTGCAGGCAGTAGTCAGCAAAAAGGTCTAGCTTCGATGAGTGGGTCACGGCAGAGTTCCTGTACACCCTCGCACATCGTCCATCTCATTCACGCAAGGTCATGCCATTGGCTGGCAGCGGCAACGCCGTTTTGTACCGCACTTGCTTGAGGGCGAAGCTGGAGCGGATGTTGGCTACCCCCGGCAAGCGGGTCAGGTAGTCGAGAAACCGCTCGAGCGCCTGAATACTCGGCAACAACACCCTGAGCAGGTAATCCGGGTCGCCGGTCATCAGGTAACACTCCATCACCTCGGGCCGCTCGGCGATCTCTTCCTCGAAGCGATGCAGCGACTGCTCGACCTGCTTTTCCAGGCTGACATGGATGAACACATTGACGTCCAGCCCCAGCACCTCAGGCGACAGCAAGGTCACTTGCTGGCGAATCACGCCCAGCTCCTCCATCGCCTTGACCCGGTTGAAGCACGGCGTCGGTGACAGGTTGACCGAGCGGGCCAGCTCGGCGTTGGTGATGCGGGCGTTTTCCTGCAGGCTGTTGAGAATGCCGATATCGGTGCGATCGAGTTTGCGCATGAGACAAAATCACCAGTTTTTTGTGTTTATGCGGAATGTTTATCTGGGCGTGAGGGCAAAGGCAATCAACAAGAGAGAAATATTCTCCTGCGCTCCCACTACCATGTAGTCAGCACTGACCTGCTGGTCACGAGCCGGCATTCAGCGGCGACCGCTTCAAAGCTCACAAAAACAATATTCGAGCGAGCGTAAACAGCATGAACGAGTACGCCCCCCTGCGTTTGCATGTGCCCGAGCCTACCGGCCGGCCAGGCTGCCAGACTGATTTCTCCTACCTGCGTCTGAACGATGCAGGCCAGGTTCGCAAGCCCCCTATCGATGTCGAGCCTGCCGAAACCGCAGACCTGTCCAACAGCCTGGTGCGCGTGCTCGATGAGCACGGCAACGCCGTTGGCCCATGGGCTGCGGACATCGACCCGCAAATCCTGCGTCAGGGTATGCGCGCCATGCTCAAGACGCGTATCTTCGACAGCCGCATGGTGGTTGCCCAGCGCCAGAAGAAGATGTCTTTCTACATGCAAAGCCTTGGCGAAGAGGCCATTGGCAGCGCTCAGGCGTTGGCCCTGAACCGCAGCGACATGTGCTTCCCGACCTACCGCCAGCAAAGCATCCTGATGGCCCGCGACGTGTCGCTGGTCGACATGATATGCCAACTGCTGTCCAACGAGCGCGATCCGCTCAAGGGCCGTCAGCTGCCGATCATGTACTCGGTGCGCGAAGCCGGCTTCTTCACCATCAGCGGCAACCTCGCCACCCAGTTCGTCCAGGCCGTCGGCTGGGCGATGGCCTCGGCGATCAAGGGCGATACCAAGATCGCCTCGGCCTGGATCGGCGACGGCGCTACCGCCGAGTCGGACTTCCACACTGCCCTGACCTTTGCCCATGTCTACCGCGCGCCGGTGATTCTCAACGTGGTCAACAACCAGTGGGCGATCTCGACCTTCCAGGCAATCGCCGGCGGTGAGTCGACCACCTTTGCCGGCCGTGGCGTTGGCTGCGGTATCGCCTCGCTGCGCGTCGACGGCAACGACTTCGTTGCGGTGTATGCCGCCTCGCGCTGGGCCGCTGAACGCGCCCGCCATGGCCTTGGGCCAACCCTGATCGAATGGGTCACCTACCGCGCCGGCCCGCACTCGACCTCGGACGACCCTTCCAAGTACCGTCCTGCCGATGACTGGAGCCACTTCCCGCTGGGCGACCCGATCGCCCGCCTCAAGCAGCACATGATTCACATCGGCCAGTGGTCCGAAGAAGAACATCAGGCAGTAACTGCCGAGTTCGAAGCCGAAGTGATCAAGGCACAGAAGCAAGCCGAGCAGTACGGCACCATGAGCAATGGCCAGATCCCCAGTGCCGCCTCGATGTTCGAGGACGTGTACAAGGAAATGCCTGAGCACCTGCGCCGTCAGCGCCAAGAGCTGGGGGTCTGAACATGAACGATCACAACAACAGCATCGACCTGGAAACCGCCATGTCCACCACTACCATGACCATGATCCAGGCCTTGCGCTCGGCCATGGATGTGATGCTTGAGCGCGATGACAATGTGGTCATCTATGGCCAGGACGTCGGCTATTTCGGCGGTGTGTTCCGCTGCACTGAAGGTCTGCAGACCAAGTATGGCAAGTCGCGGGTATTCGATGCGCCGATTTCCGAAAGCGGCATCGTCGGTACTGCTGTCGGCATGGGTGCCTATGGCCTGCGCCCGGTGGTGGAAATCCAGTTCGCCGACTACTTCTACCCGGCCTCCGACCAGATCGTCTCGGAGATGGCCCGCTTGCGCTATCGCTCGGCCGGTGAGTTCATTTCGCCGCTGACCCTGCGCATGCCTTGCGGCGGCGGCATCTATGGCGGACAAACCCACAGCCAGAGCCCTGAGGCGATGTTCACCCAGGTCTGCGGGCTGCGCACGGTCATGCCGTCCAACCCGTATGACGCCAAGGGCCTGTTGATTGCCTCGATCGAATGCGACGACCCGGTGATCTTCCTCGAGCCCAAGCGCCTGTACAACGGCCCGTTCGACGGCCACCACGACCGCCCGGTGACGCCATGGGCCAAGCATGCCCAGAGCGCGGTGCCGGACGGCTACTACAAAGTGCCGCTGGACAAGGCTGCGATCGTGCGGCCCGGCAACGACGTGACCGTGCTGACCTACGGCACCACCGTCTATGTCGCGCAAGTGGCTGCCGAAGAGACCGGCGTCGACGCCGAAGTCATCGACCTGCGCAGCCTGTGGCCGCTGGACCTGGACGCGATTGTCGATTCGGTGAAAAAAACCGGCCGCTGCGTGGTCGTACACGAAGCCACACGCACCTGCGGTTTTGGTGCCGAGTTGGTCGCGCTGGTGCAAGAGCATTGCTTCCATCACCTCGAAGCGCCTATCGAGCGCGTCACCGGCTGGGACACGCCCTACCCGCACGCGCAGGAATGGGCGTACTTCCCAGGCCCCTCGCGGGTTGGCGCGGCACTGAAAAAGGTCATGGAGGTCTGAATGGGCACGCACGTCATCAAGATGCCGGACATCGGCGAAGGCATCGCGCAGGTCGAGTTGGTTGAGTGGTTCGTCAAGGTCGGCGATGTGATTGCCGAAGATCAGGTAGTGGCCGATGTCATGACCGACAAGGCCACGGTGGAAATTCCCTCGCCGGTCAGCGGCACGGTAGTAGCCCTCGGCGGCCAGCCGGGTGAAGTCATGGCGGTCGGCAGCGAACTGATCCGCATCGAAGTCGAAGGCAGTGGCAACCATGTTGACGCGCCAGACAGCAAACCGGCCGCAGCAGCTGCCACCGCGCCCGCCGTCAGCACTGCCCGCACTGAATCGCCAGCGCCCGTAGTTGCACCGGCCAGTGTCGCCAGCCAGCCTGCGGCGAGCAAGCCCAGCGCTGAAATCGTGCCGCGCCAGGCCAACGAAAAACCACTGGCCTCCCCTGCCGTGCGCAAGCGCGCGCTGGATGCCGGTATCGAATTACGTTATGTGCACGGCAGTGGCCCGGCCGGGCGTATTCAGCATGAAGACCTCGACAACTTCATGAGCAAACCACAGTCCGCTGCCGGGCAAGCGCCAAGTGGTTACAGCCGGCGCACCGACAGCGAACAGGTGCCGGTGATCGGCCTGCGCCGCAAGATTGCCCAGCGCATGCAGGATGCCAAGCGCCGTGTTGCCCACTTCAGCTACGTTGAAGAAATCGACGTGACCGCGCTGGAGGCCCTGCGCCAACAGCTCAATCGCAAGTACGGCGAAAGCCGCGGCAAACTCACCCTGCTGCCGTTGCTGGTGCGGGCAATGGTCGTCGCCCTGCGCGACTTCCCGCAGATCAACGCCACCTATGACGACGAAGCCCAGGTCATCACCCGCCATGGTGCGGTGCATGTCGGCATTGCCACTCAGGGCGACAACGGCCTGATGGTGCCGGTATTGCGTCACGCCGAGGCCGGCAGCCTGTGGAGCAATGCCAGCGAGATCACCCGCCTGGCCCACGCGGCGCGCAACAACAAGGCCAGCCGCGACGAGCTGACCGGCTCGACCATCACCCTGACCAGCCTTGGCGCCCTGGGCGGCATTGTCAGCACGCCCGTGGTCAACACCCCGGAGGTAGCGATCGTCGGCGTCAACCGCATGGTCGAACGGCCGGTGGTGGTCGACGGCCAGATCGTCGTGCGCAAGATGATGAACCTGTCCAGCTCGTTCGATCACCGCGTGGTCGATGGCATGGACGCCGCCTTGTTCATCCAGGCCGTGCGCGGCTTGCTTGAGCAACCCGCCTGCCTGTTCGTGGAGTGAGCATGACTCAGACCCTCAACACCACCCTGCTGATCATCGGTGGCGGTCCTGGCGGCTACATCGCAGCGATCCGTGCCGGCCAGCTGGGCATCCCTACCGTATTGATCGAAGGTCAGGCGCTCGGCGGCACCTGCCTGAATGTCGGCTGCATCCCGTCCAAGGCGCTGATCCATGTAGCCGAGCAGTTTCACCAGACCTGCCGACACAGCGAACACGCCGCACTGGGCATCAGCGTGGCCACACCGCAGCTGGACATCAGCCGCAGCGTGGCCTGGAAAGACGGCATTGTCGATCGTTTGACCAGTGGTGTCGCGGCCTTGCTGAAAAAGCACGGGGTGACCGTGATCCATGGCTGGGCGAAGATCGTCGATGGCAAAAGCGTCGAGGTCGATGGGCAGTTGATCCGTTGTGATCATCTGCTGCTGGCCACCGGCTCCAGCAGCGTTGAACTGCCGATGCTGCCGCTGGGCGGCGCGGTGATCTCGTCCACTGAAGCACTCGCGCCCAAGGCACTGCCCCAGCACCTGGTGGTCGTCGGCGGCGGCTACATCGGCCTGGAGCTGGGTATCGCCTATCGCAAGCTTGGGGTACAGGTCAGCGTGGTCGAAGCGCGTGAGCGGATCTTGCCGACTTACGATGCCGAATTGACTGCACCGGTTGCCGAGTCATTGAAAAAGCTCGGCGTCGCTACATACCTGGGCTACAGCGTCGAAGGCTATGAGGGCGGCTCCTTGCAGGCGCGCACTGCCGACGGCCAACAACTGCTGCTGGAGGCCGATCAGGTGCTGGTCGCCGTCGGTCGCCGGCCACGCACGCAAGGCTTCAATCTGGAAAGCCTGGGGCTGAGTATGAACGGTGCTGCCGTGGCCATTGATGAGCGCTGCCAGACCAGCATGCGCAACGTCTGGGCCATCGGCGATGTGGCGGGTGAGCCAATGCTGGCGCACCGCGCCATGGCCCAGGGCGAAATGGTCGCCGAGCTGATCGCCGGCCACGCACGGCGCTTTGCGCCCACCGCGATTGCCGCAGTGTGCTTTACCGATCCAGAGTTGGTGGTGGCTGGGCATACGCCGGAGCAGGCCAGCCAGCAAGGTCTGGATTGCATCGTTGCGCAGTTCCCGTTCGCGGCCAATGGTCGGGCCATGACACTCGAGTCAAAGACCGGTTTCGTGCGCGTGGTAGCGCGGCGCGACAACCATCTGATCGTGGGTTGGCAGGCAGTAGGCGTGGCAGTTTCAGAACTGTCGACGGCGTTTGCTCAGTCGCTGGAGATGGGCGCGCGGCTGGAGGACATAGCCGGTACCATCCATGCCCACCCGACCCTGGGTGAGGCGGTGCAGGAAGCCGCGTTGCGCGCTTTGGGGCATGCATTGCATATCTAACGGCAGGACCGGCGTGCACCGCGCTCTGCGCTGCACGCTTGGGTCTGGATCAGAGTTTGAAGCGGACCCGGATGGTGCTTTTGCCTTCCAGCCGATCAATCGAAATGGCGCTGTCGCCGTAACCCGAGTAACTCTTGACCAGGCGCATGCCCAGTCCGGTGCCACTGGGTTTGGGAAAGGTCTCCGGGAAGCCGTCACCCTGGTCGGTCACGGTGATCAAGGCATGATCCTCAGCCTTGTGCAGGCTGACCTCGATTTTTCCCTTGCCGTACTTGAGCGCATTGGTGATCAGCTCGGACACCACCATCCCCAGCGGCGCCATTCTTTCTTGCGCCAGCACAAACGACGTAGCCTCCAACGAGATCTTGCGATCACCCAACGCATTGCCCAGATCACCCAACAGCGCTCCCAGATACTCAACCACATCGAGGTCCTGGCTTTCTGTCGCCTGGTACAAGCGCTCGTGCACGCTGGCAATCGTCACTACGCGCCCAGCGGCAGTCTCCAGCTGGAGCTTGACCGCTTCGTCCGCTGTCAGGTTGGCTTGCAACATAAGCAAGGTGTTGACCAGGTGCAGGCTGTTCTTGACCCGGTGGTGAATCTCTTCAAGGAAAAGGTCACTTTCGTTGAGCTTGGAGTTCTGCGCGGCGATCAGTGAGAGCAGCTTGGCCTCATGGTGATGGCGCTCGGTAATGTCGCGGGACACCGCGATCAGCTTGCTGATCTCGCCGTCCGGGCTGACGATCGGCGCCACGGTGACATCCCACCACCTGGGCTCGTTGCTGGCGGTCGGGCAGAACGCCTCGAAGCGGGCGGATTCGCCGCTGCTGACCTTCTCGATAACGCCCAGCACAAGGTCCTTGGACTCTTCTGGCCACAGCTGCGGCCAAGACTTGCCTTTGACCTTGGCCAGATCGCCGACTTGCATCAGGCACATGCCGGCGTCATTCATGAACTCGATTTCGCCATCGGTCGACAGTACCTTCACGCAGTCCGGGCTGGCGTTGAGCATGCTCTCCGAATACGGGTCGGGCAGCGCCTCGGCGTTACCAGCCGCCAACCGCTCGACTGCCATCGATAGCACGTTGGCGATGCCTTCGAGAAAGACGATATCGCTCTCGATGAAATCATCACCGTCGGTGCTGTCGGCTTCGAGTACGCCGAACGGCGTCATCGCACCACGAATCGGCACGTTGATGGCACGCTCGATACCGTACTTCTTCAGCAACTCGGGGGTGCGAAAACGGTGCTCCTGACCAAGATGATTGGACAGCACCGGGCGGTAGGTGGCGATGGCATAACCCGCCGGACTGGCGACGTCACCACCCAGCGTCGCGTGACCGATATCGGCTTCGTCCCAGCCAACCCCGTGCGACAGCAGCAAGTCTTCACTGTCGGGCAGCGGCGTCAGCACCTTGGCAAAGCGCGTCTGCATGCCTTCGGCAACCACCACGCAAGCCTTGGTAAGCAACAGGTCCAGGTCACTCGCCTTGAGCGAGGCGACGCCAAACTCGACCACCAACTCATGCTGGCGATGAAGCCGCGCATGGGATCTCTGCAATGCCGCACGAATGGTCTCGTCGGCAGAAGATTGCTGCATCGTGATGTCTTCCACAGAGTAGTAAATAAGCCTGCCCAGCGCAGTAATCCCGATCGTTTGGGATCAAGTTGGGCGTTGCAGCATGGAAATGGTCGGAGATTTCCGAGAATCTAGCATGAAAGTGCCAGGTCCGGCGGGAAATGTATGGGGGAGCTGACGGTGCTGCGTGGGCGCCTGCAGCGCGAGAGATGGTGTCCCAGGGCCGGTTCGAACGGCCAACCTTCCCCTTAGGAGGGGGATGCTCTATCCAATTGAGCTACTGGGACCAGTGCCACCGGCGAGCGCCGATGAGCGTGACGGCGAGCATGTTAACCAGCGCCAGACCGTTTGTCATGCCCGATTCGGGCTTTTGCCACGTAAGACTTGTCATAGCGGTCAGGCTTGAAGCAAACCTTCGGCCTGTAGCAAGGCAAACAGGCTGGTGACCGATTGCTCCAGCGTCTGCGAGTTGTCCAGCACATGCACGTCGGCGGCGGCGGTCACCTGCAGTTTGGCGCTGCGCTGCAAACGCTGCTCGATGGCTTGCGGGGTCTCACGGCCGCGCGCCAGCAAACGTTGACGCAGGACGGTCGGGTTTACCTCGAGGCGGATTGCCAGCAGGTCCGGGTAACGTCGCCGCGCTTCGGCCAAGTAAGCCCGCGATCCGTTTACCAAAACGTGTTTGCCAGCCTGCAGCCACTGATCAATCTGCGCCGGAATGCCATATGCCAAAGCATTTGCCTGCCAATACATGGCAAAATGCCCACCTGCGCGCATCTGCTCGAATTGCTCAGGGCTGACACCCTGCGCGGCCTCGCCCAGTGCTTCGGGCGAGCGGGTAATGACGCGGCGAGCAACCATGATGCCGTGCTCGGTCAATTTCGCCCAAGACGCGTCGATCAGGGAATCTTTTCCAGATCCAGAGGGTCCAACGAGGAATATCAACCTACCTACTGTCGATGGACTGCCGCTTGCGTCATATTGCATAGCCACTATGCTCACTGTTAGGGACCGAGCGCATTCTAGGTGTTATCCCTGCCCTTTTCCGACTGTTACCAGATTTTGACGGCAGAGGTCTGACATTCAGTAGATCCGAAAAACGCTAAACTTTTCAAACCAGTGCTCATTTCTGATAATTGGTACTGGCAAAAAGCCTTTATGCGGATCACTATTTGTCACAGAATTGACGCCAAGGAAACGGCAGATTTTAGGCATGATGAACGCCAAAAATACACGACGGTTGAACATTTTGCCGTCGCGACGGTCAGATTTCCACCGCGCGGCATTCGACAACCGCTTCCCCTGAACCAGTAAACCGGTCAATTTATATGCGCCCATTGAAACAGGCTATTTATTCAAGCCGCACCGCTGACAAGTTTGTCGTTCGTCTGCCAGACGGGATGCGTGAGCGCATTGCCGAGGTAGCCCGCAACCATCACCGCAGCATGAACTCCGAGATCATTGCCCGCCTGGAACAGAGCCTTATCCAGGAAGGTGCACTGGGCGACGAGCTGAGCATGCGCCTGGACAGCCCTGAGCTGAGCCTGCACGAGCGCGAGCTGCTGCAACGCTTCCGCCAGCTCTCCCACCGCCAACAAAACGCTCTGGTAGCCTTGATTGCCCACGACGTGGAAATGGCCGCCGACGCGTCCTGATCAAACCGCCAGAAACAACAAAGCCAGCGCAAGCTGGCTTTATTGTTTCTGGCTGCCGGCGCTCTTCAATCAAGCGCCGGCAGTGGGTTTACATCAGGAATATCGTGGCCAGGCCAAGGAAGATGAAGAAGCCGCCACTGTCTGTCACTGCCGTGATCATCACACTGGCACCCATCGCCGGGTCACGCCCGAGGCGGACCAAGGTCATCGGGATCAAAACCCCCATCAGCGCCGCCAACAGCAGGTTCAGAGTCATTGCTCCGGTCATTACCAGGCCCAGCGACCAGCTGCCGTAGAGCAGATACGCCACTACCCCGATTACACCACCCCAGACCAGGCCGTTGATCAATGACACCGCCAGCTCCTTGCGCATCAATCGCGAGGTGTTGCCCGGGCTGACCTGGTCCAGCGCCATGGCGCGGACGATCATGGTGATGGTCTGGTTGCCCGAGTTGCCGCCGATACCAGCAACGATCGGCATCAATGCCGCCAATGCCACCAGCTTCTCGATCGAGCCTTCGAACAGGCCAATCACGCGAGAGGCGAGGAACGCGGTAATCAGGTTGATCGCCAGCCACGCCCAACGGTTGCGCAGCGAGCGCCAGACCGAGGCGAAAATGTCTTCTTCTTCGCGCAGACCGGCCATGTTGAGGACTTCGCTTTCGCTTTCCTCACGGATCAGGTCGACCATCTCGTCGATGGTCAGACGGCCGATCAGGCGATCGCTCTTGTCGACTACAGGGGCAGATACCAGGTCGTAACGTTCGAACGCCTGCGCGGCGTCGTAGGCGTCGTCGTCAGGGTGGAAACTGACCGGGTCGGTAGCCATGACCTCAGCCACCTGCTTGTCCGGATCATTGACCAGCAGGCGCTTGATCGGCAACACGCCCTTGAGCATGCCATCGGAGTCGACCACAAACAGCTTGTCGGTGTGGCCTGGCAACTCCTTGAGCCGGCGCAGGTAACGCAGTACCACTTCCAGGCTGACGTCTTCGCGGATGGTGACCATCTCGAAGTCCATCAGTGCACCGACCTGATCCTCGTCGTAGCTCAGCGCCGAGCGGACCCGCTCGCGTTGCTGGGCGTCGAGGGTCTCCATCAGCTCGTGGACAACGTCACGCGGCAGCTCGGGAGCCAGGTCAGCGAGTTCGTCGGCGTCCATTTCCTTGGCAGCGGCCAACAGCTCGTGATCGTCCATGTCGGCGATCAGGGTCTGGCGGACGGCGTCGGATACTTCCAGGAGGATGTCGCCGTCACGATCAGAGCGCACCAACTGCCAGACCGTCAGGCGGTCGTCGAGCGGCAGTGCTTCGAGAATGTAGGCGATGTCGGCAGGGTGCAGGTCATCGAGCTTGCGTTGCAGCTCGACCAGGTTCTGGCGGTGGACGAGGCTCTCCACCAGGCTATTGTGCTGCCCCTCCTGACGGTGGGTCAGGTCTTCAACAACACGCTGACGCTGCAGCAGGTCAATCACCTGGGCCAGGCGATCCTGCAGGCTGTCTTGGCTTTTCTTTACTTCGACTTCGGTCATAGGCGAACTCCACTCCCAGCAGCGGAGCACGCCGGGGAGATCAATCGATCAGATCTATTTTGGCAAATCGGATTAAGGGGTAACTACTGGGTAAGTCCATGGTGGTATTCCACAAGCCCCGGCGGGGCTGACGGGCGCAATCATACACTGCAAGAGCTGTCGGATTGCTTAAATTTTTGGTCAGAACAATCGTTTACGCGATTATCTTGTGACAACGCGCAAAGCCATCAGTGCGACGGTGGGCGCCAGACAAAAAGCACATAGGCGCAGGACCTGTCGCATGGGCGCCTACTCGCACAGTCTAGTCCGGCTTACTGACAATTCGGTGAATTGCAGACAACAAAAAGCCCGCTATAAAAGCGGGCTTCTTGATGAAGATGGTGGACTCAGCAGGATTCGAACCTGCGACCGCTCGGTTCGTAGCCGAGTACTCTATCCAGCTGAGCTATGAGTCCAAGTTGGTAGTTTTAGACCAGGTTACCACTGGTTGAAACAAGGTGCCTGTGCAAGCACAACCACCGTGCTATATGGTGGACTCAGCAGGATTCGAACCTGCGACCGCTCGGTTCGTAGCCGAGTACTCTATCCAGCTGAGCTATGAGTCCAAGTTGGTAGTTTTAGACCAGATTACCACTGGTTGAACAATCCGGCTCTGCGAGCAAAACCTTCATGTTGTATGGTGGACTCAGCAGGATTCGAACCTGCGACCGCTCGGTTCGTAGCCGAGTACTCTATCCAGCTGAGCTATGAGTCCATGTCTTGCCGCGCATTATAGATCGCTTTACCGATTTGCCAAGTACTTTTTCGTTTAATTTCAACGACTTAGTAATCTTGGCCAGTTGAAGCGCCCTAAGCGAATAATGGCGGTGAAGGGGGGATTCGAACCCCCGATACCCTTATGAGGTATACTCCCTTAGCAGGGGAGCGCCTTCGGCCACTCGGCCACCTCACCGCAACACGGGGCGTACTATAACCAGAGCCCTCCCCGTTTGCAAACCCTTTTTTAAAAAAAATCTGATAAAAATTAAAGGGTTGGTTCTTCGTCCTTCTCTTTCTTGATTCGCAGGTAGATTTCTTCGCGGTGAACCGCGACTTCCTTGGGCGCGCTAACGCCAATTCGTACCTGGTTGCCTTTGACACCCAGGACCGTAACGGTGATCTCACCGTCACCAATGATCAGGCTCTCGGCGCACCGACGAGTCAGAATCAACATAGCTTTCTCCTTACGCAGTTCAATCAGGGACAACAGTCTGAGGTAGCGCGCTGGCTGCGGGACGCACAGTCAGCGTGTGTGGCCGCCAGAGAGGACAGGACAGGGCCCATCCGGCGGCCGGAAACGCGAAGGGCGCGGCAAGCCGCGCCCTCCTCCTGGCTACGCGTTACTCGCCTTGGCGGGCAGGCGCATCCAGCTCGAAGGCGGTGTGCAGGGCGCGCACGGCCAGTTCGAGGTACTTCTCTTCGATGACCACCGAAACCTTGATCTCGGACGTGGAGATCATCTGGATGTTGATGGTCTCCTTGGCCAGCGCTTCGAACATACGGCTGGCAACGCCGGCGTGCGAGCGCATGCCGACGCCGACGATCGATACCTTGGCAATCTTGGTATCGCCGATCACTTCACGGGCGCCGATCTCGCGCGCAGTGTTTTCCAACACCTTGTGCGCCGCTTCGTACTCGTTGCGGTGCACGGTGAAGGTAAAATCGGTGGTGTTATCGTGGGCAACGTTCTGCACGATCATGTCGACTTCGATGTTCGAAGCGCTGATCGGGCCGAGGATCTTGAAGGCAACGCCTGGGGTATCCGGCACGCCACGAATGGTCAGCTTGGCTTCATCACGGTTGAAGGCGATACCGGAAATGATCGGCTGTTCCATGGATTCCTCTTCATCAATGGTAATGAGGGTACCTGGACCCTCCTTGAAACTGTGCAGCACGCGCAACGGAACGTTGTACTTGCCGGCGAATTCGACAGAGCGGATCTGCAGCACCTTGGAACCGAGGCTGGCCATTTCCAGCATCTCTTCGAAGGTGATCTTCTCCAGACGGCGCGCCTGCGGTACCACCCGCGGGTCGGTGGTGTAGACACCATCGACGTCGGTGTAGATCTGGCACTCGTCAGCCTTCAGCGCGGCCGCCAGGGCCACACCGGTGGTGTCCGAACCGCCACGACCGAGGGTGGTGATGCTGCCGTTCTCGTCGACGCCCTGGAAGCCCGCCACGACAACCACACGGCCAGCCTTGAGGTCGGCACGAATCTTCTGGTCGTCGATCTGCAGGATGCGCGCCTTGTTGTGCGCGCTGTCGGTGAGAATGCGCACCTGATTGCCGGTGTAGGACACCGCCGGCACGCCACGCTTGATCAAGGCCATGGCCAGCAGGGCAATGGTCACCTGCTCGCCAGTCGACACGATCACGTCCAGCTCACGCGGAACCGGCTTGTCGCTAATCTGCTTGGCCAGGTCCAGCAAGCGGTTGGTCTCCCCGCTCATGGCCGACAGGACCACGACCAGGTCATCGCCTGCCTCGCGGAATTTCTTGACCTTGTCGGCAACCTGCTCGATCCGCTCGATGGATCCGACAGAGGTGCCGCCAAATTTCTGTACGATCAACGCCATTTCAAAGCTGCCTCTGCCCGTGATGGGCACCCAATAAACAATCCAACCTGAAACGGCCCGCTATCACTAGCGGGCCGTTTCATCTCAAAGCCGCTGTTCGGCGAACGGCACAGCCAGGGCCAGGGCACTGTCCAGTGCAGCGACGTCGACGCCGCCACCCTGGGCCATGTCCGGACGACCACCGCCTTTACCGCCAACCGCCGCAGCGGCCTGCTTCATCAGATCGCCGGCCTTGAGTTGGCCGGAGAGGTCTTTGGTCACGCCAGCCACCAGCACGACCTTGCCCTCATGCTCACTGCCCAGCAGGATCACTGCGTGGCCGAGCTTGTTCTTCAGTTGATCGACCAGCGCCAGCAGAGCCTTGCCATCCTGCCCGTCAAGGCGAGCGGCGAGAATCTTGGCGCCTTTGACCTCAACGGCTGCGTTGGAGAGATCATCTCCGGCAGCGCTGGCGGCCTTGGCCTGCAGCTGTTCAAGCTGTTTTTCCAGCTGACGGTTGCGCTCGAGCACCGCCGCCAGCTTGTCGATCAGGTTGTCACGGTTACCCTTGACCAATTGCGCAGCTTCCTTGACCTGCTCTTCAGCAGCGTTCAGGTAAGCCAGTGCCGCAGCCCCGGTGATCGCTTCGATACGGCGCACGCCAGAAGCCACGCCGCCTTCGCTGATGATCTTGAACAGGCTGATGTCGCCGGTGCGCTTGGCATGGATACCACCGCACAGCTCCACCGAAAAATCACCGCCCATGCTCAACACGCGCACGCTGTCGCCGTATTTTTCGCCGAACAACGCCATTGCACCTTTGCGCTTGGCGGTTTCGATGTCGGTCTCTTCGGTTTGCACCTCGGAGTTCTTGCGCACTTCGCGGTTGACGATGTCTTCCAGCGCCTTGAGCTGCTCTGGCTTGACCGCCTCGAAGTGGCTGAAGTCAAAGCGCAGGCGCTGGCTGTCGACCAGCGAGCCTTTCTGCTGGACGTGATCGCCGAGCACCTGGCGCAGCGCCGCGTGCAGCAGGTGAGTCGCGGAGTGGTTCAGCGAGGTGGCGTGCTGCACTTCGGCATCCACCTGCGCTTCAACTTCGGCGCCTACGCGCAGCGCGCCAGTGGCGACTACACCATGGTGCAGGAAAGCACCGGCAGTCTTGGTGGTATCACGCACATCAAAGCGCACGTCGGCGGCCTGCAGGTAGCCGGCATCGCCAATCTGGCCGCCGGACTCGGCGTAGAACGGCGTGCGATCAAGCACCACCACGCCTTCGTCGCCTTCATGCAGCTGCTCGACGGCTTGGCCGTCCTTGTACAGCGCGACGACCTTGGCCTGGGCCGTGGTTGCCTGGTAGCCGAGGAACTCGGTGGCAACATCGACCTTGACCAGGCTGTTGTAGTCCATGCCGAAGGCGCTGGCGGAGCGGGCGCGCTCGCGCTGGGCTTCCATCTCGCGCTCGAAACCGGCTTCGTCGATGGTCAGCTCGCGCTCACGGGCGATGTCGGCGGTCAGGTCCATCGGGAAGCCATAGGTGTCATACAGCTTGAACACCACGTCACCCGGGACGGTAGTGCCCTGCAGCTGGGCCAGGTCCTGCTCGAGGATGCGCAGGCCCTGCTCGAGGGTCTTGGCGAACTGCTCTTCTTCGCTCTTGAGGACGCGCTCGATGTGCGCCTGCTGGCTGCTCAGTTCAGGGAAGGCCTGGCCCATCTCGGCGACCAGCGCAGCGACGATCTGGTAGAAGAAGCTGCCCTTGGCACCGAGTTTGTTGCCGTGACGGCAAGCGCGGCGAATGATCCGGCGCAGCACGTAGCCGCGACCTTCGTTGGACGGCAGCACGCCATCGGCGATGAGGAAGCCGCACGAACGAATATGGTCGGCGACGACTTTCAGCGAAGGCTGGCCGACGTTGCTGCAACCGATGGCTTGGGCTGCGGCTACCAGCAGGTTCTGGAACAGGTCGATCTCGTAGTTCGAGTGCACATGCTGCATCACCGCACTGATCCGCTCCAGGCCCATGCCGGTATCCACCGACGGCGCTGGCAGCGGGTGGAGGACGCCATCGGCGGTGCGGTTGAACTGCATGAAGACGTTGTTCCAGATCTCGATGTAGCGGTCGCCGTCTTCTTCTGGCGAGCCGGGTGGGCCACCCCAGATATCGGCGCCGTGGTCAAAGAAGATCTCGGTGCACGGGCCGCATGGGCCGGTGTCGCCCATGGTCCAGAAGTTGTCCGAAGCGTAAGGCGCGCCTTTGTTGTCGCCAATGCGCACCATGCGCTCGGCCGGCACGCCGATTTCCTTGGTCCAGATGTCGTAGGCTTCGTCATCGCTGGCGTAGACCGTGACCCAGAGTTTTTCCTGGGGCAGGTTCAGCCACTGCGGCGAAGTCAGGAAGGTCCAGGCATAGGTGATCGCGTCACGCTTGAAGTAGTCGCCGAAGCTGAAGTTGCCCAGCATTTCGAAGAAGGTGTGGTGACGCGCGGTGTAACCGACGTTTTCCAGGTCGTTGTGCTTGCCGCCGGCGCGGACGCACTTCTGGCTGCTGGCGGCGCGGGTGTAGGCGCGCTTTTCCTGGCCGAGGAAGCAGTCCTTGAACTGGTTCATGCCGGCATTGGTGAACAGCAGGGTCGGGTCGTTGCCCGGGATCAGGGAGCTGGAGGCAACACGGGTGTGGCCCTGCTCCTCGAAGAAGCGAAGGAAGGCTTCACGGATTTCTGCGCTTTTCATAGGTTCTTCCACGGAAACGGCGGCCGTTAAGGCAAACACGTCGAAACGACGGCAAAGGGCCGCATTATATCGGTCCTGCAAGCTGGATGCAGTGTGTTTATGCGCCCTGAAAGGTCGTTTGCGGGCAATTTCAGGTCAGCACGGCTAAAAACTTGAAGGGGATGCTAAGGCGAGGGTTTGGCCGCTGGCAAGCCAATTACCGCTGGGGCAGGGAAAATCAGCCAGGATGCGCCGCTCGAGGCTGGCCGCGCAGCGCGCAGCCAGCGACAAATGGTACGGATCAGCTCAGGCGCTGGCCTGAATCGGGCACGATCAGAATGCCCGCACGCAGGCCGTTGCGCACCTTGGGGTTGGGGAAAATGATCCGCGCGCCTTCCTCCTCGACGATCCAGCGAGTTTCAGCCAGATCTTCGGCCAGCAGGTAGCCCTTGCTCAGTTCGGAGAAATTTTCGATGTCATCCGGCAGGTGCAGGTGGAAGTGGTCGCTGTGCTTGATGATTTCGCGGGCCACGCTGAACAGTTGCAGGCCGTCGAAACTGTCGTCGACCGCCGGCTCCTTGCCTTCGATGATCTGCACCAGGCGCTTGTGCAAACGGTCAAGGTTGACCTCTTCGTTCTGCCCGAACGGGCGCGCCTTGCCCAGTTCCAAGGTAAACGCCTCGGCTTCGAGCTGTTCGTAGGTGAAGGCACTGAAGGTGATCGAGGTCTTGCTCTGCAGCAACACCGCCTGCATCCCGGCCTGGCTCAGGCGCGCCAACTCGCGGCGCGAATGCTGGCGGCCGTCCTTGTACGGGTACAGGGCAAACTGCTCGATCTTCGAGCCGCGGATCGCGGTGTGCAGGTCGTAGTGCAGGCGATTGCGCCCAGCCACGCTGAAGAACGTGCGGGCGTACTGCTCCAGCTCGGCAGCACGCAGCGCTTCGAAACCGCTCGACGATTCGTGCCGACCGTTGAACAAGCGGTTCAGGTCCTGCTCAAGGTAACGCTGGCCTGCACGCATCGCTATTGGGCTGCCAAACAGGAACAGGACTCGCGCCTGCGGCACGATCTCGCCCCTGGCGATGCCCTGCAGCAATTGATCGAGCAACTCGATCGGCGCGGTCTCGTTACCGTGAATACCCGCCGACAGCAGCAGGTGCAAGGTGCCGTCGTCCACCTTCGGCGGCGTCACTTCCAGCGCGCCCTCCCCCAGCCAACGCAGGCGCAGACCTGCTGATGTCGATTGAGTCTTCTCGCCCGGCTCACGGCCGCCAAGCGTCAGGTCAAGCAGTTTGCCGAGGGCGAGCATAGGCACATCCTTAGTGGTGGTGACCGCAATCCGGGCCGTGCACGTGGCCATCCTCATCGTCGTCGCCCAGCTCAGCCGGCTCCATCTCCAGCTGCAGGCTGACCAGGTTGGTGGCCATCGGGCGCAGCAGCAGGTTGGCGAACTCAGCATCGCCTTCAGCGACATCCACACCGATCAGCAGCTGGCCGCGGCCGTCCTGCTGAATCCAGACTTCCTTGCCCTGCCAGAGCACGGCAAAGCGCGTGCAGGAGGTTTCCAGTTGGGTGCCATCATCGTCTTCCAGGATCAGGCGCAGGGCGTCAGACATTACGTAATTCTCTCTTCAGGGTTGGCGTTGGAACGGATAGACCGAGCCCAGCTTGAGCAGTTGGGTCAGGTCATCCAGGGCCGTACGGCATTCGGTGAGCAGTTGCGGGTCGGCCAGGTCGCTGTCGCTCATGCGATCGCGATAGTGCCGATCGACCCACTGGATCAGGCTGTCGTACAGCGGCGCCGACATGATAACCCCTGGATTGACCGCCGCCAGCTCGGATTCTTTCAAGGCCACGCGCAGACGCAGGCACGCCGGGCCGCCGCCGTTCTGCATACTCTGCTTGAGATCGAACACCTTGACCTCCTTGACCGGGCCACCCTGGCTGGTCAACTGGCTCAGGTAGTCCCAGACGCGCGGGTTGTTGCGGCACTCTTCCGGCACCACCAGCAGCATCGAGCCGTCTTCGCGTGACAGCAGTTGGCTGTTGAACAGGTAGGAACGCACCGCGTCCTCCACTGCCACCGCCGCCCGTGGCACGCAGATGCCCTGGAACTTGCCACCCTTGCCGGCCAGTTTAGCCTGCAGCTGGGCAAGCACCGCATCAGTCTCGAGGAAGGCATCCTCGTGGTAGAACAGCACTTCGCCGTTACCTACCGAAATCACGTCGTTATGGAACACGCCCTGGTCGATCACCGCTGGATTCTGTTGAGCGTAGACCACCCCATCAGCACTGAGGCCGTGCAAGCGAGCGACGGCCTGCGAAGCTTCCAGGGTCTGGCGTGCCGGGTACTTCTGCGGCGCCGGGTAGCGGCTGTCGAAGGCACTGCGGCCGTAGACAAAAAACTCTACGCCGGGCTCGCCATAGCTGCGACAGAAGCGCGTGTGGTTGGCCGCGCCTTCGTCACCAAACTGGGCCACCGCCGGCAGCGCCTGGTGGTGGGCGAATACCTGCTCATCGGCGAACATCGCCGCCAGCACGCGGCTGGTGGTCGGATGCTCGATGCTGCGGTGGTACTTGCAGTTGAGGTTGGCGGCAGTGAAATGCACGCGGCCATCGGCAGTGTCGGCGCTCGGGCTGACCGTTGCCGCGTTGGCCACCCACATGCTCGAAGCCGAGCAACTGGCAACCAGCAAGGGCATGGCCTCCTGGGCGGCGCGACGGATCACCTCGGCGTCACTGCCGCTGAAGCCGAGCCGGCGCAGGGCAGCAACGTCCGGGCGCTCCTGCGGGGCGAGTACGCCCTGCTTGAAGCCCATGTCGCTCAGCGCCTTCATCTTGGCCAGGCCCTGACGCGCCGCTTCGCGCGGGTTGGAGCACTGCTGGCTGTTGCTCTGCGAGGCCACGTTGCCGTACGACAGGCCGCCGTAATTGTGGGTCGGCCCTACCAGGCCATCAAAATTCACTTCATAGGATTTCATCGGCAAGGCTCCGAGACCATTTGTTATAGGGTGACGCCCGGCGTCAATGTCGCCGGCAAGGCGAGGCTGGCGGTCTCCAGCGATGCCACGGGGTAAGCGCAGTAGTCGGCCGCGTAGTAAGCGCTGGCGCGGTGGTTGCCGCTGGCGCCGACGCCACCGAATGGCGCACTGCTGGCGGCCCCCGTGAGCTGTTTGTTCCAGTTGACGATACCGGCGCGGCTACGCAGCCAGAAGTGCTGGTAGCGCGCATGCGAGTCAGACAACAAACCGGCGGCCAGGCCGTATTGGGTGGCGTTGGCCTGGTCGATCGCGCTGTCGAAGTCGGCGTAGCGAATGACCTGCAGCAACGGCCCGAAGAACTCTTCATCAGGGCGCTCTGCAACGCCTGTGACATCGATGATGCCAGGCGTCAGCAGCGCTGCACCTGCTTGCGGCTGAGTCATCGCCAGCAGCGCCAGCGCACCCTTGCCGATCAGCGCTTGCTGAGCATCAAGCAGGGCCTGGGCCGCCGCCAGGGAAATCACCGACCCCATGAACGGCGCGGGTTGCAGGTCATAGGCGCCAACCGTGATGCTGCGGCAGACCTCGACCAGCCGCGCCAGCAGGCTGTCACCCCAGGCGCCCTCGGGCACCAGCAAGCGACGCGCGCAGGTGCAGCGTTGGCCGGCAGAAATGAACGCCGACTGAATGATGGTATAGACGGCCGCGTCGAGATCCTTGACCTGATCGACCACCAACGGATTGTTGCCACCCATTTCCAGCGCCAGAATCTTTTCCGGGCGCCCGGCAAATTGCTGGTGCAGCAGGTTGCCGGTGCGGCTGGAGCCGGTGAAGAACAAACCGTCGATACCAGCATCGGCAGCCAGCGCCACGCCAGTCTCACGGGCGCCCTGAACCAGATTGAGCACACCCGCAGGCAAACCCGCCGCGATCCAGCATTTGACCGTAAGCTCGGCCACTTTCGGGGTCAGCTCACTTGGCTTGAACACCACGCAGTTACCGGCCAGCAGCGCCGGCACAATATGCCCGTTGGGCAAATGGCCAGGGAAGTTGTACGGGCCGAACACCGCCACCACGCCATGGGGCTTGTGCCGCAGCACGGCAGTCGCATCGCCAAGCGGGCCGTTTTTTTCACCAGTGCGTTCACGATAGCTCTGCACCGAGATCGCCACCTTGTTGACCATGCTGGTGACTTCGGTTGCCGACTCCCACAACGGCTTACCGGTTTCTTCACCGATGCAGCGGGCCAGTTCGTCAGCATGGGCCTTGAGCTGCTCAGCGAAGGCTTCCAGCACCGCGATGCGTGCTTCCAGGCTGAGCAGCGCCCAGGCCGGGAACGCCTCGCGAGCCGCACTTACTGCGGCGGCAACCTGGCCAGCAGCAGCGCCCTGCCCCGCCCAGACGAGCGCCTGGGTGACTGGGTTCAGCGACTGCAGCGCCTCACCCTGGCCAGCCTGCCATTGCCCTGCGATGTAATGGGTCGTCATCACTGCGCCTCCCGACTGGCGGACAAGGTGACTGCGCGCACGTGGTCACCCACGCCCAGGCGCAGGCGTTTCGCCGTCAGCGCGTCGACCACCAGCGTGCCGGCCGCCAGCCGCGCTGGCGCTGCGGTGATGCGGCAGTCTTCGCGTTTGCGGTTGTGGATCAGGTACGGCGTGGCGTCATCGCCTGGAGTGCCTACTGCCAGCACCAGATTCTGGCTTTCGCGCACGGCACGGATCTTCGCCGTGTCGCATTCGATTGCCGGGCCTGCATCGAAGATGTCGACGTAGCCCTGGTAGTTGAAACCTTCGCGCTCGAGCATGGCCAGCGCCGGCTCGGTGTCGGTGTGTACCCGGCCGACCACACTGCGTGCAGCCTCGGAAAGGAAGCACGTGTACAGCGGGAACTTGGGCATCAATTCGGCGATGAAGGCCTTGTTGCCCACGCCGGTCAGATAGTCAGCCTGGCTGAACTCCATCTTGAAGAAGTGCCGGCCCAGCGACTCCCAGAACGGCGAGCGGCCTGCGGCGTCGGAGATCCCGCGCATCTCGGCGATGACCTTCTTGCCGAACAGCTCAGGGAACTCGGCGATGAACAGCATGCGCGCCTTCGACAGCAGGCGGCCGTTGAGGCCGTTGCGGTGATCACTGCGCAGGAACAACGAACACAGCTCGGAGTTGCCGGTGAGGTCGTTGGCCAGGAACAGGGTCGGGATCTCGCGGTAGATATTCAGCTCCTGCGAAGCGCTGACGGTCAGGCCGACCCGGTAGTTGTACCAGGGTTCACGCAGGCCGACGGCACCGGCGATGGCGCTGATGCCGACCACCAGGCCTTCGTCGTTTTCAAGCACGAACAGGTAATCGGTGTCGGCCCGCCCGGCCTCACCGGTGAAGCTCTTTTCAGCCCAGCGCACGCGCTGAGCCAGCCGCTCTTCGTTGGCCGGCAGGGTAGTCAGGCCAGTGGTACCGGCGCTGCGCGCCATTTCGATGAGCGCGGGTAAATCGCTGCTGCGTACAGGACGAACGATCATGCTATCTCCTTGAGCGGCGGTCTGTGCCGGCCGCAAGACGGGTGCGGGTCGCGAGCGCTGGCGCTATGGCCAGGCCGGTCAAACAGCGACCAGGCGCACGCTGGCACCTTCACCGACGCCCAGGGCATCGGCCGCTTCACTACTCAGGCTGACCGGCTTGCCCGGCACCCAGTCCAGCTCCAGCAACACGGCGCGGTAGTCCTGCAACTGGCCATTGCAGACCAGGTACGAGCGGCCACCCTTGACTGAGGCCTCGTCGAGCTTGACCGGGACTACTCGGCTCTGGCTGATCGAGCGGATCCCCGAGGCACGTGCGTGCAGGGTCGGGCCACCGTCGAAGATGTCGATGTAATGCTCGGTCTCGAAGCCTTCACGCATGAGGATGTCGAAGGTGATCTGCGCCCGCGGATGCACCTGACCCATCGCCTCCTGAGCGTGGTCCGGCAGCAGCGGCACATAGATCGGATAATGCGGCATCAGCTCGGCGAGGAAGGTCCGGCTCTTCAGCCCGCACAGGCGCTCGGCGTCGGAATAGTTCAGGTCGAAGAAGTTACGCCCGATCGAATCCCAGAACGGCGACTCGCCCTGCTCGTCGCTGTAGCCGACGATCTCGGTAACCACCGAGTCGGCAAAGCGCTCCGGGTGGGCGGCCATGAACAGCAGGCGGCCGCGCGAATTGAGCTCGGCAAAGCCGCTGGCCACCAGCTCCGGCAGCACGTAGAAGCTGGTCAGCAGGCTGTTGCCGGTGAGGTCGTGGCACAGCGACAGGACGTGGATCTTGTTGTGGATCTTCAGCTCGCGCGAAGCATGCACAAAGGTCTCGTTACGAAAGCTGTAGAACGGCTCCGAGTAGCCCGCCGAGGCGACGATGGCCGAGCAGCCGGCCAGCTTGCCGGTGCTGGTGTCTTCGAGCACAAAGAAGTAGCTCTCTTCGCCATTGAAGCTGACCTCGGCGGCAAACGAGGTTTCCGACGCGGCAATCTTGTCGCCCAGACGCGCAGCGTCATCAGGCAGCGAAGTGACACCAACCGGGCTGTCCGCAGCCATGCGCTGCACTTCATTCAGGTCAGCCATTTGCGCGGGGCGCATTACCAGCATGGTGTCACTCCTTTCGGGAATACGGGCCGCACAGCGTGGTGCGGCAAAACGGCGGGTGCCCGCCTGAGACAAGGCACCCGCGCTGGAATTCTGCTGTCGCCGCTGGCACTGCTGACAGCGACGACAGAATCGCTGTATGTCAGCCTTGCAGCAGCTTGGCTACCGCGCGTTCGAAGCGGTCCAGGCCTTCGTCGATATCGGCATCCTCGATGACCAGGCTCGGTGCAAAACGCACTACATCCGGGCCAGCCTGCAACACCATAAGGCCTTCTTTCTCGGCGGCGTTGAGCACGTCCTTGGCCTTGCCTTTCCAGGCATCGGTCAACACGCAGCCGATCAGCAGGCCGACACCGCGGACGAGGCTGAACAGCTCGATCTTCTCCAGGCGTGCCTTGAAGCGCTCGTGCTTGGCAGTGACAGCGGCCAGGGTCTGCGGGGTGTTGATCACATCCAGTACTGCACAGGCCACGGCGCAGCCCAGCGGGTTGCCGCCGTAGGTAGTGCCATGAGTACCGGCGACCAGATGCTTGGCAATATCGTCAGTGGTCAGCATGGCGCCGATCGGGAAGCCGCCGCCCAGGCTCTTGGCGCTGGAGAGGATGTCCGGGATCACGCCGTAATGCTGGTAGGCATACAGGTGGCCGGTACGGCCGACCCCGGTCTGCACTTCGTCGAAGATCAGCAGCGCGTTGTGCTCGTCACACAGCTTGCGCGCACCTTCCAGGTAAGCCAGGTCAGCCGGCACTACGCCGCTCTCACCCTGGATCGGCTCGATCACCACCGCGCAGGTGTTGTCGGAGATCTGTGCCTTGAGCGCTTCAAGGTCGTTGTACGGCACATGGCTGATGCCAGTGATCTTCGGGCCGAAGCCGTCGGAGTACTTCGGCTGGCCACCGACGCTGACGGTAAACAGGGTGCGACCGTGGAAGCTGTTCACGGTGGAGATGATTTCGTGCTTGTCCGGGCCGAAGCGATCATGGGCAACCCGACGGGCCAGCTTGAACGCAGCCTCGTTGGCCTCGGCGCCGGAGTTGCAGAAAAATGCCTTGTCGGCAAAGGTCGCGTCGACCAGCTTGTGCGCCAGACGCAACGCCGGCTCGTTGGTGAAAACATTGGATACATGCCAGAGGGTATTGGCCTGCTCGGTCAGTGCCTTGACCAGCGCCGGATGGCAATGACCCAGGGCGTTTACCGCGATGCCGCCGGCAAAGTCGATCAGTTCGCGGCCCGCCTGGTCCCAGACTCGAGAGCCCTCGCCTCGCACCGGAATGAACGCCGCCGGGGCGTAGTTGGGAACCATGACCTGGTCGAAATCGGCACGTTGCACCGGGGCTTGCTCAACGGACATCTGAGTCTCCTGAAGAGAAACGCTGGCCTGGGATTGGCGAGCGATGGGGGGATTGTAAGGACTGATCAGCGCCTGTCCTTGCCGCCAAGCGACAACTTGTTACAGCGCTAAACCGTGTTTCACAGAGGTTTTCGGCAATGCGACAAACACTGTCGCAATCGCGCAGTGTAAAGGAGCGAGGAACTGTCGGGGAGAGGTGGCGGGTAATTGAGAGAACAGTTGTTCACATGATAGTTGGGGCCGTTGCACGACCCTTCGCGGGCAAGCCCGCTCCCACAGGCTTGAGCGCTACCCAATGTGGGATCGGGCTTGCCCGCGAAGGGCCATGCAACGGCCCATCATCCTACTTGTCGACTGAAGTCGCTGAACTCAACTCGAACGGGCTGTTGTTGCGCCGCTGGTTGCGGTCTTCCCGCGGCGTCGCGCCGAAGAAGTTGCGGTAGGCGCTGGAAAAATGCGGCCCCGACGAGAACCCGCACGACAGCCCGATCTGGATGATCGACTTGCTAGTCTGCATCAACATCTGCCGCGCCTTGTTCAAGCGCAGCTCAAGATAATACTGGCTCGGCACGCGATTGAGGTACTGCTTGAAGATCCGCTCCAGCTGGCGCCGCGAGACGCACACATGCTGGGCGATCTCATCGGTGGTCAGCGGCTCTTCGATGTTGGCTTCCATCAACAGCACGGCCTGGGTCAGCTTGGGATGGCTCGAGCCAAGGCGGTTCTGCAGCGGGATACGCTGCCGCTCGCCGCCCTCGCGAATGCGCTCGACCACCAGCTCCTCGGACACCGCACCGGCAAGCTCGGCGCCATGGTCACGGGCCAGCACGGCCAGCAGCAGGTCGACCACGGCCATACCACCACAGGCGGTCAGGCGATCACGGTCCCAGTCGAACAGATGGCTGGTGGCAATCACCTTGGGGAAGCGTTCGGCAAAATCATCCTGCCAGCGCCAATGTACCGCCGCGCGATAACCATCGAGCAGGCCGAGCTGCGCCAGGGGATAGACGCCCGCCGACAGCCCGGCAATGACGCAACCGCTGCGAGCCAGCTGCTTGAGCCCGGACGACAGCGCGGCCGTGACCGCCTGCGGCGGCTCGTCAGCCAGCACGAAGAGCTTCTGGAAACCTTCGAGCCGACCATTCCAGGCCTCGCCCGGCAACTGCCAGCCCTGCTGCTCGCCAGGCTCAGCCTGGAGAAACACCAGATCGTAGATAACTTCCGGATGTACCCGCTGAGCCACCAGCAGTGCTTCTTCGGCCAGGGCCAAGGTCAGCGGCCGGGTGTTGGGCCAGATGAGAAAGCCGATACGCTGGGTGGTCATAGGGCGTGGTCCGAAACCTGAGAAGAGGTGGCGTCAGTTGCGCCGGGGATGGCTGCGCTCGCTGCGCAGCATGCCCTATTCTGGTGCAAAGGTGCAGCGTTACTTCAAGCTGCCCGAGAGAAACTGCTGGAGCCGTTCCGACTGCGGATTGACCAGCACTTCACGCGGATTGCCACGCTCCTCGACGATGCCTTTATGCAGGAACACCAGCTGATTGGAGACCTCGCGGGCAAAGCCCATTTCGTGGGTCACCACGACCATGGTGCGGCCCTCCTGGGCCAACGACTGCATGACCTTGAGCACATCACCGACCAGCTCCGGGTCGAGTGCCGAGGTCGGCTCGTCGAACAGCATCACCTCCGGCTCCATGGCCAGCGCACGGGCAATCGCCACACGTTGCTGCTCACCACCGGACATATGCCCAGGGTAGGCGTCCTTGCGGTGCGAGACGCCGACCTTGGCTAGGTAATGCTCGGCTTTCTCCAGGGCTTCTTTCTTGTTCATGCCGAGCACATGCACCGGCGCTTCGATGATGTTCTCGAGCGCGGTCATGTGCGCCCACAGATTGAAATGCTGAAACACCATCGACAGGCGCGAACGCATCCGCTGCAACTGGCGCGGATCGGCCGCCTTGAGCGCGCCTTCCTTGCCGGCAACCAGCTTGAGCTCTTCGTTGTTGAGCAGAATCTTGCCCGCATGCGGTTGCTCGAGCAGGTTGATGCAACGCAGGAAGGTCGACTTGCCCGAACCGCTGGAGCCGATGATGCTGATCACATCGCCGGCCTTGGCCGCCAGGGACACGCCCTTGAGCACTTCATGGCTGCCGTAGCGCTTGTGCAGGTCTTGGACTTCGAGTTTGTACATGCTGTCGGTTCTCACAGAGCGGTCAGTGCTTGCGCGGCGCCAGGTAGCCCAGCCAGCGGCGTTCGGCCATCTTGAACAGGCGCACCAGAATGAAGGTCAGGCACAGGTAGAACACACCCGCGGTGATGTAGGCCTCGAAAGGCAGGTAGTACTGGGCATTGACGGTACGCGCCGCGCCGGTGATGTCGATCAGGGTCACGATCGAGGCCAGGCTGGTGGTCTGCAGCATCATGATCACTTCGTTGCTGTACTGCGGCAGCGCGCGGCGCATGGCCGACGGCAGCAGGATCCGGCGGTACATCTTGTAGCGCGACATACCCATCGCCTTGGCAGCTTCGATCTCGCCATGGGGCGTGGCCTTGAGGCTGCCGGCGATGATCTCAGCGGTATAGGCGCTGGTATTGACGGCAAACGCCAGGCACGCGCAGAAAGTCGCGCTGGACAGCCACGGCCAGAAGATACTCTCGCGCACTGCCTCGAACTGAGCCAGGCCGTAGTAGATCAAGAACAGCTGCACCAGCATTGGCGTGCCGCGAATGACATAGGTGTAGAGCCAGGCCGGCACATTCACCAGCGGCTGCTTGGACACCCGCATCAGCCCCAGCGGTACCGCTGCCAGCAAACCGAACAGCAGCGAGAACGCCAGCAATTTCAGGGTCGTCAGCAAGCCGCCCAGGTACAGCGGCATGGCTTCCCAGATGACGTTGTAGTCAAAGATCATAGTTCTGCCGCCTTGACGCCTACCGAGTAGCGCCGTTCAAGGTATTTCAACGCCAGCAGCGAAACACTGGTGAGCACCAGGTACAGCGCAGCCACCGCCAGGAAGAAAGTGAAGGGTTCGCGGGTGGCATCAGCCGCCTGCTTGGCCTTGAACATCATGTCTTGCAGACCGACCACCGAGATCAACGCGGTCGCCTTGGTCAATACCAGCCAGTTGTTGGTGAAGCCCGGAATGGCCAGGCGGATCATCTGCGGCACCATCACCCGGAAGAACACCTGGCGGCTGCTCATGCCGTAAGCCACACCGGCTTCGGCCTGCCCTTTGGGGATACCCAGGAACGCGCCGCGGAAGGTTTCCGACAGGTACGCGCCAAAGATGAACCCCAGCGTACCGATACCGGCAGCCAGCGGGTTGAGGTCGATGTAGTCGTCATAGCCCAACAGTGGCGCGAGCCGATTGAGCAAGTCCTGGCCACCGTAGAAAATCAGCAGGATCAACACCAGATCCGGGATGCCGCGGATGACCGTGGCATACATATCGCCGAGCCAGGCCAGCCAGCGCACCGGCGACAGGCGCAGCGCCACGCCGATCAGACCGAGCACGATGGCCAGGGCCATCGACGACAGGGCGAGCTGTAGCGTCAGCCACGCCCCATCGAGGATGACTGCCCCGTAGCCTTTCAACATGATTGGGATTCCTCAGACCTAGGGAATGAAAAATGGTGCAAACCTCAGAGCCTCTGCTGTTTGCACCATTGCACAGTTGCGGTCCGACGTCTTACTTGGCCTCAGGCCCGTAGATGTCGAAATTGAAGTATTTGTCCTGGATCTTCTTGTACTCGCCGTTGGCGCGAATCGCGGCAATGGCAGCGTTGATCCGATCGAGGTTGGCCTTGTCACCCTTGCGCACGGCGATACCGATGCCGTCGCCGAAGTACTTGGCGTCGGTGAAGGCCGGACCTACAAAGGCAAAGCCCTTGCCAGCGTCGGTCTTGAGAAAGCCGTCTTCGAGCAGGGTGGCGTCGGCGACAGTGCCATCGAGACGACCGGCAGCGACATCCAGGTAGATTTCGTTCTGCGTGCCGTAAGGCACGACAGTTGCGCCTTGCGGGGCCAGTACTTCATTGGCGAAGCGGTTGTGGATCGAGCCGCGCTGCACGCCGATCTTCTTGCCCTTGAGCTCGGCCAGCGAGTCGCTGACGGTGGTGCCGTCTTTCATCACCAGACGTGCCGGGGTCAGGTAGTAGCGATTGGTGAAGTCGACCGACTTCTTGCGATCGTCGGTGATCGACATCGACGACAGGATCGCGTCGATCTTGCGCACCTTGAGTGCCGGGATCAGGCCGTCGAACTCTTGCTCGACCCAGGTGCACTTGACCTTCATCTCGGTGCACAGGGCATTGCCGATGTCGTAGTCAAAGCCGGCAATGCTGCCATCAGGCTGCTTGAAAGCAAACGGAGGGTAAGCGGCCTCGATACCGATTTTCAGCGGTTTTTCATCGGCGTGCGATACCAGGGAAAACACGGACAGCGCCAGGGCGCCAAGCAGTGCAAGCTTCTTCATCAGGTAACTCCATCGGTACGGGGCAATACAAGGCAGGGGGGTAACAGCTGCCCGAATGCGAATGGGTACAACGCAAGCCGCGAGAGGTATCGACCAGGGCCGCAGACCACGAGCGAGTGAGTGGCATTCTAACGACAGCCCGTTAGTCGATATTTCTTCAAAGCGACAACTAGTTATAGAAGCGCATGAAACAGTAGCGGGCGATATTGACAGCCCTTACGATTTATGCAAGAGCGAAAAGGAAACAACCTGTAAACGAAGCAATAAGTGCGCCTATTATTGGCAAAGCCTTGTAATACGGCAAGTGCAGCGTGTCATCGGTTTTGCTGACAGCTACGGCAGCCCTGTTTTGGGGCCCGAGTGGGTAGCCACGCCCCGCCTTGGTGCAGGGGCGGTGACAGAATCGGTTACCGATGAATGTCGAAGTAACAGAATGCAAAAACCCCGCCGAAGCGGGGCCTTGGGGAGTGGGGCTGCTGCGCGCCCCCTCCACACCGTTTGATCAAGCCGAAGCCAGGTTCATCGACTTGTGCGTATCGATCAAATGCTGCACCACACCAGGGTCGGCCAAGGTCGAAATATCACCCAAGGCATCGTACTCAGCCGTGGCGATCTTGCGCAGGATCCGCCGCATGATCTTGCCCGAGCGGGTCTTCGGCAGCCCTGGCGCCCACTGGATAACATCCGGCGAAGCAATCGGGCCGATCTCCTTGCGCACCCAGTTTTTCAGCTCAAGGCGCAACTGCTCGCTAGGCTCGATACCGGAGTTGAGGGTGACATAGACATAGATGCCCTGCCCCTTGATGTCGTGCGGCACACCCACCACCGCCGCCTCGGCGACCTTTGCATGAGCGACCATCGCGCTTTCGATCTCGGCGGTACCCATGCGGTGGCCGGAAACGTTGAGCACGTCATCCACACGACCGGTGATCCAGTAGTATCCATCTTCATCGCGACGGGCGCCGTCGCCGGTGAAGTACATGCCGCGGAAGGTCTTGAAATAGGTATCGACGAAGCGGTCGTGATCGCCATACAGCGAGCGCGACTGGCCTGGCCACGAATCGAGAATCACCAGGTTACCCTCGGCCGCACCATCAATCAGGTTGCCGAGGTTGTCGACCAGCGCCGGCACCACACCGAAGAACGGCCGCGTCGCCGAGCCCGGCTTGAGGCCAGTCGCGCCTGGCAGCGGGCTGATGAGGATGCCGCCGGTTTCGGTCTGCCACCAGGTGTCGACGATCGGGCAACGGCCCTTGCCTACGGCCTGGTGGTACCAGTTCCAGGCTTCCGGGTTGATCGGCTCGCCGACCGAGCCGAGCAGGCGCAGGCTTGAGCCATCGGCACCTTCGACTGCAGCCTGCCCCTCAGCCATCATTGCGCGGATCGCGGTCGGTGCGGTGTAGAGGATATTGACCTTGTGCTTGTCGATGATCTTCGACACACGAGTGATGTCCGGATAGTTTGGCACACCCTCGAACAACAGGGTGGTAGCGCCGTTGGCCAGCGGGCCGTAGACGATGTAGCTGTGGCCGGTGATCCAGCCGACGTCGGCGGTGCACCAGTAGACTTCACCCGGGCGGTAGTCGAATACCCGCTCATGGGTCAGCGCGGCGTAAACCATGTAGCCGCCGGTGGTGTGCAAGACGCCCTTTGGCTTGCCGGTGGAACCTGAGGTGTAGAGGATGAACAGCGCTTCTTCGGCGCCCATTTCTTTCGGTGCGCAGTGGCTGGAAGCAACCTTCATCAGGTCTTCGTACCAGATATCGCGATGCTGGTGCCAGGCGATGTCGCCGCCGGTGCGCTTGCAGACGATGATCTTCTGCACGCTGCTGGTTTCCGGGTTGGTCAGCGCCAGGTCGACGTTGCCCTTGAGCGGAGTACGGCGACCGCCTCGCAGGCCCTCGTCGGCAGTGATGACGATCTTCGACTTGCAGTCGATGATCCGCCCCGCAAGTGCTTCTGGCGAGAAACCACCGAAGACTACCGAATGGATCGCACCGATGCGGGCACAGGCCAGCATGGCGACCACAGCTTCGGGGATCATCGGCATGTAGATGGTCACCACGTCACCGCGGTGCACGTCCTGGCCACGCAAGGCGTTGGCGAACTTGCAGACCTGCTCGTGCAGTTCGCGGTAGGTGATGTTGCGGCTCTCGGAAGGGTCGTCGCCCTCCCAGATGATTGCTACCTGATCGCCACGCTCTTCAAGGTGACGGTCCAGGCAGTTGTAGGAAACGTTGAGGGTGCCATCGGCGAACCATTTGATATCGACATGATGGTCGTCGAACGAGGTCTGCTTGACCTTGGTGAACGGCTTGATCCAGTCCAGCCGCTGAGCCTGCTCGCGCCAGAAACCATCGGGGTTGATCACCGATTGCTGGTACATGGCCTTGTAGGTGGCCTCGTCGGTCAGGGTGGTCGCCGCAACCTCGGGACGAACGGGATACAGTGGAGCCGCACTCATCTGTGATACCTCGGTGTAATAGTTGTTTTTGTATGGAACCGTTTTTAACTGTAACAGAGTGCTCAGGGCCATTCGACGTTGGTAGTAGCGTCCCCCTCCTTTACCCACTGCTCCCTCAGCGATGGCTCTAGATCAACCATGCCAGCACTTCGCCAGTCTGGTCACAGCACAGCGGCGCAGGATTGTTACAGAATCTGCCAACAGTCTTTATCAAAACCCGCTCTGTTTCAGCCGTACACCGCGGCCTAAAATTCATCTCGCCAACAACGGCAAGGCGATTAACTTCCGACAGTAGCCCCCACCCGGCAGGTGTTAATCCCAAGATAATTAAAACCCTTGATTATCGTTTTACGCGCAGCGCCAAACGCGCTGCGTGCACCCTCTCGCCCCTGTATAGGTAAACTGAAAATGAAAGCGTTACTGGTATTGGCACTTGGCACTCTTTGCAGCACCGCGGCACTGGCCGACGACCTTGCAAACAACGCCAAGCAGATCCCGGTTGAACAGTACAACTACTCGCAGCACCTGGACATCGCCCGCGTTATCTCGATGAGCGCGGTGCCCAATGTCTGCGAAGTGGTACCGGCCCGCATGACCTATGAAGACTCGCAGGGCCAACAGCACATTCTCGAATACCGAGTGATGGGCAACGGCTGCTCGAACGGTTAAGCAGCATGAAACAGGGGCCCGCAAGGCCCCTTTCGCTTAATCCGCACTATTGATCCGCTGCTTTACCTAGCGCATATTCTCGCAACTTATTAGCGATGGTCGTATGTGAAACGCCCAAGCGTTTACCCAACGCACGACTACTTGGAAACTCCGCCAACAACGATTCCAACACCGCCCTTTCAAAACGCCCGACAATATCAGCAAGTTGCCCATCCAGGGAAAACTCGCCCAACGGTTGGCGCACACCATAATCCGGCAAACGGATATGCTCACTTTTAACCACACCGCCCTCACACAATGAAACGGCTTGAAACAGTACATTCTCAAGTTGGCGCACATTGCCCGGCCAGTGATAGTGCGCGAGTTTATCCATGGCCGCCGACACCAACTTGGGTAGTGGGCAGCCAATCTGCCGGCTGGCTTGATCCAGAAAATGCTCGACCAAGCCGTCCAGGCCATCCATGCATTCACGCAGCGGCGGAATGTGCAGCGAGAGCACGTTCAAGCGGTGGTACAGGTCCTGGCGGAACTCACCCCGCGCGCACAACTCGGACAAGTCCACCTGGGTCGCGCAGATGACCCGTACATCCAGGTATACCTCTTCATCACTGCCGACCCGACGAAAGCAGCCGTCCTGCAAAAAGCGCAGCAGCTTGACCTGCAGACGCGGGCTCATCTCGGCAACGCCATCGAGGAACAAGGTGCCGCCTGCGGTCAGCTCGAGCAGACCGAGCTTGCCCTCGGCGCGGGCACCTTCGAATGCGCCCGGGCCATAGCCAAACAGCTCGGTCTCGGCCATCGACTCCGGCAAGCCGGCACAGTTGAGCGCCATCAACGGCGCCTGACCGCGCGGGCTGGCCAGGTGACAGGCGCGCGCCAGCAGCTCCTTGCCCGTGCCGGTTTCACCTTCAATCAACAGCGGCGCATCCAGAGGCGCCATGCGCCGCGCCTCGCGCACTACCGCCGCCATTACTTTCGAGCTTTGGAAGATACTGTCAAAGCCGCGCAGCTCCTGCTTGCGCACATTGTAGATACGCTCGCCGATGCGGTCGGCGCGGTGCAGGGTCAACACAGCACCGGCCAGCGCTTCGCTTTCATCGTGCTCGGACTGTAGCGGCGCGATATCTGCCAGAAACACATCGCCCTTGAGCTTGACCCGCAGGCCGTTGATCCGCGACTGGTTGGCGCGGACCAGTTCAGGCAGGTCAAAGTCCTCGACATAGCGCGCCAGCGGCAAGCCCGGCACCTCATCCACACGCACGCCCAGCAACTGCGCGGCGGCCCGGTTGGCGGCGACGATGCTGCCGCCCATGTCCACCGACAGCACCGGAAACTCGAGCGCGCCCAGCAGGGCGTTGAGCTCCATGTGCCGGCGCTCACTGGGCATCAGGCCGACCCGCTTGACGCCGAATACGCCGGTGATGACTTCGAACTTGGGCCGTAACGCCTGAAACTGCAGGTTCACCAGGTTCGGGCAATGCAGGTAGATCGCATTGCCATGGTCGCCGCCTACCTCACCGCGCAGCACGTTGATGCCGTACTCCACCAGCAGGTTGAGGATGTCCCGCAGGATGCCGATGCGGTTCTGGCAATGCACTTTGATACGCATGTAGAGATCTCGAAGCAGCCGATTTTTAACCGGCACGCAGAAAAGTCGTAAAGATAAGCTGACAAAAATAGCGCTTAGCTACCGCGCATGGCCGTGATTTTCCGGGATCACCGGCATTTTGTAAAATTAACGTTACGAAACCACAACCGGAAGCGGGTTAACGTACGCGTTAACCCGATGCAAAACCTTCGGCAACGGGATATTCCTAAGGGCAGTCGCAATCAAAACAATAAAGCCCTCACCAGGAGAGCCACATGAAACAGACGCACTACGTGGCCCGCGAGCCCGATGCGAACGGTTTTATCGACTACCCGCAAGACGAGCACGCAGTCTGGAATACCTTGATTACCCGCCAGTTAAAGGTGATCGAAGGCCGTGCGTGCCAGGAGTACCTGGACGGCATCGAGCAGCTCAAGCTGCCCCATGAGCGCATTCCCCAGTTGGGCGAGATCAACAAAGTGCTTGGCGCCACCACGGGCTGGCAGGTTGCACGCGTGCCAGCATTGATCCCGTTCCAGACCTTTTTCGAACTGCTTGCCAGCAAGCGCTTCCCGGTGGCTACCTTTATCCGCACCCGTGAAGAACTGGACTACCTGCAAGAGCCGGATATCTTTCATGAAATCTTCGGCCACTGCCCGCTGCTGACCAACTCATGGTTCGCCGAATTCACCCACACCTATGGCAAGCTGGGCCTGGCTGCGACCAAGGAAGAGCGGGTGTACCTGGCCCGGCTGTACTGGATGACCATCGAATTCGGCTTGATGGATACCGCGCAAGGCCAACGTATCTACGGCGGCGGCATCCTCTCCTCACCCAAGGAGACCGTCTACAGTCTGTCCAGCGAGCCTGAGCATCAGGCCTTCGACCCGATCGAGGCGATGCGCACGCCTTATCGCATCGATATCCTGCAGCCGGTGTACTTCGTCCTGCCCAACCTCAAGCGCCTGTTCGACCTGGCCCATGAAGACATCATGGGCATGGTCCACCAGGGCATGCAGCTGGGCCTGCACGCACCCAAGTTTCCACCCAAGGTTGCTGCCTGAAGCCACCTTGACGATAACAACTCGAATTGGAACCACATCATGAATGCCTTGAATCAAGCCCACTGCGAAGCCTGCCGCGCCGACGCCCCGCAGGTCAGCGAAGCCGAACTGCCCGAGCTGATCCGGCAGATCCCCGATTGGAACATCGAAGTGCGTGACGGCCATATGGAGCTGGAACGGGTATTCCTGTTCAAGAACTTCAAGCATGCCCTGGCCTTTACCAATGCCGTTGGTGAAATCGCCGAAGCCGAAGGCCACCACCCTGGTCTGATGACCGAATGGGGCAAAGTCACTGTGACCTGGTGGAGCCATTCGATCAAAGGTCTGCACCGCAACGACTTCATCATGTGCGCCCGCACCGATGAAGTGGCCAAGAACGCCGAAGGCCGCAAGTAACCTGCCTGGCAGCGCCCGCAGAGGCCGTGGACTCTGCGGGCGCTTGCCGTTTCAACTGCATCCCCTGCCACGCGCTGCGTCCGATATCCGCCCGCTAGCCGACAGCTGATCGGCAAAAAGTTCAAACTGTCATGTCGACTGCTGTATCCTGCCCAAGCTTTTTCAAAGCTACACACGCGCCTGGCGCAGCCTTTTCAACTCACACTTGCGAGGACGACGAGATGCATGAGATCCCGAATCATCCCTTCCCAAGCCTGAACCCCGAAGAGCACACCGTTGCCGCCCACTCTGAACCGACGCCAGCCGTCGAGCAGAATGGCGACGATACATCCAGCGCTGATCAGGAATAACCGCGCACGGCAGTGTGAAAACGGCTGAACACGGGAAACCCCACTTCATCACGTTTTCACACCGTCCAGAGTGCAGCTGGCAAGCCCAGCCTCATCAGCCAGACCTACCGCCCCCTCCTGCGGTCACCTCTCCATGACTCCCCCCACCTCGCTGAAATTCAGCGCAGGGCAAACTGCAGCACGACTTCGAGCGGATGGCGCAACTGCTTGTCAGCCAGGCGCTTGACCTGACTGCGGCAGGAATAGCCAGTCGCCAGGGGCTCACCCTGTTTATCCAGCTTGGTCGCCCACGACTGCTCGAAGATAGTCCGCGAGGTCTGCTGGTTGCGCGCCTCATGCCCATAAGTGCCAGACATGCCACAGCAGCCGGTGGCCTCGGTGACCAATGTCAGGCCCATACGTGCGAAGACCTGCTCCCATTGCCGAGTGCTGGCCGGTACGTTGGTTTTCTCGGTGCAGTGCGCCATCAAGCGGAAGCTGGCGCCAGTGGCTGGCACTTGCTCAGGCAGCACATCGATCAGCCATTCCTGCGGCAACAGCACTTTCGGGCAGTCCTGCAGCCCCTCGACCTTCTGGTATTCCTGGCGATACACCAGGGTCATGGCCGGGTCCAGGCCTACCAATGGCACGCCACAGTCGGCCAGTGCCTTGAGCTGGCTGCCGTTGCGGATCGCCGCCTTGGCGAACGCACCGAGGAAGCCCTGCACGTGCAGCGGCTTGCCGTTGGCGCTGTAGGGCGCGAGGAAAACACGGTGGCCGAGGCGATGGGCAAGCTCGATGAATGACGCCAACAGCGGCGTTTCGAAGTAACGGGTGAAGGCATCCTGCACCAGCACGATACTGCGCTCGCGCTGGGCGGGGGTCAGTTCGCGCAGGGTCGGCACAGTGGCCATCTGCACACGGCAACGGGTCAGCGTCGCCTGGAAGTTGAAGCGGCTGATCAATGGGCTGTCGACCATGCCGACTTTGTCGGCCAGCAACTTGCTGACCCACTCCGAGCCCATCACCGCGTTGTACAGGCCCGGCGCGTGGGCCAGGTACGGGATGCTGAATTCCAGCGAGCCAATCAAGTAATCGCGCAGTGGCCGCTGGTAACGGCCGTGGTACAGCTCAAGGAAGCGCGAGCGGAAGTCCGGCACGTTGACCTTGATCGGGCACTGGCCTGCGCAGGATTTACAGGCCAGGCAACCGGCCATTGCGTCGTACACCTCGTGGGAAAAGTCGACCTCCCCCTGCTGCTGTGCACGGTTGTTGCGCAGCCGCGTCGGCAAGCCCTTGAGCCAGGAGACCTTGCTGCGTGCCGCGGCCAGCACGTCGATATCCGCCGCCCCTTGCAGGCGCAGCCACTCGCGCATCAACGAGGCACGGCCCTTGGGCGAATGCTGGCGCTCGCGGGTGGCCTTCCAGGACGGGCACATGGCGTCGTTGGGGTCGTAGTTGTAGCAGGCGCCGTTGCCGTTGCAGTGCACCGCGCTGCCAAAGCTCTGCCAGACGCGCTCGTCAATGGTCCGGTCGAGGTCACCACGCAGGGTCACGCCATCGACCTTGGTCAAGCCTTCGGCGCTGTCCGGCGGGGTGCAGATCTTGCCGGGGTTGAGCTGGTTGTGCGGATCGAACGCGCCCTTCAGGCGCTGCAAGGCTGGGTACAGCGCGCCGAAATACTCCGGCACGTATTCCGAGCGCAGGCCCTTGCCATGCTCGCCCCAGAGCAGCCCACCGTAGCGCTTGGTCAACGCTGCCACTGCATCCGAGATCGGTTTGACCAGCGCCGCCTGGGCCGGGTCTTTCATGTCCAATGCCGGGCGCACGTGCAGTACGCCGGCATCGACGTGGCCGAACATGCCATAGGCCAGGCCATAGCTGTCGAGCAGCGCGCGGAACTCGGCAATGTAGTCGGCCAACTGCTCGGGCGGCACGGCGGTGTCTTCGACAAACGGCTGCGGGCGCACTTCGCCTTCGACGTTGCCCAGCAGGCCGACCGAGCGCTTGCGCATGGTGTATACGCGGGTGACCGCCTCGGCGCCCTCGGCCAGGGTGTGGCCGAGCCGTTCTACACCTTTGTCAGTCTGCAGATGGCCGATGAAAGCCTGCACCCGGGCATTCACCTCGGCAGGGTCATCACCGCAGAACTCGATCAGGTTGATGCCCAGGGTTGGCCGCTCGGCATCCGCCGGGAAGTACTCGGCGACGCTGTGCCAGACGATATCCTGCATCGCCAGCAGCAGCACCTTGGAATCGACCGTTTCGATCGACAGCGGCTTGTGCGCCATCAGCGCATTGGCATCGCGCAGAGCATCCATGAAGCTGCTGTAGCGCACGTTGACCAGCACTGCGTATTTGGGGATCGGCAGCACGTTTAGCTTGGCTTCGACCACATAGCCCAGCGAACCCTCGGCGCCGCACAGCACGCTATTGAGGTTGAAGCGGCCCTGCTCGTCGCGCAGGTGCGCAAGGTCATAGCCGGTCAGGCAGCGATTGAGCTTGGGGAAGGTGGTCTCGATCAGTTCTGCCTGGGTTTCATGAATGTCGCGAGCAATGCGATACACCTCACCGGCGCGGCCGGGTGCGGCACAGGCCTGCTCCAGCGCAGCGTCATCGATCGGCAGGCTGTGCAGGCGTTCGCCGCCGAGCAGCACGCTGTGCAGTTCGAGCACGTGGTCGCGGGTCTTGCCGTAGGTGCAACTGCCCTGGCCGCTGGCATCGGTGTTGATCATGCCGCCAACGGTGGCGCGGTTTGAGGTAGACAGCTCGGGGGCGAAGAACAACCCGTGCGGTTTGAGCGCAGCATTGAGCTGGTCTTTGACCACACCCGCCTGGACCCGCACCCAACGCTGCTCGACGTTGATCTCGAGGATGTTGTTCATGTGCCGCGACAGGTCGACGATGATGCCATCGGTCAGCGACTGGCCATTGGTACCAGTGCCGCCGCCGCGCGGGGTCAGCTTGATGCCGGCAAAGCGCGGCTCGCTCATCAGTGCTGCAACCTTGGCCACGTCGTCTGCGTGCAACGGAAACACCGCCGCCTGCGGCAGGCGCTGGTAAATCGAGTTGTCGGTCGCGAGCACGGTACGGGTGGCGTAGTCGGCGCTGATCTGGCCGGCGAAGCCACTGCCACGCAGGGCTTCGAGGAATTCTGGGTAATTGGCGGCAGGCGCGCTGGTGTGCAACTGGGCGATCATCGTTGGATGGCCTCTTGATATGGGCTGATTCACGGTAAACCTGTCAGTGCGGCATGCATCGCGCAGGCACTGATGACGAATAGGCCAATGTTCCTGTAGTTTGCCGCTGGGGGCAAACGGATATTCCTGCCGCTATTGATGAGCTTTATGAATGAATTACCGCCACCTGACGCCCTCGATGTCACTGCTGCTGGCCTTCGAGGCAGCCGCCCGGCATGAGAGCTACACCCGCGCCGCCGCCGAGCTGTCGCTAACCCAAAGCGCGGTCAGCCGCCAAGTCCAGGCGCTGGAACAGCAACTGGGCCTGACGCTGTTTCGCCGCGAGGGCCGTCAGGTGCAGCTCACCGACGTCGGCCGGCTGTACCAGGGCGAGCTCAGCGAGGCGCTCGGGCGCATCCGCAGCGCGACCTTGCAGGCCTTGGCGTACCAGTCCGGCGTGGGCACCCTGCGGCTGGCCACCCTGCCCACCTTCGGCTCGAAATGGCTGCTGCCACGCCTGCATGAGTTTTACGCGGCGCACCCGGGCATGCTGGTGCATATTCATTCGCGCATCGAAGCGATCAATTTCGACACCAGCGAAATCGATGCCGCCATCGGCGTGGCCAGCAATGACTTGCCCGGGCTGATCTGCCATCGCCTGCATGCCGAGCAACTGCTGGTGATCTTGCCGCCGGACGCAGCTCGCGATGGCCAGCAGTGGGACCCAACGCGGATCAGCCAGGAAGTACTGCTGAACGTGGCCAACAACCCTCATGCATGGGGCGAATGGTTCTCCCATCAGGAGCTGCCACACCGATCGATGCGCCTGGGGCCGAGCTTCGAGCTGACCTCGCACCTGATCCAGGCGGTGCGCGCCGGCATCGGCATTGGCCTGGTGCCGCGAATTCTGGTCGAGGAAGAATTGGCCAAAGGCGAGCTGTACAGCCCCGGCGCAGCCTTTGCCAGCCAGCGCAGCTACTACCTGATCTATCCGCCGCGCAACGAAGCGTTGCCCTCGCTGCGGGCATTCCGTAGCTGGTTGCTGGCGCAGATCTGATCCGCAGCCAATAAAAAACCCGATGTCAGTGACCTGACATCGGGTTTTGGGTAAAGCCCGCGACCGTTTACTTGGCCACGCTCTCTACAACTGCCTCGGCAGGACCGGCACGTTTGCCGCCCTTGAGGACATAGGCCAGGTACATCACCAGCAGCCATACCGGGATGGCGTAGACCGACACCTGGATACCCGGGATCATCAGCATGGTGCCGAGGATCAGCACCACAAAAGCCATCACCAGGTAGTTGCCGTAGGGGTACCACAACGCCTTGAACAGCGGTTTCTGGCCTGTACGGTCAAGGTGCTGGCGGAACTTGAGGTGCGAGAAGCTGATCATCGCCCAGTTGATCACCAGCGCGGCCACTACCAGCGACATCAGCAGCTCCAGCGCATGCTGCGGCATGAAGTAGTTGAGCAGCACCGCTACCAGGGTGACCGCTGCCGAAGCCAGAATCGAACGAACCGGCACGCCGCGCTTGTCGATCTTGGCCAGGCCTGCTGGCGCATCGCCCTGCTCGGCCATGCCGTAGAGCATGCGCGCATTGCAGTAGGTGCCGCTGTTGTACACCGACAGCGCCGCGGTCAATACCACGAAGTTGAGCAGGTGCGCAGCAACGTCGCTACCCAGCAGCGAGAACACCTGCACGAACGGGCTGCTGCCGTAGCTGCCGCCGGCGGCTTCGATGCTGGCGACCAGGGTATTCCAAGGGGTCAGCGAGAGCAGGATCACCAGTGCACCGATATAGAAGATCAGGATGCGGTAGATGACCTGGTTGATCGCCTTGGGGATGACGGTTTTCGGCTTGTCAGCCTCGGCCGCCGTAAAACCGAGCATCTCCAGGCCGCCGAACGAGAACATGATGATCGCCAGCGCCATCACCAGCCCCGTGACGCCGTTGGGGAAGAACCCGCCATGCACCCACAGGTTGGTGACCGACGCTTCCGGGCCGCCACTGCCTGAGGTGAGCATGTAGGCGCCCAGGCCGATCATGCCGACGATGGCCACGACCTTGATGATCGCGAACCAGAACTCGGTCTCGCCGAACACCTTCACGTTCATCAAATTGATGGCGTTGATCAGCAGGAAAAACGCCGCCGCAGTGACCCAGGTCGGGATCTCGGGCCACCAGTAATGGACATACTTGCCCACTGCCGACAGCTCCGACATGCCCACCAGGATGTACAGCACCCAGCAGTTCCAGCCCGACAGGAAGCCGGCAAAACCGCCCCAATACTTGTGCGCAAAGTGGCTGAAGGAACCTGCCACAGGCTCCTCGACAATCATCTCGCCGAGCTGGCGCATGATCATGAAGGCAATGAAGCCGCAGATGGCGTAGCCGAGGATCATCGACGGGCCGGCAGACGCCATCACTCCGGCTGAGCCGAGGAACAGGCCGGTACCAATCGCGCCGCCGAGGGCGATCAACTGGATGTGGCGGTTTTTCAGGCCCCGCTTGAGCTCGCCTGACTGCTTGATTTGTCCACTCATGAACGAAGTCACCTGCTTGTTTTTATCTGTGACGGAATCGGACCCACCGCACTCGTGGCGCAGCGGAATGGGCAAGGTGGTTACCTTGGATTTTTTCTGGATTCACCGGACGCGACGGGCAACAGGCCCAGGATCGGTCAGCCGGGAGTCAGCAGAAATGCGCGGTACGCAAGGGGGTCACAGGTAAAACGCGGCGCATTGTATACCCTCGCAAGCGCACAGGCGTCAACGCGATGCGTCATTTCCTGTAGGAAAAGCGCACCGATCCGGTGGGAAGAGCCAGTTGTGGCGAACTGATCGGCGTACATTGCGCCTCCATTTGTTGTTTTATTAGCCGGGCTCTTTGGCCGGGCTGTGCACAGGGCATGGGGCTATATCAGCGTGTTGCGGGGCACTGGGCAAGGGCCTGGTTGGGTGCAGGGAGGGCTCTGGGGCGGGGGTTTGGCAAGTTTGCGTTACGCGGGGAGCGTTTGCTTGGGGAATCGGGAGATTCCGTAAGGATTTCTTTACGAAGCGGATGGAAAAGTTGCCAGGCATTGCGCCTGGGTTTGCCATCGAAACCACTGGGGCCGCAAAACGGCCCCAGATCACACGCTATCAGCCGCGCGGCTTGCCGCGACCACCGCCAGCAGGCTTGCCACCAGTTGGGCGACCGCCACTGGTGCGGGCACCATCAGGCTTGTTGGTGCGCTTGCGTACATCGCTCGGACGCTCGGCTACTGCACTGGCGACCGGGGCACGGCTGCCCTTGCGCGCAGCCGCGCTGTCTTCACGCGGCGCACGGGCCGGGCGCTCGGCCTGGCCTTCCTGCGCCGGGCGCAGATTGCGTACGCGTTCGCCACGGCCCAGCGGACGGCTGGACTTGCGCTGCATACGCTCCATCTTGTCCTTGGCCTTGAGGTTCAAGGTCGGCAGCGCAACCGGCTGCAGGCCCACTTCAGCGGCAAGGATGTCGATTTCGTACTGGCTCATTTCGCGCCAGCGACCCATTGGCAGGTCGGAGTTGAGGAACACCGGACCGAAGCGCACACGCTTCAGACGGCTGACGATCACACCCTGCGACTCCCACAGGCGACGTACTTCGCGGTTACGGCCTTCCATCACCACGCAGTGGTACCAATGGTTGAAGCCTTCGCCACCCGGCGCTTTCTGGATGTCGGTGAACTTCGCCGGGCCATCTTCAAGCACCACGCCAGCCTTGAGTCGATCGAGCATTTCGTCGTCGACTTCGCCGCGCACACGTACCGCGTACTCGCGGTCCATCTCGTAGGATGGGTGCATCAGGCGGTTGGCCAACTCACCATCAGTGGTGAACAGCAGCAGGCCGGTGGTGTTGATGTCGAGACGACCGATGTTGATCCAGCGGCCCTCTTTCGGCCGTGGCAGGCGATCGAACACGGTTGGACGGCCTTCCGGGTCGTCACGGGTGCAGATCTCGCCATCTGGCTTGTTGTACATGATCACCCGGCGAGTGGCCTCGGAGGCCTCCACGCGCTTGATCAGCTTGCCATCGACCGAGATCGCGTCATGCATGTCGACACGCTGACCAAGGGTCGCGGCAACGCCGTTGACCTTGATCCGGCCCTGGCTGATCCAGGCCTCGACATCCCGACGCGAGCCCACGCCGATTCGGGCGAGAACTTTTTGCAGTTTTTCGCCGGATGGAGGAATAGGTTGGGTATCGAGCAGCTCTTTGTCACTCATCTGGGCACCTCCCGGTGTAAGAATGAAATGCGGTATCTGGCCACGAATGGGCCAGAGGGGCGCGCACTATACGCGGTTCATCAGCCAAGCGCACTGCAGAGTAGCGCCTTTTACGCAGGCAGCCAGGCTTTGCGCCGAACGGTCAACTCAGTTCGGCGTCATCGTCGGGCAATGGATCAGGCTGCGCCTCGGGCAGGTCTTCAAAATCAATTTTCAGACCTTCTTCCATCGCATCCAGCTCGACCAGCAGGCTGCGGAAGCTGGTCTCGGTCGGCGGCTCGCCCACCTCTTGCTCGCCCAGGCTGGCATCAGCCAACGCCTGCAGATGCGCCGGCACCGGGGCGTCGTCCGGGTCAAGCAGGGGCTCGGGCTCCATCTCGCGAAGCTCGGCCAGGGCTGGCAACTGGTCAAGGCTCTTCAGGTTGAAGTGATCGAGAAACGCCTTGGTAGTGGCAAACATCGCTGGGCGCCCCGGCACTTCACGGTAGCCGACGATGCGGATCCACTCGCGCTCCATCAGCGTCTTGACGATGTTGGTGTTGACCGCCACACCACGCACGTCTTCGATCTCGCCGCGAGTGATGGGCTGGCGATAAGCGATCAGCGCCATGGTTTCGAGCAGGGCCCGCGAGTAACGCTGCGGCCGTTCTTCCCACAGCCGGCCTACCCAAGGCGCAAAGTTCTCGCGGATTTGCAGGCGATAGCCACTGGCGACCTCTTTGAGCTCAAAGGCGCGGCCATTGCAGGACTTGGCCAGCAGTTCGAGGGCCTTCTTGAAGACAGCCGGTGCCGGACGCTCGGTTTCATCGAGCAGCTCGTACAGCCGTTCAAGCGATTGCGGCTTGCCGGAGGCCAGCAGAAAAGCCTCGATCAGCGACGCCAGGTCGCGCGGTTCATTCAGGTTCATTGGAGTTGGGTCGGCTTGTTTCAGTCGGTCCGCGCACGGACATGGATCGGGGCGAAGGGCTCATTCTGCACCAGTTCGATCAGCGATTCCTTAACCAGCTCCAGAATCGCCATGAAGGTGACCACCACACCAAGCTTGCCCTCTTCGACGGTGAACAACTCGACAAAGGGCACAAAGGCGCCGCCCTTGAGGCGCTCGAGCACCTCACTCATGCGCTCACGGGTAGAGAGTGTCTCGCGGCTGATCTGGTGGCTCTCGAACAGGTCATTGCGGCGCATGACTTCAGCCATCGACAGCAGAATCTCTTCCAGGCTGACATCGGGCAGCAATTTGCGCACCTGCGCCTGCGGTGCGTCCAGCTTGGGAATGATCACGTCGCGGCCAACCCGGGCGAGAGTGTCGATGCCCTCGGCTGCGGCCTTGAACCGCTCGTACTCCTGCAAGCGGCGGATCAGCTCAGCCCGCGGATCGCCCTCCTCCTCTTCAACCTCGCTGGAGCGCGGCAACAGCATGCGCGACTTGATCTCGGCCAGCATGGCTGCCATCAGTAGGTATTCTGCGGCCAGTTCGAGGCGCACCGACTTCATCAGCTCGACGTAGGTCATGTACTGGCGGGTGATTTCCGCGACGGGAATATCAAGGATGTCGATGTTCTGCTTGCGAATCAGGTACAGCAGCAGATCGAGCGGGCCTTCAAATGCCTCAAGAATCACTTCAAGCGCATGCGGGGGGATGTATAGGTCCAGCGGCAGCTCGGTAACCGCCTCGCCATACACCAGCGCCAGCTGCAGTTGCTGCGGTACTGAAAGGTCGCTGGCCGCTGCCTCGGGCTGCGCCAGTTGATTCACGCATCCACCAGGAAAGGCGTCGGATCGCCACAGCCAACCCGGATCACTTCAGGCTCGTCGCCGCTGAGGTTGATCACCGTCGACCCTTCGACGTTGCCAAAGCCGCCGTCGATGATCAGGTCGACGTGATGTTCCAGCGCCTGGCGAATCTCGTAGGGGTCATTCATCGGCTCTTCGTCGCCGGGCATGATCAGGCTGACGCTCATCAATGGCTCGCCCAGCTCGGCCAGCAACGCCAGCACGATCGGATTGGACGGCACGCGCAGGCCGATGGTGCGGCGTTTTTCATGCAGCAACAAGCGCGGTACTTCGCGCGTGGCATTGAGGATGAAGGTATACGGCCCCGGCACATGCGCCTTTAGCAGGCGGAACGTGGAAGTGTCGATCTTGGCAAATAAGCCCATTTGCGACAGGTCGCAGCACAGCAGGGTGAAGTTGTGGTTCTTGTCGAGCTGGCGCAAACGGCGCACCCGCTCGATGGCGCTCTTGTCGCCGATCTGGCAACCCATGGCATAGGCGGAGTCGGTCGGATAGACCACCACCCCACCCTTGCGAATGATTTCCACTGCCTGTTTGATCAGGCGCGGCTGCGGGTTCTCCGCATGAATCTGGAAAAATTGGCTCACTAAATCGTCCTGTTCAAACCGCCATAGGCTGCTCATGCTTGAATCGACGCCACAGAGGTGGCAGGTCCTCAGGCAATGGCCGATAGGCACCGATCTCGCCCCAGGTGCCGGGGCCGTGGAAATCACTGCCAGCGCTTGCCAGCAGGCCGAACTCACGGGTAAGGATGGACATGGTGCCCACCTGCTCAGCCGGCATCATGCCGTTGACCACTTCAAGTGCTTGCCCGCCTGCTTGAATATAGTCGGCAATCAGCCGTCTACGCTTGCTGCGGGTCAGTTCGTAGTGCATCGGATGTGCCAGGCTTACCCAAGCGTTGGACTGACGCAGGGTCGCGACAGTTTCCTCGAGTGTAGGCCAATGCAGCTTCACATCGCCCAGCTTGCCGGCACCGAGCCATTTGCGAAACGCTTCGCCGCGGTCCTTGACGTGTCCGGCACGCACCAGGTAGTCGGCAAAGTGCGGCCGCGCCGGAGCATTGCCGCTGTCGCCGAGTTCCTGCTGCACCGCGCGAGCACCTTCGAGGGTGTTGGGCATGCCCTTGGCAGCCAGGCGTCGGTCGATTTCTTCGGCGCGCAGCCAGCGACCACGGTGCAAAGCTTCGATTGCGCTCAGCAACGGCGGCGCATCGAGAGGAAAATCGTAACCCAATATGTGGATGGTCGCGCCGCCCCAGGTACACGACAACTCGATGCCGCTGACCCAGTGCATACCCCGCTCAATGCAGGCCTGGCGGGCCTCGGGCAGGCCTTCGATGGTGTCGTGATCGGTCAAGGCGAAAGTCTGCACGCCGTGCTCGTGGGCGCGGGCGACCAGAATCGAAGGCGCCAGGGCGCCGTCGGAGGCCGTGCTGTGACAGTGCAGATCAACATTCATGGAGGAGCGCTTTCGCTGGAATCGATGTTTGATATTATGCCGTCACATCCCGCTTCTGGCTGCCATTGTGAAACAATTCGTCGATTTCATTCCGTTGCTGCTGTTTTTCATCGTCTACAAGCTCGACCCGCGCCCACTCGAAGTAGCCGGTCACAGCTTCGAATTCGGCGGTATCTACAGCGCCACTGCGGTGTTGATCGCAAGCTCGCTGGTGGTCTACGGCGCGCTGCTGATCCGCCAGCGCAAGCTGGAAAAAGGCCAATGGCTGACCCTGCTCGCATGCCTGCTGTTCGGCGGCCTGACCCTGGCTTTCCACAGCGAAACCTTCCTTAAATGGAAAGCCCCGGTGGTCAACTGGTTGTTTGCCCTGGCTTTTGCCGGCAGCTACTTCATCGGTGATCGGGTGCTGATCAAACGCATCATGGGTCACGCCCTGACCCTGCCGGATGCGATCTGGGCACGGCTGAACCTGGCGTGGATCTGCTTCTTCCTGATCTGCGGTGCGGCCAACCTGTTCGTGGCCTTTACCTTCCAGGACTTCTGGGTCGACTTCAAAGTGTTCGGCAGCCTCGGCATGACCGTGATCTTCCTGGTCGCCCAAGGCGTCTACCTGTCGCGCCACCTGCACGACAGCGACTCAACTACCCCCAAGACCGAGGATTGACATGCTCTACGCCATCATCTCCAGCGACGTCGCCAACTCTCTGGACAAACGCCTGGCCGCGCGCCCTGCGCATATCGAGCGCCTGCAGCAGCTGCAAGGCGAAGGCCGCGTAGTCCTGGCTGGGCCACACCCGGCCATCGACAGCAATGACCCGGGCGCTGCCGGCTTTACCGGTAGCCTGATCGTCGCCGAGTTCGACAGCCTGGCTGCAGCGCAAGCCTGGGCCGATGCCGACCCGTACGTGGCTGCAGGCGTGTATGAGAAGGTGGTGGTCAAGCCGTTCAAGCAGGTCATGCCATAATCCGCTGCACCGCCGGCCCTGCCTGCAGGGCCGGTATCCATCGGCCTCATCTAATCCGACGAGCGGCCGATACCCCGTCAGTCAACATCCCGAACCGACAAATGTGCTGTGTAATTGGCGCAGACGTTGCACTGTTCTCGGTAGTCTGCGGTATCTTTGCCACTGGCGGACACAGAAGACGCCGTCAATGGTTGAATTGAGTGAGTCATGAGCGAGCTGTTACTGATTGATGATGACCAAGAGCTCTGCGAGCTGCTTTGCAGCTGGCTGACCCAGGAAGGTTTTGTAGTGCGGGCTTGCCATGATGGCCGCAGTGCGCGTCAGGCCCTGGCCGAATGCGCGCCGGCGGCCGTGGTGCTGGACGTGATGTTGCCTGATGGCAGCGGCCTTGAGCTGCTCAAGCAATTGCGCAGCGAGCACGCCGAACTGCCGGTGCTGATGCTCTCGGCACGCGGCGAGCCATTGGACCGGATCCTCGGCCTGGAACTGGGTGCCGACGATTACCTGGCCAAACCCTGCGACCCCCGCGAGCTGACCGCCCGCCTGCGCGCCGTATTGCGCCGCAGCCACCCGGCAGCGCCGAGCAGCCAGGTCGAAATCGGCGACCTTGCGTTCAGCCCGGCCCGTGGCGTGGTCAGCGTCGAAGGTCGCGAGATGACCTTGACCTTGTCCGAGAGCCGCATCCTCGAGGCGCTGCTGCGCCAGCCTGGCGAGCCGCTGGACAAACAGGAGCTGGCCCAGATCAGCCTTGGCCGCAAACTGACGCTGTATGACCGCAGCCTGGACATGCACGTGAGCAATCTGCGCCGTAAAGTTGGGCCCCACCCCGACGGCCGCCCGCGCATCGTCGCCCTGCGCAGCCGTGGCTATTACTACAGCCTCTGAGCCCAGCAGCAGACACAGGCAAGCCGCGCGACGCGGTTTGCCTTTCGCTCTAGAGAGCCGCAACGCCCTGCAACCTCTTTACCCTGCCTTTACCTTGACCTGACTGCGCCTGACCTTGATCTCCCTAAACTGGGCTCATCCGGTAACAACCGGCCCATGAGAGGAGAAACACCATGCGCAAGACCCTGATCGCTCTGATGTTTGCCGCTGCCCTGCCAACCGTAGCCATGGCCATGCCAGACGGCGGTCCACGTCACGACGGCCCGCATCACCGCGGCAATGCGCCTTACGCCCAGCTCGACCTGACTCCGGAGCAACGCCAACAGATCGGCAAGCTCAAGGGCGACGGCATGAAAGCCCAGCGCGAGATTACCAAGCGCTACCTGGACAAACTGCCGGCGGCCGATAAAAAAGCCATGCAGGACGAGCTCAAGGCCCGTCACGACAAGACCGACAGCGAGATCCGCGGCCTGCTCAAGCCCGAGCAACAGAAGATGTTCGACGCGCAGCAGAAAGAACGCGCTGCACGCAAGGCTGAATGGAAGGAATTCCAGGCCTGGAAAGCTGAAAAAGCCGGCAAGGCTCAGTAAGCTGTAACCCACTGCCCGGCCCGCTCAGAAGCGGGCCGGGCTTTTCTCGTTTGTGGAGGTCTCGTCTTGCGTTCATTGTTCTGGCGCATCCTGGCCAGTTTCTGGCTAGCCATCGCCCTGGTCGCAGGGCTGTCGATCCTGCTTGGCCATATGCTCAACCAGGACAACTGGATCCTCAGCCGTCACCCAGGCCTGAATACCCTGGCCAGCGGCTGGGCACAGCACTATGAACAAGACGGCGTGGCCTCGGCCCAGCGCTTTCTGGAACGGCGCAAGCAGCGCTACAAGGTCGATGTGCAGGTACTCAACGACGCCGGCGATGCGGTGGTGCCGGGCACCTTCCCGCGCCGTGCGGCCGATTTTGAAGCGCGCCAGCACAATGACCAGCGGCGCTTGCCGTGGCGCCGATTGACCGAGGAATACACCAGCCCCAGCAGCGGCGAGACCTACCTGCTGATCTACCGCATCCCGCACCCGGAGCTGGATGCCTGGCACCGCGAAAGCCTGCTCTGGCCACTCAGCGCGCTCGGCATCGCCCTGGTGGTGCTGACCTTGTTCAGCCTGTTGGTGACGCTGTCGATTACCCGCCCGCTGAGCCGCCTGCGCGGCGCCGTGCATGACCTTGGCCAGACCAGCTACCAGCAGAACAGCCTGGCCCAACTGGCGGCCCGGCGTGACGAGTTCGGCGTGCTGGCGACCGACTTCAACAAGATGGGCGCGCGCCTGCAGAGTTTGATCGGCAGCCAGCGCCAGTTGCTGCGCGACGTCTCGCACGAGCTGCGCTCACCGCTGGCGCGCCTGCGTATCGCCCTGGCGCTGGCCGAACGCGCGCAACCCGAGCAGCGCCAAGCCCTGTGGCCGCGCTTGACCCGCGAATGCGACCGACTGGAAGACCTGATCAGCGAGATTCTTGCCCTGGCCCGAGTCGATGCCGAGCAGGCGTTGGTTGAGCCGATCGACGTCAACGCTCTGCTGGGCAGTGTGCGCAAGGACGCGCAACTGAGTGCGCCGGAGCAGGAGATTCGCCTGGAAGCCGCGCCCGGGCTGACTTTGCAGGGCTGGCCGACGCTGGTCGAGCGCGCCGTGGATAACCTGGTGCGCAACGCATTGCGCTTCAATCCCAGCGGCAAACCGATCGAGATCAGCGCCAGGCTTGAGCAGCAGCGGGTGCTGATAACGGTGCGTGACCATGGTCCAGGGGTTGCGTCGGAGTATCTTGCTCAACTCGGCGAGCCGTTCTTCCGTGCACCGGGACAGGACTCCGCCGGTCATGGGCTTGGTCTGGCGATAGCCCGGCGTGCAGCCGAGCGGCATGGTGGCAGCCTGATCCTGAGCAATCATGCCCAGGGAGGCTTCGTTGCTCGTCTGGAGTTCCCGGTCACGGCCGTCGTTGGCAGTTGATCGAGCGCTCCTTTACACCGAAAGCGGCGGGCGCAGAGCGCCCCTTGCACGACTCAGCCCCAGGCGCGGACGAAGTCGGCCGTGTCCAGCACAGGCGCGGTGCGGGGCTCGTTGAGCGGCGTTCCGAGGTACAGGTAGCCTATCAACTCCTCGTTGGCCTCCAGCCCCAGGCCTTGATGAACATGGGCGTCGAAAGCCATGTCGCCGGTACGCCAGACAGCGCCGATACCTTGTGCATGGGCGGCGATGAGGATGCCGTGGGCAGCGCAACCGGCGGCCAGCCGCTGCTCGGACTTGGGCACCTTGAAGTGATCCTGCAGACGCGCGATAACCACGATCAGCAGCGGTGCGCGCAGCGGCATGGCGCGCGCCTTGTCCAGTGCGGCCTGGCTGGCGTCGCCTTTATTGGCCAGCGCTTCGGCAAACAGCTCACCAAGCTTTGCCCGGCCTTCGCCCTCGATGGTCAGAAAGCGCCATGGGCGCAGCTGGCCGTGGTCCGGCGCACGCAACGCCGCCTGGAACAACCCCTCGCGTTGCGCCGCATTGGGCGCCGGCTCGGTCAGGCGTGGCACGGATACACGGTTGAGCAATGCGTCGAGAGCCTCCATCGGCTACCCTCCTGGCAGATAAAAAGTGCTGCCATTCTGCACTATCGGCGCCTGCCATGGCAGCACCGCTGCATCTGCCAAGGGCGTTTACTTAACCAGCCCCACAGGTAGAATGGCGCCCTTTCCGATTCGAGTCAGAGCAGATCACATGGCGTTGCCGACCTTAAGAATCATTGGTTTCATCATCGGCATCTTCCTGATCACCCTGGCGGTCAGCATGGTCGTGCCGATGGCCACCCTGCTGGTATTCGAACGCACCGGCGACATGCCGTCGTTTCTCTGGTCAAGCCTGATCACCTTCATCGCCGGCCTGGCGCTGATCATCCCAGGCCGCCCCGAGCACGTGCACCTGCGCCCACGCGACATGTACCTGCTCACCGTCAGCAGTTGGCTGATCGTCTGCGTGTTCGCGGCGTTGCCGTTCCTGTTGACTCAGCACATCAGCTATACCAACGCCTTTTTCGAGAGCATGTCGGGGATTACCGCCACCGGTGCGACGGTGTTGAGCGGGCTGGACACCATGTCTCCTGGCATTCTCATGTGGCGCTCGATGCTGCACTGGCTGGGTGGTATCGGCTTTATCGCCATGGCGGTGGCGATCTTGCCGTTGCTGCGCATTGGTGGCATGCGCCTGTTCCAGACCGAGTCTTCGGACCGCTCGGAGAAGGTCATGCCGCGCTCGCACATGGTCGCCAAGTCGATCGTGCTGGTGTACGTCGGCATTACCTTCCTCGGTAGCCTGGCGTTCTGGTGGGCGGGCATGAGCCTGTTCGATGCGATCAACCACGCCATGTCGGCGATCTCCACCGGCGGTTTTTCCACCTCGGACCTGTCGCTGGCCAAGTGGGACATCCCGGCCGTGCACTGGGTTGCGGTAGTGGTGATGATCTTCGGCAGCATGCCGTTCACGCTGTATGTGGCGACGCTGCGCGGCAATCGCCGAGCGCTGTTCAAGGATCAACAGGTGCAGGGCTTGCTGGGCCTGCTGGTGATCACCTGGCTGGCACTTGGCACCTGGTACTGGGCAACCACCGAACTGCACTGGCTGGATGCCCTGCGCCACGTCGCGCTGAACGTCACCTCGATCGTTACCACCACCGGTTTCGCCTTGGGCGACTACAGCCTGTGGGGCAACTTCTCGCTGATGCTGTTTTTCTATCTGGGCTTTATCGGTGGCTGCTCCGGCTCGACGGCCGGCGGGATCAAGATCTTCCGCTTTCAGGTCGCCTACATCCTGCTCAAGGCCAGCCTCAATCAGTTGATCCACCCGCGCGCGGTGATCAAGCAGAAGTACAACGGCCATCGCCTGGATGAAGAGATCGTCCGCTCGATTCTGACTTTCTCGTTCTTCTTCGCCATCACCATCTGCGTAATCGCCCTGCTGCTGTCGCTGCTGGGGGTGGACTGGATGACAGCGCTGACCGGCGCCGCGGGCACTGTGTCCGGCGTAGGCCCGGGCCTGGGCGAAGTGATTGGCCCAGCGGGCAACTACGCCACTTTACCGGATGCCGCCAAGTGGATTTTGGCCGGCGGCATGCTGCTCGGCCGGCTGGAAATCATCACCGTGCTGGTTCTATGTATGCCGGCGTTCTGGCGTCACTAACCGCCTCGGCGCCCAGCCGCGAGCGGTATTCGCTGGGGGTGGCGTCGAACCAACGGCGGAATGCCCGGTAGAAATTGCTCGGGTCGGAAAAGCCCAGCAAGTAGGCGGTTTCGAGCAGGGTCATGCCTGATTGGGCCAGGTACTGCTCGGCCAACTCGCGACGGGTGTCGTCGAGCAGCGTCTGGAAACTGGTGCCCTCCTCCTGCAAACGCCGCTGCAGGGTGCGCTGAGACATGTGCAGCGCCTGCGCCACGGTTTCGCGTTTGGGCTCGCCCTGGGGCAGGATCCGGCACAACACCTGCCGCACCCGGTGGGTGACGCGGCTTTCCGAGAAGCGCGCCAGATATTCGCCGGCAAAGCGGTCATGCAACACCGCCATGGCTTCATTGGCGGTGGGCAATGGCGCTTCCATATCGGCCCGCTCGAACACCAACGCGTCGTGAGCAGCGCCAAATACCAGCGGCGAGTGAAAGGCTACCTTGTAAGGCTCGATGTCGTCAGGCTGTGGCCCTTGGATAAGCACGCGCCGCGGCTGGATCGGTCGCCCGCTCAACCATTTGCTCAGCGCCAGCGCGCACGCCAGCGAGGCTTCGGCACTGTGGCGGGTTGGCGGCAGGTGATCGCCGTGCACGGTCAGCACCAGCGAGTAACCCTCAGGCCCGAGGCGGAAGCTCAGGTCCGAACTTTCGGCGATGATCCGCTGGTAGCGCACCAGCCGTTCGAAGCCCTCGGCCAGGGTACGGCTGGACATCAACGCATAACCGACCACATGAAACGATGCCGGGCGTACCACCCGCGCCATGTTCAAGCCGATCGCCTGGTTACCCGACAGCTCGACCGCCAGTTGCCACAGGCGGGTCATCGAATCCTGCGGGAAGCGCGCGTCCGGGTCATCCAGCGCAGCGAAGTCCAGGCCGAGTTCCTTGAACATGGCCTGGCAGTCGAGGCCTTCCAGCTCGAGGGCCTTGACGATGCCGGATGCCCAGCTGGCGGATGTGGTTCTTTCACTCATAACCGGCTTCTTGTGCTGACCGCTCCTGCGGTGAATGCCAAGGATACTCAATTGGCGCTTATTGTCACTGGCCCGCTTTGCCTATGACTCTAGACTCTAATCAGGCTCCACGCCGTGTACCCACGCCATAAGCAGTTGCTCAGGGAGCGAAATAATGGACCGCACAGCGCAGTTTCGCAGTTTTGCCGAGTTCTACCCCTTCTACCTCGGCGAGCACAGCAACCCCACCTGCCGGCGGCTGCACTTCGTCGGCACCAGCCTGGTGATAGCACTGCTCGCCTACACCATTGCCAGCGGCAAATGGTTGTTGCTGTTGTTGATCCCGGTTGCCGGATATGGCTTTGCCTGGATCGGGCATTTTGTCTTCGAGAAGAATCGCCCGGCGACGTTCGATCATCCGTGGTATAGCCTGATCGGCGACTTCGCGATGTTCCGTGACGTCTTGCTGGGCAAGGTCAGCTTGTAAGGCGCCAGGGCTGCGTACACGCTGATGCGCGGCACGGGATGGGCGAATTGGCCACAGACAGCGCCCCCGCCTGCGCTTAAACTGGCTCGCACCTGTCATCAGCCATCGCTGCGCCACGCCTCGTACCTATCGCCAGCGGTCCGCACAGAGGACTCCCATGACACCCCGCACCGCCCTCGGCGCTCTGCACATCGGCGCGCTGCTGTTTGGCCTGACCGGTGTATTCGGCAAGCTCGCTGTCTCGGCCAGCCCGGCCATCATTGTTTTTGGCCGTGCCGCCTTCGCCGTGCTGGCGCTGGGTCTGTTTGCCCAGTTCATGCGTCAGACCTGGCAACCACTCAAAGGCGCTGATGTGCGCCGTCTGCTGCTTGGCGGCGTGTTGCTGGCCGGTCATTGGGTGAGCTTTTTCATCGCGGTCAAGGTTGCCGGCGTGGCCATCGCCACCCTGGGCTTTGCCAGCTTCCCGGCGTTCACGGTGATCCTTGAAGGGCTGTTGTTTCGCGAGCGCATCCGTCGCAACGAGCTGATGCTGGTCGTGCTGGTGAGCATCGGCCTGATCCTCGTCACGCCCGCCTTCGACCTGGCCAGCGAGGCCACCAGTGGCCTGCTCTGGGCATTGTTTTCGGGGCTACTGTTCTCGCTGCTGTCGCTGACCAACCGCGCGGGTGGCGCGCGCTTGCCGGCGGCGCAGGCAGCGCTCTGGCAGAATCTGGTGGTAGCGCTGTGCCTGGTGCCGTTCGCAGCGCCGGGTCTGGCCGACGTTCGCGCTGTCGACTGGCTCTGGATCAGCCTGCTTGGGGTGTTCTGTACCGGCATCGCGCACAGCCTGTTCGTCGCTGCGCTGGCGGTGATCAAGGCGCGCACCGCCGCCGTGGTGTTCGGCATGGAGCCGGTCTATGGCATCGCCGTGGCCTGGGCGTTATTCGCCGAGCGGCCTTCGCTGACCATGCTCGCCGGCGGCGCCTTGATCGTGCTGGCGATCATCCTCTCCAGCCGCCTGGCCAGCGAGCCGGCCAGCGCCGCCAAGCCTGCAACCCAGGGCAGCTGATCAGCGATCGTTGTGGCCGAGGTCGCGCTGCGGGTCGATCTGGTCGCGTACGCGCTGTTTGAGCTGCTTGGCCTCGGGGAAGCCGCCATCCGCCTTGCGCTCCCAGATCTGCACACCGTTGCAGGTGACCCGGAACACGCCACCAGTGCCTGGCTCCAGCGCGACCCGGGTCAGATCGTCGGCAAAGGTGCTGAGCAGCTCCTGCGCCAGCCAGGCGGCGCGCAGCAGCCATTGGCACTGAGTGCAATAATTGATGACTATTTCGGGCTTGCTCGCAGACATGATCAGCTATCTCCAGAGTGTTGGCCGCTTATACTAGCGGCCTTTCCCTCTGCTTTGAGACTGGACGATGCACCGCTTGCTGTTGTGCCTGATGCTGCTGCTTACCTGTTTGCCGATCACAGCTGCCGAACACACCCGGCCCAAGGTCGGCCTGGTGCTATCTGGCGGCGCAGCCAGGGGCCTGGCGCACATCGGCGTGCTCAAGGCGCTGGAAGAGCAAGGCGTGCGCGTCGATGCCATTGCCGGCACCAGCATGGGGGCGGTCATTGGCGGCCTGTATGCCTCGGGCTACAGCGTCGAAGAGCTGGAAAAACTCGCCACCACACTTGACTGGCAGCAGGCGCTGTCCGATGCGCCACCGCGCAAGGACGTGCCGTTCCGGCGCAAGCAGGATGATCGCGATTTTCTGGTCAAGCAGAAGCTGAGCTTTCGCGACGACGGCAGCCTGGGCCTGCCGCTGGGGGTGATCCAGGGTCAGAACCTCGCCCTGCTGCTGGAAAGCAAATTGGCCCACACCGCTGATACCCGCGACTTCGACAAACTGCCGATCCCCTTCCGCGCCGTCGCAACCGATATCGCCAGTGGCGAAAAAGTGGTGTTCCGCCGTGGCCACCTGCCGCAGGTGATCCGCGCCAGCATGTCGATCCCGGCGGTGTTCGCCCCAGTCGAGATGGATGGGCGCTTGCTGGTCGACGGCGGCATGGTCGACAACATCCCGCTGGATGTCGCCCGCGAGATGGGCGTCGATCTGGCCATTGTGGTCGACATCGGTACTCCGTTGCGCGACCGCAAGCAACTGAACACGGTAGTGGATGTGCTCAACCAGTCGATCACCCTGATGACCCGGCGAAACTCCGAAGAGCAACTGGCCAACCTGCACCGCGATGACATCCTGATTCAGCCGCCCTTGGCGGCATTCGGCGTCACTGACTTCGGCCGCACCGACGAGATGATCGAGGCCGGCTACCGCGCCACCCGTGCTCTTGATGCCCGGCTGGCTACACTGCGCCAGGCTGAGGGCGATACTCAGCTCGCCATCGCCCGCTCGCCGCGCCAGCGCACCCCGGTGATTACCGCAATCAAGGTCGAGAATGATTCGAAGGTCAGCGACGACGTGATCCGCTACTACGTTCGCCAGCCGATTGGCGAGCCACTGGAGCTGGAGCGTCTGCAGACCGACATGGGTACCCTGTATGGCCTGGATTACTTTGACGGTGTGCAGTACCGCGTGGTGCACAAGGGCGACGACAACACCCTGGTGATCAAGGCCAGCGGCAAACGGGGCGGTACCGACTACCTACGCCTGGGCCTCAACCTGTCGGACGACATGCGCGGCGACAGCGCCTTCAACCTCGGCGCCAGCTACCGCATCAATGGCATCAATCGGCTGGGCGGTGAATGGCTGACGCGGGCGCAGATCGGCGATCAGCAAGAGCTGTACAGCGAGTTCTATCAGCCGCTGGACATCGGTTCGCGATATTTCGTCGCGCCGTATCTGGATCTGGGTTCACAGAACATCGAAGCGACACTGGAAAATGACCCGATCGCCGAATACCGCCTGCAACGCTATGGTTTCGGCATCAACCTCGGCCGCCAGATCGGTACCTATGGCGAGGTGCGTGCAGGCGTGGGCAAGGCCTGGGGCAACGCCGACGTTCGCATTGGTGATCAGGACCTGCCCTCGGTCAGCTTCAACGAAGGTTTCTACGAGCTCAAGTACTCGTTCGATACGCTGGACAACGTGTACTTCCCGCACAGTGGCGAAGACATCGGCCTGACTCTGCGCAACTACGACAAGTCGCTGGATTCGGACAGCAACTATCGTCAGTGGGAGCTGAACGTGGACAAGGCACTCAGCAGCGGCGCCGACACGCTGGTGCTTGGCGGGCGCTACGGACGCACGCTGAACGACGCCGACGTGGTCACTTCGAGCTTCGTGCTCGGTGGCGCCCGGCAGCTGTCGGGCTTCCGTCAGGATTCGGTGTCGGGGCAGAACATCAGCCTGATGCGGATGGTCTATTACCGGCGCCTGACGCCACGCGCCTACCTGCCGCTGGACTTCCCGCTGTACATCGGCGGCTCGCTCGAACGCGGCCGGGCCTGGAACAACGACAATGACTTCGACAGTGGCTACATCAACGCCGCGAGCATATTTTTAGGGTTGGAGACGCCGCTAGGGCCGTTGAACCTCAGTTATGGGGCCAACAGCGAGCAGCAGAAAGCGGTATATCTCAATCTGGGCCACACGTTCTGATTGAACGCGGCCAGGGCTGCCTCTGCATGGCAGCCCTGGCGTCGCCTCAGGATTTTTCCAGGTTGCCGAGAATCTTTGCGTGGACCCGCATGCAGATATCCAGGTCAGCCTCGTCTACCCCGCTGAACAGTTCGGTACGCAGCTGGTTGGCGATGGTTTCGATTTGCTCAATCAGCGGCTTGGCGGGTGGGCAGAGCAGAATCTTTTTGGCACGACGATCTTCCAGCACCGCCTGGCGGCGCACCAGACCCTGGGTTTCCAGGCTGTCGAGCAGGCGCGCCAGCGTTGGGCCTTCAACGCCCACGCTCTGCGCCAGTTCACGCTGGGTCGGAGCTTCGGCGAAGCGAGCGAGGTGCAACAGCACCAACCAGCGAGCCTGAGACAGATTCAGCCCGGCCAGTCGGCGATCCAGTTCAGCGCGCCAGCCCCGGGACATCTGGGCCAGTTGCATGCCAAAGCGGTGTTGATTGTCGGTAAGCGGCATAAACAACTCGATGGATAGAACTAATTATTAGCCAGCTAATCATGGCCTTGCGCTCCAGGCAAGGCTGGGCGTCACGGAAATGTCCGATAATCATCAAAAAATATGACAAGGATCAGCCAGATGCCGCGCTCAGCGGCATCGCGCCTGGTTACAGCTCAAACTCTGCCGCCAGCGCAGCGCGGATGCAATACAGCACACCCTCCGGCACGCGCTGGGCGAATTGCGCTGCGATCTCCGCCACCGGCGGTAGCTCGCCTTCGCCATCAAGGAAGGCATCCTGCACTTCCATCATCAGGTCTTCGGGCAAGTCCAGCGCCTGGTCCAGGCTAAGTTCCTGACGGCCGAGCGCCTCGGCCAACAGGCTGTAGACATTCTTTTCGCTGCAATTGAGCTGGCCGGCAATCTGCATCGGCGTCATGCCCGCCCGCGCCAGGCTTACCAGTTCGTGGCGAAGGTCAAGCACCACCTTTGGCGCCTGCGTGCTCTCGCCGCCGTTGAGCACCTCGAGAAACGCCTGGCCATAGCGCTCCAGTTTGCGCGCGCCGACACCACTGACCTGACCCATGTCGGCAAGGCTTGCAGGCTGACTGCGGAGCATTTCCAGCAACGTCGAATCGGGGAAGATGACGTAAGGCGGTACGCTGTGCTCTTCAGCCAGCTTGCGCCGCAGGGTGCGCAAGGCTTCCCACATCTCGCGCTCTTCGCCACGCACCAACTGGCTGGCCGGGCTGCCACCGCTGGAGCTCTTGGCACTGGTCTGTGGTTTGAGGTCGCGACGCAGCTGCAGGTTGACCTCGCCACGCAGCAATGGCCGGCAGCTGTCGGACAGGCGCAGGCCGCCGTAGCCTTCGAGGTCGATATCGACCAGGCCACGCGCGACCAGCTGGCGGAACAGCGAGCGCCACTCATGTTCACTCAGGGACTTACCGACGCCGTAGACCGAGAGCTTCTCGTGACCAAAGCTGCGGATCTTCTCGTTGTCCTTGCCCAGCAGCACATCGACCAGATGACCAACGCCGTAGCGCTGACCGGTACGAAACACCGCCGACAGGGCCTGACGTGCAGGCTCGGTTGCGTCCCAGGTCTGCACCTTGTCGACGCAGTTGTCACAGTGACCGCAGGGCTGTTCGAGGACTTCGTCGAAGTAGGCCAGCAGCGACTGTCGGCGGCAGCGGGTTTCTTCACACAGGGCCAGCATGGCGTCGAGTTTGTGCTGCTCGACCCGTTTGTGACGCTCGTCACCTTCGGAGTTCTGCAACATCTGCTTGAGCATGACCATATCTTGCAGGCCGTAGGCCATCCAGGCGTCGGCGGGCAAGCCGTCACGACCGGCACGACCAGTCTCCTGGTAATACGCCTCGAGCGACTTGGGCAAGTCGAGGTGGGCAACGAAGCGCACGTTGGGCTTGTCGATGCCCATACCAAATGCAATGGTCGCAACCATGATCAGGCCTTCCTCGTTGAGGAAGCGGCGCTGGTTGCTGGCACGGGTGTCGGCGGCCAGGCCGGCATGGTAGGACAGTGCAGGAAAGCCCTGTTCGCAGAGAAACGCTGCGGTCTCGTCAACCTTTTTGCGTGACAGGCAGTAGACGATCCCGGCGTTGCCGCGGCGCTCGCCCAGAAACGCCATCAGCTGTTTGCGCGGCGCTTCCTTGGGCACGATGCGGTAAAAGATATTCGGTCGGTCGAAGCTCGACAGAAAGCGCTCGGCGCCCTGCAGGTGCAGACGCTGGACGATCTCTTCGCGGGTGCGCATGTCGGCGGTGGCGGTCAGGGCGATGCGCGGCACATGCGGAAACTGTTCGGCCAGTTGGCCCAATTGCAGGTACTCAGGCCGGAAGTCATGGCCCCACTGCGACACGCAGTGCGCTTCGTCGATGGCGAACAGCGATACGTCGAGGCCCTGCAGGAACTCGAGCATGCGTGGTTGCACCAAGCGCTCAGGCGCGAGGTAGAGCATCTTCACCTCGCCGCGGCGCAAGCGCCCGGCCAGCTCGCGTTGCTGCTCGGGACTCAGGGTCGAATTCAGGGCTGCCGCGGCCACGCCGAGTTCGTCGAGGGTGGCAACCTGGTCGTCCATCAAGGCGATCAGTGGCGATACCACCACAGTCAAGCCGGGCCGCAACAAGCCAGGGACCTGGAAGCACAGCGACTTGCCGCCGCCGGTAGGCATCAGTACCAAGGCATCGCCGCCATTGGCCACACATTCGATGATCGCTGCCTGGCGCCCCCGGAAACTGTCGTAGCCGAAGATGTCCTTGAGGACGCGCTGAGCCTGTTCGAGCATTGCAAACTCCGAAATCGCCGTATCATTCCCGAACACAGGCTGGACGATAAACTCGTCCGGCACACGCGCGAATGCGTAAGCAGCTTTTGCCAAGGGCCGCACAAACACTGTGCCCGGCTGAAAACCGCGGATTATACCCCAGCGACGAGTGCTAAAGGACGCTACGGTGACAGACGTTCCCTTTGCCCCGTGATCGCAGCAAGGTGCTAGAATTCGTTATCGTTTATTCTTCAAGGTAGCCCCGTAATGTCCTTCGCCGAGCAACTGACCCGCCTGCAAGTCTTCCTCGATGCCGACGAGCTGCACGAAGAAGCGCTGGATTACGTCGCCGCCCACGGCTACCTGACCGCGCTTTCGATCACTTCCGAGGCCGTTCCTGACCGCGAATGGATCGACGCGCTGTTTGCCGAAGAGCCCAAGTACAGCAGCGACGCGCAGCGGGTCGAAATCGAAGCCACGCTGGTCGCCCTCAAGGCCCACATCAGCCGTCAACTGGCCAGTGACGAAGAGTTCGAGCTGCCGTGCGACCTCGACCTGGGTGAAGACCCGGACGACTCCGATCTGCGCGGCTGGTGCATCGGCTTCATGGAAGGCGTGTTCCTGCGTGAAGAAGCCTGGTTCGAGAACGCCGAAGAAGAAGTCAGCGAAATGCTGCTGCCGATCATGGTCGGTTCGGGTCTGTTCGATGAGCAGCCAGAGTTTGAAGACATTGCCAAGGACGCCAACCTGCAGGACGACATGATCGTGCAGATTCCGGAAGCCCTGACCGCGCTGTACCTGCTGCTGCACGCTCCGGAAGAAAAGCCAGCCCTGCTCAAGCCGCGCCATCACTGACAGCAGTCATGCGCTACCTGTTGCTGGCCGCTGGCTGGCTCAGCGTTGCGCTGGGGGTATTGGGGATTTTCCTGCCGGTATTGCCAACCACCCCCTTTCTGCTGCTGGCGGCCGCCTGCTTCGCCCGCAGCTCGCCGCGCTTCCACGCCTGGCTGGTCAATCACCCGCAGTTGGGACCGTGGATTCGCGACTACCTCGGTGGTGAAGGGATCCCGCTCAAGGGCAAGGTCTACGCTATTGGCCTGATGTGGGCCAGTATCGGTTTGTCCTGCTATCTGGTGCCACTCTTTTGGGCAAGACTGTTCATGCTCACCAGCGCAGTGCTGGTGAGCCTGTACATTCTCAAGCAGAAGACCCTGCGCCGCAGTTGAGCCCGTCCTCCAGGGCACTGCCAGGCCGGCACTCACCTACCTTGCGAACTATGAGATATCGTTGATCCAATTGAGATAGCCGGGGCTGCTGCGCAGCCCTTTCGCGACACAAGGCCGCTCCTACAGGGTCCGCGCATGACTGACTAGCGCGGTCCCTGTAGGAGCGGCCTTGTGTCGCGAAAGGGCCGCAAAGCGGCCCCAGCGGGCTCAAGATGAGTCAAACAACCTTAGACGGTATCCACCTTCAACGAATGATCGTTGAGCATGCCGTTGATAATGGTTGCGGTGTCATGCCCGGATGCAATCAGTCCACCCGCCCCCGCCGTTACGCCATAGTGCTGGGCAAGGTCGACGCCGGCCAGGTCGATGGTCTGACTCGGTGCCGCACCGGCCACGCTGCTGACTTCGATGGTCGACACCACCGTACCTCCCGCTGCGCTGACCTTGAAGTGCAGGAAGTCATCCAGTGAAGCCGCCGCGCCACCATCGCCCTGAAGCAATTGCGACAGGTCAAGATGATCAGCGCCTGGCGTGAAGTCAGTCACAGTGTCGTGGCCGGTGTCACCCTTCTGCCAGACGAAGGTGTCATTGCCGCCGCCCCCGGTCAGCAGGTCATCACCCCGACCGCCAATCAGCACGTTGTCATTGGCGTTGCCAATCAAGGTGTCGTGGTAGTCCGAGCCGATCAGGTTGTCGATCCTGACCAGGGTGTCCAGCCCACCGCCGCCGGTATCCTGCTGGCCCACCAGGTTGAGGTCGACCACTACGCCTGCCTTGGCTGTGGCATAGCTGACGGTATCAATACCGTGACCGCCTTCGAGCAGGTCATTGCCTGGGCTGCTTACCAGCTCCGCCTCGCCTTTGCCATCCTCCACCGCCAACAACGTATCGGCGGTCAGCGCGCTGCCAGTGCTGTCTGCGTGGTAGACGATGTCTGCAGTGCCAGTTGCCGGGTCGCTGCCAACTGTCTGGCCGACAGGGTGGCTCTGGCCTTGGACATTGCTCGAATCGATCAGCAGGCTGAGCTTGAAGCTGTCCTGCGCCGGGGCAGTGCTGTCGGTCGTGCTGGTCAGCTGGATGCTGTACAGGCCATCGTGGCTGGCGGTGAAGCTGCCGCCGTCCGCCACAGGGTGATAGCTGCCAGCTGCGCCTTTCCATTCCATGAGCAAGTTGCCCAGCGCGCGATCGTGGTCGAGGGTGAGCGTCTCACCCTTGCGCAGGGCCACCGTGTACACGTCCTGCTCGCCGGCGTGGCTGCTGCCCATCTGCGCCAGATAGCCGGCCACCACCAGCGCGGAGGTCATGGCGCCGCTGTTGGCAGCGAACGCGCTGCGAGCAAGCTCCTTGAGCGAGCCGGTGGCTTTGTGTTCGTCAACGTCGAACCGGATCGGCGCCGCTTTGTCAGTGGCCGCCGAGCGAGCGCCAACAGCTCCATCAGCGCAGCCCGCCTGGCTGGCGTCCTGGACGTTGAAGGTCACCGTCGTAGTGCTTTCATCACCGTCGGCGTCACGGATGGTGTAGACGAAGGTGTCGGTAGCTCCAGCCGGTGACACGCTGTTGGGGTTGGCGTGATAAACGCCATTACCGTTGGCATCCAGCGTTGCGTAACCATAAGCGCCTTGCACCTCTGTGCCGAGCTGGCCCACAGCAGAAGTCGAGGTGTCGCTGCCGGCGCGGATCCCGATCACATACTGGCCAGCGGCAGAGACGTCGGCGCCGATCACGTCATTCCACAGCAGGTTGCCCGTCACGCTGCTGCCTTCGACCACATTGGCGAAGTCGCAGTGGGCTTGGGGCACGTCATCGACAATGCTGACGACGATGTTGCTGGTGGTGGTGTTGCCGAGCGAGTCCTTGACTTGATAGGTGAAGGTTTCGGTGACGATATTGGGGCCATCGTTCTGTTGCGGCGAAGTGCTGGCAGGCGAAGTCAGGGTATAGGTGTAAGAGCCATCACCGTTGACCTGGATCTGGCCGAAATGGCCCTCGGCATTGCCGACCAGGCTGTAGGTGAGGATGCCTACGCCGCCGCTCACGGCGCCAACCAAGGTGCCGCTGGCTGTTTCAGCGGCCGATCCCGGCTGGCTGCCGAGCACAGTGCCCGGAGCCAGGTCGTGGCAGTCCTTGTTCAGGTCCAGAGCGTTTTCGTAGACAGTGACGTCGTGATCCGGTGTCGCCACCATCTGGCAGTTGAGCACGTTGATACTGACCGTCGCGGTGCTCTGGTCACCGTCGGCATCACGGATGGTGTAGACGAAGGTATCCGTGGCGCCCTCTGGGGCATTGCTGTTGGGGTACGAGTGGTAAACCCCGTTACCTTCGGCATCGAGGGTGATGTAGCCGTAGGTGCCCTGGACATTGACGCCGAGTTGGCCAGAGGCAGGCGTCGAGGTATCGGACCCAGCGCGCACACCGACCACGTATTTGCCCTCGGCAGAAACATCCGCGCCGATCACGTCGTTGAGCAGTACGTTACCGCTGACCTGACCGCCCATTTCCACTCGGGCAACGTCGCAATGGGCTTGGGGCACGTCATCGACGATGCTGATGACGATGTTGCTGGTGGTGGTATTACCGAGCGAATCCTTGACCTGATAGGTAAAGGTCTCGGTGATGATGTTCGGCCCGTCGTTCTGATGGGTCGGCGAATTCGCAGGCGAGGTCAGGGTGTAGGTGTATGAGCCGTCACCGTTTACGTGGATCTGGCCGAATTGCCCTTCGGTGTTGCCTACTAGGCTGTAGGTCAAAGCCCCAACGCCGCCTGTGACCGAACCGACCAAGGTCCCACTGGCTGTTTCGCCGGACGAGCCAGGTTGGCTGCCGGTGACGGTGCCGGGCGCCAGGTCGTTGCCGTCCTTGGTCAGGTCCAGAGCGTTTTCATGGACGGTGACATCGTGGTCTTGTGCAGCAACTATCTGGCAGTTGAGCACGTTAATGGTGACAGTCGCGGTGCTCTCATCGCCGTCAGCGTCGCGAATGGTATAGACGAAGGTATCCGTCGCGCCTGCTGGAGCATTGCTGTTCGGGTACGAGTGGTAAACCCCGTTACCTTCGGCATCGAGGATGATGTAGCCGTAAGTGCCCTGGACGTTAACGCCCAGTTGGCCAGAAGCAGGCGTCGAAGTATCTGAACCGGCCCGCACGCCGACCACGTACTTGCCATCGGCAGAAACATCCGCGCCGATCACATCATTGAGCAGCACGTTGCCACTGACCTGCCCACCCATTTCCACACGAGCAACATCGCAATGCGCCTGTGGCACGTCATCGACGATGCTGATGACGATGTTGCTGGTGGTGGTATTACCGAGCGAGTCCTTGACCTGGTAGGTAAAGCTCTCGGTAATGATGTTCGGCCCGTCGTTCTGATGGGTCGGCGAATTCGCAGGCGAGGTCAGGGTGTAGGTGTAGGAGCCATCGGCGTTGACCTGAATCTGCCCGAATTGCCCTGCAGTGTTGCCCACCAGGCTGTAGGTCAAAGCCCCAACGCCGCCTGTGACCGAACCGACCAAGGTCCCACTGGCTGTTTCGCCAATCGAGCCAGGTTGGCTGCCGGTGACGGTGCCGGGCGCCAGGTCGTTGCCGTCCTTGGTCAGGTCCAGAGCGTTTTCATGGACGGTGACATCGTGGTCTTGTGCAGCAACCATCTGGCAGTTGAGCACGTTAATGGTGACGGTCGCGGTGCTCTCATCGCCGTCAGCGTCGCGAATGGTATAGACGAAGGTATCCGTCGCGCCTTCTGGAGCATTGCTGTTCGGGTACGAGTGGTAAACCCCGTTACCTTCGGCATCGAGGGTGATGTAGCCGTAAGTGCCCTGGACGTTAACGCCCAGTTGGCCAGAAGCAGGCGTCGAAGTATCTGAACCGGCCCGCACGCCGACCACGTACTTGCCATCGGCAGAAACATCCGCGCCGATCACATCATTGAGCAGTACGTTACCGCTGACCTGCCCACCCATTTCCACTCGCGCAACGTCGCAGTGCGCTTGGGGCACGTCGTCGACGATGCTGATGACGATGTTGCTGGTGGTGGTATTACCGAGCGAATCCTTGACCTGATAGGTAAAGCTCTCGGTAATGACGTTCGGCCCGTCATTTTGATGGGTCGGCGAATTCGCCGGCGAGGTCAGGGTGTAGGTGTAGGAGCCATCGGCGTTGACCTGAATCTGCCCGAATTGCCCTGCAGTGTTGCCAACCAGGCTGTAGGTCAAAGCGCCAACGCCGCCTGTGACCGAACCGACCAAGGTCCCACTGGCTGTTTCGCCGGTCGAGCCAGGTTGGCTGCCGGTGACGGTGCCAGGCGCGAGGTCGTTGCCGTCCTTGGTCATGTCCAAGGCGTTTTCATACACTGTAACGTCAGTATCCTGCCCGGCGATCATCTGGCAGTTGTTGACGTTGATGGTAATGGTCGTGGTGCTCTGATCGCCGTCAGCATCGCGGATGGTGTAGACAAACACATCGGTAGCACCAGCCGGTGCATTGCTGTTCGGGTAGGCGTGATAAACGCCGTTACCTTCGGCATCCAGCGTGATGTAGCCATAGGTGCCCTGGACATTGACGCCCAACTGTCCAGAGGCCGGCGTGGAGGTATCCGAGCCGGCACGCACGCCAACTACATAGCGGCCATCGGCCAAGTCATCGGCGCCAATCACATCATTGGCCAGCACGTTGCCGCTGACCTGACCGCCTGCTTCGACTCTGGCGAAGTCGCAGTGCGCCTGCGGCACATCATCGACGATGGTTACATCGAGGCTGCCAGTGGCGGTACTGCCGTCGGTGTCCTTGGCAACGACCGTGAAGCTTTCCTGCAACCCATTGGTGCCGTTGCCATCCGGATGGGTTTCGTTGTCGAGCAAGGTGTAGGTGTAGCTGACCACCCCTGTCGTAGGGTTGTAGCCGGTGATGGTGAGGGTGTTGCCCAGCGCGGTAGTGATCGTCTGCGGGAAGCCTGCGGCTACGCCGCCACTGATTACGTTGATGCCGCCGACGCTCAAAGATTGCAGGCCATCCGCCGCAATCACCGTGAAGGTGCCGCCTTGTTGCAGGGCCGGGCCGTCAGCTGCGCTGCCATCGATCAGGTTTTTCTCGTAAACGGTAACCTCGCCTCCGCTCACGTCGAGGCCGCCAAGTGTTACCGGGTCATTGAGGTTGCTGATGTTCAGGGTCAGGGTCGCACTGCTGGTGTCACCGTCAGCGTCTTTGATGGTGTAGGTGAAGGTCTCGATACCATTGCCACCGCCGGTAAGGCCGTTGAAATCGGCATCGTCAACGTTGAGGGTGTAGGTGTAGGTGCCATCCGCAGCCAGCACCAGCGTGCCGTAGGTACCAGTGAAGGTGCCGGCAACCACCGGGCCACCCACGACCCGGTCAGCGCCTTGTACGTCATTGCTGAGGACATTGCCGCTGAGTTCCACCTGCTGTTCTGTGGCCGTTACCGCGTTGGTGTCATCCACCGCCTTGGGCACATCGTCGACAATGCTCACGTCAAGGTTGGCCGAGGCAGTGCTGCCATCGCTGTCCTGGGCTGTCACGACAAATGTTTCGCCCAGGCTGTTGTTGCCGTTGCCGGTGGCGTGGGCTTCATTGTCGAGCAGCGTGTAGCTGTAGCTCACCACGCCTGTGGCCGGGTTGTAGCCGGTGATGGTCAGTGTGTTGCCCAGCGCGGTCGTGATCGACTGTGGGAAACCGCCTGCTGCGCCGCCGCTGACTACCGTGATGCCGCCCACGCTCAGGCTCTGCAAGCCATCTGGCGCGGCAACGGTAAAGGTTCCGTTCTGCGTCAGCGCAGCGCCGTCTGACGCGCTGCCATCGACCAGATTCTTTTCATAGACAATCAGCTCACCACCGGCGACATCCAGCCCGCCGATCGTCACTGGGTCGTTGAGATTGCTGATGTTCAGCGTCAGGGTCGCGCTGCTGGTATCGCCGTCGGCGTCTCTGATGGTGTAGGTAAAGCTCTCGGTGCCACTGCCGCCACCTTTGAGCCCTTTGAAATCAGGGTCATCGGCGTTGAGGGTATAGGTGTAGCTACCGTCCGCAGCCAGCACCAATGTGCCGTAGGTGCCGCTGAAGGTACCGGCAATCACCGGCCCGCCGACGACCCGGTCGGCGCCCTGCACATCGTTGTTGAGTACGTTGCCGGTCAACTCAAGCTGCTGCTCGGTGGCTGTCACTGCGTTGCTGTCATTCACCGCTTTGGGCACATCGTCACGAATGATCACGTCGAGGCTGCCGCTGGCTACATCGCCATCGCTGTCGCTGACCTGCACCGGGAACTGCTCGCCGATCAGGTTGCTGCCGCCACCGTTGGCGTGCTGCTCAGTGCCGTTAAGGGTGTAGCTGTAATTGACCACGCCGGTCGCCGGGTTGTAGCCGGTGATGGTCAGGGTGTTGCCAAGGGCGGTGGTGATGGATTGGCCAATACCGGTAACCACCCCGCCGGTGACTACGTTGATGCCACCTACGCTGAGATTGAACACGCCGTCGGCGGCGATAACGGTGAACGAGCCTTGCTGGGTCAGCGCCGCCGGGTTGCTGTCGGAGCCGTCGGGCAGGTTGGCCTCGTCGAGGATCAGTTCGCCGGGGCTGACATCAAGGCCTTGCAGGGTGACCGGGTTGTCTGGCGGATTCACCGGAGGTGGGGACGCGGGCGGCAGCACATCGTCGGAACTGGTCGGATCGAGGTCACCAATGTAGCCATTGACCAACAGCGGTACACCGTTGAAGCCCGCAGTCGGGAAGCCAACCGTAGGGTCTACGCGATCGGCAACTTCAGTCAGCATGACAAAGCTGTGGCCGCCGCCCAAAGCGCCTGGGGCACCTCCATTGGGCCCAGCCGCGGTAGCCTCGGCCTCTTCACTAGGGTCGGCACCCGCAGCGATGGCTTGTTGCAAGCGCTCGACATCGGTCAGCTGCGCCTGGCTGGGGGCGACGTCGTCGGTCTGCACATGGGCGGCCTGATTAGCCAGCAGCTCTGGCGACATCTGCAGGCTGCTGTCGCGGCCCAGGGTCAGCTCTGCGCCGTTGTCCAGGCGCACCGCAATGGCTCCGGCGTTACCGGTTTCGAGCTGTTCGCCAGCATAGAGTCGGTCGCCTTCGTCCAACAGGCGGCGGCTGCCGTCGCTGTCGACCGCGAAAACCTGGCCGACCACCTTGCTGACCACTCCGATAAATTTAGCCATGCCCTACGTCTCCCCTGCCGAACGGATCCTGCAGCTTGAATGCAGCAAAAACACAGTGGCGCCAGGCCGAATAAAGGCGTCAATCAAACGCCAAAAGTCAGCAAACAGCTCTACACTGCGCAGGCCAAGCCGATAGAGATGATGGAATTTTGCTACTACAGAGTGACAATTAATTGTCGCCAAATTCCGACACGGCCCGTTTTCACTGAGTTCTTAGCTGCAAAAGTTCTGGAACTTGTTGCAATGACCTAAAACCGCTGACTACAGCTTGATTTATAGGCCCGTTGAGTAGAACAATGTCGCGGATTCTTTAGACCGCATAAGTTTTTTTTCGCATAGACCTTATGAACAAATCTTCTTAGCTCGCGCGTTAAATGTTCTTAGCTCTGTTGTTACAAACTTGAAACGGTCTACCTCATAATAATCGTCATTTTTTTGGCGAATGCTGGACACTTTTAGAGACAATGGAGATGTACCCCATGCGCGTTCTTACCCCCATCACCAGTGCAATCCTGTTGGCCATGGCGAGTGCCAACATTCAGGCGATGTCGATCACCGAAGCCGTTCAGAACGCCGTGGATCATCACCCGCAAATCAGTTCCTATCGCAACAGCCGGTTGTCTGCCGACGAAGATGTGAAATTCGCCCGTGGCGGGTTCTACCCAAGCGTCGATCTGGTTGCAGGTTACGGTCGCCAGCGCTCCGACAACCTCAACACCCGTGGTCTGAACGCTGACGGCACGCGCAACCACAACAAAGAAACCATGAACTACACCCAGTCCGAGCTGCGTCTGCGCCAAATGCTGTTCGACGGTTTCAACACTTCCAACGAAGTCGGCCGTACCGAAGCGGTTTCCAACTCTCGTGCCTACTACACTCAGGCAATCGCCCAGGACGTCGCCCTGCGTACCATCGAGGTCTACCTCGAAGTGCTCAAGCGTCGCGAACTGGTGACCCTGGCCAAGAACAACATGCAAGCGCACCTGCGCGTCAACGACCAGATCGGCCTGCGCACCGAGCGCGGTGTCGGCAGCAGTGCTGACCTCGATCAGTCGCGCGCACGTCGTGCCCTGGCTGAAAACAACCTGGACACCGCCGAAGTCGATCTGGCTGACGCCGAAGCCAACTTCTACAGCGTGGTCGGGCTGATGCCGGACGAGCTGGAAACCCCTTCGACCATCAAGGTGGAAATGCCGAGCACGCTGGAAGACGCACGCCGCGGCATGCAGGAAAACAACCCGTACCTGCGTTCGGCTCAGGCCGATGTGAATGCCGCCGAGAAGCAGTACGAAGTCGCCAAGTCGACCTTCTACCCGCGTCTGGACGCCATCTTGGCCACCGGCGCCAACAACAACCTGGGCGGCGAGCGCGGCCACAGCAACAACGATTGGCAGGCAGGCGTCGAGCTGAACTACAACCTGTTCCGCGGCGGCAGCGACAAAGCTCGCCTGCAGTCGGACTCGCACAAGATCAACCAGGCGCTGGACATCCGCAACAACGCCCTGCGCGAACTCAACGAGAACCTGAGCCTGTCGTGGAACGCCATGAACAACGCGCGCAAGCAGACGCCGACCGCGCGCGAATACGCTGAAACCACCCAGCGCGTGCGTGCCGCCTATCAGGATCAGTTCGGTCTTGGTCAGCGTACCCTGCTCGACGTACTCGACAGTGAGAACGAGCTGTACAACGCCAACCGCCGTTACACCGAGGTGCGTTACACCGAGGAATACTCGATGTACCGCGTACTTTCGACCATGGGTGAATTGCTCAGCAAACAGCGTATTGCGCTGCCGGCAGAAGCCATCGCCAAGACTGAAGTACGCAGCGAAGCGAAGTTGCCCGAAATGCGTTGACCGTTATCGAGCAACGTTTCGGATGTAGCCGTACACCCTCCATTGCGGCAGGAGTAGGCCATCGTGACCAGTATGCAAAATGCCCAGCCCCGGCTGGACGTTGACGATCCGTTGCTCGATGGCCTGTTGATTCTGTGCAAACTGCACGGCTGCCCCGCCAGCCGTGCCAGCTTGTGCAGCGGCCTACCGTTGGCCAGCCAGCGGCTGGGGCCCGAGTTATTGCCCAGAGCCGCAGCCCGCGCAGGCCTGCAAGCGCGGATTCTCAAGCGTGAGCTGGGCGCAATTTCCACACTCAACCTTCCTGTATTGCTGCTGCTCAAAGACGGCCGCTGTGCTGTTCTACAGCGCTTTGGCGAAGACGGCCGCGCGTTGATCCTGCCGTCCGAGGCCGAAGGCGGCGAGCAATGGGTCGAGCGCGAGGCGCTGGAACAGGCCTACGCCGGCCATGCCCTGTTTGCCCGCCCGCGGCACACTCTGGAAAACCTGCGCACCCCGCTGATGCCGAGGGTCGATGCCTGGTTTCGCGACACCTTGCGCCATTCCCGCTGGCTGTACAGCGATGCCTTGCTGGCCAGCCTGCTGATCAACCTGCTGGGCCTGATGGTGCCGCTGTTCGTCATGCAGACCTACGACCGAGTGGTGCCCAACCAGGCAGTCTCGACTTTGTGGGTGCTGGTGGCAGGGTTGTTCATCGGCACCGCCTTTGAAATGGTTCTGCGCATGGTCCGCGCGCACCTGCTGGACCAGGCCGGCAAGAAGACCGACCTGATCCTTTCGGCAACCCTGTTCGAACGCATCACCGGCATGTCGATGAAGGCGCGCCCGGCCACCATCGGCGGCTTCGCCCAGAGCATTCACGACTTCCAGGGGCTGCGCGAGTTTCTCACGGCGGTCACCTTGACCAGCATCATCGACCTGCCATTCGTGGCGTTGATGCTGGTGGTGGTTGGCCTGCTGGGCGGCTGGCTGGTGGTGATCCCGCTGATTGCCTTCCCGCTCGCAGTTGGTTTTGCCTTGATCATCCAGATCCGCCTGCGCGACACCGTGGAAAAAAGCCTGAGCCTGGGAGCAGTGCGCCAGGCCCTGTTGATCGAAACGCTGGGTGGGCTGGAAACGCTCAAGGCCAACGGCGCTGAAAGTGAGCGCCAGTACCATTGGGAGCAGACCAACGGCGCGATTGCCCGGCTCGATGCGCACGCACGTAACCTGTCTTCGCTGGCCAGCAACGGTACGCTGTTCATCCAACAGTTCTGCGGCATGGCAACGATCGTTGCCGGGGTCTACAGCATCATCGCCGGCAACCTCAGTGTCGGCGCACTGGTGGCTACCTACATGCTCGGCAGCCGGGTCCTGGCACCACTGGGCCAGATCGCGGGGCTGATCACCCGCTATCAGCAAGCGCAGCTAACCATGCGCAGCACCGATGCGCTGATGGCCTTGCCGCAAGAGCGCCAGGCCGAGCAACAGGCGCTGGAGCACACCAGCCTCAAGGGCGGCGTGGCCGTCAGCCATGTCAGCTTCCGCTACCCTGGCCAGACGGCTGCGGCGCTGAATGACGTCAACCTGACCCTGCAGCCCGGCGAGCGCATCGGTATCGTCGGCCGCAGCGGTTCGGGCAAAAGCACCTTGGGTCGGTTGCTGATGGGCTTCTATCATCCTGATGAAGGCCAGGTGTTGCTGGACAACCTCGACCTGCGCCAGCTGGACATCGCCGACCTGCGCAGCCAGATCGGCTACGTCGCCCACGATCTGCCGCTGCTGGCTGGCAGCCTGCGCGACAACCTCACCCTGGGTGCCCGCCACGTCAGCGACGCACGCATGCTCGAGGTGGCCGAACTGACCGGCGTGACCGAACTGGCGCGCCAGCATCCGCAGGGTTTCGACCGCCCGGTGGGTGAACGCGGCCAGTTGCTCTCGGGCGGCCAGCGCCAGGCCGTGCTGCTGGCCAGGGCGCTGCTGCTGGAGCCGCCGATCCTGATCCTCGACGAGCCCACCAGCCACATGGACAACAGCAGCGAAGAGCAACTGCGCCAGCGCCTGCTCGACTGGGTGCCGGGCAAGACCGTACTTCTGGTCACGCATCGGACCTCGATGCTGAGCCTGGTCGACCGCCTGCTGGTGCTGGACAACGGCAAGATCGTTGCCGACGGGCCGAAGGATGCAGTCATCGATGCGCTGCGCAAAGGGCGCATTGGCGCCGCGCTGTAGACGCTTTTGAGGAGTAGTCCGATGGCCTTCTTGCGCAGTTATTTCCAAGGTGCCGGCAACACTGCCGAGCGCGACTACATGCCCGAACTGGCCGGCGCCACGCTGCAGGACTCGCCGCGCCTATCGCGCCTGACGGTGTGGCTGGCGGCGGCGCTGCTGCTGGTTGCGCTGGCCTGGGCGAGCCTGGCGGTGCTCGATGAGGTGACTGTCGGTGAGGGCAAGGCGATCCCCTCGGGCAAGGTCCAGGTGGTACAGAACCTTGAGGGCGGCATCGTCACCGAGATTTTCGTGCGTGAAGGCCAGATGGTCGCCAAGGGCGCAACCCTGCTGCGCCTTGACGACACCCGCTTTCTGTCCAACAAGGGCGAAAGCGAGGTCGACCGCTACGCACTGACGGCGCAGGTCGAACGGCTCTCGGCGGAGGCTGAAGGGCGTCCGTTCACCGTACCGGACGAGATTCGCAGCAAGGCGCCACAGGTGGCCGAGGACGAGCTGGCGCTGTATCAGTCCCGGCAACGGCGGCTGACCAGCGAGAAGCAGACGCTCAACGAACAACTGCGGCAGAAGACCCAGGAACTGGCCGAGTTCCGCTCCAAGGTCGATCAGTACCGTTCGGCGTTGGGCTTGCTCCAGCAAGAACTGAACATGTCTTCGCCATTGGTGGGCACCGGAGCGATTTCGCCGGTGGAGATTTTGCGTTTGAAGCAGCGCACGGTCGAAGCCCGCGGTCAGCTCAACGCCACCAGCCTGGCCATTCCGCGGGCAGATGCGGCAGTGGCAGAAATCAAGAGCAAGATCCAGGAAGCCGATGCCACCTTCCGCTCGGAGGCGGCCAAGGAACTCAACGACAAGCGCACTGACCTGTCCAAGATCAGCGCCACCAGCATCGCCATCGACGACCGGGTCAAGCGCACCACGGTGGTGTCACCGGTGCGTGGCATCATCAAGCAGCTCAAGGTCAACACCATCGGCGGCGTGGTCCAGCCGGGCAGCGACCTGGTGGAGATCGTGCCAATCGAGGACAACCTGCTGATCGAAGCCAAGGTGCGCCCGCAGGACGTCGCCTTCCTGCACCCGGGGCAGACCGCGATGGTCAAGTTCAGCGCCTATGACTACACCATCTATGGTGGGCTGAAGGCCAAGCTGGAGCTGATCGGCGCCGATACCGTGACCGATGACAAGGGCAACGCGTTCTACCTGATCCAGGTGCGCACCGACAAGAATCACCTGGGCGGCGACAACAAGCCATTGCTGATCATTCCAGGGATGGTCGCCACGGTGGATATCATCACCGGGCAGAAAAGCGTACTCGACTACTTGCTCAAACCGGTGCTCAAGGCCCGCACCGAGGCCATGCGCGAACGTTGATTCAGCAACCGTGGTTGCGCTCGAAGGTGTCGCGACCCATGGCGCGGATCTGGCCTTCGATCAAAGCGTCGAACGGGCGCAGCAGCTCGTCGAAACACCGCGGCTGCTCCAGCGCGTTGAGCGCCTGCACCACGGCTTCGATGGTGGCCAGGGCGCCCTCCTCCGGCGCCTTGCGCAGGCGATAGCGCGAGGCTGTCACCTGCGCAAGGGTCACCCGTGGCAGCGCTGCCAGCAGCGGATTCAGGTACAACAGCTTGCGCGCCTTGCGCCAGGTGCCATCCGGCACGATCAATAGCAACGGCTGCTCATCAGGTGACGCATACGCGGTCAGTGCCTGCGCCTCGTCACCGGGAAACAACAGCACCGGCCGATACCCCGGCGTTGCCAGCAACTCCGGCAGCTGGGCAAACACTTCCCCCACCCACAGCTGTGCATTGACCAGGCCGAGCGCGGCCAGGCGAGCAGTATTCAGCGCATGCGCGGTTTCACTGGGGTGCTGCAACAGGACGACCCGGGTACGGCTGTCGAGGCGGGGGATCAGCGGGCATAAGCAATGGTCTTGCGCGCGCTTGCAGCGTTCGCAGCGGGGTCTGGACATCGGGTTCTCCTGGAGGGCGCCAGTGTGCCATAGCCACTCGAGAAGAACATACAGCGCCCACGTCCATGTGGGTTCGGGAGGTGGTCAGCGGTTGAAACGTTCGGCCAGGCTGTGCAGGTACTCGGCCATCTGCTCCAGGTCCTGGCTGATCTCGGCGCCCTGCCTGGCCTGTCCGGCACTCTCGTCGCACAGGTGGGAAATGCGCGTGATCTGCTGGTTGATATCTTCGGCGACGTGGCTTTGCTGTTCCGAAGCAGTCGCCATCTGCTGGCTCATGCCGGTAATGCGACTGACCGCCTGGGCAATGCCGCTCAGCGCCTCACGCACCGCTTCGACACTGTGCACGCTGTCGCGGGAGATCTGTTCACCACGGCTAGCCGACGACACCGCACGCTCGGCGCCCGCACGCAGGCTGCTGATGATCTGGTGAATCTCGTCGGTCGAGGTGCGCGTGCGCTGGGCCAGTGAGCGCACCTCGTCGGCGACCACGGCAAAGCCACGGCCCTGCTCGCCCGCGCGGGCAGCTTCGATAGCCGCGTTAAGCGCCAGCAGGTTGGTCTGTTCGGCAATCGACGTGATCACATCGACCACGCTGCCAATCGACTGCGTCTGCTGAGCCAAGGCGTGCACGGCCTGGCCGATGTCATTGACCGCCTCGCTCATGCTGCCCATCGCCTGCAGGCTTTGCTGAGCCAGCTGGCTGCCGTGCTGGGCCAGTTGGTCAGCGTCACCGGCAGCATGGGCAGTGCTCTGCACGTTTTGCGAAACCTCCTGGATAGTCGCAGCCATCTGCGCAATGGCGGTTGCCGATTGCTCGGTTTCGCTGCGCTGGCGGTCAAGCATCTGCGCCTGGGCATCGGACAATCCAGCAGACTGCGCTGCACGTGCCTTGACCCCGACACCTGCATCGACCAGGCGGGTCAGCGCCGTCTGCAAGCGCGCCTCTTCGCTGATGATGGCCAGGTCCAGCTGGCCATGCAGGCCGCGGTTATCGCTGTAGGTCAGGGCCACCAACGGGTCGGTGAAGGCTTTCGGGTGTTCGTCCAGGGTGCGCTGCAGAGCGCGAGCGTGCAGGCGGTTCAGCGCATAGCCGGCACCCAGCAGGCTGGCCAGCAGCACGCCGATCGCAGCCTGCGGCGCGAGCCAGAGATAGCCTGCAGTAGACAGCGCAGCAGCGGCCAGTATTGGCCAGCTCTGGCCAACCCCGTGCAGCACACGCGTCGACCACGACACTGCGCGCTGGCCACTGCGCAGGCGGGCGTATAGCCGTTCCGCACGGCTGATCTGTTCACGGCTGGGCACCGAGCGGACCGACTCATAACCACTGATGCGGCCGTTTTCGTACACCGCCGTGACATACGCGCTGACCCAATAGAAGTCACCGTTCTTGGCGCGGTTCTTGACCACGCCCATCCACGGTTTGCCCTGTTTGATGGTGTCCCACATCAGCGCAAATACCGGCGCCGGCATATCTGGATGGCGCACCAGGTTGTGGGTTTGTCCGACCAGTTCATCGTAGGTAAAACCACTGATGGCCACGAATGCGTCGTTGCAATAGGTAATGCGGCTATTGAGGTCGGTAGTGGAAATAAGCCGCTGTTCGTTGGGGAAGGTTCTTTCATGCTCGGTAACGGGCAAGTTCAGGCGCATCAAGGCAATCCTTGCGTGTGCAAACGATGGAAATTCATCAGGGGCCAATCAATATTTAGCAGAGCTAAAGCCTGTCAGCAGGCACTTTTGTAGGAAATTTACCGTTCCTGACGGAGTGCATTCATCCAGGCGTTTATCAGCTGACGTTCAGCTGACTTTTGAGCAAATCACGGAATGTCTGAATCAATGGTTCGCGGCTACGGCCGCGACGGATGATCAGGGAGAACGGGGCTTGGTAACCAAATGTGGCGGGCGATAATACGCGCAAATCGCCCTTGTCGACCCACGCCTGTGCATAGTGCTCGGGCAGATAGCCGATATAGGCGCCGGACAGGATCAGGATCAGCTGCGCCTCCATGCTTTCCACCGTTGCCGCGCTATGCTTGAAGCCGTGCCGGGCCAGCTCGGCTTGGCTCCAGTAGCCTCGCCCAACCATGCGCTGCTGGGTAATGACGGGCTCCGGAATCCGCCTTTCGGCGAACAACGAATGGCGGTTGCTGCAGTAGAGCCAATGCTGCTCGCGATACAGCGGTTGATAGACCAGACCGCTCATGCGCGAAGAAAACGCACCGATGGCCAGGTCCAGGCGGTTGTCCTGCACCCCCAGCTGCAGCTCGTATGGACTGGACACCGACAAGTGCAGGTGCACGGCCGGATGCTCCTGGCTGTAGGCGCCAATCGCCTCTGCCAGCGGCAAGGCGCGATCGCCTACGGTCGAGTCGAGCACGCCAAGGTTGAGCGTGCCGCGCAATTCACCTTTGAGCGCCGCGGCGTACTGTTCAAAACCATCCAGCTCGGCCAGCAGGCGCAGCGTCTCCTGGTGGAACAGCTCGCCCTTGCTGGTCAGGCTGAAGCCACCGCGGCCACGGTGGCAGAGCACGATGCCTAACCCCGCCTCCAGCTGGCTCATGTAGGTGCTGATGGCCGACGTCGACAGGTTCAGCTCACGCTGGGCATTTGCAAAGCCTTGGTGGCGCACCACGCTGACAAAGATCCGCAGCAGTTTCGGGTCGGGCAGTGACGAGGCCATGGTGGTGATCGGTCCGCAGTGGGCAAGTGGCAATGGGCGGAGTCTACCTTGGCGGCGGCCTTTAGTTCAGAGATTCCTGAACTAAGTATTTGTCGGTAGCGATTCTTCTCGGCCACCAGCTTGCGCAGACTGCCCGCAATGACCCTGCTCGCCGCCCGCTGCCCTCAGTTGCAGCATGCTGGCCCAGGTTCGAACAACCATAACAATCGACCGACTGATGAGGCCCACTGTGGACAAGACTCTGCACCAACCACTGGGCGGCAACGAAATGCCGCGTTTCGGCGGCATCGCCACCATGCTCCGCTTGCCCCACCTGCAAAGCCCTGAAGGCCTGGACGCCGCGTTTGTCGGCGTGCCGCTGGACATCGGCACCTCGCTGCGCTCCGGCACCCGCTTCGGCCCGCGCCAGATCCGCGCCGAATCAGTCATGATCCGCCCCTACAACATGGCCACCGGCGCCGCGCCGTTCGACTCGCTGTCGGTTGCCGATATCGGCGATGTGGCGATCAACACCTTCAATCTGCTGGATGCCGTGCGCATCATCGAAGAAGCCTACGACACCATCGTCGAACACAACGTGATCCCGCTGACCTTGGGTGGTGACCACACCATCACCCTGCCGATTCTGCGCGCGCTGCACAAAAAACACGGCAAGATCGGCCTGGTGCACATCGATGCCCACGCCGACGTCAACGACCACATGTTCGGCGAGAAGATCGCCCACGGCACCACCTTCCGCCGCGCCGTCGAAGAAGGCCTGCTCGATTGCGACCGGGTCGTGCAGATTGGCCTGCGCGCCCAAGGCTACACGGCCGATGACTTCAACTGGAGCCGCCGCCAGGGCTTTCGCGTAGTGCAGGCCGAAGAGTGCTGGCACAAGTCGCTGGAGCCGTTGATGGCTGAAGTGCGTGAGAAGGTCGCGGGTGGCCCGGTATATCTGTCCTTCGACATCGATGGCATCGACCCGGCCTGGGCGCCCGGCACCGGCACCCCGGAAATTGGCGGCCTGACCACCATTCAGGCCATCGAAATCATCCGCGGCTGTCAGGGCCTGGACCTGATCGGCTGTGACCTGGTCGAGGTCTCCCCACCTTACGACACCACCGGCAACACCTCGCTGCTGGGCGCCAACCTGCTGTTTGAAATGCTTTGCGTACTGCCAGGTGTAGCGCGCCGCTAAGGATGTCGACAGCGCGCTCGATTGCAGTCGCGCTGCTTGCATGGGCCAGTGACAGGCCCACCCGTACTTGCTGATACCGCCGGGCACCGTGAGGCTGCCCGGGCACTTGATCTCGCCATAATAATGATAATCGGGAGACCCCCAATGGCCTTGGACATCATCGTTGTATTGATCTATGCCGCCGGCATGCTCGCTCTGGGCTGGTACGGCATGCGCCGCGCGAAAACCCATGAAGACTACCTGGTGGCCGGGCGCAACCTCGGCCCGACCTTGTACATGGGCACCATGGCCACCACCGTCCTCGGCGGCGCATCGACCGTCGGCACCGTCCGCCTGGGCTATGTACACGGCATCTCCGGCTTCTGGCTCTGCGCCGCACTGGGTCTGGGCATCATTGCGCTGAACCTGTTCCTGGCCAAACCGCTGCTGCGCCTGCGCATCTTCACCGTGACCCAGGTGCTGGAGCGGCGTTACAACCCGATGGCGCGCCAGGCCAGCGCGCTGATCATGCTGGCCTATGCCTTGATGATCGGAGTGACCTCAACCCTGGCCATGGGCACCGTGCTGCAAGTGCTGCTCGACCTGCCGTTCTGGCTGTCGGTGCTGCTCGGCGGTGGCGTGGTGGTGATCTACTCGACCATTGGCGGCATGTGGTCGCTGACCCTGACCGACATCGTTCAGTTCGTGATCAAGACCGTCGGCCTGATGTTCATCCTGCTGCCGGTGTGCCTGTACAAGGTCGGCGGTTGGGATCAACTGGTGGCGCAACTGCCGGCGTCCAGCTTCAACTGGACCACCATCGGCTGGGACACCATCCTCACCTACTTCCTGATTTACTTCTTCGGCATCCTCATAGGCCAGGATATCTGGCAGCGGGTGTTCACCGCGCGGGATGAAAAAGTCTGCCAGCGCGCCGGTACCACTGCGGGTGTCTACTGCGTGTTGTACGGCCTGGCCTGCGCCCTGATCGGCATGGCGGCACATGTGCTGCTGCCGGACCTGGCCAACCCCAACAACGCCTTCGCCGCCATGATCAAGACCACCCTGCCTGACGGCATTCGCGGCCTGCTGATGGCTGCCGCGTTGGCGGCGATGATGTCGACCGCGAGTGCCGGCCTGCTGGCGGCCTCGACCACGGTCACCGAAGACCTGCTGCCCAAGCTGCGCGGTGGCAAGCAATCGAGCCTGGCCACCAGCCGCTTGTTCACCCTACTCACCGGCCTGGTGGTGTTGGCCATCGCCCTGGCAGTGAATGATGTAATCAGCGCTCTGACCTTGGCCTACAACCTGTTGGTGGGCGGCATGCTGATCCCGCTGATGGGCGCGATTTTCTGGAAGCGCGCAACTACCGCAGGAGCCATCGCCAGCATGTCGCTGGGCTTTGCCACCGCGCTGTTGTTCATGGTCAAGGATGGCCTGGATGCCAATACGCCGATCTACTATAGCCTGGCGGTTGGCCTGGTGAGCTTTGTGCTGGTCAGCCTGCTGTCGCGGCGGCCGGTGGCTAGCGCAAATCTGGCCTGATTTGACTGCACTGCGCTGAAAAGACAAAGGCCGCTGCATAGTCAAATGCGGCGGCCTTTTCGTTTCAACGGCGACGAGGCTGGCGTTTGCGCTGCTCTTCGTCGGTGGGGATCGGCACCGGCTGCAGCGGTGGCGGTATCAGACCCAAGGCGACAGCCAGGTCATGGAGCCAGTTGAACAGTGGTGTTTTCATAGTGCCCCCTTCACGGGTCAGCCTCACGGCAAATCGATCATTCGATGTTTCATACAGATCATAGTCCTATGTCCTGCATTACGCATGCGTCTAATCCTATACATAAGGCCGATTTTGACAGGGATCAAGCAGCGGCGGGCTGTTCCGACCGCCGGTCAACTGTTTCTCCCTGTTGCAAGCGGCGTTTGGAGGGGGGTTGCTGCGACATTAACCGCCTCAACCAACCACCTTGCGCAACTGCCGACGCACCCAAGGCTCAGCGCTGACCAACACTACTCCGGCCAAAACCATCAACGCACCGAGCACAAAATTCACGCTCAACGGCTCACCCAGCAATAGCACACCAAAGGTCACGCCAAACAGCGGAGTAATGAAAGAGAACACTGCCAGGTTCGAAGCCAGGTACTTACGCAATAACCAGAACCAGGTCAGGTAACTGACAAACGACACCACCACGCCCTGGAAAAGCACACTACCCATCGCCAGCGGCGTAAGCGTGACCATGCCGATCTGCCCAGTGAGCAGAGCAATCATCAGCAATCCGACAAAACCCACCATCAACTGATAGAACAAGGTCAGGGTCGCCGGCGCTTCAGACAACCGCGAGCCGCGCACGACCACAGTAGTAGCTCCCCAGGCCAAGCCAGCCAGCACACCGAAGGCATCACCCAGCAGCGTTCGCCCATCAATCTGATCCAGCTGCACGCCTCCCGCAAACGCTAACGCAATACCCGCGAACGACAGCAGGATGCCCAGCCACTGCAGCAACCTGAGGCGCTCGCTGGGCAGCATGAAGTGCAAACCCAAGGCGGTAAAAATCGGCGCGGTATACAGGAACACCGACATATGCGCCGCCGAAGTCAGCTTGAGCCCCTCGGCAATGAACATGAATTCCAGGCCAAACAAAGCGCCCGCCAGCAACCCCGCGCGCCAAGTGCTACCCACCTGCCCCCAGCCGCCCCTCCAACAGATCAGCAGGCCGACCAGCAGCGCAGCGATGCCAGAGCGAAACGCCGCCTGCATCACTGGGGCGATATCCGCAGCGGCCCATTTGATCATGACCTGCTGACTGCCCCAGATCAGACACAAACCGAGCATCAATTGCAGGGCAAAGGCATCAGGGTTCTTGCGGGCCGCGCTCATAGGCGGGCCTCGGTGTGATTCGCAGGCATGGGCAGGGCTCGGCAGATAAGTGGATCAGACTGCGATTATCGGACGCCGAAGCCCGGCCCGGCCAGCCTAAATTGCACCGCCAGCGATTTGCGCCTTCGACGACACGTGATCGAAGGTCGGCTGATCCAGCGCATCGGCTTGCTCATCCAACACCTGACGCGGGTGCTCGAAGCCGGGGATGCTGCTGTCGATCATGCTGAGCAGGCGCGAACCACGCTCGGTGAGCATGAAATTTTCACCGTTACCGCCCTCTTCTTCCGGGCGGCTTGCAATGTAGCCGCGATCGAGCAGCAGCTTTTCGTATTCGCAGGCGCGGGTTTTCAGCTGGTCCAGGTCACCCACGGGCTGGCCTTTGGCAGCCAGCGCGGCGGCGTGTTGTTCGGCGTAAGGGCGAGGCGTGAAGCTTTGTTCAGCGCCGTTTTGCACTTCGTGCAACAGGCGTTCGATCAAATCCCAGTCGTAGTGGCTCATGGCGATGGCTCCTTGCTGTGGACGGAAAGAGGTACACAGGGTGGGACATGCGGGTGTTGGCAAGCGTTCAGAAGGCCTGACCACATGAACTTTCCAGCCGCTGGCCCCTCAACCGGATAACGCCAACAAGGAGGTCAACCCGTGAAAATCCTAAGCAGCTGTGCCATTGCCGTCGGTCTGTGCATCGCCCTGCCAAGCTGGGCCTGCACGCCGGAAGAAGCCACCGCCAAACGCGAAGAGCTGGCCAAGGTGGTCAGCCAACTGACTGAGCAAAACCCGCAAAAGGCCAAGGAAATCAACGACGAGTTGCAGGGCATGGACCTGGCGACTGAAAGCAAGGATGTGCCGGACAAGTGCCAGCTGATCGAGCACCGTCTGCAGGAGCTGAAAACTGCGGAGAAGAAAGCGGAGTGATCAGGCGCAACGCCTGCGGCTAGATCAACTGCAGCCCGCCGCTTGAAGGGCGGGCGCAGATCAGGGGCCGCGAACGCGACCCCGGAGGGACTTACTCTGGCTTGGGCGCGCGCTTTTTCAGCGGAGCCATGCCATCGACACTGGCCAATGGCGCGTTAGGACGCGGCTTGGCAGTTGGCTTGCGCTTGGCAGCAGCCTTCTTCTCGCCAGTCTTCTTGTCGACTTTTTTCTTCTTGACGCCGACGGCCTTGCCGGACGCCTTGACCTTCTTCGGCCCGTTGTAGGTGCCTTTGACTTCCTTGATCAGACGGCGCTGGAACTGCTGCTTGAGGTAGCGCTCGATGCTCGACATCAAGTTCCAGTCATTGTGGGTGATCAGCGAGATCGCCAGACCTTCCCCACCGGCACGCCCGGTACGGCCGATACGGTGTACGTACTCGTCACCGCTGCGCGGCATGTCGAAGTTGATCACCAGGTCGAGGCCGTCGATGTCCAGGCCACGGGCCGCTACGTCGGTTGCTACCAGCACCTTGGAGCCGCCTTGCTTGAAGCGCTCGATGGCCAGTTTGCGGTCTTTCTGGTCCTTGTCACCGTGCAACACGAACGCTTTGATGTCCTTGGCCACCAGGTGACCATAGACACGGTCGGCAGCTACGCGGGTGTTGGTGAAGATGATCGCCTTCTGGAAGGTTTCGTTGTCCAGCAGCCAGTGGATGATCTTCTCTTTGTGCTGGTCATGGTCAGCCATGATGATCTGCTGACGGGTGCCTTCAGCCAGCTGCGAGACGCTGTTGAGCATCAGGTGCTCTGGATCCTTGAGGATCTTGCCGATGATATCGCGCAGCGCGGCGCCGCCGGTGGTGGCAGAGAACAGCAGGGTCTGCTCGCGGTTCTCGCACTCTTTGCACAGACGCTCCATGTCTTCGGCAAAACCCATGTCGAGCATGCGGTCGGCTTCGTCCAGTACCAGTACCTGCACATGCGACAGGTCGAGATTGCCGGCGTTGAGCTGCTCGAGCAGGCGCCCTGGGGTGCCGATCAGCACGTCCGGCACCTTGCGCAGCATGGCCGCTTGTTCCTTGAAGTCTTCACCGCCGGTGACCAGCCCCGACTTGATGTAGGTGAACTGCGAGAACAGCTCGACCTGCTTCAGGGTCTGCTGAGCCAGCTCACGGGTCGGCAGCAGGATCAGCGCACGGATCTCAACGCGGGGGCCGCCCAGGTCTGCCAGGCGGTTGAGCATCGGCAGGACGAACGCAGCGGTCTTGCCGCTGCCGGTTTGTGCCGTTACCCGCAGGTCTCGCCCTTGCAACGCCAAGGGGATGGCCGCAGCCTGTACCGGAGTCGGCTCGACAAATTTCAGCTCGGCCACGGCTTTAAGGATGCGTTCATGCAGGGCGAATTGGGAAAACACGGGGGTAACCTCGGGCAAGTGCGTAAATTCAAGTTGCATAGGGTACCGTTTTCCGCCGCCAGAACCGAATTTCTTTTGGCAACTTTGCCCCGATCCGCGCTCTAATTAGCCCTCGTTCCGCAATACAGACCGCTTTTTTAGCCTATGGACATTCAACGACTCTGGTTCAACGCCCTTGATCTCTGGGGCACTCTCGATCAACACCCGACCCTGCACGCCGCCATTGGCCTGGGTGTGCTGCTGCTGGTATCGCTGATTCTCGGCCGCCTGGCGCGGTTTCTGGTGCTGCATGCCAGCCGCCTGCTGGCCCGCCAACAAGCCCTCAGGTGGTTCGACGACCTGCGCCACAACAAGGTATTTCATCGCCTCGCGCAAACCACGCCGTCGCTGATCATCCAGTTCGGCCTGAAGCTGGTGCCGGAGCTCGGCGCCACCGCCCAGCACTTCCTGGGCAACGTCGCGCTGGCCTTCACCCTGCTGTTCATGACCTTGGCGCTGGCATGCCTGCTCGATGCCCTGCTCGACATCTATGCGCGCACCGAACACGCCCGCACCCGCTCGATCAAAGGCTACGTGCAGCTGGCCAAGATGGTGCTGTGGGTATTCAGCATCATCGTCATCATCGCCACCCTGATTGACCGCTCGCCATTGCTGCTGCTGTCGGGTCTGGGCGCCATGTCGGCGGTACTGCTGTTGGTCTATAAAGACACCCTGCTGTCGTTCGTCGCCAGCGTACAGTTGACCAGCAACGACATGCTGCATGTCGGCGACTGGATCGAAATGCCTCAGGTCGGCGCCGACGGTGACGTGGTCGACATCACCCTGCACACGGTCAAGGTGCAGAACTTCGACAAGACCATCGTCTCCATCCCCACCTGGCGCCTGATGAGCGAGTCGTTCCGCAACTACCGCGGCATGCAGCAATCCGGCGGCCGCCGGATCAAACGCAGCGTGTTCATCGACGCCGCCGGCGTACGCTTCCTCACCCTCGAAGAAGAGCAGCGCCTGGCCGGTGTACGCCTGCTGGGCGACTACCTGGCAAGCAAGCGCAAAGAGCTGCAGGACTGGAACGAAGCCCAGGGCCTGGTCGCCGATCTCTCGGCCAACCGGCGCAAGCTGACCAACATCGGTACCTTCCGCGCGTTTGCCCTGGCCTACCTGAAAGCCCACCCCGACGTGCACCCGAACATGACCTGCATGGTCCGCCAGATGCAGCCCACCGCCGAAGGCGTGCCGCTGGAAATCTACTGCTTTACTCGCACGACCGCGTGGGCCGAGTACGAGCGGATTCAGGGCGATGTGTTCGACTATCTACTGGCGGTGCTGCCGGAGTTCGGCCTGAGTGTTTATCAGCAGCCGAGTGGTAATGACATGCGTATTGGCCTGGCCGGGCGTGCGGCGCCTGAGCCGGCGCCGCGGCGGTTGGAAGAGATGAGTGAGGCGTGAAATTTGCGCCAAATCGCAGGTCTGACGTTCCGTTGACCTGCCTTTCACTTAGTTTTCACGAGCGACTTGGCAATCTATAGCCATCCCTACGTGATAGACCTTGGCCCGCCTAGCAGCGGGCTTTCTTTTGCCTGCGATTTTTGGTCAGAGCGTTCGATACAAGCCGCATTGACCCCGTCTAGGCTCTGTACGAAAAGAGATGTCGCAAACACCGCATGGAACAAGCCAGCGAGACCATAGCGGCATAGCTCTTCGCGAGCTTGTCGAAGCGCGTCACGATGCGTCGGTTCTCTTTCAGCCAGCCAAACATGCGCTCGATGATGTTGCGCTGTCGGTACTTGGGCCTATCAAACAGCCTTGGTAAGCCAGGCTTGGGTTTGCGCTTCATCGAGCGCAGCGGGATGACGGGTTGTATTCGATATCGGTCGCAATAACGGCGTAGCGCTTCGGCATCGTAGCCCTTGTCGGCAAGCAACCATTTACAGCGTTTACGCGGGCGGCCACATTGGCTCGATGGAATGCTGACCTCGTCCAACAGGGGGCGGGCGTAGCTGATGTCACTGGCTTGACCGCCAGAGAGGAGGAAGCGCAACGGTGTCCCGTTGGCGTCGCAGGGCATGTGGATTTTGGTTGTCAGGCCACCGCGACTGCGGCCTAGAGCGTGATCGGCAGGCTCGTCAAGCCCCCTTTTTTCCCGGCGCCTGATGAGGCTCGGGTTGCGCGTACAGCAGTTGAGTCGATCATCCAGGTCTGTAGATCAATCAAACCTTGCTCATTCAACCTCAGGTGCAAGCGTATGAGCATCTGATCAAACGTGCCTTGGTTTCGCCAAACCCGAAACCGTTGATACACCGTTGACCACGGGCCAAAGCGCTCCGGCATATCTCGCCACGCAGCACCTGAGCAGAGCACCCAGAGCACGCCATCGAGCATCAGGCGGTCGCTCAGGCGGGGCCGCCCCCGGCCATGGGTTTCGGTGAAGAGATCAGCAACCACAGCCCAAGCCTCATCCGAGAGTTCGTAACGCTTTGCCATCACAGGATTCCTTTCCGTAGATGGTTGGAAACCTTACAAAAAATCAGCTTCCGAGGGATGCCGATTGGGTTTCTCGGGATTTCGTACAGAGCCTAGACCCGAACGTACTGTGGTCTGTGAAAAACCAAGCGAGAATGCATATTCAGAACGGCGATGAGCCCTATCAGTCGGCGACCGATGCAATGCGTTACTGGCCAGAAACTGCCACAGCGCTAGCGATAAGACTGCGGGAGGACGGCACATATGAAATCGCTGCACCGTTGGGCTTTGATGATCTTTTTGACTTGATAATCCGGCCAGCAGGAAGGTTCGCTACGGATAAAAATGCTATCTATCAAGACCGCGTCACGTCCAAAAACTGGTTGAAGGTCTGGCCAATGCTTACGCTCTCGGAGCTACCTCCCAGCCCTTGCGTCAAGGTGACTTAACCGGACGCTTACGCTGCGCAGTGGTAAACGGGCTGCGGCCATCATGAGTTTGATCCAGTCAGCGCGCATGAACGGGCATGATCCATATGCCTATCTCAAGGATGTGCTGACGCGGTTGCCGACACAGCGGGCCAGAGAGATCGGGCAATTGCTGCCGCACCAGTGGGTGCCGGCTTGAGTTACGCAAGGTGAGTTCGCCTGACGCTTGCCGTAAGTCAAGACGTGACGAAACTTTTGATAAAATTTGAATCGTGTCGGTGATTGAATGAGCAACAGAGTAGACTGGGAAAATCGAGGCAAGACAGTGGCGGAGCTTATCGCTGAACTTAAGACGTTTGGCGATCAGCACCTTAAGGTGGAAATTTCTTTTGATGAGGGCGAAACATCAAGACCGATCAGTATTGTCGTTAAGCGAGATGGAAAATGCCTTTTGTTGCATGTAGATTCGCTGGGTGATTAAAGGCCGTGGCGGCTCGTCATGAGCATAGCTTTGTAATTCTCGTATTTCAAATGCTTGGCAAGCTCGTCTAGCTGCTTTCAAACCTTAGTGACGATGGTGTCTATTTATAAATACGCGGACACCATCGCACTAAAAGCTGGAGTTCGGAAGGTGAGTTCGCCGGGCGCTTACCCATAGCCCCCACCGCGTCAATCATGATGGGGTCATCTGGCATGATCATCGCCCTGATGTTGCGCGTCACGACGGCTCCTGGTGACTGGGTGCAGTAAGTGAAGTTGAGGCTGAGTCCCTTTGCCTTTAGTCGTTTCAATTAGGTAACCAAAGCCAGTGGCGAAACCGGAACCTTGAGCATAAAGCGCTCCTTTACCAGAGCGTCGGTGAGACCGGCGCTCTTCAAGATCCTTCGCCAGGAGGCGTGATCCAAGAGATCTACCGCTCTCTGAACGAGGCTCGGAGCCTCCTTCTCAATGTGCTCGTCCAACTCTTCTCGCTTGGTAAAACCGTTGCGGCTAAGGTAGGTAAAGCCTGAGCGCGCCTGATCCTGCGTGATCAGGTTTAGCGTCTGCGCACGATAAATAATCGCCTTGAGGCTCACCTTCCAGCGAAGCTTCAGCTCACCCAACGCCGTCCAGTTCAGATACTGCCCACGCATCGATGGGAACTCACCACCAAAGCTTGCCCGTGGCATCAGGAGTGCACTGGCGAACTGGTTAGCCTGCGCTTCGGTTGCTCTGCATCCGGTCTCAATGCCCTGGTGCATGACCAAGTGACCCAGCTCATGCGCAATATCGAAACGATGCAGGCACGGGTTGTCCTTCACAGTATTACGAACGATCAAAGGCCGCTTGTTGAACAGCGAGCGCCGCAAAGGCACCCGCCCCGATAATGATTTCCTGGTACGCGAGATCCAGTGGCTTGGCCTTCTCAGCTACGGTGACCTTGAGCGCCTCAAGCGTATCAATGTAGCAGTTGTAGATGTGCTTCTTCTGCGCTTCAACATCCACCGCAATCAGATATTCGCTAGTCGGACGGGAGGATGGCAGGTTCGGGTAGTCCTTGATGCGAAGTGCGCTCAGGGCGTGCCCCCACGCACAGGCGATTGCGAACGCAGCTACGACGAAAGCGATGAAAGTCAGCCCTCGAGTTACTGCGTACGCCGGCAAGTGCGCGTATAGATATCCTCGTGCAGTGCTCCACGGCGCCCTCGAGAAGGGAGAGCCTCTCTGACGATAGCGACCATTAAATCACAACATATGTCATAAATTAATCATTGACCATGTACTATTTCACCTCTAATCTCTGCCTATACCTTCCGAGCAGACGGAGCACACGATGAGCACCTTTTGGCGTAACCAGTTCGAAAAAAACTTTGTTTCACCTGAGGAGAAGCTCGATCTGGACGAGATTCTCCAGGAGTCGCACGACGTCTATTGGGGTTCGCTGGGAGCCTCACTGATGAAATTTCATGGCCAAATAGACCCTGCAAGCCTGGCGGCTCTCGATCAGATTTACCAAGGTGAGATCCCGGTTCAGGCGGCAGCTAGAGACTGCTTTGACTACGCAATCAATGGTCGGCTGAAACTTTCATTGAATGGTGCAGAGCAAGACCGAATGAACGATAGCTGGGGGCGTTTGGCCACCCTCGTCCTGTCTGCGAGGCCCGACATCGAAGTCTTCTCGCCAATCATTGGCGACCGCGAGATGTGTTTACCCAGAGGGCTCGAAAAAATTCTGTTCCACGCTCTGATCCGGGCACGCCTTGACCTGGATACCTACCCGGCATTTCAGAATGACGAAGCACTACCTATGTTCTTGTCGGGTGAAGACAACAGCGGATACCTGACTCTCAAGGAGATTGCAGTGCTGGGGCAGATGACCGAAAGAGCAGTACGTAATGCCGCCCAGCCCACTGCAGCTGATCAGCTGAAAACTCGGAAAGAGCAGAGCCAGACGGTGGTCGACTCGGATGAGGCGCTGCGCTGGTTAAAAGGACGCCGGGGCTTCATCGCTACCCGTGCTGACTAACTCAACTGCCAATCAACATAGGAAGTGACCATGAGCCTCGAACAATTCAGCACCCTGCTTGCTACTACAAAACACAATTTTAGCAACGGCCTGCCAGCGGAGCTGTTGTTGTCGTCGGAAGGCAAGTTGCAAACCTTCTATGCCCCCTTCGACCACATCAACACCGATGCCCGTATCGTGCTGTGCGGCATCACACCAGGGTTGCAACAAGCCAGCCGCGCCCTGGATGAGGCTTGCAGACAACTTCGCCAAGGGGCTTCTGTCGAGCAGGCCAGGGAAGCCGCCAAGGCAACCGCCAGCTTCGCCGGGCCGATGCGAAACAACCTGGTCAACATGCTGGATCACGTGGGTGTCCAAACGCTGCTAGGCATCGACAGCTGTGCACGACTGTTCGATACGCACCGCCACCTTGTGCACTACACCTCGGCATTGCGTTATCCAGTGTTCATTGACGGTCAGAACTACAGCGGTGGCCCAGCCATCCTCAGCCGCTCCAGCTTGAGACACCAGGTCGAAACTCATCTGGTGGAAGAAATCAGAGCCCTGGGTACCAAATGCCTGTATGTGCCGCTGGGGCCAAAGGTGACGGATGTCTTCCTGCACCTGCAGGCCAAAGGTCTGCTGAATGCCGAGCAGCTTCTTGACGGCCTACCCCATCCATCGGGCGCAAACGGCGAGCGCATCAGCTATTTCCTCGGCAAAAAACCGCGAGATGAACTGTCGCCTCTAACCAACCCGACGATGTTGGACAACGCCAAATCCAAGATCTTGGACAAGCTGGAAAAACTCCAGGAGACGAATCGGCTTTAACCGAAGGTTGGAGCTGTATCTGCAGTAGATCGTGGTCACCGCCTGGGGGTGGGGCGGCAATACCCCCTCTCTCTCGCGCTGGGCTCGCCCAGCTTACTGCTCAGCAGTGCAGCGGCTCTGGTTTTCAGTAGCCGCTTTTTTGTGTCCTTTCTTTAAGCAGCTGGACAACCAGGGCCTACGTTGTAGTATTACGCCATGGGCCGCCCGCCTCAGTAGCAACGCTCAAAAAGGCACAAGCTGAACCACTCCCCTCTGCTTTCGACCTCTGTGTTGATGCGGGAAATCGTTGCCGTTGTTCAAAACAACAGTCCCCAACCACTACACCGAGGAGCCTACTATGGCTAATTTCCTTTCTACACCTGTTTACAAAACCCAGGCAAAAGCAGCCGATCTTGGTCTCGAAAAGCTTTCCAGAACCCAGCTTTTCGAGGTCGCTGCATCGCTTTTTGGGTACGAAACGAATCGTATCCTCGCACTCCGGGCCGGCTATCTTCGAGAGACGCTGGCACGTACTGATGTTGGTGTTTTCTTAGACGACTATGCCGCTATTCGTAGAGCTGCCTCGCTCCTGCATGCGAATGATCTTCCAACTACCTCCGCCCGACGCTACGTGGAGATGATGGTTGACTTTATCCGTCAATCGATTGCAGCTCCGGTATTCATGAACGAAGGTTTGTTTTTGGATGAACACCTGGAGCCTCACATCGAGCCCTTCTTCCTCGAGCAGTTGTACGAGAATGACGAGATGCTTGCCGCGCATGCCAAGGTTAACGTCTTGTGCGAATTCGTTGAGTGCATCGAAACATACCCCCTCTCGGACATCTGGAAGTCCCGCAGGGAATGGCTAGTGGATTGCAGAGTCGAAATTTTACCGAAGGGTAAAGACGGTAAATCGTTCGGCGGCGGCGAGTACCTTCTTTCTCAGTCACAGGTCGCTTATGCGAAGCTTGATCGTGCCATTGTGTCTGTACACCCGAGATTCGCTCCGGCGGGCGCGCAGGCCAAGCGTTTTCACGCTGGCATGGGCGGTGAGCATATTCGATAATCAGATGCTGGCATCAGCTTCACGCTTTTCCCCCAACAAAGTCAGAGGTTGGTCTGGCCTGTAAGCAACTAAAAAAGCCCGCTTAAGAGCGGGCTTTTCACTGGTGCATCTCGGTACCTCAACCACGTTTCTTGAGCAGATCCAGCAGCAGATGACCCTCCGGCATTGCTGACATTGTGCGCAACAGCACCACATTCTTCTGCAGGGTTTTTTTGATCTCCGCCGCCGAGATCGGCTTAGGCAGAACTTCAAAGCCTTCCAGGCGCTGGAAGTGGCATTCATCCAGGAAACCACCGTGGATGCGTGTTTCCGTCACCCCAGTACCTTTACCGTAAGCGACGATCCCCTTGCCGTTCTCGTACAAGAAGACGATGTCGCCTGCCTGGATGCGATCAATGTTGAGCTTCCAAGGGTGGTAAAAAGCTGCCGCGCAGCCCTCGCTGAGCATCCGCTCGTGATCTTGCACAGAGTGTCGCTTGTTCGTGTTCAGGATGTGGAATTTAGACGCAGGGAGTGCATCGATCTCCGCCGCAGCTTCTACCTCGTCGTCGAGCTTCATCGCCGCTTTGGCAGCTTCGACACCTTTTTCGAGCAGCTTCAACATTGTTTCCTGCCGGCTGAGATCGAGCTGGTCGGCCAGGCCTTCGATAAAAGAGTAGAGCTCTTTCTGCATTCGGATTGACGCGGAAACCAAGTCGCCTTTGGCCTTCGCTGAGTTTTCGATGAGAGAGATGATGTCGGTCACAGGTGCTGCTCCTTAAACTGAAGGCAATCAGCTTCGCACACAAACCATTAGTGATGCAATAGTGAAGCAACTCTATATCACAACCGAAACAGATTTGGTTCACTGCCACGAAGCAATGCTAGAGACGGCTGGCGAGACCTTCTCCTTCGCTGGACGACTGAAAGTAGTAGTTGATCAGCTCAAACTCGGCGTCGGTTGCCGCGAAGTCATGATCCCCTCTGGCTTTCGCTGACACCAGCAGAAGATCTCGAAACACTAGATGTCGCGTCTATCCAGATGCCGACTGGCGACGCTGCGGTTCGGCGCGATGAATGAACACGGTGTAGGTATCAGCCGGACGTTTGCCTCCGACCAGATCAAGCGCATGGCCAATCGCGCCCCGGTGATAGGTGCCGTGGTTGATGAGGTGGAAGAGGATTTCCTGGCGCGTCAACGTCCCATGCTGCCCATCCGAAAACACAAAACTTACAGTGCTGCAAAGCTCCGTCGGGGTAATGCGCGCCAGGTAATCGGTGGCCCACGCGTCGCATGCGGTCAGGCGCTGTGTGAGGGCGTGCAGATCAGGAATGACCGCGGTATTAGTTGCAGGATGCGGCGCTTGCTCGCCCAGCAGGCGAGCTTTGAACAATTCCTCGACTATGACCATATGGTTGAGCTGTTGGCGCATGAATTCGAACGCTGGCGTGGCCTGGCCCTTTCCTTCAAAGTCTGCCAAAGCGGCCAAGGTGCGCTCATCGGCCCACACTTTATAGCGGTAGGCATCCTTCAACATTTTCCCTCCTTACGCGTCGATCCAAATTCAGCGAAAGGGTAGCAGTGGTGTGTAGGTGGCAGCTTGGGGTCGAAAGCTGTCGGGCCCGACCGACCCTTTTTGGCCAGTAGTTGCCTGTTATAGGAAATCAGGCGCCAGCCACGCCGAAGCGAGGATAACGGCCGCTTTGGTTATCGTGGCTGGCGATTGCTGGCCCTGCATGCGCGATGTCACAATGCCGACCCATGCCCTGCAACGCCTTGCACGCTCAACCACGAGCGCGATTAACGGACCTTCACGATGCCCAGCCTCCGTTGCTGTTCTAACGCGCTCGACCGGCCGGAGAGAGTTCTGCTGGTTCGGCTGCGTCGACTGCTGTGTTTTGTGCTGCTCTCGGCTCAGGCTGCGTGGGCGAGCCCTGTCACTCAAGAGAATAGTGCTGCGCAAGTGATTGATGTACAGCTACGTTGGAAACATCAGTTCCAGTTCGCGGGCTACTACGCCGCCATCGCTCAGGGCTATTACCAGGAAGAAGGGCTGGACGTGCGCTTGCACGAAGGCGGCCCCAATGTCACACCGGTCGAAGAAGTGCTCTCTGGGCGTGCCCAGTACGGCGAAGCCAATAGTGAATTGCTCTACGCACGCCTGCATGGAAAGCCCTTGGTAGCTCTGGCGGTGATTTTTCAGCACTCACCTTCCGTGCTCGTGGCTCGTACAGACCAAGGCGTTCGCACTGTGCACGACCTGATCGGCAAGCCGTTGATGCTGATGAATGCGCAGACAGATGCCGATTTTCTGGCGATGTTCCGTAGCGAAGGTATATCCCTCGAAAAACTACAGCTGATACCCAGCAGTTTTCAAATTGGGGATCTGGCCAGCGGTAAAGTGACGGCGTTCAACTCATACCTGACCAACGAGCCCTTCTACCTGCAAGAACGGGGCGTGGCATACAACATCATCTCGCCCGTTACTTACGGGATCGACTTCTACAGCGACATCCTGTTCACCAGCCAGGCCGAGATTGACGAGCATCCGCAGCGCGTCGAGGCCTTCCGCCGCGCCACCCTGCGCGGCTGGCGCTACGCGATGGATAACCCCGAGCAAATCATAGACCTGCTGCTCAATCAGTATTCGGTGGAGAAAAGTCGCGCGCACTTGCAATTCGAAGCTGAGGCCATGCGTCCGCTAGTGGTATCTGACCTGATCGAGATCGGTCATATGAACCCAGGGCGCTGGCAACGTATGGCTGAGACTTTCCTCGAACTGGGCATGGTCGACAGTATTGCCGGATTGGAAAACTTCATCTACGACCCCAACCCGCCGCAACTCGTCGAGCGACTGCGCAAGACCATTGTTCTGGTCAGCATCGGCTCTGCGCTTGTCCTGATGTTCGCTCTGATTCTGTTGAATGCCCAGCGCCATCTACGCAACGAGATAAAGTTGCGCAAACTCGCCCAAGAGGAAGTACACAAGCTGGCTTTCTATGACAGCCTGACTGGCTTACCAAATCGAAATAGTTTTATTCCCTTCGCTAGTCAGAGGCTGCTCGACGCAAAGAAGCGTGGAGAGCATCTGGCCTTGTGCTATATCGACTTGAATCACTTCAAGCAGATCAATGATCGTTATGGCCACCAGGCGGGCGATGCCATGCTGATCCACGCAGCCTCGGCAATCAAATCCAATATTTGCGAGTTTGAAATAGCGGCGCGCATGGGCGGTGATGAATTTGTCGTGCTGCTCGACGGCGCGCATCACCGAAACGATATCCAGCGCGTAACCGGGGAAATCTGCGAAGCCGTCGCCTTGCCCATTCCATGGGCAAACAGCCAAATCAAGGTTAGCGCCAGCCTAGGGGTGGCGTGGTATCCGGAAGATGGTGAAGACCTCGACGATTTGATTTTCAAGGCTGACACCGCCATGTTCCAAAGCAAAGCCAGTATCGCTGCGCAGGCTTGAAGCTGCTGCAGACGCAGCCCGAGCAGGGCAGCGAGCTGTCCACGCTGATCGCATCTATCATCCGCCAGTTTCGGAAGCCGAGTAGACAAGCTGGATAATCACTCAGGATTGTTCTCGTAGCGCAGCCAGCCTGCCACTCGCGAGCCCCCATCTACGCGGTCTTTAGGGTGAGTGCGGCCATCACTGACAGTCACCTCAGGGAAATCAAACGGGCTCATGCCTTCAATACAGGCCACATTGACCCCGTACTGATCAGGCGCAGAACGGCGCTGATGGAAGGTGTAGATGCCACACTTGGAGCAGAAGTAGTGCTTGGCTTCACGCGTGTGGAACTGATAAAGCGTGAGCGCCTCTTGCCCTTGGGTGACGGTGATATCGTCCAGGTTGGCTGATACCGCAACGGCACCGCGCATGCGGCAGAGCGAGCAGTTGCACCGGCGCGCAGTACGCACACCATCGGTCAAGCGCACTGAAAACTGCACAGTCCCGCAATGGCAGGCGGCCTGGTACACGGGACGATCATCGTTGCTTGCAACAGCCATGGCGATTCTCCAGAGGCATCCGAGGCAAAAGGGGCGCAGGTCTGACACGCCGTTGACCAGCCTTTCACTTAGTTTTCACGAGCGACTTGGCAGTCTATACCCATCCCTACGTGATAGACCTTAGCCCGCCTAGCAGCGGGCTTTCTTTTGCCTGCAATTTTTCGTCAAGCCAGGCGTCTCCAGCATACTTACCTCAGTTCTCAGGGTGCCGCTGGCATAAGTGTGCTGCGCCAGACACTTACACTGATTTGACAGCCACGAGAAAAACTCACCTTGGTGAGCCAGTGGCTATTGGCTTTGCTCGCCCAGAGTAGGGCTTCCAGGAAGACGCATCGGGCTGATGCCTGGCAGCTGAGCCGCCAGGCGTCATCACAACCCGATCAAACCGCCGCGTGTGGCTGAGCGGTCTTGACCCGGCGGTACAACACCAGCGTGGCACACAACGCGCAGCCAGCAGCGAAGGTTACCCAGTACGCGGGCGCAGCCTTGTCACCGGTGAGGTGGATCAGCCAGGTCGACATGGCTGGGGTGAAGCCGCCAAACAACGCCGTGGCCAGGCTGTAAGCCAGCGAAAACCCGGCCACTTTCACCTCGACCGGCATGATCTCGGTCAGCGCCGGGATCATTGCGCCGTTGTAGAGCGCATAGAGGAACGAGAACCACAGCAGCACTTCAAGCATGTGCGAGAAGCTCGCTGCCTGAGCAAGATACGACAGCGCCGGGTAAGCGGTGAACAGCGTCAGCACGGTCATCGCTATCATCATCGGCTTGCGCCCGAAGCGGTCACTGAGCATGCCGCCGATGGGCAACCAGAAGAAGTTCGATACGCCGACCAGCAGCGTCACCAGCAAGGCGTCGGTGGTGGTCAGGTTGAGTACGGTCTTGCCGAAGGTCGGTGCATACACGGTGATCAGGTAGAAGGCGCTGGTGGTCATTGCCACCATCAGCATGCCGCCGATGACAACACCCCAGTTGCTGGCCAGTGTTGCCACCACCTGCTTCATGGTCGGACGATGGGTGCGATTGGCGAACTCTTCGGTTTCCTGCAGGCTGCGCCGCAGCAGGAAGATGAACGGGATGATCATGCAGCCCACGGCAAACGGTACGCGCCAGCCCCATTCACTGATCTGCTCAGGCGCCAACCACTGGTTCAAGCCGTAGCCCAGTGCTGCGGCAACGATGATCGCCACTTGCTGGCTGCCGGACTGCCAGCTGGTGTAGAAGCCCTTGCGCCCAGGCGTGGCCATTTCCGACAGGTAGACCGACACCCCGCCCAATTCGGCGCCAGCCGAGAAGCCCTGCAGCAACCGTCCGAGCAAGACCAGGGCCGGTGCCCACAGGCCAATGCTGGCGTATCCGGGCACCAGCACGATCAACAGCGTACCGCTGGCCATGATCGAAAGGGTCACGATCAAACCTTTGCGCCGGCCCACGTCATCGATGTAGGCACCGAGCACAATGGCGCCCAGCGGGCGCATGAGGAAGCCCGCGCCGAACACCGCAAAGGTCATCATCAGGGAAGCGAATTCACTCGCCGCAGGAAAGAATGCGGTCGCAATCTGAGTGGCGTAGAAGCCGAACAGAAAGAAGTCGAACTGCTCGAGAAAATTACCCGAGGTGACGCGGAACACGGCTGCGGCGCGGGAACGGGCAGTGCCCGCAGCGGGGGATGAAGCATGCATGACGGATCTCCAGCGATATTCTTAAAATGCTTGTTACGCTCTAAACTAGAGTATGCGGGACACATTTTGAAACAGTTAGTGTTCAATTTTCATGGATTGATGCGTCTTTGTTATCAATCGCTATATCCAAACCCTACTTCAGAGGCTGAATCTGCAGCCATTTGAACGCTACAGCCGGCATCGGACTCGTGTGTGAAATCTGACGGCGTGTTGACTTCACTTTCACTTAATTTTCACGGCAAGGGGCGCAATCTCTAGCTATCCCTACGTGTGATTGAACTTGCCCGCCTAGCAGCGGGCTTTCTTTTGCCCGCGATTTATCACCTCGCAAGCCAGTGCCCGATGCCGCAGCGTCTGCCCTGCTGTACCGACATAGGCAATAGTCGTTCACGCCGCTTGCTCAGAACATGAAACATCCTTCACGGCCCGTTAACTGAACCGGGGGCTGCGCCTCAGTAATCTGGATTCTTTTGTTCCGGAGAACACTCCCATGCTTCGAACGATGTCCTGCGCGGCACTGTTGCTGGCCACCTTCGCGTGCTCGGCAGCTGAAGCCGTACCTGGCGACACGAACACCCTGACCGTGCTCAGCTCCGGCGGCATCATGGGTGCGATTCGCGAAGTGGCGCCGGCTTACCAGAAAAAGTTCGGGGTCAAACTGAATGTTCTGGCGGCGCCGTCGATGGGCGACACCCCGCAGGCGATCCCCAACAGGCTGGCCAAGGGTGAGGACGCTGACGTGGTCCTGATGGTCGGCTCGGCGCTGGACACGCTGGTCGCTGACGGCCAGGCAGACAAGGCCAGCCGCGTCGACCTGGGCAAATCGTTCATTGCCATGGCCGTGCGCCAGGGCGAGCCGAAGCCGGACATCAGCACGATGCAGAACCTGCGCAAGGTGCTGGTGGAGAGCAAATCGGTCGCCTATTCGGACAGCGCCAGCGGTGTTTATCTGTCCAGGACGTTGTTCCCACGTATGCAGCTGGGGTCGGAGTTCGATGCCAAAGCCCACATGATCCCGGCCGAACCGGTCGGTGCAGTGATCGCTCGCGGGCAGGCGCAGATCGGCTTTCAGCAGCTCAGCGAACTCAAGCCGGTACCGGGCATCGACATCGTCGGCTTGATCCCGGCCGAGGCTCAGAAGATGACCATGTATTCCGGCGCGATGGTCAGCAAAAGCCAGCATCAGGCAGCGGGCAAGGCACTGCTTGAATACCTCGCTTCGCCTCAGGCAGATGCGGCGATCAAGAGCAGTGGCTTGTCACCGCTGCCGCACCACGCCAGCTGATCACCGAGAAAATGACCACAAGGTTTGCGCAGCCGCGCAAGCCTTGCTCAGTCGGCAGCCAGCGCATCCAGCAGCTCGGCCCGGCACGCTTGCAGTATTTCATCTGCCAGCGCTGAGTCATCCGGGCACGCCCGCGACAACATGACGGCACCCACGGCATGAGTAAACAGGCTCACGACTTTGGCGCGCGCCTGCTCGGGCGTCGCCCCTGTCCCCGTCCGGTACTTCTCTTCAAGGGCTGCAAGGGTCTTTTCGATGCCGCTGGCGAAGGTCGCCTTGACCTCATCGGACTGACGAGCAGCATCGCCACCCAAGGCTGCAACGGTGCAGCCTGTGTCTCTGCCATCTCGGTGGGCGCGGGAGACGTAGCGATTGACGAACTCCTCCAGACCAATAGTGCACGCACCGGCGGCAGACCTCTCCAGGCTGAGCGCTGCCGCTTCGGCCATCAGGTCGGCCTTTGAGCCAAAGTGCTTGTAGAACCCCCCTTGCGTGAACCCGGCAGTGGCCATCAGCTCGGCCACACCCACACCGTCGTAGCCGCGTTCACGAAACAGCTGCGAAGCCGTCTCGACGATATGCGCGCGATTAGCGAGTGATTGCGTCTTGGTGATCTTCATGGGGCGCCTCGGGGACTTCGTAACGATGGCTCAGCATACTCTGATGTCGACCATAATCAAAACCGTTGACAGTTTTGATTATGGTCGACATCATAAACCGCTTCCCCATCTGACCGTCCCAACAGCCACTCACATTGAGTACTCGTCCATGAACAATGCTGAAACCGTACTGATCACCGGCGCTTCTTCTGGCATCGGCGCAACCTACGCCGAGCGCTTCGCCCAGCGCGGCCATGATCTGGTGTTGGTAGCCCGTGACAAGACCCGCCTGGATGCCCTCGCCGCACAGCTGCGCGAGCAATATGCCGTGGCCATCGATGTGATTCAGGCTGACTTGACGCAAAGCAGCGACCTGGCGACCGTCGAAGCCCGCTTGCGCGATGACAGCAGCATCACCCTGCTCGTCAACAACGCCGGCGCCGCGCAGTCCGGCAGCTTTATCGAGCAATCAACAGACAGCGTGGCCAACCTGGTCGCGTTGAACACCACCGCCCTGGTTCGACTGGCCAGCGCCATCGCGCCACGGCTGGCGCAGACCGGCAGCGGCGCGATCATCAATATCGGTTCTGTGGTGGGCTTGGCGCCGGAATTCGGCATGAGCGTGTACGGCGCGACCAAGGCGTTCGTGTTGTTCCTGTCACAGGGGCTGAGCCTTGAACTGGCGCCCAAGGGCGTCTATGTCCAGGCGGTCCTGCCTGCAGCGACACGCACGGAAATCTGGGATCGTGCCGGTATCGACATCAATACCCTGACTGAGGTGATGGCCGTGGGCGACCTGGTCGACGCTGCCCTGGTCGGCTTCGACCGCCGCGAGCCGGTGACCATCCCGCCCCTGCAGGACGCTGCACGCTGGGATGCGCTGCAGCTTGCCCGGCAAGGCTTGCTGGCAGAGATTCGCCAGTCCGTCGTCGCCGAGCGCTATCAAGGTCAGGCTATCGCCTGACCCCGCCAACGGCTGGCGCAGCGTGATTGCTGCCCAGCCGGCTGAGCCAGACCGAGGCCAGAATGATCAAGCCACCTATCAGCAAGCGCCCAAGCGGCTCGTGCTGGTTCCAGATCAGCAGGTTCAGCAGCAAGCCCACCGGCACATGCAGGTTGTTCATCACCGCAAGCGTTGCGCCAGAAACCAGGCAGGCGCCCTTGTTCCACCAGTACAGCCCCAGCGCCGTCGGCACCAGCCCCAGGAACAACAGCACCAGCCACTGCACATCGGTGCTCGGCAGGCGCTGGGCATTGCCGAACAGCAGAAACGCCGGCAGCACCACCAGCAGCGCGCCGAGGTAGAAGTAGCCGAAGCGTTTGTAGTGAGGTAAGTCGCTGGGGTTGCGGGCGATCAGGTGGCGATACAGCACCTGACCTGCGGCATAGGTGAAGTTGGCCAGTTGCAGCAGCAGGAAGCCGATGAAGAATTCGCCACTGATGCTGTCCATGCGGATCACCGCCGCACCCGCCACTGCGACCAGTGCAGCCACCAGCGCCCAAGGGTTGAAGCGCCGGTTCAGGGCGTCTTCGATCAAGGTCACGTGCAACGGCGTGAGGATGGTGAACAGCAGCACCTCGGGCACAGTCAGCACGCGGAAGCTCAGGTACAGGCAGACGTAGGTGACGCCGTATTGCAGGGCACCGATCAGCAGCATCGAGCGCAAAAAGCGCGGTTCGACCTGGCGCCAGCGGGTCAGCGGCAGAAACACCAGCCCGGCCAACAGCACCCGCGCCAGTACGGCGAAGTAGCTGTCGACGTTGCCGGCCAGATACTCGCCGATCAGGCTGAAGGAAAACGCCTGGATCAGCGCGACGATAATCAGGTAGCCCATGGTGCTCTCTCGCAAATCAAGGCGGCGACCTTAGCCGGTTGCGCCACCCTGGGCAACAGATCTGCAGCGGGCAACATCAAGCCTCAGTGACTCACGCCAGCGCGGCCAGCCTGGCCTTGGCCTGGTTGACGCCCTTCTCGTGAAAATCACCACTCATGTTCAGCCCTTCAGCGTGGATGAACTCCACGTCGTGAATGCCGATGAAGGCCATGGCCTGACGCAGGTACGGTTCCTGATGATCGCTGCCGGCACCGGCATGAATGCCGCCACGGGCAGTCAGAACGATGGCGCGCTTGCCTTGCAGCAAGCCCTGCGGTCCGGTCGGGGTGTACTTGAAAGTGATACCTGCGCGCAGCACATGGTCCAGCCAGGCCTTGAGGGTGCTGGGAATGGTGAAGTTGTACATTGGCGCCGCCATCACCAGCACGTCGGCGGCGAGCAGTTCGTCAGTCAGCTGGTTGGAGCGCTCGAAAGCCTCCTGCTCAGGCATGGAGCGTTGCTCCGCAGGCTTCATCCAGCCGCCGAGCAGGTCGGCGTCAAGGTGCGGCAGCGGGTTGGCGGCAACGTCGCGCAGATTGATCTGGTCGCCAGGATGCGCCGCTTGCCACTGCTGGATGAAGTCGCGGGTCAGCTGGCGCGACACGGAATCTTGCTGGCGGGCGCTGCTTTCGATGATCAATACGTGGGACATGCTGCCTCCATTGGCATAAACGGGGTGCGATTCAATGGAGGCGAGATTAGAGGTTGACCTATCGATAAAAAAGCGTAAAAAGTAGAGCCAATCTATCGATTTATCCGTTTTATTGCGGCTGACAGCTCAGCGCGATGCGCAGCTTGATGATCTGCCGGTTGAACTTCGCGGTCACGTCCACGCTTTTGTTTGCCGGCACCACTACGCGCCGCACGCGAGGCGCTTCCGGGCCGTTGCGAAAGCTGACCTTGCACGCCGCGGCCACTTCGCCGTAGTTGTTCACGGTAATGCTGCCGATGTCCTGATCAGTGTCATAGGCGGTGTAGTCGATCTTCACCCCGCTGATGTCCTTGGTCACATCGATCGGGTAAGCCATTGCGCTCAATGGCAGGCACAGCAAGACAGCCAGACAATATTTCTTCACAGGGCGCTCTCCTTGAAAGAGCGCAGCTTAGGACAACAGGAGCCGAAGATGAAAGCGCCGCGCGTAACCCTTGATCAGTGGCGAACCCTGCAGGCAGTGGTCGACCACGGCGGGTTTGCCCAGGCAGCCGAAGCCCTGCACCGTTCGCAATCGTCGGTCAGCTATACCGTGGCGCGCATGCAGGAGCAACTCGGCGTGCCGCTGCTGCGCATCGACGGGCGCAAGGCTGTGCTGACCGAAGCCGGCAACGTGCTGCTGCGGCGCTCGCGGCACCTGGTCAAGCAGGCCAGTCAGCTGGAAGACCTGGCCCATCATATGGAACAAGGCTGGGAAGCCGAGGTGCGCCTGGTAGTCGATGCAGCGTACCCCAGCGCCCGCCTGGTGCGCGCACTGAGCGCGTTCATGCCGCAAAGCCGCGGCTGCCGCGTGCGCCTGCGCGAAGAGGTGTTGTCCGGGGTCGAAGAAGTGCTCCACGAAGGCATCGCCGACCTTGCCATCAGCAGCTTCAGCATCGGCGGTTACCTGGGCACCGAGCTGAGTTCGGTCGAGTTCATCGCCGTCGCCCACCCGGAACACAGCCTGCACCGACTGGGCCGCGAGATCACCTTCCAGGATCTGGAAAGCCAGTTGCAGGTGGTGATCCGCGACTCCGGCCGCGCTCAACCGAAAGATGTCGGCTGGCTCGGCGCCGAGCAGCGCTGGACAGTCGGTAGCCTGGGCACCGCCGCGACCTTTGTCGGCAGCGGTCTGGGCTTTGCCTGGCTGCCGCGGCACATGATCGAGCGCGAGCTGCGCGAGGGGCTGCTCAAGCCATTGCAACTGGATCAAGGTGGCAGTCGCCACCCACTGTTCTACCTTTACTCGAGCAAAGAGAAAGCCCTCGGCCCGGCCACGCAGATCCTCATCGATCTGCTGCGCAGCTTCGACACCGCGCCGCTGGACGTGCCTTTCGCCGCCCCTCCACAAGCCTGAGAAGCCCGCGCCCATGGCCTATTTCGAACATGAAGGCTGCACCCTGCACTACCAGCAATACGGTCAGGGCGAACCGCTGGTGCTGCTGCATGGCCTCGGTTCGAGCAGCCTCGACTGGGAGCTGCAGGTGCCGCTGCTGAGTCAGCACTACCGGGTGATCCTGCTCGACAGCCGCGGCCATGGCCGCTCGGACAAACCCACCGACGGCTACCAGATCGCAACTTTCAGCGAAGACCTGCTGGCCCTGCTCGAACACCTGCAGACCGGCCCGGTGCACCTGGTTGGCTTGTCGATGGGGGGCATGATCGGCTTTCAGTTCGCCGTCGATCACCCGCGCTGGTTGCGCAGCCTGTGCATCGTCAACAGCGCCCCCGAGGTCAAACGGCGCACCCGCAGCGATTGGGTCTGGTGGGCCAAGCGCTGGGCCCTGGCCCGCGCCCTGAGTGTCGAGACGGTGGGCAAGGGCCTGGCCGCGCGCCTGTTCCCCAAACCCGAGCAGGCCGACCTGCGGGAGAAGATGATCCAGCGCTGGGCGCGCAACGACAAGCGCGCCTACCTGAAGAGCTTCGACGCCATCGTCGACTGGGGCGTGGCGGAACGCATCGGCCAGATCCAGTGTCCGACACTGGTGATCGCCGCCGACCACGATTACACCCCGGTACAACTAAAACAGCGTTACGTCGAGCGGATCCCGCACGCCAGGCTGGCGGTAATCGAAGATTCGCGGCACGCTACGCCGCTTGATCAAGCCGAGGTCTTCAACCAGACCCTGCTGCAGTTCCTCACTAGCGTTTCCACCTCTCAAGGATCTTTGAGCCCATGCTGAAAAAAATTCTGCTCGCTGCCTGTTCGGTTGCTTTTGCCACTAGCGTCCTGGCCTCGGACAAGACCCCGCACGTGCTGCTCGACACCAGCTTCGGTCCGGTCGAAATCGAGCTGAACGCCGAGAAAGCACCGATCAGCACCAAGAACTTCCTGCAGTACGTGGACAGCGGCTTCTACAACAACACCATCTTCCACCGGGTCATTCCGGGCTTCATGGTGCAGGGCGGTGGCTTCACCGAGCAGATGGTGCAGAAAGACACCAAAGACCCGATCAAGAACGAAGCCAGCAATGGCCTGCGCAACACCCGCGGCACTTTGTCGATGGCGCGCACGTCCAACCCTAACTCGGCCACCAGCCAGTTCTTCATCAACGTGAATGACAACGCCTTCCTCGACCCAGGCCGCGACGCTGGCTATGCAGTGTTTGGCAAGGTCACCAAGGGTATGGAAGTGGTCGATCAGATCGTCAATTCGCAGACCACCGTGAAAAAAGGCATGCGTGATGTCCCGGCTGACCCAGTGTTCATCAAGTCCGCCAAACGCATCGACTGACCGCTGGTTTCACAGGGACGTGATACTGCCTGCGGTCGGGTAGAACAGGAGTTGCAATGCCCATGCTGTACCGCCGTTTCGAAAAGCTCATCGATATCTTCCGTGATGCTCCGAGCGAGGCTCCACCAAGTACGGTGTGGGCCTTCTACCTGTACTACCTGCGTCAGGTCTGGCCGAGCTTCGTTGCCCTGCTGATCGTCGGCCTGGTCGCAGCGCTGATCGAAGTGGCGATGTTCGGCTACCTGAGCCGGATCATCGACCTCGCCCAGGGCACCCCGGACCCGAACTTCTTCAGCCTGCACGGCGCCGAGCTGCTGTGGATGCTGGTGGTGGTGCTGCTGATCAGGCCGCTATTTTTCGGCCTGCATGACCTGCTGGTGCACCAGACCATCAGCCCGGGCATGACCAGCATGATCCGCTGGCAAAACCACAACTACGTGCTCAAGCAGAGCATGAACTTCTTCCAGAACGACTTCGCCGGGCGCATCGCCCAGCGCATCATGCAGACCGGCAACTCGCTGCGCGACTCGGCGGTGCAGGCGGTGGATGCGCTGTGGCACGTGCTGATCTACGCGATCAGTGCGCTGGTGCTGTTCGCCGAGGCCGACTGGCGCCTGATGGTACCGCTGCTGGTGTGGATCGCCTGCTACATCGGCGCACTTTGCTACTTCGTGCCACGGGTAAAAGCGCGAGCGGTGGTGTCTTCGGATGCCCGCTCCAAGCTGATGGGTCGGATCGTCGACGGCTACACCAACATCACTACCCTCAAGCTGTTTGCCCATACCGACTACGAGCAGCAGTACGCCCGTGAAGCGATCAGCGAGCAGACCGAGAAAACCCAGCTGGCTTCGCGCGTGATCACCAGCATGGATGTGGTCATCACCACGCTCAACGGTTTGCTGGTAGTCACCACCACCGGCCTAGCGCTGTGGCTGTGGAGCAACTCGCTGATTACCGTGGGTGCCATTGCCCTCGCGACCGGCCTGGCGATCCGCATCATCAACATGTCGGGCTGGATCATGTGGGTGGTCAACGGCATCTTCGAGAACATCGGCATGGTCCAGGACGGCCTGCAGACCATTGCCCAGCCGGTCACGGTCACCGATCAGGCGCAGGCACCAGCGCTTGAAGTGACGCGCGGCGCGGTGCGCTTCGACAACGTCGGCTTCAACTATGGCAAGGGTCGCAGGGTCATCGATGGCCTGAACCTGGATATTGGTCCGGGTGAGAAGATCGGTCTGATCGGCCCGTCCGGCGCCGGCAAGTCGACTCTGGTCAACCTGCTGCTGCGTCTGTACGACGTTGAAAGCGGGCGCATCCTGATCGACGGGCAGAACATCGCCGAGGTCAACCAGGCCAGCCTGCGCGCACAGATCGGCATGATCACCCAGGACACCTCCTTGCTGCACCGCTCGATCCGCGACAACCTGCTGTACGGCAGGCCCGACGCGACCGACGAGGAAGTCTGGGCCGCCGTGCGCGGGGCCAGGGCCGATGACTTCATCGGCCAGTTGTCCGACTCGCAGGGCCGCACTGGCTTCGATGCGCATGTGGGCGAGCGCGGGGTCAAGCTCTCGGGTGGCCAGCGCCAGCGCATCGCGATTGCCCGAGTACTGCTGAAGAACGCGCCGATCCTGATCATGGACGAAGCCACCTCGGCACTCGACTCAGAGGTGGAAGCGGCTATTCAGGAGAGCCTGGAGACGCTGATGCAGGGCAAGACGGTGATCGCCATTGCCCACCGACTGTCGACCATCGCGCGCATGGATCGACTGGTCGTACTTGACCAGGGCCATGTGGTCGAGACCGGCACCCACGCCGAACTGCTCGCCCATCAGGGCTTGTATGCACGCTTGTGGCACCACCAGACGGGCGGCTTCGTCGGGGTCGACTGACAACCTAGTCGCGCCGGGCCTGCACAGGCTCGGCGTACACCTTGCTGACCCTTACTCCTGACGATAAGGCAGCATGCCCCGCGCCTCTTCGGCGTAAGCTCTGACGCCCTCCCCCTCTTGCTGCAAAAACTCCGCAACCGCCTCCCGCAAGCCTGGATGCAGCAGGTAATGCCACGAGCGAGTGATGACTGGCTCGAAGCCGCGAATCAGCTTGTGCTCGCCCTGCGCGCCAGCATCAAAACGTTGCAGCCCTTCAGCGATAGCGAAGTCCATGCCCTGATAAAAACAGGTCTCGAAGTGCAGCCGGTCGAACTCATCCAGGCAGCCCCAGTACCGCCCGAACAGGCTGTCGCCGCCGACCAGGCTCAAGGCCATGGCCACATCGCGGCCGGCCTGACGCGCGATCACCACGCGGATGGCCTCGGGCATGCGCTCGGCCAGCAGGCTGAAGAACTCACGGGTCAGATACGGCGCCCGCCCGCGGATGGTGTAGGTGTTGGCGTAGCACAGGTAGACAAAGTCCCACTGCAGCTCACTTAGCTGATCACCGCGGTACCACTGGAAGTCGATACCGTGGCCAACCACCTGCTCACGCTCCTTGCGCATCTGCTTGCGCTTGCGCGAGCTGAGCGTGTCGAGAAAGCCCTGGAAATCTCGATAGCCGCGGTTGCGCCAGTGAAACTGACAACCGAGGCGCTCCAGCCATCCCGGCAAGCCGGCGATGGTCTGGTCCAGCGCGGTGTCGGTGAAGTTGATATGCGCGCCGGACAACCCGCCCTTGTTCAGGTATTCAGGCAACGCCTGCAACAACAGCAAGCCGTCGGCTGAATCCTGCGTCAGCAGGCGTGGGCCACTGACCGGGCTGAACGGCACCGCGCCGAGCAGCTTGGGGTAGTAGGCGATACCGGCCCGGGCACAGGCATCCGCCCAGCCATGGTCGAACACATACTCGCCAAACGAATGCCACTTGCGATAGGCCGGCAACAGCGCGCGCACCTCGCCGTCGCGCTCCAGCACCAAGTGCTCGGCGGCCCAGCCGGTGGCCCGTACCACACTGCCGCTGTCTTCCATGGCACTGAGAAACGCATGCCGCAAAAACGGCTGGCCAGCGGGCACCAGTGCATCCCAGCTAGCGGCTGGCAGGTCGCGGATGTGGGCAAGGCTGTACAGGCTGATCACGATATAAGCGCTCGTCGAGGTGGCCGCCAGTATCCGGCAAGGATGGCGCCACTGACAAATCCAGGCGGACTGTTTAACCGCAGTGCCACTAAATAGACATTATTCTGTCATTGCCCCCCGCAATACTTGCGCCTGTTTTCGAAACCGCGGCGACCTGTCTATTCAGGCGCTTTGCGCAGAATTGCCAACTCGGGGGTGGGCGTCCAAGCCTCCCCATATTGCTCAACACGGGAGAACTTTATGCGTCTTGTTTCTACACTAACTGGAGTGAGCCTGACCGGTCTGATGCTGGCTCTGAGTACTCCAGCCAGTGCTGCAGTCGACGCCAAGCTGCTCGAGATGCTCCGCGCCAATGGTTCGATCAACCAGGCACAGTACAACGAGCTGCAGGCCGACCTGTCTCAGGAAACCAAGGAAAAAGCCACGCAGAAAGCCCAGGCCGAACGCATGAGCTCCAAGACCCAGATCAAAGGTGATGTGCGCCTGCGTTACGAAGACGTCAATGTCGACGACCCGAACGCCTCCAGCGGCAACCAGGACCGTCAGCGCGTGCGTGCTCGCGTCGGCTTCTACAGCGAGATCAACCCACAGGTCGACGCAGGCGTGCGCATTGCCACCGGTAGCAGCGCCGACCGCCGTTCGACCAACCAGAGCCTGGATAACTACTTCGACAAGAAGTCGCTGTGGGTCGACCTGGCTTACCTCGACTGGCACCCGACTGCCCTGCCCGGCCTGCATTTGATCGGCGGCAAGATGGCTCAGCCGTGGGTGAGCATGGGCGACATCATCTGGGACAGCGACATCAACCCCGAAGGCGTGGCGGCTACCTACAAGACCGACCTAGGCGGTGCCGAGGTGTTTGCCAGTGCCGGTCAGTACACCCTCAAGGACAACGTCGACGGCGACGGTGTGCAGTACAAGCATGATGCGCAGGTCTACCACGGCCAGTTGGGTGCACGCTTCGCTCCGGCAGACACGCTCAAGGTCACCGTTGGCGCCAGCATCTACGGTTACGACAACGACAAGGAAGCGACCATCCTGCGCTCGTTCGGCAACACCACCAACGAGTTCAACCTCGTTGAAGGCTTTGGCCAGATCGACCTGACCGGCCTCGCGCTGCCACTCTCGGCCTATGGTCAGTACGTGAAGAATACCGACAGCACCGATGGCGAAGATCAGGCCTGGTTGGCGGGTCTGAAGACCAAGCTGGGCGCCTGGAGCCTGGATTACAACTACCGCGACGTGCAACGCAACGCTGTGGTCAGCCTGTTCACCGACTCTGACTTCGGCAACGGCTACACCGGTTCGCGTGGGCACAAGTTCAAGGTCGGTTACGAAATCGACAAGAACTTCTCGGTGGGCGCTGCTTACCTGATGGCCAAGACCGACCTGTCGCAACTGCCTAACAGCAATGCCGATGTCGACACCCTGCAGGTGGATCTGGAAGCCAAGTTCTAACCGAGTAATCTGGGGCCGCTTCGCGGCCCTTTCCGACCGGTCCGGCGCCCCGGCAAGGCCGCTCCTACACCGCGGTTTCTTGTAGGAGCGGCCTTGTGTCGCGAAATGAGGGCGCAGCCCTCACCGGGGCCGCTACAGCCAAACACAATCCCAATGCGAATACCCACCAACTCTGCGCACGATCCCCGCGCGTATTGGTGAGCAAACATGAGCGTCCGGGCTCGGATATTCGGCCACGGCGTAAGCTGTGGGCGTGGGGACTTTCCATGTCCTGCTCCTTATGTGGGGTTCGGATACGGTAGTCGCGGTGGCGCTGAGGGATGTGTGATCAGGTCGTCCGGATGGTACGCCAGTGAGGGCTGCGCCCTCATTTCGCGACACAAGGCCGCTCCTACAGAGGACCGCGCATGACTGGCTAGCGCGGTCTCTTGTGTCGCGAAAGGGCTGCAAAGCAGCCTCGCTGTTAGATCACAGCTTGCGCAAGATCACGCTGCCAATCGAATACCCCGCCCCAAACGAACTCAGTACGCCCAACGCGCCCTTGGGCAGATCATCCTGATACAAATGCAGGGCAATCACCGAGCCCGCCGAGCTGGTATTGGCATACCGATCAAGAATCACCGGCGCATCCTCTTCAGCCACCTCGTGGCCGACCAGCTTCTTCACGATCAGATGGTTCATGCTCAGGTTGGCCTGATGCAGCCAGAACCTGCGCACGTCACTGGCCTGCAGATCGTTCTCGGCCAAATGCTGAGCAATCAGCTCGGCCACCATCGGGCACACTTCGCGGAACACCTTGCGGCCTTCCTGCACGAACAGCTTGTCGGCAGCACCCTCACCGTCTTCGGCAGTGCGGTTGAGGAAGCCAAAGTTGTTGCGGATGTTGTTGGAGAACTGGGTCAGCAACTTGCTGCTGACGATCTCGAACTGATGCGCCGAGGTCGCCAGGTCGGCACGCTCGATCAGCACAGCCGTAGCGCCGTCACCAAAGATGAAATGGCTGTCGCGATCACGGAAGTTCAGGTGCGCGGTGCACACCTCAGGGTTCACCATCAGCACCGCCCGCGCCTGCCCCAGCTGCACGCTGTTGGCGGCGGTCTGGATGCCGAAAGTCGCCGAGGAGCAGGCCACGTTCATATCGAAGGCAAAGCCCTGGATGCCCAACGCAGCTTGCACTTCGATGGCGATGGCCGGGTATGGCCGCTGCAGGTTGGAGCAGGCGACGATCACGCCATCGACATCGGCCGCAGTGCGGCCAGCGCGTTGCAATGCCATCAGCGCCGCGCTCACGGCCATCTCGCAGAGGATCGACTGTTCTTCGTTGCTGCGCTCAGGCAGCAACGGCTTCATCCGCTGCGGGTCGAGGATGCCGGCCTTGTCCATGACGAAGCGGCTCTTGATGCCCGAAGCCTTTTCGATAAAGGCCGCATTGGATTCGGCCTGAGCCTCGACCTCGCCACGCTCGATGGCGTCGGCGTTGTCGGCATTGAATTGCTGCACCCAGGTGTTGAACGACTCCACCAGTTCTTCATTGGAAATGCTCTGGGCCGGAGTAAACAGGCCGGTGCCGCTGATCACGACGTTATGCACGATCGTTCCTCTGGTCGAAGGCCATCACGCTGGGGCGTTGGCCGAAATAGGGTTTGGCTAATGGCACCTTGGTACCAAGTTGAACCTGTAATTGTCTGCCTTGGAACGGCCGAAGGCGGTGCCTTCGAACGTTGCGCCTGGCCACACCTGCATCGGCGTATTGCTGCCCATGCCGGCCTGGCCAGGTCTCGCTGAAAACCTGCAGCGAGTTTGCCACAACTTCAGCAATTTAGCCTTCTACCTGGCTCCACTGCTTGCTCAGGCGCTTGTCCGAAACCGCAACCTTGGTCCCCAACTGCTGGGCGAATAACGACACCCGATACTCTTCCAGCAACCAGCGATACAGCACCAACTGCTCATCGCGCTTGCCTTCCTGGGCGTGCTTGTCGGCGCGGGCTTTGTACTGCGCCCAGAGGTTGGCCAGTTCGCCACTCCAGACCCGGTCCTTCTGCACCTGGCTGCCCAGCTTTTCCAGGCGCAGCTCGATCGCCTTCAGGTAACGCGGCAGCTCTTTGAGCCACTGCGCCGGTGTCTCTCGAATAAACCCTGGATAGACCAGGTTGGCCAACTGCTGCTTGATGTCGTTCAGCGACACCGCCTGACTCAGGTCGATCTTGCCCTTGAAGCGCTTTTGCAGGCCATGCCACAGCTTGAGGATCTCCAGGCTCAGGCGCGCCAGCCGCTCGGCATGCTCCGCCCAGCTGCCACGCTTGCGCTCGGCCAGCGACGCCAGTCCGGCGCCATCGCGTGGCAACTGCGCCTCGCCGTCGAGGATGCAGCTGTCGAGGCTGGCCAGGAGAATATCCTCGACCAGTGCCTCGACCCGGCCCATGTCGCGGTACAGCAAGCCCAGCTCGGTCAGCCCCGGCAGCTTGCTGCGCAGGAACTTGGCCGGCTCTGCCAACTGCTGCAGGAGCAACCGCTGCAACGCCCGGCGGTGCTGGAACTCGGCCTCGGCATGGGTCGAAAAACGCCCTTCACGGACCGCGCCCTTGTCCTCGACCAGCGCCGGATACACCGTCATCGACAACCCGGCGATCTTCTGCTGGGCGGTCTCGGCTACCGGGGTAAAGGCCTTGGCCTGTACCGGCTGGTCGGATTTTTCGGTACGCGGCATGGCCAACGCCGCCTGGCTGGCGGCAACAAAGCGTGCAGTCAGCTCGGCCAGATCACGGCCCTCGCCGAGGAACTTGCCCTCGCCGTCGACCACCTCGATGTTCATCCGCAGATGGCTCTCGACCAGCTCGACGGCTTCGGCCCAGGCTTCGTCCGAGACGCGCGCACCGGTCATGCGCAGCAACTCCTGGCCAAGGGCCTGAGGCAGGCTGCCCTGGCCAAAGGTCATGCGCGAAAGCGCCGCTTTGACGAAGTCCGGCACCGGCACGAAGTTCTTGCGCAGCGCCTTGGGCAGGCTGCGCACCAGGGCAATGCACTTGGCTTCGAGCAGGCCCGGCACCAGCCACTCCAGACGCTCGCCCGGCAGGCTCGGCAACAGCGGCGCCGGCACCCGCACGGTGACGCCGTCGCGCGGATGATTGGGCTCGAAGTGATAGCTCAGCGACAGGCTCAGATCACCGATCTTCAAGGTGTCCGGATACTGCGCGGCAGTGACTTCGCTAGCCTCGCGAGCGAGCACATCCTCTTCGCGCATGATCAGCAGGTTGGCGTCCTTCTGGCTGGTCATGCGGTACCAGGCATCGAAGGTCGCGGTCTGGTGAATCTCTGCCGGCAGGCGTGCTTCGTAGAAACCGTAGAGGGTTTCTTCGTCGGCCAGAATATCCCGGCGGCGGGCCTTGGCCTCGAGTTCGTCGAGCTGCTCGAGCAGGCGCTTGTTGGCCGTCAGGCATTTGGCCCGCGACTGGATTTCGCCGCCAACCAGTCCTTCGCGGATAAACAGCTCCCGCGCAACCACCGGATCGATCGGGCCGTAATGCACCGGGCGGCGACCGACCAGAATCAGCCCATAGAGGGTGATCTGCTCGAAGGCGACCACCTGGCCACGCTTCTTCTCCCAGTGCGGCTCGAAGTGGTTCTTCTTGATCAGGTGGCCGGCCAACGGCTCGATCCAGTCCGGTTCGATCTTGGCAACCATGCGCGCATACAGCTTGGTGGTTTCGACCAGCTCGGCGGCCATCACCCACTGCGGGCGCTTGCGACCGATGCCGGACGATGGATGAATCCAGAAGCGCCGCTGCCGCGCACCGAGGTAATCGCCCTCTTCGGTCTTCTGCCCGATCTGGCTGAGCAGGCCACTGAGGATTGCCTTGTGCATGCGCTGATAATCGACCGGCTCTTTGTTCACGGTCAGTTGCAGGTCACGGCAGATCAACGCCAGCTGCCGATGAGCATCACGCCACTCGCGCAGGCGCAGGTAGTTGAGGAAGTTCTTGCGGCACCAGTTGCGCAGCGGGTTGGCGGTCAGGGCCAGGCGCTGCTCTTCGAAACCGCGCCACAAATTCACCAGCCCGGCGAAGTCGGAGTCGACGTCCTTCCATTGCGCATGGGCCTGATCGGCCGCCTGCTGACGCTCGGGTGGACGTTCACGCGGGTCCTGCACCGACAGCGCACTGGTGACGATCAGTACTTCCTGCAGGCTGCCCAGGCGCGCGCCTTCAAGCAACATGCGCCCCAGCCGTGGGTCGATCGGCAGGCGTGCCAATTGCCGTCCGAGCGGGGTCAGCTGGTTCTCGCGGTTGACCGCCGACAGCTCTTGCAAGAGGTTGAAGCCGTCGCTGATGGCCTTGCCATCCGGTGGTTCGATGAACGGGAAGGCATCGATATCGCCCAGGCGCAGATGCAACATCTGCAGGATCACTGCGGCGAGGTTGGTACGCAGGATCTCCGGGTCGGTAAACGCCGGCCGGCCATTGAAGTCATCTTCGCTGTACAAGCGAATGCAGATGCCCGGCTCGACCCGGCCGCAGCGGCCCTTGCGCTGGTTGGCACTGGCCTGCGACACCGCCTCGATCGGCAGGCGCTGGACCTTGGCCCGATAGCTGTAGCGGCTGATGCGCGCGGTGCCGCTGTCGATCACGTAGCGGATGCCCGGCACGGTCAGCGAGGTCTCGGCGACGTTGGTCGCCAGTACCACGCGACGGCCCGGGTGCGACTGGAAGATCTTCTGCTGCTCAGCCGGCGACAGCCGCGCATACAGCGGCAGGATTTCGGTGTGGCGCAATTGCGCCTTGCGCAGCATTTCGGCGGCATCGCGGATCTCCCGCTCGCCCGGCAGAAACACCAGCACGTCTCCCGGCCCCTTGCCGGCACTGCGCTCGTGCGCAGCGATCTCGTCGAGGGTGGCCAGAATCGCCTGATCGACGCTGAGGTCTTCTTCGACCTGGTTGCCTTCCTCGTCATGCTCGCTGGTCAGCGGCCGGTACCAGGTGTCGACCGGATAGGTCCGGCCAGACACCTCGATGATCGGCGCATCGTCGAAATGCTTGGAGAAGCGCTCCAGGTCGATGGTCGCCGAGGTGATGATCAGCTTCAGCTCGGGCCGACGGTGCAGCAAGGTTTTCAGGTAGCCGAGCAGGAAGTCGATGTTCAGGCTACGTTCGTGGGCTTCGTCGACGATGATCGTGTCGTAGCGCTCAAGAAAGCGGTCATGCTGGGTTTCAGCCAGCAAGATGCCGTCGGTCATCAGCTTGACCAAGGTGTTGGCATCGCTCTGATCTTCAAAGCGCACCTGATAGCCAACCAATGCCCCCAGCGGCGTGCCGAGCTCTTCGGCCACCCGCGCGGCCACGCTGCGCGCAGCGATCCGCCGCGGCTGAGTGTGGGCGATCTGGCCGTGGCTGCCGCGGCCCAGTTCCAGGCAGATTTTCGGCAGCTGGGTGGTTTTGCCAGAGCCGGTTTCGCCGGCGATGATCAGCACTTGGTGTTCGCTCAGGGCTTTTTTGATCTCGTCACGCTTGGCCGCAATCGGCAGGCTGTCGTCGTAGCGGATACTCGGCACACTCGCCTGGCGCGCGCTGACTTTGTCGAACGAGGCTTGCACCTTGTCTGCCCACAAGGCCAGCTTGGCCTCGTCCGGGCGCTTGCGCAGCTCGTGCAGTTGCCGGCGCAGACGATGACGGTCGGCGATCATGGCGTGGTCGAGATTGTTCAGCAGCTGGTCGATGGCGTTATCAGTCATGGGGCTTTTTAATGATGCAGGTGAGCCTGCTGGTACATGATTGGCATTCGAAGAGGGGCGATTGTCGCAGATTTGCCGAATCTTTGCTTTCAGCGCCGGGCGCGGGTTGCGTGAACTTCAGCGAGCATGGCTGGCGCGAATGTTTAGCCAGTAGCTAACTTAAGGTAGCCATTCGCTGATTTAATCAACCTTACAGCCCATGGGAGTATCAACCCATGAGCGTCCCCACCCGCACCGCACGCCCGCCGTCCCGCCCTTCGCTGCCGAAGGCCCGGGCCTGTGTCGGCGAAAATCCACTGGTGCACATCATCCTCGCCTTCTGGGCCCTGTGGCACTGCCGCCACGCCCGCCCGCCCGATCTTTCGCCCGCGTTGCACTGACCAGACCCGGCGTCTCTGCGCCGGTTTACCGAGTCCGGCCTGGCGCCCATTGCGCGCAGGTCCGTGCGCCTCAGCAATGAGCCGCGAGCGAATCCACCATGCACTTTGCTCCCCTTGAGCAGGCCGAACAGTTTCTGGCCAACAACCCTGATATCGACCTGATCGAGCTGTTCATCCTCGATGCCAACGGTGTGCCCCGCGGCAAGCTGCTGCACCGTGACGAACTGCTGGCGGTTTACCAAAGCGGCAGGCCGCTGCCGAGCACCATTCTTGGCTTGACCATCAATGGCGACGACGTGGAAAACTCCGGCCTGGTGTGGGACGTCGGCGATATCGACTGCCGCGCTTATCCCCTGCAAGGCAGTCTGGTGCGCCTGCCGTGGCGGCGGGTGCCAACCGCGGCGGTGCAAGTCAGCATGCACCCGCGTGAAGGCCTGCCAGCCAGTGTTGCCGACCCACGTCACGTCCTGCTGCGCACCATCGAAGCGCTCAAGGCCGACGGCTACCACCCGGTGATGGCCTGCGAACTGGAGTTCTACCTGCTCGACCAGCAGCGCGACGCCCACGGCCGGCCGCAGCCCGCGCTGGACAACGACGGCGGCCGCCCGCGCGCCACCCAAGTGTATGGCCTGCGCGAACTGGAGCAGATCGAGCCGTTTCTGGCTGACCTGTACGCCGCCTGCAAAGCCCAGGGCATCCCTGCGCGCACGGCGATTTCCGAGTACGCCGCAGGCCAGGTCGAGATCACTCTGGAACACGGCGACGCCCTGGCGGCGATGGACCAGGCCGTGCGCTACAAGCGCCTGGTCAAAGGCATTGCCCATGCCCACGGCATGCAGGCGTGCTTCATGGCCAAGCCGTTCGCCGACCTGGCCGGCACCGGCATGCACATGCACCTGAGCCTGGCCGACGCCGAGGGTCACAATCTGTTTGCCAGTGAAGATCCGGCCGGCACGCCGCTGCTGCGCCAGGCAGTCGCCGGTATGCTTCGCCATCTGCATGAATCACTGTTGCTGTTTTGCCCCAACGCCAACTCGTTCCGCCGCTTCCAGGCCAACAGCTACGCGCCGCTGGCGCCGACCTGGGGCGTCGACAACCGCACCGTGAGCCTGCGCGTGCCCGGCGGCCCGGCCAACAGCCGGCACATCGAACACCGCATCTGCGGCGCCGACGCCAACCCGTATCTGGCGGCTGCGGCGATTCTCGCCGCCACCCATCAGGGCCTGCGCGAACAGCTCGACCCCGGCGCGCCGGTGACGGGCAACGGTTATGCCCAGGCCACCGAACACCTGCCCACCGACTGGCTGACCGTGCTCGCTGCACTGGAGCAGTCGACCTGGGCCAAAGAGGCTCTCGGCGAGGATTTTCTCGGGGTATACCTCAAGGTCAAGCGCGCCGAGTACCGCCAGTTCATGGCCGAAGTCGGCGAGCAGGACTGGCGCTGGTACCTGCACCAGGCCTGAGCCCTACCCTTTTCATCTCAAGGAATTCGCATGAACGCAGCACTGAACAAGGGTTCGGCCCAGCGCGCGCCGTCCTACTACAGCGCCACTGTCAACGATCACAGCCAGTACCCCACTTTGCAGGGTACGCACCAGGTCGATGTGGCGATCATCGGCGGCGGTTTCACCGGCGTAGCCACGGCGGTCGAGCTGGCCGAACGTGGACTCAAGGTGGCCATTGTCGAAACCAATCGCATCGGTTGGGGCGCCAGCGGGCGCAACGGCGGCCAGGTGACGGGCAGCCTGTCCGGCGACGAGGCGATGCGCCAGCAGATGAGCGCGCGCCTCGGCAGCGAGGTCGATGACTTCATCTGGCAACTGCGCTGGCGCGGCCACGAGATCATCGAGCAACGGGTGCAACGCTACGGCATCGAGTGCGACCTCAAGCGCGGCCACCTGCACACCGCGATGAAGCCATCGCACATGGCCGAGCTGCAGAGTTTTCAGGCCGAGGCCCAACGCCGTGGCATGGGTGATCAGCTCGAGTTGCTCGATCGCGACGGGGTTGCCCGCCACCTGCAGAGCCCGCTGTACCTGGGCGGCCTGAAGAACATGCGCAACCTGCACCTGCACCCGCTCAACCTGTGCCTGGGCGAAGCGCGCGCGGCACACGCGATGGGCGCCCTGATTTTCGAGAATTCCGAGGTACTCGACATCGTTCACGGCCCTCGCCCGGCAGTGGTCACCGCCCAGGGCCGGATCGAGGCGCGTCAGGTGATGCTCGCCGGCGATGTCTATCACAAGCTGGAAAAGCGCCAACTGAAGGGCAAGATCTTCCCGGCGATGGGCGGCATCGTCACCACCGCGCCACTGGGCGAACTGGCCGAGCAGATCAACCCGGAGGATCTGGCGGTGTACGACTGCCGCTTCGTCCTCGACTACTACCGCCTGACCGCCGACAAGCGCTTGCTGTTCGGCGGTGGCGCCAACTACTCCGGCAAGGATTCACGGGACATCGCCGGCGAGCTGCGGCCGTGCATCGAGCGCACCTTCCCCGCTCTCAAAGGCGTGCCGATCGAGTTCCAGTGGAGCTGCGCGATGGGCATCGTGGTCAACCGCATTCCGCAGTTGGGCAAACTCTCGGACAACGTCTGGTACTGCCAGGGTTATTCCGGGCACGGCGTTGCCACCAGCCACATCATGGGTGAAATCATGGCTGAGGCGGTGACCGGAACGTTGGAGAAGTTCGATACCTTTGCCGGCTGCAAGCACGTCAAGGTGCCAATGGGCGACCTGCTCGGCAATCCGCTGCTGGCGGCGGGGATGTGGTACTACCAGATGCTGGAAAAACTGCGCTGACAGCTGCAGCGGCGACTGCGCGGGCATCAGCTGCCACGCAGTCGCCACCTGATCAGGCGGTCTTTTTCAGGCCTTGCTTCTTCAGCTCTTCGTCACGCAGCTCGCGGCGCAGGATCTTGCCGACGTTGGTGGTTGGCAAGGCATCACGGAACTCGATATAACGCGGCACCTTGTAGCCGGTGACGTTGGCGCGCATATGCTCCATGACCTGCTCCTTGGTCAGGGTCATGCCCGGCTTGACCACGATGAACACCTTGATCAGCTCGCCCGACTTCTCGTCCGGTACACCGATCGCAGCGCACTGCAGCACACCCGGCAAACCGGCGAGCACGTCTTCAAGTTCATTGGGGTAGACGTTGAAGCCGGACACCAGAATCATGTCCTTCTTGCGGTCGACGATACGCATGTAGCCATCGCTCTGGATCAAGGCGATGTCGCCAGTCTTCAACCAGCCATCGGCATCGAGAATCTCGGCGGTAGCCTCTTCGCGCTGCCAGTAGCCTTTCATCACCTGCGGGCCTTTGACGCACAGCTCGCCGACCTCACCCAGGGCAAGCTCCTGGCCGCTGTCATCGATGATCTTGCACAGCGTCGACGGCACCGGGATGCCGATGGTGCCGACCTGGTTGGCCTCAGCCGGATTGACCGCAGCAACCGGGCTGGTTTCGGTCATGCCGTAGCCTTCGCAGATGGCGCAGCCGGTTACGGCTTTCCAGCGCTCGGCAACGCTCAACTGCAAGGCCATGCCACCGGACAGGGTGATCTTCAGTGCCGAGAAGTCCAGAGCGCGGAAGCCTTCGTTGTTGCACAGGGCAACGAACAGCGTGTTGAGGCCGACAAAGCCGCTGAACTTCCACTTGCCGAGCTCCTTGACCATCGCCGGCAGGTCGCGCGGGTTGCTGATCAGCACGTTGTGGTTGCCGATCAGCATCATTGCCATGCAATGGAAGGTAAAGGCATAGATGTGGTAAAGCGGCAGCGGCGTGATCAGGATCTCGCAGCCTTCTTGCAGGTTGGCGCCCATCAACGCACGGCACTGGAGCATGTTGGCGACCAGGTTGCGGTGGGTGAGCATGGCGCCCTTGGCCACCCCGGTGGTGCCGCCGGTGTACTGCAGCACGGCAACATCATCGGCCTGCGGGTTGGCTTCGTTGACCGGCTGGCCGGCGCCCTTGGCCAAGGCATCGTTGAAACGTACGGCCTTGGGCAGGTGATAGGCCGGGACCATCTTCTTCACGTATTTGATGACGCTGTTGATCAGCAGCCGTTTCAGCGGCGGCAGCAGGTCGGCCACTTCGGTGACTATGACGTGTTTGACCTGGGTCTTGGGCACCACCTTTTCAGCCAGGTGGGCCATGTTGGCCAGGCACACCAACGCCTTGGCGCCAGAGTCGTTGAACTGATGTTCCATCTCCCGCGTGGTGTACAGCGGGTTGGTGTTGACCACGATCAGGCCAGCGCGCATGGCACCGAATACCGCCACCGGGTACTGCAGCACGTTCGGCAGCTGCACGGCGATGCGGTCGCCCGGCTTGAGGTCAGTGTGCTGCTGCAGCCACGCGGCAAACGCGCCGGACAGCGTGTACAGCTCGGCATAGGTCAGGGTCTTGCCCAGGTTGCTGAAGGCCGGCTTGTCGGCAAAACGCTGGCAGGATTGCTTGAGCACCGCCTGGATATTGGGGAATTCATCAGGATTGATTTGCGCCGCTACCCCGGCTGGGTACTTATCCTTCCAAAAATTTTCGATCATGGAAGCCAACTCCTTGAGCAACAGCGAATTCTTTATACGCGTTTATGCGTTTATTATTGATAGAAGGCGCCGGTTCATTGCAAACCGTATCCTCTGAAAGCGGGCCGAGAGTATCAGCTTTGCCAAGGGTCGCCTAGAGGCCAAAACAGGCCAAACGGTCACAAATATGACTCAATGAATTATATAAGTCATATTTAGAGTAATTAGCCAAAATGTCGCAAACCGGCTGCTGTGGGTTGATCTACTGGCTATGCATATAAAGAGAGGCAAGCGCGTCGCCGCTGCTTGCCTCTGCAGTGCCTAGGCCAGACCGGTCAGGCGATGTCGCGCAGCTCGCGCCGCAGGATCTTGCCGACCGGCGTCATTGGCAGCGAATCGCGCAGGACGATGTGCTTGGGCACTTTGTAACCGGTGAAGTTGGCCTTGCAGTAGGCCTTCAGCTCTTCAACGCTGACGCCCCCTTCACGGGCCACCACAAACAGCTTCACCGCCTCGCCGGAACGCTCGTCCGGCACCCCGATTGCGGCGCAGTTGGCGACCTGCGGGTGGGCCATCACCACATCCTCGATCTCGTTCGGGTACACGTTGAAGCCCGAGACGATGATCATGTCTTTCTTGCGGTCGACAATCCGCGTGTAGCCATCAGGATCGATGACGGCGATGTCACCCGTCTTGAACCAGCCTGCACTGTCGAGCGCCTGCGCCGTTGCCTCGGGCTGCTGCCAGTAGCCTTTCATCACTTGCGGGCCCTGGATACACAGCTCGCCGCGCTCGCCCAAGGGCAACTCGTTGCCATCGTCATCGATGACCTTGAACGCCGTGGCCACTACCGGGATGCCTACTGTGCCCAGCCGCGCCAGCTGCCCATAAGGGTTGGTACTGGCCACAGGCGAGGTTTCGGTCAGGCCGTAGCCTTCGACGATGCGGCACTTGGTCAGGCTCTCCCAACGCTCCGCGGTGGCCTTGACCAACGCGGTACCACCGGAGTTGGTGACCTTCAACGCCGAGAAATCCAGCGACTTGAAACCGGGGTGGTCCATCAGCGCGACAAACAGCGTATTCAGGCCAATCAAGCCCGAGAAACGCCACTTGCCCAGTTCCTTGATAAACCCTGGGATATCACGTGGGTTGGTAATCAGCACGTTGTGGTTGCCGGTGACCATCATGCACATGCAGTTCGCCGTAAAAGCATAGATGTGGTACAGCGGCAGCGGCGCGATCATCACCTCCTGGCCTTCCTTGATCATCTTCTGGCCGTCGGCGCCGTGCTGGGAGAAGCACGCCAGTACCTGCAGCATGTTGGCGACCAGATTGGCATGGGTCAGCATGGCGCCCTTGGCCAAGCCGGTGGTGCCGCCGGTGTACTGCAGCACGGCGACATCGTCGAGGCTGCGCGGCACCGGTGTGTGGCTCAACACCCTGCCCTCGCGCAGCACCTGCTTGAACGACTTTGCCTGCGGCAGATCGAAGGCCGGGACCATCTTCTTGACCTTGTCGACCAAGGTATTGACCAGCCAGCCTTTGGCGGTAGGCAGCAGATCCCCCATCTTCGCTTCGATCAGGTACTCAAGGCCGGTATCGGGCAGCACCTCCTGCACCCTTCTGCCAAACATATTCAGGTACACCAGCGCACGCGCGCCGGAATCCTTGAACTGGTGGCGCATTTCCCGCTCGGTGTACAGCGGGTTGGTGTTGACCACGATCAGCCCGGCCCGCAGCGCACCGAACACCGCAATCGGGTACTGCAGCACGTTGGGCATCTGCACGGCAATACGATCGCCGGGGGCCAGGTCGGTATTGGCCTGCAGCCAGGCGGCGAAGGCCGCCGAGTGGCGTTCGAGCTCGCCATAACTCAAGGTCACGCCGAGGTTGCTGAAGGCCGGGCGGTCGGCGAAGCGCTTGCAGGAGCGCTCGAACACATCGACCACGCTGCGGTAGGCATTGATATCGATGGAGGAAGGCACGCCCGCCGGGCGTTTGTCATTCCAGAAGTCGGCATGCATTTATTATTGTTCCTCTTGGCCTGGAGCGTCCTTGACCTGCTGCACGGGGCGACAGGCGTTGAGCCGACGTTAGCAGGTAAGTGGGAGGTGGCAAACACGCCAAGGGCCGCCATTAACATTGTGAATCTTATTTGTGCCCGCCCTGCAATTTCAGTGGTAGTGCGTACACTGTCGGGGAACATGCACAGAAAAGGACGCGGTCATGGCTTACGATGCGCTCTGGGTTGCCGCCAGTGAGCACAGCAACCTGTACCTGCACCAATGGCTGCCGGCCACACCGGTCAAGGCCGTGGTGCTGCTGGCGCATGGCATGGCCGAGCATGGCGGGCGCTATCAGCGCTTGGGCCAGGCACTGAGCGCCGCCGGCTTTGCCCTGCTCGCGCCTGATCAGCGTGGCCATGGCCAGACCGCCGAGAACGGTCGTCTGGGCCTGTTCGCCCGCAAGGATGGCTGGAATGCCGTGGTCAATGATCTCGGCCTGCTCAGCCAGCACATCGGCGAGCGATTTCCTGGCACGCCACTGTTTTTGTTCGGCCACAGCATGGGCAGCTACATCGTCCAGGCTTACCTGCTGCACCACAGCGCCAGCGTGCACGGAGCTATTCTCAGCGGCTCCAACCTGCAGCCGCCCAGGCTGTATCGCGCCGCGGCCCTGATCGCCCGCGCCGAAGCCTGGCGCCAGGGCGCCGAGGCCAGCAGTGCGCTGATCGACAAGCTTTCGTTCGGCAGCTTCAACAATGCCTTCAAGCCTACCCGGACGCCATTCGACTGGCTAAGCCGCGACGAAGCCGAAGTAGACAAGTACATCGCCGACCCGCTGTGCGGGTTTCGCTGCAGCAATCAGTTGTGGCTCGATCTGCTCCGAGGCCTGGCGCAAGTCAGCCGGCCGAGCAACCTTGCCCAGGTCGATCCGAACCTGCCGATACTGATAATTGGCGGTGAATGTGATCCGGTGAGTGCCGGCAAGCGTCTCAGTGATCTGGCCGTCGCTTTGAGCGCGACCGGCAACCGGCATGTGCAGTTGCGCCTGTACCCGCAGGCGCGCCACGAACTGCTCAATGAAACCAATCGCGACGAGGTTACCGCCGACATTCTCGGCTGGCTCGAGCAGACGCTGGCCCTTGGCCGCCCCGCTCGCAGTGAATGATAGCCAGGCCCCGTCCGCCAATAAGGAAGCCCTGATGACCCAGGTCACCAACACCCCCTACGAAGCCCTCGAAGTGGGTCAGAAAAATGAAGAGTTCGTAAAGCGCGTTGAAGAGCGCGACATCCAGCTCTTCGCCGCCATGTCCGGTGACCACAACCCCGTCCACCTCGATGCCGAGTACGCTGCCAAGACCATCTTCCGCGAGCGGATTGCCCACGGCATGTTCACCGGCGCCCTGATCAGCGCGGCAGTGGCCTGCAACCTGCCCGGGCCAGGCACGGTGTATCTGGGCCAGCAGATGAGTTTCCAGAAGCCGGTAAAAATCGGCGACACACTGACCGTGCGCCTGGAGATCCTCGAAAAGCTGCCCAAGTTCAAGGTGCGTATCGCCACCAACGTCTACAACCAGAACGGTGAGCTGGTGATTGCCGGCGAAGCCGAGATTCTCGCGCCGCGCAAGCAGCAGACCGTGCAGCTGGTGACGCCGCCGACCTTCGAGCCGAGCGTTGCCGAAGCCTGACTTCTAGCGGCCCTGCAAGTCGCGCAGGCGCTGCTCGATGTAGCGCCGCTCCGGCCCTTGTTGAGTCAGTATCAGGGCTCGCTGCCACGCTGCGCGAGCCGGCTCGGTCTGGCCCAGTTGGCCGTGCAGTTCTGCGCAGGCGGCGTGCGCCAGGTGATAGTCGAGCAGTTCGCCGCGCTGCAACAGCGCTTCGATCAGCACCAAGCCCGCCTGCGGGCCATCGCGTCTGGCCAGGGCTGCGGCGCGATTGAGTTCGATCACCGGTGATGGCCAGTGGCGCTGCAATACATCGTACAAACCAATGATCTGCGCCCAGTCGGTATCTGCCGGGCGTAGCGCTTCTGCATGCAGGGCCGCGATTGCCGCTTGCAGGCTGTAGATACCGGCCGGGCCAGCGCGCAGCGCCTGTTCGGCCAACTGGCAGCCTTCGGCGATCTGCTGGTGATCCCACAGGCTGCGATCCTGTTGATCGAGCAGCACCAGGTTACCGTCAAGGTCACTGCGCGCTGCTTGCCGGGAAGCTTGCAGCAGCATCAGCGCCAACAGGCCCATTACCTGCGGGGCTGGCAGCAGTTGCAGCAGCAGTCGACCAAGCCGAATCGCCTCATCACACAGCTCACGGCGCACCACCGCTTCACCCGAGCTGGCTGAATAGCCTTCGTTGAAGACCAGGTAAATCACCCGCAGGACACTGTCCAGACGCTCTGGCAGCTCGGCCTGCTCGGGGACCTGATAGGCGATACCGGCATCGCGGATCTTCGCCTTGGCGCGGACGATGCGCTGGGCAATGGTTGCCGGACGCTGGACAAAGGCACTGGCAATCTGCTCGGTGCTGAGGCCACAGACTTCACGCAGGGTCAGCGGCACCTGGACATCCGCAGCCAGCGCGGGGTGGCAGCAGGTGAAGATCAGGCGCAAGCGGTCATCGCCGAGTAACGCTTCATCAGCGGGGTCGTCATCGCTGGGCACAAGCATGATCAGATCCGCCTGGGCATGATCGGTACGGGCATGTCTGCGCAACAGATCGATGGCCTTGAAGCGCCCGGTCGACACCAGCCAGGCCCGTGGATTGCTGGGGATGCCATCACGCTGCCAGCGCTCGACCGCGATGAAAAACGCCTCGTGCATGGCCTCCTCGGCCAGGTCGAAATCACCCAGCAGGCGAATCAAGGTGGCCAGAATGCGCCGCGAGTCTCGTCGGTAGAGCTCATCTACCACCTCACGCAGCTGTTCGCCGAGCATCAGTCAGGCATCTGCTGAGTGACTACCTCCACCAGGCGGTCCAGGCTTTGTCCCCACCCCTGGTGAAAGCCCATTTCTTCGTGGGCGCGGCAATCCTCGGCATTCCAGTGCAGCGCGCGGGCGGTATAGCGGGTCTTGCCGTGTTCATCATCGAAGGTCACCACTGCGGTCATGAAGGCCTTGGCGGCGGGGATCCAGCCCGGCCGAAACGCATCGGTGAAGACCAGCCGACGTGGCGCCACGATTTCCAGGAAGACACCCTGGTTATCGTATTCGGTGCCGTCCGCGGTGCGCATCAAGGTCCGGAACAAGCCGCCAACCCACAGCTGCATTTCGCATTCCGGGGTGGTCATGCCGTGCGGGCCCCACCACTTCATCAGCCATTGCGGTTCGCTCCAAGCGCGGAATACCTTCGCCGGTGGGGCGTCGATCAGGCGCGTGATGGACAGTTCATGTTCGGCCACTGCAGAGCCTGCGTGTGCGTGCGTCATTGTTGTTGTGCTCCACGTTCAGGGTTGTAGTTCGCGCACCGGGCGGACCTCGACGCTGCCGACTCGGGCGGCGGGGATGCCTTTGGCGATGCTCAATGCTTCATTGAGGTCGCGCGCTTCGACCAGATAGAAACCGGCGAGCTGTTCCTTGGTGTCAGCGAATGGCCCGTCGGTCAGGCTCATCTGGCCATTGCGCACGCGCACCGTGGTCGCGGCCTGGACAGACTGCAGCGCCTGCGCGGCGAGCACGCGGCCGCTGCCCTCCAGTGCCTGCGCATAAGCCTGGCATTCGGCATCGGCGGGGCTGTCGGGCAAGCTGTGCAGCAGCCCCTCGTCACAATAGACCAGGCACAGGTATTTCATGATTGCCTCCAACGTCAGTGGACAGTGCGTTTGGCGATAACAGCAGGCGTGCTCAGCTCAAGGTTGCAGGTTGAACAGCGCCTTCTGGGTTTGCATGTCGAACGGCGCCGACCAGTGCTCGTGGATGACCTGCCACTGCGCGCCACTGCGACGATAGCCGACCGTAACGCGCATGAAGCCGCATTGGCTGTCGTCATCTGCCGGCCCGCAGCGATTGAGCCAGTGGGCCAGGGCGAGGTTGTCGTCGACATGCAGGGTCAGTTGATGGATCTCGAACACCATCTCGCCCGAGCACATGCCCATGCACATTTCCCAGTGCGCACGGTAGGCGGCCTTGCCCTTGAAGTGCAGGGCCTGAATGGCGTCAAAGGCGACGACGTCTTCGGCGTAGGGAGCAACGATTGCATCGATGTCACGCTCGCGCACGGCCTGCATCCAGCTGTCGATCTGCTGACGCAGTAGCGATTCGGTTGAAGTAGTCATTATTGGGCTCTCGACCAGGGCAGCGCAGGATCATCCAGCGCCTTCATGACTAGTCGAATTGCGAGAGGCGAAATCGACAGGCACTGAAAAATATTTTTTTGAGCCTGGTCGACGGGTACCATTGGCCACTGCACTCCTGCTGCCGCCTACGGGTATTGCCATGCCTTTGACCAGCGAAACCCTGCCTGCAAGCCCGCATTTCGAGCTGAGCTGGGTGCGCGCGCAAGGCGGTGCCAGCTTCCCGCGGCATACCCATGACGAGTACGTGATCGGCGCCAATCTCAGTGGCCAGGAGCGGATTTGGCTCGATGGCCGCGAGCTGGAGGTGGCGCCAGGCCAGATCACCTTGTACAACCCGCTGGCCGTGCAGGGTTCGGAATTTGCCACGACAGGTGTGGAATACATCAGCCTGCACCTGGCGCCAGCGGCGATCACGCAACTGATCAGCGCCGACAATCTGCGCTCGACCGCTACTGCGCCACGTTTGCAGCAAGGCGTGCTGCAGCGGCCGCAGCTGTTTGCTGCGTTGCTGGAGCTGGCCCGGGCCAGTGACGAGCAACGCGAACAGGCCGAGCTGTTGTTGCTCGCGCAATTGCTGGAGCAACCCGCCAGCGCCGCCCATGAGCAGTCAGCGGCCGTCGCTACCAGCCAGGCATTCATGCGTGAGCATCTGCAGCAACGGCTGCCTCTCGAGCAGCTGGCGCAGGTCGCCGGCTTGAGCAAATATCACTTCGTACGCTGCTTCAAAAAGGCCACCGGCCTGGGCCCGTTGCAGTACCACATGCAACTGCGCCTGATCGAAGCGCGGCGCCGGTTACGTCTTGGCCAACACGCACAGGACGTGGCGCTGGACCTGGGTTTCTACGACCAGAGCCACTTCATCACAGCGTTTCGCCGGGTACATGGCGTGACGCCGCAACATTACGCGGCGGCAAGAATGAATTCGCGGTAGCCTGAAACGATCACATACACCGCGAAGTAGCAGAAAATCGCTGCCGACAGCAGGTAAGACCAGGTCAGCAAGCGGTCACCGAGCAAGCGCCCGCCGTGGCTGGCAATACCGCACAAGCTCACGCACCAGAGCAGACCGGCCGCGAAGAAACCGCCGAGAAACACAACCGCGTCGAGCAAGCTGCCAGCGCCTGAGCGGGAGATCAGCACACCGCCGACCGCAGCGAACCAGAGGATCGCGCTCGGCGACGACATCGCCAGAAACACCCCTCGCGCAAACTCGCGCCAACCCGACTCGAGCACCACCTCGGCGCGCGCATCCAGATGCCCGCCGCGCCAGGCGGCCAGCAGCATCTTCAGCGCAAACCAGATCAACAACGCCGAACCACCAAGCCACAGCACCCAGCGCACACTCTCGAACTGCAGCAGCACGGTCATCCCGGCCAATGCTGCGATGGCGTAGATCAGGTCACCTACGCAGGTGCCCAGGCCCAACCAGAATCCCTGAAGAAAGCCACGCTGCATGGCCAGGGTGATCATGGCGATATTGGCGATGCCGATGTCCAGACACAGCGACAGGCTCAGCAGAAATCCGTTGGAAAAAGGCATGGGTAATAGCTACGCGACAGATCAGGAGGCGCTGATTAAGCCACAGGCCAACGGCGCCGGTATTGGAAGAAATTGCCTGCTTCCCGGTTGCGCCGATCTTCACTTACCCGTTCAAGAGTACGCCAGCGCCGTCTGGGTATTCAGCCGCTCAAGACCTGCGCATAACGTTGACGATCAATATTCGCGCCACTGAGCACCACCGCAACGCGCTTGCCCTTCTGCCGCTCACGTTCCTGCAACAGCGCAGCCAAACCTGCAGCGCCAGCTCCCTCAGCAGTGTTGTGAGTGGTTTCGTGGTAAATGCGCATGGCCTCGGCGATCTCGTCATCGGTCACCCGCACGATCCGCGCGGCATGCTGATGGATCAGGGCAAAGGCATCCGGGTGCGGCATCCGACAGGCCATGCCATCGGCAAAGGTGTTGGCCGTGGCGGTGGTGACGATGCGGCCCTGCTCAAAGCTCTGCGCGTAGGCGTCGGCGGCAGTCGAGACCACGCCGACGATTTCGGTCTTGAGCCCAAGCAGGTTGCGCGCCTGAATCAACCCGCAGATGCCCGAGCCCATGCCGATCGGCACGTACACGCAGTCCAGCGCGGCGACCGCATCGAACAGCTCCAAGGCATAGGTCGCCACGCCGCGCACCAGCTCCGGGTGGAACGACGGCACCATCTGGTAGCCCAGCTCGTTGGCCAACCGCGCGGCTTCTTCGCGGGCCAGATCGAAGTCGGCACCATGCTCGATCAGCTCGGCGCCCAAGGCCCGCATGGCGGCGTTTTTCTCCCGCGAGTTGCCTTGCGGCACGACGATCACCAGCGGGATACCCGCCTGGCGCGCGGCCAACGCCATGCTCTGGCCGTGGTTGCCGCGTGTGGCCGTGACCAGCCCTTTCGGCGGCTGCCCGTGCGCCAACAACGAACGCACGTAGACCAGGCCACCGCGCACCTTGAACGCGCCGGTCGGAGCGTGATTTTCGTGTTTGACCCACACTTCGCAGCCGGCCCGCTCGGCCAGCAGCGGCCAGACATGCTGCGGCGTTGCGGGCAGGTGTTGGTGGACGAAATCAGCAGCTTCGCGCAGTGCGGCCAGGTCGAACATGACGATCTTCCTTCATCGTGTGAGTTGCCCTGATCCTAGGCGCGGGGCATTGTATGGGTAAATCGATATATTGCATGGGTGGCAATTTCATGTGGATCCCGACGCTGACTGCCAGCGATCAGCCGCGTTATCTGGCGCTGGTCGATGCCATTGCCGACGCCATCGAGCGCGGTGAGCTCAAGGTTGGCCAGCGCCTGCCGCCGCAGCGGCGCCTGGCCTGGGCGCTCGGGCTCAACCCAAGCACCACCCAGCAAGCCTACCGCGAAGCCGCTGCCCGTCATCTGGTCGCTGGCGCGGTGGGGCGTGGTACCTATGTGCTGGCGGGCAGCAAGGAGGCCACCCTGTTCCGCCTCAAGCGCCACGATGCAGAACAAGCGGTGATCGACCTGTCGACCAACGTGCCAGTGGTCGAACCCGACAACCGAGATCTGCAGGCCAGCCTGCACAGGCTGCTAGAACTCGAGCAGTCTGGCTTGCTCGAGCATTACCTGGGGCCTGAGCAACTGCTGGCGGGGCGCGTACACGGGGCACGCTGGCTGGCCGAACGCGGTTTGACTCTCGCGACCGACGAGCTGCTGCTGTGTGCCGGCGCGCAATACGCGCTGAACTGCGTGTTGCAGTCAGTGTGCGAGGACGGTGAAGCGGTGATGGTCGAGGCGCTGACGGCGCCTGGGATCAAGGCGGCGTGCCGGCAATTGCGTTTGCCAGTGCACGGCGTGGCGCTGGATGAGCACGGCCTGCGTCCGGATGAGCTGGACCGCGTCACGCGTGCCAGCGGCGCCCGCGTGCTGGTGATCACCCCGACCCTGCACAACCCGACCTCAACCTGCATGGACGCGGCACGCCGCCAGGCCATCGCCGAGGTGGTCAAACGCCATCAGCTGTTGGTGATCGAAGATGATGTGTACGGCGCACTGAGCGAGCAGCCACCGCTGTACCCCTTGCTTGAGGGGCGCGGGATTCTGGTAAGCAGCCTGTCGAAAACGGTTGCCGCCGGCTTGCGCGTGGGTTGGATCGTGGCCCAGCCGTCCCTGCTCGCGCAGATCGAGCCGCACAGCCAGGCGAGTCACTGGTCGGTCTCGCCGCTGGATCTGCATATCGCCTGCCAGTGGATCGCCGACGGTACTGCCGCCCGCCGCCTGGCCTGGAACCGCCAGGAGACCGCCGAGCGCTGGCGACTGGCCCGCAGTGTATTGGGCGCGGCGTTGCTCGACGACCGGCAGGCCTCACCGCACGTATGGGTAGCGGCACCGGCCGGCGCCGAGGCGCTGGCCGCTGATTGCCGCAGGCGCGGGGTCGAGGTCGTTCCCGGCAACGTTTTCGCGATTGGTGTGGATGAGGTCAAGGCCGTGCGGATCAGCCTGTCGGCAGCCACCAGCCGAGCACAGCTCAAACAAGGCCTGGAGGCCGTCCGTCAGGCACTGGCCGAGGCCTGATCAGCCCTGGCTGCAACCCTCACCCATCGCCCGGTACTGCAGAGTATGGACCTGGCCCTGATGGTCCTCGTAAGTCATGGTGGCAGGCACCACATCGCAGACATTGGGCAGGGTCGACAGGCTGATCACACGTTTGATGTCGAGGTTGGTGCCGTATTCATACTGCACCGCCACAGGTGGGCTGGACACCGGTTGAGCCTCTTTTGCGAAGGCGAACGAGGACACACCGAAGAGTGCAAGAATCAGTAGAGCTTTCATGAGAGTTGGCCTTTGAGGCGATCAAGCTGAGCGATTGACTTCAGTCCGCCGTCATTGGCGCGGAGAAGTTGTCATCGAGTGCACCGATGGCACGAAGTACCGGTCCCGCTTTGTCGTACTGCTGAGGGGATGAGACAATTTTACGCCTGTTACGCAATACTTGAACCCCACGGTAGGACATACAGCCTTGCGCAATGTGCAACAGTCTGCCCCCCCGGGCGCCCGCTACCGCTGAACTGGAACACACGATGACTGCCCTGACCTACGCGCCCCTCTGCGGACTGGAGCAACGCCTGCTTGATCACTTCTATCGCCAGCAAGGCTCGCGCATGCGCTCGGCAGCCGGCGGCGCGCTGTGGGTAGCGCGTGCGGGCGCAATCGTTGCGGGGATGAGCTTGAGCCCGGTCGGCCACGGTCAATGGCTGACCGGGCTGCTGGTCGACCCACAGTGGCGTGGGCGTAGCATCGCTGGGCAGTTGATCGAGGCCTCGCTGGCAACTGCATCGGGCCCCGTGTGGCTGTTCTGCCACCCGGAGCTACTGCCGTTCTATCAGCGATTGGGCTTTGGCCCCGCGCATGATCTGCCCGAGGCGCTGAGCATGCGTCTGGCGCGCTATCAGCGCAGCAAAAACCTGGTCGCGCTCGGCCGTGATCAGTCGTCGCCGATGTCCAGCCCAGGGAACAACACCTCGGTGTAGCCAAACCGGGAGAAGTCCTGGATCCGCGATGGATACAGGCGACCGATCAGATGATCACACTCATGCTGCACGACCCGCGCATGGAAGCCTTCAGCGACGCGCTCGATCAAGTTGCCCTCAGGGTCGATGCCGCTGTAGCTGATGCGCGTGAACCGCGGCACCACACCGCGCAAGCCCGGCACCGACAGACAGCCCTCCCAGCCCTCCTCGGTCTCACTCGATAGCGGTGTAATGACCGGGTTGAGCAGAATGGTCTGCGGCACTGCCTCGGCGTCCGGGTAGCGCTCGCTGTGCTCGAAGCCGAAGATCACCAGTTGCAGGTCGACACCGATCTGCGGCGCGGCCAGGCCAACGCCACCGACGTGGTGCATGGTCTCGAACATATCGGTGATCAACTGCTGTAGTTCGGCGCTGCCAAGCAGGTGTTCGGGAACAGGCGGGGCGATGCGCAGCAGGCGCTCATCGCCCATTTTCAGGATGTCACGGATCATCAGCGGTTCGGCTCTGGGCTCGGGGGTTCAGTCGCCACCGGACGCTCATGACCCAGCACAGACACGGTCTCCTTCGGCTTGTGGCCGTCAAAGTCCTTCTCGCCTGGGTCTTTACCCTCGGCGGACATGTGCTCGATCACCGCGTTCATCTCGGCGCCAAGCAAGAGTACGGCGGCTGAAATATAGAAGTACAGCAGCAGCACGATAATTGCCCCGATGCTGCCGTACATGGCGTTGTAGTCGGCGAAGGTCTTGACGTAATAACCAAAGCCCAGCGAGGCGATGATCCACACCACCACCGCCAGCACCGAGCCTGGGGTAATGAACTTGAATTTCTGTTTCACGTCCGGCATGACGTAGTAGATCAACGCCACCGCGACCATCATCAGCACGACGATTGCCGGCCAGCGCACGATCGTCCACAGAGTAACGATGAACTCCTGCATGCCCACCTGCGCCGCAATCCACTCCATTACCTGTGGGCCCAATACCATCAACGCCGCCGCTGCCAGGAGCATGCCGGCGATGCCGATGGTGTAGAAGATCGACAGCGGGATGCGCTTCCACACCGGGCGCCCTTCCGGAACGTCGTAAGCGGCGTTCATCGCACTCATCATCAAGCGCACACCGGCCGAGGCGGTCCACAGGGCAATCACGATACCCACCGAGAGCAGTCCACCCTTGGACTGCTGCAATTGGTCGATCACCGGATTGACCTGTTCCAGTGCCTGCGGTGGCAGCACCAGCTCGGACTGCAAGCGCAGCCAGGAGAAGAAGTCAGGCAGGTGCAGGAAACCGATCAGGGCAATCAGGAACAGCAGGAACGGGAACAGCGAAAACAGCATCTGGTAGGCCAGAGCCGACGCGTAGGTGGACATCTCGTCATCGAGAAACTCACTGACGGTGCGCACCAGCACACGGTGCAGGGGGAGGCCCTGCAAGGCGTTAAAAATCATAGCGTCTCCTTTCGCCGCTCGATCATCTTGGCTGCCGGCCGACGATGCGACAGGCCTTATGGTATGCATGCAAGTCTAATAGACCACGCCAGGCGCGTTGCTGTTCATTGCTCATCAAAGGCAATTGGGGCCGCTCTACGGCCCTTCGCGGGCAAGCCCGCTCCCACAGGTACAGTGCTGGAGTCAGACTGTGCGCGATCCTGTGGGAGCGGGCTTGCCCGCGAAGGGCTGCAGAGCAGCCCCAATATCAGCATTCAAACCTTAACTTAACCGGCATCGACCCTTGGGTAGCCGTTTTCCTAAGAATGAGCGCTTATGGCTTTTTAACGGCGTCTTTGACATCGCCGACTTTCTGCTGTGCTTCGCCTTTGACTTCCTGCGCCTTGCCTTCTGCACGCAGCTTGTCATTGTCGGTGACCTTGCCGACACCTTGCTTGATGTTACCTACCGCTTCGTTGGCCAAGCCTTTCGCTTTGTCTTTAGTGCCACTCATGGGGAAGTTCCTTTTAGGCAAAGACGCGAGATAACCGCGTCGACATACGAATCGACCGGTGGCCTTTGCCGAGAGTTTCATTTTTTTCTCGATCATTGCCTTGCGCGCAAAACCATCAGGCGCTGAAACATCGGCAAACAGCCGCCCATTGCAGGCAGCCGGGTAAAGCGACATCAGCGTGTGCAAGCCTTGCTCGCCCGCGCGCCACCCCGCACAATGTCAGGTCATCTCAAGCGTCAACCCGCAGGAACCTGCATGAAACTCGACAAACCCGCCGCCATCGCCCGGCGCAACCAAGCGCTGGCCCGGCCGGTGCTGACCAGCGACAACTGCCTGTTCGCCATCCTCGACCTCAAGCGCAACCTGTGGTGGTTCGACATCCCGATGCGGCTGCTGGTCAAAGGCCAGCCTGACTGGGTCAACCTGCTGCTGCACAGCCCGGAGTCAGACGAGCTGCAGCACTTGAAAGTGCCGATCAACTACCTGCGTGCGCACCAGGAGCAACTGGAAGTGCGCAACGCCGGCAAGCGCCGCTCGACCATCAGTCTGGCCCTCAGCGCTGACCGCGATTCGCTGCTGCGCGACACCCGGCCGGGCGGCGAGCAGCTGGACTTCCGCACCTTCGTCCAGGACTGATCAGACCCGCTCGATACGATCGTCAAGGATGACGATACGGCCGGCCTTGAACAACGCGCCAATGGCTTTCTTGAAGTTGCCCTTGCTGACGTTGAACAGGCCGCTGATCACCTGCGGATCACTCTTGTCACACACTGCCAGAGTGCCGCCAGCAGCTTCCAGCTTGGCCATGATCTGCTCTTGCAGGCTATCGGCCAGGGCCTGACCAACCGGCTGCAGGCTCAGGGCGATCTTGCCGTCCTGGCGCACTTCCTTGATAAAGCCCTTCTCGTGCATGCCCGAACGCAGGAACTTGAATATCTCGTTCTTGTGAATCAATCCCCAATGGCGGTTGTTGATGATCGCCTTGAAGCCGAGATCGGTTTCATCGGCCACCAGCAGCTCAACCGGCTGGCCTGCGGTGTACGCGGCCGGGGTCAGGTCGAGGTAGCGGTCCAGCCGCGCGGTGGCGGTGATGCGGCGGGTGCGTTTGTCCAGGTAGACGTGGACAACACAGTAATCGCCGATCTTCAGCGAGCGCTTCTCTTCCGAGTAGGGCATCAGCAAGTCTTTGCTCAGGCCCCAGTCGAGGAAGATACCAGCTCCATTGATATCTTTTACCTTCAGGCTGGCGAACTCGCCGACCTGCACCTTGGGCTTCTCGGTGGTGGCGATCAGCTGGTCTTCGCTGTCCAGGTAGATGAACACGTTGAGCCAGTCATCGAGCTCGGTGGGCGTATCCTTGGGGATGTAACGCCGCGGCAGGAGGATTTCGCCGTCGGCGCCGCCATCCAGGTACAGGCCGAATTCGACGTGCTTGACGATTTGCAAACTGTTGTAACGCCCAAGTAGAGCCATTTCCGATGTTCCTCAAGACAAGGCGGCTATTCTACACCTGAACCCGCCGCCTCGCCCGACCGCTGGTTCGACTGAACTGCAAACCCGCCGCTGCGTCTATTGCTGGCACGCTCTTGCAAGGATTCGCTCATGCCTGTCTGCCTGACCAACGCCCTGCGCTTTAGCCTTGTCGCCCTGCTCTGCGCCGCCACCCTGCTCGGCTGCAGCCGCATCGACCTTGCCTATCGCAACCTCGACACGCTGGTGCCGTGGTCGCTGGGCGATTATCTGGACATGAACCGCGAGCAGAAAAACTGGCTCGACCAGCGCTTGCAGGCGCATCTGGCGTGGCACTGCACCACACAGCTGCCCGGCTACCTCGACTGGCTCGACCGCATGCGTGCGATGGTTGCCGAGGATCAAGTCACCGATCAGGCCTTGCAGCAGCGCACAGCAGAGGCCCGCGAGGCGATTGCCCGGGTCACCGAAGCAATCACCCCGTCCGCCGTCGAGCTGCTGCGCGGCATGGATGATCAGCAGGTCGAAGAGATGCGCCAGGCATTCGCGGATGACATCCGCGAGCGCCAGCGCACCTACGTCGACACGCCGCTGGCCAAGCAAATCAGCAAACGCGCCGAACGTATGGAGAAACGCATCAAGCCCTGGCTCGGCGAGCTCAACGCCGCCCAGCGCCTGCGCGTGCAGAACTGGTCGCAAGCCTTGGGCGACCAGAACCGCCAGTGGATCGCCAACCGCGCGCACTGGCAGCAACAGTTGCTGCTGGCCATGCAGCAACGCGCCACGCCCAGCTTCGAACCGCGCGTCGCACAGCTGCTGCAGCACAAAGAAAGCCTGTGGACGCAGGACTATCGCAAGGCGTTCAACAACACCGAACTCCAGGCGCGCGGCCTGCTGGTCGACCTGATCAAGGACAGCACACCCGCTCAGCGTCAGTTTCTGCAAGAGCGCCTGAGCAAGGTGCGCACCAGCTTCAGTGAATTGAAATGCCTCAAGGGCTGACCGTCATTCGCGCGGCTGACGTCGATAAGGGAACACATCGATGACCTTGCCGCCGGCAATGGCCGCCTGCAGCCCTTTCCAGTAATCGGCGTCGTATAGCTCCCCGTGCAGCTTGCTGAACAGGCGGCGCTGGCCGATATCGGCGAACAGAAACGGTGGGAATTCTTCCGGGAACACATCATGGATGCCGATCGAATACCACGGCTCGCCTGACATCTCGTCTTCGGGATAGCGCGGCGGCGGGATATGGCGAAAGTTGACCTCATCGAGAAAGCAGATTTCGTCGTAATCGTAAAACACCACCCGCCCATGGCGGGTTACGCCGAAGTTCTTCAGCAGCATGTCACCGGGGAAGATATTGGCCGCCGCCAGCTGCTTGATCGCCAGGCCGTAATCTTCCAACGCCTCCAGCACCTGGGCGTCGCTGGCCTGTTCCAGATACAGATTCAGCGGTGTCATCCGCCGTTCGGTCCAGCAGTGGCGGATCAGCACCGTGTCGCCCTCCAGCACCACGGTGGACGGGGCCACTTCCAGCAACTCGGCAAGGCACGCGGCCTCGAACTTTTCCCGCGGGAAGCGAAAGTCGGCGAACTCCTGGGTGTCGGCCATGCGCCCGACCCGATCGACGCTTTTTACCAGGCGGTATTTGTCGATCACGGTAGCGCGGTCGACTGTTTTTGACGGTGCGAAACGGTCCTTGATGATCTTGAACACCGTACTGAAGCCCGGCAGGGTAAACACGCTCATGACCATGCCGCGCACACCCGGCGCCATGACGAAGCGGTCGTCGCTGCTGGCCAGATGATTGATCAGCGCCCGATAGAACTCCGACTTGCCATGCTTGTAGAAGCCAATCGAGGTATACAGCTCGGCCACATGTTTGCCGGGCAGAATACGTTTGAGAAAGCTGACGAACTCCGCCGGCGCCGGCACATCGACCATGAAATAGGAGCGGGTGAAAGAGAAAATGATCGACACCTCGGCTTCGTCGGTGATCACCGCGTCCGCCTCGAGGCCATGACCTTCGCGGTGCAGCAGTGGGATCACCAGTGGCCACTGCTCATCCCGGGTATACAAACGGCCTACCAGATACGCACCTTTGTTGCGGTACAGCACTGGCGCAAACAGCTCCAGTGCCAGGCTCGGGTCCTTGCACACCCAGTCGGGCAAGCTGCGGCGCAGTTGCTGTTCAAGGCGGCTGACGTCGCTGGGCAAGTCCGCATAGTCGACACTGAACGGGTACTCGGCAAACACCCGGTGCAACAACCCGCTCAAGCTACCGTCGGCCTGATAAATGCGCGTCTGTGCAGCGCGCTGATGGTCGCGCAGGGCCGGCCGGGTGGTGTGGATAAACATGCAGCTGTCGCTGATCAGGTCATGGCTGAACAGGCTGCAAAACAGCGAGTTGTACCAGGTCTCGGCTAGCTCATCGTCCAGCCGCAGGTCAATCAGCCCAACGTAGGCGCTTTTGACCAACGGCCATTGTGCGACATCGAGCAATAGCGCCTCGGCAAATCCCTTGTGCAGCCAGCCGTTGACCTCGACGACCTTCTCCTCATACAAGCTGATCCGCGCTGCTGCAGCCCGCTGGCTGTCGTGCCAGTCAGCGTGCTCGAATCGCTCGCGCGCACCCAGGGTTATCTGCCGGAAGTGCTCGCGGTAGTTATCGAAGCCATCGAGTACCCTGCGGGCGATTTCGCTGGCGGGCCAGTGCTGGGACATACCGATGCCTCTGCAGGGTTCAAGCGCTCAGCTTAGTAGCGCAGCAAGAAAGGACAAGAACCTGTCCAGCGCACTCACGTACACTCCCACCCTGCCCTGATTCTGGAGACCCCGTGAGCCCCATCGCCCTCGCCCGCCTGCTGACCCTTGCCGCTGTCTGGGGGGCCAGTTTCCTGTTCATGCGCATCATCGCCCCGGAGCTCGGTACGGTACCGACGGCGTTTTTCCGGGTCTCGATCGCGTGCCTGGGCTTGATCGCGATCCTGGCCGTGGCGCGTGTGCCATGGCAGTTCAACGGCAAGCTCGGCGCCTGCCTGCTGCTGGGCATGATCAACTCGGGCATCCCGGCGACGTTCTACTCGGTGGCCGCGCAGGTGCTGCCTGCGGGTTACTCGGCGATCTTCAACGCCACCACGCCGCTGATGGGCGTGCTGATCGGCGCATTGTTCTTCCACGAGCCAATGACGGTCAGCAAGCTGGCGGGGATTTTTCTTGGCCTGCTCGGCGTCGGCATCCTCAGTGGCGCCGGCCCGGTGGCACTGGACCTGGCCCTGGTGCAAGGCGCGCTGGCGTGCCTGGCCGCGACCACCTGCTACGGCTTTGCCGGCTACCTCGCGCGGCGCTGGATCAGCGGCCTCGACAGCCGCCTGTCGGCCCTGGGCAGCATGCTCGGCGCAACCTTGCTGTTGAGCCCACTGTTCGCCTGGAGCGCCCTCAGCCAGCCACCTGCCAGTTGGGGCGGCTGGCAGGTGTGGTTGTCGTTGCTCGGGCTGGGCCTGCTATGCACGGCTTTTGCCTACATCCTGTACTTCCGCCTGCTGGCCGAGATCGGCCCGGTCAAGGCCAGTACCGTGACCTTCCTGATCCCGGTCTTCGGCGTGCTGTGGGGCGCCTGGTTGCTGGATGAGTCGCTGTCGATGGGCCACCTGTACGGCGGGCTGCTGATCGGCGTCGCGCTGTGGCTGGTACTCAGGCCTGCACCGCGCGCGCTGGCGCAGGCGCGCTCATGAGCACGGAGCACTCGCCGGTGTTCAAAAAGATCCTGTTCCGCCTGGAGCAGGATGCGCAAGGCTACCCTCCGGCTTCTGTGGAAGGGCTGTGGGCGCAGCAGACAGAGGCTGGCTACCTGATCGACAGCATCCCGTTCTACGCCTACGGCATCGCCCCCGGCGACCTGATCAGCGTCAGCGAAGCCGATGGCGAGGTGTGGTTTGCGGCGTTGAGCAACAGTGGCGGCGCCAGCGTGTTTCGCGTGCTGGTCAAGTTAGCTGGGGCGTTGGAGCCGGTGCGCGCAGCGCTGAGCGAGTTCGGTTGCCCCAGCGAAGTGGAGCAGGCGGTGAAGATGCTGGCCGTGCAGGTGCCGCCGACGCAGTCGCTCGACACCTTGCTCTATTACTTGCTGACCCAGCGCGAAGCTGGAACGCTGGAGTTCGAGGAAGGCGTGTTGCGCCACGCCATCCCCGCAGAGTTTCGCTGAGTCAGAACAACCAGCGATACAGCAGGTAAGCCACCAGTACGGCCAGGATCGGCCGCAGAATGCGGTAGGCCTTCGGGTTGGCGCGCTTGAACTGTTTGACCCGGGTGCTGAGCTTGTTGCTGAAGCGCTTGCTCCAGGCATAGGCCTGGTTGATCCCGCCGACGCGCTCGTCATCGGTGTTCTGCGGTGCAGTAGCACGGCCGAGGAAGGCACTGACCTTACGGTTGATGCGGGTCATCAGCGGGCTGGTCAGCGGCCGCTCGATGTCACAGAACAGGATCACCCGAGTGACGTCGGTCTCGTTCTTGACCCAGTGCACAAAGGTCTCGTCGAACATCACGTCTTCCCCGTCACGCCAGGCATACGGCTCGCCGTCGACGTAGATGCGGCAGTTGTCGGAGTTGGGTGTGGACAGCCCGAGGTGATAGCGCAACGAACCGGCGAACGGGTCGCGGTGTGGGTTCAGGTGGCTACCACCTGGCAGCAGGGCAAACATCGCGCCCTTGACGCTGGGGATGCTGCTGACCAGCTCGACGGTCTTCGGGCACAGCGCCTCGGCCGACGGCAGCGGTTTGTCGTACCACTTCAGGTAGAAGCGCTTCCAGCCCTTCTTGAAGAATGAGCCAAAGCCTGCGTCGTTGTCTTTTTCGGCGGCGCGGATGTAGCCCTCGTCGAACAGGCGCATGGCCTCTTCACGGATCACCGGCCAGTTGTCCTTGAGCACATCCAGCTCAGGGAAGCGCTGGCGATCCAGGTATGGCTTGGACGGCACGCCGGAGAACAGGTACATCAGGCTGTTGTAGGGGGCGAACAGCGCCGAATGGTTGACGAACTGGCGCAGCACGGGCAAGCGCGCCTTGCCGCGCAAATGGACGTACAGCACGCTGCCGAAGAACACCAGCAGGACACCCGCCTTGGCGACAAAGGAAAAGCTCATGCAACACTCCTTGGAGTAGGAAATCAGGCCATCACTTGCAGATAGCCGAACATCATAAACCCATCCGCCCGCAGTAAAAACAGGTTGCGCCGGATAGCAATGTTGAAGATTTTGTAATAAAGGCTTTCGCGGGGTATTGCGCGGGGTCAGGCAATTGCGCGGTACACGCCCTGCCCCGGGAATCCAAGGCGGCTCTCGGTTTGCTCAAGGGCCGCCATGACACCTGATATTACTGCTGGTTTTCCTGCTCGGTAAACAGGTCAGAGAAAAGCATGCTCGACAGATAGCGCTCGCCCGAGTCGGGCAGGATCACCACAATGGTCTTGCCGGTCATCTCTGGCTTTTCGGCCAGGCGCACGGCCGCAGCCATCGCTGCACCACAGGAGATACCGCAGAGAATGCCCTCCTCCTGCATCAGGCGCAGGGCCATGGCCTTGGCTTCGTCATCGCTGACCGTCTCGACCTGGTCGACAATCGACAGATCAAGGTTCTTCGGGATGAACCCGGCGCCAATGCCCTGAATCTTGTGCGGGCTGGGCTTGAGCTCCTGGCCGGCCAGCGCCTGGGTGATCAGGGGCGAGGCCACCGGCTCGACCGCAACTGACAGGATCGGCTTGCCCTGGGTGTGCTTGATGTAACGGGAAATACCGGTGATGGTGCCGCCCGTGCCGACGCCTGCAACCAGCACGTCAACCGCGCCGTCGGTGTCGTTCCAGATTTCCGGGCCGGTGGTTTTTTCATGGATAGCCGGGTTGGCCGGGTTGTCGAACTGGCCAGGCTGGAAATACATCTGCGGGTCCGAAGCAACGATTTCGTTGGCTTTGTCGATGGCGCCTTTCATGCCCAGCGCAGGCTCGGTCAGCACCAGCTCGGCGCCCAGCGCCTTGAGCACCTTGCGCCGCTCCAGGCTCATCGAAGCGGGCATGGTCAGTAGCAGTTTGTAGCCACGGGCGGCGGCAACGAAGGCCAGGCCGATACCGGTATTGCCCGAAGTCGCCTCGACCAAGGTCATGCCCGGTTTGAGTTTGCCACTGCCTTCGGCGTCCCAGACCATGTTCGCGCCGATCCGGCATTTGACCGAGTAGCCGGGGTTACGCCCCTCGATCTTGGCCAGGATGGTCACCCCGCGCGGGGCGATGCGGTTGATCTGCACCAGCGGCGTGTTGCCGATGGAATGGGCGTTGTCTGCGTAGATACGGCTCATTGGCAGGGTCCTTAACCGAGCGGGGAAAGCCTCAAGGGTAAGCCTGCCCGCCAGCAGCGTAAAGCCCGGTCGAACTCCCCGGCGATGCCTGCGGTCAACCGCTCAACCTGCTTTGGAGAGCCCTCATGACAGCCCGCTATCGCCGGCCACTGGTCGCCCTGGTCAGCCTGCTTGTGATACTGCTTGCCGTGCACCTGGCCCTGCCCTACCTGATGCGGGACTACTTGAACGAAAAACTGGCCGACATGGGTGATTACCGCGGCCAGGTCAGCGACGTCGACCTGGCGTGGTGGCGCGGCGCCTACCAGATCAACGGCCTTAAGATCGTCAAGACCACTGGCAAGGTACCGGTGCCGTTTGTCGATGCGCCGAAAGTCGACTTTTCGGTGAGCTGGCATTCGCTGTGGTACGACCACGCAGTGGTGGCCGAGGTGACCTTCCTGCGCCCGGAGCTTAACTTCGTCGACGGTGGCAACAAGCAGAACTCGCAGACCGGTCAAGGCACCGACTGGCGCCAGCAGCTGGAAAAACTGCTGCCGATCACCCTCAACGAAGTGCGCATCGATGACGGTACGCTGACCTTCCGCAACTTCAACTCCAAGCCGCCGGTAACGCTCAAGGCCACGCAGTTGCAGGCGAGCATCCGCAACCTGACCAATGTGCGCGATGCCGAGGGCCGCCGCGACGCCAGCTTCGAAGGCACCGCGCGCCTGCTCGGCGATGCCAAGGTGGAGAGCAAGGCGACCTTTGACCCGTTCAGCGACTTCGATGATTTCGAGTTCCGCCTGCGCGCCACTGGCATTGAACTGCGCAAGATGAATGACTTTGCCAGTGCCTATGGCAAGTTCGACTTCAATGCCGGCAACGGCGACGTGGTGATCGAGGCTCAGGCCGAAAAAGGCCGACTCAAGGGCTACATCAAACCGCTGCTGCGCAATGTGGAAGTATTCAACTGGCAGCAAGACGTCGAGAACAAAGACAAAAGCTTTTTCCGTTCGATCTGGGAAGCGGTGGTCGGCACTACCGAAACCGTGCTGAAAAACCAGCCGGAAAACCAGTTCGCCACCCGCGTCGAGCTCAGCGGCAGTGTGCATCAGCAGAACATCAATGGCTTCGAGGCGTTTCTGCAGATCCTGCGCAATGGCTTCATCCAGGCGTTCAGTGCGCGCTATGAAAGGCCCGCGCCTGACACTGAATGAAAGGCGGCGCGACGCACCATTCAGAGACTGAATACCCGGTCTGCGTTTGCAGCTGCCCAGGTGCGGCGTATAGTCCAGTACACATTTAGATAGCCTTGCCTGGGCCGGCCCAGACACTTGCAGAGGATTGGTTGATGAAGTTCGAAGGCACCCGCGACTACGTCGCCACCGATGATCTGAAACTGGCGGTCAATGCGGCAGTTACCCTCGAACGCCCGCTACTGATCAAAGGCGAGCCCGGCACCGGCAAGACCATGCTCGCCGAGCAACTGGCGGCATCGTTTGGCGCGAAGCTGATCACCTGGCACATCAAATCCACCACCAAAGCCCATCAAGGCCTCTACGAGTACGATGCGGTCAGCCGCCTGCGCGACTCGCAGCTGGGTGTGGACAAGGTCCACGATGTGCGCAACTACCTTAAAAAGGGCAAGTTGTGGGAAGCCTTCGAGGCTGAAGAGCGGGTCATTCTGCTGATCGACGAGATCGACAAGGCCGACATCGAGTTTCCCAATGACCTGCTGCAAGAACTCGACAAGATGGAATTCTACGTCTACGAAATCGACGAGACCATCAAGGCCAAGCAGCGCCCGATCATCATCATTACCTCCAACAACGAAAAAGAGCTGCCGGATGCGTTTCTGCGCCGCTGCTTCTTCCACTACATCGCCTTCCCTGATCGCGACACCCTGCAGAAGATCGTCGATGTGCACTACCCGAACATCAAGCAGTCACTGGTCAGCGAGGCGCTGGATGTGTTCTTCGATGTGCGCAAGGTGCCGGGCCTGAAGAAAAAACCCTCGACCTCCGAGCTGGTCGATTGGCTCAAGCTGCTGATGGCCGACAACATCGGCGAAGCGGTCCTGCGCGAGCGTGATCCGACCAAGGCCATCCCGCCGCTGGCCGGCGCCTTGGTCAAGAACGAGCAGGACGTGCAGTTGCTCGAGCGCCTGGCGTTCATGAGCCGGCGCGGTAATCGCTGACAGGAGCCAGTCATGCTGCTCAACCTGTTCAACGAAATGCGCGCGGCCAAGGTGCCGGTGTCGGTGCGTGAACTGCTCGACCTGCTCAATGCCCTGCAGCAGCGGGTGGTATTCGCCGACATGGACGAGTTCTACTTTCTGGCGCGGACCATTCTGGTCAAGGATGAACGCCACTTCGACAAGTTCGACCGGGCTTTTTCAGCGTACTTCCAAGGCCTGGAAAACCTCGACCGGCACCTTGAGGCGCTGATCCCTGAAGACTGGCTACGCAAGGAGTTCGAGCGTTCGCTGACCGATGAGGAACGCGCGCAGATCCAGTCGTTGGGCGGTTTGGACAAGCTCATCGAAGAATTCAAGAAACGCCTCGAAGAACAGAAAAAACGCCATGCCGGTGGCAACAAATGGATCGGCACCGGCGGCACCAGCCCGTTCGGCTCCGGCGGCTACAACCCTGAAGGCATTCGCGTTGGCGACGCCGGCGAGCGCCGCGGCAAGGCGGTCAAGGTCTGGGAGCAGCGCGAGTACAGGAACCTCGATGATCAGGTCGAGTTGGGCACCCGCAACATCAAGCTGGCCCTGCGCCGCCTGCGCAAGTTCGCTCGCCAGGGCGCGGCCGAAGAGCTCGACATCGACGGCACCATCGACCACACCGCCCGCGATGCCGGCCTGCTCAATATCCAGATGCGCCCGGAGCGGCGCAATACGGTGAAGCTGCTATTGCTGTTCGACATAGGCGGCTCGATGGATGCCCACGTGCGCATTTGCGAGGAGTTGTTTTCAGCGTGCAAGACCGAGTTCAAGCACCTGGAGTATTACTACTTCCATAACTGCGTGTATGAGTCGGTGTGGAAGAACAACCTGCGGCGCAACGCCGAGCGCTTCGCCACCTTCGACTTGCTGCACAAGTACGGCGATGATTACAAGGTGGTGTTCGTCGGCGACGCGGCCATGGCGCCGTATGAAATTACCCAGCCCGGCGGCAGTGTCGAGCACTGGAACGAGGAAGCCGGGTATGTCTGGGTGCGGCGGATCAAGGAAAAATTCAAGAAGGTGGTGTGGATCAATCCGTACCCCAAACAGGCCTGGGAGCACACCACGTCGACTCACCTGATCCGCGAGCTGATCGAAGACAAGATGTACCCGCTGACCTTGCAGGGCCTGGAAGACGCCATGAAGTACCTGGCCAAGTAACCCCGGCCGTTCAGATCAGCTCCAGCGTTGCAGGTAAGCCTGCTGCTCCTGCCAGGCGAACTCCTGCAGCACCGCTCTGAAGCGCAGCTGCCCCCCCGGCAGGCACTGGGCCAACTGGGCCAGCGCCAAGGGCGTCAATGCACCTAGCCGCGGGTAGCCGCCAATGGTCTGCCGGTCGTTCAACAACACGATTGGCTGGCCATCCGGTGGAACCTGCACGGCGCCCAACGGGATACCCTCCGAGATCATCGGTTCGCCTTGGTACACCAGTTGCGGCCCGAGCAGGCGCATGCCCATGCGGTCGGCGCGGCTGTCCAGGGTCCAGTCCCGGTTGAACGCCTCGAACAGGCTGGTGCCGCTGAACTGCCCCAGTTGCGCGCCCATTACCAGATCCAGCGCAGGCTTGGCGGCGTACACCGGCCTTGATTGTGCTGGCACCTCGCGCTCGGCCGGCAGGCCCTCGGCGCATGCCAGCAACTGCCCCTTGAGCAGCGCCGAACCTTGGCCATCAAGCCCGCCCAGCTGTTCGCGTACAACCGTGGCGCAACTGCCCATTACCGCCTCGGCCTGAAAACCACCAAGCGCGGCCAGATAAGCACGAGCACCGTGCAGAGGCTGGGTAAAGCTCAGCCGCTGCCCTGCACGCAGATGAAAACTGCGCCAGGGCTTGAGCGGCAGGCCATCGATTCGTGCATCCAGATCAGCGCCCGCCAAGGCCAGGCAGCAGTCGCGCTGGGCGAGCACGCTGAAACCACCCAAGGGAATTTCCACCACCGGCGCCTGCAAGGCGTTATCCAGCAGCCAGTTGGCCCAGTGCAGCGCCACCCAATCCAGCGCCCCGCCCTGGGTCACGCCGAGATGGCGCACGCCAAAGCGCCCGCCATCCTGCAGCTGACACAGCGGCGTGCTGGCCTCGATCAACAGACTCATGCCTGGCCCTCCAGCGGGCTGTCGTCGCCACCCAGGCTGATGAATTCGGCGTGGTCCACCGCGACGAAACGCACATGGTCACCCGGCTGCAACAAGCTGTAGCCCTCGCGCTCGCGGTCAAACAGACGTACTGGCGTGCGCCCGATCAGGTTCCAGCCGCCCGGCGACACTGCCGGGTAGGCCGCCGTCTGGCGCTCGGCAATGCCGACGCTGCCTGCAGCCACACGCTTGCGCGGGGTGCTCAACCGTGGCGTGGCCAGGCGTTCATCGACCAGCCCCATGAAGCCGAACCCTGGGGCAAAGCCAAGGGCAAATACCGGGTATTCACGCTCACTGTGCAGGCGCACCACATCGGCCTCGGACAGCCCACTGCGCGCTGCCAGCAATGGCAATTCGGGGCCGACACTGGGGTCATACCACACGGCAATTTCGTGCTTGCGCCCCGCCGCGCCTGCATCCGGCTGCAGATTTTGCAGCGCTTCGATAATCAGCCCTCGCGCCGCAGTCGGCGACTGCCGAAACTGCACCATTACGGTGGTATAGGACGGCACCAGGTCAACCAGATCGGCGCCCAAGGCACTGCTCAGGCGCTGGCTGGCAGCGAGGATCCACGGCATGTTGGCTTCATCTATGCGATCGAACAGGCGCACCATCAGGCTGTCGATGGCCACCGCCTCGATGCGCAGGTTCATGGCTGCACCAGCGCATCCAGGGCCTGGCGAATCTGCCGTACCGCCGCCAGCGAGCTGTCGTTGTCGCCGTGCACGCACAAGGTGCTGGCGTTCAGTCGCAGCGCGCTGCCGTCGTCTGCCAGCAACGTCTCGCCACGGGCCAGGCGCAGCGCCTGCTCGATGATCAACGCCGGCTCATGGTGCACCGCCCCCGGCAGCCGCCGCGACAGCAGGTGGCCGCTGGCCGTGTAGCCACGATCGGCAAATGCCTCGAACCACAAGGTGACACCCAGCTCCTCGCCCAGCTGCTGCGCCGCACGGTCATCAGCAGTAGCCATCAGCATCAGCGGCAGGCTGCTGTCGTAGGCGGCTACGGCTTCGAGCACGGCGCGCAATTTCACTGGGTCGGCCATCATGTCGTTGTACAGTGCGCCGTGCGGTTTGACGTACGCCACGCGCCCGCCCTGGACCTTGCAGATGCCGTCCAGTGCACCGATCTGGTAGTGCAACAGATCGCGGATTTCTTCATTGCTGCAGGCCATCGAGCGACGACCAAAGCCGACCAGATCCGGATAGGCCGGATGCGCGCCAATGGTCACACCATGCTGCAGGGCCAGGGCCACGGTGCGGCGCATGATGCTCGGGTCGCCCGCGTGATAACCACAGGCGATATTGGCGCAGTCGATGTAGGGCATGACCTCGGCATCCAGACCCATGCGCCAGCTGCCGTAACTTTCACCCATGTCGCAGTTGAGAAGCAGGGTTTGCATCGGGCGGACTCCTGAATCGACTAGAACAGAGTACGGCGGCGCCGAGGCGGCCAGCCGGCTTAGCGCCAGCTTTCCTTGACCACCTTGCGCCGCCCGCCAAGGATGACCCAGCCCAGCAGCACCAGCACGCTTTCGACCACGAACGCCAGCACAAAGCCTGCGCTCAGGCCCCAGCCGATGGCTTCGGGCACCAGCAGAATCTGGTAGCTGTAGCTGTTCAGGGTCTCTTCGCGCAATTGCGGGTCAGCCTGCGCCAGCACGTGCCAGCTCTGGCTCAGCCACGAGCCCTGCATGGCCTGCCACTCGTTTTCCAGCAACTGGTTGCGGACCAGCAGGCTCTCGATGCTGTTGGCATCGCTGATGAATACCGGATCCTCGCTGGTGCGGTAATGCTGCAGCAGCGCTTGCAGGTCGCCTTTGAAGAAGCGCTGGGCGGTTTCCTGGAAGCCGGACAAGGCCTCGCGCGACTCCAGCACACGGGCCTCGACGCGCTGGCCGTAATCCTTGACCAGGCCAGGGACCTGAATGCCGGCCAGCAGGCCGCAGGTGAACAACAGCAACCGCAGATAACTTCTGAACATGCCGCGTCCTTAGCTTTGCCCGTGGGCGATACATTCGCCATGCCGCCACAACGCCCATTGTCCGGGTTCGTAGCGGTTCCAGGTTTCGTTCTCGGTCAGGGCCTCGGTGGCGATCACCGTGACCACATCATTGGGCGTGGTTTCGGCCTGGAAGTCGACGATCATGTCGACGTCCTTGAGCCGGGCCGGGCCAAACGGCGCGCGGCGGGTAATGTGCACCAGCTTGGTCGAGCAGAAGCAGAACAGCCAGTCGCCGTTGCTCAGCAGGCAGTTGAACACGCCCTTGCTGCGGTGCTCGGCGCAGGCCTCGACCAGCACCGGCAGCAGTTGCTCGACCTCGACCGGCTCGGGGAAGGCATCGCGCACGCGGTTGAGCAGGTCGCAGAAGGCCGCCTCGCTGTCGGTATCACCGACCGGCCGGTAGAAGGTGCGCTGGCCGCTGAACTGCGGCAACTGGCCGTTGTGTGCGAAGCACCAGTTATGCCCCCACAACTCACGCACGAACGGGTGGGTGTTGCTCAGGCAGACCTTGCCGACGTTGGCCTGGCGGATGTGGCCGATCACCACTTCGCTCTTGATCGGGTAGCGCTGCACCAGCTTGGCGACTTCCGACTCGCTGCTCGCTGCCGGGTCCTGAAACACGCGCAGGCCGCGCCCTTCGTAAAAGCCGATGCCCCAGCCATCGCGGTGCGGCCCGGTGCGGCCGCCGCGCTGCATCAGCCCGGAAAAACTGAAAACGATATCAGTGGGGACGTTGGCACTCATGCCGAGCAGTTCGCACATGCCTTGCAGCTCCCCTCAGAGACGTGGCTCGACCCGGCCACGGCCAGGCGCGGCCGGTGCCGGCGGATCATTGCGGTAACGGTCGTGGCGATCGGCGGCAACCGGCGCCTCGACCAGCACTTCGCTGTCTTCTGCGGCTTGCCGCTTGGCAGCTGCATCAGCTTGCTCGCGGCGCTCACGGGCGCGTTTTTCCAGCGGCCAGCGCAACAGCACGAACAACAGATACAAAGCAAAGGCGATCATGCCGTACATGGCCAGATCGGACGCCGCGCGCCAGGCGTTGTTGCCAACCTTGAAGGCGATATCCAGCGCGCTGATGGCAATGGCCGGGGCGAAGCTTTCCTTGACCGGGTCGACAATCGTCGGCGTCAGCAGCAGCACCGCAACCAGCACCCGCAGCGGTTCGCGCAGCCAGCGCCACATCCAGCCAGTCAGCTTGAAGGTCACCAGCAGGCAGCCGATGGCGGCCACCGCATACAGGCCCCAGGCAAGGGTATAGTCGTTCTCGGTCATGGTGTTCGTGCAAGCCAGGCGAAGAGATGCCTATGATAAACACTTTTAGGCACAGGTGCCTGTCTGCCCGTGATCACCGGTGCCACTGTCGCCCGGCCCTATTCGCTTTCGCCAGAGACCATACATGCCCGCTATTACTGCCCCGATCGCCCAGCAAGCCCCCGGTAACGACCCTTACGCCTGGCTGCAGCAGCGCGACAGCGCCGAAGTGCTCGGCTACCTGCAGGCCGAAAACGCTTATCAGGAGGCCTGCCTGGCCGATCAGGCGCCGTTGCGCGAGCAGCTGTTCGAGGAAATCAAAGGGCGCATTCTGGAAACCGACCTGTCGCTGCCCTCGCCGTGGGGGCCATGGCTGTACTACACCCGCACCACTGCTGGCGATGAGTACCCGCGCCACTACCGCTGCCCACGCCCGGCAGATGATTCCAACACCGTCGACACCAGCGCCGAACAGCTGTTGCTTGACCCGAACGAGCTGGCGGCCGGCGGCTTCCTGTCGCTTGGCGCGTTCAATGTAAGCCCCGACCACCAGCTGCTGGCCTACAGCCTCGACACCAATGGCGAAGAAACCTACACGCTGTATGTCAAGGACCTGGCCACTGGCGCCATCACCACCCTGCCCTTCGAGGACTGCGACGGCAGCATGACCTGGGCCAACGACAGCCGCACGCTGTTCTTCGCCGAACTCGACGACACCCATCGCCCCTGCCGCCTGCGCCGGTTCAGCCTGGGCGAGGCTGATGCGCATACGGTGTTCGAAGAAGACGACGGGCGCTTCTTTCTGCACTGCTACCGAGCCAGCTCCGAGCGCCAGCTGATCCTGCTGCTCAACAGCAAGACCACCAGCGAAGCCTGGGTGCTGGATGCCGAGACGCCGTTGGCCGAGTTCACCTGCCTGGCTGCACGCGAAGAAGGCCATGAATACTTCCCCGATCACGGCCAGCTCGATGGCGACTGGCGCTGGTTTATCCGCAGCAACCAGGACGGTATCAACTTCGCCCTGTACCAGGCGCCCTCTGCGGCAGTGCCCAGCCGTGCACAGTGGCAGGTGCTGGTAGCCCACCGCGACAACATCATGCTCGAAGGCCTCAGCCTGAATGCCAGTGCCTTGGCGCTGAGCCTGCGTGAAGGCGGCCTGCCCATCATTGAAGTACGCCCGCAAAGCCAAGCGCCTTACCGCGTCGAGCTGCCGGATGCGGCCTACAGCCTATACGTGCAAGACAGCCTGGAATTTGCCAGCACGCGCATCCGCCTGCGCTACGAGGCACTCAATCGCCCGGCCCAGGTGCGCCAGCTGGAACTGGCCAACGGCGCGCAGTCAGTGCTCAAGCAGACCCCGGTGCTCGGTGCCTTTGACGCCGACGCCTACGTCAGCGAACGCCTGTGGGCCACTGCCAACGACGGCACCCAAGTCCCGATCAGCCTGGTACGCCGCCGCGACGACGTCGGCAAGACGGTGCCACTCTATCTGTATGGCTACGGCGCCTATGGCGAAAGCCTCGACCCGTGGTTCTCCCATGCGCGGCTGAGCCTGCTCGAGCGCGGCGTGGCCTTTGCCATTGCCCATGTGCGCGGCGGCGGCGAGCTGGGTGAGGCCTGGTACCGCGCTGGCAAGCAAGAACACAAGCAGAACACCTTTGACGACTTCATCGCCTGCGCCGAGCACCTGATCGCAACCGGTGTCAGCCGCCCGGAACAACTGGCGATCAGCGGCGGCAGCGCCGGTGGATTGCTGATCGGCGCGGTGCTCAACCTGCGCCCGCAGCTGTTCCGCTGCGCGATTGCCGAGGTGCCGTTCGTCGATGTACTCAACACCATGCTCGACCCTGAACTGCCGCTGACCGTGACCGAGTACGACGAGTGGGGCAACCCTGAACAACCCGAGGTGCATGCAAGGATCAAGGCGTACGCGCCCTATGAAAACGTCAAGGCTCAGGCCTACCCGGCGATGCTGGTAGTGGCCGGCTACAACGACAGCCGTGTGCAGTATTGGGAAGCAGCCAAGTGGGTAGCACGCCTGCGCACGCTCAAGACCGATAACAACCTGCTGCTGCTCAAGACCGAGATGGGTGCAGGCCATGGTGGCATGAGCGGCCGCTATCAGGGGCTGCGCGATGTAGCGCTGGAATATGCGTTCGTACTCAATGAGCTCGGCGTGGTGTAAACCGGCTTTGCTGTTGTCCTATGCACAACCGTGAACAATCTTGCGTGGCCGCGTGATCAACGCTGCCACGCCAAGCGCAGAAGACCAGACCATGTCCGACCATTCCCACCTCAATGCCGAAATCCGCGACATGCTCATGGACTGCGGCCTGTTCGACACCTTGCAGGCCAGCGAATTTGCTGCCGCTGCCGGCTATTTCAGCCTGAGCAACATGAGCGCCGGCGAGACTATCTTTGCCGAGGGCGACGCCGGCACGTTCATGTGCATTCTGCACCGCGGCCAGGTTTCGGTGCGCAAGACCGACAGCAGTGGCCAGGCCGTCGAAATCGCCGTATTGCGCCGTGGCGCCTTTGGCGAAATGGCGGTGCTCGACGGCGAGCGGCGCTCGGCCAGTTGCGTGGCCGCCAGCGAATGCCAGCTGCTGACGCTGGGCAAGGATTCGCTGGAGAAGATGCTCAACGAAGCGCCGCGCATCGCTGCGCGGATCATTCGCGCACTCGCCGTGGCGCTGTCCAAACGCCTGCGCATGCAGGACGGCCAGCGCCTGGCGCAGGTCTAGTCGTCTTTGCCCTGCGGCCTGGGCGCGTCCTGCTGCAAGCCGGGCAGCGGCTCGTCCCGGCGCGGGCTAGGCAGCGGCATCGGTGGCAACAGCGGCCCACCGGGTTGATTGTCGTAGGCTTTGGGTGGCGCGCTCGGGGTGATCTGCGGATACGGCGTGGGCGTGGCGGTACCCGGAGCACCGGGCACCGGCGTACTAATGCGTGGCTGTTGCCCGGCAGCGTCGGCCAGCGGCGCGGCGAGCAGGATCAGTACGCTGAGGATCGCGTGGAGCATCGGCAACCTCCTGTCGAAAATTCATCTACAGGCTACGCCCATCTGCGGGTTTTTGCCTGTCCGCCTGGCCTGTAACCACGCTAGACTCAACGCCATAACCGTCATCAGCCTGATTACAAGAAAGGTCACACCATGAGTTCCACCCTCTCCGCCACCGCCCGCCTGGACCGCATCATCGCTGACGCCAAGCGCGACAAGGAAATGGGCTACCGCGACAAGGCCCTGAAGATGTACCCGCACGTCTGCGGCCGCTGCGCCCGTGAGTTCGCAGGCAAGCGCCTGAGCGAACTGACCGTGCACCACCGCGACCACAACCACGACAACAACCCCCAGGACGGCTCCAACTGGGAGCTGTTGTGCCTTTACTGCCACGACAACGAGCACTCGCGCTACACCGATCAGCAGTACTTCAGCGAAGGCTCGACCGCCACCCCGAGCATCGCCAAGGCTACCCACAACCCGTTCGCCGGGCTGGCCGGTCTGCTCAAGAAAGACTGAGCCCACAGCGGTCGGGCAACCCCGTATAATCGCGTCTTTTTTTGCGAAGGGCCCCGGCACGTGGCGAACAAACGGTACAGTTGCATCGGCCTGTTCAACCCCAAGTCTGCAGAGAACGTCGGTTCGGTGATGCGCGCTGCGGGTTGTTACGGCGTCAGTTCGGTGTTCTACACCGGCAAGCGGTATGAGCGCGCGCGTGATTTCGTCACCGACACCAAGCGGGTGCATTACGACATTCCGCTGATCGGCATCGACGACCTGCAACGCATCATCCCGCTGGGCTGCACGCCGGTGGCGGTGGAGCTGGTCGACGGCGCCCGCCCCCTGCCTGAATACACCCACCCTGATCGCGCCATCTATATCTTCGGCCCGGAAGACGGCAGCCTCGACGAAAACGTGCGCGCCTGGTGCGAAGAAACCATCTATATCCCCACCGAAGGCTGCATGAACCTTGCGGCAACCGTCAACGTGGTGCTTTACGACCGCCTGGCCAAGGGCCTGAACACCCGCTCGGGGCCTAAATTCAAGTAACAGGCAGGCCGCTGGGCATATGAAATGAACGGCGCGACAACCGCCAGGGTCAGTTATTTACCAACCTACCTGGAGGCTCTGCTCATGCTTGATCTAGATTCCAATGCCCATACCGAGGAAAAGAACGTGCATGGCTGGGAACGCGCCAGTTCCTTGGCCGGTGGCGCCCTCATGATCAGCAAAGGTATGCGCCACGGCGGCGTGATCGGCCTGCTGCAGGTTGCCGTTGGCGGCCTAGCGCTGGCACGCGGGGTCAAGGGCCGTTGTGCGACCAAGGCCTGGTGGCTGCGTCATCGTCAGGAATACCAGCGTCTGAAGGGTGACATTGACCGTGGCGCCGCCGAGCTGGAAGTGCTTCGCGCCAGTGCCGACGCTGCTACCCGCGGCGTAACCGTAACCGGTGACGACCCCGTCCATACCCCGAAGCTGTAACACGCCCTGTGTAGGAGCGGCCTTGTATCGCGAAAGGGTCGCGCAGCGGCCCCAGGATTTCTGCAGCACCACAAAATGCCGGGGTCGCTATGCGACCCTTTCGCGACACAAGGCCGCTCCTACACCAACTGCGTGCAAGCAGGGCTAGCGTAGCAATTTGCTCTGAAGCACGTCTGAGCTGCGCCCAAGCACGCTCTCGCTGATCTGGATGAACTCTGCAGTATTCACACTCGGCATGCGCATCAACGCCTGGGTGACGTCGTCCAGTGAGCGTTTATTCTGAGTGTGCAGGCGGATCTCCCGATCCAATGCCTGCAACACCTGCACGCCTCGCGCGATCTGCCCGGCGTTAGCCTGCCTGGCCACCAGCCGAGTGACCTTGGCGCCCTGTTTGTGCAGGCGTGCCTGCCAGGCATCATAGCGATCATCACTGATGCCGCCGGCCCGGCGTAGCAGTTCGGTGGCGTAGTAGTCAGTCAGGCTTTCACTGATCCAGTCGCTGTCATCGCGCACCTTGATCTGCGCAAACAGCTGGACCAGCTCACGCAGCAGTGGGCTGCTGCCGTTCTCGCTGATCAAGGCGCGGTTGCTGTGGATGAACAATGAGTTGTGCTCGCCACGCACGCCCCGCCACATCTGATCGCGTGCGCCAACCAGCAACAACTTGGGCGGATTGCGCGGGAACACCGCTTGCAACTGAGGCCAGACGAACGTCAGCAACGTCAGCGTGTCCATCCGGCGCATGCCCTGCCCTTGCGGCGCGGCCACGGTGACGTCGGTTTCGCCCAGGCGCGCGCGGCGGCTGCCGAGGTTACCGGCGAGCATCCAGCCAGTCGGCCGATCGAACAGGCGCGAGACATTATCGATACGAAACTTGTGCTGGCCGATCCGCGGCCAGGCGGTTTCCACGCTCTTCCAGCCGGGAGGCAGCTCGACTGCCAGGCGCGCTACCAACTCGGTGCCGTCCTGTTGATCAAGACGTGCCGGCGGCACCAACTGATCGCCACGGAACACCGCCCAATGCGCGGTCATGCGGCTCTCGAAGGCACCCCCTGATGCAGCACTGTCGAGCCGGACGCGGTAACTGAGGCTGGTCTTGCCCGCAGCCGGGCGCCACACGCCACGCTCACCCTGCTGTGACCACTGGCCGTCGGCCTGAAAACCGCTGTAGGCATTGGCCTTGCCCAAGGCAAAATCCAGGCTACGCACCGCGCTGCCATCAGCCAGGGTCAGGCGTACTTCGGCCTGGCCACTGTTGGGCAGCAGGCGCACCTGGTAATCCAGATCGACCTTCTTGGCCCAGGCTGGCGAGCAAGCCGCCAGCGCCAGAACAAGCAGCAAAGGGCAACGCATAGACAAACTCCTTGTTCGGCACAGGCCAATCACCGCGGCGCTCAGCCGGCGCGGAAAATCAAATGGTCTTCCCAGTCGTCTTCAGCCACATCGTTCTCACTGAGCATGCGCCCGGACTGCGAAATACGTTGCTCATGCACCTGGGTGCGGTCGCCACAGACCAGATGATGCCAGGCGGGCAGGTCCTTGCCTTCGCTGACCAGCCGATAGCCACAGGTCGGCGGCAACCATTTGAACTGATCGGCCTTGCCCGGGGTGAGCTGGATGCAGTCGGGCACGTGTTTGAAGCGATTAGGGTAGTCGCTGCACTGGCAACTGTTCAGATCGAGCAGTTTGCAGGCAATGCGGGTGTAGTAGACGCTGTTGTCGTCCTCGTCCTCGAGTTTCTGCAGGCAGCACATGCCGCAGCCATCGCAGAGTGATTCCCACTCTTGCGGGTCGAGTTGATCGAGCGTCTTGCGCTGCCAGAAGGGCGCAGTCTGGGCCATCATCACACGGTTTCTCGCAGTTGTTCTTGGGCCGCAGCAGGCGGCGGCGCCAGTCTAGAGCCTGGCCTTGGGCAAAGCCAGACCGCTTGTCAGGGGTGTCCAGACGCAGTAGCGTGCCGGCTTCCCCTTGTGTCTTGCAGGAGCTGTCATGAGCGCCAACCCACGCGTTGCCGATTACGCCATCAACGAGCAGTTCATCAATCGCTGGTCGCCCCGCGCATTCAACCCCGAGCCGATCAGCGAAGTAACCCTGCTGAGCTTCTTCGAAGCGGCGCGCTGGGCGCCTTCGGCCTATAACTCGCAGCCGTGGCGGTTCCTTTATGCCCGTCGCGACACGCCAAACTGGCAGCGCTACCTGGAGCTGCTGGTGCCGTTCAACCGCAGCTGGGCCCAGCACGCCTCGGCGCTGGTGCTGGTGATTTCCAAGACCAGCTTTATCGCACCCGGTGCCAGCGAAGAGTCGCCAGCATTGTGGCACGCATTTGATACCGGTTCGGCCTGGGGCCACCTGGCGCTGCAAGCGAGCCTCAGCGGTTGGCACACCCACGGCATGGCCGGCTTTGACCAGGCGATGGCCCGCGAACAACTGAAGATCCCCGAAGGCTATGAGCTGCAGGCGATGGTCGCGATCGGCAAGCTGGGCGACAAGGCCACGCTCGCCGAAGGCCTGCAGGCCCGTGAAGTACCTAGCCCGCGCAAGCCACTGGCCGAGCTGGCTGCAGAAGGCGATTTCAGCCTCTGATCTACCGCAGCGCGAGGCGACGCTTGCTCCAGACGCCCCGCGCTACACATCAATAACCGCGCTGGAAATCCACCTCGCCGCGCAGTGCCTGCCCCGCTAAATAGTCCCGCAGATTCTCGACAAACAAACGCACCATCGCCGTAGGCGAGGTCGGCGCGGAGCTGTGCCCGGTCAGCAGTAAACCCCACGCCGTCCAGAACGGATGTTGTTGCGGCAGCGGCTCCTGCCGGCATACGTCGATCACGGCGCCGGCCAGATGACCTTCCTTCAACGCTGCGACCAGGTCGGCGTCCACCACCGAAACACCGCGACCAGCGTTGATCAACAGCGCACTGGGCTTGAAGCGTTTGAACAGGGCGGCGTTATACAGGTCATGGGTGGCCGGGGTATCAGGCAACAGGTTGATTACGTAATCAGCCTGCTCGACTCGCTGTGGCAATTGATCGAGCCCAACCACTTCAACAAACGGCGCCTGCTCGCGGGCGCTGCTGGCAACGCCGTACAGGGTCACGCCGAACGGCACGAGGAACTCCGCCACACGCTGGCCGATATCGCCCGTGCCAACGATCAGCACCTGGCGCCCTTGCAGGCTGTGCCCAGGGCGTTCATCCCAGCGCCGCTCGACCTGGCTGACCAGGCGCGACAACACCTCGCGCTCGTGGCCAAGCATGTAGGTCAGCATGTATTCGGCCATGACTTGGCCAAAGATGCTCACAGCGCGGGTCAGGCGGTAGTCACGCGTCAGGCCGTCGGCCAGCAGCGGGGTAATCCCCGCCCAGGTCGACTGCGCCCATTCTGGCTTATGGCCTTGGCGCAGCAGGGTCGCCAGCAGGTCTGGCTGACCCAGCCACACCGGGCATTGCGGCGCCAATAGCGCCAACTCGGCGGAGTTACCGCTGGTCAGCACTTCAAGGTCGGGGGCGGCAGCGGCCAGCAGGCCGGCATAGTTGGCATGATCCTGTTCAGCGATCAGAACGCGCATCTCAAAAGACAACCTTGGCAGATAACGGAAAACGGCCCGGGTAGCGGGCCGCTTGGGCGAACGATGGGCAGCGCGGGCCTATCAGACCGGGTCGTTGCGGCGCAGCAGCTCTTCAGGCAGGTGCTCGATGTACTCGTCTTCGAGCGGCGGCATCTGCAGGTGGTAGCCCTGGGCCTCGAGGTTGTTCAGCACCTGTTCGATGTCTTCCCGGGCCAGCTTGCGCTCCGGCGACAGCACCAGGTCGAAGGCGTGAATCGGCGTACCGAAGGCCGGCAGCAAACCTGCTGGGACCCGCTCCAGGCCGTCAGCCTTGAGCACGTAAAGGTACATTTCGTTTTTGCGCGGGCTCTTGTAGATCGAGCAGATGCGTTTCATGAGGATTCTCCGAGCGCGGCCAGATCATCCAGCAGCGCCTGGCCCATTCGCTCGCGACGCCAGCCGCGCAGCGAATCGGGCAGTTGATAGGGCCCATTGGGGTAGCCGCTCTTGAGCAGCGCCTCGAGGGTTTTCTTGCGCAGCATCAGCTCCGGGGCGATGCCCAGCCGCTCGCCTTCGGCCTGGCCGATGGCGCGCAGGCGCTTGAGGATGGCCGAGGCTTCGATCGGCAATGGCTCAGGCAGCGCTGGCGGATACTGCTCAGCCGGCACACTGCCGGCCTGCTTGATCAATTGCAGGATGAACTCGCCGTCCTGACGCAGGGTGCGCGGGTGCATGTCATCGATCTTGGCCAGGGCCGAGAGGCTGTCTGGCTGGGTCTTGGCGATCGGCCACAGCGAATGCTCACGCAGCACGCGGTTGCGCGGCAGGTCGCGGCGGCGCGCTTCAAGCTCGCGCCAGGCCGACAGCTCACGCAGGACTGCCAGCTGCTGACGCGACAGCTTCCAGGCCAGCTTGACCTCACGGTAGAGCAGCTGCGGTTCGACTTCACGGCGCATCTGCGCAACCAGTTCGGCGCCGTCTTCCAGCACCCAGGCGTACTTGTCATCGGACAGCCGCGGGCGCAGCGCGGTGAACAGCTCGGCGAGGTGGACGGCGTCTTCGGCGGCGTAGCTGACCTGGGTTTCCGACAGAGGCCGCTGCAGCCAGTCAGAACGGGTTTCGCCCTTGGGTAGATCGAGCCCGAGCACGTCCTGCACCAGGCGCGAGTAACCCATCGAGAAACCGATGTTGAGGTAACCTGCGGCCAACTGGGTGTCGAACAACGGCTGTGGCAGCTTGCCGGTCAGGCGCAGGAGAACTTCAAGGTCTTCACTGCAGGCATGCACCACTTTGACCACTTGCGGGTCTTCGAGCAGGTCAGCCAAAGGCTGCCAGTCACGAACCCGCAACGGGTCGATAAGAAAGGCTTTTTGACCGTCGCCAACCTGCAGCAGCCCGGCCTTGGGGTAGAAGGTGTCTACCCGCATGAATTCGGTGTCGAGCGCTACGAAGGGCAATTCGCGCCAGGTCCGGCAGTGCTCGGCCAGGCTCTGGTCGTCACAGATCCAGTGTATTTCGTTGGCCACGAGGCTCTCCCACAAACAGTGGCGCGCAGTATATACGCCGTGGGCCGCGCACGCGAAACATGGCGACCATCGCCCGGCGCTTCTGTCAGCGGCCAGCCGCCAGCCACGGCCGGCAGCCGGCGAACAGGTCCAGTGATTGCTGGTAGACCGCGCTGTGCACCTGCAGCAGGCCGAGCATCGAGTGGAACAGGTTGTCCTGGCTCAGCGGGGCATCACGCAGGCGCGCCAGGCAGTCGTTGTCGAGGCCAAAGTCCTGCCGGTAACTGTCGGAGAACCACGCCAGCATCGGCACATGGCGTTGCTGCTCGGGCGCCAGCATGTACGGCGTGCCATGCAGATAGAGGTTGTACTCACCCAGCGATTCGCCGTGGTCGGACAGGTACAGCATGGCGGTGTCGACTTTGTCCTGCCGGCTGCGCAGCAGGTCGATCAGCGAGGCCAGCACGTGGTCGGTGTAACCCAGGGTGTTGTCGTAGCTATTGATGATTGCCTGCTGATCGCACTGGTTCAGGGCATTGCTGCGGCACACCGGGGTGAATTGCTCGAACGCTTGCGGATAACGCTTGTAGTAATCAGGGCCGTGGCTACCCATCTGGTGCAGGACCAGCACGGTGTCCTGGTCGAGGCTGTCGAGCAGCTCGGCCAGGCCTTGCAGGAGGATTTCGTCGTGGCACTCGCCGCCGGCACACAGGGCGGGGTCCTTGAGGTTGCTGACGTCGACGAACTGCACGCGGTCGCAGGTACCCTTGCAGCCTGATTGATTGTCACGCCACTGCACCGTCAGGCCGGCGCGCTGGAGCATGTCCAGCAGCCCCTCCCGGTTACGGGCGACGCTGGCATCGTAGTCCTTGCGCGGCATGCCGGAGAACATGCACGGCACCGAGACAGCGGTTTCGGTGCCGCACGAATGCACATCGGTGAAGCCCAGCAGGCCGTCTTCCTTGCTCAGGCGCGGGGTGGTATCGCGGCCATAACCGAGCACGCCAAAGTTTTCCGCGCGGGCGCTTTCACCCACTACCAACACCGTCAACGACTTGCGCTTGTGCTGCTGCCAGGCAGCGGCATCGCGGCGGGCGTCTTCGCCGTAGCGCTGAAACGGCGCGGCCGCACTGCCCAACCGCTCGCTGGCATAGCCAAACGAGGCGCCAACAACGTTGCTTGGGGTGAGCATCAGGCGGATTTCGTGGTGGTTGCGAAACAGCGAAGACAGGCCCTGATAGTTAGCCAGGGCCACCGCGCCCAACGCCACCGTACAGGCACCCCCGACCAGCAGTTTGCCGAACACTTCGCGGTGCCACGGGCGATAGGCGATCGGCGCCTTCCACACCAGTGCGGCCGGCAGCAAACCCAGCAGCACGATATAGCCGATGAACTTCAACGAGAGCAGATCACGCACTTCGCTGATGTTGGTCTCGGCAACGTTGCGGAACATGCCTGCATCAATCAGCACACCGTACTGATTCATGAAGTAAGCCACTGCCGCACCGCTGACAAACAGCACCATCAAGACCGGCTTCAACACATACTTGAAGGCAATCAAGGTCAACACCAGGTTGAACGCAAACAGCATCAGCAGGGCAAACGCCAGCATCAGCCAAAGCCCCGTCAACCCTGGCGGCACCACCGCCTGGAGGTGACTCCAGAGCAGGCTGTTGAAGCCAATCAACAGGTACAGGCTGGCCAGTAACGTGACCCATTCGGTCCGCAGATTGTCGAGTTTCAGCATGGTCTTCGCTATCGAGTTTGATGTTGGCCCAGGCGCGATTCAGCGCGTGGCAATTCGAAGCGGATTGTGGGAAGCAGACCATCGTTTTTTTGTGAAAAACCCGCCAACAAACTCCAACATCCAGCAACAATTACACTTGTTTACCTTTCATTCAGCCGACGTTCAGCCAATCGCTGCCGGACCACCCCCACCCACGTCTTTGGCAAACGCGGCTATCCTCAAGGTTCTGCACCAGTGTCCAACCCCTGACGGAGGTGAAGAAATGCCCGTACCGCATGATCTGTTCGCAGACCTCAGCATCCAGCCTGACGACTTTCACGCACTGAGCGCCAAGGACCCGGAGCTGCTCAAGCTACACAAGGCTTACCAGGCCAAGGACAAAGAGGTGGACGTCGCTGAACGCACCGCCGCCACCGATGACACCGTCACGCTATTGCGCAAGGAGCGGCTGCTGATCAAGGACAAGATCGAACGAATCATTCATCCAGCCAAGTCCTGACCCGGCTGCAACAACTGTAAAACCGCCATCGCGGGGCAAGCCTGCGATGGCGATCAACAAAGCCTCAGACTGCGGCGCTGGCCTGCAAGGCGCCTTGCAGATCATCGATCAGATCGCGGCAGTCCTCGATCCCCAGCGACAGCCGCAACAGGCCCTCGGTAATCCCCATCACGCCTTTCTGCTCTGGGCTCAACGAGTTGTGCGACATGCTCCAGGAATGGTTGATCATGCTCTCGACGCCGCCCAGCGAATCGGCCAGGACAAATATCGACAGCGCGTCGACAAAGCGCTTGAGCGCCTCGCGATCACCCTTCACCTGCAAGGTCACCACCGCGCCGCCCGTGCGCATCTGGCGCTTGCACAGCTCATGCTGCGGGTGGCTGGGCAGACCTGGATAGAACACCTTATCGACCAGCGGATGGCTCTCTAGGAACTGCGCCACCCGCAGGGCATTGGCACTTTGGCGCTCCATGCGCACGTCCAGCGTCTTCAGTCCGCGCAGGGCCAGGTAGCAATCGAACGGCCCCTGCACGGCACCGACGGCCATGCTGATCTTGCGCAGGCGCGCCAGCAACTCGGCGTTGGCCGCCACCACGACTCCGCCGGTGAGGTCGGAGTGGCCACCGATGTACTTGCTCGCCGAGTGCATCACCAGGTCCACGCCGAGGGTGATCGGCTGCTGATTCCACGGCGAGCAGAAGGTGTTGTCGATGCAGGTGAGGATATTGCGGGCACGGGCCAGGCTGCACACCGCTTCGATATCGACCAGGTGCAGCAGCGGATTGGTCGGCGACTCGATCCAGATCAGCTGCGTGTCCGGGCGAATCGCCGCTGCCAGGGCGTCCAGGTCATTCAGGTCGACATACGTGGTGGTCAGCCCGGAGGTGCGGCTGCGGTAGTCTTCGAGCAGGCGGAAGGTGCCGCCGTAGACGCCGTTCATCACCACCACGTGAGCGTCCTTGTCGAGCAACTCGAGCACTGTCGAAGTGGCGCTGACGCCGGAAGCACAGGCGACCGCACCAAGCCCTTCTTCCAACGCCGCAACGCAGCTCTCGTAGGCATGCCGGGTCGGATTGGCAACGCGGCTGTAGGCGTACTCGGGGTTATCGTCGAGGCCGCGCTTGATGTACGAGCTGGCGGTGTAGATCGGCGGGAAGATGGCGTTGTCGGCAACGCTGAATTGCTCGCCAGCGTGAATGGTACGCGTGGCGAAGTTGCGCGGTTTGTCGGACATGATCGGGCCCAGTGACTGGTAAAAGGCGGGGTTGATGGCCGTCACTATCGCATATCCGCCGCGATTGGCCGAGCGCAGGCGGATGCGCGCGATACCCCGGCACAAGCATTCTATTCGTGCTCGTTAACGGCTAGTCTGGAGCATATTTTTCTCGGCAAGGCGACGCACCGGCATGGACAGTTTCGACCAGCACATCCTCACCCTGCTCCAACGCGACGCCTCCACCTCGCTCAAGGAGCTGGCCGAAGCGGTCAACCTCACCACCACCCCATGCTGGAAGCGGGTCAAGCGCCTGCAGGATGATGGCTATATTCTCGGCCGCGTCGCACTGCTTGATCCGCAACGCCTGGGCCTGGGTCTGACCGTGTTCGTCCAGCTCAAGACCCAGCGCCACGACAATGCCTGGCTCGAGCAATTTGCCGCCACTGTCAGCGGCTTCGAGGAGGTCATGGAGTTCTACCGCATGTCTGGCGATTGGGATTACATGCTGCGGGTGGTGGTCAGCGATATTGCCGCCTACGACCGCTTCTACAAGAAGTTGATCACCCGCACCGATGGCCTGTCGAACATCACCTCCAGCTTTGCCATGGAACAGATGAAGTACACCACGGCCTATCCGGTGCATCGCTGATGCGTCGATCAATTGGTTTGAACGGCTGATAGAGCGCGCCGATCAACCGAGTGGACAAAGCAATTTGACGGCGTCGGGTACAGGTTATAGCTTGGACTCACTGCCCTGCGGCCAACCGGCCGACCCTCCTTAGACGCGAGCGCGATTGTGGAACCCAACGGCCAGGCCCTGATCGACGGCTACAACCGAAAAATCGACTACCTGCGGATGTCGGTCACCGACCGCTGTGATTTTCGTTGTGTCTATTGCATGGCCGAAGACATGCAGTTCTTGCCGCGCCAGCAGATTCTCAGCCTTGAAGAGCTGTATCAGGTAGCCGAACGCTTCGTCGCCCTCGGCACGCGCAAGATCCGCCTGACCGGCGGTGAGCCGCTGGTGCGCCAGGGCATCGTCGACCTATGTCGGCGCATTGCCGCCCTGCCCGGCCTGCGTGAACTGTGCATGACCAGTAACGGCTCGCAGCTCGACCGGCTGGCGCAGCCGCTGTTCGACGCCGGCCTCAGCCGCCTCAATATCAGCCTCGACAGCCTCGACCCGAAGCGCTTTCGCCAGCTGACCCGCACCGGCGATCTGGCCCAGGTCATCGCCGGCATCGACGCCGCGCGCCGCGCCGGCTTCAAGCGGATCAAGCTCAACTGCGTGGTGCTCAAGGGTCGCAACGATGACGAACTGGTCGATCTGGTGCGCTTTGCCATCGACCGTGAGCTGGACATCACCTTCATCGAAGAGATGCCGCTGGGCGTGATCAGCGAGCATCAGCGCGGCGAGTCGTTCTATTCCAGCGATGACGTGCGCGACCGCCTCGCGGCGCACTTCAGCCTGATCGAATCTGCCGAATCATCGCAGGGCCCGGCGCGCTACTGGCGCTTGGCCGAGGCAGCGCAGACGCGGGTCGGCTTCATCTCGCCGCACAGCCACAACTTCTGCGCCACCTGCAACCGTGTCCGCCTGACCGTCGAGGGCCGCTTGCTGCTGTGTCTGGGCAACGAGCATTCGCTGGACCTGAAACAGGTGCTGCGTGCGCACCCAGGCGACGCCGAGCGCCTCGAGCATGCCATCCGCGAAGCGGTGCAGCTCAAGCCTTACCGCCACCACTTCGAAGTAGGCGGCGAGGTGCAGATCCTGCGCTTCATGAACATGACTGGCGGCTGACCCAACCGCCTCTGGATCCCCATGATCGTCCATTCCCGGCCCGATGTGCTGCGTGTGCTGTTCACCCTGAAAGGCTCGATCGTCAAGCGCATTGCCTGGCGCTGCCTGCTGGTTACCTTGCTGGCGGCGTTGATCGTGCTGGTCGAGCGGCATTATCCAGAGATGTTCTCGCCGGTCAGCGCCACGCCCTTCACCTTGCTCGGCCTGTCGCTGTCGATCTTCATGAGTTTTCGCAACACGGCCTGTTATGACCGCTGGTGGGAGGGCCGCAAGGCCTGGGGGCGGATGCTCATCGAGGTGCGCTCGTTCGTGCGCGAGAGCGTGGCGATTGCCAACCCCGAGCTGCGCCGCGAGGTGCTGCGCAGCCTGTGCGGCTTTGCCCATGCTTTGAACGCTGGATTGCGCGGTGAGGATGCCCTCGGCGCGGCGCAGCCGTGGCTGAACCCGGCGCATTCACTCAGCCCGCACAACGTCTGCGACGGCATCCTGCGTAACATCGGCCAGCGCTGCTCGGAGCTGGCGCAGACGCAACAGATCAGCGAATGGCGATACACCCTGCTCGAACAGCGTCTGGTTGGCCTGGCCGAAGTGCAGGCGACCTGTGAACGGATCAAGGGCACGCCGCTACCCTTCCCTTACACCCTGCTGTTGCACCGGACCATCTATATCTTCTGCCTGCTGCTACCGTTCGCCCTGGCAGAACCTTTGGGCTGGCTGGCGCCGCTGTTCACCACCATCGTCAGCTACACGTTCTTTGGCCTGGATGCGATCGGCAACGAGCTGGAAGATCCGTTCGGCCGCGACGAAAACGACCTGCCCACCGACTCACTGGTGCGCACCCTGGAGCGCGACGTGCTTGCGGCGCTTGGCCACGAGCCGTTGCCGCCGGCGCTGATGCCGGTCGATCACGTGCTCAGCTGAACCGGGCGGCGGCGACTAAACAATGGCTAGCCCCGCTCAACTTGGTTAAGGTCAACGCATTCCGATTGCGCAGGCCGCCCCATGGACATCAAGCAGCTCAAGTTCCTTATCGCTCTGGACCAGACCCGGCACTTCGGTCAAGCCGCTGCGCTGTGCCATATCACCCAGCCGACCTTGTCGATGCGCCTGCGTAATCTGGAAGAAGAACTTGACCTGGTGCTGGTCGAACGTGGCCAGCGCTTCGAGGGCTTCACCGAGGCCGGCGAACGCATTCTGGCTTGGGCGCGGACACTGCTGGCCGCACATGACGGCCTCCAGGCCGAAGCGGCCAGCTGCCGCGGCCAAGTGGTCGGTAGCCTGCGCCTGGGCAGCGTGCCGTTGGCCAGTTTCAATCCAATGGCGCTGCTGGTGCCGCTGCGGGAGAAGTTTCCCGAGCTGCAGTTTCAGCTCAGCTCGAGTACCTCCGAGCAGATTGTCGATGGCCTCAGCCGCAATCAGCTCGACCTGGGGATCTGCTATCTGGATCAGGTCAACTCAAGCTTTTTCGACGTGATCGAACTGGGCACCACCACCATGGGCCTGCTGCACGACACCCGCCATTATCAGTTCGAGCAAAGCGAGCTGGCCTGGGATGAGCTGGGGGATCTGCCGTTGGGGCTGCTCAGCAAGGGCATGCACTACCGCCAGTCGCTGGACCTGAGCTTTCGCAGCCGCGGCCTTGCGCCACTGGCAGTGCTGGAAAGCGACTCGACCTTCCAGCTGATCCAGGCCATCACCAGCGGCATGTGCTGCGCAGTGATGCCGCTCAACTGCGGGCTGGAGGATTTGAGCGAACACATGCGCATCACCCCCATCACCGAGGCCAGCGTGCTCAGCCCGGTCGGCCTGCTGCTGCGCCGCAGCGAGCCGAGGTCGGCGATTGCCGAGCAGTGCTTTAACCAGGCACGGGCATTATTCAACCCCGCCACCTGATAGCCACTGCTCAGTACTTGATCAGCGCCAGCAAGGCGAGGTTACGGGGGCGCGAGACGCCCGAGTAACCACGGTCACCGCCCATACCTGGCAGTGGGTAATCAACGGATGTGCCAACGCCGCCAATGGTTACGGAGGTGTAATCAGTGGTCGCGTAAGCATCAGCGCCGATAGCCACCTGCGAAGCCACCCCGGTGTTCTGATTGGTCGATGGACTCCACACCCCATTGGCTTTGCTCAGTGTGGTGTCATATGGATACAGCGTGCCTTTCTGCCAGGAGCCGAAAGTGCGCCCTTGGTCGATTCCACGGCCATCATCGAAGCCGCGCAGGAACTCACCGCGCAGGTCCGGCAGCGCGAAGGTGCTCTCGCCATCCCCCGCGCCGTAGGTGGTGCCGATTGCCGCGAACAGCGCGCCATAAGTGGCCCGCAAAACCAATGATCCGTCAGCTTTCAGCCAGCCTTCTGGCACGGCATTGGCAGCGCTGTATTTGACATCGCCCGGGGCAAATCCGGAAAAGCCGATCAGTTGGCCAAGCGTGACGGCATGCTGGCTTTTGGTCGCAGGAGCAACCTGTTGCGCACCGCCTTCGCAGCTGAGCAGGATCCAGCACAGCTCGCCTGCATTGAGCAGCGGGCCGAGGAAGGAGGCGAGTGTCACGTTGCCGCCTTCAACGATTTCGTCACCCTGGAGGGGTTGCCCGCCCAAGCCATAGATCGGAGCGGCGGGCAGGCCATCGGGCGCATACGATGCTTGCGCGGAATTGGTGACTGCAGCGCGGAAGTACTGCAGCAAGCCATTTGCGTTCGGCGATTCTGCGAATGGCAATGCGTTGGTGGAGGTGTAGGTAGTCGTCATGATGCAATCCTGTGCAAATAAGGGTGATGCACGCGCCTGATTTGGCGAGTGCAAATCCAATATATGCATTGATGCATCTTGCGTCAATGTCAATGCATTAAAATAATCCATTAACGCATTTATTTATGCATCGACTACCCGACGATCAGCGACTCAGCGATAGCGCTCCAGCCAATGCGCATACGGCGCTGGCAGGGTCCACGAGGCTTTGTCCACGCCCAACTCTTTGGCGGCGAAGTAGGCCCAGTGTGGGTCAGCCAGGTGCGCACGGCCTACCGAAACCAGATCCAGCTGACCCGCTTGCAGCGCGCCTTCAGCCAGCTGCGGCGTGCCGAAGCCCCATGCCGAAGTCACCGGCAGGCCTGCTTCGCGGCGCACGCGCTCGGCAATCGGGCCCATGAAGGCCGGACCCCACGGGATGTTGGTGTCGGGGATGGTGAAACCAACGCTGACGCTCAACAGGTCGAGGCCACCGGCCTTGAACTGACGGGCCAGTTCGATCGACTCGACCAGGGTCTGCTCGTCGCGGCCATCATATTCCAGCACACCGAAGCGGGCGGTCAGCGGCAGATGCTCAGGCCAGACTTCACGCACGGCCGCCAGCGTTTCGAGGAGGAAGCGGCTGCGGTTTTCGAAGCTGCCGCCGTAAGCATCGGTACGCTGGTTGGAGTGCTCGGAGAAGAAGCTCTGGCCGAGGTAGCCGTGGGCGAAGTGCAGCTCGATCCACTCGAAACCGGCGTCACGGGCGCGGCGCGCAGCATCGACAAAGTCTTGTTTCACCCGAGCGATGTCGTTCAGGGTCATGGCCTTTGGCACTTTCGGCAGGTTGGCGCCAAAGGCAATTGCCGACGGTGCCAGGGTGTCCCAGCCGCGGGCGTCGTCAGCGGCGATATGGTCGTCACCTTCCCATGGGCGATTGGCGCTGGCCTTGCGCCCGGCGTGGGCGATCTGGATGCCGGGTACGGAACCGGCCGCCTTGATCGCCTTCACCACCGGTACGAACGCTTCGGCGTGGGCGTCGCTCCAGATCCCGGCGCAGCCTGGGGTGATGCGCCCTTCTGGCGATACTGCAGTGGCTTCGACCACCAGCAAGCCGGCGCCGCCGCGGGCCATTCCTGCCAGATGCACGTGGTGCCAGTTGTTGATCATGCCGTCTTCGGCCATGTACTGGCACATCGGTGGAATGGCAATGCGGTTGCGCAAGGTGACGTCTTTGAGGGTGTAGGGTTCGAACAATGCAGACATGAGCCAGCTCCAGCAGGTTGGGTATACGATAGTTCGATCATAATCGAACTATGGCAATTAATGAAAGCCCCGTTATCATGTCGACCATGCGAGCCTACAAACATCCAAGCTGTGAAGACCTCATCCTCGAACGCGTGCTGTACGCCTTGAGCGACCCCGTGCGCATGGCCATCGTGCGCCATCTGGCGGGTGTCACCGAAGCCACTTGCGGCGAGCTGGATGGCGGCCGGCCCAAGTCGAGCATGTCTCATCATTTTCGCGTGCTGCGTGATGCGGGCCTGGTGCAGACGCGCAATGTCGGCACCACGCACATGAATTCGCTGCGCAGCGAAATGCTCGACAGCCGCTTCCCCGGCCTGCTCGAGTGCATCCTGCGCCAGCGCTGAGTAGCCGCCGCATCCTCTCCCCCTGCGCAGCCCATCGGCTCGCGCAGCAGGCGTAGTGAACGCCGTTCGAAGCGCCCTTCTCTACTGATCACAAGGCACAGCATGCGCCGTCCAGCGGGGCCTTGGTGGCAAGCCGCAGATCTGCCGACCGCACAGGTTTGAATTCAGACACCAGACAAGGTAATCCGCATGACTCAAATTCAGTTCAAGCCTGAACCGCAAACCGCAGGCATAAAAAAACCACGAGGCAGCACCTCGTGGTTTTTTATGGGCTGGTTGCCGTAGCGGCAAATGGTTACCGCGCAGCTAAAGCCTGATTACAGCGCCATGTCGCTCGCAGGGTTGCTTTCAACTGGCTTGCTCACGGTTGTATCAGTGCCAACGCTCTGATCGATAACCGGTGGTTTTTCCAGTTGCAGCACTTCAGCGGTGTAGTTCCACTCTTTCTGCACAGCAGCAGCCGAATCGTTCAGCTTGGTGCCGTAGCTTGGCACGATTTCGTGCAGCTTGGCTTGCCACTCAGGCGTTGCGACCTTTTCCTTGAACACGGTTTCGAGCACGGTGAGCATGATCGGTGCCGCGGTCGAAGCGCCTGGCGAAGCGCCCAGCAGACCGGCAATGCTGCGGTCCTGCGAGGTTACGACTTCGGTACCCAGCTTGAGTACGCCGCCTTTTTCTTCGTCACGCTTGATGATCTGCACGCGCTGACCGGCCTGCCACAGGCGCCAGTCTTCCTTCTTGGCGTTCGGGAAGTAGGTCTGCAGCGCCGCGAAGCGATCATCGTCAGACAGCATCAGCTGGCCAGCGAGGTACTCGACCAGCGGATACTGATCAACACCTACCTTGGTCATCGGCCAGACGTTATGCAGCGTGGTGCTGCTCAGCAGGTCGAGGTACGAACCGTTCTTGAGGAACTTGGTCGAGAAGGTGGCGAATGGGCCAAACAGAATCACGCGCTTGCCATCAAGCACGCGGGTATCCAGGTGCGGCACCGACATGGGTGGCGCGCCGGTGGAAGCAATGCCGTAGGCCTTGGCCATATGCTGCATGGCCACGGTAGGGTTCTCGGTCACCAGGAACGAGCCGCCGACCGGGAAGCCTGCGTATTCCTTGGCTTCCGGGATGCCCGACTTCTGCAGCAGCTTCAGCGCGCCGCCGCCAGCACCGATGAACAGGAACTTGGCGTCGGTGGCCGACTTGCTGCCGTCCTTGAGGTTCTTGTACTCAACGTGCCACGAGCCATCTTCGTTACGCGTGATGTCCTGCACTTCGGTGGACAGCTTCAGGTCGAAGTTTTCCCGGGTTTGCAGGTGCTTGACGAACTGACGGGTGATCTCGCCGAAGTTGACGTCGGTGCCGATCGGCGTCCAGGTCACGGCCAGCTTCTGCGAAGGATCACGCCCTTCCATCATCAGCGGGACCCACTTGGCGATCTGCGCGTTGTCTTCCGAGTACTGCATCGGACGGAACAGCGGGCTGGCCTGCAGCGCGTCGTAACGCTTCTTGAGGAACTTGATGTTGTCGTCGCCCCACACGAAGCTCATGTGCGGCGTGGTGTTGATGAACGAACGCGGGTTGTTCAACACGCCCTGACGGACCTGCCACGACCAGAACTGGCGGGAGATCTGGAACGATTCGTTGATCTCGATGGCCTTGGAGATATTGACGGTGCCGTCTTTATCCATTGGCGTGTAGTTCAGCTCGGCCAGCGCAGAGTGACCGGTACCGGCGTTGTTCCAGCCGTTGGAGCTTTCTTCAGCGACGCCATCCAGGCGCTCGACCATCTCCATCGACCAGCTCGGCTCCAGCTCATTGAGCCAGACCGCCAGGGTCGAACTCATGATGCCGCCGCCAACCAGCAGCACGTCTACTTTCTTCGCTTCATCGGCGTGCGCCTGCATCAGGCTCGCCGCGACAGCCAGACCCAGCAGGGTCTTGCCAGCTTTCTTGAACATTGATCAATTCCAATCGATAGCACGTAAGGAAGGCCTAGGCAGGGCCTCGTTTATCCATGTCCTTCAGCGCGCGCTTTTTATTGATCATTGGAGTCAGCAGCTTGAGAAACAGGGACGCCAGCCTAAGGTCGAATTGACCGGCCAGGGCTGAAACGTTTTTCCGATTGTAACCGAAATGCCAGCACAAACAAATTCGCAACTGGCAGGCAAGGTGACGGGATGTCTCAGTGGCCGAATGTCGCGGGGTGGCCGTGGCCCGAGTATACGCCAGACAACAAAAACCCCCGGCCACGTGGATGGCCGAGGGTCTTGGACGGGGCCGCGAACGGCCCCATCAACGATCTGGAATTACTGCTGCTGTGGCAGCTTGTCGATCGGGCCGCAACCGCCAATGATCTTGGAGACCGAAACCGAAGGGTGGAACAGGTAGTCGTAAGAGCAATTCTTTTGCTGGTTGTAGACCTGGCCGGTGCAACCCGACAGCAGGGCAACACCCGATACGACGGCTACAGCGACGGTAGCTTTGAACAGCTTTTTCATACTAAGTCCTTTAAATGATCATGCGCCATCGTACTGACGGCGGCGGGATCATACAGTTTCTGGGCATTGGATCCAAGTCAAATACCGTGTTAGTGAACTTAGTAATGCTTGAGCGATAGATCTGTCGAGCAAATGAAAAAATGTAAGGCTTCTGACGCTACCCTTCACACCAACAAAACCTATCTCAACATATCGAATTCACACAGTTTGCATTCTTGTAATCCCTCACCGAACCGTAATCTTGAACCTGCCCAGCCGTTGACGGCGCAGCAGCCGCTGCCGGCCAGCATCAGCAGAGATGACCGCGGTCTTTTATGCAACGAGGGGAAGCCAGTGGTTCAAACGGCGATTTTCATGCAAGAAAAAATCAACTAAATTTACTGATTCAAGTCACGCATACGCAGCATATTAGTTTGGTGCATGAGAGCAAGTAGAGCTCATTAGCGAAGGTCTTCTCATACCACTTATGAAAATGAAATCAGGAAGTACGGTAACACCATGCCTGCGCACATTTCAGATAACGCAAAAACAAAAAGCCCCGCAGACTTTCATCTGCGGGGCTTTTCGATGTATGGCGGAGAGATAGGGATTTGAACCCTAGGTACTGTTGCCAGTACAACGGATTTCGAATCCGTCCCGTTCGACCACTCCGGCATCTCTCCAATGGCGCGCATCATACCAGCGATTTCGTAAAAGGCAAACCTTTATCTGAAAAAAATTCGCGTGGTATCAAACGCTTGCGTCACAGCGGCCCTTACAGCGGCACGCCCAGACGCTTGGCAACTTCTTCGTAGGCTTCGATCACGTCGCCCAGACCCTGGCGGAAGCGGTCCTTGTCCATCTTCTTGCGGGTTTCTTTGTCCCACAGGCGGCAGCCGTCCGGGCTGAACTCGTCGCCGAGGACGATCTGGCCGTGGAATACGCCGAACTCGAGCTTGAAGTCGACCAGCAGCAGGCCGGCGTCATCGAACAGCTTGCTCAGCACTTCGTTGACCTTGAGCGACAGCTTCTTCATCTCGACCAGCTGCTCGGCGGTGCCCCAGCCGAAAGCCACAACGTGGGATTCGTTGATGAACGGGTCGCCCTTTTCGTCGTTCTTGAGGAACAGTTCGAAGGTCGATGGTTCGAGCTTGATGCCCTCTTCCACACCCAGACGCTTGACCAGGCTGCCGGCGGCGTAGTTACGCACGACGCATTCGACCGGGATCATGTCGAGCTTCTTCACCAGGCACTCGTTGTCGCCCAGCAGCTTGTCGAACTGAGTCGGGATGCCGGCTTCTTCAAGCTTTTGCATGATGAAGGCGTTGAACTTGTTGTTCACCGTGCCTTTGCGGTCGAGCTGCTCGATGCGCTTGCCGTCGAACGCCGAGGTATCGTTGCGAAACAGCAGGATCAAGCGGTCGGCGTCATCGGTCTTGTAAACCGATTTGGCCTTGCCGCGGTAGAGTTCGTCGCGTTTTTCCATGATGGGCTCCGCTTGCTTGAGTTGGTGGGCTAGGCGATTTCGCGCCAGTCGAGCCCATGTTCCTGATTCGCCACTTGCAGCCAGTCCGGGTCGCACCCAAGGGCGTCGACAAAGCACTGACGGGCCAGCTGTGGCAGGTTGTTCTTGCTGCTGAGATGCGCCAGCACCAGGTGTTGCAGGTGCTGCCAGCCCAGCTCGGCCACCAGGTTGGCGGCCTGGTGGTTGTTCAAATGTCCTTGGCTGCCGCCTACGCGCAACTTCAAAAAGTGCGGGTAATGACCGCGGGCAAGCAAGTCGCGGCAATGGTTGGCTTCGATCAGCAGGGCATCCAGACCCTGATAGCGCTCCAGCAGCCGAGCGTCGTAGCAGCCCAGGTCGGTGAGCATGCCGAAGCGCCGGCGACCATCGCTGAGCACGTACTGCAGCGGCTCATGGGCGTCGTGCTCGACCCGCGCCGCGCTGACCTGCAGCGCGCCGATGCTGATGCTGTCACCACAACCGAGAAAACCGGCGACCTCGACCGGCTTGCGCAAGCCGCGCAAGGTGCCCTGGCTGAGGTAGACCGGTACATTGTAGCGCCGCGACAGCAAACCCACGCCATGCACGTGGTCGGCATGTTCGTGGGTGACCAGCACCGCGCTCAGCTGTGCTGGCGAGACCCCGAGCAGCGCCAGGCGCCGCTCGGTTTCCCGCAGGGAAAACCCGCAATCGACCAGGATGTACGTATCACCACTGGCGATCAACGTGCCGTTGCCCTGGCTGCCGCTTCCAAGTACTGCGAAGCGCACTTAACCCAAACGGTCCTGAATGGCGCTCAGCACGCGGCGGGCGACATCGGCCGGGGCCACGGTGTTGATGTTTTTCTCGACCGTTACCTGCACGCTCTCGCCAACCTTGCTCAGGCGTACCTGATAACGCTCGGCGCGCTCTTCACGCTCTTCCTGGGTCGGCTCGCTGCCGAACAGGCGGCTGAAGAAGCCGGGCTGGTTGTTCTTGTCTTCGGGTTTCTCGGACAAGTTGATGTAGTACAGGCCCAGGCTGCGGTTGATGTCTTCAACGCGCCATTCGCCCTGCTCCAGCGCACGGCCGACACCAGACCAGGCGCGGTCGAGGTCGGAACCGACGTTGAGCACCGGGTTGCCGCTGCCGTCTTCGCTCAGGCTGACCCGGCTTGGGGCATCGAAGTCGCGCTCAGCCAGCAGCGAAACCGAACCGCCCTTCTCGGCGCTGCGGTTCATGCTGGCGAGCATCTCGTCGACCAGCAGCGCATCGACGCCGGTGTTGGTCGAGTTGCTCGGGAAATCGGTCTGGGCAGTGCTGCCAGCCGGACGCTCGACGCTGACCACGAACACCTCGGAGGTGTTGCGCTGCACGCCGGGTTCCATGCGTACGCGAACACGTACTTCACTCTCGGCGCTGCTGGCCGAGCTGGCCAGGCGCTGGCCAAGCGAAGCCGACAGTTCGTCGAAGCGCTGCCAGGTGGTGGTGAATTCGCCGGTCTGCGGACGCTCTTCAGCGATGCGGAAGCCGTTGTCTTCAAAGAACTGATGCGCCACCGGCCAGACTTCGGCAGGCGAACGCTGGGCCAGCACCCAACGGCTGTTACCGCTGCGCTGCAGGGTAAAGTCGCTGATGTCGGCAGCAGCCGACAGCGGCTGCGGACGCGGCACTTCGTATTCGCCAGTGGCGGTGTCGTCGGCAACGTTACGCGGGATCGGCAACAGCGGATCGAGGCGTTTGACGTTGGCCACGTCTGCCGGCAGCTGCATCGGCGCGGTCGGTTGCGCCTGCAGGTAATCGCTACCGCGGTCGCGGAAATAACCCTCGTCGCCCCACAGCCAGCCGCAGCCGCTGGTGCTGGAAATGATCAGGGCAAGGGCGGATAGACCAGCCAATCGCTTCATGCGGTGTACTTCCTCGATTAAACCAGTACGCCGGACTTGCTCAAGGCAGTACGGACTTTTTCGTGACAGTTCTCGCTCAGCCAGGTCAGTGGCAGGCGAATGCCTTTGTGCATCAGGCCCATTTCCACGAGCGCCCACTTCACCGGAATCGGGTTGGCTTCGCAGAACAGGTCTTTGTGCAGCGGCATCAGTTGTTCGTTGATTGCGCGGGCCTTGTCGGCATCGCCGGCCAGTGCGGCCTCGCACAGATCGGCCATTTCGCGCGGGGCGACGTTGGCGGTAACGGAGATATTGCCCTTGCCGCCGAGCAGGATCAGCTCGACCGCAGTCGGATCATCACCCGACAGCACGATGAAGTCGCTGCTGACGCCATCGAGGATGGCCTTGGCCCGGACCAGGTCGCCGGTGGCTTCCTTGATACCGATGATGTTCGGCACGGTGGACAGGCGGATCACGGTCTCGGCCTGCATGTCGCAGGAGGTGCGGCCGGGCACGTTGTACAGAATCTGCGGGATGTCGACCGACTCGGCGATCAGCTTGAAGTGCTGATACAGGCCTTCCTGGGTCGGCTTGTTGTAGTACGGCACCACCAGCAGGCAGGCGTCGGCACCGGCGTTCTTGGCGTTCTGGGTCAGGTGCACGGCTTCGGAGGTGGAGTTGGCACCGGTGCCGGCGATGACCGGAATACGGCCGTTGACACGCTTGACTACAAATTCGATGACCTGGATGTGCTCTTCGACATCGAGGGTGGCCGACTCGCCGGTGGTACCGACGGCGACGATCGCATGAGTGCCTTTTTCCAGGTGGAAGTCTACAAGCTTGCCGAGGCTGTCCCAGTCCAGACGCCCTTGTGCATCCATGGGAGTGACCAGTGCCACCATACTGCCCGCAATCATGTAACTGCTCCTGCCGGAAAAAGAGAGCGGTAATGGTACTGGCGCCATCGGCCTTGCACAAGCAAAGCTGGCGGGCGGAGCATTCCCCTCGGCGCTGCTTTTCGCTACCCTTGATCCTTTGATCAGTGCAGAGCGGCCCGCCGGGCCGTCGACAGTGCCTCCCGCGGGTGTCTACAGCCGCTGCAATCGGCTCAGAACCTTGCTGTAACGGAGGCTGTCCCAGGTCCTGCACCGACCGCTCATCGTTTTAGGAATGCTGCATGTCCACCCCCACAGTCCGCGAACAATTCCTTGTCATCAGTGCCCTGGGCCCCAATCCCATGGAGCTGGCCAACGTTCTCAGCCGCGCCGCCGTCGACAATCGTTGCGCGGTAGTCACCTCGCGCCTGTCGCGCCACGGCGAAACCAGCGCCCTGGTGTTGCAAGTCGGTGGCAGCTGGGATGCCCTTGCCCGCCTTGAAGCCACCCTGCCAGGCCTGGGCAAGAAGCACGGCCTGACCCTTGATGTGGTGCGCAGCGCCGATCAGGAAGTGCGCCCGCAGGCCCTGCCTTATGTGGCCTACGTCAGCGCCGCCTATCGCCCGGACATCATCAACGAGCTGTGCCAGTTCTTCCTCGACCACAACGTCGAGCTCGAAGCCATGACCTGCGATACCTATCTGGCGCCGCAGACCGGCAGCAGCATGCTCAACGCCCAGTTCACCGTGGTGTTGCCGGCCGGCACCCAGATCAGCTGGCTGCGCGATCAGTTCCTGGACTTTGCCGATGCGCTGAACCTGGATGCCCTGATCGAACCATGGCGCCCTCAAAACCCGGTGTAAGGAGCCTCACATGGCGGTAACCCTCGATCAACCTGTCGCCGACTTCCAGGCCCAGGCCACCAGCGGCCAGAGCGTCAGCCTGGCTGAGCTCAAGGGCAAGCAGGTGGTGCTGTATTTCTACCCCAAGGACAGCACCCCCGGCTGCACCACTCAGGGCCAGGGCTTTCGCGATCAACTCGACGCGTTTGCCGCGGCCAACACCGTGGTGTTCGGCGTCTCGCGTGACGGTTTGAAGTCGCACGAGAACTTCAAGGCCAAGCAAGGCTTCACCTTCGAGCTGATCAGCGACAAGGACGAGGCGCTCTGCCAACTGTTCGACGTGATCAAGCTGAAGAAGCTCTACGGCAAGGAATACATGGGCGTGGACCGCAGCACCTTCCTGATCGACAAGGACGGTGTTCTGCGTCAGGAATGGCGCGGCGTGAAAGTGCCAGGCCATGTCGATGCCGTGCTTGCAGCGGCGCAGGCATTGAATCAGGCCTGAAACTGTATGGGGCCGCTCTGCGCCCCTTCGCGGGTAAACCCGCTCCCACAAGGGTCTGCAGCGCCGACTAAACCTGTGGGAGCGGGTTTACCCGCGAAGGGTCGCAAAGCGGCCCAGTTCTTACAGCAACGGTGCTACAGCCGGCTCTTGCCTGGGCCAGGCATCCAGCACGGCCTTGAACAGGGTCGCCAGCGGGATGGCGAAGAAGATCCCCCAGAAGCCCCACAGCCCGCCAAACAGCAGCACCGCGCAGATGATCGCGACTGGATGCAGGCTGACCGCCTCAGAGAACAGCAGCGGCACTAGCACGTTGCCGTCCAGCGCCTGAATGATCGCGTAAACCGCCATCAGGTAGATGAACTGATCGCCCCAGCCCCACTGGAACAGCGCGATCAAGGTGACCGGCACGGTGACCACCACCGCCCCCACGTACGGCACCACCACCGACAGCCCGACCAACAGCGCCAGCAGTGCGGCGTAGTTGAGCCCCAGGCTGATGAAGGCGATGTAGGTGGCGATCCCGCAGATCAGAATCTCGATGCCCTTGCCGCGAATGTAATTGGCGATCTGCCGGTTCATCTCGTCACCGACTCGGGTCAGTAGCCTGCGTTCACGCGGCAAGTAGCCGCTGACCCAGCGCCCGATCAACTCGCGGTCCTTGAGGAAGAAGAACACCAGAATCGGCACCAGCACCAGGTAGATCATGGCGCTGACCAGCAGCGGCAGGCTCGACAGCGAGAAGGTCAGCGCCCATTGGCCAAACTTGCCGATCTCACCGCGCACCGATTCGATCGCGCGCAGCACCTGCTCGTCAGAGACCAGGTGCGGATAGCGCTCAGGCAGCAGCAACAGTAGCGACTGCCATTTACCGAGCATTCCCGGCAGCTCGTTCAACAGGGTGATCAACTGGTGCCAGAGCAGCGGCACCAGCACCAGCAGAAATACCCCCAGCGCGCCGATGAACAAGGCGAATACCACGCCCACGGCAACACCACTGGGCACCCGCATCCGCTCCAGGGCGTTGACCAGGCCCTGCATCAGATACGCCAGGACCATCCCCGCCAGCACCGGCGCGAGCATGCCGCCGAGGGTGAGCACGGCAGTGAAGGCCAGAACCAGCAGGACTGTCAGGACTACGGCTTCTTCATCGGAGAAGTAGCGCTGCATCCAGTCACGAAGCACTTTGAACATTGACGATCCTTGGGCGGAAAACTCAGGCCTTGCGCAGCCAGTAGATATACACGCCGGCTTCGGCGCTTTGTCGCAGCAGGCTATGACCGGACAAACGGGCGAAAGTGCTGAAGTCGCGCTGCGAGCCGGCGTCGGTGGAAATCACCTTGAGCACTGCGCCCGCTGCCATCTGGTTAAGCTGCATTTTTGCCTTGAGCAGCGGCAATGGGCAGTTAAGCCCGCTGGCGTCGAGTTCGGCGTCGCAGGTCAGGGTATCGATCATCCAAGGGGCTCCTGGCGGTGGCAACGGTGCATGGCAGACAAGCCTGGTAGGATACCGCCACTGGTCGTCAAGGTGTGAGCGGGCTACAGTACGGGTCTTTGATCCGACGCGAGCTTCGTGCATGAATCTACTGCGCCCTACCCTGCTGACGCTGGCCTGCCTGATGGCCCTGCCCGGGCATGCCGATGACCTGCCGTCGCTGGGCGATGCCAGTTCTGCAATCGTTTCCCCGCAGCAAGAACATGAACTCGGCCGCGCCTGGCTCAGCCTGCTGCGCGGGCAAGTGCGCCAGCTGAATGATCCGCAGCTCAAGGACTACGTCGAAACCAGCGTCTATCGCCTGGCCGAGACCAGCCAGCTGCAGGACCGCCGGTTGGAATTCGTGCTTATCGACAGCCGCGAGCTGAACGCCTTCGCGGCTCCCGGGGGGATTGTCGGGGTCAACGGCGGGCTGTTCCTCAATGCCCAGACTGAAGGTGAATACGCCTCGGTACTGGCCCACGAACTGGCCCACTTGTCGCAACGCCACTTTGCCCGAGGGATAGAAGCTCAGCAGCGCATGCAGGTGCCGATGATGGCCGCACTGCTGGCCGGCATCGTACTGGCAGCCGGTGGTGGCGGCGATGCCGGTATTGGCCTGATTGCCGGCACCCAGGCAGCGGCGATTCAGGAGCAGCGGCGCTTTTCGCGGCAGAACGAGCAGGAAGCCGACCGCATCGGCATCCAGAACCTGGAAAAAGCCGGCTTCGACCCACGCACCATGCCGAGCATGTTCGAGCGCCTCGCCCGGCAGTACCGCTACGGCGCCAAGCCGCCGGAGTTTCTCCTGACTCACCCGGTGACCGAATCGCGTATCGCCGACACCCGCAACCGCGCCGAACAGATGCCCAAGGGCGGCGTCGAGGACAGCCTGCGCTATCAGCTGATTCGCGCCCGCGTCGCCTTGACCTACGAAGGCACGCCGGGGCTTGCGGCCAAGCGCTTCCGCGATCAACTCGCAGATGATCCCAAGCTGGATGCTGCCCGCTACGGCCTTGCCTTGGCGCAGATCAAGGGCGGCAGCCTCAACGAAGCGCGGGACAACCTCAAGCAACTGCTGGCCAAGGCGCCCAACGACATCACCTACAACCTGGCGCAGATCGACCTGGAGATCACCAACAATCGCTTGGCCGACGCGCAGCAGCGGGTCGAGCGGCTACGCAGCCTGTATCCGAACAATTATCCGCTGCAGCAGGCGCGCGCCGACTTGTTGATCAAGCAGGGCAAGCCGGCTGAGGCAGAGAAAGTGCTGGATGACCTGGTCAAGAAGCGCCCGGACGACCCGGACGTCTGGTACGAAGTGGCTGAAGTGCGCGGGCTGTCGGGCAATACCATTGGCCTGCATCGGGCACGCGCCGAGTACTTCACGCTGGTCGGTGATTTTGACCAGGCAGTGCAGCAGCTCGACTTCGCCAAACGCCGCGCGGGCAGCAACTTCCCGCTGGCGTCGCAGATCGACGCCCGTCAGCGGCAGATTCTCGAGCAGCAGCGGATGGTCAAGGACATGATGCGCTAAGCAGCGCTCAGGCGGCGCCGGTTTGCCCGGCGTCGCCCAAGCTGCGGATCAGGCGTTGCCAGACAACTTCAGGCGGGCCGCCTGAGTGAAGTCGAGCATGCGGTTGAGCGGTTTGATCGCGCGCGGGATCAAGGCCGGGTCGACCAGGATCTCGTTGCTGCCGGTGCGCAGGCAGTCGAGGGTGCGCTCGAGGGTATTCATCGCCATCCACGGGCAATGCGCACAGCTGCGGCAGGCAGCGCCATTGCCCGCGGTAGGCGCGGCCACGAAGACCTTGTCCGGGCACAGCTGCTGCATCTTGTAGAAGATGCCGCTGTCGGTGGCGACAATGAAGGTCTTGTTCGGCAGTGTCTGCGCCGCCTTGATCAGCTGGCTGGTCGAGCCTACCGCATCGGCCAGGTCGATCACCGACTCAGGCGACTCCGGGTGGACCAGAATCGCCGCATCCGGATACAGCGCTTTCATGTCGGCGAGCTGGCGCGACTTGAACTCCTCATGGACGATGCAGGCACCGTCCCACAGCAGCATGTCGGCGCCGGTCTTCTTCTGGATATAGCGACCCAGGTGCTGGTCCGGCCCCCAGATGATTTTTTCGCCGTTATCCATCAGGGTTTCGACGATTTCCAGCGCGCAACTGGAGGTCACCACCCAGTCGGCACGCGCCTTGACCGCAGCCGAAGTGTTGGCATACACCACCACGGTTCGTTCGGGATGCTTGTCACAAAACGCCGAAAACTCTTCTACCGGACAACCCAGGTCGAGCGAGCAGGTCGCTTCCAGGGTTGGCATCAGGATGCGTTTTTCCGGGGTGAGGATTTTTGCCGTTTCGCCCATGAAGCGCACGCCGGCGACAATCACGGTGTCGGCCGAGTGGTTCTTGCCGAAGCGGGCCATTTCCAGCGAGTCGGAAACACAGCCGCCGGTTTCTTCGGCCAAGGCCTGGATTACCGGGTCACAGTAGAAGTGCGCAACCAGCACAGCATTCTGGGCCTTGAGCTCGGCAGCGATGGCCGCACGGTATTCGGCCTCCTGCGCGGGCGTCAGGGGATGGGGTTGCTTGGCGTCAAGGTGAGCTTGAACCAATAGCCGTTCGGAAATCTGGGTCATGATCGCTGGACCTGCGGGCGCGCGTGCGCGTCAGTCAAGAGTATCACCGAGCCCTGGCAGTCAGGCTAATGACGCCGGACGGCCAGACAGGCCATCACGGCCTTCTGCGGGCGCGGATTATTATCGCGCCGAAGGCTACAGACAATCAGGTCATTGCAAAAGCGATTTCTGCGCGTGCCAATCAGGCCGGCGTAGCTGACCTGATTTCGCGCAAGTGCTTGCAGTTGCGAGGCCAGGTAACGGTGGGCTTGCCCCGCCGTTGCCTGGCCCCGCCTTCACACGGTCAGCCCTGCGGCCACGGCGCCGCCATGAGTGCAGCCAGGCTCATGACGAACTCTTCAACGGTCATTTTCTTGCCGTTGAAGTCGACCATGCCATTGGCGTAGTGCAGGTTGGACACGACGTCGTCGCCCTTGACCGTGGCCATGCCGCTCTGCAGCGCCATCATGCCGAGCATTTCACCGGCCTGACTGGACTGCTGAGCGATCGCCTGAGGGTCGGTCTGGCCTTCGAGCAGCGCCTGCAATGCGGTCAGGTCGCCGACCATCGGCTTGGACACCAGCAGCTCGCCCTTGAGCTGGCTGATCAGTTGCTTGGCCAGTTGATCAGGCGGCAGGTCGAACGAGCTCGGCGCGGCGAAGTCCAGCGCCAGCTTGAAGTGACTCTGGCCGTTGGCAGTCTTGAACGACAACTCCTCCAGGGCCAGCTTTGGTTTGGCGGCAAGCATCTTCCGCAGGTCTGCCTGAACCTTGACCTTCTCTTCCTCGCTCATGTTGAACGACGGCATTGGCTCGCCAGCGGCAGTGGCCGCTTGCATGGCCTGCACTTCAGGCAGCTTGGTCTGGTACCACTCGGCCAGTGACTGCAGGGCCGGCACGTCGACCGAGTTCATGGTCACGACCATCTTGCCGCTGCCGACGGCACGGTTGGCGTAGTTGATGTCGCCAACCTTGTACGCGATTCGCGCACCGATCTTGTCAGTACCTTCGGCGGTGTACAGGTTGGTTTGCTCCAGGTCCTTGAGCAACATCACTTCCTGCTTTGGCCCAAGCACAGCCTCCAGTTGGCCAAGCAGGACATCGACGTTGCCGACATAGACCATGTCGTGGTCGGTGCTGGCCAGGTTGCCGCCTACCTTGAACTTGTCCAGGGTGAAGGTCGCTGGCGGATGGTCTGCACCCACCAGTTTCATCTGCAGACGATCAGCGTTGGCGTGAATCTTCACAGCCTTGCCTTCACGGTCGCCGCTGAGCAGCACCTGCATGCCGGAGAAGTCGACGCTGTTGCCGTCTACCTCATTGAGCTTGATCGGCGCCAGGCGAACATCGCTGTCGATGTAACCGCCATAACCGACATCGACATTGGCGGTGATCGGCGATTGCTCGCCCGCAGCGCTGTACCACTTGGCTGTGGCTTCGTCCTTGTCGAGCACGCTGTTGCTCGAAACCATCACCGGCATCAGTTTCAGCGCCTTGACCCGCGACCACGGGAATGGCCCGTGCTCAAGCTGATCAGTGATGCCGACATCGAAGTTCAGCGCCTGGCCTTCGCCCAACCACACATCCTTGGCCTTGAGCCGGTAGTGCGCGGTGCTGCTGAACAGGTGCTGCTCCAGCGAGGTCAGTTCCAGGCTCATGCTGCCGCCGGTACCAGCAGTGGCCTTGAGCAGTTCTTCGTTGGCACGGGTGACCGAAGCCTGCAACTCGGCGGGCAGTTGCTTGCCGGTGTACCAGGCGCCAGCGGTGGCTGCGATGGCGATGGCGACGGCCAGGCCGGAGAGGATGCCTACTGATTTCTTCATGAATTGAACCGATTGCTTTCCATAAGGGGGGACTGGATGCGACACCGTCGCGCTGGGCACGAAGGGTACCACTGACGCCTGTCGGATGCGCCGGGCTCAGTGGGCAAAAATTTGCTGAGGATGTGTTTGGCAATCAGCGATCGTAAATTTTTACGGACATTAAAATCTGTCTTTGCATGAAAATTCGCACTTACCTTGGAGCATAAGCGGAAAAAACCCGATAAAAGCTCGATCTCCGTTACACCCTGTCATGTTTAACTTGACACCCTACCCCGCATCGTTTTTTATTTTAACCACCTTGCTTCAGCGCCTAACAACGAAGAACAACCGCAGCGCGCTTACTCGCCCCACAAGGGACTCTGCGCGCCTTGGACTTCGCTGCGGCACTGTCAGCCATGCCACCGGCGCCTCGCATGCGCCCGCCCTCGCTCCGACATAAAAGGTGAACAACATGGAGCTCATCCGCACGACCTGGCTGTGCCCGCCCGCCCACTCGCCCACCGTTCAGGCTCAGGAGCATCGCGCGCATGCAGCCTGAACCAAGCACCGGCGGCCAGTTCCGCAAATCCCTGCGCCTGTGGCATGTCGTGATCATCGGTCTGGCTTACCTGACGCCGATGACCGTCTTCGACACCTTTGGCATCGTTTCCGGGATTACTGCCGGGCATGTGCCCAGTGCCTACATCCTGGCGCTGCTGGGCGTGCTGTTCACCGCGGTGAGCTACGGCACGCTGGTAAGGCGTTTTCCGCAGTCGGGCTCGGCCTACACCTACACCCAGCGGGCGATCAATCCGCACGTGGGCTTTCTGGTCGGCTGGTCTTCGCTGCTGGATTACCTGCTGCTGCCGATGGTCAACGCCCTGCTGGCCAAGCTGTACCTGTCGGCGATGTTCCCGGAGGTGCCACAGTGGATCTGGGTGGCCGGCTTCGTCACCCTGATCAGCCTGGTCAACATGCGTAGCGTCAACCTGGTGGCCCACTTCAATGCTCTGTTCGTGGCCGTGCAGGTGGCGATCATCAGTGTGTTCATCTATCTCTGCGCACGTGGCCTTGAGCATGGCGAGGGCCTGGGCACGGCCTGGAGCCTGATCCCGTTTGTCGACCCACAGGTGCAGTTCAGCGCGCTGGCCGCCGGTGCGACCATTCTGTGCTTCTCGTTCTTGGGTTTCGATGCGGTGACCTGCCTGTCGGAGGAAACTCGCGATCCGGGCAAGACCATTCCGCGGGCGATCTTCCTCACCGCCTTGATCGGCGGTGTGGTGTTTATTCTTGTGTCCTACTTTATCCAGGCCTATTTCCCGACCATGCAGCGCTTCCATGACCAGGAAGCGGCGTTGCCGGAGATCGCCTTGTATGTCGGTGGCAAGTTGTTCCAGTCGGTGTTCATCGCCTGCACGGTGATCAACACCATCGCCTCTGGCCTGGCCTCGCAGACCAGTGTGTCACGGCTGCTGTATGTGATGGGCCGCGACGGGGTGATCCCGACTCGGGTGTTCGCCCGCCTGCATCCACGGTACAAGACGCCGGTGCTGAACATTGCCGTGGTGGGACTGGTGGCGTTGTCGGCGATCTTCTTTGATCTGGTCACAGCTACCTCGGTAATCAACTTTGGCGCATTGGTTGCCTTCAGCTTCGTCAATCTGGCGGTGATCAACCACTGCTACCTGCGCGAGAAGGGTCGCAAGAGCCTGGCCCAGACCTTCAAGTACCTGGTGCTGCCGACCATTGGCTTTTGCATCATCGTCTCGCTGTGGCTGGACCTCAACCAGCACTCGCTGCTGTTTGGCGGCGCCTGGGCGCTGGCCGGGCTGATCTACCTCGGCTGGCTGACCAAGGCGTTTCGCATCGCACCGCCCAACTGTATCGCTGACTGAGCCTCCCCCACCGACGCCCGCTTGATGCGGGCGTCGCTCTGCTCGAGAAGGAAAACCCATGCTCCTGCGCCGCCTTTCCATCCAGTGGAAGATCACCCTGCTCGCCGGCCTGTGCCTGCTGGTCATCGTCGCCCTGCTGGTGGCCACCTCGCTGACTCAGGCGCGCCGCAGCGCAGCACAGGTGTTCAGCGCCAACAGCGAACTGCTCGACCACAGCGCCCGACTGCGCCTGCAGGCTCAGGCCGAAACCCAGGCACTGCGCATTCAGCGCTACTTCATGGATGCCTACCAATATGGCAGCGGTTTCAGCCGCCTGGTACAGGTGCTCAGGCAGCGCGGCGATGCCGATCTGCGCGCGGCACTGAGCGAGCAGGCACGCGCAGCACTGGCAGGCAACCCTGGCCTGATCGGCTTGTATCTGGTGTTCCAACCGAACGCCCTCGACCGACAGGATGCGCGCTTCATCAACCAGCCCGAGCACGGTAGCAATGACAGCGGACGCTTCTCGCTGTACTGGTCGCAAGCACAGTCCGGCACGCTGACCGCCGAAGCCATGCCCGAGGCGATGCTTGCCGACAGCAGCATTGGCGCCAACGGCTCGCCCTACAACCGCTGGCTGACCTGCCCGGAGCAAACTGCCAAGGCTTGCGTGGTCGATCCCTACTTCGACGAAATCAACGGCCAGCAGATCCTGATGACCAGCATCGCCCTGCCGATCATGGATAACGGCAAGGTCATCGCCGTAGTTGGCCTGGACATCAGCCTGGACAACCTCCAGCAACTGAGCCTCAGTGGCCGCCAGGAACTGTTCGACGGCCAGGGCCAGGTCAGCATCGTCAGCCCGGCGGGCTTGCTCGCCGGCTACAGCGCTGATGCCACGCAACTGAGCAAGCCGCTCGAGCACGTCCTCAGCGGCCCGGCCCGCGAACTGCTACCAAGCTTGCTTGCCGGGCAGCCAGTGCGCCGCCTGGATCACGGCCAGATGCGCGTCTCGCAGCCATTTGCGCCTATCCCTGACGCAGCCCCGTGGCAAGTTCTGTTGGAGCTGCCCGAGGCCGTGTTGCAGGCGCCGGCAGTAGCGCTGAACCAACGCCTGGCCGGGCATAACCAGGATGCCAACCTGATTAGCCTGGCCATCGGCCTGTTTGCAGCGGTGCTGGGTTTGCTGCTGGTCTGGCTGACCGCGCGTGGCGTTACCCGGCCAATCCTGATGGTATCCCGGCGTCTGCAGGATATCGCCAGCGGCGAAGGCGACCTGACCCGCCGGCTGGACTACGCCCGCGATGATGAACTGGGCCAGTTGACCGGCTGGTTCAACCGTTTCCTCGACAAGCTGCAACCGGTGATTGCCCAGGTCAAAGCCTCGCTACAGGACGCGCGCACCACGGCGGATCAGTCCGCCGCCATCGCCAGCCAGACCAGCAATGGCATGCAGCAACAGCAACGCGAGATCGAGCAGGTGGCGACCGCCGCCAATGAAATGAGCGCCACCGCGCAGGACGTTGCGCATAACGCCGCGCAGGCAGCGCAGGCGGCACGCGGCGCCGATCAGGCCAGCCGCGAAGGCCTGCAGCGGGTAGCCGACACCCGTCGGGCAATTTCCCAACTGGCCAGCGACATGGATGCGGCGATGGGCCAGGCGAAAGCGCTCGAGAGCCGCAGCGAGCAGATCGGCTCGGTGCTGGAGGTGATTCGCGCCATTGCCGAGCAGACCAACCTGCTTGCACTCAACGCCGCTATCGAAGCGGCCCGCGCCGGCGAGGCTGGGCGCGGTTTCGCGGTGGTGGCCGATGAGGTGCGCAGCCTGGCCCAGCGTACCCAGGTATCAGTCGAGGAGATCCGCCAGGTGATCGAAGGCCTGCAGCAAGGCAGCGAAGCCGTGGTCGGCACCATGCAGGCCGGCCAGCGCCAGGCGCAGGACAGTGCGCAGCAGATGGAGCAGGCGATGCCCGCGCTGCAGCGCATTGGCGAGGCTGTCGCAGTGATCACCGACATGAACCTGCAGATCGCCTCAGCTGCCGAAGAGCAAAGCGCCGTCGCCGAAGAAGTTAACCGCAACGTGGCCGGCATTCGCGATGTAACCGACTCGCTCGCCGGCCAGGCAGACGAATCGGCGCGCATCAGCCAGGCGCTGAATCACTTGGCCAATCAGCAACAAGCATTGATGGCGCAGTTTCGCGTCTAGTCTGTACTGGCCTCGGCAATGCCGAGGCCGTTATCCCCCGGCATTACCGCCGTACAAGAGTTTCAGTTATGCAGATCTCACCCAAACCGGCTTTTTTCGACCTGACCTGCGAGCAGGGCCTACTGCGCACCTCGATCGCAGTCACTCTGTTCATCGCCACCATCGGTATCGCCTTCGGCCTGGCTTCGGGCTCGTTCTCGATTGTGTTCGACGGCGTCTATTCGCTGGTCGACGCCAGCATGAGCGGCTTGTCGCTGGTGGTGGTCAAGCTGATCACCGCCCACGTCAGCAGCGCGCAGATGTCGCGCAAGTTGCGCGAGCGGTTCAGCATGGGCTTCTGGCACCTTGAACCGATGGTCCTGGCACTCAACGGTATTCTGCTCAGCGGCGTGGCCATCTACGCCCTGATCAACGCGGTCAGCAGCCTGCTTGAAGGCGGCCGCGACCTCGAGTTCGGCCTCGCCCTGATCTACGCCGTACTGACCGTGATTGCCTGCGTCACTATCGCCGTGGTCGAGGCCCGCGCGAACCGCACGCTCAACTCCGACTTCGTGCGCATGGACGTCAAGGGCTGGGTCATGTCGGCGAGCATTACCGCCGCGCTGTTGATTGCCTTCTGCGTTGGCCTGGCGATTCAGGGCACGCAGTGGCAGTGGATTTCACCGTACATCGACCCGGCGGTGCTCGGGCTGGTGTGCCTGGTGATCATTCCGCTGCCGTTGTCGGTGGTACGCCAGGCCCTGGCCGATATCTTCCTGGTGACGCCGAGCGACCTCAAGCAACACGTCGACAACGTCGCCCAGGCCTTCGTGCACAAGCATGGCCTGCAGTCGTTTCGGGCGTATGTGGCCAAGGTCGGGCGCTCGCGCGAGATCGAACTGTACTTCATCGTGCCTGCCGACATGGCTGCGCGGACCATCGCCGAATGGGACGCACTGCGCAACGAGATCGGTGATGCGGTGGGTAGCGAAGGGCCGGATCGTTGGATCACGGTGGTGTTTACCGGGGATCCGGAGTGGGCTGAGTAGGTGCCTGTGAGCAGGCCAGGCCGCTATCGGCTGCAGTTTCATCTTTGATCCATCCGACGAATGCCTGTACTTCGGCATCATTGATGAACTGGCCAGCGATGTACTGCCGCTGTTCCCTTCGCTGCAAGGCCCGGCACTACTGCCTCAGCTCTGGTGAAGACAACGCCCTCAAGGCCATGCCACGCTGCGCGCATGGAACTCTAGAAACGAAAAAGCCCGCCATGAAAGGCGGGCTTTTTCATCTTGATTTGATACCGAACCAAGCCAGAGGCTTGCTCCGCACAGCTGTAAAAATGGTGGGTCGTGTAGGATTCGAACCTACGACCAATTGGTTAAAAGCCAACTGCTCTACCAACTGAGCTAACGACCCTTTTGATGGCGCGTATAATACTGATTTCTAACGAAAAATCAACACCCCATCAGTAAAAAGGCTTAAAAGTAGCGGGTCGGATCTTCCACACCTGCGGCCTTGAAGCCGTCAGCGCGCAAGCGGCAGCTGTCGCACTTGCGGCAGGCGCGGCCCTGATCATCGGCCTGGTAGCAGGACACTGTCAGGCTGTAATCGACGCCGCGGGCAACACCGGCCTGGACGATCTGTGCCTTGCTCATGTTCTGCAGCGGCGCCTGAATGCGGAAGCCCTGCCCTTCAACACCGGCCTTGGTGGCCAGGTTGGCCATGCGCTCGAATGCTTCGACGAACTCAGGACGGCAATCCGGGTAGCCGGAGTAATCCACCGCGTTGACGCCGATGAAGATATCGCGTGCCTGCAGTACTTCGGCCCAACCCAGGGCGAGCGACAGGAACACGGTGTTGCGCGCCGGCACGTAGGTGACCGGGATGCCTTCGCCAGGTGCCTCAGGCACGTCGATGCTGCTGTCGGTCAACGCCGAGCCGCCGATGCCATCCAGGTTGAGACCGATCACCTTGTGCTCGACTACTCCCATGTCGCGGGCCACCCGGGCGGCTGCGTCGAGCTCGGCGCGATGACGCTGGCCGTAGTCAAAACTCATGGTGTAGCAGCTGTAGCCATCGGCCTGGGCCATGGCGACCACGGTGGCCGAGTCGAGGCCACCGGAAAGCAGGATTACCGCGCGTTTGTCAGTCATGTCTTGGTCCTTGGGTTTCAGCGGCCGGGTTCGTCGTTCCACAGCAGCTTGTGCAGCTGCAACTGGAAGCGCACGGGCAGGTTGTCGGCAACGATCCAGTCAGCCAGATCACTGGCACTGACCTGATGATGGCTAGGCGAGAACAGCACTTCGCCTGCGCGCTGATCGAGGTTGTACTGGATCAGCTTGGAGACAGCCCAGTCGTAGTCTTCGCGCGAACAGATGACGAACTTTACCTGGTCATTACGGGTCAGCAGCTCGATGTTCTCGTAGCGGTTGCGGTGCGATTCTTCCGAGGCCGGGGTCTTCAGATCGACCACACGGCTGACGCGGCTGTCGACTTTGGAAATATCCAGCGCGCCGCTGGTTTCCAGCGACACTTCGTAGCCTGCATCGCACAAACGCTCAAGCAACGGCAACGCGTTGGGCTGAGCCAATGGCTCGCCACCGGTAACGCAGATATACCGCGGACGAAAGCCCGCCACCTGCTCCATGATCGAATCCAGGCTGCGAATCGTACCGCCGGTGAAGGCATAGGCGCTGTCGCAGTACTGGCAGCGCAACGGGCAGCCAGTCAGGCGGACGAACACGGTGGGCAGGCCAGCCGTGCGCGTTTCACCCTGCAACGAGTAAAAGACTTCGGTGATGCGTAAGGTATCTTGCATGATCGCCACGGGCGTGACAGCTAAACAGGCTGTCCGCCTCCGTCAGGCACTGCCGCGGACTCGACAAAGCGTTATCCGCAGCAGCGTGTTTACGTAAAAGGGCCAAGAGTCTAACGAAAAAACCCGCGCCAGGCGCGGGTTTTCTCACAAACAGGCTGCTTAGAGCTTTTGCAGGTCGCGTTGCGCCAGTTGCGCGGCGGAAGTGCCGGGGTACTGAGTAACTACTTGCTGCAGAATGCCTTTGACCTTGTCGGTACGGCCCAGGCGACGTTCGACGTCGGCCAGCTTGTACAAGGAATCAGGCACTTTGCTGTGCTTGGGATACGACTGGCTGACCTTGGCAAACGCCTGAGCTGCACCTTGCAGGTCGCCCTTGGCCAGGTTCACCTCACCCAGCCAGTATTGCGCGTTGCCGGCATACTGGCTGTTAGGGTATTTGCGCAGGAAGGCGGTAAACGCCTGGCTGGCCTTGTCGAAGTCCTTCTGCTTGATCAGGTCGAAAGCAGCATCATAGTAGAGCTTTTCTTTCGCCGGATCAGCCGGCTCGCTACCCGCGGCCGGTTGTTGCGCAGCAGCGCCAGCGGCGCCGGCTGCTGCACCGGCAGCGGCATCGGATGCGCCACCGGTTGAAGAATTATCGGGAGTCGCGGCAGGCGCGGCACCACTTGAAATGCGACGGTCCAGATCCTGGTATCGTTCCAGGTTTTCCTGCTTCATGCGCGACACATCGTTCTGCAACTCTTCGATGATGCCTTGCTGGCGGGAAATCTGATCCTGCATCTGTTGCAGCTGCATGAACAACTGACCCTGTGCAGAAGCAGGGGTTGAAGCCCCTGCTCCGGCATAGGCGCCGCTCGTGCCATAACCCGCGGGCGGATAACTGCTCGCGTTGTCATCTACTACAGGGACTGCAGCCCACGCCGTGAAGGGCAGGCTGAGTGCGAGGACGGTCAAAGCACGGCGGCACGTACGCATAGGACTTACTTACGCAGTTCTACGCGACGGTTCTGAGCCCAGGATTGCTCGTCGTTGCCGGTGGCAACTGGACGCTCTTCACCGTAGGAAACCAGTTCCAGCTGTGCAGGGGAAACGCCCTGCAGAACCAGGTAACGCTGTACGGCTTTGGCGCGACGCTCACCCAGAGCCATGTTGTACTCGCGAGTACCACGCTCGTCGGTGTTGCCTTCCAGAACAACACGGCTGCCGTTGGACTTCAGGTCCTTGGCGTGAACATCCAGAGCGCGCATGGCTTCTGGCTTCAGGTCCGAGCTGTCGTATTCGAAGTAGAAGGTGGTGATTGCGCGCAGGGCGGCTTCTTCGCTCAGGCTGCCGTCAACAGCGCCAGTGTTGGCACCGTAACCAGCGTTAGGATCTACAGCAGCGCCTTCGCCGGCGTTGTCGCCACCTTTGGAAGAGCAACCTACAGCTACAGCCATGGCCAGAGCCAGCGCAGCGAATTTACCAAACTTCAGCATTTCCATCGTGAAACTCCTAATGAAACCCCAGTGTGTTAAGCAAAACGGTGTAACGCCGCATCAGTTCAGGTAAGGGGACCAGGACGGTTCTCTGACTTCGCCTTGCGCGGTAGGAAGCGGGAGCCTCACGCGTCCGTTGAGAGAGACGAGCATCAAGACTCCCCGGCCCTGCTGGCGGGTGGCGTAGATTAGCATGGTGCCGTTGGGCGCAACAGTGGGGGACTCGTCAAGACTGGTCTCTGAGAGAATCTTTACACTTCCACGTTGCAAGTCCTGGGCCGCCACTTTGAAGTTGGTGAAGCCCTGTTGGCGATGAATCATCACCAGGGTCTTCTCGTCCGCCGAAAGTTTCGGGTTGGCATTGTAGTTACCCACGAACGTTACACGCTCGGCGGAACCGCCACTGACCGAAGTTTTGTAGATCTGCGGCTTGCCGCCACGGTCGGAGGTGAAGTAAAGCGTGTTGCCGTCTTTACCCCAGAACGGTTCGGTGTTGATACCAGGGCCGGCAGTTACGCGACTGATCGCGCGCGAACCCATGTTCATCACATAGATGTCCGGGTTGCCGTCCTTGGACAGTACGAACGCCAGGCGCGAACCATCCGGCGACCAGGCTGGCGCGCCGTTGAGGCCTTCGAAGTTGGTGATCTGCTCACGGCGACCGGTGTCGATGTGCTGGACAAAGATACGTGGGCGACGCTGCTCGAACGACACATAGGCGATGCGCTTGCCATCCGGTGCGAAGCGTGGCGACAGAATCGGCTCACGCGACTGCAACAGGGTCACTGCCCGGGCACCGTCGTAATCCGAACGCTGCAGGGTGTAGCGGGTGTTGTTGGCAGAGAAGCGCTCGGCAGTCACGTACAGCATGCGGGTGGAAAACGCACCCTTGATGCCGGTGAGCTTCTCGAACGACTGGTCGGCAATGTAGTGCGACATGTCGCGCAACTGGTCGACAGTACCGGCAACGCTGCCAGTCAGCACTTGCTGCTCGGTGGCCACGTTGAACAGCGCGTACTGCACCTGCAGACGGCCACCGGACGGCACGATGCTACCGACCATGACGTACTGGGCGCCCAGGGCTTTCCAGTCGCGGAAGATGACTTCGCTGGCCTGGCTTGGCTGGCTGATCATGTTCTGCTTTGGAATCGGCGAGTAGTAGCCAGAGTTGCGCAGGTCATTGCCGATGATGTCGGCCATGTCTTCTGGCAGCACGCTGCCACCCTGCAGGCCGAACGGTACTACCGCGATGGGCGTGGCCCGATCGCTACCGCTGGTGACCAGGATGTTCTTTTCCTCTGCTACGGCCATACCTGCCACGCAGCAGAGCATGACCAGCAGCCCTCGAAAGAGTTTAATCACAGCGCTAGATCCTCAGGTGTAAATGTCATCTTGAACGAGCGATACGCATTGAAATCACTCGGCTTCAAGCCCTGCATTTCGGTCAGTCGACCAATGTTCTTCACCGCTGCCACCGCCGAAGCATCAAACGGACCGTCGCCACTGGCGCGGGCCACACTGACGCTGGTGATGGTGCCATCGGGCAGCATGTTGATCTGCAGCACTACCGTCATGCCTTTGCGTGCCGAAGGCGGACGGGCCCAACCTTCTGCAGCGCGCATGCGGATCAGGTCGTCGAAATCACCGGCTACCTGGTCGCCCTGCTCGTCAGCCAGAGCCTGCTGGCGCTCGGTGGTATCAGACAACAGCTCGGCCAGGGCCTGGGCTTTCTTGTCTTCTGCCGCCTTGCGGGCTGCATCCTGGGCTTTTTTCTTCTGGGCATCTGCAGCGGCCTTCTTCTTGGCCTCTTCAGCTGCTTTCTTCTTCGCTTCCTCGGCTGCCGCTTTCTTCTTGGCATCCTCGGCGGCTTTTTTCTTGGCTTCTTCGGCGGCTTTCTTCTTCGCCTCTTCAGCTGCGTCTTTCTTGGCTTCTTCGTCGGCCTTTTTCTTGGCCTCTTCTTCCGCCTTCTTCTTGGCGATATCAGCCTGCTGTTTTTCGCTGGCTTTCTTCGCCTCTTCGGCTTTCTTGGCCTCGGCGGCCTTCTTGGCTTCAGCAGTCTTGGCAGCTTCTTCGGCTTTTTTGGCTTCTGCCGCTTCGCGAGCAGCTTCGGCCTTTTGATCCGCGTCGGCTTTCTTTTGTTCCGCAGCCTTCACGGCCTCCTGTTCGACCTTCTTCTGCTCCAGCTGTTCGACTTCAGTCTGGCGCGAAGCGGTTTTCTTCGCCTCCCCGGCAATCTTCTGATTGGTCTGGGTAGTGGCCTGACTCTTGGACTTGAGCTGGTACAGCGTAGCCTGAACGATCGGCTTGGACGGCGGCAGTTCAGGGGTCATGGCGAAGCTGACGAACAGCATCGCAAACACCACGACATGCAAGCCAATGGCCCAGACACTGGGCCAGAAGTAGCTTTCCGAGGCAGATGGCTCTCGCTGTTGCATCAGGGCGCCTCGGTAATCAGGCCAACGTTACCGACACCGGCCTTCTGCAACCCGCCCATGGCGCCCATGACCGAGCCGTAATCGACGGACTTGTCGCCACGGATGAAGACCTGGGTCTGTTTGCCCTGGTCGCGACCGGCGGCAATGATCTTGGTCACGGCATTGGTCATGTCCGGCAAGGTCATGGCCTTGTCCATCTGTTTGTCGGTATCGACCTCGCTGCCAAGGTTCCAGTAGTAGGTCTTGTCGGCCTTGATCGAGATGGTAAGGATCTGGACGTTGTTGTCCTGCGGCAAGGCTTCGCTGGAAACCTTGGGCAGGTCGACCTTGACCCCTTGGTTGAGCATCGGGGCCGTCACCATGAAGATGACCAGCAGCACCAGCATCACGTCGATGTAGGGCACCACGTTCATCTCGGCGACGGGCTTGCGTTTGTGGCGAACTCGGGCCATGGGTTTCTACCTGATTACTCTTCGCTGGTGTGCACTTTACGGTGCAGGATCGCCTGGAACTCGTCGGCGAAGGTGTAGTAACGGCTGATCAACGTTTCGCTGCGTGCGGCAAAACGGTTGTAGGCGATAACCGCTGGGATCGCAGCAAACAGGCCGATCGCAGTGGCAATCAATGCCTCGGCGATGCCCGGCGCAACGGTAGCCAGGGTTGCCTGCTGGGCAGAAGCCAAACCACGGAACGAGTTCATGATGCCCCATACGGTACCGAACAGGCCGATGTATGGGCTGGTCGAACCGACGGTGGCGAGGAACGGCAGGCTCTGCTCGAGCTTTTCTTCTTCACGCGAGATGGCTACGCGCATGGCCCGACCAACGCCTTCCATGACCGCGTCAGGGTCTACACCCGCCTGCTGACGCAGACGCGAGAATTCCTTGAAGCCGGCACGGAACACCTGCTCGACACCCGAATCCGGGTCCGGGTTGCTGCCTGCCTGACGGTACAGCTTGGACAAATCAATGCCCGACCAGAAGCGCTCCTCGAAGGCATCCAGCGCACGACGACCGGCGCGCAGCATGCTGCTGCGCTGAAAGATCATGATCCATGAAGTGACCGAGGCGGCCACCAGAATCAGCATTACCAGCTGCACCACGATGCTGGCATTGCTGACCAGACTCCACATGGAGGTATGGTCGACGACGTTAGCTTCCACGCTTATTCTCCTGCATTCGATTGAGTACCCGGGCCGCCCGCCAGGAAGGCGTCGCGCAGCGCTGGGGGGATGGCTCGGGGTTTGAAAGTGTCGGCGCGCACAGCGGCCACCAGAAACTGCCCCTCACAGAGCAGCTTTGCATCTTGTTCTCGCCACACCTGCTGCACGAAGCGCAGGCTGGCGCGGTTCACCTCGACGACTTCTGCGGTTACCCGCAACTCGTCATCCAGGCGCGCCGGCGCGTGGTAGCGCGCCTCGGTGGAGTGAACCACGAACAGCAGATTCTCCCCGGCCAGTTGATGCTGGGAGAAACCCAGGTGACGCAACCGCTCGGTGCGCGCACGCTCCATGAATTTCAGGTAGTTGACGTAATACACCACGCCGCCTGCGTCGGTATCTTCGTAATAGACGCGACAGCGGTGTGCGAACGATTCAAGCCCATTTTGCGCGCGCATACTCTAGTGCTTACTCCTCGGCTTGCCAATCCGCCCGGCAAGTGTTTTTGCATTCGGTAATGCCTTAGTGCCAGCGCGCCATGGGCATGCCAGCGGTAGGACCACGGAAACCGCCTTTTGATCTGTCATTCATCGACAACATCGGAAAAATCCGCCGGGTCGGCCAAACGCCCAGGCAGGTTCAAGCCAAAGTGCAGGTAGGCGTGCCGCGTCACCACGCGGCCACGCGGCGTACGCATGATGTAGCCCTGCTGGATCAGGTACGGCTCGAGCACGTCCTCGATGGTATGGCGCTCCTCGCTGATGGCAGCGGCAAGGTTGTCCACCCCGACCGGACCGCCATCGAACTTCTCGATCATGGTCAGCAGCAAACGCCGGTCGGAGTGATCGAAGCCGCGCTCGTCGACATCCAGCAGATTCAGCGCCAGGTCCGCCACCGCCTTGGTGATCTCGCCCTTGCCGCGTACCTGGGCGTAGTCGCGCACCCGGCGCAGCAGGCGGTTGGCGATCCGCGGCGTACCGCGTGCACGCCGGGCAATCTCGAAAGCGCCCAAATCATCGATGACCAGGCCCAGAATGCCCGCCGAGCGGGTAACGATGGTGGCCAGGTCCTTGTCGCTGTAGAACTCCAGGCGCTGGACGATGCCGAAGCGGTCACGCAAGGGGTTGGTCAGCATGCCCGCTCGGGTGGTCGCGCCGACCAGGGTGAACGGCGGCAGATCGAGCTTGATCGAACGCGCGGCTGGGCCCTCACCGATCATGATGTCGAGCTGGAAGTCTTCCATTGCCGGGTACAGCACTTCTTCGACAATCGGCGAGAGCCGATGAATTTCGTCGATGAACAGCACATCGTGCGGCTCGAGATTGGTCAGCATTGCCGCCAGATCACCGGGCCGCTCCAGAATTGGCCCTGACGTGCTCTTCACCGAAACGCCCATCTCATGGGCGATGATGTTGGCCAAGGTGGTCTTGCCCAGGCCCGGCGGGCCAAAGATCAGGGTATGGTCGAGCGACTCGTTGCGGCCACGGGCAGCCTGGATGAACAGGCCCATCTGGTCGCGCACCACCGGCTGGCCGATGTACTCATCAAGGCTCAGCGGGCGAATCGCGCGGTCCTGGACTTCTTCGCGGTCGCGTCCGGAAGCGGCGATCAGGCGGTCGGCTTCGATCACTTGCTAATCATCCCTTGCAGGCTGCGGCGGATCAGGTCTTCGCTGCTCAGGCCAGCCTTGTCCTTGATCAGCGAGATAGCCTTGCTGGCTTCCTGAGGCTTGTAGCCCAGCGACACCAGCGCACTGACCGCGTCGGCTTCGGCGGTGGACGCACCACCGACCGGCGCCGGGCCGTCGGATACCAGGGTGAACATCGACGAGGACGTCTCCCAAGCTTTGAAACGATCCTTGAGCTCGACCAGCAGGCGCTCGGCAGTCTTCTTGCCAACCCCGGGTACGCGCACCAGCACCGAGGCATCCTGCGCCTGCACGCAGCGCACCAACTCGTCGATTTCGAGCCCGGACATCAGCGCCAGCGCCAGCTTGGGGCCGACGCCGTTGAGACGGATCAGCTCACGGAACAGCTCGCGCTCGCGCTTTTCGCCAAAGCCGTAGAGCAGGTGGGCGTCTTCACGCACCACCAGGTGGGTATGCAGGGTAACCGGCTCGCCAACCTTGGGCAGGCGATACAGGGTGGTCATCGGCACTTCGAGCTCATAGCCCAGGCCGTTGACGTCGATAATCAGGTGCGGCGGTTGTTTTTCCGCCAGGGTGCCGCGCAAACGTCCAATCACGTTTCGATCCTTCCTTTCGAGCGCCGGCCACAGACCGGTCAACCCTATCAGCAAATGCGTCGAGTGAACGTTTCACCCGGCCAAAATGTGTATCAGCGCATGAAGCGGTTACAGACGCAAGCGTCCGCCGCGCTTGCGCGCAGTGGTCAAGCCGTGGGGGATCAGGCTGGAGCGGGTATGCGCATGACAGAGGGCGATAGCCAAGGCGTCAGAGGCGTCGATCTGCGGCTTTTGCGTCAGCTTGAGCAGGTGCATGACCATCAGCATCACCTGGTCTTTGTTGGCCGCGCCGGTGCCAGCCACCGCCTGTTTGACCTGGGTGGCGCTGTATTCGGCGATCTCCAGGCCAGCTTCGGCACCGGCCACGATGGCTGCACCACGGGCCTGGCCGAGCTTGAGCGCCGAATCCGGATTGCGCGCCATGAACACCCGTTCGATGCCCATGGTAACCGGGCCGTGCTGGCGAATGATCTCGCTGACGCCACGAAAGATGATCTGCAGGCGCTCGGACAACTCGCCGGCGCCCGTACGAATACATCCCGACGCCACATATTCGCAGCCCCGGGCGGTCTGGCGGACCACGCCAAAACCGGTGATGCGCGAACCGGGGTCGATACCAAGAATCAGAGTCATAGGGCCTGCAAGTTGAAAATGAAAACACGCTTGGAGCAGTCAGGCCCTGATGGCTTGAAGCGCCGGCATCAGCCTAGCTGCTCAAGGACCTCATCGGAGATCTGCGCATTGGAATAGACGTTCTGCACGTCGTCCAGGTCTTCGAGCATGTCGATCAGCTTGAGGACTTTTTCAGCGCCATCGCGATCAAGCTCGGCACTGGTGGTCGGCTGCATCACGATTTCGGCGTCGGCGGCCTTGAACCCAGCTTCTTCCAGCGCGTTGCGCACGGCATAAAAGCTGTTGAATGAGGTGAACACTTCGAACGAGCCGTCGTCATTGCTGACCACGTCATCGGCGTCGGCCTCCATGGCCGCCTCCATCAAGGCGTCTTCGTCAACGCCAGGGGCAAAGCTGATCTGGCCCTTGCGCTCGAACAGATAAGCAACTGAACCGTCGGTGCCAAGGTTGCCGCCGCATTTGGTGAAGGCATGGCGCACAGCCGCTGCGGTACGGTTGCGGTTGTCGGTCATGGTTTCGACCATGATCGCCACGCCGCCGGGGCCGTAACCCTCATAGCTGAGCTCTTCGACGTTGTCGCTTTCGTTGGTACCGGCGCCGCGGGCAACTGCCCGATCAATGATGTCGCGGCTCATGTTGGCACCAAGTGCCTTGTCCAGCGCCAGTCGCAAGCGCGGGTTCGACGCTGGATCGGCGCCGCCCTGCTTGGCCGCGACCGTCAGCTCGCGGATCCACTTGGTGAAGACCTTGCCTCTCTTGGCATCCTGGCGCTCTTTGCGGTGCTTGATGTTCGCCCACTTGGAATGACCAGCCATATCGACTCCGAATCCTTGATCCACAAACAGGTTCCGCCCCGAAGGGCGGAACGCGATAAATTCGAGGACGCGACCTCACGGGCGCGCCCGGGTCGGCGTTACTCGACCTTGGTCTGCTCACGCAGACGGATGTGCAGCTCACGCAGTGCCTTGGCATCGACCAGGCCCGGTGCCTGGGTCATGACGCAGGCAGCGCTCTGGGTTTTCGGGAAGGCGATCACTTCACGAATCGACTGGGCGCCGGTCATCAGCATTACCAAACGGTCCAGACCAAAGGCCAGGCCGCCGTGCGGCGGTGCACCGAACTTCAGCGCGTCGAGCAGGAAGCCAAACTTCTCTTCCTGTTCCGCCGCTTCGATACCGAGCAGGCGGAACACCGCCTGTTGCATCTCTTTGCGGTGAATACGGATCGAACCGCCACCCAGCTCGGTGCCGTTGAGCACCATGTCATAGGCACGCGACAGTGCCGTGGCCGGATTGGCCTCGAGCTCTTCCGGGGTGCACTTGGGTGCAGTGAACGGGTGGTGCAAGGCGCTGAAACTGCCGTCTTCGTTCTCGTCGAACATCGGGAAGTCGACAACCCACATCGGTGCCCATTCGCAGGTGAGCAGATTGAAGTCGTTGCCGACCTTGATCCGCAGCGCACCCAGGGCTTCGCTGACCACCTTGAACTTGTCGGCACCGAAGAACACGATGTCGCCATCAACCGCACCGACGCGATCGAGGATCACGTTGAGGTTGGCCTCAGGGATGTTCTTGACGATCGGCGACTGCAGGCCTTCGACGCCCTTGGCGCGCTCGTTGACCTTGATGTAAGCCAGGCCCTTGGCACCATAGATGCCAACGAACTTGGTGTACTCGTCGATCTTGCTACGCGGCATGCTTGCGCCGCCTGGCAGGCGCAGGGCGGTGACGCGGCACTTCGGATCGTTGGCCGGGCCGGCGAAGACCTTGAAGTCGACATCTTTCAGCTGGTCGGCAACGTCAACCAGTTCCAGCGGGTTACGCAGGTCTGGCTTGTCGGAACCGTAGCGGCGCATGGCCTCTTCGAAGGTCATGTGCGGGAATTCACCGAATTCCAGATCCAGCACTTCCTTGAACAGCTTGCGGATCATGCTCTCGGTGAGGCCCATGATCTCGGACTCGTCGAGGAAGCTGGTCTCGATGTCGATCTGGGTGAATTCCGGCTGGCGGTCGGCACGCAGGTCTTCGTCGCGGAAGCACTTGGCGATCTGGTAGTAACGGTCGAAGCCGGCCACCATCAGCAACTGCTTGAACAGCTGCGGCGATTGCGGCAGGGCGAAGAAGCTGCCGGCGTGGGTACGGCTTGGCACCAGATAGTCACGTGCACCTTCTGGGGTGGCACGGGTCAGGATCGGTGTTTCGACGTCGAGGAAGCCGTTTTCGTCGAGGAAGCGGCGGATGCTGGTGGTGATGCGCGAACGCAGACGCAGCTTCTCGGCCATTTCCGGACGACGCAGGTCGATGAAGCGATAACGCAGGCGGGTTTCTTCGCCGACGTCGGAGTATTCGTTCAACGGGAACGGCGGGGTTTCGGCTTCGTTGAGTACGGTCAGCTCGTAACCCAGCACTTCGATGCCGCCCGACGCCATGTTGGCGTTGACTGCACCTTCGGGACGCTTGCGCACTTTACCGGTGACCTGCACGACGTATTCACTGCGCACGCGGTCGGCGGCGGCGAAGGTTTCGGCGCGATCCGGGTCGAACACGACCTGGGCCATGCCTTCGCGGTCACGGATATCGAGGAAAATCACCCCGCCGTGGTCGCGGCGACGATGGACCCAGCCGCAAAGGGTGACTTCCTGGCCGTCCAGGCTCTCGTTCAGTTGGCCGCAATATTGGCTGCGCATCATGATGGTGGTTCGCTTCTCGTGATTCGTGTATTCGATGGAGGCCTTGGCCGCCCAGAGGGCTAATACTGCAAGACCCGGACATTGCAATTCAACTCAGTCGGCCTTGTCGCCGCCTGCCAGATTCTTTTTTGCCCCGGTCTTGAAGTCGGTTTCGTACCAGCCAGTGCCACTGAGGCGAAAACCTGGAACGGACAATTGCTTCTTCAATTCCGGCGCCTGGCAGGCCGGACAATCAGTCAACGGCGCGGCGCTGATCTTCTGCAACGCCTCAAGCTGATGGTTGCAGGCTGCACATTGATAGTCGTAAAGGGGCACGGGGATCTCTCGCAAACCATAACGCTGGCTGCCGGGGCAGCAAAAACCGGCATTATATATGGTTAGAGAGGTCAGTGCAGCCCGCCCGGCACTCAACGCGCGCTTGGCGGATCGCGTAGCCAGGCAACGCAGATCACCCGGACCAGCCCGCTGAAGTTGCGCACCCCGCCGTGGCGCAGGTGAACTTCGCGGTCAATGTAGGACAATACCGCACTGACCGAGCACTGATTGACCTCGGCAATACGCTGCAATATCTGCCAATACACATCCTCCAGGCGCAGGCAGGTGGCAAAGCCATTAAGCCTGACCGACCGCGACACTGGCTGCACCTGCAGCATATCGAAGTCCGCTGCGAAGGGATCGACACAGGCCTTGCCTGGCCAATGTCCCTGACACACATTGCGTTTGCTGCTCCGCACCCTGATGTCCACTGCTGCCACTCCATTGCCAAGGGGATCCATTCATGTGCTGGAGACATGAATCATGGCGTGTAATGAAGCGCCGCGAGGCGGGGCATGAGCAGCGGCAAAATTTTCCGCCTGCGCGTGCAGTTCACCACCCCCCTGCGCTTCACGGCGCAGGGCGGCTTGGACAGTTTATTTGCCTTCGAGCAACGAGCGCAGCATCCACGCGGTCTTCTCGTGCACCTGCATACGCTGGGTCAGCAGATCCGCCGTTGGCTCGTCACTGACCTTGTCGACCACCGGAAAAATACTGCGTGCGGTACGCGTGACCGCCTCCTGCCCATCGACCAACTGGCGGATCATCTCATCAGCAGGCGGCACACCCTCCTCTTCCTGGATCGATGAGTGGCGGGCATAGAACGCGTAGGAACCAGGCGCCGGGAAGCCCAGCGCGCGGATCCGCTCGGCGATCGAGTCAACCGCCAGGGCCAGCTCGTTGTACTGCTCTTCGAACATCAGGTGCAGGGTACGGAACGCCGGACCGGTAACGTTCCAATGAAAGTTATGGGTTTTCAGATACAACACATAGGTATCCGACAACAAACGGGACAGCCCATCGACGATGGACTTGCGATCTTCTTCACTGATACCGATATCGATTGCCATGAAGCTCCCCTTTTTCATATGGCTTGGGTAGTCAAGCGGATGAAGGGGCACTGTAACAAGACTTGCCTGCGCCTGCATGTGACGCAGGGCAATCGATCACTCCCATCATCCGCCCGGTTTGAGCTCACCGGGCCTTTGCTGTTAAATAGGCAGGGTGCCATTCGTGCGGATTGTTAATGCCGGATGCATAGGCAGGCCAGCTGCGTGACCGCGCTTTCTCTCTCATGCGCACCGTGCTGCCCGCTCTTCCTGTGATTGACCTTATAAACGTGAGCCAACCCAAATGTTCAAGATCGTCCATCTGGTGACGGGCGTAGCAGCCTTGCTGCTGTCGCTCATACCAAGCCTTCGCACCGAGGCAATTCCCTTCCTGCAGCAACCGGAGGCCGTGTACCTGGCCTTGCTCGGCCTGCTCAACCTACTGCTGGCGCCGGTCGTGCCGCTTTATTACCGCGGCGCGCGCCTGCAACTGCAATACCTGGCCAGCGCTTTGCTGGTGCTGGCGGTTGTCCTGCAAACAGTAACCGTGCTGGTCCGGCCGGAGCTGGGCAACCTGCCTGCACTGCTGTGCGCTGCTCTGGCAGTTCTGGCACACCTGGTTGCCGGCTTCAGCCGCAGCAGCGGCCGCTCGCGCAATGCTGGCGGCGCTGCCCAGGAAGGCAGCAAGCGCGATACCGGCACCGTCAAGTGGTTCAACACCTCGAAAGGCTTCGGCTTTATCTCGCGCGACTCCGGCGACGATATCTTCGTGCACTTTCGCGCCATCCGTGGCGACGGCCACCGCGTACTGGTCGAAGGCCAACGCGTGGAGTTCTCGGTCATGCACCGCGACAAGGGCCTGCAGGCCGAAGACGTGATCGCGGTCTCGCGCCGCTGACAGCAAAGGCCTTGCGGGCGCTATGCACCCGCAAGGTACCCATCCTCAGTAATGAGGCGGCGGCGCTTCTTCACCTTCGCTGCCGTACTGCCCGACCATCTCCTCGTAACGCTTGATCAGCTCGGCCATCTGCAGTTGCAGACGATTGATCACCCGCCCCTGCTCGACCACCACATCATTGAGCTCCTGCAGCGCGTCATCCTGAAAGGCCTGACGGGTTTCCAGGTCAATGATTTGCGATTCCAGCGACATCAGCTCACGCCTCCTTGAAGTCATTGTTGTTCAACGCCGAGCGCAGGCGCTGGCGAAGCTGTGCGAGTTGCTCCTCGCTGTACTCGGCAGCCGCCACCTTGCCCCACACTGGCGCAGGCCAGGCAGCATCGTTGCGGTGGCGCACGATCACGTGCATGTGCAGTTGGCTGACCACGTTGCCCAAGGTCGCCACGTTCATCTTGTCGGCAGCAAATTCCTGTTTGAGCGAATTTGCCAGGCAGGTGGTTTCTTGCCACAGCTGCTGCTGGTCGGCTGCCGTGAGGTCAAACAGCTCACTGACGTCGGCTTGCCGCGGCACCAGAATGAACCACGGATAATTGGCGTCTTTGCTCAACAGCAGCCGACACAGCGGGAAATCTCCCAGCACCAGGCAATCCTGCTGCAAACGCGGATCCAGGACGAACACGGCAAATCTCCTTCAATCAGATCGCCTACGCAACGCAGGCATGGTGCGCGGAGGATACCCTGCCTGGCCGCAACAGGCATGAAATCGGGCGCTCCAGCTACACTTTAGCTGGCTTGCACAGCTGCCCTGCACCGCCGCGGTAACAAAGCGCTACTTTTCGCACCAAAATAGAGCCGTCCGTCGCGGTGCTGACGGCGGTTCCCAGTAAAACTACTCAAGATGAACAATCGGCGGTAACACATTGGTTTAGTTAGCAACCTTACAGTTGCATCGACCGTTGAATATTGGCACACCATCAGACAGACCGAACCCTTTATTTTCGGAGGTTTGCCACCAAGCGATCAGGCAGATGTGAAAAATTCATCAACTCAATGTGAAAATGAGCACGCTTGTTGCATTCCCTCAACGCCAAGTCGGCACGACACCTGCAGTGAGCAGGAGCTGCCGACAGACCACGGCGCCGAAGCACTATCAAGGGGTACCGTCCTGTGTTAACGGATGAGGGAGCAGAACGCTGGGATATATGTCCGCTGTTCGGCGCGTAATTTGCGACATTGAATTAGTTATAAGCGACACGCCATAAAGTTTGTGAAAAGTTGCTTTATGCATATCGCCAAATAAAGAGTCAGCGTGATATACCTTCGCGCCGACACAACAAGAAAGAGCTGCCCCATATAATTAAAACCCCGGGCGCAGCGGTACTCTTCCTAAAAACCAAAGGAGCAAATCACGATGCGCGTGATGAAGTGGAGCATGATCGCCCTGGCCGTTGCGGCAGGCACCTCGCAAATGGCCATCGCCTCTTCGCAGGATGATTCCAAAGGCTTTATTGAAGACAGCCAGCTGTCAGTCAAGTTGCGCAACCTGTACTTCAGCCGTGACTATCGTAACCAGGAGTCGGCCGCCAACCGCGCAGCCGGCCTGCGTCATGATCAGCGTGAATGGGGCCAAGGCTTCATCGGTACCTTTGAATCGGGCTTCACCCAAGGCACCGTCGGTGTAGGTGTCGACGCCATCGGCATGCTCGGCCTCAAGCTGGACAGCGGTCGTGGCTTCTCCGGCACGGGCCTGTTCCCTACCGGTTCAGATGGCCGTTCCCAGGACGACTACTCCAAGGGTGGCGCGGCGGTCAAGTTCCGCATTTCCGACACCGTACTCAAGGCTGGCGACCAATTCGTATCGCTGCCTGTATTCGCCACCGACGACAGCCGCTTGCTGCCTGAGATGGCCCAAGGCACATTGATCACCAGTAGCGAAATCAAAGGTCTCACCCTGAATGCGGGTCGCTTCACCAGCCTGACCGGTCAGGAACAGACCAACCGTGACAACTTCCGCCTGAAGAAAGCCGACGTTGCCGGCGGCACGTATGCCTTCACCGACAGCCTCAGCACCAGCCTTTACTACTCCAAGGTTGAAGACTACTGGCGCAAATACTACGCCAACGTCAACTGGGCTCTGCCGATCTCTGACACTCAAGGCCTGGTGTTCGACTTCAACGTGTATGACACCAAGAGCAGTGGCAGCGGCGAAGCTCGAGCCTATGATGGCGACAAGATCGACAGCCGCGCCTTCAGCTTGTCCGGCGCCTATAGCATTGGCGCGCACACTTTCACCGTCGCGTATCAGAAGATGACCGGCGACGGCGGCTATCAGTATGGCGTCGACGGTAATGGCACCATTTTCCTGGCAAACTCCATTGCCCGCTCCGACTTCAATGCTGAAGGCGAGAAGTCTTGGCAAGCACGTTATGACCTGAACTTTGCCGAGTTCGGTATTCCTGGCCTGACCTTCATGACTCGCTACGTACGCGGTACGGATGCGAAAGTGGAAGGCACCAACAACGGAACCGAGTGGGAACGTGACATCGACGTCAAATACGTGCTTCAGGAGGGCCCCGCCAAGGACCTGAGCTTCCGTGTTCGTCAGGCAACTTATCGCTCGTCCGACGCCGTTTACTCCAACTCTCTGGACGAACTGCGTCTGATCGTCGAGTACCCGCTGAGCATCCTGTAAGCCTGGCTTGCAGTGCCCCGCACTTGAAAAGCCCGGCGACCACGCCGGGCTTTTTCTTGGCTGACAACTGTCCTGCGCTGCGGCATCCTGTACGCTTTCGTTTCGCCCCCGTAGAATGCGGGGTCATTTCAACGTCTTAGGCAATCGACACGGCCCCCCATGCGCACCAGTCAATATTTGCTCGCCACCCAAAAAGAAACCCCTGCCGATGCAGTGGTCATCAGCCATCAGCTCATGCTGCGCGCCGGCATGATCCGCAAGCTGGCCTCCGGCCTGTACACCTGGCTGCCGATGGGCCTGCGGGTAATGCGCAAGGTCGAAGCCGTGGTCCGCGAAGAAATGAACGCCGCCGGCGCGCTTGAAGTGCTGATGCCGAGCATCCAGCCAGCCGAGCTGTGGCAGGAATCTGGCCGCTGGGAACAGTACGGCCCAGAGCTGCTGCGCCTGAAAGACCGGCACAACCGCGACTTCTGTGTTGGCCCGACTCACGAAGAAGTGATCACCGACATGGTCCGCAACGAGCTGTCCAGCTATAAACAGCTGCCGCTCAACCTGTACCAGATCCAGACCAAATTCCGCGATGAGATCCGCCCACGCTTCGGTTTGATGCGCGGCCGCGAGTTCATCATGAAGGACGCCTACTCGTTCCATGCCGACCAGGCTTCCCTGCAGGAAACCTACGACCGCATGCATCAGGCGTACAGCAACATCTTTACCCGCCTGGGCTTGAACTTCCGCCCAGTGCAGGCTGATACCGGCTCGATCGGTGGCAACTACTCGCACGAATTCCACGTCCTGGCCGCTACCGGTGAAGACGACGTGATCTTCAGCGACAGCTCCGACTACGCCGCCAACATCGAAAAAGCCGAAGCCATCCCACGCGAAAGCGTGCGCCCGGCGCCAACCGAAGAGCTGCGCCTGGTCGATACTCCGCACGCCAAGACCATCGCCCAACTGGTCGAAAACCATGGCCTGCCAATCGAGAAGACGGTCAAGACCCTGATCGTGCGCGGCGCTGAAGAAGGCAAGCTGATTGCCCTGATCGTGCGCGGCGATCACGAACTCAACGAAATCAAGGCCGCCAAGCTCCCGCAGGTTGCCGAACCGCTGGTCATGGCCAGCGACGCCGAGCTGCGTGACGCCATTGGCGCCGGTGCAGGCTCGCTGGGCCCGCTGAACCTGCCGCTGGAAATCATCATCGACCGCTCGGTGGCCCTGATGAGCGACTTCGGCATCGGCGCCAACATCGACGACAAGCACTACTTCGGCGTCAACTGGGAGCGTGACCTGCCAGTGCCTGAAGTAGCCGACCTGCGCAACGTGGTTGCCGGTGACCCAAGCCCAGATGGCCAGGGCACCCTGGTGATCAAGCGCGGCATCGAAGTCGGGCATATCTTCCAGCTCGGCACCAAGTACAGCGAGGCGCTCAAGTGCCAGGTACTCGGCGAGAACGGCAAGCCAGTAGTACTGTCGATGGGTTGCTACGGCATCGGCGTTTCGCGCGTGGTTGCTGCTGCCATCGAGCAGAGCTACGACGACAAAGGGATCATCTGGAACGATGCCCTGGCGCCGTTCCAGATCGCTCTGGTACCGCTGCGCTACGAAACCGAGGTGGTGCGTGAGGCGACCGACAAGCTGTACGCCGAACTGACCGCTGCAGGCTTCGAAGTGCTGCTCGATGACCGTGACAAGAAGACCAGCCCAGGCAACAAGTTTGCCGATATGGAACTGATCGGCATCCCGCACCGGATCGTGGTCAGTGACCGCGGCCTGGCCGATGGCAATCTGGAATACAAGCACCGCACCGAGCAGGACGCACAGGCGCTGCCGGTCAATGAAGTGCTGACCTTCCTGCAAGCCCGCATCCGTCGCTGATAGCTCAATGCGCGAGTGAACATGTACAAGCGAAGTACCTTTACCCTGGGGGGCGCCGCACTCTGCGGCGCCCTGTTCGTCAGCGGCTGCGCCAATCAGATGTCCCAGCGCAGCGAGCATGAAGAACGCGTCGAGCGCAAGTTGCTCGAGCACAGTCTGCAGATTGACGTTGGCGAGCCCAAGGTAATGGAGCTTCCGCAACGGCGCGTGCGCGTTCACGAGCAGCAGCGCTTCGAAGTCACCGAGTTCGAAGTGACCCGCCGCTACGACCGCTATACCCCTTACCAGCCCTGGCGGGAGATCTACGAGATCCCGCTGGGCGCGGTCGCAGTGGTGGCCGGAGTCGGTGCCAATGTGGTCAATGTGTTCGCCTTGGGCAACCTGCCGCAGAGCGTCACTCATGACTGGCTGAGCTATGGCGTTGCCGGGCTCAATCCATTCATGAACGTGCAATCCAACGGCCGTGCCCAGCAGAATCTGGCGGGCATCAGCGAGGTGGAGAAAGCCAAGCGCGAAGAATCCACCAACCTGCCCTGGAGCGAGCGCCTGGTCGAGGTCAAGGCTGGCAAGCTCAACCATGAGCTGACCACCGACCGTAACGGTGTGCTGCGGCTGAACCTGCTGGATGCGCCGTTTTCCGAGCAGAATCTCGGCCGCGTAGGCACCCTGCACCTGCAGGTGGTCGACGAGGACAACGGCATTCGCGGCGACGCCAGCCTGCTGGTCAGCGGCACGCTGCGCAACAAACTGGTCGAAGCACGGCACCTGATCTTCGATGACCTTGAAGACGACGATGTCAGCCAGTGGGTTCACCGGGTCAAGCGGCTGTCCGAGCTTGGCCTGGAAGAAGAAGCCAGTGAGCTTGAGCAGAGCCTGATTGAACTGACCCGCAATGATCCAGAATTGCAGCAGGAATTCTTGCAGGCACTGACCAAACAGACCGGGCGACTGGTAGCAGATCCAGGCGGACAATAATCGCCTTCGTCACAGGGCCGCCTGGCGGCCTTGCTGACGCACCCTCAAGATTGCGCAAACAACTCCAGCTGCTCATGCGCCCCGCGCAGATCGCGCAAGCGCACCCCAACTCCAAGCAACCGCACCGGCTTGCCACCTCGGGCAAACGCCTGGCTCAGCAACTGTCGGTAACTCTCCAGATCGCGCCCGGCACCCGCCTGCTCGATGGTCGTCTGCGTGAAGTCATGGAACTTGACCTTGACGAATGGCTTGTCGGCTTTATAGCTGCTGTCCATCCGCGCGACCCGCTCATTAAGGCTATCGAGCAACTCAGGCAATTTGGCCAGGCAGCTGTTCAGATCAGGCAGATCGGTATCGTAGGTGTTTTCGACACTGACCGACTGACGCCGGCTGTCATTCTGCACAGCGCGCTCATCCACACCACGGGCCAAGCCCCACAAACGCTCACCAAAACTGCCGAACTCGCGCACCAGCGCCAGCTTTGACCATTCGCGCATGTCCATGCAGGTCTCGATACCCAGCCGGGTCAGTTTGTCGGCAGTGACCTTGCCCACACCATGCAGGCGAGCCACCGGCAGCGCGGCAACAAACGCCTCCACCTGGCCGGGGGTAATCACGAACAGTCCGTTGGGCTTGCGCCAGTCGCTGGCAATCTTGGCCAGGAACTTGTTTGGCGCAACCCCTGCTGAAACCGTGATGTGCAAGGACTTGGCGACGCGCTGGCGGATATCCTCAGCAATCCGCGTGGCGCTGCCGCCGTACCAGGAGCTGTCGCTGACATCCAGATAGGCTTCATCCAGCGACAGCGGCTCGATCAGCTCGGTGTAGTCACGAAAGATCGCCTGGATCTCGCGTGAGGCTTCGCGGTAGGCCTCAAAACGCGGCTTGACGATCAACAGGTCAGGGCAGAGTTTAAGCGCGTGGCGCGAGGACATTGCCGAGCGTACCCCATAGGCGCGCGCTTCATAGTTGCAGGTGGCAATCACCCCGCGCCGCTCCGCCGAGCCACCCACCGCCATCGGCCGGCCAGCCAGGCTCGGGTCGTCACGCATTTCGATCGCAGCGTAGAAGCAGTCGCAGTCGACATGGATGATCTTGCGCAAAGACATGGATGACCGTCAGTACTGTAAATTCATACAGATACTACCGTAACCGCCACGCGCTGGCACCGTGCGCACTCTGCTATTCGACAATTGGCCTGGAATGCCCGCCGTTGCTGAGCCCGGCGCTTAATTGACACGCTAACAGATTGAACAGAAAAGGATTTCCCTGAGAAATAGCTTGACTGCGCAGCGCCAGGGCGTAGAATCCACTCCACAGACGCGGGATGGAGCAGTCTGGTAGCTCGTCGGGCTCATAACCCGAAGGTCGTCGGTTCAAATCCGGCTCCCGCAACCAAATATAGAAGAGGCCACTGTGCAAACAGTGGCCTTTTTCTTTGCTTCAAATAAAGCTGTCCTAGAATAATTTGTTCTAAATCAAAGGGTAAGCTTGACATCAGCGCGAATCAGGGTATAGTCCACCCCACAGACGCGGGATGGAGCAGTCTGGTAGCTCGTCGGGCTCATAACCCGAAGGTCGTCGGTTCAAATCCGGCTCCCGCAACCAAACAGAGAAAATGGCCACTGTGAAAACAGCGGCCATTTTTTTCGTCTGCACGTTGTGCTTTGAAGTTATTTACGCTGCATCAGCGTGGAAGGCTTGACCTCGTGCCAGTAATGCGTAGAATGCGCCCCACTGACGCGGGATGGAGCAGTCTGGTAGCTCGTCGGGCTCATAACCCGAAGGTCGTCGGTTCAAATCCGGCTCCCGCAACCAAATCGTCAGAACAAACCCCGCACTGTTTTAAACAGTACGGGGTTTGTTGTTTCTGGGGTTCTGAAAATCCCCGATCAGCCTGCCCTCGCCTTTTGCCACACCCTGGCCAGCCCTAATGGATGAACTATCTTTAACCCCGTCGGACCGCTGCAAGCGCCTCCGGCAGGAGTAATATCTGGATACGTTTTCCTAAGGGACTTCCACTTGGCCGCACCTTTCTCTCACCTCGCGCTGTCGGCCCGAGGTAACTCATGACCGCCCATACCCCTGATCCCCAGACGCCACTCACCGCGGCGCTGCCGGTGGCTGCCCAACGCCTGCCCTGGCTCGAGCGACTGAGCCGGTATCGGCAACCGATCGTTCTGGTACTGACCCTGCTGTTGTTCGGCATGGCCTTGATTGCCTGCCGTCACCTGCTCAGTGAGCTGGATATCTATGCGCTGCACGACGCCATTCTCAGCGTGCCGAAGCAGGCCATGCTCGGTGCACTGCTAGCGACCGTGGTCGGCTTCGTGATCCTGCTTGGTTATGAATGGTCTGCCAGCCGCTACGCCGCCGTTAAGCTGCCAGCCGCAACCCTGGTGCTGGGCGGTTTCAGTGCGTTCGCCATTGGCAATGCAATTGGCCTGTCGATACTGTCGGGTGGCTCGGTGCGTTATCGGCTGTATGCCCGCCATGGTCTGGGTGCCGGTGAAGTGGCGCGGATGACGGTATTCGCCAGCCTGTCGCTGGGCTGCGCCCTGCCCCCTTTGGCAGCACTGGCAACGCTGAGCAACTTGCCTGCGGCAGCAATCGCCTTACGCATGCCGGCCGGTGTATTGGCGGCCATCGCCATTGCGGTACTGATGCTGAGTGCACTGCTGGTCGCCGGCCTCTATCGGCGCCGGTTGGCCGAGCAGCCGCTGGCTGACAGCCTGCTGGTCAAGCTCGGTCGGCGCACGCTGCGCCTGCCCGGCGCGCGCCTGACCGGCCTGCAACTGCTGATCACCGCACTTGATGTTGCGGCTGCCGCCACAGTTTTGTATCTGCTGCTGCCTGAGGCGCCGCCGTTTGGCGCGTTTGTGCTGGTGTACCTGCTGGCACTGGCAGCGGGCGTGCTCAGCCATGTGCCGGGTGGAGTTGGTGTGTTTGAAGCGATCCTGCTGGCCGCTTTTGCCGATCAGCTTGGCGCGGCGCCACTGGCAGCAGCGTTGTTGCTGTACCGTTTGATCTACGTGGTGTTGCCGCTGCTGCTGGCCTGCGTTCTGCTGCTGGCCAACGAAGCCCGCCGCTTGCTGTTCGCCCAGCAGGCACTGAAGGCCGCTTCCGGGCTGGCTGCACCAGTGCTGGCGATTCTGGTGTTTCTGTCCGGCGTGGTGCTGCTGTTTTCCGGCGCCACACCGGAGATCGACACGCGCCTCGAACACATGGGCTTTCTGGTACCGCACCGGCTGATCGACGCCTCGCACTTCGGCGCCAGCCTGATCGGCGTGCTTTGCCTGCTGCTGGCCCAGGGCCTGCGCCGACGTCTGTCCGCTGCCTGGTTGCTGACCACGGTGTTGCTGTTGGTGGGCGCGCTGCTGTCGCTGCTGAAAGGCTTCGACTGGGAAGAAGCCTGCGTGCTGACGTTCACCGCAGTCCTGCTGGCGGTGTTCCGACGCTCGTTCTACCGGCCGAGCCGCCTGCTCGAGCTGCCGTTTTCGCCGGTGTATCTGGTCGCCAGTGCTTGCGTTATCGGCGCATCGGTCTGGCTGCTGCTGTTCGCCTATCAGGACGTGCCCTATAGCCATCAGCTGTGGTGGCAGTTCACCCTCGATGCCGACGCCCCACGCGGCCTGCGCGCAGCCATGGGCAGCGCGGTGCTGCTGGTGTTCGTCGCCCTGACCTGGTTGTTGCGCACGGCGCGGCCGGTGATCCATCTGCCGACCGCCGATGAGCTGGAACGGGCCCGGCAGATCCTGCTGGCGTCCGATCAACCAGACGGCGGCCTGGCCCTGACCGGCGACAAGGCGCTGCTGTTCCACCCCAACGACAACGCCTTCATCATGTATGCCCGTCGTGGCCGTAGCCTGGTCGCACTGTACGACCCGATTGGCCCTGCTCAGGAGCGCGCCGAGATGATCTGGCAGTTCCGTGACCTGTGCGACGTGCACCATGCCCGCCCGGTGTTCTACCAGGTACGCGCCGAGAACCTGCCTTTCTACATGGACATCGGCCTGACCGCGCTCAAGCTTGGCGAAGAAGCGCGGGTTGATCTGCGCCGCTTCGATCTGGAAGCCAAAGGCAAGGAGATGAAAGACCTGCGCTACACCTGGAACCGCGGTGGCCGCGACGGCCTGAGCCTGGAAGTACACGAACCTGGCCAAGCACCCCTGGACGAGCTCAAGGAAATCTCGGACGCCTGGCTCAGCGGCAAGAACGTGCGCGAGAAAGGCTTTTCGCTGGGCCGTTTCAGCCCGGAATACCTACAGCACTTCCGCATCGCCCTGATCCGCTTCCAAGGTCACCCGGTGGCGTTCGCCAACCTGCTCGAGACACACAGCCTGGAGCTGGCCAGCCTCGACTTGATGCGCGCGCACCCTGAAGCGCCGAAGCTGACCATGGAGTTCATGATGATCGGCTTGATCCTGCACTACAAAAACCATGGCTACGGGCGCTTCAGCCTGGGCATGGTCCCGCTCTCCGGCCTGCAGCCGCGACGTGGCGCACCGCTGACCCAGCGCCTGGGTTCGCTGGTGTTCCAGCGCGGCGAGCAGCTGTACAACTTCCAGGGTCTGCGCCGCTTCAAGGACAAGTTCCAGCCAGACTGGGAACCTCGTTACATGGCCGTGCCAGCCGGGCTGGACCCGCTGGTGGCATTGGCTGACACTGCCGCCCTGATCGCTGGCGGCCTGACTGGATTGGTGAAACGCTGATGATTCGACGCTATTGGCACTACCTATTGATCGCTTTGTTGCTTGCCCTGGCGGGTGCCGCCGTGTGGTTCTGGTTGTGGACCCGGCCGGCGCCGGAGGCTCAGGTCGAGCACCTGACCCTGACCGATGGCAGCAGCCTGGTTCTAGCCACACCTGCAGTCACCGCCAAAACCCGCGTGGCGATTGGCGTGCCTGAAGATCAGGCGCTCAGCGACAAGCAACTGCTCGACCTGAGCCAGGCCGGCGAAGCGCAGCTGGTGCAGGTGACCCTGCCACCTGTCGATTGCGCCAAGCAGCAACAGGCGCTGGATCAGGCCATCAGCCATCTGGGCGGTGCACCGACCGTGGTTGCCGGCATCGGCCCTGGCGCAGCGCAAGCCTGGCGCTGGCTGTCCAGCCAGACCGATGACAAGGCCCGCGCCATCTCGGTCGACTTCAAGCTTGAGCAACCCGGCTGCCCGGCACTACCGAAAAGCGCTGCCCATGGCCACTGGAATGTCGCCTGGAACGACAACCCGGATGACGCCAGCGCCGCCTTCGTCCGTGATCAAAACAACGCCGAAACCAGCATCAGCGACTACGACATCCATCTGCCGCAGGTGCTCAAGGGTCAGCTGACCCAGGTTCTGGTCGGCCACGACGGCAACGCTCTGAGCATCCCGGTGGTGGAAGTGCCTGCCGGGCAAACCACCGATACCGTGACCCTGTTCCTTTCCGGAGATGGTGGCTGGCGCGACCTTGACCGCGATGTAGCAGGCGAAATGGCCAAACTCGGCTATCCGGTGGTCGGCATCGATACGCTGCGCTATTACTGGCAGCACAAGACCCCGGAACAGAGCGCCATCGACTTGTCCGAACTGATGCAGCACTACCGGCAAAAGTGGGGCACCAAGCGCTTTGTCCTGACCGGCTATTCGTTCGGCGCCGACGTACTGCCGGCGATCTACAACCGCCTGCCAGAAGAAGATCAGCAGCGCGTGGATGCGGTGATCCTGCTGGCGTTTGCCCGCAGCGGCAGTTTCGAGATCGAAGTCGAAGGCTGGCTTGGCAAGGAAGGCCAGGAAGCACCGACCGGCCCGGAAATGGCCCGTATGCCTGCGGCCAAGGTTGTATGCATCTATGGTGTCGAAGAGGCCGACGAGAGCGGCTGCACCGAGCACACTGCAGTTGGCGAGCGCCTGAAACTGCCGGGTGGCCACCACTTCGATGAGAACTACCCGGCACTGGCCAAGCGCCTGATCGGCGAGATCGAGACGCGCCAGGGCAAAACCAACGTATCTGAACAGAACTGAGTAGTAATCGGGGCCGCATTGCGGCCCCGGTTACTTCAGATCTCGACCTGAGTGCCCAGTTCGATCACCCGGTTCAACGGCAGGTTGAAGAAGCGCAGGTTGCCGTTGGCGTTCTTCAGCAAGAATGCGAACAACGCCCCGCGCCAGCGCGCCATGCCTTCCAGACGTGAGGCGATAACCGTCTCGCGACTCAGGAAGTAAGTCGTGCGCATCGGGCTAAAGTCGAGCTCGTCCAGATGGCACAAGCGTAGTGCCTGCGGCACGTCCGGCTCGTCCATGAAGCCAAAGTGCAGGAGCACCCGGAAGAACCCATCGCCATAGGCTTCGACCTCGAAGCGCTCTTGCTCCGGCACCCGCGGCCGGTCTTCGCTGACTACCGTCAACAACACCACCTGACGATGCAGAACCTGGTTATGCAGCATGTTGTGCAACAGCGCATGAGGCACGGCGTCTGGCCGCGCGGTCAAAAACACCGCAGTGCCCTCGACCCGATGCGGCGGCTGCACGCGGATGCTGCTGATGAAGATCGGCAGCGGCAGCGCGGCTTCGTCAATGCGCTCCACGAGGATCTGCTTGCCGCGCTTCCAGGTCGTCATCAACAACAGCAAGGCAATCGCTGCCAATACCGGGAAGGCGCCGCCCTGCACTACCTTGGGCAGGTTGGCGGCAAAGAACAGCCCATCGACCAACAGGAAGCCGATCAGGATCGGCACTGCCAGAAGTGGCGGCCATTTCCACAACAGCAGCATCACCGTCGCCACCAGCAGTGTGGTCATCAGCATGGTACCGGTCACCGCTACGCCGTAGGCCGCAGCCAACGCGCCGGATGATTCAAAGCCGATCACCAGCAGCACAACGCCGATCATCAACGCCCAGTTCACCGCACCAATGTAGATCTGCCCCTGCTCGTCGCTGGAGGTGTGCTGGATCTGCATGCGCGGGATGTAACCGAGCTGAATCGCCTGGCGCGTCAACGAGAAGGCTCCAGAAATCACGGCTTGGGAAGCGATCACCGTGGCCAGGGTTGACAAGCCGACCAACGGCAACAGCGCCCAGCTCGGAGCCAGCAGGTAGAACGGATTGCGCGCCGCTTCCGGGTCCTGCAGCAGCAATGCGCCCTGCCCGAAGTAGTTCAGCACCAGGGCCGGCAGCACCAGGATGAACCAGGCGCGGGCAATCGGTTTGCGGCCAAAGTGGCCCATGTCGGCATACAGCGCCTCGGCGCCAGTCAACGCCAGCACCACCGCGCCGAGAATGGCCACACCCATGCCCGGATGCACCACGAAGAAGTTGACCGCCCAGGCCGGGTTCAGCGCCTTGATCACCTCCGGGCTCTGCACGATGCCATGCAGGCCGAGCAGCGCCAGCACCGCGAACCAGAGCACCATCACCGGCCCGAACAGGATGCCGATCTTGGCCGTACCGTGCTTTTGCACCAGAAACAGCGCCACCAGCACCACCACGGCAATCGGTACCACCCAGTGGTCAATCCCGTCGAACGCCAGCCCCATGCCCTCGACCGCCGACAACACCGATACCGCCGGGGTAATCAGGCTGTCGCCATAGAACAACGAGGCACCGACCAGGCCGCAGCCGATCATGACGATGCGCAGTTTCGGATAAGGCGCTGAAGCCCGCGTGGCCAACGCGGTGAGGGCCATGATGCCGCCCTCGCCCTGGTTGTCGGCACGCAGAATGAACGTCACATACTTGAATGACACCACCCAGATCAGCGACCAGAGGATCAACGACAGGATGCCGAGCACCCCATCATGGTTGACCGGCACCCCGTAGCCGCCGGAAAACACTTCCTTGAGCGTATAAAGCGGGCTGGTGCCGATATCGCCATAGACCACCCCAACAGCTGCCACCAGCAGGCCAATCGGGCGCGCGACCCCTTGCCCCGCTTGGGCGTGACTGCTTGCCTGAACCATCGACCACTCCCGCAGACGGCCACATCGGACCAATAGAATTCGAACCCGCAGCCAGGCCCAACATGGACCTCGCTGCAATGGCGCGAAGCATAGCGCAGCGTTCGTCGTATTTCTGCTGGTCAAGCGACCTTGTGCTCGCTAGAATTGCGCACTTTTTGATCAGAGGCGCCGCTAGCGCCCGTCACGATTGCGGCGCCACCGGCGCTGCAGCCGCATTCAATACCGAGGTTAGCTATGTCCACCACCCCTGCTTCTACCGTGCCCAAGGTAGGATTCGTTTCGCTCGGCTGCCCCAAGGCTCTGGTCGACTCTGAACGCATCCTCACCCAGCTGCGCATGGAAGGCTATGAAGTCGTGCCGACCTACGAGGACGCCGACGTCGTGGTGGTCAACACCTGCGGCTTCATCGACAGCGCCAAGGCCGAGTCGCTGGAAGTGATCGGCGAAGCGATCAAAGCCAATGGCAAGGTCATCGTCACCGGCTGCATGGGCGTCGCCGAGGGCAACATTCGTGACGTGCACCCAAGCGTGCTGTCGGTCACCGGTCCGCAGCAGTACGAGCAGGTGGTCAACGCCGTGCATGAAGTGGTGCCACCGCGCCAGGACCACAATCCGCTGATCGACCTGGTGCCACCGCAAGGCGTCAAGCTGACCCCGCGTCATTACGCTTACCTGAAGATCTCCGAAGGCTGTAACCACAGCTGCAGCTTCTGCATCATCCCGTCGATGCGCGGCAAGCTGGTCAGCCGCCCGGTAGGTGACGTGCTGAGCGAGGCCGAGCGCCTGGTCAAGGCCGGGGTCAAGGAGCTGCTGGTGATCTCCCAGGACACCAGCGCCTACGGCGTCGACGTCAAGTACAAGACCGATTTCTGGAACGGCCGCCCGGTCAAGACCCGCATGCTCGAGCTGTGCGAAGCGCTGAGCAGCCTGGGCGTCTGGGTGCGTCTGCACTACGTGTATCCATACCCGAACGTCGACGACGTGATTCCGCTGATGGCCGCTGGCAAGCTCCTGCCGTACCTGGACATCCCGTTCCAGCACGCCAGCCCTAAAGTGCTCAAGTCGATGAAGCGCCCGGCGTTCGAAGACCGCACCCTGGCGCGGATCAAGAACTGGCGCGAGCAGTGCCCTGAGCTGGTGATCCGCTCAACGTTCATTGTCGGCTTCCCGGGCGAGACCGAAGAAGACTTCCAGTACCTGCTCGACTGGCTGACCGAAGCCCAGCTCGACCGCGTCGGCTGCTTCCAGTACTCGCCGGTCGAAGGCGCGCCGGCCAACGATCTGGGCCTGGATGAAGTGCCGGACGACATCAAACAGGACCGCTGGGACCGTTTCATGGCCCATCAGCAAGCCATCAGCGCCGCCCGTCTGCAACTGCGCATCGGTCGTGAGATCGAAGTGCTGATCGACGAAGTCGAAGAACAAGGCTCGGTTGGCCGCAGCTTCTTCGATGCCCCAGAGATCGACGGTAGCGTGTTCATCGATGGCGACCATGGCTTCAAGCCGGGCGACAAGGTCCGTTGCCGGATCGTGGATGCCGACGAATACGACATGTGGGCCGAGCCGGTCTGACGATTGCTTGGGGCCGTATTGCGGCCCCAACCAGCAAAGCCTGCACTAAGCATCTATGGTTCTGCAATCAGCACCAGAGACTGCCGCGATGCCAGCCCTGTTCACCCTGCAAACCCCTCGCGCCAGCGACTACCCGGAACTGATCCGCGTCTGGGAAGCTTCGGTCCGCGCCACCCACGACTTTCTCCCGGATGCCTACATCCTGCTGCTGCGCGATCACATCCTGGCCAAGTACCTCGATGCGGTCATGCTGATCTGCTGCAAGGACGTGCGTCAGCGCATTCTCGGCTTCGCCGGGGTCGCCAATGGTCAGGTCGCCATGCTCTTCGTCGGCCCCGAGCACCGCGGCAAAGGTGTCGGCAAGCGCCTGCTGCGCCACGCCATCAGCGAACTGAACGCCGACCATCTGGACGTCAACGAGCAGAACCCGCAGGCGCTGGGCTTCTACCTGCACGAGGGCTTTGCAATTATCGGACGCTCGGAGCAGGACGGCCTCGGTCAGCCGTATCCCTTGCTGCACCTTCGTCTGCGCGACCGCAGTGGCGACCACGGTGCTGACAAACACCGTTAAAGCAGCAGATTCCCGGCCCTCAACAACGCGCGGGCAGGTACAATGGCAGGTCTTAATCTGCCTTTAGCGAATCGTCTCCATGTCTGAACCCGTACGCCTGTCCAAACGCCTCATCGAGCAACTCGGCTGCTCCCGCCGCGAGGCCGAGCAGTACATCGAAGGCGGCTGGGTGACGGTGGATGGCGTGGTCGTCGAGCAGCCCCAGTTCAAGGTCGAGGGCCAGCAGGTCGCCCTGCTGCCAGGGGCCCGCGCCGAGGCGCCGGCACTGGTGACCTTGCTGCTCAATCAACCCGCCGGGATGGACCCGGAAAGCGCCCGCGCGAGCATGGTCATGGCTACCCTCAGCGAAGCCCACAGCCAGGATGTGCGCCCGTTGCACAGCCACTTCACCCGGCTGACCTGCATGGCGCCGCTGGAGCGCGGCGTCAGCGGCTTGCAGTTGTTCACCCAGGACTGGAAGGTCAGCGGCAAGATCGAGCGCGACCTGCGCAAGCTCGAGCAGGAATTCATCATCGAGGTGCGCGGTGAAGCCACCCCGCAAGCCTTTGAGCGGCTTGCCCGTGGCGTGTCGCGCAATGATCGCGAACTGCCCAAGGCCAAGGCCAGCTGGCAGAACGAAACCCACCTGCGCATGGTTGTGAAGAACCCGCAGCGCGGCGATATCAGCGACCTGTGCGCCAGCCTGAAGCTGGAGATCGTCAGCATGCGCCGCATCCGTGTCGGCGGTGTGTCGATGGGCAAGCTGCCGCTGGGCCAATGGCGCTACGTAGCAGCAACCGAACGTTTCTAAGGAATACCGCCGCGCCAGCTCGACGCGGCTTTGAACAGGATTTGCAACAATGAACCACAATGACGTCCTGCGCAGCATGCGCTACATGCTCAAGGTCAATGACGCCAAGATCATCGAGATCGTCGGCCTGTCCGGCCTTACCGTGTCCGCCGACGAAGTCGCAAGCTACATGAAGAAAGAAGAAGAGGAAGGCTATGTGCGTTGCCCGGACGCAGTCATGGCGCACTTCCTCGATGGCCTGGTGATCCATCGCCGCGGCCGCGACGAGTCGCGCCCACCGCAGCCGATCGAAGTACCGGTGACTAACAACGCCGTCCTGAAAAAACTACGGGTCGCCTTCGAGCTTAAAGAAGACGACATGCACGCGATTCTGAAGTCGGTCGACTTCCCGGTGACCAAGCCAGAGCTGAGCGCTTTGTTCCGCAAGGCTGGCCATGACAATTACCGCCCGTGCGGCGACCAACTGCTGCGCAATTTCCTCAAGGGCCTGACCCAGCGCGTGCACGGCTGAGTGAGCATGCAGCATAGCGTTGCGCCGGTTGGCATTGTCCGCTCCTGCTTCAAGGAGAAGTTCGCCATCCCCCGCCAGCCTCAGCTGGCACCGGCGGCGCGTGGCGTGCTCGAGCTGTTGCCGCCGTTCGATCAGGGTGATGCGGTGGCAGGCCTGGAGCAGGTCAGCCATGTCTGGCTGCTGTTTCTGTTTCACCAGGCGCTGGAAGACAAGCCACGGCTCAAGGTCCGCCCTCCCCGCCTGGGCGGCAACAAGAGCATGGGCGTGTTCGCCACCCGCGCCACGCATCGGCCCAACGGTATCGGCCAGTCAGTGGTGCGTCTGGAAGGGGTAGAGCCTGGGCGCTTGTTGCTGTCCGGGATCGACCTGCTCGACGGCACGCCAGTGCTGGATATCAAGCCGTACGTGCCCTACGCAGATTGCGTCAGCGATGCGATCAACCTGATGGCCAGCGCGGCGCCTGCACCGATCAGCGTGGCCTGGGCTGACGCGGCCTTGCTGCAAGCCCGTGAGCACGCGCTGCGCCTGGGTGAGCCGCTGGTTGAGCTGATTGAGCAGTGTCTGGCCCAGGACCCGCGTCCGGCCTACCAGGTACCGCCACCGGAGCGCGTCTACGGGGTCAAGTTCTGGGATGTACAGGTACGCTGGCACTACCCGCAACTGGACCGGATCCAGGTGCTGGAAGTCACCCTCGACAGCTGACCGCAGGCGGCCACCGGGCAAATCTCAGGCATAAAAAAACGCAGACCTCGGTCTGCGTTTTTTGTCGCGCTCGCCTTACTTCTCGACGAAAGCGCGCTCGATCAGGTAGTCACCCGGCTCGCGCATCCGCGCCGAAACCTTCAGACCGAAGCTGTCGAGCACTTCGCTGGTTTCGTCGAGCATGCTTGGGCTACCGCAGATCATCGCACGGTCGTCCTGCGGGTTGATCGGTGGCAGACCGATGTCGCTGAACAGCTTGCCGCTGCGCATCAGGTCGGTCAGGCGGCCTTCGTTTTCAAACGGCTCGCGGGTAACGGTTGGGTAGTAGATCAGCTTGTCACGTACCGCCTCACCGAAGAACTCGTTCTGCGGCAGGTGCTCGGTGATGAACTCGCGGTAGGCGACTTCATTCACGTAGCGCACACCGTGAACCAGGATCACTTTTTCAAAGCGCTCGTAGGTTTCCGGGTCCTGAATGACGCTCATGAACGGCGCCAGGCCAGTGCCGGTGCTGAGCAGGTACAGGTGCTTGCCCGGGTTCAGGTCATCCAGTACCAGGGTGCCGGTAGGCTTTTTGCTGATGATGATCTCATCGCCTTCCTTGAGGTGCTGCAGCTGCGAGGTCAGCGGGCCATCCGGCACCTTGATGCTGAAGAACTCCAGATGCTCTTCCCAGTTCGGCGAAGCAATCGAATAGGCGCGCATGAGCGGACGGCCGGTTTCTTGCTGCAGACCGATCATCACGAACTGACCGTTCTCGAAGCGCAGGCCCGGATCGCGGGTGCACTTGAAGCTGAACAGGGTGTCATTCCAGTGGTGAACACTGAGGACACGTTCGTGGTTCATGTTGCTCATCTAAGGTGGCTCCTGAAGAAAGACGCAGCGCGGACCAAGCGCACAGTTACGCAATAGTTTAGGGGCAGCGACGATATCTGTTAAGTTGATTATCAAGATATGTCTTATCGGTTATATAGATATGCGTTTTACACTTCGTCAACTGCAGGTTTTTGTCGCGGTAGCCCAGCACCAGAGCGTGTCCAAAGCCGCCGGCGTACTGGCCTTGTCGCAATCGGCGGCCAGTACTTCGGTGACCGAACTGGAGCGCCAGTCCAGCTGCCAGTTGTTCGACCGTGCCGGCAAACGCCTGAGCCTCAATGCACTGGGCCACCAATTGCTGCCCCAGGCAGTGGCCCTGCTCGACCAGGCCAAGGAAATCGAAGACCTGCTCAACGGCAAGTCCGGTTTCGGCTCGCTGTCGGTGGGGGCAACCCTGACCATCGGCAATTACCTGGCAACCTTGCTGATCGGTAGCTTCATGCAGATGCATCCGGAGAGCCAGGTCAAACTGCATGTACAGAACACTGCGCACATTGTGCAACAGGTTGCCCACTACGAAATTGACCTGGGTCTGATCGAAGGTGACTGCAATCATCCCGACCTTGAGGTGCAACCGTGGGTCGAGGACGAGCTGGTGGTGTTCTGCGCGCCGCAGCATCCTCTGGCCAAGGCTGGCCGGGCAGACATTGCCACACTGTCCCAAGAGGCGTGGATCCTGCGCGAGCAGGGCTCGGGCACGCGGCTGACGTTCGATCAGGAAATGCGCCACCATCGCGCCAACCTGAACATCCGCCTTGAGCTTGAACACACCGAAGCGATCAAGCGCGCAGTCGAGTCGGGGCTGGGCATTGGCTGCATCTCGCGGCTGGCCCTGCGCGATGCATTTCGCCGTGGCAGCCTGGTCGCCGTGGAAACACCGGAGCTGGATCTGTCGCGGCAGTTCTACTTCATCTGGCACAAGCAGAAGTACCAGACCTCAGCCATGCGCGAGTTTCTTGAACTGTGCCGCAACTTCACCGCCGGTGTGCGTCGCAGCGACGAGATCGTCCTACCACCGATTGCCTAGAGCAGGATCACGCCCCAGACCAGCGCCACCATCAACAGCGACACGAACTGGGCAGCGCTACCCATGTCCTTGGCGTTTTTCGACAGCGGGTGGCGGTCCAGCGAGATGCGGTCGATGGCCGCTTCGATCGCCGAATTGAACAGCTCGACGATCAGCCCGAGCATGCACACGGCAATCATGATGGCCCGCTCGGCGCGGCTGACCGGCAGCCAGAAGGCAGTTGGCACCAGCACCACATTGAGCAGCACCAGTTGGCGAAAGGCCGCTTCGCCTTTGAATGCTGCGCGCAGCCCATCCAGCGAATAGCCGGCGGCGTTGAAGATACGTTTAAGGCCGGTCTGGCCTTTGAATGGCGACATGGGTGTCACTTCACGAGAAAAAGGCCAGAAGGCTAGCCGGAGCCGGGTCAAAAAAGCGTGAAGCCGCAGGTTTTAATTGCTGGCAACTGATTCAAGCTGTTGCAGCAGCAGCGCGGCCTGGGTCCGGGTACGCACGCCGAGCTTGCGGAAGATCGCCGTGACGTGGGCCTTGATGGTCGCCTCGGAGACGCTCAGCTCGTAGGCAATCTGCTTGTTCAGCAAACCTTCGCAAACCATGGTAAGCACCCTGAACTGCTGCGGCGTGAGGCTTGCCAGGCCTTCACTGGCGGCTTTGGCTTCGGCTGAAACATCGACTTTCTCGAATGCCTGTGGCGGCCACCACACCTCACCATCAAGAACTTTTTGCACGGCGTCCTGGATCTGCTCGAGGGTGCTCGACTTGGGAATGAAGCCACTGGCGCCAAACTCGCGCGACTTGACCACCACCGCCGCTTCTTCCTGGGCCGAGACCATCACTACCGGAATCTGCGGATACTGCCCGCGCAGCAGAACCAGGCCGGAGAAGCCATAAGCGCCTGGCATGTTCAGGTCGAGCAGGACCAGATCCCAGTCGGACTTGTCGCCGAGGTGGGTTTCCAGCTCGGCGATGCTCGCCACCTCGACCAGCCGCACGTCCGGGCCCAGGCCCAGCGTGACCGCCTGGCGCAAGGCGCTGCGAAACAGCGGGTGGTCATCAGCGATGAGGATTTCGTAAGTGGCCATCGATCAATCGATCCTGTTCTGTGCCGAGGCACGGTGCTCGTCATTATGAAGCAAACCCGGCCGGCTGCCCCTTGGACTATAGAAAGGTATGCAAGCGCTGATGCGGTTCATCCTGCAGGTCCAGCGGCAGATGCCGCTTGGCGCTCAGGTAATGCAAGCTGAACACGTCCAGATAGGCATCCAGTGCTTGCGCCGCACGCACGTCACCAGCCAGTTCCAGGCACATCGCCGCCACTTCGGCAGTGCAGAAGTGATCATCGCGCTTGGAGCGGCGCAGCCGGTAGCGCGACATCTGTTCGGCTTCCAGGCTGAGCACCGGGAAGCGGTCCAGATACGGGCTTTTACGGAACATCTTGCGCGCTTCGGTCCAGGTCGCGTCGAGCAGGATGAACAGCGGACGCTTGCCGGGCGGCAGGCTGACCTCATTGACCACCCGCTGCTCGGCGACGAACTCGCCGGGGAAGACGATGTAGGGTTGCCACTGCGGCTGTTCCAGCAGCGCCAATAAGGCGGGATCGACCGCCGTGCGCTGCCAGCCAAAGGCCGAGGTGTCTTCGATCAAATCAGCGATCAACCAACCGGTATTGGTCGGTTTCAATGGCTCGGTGTCATGCATCAGCAGGCACACGCCCGCTTCAGCCGTGACGGCAGGCTTCAGCGCACACAGGCAGTGACTGGCAATGACCCGACAGTGGGCGCAGCGCACCGCGCGCGAACCACGGGCTACAAAGGGTTTGACGCTACGGGCCAGGCGCTCGGCGCGCAGCCGCGCCACCGCATGGCTCACGAGGCCACACCGCAGGACAGATTAACGATGATCACTTCAACAACTCGGCACAAATCGAAGGCGCCAGTCTATCAGAGCAGCGCTGTTTTGCCGTGCAGCGCCTGCGCGCCTTATAATCAAGCACTCGGCGCCAACGGAACGCCAGCCGCAGGTGCCGGTCAAAGCGCCAGTCATTGAATCAGGAGAGATCCATGCTGCGTGTTATCGTCCCGACCTTGAGCCTGCTGCTCATGTTGCCCATCGCAGCCCAGGCTGCGTCCAAGCAAGAGTATGAGTTGACTCAGTTGTTGCAGAAGGTCGCCAAGGAAAGCAGCGTCGGCACCCCTCGCGCTATCAACGAAGACATCCTCGATCAGGGTTACACCGTTGAAGGTAAAGCGCTGATCAACCACCTGAGCGTACGCCAGGAGCATGCCGAGCGCATGCAGAGCAACCCGCAGCAGGTGCGCAGCCAACTGGGCGACAGCGTTTGCCGCAACAACGGCTACCGTCAGTTGCTGTCCAAAGGCGCGGTGCTGGTTTACCGCTTCACGGTGTACAAGAGCAACAGCCCGGTCATGGACCAGGCCTTTGATGCTGCCAGCTGCACGGCCGGCAACAAGAAGAAGTGATCGTCTGCCGCTGACGGCCTCACTTGGCGCGCCGCTGCTCGTCTTCGGCGCGCAACTCTGCCAGCAACGCCTGCAGATACCTCGAGTGCCCTTCTGCGCCGCCCAACCGGCGCCGGCACTCGACTTCCAGACTCCAGTGATGCGCGCGCGCAGCGTTTTCCAGCAGCCGGTATAGCTGTTGGTCGACTTCGATAACCAAACGATGCATCTGGCCACCTCCCGCGCCTGGCGCTGTGCTGCTGGTTGCAAGTGACTGCCCCGCACTTCAAGTGAACAGCATCGCACTGGCAGTGGCTCGCGTCCCGACCAGCGGACTGCTCCAGCACAATCACGCCACAACGTCTAAATTGTTATTCAGCCCTTGTGCCTTTTTGCCAAGCCCGGCCAGTCCGCCGCCTGGCAGAAACCGGCACTGAAGGTCCTGCTGCACAAGGAGGAGTTGTATGCCCTACCAAGCCAACGAGCTTCTGTTGACCCACTTCAAGGACAGCGGCATCGATCTGAGCAACATCGACCTACAGCTACAACAGGTGGCTCCCAACAGCGCCAACCTACCGCTCTACCGCGACATGATGCTGACCGTGCTGCGCATGGCACAGGACGACAGCAACCGCTGGAACGCCAAGATCACCCTGCAGGCCCTGCGCGAACTCGACCACGCCTTCCGCACCCTCGAGCGCTACCGTGGTCGGCGCAAAGTCACGGTCTTCGGCTCCGCGCGCACGCCGCTGGAGCACCCGATGTACGCCCTCGCCCGCGAGCTGGGTGCCAGCCTGACGCGCAATGAGCTGATGGTGATCACTGGTGCCGGCGGCGGCATCATGGCCGCGGCACACGAGGGTGCCGGCACCGAGAACAGCCTGGGATTCAATATCACCCTGCCCTTCGAGCAACACGCCAATGCCACCGTCGATGGCACCGACAAACTGCTGCCGTTCCACTTCTTCTTCATCCGCAAGCTGTTCTTCGTCAAGGAAGCGGACGGCTTGGTGCTCTGCCCCGGCGGCTTCGGCACGCTCGATGAGGCACTGGAAGTCCTGACCCTGATCCAGACCGGCAAAAGCCCATTGGTGCCGGTAGTGCTGCTGGACTCTCCCGGAGGGACGTTCTGGCGAGATTGCCTGGCGTTTATCAGCCGGCAACTTGAAGAGAACCACTACATTCTGCCCCGTGACCTGAAGTTGGTGCGGCTGGTGCACAGCGCTGACGAGGCGGTGGAACAGATCACCCAGTTCTATAACAACTACCACTCCAGCCGCTGGCTGAAGAATCAATTCGTCATTCGCATGCATCACCCGCTCAGCGAGGCCGCGCTGTTCGACGCCCAGGAGGCATTTGCCGATCTACGTCTGAGCGGCACATTCCAGCAGCAAGCCGATGCCAGCGCAGAGCACGAAGTGGATAGCTTTGATCATCTGACCCGGCTCACCTTCGCCTTTACCGGGCGTGACCAGGGACGCTTGCGGGAGCTGATCGACTTTATCAACCTTAGCGAAAACTGGGCCAGGCCAGAGCCGATACAAACCACTCAACGAGCCCGCCAAGCGCTGAAAGCCAGTTGATCAGGGAGATTCAGTAGTCGTCCAGGTCTCGGCCGTTCAACAGGCGGCCGACCATGTCCATGGCAAAGCCACGGTAGACCAGAAAGCGGGTTTGCTGTGCGCGAGTGCGCGGATCATGAGGGAGCTGCCCGGCAAACTTGCGCTGCCAGACATCCTGCAACCGTGAAGCCCAGTTCACCCCGCTGTCACGCAGGGCCTGCTCGACATCAGCACGGTTGAGGCCACGCTGGGTCAGCTCTTCACGAATACGTGCAGGGCCATAACCGGCGTTGGAACGATAGGCAATGAAACTCTCGAGATAACGGGCTTCACTGAGTAAGCCGTCTTCGGTGAGCCGATCGAGCGCAGGCTCGATCAGGTCATCTGTAGCACCGCGCTGACGCAACTTGCGCGTCAGCTCCACGCGACCATGCTCGCGGCGCGCGAGCAGGTCCATGGCTGTCCGCCGAACCGCAACCGGGGTGTCGAGTACGGCGGGCATGGGTCAAGCTTCTGCGTCGGCGTCGGCACCCGCTGGCTCGGCAGCAGCGGCTGCTTTGCCGGCTGCAGCAACAGCACCCAGGTTGAGCAGCTTGTCGCGGATCTGCTTCTCGAGGTCTGCACCAACGGCCGGGTTGTCTTGCAGGTACTTGGCGGCGTTGGCCTTGCCCTGACCGATCTTGTTGCCCTGGTAAGCGTACCAGGCACCGGATTTCTCGATCATGCCGTGGGCAACGCCCAGGTCGATGATCTCGCCGTTACGGTAGATACCCTTGCCGTACAGAATCTGGAATTCGGCCTGACGGAACGGCGGCGAAACCTTGTTTTTGACGATCTTGACGCGGGTTTCGCTGCCGACCACTTCGTCGCCTTCCTTGACCGCGCCGGTACGGCGAATGTCCAGACGTACCGAAGCGTAGAACTTCAGCGCGTTACCACCTGTGGTGGTTTCCGGGCTGCCGAACATCACGCCGATCTTCATCCGGATCTGGTTGATGAAGATGACCAGGCAGTTGGCGTTCTTGATGTTGCCGGTGATCTTGCGCAGCGCCTGAGACATCAGACGTGCCTGCAGACCCACGTGCATGTCGCCCATTTCGCCTTCGATTTCAGCCTTGGGTACCAGCGCTGCCACGGAGTCGATGATGATCACGTCTACTGCGTTGGAACGCACCAGCATGTCGGTGATTTCCAGCGCTTGCTCGCCGGTGTCCGGCTGCGAGACCAGCAGGTCTTCGACGTTGACACCCAGCTTGCCGGCGTACTCTGGATCCAGCGCGTGCTCGGCATCGACGAAGGCGCAGGTGGCGCCGGCTTTTTGCGCTTCAGCGATGACCGACAGGGTCAGCGTGGTTTTACCCGAAGACTCTGGGCCGTAGATTTCGACGATACGGCCTTTCGGCAGACCGCCAATGCCCAGCGCGATGTCCAGGCCCAGCGAGCCGGTGGAAATAGCAGGCATGCCTTGGCGATCCTGATCGCCCATGCGCATGACCGCGCCTTTACCGAATTGACGTTCGATTTGACCCAGGGCCGCAGCCAAGGCGCGCTTCTTGTTGTCGTCCATTGAAATCCTCACGTGATCGACTGGCCCTGATGGCCCGAATAACTGTATAAGTAGCCAGTATTATTCCACAGCAAGGCGCCTGAGCAAACCCCTGTTGGCAATTTACTCGGTGCCAAGCTGTAACAAGCCGTCTAGCGCGGCGATCACCGTTTGTCGGCGCACCGCTTCACGGTCGCCGGCAAAGTGCTTGCGCACACTGCTGACGCGGTCGCCATCAGCCCAGGCCAGCCAGACGGTGCCGACCGGTTTCTCTGCTGAACCGCCGCCTGGCCCGGCCACACCGCTGACGGCCACGGCAAAGCGCGCGCCACTGGCGGCTTGCGCGCCACGCACCATGGCTTCGACAACCTCGCGGCTAACCGCGCCCACCTGCTCGAACAACTGCGCTGGCACGCCCAACTGGCGAGTCTTCTGGCTATTGGAATAGGTCACGTAGCCGGCCTCGAACCACGCCGAACTGCCGGCAACCCGCGTGATGGCCTCGGCGATGCCGCCACCGGTGCAAGATTCGGCGGTGGTGACCTGCGCATTGAGCTGCTGCAGGTGCTCGCCCAGACTGCTTGAAAGAACGGTGATCGGGTCCATGGTCGGCTCCTGACGGGAATGCGCCCTACCCTATCACCCTGAGAGGGTCAGACAAGGGGTCAGCGTGTGAGTTCGCGGACGTAGTCCTGGCAGGCACGCAATGTGATCAATCCGCGGTCGCCGAAATCGCTGATGGCGATAATTCGTCGAGCATGCGCTGGCTCAAGTCGGGCGCGTACGGCGCCATGATCCACGCTGCCGGGGGCGCCGGCGGCGGGCACAGTGGCGCAAGCGCTGTCGCGCTCGACCAGGACCGACAACCGCAGATCAGCAGTGGCAAGCCGATCACGCAGGCGAGCCTGAATTTGTTGGGCATCGGAAAGCTCCTGAAAATATCGCGATTCGCTGACCTGTAGACGCTGCTGCAGGTCGTGCTGTCGGGCGCGCTCGGCGAGCAGCTGATCGGCCAGTGCATCAGCCTGCTGACGCATCTGTTGGGCGTGGCGGGTAGCCTGGTCGGCCAACTGCCGACCGTAACGCCATCCCTGGACCTGCCAGGCCAGCAAAGCGGATGCAAGCATGAGCAGCAGGCAGAGCCCCAGCCAGCTGCGGCTCAACAGAGCACCTCGCGTGCTCGCGCCCACAGCGCCAGGCGATCGTCCAGGCCATTCAGGCCGCCATTGATAAGACGGGTGATGCGGTTGAACTCGCCGCGATCCGCCAGCGCGTTGAGCCCGCGTGAATGCCAGAACCAGGCCGCCGACTCGCAGGCCCAGCGCGGTTGTTCGAGCAACTGCGGCTGCGCCAGCAAGCGCTCGTCGCCAAACAGGGCCCGACTACAGGCCTGATAACTGTTGCGGCCGGTGATCTGAATCAGGCCGCGACCGCAGTACAGCTGGCCATCACCGTCAGCCTGCGGCGTATTACCCAGACGCCGCGCAAGGCTGCCGGTGTCGTAACGGGAGAGGTAGCGATCGCCACCCAGCTCCTTCACATAGCGCAGTTGGCCGGATTCATGGCCGATCTGTGCGAGAAACGCCGCGATGCGCCTCGGATGATCGATTTGCCAACGCGGCAAAGCTTCGTTGAGCGCTGCGAGAAAGGTGCCGACCCGCTGGCCGGCGAGGGGAAATATCTGGCTGAGTTGGCCTTCGGTAAGCATGCTGCACCTCCTTGTTTAACAAAAAAAAAGCCCAGGACGAGGTCTTGGGCATGAGCCGCAACGATGAGCCGCGCACACGTTGCTCAGACCTTGATAGCCGTGCCTCGCCGCGGCGCGACGCCCTTTTTGTTGGATTTGCCCTCGCGGCCTCCATTGCAGTGCACCGTGGTCTGCCAACCGCTGTTGGTGAACAGCTGTTCAACCGAATCGATCAGGTACAGCCCGTCCAGCCCGGCGCAGAAGCCGCTGGTTTCGATGCTGCGCTCGGCAAACAGATCGGTTCGTCCGGCCATCTCCAGGCGCAGGCTGGCGGTGCCACGGTTGAAACTGGCCAGCCGCGCCCTGGCGGCCTGTTCGGCAGCGGCGCGATTGGGGTAGACGTGGCGGTCGGTATGCACCGGCTGGTCGTCCGGCGACACCGCGCTGTTAGCCACCTCGACCACCTGCAGCGCGCCGCTGGCAGGGTCCTGGTGACGGGTACGTACGGCCTTGTGGGTCTGCTGGTCATCCAGCCGAAACTGCCATTTACTGACCATGCTGCGGTCAAGCGTGAGCACGCCAAGCGGCTTGCCGCTGGCGCTCTTGCCAGCCTGGCGAGGCAGCACCAACAACTGGCCGTTGGCAAGTTTGGCGGTGCAATCGTAGAGCCGCGCCAGACGCGTGATGAAGGCCAGATCAGACTCCGCGTACTGGTCGACCCGCGCGACCAGCACGGTCAGCGGGCACACCGCCTGCCAGCCGTTACGCGCAGCAATTTCACTGACGATCCGTTGCAGCGGCAGTGCTTCCCAACTGCCGCTGCGGGTGGTCTTGCCGCTGCCGCAAAGGTCGCTGGCCTTGCCGCGGATGACGAGGGTGTCAGGCGGGCCGGACAGCTCGACTTCATCGACCGTAAAGCGTCCAAGCCGGGTCAGCGGTTGCCCGGCATAGCCGAGATGAACCTCGATCGAGGCGCCTCGGGAAGGTAATGCAAGTGCGCCGTCGCGGGCGTCGAGACGCAGTTCGAAATCATCTGACTGCATGCCCGGCTTGTCGCTGGTGCGCAGCAGTAGCAGGCGCTGGTTGATCAGCGTGGTGATGTCGTTGCCGTCGGCAACGATACGAAACTTTGGTTGCATGGGGGTGGCTCCGAAGCAGGGTCAGTCCCACAACTGGACCGTTGTGCCGGCAGCGGCGTGCGGGAGGTCTGGCAGACTGATCAGCACCCCGCCGGCAAACGGCTGAGTCTCATCTGCCAAGCCGTAGTTGGCCGCCAGGACTGCCTCGACGCTGCCGTTGAGGTGGCCGTAATAGTGCTGGCAGAGGCTGTCGAGTAGGTCCCCCTCAGACGTCATGCAGGTCTTGCCCATAGCTGATGAACTCCAGTGAGAAGGTTTGTTTACGCGGGATTCCGCCGGCCAGCAGGCTGCTCTGCTCTTCTTCAACGCTGGTCAGGCACCAGTTGCCAAGCACCTCGCCGTACCCGCTGATCAACGACAGCGGCAGCAATTGCCGACCAATGCTGCGCAGTGCCTGCAACTGGCCGAGCCCGCCTTTGAAGGTGGGGAAGATCGCCCCACGGATACTGATGGTCTCCTCGCCGAGGCCCACCGCCTGTTGCGCGCTGGCGCGGCTTAGGCGCTCCTGGCCCGCCCAGCGAAAGCGAGTCTGCCGCCGCAGTTGGTCGAACGCGGCGGTATCCAGGTTGAAGTAGTACGCCGCGGCGCCGGGCTTGAGCGGTTGCAACACCAGCAGGTGGGCAAACGGCTTGACCGCCTCCGCTGCCGGGGTGCTGTCGGGGGCGAAGCCTAGGGTCGAGAGTGCGCCGGTAACTGCCGCGCGCACTCCCCCCACCACCCGACGCACCGCGGCCCCGGCTTTGTCCACTTGCTCGGCGAAGGTGCCGAGGCGATCACGCACCTGGCGCACCACGCTGAGGGTCTGATCGTATTTGTCGATGACCTTGGCCACCTTGGCCTGGGCCGAGGTGATTGCGCGCAAGCTGCGTTGCAGGCGCGCACCGATCGCCGGCCCCACTACCGGCAGACCCTCCAGGCTGGCGACGGCGCCTTGTACATGGTCGATGGCCTGATCCATCGGCTCGAGCATGGCGTCGGCCCGCCGACGCCCCGCTTCGCCCGCCTTGACCAGCGCGTGCAGGCCAGCCTGCAGCTGTTCCTGATAGTTCATGAGTGGTCCTCAAATTGAAACGTGGGGTGTTTCAAACATCTGCACTGCGCGGGCCTGACGCATCAGCTCTTCCAGCTGACCACGGGCTATCGCCTCCAACTGGTGCAGCGTGCTGGGGTCATAGAGGCTGTTGTTGAAGGTGACCGGCATATTGGCGGTGAAGGTGACTTGCTGATTGATAGTGGGAGTGGGTGCTGTTGGCGCGGTCTGTGCGGGATCGGTCAACAGCGTTGGCTGCTTGGCACACTCGGCCAACGATCGGGATGCGTCTCCAAGTGATGTCGCCGGGTCGGATTCGCGATGGGCCGCAGCCTGCTCTGCTGGGGGGGTGTCTGAGGTCACGAGCCTGGCCAACCAGCCGCCAACCTGCTCGCCACCCATGCTCCCCAAAACGCCGCCGACCAGCCCGCCGATAGCAGTGCCGATCACCGGCACCACCGAGCCGATTGCAGCGCCCGCTGCAGCGCCGGCCAAGCCTCCGCCCAAGCCGCCCAGAGCAGTGCCATAGCCTTCGAGCTTCTGCTCAGGCGTGGCATTACTGCTGTAGGTGTCGGCGAGTTGAAGGGTGGTGCCCAGCAGCGCCAGGCCTGGCAGCTTTTTCAAGACTGTCTGTGGCAGGCCGAGAGGTGAGCTAGTGCCGACCTTGGCAGCGCCACGTCGCGACCGGCCTGGCGCAGTACCTGAAGCACTTTTCCGGCCACGCTTTTTGTTTGAACGAGCAGGTGTTGCAGCGGGCCGATCTTTGACTGGCATCACACTGAATGCTGTTGCTGCCGCAAGACTGAGCGCCCGACCAAGTCCAGCTGCTCGCGGCCGGGCGGACGAACGGCCAAATGTAACGGCAGTAGGAACAACTGCAGACTGACCCAGGCGGCCTAGACAACTGCAGTCAAGTTTCGGTGACGTCGTATTCCTCTCAACTTTCTTATCGTGTGGCTCCTGTCCCTGTTGCCCTGCAACTGCGGGGTTTGCTTCATCTGCTTGCGCGGCTGCTTGGGCTTTGGCAGCAGCCGACTTTGGCTGGTCCTGGAAAGAATTGAACACGTCGCGGCCTACCAGTCGACCCAACACCTCACCCAAGGCGCTGCCGACCGACGCGGAGCGCTGTTGAACTCGCTCTTTCTTGGAAAAGAGGACTCCCAATGCTGTTCCGATTAATTTCCCGCCGAACCCTCCCGCAACTGCACCAACCTCTTCGGCTTGCTCCTTGCCATCCTCGCCTGTGGCCCATGCCTTGCCAACACCGAGCAAAGCCTCGAACGCGTTGTCCTTGAAAACTTTTTTCCCGGCCTTTACCGCCTGCTGTTGATCCTTTGCGGGAGCTTGTTGGCTCAATACATGGCCTACGCCAGCAACAATGGTGGCAACTGCCGCATACACTGGCAGCGTATTGGCTTGTTCAGCCTCTCCCGCCGCAGCCGGTGCGAGTTCCTCCGCTCCCGCAGCGGAGCGCTGCTGCGACTTGGATGAGTCATCCGCCGGCGAGCTGGATGTCCGCTGATCGACCAAAGCCAGTCCAGAAATTGCGTGGTTCAGCCGGGTCAGGTTTTGATGCAGGCGACCTAGCTGATCGTTCACAGGAGCTAGCTTAAGACGCTGTGCGCCTGGCCCCTGCAAATGATCCGGCTCGGTCGAACTACCGATTCGGCGCCCCGGTTCAAGCACAGGCCCGACACCGGTCCACGCGCCGATGATCAGACCGAGCCGGGTGGTATCCATTTGCTTGCGTAACAGATCGATGCTGATGCGCAGTGCGTCAAGCGCAGCCCCCAGCGGCGGGCTGAAAGACCCACTTACTTTAGGCGTTTCGAGATTCGGCGCCCCCTCAGCGGAGCGCTGCTCTGGCACGGGTGAGGCACTCGTCCCAAGGGGATATTTCAAAGGCGCGCGCCACTGCGCTGGCTGATCCTGCCGCTTGACCCAGATCAGGCCGGATATCACCTGGTCCAACCGGGTCAGGTTTTGATGCAGGCGACCCAGCTGATCGTTCACAGGCGCTAGCGTCAGACGCTGTGCCTCTGACCCCTGCGAAGGGTTCGGCTCGGTCGAGCTGCCGATTCGGCGCCCCGGTTCAAGCACAGGCCCGACACCGGTCCACGCGCCGATGATCAGACCGAGCCGGGTGGTATCCATTTGCTTGCGTAACAGATCGATGCTGATGCGCAGCGCGTCAAGCGCAGCCCCCAACGGCGGGCTGAAGTTGACGCTGAGCCCCAGGTTGAATGGCCCTATTGTCTCTGCCATGGCTTACTCCTGCTCATTCCGAAAGCCACCAGACCATGTCGCTGTACGACATGGTCATGATTTCGCTCGCGGAAAAGTTCAGCTCCTTGGCCAGCCGCTTGGCAGCGGCCTTGTGCCGGGCCGGGTCAAAGTTCGTCGTCCTGCACCAGGCGAAAATAGCCCGCCTGCAGACGGCTGTAGTCCTTCAGGGCCAGGCCTTCGAGGTCCTTGATACCGACCTCGGCCAGCGAGGCGAACAGGTTCAGCTCACGCTGTTCGTCATCATTGGCGCCGCCCGCCTGGGCGTTGCGGATATCGCGCACGGTGGGTGCGCGCAACGACAGGCTATCGACCTGGACGCCGTTGGCCTGGCTGGGCCGGGACAGCTGCACGCTGACGCGTTCAGCGCTCAGGGTCAGCCATTGCGGCAGTTTTTTCGCTTGAGCCATGGGCTTCTCCTTAAAGGCCGAGCGCAATGCGTTGCGCAGTCAGTTGATCGACACCATTGATCACGCGCTTCATACCCAGCGCATCGATCTCGTAGACCAGCCGGCCATCGACTTCGAGCTTGTAGTAGGTCACGGCCACGCTGTGCTTGATTTCAGCTTTGTCACCGGACTTCCAGTCGCCCATATCGACTTCCTTGAGGGCGCCGCGCAGCGTCACTACCACCGGATTGATCTTGCCCTTGAGGCCTTTGAAGGCGCCGCGGAAGGTGCCGTTGAAGCCACTGCCATCGGCCAGGCCGAAGAACTTCAGGGCGTCGCGGCGCACGCCGGTGGTGGTGAACGCCGCTTCCTGTTTCTCCATGCCTTGGTCCATTTCGACCGGCATGTCCATGCCGCCTGGGCGGTGCTCTTCCATTTTCAGGGTGAGCTTGGGCAGGGTCAGGCTGGGTACATCGCCCTGGAAGCTGACGCCATCGACGAACAGGTTCAGGTTGGCCAGGGTTTCGGGAATCATTGCCATTTAAATGCGCTCCTTAAGCGACGGAATCGAGGACTTCGGTCAGCCACTGATTGGTGACTTCAACGCGGAAGTTGGGGTTTTCAGCAGGTGGGACGTCGGTGAAGCGGATGTTCCAGTACACCTTGCCCTGCTCGAGCTGGCTGGCAGTGTTCAGCTCAGGGTCGGCGAACACCTCGAAATTGATGATCGCGCCCTGGTTCTTCAGGTCGCGCATAAAGGCCTGCAGGCCCTCGGTCACATCCTTGACGTAGGTCGCGGTAATGGCGCGATCGACCGCCCATTTGTGGCCATAGAGGATCGCGTCCATGACAATATCCATGGTCCGCACACGGGTGACGAAGGCCCACTTCGCGTCGGCCGACAAGGTGCGGTTGCCCCACAAGCGGAAGCCGTCGTCGCGAATGATGGTGGCGATGTTGGCGTTGTTTAGCAGGTTGGCTCGGCAGGTTTCGTCACCGTCGAGGAATTCGATCGGACGACCGGTGCCGGTGATACCGACGAACTCCTTGTTCGATGGCGAGGCCCAGAAGCCGTACTCCGCGTCGGTCCAGGCGAACAGCCCGGCCACATAGGCCGAGCCAGGCGCGTCGACCATGGCGTTTTTGCTGGTGTCCCAGTACTGCACACCCGGATCGACCATATAGGCGCGCTTGGCGCCGAACTCGCCAGCGTAGGCGATGACCGCTTCATCGGTGGTGTTGGGGCCGTCGATGATGGCAATTGCGCGCAGCTTGTCAGCCAGCGCCACCAGGGCAGTAGCGACCGCCTGGGTCGCGCTGTGCTTGGGGGTGACCAGCAGGCGCGGCTGGGCGTTGAAGCGGCTTTTGCCATCGAGAAGTGCCTGCAGGCCGGTCCGCTTGCCGTCCGCCAAGGTGCCGCCGATGATCGCCGAGGTCTGCTCGGCAGCGTCCTCGAGCTTGGCCACGCCGCAGGCGACAATCACCGCCTTGGCACGGGTGAAGACAGCTTGGCAAGCCTTGGTGATTGCCGCGTCAGGGCCGAACGCGGCAATCGCCTCGCGCTCGCTGGTGATCAGCATCAGGTCATTAGGCTGCGCGGCGAGCGCTGGCGCCGGGGTGAAGGTGTCGACCAAACCAATGATCGAGGACGACGGCAAGGCAATGGTGCGCGCGCCGGTGTCGACGTTTGTTACGGTAACGCCGTGAAAGAAGCCAGACATAGATTCTCCAGATATGAAAAGGCCCCGCGTCAGCGAGGCCATTAGGGGAACAGCGGAAAAGAAAACGCCCCGTCGGTGCGGGGCGTTATTGGGATTGGTCGGCGATCCAGGACGGCGCGACCGGCCTGTGCTCGACGACGGGAAATTGATCTGACTGGGGCCAGTCGCGCAGATCCTGCAGGTAGGCCAGCAGCTCGGCGAACTGGTCGGCTGACAGGGTGGTTTCGCGGTCCAAATCCTGCTCGTCGCGGTGACGGTCGCGCAGCCACTGCCGTGTAGCCAGCTCGCCGTCACGCCATGCGCGCTCCTGCTCTGCCAATTCGATGGCACCCAGTGGCGCCGCATCGATCAATATCGGCCGACCCTCGCCGTCGTGCGCGCGCACCTTCAAGGGTTCGGGGTTGGCGATAACCGTGTCGTAACGCTCATCATCAATCAGTACAACATCCTCCGGCATTACGGCGTGTAGAGACTTCAAATAAGTGCAACCAGTCGACTGACTATAGAAACGTTCCATGGAATCTCCTTAATTATTTGCCGATAGCAAGCCAGTTAAACGAGAGGCTACGCGCCGTCTGAGTGGAATCCCATGTGAACCCCGTCCGCGATTGAGTCCATCCGTTAGCGCCAACGGATGGGTTTCGGAGCGTAAAACTCCCCCCATCGCTGGTTGTGTATTGTCTTTGGAGCATTCCGCCGTAACACGCTGTGGGGAACTCTAAGATATAGGAGACGGTGCCGCTGGCTGCACTAGCGCTAGACATGAAGCCCCATTGCAAAACAAACCCTCCGAGCCAGCTCGGCAATGCGATGTAACCGTTCTGGCTGAAACTAGCAGCAAAACCAAAGCGCATTTTTTTGGGGGTCACGAACTTGGTATCTATGACTCCCGCGTCGACCTCGGCCTGGGTGCCTAGATGATTTGTCGTCACCAACTCGGCCCAGTCGGTCCACCCGGAACCCGTTTTGGTACGAATGAAACAGAGCGTTGTAGATCCGCTACCAATGAGCGAGTCCCAAATCTGAGTAGCCATCACGCTACTACCGCGCTCAATGTGGAAAATCGTTCCCGCCGCGACTGTCCCGCCGGCTGCTGATAAAGGCTTGGTGCCCAGCGTGCCAGCGCTGATCATGTACAACCCACTTGCTGTGATTGAGTCGATATTCCCGGTGAAGTTAAAAGAACTACCGCCCCAGCCAAACGAACCGACCGTAAGCATTGCTCCTGCCGTTGGGTCTACCAGACTCGCCTGCTTGGGCGTGTTGCCGGAATGCCAATCATCACGCCAGCTCGTCCAAGTGCCGGAGCTGGACATGGTCCGCCTTGCGTAAACCGGCGTCTGACCATTCGCCAAACCACCAGTGATCCGCTGAATCAGATAGTTCTGAGCATTAAACCCTTCAACAATCACCACATAACGAGCCGAAGGGGACCAGCCGTCTGGCAGATTGGTGAGTCCAATGAGGGGCGTGATGAAGTTACCCGGAATGACGTAGTTATTGAGGTTCGCTTCAGTACTAAGGATGCCAGCGCCAACACCGAACGATCCGACGGTGAGGATGGCTCCAGCAGTTTGGTCGGTCATGGTTGACTGCTTCGGCGTGTCTACACCGTTCCATATCGGCACCCAAGCTTTCCACGTACCCGAATCGCAGCGTCGGAAAAAGAGACGGTCATAAATCCGATCAATCAGCAGTTGAACCTCACTGCGCGACGGGCCGTCGGTGTAGCTCATGTGCAGCACTTGCGACCCTTGAGGCACAGCAGGCGTCACCGTAGGCAGTCCGCCCACAGTCGTGCTGCCGACGCTATACAGGCCGCCGTATTCGATACTGTCGAGACTGCCTGACACGACGGGTGAGCTACCCCCAATACCAAACAATGCCATTGCCGATCGTACAAAGGCCGTGCTAGCTGCAGACGTATCATTGTCGGTCGCTGCAACTGTAGGCACCTTAGGGTCACCGGTGAAGTTGGGACTCTCAAGCGGCGCCTTTAGGGCCAACGCTTGGTCTATTTGGGCCTTGGTGTAGACATCAGTCAGGCCGTAGCCGGCAACAGTAGTCGGGTTGCTCGCAGCTGTAACCCGACCATAAGCATCGACCGTCACACTGCGATAAGTACCGGCGGCCACACCAGTGCGCCCGAAGGCCATTTCAAAGACCAGAGCCGTTACGCCCAGGGTGATGGTCGCATCCGTTACCAGCTGCCAGGCGCTATCGCCATTGAGAGTGCCGCGCTCAACCAGGACCAACAACCCCGGCGTCACTTTGCTACTGGTGTCAGCGTCGGCGCAGCGCTTCCAAACGCCGCTGGCGACGACCAAGTAAAGGCCGTTGTCCTTACCGGCGGCCTGATTTTTTACAAGCACCCGTGCCCCTGCCGTGAGCGACACACCGTCGACCGTCTGCAGACCACTGAGGGTAATGGGAGCAGTGGTAGCCGCCAGCACAGAATATTTGAAGTCCTGACGTGCCAGCTCCTCGGTTACCCACTCTCGGGTCGCCAAGACAACGCTTGGGTCTATCTTGAGCTGCACGTTGCTGGCACTTGTGACCAACAAATTCAGGCGCAATACCTGCGTACGCCCAGACCCCTGACTCATCAGCGGTTTGAAGGTCGGCGGGCAGTTGGCCACCGCCACCATGTCGCCATCCGAATCATACAGAGCGATTTCGCGAATCCACTTACCGCCCACGTCGGCGGGAATGATCTGCTCAGCGATGATCACCGCCGCGTTATTGGGGTCGACCTTCAACTGATTCAGCGGCGCGCGGCGCCACTCGTTCAGCAGCGCTTTTTGACTTGAGTTCGGCATGGGCAACGCCGGGTTGTCCAAGCCGGTAGGATTTCCGTCACCTACCCCCATTTGCGAAAAAGTCCAAGCAATGCCCAAGGCATCCGCGTTGGCCTGCTTGGCGGCCCCGACGTCAGTCAGGATCGCGTAAAACTGCGAAGTCTGGTCAACCATAGTTAACGTCCAGATAGTCAATTGTGTGATCACGACCGCCACGACCAATCTCGCCACTGACATCAAGGTCAACAGCCTGCGGCGGGTATACGTCGAGTGTTTCGCCGTCGAAGACGGCTGTAGCCAGGCATAACGCGCCCCTGCTTTCCAAGCTGATGGCGAGCCCCGTCATATGCCGGCTGACCGGCCGAGCGTCATCAATCAGCGCCGACAACTCGGCATACGTCTGCTCACTGATGCCCGCATCGGAAACGCCAATCTTCAAAGCGAAGGTTCCAGGCACAGCAGCCGGCTTGGCCTGCCACCACTCCTCCACTTCAATCAGGTAGCCAAATGGCTCGACCACTCGCCGAAGTGCGCCAAGGGTGCCTTTGTGGGCATGTACGAAGAACGACGAGCGAATCACCGAGCGCTTGATCGGGTCGCTCCAACTGTCGTCCCAGCGGTCGACCGACCAGGCCCAGGCAAGTTGATAGAGAAGGTGCGGCGGGCAGTTTTCGGGGCTGTAGAGCAGGCGCAAGTCGACCTTGAGATCTTCATCGCCTGCGGCTTCGATGGCGCATTCCAGCGCGGTGCGGTTGAGCGGCAGCAGGCTGTCCATATCAGCCGCCCCGCTTCAGATCGAAGCCCGTGCACCACGCAGCCTGGGACTTGCTCGGGCGGATGTCGGCCCAGCCGCCGAGCTCAACCCGACTGACCCCACCAATGTGCAGCTGTGCATCGATCCCGGAGCGTGCAACTTCGACGCCCAGGCGTCGACGCGGGTTGATCCAGGCTTGCAGCCGACGACGGCACTCGGCGAGCACCGCCTCCGACTCAGGGCCGCTGTCAGCGATGTAAAGGGTGGCATCAATGCGGTAGGGCAAGACCTCGGCGCTACGCACGCTGACGCGGTCGGCTACCGGGCGAATGTCATCGTCATTGAGGTACGCGGCCACCTGGGCCAGCAACTGCGCATCTGCTACACCGTTGCCCTCCAGGCTCAACACAGTGACATCGACGACCGCGGGCGACGGGCTCTCGGCGGTTGCGTCAGCGACCAGTCCCGAGGCGTTGCGAGCGTGCAGGATGTAACTGTTGCGCGGCCCGGCAGTGGTGAGCCCCTCGTAGACCAACTGCACCCGCTCGCGCAGTGCCGCGTCAGACTCGAACAGTGCCTCGAGCGGCGGTACCTGAGTCCGGTCTTCAGCCTGGATGAGCAAACGCTGCAGGCTGACATTGGCCGCTAGTTGGTCGAGGTCGCTGCCTTGAGCGTAAGCCAACAGCAGTGCCTTGGCCGCGTCGTTGATGCGTGCCCGGTTGAGCAATTTGCGGTAGGCCCCGACTTCCAGCAGCTTGCAGACCGGGTCACTTTCAAGCTGTGCGGTCCAAGCGTCCCCCAGATGCGCGCGAAAGGTCTGCAGATCAGCCTGATACAAGGCCTCGTAATCGAGGTCTTCGAGCAACTGAGGTGCTGGCAACTGGGCCAGATCGACTTGGCTCATACCTGCACCTCGAGCATGGCTTCAGTGCCCAGGTAACGGCCACGCAGGCTCATGCTGACCTGACCGCCGATTACCGCAATCACCTTGACTCGCTCCAATTGCAAACGCGGTTCCCAACGTCCCAGAGCACGGGCGACTTCAGCTTGTACGGCGCTTTTCCAACCTTCGTTGACCGGCAGGTCGACGTAGCGGCGCAGTTGGCTGCCGTATTCCGGGCGCATGCGGCGGCTGCCGAGGGGGGTAGAAAGGATGTCTTCAATCGATTGACGCAGGTGGGCGATGCCGGCCAACGGCTGGCCGGTGCGCCGGTCCATACCGATCATGGCGCACCTCCAGGCGAGGGCCGGACAGCAATGGTCGAGCCCCATGGGCAGGTTTGCATAGCAGTCTCCTGACAGAAAAAAACCCGCATCGGCGGGTCTGTTAATGTTTGTGATTGGCCGTGTTGCCGGCCGTGTCGATGATCTGGCCGCCACCATTGATGTCGCCGCTGACCACCAGCGGGCCCTTGATCGAGACGCTACCGGTGAGGGTGATCGCCGCTGCGTCAAGGCTGATGGCGCCGTCGCTGACCTGCAGCGTGCTGGCCCCGACCCGGATGCTGGCGTTGCCGGTCGGCAAGTGGATGTCGTAACGCCGTGCTTGCCAGTCGTAGGCCAGTGAGCCGCCATCGGCGAAATGCCACACTTCAAGATGGTCACGGTTATCTGGTGGGCTCCCCGCATTGCCATACAGCCCCGGGAAGAACGTGCCCTGGGCCGGCTCGCCGCTGGGACTCAACAGCACGCCCTGCTCGCCAATACTTGGCGCGCGCCAGTGGCGGGCCTGGCCTGCCGCCAGTGCATGCCAGCGCAACCAGGCGCTGCTCCAGCCGCTGCCATCCGAGACCCGTACCCGCGCAGCGGCAGGGTCCACCGCCACGACGCGGCAAGGGATGACCAGGCAGGCCAACATGCGGTCGTGCATTGAACTTGAGTAACTCATGACAGTTCCTGTGCAGGGAAGTAATTGCCCTCGTTGCCAGGGCCGGTTTCCGGGCTGATCCCCAGCATCAACTGCCCAGGCGGCTGGTCGGGCCAATCCCAGCGTGGCTCGCCGAGCAGCACCGGCTGGTCCCAGCGCACCGTCCAGCCACTACCGTCGAACTGAGCCTCGACATTGCGGCTCGCTTCGACGAAATCCAGCTCCCAGAACTGCTGGCGCAGCACGTCGATCAATTGCGCTGCCAGGAGGCTGCCTTGCAGGCGCGCCTCGGCCTGGGCGCTATCCGCGGCGGTAATGTCCGCCTCGAAACTGGCGAGCAGCACCGAGCGCCCATCGCGGGGGGCAGGGTCGGCCGTCATGCGCACCACGCCATGGCGCAGTGCGGGTAATGCCGTGCTATTTCCTACAGATGAATATGCATCGACTGACGCAAGTTCCGGGATCGCCTTACGAATGGTTGCGGTTACTGCCGCGTGTAAGGTTGTCAGTTCGCTCATGTTCAGGGCTCCTCTCGCACATCTGCCCGCGCGCCGTCGCGCAGCCCAAGCCGCTTGGCTGCCCAGCGTTCATAAAGGCCGATGGCAACATCGGCTCCCGCCATCGCCGTCAGGCAGCCAAAGGCGCTGGCGCTCCAGATCGACATGCCGCTGGCGTACAGCAGCATCACCGTCGACACGCCACAGATCATGCATGCCCCGGAACGCAGCGCCAGCCGGCGCACCAGCGACCAGCCTTTTGCTCCAGCCTTGTCGGCCCGCCACATTTCGCCGGAAACACCGCCCAGCAACGCCAGGACGATTACCAGCCAGAGCGGCATTTCCAGTAACGCTTGTTGCTCGTTCGTCACTGCCCTATCTCCTGTGTGATGCCCGCCGACGACTGTCGACAGGTCGGTTTACGCTTAAACTCGGCATTCCAAAAAGCCCGCCATCGCCGGCTTTTCAGTAATGCGTGGTCAACCGCAGGCCACTACTGGTGACACCTGCGGTCATGTCCAAAACTGTTAACTCCGACCGCGGCCGCCTGCCCGCCGGAAAACTGTTCGTGGTGCTTTACGCTGCACACCCGGGCCAGTTGCCAACCCTCTGAACAGTTGAGGCCTGTTCATCGCTGCCTTTGCAACAACCGGTTTCTGCCCGGCTTGAGAAACACGTTATGCGCATATGCATATGCAGTCAATGCATTTATTCATAGAACTTCACATGAGGATTTGCTGATATGCATGAAGGCCATGCATCACGCTGGCTGTAGGACTTTTCTGCAGGCGAAAAAAAACCCGCCGAAGCGGGTTTGTTCTGACGATGTTCACTCAGCGGGCGTACATCCCCCACCAGAAGACGTGGCCCAGCAGGCTGATCTGCTCATCCTGCATCTGCTGGAAAGTGTAGTCCTCGTCGGGGTGCTCATCGCGGTTGAAGCTGCGCAGGCGGATGCCGGTTGGCAAGCGATACACCTGCTTTACACGCAACTGGCCGTTGTGATTGATGGCATAGAGGTCGCCATCGACGATATCGCCGATCGCACATTTACCGGTATTGACCCCTACCGTGGCGCCATCACGCAGCACCGGCAGCATGCTGTTGCCGCGCACGGTCACGCACTTGGCGTTGTCGAACTGGACGCCATTGTGGCGCAGGCTGCGCTTGCCGAAACGCAGGCGCGCACGCTCGCTCTCTTCGATGACGAATCTTCCTGATCCTGCTGCCAACTCGACCTCGCGAAGAAAGGGCACGCTGACCTCGTCGTCCTCGACGGGGGTTTCATCGTCCCACAGGCTGATATCGCTCATGTCGGCATGACCATGAGTCGGCTGCGCCGCTTCACGCGACTCGCCGAGTTCGGCGCGGCCACGTAACTGGTCGGTGCTGACGGCGAAATACTCGGCGATTTTGGAGACGTGCTTGTCTGACGGATCAACGATCTTTTCGCTGAGAATCCGCGAAAGCGTGGATTGGGGAACGCCCGTGCGCCGGTGCAGCTCCGTCGGAGACAGGCCGTGGCGGTCGAGCAAGGTCTTGAGTACGGAGGCTACGTTGCGCTTTTGCATAAGCCGCATAATGCAACGAGTTGTGCGCAAATGCAATTGATGCGGCAGCGCACCGGCCAGCCTGCGCTTGGCAGAGCGCGACAATCCAATGGCGTATCGTCCCTGCATCGCCGGGCAAAAGTCTGTAACATTGCCGGTTTCAAAATCGCCCACCGAATCACGCTGTAAGGCCCCGAATGTCTGACCTCTCCGCGCACACTCCAATGATGCAACAGTACTGGCGGCTGAAAAATCAGCACCCGGACCAGTTGATGTTCTACCGCATGGGCGATTTCTACGAGATCTTCTACGAAGACGCGAAGAAAGCCGCCAAGCTGCTGGACATCACCTTGACCGCGCGCGGTCAGTCGGCCGGCCAGTCGATCCCGATGTGCGGGATACCGTTCCATTCGGCCGAGGGCTACCTGGCCAAGCTGGTCAAGCTCGGCGAGTCGGTGGTGATCTGCGAGCAGATCGGTGATCCGGCGACCAGCAAGGGCCCGGTCGAGCGTCAGGTGGTGCGTATCATCACTCCTGGCACGGTGAGCGACGAGGCGCTGCTCGATGAGCGCCGCGACAACCTGATTGCCGCCGTGCTCGGCGATGAGCGGCTGTTCGGCCTGGCCGTGCTGGACATTACCAGCGGCAACTTCAGCGTGCAGGAAATCAAAGGCTGGGAAAATCTGCTGGCCGAGCTTGAGCGGATCAACCCGGTCGAGCTGCTGATCCCGGATGACTGGCCACGCGACCTGCCGGCCGAGAAGCGCCGCGGTTGCCGGCGCCGCGCCCCGTGGGACTTCGATCGCGATTCGGCGCGCAAGGGCCTGTGCCAGCAGTTCGCGACCAAGGACCTCAAGGGCTTTGGTTGCGACAAGCTGACCCTGGCGATCGGTGCCGCAGGCTGCCTGCTGACCTACGCCAAGGAAACCCAGCGCACCACCCTGCCGCACTTGCGCAGCCTGCGCCACGAGCGCATGGACGACACGGTGATCCTCGATGGCGCCAGCCGGCGCAATCTGGAGCTGGACATCAACCTGGCCGGTGGCCGTGACAACACTCTGCAATCGGTCATCGACCGTTGCCAGACCGCCATGGCCAGCCGCCTGCTGAGCCGTTGGCTGAACCGCCCGCTGCGCGACCAGAAGGTGCTGCAAGCGCGTCAGGAGTCGATCCGTTGCCTGCTCGACGGCTATCGCTATGAAAAGCTGCAGCCGCAACTCAAAGAGATTGGCGACCTGGAGCGGATCCTGGCCCGGATCGGCCTGCGTAACGCCCGTCCGCGCGACCTGGCGCGACTGCGCGACGCCCTCGCCGCCCTGCCTGAGCTGCAAAATGCCATGGCAGATCTGGAGGCGTCGCACCTGGCCCGCCTGGCGGCCATCACCGGCACTTACCCGGAGCTGGCCAGCCTGCTCGAGCGAGCCATTATCGACAACCCGCCCGCAGTTATCCGCGACGGTGGTGTGCTCAAGACCGGCTACGACAGCGAGCTCGACGAGTTGCTGGCCATGAGCGAAAACGCCGGCCAGTTCCTGATTGACCTGGAAGTGCGGGAAAAAGCCCGCACCGGCCTGCCCAACCTCAAGGTGGGCTACAACCGGGTGCATGGTTACTTCATCGAGCTGCCCAGCAAGCAGGCCGAACAAGCGCCTGCCGACTACATCCGTCGGCAGACCCTCAAGGGCGCCGAGCGCTTCATCACGCCAGAACTGAAAGCCTTCGAAGACAAGGCGCTGTCGGCCAAGAGCCGGGCCCTGGCGCGCGAGAAGATGCTCTACGATGCGCTGCTGGAAAACTTGATCGGCCACCTTGCGCCGCTGCAGGACAGCGCCGCTGCACTGGCCGAGCTGGACGTGCTGAGCAACCTCGCCGAGCGCGCTCTGACCCTCGACCTGAACTGCCCAAGCTTTGTTGACGAGCCCTGCCTGCGTATCGAGCAAGGCCGCCACCCCGTGGTCGAGCAGGTGTTGACCACGCCGTTCGTGGCCAACGACCTGGGCCTGGACGACAGCACGCGCATGCTGATCATCACCGGCCCGAACATGGGCGGTAAATCGACCTACATGCGCCAGACCGCTTTGATCGTGCTGATGGCGCACATTGGCAGTTTCGTCCCGGCGGCGCGCTGCGAGCTGTCGCTGGTCGACCGCATCTTCACCCGTATCGGCTCCAGTGATGATCTGGCCGGCGGCCGTTCGACCTTCATGGTCGAGATGAGCGAGACTGCCAACATCCTGCATAACGCGACCGACCGCAGCCTGGTGCTGATGGATGAAGTCGGCCGTGGCACCAGCACCTTCGACGGCCTGTCGCTGGCCTGGGCCGCCGCCGAGCGCCTGGCGCAACTGCGCGCCTATACCCTGTTCGCCACGCATTACTTCGAATTGACGGTACTGCCCGAGAGCCAGCCGCTGGTGGCCAACGTGCATCTGAACGCCACCGAGCACAACGAACGCATTGTCTTCCTGCACCACGTCCTGCCAGGCCCTGCCAGCCAGAGTTACGGCCTGGCGGTGGCGCAACTGGCCGGCGTACCCGGCCCGGTGATTCAACGTGCACGCGAGCACCTGAGCCGACTGGAAACTGCCAGCCTGCCTGGCGAGGCTGTAACCAGCCCAGGCAAAGCTGTGCATGACCCGCATGTCCCGCACCAGAGCGACCTGTTTGCCAGCCTGCCGCATCCTGCCATCGACAAGTTGGGCAAGCTCGACCTGGATGACATGACCCCGCGTCAAGCTATCGAAATGCTATATCAACTGAAGAACCTGTTATAACGGCTGCCTGCGCAAGCTGGTAGAATCCCGCGCGGTTTGCTGGTGCTGCAGGTTATTAGCCTGGCCTGCAGCCATATACCTGTGAACCGTGCTGCCCTGCAAGGAAGGGCATGCAGCCGTTGCCTGAGGAGAAAATTAGAATGACCTTCGTCGTCACCGACAACTGCATCAAGTGCAAATACACCGACTGTGTGGAAGTGTGTCCGGTGGACTGCTTCTATGAAGGCCCGAACTTCCTGGTCATTCATCCGGACGAGTGCATTGACTGCGCGCTGTGTGAGCCAGAGTGCCCGGCACAGGCGATTTTCTCGGAAGACGAAGTGCCTGCCGGCATGGAGAACTTCATCGAGTTGAACGCCGAGCTGGCGGAGATCTGGCCGAACATCACCGAGCGCAAAGATGCCATGGCCGACGCTGAAGAGTGGGATGGCAAGCCTGGCAAGATTGCTGATCTGGAACGCTGATACGCTTGGCGCATCTGGTTCGAACAAAGCGGCCCCCGGGTCGCTTTTTTTGTGCCCGGCGAGAATCGCGAGCTCAAATCGCAGGCAAAAAAAGGGGCGGTATGAACCGCCCACATTTTTTTCCGTAGTCCCTGCTTGTCCCTGTACATCATCCTGATGAATCGCGTCCTGCGATGTCCTTGGCCTTCATCCTGAAAGCCTGTGCCTGTCCGTTGGCACAGTTCAGATACTAGCGATTTCAGCGGAAGAGACAACGTGGAGATTTCTCTGATTGTTACAGCGGACATATTTCCACATGTCTAATAATTCTTTATTTATCAGCTACTTAAGAATTCATAACTACTGAAAACGACAATGATTTACTTACCCATAGGCCAATCTCCTACGCTGGCCGTAAGCAATCTCGTACGCTGGCTGCAACAAGGGTGGCAACTACAACATTCTCAAGGCTAAAAAAAAACGCCCCGAGAAATCGGGGCGTTGTTCGACGCAGTCAGCGCTACTGGAACAGCGACTCGCTGGACAGGCCGTTCTTCTCGAGAATCTCGCGCAGACGCTTGAGCCCCTCGACCTGAATCTGCCGAACCCGCTCACGGGTCAGGCCAATCTCCAGGCCGACATCTTCAAGGGTGCTGCTTTCATGGCCGCGCAGACCAAAGCGGCGTACCACCACTTCACGCTGCTTGTCGGTCAGCTCACCCAGCCACTGATCGATGCTCTGCGACAGATCATCGTCCTGCAGCAGTTCGCAAGGGTCGGTCGGGCGATCATCGGTGAGGGTATCGAGCAGGGTCTTGTCGGAGTCAGGCCCCAGGGAAACATCGACCGAAGACACCCGCTCGTTGAGCCCGAGCATGCGCTTGACCTCTGCAACCGGCTTCTCGAGCAGGTTGGCGATTTCTTCGGGGGACGGCTCGTGATCGAGCTTTTGCGTCAGCTCACGCGCAGCGCGCAGGTAGACGTTGAGTTCCTTGACCACATGGATCGGCAGGCGAATGGTGCGCGTCTGGTTCATGATGGCGCGTTCGATGGTCTGACGTATCCACCAAGTGGCGTAGGTGGAGAAACGGAAGCCACGCTCTGGGTCGAATTTCTCTACCGCGCGAATCAGGCCAAGGTTGCCTTCTTCGATCAAATCGAGCAGTGACAAGCCGCGATTGACGTAACGACGGGCGATTTTTACAACCAGACGCAGGTTGCTTTCGATCATGCGCTTGCGACCTGCAGGGTCGCCTTTTTGAGAAAGCCGTGCGAAATGCACTTCCTCTTCGGGAGAGAGCAACGGCGAGAAGCCGATCTCATTGAGGTACAGCTGAGTCGCATCGAGTGCCCGAGTGTAGTCGATGTACTTGTGCTGTTTGAGCGATGAGGCCGATTTGGCCTTGGTCCGAACCGCAGATACAGCAGGTTCGTCTGACACCACATCCGTTTCCAAAACGATGCCGGTCTCCATCAGGAGAAGGTCATCGTCGATGTCAAACTCCGGCACTTCTTTGCTGAGAGCCATTGTTATAGTCCTTTGCTGAGTTCGAACTCAGACTCTAGCGGCACCTGATTCCGTGGCAGCGCTGGAGCCTGTCCCCTCTACATCCAAGGAACAGGCCGGGTGCAACATTCAACGACGTGGCAAGAACTGGAGCGGATCGACGGGTTTGCCCTGACGGCGGATTTCAAAATGCAGTTTCACCCGGTCAGTGCCCGTGGACCCCATTTCAGCAATAGCCTGCCCTGCCTTGACCTGCTGCCCTTCCCGTACCAACAGCCTGCGGTTGTGACCGTAGGCACTGACGTAGGTATCGCTGTGTTTGATGATGATCAGTTCGCCGTAGCCCCTTAATCCACTCCCGGCGTATACCACTGCACCACCAGACGCAGCAAAAACAGGCTGTCCCAAATCACCGGCGATATCAATGCCTTTATTCAAACTACCGTTTGAAGCAAATTTTCCAATTAATACGCCGTTGGCGGGCCATGTCCAGCCGCCAGCCGTACGCTCTGCGGCGGGGACTGTGGTAACGGTCGTGGTGGTGCTCGATGGGGCGCTGGTTATCACCTTGCCACCACTGACGGACGGTACAGGTGTGCCCACCGGGCGCCGGGTAACGGTGGTCTTGCTCGAGGACGAAGGGCTGGAAACCACGGTGGTACTACCGGTCGAACCACTGCTGAAGCGGATCGGCTGACCTGGGCGAATGGTGTAAGGCGCCGGAATGTTGTTGCGCGCTGCCAGCTCCTTGTAGTCCCAGCCGTAACGGAAGGCGATCGAGAACATCGTGTCGCCCGGTTTGACGATGTATTGACCAGTGGTCACGGTCGGCCGCTTGGGCGCTGCGTTGTTGCGGTCCACCACCCGGGCGCTGCTCGAGCCGGTACTGGAACAGCCCGTCAGCAGCGTGCCCATGGCCAGTGCCACCACCAGGAGCTTGAAAAACGACCGATCCTTGCGCTGCAGACTGATTGTGTGACCCACCCGCGCTCCCCTCATGGTGCCGAAAACCGACTAAACAAAATGCAATAATGTTGCAATTATAACCGAGCCCACTGAAGTGTGGGCGCGCAGGCAAAACATCAAAAGTCTTTCAGGACGTGCTTGGTTTTTTCAGCACTCGCCCGCCACATAGACAGGTACACGCCACAGGAATTCGTTGCAGCTGCAAATATTCCCTGTGACTCAGGCCAGCGGGCCATTGAGCAGCGGCACAAAGCGCACCGTACCCATGACTCGTCGAGAGAAGCCGTGCTCTTCACGGACGATCATCAACAGCTGCTGTTGCTCGCCAGCGGGGCCAACCGGGATCACCAGGCGCCCGCCAGGTGCCAGTTGATCGAGCAGCGCTTGCGGCACCTCAGGCGCCACGGCCGTCACGATAATGCCGTTGTAAGGCGCCAGCGCCTGCCAGCCATCGCAGCCGTCACCCCAGCGGAACACGACATTGCGCAGGTTGAGTTCGAGCAGCCGCTCCTTGGCCCGGTCCTGCAGGACCTTGATCCGCTCTACCGAGAACACTCGCTCGACCAACTGCGCCAGCACCGCCGTCTGGTATCCCGAGCCGGTGCCGATTTCCAGCACCTTGTCCAAGGGGCCGGCCTCGAGCAGCAGCTCGCTCATGTGCGCAACCATGAACGGCTGGGAGATGGTCTGGTTGTGCCCGATCGGCAGCGCCGTGTCTTCGTAGGCGCGGTGCGCCAGTGCTTCATCGACGAACAGATGACGCGGCGTACGGCGGATCACGTCAAGCACCTTGGGGTTGGATACGCCCTCTTCGGTCAGACGCTGGATCAGCCGTTCGCGGGTACGTTGCGAGGTCATGCCAATTCCGCGGCGCTGCAGATCGTCCTGTTCGCGCATCAGAGGACGCCCTCCAGCCAGCCGCTGAGCTGGTCGAAGGCATCGTTGAAGGTGCGGTCGAGCTGCAGCGGGGTGATCGACACATAGCCCTGCATAACGGCATGGAAGTCGGTACCCGGGCCGCCATCCTCGGCGTCCCCGGCCACGGCGATCCAGTAGCCTTCCTTGCCGCGCGGGTTGACCACCTTGGTGGGCGCCGCCGCACGTGCACGATGGCCCAGCCGGGTGACCTGAATACCGCGGATATGCTCCAGCGGCAGGTTGGGGATATTGATGTTGAGCACGGTGCGCGGCGGCAACTGCAGGCGCGACTGCGCCTCGACCAGGCGCCGGGCAATATGGGCGGCAGCGGGCAGGTTGTCGGGCTGGCGCGACACCAGCGAGAACGCCAGCGAGGTGCCACCGAGAAAACGCCCTTCCAGCGCAGCGGCGACGGTGCCGGAATACAGCACGTCATCGCCCAGATTGGCGCCCAGGTTGATCCCCGAGACGACCATCTCCGGCGTTTGCGGCAACAGCCCGTTGAGCCCCAGGTGGACACAATCGGTGGGCGTGCCATTGAGGCTGATGAAGCCATTGGCCAGAACCTGCGGATGCAGTGGCCGGTCCAGCGTCAGCGAACTGCCGGCGCCGCTCTTGTCTTGGTCCGGGGCGATCACCGCGCACTCGGCATAGTCCGCCAGCGCTGCATACAGCGCGGCGAGGCCCGGGGCGGTAACACCGTCGTCGTTGGAAATCAGAATACGCATGGGCTGTCCGTCTGCCCTACCGGCACCAGATCGACTAGCTCGCGCACCACGACGGTGGCGAAGCATCCGGCCGGCAGGACGAATTCCAGTTGCAGGATATCAAGCTCGGGATAATGCCACGTCAGGCCGCCAATAGGGAGCCGCAGGATGCGCCGTTCGTGACTCATGCCCGCCCGCGCCAGCCAATGTCCCAATGCAGCATGTTGTGCACCGACAGCGGATTCCAGTTCGGCGGTGGCGCCGGTGGTTGGCGTAGGCCCCTCCCCCCACAGCGGACCGGTCGGGTGCAGGTCGAGAATGGCCAGACGCGGATCGGCGCACTCGGCCTCGCCCGCCGGGAAGAAGCTGCGGCTATCAGTGAACGCCAGCAGGTCGCCCACCTGTGCCCGCTGCCAGCTGCCGTCGGCGACCCGCGCTGCCAGCACCTGGTTGAACAGGTAGCTGCGTCCGGCCGAGAGCAGCCGCGAACGCACATTGCGCTGCTCGGGCAGGGCGGCACGCTCGGCCCAGCTCTGCGCATCCTGGACATTGCCGCCGCCATGGCCAAAGCGCTGGCTACCGAAGTAGTTGGGCACGCCTTGGGCCTTGAGCTGCTGCAAGCGCGCATCCAGTGCGGCATGGTCAGCCGTCAACGCTGTCAGGCGCAGAGTGAAACCGTTGGCCGAATGCGCGCCGCGCTGCAGCTTGCGCAGGTGCCGGTCGCGCTTGAGGATGCGCAGGGTGTCGTCTTCGGCGCGGCTCAGGTCAGGGTCGGCCTTGCCCGGCAGGTGCAGGCTGAACCACTGGCGGGTCAAGGCCTGACGGTCCTTGAGGCCGGCATAGCTGATCGCGCGCAGTGGCACACCGGCGGCGCGGGCCAAGCGGCGGGCGGCTTCTTCGGTGTTGAGGTCGCGTTTCTCGACCCACAGCCAGAGGTGTTCACCCTGCCCGCTCAACGGAATGTCGAGCACTTCATCGACCTGGAAGTCTTCCGCGACTGCCTTGAGCACAGCGCTGCCCAGCGCTTCACTCGAAGCGCGTGGCCCGAGCAGTTCCAATTCGGTCATAGCGCCAGCAGCAGGGCTACCGCATGCACGGCGATCCCTTCCTCACGGCCAGTGAAACCGAGCTTCTCGGTGGTGGTGGCCTTGACGTTGACCTGGTCGAGCTCGACTTGCAGGTCGGCGGCGATCAACTGGCGCATGGTTTCGATATGCGGGGCCATTTTCGGCGCCTGAGCAACAATGGTGGCGTCGACGTTGCCGACCTTCCAGCCTTTGGCCTGGACCACAGCCAGCACGTGGCGCAACAGCACGCGGCTGTCGGCGCCCTTGAACTGCGGGTCGGTATCCGGAAAGTGCTTGCCGATGTCACCCAGCGCAGCGGCGCCGAGCAAGGCGTCGCTCAGTGCATGCAGCACTACGTCGCCATCGGAATGGGCCAGCAGGCCGTATTTGTGAGGAATCTGCACCCCACCCAAGGTAATGAAATCACCGTCGGTAAACCGGTGCACATCGTAGCCATGGCCAATACGCATAGAAAAACGCCCTGATAAAGTCAGGGCGGGATTCTACCTGCTTTGCACAGGCTTGGGCGCAGTTGTTGGGCCGCAGTGCGGCCCACGTAGCAGTTACAGGCGACCCAGCGCAGCGGCATGGTGGCGCAGGTGGTCATCGATGAAGCTGGCGATGAAGTAGTAGCTGTGATCGTAGCCAGGCTGCAGGCGCAAGGTCAGCGCATGACCAGCCTTGCGGGCGGCCTGCTCGAGCACCTCGGGTTTGAGCTGGGTGGCGAGAAAATCATCCCGATCCCCCTGCTCGATCAGCAACGGCGGGCATTGCCCGGCCGGGGCTTCGGCCACTAGCACGCTGGCATCCCACTCGCGCCAGCGGGCGCGGTCTTCGCCCAGATAACGGGAGAACGCCTTCTCGCCCCACGGGCAGTCCATCGGGTTGCAGATCGGCGAAAACGCCGACACCGACTGATAGCGGCCAGGGTTGCGCAGGGCGCACACCAGCGCACCGTGGCCGCCCATGGAGTGGCCGCTGATGCTGCGTTGATCCGACGCCGGGAAGTGCGCCTCGACCAGCGCGGGCAGTTCCTCGACCACGTAGTCATGCATGCGGTAGTGCTGCGCCCAGGGCTGCTGAGTGGCATTCAGGTAGAAACCTGCGCCGAGGCCGAAATCCCAGGCGCCATCGGGATCAGCCGGCACCTGCTCGCCCCGCGGGCTGGTGTCGGGTGCAACGATGATCAGCCCCAGCTCGGCAGCCAGGCGCTGGGCCCCAGCCTTCTGCATGAAGTTCTCGTCGTTGCACGTCAGGCCGCTCAGCCAGTACAGCACCGGCAGCTTGGCACCTTGTTCGGCCTGCGGCGGCAGGTACACGGCAAACACCATGTCGCAGCCGAGCACCTTGGACTGATGCCGGTAACGCTTGTGCCAGCCGCCGAAGCTTTTCTGGCAGGAGATGTTTTCCAGGCTCATGGCTGACCTCAGAAGTGGATCACGCTGCGGATGCTTTTACCTTCGTGCATCAGGTCGAAGGCTTTGTTGATGTCTTCCAGGCCCATGGTGTGGGTGATGAAGGTATCCAGCGGGATCTCGCCCTGCTGCGACATCTCGACGTAGCTTGGCAGTTCGCTGCGACCACGCACGCCACCGAACGCCGAACCGCGCCAGACGCGCCCGGTCACCAGTTGGAACGGACGGGTGGCGATTTCCTGGCCGGCACCGGCCACGCCGATGATCACCGACTCGCCCCAGCCCTTGTGGCAGCATTCCAGCGCCGCTCGCATCAGTTGCACGTTGCCGACGCACTCGAACGAGTAATCCACACCGCCATCGGTGAGGTCGACGATGACCTCCTGGATAGGCCGGTCATAGTCCTTCGGATTGATGCAATCGGTGGCACCCAACTGGCGGGCGATCTTGAATTTGCTCGGATTGATATCGACGGCGATGATGCGCCCGGCCTTGGCCTTGGCCGCACCGATGATCGCCGACAGGCCGATACCGCCCAGGCCGAAGATGGCCACGGTGTCGCCTTCTTTGACCTTGGCGGTATTGAGCACGGCGCCGATGCCGGTGGTCACGCCACAGCCGAGCAGGCAGACTTTTTCCAATGGCGCTTCTTTCTGGATCTTGGCCACGGATATTTCCGGCAACACGGTGTACTCGGAGAACGTCGAGGTGCCCATGTAGTGGAACAGTTGCTGGCCCTTGTAGGAGAAGCGCGTAGTGCCATCAGGCATCAGGCCTTTACCCTGGGTCGCACGGATTGCCTGGCACAGGTTGGTCTTGCCAGAACGGCAGAACTTGCACTGGCCACACTCTGGGGTGTACAGCGGGATCACATGATCGCCTACGGCAACCGAGGTCACGCCCTCGCCTACTGCCTCGACAATACCGCCACCTTCATGGCCGAGAATCGACGGAAAGATGCCTTCCGGGTCAGCGCCCGACAGGGTGTAGGCGTCGGTATGGCAGACACCGCTGGCAACGATGCGCACCAGCACTTCACCGGCCTTGGGCATGGCGACATCGACTTCAACGATTTCCAGCGGTTTGTTGGCCTCGAAGGCTACGGCGGCACGGGACTTGATCATCAGGGATCTCCAGCGAGTGGTGGGCAATCCATTCAGTGTAATTCAGCGCACTTTGATTAATAATCCTGACCAAGACAAAACATTATTGCCATACAGGGATAATCAATGATCAATCGCTGGGAAGGCATCGATGAATTCGTGGCCGTGGCCGAGCTTGGCCAGTTCACCGCCGCGGCGGAGCGCCTGGGCGTATCGTCCTCGCATGTCAGCCGCCAAATCGCTCGCCTCGAAGAACGCTTGCAGACCCGCTTGCTCTACCGCAGCACCCGCCGGGTAACCTTGAGCGAGGCCGGGCAGACTTTCCTGCAGCACTGCCAGCGCTTGCAGGATGGCCACGAGGAGGCTCTGCGGGCGATGGGCGATCTTGCCAGCGAGCCAAAGGGGCTGTTGCGCATGACCTGCGCCGTGGCCTATGGCGAGCGTTTCATCGTGCCACTGGTGACGCGCTTCATGACCCAGTACCCGCAGCTGCGGGTCGAGGTCGAGTTGAGCAATCGCACCCTGGACTTGCTCCACGAGGGCATGGACCTGGCGATCCGCCTGGGCCGCCTGCAGGACTCACGTCTGGTCGCCACACGCCTGGCACCGCGACAGATGTACCTGTGCGCCTCGCCGGCTTATCTGGAGCGCTACGGCCGGCCGCACAGCCTATCGGAACTGGCTCGGCACAACTGCCTGATTGGCAGCAGTGATGTCTGGGCGTTGAAACAGGAAGGTCGTGAACTGAGCCAGCGGGTGCAGGGCAACTGGCGCTGCAACAGTGGTCAGGCAGTGCTGGATGCCGCACTGCAGGGGATTGGATTGTGTCAGTTGCCGGACTATTACGTGCAGGAGCATTTGCGTAGCGGCGCACTGGTATCGCTGCTCGAAGCGCATCAGCCGCCCAATACCGCAGTGTGGGCGCTGTATCCGCAGCAGCGGCATCTCTCGCCCAAGGTCAGAAGACTGGTGGATTACTTGAAGGCGGAGCTTGGACAGTTGCCAGAATACGCAGGCATTGCCTGAGGTGTCAGGCGCGTGCCGACCAACGCTGGCGTAACCACTCCAGATCTTCAGGGCGGGTAACCTTGATGTTGTCGCTGCGCCCTTCCACCAGGCGCGGGGCCAATCCCGACCACTCCATCGCCGACGCCTCGTCGGTCACCGTCACATCGGATACCAGGCATTCGGCCAGTGCCCGGTGCAGGGCACCGAGGCGGAACATCTGCGGCGTGAAGGCTTGCCAGATGGTGCTGCGGTCAACCGTAGCGCTGACCCGGCCATTGCTGTCGGCGCGCTTGAGGGTGTCGCGGGCCGGCACTGCAAGCAAGCCGCCCACCGCATCGTCAGCCAGTTCCGCCAGCAACCGGTCGAGGTCACTGCGAGCCAGGTTCGGCCGTGCGGCGTCGTGTACCAGCACCCAGTCGCCATCTGCCGCGCCTTGAGCGTGCAGCAACAACAAGGCATTGAGCACGGAGTCGGCCCGCTCGCGCCCGCCGGCAGCACGCTGGATACGCGCATCGTTGGCGCAGGCCAGGCCTGGCCAGTACGGATCGTCGGCAGCAATGCTGACCACCACCCCTTTGAGCGAGGGATGGCCTAGAAAACAGTCGAGGCTGTGCTCGATAATCGTCCGCCCGCCCAACTGCAGGTACTGCTTGGGACGGTCGGCAGCCATTCGCGCACCGACCCCGGCAGCGGGGATCACGGCCCAGAAGGCCGGCAGTGGCGAGGTCATTTCTGTGGCAACTGGAAGAGGGTTTCGCCCTCTTTGACCATGCCCAATTCGTGACGGGCCCGTTCCTCGACGGTCTCCATACCTTTCTTCAACTCCATGACTTCTGCGTCGAGCACGCGATTACGCTCCAGCAGCCGTTCGTTTTCGGCGTGCTGTTCGTCGATCTGCTGCTTGAGCTCGGTCACTTGCGCGAGGCTGCCACTGCCCACCCAAAGGCGGTACTGCAGGCCACCCAGCAACAGGAGCAAGATGAGAAACAACCAATAAGGACTGCGCATCAAAGTATCCAGGATTAAAAGGCCGCCGCTGCGGGGCTTCCGATAGCACGAAGCCTGGCCGAGGCCAGGCTTCGTTGACAGAAACCCGTAGGAGGTGTCTGAAAGCTCAGTAAGAACGCTCAGACAGCCTCGGCAGCTGCCTTTTTACCATCTCTTGCTTAGCCGCGAAACTCGTCGCGACCACGGTACACCGCCTTGGCGCCCAGTTGCTCTTCGATGCGCAGCAGCTGGTTGTACTTGGAGACGCGGTCGGAACGGCACAGCGAGCCGGTCTTGATCTGGCCAGCGGCAGTGCCGACAGCCAGGTCAGCGATGGTCGAGTCTTCGGTTTCGCCGGAGCGATGCGAAATCACTGCGGTGTAGCCGGCAGCCTTGGCCATCTGGATGGCTTCGAGGGTTTCGGTCAGCGAGCCGATCTGGTTGAACTTGATCAGGATCGAGTTACCGATGCTCTTGTCGATGCCTTCCTTGAGGATCTTGGTGTTGGTGACGAACAGGTCATCGCCAACCAGCTGGATCTTCTCGCCGATCTTGTCGGTGAGGATCTTCCAGCCAGCCCAGTCGGACTCGTCCAGACCGTCTTCGATGGAGATGATCGGGAAGCGCTCGGTCAGGCCTTTGAGGTACTCGGCAAAGCCTTCGGAGTCGAACGACTTGCCTTCACCGGACAAGTTGTACTTGCCGTCTTCGTAGAATTCGCTGGCAGCGCAGTCCAGGGCCAGGGTGACATCGGTGCCCAGCTTGTAGCCAGCGTTGGCAACGGCTTCGGCGATGGCTGCCAAAGCGTCTTCGTTGGAGGCCAGGTTTGGTGCGAAACCACCTTCGTCACCGACTGCGGTGTTCAGGCCACGGGCCTTGAGCACTGCTTTGAGGTGATGGAAGATTTCGGTGCCCATGCGCAGGCCGTCGGAGAAGGTCTTGGCGCCAACCGGCTGGACCATGAACTCTTGAATGTCGACGTTGTTGTCGGCGTGCTCGCCGCCGTTGATGATGTTCATCATCGGTACTGGCATCGAGTACTGGCCTGGAGTGCCGTTGAGGTTGGCAATGTGCGCGTACAGCGGCAGGTCCTGGTCCTGTGCGGCGGCTTTGGCAGCTGCCAGCGACACGGCGAGGATAGCGTTGGCGCCCAGCTTGGCCTTGTTCTCGGTGCCGTCCAGTTCGATCATGGCGCGGTCGAGGGCTTTCTGGTCAACCGGGTCCTTGCCCAGCAGCAGGTCGCGGATCGGGCCGTTGATGTTGGCAACGGCTTTGAGTACGCCCTTGCCCATGTAACGGCTCTTGTCGCCATCACGCAGCTCCAGCGCTTCGCGCGAGCCGGTGGAAGCACCGGACGGCGCGCACGCGCTGCCGATGATGCCGTTGTCGAGCAGTACATCGGCTTCCACGGTGGGGTTGCCACGCGAATCGAGAACTTCACGACCTTTGATGTCGACGATCTTTGCCATTGTTGTAAGCACTCCAGAATTGACGAAAACAACGCAGCTTAGGGAATTCGAGCCTTTCACCAGGCGAATATGCAGAGGGCAGACCTGGCGAAGGGGAGCCCCTGACCCGAGGGTCAGGGGTAGAACGGGCGGTACTTTACCCGAGAAATGAGTGTTACGCGGTTTCTACCGTCGGAAAACTTTTCACCAGGTCGTCCAATTGCTTGAGCTGGGCCAGGAATGGCTCCAGTTTGTCCAGGCGCAGCGCGCATGGACCATCGCACTTGGCGTTGTCCGGGTCCGGGTGTGCTTCCAGGAACAACCCGGCCAGACCCTGGCTCATGCCAGCCTTGGCCAGGTCGGTGACCTGGCCGCGGCGGCCGCCGGCAGAGTCCGAGCGACCACCCGGCATCTGCAGGGCATGGGTCACGTCGAAGAACACCGGGTACTCGAACTGCTTCATCAGGCCAAAGCCGAGCATGTCCACAACCAAGTTGTTGTAGCCGAAGCTCGAGCCACGTTCGCACAGGATCAACTGATCGTTACCCGCCTCGACGCACTTGGCCAGGATGTGTTTCATCTCCTGAGGTGCAAGGAACTGGGCTTTCTTGATGTTGATCACTGCGCCGGTCTTGGCCATCGCCACGACCAGATCGGTCTGACGCGAGAGGAAGGCCGGCAACTGGATGATGTCGCAGACTTCGGCAACCGGTGCAGCCTGATACGGCTCGTGCACGTCGGTGATGACCGGCACGTTGAAGGTCTGTTTGATCTCTTCGAAGATCTTCAGCCCTGCTTCCATGCCCGGGCCGCGGTAGGAGCTGACCGAAGAGCGGTTAGCCTTGTCGAAACTGGCCTTGAACACGTAAGGGATACCGAGCTTTTCGGTAACCCGCACGTACTCTTCGCAAACCTTCATGGCCAGATCACGCGACTCCAGCACGTTCATGCCACCGAACAGAACGAACGGCTTGTCGTTGGCGATCTCGATGTTACCGACGCGAATGATCTTCTGGGTCATGGATCAGGCCTTGTTCTTCTGGACCAGTGCCGCCTTGACGAAGCCGCTGAACAGCGGATGACCGTCACGCGGGGTGGATGTGAACTCGGGGTGGAACTGGCAAGCAACGAACCACGGATGGTCCTTCGACTCGACCACTTCGACCAACGCGCCGTCACCGGAACGCCCGGAAATCTGCAGGCCAGCTTCAATCATCTGCGGCAGCAGGTTGTTGTTGACCTCGTAGCGGTGGCGGTGACGCTCGACGATGACGTCCTTGCCGTAGCAATCGTGGACCTTGGAGTTGCCGATCAGCTGGCATTCCTGGGCGCCCAGACGCATGGTGCCGCCCAGATCGGAGGCTTCGGTACGGGTTTCGACGGAACCGGTGTTGTCGGCCCACTCTGTGATCAGACCCACCACCGGGTGCTCGCTGTTGCGGTCGAACTCGGTGGAGTTGGCGTCGGCCCAGCCCATTACGTTACGAGCGAACTCGATCACGGCAACCTGCATGCCCAGGCAGATACCCAGGTACGGCACCTTGTTCTCGCGAGCGAACTGGACCGCCTTGATCTTGCCTTCGACACCGCGCAGACCGAAGCCGCCCGGGACCAGAATGGCATCAGCACCTTCGAGCAGGCTGGTGCCCTGGTTCTCGATGTCTTCGGAGTCGATGTAACGCAGGTTGACCTTGGTGCGATTCTGGATACCGGCGTGGCTCATCGCTTCGATCAACGACTTGTACGCATCCAGCAGCTCCATGTACTTGCCGACCATGGCGATGGTAACTTCATGCTCAGGGTTGAGCTTGGCGTCGACCACCTTGTCCCACTCGGACAGGTCAGCGCTGTCGCACTGCAGGCCAAAGCGCTCGGTGACGAAGTCGTCCAGACCCTGTGCATGCAGGATGCCCGGGATCTTGTAGATGGTGTCGGCGTCTTCCAGCGCGATCACCGCACGTTCTTCAACGTTGGTGAACTGGGCGATCTTGCGGCGCGACGAGTTGTCGATCGGGTGATCGGAGCGGCACACCAGCACGTCAGGCTGCAGGCCGATCGAGCGCAGTTCCTTGACCGAGTGCTGAGTCGGCTTGGTCTTGGTCTCGCCAGCAGTGGCGATGTACGGCACCAGCGTCAGGTGCATCAGCATCGCGCGCTTGGCGCCGACTTCGAAGCGCAACTGGCGGATCGCCTCGAGGAACGGTTGCGACTCGATGTCGCCGACCGTGCCACCGATTTCGACCAGGGCAACGTCAGCGTCGCCAGCACCCTTGATGATGCGGCGCTTGATTTCGTCGGTGATGTGCGGGATGACCTGAATGGTCGCGCCCAGGTAATCACCACGGCGCTCTTTGCGCAGCACGTGCTCGTAGACACGGCCAGTGGTGAAGTTGTTGTTCTGGGTCATCGTGGTGCGGATGAACCGCTCATAGTGGCCCAGGTCAAGGTCGGTCTCGGCGCCGTCATGGGTGACGAACACCTCACCATGCTGGAACGGGCTCATGGTGCCTGGATCGACGTTGATGTACGGATCCAGTTTGAGCATGGTGACCTTAAGCCCCCGCGCTTCCAGGATGGCCGCCAGGGAAGCCGAGGCAATGCCTTTCCCCAATGAAGAAACAACACCGCCCGTGACGAATATGTAGCGCGTCATGAAAAACCCTAGAAGTCTGCGTTAAAGCGGCTAGCGCCGCCGGAGAAAGCGAAGGAAGGCCGAAGCCCCCGATCACCTGCGTCAATCACAGTGCATCTCGAAAAACTGCCGCGTCTGTACAGACCAGGTGCATACCCGGCATGGAGCTCGCTCGTCATTTTAGGAAATCAGCCCAGCAAAAAACTGCTTGGTAATCGGCAACTGCTGTGTTTTCGATGAAGCCACAGAAGTTGTATCAAGAAGGGAGGGTAGTCTACCGGAATCTAATCCTCAGCTCAAACCTTGCGCGTTGCTCGGCATCCGCCACTCCAAGGTACAGTCGCCCTGGGCCAGTTGCGGCAGGTTGGCCACTGCCAGCAGGCGCTCGCCCTGCCACAGCAGCGGCAGCCTTGGCCGAATGAAGTGTGGCACCTGATATTCGTTGAGCAAGCGCTTGAGGTCGCGGTGGCCGCGGCCAGGCAGCGCCAGCCGTTCGCCGCCCTGACGATAGGCAATCCGCAGCGCTGCCTGCGGCAACGTACCGCACAGGCGTACGCGGCCGTTGCCCGGCAACTCTAGCGGCCGACCATGATCCGGCCAGGCAAGCTCGCCTGAAGGGGCGGCCAGCCAATCGCCGCCGAGCCACCAGATGCGGCCGTGGCTGCGTTGCAACTGACCGTCGGCCAGGTGCCAGATGGGTTGCGCGTCATCGGCGGCGTCGCGCAACGCTTCCCAACCGACCCAATGGCGGCTATCCGGCAACCGCGTGCGAGTGCTTAACCAGTACTGCAAAGCATTGCGCTGACGGGCGGGCGAGAGTGCCTTGAGCGCTTCCAGAGCGAGTGAGTCCAGCCCAGGCCATGCGCTCGGAGCGCCCTGCCCTGCCAGCGCCAGGTCGTCAGCGGCGAGTTCGTTGAGCAGGCTCAGCGCCTCGCCCAGATGATCGGCACTGCGCGCCAGGCTGTGGCTGGCTTGCGGCCAGCGCTGGTGCAGCAGCGGTAAAGCCTCGCCGCGCAGAAAATTACGGGCGTAGTGGGTGTCGGCATTGCTCGGGTCTTCTATCCAGCGCAGTTGGGACTGCTCGGCATAGCTGTGCAATTGTTGCCGCGACAGGGCCAGCAATGGCCTGACCAGTTGCCCCTGGCCAAGCGGCCTGGCTGCTGGCATTGCCGCCAGGCCACGCAAGCCGGCGCCGCGCAATAGCCTGAACAGCAGGGTTTCAGCCTGATCGTCGCGGTGCTGGCCGGTGAACAGGACTTCACCGGGGCGCAGAATGTCGGCAAAGGCGTGATAGCGAGCATTGCGCGCGGCTTGCTCGAGGCTGGCGCCGGGCGCGACCGTGACGTGGATGACCTGCAGTTCGATGGCGAGCTTGTCGCACAGGGATTGGCAATGGGCTGGCCAGCTGTCGGCGGCGGCTTGCAGGCCGTGGTGGATGTGGATGGCACGCAGGGGGGGCGCGCGGTGGCGGCGGGTATAGTCAGCGAGAAGGTGCAGAAGGACGCTGGAGTCGAGGCCGCCGGAGAGGGCGACATACCAGGCGGGAGCGTGCTGCCAGGGGGAAAGGCTGTGGGTGAGGTCGATCATGTGTGACTCACTGAGAAGCTGGGGTCGCTGCGCGACCCCGACGGCATCAACTCAGATCAGAGACCGTAGCTCATCAGGCGGTCATAACGACGCTTGAGCAGCGTGTCATGGTCCAGTCCACTGAGCATATCCAGCTGCTGAATCAGCTCGCCACGAATGGTTTGCGAAACCTTGACTGGATCACGATGGGCGCCGCCCAGCGGCTCCTCGATCACTTGGTCGACGATATTCAGGCTCTTCAGGCGCTCGGCAGTGATACCCATCGCTTCGGCTGCATCGGCAGCCTTGTCGGCGGTTTTCCACAGGATCGAAGCGCAACCTTCCGGCGAGATCACCGCATAGGTGGAGTACTGCAGCATGTTCAACTGGTCACAGACACCAATGGCCAGCGCACCGCCCGAACCACCTTCGCCAATCACGGTGGCGATAATCGGAGTTTTCAGCCGCGCCATGACACGCAGGTTCCAGGCAATAGCCTCGCTCTGGTTGCGCTCTTCGGCGTCGATGCCTGGGTAGGCACCCGGAGTATCGATGAAGGTCAGAATCGGCATCTTGAAGCGCTCGGCCATTTCCATCAGGCGGCAGGCCTTGCGGTAGCCTTCCGGACGCGGCATACCGAAGTTGCGACGCACCTTCTCGCGCACTTCGCGGCCTTTCTGGTGACCGATGACCATCACCGGCTTGCCGTCCAGACGCGCAGTACCACCAACAATGGCAGCGTCGTCGGAGAAGTGGCGGTCGCCGTGCAGCTCTTCGAACTCGGTGAAGATGTGCTGCAGGTAGTCCAGTGTGTACGGCCGGCGCGGGTGACGAGCCAGGCGCGCAATCTGCCAGCTGGTCAGATTGCTGAAGATGCTTTCGGTGAGGGTGCTGCTCTTGTCTTGCAGACGGGCAATCTCATCGCTGATGTTCAGCGAGTTGTCATTGCCAACCAGACGCAGCTCTTCAATCTTGGCTTGCAGGTCGGCAATCGGCTGTTCGAAATCGAGGAAATTCGGGTTCATAGGCATCCGTCTTGGGTCTACGGCCAGGCGGCCGGCCGGTTGATCCGTTTGGCGCCCTACCTTAAAGGATCAGGCGCATTCAGGTCGAGATTAAAAATTCATCGCATTAGCGGTATTGCAGGAAGACGTTCTCACGCCCGAACTGGTCACGCAGGGCTTGAATCAGCCCGTCCGCCGGGTCGATCGCCCAGTCATTACCAAACTGCAGCATGGCCTTGGCGTCGTTACCGGTGTATTCAAGGGTGATCGGGCAACCGCCACGATGGCGGGTGATCAGCTCACCCAGCCAGCGCAGGCGGTCACCTTTGAGTGCATCATGGGCGACCTTCAGGCGCAGGCTCTCGGCCAGCCGCGTGCGCGCGTCTTCCATGGTCATCACCTGCTTGACGCGCAGGCGCAGGCCGCCAGAGAAATCATCGTTACTGACCTCGCCCTCGATCACGACCATGGCATCGTTCTGCAACAGTGCCTGGGCGGCCATGAACGAGTCTGCGAACAGCGAGGCTTCGATGCGTCCGGAGCGGTCATCGAGGGTGACGAAGCCCATCTTGTCACCCTTCTTGTTCTTCATCACGCGCAAGGCAATGATCATCCCGGCCACCGTCTGCACTTCGCGCGACGGTTTCAGGTCGATGATCCGCTGGCGGGCGAAGCGGCGGATTTCGCCTTCGTACTCGTCGATCGGGTGGCCGGTCAGGTACAGCCCCAGCGTGTCCTTTTCACCTTTCAAGCGCTCTTTGAGGGTCAGCTCGCGCGCCTTGCGGTGGTTGGCATAAACGTCGACATCGGCTTCGACGAACAGCCCGCCAAACAGGTCGATGTGGCCGCTATCGGCGGTCCGCGCGGTCTGCTCGGCCGACTTCACCGCCTCTTCGAGCGCCGACATCAGCGCTGCCCGGTTGCGGTCGATGTTGGCCTGGTAGGCCTTGATCTCGTCGTGGAAGTGCGGCCCGAGGCGATCCAGCGCACCGCTGCGGATCAGTGCGTCGAGAGTACGCTTGTTGACCCGCTTGAGGTCGATGCGCTCACAGAAGTCGAACAGATCCTTGAACGGCCCGCCGGCACTACGCGCCTCGACAATGGCCTCCACCGGCCCTTCACCTACACCCTTGATCGCGCCCAGGCCATAAATGATGCGGCCATCGTCGTCGACTGTGAACTTGAACTCGGAGGCGTTCACATCCGGGGCGTCAAGGCGCAGTTTCATGGTGCGCACTTCTTCGATCAGCACCACCACCTTGTCGGTGTTGTGCATATCCGCAGAAAGTACGGCCGCCATGAACGGCGCCGGGTAGTGCGTCTTGAGCCAGGCGGTCTGATAAGAAACCAGGCCGTAGGCGGCCGAGTGCGACTTGTTGAAGCCGTAGCCGGCGAATTTTTCTACCAGATCGAAGATGTTACCGGCCAGATCCGCACTGATGCCGTTGTTGGCACAACCCTCGATGAAGCCGCCACGCTGCTTGGCCATCTCTTCGGGCTTTTTCTTACCCATCGCCCGACGCAGCATGTCAGCGCCGCCGAGGGTGTAGCCGGCCATGACCTGGGCGATCTGCATCACCTGTTCCTGATACAGGATGATGCCGTAGGTCGGTGCCAATACAGGCTGCAGGCCTTCGTACTGGTAGTCCGGGTGTGGGTAGGCCAGCTCGGCGCGACCGTGTTTACGGTTGATGAAGTCATCAACCATGCCCGACTGCAGTGGGCCTGGGCGGAACAACGCCACCAATGCGATAAGGTCTTCCAGGCAGTCGGGCTTGAGCTTCTTGATCAGCTCTTTCATGCCGCGCGACTCGAGCTGGAATACCGCAGTGGTCTCGGCCTTTTGCAGCAGCTCGTAGGTTTTCTTGTCGTCCAGCGGGATGAAGTCGATGTTCAGATCGGGCAAGCCTTCCTTGGCCTGCTCGCGGTTGATCGTCTCCATCGCCCACTTGATGATGGTCAGGGTGCGCAGGCCGAGGAAGTCGAACTTGACCAGCCCCGCCGCCTCGACGTCGTCCTTGTCGAACTGGGTTACCAGGCCGCCGCCCTCTTCGTCACAGGCGATCGGCGAAAAGTCGGTGAGCTTGGTCGGTGCGATAACCACACCACCCGCGTGCTTGCCGGTACCGCGGCAGACGCCCTCGAGCTTGAGGGCCATGTCCCAGATCTCGCGGCCATCCTCGTCGCTTTTGAGGAAGTCGCGCAGCACCTCCTCCTGCTCGTAGGCCTTTTCCAGGGTCATGCCGACTTCGAACGGGATCATCTTCGACAGACGATCAGCCAGCCCGTAGGACTTGCCCTGCACCCGCGCCACATCGCGCACCACCGCTTTCGCAGCCATGGTGCCAAAGGTGATGATCTGGCTTACCGCGTTACGCCCATAGGCGTCGGCGACGTACTCGATGACTCGGTCGCGGCCATCCATGCAGAAGTCGACGTCGAAGTCGGGCATCGATACCCGCTCAGGGTTGAGGAAGCGCTCGAACAGCAGGTCGTAGGCCAGCGGGTCCAGGTCGGTGATCTTCAACACGTAGGCGACCAGCGAACCGGCACCCGACCCCCGGCCAGGGCCGACCGGTACGCCGTTGTTCTTGGCCCACTTGATGAAGTCCATAACGATCAGGAAGTAACCGGGGAAGCCCATTTGGATGATGATATCCAGCTCGAACTTGAGCCGGTCCAGATAGACCTGACGCTTGGCCTCGTAGTCCTCGGTAGTGTCCTTGGGCAGGATCACCGTCAGCCGTTCTTCCAGGCCCTCGTGGGAAACGTGGCGCAGGTAGTCATCGATGCCCATGCCATTGGGCGTCGGAAAGTCGGGCAGGAAGTGCTTGCCCAGTTGCACCTCGATGTTGCAGCGCTTGGCGATTTCCACCGTGTTGGCCACGGCGTCGGGCAGGTCGCTGAACAGCTCGACCATCTCTTCCTGGCTTTTCAGGTATTGCTGATCGCTGTACAGGCGCGGTCGGCGCGGGTCGTCGAGGGTCCAGCCCTCACCGATGCAGACGCGGGTTTCGTGGGCGTCAAAATCAGTCTGTTTGATGAAGCGGACATCGTTGGTCGCGACCAGCGGCGCGCCAACCCGGTCTGCCAGTGCTACAGCGGCGTGCAGGTAGTCTTCATCACCAGGACGATTGGTGCGCTGCAGCTCGACGTAGAAGCGCCCGGGGAACATGCCCAGCCAGTCGCGCAGCAAGGCTTCGGCCTCTGCGCTTCGGCCGCTGAGCAGGGCCATGCCGATATCCCCTTCGCGGGCGGCAGACAGCGCGATCAAGCCTTCGCTGGCCGGGGCTATCCAGTCGCGCTGGATGACCACCAAGCCATTGCGCTGGCCGTCGACCCAGCCGCGCGAAATCAATTCGGTGAGGTTGCGATAACCCTTGGGGTTCATCGCCAGGAAGCAGATACGCGACAATGGCGCTTCCGGATCAGCCCCGGCCAGCCACAAATCGGCGCCGCAAATCGGCTTGATGCCGCTGCCCATCGCGCTCTTGTAGAACTTCACCAACGAGCACATGTTGCTCTGGTCGGTAATCGCCACTGCCGGCATGTTCAGTCCGGCCAAGGCCTTGGCTAGCGGCTTGATCCGCACCAGGCCATCGACCAGGGAGAATTCGGAGTGCACACGAAGGTGAACGAAAGAAACCGACATGTAAGGGGGCCTATAGCAGAGCAGCGGACAAGCGCGGGATTGTACCGCAAATGTGAACGGCTGCGCTGCCACGTGACGGCCTGCAGGGTCGCAGCGCGACCCGCGCAGGCGATCAGATCAGTGAGGTAGGCACGCCCGCGCGCGCTTCCCAGGCCACCCGCACCGGCGCGAAGGAGCGCCGGTGGATCGGCGTAGGCCCAAGCCGGGCAAGTGCCTCAAGGTGCACGGGGGTGGGATAGCCTTTGTGACCACCCATGCCGTAGCCGGGGTAGATCAACTCGAAGGCGCTCATCTCGCGGTCGCGGGTGACCTTGGCCAGGATCGACGCGGCAGCGATCGCAGGCACCTTGGCGTCGCCCTGCACCACTGGGGCGGATGGCACAGCCAGCACCGGGCAGCGATTGCCATCGATCAAGGCAAGCTTGGGCGTGATGCTCAAGCCCTCGACCGCGCGCTGCATGGCCAGCATGGTGGCATGGAGAATGTTCAGCCGGTCGATTTCATCAACCTCAGCCCGCGCAATGCAAAAGCTCAGGGCTTTTTCGCAGATTTCGTCGAACAACGCTTCGCGCCTGGCTTCGGTGAGCTTCTTGGAGTCGTTCAAGCCGAGGATCGGCCGCCGTGGATCGAGGATCACCGCTGCCGTGACCACCGCACCGCAGAGTGGCCCGCGGCCAACTTCGTCGACGCCTGCAACGAGTTCTTCGACCAGGTTGAAATCCAGTCCCAGCTGCATCTAGCGTCGCTCCAACAAGGCCAGCACTGCGTCCGCCGCCTGGTTCGAGGCGTCACGGCGGAGGGTGCGGTGAATCTGATCAAAGCTGTCAGTCTGATGCTGACCATCGGCAAGTAACGGTGCCAGGGTCTGCGCCAGGGCCTCGCTGGTGGCGGCGTCCTGCAGCAGTTCCGGCACCAACATGCGCTGCGCCAACAGATTAGGCAGCGACACATAGGGGCTTTTGACCATGCGTTTGAGAATCCAGTAGGTCAGCGGCGCCAGGCGATAGGCGACAACCATTGGCCGCTTGTACAGCATCGCTTCCAGCGTAGCGGTACCCGACGCAATCAGCACTGCATCGCAGGCGGCCAGTGCCTGATGTGACTGACCATCAAGCAGAGTCAGCGGCAGGTCGCGACCTGCCAGCATCTGCTCGATCTGCTCACGGCGGGTCTGGTTGGCGCAGGGCAAGACAAACCGCACACCCGGGATCAACTGCTGCAAACGCTCGGCGGCCTCCAGGAACAGCGAACCCAGCCGGCCGACTTCGCCGCCGCGGCTGCCGGGCATCAATGCCACCAGCGGCCCGGCGGGCAGGCCCAGCTCGGCACGAGCGGCTTGACGGTCAGCCTCCAGCGGAATCGTATCGGCCAGCGGATGGCCGACAAAGCGCACCGGTACACCCTGCTCTTCATAGAAGCGCGCCTCGAATGGCAGCAGGGTCAGCATCAGGTCGCAGCCTTCGCGGATCTTCAGCACCCGCTTCTGCCGCCAGGCCCAGACCGACGGGCTGACGTAGTGCACGGTCTTGATGCCGTGCTGGCGCAGTTTCAGTTCAATATTGAGGGTGAAGTCGGGTGCATCGATGCCGATGAACACATCGGGCTTCGCGTCAAGCAGGGTCTCGATCAGCAGTTTGCGTCGCTTGAGCAGCTCACGCAGACGCCCGAGCACCTCAACCAGCCCCATCACTGCCAGGCGCTCCATGGGGAAGTAGGACTGCATGCCCTCGGCCTCCATCAACGGGCCGCCGACACCGATAAAGCGCACACCAGGATGGCGCGCCTTGAGTGCGCGCATCAAACCGGAGCCAAGGATATCGCCGCTGGCCTCACCTGCGACCAACGCTACACAAAGCTCGCTCATATCAGCGGGTGATGCCGCGAGCAGAGCTCTGGATGGAGGCACGGAACAGCTCGACCTCAGGGTGCAATGCAGCCAACTCCTGCAACTCGTTAATAGCCTCGTCAGCCGTCAGGCCCTGGCGATAGACCATTTTGTAGGCCTTGCGCAGCGCGAGGATGACTTCATCGCTGAATCCACGCCGACGCATGCCTTCGAAGTTCATGCTGCGGGCTTCGGCCGGGCTGCCAAATACAGTGACGAACGCGGGTACGTCCTTGCCGATCGCGGTGCCCATGCCGGAAAACGCGTGAGCGCCGATATGGCAGTACTGATGAACCAGGGTGTAACCAGACAGAATTGCCCAGTCGCCCACATGCACATGGCCAGCCAGCGCAGTGTTGTTGACCAGAATGCAATTGTTGCCGATCACGCTGTCATGGCCGATGTGGGCATAGGCCATGATCAAATTGTGATCGCCGAGGGTGGTTTCAGCACGGTCCTGAACGGTTCCGCGGTGAATGGTCACGCCTTCGCGGATCACGTTGTGGTCGCCGATCACCAGACGCGTCGCTTCACCCTTGTACTTGAGGTCAGGGGTGTCTTCGCCAATCGAGGAAAACTGGTAGATACGGTTGTTCTTGCCGATCCGGGTCGGCCCTTTGAGTACCACATGTGGGCCGATTACTGTGCCCTCCCCGATTTCGACATCGGGACCAATGATCGACCAGGGGCCCACCTCGACACCGTCCGCCAGCCTGGCAGAAGGATCGACGATAGCCCGCGGATCAATTGAATTCATAGGGAGCGTTCCGCACAGGTAATCTGCGCCGAGCATACCGGCTTGCCGTCAACCAGGGCACGGCACTCAAACTTCCAGATCATGCTCTTGCGGCTGAGGAACTTGGCTTCCAGGACCAACTGGTCGCCTGGCAACACTGGCTGACGGAAGCGTAGCTTGTCGGAGCCAACGAAGTAGTACAGCGTGCCGTCTGCCGGCTTGGCATCGAGCATCTTGAACCCGAGAATCCCGGCTGCCTGGGCCATGGCTTCGATGATCAGCACGCCTGGCATGATCGGGTGGGCCGGGAAGTGGCCATTGAAGAACGGCTCGTTGATGCTGACATTCTTGTAGGCACGAATGCTCTGGGCCTCGAAGTCCAGCTCCGTGACCCGGTCCACCAGCAGGAACGGGTAACGGTGAGGCAGGTATTCGCGAATCTCGTTGATGTCCATCATTTCGGGGGGAAGCCTGTAGTAAGAATAGGGAGCGCAGGTGCTGACCACACGCTCCTTTAGCAATCCAATAGAGGAGCCAGCTAGCAACGGATCACTCTTGGCTCAGGAAATGGTATCAGCCTTCTGATGTCGGCTGGCCACCTGAGGTCACGGTCTCGAAGCGTTTTTCCATCTGCTGCAGGCGTTTGGCCATATCGTCGAGCTGGCGAATCCGCGCCGCACTCTTGCGCCAATCACCCAGCGGCTGCATGGCCGTGCCGGAAGAATAGGCACCCGGCTCGGTGATCGAACGGGTAACCATGGTCATGCCGGAGACGAACACGTTGTCGCAGACATCGATATGGCCAACCATGCCGACACCGCCAGCAATGGTGCAATGCTTGCCAATGCGGGTACTGCCAGAGATGCCGACACACGCGGCCATAGCCGTGTGATCGCCAATCTGCACGTTGTGCGCGATCTGGATCTGGTTGTCGAGCTTGACCCCGTTGCCGATCTGGGTATCCGCCAATGCACCGCGGTCTACCGCAGTATTGACGCCGATCTCGACATCATCACCGATGCTCACACCGCCGATCTGGGCAATCTTGCGCCAGACGCCCTTCTCGTTGGCAAAGCCGAAGCCCTCGCCGCCGATCACCGCACCGGACTGAATCGTCACCCGCGCACCAATGGTCACGTCGTGATACAGCGTGACCCGCGGGGCCAGCCAGCCGCCTTCGCCAATCACACAGCGCGCACCAATGAAGCAGTGCGCACCCACGGTGACATTGGCAGCGATGCGCGCACCGCTCTCGATCACCGCAAACGGCCCAATGCTGGCACTGGCATCGACCTGAGCGTCATCAGCAACCACGGCGCTGGGATGAATCCCCGCTACAGCCTTGGGCTTTGGATCAAACAGGTGAGAGATGCGCGCGTAAGCCAGATACGGGTCGGCGACGATCAGGGCGTTGCCGGCGAAGCTTTCGGCGTCTGCTGCCTTGAGCAGAACCGCAGAAGCCTGGGAATTGTCCAGATACTTGCGGTACTGCGGGTTGGCGAGAAAGCTCAATTGCCCGGGACCGGCCTCCTGCAAGGTGGCCAGCCCGGTAATCTGCAGCGCCTCGGGCCCCTTGAGGGTAGCGCCGAGCGCCTCGGCCAATTGGCCGAGCGTCATGGTCACGGTCATATCAACGGGCTTGGTTCATGCGCTCGATGACTTGGCGAGTGATGTCGTACTGCGGTTTGACATCGATCACTGCGCCGCGCTCGAGTACCAGGTCAAAGCCGCCTTTCTTGATCACTTCTTCAACAGCACCGTCCAGCTTCGGCTTGAGCTGCTTGAGCATGTCACGGTCGGCAACGGCCTTGGCTTCGTTGAGTTCCTTGGACTGGAACTGGAAGTCACGGGCTTTTTGCTTGAACTCGAGCTCAAGACGCTCACGCTCTTGCTGCTGCATCTTGTCGCCGCCTTTGAGCAAACGGTCCTGGATGCCTTTGGCGCTGCTTTCCAGGCCCTTGAGCTTGGTCAGTTGCGGGCCGAACTTCTTCTCGGCATCGACGGCGTAACGCTTGGCGGCGTCCGACTCGAGCAGTGCCATCTGATAGTTCAGCACAGCCACTTTCATTTCGGCGAAAGCGGGGGTGGCGACCAGCGCCGCAGCCACGAAGGCCAGTTGGGTCAACTTACGCACGATGCACTCCTGGAGAATCCGTTGTCGTTAAGCACGGGGCCGACCTTAGAAGGTCTGCCCCAGAGAGAATTGGAACACCTGGGTTTCGGCTTCCGCCGGCTTCTTGATCGGCATTGCCAAACTGAAGCTCAACGGGCCCAGCGCAGTGATCCAGGTTACGCCCAGGCCAACCGAACTGGCCATGTCCGAGAAGCCGACCTTGGTGCAATCAGGCTTGGAACCGCAGTTGGTGTCGAACACGTTACCCACGTCCCAGAACACGGAGGTGCGCAGCGAGCGCTGGTCCTTGACGAACGGCAGCGGGAACAGCAACTCGACACCACCCTGGACCAGCACGTTGCCACCGAAGGCCAACGGATCCTGATCGGGGTCAGCCGCGGTACCCGGACGGTTACCCTTGCTCGGCGTACTGCGCGGGCCGAGGGTGTTGTCCTTGAAGCCACGTACCGAGTTGAAACCACCGGCGTAGTAGTTCTCGTAGAACGGCAGACCAGAGGTACTGCCATAACCGTCACCGTAACCCAGCTCAGTGTGCAGACGCAGGGTGTAATCGTTGGACAGCGGCTTGAACAGCTGGCCACGGTAGTCCAGCTTGTAGAACGACAGGTCGCTGCCCGGCACGGTGCTTTCCAGGGTCAGGCTCTGGGAGTGACCACGGGTAGCCAGTACACCTTTGTTCAGGGTCGATTCGGACCAGCCGACAGACGCCTTGAAGTTGAGGAAGTTGTCGCCCTCTTTGTCGACGAAGTCGAAGATCTCGTCAACGGTGTAGCGACCGGTCTTCAGCTTGTCCTGCTGCACGCTCAGGCCGTAGGTCAGACGCGATGTCTCGCTGATCGGGTAACCGACGCTGACACCGGCACCCAGGCTGTCTACTGCGTAGCTGGCCACGTCGACGTCGAGGTCGTCGTAGTCGGTGCTGCGGTAGAAGGCGTTGTAACCCAGGCTGACGCCATCGGCAGTCCAGTAGGGGTCAACGAAGCCAAAGTTGTAGCGGGTCTGGTATTCGCTGCGGGTCAGGCCGATCGAAACCTTGTTACCGGTACCGAGGAAGTTGGTCTGGCTGATCGAACCACCGAGGATCAAACCGGCGCTCTGGGCGAAACCGACGCTGGCGGTGATCGAACCGGAGGCCTGCTCTTCAACGCTGTAGTTGACGTCGACCTGGTCATCGGTACCCGGCACAGGCGGGGTCTCGACGTTGACTTCCTTGAAGAAGCCCAGACGCTCAAGGCGAGTCTTGGACTGGTCGATCAGGTAGGTCGAAGCCCAGCCGCCTTCCATCTGGCGCATTTCGCGACGCAGCACTTCATCTTCGGTCTTGGTGTTGCCGCGGTAGTTGATGCGGTTGACGTAGGCACGCTTGCCCGGGTCGACCACGAACATGATGTCGACGGTGTGGTCTTCATCGTGCGCCTGCGGCACGCCGTTGACGTTGGCGAAGGTATAGCCTTCGTTACCCAGACGACGGGTGATCAGGTCAGACGTGGTGGTCATCACCTTGCGCGAGAAGACCTGGCCTGGCTGCACCAGCAGCAGCGACTGGACCTGGTCTTCCGGAACCTTGAGGTCACCGGACAGCTTCACGTCACGAACGGTGTACTTCTCACCTTCGTTGATGTTGACGGTGATGTAGACGTGCTTCTTGTCCGGGGTGATCGACACCTGGGTAGAAGCGATGTCCATGTTGATGTAGCCGCGGTCCAGGTAGTAGGAGCGCAGACGCTCGAGGTCACCGGAGAGTTTTTCGCGGGCATACTTGTCGTCGTTCTTGAAGAACGACAACCAGTTGGTGGTTTTCAGCTCGAACAGCTGGCCGAGTTCGTCATCATCGAACACGGTGTTGCCCACCACGTTGATGTGCTGGATCGCGGCAACCGTGCCTTCGTTGATGTTGATCTTCAGGCCAACCCGGTTACGCGGCTGTGGCACGACTTCAGCTTCGACCTCGGCCGAGTAGCGGCCCTGGGCCACGTACTGACGTTGCAGTTCGTTACGCACACCCTCGAGGGTGGCGCGCTGGAAGATCTCGCCTTCGGCCAGACCAGACTGCTTCAGACCTTTCATCAGGTCTTCAGTGCTGATCGCCTTGTTGCCTTCGATCTCGATGCTGGCTACCGACGGACGTTCGACCACATTGATGATCAAGACGTTGCCGTCGCGGCTCAGCTGGATATCCTGGAAGAAGCCAGTCTTGAACAGCGAGCGGGTGGAATCCACCAGGCGACGGTCGTCAGCCTGATCGCCCACGTTCAGAGGCAGTGCGCCGAACACGCTGCCGGCGGAAACCCGCTGCAGGCCGTTGACGCGGATATCGGAGATTGTGAAGGACTCAGCGTGAACTTCAGCGATCATCAGTGCGGAGAGGACCGCAGTTAGCAGCAGACGTTTCATGAAGTCCTTTTATTCCAACTGGCAATAAACAACCCGCCGCAAAAAGGCGGCAGGTTTGCAATTGAGCGAAGCTTTATAGTCGACCCAGATCGTTGATCAGGGCGAGCAACATCACCCCTATGACCAAACTTATACCGATCTGGACCCCCCAACCTTGCACCCGATCCGACAGCGGACGGCCGCGTGCCAACTCGATCAGGTAGAACAACAGATGCCCCCCATCCAGTACTGGAATGGGCAGCAGGTTCAGAACCCCCAGGCTTATGCTCAGGTAGGCCAGGAAATTCAGGAAATCCCCAACGCCCGACTGGGCTGAAGCGCCCGCCACTTTAGCAATGGTTATCGGTCCGCTCAAGTTTTTTACCGAGAGCTCGCCGAACAGCATTTTCTTCAACGACTCAAGGGTCAGAATGCTCATGTTCCAGGTCCGCGTCAGGCCTTCGCCCATCGCGGCCAGCGGCCCATAGCTGACTTCGCGCAGCATCGTCGCCGGCCATTCGCCACCTTTGACCCCTGCGCCGAGGTAACCACCGGAAGCCTGGCCTTCGCCTTTGCGCGCCAGGGTTACCGCGACATCCAGCACCGCAGCATCGCGCTCGATCCGCAGCTGCACCTTGGCCTCTGGGCGGGCACGCACACTGTCGACCACTTGTTGCCAGTCGTTGAGGGCAATGCCATCCAGGCTCAGCAGCTTGTCACCGGTTTTCAGCCCCGCTGCCGCCGCCGGCCCGTTCGGGTCGATTTCGGCCAGTACCGGGGCAATCACCGGGCGCCACGGGCGCAGACCCAGCGACTGGATCGGATCGGGTTCATCCGCCCCGCGCAGCCACTGGTTCAAGTTGATCTCGTGTTGCTTCTCGGCAGTGCTGCCCTCGTCCAGCACACCCACGCGCAGGGTGCCGCTCTCGCCAAGGCGGCGCACCAGTTGCAGGTTGACCGCAGACCAGCCATTGGTCGCCTTGCCGTCCACCGAAACGATTTCCTGGCCAGCAGCGAGGCCGGCACTGGCGGCCAGGCTACCCGCCTCGACCGCACCGATGACCGGCCGTACCTGCTGGGTGCCAAGCATGGCCAGCAGCCAGAAGAACACGATTGCCAGGAGGAAGTTGGCGATCGGCCCAGCGGCGACAATGGCGATGCGCTGGCCGACCGGCTTGCGATTGAACGACTGCTCGATCAGCGCCGGCGGCACTTCGCCCTCGCGCTCGTCGAGCATCTTCACGTAACCGCCCAGCGGAATGGCCGCAACCACGAATTCCGTGCCATGCCGGTCGTGCCAGCGCAGCAGCGGGGTGCCGAAGCCTACCGAGAAACGCAGCACCTTGACCCCGCAACGGCGCGCAACCCAGAAATGACCAAATTCATGGAAGGTGACCAGCACGCCCAAAGCAACCAGGGTACCGATGATCATGTAGAGCGCAGTCATATCCATCTCCGAAAGACGTTCAGGACAACCCTGGAGCGAGCACGCATCAGCGGCCGTTCCGCCGCAGCCATTCCCGGGACAGCTCCCGCGCGCGCTGGTCGGCAGCAAACACCGCATCCAGCGACGTCAGTGGCACAACTGGCTCCTGTTCGAGCACCTGCTCGATCATACCCGCGATCTCCGGGAAGCGGATACGCCGCTGCAAAAATGCCTCAACTGCCACTTCATTGGCCGCATTGAGTACCGCAGGTGCACTGTCGCCGGCTTCTGCCGCCTGACGCGCCAGGCGCAGGCAGGGGAAGCGTTGCGGATCGGGCGCCTGGAAATCCAGCCGGGCAATGGCAAACAGGTCAAGCGGGGCTACGCCGGAGTCGATCCGCTCTGGCCAGGCCAGCGCATTGGCAATCGGCGTGCGCATGTCGGGATTACCCAATTGGGCGAGCACCGAACCATCGACGTAATCCACCAATGAGTGGATCACGCTTTGCGGATGCACCACGACTTCGACCTGAGCTGGCGCAGCATCGAACAGCCAGCACGCCTCGATCAGCTCGAGGCCCTTGTTCATCATGCTCGCCGAGTCGACCGAAATCTTGCGCCCCATCGACCAGTTGGGATGGGCACAGGCCTGCTCGGGCGTGACTGCTTCAAGCTGCGCCGATGGCGTTTCGCGGAACGGCCCGCCGGAGGCCGTCAGCAAGATGCGGCGCACGCCAACTGCACCCAGACCACGCGCATAATCGCCGGGCAAGCATTGGAAAATAGCATTGTGCTCGCTGTCGATCGGCAGCAACACCGCGCCACTGCGCCGCACTGCGTCCATGAACAATGCGCCGGACATAACCAGCGCTTCCTTGTTGGCGAGCAGAACCTTCTTGCCGGCCTCAACCGCCGCCAGGGTTGGACGCAAGCCAGCAGCACCGACGATCGCAGCCATTACCGCGTCGACTTCGCTGGCTGCAGCCACCTGACACAGGCCGGCCTCGCCTTCGAGCACCTCGGTAGCACTGCCCGCCGCCGCCAGATCCGCACGCAGGCGCAGCGCAGCGTCGGCGCTTGGTACCACAGCAAACGCTGGGCTATGGCGCAAACACAGCGCCAGCAGCTGCTCGACCTGGGAATAGCCGCTGAGCGCAAATACCTGGTAGCGCTCTGGGTGACGGCCAATCACGTCAAGCGTGCTCAGACCAATCGAACCGGTAGCGCCAAGCACCGTGATCCGTTGCCTACGGCTCACATGACACCCCATTCAGCGGCCCACAGCAGCACGGCGAACATCGGGATGGCAGCGGTCAGGCTGTCAATGCGGTCAAGCACACCACCATGGCCCGGCAGCAGGTTGCTGCTGTCCTTGATGCCTTCGCGGCGCTTGAACATGCTTTCAGTGAGATCACCCACCACCGAAGCCATCACCACCACTACCGCACCCAGCAGCCCCAACAGCAGCTGGCCGATGCTCCAGTCACGCACCAGGCCTACGCCCAAGGCGATCAGCAGGCTGACGGCAAGGCCGCCATACACGCCTTCCCAGCTCTTGCCGGGGCTGACGTGAGGGGCCAGCTTGCGCTTGCCGAACGCGCGACCGGAAAAGTACGCACCGATGTCGGCAGACCACACCAGCACCATCACCGAGAGAATCAGGAAGTTGCCCAGCGGCCAGTGCTTGAGCAACACCAGGCCTTGCCAGGCCGGCAGCAGCACCAGCAAGCCGATCAGCAGGCGGCAGGCGGCACTCGACCACAGTTCGCTGCTGCGCGGGTAGGTCAGCACCAGCCAGGTCGCCAACCCCCACCAGATCACCGCTGCGCCGAGCACCCAAGGCGCCAGTTCGGGCAACAGGTACAGCAGCATCAACGCCGCAGCCACCACAGCGGCATAAGCGATGCGCATTGGTTGAGCCATCAAGCCGGCCAGACGCGCCCATTCCCAGGCGCCCAAGGTGACTACACAGCCGATGAACAGGGCGAAGTCGCCGCCCTGCAGAAGAAAGAATCCAGCCAGTGCAATCGGCAGCAGGATCAGCGCAGTAATGATGCGTTGTTTAAGCATTAAGCACGAGCTCCAGCCTCGACCTGCTCGCTGGTTTTCCCGAAGCGGCGTTGGCGCGAAGCGAAATCGGCCAGCGCGATACGCATGGCCTCGTGTTTGAAGTCCGGCCAGAACAGGTCGGAGAAATACAGCTCGGCGTAGGCCAGCTGCCACAACAGGAAGTTACTGATGCGATGCTCGCCGCCGGTACGAATACACAAGTCAGGCAGCGGCAGGTCGCCGGTCGACAGACAGGCCTGCAACAACCCCGGAGTGATGTCGTCCGGGCGCAGATGCCCAGCCTGCACCTCACGGGCCAGCCGTTGCGCTGCCTGGGCGATATCCCACTGACCACCATAATTGGCAGCGACCTGCAGGATGAAGCGATTGCTGCCGGCGGTTGCCGCTTCGGCCTCGCGCATGGCGGCCTGCAGCTCCGGATGAAAGCGGCTGCGATCACCGATGATGCGCAGGCTGATGTTGTTGTCATTGAGGCGCCGGGCTTCGCGGCGCAAGGCCGTGAAAAACAACTCCATCAATGCGCCGACTTCATCGGCCGGGCGTTGCCAGTTTTCACTGGAGAAGGCGAACAGGGTCAGGACTTCGACACCCGCCTCGGCACATACTTCAATCACCGCGCGCACAGCATCCACGCCAGCTTTATGCCCGGCAACACCGGGCAGCAGACGCTTCTTCGCCCAGCGATTGTTGCCGTCCATGATGATCGCGACGTGACGCGGCACCCCTGACGGCGCCGCTTGCTTGGTCTTTTCCATGAAGAGAACCCTGGCCTCAGACGGCCATCAGGTCCTTTTCCTTCGCCTTCACGGCAGTCTCGATATCCGCGACGAACTTGTCGGTCAGCTTCTGGATGTCATCAGCCGCACGACGCTCTTCGTCTTCGCTGATTTCCTTTTCCTTGACCAGGTCCTTGAGCTGGCTGAGCGCATCACGACGGATGTTGCGCACGGCGACACGGCCATCTTCAGCAGCTTCACGGGCCTGCTTGGTGAAGCCCTTGCGGGTTTCTTCGGTAAGCGCTGGCATGGTGATCAGCAGCAGCTCGCCCAGGTTGGTCGGGTTCAGGTTGAGGCCTGCGCTACCGATAGCCTTGTCGACCGCGCTGAGCATGTTGCGCTCGAAAGCAACGACCTGCAGGGTGCGCGAATCCTTGACGGTGATGCTGGCCACTTGCTTGATCGGCGTATCCGCACCGTAGTACGGCACCATCACGCCTTCGAGAATGCTTGGGTGAGCAACACCGGTGCGGATGCGGCTGAACGCATGCTGGAGCGATTCCAGCGACTTGGTCATACGTTCCTGAGCATCTTTCTTGATTTCGTTGATCATGCTTGGCCTTCCTCGATCAAAGTACCTTCAGCGCCACCCACCACGATATTCAGCAGGGCGCCAGGCTTGTTCATGTTGAATACACGCAATGGCATCTTGTGGTCGCGGCACAGACAGATTGCGGTCAGGTCCATCACACCCAGCTTGCGATCCAGAACCTCATCATAGGTGAGGCGATCGAACTTCTCGGCGTGCGGGTCCTTGAATGGATCGGCAGTGTACACACCGTCGACCTTGGTCGCCTTCAGCACCACATCTGCATCGATTTCGATGCCGCGCAGGCAGGCTGCGGAGTCGGTGGTGAAGAACGGGTTGCCGGTACCGGCGGAGAAAATTACCACATCCCCGGAGTTGAGGTGGCGAATAGCTTTGCGACGATCGTAATGGTCGGTGACGCCGACCATGGAGATGGCCGACATGACCAGTGCCGGGATGTTCGAACGCTCAAGGGCGTCGCGCATGGCCAGACCATTCATCACCGTGGCGAGCATGCCCATGTGGTCGCCGGTAACCCGATCCATGCCGGCGGCGCTGAGCGCTGCACCGCGGAACAGGTTGCCGCCGCCGATGACCAGGCCTACCTGGACACCGATGCCGACCAACTGCCCTACTTCGAGGGCCATGCGGTCCAACACTTTCGGGTCGATCCCGAACTCTTCCGAGCCCATCAGGGCCTCGCCGCTAAGTTTGAGCAAAATGCGTTTATAGCGAGGTTGGCGACCACTCACCTGCTGAGCCATTGCGAGTCTCTCCTGCGGCGTTTTAAGAAAATTCTGCGCGGGCTGGGTTACAGCCAGCTAACTGTAGCGTGGCGCTGCTTCAGCGCCAGCGGTACCAGGCCGGATAAACCTGGTGCCGGTTTGACAAAGAGGCTGCGCGCGTGAGCGGGCAGCCTCTTTGGGGCGACAGGCGAGGCTGTCTTACTGCTTGGCAGCAGCCAGCTGGGCGGCAACTTCTTCAGCGAAGTTGTCGACCGGCTTCTCGATGCCTTCGCCTACTTTGAAGTAGGTGAAGGAAACGATTTCAGCACCGGCTTTCTTCGCCAGTTCGCCGACTTTGATCTCCGGGTTCATGACGAAAGCTTGCTCTTTCAGCGAGGCTTCGGCTTTGAACTTGGTGATACGACCGTTGATCATGTTCTCAACGATGTTTTCCGGCTTGCCGGCGATCTTGTCAGCGTTCAGCTGCAGGAACACAGCCTTCTCGCGCTCGATGGCCTCGGCGGAGATTTCCGACGAATCGAGGAACTCAGGGTTCGACGCAGCAACGTGCATGGCGATTTCTTTGGCCAGCTGAACATCGCCGCCCTTCAGAACAACCGCAACACCGATCTTGTTGCCGTGCAGGTAGGCACCAACAACGTCACCCTCAACGCGCACCAGGCGACGGATGTTGACGTTCTCACCAACCTTGGCGACCAGTGCTTCACGCGCCGATTCGCGCGCAGCGATCAGCGGGGCAGCGTCGGTCAGCTTGTCGTTGAAAGCCTGTTCCACGCTTTCAGCAACGAAGTTTTTGAAGTCGTCTTGCAGAGCCAGGAAGTCGGTCTGCGAGTTCACTTCCAGCAGGACGGCGGACTTGTCGTCGGCCTTGATGGCGATAGCACCTTCAGCGGCAACGTTGCCAGCCTTTTTGGCGGCCTTGATGGCGCCAGAGGCACGCATGTCGTCAATGGCTTTTTCGATATCGCCGTCAGCCTTTTCCAGGGCTTTCTTGCAATCCATCATGCCTTCGCCGGTACGCTCGCGCAGTTCTTTGACCAGCGCTGCAGTAATTGCTGCCATTTCAAAATCCTCTTGGAAAGTTTTTCAACCATTCCACCCGCTCGTCACGGGCGTTCAATTCTGCTAATCCACTGTCTTGTTGCCAGCAGGAGGTCATCATGCGGCGGTATTGCTGACAGGAGGATTTCAGGTGGCAAAAAGGGGGCCAAGCCCCCTTTTCGCGTGCCAAGTAGACGCCAGGCGTCAATTACTCAGCAGCTGGTGCCGCTGCTTCTTCAACATAGACTTCGGTGCCGCCAGCAACATGGTTGCGGCCGCGGATGATGGCGTCAGCCATCGAAGCCATGTACAGCTCGATTGCGCGGATGGCGTCATCGTTGCCTGGGATGATGTAATCAACACCTTCCGGGCTGCTGTTGGTATCGACAACGCCGATAACCGGGATGCCCAGCTTGTTGGCTTCGGTGATCGCGATGCGCTCGTGATCAACGTCGATGACGAACAGTGCGTCAGGCAGACCGCCCATGTCCTTGATACCACCCAGGCTGCGGTCCAGTTTCTCCAGATCGCGCGAACGCATCAGAGCTTCTTTCTTGGTCAGCTTGGCGAAGGTACCGTCTTCAGCCTGGACTTCAAGATCACGCAGACGCTTGATCGAAGCGCGGATGGTCTTGTAGTTGGTCAGCATGCCGCCCAACCAGCGGTGGTCGACGTATGGCGAACCACTGCGAGCAGCGTGCTCGGCGACCAGTTTGCCGGCGGAACGCTTGGTGCCGACGAACAGGATCTTGTTTTTGCCCTGGGCCAGGCGCTCGACGAACGACAGAGCGTCGTTGAACATCGGCAGGGTTTTTTCCAGGTTGATGATGTGAATCTTGTTACGCGCGCCGAAAATGTATTTACCCATTTTCGGGTTCCAGTAACGGGTCTGGTGACCGAAGTGCACACCGGCCTTCAGCATATCGCGCATATTGACTTGGGACATGATTGTTCCTTGATAAGTCGGGTTGGGCCTCCACGTATCCCAATGACCAACCCACGTCGCCGAAGCGGTCGGGGCACCCAGGTCATCGTGTCGACACGTGTGTGGGTTAAGGCAGTCGAGGTCGTCCCCGAAAGCGGCGCACTTTATACCACAGACTCGGCGCTGACGGAACTGCAATCCTGTCGCGTCCGTCAGTGCTTTTTGCAGCGGGCCCGCAATCGCGCCAAAATGCCTCATATAGAGAGCCGCCAGCGGGCCTTTCTGCCGACAGATGGGCGCCTCGCTCTGGTAGAATCTGGCCTTTCCCGTTTGTTCGCGCCCTGCACGGCGCCGTAGAGAGCCTGTCAATGACCGTTACCATCAAGACTGCAGAAGACATCGAAAAGATGCGCATCGCCGGCCGCCTGGCCGCTGAAGTGCTGGAGATGATCGAGCCACACGTCAAGCCCGGCGTTACCACCGAAGCGCTCGACCGCCTGTGCCACGACTACATCGTCAACATTCAGCAGGCCATCCCGGCCCCGCTCAACTACAAAGGCTACCCGAAGTCGATCTGCACCTCGATCAATCACGTGGTCTGCCATGGCATCCCCAACGACAAGCCGTTGAAGGATGGCGACACGCTGAACATCGACGTGACCGTGATCAAGGACGGCTACCACGGCGATACCAGCCGCATGTTCCATGTCGGCACCGTGCCGGTGTGGGCCGAGCGCCTGTCCCAGGTCACCCAGGAATGCATGTACAAGGCGATCGAGCTGGTCAAGCCGGGCTGCCGTCTGGGCGACATCGGCGAAGTGATCCAGAAGCACGCCGAGAAGAACGGTTTTTCGGTGGTGCGCGAGTTCTGCGGTCACGGCATTGGCAAGGTTTTCCATGAAGAACCGCAGATCCTGCACTACGGCCGTGCCGGCACTGGCATGGAACTCAAGGAAGGCATGACCTTCACCATCGAGCCGATGATTAATCAGGGCAAGGCCGACACCAAAGTACTGGGCGACGGCTGGACGGCCATCACCAAGGACCGCAAGCTGTCGGCGCAGTGGGAGCACACCCTGGTGGTTACCGCGACCGGTTACGAGATCTTCACCCTGCGCAAAGACGACACCATCCCCCGCACGTCGGCCTAACACTTTCAGGAAAGCGACTCGATGCCCCAGGTGGATCCCGAGCTGTTCGACCGCGGCCAGTTCCAGGCGGAACTGGCGCTCAAGGCAAGCCCCATCGCTGCCTTCAAGAAGGCTATCCGCCTGGCCCGCGAGGTGCTCGATCGGCGCTTTCGCGAAGGCCGTGACATCCGCCGGCTGATCGAAGATCGCGCCTGGTTCGTCGACAACATCCTGCAACAGGCCTGGAGCCAGTTCGACTGGCAACCACCCGAAGCGATCGCCCTGATCGCCGTGGGCGGCTATGGCCGCGGCGAACTGCACCCCTACTCGGACATCGACCTGCTGATTCTGCTCGACGGCGCCCAGCACGAGCAGTATCGCGACGCCATCGAACAGCTACTGACCCTGCTCTGGGACATCGGCCTTGAAGTCGGCCAGAGCGTGCGCAGTGTCGACGAGTGCGTCGAGCAGGCCCGCGCCGACCTGACGGTGATCACCAACCTGATGGAAAGCCGCACCATTTGCGGCCCCGAAGCCCTGCGCCAGCGCATGCTCGAGGCCACCAGTACCTCGCACCTGTGGCCGAGCAAGGAGTTCTTCCTGGCCAAGCGCGCCGAACTCAAGGCCCGCCACCACAAGTACAACGACACCGAATACAACCTCGAACCCAACGTCAAGGGCTCACCCGGCGGCCTGCGTGATATCCAGACCGTGCTTTGGGTCGCGCGCCGCCAGTACGGCACCTTGAACCTGCACGCCCTGGCCGGCGAAGGCTTCCTGTTGGAAAGCGAAAACGAACTGCTGGCATCGTCCCAGGCGTTTGTCTGGCGGGTGCGCTATGCCCTGCACATGCTCGCCGGCCGCGCCGAAGACCGCCTGCTGTTCGATCACCAGCGCAGCATCGCCGCCTTGCTCGGCTTCAGCGACGAAAACCCCAAGCGTGCCATCGAACAGTTCATGCAGCAGTACTATCGGGTGGTGATGAGCATCAGCCAGCTCTGCGACCTGATCATCCAGCATTTCGAAGAAGTGATTCTGGCGGACGAAGACAGCGGCACCACCCAGCCGCTCAACGCCCGCTTCCGGCTGCATGATGGCTACATCGAGGCCGCCCATCAGAACGTGTTCAAGCGCACCCCGTTTGCCATGCTCGAGATGTTCGTGCTGATGGCCCAGCACCCCGAAATCAAGGGCGTGCGCGCCGACACCGTGCGCCTGCTGCGCGCCCATCGACACTTGATCGACGATGACTTTCGCAACGATATCCGCAACACCAGCCTGTTCATCGAGCTGTTCAAGTGCGAGATCGGCATCCACCGCAACCTGCGCCGGATGAACCGCTACGGCATTCTTGGCCGTTACCTGCCCGAGTTCGGCCTGATCGTCGGGCAGATGCAGCATGACCTGTTCCATATCTATACGGTCGATGCGCATACGCTCAACCTGATCAAGCACCTGCGCAAATTGCAGTACACCCCGGTTTCAGAGAAATTCCCGCTGGCCAGCAAGCTCATGGGCCGTCTGCCCAAACCCGAGCTGATCTACCTGGCCGGGCTCTATCACGACATCGGCAAGGGCCGTCAGGGCGACCACTCCGAGCTCGGCGCAGTCGATGCGCAGGCGTTCGGCGAACGCCACCAGCTGCCGACCTGGGACACTCGGCTGATCGTCTGGCTGGTGCGCAACCACCTGATGATGTCGACCACGGCCCAGCGCAAGGACCTCTCCGACCCGCAGGTGATCAATGATTTTGCCCTGCACGTCGGCGATGAAACGCGCCTCGACTATCTCTACGTACTGACCGTTGCCGACATCAACGCGACCAACCCGACGCTGTGGAACTCCTGGCGCGCCAGCCTGCTGCGCCAGCTTTACAGCGAGACCAAGCGTGCCCTGCGCCGCGGCCTGGAAAACCCGCTCGACCGCGAAGAGCAGATCCGCCAGACACAAAGCGCTGCGCTGGACATCCTGATCCGCGAAGGCACCGACCCGGACGACGTCGAGCAGCTCTGGTCGCAACTGGGTGACGACTACTTCCTCAAGCACACCGCCGCCGACGTCGCCTGGCACAGCGATGCAATCCTGCAGCAGCCGGCTGACGGCGGCCCGCTGGTGCTGATCAAGGAAACCACCCAGCGCGAGTTCGAAGGTGGCACGCAGATCTTCATCTATGCGCCCGACCAGCACGACTTCTTTGCCGTGACGGTGGCGGCGATGTCGCAGCTGAACCTGAACATCCACGACGCACGCATCATCACTTCGAGCAGCCAGTTCACCCTCGACACCTACATCGTGCTGGACAACGACGGCGGCTCGATCGGCGACAATCCGCAGCGGGTCAAGCAGATTCGCGACGGTTTGACCGAAGCCTTGCGCAACCCGGAAGACTACCCGACCATCATCCAGCGGCGAGTCCCGCGTCAGCTCAAGCACTTCACCTTTGCGCCGCAGGTGACCATCCTCAATGATGCCCAGCGCGCGGTGACCATTCTCGAGATCACGGCTCCCGACCGGCCTGGCCTGCTGGCACGGATCGGGCGGATCTTCCTCGAGTTCGACCTGTCGCTGCAAAACGCCAAGATCGCCACTCTCGGCGAGCGGGTCGAAGACGTGTTCTTCATTACCGACGCCAACAACCAGCCGCTGTCCGACCCGCAACTGTGCAGCCGCCTGCAAGAAGCGCTGGTCCAGCAGTTGCAGCCCAGCCAAGGCAGCGACAACAGCCCTGCCCGCCTGACTATCTAGATGATTGACGAGACCTCGTGCCGATGAACCAAGCCATGACCCAGCTGCAGCCCTACCCGTTCGAGAAGCTGCGCGCCCTGCTCGGCAGCGTGCAGCCCGCCGCTGACAAACGTGCCATTGCCCTGTCGATCGGCGAACCCAAGCACGAGTCGCCGGCCTTTGTAGCCAAGGCCCTGGCAGACAACCTCGACAAGCTGGCGGTGTATCCCAGCACGCTGGGCTTGCCGGCCCTGCGTCAGGCGATTGGCCAGTGGTGCGAGCGCCGCTTCAATGTGCCCGGCGGCTGGCTTGACGCTGACCGTCACATCCTGCCGGTCAACGGTACCCGCGAGGCCCTGTTTGCATTCACCCAGGCGGTGGTCAACCGCGCCGACGATGGCCTGGTGATCAGCCCCAACCCGTTCTACCAGATCTACGAAGGTGCAGCGCTGCTGGCCGGTGCCACCCCGCACTACCTGCCGTGCCTGGAAGACAACGGTTTCAACCCTGACTTCGAGGCAGTGTCGGCCGAGACCTGGCAACGCTGCCAGATCCTGTTCCTGTGTTCGCCAGGCAACCCGACCGGCGCGCTGGTGCCGCTGGACACGCTGAAAAAGCTGATCGCCCTGGCCGACGAGCACGACTTCGTGATTGCCTCCGACGAATGCTACAGCGAGCTTTACTTCGACGAAGAAAACCCGCCGCCGGGCCTGCTCACCGCGTGCGCCGAGCTGGGTCGCAGCGACTTCAAGCGCTGCGTGGTGTTCCACAGCCTGTCCAAGCGCTCCAACCTGCCCGGCCTGCGCTCAGGCTTTGTCGCGGGCGATGCGCAGATCATCAAGCCGTTTTTGCTGTACCGCACCTATCACGGCTGCGCCATGCCCGTGCAAACCCAGCTGGCCAGCGTGGCCGCCTGGCAGGACGAAACCCACGTACGGGCCAACCGCGACCAGTACCGGGCCAAGTACGACGCCGTGCTGGAGATTCTCCAGCCGGTTATGGACGTGCAGCGGCCCGATGGCAGCTTCTACCTGTGGGCCAAGGTGCCGGGTTGCGATGCTGACTTCACCCGCGATCTGTTCGAAGCTGAGCATGTCACCGTCGTGCCGGGTTCATACCTGTCCCGCGAAGTCGACGGCGTCAACCCAGGCGCAGGCCGTGTGCGCATGGCCCTGGTCGCACCATTGGAGGAGTGCATCGAGGCGGCGTCGCGTATCCAGCGCTTCCTTGAACGCCGCTGAGCCAGTTACAAGCTGATATATGTAAGGCACAGCTGCATAGCCGATCGGCGAAGCTCGTGGTCCATCAATTGACCAGGAGCTTTTCCGATGATCATCGATTCCCGGCCTTGTTGCCGCAAGCGCATCCCAGAGCAGCTCTCCTACGACCTGGCGATCGCCGAAAACCCACGCAACAGAGGCGTAAGTAGTGGCGGCGACACAAACGCGGCCTCGTCAAACACACGCACTTGTGGGAGCCGGGTCGCACGCTGTGGATCTAGTTCATGGGCTCACCTGATCGAAGCCTGAAAATGGCAATTTTCGAACTGGCGAGCCAGTGGACTGACTTGTCCGAGGCGGATCTGGAATTGGATCTGGCCGAAGACAACGATGCCAAGGCCCAGATCAGGGTTCTGACCGGCAAGGATGTCCTGCACAATCAATCAGACCTCGGCACCGATGCGCTGGCCTATACCGATGAGACCATGTGCCTGAACGTCGCTCCCGGCGAAGAGTGGTTTGAATGTCCAGTGCTGCATGAGTTCGGCCACGCCCTCGGACTACAGCACGAACACACCCACCCTGATGCCAATATCCCGTGGAACGAACAAGCGCTTATCGCCACGCTCCGCTGATGCGCCTGGCCTACCCGCACGACTGAACCTAGCGAACCTCTCCAAGGTTGGCCTCGCTCATGTCCAGATCGCCCAGCACCTGGCGCACGACCTCATCACCTACCAGGTGCTGGCGATGCAGGCTATACAGCTCCAGGCGCTGGGCACGCAGCGCACGCAAACGCAGGCGGCGCTCGAGCAAGTCCATCTGGTGCGCCAGCTCACGGGCTTCGGCGCTGTCGTTGTAGCTGGCCAGTTCATCGCGATACTCGGCCATCAGCCGCGCCTTGAGCTCGACCGCCAAGGTTGCCTGAGCCGCATCCTGAGCAGCGTTGGCATCGACCACTTCCTCGGCTTCGAGGGCATGGATCGCTGCCTCTGCGGTCAGCCGCCACGCCTCCCGCACTTCCTGCTGCAAGCGCTCGTCCGGGCTCTGGGTAATGCCGCGCAAGAGCAGCGGCAAGGCAATGCATGCACTGATCAACGACAACAGAATCACCCCGGCGGCAATAAAGATCAGCAAGTCGCGTTGCGGGAACGCCTCCCCGGCACTGATCAACAACGGCACCGACATCACGCCCGCCAAGGTCACCGCCCCGCGCACGCCGCCCAGGGTCAACAGCCAGCAGGAACGTGCGGTCGGCACCAACACCAGTTCAGGCTTGCCGCGCCAGCGGCGTACCACGCCAATCGCCCGCCAGATGCTCTGCACCCAGATGAACCGGAGCACGATCAGCGCCGCAAAGATCGCCAGCACCTCCAGGCAGCGGTAGGCGAGCGCCGGCCACAGCGAGGTTTCGTGGCTGACCACTGCCTTGATGATGTCCGGCAACTGCAGGCCCAGCAGCAAGAAAATCAAACCGTTGAAGGCGAACTCAAGCAACGACCAGACGCTGCGATTGAGTAGCCGGGTGCTGGTCTGGCGCGGCAGCAGATCCAGCCAGCTCTGCATCATGCCTGCGGCTACCGCCGAAAGGATGCCCGACACACCAAGACGCTCGGCCAGCACATAGGCCGCGAACGGCAGCAACAGCATGAACACCACATGGGTGGCCGGATCATCCCAGCCGCGGGTGATCATCCACGCGCGTAGCCGCCCGACCAGCCAGCTCAACGCCACGCCGACGGCCAGCCCTCCCAAGGCCACCAGTACGAACGACAAGCTCGCGTCGGTGAGCGAAAACACCCCGGTAATCGCCGCAGCCAGGGCGAACTTGAAGGTCACCAGGCCCGAGGCATCATTGAGCAAGGCTTCGCCCTGAAGCATGTGCATCAACGGCGTCGGCAGTCGGTCCTGGGCAATGGCCGAGACGGCCACTGCATCGGTCGGCGACAGCACGGCGGCCAGGGCAAACGCCACCGGCAGCGGAATGCTCGGCAGCAGCCAATGAATGAAGTAACCCGCGCCGACCACGGTAAACAGCACCAGCCCAACGGCCAGGGCGATGACCGGGCCGCGCATGCGCCACAGCTCCCGCTTGGGGATACGCCAGCCATCGGCGAACAGCAGCGGTGGCAGGAACAGAAACAGGAACAGCTCCGGCTCCAATGCCACATGCAAGCCAAGGCTGGGCCACGCCAATAGTGCGCCTGCCGCGATCTGTACCAACGGCAACGGCAGCGGGATCAAGCGCCCGACCAGCTTGGATACGCTTACCAGCGTCAGCAGGATGAGGACGGTATAGGCTGACTGCATCGGTAAAAATCCTGTCAAATTGGAGAAGCGCTCACAGCGCTAGGACCGCAATTGAAACAATATGTTAGCGGGGAGTTAAGGGTATCTGCCGCTGCACGATAGTCGCAGGCTGCCGCAGAATGTGTAACAGCGTGCTACTCAACGCGCTTAACCGCGGGCATTCGGCAGCCAGCCGTGGCGCCAGCCCCAGCGATGTCGCATAATCCGCCGACTAAACAACGGGAGATATTGGGGAGGTTTTGGGTGAACCCGCCGGACCCTTTGAATTCAATGGCTTACACTCTCTACGGCATCAAGGCCTGCGACACCATGAAAAAGGCGCGTAGCTGGCTTGAAGAACACGCCATCGACTACGCCTTTCACGACTATAAAAGCCAAGGCATCGACCGTGACAGCCTGATTCGCTGGTGCAACGAGCACGGCTGGCAGGTTGTGCTCAACCGCGCCGGCACCACGTTCCGCAAACTCGACGATGCCAGCAAAGCCGACATTGACCAGGCCAAGGCCGTCGAATTGATGCTGGCCCAGCCGTCGATGATCAAGCGCCCGGTGCTCGACCTTGGCGAACGCACTCTGGTCGGCTTCAAGCCGGATCTGTACGCCGCTGCGCTGGGCTGAGCCCAACAGCGCTGCCACCCCCCTATTCGCAAGAGGTAATCGCATGTCCACTACTCTGTTCAGCCTGGCCTTCGGTGTCGGCACCCAAAACCGTCAGGGCACTTGGCTGGAAGTGTTCTACGCACAACCACTGCTCAACCCGAGCGCCGAACTGATCGCTGCCATCGCCCCGGTGCTGGGCTATGAAGGCGGCAACCAGGCCATCGCGTTCAGCAATGCCCAGGCCGGCCAGCTGGCCGATGCGGTCAAGTCGGTCGACGCTACCCAGTACGCGCTGCTGACCCGCCTGGCAGAAAGCCACAAGCCGCTGGTCGCCACCCTGCTGGCCGAAGACAGCGCACTGACCTCGACGCCTGAGGCCTACCTCAAGCTGCACCTGCTCTCGCACCGCCTGGTCAAGCCGCACGGCCTGAGCCTGGCCGGCATTTTCCCGCTGCTACCGAACGTAGCCTGGACCAACCGTGGCGCGGTCGACCTGGCTGAGCTTGCCGAACTGCAACTGGAAGCACGTCTGAAGGGCGAGCTGCTGGAAGTCTTCTCGGTCGACAAGTTCCCGAAAATGACCGACTACGTGGTCCCGGCCGGCGTGCGTATCGCCGATGCGGCGCGCGTGCGTCTGGGCGCCTATGTTGGCGAAAGCACCACCATCATGCACGAAGGCTTCGTCAACTTTAACGCCGGCACCGAAGGCCCAGGCATGATCGAAGGCCGCGTCTCGGCGGGCGTCTTCGTCGGCAAGGGTTCGGACCTGGGCGGCGGTTGTTCGACCATGGGCACCTTGTCCGGTGGCGGCAACATCGTCATCAAGGTCGGCGAAGGCTGCCTGATCGGCGCCAACGCCGGTATCGGTATCCCGCTGGGCGACCGCAACACCGTTGAAGCTGGCCTGTACATCACGGCCGGCACCAAGGTGAACCTGCTCGACGAGAACAACGAACTGGTCAAGGTGGTCAAGGCCCGTGATCTGGCCGGCCAGACCGACCTGCTGTTCCGTCGCAACTCGCTCAACGGCGCAGTCGAGTGCAAGACGCACAAGTCGGCAATCGAGCTGAACGAGGCGCTGCACGCGCACAACTGAGAACCATCAGGTTCGAAGTGATAAGATCGGGTCTGGCGTAAAGCCAGGCCCGATTTTCATTGCAGGTCCCGCAAACATGTTTCAGCCCTCCCCCTGGCGCGCCGACTTCCCCGCGATCGCCGCGTTGCAACGCCAGCACCAGACCTACCTGGACAGCGCCGCCACTACCCAGAAGCCACAGGCCCTGCTGGATGCACTGAGCCATTACTACAGCCATGGCGCCGCCAATGTGCACCGCGCGCAACACCTGCCGGGAGCACTGGCCACTCAAGCGTTCGAGGCCAGCCGCGACAAAGTGGCTGCCTGGCTGAATGCCGCTGATGCGCAACAGATCATCTTCACCCACGGCGCGACCTCAGCGCTGAACCTGCTCGCCTATGGCCTTGAGCACGGCTTCAATGCCGGCGACGAGATCGCCATCAGTGCGCTGGAGCACCACGCCAACCTGTTGCCCTGGCAGCAACTGGCGCAGCGGCGCAATCTGCGCCTGGTGATATTGCCGGTGAACTCGCAAGGCCAGATTGATCTTGACCAGGCACTGCAGCTGATCGGCCCACGTACACGCTTGCTGGCGGTCAGCCAGCTGTCGAATGTGCTCGGCACCTGGCAACCGCTGCCAGCCCTGCTCGCCCATGCCCGCGCCCAAGGCGCGTTGACCGTTGTCGATGGCGCTCAGGGCGTGGTGCATGGACGCCACGACGTGCAACAACTGGGCTGCGACTTCTACGTGTTCTCCAGCCACAAACTGTACGGCCCGGAAGGCGTCGGCGTGCTCTACGGCCGCCATCGCGCGCTGCAGCAGTTGCGCCATTGGCAGTTTGGCGGCGAGATGGTCCAACTGGCGGATTACCACAGCGCCAGTTTTCGTCCTGCGCCGCTCGGCTTCGAAGCCGGCACGCCACCGATTGCCGGCGTGATTGGCCTGGGCGCCACGCTGGACTATCTGGCCAGCCTTGATGCCAACGCGGTCGAGCGCCACGAAGCAAGCCTGCACCAGCACCTGCTGCGCGGTCTGGCTGATCGCGAGGGCGTTCGCGTACTGGGCGCACCACAGACCGCGCTGGTCAGCTTTGTCGTCGACGGCGTACACAACGCCGACATCGCCTATGTACTGACCGAGCAAGGCATCGCCGTGCGCGCCGGTCATCACTGTGCAATGCCCCTGCTCAAAGGTCTCGGCCTTGAGGGCGCGATCCGCGTGTCGCTGGGGCTGTATAACGACAGTGACGATCTGGCGCGCCTTTTCGAAGCGCTGGATCAAGGCCTGGAGCTGCTGCGATGAGCCTGCCCGAACAAGCTCGCGAGGCATTGGCGTGCTTCACCGAAGCCCGTGGCTGGGAGCAGCGCGCACGCTTGCTGATGCAGTGGGGCGAGCGCCTGGCGCCACTGGATGACACCGAGAAAACCGAAAGCAACCGTGTCCACGGCTGTGAAAGCCTGGTCTGGTTGGTGGCCGGAGTCGATGATGGCCAATGGCGTTTCAAGGCCACCAGCGATGCGCGTCTGTTACGCGGTTTGCTGGCGCTGTTGCTGGCGCGGGTACAAGGGCTGGCCAGCGCCGAGCTGGCCCAGCTCGACCTGCGCGGCTGGTTCAGCGAGCTGGGGCTTGAACGCCAATTGTCGCCGTCGCGCAGCAACGGCCTGCATGCGGTACTGCAGCGTATGGCGCAGCTCGCCAGCGAAGCCTGAAGCGCTGACCGCTGCTTACAGATCAGCCGCCGGCGCGACCACCCGTTCCGACGGCCGGCGCGCACCGGCCACCAGTTTTTCGATGGCTTTGCTCGCCGCCACCATGCCGAACGTGGCGGTGACCATCATCACCGCGCCAAAGCCGCCGGAGCAATCCAGGCGCACGCCCTCACCGACAAAGCTCTTTTGCAGGCAAACGCTGCCGTCACCCTTGGGATAACGCAGCTGCTCGCTGGAGAACACGCACGGCACGCCGTAATTGCGCGAGGTGTTGCGCGAGAAGTTGTAGTCGCGGCGCAGGGTCGAGCGCACGCGTGAGGCCAACGGGTCGTTGAAGGTCTTGTTCAGGTCGCCGATCTGGATCTGCGTGGGGTCGATCTGGCCGCCGGCGCCACCGGTGGTGACCACGGCGATCTTGCGCCGCCGGCACCAGGCAATCAACGCCGCCTTGGCCATCACGCTGTCGATGCAATCGATGACGCAGTCCATCTGCTCGGTGATGTGCTCGGCCATGCTGTCACGGGTGACGAAGTCTGCCACTGCATGGACTGTGCAGGCCGGGTTGATTGCCAGCAGACGCTCGGCCATGACCTCGACTTTAGCCCGCCCTACCTGGCCTTCCAGCGCATGCGCCTGGCGGTTGGTGTTGCTCACGCAGACATCATCAAGGTCAAACAGGCTGATTTCGCCAACACCGCTGCGCGCCAGCGCCTCGGCCACCCATGAGCCGACCCCGCCGATGCCGACCACCGCCACATGGGCGTCGTGCAGGCGTTGCAGGCCTTGGTCGCCGTACAAACGGGCAACGCCGGCGAAGCGTGGATCTTCTGTGCTCATGCTCGCTATCCGCAAAAAACCGGCGCGCATTATATGCCAGCTGGCGGGTTGCCGGGCCGCACGGCGCTGTTAGTTGGTAAAAAACCTACCAATCCTGCTTTAATATCCGATCAGAGAGTCAGACTTGGACGACAACTGAGTGGGAGCAGAGCTTCACCGTCTGCGCCGAATGGCACTGCTGCTTTCTTGTCCAAGCGTAGAACGCAGCCCCAGCTGGCACCCGCCCACTCCCCTCTTCGGAACCTACAATCGCTTATGTCATCACGCAAATTCGGCCTCAACCTGGTAGTGGTGCTGGTCATCGCCGCGCTGTTCACCGGGTTCTGGGCGCTGATCAACCGCCCGGTGTCCGCGCCGGCCTGGCCGGAGCAGATTTCCGGCTTCTCCTACTCGCCGTTTCGCCTGGGTGAAAGCCCGCAAAAGGGCCAGTATCCGAGCGAGGAGGAGATGCGCCAGGACCTCGAGCAGTTGAGCAAACTGACCGACAGTATCCGTATCTATACCGTCGAAGGCACCCAGGCCGAAGTCCCGCGGCTGGCTGAGGAATTCGGCCTGCGCGTCACCCTGGGTATCTGGATCAGCCCGGACCTTGAGCGCAACGAGCGCGAGATCAGCAAGGCCATCGAGCTGGCCAACAGCTCGCGCAGCGTGGTGCGGGTGGTGGTTGGCAACGAGGCGTTGTTCCGCAAGGAGGTCACCCCCGAGGCGCTGATCCAGTACCTGGATCGGGTCCGCGCGGCGGTCAAGGTGCCGGTGACCACCAGTGAACAGTGGCATATCTGGAAAGAAAACCCGGAGCTTGCACCCCACGTCGACCTGATCGCCGCGCACATCTTGCCGTACTGGGAGTTTGTGCCGATGCAGGATTCGGTCGAGTTCGTGCTTGATCGCGCCCGTGAGCTCAAGCAGCAGTTCCCGCGCAAACCGCTGCTGCTGTCGGAGGTTGGCTGGCCGAGCAACGGCCGCATGCGCGGCGGCGCCGATGCCACCCAGGCCGACCAGGCCATCTACCTGCGCACGCTGGTCAATACGCTGAACCGACGCGGCTACAACTACTTCGTCATCGAGGCCTACGACCAACCGTGGAAGGCCAGCGACGAAGGTTCAGTGGGCGCCTACTGGGGCGTGTTCAACGCCGAGCGCCAACAGAAATTCAACTTCGAAGGGCCGGTGGTGGCGATTCCGCAGTGGCGCGCCCTTGCGGTCGCTTCGGTGGTGCTGGCGATGCTTGCCCTGACCATCCTGCTGATCGATGGCTCGGCGCTACGCCAACGCGGGCGCACCTTCCTCACCTTCATTACCTTCCTCTGTGGCTCGGTGCTGGTGTGGATCGCCTACGACTATAGCCAGCAATACAGCACCTGGTTCAGCCTGATCGTCGGTTTCCTGCTGGCGCTGGGAGCGATTGGTGTGTTCATCGTGTTGATGACCGAAGCCCATGAACTAGCCGAAACGGTGTGGACGGCCAAGCGCCGTCGCGAATTCCTGCCGGTGCAGGGCGACAGCGCCTACCGGCCGAAAGTGTCGGTGCACGTGCCCTGCTACAACGAGCCACCGGAGATGGTCAAACAGACCCTCGACGCCCTCGCCGCGCTCGACTACCCCGACTATGAAGTGCTGGTGATCGACAACAACACCAAGGACCCGGCCGTGTGGGAGCCGCTCAAGGCCCACTGCGAACTGCTCGGTGAGCGCTTCAAGTTCTTCCACGTTGCGCCGCTGGCCGGCTTCAAGGGTGGCGCACTCAACTACCTGTTGCCGCACACGGCAAAGGACGCCGAAGTGATCGCCGTGATCGACTCGGACTACTGCGTCGACCGCAACTGGCTCAAGCACATGGTGCCGCACTTCGCCGACCCGAAGATCGCTGTGGTGCAGTCGCCGCAGGACTACCGCGACCAGCACGAAAGCGCCTTCAAGAAGCTCTGCTACAGCGAATACAAAGGCTTCTTCCACATCGGCATGGTCACCCGCAACGACCGTGACGCGATCATCCAGCACGGCACCATGACCATGACCCGGCGCTCGGTGCTGGAAGAACTCGGCTGGGCCGACTGGTGCATCTGCGAAGACGCCGAGCTGGGCTTGCGCGTGTTCGAAAAAGGCTTGTCTGCCGCCTACGCGCACAACAGCTACGGCAAGGGCCTGATGCCCGACACCTTCATCGACTTCAAGAAGCAGCGCTTCCGCTGGGCCTACGGCGCGATCCAGATCATCAAGCACCACGCCCGCGCCCTGCTGCAGGGCAAGGGCAGTGAACTGACCCGCGGCCAGCGCTATCACTTCCTCGCCGGCTGGTTGCCGTGGGTCGCCGATGGCATGAACATCTTCTTCACCGTCGGTGCGCTGCTGTGGTCGGCGGCGATGATCATCGTCCCGCACCGGGTCGATCCACCGCTGATGATCTTTGCCATCCCGCCGTTGGCGCTGTTCTTCTTCAAGGTCGGCAAGATCCTGTTCCTCTACCGTCGTGCGGTCGGCGTCAACCTCAAGGACGCCTTCGCTGCCGCCCTGGCCGGGCTGGCGCTGTCGCATACGATTGCCAAGGCCGTGCTGTACGGTTTCTTCACCAGCAGCATGCCGTTCTTCCGCACGCCGAAGAACGCCGACAGCCATGGTTTGCTGGTGGCGATTTCCGAAGCGCGCGAAGAGCTGTTCATCATGCTCTTGCTGTGGGGCGCTGCCGGTGGCATCTACCTGGTGCAGGGCTTGCCGAGTTCGGACATGCGCTTCTGGGTAGCCATGCTGCTGGTGCAATCGCTGCCGTACCTGGCCGCGCTGATCATGGCCTTCCTGTCGTCGCTGCCCAAACCGGCAAGCGATGCAGCACAAGCCTCGACTGCCTGACCATAAAGGCCACCCGCTGGCACCCTGAAGGTGCCCGGCGGGCGCATTTGATATAAGATAACGCGCCTGTTTTTTCGTCCTTGCCTTGCCCCCGGAGTTCCCCATGACGGCCCCCGCCGAGCTCTCGCCTACCCTTCAACTGGCCTGCGACCTGATCCGTCGTCCCTCGGTGACCCCGGTCGATGCCGACTGCCAGACCCAGATGATGAACCGCCTGGGCGCTGTCGGCTTCCAGCTTGAACCGATGCGCATCGAAGACGTCGACAACTTCTGGGCCACCCATGGCAGTAAGGACGGCCCGGTGTTGTGCTTTGCCGGCCACACCGACGTGGTCCCGACCGGCCCGGTGCAGCAGTGGCAACATGAGCCGTTCCAGGCACTGATCGATGCCGACGGCATGCTCTGCGGCCGCGGCGCTGCCGACATGAAGGGCAGCCTGGCATCGATGGTGGTGGCCAGCGAGCGCTTTGTGCACGACTACCCCAACCACCGCGGCAAGGTCGCCTTCCTCATCACCAGCGACGAAGAAGGCCCCGCCCATCACGGCACCAAAGCCGTCGTCGAGCGCCTGGTCGCACGCAACGAGCGCCTCGACTGGTGCATCGTCGGCGAGCCATCGAGCACCAATTTGCTCGGTGACGTGGTCAAGAACGGCCGCCGCGGTTCGCTCGGTGCCAAGCTGACCGTACGCGGCAAGCAGGGCCACGTTGCCTATCCGCACCTGGCGCGCAACCCGATCCACCTGGCCGCGCCAGCGCTGGCCGAACTGGCAGCAGAGCATTGGGACGAAGGCAATGCGTTCTTCCCGCCGACCAGCTTCCAGATCTCCAACCTCAATTCCGGTACCGGCGCGACCAACGTCGTGCCTGGCGACCTGACTGCGCTGTTCAACTTCCGCTTCTCTACCGAGTCGACCGTCGAGGGCCTGCAGGCGCGGGTGGCGGCGACTCTCGACAAGCATCAGCTGGACTGGTCGATCGATTGGGCGCTGTCGGGCCTGCCGTTCCTCACCGAGCCAGGTGAACTGCTCGACGCGGTAGCGGCCAGCATCAAGGCCGTCACCGACCGCGATACCCAGCCATCGACCAGCGGCGGCACCTCCGACGGCCGCTTCATCGCCACCATGGGTACTCAGGTGGTCGAGCTCGGCCCGGTCAACGCCACTATCCACCAGGTCGACGAGCGCATCCTGGCCAGCGATCTCGACCTGCTGACCGAGATCTACTACCAGACCCTGGTGCGGTTGCTCGCCTGATGCTCATCTGCCCTCTTTGCCAGGCGGCCTTGGCAGCGCTGGACAACGGTGTCGCATGCAGCGCCGGCCATCGCTTCGACCGTGCTCGCCAGGGTTATCTGAACCTGTTGCCGGTGCAGCACAAGAACAGCCGTGATCCAGGTGACAATCAGGCGATGGTCGAGGCCCGCCGTGACTTTCTCGACGGTGGCCACTATGCCCCGGTCGCCGAGCGCCTGGCGCAGCTGGCTGCCGAGCGCCAGCCCGGCGCCTGGCTGGATATCGGCTGCGGCGAAGGCTATTACACCGCGCAGCTCGCCAATGCCCTGCCGGCGGCCCAGGGTTACGCCCTGGATATTTCCCGTGAAGCGGTTAAACGCGCCTGCAAGCGCGCGCCGCAGGTGACCTGGATGGTCGCCAGCATGGCCCGCGTGCCCCTGGCCGATGCCAGCTGCCAGTTCATCGCCAGCGTTTTCAGCCCGCTCGACTGGCAGGAGGCCTTGCGCCTGCTCAGCCCCGGCGGCGGCCTGATGCGGGTCGGCCCGACCAGCGGTCACCTGATGGAGCTGCGCGAGGTGCTTTACGATGAAGTGCGTCCGTATGCTGACGACAAGCACCTGGCACTGGTGCCAGCGGGAATGGTCCATGCTCACAGCGAAACCCTCGAGTTTCGCCTCAGCCTGGCCGCACCCAAGGCTCGCGCCGACCTGCTGGCGATGACCCCGCACGGCTGGCGAGCAAGCGCTGAAAAGCGCGCGCTGGTGATCGACCAGGCCGCGCCGTTCGAGGTAACCGTTTCCATGCGTTATGACTATTTCCTGCGCCAATCCTGAGCACACCGGAGCCCTTTATGCGTCAACCTGATATCGAGATTTACCTGAAGGACACCGACGTCGACCACAAGCAGATTGCCCAGTGGTTGGTCGAGGCCTTGGGCCCGTGCACCGAATGGACCCAGAAAGGCCTGACCTGGAAATGCCAGGCCGGTAACATCCCGGTGACCTGGTTACCGAAGGCTGTAGGGAAATGGAACAGCCTCTACCTGGAAAGCGACCAGACCCCGTGGGAAGACGACATTGCCTGCGCACGCGCAGCCTTTGCCGCACTCAACGTCGAAGTGCGTTGTGCACCGGGCAGCTGGAGCGAAGAACACGGGGAAGAGGATGCCGACCGTTGGGTCCGCATCAGCGCCGACGGTGAAGAGGAAATCACCTGGCGCACGCAGTAATACTGCGAGAGGGATGTAACACGAGCAATCGCATCAGGCTGCAAGTTCCACGGACAACTTGCAGCTTGAGGCTTGCCAACCAGCGCTTACAGGCCCACTACATCCTCGGCCTGGAGACCTTTCTGGCCTTGGGTGAGGTTGTATTCAACCTGCTGCCCTTCAACCAGCGAGCGATGCCCTTCACCACGAATCGCCCGATAGTGGACGAATACATCGGCCCCATCTTCGCGCTGAATGAAGCCATAACCCTTGGCATCGTTGAACCACTTTACATTCCCAGTCTCACGAGACGACATCTGAACTACTCCAGTTTTTTTATTGTGAAGATCGCCTTGCAGGCACTGGGTTTCCCCGTGCCGACGCCGCTTGCTGAAATATCCTGCAAGGGGCGGACCGAGTATATGACAGAGAACAAAGAAAATTCATGACAGGCCTGTTCAATGCAGTTTTTTGCTGAACTTGCGCAGATACGGCAGACTCACTGACTGCAAATCGATCCGAAATTCTTCCCAGGGCCCACACATCACATGACCCGTTCCCCCCTGCGCCGCTTGATCTTCGGCGCCCTGCGCCGCGTGCTTTACCTGTGGGTACGCTCCGAGACCATCAATCAGTCATCGCTGACCCTAAAGCTCGACCGCAGCCGCCCGGTGTTCTATGCCCTGCCCTCGCCGTCGCTGACCGACCTGGCGGTGCTCGACCGCGAGTGCACCAAAGCGGGGCTGCCGCGGCCAGTGTTGCCCGTTGTGGTTGGCCCGCTGCACGAGCCTGCGGCGTTTTTCTATCTGACCCCGGAGCCGGACTGGCTCGGCCGCCACGACAAACGCGGCGCGCCGCCGACCCTGGAGCGGCTGGTCGAAGCAGTCAGCCAGCATGCCGAAGAAGACGCACAGATCATCCCGGTCAGCGTGTTCTGGGGGCAGACCCCGGCCAGTGAATCGAGCCCATGGAAGCTGCTGTTTGCCGACAGCTGGGCGGTAACCGGACGCCTGCGTCGCTTGCTCACCATCATCATGCTCGGGCGCAAGACCCGCGTGCAGTTCTCGGCGCCGATCCACCTGCGCGAGCTGGTCGAGCACAACAAGGGCCATGCGCGTACCGTGCGTATGGCCCAGCGCCTGATGCGCGTGCACTTTCGCAACCTCAAGAGCGCGGTCATCGGCCCGGACATTTCGCACCGGCGCAACCTGGTCAAAGGCCTGATCCACGACCAGCAGGTGCGTCAGGCCATCGCCGAGGAGGCAGAACGCGAGCAGATTCCGCTGGCGAAAGCCGAGGCGCGAGCGCTGCGCTACGGCAACGAAATTGCCTCGGACTACACCTACACCGCGATCCGCTTTCTTGAAGTGGTGCTGAGCTGGTTCTGGAACAAGATCTACGACGGCATCAAGGTCAACAACATCGAGCAGGTGCAAGGCATCGCTCCCGGTCACGAGGTGATCTATGTGCCCTGCCACCGCAGCCACATCGACTACCTGCTGCTGTCCTACCTGCTGTTTCGCAACGGCCTGACGCCACCGCACGTAGCCGCGGGCATCAACCTCAACATGCCGGTCATCGGCAGCCTGCTGCGCCGTGGCGGGGCGTTCTTCATGCGCCGTACGTTCAAGGGCAACCCGCTGTACACCGCGGTGTTCAACGAATACTTGCACACGCTGTTCACCAAGGGCTTCCCGGTCGAATACTTCGTCGAAGGCGGCCGCTCGCGCACCGGGCGCATGCTGCAGCCACGCACCGGCATGCTGGCGATTACCCTGCGCAGTTTCCTGCGCTCGTCGCGCACACCGATCGTGTTCGTGCCGGTGTACATCGGCTATGAGCGGGTGCTCGAAGGCCGCACCTACCTGGGCGAGCTGCGTGGGGCGAGCAAGAAAAAAGAATCCATCTTCGACATCTTCAAGGTCATCGGCGCGCTCAAGCAGCGCTACGGCCAGGTGTCGGTCAACTTCGGCGAGCCGATCCGCCTGGCCAGCTTCCTCGATGAGCAGCGCCCAGGCTGGCGCGAAGAGGATCACGGCGAGCAGTTTCGTCCGGCCTGGTTGAACGACACCACCCACCGCTTGGGCGAAACCGTGGCCCGCCACCTCAACGAAGCCGCGGCGGTCAATCCGGTCAACCTGGTCGCACTGGCATTGCTCTCGACCAGCCGTCACGCGCTCGACGAAAGCGCCCTGGTGCGGGTGCTCGACCTATACCTGAGCTTGCTGCGTGAAGTGCCCTATTCGGCGCATACCACCCTGCCTGAGGGCGATGGCATGGCCTTGATCAGCCACGTCAAAGGCATGAACCTGCTGTCCGAGCAGAACGATGCCATGGGCCGCATCCTCTATCTGGATGAAGCCAACGCGGTGCTGATGACCTATTACCGCAACAACGTACTGCACATCTTTGCCCTGCCGGCGCTGCTGGCGAGCTTCTTCCAGAGCAGCTCACGGATCAGCCGCGAGCTGATCGGCCAGTACGTCAAGGCGCTGTATCCGTACCTGCAAGCCGAGCTGTTCCTGCGCTGGACGCCCGAGCAACTCGACGAAACCATCGATCACTGGCTCGACGCGCTGGTTGCCCAAGGCCTGCTGCGGGTGGAAAACGGCGTCTACCTGCGCCCGGCACCGAGTTCGCGTGCGTTCGTATTGCTGACGCTGCTCTCGCGGACCATCACCCAGGCCCTGCAGCGCTATTACATGGCGACCTCACTGTTGGTCAACAACGGCCAGCAGACCCTGACCGCCGAGGAACTGGAAGACCTCTGCGTGATGATGGCCCAACGGCTGTCGATCCTGCATGGCCTGAATGCACCGGAGTTCTTCGACAAGAGCCTGTTCCGCCACTTCATCCAGACCTTGCTCCAGCAAGGCGTGCTGCGGCCCGCCGGCAACGGCAAGCTCAGCCATCACGACAAGCTCGGCGAGCTGGCCGAAGGTGTGGCCAAGCGCGTGCTGTCGGCCGAGCTGCGCCTGTCGATTCGCCAGGTGGCGCTGCACCGCGAAATAGAAGGTGTGGAGCAAATCCCCACCTGAGTGCAAACCCTCGGCCGCGACTGCCGCGACCTTGGCAGGAAAATCCGCTACAGTCCCCGGGGTTGGTCACAAGCCGACCCCAGGACTACGGAGAATCCATGAAAAAGCTCTTTATGCTGTGCTGCGCCTCTCTGCTTGCAGCCTGCTCCAGCAACAGCCCGGCACCACAGGCCAGCCTTGATGGCGAAGTGTTCTACCTGCAGCGCATTGCCCTGCCGCCAGCCGCTACCCTCAGCGTCAGCTTGCAGGATGTATCGCTGATGGATGCCCCAGCCGTGACCCTGGCCAGCCAGGCCGGCCCGATCCAAGGCAACGTGCCGCTGCCGTTCCACCTGAGCTATGACCCTGCTCAGGTCAAACCGGGACACCGCTACGCAGTCAGTGCCCGCATCGAGTATCAAGGCCAACTATTGTTCATCAGCACCGAACAGCACAGCGTCGCGCTCGACGGCAGCGACCAGCAGCCGCTGCGGATCAAAGTCGACCCGGCTCGCTGAGCCCTGCACCTATTCACTGTCATAAGGAATAATCCATGATTCGCTCCTCCCTGCGCTTCGGCGGCCTCTGCGCTGGCCTGCTGTTGTCCGCCAGTGCGCTGGCGCTGTCGCTCGGCGACCTCAGCCAGCAGGACGCTACCGGCGGCCTGAAAGACGCCCTCACCCAAGGCGCCCAAGTGGCGATCAAGCAACTCGGCACCCCCGGTGGCTTCAGTAACAATCCCGACGTGCGCATCGAGCTGCCAGGCAACCTCGGCAAAGCCGCCAAGGCGATGAAGATGTTTGGCAAGGGCGACCAGGTGCAAGCGCTGGAAGACAGCATGAACAAGGCCGCCGAAGCCGCCGTGCCGCAGGCCCAGGCGATCCTCGTCGATGCGGTGAAGAAGATGACCGTGACCGATGCCAAGGGCATCCTCAGCGGCGGTGAAGACTCCGCGACGCAGTACCTGAACAAGAGCAGCCGCGAGCAGATCCGCGCCAAGTTCCTGCCGATCGTCAAGGCCGCCACCGACAAGGTCGGCGTCGTCCAGCAGTACAACAGCTTCGCCGGTCAAGCCTCGGCCCTGGGCCTTGGCAGCAGCAAGAGCGCCAACGTCGAAAGCTACGTCACCGAGAAGGCCCTCGATGGCCTGTTCGAAATGATTGCCAAGCAAGAGCAGAGCATTCGCCAGAACCCGGCGCAGGCCGCTACCAGCCTGGCCAAGAAAGTCTTCGGCGCCCTCTGAGGCCCTTCGCTGGCGCGCCTGCTGCAGATTGGCAGCAGGTCCGCCCAGCGCCTCTTACGCTTCCTTCCTGACCTTGAACCATGCCGCATACAGCGCCGGCAGGAACAGCAGCGTCAGCACCGTGGCGACGATCAGGCCGCCCATGATCGCCACCGCCATCGGCCCGTAGAACACGCTGCGTGACAGCGGAATCATCGCCAGCACGGCGGCCAGTGCAGTCAGCACGATTGGCCGGAAGCGCCGCACCGTGGCTTCGATGATGGCTTGCCAGCGCTGCATGCCCGCGGCGATGTCCTGCTCGATCTGATCGATCAGGATCACCGAATTGCGCATGATCATCCCGGCCAGGGCAATGGTGCCGAGCATGGCCACGAAGCCGAACGGCTGGCGGAAGATCAGCAGGAACAGGGTCACCCCGATCAACCCCAGCGGTGCGGTGAGGAACACCATCACCGTGCGCGAGAAGCTGCGCAGCTGGATCATCAACAGGCTCAACACCACCACGATGAACAGCGGCATGCCGGCATTGACCGACTTCTGCCCGCGCTCGGAGTCCTCGACAGTGCCGCCGACCTCAAGCAGATAGCCGTCCGGCAAGCTGGCACGCACCTGCTGCAACGATGGCTCGATCTGCTTGACCAGCGTCGCCGGCTGCTGCTTGTCATAGATATCGGCGCGCACGGTCACCGTTGGCAAGCGATTGCGATGCCAGATAATGCCTTCCTCGAAGCCGTACTCAAGAGTCGCCACCTGCGACAGCGCCACGCTCTGGCCGTTATCGGTCGGCACTGCGAGGCTTGCCAGGTTACCCAGGTCGCCACGCGCCTCGGCCGTGCCGCGCACCAGAATCTCGATCAGCTCGTTGTCTTCGCGGAACTGGCTGACCGAGCTGCCGGTCAACGAGCTGCGCAGGAAGCTCGCCAGCTGGGCAGTACTCACCCCCAGCGCGCGCGCACGCTCCTGGTCGATTTGCAGGAACACCGCCTTGCTCGGCTCTTCCCAGTCCAGGTGCACGTTGACTACGTGCGGGTTCTCCAGCACTTTGCTCGCCACTTCCCGGGCCAGCGCGCGGACCTTCTCGATGTGCTCGCCGGTGACCCGGAACTGCACCGGGTAACCTACCGGCGGGCCGTTTTCCAGGCGCGTGACGCGGGAGCGCAATTGCGGGAACTGCTCATTCAGGGTCGCGATCAACCAGCTACGCAGCGCCTCGCGATCTTCCAGGGATTTGGCCAGCACCACGAACTGGGCAAAACTGGCCGCCGGCAACTGCTGGTCCAGCGGCAGGTAGAAGCGCGGCGAGCCAGTGCCGATGTAGGCCACATAGTTGTCGATGCCGTCCTGGTTATTGAGCAGGCCTTCGAGGCGCTTGACCTGTTCGGCGGAATTACTCAGCGAGGCGCCTTCGGCCAGCTTGAGGTCAATCATCAGCTCCGGCCGACCCGAGGCTGGGAAAAACTGCTGCGGCACGAAACGGAACAGCAGGATGCTGCCGACGAACGCGGCGATGGTCAGCAGGATCACCGTCTTGCGCCGGCGCACGCACCATTCCACCACTCGCCGCACACGTTGGTAAAACGGCGTCGCATAGGGGTCAGTGTGGCCGCGAGCGGCATGCAGCTTGGCCAGATCCGGCAGCAAACGCTCGCCCAGGTACGGCACGAACAGCACCGCCGCTACCCAGGAGGTCAGCAGGGCGATGGTCACCACCTGGAAAATCGAGCGAGTGTATTCGCCGGTACTGGAGGCCGCGGTGGCGATTGGCAAAAAGCCCGCCGCGGTAATCAGGGTGCCGGTGAGCATCGGGAACGCCGTGCTGGTCCAGGCGTAACTGGCCGCCTTGAGCCGGTCGTAGCCCTGCTCCATCTTGATCGCCATCATCTCCACGGCAATGATCGCGTCGTCGACCAACAGACCCAGGGCCAATACCAGCGCACCGAGGGAAATCTTGTGCAAGCCGATGCCGAAGTAGTGCATGGCGGCAAAGGTCATCGCCAGCACCAGCGGAATCGCCAGCGCCACCACCAGCCCGGTACGCAGCCCGAGCGAGAAGAAGCTCACCAGCAGCACGATCACCAACGCTTCGGCCAGCACTTGCACGAACTCGCCGACCCCGGCCTTGACCGCCGCCGGCTGGTCGGACACCTTGCGCAGCTCCATACCGGCCGGCAGGTTGTGCGCCAGCCGAGCGAACTCGACCTCCAGCGCCTTGCCCAGCACCAGGATATCGCCGCCATCCTTCATCGCCACGGCCAGGCCGATGGCGTCTTCACCCATGAAGCGCATGCGCGGCGCCGGTGGGTCATTGAAGCCACGGTGCACCTCGGCGACATCGCCGATACGGAAGGTGCGCTCGCCGACCCGGATCGGGAATTGGCGGATCTGCTCGACACTGTCGAAGCGGCCACTGACGCGCAGTTGCAGGCGCTCGCTCGGGGTCTCGAAGAAGCCCGCGCTGCTCACCGCATTCTGCTCTTGCAGCGCCTGCTGCACGGCGGCCAGCGGCACGCCAAGGGTAGCCAGCTTGAGATTGGACAGCTCGATCCAGATCTTTTCATCCTGTAGGCCGATCAGCTCGACCTTGCCCACATCCTTGACCCGTTGCAGCTGGATCTGGATGCGGTCGGCGTAATCCTTGAGCACGGCGTAGTCAAAGCCTTCGCCAGACAACGCATAGATATTGCCGAAGGTGGTGCCGAACTCGTCATTGAAGAACGGCCCCTGGATCTCCGGCGGCAAGGTATGGCGGATATCCGCGACCTTCTTGCGGATCTGGTACCACAGCTCGGGGATGTCCTTGGAGTGCAACGAGTCGCGCGCCATGAAGGTGACCTGCGACTCGCCTGGGCGCGAGAACGAAACGATCTTTTCGTACTCGCCGGTTTCCATCAGCTTCTTTTCGATGCGCTCGGTAACCTGGCGCGACACCTCTTCGGCGCTCGCACCTGGCCAGATGGTACGGATGACCATGGCCTTGAAGGTAAACGGCGGATCCTCGCTCTGCCCCAGCTTGGTGTAGGACATCGCACCAATCGCGGCCAGCAGGATCATCAGGAACAGTACGATCTGGCGATTGCGCAGCGCCCAGGCGGAAAGGTTGAAACCCATCGGGACTTACTCCTTGGCCGCCAGATCCACATCACGATTACTGCGGTCGACCGGCCGCACCTGCTGGCCCTCGCGCAATACATGACCACCGGCAGCGACGATCCAGTCGCCCGGCGCCAGCCCGTCCAGCACCGGCACGCTGTCGGCGCCATAGGCACCCAGGCGCACCGCAACGCGCTGCAGGCGTTTGTCCTTGTCAACTCGCCACACGTAGGCCTGGCCCTGCTCAGCGGTCACCGCCGACAACGGCAGCGCCAATGCCGGCTGGCCTTCATGGGCGACGAACACTCGGGCGCTTTGGCCCAGCTCAGCCGGGGCCTTGCTCGAGTCAAAAGCGATGCGTGCGGCAAAGGTCCGCGAGCGCGGGTCGGCTGCCGGGGACAGTTCGCGGATGCGCGCGGGGTAACGCTGATTGGGCTGCGACCACAGCTCGACACTGACGGGCTGGCCGACGGCAAAGCGCGCGAACTGCTGCTCAGGCAGGCCGATGACCACTTCACGTTCGCCATCTGCGGCCAGGGTAAACACCGTCTGCCCTGCTGCGACGACCTGGCCGACCTCGACCTGACGCTTGGAAATCACCCCCGCCTGCGGCGCACGCAGCACTGCATAGTCGGCCTGGTTACCGGCCACATCAGCTTCGGCCTGAGCTTGCTTGAGGCGGGCGAGGCCTGCGCGGTAGAGGTTTTCGGCGTTGTCGAACTGCGAGCGGCTGACCATCTGCCGGTCGAGCAATTTCTGATAACGCTCACGTTCGGTCTGCACCAGCGCCAGGTTGGCCTGCGCGGCGGCAAGCTGGGCACGGTTGGCTTGCAATTGCAGGCGTACATCCTGTGGGTCGAGCTCGGCCAGTGGCTGATCGGCCTTGACCCGCTGGCCCTCTTCCACCAGGCGCTTGCTGACTTTGCCGCCAATGCGGAAGGCCAGCTCAGGCTCGAAGCGGGCGCGCACTTCGCCGGGGTAGCTGTCGGCGGCGGCGCTGGCCGGCTGCGGCTGCACCACCAGGGCCGGACGCGGCGCGGCGGGCGGCGCGGTCTCCTGACCACAGGCGGCCAGCAGCAAGGCTGCAGCGGCGGGCAAAGCGATTGACCAGGCATGACGCAACATGATGGGGGACCGTCCGTGTAAGGCGCTTCTAATATTTATACTGGCGAGTATATTAAATCAGCTGTGCGGTGGCGGGAAGTCGGTGAAAGGTAGAAATTATTGGGTGGTGGTTAGTGTATGTGGATGCTGGGCATCTGGCTGCGCGGGGCCGGATTGCGGCTATGAGAGGGTGGACTTAGCCGATTCATTAGTGATGGCTCCGGCCCCTTCGCTGCGCTACGGATGTCTCACTAGTAGCACAGGATCTACAGCTGATCTGCGGGCGCTGCTACAGCTACGGCCACAATGAAGCATGCCGGGAAACGACGATGCCCACGCTCCTCAGGCAGAAACCGGTAAGATGGCTTCCTGTTCACCAAGATGCAGACCCTGATGCCAAACGACGCACCCATCGGCCCTGGCCGGCCGAAGGACCTAGCCAAACGCGAGGCCATCCTTGAAGCTGCCAAAGCGCTATTCCTGAGCCTTGGCTACGCCAACACCAGCATGGATGCGGTCGCCACGGCGGCAGGTGTTTCAAAACTGACGGTCTACAGCCATTTCACCGACAAGCAGACCCTGTTCGGCTCGGCGGTGATGGCGACCTGCCAAAGCCAATTGCCGGAGCTGATATTCGAGCTGCCCGACGGTGTGCCGATTGACCAGGTGCTGCTGAACATCGCGCGAAACTTCCACGCGCTGATCAGCAGCGACGAGTCGGTCAAGCTGAGCCGGCTGATCATGGCCCAAGGCAGCCATGACCCAAGTTTTGGCCGGTATTTCTATGAGGCCGGGCCCAAACGGATTCTTGCCGAAATGGAAGCACTGCTACGCAATGCCGCTGACCGTGGCTTGTTGCGCGTCGACAGCCCGTGGCGAGCGGCCGAACACTTCTTCTGCCTGATCAAGGGCGCGCCGGATTACCGCTTGCTGCTCGGCTGCGCGCCGCCGTTGGTAGGCGCAGAGGCCGAGGCGCATGTGTGCGAGGTAGTCGAGCTGTTTGTGCGGGCGTACGCGCCTTAGGCCTTGAGGGCTTTTTTCGCGTAGATGTCGTAGCGACTCGATTTGCCTTCCAGGCTGTGGCTGGGCTTGGGCCCGTCAATGATCGGCGCCTTGCGCGGGCGCTTGACCACTACGCGATGGCTGGCCAGTGCCAGCGCGGCAGCCAATAACGCCGGAGCATCGAGGTCGTCGCCCACCAGCGGGCGGAACACACGCATCTCTTTTTTCACCAGCGCGGTCTTCTCTCGATGGGGGAACATCGGGTCGAGGTAGATCACCTGGGGTGGCTCCCCTTGCCAGGCGTGCATGGTGTCGATGGCGTTGCCGACCAGCAAGCGCATGCGCTCGACGATGGGCCCGACTTCATGGTCGTCACGCGCGCGCTGCAGGCCGTCGGCGAGCAACGCGGCAACCAGCGGCTGGCGCTCGATCAGGGTCATCTGGCAACCGAGGCTGGCCAGCACGAAGGCGTCCTTGCCCAGGCCGGCAGTGGCATCCAGTACCTGCGGGCGCACACCCTGAGCCACGCCGACCGCCTTGGCGATCATCTGCCCGCTGCCGCCGCCAAACAGGCGCCGGTGCGCGGCTTGACCTTCAACGAAGTCGACCCGCACCGGCCCTGGCGCCTGCGCTCCGAGCTGCTGCAGTTGCAGGCCTTCGGCGCCGATCTGCAGCGCCACGGCGGCGCTGTCGTCGTTCAGCGGCAAACCCAGTTGCACAGCCCACTGCTGCGCCTGGGCCTGGTACTCGGGCGCCAACGCCTCGACTGTGATGCCCGTGCCCTGCTCTTGCTCTACCATCCGATCCTGCACCCGAAAAAATTAATGAAACCCCGGCCACGGCCGATACACGCAGTATCCGCTATTGTGCCAGAGCTGAACCGCCGCGACTGCCATGACAGACACTCTTCCCATCGGCTTGACCTACCTGTCGCCTGTCGGCAACTACGGTCGGCAGAATACCCAGGCACTCGGTGGCGTCAGCCATCTGTGGCAGGATTTCTTCGCCCGAGCGATGGCCGACCAAAGTGCTGTCGAAGTGGACCCGGTCAGCCAGGCGCTGCAGCAGCATGACCAGGTCAGTGGTGAGCCCACCGGCGGCGCCCGCGCCCTGGCATTGATCGACCTACAGCGTAGCTGTCAGGTCAGCGACACCGAGGTCAAGCCACCCGAGCCGCTGTTTCTGCCCAAGGCGGAGCTTGAAGCCGCACTGCTCGAACCTGCACCCGAGCCGTTCAGCGCCGCCGAGATGATCGAGCAGCAGCGCGATCTGGACCTTAACAACAGCTGGTTACGCCCGGTCGTCATGCACCAGGGCCAGCCGCTGCCAACACCTGGCGCCGCCCCCGCGCCGCGCCCGCTGTACCTGCCGATTGCCGAATTCGACATGGACTTGCTCGACCCGGCGCCGGAGCCGTTCGATCAGCCGACCCTGACGCTGCAGCAGCACGACCTTGAGTTCGACATGCACTGGGCGCGCCCGGTGGTGCTGAACAACGTGCGCGTACATGCCTAACGGCAGACCTGCCAGACGCCCATGTCCAGGTGAAAATGATTGTGATGAGCAGCGTTGTAGTCCGGGCCTAGCACCGTACTGAAGCTGGCACATGCAGCCTTGCGCACCTCGCGCAGAAACTCAGCCTTTTGCCCGCCAACCTGCCAGTCCTGCGCCAGCACGATGCGCTGGCCATCCTTGAGCCGAAAAGCGCTGATATCGAGGGCGTTGGCCGTCGCATGCTGGCTCAGGCGCCCTTCCTTGCGGTTGTACACATTGCGACAGGCAAAGCTGCCAAGGTGCTCGACCCTTGTCACCGGCTGGCCAAACACGCGCTGCGCGGCCGGCTGCAAGCCATGGGTCTCGAACAAGGCATAGGCCACCGCCAGCGGGCAGCTGGCGAGGAAACTGCTACTCAGGCTGGCCTGGCCTGCCTCGACCCGCCACACATTGCTCAAAGGACAGCGCGCGCTGGCCGGGCTGTCGGCCTGGGCGCGATAACGCAGGCCGGAGCTTTGCAGGGCTTGTTCGCACAGGGCTGGATCCTGGCGCAGCCGCGACAGCTTGTACGCGGTCAACCAGTTAGGCGGCTGGCGTACGTCGAGCGCTGCCCATGGGTTCCAGGCGGCAGGCGGGCGCCAGCCCAGGTACCAGGCTTGCGCCGCCGCCAGAGAGAGGATGAACAGCAGCCAACCGAGCCAGCGCATCTGGGCTTAGCGACGGAACAGATCGTTGAGCTGAGCAAACGGCATGCTCTGCTCGGCGTAACTGAAGGTGCCCTGCTCGCGGATTTCCAGCGCTGCCCGCTGCAGCGCGCCAAAGGCAGCGCGGGCCAGTGACGAGCCGACGCTGATGCGGCGCACGCCAAGGTCCTGCAGCTGGTTGACGTTCAATGGCACGCCAGCCAGGCCCATCAGCACGTTGACCGGCTTGGGTGCCAGCGCCTGCACCACCGCGCGCACTTCGTCGGCGCTGCGCAGGCCTGGTGCGTAGAGCACATCGGCCCCCGCTTCGGCGTAGGCCTGCAAGCGCAGGATGGTGTCGTCGAGGTCCATCCGCTCATGCAACAGGTTTTCCGCGCGGGCGCACAGGGTGAAGGTGAACGGCAGGCTACGCGCGGCCTGGGCGGCGGCACGGATCCGCTCCACGGCCAGGCCCATGTCATAGATGGGGGCATCGCTGCGGGTAGTGGCGTCCTCGATCGAGCCGCCCACCAGGCCCGCCTCGGCCGCGCGCAGGATCGCCTGGGCGCAGTCTTCAGGCAAGTCGCCAAAGCCGTTTTCCAGGTCGGCGGCGACTGGCAAGGCGCTCGCATCGACGATGGCGCGGGCGTTGTCCAAAGTATCGTCCAGGCTCAGCGCACCCTCGGCATCGGCGCGGCCGAGGCTGAATGCAAGGCCGGCACTGGTGGTCGCCAGCGCTTCGAAGCCCATGCTGGCCAGGAGTTTGGCCGAGCCGGCGTCCCAGGGATTGGCCATGACAAAGGCACCGTCACGCTCATGCAGCGCCTTGAAGGCCTCAGCTCGCAGGGTTTGTACATCCATGATCACTGGCTCCGGCAGATTGACGAGTGGTCAGAGTAGACCCAGCTGTTCGACCTCAGGCGCTCGTGGCAATTCCGCCAGTGCTGGCAACCCCGGCAGACGCTCGCTCAAGCGCTGGTGAAAGTGCTGAGCCAGGGCCGCCGCCTGCTGGTTATCGGAAGTATGCAGAAACACATAAGGGTTCAGGCCGGCTTCGATCCACTCGGCGACCTTGCTCACCCAGGGCGTCAGGAACGGCTCGTTGCCAATCACTTCAGGCTGGCCGATGAAGCGCACCTGTGGGTGCTGGCTGAAAGCAGCCGGACGCGCCGGTACGCGAGGCTTCTTGCTCTGCGCATGCAACACGGCAGGCTCGCGTGAGGTGCAGCTGAACAACGCACGCGAGTCCAGACAGATGCGCTCGACACCCATGCCATGCAGCAGACGATTGAGCGACCGCTCTTCTTCGCCGCGAGCGAAAAAAGCGTCGTTACGCACCTCGACTGCAACCGGCACGCCGATCTCTTGAAGAAAGTACGCAAGCTCGGGCAACCGCGAAGGGCCAAAGGTGGCCGGCAACTGCAGCCAGTACGGCGCGACCCGCCCACCCAGCGGCGCCATCAGCCGGGTAAAGGCCAACCCTGCCTCAAGTTGCTCACGTAGATCACCGCCATGGCTGACTTCACGCGGGAATTTGGCGGTGAAGCGAAAGCCGGGCGGCATGATCTGCGCCCAGCGTTCTACCGTGGACGGTGCCGGGCTGGCATAAAAGGTGGTATTGCCTTCGACGGCGTTGAAGACCTGGCTGTACAGCGCGAGGTAGTCAGTGACGCGGGCATCGGCGGGGTAGAGATAGTCGCGCCAGGCGCTTTCGCTCCAGGACGGGCAACCGAGAAAGTATGGCAGGGGCGATGGCTTCATCCATCAAATGTACAGATCAAGCCCCAACACTTCCATATCCCAATCGGTGAATCCTGCAGTCGCCATGTAGCTGGCCAGAGCGGTTGCAGTGCGCCGGTCGCGGGCGCGGGGAAAAACCATGTCCTGCTGGCGGGCGGGCAAGCCTCCCGCGCTGCGGCGAGTGCGGGTTTCCTGCGCGACCTCGGACTCTTCGATCAGCTCGGCATCTTCGACTGCTTCGTCACGCACCGGTGCCTTGCGCGGTGCGCGCTTGATCGGATAGGACTGCGGTGAAAAGCCGTCGATACGCATGAAATGAACACTCAGGATCAATGATGGCAATTTAGCAGCATCAGAGATCCATCGCTAATGCCGTTGTGATAACTGGACCACAGTTCTCACCAAAGGTTTAGCGCAAAAGTAAGCAGCCGACGAACAGCCGCTTAAACCGCCTTGGGCGTGGCCACGTTATCGCGCAGATAAACCGGTTGCGCCTGGTCGGCGGCGACCGCTTCACCGCGGGCCCAGGCAAACCCGGCCAGGCTCAGCACATCGAGCGCGCTGGGCAGCAAGCCGGTGTCCATGGCGCTGACAGGTACCGCCAGGCGCTCGTGGTAAACCCAGCCAGTGCCGGCGCCGAACCAGTCGCCGCTGCTACCATCCGGCAGCGCTACCCGCTCCGGCGGCAGCACCGCTTCGCGGCCAACCAGGCGCATCTCGCCAGCAGAGGCCTGATAGCAGCCCCAGTAGACTTCATCCATGCGCGCATCGATGGCTGCGGCAACCTGAGCGATGCCACGCTCACGCAACACGCCTTGGGCCAGCGCGGCGAGATTGGAAACCGGTAGTACCGGCCGCTCCAGGGCGAAGGCCAGGCCCTGGACCACGCCAATGGCAATGCGCACGCCGGTGAAGGCGCCAGGGCCGCGACCGAAGGCGATGGCGTCGACAGCGCTCAGCGCCACGCCCGCGTCGGCCAGCAACTGCTTGATCATCGGCAGCAGCTTTTGCGCGTGCAGACGCGGGATGACCTCATAGTGGCTGGTGACCTTGCCGTCATGCAGCAATGCAACGGAACAGGCTTCGGTGGCGGTATCCAGGGCCAGCAAGGTGGTCATCGAACGGGTTTCCAGACGCAAGAAAAAGAGCGCCAGTATAAACGACAACGGCCCGCAAGCGGGCCGTTGTCGTATGCAAGGTAACGATCAGCTCAGGGCTGCGAGGACCTTGGCAGTGATTGCTTCAACCGAGCCGACACCTTCGATGTGGCTGTATTTCGGCTTGCCGTTGGCAGCGCCAAGCTTCTGGTAGAAGTTGACCAATGGCTTGGTCTGGTCGTGATAGACCGACAGGCGATGACGCACGGTTTCTTCGGTGTCGTCTTTACGCTGGACCAGATCTTCGCCAGTCACGTCGTCTTTGCCGGCAACCTTCGGCGGGTTGTAGACCACGTGGTAGACGCGACCCGAGCCTTCGTGGACGCGACGGCCAGCAATGCGCTGAACGATCTCTTCGTCTTCCACGGCGATCTCGACCACAGCGTCCAGCTCGACGCCGGCAGTGACCAGCGCTTCAGCCTGCGGGATGGTGCGCGGGAAGCCGTCGAAGAGGAAACCGTTGGCGCAGTCTGGCTGGGCGATACGGTCCTTGACCAGGTTGATGATCAGCTCGTCGGAGACCAGCTTGCCAGCGTCCATGATCGCCTTGGCTTCGATGCCCAGAGGGGTGCCAGCCTTCACTGCGGCACGCAACATGTCGCCGGTGGAGATCTGTGGGATCGAGAACTTTTCGGTGATGAATTTTGCCTGAGTACCTTTACCGGCCCCGGGAGCTCCCAGCAGAATTACGCGCATCTTGTGCTCCTCATATTTTTTTATGCAAATCAACGGAGTCGGCGTCAGGGCCAAGTCCGGAAAATCAGGTGTCGACCAGAAAATCGGTCAAAAGGCTGATCAAGATACACAGCGCCCGGCGACCAGACAAGCGTCCCAAAGTTGCGATAAACCGCCACTTGCGACCTGCCGTGGCAAGGGTTGCCCTCGGTGCAACCCTGTTCTGCCGTGCACTATCGTAGCCCGCCCCCGCCCACCTGAGCCTCCTTTGGAGGCACCCTAGCCGGTGTTACGCAGGCCGGCGGCAATCCCTGCCACAGTGACCAGCAGCGCCTGCTCCAGCGGGCTGTCCAGAGCGGCTTCACGGCTGCGCGAGCGCGCCAGCAGCTCGGCCTGAAGGCGATGTAGCGGGTCCAGATAGGTGTTGCGCAGGCTAATGAATTCGAGGGTCTCAGGGCTGTGTGCGAGTAGCACCGGCTGCCCGGTCAGGCCCAATACCACCTGGCATGACTGCGACAATAGGTCGCGCAGGTGCGCACCCAATGGCAGCAGCTCGGGTTGCACTAGACGTTGGTCGTAGGCCTCGGCAATTTGCGCATCGGCCTTGGCCAGGACCATCTCGAGCATGTCGATGCGGGTGCGGAAGAACGGCCACTGCTCGCGCATCTGCGCCAACAGCTCACCCTGGCCGCGCGCCAAGGCATTGTTCAGGGCGCTTTCCCAACCAAGCCAGGCCGGCAGCATCAGCCGTGTCTGCGTCCAGCCGAAGATCCATGGAATTGCCCGTAGACTTTCGATACCGCCCGCGCGGCGCTTGGCCGGGCGACTGCCCAACGGCAGGCGGCCCAGCTCCTGCTCGGGAGTCGACTGGCGGAAGTACTCGACGAAGTCAGGGTTCTCGCGCACCACCCCGCGATAGGCCTTGACGCCATCGGCGGCGAGTTGGTCCATCACCTCGCGCCAGGCCGGCTCAGGCGGCGGTGGCGGCAGCAGGGTGGCTTCGAGCACGGCGGCCAGATACAGGTTGAGGTTCTGCTCGGCGATGCCCGGCAAGCCGAACTTGAAGCGGATCATCTCGCCCTGCTCGGTGGTACGGAAGCGCCCAGCGACCGAGCCGGGTGGCTGCGACAGGATCGCCGCATGGGCCGGGCCACCGCCGCGGCCGACGGTGCCGCCACGGCCGTGGAACAGCAGCAGTTCGACCTGATGCTCGCGGCAGATCTGCACCAGGGTTTCCTGGGCGCGATACTGCGCCCAGGCCGCCGCCGTGGTGCCGGCGTCCTTGGCCGAGTCGGAGTAACCGATCATCACTTCCTGCGGGCCGCGCAGGCCGCTGCGGTACCCCGGCAGGCCGAGCAGCCGTTGCATGACCGGGCCGGCGTTGTCCAGGTCGGCCAGGGTCTCGAACAACGGCACCACGCGCATTGGCCGGGTCAGGCCGGCTTCCTTGAGCAGCAGTTGCACGGCCAGCACATCCGATGCCGCGCCGGCCATGGAGATGACGTATGAGCCAAGTGACGCCGCCGGCGCGGCGGCCACCTCGCGGCAGGTATCGAGGACCTCGGCGGTCTCGGCCTGCGGTTTGAAATGGGCCGGGAGCAACGGCCGGCGATTTTTCAGTTCAGCCTGGAGGAATTCGATGCGCTGCTCTTCATCCCAGTCGGCATAACGGCCAAGGCCGAGGTAGTCGGTGATCTCGCTCATCGCATCGCGATGGCGAGCGGCGTCCTGGCGCACGTCCAGGCGCACCAGGAACAAGCCAAAGGTGACGGCGCGGCGCAGGCAGTCGAGCAGCGGGCCATCGGCGATCACCCCCATGCCGCACTCGTGCAGCGAGCGGTAGCACAGCTCCAGCGGGTCGAGCAGTTGACGGTTGTCGCTGAGTACCTGGGCACCAGGCGGTTGGTTGCTGGTCAGTGCGGCCTGGGCCCAGCTGCGAGTCGCACGCAGGCGCTCGCGCAGCTGCTTGAGCACACTGCGATAGGGTTCGGCGCCCTCGCCTGCCTGTTCGAGCAGTTCAGCACTGGCCTGCTGCATCGACAGTTCGGCGGCCAGGCTATCGATATCACGCAGGAACAGGTCCGCGGCCATCCAGCGCGCCAGCAGCAGCACCTCGCGGGTCACGGCGGCGGTGACGTTGGGGTTGCCATCACGATCACCGCCCATCCACGAGGCGAAACGGACCGGCGCCGACTCTAGCGGCAGGCGCAGGCCGGTTGCCTCGAACAGCGCCTTGTCGACTTTGCGCAGATGGCTGGGCACGGCCTGCCACAGTGAATGCTCAATGACTGCGAAGCCCCATTTGGCTTCGTCCACCGGGGTCGGCCGGGTGCGGCGGATTTCCTCGGTGTGCCAGGCCTCGGCGATCAATCGGCGCAGCTTGTCGCGCACCTGCTCGCGCTCGGCGGGGGTCAGGTCGCGGTGATCCTGCACGGCCAATTGCGCGGCGATGGCGTCGTATTTCTGGATCAGGGTGCGCCGCGCGACCTCGGTTGGATGCGCGGTCAGCACCAGTTGGATATCGAGCTTGGCCAACTGCCGAGCGAGGGCATCGTCGCTGTGCCCTTCCTGCTTCAGGCGGGCCAGCAGCTCGGGCAAAACCCGGCTCTCGAACGGCTCGGGCTGGTCGGCAGCGCGGCGGTGGATGAGCTGATACTGCTCGGCGATGTTGGCCAGGTTGAGAAACTGGTTGAATGCCCGCGCCACCGGCAACAGCTCGTCATCGGCGAGGTCGTCGAGGGTCGAGCTGAGCTGCTCGGCCGCGCCGCGGCGGTCGGCCTTGGCGCTGTGGCGGATGGCTTCGATCTTCTGCAAAAACGCATCGCCATGCTGCTGGCGAATGGTTTCACCCAGCAGTTCCCCCAACAGATGGACATCCTCACGCAAGCGTACATCGATATCGGTCATCAGGCCTTTCTCCAGCGCGGCTCGTCCGCGCATCCATTCAGGAACCAGCAGCCCCAAGAGTGCCCACAGCAGCGCGCTCAAGGCAAGCCTGACACCGCCAAAGCAACTAAAGTTGAGCAGAGCCACTCCCAATCAGTGCATGGCATCACGCCCTATCCAAGCTGCACAGAGGTCATCATGAAAATCCGCGAACTCGCCCAACACTGGGAACAGAACGCCGCAGGCAGCCTGAGCCCGACCAGCCACATCCTGCATCTGGACCTGGAATCGGAGGCGCGCTTGGCCGCGCTGATCGATATGTTCCCCAAACGCACCGCCGAAGAACTGCTCGGCGAACTGGTCGCCTCGGCCCTCGAAGAGCTGGAAGCGAGCTTCCCCTATGTGCAGGGCCGGCAGGTGATTGCCACCGATGAGCAAGGCGACCCCATGTATGAAGACGTAGGCTCTACGCCGCGCTTTCTGGCGCTGTCGCGGCAGCATCTGCAGACGTTCACAAGCACCGATCAAGACCCTGCCAAATAACGTGCTGACGACCGCGGGGGGGCCCGTGCGCCCCGCCGCAGTTACCCTGCCCTACCCCTGCGCGAGCTGAAAGTTCCGCAGTTTCTCGCTGACCGTTCAGTCAGAAAATACTTGTAACGGCTTGCTATTTTTTTCGGAACTATTCGAAAAACGCTCCAGTCCGAGCCAATAGCCATCACGCTAAAACCCTGCACACAGTGGTAGTGCACAGTTCAGCTGAAGCGCGCACTGTCAGGGAACGAGCGATGGACTGCCACGGACATTGTCATCAGGAGTGATCCAATGGAGCTGACCAACATGAAGAGCCGCACTATGCCAACATCATCCACCCGCATGCATGGCCTGAAACTGGCCGCGCTGGCCCTGGGCAGCACGTTTGTCCTCGCTGGTTGCGCCGGCAAGCCGCCAACCGAGCAGTACGCCGTGACCCAATCTGCGGTCAACGCGGCGGTGAGCTCCGGTGGTACCGAGTTCGCTGCAGTGGAAATGAAAGCGGCGCAGGACAAGTTCAAGAAAGCTGAAATTGCCATGCACGACAAAAAGTACGAAGAAGCCAAGGTGCTCGCCGAGCAGGCTGAGTGGGACGCCCGCGTAGCAGAGCGCAAGGCACAGGCTGCCAAAGCGCAAAAAGCCGTGCAGGACTCCCGCCAAGGCGTCCAGGAACTGCGTGAGGAAGGCCTGCGCAGCGCTGAATAAGCCTGCCCGCCTCCCCCAGCCTTCGTTACTGATTAAAGGAAGAACACTATGCGCAACTACGTCATGATCCCCGCTCTGCTGGCCCTGAGTGTTGGCCTTGCTGCTTGCTCGCATGATCCAAACGCCAACCTCGAGTCTGCTCGCACCAGCTTCTCGGCGCTGCAGAGCGATCCACAGTCGACCAAACTGGCCGCCCTTGAGACCAAGGACGCGCAGGATTGGCTGAACAAGGCCGACAAGGCCTACATGGATCGCGAAGACACCAAGAAAGTCGACCAGCTGGCCTACCTGACCAGCCAGCGCGTTGAAGTCGCCAAGCAGACCATCGCCCTGCGCGCTGCTGAAGGCGAGCTGAAGAACGCTTCGGCCCAACGTGCCCAGGCTCGCCTGGATGCCCGTGACGCCCAGATCAAGAAGCTGCAGGACAGCCTGAACGCCAAACAGACCGACCGTGGCACCCTGGTGACCTTCGGCGACGTGCTGTTTGACTTCAACAAGGCTGAACTGAAGAGCAGCGCCCTGCCCAACGTGACCAAGCTGGCGCAGTTCCTGGCTGAAAACCCAGAGCGTAAAGTGATTGTCGAGGGCTACACCGACAGCGTCGGTTCGGCCAGCTACAACCAGAGCCTGTCCGAGCGTCGTGCTGGCGCTGTGCGCATGGCCCTGGTACGTGCCGGTGTAGATCCAGCGCGTATCGTCTCGCAGGGCTATGGCAAGGAATACCCGGTTGCTGACAACACCAGCAACTCCGGCCGTGCCCAGAACCGTCGTGTGGAAGTAACCATTTCCAACGACAACCAGCCGGTTGCACCGCGTACTGCTGCCAACCAGTAAGGGTTGCCAGCGGGGCTGCCTGGCAGCCCCGTCGCGGCAAACAAAAACCGCGTGAAGCCTTTGGGCTCACGCGGTTTTTTGTGTTCTGCTTTGGCGGGAGTTTCAGAATTGCTGGGGCCGAGCAGCGGCCCCGATGCGATTCACTGCACTTGCCGCGGCGTCTCCTCGCCAACACAGCGCACCGCACGCTTACGATTGTCGACCAGCACACCGGTCAGGCCCTTCTGCTGCATATCGATCAATACCAACACCCCATCCATGCACTGCGCCACCTGCGCCGCAGGCTCCAGCGAGACCTTGTAATCCTCGCCCGGCACCGTCTTGAGCATGGTGAAGTCCTGCAGCAACAGGGCATCCTCAGGCTTGGCAAAATGCAGGTAGCCGTAATACCAGAGGGCCCCTACCGTCACGATGATGCTACCGACGCCGGTCAGAATCAGCGGGATGGCGTTGCGTTCTTCACTCATTGCTTGTTCTTCTCATCAGGGAAATTAGGCACTTCGGCCAAGCGCCGCAGGCCGTTGAAATGAGTCGGATCATCCAGGAAGCGGATCATCACCTGGCGCCAGGTCGGGTCGGCAAAGGTCTGCACGTGGCCGCCGCGGGTCAGTTGCAACACCCGTGGTGGTGGCGCATGACGGTACAAGTCCAGACCGTTTTCCAGCGGCACCAGGGCATCGTCGATGCTGTGGAAAAACAACTTCGGCGGGCTGTCCAGGCGCTCGATCGAGCGGATCGCGCTGTCGCCGTCGGGCACCAGCCATGACAGCGGCACCTGCAGCGGCCAGGTCAGCCAGCCGGTACCCAGCGCGTATCGCCCGACCGAGCGATAACTGGCCGGCACGCCATCGAACACCAGCGCACTGAAGCGTTGACGCTGCTCAGGGTGGCCCGCCAGGTAATGAATCGCCATCGCTCCGCCCAGGCTCTGCCCCAGCAGCACCAGTGGTTTGCCCTGCACCTCAGGCGCCCGTTCAAGCCAGCTCATGGCCGCAGCTATGTCTTCGTACACCTCAGGCAGGCTTGGCTTGCCTTCAGACAGGCCATAACCGCGATAGTCGATCATCAACACCTGGTAGCCCTGCTCCGGCAGCCAGTAGCTGCCGCCGAGGTGCCCAGGCAGGTTGCCGCCGTTGCCGTGCAGGTGCAGCACGGTACCCTTGACCTCGACGCCATCCTTGGCCGGCAGCCACCAGCCGTGCAAGCGCACGCCATCACTGGTGGTCAGGGTCACATCGCGATAGGCCAGCTTGGCCCGCTCGGGGGTGAATGCCTGGCCCGGCTCGGGATAGAACAGCAAGCTGCTGCAGCCGCCGAGGGTCAGCGCCAGAGTCAGCGCCAGGCCTTTACAGAATGTTCGCGTAATCGGCTTCAATGCGATCAAGGCTCAGGTGATTGAGGAAGTTGGAGAAGCACATCCAGGCGGACAGCGCATTCAGGTCGCGAAACTGCTCGGGCAGGTACTTGGGCGGTTCGACCAGGCCTTCTTCGACCAACTGACGCAGGGTGCGCATGTCCTCCAGAGTGGTCTTGCCGCAGAACAACAACGGGATCTGCTCAAGTTTGCCCTTCTTCACGGCCAACTGAATGTAGTTGTAAACCATGATGAAGCCCTTGAGGTAGGACAAGTCCTTGGTGAATGGCAGACCGTTCGGCACCGAGCCGCGGAACACTCGGCTGGCGTTGCTGTAGCTCTGGCCGATCTCGAAGCCCTGGCCACGGAAGAACTCATACACCTGCATGAAATCGGCGCCCTGCTCGACCATGTGAATGGCCCGCGTGCGGTTGGTCAGCTTGCGCAGGCGACTCGGGTACGAGGCAAAGGCGATCACTTCCATAAGGATGGCCAGGCCTTCCTGGGTCACAGTCGACGACGGCGGCCCCTTGGCGAGGAAGGTGCAGATCGGCTGGTTAAGCCCGTTGAGCGTGGTACCAACATGCACCAGCCCTTCATGAACCTCCAGCGCACGCACATCACGGCTGTTGAACATGGCATCGGCGCGCACCTTGATGTAGTCGGCGCCCGCCGCTGCATCGGCGACGATACCGTCGGACTCGAACACGCGGATGGTGCCTTCGGCCTCGCCGAACACCGTATTCAGCCGGCGCTGGAGGATATCCACCGCTTGCTTGGCCGTGAGGTTCTTTGGCTCGTCCTTGAGATCGCCGCGGCCATCGATGTTGTTCAGGTAATCAGAAAGCATCAGGCCAAGGTCGGCCAGGGTCGGGTCGCCGGCATGAAACGCATCGGAAGCTGCACCATACAGCTCCTGCGAAATCAGGCCGAAGTCCTCGGTGCCGCGCGCTTCCAGCATGCGCACCACCATGCGGTACTCGCGGCACATGCGCCGCATGATCTGCCCGACCGGGTTGAACTGGCCCAGCTGGCGAGTGATGTCGCGCTCGATGCTCTGAAACTCGGCCTTCAATGCACTCGAATCGAAGCCCAGGGGGCGCGACTGGTAATAGGCTCGGTCCACGGCAGGCGGCTCTTTGCCCTTACCGTTGATGAAGGCCTGGCGGATGTTGTCGTCCCACTTCACCGCATCGAGCACGCGGATCGGCGTCTGCGCCACGACAATGCGGTCGGACAACGCGCGAATGGTCTGCTGATACTCGTCCACGGCTAATTCCTTGTAGCGGCTATTACTTGCCGACGCGCTGGAAGCGCGCCACTTCGACGAACAGGTCAGAGTTGGCCGGGTCATCCAAGTAGGCCAGCACTCGCTCGGTCGGGCTGTCGATCAACACGCCCGGACCGTTGTCTTCCGGCACCTCGATACTGCGCCCGCTGAGTTCCTTGCGCGTGAGCGCCTCGTGCACCTGATCGACGTCCAGGTTGTACACCACCAGTTCCTTGCCGTCGGCGCTGACCTCGAAGCCGCCAATCAGGAAGTTGCCGCCCAGGCGCTTGGGCACCCCGGCCGACAGGTACCAGCGGCTGCCATGACGGGCCACGGTAAACACGTAGTCTTCAGCCGGCTTGCCTTTGGCTGTGGCCAGCGCCTTGTAGCTGTTGCCAGCCGCGCGGCTGATGCTCAGCTTGAGCGGCTCGCCCCAGGCATCCTTGCTGCTCCACTTGCCCAGCAACGCCTTGGGTGCGGTCTGGTTGGCCGGCAGCGGGTCGCCAAAGGTCACCAGACAACCGCCCAGCATCAGGAATGACAACGTCAACAACACCATACGCCAGGCTTTCATCAGGCTCTCCTAGATAGATCGGTGACAGCGCAAACCGCTCGCAGCTCAGACCGATGCCAGCACCAGGTGCAGGTAGCGGGTAAGAATAGCGAGCATCTGCCCATCGGCCTGCCCGTTCGTTTGTTCAAGCAGGCCTTGATATTCCATCTGCTCGATAATCGCCGTCAACATCTGTGCGTCCTGCTCGGGATGATGCGAGCCGATTACCTGGAGCATCTGCCGCGCGCCTTGCGCGAGGATCCGTTCGTGCGCGCGCACCAGCTCGGCCAACCGCGGGCAGAGCAAGGCCTCCTGGCGGAAGGCCTGCTCGGCCATGAGAAAGTCACGCCGATTGCTCAGTTGCCGGCTGACGTAGTCGGCGGTCATCCGCGCGATTTCATCGACCAGCCGCGTCCGTGATGCGGCGCTGCCATCGTCCTGCGCGAGCAACTGGCGCAACACCCCTTCACTGGTCGCCCACAGCTTGGCCATGTAGTCGGCGCTGCGCTCGACGTACTGGGCAAAGGTATCGGTGAGCAGGTCTTCGATGTCCTTGAAGTAGTAGGTGGTGGCCGACAGCGGCACACCGGCCTCGGCGGCTACGGCGCGGTGGCGCACGCCGCGCACGCCATCGCGGACGACGATGCGCATCGCTGCGTCGAGAATCAGCTGGCGGCGTTGTTCACTGCCCTGGCGGCTGGTCTTGCGCCCTTGGTACTGCACGCTTTCAGCAACGGCGCTGGCTACGCCGGCTGCGCCTTGTTCGGCGATTGCTGGGTTCACGCTGAATACCTCGTGGAATTGATCGTCGTACAGCACTGCTGTCACCCAGCGGCCGAGCCGCGGATGACAGCCAAGAAAAAGCCGCCTCGAAAGGCGGCTTGTTCACAGCACTCAGGCCTGTGGGCGCATATGCGGGAACAGGATCACATCACGGATCGACGGCGAGTTGGTCAGCAACATCACCAGGCGGTCGATACCGATGCCTTCACCGGCAGTCGGCGGCATGCCGTATTCCAGCGCACGGACGAAGTCGGCGTCGTAGTGCATGGCTTCGTCATCACCGGCGTCCTTCTCCGCCACTTGGGCCAGGAAGCGCTCGGCCTGGTCTTCGGCATCATTGAGCTCGGAGTAGGCGTTGGCGATCTCGCGGCCACCGATGAACAGCTCGAAGCGGTCGGTGACGTTCGGGTTGGCGTCGTTGCGGCGGGCCAGCGGCGACACTTCGAACGGGTACTCGGTAATGAAGTGCGGCTGCTCCAGCTTGTGCTCGACCAGCTCTTCGAAAATCATCACCTGCAGCTTGCCCAGGCCTTCGTGGCCGAGCACCTTGGCACCTGCCTGCTTGGCAATCGCGCGGGCCTTGTCGACGTCCTGCAGGTCGGCGGCGGTCAGCTCGGGGTTGTACTTGAGGATCGAGTCGAACACCGACAGGCGCACGAACGGCTCGCCGAAGTGGAACACCTTGTCGCCGTAAGGCACGTCGGTGCTGCCTAGCACCAGCTGCGCCAGCTCGCGGAACAGCTCTTCGGTGAGGTCCATGTTGTCTTCGTAGTCGGCGTAGGCCTGGTAGAACTCGAGCATGGTGAACTCGGGGTTGTGCCGGGTCGAAACACCTTCGTTACGGAAGTTGCGGTTGATCTCGAAGACCTTCTCGAAGCCACCCACGACCAGACGCTTGAGGTACAGCTCAGGCGCGATCCGCAGGAACATCTGCATGTCCAGCGCGTTGTGGTGGGTTTCGAAGGGCTTGGCCGCCGCGCCGCCTGGGATGGTCTGCAGCATCGGCGTTTCCACTTCGAGGAAGTCGCGCTTGGCAAGGAAGCTGCGAATGTGCGAGATCACCTGCGAACGCACACGGAAGGTGTGGCGGGTCTCTTCGTTGACCATCAGGTCAACGTAGCGCTGGCGATAGCGCTGCTCGGTGTCGGTCAGGCCGTGGTGCTTGTCCGGCAACGGACGCAGCGATTTGGTCAGCAGACGCACGCTGGTCATCTCGACGTACAGGTCGCCCTTGCCGGAACGCGCCAGGGTGCCTTCGGCGGCAATGATGTCGCCCAGGTCCCAGGTCTTGACCGCAGCCAGGGTCTCTTCCGGCAGGGTCTTGCGGTTGACGTAGACCTGGATGCGCCCGGTCATGTCCTGGATAACCATGAACGAGCCACGGTTGAGCATGATACGACCGGCAACCTTGACCGGGATCGCTGCAGCTTCCAGCTCTTCCTTGGTCTTGTCGACATACTGCTTCTGCAGATCGCTGCAGTAGCTGTCGCGACGGAAGTCGTTGGGGAAGGCCTGGCCCTTGGCACGCTCGGCGGCAAGCTTTTCCTTGCGCAGCGCGATCAGGGTGTTTTCTTCCTGTTGCAGGTCTTGCGGGTCGAGTTTGAGATCGCTCATGTCGTCAGATTTTCCATCAAGGATTCATTGCCCTCGCCCGCAGGCGAGGGTCTTGCAGCTCAGCAGCCGAGAAGTTACAGGCCTTGCTTGAGGCTCGCTTCGAGGTATTCGTCGATATCGCCGTCCAGCACCTTGTCACAGTCGCTGCGTTCGATGTTGGTGCGCAGGTCTTTGATTCGCGACGCGTCGAGCACGTACGAGCGAATCTGGTGACCCCAGCCGATGTCCGACTTGCTGTCTTCCAGAGCCTGCGAGGCTGCGCTGCGCTTTTGCATTTCCAGCTCGTACAACTTGGCCCGCAGCATTTTCATGGCGGTGTCCTTGTTGGCGTGCTGAGAACGTTCGTTCTGGCAGCTGACCACGGTGTTGGTCGGCACGTGAGTGATCCGGACCGCCGAGTCGGTGGTGTTGACGTGCTGACCACCGGCACCCGAGGAGCGGTAGGTGTCGATACGCAGGTCGGACGGGTTGATGTCGATCTCGACCTTGTCGTCGATCTCGGGCGAGACGAACACTGCCGAGAACGAGGTATGACGACGCGCGCCGGAATCGAACGGGCTCTTGCGCACCAGGCGATGAACGCCAATCTCGGTACGCAACCAGCCGAACGCGTACTCGCCCTTGATGTGCACGGTGGCGCCTTTGATGCCGGCGACTTCACCTTCGGACAGCTCCATGATGGTGGCGTCGAAGCCACGCTTGGAGGCCCAGCGCAGGTACATGCGCAGGAGGATGTTGGCCCAGTCCTGTGCTTCGGTACCGCCGGAACCGGCCTGGATATCCAGGTAGGCGTTGTTCATGTCCATCTCGCCGCTGAACATGCGACGGAATTCCAGCTTGGCCAGGGACTCTTCGAGACCTTCGAGCACTTCGACAACGTCGTTGACCGCCGCCTCGTCGTTTTCTTCGACGGCCATGTCGAGCAGCTCGCGCGAATCGGCCAGGCCACTGGACATCTCGTCCAGGGTGCCGACGATCTGCGCCAGCATGGCGCGCTCGCGGCCCAGCTCCTGGGCGTACTCGGGTTTGTTCCACACGGCCGGGTCTTCCAGCTCGCGGTTGACTTCGATCAGGCGCTCAGCTTTCAGATCGTAGTCAAAGATACCCCCGAATCGATTCGGAACGTTCGGTGAGGTCTTTGATGGTGTTGAGGATCGGTTGGATTTCCATTGGGCAGGCTACTCGCGCGAATTCGGTGAAAAGCCGGTGAGTATAAACCAGTCCGAGCCACGGCGGCAGACCCGCCGGGCAGGCGCAAGGCGCTTATCAGGCAATACCGGCCTGATTGCGCCCATTATTCTTGGCCAGGTACAGGCCCTTGTCGGCGGCCGAGATCAGTTGCCGGCAATGGCTACCGATGGCCGGGGTCAAGGTAGCGATGCCCAGGCTCACGGTCAGCCGCGCATCGGCCTCGGGTGCGGTGTGGGCGATGCCCAGGCCGTAGACCGACTGGCGCAGTTTTTCGGCAATCAGGCGGGCGCCGCCCGGCGAGGTGTTAGGCAGCACCAGGGCGAACTCTTCGCCGCCGTAGCGCGCCGGCAGGTCGCTTGGCCGTGAGCATGAATTGCGAATCGCTGCAGCCACCTGGCGCAGCGCCTCGTCACCGGCCAGGTGGCCGAAGCTGTCGTTGAAGGCCTTGAAGTAGTCGACGTCGATCATCAACAGCGACAGCTGCTGCTGCTCACGCATGGCCCGGCGCCACTCCAGTTCCAGATACTCGTCGAAGTGGCGGCGGTTGGACAAGCCGGTCAAGCCATCGGAGTTCATCAGGCTCTGCAGCATCAAATTGGTGTCGAGCAGTTGCTGCTGGCTGACGCGCAGTGCGCGATACGCTTCATCGCGCTGCAACAGGGTCATATAGGAGCGCGAGTGGTAGCGAATTCGCGCCACCAGTTCGATGGTGTCCGGCAGCTTGACCAGGTAATCATTGGCCCCGGCGGCAAACGCGGCGCTCTTGACCAACGGGTCTTCCTTGGTCGACAGGACGATGATCGGGATGTCCTGGGTGGCCGGGTGGTTGCGGTATTCGCGCACCAAGGTGAGGCCATCCAGGCCCGGCATGATCAGGTCCTGGAGGATCACCGTCGGCTTGATGCGCATGGCCTGGGCGATGGCCTGATGCGGATCGGCACAGAAGTGGAAGTCGATATTCTCTTCATGGGCCAGCCCACGCCGCACCGCTTCGCCGATCATTGCCTGATCGTCCACCAGCAGCACCATCGCCGAGTTTTCGTTGGCGGTCACAAGACCTGCGCTTGGTAGATCAATCATGCCTGTTCACCTGATCACGACCGTCCAGGCGGTGTGACTCAATTGCTGATGTCATTTGGTAAAAAACTCCGTCAATCGCCCGGCAATGCGCTCGAGCGGGCGGATCTCCATCGCTGCATCAATCGCCGCAGCGGCCTTGGGCATGCCATATACAGCACTGCTCTGCTGGTCCTGGGCAAGGGTCAAAAAGCCCTGCTGGCGCATCATCTTCAAACCCTGGGCGCCATCGCGGCCCATCCCGGTGAGCAGAACGCCCACGCCGGGCGCATTCCAATGGCGTGCCACGCTCTCGAAAAACACATCGATCGAGGGTCGGTAGATTTCATTGACCGGCTCGGCGGTGTAGGCGAGCTGGCCGTTTTTCAGCAAGCGGATATGGTGGTTGGTGCCTGCCAGCAATACCTGCCCGGCCTGCGGCGGCTCGCCTTCGCGGGCAAGCCGTACGACCTGGCCGCAGGTACTGCTGAGCCAGTCGGCCATACCTGCGGCAAACACTTGGTCAACATGCTGCACCAGCACGATGGCCGCCGGAAACTGCTTGGGCAGGCCCTTGAGCAAAACTTCAAGCGCGGCCGGGCCGCCAGCAGACGAACCGATCGCCACCAGGCCGGTACGCTGCGAGACTTCGCGCACAGCGGTGGGCACGCTGCTTGGCGCCGAAGTGCGCTGCTGACCGATCAGCCAGCCGATATTGAGGATCTTGCGCAACAATGGCGCGGCCGCTTCGCGCGGATCACCCGCGCCCAGCGCCGGCGTATCGACCACGTCCAGCGCGCCGTGGCCCATGGCCTCGAACACGCGGTGCACGTTCTGCTTGCGGTCGACCGTGACGATGACGATAGCGCAGGGCGTTACCGCCATGATTCGCCGGGTTGCCTCGACGCCGTCCATCACCGGCATGATCAGGTCCATGAGGATCAGGTCCGGGATCTGTGCGGCGCAGCGCTCGACCGCCTCCTGGCCATTGCCGGCGACCCAGATCAGCTCATGCGCCGGCTCCAGCGCAAGCGCCCGGCGCAGCGCCTCGACGGCCAGGGGCATGTCGTTGACGATGGCAATTTTCATCCTTGTGCACCTCCGATCAACTCGACCACTGCATCCAGCAACGCGTCATCGTGGAAGCTGGCCTTTGCCAAATAGTAGTCGGCGCCGGCATCCAGGCCACGCCGGCGGTCTTCTTCACGGTCCTTGTACGACACCACCATCACCGGCAAGCCTTGCAGGCGCTGGTCGCGGCGCACCAGGGTGACCAGCTCGATGCCGTCCATGCGCGGCATGTCGATGTCGGTGATCAGCAGGTCGAAGTCATCGCCGCGCAGGGCGTTCCAGCCGTCCATACCGTCCACCGCCACGGCCACGTCGTAGCCGCGATTGCTCAGCAGCTTGCGTTGCAGCTCACGCACCGTCAGCGAGTCGTCCACCACCAGCACGCGCTTGCGGCTGACGCCCTTGGCACTGGCGCCGTTGCGTTCGATGCGCTCCAGGCGGCCGGTAGTCAGCAGCTTTTCCACCGAGCGCAGCAGGTCTTCGACGTCGACGATCAGTACCACCGAGCCATCGTCGAGCAACGCTCCGGCAGAAATATCCTGAACCTTGCCCAGGCGCGCATCGAGCGGCATGACCACCAGCACGCGCTCGCCGATCAGGCGCTCGACGGCAATCCCGTAGAGCTGCTCGCGCTCGCGAATGACCACAACCCGCAGGCTGCGCTCATCGCCCTGCCCTTGCGGGCGATTGAGCAACTGATTGGCCGAGACCAGGCCGATATGGCGCTGCTCGTGCCAGAAGTGTTGACGCCCTTCGATCTGGACGATGGCCTCGGCGGGCACGTCAAGGGTGCGCTCGATATGCGCCAGCGGAAAGGCATACGCCTCGCCGCCGACCTCAACCACCAGGCTGCGCACCACCGACAAGGTCAGCGGCACCTGCAGATGGAAGCAACAGCCTTGGCCAGCAACCTGGGTCAGCTCGATCGAGCCGCGCAGCTCGCGCACCATATGCTGCACTGCGTCCAACCCCACCCCGCGACCGGATACCTCGGTGACCCGATCGCGCATGCTGAAACCGGGCAGGAACAGGAACGTCAGCAGCTCGGCTTCGCTCATCTGCGCCACGGTCTCGGCCGGTGACAAGGCCCGTTCGGCAATGCTGCAGCGCAGCTGCTCAAGGTCGATGCCGGCGCCATCGTCACTCAGCTCGACAATCAGCATCCCAGCCTGGTGGGATGCACGCAGGCGGATCACGCCATCGCTGGGCTTGCCCGCCAACAGGCGTCGTTCGGGCAGTTCGATGCCATGGTCGACGGCGTTGCGCAGCAGGTGAATCAGCGGGGCTTCGAGTTTTTCCAGGACATCGCGATCGACCTGGGTTTTCTCGCCCTCGATCTGCAACTGCACCTGTTTGCCCAACGAGCGGCCCAGATCGCGGACCATCCGGCTCTGCCCGGTAAGCACGTCGGCGAATGGCCGCATGCGGCAGGCCAGCGCCGTGTCATACAAGTTTTGCGCGCGCTGGCTGGCTTGCCAGCCGAACTCGTCGAGCTCGGCTGCTTGCTGTTGCAGGATGGCCTGGGTTTCGCCGAGCAGGCGTTGGGTCTGGGCCAGCGCATCGAGTACTTCAGGGCTCTGGCCGCTGCTCTCAAGCTGGCTCTTCAGCCCGTCGAGGGCACGCATGCCCTGCCCGTGCATGCGCTTGAGCCGCTGCAGGCTGGCCAGGTAGGGCTTGAGCCGCTGGGTTTCCACCAGCGACTTGCTGGACAGGTCGAGCAGGCTGTTCAAGCGATCCGCCGTCACCCGCAATACTCGCTCGCCGGTCTGGCTGCTGCGTTTGCCCGACCGCGGTGCAGGCTCGACATCGGCTTGCGCCTGGGCGGCCAGCGCGGGTACTTCGGCGCTGGCCACCGACGGCGCGGCCAGCAACGGTTCACTCACTGCGCGGGTAACCACCTGCGGCGCCGCGCTGAAAGCAGCAGCGGGGTCGAGCAACGCCGTCATCTGCGCGACAAAGCCCGGCACTGCCAGCTCACCGGCGGCATCGCCCGGCGTAGCGATGCGCATCAGCAGGTCGGTGCCTTGCAGCAAGGCATCGATGTGTTCGCCACGCAAACGTAGCCGACCTTCCTGGGCCGCGACCAGGCAGTCTTCCATGACGTGGGCGACGCTCACCCCGGCGTCGACGCCGACGATCCGCGCCGCGCCTTTGAGCGAGTGCGCGGCACGCATGCAGGCTTCGAGCTGATCGGCCTGGGTCGGGTTGCGCTCGAGCGCGATCAGGCCAGTGTTGAGCACCTGGGTCTGGGCTTCGGCCTCCAGGCTGAACAGCTCCAGCAAAGACGCATCACGCATTTGCTCAGGGGTCATGACAGGCTCCGCTTGACAGCCGACAGCAAGTGGGTCGAATCCAGTACGCGCACGCTGCGCCCGCGCCACTGCAGCACGGCGGCAGTGAAGCGCGCAGTGTCCTGGCCGTCTTCACAGGCATCGATATCAAGCCGATGGATGCCATCGACTTCATCCACTGGAGCAACTACCGGCCCGCCTTCAGCGGCCAGAATCAGCATGCGTGGCATTACCCGACCATTGATGGGGCTGGACGGCGGGCTGTCGGCCCCCAGCAGCGCGGCCAGTGACAGGCACGGCACCAGGGCGCCGCGCACATTGGCCACACCTTGCAGTACCCGCGAGCGCTGATGCGGCAGGGAATGCACGGATTGCACTGGAGCGATCTCGGCGAGGCTGGCAGTCGTCAGCGCCAGCCATTCTTCACCCAGGCGGAACACCAGCATCGAACGCCCGGTGCATTCGGTCAGCGGCGCGGCGGCGACAGGCTCTTGATCCTGCTGCAGGGCGTAGCGATCGAGCAGGCGCGTGGCGGCTGCGGCATGCACTTCGCAGTTGCGGCAGTGAATATGCTGTTCAAGCAAAGGGCATTGTTTGTTGCCATGCACGCCGATGCGATTCCAGCAGTCGTTGATCGGCGGGTGGTCTTCGCTGACCAGCAGCAGCTCATGAATCTCGCTCATCGTTGCGGCTCCCGACCGGCACGCGCGGCGCGTTCCTGCAGACGCCGCGCACCGGCCTCATCGCCTTGTGCGGCGAGCAGCGTCGCCAGTTGCAGCAGCGCCTCGGGGTGTTGCGGCTCAAGGTACACGGCCTTGCGGTAATGAATAATGGCGTTGTGGCTGTCGCCTGCGGTGTCGCTGAGCAGGCCCAGCCAGTAGTACAGCTGCGCCTTGGGTTCGAACTGGCGCAGGTAGCGCTCGCAACTGGCCAGCGCGGCCTGACTGTCGCCGGCGTTGGCCTGGCGGGCGATTTGCGCCAGCAGCTCGCTCTCGCCGGCCTGCCCGGCAGTGGCCACTATCGACGGGGCGGGCGCTGGGCGAACGTGCCGCGGCGCTGGCGGCACGCTACGCGGCACAGGCGGCTGGCTCCATGGCGCAGACGCCAGGGCCGGCCGTGCAGGCGTCGGGGTAACTACGGGCACGGCTTGTTCCGGCTGGCGCACATAGGCGAACGACTGCGGGATGCCCAATGGCCGCATGCCCAGGCGCGCCAACAGGCTGCCTTCGGCGGGGCCAATGAACAGCACACCCTGGGCATGCAGCAATTGCTTGAGCACCGCAAACACCCGGTGCTGGGTGGGCACGTCGAAGTAGATCAGCAGGTTGCGACAGAACACGAAGTCATAATGCCCGTTGCGACTAGCCAGGGCTGGATCAAGCACGTTGCCGACCTGCAGATCGACCTGGTGGCAGACTCGCTCATGCAACTGATGGCCCTCACCGGTAGCGCTGAAGTGCCGCTCGCGAAAGGCCACATCACTGCCACGAAACGAATTGCGCCCGTACAGCGCCTGGCGTCCACGGGCGACCGAGTTGGGGCTGATGTCCAGCCCATCGACACTGAACGCGGCGGCGCTCATGCCGCTGTCGAGCAACGCCATGGCAATCGAATACGGCTCTTCGCCGGTCGAGCACGGCAGGCTGAGGATGCGCAGCGGCCGCACACCGGCCAGTTCGGCCAAGCGCTTGTGCGCGAGGCTGGCCAACGCGGCAAACGACTCGGGATAACGGAAAAACCAGGTTTCCGGGACGATCACCGCCTCGATCAGCGCTTGCTGTTCAGCCGTCGATTGCTGCAGCAGCAGCCAGTAATCGTTCAAGTCGTGGGCTGCCAGCGCAGCACTGCGCTGACGCAGGGCACGCTCGACCATGGGCACTCCGACCGACTCGACATCCAGGCCGATGCGCTCTTGCAAGAATCGAAAAAACTGCTGTTCGATCATGCCGGCACCTGCGCTGGCGCATCCGGGAACAGCAAGCGACGGACCTCGTCACTGAGCAACTGGTCGATCTCGATGCGCTGCAACATGCCCTGGGCATCCTGGCGCACCGGGCCCAGATAGGGCGCCTCGCCGTTGTCCAGCCCATACGGCTGGAACTCGTCAGGCTGGCAGCGCAGGGTCTCGGTGGCCTGCTCGAGGATCAAACCCAGGTGCAGCGTGATAGCGCTGGCAGCCGGGTGATAACGCACCACCACCAGCCGCGTGCTGGTGCGTGCTGCGGCCGGCCTGGCAAAGCTCAGCGCGGCCAGGTCGATCACCGGGATCAGCGCACCACGATGGCTGAGAATCCCGCGCACCCACCCCGGGGCCTGAGCGATAGGCTTGAGCGTACGCAGCGCCAGCACTTCCACCACCTCACGCACATCCAGGGCGAAGCGCTGGTCGTTGAGGCGAAACTGCAGGTACAGCACGCCTTTGCCGGTGCCGGCTGTGGGTTCGCGCTGAGGCAGATCCTTGATTGTCATCAGACTTTGAAACGCGAGACACCGCCACGCAGGCCAGCCGCGACCTGGCTCAGCTCATCGATGGCGAAACTGGCCTGGCGCAGCGATTCGACGGTCTGGGTGCTGGCGTCGCTGAGTTGAGAGAGCGCCTGGTTGATCTGCTCGGCACCGGTGGCCTGGGCCTGCATGCCGTCGTTGACCATCAATACCCGCGGCGCCAGCGCCTGGACCTGATGGATGATCTGGCTGAGTTGCTCGCCAACCTGCTGCACTTCGAACATGCCGCGGCGGACTTCTTCGGAAAACTTGTCCATGCCCATTACCCCGGCCGAAACCGACGACTGGATCTCGCGCACCATCTGCTCGATGTCGTAGGTCGCCACGGCGGTCTGGTCGGCCAGGCGGCGCACTTCAGTGGCCACCACGGCGAAGCCGCGGCCGTATTCGCCGGCCTTCTCGGCCTCGATCGCAGCGTTCAGCGACAGCAGGTTGGTCTGGTCGGCAACCTTGACGATGGTCACCACCACCTGATTGATGTTGCTGGCCTTCTCGTTGAGGATGCTCAGCTTGGCGTTGACCAGATCGGCCGCGCCCATCACCTGGTGCATGGTTTCTTCCATGCGTGCCAGGCCTTGCTGGCCGGAGCCGGCGAGGATCGAGGCCTGGTCAGCAGCCGAGGTGACCTCGGTCATGGTCCGCACCAGATCACGCGACGTGGCGGCGATCTCACGCGAGGTGGCGCCGATTTCGGTGGTAGTGGCTGCGGTTTCGGTGGCCGTGGCTTGCTGCTGCTTGGAGGTGGCGGCGATTTCGGTAACCGAGGTGGTCACCTGCACCGACGAGCGCTGGGCCTGGGCGACCAGGCTGGCGAGGGATTCGGCCATTTCGTTGAAGCCGGTTTCGATGGCGCCAAACTCGTCCTTACGGTCCAGGTCCAGGCGCATGCTCAAGTCACCCGAGCGCAGCTTATCGAGGGCATGTACGATGCGTTGCATGGGCGTGGTGATCGCACGCATCAACAGCAGCCCGCAAATGCCGGCAGCGATGATGGCCAGGATCAGCGAAACGATCATGCTGCCCTTGGCGGTGGCCACGGCGCTGACGATGTCTTTGGTGGCTACGTCGGCCGCTTCCCGATTGCGTTCGATCACGGTGTTGAGGTGCTTGCGCCCTTCAACCCAGGCGGGCGTCAGCACGTCGGTGATCAAGCGCTCGGCTTCGGCGTAGTTCTTCTGCCGGTAGGCCTCGAGTACCAGTTCGATGTCGGCGATGTAACGTTTTTCCATGTCGACGAAGGCGTCGAAGCTGGTCTGGTCTTCCGTATTACGAATGGTTCCCTGATAACTGGCCATGTGCTGGCGCAGGCGCTCTTCAAAGCTCTTGAACAGTTCGATATCCGCAGAGGCGATATCGCGATGCTTGCTCAGGCCGACCAACTGCTGGCTGGTGACGTAGCTGTCGACCCAGGCGCTGCGGATCATCGAGCTGTAGTAGACGCCGGGGATGGCATCGGAACCGACCGCTTCCTCGCTCGCGGAAATGGCGACCAACCTTGAGTAGGCTGCAACGATCATCAACAACATGATGGCGATGATCACGGCAAAACTTGCCAGGATCCGTTGGCGCATGGTCCAGTTTTTCAAAATCAGCCCTCAAGAATTCAGTACGAGCGGGGAAATCGCTCGAGTATAGCCCAGGCATGAGCCGGGTTTCTCAGCTGAATGAGCGGCGTTTGCGGCATCCCTGCCGGCAAAGGTGGCAAATAGCCAGATTACTGACCGGCGGCAAGCCTGGCCTGGGCTTCAAGCTCCTGGCGCAGCGCCGGATCCAGGCGCAGCTGGCGCGACAGCTCATCGAGGTAGGCGCGCTCCATGAAGTTTTCCTGATCGACCATCATCAGGCTCGCCAGGTACATCTCGCCGGCCATTTCCGGGGTTTGCGCGGCGCGGGCGACTTCTGCCGGGTCGAGCGGTTTGTTCAGCTCGGCGTGCAGCCATTGCTGCAGTTCGCGGTCGCTGTCCAGACGGGTGAATTCACCTTCGATCAGTTCACGCTCACGCTCATCGATATGGCCATCGGACTTGGCTGCCGCGACCAGCGCACGCAGCACGGCCTGGCTGTGCAGCTCGGCTTCAGCCGGTGGCAGCCGGTCGAGCGTCTGCGGCTCGCGCACCTGGCCAGTGGCCTGCTGCGCCTGCCAGTTATTGAAGGCCTTGTAGGCGATCACCCCCAGCGCTGCCAGGCCGCCGTAGGTCAGCGCCTTGCCGCCGAACTTGCGCGCGCTCTTGTTACCGAGCAACAAGCCCATGGCGCCACTTGCCAAGGCGCCGCCGCCCATCCCGGAGAGCAGCCCACCGAGACCGCCTGCACCGAGCGATGGCTTGCCGCCAGCGCTTTTACCGGTTTGTTTGCTGAGCATTTCCTGGCCGGTCTTGAACAGTTGATCGAGCAAACCTCGGGTGTTCATGCGCACGTCTCCACGCTACAGAAAGGAAAACCCAGAGTAAGGCTTGGCCTGTCGTTCGCCATGGAAGTATTTGCTTCGGGATGTTGCACAAGCCGACCAAGTGCGCTGGCAAGGCGGCACGCTCTGCCTGATCATCGATAGCCGCCATGGGTCCAGCTCCATCGACCATGCATGGACAAACCTCGCCCAGCGGTCAACCTTGCAACATTTTTGGGGCCATCCTGAATTTGCTCTGCAAGACCGCATAATCGGCGCTGAGACGATGATGGCCATGTGCAGCCATTGATATTAGGTGATGTTGCTAGCCATGAAACGAGCCGAACTGCTGGACTACCTGCATTTGACGATCAGCAACTTCTACCGGCTTGATTCCGATGCCGCGCTGGACCACCACCTGCAGTTGATGCTTGAGCAATACCGGCGCAAACCGTTCTTCTTCAAGAGCTTGCTCAAATACGACCGACTGATGGTCGTGCTGTCGCTGTTCGCCTTTTATTTCCACGACCCTATGACACCGTTATCGCGGGTCAAGGCATTTTGCGAGCGGCGTGGCTACCTGACGCGCAACACCCTGGAGTCGTATTTCTCGTTCTTCCTGATATCGGGCTATATGCACGTATCGCCCCACCCGGATGATGCTCGGCAACGCAACTACAGACCCAGCAAAACCGCTATCGATCTGGCCACACAACTGATCAGCGCATACCTCATACCGGCCCAGAAGCTGATACCCGATGCCCAGCCTTGGCAGCGCACCGAGCCAACGGCGTTCCTGCGTCAATACTTCAGCGGATTCGCTCACCTGCTGGATGCCGACGTGCTGCTGGACGGGCTGCTGCCGGGGGCCAAGTGGATCATGAACCGCGACGGTGGTCATCTGCCGATGCTGAGCTTGTACCTTGATACCCGGGGCCTTCGCTCAAACGACGGCGGCTACAAGGTCTCCAGCTATGCCGAGCTGTCCTCCCGGCTCGGGGTATCCACCATGCACGTGGCACGGCTGGTCAAGGAAGGCGAAAGCAAAGGCTACTTCCGCACCCAGGGATCACTGGTTGAGATGCGCCCGGCGTTCGCCGAGCTGGTCAGGCACACCATGGCGATCTACTTCGCCGTCACGCGGGTCAGCATGGAGCTTGGTAGTTATGCCCTTGAATCGGAAATACCCCAGCCTGGAGCTGGATGTCTCGGCTGATCATCGCCCGCGCATCAGGCTGCTGCTGCGCGAGGGCATCATCGCCGTGCAACTGTTGGTCATCGCCAGCTGGCTTGCCGTTCATCTGGTGCTTGACGAACGCATCGCCACCCTCGGCGCCTGGGGACCGCTATTGATGATGATGGCTCTGTTCATCATCCAGACACGGACGAACTCGGACAAAGTATGGCGGTATTCAGGCTTGCTGTTCATGCTGACGGTGGTGATCGGCTTCAAGCTGATCTTTCTCGACTACCCGCCATTGCATCGCCAGTTCTCTCTGGCCATGACCGTTCTGGCGGTGGTCGGCGCATCGCTGCTGATCCGTGGGCCAATGGATTATCTGCTGGTCGCCGTGTTGAGCTGGGTGCTGGTGATGCCCCACATCGGTCACGATGAGGTGAGCGACTACCGCTGGTATCTGGCTATTTTTTTTGCCTTCTCGATCAGCCTGGGCTGGATCAACAGCCGCACCTACCTGCGCGCACTGAGCATCACACTGCAGATCGAGCAGCACTATCGCACCCTGTCGGAAACCGACTACCTGACTTCGCTGTACAACCGACGTGCACTGATGGACCGCTTCGAGCGTGTCATCGAAAGCCACGGTGGCGGTTTCTTCATGATGATCGATATCGACGACTTCAAGCGGATCAACGACCAACTTGGCCACGCCGCCGGCGATCAGGTGCTGCGCGTGCTCGCCGCACGCCTGCGCAACATGGCCGGCAGCCACTGTGCCGGGCGGCTGGGTGGTGAGGAATTCGGCGTCATCATCGACACCCTGAGCCCAGCCATCGCCCTGGCCATCGCCCAACGCCTGCTGGAGGCGGTACGCAACAGCCGCGAAGCTCCCGCCCGCTTCACCTTCAGCGCTGGGCTGGTGCCCTTCAGCCACGATCAAGCCCTAGCCGACATCCTTATCCACGCCGATCGCTGCCTGTACAAGGCCAAACGCGCCGGCAAGGACCGGGTGCATTTCGGTGTAGGCGAGCATTTACCCTGACAATTACCGGAGTTCGCCGTGTTCAACCGCCGCTGCACGCAGGCACTACTCGCTTGCCAACAACAACTGGACAACCTGCAAGCTGTGCTCGCCCAACTGGAACAGCAACTGCTCAGCGCTCGCCTCGATGCCAACGGCTGCTTCACCGAGGTCAATGCGCCGTTCGCCAACGCGCTGGGCTTTTCTGCCGCGCAACTGCTCGGGGTCAAGCTCGAAGCCCTGCTTGAACCAGACTGCAGTGTGCCGGCAACACTGACAGGCTCGCCGTCGCTCAGGTGCCGGGGCGCCGACGGCCGCCCGGTGCTACTTCAGCTATGCTGGCTGCGCGACGCGCTGGGCCAACATCATGGCTACGGCTGCGCCAGCCCCGGCACCAGCCGCCGTGACCGGGACGGGCTGGAGTTATACAACGCCCTTGACCATTCCACCGCCATCATCCAGTTCAACCTCAAAGGCATGGTGCTCGATGCCAACAAAGCCTTTCTCAACGCCATGGGCTATGGCCTGACGCAGATTCTCGGCAAGCACCACCGCATGTTCTGCTCTGCCGAGGACGCCGCCTGCGCCGACTACACCCAGCTCTGGCAAGCGCTCAATCGCGGGCAGTTCGTGGCGGGGCGCTTTCGTCGTATCGACGCCCGCGGCAATACCGTATGGCTTGAAGCGACCTACAACCCGATCAAGGACCAGCACGGTCGCCTCTACAAGGTGGCCAAGTTCGCCAATGTGGTAACCAAACAGGTGGAAAAGGCCGACCTCGTGCGCCGCGCTGCCGACCTCGCCCATGATGTTTCGCTGACCACCGAGCACAGCGCGCAGCAAGGCCTGACAGTAGTCATGCAGGCCGCGTCGGCCATGCAATCCATCGCCGGGGAAATGGCCAGCGTTGGCCAGGACATGCAAGCGCTGCAGGCGCAGTCGCTGAACATTGGTGCGATCGTCGAGACCATCGGCGGGATTGCGGCGCAGACCAACCTGCTGGCACTCAATGCGGCCATCGAGGCCGCCCGTGCCGGCGATCAGGGCCGTGGCTTTGCTGTGGTTGCCGATGAAGTCAGGCGCCTGGCCGCGCGCACTACCGAGGCCACCCGGGACATTTTCGAGGTAGTGCGTCTGAACCGAGAACTGGCCGATGGCGCCTTCAAAGGCATTCAGAACAGCCGCGAGCATGCCTGCGCTGTGCAGGACCTGGCCAGCCAGGCCGGCAACGCGATGGACGAAATCAGCCGCGGCGCACGCCAGGTCGTCGAGGTCACCAGCCGGGTAGCCAATGAGCTGCAGTGAGTGGTCTACGCTATCGACCATCGCAAATGCCTCGGAGGATTGCCCCATGCACACCCAGATGCTGATCAACGGCCAACTGGTGGCCGGTGAAGGCCCAGCCTGGACCGTACTCGACCCAGCCGCAGGCACTGTCCTGGCGCAGATCAGCGAGGCCAGCGAGGCGCAGGTCGACAGCGCCGTGCGCGCCGCCGACAGCGCCTTTGCCAGTTGGTCGCAGACCAGCCCGAAAGACCGCTCGCTGGCCCTGCTGGCGCTGGCCGATGCCATTGAGCAACACGGCGAAGAACTGGCCAGCCTCGAATCGCAGAACTGCGGCAAGCCCCTCGCCGCCGCCCTCAATGACGAGATCCCGGCCATTGTCGACGTGTTTCGCTATTTCGCCGGGGCGGCGCGCTGCCTGGGCGGTTCGGCGGCAGGGGAGTATCTGCCGGGGCACACCTCGATGGTGCGGCGTGACCCATTGGGCGTGGTCGCCTCGATTGCGCCGTGGAACTACCCGCTGATGATGCTCGCGTGGAAGATCGCGCCGGCACTGGCCGCAGGCAACACCGTGGTGCTCAAGCCCTCCGAGCTGACCCCGCTGACAGCGCTGTGCCTGGCCGAGCTGGCCCGCGAGATCTTCCCGGCCGGTGTGCTGAACATTCTGTTTGGCCGTGGCGCGACTGTGGGCACGCCGCTGGTCACTCATCCGCGCGTACGCATGGTATCGCTGACCGGCTCGATCCCGACCGGGGCGAACATCATCGGCGCCACTGCCGCCAGCGTGAAGCGCATGCACATGGAGTTGGGCGGCAAGGCGCCAGTGCTGATCTTCGATGACGCCGATCTCGATGCGGCCGTCGCTGGCATTCGCAGCTTTGGTTTCTACAATGCCGGCCAGGACTGCACCGCCGCCTGCCGGCTGTATGTGCAGGACGCCATCTACGATGAATTCATCGAGCGCCTGGGCCAGGCTGTCGCCAGCATCAAGCCGGGACCTCAGGATGCGGCCGACACCGAACTCGGCCCACTGATCAGTGCGCAACACCGCGACAAGGTAGCAGGCATGGTGCAACGCGCCCTCGACCAGCCGCATATCCGCCTGGTCACTGGCGGCAAGGTGTTGGAGGGTGCAGGCTTCTTCTACGCGCCGACTCTGCTGGCCGACGTGCTTCAAGACGACGAAATCGCCCGTCATGAGGTGTTCGGCCCGGTGGTCAGCGTCACTCGCTTTGCTGACGAAGCCCAGGCGCTGGAGTGGGCCAACGACTCCGAGTACGGCCTTGCCTCATCGGTGTGGACCGCTGACGTGGGCCGCGCGCACCGCCTTGCCGCACGCCTGCAATACGGCTGCACCTGGGTCAACACGCACTTCATGCTGATCAGCGAGATGCCCCACGGCGGGCAGAAGCAATCGGGCTACGGCAAGGATATGTCGATGTATGGGCTGGAGGACTACACCTGTGTCCGCCATGTGATGTTCAAGCACTAGCCGTGTTGGCTGCCTTGTCGCCGTCTTCTGTCGACGACAAGGCAGCCACATCAACGTCAGGCGTCGCGCAGGTCGGACTCGTGAATCGGGTTGGCGCGGTGGGTTGCCCGTTGGTATTGCGCTGGCCACGTGGCCTTGTTGCCACCCAGATCCTCGTCGGCATGCAGCGGCCAGTACGGATCACGCAGCAGTTCACGGGCGAGGAAGATCAGGTCAGCCTGCCCCGTGCGCAGAATGTGCTCGGCCTGGGCGGGTTCGGTGATCATGCCGACGGTGCCGGTGGCGATCTCCGCCTCTTTGCGCACGCGCTCGGCAAAGCGCGTTTGATAGCCCGGGCCGGTGGGAATCTCGGCGTTGACCGAAGTGCCGCCCGACGACACGTCGATCAAGTCCACCCCTAGCGCACGCAGGCGGCGCGCCAGCTCGACGGTTTCGTCAGGGTTCCAGCCGTCTTCGACCCAATCGGTGGCCGACACCCGGACGAACAGCGGCAGCTCTTTGGGCCATACCGCACGCACAGCCTCGGTAATCTGAAGGGTAAAGCGAATGCGGTTTTCGAAGCTGCTGCCGTATTCATCGCGGCGCTGGTTGCTCAGCGGCGAGAGAAACTGATGCAGCAGGTAGCCATGGGCAGCGTGCAGTTCGACCACCTTGAAACCCGCAGTGAGCGCGCGCTCGGCGGCTTTGACGAAGGCGTCGATGATCTCCTGGATCTCGCCGGTGCTCAGCTCACGCGGTGCAGTGTGCTCCGGGTCGAAGGCTATTTTCGACGGGCCGACCGGCTGCCAGCCGCCGTCCTCCGGTTTGACGCTGCCGTGCTTGCCCAGCCAGGGCCGATGAGTGCTGGCCTTGCGCCCGGCATGGGCCAGCTGAATGGCGGGTACCGAACCCTGGGCAGTGATAAAGCGGGTGATGCGCTGCAGCGGCGCGATCTGCTGGTCATCCCACAGACCGAGGTCTTCAGCGGTAATCCGACCATCGGCAGTGACCGCCACGGCTTCGGTGAAGACCAGCCCGGCCCCGCCTACGGCACGGCTGCCCAAGTGCACGAGATGCCAGTCATTGGCCAAGCCATCGGCGGCCGAATACTGGCACATCGGCGACACGGCGATGCGGTTGGGCAGGGTCAACTGGCGGAGGGTGTAGGGCTCTAACAGCAGGCTCATGGGGGATCTCCCTGGGACTCCAAATGGGTGACCGGCCCGGGCACTGATGTGCAGCCGTGGCCTGGTACCGGTTCTCTTGAGCCTAGACCAGTTTGCTGCGACCAGGGTTCAGCCCGGTCGCAGGAGTATCCCTGCAGCAGCCGGTTAGCGTGGTTCGATGTGCGCGATCATCAGTTGCACGCTTTCGTTGCCGCGAAACTCGTTGACGTCCAGCTTGTAGGCCAGCTCGACCCAACGCACGGTGGGGTTGGGCCAGACTTCGCGGTCGATACCGAAGGCAATACCGTCGAGCTTGACCGCACCGCACTCGCTCTTGAGCACCACCTTCAAATGCCGCTCGCCGACCACACGCTGCTCAACCAGCTGGAACACACCATGGAACAGCGGCTCGGGAAAATGCTGGCCCCACGGGCCGGCGTTGCGCAGGGCGCGGGCCAGGTCCAAGTGGAATTCTTCAACCGCCAGGGTGCCGTCGGTCAGCAACCGCCCGGTCAGGTCGTCTTCATTGAGCTGACGCCGGGTTTCTTCGTCGAACGCGGCGGCAAACGCCGGGAAGTTCTCTGCCGGCAGCGACAAACCGGCGGCCATGGCGTGACCACCGAACTTGCTGATCAGTTGCGGGTGACGCGCAGCCACCGCGTCCAGCGCATCGCGGATATGAAAGCCTGGCACCGAACGCGCCGAGCCCTTGAGCAAACCCTCACCGGCATCGGCAAAGGCGATGGTCGGGCGGTGGTAACGTTCTTTCAGGCGCGAGGCGAGGATACCGATCACGCCCTGATGCCACTGGGCATCGAACAGGCACAGGCCATACGGCATCGACTCCAGCGGCAGGTCCTTGAGCTGGGCCAGCGCCTCGCGCTGCATGCCCTGCTCGATCGACTTGCGATCCTGGTTGAGGCCGTCCAACTGCTCGGCCATGTCACGGGCCAGCGCCGGGTCGTCACAGAGCAGGCATTCGATGCCCAGGCTCATGTCGTCCAGCCGTCCTGCGGCGTTCAGGCGCGGGCCGAGGATAAAGCCCAGATCGGTCGAGGTGATGCGCTGGTAGTCACGGCGAGCGACTTCGAGGATCGCCTTCAAGCCAGCGCGGGCGCGACCAGCACGAATTCGCTCGAGGCCCTGATGGACCAGGATGCGGTTATTGGCATCCAGCGGCACCACGTCGGCAACACTGCCCAGCGCGACCAGGTCGAGCAGTTCACCGATGTTCGGTTGTGCCTGCGTCTGGTAACGGCCAAGGCTGCGCAAACGCGCGCGCAGGGCCATCAACACATAGAAGATCACCCCTACCCCGGCCAGCGACTTGCTGGGGAACTCGCAGCCTGGCTGGTTCGGGTTGACGATGGCGTCGGCGTCCGGCAAGTGCTGGCCGGGCAAGTGGTGGTCGGTCACCAGCACCTTGAGCCCGGCCGCCTTGGCAGCGGCAACGCCCTCGACACTGGAAATACCGTTGTCGACGGTGACCAGCAGCTGCGGCTGGCGCTGCAGCGCGACTTCGACGATTTCCGGGGTCAGGCCATAGCCGTACTCGAAGCGGTTTGGCACCAGATAGTCGACATGCGCCGCGCCCAGCAGCCGCAGGCCCAGCACGCCAACGGTGCTGGCGGTGGCGCCATCGGCATCGAAGTCGCCGACGATGAGGATACGCTGGCGCTGGTCCAGCGCCTCGACCAGCAGATCGACCGCCGCATCGATGCCCTTGAGCTGCTGATACGGCAGCAGACGGGCCAGGCTCTTGTCCAGTTCAGCCTCCGATTGCACGCCGCGAGCGGCGTACAGGCGGGTCAGCAACGGCGGCAAGGCTCCCAGAAAAGGCAGGGTGGGCGGCAACGGGCGGGGTTCGATACGCATGGGGTCTTCAGCAGTCTATAAAGGTTGAAATCAGCCGCGCTCGCCGAGCAGCCACTGCAGCTGCACTTCGTGCTGGCCGCGGTCGTCGGTGACGAACACCGTGCCTTCGCTGATCATCACATCCCACTTGATCACCCGCGGCATGTCCTTGGCGATGACTTCCAGCACATCTTGCGGGACGGCGGCGATGTTGACGTTTTTCAGGTTCTTGATCGCGCTGAGCACTTTGGTTTCCCACACGCGCAGGCTGCCATAGGCGAGCAGGCTGGTGCGCTCGGTGCGACGCGAGCACCAGGTCAGTCGATCAGCGTCGGGCTGGCCGACTTCGATCCAGTGCAGGACGCGATCATCCAGGCTCTTTTCCCACAGCGCAGGCTCGTCGACGTCCGACAGACCACGGCCGAACGACAGTTGCTCGTTGTACCAGAGCGCGTAGGCGAGCAGGCGCACGGCCATGCGCTCTTCGGTTTCCGAAGGGTGGCGGGCGATGGTCTGCTTGACGCTTTCGTAGACGTTGCGGTCGAGGTCGGTCAGGTTCAGTTCGAACTTGTAGGTGGTGGACGGCTGGGCCATGGGTGACGGGCTTCTAGCTGGAGAAAGTCGGCTAGTCTAACTGATCCTGCCCTGCTTGCGTCGCGGCAGTATCTGCCGCAGGCGAGCTGTGATAAAACCAGCGCTTTGTTTCTGCCGCCACGGATGCCCCCATGCCCACGCCCAGCAAACCCCTCGCCGGCCTTAAAGTCATCGAGCTCGGGACCCTGATCGCCGGCCCCTTTGCGTCGCGCATCTGCGCCGAATTCGGTGCCGAGGTGATCAAGGTCGAATCGCCCGACGGCGGTGATCCGTTGCGCAAATGGCGCAAGCTGTATGAAGGCACGTCGTTGTGGTGGTTCGTCCAGGCGCGCAACAAACAGTCGCTGACGCTGAACCTCAAGCACGAGGAAGGTCGCGAGATCCTCAAGCGGCTACTGGCCGAAGCCGACATCCTGATCGAGAACTTCCGCCCCGGCGTGCTGGAAAAACTCGGCCTGGGCTGGGACGTGCTGCATGCGCTGAACCCGCGCCTGGTCATGGTGCGCCTGTCGGGCTTCGGCCAGACCGGGCCGATGAAAGACCAGCCAGGCTTCGGTGCGGTCGGCGAATCGATGGGTGGCTTGCGTTACATCACTGGCTTCGATGATCGCCCGCCCGTGCGTACCGGTATCTCCATCGGCGACTCGATTGCCGCCCTGTGGGGCGTGATCGGTGCATTGATGGCGCTGCGTCACCGCGAGGTCAATGGCGGTGCCGGGCAAGTGGTCGATGTGGCGCTGTATGAAGCGATCTTCGCCATGATGGAAAGCATGGTGCCGGAATTCGACGTGTTCGGTTTTATCCGCGAGCGCACCGGCAACATCATGCCCGGCATCACTCCCTCATGCATCCACACCAGCGCCGACGGCAAGCATGTGCAGATCGGCGCCAACGGCGATGCGATCTTCAAGCGCTTCATGCAGGCAATCGGCCGCGACGACCTGGCCGATGACCCAACCCTGGCCAGCAACGACGGCCGCGACCTGCGCCGTGACGAGCTTTACGGCGTGATCGATCGCTGGGTCAATGGCTTGCCGCTGGAACAGGTACTGGAGGTTTTGAACACCGCGCAGGTGCCGGCCAGCCGGATCTACTCGGCAGAGGACATGTTCAGCGACCCGCAGTTTCTGGCCCGCGAAATGTTCCTGCAGGGCCGCTTGCCCGATGGCAAAGCGTTCAAGATGCCCGGCATCGTGCCGAAGCTGTCCGACACGCCAGGCTCGACTGAATGGGTTGGCCCGGCGCTGGGCGAACACACCACGGCGCTGCTCAGCGGGCTTGGCTACGATGCTGCAGCCATTGCCCGGCTGCGCAAGGACGGCGCGGTCTGAACCGCGCCGCCGTGGTGTTCAGGCTCAAGTTACGCTGGCTGCTGACGCTTGCAGTTAGCTGCGCGCTGCTGCCCGGCGTAGCCACGGCCAAGGAAAAGCTGCTGTGGCTGATCCGCGATCTGCCGCCCTTCACGATCTTTGAAGGGCCTGAACAAGGCCAGGGCGTGCTCGACCGCATGCTGCCGCTGCTGATCGCGCAGATGCCCGAGTACGAGCACAGCATCGTCCGGGTCAACCGCGCCCGCGGCATCCAGATGCTGCAAGAGCCCTCCTTCACCTGCGACCCTACCCTGCTGTGGACCCCGGAGCGGGCCAAGTACGCTTATTTCTCCAGCCCGACCATGGCCACGTTGAGCAGCGGCCTGTTGGTGCGCAACGAGGACCAGACGCTGATCGAACCTTACCTGCAAGGCGGCAGCGTCGACCTCAAACGCCTACTGACCCAGAGCACGTTGAAGCTCGGGATTGTTGCCGAGCGCAGTTACAGCGCCTCGGTCGATAAGTTGCTCAGGCAACTGCCCGACAGCGCTTTCAACCGTCACTACGGCACCGAAGCGACCGCCAGCTTGCTGCAGATGCAGCAGTTGGGCCGTTTGCAGCTGGTGCTGGGTTACTGGCCAGAGTTGCGCTACCTGCTCAATCAGCAAGGCGCGGATACGCACAGCTACCGTTTTTATCCGATCCAGAGCGTGCAGCCCTACCAGCTAATGCATGTCGCCTGCTCCGACACACCGCTCGGGCGTGAGGCGATCGGCCATATCGACAAACTGTTGCCGGCGCTGCGCCGTGACACATTGCCGGATCTGTATGCCCGCTGGCTAGATCCAGAGCAGCGCGAAGCGTATATGCAGCGGGCCGCAGAGCTGGCCGACGATCAGGCCTACGCCACGCCCTGAGCCAGAAAAAAGAAACCCCGGTCGCTGGGGAAGACGACCGGGGTCAAGCGAAAGTCATCTGGACTTTCCGTGGCAGCTCAACGTCACCGGAGCAAAGCGCCGCTGGGCTGCCATTAGCAAATAAGACGCAATCAGCTGGCAAAGGTTCCGTGAATCGGTTGGCGCTGCTGCAGGGCAGCGATCACACAAGGCTGCAGGCGTCCTTCGGCAATCTGCACATCCCGATGCAGGCCATCGACCAGATCTATCAGCAGGCTCTGTTCCTGCAATTGTCGCGAGGTGACAGCCCGTTGCAGGGTGACATTGCCTTGAGGGTCACGCAGAACCAGTTGCCGATTGCCATTGGCATCGGCGGCGGCAAGGTGAGCTTGGTAAGGGGTCAGAGCATCATTGAGCAGTCTGCAAATTCTTTCCATCCGGCGCACTCACTTGTTTTTTGGCTATATGGGTACTGACCCTTGGCGGCCGCAGAAAGTTCGTTGCTGCGGGGTTCAGTGAGCATGCGCGCGCATCATGACAGTTTGAAAATCGCTCACAGCAGGCTTATGGCGGCTGCCACCTACTCGCTGCAGCGTTCGTTGCAATGCTGGCATCGACAAAGGCCAGGCCAGTTCGTTGACCACCCACAAGCCTTTTTGCCGGGCCTGCTGGGCGATATCAAGATGCGCGGGACGGGGCTGACCGATCAACAGCAACGCCGTGGATGGGCAGGTCAAGCTCAGGTGCTGCAGCAACGCCTTGCCGTCGGCACTGGGCATGGCGTGGTCGATGATCAGCAGATCAGGTGCACGCCGGCGAGCCAGCAAGGTTGTGGCGGTGATCAGGTTGTCGGCGATGCGCACATTGAATATGCCCTGAGCATTGCAAGCCTGATGCAGGCTGATCTGCTGGGCGGGACGAGTGTGATAGATGACGACGTTGAGCCGGTACATAGGGCGCTCCTGAGCGCCGCGCGCCCGGGTTGAAGTAGCGCCAACTGTAGAAAGGGTCAAGTGCGAGGGATATAGGAAAAGGCTGAAAGTGCGAACAGGACAATCCGTGAATGGGGTCTGCTTCGCAGACCTTCGCGGGTGAACCCGCTCCCACAGGATGCGGTGCTCTCAGCGGACCTTTGGTTCGACGCTCCAGCAACCTCGCTTCCATACTGCACACCACTCCTGGCAACGCGAACTCTGTGGGAGCAGGCTCACCCGCGAAGCGGCCCCGCTGTTAATCTGCGCCAGCGCAGCGAGGCGTGCTCTTGATCTGCTTTTGATCTTGACCCACCGGCGACTCAGGAGGCCGAGCGCAGGTCTTGCCAAGGGAGGTGACGGCCATGGATGGCCGACAAGCGCTGCGGGCCAGGATGGCCCGTACAGCACGGTCCCCCGGGAGCAAGACCGGAGCGAGGGGACCGTCCCCCAGCTACCCCATCACAATGGCTTACCGCGATTGCCATGCTGGCTAACAAACCCCTGCACCACTTTCAGGTCATTGGCCAACACCGTACACCGCTCTTCCCGCTCAAACAGGTCAGTCAGGTGCGCCGGCAATTCCAACGCCTTGCCCACCCCAGCCTTCTCCACCGCCTCGGGGAACTTGACCGGATGCGCCGTCCCCAACACCACCATCGGCGTATCCAGACTGCGCCGGCACTCACGTGCCGCATGCACGCCAATCGCCGTATGCGGATCAAGCACCTCACCCGTGCTGGCAAACACCTCGGCAATGGTCGTGCAGGTCTGCTCGTCACTGACCGCCAGCGAATCGAACAGCTTGCGCGCCTCGGTCCAGCGGTCTTGCTCGACGCTGAAACCACCACCCTGCTTGAAGTTGGCCATCAACTCGGCAATCGCCGCACCGTTGCGCCCGTGCAGGTCGAACAGCAGCCGCTCGAAGTTGGACGAAACCATGATGTCCATCGACGGCGACAGGGTCGCGTGCAGGGTTTCCTTGACGTACTGATTGCCGCTCATGAAGCGGTGCAGGATGTCGTTACGGTTGGTCGCGACGATCAGCTGGCTGATCGGCAGGCCCATGTTGCGCGCCAGGTAACCGGCGAAGATGTCGCCGAAGTTGCCGGTCGGCACCGAGAACGCCACCGAACGCGCCGGCCCGCCCAACTGCAGGGCGGCGTGGAAGTAGTAGACGATCTGGGCCATGATCCGCGCCCAGTTGATCGAGTTGACTGCCACCAGGCGCGTGCCTTTGAGGAACGACTGGTCGGCGAAGCTGGCCTTGACCATCTCCTGGCAATCGTCGAAGTTGCCTTCGATGGCGATGTTGTGGATGTTTTCGCCAAAGATGGTGGTCATCTGCCGGCGCTGCACTTCCGATACGCGCTGATGCGGGTGCAGGATGAAGATGTCGACGTTGTCGCAACGGCGGCAGCCTTCGATAGCTGCCGAGCCGGTGTCGCCGCTGGTAGCACCGACGATCACCACGCGCTCGTTGCGCTTGGCCAATACGTGATCGAGCAGGCGGCCGAGCAGTTGCAGGGCAAAGTCCTTGAACGCCAGGGTCGGGCCGTGGAACAGCTCCAGTACCCATTCATTGGAGCCAAGCTGACGCAGCGGCGCCACTGCCGCATGGGCGAAGGCGCCGTAGGTTTCTTCGAGGATCTTCTTGAAGTCGGCGTCGGCAATGCTGCCGGCCACGAACGGGCGCATCACCCGGAAGGCCAGCTCGTGGTACGGCAGGCCGGCCCACGAGGCGATTTCTTCCTGGGTAAAACGCGGCAGGTTCTCCGGCACGTACAGGCCGCCATCACTGGCGAGACCGGCAAGCAGGACGTCTTCGAAGTTCAGGGCCGGTGCCTGGCCGCGAGTGCTGATATAGCGCATGGTGCAAACCTTCAATGCTGGGGCCCGGGCCGCAGACGCGGCCCGACGGCGAAATTAGTTGAGCTGCTCGACGCGGATGCGCACGACCTTGCCGACTACATCCTGCAGGCTCTCCAGAGCCAGGATCGCGTCGTTGATGTGCTCCTCGACCACGCGATGAGTGACCAGGATCATCGGCACCAGGCCGTCCTGCTCCTCGGCTTCCTTCTGCATGATCGACTCGATGTTGATTCCGCGCTCGGAGAGGATGCTCGCGACCTGAGCCAGCACACCGGGGTGATCCTTGGCCTGGATGCGCAGGTAGTAGGCGCTCTGGCAGGCTTCGATCGGCAGGATCGGGTGGGCCGACAGCGAATCCGGCTGGAAGGCCAGGTGCGGCACGCGGTTTTCCGGGTCGCAGGTCATCGCCCGTACCACGTCGACAAGGTCGGCGATCACCGACGAAGCAGTCGGCTCCATGCCGGCGCCAGCGCCGTAGTACAGCGTGGAACCCGCGGCATCGCCATTGACCATGACCGCGTTCATCACGCCATTGACGTTGGCGATCAGGCGGTCGCTCGGGATCAGCGTCGGGTGCACGCGCAGCTCGATACCGGCCTCGGTGCTACGAGCCACGCCCAGGTGCTTGATGCGATAGCCCAGTGCTTCGGCATAGTTGACGTCAGCAGTGGTCAGCTGAGTGATGCCTTCGGTGTAGGCCTTGTCGAACTGCAGCGGGATACCAAAGGCAATCGAGGCCAGGATGGTCAGCTTGTGCGCTGCATCGATGCCTTCGACGTCGAAGGTCGGATCGGCTTCGGCGTAACCCAACGCCTGTGCTTCGGCCAGCACATCGGGGAACGCCCGGCCTTTTTCGCGCATTTCGGTGAGGATGAAGTTACCGGTGCCGTTGATGATCCCGGCCAGCCAGTTGATGCGGTTGGCCGAAAGCCCTTCGCGGATCGCCTTGATCACCGGAATACCACCGGCAACGGCGGCTTCGAAAGCAACGATAACGCCCTTCTCGCGCGCCTTGGCAAAGATCTCGTTGCCATGTACGGCGATCAGCGCCTTGTTCGCGGTAACCACATGTTTGCCGTTTTCGATGGCCTTGAGGACCAGGTCACGGGCAATGGTGTAGCCGCCGATCAGTTCGATGACGACGTCGATTTCCGGGTTGCTGGCAACCTCGAACACGTCAGCGGTAATGGGGGTACCGGTAATCTGACAGTTCGGGTTCTGCGAGCGCATGGCAATCTGAGCAACTTCAATACCGCGCCCGGCACGACGGGCAATCTCCTCGGCGTTGCGTTGAAGTACATTGAAGGTACCGCCACCGACGGTCCCCAACCCACAGATGCCTACTTTGACCGGTTTCACTGTGAACTCCCCATAGAACGGCCGGCACTCGGCCGACCGTGAAAACTACCGCCGCCGCATGGCGACGGCGCACTGAATTGGATTACTTGCTGCCGGCAGCCAGGGCCAGCTTGGCCACTTGCGGGGCTGGCTGGTAACCAGGAATCACCTGCCCGCTTTCGAGCACGATGGCTGGCGTACCGTTGACACCGATCGACTGGCCCAACTGGAACTGTTTGCCCACCGGGTTGACGCACTTGGCCGCTTTGACGTCCTTGCCATCGGCCATCTTGTCCATCGCCGCGCGGCGGTCGCTGGAGCACCAGACGGCCTGCAACTGCTCGTCACCGGTCGAACCCAGGCCCTGGCGCGGGAAGGCGACATAGCGCACTTCGATACCGCGACGGTTGAGCTCGGGTACTTCGGCGTGCAGCTTGTGGCAGTACGGGCAGGTGGTGTCGGTGAACACGGTGATATGCGACTTGGTCTCGCCCTTGGCAGGATAAACCACCATCTCGGCAGCTGGAATGCCGTTGATGAGCTTGGCGATACCCTGGCGCTCGGTCTTCTCGGTCAGGTTGACCGGCTTGCCGTCGGCGATCTGGAACAGATAACCCTGCATGACGAACTGGCCGTCGGCGCTGGCGTAGAGCACGCGGCCGCCCTGCAGCTTGACTTCATAGAGGCCATTGAGCGGGCTGCTGGCGACGCTCTCGATCGGCACTTCCAGTTCGAGGGTCTGCAGGCTCTTGCGGATTGCCTGCTCGGCGGCGCCATTGTTGGTTTCGCTGGTTGCAGCCACAGCAAAGGTACTGGCCAGCGCCAAGGCGGCGGCGGCAATGATACGGGTCACGCGCATGGGGTACTCCTGAAGACGGACCGGGCCGAAGACGTCACCTGCGGGTAAAAAACCGCGGCGACCGTGCGGCCCTTGGTGCAAACCGCCCAAGCCTACCACATCAGGCTGTGCTGAATGAGCCCTCAGCGACCGCTCGGCGCAACATGAATTTGCTTCATCCACGCGGATGGTGCTGTGCGTGCAGCTGCTGCAGCCGAGCCTTGGCTACATGGGTGTAGATCTGCGTGGTCGACAGGTCACTGTGGCCCAGCAGCATCTGCACCACGCGCAGGTCTGCACCGTGATTGAGCAGGTGTGTGGCAAAGGCATGACGCAGGGTGTGCGGCGACAGGGCCTTGTCGATTCCGGCAACCTTGGCCTGGTGCTTGATCCGGTGCCAGAAGGTCTGCCGGGTCATCTGCTCGCCGCGCAGGCTGGGGAACAGCACGTCGCTGGGGCGCTCGTTGAGCAGCTCAGGGCGGCCATGACGCACATAGCGCTCCAGCCACAGCACAGCTTCCTCACCCATTGGCACCAGCCGCTCCTTGCTACCCTTGCCCATTACCCGCACCACGCCCTGGCGCAGATTGACCTGATCAAGGGTCAGACTGATCAGTTCGGTAACGCGCAAACCACAGGCATACAACACCTCGAGCATGGCCCGATCACGCTGACCAATAGCCTCGCTGAGATCCGGCGCCTGCAGCAACGCCTCGACGTCAGCCTCCGACAGCGACTTGGGCAGTGGCTTGCCCAGTTGCGGCATGTCGATCTGCAGGGTGGGATCGACGGCGATCAGCTTCTCCCGCAGCAGGTAGCGAAAGAAGCCACGCAGGCCGGAGATGAAACGCGCCGTCGAGCGCGGCTTGTAACCCTGATCCAGGCGCCAGGCCAGGTGATCGAGAATCAACGTGCGACCAGCATCTGGCAGGGCAACGCCATGCTCCTGCAGCCAGCCGTTGAACAGCGCAAGGTCACTGCGGTAGGACACGCGGGTGTTGTCGGACAGGCCTTTCTCAAGCCATAGCGCATCGAGAAACTGGTCAATCAAAGGGTGGTCAAGGGCGGGCATGCACAGTCGCTATCCAGGGAAGATGGGCTGAGTGTTTCACAGCCACCGACACGCTGTCATCGGCGCTCGGCGCTGCAGCCGTCAGAACCCTGCCAGCACCGGCACCGGGCGTTTGTCCTCGTCGATGGCGACAAAGCTGAAGACCCCATGAATGGCGCGCTCGCGGCCATCCAGATACATGTTCTCGACGAACACATCGACCTGCACCTGCAAGCTGGTATTGCCCACCTTGATCACAGTGCCGACCAGCTCGACGATGGTTCCGGCCGGGATCGGGTGTTTGAAGTCGATGCGATCGGTCGACACGGTCACCAACGGCAAGCGGCAAAAGCGCGTTGCCGCGATGAACGACACTTCATCCATCCAGGCCAGCGCGGTGCCGCCAAACAAGGTGTTGTGGTGGTTGGTGGTGTTGGGGAACACCGCCTTGGTCACGCGGGTTACCGACAGTTCGGTGCGGCGCTGGATTTCCTGCTCGCGGGTATTGGTCATGGTTATGTCACATCACTAAGGCAAGGTTGCAGAAAGCAAAAAAGCAGCCCGAAGGCTGCTTTTTTTCTCGCATGGCGGCCGCAGCCGCCAGTCAAACTGTACTCAGGACAGTTTTTCTTTGATGCGAGCGGCTTTGCCGGACAGGTCACGCAGGTAGTACAGCTTGGCTTTACGCACGTCACCACGACGTTTCACGGCCAGGCTGTCGATCTGCGGGCTGTAGGTCTGGAAGGTACGCTCAACGCCAACGCCGCTGGAGATCTTGCGCACGGTGAAGGCGCTGTTCAGACCGCGGTTACGCTTGGCGATAACAACGCCTTCGAATGCCTGCAGACGGGAACGATCACCTTCCTTCACTTTAACCTGGACGACAATGGTGTCGCCTGGTGCGAAGGTAGGGATTTCCTTGCTCATCTGCTCTGCTTCGAGCTGCTGGATGATTTTGTTAGTCATGCTGTGCTCCTAAGGTGGAAAACGTGATCCACCATCGATACGTTAACTATCGTTCCGCTCGCGGAGGTATTCCTCGAGCAGCTTTTTCTCTTCTCCAGAAAGTGAGCGACTTTCCAGAAGATCGGCGCGACGTTCGAAGGTCCTACCAAGGGACTGCTTCATCCGCCATCGCCGGATATGTGCATGGTTGCCACTTAGCAACACGTCGGGTACACGCTGATCCGCATACACCTCAGGTCGGGTGTAGTGCGGGCAATCCAGCAAGCCATCGGTGAAGGAATCTTCCTCCGCCGAGCCTATATGCCCTAAAGCTCCGGGCAGCAGCCGCGTAACCGCATCGATCAGTACCATGGCCGGCAGCTCGCCACCGGAAAGTACATAGTCACCAATCGACCACTCTTCATCGACATGAGCCTCAATAAAGCGCTCGTCAATGCCTTCGTATCGGCCGGCGATCAGGATCAAAGATTCCTGTTCGGCCAAGCCTTGAACCGCCTGCTGATCCAGCTTGCGGCCCTGTGGCGAGAGGTAGATCACCTTCGCCGTTGCTCCGGTCGCTTGCCTGGCGCTAGCCAGTGCATCTTCCAGAGGCTTGATCTTCATCACCATCCCCGGACCACCGCCAAACGGCCGATCATCCACCGTATGGTGACGATCTGTGGTGTAGTCCCGCGGATTCCAGCAAGTGACTTGCAACAAGCCCTGCTTCACCGCGCGGCTGGTAATGCCGTACTCAGTAATGGCCGAGAACATCTCGGGGAACAACGTGATGACTTCTACGCGAAGGTTACCCATCAGTTAGAAATCCGCGTCCCATTCGACCCGCATCACGCCGGCTTCAAGGTCGACTGCAAGCACGCATTGCGCCGTATAGGGCAACAGACGCTCACGGTCATCCAGGCTGCCTGCACAAGGCTTGACCACCATTACATCGTTCGCGCCGGTCTCCAACAGGTGATCAACCGTGCCGAACAGATGCTCGTCCTGGTTGATGACTTTCAGACCTTGCAACTGGTACCAGTAGTACTCGTCGTCAGTCAGGTTGGGCAAAAGGCTTCGCGAGATGCAAATCTCGTAACCGCTCAGAAGACGTGCTTCGTCACGATCGTCGAGGCCCTTGAGCTTGGCGACCAGCTCCTTTTTATTGGAACGGCCACTGACCAGCTCGACCTGCTTGACCGTCCCTTCGCGCCGAAGCGTCCAGTTCTGGTAATCCAACAGGTTTTCAATCGGATCGGTAAAGGAATAAACCTTCACCTCGCCGCGAACGCCGTGTACCGAAAAAATCTTGCCAACGACGATGAGGTCGTCAGCCTTTTCTGGCGTCGCGTTCATACTGTTCAGGCAGCAGCCTTGGCAGCTTCCTTCAGCAGCTGAGCAACACGCTCAGACGGCTGTGCGCCAACGCTCAACCAGTGAGCAACGCGGTCTTGTTTAACGGACAGACGAACTTCCTGACCACGAGCGACCGGGTTGAAGAAGCCAACCTGTTCGATGTGGGAGCCGTCACGCGGGTTACGCGAGTCGGTTACGGTCAGTTGGTAGAACGGGCGCTTTTTGGAGCCGCCACGGGCAAGACGAATGGTAAGCATTGAACATCGTTCCTGTAGTCGGTGCTGCAAATCATGATGCACAGCGGGCACACGGGTGCCCGAAAGGCCGCATATTCTCAAGGAATATCCGGACATTTGCAAATGCCTTTTTTCACCGGGTTGTTCACCCTGAAAAAAGACCCGCCTGCCGATCTGCGATAAAGCTGCCTCTCGCAAGGCAGCGGTGTCCCCGCCGAAGCGGGATCCCGGCCAGCCGCGCCTTCGCGCCACTGGCCTGAGTAGGGTTACATCTTGGGCATGCCGCCACCTGGCATCATGCCGCCAAGGCCGCGCATCATCTTCGACATGCCGCCCTTGGTGGAAAATTTCTTCATCATCTTCTGCATTTGCTTGTGCTGCTTGATCAACCGGCCGACGTCCTGCACCTGAGTGCCGGAGCCGAGGGCGATGCGGCGCTTGCGCGAACCGCTGATCAAATCGGGATCGCGGCGCTCGGCCGGGGTCATCGAGTTGATCATCGCTTCCATCTGCTTGAACTGCTTCTCGGCCGCGCCCTGGGCATTGCCCATCTGCGACAGGTTGACCCCGCCGATGCTCGGCAGCTTGTCCATCAAGCCGCCGAGGCCGCCCATGTTCTTCATCTGTTGCAACTGGTCGCGGAAGTCTTCGAGGTCGAAGCCCTTGCCCTTCTTCAGCTTCTTGGCCAGCTTGTCGGCCTTGGCCTTGTCGATGGTCTGCTCGGCCTGCTCGATCAGGCTGAGCACGTCGCCCATGCCGAGGATGCGCGAGGCGATACGGTCAGGGTGGAACGGCTCGAGCGCGTCGCTCTTCTCGCCCATACCGATGAACTTGATCGGCTTGCCGGTGATCGAGCGTACCGACAGCGCGGCACCGCCACGGGCGTCACCGTCGACTTTGGTCAGCACTACGCCGGTCAGCGGCAGCGCATCACCAAACGCCTTGGCGGTGTTGGCGGCATCCTGACCGGTCATGGCGTCGACCACGAACAGGGTCTCAACCGGCTTGACCGCAGCGTGCAACGCCTTGATCTCGTCCATCATGTCGCTGTCGATGTGCAGACGACCGGCGGTGTCGAGGATGACCACGTCGATGAACTTGAGCTTGGCCTCGCGGATCGCCGCTTCAGCGATTGCCACAGGCTTCTGGCTGATATCGGACGGGAAGAAGGTCACGCCGACTTCGCCTGCCAGGGTCTCCAGCTGTTTGATCGCCGCCGGACGGTAGACGTCGGCAGACACCACCATCACCGACTTCTTCTTGCGCTCTTTAAGGAAGCGCGCCAGCTTGCCGGCGGTGGTGGTCTTGCCCGCACCCTGCAGGCCGGCCATCAGCACCACGGCGGGCGGGGCGGCGTTCAGGGCAAGGTCTTCGTTGGCTGCGCCCATCAGGCTTTCGAGTTCGGCCTGGACGATCTTCACGAACGCCTGGCCCGGGCTCAGGCTGCGCGACACCTCGGTGCCGATTGCGCGTTCCTTGATGCTGTTGACGAAATCCTTGACCACCGGCAGCGCAACGTCGGCTTCGAGCAACGCCATGCGCACTTCGCGCAGCGTGTCCTTGATGTTGTCTTCGGTCAGCTTGGCCTTGCCGGTGACATGGCGCAGCGTCTGTGACAGGCGGTCGGTCAGGTTTTCGAACATGGTGATCCTTTCAGGCTTGGCAAAGCCGCGATTTGTCAGGCGCCCCGGCGGTAATCGACACGCACGGGGAACAGCAAGCCGGCGATTATAGCGGAGACTTGACGCCGCGCACACCATGTACAGGACCATCGGCCCAATCACCCGCAGCGCGAGGCCTGCGCTGGATCAACGGCAGAGCCGTGCTTCGGCCTTCCTTGGCACCCGCGTTCTATGCCAAACTCGCGATCTTCCCGGGCTTGCCTATCAGGACTTATGCTCTCTTCACCCAGCCTCATCCCCAATCTGCTCGCCGCCGGCCTTTATATTGCCGCTGCGATCTACCACAGCATGCGCCTGGCCCAGGGCACGCGTGCCGACAAGCGCCTGCTCGGTCTGCTCGGCACGATCGCGGTCATCGCCCAGGCCGGCGCGCTGTTCTTCCAGCTGATCACCCCGTTGGGGCTGAGCCTGGACTTCTTCAGTGCCTCGAGCCTGATCGCCGTCGCAGTGATCGCCCTGACCCTGCTGGCGTGCCTGCGCATTCCGGTGGAGAACCTGCTGGTCCTGCTGTTCCCGCTCGGCGCGATCACCGCCTTGCTGGCGCAGTTCGCCCCCGCAGGTACAGTGCCGCTGATCAACGAAGAACCGGGCATCCTTGCCCATATCCTGCTGTCGATCCTGGCATACGGGCTGTTCACCATCGCCGTGTTCCAGGCGCTGCTGCTGTTGCTGCAGGACTACCAGCTCAAGCACAAGCACCCGTCCGGGCTGATCCGCAACTTCCCGCCGCTGCAAACCATGGAAAGCCTGCTGTTCGGCTTCCTCTGGGCCGGCTGGGCACTGCTGTCGCTGTCACTGATCTCGGGCTGGCTGTTCCTCGACAACCTGTTTGCCCAGCACCTGGTGCACAAGACCTTGCTCGCCTGCGTGGCGTGGGTGGTGTTCAGCGTGCTGCTGTGGGGCCGTACCCGCCTGGGCTGGCGCGGGCACAAGGCGATCCGCTGGACCCTGGCCGGTTTCTGCCTGCTGATGCTGGCCTATTTCGGCAGCAAGCTGGTACGCGAATTCATCCTGCATATCTGACGGTGGTCCATGGATAGTCTGCCGCTGTTCGTCCAGTTGCATGCGCCACTGCTGGGTTGCCTGGCCCTGGCGCTGCTGTGGGCGGCATTGTTCACTGCGGTCGATAGCGCCCGCCAACAACTCAACGCGCAACCACGTGGCACAGAGCCTGTCGCACCTGCCTTGCCGGCTCAGGCGTTGGTGCTCGGCGCCAGTCTGGGCAAGCTGTTGGTGTTTGGCCTGGGCTGTCTGCTGGGTCAGCGCTACAGCGGCGAGCACGGCTTCTGGCTGGGCGGTCTGATGGCTGCGGTATTGGTGCTGGTACTGGCCGAATACCTGCCGCGGCGAATGGTACGGCGTAATCCGGAAGCGTTCGTCAGCCTTGGCGCCAACCTGCTGAAGTTGCCGCTGACCCTGCTGCAACCGCTGGCGTGCCTGCTCGACGGTATCGCCAAGCTCATCCTGCGCCCGTTCCGCCCGGCGCCGACTGCGGTTGCGCTGCACCCACAGAATAACGACGATGACGATCAGGACGAGTTCGAAGCCCAGCGCCACGGCCTGCTCGATGGTTTGCGTTCACTTGACGAGATCACCGTCAACGACATTCTGGTGCCACGCAACGAAGTCGACGGGATCAATCTCGACGACTCTATCGAACGCATCATCGAACAACTGATCGTCAGCCGGCATACCCGCTTGCCGGTGTTTCACAACGACATCAACCAGGTCGAGGCAATCCTCAACACCAAGCTGATCAGCCATCTGCTGCCACACGCCGAGCTGACCCTGGAGGCGATTACCGCCGCCTGCTATGAGCCGTACTTCGTGCCCGAAAGCACGCCACTGCAGATGCAGCTGCTGAACTTTCACAAGCAGCAACGGCGCCTTGGCGTGGTGGTCGATGAATACGGCGAAGTGCTGGGCATCGTCACTCTGGAAGACATCCTCGAAGAAATCGTCGGCGAGTTCGAGGACGAGCAAAGCCCGCAGAACCCGCACATTCATCCGCAGGCCGACGGCCGCTTCGTCATCGAAGGCGCCGCTTCGCTGCGCGAGGTCAACCGCAGCCTGGGCTGGCATCTGCCCTGTGACGGCGGGCCGAAGACCCTCAACGGGTTGGTCACCGAGGCACTGGAAAGCATCCCGGCCAGTGCCGTGTGCCTGAAGATTGGCCGCTACCGGCTGGAAATCCTTGAAACCGAAGACAATTGTGCGAGCAAGGTACTGGTCTGGACCGTGACCCGCTAGCTATACTCGGGTCACGCTTACCCAGCCCTGCCGTCGCGCCCGCTATCCGCATTTGGCGCCACACGGCCAGTCCGCTCCACTGATGTACCCCGCGCGCCTGCCTCACCATCCTGAACAGTGCCCGCTCCCCTCGCCTACCCCCAGGGCTTTGATCAGTCGAGCGACCCACAACCATTCGCTCCAGCGCCTGTGCGCGCGCAGCTGCCTGTCTGACCTGCGCCGGCCACGGAGCTTCGACTGTCAGGGATCTACACAGATGACCACCAGCAGCACCTATTCCGATTCGACCCCGGCAGCACCGGTCAACTCGCCAGCGAGGGTGGCTACCGCCAGCTTTATCGGCACCGCGATCGAGTTCTACGACTTCTATGTCTACGCCACCGCCGCCGCGCTGGTGATCGGCCCGGTGTTCTTCCCGTCCGGCTCGGGCACCGCGCAGATGCTCGCGGCGTTTCTGACCTTCGGCATCGCCTTCATGGCGCGGCCGTTGGGTTCCGCCCTGTTCGGCCATTTTGGCGACCGGATCGGCCGTAAATCGACTCTGGTTGCCTCGCTGCTGCTGATGGGCGTGTCGACCACGCTGATCGGTGTGCTGCCGGGCTACGACAGCATTGGCGTGTGGGCACCGATCATCCTGTGCATCCTGCGCTTTGGCCAAGGCCTGGGCCTGGGTGGCGAATGGGGCGGCGCAGCACTGCTGGCCACAGAGAACGCCCCGCCAGGCAAGCGCGCCTGGTTCGGCATGTTCCCGCAACTTGGCCCGTCGATTGGTTTTCTGGCGGCCAACGGGCTGTTCCTCGGCCTCGCTCTAGGCCTGAGTGACGAGCAGTTCCGCGCGTGGGGCTGGCGCATCCCATTCCTGCTCAGCGCCGCACTGGTGCTGGTTGGTCTGTATGTGCGCCTCAAGCTGGAAGAGAGCCCGGTGTTCGCCAAGGCGATTGCCGACAATCAGCGGGTGAAGATGCCGGTAGTGGATGTCTTTGCCAAACACTGGCGGCCAACCCTGCTCGGCGCCGCAGCCATGGTCGTGTGCTATGCGCTGTTCTACATTTCGACGGTATTCTCGCTCAGCTATGGCGTGAGCACCCTTGGCTACAGCCGCGAGACCTTCCTTGGCCTGCTGTGCTTTGCAGTGGTGTTCATGGCCTTGGCCACGCCGCTGTCGGCCTGGCTCAGCGACCGCTACGGGCGCAAACCGGTGCTGATCGTCGGCGCACTGCTGGCAATTGCGTCGGGCTTTACCATGGAGCCACTGCTGACCTCAGGCTCGACCGCGGGCGTGGCGCTGTTTCTGGCGATCGAACTGTTCTTGATGGGCGTGACCTTCGCGCCGATGGGCGCGTTGCTGCCCGAGCTGTTCCCGACTCAGGTGCGTTATACCGGCGCGTCGGCGGCGTATAACCTGGGCGGTATTGTCGGCGCCTCGGCGGCACCGTTCTTTGCCCAGAAGCTGGTGAGCATGGGCGGTTTGAGCTGGGTTGGCGGGTATGTGTCGGCGGCAGCGCTGATCAGCCTGCTGGCTGTGCTGTGCCTGAAGGAGACGCGCAACGCGCACCTCTGATGGAAGTTGGGGCTGCAAGGCAGCCCCATTGCTGAATCAGAACTCGACCTTGACCGCCTGCGCTGAACGGGTCGCCTTGGCCCGTGCGGCCTCGATCGACTCGTCACGCGCCAGGCACACGCCCATGCGGCGCTGGCCGTCGATTTCGGGCTTGCCGAACAGGCGGATCGCCGTGTCAGGCTCGCTCAGGGCAGCGCCAAGGTTGGCGAAGCTGGTCTGCTGCGACTTGCCTTGCGGCAGGATCACCGCCGACGCCGATGGACCAAACTGACGCACCAGTGGAATCGGCAGACCGAGGATCGCCCGCGCGTGCAGGGCAAACTGCGACAGGTCCTGGGAAATCAAGGTGACCAGGCCGGTATCGTGCGGGCGCGGCGAGACTTCGCTGAACCACACCTGATCGCCTTTGACGAACAGCTCGACGCCAAACAGGCCACGCCCGCCGAGGGCATCGGTAACTGCCTGGGCGACGCGCTGCGACTCGGCCAAAGCCTTGGCGCTCATCGCCTGTGGCTGCCAAGACTCTTGATAGTCACCCTTCTCCTGACGATGGCCGACCGGCGCAAGGAAGGTGGTGCCACCGACGTGGCGCACGGTCAGCAGGGTGATCTCGTATTCAAAGTCGATAAAGCCTTCGACGATTACCCGACCTTTACCGGCGCGGCCACCTTCCTGGGCGTAGTCCCAGGCCTGTTGCAGGTCATCGGCGCTGCGCAGCAGGCTCTGGCCCTTGCCCGACGAACTCATCACCGGCTTGACCACGCACGGGTAGCCGAGGTCATTGACGGCGCTGGCGTAGTCCTCGAAGGTGTCGGCGAAGTGGTACGGCGAGGTCGGCAGGTCCAGCTCTTCGGCGGCCAGGCGACGAATGCCTTCGCGGTTCATGGTCAGCTGAGTCGCGCGTGCGGTTGGCACCACGTTGAAGCCTTCGTTTTCCAGCTCGACCAGAGTCGCGGTGGCGATGGCTTCGATTTCAGGGACGATGTAATGCGGTTTTTCTGCCTCGATCACTGCCCGCAGCGCAACCCCATCAAGCATGTTGATGACGTGGCTGCGGTGCGCGACCTGCATGGCCGGCGCGTTGGCGTAGCGGTCGACGGCGATCACTTCGACGCCCAGGCGCTGCAGCTCGATCACCACTTCTTTGCCCAGCTCGCCGCAGCCGCACAGCAGTACACGGGTCGCGGTCGGCGACAGTGGAGTTCCGATACGGGTCATTTCAGGTCCTCGTGGGCGTGCGGGGCGGCGTCAGGCTGAGCGCTACCCGCTGAAAAAGGACCGGTATTCTACAACAGGCGCGGCGCTCAGCGCAGCAGCGCTGCCTTGCGTGCGCGCCAGGTCATCGCCAACCACACGGCGCTGACGCCGGCAAACTTGGAGGCCATGGCGGTGCCGACCACAAGCGGCGTCAACGCGCCGATCATGCCGAAGAAGATAAAGGTGTCCACCGGAATGCTCAGCGCCGAGCTCAGCCACAGGCGATCGCGCAGCGGCCGCTTGGTGATGCTGAACACCAGCCAGTCGATCAGTTCGGAGACAAAGAACGCGGTGGCGCTGGCCAGGGCGATGGCCGGTTCCGAGGTGATGTACGACAGCACCAGCGCGGCCAGCATAGCCACCAGCGCGCCGTGGCCAAAGCGGGTTTGCACCATGTCACGCAGAATGAACACCAGCCCGCCCCAGGCGGACCAGATCACGTCCAGATGCGGAGCGCTGGAAAACGCGTAGTTGATCAGCACTACGCTGCTGATATAGGCGAGCAGATAGAACATGGTGAGCGACCTTCGGGCAAGCCGCACAGATTACTTGATTTTCAAGTCAACGCCAGCCTCACAGGCCAACAATCATCCCGGACGCCAGCGCCCGCTCATGGCACAGCCTGAGTACCTGCCGGCGTTCGTCGTTATCCATCCGCCCCCAGCGGCTGATCTCGGCCACGCTGCGCTGGCAACCGGTGCAGATATCCTGCTCATCCAGCGCGCAGATGTTCACGCAGGGCGAGCTGACCGGACGTTCGACTTCGCTCATGTCAGTCTTCCTGCACAGCGAGGTCGCGGGCATAGCGCTCGGCGTTGTGCACGTAGTGAGCGGCGCTGGCTTCGAGCATGCTTTTCTGCGCATCGGTCAGCTCGCGCACGACCTTGCCCGGCGAGCCCATCACCAACGAGCCGTCAGGGATTTCCTTGCCTTCTGCAATCAGCGCATTGGCGCCGATGATGCAGTGTTTGCCGATACGCGCGCCGTTGAGCACCACCGCGTTGATGCCGATCAGGCTGTGGTCGCCAACCGTGCAGCCATGCAGCATGGCGTTGTGGCCAATGGTCACGCCCTTGCCGATGGTCAGCGGCGAGCCCATGTCGGTGTGCATTACGGTGCCGTCCTGGACATTACTGCCCTCGCCGATGTCGATCAGCTCGTTGTCGCCGCGCAGCACCGCGCCAAACCACACGCTGGCCCCGGCCTGCAGGCGGACCTTGCCGATCAGCGTGGCGGTCGGTGCCGTCCAGCTGGTGGGATGGGTCTCTACGTGCATGTCACCCAGGCGGTACTTCATGGTTGGCTCCTCACGGTCGGCGGCTTGGTGGGGTCGACCCCACTCAGATATTGATGAAACGCTCAGGCGGCTGATGCAGGCTGATACCTGCGTCATACAACAGGTTGACCAGTTCGACGATCATGATCGCCGACAAACCCCAGATCTTGTAGCCCTCATAGCGATAGCTGGGCACATACCAACTGCGGCCTTGATAATCGATGCGGTGGGTGTGGTCGCGCGGGTCCTGACGGAAGAACTCCAGCGGCACGCTGAACACCGCGGCAATCTCGGCGTCGTTGGGCCGGTATTCGACGTAGTCAGGGATCAAACCGACGAACGGCGTCACCTTCAGGCCATGCAGCGAAATCAGCGGGCTGAGCGGCCCGATCACTTCCACCAGGCCCGGCGGCAGGCCGATCTCTTCATGGGCTTCGCGCAGCGCGGTGAACACCAGATCCGGATCTTCCGGGTCACGCCGTCCACCGGGAAACGCCACTTCGCCGCCATGGGTCGACAGGCCCTTGGCCCGCAGGGTCAAGACCAGCTCGGGCTCATCGCTGCGGGTGATGGGCAGCAGCACCGCCGCTTCCGGAAAACGACGGTCACCCGCCATGGCCGCGGGGGTATGGTTGCTCATTCGGCGCAACAGCTCGTCCAGCATACGCACTCTCGATTGCAAGGCCTGCCGTGCATGATGCACCAAAAGCTGCGGGCCACCCAAGCCCTGGCCGACGGGCACTTGCTGGCGGGCGGCAAGGCGCGCCAAGATAGGCGCATATAAAGGGAGCAAAGCATGAATTTCTGCAGTGCGTGCGGCAAGCCGGTCATCCAGCGCATCCCCGACGGCGACAGCCGCCTGCGCTACGTCTGCGACCATTGCCAGACCATCCATTACCAAAACCCCAACATCGTCGCCGGGGTGCTACCGACCCATGGCAGCCAGGTGCTGCTGTGCCGCCGCGCTATCGAGCCGCGCCGCGGCTTCTGGACTCTGCCCGCAGGCTTCATGGAGAACGGCGAGACCATCGATCAGGCCGCTCGTCGCGAAACCGTCGAAGAAGCCTGCGCCAGGGTCGGCGAAATGAGGCTGTATCAGCTGTTCGACCTGCCGCATATCAATCAGGTGCACCTGTTCTTCCGCGCCGAACTGGCCGATCTGGACTATGCCGTCGGCGTCGAAAGCCTGGAGGTGCGTTTGTTCGAGGAGCATGAGATCCCGTGGGACCATCTGGCTTTTCGCACAGTCGCACGCACACTAGAATGCTATTATCGCGACCGCATCGAGCAGCACTTCCCCATAGGCCATGAATACGTGGCGCCGATGACCGTTGCGCCGCCCATTACCTAGTCTGCAGGGATACCGTTTCATGCGTTGGTTGCTAGCCCTTATCTGCTGTGGTGTCGCTTCGGTGTCGCAAGCGGCGTTTACCGAAGTCATCATTCGCAAGCCCCAGGGCCAGGTGCAAACCCAGGCGCCCGCGCAGCAGCAGCAGCAGCAGCAGCAGACCCAGCAGCCACTGATCGACAAGGTGCTGGTGCTCAAGTCCGAACGCCGCCTGCAACTGATCAGCCGCGGCGAGCCGCTCAAGACCTACCGCATCTCACTGGGCAAGCAGCCCAAGGGCGCCAAGGAGCGCGAAGGCGACAAACGCACCCCGGAAGGTTTCTACTGGCTCGATTGGCGCAAGGCCAGCGACCGCTACAACCTGGCCATGCACATCTCCTACCCAAACATCACCGACGCCGCCAAAGCCCGCCGCGCAGGCGTATCCGCCGGCAGCATGATCATGATCCACGGTACGCCGCTGGATGAGGAATACCCGGAGTGGTATTTCCATACCCTGGACTGGACCGAGGGCTGTATCGCCATGCGCAATGCCGATATGCGCGAGGTATGGAGCATGGTCAAGGATGGCACCATGATCGAGATCCGGCCCTGAAGCGGCCGGCTCCTGACAAGAAATCTCCTACACAATTAGCACACTTGTCTGACGCTCCGGTCGGCAAGGTACGGCATATTTTCCAATAGCCAACTTCTTAAAATTTCCGCAAAGAAGCACGCAAACCGTGCCCTAGTTGCGGAAGTTCACAATGCCTACTTGCCTGCCCCGTGTAGGTCGACTAATCCTTTGCGCCCTCTTGCTGGGCCTTTTTGGCACAGTAGAGGCGCTCGCCAGCGACCCCGCCAGCCAGCAGATACGTGATCAACAACGCGCGCTGCAGCAAATCGAGCAGCACCAGCGTTTGCAGCAGTGGCAGCGCCGGGGGCGGGTCGACAGCACTGTCGAGTCGACCACGTCAGCCCCGCCTGATCAACAGTGCTGGGCGATCTCCGGTGTGCGCATCACCGGCAACAAACAGATCTCCAGCGCCGACCTTGAACAACACCTGCGGCCGCTGCTGCCATCCTGCACGGGCGTGGCCGATCTCAATCGCCTACTCAAGGCCATCACCGAACTCTATGTACGCGCCGGTTATCCGGCCAGTCGACCGTACCTGGCCCGGCAACCGGCGACTGGCAAGCCACTCGAGGTGGTCATCATCGAAGGCTTTGTCGAGTCGATCAGGCTTGCCGATCCCGACCTGCCATTGTCGTTACGCGGCGCCTTTCCCAATCTGCTGGGCCGGCCGTTGTACTTGCCTGATCTGGAGCAAGGCCTCGACCAACTCAATCGGCTGCGCGCCTACGACCTGACTGCCGCGCTGCTGCCGGGCACCCTGCAGGGCGGCACCCAGATACTCATCGAGCCGCGCGCAGTGGGTTCGCGCTGGCACCTGGACAGCCGCCTGGACAACCGCGGCAGCCCCCTTACCGGTCGCCACAGGTTGAGCCTCGGCCTCGGCGTCGACAGCCCGCTGCAGGTCAACGACGACCTGCGCCTGACCCTCAACGCCGCCGTATTCGACGCACCGGGGCAGAGCCAGGGCGCCAGCCTGTATTACAGCGTGCCCTACGGCCCGTGGACGTTCGCCGTCAACGCCAGCCAGCTGAGCTACCGAGCGCCGATCCCGGATACCCGTTACACCAGCAACGGCACTAGCCGCTTCCAGGGCGTGAGCGCCGAGCGCGTGCTCTGGCGCGGTCAGCACGGCATGCTCAGCGCCAGCGCGCGGCTTGACCACAAGCAACTGCAGAACCGCCTCGACGACAGCCTGCTGCAACTACAGAGCCCGACCCTGACCACGCTGGACGCCGAGGTCAATCTGCTGTGGCTGGAGGCAGGCCTGTGGCACGGCTACCTCGGCATTGCCCGCGGCTTGGCCTGGTTTGGCGCAGACCCACCGGCTAGCGCAGCCGCGCATCCACAAGCGCAGTTTCTCAAGTACCGGGCAAATCTGCTGCATGTGCGTCAGGGGCCAGCGCAAAGCCCCTGGCGCTGGCAGAGCGAACTCAATCTGCAGTACAGCCGCGATGTGCTGCCGGCCATCGAACAGTTGCTGCTCAGCGACGACTCGGCGGTACGCGGTTTTCGCGCCTACAGCGTCGCCGGCGCCAGCGGCGCGGTCTGGCGCAACAGCGTTAGCCAACCCTTGGCCATACCCCTGCCCTTCAACTTGCAGCTACGCCCACAACTCAGCCTAGACCTGGGTTGGGCCCGCCTCACCAGCGACAGCCCCTGGCAACGACTGGCCGGCGCCGCCGCTGGCGTCGAGGTCAGCCTGCCGGGCAGCCGTTTGCGCCTCGACTATCAATTTCCGCTGTACGCCAGTGACCGTTCTCGACAGGCCCTCGAGCCGGGATTCTGGGTGCTGGATTGGAGCCTGTCCCTGTGATTCACCCACCACCACGAGAAAAACAATAATGAAAAACCTTGCGCAACTCCCCCTGATCCAACCAGACACACTGCGCTGGGCGGTGTTTGTCGGCCTGTTCTGCACGGGCGCAGCCCTTGCCCAACCCGCATTGCAGCCCAGCAGCGGCCCCGGTGGAACGCCCGTGATCAACCCGGCCCATGGCGTGCCGGTGATCGAAATCGTCCCGCCAAATGCCAGTGGCCTGTCGCACAACCAGTTCATCGACTATAACGTCGGCAAGCCCGGGCTGGTGCTCAACAACTCGCTGCAGTCGGGCCAGTCGCAACTGGCCGGCGCCCTGGCGGCCAACCCGCAGTTTCACGGTCAGGCCGCTTCGACCATCCTCAATGAGGTGGTCAGCCGCAACGCCTCGCTGATCGAAGGCCCGCAGGAAATCTTCGGTCGCGCGGCCAACTACATCCTCGCCAACCCCAACGGCATCACCCTCAACGGCGGCAGCTTCATCAACACCACCCGGGCCGGCTTCGCGGTCGGTACTGCAGAGGTCCAGGACCAGCAGTTGAAGCTGCTCGATACCTTGCAGGCGAGCGGCTCGCTGCAGGTGCTGAGCGGCGGCCAACGCAACGACGGCGGTGCGCTGGACCTGATCGCACCGCAGATTCACAGCACGGGCGAGCTCGGCGCCAAGGACGACCTCAACATCACCGTTGGCCGCAATCGTATCGATGCGGTGACCGGTAACGTCGTCGAACACCTGGCTGCGACGCCTTCGAGCATCGACGCCCAGCTCTTCGGTGCGATGCACGCAGGGCGTATTCGGGTAGTCAGCACTGGCGAAGGTGCCGGCGTGCGCGTTGGCGCGGTGCAGGTCAACGGCCGTGACGGCGTCAGCATCGGTTCGGCAGGCGATCTGTTCATCAGCGGTGAACCCGGCCAGGCCGCCACGTTACGCAGTGAGCAGGGGCTGTTGAGGCTGCAGGCCAGGGACAACTTGACCCTGCGCGCTATTGATGGCCAGGCCAAGCGTATCGAAGCCAAGGCCGGGCAACAGCTGACCCTGGATACCACTACCCGCGAAACCATCGCCCGCGAGCAGGAGAACTGGGATAAAGGCTGGTGGTTCGTGACCACCGAAACTTACAACCGCGACCGCACTACCACCGAACGCACCGTGCAAGGCACCACGTTGAAGGCTGACGAAGCGGTCCAATTGCAGTCGGGCGGCGACCTGCGAATGGCTGCCGCAACGCTAACCAGCGAGGGCCAGATTAATCTCGCCAGCGGCGGCAAACTGGACATCGACGCAGCTGTCGACAGCACGCGGGTAAACCAAACCATCCGCCATCGCAAACACCTGTGGAATGGCGACAGTAACAGCGACGACTATCAGGAAACCGCCCGCGGCAGCCGCCTTCAGGCTGGCCAAGTCAGCGCCAGTGCCACCGGCGCGATAAACGTCCGCGGCAGTGAAGTGCATAGCCAGAGCGATGCAGTCCTGCACAGTGACCAGGGCAGCCTCGAGGTCACCAGCGGGCAGACCCAGTCAAGCTCCAACTCGCACAGCCGCGACAGCAAGTTGTTCGGCATCATAAGCAAGAGCAAGGACGACGCCGAGCAACATGAACAAGCCCAGGCCAGCGAAGTGCAGGCCCAGAGCAACCTGCACCTGGCCAGCGCCGAGCAGATGCGCATTCACGGCTCCAGGCTCAAGGCTGGCCAGCAGTTGAAGGTCGACGCCAAGGGCGATCTGCTGATCGACAGTGCCCAGTCTCGATCCCAGCAGCAGGCTTCAACTCATCAACGCGGCCTCACCGCATCTGCCAAGCAGACCCAGGAGGCTGAGGACGGCAAGCCTGCTTCGCACCAGTACCAGGCGGGCCTGGGCTATCAGGTAGTCAACAGCCAGCATGAGCAGCAAGACACCACCCAGCTGGGCAGTGAGCTGCAAGCCGGCAACGTCGACCTGCGCAGCGATGCCCACCTGCAAGTCAACGGCTCACAGGTCAAGGCCACCCACGGCGACCTGAACATCAACGCAGAGCAAACCACTCTGAGCGCCACCCACAATCAGCACGAGTCGCTCGACAGCTCCAGCCAGAGCGGCGGCGGCCTGCTGTTGAGCGGCGGCATCGACAAGCTCGGTGCGGCCTTCGAAGGCCACCACAACCGCGATACGCAACAGCAAAAGGACAGCAAGGTGCAGCGCAGCGAACTCTCGGCCACAGGCAACCTTCATATCAACAGCAAGCAACTGGTCACCGAAGCCGCACGGGTGACTGCCGGCGATACTCTGCAAATCGATGCCGAGCACATCGACAATCGGGCGGTGCATGACACTGAAGTGCGCGAGCACAACCGTAACGACTGGAGCGCCAGCCTGGGTGGCAGCCTGGAATACCGCGGGCTCACCCGGCCGATCGAGCAACTGATCGCAGGCGGTGAGGGTCAGCGCTTCCAGCAGGCCTCTGTGGAGGATGCGCTGGTCGCCCCGAGCGCCGGCGCCGACATGACTGTGGAGCACCTCAAACGCTTGGAAAACCAGCGCCGCGGCTATGCGCAGGTCAGCGAGCTGAGTGGTGGCTCGGTGGTGGTCAAGGCAGATCGCATCGATGATCAAGGTACGGCATGGCGAGCCAATACCGGCACCCTGCAGATCGATGCCAACCGTCATCACATGGCGGCGGCGGTTGATCAGCAGCAGAGCAAGGTCGACCGCCTGGCCTATGGCGGCGACCTGCGGGTCGACACCAGCACTGGCGAAGACATCAATGTGCGCGCCTCGGCCAAGGGTGACTCACTGGCAAGTCTTGTCAGCAAGGACACGGCCCGCCCAGGCAGCCTCTACGGCAAGCAAGGCATTCAGGTTCAGTTGGGCAGCGAAGGCCGCTATGAGGGCAGCCGCTTCGACGGTGGCGATGCGGGGGTAAGCCTGCACAGCGGCGGGCAACTGAGCCTGGTGCAGGTCACTGATCGGCACAGCGAGCAGATCAATGCCATCGAGGGCAACGCCTGGGCCAAAGGCGGCAACCGCCCCGGCAGCACGGGGGGTGAAGTGCGCGGCTATCTCAAGAGCGAGCAACGCTCGCTCGACGATACGACTGCGCAGGTGGCCCAGATCGACGCCAAGGGCGATGTCAGCCTGAGCAGTGCTGGCGACCTGTTGCTGGAAGGCACACGTATCGGCAGCCGAGCGGCCAAGGTCGCCAACGTCGATATGAACAGCGCCGGGCTGTTACAGGTCAAGGCCGCTACCTCAAGTCACGAGGCCCACGGCAACGCCCTCGGCGGCGGCCTGGAATTGGCCCTCAAGCAAGGCGATAGCCGCGGTGGCGCAGTCGGCGGCCACTTCAACAATGGTCGTGTGGATGAGTCCTCGCGCCAGGCAGTGGATGCGCAGATCGACGCCACCGGCAAGCTGGCCCTGGCCAGCAGCGCACGCGAAGAAACTGCCATGCACCTGCAAGGGCTGCAGGCGACGGCGGGGCAGATCGCGATCACCGCAGACAACGGCGGCCTGCTGCTGGAAGGCTCATCGAACAGCGAGCGGCGCGACAACCTCGCCGTCACTGCCGGCGCCGGCTTTGCCCAATCCAGCGGCAGCCTCGACAGCCAAGGCCTGCACGGCCGGGTCAAGGTCAACCTCGACCAACGCGATAACCAGACCAGGAACACCAGCAACCTGCGCGCCGACCACATCGTCCTGACCAGCAGCGGCGACAGTCGCTTGCTGAGCGCGCGCCTGGATGCAGGACGCATCGACGCCGACATCGGTGGCGACCTACTGGTCGCCAGCCGCAAGGACCAAGTCAACAACCTCAGCGTCGATGTTGATGCGCGCTTGAGCCGCGAGCGCAATCCGCAGGGCTTCAACAATGCCCTGGCTGCGTTGGCAGGTCCCGCGGGCGACAAGCTCACCGGCAAGTTCGGCAAGCAGGTCAGCAAGGTCGACCCAAGCCTGTCGCCTACGCTGAAACTGGACGTGTCGCAGGTTCAGCGCGACACCGTCAGCGAGCAAGCGAGTTTGAGTGGACGCGATGAAGTCCAGCTCAACGTCGGCGGCAATCTGAAACTGGAAGGTGCCAAGCTGCAGTCAGGCAAAGGCCAGGGGAAGGTGCAGGCTGCATCCGTCACCGAGCAGACCCTATATGGCCGCGACTACCGCCGCGATGTGGCTGTGGATGCGTCAAATTCGCCGGTCGATCTGGGCACGGCATTGCTTGACGTGATCAAGAACAGCACTCGCACTGATGGTGAGAATGCCTTGAACCTGGGTTTGCTGCGCACCAGCGGGCATGATCGAAGCGAGGTATTCGCATCGAGTATTCAAGACACACGCACGCCACGTAAGTAAGGGCTGCGCTGGCCTGTTCGGTTCAGAACGGACGGGCCTGCGCGGGTGGGTTGCTACCAGCTGACACGGCGCTGCATCTGTAATGCCTGCATGCCCAGCAACTGCGCCCCGCGCAAGATCGGCACCAGGCCAGTGTCAGGCTCCAGCGCGAGGTTGATCTTAGCTTGCCGGCGCAACAGGTCAGCGTCCACACGGCCGTGGTGCTGCCCGTCTGCCTGCAGTGTTCCCGACAGATTCCAGCCGTCACTGCAGTCCATCTGCAGCGTCGCCCGGCCCAGCCCCAGCGACCATGGCTCGACCAGTGCCAGGTCGTGTGCCTGAAGTTGCCCTTGCGCCGCGCTGCAGCCCCAGCCAGAGCCCTGCATGCTTATCGCGCCCTGCCATTGCCCGACCAGGCGGTAGCCGACCGGCACCCGTGCCTGCGCGCCAAGCGCGGCCAGCTCTGCCCGCCACGCCCAGGGCCAGCCGGACACCTGTGCCTGCCAGTCCTGGCCTTGAAAGCCCGCCTGCACCTGCCCGCTGATGCGCCACGGCTGCAAGTGCCAACGTACCAACCCAAGCTGCCCCCACTGCGTCGCCTGGCCCTGCCAGATGCTGCCGGCAACCCCCGTTGCAGGTAGGCCCAGGCCACTGACGACCCAGCTGGCGGGCAGTTGCGCCAGCACGCTCACGCAGAATACCATCACCAGCCACAGCCCAGCGCGCTTGCTCATGGCTGCACCTGCAGCTCGAAACGCAGCCCGCTCGGGTCTTGCTCCAAACCCCATTGCAGCAACTGCACGCCATCGGCCTGCAAGGCCGCCAGCCACTGTTGCAGATGCTGCTCATCAGCCACCTGGCCGCGCAACTGCCAGAGGCCATCGCGCGGCTCGACATCGAGCAGCTTGACCTGCCGCACCTGCGCTGACTGGCGCAGTTGCTCAAGACTCACCGGCGCGCCTTGCTGCAAGCTGGCCGCCGACTCGGCCAAGGCCTGCCATTGGCGCATCTCCCCCCAGTGCGCCAGCGCGGTACGGCTCGCAAGCGCCAGCAGCAACAGCGCGATCAGGCCGCAAGCCAGCGGCATACGGTTTCGGTGCAACCATTGACGGTCCATCATGCGGCTCCCAGATCGAACACCACCGGCCACTGCCCTGCAGCGCCGACTTCGACGCTGGCGCCGACGGATTTGGCTAGCGCCTGCCAGTCCGGGGCACTACCCTCCCCGTCCAGGCGCAGTTGCCAGCGCTGGCCATCGAAGCGCACCGCTTGCAGGCGCCAACCGGGATTCTCACCCAGCCAAAGGTCCAGCTGGGCCTGCAAGTCCTGCAGCTTGCGCAGGCGCAACTGACGCTCGCTGTGCACCTCGCCCAAGCGCTTGAGTGCCACACTCGCCTGGCGCAGCGTGGCCTGCTCGCCGGTTACGGCCAGCACCTGCTGGCGATACACCTCAGCCTGGCGCCACTGCTGGCTCAGCCAGATGCCGGCCCACAGCGTGGCCATGGCGAGACAGGCAACGGCCAGGCGCAACGGGCCACGTGGCAGCTTGAGCGGCTGACGCTGACGCGGCGCGGCGAACAGATCGGGCAAGCTATCGAGGCATTGCAGTTGGGTCGGCCAACTACCTTGCAGTGAATTGAGCTGCAGTTCGGCCCACGGGCTGGACGGTGCCTGGCCAAGGCGCTGCGGCCAACACAGCCAGTGTTCAAGGCCATCGGCGGTGACAGCGCGCAACAGTTCGAGGCCATCGCCACGTTGCCATCGCCAGCCGCTGCCGACAGCAGGCGCAGGCGCAGGCAGCAATTGCATCTCAGTCCAGCAGCGTTCGATGTTCAACGCCCACCCCGCGCATTGTTCGCGCCAGTCTTGCAACTGCGCACGCGCGACCACTGCCAGGCGCAATTGCCTTGGCGAACGCCCGAGGCAGGCACACAACACCTCATCAGCTGCCTGCAACAGTCGGTCTTCAAGCAGCAGCGGCCATTCGTCGCGCTTCAAGCCGGGTGGCGCGGACATGTGAAAATGGCTGCAAGACGCGGCAGGAATGATCAGCGCAACCCGCGCCTCAAGATCGGTCGGGGGCTGGCCTTTGCCGTGGCGCGACGGCTGGTTACCCTGCACCAGCAGCCAGTCCCACGGCTGATCAACGTTGCCCGGACGCAACAGCAACCAAGGCCGGGGGCTGCGCTTGCGACGCCAATCAACAGCCATCAGCGCCACCTTCAGGACAGCCCATGGGGCAAAGCGAATGTACAGACATAAGGTGCTCCATCACGCTGCAGTTGCAGCCGCACACCGGCGCCGGGGTGTGCCGGTTGATCGGAAGGCCAGGCCAGCCAGCGGCCGCCCTGGTAATAGACAACGCTCCAACTGCTGACCCGCGGCAACCGCTCGCGCACGACCCAATGCGGCATGCCGACGGCATACAGGTCTGCCGAACTTTCCAACAGCAACTGCTGCTCGCGCGGATCGAAGCGCAGGCGCTGACGTTGCAGCCGCGAGCCGCCCTCGGCCTGCGGCCAGGCGGCGGCAGCCACCCAGAGCAACTGCTGCGCCTGCGGTTGCCAATCGAGCCAGCGCACGGCCAAGGGCAAGCGCTGCTCATAGAGACGGCGCAGCACCGGGCTGTCGAAACGCCGCTCCAGGGCCAGGCAAAACTCCAGCACACCGCGTTCGTTGCTGGTGCTGTCGAGACGTTCGCGAACTTTGAGCCAGCCGTTGACCAGCGCGGCGAGCATGACCCCGAGCACGGCGGTCAGGGCCAGCGCGACCATCAGCTCGATCAGGGTCAAGCCTGCCTGGCGACGCTTCATGGCCGCTCCAGAAACACGCTGTACAAACCCAGCGGCAGGCGCTGCTCGCGGTCTGCGAACAACTGCAGCTCGCCACGGCGCAGGTCACGCACACCGGTGCTGCGCAATTGCAGTTGCCAATGGCAGGTCTGCCCGCCCTGCTGCAATTCTCCGCTGCCCTGATTGGCCGCAGGCCAGTACTGCTCGACGACAAAGCGCGCCTGCAATTCACGCGCGCAGAGCAGCCCGAGGCGATGCTGCTGGACGGTCTCCTGCACCGCCAGGCGCTGGCGCAGGACCTGACTGGCGATCACCGCCAGCACCGAGGCGATGGCCAGCGCCACCACGACCTCAAGCAAGGTGAAGCCCACCTGGCGCGACTTCACGGCGCGGCCTGGGTCAGCAAGCGACCGTCGCGCCCCCACTGCCAGCGCTGGCTGCCTTGCGGCCAGCGCCACAGCAGCGTGCCGGGCTGTGCCCAGCCCTCGGGAGTGAACAGCAATTGCGGCGTAGCACTGGCGGACCAGTCCGGGCGCAGCGTCTTTGGCCACTGGCCGAGGCGCACCGGTTCGACCACCCAGGCGTCGCCCTCGCGGCGGACAAACTCCGGCTGCCGGCCGTTCCAACGCAGCCCGCGCAATTGCCCGGCATGGCGCGCCAGCGCAGCTTGTTCGCGGGTCTGTGCAGCCAGCCGCTTGAGCGTCTGGCTGACGTTGCTGTTGCCACTGTCGAGCCAGGCCACACTGAGGCCGCTCATCAAGCCGGCAATCGCCAGCACCACGAGCAGTTCGATCAGGCTGAAGCCACGCTGGGCGAGCATCGGTCACAGCGCCCAGTTGCCCAGGTCGGCATCCAGGTCTTCGCCGCCCGCTACGCCATCGGCACCCAGCGAATACACGTCGACCCGACCATGCTCGCCGGGCATGCGGTACTGGTACGGAGTGCCCCAAGGGTCTTCTGGCAAGCGGCGGATATAACCGTCGCTGCGCCAGGCCCGCGGGACGGGTTCGGCGACCGGTTTTGTAACCAGCGCCGCCAAGCCCTGCTCGCTGCTGGGAAAGCGCAGGTTGTCGAGCCGATACATGTCCAGCGCCTGCTCGAGCGTTGCCAGGTCGGCCATGACCTTCTGGCGCATGGCTTTGTCCTGATTGCCCAGCACGCTCGGAGCGACCACGGCGATGAGCAGGCCGATGATGAAAATCACCACCATGATTTCCATCAGGGTGAAGCCTTGTTGGCGCTTACGTCGATGCTGCATTGCCGGTTCTCCTTGTCACAGTTGCAGGCCCTGGTTGAGTTGCATGATCGGCAGCAAGACCGCCAGTACGATGAACAGCACCACGCCGCCCATCACCAGAATCATCAAAGGTTCAAACAGCGCCATCGCGGTATCGACCTGACGGGCAAAGCCACGCTCCTGGTCGTCGGCCACGCGCTCGAGCATGTCGGCCAGGGTGCCGCTGGCCTCGCCGCTGCCGACCATGTTCACCAGCAGTGGCGGAAACTGTTGGCTGGCGTCCAGTGCCCGGTGCAGGCTGGTGCCGCCCTCGACCTGCTGGCGGACCTGTTCCATGGCTTGGCGAATGCGCCGGTTGCCAACCGTTTCGGTGGCCACCTGCAGCGCTTCGAGAAGGGCCACGCCACTGCTGCTGAGAATCGCCAGGCTGCGCGCCAGCCGCGCGCTTTCCAGCACTTGCAGCAGGCCGCCGACACGCGGCAGGCGCAGCAGCCATTGATCACGGCGCAGGCACCAGTGCGCTTTGCGCAGCAGCCAGCGGCTGATCACGCTGAATAGCAGGACCGCCGCCAACAGCCAGGGCCCGGCGCTGACCAGGCCCTGGCTGAGGCCGATGAGGATCGAGGTCACCAGCGGCAGGCTCTGTCCGGAATGGGCAAATTGTTCGGTGAGTTTGGGCACCACGAAGGTCATCAGGCCGACCACTACGGCCAGCGATACACCCATCAGCACCGCCGGATAGATCAACGCCGTACGCGCCTTGTGTTGCTGGCGCTGGACCTGTTCGAGGTGATCTGCCAGCCGCGTCAGCACCTGCGCCAGCCGCCCGGAACGCTCACCGGCTTCGACCAGCGCGCAGTAGAGACCAGTGAACGGCGCGCCCTGCCTTGCCAAACTCCGGGCCAGCCCAAGGCCCTCGGCCAACGCCCCGCGCACACCGACCAGTACCGCTTGCAGCGCCGGCTGGCGCAACTGCCGCTCCAGTGTGGCGAGCGCATCGACCAGAGGGATACCGGCGCCAGTCAGGGTTGCCAGTTGGCGGGTCAGCTCGCACAGCTGCGCCCGGCTGAGGCGCTGGTGACGGGAGCGACCGGTCGCGTTGTCGTGGCGCTTGAGGTCTTTGGCGAACAACCCCTGCTCGCGCAACAACTGCCGTGCATGGCGCTCGCTGTCGGCCTGCAAAGTGGCGGCGTGGCGTTTGCCGACAAGGTCGACGGCCTGGTAGCGATAGGTCGGCATAGGTTAGCCCTGGACCACGCGCAACACTTCGGCAAGGCTGGTCTGGCCGCGCTGCAGGCAGTCACTGGCCATGCTCACCAGGCTGCGCCGACGGTCGCTCAGGTAGGCGTGCATGGCCACTTCGCTGGCGCCCTCGTACAGCAAGGCAATCAGCCCGGCATCCAGTTCAACGAATTCGTACAGGCCCATCCGCCCGGCATAGCCACTGCCCTGGCAGGCTTCGCAGCCGACTGCGTGAAAGCTCTCGCGCAACGCACCCAGTTCGGGGAACAGTTGTTTTTCTGCGGCCTGCAGCGGCTGCGCGACAGCACAGCTGCACAGTTGCCGGACCAGCCGCTGGGCCAATACGCCGCGCAGGCACGAGGCAATCAGAAACGGCTCGATGCCCATGTCGCGCAGACGGGTAACGGCGCCCACGGCGCTGTTGGTGTGCAGGGTCGACAGCACCAGGTGGCCGGTGAGGCTGGCCTGCACGGCAATCTGTGCAGTCTCCTGGTCGCGGATTTCGCCGAGCATGATCACGTCCGGGTCCTGACGCAGAATCGCCCGCAGGCCGGCGGCAAAGGTCAGCCCTGCGCGTGGGTTGATCGCGGTCTGGCCAATGCCGGCGATGGCATATTCGACCGGGTCTTCCACGGTGAGGATGTTGCGGCTGCCGTCGTTGAGGCTGTTGAGGCTGGCGTACAGGGTGGTGGTCTTGCCCGAGCCGGTCGGGCCGGTACTGAGGACAATGCCATTGGGCCGCGCCAGGCAATTGCGCAAGCCCTGCAACACGGCGGCGGGCATGCCCAGGTTGTCCAGCGCCAGCAGGCTGGCCTGCTTGTCGAGCACGCGCATCACCACCCGCTCACCGTGGATGCCGGGCAAGGTCGAGACCCGCACATCGATCTCGCGACCAGCTGCGCGCAGGGTGATCCGGCCGTCCTGTGGCTGGCGTTTTTCGGCGATATCGAGGCGGGCCATGACCTTGATCCGCGACACCAGCATCGCCGACAGTGCCCGCGGTGGGCGCAGCACTTCGCGCAGGTGGCCGTCGACGCGCAGGCGCACCACCAGGCTTTGCTCGAAGGTTTCGATGTGGATGTCCGATGCACGCAGGCGCATGGCCTGGCCGAACAGGCCGTTGATCAGGCGGATCACCGGCGCTTCGTCATCGCTTTCGAGCAGGTCTTCGATGCGTGGCATTTCGCTCATCAGGCTGTCGAGATCGACCTGCTCGCCGATGCCTTCGATCAACGCCTGGTTGGCCGCGCTGCCGGCTTGATAAAGCTGGCCGAGGCGTTGATCGAAGTCTGCCGCCGGCAGGTACTCGACCGCTGCCGGCTGGCCGTGCACGCGCAGCAGTTCCTGCAACTGCGCGCTGTCGGCGTCGGCCCGCAGCCACAGCTGCCAACCTTCGGCGAGTGGCGCCAGGGCAAGGCCGGACTGGCGCGCCAGGCGATAGGGCAGCATCACCAGTTACCGCCTTCGAGCCGCGCGCGGCTGGCCGGAAACACCTGCAACAACTGCGAGCCTTCGGCCAACGCTGGCAATTGCAGCGGCGTGCTCTGCTGCAGGCTGCGGTACTTGTCCTGGCTCAGACCGGCGAGGCTTGGGCCGTCACGCAGGATGCGCGGGCGGATGAACACCATCAGGTTCTGCTTGGTATTGCGGCTGGCATCGGAGCGGAACAAGCGGCCCAGCACCGGGACATCACCAAGCAGCGGCACACGCTGGTTGCTGGTGCTCAATTCATCGCTGATCAGGCCACCGAGAATCACCAGGCCGTTGTCCTCGACCATGACCTTGGTCTTGATCTCGCGCTTGTTGGTAATGACGTCACTGGCGCTGCTGCTGTCGGCAATCGACGAAACTTCCTGGACGATATCCAGGCGCACACTGTTGTCGACGTTGACCTGCGGTTTGATCCGCAGCTTGACCCCGACCTCCTTGCGCTCGATGGTCTGGTACGGGTTGGCGTTGTTCTGGGTTACCGAGCCGGTCACGAATGGCACCTCCTGACCGACCAGGATCGACGCCTCGGCGTTGTCCAGAGTCAACAGGGTTGGCGTCGACAGCAGATTGAAGCCGCTCTTGCCCTTGAGTGCATTGACCAACATGGCGAAGTTGAAGCCGCCGCCGAAGTTGCCGATGCCGGCAGTCACCCCAGTGGTAGCCGACAGCAGCTTGCCCAGCGCACTGGTATCGCCCTCGGCGGCCGCGCCGGCAATACCAGCGATGTTCACTCCGTTGCTGCCGAAGTTGACCACGCCAGCGCCAAACTTCTCGTCAGCAAACAGCCACTGCACACCCAACTCCTGGGCTTGAATGTCCGAGACCTCGGCAATGATCGCCTCGACCACCACCTGCGCACGACGGATGTCCAGCTGCTCGACAATGTTGCGATAGGCCGCCAGCTCGCTGTCCGGGCCGACCATCACCACAGCGTTGGTGCCCTCCTCGTATTCCAGGCGAATACCGGAGTCACTGGCCATCGCCACTGGCTGATCCTTGCCCTCGCCCTGCCCTTCGGCCGGCACCGCGCCGGTCTGGCTCAGGCCGCGCAAGACCTTGACCACTTCGCTGGCATTGGCGTGGCGCAGGTAGATCACCTGGGTATTGCTGCTGTGCAGGTTGTCGCCGGGCCGATCCAGCTGGGCCAACAAGGCGCGCACGCGCTCACGGCTGTCGGCGCTGCCGCGCACCAGCAAGGCATTGCTGCGCGGGTCGGCCACCACCTGGGCACGGTCAGCGGCCTGTTCACTGGCCAGCAGCCGCGTGACCAACTGGGCGGTATCGGCAGCGCTGGCGTGCTGCAGTTTCATCACCTGCAGTGGCTCCTCGCTGACCTGGTCGAGTTCGCGCAGCAGGCTGTCGATGCGTTCGAGGTTGCTGCGCCAGTCGGTCACCACCAGCAGGTTGGCAGCAGGGTACGGCGTGATCACGCCCACCCGGGGATCGATCAGCGGCTTGATGATGCCAAGTATCTGCTCGCTGCCCGCATTGCGCACATTGAACACGCGGGTGGCGACACCATCGCTGCCGGTATTCTTGCTGGCGGCGTTCTCGACCGGCACCGGCTCGAGCCGCGCGGCTTGATCGGGGACGATCTTGACGCTGCCATTGGGCAGGTCGACGGCGGCGTAACCCTGCGCACGCAGCTGGGCGAGGAAGATATCGTAGATGGCGTCAGCGTCATGCCGGTCGACGGTGCGCACGGTGACCTTGCCTTTGACCCGCGGGTCGACGATGAACGTAGTGCCGGTGATCCGCGACACGCTGTCGATGAACTCGACCAGGTCAGTGTCGACGAAATTCACTTCGTACATCGGCGTGCCGCCTTCGTCGAGCACCTCGGGCTCTTCAGCCCACGCCAATGACAAGCTCAGGCTCAATGCAGCCGCTGCGCAGTATCTAGCAAACATCAACTCATCCTTGCCGCTTGAAGCCGGTCACGGCGGGCCGTGGCGGCCAGGGCAGGCGTTCGCGCCGCCCCTGGTTGTCGATAATCAGGCCTGCGCCATCGATGTCCTGCAGCACGATCCCCGGCGCCAGCCGCTGGCCGCGGCCCAAGGTGCGAATCTGCTCGCCGAAACGCAGCACCACCACCGTCGCCGACAGCGGCTGGGCACGCAGCCCGCCGAGGTACTGCAAGGGCAGCCGGGTCAGAGGGATCTCGCCGGTATCGAGCGGGGCTTGCCAGTGCCCCGCCATCAGCCCTGGAATGGCCGCGTGTTCAGGCTGCGCCGTCGTGGCCGGCAGCGGCTGACGGCTAAGCTGCAGCACACATTGCGCCGCCAGCCAGCCGGCGAGGGTCAACAGCAAAAAGGCGCCGAGGCGACTGCTCCAGCTCACGTCTTAGCCTGCCGTGGGTGCCAGCCGGGATGCCCCTGTACATAGCGCACCTCAGGCAACTGCAGCGGTGCCAGGCGCCAGTCGCTGGGCTGACGACGCAACCAGGCTTCGAGGGTTTGCCACAGCGGCTCACCGGCATCGGCGGCGAACTGCAGGCCGAAGGTGCGGCACTGGCCCTGCACGGTCGCAAAGTCAGCGATACGCTTGCCTTGCGGGCTATAACTGACGCGCCAGGCCTGGTCTTGCCAGCGTGGTAGATCCTGGCTGTTGTCGAGCAGCAGCGGGTCGCCGAACAACTGCTCGGCGGCGTTTTCCAGCACCTGTTCAACCTGCCGTGCCGGCGCCTCGACCACGGGCGCCGGGTAGCCACCGGTAAGGCTTATCAGGTGCTCGCGGGTAATCATTTCACCGCCTGCCAACGGATAGTCGTAGCGCAGCCCCGGCAACAACACCGGCATGGCGCTGCTGTCAGACAACGCTTGCTGGAGCAAGGCATCCCAACTGCCGCCGCGCGTATCGCGCCGCCACAGGGCTTGCGGCGCTCGTGCCAACGGTAGATCGAGCCAAGCGGCATGGCCAGCACGCTGCGCCCGCACCACACTGCGCAGTTGTGCGGCGCGCGCCTGGGCAACGGGCGTCAACTGCTGCTCGAAGGCGGGAAAGAAACGCGCCTGAAACTGCCATTGACCCGCCACCTGCTGGCAACGCAAACGGAACGCGCCGCTGCCACGGCAACCGGCGAACAGCACCGGCACCTGCCGGCCGCTGGCCTGGCTGGCCAGCACTGGCGCCGGCCACAAGTCCTGGCCACGGGCGCACAGCAGCACGTCGATTTCAGCCACGCGCTCGGCCAGCCACAGGCCCGGGCCGGTGCCGACATCGGCCAGCGCAACGACCAGATCAGCCTCGCGTCGCGCCTGCTGAAAGACCGCTTGCAGTGACTGATACCACTGCTTCAGAGAGGCTTTTTGATCCTGCGCATAAGGGTCGGTCACCCCCACTACAGCAATCCGCACACCTGCGCGCTGGAACACCCGCAGGCTGTCGATGCCCAGCGCCTTGCTCTGCTCGGCAGACAGGCCTGCACCCAGTGTCGCCGCGGTAGACTGCTGATAGAGCGCCGCACAGCGCTGTGGCCAGAGCACACGTTCATCGCTGCTGACGCGGACATCGCTGCCCAGTAGCTGGCTGCCCTGCACGCCGCTTTCGCCCTGGCTCAGATAAGCCAGGCCGCTGCCATTCCAGCCCTGGCCGTTCTCCAGGGTCAGGCAGTTGTCTGCGCCGCCTTCGTTGCGCAGTTGCTCGAGCAACGCGGCCAGCACCGGGTACCCACCCAGCTGTGCGCGGCTGCTCTGGCTGGCATCCAGCAAAGGTGCAAGCTCCGGGGATGCGGCACTGGCGCTGGCGCCGGTCATCCACGGCGCGCGGCCGAGGTGGCTGACCGGCCCCAGGCGCGTCGCCGGCACCACCGCCTGGCCGGGTTGGCGGGCATCCAGGGTGTCGGCGAGATACAGCAGGTCCAGCGGCGCACCGCCGCCACGCTGGCCGGGCAGCGCCGAGCAGGCGCCAAGCAACGGCGTCAACGCCGCGACACCCATCCAGCTGATTACCTCGCGTCTGCCCACACTGCTAACCATCAGGCCCGCATCCTTTTCCGAGTTCACGTTGGGGTTCGGATATTGCGGCGCTCAGATGACAGTTTCATGGCAGATATCCGACAGTAATCGCCGATTGTTCTGTCAATACGTACTGGTAAGAACTGCTGGTTTTAAGCAGACCTTAATATTTCTGCCAAGGAATCATCACACTTGAGCACTACAGTCGCGGTTTCCTCCAACTCAGCCACTATAAGGACACCCTGATGAGTCGAGACACCGGCGACAACCTGGACCGCAACCAAAGCGGCAACCTGCCGATGGCCAGCGTCATGGACACTTACCTGAGCCGTCGCACCGTGATGCGCGGCAGCCTTGGCGCAGCCATCGCAATGATCGCCGGCACCGGTCTGACAGGCTGTTTCGACAGTGGTGGCGGTTCCGACAACGACTCGCCGTCTACCCCGGAGCCGGTCAAGCTCAAGCTCGGTTTCGACTCCATCGCCGGCTCGCGCACCGATGCCTGCGTCGTCGCTGCCGGTTACAGCGCCTACGTGCTGGCGCCCTGGGGCACTCCGCTGAACAGCAACGCCAATCCGTGGAAGTCCGATGGCAGCAACACCTCCACCGACCAGGCCAACGCGATGGGCATGCACCACGACGGCATGCACTTCTTCCCTATCAACGGCAGCTCGGATGACGGCCTGCTGGCGATCAACTTCGAGTACATCGATGCCGCCGCACTGCACCCGGCCGGCCCCACCACCGACGGCAGCGGCAAGCGCCCGGTGGAAGAAGCACGCAAGGAAATCAACGCCCACGGCGCCGGCGTGGTCCGCCTGAGCAAGGTCAGCGGGCGCTGGCAGGTGGTCGACAACGACCCGCTCAACCGCCGCTTCACCACGGTGTCGCTGATGGATATCGCCGGACCACTGCGCGGCAGCGACCACGTCAAGACCAAATTCTCCCCAGCCGGCACCCAGTGCCGCGGCACCAACAACAACTGCGGCAATGGCTACACGCCGTGGGGCACCTACCTGACCTGCGAAGAAAACTGGCCAGGCATCTTCGTCAACACTGCGACCCGCCCGGCGGATCAGGTGCGCATCGGCGTCAGCGCCACCCGTGGCCAGTACCGCTGGGAAACCTGTGCCGGTGATGCCAGCGAAGTGGACGATGAGTTCGGCCGTTTCAACATCACCCCAAGCGGCGCCAGCGCCACTGACGACTACCGCAACGAAGCCAGCACCTACGGCTATATCGTCGAGATCGACCCGTACAACGCCAGCACCCTGGCAGTGAAGCGCACCGCATTGGGCCGCTTCCGCCACGAGGGCTGCTGCCCGGGCCTGCCGGTCGCGGGCAAGCCGCTGGTCTGGTACACCGGCGACGACTCCAACAACGAATACCTGTACAAGTTCGTCTCAGACGCGGTCTGGGACCCGGCGGACGCCACCCCGGCCGACCGCCTGGCTACCGGTGCCAAGTACATGGACCAAGGCAAGCTGTACGTGGCTCGCTTCAATGCCGACGGCAGCGGCAACTGGCTGCTGCTCGACGTGGCCACCGCCACCACCGGCGGCAGCACCCTGGGCGCGCTGTTCGGTGACCTGCCGGGGATCATCATCAATACCCGCGGCGCCGCCGATGCCGTTGGTGCAACGCCGATGGACCGCCCCGAGTGGACCGCAGTACACCCGGTCAACGGTGACGTCTACCTGACCCTCACCAACAACAGCGCGCGCACTGCGGACAAGGTCGATGCTGCCAACCCACGCGGGCCGAACCGTCATGGCCACGTGATCCGCTGGCACGACAGCGACGACCAGTTGAGCTTCAACTGGGACATCTTCGTGTTTGGCGCCAACGCTGCCGGCACTGCCGATATCAACCGCTCCGGCTTGACCGAACTGAACCAGTTCGCCAGCCCCGATGGCATGAGCTTCGACAGCCGCGGCGTGCTCTGGATCGAAACCGACAACGGCGAGTCGACCCTCACCGACTACACCAACGACCAGCTGCTGGCAGTGATCCCGACCGATCTGGTCGATGCTGCCGGCAAGCAGGTCCCGGTAAACGCGCAGAACCAGTCGGCCCTGCGCCGTTTCTTCGTCGGCCCGAACGGCTGTGAAGTGACCGGGATTGCCTTTGCCCCAGACAACAAGTCGATGTTCGTCAACATCCAGCATCCGGGCAACTGGCCGTACAACGACGTCGCTACCGACGCCACTCCGGCAGGTGCCACGGTGCGCCCGCGAGCTTCGACGGTAGTCATTCAGCGTAATGATGGCGGCGAGATCGGCACTGCCTGATCGAACCTGATCAACGCCCCGGTTGCAGCGCCGCCCTGGCACTGCGACCGGGGCGTTCTCGATTGTGGGCTCACAACAACGGTTCGCGCGCCCTGACGCGCACCTGCTGCGCCGGCACCCGCGCATGCCACTGCACCACACCCAGAGCCTCGACCTGCAACTGACTGCGCAAGCTCAGCCCCTCTTCCTCGAACGACAGCTGCAACAGGTAATGGCCGCTGTTGAGCAGCAAGCCCTCACTCAAGCGCTCGAACGTTTCATCATCGACCGCACCCAGCGCCTGGCGCAGATCCGCTGCATCGGCATAACCGGTCGCAGGGCGGCCACTGACAATGCGGCTGAGCAGTGAACGCGGATACTTGCCTTCATACAACGCATCGAGCAGCTCCAGGTGTTCCAGGCCCAAGGCGTTGGCGTTCAAGCGCCAGCCACTGGTCTGCGCGATCGCACACAACATCGGATAGCGGCGCTGGCGGGTCGCGTCCGGCTCCAGCAGCAGGTTCAGCTCGCTGCTGTCGAGCATCGGCTGATTGGCCGCCAGCCGCGGTGGCTGCTGGCGCAGGTACTGGGCACTTTCGGCGCCTTGCAGGCGGGCATCGCTGTCACTGTCGAGCCAGTCCGCCAGGCCGTGCACCAGCCGTTCGGCCGCCATGTTGTCGCCCAGCAAGTAGCGCAGCTGGCGCTCGGCGCGCTCGGCGTCGTTGCCAAGCAGGGCATTGACGTTGAAGCAGGTGTGCTGATCGCGTACCCGCAACTGCGCCGTACCGCCGGCAAAATCGTAATTCAGTGGCTGCCCGCGCAGGGCCTGCCAGAACAGCGGGCTGAGCCGCCAAGCGGGATCGCGCAGGGCTTGTTTGGCATAGGCCAGACCGGCCTGTTGCATCGCCCGCGCCTGCACCCGCTGCTGCAGCAGGCGCACTTCATCGACCTGACGACGGCCACCTTCGACCAGCCAGGTCAAGCCCGCAGCCAGCATCGCCAGCGCCACCATGACCATCAACAGTGCCGCGCCCTGCTGTTGCTTACCGCCCATTGCCGCCTGCCTTTTCATCACCGAAAGCCGCCAGTCAACACCGTGCGTGTTGCAGGCAGATGGCAGCCGTTCCACCGTCATCCAGGCGTCATCTAGGACAGGCAGGATTGCTTCTCTTTTCATGGCCTTACAGGAGTGCGCTGACATGGGTGGTATTGGAATCTGGCAACTGGTGATTGTGCTGTTGATCGTGTTTCTGCTGTTTGGCACCAAGCGCCTCAAGGGCCTGGGCAGCGATGTCGGCGAGGCGATTCAGGGCTTTCGCAAATCCATGGGCGGCGATACCGATGCCAACAACGCTGCCAATGTTCAGGCCGAGCAGGCGCCAACGCTGAACGGGCAGAGCGTGCCGCAGGCGCACACGGACCGTCAGGCCTGATGTTCGAGATCGGCTTCACCGAGCTGATGCTGGTCGGCATCGTCGCCCTGCTGGTGCTCGGCCCCGAGCGGCTGCCGGTGGCGGCGCGCGCGGTCGGCCGCGTGCTGGGCCAGGCCCGTCGCGCTATGCACACGCTGCGCACTCAGGTCGAACGCGAGATCGACCTGCCGGCACTGGACAGCGCGCCGCTGCAACGCCTGGAACAGGACCTGCGCCAGGGTATCCGCCTCGACACGCAGCCGGCCAATGACGCCGCTGCGCCGGTCATCGCCAAGGAGAATGCATCATGAGCATTGCTGTGCCTGAGCAGCCTCGCATGCCGATCACCGAGCATCTGCGCGAACTGCGCAAACGCCTGCTGCGCGCGCTGCTGATGATCGGCCTGCTGTTCGCCGCACTGTTCCCGTTTGCGCAGACGCTGTACACGCTGATTTCCGAGCCGCTGCGTCGGTACCTGCCGGAAGGCACCAGTATGATTGCCACCAGCGTCACCTCGCCGTTTCTGACGCCGTTCAAGCTGACCGCGATGTGCGCGTTGTTCGTGGCCATGCCGTTGCTGCTGCATCAGGCCTGGGGCTTCATAGCGCCCGGCATGTACCAGCGCGAGCGGCGCATCGCCCTGCCACTGCTGCTGTCGAGCATCGTCCTGTTCTACAGCGGCATGGCCTTCGCGTTCTTTCTGGTATTTCCGATGATGTTCGGCTTTTTCGCCAGCGTGACGCCTGATGGCGTGGCGATGATGACCGACATCAGCCTGTATCTGGATTTCATCATGGCGCTGTTCCTGGCGTTTGGCCTGGCGTTCGAGATCCCGGTGGCGACCTTCATCGTGGTCTGGGCCGGTTTGACCGATGTGGCGACGCTGCGCAAGAGTCGGCCCTACGTGATCGTCGGCTGCTTTGTGGTGGGGATGATCCTGACGCCGCCGGATGTGTTCTCACAGACGATGCTGGCGGTGCCGATGTGGGTCCTGTTTGAAGTCGGGCTGTTGGCCTGTACTTCTCTACCCAAGTCACGCAGCCGCGACTGAGGCACTTACAGCAGGACAGATTGCCTGCTCCCAGTACCCGGCGAGGGCTCACATGCTGGCGGCTCATCCCTCGCCGAGTGTCCATCATGACCGCCCCCGCCATGACCCTGCAGACCAGCTTCGCGCTGGACCTGCTGACCGATATCGCCGCGCCGCTCTCGGCGCAAGCCTTCTACCGGATGTTCGCGCCGGTATTTGGCGATGACCTGCCCAAGGCAAGCTACCGCCAATTGCAAGAGGCCCTGCGCAGCGGCACCCTGAGTCCCCCCGTGCACCGTATCAATGCCCAGGTGCAAGGAAAGGCCAGCTACGACAATGCCACTCGCGTCATAGACCTACATCCACAGGTGATCGACGCTGCATTGCAGCGGCCAAACGCAGCGTGCGAGCTGGCGACCATCCTGTTGCATGAGTTCGGTCACCATCTGGACAACGTCCTGCGTCAGGACCTCGCCCGCTGTGCCGACGATGGCTGCTTGCTGGACGCCGAACACGAGGAAGGCGCACGCTTTGCCTATCTGTTCGGCTGCGTTGTGGCCGGTAGACGCGGCATGCATGAGGTTGCCCGACTGCACCACGCAGGGCAGATCAGCTTGCTGCAGGTCTACCCGCCAATGCTGCGGGGCTTTATCCGCAACAACCAGGACCAGGCAGCGCAATTTGCCGACACCAGTCACGGCAGCCGCGAAGGTTTTTCCGCAGGCTCTGGCGATCCTCGGCATCCTGAGCGCTCATGGGGCCACCAATCGATTGACGAGGATCTCAAACTCGCCGGCTTCACCGAGAAACAGCGCCAGGCAATCTACTTCGGTAACTGGCTGCGCGACTACTCACAAGTCATCGACCCCAAGCTGGTACGCGCTGCCGACGCGCCGGACGACTTCCCCGCCAAGCTCTCCAGAGAGGTTCTGACGCAACTGGTCGACCTGCTCGCACTGCGCCACTTTCCCGGCCTGCAAGGTACCCCGGAGGAGCGCGATCGCTACCGGGTAACCCCGCAAATGCTCGGCGTGTACCGGCCCAGCGAGCACATCGACAACCCCTACAACCCAAACCCGGACGCGGCTGATCCGCGCAACATCGACAGCGACTTCGAAGCGCCGATCCGCGAGGATGACCCGCTGCTGCAGGTCGACCCGCAGACCTCGATCAAGCGCTACATCAGCACCTCGGTGGACTACATGTGCGCCCGCCTGAGCGATGCCATGGTCATGGGGCCAAGTGCCGAAGGCCTGCGCGAATTCGGCGCGGCCCTGCACGTGCTGGAAGACTACTTCGCCCACTCCAACTACGCCGAGCTGAGCCTGCGCAAGCAGGGCCATGCCGATGTGTTGACCTGGACCGCACCAGCGGATTGCAAGCACGAGTGGCCAATCGTCACCGGCATGTTCGCCGGCAGCGACGTGATCGCCAGCCTGGCCGAACCGATGGCCAAGGCGTTGTTCCCGACCTCCGCCGGCTTTGAAACCATCACCCCGGGGATACGCAGCGACAGCGAGCTGGCCCTGCTGATCCTGTTGCACGACCACCCTGATCCGAAATGGCAGGAGTACCTCAAAACCTCGCTGGAAGTGCGTGACACCCTGGCCGACATTCCCGGCTTCAATGGCGTGCGGCTGGTGTCGTGGATGCTTGGCTCACCGCTGCGTGGCGCGACCGACCTGACCAAACTTGGCTATCAGGCCATTCTCAACCTGATCGGCAACTCGGTGGATGACGTGCAGACGCTGATCGGTGGCAACCCCATGCTGACCGGCTCGACCAACCCGACCCACTCCCAGCTCGCCAAGGACCATGACGTGCACCCGTTACACACTCTGGCGACGCTGATGGCGCGGGTGGCCGTACGCAACGTTGGTTTTGCTATGTACAAACACTGGCAAGGCGGGCGCTTGCTAAACCCGGTAAAGGTCGCGCGCAGCTACTTCACTCACCCCAATGACAGCGACTGGCAGGACGAACTGGTCAGCGTCTGGGCCGGCGAGCATCCAGACAAGATCAAGGATGCGAGCGATGCGGCCATCTTCGAAGCACTCCATCACGAGTATGCCCCAAGGGTTGACCAGAGCGCCTGGGAGCGCCTGAAAAAGCTGTTTGATTGACGCCTTGAACGTGAAAAGCCCTGGCAGTCGCCTGCCAGGGCTTTTCAGCGGTATAACGGTGCGACTACCACAACTCAGAAGTCAGCCAATGGCCAAACCTCATAAGCAGGCGTTTCGTACGGGTGGCTGTGCTTCAAGGCAGTGACAACCTGCTGAATCAGCTCGTCGGCCACCACCAGCTCGACCTTCCACTCCTCGACCTGCTCGACCTCGCCAGCCTGCCCGAGAAACGGCTGGCTGCCGGCCATCGGCCGGAACTGGCCTTGGCCAAGGGTCTGCCAGGCGCAGTGCTCATAGTCACCGATACGGCCGCCACCGGCGGCAAACACGGCGGCCTTGACCACTTCGACATGGCTGGCCGGGACGAAGAAGGCGAGCTTGTACACCGTTTAGTTCACCCACACCCGCGCGTTGCGGAACATGCGCATCCACGCCGCATCTTCCTGCCAATCGTCTGGACGCCACGAGTTCTGCACTGCGCGGAACACCCGCTCAGGGTGCGGCATCATGATCGTCACGCGGCCGTCGCGGCTGGTGAGACCGGTGATGCCACGCGGCGAGCCGTTCGGGTTGGCCGGGTAGGCTTCGGTGACCTTGCCGTGGTTGTCGACAAAGCGCAGCGCCACGCAGCCAGACTGGTCGGCTGCAAGCAGCGCGGCCGGGTCGGCGAACTCGGCGTGGCCTTCACCGTGGGCGATGGCGATCGGCATATGCGAACCGGCCATGCCCTGCAGGAAGATCGAGTTGGACTTCTGCACCTCGACCATAGCCACACGGGCTTCGAACTGCTCGGAGCGGTTCCGCACGAAGTGCGGCCACAGCTCGCTGCCCGGGATCAGCTCGTGCAGATTGGACATCATCTGGCAACCGTTGCACACACCCAGGGTGAAGCTGTCGTCACGCTCGAAGAATGCCTGGAAGGCATCCCGCGCGCGGCTGTTGAACAGCGCCGACTTGGCCCAGCCCTCACCGGCACCGAGCACGTCACCGTAAGAGAAGCCGCCGCAGGCAACCAGGCCTTTGAACGCTTCCAGGTCAACACGACCGGCGAGGATATCGCTCATGTGCACGTCGACGGCGTTGAAGCCGGCACGGTCGAACGCCGCAGCCATCTCGACCTGGCCGTTGACGCCCTGCTCACGCAGGACTGCCACTTGCGGGCGGATGCCTTTTTTGATGTACGGCGCCGCGATGTCATGGTTGACGTCGAAGCCAAGCTTGACGCTCAGGCCTGGATTGTCTTCAACCAGCAGGCCGGCGTATTCCTGATCAGCGCAATCGACGTTGTCGCGCAGGCGCTGGATCTGATAGCTGGTCTTGGCCCACTCGCGCTGCAGCTGGCCGCGATCACCGGTGAATACCGCTTCGCCGGCGAGCTTGATCAGCACTTCGCTGTTGTTGATCGGCTGACCGATCACGGCCACGCAATCCTCGCCCAGGCCAGCAGCGCTGAACTGCGCGAGCACGTCCGGGGTGGCATCCTGGCGAACCTGGATGACCGCGCCGAGCTCTTCGTTGAAGAGAATCGCCGCGACTTTTTCGCGCTTGCTGGTCAGGGTGTCGAGTTCAAGGTCCAGACCGCAATGGCCGGCGAAGGCCATTTCCAGCAGGGTGGTCAGCAGGCCGCCGTCGGAACGGTCGTGGTAGGCCAGCAGGTGACCATCGGCGTTGAGGCCCTGGATCACGGCGAAGAAGGCCTTGAGGTCTTCAGCGTCGTCGACGTCCGGCGCTTGCGCAGCCAGCTTGCCGTGGGTCTGCGCCAGGATCGACGCGCCCATGCGGTTTTTGCCGCGGCCCAGGTCGATCAGGATCAGGTCGGTTTCGCCCTTGTCCATGCGCAGTTGCGGGGTCAGGGTCTGGCGTACGTCGACCACCGGGGCGAAGCCGCTGATGATCAGCGACATCGGCGAGGTCACGCTTTTTTGCGCGCCCTGCTCGCTCCACTGGGTCTTCATCGACATGGAGTCCTTACCCACCGGAATGGTCAGGCCCAGCTCAGGGCACAGTTCCATGCCGACGGCGCGAACAGCGTCGAACAGGCGGGCATCTTCACCCGGGTGGCCGGCAGCCGACATCCAGTTGGCCGACAGTTTGATGTCGGACAGCTTGTCGATGCGTGCGGCAGCCAGGTTGGTCAGCGCCTCACCGACCGCCATGCGGCCGGAGGCCGGAGCATCCAGCAGGGCCAGCGGGGTACGCTCGCCCATGGCCATGGCTTCGCCGGTGTAAACGTCGAAGCTGGTCGCGGTCACGGCGCAATCCGCTACCGGAACCTGCCATGGGCCGACCATCTGGTCGCGTGCAACCAGGCCGGTGATGGTGCGGTCGCCGATGGTGATCAGGAAGCTCTTGCTGGCCACCGCCGGGTGGTGCAGCACGCGCTCGACCGAGTCGGCCAGGTCCAGCGTGCTTGGGTCGAACTCATCGCCAAGCTCTTCTTCGCGAGTGACCGAACGGTGCATGCGCGGCGGCTTGCCGAGCAGGACGTCGAGCGGCATGTCGACCGGGGTGTTGCCGAAGTGGCTGTCGGTAACGGTCAGGTGCGGTTCGGCAGTAGCTTCGCCGACCACCGCAAATGGGCAGCGCTCACGTTCGCAGATGGCCTTGAAACGCTCGAAGTTGGCCGCATCGACCGCCATCACGTAACGCTCTTGCGATTCGTTGCTCCAGATTTCGTGCGGGGCCATGCCCGGCTCGTCGTTGGGCACGTTGCGCAGTTCGAAGCGGCCACCACGACCACCGTCGTTGACCAGTTCAGGGAAGGCGTTGGAAATGCCGCCCGCGCCGACGTCATGGATGAAGGCGATCGGGTTGTCGTCGCCCAGCTGCCAGCAGCGGTCGATGACTTCCTGGCAACGGCGCTCCATTTCCGGGTTTTCCCGTTGAACGGAAGCGAAGTCGAGGTCAGCCGAGCTGGCGCCGGTGGCAACCGACGACGCCGCGCCGCCCCCCAGGCCGATCAGCATGGCTGGGCCGCCGAGCACGATCAGCTTGGCGCCCACGGTGATCTCGGCCTTTTGCACGTGATCTTCACGGATGTTGCCCAGGCCGCCGGCCAGCATGATCGGCTTGTGGTAGCCGCGCACTTCTTCGCCGTGCGGGGTCTGGATCGACTGCTCGAAGGTACGGAAATAGCCGGTCAGGGCCGGACGGCCGAATTCGTTGTTGAATGCGGCGCCGCCGAGCGGGCCTTCGACCATGATGTCGAGGGCGTTGACGATGCGCTCTGGCTTGCCGTATGGCTTCTCCCACGGCTGTTCGAAGCCTGGGATCCGCAGGTTGGACACGGTAAAGCCGGTCAGGCCAGCCTTGGGCTTGGCGCCGCGACCGGTCGCGCCTTCGTCACGGATCTCGCCACCAGAACCGGTGGAAGCGCCGGAGAATGGCGAAATGGCGGTCGGGTGGTTGTGCGTCTCGACCTTCATGAGGATGTGCACCGGCTCCTGCACCGCGCCGTACTGGCGGGTTTCGGGGTTCGGGAAGAAGCGCCCGGCCACGCTGCCGACGATCACCGAGGCGTTGTCCTTGTAAGCCGACAACACGCCTTCGCTGTGCATCTGGTAGGTGTTCTTGATCATGCCGAACAGGCTCTTGTCCTGCGCCTGGCCGTCAATGTCCCAGGTGGCATTGAAGATCTTGTGTCGGCAATGCTCGGAGTTGGCCTGGGCGAACATCATCAGTTCGATGTCGTTCGGGTTGCGCTTGAGGCCCTGGAAGGCGTTGACCAGGTAATCGATCTCGTCTTCGGCCAGGGCCAGACCGAGGTCGATGTTGGCCTGCGCCAGCGCTGCACGGCCACCGCCGAGCACGTCGACCGAGGTCATCGACTTGGGCTGGGCATGGCTGAACAGATCGCCTGCCTGCTCCAGTTGGGTCAGCACGCGCTGGGTCATGCGGTCATGCAGCGCGGCGGCAACTTCTTGCGCGTCGGCCTCGCAGAGGTCGCCGGCCACGTAGAAGGCAATGCCGCGCTCCAGGCGCTGAATGCTCTGCAGGCCGCAGTTGTGGGCGATGTCGCTGGCCTTGCTGGCCCAGGGCGAAATCGTGCCCAGGCGCGGCACTACCAGGAACAGGCGACCAGTCGGCTCTTGTACCGGCACGCTCGGCCCGTACTTGAGCAGACGGGCCAACACTTGCTGCTGGTCGGCGGTCAATTCACCATCGACGTCGGCGAAGTGGGCGAATTCGGCATACAAGCCGGTAACAGCGGGGACTTTCTGGCTCAGTTGCTCGAGTAGCTTACCGTGGCGAAAGGCAGAAAGGGCAGGAGCGCCGCGCAGGATCAACATCGTCGGGACAGCCTCAGGAAGGGGTGTGCTTAGAGGCCGTGCATTCTAGCGTAATTCGCGCGATTGGGCACCCGCTGCAAGGCAATGCTGCCGGGCGGCTGAACCGGACTCCGGGGTCAGAAAAGTCGGGGCTTTTTACCGATTTTGCTCGGCCATCAACAAATCCCTGGCCAATCTGCTAGCAGACCTGCCCAGCGTTGTCGAGATATGGCAGTTGCGGCCCTTTGCGTATACTGCAAGCTATGTTCGCCCCCACTGCTTTGCGCAAGCGTTGCGCCCAATGGCTCTTCGCAACCGGCCTCTTCCTGATGCTCGGTGCCTGTGTTGAAAAACCCAGCACCCTCGAGCGCGTCAAGGAAGACGGCGTGCTGCGCGTGATTACCCGCAACAGCCCGGCCACTTACTTCCAGGACCGCAACGGGGAAACCGGCTTCGAATACGAGCTGGTCAAGCGTTTTGCCGATGACCTGGGGGTGAAGCTGGAGATCGAAACCGCCGACAATATCGACGAAATGTTCGATCAACTGGGCAAACCGTCCGGCCCAGTGCTGGCAGCGGCGGGCCTGGTCAGCAGCGAAAAGCGCAACATCCAGGCAAAATTCTCGCATCCGTACCTCGAAGTCACCCCGCAGGTCATCTACCGCAATGGGCGTTCGCGGCCGACCCAGGCCAAGGGCCTGATCGGCAAGAAGATCATGGTGCTCAAGGGCAGCAGCCATGCAGAGCAACTGGCAGCGCTGAAAAAACAGTTCCCGACCCTGGAATACGAAGAATCCGACGCCGTTGAAGTAGTCGACCTGCTGCGCATGGTCGATGAAGGCCAGATCGACCTGACCCTGGTCGACTCCAACGAGCTGGCGATGAACCAGGTGTACTTCCCCAATGTACGGGTTGCCTTTGACCTGGGCGACAGTCGTGATCAGCGCTGGGCAGTCGCCGCGGGCGAAGACAACAGCCTGCTCAACGAGGTCAACGAGTTCCTCGACAAAGCGCAAAAAAACGGCACCCTGCAGCGCCTCAAGGATCGTTACTACGGCCACGTCGACGTCCTCGGTTACGTCGGCGCCTACACCTTTGCCCAGCATTTGCAGCAGCGCCTGCCCAAGTATGAAAAGCACTTCAAGGCCTCGGCCAAGGTCGAGCAGGTCGATTGGCGCCTGCTTGCGGCAATCGGCTATCAGGAGTCGATGTGGCAGCCTGAGGTGACCTCCAAAACCGGCGTGCGCGGGCTGATGATGCTGACCCAGCGCACCGCGCAGGCGATGGGCGTGTCCAACCGGCTGGATGCCAAGCAGAGCATCACCGGCGGCGCCAAGTACTTCATGCTGGTCAAGGAACAGCTCGACGACAGCATCAAGGAGCCGGACCGTACCTGGTTCGCCCTGGCCGGCTACAACGTCGGCAGCGGCCACCTGGAAGACGCCCGCACCCTGGCCAAGCGCGAAGGCCTGAACCCGAACAAATGGCTGGACGTAAAGAAGATGCTGCCGCGCCTGTCGCAGAAGCAGTGGTACAGCAAGACCCGCTATGGCTACGCCCGCGGCGGCGAGCCGGTGCATTTTGTCGCCAACATCCGCCGCTACTACGACATCCTGACCTGGGTGACCCAGCCGCAGCTCGAAGGCCAGGTCGCCGAAGGCAACCTGCATGTGCCAGGGGTCAACAAGGACAAGCCAGCGGAACAGTCACCGCCGATGTAACCGGCTCAGCTCGAGGCTTTTGCCCGCCGCGCCTTGAAGAAATCGCTGAGTATCTGCCCGCATTCCTGCGCCAGCACCCCACCTTCGAACAGCACCCGATGGTTGAGAAAGCCCTGGGTAAAGAACTGCCCCTGGCTCTGCACGATCCCCGCTTTCGGTTCCAGCGCCCCATACACCACCCGCGCCACCCGCGAATGAACGATCAAACCTGCGCACATACTGCACGGCTCCAGGGTCACGTACAGCGTGCTGCCGGGCAGCCGGTAGTTGCTGGCCGCCTGCGCTGCAGCGCGAATGGCGACCATCTCAGCGTGGGCGCTGGGGTCGCTGTCGGTGATCGGTCGGTTGAAGCCGCTGCCGATCACTTCGCCACCCTGCACCAGCACCGCGCCAACCGGCACCTCGCCCAATGCCGCACCTTGCGCAGCCAGCTCCAGGGCCATCTGCATAAAGGCCTGATCACGGCTGCGATCGATAATCTGCGCGCGCATCAGACCACCGCAATCGCGGCCATCAGGCCGGTTTCCATGTGGTCGATGACGTGGCAATGGAACATCCAGGTGCCCGGGTTATCAGCCACCAGGGCCACCTGGGCGCGCTCGTTCTTGCCCAGCAGGTAGGTATCGGTGAACCACGGCTCGGTGATTTTGTGCCGGTTGGAGCTGAGCACCTTGAAGCTCATGCCATGTAAGTGAATCGGGTGCTGGTACTGGGTCATGTTCTTCAGCTCGAAGATGTAGCTCTTGCCCTTTTCCAATGTGGCGATCGGGCGGTCGGCGCAGGTCTTGTCGGTAATGTCCCAGGCCTTGCCGTTGATCTGCCACAGGCTTGGCGGGCGGCCGCTGTCGGTGTCGACCGAAACCTTGCCGACCCACTCGAAATTGAAGTTGATCTTCTCGGCGTTGGCCAGGTCTGGTTCGGCGATCGGGTTGGCCGGTAATGCCGGCGGCCATTCGCCGGGGGCGTCGCTGCTGGCAACCGAGCGCAGGGTGCCGAGGCGCACAAAGCCGTCGCGCAGGGAGATCTCCTCGCCGGCTTCAGGGATGCGGATCGCCAGACAGATGCGCATGCCAGGGCCCAGCCAATAGTCATCGTCCAATGGCCGCGGCGTGACCGGGTTGCCATCGAGGGCGTAGATCATCGCCTCGCAGTTGCCACGCAGGTTGATGCGGTAGGTCCAGGTATTGTCGAGGTTGAGCAGGCGCACGCGCACGACCTGCCCGGCCGGCAGCTCGGTAACCGAATCTGCCTGGCCGTTGATGGTGATCAAGCGCCCAGCGGTGCCATTGCGCGCAGCTTCACGAGGAATGCTGAACGGCAGCCACCCGCCCTGCTCGTCGACGTGCCAGTTTTTCAGGCTCAGCGTGCGCTCATGCTTGAAGCCGGTGGGCTCGCGCTCTTCGACGATCAGTGGGCCGACCAGGCCCCGACCAAGCTCCTCGGAGCTGCTCACGTGTGGGTGATACCAGTAGCTGCCGGCGTCCGGCACGCGGAACTTGTAGTCGAAGTACTCGCCGGGCTTGACCGGCAATTGCGAGACATAGGGCACGCCGTCCATTTCCAGCGGCAGGCGGATACCGTGCCAATGGATGGTGGTTTCGACCGGCAGGTGGTTGATGAAGCGCACCCGCAGCCAGGTGCCCTGGCGGACCCGCAGCTCGGTGCCCGGCGCCGATGGGCCAAAGGCCCAGGCCTCGGTCTTGAAGCCCGCTACCAGCTCGACTTCAAGCGGCGCGGCGATCAGCTCGTAGTCATGTCCGGCGTTGTCGTCCTCGACCTTGCCCAGCCAGTAGCGCGCTGCGCCTCCAGCGCCCAGGCCAACCACGACCAGGCCAGTCAGGCCCTTGAGCATTTGTCGACGGGTAAAGGACATCGGTGCAGGTACCTCGTTATACGCAGCCAGTCTGCCAGCACGGGGCTGGCAATGAAGGGCGAATACGATACACCTGCAAATGGGAAAGATTAAGTGAAGGTGAGCGAAACCTGCTTTTGCGCAGCCTTACCTCAGCTCGCTGAGCAATATCTAACACCGTGGCATGGATTGGCTGCGTCACAGTGCCGCCTTGCACTTACCGACGAGGTTACCCCATGTCAACCACAACGTCCCAAGCCGATACGCTCGCCGAGCTGACCAACCTGGCAAAGGAAGTCAGCACAGCCTGCCCTGACATGCGGCAGATGGCGCGTGAAGTGGCGCTGAAACTGCTGCAAGCGCACGGCCTGGATACACTGGAACCAGACCGGGTCTACTTTCATCGCTTCCATGGCGCTGCCAGCAGCCCGCGCACATTCAATGGCTGGCAGCACCATCAAGCGCCATACCAATCCCAGACCCTGCCGCAGCTGGTGATGGCTCGGTTCACCAGCGAGGAGCAGGAGGCGTCGGACCTGCTCGATCAGTTCACCGGCTTTTACCGCACAGGGCCGGCTGGAACCACGTTCGATGAAACCAACGAAATCCGGCTTTCTCCCAAGGCTGTCATGGACGTGTTTTGGCAGATCGACCTCAGCAGCGACTTCCAGACGCGGATGAGCATTTTCTGGGCCAATCACGCCGGCGACTATCGGCTATTGGCCAAAGCGACCTTCATGAGCAAAGTGCTCGAGGCATGCGCGCAGTCCCCCGCCAGTACCCTGGCCCAGCGCAGCCGCGAGGCGGCGCTCTGCCTGACGGGCACGGCGCAGTGGCCGCCGTCCATGGCCAACTTGCGTGAGGAGGTGATCCCCGCTGGTCCTGCGCGGCTGTGCACCTTCGATATCGGTGGCCATCTCGCCAGCGATATCCTTAGGCTGGTCAGGGACGATGGCAGCCAACTGCTTTACTTGCCCGGCGAAGAGCCTGCGCTGAGACAGTTCAGTGATGACCGTGAGCTGTTTGCCTGGGTCCTGGCGCAGACGCGCGATGAGCGGGACCGCGCACGTTTCTTCAACCACTTCCCGCTGGCCAGTCACGTCCAGGACGGCGACCAGGCCGGGCTGCTGCAACTGCTGGAAATCATGCGCAGGCAGTGGGCTGCAAGCAGGCCGGTTGGGCTCAATATGGCCCGGATCAGCCTGCGTCAGGACGCCTTCACCTGGCTGCGTGACACTGCGCAAAAGCGCATGGCTGCTGATGCCAGCTTTGCCCTGCGCTCCAATGCCGACCTGCGCAAGCAGCTGTGGGTGGGCTATCTGCAGACATTCAACCGTGTCTTCGGCCCGATGGCGCCGGGAGCCTGGCAGATCGCCCTGGCTGCGACGGGTGCAGGCCTTGCCGAAACTGCGCTGGATATAGACCTCGCTGTGCACGCGCCAACCACGGCGAAGCGGCAAAGTGCAGTCATCGCCGCAATCATCGCCAGCCTCAACACCTTGTTCAACGCGGCAGTGTTGTACAGCGCCGGCGTCAATGCCGAAGGCAACATGAAGCCTGAACCGTTCGAGGCGCAGCCCGTCGAGGAACAGGAACTTGAACCAGCGACGGCTGCGCAAATCGCCACATGGGTGCCCGATGGCTATACCGCGGCCGACACTGACGAGCTGCTGGAAACCCTGGAGAGCAATGACATTCTCACCTCTGCCCCCGGCGACAGCCAATTCCAGGGTGTGATAACAGAACAAGGCAGGCACTACGCGATGGTAGGCGACCTGACTTACCAGGTTCGTTTTATCAACGAGTTCAATACCTGGGCCATCATCGACCCTGAAAACCCTTTTTCGCCAACCAGCACCCTGCCGCTACGCCGCGACGCGGACGGTGCCTGGCTAATCGCCGCGCGGCCAGGCCTGTACGGCGGCACTCCGCGCTTCCTGCTCAAGGCCTGGGGACGACTACGACCAAGGCCGGCCCTGCCCGCGCTTGAACCCACACCTTACGAAGTCGCGCCAGAACACCAGGACAGCCTGCGCCGCGCCGCCTTTGGCCAGGAAAACCAAGCGCTGGTCGAAAGCGACAGTGCCCCCTACCGGCTGTACAGAACCCTGCGCGATGCGCTCGAGGCAGACGCCAGAACGTTCTATAGGTCACTTCAGCCGCTGCCCCGACCGGTGCTGCCAGAACTGGCATCAACCGCATCGGGCAAAAGCCTGGTACGCGCCCTTTACGCAGAGCGCAATGGCTTGGTGATCGGTGAGTCGCACGTCGAGCGAGGGGCCAGACAGTTCCTGATCACGCACATGGGTCAGCTCAAGAAGCAGGGTGTCAGGGTGATCTATCTGGAACACTTCATGACCGACTTTCAGCAGGCCGAACTCGACGTGTTCAACCAGACCGGATCACTGACACCTGCGCTGAAAAGTTACGTGGACACCTTCGACGCTTACTCCGCAATGCTGGAAAGCACGCCCTACACCATGAAGAAAGTTCTGTACGCCGCCCATGCACAAGAAGTTCGGGTGCAAGGCATCGACTGCCTCGCCTCTTATCGCCAGGCATGGTACGTGCAGCCTTCACTTACCACCCGCCAGCAGATGATGAACTACTATGCCCAGCGGATCATTGCGCTGGACCAGTCAGCCCGCGGCAGCTCGAAGTGGGTTGCGCTGGTGGGCAACTCCCACGTCAACTCCTTCATGAGCGTGCCCGGAATAGCAGATCTGGAGGGGGTGATCGGCATGCGTGTAAAGGATATCGAGATCGGCCAACCGAGCATCATCGGCGCAGACCCGGGGTTTGCCGACGACGTGCTGGGCGAGCCGGTGTTCGTCAAATCCGACCTGCTGCTGCAAGCGCCATTGGCCCGACCGTGGATGTAACGACGCCGAGGCGCCGGCGTCAGCTCACAGTTTCATGTTCAGCGAGACATAGGCCGAGCGCCCTGGCGCTGGCGAAAACATCGGCTGATCGTCGCCGCCCCAGAAGAAGTTGTCGTACCAGACGTATTCGTACTCGCGATCAGTAAGGTTCTTCAGTTGCAGGTCGACACTGGTCGCGCTGGAGATACGGTAGCGCACGCTGGCATCCAGCACGGCAAAGCCGCCGTACTTGCCTTGCTGGTTTTGCGCGTCGATGTAGTAGTCGCCCTGGGCGCGCGCCTGCAGGCCAAAGCGCCAGTCATCGTTGTACTGATAATCGGCGCCGAGATTGCTGATATAACGCGGGGTCGAAAACACCTCTTTGCCCGCCAGCGACTCGCCCGTCGCAGCGAAGGCCTTGACCACCTTGGCCTCCTGAATCGAGTGCGAACCCCACAATGTCCACTGTTCGCTCAGTTGCGCGTTGAGCTGCAGGTCGACGCCGCGCCGACGGGTTTCGCCAAGCCCGACCGAGGTGCCAGTGGCCGGCATATTGGCAACTTCATCGGTAGCGTCCTGCTGCCACACGGAAACGCGCGCCTCAGCACCGTCGAACGGGCGGAACTTGACCCCCAGTTCTTTGCCGGTATTGATCGACGGATCGTAAGACGCCTGACCGGCTCTAAGGTACGCCGGGAAATTGCTGCCGGTAAGAATCTGGAACGTGCGGCCCCAGTTGGCGTAGACGTCGACGCTTTCGCTGACGCTGTAGACCACGCTCAGCTTCGGCTGCTGGATCCAGCCGTAGTCCTGCAACGAGGCCTTTTGGCCGCCGAGGGTGGTGGTATTGCCGTCGAACTTATCGACACGCATGGCCGGGATGATCTTCAGTGATTCGGTCGGCTGGATGATCGCCTGGACATAGCCACCGAGGTTGCGCAGGGTGTAGTGGTCGTCGTCCTGAATGCGCGCGGGAGCTGCATCGAAATCGGTCGGCACGCCAAAGCTGTAGCGTTGCCGGCGATAAGTGTTGTCCTGCTCTTCTACGTTAATACCGCCGTCCAGGGTCAACAGGTCGTTGGCGCGCCAGGTCAGCGTGCTCAGCAGGCCGGTCTGCTGCTCGTCCCACATGCGCCGCTGGCGCGGGGCGTTGCCCAGCGGGTAGTCGGTGAAGGTGATGGTGCGATCATCGTTGTAACTGTTGTAGTAGAGCTTGTTGCTCATGCTCAATTGATCGCTGAGTTGCCAGTCCATGTGCAGGCTCATCTGCTTCATGTCGCGGTCGTCGCCGTCGTTGGCGTTCTTGGCGGGCGACTGGGTGCGGCTGGCGCGCAGCTCATCGCGGGTGAGAAACCCGCTCTCCTCGGCCTGGTGGTGATACAGCCGGGCGATCAGGCCAACACGCAGGGTCTGCGCGTCATCGGTGACGAACCATTTGCCGCCGAGGGCGTATTTATTGGAGTTGCTGTTGTCGCGAAAGCCGTCCGAGTCCTGCTTGGCCAGAATGTAGTTCTGGGCGAAATTACCCTCTTCATGGCCGATCGCCAGCTGCACTTCACGGGTATCGAAACTGCCGTAAGTGACTCGGCTGTCGATGTAGTTGCCACCCTGGCGGGTGACGTAGTTGATGTTGCCGCCGATGTTGTGCAGGCCGTAGCGCGGGTCGTTGGTACCGCGGACCACTTCGATGTAGCTGATGTCGAGCGGGAACACCATGTCGACAAAGCGCTGGTTGCCGCTGTTGACGTTGCTCGGGATGCCATCGATGAGCATCTTGATGCCGTTGATGTAACCCTCACCGTTGAAGGCGCGGAAAGTCGCCTTGCCCGACTCGGCGCCCTGCCCTGTCTCAGTCAACTGGATGCCCGGCATCTGCCCGAGCAACTGCCAGCTGTTCATCACGTTCTTGTCTTCGACCTGATCGCCGCCCAGCACATCGACCGAGGTCAGCACGTTCTCGGTGCGCAGCGCGGTGCCGGCTGCCTGCGAGACCTTGATCTCGCCCAGGGTGATGACCGAGCTACCGGTTTGATTGGCATGAAGGTCGGTCATGACCAGCGCGGTCAGTGCGGCAAGTGATAGCGGGGCGGTTCTCATTACAACTCCTGATCGAGCACAAGTGCGGCTAAAGACGAGGCGCGATTCTACGGTTGTTATAACGTAACAATCCACAATAAATTTTATGCCTGCACACCGTCCCCTGTAGGAGCGGCCTTGTGTCGCGAAAGGCCCGCAAAGCGGGCCCGGCGATTTTGCGGTGCTGCACAAATCCTGAGGCCGCTATGCAGACCGCGTACCGCTGGCAAACGCGACCAACGCCTCCCCGCTCAAGCGATAGCCAATCCACTCATCCTGCGCCTTGGCGCCAATGGCTTCGTAGAATTCGATCGCAGGGGTATTCCAATCCAGCACCGACCATTCAAAGCGTCCGCACCCGCGTGCCACTGCCATCTTCGCCAGATGGCGCAGCAATGCTTTACCCGCGCCTGCGCCACGCTGTTGCGGCGACACGTACAGGTCCTCCAGATACAAGCCGTGCTTGCCCAGCCAGGTCGAGTAATTGAAGAAGTACACGGCAAAACCAATCGGCTCGCCGTCCAGCTCGCAGATCAGGCCATGGGTCGTACTGTGCTCGCCGAACAGGCTGCTCTCGATCCCGGCGACGTCGGTCTTGACCTCGTGTTCGGCCTTTTCATAGATCGCCAGTTCAGTGATAAAACGCAGGATCAGCGCAGCATCGGCGCGCTCGGCAGGGCGGATTGTCAGCGTCATTGCGAGGGTTCCGGTAGGGAGTGGCGGCTCAAGCTTAATTGAAAACGCTGCCGACAAGCGCTTGCCAGTCACCTGCATGCCTCCATGCAAGTGACTGGCAAAGCTCAAGCCCTAGTGTTCGCGGCTTACAGCTTGAAGGTGCTGACCAGCTGATTGAACGATACCGCCAGGCGCGACAGCTCCTGGCTGGATGCGCTGGTCTGGTTGGCGCCTGCTGCGGTCTGGGTGGAAAGATCCTGAATGTTGACCAGGTTACGATCCACTTCCCGCGCGACGTTGGCCTGCTCTTCGGATGCGGTGGCGATCAGCATGTTGCGGTCGTTGATGCCAGCGATGTTCTGAGCGATACGCTCAAGCGATTCGCCAGTGGCCTTGGCCAGTTCCTGAGTATTACTGGCCAGGGCACGGCTGTTGCCCATGGCCTTGACCGCGTCGTCGGCGCGCGATTGCACGCTGGCGATCATCGCTTCGATCTCGCCGGTGGAGGCTTGGGTGCGCGCGGCCAGGGCTCTGACTTCGTCGGCCACCACAGCAAAACCGCGGCCCTGCTCACCTGCCCGCGCCGCCTCGATGGCCGCGTTGAGTGCGAGCAAGTTGGTCTGCTCGGCGATACCACGGATGACGTCGAGGACTTTGGCGATATCGCGCACGCTGCCCGCCAACTCATCGACAATCACGGTCGACTGGCCGATCTCGGCATTCACACTGGTGATCGCCTTGACCGCCTCACGCGCCTGATCGCGGCCGCTGGCTGCTTCATTGCTGGTGTGGCGGGAAGCCTCGGAGGTCGATGTGGCGTTGCGCGCCACTTCGTCAACCGCAGCGCTCATTTCGGTGACGGCGGTAGCCGCCAGCTGGATTTCGTCATTTTGACGGATCAGGCCGCGGCTGCTCTCTTCGGTCACCGCGTTGAGCTCTTCGGCCGCCGAGGCCAGTTGATCTGCCGCACTGGCAATCTGCTGGATAGTGCCCTTGAGCCCGCTTTGCATCGCGCCTAACGCCGCGAGCAACTGGCCGCCTTCGTCACGATGGCCGCTTTCAATGGTTTTGCTCAGATCGCCACCGGCAATTCGCTGCGCGTTGCCAACCGCCAATGCGATCGGCGCACTGATCACCCGGCTGATGAAAATACCCAGCAGCAGCGCAGTGATGAAGGAGGCACCGATGCCAAGGTAGAGGTTGAGCTTGGCAGCAGCCTCGCTGTCGCGAGCATCCTGTGCACCTTCACCGATCTGCCGGTTGTTGGACTTGACCATGATCTCCAACTCGTCCATCACGGTGCGATACGCCTGGTGCATTTCTCCAGCCATCAGCTGCTTGGCTGCGGCCAGATCACCACGCTCAATGGTCGCCGCCACACGCTCAATGATGGCCTGATACGCTGGCCAGTCCTTTTCCATGCGATCGCCCGCGGCACGCTCGTCATCCGCCAACGGTGTGGCGCGGTAAACGGCGAAGGCGCGCTCGCTGGTTTGGCGGTTTTCATTCATGGAAGCAACAATGGCGCTGCGTTCAGCGGCGTCGCTGCCTGCGATGGAAGCTGCCAGCAGACGATACAAATCGCGGTTTTGGGCAATGGCATCGGACCGCGCCTCTGCGGTCTTGGCCACCGACACCAGGTTGTTGCTGAAGACCAACTGCAAGTTTGTAGACAACGAGCCAATTCCCTGGCTACCGATAATCCCAACGATCAACGTGATGGAAGCGCATAGCGCGAATGCAACATACAACTTGGTTGAAATCTTGGCGTCGTGGAACCAGTTCATATACGGACCTGCACGGGGGAGAACGAGCTGCGATCGCCGCGGCGGGCGCATCGTCAGGCTATCGACCGTTCCCAGCAAGCCTGAAGGCCGTGGCGGGCTGTTTATTTCATCCTGAGCGGGGCGTGTTGGCGTGCCAGGGATCATCTGGCTCTGTAGTATCGGTAGACGTCGCGCAACTTGCACCAACCGAGCCAGACTGCCACTCCAAGCAACCATAGAAGTATCAATATCTTGGCTACGGCAGAGGCCACCTCGATCTGGAAGCCGGCGAGCTATTAAATATCAGCCATGGTAATCCACAACCGATGAGCAATAGATACGCCCCCTACTCTCAGGCACTGGTCTACCTCGGTAAAGCCTGGCTGGTGGTCATAAGCGCGCTGCTTGTGGCCTGCCAATCGCCACGCGAGGCGTTGCAGCACCTGGCTGACGCACAGGGTCGCCAGGTTGAGGTGCTGCCGGGACGCGCCTTCCCGCTGCTGGTACTGACACCGCACGCTGCAGGCAACCAGACTCGCCTGCGCGTCTACCTCGAAGGCGACGGCCATGCCTGGGCCACGGCCAGTCAACCCAGCCTGGATCCGAGCCCGCACAATCTGTTGGTGGCCCGGCTGGCGCTGGCCGACCCGGCACCAAACGCCTACCTGGCACGCCCTTGCCAGTTCGTCATGAGCGCGGCGTGCCGCCCAGAACTGTGGACCAACAAACGGTTTTCTCAGGACGTGGTCACTCGCCTCAGCCAGGCGCTGGACCAATTGAAACAGCGCTATGGCAACCAGGAATTCGAACTGGTGGGGTATTCAGGTGGCGCCGCGCTTGCCTTGCTGTTGGCAGCCCAGCGGACTGATGTGACCCAGGTGCAGACACTGGCTGGCAATCTCAGCCCGCGCTTGTGGGCCGCAATGAAAAACCTGTCGCCACTCGACGGCTCGCTGGAGCCACTGGACTACCGGTCTCAGCTCGCCTCTGTTCCACAGCGGCATCTGGTTGGAACAGCGGACCAGATCATTCCAGCGACTCTGGCTGACAAATACCAACAAGCGCTTGATTCCCCACTCTCCCACACAGTCCGCATTTACGGCGCCAGCCATGACCAGGGCTGGGAAGCGGCATGGTCTGAGTGGCTTGAAACTCCGCTGAAAAATGAGGCTTGGCAAAAAAAGACTACTGTTGACCATCTCACGAACAGCAAAGTTCCGGTTATTGCTGATTAATCCTGTATTTCTCTAGAAAATAGCTAGCTGGTCGCATTTCTTGGATTTTTCCCCTTAAAAAAACCGATCAAGGATGAATCATTCTAATGGTTTGGTGTAAATTCGCTCGCGCTTGACTCAGCACTTCACTGACAAGCTGGCAGGGATGCCTGAAACAGACGCTGACGCGTAGGTCCTCCCATGTCAGTTTCTGCCCTGTAAGGATACTGCCTTGAACATTTCTCCTATGCGTCGCTCATTGCTCGCGCTCGCCATTGCGGCTACCACGACTACCGCAGCCAATGCCGTTCCCGTGGCCGACGTCAATTACGACCTGAGCAGCGGCCAATTCATCAGCATCGATGAGACCTTTGGCAACGCCACTTTCACCGGAACGTCGACGGGCGCGGGTGTATACCTGCAAGATGTGACCCTGGGTGGCAATCTGGTCAATCAGGGCAATATCAACCTGACAACCAAGAGCCTGACCGACTACGCGGGCGGTGTCTCCATGACCCTGAGTTCCACCGTCGCTGGTGACGTGGTAAACCAGGGCAACATCACGGTGGACGGCCCCGGCGCGATGGGCTTGGATCTGTACGGAGCGGTCATCGCCGGTGAAGTGAACAACAGCGGCAACATCAGCGTCACGGGTGAAAACGCCAACGGCATGATGATCACCTCGACTCAGGCACGCATCAACAACACCGGCATCATTACCGCGCGCGGCCTCGACTCGGCCGGTATCGAGATCGACCATGCTCAGTTCACTGGCCAGATCAACGACGTCTTCAAGACCGACGTCAATAATAGCGGGACCATCTCGGGCGAAGGCTTTGGCATTCACTTCGTCGGCCTGGATCCCGCTGCCGGTTTCGATACCTTCGCCATCACCCAGACAGCTGGCCTGATCGAAGGCGGCGAGGCTGCAATCAAGGCCAATGACGGTGCCGCTCCATCGTATTTTTACTGGCAAGGCGGCCAGGTAAAGGGTGATGTACTGGGCTTGAGTGGCGTGCTGGTGCAAGGCGAGGCGATGTTCGATGGCTCGACCATCCGCGCCGGCTTCGTCGATATCGACGGCGGCCGCCTGACCCTGCTGCGCCCGCAGACGACGATCGACGGCGATCTTGACATGGACAGCGACACTGCCCGCCTGCGCCTGCTGCTGGACAACGACACCCTGCCGAACAGGCCGATCCTGACTGTCACCGGCAATACCTTCTTCTCCGCCGGCAGCCAGATCGAACTGCAGGCGCGCTCCGACGACTTCCGCACTTCGGCCCAGGGCACCCGCTACACCCTGCTCAACTCCGGCACTTGGGAAGACCCAGAGAACCTCTCGGTGGTCTCCTCCTCGGCGCTGCTTGAAGTGAAGAACTTCGGCATCGAAGGCCAGGATGTGAAAGCTCTGGTTGCCACTCGCAGCGATGAGGTGATCACGGAAAACCTGCTGGAAGCGCGTGGTTCGCGCAACGCAGTGAACGCCATCAAGCCGTTCAAGAACACCGTCATGGGCCAACTGGACGAAAGCGACCCGGTGTTCCAGCGTTTCGCCAACGCCGCCACCAGTGAAGAGCTGGCCAAACTGGCCGAAACCCTGACCCCAGACGTCAGCGGTGGCGCGATCCACGCCGCCACCAACAGCCAGAACCTGGTCGCCGGTGCCATCAACCGCCGTGCCAGCAAGGCGCGTAGCGGCCTGTCCTCCGGTGACGTGCTGGCCGAGCAAGGCGTATGGCTGCAAGCGCTGACCAGCGATGCCAACCAGGACCGCCGCCACGGTATCGACGGCTACGACGCCAACACCAACGGCATCGCCGTGGGTGCCGACGGCAAGCTCAACGCCGACACCACCGTGGGCCTGGCCTACAGCTACCTGACCAGCGACGTCAAATCCGACCTGGGCAGCAAAACCGATGTCGAAGGCCATGCACTGACCTTGTACGGCAACTGGACCCACGACAACTTCTTCGTCGACACCTCGCTGATGTATGGCTGGAACGACAACGAGTCCAAACGCTACATTGCCGGCACCCGCGCCAAGGCCAGCTTCGACAGTGAGATCTTCGGCGTCAACGCCCTGGCTGGCTACACCTTCCAGCTCGACAAGCAATGGCTGCTGGAACCTCAGGTCGGTGCACGCTATGCCAATGTGTCGATTGATTCGTACCGTGAAAAAGGCAGCTCGGCCGCCCTCAACGTCGGCAGCCAACGCTACGAAATCGGCGAAATGGGCCTCGGCGCTCGCCTGGCAGCAGCCTTCGATGTAGGTGTGGGCACGCTGGAACCAGAAGCCAAGCTGATGGCCTGGCACGACTTCATCGGCGACAAGACCGCCACCACTTCCACCTTCGTCCTCGGCGGTACGCCGTTCACCACCACCGGTGCGACACCTGCTCGTGATAGCTACGAGCTGGGCCTGGGCGCCAACTACCGCGTCGGCGCGTGGAGCGTGGGCGGTAACTACAGCTACCTGACCAGCAGTGGGTTCGACGCGGATACCTTTACCGCAAACGTGCGTTACGACTTCTGATAGAGGTCTGCGCTTGAAACGACAAAGCCCGCGAATGCGGGCTTTGTCGTTTCAGGATGTGGTTGACTTGAGGACGCCAGGGCTGCTTCGTAGCCCTCGCCTACCGCCCGCAGATAGAGAAAAACCGGCCTAAGCCGGTTTCTCAATCGCTGCGCTAGCAGATCATTCCCACTCAATCGTCGCCGGCGGCTTGCTCGACACGTCATAAGTAACGCGCGAGATGCCTTCGATCTCGTTGATGATCCGCCCGCTGACCGTTTCCAGCAGCTCGTAAGGCAGGTGTGCCCAACGTGCGGTCATGAAGTCCACGGTCTCGACGGCGCGCAGGGCCACGACCCAGGCGTAGCGACGGCCGTCACCGACCACACCAACCGACTTGACCGGCTGGAACACTACGAAGGCCTGGCTGGTCTTGTGATACCAGTCGGCTTTGCGCAGTTCTTCGATGAAGATGTGGTCAGCGCGACGGAGGATGTCGGCGTATTCCTTTTTCACTTCACCAAGGATACGTACGCCCAGGCCCGGGCCTGGGAACGGGTGGCGGTAGACCATGTCGTACGGCAGGCCGAGCTCCAGGCCGAGCTTGCGCACTTCGTCCTTGAACAGCTCACGCAGTGGCTCGACCAGCTTGAGGTTCATTTCCTCTGGCAGGCCGCCGACGTTGTGGTGCGACTTGATCACGTGGGCCTTGCCGCTCTTGGCGCCAGCCGACTCAATCACGTCGGGGTAGATGGTGCCTTGGGCGAGGAACTGGATGTTTTCCAGTTTGCTGGCTTCGGCATCGAACACGTCGATGAAGGTGCGGCCGATGATTTTGCGCTTTTTCTCCGGGTCGGCTTCGCCTTCCAGGTTGCCCAGGAACTGAGCTTCGGCGTTGGCGCGGATCACCTTGACGCCCATGTTCTCGGCGAACATGGCCATCACTTGCTCACCCTCGTGCAGGCGCAGCAGACCGTTGTCGACGAATACGCAGGTCAGCTGGTCGCCAATGGCGCGATGCAGCAGCGCAGCAACCACCGACGAGTCGACGCCGCCGGACAGACCGAGCAGAACGTTGGCAGTGCCGACCTGGGCGCGAACCTGAGCGACGGCATCTTCAACGATGTTGGACGAGGTCCACAGCGCTTCGCAGCCGCAGATGTCGAGGATGAAGCGCGACAGGATGCGTCCGCCCTGCTTGGTGTGGGTCACTTCAGGGTGGAACTGCACGCCGTAGTAGCCGCGGCTGTCGTCGAACATGCCGGCGATCGGGCAGCTTGGGGTGCTGGCCAGAACGTGGAAGTTCTCTGGCATGCGGGTGACCTTGTCACCGTGGCTCATCCAGACATCGAGACCGAATACGCCGTCGGCGTCTACATGGTCTTCGATGCCGTCGAGCAGGCGGCTCTTGCCGACCACGTCAACGCGGGCGTAGCCGAATTCGCGCAGCTCGGAGCCTTCAACCTTGCCGCCCATCTGCTCGGCCATGGTCTGCATGCCGTAGCAGATGCCCAGCACCGGTACGTTGAGGTCGAACACCGCTTGCGGTGCACGCGGGCTGTTGGCTTCGTGGACCGACTCTGGGCCGCCAGCGAGGATGATGCCGCGCGGGTTGAATTCGCGGATCGCTTCATCGTCCATGTCGAACGGGTGCAGCTCGCAGTAGACACCGATCTCGCGCACGCGGCGGGCGATCAGCTGGGTGTACTGGGAACCGAAGTCGAGGATCAGGATGCGGTGAGCGTGAATGTCGAGGGCCATGACTCAATCTCGTCAGTGGAAATCGGAAACAACACGGGGCTGTCGTAACAGCCCCGCTTGCTAATGATGCTGGAAGCCTCAGCCTACGCGGTAGTTTGGCGCTTCCTTGGTGATCTGCACGTCATGCACGTGGGACTCGGCCATGCCGGCACCGGTGATGCGTACAAACTCAGGCTTGGTGCGCATCTCTTCGATGGTGGCACTGCCGGTGTAGCCCATGGACGAACGCAGGCCGCCCATCAGCTGGTGAATGATTGCAGCCAGTGCGCCCTTGTACGGTACGCGGCCTTCGATACCTTCCGGGACCAGCTTCTCGGCGCCGGCTGAGGAATCCTGGAAGTAACGGTCGGACGAACCTTGCGCCTGAGCCATTGCACCCAGCGAACCCATGCCACGGTAAGCCTTGTAGGAACGACCCTGGAACAGCTCGACTTCGCCTGGTGCTTCTTCAGTACCGGCAAACATCGAACCCATCATCACGCACGAGGCGCCAGCGACGATGGCCTTGGACAGGTCACCGGAGAAGCGGATGCCGCCGTCGGCGATCAGTGGTACGCCGGTGCCTTCGAGGGCAGCGGCAACGTTGGCGATGGCGCTGATCTGCGGCACGCCGACACCAGCGACGATACGCGTGGTGCAGATCGAGCCTGGGCCGATACCGACCTTGACTGCGTCAGCGCCGGCGTCAGCCAGGGCCTTGGCGGCAGCACCAGTGGCGATGTTGCCGCCGATCACCTGCACGTGTGGATAGGTTTCCTTGACCCAGCGAACGCGGTCGATCACGCCTTTGGAGTGACCGTGGGCGGTGTCGACCACCACCACGTCAACGCCGGCAGCAACCAGCGCAGCAACGCGCTCGCCGGTGTCCTTGCCAGTGCCGACCGCAGCGCCGACGCGCAGACGACCCTGGTCGTCCTTGCTCGCCAGCGGGTAGGCCTTGGCCTTTTCGATGTCCTTGACGGTCATCATGCCCTTGAGGCTGAAGTTGCCGTCTACGATCAAAACTTTTTCCAGTCGGTGCTTGTGCAGCAGCTCGCGGACTTCGTTCTTGTCGGCGCCTTCGCGGACGGTGACCAAACGCTCTTTTGGCGTCATCACATCACGCACCTTGGCGTCCAGACGGGTCTCGAAGCGCACGTCACGGGAGGTGACGATACCGACCAGGTCGCCATTGGCCAGCACCGGAACACCAGAGATGTTGTTCAGGCGGGTCAGGTCGAACAGGTCACGCACGGTGGCGTCGGCTTCGATGGTGATCGGATCCTTGACCACGCCAGCCTCGAACTTCTTGACCTTGCGCACTTCGCTGGCCTGTTGTTCGATGGTCATGTTCTTGTGGATGATGCCGATACCGCCTTCCTGCGCCATGGCGATGGCCAGGCGGGCTTCGGTAACGGTGTCCATGGCAGCGGATACCAGCGGAATGTTCAGCTCGATGCCACGGGTCAAACGGGTCTTGAGACTGACTTCATTGGGCAGTACCTCGGAATAACCAGGTACAAGGAGAATGTCGTCGAAGGTCAGTGCTTCTTGGCTGATACGCAGCATCGCGGGGGCTCCCGGGCGGGAAAATTGGAAGCGCGCCATTATACTCATCCACGGCGCGCCACTCAATGCAAAATAAGGGCCTTCGGTCAGGCCTGTGGCAGTTTTACCTGCACCACGGCTACCGGATGGTCGAGCCAGTCGGCAAACGCGGCGAGGAAGGTCGAGGTAAAACCGGCCTCGCCCCAGTTGTTGAAGATGAACCCCAGGTTGGAAAAGGCACATGGCTGCAGGAATAGAAAGCCATTGATATCGTCTTCGAAGGCGCACAGCGGGCAGGTGAAGTTGTCGCTCACCCCCGGCATCCACTCCTCCAGGCTGTCGAACAGCGGCTCGCCGACTTCGCGCCGGCACTCCGGGCAGCCGGCTTCTTCAAGAAAGCCTTCGGTCGGCGTATAGATGCAGCGCTTGAGCATCACTTCCAGGCCGTTGACCGGCTGATCGAACGGCAGCAGCTCAGGCCGCAGGGCGATCTTGCGCGCGCCTGGCGCCAGCGCGTAGGCCATGCGGTTGCCGCTGCGCCCACAGGTGCTCAACTGCTCCTCGACGATTTTCTCCCTGACCAGCCAGCGCAGGATCGCCCGCGCGCGGGCCTCGTGCACCGGGACGGTGGACAGTTTGGGGACGATGATGCTCTGGGTGTTCATGAACAAGGCAGGCCTGGGACTTCAATAATCGGCCAATTCTACCCCCTGCTCAGCTCGTCAGGTAGCGAACAATCAAGGCCACACCGCTGGCCAGTACCAGCCAGGTCACCAGCCGCACGAAGGCTTCGCGGGAGAGTTTGAAGCTCAACCGACGGCCAATCCAGGTGCCCAGAAACATCACTGGCAGCAAGCACGCCGCCAGCAACAGCAGGCTTATGTCGGCATACACCCCGGCGATAACGAACAACGACAGGCGCACGATGGTGCTGCAGCTGATCAGCGCGCACTGGGTCGCGCGGGCCTCATCCTTGGAATCCAGCCGTGCATTCAGGTAGATCGCATAAAGGAAACCACCACTGCCGAACATGGCGCCGAACAGCCCGCCGACGGTTCCCATGGGCACCGCCCAGAGCGGATTCAGACGTGTCGGCCGGGTTTTGATCGCCAGGCCATAAATGGCATAGGCCGTAACAAACACGCCCATCAGCAGCAACAGCAGGTCTGATTTCAGCTGCAACAAAAACACCACGCCCAAAATGCAACCGATGGCCATGAACGGCAGCAGCCGCAGCAACTCGGCGCGGGCGACGTCCTTGCGCGACGGCAGCAGGTTACCGAACGCCGCGATGAAGTCGAGCAGCACCAGCAGCGGCACCACCTTGGACAGCGGCATGAAATGAATCAACACCGGCGCTGCAATCAACGCCGTACCAAAGCCGGCAATGCCGAACACGATGTAAGCCGCGCTGACCGCGAGCAGTACGGGTAGCCAGTCGAGGCCGGTAAACGGCAATTGAGCGAGCATGCAAGTCCCTCCCTGGGCAATGCGCAAAGGTAGCATTCCAGCGCATGCTCGGTGCAGAGGGCGATGCACAAGCTGGCCTTGTCCTTTATGATGCCGAGCATGATCAAAGACCCTTTCGAACGACTCGGCCTCGACCGCGAGGTCCTCACCGTCAGCCAACTCAACGGCCGCGCCCGCGTGCTGCTCGAGGACGTGTTCCGCAACGTCTGGGTTGAGGGCGAGATTTCCAACCTGGCCCGGCCCGCCTCTGGCCACATCTACTTCACCCTCAAGGACAGCGGCGCGCAGGTGCGCTGTGCGCTGTTCCGGCAGAACGCCACGCGCGTGCGTCAGGCACTGCGCGATGGCCTGGCAGTGCGCGTGCGCGGCAAGGTCTCGCTGTTCGAGGGGCGTGGCGACTATCAGCTGATCCTCGATACGGTCGAACCGGCTGGTGACGGCGCCCTGCGCCTGGCCTTCGAAGCGCTGAAAGAGAAACTCAGCGCCGAAGGCCTGTTCAGTACCGAGCGCAAGCAGCCACTGCCGGCACACCCGCAACGCATCGGTATCATCACCTCGCCGACCGGCGCGGTGATCCGCGACATCATCAGTGTGTTTGGCCGGCGCGCGCCGCAGGTCGAGCTGAACCTGATCCCGACTGCCGTGCAGGGCCGCGAGGCGATCAACCAGATCGTGCGCGCCCTGCGCCTGGCCGACAGCCGTGGCTTTGATGCCCTGATCCTGGCCCGTGGCGGCGGTTCGCTGGAAGACCTCTGGTGCTTCAACGAAGAAGCGGTAGCGCGTGCGATTGCCGCCTGCGTGACGCCCATCGTTAGCGCTGTAGGCCATGAAACCGACGTTTCGATCAGTGACTTCGTCGCCGACGTACGTGCACCCACGCCGTCCGCTGCCGCCGAGCTGCTGGCCCCGGACAGCAGCGGTTTGCAGCTGCGCCTTGAGAGCCTGCAACGGCGGCTGTTGCTACGGATGCAGAACCGCCTGAGCCATGACCGCCTGCGCGTCGAAGGCCTGGCCCGCCGCCTGCGACATCCCGGCGAACGCCTGCGCCAACAGGCGCAGCGTCTGGACGATCTGGACATGCGCCTGCGCCGCGCCTTTGCGCTGAACATGCGCGCACGTCAGGAGCGCCTCGGCCGCCTCGACACGCGCCTGGCCGCGCAGCACCCGGGGCGCACGCTGAAGTTGCTCGGCCAGCGCCTGGACAGCCTCGCCGAGCGCCTGCCACGAGCCATGCGCGAAACCCTCAAGGACCGCCGCCAACGCTTCCAGGCCCAGTTGCAGACCTTGCAGGTGGTCAGCCCGCTGGCGACCCTGGCGCGTGGCTACAGCATCATCCTGGATGAGCGCGGCCAGGCCATCCGCAGCGCGGCGCAGACGCGCAACGGTCAACGCCTGACCGCTCGCCTCAACGAAGGTGAGCTGCAGGTGCGGGTCGAAGACAACCACCAGACTCCGGTCACCCTTTCGCTATTGGATTGACACATGCCCCGTTTGCTCGCCCCGCTGCTTGCCCTGTCTTTGCTGCTGCTGACCACTGCGGCCCAGGCCAGCTACATCACCCGCACCCTCAACAAGCCAGTGCCGGGCGGCGTCGCCGTGGTCGACCTGGGCCCTGCTGCCAACGCCCCACAAGCGCGCTTTGACGGCAAGCCGGTGCTGGTGGTCAAGGAGCAGGACAACTGGCTGGCGATCGTCGGCATCCCGCTGACACAGAAACCCGGCACTGCCACCCTCAGCCAGGGCAACCGCAGCCTGCCGTTCACCGTCGGCAGCAAGAAGTACCCCGAGCAGCACATCACCCTGAAGAACAAGCGCCAGGTCAACCCAGACCCGGCCGACCTCAAGCGCATCGACCGCGAGCTGGCCGAGCAGATCAAGGCTTACCGCAGCTTCAGCCCGGCCCTGCCGAGCAACCTGATCCTCGACAAACCGGTCAACGGGCCGCTGTCGAGCAAGTTTGGCGTGCGCCGCTTCTTCAACGGTGAAGAGCGCAATCCGCATGCCGGGCTGGACTTTGCCGTACCCGCCGGGACGCCGATCAAGACCCCGGCCAACGGTACGGTGATCCTGATCGGTAACTACTTCTTCAATGGCCAGACCGTTTTCGTCGACCACGGCCAGGGCTTTATCAGCATGTTCTGCCACATGTCGAAAATCGATGTGAAGAATGGCCAGCAGCTGCGCCGTGGCGACGTGATTGGCCGGGTCGGCGCGACCGGTCGCGCCACCGGCCCGCACATGCACTGGAATGTCAGCCTGAACGATGCGCGGGTTGATCCGGCGATTTTCATCGGGGCATTCCAGCCTTGAGAGGTACCCTGCGCTGCGGCGCGTGGACGTAGGAGCGGCCTTGTGTCGCGAAAGGCGCACGTAGCGGGCCCGGGATTTGTGTTGCACCGCAAATTGCTGGGGCCGCTTCGCAGCCCTTTCGCGACACAAGGCCGCTCCTACAGGGCCCTGCACTTGAGTTGCGCCATGAAAATAGACTACGCAAAAAAAATAAAGCGATCCGGTTATAAGAGCCATAAAATCTCGCCAACAGCAGACTTTTAAGCATTTATCTCAATTTTTTTTCAAGGCTTGCCAACCCTCACCGCTGTGGTTAGGGTTGAAGCCATGAAAACCTCCAGCACCCTCATTTTGCTCCGCCAACACCGCAGCCTCTGCCTGGTCAGTGCCCGACTATCAGGGTGAATCGCGTCGCCTCGCCTATTCATCTCGTTATCGTCCGGCAGGCCCGATCTCGGCCGCACCCAAAAGGATTATTCGCATGACCATGCTCAAAGACCCGTCGAAGAAATATCGCGCCTTCCCCACCATCGATTTGCCCGACCGCACCTGGCCATCCAAGACCATCACCGAAGCGCCGATCTGGTGCAGCTCGGACCTGCGTGATGGCAACCAGTCGCTGATCGAGCCGATGGACGCGGAGAAGAAGCTGCGTTTCTGGAAGACGCTGGTGCAGGTTGGCGTGAAAGAAATCGAAGCGTCGTTCCCGTCTGCCTCGCAGACTGATTTCGACTTCGTGCGCACCTTGATCGAAGGCGGCCACATCCCGGATGACACCACCATCCAGGTACTGACCCAGGCCCGCGAAGACCTGATCGCACGCACCTTCGAGTCGCTGCGTGGGGCGAAAAAGGCCATTGTCCACCTGTACAACGCCACCAGCCCGTCGTTCCGCCGCATTGTCTTCAACCAGGACAAGCAAGGCGTCAAGGACATCGCCGTCAACGCCGCCAAGTTGTTCGTCAAATACGCAGCGCAGCAGCCCGAGACGCACTGGACCTTCCAGTACTCGCCAGAGACCTTCAGCGCCACCGAACTGGAGTTCGCCAAGGAAGTCTGCGACGCCGTGACCGAGGTGTGGAACCCGACGCCTGAGCACAAGATCATCTTCAACCTGCCAGCTACCGTTGAAGTGGCCACGCCGAATATCTACGCCGACCAGATCGAGTGGTTCTGCCGCAACGTCAATCGCCGCGACAGCGTGATCATCAGCCTGCACTGCCACAACGACCGTGGCACTGGCATTGCTGCCACCGAGCTGGGCCTGATGGCCGGTGCCGACCGCGCCGAAGGCTGCCTGTTCGGCAACGGCGAGCGCACCGGCAACGTCGACCTGGTGACCCTGGCGCTGAACCTCTACACCCAGGGTATTGACCCACAGCTGGACTTCTCCGACATCGACGGCGTGCGCAAGGTCGTCGAGGAGTGCAACCAGCTGCCGGTGCACCCGCGTCACCCGTACGTCGGCGACCTGGTTCACACTGCGTTCTCCGGCTCGCACCAGGACGCCATTCGCAAAGGTTTCAGCAAGCAGCAGGAAGGCGAGCTGTGGGAAGTACCGTACTTGCCGATCGACCCGGCCGACATTGGCCGCAGCTACGAGGCGGTGATCCGCGTCAACAGCCAGTCGGGCAAAGGCGGCATCACCTACCTGCTCGAGCAGGAGTACGGCATCAGCCTGCCACGCCGCATGCAGATCGAGTTCAGCCAGGTCGTACAGGGTGAAACCGACCGCCTGGGCCTGGAAATGACCGCCCAGCAGATCTACAAGCTGCTGCACAAGGAGTACCTCCAGGCCAACGCCCCGTACGCCCTGGTCAGCCACCGCCTGCAGGAAGAAAACGGCAGCAGCAAAGTCGAAGTGGAAGTAGCCGGTGAAGGCGAAACCAACCTGCACTGGCACGGCAAGGGCAACGGCGCGCTGGAAGCGCTGGCGGCCTGCATGCCGGTTGCGGTAGAAATCATGGACTACAACGAGCATGCCATTGGCGCCGGCACCAACGCCAAGGCTGCCGCCTACATCGAGCTGCGCGTTGCCGGTGGCCGCCCGGTGCATGGTGTGGGTATTGATGAAAACATCACTACCGCAAGCTTCAAGGCGCTGTTCAGTGCCCTGAACCGCTCACTGAGCCAGGAACAGGCGCAAGCCGCCTAAGGCCACGGCCTGTGCAAAAGCCCGCAGCGATGCGGGCTTTTTTGTGCGCGTGGGTTTTATTGCCGGGGCCATCATTTTGCCGCGAAGACTGGATATAATGCTGCAGCCTTTTCCCACTCATGCAAGGACCCCCATGAGCCAGCTGCAGGACTGCTACCGATGAGTGTCTCGCTAAGCGATCAGATGGCGGCAATGGCAATTGTCGACCAGCTTCGCCATCGCGAGATGGAAATCCAGGAGCACCTCGACCTGCCGCAACGCCGCACCGATGTGGCCGAGCGCATCCGTACCTACTACAAGAACAACGGCATCCGCTTTAACGACGCCCAGATCGAACAAGGTGTGCACCAGTTCTTCTCGAGCAGGCTGATGTTTGAAGCACCGCCCCTGAGTCGCAAGCAACGCCTGCTGGTGCGCCTGATCATGGCACGGCGGTTGCTGCTAACCTGGGCCTTCACCCTACTGCTGTTTGGCCTGCTGATCCTCGGCGGCAACGCCCTGATGGAGCGGCGCGAGAATCTCAGTGCGCTCAATGTCAGCGCAAGCCAGGACTATCAGCAGCGACTGCTTACCCGGCTCAACGCCACGGCGCTGCCCGCCAGCGACCGCCAGCGGATCTTCAGATGGAGCGAGAAAGCCAGCGAGAACATCGCTGCGGGACGCCTGAAGGCAGCCAACAGCAACCTCGATTCGCTCAAGTATTACCTCGATTACGCTGCCCAGCCGATGACTATCCAAATAGTTGATCGCCCTGGGGTCAAGTCTGGAGTCGAACGCTGCTACGAGGCGGCTGGCTGCAGCAGCAACAGCACGCGCGGCAAGGCCTGGTACTTGGTGGTCGAGCCGCTCGACGTCGCTGGCAAGCCGGCGCTGATGGAGGTGACCAGCATAGAAACCGGTGAGACCCGCTGGAGCAAACTGTTCGCCGTGCGCGTCGGCTATGACAGCTACCTCAAAGTGCGCGAGGACAAGCTCGACGACGGCCATATCAGCGACCTGATGATGGGCATAAAACCCGTCAACAGTCTGGTGCCTTACTTCCCTAAGGGCACCATTCCCCTTCAAATGATCCTGGAGTGGTAACCATGACCCCGAGCGAACTCGCGCGCGCCCTCGAAGACAACTCACACCGGGCCGAACAGCGACTGCGCGAGGCCGAACAGGCGCTATATGCAGGGTCCGAGCACGAGGCCCAGCTCGAACACCAGATAGCCTCGAAGCTGGGCGACATCGCCAGCCTGCAATTGCACGACACCGCCGCACTGGATGCACGCACCCGCCAGCAGCTGGAACAACGCGAGCAGGCCCAGACCGCACTGGTTCAAGCCTTGAAGCAGGCTGAGCAAGTCATCGGCAACACGCTGCCCAAACACGATGCGCTGCGCCAGGATATCGCCCAGCTCGAAAAGCAGGTGCAGGAGCAGCTTGAACAGAATCCTGAGGCGCGCCTGTTGCTCACGCAGCTTGAGGCCGCCCAGCAGGCCGAACAAGGCGGCCACAGCAGCTACGAAGAGATTCGCGATGAGTGCGAGACCAAGTTGCAAGGCTACGCCGGCAGCCGGCTGTACAGTTACCTCAAAGCGCGCGACTACGGCACCGACCGCTACCGCCCCAAGCCACTGCAGCGCCCGCTCGACAACTACCTGGCCAGGTGCGTCGACTTTCAGCGCAACCAAGCCAACGAGCAGATCCTGCTGACCATGCAGGCGCGCAACGAAAGCGCGCGCCAGGCCCGCAGCGCGATACGCGAGCAACTGCAGGCGCAGTATCAACCGCACCTGGAGCAAGCCTGCGAAAAGCTCGGCATGCCAAAACTGCAGACCGAGGAGCAGGCGCTGAGCACTCTGCTGAGCGAATCCAAGGCCCGCGCCACGTCCCTGCAGGCGCAGTTGATCGAATTCGCCGAACAGCGCGACCCCTACCTGACGGGCATCCGCCAGACCATCACCGAGCGGCTCAAGGCGCGCCCAATGGCCGAGCTGATCGCCGCCGCCGCACAAACGCCGGACCCTCGTGACGACGTGTTGGTGAGCGAGCTGCAACTGCTGCACGGGCGCCTGAATGCGTTCCGACAAGGCCAGAAAAGCCTGCAGGACCGGGTAGCGGATCGACGCCACTACTACGAACGCGCCAAGGCCCTCGAGCACGGCCTGCGCGACCAGGACTTCCTGGACGATGAATGCGAGTACACGCTGGATCAGCCAATCAAGCACATTCTCGGCGAATACATGCGCGGCGCGCTGGATCAGGAGGCGGTTGAAGAAATACTTGATGAGGGCCGCGACTACGAGACGCCGTACTCTCGTAAATCTTCGTACATCTCGAACTCGTACTCCTCCGGAGGCTTTGCCGGCCGCTCCAGCAGCAGCGGCAGCAGCGGCTTCAGCACCTCGCGCAGTTCCGGTGGCGGCGGATTCCGCACCACCGACAGTTTCTAGGCTATCCCATTCAGCCCCCTACTCATGCAAGGACTCCCATGAGCCAATACCTCGAACGCGCCCTCGAAGGCCTGCGCAAACTTGGCATTTCCTTCGGCCAGCCAGCGCAACCTGCACCGGTACTGATGCTGCTGAACAAGGTCGCGCACTATGACAACCAGCGCATCACCGGCATCGCCGCAGTGTTGCAGCAGGCCACCCTGTTCAACCAGACCGTGCGTGAACAGATCGCCGGCATGGACATCTCCGACCGCTACATGAACGTCACCGACAGCTTCACCTCGATTCGTGAAGATGCCGCCGCCATGGCGTCGTGGATGGACGACGGTCGCCTCGACACCCTCGAGCGGCTGAAGATGGGCTGGATGCACATGGTCCGTGGCTCGATCCCGAGCCGCTTCGAGGACATCCGCAAGCACTACCTGGACGTCAGCGCAGCCGCCAGCGACCAGATCAGCCGCGAAAGCCAGATTCTGGAGTCGTACACGGACTTCCGCCTGGCGATGAAAACCGCAGAAGTGGACGCACAGGAAGTGCTCACCCTGGCCGCCAAGGCACTGCAGCAGCGCACCGAGGCACTGGACGCAGCCAACGTCAGCGTAACGGCCGCCGAAGGTGCAGAACCTGCCCGCCGCGCCGCGCTGGAACTGAGCCGCGACGAGGCAGTTCGGGCGTTGCAGGACGAAGACAAGCGCTACCAGATCATCAAGGACATCGCCGATGATCTGCGCGTGGGCTACAACACCGCCGAGATGGTGTTTGCCCGCATCAGCCAGGTGCATGTGGTCAAGGAGCGCCAGTACCAGCGCATGGTGTCGTTCTTTGCCACCAACGAAGTGGTGCTCACCAGCCTGGCCGTGTCGTTCACTGCCAACAAGGGCATGGCCGAAGCCACCCACACCCTGAACGCCACCACCGACGGCATCAACAAGGGCCTGGAAACCTTGGGCGAGTCGGGCGGCAAGCAACTGGAAGCAGCAGTCAAAGCCAGCTATGGCTCGACCCTGAGGGTGGAATCGGTGCGCGCCCTGGCCCAGGCTACCCTGGAGTTCCAGAGCGAAATGAAAGGCCTGACCGCCACCTACCGCGCCGAGTCGACCAAAGCCGCGCAGGAAATCGCCGACGCCGTCGAAGATGCCAAGCGCGCGTTCTCTGCGCTGCTGACCAAAGCAGCGCAGTAACACCTCGCCACCTGGCGGCCCCGTCCGGGGCCGCTTCTGGATTTGTCTGCAAACACCGCCCGCGCGCATACCCTGGCAGCGCCAAACGTCCAGCTATTTACTGTGACGCGACAACTAATTAAACATGCACTGACATGGATCAACACTTTTTTTATTGCACTAAAGCTGGGCAGCAAATTCTCCGACGAAATACGTCGCTTATCAACTTCGCTTTATTTGATTAAACATTTAACATAGTGGCTGCGTGCCACCAATGACAACAACAGCTTCGGCACTCGCCATATTTACTTCTGCTCACAAGTATATCGAGGCCAAAGCCAATGTTGACCAACGCACCGCTACGCCAAAAACTGTTGTTGATATTGCTGTTCCCCCTGTTCGGCTTTCTGGTGCTAGCCGGCCTGTTTCTGAACGACAACCTGCGCACCCTGCGGGACATGCAGGCCACCGTCAGCGCCAGCGGCACCGCCCAGTCGATCAGCCAGCTGATCACCCGCCTGCAACGCGAGCGTGGCGCCAGCGGCGTGTTCATCGGTAGCCAGGGCAAGAACATGGGCGATCGCCTTGGTCAGTTTCGCCAGGACAGCAGCGCTGCACTGGAAACACTGCGCAACCTGCCGGAAAAATCCGCTGAGTTGAGCCAGACACTAAGCAGCCTCGAGCAACTTTCAGCGCTGCGTGGCCAGGTCGACGGTTTGAGCATCGACAGCACGAAATCCAGTCTGCGTTATACCGAACTTATTCAACAGCTGATCGGCTATACCCATTCATTGGAAAACCGCGTCACCGATACTGCCGTGGTACAAGCGCTCAGCGCGCTCAATCAATTTATCGAACTCAAGGAGCGCGCGGGCCGTGAGCGCGTTATCCTCGGCCTGGCATTCAATCAGGATCACTTCGATGCGGCACTGTTATCGCGCTTTAGCCGTAACCTGGGTGAACTCACCGCTTATAGCGAAGGCTTTATGCGTAAGGCACCCGCCGGCGTATTGAGCCAATACCAGAACGCTTTGCAAAGCCCGGCAGCGCTGGAAGTGGCAAAACTGCAGAAACTGGGTTTCGACGTACCGCTGGGCCAGCCTCTGAATACCAAGCCTGAAGCCTGGTTTGAACTTGCGACCCAACGCATCGACCAAATGAGCGAAGTCGAAACCAGCCTGGCGCAGACCGTCGGCCAACTTGCCGAGCAGGCCCGCAGCGGCGCCGCCCGGGCGCTCTGGCTGACCGCTATCGGTGCAGCGCTGGCGCTGCTCTGCGTGGCGCTGCTGGCATCACTGATCATCCGCAGCATGGGCCGGGCGGTGCATGACATCAACGCCACCCTGAATGCCCTGGCCGGCCGCGATCTGACCGCACGCACCCACTATCGCAGCCAGGACGAATTCGGCCAGATCGCCGCCAACCTCAACCGCATGGCCCAGGAGATCACCGAGATCGTCCAGGAGATCGGCAGCGCAACTGCTCAGGTGGCCACGGCTGCCGAAGAGTCGTCGACCGTCACCCTGCAAACCAGCCGCAGCGTCGAACAGCAACGCCAGAGCACCGAACTGGTCGCCACCGCGATCAATGAAATGAGCGCCACCGTGCGCGATGTGGCCCAGAGCACCAGCGATGCAGCCAACCTCTCCCAGCAGATCCATGGCAGCACCGTGGTGGGCCGCGAGGAGATCGAAACCACCATCACGCTGATCCGCGAGTTGTCCAGCCAGGCCCAGCAGACCGCCACCATTATCGATGAGCTCAAGGACGAAAGCGACGCCATCACCTCGGTGCTGGACGTGATTCGCGGCATCGCCGAGCAAACCAACCTGCTCGCCCTCAACGCCGCCATCGAGGCCGCCCGCGCCGGCGACCATGGCCGTGGCTTTGCTGTCGTCGCATCGGAAGTGCGCACGCTGGCTCAGCGCACTCAGGAGTCGACCGGCAATATCCAGCAGATGATCAGCAACCTGCAGGCAGGCTCGGACCGCGCCAACGCCTCGATGCTGGAGACCCTGAGCAAGGCGCAGTCAGGCGCCGAACGTATCGGTCGGGCCGGCGAATTGCTCGGCAATATCGCCGAAGGCGTGGCCACCATCAACGACCGTACTATCCAGATCGCCTCGGCCGCTGAAGAGCAGAGTGCGGTCTCGGAAGACATCAGCCGCAACGTCAACGAGATCAACGACCTGGTCATCCAGGTCAGCGCCGGCGCCCAGCAGACCGCCGTCACCAGCCAGGAACTGGCGCGCCTGGCCGAGCATCAGCAACAACTGGTCAGCCGCTTCCGCCTGGCCTGACCAATCCGCCCGTAGGAGCGGCCTTGTGTCGCGAAAGGGCTGCGCAGCGGCCCCTCGATTTGCGCAGCGCCGCGAGATTGCTGGGCACGCTACGCGCGCCTTTCGCGACGCAAGGCCGCTCCTACACAGAGCCGTTCGGCCCAAAAAAAAGGGGCGCTGACCAAGCGCCCCATAAGCCGTGCAGCACACAACGAATTCAATCAGTCGAACAATGCCAGAGCCTCGGCGCTGCATTCGGTAATGCGGTTCCAGTCGCCGTTCTTGATCCAGCTGCTGTCAAGCATCCAGGTGCCACCCACGCACATCACGTTGTTCAGCGCCATGTAGTTGCGCACATTGCCTGGATTGACGCCGCCGGTTGGGCAGAAGCGGATATCGCCAAACGGCCCGCCAAAGGCCTTGATCGCTGCCACGCCACCGCTGATTTCGGCCGGGAACAGCTTGAAGCGGCGGTAACCGAGGGCGTAGCCCTGCATGATCTCCGACGGCGTGCTGATGCCTGGCAACAGCGGAATGTCACTCTCTACACCGGCAGCGAGAATGTCGGCAGTGATCCCCGGGGTCACCACAAACTGCGCGCCTGCGGCCTGGACAGCAGTGAACATACCGCGATCGAGCACAGTGCCGGCGCCGACGCACAGTTCCGGGCGCTGCTCGCGCAGCACTTCAATGGCCTTCAAGCCATGCTGCGAGCGCAGGGTTACTTCCAGCGTGCGAATGCCGCCAGCGGCCAGCGCATCGGCCAGCGGCAGGATGTCCTGCTCACGGGCGATGGTAATCACCGGCAGGATCCGTGCAGCGGCGCAGATCACATCGATCCGCGCGGTTTTTTCGGCCATCGACAGCAAAGGCTGGGGGCGTTCAAGGGTGGTCATGACAGTGGATCCTTGGCTCATGGGCACCAGTAGATGCTCAGGGGGTCGTGAAGAAAGGCGCGAATCGGCATTTCGCTGGGGTCATCGCCTGCCAGCGCGGCGCGCAGGGTCGCCAGCTTGCCGGCCCCCTGCACAGACAAAGCAGTAAAGGCAGCGCTGCCCAGCAAGGCGCGGGTCATGCTCAGGCGCTGATGCGGCACGCTGGGCGCAAGCATCGGCAACACTCGCTGCTCGCCAACCTTGGCCAGACCCTGGCGCAACAACGGGCTGGCCGGGAACAGCGAGGCGGTATGGCCATCGTCACCCATGCCCAGTACCAGTACGTCGATCGGCGGCAACTCGGCGAGGGCTTGATCGGCCTGCTCGGCGGCGGCCTCAAGGTTGCCGGCGTTTTGATACAGGCCGATGAAACGGGCATTGGCCGCCGGGCCTTTGAACAGGTGCCGGGCCAACAGGCCAGCATTGCTGTCGGCATGCTCGACCGGCACCCAGCGCTCGTCGGCGAGGCTGACGGTGACTTTGCTCCAGTCCAGCTCGGCGCTGGCCAGCTGTTCGAGAAACGGCACGGGGCTACGCCCGCCAGACAACACCAGGCAGGCCTGGTCTCTACTGGCAATGGCCTGGCGCAGACGCTCGGCGACATCCGCCGCCAGGCGTGCAGCCAACGCCTTGGCATCAGCCAGTTGGTGCGTCGTGACGACGCTTGGCAGTTGCAGTTCAGATATCGCCATACCATGACCTCCCATCACGTGTAATCAGTGCAATCGAGCTCATCGGCCCCCATGAACCGGCCGCATAGGGCTTGGGCGCGTCACCGGCGTTTTTCCAGCCAGCGATCAGCTGATCGCACCACTTCCAGGCATATTCGATTTCATCCTTGCGCACGAACAGGTTCTGGTTGCCGCGCATCACTTCCAGCAGCAAGCGCTCGTAGGCATCCGGAATCCGCGCACTGCGCCAGGTGTCGGAAAAATTCAGTTGCAGCGGGCCGCTGCGCAGTTGCATGCCCTTGTCCAGGCCCTGCTCCTTGGTCATCACCCGCAGCGAAATACCTTCGTCCGGCTGCAGGCGGATGATCAGCTTGTTGCCGATCTGCAAGCGCTGTTCCGGAGCGAAGATATAGTGCGGGGTTTCCTTGAAGTGGATGACGATCTGCGACAGCTTGCCGGGCATACGCTTGCCGGTGCGCAGGTAGAACGGCACCCCCGACCAACGCCAGTTGCGGATATCGGCACGCAGGGCGACGAAGGTTTCGGTGTCGCTCTGGGCGTTGGCATTGTCTTCTTCGAGGTAGCCCGGCACTGGCTTGCCATCGCTGTAACCGGCGATGTACTGGCCGCGGACCACGGCGGTGCTGAGGGCCTCGCCAGTGATCGGCGCAAGAGCCTTGAGCACCTTGACCTTCTCGTCGCGGATACTGTCGGCCGAGAGGTCGCTGGGCGGGTCCATGGCAATCAGGCAAAGCAGCTGCAGCAAATGGTTCTGGATCATGTCGCGCAGCTGGCCGGCCTTGTCGAAGTAGCCCCAACGGCCTTCGATACCGACCTTTTCGGCCACGGTGATCTCCACATGGGAGATCGAATTCTGGTTCCACTGAGTCTCGAACAGACTGTTGGCGAAGCGCAGGGCGATCAGGTTCTGCACCGTCTCCTTGCCCAGATAGTGGTCGATGCGATAGACCCGGCTCTCGGGGAAGAACCGCGCCACCGCGTCGTTGACCCGCCGCGATGACTCAAGATCGTGCCCGATCGGCTTTTCCAGCACCACCCGGGTGCGCTCGACCAGGCCGGCCTTGTCGAGGTTCTCGCAAATCGCGCCGTACACCGCCGCCGGGGTGGCAAAGTAGGCGATAAGCGGCACGCCTGGGGCGGCCTGTTCAGCCAGGGTCTGATAGCCCTCGGGTTGGAGGAAATCCAGATGCAGGTAGCTCAGCCGGGCCAGAAAGCGCCCAAGCGTAGCCGCTTCAATATCGGCATCGGGCACAAACCGGCGCAGGTGCGCTTCGATGTTGGCCAGGTGCTGCTGGCTGTCACCGGCCTCGCGGGCCAGCGCCAGCAAGCGCGAATCGGCGTGCAGGAGGCCGGCACGGTCGAGCTGATAAAGCGCGGGGAACAGCTTGCGCAGTGCCAGGTCGCCCAAGGCGCCAAACAAGGCAAAGGTGCAAGGTTCAACACTGATCGCAGCCATGATGTTGGTTCTTTCCTAAAGTTGGCCTAGGAATATCGTTTTCAACCGCACTTTTCAAGAGGTAATGTAGTAAAAACCACAACATTACCGACAAGTGTTACAGACAAGTGGTAGATCAACCCCTACCGACAGTACGATAGACAACCCTGCAAAAAGCCTGCTGTAACGCCAGCCGGCTGTCTTCTCGACCCAAGGACATACCATGGACCGCGTGCGCAACCTCCTGGAACAGATCCAGGGACGCCTCGATGAGCTGAACAAGGCCGAACGCAAAGTCGCCGAAGTCATCCTGCTCAACCCGCAACAGGCCACCCGTTTCAGCATCGCCGCACTGGCCCAGGCGGCCAAGGTCAGCGAGCCGACCGTCAACCGCTTCTGCCGCTCGTTCGGCGTCAGCGGCTACCCGGAACTCAAGCTGCAGCTGGCGCAGAGCCTGGCCAGCGGCGCCGCCTACGTCAGCCGTGCGGTCGAGGCTGATGATGATCCGGCCGCCTACACCCAGAAGATCTTCGGCAGCGCCATCGCCTCGCTCGACAGTGCCTGCCAGCAACTCGACCCGCAGCAGGTCAGCCGCGCCGTCGACATGATGATCCAGGCCCGCCAGATCCACTTCTTCGGCCTCGGTGCCTCGGCCCCGGTGGCACTGGACGCCCAGCACAAGTTCTTCCGCTTCAACCTGGCCGTGTCGGCCCACGCCGACGTGCTGATGCAGCGCATGCTCGCCTCGGTAGCACACACCGGCGACCTGTTCGTGATCATCTCCTACACCGGGCGCACCCGTGAGCTGGTCGAGGTTGCCCGCGTCGCTCGCGAAAACGGCGCCTCGGTGCTCGGCCTGACCGCCGCCGGCTCGCCGCTGGCCAACGCCTGCAGCATGAGCCTGCATATTCCGCTGCCGGAAGACACCGACATCTACATGCCGATGACTTCGCGGATCATCCAACTAACCGTGCTCGACGTCCTGGCCACCGGCATGACCCTGCGCCGCGGCGTCGACTTCCAGCCGCACCTGCGCAAGATCAAAGAGAGCCTCAACGCCAGCCGCTACCCGATCGAGGACGACGAGCTCAATTGAGCCGGTGCGCCTGCAGGCTCAGGTGCGCCTGCTCGCCCGGCGCCAGGCTCAGGCCAGCGCTGCTGCCGCTGGCGGCTTCGACACAGACGAAGCGCTGACTTTCGCGGCCACTGACGCCCATCAGCGGACGGCTGCCGGGGTGCCAGACCACGGTGTCATCGCTGTCGCCGGTATCGATGCACAGCTCGCGATCCCAGGTCGGGTCGTGCAACTGCACCGATGAGGTGCCTGGATACACTCGCTGGCACCCGCCACCGACCTTCAAGGCGCCCTTCTGCCGGCAGCTCTGCCGGCTGAGCTGGTCATAACCTTCAATGTTTTCGAGCCCAGACAGCGCTATCTTGGCAACGTCACTAATACGCCAGTAAGCCAGCAGGGCATGACTCAATTGGCAGGTTTCGCTGTCCTGATGCACGGTGCTGAGCTTGAGCTCCATGTTCTTGCCGAGCCGCGCGTGCAGGTCGACCTGCCACTCACACAGCTGCAACTGCCACACCAGGGTCACACCGTCATCGTCGGATGTGCTGCTCAGCAGCTTCCAGTCCAGTAGCCGGGCCCAACCATGGGTAGGCCACAGGTCTTCACTGGGGTGGCGCCCGTACCAGGGCCAGCACACCGGCACTCCCCCGCGGATCGCGCCAACTTGCGGCCATTGCTCGGCGCACCACAACCACGGCCGTTCGCCGCTCGGCTGAAAGTGCAGCAGTTGCGCACCCTGACGGCTGAACACCGCCTGGCAGTGCGGGTGATCGATGACAAGGACATCGCGCTGTTGATGACGCTCCCACTCGAAGACGGGCCTGGGCCGCTGCGGGGTGAACAAGCAGTGGAGCGGATGTTCGGGCATGGCTGGTAACTCTTGTTGTCATTAGGGCCGCGGTTGCCGGCCAAACGCGTCGCCACGCACTGCTGAAACAGCCTGCGTGACAACGGCTGGGCGACAAGCGACCGCAGTGCGGTCGCTACGATGGCGTAAATTTACAACATTTAGCCTCAGAATGACGACTGAATCTTCAGCCCTGCGACCAGCGCGTTGTCGACTTCATCAACCCCACCTGGGCTTTTGATGTACTGCAGGTTGGGCCGCACGGTCAGCCAGTTGGTGACGTGGAAGCCGTAGTACAGCTCGGCGTTGTACTCGGTGCGCTGCAACGGCACAAAGCCCATGTCGTTGTAATCACTGATACCGCTCTGTGCGTTGAGCTGCTCGGCGCGCTTTTTCACGTCATCGTTGACGTGGATCCGGGCGATGCCGAAGCCGATGTCATCCTTGGGCCGTGAATCGAAAGCGCCTTTGTAGACCATGCCGACTTGCTGATAGTTGTCGACCACGTTGGTGGCCTTGTCGTGCACGGTGAAGTTGGCGAACAGGCTCAGGCCGCGGTTGACGTCACCGGCATGTGCGGTGACTTGCTGCTGGGCCACCACCCACCAGCCGTGCTTGCTCGAGTGCGACTTGAAGCCGACGCCGCTGATGCCCTGGGCGTTGCCGTTGACATCCTTGTAGACGTCATCGGCCGAGGCCGTGCTGTAGTAATAACCCAGGCGGTATTCACCCGGCAGGCCATTGACCTTGGGCTGCCAGACCGCCTCGACCGGAATGATCGCGCCTTTGGTGCCACTGCCGCTGAGCTTGAAGCCGTTGCCGGTTTCGAGGTTGGACGGGTTCTGCTCGAACGCACCGACCTGCACGAAGACTTCCGGGGTGATGTTGTACTTGACCCGCAATGCCCACTGGCTAACGGGCCAGTTGTACCAGATGCCGCCGACCCAGTTACCCACCTGCGAGCCGCAGAACGCCAGGTTCTGGAAGTCGCAAGGGAAGCTGTTGAAGTCCTCGCCCGGGCCGTAGCGGCCGAATTTGACGTCCAGCGCGCCATCGAAATACTTCTGCTTGATCCACATCTGGGTCAGCCGCCAGGTCTGGCCGCGGCCCCAGACTTCCTGCACCGAACTGAACTGACCGGCGCGCGGGTCGCTGATGCGGTCGTTGGACAGGTTGCGGCCGCTGCGCTCGGTGACCGCCAGCTTGAACTCGGTGTCGTGCCAGCCGAGGATTTTCTCCAGGTCCAGGTGCATGCCGAGGGCGAACTGGTCGCTGTAGCGCGCAGTCTTGTCGTCGTTGTAACCGCCATTGAGGTTGCCGGCGACCTCACCGACGTAGTCGAGGGTGAAGTCGTAGCCCTTGTCGAGCAGCTCGGTGCGGGTGCCGCCCCAGTCGCCACTCATCCATTTCGATTCGCTGGAGAAGGCCTCGGCGGCCTGTACGCTGCTGCTGCCGACCACGGCCAGCAAGGCCAGCGAACCCAACGTACTGATGCGATTGCGATGTTCCATCCCTGTGCGTCCTCTTTTCTTGTTATGAAGGGTCCAATCAACGGCCCGCGATGTGGGCAACGTTGTCTTGCAAGGGTGCGGCGTGGCGAGCCAGGTGCAGGCGCTCACCGGTTTGCGCGTCGAACAGCAGCACCCGTGCCGGGTCCAGCTGCAGGTTGAGGGTGTCGCCGACCTGGCAGCTGATATCCGGCGCCAGCCGGCAGCACAGCTTGGTCTGGTTGACGGTGACGAAGACCAGCAGGTCCGGCCCGGTCGGCTCGGTGATCTGGACTTCGGCGCGCAACAGCGACAGGCCGTCGCCCTCCCCTGCACCGAGGCTGATCTGCTCGGGACGAATGCCGAGAATCACTTCACGACCATCGAAGCCTTGGCTGGCCGCGCCCAGCACCAGCTCGCAGCGCGCCTGGCCACTGTCGAGCAGCGCCAGCACACGGCCGCCCTGCTCGCGCAGGCGCACCGGCACGAAGTTCATCGGCGGCGAGCCAATGAAGCTGGCGACAAACTGGTTGGCCGGGTCGTTGTAGATCTGCTGCGGGGTGCCGAACTGCTGGATGATGCCGTCCTTCATCACCGCCACCTTGTCGCCCAGGGTCATCGCCTCGATCTGGTCATGGGTGACGTACACCGTGGTGGTTTTCAGCCGTTGGTGCATCAGCTTGATTTCGGTGCGCATCTCGACCCGCAGCTTGGCGTCGAGGTTGGACAGCGGCTCGTCGAACAGGTAGATCTTCGGCCGCCGTGCCAGCGCCCGGCCCATCGCCACGCGCTGCTGCTGGCCGCCGGAGAGCTGGCCCGGCTTGCGCGTGAGCAGGTGTTCGATCTGCAGCAGCTTGGCTACCCGCGCCACTTCTTCGTCGATGGCTGCCTGGGGCAGCTTGCGGATCTTCAGACCGAAGGCGATGTTGTCGCGCACGCTCATGGTCGGATACAGCGCATACGACTGGAACACCATGGCGATGTCGCGATCCTTCGGGCTCATGCCGCTGACGTCGTCGCCATCGATCAGGATCGCCCCGCCGCTGATGCTCTCCAGGCCAGCGATGCAGTTCATCAAGGTCGACTTGCCGCAGCCGGAAGGGCCGACCAGGATCAGAAACTCACCGTCCTTGATCGCCAGCTGGATGTCTTTCAGTGTGTCTGGCACACCAGTGCCATAGGTCTTGTTGACGTTGCGAAGTTCGAGTGTGGCCATGACTTACCCCTTGACTGCGCCGGCGCTCAGGCCGCGCACGAAATACTTGCCTGCGACCACATAGACCAGCAGGGTTGGCAGGCCGGCGATCATTGCCGCGGCCATGTCGACGTTGTATTCCTTGGCCCCGGTGCTGGTGTTGACCAGGTTGTTGAGGGCCACGGTGATCGGTTGCGAATCGCCGCTGGAGAACACCACGCCGAACAGAAAATCGTTCCAGATCTGGGTGAACTGCCAGATCAGGCAGACCATGATGATCGGCGTCGACATCGGCAGAATGATCCGCCCGAAGATGGTGAAAAACCCGGCACCATCCAGCCGCGCCGCCTTCACCAACGCATCGGGGATGGTCACGTAGTAGTTGCGGAAAAACAGCGTGGTGAACGCCAGGCCATACACCACATGCACCAGCACCAGGCCAGCGGTGGTGTTGGCCAGGCCGAGCTTGCCGAGGGTGAACGAGGCTGGCAGCAGCACGGTCTGGAACGGCAGGAAGCAGCCAAACAGCAGCAGGCCGAAGAACACCTGCGAGCCACGGAAACGCCACATCGCCAGCACGTAGCCATTGAGTGCGCCGAGCGCGGTAGAGATCAGCACCGCCGGTACGGTGATCATGATCGAGTTCCAGAAATAGCCACTGACCGTGGCCCAGGCCTTGGCCCAGCCGATGCTGGTGACCACCGCCGGCCAACTGAGCAGGTTGCCGCTGCCGATGTCTTCCGGGGTCTTGAAGCTGGTCAGCAGCATCACCACCAGCGGCACCAGGTACAGCAGCACGGCAAACAGCAATACCGCATGAATGGCCAGCCGACTGAGGCTGATGGCCGGTTTGTCGAGGCGGCTAGTCATGGCGTTTGTTCCTCAGCTCCGAGTACAAGTAAGGCACCAGAATCGCCAGGATCGCGCCCAGCATAAGAATCGCGCTGGCCGAACCCATACCCATCTGGCCACGGCTGAAGGTGAACGAGTACATGAACATGGCCGGCAGGTCGGACGAGTAACCCGGGCCGCCAGCGGTCATCGCCGCCACCAGGTCAAAGCTCTTGATAGCGATGTGCGAGAGGATCATCACCGCACTGAAAAATACCGGGCGCAGGCTGGGCAGAACCACCTGCCAATAGATCCGCGGCAAGCTCGCACCGTCGATCTGCGCCGCGCGGATGATCGACTGATCGACCCCGCGCAGGCCGGCCAGAAACATTGCCATGATGAACCCGGAGGCTTGCCAAACGGCAGCGATCACCAGGCAGTACACGACCCGGTCGGGGTCGATCAGCCAGTCCAGGCGAAAGCCTTCCCAGCCCCAGTCGCGCATCAGCTTGTCCAGGCCCATGCCCGGGTTGAGCAGCCACTTCCAGGCGGTGCCGGTGACGATCATCGACAGCGCCATCGGGTACAGGTAGATGGTGCGGATAAACCCTTCGCGGCGGATACGCTGGTCCAGCAGGATCGCCAGCAGTACACCGATGACCAGGCTGATGCCGATGAACAGGCTGCCGAACACCAGCAGGTTCTTGCTCGCCACCCACCAGCGGTCGTTGTCGAGCAGGCGTGCGTATTGCGCCAGCCCTGCCCATTTGTAATTGGGCAAAAAGGTCGAGGTGGTGAACGAGAGGACAAAGGTCCACAGGATATAACCGTAGAAGCCCACCAGGATGATGACCATGGTCGGCGCCAGTACCAGTTTAGGTAACCAGCGCTGCACGGCGTCCAGGGGTGAGGCCCGCAGTTGCGCGGTCGCAGTAGTCATGGCAGCGATACCTGTCAGTACAGAACGTTAACTGAGGGTGGCGTGCAGCCGCCGCAAGGACGGCTGCGCCGGACCAGCCGTTACTGGGCGGACTTGATCGCCGCGCCGAGCTTTTTCGCGGCATCGGCCGGGTCGGCCTTGGGGTCGTTGATGTAGTTGGTGACCACATCGAAGAACGCGCCCTGCACTGCCAGGTTGGTCGCCATGTTGTGCGCCATGCTTGGTTGCAGGCCGCCGGTCTGGGCGTCGGCAAGGAAGTCCTTGGCTGAGGTCTGCGCGCAGGCATCGAAGCCATGCTTGGCCATGTCGACGAGCATGTCCTTACGTACCGGGATCGAGCCCTTGTTGCTGCTGAACAGCTTCTGGAAGTCCTGGCTCATCACCACTTTGGCGATGTCCTGCTGGCCAGCCGAAGTGCCGGCGTCCTTCTGCTTGAACACCACCAGCGAGTCGATGTTGTAGGTGAAGGCCTTGTCGGTACCCGGGAACGGCACGCACTGATAATCCTTGCCGGCGACCTTGTTGGCCAGGGTCCACTCGCTCTTGGCCCAGTCGCCCATGACCTGCATGCCGGCCTTGCCGTTGATGACCTTGGCGGCTTCCAGGTTCCAGTCCTGGCCTTTGCCGTCAGCGTCCATGTAGGTAGCGACGCGCTTGAGTTCGGTCAGCGCCTTGACCATGCCCGGTCCGGTCAGCACCTTTTGGTCAAGATCAACCAGCGCCTGCTTGTAACCGTCCGCGCCCATTACCGACAGCACCACCGCTTCGAACACGGTGCTGTCCTGCCATGGCTGGCCGCCGTGGGCGAGCGGGATGAAGCCGGCTGCCTTGAGTTTTTCGGCTGCGGCGTAGAACTCGGCGAGGGTGGTCGGCGCCTTGTCGATGCCGGCCTTGTTGAATACTTCGGGGTTGATCCACAGCCAGTTGACGCGGTGGATGTTGACCGGCACAGCGACATAGTCGCCCTCGTACTTGACGGTGTCGGCGACTTTCTGCTCCAGCAGGCCGTCCCAGTTCTGCTCTTTGGCCACGTCCTTGAGCACGTCACTGTCGAGCAGGCCGGTGGAGGCCCACTCCTGGATGTCCGGGCCCTTGATCTGGGCCACGCCTGGCGGATTGCCGGCCACGGCGCGGCTCTTCAGTACGGTCATTGCGGTGGCACCGCCGCCGCCGGCAACAGCGCCATCTTTCCAGATGAAGCCGTCTTTTTCGATTTGAGCCTTGAGTACATCGACAGCAGCCTTTTCGCCACCAGAGGTCCACCAGTGCACCACTTCGACCGAGCCTTTGGCATCGGCGGCAGACGCGCTCAGGGGCAGCAGGGAGGCGAGGGAAATCGCGGCGGCGAGACGCAGAGTGGAGTTCATCGCAATACCTTTCTTGTTGTTATGCAGGGCAAGACTGTCGCTTGCATTGCACAGGAGTTTAATAACCCGGCAAGGCGCCTCAGGTAACGAAGCGCTGCGCGATTGTCATCAGTTGGTTACATTCGCCGCGCGAGGCCCGTGGCAAGGCTTGGCGCCAGAGCCAGGGTGGGCAACAGTACGGCCTGATAAGCGTGATAGAGGTCCGGTTTGCCCGCCCATATCGTCGCACTGGGGAGGTTGTCCGGGCTCAGTTCGTGGTGCCAGCTGCCGGCGTCGTTATCAATCAGATGGGCCTGGATGAACGCCCAGAAACGCCCGTACCAGCACTGGTATTGCGCCTCCCCCGTGCGCTGCCACAACGCAGCGGCAGCGGCGCTGGCTTCGGCATGCACCCAGTGCAGGCGCTGGCGTACTACCGGGCGTTGTTGCCAGTCGAGGGTGTAGACGATTCCGGGGGCGCCGTCGGCGTGCCAGGCGTGCTGACAGGCGCTGGCAAACAGGCCGCGTGCGTCGGCCAGTAGCCAGTCGGGTGTCGCTAGATCGGCCAATTGCAGCGCAGCTTCAAGGTGCAGCAGCAGCCGCGCCCACTCGAAGCCGTGGCCGGGAGTAACGCCGTAGGGTCGATAGCCATCGGCGTGGTTGTCGCTGTTGTAATCGGTGAGCGGCTGCCAGTGCAGGTCGAAGTGCTCGATCACACTGAAGCCATTGGCACGCGCATGGCCGTGGATCACCCGCTCGACGATGCGCAGCGCACGCTGCAACCAGATCGGCTCGCCAGTCACGTCGGCAAGGGCCAAAAACGCTTCGGTGCCATGCATGTTGCTGTTGGCCCCGCGATAGGCCTCCTGCTGCTGCCAATCGCGACTGAAGCTTTCGCGCAGGGCACCCTCGCTTTCACTCCAGAAATGCGCCTCGATGATCTCGATGGCTTGCGCCAGCAAGGCCGGCGCAGCAGCGCTGCCGGCCACCTGCGCAGAACTCGCAGCAAGGGCAACGAAGGCGTGCAGGTAAGCGGCTTTGATGCTGTCGCCAGCGGTAGCGGCGCTGGCGTACCAGCCGCCGTGCTCGACATCGCGCAGCCTGCCGGCCAAGGCGGCGATGCCGAGCTCAACCAGTTCCAGGCAACCGGGCCTGCCTTGTAGATGAGCCAAGGCGAAGCTGTGGGTCATCCGCGCGGTGGTAATGGTGTCGGCAATTGCGTCGGCGGCAAGGTGGCCGTAGCTGTCGAGGTTGCCGAAGCCGAGTTCCAGCTGTGAGGCTCTGGCGAAGGCCAGCAAACGCTGCCCTTCGGCATCCAGCCAGGCACTGTGCGGCCCGTCGATCAACGGCGATTGAGCATGATTCATTGGCCTGCTGCGTCCTTGTCGAGAACAGGCACGGCGCCTGTCGTGGCGGCCAAGTCTAGCCAGAGTGCTACGGCCAATAGGTCACAAAGGCCGCCATTGCTGTCACTGGCTGGTGACCAAGCGTTGCTCACTCGGCGCTGCGCGGCAGGCACAGGGTCACCCGCAGGCCGCCCTCGCGCAGGTTGAGCAAACTGACTTCACCGCCATGACTGTGGGCAATATTGCGCGCGATGCCCAGGCCCAGGCCGTAGCCTTGCTGCTGCCCGGCCAAACGAAAATGCGGCTCGAACACCTGCTCCATTTGCTGCTGCGGCACACCCGGGCCGTGGTCATCGACCTGCAGCACAAAGCCCTCCGGGCCATCGATGATGCGCAGGTGCGCGCGCTCGCCGTACTTGATCGCGTTGTCGATCAGGTTGCCGATGCAGCGGCGCAGGGCCAACGCCTTGCCCGGATACGGCGCCAACGCCCGCCCCTCGACGGTGATACGGCCGTCACGCAGGTACGGTTCAGCGAGAATTTCCAGCAGCTGGTTGAGATCGATCGGCTCGATGTTCTCGTGGATATCCGTGTCTTTGACGCACTGCAGTGCGCCTTTGACCAACAGCTCCAGCTCGTCCAAATCACGGCTGAACTGCGCTTGCAGGCGTTCGTCTTCAAGCAGCTCGACGCGCAGGCGCAGGCGCGTGATCGGCGTGCGCAAGTCGTGCGAGATCGCGCTGAATAGCTGGCTGCGCTCGGTCAGGTAACGGCTGATGCGCTCGCGCATACTGTTGAAGGCGCGGCCTACCTCGACCACTTCGCTGCCGCCACCCTCGGTCACCGGCACCACATCGGCGCCCAGCGACAGATCGCGGGCCGCGCGGGCCAGACGCTTCAACGGTCGGCTTTGCCAGTGCACCAACAGGCCGATGAACAGCAGCAACATGGCCGTGGTCAGGGCAATGAAGCCGATCTGCTGACGCGGCAGGCGCTCGGCCTCAAGGCTGGTGTAGGGCTCCGGCAGCAGCGAGGCGATGTACAGCCACTCGCCTTCGGCCAGGCGGATCTGGTTGACCAGCACCGGCGGGTTGAGCGGTTCCAGGGTCAGCGAATAATGCGCCCACGAGCGCGGCAATTCATCGAGCTTGAGGCCGCTGTTGAAAATACGCAGCTGATCGGGGCTGACGAACTCGACCGAAACTTCCACCTGCTGGCCAAGGCGCTCGTGCAGCACTTGCTGGAACACGTCGATGACTGCCTGCTTGCGCGGAGTAATCGGCAGCGTGGCCATGTCCAGCGGCTTGTCGTTGAGCGATACGAAAAAGCGCGTGCCGCCCATGCTGCGCAATTGGTCGAGGACCATTGGCCGATAGGCCACCGGCAACGAGCGGAAGTAACTGACACTGGCGCTCATCGAGTGGGCCAGGCTCTGCGCGCTGGCGCGCAGGCCCTGCAACTGGCTGGCGCGCAACTGCGCCACCCAGATCAAGCTCGACAGGCCCTGCGCCAGCAATACCACCAGCAGGGTCAACAGCAGCATGCGCCCCAGCAGCGAGCGCGGCAGCAGGCGCCAGCGGCGCTCAGTGGCTGCGGTTGACATGTGCCGCCAGCAGATAGCCACTGCCGCGCACGGTGCGGATCAGCCGTGGCGGTTTGTCGGTATCGCGCAGGCGTGAACGCAGGCGGCTGACGGCCATGTCGACGATACGGTCGAGCGGCATCGGCTCGCGGCCACGGGTAGCATTGCCGATGGTGTCGCGGTCGAGGATCTGCTGCGGGTGGTCGAGAAACAGCTTGAGCAAAGCGAAGTCAGCGCCCGACAGAATCACCTCTTCACCGTCGCGGTGGAACAGTCGATGGCTGACGGTATCCAGCTGCCATTCGTCAAACGCCAGCACGGCACTGGCGGGCGCTACCTGGCCAAACTCAGCACGGCGCAGCAAGGCCTTGATCCGTGCTTGCAACTCCCGTGGGCTGAACGGTTTGCCGAGGTAGTCATCGGCGCCCAGCTCCAGGCCGATGACCCGATCGGCCTCGTCGGAACTGGCGGTGAGCATGATGATCGGCACCCGCGACTGGCGCGGGTGCTGGCGCACCCAACGGCATAGGCTGAAGCCGTCTTCGTCGGGCAGCATCACGTCGAGAATCACCAGGTCACACGTCGTGCTGTCCAGCGCCTGGCGAAAACCCTGGCCATCGGCCTCGGCGCGCACCTGAAAGCCGGAGCGGCTCAAGTAGGTCTGCAGCAGTTCGCGGATGTCATGGTCGTCATCGACCATCAGGATCGATCGGGGGGCAGTGCTCACTGAAGTTCTTCCGTGTTGTTGGGCCCGCTCTGCGGCCCTTCGCGGGTGAACCCGCTCCTACAGGGTTATGAGCTGCGCTTGAGAACGGCGCGGTCCTTGTGGGAGCGGGTTCACCCGCGAAGAGCAGCGCGGCGGCCCCAAGAAATCTAACGAGCCATCGCTTGCTGCAGCGCCACACCGGCACCCAACAGGCCAGAAAACTCAGCGGTGACCAACCATACCGGGATCCCGGCAAAATAGCCGCTCATGCAGCCCTTGTCGGCAAAGCTGGCAGCAAAACCGCTGCGCAGGAACAGCTCGGCAAACCGCGGGATCACGCCACCGACGATATACACCCCGCCGCGCGCACCGAGGGTGAGTACGTTGTTGCCGGCAACCCGGCCAAGGAAGCAGCAGAACTGTTCGATCACGGCCAATGCCTGCGGCTCACCAGCCAGCGCAGCCTCGGTGACTTCCGCTGGGCTCAGGTGAACTGGCTGAACACCATCCAGCGCGCACATCGCCTGATACAAGCGCACCAGGCCGCCGCCGCTGAGTACGGTTTCGGCACTGACATGACCAATCTGGCTTTGGATCTGCTGATGGATCGCGGCTTCACGCGCGTTACCGACGGGCAGGTCGACATGGCCGCCCTCGCCTGGCACCGCCATCCACTGTTGCTGGTTGAGGTGCAACAAGCTGCCGACGCCCAGCCCGGTGCCAGGGCCGATCACCAGCGCCGGACGGGCTGGGTCGGCGTCACCGGCGCATACCGCCTGGAATTCACCAGGCAGCAAACGGGTCATGCCCAGCGCCATCGCCGAGAAGTCGTTGAGCAATAGCAGCTGCTTGACCTGAAGCATGTCGCAGAACGCCCGTCGGCTCAGCCGCCAGTGGTTGTTGGTGAACTGGAACTCATCGCCATCCACCGGCCCGGCAACCGCCAGACATACCGCCGCAAGCTCACCGCGTGCGATGCCCTGCTCCTGCAGGTACGCCTGGATCGCCTGCTCCAGGCTGGTGTAGTCAGCCGTCGGCAACACCCGCACGGCGTGCAGCTGGTTGTCGCGCCAAAGGGCAAAACGTGCGTTGGTGCCACCGATGTCGCCAACCAGCAACTCATTCACTTGAGATTCTCCAGGCCAGAGGTAAAGGCGCTGGCGCCCTGTTCCGCTGAACTGAACGCCATGCGCATGAAACCAAACAGTTCGCGCCCGCAGCCCAAGTCATTGCCCTGGGGTGCAGGCGGCAGATCGCGGCTGGCCAGCTCTTCGGCCGAGACCATCACCCGCAAGGTGCCTTCGACACCATCAACGCGCACCATATCACCATCGCGCACACGTGCCAGCGGGCCGCCGTCGAACGCTTCCGGGCAGACGTGGATCGCCGCCGGGATCTTGCCCGAGGCGCCTGACATACGCCCATCGGTGACCAGCGCGACCTTGAAGCCGCGGTCCTGCAGCACGCCGAGAAACGGCGTCATCTTGTGCAGCTCGGGCATGCCGTTGCAGCGCGGGCCCTGGAAGCGCATCACCGCGACGAAATCGCGCTCCAGCTCACCGGCTTTGAACGCATCGGCCAATGCCTGCTGGTCTTCGAACACTCGGGCCGGCGCTTCGACCACGCGGTGCTCGGGCGCCACGGCGGAGACTTTCATCACGCCGCGGCCGAGGTTGCCTTCCATCACCCGCAGGCCACCCTCGCTGGAGAATGGCCGCGAAGCCGGGCGCAAGATGTTCTCGTCCAGGCTTTGCAACGGGCCTTCGCGCCAGACCAGTCGGCCATCCTCGAGGAACGGCTCCTGGGTGTAGCGGCGCAGGCCATGTCCGGCCACGGTGTTGACGTCGTCGTGCAGCAGCCCGGCATCGAGCAGCTCGCGAATCAGGAACGACATGCCGCCGGCGGCCTGGAAGTGGTTGATGTCGGCTTTGCCGTTGGGGTAGACGTTGGACAGGGTTGGCACGACCTCGGACAGGTCAGCCATGTCCTGCCAGGTCAACTGAATGCCGGCAGCCTGGGCAATCGCCGGGATGTGCAGGGTGTGGTTGGTCGAGCCGCCGGTGGCATGCAGAGCGACGATCGAGTTGACCAGGGCCTTTTCATCGACGATTTCGCCCAGCGGCATGAAGCTGCCGCTGGCTTTGGTCATGCGCGTGACCTGCTGCGCAGCTTCGGCGGTGAGGGCATCACGCAACGGCGTGTAAGGATTGACGAACGAGGCGCCGGGCAGGTGCAGGCCCATCACTTCCATCACCAGTTGGTTGGTGTTGGCGGTGCCGTAGAAGGTGCAGGTGCCGGGGCTGTGGTAGGAGTTCATTTCCGACTCGAGCAGCTCTTCGCGGCTGGCCTTGCCTTCGGCATAGCGCTGGCGCACATCGGCCTTCTGCTTGTTGGAAATGCCCGACGGCATTGGTCCGCCAGGGACGAAGATGGTCGGCAGATGGCCGAAGCGCAACGCGCCCATCATCAGGCCAGGGACGATCTTGTCGCAGATGCCGAGCATCAAGGCGGCGTCGAACATGTTGTGCGACAGGGCAATCGCGGTGGACATCGCGATCACTTCGCGGCTGGCGATGGCCAGCTCCATGCCCGGCTCACCCTGGGTGACGCCATCGCACATGGCCGGCACACCGCCGGCAAACTGGCCGACCGAACCGATCTCGCGCAGCGCCTGTTTGATCTGCTCGGGGAAATGCTGGTACGGCTGATGCGCCGAAAGCATGTCGTTATAAGCCGAAACAATTGCCACGTTGGCGGCATTCATCATGCGCAGGCTGTGTTTGTCTTCGCTACCGCAGCCAGCCACGCCGTGGGCGAAGTTGGCGCACTGCAGGCTGGCGCGCATCGGGCCGTCACTGGCCGCACCGCGAATGAGTTGCAGATAACGTTCACGGGTAGGACGGCTACGTTCGATCAGCCGTTGGGTGACCTCTAGGATGCGCGGGTGCATGTACTGAACTCCAGGCTGACGGTAAGGGTGATCTGAAGCGGGATTTCCCCTCCCCCCGATTGCGACCTAGGCTCAAGTGAAACCTGCCTGGTGCAACGTGGAAGTAGCTCGCCCGACCACTCGTTGTATGTTTACACAAAATACTGCCATCAAAAGGGCTTGTTTTCTATCCCATAACGCATAATCTTGTAATTCCAATAACAAAATCGTTTCAGTGAATGCGTGCTCCACGGCAATAGGCCTTGTGCCACAGCCTTCACCCGACTGCCAGAGGTATTACCATGACCCTACGCATCGCCATCAACGGATTCGGCCGTATCGGGCGCAACGTCCTGCGCGCACTGTATACCCAAGGCTACCGGCAAGACCTGCAGGTCGTCGCCATCAACGATCTGGGCGACAGCGCAATGAACGCCCACCTGCTCAAGTACGACAGCGTCCACGGCATTTTCGATGCACAGGTCGAGGCCGATCATGAAAGCCTGACCGTCAACGGCGACCGCATCGCGGTCAGCGCCATCCGTAATCCGGCCGAGCTGCCGTGGAAGGCCGAAGCCATCGACGTCGTGTTCGAATGCACCGGGCTGTTCACCGACCGCGCCAAGGCTGCAGCACATTTGAGTGCCGGCGCCGGCAAGGTGATCATTTCGGCGCCGGGCAAGGGCGTTGACGCCACCATCGTCTACGGGGTCAACCATGATGTGCTGCGTGCCTCGCACCAGATCATCTCCAGCGCCTCCTGCACCACCAACTGCCTGGCGCCGATTGCCCAGGTGCTGCACCGCGAGTTCGGCATCGAGCAGGGTTTGATGACTACCATTCACGCCTACACCAACGATCAAGTCCTGACCGACGTGTACCACAGCGACCCATACCGGGCGCGTTCGGCCACCCAGTCGATGATCCCGAGCAAGACCGGCGCCGCCGAAGCGGTCGGCCTGGTGCTGCCGGAACTGGCGGGCAAGCTGACCGGCATGGCCGTGCGCGTGCCGGTGATCAATGTGTCGCTGGTGGACCTGACCGTCAACCTCAAGCGCGAAGCCAGCGCCGAGCAGGTCAACCAGCTGTTCCTCGAGGCCAGCCGCCACTCGCGGGTACTGGGTTACAACGCCCTGCCGCTGGTGTCGTGCGACTTCAACCACAACCCGTTGTCGTCGATCTTCGATGCCAACCACACCCGCAGCAACGGTCGCATGCTCAAGGTGCTGGCGTGGTATGACAACGAGTGGGGCTTCTCCAACCGCATGCTCGACAACTGCCTGGCGCTGCACAACGCGCAGTAAGCTGGCTCGCCCAGCAGCAGCGCAGACATTGCGCTGCCTGCTCGGGCCGGACATACGCCTCGCAAGGGGTCAGTTTTAACGCTTGACCAATACATGTGATGATAAGCATTATCATTAACCTCCGTATCGGCCAGGTCGCCCCGTGAGTCAGTCACGCTTCAATATCGTCTTCCTAACCCAACGCCTCAGCCTGCTGCGCACGCTGCAAGGCATGGTGGGCAACCCCAGTACCGCTGAAGACCTGCTCCAGGAAACCTACCTGCGGGTAACCCGCGCCCTCGGCGAACGGCCGGTCGAACACCTTGAGCCGTTCGTGTTCCAGACTGCCCGCAACCTGGCCCTGGATCACCTGCGCGCCCGCCGCGTCCAAGCGCGCACGCTGGTCGAGGATGTACCCGAGCAAGTCCTGCACAACGTCGCCGCCCCCACCAGCAGCAGCGAGGACGCCGCCCACGCCGAGCAGTTGCTCAAGCACCTGAGTGTCAGCCTTGGCCAACTGAGCACGCGCCAGCAGCGCATCTTCATCCTCAGCCGCCTGCACGGCGCCAGCTACCTGGAGATTGCCGAGCAGTTGCAGGTTTCGGCGAGCACGGTGCAAAAGGAACTGAAACTGATCATGGCCATCTGCATGGGTGTGGCCGAGCGGCTCAAGTAAGCCGACCGCTGGCCCGCCAGGATCGGTAAAGCGCTTGCCTTGGCCCGTTGCAGCCCCGATCATTCGGCAAAATCCCCCAAGCAAGGACCCTTCGTGACCGACAGCCCCAGCCCACGCCCGACACCTGCCGGGCCCGATGCCCGCGCGCGTGCCATGGACGAGGCACTGGACTGGCTGCTGCGCCTGCAATGCGCCAGCGCAGCAGACACCGCAGCCTTCGAGGTCTGGCTGAGCGCTGCGCCGGAAAACGCCGAGGCCTATGTCGAGGCCGAAGCGGTGTGGAACGGTGTGCCCCTGCGTCAGGCCGCCGGGCAGATCCACCAGACCCAGCGCAACGCTCCAGCCGCTCGCCTGCGCCGCCACTGGAAGCCACTGACCAGCGCAGCCGTGCTGCTGGTCGGCGTGTTCACCTTCGGCAACCTGCCGGTGCGCCTGCAGGCCGATCACCTGACCGTGGTCGGCGAGCGCCAGCGGCTGCAACTGGACGACGGCACCAAGGTCCTGCTCAACACCGACTCGGCGTTTGCCAGCGATGTGCGCGACGGCCAGCCAGTGGCCCGCCTGCTGCAAGGCGAGGCGTATTTTCAGGTAAGCCGTGCCGGTGAGCAGGCGCTTGAGGTGCAGGCCGGGCCGATGCGTGCGCAGGTCCGCGACACCGACTTTGCCGTGCGCTACCTGGATGGCCAGGCGCAGGTCCGCGTGCAGCGCGGCGATGTTGACCTGCACGCTGCCAGTGATCAGCACATTCGCCTGCGCGCCGGTGACAGCATCAGCGTTGGCCCGCAGGGTTTTGGCCAGCCCAGCCGCCCCGATATGCGCCAGGATCTGGCCTGGGTCGAGGGCCGCCTGGTGTTCGAGAACTGCCCGCTGAGCGAAGTGCTGGCCGAGGTGCGCCGTTACTATCCGGGCTGGATCATCAGCCGCAACGGCGCGCTCGAGCAGGTTGCCGTGACTGGTAACTACCGCCTCGACCAACCGCTGGAAACCTTGCGCGCGCTGGCCCAGATCACCTCAGCCAGGCTGCATGAATACCCGGCGCTGGTGATCCTCAACTGAATCGCTGACTGCCGCCTGAATTATTTTTACGCGATCGCTACCGACAACACGTCTCGTTATAGCCAATGCAACTGATTCTTGTTTTTAAACAAGAACAAGCGTCACCTATAACAGTTCGCGCGTCTGGGAGCGCTTTCGATGTCCACAGCTCAACTCCGCCCGTCACCCCGCCGCCTGGGGCAGCTGTCTCTGCTGACCTTGGCCCTGATCGCCAGTGGCGCCTGCAGCCTGCCGGCCCTAGCCGCAGAGCCGGCCCAGGCCAACAGCCCGCGCATGGGCGATTACCGCTTCAGCATCAGCCAACAGCCGCTGGTTGCGGCCATCAACGCCTTCAGCCAGGTTACCGGCTGGCAGGTCGGCTTCAGCGCCGAGGTCGCCGAGGGTATCTCATCGCCCAGCGTTCAGGGCTCGCTGCCAGCCGAGCCTGCGCTGCAGCGTTTGCTGCAAGGCACCGGGCTGAGCTACCGCAAGATCGGTAACGGCAACGTGGTGCTTGAACGCCAGTCGGCCAGCAGTGTGATTGCCCTGCAGCAACTGACCGTCAGCGCCACCCGCAGCGCCCAGGATGTCAGCCAGGTACCGAGCACCGTCACTGTGCAGACCCGCGAGCAGCTGGATCGACAGAACGTCAACGATATCCAGCAATTGGTGCGTTACGAGCCGGGTGTTTCGGTTGGCGGCACCGGCCAGCGCAGCGGCCTCAACGGCTACAACATCCGCGGCATCGACGGTGAACGGATCCTGACCCAGATCGACGGAGTGTCGATCCCCGACAGTTTCTTCTACGGCCCCTACGCGCAGACCCAACGCAATTATGTCGACCCGGAAATCGTCAAGCGCGTGGAGATACTGCGTGGCCCGGCTTCGGTGCTGTACGGCAGCAACGCCATCGGTGGCGCGGTCAGCTACTTCACCCTCGACGCGGACGACATCATCAAACCGGGCAAGGACTTCGGCGCACGCTTGAAGACCGGCTACAGCTCGGCTGACGAAAGCTGGCTGACCTCGGCCACCATCGCCGGCCGCCAGGGCGACGTCGACGGCCTGCTGCACCTGAGCCAGCGTAACGGCCATGAGACCGAGTCCTATGGCGAGCACAACGGCACCGGCCTCGATCGCACCGCGGCCAACCCGGAGGACGTGCGCACTACCAACGTGCTGGCCAAGGCCGGCTGGAACTATGCCGATGATGCGCGGCTGGGTTTCACCTACGAAAACTACAAGGATGATCGCGACCAGAACATCCTCAGTGCCGTGGGCGGGCCATTCATTCCAGGGCGTGGCCCGATGAACTCGTACCGCGATCGCCAGGGCAATGACACGGTTACCCGCGAGCGCTTTGGCATCAATCACGAATTCGGCCTCGACAGCCTGTTCGCCGACCGCGCCAAGTGGAGCCTGAACTACCAGATCGCCAAGACCGACCAGCGCACCGAAGAGCTGTATGTCGCCTCGGGCCGCCAGGTAGCGCGTGATCGCAAGACCACCTACAAGGACCGCCAGTGGGTATTCGACGGGCAGTTGGACAAGTCCTTCAGCATCGGCCAGACCGACCATCTGCTGACCTACGGCACCACCCTCAAGCACGAAGAAGTCACCGGTACGCGCAGCGGCAGCGGCACCTGCCTGAACGTCGGCGGCAGCTGCACGGCAGTAGGCCAAGCCAGCGATGGGCAAGTGCTGGTCAGCGACTTCCCCGACCCGACCGTCGACACCTACAGCCTGTTCGCCCAGGACGAAATCCGCTGGAACAGCTGGACCTTCCTGCCCGGCGCGCGCTACGACTACACGCGCATGCGACCGGAGATGACCGACGCCTTCCTGCGTGGCATTCAGGGCACCGGCGTCGCCCCTACGTCTATCGACGACTCGGACAAGAAATGGCATCGGTTGTCGCCCAAGCTCGGCGTGACCTACGCCTTTGACGACAACTACACCTGGTACGGCCAGTACGCCGAAGGCTTCCGCACGCCGACGGCCAAGTCGATGTACGGGCGCTTCGACAACCCGATTGTGGGCTACCGGGTAGAGGGTAATCCCGGCCTGGAGCCGGAAAAAAGCAAGAGTTATGAAACCGGCCTGCGCGGCAACTTTGCCGCAGGTAACTTCGATGTCGCGGTGTTCTACAACAAGTACCGGGATTTCATCAACGAAGACGCCGTGCAGTCGGCCAACCTCGGCACCACCTTCCAGGCCAGCAACATCAAGCACGCCACCATCAAGGGCGCCGAGTTCAAAGGCCGCTTGAACCTCGATCACTTTGGCGCACCGCAGGGCCTGTATGGCCAGACCTCGATTGCCTATGCCAACGGTCGCAACGATGACAATGGCCAGCCGATCAACAGCGTCAACCCGCTGACCAGCGTGTTTGGTCTCGGTTATGACCAGGCCGACTATGGCGCCCTGCTCAGCTGGACTTTGGTCAAACGCAAGACCCGCGTCGACGACAGCGCCTTCTTCGCTCCGGACGGCGCCAGCACCCAGTTCCGCAGCCCGGGCTACGGCGTGCTCGACTTGAGCGGTTTCTACAAAGTCACCGACGACGTCACCGTCAACGCCGGGCTGTACAACCTGACCAACAAGAAGTACTGGCAGTGGGATTCGGTGCGTGGCTACGACGGCCAGGGCGAAGCGGCGGTGACCCAGCCGGCCAACCTCGACCGCCTGACCATGCCCGGGCGCAATTTTGCCGTGAACGTCATCTGGGATATCTGACCTGCGCCGGCGCGATGCCCCGGCGAAACTGATATCTGGCGGGCGCCGCGTTCCCTGTAGGAGCGGCCTTGTGTCGCGAAAGGGTCGCGTAGCGGCCCCGGCATTCTGTGGTGCTGCGCAGATCCTGGGCCCGCTACGCGCGCCTTTCGCGACACGAGGCCGCTCCTACCTAGACCCGCGCTGCCAGGACTATTGAGCATGAATTTTTACTGTGTTCAGCCCGCTTGTTCGTCTCGTAACTAGACCGCCCTTTTTCCAAGGATCCACCATGACCAACGCCGCCAACGCCGAGCGCCCGCTGCTGCGCTCGCAACGCCTGAATCAAGCGACCAACGCCCCACACACCGAGCTCGACGCACTGGTCAAAGCCCACGCGCCGTTTGCCAACCGTGACAACTTTGCCCGCTTCGTGGTCGCCCAGTACCTGTTTCAGTCCGAGCTGCAGGCGCTGTACAACGACCCACAACTGATCGCTATCGTGCCCGACCTAGCCGCACGCTGCCGCGCCGATCAGGCTCGCCTGGACCTGGCCGATCTCGATACCGCAGTGCCGGCGCCCGTGGCTGGCGCGTTGCAGGCGCCGAGCCTGGGCGAGGCACTGGGCTGGATCTTCGTCTCCGAAGGCTCCAAACTGGGCGCCGCTTTTTTGATCAAGCGTGCAGTGGCACTGGAGCTGTCCGACAGCTTTGGCGCACGTCACCTGGGTGAGCCGGCCCGTGGCCGTGCCGAAGGCTGGAAACAGTTCACGCGCATCCTCGACGGCCTGGAGCTGTCGGCTGAAGAAGACGCAGCCGCCGAGCGTGCTGCAGTCGCCGCCTTCGAGCGCTTCACCGAGTTGCTCAAGCATGCCTACGCGGCAGAAGTCGCGCCGGCCTGATACGCTTTACCCGGTCACCGCGGTGGTGGCCGGCCGTTTTTGCAGTGAGATCATGACCCAACTTGCCTGCTCGAAACTGACCCGCCTGCTGTACGCGATCCTGGCTTATGTGAGCCTGGGGATCGGCTTGGTGGCGATTGTCATTCCGGGCCTGCCGACCACCGAGTTCATTCTGCTTGCAGCCTGGGCCGCGACGCGCAGCTCGCCGCGCCTGAGCGCCTGGCTGGAGAACCATCGGCTGTTCGGGCCGATCCTGCACAACTGGCGCAACGGCCGGGTGATCCAGCGCCGGGCGAAAATCAGCGCCACCGTGAGCATGCTGATATGCGCCTGCCTGATGCTGACCTTTCTCGAGCACCGTTGGCCGGTGTTTCTGGCCATCGCCGGCATGAGCCTGGGCAACCTGTGGATCTGGTCACGCCCGGAGCGCGTTCAGCCCGCAGCCTCCAACTGCAACGCCGGCTGAGCTAGAGCGTCAACAACCCCGCGTACAGCGCATACGCGGCCACGCCTGCACCTGCCAGCACCGCAGCGAAAATCAGCTTTTCCCAGCCGGTGAAGAGCGCCTCGCCCTGCTCGTGCTTGGCCCTTGCAAACAGAATCACCCCTGGCGCATACAGCAACGCCGACAGCAGCAGGTACTTGAGCCCGCCGGCGTACAACAGCCAGATCGCGTAGACCAGCGCCAGGCCGGCCACCGTCAGGTCCTTGCGGCGCAGCCCCGCTTGCTCGGCATAGCCTTCACCGCGCAGCGCCAGCAGCACCGCATAGGCCGCCGACCACAAGTACGGCACCAGAATCATCGACGACGCCAGATAGATCAGGCTGGTGTAGGTGCCTGCCGAAAACAGCGTGATCAGCAAAAAGCCCTGGATCATGCAGTTGGTCAGCCACAGCGCGTTGGCCGGCACGTGATTGGCGTTCTCGACGGTGAGAAAACGCGGCATGGTCTTGTCCTTGGCCGTGGCGTAGAGGATCTCTGCACACAACAGTGCCCACGACAGCAGCGCGCCCAGCAGTGACACCGCCAGGCCAAGGCTGATCAGCAGCGCGCCCCATGGGCCGACGATATGCTCCAGCACCGCTGCCAGCGACGGGTTCTGCAACCCCGCCAGCTCCGGCTGGGTCATCACCCCAAGCGAAAGCACGTTGACCAGCACCAGCAAGGCGAGCACGCCGAGAAAGCCGATCACGGTCGCCTTGCCCACGTCCGAACGGCGCTGGGCCCGCGCCGAGTACACGCTCGCGCCCTCGATGCCGATAAACACGAACACGGTCACCAGCATCATGTTGCGGACCTGCTCCATTACGCTGCCGAACTGCGGGTTGCTCGCGCCCCAGAAGTCGCGGGTGAAGACTTCGGCACGAAACGCCACGGCGGCAATCATGATGAAAATCAGCAGTGGCACTACCTTGGCCACGGTAGTGATCAGGTTGATGAACGCGGCTTCCTTGATCCCACGCAGCACCACAAAGTGCACGCACCAGAGCAACACCGAGGCGCAGCCGATCGCCACCGGCGTATTGCCCTCGCCGAACATCGGGAAATAAAACCCCAGGGTGCTGAACAGCAGTACGAAGTAGCCGACGTTGCCCAGCCAGGCGCTGATCCAGTAGCCCCACGCCGAAGAGAAACCCATGTAGTCGCCAAAACCGGCCTTGGCGTAGGCATACACCCCCGAGTCGAGTTCGGGTTTGCGGTTGGCCAGGGTCTGGAACACGAACGCCAGCGCCAGCATGCCTACGGCGGTGATGCCCCAGCCGATCAACACAGCGCCGGCGTCGGCGCGGGCGGCCATGTTCTGCGGCAGCGAAAAGATTCCGCCACCAATCATCGAACCCACTACCAGCGCAATCAAAGCACCGAGTCGCAGTTTATTTCCAGGCTCGCTCATTGGGCGCCCACCGTTGGTTGATGTCATCTGCACGCAAAACTTTTGAGCCCATATAAATAGCGCTGTATATGCGCTGTCACCCTTAAACGCTATAGCACTAATAGCAACACTGTCTATAGGCGATCCTGTGCGCCAGTGGGAGGCTGCCGGGCAACTATAGCCTCTGCAGTAATAATTTTAATTTACGCTGAAAATTTGCCTATCCAGTAAAAGCGGCTAGTTTGAAACATCGCAGGCAGAACAGAGTGTTTACTCTACCTAGACATGGAGTTGCCGGTGCAAAGGCCTGCAGCAGAGCGGTCGGCACACTCCAGGAGACACGTCTGGCCCAGGCCTTACGTTGCCATGAACTGATCTACATCAGCGAATGCCGGCGGCGTCAGGTTTACCATGACGTCAACTTTCTCCTGGTACGGAGTCGTTAAATGTCTGATTCTCCCGAAAAACTTAAACTCGGCGCACTGGTCGCACTTGTGGTCGGCTCGATGATTGGTGGCGGGATATTTTCCCTGCCGCAAAACATGGCCGCCAGTGCCGGTGTTGGCGCGGTATTGATTGGCTGGGCAATTACCGCAGTAGGCATGTTGACCCTGGCGTTCGTATTCCAGACCCTGGCCAATCGCAAGCCCGATCTGGACGGTGGCGTGTATGCCTACGCCAAGGCTGGATTTGGTGACTACATGGGCTTTTCTTCAGCCTGGGGTTACTGGATCAGTGCCTGGCTGGGCAACGTCGGTTACTTCGTGCTGTTGTTCAGCACGCTCGGTTATTTCTTCCCGGTATTTGGCGAAGGCAACACGCCGGCGGCGGTGATCGGCGCCTCGATCCTGCTCTGGGCCGTGCATTTTCTGGTGCTGCGCGGGATCAAGGAAGCCGCCTTCATCAACCTGGTGACGACCATCGCCAAGGTGGTGCCGCTGGCCTTGTTCGCGCTGATCTGCCTGTTCGCGTTCAAGCTCGACGTGATCACCGCCGACATCTGGGCGGTCGGCTCGCCGGACCTGGGCAGCGTGATGAACCAGGTGCGCAACATGATGCTGGTCACCGTGTGGGTGTTCATCGGCATCGAGGGCGCGAGTATCTTCTCCTCCCGCGCAGAAAAACGCGCCGACGTCGGCAAGGCCACGGTAATCGGCTTTATCACCGTGCTGCTGTTCCTGGTGCTGATCAACGTGCTGTCGATGGGCGTGATGACCCAACCGGAACTGGCCAAGCTGCAGAACCCGTCGATGGCGGCAGTGCTTGAGCATGTGGTCGGCCACTGGGGCGCGGTGCTGATCAGCGTCGGCCTGATCATCTCGCTGCTCGGGGCGTTGCTGTCGTGGGTGCTGCTGTGCGCCGAGATCATGTTCGCGGCGGCCAAGGACCACACCATGCCGGAGTTCCTGCGCCGCGAAAACGCCAACCATGTCCCGACCAACGCCCTTTGGCTGACAAACGCGATGGTGCAGGTGTTCCTGATCATCACCCTGTTCTCGGCCAGCACCTACCTGTCGCTGATCTACCTCGCCACCTCGATGATCCTGGTGCCCTACCTGTGGTCGGCGGCCTACGGCTTTCTCATGGCGCTGCGCGGCGAAACCTACGAACAAGCACCCGGTGAGCGGCGCAAGGACCTGCTGATCGGCGCCATCGCCCTGCTCTACGCGATCTGGCTGCTGTATGCCGGCGGCATGAAGTACCTGCTGCTGTCGGCGCTGCTGTATGCGCCTGGGGCGATCCTGTTCGCCAAGGCCAAGCGTGAACTGGGGCAACCGATCTTCACCAGCATGGAGAAGCTGATCTTCGCCGCAGTAGTCGTCGGCGCGCTGGTGGCGGCCTACGGCCTGTATGACGGTTTCCTGACCCTTTAATCACCGAATCTGCATCATGGAGGCAATCACCATGTCCACCGAAAACCTCAAGTACGGCGTCCATTCCGAAGCCGGCAAACTGCGCAAAGTGATGGTCTGCTCCCCAGGCCTGGCACACCAGCGGCTGACCCCAAGCAACTGCGACGACCTGCTGTTCGACGATGTGATCTGGGTCAACCAGGCCAAGCGCGACCACTTCGACTTCGTTACCAAGATGCGCGAGCGCGGCATCGAAGTGCTGGAAATGCACAACCTGCTGACCGAGACCGTGCAGATCCCTGAAGCTCTGAAGTGGATCCTCGACCGCAAGATCACCGCCGACACCGTCGGTCTGGGCCTGACCAACGAAGTGCGCAGCTGGCTCGAAGGCATGGAGCCGCGCCGTCTGGCTGAGTTTCTGATTGGCGGCGTGGCCGGCGAAGACCTGCCTGAAAGCGAAGGCGCCAGCGTGATCAAGATGTACCGCGACTACCTCGGTCACTCCAGCTTCCTCCTCGACCCGCTGCCCAACACCCAGTTCACCCGCGACACCACCTGCTGGATCTACGGCGGCGTCACGCTGAACCCGATGTACTGGCCAGCGCGCCGTCAGGAAACCCTGCTGACCACCGCCATCTACAAGTTCCACCCACAGTTCACCAACGCCGAGTTCGAAATCTGGTACGGCGACCCTGACCAGGACCACGGCAAGGCCACCCTGGAAGGCGGCGACGTGATGCCGATCGGCAATCGCGTGGTCTTGATCGGCATGGGTGAGCGCACTTCGCGCCAGGCCATCGGCCAACTGGCGCAGTCGCTGTTCGCCAAGGGCGCGGTAGAAAAAGTAGTGGTCGCCGGCCTGCCCAAATCGCGCGCGGCGATGCACCTGGACACCGTGTTCAGCTTCTGCGACCGCGACCTGGTCACGGTCTTCCCGGAAGTAGTCAAAGAGATCGTGCCGTTCGTGATCCGTCAGGACAGCAGCAAGCCGTATGGCCTGGACGTGCGCCGCGAGCACAAGAGCTTCATCGAAGTGGTCGCCGAGTCGCTCAACCTGAAAGAGCTGCGCGTGGTTGAAACCGGCGGCAACGCCTTTGCCGCCGAGCGCGAGCAGTGGGATGACGGCAACAACGTGGTCGCGCTCGAGCCTGGCGTGGTCATCGGCTACGACCGCAATACCTATACCAATACCCTGCTGCGCAAGGCCGGGGTCGAGGTCATCACCATCAGTGCCGGCGAACTCGGCCGTGGCCGTGGCGGCGGCCACTGCATGACCTGCCCGATCATCCGCGACCCTATCGATTACTGAAATAGCCAGCACCCCGGCCGCGCTCACCAGGCGCCGGCCGGGTACCTCACCGAATCCAAGGAGAACTGTCATGGCGTTCAACATCCACAACCGCAACCTGCTCAGCCTGGAACACCACACCACGCGCGAGCTGCGCTACCTGCTCGACCTGTCCCGCGACCTCAAGCGCGCCAAGTACACCGGCACCGAGCAGCAGCACCTGAAGGGCAACAACATTGCCCTGATCTTCGAAAAGACCTCGACCCGCACCCGCTGCGCGTTCGAAGTGGCCGCCTACGACCAAGGCGCAAACGTCACCTACATCGACCCCAATTCGTCGCAGATCGGTCACAAGGAAAGCATGAAGGACACCGCACGGGTGCTCGGGCGCATGTACGACGCCATCGAGTACCGCGGCTTCAAGCAGGAGATCGTCGAAGAGCTGGCCAAGTTTGCCGGGGTACCGGTGTTCAACGGCCTGACCGATGAATACCACCCTACCCAGATGATCGCCGACGTGCTGACCATGCGCGAAAACAGCGACAAGCCGATCCACGACATCAGCTACGCCTACCTGGGCGACGCCCGCAACAACATGGGCAACTCGCTGCTGCTGATCGGCGCCAAACTCGGCATGGACGTGCGCATTGCCGCGCCCAAGGCGCTGTGGCCGCATGATGATCTGGTCGAACGCTGCCACAAATACGCCGAAGAAAGCGGCGCGCGCATCACCCTCACCGAAGACCCGAAAGCGGCGGTCAAAGGCGTCGATTTCGTCCATACCGACGTCTGGGTATCGATGGGCGAGCCAGTCGAAGCCTGGGGCGAACGCATTCAGCAACTGCTGCCGTATCAGGTCAACGCCGAGCTGATGAAGGCCACCGGCAACCCGCGGGCCAAGTTCATGCACTGCCTGCCGGCGTTCCACAACTCCGACACCAAGGTCGGCAAGCAGATCGCCGAGCAGTACCCGCACCTGGCCAATGGTATCGAGGTGACCGACGACGTGTTCGAGTCGCCGGCCTGCATTGCCTTCGAGCAGGCGGAAAACCGCATGCACACGATCAAGGCGATCCTGGTCTCGACCCTGGCCGATCTCTGACCGACTCGCTGGGCTGGCGTGGCCGCTGCGGGGTGAATTGCTGCTTGTCAGCACGTTCACTCGCAGCGGCCACGCCGTCTGCTCCTCTCTGCCAAAGGACACTTCACCATGCGTATCGTTGTTGCACTGGGCGGCAACGCCCTGCTCCGCCGAGGCGAGCCTCTGACCGCTGACAATCAGCGAAGCAACATCCGCACCGCCACCGAACAGATCGCCAAGATCCACCCCGGCAATGAACTGGTCATCGCCCACGGCAACGGCCCGCAGGTCGGTTTGCTGTCGCTCCAGGCCCAGGCCTACAAGCCGGACGAAGCCTACCCGCTGGACGTGCTTGGCGCTGAAACCGAAGGCATGATCGGCTACATGATCGAACAGGAGCTGGGCAACCTGCTCGACTTCGAAGTGCCGTTCGCCACCCTGCTCACCCAGGTCGAAGTCGACGCCAACGACCCGGCCTTCAAGGACCCGACCAAGTTCATCGGCCCGGTCTACAGCAAGGAGGACGCCGAGCGTCTGGCCAAGGACAAGGGCTGGGTGGTCAAGCCTGACGGCGACAAATACCGCCGGGTAGTCGCCAGCCCGAAACCCAAGCGCATCTTCGAAATCCGTCCGATCAAATGGTTGCTGGAAAAACGCAGCATCGTGATCTGTGCCGGGGGCGGCGGCATCCCCACCATGTACGATGAAAACCGCAAGCTCAAAGGCATCGAAGCGGTGATCGACAAGGACCTGTGTTCGGCCCTGCTGGCTGAACAGCTGGACGCTGATCTGCTGGTCATCGCCACCGACGTCAATGCCGCGTATGTCGACTTCAACAAGCCCACGCAGAAGGCGATTGCCCAGGCTCACCCGGATGAACTGGAGCGGCTTGGCTTTGCCGCAGGCTCGATGGGACCCAAGGTGCAGGCTGCCTGCGACTTCGCCCGCAACACCGGCAAGGTCGCGGTGATTGGCTCGCTGGCCGACATCGAAGAGATCGTCAAAGGCACCGCCGGCACTCGGGTATCCACCGCCAAGCCTGGAATAAGCTACCGTTGATTGCAGTTGGCGGGTGCCGGTCGCCCGCCGTTTTCACACCTTTGCGAGGAGCTATCATGGCCAAGTTCGAGCCAGGTCACGTGCATATCGAGCGCATGGCGCTGCACAACCAGGATCACAGCTACGACCTCAACATCAACTACGAAGTGGCCACGGACCCCAAGGACGGCGCCGGCATCCAGTTTCGTATGCACGGCAGCATCGAAGGCAAGCCGGTCGATGAGACGTTCTTTCTGGCCAAGGATCAGGTCCTGCCGAGCTTTCTCAGCATCGCCACGCGCAAGGCCCAGAGCTACATGCCGCAGCCGAAAAAATTCGAGAGCATGGGCTCGTCGCACAAAATCTATGACCTGATGTTTGAAGACATCCGCCAGAAGCTCGCGGTCAAATCCGGCGACTGCGTCAAGCCTGAGCACCTGGAATAGCCTCTACGGCGACAGTACCGCCGGCAGTTTTGTTGATGCACAAGGCTTGAAGCCTGAGGCGGGCGCGGCATACTGAGCGCCTCTGCGGCCACAGCCTTGTACGCTCCCCATGCGCATTCACGTCAGCTTCATCGACCGCGTCGGCATCACCCAGGAAGTCCTGGCCCTGCTCGGTGCCCGCCATCTCAACCTGGACGCCGTGGAGATGGTCCCGCCAAACGTCTACATCGACGCCCCGACCCTCAGCCCGGCCGTGCTCGAAGAGCTGCACGACGCCCTGCTTGAAGTACACGGCGTGCAATCGGTGGAAGTGGTCGACATCCTCCCCGGCCAGCGCCGCCACCTGCAGCTGGATGCCTTGCTGGCAGCCATGAGCGACCCGGTGCTGGCCGTCGACAGCGCCGGCAAGGTGTTGCTGGCCAACCCGGCGCTGATCGCCCTGTGCGGGCGCGAGTCGGCCGGGCGTTCGGTTGGCGAGCTGTTCAAGGACCCGGCCCTGCTGCAGGCGCTGCTGGACAACAACTTCCACCTGCCGATGCGCGAGATGCAGTTCGACGGCCACAGCCTGCTCCTGGATGCCACGCCGATCACCCATGCCGGCGGCCTGCTGACGCTGTACCCGCCCAAGCGTATGGGTGAGCGCTTGTCGGCGCTGCACCATGATCACGCCGAAGGCTTCGATGCGCTGCTCGGCGACTCGCCAGCCATTCGCACCCTCAAGGCCCGTGCCCTGCGTGTGGCGGCGCTGGATGCGCCGTTACTGGTGCATGGCGAAACCGGCACCGGCAAGGAGCTGGTGGCCCGCGCCAGCCATGCCCTGAGCAGCCGTCAGGGCGCGCCGTTTCTGGCTCTCAACTGCGCCGCGCTGCCCGAGAGCCTGGCCGAGAGCGAACTGTTCGGCTATGCCCCGGGCGCGTTTACCGGCGCGCAGCGCGGCGGCAAGCCGGGGCTGATGGAGCTGGCCAACCAGGGTACGGTGTTTCTCGACGAAATCGGCGAAATGTCGCCGTACCTGCAGGCCAAGCTGCTGCGTTTTCTCAACGACGGCAGCTTTCGCCGGGTCGGTGGCGATCGCGAGGTCAAGGTCGATGTACGCATCATCAGCGCCACCCACCGTGACCTCGAGCGCATGGTCAGCGAGGGCAGCTTTCGCGAGGACCTGTTCTACCGCCTCAACGTGCTCAACCTGCAAGTGCCGCCGCTGCGCGAGCGCGGCCAGGACATTCTGCTGCTGGCGCACTACTTCATGCAGCAGGCCTGCACACAGATCCAGCGCCCGACCTGCCAGCTCGCCCCAGGCACCCATGCAGCGTTGCTGGCCAACCCGTGGCCGGGCAACGTGCGCCAATTGCAGAACGTGATCTTCCGCGCTGCGGCCATCTGCGACAGCGACCTGGTCGACATTGGCGACCTGGACATCGCCGGCACCGCGGTGCGCCGAGGCCAGGACACCGAGGTGGCCAGCCTTGAGCAGGCAGTTGGCGATTTCGAGCGTGAGCTGCTGCAGCGCCTGTACCCCAGCTATCCCTCGACCCGGCAGCTGGCAGCACGGCTGAATACCTCACATACTGCGATTGCTCAGCGCCTGCGCAAGTACGGCATCCCCGCCAAACCCTGAGGCTTGACCACTGGTCGCGTTGACCGCGCATGCACTCCAACTCCCGCGGATGAGCTCCTTCCAATAACAGGAGCCTTTCATCTCAACAGGAGTACCGACCATGCGCGATTACCCTACGCCACCGTTTCCGGCACAACCGCAGGACGTACCCGGCGAGCAGCAGAAGATGCAACCGCTCCCCGATTGCGGCGAACACAGCTACAAAGGCAATGGCCGCTTGCAGGGCAAGATCGCCCTGATTACAGGCGGCGACAGCGGCATCGGCCGCGCCGTGGCGATTGCCTATGCCCGTGAAGGCGCCGACGTTGCCATCGCTTATCTGAATGAACACGAAGACGCCCAGGAAACTGCCCGTTGGGTCGAACAGGCTGGCCGCCAGTGCCTGCTGCTGCCAGGCGATCTGGCGCACAAGGCGGTGTGCTACGAAATTGTCGACAAGACGGTGGAGAAGTTTGGCCGCATCGACATCCTGATCAACAATGCCGCGTTCCAGATGTCCCACGAAAACCTCGAAGACATCACCGATGACGAGTGGGTGATGACCTTCGATGTGAACATCACTGCCATGTTCCGCATCTGCCAGCGCGCGCTGCCGTCGATGGCCAAGGGCAGTTCGATCATCAACACCAGCTCGATCAACTCCGATTCGCCCAAGCCGACACTGCTGCCGTACGCGACGACCAAAGGTGCGATCGCCAACTTCACCGCCGGGTTGGCGCAGATGCTTGGCAGCAAGGGCATTCGCGTCAACAGCGTCGCACCTGGCCCGATCTGGACACCATTGATCCCGGCGACCATGCCGGTCGAAGAGGTCAGCGAATTCGGTACGCAAACGCCGATGGGCCGCCCTGGCCAGCCGGTCGAAGTCGCCCCGATCTATGTGCTGCTGGGCTCGGATGAGGCCAGCTACATTTCAGGTTCGCGCTATGGCGTGACCGGCGGTAAGCCCATACTGTAAATCCCGCAAAAAAAGCGGCGCGCATCCCGAGAGATGCGCGCCGCTTTTTCATTTTTACTTGCGCTGCTGGTCTTCCTGACGTGCAGTTTTCTGCGCGGTCGAATCATGCTCGGTGCCCGTCGAGCCGTCTGGCCGGAGTGCATCGTTGTCGCGCTCGGCTTCTCCGGCGGACTTGCTCGGTGTTTGTTGCTGGTGTTGTTTATCGGCGGGGTTGTGCATACATTTTTCTCCTAGCCTTTGCTGTAGTCGGGCGATACCGCAGAACCGCGTCATCTACCTATTGGGAGAAAAACGGTTAGAGATCGTGCCCATATTTTTATCAAAACAAGATGAATGGTCAGGCAATGAACGTTCAAAAATTGAATTCAACTAACACTGCCGTAATCTTTAGCGCGCCGATTACCCGGTGCCGTTATGAGTGCGCCAACCTAACCAAACTGTAATGGCCCACTCACCCTCGCGTTAACTTCGCCTGGTTAACCTGCATGCGAGAGAAACCGCCGTTCCCGGCAGGTTGACGATAGCGAGGTTAATTATGAAACTGCTGAAGTGCATGGCCATGGCCAGCCTGCTGATTGGAATGACCGGCACCGCATATGCTGAAGGCGGGCATGAGCGCGCCAAGCAATTCAATAAGGATTTTCGGACTGAACAGGCACGACTTTGGGATAGCAAGTCGTTGCAGCAGGATGACAAACAAAAAGTTGCGCAACAGCAGAAACAGCCACGCACTGAAAGTAAATAAGTTTTCATACCAATAACGGGGCCGCTGCGCGCCCCTTCGCAGCGGTCCGGCGTCCTGGTGAACCCGCTCCCACAGGGTTGTGAGTTAACTTATCAACCTGTGGGAGCGGGTTCACCGGGACGCCGGACCGCCGCGAAGGGCCGCGCAGCGGCCCCGCTCTATTCAATCTTCAATAAAAAAACCCACAATCTGCATTGTGGGTTTTTTGTTGGGCAACTACTTCAATCCTGCTCTACCTCATCATCACGCCGATGCACCCAGTGATACAGCGCCGGCAACACCAGCAGCGTCAACGCCGTAGACGACAGAATCCCGCCAATCACCACGGTCGCCAGCGGCCGTTGCACCTCAGCGCCGGTGCCGGTGGCCAAGGCCATCGGGATGAAGCCGAGCGACGCCACCAGCGCCGTCATCAACACCGGTCGCAACCGGGTCAGCGCACCTTCATCCACGGCCAGCCTGACACTGCGACCCTCCTCACGCAGCCCACGGATGAACGCGATCATCACCAGTCCGTTGAGCACCGCGACCCCGGACAAGGCAATAAAGCCGACCCCAGCCGAAATCGACAGCGGGATATCACGCAGCCACAGCGCCACCACCCCGCCGGTCAGGGCAAAGGGAATCCCGGTGAACACCAGCAAGCCGTCTTTGAGGTTGTTGAACATCAGGAACAGCAAGGTCATGACCAACAGCAAGGCCACCGGCACCACGATCTGCAGCCGCTTGGCCGCCGACTGCAACTGCTCGAACTGGCCGCCCCAGCTGGTCCAGTAACCTGCCGGGATGGCGACCGTGCTGGCCAGGGTCTCGCTGGCCTGCGCGACGAACGAGCCAAGGTCACGCCCGCGCACGTTGGCGCTGACCACCACCAGGCGCTTGCCGTTCTCGCGGCTGATCTGGTTGGGCCCCAACTGCAGGTCCAGGCTGGCCACCTGCGACAAGGCGATGAAGCCAATCTGCTGGGCCCCGCTGGCGGCGCTTGCCGGCACCGGGATCAACAGGCTGGACAGCCCGGCAACGTCGGTGCGCAAGGTCTCCGAGAGGCGCACCACCATGTCGAAACGGCGGTCGCCTTCATAAAAGGTGCCAGCCTCACGGCCACCTACCGCGATGGCGATGGCGTCCTGCACAGCGCCCATGCTCAGGCCATAACGTGCGGCCTTGTCGCGGTCGATATTGATGGTCAGTACCGGCAAGCCGGTGGTCTGTTCGACCTTGACCTCGGACGCACCTGGCACGCCCTGCAACGCCGTGGCGATCTTGGCCGCAGTGCGGTTGAGCACATCCATGTCATCGCCGAAAACCTTGACCGCAACATCACTGCGCACACCGGAGATAAGCTCGTTGAAACGCAACTGAATCGGCTGCGATAGCTCATAGTTGCTGCCCGGCACGCTGGCGGCTGCCTTCTGCACCTGGGCGATCAATGCCTCCCGCGACAGGCTCGGGTCGGGCCACTGACTCTGCGGCTTGAGCATGATGTAGGCATCGGAGATGTTCGGCGGCATCGGGTCGGAGGCGATCTCGGCGGTGCCGGTACGGGCAAATATCCGTTCCACCTCTGGGACCTGCTCGATGATGGCTTTTTCCAGACGCTGCTGCATGTCGACCGACTGGGTCAGGCTGGTGCCGGGCACGCGCAACGCCTGCAAGGCCAGATCGCCCTCGCTCAGGCTGGGGATGAACTCGCTGCCCATGCGCGTCGCCAGCACGCCGCTGAGCAGTACCACGATGAACGCCCCGGCGAAGGCAAACCGGCGATGCTCCAGCACCCAGCGCAGCACCGGCTGGTAGCCCTGGCGCGCGGTGCGCATGACCACGCCTTCCTCTTCCTTGACCTTGCCGGTGACGAACATGGCAATCGCGGCAGGCACGAACGTCACCGACAGGATCATCGCGCCGAGCAGCGCCAGCACCACGGTGAACGCCATCGGGTGGAACATCTTGCCCTCGACTCCGGTGAGGGCAAAGATCGGCAGGTACACCACCATGATGATCAGCTGGCCGAAGATCAACGGCCGGCGCGCCTCACGGGCCGCCGCGAACACCTCATGGAAACGCTCGGTCTTGCTCAGCATGCGCCCGTGCTTGTGCTGGGCATGGGCCAGACGCCGGATGGCGTTTTCCACGATCACCACCGCGCCGTCGACAATGATGCCGAAGTCCAGCGCGCCCAGGCTCATCAGGTTGGCGCTGACCTTGTTGTTGAACATGCCGGTGAAGGTGAACAGCATCGACAGCGGGATCACCATCGCCGTGATCAACGCCGCGCGGATATTGCCGAGGAACAGGAACAGAATCACGATGACCAGGATCGCCCCTTCGATCAGGTTCTTCTTGACCGTGGCAATCGCTTTTTCGACCAGATTGGTGCGGTCATAGACGGTGACCGCCACCACGCCCTTGGGCAGCGTGCGGTTGATCTCGGCGAGCTTGCTGGCAACCGCTTGCGACACGCTGCGGCTGTTCTCGTTGATCAGCATGAACACGGTGCCGAGCACCACCTCACGGCCGTTCTCGGTGGCAGCGCCGGAGCGCAGTTCCTTGCCGATGCTGACTTCGGCGACATTGCTGACGCGGATCGGCGCGCCGCCCACGCTGCTGATGACGATGTTGGCGATGTCATCGACAGTGCCCACCTGGCCAGGTGCGCGGATCAGCAATTGCTCGCCACTGCGCTCGATGTAGCCGGCGCCAACGTTGCCATTGTTGCTTTCCAGGGCAGTCAGCAAATCATTCAAGGTCAGCTTGTAGGCAGCCAGGCGCTTGGGATCGGGCGCAATTTGGTACTGCTTGGCGTAGCCGCCAATGGTGTTGATTTCGGCAACCCCGGGCACGTTGCGCAACTGCGGCTTGATGATCCAGTCCTGGATCACCCGCAGGTCGGTCGGGGTGTAGGGCGTACCGTCTTCCTTCAACGCGCCAGGCTCGGTCTCGACGGTCCACAGGAAAATCTCGCCGAGCCCGGTCGATACCGGCCCCATGATCGCTTCGACGCCTTGCGGCAATTGCGCCTTGGCCACCTGCAGACGCTCGTTGACCAGCTGCCGGGCGAAGAAGATGTCGGTGCCGTCCTTGAAAATCACCGTGACCTGCGACAGGCCCGAGCGCGACAGCGAGCGGGTCTGCAGCAGCCCCGGCAGGCCGGCCATGGCCGTTTCCACGGCAAAGGTGATGCGCTGCTCGGTTTCCAGCGGTGAATAGCCTGGTGCGGCGGTGTTGATCTGAACCTGGACGTTGGTGATATCCGGGACCGCATCGATGGGCAGCTTCTGGTAGCTGTAGACCCCGACCGCAGCCATGATCAGCACTGCGATCATGACCACGATGCACTGCTCGATGGCGAATCTGATAAGACGTTCAAACATGGGCAATCTTCCTTTCGCGGCGCATCAGTGGCTGTGCTCGGCAGTGGCCTTGCCCAGCTCCGACTTGAGCGTGAAACTGCCACTGGCAGCGACCTCGACACCGGCCTGCAGGCCCGTGGTGATTTCCACATAACCGCCGTCACGCCGACCAAGGCTGACCGGGTGCGCCTCGAAGCCGTCGACGCTGCGCACGAATACCGCAGGCTGTGCTTCGAGGGTTTGCACGGCCGACTCGGGCACGGCCACGGCGACCTGGGCCGACTGCGCCGTGACCGCGATATTCACGAACAGGCCCGGGCGCCAGGCCCCCTCGGGATTGGTCAGGGTGACGCGCACGGTTGCCGCGCGGTTCTGCTCACCGAGCAGGCTGCCGACATAGCCGACCTTGCCGTCGACTTCGGCATTCATGTCTGGCGAGGACACCTTGACCGCGCGGCCGGTGGTGACCTTGTTCAAGTCACTGGGCGGCACCGCAAACGTCGCCCAGACCTGGCTGAGGTCAGACAGAATGAACGCGTTGGTGGCCTCGCTGACCACTTCGCCGACGCTCAGGTGCTTCTCCACCACCACTGCATCGAACGGTGCTCGCAGTTCGTAGCGGTTGCCGCCGGCGGCCCCGATGGCAGAGCCGATTGCGGCGATTTTCTGGTGGGCATTGGCCTGGGCAATCTCAGCCTCTTGCAGGGCCTGGCGCGCCTGCAGGTAGTCCTGCTCGGCAGAAATCTTGTCCTGCCACAACTGTTGTTCGCGGGTGAAGGTCAGCCGGGCAAGCTCCAGTCGGCGCTGGGCGGCCTGCTGTTCGCTGCGCAGGTCGGAGATCTGCTGGCTGGCGATCACCGCCAGCACCTGGCCCTTGCGCACCGCCTGGCCGAGGTTGGCCTGCACGCTTTCGACCACGCCAGGCACCCGCGGCACCACGTGCGCGGTGCGGTCTTCGTCGAAGCGGATTTCACCCGGGAAGCTCACCACGGTGCCGAGCTGGCGTGGCCCTGCAGGGGCGAGGACGATGCCCGCAGCCTTGATCTGCTCAGCACTGAGGGTCAGCTTGCCCTCCTCTTCTCCATGGCCTGCTTCGGCGTGCTCGTCTTCAGCGCCTTCCTGGTGGTCGTGATCATCCTCGCCTGAGTTTTTGGCTGGCGTCGCCTGCGTCTCGGCATGGCCATGATCGTCATCCTTGCCATGGGCATCGGCGTGCTGCTCGGCATTCGAGCTCCAGAGCAGGCTGCCCAGGCCGAGGGCGGCCACGGCGGCAACCGCGAGGGCGATCTTGCGTGTGTTGTTCATTGCTACTCCTGCTAATCGTGGGCAGTGACGGGCTCAGCCGCCAGGTACCGAATAAAGCGTCTGGCCGCTCAACGCGCGGCAACGGCACCATCAAGGTCGCCGTAGATCCGTTCCACTTGCGCCCGGGCAGCACTGGCGGCGCCCAGCGAGTCGAGGTACTGGCCGCGTGCGGTGATCAAGGTGCGCTGGGCATCGAGCACTTCGATAAAGCCGAACTTGCCCATTTCGAAACCGCGCGTGGCGCTGTCGAGCGCCTGCTGGGCTGCCGGTAGGATGGTCTGCTCGTAGGTCTCGACCTCGTGCATTGCGCGGGTCCATTGCAGCAGCGCGGTCTGGGTTTCACTGCGCAGCCGCTGCTCGACCGCGTTGCGTTGGTCGCGCGCCTGATCGGCGCGGCGCGCCGCCGAGAGCACGTTGCCCTGGTTGCGATCGAACAGCGGCAACGGCATCGACAGGCCGACCACGTTGACCCGCTCGCGCACGGTGCGGTCGTATTGGCTGCCGACACTGACGGTGAGGTTGGGCACGCGCAGGGCCTTTTCCGAGCCAAGCGCGGCATCGCTCTGGTCGATCACGGCAAGCGCGTGGCGCATCTCGGCGGTCTGCTCGAGCCGGGCCAGCAGGTCGACGGAGGATGGCGGCAAGCCAGGCGACAGGCTCGGCGCATCCAGCCGCTGAACATCGGCAGTGGCGCTGCCGCTGATCAGGGCCAGGTTCTGGTAAGCCATGGCCTGTTCGGTTTCAGCCCGGCGCAACTGCAGGCGCGCTTCGGCCAGCTCGACCTGAGCGCGGGTCGCCTCGACCGGCGACGACTTGCCCGCCCGCACCCGGCCATCGACAACCTTCAGGCCGCGTTCGCCGAGCTGCTGCGACTGGCGCGCCAGATCGACCCCGACCTGCGCGCGCAGCGCGGCATGAAAGGCCTGCACAACATCGGCACGCAGACTGTTGACCTGACGCGCCAGCTCCAGCTGAGCGACGCTCTGACCGTAGCTGGCAGCTTCGATGCGCGCACCGCGCTTGCCACCCAGCTCCAGCGCCTGGCTGAGCGTGACCGTGGTCGTGCTGCTGTTGCGGTCAGTGTCTTCAACCTCGTAAGACAGCTCAGGGTTGGGCATGACCCCAGCCTGGTCACGCGCACCTTGAGCGATGCCGATTTCCTGGCGGGCAGCTGCCAACTGCGGGTTGGCCGCCATGGCCTGGGCCAGGGCCTGGGTCAAACTCAGGCCCTGGGCCAGTGCCGGCGCGGGCAGGCCGGCGCCGATCAGCGCGCAGACAGCCAGCAGCCGGCACGCCCAGGCTGGCTTGCTGATCAAGGTGGAACGGTTGAACCGGGGCACGGTAGGGGTCCTCTGCACACATTTCACTGAAACCTGGCAAGCACCCTGCGGCCGCCGCCAAGCCCTGTTGAATCAAGTGCAGGCACGCTAATGAACGGCAGCTATCAGCGCGGTGGCGGCAACATTACAATTTTGCAAGGAAGTGAATGCGGCGCGGCTCTCCAGCGCGTCCCGTTGACGTGGTCGGGCAACAGGCAAATGACCAAATTGTAATGATCGGATTACCCTGCCGTTATCTTCTGACTGCAACGATATATCCAGCGCAAATATCCCTGCGCCGCCGAGGCAGATTTCATAAAAACAACCTTTGGCACACTAATAAAAACTGCCGTATCAGGGGAGCTCTGGATGAATGTCAAACTAGCGCTGTGTGTAGCGGCAAGTTCCGCGTTATCGGCAACTTATGCAGTTTCGGCTAACGCTGCTGACCAAGCCGAAGGTTTTATCGAAGGCAGTAGCCTGACCGTCCTCAACCGCAATTTCTATTTCAATCGGGATGATCGCAGCGCGGCAGCGCCCACTTACAACAGCGGCAAGGGCAATACCAACGGCTACTCCGAGGCCTGGGCCCACGCGATCATCAGCCGTTTCAGTTCCGGCTTCACCCAAGGTACAGTCGGCTTCGGTATCGACGCCTTTGCCATGCTCGGGCTGAAACTCGACACCGGCGACGGGCGCAACGGCGGCCGCAGTTCCTTCGACATCCTGCCTGTCGCCAGCAATGGCGAGGCCCGCGATGAGTACAGCAAACTCGGCGCTGCGGCCAAGGTGCGCCTGTTCGACACCACGGTCAGAGTCGGTGATGTGTTCCCGTCGACGCCAGTGGTGGCTGCCGGCGATTCGCGGCTGCTGCCAGAGAGTTTTCGTGGCGTCACCGTCGAGAACACCAGCATCGATGGCCTGACCGTGCAAGGTGGCCGCCTGCATGCAATGAGCCAGCCGGTCTCCAGCGACCTCAATGACAGCTTCGTCACGTTCTACGGCGGCGCAGTGGACTCACCGTGGATCGGCTACGGCGGCGGTGATTACCAGGTCAACGACACCATCAGTGTCAGCGCCTATGCCAGTCAGTTGAAAGACGTGTGGAATCAGTACTACACCGGCATCAGCCTGAATTATCCGTTGAGCGATCAATTGGCGTTGATCGGCGGTGCCAATTACTACAAGGCTGTCGATCAAGGCAAACAGCGCCTGGGCGAATTCAACAACAACATCTGGAGCGCCAAAGTAGGCGTTCAATTTGGCGCGCATACGTTGGCCCTGTCACACCAGCGCAACAACGGCGACGACGATTTCGATTACCTGCGCCAGTCGGATTCGATCTTTGTCGACAACTCGATCCAGTACAGCGATTTCAACTCGCCGAAAGAGCGCTCATGGATGCTGCGCTACGACCTGGACATGGCCAGCTATGGGATCCCCGGGCTGTCGTTCATGACCCGTTATGCCCGTGGCAGCGGCGCGGACTACAGCAACGCCAACCGCTTCTACCTGCGTACTGACAGCAACGGCGACCCGCTCACCGAGCAGAAACGCTGGGAGCGCAACATCGAGGTCAAGTACGTGGTGCAGGCGGGCCCGGCCAAGAACTTGTCAGTGCGCATTCGCCAGGCCAACACCCGCGCTACCGCCTTTGAATCGGACCTGGATGAAGTTCGCCTGATAATCGAATACCCGTTGTCGATCCTGTAATACCGCAAGTTGTACCCATTCACCTTGAGTAGCCAAGCGCTCCTTTGGTAAAGGTGGATCTTTTGGCGCCCTTCTGGGCGCCTTTTTTTTGGCCACGCTCCACCTGCAAATACCGGATGGACCCGTATCAAGGCTTACACCTGCCACATTCGGGCCGCTCTGCGGGCCTTCGCGGGTGAACCCGCTCCCACGGATTGGACTGCGCTGCAAAACCCTGTGGGAGCGGGTTCACCCGCGAAGGGCCGCAAAGCGGCCCCTTTCTAAACACCACCGTATCGATTTCAACACACCGTATCGAATACGTTCCGCGATGCCGAAGTACCACATATGCAAGGGTTTGATACCTCTATGCATTTCTACCCCACCACGCCCGTATCGAAATCATTCCAATATCTGCCAACAATTAGCCCGAAATAAATGCAAGTCATTGAATTTATTAAATATTCTTCAATTGGCAACGTTATTGCTAACCAATCCTCAACCCAAGAGCGCGGAAGACCGCGCCAACGCCCTGTTTCCTTGAGGAATCCCCATGAGCGAATTGCGTTTCACTGAAGATCACGAATGGCTGCGCAGCGAAGCCGACGGCAGCGTCACCGTAGGCATCACCGCCTTTGCCCAGAACGCCTTGGGTGACGTGGTGTACGTGCAACTGCCTGAGCTGCAGCACTACGAGCAAGGCGCAGAAGCCTCCACCGTGGAATCAGTGAAAGCCGCCAGTGGCGTGTACATGCCGCTGACCGGTGAAGTGCTCGAGGTCAATCAGCAACTGGCTGACAACCCTGAACTGGTCAACGAAGACCCGTTGGGCGCAGGCTGGTTTTTCCGCTTCCAGCCGGCCGATGCCGACGCCGTGGCTAAACTGCTTGACCAGGATGCCTACGACCGCCTGATCAAAGCCAACGCTGACGCTTGAGGACCGACCATGACCAGTAACCTCGGCACTGCCAACGAATTCATCGCCCGCCATATCGGCCCGCGCACCGCTGACGAGCAGAGCATGCTCGCCAAGTTGGGTTTTGACAGCCTCGACGCCATGAGCGCCGCGGTGATACCCGACAGCATCAAGGGCACCAGCGTGCTCGGCAGCAGCGACGGCCAGAGTGAAGCCGAGGCGCTTGCCGCGCTGAAAGCCATCGCTGGCAAGAACCAGCTGTTCAAAAGCCTGATCGGCCAGGGCTACTACAACACCCACACGCCAGCCCCGATCCTGCGCAACCTGCTGGAAAACCCAGCCTGGTACACCGCCTACACGCCTTACCAGCCAGAGATCTCCCAAGGCCGCCTGGAAGCCCTGCTGAACTTCCAGACCATGATCAGTGACCTGACCGGACTGCCGATCGCCAACGCCTCGCTGCTCGACGAAGCCACCGCCGCCGCCGAAGCCATGACCTTCTGCAAGCGCCTGTCGAAAAACAAGGCCAGCCACAGCTTCTTCGCTTCGCAGCATTGCCACCCGCAGACCCTCGACGTGCTGCGCACCCGTGCCGAGCCGTTGGGCATCGAAGTGGTAATCGGTGACGAGCGCACGCTGGATGACACCAGCCGCTTCTTCGGCGCGCTGCTGCAATACCCGGCCAGCAATGGCGATGTGTTCGACTACCGCGAACTGGTCCAGCGCCTGCACGCCGGCAACGCCCTGGTCGCGGTGGCCGCTGACCTGCTGGCGCTGACCTTGCTGACCCCACCCGGTGAATTCGAGGCCGACGTAGCCATCGGCAGCGCGCAGCGCTTCGGCGTCCCCCTGGGCTTCGGCGGCCCGCATGCGGCCTACTTCGCCACCCGCGATGCATTCAAACGCGATATGCCAGGCCGCCTGGTCGGCGTGTCGATCGACCGCTTCGGCAAGACCGCCCTGCGCCTGGCCATGCAGACCCGCGAGCAACATATCCGCCGCGAGAAGGCCACCAGCAACATCTGCACCGCGCAGGTCCTGCTGGCCAACATCGCCGGCATGTATGCCGTTTACCACGGCCCGGCTGGCCTCAAGCGCATCGCCGAGCGTACTCACGCGCTCACCGCAATTCTCGCCGCTGGCCTGGAGCAACTGGGCGTCACCCTGCAGACCCAGGCGTATTTCGACACGCTGACCCTGGCCACCGGCGCAACCACCGCCGCCCTGCACCAAAAGGCCCGCGAGCAGCGCATCAACCTGCGCCAGATCGACGCCGAGCAACTGGGCCTGTCGCTTGATGAAACCAGCACCCAGGCTGACGTCGAAGCACTCTGGCAGCTATTTGCCGGCGAGCAGTCGCTGCCTGACTTCGCCGCCCTGGCTGCGTTCGATGAGTCTCGCCTGCCAGCAGCGCTGCGTCGGCAGTCGGCGATCCTCGAACACCCGGTGTTCAACCGCTACCACAGCGAAACCGAGCTGATGCGCTACCTGCGCAAGCTGGCCGACAAGGACCTGGCGCTGGACCGCAGCATGATCCCGCTGGGCTCCTGCACCATGAAGCTCAACGCCGCCAGCGAAATGATCCCGGTAACCTGGGCCGAATTCGGCAACCTGCACCCGTTCGCCCCCGCCGAGCAAAGCCAGGGCTACCTGCAGATGACCAACGAGCTGGAGGCGATGCTCTGCGCTGCCACCGGCTATGACGCGGTGTCGCTGCAACCCAACGCCGGCTCCCAGGGCGAGTACGCCGGCTTGCTGGCGATCCGTGCCTACCACCGCAGCCGTGGTGACGCGCACCGCAATATCTGCCTGATCCCGTCGTCGGCACACGGCACCAACCCGGCTACCGCGCACATGGCGGGTATGCGTGTGGTAGTGACCGCCTGCGATGCACGCGGCAACGTCGACATCGCCGACCTGCGCGCCAAGGCCGTCGAGCACCGCGAGCAGCTGGCAGCGATCATGATCACCTACCCGTCCACCCATGGCGTGTTCGAGGAAGCCATCGGCGAAATCTGCGCGATCATCCATGACAACGGCGGCCAGGTGTACATCGACGGCGCCAACATGAACGCCATGGTCGGCCTGTGCGCGCCGGGCAAGTTCGGTGGCGACGTCTCGCACCTGAACCTGCACAAGACCTTCTGCATACCCCACGGCGGTGGCGGCCCGGGCGTCGGCCCGATTGGCGTCAAGTCACACCTGGCGCCGTTCCTGCCCGGCCACGCCGCGCTGGAAAACACCACCGGTGCGGTCTGCGCCGCGCCGTTCGGCAGCGCCAGCATCCTGCCGATCACCTGGATGTACATCCGCATGATGGGTGGCGCTGGCCTGACCCGCGCCTCGCAGATGGCCATCCTCAACGCCAACTACATCGCCCGCCGCCTGGAAGAGCACTATCCTGTGTTGTACACCGGCAGCAATGGCCTGGTGGCGCACGAGTGCATTCTTGACCTGCGCCCGCTCAAGGACAGCAGCGGCATCAGCGTCGATGACGTGGCCAAGCGCCTAATCGACTACGGCTTCCACGCCCCGACCATGTCGTTCCCGGTGGCCGGCACGTTGATGATCGAGCCGACCGAAAGTGAATCGCGGGAAGAACTGGACCGCTTCTGCGATGCCATGATCAAGATTCGCGAAGAGATCCGCGCCGTCGAAAACGGCTACCTGGACAAGGATGACAACCCGCTGAAGAACGCCCCGCACACCGCCGCCGAGCTGGTCGGTGAATGGGCCCACGGCTACAGCCGCGAGCAGGCGGTGTACCCGCTGCCAAGCCTGGTTGAAGCCAAGTACTGGCCACCAGTGGGTCGGGTCGACAACGTGTTTGGTGATCGCAACCTGATCTGCGCCTGCCCGTCGATCGAGAGCTATCAGGACGTCTGATAGCCGCCTCGCCCGCCTCCACTGGAGGCGGGCGCACCCGACAGCCAGGCCTGTTCCGAGGAGCAATCCATGTCCCTGAGCGTGTTCGACCTGTTCAAAATTGGCATCGGCCCCTCCAGCTCACACACGGTTGGGCCGATGCGCGCGGCCGCGCGCTTCGCCGAAGGCCTGCGCCGCGACGGCCTGCTGAGCCAGACGACCAGCGTCAAGGCCGAGCTGTATGGCTCGCTCGGTGCCACCGGCAAGGGCCACGGCAGCGACAAGGCGGTGCTGCTCGGCCTTGAAGGCGCCCAGCCCGACAGCGTCGATACCGACAGCATCGCCCCGCGTCTGCAGGCTATTCGCAGCAGTGGCCGGCTGTGCCTGCTCGGTGAGCACGAAATCGCCTTTAACGAAAAGCAGCACCTGGCGATGATCCGCAAGCCGCTCGACTATCACCCCAACGGCATGATCTTTCGCGCCTTCGACGAGGCCGGTTTGCAGTTGCGCAGCCGCGAGTATTACTCGGTTGGCGGCGGCTTCGTGGTCGATGAAGAAGCGGCCGGGCACGACCGCATCGTCGAAGACCGCACCGTCCTGGCCTACCCGTTTACCACCGGCAAACAGTTGCTCGCCCATTGCAGCGCGCAGCAGCTTTCGTTCAGCCAGGTGATGCTGGCCAACGAAGCGGCCTGGCGACCGGAACAGGAAACCCGGGACGGCCTGCTGCGGATCTGGCAGGTCATGCAGGACTGCGTCACTGCCGGCTGCCAGCACGAAGGCATCCTGCCTGGAGGACTCAAGGTCAAACGCCGTGCGGCGGCGCTGTACCGTCAGCTCAGCCAGCACCCGGAAGCCAGCCTGCGCGATGCCTTGTCAGTGCTCGACTGGGTCAACCTGTATGCACTGGCGGTCAACGAAGAAAACGCCAACGGCGGGCGCGTGGTCACAGCGCCCACCAACGGTGCCGCCGGGATCATCCCGGCCGTGCTGCACTACTACATGCGCTTTGTGCCCGGTGCCAACGAGGACGGCGTGGTGCGGTTCCTGCTGACCGCCGCAGCGATCGGCATTCTGTACAAGGAAAACGCGTCGATTTCCGGCGCCGAAGTCGGCTGTCAGGGCGAGGTCGGCGTAGCCTGTTCGATGGCTGCCGGGGCGCTGTGCGAGGTCATGGGCGGCACTGCCCAGCAAGTCGAGAACGCCGCCGAAATCGGCATGGAGCACAACCTCGGGCTGACCTGCGACCCGATTGGCGGGCTGGTCCAGGTGCCGTGCATCGAGCGCAACGCGATGGGCTCGGTCAAGGCGATCAATGCCGTGCGCATGGCCTTGCGCGGCGATGGCCAGCACTTCGTCTCGCTCGACAAGGTGATCCGCACCATGCGCCAGACCGGCGCCGACATGAAAAGCAAATACAAGGAGACCGCCCGCGGCGGTCTGGCCGTCAACATCATCGAATGTTGATCTGAACCACTCTCAAGGAGTCACCGATGTCCGAAGTACAGCTGCACAAGACCCCGCTGCACGCGCTGCACCTGGAACTGGGCGCGCGCATGGTGCCGTTCGCCGGTTATGACATGCCGGTGCAGTACCCGCTCGGCGTGCTCAAGGAACACCAGCACACCCGCGCCCAGGCCGGTTTGTTCGACGTCTCGCACATGGGCCAGATCCGCCTCAGCGGTAGCGCTGCGGCGCAGGCGCTGGAAACCCTGGTACCGGTCGACATCATCGACCTACCAGTCGGCATGCAGCGTTATGCGATGTTCACCAACGACGCTGGCGGCATTCTGGATGACTTGATGGTGGCCAACCTGGGCAACGATGAGTTGCTGCTGGTGGTCAATGCTGCCTGCAAGGAGCAGGACCTGGCGCACCTGCGCCAACACCTCGAAGGCCAGTGCGAGATCCAGCCGCTGTTTACCGAGCGTGCGCTCTTGGCCCTGCAAGGCCCGGCCGCAGCAACGGTGCTGGCGCGCCTGGCGCCAGAGGTGGCGAGCATGACCTTCATGCAGTTCCGTGCAGTCAAGTTGCTCGGTCTGGACTGCTACGTCAGCCGCTCGGGTTACACCGGCGAAGATGGTTACGAGATTTCGGTACCGGCCGAAGGTGCAGAGCTGCTGGCCCGGCGCCTGCTGCAAGAGCCTGAAGTGCAGGCCATCGGCCTTGGCGCGCGGGACTCGCTGCGCCTGGAAGCCGGCCTGTGCTTGTATGGGCATGACATGGACAGCGCGACCACACCGATCGAGGCCAGCCTGCTCTGGGCCATATCCAAGGTACGCCGCGCCGACGGCGAACGTGCCGGTGGCTTCCCCGGTGCCGAGCAGATCTTCGCCCAGCAGCACCAGGGGGTGGCGCGTAGACGGGTCGGTTTGCTGCCGCAGGAACGGACGCCGGTGCGTGAGGGCGCCGAGATTGTCGATGCCTCAGGCAAGGTAGTCGGCAAGGTCTGCAGCGGCGGCTTCGGTCCGACCCTGGGAGCACCGCTTGCGATGGGCTACGTCGATCTCGCCCACACCGCACTCGACACTCCCCTGAGTGCGGTAGTGCGGGGTAAGAACGTGCCGTTGAAAGTCAGCAAGATGCCTTTCGTTGCGCCACGTTACTACCGCGGCTAAGCCGGCCTGCTTATTCGATTTCGAACCTGTTCGATAACCTTTTGAAAATGGCGCCAGCCCAGGCGCCATGGTATCTGGAGCACTATTGAACAGTGCGCCTGAGATCCTCTTGGTGGGTGCTATGCGAGGGCTTGTCATGGTCGCAAAAGTTGGCGTACATTCAGCCCACTGTGTTTGCATGGGTCGCAATTGATCGTGACTTGGGCCAGTAGCCGCGGTCCGCTACAACCCGTTCGACGACGCTTGGTTTCCTGCACTACAGCGTAATTTTGCCGACTGCCTGCAACAGCAGTGCGCGGTTATCACCCTCTAGAAGATTCATGGGAAACAAGACAATGGCTCAGCGTCAGAACGGTACCGTCAAATGGTTCAACGATGAAAAAGGCTACGGCTTCATCACCCCGGAAAGCGGCGCGGACTTGTTCGTGCACTTTCGCGCAATCCAGGGCGACGGCTTCAAGACCTTGAAAGAAGGCCAGAAGGTCAGCTTCGTGGCAACTCAGGGGCAAAAAGGCCTGCAAGCTGATGAAGTGCAAGTAATCGCCTGACAACTGATATAAAAAAGCCCCCGCATTGACCTGCGGGGGCTTTTTTACGCCTGCAATTTCATAGAATGCGCTTTTGGCCTGACGAGTTTCCTGCATGCCCAAGCACACCCTGCACCCCCAAGGCGAGTTCCCACCCGCCGGCCTCGGGCGCCGACTGGCGGCGATGTTCTACGACTTCCTGCTGTGCACGGCACTGCTGATCGTCACCGCCGGGGCGTACAAGCTGATCCAGATGTCGATCATTGGCCAGGACCGCATGCGCACCCTCACCGACGCCGGCGCGCTGGATGGCGACCCGCTGCTGTCGACGGTGCTGCTGTTCGCGCTGTTCGGTTTCTTCGCCAAATTCTGGACCCACGGCGGCCAGACCCTGGGCATGCAAGTATGGGGCGTACGCGTACAGAACCCCGACGGCAGCGCCATCAGCCTGTGGCAGGCGCTGTTGCGTTTTGTCGTGTCGATTGCGTCGTGGCTATGCCTGGGTCTGGGCTTTGTCTGGGCATTGTTCGACAAACGCAAACGCGGCTGGCATGACATCTATTCGCAGACGGAGTTGGTGCGGGTGCCGAAGCAGAAGAAGTAGTTTTCGTGCAGTATTGAAGAGTTTGAGGCACTGGCTGCGCCAGTGTTCGCGGATTCACCCGCGAAGCGGCGCCCGCTCTTGATCTGCGCCAGCGCAGCGAGGCGTGATCTTGATCTTGATCTACCGGCGACTCAGGAGGCCGAGCGCAGGTATTGCGGAGGGAGGTGCCGGCCATGGATGGCCGGCAAGCGCTGCGGCCCAGGATGGGCCGTACAGCGCGGTCCTCCCGGGAGCAGGACCGGAGCGAGGGAACCCCGCAGCGCAGCGAAGGGGCCGGATGTGGAGCCAAGCCCTTTTTGGGTTACTTTTTTGGGGCGTTTGCCAAAAAAGTAACTCGCCGTAAAGGCGAAAGGGGCCCGATCAGCCACCAAAAACTCCGGATAAGCTCCCATTGAGCGCGAACAGCCCAAATATAGCCCGGACCGCCTCCGGTCACCCCGCCCTACGCAACAACCAAACCCCAGCCAACGCACAGATCCCCGCCGGCAACAGCACCGCCAACAACGGCGGGAAGCCAAACACCTGACTAGAAGGCCCCAGCAAATCCTGAGCAATCTTGAAGGTAAACCCAACCAGCACACCGGTAAACACCCGTTGCCCCAAGGTCACCGACCGCAACGGCCCAAAGATAAACGAGATCGCCATCAACACCAGCGCCGCCGTCACCACCGGTTGCAACACCTTGCCCCAGAACGCCAACCAGTAACGCGCATTGTTCAGCCCCTGATCGGCCAGGTAATGGATGTAATCCCACAACCCGGTAATCGACAGCGACTCAGGCGCCAACACCACGGTATTGAGCAGCTCAGGCGTAACCGACACATCCCAACGCTCTTCCGGCGCCTTGATCACCTCAGTGTGATCCCCGCGGAAGTGCGTAGTAGTGACGTCATTCAGCTGCCAATGATCAGTGCTGTAGGTAGCACGACGAGCAAAGCTCGAGGTGATGATCTTGCGCTCGGCATCAAAGCGATAACGGGTCACACCCAACAACAAGCCATTGGGCTGCACCGAGTTGATGTGCACATACTCATCACCCTGCCGGTGCCACATACCGCGCTTGGAGCTCTGCGCCTCACCCCCACCCTGAGCAAGCGACCGCTCGGCCTGACCCTTGTTCTCCGTCACCGGCGCAATGTATTCGCCGATCAACAGACCAACCAGCATCAGTACCAGCATCGGTTTCATCACTGCCCAGACGATGCGCCCGATGGACACGCCCGCCGCACGCATGATGGTCAGCTCGCTGCTGCTGGCCAGGCTGCCAAGACCGATCAGGCAGCCGATCAAGGCCGCCATCGGCAGCATCTCGTATAGCCGCCGCGGCGCGGTCAGTAACACGAAGTAACTGGCGTCGAGCACGCTGTAGGTGTCGCTCAGGTCACCCATCTCATCGATGAAGGCAAACAGCGAAGCCAGCCCGAGAATGATGCCGAGGACCGCCAGAATGGCCACCAGCACGCTCATGCCGATATAACGATCAAGCTTGGCCACGGGTCACCTCCGCGCGCCGTGCAGCCTGTTTCAGACGCATCGGTTCCCAGTACATCAGGCCCAGGCCGATGAGCAGGAACAACCCGTGCACCCACCACATGCCCAGGGCCATTGGCAGCTTGCCCTTCTCGAGGGCGCCGCGTACGGAAATCAGCATTGTCAGGTAAGCCATGTAGAGAAGAATCGCCGGCAACAGTTTGAGGAAGCGCCCTTGGCGTGGGTTGACCCGCGACAGCGGCACCGCCATCAGGGTCACGATGAATACCAGCAGCGGCAGCGACAAGCGCCACTGCAGCTCGGCGCGCTCACGCAGGCCCGTCTGGCCGAACAGCTCGGAAGTCGGGATGGCTTCACGCTCGGTGACTTCTTCGCTGACCTCAGGCTTGGGCAGCAATACGCCATAGGTGTCGTACTTGATCGCGCGGTAATCGGCCTGGCCGGGGTTACCGTCGTAGCGATAGCCGTTTTCCAGCACCAGGTAGCGGTTGCCGTCGGCCTGTACTTCCTGGTGGCCCTTTTCAGCCACCAGCACCGAAGGCGCGCGGTCCTTGGTCTTGTCCTGATTGAAGCGCTTCTCGGAGATGAACACGCCACTGAGGTTGACGCGGTCGTCCGACAGTTGCTCGGTGTAGGTCACCCGCGAGCCGTCACGCAAGGTCTGGAAACGCCCAGGCACCAAGGTATCGAACTCGGTCAGCGCATCCTGCTGAGAGATGATCTGCTGCACCTGCGCGACGCCCTGCGGGGCCAGGCTCAGGCTCAGCCAGGCCACCAGTAGTGCCACCAGCGCAGCCGGTGCCAAGGTCATGGCGAGCAGACGCTGCTGGCTCATGCCGGTGGCAGACAGCACGGTCATTTCGCTTTCCAGGTACAGCCGGCCATAAGCCAGCAAGATACCCAAAAACAGCCCCAATGGCAGGATCAACTGCAGGAAACCCGGCAGCCGGAAGCCCATGATCAGGAACAGCACGCTCGGGTCAAGAACCCCCTGTGCGGCCTGCGCCAGGTATTTGATGAAACGCCCGCTCATGATGATCACCAGCAGCACAGCGCTGACGGCACTCAAGGTCAGCAGGACCTCGCGGGACAAATAACGAAAGACGATCAAACCAGACACTCCTGGGTTGTCAGGGGCGGACGCCAAACAATGGCTTCAGACAGCCAAGACCAATGCCGGTTCGCCAGGGGCGAACCTCCATGTAAAGTGCGCGCATTATCCTGTGATTGCCCTCGCCTGTCACTTGGCTACGCATCAGCGCAGACATCGGGGTTGTCAGCACGCTTGCGCGAGGCTCAAACTGGCAGCTTTCCTGCTGGCACGCGAGTACGCGGCCAGGCTCGCATCGAGCGTATCCAGGGCTGACAAAAGCCCATGCGCTATCTGACTGACCATTCGGGGACCCGTACATGGAACTGGTTGTAAAGAGCGTAGCTGCTGCATCGGTGAAAACCGCCACTTTGGTACTGGCCGTTGGCGAAGGGCGCAAGCTCGGTGAAATCGCCAAGGCTGTCGACGAAGCCAGCAACGGCGCCATCAGCGCCGTGCTCAAGCGCGGCGACCTGGCCGGCAAGTCGGGCCAGACCCTGCTTCTGCACGGTCTGGCCGGCTTGAAGGCCGAGCGCGTGCTGCTGGTCGGCAGCGGCAAGGATGACCTTGGCGACCGCAGCTGGCGCAAGCTGGCCAGCGCTGTCGCCGGCGTGCTGAAAAACCTCGGTGGCAGCGATGCCGTACTGGCGCTGGACGATATCGCCATCACTGGCCGCGAAGGTCATTACGGCAAATACCGTCTGCTGGCTGAAAGCCTGCTCGATGGCGAGTACGTGTTCGACCGCTTCAAGAGCCAGAAAGCCGAGCCGCGCGCCCTGAAGAAAATTACCCTGCTGGCCGACAAGGCTGGCTTGGCCGAAGTCGAACGCGCCGTGCAGCACGCTACCGCGATTGCCAGCGGCATGGCCTTCACTCGCGACCTCGGCAACCTGCCGCCTAACCTGTGCCACCCGGTGTTCCTGGCTGAACAGGCCAAGGAGCTGGGCAAGACGCACAAGGGCCTCAAGGTCGAAGTGTTCGACGAGAAAAAAATCAAAGAACTGGGCATGGGTGCCTTCTATGCGGTCGGCCAGGGCAGCGAGCAGCCGCCACGCTTGATCGTCATGCAGTACCAGGGCGGCAAAAAAAGCGAAAAACCCTACGTTCTGGTCGGTAAAGGCATCACCTTTGACACCGGCGGCATCAGCCTCAAGCCTGGCGCCGGCATGGATGAAATGAAGTACGACATGTGCGGCGCCGCCAGCGTGTTCGGCACCCTGCGCGCCGTGCTTGAACTGAAGCTGCCGATCAACCTGGTGTGCATCCTCGCCTGTGCCGAGAACATGCCGAGCGGCAATGCCACTCGCCCGGGCGACATCGTCACCACCATGAGCGGGCAAACCGTCGAAATCCTCAACACCGACGCCGAAGGCCGTCTGGTGCTGTGTGACGCCCTGACCTACGCCGAGCGCTTCAAGCCGCAGGCGGTGATCGACATCGCCACCCTCACCGGCGCCTGCATCGTCGCTCTAGGCAGCCACACCACCGGCATGCTCGGCAACAACGACGAACTGCTCGGGCAACTGCTCGACGCCGGCAAGCGCGCCGACGACCGCGCGTGGCAGCTGCCACTGTTCGATGAGTATCAGGAGCAGCTCGACAGCCCGTTCGCCGACATCGCCAACATCGGCGGGCCAAAGGCCGGCACCATCACCGCTGCCTGCTTCCTGTCGCGCTTTGCCAAAGCCTACAACTGGGCCCACCTGGACATCGCCGGCACCGCCTGGATCAGCGGCGGCAAGGACAAGGGCGCCACTGGCCGCCCGGTGCCGATGCTGACCCAGTACCTGCTCGACCGCGCCAACGCCTGACCGGGCACGGCGGCAGCCCGAAGGGGCTGCCGCCAACGGACTGAATCATGAGCCAAGTAGACTTCTATGTGCTGCCTACCGACGCCCTCGACGCGCGGTTGGATTTTGCCTGCAAGCTGTGCGAGAAAGCCTGGCGGCTGGGCCATCGGGTGTACCTGCATTGCGAGGATGCCGACCAGCGCGCTCAGCTCGACCAACGCCTGTGGCAGTTCAAGGGCGAAGCCTTCGTGCCCCACGACCTGGCCGAGGTCGATGCCAACGCCGTGGTGGTGCTGGGCCTGGGCAACGATGCCGGCAGCCATGCCGACCTGCTGATCAACCTTGGCGGCGAAGTGCCAGGCTTTGTCGGCAACTTCCAGCGTGTAGCGGAAATCGTCGTCGAGGCGCCAGCGATTCGCGAGGCGGCCCGAGAACGGTTCCGTTTCTACCGGGAACAGGGCTATGCTCTGCACAATCACCGCCTACAGCGACTTTAACGACGATGGACAAGCCTTCTTCTCTGCCTACCTCCGCCCACCTGCTGGATGATCTCGAGTCGATTCGGGTGCTGCTGGGCGACGACAACCTGCAACCGCCGCTGCTGACCGATACCGTCGAGCAAATCCCGCTGGTGCTCGACGAGCCGCAAGGCAACCATGCGCCGACGCCCGTGGCCGAAATCGAGGCCGAGGACGACGACGCTGCCCAGGCGCGCCGCCAGGACACCTTGCTGCGGCTGGACGCCGAGCTGCGTGCTGCCGCGCAGTTGATCATGCAGGACGTCATCAACGACTACACCCCGCACATCGAGACCGAAATCAAGCGCCGCCTCGATGCCCGCATGGAGCGCCTGCTCAAGCGCCCCGAGTAACAGCACAGCCCGCAGTGCCGCGTAGCGGCGGCTGGCGAAGTCTGCACGCAGCACTCGCTGCGATCGACTCAGGCGCCTGTCGCGTGCAATCAGCCGCTCCGTTATACTGCTCGGCTTTCCCGAATTAATGCCTAAGGGTCCCGCCGCGCATGGATAAGACCTACCAGCCGCACGCCATTGAAACTTCCTGGTACAACACCTGGGAGTCCGAGAACTACTTCGCCCCACAAGGTGCAGGCGAGTCCTACACCATCATGATCCCGCCGCCAAACGTGACCGGCAGCCTGCACATGGGCCATGGTTTCAACAACGCGATCATGGATGCCCTGATCCGCTTCCGCCGCATGCAGGGTCGCGACACCCTGTGGCAGCCGGGCACCGACCACGCCGGTATCGCCACGCAGATGCTGGTAGAGCGTCAGCTCGAGGCCAAAGGCCAGAGCCGCCACGATCTGGGCCGCGAACAGTTCCTCGACAAGGTCTGGGAATGGAAGGAACAGTCCGGCGGCAACATCAGCCGGCAGATCCGCCGTCTGGGCTCGTCGGTCGACTGGAGCCGCGAGCGCTTCACCATGGATGACGGCTTGTCCGATGCGGTCAAGGAAGCCTTCGTGCGTCTGCATGAAGACGGCCTGATCTACCGCGGCAAGCGCCTGGTCAACTGGGACACCAAGCTGCACACGGCAATCTCCGACCTTGAAGTGGAAAACCACGACGAGAAGGGCCACCTGTGGAACCTGCGCTACCCGCTGGCCGATGGCGCCACCACCGCTGATGGCAAGGACTACCTGGTAGTCGCCACCACTCGCCCGGAAACCCTGCTGGGTGACGCGGCGGTTGCGGTCAACCCGAACGACGAGCGCTATCAGGCGCTGATCGGCAAGTTCGTCAAACTGCCGCTGGTCGGGCGTCTTATCCCGATCATCGCCGACGACTACTGCGATCCCGAGTTCGGCACCGGCTGCGTGAAGATCACCCCGGCCCACGACTTCAACGACTATGAAGTCGGCAAGCGTCACAACCTGCCGCTGCTGAACATCTTCGACAAGAATGCGCTGGTGCTGGCCAACGCCCAGGCGTTCAACCTCGACGGCAGCCTCAACGAGCAGCTCGACACCAGCCTGCCTGCGCAGTACGCCGGCCTCGACCGCTTTGTCGCGCGCAAGCAGATGGTTGCCGACCTGGATGGCCAGGGCTTGCTGGTCAGCGTCGATGACCACGCCCTGAAGGTGCCCAAGGGCGATCGTTCCGGAACCATCATCGAGCCGTGGCTGACCGACCAGTGGTACGTGTCGACCAAGCCGCTGGCCGAGCCTGCGATTGCTGCCGTTGAAGACGGCCGTATCCAGTTCGTGCCCAAGCAGTACGAAAACATGTACTTCTCGTGGATGCGCGACATCCAGGACTGGTGCATCAGCCGTCAGCTGTGGTGGGGCCACCGCATCCCGGCCTGGTACGACGAAGCCGGCCAGGTCTACGTTGGCCGCAACGAAGCCGAAGTCCGCGCCAAGCATCAGCTGGGCAGCGACGTGGTACTGCGTCAGGACGACGACGTGCTGGATACCTGGTTCAGCTCGGGGCTGTGGACCTTCTCCACTCTCGGCTGGCCAGAGCAAACCGAGTTCCTGAAGAAATTCCACTCCACCGACGTGCTGGTCACCGGTTTCGACATCATCTTCTTCTGGGTTGCCCGGATGATCATGCTGACCATGCACCTGGTGAAGAACGAGGACGGCACCCCGCAGGTACCGTTCAAGACCGTCTATGTGCACGGCCTGGTGCGTGATGGCCAAGGCCAGAAGATGTCCAAGTCCAAGGGCAACGTGCTTGACCCGCTGGACATCGTCGACGGTATCACCCTCGATGCCCTGCTGGAAAAACGCACCAGCGGCATGATGCAGCCAAAACTTGCCGAGAAGATCGCCAAGCAGACTAAGGCCGAGTTCCCGGAAGGCATCGCCAGCTACGGCACCGATGCCTTGCGCTTCACCTTCTGCTCGCTGGCGTCGACCGGTCGCGACATCAAGTTCGACATGGGCCGCGTCGAAGGCTATCGCAACTTCTGCAACAAGATCTGGAACGCCGCGCGCTACGTGCTGGACAAGGGCGAAGACTGCGGCCAGAACGGCGAAGCCTACGAGCTGTCGCTGGCTGATCGCTGGATCATCTCGCAGCTGCAGCGCACCGAAGCCGAAGTGACCCGTCAGCTGGAGCAGTTCCGCTTCGACCTGGCCAGCCAGGCGCTCTACGAGTTCATCTGGAACCAGTATTGCGACTGGTACCTGGAGCTGTCCAAGCCGGTCCTGTGGGACGAAAACGCCCCGATCGAGCGCGCCCGTGGCACGCGTCGCACGCTGGTGCGGGTACTTGAAGTGGCACTGCGCCTGGCGCATCCGTTCATGCCCTTCATCACCGAAGAGATCTGGCAGCGCATCGCGCCGCTGGCCGGCGTCAGCGGCAAGACGATCATGCTGCAACCGTGGCCGGTGGCCAACGAGAGCCGTATCGATACCGTTGCCGAAGGCGATATCGAATGGCTGCAACAGCTGATGAACGGCCTGCGCAACATCCGCGCCGAGATGAACATCGGCCCGGGCAAACCGCTGCCGCTGTTCCTCAAGAACGCCGGCGCCGAAGACCAGCGCCGCCTGCAGGAAAACGAACCATTGCTGAAGAAGCTGGCAAAGGTCGAATCGTTCACCGTGCTCGGTGAAGCCGACGAAGCGCCGCTGTCGGCGACTGCACTGGTGGGTGATCTGCAGGTGCTGGTGCCAATGGCTGGGCTGATCGACAAGGATGCCGAGCTGGCGCGCCTGAACAAGGAAATCCAGCGTCTGCAGGGCGAAGTCCAGCGCGTTGGCGGCAAGCTGTCGAATGCTGCCTTTGTCGACAAGGCACCGCCTGCGGTGATCGACAAGGAACGCGCCAAGCTGGCCGAAGCCGAACAGGCACTGGCCAACTTTACCGAGCAGCATGCGCGGATTGCAGCGCTGTAACTCGACATTGCTGACCTGAGCGGCGAGGGCTTTGCCCTCGTTTCGCGACACAAGGCCGCTCCTACACCGACCGCGTTCACCTAGACTGACGCGGTTACTGTAGGAGCGGCCTTGTGTCGCGAAAGGGCTGCAGAGCAGCCCCAAGGCTTGCAACACCGGATCCGACCATGACCGAAAAACCCACCCTGCACCCGAGAAACCGTCACCAGGGCCGCTACGACTTTCCCGCCCTGATCAAGGCCCACCCCGATCTGGCCCGTTTCACTATCACCAACCCCTACGGCAACCCCAGCATCGACTTCGCCAACCCCGAAGCCGTGCGCGTGTTCAACCGTGCCCTGCTCAAGGCTCAGTACGGTATCCAGCACTGGGATATTCCGGCCGACTACCTGTGCCCGCCGATCCCTGGCCGCGCCGATTACCTGCACGTCCTCGCCGATCTGCTGGCTGCCGATAACGGCGGTGAAATCCCCCGCGGCCCTCAGGTGCGCGCGCTGGACATCGGCGTCGGCGCCAATTGCATCTATCCCCTGCTCGGCCACAGCGACTACCGCTGGAGCTTCCTCGGCTCGGATATCGACCCTGTGGCGCTGGCTTCGGCCAAGGCCATCGTGCAGGCCAATGGCCTCCATAAGGCCGTTGCCCTGCGCCAGCAAAGCAACAGCAAGCACATCTTCAGCGGCCTGCTACAGCCCGACGAGCGCTTTGATGTGACGCTGAGCAACCCACCCTTCCACAGCTCGCGCGACGAGGCTACCCGTGGCAGCCAGCGCAAATGGAAAAACCTCGGCAAGCAAGACCCCAAGCGCAAGCTGCCGGTGTTGAACTTCGGCGGGCAAAACAATGAGCTGTGGTGTGAAGGCGGCGAAATCCGCTTCGTCAGCCAGCTGATCAGCGAGAGCGTCGCCTGTGCGCCGCAGGTGCTGTGGTTCACCAGCCTGGTGTCCAAGGCGGGTAACCTGCCGGTGATCGAAGCCGCACTGAAAAAGGCTGGCGCCGTAGCAGTACAGACGCTGGCAATGGGCCAAGGGCAGAAACAGAGCCGCGTGGTTGCCTGGAGCTTCCACGACGCAGCTGCGCGCAAAGCTTGGCATGCGCAGCGCCAGGGCAAATCGCAGGCGTAAAAAAACCGCGCCCGGCAAGCCGGGCGCGGTTTATCCAAGCGTCGACAATTACTTGTTGACGGCGTCGGTCAGCACTTTCGCAGGTACGAACTTGACGACTTTCTTGGCAGCGATTTCGATGGCAGCGCCAGTCGAAGGGTTGCGGCCGGTACGGGCAGGACGCTCCGAGACTTTCAGCTTGCCGATGCCTGGCAGAGTGATTTCGGCGCCGTTTTCCAGTTGGTCGGCAACGATCTGGCCAAGTTGCTCCAGGGCGTTACGAGCGGTGGTTTTTGGCGCGTCGATTGCTTCGGCGATGTCGGCAATCAGTTGGTCTTTGGTCAATGCCATGGTGGTGTTCCTTCCCTAAAAAATTCAGAGGTTATGCAGCATGCTACGTCGGTATCGGGCCAGCCCGGTAATTCCGGCGGGCCGCGCCAATTGCGTATGTAGATACACAAATCGGCGTTTGGTTCGACATAACGCAAGTGATCTGCCAGCGATGCGCCATTGATGCAGCGCAAGACCGCGAAAAGTACCACAGGACTGGATAAATATCCGCTGTCGAGGCCGATTTAATGCAGCTAATTCGGGGCTTTTCACATAAATCGGCAAAAATTGAGCAAAAAACCAGCAACCGCTATTTGCGCCAACTTCTGGCCACTGCATCACTGGTGGTCTGGGTTAAACTTAGCCACTTTGCCCAGCGCCCCGCGAGTACTCGCAAACCGCGCTCCAGCTACTGCCGAGATTTTCCATGCCTATCCGTCATTGCATCGTCCACCTGATCGACAAGAAGCCCGATGGCAGCCCCGCCGTGCTCCACGCACGGGATAACGAGCTGGCTGCATCGGATGCCATCGAAAACCTCCTGGCCGACCTCAACGACAACTACAACGCCAAGCAGGGCAAGGCCTGGGGTTTCTTCCATGGTGAGTCCGGTGCCTACCCGTTCAGTGGCTGGCTCAAGCAGTACCTGAACGACGAGCAAGGCTTTACCGCCTTCAGTCGCACCGCCGTCGAGCACCTGCAAAAGCTGATGGAAGAGTCCAACCTCTCCACCGGCGGCCACGTGCTGTTCGCCCATTACCAGCAAGGCATGACCGAGTACCTGGCGATTGCCCTGCTGCACCACAGTGACGGCGTGGCCGTGAACGCCGAGCTCGACGTAACGCCCTCGCGCCACCTGGACCTGGGGCAGTTGCACCTGGCCGCACGGATCAACCTGTCGGAGTGGAAGAACAACCTCAATTCCAAACAGTACATCTCGTTCATCAAGGGCAAGAACGGCAAGAAGGTCTCGGAGTATTTCCGCGACTTCATCGGCTGCCAGGAAGGCGTCGACGGTCCCGGCGAAACGCGCACGCTGCTCAAGGCCTTCAGTGATTTCGTCGAGAGCGAAGACCTGCCGGAAGAGTCCGCGCGCGAGAAGACCCAGACCCTTGTCGACTACGCCACCAGCCAGACCAAGATGGGCGAGCCGGTCGGCCTTGAAGAGCTCTCCAGCCTGATCGACGAAGAGCGGCCCAAGGCGTTCTACGATCACATCCGCAACAAGGACTACGGCCTGTCGCCAGAGATCCCGGCGGATAAACGCACACTGAACCAGTTCCGCCGTTTCACCGGCCGTGCCGAAGGCTTGTCGATCAGCTTCGAGGCGCACTTGCTCGGGTCAAAAGTGGAGTATGACGAAGAAGCCGGCACCTTGATCATCAAGGGCCTGCCAACCCAGCTGATCGATCAGCTCAAGCGTCGGGCTGAGTAAAACCAGACCAGGACGCGACCAAGGCTTCCTTGGCCGACTTGCGCAGCTTCTTCACCAGCCGCTCCTGACGCAAAGCCTCGGAGCGGTCTGGCCAGGCTTCGACATAGACCAGCGCCTGCGCCGGACTGGTCTTGAAATAGCGCGCACCACGCCCCTGCTGGTGCACCTTGAAGCGGCGCTGCGGATCATCACTGATACCGCAGTACAGCGAGCCATTCAGCGCGCGCACCAGGTATACGTACCAGGGTTTTTCCGCCGGAGGCGGAACTTGTTCACTCACGACTTTGCTCCTGCCCGGCATTAGCTTGATGAGCCCCACATCAACGGGGCTTCATCATGTCCAAGAAAATCTTCGCCGCAACGCTGTCGTTTCCGTGGAACGAGGTGATCGTCGCAGCGTGGGATAAGGCCGAGTCCCCCGGAGGAACAGGCGGTTGGTGCAGACTAGACCAGCTCAACGCGCTCGGGTAAACGCCTGCAAGCCCTTGCGCGCTTGCTGACGCACCTTGTTCTGCAGCAGCGGCGTCCAACCCAGCAGCACACCAGGCATGCCCAATGCCTGGCGCGACCAGCGCCACAGGTCGAAGTTGTCATGGTGCTCGGTGATCAGACCGTCCTCGATCACGAACCGTGCGCGGATATTGTTGATCACGGTACGCCCGGTCTGGCTGAACAGATAGGTTGCCACCCAATGCGCGCTGGCGCCGCCTGGCTCGCCACGCACTTGATCGAAGGTCAGGCTGAAGTCTTGCGCGCGCGAGGTGAGCATGCGCCACATGGCGCCCGCCTCCTGACCGCGCAAAGTACCGAAGACCGGGTCAGTGAAGACGATGTCCGCGCTGTAACAGGCGATCATGGCCTCGGCATCCAGGCGCTGGAACGCCTGGTAGAAGCGGGTAATCAGGGCGTGTGAGGTGTCGCTCATGCGTGGCATCCATGGTCCGGGTCAACAGCGGCACGATAAAGCCACACGCCAAGGATTGCCACGCTCATTTGCCAGGTGAATGCCAGGCCCTGCTCAGCCTTGGATACGCTCACAGGTCACCTGTACATGCAGCGCCCGGCCGGCCTTGAGGCCAAACAGGATGGCTCCGCCACCGATCACGGCAAAGATCCACCCCAAGGCAGCCCAGCCGCCCGTCAGATCATGCACCACGCCAACGGCAAAGGGTCCCATCGACGCCAGGGTGTAACCGACGCCTTGAGCCATGCTCGACAGATTGGCGGCCACGTGGGCATCTTTGGAGCGCAGCACGATCAGGGTCAGCGCCAGGGCGAAAGTGCCGCCCTGCCCCAGCCCAAGCAACACCGCCCAGCCCCACAGCCCGCCCAACGGCGCGTACAAGCAGCCAAACAAACCCACCAGCGTTACCAGCATGACCAGCACAATCGCCAGCCGCTGATCCTTGCCGCGGGTCGCCAGCCACGGCGCACTCAGCGCGCTGATCAGCTGCACGATGACCGAGCCGGACAACACCAGCCCTGCTTCGGTGGGGCTCAGGCCACGGCCGATCAGAATCGACGGCAGCCAGCCAAACACGATATACGCCAGCGACGACTGCAAGCCCATGTACAGCGTCACTTGCCACGCCAGCGGGTCACGCCACAGGCCACGCACGCGATAAGCGACCTTGTGCCCGGCATGCCGCTGCTTCGCCTGCGGCAACCACACCAGCATCGCCAGCAGCGCCGGCAGCATCCAGAAGCCCAGGCCGAGCGACCAGCTGTCGCCCAAGGCGTGGCTCAGAGGAACGGTGGCGCCAGCGGCCAGCGCTGCACCCAGGCACAAGGCCATGGTGTAGACACCGGTCAAAGTCCCGGCATGCTTGGGAAAGTCGCGCTTGACGATACCGGGCAAGAGCACGCCAATGACGCCGATACTCGCCCCCGCCAGCAGGCTGCCGAGAAATACTCCGGTCGCGCCGAACGTACTGCGCAGGACAATCCCCAGGGCCAACGTGAAGAGAATGCCCAATACCACCCGCTCACTGCCGAAGCGGCGTGCCAGCAACGGCGCCAGTGGCGCAAACAAACCCAGGCACAGCACCGGCAAGGTCGTCAGCAGGCCCGATTGCGCAGCACTCAAGCCCAGGCTCTCGGCAACCTGGCCGAGCACTGGCGCCATGCTCGACAGGGCCGGCCGCAGGTTCAGCGCAACCAGCACCAGCCCCAACAGCAACAGCCAGGGCCGGTGAATGGCTGGCGGCTGCTGTTGCACCTGTTCGTCATCGGCCTCGGCATCGATCAGCAGTTCATCCAGTTCGGTCTCACGCACAGGCGCAGAGCGGGTCAGTTGGTCAGCCATGATGGTCTCGCAGTCAGGATTCGATAAGGGCCCGGCACAGACGCTTGGCCCGTTCCGGATCGCGTTGTTCAACCGCATCGAGAATCTCTCCGTGCAGATCGAACACCGCCTGGCAGCGCGGCAGCGCGCTCATGTTGCGTTCCAGGGCAGCGGCCACGACACCGGAGAAGTATCGGTACAGCTCGCTCAAGGCAGGGTTGTGCGCGGCATCGACCAGGCGCTGGTGGAACAGCAGATCGCAGTGCACATAGGTATCGAGGTCGGCGTGATAGTGCTCGGCGCTGCCGGCAAGGGCTGCGCGCAGCTCCAGCAGGTCCTGCTCGGTGCGTCGCAGGGCTGCCAGACCAATCGCTTCAGCCTCGAGAATGTGGCGGGTCTCGCGCGCCTGTTCGGGCGTGCAGCGGGCCATGGCCTGTATCGCGTGGAGCGGATCCTGCGCGGTACGCAGGTAGCTGCCATCACCCTGGCGGACTTCGACCAGACCGCTGAAAGCAAGCACGCGCATGGCCTCGCGTACGGTATTGCGGCTGATGCCGAGCTCGGCGGCCAGCTCTGGCTCGGTCGGCAGGCGCTCACCTACTTTCCAACTGCCCTCGACGATCCGCCGGCGCAATTGCTCGACCGCCAGCTCCACCAGCGAACGCTTGATCAGTTCATTTCCCATGTCGCAGCCAACTCAACCAATCATCCTACGAATTATCGGATTGTAACTGAAAGCTGGCCTGCCGCCACTTGGCATTTTTGTCAGTTGCGGCTGCGGTGCGGCTTTGGGAGGCTGTAGCGCTTTTTTACAGGGCTGAACGTGAATGCGTAACCACATAGCCGTGGGTATCGTCATCGGGCTGGTGGTACTGACGCTGTTGCTGTTGGCGATCGTCATCAAGTCCGATGAGCAAAGCCGGCCCTCGCAAGTGAGGGCCGGGCCGCCTGGCTTACTCAGCCCAGGGCATCGACCAGCGCCTGGTTCATCTGCGGCGTACCGATGGTGATGCGCAGGAACTGGGCAACTCGCGCTTGTTTGAAGTGACGCACGATCACCCCTTGCTCGCGCAGGCGCGCCGCAAGCTCGGCAGCGTCGTGCTGCGGGTGGCGGGCAAAGATGAAGTTGGCCGCTGACGGCAGCACCTCGAAACCCTTGGCCTGCAGCTGCGCGACCAAGGCCTCGCGGCTGTCGATGACCTGGCGACAGGTCTCGTTGAAGTACTCGCGGTCCTCGAACGCTACCGCGGCGCCGACGATCGCCATGCGGTCGAGCGGATAGGAGTTGAAGCTGTTCTTGATCCGCTCCAGCGCATCGATCAGGTCCGGGTGGCCCACCGCCAAGCCTACCCGCAGGCCGGCCAGCGAGCGCGACTTGGACAAGGTCTGGGTGACCAGCAGGTTGTCGTAACGGTCGACCAGGCTGATCGCCGTCTGGCCGCCGAAGTCGATGTAGGCTTCGTCTACCACCACCACCGAGTCAGGGTTGGCCTGCAGCAACTGCTCGATCGCCTCCAGCGCCAACAGGCAGCCCGTAGGCGCGTTCGGGTTGGGGAAGATGATGCCGCCGTTGGGCTTGGCATAATCTTCGACGCGGATCTGGAACTGCTCGTCCAGGGCGATCTGCTCGAACGCAATGCCGTACAGACCGCAGTACACCGGATAGAAGCTGTAGCTCACATCAGGGAACAGCAGCGGCGCGCCGTGCTGGAACAGGCCATGGAAAATGTGCGCAAGCACCTCGTCCGAGCCATTGCCGACAAACACCTGGCCGCTGCTCACACCGTAATACTCGGCCACGGCCTGCTTGAGCCGGTCACTGTTAGGGTCCGGGTACAGCCGCAGGTTGTCGTTCAGCTCCCCACGCATGGCCTCCAGCGCCTTGGGCGACGGGCCATAGGGGTTTTCATTGGTGTTGAGCTTGATCAGGCGGGTCAGCTTGGGCTGCTCGCCGGGTACGTAAGGCACCAGGTCCTTGACGAATGGGCTCCAGAATCGACTCATGTTCAGTTGCCCTCGGCAGTGGTGCGGATACGGTATTCGGCGCTGCGGGCGTGGGCCGTCAGCGATTCGCCACGGGCCAGCACCGATGCGGTGTGGCCGAGCTCGGAAGCGCCCTGCTCGGAACAGAAGATGATCGACGAGCGCTTCTGGAAGTCATACACGCCCAACGGCGACGAGAAGCGCGCGGTGCCGGAGGTTGGCAGGACGTGGTTGGGGCCTGCGCAGTAATCGCCCAGCGCCTCGCTGGTGTGGCGGCCCATGAAGATCGCACCGGCGTGGCGGATCTGCGGCAGCCAGGCCTGCGGGTCGGCAACCGACAGTTCAAGGTGCTCCGGAGCAATCCGGTTGGCCACTTCGATGGCCTGCTGCATGTCGCGCACGTGGATCAGTGCACCACGGCCATTGATCGACTTTTCGATGATCTCGGCGCGCTCCAGGGTCGGCATCAGTTTGTCGATACTGGCCGCCACCCGATCCAGAAACTCCGCATCCGGGCTGACCAGAATGGCTTGGGCATCTTCATCGTGCTCGGCCTGGGAGAACAGGTCCATGGCGATCCAGTCCGGATCAGTCTGGCCGTCGCAGACCACCAGGATTTCCGACGGGCCGGCGATCATGTCGATGCCGACCTGACCGAACACATGGCGCTTGGCGGTGGCCACATAGATATTGCCCGGGCCGACGATCTTGTCGACCTGCGGCACGCTCTCGGTACCGTAGGCAAGCGCAGCCACGGCCTGAGCGCCGCCGACCGTGAACACCCGGTCAACCCCAGCGATGCAGGCCGCCGCGAGCACCAGCTCGTTGAGCTCGCCACGCGGCGTCGGCACCACCATGACCACTTCGCCAACACCGGCAACCTTGGCCGGAATCGCGTTCATCAACACCGACGACGGATAGGACGCTTTGCCGCCGGGAACGTACAAGCCAGCGCGGTCCAGTGGCGTGACCTTCTGGCCAAGCACGGTGCCGTCGGCTTCGGTGTACTGCCAGGAATCCTGCTTCTGCCGCTGGTGGTAGCTGCGCACGCGCTCGGCGGCTTTTTCCAGGGCTTCACGCTGGCTCGCGGTAATCCGCGTAAGCGCAAGCTCCAGCCGGGCACGGTCAAGAATCAGATCGTTGATGGAGGTCGCCTGCACGCCATCGAAACGCTGGGTGAACTCGACCAAGGCGGCATCACCGCGCTCACGGACGGCTTTGATGATGTCGAGCACGCGCTGGTTGACCGCGTCATCGGACACACTCTCCCAGCTCAGCAGATGATCCAGATGTCGGGCGAAATCCGGATCAGCGGCGTTGAGACGGGCAATTGCAGTGGACACGGTCATGGCGAGGGCCTCGAATAGTAGCGAATGCTCAGGCGCCCTAGGCTACCAGTCGATCCGCGCGGGCACCTGAGAAAATTGGCTATGGCGCGGATAGACGGGCACGACAGCGAAGGTCGTGCGCAGGAGTCAACCGCGGTGTCGCGACTCGACCGCTTGGCGCAGGGTGTCGATCAGGCTCTGGATGCGCGCATGCTGCATCTTCATCGAAGCCTTGTTCACTACCAGACGCGAGCTGACCATGGCGATCAGCTCTTGCGGCTCGAGGCCGTTGGCACGCAGGGTATTGCCGGTGTCGACCACGTCGATGATCTTGTCGGCGAGGTTGATCAGCGGCGCCAGCTCCATCGAGCCGTACAGCTTGATGATGTCGACCTGACGGCCCTGTTCGGCATAGTAACGCTTGGCAACATTGACGAACTTGGTGGCCACACGCAGACGGCCCTTAGGCTCGGGTGCGCCGACAACACCGGCGGTCATCAGCTTGCAGCAGGCGATCTGCAGGTCCAGCGGCTCATACAGGCCCTGGCCGCCGTACTCCATGAGCACGTCCTTGCCAGCCACACCGAGGTCGGCCGCCCCATGCTCGACATAGGTCGGCACGTCGGTGGCGCGCACGATCAGCAGGCGCACGTCATCCTGAGTCGTGGGGATGATCAGCTTGCGGCTCTTGTCCGGGTTCTCGGTGGGCACGATACCGGCTTCGGCCAGCAACGGCAGGGTATCGTCGAGAATGCGGCCTTTGGATAGCGCGATGGTCAACATGGCAAACGTCGGTCCTTAAGCGGCTACAGCAGCCGGGAAAAAAGCCCGGCTGCATTGAATTCGTTGGCGCGTCCATGCGCCTGGGCAGGTTAGCCCGGTACGCGGCGGATCTTCGCGCCGAGCATTTGCAGCTTCTCTTCGATGCACTCGTAACCACGGTCGATGTGATAGATGCGATCGATCAGGGTGTCGCCCTCGGCAACCAGAGCCGACAACACCAGGCTCGCCGAGGCACGCAGGTCGGTGGCCATCACTGGCGCGCCCTTGAGGGTCTTGACCCCGGTAACGATGGCAGTGTTGCCTTCGACCTGGATGTGCGCGCCCATGCGGTGCATTTCGTAAACATGCATGAAGCGGTTTTCGAAGATCGTCTCGATCACTGCACCAGTGCCTTCGGCAATGGCGTTGAGCGAGATGAACTGCGCCTGCATGTCGGTCGGGAACGCCGGATACGGAGCGGTGCGCAGGTTGACGGCTTTGGGCCGCTTGCCGTGCATGTTCAGCTCGATCCAGTCTTCGCCGGTGGTGATATCGGCGCCGGCTTCCTTGAGCTTCTCGAGGACTGCTTCAAGGATGGTCGGATCGGTGTCCTTGACCTTGACCCGACCGCCAGTGACGGCAGCCGCCACCAGGTAGGTGCCGGTTTCGATACGGTCAGGCATGACCCGGTAGTGGGCCGAGTGCAGACGCTCGACGCCATCGATGGTGATGGTGTCGGTGCCCGCGCCCTGGACGTTGGCGCCCATGGCGATCAGGAAGTTGGCCAGGTCGACCACTTCCGGTTCGCGTGCGGCGTTCTGCAGAACGCTGCGGCCGCGGGCCAGAGCAGCAGCCATCATGATGTTTTCGGTGCCGGTCACGCTCACCGTGTCGAAGAAGAAGTGCGCACCGCGCAGGCCGCCTTCAGGCGCCTTGGCCTTGATGTAGCCGCCTTCGACTTCAATTTTTGCACCCATGGCCTCCAGGCCGCGGATGTGCAGGTCAACCGGACGCGAACCGATCGCGCAACCGCCAGGCAGGGCAACTTCAGCCTCGCCGAAGCGGGCAACCATCGGCCCCAGTACCAGAATCGAGGCGCGCATGGTCTTGACCAGCTCGTACGGCGCAACCAGTGTCTTGATTGCACGCGGATCGATTTCGACTGCCAGCTTCTCGTCGATCACAGGCTCGATGCCCATGCGCCCGAACAGCTCGATCATGGTGGTGATGTCGTGCAGGTGCGGCAGGTTGCCGACGGTCACTGGACCATCGCACAGCAGCGTTGCTGCAAGGATCGGCAGGGCAGCGTTCTTTGCCCCGGAAATGCGGATCTCGCCATCGAGACGAGGGCCGCCAGTAATAATCAGTTTGTCCATTAGGATCTCGCCGCCAAGTTGGCTCAGGTGCGCTCAGCCCAGGCTGCGCTGCTGAAAAATTTCATGGTTACCGCGTGGATACTGCCATCGGCAATCCACGGATTCAGGTGAGCATAGATCGCCTGTTGACGCTTTACCGGGCTCTGCCCCGCCAGCTCGTCGCTGATCACGTTCAACTGGAAGTTGCAGCCTTCGCCTTCAACTTCGACCCGGGTTCCGGGCAATTTCGCTTCAAGGAAGCTCTTAACTTCTACGGCCTGCATGCTCAACCTCAATCGGCGCCCTGTGCGCGCGGGTCGGCCATCATACAAAAAAGCCCCTCGCCTGCGAAGCCCATCAATGGGCACGCTGACCGAGGGGCCTTTTCACCTTGCTGGGCAATCAGCCCGCCAACACTTCGTCGAGGTCATAGACCTCGGCGATTTCACGCATGTCATCAGGCATGCCACGCAGTGCCCAGGACTTGCCTGCGGCCTGCGCATCACGCATGAATGCCAGCAGTAACGACAAGCCGACACTGCTCGACTTGACTACCGCCGAGCAGTCCAGCATTACCTGCTGCTCACCACAGGCGGCAATCAGTGCCTTGCCCTGCTTGCGTAGGGCGGGGCCCGTGCGAAAGTCCAGCACGCCAGCCAGACGCAGCACGCCCGGCTCGGCCATGCTTACGCTGGTTTCACTCATTTGACTGCCTTCTCCGGCGAACTGTCGGCGGTTTGCTTGGCCTTGGCCACTTCACCTGCCCAGCCGTCGATGGTCTTGTCCAGGTCATTGCCATTGCGCGACATGGCGTCGGCGAACTGGTCACGGAACAGCTTGCCGATGTTGATGCCGTTGACGATGACGTTACGCACCTTCCACTCGCCATCCAGTTTGACCATGGTGTATTGCACCGGGTAAATCGAACCATTGGTACCAGTGACCTTCATGCCCACGCTGGTGCGATCACCTTCATCGCCCTTGGCAGGGTCGAGGGTGATGCCCTGGTTGTTGTACTCGAGCAAGGCATTGCCATAGAACTGCATCAAGCTGCGCTTGAAGTTCTCCTGGAACCGCTGCATCTGCGCAGGCGTAGCCTTGCGCGAATACTTGACGGTCATGATGCTCTTGGAGATGCCATCAGCGTCGACCACCGGGCCGAGGTTGCTGTTGAGAGCATCGTAGAACGCCTGCGGGTCAGCCTTGTATTGCTGCTTGTTGGCCTTGAGGTCGCTGAGCAACTGATCGGTAGTGGTCTGAATCACTTCTCGGGCGGTTTGCCCAGGTGCAGCGGTGGTCAGCAGGGGGAAAGCCGCCAGCAGGACCAGCAAACCGCGTCGCAGGATCGAGATCATGGAAACTCCTTAATTAGCTGGGTTGGCTTCTTTCGGTTCTTTGCCAACGGTATTGAGCAGGAACTTGCCAATCAGATCTTCCAGTACCAAGGCAGACTGGGTGTCATGGATGGTGCTGTCATCTTTGAGCACCTGATCCTCACCACCCACGCTGATACCGATGTACTTCTCGCCGAGCAACCCGGCGGTCAGGATCGATGCAGTGGAGTCGACCGGCAGATTATCGACGTTCTTGTCCAGCTGCAGCGTGACCCGACCGGTGTAGGAATCGCGATCCAGATCGATGGCCGTGACCTTGCCGATGGTCACACCGGCCATGGTCACTTTAGCTCTGACCGTCAAACCGGCGATATTGTCGAAGTACGCGTAAACTTTATAGGTATCGCTGGTCGGGCTGGCCGACAGCCCGCTGACACGCAGGGCTAGCAGCAGCAACGCCAGGATCCCGGCCAGGAGGAACAGGCCGACACCGATTTCCAGGGTGCGGTTTTGCATCAGAAATCTCCAAACATCAAGGCGGTCAGAATAAAGTCCAGACCCAGCACTGCCAACGAGGCATAGACCACGGTCTTGGTGGTGGCACGGCTGATCCCCTCTGAAGTGGGCTCACAGTCATACCCCTGGAAAACGGCAATCCAGGTCACGACGAAGGCAAACACCAGGCTTTTGACCAGGCCGTTGAGCACGTCATCGGTGAATGAAACACTGTTCTGCATGTTGGCCCAGAACGAGCCTTCGTAGACACCCAGCCAGTCGACTGCCACCCACGAGCCACCCCAGATGCCCACCACGCTGAACATCAGCGCCAGCAGCGGCAGCGAAATGAAGCCGGCCCACAGCCGCGGTGCAACGATGTACTTGAGTGGGTCGACGCCGATCATTTCCAGGCTCGATAACTGCTCGGTCGACTTCATGTTGCCGATTTCGGCAGTCAGCGCAGAGCCGGCGCGACCGGCAAACAGCAGCGCAGTGACGACCGGGCCGAGTTCGCGCAACAGCGTCAGGGCAACCATCTGCCCGACCGCTTGCTCGGAGCCGTATTTGGTGAGGATGCTGTAGCCCTGCAGGGCCAGCACCATGCCGATGAACATGCCGGAGACGACAATGATCGCCAGCGACAGCACGCCGACTGAATAAAGCTGCTTGACCAGCAGCTGGAAGCCACCGCCAAGCCCGCCCCGGCCGACCAGGGCATGGCCCAGGAACAGGCACGAACGACCCAGTACTGCCACTACATCGATGGCTGAGCGACCGAGCAGGCGTACGCGTTCAAGTAAGGATCTTCGGCGCATCAACGCGTCCCCAGCAGATCGGCGCGGTAGTCAGGCGCAGGAAAATGGAAAGGTACCGGTCCGTCCGGATCGCCCTTCATGAATTGGCGGATGCGCGGATTGTCCGAGCCCATCAGCTCGTCCGGAGTGCCCTGACCCAGCACCTGGCCATCACCCACTACGTAGATGTAGTCGGCGATGCTCGCGGTTTCCGCCAGGTCGTGCGACACGACGATACTGGTAATGCCAAGGGCATCGTTGAGCAGACGGATCAAACGCACCAGAACACCCATCGCGATAGGATCCTGGCCGACGAATGGCTCGTCGTACATGAGAATCTGCGGGTCCAGGGCAATTGCCCGCGCCAACGCCACCCGCCGCTTCATGCCGCCGGAGAGTTCGTCGGGCATCAGGTCGATGGCGCCGCGCAGGCCAACGGCCTGCAGTTTCATCAGGACGATGTCGCGGATCATCTCTTCCGACAGCTCGGTGTGCACCCGCAGCGGGAAGGCAACGTTCTCGAACACGTCGAGGTCGGTGAACAATGCACCGCTCTGAAACAGCACGCCCATCTGCTTGCGTGCATCGAACAGATCACTGCGCGACAGCGTCGGCAAATTCTGCCCGGCCACCCACACTTCGCCGCTGGCGGGGCGCAGCTGGGCGCCCATCAGGCGCAACAGGGTGGTCTTGCCGCACCCCGATGGCCCCATGATGCCAGTGACCTTTCCGCGCGGAATGCGGATGTCGACATTACTGAAAATGCTGCGCGAACCGCGCTTGAAGGTAACCCCCTTCAACTCGACCGCGTAGGCGCTATCCACACTCATCTAGACTCCTTGCAATACAGCCTCGTCCAATGGACGCCTGCCCTCATCGTGAAGGCACACACGCCCCACCCGGGCCGAATCAGCGGCGAACTATAGCACCGCAGGCGAGCCCGCCCCAAGGCTATCGCAGCGTCATTCAGGCGAATGACAGGCGGCTGCGGCAGGCTTATGACAATCCAGTGATGAGCCTTTCGCACATTGCGGCTATAATCGGCGCCTTTTCATCAGGCATTGCTTTTCGACATGAGCCAATCCAGCGAGCTGATCCAATCTGCCCAGCGCACTTTGCGCCTGGAACTCGAGGCTGTTGAGGGCCTGTTGCCGCGTATCGACGACAATTTCGTCAAGGCCTGCGAACTGATTCTGGCCAGCAAAGGCCGTGTGGTCGTGGTTGGCATGGGCAAGTCCGGGCATATCGGCAACAAGATCGCGGCGACCCTGGCCAGTACCGGTACGCCATCATTTTTTGTCCATCCGGCCGAAGCCAGCCACGGTGACATGGGCATGATCACCCGTGATGACGTGATCCTGGCGCTGTCCAACTCCGGCAGCACTGCCGAGATCGTTACCCTGCTGCCATTGATCAAGCGCCTTGGCATTCAGCTGATCAGCCTCACCGGCAACCCCGATTCACAGCTGGCGCAAGCGGCCGAGGCCAACCTCGATGCGCGCGTGGCGCAGGAAGCCTGCCCGCTGAACCTGGCACCAACTTCCTCGACCACCGCAGCGCTGGTGCTCGGCGACGCCCTCGCGATCGCCCTGCTTGAGGCCCGCGGCTTCTCGGCCGAGGATTTCGCCTTCTCGCACCCCGGCGGCGCCCTTGGCCGACGTTTGCTGCTCAAGGTCGAAAACGTCATGCACTCGGGCGACGAGCTGCCGCAGGTGCGACGTGGCACCCTGCTCAAGGAAGCGCTGCTGGAAATGTCCCGTAAAGGTTTGGGCATGACCGTCGTGCTGGAAAACGACGGTACCCTGGCTGGCGTGTTCACTGACGGCGACCTGCGCCGCAGCCTGGACCGCAATATCGATGTACACACCACCCTGATCGATGAGGTGATGACCGTGCACGGCAAGACTGCCCGCGCCGAGATGCTCGCCGCTGAAGCCTTGAAGATCATGGAAGACCACAAGATCGGCGCCCTCGTCGTGGTCGATCAGCACGATCGCCCGACCGGCGCGCTGAACATGCACGACCTGCTCCGCGCCGGAGTCATGTGATGAACGGAGATGCCATGAGCGAAGACATCCTGCAACGCGGCAAAGCCATCAAGCTGGCCGTTTTCGACGTCGACGGTGTGCTCACCGACGGCCGCCTGTACTTCCTTGAAGACGGCAGCGAATTCAAGACCTTCAACACCCTCGACGGCCAGGGCATCAAGATGCTCATGGCCTCGGGTGTGACCACGGCAATCATCAGCGGGCGCAAGACCCCGGTGGTCGAGCGTCGGGCGAAGAACCTCGGCATCCCGCACCTGTTTCAGGGCCGCGAGGATAAACTGGTGGTTCTGGACGGCCTGCTCGCTGAACTGGGCCTAAGCTATGAGCAGGTCGCCTACCTGGGCGACGACCTGCCCGACCTGCCAGTGATTCGCCGGGTCGGCCTGGGCATGGCCGTAGCCAACGCTGCCGTGTTCGTCCGCCAGAACGCCCACGGGGTAACCCAGGCCCGCGGCGGCGAAGGTGCTGCCCGCGAGTTCTGTGAACTGATCATGCAGGCCCAGGGTACCCTGGACGCTGCCAACGCCAACTACCTGTAAGGCCGCACATGTTCAGCAAAAAAGCTAAAAACATCGCGCTGCTGGGGCTGATCGCTGCCCTGCTGGTAGCGGTCGGCTACTGGAACGTCAGCCCCGAGAGCTTCCTCGACAAGCCACAGGCCCAGGCCGACGAAAGCGCCATCGACTACTATGCGATCAATGCCCACAGCGTGCAGTTCTTGCCTGACGGCAAGATGCAATATGAAATGACCGCCGACAAGGTCGAGCACCTCAAGGCCAGCGAAGTCACACTGCTGACCACGCCAGACCTGCACATGTATCGCGGCACCGCGTATCCCTGGCATGTCCAGAGCGTGCGTGCCGAGGTCAACCCGGATGGCACCGAGGTCGAGCTGATCGACAAGGTACGGGTTGCTCGCACCGACGAAAAACAACGCGAAACCATCATTACCAGCACGCGCATGACGGTGTTCCCGCAGAAGCAATATGCGCAGACCGAGCAAGCCGTTAGAATCGACGGCGCCGGCGGCACCACCACCGGCGTTGGCATGAAAGCGTATTTGAAAGACGGCAGGATGGACCTGCTGTCCAACGTAAGAGGACAGTATGAGGCTCGTTAAAACCCTCCCTTTTTTGCTCAGCCTGAGCGCAGCACTGGGAAGCGCGAGCGCCTTGGCCCTGCCGAACGATCGTGACCAGCCAATTCGTATCCAGGCCGACGACGCTCACCTGGATGACAAACAAGGCGTAGCTACCTACCGCGGCGACGTGATCATCACCCAAGGTTCGATGATGATCAAAGGCAACACCGTGACCATGACCCGTGCCGCCAATGGCGACATCGACGTGGTGACTTCGGTGGGCAACCTGGCCTACTTCGAGCAACAGCAGGATGCCGCCAAGCCCGACAAGATGAAAGGCTGGGCCGTGACGATTCAATACCAGGCGCAAAAAGACACGGTGATTCTGACCGACCGCGCCAAGGTCGAGAATGAAAGCAACACCACCGAAGGCGAGAAGATCGTCTACAACACCAAGTCGCAGGTCGCAACCGCAGGCAATGCCGGTGGCGCTGCCACGACCAAGCGTCCGCGCATCGACATGGTGATCCAGCCGAAGAAGAAGGCCGAGTAAATGGCGACTCTCAAAGCCCAGCATCTGGCCAAGAGCTACAAGGGCCGCCAGGTGGTTCGCGACGTCAGCCTGTCGATCGACAGCGGCCAGATCGTCGGCTTGCTCGGCCCCAACGGTGCCGGCAAGACCACCTGCTTCTACATGATCGTCGGCCTGGTTCAGGCCGATCAGGGCCGCGTGCTGATCGACAACAATGACGTCAGCCACCAACCCATGCACGGCCGCGCCCGTGCCGGGATTGGCTACCTGCCGCAGGAAGCGTCGATTTTCCGCAAGCTGTCGGTTGCCGACAACATCATGGCGATCCTCGAAACGCGCAAGGAACTCGACCGTGACGGCCGTCGCAAGGAGCTGGAAAGCCTGCTGCAGGAATTCCATATCAGCCACATCCGCGACAACCTCGGCATGAGCCTTTCCGGTGGCGAACGCCGCCGTGTCGAGATTGCCCGCGCCCTGGCCACCGCACCCAAGTTCATTCTGCTGGATGAACCGTTCGCTGGCGTCGACCCGATCTCGGTAGGTGACATCAAGCAGATCATTCATCACCTCAAGGCCAAAGGTATCGGTGTGTTGATCACCGACCACAACGTCCGCGAGACGCTGGATATCTGTGAGACAGCCTACATCGTCAACGATGGTCAACTGATCGCCGAAGGCGATGCCGAGACCATTCTGGCCAACGATCTGGTCAAGGAAGTCTACCTGGGCCACGAGTTCCGGCTCTGAGGCCCTTGCCTGGGCACTGGCAGCAGCAAGCTAAAACAGCTTAAGTGTTACAGTGCTCTAGGCAAACGCTACAAATTAAGGCATATAACTTGCTTGAAATTGGCGCCGCGGCGCCCTTCGTGTAGTGGATGGCGCAGATGCGCCGGCGGACAAGGTATTAAGCCCAAGCTATGAAACCATCGCTCGTCCTAAAAATGGGCCAGCAACTGACGATGACCCCGCAGTTGCAACAGGCCATTCGTCTGCTTCAGCTCTCGACCCTGGACCTCCAACAGGAAATTCAGGAAGCGCTGGAATCCAACCCGATGCTCGAACGCCAGGAAGACGGCGAAGACTTCGACAACAGCGACCCGCTGGCCGACAGTGCCGAAAGCAAGCCAAGCGCCGAAAACCTGGAGAACAGCTTCCAGGACAGCGGTTTTCAGGATGGCAGCCTGCAGGAAGGCAGCGCCGCCAGTCAGAACCTTGAGGAAGGCGACTGGAACGAGCGCATTCCCAACGAACTACCGGTCGACACCGCCTGGGAAGATGTCTACCAGACCAGCGCCAGCAGCCTGCCCAGCAACGACGATGACGAGTGGGACTTCACCACCCGCACCTCTGCTGGCGAGAGCCTGCAAAGCCACTTGCTGTGGCAACTGAACCTGGCGCCGATGTCCGATACCGATCGCCTGATTGCAGTAACGCTGATCGACAGCATCAACCAGCAAGGCTATCTGGAAGACACCCTCGAAGAAATCTGCGCAGGCTTTGACCCGGAGCTCGACATAGAGCTCGATGAAGTCGAGGCCGTGCTGCACCGTATTCAACAGTTCGAACCCGCCGGCGTTGCCGCACGCAACCTGGGCGAGTGCCTGCTGCTGCAGCTGCGTCAGTTGCCGGCCAATACGCCTTGGTTGACCGAGGCCAAGCGCCTGGTCAGCGACTTCATCGATATGCTCGGCAGCCGCGACTACAGCCAGCTGATGCGCCGTATGAAGCTCAAGGAAGACGAGCTGCGGCAGGTCATCGAGCTGGTGCAGAGCCTCAATCCGCGGCCTGGTTCGCAGATCGAGTCGAGCGAGCCGGAGTACGTGGTACCTGACGTGATCGTGCGCAAGGACACCGACCGCTGGCTGGTCGAGCTGAACCAGGAAGCCATGCCGCGCCTGCGGGTCAACCCGCAATATGCAGGCTTTGTCCGCCGCGCCGATACCAGCGCCGACAACACCTTCATGCGCAACCAGTTGCAGGAAGCGCGCTGGTTCATCAAGAGCCTGCAGAGCCGCAACGAGACCTTGATGAAGGTCGCCACGCAGATCGTCGAGCACCAGCGCGATTTTCTCGAGTACGGCGACGAGGCGATGAAACCGTTGGTGCTGCATGACATCGCCGAAGCAGTGGGCATGCATGAGTCGACCATCTCCCGCGTCACCACCCAGAAGTACATGCACACTCCGCGTGGCATCTTTGAGTTGAAATACTTTTTCTCGAGCCACGTCAGCACCTCCGAAGGCGGTGAATGCTCGTCCACGGCGATCCGCGCGATCATCAAGAAACTGGTTGCAGCGGAAAATCAGAAAAAGCCATTGAGTGACAGCAAGATCGCTGGTTTACTGGAGGCACAAGGCATCCAGGTAGCCCGTCGCACCGTCGCCAAGTACCGCGAGTCGCTCGGCATAGCACCGTCGAGTGAACGCAAGCGACTGATGTAGCCCCGGGATGTGCCACAGCGTTTTTGTGGCAGGTGCAAGACCTGCCTCTTTATGCACGGGCAACAAAGGAGAAGCTGTATGCAAGTCAACATCAGTGGACACCATGTAGAAGTAACCCCACCACTGCGCGACTACGTCGAGCAGAAGCTGAAGAGACTCGCAGGGCACTTTGACAAGATCACCAACGTTACAGTGATCATGAAAGTCGAGAAACTGCAGCAGAAGATCGAAGCGACTCTGCAGATTCCGGGCGGCGAAGTGGTTGCCAATGCCGAAGATCTAGACATGTATGCAGCCATCGACAATTTGGCTGACAAGCTCGACCGCCAACTGAAAAAACACAAGGAAAAACAGCAAAGTCTCCTGCAAGGTGCAGCTGCTCGCTGATCCCCCTCATCCATGATCCGACTTGAAACCATCCTGACCCCTGGCCGTTCCCTGGTGAACGTGCCGGGCGTCAGCAGTAAGAAACGCGCCCTCGAAGAAATCGCCAAGGTCGTAGCCAGCGAAGTCAGCGAGCTCGACCAGCAAGAAGTCTTCGAGAAGCTGATCGCCCGCGAAAAACTGGGCTCCACCGGGTTCGGCAATGGCATCGCCATCCCGCACTGCCGCCTCAAGGGCTGCGCCAATCCGGTCAGCGCCCTGCTCCACCTGGATCATCCAATCGATTTCGACGCCATCGATGGCGCCCCCGTGGACCTGCTGTTCGTCCTGCTGGTGCCCGAAGCTGCCACCGATGCTCACCTTGAGCTGTTGCGCCAGATTGCCAGCATGCTCGATCGCGAAGATGTGCGTAAGCGTCTGCGCGCTGCGAGAGACAACAAGGCCTTGTACCAGGTCGTCCTGGACGTGCAAAACGGGAGCTGAGCATGCGCCTGATCATCGTCAGCGGCCGCTCTGGCTCCGGCAAGAGCACTGCACTTGCCGTGCTGGAAGACAATGGCTTCTACTGCATCGACAACCTGCCCGCCGGGTTGCTGCCGCAGCTGGCTGAAAACGCGTTGATCAATACCGAGCTGATGCAGCCCAAGGTTGCCGTCTCGATTGATGCGCGCAACCTGCCAGGCCATCTGTCACGCTTCCCCGAGCTGCTCGAGGATGCCCGCGCACGGCACATCCAGTGCGATGTGCTGTACCTGGACGCTGACGAAGACACCCTGCTCAAGCGCTTCTCCGAAACGCGCCGGCGTCACCCACTGACCAACGCCAATCGCTCGCTGGCCGAAGCCATTCGGGTCGAGAGCGATATGCTCGGGCCGATTGCCGACCTTGCCGACCTGAAGATCGATACCACCAACCTCAACCTTTACCAGCTTCGCGATTCGATCAAGCTGCGCCTGCTCAACCAACCCGAGCCGGGTACGGCGTTTTTAGTTGAGTCGTTTGGCTTCAAGCGGGGCATGCCGGTAGACGCCGACCTGGTGTTCGACGTGCGCTGCCTGCCCAATCCGTACTGGAAGCCGGAAATCCGCGAGCACTCAGGGCTGGATCAGCCAGTCATCGATTACCTGGCTGCGCAGCCGGATGTCGAAGAGATGTTCCAGGACATCTCCAGCTATCTGCTCAAATGGCTGCCGCGCTTCGCCGCCAGCAACCGTGCCTATGTCACCATCGCCATCGGCTGCACCGGCGGCCACCATCGCTCGGTGTACCTGACCGAGCGCCTCGGCCAGGTTCTGCAGCAATCCTTGAAAAACGTCCAGGTCCGCCACCGCGACCTCTAGCCCACAGGATTTACCCGAACATGCCCGCCCGCGAAATCACCATCATCAACAAGCTGGGCCTGCACGCCCGAGCGGCCGCCAAGTTCGTCGGCGTGGCCGGGCGCTTTCCTTGCCAGGTGAGGGTCGGCCGGGCGCCAGACAAGCTGGTCGATGGCAAAAGCATCATGGCGGTGATGATGCTCGCAGCGGGCAAGGGCACTCAGGTGCACCTGTTCACCGAGGGCGAGCAGGAAGACGAGGCACTCCAGGCCGTGGTGGATTTGATCAACAACTACTTCGACGAAGGCGAATAACGCCCCGCCGCTGCCAGGCCCAGCGCTGCCGCAGCGCTGGACCAGCAAACGGTCACGACATGGCCGTGTCCATCACCATCATCAGGCAGAAGCCCACGCACAGCCCCAGGCTTGCCAGGCGATAGTTGCCGTTGCTGCGTGATTCCGGAATGATCTCCTGCGTCACCACCAGCAACATCGCTCCCGCCGCGCAGGCCAGGCCCAACGGTAACAGCAGTTCGGCAACATTCACTAGCCACGCGCAGATCACTGCTGCCAGCGGCTCGACCAGGCCCGAGGCCGCGCCGATCAAGAAAGCCTTGAGGCGCGACATCCCCGCCCCGGCCAGCACCAAAGCGATCACCAGACCTTCCGGCACATCCTGCAGGGCGATGCCCATGGCCAGGCTGTCGGCGTCCGGCATGCCGCCACCGGCCGATACGCCAATGGCCATCCCTTCAGGGATGTTATGGGCAATGATGGCAATCACGAACAACCAGATCCGCGCCGCGATAACCGGCTGATTGCCGTTACCGACCAAGGCTTCGGGTGAAGCACCCGAGACCTTGAGGTCGACCAGAAACAGGCAAAGCGCGCCGAACAGCAGGCCAAAACTGATCAGCCCACCGGCGCCCCATGGGCTGAAACCGATCGCCTGTGCAGCGGCCAGGCCCGGCATGATCAGCGAGAACGCAGTCGCTGCCAGCATCACTCCAGCGCCGAAGCCGAGCAAGGTGTCAGCCACCGCCACCGGCATATTGCGGATCACTAACACCGGCACCGCGCCCAGCGCAGTACCCAGAGCGCACAGTGCACCGCCCTCCAGAGCCCGCAGCATGCGCGGCTCCAGGCCCAGCCAATCGATCCCGCGCGCCACTAGCAGCGCAGTCCCGACCAGCAACAGCACAGTCCCCAGCGCCAGACGAAACAGGCGCACACTGCTGACAGACATCACCTGCGAGCGCATACCGGTTAGGCTCACTTCAAGGCTTGCTGATAGCGGCGTTCCACTTCGGCCCAATCGACCACGTTGTAGAACGCGCCAATGTATTCAGGCCGGCGGTTCTGGTACTTCAGGTAGTAGGCGTGCTCCCACACGTCCAGACCGAGGATCGGCGTGTTGCCGTGCATCAGCGGGCTGTCCTGGTTGCCGCTGCTCTCGACCACCAGTTGCTTGGTCGGGTTCACGCTGAGCCAGGCCCAGCCACTGCCGAAGCGGCTCAGCGCAGCCTTGGTGAAAGCCTCCTTGAAAGCATCAAAGCCACCTAATTGCTGCTCGATGGCCTTGGCCACCTCGCCTTGCGGCACGCCGCCGCCATTGGGCGCCATAACAGTCCAGAACAAGCTGTGGTTGGCGTGGCCACCGCCCTGGTTGATCACCGCTGCCTGCAACTTTTCAGGCAATTGCTTGACCGCGCTAACCAGTTTTTCCACCGGCCACTCAGCCCACTCGGTGCCCTCGATGGCCGCGTTGAGGTTGTTGATGTAGGTCTGGTGATGCTTGCTGTGGTGGATTTCCATGGTCTGGGCGTCGATGTGCGGTTCCAGCGCATCGTAGGCGTACGGCAGTGCAGGCAAGGTATGCGGCATGTCAGTGGATTCCGTAATTATGTGAGTGAGGTGCAACTTCCGGCGCAGCAATCAGCTCGCTCGCCGCGCCAGCCTGGCGGTTGAGCAAGCGCGCGGTGCGCGGGTACTGGCCGTACTCGGCAATGAAATTGAGCAGCTCGGTGTAGGTACGTGCGCTGTGGCGCAGTGCCGCCTCGCGTAGCGGCTGCGGCAGTCGTGGCTCGTGGCTGGCCTGCAGCAGGCGCTGATGGGCAGCGCAGAGGTAATCCGCGCTTTCGTGGGGTTGGTTCAGGCGCAGGTGCAGATCGGCCAGGTTGTGATGGGCGATGACCAGTGCGGCAACCGCCTCGTCAACGTCATGCCAGCGCTCGAGCAGCACCTGGGCCAGGGCCAGCGCTTGCAGGTAATACTCCCGAGCGTCGACCCAGTCGCCTTGGGCAAACAGCCGGTTGGCGTGATCGGTGGTGCGTTTCCAGTGCTGCATGACGTGCCTCCTGGACGGTCAGATACCGCCAGCGGTGAGTTTTTCCGGGTCAAGCAAGGCTTCGAGCTGGTCACGCGAGAGATCGGTGTGCTCCAACGCCACGTCGATGATCGGCCGGCCTTGCTTGTAGGCGGTCTTGGCGATCTCGGCGGCCTTCAGGTAGCCGATGATCGGGTTCAGCGCGGTGACCAGAATCGGGTTGCGCGCCAGGGCTTCCTTGAGCTTGCTTTCATTGACCTTGAAGGTCGCGATGGCCTTGTCGGCCAGCAAGCGGCTGGCGTTGGCCATCAGCTCGATGCTCTCCAGCAGGTTGCGAGCGATTACCGGCAGCATCACGTTGAGTTCGAAGTTGCCCGACTGTCCAGCCACGGCGATGGTGGCGTCGTTGCCGATGACTTGTGCTGCCACCATGGCGGTCGCCTCGGGAATCACCGGGTTGACCTTGCCCGGCATGATCGAAGAGCCAGGCTGCAGGGCCTGCAGTTCGATCTCGCCCAGGCCCGCCAGCGGGCCGGAGTTCATCCAGCGCAGGTCGTTGGCGATCTTGGTCAGGGCAACGGCGGTGGTTTTCAGCTGGCCAGACAGCGCCACGGCAGTGTCCTGCGAACCGATCAGGGCAAACAGATTGTCACCGGGGGTGAATTCGATCGCGGTCAGGCCGCTCAGCTGGCGGGCGAAACCGGCGGCGAACTGCGGGTGAGCGTTGATCCCGGTACCTACCGCAGTGCCGCCTTGGGCCAGCGCCTGCAGGCTCGGCAGGGTCGCTTCAAGATGGCTCAAGGCAGCGCGGATCTGTGCCGCCCAGCCAGCCAATACCTGGCTCATGCGCACCGGCATGGCATCCATCAGGTGAGTGCGGCCGGTCTTGACGTACTGATGCACCTCGACGGCCTTGGCATCGATCACCTGCACCAGGTGGCGCAGTGCCGGCAGCAACTGCTCGTGCATGGCCAGCGCAGCGCTGACATGGATGGTAGTGGGGATGATGTCGTTGCTGCTCTGGCCACAGTTGACGTGGTCATTAGCGTTGACTGGCTCGCCCTGGACGCGGCTGGCCAAGGTGGCAATCACCTCGTTGGCGTTCATGTTCGAGCTGGTACCAGAACCCGTCTGATAAACGTCGACCGGGAAGTGCTGAATGAAATCCTCGGCCAGCAACTGCTCGACCGCCTGGACGATGGCCTGGCCTTGCGCCGGCGAGATCTGCTCGAGTTCGACGTTGGCCTTGGCCGCTGCCGCCTTGGCCAGTAACAGTGCACGGATGAACTGCACCGGCATGCGCTGGCCGCTGATCGGGAAGTTATCGACCGCGCGCTGGGTCTGAGCGCCATACAGGGCCTGGGCCGGCACCTGCAGCTCACCCATGCTGTCACGCTCGATACGGGTATTACTCATGGTCAATTCCTTGCAACAGTTCGTCGGGGGAAATCGAAGGCAGCAGCACGCAATTGGCGAGCTGCATGGCATAGGGCTGCCAGCGCTGGTTCTGCTCGAGGCGATCGAGGCTGCGCAGGTCCAGCAGCGGCCGCCAGGCCTGGTCCAGGCACTGCGCGCGCCAGTGCCAGGGCAGCATGCGGTCGCTGGCGGTATCCAGCAGCAGGCGCAGGGAAGTCAGGGCGACGGTCCATGGCGAGGTCGCGGTGCAGCACACCAGGTAGCGACCTTCGGCCAGGTAATGCTCGATCAGTCGCGGCTCGTCGGGGTCGAGCGCGCAGCGAATGCGCCGGCTCAGCCAACGCCAGTTTTCCAGGTAGGGCAACTCATGGAGTACGGTATTCATGAATATCATCACTGCTGGACTATGTAATGATATTCATTATTAAGTGATAAATAGAATCACTTCAACCCCGAAGGCAAAAACAAAAGACCCGGCGCGATGGCCGGGTCCGGGGTGTGCAACTGGCACAACGGAGGGTTTTAGCTGCCCGCGACCGTCATGCGCTCGATCAGCACAGAGCCGCTGTGGATATTGCTGCGGGTTTCAAGATCGCTGCCAATCGCTACAATCTGCTGAAACATGTCCTTCATATTGCCGGCAATGGTCACTTCCTGCACAGCGAACTGAATCTCGCCGTTCTCGACCCAGTAGCCCGCTGCGCCACGCGAGTAATCACCCGTGACCATGTTCAGACCATGTCCCATCAGCTCGGTTACCAACAGGCCACGGCCCATGCGCCGAATCAATGCAGCTTGATCTTCGACGCCATGGGTGACGAACAGGTTGTGCACGCCCCCCGAGTTGGCGGTGCTTGGCAAGCCCAGCTTGCGCCCCGAATAGGTACCGAGCAGGTACGCCACCAGTTCGCCGTTTTCGACGAACGGCTTGGCGTAGGTGGCCAGGCCATCGCCGTCGAACCCCGCGCTGCCCAGTGCCCGCGGCAAGTGCGGGCGTTCATCCAGGGTCAGCCAGCTAGGGAACAGGCGCTGCCCCAGCGAGCCTTCGAGGAACGACGACTTGCGGTACAGATTGCCGCCCGAGATCGCCCCAAGAAAGCTGCCGAACAGGCCACCGGCAAGCTCGGCAGAGAACAGCACCGGCACTTCGCAGGTCGGCACCGGGCGCGCACCCAGGCGGCTTGCGGCACGTTGCGCTGCACGCAGGCCAATGCTGCGCGGGTCGGCCAGCAGTTCGCCCTGGCGGTTGACGTCATACCAGTAGTCGCGCTGCATCTGCCCGTCGGCTTCGGCAATCATCACGCAACTGAGGCTGTGCCGGGTTGAGGCATAGCCGCCGATAAAGCCATGGCTGTTGCCGTAAACACGGCAGCCCTGATGGGTGTTGAGGGTGGTGCCGTCGGCATTCTTGATCCGCGGATCGGCATCAAAAGCAGCGGCCTCACAGGCCAGTGCCTGCTCGATGGCCTGCTCGGGGCTGATGTCCCAATCGTGATACAGGTCAAGCTCAGGGATATCGCGGGCCATCAGGGCGGCATCGGCCAGCCCGGCGCATTCGTCTTCCGAGGTGTGCTTGGCAATCGCCAGGGCTGCAGCAACGGTTTCGCGAATGGCCTCCGGGCCGCTGGCCGAGGTGCTCGCCGAGCCCTTGCGCTGGCCGACATAGAGGGTGATGCCAAAGCCCTGGTCACGGTTGAACTCGACCGTCTCGACCTCGCGCTGACGCACCGTGGTCGACAAACCCTGCTCCAGCGACACCGCCACCTCGCAGGCGCTGGCACCCTGGCGGCGCGCTTCGGCAACGATCGCCTCGACTTGCTCCTGCAAGGCCGGCAGGTCCTTCGGGCCTATGCTCTGGACTGCACTCATGGTCTTCTCCACTCAAATTCTGCTTACGGCTAGGGTCATTCTACGACCGGGCCGGACAATTGGCCCCCGACTGGTTATCATGGCGGCGATTTCTAGCGGACGGCCACCATGGTTGATTCATACGACGACGCCTTCGATGGCGAAAAAAGCAAAACCCAGATCAAGCGCGAGCTACATGCACTGGTTGAACTCGGCGAGCGCCTGACGACGCTCAAGCCTGACACCCTGGCGCGCCTGCCCTTGACCGACCCGCTGCGCAAGGCCTTGGCCGATGCCAGCAAGCACACCGCGCACATCGCCCGCAAACGCCATATGTCGTTCGTCGGCAAGCTGATGCGCGACCAGGACACCGACGCAATTCTTGCGGTGATCGAGCAACTCGACAGCTCTACCCGCCAGTACAACGAACGCTTTCACGGCCTTGAGCGCTGGCGCGATCGGCTGGTCGACGGCAACGACGAGGACCTTGAGCGGTTTGTTCAGGAATACCCTGAAACCGACCGTCAGCAACTGCGCTCGTTGATCCGCCATGCCCAGCACGAAAAAGCCCGGGACAAGCCGCCGGCTGCTGCGCGCAAGGTGTTCAAGTACATCCGCGAACTTGACGAAGCTCAGCGCGGCCTGCGCTAGGTAATGCCTCGTGCGCAGCAAGCCCGCCCCCACCGCGGTGGAGGCGCGCTTGCTGCGCACTACGCTCACCCGCCGGTACCGCCGACGGTGATCGCATCCAGCTTCAGGGTCGGCTGGCCAACGCCCACCGGCACCGACTGACCATCCTTGCCACAGGTACCGACGCCGCTGTCCAGCGCCAGGTCGTTACCGACCATCGATACCCGGCTCATCGCCTCCGGCCCATTGCCAATCAACGTCGCCCCCTTGACCGGCGCGGTGATCTTGCCGTCTTCGATCAGGTACGCCTCACTGGTGGAGAAGACGAACTTGCCGCTGGTGATATCGACCTGGCCACCGCCCAGGTTGGCACAGTAGATGCCCTTCTTGACCGAAGCGATGATCTCTTCGGGATCGCTCTCGCCTGCGCGCATGTAGGTGTTGGTCATACGCGGCATCGGCAGGTGCGCGTAGGATTCGCGGCGGCCGTTACCGGTCACTGCCATGCCCATCAGGCGCGCGTTGAGCTTGTCCTGCATGTAGCCTTTGAGGATGCCGTTCTCGATCAGCGTGGTGCACTCGGTTGGCGTACCTTCGTCGTCGACGCTGAGCGAGCCGCGACGATCCTGCAGAGTGCCGTCATCGACGATGGTGCACAGGCTGGAGGCAACCTTCTGGCCGATCTGCCCGCTGTAGGCGGAACTGCCCTTGCGGTTGAAATCGCCTTCCAGGCCATGGCCGACCGCCTCGTGCAGAAGCACGCCGGACCAGCCCGGGCCAAGCACCACTGGCAACGTGCCGGCCGGCGCCGGCTTGGCTTCGAGGTTGACCAGCGCCTGGCGCAGGGCTTCACGGGCATAGCCCATGACCCGCTCCTCGGTGAAGAAACGGTAGTCGGTCCGCCCACCACCGCCCTGCCCGCCACGTTCACGGCGGCCGTCCTTCTCGACGATCACACTGACATTGAAGCGCACCAGCGGACGCACGTCGGCAGCCAGGCTGCCATCGGCAGCGGCCACCAGAATCCGCTCCCAGACCCCGGCCATGCTCACGCTGACCTGCTGGATGCGCGGGTCAAGGGCCCGCGTGGCGACGTCGACGCGCTTGAGCAGTTCGACCTTGTCGGCACGGCTGAGCACATCCAGCGGGTTGTTCGGGGTGTACAGCTGGGTCACATCCTGGCTGCGAAACGCCTGCACCGTGCCGTTCTGGCCGGCACGCGAGATCGACCGGGCGGCGCGTGCGGCCGAGGTCAGGGCTTCGAGGTTGATCGCATTGCTGTAGGCGAAGCCGGTTTTCTCACCAGACAGGGCGCGCACGCCAACGCCTTGGTCGAGGTTGAAGCTGCCTTCTTTGACGATGCCGTCTTCCAGCGCCCAGGTTTCAGAAATCTGGCCCTGGAAGTACAGATCGGCAGCATCGATGCCGGGCCCGGCCAACTCGCCCAGTACAGCCTGCAGGCTGTCCAGGGTCAGTCCGCCCGGGGCAAGCAGCTGGTCGCTGACGGTGGTTAACATCTGGCTCATAGTCACTCCGAGGTGTGCGCAGGCCGCAAAGCGTCCTGCGAGAAAAAGCGCCGGTGCGTAATCACCGGCATCCGCGCCCGGATGGACGCTTGTTGATCTATGTCGCGCTCGGCCAGCAGCACCGCTTCACCGCGAGCCTGCTGGGCGATGATGCGCCCCCAGGGGTCGACGATCGCCGCCTGACCGTGGGTTTCGCGGGGGCCGGGGTGGATTCCGCCCTGGGCCGCCGCCAACAGATAGCATTGGGTTTCGATGGCTCGGGCGCGAATCAGTACCTCCCAATGCGCCGCACCGGTCACCGCAGTAAATGCTGCGGGGGCCGTGATCAACTCCGCGCCGGCCGCCCTCAGTGCACTGTACAGTTCAGGGAAGCGCAGGTCATAACAGACCGACAGGCCTACCTTGCCCAGCGGCGTGTCGGCCACCACCACCTGGCTGCCGTGGGCATAGTCATCCGATTCACGGTAACGACCGCGGTTGTCGGCCACATCGACATCGAACAGGTGCAGCTTGTCGTAGCGTGCGACCACCTCACCGTGCTCGTCGATCAGCAGCGAACAGGCATGCGCCTTGGCGTCCGGCTGGCCGAGCGGGGGCAACGGCAAGGTGCCGGCAACTATCCATAACTTGAGGGCGCGAGCGGTGCGTTTCAACCATGGCAGGATCGGCCCTTCGCCACGCGCCTCGGCCAGGCCGATCGCAGCGGCATCGCGCCGGCCCATGGCAGCGAAGTTTTCCGGCAGCACGGCGAGCCGCGCGCCGGCGGCAGCGGCTTGCTCGAGCAATACACCGGCCCGCTGCAGGTTGGCCATCACATCGTCCTGGCTGACCATCTGAATCACCGCTGCTTTCATCGGCACTCCTAGCGAGACTTTTCGAAAGGTTTCACAAAGGTGATCTTAGGCTCTTTCCACGAGCCATCGACGCGATAGTGCACGCTGGCAAAGCGCGAAATTCGATCACCAATCAATTGATCGACCAGAAACAGCGCACCACCAATGGCCGGCGCGCCGACGATCAACGCCGCCAACGGCAGGTTGTTGGTGACCGGCAGGGTGACCTGGAGGTTGGCAGCGATGCGATCACGCACCATGTCCATGGTGCCATCGAGCTCGAAGTTGCTGGACGGCCCGGTGACGGTAATCGGCTCACGGGTCACGTAAACGCCTTCACTGGCCACCAGCAGGCCCTTGACCCGGTCATAGCCAAGCCCCTTCTCGAACAGGTCGGAGAAGTCCAGGCGCAGGCGCCGACCGATCGAGTTGAAGTTGAGCAGGCCGAACACGCGCAACGCCTGGGCGCCGCCCTCGACCTCGACGAACTGACCACTGCGCAACGACGCATCGAGGCTGCCGGAGAAGCGCTTGGTGTCGATCCAGGCCGGCGAGCCAGGCCAGCGGCCATCGACATCCAGATGGAAGTCGCGGCTGGTTACCGTTGGCGCAAAGCCAAAGCCCTGCAGCACATCGGCCAGGTTCTTGCCATCCAGGCGGCCCTTGTACCAGCTCGCAGTGCTGCCCGGCAGACCTTCCCAGGCGCCATTACCGTCGATGTGCAGGCCCTTGATCAGCAGGTCGACGCCATTGAAAGACACGCCGCGCGGGGTCGGTCGCAATTTCAGCGCTACCGAACCGAACAGGTCATCACCGCTATACAGCTTGTCGATGCTCAGGTCCAGCGCAGGGACCTTGCGCGGGTCGAAACTGGCCAGCGGGTCGGGGGCATTGTCGTTCTGCGCTTGCGCTGGATCGGCCGGTGGCAGGCGCAGGCTCTGCAGTTTGACCACCATGGGCTGCGCCTTGGCATCCGGAATGCGTGCGTTGCCGATCACCTCGCGGCTGTCCAGGCGCAGGTCCCAGGCACTGGCGACACGGGCCAGGCGGACCACGGCCTGGTTCAATTGGGTGCCGAAAGCTTGTATCTGGCCGATGCTCAGATCGACGCTTTGCAGGGTCTGCCGGGCACTGCCACCGGGGTCATCGCCAGCCAGGCGCTGTGCCTGCTGCTGCCACGCTTCAAGATCGAGCGTGTCGAGCCGGCCACGCACGCGCAGGCCCTTGCCACTAGGCAGTTGTGGCTCGCCCGCGCCCAGCAGCAGCTCGCCGCGGCCTTGGTCAAGCTTGCCGCCGGGCGCTGCGTAGGCGAAGCGTGTGCTGTCCCCATAACGGGCATCGAAGCGTCGCTCGTTACCTTGCAGGGTCATGCTGAAGCGGCTGTCACGGGTATCCTGGGCAGCCTTGGCAAAGGGCGCCGGCAAGTCGATGCTGAGGCCTTTGAGCGAAGAATCGACGGTCAGGCGATTGTCCCGGCTGCCCAGGCTCAGCTGCAGCTGATAGGGAATCTCGCCGCTGGCAGGCAAGGCCTGCTTGACCTGCAGCCAGTCGGTCAAGGTCTTCAACGCGACCTGGCCAGAGGCATTGATGCGGGTCTGCATCTGACCGGGCTGGCCCTCGGCGACGATTTGCGCGGTGACCGGTTTGCCAAAGGCCTGCAGGCTGATGTTGTTGCCGCTCAGGCCCTTGTCCAGGTCGAAGGTGAAATCGCCCTTGAGCTTGCTCAGTTGCAGCTCCGGCGGCGCGACCTTGAGGCGCGCATCAGCGGTGCTGAAGTCGACCTTGACCTTGGGTAGCTTGCCGTGTGCCATTGGGATATCGAGGTTGAGCTTGCCGTTGAGCGGGCCTTCACCTTCCCAGCCAGCGAAAATATCAGCAGTGCCGATCGGCGCCTCCTGGAGGATCTTCAGGCCATCGCCGAGCGGGCCGGCGAAGTTGCCGGTCAGGTACAGATGGCTGTCCTGGCCAGCGTCAACGTGGGGGATGTTCACCGTGACATCGCTGACCTTGGTGTCGAGCAACAGGCCTTGCCGGGCCTTGATGCGCACGCCGCTGTCTTCGATCAGCACATCGCCGGCCACCTGCTGCACCTGAGGCCAGCCGGGCTGGAAGTCCAGCGCCGCGTCACGCACCTTGAAGAACAGGCTGATACTGCGCGCTTCGGGGGTGGCATCGTGGTTCAGCGAACCCTGATACTGGAAGTAGCCCTCATCCACAGCGCCCTTGACGATGGCACTGCGCAGCCATTCATCGAGGGCCGGGCTAAGGACTTCGGGCAGATATTTGGCGGTGTAGCGACCATCGCCTTCGGTCAGGCCGACGCGCAGGTCCATGTAGTCTTCGCGGCCTTCCTCGAAAAGCAGGCGGATCAGGAAGTCGCCGGCGATCTTGCCTTCTTCGCCAAGTACCTTGAGGTACGGTGCGATCAGGGTGAAGCCCTCCTGATCAAGGCGCCAGGTGAGCAAAGCATTGGCTTTCTGGTAATGCCAGGGTTTGGCGAAGATCGGATACAGATGCAGCATGAACGCATCTGTATCCAGGCGCAACTCGCCATGACCGAGGTCGCCGCTGATGCTGCCGCTGACGTTCCCCGCCGCCGGCGCACCGTGGTAGGCGTTGAAGCCGATGCGGTCCAGGTTGGCGGCAAACTGCAGGCGCTGATCACCTTCGGCCTTGGGCCGGATATCCAGCTTCACGTTATGCAGCGCGCCGGTCACCTTGAGCCCGTCGACCACCGCCATGAGGTTGTCCGGCAACGGCGCCAAAGCATTGATCAAGGGGGTCAGAGGGGTCAGGTCGAGGGTGTCGGCCTGGACCTGCCAGCATTCTTCGAGAGGTGTCGAAGCGCTGTGCTGTCGGGCTTGCAGGTGGGTTTCCCAACGCTGCTTGCCGATGCTGGCCGCCAGCGAGTCGAGCACTAGCTGGTAACCGTCCTCACCACGCTGCAGCCAGGCGGACAAGGCAAGGTCATCCAGGCTGACGGGCTTGCGGCTGTTGTAGGCACCGCGCAGGTGCGGCGCGTTGAGGCGCACGCTTGCGTGCTGCAACTGGCCCTTGCGCACACCTACCCAGAATTCGCCGCCCGCACGCAGCGCTTCGGCGCGCCACTGGCCAAGCAGCTTGGGTGGCAGCCAGTGCGACCAGTCGCTTTGCGGCAGGCTCAGGTAGCCGTCCAGGGAACCATCGCGCCAGTCATCAGCCGTGGCCCGGCTACGCAGATTGAGCGCCAGTGGCTGCCCATCGGGCAGGGTCGCCCGTGCATCCAGCGCCTGGCGCGAGGCGCCGGCCTGCAAGCCAACGCTGACGTAAGTCAGGGTCAGGGGATCGCGCTGCCAGGGGTGCAGTGTGACCTGGCTATCGAATACGTCGATCCGCCCCAGCTGCTGCAAGCGCTGCAGCAACTGCGCCGGGTCGAGCGGGGTGTCGTTCTGCTTGGGCAGGCCTTCCAGCGCCCAGGAGCCCTGCTCGTCCTCGCGCAGAATCAACTGCAGGCCGCCCAGCTGGATGCGCGCCAGGCGCACTTCGCGGGCCTTGAGGCTGGCCCACAGATCAGGCACGGCCTTGACGTCATCCAGGCGCAGCGCATCGGCGCCCTCGCCCAGCTGCAGATCACGCACACGCAGCACCGGTGCCAGGCCACTCCAGCGGCCTTCCAGTGCGCCGATATGTACCGGCAGGCCGAGGGCCTGCTCAGCCTTGCTCTCAACGTCGGCGCGATACTCTGCCACCAGCGGCACCAGTTGCCGGCCGATGCTCGCATACAGCGCCACCAGCACCGCCAGCAAGGCACACAAGCCCAGCCCCCAACGGGTCAAGGCGCTCAGAACGCGGGTCAGACGCTCCATGGCCATGGCCCTCCAAAACGTGCTTTAACTATGGCTGCAAGCGCGACTTTCGCCAACCGGCGATGGTTTTCAGGACGCGTCAGAGGAGCACCACATCGTATTGTTCCTGGGAGTACATGGTCTCGACCTGGAAGCGGATGGTGCGGCCGATGAACGCTTCCAGCTCAGCAACGTTGCCGGACTCTTCATCGAGCAGACGATCGACCACCTTCTGGTTGGCCAGCACACGGTAGCCCTCGGCCTGATAAGCCCGCGCTTCACGGAGGATCTCGCGGAAGATTTCGTAGCAGATGGTTTCGGCGGTTTTCAGCTTGCCGCGGCCCTGGCAGCCGGCGCACGGCTCGCACAAGACTTGCTCAAGGCTCTCGCGGGTGCGCTTGCGGGTCATCTGCACCAGACCCAGCTCGGTGATGCCGATGATGTTGGTCTTGGCGTGATCACGTTCGAGCTGTTTTTCCAGGGTGCGCAGCACCTGGCGTTGGTGCTCTTGGTCTTCCATGTCGATGAAGTCGATGATGATGATCCCGCCGATGTTGCGCAGGCGCAGCTGGCGGGCGATCGCCGTGGCCGCCTCGAGGTTGGTCTTGAAGATGGTTTCTTCGAGGTTGCGATGGCCGACGAAGGCGCCAGTATTGACGTCGATGGTGGTCATCGCCTCGGCCGGATCGACCACCAGGTAGCCACCAGACTTGAGCGGCACCTTGCGCTCGAGCGCACGCTGGATTTCGTCTTCGACACCATACAGGTCGAAGATCGGCCGCTCGCCCGGATAGTGTTCGAGGCGGTCGGCAATCTCCGGCATCAGTTCACCGACGAACTGCGTGGTTTTCTGGAAGGTTTCCCGCGAGTCGATGCGGATTTTCTCGATCTTGTGGTTGACCAGGTCACGCAAGGTCCGCAGCGCCAGGCCGAGGTCTTCGTAAATGACTGTCGGTGCACCGCAGGTCTGGATCTGGCTGGCGATCTGCTCCCACAGCCGGCGCAGGTAGCGGATGTCCTGGAGGATGTCGTCCTGGCGAGCGCCTTCGGCAGCGGTACGCAGGATGAAGCCGCCGGCGTCCTTGACGTTTTCCTGCTCGATGCAGCTGTTGACCACCTGCTTGAGGCGCTCGCGTTCGGCTTCATCCTCGATCTTCAGCGAAATACCGACGTGACTGCTACGCGGCATGTACACCAGATAGCGCGACGGAATCGACAGCTGAGTAGTCAGCCGCGCGCCCTTGGTGCCGATCGGATCCTTGGTGACCTGCACCACCAGTGACTGGCCTTCATGCACCAGCGCAGTGATGGTCTCGACCGCCGAGCCTTCGCGCTGGGAAATCTCCGAGGCATGAATGAACGCCGCGCGGTCCAGGCCGATATCGACGAAGGCGGCCTGCATGCCCGGCAGAACCCGCACCACCTTGCCTTTGTAGATATTGCCAACGATACCGCGGCGCAGGGTGCGCTCGACATGCACCTCCTGCAGAACACCGTTTTCAACCACTGCCACGCGCGATTCCATCGGCGTGATGTTGATCAGGATCTCTTCACTCATGGCAGGTTCTCATCAAAGGTCTGGGGTTATGATGGATCGCTGACCGATCCCTGGCTAGCGCTGCGTTCAACCCTCTGCCTGAGCTGCTGGCAGTTGCCAGCAGGGGATGCCGAACTGGCCGAGCAAATCGGCGGTTTCACTGAGCGGCAGGCCGACCACGGCCGAATAGCTGCCGCTCAGTGCGGTGACAAAAATCGCGGCCAAACCCTGGATGGCATAGCCGCCGGCTTTGTCCAGCGGCTCGCCGCTGGCCCAATAGCGGCTGGCCTCGTCAGGGCTGATCGAGCGAAAACGTACGGTGCTGGCGACGCACAGGCTGCGGACCTGCTGGCCATCATCCAGAGCAACTGCGGTAAGTACCTGATGCTCGCGCCCAGCCAGCTCAGCGAGCATAGCCAGGCCGTGTTCGCGGTTTTCAGGCTTGCCGAGAATGCGCCCATCAAGCACCACCGCAGTATCGGCGCCGAGTACCACACCAGCACCCGTGACATGGGCCAGTCCGGCAGCTGCCTTGGCGCGAGCCAGGCGCTCGACATAAGCCTCGGCGTTTTCGTCGGCAAGCGGGGTTTCATCGATGGGTGCGCTGACGGTGGTGAACGGCACGCCAATCTGGGTCAACAGTTCACGACGACGCGGCGAGCCAGAGGCGAGATAGAGTGGCTTCATGTGGACATATCCCTGTCAGGCGCGGCGATGCCGGTCAGTTGATGTGCAGGCGGCGGCGCAGGTCGCGCAAGGCAAAGCTGATCCACGGCCAGAGCAGCGCACTGATGACTGCCGACCACACCAGCGCCAGGGTCGGCAGGCGATTGCCGGTCAGGGCACTGAGCCACAACTGGATCAACTGAGCGATGCCGAAGATTACCAGGATCACCAGGCTCTGCTGCCACAGCGGGAACATGCGCAGGCGCTGCTGCAACGACAGCACCAGGAAGGCGATCAGGGTCAGGATCAGCGCGTTCTGCCCCAGCAGGGTGCCGTACAGCACATCCTCTGCCAGGCCCAGCACGAAGGCGGTGGTCATGCCGACCTTGTTCGGTACGTTGAGTACCCAGAATGACACCAGCAGGGCCAGCCACATCGGCCGGAACACTTCCATGAACTGCGGCATCGGCGAGACGCTGAGCAACAGGCCGATGGCGAAGCTGAGCCAGATGACCCAACCGTTTCTACTGCGCGAACTGGCCATCATTGCCTCCGCGGTTGGCTGGGCGACGCAGCAGGCGTCGCAGCCGGATTGACGGGTGCCGCTGGCGTTGCCGCAGGAGCAGCCGGGGTGGCGGGCGCAGTGCTTGCTGGCGCGCTGGCAGCAGGCGTGGCTTGCTCGGTAGCAGCTGCGGCTGGCGGCTGCGCCGTACCCTGCCGATCAGCTTCCTCTTGGGCCATGGCTGCCTCGGTCGCACGCTGCTCCGGGGTGCGGCGGTCGCTGAACACAAGCAGCATATAGCGGCTGCGGTTGAGCGCCGCAGTAGGAATGGCGCGCACGATCGCGAACGGCTGACCGGAATCGTGGATCACTTCGTTGACCGTGGCCACCGGGTAACCGGCCGGGAAGCGCTGACCCATGCCCGAGCTCACCAGCAAGTCGCCCTCTTTGACATCGGCAGTGTCGGCAACATGGCGCAGCTCAAGCCGCTCCGGGTTACCGGTACCACTGGCGATGGCGCGCAAGCCGTTGCGGTTGACCTGCACCGGAATGCTGTGGGTGGAGTCGGTGAGCAGCAATACCCGCGAGGTGTAAGGCATCAGCTCGACCACCTGGCCCATCAGGCCGCGGGCATCGAGCACCGGCTGGCCGAGGAAGACGCCGTCGCGCTCGCCCTTGTTGATCAGGATACGGTGGGTGAACGGATTGGGGTCGACGCCGATCAGCTCGGCCACTTCAACCTTCTCATTGACCAGCGCCGACGAGTTGAGCAACTCGCGCAGGCGCACGTTCTGCTCGGTCAGGGCCGCCAGCTTCTGCAGGCGCCCCTGCAACAGCAGGGCTTCGGTCTTGAGTTTTTCGTTCTCGGCGGCAAGCTCGGTGCGGCTGCCGAACTGGCTGGCGACACCCTGAAATACGCGCTGCGGGAGGTCTGTGAGCCAATACGACTCCATCAGCACCAGGCCCATCTGGCTACGCACTGGTTTGAGCAGGGCGAAGCGCGAGTCGACCACCATCAAGGCAACCGAGAGCACCACCAGTACCAGCAGACGAACGCCCAGCGAAGGGCCCTTGGAGAAAAGCGGTTTAATGGGCCGTTCCTCGTGGACGACGATTCAGGAGGTGACTGGACATGAAGCGGAGCACCGGCCTGCTGCGAATTGACGGAAACAGCGCCCCACGGACGCCAACCCAGCGCATACAGGTAGCACTGCGAATGCTACCTGTAAACCAGGCGATCATTACCGGACGTTGAACAGCGCCGTGAATCACTCGCTCGAGAGCAGATCCATTGCGTGTTTGTCCATCATTTCCAACGCACGACCACCGCCACGAGCCACACAGGTCAGCGGGTCTTCGGCGACGATCACCGGCAGGCCGGTTTCCTGCGCCAGCAGCTTGTCGAGGTCGCGCAGCAGCGCGCCACCACCGGTCAGCACCAGACCGCGCTCAGCGATGTCCGAGGCCAGTTCCGGCGGCGACTGCTCAAGGGCGCTCTTGACCGCCTGGACGATGGTCGCCAGGGATTCCTGCAGCGCTTCGAGCACTTCGTTGGAGTTCAGGGTAAAGGCACGCGGTACACCTTCGGCCAGGTTACGGCCACGTACGTCGACTTCACGTACTTCACCACCTGGGTAGGCGGTGCCGATTTCCTGTTTGATGCGCTCGGCAGTGGATTCACCGATCAGGCTGCCGTAGTTGCGGCGCACGTAGGTAACGATGGCTTCGTCGAAGCGATCGCCGCCAACCCGTACCGATTCGGCGTAGACCACACCGTTGAGCGAGATCAGCGCGATTTCAGTGGTACCACCACCGATATCGACGACCATCGAGCCACGCGCTTCTTCGACCGGCAGGCCGGCACCGATGGCCGCAGCCATTGGCTCCTCGATCAGGAACACTTCACGTGCACCGGCGCCCAGCGCCGATTCACGGATGGCGCGGCGCTCGACCTGGGTCGATTTGCACGGCACGCAGATCAGCACACGTGGGCTGGGCTGCAGGAAGCTGTTTTCGTGAACCTTGTTGATGAAGTACTGCAACATTTTTTCACAAACGCTGAAGTCGGCGATGACGCCGTCTTTCATCGGACGAATGGCTGCAATGTTGCCGGGCGTACGGCCCAGCATACGTTTGGCTTCAGTCCCGACGGCGACGACGCTTTTCTGGTTGCCGTGGGTACGGATGGCAACAACCGAGGGCTCATTCAGGACGATACCGCGCTCACGCACGTAAATAAGGGTGTTGGCAGTACCCAGGTCGATAGACAGATCGCTGGAAAACATGCCACGCAGTTTCTTGAACATGGGAAAGTGACCCTGGGGAAAGCGTGGGTAAAAAAGTGCGGCAAACTCTAACAATGGCAGGGATTTTGGGCAAGGAGCCAATATGTTAAATTGGCAGTTTTTCCGAGCAAGCCTGCAGATGATCGCGGCTGTATGACCGCCAAAATGCCGGCATGTTCCTCATCGCGGAACTAATTCCGTTTGGTTTTTCTGGAGATTCCCCATGGCGCTGCAACGCTCCGACGTGGAAAAGATCGCCCATCTGGCCCGACTGGGGCTGAATGAAGGCGAACTGCCGCGCATCACCGATGCCTTGAACAGCATCCTCGGGTTGGTCGACCAGATGCAAGCTGTCGACACCAGCGGTATCGAACCGCTCGCCCACCCCCTGGAGGCCAGCCAACGTCTGCGCCCCGACCAGGTTACCGAAAGCAACCAGCGTGACGCGTATCAAGCCATCGCCCCGTCGACCGAAAACGGTCTGTACCTGGTTCCAAAAGTCATCGAGTAAGGGAAAGCACCTGCCATGCATCAATTGACCCTGGCCGAGATCGCCCGCGGACTCGCCGACAAGTCGTTTTCATCCGAAGAACTGACCCAGAGCCTGCTGGGCCGGATCAAGCAACTCGATCCGCAACTGAACAGCTTCATCAGCGTCACCGAAGAACGCGCGCTGGATCAGGCGCGCGCTGCCGACGCCCGTCGCGCCGCTGGCGAAACCGGCCCTCTGCTGGGCGCGCCGATCGCCCACAAGGACCTGTTCTGCACCCAGGGCGTACGCACCAGCTGCGGCTCGAAGATGCTCGACAACTTCACCGCACCGTATGACGCCACCGTGGTCAGCAAGCTGGCCGAGGCCGGTATGGTCACTCTGGGCAAGACCAACATGGACGAATTCGCCATGGGTTCAGCCAACGAATCCAGCCACTACGGCCCGGTGAAGAACCCGTGGAACCTCGAACACGTGCCGGGCGGTTCGTCCGGTGGTTCGGCGGCAGCCGTGGCGGCACGCCTGCTACCGGTGGCAACCGGTACCGATACCGGCGGCTCGATCCGCCAGCCGGCGGCGCTGACCAACCTGACCGGCCTGAAACCGACCTACGGTCGTGTTTCGCGCTGGGGCATGATCGCCTATGCATCGAGCCTCGATCAGGGCGGCCCGATGGCCCGTACTGCCGAAGACTGCGCCCTGCTCCTGCAAGGCATGGCCGGCTTCGACGCCAAGGACTCGACCTGCATCGACGAGCCAGTGCCTGATTACAGCGCCGACCTCAACGCGCCGCTGCAAGGCCTGCGCATCGGCCTGCCGAAGGAGTACTTCGGTGCCGGCCTCGACTCGCGCATCGCCGACCTGGTGCATGCCAGCGTCAAAGAACTGGAGCAGCTCGGCGCGGTGGTCAAGCAGATCAGCCTGCCGAACATGCAACACGCCATCCCGGCGTACTACGTGATCGCCCCCGCTGAAGCCTCGTCCAACCTGTCGCGCTTTGATGGCGTGCGCTTTGGCTATCGCTGCGAGGATCCGAAGGATCTCACCGACCTCTACAAGCGCTCGCGCGGTGAAGGTTTCGGCGTTGAAGTACAGCGTCGGATCATGGTTGGCGCCTACGCGCTGTCGGCCGGTTACTACGACGCCTACTACCTGCAGGCACAGAAGATTCGCCGCCTGATCAAGAACGACTTCATGGCAGCGTTCGAAGACGTCGACCTGATTCTCGGCCCAACCACGCCCAACCCGGCCTGGAAACTTGGCGCCAAGAGCAACGACCCGGTCTCCGCCTACCTCGAAGACGTCTACACGATCACCGCCAACCTGGCCGGCCTGCCCGGCTTGTCGATGCCAGCCGGTTTCGTCGACGGCCTGCCCGTCGGCGTGCAACTGCTGGCGCCGTACTTTCAGGAAGGCCGCCTGCTCAACGTCGCGCACCGCTACCAGCAAGTCACCGACTGGCACACCCGCGCCCCTACCGGCTTCTGAGGAATTCACACATGCAATGGGAAGTTGTGATCGGGCTGGAGATTCATACCCAGCTCGCCACCCAGTCGAAGATTTTCTCCGGCAGCGCTACCACCTTCGGCTCCGAGCCGAACACCCAGGCCAGCCTGATCGACCTGGGCATGCCTGGCGTACTGCCGGTGCTCAACCAGGAAGCCGTGCGCATGGCGTGCATGTTCGGCCTGGCCATCGAAGCCGAGATCGGCCCGCGCAACGTGTTCGCGCGCAAGAACTACTTCTACCCTGACCTGCCCAAGGGCTATCAGATCAGCCAGATGGACCTGCCGATCGTCGGCAAGGGGCACCTCGACATCGCCCTTGAAGACGGCACCATCAAGCGCGTCGGCATCACCCGTGCGCACCTTGAAGAAGACGCCGGCAAAAGCCTGCACGAAGACTTCAATGGCGCCAGCGGCATCGACCTCAACCGGGCCGGCACCCCGTTGCTGGAGATCGTCTCCGAGCCGGACATGCGCAGCGCCAAGGAAGCCGTGGCCTACGTCAAGGCGATCCACGCGCTGGTGCGTTACCTGGGCATCTGCGACGGCAACATGGCCGAAGGTTCGCTGCGTTGCGACTGCAACGTGTCGATCCGGCCGAAGGGTCAGGTCGAGTTCGGCACTCGCTGCGAGATCAAGAACGTCAACTCGTTCCGCTTCATCGAGCGCGCCATCAACAGCGAAATCCAGCGCCAGATCGAGCTGATCGAAGACGGCGGCCGGGTCATCCAGGAAACCCGCCTGTACGATCCGAACAAGGACGAGACCCGCTCCATGCGCAGCAAGGAGGAAGCCAACGACTACCGTTACTTCCCCGACCCTGACCTGCTGCCGGTGGTGATCGAGAGCAGCCTGCTCGAGAGCATCCGCGCCAGCCTGCCAGAGCTGCCACCGCAAAAGGTCGAACGCTTCCAGAGCCAGTACGGCCTGTCGGCCTACGACGCCAACGTGCTGGCCGCCAGCCGCGAACAGGCCGACTACTTCGAGGCCGTGGTGCGCATTGGTGGCGACGCCAAGCTCGCCGCCAACTGGGTCATGGTCGAGCTGGGCAGCCTGCTCAACAAGCTCGGTGTCGAGATCGACCAGGCGCCGGTCAGCGCCGAGCAACTGGGCGGCATGCTCCTGCGTATTCGCGACAACACCATCAGCGGCAAGATTGCCAAGACCGTGTTCGAAGCGATGGCCGCAGGCGAAGGCGACGCCGACAGCATCATCGACAGCAAGGGCCTCAAGCAGGTCACCGACAGTGGTGCAATCGAGACCATGCTCGACGAAATGCTGGCAGCCAATGCCGAGCAGGTCGAACAGTACCGCGGCGCCGATGAAGCCAAGCGCGGCAAGATGTTCGGCTTCTTCGTCGGCCAGGCGATGAAAGCCTCCAAAGGCAAGGCCAACCCGGGGCAGGTGAACCAACTGCTCAAGGCTAAGCTCGAAGGCTAAGCCCTGCGCGGTGCGCGGCCAGCCATGGCCGTGCACCGCGCAACTCATTCTTTGCGGAGCGTACGCGAGCATGCGGCATACCCTTGGCGCACTTGCGCTTTTCTCCCTGCTGGCCGGCTGCGCCAGCCACGATATCGACCCTAGCGGTTACGACAAGACCGGCACCGCCTCCTATTACGGTTCGCGCCACCATGGCAAACGGACCGCCAGTGGCGAGCCCTTCAACCAGCACGGCCTTACCGCCGCCCACCGCAGCCTCGCTTTTGGCAGCCGGGTGCTGGTCACCAACTTGGCCAACCAGCGCAGCGTCGTGGTGCGCATCAATGACCGCGGACCACACAGCCGTGGCCGTTTGATCGATCTGTCCCGCGCGGCCGCAGAAAAAATCGGCATGATCCGTAGCGGAACCGCGCGAGTGCGGGTACAAGGTCTGAGCGACTGAGCCAACGGGAGCCTGACCATTTTCGACCTCGCCACCCTACCCACCTTCAGCCTACTGCAATTGGCTGTGGGCCTTGTTCTGCTGGTGCTCGGCGCCGAACTGCTGGTGCGCGCCGCCCTGCGCCTGGCCACGCGCCTGCATGTGCGGCCGCTGATAATCGGTTTGAGCCTGGTTGCCTTCGGCAGTACCGCGCCGCAATTGACTGTCAGCCTGCAAGCGGCCTATCAAGGTGCGCCTGACGTCGCTGTCGGCAGCGTGATCGGCAGCAACATCTTCAATGTGCTGGTGATTCTCGGCTTTACCGCGCTGATCATCCCGCTGCGCGTGTCGCGCCAACTGGTGCGTCTGGACATCCCGTTGATGGTGGCCGCCAGCGCCTTGGTCTACCTGCTCGCGGCCAACGGCCAGCTGGGCCGCTTCGAAGGCGCGCTGTTACTGCTCGGGCTGCTCGGTTATCTGTTGATCCTCTGGCACCAATCGCGCCACTACGCGCGTACTTATCCGGCACCGAATGCCCTCGAGGTCAGCCGCCTGCGCTTCTGGAGCGGTGCTGTGGGGCAGACCGCGTTGGGCCTGGTATTGCTCAGCATTGGCGGCCATCTGCTGCTGGAAGCCGCAGTGGAAGTGGCCACTGACCTTGGCCTGTCGGAACGGATCATTGGGCTGACCGTAGTCGCCGTCTGCACCTCGTTGCCGGAGCTTGCCGCTGCGCTGGTTGCGGCGCTGCGCGGTGAGCGCGAAGTGGCGGTAGGTACGGTGATCGGCAGCAACCTGTTCAATTTGCTGGCGGTGCTGGGTGCGACCGCGCTGGTCACCCCTGCCCCGCTGTCGATCTCACCGAATGCGCTGGCCTTTGATTTGCCGGTAATGCTCGGCGTCGCCTGCCTGAGCCTTCCGGTGTTCTACTCCGGCTACCGCGTCACCCGCGCCGAGGGACTGGTATTTCTCTGCCTGTACCTGGCCTACGGCCTGCATGTGGTGACCTTCACCACCGGCATGCCGTTGGCGGGCAAGCTGGAGAAACTGATGCTGTTCTACGTGCTGCCGCTGCTCGCCCTGACGCTGCTCTACACCACCGTGCGCGCCTGGCGGCGCCAGCACTGAGGCCTGCGCAGGTTTAGCCGTGCAGGCCTTGCAGCAAACACCTCAGCGCTTGGCCTGACGCTGCTTCTTGAGCTTGAACGCAATGCCCAGTGCGGCAATCCACAGCGGGATCAGCATCACCGAGATGCGGATCGGCGGAGTCAGGTACATCACCACCAGGATCAGCACGATGAACGCCAGGCACAGGTAGTTGGTGATCGGATGACCCCAGCTGCGGTAGAACGGCGTTTCGCCGGCAGCGATCTTGGCCTTGCGGAATTTCAGGTGGGTGATGCTGATGCTTGCCCAGTTGATCACCAGCGCTGATACCGCCAGCGCCATCAACAGGCCGAAGGCTTCGCCCGGCATCAGGTAGTTGATCACCACGCACAAACCGGTGGCCGCTGCCGACACACCCAGCGCGGTCAGCGGCACGCCGCGACGGCTGACCTTGAGCAATTGACGCGGTGCATCGCCCTGGCTGGCCAGGCCGAACAGCATGCGGCTGTTGGCGTACACGCAGCTGTTGTACACCGACAGCGCCGCGGTCAGTACCACTACGTTGAGGATGGTCGCGACCAGGTTGCTGTCCAGCTCATGGAAGATCATCACGAACGGGCTGCCGCCCTGCACCACCTTCTGCCACGGGTACAGCGACAGCAAGATCGCCAGCGCACCGATGTAGAAGATCAGGATGCGGTACACCACCTGGTTGGTCGCCTTGGGAATGCTCACCCGCGGGTTTTCCGCCTCGGCGGCGGTGATACCGACCAGCTCCAGGCCGCCGAACGAGAACATGATCACCGCCAGAGCCATGATCAAACCGCCGACGCCATTGGGGAAGAAGCCACCGTATTGCCACAGGTTGGCGACGCTGGCATCCGGGCCACCCTGGCCGCTGGTGAGCAACCAGGCGCCAAAGCCGATCATGCTGACAATCGCCACTATTTTGACCAGAGCGAACCAGAACTCCATCTCGCCGTAGACTTTGACCTGAGTCAGGTTGATCAGGTTGATCACCACAAAGAAGATCGCTGCCGTGGCCCAGGTCGGGAAGTCCGGCCACCAGTACTGCACATAGATGCCGACTGCGGTCAGCTCGGCCATGCCTACCAGCACATAGACCACCCAGTAGTTCCAGCCCGAGACAAAGCCGGCGAACTCGCTCCAGTATTTATGGGCGAAGTGGCTGAAGCTGCCGGCAACCGGCTCTTCCACCACCATTTCGCCAAGCTGACGCATGATCAGGAAGGCCATCAGGCCGGCAATGGCATAACCGAGCAACACCGATGGGCCGGCCATCTGGATGGTCTGGGCAATGCCCAGGAACAGCCCGGTGCCGATGGCCCCGCCCAGCGCGATCAGCTGGATATGGCGATTTTTCAGGCCGCGCTGTAACCGCTCGGGCGAGTTCTGGTCTTGCATGGAGTGTCCTTAGGTCAGGTGGCAGCGTTGTTGCTGTTGTTGTTCTGTTCAGGCAGCAAGGATCTAGATCCAGCCGCCCCACTGCAAGATGAAGATGCCGATATTGGTGGTAATCGCCGCCATCAGGGTCGTGATGACGATGATCGCCGCCGCTAACTGATGATTGGCATTGGCCGCGCGGGCCATGACATAGCTGGCGGCAGCGGTAGGGCTGCCGATGTACAGGAACAGGATGCCCAGCTCGGCACCGCGGAAACCACACAGCCAGGCGCCGAGGGTGCCAATCAGCGGCAACCAGACCATCTTCACCAGGCTGACATCCACCGCCAACTTGCCGCTGTCGCGCAGCGCAGCCAGCGACAAGGTGCCGCCAATGCAGATCAGCGCCAGTGGCAGGGTCATCTGCGCCAGATAGTCGCCCGAGGTCAGCAGCCAGTTCGGCAGCGGCACCTGGGCGTAGGCCATGGGTGTGGCGAGCAGCACGCTGATGATCAGCGGGTTGCTGAAAACACTTTTGCAGATGCTCCACGGATCGGACTTGAGGTCCGGGCTGTACACCGCCAGCACCACCGCCGACAGCGAGTTGTACAGGAGGATCACCAGGCCGGCGAGCACCGCGCCCAGCGAAATGCCGTAATCACCGTACAGGCTGGCCGCCAGGGCCAGGCCAATAACGCCGTTGTTGCCGCGAAAAGCCCCCTGGGTGTAGATGCCGCGCTCGGCCAGCGGCGCGCGCCAGATCGCCAGGCCCCAGGACAAGGCGAAGCCGATCAGGGTAATTGCGGTGAAGTAGACCAGCACACCGGGTTTGATCGCTGCATCCAGATCGGCATGGTAGATGCCAAGGAACAGCAGCGCCGGCATGCACACGTTGAACACCAGCGTCGAGGCAACCTTGGTGAAGTTGTCGTCGATCAGGTGCAAACGTTTGAGCAATACGCCCATGAACAGCATGGCGAACACCGGTGCAGTGATGTTCAGCGTCTGGATAAGAAGGGCGAGCATGCGCGAGCGGTCCTGGTTTTGGGGTTGCCGTTAGGGGGCTAATGATACGCCAGGCGCTGGGTTTTGCGGACAATAGCCACTGCTAAAAGGATATTTCCTACATAACTGCCGCTTTTTGCTGTCAGCCTCGCCCCCAGCACAGCGGCCGATTCAAGAAATCCGAGTGCCCAGCACTTTCAGGAACGCTGCCAGCCAGGCGGGATGCGCCGGCCATGCCGGCGCGGTAACTAGATTGCCCTCGACGTGGGCCTGATCCACCGCGATATCGATGAAAGTACCTCCGGCCAGACGCACTTCCGGCGCGCAGGCAGGGTACGCGCTGCACTCGCGGCCACGCAGCACGCCTGCCGCGGCCAGCAGCTGGGCGCCATGGCACACCGCGGCAATCGGCTTGCGCGCCTCGTCGAAAGCCCGCACCAGCGCCAGCACCTGCTCGTTCAGGCGCAGGTACTCAGGTGCGCGGCCGCCCGGGATCAGCAAGGCGTCGTAGCTTTCGGCGCGGGCCTGGACGAAGTCGAAGTTGAGGGCAAAGTTGTGCCCGGGTTTTTCGCTGTAGGTCTGCTCGCCTTCGAAGTCGTGGATAGCGGTACGCACCGTCTGCCCCGCGATTTTCTCCGGGCACACCGCATGCACGGTGTGGCCGACCATGCTCAGCGCCTGGAACGGCACCATCGCTTCGTAGTCTTCGACATAGTCGCCTACCAGCATGAGAATCTTCTTGCCTGTCATCGCCACCGCTCCTCGCCTAGCCTGGGATCAATCAGAGCACGATAGACCGCTTCGGCGCTTACCGATATGCGCCGTTCATCTCAATTGCGCCGATCCAGCAGGTTGGCCACCAGCCGGTCCATCCAGCCCCAGATCCGTTGCTTGACTCGCCGCCACAACGGCCGCGCGTTCCAGTGGGCCAGATCGACCTCCTCGCTGAGGGCAAAGTCGCGCTCGAAACTGGCGCTGACTGCTGCGGTCAGGCTGGGGTCGAGCGCTTCGATGTTGGCCTCCAGGTTGAAGCGCAGGTTCCAGTGATCGAAGTTGCACGAACCGACGCTGACCCAGTCATCGACCACGACCATCTTCAGGTGCAGGAAGCATGGCTGGTATTCAAAGATGCGCACGCCAGCGCGCAGCAAGCGTGGGTAATAGCGGTGCCCGGCGTAGCGCACCGAGGGGTGGTCGGTGCGCGGCCCGGTCAGCAGCAGGCGCACGTCGATGCCGCGCGAAGCAGCCCGACGCAGAGAACGGCGCACACTCCAGGTCGGCAAAAAATACGGCGTCGCCAGCCAGATGCGCTGCTGCCCGCTGTTCAGGGCACGCACCAGCGAATGCAGGATGTCGCGGTGTTGCCGGGCATCGGCGTAAGCCACCCGGCCCATGCCCTGCCCTTGCACCGGCACTTTGGGCAGGCGTGGCAGACCGAACCCAGCTGGCGGTCGCCAGGCGGTGCGACGGTCATTGGCATGCCATTGGCGATCGAACAACAGCTGCCAGTCGCTGACCACCGGTCCCTGGATCTGCACCATCACTTCATGCCATTCGCTGCGCTCGGCCTGCGGCTGCCAGAACTCATCGGTGACGCCCGTGCCGCCGACTACCGCCCAGCGGCTGTCGACCAGGAGAATCTTGCGGTGATCGCGGTACAGATTGCGCACGCCGCGGCGCCAGTGCAGGCGGTTGTACCAGCTCAACTGCACACCGGCGCCAAGCAAGCGCTGTCGCAGCGCCGTGGTGAAGGCCAGCGAGCCGTAGTCATCAAACAGGCAGCGCACCTGCACGCCGCGCCGGGCGGCCTGCTCCAGCACACTGACCACTGCCTCGGCGCACGTGCCGGCCTCGACCAGATACAGCTCCAGATCGACCTGGCGCTCGGCCTCGGCAATCAGGTGCAACATCCGCGGGAAGAAATCGGGGCCGTCGATCAGCAGCTCGAAATGATTACCGTCGCGCCAAGGAAAGACCGGCCCTGGCATATCAGCGGGCGTTGAAGATCAGCACCGCATTGACCGGTACCGAGGGGTTGATGGACTTCAGCTTGGCGAACTTGCGCAGGCTCTCGAGCCCAGGCAGCAGGCCATAGTCAGCGGCGCGCAGGATCAACGGTTCAAGGGTCACCACCTGAAAGCGCCGCTCGTCCAGGCGCGTGGCCATCAGCAATGCGTTGTAGCTGTGCGAGTGGCCGTGCAGGGTGACGGTCAGCGGCAGGCGCAATTCGATCTGCGCGCCGTTGGCGAGGTTGTCGATCGGGCGCAGGTCGATCTGCGCCTTGACCTTCGCTTCGGGGAACTGGTCGACCTCGAACAGGCCATCGCGCATGCGCTCGTCACGCAGCGGGATACCACTGCTGACCGAATCCATCTCGATCCGCAGGCCGGCTGCGCCCTTGCGATCGACGCTGCCGTGCAGCACCAGAAAGCGATGCACTTCGGTGATCTCGCCGTTTTTGCCGGTGACGAACGACAAGCGCGAAGACTCACCGTCCAGGTGCCAATTGGCATGAGCGGGCAGGCACAACGCCAGGAACAGGGCGGGAAGCAGACGGGCAAGCATGGGCATGGGAAATTCCGTGAAACAAAGCCGTGAACATTACCCGCCCGCCTTCGGTGCAGCAAGCAGCAGTCTCGCGGCCCCTCAGGTACGGCCAGCGGTGGCTGTCACGCAAGCATCACCAAAGATTCACCGAGGTGACACCCCCCCTACCTAGGCTGACCCTGCACAACAAAGCCGACCGGCAGCCCCGCACATGGTTGGCCAATGGAGACTCGCAATGACCCAGATCGCTCGCTCAGGCGACACCAGCACTGAACGCCGTCTGCAAGCCGAGCGCCTGCTAGGCGCTGCGGCCCTGCAAGAAGCCCAGGCCCTGCGTTTCAAGGTGTTCAGCGGTGAACTCATGGCCAAGCTCAAGGGCGCCGAACAGGGCCTGGACATGGACGATTTCGATATCCACTGCCGCCATATCGGCGTGCGTGACCTGAGCACTGGCCGCCTGGTTGCCACCACCCGCTTGCTCGACCACCAAGCCGCGAGCAGCCTCGGGCGTTTCTACAGCGAAGAAGAGTTCAGCCTGCACGGCCTGCTGCAATTGCAGGGGCCGATCCTTGAACTGGGCCGCACCTGCGTCGACCCGGCCTATCGCAACGGCGGCACCATCGCCGTGCTCTGGGGCGAGCTGGCCGAGGTGCTCAACGAAGGCAGCTACAGCTACCTGATGGGCTGCGCGAGCATCCCCATGCAGGATGGCGGCGTGCAGGCCCACGCGATCATGCAGCGCCTGCGTGAACGCTACCTGTGCACCGAAAACCTGCGCGCCGAGCCGAAAAAACCGCTGCCGACTCTGGCCCTGCCGAACAACGTGATTGCCGAAATGCCCCCGCTGCTCAAGGCCTACATGCGCCTGGGCGCGAAGATCTGCGGCGAACCGTGCTGGGACGAGGACTTCCAGGTCGCCGACGTGTTCATCCTGCTCAAACGCGACGACCTCTGCCCGCGCTACGCCCGCCACTTCAAGGCAGCGGTGTGATGCTGAGGCTGCGGGTCGCCGCCCGCCTGGCACGTTTGCTGTGGGTGCTGCTGATCGGCATGACCATGGCCAGCGTTACCGCGCTTGGCCAGCGTCTGCGTGTGCCGGTGTCGCTGGCTCTGCGCCAGCGCTGGAGCCGCTGGTACATGCAGCGCTTGGTCGGCGCGCTGCCATTTCAGGTCGAGGTGCTCGGCGAGCTGCCGCAGCGGCCGATGCTGTGGGTCGGCAATCATGTGTCATGGACCGACATTCCGCTGCTCGGCATGCTCACCCCGCTATCGTTTCTGTCCAAGGCCGAAGTCCGTCACTGGCCGCTGGCCGGCTGGCTTGCCGAGCAGGCCGGGACGCTGTTCATCCGCCGCGGTGGTGGTGACGCCCAAGGCCTGCGCGAGCAGATCAGCCAGCAATTGGGCGACGCCCTGCCGCTGTTGATCTTCCCGGAAGGCACCACTACCGATGGCCGCAGCCTGCGCACCTTCCACGGCCGCCTGCTGGCCGGCGCCATCGATGGCGCTACCCCACTGCAACCGGTGGCGATTCAGTACTGGCGCAGTGGTGAGGTTGATCCAATTGCACCTTTCGTTGGCGATGACGACCTGGTTTCACACCTGCTGCGCTTGTTTGCCCAACCGCGTGGGCAGGTACGCATTCAGTTGCTGGCGCCGATCAGCAGCGTCGGCAAGGAGCGCGCGCAGCTAGCGTTTCAGGCACAACAAGCCATTCATGGCGCCCTGTTCGGGCACGAGCAAGCCGAGTTGGCCCCACGCCGGCAAGCGCGAGCGGCTTGATCAGCGGGGCCAGCGGGCGCTGGCGAACGCCTGCAGCTGTGGATAAAACGCTCTGAAGTCTTCCAGCAACGGCTGGTACAGCGCCTCCAGTTCGGGCATTACTCCCGCCAAGCCTTCGGGGCGCGACAGGCGCCGGCCTATACCTCGGAACACGTACTCCAGCGTAGCGAAATCGCCGTACGCGGACAGCCAGTCGTCCGCGGCCATCATCGGAGCGATATGCGCGAGCCGGCCTGGCAGCTCGGGCTCGGCGAGCAGGACCTGGTAAAAGCGCTGGGTAAACTCGGTCAGCGGCTGGGCGGCGTAGTCGTGCCAGTGGTGCGCCAGGCAATGGTCGAAAAATACGTCGAGCACGATTCCGGCGTAGCGCCGCCGCTCCCGCGGGAAACGGGCCAGTGCGGCTAGCACTATGGGGTGGCTGTCGGTGTAGCTGTCGATCGAGCGGTGGAGCTGGATGGCAGCTTCCAGGGTGGGCGGGAAACGGCCGTGCAGGGTGCCTTTGACGAAATCGCCGTATAGGCTGCCGAGTAGTTGTTGCGGCTGTTGGCCGCCTAGGTGGAGGTGGGCTAGGTAGTTCATCGGGACAGTATAGGGTTTCTGCGGGTGGGTCGGCTTGGGATGATGGATAGCTGGCTGCGGGCTTATCTCCTTGTTGTGGTGTTTTGCTGACCCCCAATATCGTTATAACCCGATATAGCGATTTGACCCGAGCTAAGACCAACATCATATTTGTATATCGCGAAATACCGATTTATATTTCGTCCTATCGCGATATAGCGCCCTACCCCAAGAGCCTCCCCCATGCCCCTGGACCTCGACGAAACCATCAAAGCCCTGTCCCACCCAGTCCGCCGCGAAATCCTCGGCTGGCTCAAGGACCCGGCCACCCAGTTCCCCGATCAACAGCACAGCATCGAGCACGGTGTCTGCGCCGGCCAGATCGACCAACGCTGCGGCCTCTCGCAATCCACCGTGTCGGCCCACCTGGCCACCCTGCAACGCGCAGGCCTGATCAGCAGCCAGAAAATCGGCCAGTGGCACTTTTTCAAACGCAACGAGGACGCGATCCAGGCGTTTCTCAAGCAACTGAGCGAAACGCTCTGACGAGGATTCAGCGATGCCCCTTCCACTCTTGATGCTGGCGCTGAGCGCCTTCGCCATCGGCACCACCGAATTCGTCATCATGGGCCTGCTGCCCGAAGTGGCGAGCGACCTCGGCGTGTCTATCCCTGGTGCTGGCTGGCTGGTTACCGGCTATGCCCTGGGCGTCGCCATCGGCGCACCGTTCATGGCCCTGGCCACCGCCCGCCTGCCACGCAAGGCCGCGCTGGTCACGCTGATGGGCGTGTTCATCGTCGGCAACCTGTTGTGCGCCGTCGCCGCTGACTACAACCTGTTGATGTTCGCCCGTGTAGTCACCGCGCTGTGCCATGGGGCCTTCTTCGGCATCGGTTCGGTGGTCGCCGCCAGCCTGGTACCGGCCGATCGCCGCGCCTCCGCCGTAGCCTTGATGTTCACCGGCCTGACCCTGGCCAACGTGCTCGGCGTGCCGCTGGGGACTGCGCTGGGCCAGGTCGCCGGCTGGCGTTCGACCTTCTGGGCAGTGACCGTGATCGGTGTGATCGCGCTGACCGGCCTGATCCGCTACCTGCCGCTGCAACGTGACGAAGAGGCGGTCGACATGCGCGCTGAACTGGCCGCGCTGAAAGGGGCCGGTATCTGGTTGTCACTGAGCATGACCGTGCTGTTCTCGGCCTCGATGTTCGCCCTCTTCACTTATGTCGCGCCGCTGTTGGGTGACGTCACCGGGGTTTCGCCCAGCGGCGTGACCTGGACCTTGCTGCTGATCGGCCTTGGCCTGACCCTGGGCAACATCATCGGCGGCAAGCTCGCCGACCGCCGTCTGGGCGCAACTCTGATTGGCGTGTTTGTGGCCATGGCGGTGATCTCGACGGTGTTCAGCTGGACCAGCAGCGCCGTGATACCCGCTGAAATCACCCTGTTCCTGTGGGCCACAGCTGCCTTTGCCGCCGTGCCGGCACTACAGGTCAACGTGGTCACCTACGGCAAGGCTGCACCGAACCTGGTGTCGACCTTGAACATCGGCGCCTTCAACCTGGGCAACGCCCTCGGCGCCTGGGTCGGCGGTAGCGTGATCGCCCATGGTCTGGGCCTGACCCGCGTGCCGCTGGCCGCCGCAGCCCTGGCGCTGTTGGCCCTGATCGTCACCCTCATCACTTTCAACCAGCGCGGCAACGATGCCGAGCTGGTCACCGCTGGCAACTGAACCTTTGCGAGGCTGAACCGATGACTACGCTATTCGATCCACTGCTGCTGGGTGACCTGCAGTTGCCCAACCGCATCATCATGGCGCCACTGACCCGCTGCCGCGCCGACGAAGGCCGCGTGCCCAATGCGCTGATGACCGAGTACTACGTGCAGCGCGCCAGCGCCGGGCTGATTCTCAGTGAGGCGACTTCGGTGACGCCAATGGGCGTTGGCTACCCGGACACCCCCGGCATCTGGTCCAACGACCAGGTGCGCGGCTGGCACAGCCTGACCAAGGCAGTGCATGCTGCCGGCGGGCGGATCTTCCTGCAGCTGTGGCACGTCGGGCGCATCTCCCACCCCAGCTACCTCAACGGTGAACTGCCGGTTGCGCCCAGCGCGATCCAGCCCAAGGGCCATGTCAGCCTGGTGCGTCCGCTGGCCGACTACCCAACCCCGCGGGCACTGGAAAGCGAAGAGATCGCCGACATTGTCGAGGCCTATCGGATCGGTGCCGAGAACGCCAAGGCGGCGGGCTTTGATGGCGTCGAGATTCATGGCGCCAACGGCTACCTGCTCGATCAGTTTCTGCAAAGCAGCACCAACCAGCGCAACGACAACTACGGCGGTTCACTGGAGAACCGTGCCCGGCTGCTGCTGGAGGTGACCGATGCGGTGATCGAAGTGTGGGGCGCCCAGCGCGTCGGCATGCACCTGGCGCCACGCGCCGATGCCCATGACATGGGCGATGCTGACCGCGCCGAGACCTTCACCTACGTCGCCCGCGAACTGGGCAAACGCGGTATCGCGTTTATCTGCTCGCGGGAAAAACTCGCCGACGACAGCCTCGGCGCGCAGATCAAGCAAGCATTCGGTGGGCCGTACATCGTCAACGAACGCTTCGACAAGGCCAGCGCCAACGCTGCCCTTGCCGGTGGCCTGGCCGATGCCGTGGCGTTTGGCGTGCCGTTCATTGCCAACCCGGACCTGCCAGCACGTTTGGCCGCCGATGCGCCGTTGAACGAGGCGCGGCCGGAGGGGTTCTATGGCGGTGGCGCGGTGGGCTATATCGACTATCCACGGCTGTAAGCAGAGGAATGGGGCCGCCTTGCGCGGCCCCATCAGCATTACGGCTATGGCCGGGCGTTGATCTGCTGTTGCAGGTTCTGCACCTGGTTCTGCAGGGTGTTCAGGCTGCGCGTGGTCTGCCCCCTGAAAGCGTCGAATTCCTGCACCGAGGCGCCGCTGCTGGCCGCTGCTGCTGGGCGATTGTCGATCTGGCTCTTCAGCACCAGCACGTCCTGCTCCAGACTGCTGATCGCCGCGCTCGGGTTGCCCTGCTTCTTCAGCGCGGCAATCTCGCTGTTCAGGCTCTTGAGCTCGTTGTCGAGCTTGCCGCCATCCAGCTGGCCCGCCTTCAGCGCCGCCAACTCGGCATTCACCGCCTTCAACTGCGCCTGCAATTGGGTCTGCAATTCAGCTACAGCTTTTTGCTGCTCGCGTGTATCGGCCAGCACCTGTTCCAGACGCTTGCCGAGGTCGCCGGCCTGACCGGCTACGCCCTGCTGCTGCTTGCCCTGCTCGGCCAGGCTGGCCTGCAACTGGCGAATCTGCAGTTTCAAGGCTTCGCTGCCGGTGCTGACGCTGGCATCGCTGGCTTCGACCTTGCCGCTGATCGCTTGCAGCCGGCCGGCGGCTTCCTCGCTGATGCGGGCAAAGCTCTCCTGGGTCGCGACCAGTTGCTGCTCCATCAGCGAAATCTGCTGGAAGCTCCACCAGCCGAGCCCGGCCAGGGCGATGAACGAGGCCACCAGCAAAGCCCAGAGCGGCGCGGTGTTGGTCGGCCGTGCGGCTTTCTGGCGGCTGCGCGCCACGTGCTTGGGGAGCAGTTCATCGTCATCTCGGGTGCCGGCACGCAATGTTGGCACGTCGTCGAAGTCGTCGCGAAGATCGTTACGCATGGGGGCTTTCAACCACAGTCATAGCAAAGAGACACAGTATAAACCGCCAGCGCGTTACGTTGATGACCATCATCAAGACGCGCGCTTCAGCGGTTGTGCGGGACGTTCTTCCACCAGCCGCAGAACTCGTCGAGCGCGCTCCACAGGCTGACCTGAGGCCGGTAATCCAGATGCTGCCGGGCCCGACTGATGTCGAGAGTGAAGTCCTTGCTCATGACCTGCATACCCAGGCGTGACAAGGTTGGCTGCGGGCGGCCAGGCCAGAGCATGCACGCCGCTTCGTTGAGTGCTGCCAGGCTGTAACCCAGGCCGTAGGAGCGGTAGCGGGTGACCTGCGGCAACTGCATCTGACGCATGACGTAATTGACCACATCCCACAGCGGCAGCGGCTGGCCGTTACTGATGTTGTAGGCCTGGCCGAGCGCCTCATCATCTGCAAAGAGTGCGCTGAGCAACGCTTCGTTGAGGTTGTGCACACTGGTGAAGTCGGCCATGTTCAGGCCGTTGCCGATGATCGCCAGGCGGCGCTTGCGCTGCATCTGCAGTAAGCGCGGGAAGATGTTCGCATCGCCGGCGCCGGTGACCAGCCGTGGGCGCAGGGCGAGCACTTCGAGGCCGAACTCCTGCGCGCCGAAGACCTTCTGCTCGGCGAGAAATTTGGTCGTGGCGTAATGGTCATGCATGCGCCGCGGCAGCTGCTGTTCCTGCACATTCAGGCGGGAGCGGCCATTGAAGTAGATCGACGGCGACGACAGGTGTACCAGCCGGCGCACATGTTCCTTGAGGCAGCCTTCAACGACGTTTTCGGTGACCACCACATTGCCCTGATGGAAATCCTGGTAGCGCCCCCAGGCGCCGGTCATGCCCGCGCAATGCACCACGGCATCGACGCCCTGGCACAGACGCCGGGCCAGCTCGGCATCACCGAGGTCACCCGGGATGAACTGCGCGCCGCGCTTGACCAAATGCTCCACGCCTTCGGCACGCCGCCCGTTGACCCGGACCTCAAGGCCCTGCTCCAGGGCAAAACGCGCAAAGCGCCCGCCGATAAAGCCGCTCGCGCCGGTGACCAGAATTCGCATGTAACACTCCGCCTTGCCAGATTTCAGATGCAGTTGACGTCGCGGCCGGCTACAACGGCACTAGCCAACCTGGCGCCATTTGGCGCAGGTGCTCGGTCAATTGGGCGAGCAGTTGCCCGCCATTGCGCCAATGATGCCAGTACAGCGGCACATCGATGGGAGTATCGGCGCAGATTTCCACCAGTTCGCCACACTGCAGCTGCGCAGTCACCTGCCGCTCCGGCACCAGGCCCCAGCCCAGGCCGGCTTCGGTCATGCGCAGAAAGCCCTCCGAAGACGGGCACAGGTGATGCAAAAAACCATCGGCAATGCCTAGCGATGCGAGATAACGGTGCTGGAGGAAGTCATCCGGGCCGAACACGATCGCCGGGGTCCGCGCCAGCCGGCTGGCGTCGAAGCCCTGCGGGAAATGCCGGGCCATGAATGCCGGGCTTGCCAAGGCGCGATAGCGCATGGCGCCCAGTGGCTGGCTGCGCGCGCCGGCCACCGGGCGCTCGCTGCCACACAGGCAAGCCGCAACCTCACCGGCGCGCATGCGCTTGAGGCCGACGTCCTGATCCTCGACTACCAGGTCCAGCAACACCGGCTGTTCGGCGCAAAACGCGCCCACCGCACCGGCCCACCAGGTCGCCAGGCTATCGGCATTGAGCGCAATGCGCAGACGTTCGGGCATACCGCCTTCGTCCAGCGCCGGCACCTGGCGCTGCAGGTCACGCTCGAGCAGGCGCACCTGCTGCACATGGTTGAGCAGTTGCCGGCCGACTTCGGTCGGGCTCGGCGGCATGGCGCGCACCAGCACCGGCTGGCCGACCCGCGCTTCGAGCAGCTTGATCCGCTGCGACACGGCCGATTGCGACAGGCCAAGCACTTGTGCTGCGCGCTCGAAACCGCCTTGTTCGATGACCGCCGCCAGGGCCGCCAGGAGCTTGTAGTCGAACATCGATTTCTCTAATGCCTGATCAGCTTTATTGGTTTTTCTTATACAACGCAGATCGGCACAATGACCAGCATTCGATCAAGCAATCAGCGCCAGCCAATCGGTTGGTGGCAGTGGAGTGTCTGCGCTATGTGGCAAAGTTATATGAACGGCATGCTGGTTGCCTTTGGCCTGATCATGGCCATCGGCACGCAAAACGCGTTTGTCCTGGCGCAGAGCCTGCGCCGTGAACACCATCTGCCGGTGGCCATCCTCTGCGTGGTCTGCGACGCCCTGCTGGTTGCCGCCGGAGTGTTCGGACTGGCCACGGTGCTGGCGCAGAACCCGACGTTGCTGGCTGCTGCGCGTTGGGGCGGTGCGGCGTTCTTGATCTGGTACGGGGCCAAGGCCTTGCAACGGGCCTGCTCCAAACAAAGCCTGGAGCAGGAGCAAGGCCAGGGCTCCCGCTCGCGCCGGGCGGTGCTGCTCAGCGCCTTGGCAGTGACCCTGCTCAACCCCCATGTGTACCTGGATACGGTGCTGCTGATCGGCTCCCTGGGCGCCCAGCAAACCGTGCCCAGCGCTTACGTAGCAGGGGCGGCCAGCGCCTCACTGGTGTGGTTCTTCACCCTCGCCCTCGGCGCAGCCTGGCTGGCACCGTGGCTGGCACGGCCGGCGACCTGGCGCCTGCTCGACCTGATGGTGGCAGTGATGATGTTCGCGGTGGCCGCGCAGCTGATTCTGGGCTGAATGCCACTGGCGCCGGCGCTGCAACTATTTGTCCCTATAGTTGTTGCGTGGTTATGCGCGGGGGCTGGTGATATGATCCAAGGCTTGCGTCGCAAAGAGTACAAACTCGCCGACGTACCTCGGGCCGCCCGTGATCGGCCTTGCGCAAACCGCGAATTAGACCTGAATCAGGAGATCCACCATGGCTTTTGAATTGCCGCCGCTGCCGTACGCCCATGATGCCCTGCAGCCGCACATCTCCAAGGAAACCCTGGAGTATCACCACGACAAGCACCACAACACCTATGTCGTGAACCTGAACAACCTGGTCCCAGGCACCGAATTCGAAGGCAAGACCCTGGAAGAGATCGTCAAGACCTCTTCGGGTGGCATCTTCAACAACGCCGCTCAGGTCTGGAACCACACCTTCTACTGGAACTGCCTGGCACCAAACGCCGGCGGCCAACCGACTGGCGCACTGGCCGAGGCCATCAACGCCGCCTTCGGTTCGTTCGACAAGTTCAAGGAAGAGTTCACCAAGACTTCGGTCGGCACCTTCGGTTCCGGTTGGGGCTGGCTGGTGAAGAAAGCTGACGGTTCCCTGGCACTGGCCAGCACCATCGGCGCCGGCAACCCGCTGACCAACGGCGACACTCCGCTGCTGACCTGCGACGTCTGGGAGCACGCTTACTACATCGACTACCGCAACGTCCGTCCTAAGTATGTCGAGGCGTTCTGGAACCTGGTCAACTGGAAGTTCGTTGCCGAGCAGTTCGAAGGCCAGACCTTCAAGGCCTGATCGACTTCGCTTTTGGCACAAAAAAAACCCGGCACTCGCCGGGTTTTTTTATGTCCGCTCGCACCGCTGCAAATCCAGCTTGATCCGCCCGCATAGCGCGCTAACATCAAATCTCTGGGAAAGTTGGCGCATAGCACTAAAGTAGCAAGCCTGCGCAACCGATACAGTAGCAATGCAACAAAGGGTCGATAGTGTCTTGCCACAACTACTGGCAAAATAATGGCATGCGCATGGATTAAGGAACCCCCATTGAAGCTGCAATTGCGGAACAGCTTATCGGTCAAGTTGCTCAGGGTAGTGCTGCTGTCGGCGCTAGCGGTTGGCGTCGTCCTTAGCTGTGCGCAGATCGTCTACGACACCTACAAGACGCGTCAGGCGGTGAACAGCGATGCCCAGCGCATCCTCGACATGTTCCGTGACCCGTCGACGCAGGCGGTTTACAGCCTCGACCGGGAAATGGGCATGCAGGTCATGGAAGGCCTGTTCCAGGATGACTCGGTACGCATGGCCTCAATCGGCCACCCCAACGAAACCATGCTCGCAGAGAAATCGCGACCGCTGCGCGACATGTCGATGCGCTGGCTGACCGATCTGTTGCTCGGTCAGGAACGCACCTACACCACGCAACTGGTCGGCCGCGGCCCCTACAGCGAGTATTACGGCGACCTCAGCATCACCCTCGACACTGCCGCCTATGGCAAAGAATTCCTGATCAACGCCGTGATCATCTTCATCTCCGGCGTACTACGAGCGCTGGCCATGGGCCTGGTGCTGTACCTGGTCTACCACTGGCTGCTGACCAAGCCGCTGTCGAAGATCATCGAGCACCTTACCCAGATCAACCCTGATCGGCCCAGCCAGCATCAGATTCCGCTGGTCAAAGGCCACGAAAAGAATGAACTGGGTTTGTGGGTCAACACCGCCAACCAGCTGCTGGCCTCGATCGAGCGCAATACCCACCTGCGCCATGAAGCCGAGAACAGCCTGCAACGTATGGCTCAGTATGACTTTCTGACCGGCTTGCCCAACCGCCAGCAATTGCAGCAGCAACTGGACAAGATCCTCGTCGATGGCGGCCGCCTGCAGCGCCGAGTAGCGGTGCTGTGCGTAGGTCTGGATGACTTCAAAGGCATCAACGAACAATTCGGTTATCAGGTCGGTGACCAGTTGCTGCTGGCCCTCGCCGACCGTCTGCGCGCGCACAGTGGCCGCCTCGGCGCCCTGGCCCGGCTGGGCGGCGACCAGTTTGCGCTAGTCCAGGCCGACATCGAGCAGCCTTACGAGGCGGCCGAGCTGGCCCAGAGCATCCTCGACGACCTGGAGGCGCCGTTTGCCCTCGAGCAGCAGGAAATCCGCCTGCGCGCGACCATCGGCATCACCCTGTTCCCGGAGGACGGCGACAGCACCGAAAAGCTCCTGCAAAAGGCCGAGCAGACCATGACTCTGGCCAAGGCGCGCTCGCGCAATCGCTACCAGTTCTACATCGCCAGCGTCGACAGCGAAATGCGCCGACGCCGCGAACTGGAAAAGGACCTGCGCGAAGCCCTGCCGCGCAACCAGCTGTACCTGGTTTATCAGCCGCAGATCAGCTACCGCGACCACAGCGTCGTCGGCGTCGAGGCCCTGCTGCGCTGGCAGCATCCGCAGCTGGGCATGGTCCCGCCCGACCAGTTCATCCCGCTGGCCGAGCAGAATGGCCACATAATCCCGATCGGCGAATGGGTCCTCGACCAGGCCTGCCGGCAACTGCGCGAATGGCATGATCAGGGCTTTGGCGAGCTGCGCATGGCGGTCAACCTGTCGACCGTGCAACTGCACCACAACGAGCTGCCGCGGGTGGTCAACAACCTGCTGCAGGCCTATCGCCTGCCGCCACGCAGCCTTGAGCTGGAAGTCACCGAAACCGGCCTGATGGAAGACATCAGCACCGCCGCCCAGCACCTGCTGAGCCTGCGTCGCTCAGGTGCGCTGATTGCGATTGACGACTTCGGCACTGGTTATTCTTCGCTCAGCTACCTGAAATCGCTGCCGCTGGACAAGATCAAGATCGACAAGAGCTTTGTCCAGGACCTGCTCGATGACGACGATGACGCCACCATCGTTCGCGCCATCATCCAGCTCGGCAAGAGCCTTGGCATGCAGGTCATCGCCGAAGGCGTGGAAACCGCCGAGCAGGAGACCTACATCATTGCCCAGGGCTGCCATGAGGGGCAGGGCTATCACTACAGCAAGCCGCTGTCGGCGCGCGAGCTGACTGCCTACCTCAAGCAGGCCCAGCGCAATCAGGTCTCAGTGCTGTAAACCCCGCCAGAACAGGAAAATGCCCCACCCGCGGGCATTTTCATGAATTCACTGCCCACCCCTTTACAGCAAATGCAAATCTTTCGCATGATGTCACGGTTTCGCGTGCCACGGCACACGTCCAAACCCACCACGCAGGAAACCAACAATGATTCGTATGCCTCTGGCCTCCGCCAGTCTGCTGGCCATCGCTATCGCCCTCGCCGGTTGCGGCGAAGGCAAAAATGACAAGGCCGCCGCTCCGCAAGCCCAGGCACCTGCTGCCGCCAGCACCACCGCCGCGACCGCCGGGGCGATCGACGAGGCGGCTGGCAAGGCCGTGGTCAAGCACTATGCAGAGCTCGTCTCGGCCGTCTACAGCGACTCGCTGAGCACCGCCAAGACCCTGCAAAGCGCCATCGACGCGTTCCTCGCCACGCCGAACGACGAAACTCTGCAAGCCGCCAAGGATGCCTGGGTCGCTGCCCGCGTGCCGTACCTGCAGAGCGAAGTGTTCCGCTTCGGCAACACCATCATCGATGACTGGGAAGGTCAGGTTAACGCCTGGCCACTGGACGAAGGCCTGATCGACTACGTCGACAAGAGCTACGAGCATGCGCTGGGCAACCCTGCCGCCAGCGCCAACATCATTGCCAACACCGAAATCCAGGTTGGCGAAGACAAGATCGACGTCAAGGACCTGACCCCGGAGAAACTCGCCAGCCTGAATGAGCTGGGCGGTTCCGAGGCCAACGTCGCGACCGGTTACCACGCAATCGAATTCCTGCTCTGGGGCCAGGACCTGAACGGCACCGGCCCAGGTGCGGGCAACCGTCCGGCGTCTGACTACCTGGAAGGGGCTGGCGCCACCGGTGGCCACAACGACCGTCGCCGTGCCTATCTCAAGGCGGTCACCGACCTGCTGGTCAAAGACCTCGAAGAGATGGTCGGCAACTGGGCACCGAACGTTGCCGACAACTACCGCGCCACGCTGGAAGCGGAGCCGGTCAACGACGGCGTGCGCAAGATGCTGTTCGGCATGGGCAGTCTGTCGCTGGGTGAACTGGCGGGCGAGCGCATGAAGGTTTCGCTGGAAGCCAACTCGCCGGAAGACGAGCACGACTGCTTCAGCGACAACACCCACTACTCGCACTTCTATGATGCCAAGGGTATCCGTAACGTCTACCTGGGCGAGTACACCCGCGCCGACGGCAGCAAGCTGACCGGCCCGAGCCTGTCGTCGCTGGTGGCCAAGGTTGACCCGGCTACCGACGCCACCTTGAAAGCTGACCTGGAGACCACCGAGGCCAAGATCCAGGTGATCGTCGATCATGCCCTCAAGGGTGAGCATTACGATCAGCTGATCGCTGCCGACAATGCTGCCGGCAACCAGATCGTGCGTGATGCGATTGCTTCGCTGGTCAAGCAGACCGGTGCGATCGAGCAGGCCGCGGGCAAGTTGGGGATTGCCAACCTGAATCCGGATACTGCTGATCACGAGTTCTGATTGGGGCTGTAAACCTACTCTATTGGGGCCGCTTTGCGGCCCCAATTGCAGCAGCAACCTGACAACGATTTCATCCAGTAATTGCAAATTGCTCTTATTCAAACAATCCCGTCCTGCTAAGCTTGCACGCCGGTTTTCTGCCCAAGCCCAGGATTGTTGATGTCCTTGCTCCGCCTAAGCCCCCTGCTGCTGGCCGCTGTTCTGGTCGCCTGTGACGACGCCCCGCGTTTCACTCAGGCCGAACCAGGCGAGGCCCTGTCCGGTGGCAAGGCAACCGTCCTGCGCAGCGATCGCCAGGCCTTCTCCCTACCCTCTGCCAACCTCAGCCCCGAACGGCGGCTGGACTTTGCCGTGGGCAACAGCTTTTTCCGCAACCCGTGGGTAATCGCTCCGGCGACCACCACCGCGCGTGACGGGCTCGGCCCGTTGTTCAACACCAACGCCTGCCAGAACTGCCACGTCCGCGACGGCCGCGGGCACCCGCCGGAACTCGACGACAGCAACGCAGTGTCGATGCTGGTAAGGCTGTCGATCCCCGACCAGCCCGCCTACGCCAAGGAAATCGAGCGCCTGGGCGTGGTCCCGGAGCCGGTCTACGGCACGCAGTTGCAGGACATGGCCATCCCCGGCATCAAGCCCGAGGGCAAAGTCCGCGTCAGCTACAGCAGCGAGACCGTACGCTTCGCCGACGGCCACACGGTGGAATTGCGCCGCCCGCAATTGCAGATCACCCAGCTCGGCTACGGCCCGCTGCACCCCGACACGCGTTTCTCGGCGCGGATCGCGCCGCCGATGATCGGCCTGGGTTTGCTTGAGGCAATCCCCGAAGCGGCGATTCTAGCCAACGCCGACCCGGACGATCGCGACGGCGACGGCATTCGTGGGCGCGCCAATCAGGTCTGGGATGACGCCCAGGGTAAGACCGTGCTCGGCCGCTTCGGCTGGAAAGCCGGGCAGCCCAACGTCAACCAGCAGAACGTGCATGCCTTTGCCGGCGACATGGGCCTGACCAGCACGCTCAAGCCCCATGACGACTGCACCCCGGCCCAGACCGATTGCCTGGCCGCGCCCAACGGTGACGGCGCCGACGGCGAGAAAGAGGTCAGCGACAATATCCTGCGCCTGGTCACCTTCTATACCCGCAACCTGGCCGTGCCGGCCCGCCGCAACGTTGACGCACCACAGGTGCTGGCCGGCAAGAACCTGTTTTTCCAGGCCGGCTGCCAGGGCTGCCACACGCCGCAGTTCACCACGGCCAGCGCAGGCGTCGAGCCGGAGCTGGCCAACCAGCTGATTCGCCCCTACAGCGACCTGCTGTTGCATGACATGGGCCCCGGCCTGGCCGACCAGCGCAGCGAGTTCGCCGCCGGTGGCCAGGACTGGCGCACAGCGCCGCTGTGGGGCCTGGGCCTGACCGAAACGGTCAGCGGCCACACTCAGTTACTGCACGATGGGCGCGCCCGCAACCTGCTCGAAGCCGTGCTCTGGCATGGCGGCGAAGCGCAGGCGGCGCGCGACCAGGTCTTGACCTTCAATGCCGAGCAACGCGCCGCGTTGCTGGCTTTTCTGAATTCACTTTAACGCGCAAGGAGCCGGGCATGTTCCGACCCAAACTGTTGTTCACCAGCCTCGCCGCAATCGCCCTCGGTGCTTGCTCGCCGCAAGACCCGCAGGCCGTCACCTCGGCGGCAATCGCCAAGCAGGTGATCTTGCCGACCTACAGCCGCTGGGTCGAAGCTGACCGCCAGCTGGCCGCCAGCGCCCTGTCCTACTGTGAAGGCAAAACCACCCTGGACGCCGCTCGCGCCGACTTCCTCAACGCGCAAAAAGCCTGGGCCGAGCTGCAGCCTCTACTGGTCGGCCCGCTGGCCGAAGGCAACCGCCCGTGGCAGGTACAGTTCTGGCCCGACAAGAAAAACCTGGTCGGCCGTCAGGTCGAGCAACTGGTCAACGGCGACAAGCCGATCGACAACGAGACCCTGGGCAAGTCCAGCGTCGTCGTGCGCGGTCTGTCGGCCTACGAGTACATCCTTTTCGACAGCAAGCCGGACATCGCCACCCCTGAGCAGAAGGCCCGCTACTGCCCGCTGCTGGTGGCCATCGGCGAACACCAGAAGGCCCTCGCCGAAGAGATCCTCAAGGGCTGGAACAGCACCGACGGCATGCTTTCGCAGATGACCAAGTTCCCCAACCAGCGCTATGCTGACTCGCACGAGGCGATCGCCGATCTGCTCCGCGCCCAGGTCACCGCACTGGACACTCTGAAGAAAAAGCTCGGCGCACCGATGGGCCGCCAGAGCAAGGGCATCGCCCAGCCGCTGCAGGCCGAAGCCTGGCGCAGCCACTCTTCGATGAAGAGCCTGGAAGCCAGCCTGAAAGCCGCCCAGGCGGTCTGGGTCGGGGTCGACAACCGCGGCTTGCGCGGCCTGCTCGGCAAGGACCAGAGCGCCCTCGCCGACAAGATCGACGCCGCCTATGCCAACGCGCTGAAGCTGCTGGCCGCCAACGACAAGCCCCTTGGCGAGCTGCTCGCGGACGACGCTGGCAAGCAGACCTTGAACGATATCTACGACAGCCTCAACGTGGTTCACCGCCTGCACGAAGGCGAGCTGGCCAAAGCGTTGAACATTCAGCTGGGCTTCAATGCCAACGACGGTGACTGACATGCTGCGACGCCAGGCCCTGAAACTTGCCAGTATCGCCCTTAGCGCCCTGACCCTGGGCGGCTGGAGCCTGCTGCGCAACAAAGGCAGCGAGCCACTGCTGCTGTCGGCCCGCGACGATGCCGACGGCAAGCACTACGCAGTCGGCTATCGCCTCGACGGCAGTCAGGTGTTCGCCACCGAAGTGGGCCAGCGTTGCCACGCCATCATTCATCACCCTCAACAGCCGATTGCGCTGTTCGTGGCGCGTCGCCCCGGCACCGAAAGCTATCTGGTCGACCTGCGTGATGGGCGTTTGCTGCAAACCCTGACGGCGCAGCCCAACCGGCATTTCTATGGCCATGCGGTGATGCACAAGGACGGCGAGTGGCTGTACGCCACCGAGAATGACACCACCGATCCGGGCCGTGGCGTACTCGGGGTGTATCGCTTCGACGGTGAACGCCTGGTGCACAGCGGCGAGATCTCGACCCACGGCATCGGCCCGCACGAGCTGGCGTGGATGCCCGACGGCGAAACCCTGGTAGTGGCCAACGGCGGCATCCGTACCGAAGCCGAAAGCCGGGTGGAGATGAACCTCAACGCCATGCAACCAAGCCTGGTCATGATGCAGCGCGATGGCACCCTGCTGTCCAAGGAAACCCTCGGCCAGCAGATGAACAGCGTGCGCCACCTGGCCATCGGCAGCGACGGCACCCTGGTCGCTTGCCAGCAGTTCATGGGCGCATCGGATGAGACCGCCGAGCTGCTGGCGATCAAGCGCCCGGGTGAACCGTTCCAGGCATTCCCGGTGCCGGAGCGGCAATTGCAGTCGATGGCTCAGTACACCGCCAGTGTGGCCATCCACAGCGAGTTGCGGCTGGTCGCCCTGACTGCGCCGCGGGCCAACCGGCTGTTCATCTGGGACCTGGACACGGCAGCGATCAAGCTCGACGCACCGATGCCCGACTGCGCCGGCGTGGGTGCGGTGAAGGACGGTTTTGTGGTCACCTCCGGCCAAGGCCGTTGCCGCTTCTACGACTGCCGCAAACAGCAGCTTGTGGGCCAGCCGCTGGAGCTGCCGTCTGGCTTGTGGGATAACCATCTGCATCTGGTTTGAGCAGATAGAGCCGTCGGATAGCCGGGGCCAGCTGCTCTGGCCTATCGCGATCGTTCCGGCGCCCCGGCACCCGCGTTCCATCGACATGCGCGGTCCACTGTAGGAGCGGCCTTGTGTCGCGAATGGGCTGCGCAGCGGCCCCAGCATTCTTTGGCGCTACGCAAATCCCGGGCCCGCTACGCGCGCCTTTCGCGACACAAGGCCGCTCCTACAAAGACAGCGTGCGTTCGATGTTCGCGGGATGCCGCGATTTATTTGTCTCGCTCAACGATTGCTGGGCAGATTTAGATCAACGAACGGCCCATTCGAAACACTACTCACTGAAAACCAGCGATACTCAGTGCATTCGCACGTGGGCAGGAACGCCCGTGGTCGTGCCTCAGCCATAACAATGACTACCTCCAGGGAAGTGGACCTATGCTGCGCCGGCGCATGCTGATCATGTTGGCCATCGTGCTGTTGATCGTGTTGATTCTGGGGGGCTACAAGGCCTTTTCGATCTATCAGCAGATCCAGATGTTTACCGCACCGAAACCGCCGGTCAGCGTTGCCGCCGCAACGGCTGAGCAGCGCCCATGGCAGCAGCGCCTGCCGGCTGTCGGCAGCCTCAAGGCGTTGCAGGGCGTCGAGCTGAGCCTGGAGCAGGCCGGCACGGTGAAGTCGCTGCACTTCGAGTCTGGCCAGCAGGTCAAGCAAGGCCAGTTATTGCTGCAACTGGACAGCGATCAGGAAGCCGCCCTGCTCAGCACCGCCCAGGCTGACCTAGGCCTGGCCAAGGTGGACTACGGCCGTGGTAGTCAGCTGGTTGGTGACCAGGCTATCTCTCGCGGCGAGTTCGACCGGTTGACTGCGCAGTACCGGCGTAACCAGGCGGTGGTCGATCAGCTCAAGGCCTCGTTGGAGAAGAAGAGCATCAAGGCGCCGTTCAGCGGCACCATTGGTATCCGTCAGGTCGACATCGGCGATTTTCTTGCCAGCGGTACGGTGATCGCTACCCTGCAGGACCTGTCCAGCCTGTACGTCGACTTCAACATGCCCGAGCAGAGCCTGCCGCAACTGGCCCTCGGCCAAAAAGTGCTGCTGCAGGTGGCGGCGTTCCCTGGCCAGACCTTCAATGCCACGCTCAGCGCGATCAACCCCAAGGTCGACGAGAACACCCGCAACCTGCTGGTCCGCGCCAGCCTGGCCAACCCCGATGGCAAGTTGCTGCCGGGGATGTTTGCCAGCCTGCTGGTGCTGCTGCCCGATCCTCAGCCACAGGTGGTAGTGCCGGAGAGCGCCATCACTTACACCCTGTACGGCAACTCGGTATACGTGGTCAGCCCGAAACAGAACGCAGACGGCCAGCCGGAAAACGCCGCCGACGGCAAGCCGCAGCTGATCGCCGAGCAACGCACCATCCGCACCGGCGAGCGCCGTGACGGTGTGGTGGTGGTCAGTGAGGGGCTCCAGGCGGGAGAACGGGTGGTCAGTGCCGGGCAACTGAAACTGACCCCGGGCGCCGCCATCCAGATCACCGAGCAAGCGTCGACCACCCCAGCCAGCGCTCCGCGCGGCAACTGAGCAGGAGGCTGACATGGCGTTCACAGACCCGTTCATCCGCCGCCCGGTGCTGGCCAGTGTGGTCAGCCTGCTGATCCTGCTGCTCGGCTTTCAGGCCTGGAGCAAACTACAGATCCGCCAGTACCCACAAATGGAAAACGCCCTGATCACGGTGACCACCGCCTACCCCGGGGCCAACGCCGAGACCATCCAGGGCTATATCACCCAGCCGCTGCAGCAGAGCCTGGCCAGTGCCGAAGGCATCGACTACATGACCTCGGTGAGCCGGCAGAACTTCTCTATCATCTCGATCTACGCACGGGTTGGCGCCAACAGCGACCGCTTGTTCACCGAGCTGCTGGCCAAGGCCAACGAAGTGCGCAACAAGCTGCCGCAGCAGTCCGAAGCGCCGGTATTGAGCAAGGAGGCAGCAGACGCCTCGGCGCTGATGTACATCAGCTTCTACAGCGAGCAGATGAGCAACCCGCAGATCACCGACTACCTGTCACGGGTGATCCAGCCCAAGCTGGCGACCCTACCGGGCATGGCCGAGGCCGAGATCCTCGGCAACCAGGTGTTTGCCATGCGCATCTGGATCGACCCGGTCAAATTGGCCGGCTTCGGCCTGACCGCCAATGACGTCACCGATGCCGTGCGCCGCTACAACTTCCTCTCGGCCGCAGGCGAGGTCAAGGGCGAGTACGTGGTCACCAGCATCAACGCCACCACCGAATTGAAATCACCGGAGGCGTTTGCTGCATTGCCGCTGAAGACGGCCGGCGACACCAGGGTGCTGCTCGGCGATGTCGCCCGGGTCGAGATGGGCGCAGAGAACTACGACACGGTAAGCTCGTTCGACGGCACGCCCTCGGTGTACATCGGCATCAAGGCCACGCCGTCGGCCAACCCGCTCGAGGTCATCAAGGAAGTGCGGCGGGTCATGCCGGAGCTGGAAGGTCAACTACCGGCCGGGCTCAAGGTGTCGATTGCCTACGACGCGACGCTGTTTATCCAGGCCTCCATCGACGAAGTGATCAAGACCCTCGGCGAAGCGGTGCTGATCGTCATCATCGTGGTGTTCCTGTTCCTCGGCGCGCTGCGCTCGGTGCTGATCCCGGTCGTCACCATCCCGCTGTCGATGATCGGCGTGCTGTTCTTCATGCAGACCATGGGCTACTCGCTGAACCTGCTGACCTTGCTGGCGATGGTGCTGGCGATCGGCCTGGTGGTGGACGATGCGATCGTGGTGGTGGAAAACATCCATCGCCATATCGAGGAAGGCAAGACGCCGTTCGATGCGGCGCTGCAAGGCGCCCGCGAAATTGCGATACCGGTAGTGTCGATGACCATCACCCTGGCTGCGGTGTATGCACCAATTGGTTTTCTCGAAGGCCTGACCGGTGCGCTGTTCAAGGAGTTTGCCCTGACCCTGGCGGGTGCAGTGGTGATCTCCGGCATCGTCGCCCTGACTCTGTCGCCGATGATGTGCGCGTTGCTGCTGCGCCGCGAGCAGAACGCCAGTGGCCTGGCGCATCGCCTCGACCGGATCTTCGACGGCCTCAAGCTGCGTTATCAACCGCTGCTGCACGGCACCCTCGACAGCAGGCCGGTGGTGGTGGTGTTTGCCGTGATCATCCTGTGCCTGATCCCGGTGCTGCTCAAGTTCACCCAGAACGAGCTGGCGCCCGACGAGGATCAGGGCGTGATCTTCATGATCAGCAGTGCGCCGCAGCCGACCAACCTTGATTACCTGAACACTTATACCAATCAGTACACCGGGATCTTCAAAGGCTTCCCGGAGTATTACTCGTCGTTCCAGATCAACGGCTTCAATGGCGTGCAGAGCGGCATCGGTGGCTTCCTGCTCAAGCCATGGAACGAGCGCGAGCGCAGCCAGATGCAGCTGCTGCCACTGGTCCAAGCCAAGCTTGCCGAAATCGCCGGCCTGCAGATCTTCGGCTTCAACCTGCCGGCGCTGCCCGGCACTGGCGAAGGTTTGCCGTTCCAGTTCGTGATCAATACTGCCGGTGATTACCCGGCGCTGCTCGAGGTCGCCCAGCGGGTCAAGGAGCGCGCGCAGGCGTCCGGCAAGTTCGCCTTCCTCGACATCGACCTGGCGTTCGACAAGCCCGAGGTGGTGGTCGACATCGACCGGGCCAAGGCGGCGCAGATGGGCGTGTCGATGGACGTGCTCGGCGGCACCCTGGCCACCCTGCTCGGCGAAGGCGAGATCAACCGCTTCACCCTCGAAGGGCGCAGCTACAAGGTCATCGCCCAGGTCGAACGTGCCTATCGCGACAATCCCGACTGGCTCAACAGCTACTACGTGAAGAACAACCAGGGCCAACTGCTGCCGTTGTCGACCCTGATCACCCTGAGCGACCGTGCTCGACCGCGCCAGCTCAACCAGTTCCAGCAACTGAACTCGGCGATCATTCAGGGCGTGCCACTGGTGAGCATGGACGAAGCGCTGGCGACGGTGCGGCAGATCGCCAGTGAAGAAGCGCCAGAAGGCTTCTCGTTCGACTACGCCGGGGTATCGCGGCAGTTCGTCCAGGAAGGCAGCGCGCTGTGGGTAACTTTCGGCCTGGCGCTGGCGATCATCTTCCTGGTGCTGGCGGCGCAGTTCGAGAGCTTCCGTGACCCGCTGGTGATTCTGGTGACGGTGCCGTTGTCGATCTGCGGGGCCTTGCTGCCGTTGTTCCTGGGCCTGTCGAGCATGAACATCTACACCCAGGTCGGCCTGGTGACGTTGATCGGGCTGATTACCAAGCACGGCATTCTGATCGTCGAATTCGCCAATCAGCTGCGCAAGGACAAGGGGCTGGATGTGCGCGAAGCCATCGAAGAGGCGGCGGCGATCCGCTTGCGGCCAGTGCTGATGACGACCGCGGCGATGGTGTTCGGCATGCTGCCGTTGATTCTGGCGACAGGCGCTGGGGCGGTCAGCCGCTTTGACATCGGTATGGTGATTGCCACCGGGATGTCGATCGGGACCTTGTTCACGCTGTTCGTGCTGCCGTGCATCTACACGCTGCTAGCGCACAAGACCGTGGCACGGGAGGCGGAGGTAACGCGCGGGTGAAGTACACACTGCCGGCTGGGTCGTCACTCGACCCAGTCGGCAGCGCTCACCTCAGCGGCGTACCGGGCGCTTCTGCAGCTTGCGCTGCAAGGTGCGCCGGTGCATGCCCAGCGCCCGCGCCGTGGCGGAGATATTGCCTTCGTGCTCGCCGAGCACGCGCTGGATGTGTTCCCACTGCAGGCGGTCCACCGACATGGGGTTTTCCGGTACCAGCGAATCCAGATCAGCGTGCTCGGACAGCAACGCCGCCAGCACGTCATCGGCATCAGCCGGTTTGCACAGGTAATTGCAGGCGCCACGCTTGATCGCCTCGACCGCAGTGGCAATGCTCGAGTAACCGGTGAGGATCACCACGCGCATTTCCGGGTCCATCTCGAGCAGCTTTGGCAGCAGCACCAGGCCCGAATCACCGTCCATTTTCAGGTCCAGCGCGGCATAGTCGGGCAGGTCGTGCTGGGCCAGGATCAGACCTTCCTCGGCCGACGACGCGGTGCTTACGCGGAAACCGCGGCGGCTCATGGCCCGGGACATGACCCGGGTGAAGGTGGCATCGTCGTCTACCAGCAACAGGTGCGGCAGCTCTTCGCCGTCGATCTGGGTTTCATCAGTCATCATTCATCTCCTCGCTTGCCACGGGGCAGGCGCAGCTCGGTAAGCGTGCCGCCCTGCTCATGACTATAGAGTTTCACCGAGCCGCCCGCACGCGTAACGCTGGCCTTGCTCAGAAACAGGCCAAGACCGAAGCCTTTGCCCTTGGTGGTAAAGAAGGGTTTGCCGATGGCCTCGGCAATGGCCGGAGGAATGCCCGGGCCATGGTCGCGGATACTGATGATGATGTCCTCGGCGCTCCAGTCGAGGCGCACTTCAAGGTCATCCGGGCAGGCATCGGCAGCATTGTTAAGCAGGTTCAGCAGCGCTTGGGTCAGGTCGGGCGGTGGGGTCAGTTGCGGCACCTCGCCATCGCGCAGGCGCTGGAAGCGGTAACTGGCTTCGGGGCGCATCAGGTGCCAGCGGTTGAGTGCTTCGTCGAGCCAGGCGGTAACGTCCTGCTCGACGATGGCCATGCGTCGGTTAGCCTCGGCGGCGCGCACCAGTTGCTGCAGGGTCTGTTTGCACAGCTTGACCTGGTCTTGCAGGATCGCCAGGTCCTCCTGCAACTGCGGGTCGTGATGGTCCTGGCGCATCTCGTTGATCAGTACGCTCATGGTCGACAGCGGCGTGCCCAGCTCATGCGCGGCACCGGCGGCCTGCGTGGCGACGGCCAGCAATTGCTCATCGCGCAGACTCTCTTCGCGGCGCTCGCCACGCCATTGCTCCTGGCGGCGCAACTCTTCGGCCATGCGTGCGGCAAAGAACGTGATCACCGCCGCGGCCAGGGCAATACTCAGCCACATGCCGTAGACCTGCATGGTGTCGCGCGCCAGCGGCAGCGTTTCCAGCGGATAGAACTGCACCAGCAACAGACTGTAGGCGACCAGGGCCAGGCCCGAGAGCACCAGCGAGTAGATCCACGGCAAGGTCACCGCAGCAATCGCCAGCGGCACCAGGTAATAGGAGACGAACGGGTTGGTCGAGCCACCCGAGTAGTACAGCAAGGCGCTGTGAATCAGCAGGTCACAGGCCAGCTGGAAGGCGTACTCGAGTTCGGTAACCGGCAGCGACAGGCGCAGGCGCAAGGCGGTGAAGGCGCACAGCAGCGATGACAGCGCCAGGGTTGCCGCCAGCGACAGCCACGGCAGCGGCAGCAGTTCGGTCCAGTAGGCAACGCCGACCGAGCCGGCCTGGGCGGCCAGCACCAGGACCCGAATCACGGTCAGGCGCCAGAGGTTCTGGCGAGTTGCAGACAACGGTTGTGCGGCAGCGAGCATGAGCTCTCCTGATGAGTGCTCCAGGAACATCGGCGGGAGTATACCCAAGCCTGGCCTTGCACTGCAGCGCTGCGGCAAAGCGCCACACTTTGTCACAGCTTGATGATGGCACTTTTGAACCCACTACACTGAAACCGGTCTTATGGGCCATGCGTGGCATGGAAAATTACTCGCCACGCCTATTCTTCGCCAAGGAGTCACCTATGCATATGTCTCGTCGCAGCACTGCCCTGCTGCTTTCCTGCGGCCTGTTGGCCAGCCTCCCGGCGCTGGCTGAAGAGCCGCGTTACAACCAGGTCTCGCTGCGCGCCGAAGTCAGCAAGGAAGTGCCCCGCGACCTGATGGTCGTGACCCTTTACAGCGAAGCTCAGAACAGCGATCCGGGCAAGCTGGCCAAGGACATTACCGAGACCATGAACAAGGCCATGCAGCAGGCGCGTCAGGTCAAGGAAGTGAAAATCAGCCAGGGCAGCCGCAACAGCTACCCGGTCTACGATGCCAAGGGCCAGAAGATCACCGCCTGGCGCGAGCGTGCCGAGCTGCGCCTCGAGAGCGCCGACTTCCCGACCCTGTCGAAACTCACCGGCGAGCTGCTGCAGGACCTGAAGATGGGCGGCATGGACTTCTCCATTGCCCAGACTACGCGCAAGACCAGCGAAGACGAGTTGCTCAAGGATGCGGTAAATGCCTTCAAGGCTCGCGCTCAGCTGGCGACCGAGGCCCTCGGCGGCAAGGGTTACAAGGTGGTCAACCTGAACCTGAACAGCAGCGGCTATCCGCGCCCTTACATGCGCAGCGCGCCAATGGCGATGAAAGCCATGGGGGCTGATGAGGCGGCGGTGGCACCTGAAATCGAAGCGGGCACCAGTGAAGTCAGCATGAATGCTGACGGTTTGATTGAAGTGCTGATGCCTTGATCGATTGATCTGCACGTTATACAGGGGGCCGCTTTGCGGCCCCTTCTTACATCGCTTTAAGCCCTTTCCTACGCCCCAATGCGGCGCTTCTTCCTTGACATCCCGCTGCGCAACATATGGCAAAAAGCCGCCATCTTCGCCGCGCAAACGATCAACTTCGCCATTACTTACACCCAGGCGACATTATCGTACGCTCGTTCCACATTCCGCTTGCCAGCTATCCCCCACACTGTTGCATTGCCAATCTGCCGCGCATAAAGATCGATGAGTCGGCTCACAAGGCCATCTCAGCTAAAAATGACAACAATGAGGCCATCATGCTCAAACATGCAGTCATTCCGCTTTTATTCGGCGCAGGTTTGCTCGCCGGGGCGCCTGCGGCCTTTGCCGCGAGCAATCTGGTGTTTTGTTCGGAGGGCAGCCCGGCAGGCTTCGATCCCGGTCAGTACACCACTGGCACCGATTTCGACGCTTCGGCCGAGACCATCTTCAATCGCCTCAGCCAGTTCGAGCGCGGCAGCACCAAGGTGATTCCGGGTCTGGCGACCAGCTGGGACGTCTCCGACGACGGCAAGACCTGGACCTTCCACCTGCGCGAAGGGGTCAAGTTCCACACCACGCCGTACTTCAAACCGAGCCGCGACTTCAATGCCGATGACGTGCTGTTCACCTTCCAGCGCATGCTCGACAAGAACCACCCGTTCCGTAAGGCCTACCCCAGCGAATTCCCTTATTTCACCGACATGGGCATGGACCGCAACATCGCCAGCGTCGAAAAAATCGATGAGCACAGCGTGCGTTTTACCCTCAATGAGGTAGATGCAGCGTTCATCCAGAACATGGCGATGAGCTTTGCCTCGATCCAGTCAGCGGAATACGCCGATCAACTGCTAAAGCAGGGCAAGCCGGCCGACATCAACCAGAAGCCGATCGGCACCGGCCCGTTCGTTTTCAACAAGTATCAAAAGGACGCGCTGATCCGTTTCAAGGGCAACAAGCAGTATTGGCAAGCCGGTGAGGTCAAGCTCGACAACCTGATCTTCGCCATCACCACCGACGCCTCGGTGCGCATGCAGAAGCTCAAGCGTAACGAGTGCCAGGTGACGCTGTTCCCGCGACCGGCCGACATCCAGCCGCTCAAGGCCGACAAAGACCTGCAGATGCCTGACCAGGCTGGCTTCAATCTGGGCTATATCGCCTACAACGTGATGGACCAGATCAAAGGCAGCAACCAGCCCAACCCGCTGGCCCAGCTCAAGGTTCGCCAGGCCCTGGACATGGCGGTGAACAAGCCGCAGATCATTGAATCGGTGTACCAGGGCGCCGGCCAGCTGGCAGTCAATGCCCTACCGCCGACCCAGTGGTCTTACGACAGCAGCATCAAGGACGCCCCCTACGACCCGGAAAAAGCCAAGCAGCTGCTCAAGGAGGCCGGCATCAAGGAAGGCACCGAGATCACCTTGTGGGCCATGCCCGTGCAGCGCCCATACAACCCCAACGCCAAGCTGATGGCCGAGATGCTGCAGGCCGACTGGGCCAAGGTTGGCATCAAGGCCAAGATCGTCAGCTATGAATGGGGTGAGTACATCAAGCGCTCCAAAGGCGGCGAACAGGGCGCCATGCTGATCGGCTGGAGCGGTGACAATGGCGACCCGGACAACTGGCTGGGCACCTTGTACGGCTGCGATGCGGTCGACGGCAACAACTTCTCCAAGTGGTGCTACAAGCCCTATGACGACCTGATCAAGCAGGCCAAGGCCACCCCTGACCAAGCCAAGCGCAGCGAGCTGTACCAACAGGCGCAGCACATCCTCAAACAGCAGGTGCCGATTACCCCGATCGCTCACTCGACGGTGTACCAGCCGATGCGCAGCACAGTGCAGGACTTCAAGATCAGCCCGTTCGGCCTCAACTCCTTCTACGGCGTAAGCGTCGCCAAATAACCCCGCCAGGCCCACTGCCAGCCCTTGGCAGTGGGCGCTGTAATCAGGCCATCGGACGGATCCCCCACTTCCGTCGGAAAATCCCTACAGCCCTTGGGGAAATCATAACCTGTCGCCCCCTTCCCTCCCGACGTAACGTCAGGAACGAGCAATTGCTGCCGTTCCAGCGCCCCCGCTGCGGCTGACATTGGATGAGGAGAAGGATCTGCCATGCGCCATATTCCGCTGTATTCGGTTGTATTAGGCCTGGGCTTGCTGACCCAGGCATCGCTCAGCCATGGCAACAGCCTGGTGTTCTGTTCCGAGGGCAGCCCGGCCGGCTTTGACACCGCCCAGTACACCAGCGCCACCGACAATGACGCCGCCGAACCGATCTACAACCGCCTGGTCGAGTTCGAGCGCGGCGGCACTGCAGTGCAACCGGCGCTGGCCGAAAGCTGGCAGGTCAGCGACGACGGCCTGCATTACACCTTCAACTTACGTGCGGGGGTGAAATTCCACAGCAGCTCAACCTTCAAGCCAAGCCGCGACTTCAACGCCGATGACGTGCTGTTCACCTTCCAGCGCATGCTCGACCGTCAGCACCGCTTCCGCCTGGCGTACCCCAGCGAGTTTCCCTACTTCGTCAGCATGGGCCTGGACAAGAACATCGCCAGGATCGAAAGCGACGATCCGCTGAGCGTCAGCTTCACCCTGAATAGCGTCGATGCAGCGTTCATCCAGAACATCGCCATGAGCTTCGCCTCGATCCTCTCCGCCGAGTATGCCGAGCAGCTGCTCGCCACCGGCCGCCCGACCGACATCAACCGCAAGCCCATCGGCACCGGGCCGTTTGTGTTCAGCAAGTATCAGAAAGACTCGCAGATCCGCTACAAGCGCAACGCGCACTACTGGGCGCCTGAGCAAGTGCAGCTGGACAACCTGATCTTTTCGATCAACATCGACCCGTCGGTGCGGATGCAGAAGCTGCGGCGTAACGAATGCCAGGTGACCCTGAATCCAAGGCCTGCCGACCTGCCGATGCTCAGCACTGACGACAACATGCAGGTGTTGAGCATGCCGGGCTTCAACCTCGGCTATATCGCCTACAACACTCAGCACGCGCCGTTTGACCAGTTGCAGGTGCGCCAGGCCATGGACATGGCTGTCAACAAGCAGGCGATCCTGCAGGCGGTGTACCAGGACGCCGGGCAACTGGCCGTCAATGCCATGCCGCCGACGCAATGGTCGTACGACACCAGCATCAAGGACGCCCTCTACGACCCGGCCAAGGCCAAGCGCCTGCTGGACGAGGCCGGGGTCAAGCCCGGCACCGAAATCACCCTCTGGGCCATGCCCGTGCAGCGCCCTTACAACCCCAACGCCAAGTTGATGGCAGAGATGCTTCAGGCCGACTGGAACAAGCTCGGCTTCAAGGTGCGAATCGTCAGCTACGAGTGGGGTGAATACGTCAAGCGGATGAAAAGTGGCGAGCATGACGTTGCCCTGATCGGCTGGACCGGCGACAACGGCGACCCCGATAACTGGCTGGGCACGCTTTACAGCTGCGCCGCCATCGGCAGCAACAACTACTCGCGCTGGTGCGATCGCGAGTACGACCAACTGGTCCAGCAGGCCAAACAGGTCACCGACCCCGCCAAGCGCAGCGCGCTGTATCAACAGGCCCAGCAGCGCCTCAAGCAGCAGGTACCCATTACCCCGGTAGCCCATTCGACGGTCAATCAGCCGCTCAGCACTCGGGTCCAGGGCTTCAAGGTCAGCCCATTTGGCCGCAATGCCTTCACTGGCGTCAGCGTCGATTGAGCCGCTGCGCCCGCCCTCTTCGCGGACACCCCGCGTCCTCCGGCAACACCGCAACCACCCCGCGCTCACGAGGCGCGGCGATAACTAAAAAATACAATGGAGCTGTAGCCATGAAACTACCCGTAACCACTGCACTGGCACTGTCGCTAGGTGCGTTCTGCACGGCCGCCCAGGCCGACACGCTCGGCGATGAGTTCTTCACCCTGAAGCTCAGGCCCAGTGCCCAGGCTGACGCCAGCGGCTTTTTCGACGGCCAAAGCGTCACCGGCAGCACCCGCAACTGGTATGCCCGCGAACGCGCAGCACGCGCGCCGCTGTGGAAGTACAGCAAAAGCGACGGCAGCCGCCACGACACGCATAGCCGCAGCAACTGGCTGCAGGGCAGCATCCTCAACTACAGCTCAGGCTTCACCCAGGGCACCGTCGGCTTCGCCGCAGAAGTGGCGGCCTACAACGCTGTAGCCCTGGAGCGCGACCGCCGCTCGGTGGCCGGCCCCAACAACCGTACCCTGACCCACAGCAATGGCGACCCGCTCGCCCAGTGGAGCAAAGCCGGCCTGGCCAATATCAAGGCGCGCATTTCCAACACCACCCTGACCGCGGGCCGCCAGTCGCTCGACACACCAATGCTGGCCAGCATCGGCAACCGTGCTCTGCCCTCGAGCTTTCAAGGCGTCAGCCTGCACAGCGCCGAATTCGACAAGCTCTCGTTCGACTTCGCCAGCTTCGACCGAGTCTCGCCCCGTACCGAACAAAGCTTGAGCAAGTTCCGCAGCGAGTATGGCGCTGCTGGCCTGGAAACCGACCGCGCCAGCACCGTCGGCCTCAACTATCAGCCGCTGCCCAACCTGAGCGCCAGCCTGTACGCGGCCAAGGTGGATGACTTCTGGAACCAGTACTACTTCGGCGCCAACCATGTGCTGGGAGACAGCGCAAGCCTGAGCCTGACCAGCGCCCTGCACTACTACAAAACCAAGGACGAAGGCCGCAAGAAGCTCGGTAAAATCGATAACGACACCTACAGCCTGTCGCTGGGACTGACTCATCAGGCGCATAGCCTGACGGCGTCCTGGCAGCAGGTCATGGGCAACGAGTATTTCGACTACCTGCATGAAACCAACGGCATCTACCTGGCCAACTCATTACTCTCGGACTTCAACGGCCCCAACGAGAAATCGCTGCAGCTGGCCTATGTCCTGAACATGGCTTATTACGGCGTGCCCGGACTCAAGTTCAACCTGTACAACGCCCGCGGCTGGGGCATCGACGGCACCCACTACCGCGGTACGGCCTATGACGTGCGCGGTCTGGACGGCGAGACCCACTACGAGTGGGGTGTCGGCAGCAGCTATGTGCTGCAGAGCGGCCCATTGAAAGACACCAGCATCCGCGCTACCTATACCACCCACCGGGCCAGCAAGGCGCAGTCCGACGGCAGCCTGGATGAACTGCGCATCGTCACCACCATCCCTTTCAACATCCTTTGACCGTAGCCGCCGCGGCTCGCTGAGGCCGGCCGTGGCGGCTACGCTGGATCATTCATAGCAGGGAGGTTGCATGACATCTCTATCCCTACGCGCTGCCCTGGCAGCCCTGTTGACCCTCGCCGCAGCGGCAAACGTTGCGGCCAAGCCGCTGGTGGTGTGCACCGAGGCCAGCCCTGAGGGCTTCGACATCGTTCAGTACACCACCGCAGTGACTGCCGACGCTTCGGCCGAGACCGTGTTCAACCGCCTGGTCGATTTCAAACCCGGCACCACCGATATCCAGCCAGCGCTGGCCGAGCGTTGGGAGATCAGTGCCGATGCCCTGACCTACACCTTCCACTTGCGCCCAGGGGTCAAATTCCACAGCACCGATTACTTCACGCCGACGCGCGACTTCAACGCCGACGACGTGCTCTGGAGTTTTCGCCGTCAGCTCGATCCGAACCATCCCTGGCACAACAAGACCAGTGTCGGTTATCCGTACTTCGAGAGCATGGCGTTCAGCAAACTGATCAAGTCGGTCGAGAAGACCGATCAGTTCACCGTGGTCTTTACCCTCAATCGGCCGGAAGCGCCGTTCCTGCGTGACATGGCCATGGCCTTCACCTCGATCTACTCCGCCGAATATGGCGATCAGCTACTCAAGGCCGGCACCCCCAACCTGCTCAACAGCAAGCCGATCGGTACCGGTCCGTTCATCTTCCAGCGTTATCGCAAGGATGCTCAGGTACGCTACAAGGCCAACCCGGAGTATTTCCGCGGCAAGCCGCCGGCTGACCCGCTGATATTCGTGATCGCCACCGACAACAACGTGCGGGTCCAGAAACTGCACGCCAACGAATGCCAGGTCGCGCTGCATCCCAAGCCTGACGATGTGCCTTTGATCAGGCAGGACAAACGCCTGAAGGTGGCAGAGCTGGAACCGCTGGTCACCGGCTATATCGCCATGAATACCCAGCACAAATACCTCAGCGATGTGCGCGTGCGCCGCGCGATCAACCTGGCCTTCGACCGCCAGGCGCATGTCGACCAGTTGTTCGGCAAAGGCAACGCGCTGATGGCGGTAAACCCTTATCCGCCAAGCATGTCCGGCTTCAATACCGACAACCACAACCCACCTCGTGATCTGGACAAGGCCCGCGCGTTGCTGGCAGAGGCCGGAGTGCCGCCCGGCACCGCGCTCACCCTATTCACGCGCAACGGCGGCGGCCCGACCAACCCCAACCCGCGCTTGTCTGCCGAGATGCTCCAGGCAGACCTCGCTCAGATCGGCATCAAGCTTGAAATCCGCGTGATGGAGTGGGCTGAGATGCTGCGCCGGGCGAAAAACGGCGAGGCCGATCTGGTCTCTACAGGCTGGGGCAGCGACAACGGCGACCCGGACAACTTCCTCACTCCGCTGCTCAGCTGCGATGCGGCCAAAAGCGGCGAGAACTATGCACGCTGGTGCAACTCTGAGTTTCAGGCACTGATCAGTCAGGCGCGCACCGTGATCGACGAAGATCAACGGGCAAACCTCTATTTCAAGGCCTTGGCGGTGTACGATGGCGACCAACCCTGGATCAGCATGGCCCATCCGAAAGTGTTCACGGCCATGCGTGCGAATGTGGAGGGTTATCAGCTCAACCCTCTGACCAACAATAACTTCGCCACAACCCGGGTGGAGTAGCACGACAACAATGACCGCTGGCAGCCTGCACGGGAGCCGGCGGCGCAATCCGGACCAGCCGCCCCGATGGCGGGCTGGCCGGCTGATGAGGTACACCAAGCATGTTGAGTTTTATTGCCCGACGTCTGGGCCTGCTGATTCCGACGTTCTTCGGTATCACTCTGCTGACCTTTGCCCTGATTCGCCTGATCCCCGGCGACCCGGTCGAAGTGATGATGGGCGAACGCCGGGTCGACCCTGAAATGCACGCCCAGGCCATGGAGCGCCTGGGCCTGAACAAGCCGCTGCCGGTGCAGTACCTGGACTACATCGGCAAGCTCGCCCAAGGCGATCTGGGAGAATCGCTGCGTTCTCGCGAGAGCGTCTGGAGCGAGTTCACCACGCTGTTCCCGGCGACCCTCGAACTGGCCCTGGCGGCGCTGTTCTTCGCCGGCGTCGTCGGTTTGCTCGCCGGCGTGATCGCCGCCCTCAAGCGCGGTTCGCTGTTCGATCACGGGGTGATGGGGCTTTCTCTGGCCGGCTACTCGATGCCGATCTTCTGGTGGGGCCTGATCCTGATCATGTTCTTCTCGGTGAGCCTTGGCTGGACGCCGGTATCCGGGCGCATCGATCCCTTGCTGGATATTGAGCCGCGGACCGGCTTCATGCTCATCGATAGCCTGCTCAGTGACGAAGAAGGCGCGTTCAAGGATGCGCTCATGCACCTGATTCTGCCGGCCATCGTGCTTGGCACCATTCCACTGGCGGTAATCGCCCGCATGACCCGCTCGTCGATGCTAGAAGTGCTGCGCGAGGACTACATCCGCACTGCCCGCGCCAAGGGCCTGTCGCCAGCGCGGGTGGTGTTCGTGCATGGCCTGCGCAATGCGCTGATCCCGGTGCTGACGGTGTTCGGCCTGCAGGTCGGCGCGTTGCTGGCAGGCGCGGTCCTGACCGAAACCATCTTTTCCTGGCCGGGCATCGGCAAATGGCTGATCGAAGCCATCGGCGCCCGTGACTATCCCGTGGTCCAGAACGGCATCCTGCTGATCGCCTGCCTGGTCATTCTGGTCAATTTCGTCGTGGATATTCTCTACGGCCTGGCCAATCCACGTATCCGTCACCAGCGCTGAGGCCCCGTCATGAGCAGTAATACACGCAACACCGTGACCGCGCCCAGCCCGGTCGATCAAAGCCTGCTGTACCCGTCACCGTACAAGGAATTCTGGCAAGCGTTCGCGCGCAACAAGGGCGCGGTCGCAGGCCTGGCATTCATGACCCTGGTGGTGTTCTGCGCGCTGTTCGCGCCATGGGTTGCACCGCACAGCCCGAGCGAGCAGTACCGCGACTTCCTGCTGACCCCGCCGGTGTGGCTCGAAGGCGGTACCTGGCAGTTCATCCTCGGCACCGACGAGCTTGGCCGTGACCTGCTGTCGCGGCTGATCCAGGGCGCGCGCCTGTCGCTGCTGATCGGCCTGTCGTCGGTGGTGATTTCGCTGATCCCGGGCGTGCTGTTCGGCCTTTTGGCCGGGTTCTTCCCGCGGATTCTCGGGCCGTCGATCATGCGCCTGATGGACGTGATGCTGGCCCTGCCTTCGCTGCTGCTGGCAGTGGCCATCGTCGCGATCCTCGGCCCTGGCCTGATCAATACCGTGATCGCCATCGCCATCGTTTCGCTGCCGGCCTACGTGCGCCTGACCCGCGCCGCGGTGATGGGCGAACTCAACCGCGACTACGTCACCGCTGCCCGCCTGGCCGGCGCCACCCTGCCGCGGCTGATGTTCGTCACCGTGCTGCCGAACTGCATGGCGCCGCTGATCGTGCAGGCGACCTTGAGCTTTTCCTCAGCCATCCTCGATGCCGCAGCACTGGGCTTTCTTGGCCTGGGTGTGCAACCGCCAACGCCTGAGTGGGGCACCATGCTGGCCTCGGCCCGCGACTACATCGAACGCGCCTGGTGGGTGGTGAGCCTGCCCGGTTTGACCATATTGCTCAGTGTGCTGGCAATCAACCTGATGGGCGACGGACTGCGCGATGCGCTGGACCCGAAACTCAAGAACGCCGCCTGAGGACCACGCCATGTCACTATTGCAGATCAACAACCTCAATGTGCGCTTCGGCGATGCCTCGGCAGTGCCGGTGGTGGATGGCCTGGACCTGGCGGTCGATGCCGGCGAGATCGTCGCCATCGTCGGCGAGTCCGGCTCGGGCAAGTCGGTGACCATGATGGCCCTGATGGGCTTGATCGACGCCCCCGGCTGGATCACCGCAGACACCATGAGCTTCGCCGGCACCGACATGCTCAAGCTCAGTGGCCGCCAGCGGCGCAAGATCGTCGGCAAGGACATCGCGATGATCTTTCAGGACCCGATGACCGCGCTCAATCCCAGCTACACGGTCGGCTTCCAGATCGAAGAAGTACTGCGCCAGCACCTTGGACTGAAAGGCAAAGCGGCGCGGCAACGGGCCCTGGAGCTGCTCGAAAAAGTCGAGATTCCGGCTGCCGAAAGCCGCTTGCAGGCCTATCCTCACCAACTTTCCGGCGGCATGAGCCAACGTGTGGCGATTGCCATGGCCATCGCCGGTGAGCCCAAGCTGCTGATTGCCGACGAGCCGACCACGGCGCTGGATGTGACCATTCAGGCGCAGATCATGGAGCTGCTGGTCAACCTGCAGCAGGAGCGCAACATGGCGCTGATCCTGATCACCCATGACCTCGCCGTGGTGGCCGAAACCGCCAAGCGGGTCTGCGTGATGTATGCCGGCCAGGCCGTTGAAGTTGGTCAGGTGCCTGAACTGTTCGACGTGCCCGCGCATCCCTACAGCGAAGCCTTGCTGGCGGCTATCCCCGAGCACAGCATCGGTGCCGAACGCCTGGCCACCCTGCCCGGCATCGTCCCCGGCCGCTATGACCGGCCGCAGGGCTGCCTGTTGTCGCCGCGCTGCCCGTATGTGCGCGACAACTGCCGCACGCAGCGACCAGCGCTCGAGCCCAAGAGCCAGAGCCTGGCACGCTGCTTCTATCCACTGAACCAGGAGGTGGCGTGATGACTGCCGTACTCAGCGCACGTGACCTTACCCGCCATTACCAGGTTTCTCGCGGGCTGTTCAAGGGCCATGCCCTGGTGCGGGCACTCAATGGCGTGTCGTTCGAGCTCGAAGCGGGCCAGACCCTCGCGGTGGTCGGCGAGTCGGGTTGCGGCAAGTCGACCCTGGCCCGCGCCCTGACCTTGATCGAAGAACCCACTGCCGGCTCGTTGCAGATCGCTGGCACCGAAGTCACTGGCGCCAGCAAGGAGCAGCGCAAGCAACTGCGCCGTGATGTGCAGATGGTGTTCCAGAGCCCGTATGCCTCGCTCAATCCGCGGCAGAAGATTGGTGACCAGTTGGCCGAGCCATTGCTGATCAACACCTCGCTGAGCAAGCAGGAGCGCCGCGAGAGGGTTCAGGCAATGATGCAGCAGGTGGGTTTGCGACCGGAGCATTATCAGCGTTATCCGCACATGTTCTCGGGTGGCCAGCGCCAGCGCATTGCCCTGGCCCGGGCGATGATGCTGCAGCCAAAGGTGCTGGTGGCGGATGAGCCGACATCGGCGCTGGATGTGTCAATCCAGGCCCAGGTGCTGAACCTGTTCATGGACCTGCAGAAGGAGTTCAACACCGCTTACGTGTTCATCTCGCACAACCTGGCGGTGGTGCGGCATGTGGCTGATCAGGTGTTGGTGATGTATCTGGGCAGGCCTGCGGAGATGGGGCCGAAGGCGGATATCTATGACAAGCCGCTGCACCCTTATACCCAGGCGTTGTTGTCAGCGACGCCGGCGATTCATCCAGACCCGTTGAAGCCGAAGATTCGGATTGTGGGTGAGCTACCCAATCCGTTGAATCCACCAGATGGCTGTGCCTTTCACAAGCGTTGCCCGTATGCCACGGAGCGGTGCAGCAAGGAGGTGCCGGCGTTCCGGCAGGTGGGGACGCGGCAGGTGGCTTGTCATTACGCGGAGCAGTTTCTTTAGATAGCTGGGGCTGCTTCGCAGCCCTTTCGCGACACAAGGCCGCTCCTACAGACACCGCGAGATAACGAAATACGCGGTCTGAGCTGTAGCAGCGGCCTTGTGTCGCGAAAGGGGCGCAAAGCGCCCCCCGGTTTTATCAGTGCATGAAGATCGCGATCAAAATGATCACAGGGATCGGTACCCCAATCATCCAAAGCAGAATCGAGCGCATGGTAGTTCTCCTGGTCAGTTCAGTTGATTAGCGAATCGGCGCGCTGTTGGTGTGAACGGTACGGCGACCGACATAAGCCGCGTCGTCGACGTCGATCCAGCGAGCCTGATCACGCTGACGGCCACCAAACAGGGCAGCAAGGCAGGCGAAGAACGCGCCGCAAAGCAGGCCGATGAAGGTCCACAGAGCGGTCCAGGCAGCGACCTTGGCGGCGGTATCAGCGGCTTCTTGAGCAGCTACCTTGGCTTTCTGTGCATCCTGCTGCACTTCGGTATAGATCTGGTCGACGCGAGCTTCGGCCTCGGCCTGAGTCAGGCGGGTACGCTGAGCGACCAATTGCGCCAGGTAGGTACGGTCATCAGCAGACAGAGCACCGTCGTTGGCTACGGCACGGGCAACGATGCGACCGGCAACTGCGGTAGCAGCGTCGTCTGTTACAGGCGCTGGGCCTTCGCTGCGGAACAGGTTGTCGATGTAATACCCCATTGGGTCAGCATCGGTCTTGCCAACTACTGCGGTCGCAGCGGTAGCCGCGCCGCCCACTGCAGCTGCACCGGCCTGCGCGCCGGCGCTGAGGACGTTGCCGAGCATGCTGACGATCAGTACTGCGGTGACCAGAGTCGCCACAGCCCAGGCCAGGAAGCCATGCGCGGTGTCGCGGAAGTACACTTCATCAGCATGCAGATTGGCCCACTTGACCCGCAGGCGACCGGCAATATAGCCACCGGCGCCCGAAGCAATAATCTGCGTCAGCAGCAGCCAGATAATGGTCGAGATACCCAGCGCCTTGGCACTGGCACCCTCATGGGCCCATGGCGAAGTTGCAGCGAAGCCCAGGCCCGCGCCCAGGATCATCAGGATCAATGAGAGGGCCGCAGCAGCAGCGGCACCGGCGAAGATCGCCGCCCAGGACACGCCCGAATGGTTCGAGGCATCGGCGACAGTGGGTGATAGCTCGGCAGTGGTAATCATGTGGCAGCGCCTTTTGTAGTTAGCAACGGTTCCGTTTGCTTGCACTTGCACTAGTGCAGGCACTGTGCCAATTGCGACAAAAAATGACATCTATATAAATCAACTACTTACAAAAAAACGTATAGGGAAGATCGTGCATAAAACCCGAATGGCCATATACCACTCAGGGTTTCTGCAATGGGGCCTCGGCAACGCGCACTTGCCCGGCGCTGAGCGGCCCGGCACCATCACCCCATGACCTCGATTACCCTGCCCGACGGCCCCGCCCAGACGCCCGTTACAGCCGACACCGTGCTGCGCTATCACCTGTGCTGGAAACACCGCGACCTCGACGGGGTGATGGCCCTGTATCACCCCGACGTCGAGTACCACGACTTCTTCCAGAACCGTGTAATGGGCCATGCCGAGCTGCGCGATTACGTACGCGCCTGCCTGCCCCGTGAAGCAGGCGAAGACATCATTCACAGTGACCGCATCAGGGTCGACGGCTGCACCGCTTTCATCCAGTACGAGGTCACGGTGCAGGGCGGCGATGGCCTGACTGCGTTTCACTCCAGTGAGGCGATCACCGTCAAGGACGGCTTGATCTGGCGGGTCAACGAATACGCCACACTGGTCCGTCAGGGCAGCAAGAGCATCAGCAACGGCGGCCTGCGCCCTGCCACCAGCCGGCTGGGCCTGTCACCGCGTCAGCTGAGCACCATGGCACAGGATCTTGAGCATTACTTTCAGCGCCAGCGGCCCTACCTGGACCCTGAGCTGGACCTGCAACAAGTGGCCAAGGACAGCGGCTACAGCCGCAATCAGATTTCCTACCTGCTTAATCAGGTGCTCGGCCAGAGCTTCTATCGCTACGTCAACCAGGCGCGTCTGCAGCACCTGCTGGCCGGGCTCGACGGCAGCAGCGGCGGTGCCACCATGGATGCGCTGGCGTTCGGCGCCGGTTTCAACTCGCTGTCGGCATTCTACAAGGCGTTTCGCGAGCACACCGGGCTGTCGCCCAAGGCTTACGTAAAACAACTTTCGCTGCGTGCACGCACGTAAGACAGCCGCCGCCAGCACAACCTAGGATCAGCCACAGACCTTACCGATGTGGAGCTGCACCTGATGCAACCCTGGCGCACGATCAGCCTTTGGATGGACCAGCTCGACGAGCCCCTCGACGCCCGCCCAGCCCTGGCCAAGGACCTCGATGTCGACGTGTGCATCATCGGCGCCGGCTACACCGGCCTGTGGACCGCTTATTACCTGAAACAGCAGGCGCCGCAGTTGAGCATTGCCATTGTCGAAGCCAACATCGCCGGCTTCGGTGCCTCCGGGCGCAACGGCGGCTGGCTGATGGGCAACCTGCTGGGCGAAGACCGCCTGCTCGCTACCCTGTCGCCGCAGCTGCGCCGCGCCAGTATCGACCTGCTGCATGGCATCCCTGACGAAGTGCACAACGTGCTGCAGCATGAAGGCATCGACTGCGACTACCGCAAAGGTGGCGTACTGTACTGCGCAGCGCGGTACCCGGAGCAGGAGCGCAGCCTGCGTGCCCACCTCGACGAGCTCTACCGCCAGGGCATGAACGAAGACGACTACCGCTGGCTGCGTCCTGAACAACTGGATGCACAGCTGCGCGTTAGCAGCCCTTACGGGGCGATCTTCAGCCCGCACACCGCCACCATCCAGCCGGCCAAACTGGTGCGCGGCCTGGCCCGAGCGGTCGAGCGCATGGGCGTGACCATTTACGAGAACAGCCCTGCACTTGATCTGCAGCCTGGCATGGTGCGCACGCCCCATGCCAACGTCCGCGCCCATTGGCTGGTGCCGGCCGTGGAGGGTTACGCAGCCAGCCTGCCGCCGCTAGGCAAGCACCAATTGCCGGTGCAGAGCCTGCTGGTCGCCACCGAGCCGTTGCCGGAGTCAACCTGGGAGCAGATCGGCCTGAACCAGGGGCAGGCCTTCAGCGAGAACAGCCGCCAGGTCACCTACGGCCAGCGCACAGCCGACAACCGCCTGGTGTTCGGTGCGCGTGGTGGCTATCGCTTTGGCGGCCGCCTGCGCGAAGACTTCAACCTCAAGGACCACGAGATCGAGCTGCGCCGCTATCTGTTTGGCGAGCTGTTCCCGCAGCTGAAAAACGCCCGTATTACCCATTCCTGGGGCGGCAACCTAGGCATGGCCAGGCGCTTCCGCCCGCACATGCTGTGTGATCGTCAGCGCGGCATCGCCCTCGCCGGCGGCTACGGCGGCGAAGGTGTAGGCGCGACCAACCTGGGCGGGCGCACCCTGGCGGCGCTGATTCTTGGCCAGCACAACCAGCTGACCGCACAGCCCTGGGTACACGACAACTGCCCGCTGACCAGCCTGGCGAGCTGGCCGCCCGAGCCCTGCCGCTGGCTGGGCTACAACGCGATCATCCGCAGCTTCGTCCATGAAGACCGCACCCTCGCCAACCCTGCCAGCGCCCCCTGGCGCCGGCGCCTGGCCAGCGGCGTGGCCGACTTCATGGAAGGCTTCATGCACTGACTTGCCCTTTTCTCAACACAGGATTCACTGGTCATGAACATCACCCAGTTCAAACACACCGACAGCGCCGTACTCGAGGAATCCAACCCGGTCGCCGTGCCGCTCGGGGAGCCAGTCGCCGTGACGTCGGTGACCAGCGTCGAACGCAGCGATGGGGTCGAAACCGGTATCTGGGAGTGCACCCCAGGGCGCTGGCGCCGGCAGATCGTGCAGCAGGAGTTCTGCCATTTCATCAAGGGCCGCTGCACCTTCACCCCTGATGGAGGCGAACCGCTACTCATAGAAGCCGGAGACGCACTGATGCTACCGGCCAACAGCACCGGGATCTGGGACATCGAAGAAACCGTGCGCAAGAGCTATGTATTGATTTTCTGATCGCTGATCGCCTCTGCCGTCCTTCGATAACAACACACAAAGCAAGGTACCCCGGACATGCGCACGCTTCTAATCGCTCCCCTGATGCTCGCCGCTTGTGTCAGCAACGCCGCCGAGTCGGTAAAGATCTACAACTGGTCGAGCTACATCGCCCCCGATACCCTGAAGAACTTCCAGCAGGCCAGCGGCATCGTGCCGACCTATGACGTGTTCGACAGCAACGAGACCCTCGACGGCAAGCTGATGACCGGCAACTCCGGCTATGACGTGGTGTTCCCGTCGAACCACTTCATGGCCCGGCAGATCCAGGGCAAGGCCCTGAAGAAGCTCGACAAGAGCCAACTGCCCAACTGGCAGAACCTCAATCCGGTGCTGCTCAAGGCGCTGGAGGTCAATGATCCGGGCAACCAGTATGGCTTCCCCTACCTGTGGGGCAGCACCGGCATCGGCTACAACATCGACAAGGTCAAGGCGGTGCTCGGCGACAACGCGCCGGTCGATTCCTGGGACCTGATCTTCAAGCCCGAGTACATGAGCAAGCTCAAGAGCTGCGGTGTGGCGGTGCTCGACAACGGCCCCGAGCTATTGCCGATTGCCCTGCACTACCTCGGCCTGCCGCACCACAGCCAGGATCCGAAGGACTACGAGAAAGCCAAAGAACTGCTGATGAAGGTGCGCCCGTACATCAGCTACTTCCACTCATCCAAGTACACCGGCGACCTGGCCAATGGCGACGTGTGCGTGGTGGTTGGCTTCTCCGGCGATGTGCTGCAGGCGAAGAACCGCGCCGAAGAGGCCAAGAACGGCGTCAAGGTTGGCTATTCGATCCCCAAGGAAGGTGCGCCGATGTGGTTCGACATGGTCGCCATGCCAGCCGATGCGCCCGACGAGAAGCAGGCCTACGCCTACATGAACTACCTGTTGCAGCCTGAGGTGATGGCCAACATCAGCAACCATGTGCAGTACGCCAACGGCAACCTCAAGGCCGACACGCTGGTCGACCCTGCACTTAAAAGCAACACGATGATCTACCCGAGTGACGATGTGATGGGCAAGCTGTACGCACTGGAGGCGATGCCCGCCAAGATCGACCGCATTCGCACTCGCCTGTGGACCAGTATCAAAGCCGGTAACTGAACAGCATTGGGGCCGCAGATGCGGCCCCAATAATCAGATCAGTGATGTTCCCGCGTGGCGCGGAATTTCACGTCCGGCCAGCGCTCTTCCATCAGCGCCAGGTTGACCCGGGTCGGGGCGAGGTAGGTCAGGTGACCGCCGCCATCGACGGCGAGGTTTTCCACGGCCTTGGTCTCGAATTCCTCGAACTTCTTCTTGTCGTCGCAGCTGATCCAGCGCGCCGACCAGACCGTGATTGGCTCGTAGCCGCACTCGACCTTGTACTCTTCCTTCAAGCGGCTGGCGACCACGTCGAACTGCAGCACACCGACCGCACCGAGGATGATGTCGTTGCTGCGCAGCGGGAAGAACACCTGGGTCGCGCCTTCTTCGGCGAGCTGCTGCAGGCCCTGGCGCAGCTGCTTGGATTTGAGCGGGTCTTTCAGCCGCACGCGGCGGAACAATTCCGGGGCGAAGTGCGGGATGCCGGTGAAGCCTAGGCTTTCGCCTTCGCTGAAGGTGTCGCCGATCTGGATGGTGCCGTGGTTGTGCAGGCCGATGATGTCGCCGGCAAAGGCTTCTTCCAGTTGCTCACGCTCGGAGGAGAAGAAGGTCAGGGCGTCGCCGATGCGTACGTCCTTGCCGGTGCGCACGTGGCGCATCTTCATGCCCTTTTCGTACTTGCCCGAACAGATGCGCATGAAGGCGATGCGGTCGCGGTGTTTCGGGTCCATGTTCGCCTGGATCTTGAACACGAAGCCGGTGAATTTCTCTTCGACCGGCTCGACGGTCCGCTCGTTGGCTACGCGCGCCAGCGGGCGTGGCGCCCAGTCGACCACAGCGTCGAGCACATGGTCGACACCGAAGTTGCCCAGCGCGGTACCGAAGAACACCGGAGTCAGCTGGCCGTTGAGGAACTCTTCCTGGTTGAACTCGTGGCAGGCGCCTTGTACCAGCTCCAGTTGCTCAAGGAAGCGATCGTACTCGTCACCCAGGTGCGCGCGGGCTTCATCGGAGTCGAGTTTCTCGATGATCTTGACCTCGGTGCGCTCGTGACCATGGCCTGGGGTGTAGACGATGATGTAGTCGCCGGCCAGGTGGTAAACGCCCTTGAAGTCGCGGTAGCAACCGATCGGCCAGGTGATTGGCGCGGCCTTGATCTTGAGTACCGCTTCGATCTCGTCGAGCAGCTCGATCGGGTCGCGGATGTCGCGGTCGAGTTTGTTGATGAAGCTGACGATCGGCGTGTCACGCAGACGGCAGACGTCCATCAGGGCGATGGTGCGTGGCTCGACGCCTTTACCACCGTCGAGCACCATCAGGGCCGAGTCGACCGCGGTCAGGGTGCGGTAGGTGTCTTCCGAGAAGTCTTCGTGGCCCGGGGTGTCGAGCAGGTTGATCATGTGTTCGCGGTAAGGGAACTGCATGACCGAGGTGGTGATGGAGATACCGCGTTGCTTCTCCATTTCCATCCAGTCGGAGGTGGCGTGGCGGTCGGACTTGCGCGACTTCACGGTACCGGCGACGGCAATGGCCTTGCCCATCAGCAAGAGTTTCTCGGTGATGGTGGTCTTACCGGCGTCGGGGTGGGAAATGATTGCGAAAGTGCGGCGCTTCGCGACTTCGGCGGCCTGGTTGGTCATGGGAAATCGCCTGAATGGGGATCGAAAAAAGGGCGCAGATTATACCCGAAACCGCCCATAGACCCAAACACAGCCGCAGCGCCCTGCCCAGCGGCGTAAGCCATCAGCCAATGCCTGGCCAGCCGAGTTTTTTGCAGCCACACAGGCAAATGTCCACGAAGCGGCCCAGCGTAGGTATTTCAACGCCTGCAGAGGATAAATCCGCTGTTTTGTCGCGCCATAAATTGGCCGTGCCAGTGATTAACACTGGCCAACTGCCGCCGTAGATGGGAACCTTTGCGCCCCCGGAGACGTCCACCCCCTGCTGACCATTGCAGTTTGGGGCTGGTAATACCTGCATTTTCGAGCCCGACGGGGCTTGGCTAATGGCATGTCCGCGCAGCTTTGCTGAGCGCCACGCTGCTACTCGCGATCACTCTGCCCGCCGCCTGCACTGGCCGCGCTGCGCAGCACTGTTCGCCGACGACAAGAAAAGGAGTCCACCTGTGGCTAGACGCTACGGAAAAGGGCTGATGGGATGGGCCACCGCGCTTGTCATCCTGGCCCTGCTGATCCACTGGATCGGCCTCGATACGATCGCGCGTTATCGCGACGATCTGTGGTTTTACCTGCAAGCGCACCTTGTGCTGGTGCTGGCTTCGATGGCGGCGGCGTTGGCCGTGGGCATCCCCGCCGGGATTGCCTTGAGTCGACCGCACCGGGTCGACAAAGCCGAGCGCTTCATGCAGTTCTTCAACGTAGGCAACACCATCCCTCCCCTGGCCGTCCTGGCCATCGCCCTGAGTTTTCTGGGCATCGGCGCAGGCCCGGCGATCTTCGCGCTGTTTCTCGCCTCCCTGCTGCCGATCGTGCGCAACACCTACGAAGGCCTGAAAAACGTCCCCGCCTCACTCAAGGAAGCCGCTACCGGCATCGGCATGACTCCGCGCCAGCAACTCTGGCAAGTCGAACTGCCCAACGCCGTGCCGATCATTGTCGGCGGCGTGCGGGTTGCTCTGGCGCTGAATGTCGGCACCGCGCCGCTGGCGTTTCTGATCGGCGCCAACAGCCTTGGCAGCCTGATCTTCCCTGCCATTGCCTTGAACAATCAGCCACAGCTACTGCTCGGCGCGGCCTGCACGGCGGCGTTGGCGTTGTTGCTGGATGTGCTGGTGAGTTTCTCCAGCAAACGCTGGCTGGAACGCGGTCTGGCTCAATAAGTAGAGGGAACCCATGAGAAAAACCATCGCCTTGTTGCTTGGCGCGGGCCTGCTGTTGGCAGGATTTGCCCAAGCGGCGGAAAAACCGCTGATTCGCATCGGTGCCCGGGTGTTCACCGAGCAGACGGTACTCGCCGAAATCACCGCGCAATACCTGCGCGCCAATGGCTTTGCCGTGCGCGTGACCGGCGGCCTGGGCAGCAGCCTGGCGCGCCAGGCGCAAGAGACCGGCCAGCTCGATTTGATGTGGGAATACACCGGTGTGTCGCTGGTCTCGTACAACCATATCGACGAGCGCATGCCCAGTGCCGAAGCGACCTACGCCAAGGTCAAACAGCTGGACGCGAAAAAGGACCTGATCTGGCTGACCCCGTCACGGTTCAGCAATACCTACGCCCTGGCCCTGCCCAGCAAGGTCGCCGAAAAGTATCCGCAGGTGCGCAACATCAGCCAGCTCAATCAGGTGCTGCGTGACGAGCACAAGCGCAAGCATCTGGTCGCGCTGGACACCGAGTTCGCCAATCGCCCGGATGGCCTGGTGGGCCTGAAAGAGCTGTACGACCTGCAGGTCGGCCGCGCCAACATCCGCCAGATGGACGCCGGCCTGGTCTATACCGCGCTGCGCAACGATCAGGTGTTTGCCGGCCTGGTGTACACCACAGATGGTCGCCTCAACGCGTTCAATCTGACCTTGCTGGAAGACGACAAGCACTATTTCCCCGACTACACCGCTGCGCCGGTGGTACGCAAAGCAGTGCTCGACGCCAACCCGCAACTGGCCACCCTGCTCAAGCCGCTGGCCGAGCAACTGGACGACGAGACCATGCGCCAGCTCAATGCCAAGGTCGACGTCGAACACCAGAGCCCGTCGGTGGTTGCCGCTGCATTCCTGCGTGAGCACCCGCTGCCCGGCACTGCCGACAAAGAGGTACAGCCATGAGCCTGTTCGATACCTTTGCCCACCTCGACTGGGCGCTGGTGCTGCAACTGACCTGGCAGCACATCACCCTGGTCGGCATCGCGGTCAGCCTGGCGATTGTCTTCGGCGTGCCGCTGGGCATTCTGATGACACGCTTCCCGGTCCTGGCCGGCCCGCTGCAGGCCAGCGCCACGGTGCTGCTGACCATTCCCTCGATTGCCCTGTTCGGCCTGCTGCTGCCGTTCTACTCCAAGTTCGGCCAGGGCCTGGGCCCATTGCCGGCGATCACGGCGGTGTTCCTTTATTCACTGCTGCCGATCCTACGCAACACCTACCTGGCCCTGACCAACGTCGAACCGGGCATCCGTGAAGCCGCCCGCGGTATCGGCATGACCTTCGGCCAGCGCCTGCGCATGGTCGAGCTGCCGATCGCCGTGCCGGTGATCCTCGCCGGGGTGCGCACCGCCGTGGTGATGAACATCGGCGTAATGACCATCGCCGCGACCATCGGCGCCGGTGGCCTGGGTGTACTTATTCTGACTTCCATCAGCCGCAGCGACATGTCGATGCTGCTGGTCGGCGCGGTGCTGGTGAGCCTGCTGGCGATTGTCGCCGACCTGCTCCTGCAAGCCCTGCAACGTGCCCTGACTCCACGAGGACTGCGCTCATGATCGAATTGAAGAACCTCAGCAAGACCTTCCATGCCAACGGCAAGGACGTCAAAGCCGTCGACTCGGTCAACCTGACCGTCAACGAAGGTGAAATCTGCGTGTTCCTCGGCCCGTCGGGCTGTGGCAAGAGCACCACCTTGAAGATGATCAACCGCCTGATCACACCGACCTCAGGCCAGGTGTTCATCAACGGCGAGGACACCACCGGGCTGGACGAAGTCAGCCTGCGCCGCAGTATCGGCTATGTGATCCAGCAGATCGGACTGTTCCCCAACATGACCATCGAAGAGAACATCACCGTAGTGCCGCGCCTGCTCGGCTGGGACAAGCAGCGCTGCCACGACCGCGCGCGCGAACTGATGAGTATGATCAAGCTTGAACCCAAGCAGTACTTGCAGCGTTACCCGCGCGAGTTGTCCGGTGGCCAGCAACAGCGCATCGGCGTGATCCGCGCACTGGCCGCCGATGCGCCGGTACTGCTGATGGATGAACCGTTCGGCGCGGTCGACCCGATCAACCGCGAGATGATCCAGAACGAGTTCTTCGAGATGCAGCGGGCGCTGAACAAGACCGTGATCATGGTCAGCCACGACATCGACGAAGCGATCAAGCTGGGTGACAAGATCGCTATCTTCCGCGCGGGCAAGCTGCTCCAGCTGGATCATCCGGATACCCTGCTGGCGCACCCGGTGGACGACTTCGTCAGCAACTTCGTCGGCCAGGACAGCACCCTCAAGCGGCTGCTGCTGGTGCGCGCCGAGGACGCCGCCGACAACGCGCCGTCGGTCAGCCCGGAGACACCAGTGGCCGATGCGCTGGAGCTGCTCGACGAGCACGACCGCCGCTACGTGGTGGTGACCGACGCGGCGAACAAGGCGCTGGGCTATGTGCGCCGCCGCGACATGCACCGGCAACAGGGCACGTGCGCTGACTTCCTGCGGCAGTTCAACGCCACCGCTTCGCACGATGAGCACCTGCGCATCCTGTTGTCGCGGATGTACGAGTTCAACCGGGCGTGGTTGCCGGTGCTGGACGCCGAGCAGGTGTTCCTTGGCGAGGTGACCCAGGAGTCGATTGCCGCCTACCTGAGTTCGGGGCGCTCTCGCGGTGCCAAGACCAGCATCGTCTCCCCGGCCGAGACGGTGGCTTCCTGAATCAACGGGGGCGTCTGTGATCGGGCGCCCCCGCTGTAGTAACAAAAAATTTATGCTTTTTTTGGCCACTCGCAGGCGCTGACTGTGTGGCCATAAATGTGAACACTCCCTGCCTCGACGTGTGATCCAGCGAACCACTGACCAACGGTCTACAGAGCTTACTTGCGGGTTCTTGCAGTGAAATATCACCGACCTGCAATGAACACAGCTTTTCAGGGGTTCGCCGCCAGATCCCTGCCTGTTCCACAATTATTTACGTTTGAGCCTGCTCAGGAACATCTGTCGGTAATACGAGTCGGTTATTCCAGTAACTGCTCGTCGATCCGCGACGAACAGGTGGGGATTGCCTGTTGATCTTGCCTGGTTCACGCCCTAAAGTGCGCGCCGAACGTCCATGCTGGAAACGATCCATCCGGCTCAAGTACTGACGACGAGACAGCAGGCGCAACCATGCGGTTGGCCTTTTTGCTTTCGGCGACATGCCTTGGGAAGTAGGCGAACCAAAGTGGGGATACGGAGGGCGTTCAGTTTGCAGCCACTTTCTTTTTCAGTTTGCCCATGGAGTCCTTGAGCATGTCGATCCAAGTCGAAGATTATTTCGCACGTGACACCTTCCAGAAGATGAAGGCGTTCGCCGACAAGCAGGAAACCCCGTTTGTGGTCATCGATACGCAGATGATCAGCAAGGCCTATGACGACCTGCGCGCCGGTTTCGAGTTCGCCAAGGTCTACTACGCAGTCAAGGCCAACCCAGCGGTCGAGATCATCGACCTGCTCAAGGACAAAGGCTCGAACTTCGACATCGCCTCGATCTACGAGCTGGACAAGGTCATGAACCAGGGCGTCAGCCCGGACCGCATCAGCTACGGCAACACCATCAAGAAGTCCAAGGACATCCGCTACTTCTTCGACAAGGGTGTGCGCCTGTACGCGACCGACTCCGAAGCCGACCTGCGCAACATCGCCAAGGCTGCGCCGGGTTCCAAGGTCTACGTGCGCATTCTCACCGAAGGCTCGACCACTGCCGACTGGCCGCTGTCGCGCAAGTTCGGCTGCCAGACCGACATGGCCATGGACCTGCTGATCCTTGCCCGTGACCTGGGCCTGGTGCCTTACGGCATCTCCTTCCACGTCGGCTCGCAGCAGCGCGATATCAGCGTCTGGGACGCCGCCATCGCCAAGGTCAAAGTGATCTTCGAGCGCCTGAAGGAAGAAGACGGCATCGTTCTCAAGCTGATCAACATGGGTGGCGGCTTCCCGGCCAACTACATCACCCGGACCAACAGCCTGGAGACTTACGCTGAAGAAATCATCCGCTTCCTCAAGGAAGACTTCGGCGACGACCTGCCGGAAATCATCCTCGAGCCGGGCCGTTCGCTGATTGCCAACGCCGGTATTCTGGTCAGCGAAGTGGTGTTGGTTGCGCGCAAGTCGCGTACCGCGGTCGAGCGTTGGGTGTACACCGACGTGGGCAAGTTCTCCGGCCTGATCGAAACCATGGACGAGTCGATCAAGTTCCCGATCTGGACCGAGAAGAAAGGCGAGATGGAAGAAGTGGTGATTGCAGGGCCTACCTGTGACAGCGCCGACATCATGTACGAGCACTACAAGTATGGCCTGCCGCTGAACCTGGCCATCGGTGACCGCCTGTACTGGCTGTCGACCGGCGCCTACACCACCAGCTACAGCGCAGTGGAGTTCAATGGTTTCCCACCGTTGAAAGCCTACTACCTGTAAATCATAAACGGGGCCGCAAGGCCCCGTTTTTGTATGTAAACGCAGCGCTTTGCTAGCCCAGCTCCCGCTGGCGCAGCTCCTGCGCAAACACTGCCGCCTCCTCAGCCAGCAACCGTCCAGCACCTTGCAGAGTCAGCACTGCACTGCGCAGGAAGTTGACGTTGCCTTGCACCCGCGCACGCGCCAGCCAAGGCCGCGCCTCGCCCAACTGGCCACGCTCGATCAGCACCATGGCCAGGCTGAACATACCGCGAAAATCCCCAGCCTCGGCCGAGCGCTTATACCAGCGAAACGCCCGCGCTGGGCTGGCAGGGCCGGCGATGCCTTGTTCCAGGTAACGCCCATAGAGGTTCATCGATTTGGCGTGGCCCAGATGTGCAGCCTTCTCGTAGCAGGCCAGCGCCAGCTTCTGGTCAAGCTCGACACCGCGCCCGGTGGCCAGCAGGTTGCCCAGGTTGTACCAGCCCCAGTCCAGCCCCTGCGCGGCTGCGCGCTGGTACTGCACTGCTGCGCCAGGCAGGTCGGCCGGCCCGCCCCAGGCGTGCTCCAGGCAGCGCCCAAGCATGTTGTGCGCCATGCCGCTGCCGGCGCGGGTGGCAATGCTGAACCATCGCCGCGCCAGCTGCGGATCCTGCTCGATGCCGCGGCCATCGAGCAGGATCTGGCCCAGCAACAACTGCGCCTCACTGACGCCCTGCCCGGCCGCTGCCAGGATCGCTTGGGCGGCCTTAGCGGGGCTGGCTTCGAGCATGGCTCGCAGCGCTGTGACATCCACGACCTCATCGCGGCGCAACGTATAGGACATGTTCAGACCTCTGCCCAGCGCCGCAGCAAGTTGTGATAGGTGCCGGTCAGTTGCAGCAGTGAAGGGTGATCGGGCAGGTCAGCACTGAGCTGCTGAATGGCATTGTCCATCTCGAACAGCAGCGCCCGCTGGCTGTCTTCACGGACCAGGCTCTGAGTCCAGAAGAACGCCGCGTAGCGCTCACCGCGAGTGACCGGGTTGACCTTGTGCAGGCTGGTGCCGGGGTACAGCACCATGTGGCCTGCGGCCAGCTTGATCTGCTGCGTGCCATAGGTGTCCTGAATCACCAGTTCGCCGCCGTCATAGCTGTCCGGGTCACTGAGAAACAGCGTCGCTGACAGGTCGGTGCGCACTCGCTCGGCGCTGCCCTTGGGCTGGCGCAGGGCATTGTCAATGTGAAAGCCGAAGTTGCCACCCTCGCGATAACAGTTGATCAACGGCGGGAACACCTTGTGCGGCAGGGCCGCAGACATGAACTGCGGGGTCTGCCAAAGACGCTCGATGAGGGCGCTGCCGATTTCCTTGGCCAATGGATGCGCCTCTGGCAGCTGCAGGTTGTGTTTGGCCTTGGCCGATTGGTGGCCTGCGGTGACCTTGCCATCGGCCCAATCTGCCTGCACCAGCGCTTCACGAATCCGCAAGAGTTCATCGGCGGCGAACAAGCTAGGGATGTGCAGCAGCATGGAAATGGACCGGGTCGGGACTAGGGCGCCAATGGTATTGATTCCCTTTTACTCACGGCAAGCCCTTTCGCCAGGCCCTGACAATGAGACCGGAGAAAATGCAGAGTTAAATTGTAAAGAATGTAAATTTGTACCGAATGGTAATATTTCTCAATTGTGACTTACAATTGCTTACATTACTCTTCGCGGCCTTCACACCTTGGGGAAGGTCATAAAAAAATGCGCCACGTGCCGTCTGCTGTAAGTTCACCACGCCTGCTCGCCTCAGCCATTGGCGTTGCCCTCAGTGCTTCGTCTGCCTATGCCGCAGAGCCCGCAGCCATCACGCTCGACGCGACCAGCGTCAACGGCAAGGCAGAACAGGCCGCAACCGAGTACAAGGTCGACAAAGCCTCGTCGCCCAAGTACACCGCGCCGCTGGTGGACACCCCGCGCTCGGTAACCGTGATCCCGCAGCAGGTGATCAAGGAAACCAACGCGCTGAGCTTGCAAGACGCCCTGCGCACCGTCCCGGGGATTACCTTCGGTGCCGGCGAAGGCGGCAACCCCCAAGGTGACCGGCCGTTCATCCGCGGCTTCGATGCCCAGGGTGATACCTACCTGGACGGCGTGCGCGACACTGGCGCGCAAACCCGGGAAATCTTCGCTGTTGAATCGGTGGAAGTGGCCAAAGGGCCGAACTCGGCTGTTGGCGGGCGTGGCGCCGCCGGCGGCACCATCAACCTGGTGAGCAAGCGCGCGCACCTGGGCAACTCGCTGGACGGTGCCTGGACCTGGGGCAGTGACCAGACCCAGCGCTACACCCTGGATGGCAACTACCAATTCAGTGACAGTGTTGCCGGGCGCCTCAACCTGATGACCCACGAGAGCAACGTCGCTGGCCGCGACAAGGTCAATTACGACCGCTGGGGGGTCGCCCCGTCGCTGGCGTTTGGCCTGGGCACGCCAACCCGGGTCAACCTTGACTACTACCACCTGGAAAGCGACGACCTGCCGGACTCGGGAATCCCCTATTCGATCCCGACCGCGGGCAGCAACGCGCGCACCTCGGCCCACCCGAGCAAACCGGATGACGGTGGCGACAGCGACAACTTCTACGGCCTGACCGGGCGTGATTTTCGCAAGAGCCGGGTCGACATCGCCACCTTCGCGATCGAGCATGACCTGACCGACGCGCTGACCATCAAGAACACCCTGCGTCATGGCAACAGCATGCAGGACTACATCCTCACGCAGCCCGACGACAGCAAGGGCAACGTCAACAACGGCAGCGTCTGGCGCCGCGCCAACACCCGAGTTGGCAACACCGCTACCACAACCAACCAAACCGATCTGTTTGGCGAGTTCTACCTGGGCGGCATGAAGAACAGCTTCTCCACCGGCATTGAGCTGAGCCGGGAAGAAAGCCAGCGCTCGTCTTACAACGTCAATACCAACACCGGCGGCGCAACAGCCTCTACCTGCACCCCGGGCCTGATCGGCCCTAACAGCGGCTACAACTGCACCTCCCTGAGCAATCCCAACCCGGACGATCCGTGGAACGGCACCATCGCGCGCAACTATGCTGGCACTGACACCAAGAGCAACACCCGCGCGCTGTATGTGTTCGACACCCTTGAGCTGACGCCCCAGTGGCTGCTCAACATGGGCGTGCGCTATGACCACTTCGACACCCAGTACCGCGGCTATACCGCCTCTGGCGCTACCGCCGTCAACAGCAAGGGCGTTGCATCCAAGGGCAGTGACACCAGCGAGTTCATCACTGGCCAACTGGGCCTGGTGTGGAAGCCCGCCGAGAACGGCAGCATCTACGTTTCCTACGCCACCTCGGCAACCCCACCCGGCGCGCAGTTGGGCGAGGGCTCCGAAGGCAACCCGCTGGGCAACACCACCGACCGCGCCGGCAACCTGTTGGCCAGCGACATGCAGCCGGAAGAAACCACCAACTACGAACTCGGTACCAAGTGGGATCTGCTCGACGAGCGCCTGTCGCTGACCGCCGCTGTATTCCGCACCGAGAAGGAAAACGCCCGCGTTCAGGTCAACACCACCACCTACGAAAACATCGGCGAGACCCGCGTGCAGGGCGTCGAACTGTCGGCCAGTGGCAAGCTCAGCGACAAATGGCAGGTGTTCGCCGGTTACACCTACATGCAGGCCCGCCAGATCGACGGCGGCGCGCTGGGTGCGGTCAACGACGGCAATCAATTGCCGAATACGCCGAACAACAGTGCCAGCCTGTGGACCACCTACGCCCTTACGCCAAAGCTGACCGTGGGTGGCGGCGCCTTCTACATGGATGATGTGTACGGCAACGTCGCCAACACCACCATGGTCGACAGTTATGTGCGCTATGACGCGATGGCTGCGTACAAGCTGAGCAGGAACGTCGATCTGCAGTTGAACGTACAAAACCTCACCAACGAGGTGTACTACGACAAGGCGTTCTCTACTCACTTCGCCAACCAGGCAGCCGGACGCACAGCGTTGCTGACCACCAGCTTCCATTTCTGACGCAGCAATCGCCAAGCCCCGCTCACGCCAGTGAGCGGGGCTTTCGTGTAGCAAGGCATAATGCCTGCCGGTTGAGTTTGCGCAGCAAGACAAGGTGATCGACGTGCTGAAGAAGTCGCTGTTTCAATTGCACTGGTTGTTTGGCATCACGGCCGGGCTGGTCTTGGCATTGATGGGTACCACCGGGGCGATCTGGTCGTTTCAGGAAGAACTGCTGCGCCTGTTCAATGCCGATGTGCTCAAGGTGCAGGTGCGCGCCGAAGGCGTGCTACCACCGGCAGAGCTGGTGCGGCGGGTCGAAGCGGCACACGGCGACAAGGTCGCGATGCTGCGGGTCGACACCCGCGAGGGCAATGCCGCACGGATCTTCTTCACCGCGCCACCCGGTCAGCGCCGCGGTGAGATGCGCTATGCCGACCCCTACACCGGCGAGATCAAGGGTGAGGTCGCCGGCCAAGGCTTCTTCGACCTGATGCTCAGCCTGCACCGGTTTCTCGCCATGGGCGAAAGCGGCCGGCAGATCACCGGTGCCTGCACCCTGATGCTGATCTTTTTCTGCCTGTCAGGCCTGTATCTACGCTGGCCCCGCAAAGCGCTGAACTGGCGCACCTGGCTGACCCTGGACTGGGCGAAGAAGGGCCGTGCGTTCAATTGGGACCTGCACGCCGTGTTCGGCACCTGGTGCCTGCTGTTCTATCTGCTGTTTGCCTTGACCGGTCTGTCATGGTCGTACGAATGGTACAGCCGAGGGCTGAACAAGCTGCTCGGCGACGCCCCGGCTGCGGGCCAGCAGCACAAGCGTGGCGAAGGCGGTGGCCGCCGTGGCCCGCAGTCGGTCAACCAAAAGGCCCCGCCGCTGCGGGTCGACTACGATGCCATCTGGAGCAACCTGCAGGCTGCGGCCGGGCCCGGCCTGGCTGGCTACAACCTGCGCCTGCCGCCGGTTGGCGGGCAGCCGGCGACGCTGTTCTATCTGCTGGACGATGCCGATCACGAACGCGCCTTTGACACCGTCACCCTCGACCCGGCTACCGGCACGTTCACGCGCATCGAGCGTTATGCCGACAAGTCGCTCAGTGCTCAGCTGCTGCAAAGCATCTATGCCCTGCACGTGGGTAGCTATTTCGGCTTGCCCGGGCGAATCATCGTCACCATCGCCAGCCTGTGCATGCCGCTGTTCTTCATCACCGGCTGGCTGCTGTACCTCGACCGCCGGCGCAAGAAACGCCAGATCCGCGCGGCCCGTGGCAGTGTCGACAGCACCAAGTCGGCAGGTGACAGCTGGTTGATAGGGTTTGCCAGCCAGAGCGGCCTTGCCGAGCAATTGGCCTGGCAGAGCGCCGGCCAGCTCCAGGCGGCAGGCCTGTCGGTGCAAGTACGCGCCTTGGCCGAGCTGGGTGAAGATGACCTGCGCCAGGCACGCCGGGCGCTGTTTGTAGTCAGCACCTTTGGCGATGGCGAGGCACCCGACAGCGCCCGTGGTTTCGAGCGCAAGATACTCGGCCAGGCATGGCCGCTGGAGCATCTGGACTACGCCCTGCTCGCCTTGGGTGACCGCCAGTATCAGCACTTCTGTGGCTTTGCCCGGCGCTTGCAGGCATGGCTTGCCGAGCGCGGCGCCAGCAGCGCATTCAGCCCGGTCGAAGTCGACAACGCCGACCCGGCCGCGCTCCAGCACTGGCAGCAGCAACTCGCGCAGTTGACCGGCGCCAGCGCCGTCAGCGCCTGGCAAGCGCCCGCCTTCAACAGCTGGACCCTGACCGCGCGCAGGCTGCTCAATCCTGGTAGCCAGGGCCAGCCGGTGTACCTGCTCGACCTGCAATCCGAGCAGGCGGTGCGCTGGGATGCAGGCGATCTGGTGGAGGTATTGCCGCGCAATGCCCCCGCCCAGGTTCAAGCGTTTATCCAAGGCCTGGGCCTGAATCTGGATACCCCAGTACAACTTGAAGGTTCGCGCGAAACCCTGGGACAGGCATTGGGCAGTCGGCAATTGCCGGTCAGCCGCGAGCATCTGGTCGGCCTGCACGCGCAGGCGGTTATCGATGCGCTGGTGCCGATCGGCACGCGTGAATACTCGATCGCATCGATTGCCAGCGATGGCGTGCTGCAGCTGATCGTGCGCCAGCATCGGCACACTGACGGCAGCCTTGGCCTGGGCTCAGGTTGGCTGACTGAGACGCTGCCCCTGCAAGGCTCGCTGAGCCTGCGCCTGCGCCGCAACAGCAGCTTCCACCTGCCAGTGGCCCCAGCACCGATGCTGCTGATCGGCAACGGCACCGGGCTGGCCGGGCTGCGCAGCTTGCTCAAGGCACGTATCAGCGAAGGCGAACAGCGCAACTGGCTGCTGTTCGGCGAGCGCAATCGCGCCAGCGATCTGCTCTGTGCCGATGAACTGCAAGGCTGGCTTGCGCGTGGTGAGCTGCGCAAGCTGGACCTGGCGTTCTCCCGTGATCAGGCTGAAAAGGTCTATGTTCAGGACTTGCTGCTGGCTCAGGCCGACGAGGTGCGCCGCTGGGTCGCCGACGGCGCCTGCATCTATGTGTGCGGCAGCCTGCAGGGCATGGCCGCGGCAGTCGACGCGGCGCTCAGGGGCATCCTCGGCGAGGCCATGCTGCAACAGCTGGTAGAAGACGGTCGCTACCGACGCGACGTGTACTGAGTCGGTCGAACGGCCGGAGTGCTATGCCCCGGCCGGCAACGCTCAATGCAGGTCGAAGGTATCGGCATCCAGGTTGGCCGGGAAACGGCTGCGGTACGCCGCCAGTTCCGCCGCGCGCAGCTCGACGGTGAATACGCCGTCCGCTTCGCCGGCACTGAGCAGGCTCTCGCCCTGGAAATCCAGCACTTGGCTGTCGCCTGAGTAGGCAAAGCCTTTGCCGTCGGTGCCGACCCGGTTGACCGCCGCCACGAAGCACAGGTTCTCGATCGCCCGCGCCGGCAACAGCCGGTTCCAGTGCAGCCGCCGCGCTGCCGGCCAGTTGGCGGTGTACAGCAGCAGGTCAGTGTCATGGGCATCGCGGCTCCATACCGGGAAGCGCAGGTCATAGCAGATCAATGGGCGGACCCGCCAACCCTTCAGCTCGAACTGCACCTGGCGCTCGCCCGGGGTGTAGTGCTTGTGCTCGCCGGCCATACGGAACAGGTGGCGCTTGTCGTAGTGCAGGATTTCACCGTCCGGGCGCGCCCACAGCAGCCGGTTACGGTGGCTGCCGTCAGCGGCCTGGATGATCACGCTGCCGGTGATTACTGCGTTGAGCTTCTTCGCCTGGGCCTTGAGCCACTTGGCGGTCGGGCCGTTCTCGGGCTCGGCGAGGCGCTCGGACTCCATCGAAAAGCCGGTGGTGAACATCTCTGGCAAAATCACCAGGTCAGGGCTGCCGACTTGCTTGAGCAACTCTTCGAAATGGGCGTAGTTGGCCTCGCGGTCATGCCAGGCCAGCGTGGTCTGCACCATGGCAATTTTCAGGTTGGGCAGTGCGGTCAGATCGCGCATAGTTTCTCCGCTGCCTGCTGCAGCGTCTCCTCTCGTTTGGCAAAGCACAGGCGGATCAAGCGTTGTTGCGGGACTGGCGTCTGGTAGAACACCGACACCGGAATACTCGCCACGCCATGCTCGCGGGTCAGCCACAGGGCCATGTCGACATCGTTCAGATCAGGGCGGATGGCGCTGTAGTCGACCAACTGGAAGTAGGTGCCTGAGGTACGCTCGAAGCTGAAGCGTGAGCCTTGCAACAGATCGCAGAACAGATCGCGCTTGGCCTGATAGAAGCCCGGCAACTGCTCGATGTGCTCAGGGTGTTCGGCCATGAAGTCTGCCAGCGCGCACTGCAGCGGCGTCACTGCGCAGAAGTTGACGTACTGGTGTACCTTGCGCAGCTCGGCGCTCAATTGCGGGGGCGCGATCACGTAGCCGGTCTTCCAACCAGTGACATGGTAGGTCTTGCCGAACGAGCTGATGACGAAGGCGCGCTGATAGAGCTGTTCATGAGCCAGCACGCTGGCATGCGCCACGCCGTCGTAGATCAGGTGCTCGTACACTTCATCGCTGACCAGGTAGATATCGCGGTCGGCAATCAATCCCGCCAGCTGGTCGAGATCGGCACGGCTGATCAAAGCTCCGCTGGGGTTGTGCGGCGAATTGAGCACGACCATGCGCGTGCGCGGCGTGAGGGCATCGCTGAAGCGTTGCCAGTCGATGGCAAAATCGTCGTTGCTCAGCGGCACATGCACGCAGCGCCCGCCGGCCAACTCTACCGAAGGCTCGTAGCTGTCGTAGCACGGGTCGAAAACGATTACCTCGTCGCCCGGATTGATCACTGCCTGGATCGCGCAGAAGATCGCCTCGGTGGCGCCTGGCGTGATGGTGATTTCCTGCTCGACATCCACGCTAACCCCATACAGCCGAGCCACCTTCGCAGCCACTTGCTGGCGCAGGGCCGGCAGGCCGGTCATGGGCGCGTATTGATTGTGCCCGGCGGCCACGTGCCGGCCTACGGCATCCAACAGCGCCTGCGGGCCGTTGAAGTCGGGGAAGCCTTGGGACAGGTTGAGCGCGCCGGTTTGCACAGCCAGCTGCGACATGGTGGTAAAGATGGTCGTGCCGACGTTCGGCAATTTGCTGCGGATCATGAAGCCCTCTTTCCTGGGGGTATCCGGCACGGACTGGAGTCCGAGCATAGCGGATCGAGCAATCAGGAAAAAGGTTGAAACAATACACTGATGCAACAGGGGCCGCGCAGCAGCCCCGGTGCAGGGTCAGGCCAGAATCAGCGCTTGTCTTTGCGCTTCTTCTCGGCCTTCTTGTGGTGCGACATCAAGCGGCGCTTCTTGTTGACCTGGCGATCGGTGAGGGTGTTCTTGTTACCCTCGTACGGGTTCTCGCCGCCTTTGTACTCGATGCGGATCGGCGTACCGACCAGCTTGAGCACACGACGGTAAGTGTTCTCCAGGTAGCGCGAATACGAGCGTGGGATCTTCTCGGTCTGGTTCCCGTGGATCACGATGATCGGCGGGTTGGCGCCACCCAGGTGAGCGTAACGCAGCTTGATCCGGCGGCCATTGACCAGCGGCGGCTGGTGATCGCTGATAGCGTCTTCCAGAATCTGCGTCAGGCGGCTGGTCGGCCAGCGGGTGACCGCCGACTTGAACGCGGCCTGCACCGACTTGTACAGGTTGCCCACGCCGGTGCCGTGCAGCGCCGAGATGAAGTGGATGTCGGCGAAGTCGACGAAGAACAACCGGCGCTCGAGCTCGGTCTTGACGTAGTCGCGCTCGCCAGGCTGCATGCCATCCCACTTGTTCAGGGCGATGACGATGGCGCGGCCGGCCTCAAGGGCAAAGCCGAGCAGGTTGAGGTCGTGGTCGACCACACCTTCGCGGGCGTCCATGACAAAGATCACCACGTTGGCGTCTTTGATCGCCTGCAGGGTTTTCACCACCGAGAACTTTTCGACTTCCTCGTGGATCTTGCCGCGCTTGCGCACCCCGGCGGTGTCGATGAAGGTGTACTTGTCACCATCACGCTCGAACGGGATGTAGATACTGTCGCGAGTGGTGCCTGGCTCGTCATAGACCACCACGCGCTCTTCACCGAGCATGCGGTTGACCAGGGTCGACTTGCCCACGTTGGGGCGGCCGATGATGGCGATCTTGATGCCGTCTTTTTCGCTCGGGCCTGGAATCCGAACGGCCTCTTCGCCTTCGGCAACTTCCTGGTCGAGCGCGTCTTCTTCCTGATCGCGCGGGATGTGCCCGAGCAGCTCTTCCATCAGGGCGTTGATACCGCGGCCCTGGGAGCCGGCGACCGGAATCGCGTTGCCCATGCCCAGCGGCGAGAACTCGGCACGTGCCAGGTCAGGATCGATGTGGTCGATCTTGTTGGCGACCAGCACCGCAGACTTGTTCCGCTTGCGCAGGTGGTCAGCGATCATCTGGTCGGCAGCGGTCATGCCGGCGCGGGCATCCACCAGGAACAGCACGTAGTCGGCCTCTTCGATGGCCATCAGCGACTGCTCGGCCATCTTCTCGTCCATGCCCACTTCGTCACCGGTGATACCGCCGGTGTCGATCAGGATGTACGAACGGCCCTGCCACATGGCATCGCCGTACTGGCGGTCACGGGTCAGGCCCGAGAGGTCGCCGACAATGGCGTCGCGGGTTTTGGTCAAGCGGTTGAACATGGTGGACTTGCCGACGTTCGGCCGCCCCACCAGGGCGATTACGGGAACCATACGGCTCTCCACTCTTGAATTCTTGAAAATGCAAAGGCCGCTGCAGAGCAGCGGCCGGAGTTCGCGCGGCGCATCATGCGCCACTGCTCGAAGCCTCACGGCCTCAAGCTTAGCCTCAGCGGATGGTCAATGCCTCGAGCTTGCCGCTGTTGCCGAAGACATAAATGGTGTCGCCGACCACCAAGGGGCGGGCGCGCAGGCCATCACTGTCAATACGCTCACGGCCAACGAAGCGACCATCGACCTGGCTCAGCAGGTGCAGGTAGCCTTCGAAGTCACCGACTGCGACGTAGCTGGAGAACACTTCAGGGGCGCTCAGCTGACGGCGCGCCATGGAATCGTTGCTCCACAGTGCGCTCGACGAACGCTCATCGACGCCTTCAACGGTGCCGGAAGCTTCGCTGACGTAGACGTTGCCAAAGCCCTGGGCGACACCGACGTAGCTGGACGCATCACGCTGCCACAGCACGCGGCCGCTTTCCAGGTCCAGACCGGCAACCCGGCCCTGATAGGTACCGACGTACAGGGTACCACCAGACAGCAGCAACCCGCCGTCGATATCGACGACGCGTTCGAGTTCGGAGCGACCTTGCGGGATCGCGACGCGGCTTTCCCAGACCGGCACGCCGTTCTGGATGTCGACAGCAATAACCTTGCCGGTCGACAGGCCGGCAACGGCCATGCGATTGGTCACGATCGGTGCGCCAGTGCCACGCAGAGTCAGTACCGCTGGAGTGCTTTCGTAGATCCAGCGACGGTCGCCGGTCGCGGCGTCCAGACCAATCAGACGATCGTCCTGAGTCTGCACCACCACCACGTCACCGTTGTTGGCCGGCGGCGCCAGCACTTCACTGGTCACGCGGGAGCGCCAGCGCTCCTCACCGGTGCTGCTGTCCAGGGCGATCACTTCACCCTTGAGGGTGCCGAGCATGACCAGGCCGTAGCCGACGCCGACTGCGCCGGAAACCGGCAGGTCGAGGTCCTGTTTCCAGACGATGTCGCCGGTGTTGCGATCGAGCGCGAAGACTTCGCCGTTGACGTCGGAAGCGTAGATGCGGTCGTTTTCGATGGCCGGCACCAGGGTATTGTAGGTCTCACCCTGACCGTCACCGATCGAGCGGCTCCACTGCTTTTTCAGCACGACTTCTTCGGTGAACTTGGTCAGCTCGGCCGGAGGCAGTTCCTTCTTGCTGTTGCTGCTGCAACCCACGACCAGTACGGCCAGGCTCAGCACTGCTGCTTGTTTCCAACCGATCACGTCAAGCGTCCCCTTTGGCCAGGTCATCCAGCTTCAGTTGCAGGCCACCGACCGCTGCTTCATCAGACAACGCGGCCTTGGCTTTTTCGTATGCGCTATGGGCATCGCCAGCGCGGCCCAACTGTACCAGCAGATCGCCCTTGAGCTCTTCGCGGCTGGCCTGAAACGCCTTGTCAGCGTCGCCATCGAGCAGCTTCAGTGCTTCGTCAGCCTTGTCCTGAGCAGCCAGCACACGGGCCAGACGCTGGCGTGCGATCTCGCCCAGGGTGGCATCGGCAGGTTTTGCCAGCACGCTGTTGAGTTCGCTGGCTGCGTCGTCCAGCTTGCCGCTGTCGACCGCGACCTTGGCCACGAACAGGCTGCCGTACTGGGCATAGGCGGTGCCGCCAAACTCGCTCTTGAGCTTGCCAGCCAACTCGGCAACCTTGCTTGCATCAGGCTCGCCGGTCGGCGTCAGGGCCGTTTCCAGCAGGTTCTGGTACAGCACCGAAGCGCCTTGTGACTGATTGCTCTGGTACTTGTGCCAGGTCTGCCAGCCAGCTACCAAAGCAGCAGCCAACAGGGCGCCGGTCAGCAGCGGCTTGCCGTTGCGATCCCACCAGTCCTTGGCCGCGCTCAGGCCATCATCATCGGTACTCGACACCCCAATACTCCTATTCAGCAAATTCGGCTGTTTGACTGCTTCACGCGTTCGCGAGGGCAGCTTGCAGGTGCTCGGCCAGAGCATCCCAGGCTATGTTCTGTTGTTCGCCCTGGCCACGCAGGGGTTTGAAACCTACCACTTGTTGCGCCAGTTCGTCGTCCCCCATGATCAGGGCAAACAACGCCCCGCTCTTGTCGGCCTTCTTGAACTGGCTCTTGAAACTGCCGGCACCGGCGTTGACCGCCAGGCGCAGGCCCGGTACCTGATCACGCAACCGCTCGGACAGGCCCAGACCGGCCAGCTCGGCCTGCTCGCCAAAGGCGCACAGGTAAACGTCGATCTGGCGACTGATCGACTCCGGGACCTTGCCCAGGGTTTCCAGCAGCAAAATCAACCGTTCGATGCCCATGGCAAAGCCAACACCAGTAGTCGGCTTGCCGCCCATCTGTTCGACCAGGCCGTCGTAACGACCACCGGCACACACGGTGCCTTGAGCGCCGAGCTTGTCGGTGACCCACTCGAACACGGTCTTGCTGTAGTAGTCGAGGCCACGCACCAGCTTGGTGTTGATCACGAAGGGAATGCCGGCAGCGTTCAGGCGAGCCTTGAGGCCCTCGAAGTGCACACGGGACTCTTCGTCCAGGTAGTCTTCCAGCTTCGGCGCGCCGACCAGCACGGCCTGGGTGCCCTGATCCTTGCTGTCGAGAATGCGCAGCGGGTTGCTCTTGAGCCGACGCTGGCTATCTTCGTCAAGCTGCTCGAGGCGCGCCGAGAGAAACTCGACCAGCGCGTCGCGATAGCGTGCACGGGCTTCGCTGGTGCCCAGGCTGTTCAGCTCGAGCTTTACCGCGTCCTGAATGCCCAACTGGCCCCACAGGCGCCAGGTCAGCATGATCAGCTCGGCATCGATGTCCGGGCCATCCAGGTTGAACACCTCGACGCCGATCTGGTGGAACTGGCGATAGCGACCTTTTTGTGGGCGCTCGTGGCGGAACATCTGCCCGGTGTACCAGAGCTTCTGCACTTGGCCGTTGCCGGTGATGCCATGCTCGAGCACGGCGCGCACGCAGGCAGCGGTACCCTCAGGACGCAGCGTCAGCGAATCGCCGTTGCGGTCCTCGAAGGTGTACATCTCTTTTTCGACGATGTCGGTGACTTCACCGATCGAGCGTTTGAACAGCTCGGTGAATTCGACGATCGGCGTGCGGATCTGGCTGTAACCGTAGCCGTCCAGCAAACTGGCGACCGTGCCTTCGAAGTAACGCCACAGTGGCGACTGGTCAGGCAGGATGTCGTTCATGCCACGAATGGCTTGCAGCGATTTGCTCACGAAAAGTCCTTTCGAATCTGTGTATCAGCCGCGGGCGATCAGCGCCGCGTCGGCTTCGACCTTTTCGGCCGCTTTCTGGCGAATGAGCTTTTCCAGCTCCTCGACCAGGTTGTCGTTGTTCAGTTTCTGCGCAGGCTTGCCGTCGATGTAGATCAGGTTCGGCGTGCCGCCCGTCAAGCCAACATGGGCTTCCTTGGCTTCACCCGGGCCGTTGACCACACAACCGATCACGGCGACGTCCAGCGGGACCAGCAGGTCTTCGAGGCGACCTTCGAGTTCGTTCATGGTCTTGACCACATCGAAGTTCTGCCGCGAACAGCTCGGGCAGGCGATGAAGTTGATCCCACGCGAGCGCAGGCGCAGCGACTTGAGGATGTCGTAGCCGACTTTGACTTCTTCGACCGGGTCGGCGGCGAGAGAGATCCGGATCGTGTCGCCGATGCCTTCGGCCAGCAGCATACCGAGGCCGACCGCAGATTTCACCGTCCCCGAACGCAAACCACCGGCTTCGGTGATGCCCAAGTGCAGGGGCTGGATGATCTGCTTGGACAGCAGACGGTAGGCTTCAACGGCCATGAACACGTCGGACGCCTTGACGCTGACTTTGAAGTCCTGGAAATCCAGGCGATCGAGGTGCTCGACATGGCGCAGGGCCGACTCGACCAGCGCTGCTGGGGTCGGTTCGCCGTACTTCTTCTGCAGGTCTTTTTCCAGCGAGCCGGCATTGACCCCGATGCGGATCGGAATACCACGATCGCGCGCAGCATCGACCACCGCGCGCACGCGGTCTTCACGGCCAATGTTGCCTGGATTGATGCGCAGGCAATCAACACCCAGCTCAGCCACGCGCAGGGCGATCTTGTAGTCGAAATGGATGTCGGCTACCAACGGCACGCTGACTTGCTGCTTGATGCGGCCGAAGGCTTCGGCGGCGTCCATGTCTGGCACCGAGACGCGGACGATGTCGACACCGGCATCGACCAGGCGCTGGATCTGCCCGACCGTAGCGGCGACATCATTGGTGTCGGTGTTGGTCATGCTCTGCACCGCGATAGGCGCATCACCGCCCACCGGCACATTGCCCACCCAGATCTTGCGGGTTTCGCGACGCTTGATTGGAGATTCGCCGTGCATGAGTTACTGCCCCAACTTCAGGCGAGCGGTTTCGCCACTGGTGAACGGTGCAACATCAACGGCCTGGCCGTTGTAGCTGATCTGAGCGCCGCGGGCGAAGCCCAGGCGTACCGCGAACGGTGGTGTGCCGGTGACTTCCAGGCTGTCGCCCTTGCGCTTGGTGGCGTTGACCAACAGCTTGCCGTTGGCATCAGTGACCTGGGTCCAGCAATCCGCCGAGAACTGGATCGCGACACGGCCACTGCCGGCGGGGACTGGCGCTGCTGCGACAGGTGCGCTGGGGGCTGTGGCGGCAACGGCTGGTGCGCTGACCGGCGCAGCTGGCGCAGGTGCAGTCGGTGCGGTGGTGGCATTATTGGTCGCGGCCGGGGTCACCGGGGCGGCGGCAGTGCTCTCGGCGACCGCCGGGCTTGCCGGAATGGCTTCTTCGTTGGCCGAGCCACTGCTCTCGCCAGTGGCAGCCTGCTCCAATGGCAGCGGCGCACTCTGGCCTTGCTGGGCTTCGCTGACAGCCTGGTCTTCCGGCTCATCCAGCGGGTGGATCTGGGTGGTGCCGTCGGCGCTCTCGACTTCGACGTGCTCCAGGGCGATTTTGCCAAGGTCGCTGTTGCGCAGGCTGCTTTGGTCCTTCCAGAGGAAGAAGCCGCCACCTACTACTGCCACCAGCAGCACCAGGCTGACAAAGCGCATGACGTTGTGCGACAGGCGCACCGGTTCTTCGATTCGTCCCAGCGAGTGCACCTGGCTGCCTTGCGCGTGGGTGCCGGTGACCTGGTCAAAGGCGGCGACCAAAGGCGCTTGGTCCATGTCCATCAGCTTGGCATAGGCACGGATGTAACCACGGGCAAAGGTGTGCCCTGGCAGCTTGTCGAAGGCGCCGGATTCGAGATTGTTCAGCGAGCTCAGGGTCAGGTTGAGCTTGCGGGCTACCTCGGCCTGCGTCCAGTCGCGGTTTTCGCGGGCCTGGCGCAAGGTCTCACCGGGGTGCTGGTGAGTCGCTGCTGCTACTTCGGGATGCGCGGCTTTCATCATTGCTCCGACAGGTATTGCTGATATTCCGGCGTACCGGGATAAAGTCGTTGTAGTTGCTGGCCCAGCTCGGCCACCGTTGCCGGTTGCTCGAACACCCGCGCCAGGCGGCTGCCCATCAGCAGGCTGCGAGCATCCGGGGCGCTCAGTTGGCTGAAACGATCGTAGTAATCCCGGGCTGGCACATAATGCCTGTTTTCGTAGGACAACTCAGCCATTTCGAACAACGCTCGCGGTTGTCGCGGGTTGAGCTGCAAAGCCTTGTGCAGATGCGCCTGGGCATCGTCGCGGCGACCTTGCCTGAGAACCGTCAGGCCAAGGTTTTCGAAGACGCGCGAGCGCTCAGGATACAGGGTATCGGCAGCGGCCAGGCGAAACACTGACTCGGCTTCGGCAAAACGCTCCTGAGCATATAGGAAACTGCCGTAGTTGTTGCGAATCCGGGTGTCATCCGGATTATGCGCCAGCGCCTTGTGGAAATGCTCGGTTGCCAGCGTCGGCTCGCCCTCGGCCTGAAACACCAGCGCCAGCGCGGCATGCGCATCGGCATCACGGCTGTTCAGGGCAAGTGCCTTGACCAGCGGCGCCTTGGCCTGCTCGGTCAGACCTTGTTGCAAATAGCCCAGCCCCAACTGCACATACGCCCTGCCCGCCTCGGCCCGACCCTGCTGGGTGGCCAGCGGGTCATTGCTGCCGCCCGACACGCAGCCGGTCAGCAGCAACAGGGTCAGCAGCGACAGCGCTGCGCGCAGGATCATCGCTGCCGGCCCGCTCAGTGACGCGCAGCGTTGTCGGCGATCTGCACGTCGTCATTGAGCTGACGCACAGCGATGTAACGCTCGCTGCGGCGGGTACGGTCCATGACCTGACCAACCAGTTGCCCACAAGCGGCGTCGATATCCTCACCACGGGTGGTACGGGTGGTGACATTGTAACCACCGTGGTGGAGCAGGTCCTGGAAGCGGCGGATTGCATTGTTGCTCGGCCGCTCGTAACCGGAGTGCGGGAACGGATTGAACGGGATCAGATTGATCTTGCACGGGATATCGCGCAGCAGCTCGATCATCTGCGTGGCATGCTCGGGCTGATCGTTGACGTCCTTGAGCAGGGTGTATTCGACGGTCAGTACACGCTTGCCACCGAGGGTGGCCATGTAGCCCATGCACGACTCGAGCAGGACCTTGAGCGGGTACTTCTTGTTGATTGGCACCAGCTTGTTCCGCAGCTCGTCGTTCGGCGCGTGCAGCGACAGTGCCAGGGAAACGTCGATGTGCTTGGCCAGCTCGTCGATCATCGGCACTACGCCTGAGGTCGACAAGGTGACGCGACGCTTGGAAATGCCATAGCCAAGATCGTCCATCATGATCTTCATGGCGGCAATGACATTATCGAAATTGAGCAACGGCTCGCCCATGCCCATCATCACCACGTTGGTAATCGCGCGGTCGACTTTGGCCGGGATAGTGCCGAAGGATTTGTTCGCAAGCCACACCTGACCGATGACTTCGGCGGCGGTGAGGTTGCTGTTGAAGCCTTGCTTGCCGGTGGAGCAGAAACTGCAGTCCAGGGCGCAGCCCGCCTGCGACGATACACACAAGGTGCCACGGTCGTCGGTCGGGATATAGACGGTTTCGACGCAGCTGCCGGAGGCAACGCGGATCACCCATTTGCGGGTGCCGTCGGCGGAAATGTCTTCACTGACCACTTCTGGTGGCCGAATCTCGGCAACAGCCTCGAGCTTTTCGCGCAAGACCTTGCCGACATTGGTCATGGCGGCGAAATCATCGACGCCAAAATGGTGAATCCATTTCATTACTTGACCGGCACGGAAGCGCTTCTCGCCAATGGAGTCGAAGAATTGTTCCATTTCCGGCTGGGTCAGACCCAACAGGTTGATTTTGCCAGTAGATGTCGTCATGGATTCACCCTCACCCGTAAGCTTTCGCTTAGCGAGCGGTTACCTCGGTAGCTGCGAAGAAGTAAGCGATTTCGCGAGCGGCAGCAGCTTCGGAGTCCGAACCGTGAACGGCGTTGGCGTCGATCGATTCAGCGAAGTCAGCACGGATGGTGCCGGCAGCAGCTTCTTTAGGGTTGGTAGCGCCCATCAGCTCACGGTTCAGAGCGATGGCGTTTTCGCCTTCCAGAACCTGAACAACAACTGGGCCGGAGATCATGAAGGCAACCAGGTCACCGAAGAAACCGCGCTCGCTGTGCTCAGCGTAGAAGCCTTCGGCTTCGGCTTTGGACAGTTGCTTGAGTTTCGAAGCGACGATTTTCAGGCCAGCTTCTTCGAAGCGCGAAGTGATCTTGCCGATGACGTTTTTGGCAACTGCGTCAGGCTTGATGATCGAGAAAGTACGTTGAACAGCCATGGTAACTCCAGAAAATTGAGTATTACGAAAAATTAAACCCGCGAATTATACGCGGGTTCCAGGGGAATGCCTAACCTGCAGGTGACGCTCAGTCGGCTTCTTCGATCCAGGCCCCCTGGATCGCCTCAAGCACCTTCTCTCCGCCGCGTGTCGGATCGTCGCTGAACTCTGGCAGAGCCACTACCCAGCGGTGCAGATCGAGGAAATTCACATAACGAGGATCGACCTCCGGCTTGCTTTCTGCAAGCTGGATAGCGATCTCAAGTACATCAACCCATTTCAGACTCATGCCAGCCTCCAGGCTTCAGTGCGGCGCTTCGGCGGCGTGGTTGAGCGAATACTTGGGGATTTCGATGGTCAGGTCGGTATCACCGACGACCACCTGGCAACCCAGCCGGGACTGCGCTTCCAGGCCCCACGCCTTGTCCAGCATGTCTTCTTCGAGCTCGTCGGCTTCGTCGAGCGAGTCAAAGCCCTTGCGCACGATGCAGTGGCAGGTGGTGCAGGCCTTGACCCCGCCGCAGGCGCTTTCCATCTCGATATGATGGTCGTGAGCCAGCTCCAGGATGTTGGTCCCGGTTGCGACTTCCACGGTCAGCCCTTCGGGGCAAAACTTCTCATGCGGCAGGAATGTCACCAGCGGCATCGATTACTCCTCGATCTCATTCAGGTTGCGCCCGGCCAGTGCGGCTTTGACCGTCGAATCAAGGCGACGGGCGGCAAATGCATCGGTCACCTGCGACAGACGCTTGGTCTGTTGCTCGATGGCAGGGCCATCGGTGCCGGCCAGCAAATCACGTAGTTGTTGCATCTGGAAGCCAATGGCTTCGCGCTCTTCGGCGCTCAGCAGGCGCTCGCCGTCGGCATCCAGCGCACCCTGCACCGCTTCGAGCAGGCGTTCGCCGTCGACCTGGTGCTCGCGCAACTGGCGGGCCTGCTTGTCGGTGCCGGCGTGCTCGAACGAATCCTTGAGCATGCGGGCGATTTCACCGTCGGTCAGGCCGTACGACGGCTTGACCTGAATGCTTGCTTCCACGCCCGAGCCCAGTTCGCGTGCAGCGACGCTGAGCAGGCCATCGGCGTCGACCTGGAAGGTCACGCGGATCTTCGCCGAGCCGGCGACCATCGGCGGAATCCCACGCAGTTCGAAGCGCGCCAGCGAGCGGCAGTCGCTGATCAGTTCGCGCTCGCCCTGCAGGACGTGGATCATCATGGCCGTCTGGCCATCTTTGTAGGTGGTGAATTCCTGAGCGCGGGCCACCGGGATCGTGGTGTTGCGCGGGATCACCTTTTCCATCAGGCCGCCCATGGTCTCCAGACCGAGCGACAGCGGGATCACGTCGAGCAACAGCAATTCGCCACCTTCGCGGCGGTTGCCGGCGAGGGTATCGGCCTGGATCGCGGCGCCAATGGCGACTACCTGATCAGGGTCGATCGAGGTCAGCGGAGCACGGCCGAAGAGGCCACCGACGGCTTCACGCACACGCGGTACGCGAGTCGAACCACCGACCATGACCACCGCAACCACTTCTTCGAGCTCGACCCCACTGTCACGCACGGCGCGGCGGCAGGCCTTGAGGCTACGGGCGATCATCGGCTCGATCATCGCTTCGAAGTCTGCCCGACTCAGTTCGCCCTGCCAGTCACCGTGAACAACGCGCACGCTGGCGGCATCGGTCAGGGCTTCCTTGGCCGCGCAAGCGGTCTGCAGCAGTTGACGCTGAGTCGCTGGATCCAGATCAGCCGACAAACCAGCCTGCTCAATGATCCAGCTGGCAATCGCGTGATCGAAGTCGTCACCACCCAGGGCGGTATCGCCACCGGTGGCCAGCACTTCGAAGACGCCGGCAGTCAGGCGCAGGATGGAGATATCGAAGGTACCGCCGCCCAGGTCGAAGATCGCCACCAGGCCTTCAGCGTTCTGGTCCAGGCCATAGGCCACGGCCGCAGCAGTCGGCTCGTTGAGCAGGCGCAACACGTTCAGCCCGGCAAGCTTGGCGGCGTCTTTGGTCGCCTGGCGCTGAGCATCGTCGAAGTAGGCCGGGACCGTGATGACGGCACCTACCAGATCGCCGCCGAGGGTTTCCTCGGCGCGCTGACGCAGCACCTTGAGGATGTCGGCAGACACTTCGACCGGGCTTTTCGGCCCTTGAATGGTCTCGATGAACGGCATGTGCGACTCGCCACCGACAAAGCGGTACGGCAGTTGCTCGCCGAGCTGCTTGACGTCGGCCAGGCCACGCCCCATCAGACGCTTGACCGAAAGGATGCTGTTGAACGGGTCGCTTGGCGCTGCTTCGCGCGCGGCCTGGCCGACTTCGACAGCCGCCTCCAGGTAGCGCACAGCCGATGGCAGGATGACCTGCCCCTCGCCATCGGGCAGCGGTTCGCTGCGGCCGCTGCGCACGGCAGCAACCAGAGAATTGGTAGTACCCAGGTCAATCCCTACCGCCAGGCGGCGCTGGTGCGGCTGGGGGCTTTGACCGGGTTCGGCGATCTGCAGTAGGGCCATGCTTATCTAGCTACCTTAGGCGTTGTCACGGCAACACCGGGTTAATCGTCGAGGCGCTCTTCGAGCTGGCGCACTTCCTGGGCGAGCTTGTCGAGAAACTGCATGCGGCGCATCAGGCGCTCGGCCTGTTCACGCTGCGCAGGATCATCCCAGCAGGCGGCGAATTCCTCGAACAGCGTATTTTGCGCGAGCTTGAGGCGCTTCTTGAATACCGCGACACCGTCGAGGTCGGTCAGCTCTTCAAGTTCTTCACGCAGCTCCATCTGCTGCAACAGGAAGGCCGGATCATGTACGGTGGCTTCCTGCGGCACTTCGTGACCACTGATGGCCAGCAGATAGCGCGCCCGACGGGGGGCGCTGCGCAAGGTCTGATAGGCGTCGTTCAACGCTGCCGAGTTTTCCAGGGCGACACGCTGCTCGCGCTCGGAAGCATCGGCGAAGCGGTCCGGATGGACCTCGCGGGCCAGTTCGCGGTAACGAACGGCCAGTTGATCGAGGTCCAGGCGAAAACCCGGCTGCAGATTGAACAGGGCAAAATGACAAGGAGTACCCACATCAAGCCTCAAACATTGAAGCTTTCGCCGCAGCCACATTCACCGCGCACGTTGGGGTTGTTGAACTTGAAGCCTTCGTTCAACCCTTCCTTGACGAAATCGAGCTCGGTGCCGTCGAGGTAAACCAGGCTTTTCGGGTCAATGATGACCTTCACGCCGTGGTTCTCGAAGACCTCGTCTTCGCCTGCCACTTCGTCGACGAACTCCAGCACGTAGGCCAGGCCCGAGCAACCGGTGGTGCGTACGGCCAGGCGAATGCCTTCACCCTTGCCACGCCCGTCGAGGGAGCGCCGCACGTGGTTGGCGGCGGCTTCTGTCATGCTGATAGCCATCGGAACTCCTTAGCGTCCAGTCAAACGACTCAGATCAAGCCTTTTTTCTGCTTGTAATCGCGTACGGCCGCCTTGATGGCGTCCTCGGCGAGTACCGAGCAGTGGATCTTGACCGGTGGCAGCGCCAGCTCTTCAGCCAGCTGGGTGTTCTTGATAGTCTCGGCCTCGTCCAGGGTCTTGCCCTTCATCCACTCGGTGGCGAGGGAGCTGGAAGCGATAGCCGAACCGCAGCCGTAGGTCTTGAACTTGGCGTCTTCGATAACGCCCTGCTCGTTGACCTTGATCTGCAGACGCATCACGTCACCGCAGGCCGGCGCGCCGACCATGCCGGTACCGACGTCCGGGTCTTCAGCGTCCATCTTGCCGACGTTGCGCGGGTTTTCGTAGTGGTCGATGACCTTTTCACTGTATGCCATGGTGCAATTCCTTCCTCATCAGGTAGCCGCTCTTGCCGGCGACTGCTTAGTGGGCGGCCCACTCGATCTTGGAGATATCGACGCCGTCTTTGTACATGTCCCACAGCGGCGAGAGTTCGCGCAGCTTGGTGACAGCCTTGCAGACTTCCTGCGCGGCGTAGTCGACTTCTTCTTCGCTGGTGAAGCGGCCGAAGGAGAAGCGGATCGAACTGTGTGCCAGCTCGTCGTTGCGGCCCAGGGCGCGCAGTACGTACGACGGCTCGAGCGAAGCGGAGGTGCAGGCCGAACCGGACGATACCGCGATGTCCTTGAGGGCCATCAGCAGCGACTCGCCTTCAACGTAGTTGAAGCTCAGGTTCAGGTTGTGCGGCACGCGCGCAGTTTGGCTGCCGTTGACGTACAGCTCTTCGAGGTTGGAAACCTGCTTGAAGAAGCGATCGCTCAGCGCCTTGATGCGGGCGTTCTCGCTGGCCATCTCCTGCTTGGCGATGGCAAATGCCTCACCCATGCCGACGATCTGGTGCGTAGGGAGGGTGCCGGAACGCATGCCGCGCTCGTGACCACCGCCGTGAATGATTGCTTCCAGACGCACGCGCGGTTTGCGGCTGACGTACAGCGCGCCGATACCTTTAGGGCCGTAGGCCTTGTGCGCGGAGAACGACATCAGGTCGACCTTGAGCTTCTGCACGTCGATCTCGACCTTGCCGGCCGATTGTGCAGCGTCAACGTGGAACAGCACGCCGCGGGCACGGGTCAGTTCACCGATTGCAGCGATGTCGTTGATCGAGCCAACTTCGTTGTTGACGTGCATCAGCGAGACCAGAATGGTGTCGTCGCGCAGCACCGCTTCAACCATGCCCGGGGTAACGATGCCGTCTTCGCCTGGCTCGAGATAGGTCACTTCAAAACCTTCGCGCTCGAGCTGGCGAGCGGTATCGAGCACGGCTTTGTGCTCGATCTTGGAGGTGATGATGTGCTTGCCCTTGGTCTGATAGAAGTGCGCAACGCCTTTGATCGCGAGGTTGTCGGACTCGGTGGCACCGCTGGTCCAGACAATTTCACGCGGGTCGGCGTTGATCAGCTCGGCCACCTGGCGACGGCCGTTTTCGACCGCTTCTTCAGCGCGCCAGCCAAACACGTGGGAGCGCGACGCCGGGTTACCAAAGTTGCCGTCGACCAGCAGGCATTCGGCCATCCTCTGGGCAACGCGTGGGTCGACCGGCGTGGTCGCGGAGTAATCGAGGTAGATCGGCAACTTCATTGAATATCTCCTATCAGGCGGTGGCGTCGCTCGTGACCAATGTCAGTCGACGGCGGACGTCTCAATCTTGTCCAACTGGGCGGATCGACCTGCAACACGGCGCAGGTCCTGGCGATGAGCGACTTCTTGCACCTCACGGCGCTTGACGAGGTCGGCCAGGCTGATGCCACTGAGGAATTCATGGATCTGCTGACTGAGGTCACACCACAGGTGGTGGGTCAGGCAGGTATCACCGGCATGGCAGTCACCCAGGCCCTGGCAACGGGTAGCGTCGACCGATTCGTTGACCGCGTCGACGACCTGGGCAACCTGGATGGTTTCCATGCCGCGCGACAGCTGATAGCCGCCGCCTGGGCCGCGCACGCTGGAAACCAGGCTGCTGCGGCGCAGCTTGGCGAACAGCTGCTCCAGATAAGAGAGGGAGATGCCCTGGCGCTCGGAAATATCGGCCAGTGACACCGGCCCATGCTGCGCGTGCAACGCCAGGTCAAGCATGGCGGTCACTGCGTATCGGCCTTTGGTAGTCAGTCGCATGGCGTATGGGTACCACGGGAGTTACAGAATGTGAGCAAGTATGCGATTCCCGAGCATTTAAGTCAACTATTAGACCTACTGCTTTAGTCGGGTTTGCACTCGAAGGGCGGGCGCGAGTGTAGCAGACACTGGCCGCGAGCACACGCCCACGGCCAGCGCCATCGTCGCTGTCAATGTGGCTGGGTGTCGCTCTGCGCCTGCTGCCTCGACTCGACCGGTGCGACGTCAACGAAATCTTCTTCGGGCAGCGCCGGCAGCGCCTTGCCGTGATAGTCGCTACCCAGCTTGGTCAACGCGCCGCACATGCCCTGCAGACGCTCGTCGACCGCTTGCAGGTGGTCGAGCATCTGGCCAATGGCGCGGGCGACCGGGTCAGGCATGTCGCCACTGACGCCATAGGCATCGAAACCGATCTTCTCGGCCATGGCCTTGCGCTTGGCTTCGACTTCGGAGTCTTCCTGCGCCTTGACGATAATGCGACCTGGGATACCCACTGCGGTGGCGCCTGGCGGAACCTCCTTGGTGACCACAGCATTGGAGCCGATCTTGGCTCCGGCGCCGACAGTGAATGGGCCGAGCACCTTGGCGCCGGCACCGACCACCACACCATTGCCCAGGGTCGGGTGGCGCTTGCCGGCGTTCCAGCTGGTACCACCGAGAGTCACGCCCTGGTAGAGGGTGACGTCGTCACCGATCTCGGCAGTCTCACCAATGACGATCCCCATGCCGTGATCAATGAAGAAGCGTCGGCCGATGGTCGCGCCCGGGTGGATTTCGATGCCAGTCATCCAGCGGCCGAAGTTCGACACCAGCCGCGCCAGCCACTTCAGGTCACGCGTCCACAGGGCGTGGCCAAGGCGGTGCAGCCAGATCGCGTGCATGCCGGGATAGCAGGTCAGCACTTCAAAAGCGTTACGCGCCGCCGGGTCACGATGGAATACGCTTTGGATATCTTCACGCAGACGTTCGAACATTGCTCAATCCTTCCGCTTATGCGACTCACCCCGAGCGACCTTCTGAGTCTCGGTGAGGATGCCGCGTAAAATGCTCATTTCCGTACGCTCTACCGAACTGCGACCGTACAGGCGACGCAGGCGCGCCATCAGGTGCTTGGGTTTGTCCGGATCGAGGAAGGCGATGTCCACCAGGGTTTTTTCCAGGTGGTCGTAGAAACGCTCCATCTCGTCCAGGGTCGCCAGTTCGACGGCGTCGGCCTTGTCACTGATCGACGGCGCACCCTGCGCGGCCAGCCAGGCCATGCGCACTTCATAGCCAAGCACCTGCACGGCGGCGGCCAGATTGAGCGAGCTGAAGTCAGGGTTCGAGGGAATGTGCACATGGAAGTGACATCGCTGCAATTCGTCGTTGGTCAGCCCGGCATGCTCGCGACCGAACACCAGAGCGATTTCGTCACCCATGGTGGCACGCTCGACCGACTTGGCGCCGCACTCGCGCGGATCCAGCATCGGCCACGGCAGGCTGCGGTCGCGGGCACTGGTGCCGATCGCAAGGCTGCAGCCAACCAGCGCCTCTTCCAGCGAGTCGACCACCAGCGCGCCACTGAGCACGTCGTCTGCGCCAGAAGCGCGGGCGCTGGCGTCAGCTGCCGGAAACTCCTGTGGCTGGACCAGCACCAGGCGCGACAAGCCCATGTTTTTCATGGCACGCGCAGCGCCGCCGATGTTGCCGGGGTGGCTGGTATTGACCAGAACAACACGAATATTTTGCAGCACGGTGGGTGCTCTCAAAGGCAGATATCAGGGCGGTCGATCTTACAGAACCGACGGACGTTACGCCATGAAAGCAAATGCGGCGCTGCCGTTGTCAAAAAACTCTGCTAAAATGGCCGGCTTTCTTCTTTAACATCTCCAGGTGAACCGCCCATGCAGCCTATGCTGACTATCGCCCTGCGCGCTGCTCGCAGCGCCAGTGAACTGATTTTCCGCTCCATCGAACGCCTGGACACCATCAAGGTGGACGAAAAGGACGCCAAGGACTACGTGTCCGAGGTTGACCGCGCTGCCGAGCAGAAAATCGTCGATGCTCTGCGCAAGGCCTACCCGAACCACTCGATCCAGGGTGAAGAGACCGGCTTCCACGCTGGCTCAGGTGAAGAAGGCAAAGACTACCTGTGGATCATCGACCCGCTCGATGGCACCACCAACTTCCTGCGTGGCATTCCGCACTTTGCAGTGAGCATCGCCTGCAAATACCGCGGTCGCCTGGAGCACGCAGTGGTACTGGATCCGGTTCGCCAGGAAGAGTTCACCGCCAGCCGTGGCCGTGGCGCCCAGATCAACGGTCGCCGCCTGCGCGTCAGCTCGCGCACCAGCCTTGAAGGCGCCCTGCTGGGTACCGGCTTCCCGTTCCGCGACAACCAGATGGCCGACCTCGACAACTACCTGGGCATGATCCGCGCCCTGACTGGCCAGACTGCCGGCATCCGCCGCGCCGGTTCTGCCAGCCTTGACCTGGCCTATGTAGCGGCCGGTCGTTTCGATGCGTTCTGGGAGTCGGGCCTGTCCGAGTGGGACATGGCTGCAGGCGTACTGCTGGTGCAGGAAGCTGGCGGCCTGGTCAGCGACTTCAACGGTGGCCACGAATTCCTCGAGAAAGGCCACATCGTTGCTGGCAACATCAAGTGCTTCAAAGCCGTGCTGACTGCCATCCAGCCGCACGTACCACAATCGCTGAAGCGCTAAGCGCCGGTCAGCCACAAAAAAGCACCCCACGGGGTGCTTTTTTTATACGAGTACGTTGAGACTCGACCCCTGTAGGAGCGGCCTTGTGTCGCGAAAGGCCAGCGTAGCTGGCCCGGCATTCTTTGGTGCTGCACAGATCTTGGGGCCGCTGCGCGACCCTTCCCGACCGGTCCGGCGCCCCGGCAGGCCGCTCCTACAGATTACTGCGACTTGCTCAGCACCAGCTTGCCATTCTCGTCCAGCGGGATAGTCGAACCTGGCTCGTGGTCCATCTTCACTTTGCCGACCTTGTCGCCAATCGAATAGGTGACGTTGTAGCCAACCACTTTCTCGCTCAGGTCATGCACGGTGTTACAGCGGGTCTGGGTGGTGGTGTAGGTGTCACGCTCTTGCATGCCTTCCTGCACCTTGTTACCGGCGTAGCCGCCGCCGACCGCACCGGCCACGGTGGCAATCTTCTTGCCGGTGCCGCCACCGATCTGGTTGCCGAGCAAGCCACCCGCCAACGCGCCGACCACGGTACCGGCAATCTGATGTTGATCCTTGACCGGCGCCTGGCGCGTCACGGTCACGTCCTTGCACACTTCACGTGGAGTCTTGACCTGCTGCTTGATCGGCTGCACGTCGGTCACCTCGGCGACCTCTGGGCCTTTGTTCACCAAGCTGTAGGTCGCCATTGCGCCTGCGGCAGTTACACCGACGGCACCGAGCACAGCACCCACCAGCATTGATTTATTCACGTGAACCTCCTGATCGTACCAGCGGGCCATAACCCGCGCTTGTCCCAGCCTTGGAGCAAAAAAAAAGCCGCGAGTTCAACACTCGCGGCTCTCTTGGCGCCAAACGGCGGCGGCTTGCGGTTATGGACGCTCGTCCACACCCTCGGCCTTGACCGGTGGAATCAGGTCTTCGCTGTTCAGGTTCAGCCAGATCAGTACCACGTTGGCGATGTAGATCGACGAGTAGGTACCGGCCATGACCCCGATGAACAGAGCCAGGGAGAAGCCGAACAGGTTGTCTCCCCCGAAGATCAACAGCGCGGCGATGGCCAGCAAGGTCGAAACCGAAGTAGCGATGGTGCGCAGCAGGGTCTGCGTGGTCGAGACGTTGATGTTCTCGATCAGCGAGGCCTTGCGCATGACGCGGAAGTTTTCCCGCACGCGGTCGAATACCACGATGGTGTCGTTCAGCGAGTAACCGATGATCGCCAGCACTGCCGCCAGCACCGTCAAATCGAAAGTGATCTGGAAGAACGAGAGGATACCCACGGTCACGACCACGTCGTGGATCAGCGAGATGATCGCGCCGACGGCGAATTTCCACTGGAAGCGGAAGGCTAGGTAGATGAGTACCCCGCCCAGCGCCAGCAGCATGCCCAGGCCGCCCTGGTCACGCAGTTCTTCACCTACCTGCGGGCCGACGAACTCGACTCGCTTGAGGGTCGCCGGGTTGTCGCCGCCGACTTTCTGCAGCGCTGCAGCAACCTTGCTGCCCAGTTGCGGGTCGTCGCCCGGCATCCGCACCAGCAGATCGGTAGTCGCACCGAAGCTCTGCACGATGGCGTCCTCGAAGCCCGACTGAGCAAGCTCGGCGCGGACCAGCTTGAGGTCTGCCGGACGCTCGTAGGTCAGCTCGATGAGCGTACCGCCGGTGAAGTCCAGACCGAAGTTCAAACCCTTCTGCCACCAGCTGAACAACGCCAGGATGGTCAGCAGGACAGTGACGGCGAACGCAACGTTGCGCACGCCCATGAAGTTGATGGTTTTCATGGTTATTCCCTCAAACCCACAGCTTCTTGATGTCACGCCCGCCGCAGGTCAGGTTGACCATTGCGCGGGTCACCATGACGGCGGTGAACATCGAGGTGAAAATCCCGAGGGACATGGTTACCGCAAAGCCTTTGACCGGCCCGGTGCCCATCGCGAAGAGGATACCGCCGACCAGCAGGCTGGTCAGGTTGGCGTCGATGATCGCGGTGTAGGCACGGCTGAAGCCTTCGTGGATGGCGCGCTGCACCGACATGCCGTTTTTCAGCTCCTCGCGAATCCGCGAGAAGATCAGCACGTTGGCGTCGACCGCCATACCCATGGTCAGCACGATACCGGCGATGCCTGGCAGGGTCAGGGTGGCACCCAGCAGGGACATCAAGGCCAGCAGCAGGATCATGTTGCCGGTCAGGGCAACGGTCGCGATCACGCCAAAACCACGGTAGATGGCGATGATGAAGATGGACACGAACAGCATGCCCCAGAGCGATGCATCGACACCTTTGGTGATGTTGTCGGCACCCAGGCTTGGACCAATGGTGCGCTCTTCAGCGAAGTACATCGGCGCAGCCAGACCACCGGCACGCAGCAGCAGGGCCAGTTCGGACGATTCACCCTGGCCATTGAGGCCGGTGATGCGGAACTGGCTGCCCAGTGGCGATTGGATGGTCGCCAGGCTGATGATCTTTTTCTCTTCCTGGAAGCTCTGTACGGCAACTTCCTTCTCGACGCCATCGACGGTCTGCTTGACGTAGCGAGTGATCGGCTTCTGCTCGATGAAGATTACTGCCATGCTGCGGCCGACGTTGCTGCGCGTCGCGCGGCTCATCAACTCGCCGCCATGGCCATCGAGGCGGATGTTGACCTGTGGCCGGCCTTGCTCGTCGAAGCTGGCTTGGGCGTCGGTGACCTGGTCACCGGTAATGATCAAACCACGCTCGACCGGCGCCGAACGGCCGCCGTCACGGAATTCGAAGACCTCGGTAGTGGCCTTGGAGGCACCTGGTTCGGCACCGAAGCGGAACTCGAGGTTGGCGGTCTTGCCGAGGATGCGCTTGGCTTCGGCAGTGTCCTGCACGCCTGGCAGCTCGACCACGATACGGTTGGCACCCTGACGCTGCACCAGCGGCTCGGCCACACCCAGTTCGTTGACCCGGTTACGCACGGTGGTCAGGTTTTGCTTGATCGAGTATTCGCGGATCTCGGCAACCTTGGCCGGGGTCAGCGCCAGACGCAGCACAGCGAGCTCGTTGCGCTCGGTGGTGGTCAGGTCGAAATCGGTGAAGCTCTTGCGAATCAGGGCACGGGCCTGTTCGCGGGTGGCGTCGTCAGAGAAGCCCAGCACGATGCCGCCATCCTGCTGAGGCAGGCTGCGGTAGCGGATGCGCTCTTTGCGCAACAGGGTCTTCACTTCGCCTTCGTAGACCTTCATGCGCGCGCTCATGGCCTTGTCCATGTCCACTTCGAGCAGGAAGTGCACACCACCGGACAGATCCAGACCGAGCTTCATCGGGCTTGCACCCAGGTTACGCAGCCACTGCGGGGTGGTCTGGGCCAGGTTCAGGGCCACGACGTAGTCATCGCCCAGGGCCTTGCGCACCACATCCTTGGCTGGCAGTTGGTCTTCCTGGTCGGTCAGGCGTACCAAGCCACTGCCCTTCTCGCCCAGGCTAGTGCCCTTCACGGTGATACCCGCTTCGGTCAGCGCCTTGTTGACGCGATCGAGGTCGGCCTGGTTGACCTGCAGCGCCGAGCTGGCACCACTGATCTGTACAGCCGGATCATCCGGATAGAGGTTGGGAGCGGAATAAATGAAACCGATCGCCAGCACCAGCACGATCAGTGCGTATTTCCACAGAGGATATTTGTTCAGCATCACGCCGCCCGTTCAAGACGCGGGGCGCTTTGCGCGCCCCGACTGGAAAAAGTAAAACCGGTACCTCAGATAGCCTTGAGCGTACCTTTAGGCAGGGTCGCAGCCACGGCGCCCTTCTGGAACTTCATCTCGACGGTGTCGGACACTTCCAGTACCACGAAGTCATCGGAAACCTTGACGATCTTGCCGGCGATGCCGCCGTTGGTGACAACTTCGTCGCCTTTCTGCAAGTTGCCCAGCAGGTTCTTCTGCTCTTTGGCGCGCTTGGCCTGTGGACGCCAGATCATCAGGTAGAAGATGACCAGGAAGCCGACCAGGAAAATCCATTCGAAACCGCCACCCATAGGGGCAGCGGCAGGGGCTGCGGCGTCCGCGTAGGCGGCGGGGATCAAAAAGCTCATGTGACACTCCAGTTGTTATGTTGCAACGTGTTGGGTTGGCAAACGGTTACAGTCAGTCCAAAGGCGGCACAGCAAGCCCGCGTTTGGCATAGAAGGCGTCGACAAAGGCGGCCAATTTACCTTGTTGAATAGCCTCGCGTAAACCGGCCATCAGGCGCTGGTAATGACGCAAGTTGTGGATTGTATTCAACATACTGCTCAACATTTCGCCGCACTTGTCCAGGTGGTGCAGATAGGCGCGCGAGAAGTTGCTGCAGGTATAGCAATCGCAGGTCGGATCCAGCGGCGAATCATCATGGCGATGGAACGCGTTGCGGATCTTGATCACCCCGGTGTCGATGAACAGATGGCCGTTGCGCGCATTGCGCGTCGGCATCACGCAGTCGAACATGTCGACGCCGCGGCGCACACCCTCCACAAGATCCTCGGGTTTGCCTACCCCCATAAGGTAACGAGGTTTGTCAGCGGGCATCATCGCCGGCAGGTAATCGAGCACCTTGATCATCTCGTGCTTAGGCTCACCGACCGACAGGCCACCAATCGCCAGGCCGTCGAAGTCGATGTTGACCAGCGCCTCCAGCGAGCGTTCCCGCAAGTCTTGATACATGCCGCCCTGAACGATGCCAAACAGCGCCGCAGTGTTGTCGGCGTGGGCGTCCTTGGAGCGCTGCGCCCAGCGCAGCGACAGCTCCATCGAGGTGCGCGCGACGTCATGCTCGGCCGGGTACGGCGTGCATTCGTCGAAGATCATCACGATGTCCGAGCCCAGATCACGCTGGACCTGCATCGACTCTTCCGGGCCCATGAACACCTTGGAGCCATCGACTGGCGAGGCGAAGGTCACGCCCTCTTCCTTGATCTTGCGCATGGCGCCCAGGCTGAACACCTGGAAGCCACCGGAGTCGGTCAGAATCGGGCCTTTCCACTGCATGAAATCGTGCAGGCCGTTGTGCTTCTTGATCACCTCGGTGCCCGGGCGCAGCCACAGGTGGAAGGTGTTGCCGAGAATGATCTCGGCGCCGGTGGCCTCGATGTCACGCGGCAGCATGCCCTTGACCGTCCCATAGGTGCCCACCGGCATGAACGCCGGGGTCTCGACCGTGCCACGGGGGAAGGTCAGGCGGCCACGACGGGCCTTGCCGTCGGTGGCCAGCAGTTCGAAGGACATACGACAGGTGCGACTCATGCTTGATCCTCGGGGCCGCGCGGCGCCGGATTGCGGGTGATGAACATTGCATCACCGTAACTGAAGAAGCGGTAGCCATGCTCGACCGCAGCGGCGTAGGCCGCCATGGTCTCGGGGTAACCGGCGAAGGCCGAGACCAGCATCAGCAGCGTGGACTCCGGCAGGTGGAAGTTGGTGACCAGGGCATCGACCACATGGAACGGCCGGCCCGGGTAGATAAAGATGTCGGTGTCGCCGCTGAACGCCTTGAGCTGGCCATCACGCGCGGCACTCTCCAGCGAGCGCACGCTGGTGGTGCCGACGGCAACCACTCGGCCGCCACGCGCACGGCACGCGGCCACGGCGTCGACTACCTCCTGGCTGACTTCAAGCCATTCCTTGTGCATATGGTGGTCTTCGATCTTGTCGACCCGCACCGGCTGGAAGGTGCCGGCGCCCACATGCAAGGTAACGAACGCACTCTCGACGCCCTTGGCTGCGATTTTCTCGAGCAGCGGCTGGTCGAAGTGCAGGCCTGCGGTTGGCGCCGCGACGGCACCTGCGCGCTCGGCATAAACAGTCTGATAGCGCTCGCGGTCGGCGCCCTCGTCCGGGCGATCGATATACGGCGGCAGCGGCATATGGCCGACGCGATCGAGCAGCGGCAGCACTTCTTCGCTGAAACGGAGCTCGAACAGCGTGTCATGGCGGGCGACCATCTCTGCCTCGCCGCCGCCGTCGATGAGCAACTGTGTACCGACCTTGGGCGCCTTGCTTGCACGCACATGGGCCAGCACCCGGTGGCTGTCGAGCACGCGCTCGACCAGCACTTCGAGCTTGCCGCCCGAGGCTTTTTGGCCAAACAACCGCGCCGGGATCACCCGGGTGTTGTTGAACACCATCAGGTCACCTGGGCGCAGGTGTTCGAGCAGATCGGTGAATTGCTGATGAGCCAGCGCGCCGCTCGGTCCATCAAGAACCAGCAGTCGGCTGCCATGGCGCTCGGCCAGTGGGTGGCGGGCGATCAGGGAATCGGGGAGTTCGAAGGAAAAATCGGCGACGCGCATGATTGTGTTCGGTTCGACAGGGCCGCAAAGTTTAGCCCAACCTGTGAAAATTCTCCATGAAAGCCGATTGACCGACCCGCGGAGCCTCTCTATACTGCCGCCCCACAAGCCCTGATGGCGGAATTGGTAGACGCGGCGGATTCAAAATCCGTTTTCGAAAGGAGTGGGAGTTCGAGTCTCCCTCGGGGCACCAAACGCAATACATAGACGCCTTACCGGCGTCTACGCAACATCCCAAAAGCCCGCTGATTGCGGGCTTTTTAGTTTCTACAGTTTGAACGTTTTCTCCAGCAAAGCAGTGCACTTTGATGTGCTGCTCAGTCAGTTATGCCCTCAAGCGCATAAGCACCAGCCGTCAACTGTTCAGTCAGAAACTCAAGGCACACTTTGATTTTCTCCGACTGTGAAGCACGGACCGTCGTGACCGCGGAAATATCCGCAACCTGATGCCAAGCAGGCAGCAGTCGCATGAGCTTGCCCTGCGCGAAACTGGGGGCGACGTCCCATGTGGAGGCCATGATGATGCCCAGCCCCTCATGCGCCCACTCGCGCACGATGTCGCTGTTGTTCGATGCCATAGGCCCGGTCACCTTGACGGTCTCCATGCCAGCTGGCCCCTCTAGACGCCACAAACCAAAGCTACTGTCCCTGTCGCGCAACAACAGGCACTCGTGCTGTGCCAGATCAGCCAGTGAAGCTGGATGGCCTCGCTCCGCGACATAGCTCGGGGCGGCGCACAGAATCCTCTGGCTGCTGGCGATCTTGTGGGCAATCAGATGCTGCTCGGTCACCTCCCCTACTCGAATATCGATATCGAACTGTTCACCGATCAGGTCCGTGCGCCTGTCCATCAACTCGATCCAGACCTCAAGTCCTGGGTAGCGCTTACGCAGCAGGCCGAGAATGGGTGCCACGTGGAAACGGCCCAGTCGTTGACTGGTGCTGATCCGCAGCAGCCCTCTGGGCTCTACCCGGTCTCCATGGGACGTTTCCAGCATGCCGTGGACGTTTTCCACAATCTGTTTGGCCCAGACCAGCATCGCCTCGCCTTCACGGGTGATGGTGACGCGGCGCGTCGTGCGGTTGAACAGCTTGCAGTTGAGGCTTTGCTCAAGTGTCGCGATGCGCTTGCTGACGTGCGCTGGCGAGATCCCCAACTCAGCCCCTGCGCTGACGAAGCTCGAACAGCGGGCGATCGCAGTGAAGAGCAAAAGGTCACGCAGGAACGGGTCATTGTTCAGTAATTGAGAATTCTGATATTTCATCTGAGCCCATTATGACCTTCGCCGGCGATAGTAGGCTGGATCCTAACAGCACCTGATGAGCCAGCGCTGCTCCTCAGGAACACAAAAACAACTGTGAAGATCAAATCATGTCCAGAATCAGAATTGCAGTGGCCGGCGTCGGCATGATCGGTCGCCGCCATATCGAACTTGTTCAAGCGAGCCTGTCTTGTGAACTGGTTGCCGTTGTTGATCCGGTAACGATCCCGGACGATTACCTGACCGCTCTGGGCGTTCCTCAGTATGCAGATCTGGCGGCCTTGTTCGACAACGTCAAACCGGACGGCGTTATCCTTGCCACGCCCAATGCGCTGCATGTTGCGCAGGCGTTGCAATGCGTCGAGGCAGGCGTTGCCGCCTTGATCGAAAAACCCGTCGCCCACAGCGTTGAAGAAGGTAAGCGTCTGCTCGCTGCGGCAACCGCAAAGGGTGCGCGTCTGCTGGTCGGGCACCATCGAGCACATAGCCCTGTGCTGGCCAAGGCACGGGAGATCATCGGCGAAGGCGTGCTCGGCGAGATTGTTGCCGTGCAGGGCAGCGCGCTGTTCTACAAGCCGGATGACTACTTCGATGCGGCCGTGTGGCGGCGCCAGGAAGGTGGCGGCCCGATCCTGATCAACATGATTCACGAGATCGGCAACTTGCGCTCGCTGTGCGGAGAGATCGTTGCCGTCCAGGCCATGCAGTCGAGTGCCGCGCGCAACTTTCCGGTCGAAGACACGGTGTGTATCGGCCTGCGCTTTGCCAACGGAGCCCTGGGCTCGTTTCTGCTGTCGGACTCTGCGGGGTGTGCCCGCAGTTGGGAGCAGACGTCCCAGGAGAATGCGAGCTACGCCGCTTACGCCGATGAAGACTGCTATGTAATCAGCGGCAAGAACGGGTCGCTTGCAGTGCCCACAATGCGCCTCAAATACTATGCCCGCGCTGAAGAGCGCTCATGGTTCAAGCCTTTTCAAACGGCGACCGCCGGTGTTGAACGTCGGGATCCACTGGAGCTTCAGCTCGAGCATTTCTGCCGGATGATTCAGGGGCTTGAAGCGCCGCTGGTCACGGTGCGCGATGGCCTCAGAAATCTGATCATCACTGAGGCCATTGCCGAAGCGGCGAAGTCTGGAGCGGTCGTCAGCACAGCCCCTGTCTGATCGACTAGAACTGCCTTTCAAGCTTTAGGTGGATATTTCCCTTTGCGGGTACTACCAAAGCGAGGCCTGTTTGCAGTATGACAACCCGGCTGTACAAAACTCCAGGCAGGATCAAATCATCAGAAATCTACCGACGCACTGACCGAAAACGTGCGCGGGGCGCCCAGCACCAGGTAGTTCGAGCCGGGGTAGCCGCCAGTTGAAGCCCAATAGTTACGGCCCGCAACGTTATCCAGCCGCGCGCGCAAGGTTACATCCTTGTCATCGACTTTAAAGCCGTACCGCGCGCCCAGATCAAACCTGGTCCAGGAGGGGATCTCGAGGCTGTTGGCGTTGTTTACGTATTGACTGCTGGTGTAGACAACGCGACTGGTCAGGGTCAGGCCGTCGACGCCGGGCACATCCCATTCGCCGCCGATGTTTGCTTGCACCTTAGGCACGCCGATCGGCTCGTTGCCGTCGTTTTCACCGTTTTGAGTCTTGCTCAGTTCTGCGTCAAGCAGTGTTACCCCACCGAGCAGGCGCACGCGTTGAATTGGTGTGCCAAACAGCGACAGTTCGATGCCGCGGTTACGTTGTTCGCCGCCATCCTTGAATACCTGATTCTCGACAATACCTACAGGCTTGCGCGTTTCGAACACTGCGAGGCTACCGCCCAGAGCACCGCCATCGTATTTCACGCCGAACTCGGTCTGTTTGGCGACATACGGTGCGAGTGACTGACCAGCATTTAGAACAGGCGCGCTAGAGCCGTCAGGCAGGGTTGTGGTGGCGCTGGCCGTATCACCCTTGGTCAGCCCTTCGATGTAATTGGCATATACCGAGAACTGCTCGTTCAGTTGGTATACAGCACCCGCAACAGGTGTGGTCTCATAGCGGTTGTATTTCGACGTCTTGTCGCCACTGTTGTAGTCATAACCGGTCACATCCATGCCCTGACGACGAGCACCGAGCGTCAGCAGCAGTTGATCATCAAAGAAGCCAAGCGTGTCGGCGATTGCGATACTTTGCGTGTACGTGCGGGCAGTGATGTGCGGATCGGACATGGAACCGCTGAAGCTCACATTGTCCGGTTTAGCAAAATCTGCGGGATCATACAGGTCACCGGCGAAGCCGCCGAAGTTACCCGCCCACGCGTTTCGATCCTTGCTGTCGAACATCGCACCCGACACCACCCACTGGTGCGACACCGGGCCGGTCTGCAGGTTGAAGCGCATCCCGACTTCGCCGGTAGTGATGGTTTCTTCGCGATAGTTGTCGAAACGATTGGCTCGGGTTACGCCTGCGGCATTGGAAGAGGGGTTGGCGAGCACGTTCTTCTCTTCGCCTTTGCGCATGCCGATCGCTGCCCACGTGGTGACAGCGTCGCTCAGGTCGTACTCCGCGCGAAAGGTGCCGAACGTCTGCTTCTCTTTCGAATAGGTCCACGACTGCCCGTAGTTCTTGTCTGCATCGGGCGGGCTCGGCACTCTGCCCGTCGGCGTGACGCTGGGCAATGGGTTGTCGATGAAGTGATATTGATGGCCGACATCTGCGGACAAACGCAAGCGCTCGCCTTGATAGTCCAGGCCCAGAGCGAACATGTCCAGGCTACGGTCCTGGTCTTCTACCGCAGTCTCGCCTCCGCGCTTGGCCACATTGACGCGCACGCCGAAGCGATCCTCTTCGCCAAAGCGTCGTGCCAGATCCGCGGCGGCGGTACCAAAGCCATTGTTCTCGGCACCTACAGTCAAACGGGTCAGCGCCTCGTTGGGGGCGCGCTTGGGCAGGATATTGATCGCACCGCCGATCCCGGTACCGCCCGGCGCCGCACCGTTGAGGAAGGCGTTGGCGCCGCGGAACACCTCCACCCGCTCGATAAATTCGGCAGCCACATACTGGCGTGGCAGTAACCCGTACAAGCCGTTGTAAGCAATGTCATCGGAATACAGAGGGAAGCCGCGCATTACGTAGAGTTCCTGGAAGTTGCCGAAACCACGGGCAATGCGCACCGACGGGTCGTTCTGAAGGATATCGGCGACACTTTGTGCCTGTTGATCCCGAATCAGCTGATTGGTGTAGGACGTCGAGGTGAATGGCGTACTCATGTAATCCTTGTTGCCCAGGATACCCACGCGCCCACCGCGGGCCACCTGACCACCCTCATATTCAGGTATCAAGCCTTCTCGCGAGGCATCGGCGCTTGCCGAGATCGCAGTTTCCTCCAACTCCAGAACGACGCCCGGGCTATCGCTTGCGCTAGCCGGTTGCTGGTTCTCCAGCGCCGTTTCTGCCAAGGCGAACGGTGTTGAGATACTCGCGACCAGCCCGATCGGCAGCCACACGGAATTAAACGTATTTTTGCGGGGGACGTTAGGGATAAGCATGAGCGGACCTGCTGGGCGTGATGGAATAGGTTCAATCACGCACTCTAGCAAATACGAATCATTATCTGTAGTGTTTTGATTTTATAGTTTGACATCGCCGTAGGAACGGCCTTGCTGCGGCGCCGGAGCGGCGGATGGGGTGAAAATTTCGGTGATCGTGGCGCGGGCAGATATTTGGGGCCGCGTTGAATTGACGTTGCGCCGTCGTCGTAGGAGCGGCCTTGTGTCGCGAAAGGCCAGCATAGCTGGCCCGGCAATATCGGCTGCGAAGCTGAGATCTGGGGCCGCTCGCAGCCCTTTCGCGACACAAGGCCGCTCCTACAAGGAACCGTGCTCGGCCGGAAAAGACAAAACCCCTACCTGCTCGCGCAGATAGGGGTTTTGCGAAATGAATCTTGACGATGACCTACTCTCACATGGGGAGACCCCACACTACCATCGGCGATGCATCGTTTCACTACTGAGTTCGGGATGGGATCAGGTGGTTCCAATGCTCTATTGTCGTCAAGAAATTCTGTAGCCAGAACGTCCAGATGAACGGCCCAGCAAATTCGGATATGTGATGTTTGTGTACGAATCTTCGGCGTTTCGTCTTCACCACCGCAATCTGCATGAGCAAATTGCTTGGGTGTTATATGGTCAAGCCTCACGGGCAATTAGTATTGGTTAGCTCAACGCCTCACAGCGCTTACACACCCAACCTATCAACGTCGTAGTCTTCGACGGCCCTTCAGGGGATTCTAGATCCCAGTGAGATCTCATCTTGAGGCAAGTTTCCCGCTTAGATGCTTTCAGCGGTTATCTCTTCCGAACATAGCTACCCGGCAATGCCACTGGCGTGACAACCGGAACACCAGAGGTTCGTCCACTCCGGTCCTCTCGTACTAGGAGCAGCCCCTCTCAAATCTCAAACGTCCACGGCAGATAGGGACCGAACTGTCTCACGACGTTCTAAACCCAGCTCGCGTACCACTTTAAATGGCGAACAGCCATACCCTTGGGACCGGCTTCAGCCCCAGGATGTGATGAGCCGACATCGAGGTGCCAAACACCGCCGTCGATATGAACTCTTGGGCGGTATCAGCCTGTTATCCCCGGAGTACCTTTTATCCGTTGAGCGATGGCCCTTCCATACAGAACCACCGGATCACTAAGACCTACTTTCGTACCTGCTCGACGTGTGGGTCTCGCAGTCAAGCGCGCTTTTGCCTTTATACTCTACGACCGATTTCCGACCGGTCTGAGCGCACCTTCGTACTCCTCCGTTACTCTTTGGGAGGAGACCGCCCCAGTCAAACTACCCACCATACACTGTCCTCGATCCGGATAACGGACCTGAGTTAGAACCTCAAAGTTGCCAGGGTGGTATTTCAAGGATGGCTCCATGAGAACTGGCGTCCCCACTTCAAAGCCTCCCACCTATCCTACACAAGCAAATTCAAAGTCCAGTGCAAAGCTATAGTAAAGGTTCACGGGGTCTTTCCGTCTAGCCGCGGATACACTGCATCTTCACAGCGATTTCAATTTCACTGAGTCTCGGGTGGAGACAGCGCCGCCATCGTTACGCCATTCGTGCAGGTCGGAACTTACCCGACAAGGAATTTCGCTACCTTAGGACCGTTATAGTTACGGCCGCCGTTTACCGGGGCTTCGATCAAGAGCTTCGCTTGCGCTAACCCCATCAATTAACCTTCCGGCACCGGGCAGGCGTCACACCCTATACGTCCACTTTCGTGTTTGCAGAGTGCTGTGTTTTTAATAAACAGTCGCAGCGGCCTGGTATCTTCGACCGGCAAAAGCTTACGGGGTAAACCCTTCACCTTCGCCGGCGCACCTTCTCCCGAAGTTACGGTGCCATTTTGCCTAGTTCCTTCACCCGAGTTCTCTCAAGCGCCTTGGTATTCTCTACCTAACCACCTGTGTCGGTTTGGGGTACGGTTCCCGATTGTCTGAAGCTTAGGAGCTTTTCTTGGAAGCATGGCATCAACCACTTCGTCGCCTAAAGGCAACTCGTCATCAGCTCTCGGCCTTGGGATCCCGGATTTGCCTAAGATCCCAGCCTACCACCTTAAACTTGGACTACCAACGCCAAGCTGGCCTAGCCTTCTCCGTCCCTCCATCGCAACAATCGGAAGTACAGGAATATTAACCTGTTTTCCATCGACTACGCTTTTCAGCCTCGCCTTAGGGACCGACTAACCCTGCGTCGATTAACGTTGCGCAGGAAACCTTGGTCTTTCGGCGTGCAAGTTTTTCACTCGCATTGTCGTTACTCATGTCAGCATTCGCACTTCTGATACCTCCAGCAAGCTTCTCAACTCACCTTCACAGGCTTACAGAACGCTCCTCTACCGCATCACCAGAAGGTGATACCCGTAGCTTCGGTGCATGGTTTGAGCCCCGTTACATCTTCCGCGCAGGCCGACTCGACTAGTGAGCTATTACGCTTTCTTTAAAGGGTGGCTGCTTCTAAGCCAACCTCCTAGCTGTCTAAGCCTTCCCACATCGTTTCCCACTTAACCATGACTTTGGGACCTTAGCTGACGGTCTGGGTTGTTTCCCTTTTCACGACGGACGTTAGCACCCGCCGTGTGTCTCCCATGCTCGGCACTTGTAGGTATTCGGAGTTTGCATCGGTTTGGTAAGTCGGGATGACCCCCTAGCCGAAACAGTGCTCTACCCCCTACAGTGATACATGAGGCGCTACCTAAATAGCTTTCGAGGAGAACCAGCTATCTCCGAGCTTGATTAGCCTTTCACTCCGATCCACAGGTCATCCGCTAACTTTTCAACGGTAGTCGGTTCGGTCCTCCAGTTAGTGTTACCCAA
>NZ_CP025262.1:0-845000 GCF_002843585.1 Pseudomonas sp. 02C 26 | reverse complement strand
TAACCACAGACTAATCAAGGCCAGCCAGTCATTGCCCCGGGCTGAGTATCCGCTCAAGCTCCGCGGCACGGTCGCGGGTCATGCCCATCACACATGTGCCGGCCTCGATCTGGCGCAGGGTGCCGCCGCTGGCCTGGCTATGGAGGGCGCAGTTGTCATCGCGATACTTGATCCAGCTGCGCTGCGCCGTGCGCAAGGCCTTCTGCGCATCGCCTGCAAGCTTGGCCTGCAACTGCTTGTAGACACGGTTCAGACGCTGATCCTGCAGGCTGCTCTCGCTTTGGATACAGCTGCTCATGGCAACAGTACTGGAGGCCTTGTCCATACACTCGGTATAACGGGTGGAAAAGTCGTCGGCGCTCGCGGCTGCGCTCGAGCAACCCAGGATCAAGGTCATGACGATAGTAGTGCGGTTACGCATGAGCAAGTCTCGCGGATGAGTGACGGCGACCAGCCTAGCACTTCCCCACCCAAGGCCGGCTACCAACGGCGACAATCAGACCAAACCCACTCGGCTCACTCCGTGTTCTGACAGATGCTCGCCACCCGCGAACGCAACCAGGCATGGCCGGCGTCGCCTTCCCGGCGCGCATGCCACGCCTGGGCAAAAGCAAAAGGTGCGATCGCCAATGGCGGGGCGAAGATACGCAGCGCCGGGTCCAGACGAGCCCCGCTGAGGCTGCGCCGCGCCACCGTAAGTATCAGATCGGTGCCAACCAACAGTGTCTGCGCTACGCCCCAGTGCGGCAGCGTCAAGGCAATCCGCCGTTGCTCGCCCACCTGCTGCAGGGCGCGATCGATCTCATTGTCGATGCCCGGCCGCACCGCAACCAGCACGTGGGGGCGCTGCAACCACTGACTCAAGCTCAGCCCTGCGCGCTGCGGCAGGTTCCTGCGGTCGGCCACACAGACAAAACTTTCTTCGAACAGCACCTGGCGCTGCACTTCAGCCGGCCAATCGGGGAACACGCCGAGCGCCAGATCCACTTCTCCGTCGATCAACTGCCCCAGCATGGCTTCCCGGCTGCCCTGCGAGACCACCAGGTCGACCCCGGGCGCCTCTTCGCGGACCTGCCGTAACAGGCCGGGTAGCAACACCCTGGCGCCATAGTCCGACATCGACAGGCGAAAAGTACGACGCGATTTGCCGGCCTCAAAGCCAGGACTGCCCAGCAGACCGTCCAACTGCTGCAACGCATGCTGCAAAGGCTCGCGCAGGGATTGCGCACGAGGGCTCAGCTGCAGCCTGCCGCCACGCCGCACCAACAGCGGATCGGCAAAGATCTCTCGCAACTGAGCCAGCGCATGGCTCACCGCAGGCTGACTGCGATGCAGGCGCAATGCAGCGCGGGACACGTGCTGCTCACTGAGCAGCGCGTTTAGGGTCAGCAACAGATTGAGGTCGATGCGGCGCAGATCATCCATCTAGCGAATACCAACTGTGCGGAGTTCGAATTTCCATCATTGAAATGGATAACACAGACTGCAGCCAGTCATTTATTCAGGAGCATCCCAATGCCGCATGCACTTACCTTGTCTGTCCTGCTTCCCATGCTGATCGCCCTGCTGGCCGGCGCAGCTGTGCCGTTCCAGGCAGGCAGCAACGCCGCCCTCGGCCGACTGCTGGGGCATCCGTTATGGGCCGCGGGGGTTTCGCTATTGGTCAGCCTGATGCTGCTGATACCGGCATTGCTGGTGCTGCGGGCACCGCTGCCGCAGCTGCAGAATCTGACCCAGGCGCCGTGGTGGGCCTGGCTGGGAGGATTGGCAGGCGTGTTGTACATCACTGCTGCGCTGATCCTCACACCGCGCTTGGGTGCGGCCGGGTTTATCGTCTGCGTGATCGCCGGGCAGGTACTGTCCTCATTGCTGATCGATCAGTGGGGCTTGATGGGCCTGCCGGAAAAACCCGTCAACAGTCTCAGGCTGGCCGGCGTGGGCATGATCGTGCTCGGCATGCTGCTGGTGCAGTGGGGCACTGCGCGCTGACAACAGACCGGTCAGAAGGCCTGCGGTTGAATGGGCGGGTCCAGCACTCTTTCCACTTGAAAGCGCAGCGAGGGCATTTCGGTGGCCACGTACACCGTCACCCCCAACGCGGCGATCAAAGCCACGTCGAGCCAGCGCCATCCTGGCATTTGCGCGGCACTGCGGGCCCTCCAGCACCACCAGGCCTGGCCCGCGCAGAACAACGCGATTGCCGCCAGCCACAGGTAAAAGCCCGCGCCAAAACCAATCAGGTCCTGGAAGGCATAGCTGCGATTGTCCGGCAGGCGATCGATGCCCAGGCTGCTCGCCGCCAGATACAGCGCGGCGAGGCCCAGCACCAGTGCCAGCCGACGAAAGCGCCGGTGGCTGAGCACGGCCAGAGCCAACAAAGGATTGGCAAACCACTGGTAGTGCTCGAACGGAATCCCCCAAGGCCCGTATAGCAGGATCTGCAAGGCGGGCATATGCCGCCCCGCGCTCAGGTAGACACCGTCAAACGCCAGACTGCAGAGGAACAGCAACAGGCTCAGGGCGATATAGAACGTGGGCAACTGGAGGAACCAAGGGCGACTGGCGTTCATCCGACCGTCATTCACCGTCATATCAGGCAACCGGTGGCTCCAGCAACAAGCCGTAGATACCCGAATCGGACAACTCCCCCGCCACGCACCAACGTGCCCGCAGGGTGCCTTCAAGGACAAAGCCCTGACGCTCGAGGGTACGTGCCGAGCCCTGATTGCGCGGGTCGATTTCACCTTCCAGGCGGCGCAGGTGCAGCGTGTGCGCAAGGTAATCGATAAAGCAGGTCAGTGCTTCGTCCATGTAGCCGCGGCCCTGTACGCTGCTGGCTAGGCAATAGCCGATTTCGCCACGGCGGGAGACGTCGTCGATGTTGAACAGCTGGACCATGCCGATCAGCGCGCCGGTGTCGCGCCGGTACATGCCAAGCTTGAGTTGCTCGCCCTTGGCGTACGCTTCGCGGTCTGCCGCCAGAGCGCTTTGCGCCTCGGCCAGGTCCTGCCACGGGGCGTGGTGCCAGTAACGCATGACCTGCGGGTCGGCCATCATCTCCAACCACTGCGCGGCGTCGGCATGACGCATCGGGCGCAGTTGCAGGCGCGGGCTTTCAAGGAGCAAGTCAGAGGGGAAACTGCGGGGCTGGGTCACGCCGGACCTCCTGTCCATCGCTGGAAAGATGACAGTCTAGCGTCAGTCGGACCCCAGGGTCACCGGGCATTTTCAACCCAGTGCAATCACGCCACCTCGGCGCCTTCATCTGGCCAGTGCGGCTCGTTGGCCTCCAGCGGCGGTAACCCATAGGCAGCACGGGCTGCGTCGCAACTGGGATTGTGCACGCCATTTACCCAGGACGCCTCGAACTCGCGACAGGGCGTGGAACGGTTGGCGTAGATGCTGCACCCCACCTGCTTGCCAATCTCGCCATCGAGGCTGATGCAGCGGCACGGCTTGGCGTCGGTGCCGATCATGGCGACCCGGCTTGGGGTGATCTGCACCACCAGATCGTCCGGCACGACACCGCCCGATGACTGGCATTCGCCCCAGAAGAAGGACACACGGAAGTACCCGCAGCACGCGCCGCAGTCAAGGCAAGGGTTATATTCGGACATGATCGCCAGGGAGGGAGAGTTGTTGTTATCGGGGCTTGGCCCGCGGCGCCATTGTTGATCCAACCGGGGGTGGCTGAGAAGAGGGTATATGAAAAAAAACATGCCGCTGATCGGCGGCATGTCGGTTGGCTGTTGAGCGTACGAAGCGGTTACTTGGCGGTCAGCCCATCCGCCCGGAACATCTGGCGAATGCCACGGATCGCCTGACGGATGCGGTCCTGGTTTTCGATCAGGGCAAAGCGCACATGGTCATCGCCGTAATCGCCGAAACCAATCCCTGGCGATACGCAGACCTTGGCCTCGGCCAGCAGCTTCTTCGCGAACTCCAGCGAGCCCAGGTGCGCGTACGCCTCGGGTATCTTCGCCCAGATGTACATCGAGGCCTTGGGGTTCTCGACCATCCAGCCCAGCTCGTGCAAGCCCTTGACCAACAGGTTGCGGCGCTGGCGGTATTGCTCGGCGATGTCGCGCACACATTGCTGATCACCCTCAAGGGCGGCAATGGCCGCTACCTGCAGCGGGGTGAAGGTGCCGTAATCGTGATAGCTCTTGATCCGGCCCAAGGCGCTGACCAGCTCAGGATTGCCGACCATGAAACCAATCCGCCAGCCGGCCATGTTGTAGCTTTTGGACAGGGTGAAGAACTCCACCGCGATGTCCTTGGCACCGGGCACCTGCATGATCGAAGGGGCCTTCCAGCCGTCGTAGACAATGTCGGCATAGGCCAGATCGTGGATGACCAGCACATCGTATTGCTTGGCCAGCGCTACCACACGCTCGAAGAAATCCAGCTCGACACACTGCGCAGTCGGGTTGGACGGGAAGCCGAGGATCATCATTTTCGGCTTGGGGATCGACTCGCGGATCGCCCGCTCAAGCTCGGTGAAGAAATCCACCCCCGGCACCAACGGCACCGAACGCACCTGTGCACCGGCGATCACGGCACCGTAGATGTGGATTGGATAACTGGGGTTGGGCACCAGAACCGTGTCGCCATGATCAAGGGTGGCCAGCATCAAGTGCGCCAAGCCCTCTTTCGAGCCAATGGTGACGATGGCCTCGCTCTCAGGATCGATATCGACCTGATAGCGGTCCTGATACCAGCGCGAAATCGCCCGGCGCAGGCGCGGAATGCCGCGCGAGGTGGAGTAACCATGAGTGTCGTCACGCTGGGCAACCTGCACCAGCTTCTCGACGATGTGCGGCGGCGTGGCGCCATCGGGGTTGCCCATGCTCAGATCAATGATGTCCTCGCCACGACGGCGGGCAGCCATCTTCAGCTCGGCAGTGATGTTGAAAACATAGGGCGGGAGACGATCTATGCGCGCAAAGCGGCGCGGCGAACCTTGGTCGGCCATGTGTACCTCGAAGACGTAAGCGCCCGGAACCGTCCGAGCGACGTTGGCCGCTGTAGCGGCCAGATCAGACAATAATGCCGAAATGATTTATCTGCAAAGGATAATTTTCTGTTTTTTTATATATTTTCAGGCGTATTAAACAATTCCTCAGAAGCGGCTGCTCAGTGGCGCGCGCTGAACAGCCAGCTCGATCAGCGTAGTACCTTGTAGCTGTCTACGGTTACCTGCTCCAATGCCAAGCCTTCACTGGGGTTGAATGCACTGCCGGTAACCTTGCTGAAGGACGTTTCATCGGTGCCGAAGTGAACAAAGCGGTCTGCTGCACTGCCCTCTGTCACCACCGTGTAGGACTTCTCGCGCATCGCTATGTAGCGCTCGTTCTCTGCGATCATTTCCTTGTGATACTGCATCAACTGGATGTCGCTGAGCTGCAGCCGGTTGTTGAGCTTCACGCCCCAACGGGTCAGGCAGACTTCGGCAAAATGGCGCACCAGCAAGCCCGGCTCATCGAGCTGCTTGCCACCGCCGGCACCATCGACCGAAGCGTTACCGACCAACGTGGCATGCCGACCGTGCATAGGGAAGACGTGGATGCGAGTAGCCGCGGCCACACTCGGTATAACGCAGGCAAAGCCTTTTGAACGCTCGTCACGCGAGTAGAAGCCGACGTACTCCTTCACATTGCTGGCCAGCTGTACGCGGCGCTTGTCGATATTGCCTACCCCGGGTACGGGGTCGATGGCAAAGATGTTGACCGGAATGTGCTTGAGTTCCGGGTCGCTGGCCAAGGCATTGGCAAGCATATGGCAGCTGATGCCGCCGCGACTCCAGCCGACCAGATTGATCTGGGTCGGAATCAGCGGTTTGCGGAAGCGAGTAATGATCTCCTGATAGAGCTCTTGCTTGGCAAAGCTGTCGCCATAGTCGTACATACGCCAGAACCACGAAGAGCCAGCCTCGGCATCCGGGACCTCAACCCCGCGTTTCTTCAGGTCTTCGTACTCTTCTTTGCTGAGCTTGGTGCGCTGCCAGTTGGTTTTGCCCTTGATCACCTGCACTACGTGGGCGACGTTTTCTTCCCAGCCGCGGCCAAACAGCTGACCGGTCCAGTTGAAATAACTGCCCGGCTTGACGAACAGGTCATCGTCCTGCAGGTTGCCGCTGCCTGGGCCATCGACAGCAATTTGCTCAGCCCAGAGCCGGCCTTGGTCGTTGTGGGCCAACGTCGAGACCAGTTCGCCGTTCCAGAAATCAGGGTTGGCGGTGTCATAGCGGGTGGAACCGGTGCCACAGAAATAGGCCGTAAATACACTCATCTGGATGTCTCCTGGGGACTAGGGAGGCACACCATATGGCGTGTGAGGCGGTGCCGAGCAGGCGGAAGAACTGCCATGCACAAGGCAAAAAAAAGCCCCGACACACGGCCAGGGCTTCTTCACAACAGATGTCTTCAGCGGGCGTAAGTCATCAACACGTCAGCAGCAGTCTGGCTGTCTACCGACATCATCACGCTCAAGGCGGTCACGGTGAGGATAGAGAAGCCGAATACCTTGCGCGCCCACTTGCTGTCATCTTCAGCCTTGTAGCCGCCCCAGGCCATGTACAACCAGTACAGGCCCATACCGGCGGCAACCGCCATGTAGCCGAGCCCGGCGTAACCGCCGAGGGTCAGCATCAGGGTAGCGAGGACGAATGCCAGCACGTACAGCACGATCTGCTTTTTCGCAGCGAGGATACCGCGCGCCACCGGCAGAACCGGAATATTGGCAGCGCTGTAATCCTTGAAGCGGAAGATCGCGATGGCAAAGCTGTGCGGCATCTGCCACAGGCTGAACATCACCAGCAGGGTCACTGCAGCCAGGTCGAAGCTATTGCTCACGGCGCAGTAGCCGATCACCGGAGGCATGGCACCGGACAGGCTGCCAACCAAGGTGCCGTGCACCGATTTGCGCTTCAGCCAGAGGCTGTAGAAACCGACGTAGACGACGAACCCGATCAGGGCGCAGTACGCCGCCAACGGGTTGGCCTGCACGTACAGCAAGCTGAAACCACCCAGCCCAAGCAGAGTGGCGTAAATCAGCGCCAGCGGCAGCGACATGCCGCCCTGGACCATCACGCGGTTCTTGGTGCGCTCCATCTTGATGTCGATGTCACGGTCGATGCAGTTGTTTAACACGCAACCGGACGCCACCACCATCGAGGTACCGAGAACCACCGCCAGGAACAGGACGAAATCCACATGCCCGCTGGAGGCAAGGAAGAAACCGCCTGCCACGGAAAGCACGTTACCGAAAATGATCCCCGGTTTGGTGATTTGGATAAAGTGCTTCAGTGACATGCAGTCTTACCTCACTTGGCCATCATTTCGAAGTGGATGCTGAACATGATCCACAGCGACAGGCCGACCAGCAGCGCGATTACCAGAACGGTGAACAGGAACGTCGACACATTGGAACGCTGCTCTTTCGAGCGGTCCATGTGCAGGAAGTACACCAGGTGTACCACTACCTGAATGACGGCCATGGCCACCACGATCAGGACGGTCAGGTTCTTCGGAAAGGTCGGGAACATGACCAGGCCGAACGGGATCGCAGTCAGGATGATCGACAGTACGAAACCGACCATGTACGACTTGACGCTGCCGTGGCTACCTTCGTGATGAGTGTCGTGTGCGTTAGCCATTACAGAACCCCCAACAGGTAAACGACGGTGAATACGCAGATCCAGACCACGTCGAGGAAGTGCCAGAACAGGCTCAGGCAGCTCATGCGGGTCTTGGCAGTCGGCGTGATGCCGTGCTTGTTGATCTGATACATCATGATCGCCATCCAGATCAGACCGGCAGTCACGTGCAGACCGTGGGTACCGACCAGCGCGAAGAACGCCGACAGGAAGCCACTGCGCTGCGGGCCGTAACCCTCAGAGATCAGGTGATGGAACTCATAGATTTCCATCGCGATGAAGCCAGCACCGAACAGGAAGGTCACAGCCAACCAGCCCAGTACACCTGCCTTGTTGCCGTCGAACATCTTCAGCATGGCGAAGCCGAAGGTGATCGAGGACAGCAGCAGAAACGCGGTTTCAACCAGCACGAAGTCGAGCTGGAAGATGTCGTGACCCGACGGGCCGCCGGCGAAACCGCCGGACAGCACCGCGTAGGTGGCGAAGAGCGACGCAAACAGAATGCAGTCGGTCATCAGGTACAGCCAGAAACCAAGTACGGTCATCTGGCCCGAGTCGTGGTGGTGATCGTCGTGCCCATGGTCATGACCATGAGCGTCACCGTGGATTACTTGACTGGACATTGATTACACCCGTTCAAACGATTCGACACGTGCGCCGGCAGGCAGAGCACCTGCTTTGGCCAACGCTTGCATGCGCTCGCCTTCGATGCGCGCCACTTCTTCAGCCGGCACCATGTAGCCCTGGTCGTCACGTGCAGCGTGGCGAACGAAGACTGCGATGGTTGCTACCAGGCTTGCGCCAACCAGCCACCAGATATGCCAGATGAAGGCAAAGCCGAAGACGGTCAACAACAGGCCCATGAACAGACCGGTAGAGGTGTTGCTTGGCATGTGGATCGCTTCGTACTTGGCCGGAACCTTGTACGCAACTTCGGCTTCCTTGGCTTCGTGCCAGGCGTCCAGACCAACTTTCTCAGGCATGTGAGCGAAGTTGTAGAACGGCGGCGGCGAAGAAGTCGACCACTCCAGCGTACGACCACCCCATGGATCGCCAGTGACGTCCAGGTTCTGGTTGCGATCGCGGATCGACACGAACAGCTGGATCAGCTGGCAAGCGATACCGAACAGGATCAGCACGGCGCCGACTACCGCTACCCACAGGTAGGGTTCCCACAGTGGGTTTTCGGTGTGGTTCAGACGACGGGTCATGCCCATGAAGCCCAGGGCGTACAGCGGCATGAACGCAACGTAGAAGCCCGAGATCCAGAACCAGAAGGCAGCTTTGCCCCACTTCTCGTTCAGGGTGAAACCAAAGGCTTTCGGGAACCAGAAGGCGAAGCCGGCAATGTAGCCGAATACCGCACCACCGATGATCACGTTGTGGAAGTGAGCGATAACGAACAGGCTGTTGTGCAGCACGAAGTCAGCACCTGGAACAGCCAGCAGAACGCCAGTCATGCCACCGATCGAGAAGGTGACCATGAAGCCCAGGGTCCACAGCATCGGCGCGGTGAAGCGCACGCGGCCTTGATACATGGTGAACAGCCAGTTGAACAACTTCACACCGGTCGGGATGGAGATCAACATCGTCGCCAGGCCGAAGAAGGTGTTGACGCTCGCGCCGGCACCCATGGTGAAGAAGTGGTGCAGCCAAACTGCAAAGCCGAGAATGGCGATCGCGCCCGATGCATAGATCATCGAGTGGTGGCCGAACAGGCGTTTGCCAGAGAACGTCGAGGTAACTTCCGAGAACACGCCGAAGGCCGGCAGAATCAGAATGTAAACCTCAGGGTGACCCCACGCCCAGAACAGGTTGACGTACATCATCGGGTTCCCACCAAGCTCGTTGGTGAAGATATGGAAGTCCAGATAACGGTCAACAGTCAGCAGAGCGAGTGCAGCGGTCAGGATCGGGAACGAAGCCACGATCAGCACGTTGGCCCAGGTGCAGGTCCAGGTGAAGATCGGCATGTCCATCAGCTTCATGCCAGGCGCGCGCATTTTCATCACGGTGACGAGGAAGTTGACGCCGGTCAGCGTTGTCCCCAGCCCCGATAGCTGCAGTGCCCAGATGTAGTAGTCGACACCCACGCCCGGACTGTACTGAATACCCGCAAGCGGCGGATACGCAACCCAGCCAGTCTTGGCGAACTCACCAACACCCAGGGAGATGTTGACCAGCAGCACGCCTGCCAGCAGCAGGTAGAAGCTCAGGGAGTTGAGGAACGGGAAGGCCACGTCACGTGCACCGATCTGCAGCGGAACCGCAAGGTTCATCAGACCAGTGAAGAACGGCATCGCCATGAAGATGATCATGATCACACCGTGCGCGGTGAAGATCTGGTCATAGTGTTCAGGCGGCAGATAGCCGGTGTCGCCACCCGTGGCCACGGCCAGCTGGGTACGCATCATGATGGCGTCGGCAAAGCCGCGGATCAGCATGATCATGGCGACGATGATGTACATCACGCCGATTTTCTTGTGGTCGACAGTCGTCAGCCACTCGGTCCACAAGTAGGTCCACTTGCGGAAGTAGGTGATCAGACCTACTACAGCGATACCACCCAGCGCGATCATGGCAAGTGTCACCATGACTATCGGCTCGTGATACGGGATCGCCTCCAGACTTAATTTACCGAACATCTCTTACTCCTCTGCCCCGGCAGCTGGTTGCTTACTCGACTCCACACCCTGGGTTGTGGCCAGGTCTTTGCTGCCTTGTTCTTCGTGGTTCGGCCGACCGCGGTTCATGCCTTCGTACTTGTCGACGATGGTCTGGAACTGGTCAGGCGAGGCCACGCTGTACAGCGTGACTGGGTGGTTTTCGCTTGGTTTGGCCAAGGCTTCGTATTCAGCCTTGCTCAGCGTTTTTGGCGACTGCTTGACTTCAGCAACCCACTTCTCGAAGTCGGCCTGGGAAGTGGCAGTAGCCTTGAACTTCATGCCGGTGAAACCAGCACCGCTGTAGTTGGCGCTGATACCGTCAAACACACCGTTCTCGTTGGCGATCAGGTGCAGTTTGGTGGTCATGCCCGCCATCGCGTAGATCTGGCCGCCCAGACCCGGGATGAAGAACGAGTTCATCACAGCGTCCGAGGTCACACGGAAGTTCACCGGCGTGTTGGCCGGGAAGACCAGCGTGTTGACGGTGGCAATGCCCTGTTCCGGATAGATGAACAGCCATTTCCAGTCCAGCGCGACCACATCGACCTGCACCGGCTTCACGTCGGAATCCAGCGGACGATACGGATCCAGCTTGTGCGTGGACACGTAGGTTACGTAGCCCAAGGCAACGATGATGATGACCGGGATGATCCACACGGCCAGTTCGATCTTGGTCGAGTGCGACCAGTCTGGGGTGTAGGTGGCTGCCTTGTTGGAAGCACGATACTTCCAGGCAAATGCCAAAGTCATGATGATGACCGGCACAACCACCAGCAGCATCAGGCCGGTAGCGATCAGGATAAGGTTCTTTTGCTCAATGCCGACCTGACCCTTCGGGTCGAGCAGGGTCCAGTTGCACCCACTGAGTAAAAGCATGCCTAAAAAGGGCAATATGCCAAACAGTCTGGGGTAACGCTTTTTACTCATCTCACGACCTCTAGATCAGCTTGCTTCAATGCAATTTGTGTTTTGGTCACCAACACTTCGTCCTGCCAAGCGTCAGCAATTTTGGCTCGAATTCGCTCCTGCCTGGGGTCCTCAACGTGGACCTGGGCGGTTAGCGGGCTTAACGGTATTTATGGTGTAGGCAAACGGCCCGTACAGCTGTACCAAGTCCATTTGGTGCGGGTTAACGCGGAGGGGTGTCCGCCCGGTATCGCCGTTGGGCGAAACTTGACGAAGTCAGCAAAAAGGAGGCCGTGGCTTCCTTCAAATCCTGCGACTCGCAAGCAGTGCCGAACGGAAATTGGGGGCGATTGTAGATAGGTCGCCCACCCTTGACTATGACTTATTGAGCAACAGTCTTTTGCAGATTCGGTAACAATGGAGTAGGGAAAATCAGGTTCGCGACAGTTTGTCGCACCCCATCCTACAGGCCTGAAACACTTATCCTGCAAGGCTTTGTCATTGATCTGGATCAAGCGAATGGCGAGAAAAGGGGCTTCTCTCGCCGTGCAACAGACTTGCGCTCAAACGGTACTTTGGTCTAAGCCCGTTTGCGGTTGCGATAGATGCCTACCGGCACCAGAATCGCGGTCAGCACGAACGCCAGCAGCGCCCATTGTGCCAGCGACAGACCCAGCAGCGGAGGGTATGGCGTGCTGCAGAAACCCTCGACCTGGAACGCCAGTGGCCAGACCTTGGCCAGTGGCAAGTCATCGACGATCGGTTGCAGGGTATCGATACCGCAACTGACCGCAGGGTTGGCGAGTATATACACATGGCGCCCAGCCGCAACGATTCCGCCAATGGCACTGAGTACCACCAGCCCTTCGAACAGGGTCAGGCCCCGGCGGTTGGGCATTGCCGCGCCGATGAAGGCAAACAGCGCGATCAGCAGCAATGCATAGCGTTGCAGGATGCACAGCGGGCATGGCGCCTCGCCGAGGACAATCTGCATATACAGCGCGCCGCCAATCAGCGCCAGGCAGATCAGGCCCAGCAGGGCCAGAAAGCGCCGTTCACGGTTCAGGCGCGAGAGTTGTTCGTTCATTGCCGATTCCTTCGAGGGAGAGTGACAGCACGCAGGCCAGCCGCTGGGCAGTTTACACGCTGGCCATGAGCATGGATGCGTCGAGACAACGGCAAGCGCCACTCTCCGGAGACACTAGGACCGAGCCAAACCTCTTCAGTTCAACGACGGCCCTGTATATAGGCGGGCGAATGCCGGGCAGGCGCAGGCGCCTCGACACACGCAAGTGAAGGATAGCGGGATTAAAGCGAGATTAAGCTGCAGCCGGCCCGTGATCGCGCGAGCCGGCTGTTACAACGGGTTTACTCCAGCGCAGCAGCCGGCCCGAAGAACTCGTAACGGCTCTGCGCCTCGGGCACGCCCAACCCTTTGAGCTGGCGTTTGACCGCCGCCATGAATGCCTTCGGCCCCAGGAAGTAAGCATCGACATCCCGCTCCTGCGGCAACCAAGCGGCCAATTGCTGCTCGCTCAACAAGCCCACTGCGTCTGCGCCCTGCCCCGCTTCGGCGTAGCAGTAAAAGCGTTTGAGCTGCGGATGACGCTCAGCCAGCGCGTCTACCCAGTCGCGGAAGGCATGCACTGCGCCATTACGTGCGCAATGAATGAAATGCACCGGACGCTGCGTCGTCAGGGCGGCTTCGAGCATGGCCAGGGTCGGCGTGATGCCGACCCCACCGCTGATCAGCACCAACGGCTTGTCGCTAGCCGCCAGGGTGAAGTCGCCTGACGGTGGGAACAGATTGAGCGTATCGCCCACCATCAGCTGCTCATGCAGATAGTTGGAGACCTTGCCGCCCGCCTCCCGCTTGACGCTGATGCGGTACTGCTGGCCATCGCTCAGTGCCGACAGCGAATAGTTGCGGCGCTGCTCGATGCCATCGATGAACAGCTGCAGGCCGATGTACTGACCAGGCTCGGCCTTGAGCACCGGCTGGCCGTCCTGCGCGGCAAAATAGAACGAGACGATCTCGCTGCTTTCCTGCTCGCGGCGTACCAAGCGAAACTCACGCGCGCCACGCCAGCCGCCAGTGGCCTGCTCCTTCTGCTGATACAGGCCTTCTTCAGCGCCGATGAGGATGTCGGCCAGCTGGCCGTAGGCACCGGCCCAGGCCTCGATCACCGCAGGTGTGGCGATGTCTTTGCCCAATACCTCCTCGATGGCGCGCAGCAAGCAGCGACCGACGATCGGGTAGTGCTCAGGCAGGATCTGCAAGGCGACATGCTTGTTGATGATCTGCCCGACCAAACCGCCCAGTTGCTCGAGCTGGTCGATATGGCGGGCATACATCAGTACGCCATTGGCCAGCGCCCGCGGTTGATCGCCGCTGGCCTGGTGAGCCTGGTTGAACAGCGGACGTACCTCTGGGTATTCACTGAGCATCATTTTATAGAAATGGGTGGTCAGCGCTTCCCCGCCGCTTTCCAGCAACGGCACGGTGGCTTTGACGATTGCACGTTGGTCGGCATTGAGCATTGCAGCAACTCCTGAGGGGCTTCAAATGGATGCAGATGCTGTTACAGCAATCATGCCAACTATCCGCCCCAGCAAAACCGGGACATTCAAGCAAGCAATGTCAAAATGACCAATCCCGGACTATAGTCATAAAGACCAAAAGGAGTCTTTATGACCACAAAGCCACTGCTCACTGCCCTTCTTCCGCTGGTCAGCGACCTGTCCCGCGATCTGCCCGACCAGGAACGCTACCGGCGCTTGCTGCAAGCCATGCGCAGCCTGCTGCCTTGCGACGCGGCTGCGTTGCTCCGGTTGGATGGCGAATGGCTGGTGCCGCTGGCGGTCGACGGGCTTGCCCCGGATACCCTTGGCCGGCGCTTTCGGGTCAGCGAGCATCCGCGCTTCAAGATTCTGCTCAGCCACAGCGAACCGACCCGCTTCGCCAGTGACAGCGACCTGCCCGACCCGTACGACGGTCTGGTCAATGCCCCTGGCGCCAACCTGGAGGTCCATGACTGCATGGGCTGTCCGTTGCTGGTCGACGAGCAGCCGTGGGGTCTGCTGACCCTCGATGCACTGACCCCGGGGCAGTTTCAGAGCCTGGAACTGGAAGCTTTGCAGGCCTTCGCCAGCCTCGCCGCCGCCACGGTCACCGTCGCCGAGCGGATTCAGCACCTGGCCCTGCGCGCCGAGGACGAGCACCAGCGAGCCGAGGTCTATCGCCAGGCCAGTGGCCAGGACAAGGAGCTGATCGGCCAGAGCCAGGCCCACACCCATCTGCTCGAAGAAATCCGCCTGGTCGGCAGCAGCGACCTGACCGTGTTGATCACCGGCGAAACCGGCGTTGGCAAGGAGCTGGTCGCCCAGGCCCTGCACCAGGCCAGCAGCCGCGCCAACAAGCCGCTGATCAGCCTCAACTGCGCAGCGCTGCCGGACACCCTGGTCGAGAGCGAGCTGTTCGGCCATGTCCGCGGCGCCTTCACCGGCGCCCATGGCGAGCGTCGCGGCAAGTTCGAACTGGCCAACGGCGGTACCTTGTTCCTGGATGAGGTCGGCGAGCTGTCGCTGACGGTCCAGGCCAAGCTGCTGCGAGTGCTGCAAAGCGGCCAATTGCAACGGCTCGGCTCGGACCGCGAGCACCATGTCGACGTGCGCCTGATCGCCGCGACCAACCGCGACCTCGCCGACGAAGTGCGCAACGGCCGTTACCGCGCCGACTTCTATCATCGCTTGAGTGTGTACCCCTTGCAGGTGCCGCCGCTGCGCGAGCGCGGCCGCGACGTGCTCCTGCTGGCCGGTTACTTCCTCGAACAAAACCGCTCGCGCCTGGGCTTGAACAGCCTGCGTCTGAGCAGCGAAGCCCAGGCTGCCTTGCTGGCGTACGACTGGCCAGGGAACGTGCGCGAGCTGGAACACCTCATTGGCCGTTCAGCGCTCAAGGCGCTTGGCCAGCAAGCACAGCGCCCGCGCATTCTCACCCTGCAGGCCGCTGACCTCGACCTGCGCAGCGTAGCGCCCATGCCAGCCGCGGCGCTGCCGCTGCCCGCCGATGCGATTCAGACGACGAACGGCGACCTGCGTACGGCCGTCGATAGTTATCAACGCCAGCTGATCGAGGCCTGCCTGCAAAAGCACCAGAACAACTGGGCGAGCGCGGCTCGCGAGCTCGGCCTGGACCGGGCAAACCTCAGCCGTTTATGTCGTCGGCTAGGCCTCAAATGAGGGCGACTGTACAAAAGGATTAACCCAGAAAGCCTCTGGTTGGCTCCCGCACGGCTGCTATATCTCCCTTACTACCGGTGAACAAGGACCGCTCTAGACGGCTGCTGCGCATGTCTGCGCCGGCCCTCTGGTCTGTGTTCACCGCCGGTCCATCAGCAGGGAGCACCTATGGACAACATCGTCGTTGCCGACAAGCAAACCGCCGCCGTTACCCAGAACGCCTGGGGCAATCTGAGCCTGAAAGGGCCGGGCCTGGTGCAGATGCCTGTGCCGCCCGGCGAAGTGGCCACCGTCACTCGCAGCGGCCAGGACCTGATCGTCACGCTCAAGTCGGGCGAAAAGGTCACCATCGGCAACTTCTTTGTAGTCGACGCGGCGGGCGAGCAGAGCGACATGGTCTTCGTCGGCGAAGACGGCACGCTCTGGCACGCCCAGTACAACGCAGAGGCCTTTACCGGTTTCACCTTCGAGGACATCGCCTCGCTGGATGAGCTGATGGCCGGGGTCGGCGTTGCCGGCAGCGGGACCAACACCTTTGCCATCGCGGCCCTGGGCTTGCTGGGCGCCGGTGGTGCTGCGGCGGCAATCGGCGGTGGTGGTGGTGGCGGCGGCGGTGGCAGCAGCGGTGGCAGCTCACCGAACCCTGGCGACACCACCGCACCCGCCAGCCCGATCGATCTATTGGTCTCGCCTGATGGCCTGCGCCTGAGCGGCCGGGGCGAAGCCGGCACCACGGTCAACATCCGTGACGCGGCGGGCAACCTGATCGGCACCGGCACAGTCGGTGCCGACGGCCGTTTCGATGTCACCCTGAGCCCGCCACAAACCAACGGCCAGGCGCTCGAGGTGACCCTTACCGATGCTGCCGGTAACACCTCAGCGCCTGGCAACACCACGGCCCCGGACATCGATACGCCGCCGGTCGACACCACAGCGCCAAATGCGCCAACCGATCTGGTCATCGCCGGCACCGGCAAACAACTGAGCGGTCGCGGCGAAGTGGGCACCACCGTGCAAGTGCGCGATGCTGACGGCAACCTGCTGGGCAGCGGCACCGTCGGCGCCGACGGCACCTTCCAGATCACCCTCGACCCTGCCGTGCTCGACGGCAGCACGTTGCAGGTCACCCTCACCGATGCGGCCGGCAACGTCTCCGCCGCCGGCAGCGTGGTGTCGCGCGACCTGCTTGCACCTGCGCAGCCCACCGACCTGCAGTTGAGCAACGGTGTCACCCTGACCGGTAAAGGCGAGCCAGGCACCACGGTGCAGGTCCGCGACGCCTCAGGCACCCTGATCGGCAGCGGCGTTGTGGCTGCCGACGGCAGTTTCAGCCTGACGTTGAATCCGCCCCAGGCCAACGGTGAAGCGCTGGACGTGCGCCTGGTCGACGCCGCCCAGAACACCTCGGCGCCACTCCAGTTCAATGCCCCCGACACCACCGCCCCAGCCGCAGTCAGTGGCCTGGTTGTCGGTCCGGATCGGCAAGTATTGGGCGGCCGCGGTGAGCCCGGTGCCACGGTCGAAGTACGCGACAGCAATGGTGTGCTGCTCGGCAGCGGCACAGTAGCTGCCAACGGGACCTTCCTGATCGAGCTCAGCGGCGCCGTGCAGCCAGGCGAGCGCCTGAACGTGGTGCAGACCGACGCCAGCGGCAATGCGTCAGTGCCGCTGCCGTTCGATGTGCCCCTTACCACTACGCCAGTCAGCCCGAGTGACCTGAGCATCGCCGCCAATGGCAGCTCGCTCAGCGGCACCGCCCCGCCTGGCAGCCGCATTCAGGTGCGTGATGCCAATGGCAACGTGATCGGCAGCGTCGTGGTCGGCGCCGAAGGCACCTTTATCGTGGTGCTCAATCCTGCTCAGGCCAACGGTCAGTTACTCGACGTAGTTGCCCTTGATGGCAACGGCGGCGTGTCCCTGCCAGTGCAGATCAGCGCACCGGATATCACCGCGCCCGCTGCCCCCAGCCAGCTTGTGGTCAGCGCTGATGGCAGCCAGCTCAGCGGCCGCGCCGAGCCTGGCAGCACGGTGCGAGTGGTGGGCGCCAATGGCGTTGAACTCGGCACAGCTGTGGTCGGCCCAACCGGCGTGTTCACCATCGCCCTGAATCCGGCCCAGGTCGATGGCGAAGCACTGCAGGTTACCGCCACCGATGCCAAAGGCAATCTGTCTGCGCCCGGCAGTGTCAACGCACCTGATCTGGACAGCCCCGACACCACCGCACCAAACCCGGCCAGCGGGCTGGCCATCAGCGGAGACGGGCGTACGGTCTCGGGTCGCGGCGAGCCGGGCAGCACGGTCAAGGTGCTTGACGCTCAAGGCAACCTGCTCGCGATCGGCACCGTCCTGGCCGATGGCAGCTTCAACCTGCAACTGCCTGCTGCAGTTACCAATGGCTCAAGCCTGCAAGTTACCCTGACCGACGCCGCTGGCAATGCCTCGGCCCCAGCTACGCTGCTCAGCCCTGACCTGCAGGCCCCCGCCCAGCCTACAAACATCAGCCTCAGCGCTGGCGAGACCCTCAGCGGCAGCGCCGAACCAGGCGCCCGGGTGGAGGTGCGCGACGCCAATGGCGACTTGCTCGGCAGCGCCATCGTAGCTGCCAACGGCACCTTCACCCTGACCCTCAACCCACCTCAGGCCAATGGTGAAGTGCTCGATATCCGCGTCATCGACCTGGCCGGCAACGCATCGACGCCGCTGGCCTACGACGCCCCGGACATCACTGCGCCAACGATCATCAGCGGCGTGACCGTGGGCAATGGCGGTCTGACCATTGCCGGTCGTGGTGAAGCAGGTGCCATCGTCGAGGTGCGGGATGCCAATGGCGCCCTGCTCGGCACTGGCACAGTCGGCGCCAACGGCACCTTCCTGTTCGATCTGGATACCCCCGCCGCTGCGGGCCAGGCGATCAGCCTGGTGCAGAAGGATGCCGCCGGCAACACCTCGCTGGAACTCGACCTGACCGTACCCACTACACCTATCCCGGCGACCCCGAGCAATCTCAACCTGGCCGCGGACGGCAGCTCGATCAGCGGCAGTGCTACCCCGGGTACGCGGATCGACGTTCGTGATGCCCAAGGCAATGTCCTGGCCAGCACGGTGGTTGGCGCCGGCGGTACCTTCACCCTGCCGCTGAACCCGGCGCAAGCCAACGGCGAATTGCTCGACGTGGTTGCGGTGGATGGCGCCAGCAGTTCGCTGCCAGCGCAGATCACTGCCCCGGATATCACCCCCCCAGGCGAAGCCAGCGACCTGCAGATCAGCGCCAACGGCGTGACCCTGACCGGCCGCGGCGAAGCCGGCGCCACAGTAGAAGTGCGCAACGCTCAGGGCAATCTGCTGGGCACTGCGCTGGTAGGCGCCAATGGCGTATTCACCGTCACCCTCGTCCCCGCCCAGACCGATGGCCAGGTGCTCGACGTCGAGCTGCGCGATGCGGCGGGCAACGAGTCCAGCGCCAGCGCAACGGCGCCGGACCTCGACGGCCCGTTGCAACCGGCGCAGATGGCACTGGATATCGCCGGCACCCAACTGACCGGTGTCGGTCAGGCCGGCTCGCTGGTCACCGTGCGGGCTGCCGACGGTACCGTGCTGGGCAGTAGCACGGTAGGCGCCGACGGCAACTTCAGCGTGACCCTCAACCAGCCCCAGCGCAACGGCGAGAAACTGACCGTCGAAGCCACCGACAGCCGCGGCAACAGTGCCGGTCCGGTCGACTTCACTGCGCCCGACACTCAGGCACCGGAGCCGATCAGCAATGAGGCGATCAATGGCACCGGTAGCCAGATCACAGGCCTTGGCGAACCCGGCGCTACCGTAACCGTACGCGCCGCTGACGGTACAGTGCTCGGCAGCGCGGTAGTGCAAGCCAACGGCGGCTTCACGATTCCCCTCAGCCCAGCCCAGAACAACGGCCAGGCACTGACCGTCGAGCAGCGCGATCCGGCGGGCAATATCTCCACCACAGTGCCCGTCACCGCCCCTGACGGCCAGGCCCCCGATGCGCCCACCGGCCTGGTATTGGCGGCGGACGGCAGTGTGCTCAGTGGACGCGGTGAGCCAGGCAGCGTCGTCACCGTGACCGGCACTGGCGGCGTCATCCTTGGCAGCGCAACCGTGCAGGGCGATGGCAGCTTCCAGGTCGCCCTCAACCCCGTCCAGCTCAACGGCCAGACCCTGACCGCCACGCAAAAGGACCAGGCTGGCAACATCTCCGAGCCGGACACCCTGACCGCGCCAGACCTGCAAGCTCCTGAAGCTGCTCAAGGGGTGCAACTCAATGCGGGCGGCAACCTGATCAGCGGTCAGGCCGAACCCGGCACGACGGTTCAGGTGCGCGACCCGAACGGGGACCTCATCGGCAGTGTGGTGGTGCCTGACAACGGCAGCTTCAGCCTCCCGCTCAACCCCGTGCCGGTCGCGGGCGAGCAGTTGTCGGTAACCGTCACCGACCTGCAAGGGCAGACCTCCCCGAGCGTGCCGATCAACGCCATCGACACTACTGCCCCGATCCTGCCAACCGGCGTGCAGGTCAACGCCGATGGCACCCAGGTCAGTGGCAGGGGCGAAGCGGGCAGCACGGTCGAAGTGCGTGACGCTGCCGGCACTGTGATCGGCAGCACCACCGTGCCGCCAAGCGGCGATTTCAGCGTCATTCTCGACCCAGCGCAGAAAGACGGCCAGGGCTTGAGCGTGGTCGCCACCGATGGCCGCAATGAATCCGATGTGGTGCCAGTCACCGCGCCCGACCTGACCCCGCCAGCCCTGCCCAACGGCGTCAGCGTGGCCAATGACGGCACGGTCACCGGCACTGCTCCAGGTGCCACCGAGGTGATCATTCGCGATGCCAACGGCATCGAGTTGATCAGAGGGGATGTCGAGGCAGACGGTAGCTTCAGCGTGCAGCTGCCAGGCAGCCAGAACAACGGTCAACCGCTGCTGTTGGAGGCTGTCGATGCGGCCACCAACACCAGCCCGGTGCTGCCGATCACCGCCCCTGACACCACCATACCCGCAGAAGCGACCGATATCAGCGTCAGCCCTGATGGCACCAGCGTCAGCGGCAACGCCGAGCCCGGCAGCACGGTGATCGTGCGTGACGCTGACGGCAATGACATAGGCAGCGTGGTGGCAGGCCCGGACGGCAGCTTCGTGGTGCCGATCAACCCGCCGCTGGCCAGCGGCGACAGCGCCACTGTAGTGGTCAAGGACCCGGGCGGCGAAGCCAGCACACCGCTGGCCGGCCCGGATGGCAGCGAAGTCGCAACACCGACCGACCTCGACCTCAGCGCTGACGGCTTCGTCCTGACCGGCATGGGCACAGTCGGTGCACTGATCACTGTGACCTCCGCCGGCGCCACCCTGGGCACTGCGACGGTGGGCAGCGATGGTATCTTCCGGGTGTTCTTCAGCAACGCTCAACTCAACGCCCAGACCCTGCAGGTCAACGCGCGCTTTGGCGCAGGCAAACCTTCGGTACCGGCTATCGTCACGGCTGAGGACACCACGGCGCCTGATGCGCCAACACAACTGGCGATTGACCGCAGCGGCAGCCTGCTGACGGGTCGCGGCGAGGTCGGCGCGACCGTTTCGGTAGTGGATGCCAATGGCACCCTGCTCGGTTCGGCGACGGTCGGCAGTACCGGCCTGTTCAGCATCAGCCTCACTCCGCCACAAGCCAATGCGCAGTTGTTGACCGTCACCCAGAGCGACGCCAGCAACAACGTTTCGCTGGCAGCGACGACCACTGCGCCAGACCTGCAGGCGCCCCTGGCGGCCAGCGGCGTCAGCCTCAATAGCGCAGCTACCGTGGTCAGCGGCCAGGGCGAAGTCGGGGCCATCGTCACCGTGCGCGACGCCAGTGGCGCGGTGCTGGCTAGCGGTACCGTCAACCCGTCCGGCCAGTTCCAGATCACCCTGCCGGCAGCGCAAACCAGCGGCGCGCCCCTGCAGGTCACCCTGAGCGATGCGGCTGGCAATGTTTCTGCTCCCGCCAGCCTGGCCACACCCGATCGCACGCCACCTGCGGCGGTCACCCAAACCGTGCTCAGCGCCGACGGCCGTCAGCTTTCCGGTCTGGGCGAAGCCGGTGCCAGTGTCGAGGTGCGCAACAGTGCCGGCACCTTGCTTGGCACAGCCACAGTGGGTGCCGACGGACGCTTCAGCGTGACGTTCGACAGCCCACAGGCCAGCGGCCAGCCGATCGGCGTGACCCAGCAGGACGCCGCGGGCAATACCTCACCCGCGACCTCGGTCAACACGCCTGACCTGACCCCACCGGCACCGCTGACCAACCTGATGCTCAACAACAATGGCCTGACCTTGACCGGCCTGGGCGAGCCCGGCGCCAGCGTCACGGTGCGCGGCCCGGACGGCACCATCATTGGCAGCGGCAACGTCGCCGCCAACGGCAGCTTTACCCTGACCCTGGATAACGCACAACTCAACGCCCAGCGCCTGAGCGTGACCCAGAGCGACGCCAGCAACAACATCTCAGCGCCTGTGGCCGTGACAGCTCCGGACCTGACCCCTCCCGCAGAGCCTGCCAATCTGCTGTTGGCCAGTAACGGCGTGCAACTGAGCGGCACCGCCGAGGCGGGCAGTACGGTCACTGTCCGCGACAGTGCCGGCAATGTTCTCGGTAGCGTGGTCGCGGCCAGCAATGGCACCTTCCAGGTCACCCTCAACAGCGTCCAGGCCAACGGTCAAACCCTGCAAGTGACCGCCACCGACGCCGCCGGCAACGTGTCCCAACCCGGTAACTTCACCGCACCTGACACTACCCCGCCCGCCGCCGTCGCCAACCTCGCCGTGGCCGCCAATGGCGCCAGCCTGGCCGGCACCGGCGAAGCTGGCGCAACGGTGGCAGTGCGGGCAGCCGATGGCACCTTGCTGGGGACCGTTACAGTGGCTGCGGACGGCCGTTTTACGGTCAATCTGAGCCCGGCGGCAATCGTCGGCAGCAATCTCAGCGTGGTCCAGAGCGACGCCAGCGGCAACGCCTCGCCCGCCGAAACCGTCACTGCCCCAGGCAGCCTGGCGCCGGATATCCCCGGTAATCTGCTGCTGGCCGCAGATGGCCTCAGCGTGACCGGCAGCGGCACTCCCGGCAGCACGGTCACGGTGTACGGCCCAGGCGGCGTAGTGCTTGGCACTGCGGTGGTAGCGGCAGGCGGCACCTTCACGGTGGCGCTCAACAGCGTCCAGGCCAACGGTGAAACCCTGCAGGTCGGCGCAGTCGGCACCGACGGCAGCGCTTCGCTGCCGGCCACCCTGCAGGCGCCGGATACCACTGCGCCGCAGCCGCTCAGCGAACTGCAACTGGCCAGTGATGGGCTGACCTTGACCGGCCGTGGCGAACCCGGCGCCCGGGTCAGCATCAGCGGCCCTGGAGGCGTCGATCTGGGCGAAGGGGTGGTCGGCGCCGACGGCCGGTTCAGCCTGCAACTGACTGCTCCGCAGCGCAATGGCGAGGCGCTCAACGCCAGCCAGACCGATGCCGCCGGCAACGAATCCAACAGCGTCAGCCTGACCGCACCCGATCTGCTCGCCCCGAACGCACCAGGCAACCTCGCCGTCACCGGCGGCGGCACCCTGCTCGACGGCACCGGCGAAGCTGGCAGCAAAGTCACTGTGCTGGCCGCTGACGGCAGCGTCATCGGCAGCGGCATCGTGCGTGATGACGGCAGTTTCCAGGTCTCGCTCAATCCGATCCAGGCCAACGGCCAAAGCCTGCAGGTCGTGCTCACTGACAACGCCGGCAACCAATCGCCGGCGGCCAGCACCACCGCGGCCGATATCACCGCACCGGATGCGCTGACGGCGCTGGCGATTGCCAGCGACGGCGCGACCCTGACTGGTCGCGGCGAGGCCGGGGCCACGGTCAAGGTCAGCGGCCCGGATGGCGCGCCGCTGGGCGAAGCACTGGTCGATGCCAACGGCTTCTTTACCCTCACCCTCAACCCTGCCCTGGGCAATGCCGAACGGCTCAGCCTGACCCAGACCGACCTGGCCGGCAACGTCTCTGCGCCAGCAACTCTCGATACGCCTGACTTCACCCCGCCGGCGCAGCTCACTGCGGTGACTATCAGTACCGACGGCAGCATGATCGCCGGCCGTGGTGAAGCCGGCGCAACCGTCACCGTGACCGATGCCAACGGCACGTTGCTGGGCACTACCAAAGTGCTTGCCGACGGCAGCTTCGAGGTCATGCTCACGCCCGCGCAGATCAACCAGCAAGTGCTCGCGGTGCAACAGGCCGACCCGCCCGGCAACATCAGCCAGCCGGTCAACGTCGAGGCACCTGACCTGACCCCACCTGAGGCACCTGCGCAACTGCAACTGAATGCCGATGGCAGCCAACTCAGCGGCGTCGGCGAGCCAGGCAGTACCGCCAGGGTCTACCTTGGCAGCAGCCAGATCGGCACCGTGCAGGTTGGCGCCGATGGCAGGTTCGTGGTGGCATTGAACCCGCCGCAGAACAACGGCCAGCAACTGCAGGTGACCCTTGAGGATGCCAAAGGCAACCTGTCGCCAAGCACCCCGGCGACCGCGCCGGACACCACTCCACCGCCTGCCGTCGACGCTACCATCAACGCCAGCGGCACCCAGCTCAAAGGCTCCGGTGAGGCCGGCGCACGGCTGACCGTGCTCAACGACAAGGGCGACCTGGTCGGTCAGGGCAGCATCGCCGCCGATGGCACCTTCGTCCTCAACCTGTCACCGGCGCAACTTGACGGCCAGGTGCTGAGCATCGTTGCCCAGGATGCTACCGGCAATCCGTCGCCGGCCTTTGCCGTCACGGCACCTGACCTGACCCCGCCAGCGCAACCCACTGCCCTCTCCATCAACCCTGAGGGCACACTGCTCATCGGCACTGGCGAGCCCGGCAGCTTCATCACCGTACGCGCCCCGGACAACACCGTGGTCGGTTCCATCCAGGTCCCCCCAGGCGGTAACTTCAGCGTGCCCCTCGACCCGCCACAAAACAACGGCCAGATACTCGACGTGGTTGCTACTGACGCTGCCGGCAACGCCGCGCTGGCGGTGACTGTCACGGCTGAAGACACCAGCCCACCGGCACCGGTCAGCAACCTGGTGATCGATGCGACCTACAGCGTACTCAGCGGCCGCGGCGAAGCCGGCGCCAGTGTGATCGTCAGCCAGAACGGCGTGCAGATCGGCGAGGGCACTGTGCTCGCCAACGGCACGTTCCAGATCGAACTCGATACCCTGGCCCTGCCAGGTATAGAACTCAGCGTGGTGCAGACCGATGCCGCGCAGAACCCTTCGCTGCCGGCCGACTACACCCCGCCGCTGGTACCGCTGACCGCCGCGCCGCTCAATGTCGCGCTGATTGCCAATGGCGAAACCCTGACAGGTACCTCGATCCTCGGCGCCAGCATCACCGTCTACAACGCGGCCGGTCAGGTCATCGGCGAGGCCTTGGTCGTTCAAGCCAACGGTAGTTTCAGCGTTACGCTGAACCCACCGCAACGCAACGGCGAGGTGCTCTCGGTAACCGCCGACGCGGCCGACGCCGGCGAATCGGCCCCGGTCATTGTCCAGGCCGGTGATACCACTCCACCTGCGATACCGGTAGTCAGCGCACTGTCCAGCAACGGTCTGGTCCTGACCGGCACCGGTGAGGCGGGAGCCACCGTGTTCGTACGGGATACCCAGGGCAATCTGCTCGGCAGTGGCCAGGTCAACGCTGGCGGCGCCTTCAGCATCAATCTCAATGCGCCACAGCTCAACGGTCAGATCCTTGAGGTCAGCCAGCGCGACGCTGCCCTCAATCTGTCCGACAACGTGGGCTTCATCGCCCCTGACGTGCAGGCGCCCAACCCGCCAGGCAACTTGCTGGTCAATGGCTTGGGCACCCAGCTCAGTGGCACCGGCGAAATCGGTGCCACCGTTAGCGTGTTCTCGGCTACAGGCACACCGCTGGGCACCGCCGTGGTCGGCCCCAACGGGCAATTTACCGTCAACCTCACCGCTACCCAGAACGACGGCCAGGTGCTGACCGTGCGCCAGGCCGACGCCGCTGGCAATATCTCCGGCACCACCACCACCGGCGCGCCGGACACCACGCCACCGCCCGCCCCCACCGCCACCATCAATGCTGCTGGTACCTTGGTCAGCGGCGCCGGCATCGCCGGCAACAAGATCACCGTGCTCGGCGCCGGCGGCGTAGTGCTGGGCAGCGCCATCGTCGGCGCCAACGGCCTGTTCGTGGTCAGCTTGCTGGCGGCGCAGGTCGACAACCAGGCCTTGACGGTCAACCAGAGCGATGCCGCGGGCAATACCTCCGGGGTGGCCCTGACTGCCCCGGACATCACCCCACCCGCCATCGCCAGCAATCTGGTGATCAATGCCGACGGCAGCGTCATCACCGGGCGCGGCGAGCCTGGCGCGACGGTGACGGTGCGCGGTCCCAGCGGGGTCGTTTCGCAGCCTGCCACGGTCAATCCGGACGGCACCTTCACGGTCACCCTGAGCCCTGCCCAGGATAACGGCCAAGCCCTTTCGATCACCCTTACCGACCCGCGCAATAATGTCTCCGCCGGGGTTGCGCTGATCGCGCCGGACGTCGACGCCAACGCGCCAGTCTCGGCCAGCGACAACCTGGCGGTAGCCACGGTGAACCTGGCCCCGGTCGTCACCACCAAGACATTCGCCGACAGCTTCCTGACGGTGGTGTCCGGCTTCTCGAAAACCTTCACCTGGACGGTCGCCGCCGGCACTACTGCCGATCCGACCCTGACCCTCAACACCAGCAGCGCCCTGGCCTTGCTCGACGGCGCGACCTACACCCTGCAGGTCAAGAATGCTGCCGGCGCCTGGGTCACCCTCGCCACCGGCAACAGCCAGGGGCTGCTCGACCTGATCCTGCTGCCGCTGGGCCAGGGTCTGCAGGTCAATATCGGCGAACTGCTGGCGGGTGACTATCGGCTAACGGTCAACAGCAGCGGTATCGGTCTGCTGACCACAGTCACCACCAGTCTGGACGTGCAGTCCACCAGCCTGACCCAGTTCACCGGCACCGGCACGCCGACCACCGGCAACGTCCTCAGCGACCCTGGCACCGACGGCAGCGTCGACCAGACCGGTCCGGACAACGGCGCGGTGGTGCAGGTCCTGAAAAACGGCAGCTACGTCTCCGCCGGCGCCGCCACCGAAGTGCAGGGTCTGTACGGCACCTTGCTGATCCGCGCCGATGGCAGCTACAGCTATACCCCCAACGGCAGCCCGTCGAGTGTGGGCAAGGTCGATGTGTTCAGCTATCAGCTGCTGCATGCCAACGGCCTCAAAGACACCGCCAATCTCTACGTGCGCATCGACAGCCCACAAGCCACCGAGATCTGGAACGACAACAACTACAGCGCGCCAGCCACCGTGGTCGACGCGGTCAACGACCTCGACAGCACCGGTATCAGCCTGGTCAACCGTGAAACCAGCGGCAGCGCCAACCTGGCCAACCTGAGCTTGCCGCTGATTGGCAGCCGCTCGGTGACGTCGGCAACCAATACGGTTGCGGTCGACACCACTGCCGATCTGCAGGTAGTGCTCAACTCGAGCAATCTGCTCGGGCTGCTCAACGGCACCAAGATCGAGCTGCTCAAGCTCAATCCGGCAACAGGTCTGTATGTAGTTGAGCAAACCGTTAATGGCGGCTCACTGGTCAGCCTGCTCGGCGGCGGCGCGGCGTACACCTTCCAGGACAAGGGGCCAGGTTCGTATCAAATTCGCGTCAGCGCCGGCGGCATTGGCCTGGCCGCTTCGATTGCCACCACGATCAACACCACCACCACCTACACCAAGGAATTCGTAGTCAGTGGCTACACCCCGGTCAGCGGCAACCTGCTCAACGACACCACCGGTACCGGCAGCGATACCCTCGGCTCCAGCCTGACCGTGCTCAGCGTGCTGGTGGCGGCCAACACCTATGCCATCCCCGGCTACAACGGCATCAGTGTCACCGGCACCTACGGCACGCTGCTGGTGCAGGCAGATGGCAGCTACAGCTATACCCTCAAGCCCGGCCTGAGCGCTGCCGTGATTGGCCAGCAGGACACCTTCACCTACGAACTGACCCACCCCAACGGCACCACCGACACCGCCACCCTGACCATCGGTTTGAACAATGCCGGGGCCTTTGCCGCTACCTCGGCACTGCTGGCCGGCGGCGACGATGACGCCGGCGCGCTGTTCAGTGTGGCCGCCGCCACTGCGGTCGAAGGGCTGCACGGCGGCGATGGCAACGACCACCTCGACGGCAGTCAGGGTGGGGCAATCAGCCTGACCGGCGGCGCCGGTGACGACACCCTGGTGATCGTCGATCAGCAGTTCACCAACGTCGACGGCGGCAGCGGTACCGACACCCTGTTGTGGGCCGGCGGCGATGCCAGTATCGACCTCGGCAGCCTGGTTGGGCGCCTGCACGACATCGAGGTGATCGACCTCAATGACAGCAGTTCGGTGACCTTGAGCCTGAGCCTGGCCGACGTGGTGGCGGTGACCGAAAGCGCCAACGACACTCTGCTGATCAAGGGTGACAGCAACGATACCGTGCAGCTCAGCGACAACTGGACCCTGACCGGCCAGCAGAATGCCGACGGTATCGACTATACCCAGTACACCGCTCAGGAGGATCCAAGCCACCACTTGTGGGTACAGAACGGCATCCACGTTGTTTGAAGCTGATGAATCCCGCCGGGCAACCGGCGGCAAGGACGACCAGCAGTAAGGGAAACCTGTGAAGCGAGGCTGTCAGCTGTCACCGCTGTTACTGGGAGCCCTCGGGCTCCTCGCGTGCAACCTCTACCCGGTCGCCATGGCGGCCGATGACATAGACCCGCAACTGCGCCAGATCGGCCCGTCGTTGTTGCGCGATGCTCCGGATGCCGTACCGGCGCGCGCGCCGGTCGGCCAGTCGGCAATAGCTGGCGACCGCCTCGGCATCGACGAGGCGGTGCTGATGGCCGCGCAATGGCACCCCAGCATCGCCGAAGCGGTAGGCAACCTGTACAAACAGGGCGAAGGCATCAACGTCGCCCGCGCTGGTTATTACCCGCAGATTTCCGGCGGCCTGCGCGGCGGCTACGACACCGGCAACGGCGCCGACCGCAGCAGCCAGGCACTAAACCTGTCGCTCAAGCAGATGCTGTATGACTTCGGCAAGGTCGACAACGCCGTCAGCGCCGCCCGCGCCGCTGCCGCCCGGGCCCAGGCCAACATCCTGCTGGTGCTCGATGACCTTGCCCGCGACACCGCCTATGCCTGGATCGAAACCCGCCGCTACGAGCAACTGACATTGATCGCCCGCGAGCAGATCCGCGGCGTCGGCGACATCGTCGAGCTCGCCCGGCAACGCAGCGACATGGGCGCCAGCGCCCGTTCCGACACGGTGCAGGCCGAGTCACGGGTCGAAAGCGCGCGGGCCACCTTCGCTGAATATCAAGCGCAGCACCAACGCTGGCGCTCGACCCTGGCGGCGCTGCTCGGGCGCATCTCGCCACCGGCGCTGGCCGAGGAGTCACCGCGCCAACTGGAGGGTGCCTGCAGCCGCACCCAAGACGGCGACGAGCGTTTGCCAGCGGTGCTGATGGCCTTGGCATTGCGTGCGCAGTCTCAGGCCGAGTTGGCCCAGGCCAAGGCTGAAGCCTACCCGACCCTGTCGTTGCAGCCGCAGGTCAATCACTACCTGGACAACGAATACGACCGCGACAATTCGCGCCTCGACCGCACCCAGGCCGGCATTTACCTCAACCTCGAAGTGCCGATTTATCAAGGCGGCGCCGTCAGTGCCCGCAGCCGCGCCGCGGGATATGCGCTGACCTCGGCCGACGCTGCTGAAGACGCCGCTCGCCTGCAGGCCCGCCGCGGCCTGGCTGAGGCGCAGGCGCAGACCGCCGGCCTGGCGCGGCGGCTGCACTCTCTGGAAGCGCGCCAGGTCAGCATCCAGGAGGCGCGCATGCTCTATGGCCGGCAGTACCTGGACCTCGGCACGCGACCGCTGCTCGACCTGCTCAACGCCGAGCAGGAGATCTACCAGTCACGCTTCGAACTGGCCGGCACTCGCTCGGACCTGCTCCGACTGGATATCGACTGCCTCTACAACAGCAGTGCGCTGCGCTCGGCCTTCGCTCTTGAAGGCCGCAGCCTGCAAGGCGTGGAGATTCAACCATGAGCGACACCGTCAACCTTGATCTGCAGCAGACGCAACAGGCCGCGGCTGCGCCGGACGCACCGCCCCGGGCTGACCTCGGACCGTGGCTGGAGGTGATGCTGCAGGTCGCCCACCACTACCGCCTGGACGTCTCGCCGCAGCGCATCCGCTTGGCCGCCATCGAGGATGCGCGGCCGCTGGACGAGATCCTGCGGCACATGGCGCGGCAGGCCGGGCTGACCCTGCGTTTCGTGCGCTTCGATGCCAAAGGCCTGCGCCAGTGGCGCACGCCGATGGTGCTGGAACTCGACGACGGCCAGTTAGCCACGGTCGAGGCGGTTACCGAAGAAAACGATCTGGCAGTGGTGTTCGCCGGTGATCAGGGGCTGACCTCACGGCTGCCCCGTGAGGCGCTGACCGGCCGCATCGTGCGGGTGGCCCTGCTGCGTCCGGCGCGGCCGTTGCGCGATGTGCGCACCGACGACTACACCGCGCCGTATGACCGCCACTGGTTCGCCCGCATCGTCCTGCGCGACCTGCGCCCGTATGGCCAGGTCATGCTCGCCTCACTGGTGGCCAACGTGCTGGCATTGGCCGGGGTGCTGTTCTCGATGCAGGTATACGACCGGGTGATCCCGGCCGAATCGCTGCCGACCCTGTACGTGTTGTTCGGCGGCGTAGTGCTGGCGCTGGTGTTCGACTTCAGCATGCGCCTGCTGCGCCTGAAGGTCACCGACCTGCTCGGCAAGCGCGCCGACCTGCGCATCTCCGACCTGGTCTTCGGCCATGCCCTGCGCCTGCGCAACTCGGTGCGGCCAAAATCTACCGGCTCGTTCATCTCACAGTTGCGCGAACTGGAACAGATCCGCGACCTGATCACCTCGAGCACTACCACGGCGCTGGCCGATTTGCCGTTCTTCCTGTTGTTCCTGCTGGTGTTCTGGCTGATCGGCGGCGTGCTGGTGGTGATCCCGTTGGCAGCGCTGGTGGCCATGCTCCTGCCCGGCCTGCTCGCGCAACGGCGGCTGGCACGCCTGGCGAATGCGTCGATGCGCGAGTCGGCGCTGCGCAACGCCATGCTGGTCGAGAGCATCCAGGGCATGGACGAGATCAAGGCGCTGCAGGCCGAGGCCCGCTTCGAGCGCCAATGGAACCAGTACAACGCCGCCTGCGCCCACAGCAACCTGAGACTGCGCACGCTGACCAATGGCCTGGTGACCTGGACCCAGAACGTCCAGGGCGCGGTGTTTGCCGTGGTCATCGTGGTCGGCGCGCCGATGGTGATTGCGGGTGACCTGACCACCGGCAGCCTGGTCGCGGCATCCATGCTGTCGTCGCGGATGATGGCGCCCATGGCCCAACTGACCCACGTGCTGACCCGCTGGCAACAGGCCAAGGTCGCCCTGCAAGGGCTGGACAAATTGATGCAGTCACCAGTCGATCACCCCGAAAGCGAAGCACGCGTGCACCTGCCGGCAATTCGTGGCGAATATCAGCTGCGCCAGGCCACTTTCCGCTACAGCCCTGAAGCACCGCCGGCCCTGAGCATCAGCAAGCTGAACATTCAGCCTGGCGAACGCATCGCGATTCTGGGCCGCAATGGTGCTGGCAAGTCGACCCTGCTGCAGGCACTGGGCGGGGCGATGGATCTGGTCGAGGGCGAGGTCACGCTCGATGGCATCGCCATGGCCCACCTCGACCCGGCCGACCTGCGCCGCGACGTCGGCCTGCTGGCGCAGTACTCGCGGCTGTTCCACGGCACCCTGCGGGAAAACCTCACCCTCGGCGCCGGCCAGGCCAGCGACCAGGAACTGCTCGCCGCCCTGGCTGCCAGTGGCGCGCTGGAATTCGTCCGGCAATTGCCCAAGGGCATGGACCACCTGGTGCTCGAAGGCGGCGCAGGCTTGTCCGGCGGGCAACGCCAAGCCCTGGTCCTGGCGCGGCTGCTGGTGCGCCAGCCACAGGTGCTGCTGCTCGATGAGCCGACCGCATCGCTGGATGACATCAGCGAACGGCGCCTGCTGGATAACCTCGAGCGCTTCTGCCAGGGCCGCACGCTGATCATCGCCACCCACCGCATGAGCGTCCTGCAACGGGTCGATCGGGTGCTGGTGCTCGATGGCGGGCGGATCATCATCGACGACAAACGTGACGCTGCCCTGTCACGTTTGAGTCAGGGCGGTCAGCCAAGCCAGGGAGGCAAAGCATGAGCAGCCACGAACTTCCGGCATCATACCTGGATGGAGAAGACGACCACGCCGTGCTGCGCGCCGGGCGCATCATCATGGTCTGCGCCTTGATGCTGGCGGCGTTTCTGGCCTGGGCGGCGTGGTTCGAGGTGGTCGAGGTGTCGACCGGCACCGGCAAGGTCATCCCCAGTTCGCGCGAGCAGGTGATCCAGTCGTTTGAAGGCGGCATCGTCGCGCAGATGAACGTCGCCGAAGGCGATCTGGTCGAGCGCGACCAGGTGCTGGCCCAGCTCGATCCAACCAAGACCTCATCCAGCGTCGGCGAGAGCGAGGCCAAGTACTGGGCAGCGCTGGCCAGCGTCGCCCGGCTGCGCGCCGAGGTCACCGGCAAGCCGCTGAACTTCCCGCCCAGCCTGAGCAAGTCGCCGGAGCTGATCGAGACCGAAACCGCGCTGTACCAGACCCGCCGCCGCGGCCTCGAGCAGACCCTGGCCGGCATCGAGGACTCGCTGCGGCTGGTGCGCAGCGAACTGAAAATCACCGAAAACCTGGCCAAGATGGGCGCCTCCAGCCGGGTCGAAGTGATCCGCCTCAACCGCCAGCGCTCGGAGCTCGAACTCAAGGCCAACGAAGCGCGCTCGGACTACCTGGTGCGCGCCCGCGAAGACCTGGCCAGGGCCAGCGCCGAAGCCGACAGCCTCGAGCAGGTGATCCGCGGCCGCAACGACTCGCTGTCCCGCCTGACCCTGCGCTCGCCGGTACGCGGCATCGTCAAGGATATCGAAGTGAATACCCTTGGCGGGGTGGTCCAGCCAGGCGGCCAGGTGATGAAAATCGTACCGATGGACGAGCGCCTGCTGATCGAAACACGCATTGCCCCGCGCGATATCGCCTTCATCCACCCCGATCAGGCGGCCAAGGTCAAGATCAGCGCCTACGACTACTCAATCTATGGCGGCCTCGAAGGCAAGGTGGTGGGTATCTCGCCAGATACCCTGCAGGACGAATTCAAACCCGAGATCTATTACTACCGGGTGTTCATCCGCACCGAACAGGACAGCCTGCAGAACAAGGCCGGCAAACATTTCGCCATTGTCCCGGGCATGATCGCTACGGTGGACATCCGCAGCGGCGAAAAAACCATCCTCGATTACCTGATCAAGCCACTCAATCGAGCCAAGGAGGCCCTGCGCGAACGTTGAACCGGTTGCCCCAAGACCAACACGGTCCCCGTAGGAGCGGCCTTGCGTCGCGAAAGGCCCGCAAAGCGGGCCCGGCGATTATGTGGTGTTGCGCAGATCCTGGGGCCGCTACGCAGCCCTTTCGCGACACAAGGCCGCTCCTACAGTAGTACGCGTGCGCAGTTGATAAAGGATGGTGCTAAAGCCTGGGCCGGGCAGGCCGATAACCCGGCATCCTCCCTATTCTGACTTAGCCGAAGGTTGCCCATGGCCACCCAAAATGCCCGCGCGGACTCGTTGTCGCTGCTGCTGTTCACCCTGCGCAGCGGCAAGCTGATGGCGATCAACCTGCTCAAGGTCAGTGAAATCATCACCTGTCCACAGCTGACCAAGCTGCCCGAGTCGCACCCGCACGTCAAAGGCGTGGCCACTCTGCGCGGCAACTCGCTGTCGGTGATCGACCTGTCGCTGGCCATCGGCGAACGGCCGCTGGCCGACCCCGATGGCGGCTGCCTGATCGTCACCGAGATCAGCCGCTCGCGCCAAGGCCTGCATGTACAGGCCGTCAGCCGCATCGTGCATTGCCTGAGCACCGACATCAAACCGCCGCCATTCGGCTCGGGCAACCGTTCGTTCATCACCGGCGTGACCCGGGTCGACAACACCCTGGTGCAGGTACTGGATATCGAAAAGGTCATCCACGCCATCGCCCCGGCGCCAGCCGAGCCGCTGCCGGGCGAACTCGGCGAGGAAGACGCCAGCCTGCTCGCGGCCGCCAACATCCTGGTGGTCGATGACAGCCAGGTTGCCCTGCAGCAGTCGGTGCACACCCTGCGCGGCCTCGGTATCGAGTGCCACACCGCGCGCAGTGCCAAGGATGCGATCAACGTCCTGCTCGAGCTGCAAGGCACCGAACGCGAGATCAACATCATCGTCTCGGATATCGAGATGTCCGAGATGGACGGCTACGCCTTCACCCGTACCCTGCGCGAGACGCCCGACTTCCAGCACCTGTACATCCTCCTGCACACCTCGCTGGATAGCGCCATGAGCAGCGAGAAGGCGAAGAATGCCGGCGCCAATGCGATCCTCACCAAGTTCTCCTCGCCCGACCTCACCGAGTGCCTGGTCACCGCAGCGCGCACCGTGGTATTCGCCGAACGGTAACACCTGGTTGCCATTTGCCCGGCGCACACCGCCAGCTGCATGCCCAGCGGGTGACGAGTCAGGCATAATCGGCGCTCCCTGGGCAATTGTTACCGGTACCCTGTATGAAGTGTTTGCGCTACCTCCTCGCTGTCTGCGCCCTGAGCAGCGGTGTCGCCCAGGCTTCCAGCAGTGAAGCCTGGAACGAATATCGCCAGCAGATGCTCAAGGACTGCCTGGCCGCCAGCCAACTGAAAGACGCCCACGCCCGCGGCAAACCCACCGAGTTCGATGATCGGGTCGGCTACAGCGCCCTGCTGATCGAAGGCATCTACCCGCAGAAGCACATGAAAAAGCGCACCGGCACCGAGCTGTGCCTGTATGACCGTGCGCACAAGCAGGCCTACGTCAGCGAGTGGAACCCCAGCGCCAAGTGAATCCACCCATTCGTTTTGCCTGCACCGGCTGTGGCAAATGCTGCACCGGCCACCATGTGCCACTGACCCTCGCCGAGGCCCGCCAATGGGTGGCCGCAGAGGGGCAGGTAGTGGTGTTGATCGAAGGCTTCGTCAGCGATGGCCCAGGCATGCCGCTGGACCAGCGCGAACATGTGCTGGGGCGTTCATATCCGGTCAGTTGCGGCGCAGCTGAGCTGCGCGTGTCGGTGACCTTTGCCGCGTTCAACCCTGGCCGCTGCCGCAACCTCGATGAACACGACCTGTGCCGCATCTATGAAACACGGCCGCTGGTGTGCCGGATCTATCCCGCCGAGATCAATCCGCATCTGCCGCTGCGGCCGGAGAACAAGGACTGCCCGCCCGAGGCATGGCAACAAGGCCCTGAGTTGATCCATGGGCAGGTGCTGGCCGATCCGCAGTTGGTCGCACTGATCGCCGCGTCACGCCAGGCCGACCGCGATGACATCGCCACCAAGGTGGCCATCTGCGAAGCGCTGGGGATGAACACCAGTGCCCTGAAAGGCAACGGCTTCACTGCGTACCTGCCGGACATGGGCGCATTCAGCACAGCGCTGGAGCAGGTCGCCAGCGCTGAGCGTGCTGCCTGGAGCGTGCATGTGATCGACCCGGCGCTGAGCGCCGAGCTGCTCGAACATGGCCTGCGCACCACCGCCGAGACGCCGCAGTACTACGCCTTTATCGGTTTCTGAACGACACTGCAGTGCGGCGCAGGCATTGAGCGCGCCGCTGTGCCGGGCAAAACTGTCAGGGCTGACAGCTGGCTGTCACCCTGGCGACCCGGTTGCCGGGCTATAAGCTGTGAGTAGACCAAAGCGTTTCCCCCTTCCCTTCGGCTACGGTACCCGACCCGATGCGACGTCCGTCCCGCTCTGTGATTGTGCTGTGTATTGCGCTGATCGTCCTGCTCGCGCTTGCCTGGTGGTTCAGCCAGCGCCAGCCAGCGCCGCAGAATCACGCGCCCAGCGCAGTGCCGGTGCGGGTGACCAAGGTGGCGCAGCAGGACGTGCCGCGCTTCGCCACGGCGATCGGCAGCGTGCTGTCGCTGCACAACGTGCAGATCCGCCCGCAGGTCGACGGCATTCTCACCCAGGTGCTGGTCAAGGAAGGTCAGTGGGTCAAGCAGGGCGATCTGCTCGCGGTCATTGACGACCGGGCCATCCGCGCCAGTCTCGATCAGGCCCGCGCCTTGCTCGAGCAGAGCCAGGCGCAGTTGCAGGTGGCTGCGGTCGATCTCAAACGCTATCGCTTGCTCAGCAGCGATGACGGCGTATCGAAGCAGACCTTTGACCAGCAACAAGCGCTGGTCAAGCAGCTGCAGGCAACCGCTAAAGGCAATCAGGCGGCCATCGTCAACGCGCAGGTGCAGCTGTCGTACACGCAGATCCGCTCGCCGGTGACCGGGCGAGTCGGTATCCGCAATGTCGACCCCGGCAATCTGGTGCGCAGCAGCGATACCCAGAGCCTGTTCAGCGTGACCCAGATCGATCCGATTGCAGTCGAGTTCGCCCTGCCGCAGCAACTGCTGCCCACCTTGCAGCAGTTGCTCAAGGCACCCGAGCCGGCACTGGTGCAAGCGTTCATGGATGCCGACAATCAGCGCACGCTGCTCGGTGAAGGCCGCCTGGCCTTGATCGACAACCAGATATCAGCCAACACCGGCACCCTGCGCATCAAGGCCGAGTTCGATAACAAGTACGGCCTGCTCTGGCCCGGCCAACTGGTCACGGTCAAACTGCGCACAGGGCTTGATCGCGGCGCGCTGGTGGTGCCACCGCCGGTGGTGCAACGCGGCATCGATGGCCACTACGTCTATCGCCTGGACGGCGACAAGGTCACCAGCGTGCCGGTCAAGGTGCTGTTTCAAGACAGCGACCTGACCATCATCAGCGGGGTAGCCGCCGGCGACCAGTTGGTAGTCGATGGCCAGTCGCGGCTCAAACCTGGCGCGCGCGTCGAAGTGCTCGGCGATCCACCCGCCAGCACTGAGCTGGCCGAGCCCAGGCTACAGCCATGAACAGCCGCAACGGCCTCTCGGCCTGGTGCATCGATCACCCGGTGGCAACCCTGCTGCTGACCTTCGCGCTGATCCTGCTCGGCGCGATTGCCTTCCCCAGGTTGCCAGTGGCGCCGCTGCCGGAGGCGGATTTTCCGACCATTCAGGTCACCACCCAGCTGCCCGGGGCCAGCCCTGAAACCATGGCTTCATCGGTAGCCACGCCTCTGGAGGTGCAGTTCAGCGCCATCCCCGGCCTGGCCCAGATGACCAGCAGCAGCGCACTGGGTTCGACCAACCTGATCCTGCAGTTCAGCCTCGACAAGAACATCGACACCGCCGCCCAGGAGGTCCAGGCGGCGATCAACACGGCCACCTCGAAACTGCCCCAGGACCTGCCCAACCCGCCGACCTGGCGCAAGGTCAACCCGGCCGACAGTCCGGTGCTGGTGCTTACCGTCAGCTCGGCACAAATGCCCGGCAACGAACTGAGCGACTACGTCGAGACCTTGCTCGCGCGCCAGCTGAGCCAGATCGACGGGGTCGGCCTGATCAATATTTCCGGCCAGCTGCGCCCGGCCATCCGGGTTCAGGCGCAGCCGGAAAAACTCGCCGCCATCGGCCTGACCCTGGCCGACATCCGCCTGGCCATCCAGCAGACCAGCCTCAATCTGGCCAAAGGCGCTCTGTACGGTGAGCACAGCGTGTCGACCATCAGCGCCAACGATCAGCTGTTTCATCCCGAGGATTACGCCCGGCTGATCGTGTCCTATCGCGATGGCGCACCGGTCTACCTGAGCGATGTCGCCAAGGTCATCGAGGGCGCCGAGAACGCTTACGTCAAATCCTGGGCCGGCAATCAGTTGGGGTTGAACCTAGTGGTGTTCCGCCAGCCGGGGGCGAATATCGTCGACACCGTCGACCGCGTGCTGGCGGCGGTGCCGCGCTTGCAGGAGATGCTGCCGGCCTCGGTCGAAGTGTCAGTACTGCAGGACCGCACCCAGACCATCCGCGCCTCGCTGCACGAGGTCGAGCTGACCTTGCTGATTGCGGTGGTGCTGGTGATCGGAGTGATGGCGTTGTTCCTGCGCCAGTGGTCGGCGACCCTGGTGGTGTCCAGCGTGCTTGGCGTGTCGCTGATTGCCAGTTGCGCACTGATGTACGTGATGGGCTTCAGCCTGAACAACCTGACCCTGGTCGCGATCGTGATTTCGGTCGGCTTTGTGGTCGACGATGCCATCGTCGTGGTCGAGAACATTCACCGTCACCTTGAAGCCGGCGATGACAGCCGTACAGCGGCGATCAAAGGCGCTGGCGAGATCGGCTTCACGGTGATTTCGATCAGCTTTTCGTTGATTGCCGCGTTCATCCCGCTGCTGTTCATGGGCGGTGTGGTCGGCCGGCTGTTCAAGGAATTTGCCCTGACTGCCACCGCGACCATCCTGATTTCGGTGCTGGTCTCGCTGACCCTGGCACCCACGCTCAGCGCCCTGTTCATGCGCAGGCCGAGTGCCGAGCAGCATGGCGGTTTCGGTGAGCGCTTGCTGCGCTGGTACGAAAAGGGCCTGAATCGCGCCCTCGCCCACCAGCGGCTTACCCTCGGCGTGTTCGGCCTGACCCTGGCGCTGGCGGTAGTCGGTTACGTGGCCATCCCCAAAGGCTTCTTCCCGCTGCAAGACACCGGTTTCATCCTTGGCACCAGCGAAGCGGCGGCGGATGTGTCGTACCCGGCGATGGTCGCCAAGCACGAGGCGTTGGCGAAGATCATCGAGGCTGACCCGGCCGTGCGCGCGTTCTCCCACGCAGTGGGCGTGACCGGCAACAACCAGACCATCGCCAACGGCCGTTTCTGGATTGCTCTGAAACCCCGCGGCGAGCGCGACGTCACCGCCAGCGAACTGATCGACCGGCTGCGCCCGCAACTGGCCAAGGTGCCTGGGGTGGTGCTGTACATGCGCGCCGGCCAGGACATCAACCTCAGCTCCGGGCCGTCGCGCACGCAGTATCAATACGTGCTCAAGAGCAACGACGGCGTTGCCCTGAACCTCTGGACCCAACGCCTGACCGAGCGCCTGCGCGAGGTGCCGGCCCTGCGTGACCTGTCCAATGACCTGCAGCTGGGCGCCAGCGTCACCCGCATCGACATCGACCGTCAGGCGGCGGCACGCTTCGGCCTGACCACCACCGATATCGACCAGGCACTGTACGACGCCTTCGGCCAGCGGCAGATCAGCGAATTCCAGACCGAGACCAACCAGTACAAGGTGATCCTCGAACTGGACGCGCGCCAGCGTGGCAAGGCCGAAAGCCTCAACTACTTCTATCTGCGCTCGCCGCTGACCGGCGAAATGGTGCCACTGGCAGCGGTGGCGCATGTCGCTGCGCCGAGTACCGGGCCGCTGTCGATCGCCCATGACGGCCTGTTCCCGGCCGCCAACCTGTCATTCAACCTGGCGCCGGGAGTGGCCCTTGGCGATGCCGTGCGCATCCTTGAGCAGACCCAGCGCGAACTGGGCATGCCCGATTCGATCAGCGGCAACTTCCAGGGCGCGGCGCAGGCCTTTCAGAGTTCGTTGTCGAGCCAGCCGTGGCTGATCCTCGCTGCGCTGGTGGCGGTGTACATCATCCTCGGCGTGCTCTACGAGAGCTTCGTCCACCCGCTGACGATCATTTCGACCCTGCCCTCGGCGGGGCTCGGTGCGCTGATTCTGCTCTGGGCGATGGGGCAGGACTTCAGCATCATGGGCCTGATCGGCGTGGTGCTGCTGATTGGCATCGTCAAGAAGAACGGTATCCTGCTGATCGACTTTGCCCTGGAGGCTCAGCGCAAACACGGCATGAGCCCGGAGCAGGCCATTCACCAGGCGTGCCTGACGCGCTTTCGGCCGATCATCATGACCACCCTGGCCGCGCTGCTGGGCGCGGTGCCATTGATGTTCGGCTTTGGCACCGGCGCCGAACTGCGCCAGCCGCTGGGCATCGCCGTGGTCGGCGGTTTGCTGGTCAGCCAGGCGCTGACCCTGTTCACGACGCCGGTGATCTACCTGGCGCTGGAGCGCCTGTTCCATCGCCGCCACCGCACCGACGCCGCCGCGCCACGTATCAGCTGAGAGCAGACCATGCGAGTACTGATCGTCGAAGACGAAGAAAAAACCGCCGACTACCTGCATCGGGGCCTGAGCGAGCAAGGCTTCACCGTTGACGTCGCCCGCGATGGCACCGACGGCCTGCACCTGGCCCTGCACAGCGACTATGACGTGATCGTGCTCGACGTCATGCTCCCCAGCCTGGATGGCTACGGCGTGCTGCGTGGCCTGCGCGCACGCAAGCAGACGCCGGTGATCATGCTGACTGCCCGCGAGCGTGTCGAAGACCGTATCCATGGCCTGCGCGAGGGCGCTGACGACTACCTCGGCAAACCGTTTTCGTTTCTCGAACTGGTCGCCCGCCTGCAGGCGCTGACCCGTCGCAGCAGCAATCATGAGCCGCTGCAGGTGCAGGTCGCTGACCTTTCCATCGACCTGATCAGCCGCAAGGCCAGCCGCGCCGGGCAGCGTCTGGAACTGACCGCCAAGGAGTTTTCGCTGCTCAGCGTGCTGGCCCGACGCCAGGGCGAAATCCTCTCCAAGACCGCCATTGCCGAACTGGTCTGGGACATCAACTTCGACAGCGACGCGAATGTCGTCGAGGTGGCGATCAAGCGCCTGCGGGCCAAACTCGACGGGCCGTTCGCCAACAAGCTGCTGCATACCATCAGAGGCATGGGTTATGTCCTGGAAAACCGTGCCGGTTAATTCCATCGCGCTGCGCCTGGCCGGCTTGTTCATGCTGGTGGCGCTGGCGGTATTCCTGCTGATCGGCGCTGCGCTGTATCGCCAGGTCGACCGCAGCCTCGACCTGCTGCCCGCGGCCGAACTGGACGCCCGCTACAGCGTGCTCGAGTCGACCTTGAAGCGCTTCGGCACCCACGAGCATTGGCTCAAGGTCAGCAACAAGCTCAATCTGCTCAGTGAAGAAGATCGGCGCATCCGCTTCTGGGCGGTCAGCAGCGACCCGCAGTTCGAATACGGCAAGCCCAGCGAACAGATCCGCGCCTTCGCCGAAGGCGCCGAGGGCATGCGCGACCTGCGCCTGAACGGCAGCCCCTACCCGTACAAGATGTTGGTCAGTGAGCTGCCGCCCTTGGCACAGCGGCCGGCGCTGCGCTTCATTATCGGCATCGACACCGAAACCTTCTGGCAGGCGCAGCACAGCTTGCTGGTGGCCATCGTCAGCCTGGCCGCGCTGGGCGTGCTGCTGGCCGCCCTGCTGGGCTACTGGGTGGCACGCATCGGCTTACGGCCGCTGTCAGCGCTGTCCAGCAAAGCCCAGGCGCTGGCCGTGCCGCGCCTGGACGGGCGGCTGCCGACCGAGCAACTGGCCCCTGAGCTGGCGCAGTTTGCCGGCGCCTTCAACGCCACCTTGGAGCGGGTCACCCTCGCCTATTCGCGACTCGAGGCGTTCAACGCCGATGTCGCCCACGAACTGCGCTCGCCGCTGACCAACCTGATCGGCCAGACCCAGGTGGCACTGACCCGCGGACGCAGCGCCGAGCACTACCTTGAAGTACTGCAATCGAACCTTGAAGAGCTGGAACGGCTGCGCAGCATCATCAACGACATGTTGTTCCTGGCCAGCGCCGATCAGGGCAGCAAGGCCACCGCGCTGACCCAGGCGTCGCTGGCCGCTGAAGTAGCCACCACCCTCGACTACCTGGATTACATCCTCGAAGACGCCCAGGTGCAGGTCAGGGTCAGCGGCGATGCCATCGCGCCGATCGAAACCGCGCAGTTGCGCCGAGCGCTGATCAACCTGTTGAACAACGCCGTGCAGCACACCCAGGCCCATCAGGTGATCACCGTGCGCATCGATGCGCAGCCTGAGCAGGTCAGCATTGCCGTAAGCAACCCCGGCCCGGCCATCGCCGACGAGCACCTGCAACTGTTGTTCGAGCGTTTCTACCGGGTCGATGCCGCGCGCAGCAACAACGGCGCTGGCAATCATGGCCTGGGCCTGGCGATCGTCAAGGCAATCGCGCTGATGCACGGCGGTGAAGTATTTGTGCGCAGCAACCACGGCAGCAACACCTTCGGCATACGCCTGCCGAGCGCTCAAGCCAGCGGGTTTGCCGCTGATAGCTGATGGTTTCGCCGGTTATCATTACTTTTTTCGCAACAGTGCATCTCCAAGCGGATGCTGTTTCTGCGGGCTGAACAGGACTAATTTGGCGCCTGTCCTCACTCACACTTGCAGCGCAAGAAGGTTGTTTCAAATGTCCAACAGTATGGGTATCGCGAGCCTGTTCGTTGCCTCTTCCCTGTTGTTGTCACCGCTGGCCATGGCGGAAGAATCGCCGGCCTTTGTCGCCCGTAACGCAGCCCTTGCCGCGGCCCATCAAGAAGCCCGCGAAGGCTATGCCGCGCAATCGGCTGAGGCCGGCAAAGATGCGCAGCAGACAGCTGCCAAGACTGACCAGGATGCTGCCAGCGACAGCTGATCGAGCTGCCTGCATCTGCCCCTCTTCCCAAGGCCTGCACGTGGGCGCCCTGCGCGCCGATATGTTAGCCTCTTCAAGCCGCTGCTGATCAGCGGCTTTTTTTATGTCCAAAATTTGCACCACGCAGATACCTTGACTCACTGCAGTCACTGCGTTTTTCGACAATAAAAATTGCCCCACCGTCAGACCAAAGGAGCTCTAACCGGTGTCTTCCGCTTTCCGTTTCACCCCACTGTTCATTGCATTCGCCGCAACGATGCCAAGCGTTGCCCACGCCGACGAAGCCGCTGAAGGTTTTGTCGCAGGCTCCTCGTTCAACCTGCATCTGCGCAACGCCTACTTCAACCGCAACAACCTCAATAGCGGCGTGCGCGACAACCGTGAATGGGGCCAGGGTTTCGTCGCCCGCTTCGAGTCCGGCTACACCCCGGGCACTATCGGCTTCGGCCTGGATGCGCACGCCATGCTCGGGCTCAAGCTCGATGGCGGTGGCGGCTATGCCGGCACCAGCATCCTGCCTGAACACACCAAGGCCAACGGCGAGCTGGGCGCTGCGCCGCACGCCTTCTCCACTGCCGGTGCCGCGCTCAAGCTCAAGGCGTTCGACACCGAGCTCAAGGCCGGTGACTTGTTCCTCAGCAACCCGGTCATCGCCGGCGGCGAAACGCGCATGCTGCCGCAGACCTTTCGCGGCGTCAGCCTGAGCAACAACAGCATCGACGGCCTGCTCCTCGAAGGCGGCCAGGTCAGCTTCACCAAGCCGTACAACCAGAGCGGCCACCGCCGCATCGACACTTACTACGGCGCCTTGCAGGACAACCGCGACAGTCAGCACCTGAGCTGGGCCGGCGCCTCCTGGAGCGGCAGCGAAGCGATCACCAGCAACCTCTATGCAGCCGAGCTGAAGGACATCTGGAACCAGTACTACTTCGACTTTGACTACACCTATGCAGTCAACGACCTGGTCAGCCTCAACCCGGGTTTGCACTTCTATCACACCCAGGACACCGGCCAGGCGCTGCTGGGCGACATCGACAACAACACGTTCAGCCTGCACTTCACGGTCAACGCCGGTCATCACAGCGTTACCGCCGCCTATCAGCGGGTCAACGGCAACACGCCGTTCGACTACATCAATCTGGGTGACAGCGTGTTCCTCGACAACTCGCGGATGTACTCGGACTTCAACGCACCGAACGAGCGCTCGTGGAAGCTGGCCTACGGTTATGATTTTGCCGGCCTAGGCGTCGATGGCCTGAGCACTGAGCTGTCGTACTCACGCGGTGAAGCAGACCTGACCAAGGCAGCGCAAAACAACGCCTACTACGACTACTACAATGCCGACGGCAAGCACGCCACCCATTGGGAACGTGACCTGGACATCAAGTACGTATTCCAGCAGGGCGATTTCAAAGACCTGTCGGTACTCCTGCGTTATGCCAGCCACCGCGCCAACCAGGCCTACGCTGCCGAGCAGGACAACGATGAAATCCGCCTGATCGTGGATTATCCGCTCAACCTGTTCTGATCGCGGCCTGCAAGCACGGGGCACTCTGCAATGCGGCTTTGCCGCTGCAGAGCGCCCCGTATCAGCCCCGCCAGCGCTGCACGCACTCGTCGGATGGCCAGATAACTTCTTGTCCGACAATCACCGCTTCCCTACACTACCGCCGCCCCGCCCTGGCCCTACCCTCAAGGACACGAGGGACTTACGCAGTTGCGAGCCTCATGTTGCCCAATCGATCACCGGGGAATGCCCCGCTCAAGTCGCACCCCGAACTGTTGCTCAATCTAGGCAGCTGCCTGGCTGTGCTCGCGATTTTGGCGATAGTGGTGTTCTTGCTCGCCCGCGAACGCGACAGCGTCGAGCAGTCGGCAATCCGCTCGTCGAGCAACATCGTCCAGCTGATCGAGAGCGATGTGCTACGCAACATCGAGCTTTACGACCAGTCCCTGCAAGGGCTGATCTGGGCAGTCGGGCGCAAGGAATTGACTGGCGTGCCGAGCGAGCTGCGCCAGCGGCTGCTGTTCAACGAAGCCTTCATCGACCGCCGGCGCGGTGACGTGCTGTGGATCGATGCGCAGGGGAACGTGATTGGCGACTCCACCAGCGCTGTCCCGCGCAAGGCCAACTTCGCCGACACAAAGGTATTCAAGGCCCACCAGGCCGACCCCAGCCTGGGCATGTTGATCGGCCCACCGTTCAAGGCCAGGCTTGGCGACCTGGACTGGTGCATCAGTTTCAGCCGGCGTATCAACGGGCTGAATGGTGAGTTCGCAGGTATTGCTGCCGGCGCACTGCGCCTGGGTTACGTCAGCGAGCTGTTCCAGCGCCTGGATATCGGTGTCGACAGCAGCATCAGCCTGTTCAACACCGACGGTCAGTTGCTGGCGCGCCATCCCAGTGCGGCACCCAGTACGCTGATCGGCAGCAACTTCAGCAGCCGGCCCAACTTCCAGCGCATCCTCAGCCAACGCAGTGGCAGCTTTACTGCCAAGTCCAGTGCGTCCGGGGTCGAGCGCCTGTACACCTTCGCCCAGGTTGCCGACCAGCCACTCGTTGTGGTGGTAGCGCACTCGAGCGATGAAGTATTCCAGTCATGGCGCCGTACCGCCGCTGTGGTGAGCATCGCCACGGGCGTGCTGTGCATCGCCATCCTGTGGCTGACGGTGCTGCTCGGACGCGAGCTGCGCCGTCGTCAGGAGCTCGAACTAGGCCTGGAAAAACTGGCGGCAACCGACAGCTTGACCGGCCTTGCCAACCGCCGGCGGCTGGATCAGGTGCTGCGTCTGGAATGGGCACGGGCACAGCGCAACCGCAGGCCGTTGGCGATCCTGATGGTCGATATCGATCATTTCAAGGCGTTCAATCAACGCCACGGGCATGCCGGTGGTGACCATGCATTGCGAGAGGTCGCGAAAACCATAGAAGGCTGTATTCGCAGGCCTTCAGACTTGGCAGCGCGCTATGGCGGCGAGGAATTTCAGATCGTGCTGCCGGAAACCGAACAGGCTGGCGCACTGCTGCTGGCGCAGCGGATCAAGCAGGGGGTGGAGGGCTTGGCGCCATTTGGCGCAGATACCCACTCGGTGACGGTGAGCATAGGCATCGGCCTGTACATCCCCGGTACCCAGCAAGACTTGGCCAGTCTGCTGAGCACCGCGGACGAGGCCCTCTACCGGGCCAAGGCCAAAGGCCGTAACCGGGTAGAGGGACCGCTCGATTAAGAGCGGGCGCGTGCTGCGTCGCGCAGGACCTTCACTTCATCGTGATTGCGCTGTACGCCTTGTAGCTGGGTTTCGACCAGGTTGTAGCTGCTATCGGTAGCAGTACGGCCGAGTTTGACCAGCTTCTCGCGGGCCTCTTTGTAAGCCTTGAGGGCGTGGTCTTCACCGCGCTCGACTTCATTGAGGATCGCTTCGTCGTCCTTGCCGGTCAGCAGCGACTTCAGATTGACCCAACCGCGGTGCAGATCACCACTGACGCTGGTAGAGGTTTCTGGATCGCCGCCCAGACGACGCACTTCGCTCTGCAGCTCGGCAGCCGAGGTAGCGCAGCCAGCAGCGCGCTTGACGAAGAACGCTTTCAACTCAGGATTCTTCACGTCCTCGGCAGAGGTCTTGAAGCCTTTCTCGCCATCCTTGCTGTATTCGATCAGGTCGTTGAGGACGTCGATTACATCTTTGTTTGGATTGCTCATTGCTCAAACTCCTTGGCAGTGGGAAGTGGTTATATACAGAGCAGGCTTCGTGCCAATTTATCGAGCAACAAAAAATACTTATAAATCATTAGCTTACGGATTAATGCTTAACCCTTGTAAACGGCGTTCTGCATGATCACCGCTTGGGCCCTCGTGCAGATTGCAGTATCGTCGGCGCTTTATCCGGAGGCGGCTGGCGATGAAACCTGAATACCTGCAACTGCTGGTGACCCGCAGCATGCCATTCGGCAAGTACCAGGGCCGGCTGTTGGCCGATCTGCCTGGCGATTACCTTGGCTGGTTTGCGCGCAAGGGCTTTCCGCCAGGTGAGCTAGGGGCGCTGCTGGCTTTGATGCATGAGATTGATCACAACGGGCTGGGTGAACTGCTGGTGCCATTGCGGCACAAGCACAAACGCTAGGCCCCTTCACCCGAAGGGGCCTGACGCTCAGGTCTCAGGCCTTGACCGGCGCTATCGCCAGCTCGACCTGCTCTTTACGCTTGAGCACGGCATAGATCAGCGCCGTGACCAGGCTGCCGGCGGCAATCGCCAGCAAGTACAACAGCGCATGGTTGATCGCATTGGGGATCAGCAACACGAACAGGCCGCCATGCGGCGCCATCAGCTTGCAGCCAAAGTACATCGACAGCGCCCCGGTCAGCGCGCCGCCGATAACACTCGCTGGAATCACCCGCAACGGGTCCTTGGCAGCAAACGGGATCGCCCCTTCGGAGATAAAGCACAGGCCTAATGCCAAGGCTGCCTTGCCTGCCTCGCGCTCACTCTGGGCGAACTTGCTGCGGGCGATCAGGCTGGCGATTCCCAGGCCGATCGGCGGCACCATGCCGGCAGCCATGGTCGCGGCCATCGGTGCAAAGCTCTGGTTCGACAGCAGGCCGACCGAGAACGCATAGGCCGCCTTGTTGATCGGCCCGCCAAGGTCCACACACATCATCCCGCCCAGCAGCAGCCCGAGCAGAATGGCATTGGTGGTGCCCATGTTGTCGAGGAACTGGGTCAGGCCCGCAAGCATCGAGGCGACCGGTTGGCCCACCACATAGATCATCACCAGGCCGGTGAACAGGCTGGCCAGCAGCGGGATGATCAGGATCGGCTTGAGTGCCTCGAGGCTGCTCGGCAAGCGCACCCAGCGACTGATCGCCTTGGCGCTGTAGCCGGCCAGAAAGCCGGCTACGATGCCGCCGATAAAGCCCGCGCCAAGAATGGTCGCCAGCATCCCGCCGATCATCCCCGGCGCAAGGCCAGGGCGGTCGGCAATCGACCAGGCGATGTAACCGGCCAGCAGCGGCACCATCAGTTTGAAGGCTGCCTCAGCGCCGATCTGCATTAACGCCGCCGGCAGGGTGCCGGGCACTTCGTGGGCATTGATGCCGAACACGAAGGACAAGGCGATCAGCAAACCGCCAGCTACCACCATGGGCAGCATGAACGACACACCGGTCAGCAGGTGCTTGTACACGCCGCTTTTTTCGCTGCTGGCCGTGGCCCCCGCGGCGGCATCGGCAGCGCTTTCCTGCTTGGCTTCGAGCAGGGCCTTGTCGAGGGTGGCCTTGGCTTGCTTGAGAGCAATGCCGGTGCCGCAACGGTATACCCGCTTGCCGGCAAAGCGCGCAGTGGGCACTTCGATGTCGGCCGCCAGCAGTACTACATCGGCCTCGGCAATGGCCTGCGCCGACAGCGGATTGCGCGCACCGACCGAACCCTGAGTTTCCACCGTGAGCTGGTAGCCCAGTTGCTGCGCCGCCTGCTGCAAGGCTTCGGCAGCCATGAAGGTGTGCGCCACGCCGGTTGGACAGGCCGTGACCGCGACGATCTTCGGCGGCCCCAGCGCGGCCGGTGCATCGACCACGGCGCTGGCGCTGTGGACCTGCGCCTGGGCAGCTGCCTCATCGAGAAAACTCTCGCGATCGGCCAACGCCTGAGCCGGTGTGCTCTGGTACAGGCGTTTGCCAACGAAGCGCGACAGATCGACCGCGCCGGTACTGATCACCAGCACCCAGTCGGCCTCGGCGATCTGCGTGGCGCTCAAATTGCGCTCGGGGTGCTCGGCATCCTGCACCTCGACGCTGGTGCTCCAGCCGCGACGCTGCGCTGCAGCCGCCAGCAGGCGCGCGCTGAGTACGCTGGAAACCTGGCCGTTGGGGCAGGCGGTGACAATGGCAATGTTCATCGGCAAGCCTCTTGTTGTTCTGTGATGTGTACGCCTGCTTGCAGTTGCTCCAGCTGCGCGCGGTCGCGGATACCAAAGCCGACCTGCGTCACCGCCTGGGCGGCGATGGCGGTGGCGCGGCGCAGCGTCTGTGCTGGCGCCTCGCCCTGCAACAGGCCATGGACCATGCCGGCCACCAGCGAGTCGCCGGCACCGACCGTGCTCGCCACGCGCACCTGCGGCGGTTGTGCGTGCAGCACGGCACCTGCGCGGTACCAGCTGACGCCGTGCTCGCCTTGCGACACCACTACATGCTCGATGCCGCTTGCCAGTAGTTGGCTGGCAGCCTGCTGCTGTTCGGCCCGGCCGGTGACGCTGTGGCCGAGTACCTCAGCAAGCTCGTCGGTGTTCGGCTTGACCAGCCAGGGCGCTGCCTGAAGGCCGGCGCGCAAGGCCTCGCCGCTGCTGTCCAGAGCAATCTTCAAGCCTTGCGCCTTGAGCTGCCCGAGCAGCTCGGCAAACCACTGCGGGTCGATGCCGCGCGGCAGACTGCCGGCGACCACCACCGCGTCATGGCCTGGCGCAATCTGCAGCAGCTTGCGCATCAGCGCGCTGCGTGAAGCGGCATCGACCTCCGGGCCCTGACCGTTGACATCGGTCACGCAGCCGTTGGCCTCGACCAGCTTGATGTTGCTGCGCGTCTCGCCGGCCACGCGGACAAAGCAGTCGGCAAAACCGCGCCACTGGATCAGCGCTTCAAACAGCTGCAGGTTGTCGCGGCCAAGAAACCCGCCGACGGTCACGCTGTGGCCAAGGTCGGCCAGCACCTGGGCGACATTCAGGCCCTTGCCGGCGGCGTGGCTGTGCTGCGCCTGGCTGCGGTTGACCTGGCCTGCGCGCAAGCTGTCGAGGCTGACGGTGATATCCAGCGCCGGGTTCAGGGTCAGGGTCAGGATCTTGGCCATCAGTAGTGCTCCACCAACGCGCGCACGGCGGCGGCGCTGTCTTGTTGCAGGGCCTCGAGCGCAAGCGCACGGGCCGTCTGGTAATCACGCTGGCGCACCAGCGCCTTGACTTCGGCGACGCTGCGCGAGGCCACGCTGAGCTCGTCGACCTCAAGCCCAAGCAATATGGCTACCGCTTGCGGGTCGGCGGCCAGCTCGCCACAGACCCCCACCCACTTGCCTTCGGCATGGGCGGCGCGCACGGTCATGTCGATCAGGCGCAGCACTGCCGGGTGCAGGCCATCGGCCTGGGCCGACAAGCTCGGGTGGCCGCGGTCGATGGCCAGGGTGTACTGGGTCAGGTCGTTGGTGCCGATGCTGAAGAAGTCCACCTCGCGCGCCAGCTGTGGCGCCAGCAAGGCCGCGGAAGGCACCTCGACCATGATCCCCAGTTGCAGGTCGGCGACCGGGATCTCCTCGCGCAATTGCTCGACCATGGCCTTGGCTTCGCGCCACTCGTGGATCTGCCCGACCATCGGGAACATGATCCGTAGGGGGCGGCCGTCGGCGGCCTGCAACAATGCGCGCAACTGGTCGCGCATGATCTGCGGGCGCTGCAAGGTCAGGCGCACACCGCGTACGCCAAGGAACGGGTTGTCTTCGCGTGCGATCGGCCAGTATGGCAGCGGTTTGTCGCCGCCGACATCCAGCGTGCGCACTACCAGCGGCCGCCCGTCGAGGCCATCGAGTACGCGCCGGTATTCGGCTTCCTGGGTTGCCACGTCGGGCGCCTGCGGGTGGGCCATGAAGATCAGCTCGGTGCGCAGCAGGCCAACCCCTTCGGCGCCCTGCTCGACCACTTTGTCGATGCCTTGGCTGCCGCCGATGTTGGCAAAAACTTCGATGGCATGGCCGTCGCGGGTGACGGCGGGTTGATGGCGGCTGGCCCAGGCTTGCTGCAGGCGCTGTTCACGCTGGTCGCGTTCGGTCAACGCGCGTTGCAGCTCATCGGCGGCCGGCGCCACGCTGACCCGGCCGCGCTGGCCGTCGAGCAGCAGCGGCGTGCCGGGGGCAAGCAACAGCATCGCCGCGCCTGCACCGACTACCGCCGGGATGCCCAACGCACGCGCAACGATGGCGCTATGGGCAGTAGCGCCACCTTGGGCGGTGACGATGCCGGCGACCCGCTGCGGATCGAGCCGGGCGACGTCGGACGGGCCGACTTCGGTCATCACCAGCACATACGGCTCTGTTGGCTCAGGGGTATCGATGACGCCGCACAGTTGCGCCAGCACGCGCCGACCAATGTCACGCAGATCGGCGGCGCGCTCGGCGAGCAGTGCGTCGTGCAGGGCTTCCTGCTGGCGCGCGGCGGCCTCGATAACGCTCATCCAGGCGGCGGCAGCGCTTTCGCCCTGGCCCAGGCGTTGCTCGACTTCGTCCATCAGGGCCGGGTCGGCGAGCATTTCCTGATGGGTGATGAAGATCTCGCCGATGGCTTTGTCGCTGCGCTGCACCAGTGCCTGCAATTCTGCATTGACGGTTTCCAGCGCAGCGCGCAATTGCGCTCGCTCCTGGCTTGGCGAGATACCGCGCAGCGGATAGTCGATGTCACGTTCGACGCAGATATGCGCCGGCCCGCAGGCAATCCCCGGGGCCGCAGGCACGCCTTGAATCAGGCTGCCAGGCACAGGTGCCGAGAGCGGTTCGGCAACCACTACGACCTCTTCGGTGCAAGCTTGGGGCAGTGCTTCAACGGTTTCACCAAGGCCGTCGGCGATGGCCGCCAGCAACACCGGCAGGGCATCGTTGGCAATATTCGGCTCGGCAATCAATTCCAGCGTCTGACCACGGCGGGCGCCGAGGCCGAGCAGCTTGCTCAGGCTCTTCACCGATACCGCCGGCTGGCTGTCGTCGAGCAGACGAATACGGATTTCACCCTCGAAGCCTTTGGCCAGTTGCGCCAGCACCTTGGCCGGGCGTGCATGCAGGCCGTGGGCATTGGCCAGCACAATCCGTGCACTGGGCCAGTCAGCCGGAACTTCACCGCCGAGCACTTCAAGCACGGTGCGGCTGCTGGTGGCCTGATAGAGCATCTGCCCACGGCCTTCGATCAGCACTTCGCACAGGCGCTCGAGCAACGCCTGATGGGCAGCACCCAGGCTGGCCAGGCAGAACAGACCATTGAGCGGCTGATCGCGATAACGCAGCGGCTGCTGCGGGGTGATGAACGCCAGCCCCGGCTGGCGTACCTGCCGCTCGCTGTGCAGCCACCACAGGCCTTCGCCCAGCGGCAGCGGCTCGGCCTGCTGCAGCATGGCGGCAAAGCCGCTTTCGACGCAGCCGGCGCGTTGCAGCAAACGAGCGCCGCGCCAGGCCAGCTCTTCGAAGTCGTCAGCCGGCAGGTTCAGGCTGACCAACTGCGCATCCAGCGCCAGCGCCTGCGGTGCGCCCTGCAATAGTTTGAGCAGCGCCTCGGCCGAACTGGCCCGGCGCAGTGCCTGGGCCAGGTCGGTCTCACCGAGGGCGCGGGTCAGCAGTTGCAGCAGGCGCAGGTGTTCGTCGGAGCGGGCGGCGATGGCAATCGCCAGGTAGACCATCTGCCCATCACCCCAGTCCACGCCCTCGGGGAACTGCATCAAGCGCACGCCGGTGGCAAACACCTGATCACGCGTCTGCGGCGTGCCGTGGGGAATGGCAATGCCCTGACCGAGGAAGGTCGAGCCTTGCTCCTCGCGGTCCTGCAAGCCTTGCAGGTAGCCCTCGGCAACCAGCCCATCGGCAACCAGGCAGTCAGCCAGCAGGCGTAGAGCCTGGCCTTTGTCGGCGGCAGACTGACCCATGGCTATCTGCTCTTTGGCGAGCTCGAGCATGACCTTCTCCTTTTGCAGTCCCGCAGCGGGTACTGAGGTATTGTTGTGAAATTCAGCAAAACAACCAGCTCAACAGCCGACGCAGGCGGCAGTGCCCGCTGATAATTGTCGGCTGAAACGTTTAATCTGACCAGGCGGCCACGTTACTCGATAATCTTGCGACGAAAAAGCCCCATCCCGTCGGACAATTGCGACAATGGTCGCCTGCGCGCAGGCTTGAGGCTGGGTCAAACTACCCAATCAGGTGCCACAGCCAGTCCCGGAAATAACAAGGAAAATTCGGTGAAACTCAGTGATATCGCCCGTCTGGCAGGTGTTTCAGTCACCACCGCCAGCTATGTCATCAACGGCAAGGCCGAACAGCAGCGTATCAGCAGCGCCACCGTCGAGCGTGTCCAGGCGGTTGTCGACGCCCATGGTTTCACGCCAAACCCCCAAGCGGCGGGTCTGCGCAGCCGGCACACGCGCACGTTGGGCTTCATTCTCCCGGATCTGGAGAACCCCAGCTATGCACGCATTGCCAAGCAACTCGAACAGGCGGCCCGCGCGCGTGGCTACCAACTGCTGATCGCCAGCAGCGACGACCAGCCGGACATCGAGCGGCAACTGCAGCAGCTGTTCCGGGCCCGGCGCTGCGATGCGCTGTTCGTCGCCAGTTGCTTGCCAGGTGAGGACGATAGCTACCGCGCCCTGCAAGACAAAGGCCTGCCGGTAATTGCCATCGACCGTGGCCTTGACCCTACGCACTTCTGCTCGGTCATCAGCGACGATCGCGATGCCAGCCAGCAACTCGCCCGCAGTCTGCTGGCAACCGCCCCGCGCAGCATTGCCCTGATCGGTGCACGCCCAGAACTGTCGGTCAGCCAGGCCCGGGCCGGCGGCTTCGATCAAGCCCTGCAGCAGTTCACCGGGGAGATCCGCCGCTATCAGGGCGAAGCGTTCAGCCGCGAGTGCGGCCAGCGCTTGATGGAGCAATTGATTGCCGAGCATGGCGGCTTGCCGGATGCGCTGGTGACCACCTCCTATGTACTGCTGCAAGGGGTGTTCGACGCCCTCCAGGCCCGCCCGGCCGAATCACGCCAGCTGCAGTTGGGCACCTTTGGTGACAACCAATTGCTCGACTTCCTGCCGCTGCCAGTCAATGCCATGGCCCAGCAGCACGGGCTCATCGCCGCCGCCGCGCTGGAGCTGGCCCTGGCGGCCATCGAACAGAAGCGCTACCAGCCGGGTGTGCACGCGGTACCGCGAACCTTCAAGCAACGTATTCAGCCGACCTGACCATGCGCCTGATCGATACCCACAGCCATCTGGACTTCCCAGAGTTCGACGCCGACCGCGAGCATGTTTTGGGTAATGCCGCAGCGAGCGGCGTGGAACGGGTGGTGGTACTGGGAGTGACGGCAGATAACCTGCAGCGGGTCTGGCAACTGGCTTGCAGCGACCCGCGTGTGTATGCCGCGCTCGGTCTGCATCCGGTGTTTCTGGCCCAGCATCGGCCTGAACATCTGCTGGAACTGCGCAACTGGTTCGAGCGCCTGCGCGGCGACCCGCGCCTATGTGCGGTGGGCGAGATCGGCCTGGACTACTACCTGCCGGAGCTCGACCCTGCCGAACAACAGGCTTTGTTTGAAGCGCAATTGCAGCTCGCCTGCGACTTCGACCTACCGGCGCTGCTGCACGTACGCCGCAGCCATGCCCAGGTGATCGCCACGCTCAAGCGTTATCGCTTGCAACGGGCTGGCATCATCCACGCCTTTGCCGGCAGCTTCGAAGAGGCCCGCGAATACATCAAGCTCGGCTTCAAGCTGGGCTTGGGCGGCGCGGCGACCTGGCCGCAAGCGCTACGCCTGCGCAAGACCGTGGCACGCTTACCGCTGGAAAGCGTGGTGCTGGAGACAGATGCGCCGGACATGGCGCCGGCAATGTACCCAGGCCTGCGTAACAGCCCCGAGCACTTACCGCAGATCGCTCAGGTGCTGGCCGAGTTGATGGGCGTCGCGCCGGAGCAGCTGGCGGCCGCGTCCAGCCGCACAGCCTGTGAGCTGTTTGGCTGGTAGCGCAGCGCTTACAGCAACACCGTCCACAGGGCGAACGCTGCATACCAGAGCACTGCCGAGCGCAACAGCAACTCCCACAAGCTGTCCAGACGGGCCAGGCCCAACTGGCTGTCTTCCTGTTCGGGGATGTCGTCAGCGGCACGCCCAACCCGGGTTACCAGCAGCGCAGCGCTGATACGCCAATTGAGCAACTCGTGCAGCATTACCCGCATCACCGCGACAAAGTTGCCGACCAGGGCAAAGCTCAGGGTCAGCACCCGCACTGGCAGCCAATCCATGACATGCCGCAGCTGCTCGGCCCTGGCTTTAAGCGCGGGCTGTCCGCTGTACTCGCTGCACAGCACCAGCAGCCGATAGGCCAATGCCGCGCCAGGCCCGAGCAGGAAGTACCAGAAGATCACCGCAAAAAAACTCTGGTAGGCGTGCCACAACAGATACCCCTGCACCTTCACCAGCAAACTCGGCGCATCATCGGCCTGCATGCCCAGGTCACGCTCAGCGACATGCAGCGCCGCCTGCTCATCCCCCCGGTGCCAGGCATCGCGCAATGGCCCCAACGCCGCCTTGGCATCACCGCGGCCTAGACTGTAGATCAACACCAGCAAGTGCACCGGCAATGCCAGCAGGCCGTACGCCACCGGCTCGAGCACATGCAGCAGCAAAACAAGCAGCGCGACCGGCGCCAGTACCAGAACCGCCAACTGCCACCAGGGCTGTTGTTTGCCACTGCGCTCAAGCCGGGCCAGCTCGCCTAGAAAAAAGCCGTCACGTTGCAACCGCTGACGCAGCGCCGAAAACTTCTCGACCCACAGCACCAGCACCAACACCAGAAAACTCATGGTTGTCCCTCATTGTTCAGCAAGTCGGCGCGATAACGCGGCCAGTCAAAGGCGGCGCCGGGGTCGGTCTTGCGCCCCGGGGCGATCTCGTCATGGCCGCGAATGCGCTGCACATCGATCGCCGGCCAGGCCGCACATATCTGTTGCGTAAGGCGCGCCAGGGTCGCGTACTGTGCATCGCTGTAAGGCATTTCTTCGGTGCCTTCCAGTTCGATGCCAATGGAAAAGTCATTGCAGCCTTCCCGCCCATCGAAGCGCGACACGCCAGCATGCCAGGCACGGTCAAGCAACGAGACGAACTGGGTAACGCCACCGTCACGCTCGACGAACAGGTGAGCAGAGACGGTCAGATGGCAGATGTCTTGAAAATAAGGATGCTCGGTCGGGTCGAGCTGGTTCTGGAAGAACTGCTGCACCTTGCCGGTGCCGAAGCACGCCGGAGGCAGGCTGATGTTGTGGATCACCAGCAACGAGATAGCCTCGCCCGCAGGGCGTTCGTTGAAGTTTGGCGAAGGGCAGTGAGTGACGCCGGCAAACCAGCCGGTCGCGGGGTCCAGTTGCATCGGGCAGATCCTGAATATCATCAACCAGGGGCGTTCAGTATGCCCTAGTGGTCCGGCAGGGTGATTCGGTTATCTAGCCAATTTGTTTCGTCTTGCGCATCCGAGGGGGCTTTAATCCGATGAATGAGCCAGCCATGAAACCGGCACTCAAGATAGCCAGGGCCGCTGTGCGGCCTTGCTCAATGACTGTGCGTCAGCGACCCACGCAACTGCTGCAACGCCGCATCAAGCGCACGTTCAAACAGAGGCCCATCATCAAGCACCCGCACATCCCCATTGGCCAGCGCCAACGCCAACCCACCGCGACTCCATTCACGCACCTTGATCCCGGTCCGACTGGTAAACACCAACCGATCGCAGCTATCGATCCTGACCACCAGCTTGCAGCGCAGCGGGCCGGCTTCTTCAAGCACTTCCAACCAGCTACCAACACGCAACTGGCGAACTTGCCGAGCATATTCGCTGCTGTCGTCAAAAGGCGCATCACAGGTAGTCTCGTCAGCGACGGCGAGAACAATCTCATCAGCCACCAACACCTCACTGATCAGCGCCCCTTGATCAAGTTGGCTCACACCACCACACGCCCGCAGGTGCAACTGCTCAAGCTCGGCGAAGAACTCCCGAGCCGCGGTCGAGTCCTGGGCGACACTGGCCAACCCATCACGCAACGCCTTGAGCAGCCCCGGCACCTGTTCGAGCAACTGCGCACAGGCCTCGGCACTGCGATGCGCACTGATGCTGGCAAGCAAGCTGTCCATGGTCGCCAGGCCCTGGCGCCAGGCCGGTGAGGCTTCGCCATGCTTGAGCCATGCCAGCAACAGCACCTGGCTCCAGGACTGCACCAGCATCTGCACCAGCGTCTGCGGCAGCACCCGCCCGTGCAGGCGCAGGTTCAGTTCCTGCTGCACGCGCCGTCGCGCCTGCACGGTGCGCGCCCGACCCTCCTCGGCATCGCGGGTGCGCTGCTCGAGCAGTTCGTTGCGACGGCGCTCATCCTGATTGAAGGCGAGAAAATCCTCGAGCAGCTCGGCGAACAACTGCGGATCTTCAGCGTAATCGTTGAGCAAACGCTGGACGATGCGCTCGACTCGCTGCTGCGGCCCGCCACGCGAGACCTGTTCGTCAGCCTCCCAGCCCAGCGCCGCGGCGGCAATCTCGTCGAGCAAGCGCCGCGCCGGGTGGTTGGCGCGGCTGAACAGGCCCCTGTCGAGCATGGCCACTTTCAGCAGCGGAATATGCAGACGCGCGAGCAGTTCGCGCAGGTTGCTCGGCAGGTTGTCGTCAGTCTGGATAAAGTCGAAGAGCAAGCCGACCAGGTTGATCACATCTTCGTCGTAGTTGCCGATCCGCCGGCGGCTGCCGCTGCGTACGCCGACCCGCAGCAGCAACTGTTCCAGCTGCTGGCTCAGGTTGAAGTCGTCGGCATCAGCCACGCCGGGCACGTAGTGCTGCAAATGCGACAGCAGCCGCAGCAGATCGGCGGTATTGATTGGCTCGGCAGTTGCCACACTCTGCAGGCGCGGCGCGAAACGCCCGCGAGCAGGCGCCAGCAGCGGTTGCAGGCTGGCGAAGAAGTCCTGGCCAGTACTGTCGCCGTCGGCCGGATCGGCCTGGGCGTGACAGTCAGCGCTGTGCAGGTGGGTCAGCGGCCGGTCTTCGGCGCGGCGCCGCGGCGCGGGCATCAGTTCGGGCAGGATGCCGGCTGCAGCGAGCAGTTGATTGGCTTCGCCGTACAGCAGATCAAGATCACGCAGCACATAACGTTCGAACAGCTTGAGCAGGATCAGCTTGACCTGCGGGCCAACTCCCAGGCTGCGCCCGGCATCCAGAAAGAACCCGCACAGGCACTCCGGGCCCAATGGATTGCGGCGCAGTTCAAGGGGCATCTCCAGCAGCGCCTGGAAGCGCAAGCCCAGCTGATCAAGGGCAAAGCCATCACGCGACAACACCCGCGCCAGCATGCCCTCAATGGCCGCCGCCCGCTCCGGTTGAGCAGCGTTGCGCAGCGATTCGGTAATCGCCAGATAAGGTACGCGTTCGGCCTGGCCGATACGGGCGAAGGCGTCATAGAACGCATCGAGAAACTCCCGCTCGATACTCTTGCGCTTCAGCCGCAGGTCGCGCATCGCTTCGAAGTAGAGGTTCTGATCGACCCGCTCACCGGCCCGGTCGGCCATCTCGAACAGCCTGTCGTCAGCATTGTCGAACAACGCCTGCAGGCCTTGGCGCAATTGCAGGACAGCCTTGTCCCGCACCTGCAGGAGCACGATCGGAAGGCTCAGCGAGGGCACGCGCGCACCTCTGTCGGCGGCCGCCACCAAGGGCACCACCTTGCCTTCTGTATGCATCCCTAACTCCTTGCAGGAAATCGTCAAAGCCATGACGCCAAATACTGGACGCTATTATCGACAAAAAGTCTTACAGCTGCCAGCACGTAGTGCGTGTCCCGGTGAAAAGACCACTAATCAGACGAAATGCTCCCCTGTTCTGACCAAAGGTCACCAGCGGCATGACTGTACACACCGCCCCCCTGCCCTATAATCGCCGGCATCTAGCTTGTGGAGCCGACCATGCCGAACCTACGCCTCGCCGACCTGACTGCCGAAATCGAAGCCAACGTGCGCCGCGCGTTGCTCGAGGACGTCGGCAATGGCGATATCACCGCACAACTGATCCCGGCCGAGCGCCTGGCCAAGGCCACCATCATCACCCGCGAAGACTGCGTGGTGGCCGGCAGTGCCTGGGTCGATGCGGTGTTTCGCCAGCTCGATCCGCGGGTCGCGGTGCACTGGCAAGTGGTCGATGGCGACCTGGCCAAGGCCAACCAGCCGCTGTTTCATCTCGAAGGCCCAGCGCGCTCGCTGCTGACCGGCGAACGTTCAGCGCTTAACTTCCTCCAGCTGCTGTCAGGCGTGGCCACCCGGGCGCGGTTCCTTGCGGACCTGGTCGAAGGCACCCAGGTGCGCTTGCTCGATACCCGCAAGACCCTACCCGGCCTGCGCCTGGCGCAGAAGTACGCGGTGACCTGTGGCGGCTGCCACAACCACCGCATCGGCCTGTATGACGCGTTCCTGATCAAGGAAAACCACATCGCCGCCAGCGGTGGCGTTGCCGAAGCAGTAGCTGCAGCGCACCGCATCGCGCCAGGCAAGCCGGTCGAGATCGAAGTGGAGAGTCTGGATGAGCTGCGCCAGGCGCTGGCGGCCGGGGCCGATATCGTCATGCTTGACGAGCTGAGCCTGGATGAAATGCGCGAAGCGGTGCGGATCAATGCCGGCAAGGCCAAGCTCGAGGCCAGCGGCGGTGTCAATGAAAGCACCCTGCGGGTGATCGCCGAGACCGGGGTCGACTACATCTCGATCGGCGCAATGACCAAGGACGTCAAAGCGGTCGACCTGTCGATGCGCTTGAGCCTGTAAACGCAACGCGGGGCAATGGGCGCCGGTTGCGAACCGTGCCCATTGCCCCGCGTTTTGACGCTGGCGGCTTAGAACGAAGCGTTGGCCAGGCCGTCCAGGTACCGCTCGACGTCCAGTGCAGCCATGCAGCCAGCACCCGCCGAGGTGATCGCCTGACGGTAAACGTGGTCGGCCACGTCGCCGGCGGCGAACACGCCTTCGACGTTGGTTGCAGTGGCGTTGCCTTCACGGCTGCCGCTGACTACCAGGTAGCCGTCCTTCAAGGTCAGCTGGCCTTCAAACAGCGATGTGTTCGGGGTGTGACCGATCGCGATGAACACGCCGTCAACGGTGATCTCGTCGCTGCTGCCGTCGTTGTTTTTCAGGCGCGCACCGGTCACGCCCATGTTGTCGCCCAGCACTTCGTCGAGGGTGGCGTTGAGCTTGAGCTCGATCTTGCCCTCGGCAACCCGCGCGTTGAGCTTGTCGACCAGGATCTTCTCGGCGCGGAAGGTTTCGCGGCGATGCACCAGGGTCACCTTGCTGGCGATGTTGGCCAGGTACAGCGCCTCTTCAACGGCAGTGTTGCCGCCGCCGACGACCGCTACCGGCTTGTTGCGGTAGAAGAAGCCGTCGCAGGTTGCGCAGGCAGACACGCCCTTGCCCATGAACGCTTCTTCCGACGGCAGGCCCAGGTAACGCGCACTGGCACCGGTGGCGACGATCAGCGCGTCGCAGGTGTAGGTGCCGCTGTCGCCCTGCAGGGTGAACGGCTTGTTGGCCAGGTCAACCGCGTTGATGTGGTCGAAGACGATCTCGGTCTCGAAGCGCTCGGCGTGCTCTTGCATACGCTGCATCAGCGCTGGGCCGGTCAGGCCATGGGGGTCGCCCGGCCAGTTGTCGACTTCGGTGGTGGTGGTCAGCTGGCCACCGGCCTGCATGCCGGTAATCAACAGCGGCTTGAGGTTGGCACGCGCAGCGTAGACCGCAGCGCTGTAGCCGGCAGGGCCGGAACCGAGAATGATCACCCGCGAATGACGTACTTCAGACATGTCGAACTCCTGTCGAGCGGGCCGCACGGGTTCGGCTGCAAAGCGCCGGCGGCGGCTGGAAATAAAATGGACCTACGCAGCACTTGGGGAAGGCTATAACGCGCAAGTCCGAAACCTTTAAAGTTGAGCGCACTGTAGCGAGGTCGCAGAGATTAAGGAAATATCCTCAGACAATCCACCTTATAGACACGCTCTATCCACCAGCAAAATCGATAGAGAGGTCCCGCGAGGTTTTGTTACAGCCGGTTGCGCGCTGCTCAGCCGGCTTCCGTCATGCCAGCAAACTCGGTAAGGTCAGCGCGTTTACCTTCTGCGGAGCGTCTCCATGCAAGCCCCTGTTCTATCCGGCCCGCAATACCTGCGTGAAGGCCTCAAGCTGATCCTGACCCCCGGCCTGCGCCTGTTCGTGCTGCTGCCGCTGGCGATTAATCTGCTGCTGTTCGGTGGCCTGGTGTACCTGGCCGCGCATCAGTTCAGCCTGTGGGTCGACACGCTGATGCCAACTCTGCCGGAGTGGCTGAGCTTTCTCACCTACATCATCTGGCCGCTGTTCGTGGCGCTGGTGGTGCTGATGGTGTTCTTCACCTTCACTCTTGTGGCCAACATTGTCGCGGCGCCGTTTAACGGCTTTCTGGCAGAAAAGGTCGAAGTGGTGGTGCGCGGCCAGGACACCTTCCCGCCGTTCAGCTGGGGCGAGCTGATCGCCATGGTGCCGCGCACCTTGAGCCGCGAAATGCGCAAGCTGGGCTACTTCTTGCCGCGCGCACTGGCGCTGTTCATTCTCTCGTTCATTCCGGTGGTGAACGTCATTGCCGCACCACTGTGGCTGATTTTCGGCGTGTGGATGATGGCCATCCAGTACATCGACTATCCGGCCGACAACAACAAGATGAGCTGGCAGGACATGCTCGCCTGGCTGCGCCAGAAGCGCTGGCAGAGCATGGGCTTTGGCGGCATCACCTACCTGGCGCTGATGATCCCATTCGTCAACATCGTAATGATGCCGGCAGCGGTGGCCGGGGCGACGTTGTTCTGGGTGCGCGAGCGCAGTTGATCGGCTCTGGGGCCGGTGCACGGCCCCAGAGCAAGGCTCAAGAACCCAACTGGCTGGAAAACTGCCCCACCACTTCGACCACGCGCTTGGCGCCATCCTGAATCTCGGTTATCACCGCGCCAGTCTCGCCGGCCAGGCTCAGGCCCTGCTCGGCCTGGCGCTTGCTGGTGTCGATGATAGCCACCGCGGCCAACGCCAACTGCTCGTTCTGCTGCACGACCCGGGCGATCTCTTCGGTGGCGGTGCTGGTGCGCGAAGCCAACTGGCGTACTTCATCGGCGACCACAGCAAAGCCCCTACCCTGCTCACCGGCGCGGGCCGCTTCGATGGCGGCGTTGAGCGCCAGCAGGTTGGTCTGCCCGGCGATATCGCTGATGGTCTTGATAATCGAGCCAATCACCCGTGACTGGGTATCCAGCGCCTGAATACCTTCGGCAGCCTGCTGCATAGAGGCTTCCAGGCCGCGCATCACGCTGACGGTCTGAGTCACCACATCATTGGCCTTGCAAGCGCTGGCATCGGTACCAAGCGAGGTGCTGTAGGCGATATCGGCTGCCTGAGCGACAGCCTGCTCCTGGTTGACCTGGTCGGTAATCACTGTGGCGAACTTGACCACTTTGTAGAGCACGTCGTGGGCGTCGATGATTGGGTTGTAGGACGCTTCCAGCCACACCACGCGGCCATTGGCATCTACCCGCTTGAACCGGTCAGCGACAAACTCGCCACGGCGCAGCTTGTCCCAGAACACCTGGTAACCGGCTGAGTTGGCTTCTTCAGGCTCGCAGAACAGGCGGTGATGCTTGCCTTTGACCTGCTCCAGGCGATAGCCCATGGTCTGCAGGAAGCGCTCGTTGGCGGTCAGTACATGGCCATCGAGGCTGAATTCGATGACAGCCGTGGAGCGCATCAGTGCATTGATCAGGCTCTCGTGCTCACGCGAACTGGCAATGGTCCGGGTCAGGTCGCTGGAGTGCAGCGTGAAGTACTTGATGCGGCCCTCGAAATCGCGCACCGGCTGCAGTATCGAGCGCAGCCACGCCTCTTCGCCATTGCCACGCAGTAGGCGGAAAGCGCCATTGAGGTGGGCGCCGGTGCTGATGGCGGCTTTCATGCGCTCATAGAAATCGAGTTTCTTGACGTGCGCCGGAACGATCTCTTCAAGGCTGCGGCCGAGCAACTGGTCAGCGCGATAGAACATTTCACGCTCAAAGTTGGCGTTGACCGTTTCGATGCGCCCCTGCGGATCGAGCTGCAGCACCAGCATTTCGCTGTCGAGGCTGTCCTTGACCTGCTCCATGGACATCAAGTCCTCGCGCAGTTGCTGATTTTCTTTCTTGAGCTTGCTGGTGAACATTACCGCACTCCTGGAGCGCACCGGCCATCCGAATCCATCTGCATCGGCAGGTATATGAGCGTTCTTGAGCGGCCTGCGGGGAAATATTCAGCGCACTAGGCATTGCGCAACCAGACGTCACTTGCCGGTCATAAAGTGGTCATGGGAACGCAATCGGGCAGGCGGAAACTTCTGTCATGAACACTCCAAGCCTGCGCATCACCTTTGTCAGTGAGACATTTGCCCCTGAAGTCAATGGCGTGGCCAATACCCTCGGCCGGTTCAGTGATGGTCTGCGCGAGCGCGGCCACAGCGTTGAGCTGGTGCGCCCGCGCCAGGCCCACGATCCACTGCGCCTTGACGATGCTGACCTGCTGCTGTGCAAAGGCTGGCCGCTGCCGGGTTACCCCGACCTGCAGTGGGGCGGTATTTCCCTGCACAAGCTGCTGCGGCGCTGGCGCAGGCAGCGGCCAGATGTGATCTATATCGCCACCGAGGGCCCGTTGGGGCTGAGTGCGCTGCGCGCCGCACGCCGTTTGAAGATTGCCGTGGTCAGCGGCTTTCACACCAATTTCCCGCAGTATGCAGGCCAGTACGGGCTTGGCCTGCTGGCCCGGCTGCTGACCCACTACCTGCGCTGGTTCCACCGGCGCAGCGCGGTAACGCTGGTGCCAAGCATCAGCCAACGGGTGGATCTCGAACGACGCGGTTTTACCCAACTGGCCTTGCTCGCACGCGGAGTCGATGCCTGCCTGTTCAATCCCGCCCGCCGCAGCCAGAGGCTGCGTGAAGCATGGGGCTTGGCCGAGCAAGACCTGGCGATAATGTATGTCGGCCGGCTGGCTGCGGAAAAAAACCTGAACCTGCTCAAGCCGTGCCTGCAAGCCCTCCAGCAGCGTTATCCACAACGGCGCCTGCGCCTGATCATGGTCGGCGACGGCCCACAGCGGGCCAGCCTTGAGCAGCAACTGCCAGACGCGGTGTTCTGCGGCGCGCAGCGTGGTCAACACCTTGCCGAGCACTACGCCAGCGGCGATGTGTTCCTGTTCCCAAGCCTGACCGAGACGTTTGGCAACGTCGTCCTCGAGGCCATGGCCTCAGGCCTGGCCGTGGTCGCGTATGATCAAGCCGCAGCGGCTCAGCACGTGCGTCATGGGCACAGCGGGGCCGTGGCTATGCCCGGGGATCAGATCGGGTTCATCGATGCAGCGTGCTGGTTACTGGAGGAAAGCGAAACCCTGCGCCGGGTTCGCCTGAATGCGCGACAGCATGCCAGCCGTCAAGGTTGGCCAGCCATCATCGAGCAGTTCGAAGGGTATTTGTGCGATGCCTGGCAGCAGGCCTGCGACGCAACCAGCGCCAGAGCGCCGCTGCCGTTGCCCGCGCTGGGCCGGTTAGCCAGCCCCGGCCGCTCGCAACAGCGCCGTTAAGCCAAGGCTTTTTCGATCGCCTGCACCAGTGCAGGGTCATCCGGTGCAGTGCGCGGGGCGAAGCGAGCCAGCACGCGGCCGTCCTTGCCCACCAGAAACTTTTCGAAATTCCAGCTGATATCGCCCGGATACTCGGCACCCTCGCCCGCCAGCAGCCGATACAGCGAGTGGCGCTGAGGACCATTGACTTCAAGCTTGCTGCTCAGCGGAAAACTCACCCCGTAGTTGAGGCTGCAGAATTCCTGAATTTCACGCTCGCTGCCCGGCTCCTGGCCGGCGAACTGGTTGCACGGCAAGCCGAGCACGCTGAAGCCCTTGGCCTTGTACAGCTGGTGCAGCGATTCAAGCGAGGCGTACTGCGGGGTCAGGCCACACTTGGAGGCCACATTAACCACCAGCACCACCTGGCCCTTGAACGGCGCAAGGGGCAGATCCTCGCCGTCCAACGCATGCAACGTCAGCTCGTGAAATGCACTCATGATGACTCCCCTTTCCTGCGTTTTGATTGTCGCTGGAGCAAACGGCGCCCACTAAAAAGGCGCGCGGGCCAACCGTCAACCCTCCCATGGAGGGCAAGTACGGCTTGCCCGAGCGCCTGGCGGCTGTCTGAGCTTAGCGCAGATATCAGTGCTGATGGCCGCCTTCGCCATGGACGTGGCCATGGGCAACTTCTTCTTCGCTGGCATCACGGACCGCAACGACCTTGACCTGGAAGGTCAGGCGCTGACCGGCCAGTGGGTGGTTGCCGTCGACAGTTACGTCGTCGCCGTCCAGGTCACGGATGGTGACGATCTGCATCTGGCCGTCCGGCGCCGAAGCGTGGAACTGCATGCCGACTTCGAGCACGTCGACACCTTCGAACATGCTGCGGTTGAGCGTGCTGACCAGCTCGGCCAGGTATTCGCCGTAGGCGTCTTCCGGCTCGATGGTAACGTTCAGTTCTTCGCCGACGTCTTTACCTTCCAGGGCTTTTTCCAAGCCTGGGATGATGTTGCCGGAACCGTGCAGGTAAACCAGCGGCGCGCCGCCAGAGGAGCTGTCAATCACCTCCCCGGCGTCGTTGGTCAGGGTATAGTCGATGGAGACGGCCTTGTTGGCGGCGATCGGCATGGGGGCGAGACCTTTTGCAAAAGAATGTAGAGCGGACAAGTGTAACCAACGCATCGCCCGATTGCGAACGCACTGCAGGCGATGCCCGCCCCGTCAGTCGGGTCAGCGGTTTTCATCAGGATGATCAGGGCCACTGGGTGGTCGAGCTGACGTGCGGGCATACCCAGCACCTGCGCCATCAACCACCCTGGCAAGCACGCCCCTGGGTGCTCGAGGCCGCCGAGCGCGAACAGCGCATCGGCCAGACATTCGCGTGTGGATGGTGCGCACAAGGCGCCGATTAGCGATACCCTTGGCGATTGGTTCTTTGCACCGCTTATTTCGAGAAGCACGCATGCAGACATTTTTCATCGCACCGACCGACTTCGGTGTCGGCCTGACCTCCATCAGCCTCGGCCTGGTCCGCGCGCTCGAGCGCGGCGGCCTCAAGGTCGGCTTCTTCAAGCCCATTGCCCAGCCCCATCCGGGTGACACCGGCCCGGAGCGCTCGACCGAGCTGATGGCGCGCACCCACGGCCTGAAGCCGCCGACGCCGCTGAGCCTGGGCCAGGTCGAGCGGATGCTCGGCGACGGCCAGCTCGACGAACTGCTTGAAGAAATCATTCGCCTGTACCAACAGGCCTGCGTCGGCAAGGACGTGGTGGTGGTCGAGGGCATGGTGCCGACCCGGCATGCCAGCTACGCGGCGCGGGTCAACCTGCATCTGGCGAAAAGCCTGGATGCCGAGGTGATTCTGGTGTCGGCGCCGGAAAACGAAGTGCTCAGCGAACTGTCTGGCCGTGTCGAGCTGCAGGCGCAGTTGTTCGGCGGCCCGCGTGATCCAAAGGTACTTGGGGTGATCCTCAACAAGGTCCGCACCGAAGAGAGCATGAGCGAGTTCGCCAGCCGCCTGCGTGAGCATTCGCCGCTGCTGCGCGGCAATGACTTCCGCCTGCTCGGCTGCATCCCCTATCAACCCGAGCTGAACGCGCCACGCACCCGCGATGTGGCCGATCTGCTCGGCGCTCAGGTAGTGAACGCCGGTGACTACGAGCAACGGCGGATGAACACCATCATCATCTGCGCCCGCACCGTGGCCAACACAGTGCCGCTGCTCAAGCCCGGCACGCTGGTGGTGACCCCTGGCGATCGCGACGACATCATCCTTGCCGTAAGTCTGGCGGCAATCAACGGCGTGCCGCTGGCGGGCCTGTTGCTGACCAGCGACAGCAAGCCTGACCCGCGCATTCTCGAATTGTGCCGAGGCGCACTGCAGGCCGGCCTGCCGATCCTGTCGGTGAGCACCGGCTCCTACGACACCGCCAACCGGCTCAACTCGCTCAACCGCGAGATCCCGGTCGACGACCGCGAGCGCGCGGAATTCATCACCGACTTTGTCGCCGGCCAACTCGATGCCGCCTGGCTGCACCAGCGCTGCGGCACGCCGCGTGAACTGCGCCTGTCGCCGGCGGTGTTCCGCTATCAGCTGATCCAGCGCGCCCAGCAGGCCAACAAGCGCATCGTCCTGCCCGAGGGCGCCGAGCCGCTGCTGGTACAAGCGGCCGCGATTTGCCAGGCGCGTGGGATTGCCCGCTGCGTGCTGCTGGCCAAGCCCGAAGAAGTCCAGGCGGTCGCGCGCGCGCAGGGCATTACCCTGCCGCCGGATCTGGAAATTCTCGACCCTGATTTGATCCGTGGGCGTTACGTCGAGCCGATGGTCAATCTGCGCAAGAGCAAGAACCTCAATGCGCCGATGGCCGAACAGCAGCTGGAAGACCCGGTGGTGATCGGTACCATGATGCTGGCGCTGGATGAAGTCGACGGTTTGGTCTCTGGCCTGGTGCATTCGACCGCCAACACCATTCGCCCGGCCCTGCAGCTGATCAAGACCGCGCCGGGCAGCAGCCTGGTGTCGTCGGTGTTCTTCATGCTGTTTCCGGAACAGGTGCTGGTGTACGGCGACTGCGTGATGAACCCGCACCCAAGCGCCGCCGAGCTGGCCGAGATCGCCCAGCAGAGCGCGCAGTCAGCCGAGGCCTTCGGCATTGCGCCGCGGGTGGCGATGATCAGCTATTCGAGTGATTCGGCCAGTGACGAGGAAGTCGACAAGGTGCGTGAGGCAACGCGTCTGGCGCAGCAGGCCGAACAACGTCTGGTGATCGATGGGCCGTTGCAGTATGACGCTGCCGCCAACCCGGAGATCGCCCGCCAACTCGCACCGCAAAGCCCGGTGGCTGGGCGCGCGACGGTGTTCGTGTTCCCTGACCTGAATACTGGCAATACCACCCACAAGGCGGTGCAGCGCAGCACTGACGGGGTCAGCCTGGGGCCGATGCTGCAGGGTTTGCGTAAACCTGTGAACGACCTGCCGCGCGGGGCGCAGGTGGATGACATTGTGCATACCATTGCGCTGACGGCGATTCAGGCCAGCAGGAATATTTGAGTGGATCTTGGGGCTGCTTTGCAGCCCAAAAATCTCAACGCAAACGCAGATTACTGCTGATACTGCTGCCCAGGAATCGGCTTCAGGTTGACTTCAACCCGGCGATTCTGCGCACGCCCGTTGGCATCGGCGTTGCTCGCAATCGGCTGATCCGGGCCAAGGCCACGTACCGACACCCGCGAAGCATCCACGCCCTGCGAGGTCAGATAAGTGCTGACCGCCTGCGCGCGACGTTGCGACAGGTCCATGTTGTGCTGGCGGCTACCGGTGCTGTCGGTGAACCCGACCACTTCAATGGTGTTCTGGTTGAACTGCTTGAACGAGCCCGCCAGGTTGTTCAGCGGGGTGTAGAAGCTTGGCGAGATGTTCGCCGAGTCGGTGGCAAAGGTGATGTTGCCTGGCATGATCAGCTTGATCTGGTCACCTTCACGCTGCACTTCGACGCCGGTGTTGGCCATGCTCTCGCGCAGCGCAGCTTCCTGCTTGTCGGCGTAGTAACCGTAACCGGCAGCGGCAGCACCTACCGCAGCCGCGCCGATCAGCGCGCCCTTGCCGCGGTTGTTGTGGTCGATCGCAGCGCCGGCTACAGCACCGGCCAGAGCACCCAGGCCACCGTACTTGGCAGTCTTGCTCATGCCGCCAGAACCCTGGCCTTGGTTGTCATAAGGGTTCTGGCCAGCACAACCTGCCATCAGGGCAGCGGCAGTAGCGACGATAATCAGACGACGCATCATGGAAAGCTCCTACAGAAATTCAAGTGTGCAGTGATCGTACGTTGACCCATGCTGGGTTTTGATCATTGCTGGGCTGAATAATTCCATGAATATTCAAGCGCGTACGAACGGATTCTCGCGCATCTCATCGCCCAGGCGCGTATCTGGGCCATGCCCGGCCACCACCACCGCGTCTTCATCCAGCCGGTATAAACGGTCCTTGATCGAACGCACGATAGTGCGCTGGTCGCCACCCCACAAATCGGTGCGGCCAATCCCGCGGCGGAACAAGGTGTCGCCGGCAATCAGCAGCTTGGCATCGGCAAACCAGAAGCTCATCGAGCCCGGGCTATGCCCAGGCGTGTGCAGCGCGACGCCACAGCCGCAGGCCAGCTCCTCTTCATCGGCGAGCCAGCGATCCGGTGGTGGCGCGGGGGTATATGGCACGCCGAACATCTGGCACTGCATCTCCAGGTTGTCCCACAGCGGCTGGTCGTCCTTGTGCAGGTGCAAGGTCGCGCCGGTCAGCTCCTTGAGCCGGCCAGAGGCGAGAAAGTGATCAAGGTGGGCATGGGTGTGGATAATGCTGACCAGCGTCAGGCCGTGGGCCTGCAAGCGGGCGACGATCTTCTCTGGATCACCGCCCGGGTCGACGACGATGGCTTTCTTGCTCAGCGGATCACCGATCAGGGTGCAGTTACACTGCAACGGCCCGACCGGGAAGGTTTCGCGGATAAGGCTTGGGGCGGCGCTGGTCATGGGGGTTTTGCTCAGCTGAAGAATGCTGAGCATGATACCTCGACTCAGGGCAGATAGAGCCTGAACAAACCGCCACCGAGGGCGCCACCGTTGCTGATTTCGATTCGGCCGGTAACGCCATTGCGCTCATGCAGGGCCGCAATCCGTGCCGCGAAGTACAGGCCCAGGCCAGTGCTGCCGGTGCTGGCGTCGAGGCCCTGAATGTAATCCTGCTGCCGCTCGAGCATGCGCTCGGGATAACCCGGGCCGTCGTCGTTGACGCTGATGATCAACTGCTCGCCGTCTTCTTCAATACCGATCAGCAAGGCGTGGCCGGCGTAGCGAATGGCGTTGGTGAGCACGTTGGAGATCACCGAAGCCACCAGCTCGCGGTCGAAGAAGCCCAGCGGGCTGGCGCTTTCGATACGCCAAGTGGCGAGGATATCGCGGTGCTCGAGGATCTCCTGATGCGCCGCCAACTGCGCCTCGATGAAATCTTCCAGCTCGTGGTAGCCAGGGCAGATCGGCAGCTGATTGACGCCCAGCTTGTACAGCCCGAGCATCTGCACCAGCATGCCGTTGAGGTGGCCGAATTCGTGCTCAATGACGCCCTGCTCGGTGCCTTGCCGCTGCGCTTCGGGCAGCCGCGCCAGCCATTGGTTATGCGCCTGGATCAACGCTGACAGTGAGTTTTTCATGTCGTGGACAGTGGAGGCGATCACTGTCGAGAAATCCAGCCCCGGGTTTTCCTGGTTCATGCGCCAAACACCCGCATATGCAGTTTTCGATAACGCTCGTAGCGGCTGTCGCTGGCGGGGATGCCAGCCACGCTTTGCAGGCAACTGCGACACTCCAGCATGTATTCGGGCGAAGGCGACTCACCGGCGATACGCAACAGGGCCTGAGCCGTGTTCAAGGCGATACTGATATTTTTTGGCTGTAGCGACAGCGCTCGGCGGAACATGCCCAAGGCCTCGTCGAGCTGGCCGGTCTGATAGCAGCGTACCCCTTGCCGGTTGAGATCGACCGCTTCGGTCACGGCGCCCAGCACCGTTGGGTCGTCGGTCATCTTGGCGACGCTCTGCATGACCTTGGGGTCATCGCCGTAGGTTTCCACGCAACCCTTGAGGATGCTGGTGCCGGCTGCCTCCTGGCCCAGTTGCTGGAGCTGCTTGGCCACGGTCAGGGCGGCGTCGACCGAGAAGAACTGGTCCATGTTGTCCAGCCGCTGCATGGCCTGCTCGGTCAACTTGGCGGCGGTTTCAGGGTCGCCGGCCTGTTGCAGGCTGGCCGCCTTCATCAACCGGGCACGCACTTGCAGGCCCTGGTCCTCGCCGTTCTCCTTGGCCACCTCACTGAGCACGGTGTTGATCTCGACCCGGGTGCGTGCGTCGAGGCCAAAACCTGCGTTCTTGCTCATCAGCGCCTGAGCCAGGCCAAGGTTGGTTTCGGCGTCCTTGTAGCGCGAGCTCTGGCCCTGGCTGACAGCATGACGGAAGGCCTTGGACGCGCTTTCGAAATCGTCGTTGCCCATCGCCAGCTTGCCCAGCGCGGCCTGCCGGCGTACCGCCAGTGGCGACAGGCGCACGGCCTCCTCGAGCATGTGCTGGGCACGCTTGTTATCGCCCTGGGCGACCAGCACATCGGCCATGCCGTCATACAGCCCCGGCATGATCGGGAAGGCTTTCAGCGCCTGCTCGTACACGCCCTTGGCCTGATCGTTCTGGCCGCGCTTGTGCAGCACGCTGCCGAGCATCGAGTAGACCCACGGCTGCGGCCTGCTGGCGAGGATCGACGAGAGAAACTTCTCCAGCTCTTCGAAGCGGCCGAGATCGCGCAGGGCATCGGCGCGGTAGCGCAGGCACAGCGGGGCAAAGCGCGGGTCCTGCTTGCACAGGGCAGCACAGGCGGCCATCACTTCGGCCGGACGACCGCGATCAAGTGCCTGCAGAATCGGCTTGAGCAGGGTTTTGCGCTGCAGCAGTTTTTCCAGGCGCTGGGCCAGACCGACACGGTTGAACGGCTTGGTCAGGTAGGCATCCGGCTCGTGCTCGAGGGTGCTGAGAACGATGGCCTGACTGCTCTCGGCGGTGACCATGAGGAACCCGCACTCGTGGCTGATCAACTTGTCGAGAATCAGGTCCTCGAGTACCTGCTGACCGTTCTTCTTGCCATCGCCCAGGTGAAAGTCCTGCAGGATGAAGTCATAGCGTTTCTGCGCGCACATGCGCAGCGCCTGTTCGCCGCTGTCAGCGGTGTCCACATCGCGCGCGCCCAGCTCGCGGAGCATGGAGCGGGCCGAGGTGCGAAAGTCGGTGAAGTCGTCGACGATCAGAAAGCTTTTTTGCCCGTACTGCAGCATCAACACGACCTGTCATGGCAGAGGATGGAAAATGACCCGAGGCGATGCGTATCGCCGACCTGTTTATCGGCAGCAGGTAGAGAAAGCTGAGGGCGAATTCGCAGGCCGTAGCGCAGGCTCAGGGCAGCAGGCCTAGCGCCTTGGCCTTGGCTACCGCCTGGGTGCGGCGCTCCACGCCAAGCTTGCTGTTGATGTGGCTGGCGTGGGTCTTGACGGTGTGCAGCGAGATGAACAGGCGCTCACTGATCTGCTGGTTCGAGCAGCCTTGGGCGATCAACTCAAGCACCGCCAACTCCCGCCCGCTCAGGGCTTCGCCGGTGCCACTGGCAACCACCTGCGGCTGCGGCAGGCGCGCCAGCAGGTCGAGCTGGACGCTGCTGGCGGGGCGCGTCGACAGCTGCTCGCGCAGCCACAGCGGCTGTTCATCCAGCAACCGTTGAAACGCTTGCAAGGCGCCACCCTGGGCGGCCAGTAGCGCTTGCGGCAACAGGCTGGCAGCGGACTGCTCGCGGCCCTCGGCCAGATGCAGGGCAATCAGCTGGCACAAAGCGCTGGCCGCCAGCAACTGACCGCCACTGGCCTGGCCGCGCTCGACCAGCCTCTGCAGGCGCGCGACAGCCTGCGCGGAACGGCCCTGGACGCGCTCCAGCAGCGCCTGTTGCAGTTCGATGTGCAATGGCAGTAATGGGTGAAACTCCGGCGCCGCAGCGGGCTGCTCGCCGCCATAGGTCTGAGCGAGCCGCAGCAGCCATGATTCGGCCAGGTCGGTTCGGCCCTGGGCCAGCCACAGCTCGCACTTCACCAGGGTGATCATCGCCAGGTAGAAAATTGGCGGTACGTCCCAGATATGCATCAAGCGCTCGGCTTCGGCCAGTTCGGCGAAGGCTTCGGCATACTGCCCTTCGCGGCCGTCCAGCGAGGCAATCACGCAGTGCCCGATCAGCACGCTGATATCGCGACAGGCGCGCGCCTCACTGAGGCCCGCGCGCAAGCGCGCGCGGCCCTGGGCCGGTTGCAGGTGCGCCGCGAGCAAATGGCCCTCGTACAAGGTCAGCCTGGCGCGCACCGCGTACAGCCGCTGCGCTGACAGATCCTGCAGGCGCAACAAGCCCTGACGGACTTCATCCAGCGCCCGGCGGATTTCACCACGGGCGTGCAGCACCCGCGCCCGATCGTAATGGGCGAGTGCCTCGAACAACGGGTTGCCGACCCGCTGGGCCAACTCCAGCGCTTCGCGGTTCCAGCCACGCGCGCGCCAGAAGTCGGCGTCGGCAATGGCCAGGTTGGACAGCGTCGACAGGCACACCAGACGTTGGCCGTAGCGCTTGTTGGGCAGGCTCTGCAGCGCTTCGCTGCAATAGCTCAAGGTGCGTTCACGGTCGCCGCGGCCGCGAGCGATCACGCCACTGAGCGCCAGCCACTGCGCCAGCATCGAGCGCTGGGCGGTGGCCGAGGGCGCCGGCAAAAACCGGCTGAGGTGCGCCGCCAGTTCTTCGGCAGCGTCCAACTGGCAGGCCAGGCCCAACGCCCAGCTGTACAGCACGATCAGCCGTGGCGTGCTGATCAACAGGCTGTCGGGCAGGTCCATCTTCCAGCGCAGGAGCATGCCGACGTTCTGCTCGGCCAGCAGTTGCTCCTCGGACAGGCTCTGCACCAGGTCCGCCGCCACATCCAGATGGCCGGCGCGCAGGGCCTGCTCGACCGCTTCGTCAAGCAGGCCCTGGGCCTGAAACCAGCGGCAGGCGCGCAGGTGCAGATCAGCCAGCGGCGCGCTGTGCTGGCGGCTGCGCAGCAAATCAGAGAACAGATGATGGTAGCGATACCAATGGCCGTGTTCATCCAGCGGCACCAGAAACACCTGATGCGCTTGCAGGTAGCGCAGGATGCCGGCGCTGTCCTGACGTGCGCGCAGGGCGTCGCACAGCTCTGCGCAGAAGCGCTCCTGGCAGGCGGTTTCGTACAAAAACGCCTGCACGTCGGCCGGCAGGATATCGATCACTTCTTCGAGCAGATAGTCACGGATCAGCCCTTCGCCGCCATGCAATGCCTGCGGCAAGGCATGTTCGTCGCCCGACTCGCTGGCTGCCAGCTGCCAGAAGCGCAGCCCCGCTACCCAGCCATCGCTGCGCTGGATCAGGTTGTCCAGTGCCTGCCCGCGCAAGCCGGTGGGCTGTCGGCCGAGCACCGCCAGCGCTTCGTCGGCAGTAAGGCGCAGGTCCTGCTCGTTGAGTTCGCTGAGTTGGCGCGACAGGCGCAGACGGGCCAGGTGCCAATCGGGGCGCTGGCGGCTGGTAATCATCAGCACCAGGCCGTTTGGCAGGTGATTGAGGAAGAACTGCAAACACCGGTCGAGCACCGCCCCCTGCGCCAGATGGTAGTCGTCAAGCACCAGCAGGATCGGGCTATCGCCTTGCAGGTACAGCGCCAGCTCGTCGAGCAGGCCGTCGAGCCACTCTTCGAAGGCGAACGGCTGATGACGCTGGCGCATCTTCAACAGGCCCATGGCCTGCCCGCCCAAGGCCGGGCAGTACTGCTGCAAACCTTCCAGCAGGCGCTCGAGGAAGCGCCCAGGGTCGGCATCCCTTTGGCTCAACCCCAGCCACAGGCTGCGCCAGTGATCAGGCAGGGACTCGCAGAACTCGATCGCCAGTGAGCTTTTGCCGAAGCCGGCTGGCGCGTTGATCAGCAACAGCCTGCCAGACAGCCCCGCATGCAGACGCTGGCACAAGCGCCCACGGGGCACGTGGCCATCGGGCAACGGTGGCCGGAAAAAACGCCCGTCCAGCAGGCCAAGGGCCTGGCTGGTGTATCCATGCGTACGGGACAGATCAGTCATGGCCGGCTCGTTATGAGGGAGACATCAGCACAGCAGGTTGTTGCGAGACTAGCGGGTATCGCAGCCTATTTGAAGATGATGGGTGTGTTTATCCGGTAAAAGACTACGACAAAAAACGACAGAGCTGATTTACGGCAACCCATCAGTGCGCACCGGAAATCAAAACGCCCCGGCGGGCCGGGGCGTTCTGGGAGTCACGCGGAGTTTTAGCTGCGTTGATTAACGAATACCGTCCTGGCGCAACGCTGCTGGCTGGAAGTCGGCCTTGCTGGCGGTGAAGCCAAAGTCATAGGCACGTTTTTCTTCGTTTTTCAGACCCAGGGCCAGGTAGCGACCCGACTGCAGGTCATAGATCGCCTCGAGGGTGTACCACGGTACCTGGTTGTTGTAATAGTCCTGAGCATGCGCTTCGGACACGCGCCACAACTGGTTGCGACCGTCGTACTGGTCGATCACCGAGGCTTGCCAGGTATCCTCATCGATATAAAAGTCGCGCTTGGCATAGATATGCCGCTGGCCCGGCTTCAAGGTCGCGACCACATGCCAGACCCGGCGCAGCTCATAGCGGCTAAGGTCCTGGTTGATGTGGCCGGGCTTGACGATGTCGGCGTATTTCAGGCTTGGCGAATCGAGCCTGTAGGTGTTGGAGGCGATGTACATCTCCTTCTTGCCTTCAAGCTTCCAGTCGTAGCGATCTGGAGCGCCGTTGAACATGTCGAGGTTATCGGATGTACGCAGCCCGTCCGCCGCAGTACCCGGACCATCGTAGGACACCTGCGGTGCCTGGCGCACGCGGCGTTGGCCGGCGTTGTAGACCCAGGCCTTGCGCGGCTCCTTGACCTGGTCAAGGGTTTCGTGGACCAGCAGCACGGTGCCCGCCAGGCGCGAAGGCGCGGTGACCTTCTGCTTGAAGTAGAACAGCACGTTGCCCGGGTTGGCTGGATCGTAATCTTTCAGCTTGTCGCGGAACACAAACTGGTCCGAGAACGATACCGGGCTGTAGGAGCCGTTGGGTTGCGGCGTGACCTGGGTAACCAGGCGCGTCACGCTGCCACCGCGATAGCGGGTGATATGGTTCCAGATCACTTCGACGCCGCTCTTGGGAATCGGGAACGGAATAGCCGTCTCGAAGTTCTCCAGGCCGTTGCCGCCCGCCACCAGATTGGTCTTGGTAGCGTTGCGCTTGATCGCGGCAAACACTTCATCCGGCACGGTCGAGCCGCGATGGGTCGGGTAGACCGGAATCTTGTAGGTCTCCGGGTAGCGCTTGAACATCGCGTACTGGCCAGGCGAAAGCTTGTCCTTGTACTGCTCGACGTTCTGCGCGGTGATGGTGAATTTGGGCTTCTCGCTGCCATACGGGTCAGACAGGAACCCCTTGGCATCGACGCTGCCAGCGGTCTTCGACAGCGGTTGCCAGGCCGTGATGGAGCCGTCGGCGTTACCGGCTTTTTCCGCACCCATCGGCGTCAGGGTGCTGCCGAGCTTGGCCGCCTCGTCAGCGGAAACCGCAGCCATGACGCTGGTTGCCAGCAGGGACATGCCCAGTACACCGGCCTTCAGCAGACTTCTGGTCTTGTTCATTGGTTGGTCGTCCTGGATCAATGGGCTTAGAAGTTCACGCCGAAGCTGAGCGCAACGAAGTCGCGGTCATCCACGGTGGTGTACTTGCCGTCAAAGAAGTTGGTGTACGACAGGCTCGCTGTGTAGGTGTTCTGGTATTCGGCATCGAGGCCCAGGCTTACGGCCTTGCGCCCTTCTTCGAAGTTGGCGCCCGGGCCAGGTGAGTAGCCGGACACGTCGTGCGACCAGGCCACGCTTGGCTTGAGGTTGACCCCAGCGAAGACGTCGTTGTAGTCCCAGATCACGCGGCCTCGGTAGCCCCACGAAGTACTGGTGGTATAGCCATCGTTTTCGCACTTGCGGCTGAGGTTGGCGGTGGATGCGCCCGCGCCGGCGCCACCGATTGTGCTGTTATTGAGCGCCACACAGGTATCCGCGCCACCGGTCGCTGGCAGCGGCCCCGGGCCATAGACCGGGTCACGGCCATAGCGGATTTCGCGGGCGTTCTCCAGGCCGCCAACGTGAGTCACGCCGACTTCGCCGACCACAGTCATGCGGCTGGCGCCCATCACTTGATCGAAGAAGTGCGTCAGGGTGGTCTGGAACTGAGTGATTTCCTTGCGACGGTAGCCGTGCAGGTCCTGCCCAGGTGTGCCAGTGAGCAACGATGCGTTGGTCAACCCGCCGCCGATCGGACGTACGCCGGAGAACAGGATGTCGGTGGTGTTGAGCTGCACCGGCGCGTTTGGCCGGTAGCTGACTTCACCGCTCCAGGCGGTACCGGTTGGCAGCGTGGTGGAGAAGCTCAAACCGTACAGGCGGATGTCTTCCGGGTACTCGACGAAGTATTTCGAGTTGCCCGCAACGATCAGCGGCGCCAGACCCTGCAGCGGTGGCGGCAAACCGGCGAGGCCAGCGAACACCGATGGATCGGCGCCGGTGGCACTGAAGATCGGCGCACGGCTGTGATAATTCATGAAGTAGGCGCCGAACTCGGTGTCCAATGGCTCGAACATGTAGCGCAGCGCGACCCCGAACTGGCCACTGTCACGGGCATCGCGGTCAGCACTGCGCCGCACAAGCACGCCTTCGTTGTTGTAGTCCACCCCGCTCCCGGCCAGGATGCCCTGCGCTATAGGTGGCAGCCCGCTCAAAGTTCGCCCACTGCTGAGCACCCGCAGATTGTCGGTACAGCCGTCGGCAATGATGTCCGGCTGAGAGAAGAAGGTGCCGCAGTTATCGACAACCGTCTGGTCCCATTCCAGCTGGTAGAAGGCCTCGGCCGAGAGGTTGTCGGTCAGGCTCTGCGAGATATAGAACATGTTGACCGGGATCAGGCCTTCTTTGATCTCGGCGCCAGGACGGCGGAAGGCAGCCACGTCAATCGGGTTGATCGAGTTGATGCCACCACCAATGAAGGTGCTTTCACCCCAACTGACTACCTGCTTGCCGAAACGCACCGAACCGGGTTGGTCGGCAATCGAGTAGTTGTGATAGACGAACGCATCGAGCAGCTCGGCCCCGGAAGACTTGGCGCCTTCCTTGCGATTGGAGTCGCTGATGTCCTTGAACTCGCGGTGTTCATCCTTGAGCTCGAAGTCATACCAGTACTTGCCCCGGACGAAGATGCCGGTGTCGCCGTACTTCAGTTCGAGGTCATGGATGCCCTTGAAGATTTTCGAGAAGGTCTCACCGCGCTTGAAGTTCAGGTGGCCATCGTCGGAGGTCTGCGAAAGCCCTTTGCCACCATTGTTGACGCCGATCAGGTTCTTGTTCGGGCTGGCTGTCGACCAACTGGCACCGACCGACAGCGACGAATCGAACTGGCCTTCGATTTCACCGATGTTGAAACTGACCGCGAATGCAGGGCTTGCGAGCGTAGAAGCGAGGCTGACGGCAAAGGGCAGTCTTGCCCGACGCGAGAACGGGTGTGCAGATTTCATCGACGCTACTCCATGTTCTTTTTTGTTATGGCAGTGAGTCCTTGCAGAAACGGTCCGGCTGACCGGTAGGCAGGCTTGCACCTGCGACGCTGCGAGTTGCACGCAGCGCTCCCCCTCCGTTTCTGAAAACCCCTGGCCCCGACTATAGCCAGCAGGCTCGGACGCTAGATCCCTCTAAAGTGTGATTTGCGTTCCGTGCCCGTCGCTCGCCCCGATCTGGTCCGGTGTGCGAGCTGACAGTGCTCTAGCATGGCCCAATTTTCCCATTTGACAAGGCGCCATCCTCTCTGCAATGCGGGTCGCGCCTAATTCGCCGATGACCCGCTGCGCTTCACAGGGTCGACAGGAACGCGCTGTTGCTGGCCTGCCATTCGACGATGTCGAGGCGGATGCGCTTCTTGTCCAGCTTGCCGACGCTGGTCTTGGGAATTTCCGTAACAACGGCAATCTGGCTGGGAATCGCCCACTTGTTGATATGACCTTGCTCGACGAACGGTTTGAGATGTTCTTTGAGCGCGCGGGCGTCAAGGCTCTGCCCGTCGCGAACAACCAGCAGGGCAAACGGACGCTCGCCCCACTGTGGATCGGCGACACCGACCACTGCCACTTCACGCACCGCCGGATGGCGGCTGATCAAGTCTTCAAGGTCGAGCGAGGAAATCCATTCACCGCCGGTCTTGATCACATCCTTGATGCGGTCGCGGATGTCGATATAGCCCATGCCGTCGAGGGTGGCGACGTCTCCGGTATGCAGCCAGCCGCCAGCCCACAGCTCGGTGCTTTTTTCCGGCTCCTTGAAATACCCCATCGACAGCCACGGCGCCCGCAGCACCAGTTCGCCCTGGGTCTCACCATCGGCCGGGAGGAAATTGCCATCGCCGTCGACAATCGCGGTTTCCACCAGCGGCACCGGCACCCCGGCCTTGATCCGATAGCTGACCCGCTCGTCATCGCCGCCGGCCTGCAGCTCTTCGTTGATGTGCGCCGCGGAGATCAGCGGGCAGGTTTCGGACATACCATAAGCTGCAGTGAGCTGAATGCCACGGGCCAGCGCGGCCTGATACAGCGCACGGTTGAGCGCACTGCCGCCAATGATGATCTTCCAGCCGCCGAAGTCCTGGCCCTGGGACGCAGGGCAATTGAGCAGCATCTGCAGGATGGTCGGTACGCAGTGGGAGAAAGTGACCTTCTCTTCACGCCAGAGCTTGACCAGCATGTCCGGCTCGTATCGGCCAGGGTAGACCTGCTTCATGCCCATCAGCGTGGCTGCGTACGGGATACCCCAAGCGTGAACATGGAACATCGGCGTGATCGGCATGTACACGTCATCGCTGCCGAGCAGACGCACGCTGTCGATGCTGCCCAGTACCGAAGTTTCCGCCAGGGTATGCAACACCAGTTGCCGATGGGTGAAGTACACGCCCTTAGGGTTGCCGGTGGTGCCGGTGGTGTAAAACATGGTCGCCACCGAGTTCTCGTCGAAATCAGGGAAGGCGTACTGCGGGCTGGCGGCGGCCAGCAGTTGTTCGTACTCGCCGACCAGGTTCGGCAGTTCGCCGCGCTTGTCCGGGCCGTCGGTCAGCAGCAGGGTCTTTTCAACCGTGGTCAGCTGCCCGGCGATGCCTTGGTACAGGCCGATGAAATCGCTGTTGACCAACACCAGCCGGTCCTCGGCGTGGTTCATGGTGTAGAGGATCTGCTCGGGCGACAGGCGCACATTGATGGTGTGCACCACCGCGCCGATCATCGGGATGGCAAACATGCATTCCAGGTAACGATGGCTGTCCCAGTCCATCACGGCGACGGTGTCGCCCGGCTTGACCCCGGCCTCGCTAAGCACATTGGCCAGGCGCGCGATGCGCTCGACCAGTTGTGGATAGGTCAGGCGCAACTGGTCACGGTAGACGATCTCGCGGGTACGCTCGTAGCGGCTGCCAGACAACAGCAGGCGCTTGATCAGCAGCGGGAATTGGTAAGCACCTTCAGCGGGTTGGATGATGCGCGTCTGCAGCATGGTTATCCCTTTTTCGAGTCGGGCGAGGTCAGGCGGTTACTCTAGAGCGCAGATGTGACAGCCAAATCAGCCGAAGGAATGATTTGCGCGGCGCGGGTATGAGTGCCGCTGTTGACTCTACCGCTAGGGGCAGGCCTTAGCCTCGTTGGCTTGATTGAGTGGAGCTGACATGAGCAAACGTATTCTGGTGATCCTCGGCCACCCCGCCGCGGACAGCTTTTGCGCCGCATTGGGCCAGGCCTACATCCTCGCCGCCGGCGAGGCCGGGCATGCCGTGCGTATTCTTGACCTGCCGAAAGCGACCTTCGACCCGGTACTGCACTACGGCTATCGACAGATCCAGCCGCTGGAACCGGACTTGCGCCAGGCCCAGGAGGACATCCTCTGGGCCGAACAACTGGTGTTTGTCTTTCCGATCTGGTGGGGCGCTACCCCGGCGTTGCTCAAGGGCTTTTTCGACCGCACTTTCCTGCCTGGCTTTGCCTTCAAGTACCGCGAAGACTCGCCATTCCCTGAGCAACTGCTCAAGGGCCGCACCGCCCATTTGCTGGTGACCATGGACACGCCGCCCTGGTACTACCGTTGGGTCTATCGCATGCCTGGCCTGCATCAGATGCGTAAAACCACCCTGGCCTTCTGCGGCATCAAGCCGACCCGCACCCTGACGTTCGGGCCGGTACTCGGCTCCAGTACCAGCCAGCGCGAGCGTTGGGTGCTGCAGGCCCGCAAGCTGGCCGCCAGCTAGCCACGTAGACGCGTTCAGCTGCTTGTGTAAGATGAATCGCCAGCCCAGGCTGGCGCATCGATCACGCAAGGAAGCCCCCATGTACATCGGAAAAGCAGCCCAACTTGCGGGCACCAGCGTCAAATCGATCCGTCACTACGAGAAGCTCGGCCTGCTGCCCGAGCCGCAACGCGCAGGCAACTACCGGATCTACAGCGAACAGAGCGTAGGTCGCCTGCGCCTGATCAAATGCGCGCAGCAACTTGGATTCAAGCTGAAAGAGATGCAGGCCATCCTGCAGCCTTACCCAGACGGTCAGATTCCCTGGCTGCAGCTGCAACAGGCGCTCGCCGACAAGAAAGCTGCAGTTCGCGCACAGATCACCTCCTTGCAGGGGCTGCACGCGGCGCTGGAAGCATTCGAGCACGAAACTGCTGATGCCCTCTGCACGCTGCAGCCAGAGATCGGGGCAGCGGCCAAGGTCGCATGACAGATTTCAACTAGTCGACATGCGTTTTTTCACCTGATTCTGTAGGGTCTATTACCCTCCCCTTCGCGCACGCTGCCAGAGCACAGGACAGACCATGACCTCCAGCCACACTGCTGTATTTCTTGACCATGACTCACTGGACCTCGGCGACCTCGACCTAAGCGCGCTCAGGGCCTGCTTCGGTACTCTTACGCTACACGGCGCGACCGCGCCGGAGCAGGTTGCCGAACGCCTGCAGGGCGCTACTGTGGCAATCAGCAACAAGGTGCTGCTGGGTGCGGACGTACTGGCGGCCAACCCGCAGTTGCAACTGATCCTGGTGGCTGCAACCGGCACCAATAACGTCGACCTGAACGCCGCGCGTGCCCAGGGCATTACCGTGTGCAACTGCCAGGGCTACGGCACTCCCTCGGTGGCGCAGCACACCCTGGCCTTGCTGCTGGCGCTGGCGACCCGCCTGTGCGACTACCAGCGCGCGGTCGCCGACGGTCAATGGGCCAAGGCCAGCCAGTTCTGCCTGCTCGACTTCCCTATCGTCGAACTTGAAGGCAAGACCCTCGGCCTGCTCGGCCACGGCGAGCTGGGCGGCGCCGTGGCACGCCTAGCCGAGGCCTTTGGCATGCGCGTTCTGAGCGGGCAGATCCCCGGTCGCCCTGCACGTGCCGAGCGCCTGCCGCTGGACGAACTGCTGCCGCAGGTCGATGCGTTGACCCTGCATTGCCCGCTCAATGAACACACCCGGCACATGATCAGCCACCGTGAACTGGCCCTGCTCAAGCCCGGCGCGTTGGTGGTCAACACCGCCCGCGGCGGCCTGATCGATGAACAGGCCTTGGCCGACGCCCTGCGCAGCGGTCATCTGGGCGGCGCGGCGACCGACGTGCTCAGCGTCGAGCCACCGGTCAACGGCAACCCGCTGCTGGAGGCGGACGTGCCACGCCTGATCGTGACTCCACACAGTGCCTGGGGCGCGGTCGAGGCACGGCAGCGCATCGTTGCGCAGCTCAGCGAAAACGCCCAGGCGTTCTTTGCCGGCGCGCCGCGCCGCGTGGTCAGCTGAGCCAAGCCCGCCTCTGCTACACTGCGCGACTTTTTTCAGGAGGCGTCGTCCATGGACCCGCGCAGTGAAGTGTTGCTCCGTCAGGCGGAGTTGTTCCAGGGCTCGGTGCTGCTTGCCGGCCTGCCTGCCGACGATCTGCTCGGCCAACTGCCGCAGGCCCACGGCTGGACCTGGCACGCCGGCGACCAGGCCCTGCTCGAAGCGCGCTTTGCCGGGCGCAACCAGCATGGCGTCGAGCCGCCGCAGGCGCCGTTCGATGCCGCGGTAGTGTTCATGCCCAAGTCGCGCGAACTGGCCGCCTACCTGCTCAACGCCCTGGCTTCGCGCCTGGCTGGCCGTGAGCTGTATCTGGTCGGTGAAAAGCGCGGCGGGATCGAAGGCGGCGCCAAGCTGCTGCAAGCCTTCGGCAAGCCGCGCAAGCTCGACAGTGCACGCCACTGCCAGCTGTGGCAGGTAACCGTCGACAACGCCCCGGCCGCCACCCCACTGGAAAGCCTGGCTGAACGCTTCGAACTGCCGCTGGCCGATGGTCCGCTGCAGATCGTCAGCCTGCCCGGGGTGTTCAGCCATGGCCGGCTGGACCGCGGCACCGCCCTGTTGCTTGAGCATCTGGACGGCCTGGCGGTTGGCCCGGTACTCGACTTCGGCTGCGGCGCGGGCGTAATCGGCTCGATCGTCAAGCGCCGTTACCCGGACAGCCAGGTAACCATGCTCGACGTCGATGCCTTCGCGGTGGCCAGCAGCCGCCTCACCCTTGCCGCCAACGGCTTGCAAGCTGAAGTCATCAGTGGCGATGGGATCGATGCTGCACCGCGTGATCTGCAGGTAATCCTGAGCAATCCGCCGTTCCATACCGGCGTCCACACTGACTACAACGCCTCGGAAACACTGCTGAAAAAATCGGCTGAACATCTGCGATCAGGTGGCGAACTTCGCCTTGTTGCGAACACCTTCCTGCGCTATCAACCGTACATCCAGCAGGCGCTGGGCAACTGCAAGACGCTGATCGAAGAACAGGGTTTCAGGATTTACCAGGCAAAACGCGGATAGAAAATAGCGCTTGCCCAAACGGATTTGCCTAGGCAGAATCCGCTCCGTCCTAGGGGAGTAGTCTCCCGCAAGCACCTAAGCTTGCCCGGTACGCGTCAACATACTTGGTCCTCAGACCATGGCGCGTACGACCCACGGTCCGCACAGACGGACCCAGGGTTTGACAAGACCTATGACACGCACACCTTACCCGGGGCGGGAAGGCTGTACGTGTCATAGCCGTGTCGACCCGCCCCCGTAGGAACCCTGATGCTGGAATCCCTTCTCGTACCAACCGCCATCGTTGCGCTCGCCGAAATCGGCGACAAGACGCAACTGCTCGCGCTCATCCTTGCTGCCCGCTTTCGCAAACCCTGGCCGATCATCGCCGGTATCGTTGTCGCCACCCTGGCCAACCACGCTGCGGCAGGTGCAGTTGGGGCGTGGGTAAGTGGTTTCTTCACCGAGTCGGTGTTGCACTGGGTGCTCGCCGCAAGCTTTGTCGCGACCGCGTTGTGGACCCTGGTGCCAGACAAGATGGACGACGACGAAAGCAGCGCAGCACGCCGCTTCGGGCCGTTCGTGACGACCTTGATTGCGTTCTTCCTGGCCGAGATCGGCGACAAGACTCAGGTCGCCACCGTGATGCTGGCGGCGCAGTATCCGCACCTGATCATGGTGATTATCGGTACCACCCTGGGCATGTTGATTGCCAACGTACCGGTGGTATTGGCGGGTAACTTTGCGGCGGAGAAGTTGCCGCTGACACTGATTCGGCGCCTGGCTGCCACGGCGTTTGTGGTGCTGGCGATCGTCGCGGTGTATTCGGCGATGAAGAGCAGTGGCTGGATTGGCTGATTCAGCAGGGATTTTGGGGCTGCTTCGCAGCCCCAATACCGCTTACTTCTTGGCAGCCTGATACAACGGCATCACCTTGGGAATGGCAGCCTGCAACGAGGCGATCCGGCTGGACGAAGCCGGGTGAGTGCTCATGAACTCAGGCGGAGCGCCCTCGGACGCCTTGCTCATCTTGTTCCACAAGGTGATCGCGGCGTTCGGGTCGTAGCCGGCACGGGCCGACAGCTCAAGACCGATCAGATCCGCCTCGTTCTCATTGGCACGGCTGTTGGGCAAGGTCATGGAGTAGTTCACTACGGTGTCGGCGAGGGCCATGCTGTCCTGGCCCAGGCCCAGCAGGGCGCCAGCCCCGGAGCGGGCCATCTCGATCCCATAGGCCTTGGACATCGCTTCACGACCATGCTCACGCAGGGCGTGAGCGATCTCATGGCCCATCACGGCGGCGATTTCAGCGTCGGTCAGCTTGAGCTGATCGATCAGGCCGGTGTAGACGATGATCTTGCCGCCAGGGCCGCAGTTCGCGTTGAGTTCGTCACTCTTGATGACGTTGACTTCCCACTTCCACTGCGCAGAATCCGGGCGAAACTGCGGCGCCTGGGCGATCAGGCGATCGGCGATGGCCTGCACGCGCTTGGCTTCGGCGCTGCTTTTATCCAGCACGCCCTTGCTCGAGGCTTCGCTCAAGGTCTGCTGATAGGACTGGGCATACATGTTGTTGACCTCGTCGGTCGACAGCATGCTGAACATGTACTGCTTGCGCTCAACGCCGACGGCGCCGCCACTGGTGGTATTCACCGCCTGACAGCCGCTCAGCAGGACGCCGGCAGCGAGCAGGCTGAGAACAAATGACTTACGCATAAAACACTCCCTGGGTACGTGCCGCGTATCCTAGGCGCAGACGCCCGGCGCCGCCAGAGCCATAGGGAAGATTTAACCCGAGGCTTATCTGTACCACGTCAAGCCGGCGTCAGACACTCCGGTGCATCCAGCTTGGGATCATTGACGAAATTGGCCAGCGCCCGCTCGCGTAGCGCAGCCGGTGGGCCAGCAAGCAACTCATGCAAACGCGCCAGAGGCGTCTCTGGATCAAGCCAGGCAGCCTGCCCGGCCTCGTCGAGAATCAGTGGCCGGCGCTGATTGACCACCGCCTGGGTGACCACTGCGCAGCTCAGCCAGACTTGCTCCTGCACCGGGTATGCCTCCCATATCGCTGCAAAGAACAGCGCCGCGCCCTCGCCCGGCGTCAGCCAGTAAGGCCGCTTGCGCACACTGCCACGCCATTCGTAAAAACCGTTGGCCGGCATCAGGCAACGGCGCTGGGTAAACGCCTGGCGAAACATCGGCTGTTCGGCCAGGGTCTCGGCCCGCGCTTGCGCCGGCGTCTTGGACAAGTCGGTTAGCCACGGCGGGGTCAGCCCCCAGCGCGCTCTGGCCACCTGTACCTGGCCGTCAAGCTGGCGCTGGATCAGCACCGAGGCGCCGGGCGCGATGTTCCATTGCGCCTGTTGGTCGGCGGGGTAGCCCGGCAGTGCGGCAAAGGCCGGGGTCCAGCGAAACAGGGCGTAGCGTCCACACATGCGATATACAACCTAGCAAATCAGTGTCCCGGGGTAACTCTCCGGTTCGTCGCCAGCAACTGGCTGGGCAACATTGTACGCATCGATCAGCTCGCGTGCGTAGCCGGCCTGCTCATCGGCCACCGCCAGGCCGAGCAAACCGTGCAATGGCAGCTCACCGGCGGCGCCGACCAGGTCGCGGCCGACCAGGTGCACCTCGATGCCCTCGCTGGCCAGCACCGCCACTAGCAGCTCGGCCTCCAGCAAGTTCTCTGGCTCGTAGATTCGTCGCATCAGGCGTCATCCTCGCTTTTCACATCGAGCATCCACTCGTCGCCATGCACCTGCAGGTCGAACACGATCGGCCGGCAGCAGACCTGACAGTCTTCGATGTAGCGCTGATCACCGCCGGACAGATCAACCGTGGTCTCCACCCCCTCTCCACAGTAAGGGCAATCGTAGAATGCAGTTTCCAGCATCGCGGCCTCCAGGGTGACTTATGCGTATAATTGTCGGTCTGTTTACGGGACCTGCGCGCGTCCGAGCCGTTTTTCGGAGCCGCCCCCTATCTATTACCCTAGTCGTTTCCAACAAGAGAGCATGATGGGCGAATTCGATGCCATCCGACCGTATGACGATGCTGAGGTGCAGGCGGTGCTGGCGCGCCTGTTCAGCGACCCGGCATTCCTCGATATCCTCACCCACTTCCGCTTCCCGCGGGCGGCCGGTGCCTTCGGCTGGCTGCTCAAGCCGTTGATCGCGCGCCGCCTGCGCAAAGAGTTCGCCGGCGTCAGTTGCGTCGCGACCCTGCAGGACAAAGTCGAGTATTACGTCGACCAGACCATCGATCGCGCCACCGACGGCGTCACCTATTCAGGTGTCGAGCAGCTCAAGGCAGGCACGGCTTACCTGTTTTTGGCCAACCACCGCGACATCGTCATGGATCCGGCCTTCGTCAACTACGCGGTGTACCACGCCGGCCTGCCGACGCCGCGCATCGCCATTGGCGACAACCTCCTGCAAAAGCCTTTTGTCAGCGACATGATGCGCCTGAACAAGAGCTTCATCGTGCACCGCTCATTGACCGGTCGGCGCGAGAAACTGGCGGCTTATCAGTTGCTCTCGGCCTACATCAATCATTCGATCCGCACCGATGGCGCGTCGATCTGGATCGCCCAGGCTGAAGGCCGGGCCAAGGACGGCGATGACCGTACCGATTCGGCGATCCTCAAGATGTTCCACATGAGCCGCAAGGACGAGCCATTCGGCGCGGTGATCCAGGGCCTGAACCTGACGCCGGTATCGATCAGCTACGAGTATGACCCTTGCGATCAGGCCAAGGCGCGCGAGCTGCACATCCGCGCCACCACCGGCAGCTATACCAAGGCGCCCGGTGAAGACGACAAGAGCATCGCTACGGGCATCACCGGCTATAAAGGCCGCGTGCATATCCACTTCGCTGCACCGGTCAGGGAGTTCTTTGCCGATACCAAGCTATTGGCGCAGGAAGTTGACCGGCAGATCCTGGGTGGTTACCGCTTGTTCCCGGTGCACTACCTGGCCTACGCAATGTGGCAGGATGCCGACCCGGCACTGGCCGTGCCTCCTGCCGAGAAGCTGTTCCAGGCTGAAGAGCTGGCCAAAGCCAAGCAGGAATGGCAACGCCGCCTCGACGCCTGCCCGGTCGAACAGCAGCCGTACCTGGTGCTGCAGTACGCAACGCCGGTACGCAATCAGTATCAGGTCAAGGTCCAGAGCCAGGTTGCCTGAACCGCGGCGGGGCTGGCAGCAGCCCCGCCGTCAGACCCAGGTACTCAACCAGGACAACAGCAGCGCCAGCGCCAGGCACGCCGAGCCGAGGGTGTAGTAGTAACGCGGCACGCGCCGATCAAAGGCGTCGACCAGGCCTTCGTCGACCGCCAGGCTGCGCCGCGTCAGCGCCGCCCGGCGCCGGGCGCTTTGCAGCAGCAGGCCACCAGGGCAGGTAATCAGCAGGGCCAGCAGGTTGATCAGCTTGGCCGGATGGGCCGCCAGCAGCCCCCAGAGTACTTGCACAGACATTACAGACCTCGCAGTCGCGACAGCAAAGCCGAGCATTCTACCCAAGCCGGTCGCGTTGGCTGCGGCTTTACGACCAACTGCCGACGGATTTCATCTGCCATACCCTTTGTTCTCTGCGCTGCGCTATCGCCTGGTCCTGAAGCAAAAAAAACCGCCGCCTGAGATTCAGGCAGCGGTTTTTTTATGACCTGGCTGTGACGAACGCTTATTCGCCGAGCACCTGACCGATGGTCGGGTCCTTGAACAGACGGGTCAAGGCATCGCTGAGCACATCACTGACCAGCTTGGTGTTGGTTTCCTGGTTCGGCGCCATGCCGAAGCGCTGATCCAGCGAAGCGCCGTAACGGCCGCTGTAACGGCGGTTGGCATTGGCTACGTCAGCACGGAAGGTCGCGCCGATGGTCGCCTCGGTCACATACATCTTGTCCTTGGGCGACTGGTACTTCAGTTCGGCCAGGGTCACGGTCAACTGCGGCGCATTGGAGCCGCCCTGGGTCGGGGTGAAACCGAGCAGACGCACCGCAGCTTCGGCCTGAGCCTGCAGCTTGGGCACGACATCGTTGCCGTTGACGCTGATCGTGCTGGTTTCCGGGTACATGCCGCCACGGGTGCCGAGCGACTGCGAAGGACGACCATCGACTACCCGTACCACGACTGGCTGGCCGCGACCGACCGGATTGAGCTGAGTGGTCAGCTTGGGTTGCGGGCTGAGTTGTTGCGGGCTGTGGGCACAACCGACCAGGCTCAGGCTGGCCACCGCGAGCAAACCGAACAGCAGACGTTGCAACATGCGCGTTTCTCCAGAAAATGCGGCAAAGGCCCACAGTATACCCAGCCGCTTGAACGCCAGCTATCGGCTATATCCGCTTGTCATAATGCTTTCATGGCCGCGCCGTTATCCTTGGCCCAGCCCACTCCATACAGGATTCGCCGCCATGGCCTCGCTCTGGAACCTGCTGTTCAAGCGCTCGCCCCAGCTTATCTATGCTCGCCTCGACAGCACCGGTTGCTGCCTGGGTTTCAAGCAGTGCAGCCAGCCGCCCAGCGGTAGCGGCTGGGTTCAGGTCAGTGACATGCAGCTAGCCTGGCTGGGCCGAACCTTGCCTGCCAGCGCCCGGGTTTGCGCCCGTGCAAGCCGTCGTTGGCAGCAACGCAGCCTGCCCGCCTGACAAATGCTGCAATAAAAACCGCGATTAACGACCTTTCTGCCCGCGACATCGCTATAATCTCCCCCCGATTATAAGGACGTCTCCTGATCGGGCCCCGCACCTGCCGATTGACCCCGGCACCTTCACCGCCTCGCCCACAGAGAGCCTTCCACTTCAGGTCTTGCATCCGGCTGTTGCGCCTGCTTTTTCTGGCCTTCTGCACTGCATGAACCTGTGGGTTGCCATCGCGCAGTCCCTTTTTGAGGTTCACGTCTCCAAAAGAGCGTGGAAAAAACCAGGTTTTCACAACTTCACAAGAGTGTGGCGAGCAAATGAACAGTCTGGCATGTGCAACAGCAGCAGATGTGTCCCCAACAGCCCCTGATGGCCGGTATTGGCGCTCATCCATGATGAGTCACTGAGGCCGGTCCATAACGCACGTCGGACACCTTGACCATAAGTCGAATTGCCGCAGCCGTGGCAATCAGCGTTCAATAGCTGAACCCTGAGACTGATTGGCGGTGTTCGCGAAGTTGCAAGAACTGCGAAGAGTCGGACATGGCGAGCCTGGCAACCCCAGGGATCCTATGCTGTCAATTAGGTGCTGTAGATTGTGGAGACGCGTTAATGGCGCAGAACGAATCGGTTGATGTAGTACTGGTAGGCGCGGGCATCATGAGTGCCACCCTGGCCGTACTGCTCAAGGAGCTCGACCCGGCCCTTAAACTGGAGGTCGTCGAGGCGATGGACTCCGGGGCTGCAGAAAGCTCGAATCCCTGGAACAACGCCGGGACCGGCCATGCCGGCCTGTGCGAGCTGAACTACACGCCGCAGGCCGCCGATGGCAGCATCGACATCAAGAAGGCCGTGCACATCAACACCCAGTTCGAGGTGTCACGGCAGTTCTGGGCGTACCTGATCAACAAGGGCGGCCTCGGCGCGCCGCGTGACTTCATCAATCCCGTGCCACACCTGAGCTACGTCGAAGGTGACAAGGGCGTGTCCTTCCTCAAGAAGCGTTTCGAACTGCTCAAGCAGCACCACGCCTTCAGCGAGATGGAGTACACCGAAGACAAGGCGGTGATGCGCGACTGGATGCCGTTGATGATGCCCGGCCGACCGGCCGACCAGCACATCGCCGCAACCCGCGTGATGAAAGGCACCGACGTCAACTTCGGCGCCTTGACCAACAAGCTGCTGAAAATGCTCGGCAACACCGCGGACAGCCAGGTCAAGTACAGCAAGAAGGTCGTCGGCCTGCGCCGTAACGGCGCCGGCTGGACCGTCAGCATCAAGGACGTCAATAGCGGCGGTAGCCGTGAAGTCGATGCACGCTTTGTCTTCCTCGGCGCTGGTGGCGCGGCATTGCCATTGCTGCAGGCTTCGGGCATCCCCGAGAGCAAAGGCTTTGGCGGCTTCCCGGTGAGCGGCCAGTGGCTACGCTGCGACAACCCGGAAATCGTCAAGCAGCACCAGGCCAAGGTCTACAGCCAGGCTGCTGTAGGCGCTCCGCCGATGTCGGTGCCGCACCTGGATACCCGTGTCGTAGACGGCAAGACTTCGCTGCTGTTCGGCCCCTATGCCGGCTTCACCACCAAGTTCCTCAAGCACGGTTCGCTGCTCGACCTGCCACTGTCGGTACGCCTGGGCAACCTCGGCCCGATGCTGGCAGTCGCGCGCGACAACATGGACCTGACCAAGTACCTGGTCAGTGAAGTGATGCAGTCGATGGAGCAACGCCTGGACTCGCTGCGCCGCTTCTACCCAGAAGCCAAAGCCGAAGACTGGCGCCTGGAAGTGGCCGGCCAGCGCGTGCAGATCATCAAGAAAGACCCGAAAAAAGGCGGCGTGCTGCAATTTGGCACCGAGCTGGTTGCGGCGGCCGACGGCAGCCTGGCGGCCCTGCTGGGCGCATCGCCTGGTGCTTCGGTGACGGTGTCGATCATGCTTGATCTGATCGAACGCTGCTTCCCTGAGCAAGCCAAGGGTGCCTGGGCGAGCAAGCTGCACGAGATCTTCCCTGCTCGGGAAAGTGTCCTGGCCAGCGATGCAGCGCTGTACCGCAAGGTCAGCGAGCATAACGACCAGGTATTGCAGATGGTTGAAAGCAGCCCGGCTCAGCATTACGCCTGACCGGTCTAGGGGCCGCTCTGCGGCCCCAAATCACTCCGACTCAGATCACTCAACCACGGGCGTTGTTGATGATCTCGATGTACTCCGCCGCATTACGCTGATCAGCGATCTGCTCGACGAAGGTCTGACCGTGTTCGTCCTTGCCGTCCAGCTCATAACCCGCCTCGACGAAGAACCCGACAAACCGCTCGAAGTCATCGATGCGCAGGCCACGATAGGCTTTGACCAGCTTGTGCGCGGACGGCGACGTCACGCCGTCGGCCGGGTCGTACTGCAGAAACGACTTGATGTAGTCGTCACTGATCTCGTCACCAATCACTTGCTTCTTGTCTTTACGCATTGCCGACTCCACCTAAGCCATCACCAAATTTCGCAGGGCGGCAGTGTACCCCCGCCAATGCGCAGGCCTCAACGCGTACGTACGGTGCCGGTATGCAGATCCGCCCAGACATGGCCGTTGGCGTAAGTCAGAAACTGCACGTAGACGGTCTCGTTGCGCAGCAGGTCGATGATCACCCGGTAGTCGGCCATCGGGTAGTTCAGGCTCAGGGTGCGGGTCTTGTCGTCGTAGACTGGCTTCTTCAGGCTCTTGCCACCTTCACCATCGAAGCTGAGCAATACTTGGGTAATCGTCGCGCCCTTGCTCAGCGGCTTGCCTTTCAGGCGCATCTGCAGCGAGGCGGTGATCGGGATCGGTTGTTGGTCAGACTGACGCTGGGTGCCGACCACTACCGAGTAGTCGGTGACTTGCAGCAACTGTTGACTGGTCGGCGCCTCTTGGCGCAGCGACTGGTCATCAGGTGGCAGAAACTGGCTGTGCAGGGGCGCCGCAGACAACGGCAGGCTCAGCGCCAACAGCAAGGGAATGAACGCACGCATGTGAGGCTCCTTGGCATGAAGCCGCACTCTAGCATGCCCGCTCAGGCGAACTGCGCGCGCATCCACACCTGGTATGCGGCAACCCCTGGCTCACCCTCACGCGGGGCCCATGGCGCCAGCTCACCCTCACCCACCGGGCGATAAGGGCCGGCCTTGCACTCGAACAGAATGCTGTCGGCGGCGAGCACCACCAGCGCGTGATAGACGCCCGGTGGCAGGTCGACACCGAGGCACTCGCCACCGGCCTCGAGCAGGCGTTTTTCGATAACCCCGCCCTCCTCGTCGAACAGCAGCAGGCCAAGGCGCCCTTTGAGCACCAGCAAGGTCTCGGCCTTGTCTTCGCTCAGGTGGCGATGCGGCGGGATGTAGGTGTCAGGCTGCAAGCCAACCGCCATGCGGTGGCACGGTTCGGCCATGGCATGAAAGTTATGGTGCTGACGCCCGCGCGGGTTGGCCGCAGCCTGCTCGGCCAGGCCGGCAAACAAGGACTGGTCGATGAATGCCGGCGCGCGCATGGCTTACAGGCCCTTGACGGCGAAGATGCCGTTGGCGTTGCGCCAGTAGCCTTTGTAGTCCATGCCGTAGCCGAAGATGTAGCGGTCGATGCATGGCAAGCCGACGAAGTTGGCCTTCAGATCCGGGCTGGCCTTGCGGTCATGCTCCTTGTCGATCAGCACGGCGGTATACACCTCACGGGCGCCGGCATGCTTGCAGAACTCGATGATCGCGCTGAGGGTGTGGCCCTCGTCGAGAATGTCATCGACGATCAGCACATCGCGGTCAATGAACGATACTTCCGGCTTGGCCTTCCAGAACAGCTCACCGCCGCTGGTCTGGTTGCGGTAGCGAGTGGCGTGCAGGTAGGACGCTTCCAGCGGGAACTGCAGATGGGTGAGCAGCTTGCCGGCGAAAATCAGGCCACCGTTCATGACGCAGAACACGACCGGGTTCTTGTCATGCAGCTCGCGGCTGATGTGCTCGCCTACCTTGGCAATGGCCGCTTCGACCTCGGCTTCGTTGTACAGGCAGTCAGCTTCGCGCATGACTTGGCGGATGTGCTCGAGATCGGCGGACATGGCGCTCCCCAGGGGTCGGAATCGGAAAAGCGGGCAAAGGTACGCATCCGCTGGCCTCAGATCAAGCGTTTATGGACTAACGTGCACAATGACAAAGCGACAGCTCAGGCTGAATAGATTAATCTAGCGCGGTTTTTTTGCCCGCCTTCCGGAGCCCTCCCCCATGCCTACTCGTGAGATCCGCCATCCGCTGATCCGCCACAAGCTCGGCCTTATGCGCCGTGCCGATATCAGCACCAAGAACTTTCGCGAACTCGCCCAGGAAGTCGGCGCCCTGCTGACTTATGAGGCCACCCAGGACCTGCCACTGGAGTCCTACGAAATCGACGGCTGGAGCGGTAAAGTCCAGGTCGAGAAAATCGCCGGCAAGAAGATCACTGTAGTACCGATCCTGCGTGCCGGCATCGGCATGCTCGACGGCGTGCTCAGCCTGATCCCGGGCGCCAAGGTCAGCGCCGTGGGCGTTGCCCGCAACGAAGAAACCCTCGAAGCGCACACCTACCTCGAGAAACTGGCACCGGACATCAACCAGCGCCTGGCACTGATCATCGACCCGATGCTGGCCACCGGTGCGTCGATGGTCGCCACCATCGATCTGCTGAAAAAAGCCGGCTGCAAGGAGATCCGCGCGATGGTGCTGGTGGCGGCCCCCGAGGGTATCGCCACAGTCGAGAAGGCCCACCCGGATGTGAGCATCTACACCGCCTCGATCGACGAGCGCCTCAACCAGCACGGCTACATCATCCCAGGCCTGGGCGATGCCGGTGACAAGATCTTCGGCACCAAGCAGAAGGACGCCTGATCATGCAGGACGGCTTCAACGACCCGCTCTGGCGCCAGGTCGTCTCGGGCGCGCAGATGCTCTTCGTGGCATTTGGCGCGCTGGTGCTGATGCCGCTGATCACCGGCCTCGACCCTAACGTGGCGCTGTTCACCGCCGGCATCGGCACCTTGCTGTTCCAGCTGGTGACGGGCCGTCAGGTACCGGTGTTTCTCGCCTCGAGCTTTGCCTTCATCACCCCGATCATCCTCGCCAAGGGTCAGTTCGGCCTGGCCGAGACCATGGGCGGAGTGATGGCGGCAGGCTTCGTCTACACCTTCATGGGCATGATGGTGAAGATCAAGGGCACCGGTTTCATCGACCGCATGCTGCCGCCGGTGGTGATCGGCCCGGTGATCATTTCAATCGGCCTGGCCATGGCGCCGATTGCCGCCAACATGGCTATGGGCAAGGGCGGCGATGGCGCCGTGCTGATTCCGTACCAGACCGCGATGCTGATTTCCATGCCGGCCCTGCTTACCACCCTGATCGTGGCCGTGTTCGGCAAAGGCATCTTCCGCCTGGTGCCGATCATTGCCGGGGTCCTGGTCGGTTTTGCCATGGCCTTTGCCTTTGGCGTGGTCGACACTGCCAGGATCGCTGCGGCGCCTTGGCTGGCGATTCCCCATTTCACCGCGCCAGCGTTCAACTGGCAGGCGATTCTGTTCATCGTTCCGGTGGCCCTGGCGCCGGCAATCGAGCATATCGGTGGAGTGATTGCTGTCGGTAGCGTGACTGGTCGCGACTACCTGAAAAAGCCCGGCTTGCACCGCACGTTGCTGGGCGATGGCCTGGCCACTACTGCTGCCGGCCTGTTCGGCGGGCCGCCCAACACGACCTACGCGGAAGTGACCGGTGCGGTGATGCTGACCAAGAACTACAACCCGAAGATCATGACCTGGGCGGCGGTGTTTGCCATCACCCTGGCGTTTGTCGGCAAGTTTGGTGCGCTGCTGCAGAGCATTCCGGTGCCGGTGATGGGTGGGATTCTGTGTCTGCTGTTTGGCTCGATTGCGGCGGTGGGGATGAATACCATGATCCGCCACAAGATCGACCTGAGCGAGGCGCGTAACCTCGTGATCGTTTCGGTGACGTTGGTGTTCGGGATTGGCGGGGTGCTGATTGGCAGCGGTGATGGACCGGATGACTGGGGTCTGAAGGGGATTGCGCTGTGTGCCATTGTGGCGATTGTGTTGAATCTGTTGCTGCCTGGGAATGATGGGTGGAAGAACAACAAACTGGATGATCAGTTGCCTTGAGAGGTGATTGGCTGCCCCAGCTTTGTTGGGGCTTATCCGGTATTTTTTTTACCTGACTTGAGGTTGCCGGGACCGCAGCACGTCGCAAGCTTTTGACTTTGGCCCTTGATCTGCGCCAGCGCAGCGAGGCGTGCCTTTGATCTTGATCTGCTTTTGATCTTGATCCACCGGCGACTCAGGAGGCCGAGCGCAGGTCTTGCGAAGGGAGGTGACGGCCATGGATGGCCGGCAAGCGCTGCGGGCCAGGAGGCCCGTACAGCGCGGTCCTCCCGGGAGCAAGGCCGGAGCGAGGGAACCCCGCAGCGCAGCGAAGGGGCCGGATGTGGAGCCAAGCCTTTTTTTGGTTACTTTTTTGGGGCGTTTGCCAAAAAAGTGACTCGCCGTAAGGGCGAAAGGGGCCCGAACAGCCAATAAATCAAATGGATAGTACGAAAGGGTCCGGCACTATCACCATTAGAAACCGGCCCCAAACCTCAAGCCTCCTCACAAAGCCCAGCCAACGTCCGAGCCCACTGCGGATGATCATTCAAGCAAGGCACAAGCACCAACTCCTCCCCCCCAGCCTCGATAAACTGCTCCCGCCCCCGATCCCCGATCTCCTCGAGCGTCTCGATACAGTCAGCAACAAACGCCGGGCACATCACCAGCAACCGCTTCACCCCAGCCTTGGCCAACTCATCAAGCCGCGTCTCGGTATAAGGCTCGATCCACTTGGCCCGCCCCAACCGCGACTGGAACGACGCCGACCACTTGCCATCCGCAATGCCCATCGCCTTGGCAAACGCCGCCGCACTGGCCAGGCACTGCGAGCGATAGCACACGGCCCGCACATTGGCACACGCCTGCTGGCAGCAATCGGCACTCTGGAAGCAATGGTTGCCGGTCGGATCAAGCTTCTTCAGATGCCGCTCAGGCAGCCCATGGAAGCTCAACAACAGATGGTCATAGTCATCCTGCAGATACGGCCGCGCACTGGCCACCAACGCATCGATATAGCTCGGCTGATCATAGAACGGCTGCAACACCCGCATCTCCAGCGGCAACTGGTGCTGCGCAATGGTCTGCGTCGCCAGTTCGATCACGGTGGTTACCGTGCTGTCAGCGAACTGCGGATAGAGCGGCGCCAGCGTCACCTTGCGTACGCCCTGCGCAGCCAGGCGCTTGAGCACCTCCGGTAGCGCCGGCTGGCCATAGCGCATGGCCACTTCCACCGGGCCATGCGGCCAATGCGCATGCATGGCGGCTTGTAGACGACGGGTCAGCACCACCAGCGGCGAGCCCTCATCCCACCAGATCGATGCGTAGGCATGAGCCGACTGCTCAGGGCGCTTGATCAGGATCAGCGACACCAGCAAGCGCCGCACCGGCCACGGCAGGTCGATCACGTACGGGTCCATCAGAAACTGGTTGAGGTAGCGGCGCACGTCGGCTACCGAAGTGGAGGCTGGCGAACCCAGGTTGACCAGCAGCAGGGCATGATCGGTCATGCAGCGTCCTATGTCAGAGGCGCCCGGACAGGTTGTCCAGCGCCGATTGCAGATCGTTGAAACGGAAGGTGAAGCCAGCCGCCAGCAAGCGCGTCGGGCGCGCGCGCTGGCCACCGAGAAGCAAAGTCGACAGCTCGCCCAGCCCGGCCTTCAACACCAACGCCGGCACGGGCAACAACGCCGGTCGATGCAGCGCCTTGCCCAGGCATTTGGCAAAGGTACGGTTGCGCACAGGCTCTGGCGCGCAGGCATTATAAGGACCGCTGGCGTCGTTGTGGCGCATGAGAAAATCTATCAGAGCGATCTGATCATCTATATGGATCCACGGCATCCACTGCCGACCACTGCCCAGCGGCCCGCCCAGGCCGAGTTTGAACGGCAGGCGCAGGCGCGACAAAAAGCCGCCATCGCTGGCCAGCACCAACCCGGTCCGCACCAGCACCACGCGTATGCCAAGCGCTTGAGCACGCTGCGCGGTCTCCTCCCAGGCGATGCACAGCTGGCTGGCAAAGTCCTCCTTGACCGGTTGCGAAGCCTCGGTCAGCTCGCGCTCACCGCCATCGCCATACCAGCCCACTGCTGAGCCTGACACCAGCACTTCAGGGCGCTGCTCGCGCTTTTGCAGCCACGCCAGCAACTGCTCGGTCAAAGTAATGCGGCTGGCCCAAAGCAGGTTGCGCCGCGCTGCGGTCCAGTGCCGGTCGGCAATCGGTGCGCCGGCCAGATTGATCACTGCGTCGATTGGGTCATCGGCATCCAGATCATCCAGCTGGGCGATACCGCGTACGCCGCTGCCACAAAGCATCGGCACCTGTTCCGGGCGCCGGCTCCAGACCGTCAACCGATGGCCCTGGCCAGTCCACAGACGGCAAAGATGCCTGCCGAGCAAACCGGTACCGCCTGTCAGCAATATATGCATGGCTGTGTCCTCGCAGATCGTCGGGGTGGTCTATTTTTAACAACAAGGCACTTTCTTGACCGCACGCTCTCGGATAAACATAGGCCAAGCTGGCCTATAGAGCGGAATAACCTTATACAAACTTTACGCATTGTACAGGTTTGCAAGACCGCGTAATCTGCTTCGAGCAAGGTTAGAAGAGGCCATCATGACAGTACCTATTGCCATCATTGGTGCCGGCATTGCCGGCCTTTCCGCAGCCCAGGCCCTGCAGGCCGCCGGGCAGACTGTGCACTTGTTCGACAAAGGCCACGGCAGTGGTGGGCGGATGGCCAGCAAGCGCAGCGATGCCGGTGCGCTCGACCTGGGCGCGCAGTACTTCACTGCCCGCGACCGGCGCTTCGTCGAGCAGGTGCAACAGTGGGAAGCCGCTGGTCATGCCGCGCAATGGAAGCCGCAGCTGTACAACTATCGCGATGGCGTCCTCAGCCCTTCCCCAGATGAGCAAGTGCGCTGGGTCGGCGTGCCGCGCATGAGCGCCATCACTCGCGGCCTGCTCAAGGACGTCACAGTCAATTTCGGCTGCCGCATCGCCGAGGTGTTTCGCGGCAAGCAGTACTGGCACCTGCAGGATACCGAAGGCTGCAGCCACGGCCCCTTCAGCCGGGTCGTGATTGCCGTGCCCGCACCGCAAGCCACGCCACTGCTGGCAGCAACCCCAAAATTGGCAGCGGTCGCCGCCGGCGTGCAGATGGAACCCACCTGGGCCATCGCCCTGGCCTTCGAGACGCCACTGCAAACGCCCATGCAAGGTTGCTTCGTGCAGGACAACCCACTCGACTGGCTGGCGCGCAACCGCAGCAAACCAGGGCGCGACGAGCAGCTCGACACCTGGGTGCTGCATGCCACGTCAGACTGGAGCAAGCAGCACATCGACCTGAGCAAAGAGCTGGTGATCGAGCAGTTGAGCGGCGAATTTGCCGAGCTGATTGGCTGCGCGGTGCCGGCCCCAACCTTTGCCCTGGCCCACCGCTGGCTGTATGCCCGCCCTGCCGCTGGCCATGAATGGGGGGCGCTCGCCGATGCTGACCTGGGCTTGTACGCCTGTGGCGATTGGTGCTTGTCTGGCCGGGTCGAAGGCGCTTGGTTGAGTGGCCAGGAAGCGGCAAGACGCTTGCTCGAACATCTGGAATAGACCTGGCTGTAAATCTGTACAGAAAAAACTATTTGCATAAGTGCGTGGCTGTGCTGGAATAGACTTGTACACAAGGAGCAACCTTGTACAAGTTTTTCTGGAGGCAGCGATGAACGCGTCGGCGAAACCCCGCATTGGCATCAGTGCCTGCCTGCTCGGCGAGAACGTGCGCTACAACGGCGGGCACAAGGCTTCCGAACTCTGCTTGAGTGCTTTCGAAGCGCACTTCGACTGGGTACCGTTGTGCCCTGAGGTCGCCATCGGCCTGGGTATTCCGCGCGATCCGATCCGCCTGGTAGGTGATCCGCAGCAGCCCGAAGTGGTTGCCACGCGCAACCCCGGCGCCAACTACTCTGCCCCACTGCGCGCCTACGGCGAGCAGATGGCTGATGAAATCGGCGATGTCTGCGGTTATATCTTCATGCAGAAGTCGCCCTCATGCGGCCTGGAGCGGGTCAAGGTCTATCAGGACAACGGCCACCCTGCGCTCAAAGGTGGCCGCGGTGCCTACGCCGACGCTTTCTGTGCGCGCCGCCCCGATCTGCCGGTCGAAGAGGAGGGCCGCCTGCATGATCCGGTACTGCGGGAGAACTTCATCAGCCGCGTGTATGCCTACGCCGACTGGCAGCAGCAACTGGCTGCGGGGCTGAGCCGGGGTGCGTTGGTGAGTTTCCATTCGCGGTACAAATACCTGCTGATGGCCAACAACCCCAAAGCCTATCGCGAGCTTGGCCGGATGTTGGGCAGCATGCGCAAGGATGCCGACCCGCAGCAGGTCGGCGCGCAGTACTTCAGCCTCCTGATGCAGGCACTGCGCCGCCCGGCAAACCGTGGCACCCATTGCAACGTGCTGCTGCACCTGAGCGGTTATCTGCGCGATGCGCTGGACCAGGGTGACCGTGCCGAGCTGCAGCAGGTGATCGGCCAATATCAGCAAGGGATCGTGCCATTGGTAGTACCGATGACCCTGCTCAAACACCACCTGCGGGTACATCCAGACCCCTACCTCAGCCAGCAGGCCTATCTGCAGCCCCACCCCGAAAGCCTAGGTTTACGCAATGCAGTCTGAAGATTTGATGCCCATCGGCGAGCTTGCTCGCCGCACTGGGGTAAACCCGGTCACCTTGCGCGCCTGGGAGCGGCGCTATGGTTTGCTCAAGCCGCAACGCACGGCCAAGGGGCATCGTCTGTACGGCTCCGACCAAGTCGAGCAGGTGCAGGCGATCCTGCGCTGGCTCGAGCGTGGTGCTTCGGTCGGCCAGGTCCGTGAGCTGCTTGAACACGCCCCAAGCGTTGCCCCACAAGGGGACTGGCAGTTGCGCGAGCAGGCGTTGATCGAAGCGGTGGGTAACTTGTCCCAGCGCACCCTCGACCAGCAGCTCAATCAGGCCATGGCGCTGTACCCGGCCGTCACGCTCTGTGAACAGCTGCTGCTGCCGTTGCTGCACAGCCTCGCCCGGCGCTGGCAAACGCATTTCAACGCCCGCCTCGAGCAGGCGTTTTTTCACACCTGGCTGCGCAGCAAGTTCGGCGCACGGGTGTATCACGACAATCAGCAGCTTGCAGGGCCGCCGGTGCTGTTGGTGGTCGACAGCGATCGCGGCTTCGACGCGCATCTGTGGCTGTGCGCCTGGCTGTTTACCAGCAGTGGCCGCGCCGTCGAGGTGCTCGAGTTCGCGGTCGCCGGCGCGCAGCTGCAACGCGCCGTGAGCGAGCTGCAAGCGCAGGTACTGGTACTGCTGCTCGGCCCGCGCGTTGACTATGCCGCCCTCGAGCGCGCACTGCATGGCATCGACGCGGCAAAACTACTGGGTGGCGAAACAATTGCCCTGCACCAGACCCAACTGGAAGCCATGCAGCAACCCGGCCTGTCCCTGTTCGACACACCGCAGGCCGCCTTGCGCCTGCTTCAGCGACTTGCGCTCACCCCGCCAGAGACGACTCCTTCATGCAATTGATGTGGCTGCGCAGCGACCTGCGCATCGATGACAACAGCGCCCTCAGCGCTGCCTGTGAACGCGGCCCCACCGTGGCCGTGTGGATAGCCAGCCCCGCGCAATGGTTGAGCCATGACGATGCCCCGTGCAAGGTCGACTTCTGGTTGCGCAACCTGCGCGAGTTAAGCCAATCACTGCAGCAACTGAACATCCCGCTGCTGATTCGCCACACCGACGACTGGGCTCAGGTGCCGCAAGTGCTGCTCGATATCTGCCGGGAGCACGCTGTGGAAGCAGTGCACTGGAATGACGAATATGGCGTCAACGAGCAACTCCGCGATGAGTGCGCAGAGGCCCTGCTGCGCAGCAGCGACATCAGCGTGCATCGTTACCTTGATCAGTTGCTGCTCAACCCCGGCACCGTGCTGACCAAGGCCGGCCAGTATTTTCAGGTGTTCGGCCAGTTCAAGCGTGCCTGCCTCGAGCGTCTGCAGCATGGCATGCCTGCCATGGCCAGCAGAGTTGCGAAACAAGCTGCGACGAAGATCGCCAGCGACCCGATCCCATCTGGCTTCGACGGATTTGCCGAGCCCACTCAGGCGTTGCGGGAATTGTGGCCCGCCGGTGAAAAAGAAGCGCAGCGGCGCCTCGCCGAGTTTGCCGAACACAGCATCGATGATTACCTGCAACTGCGCGATTTACCGGCCGAACCCGGCACCAGCCAGTTGTCCGCATACCTGGCAGCGGGGGTAATTTCCCCTCGGCAGTGCATGCATGCGGCGTTGTCGGCCAATCGCGGCGAGTTCGACAGCGGCAGTGCCGGCGTGCAGACCTGGATCAACGAACTGCTCTGGCGTGAATTCTACAAACACATCCTGGTCGGTTATCCACAGGTCTCCCGCCACCAACCATTCCGCGCACACACCGCTGCCCTGCCCTGGCGCAATGCACCGGAAGATTTGAAGGCCTGGGAACAAGGCCGCACCGGCTTCCCCATCATCGACGCAGCGATGCAGCAACTGCTGGCAACTGGCTGGATGCATAACCGCCTGCGCATGATCGTCGCGATGTTTCTGAGCAAGAACCTGCTGATCGACTGGCGCCACGGAGAGCGGCACTTCATGCGTCATCTGATCGACGGCGACCTGGCCGCCAACAATGGTGGCTGGCAGTGGAGCTCATCGACCGGCACCGACTCGGTACCGTACTTCCGCATCTTCAATCCGGTGACGCAATCGCAACGTTTTGATCCCAAAGGGCGCTTTATTCGTCAGTGGCTCCCCCAATTGAAGGCCCGCGACGATAAATCCATTCATTTGCCCATGAAATCTGCTGATCTTTTTGCTACAACCTCTTATCAGAGTCCAATTGTGGATCTCGCAAGCAGTCGCCAGCGCGCATTGGAGGCCTTCAAGGGCTTACCCGCTCGGCAGGATTAGAGGGCAGTGTGTGACACACACCAGGCCACCGAGGCCGCTGCACAGGTGCAAGCGGTCTGGGGCGCGCTGGATGCTCTGATCATCAATGCCGGAACCTGTGATTACCTCGCGCCCGAGCTTCTGCAGGCGCATAGCATCGATTTGACCGTGGTCGCACCACAATCGCTGCAGGCGCCGGTCACAGCCGCGCATGCCATCCCCGAACAATGGACAGCCGAAACCGCAGCGCAAGTGCTGGTCAGCAGCCTGGCTGAACGGGAGTCGGAACTGGTGTTGGAAGTGTGGAGCCTGAGCAGCCTGTGGCCGTTACCGCGCTAGAGCGGTTCCGGGGCCGCCTGGCGGCCCCGGCTACCTGACGGCGCGCTTACAGCGCCATACGGTAATGCAGCGAGTAGCTCTCTACACCATCATTGGGCTGCTTGATCCCGGCATTGGAGTAGTGGATTGCACGCACGCCGATCTCGTGGCCGCCAGCAAAGCGCAGGCCGAAGCCGATGCGGTCTTCGAACTGGAACGACGAGCCCAGGTCATTGCTTTCCAGCTTGGTGCGCGAGAACGCAGCGACACCGATACCTGCTTCGATGTACGGCTTGACGCTGTCACCGGCGAATTCATAGACGAATACCGGCGCGAACGACAGGCTGTGGTTGCTGGCAGTGGTGTCGCCGTCCCAGAAGGTATAGGCGCCATCCCAGTAGCCGGTTACCCGACCAACACTGGTTTGCCACCAGCTGGCATCCCAGTTCGATTGCAGGCCCAGGCGGTAGACCATGGTGGAGTCGCCGGTCTGCCCTACCGACAGCGACACGTCCGCAGCCTGCGCCGTTGTCATTTGCCCCATCGCCAAGGCGGCAGCCGCCGCCAAACCAAGCAGTTTCTTCATGAGAAACATCCCTTTCATTTGCTGTTTTAAGTGTTATGCCTCATCGGCACCTAGTAGAAATCAAAGCTTGTACGATAGTTCAGCTTTCTAGGTGGCTTTTCACATTTTTTTTACAGTGGGAAGCTTCGCACACTGTCGGATTTCTTCCACAACAAAGGTAGGATTTTTCTTAGATTGTCCGGATCACTGCTGGTCCAGAAGGCGGTCTGCTGCGCCGGCCCCTCTGCCAACAGGTCGCGTTCGCCGAGCAAACGCTGAAGTTGCCGGGCCACCGCAGCGCCGGTATCGATGATCGCTACATCTGCCGGAACCAGTTCGGCCAGTAGCGGGCGCAAGAAGGGATAATGCGTACAGCCCAGAATCAGCGTGTCACAACCCGCCTGCAGCAGCGGCTGAACATAGCCTGCGAGCAACCGGCGCAACTCGGCGCTGATCAGGTCACCCGCCTCGATCCGCTCGACCAACCCCGGGCAGGGCTGGGTGATGACGCGGACGTCGCTGGCGAAGCGGTCGAGCAAGGCGGCAAATTTGGCACTTTGCAGAGTACCGGTGGTGGCCAGCACTCCCACTACGCCTGAACGAGTCGCCGCCGCCGCCGGTTTGACCGCAGGTTCCATCCCCACCAACGGCCACTGCGGGTACTGCTCGCGCAGATCGGCTACGGCGGCCACGGTCGCGGTATTACAGGCCAGCACCATCGCCTTGGCACCTTGCTGCTGAAAAAACTCAGCGATATGGCGCAAGCGCTGGCGGATGTAGTCAGGGGATTTTTCGCCGTAGGGCACGTGACCACTGTCGGCCACGTACAGCAGTGATTCGTTGGGCAGCCGGCGCTGGATCTCGGCGAGCACCGACAAACCGCCGACCCCCGAGTCCATCACGCCGACCGGCGCCGAGCGCTCAGCCATGGCGCTGAGCGCACACGGCGCAGGCCGGGTCACGCTTGACCCGCAGTTCGCGCATGCGCGTAGTCAGCGCATCGATCAGCAGCAGGCGACCGACCAGCGGCTCGCCGAATTCGGCCAGCAGCTTGAGTGCTTCAAGTGCCTGCAGGCTACCGACCAGGCCTACCAGCGGGCCGATCACACCGGCTTCGCTGCAGGTCAGTTCGGCCTCGCTGCCGTGGCCATACAGGCAGTGGTAGCAAGGGCTGGTATCGCGCCGGGTGTCGAACACCGACAACTGGCCTTCGAGGCGAATCGCCGCGCCGCTGACCAGAGGCCTGGCCGCAGCTACGCACGCGGCATTGACCGCCTCGCGGGTGGTGAAGTTATCCGAGCAATCCAGCACCACATCGACCGCTGACACAGCCGCTGCCAGGGAATCCTCGTCCAGCGCCAAGCGGTGCGCAACCAGCTTGATCTCCGGGTTGATCGCCTGCAGCCGCCTGATCGCCGAGTCGACCTTGCCCATGCCGACACTGTCGGTGTCATGGATGATCTGCCGCTGCAGGTTGGTCAGGTCGACCGTGTCGAAGTCGGCCAGATGCAGCTCGCCAACCCCCGCCGCTGCCAGGTACAACGCCACCGGCGAGCCGAGGCCGCCGACGCCGACCACCAGCGCCTTGCTCTGCTTGAGCCGCAACTGGCCGTCGATATCCACTTGAGCCAGCAGGACCTGCCGGCTGTAGCGCAGCAGTTCCTGATCACTCAGCATGGCAGGCGCCCCAGCGAGATGCGTTCGTGGCCGCCCAGGTCACGCCGGCTGGCGACCTCGGTGAAGCCCTGTTGGCTGAGCAGTTCACGCACAGCATCAGCCTGATCGTAGCCGTGCTCAAGCAACAACCAGCCGCCTTCGACGAGGTGCTCAGGCGCCTGGGCGATGATCACGCGCAGATCATCCAGGCCATCGTCACCTGCCACCAGGGCACTGCTCGGCTCGAAGCGCACATCGCCAGCGACCAGATGCGGGTCGGCAGCACGGATATACGGCGGGTTGCTCAGAATCATCGCGAAGCGCTCGCCAGCCAGGGCATCAAACCAGTGGCTCTTACGCACCTCGACGTTGCTCAACTGCAAGCGCTGACGATTACGCTCGGCCAGCGCCACGGCGGCGTCGATCCGGTCTACGGCGACCACCTGCCAAACCGGGCGTTCGCTGGCCAGGGCCAAGGCGATCGCGCCGGTGCCGGTGCCCAGATCGAGCAACCGCGCCGGGCCGCCGGCTTGCAGCTCGAGGGCGGTTTCAACCAACAGCTCGGTATCGGGCCGCGGGATCAGGGTGTCTGGCGCAACCTCGAGGTCGAGCTTCCAGAACCCCTGCTGACCGAGAATATAAGCCACCGGCTCGCCGTCACGGCGGCGCGCGAGGTAGTCGGCAAACACCTGCGCGGCCTCACTGCTGACGATGCGCTCAGGCCAGGTGTGGAGAAAGCTGCGCGACTTGCCCAGGGCAGCCGCCAGCAGCAACTCGGCATCGAGCCGTTCGGTCGGCGAATCTGGCAACTGTGCGTTGCGCAGCAGGCTGGCAATAATGGTCATCAGTCCCCCAGGGCAGCCAATTGATCGGCCTGGTATTCGGCCAGCAACGGTTCGATCACGGCATCGACGCCGCCGGCGAGGATGTCATCCAGGGAGTACAGGGTCAGGTTGACGCGGTGATCGGTCACCCGTCCCTGTGGATAGTTATAGGTGCGAATGCGCTCGGAGCGGTCACCCGAGCCGACCAACAGCTTGCGCTCGCTGGCAATTGCGTTCTGCGCAGCGCTGGTCTGGATGTCGTTGAGCTTGGCCGACAGCCAGGACATGGCGCGGGCGCGGTTCTTGTGCTGGGAACGCTCTTCCTGGCACTCGACCACGATGCCGGTCGGCAAGTGGGTGATGCGGATCGCCGAGTCGGTCTTGTTGATGTGCTGACCGCCAGCACCGGAGGCCCGGTAGGTGTCTACACGCAGGTCAGCCGGATTGATCTCGATCGCGACCTGCTCGTCGGGCTCGGGCAGCACTGCCACGGTGCAGGCGGAGGTATGGATACGCCCTTGCGATTCGGTCTCCGGCACCCGCTGCACACGGTGCGCGCCGGACTCGAACTTGAGCTTGGCGTAGACGTTGTCGCCTTCGATGCGGGCGATGATCTCTTTATAGCCGCCGTGCTCGCCGACGTTCTCGGACAGAATCTCCAGGCGCCAGCCGCGCTTCTCGGCATACCGCGAGTACATGCGGAACAGGTCGCCGGAGAAAATCGCCGCCTCGTCGCCGCCGGTGCCAGCACGGATTTCCAGGAACACGTTGCGACCGTCGTTGGGGTCCTTGGGCAGCAGCATGCGCTGCAGCTGCGACTCCAACTCGACCAACTGCTCCTTGGCTTCGCGGACTTCCTCGACGGCCATCTCGCGCATGTCCGGGTCGCTGTCCTTGAGCAGCGCCTGCGCGCCCTCGAGGTCAGCCTGGACCTTGCGCCATTCCTGGTAGGCGCTCATCACCGGCTCGACTTCGGCGTATTCCCTGGAATAGGCCCGGAAGCGCGTCTGGTCGGCAATGACCTCGCCGTCACCGAGCAGAGCAGTCAGTTCCTCGAAGCGGTCCTGGAGGATATCCAGTTTATTCAGCAGCGACGCTTTCATTGCGGGGGTTTGTCCGTGGAGCCCTCGTTGAGGGCAAAGAGTTCCTGGGCCATGGCCAGCGCATCGACGCGGCCCTCGGCCGAGAGCTTTTTCAGCTGCACGCTGGGTGCGTGCAGCAATTTGTTGGTCAGCCCTCGGGCCAGCTGGGCCAGCACGTCCTCCGGGTTGCCGCCGTTGGCCAGCAGCCGCTGGGCCTTCTGCAGCTCTTCATCGCGTAGCCGTTCACTTTGCTGGCGGTAGGCCTTGAGCACGTCGACCGCAGCCAGCTCGCGCAGGCGCACCATGAAGTCGCCGGCGCCGGCCGCAACCAGCTCTTCGGCAGCTTGCGCCGCGCCCTGGCGACTCTTGAGGTTTTCGGCGACGACATCGTGCAGGTCATCAACGGTATACAGGTAGACGTCATCCAGCTCGCCGACCTGCGCTTCGATATCCCGCGGCACGGCAATGTCGACCATGAAGATCGGCTTGTGCCGGCGTTGCTTCAGCGCGCTTTCGACCGCGCCCTTGCCAAGAATAGGCAACTGACTGGCGGTGGAACTGATGACGATATCGCTGTGTGCCAGCTCCTGAGGGATGTCCGCCAGCAGTACGGCATGGGCGCCGAACTGCTCGGCGAGCATGCTTGCCCGCTCCAGGGTACGGTTGGCCACGACGATACGGCGCACGCCCTGCTCATGCAGATGGCGGGCAACCAGGGTGATGGTTTCGCCAGCACCGATCAGCAGCGCTTGGCTACGGCCCAGGTCACTGAAGATCTGCTTGGCCAGGCTGACCGCGGCAAACGCCACCGACACCGGGTTTTCGCCGATCGCAGTGTCGGTCCGTACCTGTTTGGCGGCGCTGAAGGTGGCCTGGAACAGGCGCCCCAGCAGCGGCCCGATGGTGCCGGCCTCACGCGCCACGGCGTAGGCCGACTTCATCTGGCCGAGGATCTGCGGCTCGCCCAGCACCAGCGAGTCCAGCCCGGAGGCGACCCGCATCATGTGCCGCACGGCGTCATGTTCCTCATGCACGTAGGCGCTTGCGCGCAGTTCATCTACGCTGAGCTGGTGGTAGTCGGCCAGCCATTGCAGCACCGCGTCGGCGGTCAACTGGTCCTGCTCTATGTAAAGCTCGCTGCGGTTGCAGGTCGACAGGATCGCCGCCTCGCGGCTGGCGGTCAGTCGGCAGAGCTGCTGCAGGGCGTCGACCAGCTGCTCGGGCGTAAACGCCACGCGCTCGCGTACGTCTACCGAGGCAGTCTTATGGTTGATACCAAGTGCAAGAAAGGCCATGCAAGGTCGCTGGTTGTGACGTGAAGCCGATAATTGTCCTACTTCGCAGGTTCCAGAACAACCACCGTTCACTATTGTCGTAATAGATCGTGGCCATGATGGCCACTACACGCGCCTGATTCTTAATCACGCGGTATGGCTTCGCAGGTGGGTTTGCCACTGCGCTTGTGTCATCATGCTGCGACCGCCGGATAGCACTTTTATACCTTATCTATGAATAGATCCCACGCACTGCTGCTCACCTTCGCCCTGCTGCAGGGCTGCCAAAGCCTGGCCCCGCAGAACGCCGCCGAGCCGCCTGCTGCAGAGGCCGCCAAGGCTGCGCAGGAAAAGCCCGTGGTGTACGGATCGTTCAAGCCGGAAACCCTCTACAGCCTGCTCGTCGCCGAGTTGGCCGGCCAGCGCAACCGTTTCGATATCGCCCTGGCCAACTACGTGGACCAGGCCGAGAAAACCCAGGACCCAGGCGTCTCCGAGCGGGCCTTCCGCATTGCCGAGTACCTTGGTGCCGACGAACCGGCGCTGGATACCGCGCTGATCTGGGCCCGCAACGACCCGGACAACCTCGACGCCCAACGCGCCGCCGCGATCCAGCTGGCGCGTGGCGGGCGCTACGACGAGTCGATGGTATTCATGGAAAAGGTCCTGCAAGGTCAGGGCGATACCCATTTCGACTTCCTCGCGCTGTCTGCAGCCGAGACCGATCAAAGCACCCGGGATGGCTTGATGCAGAGCTTCGAGCGCCTGTTGGTGAAGTACCCCGAGAACGGCCAGCTGATCTTCGGCAAGGCGCTGCTGCTCAATCAGGACGACAAACCGGAGCAAGCGCTGGCTCTGCTGGAGCAGCACCCACCGCAAAATGGCGAAATCGCTCCGATCCTGCTCCGTGCACGCCTGCTGCAAGCCCTCGACCGCGGCCCTGAAGCACTGCCACTGCTGCGCCGAGCAATCCGCGACAACCCGGAAGACAAGCGCCTGCGCCTGACCTATGCGCGCACCTTGGTCGAACAGGACCGCATCGGCGACGCCAAGGCCGAGTTCGAAAGCATGCTCCAGCAGTACCCGGAGGATGACGAACTGCGCTATTCCCTGGCGCTGGTATGCCTGGAAAACAAGGACTGGGACGAGGCCGAAGGCTATCTGCAAGAGCTGGTCGAACGCGACAGCAACGTCGATGCCGCGCACCTCAACCTGGGCCGGATCCGCGAGCAGCGCAACGACCCGCAAGCGGCGCTGCGCGAATACGCACTGGTCGGCCCAGGTGCTGACTACTTGCCGGCGCAACTGCGCCAGGCCGACATCCTCATCGCCAACGGCCGCGGCCGCGAGGCCTCGCGCCTGCTCGCCGAAGCCCGCGAAGCACAGCCCGACTACGCCATCCAGCTGTACCTGATCGAGGCCGAAAGCTACGGCAACAACGACAAGCAGGCGCAAGCCGACCAGGTCCTGCAGCAAGCTATCAAGCGCTACCCGGACGACATCAACCTGCTTTATACCCGCGCCATGCTCGCCGAAAAGCGTGACGACCTCGGCCAGATGGAAAAGGACCTGCGCGCCATCATCACCCGCGAGCCGGAAAACGCCATGGCCCTGAATGCCCTCGGCTACACCCTGGCCGACCGCACCACGCGCTATGCCGAAGCCAAAGCCCTGATCGAAAAAGCCCACCAACTGACCCCGGACGACCCTGCCGTGCTCGACAGCCTTGGCTGGGTGAACTATCGCCTGGGCAATCTGGATGAGGCCGAGCGCTACCTGCGCCAGGCGTTGGTGCGCTTCCCCGATCACGAAGTGGCAGCCCACCTGGGCGAAGTGCTCTGGGCCAATGGCAAGCGCCGCGAAGCGCGCCAGGTCTGGGCCAAAGCCTTCGAAACCCAACCCGACAGTAGTGTCCTGCGCAAGACCGTCTTGCGCCTGACCGGATCAGAGACTCTCTAAGCCATGTTTTTGCGTCATTGCCTTACCTTTACCCTGATCGCCGTGCTCGCTGGCTGCAGCAGCTTTGGTAGTCGTGAAGCCGTGCAGGGCCAGGGCGACCCACAACTGTGGCGTCAACACAAACAACAGCTGAGCAGCCTCGACGGCTGGCAGATCAACGGCAAGGTCGGCATCCGCGCGCCCAAGGACTCCGGTAGCGGCACCCTGTTCTGGCTGCAGCGCCAGGATTACTACGACATCCGCCTGGCTGGCCCGCTCGGCCGCGGTGCGGCGCGTCTGACCGGTCGTCCCGGCGGCGTGGTGCTGGAGGTAGCCAACCAGGGCCGCTATGAAGCGCCGAGCCCGGAAGCCCTGCTCGCCGAACAGCTTGGCTGGGAATTGCCGGTGTCGCATCTGGTCTGGTGGGTGCGCGGCCTGCCCGCCCCCGACAGCAAGAGCCAACTGACCCTCGACCAGGACAGCCGCCTGGCCGGCCTGAACCAGGATGGCTGGCAGGTGCAGTACCTGAGCTACACCGAGCAGAATGGCTACTGGCTGCCAGAGCGAATCAAGCTGCATGGCAAGGACATCGACGTCACCCTGGTGGTCAAAGACTGGCAACCGCGGCAACTGGGGCATTGATCGATGACCACGCTGAGCCTGCCGGCACCGGCCAAGCTGAACCTGTGGCTGCATATCATTGGCCGCCGCGATGACGGTTACCATGAGCTGGAAACCGTGTTTCAGTTTCTTGACCACGCTGACCAGTTGCGCTTTGCCCTGCGCGACGACGATCAGGTGCGCCTGCAGACGGACGTCCCCGGAGTCGACCACGACAGCAACCTGATCGTGCGCGCTGCGCGCCAATTGCAGCAGCAGTCAGGCTGCACTCAAGGTGTGGATATCTGGCTTGAGAAGCTTCTGCCCATGGGCGGCGGCATTGGCGGCGGCAGCTCCGACGCCGCGACCACCTTGCTCGGCCTCAACCATCTGTGGCAACTGGGCTGGGACCTTGATCGCCTGGCTGCGCTGGGACTGAGCCTGGGCGCCGATGTACCGGTGTTCGTGCGCGGCCATGCGGCCTTCGCCCAAGGTGTTGGCGAGCAGCTCACCCCGGTCGATCCGGCCGAGCCGTGGTATGTCGTGCTGGTGCCGCAAGTGTCTGTCAGCACAGCGGAAATTTTTTCACATCCGCAGTTGACACGTGATTCCCTCCCCCTTAAGATGCGCCCCGTTCCCGAGGGAAACAGTCGAAATGACTGCCAACCGGTGGTAGAGCAAAGTTACCCGGAAGTTCGCAATGCGTTGAATCTTCTTGGTAAATATACTGAAGCTCGATTAACCGGTACTGGAAGTTGCGTGTTTGGGGCCTTCCCAAGCAAAGCCGAAGCTGATAAAGTTCTGGCCCTTCTTTCAGAGACTCAAACAGGGTTTGTGGCAAAAGGAAGCAACGTTTCGATGTTGCATCGCAAGCTACAGAGTCTGCTCTAGAAGTCGAGTACACAGTACTCGCAGCAACAGATACAGGGGCGTCGCCAAGCGGTAAGGCAGCAGGTTTTGATCCTGCCATGCGTTGGTTCGAATCCAGCCGCCCCTGCCATTTTCCTATACTCATCCAGGTATACCCTCAGCCTTCAGGTACTGCGCGTGTCCAAGATGATGGTCTTTACGGGGAACGCTAACCCCGATCTGGCTCGACGTGTCGTACGTCAGCTGCATATCCCACTTGGTGATGTTTCTGTCGGTAAGTTCTCCGACGGTGAGATCAGCACTGAGATCAATGAAAACGTCCGCGGTAAAGACGTCTTCATCATTCAGCCGACTTGCGCTCCGACCAACGATAATCTGATGGAACTGGTAGTGATGGCCGACGCCTTCCGCCGCTCCTCAGCCTCCCGAATCACCGCCGTGATTCCTTACTTCGGATACGCCCGCCAGGACCGCCGTCCGCGTTCGGCACGTGTAGCCATCAGCGCCAAAGTTGTCGCTGACATGCTCACTGTCGTGGGTATCGACCGTGTTCTCACTGTCGACCTGCACGCTGACCAGATCCAGGGTTTCTTCGATATCCCGGTCGACAACATCTACGGTTCGCCCGTATTGGTCGACGATATCGAAGACCAGCGTTTCGAGAACCTGATGATCGTCTCCCCAGACATCGGTGGCGTCGTGCGTGCACGGGCTGTTGCCAAGTCGCTGGGTGTCGATCTGGGTATCATCGACAAACGCCGTGAAAAGGCTAATCACTCCGAAGTGATGCACATCATCGGCGACGTCGAAGGGCGCACTTGCATCCTGGTAGACGACATGGTCGACACCGCCGGCACACTGTGCCACGCGGCCAAGGCTCTGAAAGAACACGGCGCTGCCAAGGTTTACGCCTATTGCACGCACCCGGTTCTGTCGGGCCGAGCGATCGAGAACATCGAGAAGTCGGTACTCGACGAGCTGGTGGTGACCAACACCATCCCGCTGTCGGCCGCTGCTCAAGCCTGTGACCGTATCCGCCAGTTGGATATTGCACCGGTTGTCGCTGAAGCGGTTCGCCGCATCAGCAACGAAGAATCGATCAGCGCGATGTTCCGCTAAGCGGAACCCCGTTGACGAAAAGCGCCCCGCCCCGACCCTTATGTCGGGGCGGGGCTTTTTTGCCCACCCCGTTTGGCGCTGGTCGCAAACGCCTGCGGGTGCTGGCTATTTTGGAGAAACAAAATGACTGATTTTACCCTGAACGCAATCAAGCGTACTGACCTGGGGAAAGGTGCGAGCCGCCGCCTGCGTCACTCGCAGAGCATCCCTGCCGTTATCTACGGTGGCAACAAAGAAGCTGAGTCGGTGACCTTCGTGCTGAAGGAAATCGCCAAGCTGTTCGAAAACGAAGCTGCCTTCAGCCACGTGATCGAGCTGAACGTTGACGGCGCCAAGCAGAACGTCATCATCAAGGCCCTGCAGCGTCACCCAGTCAAGCAGTTCATCATGCACGCTGACTTCATCCGTGTTGTCGCTGGCCAGAAACTGACCGCTCAGGTTCCAGTGCACTTCATCAACGAAGAAGCACCGATCAAGAAAGGCGGCGAGATCTCGCACGTTGAAGCTCAGATCGAAGTTTCCTGCGAAGCCAAAGACCTGCCAGAGTTCATCGAAGTCGACCTGGCTAACGCTGAAATCGGCACCATCATCCACCTGTCGGACCTGAAAGCGCCTAAAGGCGTAGAGTTCGTCGCTCTGGCCCACGGTGATGACAAAGCAGTTGCCAACGTTCACGCTCCGCGTGTTGTTGCCGACGCTGAAGAAGAAGGCGCTGCTGAGTAATCTACTCGGCGCGCCGGTGTTGACCGGGTTACAGTGCCCAGCACTGTAACCCCCAACTCCAAGGAAGAGCCCCTACGTGACCGCCATCCAGTTGATCGTTGGCTTGGGTAACCCCGGCCCCGAATACGAACAGACCCGGCATAACGCAGGGGCTCTTTTCGTTGAACGCATTGCCAGCGCCCAGCGGGTTTCACTCACTGCTGACCGCAAATATTTCGGCCTGACGGCAAAATTCAGCCATCAGGGCAACGACGTTCGTCTGTTGATCCCCACCACCTACATGAACCGCAGCGGCCAGTCCGTGGCGGCCTTGGCCAATTTCTTCCGGATCAAACCGGAGGCCATTCTGGTGGCTCACGACGAACTCGACTTGCCTCCGGGCGTCGCCAAACTCAAACGAGGTGGCGGCCACGGTGGGCACAACGGGCTGCGCGACATCATCGCGCAACTCGGCAACCAGAACGACTTCCATCGCCTGCGGCTTGGCATCGGCCACCCAGGTGACGCCAAGCTGGTCTCCAACTTCGTCCTTGGCCGCGCACCGCGCGCCGAACAGGACAAGCTCGACGCCAGCATCGACTTTGCCCTCGGCGTGCTGCCGGACGTGCTCGCCGGCGACTTCGCCAAGGCCATGCGCGAGCTGCACTGCCAGAAGGCCTGATCTCACCAAGAGGGGAATTTCCATGGGTTTCAATTGCGGCATCGTCGGCCTGCCCAACGTCGGCAAGTCCACCCTGTTCAACGCGCTGACCAAGTCTGGCATCGCGGCTGAGAACTTCCCCTTCTGCACCATCGAGCCGAACAGCGGTATCGTGCCGATGCCGGATGCGCGCCTCGCGGCTCTGGCTGAAATCGTCAAGCCGAACCGCATCCTGCCGACCACCATGGAGTTCGTCGACATCGCCGGCCTGGTTGCTGGTGCCTCCAAAGGTGAAGGCCTGGGTAACAAGTTCCTCGCCAACATCCGCGAGACCGACGCCATCGCCCACGTGGTGCGCTGCTTCGAAGACGAGAACGTGATTCACGTCTCCAACAGCGTCGACCCCAAGCGTGACATCGAGATCATCGACCTCGAGCTGATCTTCGCCGACCTCGACAGCTGCGAGAAGCAACTGCAGAAAGTCACCCGCAATGCCAAGGGCGGTGACAAGGAGGCCCTCGCGCAGAAGGCCATCCTCGAGAAGCTGATCCCGCACTTCACTGAAGGCAAACCAGCGCGCAGCCTGATGAAGACCATGGGTGACGACGAGAAGGCCGTGATCCGTGGCTTCCATCTGCTGACCAGCAAGCCGGTGATGTACATCGCCAACGTTGCTGAAGACGGCTTCGACAACAATCCGCACCTGGATGTAGTGCGCGCGATTGCTGAAGAAGAAGGCGCGGTGGTGGTGCCGGTATGCAACAAGATCGAGGCCGAGATTGCCGAGCTCGATGACGGCGAAGAGAAGGACATGTTCCTCGAAGCCCTGGGCCTGGAAGAGCCTGGCCTGAACCGGGTGATTCGCGCCGGTTACGAGCTGCTCAACCTGCAGACCTACTTCACCGCCGGTGTGCAGGAAGTACGCGCCTGGACTGTGCGCATCGGTGCTACCGCACCGCAGGCGGCTGGCGTGATCCACACCGACTTCGAGAAAGGCTTCATCCGTGCTGAAGTAGTCGCCTATGACGACTTCATTCAGTTCAAAGGTGAGAGCGGTGCCAAGGAAGCAGGCAAGTGGCGCCTGGAAGGTAAGGATTACATCGTCAAAGACGGCGATGTGATGCACTTCCGCTTCAACGTCTGATTGGTTTCAGGTTGATGTGAAAAATCCGATGCCTTGGCGTCGGATTTTTTTTGTGGCGAACTCAACAAGGAAGCAGAGCAGCATGGAACAGCAGATTATTCTTATGCGTCATGGCCAGCCGCAACTGGCTGTGACCAGTCGAGTTGCCCTCGGTGACATGCGGGGTTGGATCGAAGACTATGATCGCTCAGTCATCACCCAAGACCCTGCACCTGCTGCCAGCGTGCAGTTGGCGGCTGGTGCGCAGGTAATTGCCTGCAGCAGCGCGCCGCGTGCGCTGAGCTCGGCGCAGGCGCTTGGGGTCGAGCCTGCTGTGGTTGATGCGGTGTTCTGCGAGGCGCAGTTGCCGGGTGGCCGTGGGCGGTTGGCGAAGCTTTCGCCGTTTACCTGGGCGGCTGTGCTGCGGGTGCTGTGGTTGTGCGGCTATTCGGCGGGAGTTGAGTCGGCCAAGGCGGCGGGTGCGCGGGCGGATGACGGGGCTCGGCGGTTGCAGTCGATCGCTGAGGGTGGACCGGTGTTGTTGGTTGGGCACGGGATCATGAATCGGTTGATTGGCAAGCGGTTGCGGGCTGCAGGCTGGGTGCCACAGGCGTCCGGTAATAGCGGGTATTGGAGTGCTGTGGTGTATCGCCGCTGCTGAGTGATTTTTGCCTACGGTTGTAGTGGGGGCTTATCCGAATTTTGACCCGCAAAGCATCTAAGAAAATCACCGGATACATCGGCTCCAGTGGCCGCTGGTGCCATGCGCCAATTTCTTCCATGACCTCATCGGTCACGGAGCTGATGAAGTCGGGCGATACCTCTGTTCCGTACTGCTCGGAAAGAAAAGCCCGGATCTCTCTGACTGTCATCCCACGGGGCCACTCAGCCCGGCACGCGCCCCTCATAAGTCGAGGCTACCCTGCGAGCTTTGCAGATAAATTGTATAGGGCAGCAACAGGGTGTCGATAACCCCGGATGGGATCAAGTCGATGATCTGGAGGGGAATCATGGCCGGCGCGGCAGGGTCCCGCTCAGTCACCTGCGGTGGGCCATGCATCACACACAAGTCATACGACAGCCCACTATAAACACGCGGAACAGTCTCGCACCGGGTCTTTGCTTTTCTCAGCGAGTTTATCGTGTCGGCATCCGAACTAAATACCGTATTGATGGTGCCGCACCCGGACAGTACCGCGCCCAACAACACATATAATGTAAGTTTCCTTAGCATCACTCACTCTCACTTAAACGTCGTTAACTGCGAAGCGGTTGATTCCGCACACTACCTCCAGTTTGAACAAGACACTGTCGAAGGACGGGCATTTCCTGGAGACCTCCACAACACGGACCACTACTTTAGTTAGTTGCAGGCCACTCTCGAATAAGACAATTCCTAAATCGTGCAGGCGCATTATCAATTCAGCGGATTGAACCCTGACAGCAGCAGATCGGTACAATTTTGGCCCCCATTTCTCGGTCATCTGGAGCAGTACGCATAAAGGCTGATCATCAGCCGGCTGACCAGACGGCGATCAGCCCACCGCATCAGTTCACAAATCCCTGAACTAATTATTTCTCCCAGCAGATTCTTCGCCCCGCAAACCCTGCGCAAAATCCGCCCACCATAATCACAATAACCGTGAGGCCACCGCAGTGGACCAGACCCTCCAGGTAAGCCAGGCCGCCGCCGAGCTGGTAGCCGCCTTTGCCAGCAACGACACCCAGCGCTACTTCGCCTGCTTCAGCGAAGACGCCAGTTTCGTCTTCCACACCCTCCCTCAGCCTCTGTTCTCGCGTCAGCAATACCAAACCCTCTGGCAGCAGTGGCAGGCCGATGGCTTCAAAGTGCTCCATTGCCAATCGAGCAACCCCAGCATCACCCTTCAGGGCGAATTGGCAATCTTCATCCACGATGTCGACACGCGCATCAGCCTGAACGGTGAAGAACAACAACTGGCCGAGCGCGAGACCATCCTGTTCCGCCGTCACGACTGCCGCTGGCTGGCGTGCCATGAGCATCTCTCGGTCGTTTCGCCAGCCTGACCCAGCAGCACACCTTGCGGCCCTGCCGCTTCTGCCAACGCACCCACAAAAGCGTCCGCGCCTTGCGCCGACCAACAACAACCGCGCTGGAGCATCAACATGAGCCACTCGACCGGTATCGAGAGCAATGGCGTCGAGCAAATCCCCGACGAGCAACGCCATGCCACCCCGCTGGACCTGTTCCGCCTGATCTTCGGCGGCGTCAATACCTTTGCCACTGCCGTGCTCGGCAGCTTCCCGGTGCTGTTCGGCCTGTCATTCCAGGCCGGCGTCTGGGCGATTCTGCTGGGCGTTGGCATCGGTGCCGTGATTCTTGCGCCCATGGGCCTGTTCGGAGCTCTCAATGGCACCAATAACGCTGTATCGTCCGGTGCACACTTTGGCGTACACGGGCGCATTGTCGGCTCATTTCTGTCATTGCTGACCGCCGTCGCGTTCTTTTCCCTGTCGGTGTGGAGCTCCGGCGATGCCTTGGTCGGTGGCGCCAAAAGGCTGATCGGGCTGCCGGAAACCGACCAGACTCTGGGCCTTGCCTATGGCCTGTTCGCGGTGCTGGTGCTGGTGGTGTGCATCTACGGTTTTCGCTTCATGCTGTGGGTCAACAAGATCGCCGTGTGGGCCTCGAGCCTGCTGTTTCTGCTGGGCATCTTCGCCTTCGCCGGGCCCTTCGACGCGGGCTACGCGGGTAGCGTCAATGTCGGCCAGGCGGGCTTCTGGGCGGCGTTTGTCGGTGCGGCGATCCTGGCCATGAGCAACCCGGTGTCGTTCGGTGCGTTTCTCGGCGACTGGTCACGCTACATCCCGCGCGAAACGCCAAAAGCGCGGATCATGCTGGCCGTGATTGGCGCCCAGGCCGCCAGCTTGATCCCGTTTCTGTTCGGCCTGTGCACGGCCACACTGGTCGCCAGTCAGGCGCCTGACTACATCGCTGCCAACAACTATGTCGGCGGCCTGCTGGCGATTTCGCCGAGCTGGTTCTTCTTGCCGGTGTGCCTGATTGCGGTAATCGGCGGCATGTCGACCGGTACCACCGCGCTGTATGGCACCGGGCTGGACATGTCCAGCGTGTTCCCGCGGCTGCTCAGCCGCGCCGCAGCCACCTTGCTGATTGGCGTGGCAGCAATCGGCTTTATCTTCCTTGGCCGCTTTACCTTCAACCTGGTGCAGAGCGTGTCGACCTTCGCCGTGCTGATCATCACCTGCACCAGCCCATGGATGGTGATCATGATTCTTGGCCTGATCACCCGCCGTGGGTTCTACCATGCCGACGACCTGCAAGTCTTCACCCGCGGCCAGCGCGGCGGCCACTACTGGTTTCTGCATGGCTGGAACTGGCGCGGCATGGGCGCCTGGCTGCCCAGCGCGGCGCTGGGCCTGTGCTTCGTCAATCTGCCGGGGCAATTTGTCGGCCCGCTGGGTGAACTGGCCGGCGGCATCGACGTGAGCCTACCGGTAACCCTGGGCGTCGCCGCCCTGCTCTACCTCAGCCTGCTCCGGCTGTTCCCCGAACCCGCGGGCGTGTATGGACCGAACGGCCCACGCTGGGTGCGCTGTAAAAACAGCGCGCCGCAACCGGTAACTTCTGCCGCCGAAATGGCCTGACTGGAATCTGCCCATGAACACGTTCAACTACATCGATGGCTGCTGGGTCGAAGGCCAAGGCACTGACTGCATCACCGTCCACGACCCCGCGCTGGGCGTGCCGTTCGCCGAGCTGATGGCCGCCAGCACGGCCCAGGTTGACCTGGCGGTTACCGCCGCGCGACAGGCGCTGCCGGCCTGGAAAGCCACCCCGGCAAGTGAGCGCGCCCGCCTCTTGCACGGCTTCGCCGAGCAGCTGACGGCGCGTCGTGAAGCATTGGTCGCCCTGCAGATGCGCAACAACGGCAAGCCCCGCCACGAGGCTGAAGTCGACCTCGATGACGCCGTTGCGACCTTCACCTATTACGCAGCGCTGGCCGAGCATTTGCCGGCCAGCAATCGTGAAGTGCCGTTGGCGGCACCCGGCTTTACCTCGCATACACGGCTGGAGCCAATCGGTGTGGTTGGCCTGGTCGTGCCGTGGAACTTCCCGCTGGTCACCAGCGCCTGGAAGCTCGCCCCGGCCCTGGCGGCAGGCTGTACGGTGGTGCTCAAGCCCTCCGAAGTCACGCCACTGGTGGAGCTGGCCTACGGCGAAATCGCCAGTCAGATCGGCCTGCCCGCAGGCGTGCTGAACATCGTCAATGGCAAGGCCGAGACTGGTGCTGCACTGAGCGGCCATCCCGGGCTGGACAAGCTGTCGTTCACCGGCAGCAATGGCGTTGGCAGCCAGGTCATGCGTGCCTCGGCGGCGCACTGCCGGCCGCTAACCCTGGAGCTGGGCGGCAAGTCGGCAATCATTGTGTTCGACGATTGCGACGTGCAGCAGGCGGTTGACTGGATCATCGCCGGCATCACCTGGAACGCCGGCCAGATGTGCTCGGCTACCTCACGTCTGTTGGTGCAGGATGGCATCGCCGACGCGCTGCTCAGCAACTTGCAGCGTGCTTTGACTCAACTGCGGGTGGGGAATCCGTCACGCGAAGAAGTCGACATGGGCCCGCTGACCAGCCAGGCGCAGTGGCTGAAAGTGGCAGGTTACTTTGCCAGCGCGCGCGATGAAGGCCTGCGCTGCCTGGTCGGCGGCAAGGCGCTGGACCGCGACGGCTGGTTTGTCAGCCCGACGCTGTATGTCAATGTGCCCGCGAGCAGCCGCCTGTGGCAGGAAGAGATCTTCGGCCCGGTACTCTGCGCGCGGCGTTTCAGCACCGAACAGCAGGCAATCGAGCTAGCCAATGACAGCCGCTTCGGCCTCGTAGCCACGGTATGCTCCAGCGACCTGCAGCGCGCCGAACGGGTCGCCGACAGCCTTGAAGTCGGCCATGTCTGGATCAACTCGGTGCAAGCGGTGTTCGTCGAAACGTCCTGGGGCGGTACGAAGGCCAGCGGCATTGGCCGCGAGCTGGGGCCATGGGGGTTGTCGGCCTATCAGGCAGTCAAGCATGTGACCCGCTGCCTGGGCTAGCCGACGCGCCCCTTGGCCAGCAAGGGGCGCGCCGCTACCACGATCAGGCGGGTTCGTCGGCGGGCTTGGGCGCTTCCTGCACCAGCACCATGCTCTGCGGCGAAGACAGCGGAATGTCGGCATCGCGCAAGCGGCCGAGCACGGTGAACAGCAGGTCGCTGCGGGTGCCGGAGACCTGCCGCGGGCTGGCCACATAGCCGCTGACGCTCAGCGTCATGCCACTGGCGGTAAGGTCCTTGAAGGTCACCGAGGGCGCCGGCGCATCCAGAATCGCCTCGTGCTCGTGGTACGCCGCCATCAGCAGGTCGCGCACCTGATCAGGGTCGGTTTCCAGCGGCAGGGTCAGGGTGATACCAACCACGCCCAGCGCATTGCCCATGGTCACGTTGCGCACGTTCTGCGAGATGAACTGCGAATTCGGCACGATCACCGTCGAACGGTCGGACATCTGGATCTCGGTGGCGCGCACGTTGATCCGGCGGATATCGCCTTCGACGCCAGCCAGGCTGACCCAGTCGCCGACCTTGACCGGGCGCTCGGTGAGCAGGATCAGGCCGGAGATGAAGTTCTGCACGATCTGCTGCAGGCCGAAACCGATACCCACCGACAACGCACTGACCACCCAGGTCAGGCTGGTCAGGTTGATGCGCAGGGTCGTCATCACCAGCATCGCCAGGAACAGGAAGCCCAGATAGCCGACCAGGGTCACCAGCGAGGCACGCATGCCGGCGTCCATATCGGTCTCGGGCAGCAGACGCTCGCTCAGCCAGCGCTTGACCACACGAATGGCAAACAGCCCACCGAGGAACATCGCCACAGCGATGAAAATATCCTGCGGCACGATGTTCAGATTGCCGAGCACCTTGCCGCCGCTGCCGTCCCAATCGGCCAAGCTCATCAGCAGCTCGCTAGGGCTGGTGCCGGACGGCATCAGCGCCAGCAGCGCCGCGAGGAACAGCAGCAGGGTGCGACCGATACCAGCCAGAACAGTGCTGGCCTGGGCCTGATGACGCGGCTTCAAGCCGAGCGTCGAAGCCAACGCCAGACCACCAGGCTGGCGTGGCGAGAGCAGGGTTTCACAGAGGTCGCCGAATACCGTCACCAGCAGGTAGGCGCAGGTGACGACCACGCTGATCCAGAGCATTTTCGCCGCGAGGAAGTACGCCAGGGTCAGGTAGCCCGCCAGCAATGCCAGCAGGATCAGCAACACCCAGACCACGATCACGAACGGGATCAGCCCGGCGAGGCCGCTTGGTCGCTCGATCTGGTGCTTGCGTCGGGTGCGGCGGTAGCGCACCAGGGCGGCGAAGAACACCAGCGACACTACCAAAGCGGTCAGGCCATTGGTGGCAACGGTCAACGCCAGGCTGGTGCCAATCACACTGTTGATCCGCTCCTGGGTCAACAGCACCATCAGCGCTACGGCCAGCACCTTGGGGAACCAGCCCAGCGCGCTGGCCACTTCGTCGGGAATCGGCGGCAGCCGCCAGGACGGCCGCTGCAGCATCAGCATGGCCCGGCCCAGGCCGGTGATGAAGGCACTGAACACCACCAGCGTCAGCACGTGGTTGATCAGGCTGGCGATATCGGCGCCCAGCTCGGCGCTGGTCTCCAGCCCCCAGCGCACCAACGACACCGAACCGGCAATGGTCGCCAGCGTGGCCAGGCTGACGCCCAGCGCCAGGGCGCTGCGGCGCAGGCGGCCTTCAGGCAGCCAACGGACCATCGCATCGGCCAGCAGACGCTCGACCAGCAAACGCGCCAATGTCCATACCAGCAGCGCGGCAACCAGGCTGGCGATGAACAACCAGCGGTGTTCAGGGCTGAGCGCGCTGGCCAGGGCATCACTGGCCTCGGTCTTCAAGGCCTGCAAGCGGGCGACGTCATCGTCGGTCGGGCGAATCATGCTTGACCAGAACGCCGGGCTCAGCGGGCTGGCGGCGCGGCTGGTGACCTGCGAGTTGAACTGGCTGCGGCGCAGGTTGACGATCTGGGTCGACAAGTCACGCGCTGACTGAGTCAGCTGGGTGGCGTTCTTCTGCTCGGCCAGGAGCTTCTTCTTGTCACTGGTGAGCTGCTGGCGCTGGCGGGTGATGCTTTCGCCCTCGTCGGGCAGCACATCGCCAAGCACCTTGAGCTGATCATCCAGGCGAGAAATGTCGGTGGTGCGCACGGTGGTCAGCGCATCGGCCTGGCGCTGCACCTGCATGGCCGCCTGACGCAGCTGTGACAGCTGGTCGTCATTGGCATTGCTGGTAACGCCCTGGCGGATCTGGTCGAGCCGATCGGTCAACTGCTCCAGGCTGGCGTTTTCTTCCAGCGCCGGCATTTCCCCGGCCAGCAGTTGCGATACCGGCGTAGCGCCCGCCGACCAGGCCGGAGTCGCCACCCACATAAGCAGGGCCAGTAACCCCACACACAAACGGTCAAGGCTTACACGCCTCATCGAAATCACCTATAGACAGACTCTGCTGGCGGCGAATTCTACGCCGCTTGCCGGCTTAGGGAAGTGCCGTTTCTCGCTCCAGCAACTGCCGTTTACGCTCAACTCCCCAGCGGTAGCCGCTCAGATCACCGTCACGGCGAACGACCCGATGACAGGGGATGGCCACGGCGATGCGGTTGGCTGCACAAGCGAGTGCTACTGCCCGCACGGCTTTTGGCGCACCGATGCGCTCGGCGATATCGGTATAGCTGACGCGCTGGCCTGCCGGGACTTCACGCAAGGCCTGCCAGACCCGCTCCTGAAACGCCGTGCCCTGCACATCCAGCGGCAGGTTAAGGCCCAGTGCGGGTTGTTCAACAAAGCCCACTACCTGCGCGATCAACTGCTCGAAGCGGCTGTCTGCACCGATCAGTTCGGCGTTGGCGAACTGATCCTGCAGGTCATTGAGCAACTGCGCAGGGTCATCGCCAAGAAATATCGCGCAGACCCCACGCGCACTCTGCGCCACCAGAATCGCGCCCAGCGCGCACTGCCCAACGGCAAAGTAAATGGTCGCGCCTGCACCACGTGCGCGGTACTGCTTGGGCAACATGCCCAGGCGTTGGCCGGCGCCTTCGTAGAAGCGGCTGTTGGAGTTGTAGCCGGCATCGAACAGCGCTTCGGTCACGGTCGCCGCCTCGCCTTGCAAGCGCTCGCGCAGGCGCTGGGCGCGAAATGCCGAGGCATAAGCCTTGGGGGTAAGGCCGGTCTCGGCCTTGAACAGGCGGTGCAGATGAAACCGGCTGACCGCGAGCTCGGCCGCCAGTTGGTCAAGGCTGGGCAGGCTCTCACTGGTTTCGATCAGGCGGCAGGCGCGCGCAATCAATGCGGTACGCCGGGCGCTGGTAGTGTCGACAGGCTGCATGTCGCAGTCTCCTGGCTGGGATGGGCAAAGCGTGGCAGAGCCTCAGCCAGCGTTCACTCCGATTCTTGCGCTTGTTCCACTGGTCAGCCTACCGCACGCCACAGATACCACGCCGCAGCGGTCCGATAGGGGCTCAAGGGTAGTGCCAACGCGCGCATCTGCGCAGGCGTCGGCGCCTTGTCCAGACCCTTGATGCGCCGATAACCCTCGCGCACACCAAAATCATCGACCGGAAGGATATCCGAGCGCTCCAGGCAGTAGATCAGCAGCATCTCTACCGTCCAGCGGCCGACCCCACGCAACGTCACCAGCCGCTCGATCAATTCGTCATCGGCCATACCCAGCGCCTCGGCCCGGCTTGGCACCAGGCCGTCGAGGCGGGCCTGGGCGATGCCCTGCACAGTGGCCAACTTGTTCGCCGAAAAACCACACCCGCGCAGCGCCAACGGGGTGGTCGCCAGCAACTGCTGAGGGCTGGGAAACGCCGCCTCCGGGTATAACGCGAGCATCCGCTGCAAGATCGCCTCGGCCGCGCGCGCGTGCAACTGCTGGTAGGCAATCGCCCGCACCAACGCCTCATAGGGCTCACGCCCGGGGGTAGCGCGATGCAGGCAAGGGCCTATCGTCGCAACATGACGGGCCCAGTCAGCATCAATGCTGGCCAGATGAGCGCTGGCCTGCTGCAGCCCCGCCGCGCTGAGGTCGGACACAATCATTGGCATAAACCTGTGTTGAGCCTGATCGCCCATCTTAGCCCAGGCCTTTACCTGAACCCTACTTCACCCATAGAATTGAGAACCATTAACAAACGCATATAACTCCAGTTCAGGGCCATTGATCCGATGCAGATGAACGACACGCTCAAGCCGTCCGAGGTCGATCTGCTCTATCAAACCCACCACGCCTGGCTGCGTGGCTGGCTGCGGACTAGAGTCGGCTGCATGGAGAACGCTGCCGACCTGGCCCAGGACACCTTCGTCCGCCTGTTGCGGGCACGCCAGGTATCACCGCTGAAGGAACCCCGCGCTTATCTGAGCAGCATCGCCCGTGGCCTGATGATCGATCAGTTTCGCCGCCGTGCGCTGGAGCGGGCCTATCAGGACAGCCTGGCCTGCCTGCCCGAGGGCGAAGCGCCCAGCGAAGAGTACCGGCTGATCATTCTCGATACCCTCGAACGCCTGGATCGCGCCCTGCAGCAACTCAAGCCGCGGGTGCGCCAGGCGTTTTTGCTGGCACAGCTGGATGGCTTGAGCATTACCCAAATCGCCCTGCGCCTGGAGGTTTCCCGCGCCACCATCGAACGCGACCTGGCCAAGGCACTTGGCGTCTGCTACCGGTTGCGCTATGCCGACCTCTGAGCGCACGCCGGCGCAGGCCCAGGTCGATCAGGCCATCGACTGGCTGGTCAAGCTGCGTTTCGACGAGCCAAGTGCACGCACCCAGCGCCAGTTCCAGCAATGGCTTGCCAGCCATCCACATAATGCCCTGGCCTGGCAACGGGTCAGCGAGCTGAGCGAAGAGCTGGCCGGCCTGCCCAGCGACTTGAGCCGGCGCACCCTCGATGGCAGCCGCCGGCAGCGCATCAGCCGCCGCGATCAGCTCAAGCTGATGGCCGTGCTGGCGGTTGGCGGCAGCCTCGGCTGGGCGGCGCGTGAACCCCTCGGCCTGCAGGCACTGCTCGCCGACAGCAGTACCGGCACCGGCGAGCAACGCCAGGTGCAAGGCAGCGACGGCAGCACAATCCAGCTCAACACCGCCAGCGCCATCGACCTGCGCTACAGCAGCGATCAGCGCCAGTTGAGCCTGCTGCGTGGCGAACTGACGCTGGACAGCAATGGCGCCGATAACCGGCCTTTCATCGTCAGTACTCGGGTGGGTCAGCTGAGCACGCAGAACGGGCAATTGTTGTTGCGCGAAAACGACGCCGGCTTGTTGCTGGCGGTGCGTCGTGGCTCAGTCACTGTTGACTCGCAGAGCAACCCGTTGCGACAGGTGCAGGCGGGCCAGGTAGTGCAATTGTCGATGTCTGGCGCCGCGTCAGCGGTGCAACTGCATGGCGATCCCTGGGCCTGGACCGACGGCGTGCTCAGCGTGCAGCAGATGCCCCTTGGCGAGTTCATCAGCGAGCTGTCGCGCTACCGGCCAGGGCTGTTGCGCTGTGCAGATGAGGTTGCTCGGTTGAGGGTGTCCGGTACCTACCAATTGGCCGATACCGAACAAATTCTGTTGCTGCTGGCGCGCACCCTGCCGGTGCGGATCGACTACCGCACACGCTACTGGGTCAGCATCGGTGCGGCCTGAAAAAAACTGAAAATAAATGAGGTGGAATCTCATTCTCGCTCGGCCTGAAGGAACAAAGCCCGAAAAGTGGACTTGATCATCTCCAGGAGCGCTGCATGATTCACCGCCGTCCCCACCGCCCCGATCGCCTGCGGCATGCCGTCCAGGCCGCCCTGCTCGGCCTCGGCCTGAGCGCCGCCGCTCTACCCGTGCTGGTCCAGGCCGCCCCCGTCAGTCAGAACCAGCAACGTGACTGGGACATCGCCGCCGGCCCGCTGGCCAGCGCACTGGACCAGTTGGCCCGGCAAGGCGGCCTGAGTCTGTCGTTCGACGCCAACAGCCTGCAAGGCAAGACCACCCGAGGCGTGCAAGGCCGGTATGACAGTGCCCAGGCCTTGTCGATCGTACTGCAGGGCAGTGACGTGCAGGTCCAGCAGGAGAGCGCCAGCAGCTTCCTGCTGATCCCGGCAATCGACGCCGGCGGCGCGCTCGAGCTGGGCGCGACCAGCATCTCCAGCGACCGCCTGGGCGAGACCACCGAGCATTCCGGCTCCTACACCACCGGCGCGGTGACCATCGGCAAAACCGCCCAGAGCATCCGCCGCACCCCGCAATCGGTCACCGTGGTCACTCGCCAGCGGATCGACGACCAGAACATCACCAATCTGACCAACCTGCTCGAGCAGACCCCGGGTGTGGTGGTCAACATGACCGACAGCGAGCGCGTGCAGTACTACTCCCGCGGCTACGCGATCGACGCCATTCAGTACGACGGCGCCACCGTGGTGCAAGGCAGCGGCGGTGGCTCGTTTATTCAGAGCGACTCGGCAATCATCGACCGCGCCGAGATCCTGCGCGGCGCCACCGGGATGCTGCGCGGTGCCGGCAACCCGTCCGGTACGGTCAACCTGGTGCGCAAGCGCCCTAGTGCCGAGTTTCAGGGTGAAGGCAGCGTGACCCTGGGCAGCTGGGATGCCCAGCGCTATGTGGCCGATGTGTCCGGCCCGCTGACCGAAACCGGCAACGTACGTGGGCGGATGATTGCCGTGCACGACGACAAGGATCACTTCCAGAACTCGCGCATGGAGCGCAAAGAGGTGCTGTACGGCGTACTCGCCTTCGACCTCAGCGACAGCACCACGCTGACCACCGGCCTGGAATGGACCAAGCTCGACGCCACCGGCGCCTGGGGCAACCTGCCCGCCGACTTCGACGGCAAGCCGCTGCCGTTTGGCCGCAGCACCTACTTGGGGTCGGACTGGAACCGCTGGGATCGCAGCAATCTGCAGACTTTCGCCGAGCTGGAGCACCGCTTCGACAACGACTGGAAGCTCAAGCTGATGGCCCAGCGTACGCACTTTGAGCTTGACGACCACGGCTTCAAGCAGACCTTCTTCAGCCGGCCCACTGGCACCAGCAATCCCTACCTGATGAATTACCAGGTCACCGAAGGAGATGGCGGCGAGAGCATCCAGAACAACCTCAGCGCCACCCTCAACGGCCCGTTCGAGCTGCTCGGTCGCACCCATGAATTGATGCTCGGCGTCGAACGCATCCGCAACGACTCCTACGCTTCGGCCACCAACAACGTCGCCTCGGGGCAGTTCGATCTGCGCGACTGGGACCCGAAGACCAGCCTGCCGGAGCCGGATATCACCATCTTCGCGCACCCGGTGCGCACCCGTACCACCCAGCAGGCGGCCTATGCCACCTGGCGCATTTCGCTGGCCGAGCCGCTGACGGCGATCATCGGTGCGCGCAACAACTGGTACGACTACGAGCAGGAAAACAACGTCAAATCCAACGGCAAGTTCGCCGTCGACAACAAGATCGTGCCGTATGCCGCGCTGATCTATGACATCAACGACAACTTCAGCACCTACGCCAGCTACACCGAGATCTTCAACCCGCAGACCGCCACCGGGGTCAGCGGCGCGGTGCTCGAGCCGACTACTGGTGAAGCCTACGAGACCGGGATCAAGGGTGAGTTCTACGAAGGGCGGTTGAATACCTCGCTGGCATTCTTCCGCATCTATCAGGTCGGCAACGCCCTGGATGACATCAGCGGGCCTAACCCGTGCCTGCCCAACTACACCAGCGGCTACTGCAAGGTCGCTGCCGGCAAGAACCGCAGCCAGGGCTTCGAGCTGGAGATTTCCGGCGAGGTGCTGCCGGGCTGGAACGTTGGCGGCGGCTATACCTACAACACCACCGAGTACCTGAAGGACACCAGCAACAGCACCGGCAACCCGATCCGTACTACCGACCCCAAGCGCATGTTGCGCCTGTTCACCAGCTACCGCCTGCCGGGCGAGCTGGAGGCGTGGACCATTGGCGGCGGGGTGCAGGCGCAGAGCGATATCTACAACCGCAATGGCACTGCCGAAGCGTCGCAGGCGGGCTATGCGGTGTACAACGGCATGGTCAACTACCGCTTCAACCAGCAGTACTCGCTGCAGCTCAACGCCAACAACATCTTCGACAAGAAGTACTACCGCCAGGTCGCGCCGACGCCAACCGGCTATTACTGGGGTGATCCGCGCAACGTCTCGGTGACCCTGCGCGGCAGCTTCTGAGCCTTCGCCGAGCGCTTACTCGGCGGCTGCCTTGAGCTTGCCGGCGCGGCGGTACGACTGCCGAGCAAAGCACACGAACAGCCCTGCCATCAGTGCCAGCGCCATCGGCAGGCCATGCGGTGCGGCGCCCATCGCGGCGCCGCTGAGCAGCGGTCCGATCAGGCTGCCGACGCCCCACAGCAGGCCGACGCTGGCATTGGCCGTGACCAGGTCGCGGCCCCTGAAGCGCTGGCCGATCAGCACCAGCGCCAAGGTGTAGATGCCGCCAGCCACTGCGCCCAGCAGCACCAGCATCGGCCATAACAGCCAGCTCATCTGCAGCAACCACGGCAGGCCAATACCGATCAGCATTGCTACCACTCCGCACAGCAAATGCAGGCCGGTGCGCTCGACCCGATCCGCCAACCAGCCCAGCGGCAGCTGGAACAGCATGTCGCCGGCAAACACCACGGTCACCATCAGCGCCGCCACGGCCACGGCAAAGCCATGACTGGTGGCATACACCGGCAGCAACGACAGCACCACCGCATCGAAGAACGAGAAGAACAGCACCGCCACACACAGCGCCGGTGCGACCCGGAAGAAACCCGCCAGGGTAAAGCTCTTGTCGTCTTCTTCAGCGTGTTCGACGTGGTCGTTGGGTACGGTCAATACGATGCACAGCAGGGCCAGGCCATAGCAGGCCGTGACCACCCCGGTGATCCACGGGCTATGCGCGCCGACCAGCGCCAGCATCGCCGGGCCAAGGACCTGAAAGCCGGTAAAACTGGTGGCGTACAGCGCCATGATCTTGCCGCGGTTGTGCTCCGGGCAAAGCTCGTTGACCCACGATTCACCCAGAATGATGGCGATCCCCATGCCCAGGCCAAGCCCCAGTCGCAACAGGGCCAGCAGCCAGATCGATGAGAACGCCCACTCCAACAGGCCGATGGACAGCGCGCACAAGCTGAAGCACAGCAAATAGATGGTGCGTCGGGTCAGGTAGCGGCAGCAGGCATCGACCAGAAACGCCGAGAGCATCATCCCCGCCGCCGGTATCGCCGCCATGATGCCGATCTGCAGGGTGTTGGCACCGCTGTCCTGCAGCCGCAACGACACCAGCGGCAGGCTCGCCCCGAGGCTGAAACCCACGACCGATACGGCGAACAGAAGGCCCGCCAGCAAACGCATGTTCATTACCCACTCCTTGCATGCCGGCACGGCGGCACCTGCGGCCGCGTCGGCTGATAACCCTGAAAAATGACTGCACACAGGCGCCCATGGCCAGGCGCAATGGGCGCTGGTCGCAGCGGCGCGAATCAGTTCAGGGCAAGGTGTGGCGAGAAGGTGAAGGCAAACAGCACGCTGCGCCGCCGCTTGAGCACCGTGTCGCTCGGCCAGGCACGCCGACAGGCCTGGGCTGCAGGCTGAAGGGCTTGGAGGAGACGCTGACTACGGCGCATTGCATCGACTACGCAGGTAAAGAGGAAGCGGCACTCTAGGCCAAGGCTGGCGAGCGCGTCAATCTGCGTGGAGCTGGGCTGCAGCTCCACGCTCTTTTAACGTTTGCCGGTAGACGGCAGCAATATTGCCAGCAGGCCAAACAGCGGCAGATACGAACAAAGCGCATACACGTATTCGATCCCGCGCAGGTCGGCCACGTAGCCCAGCAGCGCCGCACCGATGCCGCCAAAGCCGAACATCAGGCCGAAGAAGATCCCGGCGATCATGCCAACATTGCCCGGCACCAGCTCTTGGGCGTAAACGACGATGGCCGAGAATGCCGAAGCGAGGATAAAGCCGATCACCACACTGAGGATGGTGGTCCAGAACTGATCGGCGTACGGCAGCGCCAGGGTGAACGGCGCCACACCGAGAATCGAGAACCAGATCACCGCCTTGCGCCCGAAGCGGTCGCCAATCGGCCCACCAAAGAACGTCCCCGCCGCCACCGCGCCAAGGAACAGGAACAGGTGCAACTGCGAGCTGGCCACCGAAACGTCGAACTTTTCGATCAGGTAGAAGGTGAAATAGCTGGTGAAGCTGGCCATGTAGAAGTACTTGGAGAACACCAGCAAGCCCAACACCACCAATGCGCCAATCACGCGCTGGCGCGACAGGCCATGGGTCGCTTCTACCGCCTTGCGCGCCTTGGCCTGGTTGAGGTGCTCCTTGTACCAGCGGCGCAGCAGCAGGGTTACGCCGAAGAAGAACAAGCCAGCCAGGCCGAACCAGGCGACATGGGTCTGGCCGAACGGAATGACGATCGCTGCTGCCAGCAGCGGGCCCAGCGCCGAGCCGGCATTACCGCCGACCTGGAAGGTCGACTGGGCCAGGCCAAAGCGCCCACCCGAAGCCAACCGGGCAATCCGCGATGTCTCGGGGTGGAATGCTGACGAACCGATGCCGACCAGCGCCGAAGCCACCAGAATCATCGGGAAGCTGCCAACAAATGCCAGCATCACGATCCCGACCAAGGTGCACAGGGTGCCCAGAGGTAGCAGATTCGGCGTCGGCCGCTTGTCGGTGAAAAAGCCCACCCACGGCTGCAACAGTGACGCAGTGATCTGGAACGTCAGAGTGATCAGGCCGATCTGGGCGAAGCTCAAGTTGTAATTGGCCTTGAGCATTGGGTAGATCGCCGGCAGCACGGCCTGGATCAGGTCGTTGATCAGGTGCGCCAGCGCACAGAAGCCGATGATGCGCATCACCAGAGGGTTGGCACCTGAAGCCGTAGTTGCGCTGGAGGTGGTTTGAGAACTGCTGATGGCCATGGGCTCGACATCCGTCCGCGGGTTTGGGATCCGATTATCGGGAAACAAATCGACACATAGCTAGCTTTTTTACCATCGGTCCGACACGCGCTTGTAAATGGTTCTCAATATAATTAGCATCCATGGCACATTGCCCCACTCCCTTTCGCCGCTTCCGCCTCACCTGCGAGCAGACCGATCAATGAACCCAATGCCCGCCCAGCAGCCCACGCCCGACGCCGATCGCGAGGCACTGGAGTGGTTTTCCATGCTCCGTCAGCCAGGTTGCGATGAGCAGCAGCGGCAGGCGTTCGCCACGTGGCAGCAGCAGGACCCAGCCAACGCCCGCGCCTACGCTGAACTGGAAGCCTACTGGCAGCAACTCACGCCTCCCCCGGCAAGGCCGCGCCCGCGTCAGTTGAAAACCCGCCGCAGCTATCTCGGCAAAACCCTCGCCGCGCTGTTTCTGTTGATCCTCGCCGCCCTTGCCTATCTGTATTGGCCATTGATGCAGCGCCTGGCCAGTGAACTGCACACCGCCAGCGGCGAGCGCCGCAGTGTGCGCCTGGCAGACGGTTCAACGATGCACCTGGACAGCGCCAGCGCGATGAACGCCGACCTGCGTGGGCGCACCCGCCAGTTGCAACTGGTGCAAGGTCAGGTTTCGCTCGAAGTGGTGCTCGATGGCCGCGCCCTGGAAGTGCAGGTCGGCCAGGCGCGCATTCAGGTCTACGGCACTCGCCTGATGATCGCCCGCAGCAGCCAGCGTGACGAACTGGTCGTGCTCAACGGCAAAGCCATGATCATTCAAGGCGGCGATCAACGCCTGCTCTCGGCCGGCGAACGGGTAACCTTCACTGAACAGCGCATCGACCCTGTGCAAAAAATCGACGTGCAGCGCGTCGAGGCCTGGCGCAGCGGGCACTTGCAGGTCAAGGATCAGCCCCTGGCCAGCGTGCTCGAGCGCCTGGCCGGCTATCAAGGCCAGCGCGTCTGGCTGATGGATGAGCAAACCGCTTATCGCCGGGTCAGCGGTGATTTCAACCTCGACCGCGCCCAGGCCAGCCTCGATCAGCTCGCCGCCGAGCAGCAATTGCAGCTGTATAGCCTGTTCGGCCAGTGGCTGATCGCCCGCTAAAACCGCACGTGCAGGCTAAGCGGTTGAAACCGTGTAAATTTTTTTTGATCCGGGTGTTGACAGAGGGGCGTCTGAAGCGAATAATGCGCGCCAGTTGGCTACATAGCTCAGTTGGTTAGAGCATAGCATTCATAATGCTGGGGTCCGGGGTTCAAGTCCCTGTGTAGCCACCACCCTTCAGATCTACAGATTTCTCACGAGGTCTGTAGATCTAACAAGAAGCCCGCCTAGTGCGGGCTTTCTTGTTTCTGGCGTTCTGTCCTTGAATCGCCCTGCAACTCCTCTGCGTATTCCTCTGGGCAAATTTCCCCGCCTGCCCTCTCAGTGCCGATGCCGCGAGAAGTCAACGCACTTACATTCAGTGCGTATGATTATTTACATTCACCACGTATCAATATAGGGTCCCTTTCATACGCCGCGTATGTTCTGCTCCAGGTGACACTGCCGGACGACAAGGCTTGCCTGACAATTCAAAGGACCTGAACCATGAGCACGTCTTCATCCAAACTCACAGCAACCTCCGCGCAGCACCCCTGGCTGGCCGTCAGCGCAGTCGGCCTTGCGACATTTTCCGTGGTCACCACTGAAATGCTCCCGGTCGGGCTGCTGCCACCGATTGCCGAATCGCTGAATACGTCCACCGGCACGGCAGGGCTGATGATCTCACTGCCTGCACTACTGGCAGCGTTTTTTGCCCCGCTGGTGGTCATCGCATCCGGCGGCATTGATCGGCGCAGGATCCTCTGCGGATTGCTGGGGCTGTTGGTGATCGTCAACATCGCCTCGGCGTTGGCCCCGAGCATGGCCTGGATGCTGGCCGCGCGTGTACTGGTCGGCTTTTGCATGGGGGGGATCTGGGCGATCGCCGGGGGGCTGGCGGGGCGGCTGGTGGCGGCGCACTCGGTTGGCCTGGCGACCTCGATCATCTTCGGCGGGGTGGCCGCTGCTTCGGTGCTGGGCGTGCCGCTGGGTGCATTGATCGGCGACTATGCCGGGTGGCGCTGGGCCTTTGCCGGCATGGCTCTGTTCAGCGCATTGGTGCTGGCGCTGCACCTTGCGGTGATCCCCGGGCTACCGGTAACCAGTTCGGTGACCATGCGCCAGTTTGCCCAGCAGCTGGGTAGCCGCAAACTGCAAGTGGGGTTGCTGCTGACGCTGGCACTGGTCGCCGGGCACTTCATGCTGTTCACCTACGTGCGGCCATTGCTGATGTCGGTGTCAGGCTTCGATAGCCAATGGGTCAGCGCACTGCTGTTCGCCTATGGCTTCGCCGGCATCGTCGGCAACTTCCTTGCCGGCGTCATCGCCGCGCGGCGCACAGCACGCACCTTGCTGGCGATCTCGACCGGGCTGCTGCTGACGCCGGTGCTGTTCCTGCTCATCGGCAATTCCAACCTCGGCGGCGGCATGCTGTTGCTGGTCTGGGGGCTGGCCTATGGCGGCGTGTCGGTAGGCCTGATGACGTGGATGATGAAGGCCGCGCCGCGTGCGGTGGAGGTCGCAACGGCGCTGTACGTCGGCGTGTTCAATGTCGCCATCGCATTGGGGGCATGGGCCGGTGGCCTGGTTTTGGACAAGCTAGGCCTTACAGGGAATCTTTGGCTGGCGGCTGGGTTCGCAACTATTGCCCTGCTGCTGGCGCTCGGTGTATGCCTGGCTGAGCACAGGGCTGCAAATGCTGATGTGGGCTCACCACCGCTCCAGTGCCAATAGCAGATTGTCATGCACCCTCGCCTGGATAATAATGAGATATATTATCATCCGTAGCGATCAGTCATGGACGCAGGGCTCAAGGCTTCAAACTCACTGAATATCGGCCACCTTTATGGCGAGCACCATGGCTGGCTCAAAGGTTGGCTGCGCACGCGCACTTGCAACAGCGCCGATGCAGCCGACCTGGCTCAGGATACCTTCATGCGTATGCTGACTTTGCGGCAAATGCCTGCTCTGCGCGAACCCCGTCATTACCTGGTAACTATCGCTCGAGGCCTGCTGATCGACAAAGCCCGTCGGCAAACCCTTGAGCGGGCGTACCTGGAGGTATTGGCGGCGCGACCGGAGCCGCTTGAGGTTTCGCCGGAAACCTACCACCTGATCATCGAATCGCTGCTGGCCATCGACACCCTGCTCGATGGCCTGGGCCAGCGCACCCGGCAGATCTTCCTCATGGTGCAACTCGAAGGCCTGAGCTATGTCGAGGTGGGCAAGCGTCTTGGCCTCTCGGTGACAACGGTCAAGAACCACCTGAGCAAGGCATTGATGCAGTGCATTGTGTTGATGGACGCATGACCAGCGCGCCCGCTTCTGTGCCCGGTAAAAATCATCTGCAGGCGGCAGTAGCGTGGTATCTCGCGCTCAATGACAACGAGGTCACGCCAGACCAGCATCAGGCCTGGCAACGCTGGCTCGATGCTGACCCTGCACACGTCAATGCCTGGGCGCGGATAGAAAAGCTCCAGCAACAATTGCGCGGCGTGCCTGGTGAGCTGGCCTTGCCGGTGTTGTCGCAGATGGGCGTGCAGCGCCGCCAAGGTCTCAAGCTGCTGCTCCTGCTGGCCACTGGCGCCGCAACTTTAGCCGGTTATCGCAGCTCGCCCTACAGCGCCGACTTCGCCACTGGTACTGGCCAGCGCCGGCACGTAAAGTTGCCTGATGGCAGCCGCCTGGATTTGAACACCGACACTCAGGTTGATATCGCCTACAGCGCACAGCAGCGATTGATCGTTCTACGTCAGGGCGAAATCTTTGTGACGACTGCGTCCGAGCAGGCGCCCGCGCGACAGCTTGCAGTACAGACACCTCACGGAAGGGTTCTTGCGCTAGGAACCCGCTTTGATGTCCGCGTGCTGTCAGGTTTCAGCACGGTTGAGGTGGAGCAGCATGCAGTCGAGGTCAGCAGCCGCGACGCGCCACGTCAGGTGCAACGGGTCGAGCACGGCCAGGCGCTAACCTTTGGCGCGGCCCACATGGGCAATATACGCCTTGGCTCTGCCGGCAACAGCGCCTGGACCCAAGGCGTGCTGGTGGCGATTGACTGGCGCTTGGCGGACTTCATTGGCGAGCTGTCGCGCTACCGTGCGGGCTATCTGGGCTGCGCCGAGCAGGTCGCGGACTTGAGAATATCCGGCGCGTTTCGCCTGGATGATATCGATGGAGTACTGGCCAACCTGCAGGTTTCGTTGCCGGTAAAGGTACGCCAGCTTTCGCGGTACTGGGTACGGATAGAGGCGTAAACAGATTTCACCCGTTGCAGCTTGCCGATTGCGAGTTTCGTTCGGCTCATCAGTAGAGCGGTCATTCAGCCGCCATTACTGCAACGGCATAGGAAGTCACGCATGAGCCCCCCCACCCCTCTCGCAGCTTTGCGCTTTCGCCTCAACTCCACACTGCTGCGCATCAGCCTCGGCGGTGCGCTTTGTGCTGGCGCGGTAGCCACTCCGGCCTGGTCGCAACAAGCTGCGCAACAACGTGAATATGCAATTGCAGCCGGGCCTCTGGATACCGCGCTCAGCCACTTTGCCGCCAGCAACGGGGTGACGTTATCGTTCGCGTCGAGTCAAACCGAAGGCTTGTTCAGCCCCGGTCTGAACGGTCGTCACACGTTTGCCGAGGGTATTGCCCGGCTGCTCGCCAACAGTGGATTACAGGCACGCCAGGAAGGGCCGCAACGCTACACCCTGGTCAGCACGCCAAGCGATGCAGCGCTGGAACTCGGTGCCACCACCATCACCGGCGCGACTCTTGGCGCCACCAGCGAACATACCGGCTCCTATACGACCGGCCCTATGCAGACCGCCACCAAGCTGGCCTTGAGCATGCGCCAGACGCCACAGTCGGTCTCGGTAGTTACCCGCCAGCGCATGGATGACCGTGGCATGCAGGACCTGCACGACGTGATCAAGGACGTCCCCGGGGTCACCGTGGAAAAGGACGGCCCCGAGCGCCCGACCTACTACGCCCGTGGTTTTCAGGTCGACAACATCATGTACGACGGCCTGCCGACCACCGTGTCCAGCTACACCGCCCGGGACACCATCGCCGCCGCCGACACCGCCATGCTCGATCGGGTCGAAGTGGTACGCGGCGCCACCGGCTTGATGAGTGGTTCCGGCAGTCCCTCTGCGGCAATCAACCTGGTGCGCAAGCGCCCGACCAAGGACGCTCAGGTCAGCGTGACTGCCAGTGCCGGCAGCTGGGACAACTATCGCGGCGAGCTGGATGCCTCCAGCGCCCTCAACGACAGCGCCAGCCTGCGCGGCCGGGCGGTCACCAGCTATCAGGTCAAGGACAGCTTCCAGGACGTGGTCAACAAAGAGCACGCACTGTTCTACGGCATCGCCGAGGCAGACCTGAGCGACAGCACTACCCTGACCGTAGGCGCCTCGAATCAGAACCTGAACAACAACACCGCCTGGGGCGGCGTGCCCACCGCCAGCGATGGCGGCGACCTCAAGCTGTCGCGCTCGACCTATCTGGGCAATGACTGGGGCCGCTGGGATCAGGACAACAACAGCCTCTTCAGTGAGCTCGAACAGCGCTTCGACAATGGCTGGAAACTGCGCCTGGCAGCGACCAGGATGTGGTCCAAGCTTGATCTGCTGGCGTCCTACGTCAGTGCCGGTGCAGTCGACGGCAGCTTCAACCAGATGACCGGCAAGTTCAAATACAGCAATGAGCAGAGCAGCTATGACGCATTTGCCAGCGGCCCGTTCAGCTTGTTCGAGCGCGAACATGAACTGGTGATCGGCGCCAGCCGCCGCAAGGAAACCTTCCACGGCAACGGCACCACAGTCTTGTCGGCTGCCGATATCAACATCTACAACTGGAACCCCCACGTAACCGCGATTCCAGCGTTCAACATGGGCGCCTGGCAGCAACAAAGCGAAACCGAACAAACCGGCGCGTACCTCACTGGCCGCTTCAGCCTGGCCGAACCGCTGCACCTGATTCTGGGTGCACGCCTGGACTGGTACGACTACCAAATCGACAACTCGAGCAATATTGCCGGAGTCCAGCCGACCTCCAGCCAATACGACGTCAGCCGTAACCTGACCAAGTACGCCGGGCTCATCTACGACCTCGACGACACTTACTCGGTGTACGTCAGCTACACCGATATCTTCACCCCGCAAGGTGTGGTCGATAGCCAGAACAAGGCCATCCAACCCATCGTTGGCAAGAACTATGAAGCCGGCATCAAGGCCGAATATTTTGACGGCACCTTGAACGCCAGTGCCGCCCTCTTCCGTATCGATCAGGAAAACCGCGCCTCGGTGATCAATACCCCAGGCGTCTGCCAGACACCCGCCGGTGTATCCTGCTACCAGGCCTCTGGCGAAGTGCGCAGCCAAGGCCTGGAACTCGAAGTCAGCGGCGCACTGAACGAGCGCTGGCAAATGGCGGCTGGCTACACCTACAACGCCGCCAAGTACCGCAAGGATGCCAACCCGGACAACGAAGGCCGGCTGTTCGCCAGCGACCTGCCCCGCCATTTGTTCAAGGCCAGCACTACCTACCAACTGCCTGGCACGCTCGAACGCTGGCGTGTCGGCGGCGCCGTCAGCGCGCAGAACACCATCTACAACCAGGGCAGCGGCTACCGCATCGAGCAGAAGGCCTACCAGGTGCTCGACCTGATGGCTGGTTACAAAGTCTCGGACAACGTCGACCTGCGCTTGAACGTCAATAACGTCTTCGACAAGAAGTACTACCAGAGCATCAACAGCAATACCTGGAACGGCTTCAACGTTTATGGCGAACCGCGCAATGCCGCATTGACCGTGAAGTGGTCCCTTTGAGTCAGAAGCGCGCTGGCGATGTGCGGGCCAGGTTCTGACAGCGCTTGCCCGGCGCAGCGCCGATCTGCCTGGAGCGGCCGGTACAGCGCTGGGCGCAGCTAGCGGACATTGCGATGGAGCATCAACCGCGCGCTTTCATGCAGCCCATGGGTGAGCGTGCGCAAACGCTGGAATTCCTCGGGATACTGCGCGGCGACATCATCACGCGGCGTTGCCGAGGCCAGATCGTGCAGGGTCGGTGAGCTGCCGTCGTGCTGCATCTGCAGCAGGAAGTCCCTGGTCACGCCGCCGATGATCGGGAAGGTGCCCTCGCGCAATACCAGCGGCACCACCCGCTCGCCTTCCGGCGCTGGCTGCTGGATGTCGCGGCCCAGCGCGCCGTTGACGAAGGGCACGCCGGCCATGCCGGCTACGGTCGGCAACAGGTCAACCAGGCCCACCGCTTGTTCGATCACCCGCGGCTCAAGACCTGGGGCATGAATCAGCAACGGCACATTGTTGCTTTCCAGGCCCAGCTGTTCAAACGCCGGCGCCATGTGCGGGATCTGGCTGATGCGCGTGTTGTGGTCACCGAAGAACACAAAGATGCTGTTGTCGTAGTAACCACCGGCCTTGGCGATCTCCATCAGGCGGCCAATGTTGTAGTCGAGCAGGCGCACGGCGTTGTACTGCTCGACACTGCGCGAGCCGGCAGCATTGACTTGCTCAAGGGTTACGTCGACCACCTGGAAACCGTCGTTGTGCCTGGGGATGGTGAAGGGCCGGTGGTTGCCGGAGGTCTGCAGATAGGCGAAGAACGGCTGGTCCTTGGGCACGGCACGCAACAGCGCGTCGCTTTCCTTGAACAGATCCAGATCGGAAATCCCCCAGACGTCGACCCGCGGCGATTGCCAGTCGCTCTCTTCATACAACTGCACGCCGTCGATGCTCTGGCGGATCAGCGCGTTGATGTTGGCCCAGCCGGCATTGCCGCCGATCATGTAGAACTTCTGATAACCCTCGAAGGCGTTGATCAAGGTGTGTTGCCGAGTGATCAGCGGATTGCGCGTGGCCGTCTCTTGCCGGGTGACGTCAGGCACGCCAGTGATGCTCGCCCACACCGTTTTTGCAGTGCCGGTAACGGGCACATAGAAGTGTTTGAAGAACCAGCTCTGGCTGGCCAGCTTGTCCAGGTTCGGCGTTGGATTGAGCGGGTTGCCGTAGGCGCCGACGGCGCTGGTGCCGAGTGATTCGAGCATGACGAAGATGACATTCGGCGGGCGCTCGCCGGCCAGCTTGTAGGGCTGCACCGGCTGCTTGCGGATGAAGTCGAGACGGCCAGCGTCTGGTTGATCCACGCTCAGGTACTGGGCGATCTGCGGATAGTACTCACGCACTTTGGCTTCATCGTACTGAGCCTGGCCGGCCTTTAGCGTGTCATAGAGGAACAGCACCGGGTTCAGACCCACCGCTGCAACCTGACTGTTGCCGGAGAAGAATGCATCGCTCCAGCGCAAAGGCACCGGGTTTTCCAGGTTGAGGTTGGCAACCCGCCCGAGCAGGGCCAGCAGCACTGCAACTACCCCAATCAACGAAACCGAGGCCAGCGCCCAGCGGTTGATCGGCTTGCGCACAGCGTCCAGGGTCAGCCGTTCCAGGCATACCAAGGCCCATACCCACAAGCCGACTGCTGCCAGCCAACAGGCAGTTATCCACAGCACCGGATAGGTTTCCCAGACCATCTGTTGCGAGATTTGCGCGTCCTGCAGATAGCGCAGCACCGTCGCGTTGATCCGCACGCCGAGGTAGGCGTAGTGGCCGAAGTCGATGATATAGACCAGGCCCACCGCGGCCAGCACCACGGCCAGATAAACCCGCGCCAGCCAGCGCATGGCCGGCAGGGTAGTCAGGTTCCAGCGTGGCAGCCACGCCAGCACGGCCAGCGGCAGCAGGATCAGCAGCGCCAGACGCAGGTCGAAGCGCAGGCCGATGCCCAGGGTCTCCAGCAGCGCCGGGGTGGTCAGTTCAAGCCCGGAAAAACCCAGCAGAAACACCAGCCGCAAGGCCACCAGCAACGCGAACACCAAACCGATTGCGCCCACGCCGTAGCGCAGGCGGCGAGACTGCAACACTCCCATCATTGACCTCTATGCCATTTCATCAGGGGCCGCCATGCACTGCCGATCAGCAGCGCGGTTGCGGCGATCAGGCAGTACCCCGTCAGCAACGGGTCAAGCAGGTAATCCCAGTAGTTTTCCGAAGGTTTCAGGCGCAGGGCGAACGCCAGGGTGCCCAGTGCCAGCATCGCGACGGCCAGCGTGTTGCGCAGCCACAGCATCAGCAGCGCCAGCCCTGCCACCAGCACAATCATTGGCCGCGGATTGAAACCCCAGCGGTACGGATCAAAATAGGTCAGCCCCAGCGTGGCCGGGTACAGCAGCAGGCTCAGCAGCGTGAACGCCAGCAGCAACTGCATCCGCTGCGTGCGCTCGAGTGGTTGCAGCAGACCCAGGCGGGTCAGGCTCACCCAGGCCAGCAGGACCAGCGTGCTGAACGCCAGATCATCGGTAAAGCTGCGCACATAGGTTGCCAGCGACAGTTGGCTGAGCGGAATGAAGCTGGCCACCGCCAACAGCGGCAGCAGCCAGGGCCGCCACGCCGCGGTAAAACGCAGCGCGCTGAACGCGACAAAGCCGATCAGGACGAAACTCAGGTGGGCTTGCCATACCGAAACCATCACAGGCGCCCCGCCAGCCAGGCTTGGTTGAAGCTGACATGTTTGATGAAGGTGTTGTTCCACGAGTAGACCAGGTGGTACATGCCATCTGCACTGCGGCTGAAGTACGGATACGCGTACTCGAAATCGCAGCCACGCGGTTTACATACGCGGTAGTCGAGGTTACTCAGGAAGCGCTGTTCGAGCGGCAGCCGGCGCGCACCGCTGGAGGCGCGAAAGCCCTCACCAATGATCGCTTTATAGGCCTCGGGCGAGAACGGCTGGCCAAGTGGATCCGGCGACTGGTCCAGCTCCACCACACTGCGCCACTCGTTGAGGTCGGCGTCAGTGCCGTACAGGCTGAGCTTGAAGCGGCCATCCTGCAGGTCGTTCAGGGCTACCAGCAGACCGTCGTCGTCAGTGCCGACTGCGGCCAGCGACGAGTTGGGGTTGGCCGGTTCCAGCGGGTACGGTTTGCTCCAGGTCTGGCCGGCGTCTTCGGTACGGCTGCCCAGCACGCGGTGATGGGTTTCGCCGGCATAGCGCAACATCGCCACGGCGCGCTGGCCATCGAGCGGCACGATGGTCGGTTGCAGCGAGTGCTTGCCGCGGCTTATGCGGAATTTGTCGACCACCTCACCCTCGGCGCTCAGGTACAGGTACTCTGCAAACTTGCCCATGAACTCGTGGTACACCGGCAGGCCGATCGAGCCATCGGCGTGAAACACCGGCGCGGCGCGCACCAGGGTGCTGATATTGAAAAACGGCGAAGTCACCAGTTGCCGTGGCGCCGACCAGCTGCTTCCGAGGTCATCGGAGACCATCAGGTTGATCGCACTGGTGGCCCAGCCACCCACGGAAACCGAGACATAAAACATCCACAAGCGGTTGTCCGGGCCGAGCGCGATCACCGGATTGCCGAGCTTGCGGATATAGCGCTGGGTGCCGTCGCGGGTGCTTTCACGGGTAGCCAGCACCTGTTCGGCGCCCCACTCGTCAGTGCGCGGATCAAAGCGCGCCGCGCGCACCTGAACATCGGCCGCACCTTCGCGCGAGCCGGCAAACCACACGGCCATCAAGCCACCATCGGGCATGGCCGTGACCGAGGATGAATGGACAAAGTCAGTCAGCTGGCTGGAGACGAAGCGGCTACTGAATTGCGCCGGGGCCGGCGTGCCTGTGTCGTTCGAGCTGAGCTGGGCAAACGGCGCCAGCACATGGGGCGGATGGCTTTGCCAGGCAGCAAAAAACACCGCCAGCACGCCACAGATCATTAAGGCAGAGCGCATAGAGAACCTGTCGATGGGAGTATTACTGCGCACGCTCTTCCGGCAGGCGCTTCCTGCGGCCGGTGAGCATGGAGAGCGGCAGGTTGTCCCGCACCTGGATACTTTCAAACACTGCGGCCAGCACATGCACACAGACCAGCGCCAACAACACATCGGCGGCAGTCTCGTGGACTTGCAGCGGCCAATCGGCGCCCCACAGGACATCGACTTCTTGCATCAGGAACCCGCTGCTGCCAATCACCAGCAGCGCCAGCAGCATCAACAACATCACCAGCGCGCCAATAGGCGAATGGCCAAGACGGTGTTGCGGCTTGCCCTTGAGCAGTGAGCGCAGGTGCGCGGCAAGCCGTTGCGGAGTCGGCCAGAAGTCTGCCCAGCGCGCACTGCGCGGCCCGACGAATCCCCACACGCTGCGTACCAGCAGCCAGGCCATGGCGTAGTAGCCGAGCCAGACATGCCAGTCGTTGCCGGCTTCATTGAAGAAGTAGTTGGCGACGAAGACCCCGGCAATAGACAGATGAAACAGCCTTACCAAAGGGTCCCACAGGCGCAGGGATTCGCCCTGCATCAGTCTTTGATCTCGGTCTTGATTGCCTTGCCCGTGACCGGGTCATGGTAGATTTCGACCTTGCGCTTGTCCTTGTCGAAGCCGTAGATCTCGTAGCAGTTGCCGTCGGTGACCTTGAACTTGCTGATCTGGTAACCCTCGGCTTTGAGCTTGTCCTGGAAGGCAGTTTGGTCCTGCCACTGCGAGCGCTCGGCGGTGGTGCACTGCGGGCCGGCGACGGCCAGGGGGCTGGCGATGATCAGGGACAGCAGGAGAATTTTGCGCATGGGAAAGCTCTCGGCAGATGTGGGTGGGCCCACAATGCAAAAGCAACCTTAGGCCAACCTTAGCCGGTAACCAGCAGTTACATCTTTGCTGAAATCCGCCTGTGCAGAACCCGGCATGATGCCGCCGATTACTTCAGAGACTTCATCATGCGCCTACTCCTCGTCGAAGATGATCGAGCCCTCGGCCAGGGTATTCGCGTGGCCTTGGGCGCCGAAGGCTATACCCTCGACTGGCTGCAGGATGGGGTGGCCGCCTTGCACGCGTTACGCACCGAGAGCTTCGATCTGTTGTTGCTCGACCTCGGCCTGCCACGCCTGGACGGCCTCGACCTGTTGCAGCAATTGCGCGCCGAGCAGCAGGACCTGCCGGTGCTGATCCTGACCGCCCGCGATGGCACCGCCGCGCGTATCGCCGGGCTGGATGCCGGCGCCGACGACTACCTGATCAAACCGTTCGACGTCGACGAACTCAAGGCCCGCGTGCGCGCCCTGCTGCGCCGCAGTCAGGGCCGTGCGCAACCGCTGCTGGAGCACGCCGGGATCAGCCTCGACCCAGCCACACAACAAGTGCACTACCTGCACGCCGAGGTCATCGTCACGCCCATGGAGTACCAATTGCTGCATCAACTGATGGTGCGCCCCGGCAAGGTCGTCACCCGCGAGCGCCTGTCCCGTACGCTGTATGGCTGGCAGGATCGGGTCGAGAGCAATACCCTCGAAGTGCTGATCCATAACCTGCGCAAAAAGCTCTGCAGCGAGCTGATCCGCACCGTACGCGGTGTCGGTTATGTGCTGGCGGTGCAGGCATGATCTCGGTCCGCGCGCGCATTCTGGTCCCGGTACTGGTGATGATCCTGCTCGGCGACGCGTTGATCAGCTGGCTGGTGCTGCGCGACAGCCATGACGAAATCGAAGAAGTCTACGACGCGCAGCTCGCCCAGAGCGCCCGTCTGCTCCAGGGTGTACTGCGCCAGGGCGATGCTGGCGAGGCCGACTGGGAGCGCTTGTATCAGGCCTTCGACCAGGCCATGAGCCGGATCGGTGTCGACGGCGTCGCCCACCCTTACGAAACCCGTCTCACCTTCCAGGTCTGGCGCAGCGATGGCGAGTTGCTGGTGCGCTCGGCCGAGGCGCCGGTGCTGGCGGCGCCGCCCGCGACCCTCGGTGCCCATGACTTGCTCGATAACGGCAAAGAGTGGTGCGCGTTTCTCCTCGCCGACCCGCAGCAAGGCTTGCTGATCTGGGTGGGCGAGCGCGATGACATTCGTCAGGACCTGATCCAGCGCATCATGCGTCACACTCTGTGGCCAACCCTGATCGGCGTGCCGTTGCTGACGCTGGTGATCTGGCTGGTGATCGGCTGGGGCCTCAAGCCCTTGCGCAGCATGGCCCGTAAGCTCCGCGTGCGGCAGACCGGCAGCCTCCATCCACTGCGCCTCAAGCCGCTGCCGAGCGATCTGGAACCGATGCAGACCGCGCTCAACCGGCTGTTGCTGCAAGTCGAAGAGCTGCTCGCCCGCGAGCGCCGTTTTATCGCCGACGCCGCCCACGAACTGCGCACGCCGCTGGCGATTCTGCGCATTCACGCACAAAACGCACGCAACGCCGCCACCGCCGAGCAACGCCACGAAGCGTTGGATTTTCTGGTCAGCGGCGTCGACCGCGCTACCCGCATCGGCAGCCAGTTGCTGACCATGGCCCGTATCGAGCCACAACTGAGCGACCCCCAGCGCAGCCGCGTGCAATTGACCGAGCTGGTGCGTGAAGAGTTGGCCGAGTTGACCCCGCTGGCGCTGAACAAGGGTGTCGACCTGGTCCTCGAAGGTGACGAAGAGTGCTGGGTCGAGACCGAGCCGGTGGCACTGGCCATCGCCCTGCAGAACCTGGTGACCAACGCACTCAACTTCTCCCCGCCGGGCAGCGAAGTGAAGGTAGTGATCGGCGACAACCGCCTCAGCGTCGAGGATCAGGGCCCGGGCATTGACGAGGCAGACATGGAGCGCCTGTTCGAACGCTTCTACAGCCGGGGCAACGCCAATGGCGCCGGGCTGGGCCTGGCGATCGTGGAAATGATTGTCGACAAGATCGGCTGCGACTTGCGTCTGTACAACCTGCGCCAAGGCGGGCTCTGCGCCGAACTGACGCTGAGCCAGGCGCGCGCCAGCTGAGCTCAGCGCACGCCCGCCACCAGCACGGTCACCCCCAGGCTGATCAGCGCCACGCCGATCAGCCGATCAACCGCTCGCTGGCGCTCGATCATTGCCAGGCGCAGCGCTGCGCTGGAAAAAAACACCGCCACCAGGCTGAACCACAGCCAATGGGCGAAGGACATGAACGCGCCGTAGGCAAAGTCCTGCGCCAGCGAGCTGCCCGGCTGCACCACCTGGGTGTAGGCGCTGATCACAAACAGCATGGTCTTGGGGTTCAGCGCGTTGGTGAAAAATCCTGTGCGTAACGCACTCAAGCTACCCCTGCCCTGCCCCTGGCCGACGTCGTCGAGGTGGATCCGCTTGGTATTGGTCAGCGACTGGTAGCCCAGATATATCAGGTAGCCCGCGCCCAGCACCTTCATTGCCATGAACAGCGCCGGGCTTTGGCTGATGATCACGGCAATGCCCAGCACCGTGTACAGCACATGCACCTGCACACCCAAGGCAATGCCGACCGCAGCGGCCAGGCCGGCCTTGCGCCCCTGTGCATAACTGCTGCGGGTGACCATGGCAAAGTCAGCGCCGGGGCTGATCACGGCAAGTACGGTAAACACGGCGACGGCAATCAGTTCATTCACTCAGGCAACCTCGATAGACGATGAAAATCCACAGATCGTCGATTATCGAGGGCTTATCCACAGGTCAAAATCGATTTATAGTCGCGCATATCCGCTAGTTTTTCTCACAGATATGCAGCGTTCACTTGCGCCGAGATTTTCAATGAAACTGCCGCCGCTCAACACCCTGCGTTTTTTCGACGTTGCCGCCCAGACCGAGAGCTTTGTGCGCGCGGCCGAGCGCCTGCACGTCACCCATGGCGCGGTTAGCCGGCAAGTACGCTTGCTAGAGCAAAGTCTGGGGGTCGAACTGTTCGAGCGGCGCAACCGGGCGCTGTTTTTGACAGCCGCCGGGCGCGCCCTGCAGAGCACCACCCAGGCCATCTTCGAGCAGATCGAAGACACCGTGCAGCGCTTGCAACAACCGCTTCAGGACAACGTGCTGGTGCTGTCCTGCGAGCCGACCATCGCCATGCGCTGGCTGATCCCACGGCTGCCGGACTTTCATGCCGCGCACCCGGATATCCAGCTGCAACTGGTCGCAGCTGGCGGAGCGGTGGACTTTGCCCGTAGCGGCATTGACCTGGCCTTGCGGCGTGACGATTTTCACTGGGAACGCACGCTGCACAGCGTGAAGATCTGCGATGAATGGATGGGGCCGGTCTGTCGAGCGGGCAGCCAGCAAGCGGCGCAAAACCCTCGTTTGCTGCACAGCCGCACCCGTCCCAAGGCTTGGCCTGACTGGCATCGGTTGCGCGGCGAAGAGGTACGGCACCGCGCAGACAGCGAGTATGAGCACTTCTATCTGTCGATCCAGGCGGCCAGCGCCGGCCTTGGGCTGGCCATGGCGTCAGCCTTGATGGTCAGCGACGAGATTGCCAGCGGCCAATTGCACGCGCCCGCCGGGTTTATCGCGGATGGCTCGGCGTATCACCTGCTCAGCCCGCAGGCGTTTCTGCCAGGCTGCAAGCGCCAGCGCTTTGCCGACTGGGTGCGCCAGCAATGTCAGGCCTGCCTGGCTCAGCTGGGTTTGGCACAAAACGACGAAGCCGAGCTGCCATCACCGCCCCAAGTGCGATAGCCGGCCGTGTCGATATGGATGCGCCCCGACGGGTAGCGGCCCAGGCCCATATTCCAGGCCTGACCATGCTGCTGCCAGAAGCGGCACAACGGATTGGGGTCGGCCCATACCGGCAGCAACAGATCAACGGCAAAGGCGCGCATGTGGGCACTGTCCACCGCGCCGCCAGCGCAGGCGTTGAGTTGCGGATCGCGGTATGCCGAGACCACCTCGAACTGGCGCAGAACACCCTGCTCACCCAGCCTTTGCAGCAACGCCAGCGTCGAGCGCACTGCCGGCCACTGCGCTGCCGGCGGCACCGCGAACGGCGAGGCACGACACTGGCGCCAGTCCGATGCCGAGCGTAGTAGTTGATGGATAGGCACCACACCATACAGCCGTGCCTCGACAAGCATTTCGCGAAACGGTCGGGTCTGATGGTCGCCGGCCCACTGGGCGAACATCCACAGGTCGCGCGGGTCGGCCTGAGCAACACTGGCGATGCTCAAGCCAGCTGCACAGAGCAGCATCCTTGCTGTTTTCATTGCTCACCCCTTCAGCCAGTTGGCCGCTACTGGCTTAGAGTTAAGCCTACTCCTGCGGGCGCAGGCGGTATTGCGGCGGCAATTGGGCAAAGCCGCTTATGGTGGTGTCCAGGCTCTTCCAGCGGCCATCCTTGATGCCATAGATGCAACCATGGATAGACAGCTCCTGACCGCGATGCCAGGCGTTCTGGATGATGCTGGTGTGGGCAACGTTGGCCACCTGCTGGATCACGTTCAGCTCGCACATGCGGTCGACCCGCGCCTCGTCCGTGTCGAGCTTGGCCAGCTCACCGCGTTTTTCGTAGTAGAGGTCACGAATCGAGCGCAGCCAGCCGTCGATCAGTCCGAGTTGACGGTCCTGCATGGCCGCGCGCACGCCGCCGCAGCCATAGTGGCCGGTGACCAGGATGTGTTTGACCTTGAGCACTTCGACCGCGTACTGAATCACCGACAGGCAGTTAAGGTCGGTGTGCAGCACCACGTTGGCGACGTTTCGGTGGACGAACAGATCGCCCGGTAGCATGCCGACGATCTCGTTGGCCGGCACGCGTGCGTCGGAGCAGCCGATCCAGAGAAACTCCGGCGTCTGCTGACGGGCCAGCTTGGCGAAGAAGTCCGGGTCACGCTGGGTGATCGCGTCAGCCCAGCGCTCGTTGTTGTCGATCAGTTCCTGCAGGTCGTGCATGGTCTTGCCTCATCAGGTTATGCCTGTGTGACTGGACCTGCCGGCGCAAGGTCACTCGTCGAACAGGGTGCAGGCCATTACCAGGGCATCTTCGCGGCCACCAGCCATTGGATAGTAGTCGCGGCGCCGGCCAATCTCGTTGAAGCCGAAGCGTTCATACAGACGATAGGCCGACTGGTTGCTCGCGCGCAGCTCGAGGAAGCACTCGCGGCCATTGAGCTTGTAGGCCTCGGCCATGAGTTTTTCCAGCAGGCGCAGGCCGAGGCCGCGGCCCTGGTTTTCCGGTTTTACGGTGATGTTGAGCAGGTGCGCTTCGTCGATGATCACGTTGATCACGCCGTGACCCACCTGCTGGGCGCCATCGAACATCAACCAGATCTGGTATGACTTGAGCGCATCCAGAAAAATCCCACGGGTCCAGGGATGGCTGAACGCGGCGTACTCGATCTTCAGCACCGCATCCAGGTCCGCCTCGGTCATCGGGCGGAAACTGATCGAATCACTCATTCAACGCTCTTCCAGCGCGCCATCAGCTGGCGCATCGCTTGCCAGACGTCCGCCTTGCGCTGCGGCTCGTCCATCAACAGTTCCAGGCCAGGCAGCGCCCAGGCAGTGCCCAGCGCTTCGACCTGCAGTTCTTGGTAATAGGCCGGTGCCTCGGCCTGGGCGGCAAAGCGCAGCGCCGGCAGGCCGATCAGCCACAGGCAGGTGCAGGGAGATTCTTCCAGGCGTGCCTGGATAAAGCCTTGGACGAAGTCACGCGCAGCCTCGGGGCCTTGGTCCATGTTGCCGCGCACCAGCAGCGGCCAGCGGATCGGCTCGCCGATGATCTGCGGCGCATCCGGCAGGCCGGCGGCACGGAGCATGTCCTTGAGCAGCAGGTAGGATGGGTCGCGGCTCTGGAACGGCTGCCCGGTGGCCAGCTCGACCAGCACCAGGCAACTGCCGGCGCGCAGCAACTGCAGGGCAAACCGTGGCGGTGGCACCGGCGCCGCACGGGCCACCACTGGCTCAGCCTCGGTCTCGGTCGGCTTGACCGCTGGCTTGACGCTGCTGGCTGGGCGCGGAATCTCGATTTTCGGCCGTTCGATGCTGCGTGCCTGCGGCGCGACCGGCGCGGCGGCAGGCGCTGGCGCCAGGGCTTCGAGTTCGACCTCCTCGACCGGCGCCTGCGGCAGCAGCAGCTCGGGGCGCGACGGCGCGGCGAACGGCAGTTCGGCACGCGGCAGCCAGTGCACCACTTGCATGGCGGACAGGTAAGCGCGGCGGCGGGACTCGATCAGCACAGCACGGTCATCCGGGAAAAGTCAGTCGCGCATTCTAACGCCGTTGACCGCCCCGCGCCGCTACAGGTTGGCGGAAATTTGCCAGCCGGCAAAACCCTGAGCCAATCCGGTAAATCCCTGACGCAATCTCATTACAGACCAAGGGGTGAATTCCTCCCCCCCGGATGCAGTACAATCGCCGGCTTTAATTTGGCAACGAGTCGACCCGCCAATGATCGAACCCAAGCGCGTCCTGCGCGCCCTCGCCGAACACTGGGCATTGATCGAGCCGCTGTGCGAGCGTTTCGACCAGGGCACATTGAGCCTGATCGAACTGCGCCAGCAACTCGGCCGCCAGCAGGTAGAAAGCACCCCGCAGGACATCACCCAGCTGCTCGATGTGTGGATCCGCCTGGATATTCTGGTACCGGTGGCAAAAAGCCCGAACCGCTTCGAGCTGAATGCGCAGATTCATGACTTCCTGGCCTACCTGCGTCGCGAGCACCGGCTTGGTCTGTGCCTGGAAATCGAAGCCTATCTGCGCCACCTGGAGCGCCTGGCCGGGCATATTCAGGACGCTTTCGACAACCGCGACAGCGACGACCTGGCGCGCCAGCTGCGCTTGCTCGACATGCGCGTGCGCGACGTGTTGAAGAAACTCGACAACGACGAGCAGGCGCTGGTGGCCGTGGCCGAACGGGCCAAGACCAGCAACCGGCAGATCCCGCTGCGCCAGCGCTACGCCGAAGTACTGGCAACCTGGGACGAGTACGTCGAGCCGATGATCCAACTGGTCAACGCCGACGGCGCCTTCGAGCAAGGCGTGCGCAAGGTCGAGACAGTGCTGCTGCGCCTGCTCGGCGAGCAGGCGCGGCTCGGCCATCTGGTCGACGACGACATGCTCCTGCGCACCCATGCGCGCATCCTCGAGATGCAGACCAGCGCCCAGCTGACCCTGCGCCATGCCCGCGAACTGCTGCTGCCGCTGCGCGAAGAAGCGCGCCGGCACAACGCCGTGACCCGGGGCGCGGCGCTGGCCCTGTCGGTGATCCGGCGCAAGGGCATCGATGCCGTGCCGCACGCGGCCATGCCGATGTTCACTCGACCGCAAAGCACCTTTCTCGGCAGCGCCAGCCAGGTCGAGGCCTACGTTTACGCGCTGGCCCGCTTCGAGCCCAAGCCGGCGCGCTTCCCCAAGGCCCACCGCACCGACAAGGGCCCGACGCCACGTGCCCCGCGCACGGTCAAGGAGATGCTCGAACGCTGTGCCAGCGCCCTGCCGCTGCCCGACCTGATGGTGTGGCTGCTGGAGCAGGAGCCCGAAGGCGCCACCGACGAGCTGCTGTACTGGTTCTCGCGCCTGTCGCGCGAGAAGCGCTTCAGCCGCGAGCGCCTCGAACGGCGCGACTATCTCACCACCGAACACCGGGTGAGCCTGCGCTCCTTCGCCCTGACCGAATCATCGCCTGCATCCACTGCGAGCCCAGCCAATGCATCTTGATCTCTCCGAACTGTCCCAGCTCGCGCCGATCTTCCGCGAGCTGTTCAAAGGTTTCCACGTCAGCCGCCGCGACCCCGAGTTGTACGCCCAGCTGTCGAACTTCCAGGACCAGTACCGCACCCTGTTCAAGGCGCTTGGCTTCGAGCTGGTGTGCGATACCCGCGGTTTCTATTACTTCGTGCCAGAGCTGGCCGCGGCGCAGGTCAACAAGACCGCCCAGCGCCTTTCGCTGTTCACCTTCATCCTGGTCGAGCACCTGGCTGACCAGGGCCGCGACCCGATCGCCGTGCTCGATGGCGGCAGCATCGGCCGCGATGAGCTGCCGTCGCTGCTGGAAAAGTACCGCGACCTGTTCATCCAGGCCGAAGTACAGACCGTCGACGAGCTTGAAGAAAAGATCCTCCGGCGCATGACCCAACTGGGCTTCGCCCATGAAGAAGGCGGCATCTACCGCTTCCTGCCGCCGATGCACCGCTTCATCGATGTGTGCCTGTCGGTGCAGCAGGACCGCGACCTGGCCGCGACCCTGCACAGCGCCCTGCCACTGCCGGTACCGGTGCTGGCCGACGACGACAGCGCCGAGCAACTGGAAACCGACGACCCGCTCGACCTCAGCCCGTTTGCCGGCGACGAGAGCGAAGAAGACGCCCTTGCCCGCGCCATCCGCGAAGAGCAACAGGAGATTGACGCATGAGCCAGCAACGCTACGGCATCCGCCGCTTCGCCTTGCTCAACACCGCCGGCTACAGCCTCGGCCTGTTCCCGCTGGAGCACCCGCTGTCGGTCTATGGCGCCAACAACCTGGGTAAGTCGGCGTCGATCAACGCCCTGCAGTTCCCGATTCTGGCGCGCATGTCGGACATGAGCTTCGGCAAGTACAGCCTCGAGCAGTCGCGCCGTTTCTACTTCGCCAGCGACACCAGCTACATCCTCTGCGAGCTGGACCTGCCCCATGGCCCGCACGTGATTGGCGTGGTCGGCCGCGGCCCGGGCGGCGGCTTCGGTCACCAGTTCTTTGCCTACCAAGGCCAGCTGGACCTGGCTCACTACCAGAAAGACGACACCTGCCTGCGCCAAAAGGAGCTGTTCACCAACCTTGAGCGCAATGGCCTCAAGGCGTATGAGCTCAAGCCCGACGAACTGCGCCGTCTGCTGGTCGGTGGCCATACTTCGGTGCCACTGGACCTGACCCTGATCCCGCTGCGCTCGACCAGCGAGCAGAGCCTGAAGACCTTCCGCGCCCTGTTCATCAACCTGCTGCACATGCGCGAAATCACTGCAGCCAAGCTCAAGCAGCTGTTCCTCGATGCCTTCGAGCACAGCCTGCGCTCGGGCAGCGTCGACTACATCGCTGCCTGCGAAGAGGCCTTCCGCGACGTACGCCGCATGGAAGGCGATTACAACGCCCTGGTCGCCGCCGGGCCGTTGGTCGAAGCCCTCGCCGGCGGCGTCGCCCAGCGCGACATCCTGCGTGGCAAGCTGCATCGCCTGTCGCCGCTGCTGGATAACCTGCTCGGCACCTGGCAGGAATATGCCATGGCGCGTAAAGAAGAACTGCTGATCCAGTCCGAGCATTACCGCAGCGAGCAGGACCGCCTGCAGAACGACCAACGCGGCGGTACCCAGGAGCTGATGCGCCTGGAGCGCGAGATCAGCGGTATCCAGCGCTGGCTGGGCGAACTGTCGGTGCTGAAGAATCGCTTTGCGCTGGTCGATGATGTACGCGCCCTCGAGCAGCAGTTGCTTGCCGCCAAGGACGCCCACGACGAACTTGCCGGCGCCCTGGCGCAATCGCGGCAGTTCTCCGCCGAAGACCTCGACGAACGTGTGCGGGATCTGGAGAAGCGGGTCAAGGTGGTCAAGCAGCAGCTCGATCATGCCGACAACAACAGCTACGCACGCCTGCGCGAAGAGTTCTCGCAAGGCGACGTCGACCGCCTGATGCGCCTGTTCAACGGCGCACTGTTCAGCCTGCCGCTGGGCGAGCGCGGCATCGAACTGGATGACAGCGACCTCTGGGTCAAGTCACTGGAAGCGGTGCTCGACAGCTTCAAGGGCGAGCGTTTCGAAGCCCCGGGCCTGTCCATCGACCTCTCGCACATCGAGCCGCCGGCGCTGCAAGCGTTGGCTGACCGCGCGGCCCTGCGCGACCAGAAAGACCGCCTCGACCGCGAGCTCAAGCAGCTCAAGACCCAGCAGGCGGTCGCCGCCGACCGCACCGCCAGCAAGGCCCAGACCGAAGCCCTGTACCAACAGGTACTGGATGCGCAAAAGGCCCTGGAAGACTTCCGCCGCAGCGAAACCCTCGCCGCCGAAGAGCCAGAAAAGCTTGAGCAACTGGCCCAGCTTGAAGCGGCCCAGGACGAACTCAAGCGCTCCAGCGACGCTTTCACCGAGCGCGTCCAGCAACTGTCGGCCAAGCTGCAACTGGTCGGCCGTCAGTTGGCCGACCTCGAAGCCAAGCAGCGCACCCTCGAAGATGCCCTGCGCCGCCGTCAGCTGCTACCCAACGACATGCCGTTCGGCACGCCGTTCATGGAAGCGGTGGACGACTCGATGGACAACCTGCTGCCGCTGCTCAACGACTACCAGGACAGCTGGCAGGCGCTGCAACGGGCGGATAACCAGATCGAGGCGCTGTACGCCCAGGTACGCCTCAAAGGGGTGGCCAAGTTCGACAGCGAAGACGACCTGGAGCGCCGCCTGCAGCTGCTGATCAACGCCTACTCGCACCGCACCGAAGAAGCCCTGACCCTGGCCAAGGCGCGCCGTGCAGCGGTTACCGACATCGCCCGGACCCTGCGCAACATCCGCAGCGACTACGACAGCCTCGAGCACCAGCTGGCACTGTTCAACCGCGAGATCAACAAGCGCCAGGTGTCCAACCTGGAAAGCTTCCGCGTGGTGCTGGCGCCGAACAAGGAAGCGCTCAAGCACATCGACCAGATCATCCACAGCGCTGGCCAGTACGAAGAAGGCGAGACCCTGTCGGTGTTCGACCTGACCCAGAGCAGCGACCAGGATCACAAGAACGAAGAGGCCAAGGAGTACCTGGCCCGGCTGGTGGCAGCCAACCACAACCAACTGGGCCTCAAGGACCTGTTCGAGCTGGCGTTCGAGATCACCAAGATCAACAGCCAGCCGGTGATCCACGCCGACATCGATGGCGCTGCCTCCAACGGCACCACCATGACCATCAAGGCGCTGACCAACATGTACTTGTTGCTGCACCTGATGGACCGCGACCTGGCCGGACGCATTCGCTTGCCGTACTACCTCGACGAGGCCGCCGACATCGACGAACGCAACCAGGCGGCGCTGCTCGAGACCAGCCAGCAGCTGGGCTTCGTGCCGATTCTGGCCAGCGTCAAGCCACAGGTGTCGGCGCACGTGGCGATCGATCTGGAAGGTGGTAGCGGGCCGAATGGCATCTACATCGACGAATCGGACTGGAAGTACATCAGCCGGATCGATGCAGAGAAGGCGATTGTGCGTGAGGATGTGGCCGAAGAGTTGGCCTGATCTGTGATCTGCGCTAGTGGGGCCGCTGCGCGGCCCTTTCGCGACACAAGGCCGCTCCTACAGGAAAGCAGCGATCTGCTGTTGTAGGAGCGGCCTTGTGTCGCGAAAGGGCTGCAAAGCAGCCCCGAAATACGTACTACCTGCTACTGCGCCCAAGGCAGAATCGGAATCGCGGTCACCGCGTTCTGCGGGCTGCCTTCGATCATGCGATCGCTGTAGACCAGGTACACCAGGGTGTTGCGCTTCTTGTCGAGAAAACGCACCACCTGCATGGTCTTGAACACCAGCGAGGTGCGCTCCTTGAACACCTCGTCACCGTCCTTGAGTTCACCCTTGAAGTTGATCGGCCCAACCTGACGGCAGGCGATCGAGGCTTCTGCACGGTCCTCGGCCAGGCCCAGGCCACCCTTGACGCCGCCAGTCTTGGCCCGCGACAGGTAGCAGGTCACACCCTCAACCTTGGGGTCATCGAAGGCTTCGACGACGATCCGGTCATTCGGCCCGACAAACTTGAATACGGTCGAGACCTGGCCGATTTCTTCAGCGCCCGCGACCATCGGCAGCATCAACACCGCCACGGCAAACAGATTTTTCAGCACAGTCATCCCCTTACACCAGAACCAGGTTGTCGCGGTGCACCAGCTCGGGCTCCGCGCTGTAGCCAAGCAACGCTTCGATTGCATCGGACGGCTGACCGATGATCTTCTGCGCTTCCAATGCACTGTAATTGGCCAGCCCGCGGGCCACTTCGTGGCCGTCCGGGCCGACGCAGATCACCATCTCGCCGCGACGGAAGCTGCCCTGAACAGTCTTGACCCCAACCGGCAGCAGGCTCTTGTTGGCCTGGCGCAGTGCCTGCACGGCACCCTCGTCGAGCACCAGTGTGCCGCGGGTCTGCAGGTGGCCTGCCAGCCACTGCTTGCGTGCCGCGAGCATGCCGCGCTCTGGCGACAGCAGCGTGCCCAGGCGCTCACCGGCCTTGAGCCGATCCAGCACGCGTTCGATGCGCCCGCCAATGATGATGGTGTGCGCACCGGAACGCGCCGCCAGGCGTGCCGCACGCAGTTTGGTCTGCATGCCGCCGCGGCCCAGCGCACCGCCGGTGCTGCCGGCCACGGCGTCGAGCGCCGGGTCATCGGCGCGCGCTTCGAAGATCAGCTGGGCGTCGGGGTTGTGCCGTGGGTCGGCATCGAACATGCCATCGCGGTCGGTGAGGATCACCAGCAGGTCCGCCTCGACCAAGTTGGCCACCAGCGCTGCAAGGGTGTCGTTGTCGCCGAAACGGATCTCGTCGGTGACCACCGTGTCGTTCTCGTTGATCACCGGCACCACACCCAGATCGACCAGAGTGCGCAGGGTGCTGCGGGCATTCAGGTAACGCTTGCGGTCAGACAGATCGTCGTGGGTCAGGAGGATCTGCGCGGTGTGCTTGCCGTGCTCACCAAAGCTCGACTCCCACGCCTGCACCAGGCGCATCTGGCCCAGCGAGGCGGCGGCCTGCAGCTCGTTCATGGCACTCGGTCGCTTGTTCCAGCCAAGCTGGCTCATGCCCGCTGCTACGGCCCCGGAAGAGACCAGCACCAACTCCACCCCTGCTTCACGCAGGGCCACCATCTGCTCGACCCAAACGCCCATGGCACCGCGGTCCAGGCCCTTGCCATCGGCGGTCAGCAGGGCGCTGCCGATCTTCACGACCCAGCGCTTCGCGCCCGTCACCTTGCTTCGCATCTTCATCCAACCCATGTCGATTCGTAGATACTAAAACGCCGCTCCTGAGAGCGGCGTTTAGTGTACTGCAAGCGATCAGTCGCGCACGTAAATGATTTCCGGGCCGTCTTCGTCGTCCTCGAAATCATCATCCCAGACATCGTCTTCGCCAACGCTGTGCACGCTCTTGACGCCAGTGCGGCGCAAGGTACGGGCATCGTCCAGGGCCTGCAACTGAGCACGCGCTTCGTCTTCGATGCGCTGATCGAGGCTGGCCAGCTGCGCGGCGTAGGCCGGGTCGGCGGCCAGGCGGTCGGCGCGGTCTTCGAGGTAGCGCATGATGTCGCGGCTGAGGGCTTCGGTACCCTGCTTGGAGATTGCCGAGATCACATAGACCGGGCCCTTCCACTGCAGGCGCTCGACCACTTCCTTGACCCGCTCGTCACGCTCGTCGTCCATCAGCATGTCCGACTTGTTCAGCACCAGCCAGCGCTCACGCTCGGCCAGCGACGGGCTGAAGCGGGTCAGCTCGTTGACGATGACTTCGGCAGCGTCGGCCGAGTTGGTCTCGTCCAGCGGCGCCAGGTCAACCAGATGCAGCAGGATGCGAGTACGCGCCAGGTGCTTGAGGAAGCGGATACCCAGGCCGGCACCTTCCGAGGCGCCTTCGATCAGGCCGGGGATGTCGGCGATGACGAAGCTCTTCCAGCGGTCGACGCTGACCACGCCCAGGTTTGGCACCAGGGTGGTGAACGGGTAGTCGGCGACTTTCGGCTTGGCGGCCGATACCGAACGGATGAAGGTACTTTTGCCAGCGTTGGGCAGGCCGAGCAGGCCGACGTCAGCGAGGACTTTCATTTCCAGTTTCAGGTCACGCTGATCACCCGGCTTGCCTGGGGTGGTCTGGCGTGGCGCACGGTTGGTGCTGGACTTGAAACGGGTGTTGCCCAGGCCGTGCCAGCCGCCTTGGGCGACCATCAGCTTCTGCCCGGCCTTGACCAGGTCGCCGATCACTTCCTGGGTCGAGGCATCGATCACGGTGGTGCCAACCGGCACCCGCAGGATCATGTCTTCGCCCTTCTTGCCGGTGCAGTCGGTGCTGCCGCCGTTGGCGCCGCGCTGGGCGTCGAAGTGACGGGTGTAGCGATAGTCGACCAGGGTGTTGAGGTTTTCGTCGGCAATCATGTACACCGAGCCACCGTCGCCGCCATCACCACCGTTGGGGCCACCGTTTTCGATGAACTTCTCGCGGCGGAAGCTCATGCAACCGTTACCGCCATCACCGGCTTTGACCCGGATCGATACTTCGTCAACAAACTTCATAGAAACCGCCTCTCGTCAGCAGACGAGTTGAAATGACTCAAAAACATGAGGCTCTTGCAAAAATGAGCGCGGCGACCCCGAGACGCAGAGACCGACGCCGGCAGCCCAGACAAACAGCTTTGCAAGAGGCTCACCACAAACGAAAAAGCCCCGTCGCGTGACGGGGCTTCTCCAGCGACAGCGCGATTAGCCCGCGACGACGCTCACGTAACGGCGGTTGAATTCGCCTTTCTTCTCGAACTTGATCACGCCTTCGATCTTGGCGAACAAGGTGTGATCCTTGCCCATGCCAACGCCGTAGCCGGCGTGGAACTGGGTGCCACGCTGACGGACGATGATGTTGCCGGCCTTGATGACCTGGCCGCCATACATCTTCACGCCAAGGCGTTTCGATTCTGAGTCGCGACCGTTACGAGTACTACCACCAGCCTTCTTGTGAGCCATGGTTCAATTCTCCAAATAAATTCAGGGGATCTAGGAAATTAAGCCTGGATGCCGGTGATTTTGATCTCGGTGAACCACTGGCGGTGGCCCATACGCTTCATGTGGTGCTTACGACGACGGAACTTGATGATGCGAACCTTGTCGTGACGGCCTTGCGAGATGACCTCGGCAACCACGGTAGCGCCAGCAACAACTGGAGCACCGATGGTGACTGCGTCGCCATTGGCAACCAGCAGGACGCGATCGAAGGTCACGGATTCGCCAGTGGCGATTTCCAGTTTCTCGATCTTCAGGTATTCACCTTCAGCGACTTTGTACTGCTTGCCGCCGGTAACAATTACTGCGTAAGACATGGTATTTCTCCGATAATCCTGCTCACCCAGCTCTTTATATATTGAGTATTGGCTGGCATGGCTGCACAAGGCTGGAACGGCCCGGCGCAATTGCGTAAGGCAGGTGCTGCCCAGGAAAGTTAGGGTGCGCGATTGTACGCAACCCAGGATGGCCTTGCAAGTCCCGCCCCGGCGCGGCAGGCAGCGTGCCTTGACACACCGCAACCCTCGACCTAGCATGCCGCGCAACCCCAATGGAGCAGCCGATGCAACCCCAAACCTTCTACCGCGCGGTAGCTGATGATTTCAGCGCCGTCGACGAGATCATCAAGAAGCAGCTGACCTCGCGCGTGCCGCTGGTATCGAAGATCGGCGACTATATCACGTCGGCCGGCGGCAAACGCCTGCGGCCCTTGCTGGTACTGCTCTGCGGCAAGGCGCTGGGTCGCGAGAGCGACGACCTGCGCCTGCTGGCAGCGACCATCGAGTTCCTCCACACCGCCACCCTGCTGCACGACGATGTGGTCGACATGTCCGGCATGCGCCGTGGCCGCTCCACCGCCAACGCGCTGTGGGGCAACGCGCCGAGCGTGCTGGTGGGCGACTTCCTTTATTCGCGCTCGTTCGAAATGATGGTCGAACTGGGTTCGATGTCGGTGATGCAGATCCTCGCCAAGGCCACTCGCGTGATCGCCGAAGGCGAAGTGCTGCAGCTGTCGCGGGTGCGTGATGCGAGCACCAGCGAAGAGGTGTACATGGAAGTCATCCGCGGCAAGACCGCGATGCTCTTCGAAGCCTCGACCCACAGCGCCGCTGCGCTGGCCGGTGCCAGCGACGAGCAACGTGAAGCGCTGCGCACCTTTGGTGATCACCTTGGCGTGGCCTTCCAGCTGGTCGACGACCTGCTCGACTATCAGGGCGATTCGGAGACACTTGGCAAGAACGTCGGCGACGATCTGGCCGAAGGCAAGCCGACCCTGCCGCTGATCTACACCATGCGCGAAGGCTCGCCCGAGCAGGCCGCACTGGTGCGCAAGGCGATCCAGAAGGGTGGCCTGGAGGATCTCGAGCAGATTCGCGCTGCCGTGCACGACTCAGGCGCCCTCGCCTACACCGCGCAGATGGCCCGCGACTACGTCGCCCGCGCCATCGCCTGCCTGGAAGTACTGCCAGCCAGCGAATACCGCGATGCACTGGTCGAACTCAGCGAGTTTGCGGTAGCCCGTACTCACTAATCGGGCGCTCCAACACGGATCGCGCCAGCAGGGGGCGATGAGAGCGAATCTCATCGCCCCGCTCACCGGCAAAACCTTATACAATGTAGGCTTTTCCAGCCCTGCCAAAGGACCCGTAGTGAGCACTCTGCCTGCCTGCCCCAAATGCAATTCCGAATATACCTACGAAGACGGCACCCAGCTGATCTGCCCTGAATGCGCCCACGAGTGGTCGGCCAGCGGCGATGCCGAAGCAGCCAGCGATGACGTGGTGAAGAAGGATTCGGTCGGTAACGTCCTGCAGGACGGCGATACCATCACCGTGATCAAGGACCTCAAGGTCAAGGGCACCTCGCTGGTGGTCAAGGTCGGCACCAAGGTCAAGAACATCCGCCTGTGCGACGGCGACCATGACATCGACTGCAAGATCGACGGCATCGGCCCGATGAAGCTCAAGTCCGAGTTCGTGCGCAAGGTCTGACTTGCTCTGGTCTGGGGCTGCCCTCGGTGGCCCCGACAGATCCTGCAACAGGATCGACCGACCATTGGCGAAAAAAACCAATAGTTACTTGCTATTTTGATAATAAGAATTATTCTCATTGGAAACCGCTATCCAAGGAGAGTAGCCATGACTTATCTGATCGACGCCTGGCTGGACCGCCCCCATCCCTACCTGAGAATCCTCCACCGCGAGACCGGTGAAGTGTGCGCGGTACTTGAACAGGACGCCCTCAACGAGCTACGCGACCAGGGTGACCTGGACCTGCATGGGCTTAATTCAAGCGAGCCGGTGGTGCTCAAGGAGCTGGTACGCAATTTGTTTCTGTTCTGCTATGCACGGGCATTGCGCCCTGGCGGGACGGACTGGAACTGAAGGTCAAGCGAAAGGGCCGCACCAGGCGGCCCAGACGGTCTTACAGAACGTCGAGCAGCTCGACGTCGAACACCAGAACGCTGTGCGGCGGGATGCTGCCAACGCCTTGAGCGCCGTAAGCCAGCTCGCTCGGCACATACAGGCGCCATTTGCTGCCGGCATTCATCAGCTGCAGAGCTTCGGTCCAGCCGGCGATCACGCCACCAACCGGGAATTCAGCAGGCTGACCACGATCGTAGGAACTGTCGAATACAGTGCCGTCGATCAGGGTGCCGTGGTAGTGGGTGCGTACAGTGTCGTCGCGGCTTGGCTTGGCGCCAACACCGGCGGTCAGCACTTCGAACTGCAGGCCCGAAGCCAGGGTGGTGATGCCTTCGCGCTTGGCGTTTTCAGCCAGGAACTCGACGCCCACAGCAGCAGCGACTTCAGCCTTGGCAGCGGCTTCGGCTTGCATGATGTCGCGGATGGTCTTGAACGCAGCCGACAGGTCGGCCTCGTTCACGCGGCTTTCAACGCCATTGAAGGCGTCGGTCAGGCCGGCGACGATGGCTTCCAGGCTGACGCCTGGTGGCGGGTTGTCACGCAGCTGACCGCCGAGCTGACGGCCAATGCCGTAGCTGACGCGGGTTTCGTCGGTGGACAGAATGAGTTCGGACATTGACTTGCTCCGCAGCAGGGCGCAGTGCAGCCGCGCCCTTGATCAAAAGGGCGAGCAGCCTAGCACACTGCAGCGCAGCAGATCAGCTACCGGGCCACTGCGCACCGCAGATACACAACCGCCCGGCCGTTGGGCAACGGTCGGGCGGCATGGGCAATGCGGCAGAGCAATGCCTAGTGCTTGGTCAGCTTGTCCAGATAACCCATGACAAATGCCGAAATAACAAAGGTCATGTGGATGATCACGTACCACATCAGCTTGTCGGTGGAGATGTTCTGCGCATCCATGAACACCCGCAGCAGATGAATCGAAGAAATTGCCACGATCGACGCGGCGACTTTCATCTTCAGCGAGGTCGAGTCCATCTTGCCCAGCCAGCTGAGCTTTTCCTTGCTGTCGTCGATGTCCAGCTGCGAGACGAAGTTCTCGTAGCCAGAGATCATCACCATCACCAGCAGGCCGCCAACCAGCGACATGTCGATCAGCGACAGGATGACCAGGATCAGGTCGGCCTCACTGAGAGCGAACACATTGGGCAGCACATGCAGGACTTCTTGGAAGAACTTCAGCGCCAGCGCCAGCAGGCCAAGCGACAGACCGAAGTAGATCGGGGCAAGCAACCAACGCGATGCGTACATCGCGTTCTCGAGAAAACGTTCCATGGAGGATAAAACTCGTCAGGTGAGCGGAAAGCGATCGCGAGTATAGCCACCCACCTGTTACAGCAAAAGCCTGCGGTCGGTTGCCGCAGGGTACAAATCGCTCAAGCGGGCGGGTCAGGTTTCAGGATGAAACTGATAGTCGCCCAGATTGCGGCAGCGTTCACCGTTGATCTTGCGCAGTTGCCCTTGCAGGTGCACACACCAGATCTGCGGGTCTTCAGCGACGTGGTAACCATGCAAGGTCAGGCTGTCGACAATCGCGTTGAGCACCGACTCGGCCACCAGCGGTCCATGGAACGGCCCCTGGGCCTTGATCGCCGAGGGCTGTTCACCGGCCATGCCGGCCGCAAACAGCAGCGTCCACATGCCGTTGTCGCCAGACAGCGGACGAATGCTGCATTCAATACGAGTCACCAGGCCAAGGCACTGGCGGGTGAGGCTGAGGTTGCGCATGGCGGCGTCCCCTCCGAGGTAACCATTTCAGCCAATTACTGCAGGCTGTTTCCATCCTGAACGCTGTTGCTCTCCCTAAGTTCCAGCATAGAAGATCAACGGAAAAAGATGGAAAACCGGCGCCGAACGGTAGCACATTGCCTCCAGCGCCGTTTTTTTGACTTACGCCGGTTTAGCTTGAGCGATCATCTCCTCCATACGCTCCTTCTCAGCGTCCTTGATGTCTTCCTCGCTGATCATTTCGGCAATCTCGCTGAGCCGCTCGACCACTCGGGCGTTGACACTGCCCTCGGGGAATTCACCGTTCTCATCCGGCGTACCGGCATCGGTGCCGACCAGCAGGCTCAACGCTTCGTCCGCCTGGCTGACCGCGTAGACGTTGAACTGACCCGCCTCCACTGCCTGCAACACACGCTCATCGAGCATCAACGTGGCGACGTTGGCGCGCGGGATGATCACCCCTTGCTCGCCGGTCAGGCCGCGCGCTTCGCACAGGCGGAAGAAGCCCTCGATCTTCTCGTTGACCCCGCCAACCGCCTGCACCTCGCCAAACTGGTTGATCGAGCCGGTGATGGCGAAACACTGCTTGAGCGGCGTGCGCGACAGCGCCGAGATCAGCGTACAGGCCTCGCCCAGCGACGCACTGTCGCCATCGACATAGCCGTAGGACTGCTCAAGGGCGATGCTCGCCGAGATCGCCAGAGGGAATTCCTGGGCGTACCGGCTGCCCAGATACCCGGTTAGGATCATCACCCCCTTGGAGTGAATCGGCTGGCCCAGATTGACCTCACGCTCGATGTCGACGATACCGCTCCCCCCCGGATACACCGTGGCCGAGATCCGCGCCGGCATACCGAACGCCGAATCACCCACCTCGAGCACGGTCAGGCCGTTGCACTTGCCGATCGCCGCACCTTCTGTGTCGATCAGGATGATCCCGGCCAGCATGTCGTCGAGCACCCGCTGCGAGACGCGCCCGGTACGAGTCGCCTTGGCTTTCAGGGCCCGTTCGATATGCCCGGCATCAGTCATTTCGCCGTTGGCCAACTGGCGGATGAAGTCCGCCTCACTGACCAACTGGAACAGGTCGCCGATGCGCGCCGAGAGGCGTGACTGGTTTTCTGCCAGGCGAGCGCTGTAGGTGGCCAGACGCGCAACCGCGTCGCTGGTCAACGGCGCCATGCCCTCTTCGTTGGTGCGGGTACGCAGCAACTGGGCGAACTGCTCAAGGTTCTCGTCGACCATGGGCAGGTCTTCGTCGAAGTCGACCAGCACCCGGAACATCTCCTGGAAGTCCGAGTCATGGTCTTGCAGCGCGTAGTACAGCTGACGCGAGCCAATGATCACCAGCTTGACGTTGAGCGGGATCATCTGCGGCGCGAGGCTGACCGTGGCTACGCGGCCCAGCTCACCCAGCGGCGATTCCATCTTCAGCTTGCGCGACTGCAACGCACGCTTGAGGCCGTCCCAGACGTACGGCTCGCCGAGCATCTTCTCTGCTTCAAGGATCAGGAAGCCGCCATTGGCCCGGTGCAAGGCACCTGGACGCAGCTGGCGGTAGGAGGTGTACAGCGCGCCCTGGTCGGTGCTGTATTCAATGCGACCGAACAGATTGTCGTAGGTCGGGTGCGGCTCGAACACTACCGGCGCGCCGCCGCTGTTGGGGTGCCCGACCATCAGGCTTGGTGCGTAATACTCCTCGAGCATCTTGCGCGCGACCGGGTCGGTCTTGGCGTCATCGACCAGTTCTTCAACCACGGTGCGCAGCAGGTTCAACTGTACCGATTGCAGATAGGCGCAGACTGCTGCGTTTTCAGCGTATTTTTCCGACAGCGGTGCCAACAGCGGCTGCAGTGCCAGGGTGATGGTTTCTTCGTTGAGCTGGCGCAGTTGGTTGTTCGACTCACGCTTCCATTGCGGCAGGCTGGCAAGCTCTTCGTTGAGACGCTCTTCAAGCTGCGAAATGTCGTCGTGGAAGCGCTCGCGCACTTCGTCCGGCAACTGGGCGAACTCCGCTTCGTCCAGCGCCTTGCCGTCGCTCATCGGCGTGAAGGCAACGTTGCTGGCGTCGCGGTACAGGGCCACGTCCTTTTCCAGCGAGGCGCGTTCGATAACGTCCAGGGCACGGTCGTAGCGCTGGTTGAAGGCGCGGTCGATGGCGCTTTTTTTCTGCTGGTAGGACGGGTGCTCGAACACTGCCGGGAAGGTCGCCAGCAGGTTGTCGATCAAACCGTTCATGTCACTGATGAACTCGCCGGCAGTGCCCGACGGCAGCTCCAGCGCACGCGGCTCGCGCATGTCCTCGAAGTTGTTGACGTAGACCCAGTCAGCCGGCGTCTTCTGGCGCTTGCCCTCGGCGCGCAGGTAGCGTTTGACGAAAGAGAAGCGACCGGTACCCGGCTCGCCCATGACAAACACGTTGTAACCAGGGCGCGGCATGGCCACACCGAATTGCAGGGCCTCGACAGCACGTTCCTGGCCCAGAACGCCGCGAAACGGTTCCAGATCGTCAGTATTGGTGAAAGCAAACTGCTCAGGAGAAAAACGCCGGGTCAGGGCTTCAGGCGCAAGACGCAGGCGCGCAGCGACAGGATCGGGCATTGGGTTTCCTTACTTCGGCGGGGCGATGAAAGCATTCTGGCGCTGCCTGACCGCACGTTGCAAGGCTCACCGGGACTTTATGTCGCAGCCAACCTCTGGCAATTACTCATGCAATTTTTTGTAATAAGCCACGCAACCTTTGGATCGTGCCTAAACTCCAACATTGCGCGGGGTAGCATTATGCTGTTCCGAGCTGGCAAGGAATTGCCAGAACCCCTGACCATTGGTAAGTCTACTAAGAAAGAGAACGAAGCTATGAAACGGATTCTTCTGGGTACTCTGTTCACCGCAATCTCGATCAACGCCATGGCAGAAGCGCCTGGTGGCCCGAACTGCGGCTGGGGCAACATGCTGTTTGAAGGCCAGCGCGGGACTCCTGCTCACTTCCTGGCTTCCACCACCAACGGTACTTCCGGCAACGCCACCTTCGGCATGACCTCGGGCACCAACGGTTGCTCGACCAAGGCCTCGCTGACCTACGGCGGCAAGTCCTGGTTCGCCATGAACGGCATGATGAACGAGCTTTCCGAAGACATGGCGCAAGGCCAGGGCGAAGCTCTGACCACCTACGCCGTGGTTCTCGGCGTTGCACCTGAAGATCGCGCGCACTTCGCCGCGGTTACCCACCAGCACTTCGGCGAGATCTTCAACAGCGCCGACGCCACTGCTGAAACCGTGCACAACAACACCCTCGCGGTGCTCAAAAGCGACCCGCAACTGGCCAAGTACGCTACCGAGGCTTGAGTCCGGCCCTTCCCGCCCCTCACCGGGGCGGGACTGGCATCATCATCGGCATCCTTCAAGAAGTAGTTGCCCGACATGCTCAAACGCCTTGCCCTTCTGGCTCTGCTTGGCAGCGCCCAGCTCAACGCTGCACCCCACGTCGACCCTGCGCGCCTGCAACAGCTGGCGGCCACGCCCTACTGGATTGCCCTCGGCCACTACGAGACCGGCAAACTGGGCGGTTGGCGCAGTTATGTCGACGATGCCAAATTCTTCCTCGCCGAAGACGGCGGGCACCATCCCGACCGCGAACTGGCGGCCACTGTACAAGCGTTGTACGCCCCGGCCGGCCTCGGCGACAAGCACGCCCAATGCGTCTACCCCGCGCGCACCCGCTGGCTGCGTGAGCAACTCGACCTGCAAGACCTGCCGCAGCCCGACTGCGCCGAATTCCGCCAGTGGTATCAGTCGGTAGACCCGCACAGCGCAGTACTGATATTCCCCGCGGCTTACCTGAACAGCCCGTCGTCGATGTTCGGCCATACCCTGCTGCGTATCGACCAGGCCAAGACCCGCGACGACGACACCACCCTGCTCAGCTACGCGATCAACTTCGGTGCCTACATCGAAGGCAGCGACAACAGCATTCTCTATGCCTGGAAAGGCCTGGCAGGCGGCTACCCCGGGTTATTCGCCCTGATGCCGTACCAGGAGAAGTTGTCCGAGTATCGCAGCCTGGAAAACCGCGACCTGTGGGAGTACCAGCTGGACCTGACGCCGACCGAGACCGGGCGCATGGTCGAACACGTGTGGGAACTCAAACAGGTCCAGTTCGACTATTTCTTCTTTGACGAAAACTGCTCGTATCGCCTGCTCGAACTGCTGCAGGTCGCCCGCCCCGGGCTGGACCTGACCTCGCAGTTCCCGCTGACCGCGATCCCTACCGACACGGTCAAGGCAGTCAAGCAATCCGGGCTGGTTTCCAGTGTTCGCTACCGGCCCTCGCGTGAACGTGAACTGCTGGCCCGCGCAGATTCGCTCGATCATCAGGAAAAACAGCAAGTGCTGGCCATCAGCGCCGACACCGCGCAGCTGCAGAGCGCCGAATTCAACGCCCTGCCCAAGCCGCGTCAGGCCCTGGTGCAAGACGCCGCCTACCGCCTCGAGCGCTATCGCGCCAACGGCCAGGAACGCGACCCGGCTCAGGCCAAGCGCAGTTTCGAGCTGCTGCAGGCAATCAACCGTAATCCACCTGAGCCACTCGAAGTAGAACGCCCGGGCCTGCCTGAAAACGGCCACCAGTCGCGCACCTGGCAGGTTGGCGTTGGCACCCGTGAAGACCGCGCCTTTGCCGAGTACGGCCTGCGCATGGCTTACCACGACCTCAACGACAACGCCTACGGCTTCCCACTCGGCGCGCAGATCGAGATTCTCCAACTCAAGCTGCGCCAGTACGAAGGCAACGACTGGCAGGTACAGCAACTCGACCTCGCCACCATCCGCTCCCTGACGCCGCGCAACGAGCTGCTCAAACCGCTGTCGTGGCAGGTTGCCGGTGGCCTTGAGCGGGTACCGGGCAAGCATGACGATGAGGTGCTGGTCAGCCACGTCAACGGCGGCGCCGGCGGCACCTGGCAGTTGGCCGACGGCTTGCTCGGCTTTGCCTTGGGCACGGTACGGGTCGAACACCACAACGACTTTGCCGAGTTCATCAGCCCGGCTGCAGGCTTCAATGGTGGCCTGCTCTGGCGCAATGGGCTGGGCAACATGACCGTCGAAGCCAAGGGCGATTACTTCACCAATGGCGAAGTGCGCCGCAGCCTCAGCCTCAATCAGCAGTGGGAAATCAGCCAGGACCTGGGCCTGCGCCTGAGCGCCAAGCGTGAATACAGCCACCTGGCCACTGCGCAAAACGAGGTGATGCTCGAGTTGAAGTGGTACCACTACTGATGCAGCCAGCCCCGGTCTGAGCGCATAGGGTTGCGTTCAGGCCGGGTTTGGCCGTAAAGCAATCCAACATTGTTTTGACATCAGCGCGACAATCCGGCGCCTAGACTCTCTCTATTACGTGGAGGTCTGGCACATGTCGCGGTACTGGCTTGGAATCGGAATAGCATTGTTGCTCACGGGCTGCCAGTCAGCTCACGAGCAGATGATCGAGCACGGCTATCCGCCCGCCTACGCCGATGGTTACGGCGACGGCTGCAGCAGCGGCCGCCAGGCGGCGGGCTTGATGGTCGGGGACTTTCGCAAGAACGTGCCGCGTTATCTCGCCGAGCGCCAGTATGAAACCGGATGGGACGATGGCTTTCGGCAGTGCCAGAGCATGCAGGCCAATCAGGATTTGCGTGACTACCGCGAACACTACTGGAACGAGCGTGACCGCGACTGGGAGCAGGAAAAGGATCGCGACACCGCGCGGGCCTACCGTCATAACTAAGCCCCGAACTGCCTTCAACTGAAACGACCAGCCTGTGGCAGAGGTCTCATGCCTGAGGAGGGCCGAGCATGAGCCGAGCATTTGTCAACGAAGACCACGCCGCCGCCCAGGCCGAACAGCCGGTTGAGCGGCGGGTCAGCGAGCAACCCAACTACGTCACCGCTGCTGGCCTGCGCTTGCTGCAGCAGCGCGTGGCCGCGCTGAACGCCCAGCGAGAGCAACTGCTGGCAGAGGGTGAGCGGGCCGACAAGCAGCAGGTGGCAAATACCCAAAGCGAACTGCGTTACTTCGCCGCGCGCGTGCAGAGCGCACAGGTGGTGCCACCGGCGACCTCCGAGCAGAAGGTGCAGATTGGCAGCGGCGTGATGTTTATCGATGAGGATGAGCAACAACACAGCGTGCAGTTGGTCGGCGAGGATCAAGCAGACGCCAGGCAGGGCCTGATCAACTGGGGTTCGCCATTGGGGCGCGCATTACTAGGCGCGGCGCCGGGGGATGAAGTCCTGTGGCGGCGCCCGGCCGGGGACCAGATGATCGTTATTACCGCCATAACGCCGGACGCTGGGTAGGAGCGGCCTTGTGTCGCGAAAGGCCCGCACAGCGGGCCCAGCAATTCAGCGGCGTTGTATAGATCCCGGGGCCGCTACGCGACCCTTTCGCGACACAAGGCCGCTCCTACACAAGCGTATGTCAGACCACGCCTTGCGCCAGCATCGCGTCAGCGACTTTGACGAAGCCGGCGATGTTGGCGCCTTTGACGTAGTTGACCTTACCGTCGGCTTCTTCGCCGTAATGCACGCAAGCATGGTGGATCGACTGCATGATGTTGTGCAGCTTGCTGTCCACTTCACCCGCGGTCCACAGCAGGCGCATGGCGTTCTGCGACATTTCCAGGCCGCTGACGGCAACGCCGCCGGCGTTCGAAGCCTTACCCGGGGCATACAGAATGCCCGCGTCGATGAAGATATCCACAGCCTCGAGCGTGGTCGGCATGTTGGCGCCTTCTGCCACACAGATACAGCCGTTGCGCAGCAGAGTCTGCGCGTCTTCGGCTCCCAGCTCATTCTGAGTAGCACATGGCAGGGCGATGTCGCAGGCCAGGGTCCATGGAGTTTGCCCCTTGCGGAACTCCAGGCCGAACTGGCTGGCCAGCTCGCTGATACGCCCACGCTTGACGTTTTTCAGCTCCATCAATGCATCCCACTGGGCATCGTTCAGGCCAGCTTCGCAGTACAGCGTGCCTTCCGAGTCGGACAGCGAGATGACCTTGCCGCCCAGGTCCATGACCTTGCGCGCTGCATACTGAGCCACGTTGCCGGAGCCGGAGATGGCCACCCGGCGACCGTCGATACGCAGGCCCTGACGCTTGAGCATTTCTTCAGCGAAGTACACGCAGCCGTAGCCGGTCGCTTCCGGGCGGATCAGGCTGCCGCCGTAGGTCATGCCTTTGCCGGTCAGCACCGAGGTGAACTGGTTGGCCAGGCGCTTGTACTGGCCGAACATGAAGCCGATCTCGCGTGCACCCACGCCGATATCACCGGCCGGCACGTCGCAATCAGCACCAATGTGGCGGTACAGCTCGCTCATGAAGGCCTGGCAGAAGCGCATCACTTCAGCGTCGCTCTTGCCCTTTGGATCGAAGTCCGAGCCGCCCTTGCCGCCGCCCATGGGCAGCGAGGTCAGAGAGTTCTTGAAGGTCTGCTCGAAGGCGAGGAACTTGAGCACGCTGAGGTTGACCGAGCGATGGAAGCGCAAGCCGCCTTTGTAGGGGCCGATGGCGCTGTTCATCTGGATGCGGTAGCCGCGGTTGACCTGGACCTTGCCCTGATCATCGACCCAGGAGACACGGAACAGAATCGCGCGCTCAGGCTCGACGATACGCTCGAGAATGCCGGCTTGCAGGTAGTGGGGGTTGGCCTCGAGGAAGGGCCAAAGCGTACGCAGTACCTCTTCCACCGCCTGGTGGAATTCGGGTTGGCCTGGGTCACGCTGCTGCAGGCGCGCGAGGAAATCGTCGACGGATTCGATCATGCTAGACATCTCACCAAGAGAGGGTTGGACTTATATTTTTTCCCGACTCTATCAAGAACCGCTCGCACTGCAACAGGGCGAAATGTCGTTTTTTTGAAATAAATTGGTGCGTTTTATATAAATGTATACAAACAACCACACGGAATGCTCGTGAAATCAGCCTGACCGGCGTTCAGGCAGGCACAAAAAAGGGGCCCCACGGAGCCCCAATTTCGTGCAGCGGATGAAGCGGTTACTGCACCAGCTTCTTGTGGCGAACACGGTGCGGCTGGGCCGCTGCATCGCCGAGGCGTTTCTTGCGATCAGCTTCGTACTCGGTGTAGTTACCTTCGAAGAACAGCACGTTGGAGTCGTCTTCGTAGGCAAGGATGTGCGTGGCGACACGGTCCAGGAACCACCGATCGTGAGAGATCACGATGGCTGCGCCTGGGAAGTCGAGCAGCGCTTCCTCCAGCGAACGCAGGGTTTCGACGTCGAGGTCGTTGGACGGTTCGTCGAGCAGCAGGACGTTGCCGCCTTCTTTCAAGGTCAGCGCCAGGTGCAGACGGCCACGCTCACCACCGGAGAGGTCCTTGACGAACTTCTGCTGATCCCCGCCCTTGAAGTTGAAGCGACCAACATAGGTACGCGCCGGGATCTCATAGTTGCCGATGCGGATCTGGTCGGAGCCGTCGGAAATCTGCTGGAATACCGACTTGCTGCCGTCGAGGTCTTCGCGGCTCTGGTCAACACAGGCCAGCTGCACGGTTTCGCCGATCTCGATGGTGCCCGAGTCCGGTTGCTCTTTGCCCATCAGCATGCGGAACAGGGTCGACTTACCGGCACCGTTACCGCCGATCACGCCAACGATGGCGCCTTTAGGCATGGCGAATGAGAGGTTCTCGATCAGCACACGATCGCCATAGCTCTTGCTGACGTTCTTGAACTCGATGACCTTGTCGCCCAGACGTGGACCGGCCGGGATATAGATCTCGTTGGTCTCGCTGCGCTTCTGGAATTCCTGCGACTGCATTTCTTCGAAGCGTGCCAGACGGGCCTTGGACTTGGACTGGCGGGCCTTGGCGCCTTTGCGCACCCACTCCAGTTCTTCCTTCATGGCTTTTTCGTGAGCGCTCTGCTGCTTGGACTCTTGCGCCAGACGGTCCGACTTGGCTTCCAGCCAGCCCGAATAGTTGCCTTCGTACGGGATACCGGCGCCGCGGTCGAGCTCGAGGATCCAGCCGGCAACGTTGTCGAGGAAGTACCGGTCGTGGGTAATCGCGACCACGGTGCCCGGGAAGTCGTGCAGGAAGCGCTCGAGCCAGGCCACCGAATCAGCATCCAGGTGGTTGGTTGGTTCGTCGAGCAGGAGCATGTCGGGGGCCGACAGCAGCAGGCGGCACAGAGCGACGCGGCGTTTTTCACCACCGGAGAGGTGCTCGACCTTGGCATCCCATGCCGGCAGACGCAGGGCATCGGCAGCGACTTCGAGCTGACGCTCGAGGTTGTGGCCGTCGGCGGCCTGCAGGATCGACTCGAGCTTGGCCTGTTCGGCAGCCAGCTTGTCGAAGTCGGCATCCGGTTCGGCGTAGGCAGCGTAGACCTCGTCCAGGCGCGCCTGGGCGTCCTTGATCACGCTGACCGCTTCCTCGACCACTTCACGCACGGTCTTGGTTGGGTCCAGCTGCGGCTCCTGAGGCAGGTAGCCGACGTTCAGTTCAGGCATCGGACGGGCTTCACCGTCGAACTCTTTGTCGACGCCAGCCATGATCTTCAGCAAAGTCGATTTGCCCGAACCGTTGAGGCCGAGCACGCCGATCTTGGCGCCGGGGAAGAACGACAGCGAAATGTTCTTCAGGATTTCGCGCTTCGGCGGCACGACCTTGCTCAGCCGATGCATGGTGTAGACGTATTGAGCCAAAACCAAGCCCTCTATAGATAGGTGAAGACATCCGAACTACCCGGCTGATGCCAGGGGGATGTGCTTACAGGGTGTCAGTGAACAAAGGCGACCATTCTACGCCAACTGCAGGCGTTGGCCAGATGTCAGGGCTTGAGGTGCAGGGGCTGCTTTGCAGCCCCAATCACACAGCTGTCAAGCCAGCAGCCTCAACCACGCCGCTGCTTGGCCTGCTTGCCTCGCGGCGGGCGATTGCCGGCCTGCTTGACCAGCTGCGCCGCCCAGGCGGCCTTGGCATTGAAGCTGGCCGCAGGCGCTGGCTGGCTCGACACTGGCTGCTTGAGCACAGACGCCAGCGCAGGGTTGACCTGCGGCGTGGCCAGCGAAGGTGCCGCTACAGGCAACACCACCGAGGCGACCGCAAAACCAGGCTCACTGGCAGCCTTGGCAGCCTTCGCCGACTTGCGCAGCTCAGCCAGGGACGGGCTCTTGCGCACCACTGCCGCGTTGGCATCAGGTTTGACCAGCGAGCGCTGGCAGGATTTACATGAAACGGCATCGGCCACACCGGTGCTGACCAGGGTCTGGCTGCTGCGCCCGCAGGCGGAATCGAGGCCGTTGAGGGAATAGTGGGTAACCAAAACCGTACATCTCCAGAAGCATAAACAGTCGAGCGGCAGGCATTCTCGCACAGCCAGCCTGGGGTTGCCGAACCGGACCCGATCAACGCATCGGCGACAGGCTGAATGCGGAGCTGGCACTTCGCCACAATTGCAGGCATGCTAGCCGCCTTCATGTGTCCACAACTATAAGTGCGCGCCACTCCAGGCTCAGGCACGACCCATGCATGTGCGCCCCTGCCGTCGCCGCCCAATTGCAGGACCATCGCTTGACCAATCTCAACCAACCGCCCGTTTTGCGCCCTGCTCCCACTTCGAGCAGTGTATCCCTGCGCGGCTCGCTCAAGGGCGCGCTGGCCATGCTTGCGCTGGTTTTGCTGGGCTTGCTGCTGTGGCAGCTGTTCGCGCAGTTCCGCCATACCCAGGCTGAAATGCGCGAACACACGGTTGTCGCCAGTGCCAAATTGGCCGACAACCTCAACCTGAATCTGGCGCTCAAGGCTCAGCAAGCGCTGAACCTGGTCCAGCCCTACGTCAAAGCGCCGACGCCTGAAGCATTGCCGTCGCTGCTGCAAACCCTGCAGACGCGCCTGCCTAGCCTGCGCCATGTGGCCTGGTTGAACCAGAATGGCCAGGTCGTGGCCGACAGCCTGGTCGGCAGCCCTGACCGCCAGTTGATTGACGAGTTGCTGCAATTGAATCGCGGCCGCAGCCATTTCTTTGCCAATGCTGCGGACAACGGCACGATCTATCTGCTGCTGCGGCAAACGCCGGAACAAGGCGTCGGGTATTGGCTGCTGCGTCTGAGCCCTGACTATTACCCGGCGCTGACCGAGCATCTGGACGGCCCTGACCACCCGCTCTGGCTGCTGGAAAGCAGCCGCGACGGTGCGGTGCTGGAGCGCCATGAGCCCGCCGCTTCCAGCGGTGAACCGCTACAAAGCGTGATGCTCGCCTTCCTCGATAACAGTACCTGGCAACTGCGCGGCCTGTATGACGAAGGCCTGACTCGCCAGCAACTGCTGCTGCCAATGCTGGGCAAGTGCCTGTTGGTGCTGATCTGTGCGTTGCTGCCGTTGCTGGCACTGATCAACATGCGCCGGCGCCAGCGCGCGCTGCAGGAAGACCGCCGCCGCTATCACGAGATTTTCGAAGGCACCGGGGTTGCCCTGTGCGTGCTCGACCTGTCGAGCCTGCCCGGTCAGCTCGACCGCTATCACCTGCGCAACCTGGCTGCACTGAGGCAGAGCCTGGCGCTGGAACCAAACCTGCGCCGCTCGTTGCTGCAGGAGCTGAAAATCACCGAGATCAACCAGGTGGCGCGCCAGTTGCTCAGTGTCGAATGCCACGAAGGCGCCTGGCAGCGCCTGATCGAGGCGTCCGGGCATGGCCGCGAGAGCGTCGGCATGCAGTTGATCGACGCCCTGATCGAACAGCGCGGCGTGCTTGAACTGGAAGTCTGCCTGCCGGCGCCACTGGGAGGCGACCTGCACCTGTGGCTGATGGTGCGCCTGCCACAGCAACGCCGCGATTATCAGGCGGTGATCCTCAGCATCAGCGATATCACCAGCCGCAAGCAGGTCGAGTTGTCGCTGCTGGAGCGCGAAAGCTTCTGGTCGGACGTGGTCCGTACCGTGCCCGATCAGCTCTACGTGCAGGACGTGGCCAGCCAGCGGATGATCTTCAGCAACCGGCATCTGGGCCAGACCCTGGGCTACAACCGCGCCGAGCTGGCGCAGATGGGCGAGCGCTTCTGGGAGCTGTTGCTGCACCCCGAAGACGCCGCGCACTATCGCAGCCAGCTGCAGTTGCAACGCGACAGCGGCCACCGCGATGCGCTGCACTGCCAGTTGCGCTTCCGCCACCATGACGGCGGCTGGCGTTGCTATGACATCCGCGAGCAGGTGCTGACCCGCGACAACGATGGCCAGGTCACGCGCATCGTCGGCGTCGGCAAGGACGTCACCGTACAGATCGAGGCCAGCGCGTCGCTGCGTGACAGCGAGCAACGCTACCGCATGCTCGCCGAGAGCATCAGCGACGTGATCTTCTCCACCGACAGCCGCTTGCTGCTCAATTACGTCAGCCCGTCGGTGCGCGCGGTGCTCGGCTATGAGGCAGAGTGGATATTCGCCAATGGCTGGCAGTCGGTGGTCGCCAACCCGGCCCAGTTGAGCGGTGTCTACAGCTTGATGGAGCAGGTCAGCAAAGCGATCGATGACCGCGCGCAACTGGCCCTGCTGCGCACCGAGCTGCCGACCCAGCTGTTCCTGTTCGACTGCCTGCGCGCCGATGGCCGCAAGATCCCGATTGAGCTGCGCCTGGTACTGGTGTGGGATGAGCACGAGCGCTTCGAGGGCATCCTTGGGGTCGGCCGCGACATCAGCCAGCAACGCCGTGCAGAAAAAGACCTGCGCATGGCGGCAACGGTATTCGAGCACTCGACCTCGGCGATTCTGATCACCGACCCGGCCGGCTACATCGTTCAGGCCAACGACGCCTTCAGCCGGGTCAGTGGTTATGCGGTCAGCGAAGTGCTCGACCAACTGCCACGCCTGCTCACCGTCGAGGACCAGCAGGAATCGCACCTGCGTTACGTACTCAAGCAACTCAACCAGCGCGGCAGCTGGGAGGGCGAAGTCTGGCTCAAACGCCGTGACGGCGAGCATTACCCGGCCTGGGTCGGCATCACCGCGGTGCTCGACGACGAGGGCGACCTGGCCAGCTACGTGTGTTTCTTCACCGATATCAGTGAGCGCAAGGCCAGCGAACAGCGCATTCACCGCCTGGCCTATTACGACGCCCTGACCCACCTGCCCAACCGCACCCTGTTCCAGGATCGCCTGTACACGGCGCTGCAGCAGGCCGAGCGGCACAAGTCGTGGGTGGTGCTGATGTTCCTCGACCTGGACCGCTTCAAGCCGATCAACGACTCGCTCGGCCACGCCGCCGGCGACCGCATGCTCAAGGACATGGCCCAGCGCCTGCTCGAGTGCGTCGATGACGACGACACCGTAGCGCGCATGGGCGGCGACGAATTCACACTGCTGCTGCAGCCGCGCGCCAGCCGCGAGCAGGCCCTGAACCGCGCCATTCATGTTGCCGAGAGCATTCTTGGCAGCCTGGTGCGGCCGTTCGTACTGGAGAACCGCGAGTTCTTCGTCACCGCCAGTATCGGCATCGCCCTGAGCCCGCAGGATGGCAGCGAACTCAGCCAGCTGATGAAAAACGCCGACACCGCCATGTACCACGCCAAGGAGCGCGGCAAGAACAACTTCCAGTTCTACCAGACCGAGATGAACGCCAGTGCCCTCGAGCGCCTGGAACTGGAAAGCGATTTGCGCCATGCCCTCGAACAGAACGAATTCATCCTCTATTACCAGCCGCAATTCAGTGGCGACGGCAAACGCCTGACCGGCGCCGAAGCGCTGCTGCGCTGGCGCCACCCACGCCGCGGGCTGGTGCCGCCGGGCGATTTCATCCCGGTGCTGGAAGAGGTCGGGCTGGTGGTGGATGTCGGTGACTGGGTGTTGCGCGAGTCGTGCCGCCAGCTCAAGGCCTGGCATCAGGCCAAGGTGCGCGTACCGAAAGTGTCGGTGAACATCTCGGCGCGGCAGTTCTCCGACGGCCAGTTGGGCACGCGCATCGCGACCATTCTTGAAGAAACCGGGCTGCCGCCGGCGTGCCTGGAGCTGGAGCTGACCGAAAGCATCCTGATGCGCGAAGTGCATGAGGCCATGCAGATTCTCGACAGCCTGAAAAACCTTGGCCTAAGCATCGCCGTGGATGACTTCGGCACTGGCTACTCATCGCTCAACTACCTGAAGCAGTTCCCCATCGATGTGCTCAAGATCGACCGCACCTTCGTCGACGGCTTGCCCTCCGGCGAGCAAGATGCGCAGATCGCCCGGGCGATCATCGCCATGGCCCACAGCCTCAACCTGGCGGTGATCGCCGAGGGTGTCGAAACCCACGAGCAGCTGGAGTTTCTGCGCGAGCACGACTGCGACGAAGTGCAGGGCTACCTGTTCGGCCGGCCAATGCCGCCGCAGCAGTTCGAAGCGCAGTTCAGCAACGAGACGCTGTTCATGTTCCAGTGAGCCGAGCGGCATGTCCGCCCGGTCATTTTACGACGTGAATGGCATTGGTCTGCGACATGACGCCAGTTCATATGCCACGCCTCGGCCAATCGGTTAGAATGCACACCCAATTCAGCCCCGATCCTTGAGGACCGCCATGTTCAGCCGTGATTTGACCATTGCCAAGTACGACGCCGATCTCTTTGCCGCCATGGAGCAAGAAGCTCAGCGTCAGGAAGAGCATATCGAGCTGATCGCTTCGGAAAACTACACCAGCCCCGCGGTGATGGAAGCCCAAGGTTCGGTACTGACCAACAAGTACGCCGAAGGCTACCCAGGCAAGCGCTACTACGGCGGCTGTGAATACGTCGACGTGGTCGAGCAACTGGCTATCGATCGCGCCAAAGAGCTGTTCGGCGCCGATTACGCCAACGTCCAGCCGCATGCCGGTTCCCAGGCCAACGCTGCGGTCTACCTGGCCCTGCTGTCGGCCGGTGACACCATCCTGGGCATGAGCCTGGCCCACGGCGGTCACTTGACCCACGGCGCCAGCGTCAGCTCGTCGGGCAAGCTGTACAACGCCGTGCAGTACGGCATCGACGGCAATGGCCTGATCGATTACGACGAAGTCGAGCGCCTGGCTGTTGAACACAAGCCGAAAATGATCGTAGCCGGCTTCTCGGCCTACTCGCAGGTTCTCGACTTCCCGCGCTTCCGCGCCATCGCCGACAAGGTCGGTGCCTACCTGTTCGTCGACATGGCCCACGTTGCTGGCCTGGTTGCCGCTGGCGTGTACCCGAACCCGGTGCCGTTCGCAGACGTGGTCACCACCACCACCCACAAGACCCTGCGCGGTCCACGTGGCGGCCTGATCCTGGCCCGTGCCAACGCCGACATCGAGAAGAAACTCAACTCGGCAGTGTTCCCAGGCGCCCAAGGCGGCCCGCTCGAGCACGTCATCGCCGCCAAGGCGATCTGCTTCAAGGAAGCGCTGCAGCCTGAGTTCAAGGCTTACCAGCAGCAAGTGGTGAAAAACGCCCAGGCCATGGCCGAGGTGTTCATCGAGCGCGGCTTCGACGTGGTGTCCGGCGGTACTCAAAACCACCTGTTCCTGCTCTCGCTGATCAAGCAGGACATCTCCGGTAAAGATGCTGACGCTGCCCTGGGCAACGCTTTCATCACCGTCAACAAGAACTCGGTACCGAACGACCCACGTTCACCGTTCGTCACCTCGGGCCTGCGCTTCGGCACCCCGGCTGTGACCACCCGCGGCTTCAAGGAAACCGAATGCCGCGAGCTGGCTGGCTGGATCTGCGACATCCTCGCCGACCTGAACAACCAGGCCGTGATCGACGCGGTACGTGAGAAGGTCAAGGCCATCTGCAAAAAGCTGCCGGTTTACGGCAACTGATCCACGCGTGATCCAGCCTGTCGCTTTTTGTTGTTGAAAACCAGGCTGCATGAAAAACCGATGTCAGTTCGCTGACATCGGTTTTTTGTTTTTCAGCCCGGCGGCTCCATCAACACCAGGCCACTTTCTGCGGCACAAAGCTCAACGGCTGCTCGCGAAAGCTCAGGTAATGGCGCAACACCTGCACCGGCGCTTCGATGTGCGGGTAATGACCAATGCCCTGCAACTGCACCGTATCGGCATCCACGACGAGCTGGCGGAAGGCGTCGACCATGTGGGCACCGCACAGTGGATCAACCGAGCCGTTGATCAGGCGCAAACGCACGCCATCAGCCTGCAGCGCGCCTACCCAACGCTCACGCTGCTGGCGCCGTTCATGCACGTAGTTGATCAGCCGGTGCAGGATATGCGTGCCACGGTTGGCGGTGATCAGGCTCCAGCTGTCGTCCAGAGCGCTTTCACTGGGGTGGGTGCAGGGCCCGTAGATCTGGGTGACGGTACGCACCAGGTCATCCCGGCCGAACGAGCGGCCGATCAGCCAGCCAAGCGGGCTGAGCAACAGCTTATGCACCAGCAGCAGCGGGCAATGCTCGGGGAACAGCGCGCTGTTGAGGAAGGCACAGCTGGCGATGTTGCTGCGCTGCTCATAGTGCCGTGCGAGCAACTCTTGAGCGACGCTGCCGCCATAGTCGTGGGCGAGCAGGTGCACTGGCTCGTCGATGCCCAAGTGAGCAAGCAAGGCCTGCTGCAGATCGGCCTGCTCGATCAGACTGTAGCGATGGCCGAGCGGCTTGGCCGAGTCGCCAAAGCCGAGCATGTCGCAGGCCACTACGCGAAAGCGCTGGGTCAATGGGCCCCATAAATAGTGCCAGTCCCAGCTGGCCGTGGGGAAACCGTGGAGAAGCAGCAGAGGCTCGCCTTGCCCTGCCGTCCAGTAGCGGATGCTCTGGCCCTGGAATGAGAAATCCTGACCCCGGGTACGCCAGACGCACAATGGAATTTCGGCCAAAGGCATCAGAGTTGTCCTGGAGTAGTAGCTTGGATCAAAGCTGCGTGGGTCGAATACGGCAAGGCTGCGCTCATTGCATGTCACCTTGGCACTTACATGTGCTCTTTATGTTGCGTCCTGCACAGCATAGTCAGCGCCTCGGTCGGCGGAACTCGCCTTGGCAGCCAGCTTGATGACCGTACAGGTCAGTGGCACGAACGGTCACAGCAACGCCGCCAGCAATGGCGCGGCAAACAAGTTGAGCAAGCCGGTCAGGACCATGACCAGGCCGGCCACCGAACCTTCTTCGCGGCCCACTTCCTGCGCCCGGCTGACGCCAGCGCCATGTGCGCCGACGCCAAACAGCGCGCCACGGGCCAGTGGCGTGCGCAATGGCAGCCAGCGCAGCAAGGTGCCGCCGAACAGTGCCCCGAGCACCCCGGTGAACATCACGAACACCGCAGTAAGCTCCGGCACGCCGCCCAGGTCGTGGGCCAGCGGCATGGCAAACGGGGTGGTGATCGAGCGCGGCAGCAGCGACAGGCTGACTGCATCGTCCAGTGCCATCAGGTGTGCCAGGCCCCAGGAGCTGCCGATCGACACGCAGCTGCCGGCCAGCATGCCCAGCAGCAACGCCGGCCAATGCCGCGCGAGCAACCCCCGTTGCTGCCAGATCGGCACGGCAAAGGCCACCGTCACCGGGCCAAGCACGGCCATCAGCCAATGGGTATTGCGCGCGTACTCGGCATAGGCGGTGTGCAGTGGCACGGCCACCGCCAGCAGCAAAGCCGGCACCAGGATCAGCGGCGACAGCAGATAACGCCCGCTGCGCCGGTACAGCCAGCGGCTGCCTAGATAAGCGGCCAGTGTCAGCGCCAGCCAGAACAGCGGCATCGGTTCAAGGCTCATGGCGCAGGCTCCAGCGGCACACCAGCTCGACCGTCACGGCAGTGACCACCATTACCAGCAGCGTGCTCACCGCAATCACCAGGAGGATGCGCCAGCCTTCATCGCGCAGCAGGCTGCCGTAATCGAGCAGGCTCATCAGCGCCGGAATGAAGAACAACAGCATTTCGGCCATCAGCCAGCCCGCACCGGCCTGGAGCATGGCCGGTTTCAGCAGGCCGCTGGCGAACAGGATCAAGAGCAGGGCCAGGCCGAACACACCACCCGGAATGGGCCAGCCAGACCAGGCCGCAAGCTGGCTGCCGAACAGGAACAAGGCAAACAGCACCGCCAGCTCGCAGATCAGCCGAGTGAGTTTTTTAAGCAATACAGCGTTCATCAATGGGTTCCTCGACGGGTGCCCATTGTAAATTTGCCGTGCCTAGGCCAGAAGCGAATTGTTAGACTGCCTGCCATTCCAAAAAGGAATTCAGGCGATGGAATTCAAGCAGCTACGCAGCTTTGTCGAAGTGGTTCATCGCGGTGGTTTTACCCAGGCCGCGCAGACGCTGAATATCAGCCAGTCAGCGGTGAGCAAGCAGGTGGCTCAGCTGGAGGATGACATCGGCCAGCAACTGCTCGAACGGCAGGGCTCGCAGATGCACCTGACCGCCGCCGGGCGCATCGTCCTCGAGCGCGGCGAGGCGCTGCTGCGCCAGCGCCAGGAGCTGTTGAGCGAGCTGGATGATCTGAGCCAGATGCACCGTGGCGAATTGCGCCTGGGCCTGCCACTGCTGGGCAGTGATGCGCTGTTTGCCGGGCTGTTCGCCGAGTACCGGCGGCGCCATCCGAACATCGTCATTCACCTGCTCGAGGGCGGCAGCCGCACCATTGAGCAGGCGGTACGCAGCGGTGAGCTGGAATTGGGCGGCAGCCTGACGCCAAACGACGACGCCTTCGCCTTTCAGCCCTTCTGCAACGAGCCGCTGGATGCCCTGCTGCCCGCCGGACACGCCCTGGCAGGCTTGACCGAGGTTGACCTGGGCCAACTGGCCGAGACGCCGTTCTTGCTCTACCAGCGCAGCTTCGTCCTCAACGACCGCCTGCTCAGCGCCTGCCAGCAGTTGGGTTTCACCCCCAAAGAAGGCGGGCGCAGCGGTCAGGCGGACTTTCTCGCGGCACTGGTGGCAGCAGGCCAAGGCGTGGTGCTGCTGCCGCGGGTAGTCGCCCGCGCGCTGGAGCGCCCTGGGGTGGTCCGTCTGCCATTACTGGCACCCGAGGCGCTGCGCTGGGACATTGCCTTTATCTGGCGCCGCGGCGCGTATCTGTCACGGGCAGCGCAAGCCTGGCTGGGATTGCTGCGCGAGCAAGCTTAGGCCTTCAGTGTGGCGGCCAGCTCGGCCAACCACGGCTCGGCGTCAGCCTCCGGGGTGACCGTTTCGCTGGCATCCAGACGCAGCATCGGCAGCACTTCGTGCACACCCAGTTCGGTAAACAGCTCGCGCATCTGCTCGCCGCCGCCGCAGTAGGTGTCGCCGTAGCTCGAGTCGCCCAGGCCGATCACTGCGCCGGGCAGGCCGCGCCATGCCGCTGGCAGGCTGTCGCGAATAGCGCAGAACAGGGGCATAAGGTTATCCGGCAGCTCACCCATGCCGGTGGTCGAGGTCACAGCCAGCAGGGCTTGCGGGGCAAAGCCTTCGATGTCGGCCAGGCTGGCCCGCGCCGCGTACCAGGCTTCAAGGCCAGCGGCTTTGAGCAACGCCTCGGCATGACGGGCAACTTCTTCGGCGGTGCCATACACTGAACCGGAAATAATGACGACTTTCATCTGCGGGAGGATTCCGAAACTGAGTAAAAACGTAGGATACTAGCATCCTGCAATGGCAAAAGGCCGCTTGAGGCGTAAGTCGCCGCTATCCAATCTCTGGTCCGCACATGATCAACGCTCAACTGCTGCAATCGATGGTCGATGCCTCCAATGACGGCATCGTGGTCTGTGAACAGGAAGGTGACGACACCATCCTGATCTACGTGAACGCCGCCTTCGAGCGCCTGACCGGTTTCAGCCGCGACGAAATCCTCTATCAGGACTGCCGCTTTCTGCAGGGCAATGACCGCGACCAACTGGCCCGCGTACGCATCCGCAAGGCCATGCTCGACGGCAAACCGTGCCGCGAAGTGTTGCTCAACTACCGCAAGGACGGCAGCGCGTTCTGGAATGAGCTGTCTATCACGCCGGTGTACAACGAAGCCGACCAGCGCCGCTATTTCATTGGTATCCAGAAGGACGTCAGCCGCCAGGTCGAACTGCAGCGCAGCCTGGAACAATGCCAGGCACAGTTCGCCGATCTGAAATCCGAGCTGCTCAAATGAACCAACCGCCGCCGCCGCTGTCCATCCTGTCACTGTTGAAAAAATCGCCACATTCGGATGCGACCATGCAAGCAGATACCCTGCTCACTCAGGCCGAGATGAGCTTCATCCAAGACTTGCAGCATTCGCCGCAACTGAACCTGGCTGACCCTATGTCCGGCCTGCTGGTCAACGGCGATCGCCAGCTGCAGACCTTGCTGACGCGCCTTGCGGCCAGTGATCAGGTTACCCTGCAGGCGCATTTCAACAACCAGCAGATCAGCTTCCCGCTGCAACTGGTCGAAGACGAATTCCACGCCCTGCACCTGCAGCTTGGCTCCCCGGAAATCTACGAGGAAGACGGGCCGCAACTGCGGCCATGGCGCTTGTCACTCGAAGAGCCCTCGGCGCTGCTCGAAAGCAAAGGCAAACGCAGCAACCTGTGGGTCCGGGACATCTCATTCAAGGGTGTATTGCTTGAAGTGCGCGGCCTCAAACAGGCGCCCAAGCGCTTCGACCTGAGCTTCGCCCCTGACGGCATCGCGCCAATCGGCCTGCACGGCGTGCTGCGCCGGCGTATCGGTGCAAACCTGGCCGCGTACGACCTCAGCCGCAGCCCGGCAGAAGAGATCGAGCGCTTGCGCGAATACATCCTCCAGGCCCACCGTAGCGCCCATCCCGAACTGCACGCTTAAGCTTCAGGTATCGAGCTGACCGGCCAGATACTGGCGCAAGCGTCGGCGCATCAGGCTGACCTCGGCTCCCAGGCAGACCACCGCACTGCCGGCCAGCGTGTCCTGAGCAAACTCCGCCGCCTCCCCCGCCAGCAGTAACGGGCAACCCAACCCTAAACGTGCCAGGCGCTTACCCAACTCGGCAGTTGGCCGCTGATTGGAGAACAGCACCACCGCATCCGGCTCCAGCTGCCGACAGATCAGCGCCAGCTCCTGCAGCGGCTGACTGGCCGGCAGCAGTACCACGCCGACTTCTTCGCTGCCGAGCAGCAGCCCGGCCACCAGCAACTCCAGCTCCTGCAGCGCGGTTGACAGCGGCGCCAGCACGACGCGCTGGCGCCGCGGTGCCCGCGCCAGCTGCAGGCGCATCAGCACCCGCCCGCGCAAGAACTGGTCGAGAAAACCCCACTCGCTGGCCTGGCCAAAACCGCGCGGCGCCCCGCGCAGGGTGTGCCAAACCGGCATGAATACGTCGTTGAACACCCGCTCCTGGGTAGTACTGGCAAATACCTGATCGAACAAACGGTCGAGTCCAGCGCCGTCAAAGCACTGCACTGCCTCGCGTACCTGGGTACGCCACCTGGCCAGGTCATCGGCATTGCTTGCAGCACTGCTGTCCTGCGCCAGCGCCTGGCCACGGGCGAGAATGCTGCCGACCTTGCTCACCGCCACACCGCGCTCAAGCCAACCGAGGATGCTGCGTACCGCGCCGACGTCGGCCTGCGAGTACAAGCGGTGGCCGCTGTCGGTGCGAGTTGGCTGGATCAGGCCGTAGCGACGCTCCCAGGCACGCAGGGTCACCGGGTTGACCCCGGTCAGGCGCGAAACCTCGCGGATTGGAAACAGATCTTGGTGGTCCAGATCGGCTATAGGGAGTGCCTGCTCGTTCATGCGTGGTGAAAACCCGGATTCGATGGAACAAAGCACATTCTACGCCGGGACGGGCAAACAAATAACCAACCGTTCGCCCGCTGACACTGACGAGTCACAGTTTATCCGCGATAATCCGCGCCTGATTCTTGCATGCATGCCTGCGTCGCCCACCACCCCGGGCGCGCAAGCCTAAGGGCCGGCTACCCGCCAGTCCTGTCGCCAGGAGATACACAATGTCTACCCCCCCCGTTACCCTGATGGTGTCGCGCCGCGCCGCCCATGGCCGCTACCAGGACCTGCTGACCTGGCTGCATGAAGGCGAGCAGCTGGCCACTGACTTCACCGGTTACCTCGGCTCGGGCATCCTCGCCCCGCCCGGTGATGGCGACGAATTCCAGATCATCTTCCGTTTCACCAGCGAGCAGACCATGCATGCCTGGGAGCATTCGGCCTCGCGCCGCGCCTGGCTGCAACGCGGCGACGGCCTGTTCGAACGCCCCAGGGAGCAGCGCGTCAGCGGCATCGACGACTGGTTCGGCGCCAATACAGTGCAAAAGCCGCCGCGCTGGAAGCAGGCCGTGGCAATCTGGCTGGCGTTCTTCCCGGTCTCGCTGCTGTTCAACCTGGTCTTCGGCCACTGGCTCAGCGCACTCGACCTGCTGCCGCGGGTGCTGCTCAGCACCTTGGGCCTGACGCCAGTCATGGTCTATGTATTCATCCCGCTGTCGACGCGGCTGCTGGCCAGCTGGCTACACCCGGCGCCAGCCGCCAGCGCAGAGCCCACGCGCGGGCTGCGCAGCCGCTGAGGCGCACCCCAGAGGGAAGCAGTTCGGGTATGCTGGGGCATCACTGCCTGCACAGACAAGTAGACCGCCCTGAACATGAACAGCCCCATTCTGATCACCGGAGCCAGCCAACGCGTAGGGCTGGCTCTGGCACTTGAACTGGCACAGGCCGGCCATACGGTGGTCGCTGCCAGTCGCCATGTCCATGCGCAATCTGCGCACCCCAACATCGTCCAGTTTCGCGCCGATCTGTGCCAGCAGGCCGACCGCGATGCCCTGATCGATCACTTGGGCAGCCACTACGACGGCCTGCGCGCGATCATCCACAACGCCTCGGTGTGGCTGGATGACGACCTGGTCAATCTTGAGCTGATGTTCCGCCTGCACGTCGAGGCGCCCTATCACCTCAACCTGGCCCTTGGCGACATGCTGCGCAAGGTCGACAAGGCCGACATCATCCACATCTGTGACGAAACCTCCTCGCGCGGCAGCAAGAGCCATATCGGCTACGCCGCGACCAAGGCCGCACTGCAGAACATGGTGCTGTCGTTTGCCGAAAAGTACGCGCCGACGGTGCGCGTCAACGGTATCCTGCCGGGGTTGTTGATCCTCAAGGAAGGCGGCGACGAAGCCTACCGCCAGCAGACCCTGAAAAAGGCCCTGCTGGAATTCGAACCCGGCGCCGGGCCGCTGATCGAGGCGGTCAAGTACCTGCTCGACAGCCACTACAGCACCGGCAGCCAGGTGGTCATCAACGGTGGCCGCCACCTGAAGAACCGCATGATCTGAGAGAAGCCCATGACCCCACAACAACAGCTCGAACTCGAAGCCGCCGCGTTTCGCCGGCTGGTCGATCACCTGCAAAAACGCACCGATGTGCAGAACATCGACCTGATGAACCTGTCTGGTTTCTGCCGCAACTGCCTGTCCAAGTGGTACAAGGCGGCTGCCGATGAGCAGCAGGTCGACATCAGCCTGGATGACGCCCGCGAAGCGGTGTACGGCATGCCTTACGCCGAATGGAAAGCCCAATACCAGAAAGAAGCCAGCGCCGATCAGCAAGCGGCGTTCGAACAAGGAAAACCCCGTGACTGACTTGAATACCCTGCGCGCCAGCCTCGAAAGCGGCGAACACGCCTTTGCCGACACCCTTGCCTTCATCGCCGAGCACTACAGCTATCAGCCGCAGGCGTTTACCAACGGTGACGTGGAAAACGCCGCCGGGCAGAACGAAGGCTCGTGCAAGACCCTCGGCATGGCCGTGCTGGAAGGCTTGAGCGACCGCGAAGCGTTGCTGGCCTTTGGTGAGCATTACCGCAGCGTGGTCGCCACGCCAGATGGCAGCGACCACGGCAATATCCGTGCGTTGATTGCGTATGGCCTGGCTGGGGTGAAGTTCGCCCAGCAGCCGCTCAAGCGCCTGGCTTGATGACAATGGGGCTGCCTGCGTAGCCCCTTGGCTTGCGGCGTCAGCGCAGCCGCTGGCCGGGCGTGCCTGGTGACAGCTGGCCGTGTTGCAACCATTCCAGTGCAATCGGCCACAGCGTCTGCCTGAAGCGGTCATGAAAGAAGGCAAAGTGGCCGATCTCGGCGACCTGTATGTCTGCCGGGGCAATCCGCAGATGCGCGGGTTGCGCCTCGCTCAGATAAGCCAGTAAACGCTCGGTAGCAGCCACCGTGCCGAACGGGTCATCGCTCAAGCTGATCGCCAATGTTGCCGCGCGCACCTGAGCGAATGGCTTAGCCGCCAGCAAGCGCCCGCTAGGACGCTGTTCGTACGCAGGCGTGGGCGTACTCCAGTCAGCGACAACCCCTGCCGGGGTATCTTCCAGCCAACCCAGGCGTTTGCCCGGGAAATAGCCCATCACCCTGGTCAACAGCGGCATTGCCACATGCCATTTGGCCAACAAGCGCCAGCGCTGCGCCGCGGCATAGTCGCGCCAATAGGCAAACTGCGCACCGACCATCACCACCCGCCGCACCTGCTGCGCCGAGGGCGCCAGGCCTACCGCCCAACCGCCGAAGCTGTGCCCGACCACATCCACTGGCTGCCCGGGGAAGTGCTTGGCCGCATACTGCAGCATGGCCTCGAAATCCAGTTGCCCCCAATCGCTCCATGACGCCGTGAAGCCACGCAACGACGGCGGCCGTGATTCGCCGATGCCGCGATAATCGAAGCACAGCACATCACAGCCCTGGGCAAACAGGTAGTCGGCAAAGCGCGAGTAGTAAGCGCAGCGCACCGAAGTGGCCGGGTTGATGATCACCAGCGGGCGCTGAGGATCAGGTCGAGCATGGCGCCAGACAAAACCGCCGAGGCTGTAGCCATCGGCGGCTTTGTGGCGCAGGGCGCTGGCGGGTTGGGTCAGGCTGCTCATGGCGGACTCTTTGTTGGAGTCCGCTCACGCTAGCAAAATTTCAGCCCCACGCCATCACCAGACACACGCTTCGCAGATTACAGCTGAACGCAGTCGAACTGGACGTCGGTCGCCACGTCTGCGTCGTAGTCGACGTCAGCGCGTTCGAAGCCGAACAGGTTGAGGAACTGCTTCTTGTAACCGGCGTAGTCGGTCATTTCGAACAGGTTCTCGGTGGTCACTTGTGGCCACAGGGCCTTGCACGCATCCTGGACGTCGTCGCGCAGTTCCCAGTCGTCCAGGCGCAGGCGGCCTTTTTCGTCGACTTCAGCCGGCGCGCCGTCTTGTCGGAACAAGCGGTCGCGGAACATGCGATCGAGCTGGTCCTGGGTGCCTTCGTGCAGACCCTTTTCCTGCATGATCTTGAACACCATCGACAGGTACAGCGGCATTACCGGGATCGCCGAGCTGGCCTGGGTGACCACCGACTTGAGCACGGCAACGTTGGCGCCGCCCTTGATCTCGCTGGCGAGCTTCTGGTCCAGGCGCAGGGCGGTGTCGTCCAGGTCCTGCTTGGCCTTGCCCAGTGCACCGTGCCAGTAGATCGGCCAGGTGATTTCGGTGCCGATATAGCTGAACGCGACGGTACGCGCCTGCTCGGCCAGCACGCCGGCATCAGCCAGAGCGTCGATCCACAGCTGCCAGTCCTGACCACCCATGACGGTAACGGTGTCGGCGATTTCCTGCTCGGTGGCCGGCTCGATCGAGGCTTCGGTGATCACGTCTTTGTTGGTGTCGATGGCAGTCGACTTGTACGGCTGGCCGATTGGTTTGAGCGACGAGCGAATCACTTCGCCAGTCTGTGGCAGCTTGCGCACAGGCGAGGCCAGCGAGTAGATGACCAGGTCAACCTTGCCGCCCATTTCGTTCTTGATCAGCTCGATGACCTTGGCGCGGGCTTCATCGGAGAAGGCGTCACCGTTGATCGACTTGCTGTACAGGCCTTCAGCCTTGGCGAACTTGTCGAATGCAGCAGCGTTGTACCAGCCGGCGGTGCCTGGCTTGGTTTCGGTGCCTGGCTTTTCGAAGAACACGCCGAGGGTGTCGGCCTTGAAGCCGAAGGCTGCAGTGATGCGTGCTGCCAGGCCGTAGCCGCTGGAAGCACCGATCACCAGGACCTTTTTCGGACCATCATCGCGCACGCCCAGCTTGCGGGTGGCTTCGATCTGGTCACGGACGTTGAGCTCGCAGCCCTTCGGATGGGTCGTGGTGCAGATGAAACCGCGAACCTTGGGATGAATGATGGCCAATGTCTGTACCTCGTCAGGTTTAGGCTAGGGAGCCGCGCCGCGCGGGCCGGTTCCGTTTGATCTGAGGGTGAGACTACCCCCGCAAGTTATCCGACACATATTACGGGCTGACGGGGGTGGTTCCAACCGCAGATCGCCCCAGCTGCTCACGCAGCCACTGCATGAAGGCCCGCGCCAGCGGGTCATCCTGGCTGTCGCGGTGCACCAGGCACGCCCACCCCGGGCCCCTGACCCGCTGTGCCGACAACGCCTGCAGTAAACCCTGCGCCACTGCGCATCGACGCGATTGCCGCAGGCGGCGGTGGCATTCACTGCGTCACTCATCATTGCCCTGCCGTCTAACGGGGTGATTGATTAACTTTGCGGATCAATGCCAAAGAAAAACAAACTTAACAAATGAACCGTTTGCACCGATGCTGGGTGGTACTGCGTCGCCTCGTCGCGCCACCTTCATAGGAGAACAACAACATGCATGAAGTCGTCATCGTCGCCGCCACCCGTACCGCCATCGGCAGTTTTCAGGGCGCTCTGGCCAGCGTGCCAGCCGTCGATCTGGGCGCTGCGGTGATCAAGCGTCTGCTCGAGCAGACCGGGCTGGACCCGGCGCAGGTCGATGAGGTGATCCTCGGCCAGGTGCTGACCGCCGGTGCCGGGCAAAACCCGGCGCGTCAGGCTGCGGTCAAGGCCGGCTTGCCGTTCAGCGTGCCGGCGCTGACCCTGAACAAAGTCTGCGGCTCGGGCCTCAAGGCCTTGCATCTGGCCACTCAGGCGATCCGCTGCGGCGATGCCGATGTGGTCATAGCCGGCGGCCAGGAGAACATGAGCCTGGCGCCCTACGTCATGCCCTCGGCCCGCACCGGTCAGCGCATGGGCCATGGCCAGTTGATCGACAGCATGATCAGCGACGGCCTGTGGGACGCCTTCAACGATTACCACATGGGCATCACTGCCGAGAACCTGGTCGACAAGTTCGACATCAGCCGTGAACAGCAGGACGCCTTTGCCGCCGAATCCCAGCGCAAGGCCGTCGCCGCCATCGAGGCCGGGCGTTTCAAGGACGAGATCACGCCCATCGTGCTGCCGCAGAAAAAGGGCGAGCCAAAGGTGGTCGAGCGCGACGAGCAACCCCGCCCCGAATCCACCGCCGAAGCACTGGCCAAACTGCGCCCGGCGTTCAAGAAAGACGGCAGCGTCACCGCCGGCAACGCCTCCAGCCTCAACGACGGCGCAGCGGCGGTACTGCTGATGAGCGCGGCCAAAGCCACCGAGCTGGGCCTGCCGGTGCTGGCCAGGATTGCCAGCTACGCCAGTGCTGGGGTCGACCCGGCGATCATGGGCATTGGCCCGGTGTCGGCCACCCAGCGCTGCCTGGCCAAAGCCGGCTGGCAGTTGGCTGACCTGGACCTGATCGAAGCCAACGAGGCCTTCGCCGCGCAGGCGCTGGCGGTGGGCAAGTCGCTGGAATGGGATGCCGACAAGGTCAACGTCAACGGCGGCGCCATTGCCCTCGGTCATCCAATTGGCGCGTCTGGTTGCCGAGTGCTGGTGACCCTGCTGCACGAGATGATCAAACGTGATGCCAAGAAAGGCCTGGCGACCCTGTGCATTGGTGGTGGTCAGGGCGTGGCGCTGGCGATCGAGCGCTAGGTCGGCGATTGCGTGAACCGGGCTGGCGGCGTGTGCCGGCAGCCTGGTTGCTCAAGAAGGTTCAGAAGCGCTCGTCAGCGATGGCTGGCAGAGTCAGCTCACGCACGTAGCTGGCTGGCGACAAGCTGAGCAATGTGCGCACCATCAGCACCACATCGTGCACCGGAATCAACTCCCCTGCCCCGCGTGCTGCGGCTTCGGCCAACGGCACTTCAAGGCCGTCTTCGGTATTCAGGTAGCCGAGATTGAGGCAGGTGACGCCGAGCTGTTGATCTCGGTAGCCTTCGCGCAGCGCTTCGGCGATACCGCGCAAGGCGAATTTCGATGCGCCAAAGGTAACTTCAGGGCGACCGCTCTGACTCAGGCCGGAGGTCGAGCCGGTGAGGATGATTCGCGGCGCTTGGCTGCGCAACAGAACCGGCAGCAGACGTTTGATCAGCAGGATTGTCGCGGTGATATTGCAGCTGACCATGTGCTCCAGTTGCTCATCATCGTCGCTTGCAAAACTGTAGCCGGCTTCGAACGCCTGCGTTTCCCACAAACCAAGGTTGTAGATCAGGGCATCGATACCGCCCGCCTCCACTGCATGTGCAATCTGCTGGGCCGCCATCTTGGGCTGGCCCATGTCCGCTGCGATCCACTGCACTGCAATGCCATCGCGAACCGGCAACGGTTCAGGCTGCGTGCGTGACACCCCGATCAGCGTATCGCCCGTTGCTCCCAGCCCGTCGATCAATGCCTTGCCCAGCCCTTTGCTGGCACCCACCACTAGAACTTTCATCCCAACACTCCCTGTAGGCCGGATAGCCGAGCGGCATCGAAACAGAACTCGGCAGGTGCGGCAAAGCCAGGTTGTATCAGGATATGAGCAGTGGCTCGCCTGCTACGCGGCACGAGCCTGGGCTACGTCCGAGTGGTTGAGCGCCTTGGTCAGCAGTGCTACCTGCTGGCACTTGTCGGCGGCGAGGGCGAGCTCATTGTTGAGCTCGGCATCGGCTTGCGCGTCAGCGCTGTGCAGCAGCGGGCACGACGGCGCTACCCACAACCGGTCGCCAAGGCGCTCGGCGGCGAGGCGCAGGACGTGCAGCGCATCGTCCAGATTCCAGTGCCCGTTGTTACGGCCACTGACTACGCCCAGCGATAGCACCTTGTACGCCGGCAGGCGATCAAGAATGGTCGGGAATTGTTCAGGGGCCTGCACCAGGTCGATGTGCAGGCCGTCGACCGGGAGATTGGCGGCCAGGCCGAGGTTGGCGTTCAGGCCGCCAAAGTAGGTCGCGACCAGCTTTTTCAGCGGCGCACGCTGAAGGATGTTGTAAACCCGCTCGTAGGCATTCTTCCAGGCCTGTGGCAGTTCCAGCGCCAGGATCGGTTCGTCGATCTGTACCCACTCCACGCCTTGCGCAGCCAGCTGGTTGAGGATCTGGTCGTACAACGGCAGCAGGCGATCGAGCAATTCCAGTTTGTCGAAGTCGCCACCTTGGCATTCACCAAGCCACAGGTAAGTCAGCGGGCCGAGCACGACTGGCTTGACCACATGGCCGAGCGCTTTGGCCTCGTTCACCTCTTCAAGTAGTTGCTCCCAACTCAGAGCGAACTGCTGATCGGCGCTGAGCTGCGGGGCCAGGTGGTGGCTGTTGCTGTCGAACCACTGGGTCAGCTCCAGCGCGTGGTCGCTGACTGGCAGCAGCTCGATGCCGGCATCTTTCTGCAGCTGCCAGTGCTTGGCACGCAACTCACGGCCCACCGCACGCAGGCCGGCTTCATCCAGCGCGCCCGTGAGGAACGCCTGTTGGGCCTTCTTCAGTTCGGGATCACAGCCGATGCGTGGAAAGCCGAGGTTGTGTGCCAGTGCCATGTGAGGTGTTCCTTGCCGTTAAATTTCAATGGGGCAAGTCTGTGCGCAATGCGATGCTGAGACAAACTCATATAATTTATGATCATCTCAAGAAATTCTCATACAGCGCTTTGACGTACACCGACTTAAGATTGGCCCAGCCGCGCCATGGCATGTCTTTTCCACACCTGTCACCAGCGCAATCAGACAAGCCAACCTCACCCATCTGCCGCACAATGCCGGCCAGATCCACTGCCGGTGCCGAGCCCCGCATGAGCCTGCTGAAAACCGCGCTGCATGAGCACGCCTTCGTCTGCATCATGGAATTCGTGCCCAAGCCCTCTGCCGAGCGCTTCGCCGCGCTTGAAGCGATCATGGCCCGCAAACAGCTGTGCGGCTGGCCACTGACCGTGTCCATCGGCGACCGCGTCGGCAGCCCGCTGGACATGTCGCCGCTGGACGCCTTCAACTCGCTGACTACACCCGTGCCCGCCCTGCTGCACTTTTCCGGCAAGGCCCGCGAACGCCACGACCTGCTCAGCCAGCTGCAACACATGGATGCCGCCGGCCTCGACCAGTTGCTGATCCTCACCGGCGACCGCTTGCCCGGACATACACCCGGCCAGCAGCCAGTGCGTTATCTCGAATCCGTCGCCGCCCTGCAGATCGCCCGCCAGGCCCGCCCCGACTGGCTGCTCGGCGCCGCTCTCAACCCGTTCAAGTACCGCGAAGAAGAAGGCGCTGCGCAGTATCTCAAGGCTGAGAAAAAGCTCAGTGCCGGTGCTGACTTCCTAACCCTGCAGCTCGGCTACGACGATCAAAAACATCAGGAAGCGCTGCAGTGGATGGCTCGTCAGCGCACACCGAAACCGCTGATCGCCTGCCTTATGGCGCTCACCCACGGCCGCGCGCAGATGCTCGAACACGTTGCCGGCGCCGTCGTCACACCATCGATGCGCGATGTCCTGGCTGCCGAGCTGGCGCTGTCCAAGGCGTATGCCCAGGCGCGGAGTATTCAGCGGCTGGCGTTGCAGGTGGTGGGTTTGAAATTGATGGGCTATGCCGGCGTGCACCTGTCCGGAGTGCATGAGCTTGCCCAGTTGCAAACGCTCGAGCGTGAACTGGAGCAAGTGCTGGCAAGTGTTCATACCCTGGAACAATGGGCGCCTGCCTGGACCGCCAGCTGGCAGATGCCGGACCTGCCCACGGTGACCTTCACCCCGCCCGGCGCGAACTGGCGGCTTGACCAGTCACGGGTCAGCGCCAGCCCGCGGGAGCGGGTTCGCTATCACTTGTTGTCGGGCATGCACGGGTTGTTATTCGACCGCGAGAACTGGGCCAGTCGTGCGTTTGGCTGGGCTGTGACTAGACCTTTATGGTCGAAACCTGGCGCAGCAAGCCTGCTGCATGGCCTTGAGCGCGGCATCAAAAGACCCTTGGTTGGTTGCGACACCTGCGGCAGTTGTCGCCTACAAGACACCCTCTACATTTGCCCAGAATCCTGCCCCAAAGGCCTCGCCAACGGCCCCTGCGGCGGCACCTCGCTGAACCGCTGCGAGTTCGGTGATCGCGAGTGCGTGCATGGCGTGAAGTACCGCGTGGCCAAGACTGTGGGCGAGACCGATGTGCTGCGCGAGCGATTGATCCCTTGCGTCGAAGTCGAGAACCGCCACCGCAGCTCGTGGCCGGTGTGGTTTCAACCGGCGCCGGTGGTCAAGGTTGAGCCGGTGGTTGCGGTGCGGCGGACTGCAGGTTCGGAGTCTGTTCAGCGTGAGGTAGCGGTTGCTGAGGTGGATAACTGACGCCATCGACTGCGGCCTTGCAGGCCATAGCACGTTACGACAAAAGGAGCGGTTTTGATGCAACTGGCGCTAGGGCCAGGTTTGGCAGCCCACTAACTTGTAGCGGCCTGCACGGGCAGGCTAACCGTGAACGCAGTCCCCGCCACAGCATCCGAAACCATGCTCACCGTCCCGCCATGCGCCTCGGCAATTTGCTTGACAATGAACAACCCCAGTCCGACCGACCGAATCGAACCGTCATACTCATTGGCCCGCATCATGGGCTCGAACAACGTCGGGATCACCGCCTCGGCGATGTGCTCGCCATGGTTGTGAACGCTCAAGGTCGCGCCTGCTGCGGACAGGTCAGTGCTCACGGTGATCGGAAAACTCAGATCACCATAAGCAACGCTGTTGGCAACCAGATTACCGATCATCTGCTGCAGACGATCCTGATCCACTTCAAGCGTGCCGCGCCCGCGCGACAGATGCCGGATGTGCGCATCAGCAAATGCAATCCTCAGCTCACTTACACACTGGTCCACAAACTCAGGGAGGGGGACCTGATGCCGGCTGATCTTGATGCCCTGCCCAATCCGCACCGAGGCAAAATCCAGCAGGTCAACAATCATCCGCTGCGCCCGCTCGGCTGAGGTGCTGATGCCATCAAGTAGGCGCTGCTCCCGTTCGGAGCGCTGCCCATGCTCGAGCATGTGCGCGGCCATCTTGATGGCCATCATCGGGTTCTTCAGGTCATGGCTGGCAATAGCGACCATCTGCTCAGCAAAGGCGGCACGCCGCTGCGCCTTCTCGCATGCCTTAGCCAATTCTGCCTTGGCCTCCTGCAACGCCGCTTCCGCAGCGATCTTCTGCGCGAGCAATTCCTCGGCACGCTGCCGAGCCGCCAGCACCGCGCGCTCGTAACGATCGCGCTCGGCAGTGCCGAACAGCGCCAGCTCGTATCGCACACCCTCGCGGGTTTCTCGGCGCACGCCATTGAGCAGCATCGCCAGCGCATGGCCATCGTGATGGCGCAGTTCTAGCTTGACCTCCGCCACCGAGCCTTGGCTGTTGAGCAACGGCCCCCAGTGAGTGCGCTGGAACAAGCGCCCGCCCACCGTCAGCAAGTCATGAAAATTCTGCGCGTTCAACGTGGCCATGTCATAGCCAAGCCACCGGCTGAACGTCTGGTTGCAACGCAATATCGTGCCTTCCACGGTCATGACGACAAGCCCGCAAGGCGCGCGCTCGAACAACGATTCGTCACAGACCAGGAGGGTGTCATCCATGGTCGAAATCGAGCTGGGCGAGGAAGCCATCGATGGCCGCCGTGCACGCACTTGGCGCGCTCAATTGCGGGTAATGGCCCATGCCCTCGATCAGGCTCAGTTGGCTGTTGGGTAGCACGCGATTCAGGTACTTACCCACCGCAACCGGCACAACCGGATCGCGTGTGCACTGCAGAATCAGCGTAGGCGTGTCCAGCCCGACAACGTCGGCGCGGTGGTCAGCCAAGAAGATCACCCGCGCAAAATGCCGAGCGATTTGCCCATCGGTACGCTTGAAGCTGCTGAGCAACTCCTCACCCAGCGCAGGCTCCCCAGGTTCGCCCATCAACACCGGCGCCATGGTGGTTGACCAGCCCTGATAGTTGTCGTCGATGGCCTCGAGCAACGCATCGACCTCCTCAGCCAGGAAGCCACCGGCATAGTCGCCCGAGTCGATATAGCTGGGCGATCCGCCAATCATGACCATCGCCGCGACGCGCCCTGGCTGCTGGCGCTGAGCCAGGGTACCAATCATTGCGCTTGCAGAATGGCAAACCAGGATAACCGGGCCCTCGGCGTACGCGTCGATAAGCTCGTTGAGGTCCGATGCGTAGCCCCACAGCGAGGAATACTTCTCAGGGTCGTAAGCAGCAAGATCTGACTGGCCTGCACCAACCAAGTCGTAGCTGATCACCCGAAAACGCGAAGCAAGGTGCGGCAGCAGCAATTTCCACATGGTTTGGTCGCAACCGAAGCCGTGCGAAAGGATCAAGGTCGCGCTGCCGCTGCCGGAGATGTTTACGTTGTTGCGCTTTTGCAGAGTCATTCTTATCTCGATCTCGTACAGCGAAGGCCAGGCCGTGATGATCCGCACCACCTGCCACTGAGAATAGATCAGGCATTGAGGGCATGGTTCGGATCAATGATGAAGATTCAATACCCGATCACGGTTAGAGGGGCAAGGAAGGACATGGTTCTGGCGTCACTGCTGCGAGCCGGTTCTGGAGGACAGATACGCGATAGTCCCTGTAAACCGGGTGGAAATGAAAAGCTAGAGATGGATGTACCTTGCACCTCTCTGGACGAAGTCCGCCAAGAAATCTATGAAATTGACCGCAACCTTGTTTAGCTTCTCGCCAAACGGGGCCGCTGATACAGATAGCGAGATAAAACTGTGGCGAAAATGCCCATCAAGGCAAACCCCCTTTCAGCACAGCTCCATCTACCGCAGGAACTCGCACACGCAGTGCAATCAGCAACGCGGCCAGCAGCATCAGCACGGCCGCCGCCACGAATACGCCTGCGCTGCCACCGAGGCTGAACATTGCCCCACCCGCGGCTGCGCCTGTGGCGATGGCCGACTGCACAGACGCTACCACCATGCCGCCAGCGCTCTCCGCTTGATCAGGGACCGCGCTGGCGACCCAGTTCGACCATGCCACCGGCACACCCCCAAAGGCCAGGCCCCAGACCGCCAGCAGTACAGCCTGCCCTGGCACCGAAGCTGGCAACAAGACCAGCGCCAGTGCCGCAACGCCTACCAACGCTGGCATCAACACCAGGGTGGCCAATGGGTGACGAGTGAGCATCCACCCGGCCACCAACGTGCCGACAAAGTTCGCCACACCAAAACCCAGCAACATCAGCGACAGGCCCTGCGGGCCAATGCCGGTCGTATCTTCGAGGAATGGCCGAATATACGTGAACATCGCGAAGTGGCCGCTGTGCACCAGCACACAACCGAACATCCCCATAGCAATGCCTGGGCGCTGCAACACTTCAAGCACTGTACGCAGGCGTGCCGGCCGACGTGGCGCAAGGCTCGGCAGCGTAAGCGACTGGAAAATCAGGGTCACCACCCCCACTGCTGCCGCTGCATAGAACGCGCTGCGCCAGCCATAGAGCCCGCCCAGATAACTACCCAGCGGGACCGCGACCACCGTCCCGACGGCGATGCCGCTGAAAATGATCGAGAGCGCTCGCGGCAATAAAGCCACGGGCACCAAGCGCATCGCCACCGCTGCCGCCATGCTCCAAAACCCACCAAGCGCGATGCCGAGCAAGATACGCATCAACAACAGCACCGCGAAACTGGAGGAAACGGCGACCAGCAGGTTGGATGCGATCATCAACGTGGAAAACCCCAGCAACACCCAGCGGCGATCGATACTTCGAGTCAGGCCTGGCACCAACAGGCCAGCGAACAGCGCCACCACCGCTGTCACCGTTACCGCTTGGCCAGCCAGCGCTTCGGACACCCCCAGCTCGGTTGCCATCGGCGTCAACAGGCTGGCCGGAAGGTACTCAGCGGTCAGCAAGCCAAACACGCCCATCGCCAACGAGAATACGGCCATCCACGCTGGAGTTGTAGGTTCTGCATCCGTCGCGGCGCCTCGACGGCTGTCGGGTACGGCATTGCATAAAAGGTCAGTCACTGCATGGATCTCCCAATCTTCAATTGCGACCGGTAGTCTAGGCGCGAGATTCCGGATGATCTATGATCGAAAAACTCAATTTTTTGATTAAAACACCGAACCGATGTCGACAGACCAATTTGCCCTCTCTTCCGACCTCATCAACGAGCTGTTGCGCGGCATGCGCCTGCGCGGTGTCGAGTACCGCCGTATCCAGGCGGGCCCAGCCTTCGGCTTGGCCTTCGCTGCCAAACCCGGGCATGCTTGGTTCCACTTCCTGGCGGTCGGCAACGCGGTGCTACGTATGGAAGACGGGACGACCTATGCGCTGTCAGCCGGTAACGCCGTCTTCATCTGCCATGGCGCGGCCCATCACTTGCTCTCGCATACGCAGGTACCCGTGCAGGACATTGATCTGCTGGACGGCGAGCCTCTCGGCGAAACCGTAAGCGCGGTGGACACCGGAACCGATCCCGGCTCCATGCCGACCACGCTTTTGTTCAGTGGATGCATGGAATTCGAATTGGGTAGCCTCCATGGCCTTGGCAAGCTGATGCCGGGCCTGATGCTTATTGACGCCGGCGGCCAGCGTTACCCCGGGCTGGTGCCTATTCTCACCACCATGGAGCGCGAGGTCAGCGCCGCACGCGTTGGCTTCGCCGGCATCCTCGCGCGATTGGCCGATGTGGTCGCCGCCATGGTCGTTCGCGGTTGGGTCGAGTGCGCCTGCGGCAACGCCTCCGGCCTGGTTGCCGCTCTGCGCGATCCGCGGCTGGCAGGTGCACTTCTGGCGCTTCATCAGCAACCGGGCCGAGACTGGACCGTCGAGCAGTTGGCGGAGCAATGCAATACCTCCCGCTCGGTCTTTGCCGAGCGCTTCCAACTGACGATTGGCATGAGCCCACTGCGCTACGTTACCGAAGTGCGAATGCGGCTTGCCAGCCAGTGGCTGACGCTGGAAAGAGTACCTATTGAAGAGGTCGCGCAGCGGTTGGGCTATACGTCCCAGGCGGCCTTCAGCCGGGCGTTCAAGCGAGTTACGGGTACCACGCCTGGGTTGAGTCGCAGGTTGAGGCAGTTGGCTGCCACCTGAAGCTGAGGGGAATTGGTGCCGAGCCGGAGAGCAGCGAATGTGTCTGCGGCTGCCAACTCCAGCGCCAAGCTCTCCGACCATCTGCCGCTGTACCGGCAAGAAAGGATCTTTGGCCGAGCAGGCTTGGCCATCCCGCGTTCAACACTGGCTCAATGGGTAGGGCAAACCGGCGTGCAGCTCCAGCCCTTGGTGGATGCGCTGCGCGGAGCTTGATGATGGTGCTGTGCCTATCGATGGTCGCTCCAACTGGTTGTTCGCCGGTTCGCTGCGCAGTAGTAAACGAGCGGCGGCTATCATGAGCTTGATCCAGTCGGCGCGCATGAACGGGCATGATCCGTACAGATACCTGAAGGACGTACTGACGCGCTTGCCAATTCACCAAGCAAGCAATCTGCACGACCTGCATCCGCGCGCTTGCTCGGCTTAAGTAAAGAAGCTGCTTCCACTGAGGTATTAATATCTGTAAATTCGAATATACGAATAAACAAATATATAGGTTGACCATGTCCTTTCAGCCCCACACGTTCTTCAAATGCCTCGGTGATGAAACTCGCGCCCGAATCATGCTGATGCTCGCTGCCGAGGGAGAGCTATGTGTCTGCGAATTGATCTGGGCGCTCGACGATCACCAACCAAAAGTGTCCCGACACCTCGCTCAGTTGCGCACCTGCGGGCTGCTGGAAGATCGCCGTCAGGGCCAATGGATCTATTACCGCCTTCATCCAGAACTCCCTCAGTGGGCAGTGGAGGTACTCCAAACGACGCTTGAGGCTAACCATTCCTGGCTCGGCGATGATCAAGGTCGCCTTGCTTCGATGGAAGGTCGCCCAGTACGCCAGGCTTCCTGCTGCTAAGTGTTTCTGGAGAACTGACATGCTGTTGGCAATTTCAATATTTCTGGTCACGCTGGTACTGGTGATCTGGCAACCCCGTGGACTTGGCGTTGGCTGGAGCGCGTCTGCCGGGGCGGTACTCGCATTGTTGACCGGTGTCATCACGCTCAGCGATATCCCAGTGGTCTGGCACATAGTGTGGAACGCCACGGCAACGTTCATCGCGGTGATCATCATCAGCCTTCTACTGGATGAGGCGGGCTTTTTCGAGTGGGCAGCACTTCATGTGGCTCGCTGGGGAGGAGGCAGCGGCGCACGCCTGTTTGCACTGATGGTGCTCTTGGGGGCAGCGGTTTCGGCCCTGTTTGCCAATGACGGCGCAGCATTGATACTGACTCCCATCGTGATCGCGATGCTGACCGCGCTCCGCTTCAGTCCAGCGGCGACCTTAGCTTTCGTGATGGCTGCCGGTTTCATTGCCGACACTGCCAGCCTGCCGCTGGTTGTCTCGAACTTGGTGAACATCGTCTCTGCCGACTTTTTCGATATCGGATTCGCCCGGTACGCCTCGATCATGTGGCCGGTTAATCTGGTCAGTGTCGTGGTGACCCTGAGCATGCTCTGGTTGTTCTATCGAAAGGAGGTGCCGCAGGCGTATTCGCCCGAGCAACTAAAGCGGCCAGAAAAAGCCATCAAAGATCGCCATACGTTCCTTGCAGGCTGGTGGGTGCTGGTACTTCTGTTGCTCGGGTTATTCGTCCTTGAGCCGCTTGGTATTCCTGTCAGTGCTGTCGCCGCCGCATGCGCCTTGGTGCTGCTGATCATTGCCGCAAAGGGGCATGTAATCTCGACACGCAAAGTGATGTTCAACGCCCCCTGGCAAGTCGTCCTGTTTTCGCTTGGCATGTATCTGGTGATCTACGGGCTGAAGAATGCCGGGCTGACTGAAGGACTCAGCTCGCTGCTTGGCACCTTCGCCGACCATGGCCTGTGGGCTGCCACGCTGGGTACCGGTTTCACCGCCGCGTTGCTTTCATCCGTGATGAACAATATGCCCAGCGTGCTGATCGGTGCCTTGTCGATCCAGGGCAGTGGGGTATCGGGACTCGCACACGAGGCCATGGTGTACGCCAACATCATTGGCTGCGACCTCGGCCCGAAGATCACCCCCATCGGCAGTTTGGCCACGCTGCTCTGGCTGCACGTCCTGGCCCAGAAAAACATCCGCATCACCTGGGGTTACTACTTCAAGGTTGGCTGCGTACTCACCTTTCCCATTTTGCTTACGACACTGGCAGCACTTGCCGTGCGCTTGAGCATCAGCGCTTAGGAGTTGCTTTATGAAGATTCTGTTCATGTGTACGGCCAATAGCTGTCGTAGCGTCCTGTCCGAGGGGCTGTTCAACCATGTCGCCCCAGACGGCTTCACGGCCATCAGTTCGGGCAGCTTCCCGAGCGGCAAACTCAATCCGCGAGCGCTGAGCACTCTGCAAGGATTGGGAATCGACACGTCCGGCCTGTACAGCAAAGGCTCGGAAGTCTTCGTAGAAACACCACCCGATATCGTCATCACCGTGTGCGACAAGGCGGGCGGCGAACCTTGCCCGGTGTATTTCGGCCCGGCCATCAAAAGCCACTGGGGGCTGTCCGACCCGTCTGAGGTCGACGGCTCTGATGAGGAGGTTCAGGCCGCATTTGATGCGACCGTTGAACGTATCAAGAGGCGATTTACCGCGCTCTTCACCTTGAATCTGAAAACGCTTCAGGGCGCTGATCTGAAGCAGGCTCTGGATCGGATCGGAGCCCTGTGATGAGCGAATTTGATATGGACTCTGTCGATACTTTTCCAGCTCTTGATCTGTCGCTGATGGATATGCCGAGCGCTGAAAAATTGGGTTTTCCAGATGGTTCGAACATCAAACCACGCATTCTCCTGATCTATGGGTCGACCAGAGAGCGGTCGTTCAGCCGTCTGCTGACGCATGAAGCTGCACGTCTGCTCCAACAAATGGGTGCCGAGACGGTGATCTTCGATCCGTCCGGACTGCCGTTGCCGGATGACGCGCCAGTCGATCACCCTAAGGTGCAGGAGCTGCGCGATCTGGTGCTGTGGTCAGACGGTCAGGTGTGGTGCTCCCCGGAACGACACGGAGCGATGTCTGCGGTGTTCAAAGCGCAGATTGACTGGATTCCTCTGACCATGGGTGCCGTACGCCCCACACAGGGTAAGACTCTCGCGGTGATGCAGGTGTGCGGCGGCTCGCAGTCCTTCAATGCAGTGAACCAGATGCGGGTTCTGGGTCGGTGGATGCGCATGCTGACCATCCCGAATCAGTCGTCTGTGCCCAAGGCGTATCTGGAGTTCGACGAGGCAGATCGAATGAAGCCTTCACCGTACTACGACCGAGTAGTCGATGTGATGGAGGAACTGGTGAAATTCACTCTGCTGGTTCGCGGTCGTGAGAGCTACCTGGTGGATCGCTACTCGGAGCGAAAAGAAAGCGCGGCATCGCAGCTCGTGGCCGGTGTGGTTTCAACCGGCGGCGGTCAAAGTTGCCGAGCTGGATAACTTAAGCTGCCGACTGCGCCATACATGGTCAACTGTAGGAGCGGCCTTGTGTCGCGAAAGGCGCGCGCAGCGGGCCCGGCGATGTCAGCGGCGGAGCTGACATTTTTGGGGGCGCTTCGCCCCCCTTTCTCGACACAAGGCCGCTCCTACAGCGGGCCAATGCGGTACAGGCTCTACCGCTCGCGCTTCATCTGCGACACCAGCGTAAACCGATCTTCCGGATGCACGGTTTCCGAAACCACCATCAGCGCGCCGTCGCCATCACGGTACTGACGAATGATGTTCAAACCCGGCGAACCCGGCTCGGCATTGAGGTTTTTGGCAACCTCCGGGGTCAACAGCACCGCGCGCACCTGCTGATCGACCACGTCGATATGGCGACCAAAATGGCGCTCGATCAGCGCAGCAATCAACTCGTCCGGATGCTCCTCGGCCAAGGCAATCACCTCGGCGTATGACTCCTGCGCATACACATCGGTCCAGCACAGCGGCGCACGGCGGTTGTCGGCATCTACGCGGATGCTCGATACGCAGAAGTAATGCCCGCCCGGCTCCATTCCCAAGCGCCGCGCCTGGGCGATGTCAGCCACAAAATGGCTGACGTGCTGGATGCTGCGCATCTGGGTTTCGGCCAGATGCACCAGGTCGGTCACCGAGGCCAGCGACTGCGAGTACCCGCCCTTGGGCGACACCGACTCGACCCGCGTACCCACCCGCTTGCGCCGCGAAACCAGCCCTTGGTTCTGCAACTGGGTAATCGCAGCGCGAATGGTATGGCGGCTGACCGCGTACAGCTCACATAGCTCGAATTCGGTCGGCAACAGGCTGCCTAGAGGGAATCGGCCACTGGCAATCCCGTCCATCAAGTCCTTGGCAACGAGCGCATAACGCGTCTGGTTCATACCTTCAATCAGCCCACTGGTTTAAGCGAGTTGACAGTGTACCAGCGAGGACGTAAGAATTATGTACGGACATTAACAATATGTCCGACCAATAACAAACATATCGGGATTACTCCATGTCCAGCACCGTCTTCGACTCCGCCCTGTTCCGCGACATGTTCGGCACCGCCGAAATGCGCAACGTGTTCTCCGACAAAGCCCTGATCGAGCGCTACATCGAAGTGGAAGTCGCTCTGGCCCGTGCCGAAGCGCGCTGCGGCGTGATCCCGGCCGAAGCTGCCGAGCAGATCGCCAAGCTGTCGACCTACGACTCCCTCGACCTGGCGCTGATGCAGCACGAGACAGAAATCGTCGGCTACCCGATCCTGCCGCTGGTGGAACAACTGTCGAAGACGTGCGGCGAAGCCGGCCGCTACGTGCACTGGGGCGCTACCACCCAGGACATCATGGACACCGCCGTAGTGCTACAGGTGCGTGCGGCACTGGCGATCGTCGAGCGTGATATCCAGGCCGTGCGTGGCCTGCTCGCAGATCTGGCGAAAAAATACCGTGACACGCCGATGGCAGGCCGTACCCACCTGCAGCACGCGCTGCCGATCACCTTCGGCTACAAATGCGCGGTCTGGTTGAGCATGTTCGACCGTCACGCCGAGCGCCTGGTCGAGTTGCGCCCACGGGTCGAAGTTGGCCAGTTTGCTGGCGCTGCCGGGACCCTGGCCTCGTTGGGTGACAAGGGCCTGGAAGTACAACAAGCGATGATGGCCGAACTCGGCCTGGGCGTACCGCAAGCCACGTGGCACGTCGCCCGCGACGGCTTGGCTGAGACCCTGAACTTCCTTGGCCTGGTCACCGGCTCGCTGGGCAAGGTCGCCCTCGACGTGATGATGATGATGACCAGCGAGCTGGGCGAAGTGTACGAACCCTTCGTCAAAGGCCGTGGCGCCAGCAGCACCATGCCTCAGAAACGCAACCCGATTTCCTGCGAGCTGATGTACGCCGCCGCCAAAGGTGTGCGCCAGCAAGCCGGGCTGATGCTCGACGCGATGATCCAGGACTTCGAACGCTCCACCGGCCCATGGCAGGCAGAATGGATCGCCATTCCAGAAGCCTTCGCCCTGAGCGCTGCGTCGCTGGGCCAGGCGAAATTCATGCTGGCCGGCCTGGAAGTGCGCACCGAGCGCATGCTCAAGAACCTCGACATGACCCAAGGCCTGATCGTTGCCGAAGCCGTGATGATGGGCCTGGCCCCGGCGCTGGGTCGCCAGGTAGCCCACGACGTGGTCTATGCCGCCTGCCGCATGGCCAACGACCAAGGCACCAGCCTGCTTGACGCGCTGCTGGCGCAAGGCGAAGCCACGGCACAGCTGGACATCGAAGAACTCAAGCGCCTGACCGACCCGACCAACTACATCGGCCTGGCGCCGCAGATGGTCGACATCGCCCTGGCCCGCGAGGGCAAGGTCAAACGCTGAATGTTCCCGGGGTGCGCCGCATCCCGCTGCCTATCGATTACGAATAAAAACAACGAGATCGCAGTCATGAATGCTACCGCTAAAAAACCGTTCTACAAGGACCTGACCTTTCAGGTCGTTGCCGCCATGCTGCTGGGCATTGCCTTTGGCTTCATCGCGCCGGAGCTGGCCGCCAAGTTCAAGATCCTCGGGGATATCTTCCTCAAACTGATCAAGACCGCTGTCGCGCCGCTGGTGTTCTTCACCGTGGTGCATGGCATTGCCTCCGCCGGCGACATCAAGCGCGTAGGCAAGGTTGGTGTACGTGCGCTGATCTACTTCGAAGTGGTGTCCACCATTGCCTTGGCCATCGGCCTGCTGTGGGGCAACCTGTTGCAAATCGGCTCGGGCATGCACGACGCCCACCCAAGCAGCGCAGCCACTGCGGCCTCGGCTGCAGCAGTTGCCAAAGGCCACGCGCCGGCCTCGACCCTGGACTTCATCTACGCGATCTTCCCGGACAACTTCGTCGGCGCCTTCTCCGGCGGCCAGCTCTTGCAAGTGCTGGTGATCTCGGTGCTGTTCGGCTTCGCCTTGCTGGCGCTCAAGCCTGAGCGTCGTGAAGTCATCGAAGACGGCTTGAACCGCGTCTCGGAGTGTTTCTTCGAGTTCATCAACCTGATCATGAAGTTCGCCCCGCTGGGTGCATTCGGCTCGGTCGCTTATGCCGTGGGCAGCAACGGCACTGCGGTGCTAATGTCGCTGGCCAACCTGGTGCTGATGTTCTACGTCTGCATCGCGTTCTTCATCTTCGTCGTACTAGGCGTGGTGTGTCGTGTATCGGGCTTCAGCCTGTGGCGCTTCCTCAAGTACATCAAGGATGAAATCTTCATAGTACTGGGCACCGCCTCGTCGGAAAGCGCGCTGCCGCGCCTGCTGCAGAAACTGGAGAAGTTCGGTTGCTCCAAGCAGAGCGTTGGCCTGGTGTTGCCGACTGGCTATGCGTTCAACCTCGACGGCACCTCCATCTATATGTCGTTGTGCGTACTGTTTATTGCCAACGCCTATGGCGTGCCCCTGAGCTGGGAACAACAGCTGGGTATCCTCGCCGTCATGCTGGTCACCTCCAAGGGTGCGGCAGCGGTGTCGGGCGGCAGCTTCGTGGTGTTCGCTGCGACCGTGACCGCCATTGGCAACCTGCCGGTAGAAGGTTTGGCGCTGCTGTTTGGCGTGTACCGCTTCATGTCGATGGCGATTGCGACGTGCAATACCGTTGGCAACAGTGTGGCGACAGTAGTGGTATCGAAGTGGTCCGGGGAGTTCACCGAGAAGACTGCGAAGTTGGAGTACAACCGGGTACTCGGGCGTAGTCCGGAAGCGGCTCTTTAAACGGTCACGTGGTGAACTGACTGCGGTAGCGACAGGATTGATCACAGCATGCAAGCTGGTATCGGTCTTGTCGCTGCACTGGGTTGGCGAATCGAAGAAACGGCGCCCGGCAGACCCGACCGTCTTTCAAGAGACCGAGATATGGGCTGCGGCGTCACCAAATGGAGTGCCGGTGTTGAGCAGTGCACACCTGACTGATAGCATCTGGCTATTCATCTCGATGCTCATTCAGGAAGGGAATCCATGTCAAAGAAAGCTATTTCTGCAGCGCTGGCCGCCACGGCGATGTTGACCGGCATGCAGAATGCGGTAGCCGCAGACAACCTGTTCAAAACATATGCTTACGACGCGCCGATCGCGAAATACACCGGGGTAGCAGGCTACTACGACTGTACAGCTGATATTGGAGCTCCTGCACGCTGTGTGGACGATGTGGACTTTCTGGATCAGAAGTTCACGGTAGCCCTGGTTTTCAGCAGTGACAAACTGGCGTCGGTTTCGCTGTTTGCACCCTATGATCGTGACCTGTACGCTCGCGTCATTGGAGCGCTTGCAAAGACATTTACCTTGGTGGCGCTCACTGACGGGAAATCCGTGCTGGATCTGGTTGATACCGCGCGCAAAACAAAAAACAAGGATGACTACACAGCCAAACTCACGAACTACGAGAGTGTTGCGTTGGCCGCCAACGATTTGACCTACTCTTTCGTTGAAGGGCTCACCCTCGACAAAGCGGCCACCAACCTTCAGAGCCTTATGAAGTCAGCACCTGCCAACGTCAGGGGTGCTGATTTAGTCATCTCTGGCGTGGATGACGAGTCCAGCATCATCATTAATTTTTCCTTCCCGAAACTGGATGGAAACAAGCTTGTTCAACAAGCCCAGAAGCCAGTCGAGTCGTTCTGACTACGAGCCTCCCTCTGTGTTGAGCCCCGCGATAGCGGGGCGCATTTGGGGTCAGGGGAAGTTGCCTGGCTCGTTCCAGAAGCTCGTGATCAGGCACGCAGACCAGTAGCCATCCACCCCGAGGAAATCAGTGCGGGTGACGAATAAACCCCTGCAGACGCGGTCATAGCGAAAATTCTGCAGAGAAATGGATCAATGACGACACGCTTGAGATTCTGTTTAGTGCTGTTGCCAATGTTCGCAGGTTGCAAGTATTTCCCCCACACCGATTACTTTGTCGCACCCGCGAATGAGCCGAATCCGGCCTGGATTCGTGTCGTCAATTTCACCCAGCATGCGGCAATCTACCAGACCGACAACGGTGTGAGGACCGGCGGTGTGGTGCGTACCGGGCCTCTCCCCTTTACCCATACCCAAGACATTGGCATGCCCAAAGCGGGTCAAGACCTGACCTGGGACTACTACGAATCAACGATTCGGCCGGGCCTGGAAACGACTGTGTATATGACATGGGAGGGCTCGCGTACCAGGACCTGCTTTGTCACAACCCAATTCACACCTGAAGCCGGGCGCTACTATCAGTTCCTCCTCACTTCTGGTTCCAGTGGGAAGTGCACGCTGTCCCCAACGCTGATCGAGCGTGACAAAGAAGGTACGGGCTGGCATCTGGTCCGTAACGAAAATGTAACCTACAAGAATACTGGGCCCACCGCCGAGACCTTCTACACCAACAGTCAATTCGAAGACCCTGACTACCAGCCACCGCCCGAGCTATACCCCGGCACAGACGTCAGATAGCGGCTACACAAAGGCCCAGCGACTCAGGTATCCAGATGAAGCCACAACCGTTGCACTTGGTTGCCGATGTGAAAGTACCTTGCGCATACCGCCCCAGCGTCTCGACGATCGTGTTGTTTGGTCTTGAAGTCGCGGGTGAGCACGAGCCGCCGGTATACATGGAGATTCGCTTCGTGGACTACGCCAGCCAGCAGATTGAAGGCGATCATTTGATGATTACGCTGGAGCAGGCTCTGGAATCCGCCGAGCAGGATTACGGGATCAGCAAGGATGATTGGCGCCAGATGAGCGACGCAGAAATTGCCCGTATCCGCTGGTCGTGATCTAACAGTACGACGGCTGTCAGACAGCAAAATGGGTCGATTGGCAGACAATTACTGAGCGTGCCAAGGCTCAAAGCTGATCTGCTCGATGCCACAGCGTTAGGTGCCGCAGCATTGTCGCAAAGAAACTAATTATTCGGTTTGTTAGCGGGCAGTGGTGCCGAATGAATTTCGTCGAACATAGCGGTTGTCACCGATGCAGCGTAGACGATGTATTTCACGTCATTGGCCTCATCCTTGACTTCATAAATCTCACACAGAAGGCTTCTCTTGTCCTTCGGCAACTCTATGGACGACCAAGAGGCAGGACTCTTGAAGTTAAACTCAGGACCTTTGTAGCTTAATGACCTGATACCAACGACCTTTCTCTTATATTGTTGCCTGTCAGGTCTCTTAGCGTTTTCATAGCTGCCTCTGAACGATCCCAGCGACTCAGAGACCACATCTACGCACGCCTTGTCCAGCGCGGTCGCGTAATCAGCAACGGCATAAGTGCCAACGGTTGCATGATTGGCGTAGAATTTTTCACGCGGCGACAGGCGTTCCTCCGGAGCGTTGGAGGCATGGTTTTCACCCTCGAAGTAGTATTCGATATACCCTCGAGAAATATCCACTCGGTCATATTTCTTTCTTTTCTCTACTACCTCGCTGAACGAATACCAGCGTTGCTCAATCCGCTGATGCTCGACCTCTAGCGTGTTCGCTAAAACCTTAACAGACACCGCCGAACCCAACAGGATGCAAGCAATCAGTAGATTTTTCATGGCTAACCTAAAACAGAGATTTTAATTAATGTTGCTTGAAAGGGATGAAATTTTAATTAGCGCCCTTTCACCGCCTGGCCTAACACTGAGGGTGTCACGGCCGGTACAGCGGGAATGCTTCCATCAGCGGCGGGATCTCCTGCCCCATCGCTGTTGCGCTCTCGGTGGGATCGTTCGGTTTTGGGATGGTCCGGGCGAAGTGAAAAATTATGGTCTGGCCAGTGGTGCCATCGGTGTAGTACTTGAAGTAACTAATCTCCGAAAACTGCCCGTCCTTACGGACTGAATCGGGGTAGTACATCATCGCGTAGTCGATCCCGGTTCTATTTTTTGTCAGCAGGACTGCCGGCATGTTCGGGTTTTCCTGCTGATGCAGCTGGATGGCACGTTTGGCCAGGTCGAGGGGCTTGAAGCGGTTCAGCTCGCGAGGCACGACAGTAAAGTCGACCATCTCGGTCCAGGCATCCATGCTTTCATCTTCAGGGAAATATTCCCACAGGCCCTGCTTCTGGAACTTGAGGACAAACGTCTTCCCACCGAACTGCACCGATTTGGTTTCGGCGATCGAGGGGCTGGCCTTGGTAGCGGTGAGCGGCGTGGAGCAGCCGGAAAGCAGGAGCAAGGTCGATAGCACAAGCAATAGAACTTTCATTTCAATCCTTGAAAAAGTGCATCAGGCAATTTTTTGCGCAACTAACAATAGCTCAAGGCAACTCTGAATACTTGCTTTATCTAGCGGGCCAGGAAGCCACGTTGCCTACCGCTCCCTCTCCAAACTCCCCCGCGCCGCCTCCCTCAACATCTCCCCCGCCAACACCCGAAACCTCTGCGTCAGCACGTTCTCAGGCCGGTCGGACGACAGCAGCAAATAGGTATAAAAGCGCAGCTCCGGCGCAAACGGCCGGATGTCGATATCGGTATGCAGGTACTCGTTGGCCACCAGCGGGCTGACCACGCTGACGCCCAGCCCAAGCCCGACCAGTGAGCAGACAGTGGCAGCATGGGTCGCATCCATGTTCAGCACGCGCGGTTCTTCTTCGGCAAACAGTCGGTCGAGCCGCGTGCGCGAGCCGTCGGTGTGCGACAGCGAGATGAATTCCTCGCCCTTCAAATCTGCCGGTGTCACTACCTCCAAGGCACCAAGTCGATGCCCTTTGGGGAAAATGCACACGCCAGGCACATCACAGATGATTTCCGACTGCACACCGGCCATGTCTTCGGCCACGTAGGACACCAGGCATACATCGCAGAAACGGGTCGCCGCCCAGTGCGCGACGTTGGGCGAGTCGTTGGTGTGGATCGATATATGCACGTGGGGGTTCTGCTGGCGAAAGCGCTGGATGATCGCCGGCAGCAGGCCGTGGGTCAGCGACGGCACAGCGCCGATGCGCAAGCGCCCGGTGCCACCGCGCTTGAGGTGCTGGGCGGAGTTTTCCAGGCTGTGCAGGCCGATGAAGGCACGCTCGACGTCGGCGAAGAACTGCGCGCCTTCATCGGTTGGCACCAATCGCGCGCCCACCCGCTCAAACAATTTGAAGCCGTTGGCCCGTTCGAGCTGCGCGATCAGGCGGCTGACGTTCGGCTGCGAGGTGTGCAACGCCTGCGCCGCCGCCGTCATGGAGCCGCTGACCATCACCGCGCGGAAGGTTTCGATCTGCTTGAAGTTAATGGCCATATCATTTCTGCATGACTGGTTGATGGATTGTCATTTGATTGCATGACCCGAAGATTTTATAACTAGATCCACATCGACGTCTGCCCCGATGCAGCGCGATGCCAACCGAGCGCATACCCGCAACAACAAAAACAAAACCGGTGCTCAAGCTTCATTTCAGCTCTGCCCTTGTACTCATCGTTTCGCCGCACGCCAGTGGGGCGATGCAGCCCGGTAATCAGGAGGCATCATGTCGTTCTCGTATAAAAAACTAAGCGCTGCACTGGCCCTTTCGTGCGTGTCGTTGGCAGCGGTGTCCACCGCCCAAGCCGTCGACTTGCCGGCCGTTCCTGCAGCTATCAAAGAGGCAGGCCAGCTGCGAGCTGGCGTGCGTTGCGACCAGCCGCCTTATGGCTATCAAGACAACAAGGGCGACTTTGCCGGCGTCGAAGTAGAGATGGCAAAGCAGGTGTCACTGTGGGCCCTGGGCTCCAAGGACAAGGTCAGCTTTACCTGCGTGACTGCCGAAAACCGAGTGCCGCAACTGCTGGGGCGCAAGGTCGACTTCCTCATCGCCACCCTCGGCGTGACTCCGGAGCGTCAGCGCGTGATCGACTTCACCACGCCCTACCGCTGGGGGGCGAGTGACGTGGTGGTGAAGAAGGACAGCCCGGCACAGAAGATCGCCGACCTCAAGGGCAAGACCCTCGCCACGCTCAAGGGCTCGGTGCAGGCCAAGTGGTTCGAAGACCACATGCCCGACGTGAAAACCCTGCGCATGAACAGCGCCGCCGATGCCCTGCAAGCCTTCCGCCAAGGCCGCGCTGATGCCTACACCCACGACGCCGCAACGCTGGTGGTGGTGGCCGACAACGACAAGGACGCGCGCCTGATCGGCGAACCGTTCCAGATCTCCGACGCGGCCATCGGTGTGCGCAAGAACGAAGAGCAGTGGCGCGACTTCCTCAGCGCGGCGGTGCTGCGCATGCGTGAAGAGCACCTGTACCGCGGCTGGGTAGAGCAGTTCGTACCGAAGAATATCCAGGGCTATTACATCAGTGTGTTCGAGCAGGCCAAACCTGCCGAATCGCTCTGATCGGCCGCGATCATGGATTTCGACATCCATTACTTGATAGCGCAGTGGCCTGCGCTGCTCGACGGCGTGTTGATGACGCTGAAGATCACCGCGCTGGCCATCTTCTTTTCAATGCTGATCGGTGTGCTGGGCGGCGCGGTGCGGGTGATGAAAGTGCCGGTGCTGTCGCAGGCGGTGGTGCTGTACGTGGAGTTGATCCGCAATACGCCGATCCTGGTGCAGTTGTTCTTCATCTTCTACGGTCTGCCGGCCATTGGCTTGGGGTTGTCGCTGTTCTGGTCGGGGGTGGTGTGCCTGTCACTGTGGGCTGGGGCTTATCAGATAGAGAACATCCGCGGCGGCCTGGCCACCGTGGAGCGCGGCATGCGCGAGGCGAGCCTGGCACTCAGCCTCAAGCCCGCGCAGTACTTTGCCCTGATCGCCCTGCCGATCGCGTTTCGCACCAGCCTGCCGGCGATGCTCAACACCGCGATCTCGCTGCTGAAGAACTCTTCGTACCTTCAGGCCATCGGCCTGGCGGAATTGACCTTCGTCGCGGTGGACCGCATCGCCACGGACTTTCGCGCCATCGAGATGTTCACGGCCATCTGCGTCATGTACCTGGTGCTGGTCGGCGTGCTCGCGCTTTTGACCGCGCGCCTTTCCGCCCACTTACAACGCCCTTTCCGGCAGTGAGGCGAGCATGAACTTCATCTTCGATAACTGGAGCTTCGTTTTAAAAGGGTTGTTGATGACCCTGCAGCTGGCGCTGGTGGTGCTGTTGTTCACCACGCTGATTTCGGCCGTGCTCGGCGTACTGGCCACGGTCAAGAACCGCGTGCTGTGGTGGACGATTCATGCCTATGTGGAGCTGTTCCGCTCCATTCCGCTGATCGTCAACGTGTTCTTCATCTTCTTCGGCGCGCCGATGTTCGGCGTCGATCTAAGCCCGTTTGCCGCGGTCACCGTCGGCCTGACCTTGTGGGGCAGCGCCAACGGTATCGAGATCGTGCGGGGCGGGTTGGAGTCGGTGTCCCGACACCAGTGGAAAAGCGCCTGGGCCCTGGGCCTGCGCCCCTGGCAGATCTACCTGCACGTGATCGTGCCGCAGTCGATGAAAGCCATTCTGCCGGCCTATACCGGGCTGCTGACGATCCTGGTGCAAGCCACGTCGCTGGGTGCCCTGGTCGGCGTAGGCGAATTCCTCAAGGTCGGCCAGATCATCATCGAACGGGAAACCGTCATGACCGGCGTCAGCCCGGCCTTCTCGGTCTACGCCGTGGTGTTGCTGATGTACTTCGTCATCTGCTCGGCACTGACCTGGCTTAGCCGTTATCTCGAACGTCGTCTGGGTCGCCCGGCGGTACGTACTTCTATTGGAGAGGTTCCAACATGCAAGAATCCAAAGTCAGTCGGCGTCTGAAAGAAAGCACCGCGCCGGAAGTCAACGAGTACATCTATCGCCCGCGCCTGGAAGGCTTCGCAAGCGGTTTCGCCAACCTGGGCAACGTCAACAAGGCGCACATCCTGATGCTTGCCGAACAGGGGCTGATTCGCGGCGAACATGCCAGTGCGCTGGCCAAGGGTGTGCTGGACATGGAGCAGGCCGGGCCGGATGCGGTCGAGCTGGACCCGTCCCGCGAAGACGCCTACTTCAACTACGAAGCGCACCTGATCGAACAGATCGGCGCCGACATCGGCGGGCGGCTGCACACCGGTCGCAGCCGCAACGACATCCTCGCCACACTCGACCGCCTGCGCTGCCGCGAGTTGTTGATGGACCTGATCGATGAACTGGTGACCGTGCGCGCCACGGCCCTGCGCTGCGCCGCGATGTACGCCGAAGTGGTGATGCCCGGCTACACCCACCTGCAGCCGGCGCAACCGATCACCTACGGCTACTACCTGAGCGCGGTGGAACAGGCGCTGGAGCGCGACAGCAAGCGCCTGATCCAGACCCTGGAGTCGATGAACCAGTGTCCACTCGGCGCAGCCGCTTTCGCCGGCACGCCGTTCGACATCGACCGCGCACGCACCGCCGAGCTGCTCGGCTTCGACGGCTACCTGGACAACGCGCTGGACGCCATCGGCTCACGCGACTTCCTGCTCGAAAGCCTGTCGCACCTGAGCCACCTGGCGGTGTTCTGGAGCCGCGTCGCGCAGGACTACTTTGTCTGGAGCACCCATGAGTTCAACCTCATCGACTTCCCCGACAGCGTCGCCGCCACCTCCAGCATCATGCCGCAAAAGAAAAACCCCACCGTGCTCGAGTACCTCAAGGGCCGCAGCGGGCACATCGTCGGCCTGCTGATGGGCGCCAGCGTGAGCATCAAGGGCACCAACTTTTCCCACACCGGCGACGGCAACCGCGAAGGCACCCGCGGCTTCTGGGAAGCCGCCGAAGAAACCCTACGCTGCCTGAAACTGCTCGACCTGGTGCTGCGCACCGCAACGCCCAACATCGACCTGGCGGTACGCCGCGCCGGTGAAGACTTCTCCACCGCCACCGGCCTCGCCGACCTGATGGTGCGCGAAGTCGACCTGTCGTTCCGCGAAGCCCACCATGTGGTCGGCGGCGTGGTGCGCATGGCCATGGACCAGGGCCTGCCGGCCAACCAGATCACCACGCAGATGGTCGATGCCTGCGCCCTCGAACAACTCGGCCACGCCCTCAACCTGCCCGAGCAGAAAGTCCGTGATTGCCTCGACCCGGTCAGCAACGTCCAAGGCCGCAGCTCCGCAGGCGGCCCCTCGCTCGGCTCACTCAAGCCAAGCCTGGCACGTGCCAGCGAGCGCCTGAGCGCCGAGCGCATTGCCAACCAGCAGCGCCGCGAGCGCCTCAGCGCGGCCGACCTCAACCTGCAAACCCTGACCCGGGCACAGGCGGGCGTATGAGCACGATCCTGACGGTTCGCGACCTGCACAAAAGCTTCGGTGCGCACGAGGTGGTCAAGGGCGTGGACATGGACGTTCAACAAGGCGAAGTGGTGGTCATCATCGGCCCCAGCGGCTCGGGCAAGTCGACCTTCATCCGCTGCCTGAACAGCCTGGAAGAGCCGTCCCTCGGTACCGTGGTAATCGCCAACGGCGACTCGGCCAATGCCGGTGACCGCAAAGCCCTGGCCAGGCTGCGCGAAGAGGTGGGCATGGTGTTTCAGGACTACACCCTGTTCCCGCACATGAGCGTGCTGGCGAACATGATGCTCGCCCCGGTCAAGCTCAAGCGCTCGAACAAGCAAGAAGCCCAGGCTCACGCCCTCGCCCTGCTCGACCGCGTTGGCCTGCGGCACAAGGCCGAACACTACCCGGCGGAGCTGTCCGGCGGCCAGCAACAGCGGGTGGCGATAGTGCGCGCTCTTGCGATGAAACCCAAGCTGATGCTGTTCGACGAGCCCACCTCCGCGCTCGATCCGGAGACCGTAGGTGACGTGCTGAACGTGATGAAAGGCCTCGCGGCCGAGGGCATGACCATGATCGTCGTCACTCACGAAATGGGCTTCGCACGTGAGGTGGCCGACCGCGTGGTGTTCTTCGACGGCGGCAAGATCATCGAAATGGGCCCGCCGGCGGAAATCTTCAGCGCACCGAAGGAGCCTCGCACCCGGCAGTTTCTGGAAAGCGTCCTGCACTGACTTCAACATCCTCTTCCACACCCGGCGTGCCCGCCTCCACCGGGACGGCGCGCCTGTGCTCCGGCAAGGAGTTTCAAATGAGTCAAGCGACCGGCAAAGCCCTGGATCCACTGGGCGCACAGACCATGATCCAGATGGAGAACGTCAACAAATGGTATGGCGAGTTCCAGGTACTGAAGAGCATCAACCTCAGCGTGCGCCAAGGTGAACGCATCGTGCTGTGCGGCCCATCTGGCTCGGGCAAGTCGACGACCATTCGCTGCCTGAACCGCCTCGAAGAACACCAGCAAGGCCGCATCGTCGTCGACGGCACCGAGCTGACCAATGATGCCAAACAGATCGAAACCATCCGCCGCGAAGTCGGCATGGTGTTCCAGCACTTCAACCTGTTCCCGCACCTGACCATCCTGGAGAACTGCACCCTCGCCCCGATGTGGGCGCGCAAGATGCCGCGCAAGGAGGCGGAGGCGGTGGCGATGCATTACCTGGAACGGGTGCGCATTCCCGAACAGGCGCATAAATACCCCGGCCAGCTTTCAGGCGGCCAGCAACAGCGCGTCGCGATTGCCCGGGCGTTGTGCATGAAGCCGAAGATCATGCTGTTTGACGAACCCACCTCGGCGCTGGACCCGGAGATGGTCAAGGAAGTGCTGCAGACCATGGTCGACCTGGCCGAAGACGGCATGACCATGGTGTGCGTGACGCATGAGATGGGCTTTGCCCGGACGGTGGCTCACCGGGTGGTATTTATGGATCAGGGGGAGATTGTTGAGGAGGCTACGCCCAGGGAGTTTTTTGAGAATCCGCAGAGTGAGCGGAGTCGGTTGTTCTTGAGTCAGGTGCTGCATTGATCAGCAGTGCAGCACCTCCAGTTGAGCTAGGGTGGCTGTCATCGACCCCGCGTGCGCGGTAACCCCTTCACTTTTGCGGCGCTCCACGCTGCACACCGCATCGCCGGCCATAACCTCGACTTTTGCTTCGTAGCTTTGCAGGTATCGATACCTGCCCCTGTGAGAGCACCACGACGGGTTCCGGCGTTCAGGGTATGGCCTCAAGCACACAGATCACAAGATATGGCCATGTTTGACAATGCGCGTATTGACGTCAGACGTACCGCCGGGCTGAACGCCCTGTAATCTCATATCAGTGCTGTGCCGCGGCTATATTTCGGGCTCTCACCCACGCCACGAATCATTTCCAGCAAGGCCCTCACCCGCAGCGGCAGATTTCCGGCCGGGTAAACCGCATGCATCTGTGGGCTCTCGCCGCTGCTGGAGGTGAGTTTGTAGTCAGGGCAAACCCGCACCAAGCGCCCCGCCTCCACTTCGGGCTCTGCCATCCAATCGGCCAAGCGGGCGATCCCGACGCCCGCCATGGCTGCCTGGAATACCGCCAGACCGGAACTGAAACGAAATTTCGGATGAACCCGAAAGCTGATGGCTTGCCCCTCGCTGCGAAAATTCCACTCTTTGAGAATCCGCGGCGCCGTATGCAGGATCAGCGAATGCGACTCCAGCGCCTCGATAGAGTCGGGCACGCCTTTGCGCTCCAGGTACCCGGGGGCGGCATACAGATGGCGTGAGTAACTCCAGAGCGCGAAACCGATCAAGTCGCTGGATTGTGGAAATGCCCCGCGGATCGAGAAGTCCAGTTTGCTCTTGGCCGGGTCGATGATTTCATCGGTGAAAATCACATCGATGTTGACGTCTGGATAACGCTCGCAATATTGCGCGATCAACCGAGGCAACACCCCGTGTCCAAGTACCTCGGGGGCGGAGAAGCGGATCCAGCCGGAGGCCAGGCCGCTGAGACCGGCCAGGTCTTCATCCACCTCACGTTGCAGTTCGAGCATTTTGTAGGCATGGGGTAATAAGCACTCACCCGCCTCAGTCAGGCTCACGGTATTGGACGAGCGATTGAACAACTTGAGCCCGACACTTTCCTCTAGAGCCTGAATGGCGCGGGTCAGTGCACTAGGGGAACGCCCCAAGGCCCGCGCCGCGGCGACGAAGCTGCGCTTGCGAGCTACTGCCGCAAAGGCTTCAAGTTCCGCCAACATGTTCAACGCCACGCTCCACCTCATTGCACTTTTCACAATGCGGCATTGCAACACAGAAAAAGCCCTTCCGTTAACCTTCCCGTCAGCCAGATCAGCATGTCCTCTGGTTGCAGCGATATGCGCCACCCACCTAGATAGTCAGAGCCTTAGTTCATGGTCGATATTGTCATCCTTTGCGTGTTCGCTTTCGCTGCCGGCCTGATCGATGCGGCGGTGGGTGGCGGCGGACTGATCCAGATACCCGCACTGTTCAACGTACTACCCACCGCTCAACCGGCAGCGCTGCTGGGTACCAACAAGGTCGCGGCCGCCTGCGGTACAGCATTCGCGGCCCGGTCCTTCATACGCAAGGTGGTGATCGACTGGGGGCTTGTGATCCCCGCGGCCTGTGCGGCCTTTGTCATGGCCTTCTTCGGCGCCGCCACGGTATCGTTCGTACCGCAGTCAGTGATGCGGCCGGCGGTGCTGGTGCTGATTGTGCTGATGGCGATCTACACCTTTTGGAAAAAAGACTTCGGCGCCCTGCATAAACCGATGCGCATCGGTACCAGGGAAAAACTGCTGGCGATCGTCATCGGCGGCGCCATCGGTTTTTACGATGGCCTGTTCGGGCCCGGCACTGGCAGTTTCCTGATCTTCCTGTTTATTCGCTGCTTCGCCTTCGACTTTCTGCACGCCTCGGCATCGGCGAAACTCGTGAACATCGCTACCAATATCGCGGCTCTGATGTTCTTCATTCCGACGGGTAACGTGCTCTACCTGGTCGCGATTCCCATGGCTGCGTTCAACATTTTCGGAGCGCTCACTGGCACTTGGTTGGCGGTCCATAAAGGCGTGCCCTTTGTCCGCACGCTGTTCTTGGTGTTGTTGGTGATTCTGATCAGCAAACTGTCTTACGACCTGTTCTTGTAGAGCTCAGGCGCGAGGCGACTTTTTGACGCGTCATGGGTTCCGCACTCGCGAATACTTGAAAGCAACGTGTCCAGATCTGTAGGCATAAGACGGACTCCTGTCCGGTGGAGTTGGAAGGCGCTAGCACTTCAACTTGCTGGCCCGCGCTTTTATAAGCCTCCTTCGAGACGCTGATACTGTCATTTTTACCTAGCAAAACTGACAGATGACTGGCCGACGGATCCGTGAGTCGGCCTCGAAACGAGGAATTACAGAAACAACAAAGCCCGCACGAGGCGGGCTTTTGTTGGGTATTTGCTTAGACAGTGTGGACTTCTGGGAACTGATGTCTGGTGCGGAGACAGGAGTCGAATCGGGTACCTCCAGACCAGTAAAATCGGGCAGCCATATGATGCAATGCCACAACTGTATACCTAAACATATACCTAAACCGAAAAGTACCCCGGGGCGTCGTGGTTAGCGGCGAACACGAACACGCCCTCCTAAGAGGGCTTGGTCTTACGCTTTCTTTGGCGGCGGCGGAGGCGGTGGCGGCGGTACGCGCCGTGGAAGATCCACATCACTTTTGATGTTTCTCATCGGGGGGGGCGGCGGCGGCGGCGGCTTTTGGTTGGACATGAAGTTTTCCTATGGGTTGGTTGATATGTAGATCGGCAGGAAGGAAATCAGCGACCAAATCACAGCGTAGATAACGTTCCTCGACAAACCGTCAAGCTCGTTGCTCCGTCGATCGTTATTGTTAGCATTTCTCGTCGCTCCCATGACGTAGTAGTCCATCATGATCTGCATGAAGAAGCTGTTCGCCTGCTCAACGCTCCCATCGTAGTAATCGATGAGCGTCTTCCGGTGAGCCTCAAGCTTTTCGGCAACCGGTATGGCTAAGTCATCGAAACGGACGCGCCAAGCCCAGGCGAAATGCCACATCGCTCTGACAACGAAAACGCCTGCCCCTAGGTACAGAATCCAGAAATAGATTCCCGCGGTCGTTTCTGTCGGCGGAGCTTTGGGAAGTAGGTAGGAGAGGAAGCTCAAGAGGGCTACGATCAGCGCGAGTGGCAGATTCAGCCTGGAGATTAATTTCTCCTTACGGTCAGCCTCAGCGAGGTAGATCTTCTCGTACAGCTTGTACTCTTCATCATCGGACCTCATGTCACAGTTGCTCCCTCCAAACTCAATGGCTTATGGCCATCATCCTTCCTAAGCAGCCCCATGCCAAGAGCCTCTAACATGACGATGCTTGGGGGGTCGTGTATAGCCATTGTATAAGCGATGCCCAAGGGGTCGCGTATAGCCGGGTACCACTCTCCCGAAACGGTGGGGTGGCTCTCACCACCCGCTAACCGCGTCGGTCTACCATAGGGGCAGCCGGTCATCTCAACCTCGGGCGTTTCGCCCAGGCTCATCCTCAGCTACACGAAAGCGCCAGTAGCGGTCAGGTTTAACCCAGACCACATTGTCAGGGGTAAGCTTGCGAAATGCAGCGAGGATAGCTTTGCCGAGAACCTGGTTGCCATCCGCATTATCAATCAGAAGCTCCTCATGCCTCGCTCTGACGATGTAATCAACAACATCGTCTTGGTAGACGCAAGCGTCACGCTCGATTTCGGCAAGCATCCACTGTGCAACCACCTCAGCGTCCACTATTTCGCCTCTAGAGTTGTGCTTTCCAAAGAGTCAGTCTTAAAGCGACCGCTTTCGAGCTTTTTCCCTGCGAACCACTGGCAGACGTAGTAGTCGCTGTTGAATTCCTTCGCCTGAACAGTCATAGCAGGCCCACCTGACTTCAATTTTACGATGTCGCCAACCGCGAACTTATCTTCTGTAGCCATGATTTCCATTCCTCGTAATCAGGGGGCATCCCTGTAACTGGCATATGGGGACTGGCCAATTGATTTAAAGCGGCCACTACACTTAAGCATGGACATTGGGCGCCTTATCCTGATAATCCATATAGGGCAGGTCGCTAAAATAGTCAGGTTTTGTCAGGTTCTGGACCGCCCGGTTTTCCCTTGACAAGCACGCGCGGATATCCTTGACGGCCTCCGCTCCCACAGCTCCGCCATAGACAGCGCCAGCCCTTGTACAGCAAGCCTTACAGCCGATCATGCTCAAGCGCCAGCAGCCCAATCCGTCAAGAAGGGTCAAGAATTTCTGTCCAGGATGGTCAAGGGCCAGTCAAGATTGGCGCCATTCTGGACGGGCATTCGCTCGAGGCTCGACCCTACCGACCCGCAACCCGTTCCCGGCGTGCTCCCCAGCCCGGCAGGCCACCTTCTGGCTCCGCGAATCCGTCCAGAGCCTGTCCAGAATAGGCGGCCGACAACATTTGACGAGGCGTAGGCATGTTAATGCAACGGACAGAGCTGTAGCCCAGGCCTGCTGAGGGATTCATCGATTGAGCCGCCAGGCGGCCTGTCTGACTTCGTGTAATGCCTGTCTAATATTTTCGCGGATTCTTGACGGCAATCAGACCGAAGCATGCTCGGCACCCGGCTGAATGCTCAACAGCGGCAGGCTTCGCCGCAATCTTGCCCATCCGCTACTGCCGCTCGATCCGCCTAGGGCCTGTCTAGAATCCGCCAGGGGTCTGTCGGGGGTGAGTGACGGCCAGGGCCTCTACTTTGACGGCCTCCAGCACCGGCCAAGCCTCAGGCGCCCGCCCGCAGGCGCCACGGCCATCAGCCTGGCCCGTACTTCGTCAAAGCGTGGTTAAAGTAGCGCCCAGCACCACCAGCAATATGAGACAGCGCCGACCACCAGCTTTACCGGCATGGCCTGGCGTATGGCCTTAAACGCCCGGGCCATGCTGGTTCCGTCTCATGCCTGTCTCACATTCGGTAAAGGCCCGGTAAAGCTTGTTGATGCTTTACGCTTGCGCGGCGATCTTCCGCTTGGAGTTCGTTTGGAAACGGTTGCCTGAAATCGGGGACTGATAAATATCCTCATCCAGGAATCTTAGCAACGCCTTAAGACTCTTCTTGTCCCCCGGGAAGACGAGCTTCATTTGTCCGGCCTCATCATAAACACCGATATCAATATCAAACCCGGCAGCTGCAATACGCAGTTCCTGTGGCGTGCAAGCGTCGAGAATACCTTCCTGATTAATGAAGGTGACCTTCTTGCGTATCCAGTTATCAATGTTGGCATCAAGCCAACTGGAATCAAAGCCATGGAACTTATCAAGATTAAAGAAATTCTCTACCTCTTCCTTAGTACTTTCATGATAATAGGCATCCATATCGAAAAGCCGTCGAGCATTGTGAAGGCTAACGAATCGAAGTTCGGTAGGCGAATTCTCAGCAACAGCTTGAGTGAGTATTGCGGTTGGCTTGTTGTCCAAGGCGATACCTATCCCATCTAGTCGACGGAAGGTATTCTTGTCATAAAAAATTGAAAACTTTCCTGTGGCTATTGCTTGACGCTTATCGAAAGCTTGGACGACTACTGTCGTAGATCCATTCTCAGTGAAGCCTCCAAACAGCCCTTTGATTACACCCAGCCCCTGCTCTGAGGGCTGCCAAATGTCTGCGTTTTCTGGCTCCCGTACAGTGGCGATCAGGCCGTCCAGATCATCGAATCCATCTATCAGAAGTACCTCATCGTCATCAGGGCGGTAGCGCGCATCAAAGGCAACGTCGGTTTTGTTGCTAATGAATGCTTGAGCCTGTCGGCGAAGCTCCTTGTCGATATCGGTTTGAAGCTCGCCACTCGTAACAACTCTAAGGATACGCGGCGTTGTTTCTAGCAAAACAAAAAGATCCATCCATTGGCCCCTATGAAGATTCAAGCACTGTGTGCGATGTTATGTAACTTACCTTTACAATATCTGCTGGCTTACTTATGACCCTCTTCGTAATAAGCAGAAGGTTCCCGCCATTATTTAGCTGGACCTCATAGAATTTATACCCGCAAATTGCCAGCACCGGATTCGCGTAAAAGGACTTGGACACCCAAATGAAAACAAAAAACATAATTGCAAAAAAGGCGAAAGTGAGAGGTTCAAGAAAGTACTTCCCACCACCTAACACCGGCAGCATGTACGCCACAAAGTATCCCGAAATCTCTTTGTCGGCAGGCTTTATCGAAACGGCCGTGACGGTCGTTTTGTTGAGCTTTGCGGCTGAAGATATAATTATCTGATGACAAGTCGCACAGAGCGACAACGAACAAAATAGTACAAACAATGACCATAGCTTCTGGTCATTGCTTTGATAAAGCAAGAATGAGAGCGTTAAACCGATTGGCGCAATCGTTGTCAGTACGAGCGCGAATTTCATGAGGATGCTAAGCATAATCAGCCCTTCCACCGCCGTGCGTGAGTTCGCCAGCGGCTCTGTTGGATAGAGCTAGCATAGTAAAGCCTTTTACTGGATATCCATACAGCATAGAGCTGTCCCTCGCCCCTTTCGTACCAATACTGTTGCCTGCCAAGGACAGATGTCAAATTGCCACGCAGAACCACCGCACTGACCAAACGCCGTAATCCGGCCTGCTCATAGCACAGCTGCTGACCATGACCTGCACGAATTCCACCCTCCTAGCGACACTCGTCTTACACGGTGGAAACTGACAAAACCTGAGATTGGATCAGCAGGCGCTGGGCGGTGAGCATTGTGGTTCTCATGTGGTCATCGCGGCGGGCTCACTGGCAGGCTCCAATACCGTGGAAACCAAAGTGGAAACCAAGACCTGGCAACCTCAACATTTCTCAACAGGCATGCCGCCCGGATAGCGGTCACGAGCCTGATGCTCACCCCGCCTGTGCACACTGACGGTGCTCATGCCATAGTGCGGATAAATCACAGGCGGCCATGTCGGGTAGGCTGCCCCAGGCTCGATGGAGAAAACCATGTTCGCAGGAGCTACAGCTGGTGAGGTTTATAAGAAAACCTTTGAGCTGCTGTCTGAGGAGAATGACCGAGGCGCGGTGCTGCTCAGCGGAGTGATAACAGACGGAATTCTGGATGAGATGATCAAATCGCGCCTCATAGGTTTGCCCTCAGCTCGCGTGGGCAAGCTCCGATTCCAGTACGCAGCCAAGATCGACATGGCGTTCTCGCTAGGCATGATTTCATTAGAAATGCTGACGCTGCTTCATAGTCTGCGTGACGCAAGGAATACCTTTGCCCATAAGATTGTGAACAGTCTCGACGACGCTGCTATCTCTAAAGCGATCAAATCGGTTTTCGATGCGGTGCCGAGCCTATACGACGGGTTCATGAGCAGCTGGATTGCCAACCTTCAGAGCACTTTACGGGGTGTGGGCATTGTCGACGAAACGCTGATTGCTAGCGTATCCCCTGGCGCCCGGGCCCGATTTAACAACTATCTAGCCTTAGTTGCAGCTCGACTTCATGAAGCCTCAGCCAAAGTCGAGAAGCTCAGTTTCTCTGGAATCTAGTTGGCTCAACTTGCATCAACTGGAGCGGAAGGTTCGCGCATAGGGGGTTGCGAACCTGAGTGCGAACCACCGGTGCGAACTGGCCCAGCACCGAAATGAGTAGCGACAGCGCGTAGCCGATCATGGTGCTGAGCAACCAATTGCCGCATATCAGCACACCTCATTTTTTGTAGGCACGGGTGTTGAATGGACACAACCCAATGGATCTCCTTATTCGAACGAGCTTTTTGCGGGATGAGCAAAAGACTTGAGCAAGTGCTGCAATTGAGCAGTTGTCGCGAGCACTGGATTCAGGCCGAAGTAAGCCTTCACGCCTGGTTTGAAGACGGCATCGAAATCTGGACTGACCATCCGATAGGCGACAGGCGTAAAGCGGATCTGTATGCAGTGGATGACAGCGGCATAGCCAACATGGTCGCTGAAATAAAGTGCCTGGGAGATGTGTCACAAACGAAGTGCCTTGAAGGCCCGTGGTCAGTACAGGCCGATGTGAAGCGGCTGAACTCCTTCGAGTGTCCTACAAAGCTGTTCGTTCTTGTGATAGCCAAGGGTGAAAGGGAGACAAATACCGGGCGGAGGCTTCGCACTGACCAGTGGGTGGACGGACACGAATGCGTCAACGTGGATTTGGGGTTTGCCCTGGTTCGGATGTGGGGTCTGTGATTTTTCGGTGAAGTAGCGCCCGCAGCGTTACTAGGGGTGGCCTTCCAAGGTCGCCGGCACCCGCCAGGCAGTGTCCGTTAGCGAAGCCAGAGGGAGCACCACCTTGATGCGCCCCTTGCCCTCACGGCCCATGGGCTGGTGAACCTGCGTGCGTACCAGCAGCGCGTACCTGGCTGCGTACCTCGGCAGGGTCACGCATTCCGACTACGTGACGATCGTGCGTGAACCGCTGCGCGAATTACGCCCGGCACTGCCTGCTGGAGCTACCCATTTCATGGATACCAGAGTGGATACCTGCCTATTCCGCTGCATGCAAGGGACCTAACCTGACGCTAACGAGGGCTCCCCAGACAGTCTCACATACTCCAAACGTTCTCTTCCCGCCTACTGTTCATATTCGGCATTCAAATGCACCCAAATGTCATGTAGTTCGTCTTCATAGGTATCACCAAACGCAGCGCGCGATGACGCAAGGCTAGCAATCTCCTCAAGGCGCTCTAGTCCTTGTCCCGCGGCTTGGCAGCCTCGCATTTGGGGTCTGACAAGGGCGTAACGGTGCGCGCCATAGGTACGTTTTCTCGTCGAACCGGTGTATGCCTAGACTGATACGGGTGATTCGAGCCTTTGGCAACCTTTACACTTGAAAAGTGACACCCAAAGTGCAACAGCTGTAGGAAGACACCCTAACTGATACAGGTTGCACCATGTTCATCCGCGCTTACCTCCGAGCCTCTACCGACGAGCAAGATGCCAGCCGAGCCCGGACCTCCTTGGAGAAGTTCGCCAGCGATCACAACAAGACCATCGCCTGTGACTACTTGGAGAACGCCAGCGGTGCCGCCGCAGATAGGCCGGAGCTGCTGCGCCTGCTTAAGGACGCCCGCAAGGGTGACGTGCTGCTTGTCGAATCCATAGACCGCCTTTCCCGCCTCCCAGCCGATGAGTGGGCCAAGCTCAAGGCTGCGATCGACGCCAAGGGCCTGCGCATCGTCGCGCTCGACCTGCCGACCAGTCACCAGGGTATGCTCGACACGAAGGGCGACGAGTTTACTCACCGGATGCTGGCCGCAATCAACTCAATGCTGGTGGACATGATGGCTGCGATCGCACGGAAGGATTACGAGCAGTGCCGGGAGCGCCAGGCCCAGGGTATCCAGAAGGCCAAGGCCGCCGGCAAGTACCAAGGGCGACCGGTGGACGCGGATCTGCACAGGAGGGTGAAGGAATTGCTGAACGCAGGGCTCGGCATCCGCGCGACAGCGCGACACGCTGATTGCTCAACAACTACTGTCCTTAGAATCAGAGACACCGCGCTTTAATTTGGAGGTAGGCTCGCCCCGATCTGCTGCTCCATCTCTTGAGCCTGGCGTAAGGCCGCATCACTGAAGCTTTTGCCCGTGAGGAGAGTATCAATGGCCTTGAACAACAGAGTGTCAAATTTGTAGCTGAGCCACTGATATCTCGAATGTGTCAGGAGGTTAAACTCATTCATGAGCTCAGGACCAAAGGCAGAGGCAATAAGCCTTTTGATATTGTCATCTTGATGCCAGGCAAGCTTTTCAGGGTTCTCAGCTCCTTGCTTTATCAGGTAAATCGAGCGACCTAGGACAGAGCGGTAGGTGACATAGAGCGCCCAGGTGTACTCCCCCAAGTGCGGCCGAAAAAGCTGCACCTCCTCGAAGCCAGCTTGGAAATAATCGTACTCACTGATACCCGCAAGCTTGTTGGAGTACTTTCGCATCTGGGGGTTGGTGTAAAAGCCTTGCATCTCCTTATCCGTGAAGATGTCGGTTATCGTGACTTCGCCAGGAAACGCGGCGCGCGACCTAATCACACCTAGCCATAGCGCATCTACAGCTTCGATTTTCTTAGCAATGGTCGCTTTTTGGACCTCGGAGAACGAGGCGGACGCGATCCTAAGTTTTTCTGCCTGACGGTCTAGCTCTGACTTGAGCGATGTGAGCTGAGCATCGCCTTGGGCTTTCAAGTCCGCCCTAAGCTTTTCAAGTCGATCATCATATTCGTGCCTGATGCTAGCCTTCAGCCTTTCGCCGATCCAGCTTCTAGCCAGCCATGCAAGCGCAGCGAGTAGAGCGGCACTCACCCCGGCGGAGCTGATGATGGTCAGAGCCAAGCTCTTTAGCGTATCCATACCTTTCCTTGATGTCAGTGCCACGGTTACGAAAAAGCCCCGGCAGGCACTTACCTGAACGGGGCTTTTAAATGCCTGTATCGATCATCTAGGACTCGTCATGCAGCCTGGGAAATTGACGACGATATCTAAAATCGCTAGAGACCTTGATTTACACGGTGTCCCGGGGTTGAGAAAGGTTGGTTAAGCTGAGAGAAAACTCTCTCCATTTGCTGTCACCCTGCTGTCATGCTCGAGAAATTGGAGAGCTTGATTTAGCCTAACCACTTGATTTTACTGGTGCCGGGGACAGGAATCGAACCTGCGACCTTCGCGTTACGAGTGCGCTGCTCTACCGACTGAGCTACACCGGCGTTTTGCGAACGTATCATTACCTGCGATGCTTAGGCAAACCGCCCCTGCCAGCAATCGCCCAACCGCAAATCACTGCGTTTGGCCGCGCCGTTCAGGTCGAACGACCGGAGCCAATATCACCCCGCCTTGCACCCGCTGGGGCCAAGTCCTTTTCAATATCGGTAACACACTCACTTCTCCTCACTGCGTTCCCGTGCCCGTGGCGATGCCGGCTTCGACGCTGCCCTCTTCGCTTTGGCTGCCGCAGGGCTTTTCCCTCGTTTTGGTCCGGCCACCACGTTGGAGCCGGCCAGCGGAGTGCCGATGACTGCTGCAACGGGCGTATCTTTGGCAGTCATCACCATACCCATCCGCACGCCAAACAGACGCAACACGGATTCCAACGTGCTGAGTTTGGAATTCGACTTCCCGCTCTCCAGTTCGTACAGGCTTTTTGTGGACATCCGGCACATGGCTGCGAAGGTCTCTTGGTCAAGCCCGGTGACTTCGAGCCTCAGACGGTGGATCGATGCCCCGCCGCGTTGCGCTGGACACCACATTGCCGATTACGCAGTTGCGGCGAGTTAGCATCATACAAATGCAATCGGCATGATACGGGCCAGCGCACCATCTCCATCCGCCAAATCAGCAACAGCCGCCAACGTCACCCCGCCTTACACCCCGAAGGCGCCAGATCTTCTTCAATACTGGTACTACAAGCCCACCCCGCCGCCGACCGGCTCAGGGTAATCACCTTGCCCACCACATTCCCCGGCGCTTCCACCAGCGTGCAGGCAATACTCCCTACCCCACTGGCCGCAACGCCACTGGCAGCAATTGCACAATGCGCAGTAGTCGCCTGTCCACCGAGCGCAGTCACATCGGGCACGTCCTTGCCTTCGTTCAGGCGCAAGTCCATCGCGGTTTTCAGCGCGGATATCTCCAGCAACCCAGCCGCGGCTTTGGTACGGGCCTGGTGATTGGTGTACATCGGTACGGCGATGGTGGCGAGGATGCCGATGATTGCGACGACGATCATCAGTTCGATCAGGGTGATGCCTTGTTGGGCTTTCATGAACGCGTTTCCTTGTTGATTCGGCTGAGCCTTCATCCACTGTGGACGTCAGCCTTTCAGGCGCGCAGTAGGCCTCAACAGACACCTTTTGTCACCCCTGCTCGGCTGGACGTCATGTTCGCTGAACTACTCTAGTGAGCATCTTCACAACCCGCCCATGGATGGGCGCGGCAAGCTGTTACCGGGCTTGTCGCATCAGCCGCAAGGAGCTGTGCATGAGTACCACATCGCGTATTTACACCTGGGAGGGCACCGACCGCAGCGGTGCGCGGGTCAGCGGCCAGTGCGAGGGGCGTAGCCCGGCGTGGGTGCGGGCTGGGCTGGTGCGGCAGGGCATCAGCATTGCGCGGCTGCGTCCGGTTGGTGGCTGGCAGCTGAGTTGGCCGCAGCGGCGGGGTAAGCCGGATGCGGCGGGCTTCAGTCGGCAGTTGGCGACGCTGCTGAAGGCGGGGGTGCCGTTGTTGCAGGCGTTTGAGGTGATGGGGCGCAGTGGTGGCGACGAGGGCCTGGGGCGGTTGCTGGTGAAATTGCAGCAGGATGTGGCAGCGGGGTTAGGATTGGCGGATGCGTTGCAGCGCCAGCCGCTTTGGTTTGATCGGCTGTACTGCAACTTGGTGCGGGTGGGTGAGCAGTCGGGCAAGCTGGATGGGCAGCTGGAGGAGCTGGCGAACATGCTTGAGCAGCGTCAGGCGCTGCAGCGGCGGGTGCGCAAGGCGATGATCTATCCGCTGCTGCTGTTACTGACGGGGCTGGGGGTTTCGGCGCTGCTGCTGCTGGAGGTGGTGCCGCGCTTTCAGGGGTTGTTTGCCGGTTTTGACAAGAGCTTGCCGGCGTTCACCCAGTGGGTGCTGGACTTGTCCACAGGGCTGGCGCGGCATGCGCCTTGGCTGGGGGCATTGATGGTGTTATCCACAGTGGCGCTGCGCTGGCTGTATCGGCACAACGCTGTGGCGCGCTTGTGGATATCTTTGCGGGTGCTTGAGGTGCCGGTGCTGGGGCGGTTGCTGGCACAGGCGGCACTGGCGCGTTTTGCCCGCAGTTTGGGCACAGCGTACACAGCGGGGGTGCCATTGCTGGATGCGTTGGCGACAGTGGCCTCGGTCAGTGGTGGCGTGGTGCATGAGCAGGCGATCTTGCGTTTGCGTCAGGGCATGGCCAATGGGCTGGGGTTGCATCAGGCGATGAGTGCGGATCGGTTGTTTCCGCCGTTGTTGGTGCAGCTTGCGGCCATCGGCGAATCCAGTGGCACGCTGGACCAGATGCTGGGCAAGGCCGCCAGTCATTATGAAGAGCAGGTGAGCCAGGCGCTGGATCAGTTGACCGGCCTGCTCGAGCCGGCCATCGTGCTGATCCTCGGGGTACTGGTCGGTGGTTTGGTGGTGGCGATGTATCTACCGATTTTCCAGTTGGGTAGTTTGGTCTGAATATGAATCTGTGGACGCTTTTGACCGCACAGCCGGTTTATTTCACCTGTTTGGCGACACTGCTGGGCTTGCTGGTGGGCAGCTTCATCAATGTGTTGGTGCACCGTTTGCCGATCATGCTGGAACGGCAGTGGCAGCGTGAAGCGCAGGAGGTGCTGGAGTTGCCGGTCGCCGAACATGGGCGGTTTGATCTGGCGCTGCCGGCTTCGCATTGCCCGCACTGTGGGCATCGGATCCGGGCTTGGGAGAATATTCCTGTGCTCAGTTACCTGCTGCTGCGTGGACAATGCGCGGGCTGCAAGGGCGCGATCAGCAGGCGTTACCCGCTGGTGGAGCTGGCCTGCGCCGGGCTGTCGCTGGTGGTGGCATGGCACTACGGGCCTGGGCTGCAGGCGCTGTCTGCGCTGTTACTGACCTGGTGCCTGCTGGCATTGAGCTTGATCGACAGCCAGCATCAGTTGCTGCCCGATGTGCTGGTGCTGCCGATGCTGTGGATCGGTTTGATGCTCAATGCCACGGGTATGTTCGTGCCGTTGCCGGACGCGCTGTGGGGCGCGGTGATGGGCTACCTGAGCCTGTGGACGGTGTTCTGGTTATTCAAGCTTGTGACCGGCAAGGACGGCATGGGCTATGGCGACTTCAAGCTGCTGGCGTTGTTCGGCGCCTGGGGTGGCTGGCAGGTGCTGCCGTTGACGCTGCTGTTGTCATCGCTGGTGGGGGCGTTGATCGGCCTGTGTTTGCTGCGTTGGCGTAACGCTTCGCTGTGCACGGCGATGCCGTTTGGTCCGTATCTGGCAATTGCGGGGTGGATTGCTGTGCTCTGGGGTGATGAAATGTACGCCTCTTACCTGCAACTGCTTGGAATCTGATGACCACTGCGGCGTTTTCCCCTTGGATCCTGGGCCTGACCGGCGGCATCGGCAGTGGCAAGAGCGCTGCGGCCGAGCGTTTTGTCGAGCTGGGTGTGCACCTGGTCGACGCTGATCAGGCTGCGCGCTGGGTGGTCGAGCCTGGGCGGCCAGCGTTGGCCAGCATCGTCGAGCGCTTTGGCGCGGGCGTGCTGCAAGGCGATGGCCAGCTCGATCGAGCGGCACTGCGCCAGCTGATTTTTGCCGACCCTGAACAGCGGCGCTGGCTTGAAGCGTTGCTGCACCCGTTGATCGGGCAGGAGATCTTCAGCTACCTGGCCAAGGCCGAGTCGCCCTATGCGGTGTATGTTTCGCCGCTGTTGATCGAGTCGGGGCAGTATCGCAAGACCCAGCGCGTGCTGGTGATCGATGTGCCGCAGGCGCTACAAGTGCAGCGTACATTGCAGCGCGACGGCACCAGCCCTGAGCAGGTGCAGGCGATTCTGGCGGCTCAGGCGACCCGCGAGGAACGTTTGCGGCATGCCGACGATGTGCTGGTGAATGATCGCGATGTGCCTTGGCTGCACGAGCAGATCGACCAGTTGCACCACTTTTACCTGACTTTACGAGGAGGCCAGCCATGAGCCAGCCGTTGTCCGTTGATTGCCCAACCTGTGGCGCACCTGTGGAATGGACCGAGGCCAGCGTCAACCGGCCGTTTTGCTCCGACCGCTGTAAATTGATCGACCTTGGCGCCTGGGCGGCTGAGGAACACAAGATTGCCGGCGCGCCGGAATCGGAAGATGAGTTGTATTCGGCTGATCTGGAGCCGCGTCACTGAGTCCATGCCTGGGTGATGGGCCTCAGCGCTCGTCATCCTTCCACGGCGCCTGCAGGTAGCGGGTGCGGTTGAAGGTCTCCAGCCATTCCGGGCAGAACACCACCAGTGCACTTATGACCATGCCGTTGATAAAGGCTTCGGGAAACATCATCAGCCACAGGTAACCGACAAAGTCCGTCAGCCACTCGGGCATGGCGAACAGGCCATCGACCCAGAGCAGGCCCAGCGCAGCCGTCAGGCACAGCAGGGCTGACAGCGCGGCGGCTAAAAAGCCTGAAAATATATAGATGAACAGGTTACGCGGCTGCGCCCGCTCGACCAGGATTGCGCAGGTTTCGGTAACCAGCACCGGCAGGCCGACGATCAGCAGGCCGTTGATGCCGAGCGCGGCCCAATCCTGCCGGCCGAGCGACAACAGCCCGAGTTGAGCGATGAAGCCGGCGATGATCGCCAACGGCCAGTCGAGCAGCAGGGTTACGGCAGTCATGCCGATGAAGTGGTAGGAGACGCCGGTGTCGAAGTCGCGACGAACCAGCCATAACGCAAACAAGGCGAATATCGCGCCGAACAGCAGGTGTTGGCGGCGACGATCGCTGCACAGTTCGATCCAGCTGCTGCGCGATATGGCCCAGAGCAGCAGTGGCAGGTAGGCCAGCCAGCCGAGGGTGAGGCTGGTGGTGGACAGGACCTGTGCGCTGATCACGTTTGATGTCTCCTGTGTTGACTATCCATTCTTCCAAACCTGGCGCGCTCGGCGTAGGAGCGGCCTTGTGTCGCGAAAGGGCTGCGCAGCGGCCCCACATTTTCAGCTTCGCCGCTGATATCGCCAGGCCAGCTTCGCTGGCCTTTCGCGACACAAGGCCGCTCCTACGGGACCGCCTTGACCTGGAGGTGGGCTGATTTACATCGGTAAACAACATCTTACCTTCACAGATTAGCGGCTAAGCTTGAGCCATGGATGACTCAGATTACCTGCGCCTGCTTACTATCCAGGCCGAACAGGCCAATGCCTTTCTGTCCAATGCCCGCAAATGGGAACGCGAGCGTTGGGTCTGCCAGCGCCTGCTGCAGGGGCTGAATATTCCCTACCGCAACGAAGACTTCACCCCCGCCGGGCAGGAGCCGCCGGACGTGCTGTTTCGCGACGCGGCATTCGAGGTATTTTTCGTGCTAGATGAGGGTCGGCGGCTGAATGACGAGTGGCGCGAAGAGCTGCAACGGCGGCGCAGTGCTTTCTCGCTGAGCCAGTTGGTACGCCGCGAAGCCCGGCCCAGACGCATCAGCGCGCAGGAATTGCTGCTGCGCCTGGCACCAACCTTGCGCAAGAAAGCCCACAATTACCGCGAGCGCGGCCTGGAGCTGAACGAGCTGGATATCATCGCTTTTGCCAGCCTCAAGCGTGAAGTGCTCGACCTGAACAGCCATTTCCCGCCGCCGACCGAATACCTGCGCCAGGGCTGGCGGTCGTTGTCGCTGGTCGGACCAACCTTTGCCCGGGTGCTGTTCGCCCACCCGGACGCGCCGGATTTTCTGCGCGGCAACCTGGGACGCAGTATCGTTTTCGATGTCGGGATCAGTCTTTGATCCAGTGCCGAGAGTCTTTGCAGCGGCGTACACTCGGCGGCATACACAGAAAGTATTATCATTCGTTGCTGCCTGGTGCACGAACCCTGTAGCGTTCGTGCAGTCTCAAGCGTCTATCTGACGAGGCCCACCATGACCAGCCGCCTGAATCCTGAAGATCAGCGTCGCGTCGATGAGTATCTCAAAGCCCCTCAGCACCAAGTCGAGCGCAGGCCTTTTCGGCCGTGGCTGCTCCTGGCGCTGGTGGTCGCAGTGACCATCGGTCTGGGCCTCTTGAGTCGTTTGTTGAGTGGACTGGTGCTATGAGCTGCGTTGCGCTCGCCCTCCCCTCGGCCACGACGCCGGCCCTCAGGGCCAAGCATTCGTTTAACCTTATGAGATATCTCCATGACACATCGCATCGTGATTGTCGGCGGCGGCGCCGGCGGCCTGGAACTGGCGACCCGCCTGGGTAAAAGCCTGGGCAAGAGCAAAAGGGCCGAAATCACCCTGGTCGACGCCAACCTGACCCACATCTGGAAACCGCTGCTGCACGAAGTGGCGGCCGGCTCGCTGAACTCTTCGGAAGACGAGCTCAACTACGTCGCCCAGGCCAAATGGAACCACTTCAACTTCCAGCTCGGCCGCATGAGTGGCCTGGAGCGTGAGAGCAAGCAGATCCAGCTGGCGGCCACCCTCGATGAAGACGGCCGCGAGCTGCTGCCAGCGCGCACCCTGGGCTACGACACCCTGGTAATTGCAGTTGGTAGCAATACCAATGATTTCGGTACCTTGGGCGCGGCGCAGCACTGCTTGTTCCTCGACAGCCGCAAGCAGGCCGAGCGCTTCCATCAGCAGCTGCTCAATCACTACCTGCGCGCCCATGCCGGTAATGCAGCGGGCGAAAAAATCAGCGTGGCCATTGTCGGTGCCGGCGCCACGGGCGTCGAGCTGGCCGCTGAGCTGCACAACGCCGCGCATGAGCTGGCCGCCTACGGCCTGGACAAGATTCAGCCGCAAGACATGCACATCACACTGATCGAAGCCGGCCCGCGGGTGTTGCCGGCATTGCCTGAGCGCATCAGCGTGCCAGTGCACAAGACCCTGGAGAAACTCGGGGTAACGGTGCTGACCAACGCCTCGGTCAGTGAAGTGACCGAAGATGGCCTGAAAACCGCCTCCGGCGAAGTCATCCAGGCCAGCCTCAAAGTGTGGGCGGCAGGTATTCGCGCGCCGGGCTTCCTCAAGGATATCGACGGCCTGGAAAGCAACCGGATCAACCAGCTGGTGGTGCGCCCTACCCTGCAGACCACACTGGATGACGATATCTTCGCCTTTGGCGACTGCGCTGCATGCCCACAACCGGGCAGCGACCGCAATGTGCCGCCTCGCGCGCAGGCTGCGCACCAGCAGGCCTCGATGCTGGCCAAGAGCCTGAAAGCCCGCCTCGACAACAAGCCGCTGCCAACCTATGCCTACAAGGATTACGGCTCGCTGGTCTCGCTGTCGCGCTTCTCGGCAGTGGGCAATCTGATGGGTAACCTGACCGGCAGCGTGATGCTGGAAGGCTGGCTGGCGCGGATGTTCTATGTGTCGCTGTACCGCATGCACCAGATGGCGCTGTATGGCGCATTCCGCACGGCGATGCTGATGATTGGCAGCAAGATCGGCCGCGGCACCGAACCGCGACTCAAGCTGCACTGATGTAAAAACTGCCGGGCCGCAGCCTTGCGGCCCCGGTGGCTACGCCTCGCTAACCGCCTCTCCTGCCGCTTGCTGACTCCGCCATATAACGGCTCGGCACCTCGCCCAACACCCGCTTGAAAACAGTCGCAAAGGCGCTTGAGCTGCTGTAGCCAAGCGCTATTGCCACCTGCGTGACTGGCTCGCCGTTGCCCAACCTGATCACCGCCGCGTGCAGGCAAGCCTGTTGCCGCCATTCGATGAAGCTGATGCCGGTCTGCGCCCTGAACAGGCGAGTGAACGTGCGCCGGCTCATGGCCGTGCGCTGGGCCATGGCGTCAATGCCGACCTCCAGTGAAGGTTGCTCGAGAAACTCGCGGCAGGCCTGCGCCAGCCGCGGCTCATGCGGCAGTGGCGCATTCAGCGACAGCGCTGGCATGGCCGCTATCTCATGCAACAACAGGCCCATCAGGTGGCCATCACGCCCCTCTGCGGCATACAGCGCCGGGACCTCAATCGCCTTGTTCAGCAACTGCCGTAGCAGTGCAGACACACCGTACACCTGGCACTCCTCCGGCAAGCCCAAAGCCAGTGCAGCAGGCTCGCGGATATAGGTGTTGAGCATGGTGACCGGGCCACGCATGTGCATGGCATGACCCAGCCGCGCCGGCACCCAGATAGCCCGCTGGGGCGGCACCACCCAATTACCCCTGTCGGTAAACACGGTGATGACGCCACATGAGGCATAGGCAAACTGCCCGCGTTGATGGCTGTGCGCGGCAAATACCTGGCCGTCGGCGTAATCACGCACCGTCACCACCGCATCACGCGGGACGTTCTGGTAAGGATCAAGACCGAAAGATTCTTTCATGGCCTGATTTTAATGATAGTTGGCCTCAAGCTGAAAGCAGGCCAGCGCCATTTCTCGCATATTTCCCGCTCTCGCGCCTGTGCGCTCGTTGTTCTGGGAAAAGTCTGACAATGCAGAAAAAGCACCTGTGCCTGGCCGTCATGGTCACGGCCATCTGGGGGTTGAACTTCCCCATCACCAAGCTCGGCCTGGCCGAGATCGATCCGCTGCTGCTGACCGCGCTGCGCTTCAGCCTTGCCGCCCTGCCTTGGGTATTCGTGGTCAAGCGGCCGCAGGTAAGGTTTCGCTGGCTGGCCGGCTACGGCTTGATCTTCGGCGTGGCCATGTGGGCGCTTATCAACCAGGGCATCGCTTTGGGCGTACCACCTGGCAGTGCCTCGCTGCTGATTCAGCTAAGTGCATTTTTCACCTTGGGCTGGGGCGTATTGTGGTTTGGCGAAAGCCTGAATCGGCCACAACTGATCGGCATATGCCTGGCGGCTCTTGGCCTGTTCGGCGTGCTGGTGGATGGCTCAGGCACTGTCAGCACTGTCGGTTTAGCGCTGGTAATCGCCAGCGCCCTGGCCTGGAGCATCGGCAATGTACTGATCAAAAAGTCGAAGGTGCAGGAAATCTTTGCTTTTGTGGTCTGGGCCAGCCTGTTCCCGCCAATCCCGCTATTACTGCTGACCTGGCTTGCACACGGCTCAGCACCATTCACCGCGCTGCCGGCCCAATTGCACGGGTTTACCTTGTTTTCGCTGGCGTTTCAGGTATACGGCGCGACGCTGTTTTGCTACTGGGGCTGGAACCTGCTGCTGCGCGAATACCCTGTATCACAGGTAGCACCGCTGTCGCTGCTGATCCCGCTGTTCGGCATCGTCAGTTCGATGCTGATACTGGGGCAATGGCCAAGTACATTGGGGTTGGCGTCGATGCTGCTGATCTTGCTGGCGCTCGCCGTCGGAGCACGCCCTGGAAAGGCTGTGCCGGCAGGTCGGCAACGTGGCGGGGGCAGGCGGGAAAACCTGCAGAGATAAAATCCAGACAAAGAAAAAGGGCACCTCAGTCGAGGTGCCCTTCTCTTACATGGTGGGTCGTGTAGGATTCGAACCTACGACCAATTGGTTAAAAGCCAACTGCTCTACCAACTGAGCTAACGACCCGGAATATGGTCGGGGTGAGGGGATTCGAACTCCTGACATCCTGCTCCCAAAGCAGGCGCGCTACCGGACTGCGCTACACCCCGAAAGTGAAACTGTACAAAAGCAAACACTAGACGAAGAAAAAGGGCACCTCAGTCGAGGTACCCTTATCTTACTGGTGGGTCGTGTAGGATTCGAACCTACGACCAATTGGTTAAAAGCCAACTGCTCTACCAACTGAGCTAACGACCCGGAAAATGGTCGGGGTGAGGGGATTCGAACTCCTGACATCCTGCTCCCAAAGCAGGCGCGCTACCGGACTGCGCTACACCCCGAAATGGCTCCGCGACCTGGACTCGAACCAGGGACCCAATGATTAACAGTCATTTGCTCTACCGACTGAGCTATCGCGGAACTAAACTTCGATCTCCCGATCTCGAAGGCTGTTTAAGCTTCGATCCCTTCAACACTCTGCATTTCTGCGTTTGCGTCTCTGAGGCCGGCTATTCTACATCCTTCGTTTTGCTTGTCAACCCCCAATTTGCATTCAACTTACTGATTTGCAAACTGTTTTCAGATCGTCGTTACCGCTGGCGATCTGCTTAGTGGCTGACAGCGGGGCGTATATTAGGAGCACTCGATTTTAGATGCAAGCATAAATTTCAATAATTTTACGGGCTTGCCGCGAGCCCCCGTAAATTGGGGGTTTTGCCGGGATTATCAGTAGCTTACGAGCGCCCTACGAGCCAACTGGAGGGCAGAAAACGCTGCTGAATCTCGCTTCGGGATGGGCAGAATAATCGTCGTGGCAGGCGTTTTTCTCAGGGTCAAAGCCGTTTTTGGGTAAAAAAACCCAGAAAATTTTCAAAAAAAAGCCCCGCACGTGCGGGGCTCAAGATTATTTTTTATTCGAAGACTATTTCTTCGCCTTCGACCTTGGCGGTAATCGTCGTCCCCGGCATGAACTGCCCTGCCAGGATCAACTGCGCCAGCGGGTTTTCGATCCAGCGCTGGATCGCGCGCTTCAGTGGACGTGCGCCATACACCGGGTCGTAGCCAATCGCGATCAGCTTGTCGATCGCCTCCGGGCTCAGTTCCAGCGACAGCTCGCGCTCGGCCAGACGGCTGCGCAGGCGGCCCAGCTGGATCTCGGTGATACCGGCGATCTGCTCACGGCCCAGCGGCTCGAACACCACCACCTCGTCGATCCGGTTGATGAACTCCGGCCGGAAGTGGTTACCCACCGCGTCCATTACCGCCGCACGCTGCGCCTCACGGTCGCCGACCAACTCCTGGATCTGTGCCGAGCCGAGGTTGGAGGTCATCACGATGACCGTGTTGCGGAAGTCCACCGTACGGCCATGGCTGTCGGTCAGGCGACCGTCTTCAAGCACTTGCAGCAGCACGTTGAATACATCCGGGTGGGCCTTCTCGACCTCGTCCAGCAGCAATACGGTGTACGGCTTGCGGCGCACGGCTTCGGTCAGGTACCCGCCCTCTTCGTAACCTACATAGCCTGGTGGAGCACCGATCAGGCGAGCCACGGAATGTTTCTCCATGAACTCGGACATATCGATACGCACCATGGCCTCTTCGGTGTCGAACAGGAACTCGGCCAAGGCTTTGCACAGTTCGGTTTTACCTACCCCGGTCGGGCCAAGGAACATGAACGAACCACTTGGCCGGTTCGGGTCAGACAGCCCGGCCCGCGAACGGCGCACGGCGTTGGCCACGGCGGTCACGGCCTCGTGCTGGCCAATCACGCGCTGGTGCAGCAGCGCTTCCATTTTCAGCAACTTGTCACGCTCGCCTTCGAGCATTTTCGACACCGGGATGCCGGTCCACTTCGAGACCACTTCGGCGATCTCTTCCTCGGTGACCTTGTTGCGCAGCAGCTGGTTCTCGCTCTTGCCGTGCTGGTCGACCATCTGCAGGCTGCGCTCCAGGTCCGGGATCACCCCGTACTGCAGCTCGGCCATGCGGCTCAGGTCGCCTTTGCGGCGCGCAGCTTCAAGCTCCTGACGGGCTTGCTCGATTTTTTGCTGGATCTGCGCCGAGCCCTGTACTTCGGCTTTTTCCGACTGCCAGATCTCTTCCAGGTCGGAGTACTCGCGCTCCAGCCGCTGGATTTCTTCGTGAAGTTTCTCGAGGCGTTTTTTCGCCGCCTCGTCTTCTTCTTTTTTCAGCGCCTGGGATTCGACCTTGAGCTGAATCAGACGACGGTCGAGACGGTCGAGCACTTCAGGCTTGGAGTCGATCTCCATACGGATGCGGCTGGCCGCTTCGTCGATCAGGTCGATGGCCTTGTCCGGCAGCTGGCGATCGGTGATGTAGCGGTGGCTGAGCTTGGCCGCGGCAATGATCGCACCGTCGGTGATGGCCACCTTGTGGTGCACTTCATAGCGCTCTTTCAGGCCGCGCAGGATGGCGATGGTGTCTTCCTCGCTTGGCTCCTCGACCAGCACCTTCTGGAAGCGTCGCTCGAGCGCCGCGTCCTTCTCGATGAACTGGCGGTACTCGTTGAGCGTAGTGGCGCCAACACAGTGCAGCTCGCCACGGGCCAGTGCCGGTTTAAGCATGTTACCGGCGTCCATGGCGCCCTCGCCTTTACCGGCGCCAACCATGGTGTGCAGCTCGTCGATGAACAGAATGATCTGCCCTTCCTGCTTGGACAGCTCGTTGAGCAGGCCTTTGAGGCGCTCTTCGAATTCGCCGCGGTACTTGGCGCCAGCGATCAGCGCACCCATATCCAGGGCGAGCAGGCGCTTGCCTTTAAGGCCGTCCGGCACTTCGCCATTGATGATGCGCTGGGCCAGGCCTTCGGCGATGGCGGTTTTACCCACGCCAGGCTCGCCGATCAGCACCGGGTTGTTCTTGGTCCGGCGTTGCAATACCTGCACGGTGCGGCGGATTTCGTCGTCACGGCCGATCACCGGGTCAAGCTTGCCTTCTTCGGCACGCTTGGTCAGGTCGACGGTGTACTTGTCCAAGGCCTGACGCGACTCTTCGACGTTGGCGTCGTTGACGGCCGCACCGCCACGCAGGTTATTGATGGCGTTTTCCAGGGCCTTCTTGCTCACGCCCTGGCCGAGCAGCAGCTTGCCGACCTTGCTGTTCTCGTCCATGGCCGCCAGCAGCACCAGTTCGCTGGAGATGAACTGGTCACCCTTCTGCTGGGCCAGACGGTCGGCCTGGTTGAGCATGCGCGCCAGGTCCTGCGACATGTTGACGTCGCCGGTCGGGTTCTGGATTTTCGGCAGCTGGTCGAGCTCTTTGCTCAACGCCTTGCGCAGGCTGTTGACGTCAAAGCCGACCTGCATCAACAGCGGCTTGATCGAACCACCTTGCTGGTCGATCAGTGCTTGCAGCAGGTGCAGCGGCTCGATGGCCGGGTGGTCCATGCCCACCGCCAGGGATTGCGAGTCAGATAACGCTAATTGCAGTTTGCTGGTTAATCGGTCTATTCGCATGGGGATACCTTCCTAAATAAGGGCAGGCCGGAGCGATGGACACACCTGATGAAGAAAACCTGCCAGAGATGACTAATAGATAAGGCTTATTCTGGGAGTTTCAAGCTTAGCGGGGTTGATCGAGATCAGTTACGGGAATGTCCTACAAGAACGATGACTGCATGAGGAGCTGGCAATGCTGGGGCGCTTTGCGCCCCTTTCGCGACACCAGGCCGCTCCTACAGGTAGAACGCGGTCCCCTGTAGGGGCGGCCTTGTGTCGCGAAAGGGCTGCAACGCAGCCCCGGCGCTCTCAAATCAGACGCAGAGCGGATCGAGCCAAACCAGCGAAGCGAAGCGCCCACCCTGCGGGGTGCGCCGATAGGAATAGAAGCGTGGGTCGCTGACCGTGCACAGGCCACCACCGTAAACAGCTGTGACGCCGCGCGCCGCGAGGCGGATGCGTGCCAGCTGGTAGATGTCGGCCAGCAGTTTGCCCGGACGCTCACCCGGCACGAATGCCTCGGCGGCTTGCGGGTGCTCGGCAGTGAAGGCGTCACGGACTTCTTCGCCTACTTCGAATGCGCTCGGGCCAATGGCCGGGCCGAGCCAGACCAGCACCTGATCGGCCGGCACTGCCAGGCGCTCAAGGGTAGCCTCGAGCACGCCGCCCGCCAGCCCGCGCCAGCCGGCATGGGCTGCGGCAACGCGGGTACCGGCGCGATCGCAGAACAACACTGGCAGGCAGTCGGCGGTCATCACCGTACAGGCAATGTGCGCCTGGTCGGTCCAGCTCGCATCGGCTTCCATCACCTGCGCCGGGTCAGCGTCAGCCACCACCACGCCGTGGACTTGCTTGAGCCAGGCGGGATGAATGTCGAATTGCTCACTGAGGCGTCGGCGGTTTTCGCTGACGGCAGCCGGGTCGTCGCCGACATGATCGCCGAGGTTGAAGCTGTCGTACGGCGGCAGGCTGATGCCACCCGCACGGGTGGTGACGCAGGCGCGCACCGTGGCCGGGGCTGGCCAATCAGGGCGCAGCAACTGCGTCAGACCGTTCATCCGATAAAGCTGTCGCGGTCTTCCTGGAGCAGCTCCAGCAAGCCGACGAAGTCTTCCGGCAGGGCCGACTTCCATTGCATCCGCTCACCCGTGAGCGGGTGATCGAGGGCGAGGAAGCGTGCGTGCAGGGCCTGACGCGGGAAGGTCTTCAGCGCAGTGACCATTTCCGGCTCGGCCGCAGGCGGGATGCGGAAGCGACCGCCGTAGGTCTGATCACCAATCAGCGGATAGCCGACGTGGGCCATGTGCACGCGGATCTGGTGCGTACGGCCGGTCTCCAGCTTGACCCGCACATGGGTGTGCGAACGGAAGCGGGTGAGCACGCGGTAGTGACTGACGGCAGGCTTGCCGGTCTCGGTCACCGCCATGCGCTGACGCGAGCCACCGTGGCGGCCGATCGGGGCGTTGATGGTGGCACCGGAGGTGACCACGCCAATCACGATGCACTCGTAGATGCGGCTGACACTGCGGCTCTGCATCTGCTCGACCAGCTTGGTCTGCGCCTGCAGGGTCTTGGCCACCACCATCAGGCCGGTAGTGTCTTTGTCCAGGCGGTGGACAATGCCCGCACGCGGCACGTTGACGATGTCTGGCACGTGGTGCAGCAAGGCATTGAGCAGGGTGCCATCGGCATGCCCGGCAGCCGGGTGGACAACCAGCCCGGCAGGCTTGTTGATCACCAGGATCTGCTCGTCTTCGTAGACGATGTTCAACGGGATGTCCTGGGCGATCCACTCGCCCTGGGCTTCCTGCTCGGCCTCAAGGACCAGCTTGGCACCGCCATAGACCGGATCGCGTGGACGCACGACTTGACCGTCGACCGTCAGACGGCCGTCCTTGATCCAGGTGGTCAGGCGCGAACGCGAGTACTCGCCGAACAGTTGGGCGGCGATCTGGTCGAGGCGCTGGCCGCCCATTTCGGACGGGACCTCTTCGCTAAGTTGGATGATCTCGGACATGCTCGATTCGGCTGGCGCACAGCCTTTGGTTTCAACTGCGCGCTTGTGGTTAAATACGGCTTCTTTTGCCCTGGGGTCAACCCGGGGGCGCTCATCATAACAGGACGGCACCGCCCAAGACAGCGGCCGTCAAAGGACGCAAGCCGCCATGCAAGTGAAACACCTGCTGCTGATCGCCCTCCTCGGGCTTACCGCTGCCTGTTCCTCGAACAAGGAAGTGATTGACGAGAACCTCAGCGAAGCCGAGTTGTACCAGCAGGCGCAGGCCGACCTGGACAACAAGAGCTACACCAGTGCCGTCAACAAGCTCAAGGCCCTGGAATCGCGCTACCCGTTCGGCCGTTACGCCGACCAGGCCCAGCTCGAGCTGATCTACGCCAACTACAAGAACACCGAGCCAGAGGCTGCCAAGTCGGCTGCCGAGCGCTTCATCCGGCTGCACCCGCAGCACCCGAACGTCGACTACGCCTACTACCTCAAGGGCCTGACTTCGTTCGACCAGGACCGTGGCCTGCTGGCGCGCTTCCTGCCGCTGGACATGACCAAGCGTGACCCGGGCGCTGCCCGCGACTCCTATAACGAGTTCGCCCAGCTGACCAGCCGCTTCCCCAACAGCCGCTACGCGCCTGACGCCAAGCAGCGCATGATCTACCTGCGCAACCTGCTGGCCGCCTACGAAATCCACGTTGCTGACTACTACATGAGCCGCCAGGCCTATGTCGCTGCGGCCAACCGTGGCCGTTACGTGGTCGAGAACTTCCAGGAAACCCCATCGGTCGGTGACGGCCTGGCGGTGATGGTCGAGGCTTACCAGCATCTGCACCTGGACGAGCTGGCCAATACCAGCCTGGAAACCCTCAAGCTCAACTACCCAGATCACCCAAGCCTGGTCGACGGCAGCTTCGAGCCCAAGCAAGCTGATGGTGATCAGCGTTCGTGGCTGTCCAAGGCGACCCTGGGCCTGATCGAGACCGACACGCCGCTGCCGCCAGGTGAGACCCGCGCCAATCAGGACGTGGTTCGCCAGTTCAAGGATGCCCGTTCGGAGATTCCGCAAGACTTGCTGCCTAAAGATGAAGACGGTGATCCGATTCTGCCGGCCGGTCCGAAAGAAGCCGAAGAGAGCCGTTCGTGGTTCAGCTACGCGACCTTCGGTCTGTTTGATTGATTTGATACAGGCTGCCCTTGTAGGAGCGGCCTTGTGTCGCGAAAGGGCTGCGCAGCGGCCCCACGATCTACGCAGCGCCGCAGAATTGCTGGGCCCGCTGCGCAGGCCTTTCGCGACACAAGGCCGCTCCTACACACAGCAAGCACTATGTCGGAAAAACAAAAAAGAAAGGGAAGCCCAAGGCCTCCCTTTTTTATTGCCCGCGTCCTAGACTGTCGGCTCTTCTTCTCGACCAAGCTGGACACCATGGTTCGCCTACTTTTCTGGATCGCCCTGATCGCCGCCGCGTTCTGGCTGTGGCGCAAATTCAAGCTCAGCCAGCAGGCGCGCCCCGCGCAGCGCCTGGATGACCCGCTGACCATGGTGCGCTGCGCGCACTGCGGCGTGCACCTGCCCAATGACCGGGCGCTGCACCGTGGCAATCAGTGGTACTGCAGCCCAGCCCATCTGGAGCAAGGCCCGAAAGACTGATCAACGGTCTGCTCCGGCGAAGCCGCTGTAACCCGGTTACAGCGGCTTTTTCATGCCCGCCCGCTGAACACACATACCCGTAGCCGACCCATCCGCTCCATTTACGACCCCCTCCCCGCCTCAACTCTTGACCCACCGGCGGCAAATTCGCTAAATCCTATTTATCCGCATAAATATGAAAAATAGCCCGCATGCTCAAACCCAAGCGCAAACGTCAGAAGCTGTCGGACATGATCGTCGAGTCGGTCAAGCGCTCGATCGTCACCGAGGCGCTGCACCCCGGTGACCGTCTGCCAACCGAGCGCGAGCTGATGGAGCACTTCGAATGTTCCAAGGGCACCGCCCGCGAGGCGCTCAAGGCGCTCGAGGTCGAGGGCCTGGTCAGCACCCGCACCGGCCCGAGCGGCGGCGCCTACCTCAATGAAGTCGGCACCGAACCGGCCAGCCGTGCGCTGCGCAACTACCTGCATTTTCAGCACCTGGATGGCGAGCAGGTGTACCAACTGCGCAAAGTCATCGAGGTCGAGCTGGCGGTTTCAGTGATGGGCCGCCTCAGCGAGGCCGACTACGCCGCGCTGCAAGCCAACATCGATTTCTGCAGCACCCCGGAAGACAGCGAAGAAGGCCAGCGCGAGCAGCGTTTGGCCGAGCTTGAGTTTCATACCCTGCTGGCCGGTCGCTGCGCCAACCCGCTGCTGAGCTTCATGGCGGTGTTTCTCAACGACCTGCTGCGCGACCTGGTGGTGCTGAAAAAAGCCTACCTGCCCAAGCGCCAGCAGTTCGCCGCGGCCAACATCGACTACCACAAGCAGCTGCTCGACGCCCTGCGCGCCAACGATGAAGCCGCCGTGCGCCGCTTGATGCACGAGCACATGTGCGACGCCGAACACCACATGACTGCGCTGGAAGGCGAAGTCGCCCGCAATTTCCTCCTGGAGTTCAGCCACAACCACTGATTCGCCTGGACAGAGGCCTGCACACAGGCCCGGCCGTACCCGCTTTGTCATTGCCACTCCTGCCTAATAACCACAAACAAGGAGTTACTCATGCAAAGACGTACCCTGCTCAAAGCAGGCCTTGCCCTCGGCGCCCTCGGCAGCCTCCCGTTGGGAGCGTCGCGGGTGTTCGCCGAGCAACCGTTGACCTTCTATGGCCTCAAGTCGATGTCCGGGCCGTTTGCCAGTTACGGTAAATATGCCGACATGGGCTCGCGCCTGGCGATTGCCGAACACCCGCAGCTGCTCGGCCAGCCGCTCAAGTACAAGGTCATCGATACCGAGGGCAACGCCGGCAAGGCGGTACGCAAGGTCCAGGAAGCCATCGGCCAGGACGGAGCGCGGTTCTTTCAAGGCTGCACGCTGTCGTCCTCGGCGCTGGCGGTGTCGAAGGAAATCAACAAGGCCGGCGGCGTGTTCATGACCCCGGTCGGCGCCGACGAGATCACCGGCAAGGACTGCAACAGTTCTACCTTTCGCTGGTCGGTGCCGACCTACGGCGCCATTCGCGAAACCCTGGTGCCGCTGATCAAGCTGCTGCCCGAGGCCAAGCGCTGGTACACCATCACCCCGCAGTACGTGTTTGGCGATGCCCTGCTGGACAACGCACGCAAGGTCTTCAGCGAACACGGCATCGAGCACATCGGCAATAGCTACCACTCACTGCAGGAGCAGGAGTTCTCCGGCTACCTGACCAACGCCATTGCCGCCAAGCCGGACGTACTGGTGCTGCTCAACTTCGGCAGCCAGTCATCCAATGCCCTGCGCCAGGCGGTCAACTTCGGCATCAAGGATCGGATGAAAGTGCTGCTGGTGTGGTCGGCCGGGCTCGATCAATTCCAGGAGCTGGGCAGCGATGTACTGGAAGGCGTGTACCTCGGCGCGCAGTATTGGCATCAGGTTGACACCCCGCTCAACCGCGAGCTGGTCGCGGCCACGCGCAAGGCCTACGGCATCAACCCCAATTACCCGCTGGCGGCCGACTACATCGGCACTCGGGTCATGCTCGAAGCCATCATCAAGGCCAACAGCCTCGACGGCGCCGCAGTGTCCAAAGCCCTGCAGGGCATGAGTTTCCAGGGCCCGACCGGCGACGAGCTGATCCGCCCGGGTGACCATCAGGTGCTCAAGGACTACTACCTGCTGCGCGGCAAACCTCAAGCACAGATGCGAGATGACGATGATCTGGCCGAAGTGCTGCACGCCGGCCGTTCGTTCATCGAGGTCTCTCAAACCGGTTGCGCCCTGGCCTGACGCCACGCCTTCCCACTCGACAAAATTGCAGGCGCGCGGCGCGCTGCAGAGGGCACGTTCATGCTCGATTTGTACCTGTTCCAGCTGCTCAACGGCCTTGGCCTGGGGATGATCTACTTCCTCATTGCCGTGGGCCTGACAATCATTTTCGGCTTGCTCAACTTCGTCAACTTCGCCCACGGTGCGTTTTTTCTGCTGGGTGCCTACCTGTGCTACACCGCCGTGGCGCTGACCGGCAACTTCTGGCTGGCGCTGCTGATCGCGCCGCTGGCGGTAGCCGCGCTGGCCTGGGTGGTTGAGCGGGTGCTGATCAAGCGCATCTACCACTTGCCGCACACCTTCCAGATTCTCGTCACCCTTGGTATCGCGCTGATCATCCAGGAAGCCTCGGTGCTGATCTGGGGCCCGGTCGGCAAGCATATCGCGGTGCCGCCGGAGCTGCGCGGGGTGCTGATCATCGGCGACTTCATCTACCCCTATTACCGCCTGTTCCTGATCGGCTTCGCCGCCTTGATCGGCCTTGGCCTGTGGCTGCTGCTGGAGCGCACCCGCTTCGGCGCCCTGGTGCGAGCCGGCAGTGAAAGCACCGAGACGGTGTCGCTGCTGGGCACCAACATCTTCCGCCTGTTCTCGCTGACCTTTGCCCTTGGCGTGGGCCTGGCGGGCGTGGCCGGGGTGCTGTTTGCGCCACTGCGCGGGGCTCAGCCGTTCGTGGGCCCGGAGATTCTCGGCATCGCCTTCGTCGTGGTGGTGATCGGCGGCATGGGCTCGTTTGGCGGTGCGCTGGTTGGCGGCCTGCTGGTCGGGGTGGTGCAAAGCATGATGAGCAGCCTCTGGCCGCAAGGCGCCAGCCTGATGATCTACGGCGCGATGGCGGCGGTGATCCTGGTTCGTCCCTACGGCCTGTTCGGGAGAGCATGAACATGACTGAGAAAAATCCACTGGCCGTGGCCAAAGGGCATGGCCCGGCGCTGCTGCTGTTGCTGCTCGTGACCCTGATCGGCTTGCCGCTGATCCTGCCGTCGACCACCCTCGCCACCGAGATCCTGATCTTTGGCCTGGCCGCGCTGGCCTGCAACCTGCTGCTGGGCTACACCGGCCTGCTCTCGTTCGGCCAGGGCATCTTCTTTGGTGCCGGTGCCTACGGCGCGGCGCTGCTGATGATTCACCTGCAATGGGGCATGCTCGGCGCTCTGGTTGGCGCGGCGCTGTTCGGCGCGCTGCTGGCCTTGCTGGTCGGTGCGCTGGCGATTCGGCGCAAGGGCATCTACTTCGTCATGCTGACCCTGGCCTTCAGCCAGATGGCGTACTTTCTGGCCTACACCCTGAGCGGCTGGACCGGCGGCGACAACGGCCTGCTCGACGTGCCACGGCCGAACATCACGGTTGCCGGGCATGTGTTGCTCGACCTTGCCGACCCGCGCCACTTCTACGCGTTTGTCGCGGTGCTGTTCCTGCTGATCTTTGCCGGCGCCCTGCGGGTGATCCGCTCACCGTTCGGCAGCACCCTGCTGGCAATCCGCGAAAACGAAACCCGCGCTGCGGCCATCGGCTATGACATTCGCCACTTCAAGATCCTGGTGTTCATGTTGTCTGGCGCCATCACCGGTATCGCCGGGGCGTTGTACGCGATGCTGCTGCACTTTGCCCCGCTGTCGAACATCGACCTGATGATGAGTGAAAACATCCTGATCATGACCATCGTCGGCGGCACCGGCTCGCTGTTCGGCTCGTTGCTCGGCGCCGGCGCGATCGTGCTGCTCGGGGACGTGCTGTCGGAGCTGTGGCCGCGCTGGCTGATGCTGCTGGGGGTGATCCTGATTCTGGTGGTGGTGTTCATGCGCGGTGGGCTGTGGGGTGGCCTGGCTGATCTGGCCAAGCGCCTGCGCCCTTCGCCTGCCGTCGATGGCAAAACCAAGGAGCAGCTGTAATGAGCGAATTCCTCCTCGAAACACACAACCTGCAACTGGCCTACGGGCCGTTCCATGCCGTCGATGGCGTCGACCTGAAAGTCCGTGCCGGCACCATCCACACCGTGATCGGGCCCAACGGCGCCGGCAAGACCAGCCTGTTCCACTGCCTCACCGGTGAGCGCCAGGCCACCGCCGGCAAGATCCTCCTCAACGGCCAGGACATCGTCCGCAAACCGTCTCACGGCCGCGTCGCTCTGGGCATGGCGCGCTCGTTCCAGCTCACCAGCCTGTTCCAGAACCTAAGCGTGCGCGAGAACCTGCGCCTGGCCGCGCAGGGCCGCGATGGCCTTGGCGCGCTCAACTTCTGGCGCAGCGTCGAGCACAAGCGCAGCCATTGGGACACCGCTGACCAGGTGCTCGAACGGCTCAAGCTCAACGGCCGCGCCGAGACCCTCGCTGGCGAGCTGTCGCACGGCCAGCAGCGGGTGCTGGAAGTCGGCATGTCGATCTGCGCCAAGCCCACCTTGCTGATGCTCGACGAGCCCACCTCGGGCATGGGCATCGATGACATCCCGGTGATGACCGACCTGATCTGCGACCTGGGCCGCGACCACACCGTGCTGCTGATCGAACACAACATGAGCATCGTCATGTCGATCAGCCAACGCATTACCGTCATGAGCCACGGCCAGATCCTGGTCGAAGGCACCCCGGATCAGGTGCGCAACGACGAACGCGTGCGTACCGCCTACCTTGGAGAGGCCGCCTGATGCTCAGCGTCGAATCGATCCATTCCTACTACGACAAGAGCCATGTGCTCGAGGGCGTTTCACTCAAGGTCGAGGCCGGCGAGCTGGTGACTCTGCTCGGGCGTAACGGCGCCGGCAAAACCACCACCCTGCGCAGCATTCTCGGCATCGTCCGCCCGCGCCAAGGCCAGATTCACTTCAACGGCCAGCCGCTGGTCGGTCGCGAGATCTTTGACATCGCCCGCCAAGGCATCGCGCTGGTGCCGGAGCACCGCGGCATCTTCCGCCAGCTGGACGTCGAAGAGAACCTCAAGATCGCCGCGCGCAAGCACAGCCGCTGGCAGCTGGAGGACGTTTACGCGATGTTCCCGCGGCTCAAGGAACGTCGCCGCAACAGCGGCTTTGCCCTGTCCGGGGGCGAGCAGCAGATGCTGGCGATTGCCCGCGCGCTGCTCAATGGGCCCAAGCTGCTGATCCTCGACGAGCCGACTGAAGGCCTGGCCCCGGTAATCGTCGACGAACTGGTGAAGATCCTGCGGCGGATCAAGGACGAAGGCCTGTCGATCCTGCTGGTCGAGCAGAACCTCAAGGTCTGCGACGCCCTCGCCGACCGTCACTACGTGCTGGAACAAGGCCGCGTGGCCTATCAGGGCAGCGCCGAGCAGTTCCGCGCCGACCCGAGCATCAAGAACCGCTACCTGGCCTTGAGCGCCTGAAGGAGACCGACCATGAACAGCCAAAACCCTATCGATCCAGCGCAAGCAACACTAGGCCAGGGCGCCTTGATCAGCCGCGAGCGCCTCTGGCAGTCGCTGATGGACCTCGCCCGCCTCGGTGCCACCGCCAAGGGCGGCGTGTGCCGGCTGGCTCTGACCGACCTCGACCGCCAGGCGCGCGACCTGTTCGTGCAATGGTGCACCGAGGCGGGCTGCAGCGTCAGTGTCGATGCCATCGGCAATATCTTCGCCCGCCGTCCGGGGCGCAATCCGGACCTGGCGCCAGTGATGACCGGCAGCCATATCGACACCCAGCCCACCGGCGGCAAGTTCGACGGTTGCTACGGGGTGATGGCCGGGCTGGAGGTGATCCGCACCCTCAACGACCTCGGCCTGCAAACCGAAGCACCGCTGGAAGTGGTGGTGTGGACCAACGAAGAAGGCTCGCGCTTCCCGCCATGCATGATGGGTTCCGGGGTATTTGCCGGCAAGTTCGACCTCGACGAGACCCTGGCCAAGCGCGACGAGCAAGGCCTGTCAGTCGGCGCCGAGCTTACGCGCATCGGCTACGCCGGCCCGCGTGTGCCCACCGGCCATGCGGTCGGCGCCTACTTCGAGGCGCATATCGAACAAGGCCCGGTGCTGGAAGACCAGCGCACCACCATTGGCGTGGTGCAGGGTTGCCTCGGGCAAAAGTGGTTCGACCTGGTGTTGACCGGCGTCGAAGCCCACGCCGGGCCTACGCCGATGCACCTGCGCAAGGATGCACTGGTCGGCGCCGCCGATGTAGTCAGCGCGGTCAACCGCATCGCCCATGCCCATCAACCGCATGCCTGCGGCACGGTCGGCTGCCTGAGCCTGCATCCTGGCTCGCGCAACGTGATCCCCGGCCAGGTGCACATGACCATCGACCTGCGTCACCTCGACCCGCAGCAGCTCGATGCGATGGTCGCCGAGGTGCGCGCGGTGATCGAAGCCACCACGGCCAAGCATGGCCTGAGCTTCGAGCTGACGCCAACCGCTGACTTCCCGCCGCTGTATTTTGCCGAGCAGTGTGTCGACGCTGTGCGCCAGGGCGCAGTCGCGCTGGGCCTGAGCCATCTGGATATCGTCAGCGGCGCTGGCCACGATGCGATCTTCGTCGCCGAGCTGGGCCCGGCGGGGATGATCTTCGTGCCGTGCGAAGGCGGCATCAGCCACAACGAAATCGAAAACGCCGCGCCGCAGGACCTGGCCGATGGCTGTGATGTGCTGCTGCGGGCAATGGTCCAGGCCGCCAATCAGGGAGCCCATTGAGATGACCGGCAAAACTGCTATCGGCGAGTTCACCGCCGTCGAGCTGCTCGACCTGTATCAACGGCGCCAGCTGTCTCCGCTCGAGGTGATCGATGACGTGCTGACCCGCATCGACCGGCACAACCCGGCCGTCAACGCCTACTGCCATGTCGATGCCGAAGGCGCCCGCGCCGCCGCCCGCGCCAGCGAGCAGCGCTGGCAGCGCGGCGAGCCCTGTGGCCGCCTGGATGGGCTGCCGACCTCGATCAAGGACCTGACCCTGACCCGTGGCATGCCCACCCGCAAGGGCTCGCTGACGTCTTCGGCAGCTGGGCCGTGGGACGTCGACGCACCGTTCAGCGGGTTCATGCGCGAAGCCGGCGCGGTGCTGCTGGGCAAGACCACCACGCCTGAGTTCGGCTGGAAGGGCGTCACCGACAACCCGCTGTATGGCATCACGCGCAACCCGTGGGATACGCGCCTGACTGCCGGCGGCTCATCGGGCGGTGCGGCGGCGGCAGCGGCGCTCAATCTCGGCGTGTTGCACCAGGGCAGCGATGCCGGCGGCTCGATCCGCATCCCCTGCGCGTTCACTGGCACCTTCGGCATCAAACCTACCTTTGGTTATGTGCCGCAGTGGCCGGCCAGTGCCATGACCATCCTCTCGCACCTGGGGCCGATGACGCGCACGGTCGACGATGCTGTGCTGATGCTCGACTGTGTGGCTCGCCCCGATCCGCGCGACGGTCTCGCCGGAGCACCGCGCCAGCGACCCTGGCTGGCCGCAGAGCAGGACTTGAGCGGGCTGCGCATCGGCTACAGCGCCGACTTCGGTTACGTCAGCGTCGACCCGCAGATTCACGCTCTGACCGCTCAGGCAGTGCAGCGCCTGGCGCGATTAGGGGCGCAGGTCGAAGAAGTCGACCCAGGTTTTGCCGACCCGCTGGCAACCTTCAATACCCTGTGGTTCGCCGGCGCGGCGCGGCTGGCCAGCCAGTTGACGTCAGCCCAGCGCGAGCTGCTCGATCCGGGCCTGCGCTGGATTGCCGAGCAAGGCGCGGCCATCAGTCTCGAGCAGTACACCGCAGCGCTGGAAGCACGGGCTGAGCTGGTGGCGCGGATGAACGCCTTCCATCAGCGCTACGACGTGCTGGTGTCGCCAATGATGCCGCTGGTGGCGTTTGCCGCCGGGCACAATGTGCCGCCGGGCTCTGGGCTGGAGCAGTGGATGGAATGGACGCCGTTCAGCTACCCGTTCAACCTGACCCAGCAACCGGCGGCCTCGGTGCCGTGTGGCTTCACCCGCGAAGGGCTGCCGGTGGGACTGCAGGTGGTGGCCGGGCGCTTCGCCGATGAGCAGGTGCTGCGGGTGTGCAAGGCGTACGAGCAGCATTACCCGACTCGCCATCTGCAGGCACCGGTTATCGGCTGAGGGGCGCCGGGGGCTGCTTTGCAGCCCCAAAATCTCAAGCCAGCCGCCCGGCCGGGGCATATGGGGTGGGATCAATGATCGGCTCAACGCCCGTCAGCAAATCTACAAACAGCTGGCACGAAGCCGGCGCCAGCACCAGGCCGTTGCGGTAATGCCCGCAGTTCAGCCACAGCCCGGCATGCCCCGGCACCGGGCCGATATACGGCACACCCTCGGGTGAGCCTGGACGCAGACCGGCCCAGTGCGCCACCGGCGTGGCGTCGGCAAGCCCGGGCAACAGCTCAACGGCGGAGGCCTTGAGACTCTCCAGTGCCTGCTCGGTCGGGGTCTTGTCGTAGCCGGCATGCTCCAGCGTACTGCCGATGAGGATATGCCCGTCGCGCCGCGGGATCGCGTAGCGGCCCTTGGCCAGAACCATGCTCGGCAAAAAGTCTTCGGCGCACTTGTAGAGGATCATCTGGCCCTTGACCGGTTCGACCGGCAAGGTCAGGCCCAGCGTGGCCAACAGGTCACCACTCCAGGCGCCCGCGCTGAGCACCACGTCATCGGCTTCGAGCAGCCCATCGGCCGTGTGCACACCGCTGATACGCCCGTCTTGCTGGGCAAAGCCGCTGATCTGGCAGTGCTCGCGCAGAGTGACATTGGGCAGAGCCGCCAGCGCTGCTTTCAACGACTTAACCAGCCGTGGATTACGCACATTGGCCACTCCAGCCATGTAGATCGCCCGCGTGAAGCCGGCGCCGAGGCCCGGCACGGCGTCATATGCCGCCGAGATATCCACAGCCGTCAATGGCCGCTGCTCACGCACCGCCCACGCCAGCGCCTCGGCTTCGTCCTCAAGGTCCAGCCAGTACAGGCCGGTGACGTGCACCTCGGGGTCGACGCCGGTGCTGGCGAACAGGCGCTCGCCCAGCTGTGGATAAAACGCCTGTGACCAATGCGCCAACGCCGTGACTGCCGGGCTGTAGCGCCACGGATACAGCGGCGAGACGATGCCGCCACCGGCCCACGACGACTCGCGGCCGACTTCGCCTTGATCACACACCACCACCCGCTCGACCTTTGCTGCCAGGTTGAGCGCAGTCAGCAGGCCGATCACGCCACCGCCGACAACCACTACTTGCTTGTTCATCTGTCGATCCAATACCTGAAAAAACCGAGCTACCCCGTCAACCGCTCCAGCAACCCGCAGCGTCCTGGCTGCCCGGGTTGCTACGCACACCCGCCTGATCGAGCTGATAGTCAGCGCACTGGTCCTGCGCCATCAAACCGGTCGGCAAGCGCTGCGCCTGCAGGCGGAAGCTGGCGTCATCGCGTTGCAACTGCAGGCGGTAATAGCGGCTGTCGGCGGGCAAGCTCAATTGATGCTGGTCAGTGTCGCTGTACTGGCCGCTGCGCGCATGGTGGCGCTCCAGACGCAACGCAGCGTCGTGCAGCAGGCCGACCACTTCGCTGCGGGCGGCGCGGCGCAATTGTTCGTTGTAAGCGGGGTAGGCAATGGCTGCCAGAATGCCGCTGACGGCGACGACAATCAACAACTCGATCAGGCTCAGGCCTTGCTGCATATCATTGCTCCTGCACTCTTTGCCGCCAGAGGATTCTTTGCAGTGCCTGCGACGGGTCGGCGGGCTGCGCGTATACGGCTTCGAGCACACGCCGCGCGCGGGTTTGCTGGCTGACTGCGGTCACTCGGTAGAGGGTGGCCTGGGTGCCCACGGGCAGGTGCGCGGGCCGGTCGCTTTGGCCAAGGTTCTGCAGGTTGAACCAGCCCTGCCCGGCTGCCTGCCAGTCGCCACCAGCGGCGTTTACGTCATGGGAGTCGGCTGGCGGCGAGCAGAGCTGGCACTCGTTGGGTGGCGCCACGGCGAGCCGCGATGCGCCCTCCAGCAAGACTGCCTCGGCCTGCTCCAGCGCTTGGCTGCTGGCCAGCAAAAGCCCGGCCATGCGTGTCTGCAGCACTGCTTCGCGCAGGGCGGCGGCAGCGAGCAGACCGAGCAGCAGGCTCAATATGAGAGCGGTCAGCAGCACCATGCCGCGCTGGTGCTTCATTGTTCTGGCAGCCGATTGCGTAGAGCTACGCTGATGGCGTACTGCTGTTCGAGATTGTGCTGTGGGTCGAACAGGCTTAGTTGCAGGTCGACCCGCTGGCCCTGCGCGTTCGTTACCAAGTTAGCGTGCAGGCTGCGCACATTGTCGATCAAAGCCTGCGGCGAGCCTCGGCGCACTACCCGCAGGCTGCCATCGCGCAGCTCGTAGGTGATGCGGCTGACCGGCAAGGCCAGGGTCTGCTCGTCACCCTCGTGGGCGTCGGCCCGGACCTGAGCCCAACTGCGGCAATCACTCAACACCGTCCAGTCGGGCCGGCTACCGCTGCCGGGCAACTGCCCCACCAACAGACTCAGTTGTGCGCCGCCCTGGCTGATTTGCACAGGCCTGGCAAAGGCGGCCGCTGCGCTGGGTGAGTCGAAGTCGCTGGCGTGCAAGCGCAAACAGCCGAACATACCGGTCATGCGGATATCCTGGGCGATCCGTTGCAGCGCCAGGCGGGCATCCTCTTGCTGCTGCGCCAGCGCGCCCTGCAAGCGCCAGGCTTGCACCGTAGCGACAAACACTTGGCTCGCTGCGGCCAGCAGCATCAAGCCCAAGGCCAGCGCGAGCAGCCCTTCGAGCAGGCTGAAACCCGCCTGACTGCCGTTCATGGCCAGCCCTGCAGGCTTACGCCCTGATGCTCCGGGTCACGCGCATCGGGCCAGTCGACGATGACCTTCAGCGATGACCCTGAACTTCGCACCCAGCCCTCGGCCTGCGCGCCAAGGGCCAGCCTTACCTGCGCCTGCCATTGTCCTGAATCCTCCACTGACCCGCCCGCCCTCGCCTGCTCCAGCAGGCTCTGGGCGAGATAGGTCGCCTGGCTGTGCTGCCGAGCGCTGGCGGTAGCCTGCAATGCCTTGACCTGTAAAGCCGCTGCCGCAAACAGGCCAAGCGCCAGCACCAGCATGCCCAGCACGACCTCGAGCAGCGTGATGCCCTGCTGTCCTTTGCGCATCCATGCGCTCCTTGGGAAATTTCCCGCAATGTGCCAGCCAAGTGGCCGACTGGACCTCATGTCCGCCGTGTCTGAAGCTACAGCGAAGCACTTCCAGGGAGGAATGCACGGTGTGGCAACACGGGGCAACACTGATACAAATGATGTTGGCGCTCGCGCTGGTCGCGGTTCTGGCGCAGCTGGCGACGCCGTCCTACACCGCGCTCAGCCAGGACTTGCAACGGGCGGCAGCGGCGCAACAGCTGCTCCAGGCCTTTCGCTCGGCACGTAGCCAGGCCTTGTTGCAGCAGCAGGCCGTGCGGGTCGAGCCATTGGAGGCAGGCTGGGGAGTGGGTTGGCGCGTGGTGGACGCGGATAGCGGGCTGTTACTGGCTGAGCAACGTTTACCGCAGCGGGTACGGACCGTTGGCAACTTGGCTGACGGTGTGCGCTTCAGCGCACAGGGCGTACCGTTGCGCGGTAGCGGCGGGTTTCACGGCGGGAGTTTGCAGATATGCCCACACGCAGAAGGCGGGCAACCACGCCAGATCGTCCTGGCGCCCAGCGGCAGGGTGCGCCTGCGCACGGACATGGCCGTTGAGCCATTGTGCGCAGGCCCCTGAGGGCTGGCTCAGAGCAGCGAGCGCACCCGCAGTTCCTTGGGCATCGAGAAGGTCACGTTCTCCGGGCGCCCGTCGAGCTCTTCGGCACCGGTTGCGCCCCAGGCCGTGAGCTGCTCAAGCACCCCGCGCACCAGCACTTCAGGTGCCGAAGCACCGGCAGTGACACCCACCCGGCCAATGCCGTCGAACCAGCTTTGCTGCAGGTCCTCGGCGCCGTCGATCAGGTACGCCGGAGTGCCCATTCGCTCGGCCAGCTCGCGCAGGCGGTTGGAGTTGGAGCTGTTCGGGCTGCCGACCACCAGCACCACATCGCACTCGTCAGCCAGCTGCTTGACCGCGTCCTGGCGATTTTGGGTGGCATAGCAGATGTCGTCCTTGCGCGGCCCGCCGATGTTGGGGAAGCGCGCGCGCAGGGCGTCGATAACCCGGCTGGTGTCGTCCATCGACAAGGTGGTCTGGGTAACGAAGGCCAGGTGATCAGGGTCGCGCACCTGCAGATTGGCCACATCTTTCTCGTCTTCGACGAGATAGATGGAGCCACCGTTGCTGGCGTCGTACTGACCCATGGTGCCTTCGACTTCCGGGTGGCCGGCGTGGCCGATCAGGATGCACTCACGGCCATCGCGGCTGTACTTGGCAACCTCGATGTGGACCTTGGTCACCAGCGGGCAGGTGGCGTCGAACACCTTCAGGCCACGGCCTGCGGCCTCCTGGCGGACAGCCTGGGAGACGCCGTGGGCGCTGAAGATGACGATGACGTCGTCAGGCACCTGGTCGAGTTCTTCAACGAAGATCGCCCCGCGGTTGCGCAGATCTTCGACCACGAACTTGTTGTGCACCACTTCGTGACGCACGTAGATCGGTGGGCCGAACACTTCCAGGGCACGGTTGACGATCTCGATCGCCCGGTCGACCCCCGCACAAAAGCCGCGAGGGTTGGCGAGTTTGATTTGCATGCTCGGCTCCAGGCTTACAAGACCTTCACCGCGAGGATCTCCACCTCGAAGCTCAGGGTCTTGCCAGCCAATGGGTGGTTGAAGTCGATCGTCACCTGGTGCTCGTCAAAGGCTTTGACCACTCCAGGCAGCTCGGCGTTGGCTGCATCATTGAAGATCACCAGCAACCCTTCGGACAGCTCCATGTCAGCGAACTGGGAACGCGGCATGATCTGCACGTTCTGCGGGTTCGGCTGGCCGAAGGCGTTTTCCGGGGGCACGCTGACGGTGCGCTTGTCGCCGGCCTTGAAGCCGAACAACGCGGCTTCAAAACCCGGCAGCAGGTTGCCATCGCCAACCTTGAACACGGCCGGAGCCTTGTCGAAGGTGCTGTCGACGGTGTCGCCGTTTTCCAGGTGCAGGGCGAAGTGCAGAGTGACTTCGCTGTTCTGGCCGATACGGGTCTCAGTCATGCGCGGGCTCCTCGGACTTCTTGCTCTTGAACATATCCAGCGCCAGCATGATCGCGCCCACGGTAATGGCACTGTCGGCAACGTTGAATGCCGGGAAGTAATGCGTATTCTTCCAGTGGACCAGGATGAAATCGACCACATGACCGAGCACGACACGGTCGTATAGGTTGCCCAGCGCGCCGCCGAGTACCAGCGCCAGGGCAACTGCCAGCCAGGTTTCGTTACGGCCAAGGCGTTTGAGCCAGACTACCAGCACCGCGCTGACCACGATCGCGATCAGGGCAAACAGCCAGCGCTGCCAGCCGGCGCCGTCGGCCAGGAAGCTGAACGCAGCGCCGGTGTTGTAGGCCAGGGTCCAGCTGAAGTAGTCAGGGATGACTACGATCTGCTGGTACATGCTCAGGTTGCTGTTGAAGTACAGCTTGGTCACCTGGTCGACCACCACGATCAGCAGGCTCAACCACAGCCAGGCGAGGCGCCCGAAGCGCCCCACTGCAGGATTAGGCATAGTGACGCACCTCGCCCGCACCGCTCAGGTTGTCGACGCAGCGTGCGCAGATTTCCGGATGCTCGGGATTGGCACCGACATCGGCGCGGAAGTGCCAGCAACGGCCACACTTGGCGTGACCGGACTTGACCACTTTCAGCTTGAGGCCTTCGACTTCGGTGGCCACGGCATCGGCCGGCGCCTGCACGAACGGCACCACGCTCGCGGCCGAGGTGATCAGCACGAAGCGCAGTTCGTCGCCAAGCTTGGCCAGATCGGCGCTCAGGCTTTCTTCGGCAAATAGGGTCACTTCGGCTTGCAGGTTGCCACCGATGGCCTTGGCCGCACGCTGGTTTTCCAGTTCTTTGTTGACCGCTGCCTTGACCGCCATGACCCGCTCCCAGTAGGCGCGGTCCAGCTCGAAGCCTTCTGGCAGTTCGGTCAGGCCTTGGTACCAGGTGTTGAGCATCACCGACTCGTTGCGCTCGCCTGGCAGGTACTGCCACAGCTCGTCGGCGGTGAACGCCAGGATCGGCGCGATCCAGCGCACCAGCGCTTCGCTGATGTGGTACAGCGCGGTCTGGCACGAACGCCGGGCAACACTGTTGGCGCCGGTGGTGTACTGGCGGTCCTTGATGATGTCGAGGTAGAACCCGCCCAGCTCCTGCACACAGAAGTTGTGCACCTTGGAGTAGACGTTCCAGAACCGGTACTCGCTGTAGTGCTCTTCCAGCTCGCGTTGCAGCAGCAGCGCGCGGTCGACGGCCCAGCGGTCCAGCGCAAGCATGTCTTCGGCCGGCAGCAGGTCGCGGGCCGGATCGAAGCCGGACAGGTTCGACAGCAGGAAGCGCGCGGTATTGCGGATGCGCCGGTAGGCGTCGGCGCTACGCTGGAGGATCTGGTCGGAGACGGCCATTTCACCGGAATAGTCGGTGGCCGAAACCCACAGGCGCATGATGTCGGCGCCGAGGGTGTCGTTGACCTTCTGCGGCTCGATGGTGTTACCCAGCGACTTGGACATCTTGCGGCCGTTCTCATCGACGGTGAAGCCGTGGGTGAGCAGCTCGCGGTAAGGCGCATGGTTGTCGATCGCGCAGCCGGTCAGCAGCGACGAATGGAACCAGCCGCGGTGCTGGTCGGAGCCTTCCAGGTACAGGTCGGCGCGCGGGCCGGTGGCGTGACCGATGTCATGCGAGCCACGCAGTACGTGCCAGTGGGTAGTACCGGAGTCGAACCAGACATCGAGGGTGTCGGTGATCTTGTCGTACTGGCCGGCTTCGTCACCGAGCAGTTCGGCGGCGTCGAGCTTGAACCAGGCTTCGATGCCCTCTTGTTCAACGCGCTTGGCGACCTCTTCCATCAGCTCGACTGTACGCGGGTGCAGCTCGCCGCTCTGCTTGTCGAGGAAGAACGGAATCGGCACACCCCAGTTGCGCTGACGCGAGATGCACCAGTCAGGGCGGTTGGCGATCATCGAGTGCAGGCGCGCCTGGCCCCAGGCCGGCACGAACTTGGTTTCTTCGATGGCCTTGAGTGCACGCTCACGCAGGGTGTCGCCGCTGGCTGGTTTGCGGTCCATACCGATGAACCACTGCGCGGTGGCGCGGTAGATCAGCGGGGTCTTGTGGCGCCAGCAATGCATGTAGCTGTGGCTGATGGTCTCGGTGTGCAGTAGCGCACCGACTTCCTGCAGCTTGTCGACGATGGCTGGGTTGGCCTTCCAGATGAACTGGCCGCCAAACAGCTCGAGCGATGGCACGTAGACGCCGTTGCTCTGCACCGGGGTGAGGATTTCGTCGTTGACCATGCCATAGCGCTTGCAGGTCACGAAGTCGTCTTCGCCGTAGGCAGGTGCCGAGTGGACAACACCGGTACCGGCGCCCAGCTCGACGTATTCAGCCAGGTAGACAGGCGACATACGCTCGTAGAACGGGTGACGGAAGTTGATCAGTTCCAGCGCCGAACCTGGCGCGGTGGCGATGACCGAGCCTTGCAGGTCCCAGCGCTTGAGGCAGGCTTCGACCAGCTCTTCGGCCAGTACCAGCAGACGCTCGCCGGTGTCGACCAGGGCGTAGGTGAACTCCGGGTGGACGTTCAGCGCCTGGTTGGCGGGAATGGTCCACGGCGTGGTGGTCCAGATGACGATGGCGGCAGGCTTGGCCAGCGCGGCCAGGCCAAAGGCGCTGGCCAGCTTGTCGGCATCGGCGATAGGGAAGGCGACGTCGATGGTCGAGGACTTCTTGTCGGCGTATTCGACTTCAGCTTCAGCCAGGGCCGAGCCGCAGTCGAAGCACCAGTTCACAGGCTTGAGGCCCTTGAACACGAAGCCTTGCTTGACGATTTCGGCCAGCGCGCGGATTTCGCCCGCTTCGTTGGCGAAGTTCATGGTCTTGTAGGGGTTGTCCCAGTCACCCAGCACACCCAGGCGGATGAACTCGCTCTTCTGCCCTTCGATCTGCTCGGCGGCATAGGCACGGCACAGCTCACGAGTCTGGTCCGGGCTCAGGTGCTTGCCATGGGTGACCTCGACCTTGTGCTCGATCGGCAGGCCGTGGCAGTCCCAACCCGGGACGTACGGCGCGTCGAAACCGGAGAGGGTCTTGGAGCGGACAATCATGTCCTTGAGAATCTTGTTCAGCGCATGACCGATGTGGATCTTGCCGTTGGCGTAGGGCGGGCCATCGTGCAGGACGAACTTGGGACGATCCTTGCCAATTTCGCGAAGCTTCTGGTACAGGCCAATGCTGTCCCAGCGCTGCAGGATCTGCGGTTCGCGCTGGGGCAGGCCGGCCTTCATCGGGAAGGCGGTGTCCGGAAGATTAAGCGTGGCTTTGTAGTCGGTCATTTCAGGCTCTTGGTTAGCGGTTGAGCGTGCCAGTGGGCACGTGCGGCGGCGATGTCCGCGTCGATCGCCGACTTCAGCGCCTCCAGGGAGGCGAATCGCTGCTCTTCGCGCAGCTTTTGGTGGAACTCCACCGTCAGACGCCGGCCATACAGGTCGCCGGCAAAATCAAGAAGATGAATCTCCAGGTGAGGACGACCATCACCAGCAACGGTGGGTCGTACCCCGATATTGGCAACACCCGGCCAGCGCTTGCCGTCGATCTCGGCGCTGGTCAGGTAGACCCCGCTGAGTGGGATGCGGCGGCGCTTGAGCTGGATGTTGGCGGTCGGCGTGCCGAGCTGACGAGCCAGCTTCTGGCCGTGCAGGACGCGCCCGGTAATGGTGTACGGGCGGCCCAGCAGGTGTGCGGCCAGGGCAAAGTCAGCATTGGCCAGGGCGGTACGCACCTTGGTGCTGCTGACCCTCAAGCCGTCCTGCACGACCGTGTTGGCGGCCTCGACGGTAAAGCCGTACTTTTTGCCGGCCTCGACCAGAAAATCAAAGTCGCCGGCACGGTCGCAGCCAAAGCGGAAGTCGTCACCGACCTCCAGGTGGCGCACGCCGAGGCCATCGACCACGATCGTCTTGACGAATTCATCGGCGCTGAGCTGGCTCAGGCGCTGGTTGAAGGCCAGGCACAGGACCAGGTCGATGCCTTCGGCGGCCAGCAGCTGCACTTTGTCGCGCAGCCGCGCCAGGCGTGCCGGCGCAGTCTCAGGGGCAAAGTACTCGCGCGGCTGTGGCTCGAAGATCACCACGCAGGTGGGCAGGCTTAACTCCCGGGCGCGGTCGCGCAGGCGCGCCAGGATTGCCTGGTGGCCACGGTGAACCCCGTCGAAGTTGCCAATGGTGGCGACACACCCCCGGTGCTCGGGGCGCAGGTTGTGAAGACCTCGAACCAGCTGCATAACGCGCTTCTTGCTCATAAAGTGGTCGATTATAACCACACCCGGGCGCTGGTGACAGGCAGCAGCGCCCTGGGGTGGCGACTAATGTGTAAAACCGACGCCTGGCCGCCTGGCACCTTAATGCAAGGCATTGCGGGCAAACTGCCGAGGACGCAAGCCGCAGGCGAACAGGCAACCGAAATAGGTCACGACGCCGGCACCGATCAGGGCACCCAGGCGCAGGAAGCGCTCGAGCATGCCGCCCTCTTCCCAGGCTGGCATGTAATGCATGCCCAGCAGCAACACGGCCGACATCAGGCTGACCGCGAGGATCAGCTTGAGCAGGAACCGCGCCCAGCCTGGTTGCGGCTGGAACAGGTCCTGGCGGCGCAGGCGCCAGTACAGCAAGCCGGCGTTGAGGCAGGCGCCGATGCTGATGGCCAGGGCCAGCCCGGCATGGGCCAGCGGGCCGACCAGCACCAGGTTGAGCAGCTGGGTCGAGATCAGGGTGAAGATGGCGATCTTTACCGGCGTGCGGATGTTCTGCTGGGCATAGAAGCCCGGCGCAAGCACCTTGATCAGGATGATCGCCAGCAGGCCGACCGAGTAGGCGATCAAGGCGCGCTGGGTCATGGCCGCGTCGAATGCGCTGAACTTGCCGTACTGGAACAGCGACACGGTCAACGGCTCGGCCAGAATTGCCAGAGCCAGGGTACACGGCAGTACCAGCAGGAAGCACAGGCGCAGGCCCCAGTCGAGAATCCGCGAGTACTCGTGGCGGTCGCGATTGGCGTAGGTCTTGGCCAGGGTCGGCAACAGGATAGTGCCGAGCGCTACCCCGAGCACGCCTGAGGGCAGCTCCATCAGGCGGTCGGCGTAGTACATCCACGACACCGATCCGGCCACCAGAAAGGAAGCGAAGATGGTGTTGATGATCAGCGAGATCTGGCTGACCGACACGCCCAGAATCGCCGGCAGCATCTGCTTGAGCACCCGCCATACACCGCTGTCGCGCAGGTTCAGGCGCGGCAGCACGAGCATGCCGATCTTCTTCAATGCCGGCAGCTGATACAGCAACTGCGCCAGGCCGCCCGCCAACACACCCCAGGCCAGGGCCATGATCGGCTGCTCGAAGTACGGCGTCAGCAGCAGGGCGAAGGCGATCATCGCCACGTTGAGCAGGGTCGGGGTGAACGCCGGTACCGCAAAGCGGTTCCAGGTATTGAGGATCGCCCCTGCCAGCGATGACAGCGAGATCAGCAATATATAAGGGAAGGTCACCCGCAGCAGGTCGGTGGTGAGGGCGAAGCGCTCGGCGTCGGCGGCAAAGCCCGGCGCCGTGACCCACACGATCCACGGCGCGGCGAAGATGCCCAGCGCAGTAACAACGGCCAGTACCAGAGTCAACAAGCCACTGACGTAGGCAATAAAGGTGCGCGTCGCCTCTTCGCCCTGTTGGGTCTTGTACTCGGCCAGGATCGGCACGAAGGCCTGCGAGAATGCGCCCTCAGCGAAGATACGCCGCAGCAGGTTGGGCAGTTTGAAGGCGATGAAGAACGCATCGGTTGCCGCGCCGGCACCGAATACGCGCGCCAGGATGGTGTCGCGGACAAAGCCCAGCACCCGTGAAATCATGGTGATGGAGCTGACTGCAGCCAGGGATTTGAGCAGGTTCATCGAAAAATTTTCACGCTGGGGACGGAGGACGCTACTAAAGCCGCCAAGATGTGCGATACTCCCGCGCCTTCGCAGGGGAGCCAAAATTCCCGAGTTTACAGGTCGCGGCGCAGAAAGGAATATTTCCCTCTCGCGGACCCACCACTCGGCGGAACCTTGCAGGTGGCCTTGACATCTGTCGTACGCATCGGCATGATTCGCGGCCTATTTTGTTTGCTATTTCCCTAAAGTCTTTCAAGGAGCTCGACGGTGGCCAACTCACCTTCCGCCAAGAAACGCGCAAAACAGGCTGAGAAGCGTCGCAGCCACAACGCCAGCCTGCGTTCCATGGTTCGTACCTACATCAAGAATGTAGTTAAAGCCATTGACGCAAAAGACGCCGAAAAAGCGCAAGCCGCTTACACACTGGCTGTGCCTGTCCTCGACCGTATGGCCGACAAAGGTATCATCCACAAGAACAAGGCTGCTCGCCATAAAGGCCGTCTGAATGGCCACATCAAGGCGCTGAAAGAAACTGCAGCTGCCTAAGCGACGCGCTTGTTAAAAACCGACCCTAGGGTCGGTTTTTTATTGCCTGCGATTTATCCCCGCCTGGATGCAACCCCTGTAGGAGCGGCCTTGTGTCGCGAAAGGGGCGCGCAGCGGCCCCGCGATTTAGGCAACGCCGCAGAACTGCTGGGGGCGCTGCGCGCCCCCTTTCGCGACACAAGGCCGCCGCTACAAGATCTGCAGCGCAGCCGTATTGCTTACTTGCCCAACTGTATCTTCGGCGCCCACTGCAGCCACACGTCATCAGGCTTGTCGAACAAGGCAAAGGTCTGCTTCGGTCGTGCCGGGTTACCCATCTGCTCGCCCTCTGGCGTGGCAAAGGCAATGCCGCCGTCGATCAGCGTCTCCAGCGACTCGGTACGCACCGTTGCCCCCTTGAACAAGCCCCAGTCGAAGCCAAAGCCGCTGCTGTTCCAGAACCGGCTGCCACCGCGCACCAGCCCGGCATAGCGCGGTTCGATGAGGATGTGGATCAGCACTCGATCAGCGTTCTGTCCCAATTCAAAGCCAGTGACCTTGCCCACCGCCACCTCGCGGTAGGTGACCGGCACGCCCGGCTTGATCGAGCCACGTCGCGGAGCACTCAGGGTAATCGGCAAGCCGATCTCCTGACCTTTCACCTCTGGCGCCTCCGCCAGAGCGATGAAGTCACGCTGTGAGCCTTGGCTCCTGGCAGCTGGCTGCACCTCGATGTACTGCCCACCGATCAGCGTATCGAGGTTCTCGGTCTTGACCAGCCCCAATGCTGGCTTGACCACCCAGAACTGCGTACCGACACGGGTGATGCGGTCGGCAGCTTCGTTGATGCGCGCACGCAGCAGTACCGCCTGCAGATCGTCGGTCAGGTCGGTACTCTCGATACTGCCCACCTCCAGGCCGCGGAAGCGGATCGGCGTGCCCGGCTTGAGGCCATCAGCGCGCTCGACACGGATGGTGATCAGGGTACCGGCGCGATTGGCTGCCTCTTCGCTCTCATGCAGACGGAAGCGCGGGATATGACGCTTGAGCGGCACATCCGGCTTCGGCGTATCGAAGGCAATGCCGCCCGCCATCAGGGTCTGCAATGACTCGCTCTTGACCTTGATCCCGGACAGGCCGCCGGTCAGGGTGATACCACTGGCATTCCAGAAGCGCGTTGAGCCGTTGACCAGATTGGCGTACTCCTTCTCGATGTGCACGCCGATCAGGATACGTTTGCTGTTGCGGGCAAACTGATAGCTCTGCACGTTGCCGACCTTGACCTGGCGATACATCACCGGGCTGCCGACCTCGAGCGAGCCGAGGCTGTCGGCAAACAGCACCATATGCAGCCCTGGCGACTTCAGATCGAGCGGCGGCGCCTTGGCCCGTGCTTCGAACTCGCGCTGCGGCCGTGCGCCCTTGTCACCTGGACGGATGGCAATGTAGTTGCCCTTCACCAGCGCCTCCAGGCCAGTGATGCCCGCCAGGGAAATGGACGGCTTGACCACCCAGAATTGCGTGCCCTCGACCAGATAATCCTCGGCCAGAGGATCAAGGGTCAGTTCGGCCGAGGCACTGGCCAGGTCGTCTTCGATCTTCAGGGTCTTCAGCGAGCCGATCTGAATGCCTTTGTACAATACTGGCGTACGCCCTGCCTGCAGGCCTTCAAAATCAGTCAGTTTGACCTTGATGCGGATACCCGCCTGGGCAGCGTCAAAGTCTTCATAGAGGCGGAATGGCAGGCTTGGATCAGTCGGCGGACTGTCCTTGCGGTGCTCAGGGGTAGCAAAGGCAATACCACCGGCAACGATGCTGCTGAGCGACTCACTGCGCACCTTGACCCCGGACAGGTCAGCATCGATGCTGATGCCGCTGGCATTCCAGAAGCGCGTATGTTTGCGCACCAGGCTGGCGTAGGCGGGCTGGATGAACACCTTGACCTCAACGGTGCCCTGATCCTCGGACAGCTTATAACTCTTCACCCGACCGACCTGGATCTGCTTGTAGAACACCGGGCTGTCGCGATTGAGCGAGCCAAGTCGATCGGCCTTGAGGGTCAGGTGCAGGCCGGGCTCGGAGTCAGACAGCGGCGGCGCCGAGGCCAGCGCCTTGAAGCTTTTGGTCGGCTCGCCTTTGCCCGGGTCGACGGCAATATAGTTACCCGATACCAGTGTCTCCAGGCCGGAGATGCCCGCCAGGGTAACGCTCGGCTTGACCAGCCAGAAGCGCGTGCCGGTGGTCAGCTGGGTGTCTGCCGCCTTGTTCATCTCGATGGTGGCGATCACCCCGGTGTTGCTGCCGGTGTCATCCAGCTCTAGTTCGGTAACCTTGCCGACTGGCATACCCTTGTAGATCACCTCGGTCTTGTTGGCGACGATCCCTTCACCAGTCTTGAAACGCACCTGGATCTCCACACCGGCAGAACGGTAGGCCTGAACGCCCAGCCAGCCGCCGATGATCAACGCGATCAGGGGCAGGATCCAGATGGCCGACCAGTTCGAGGCAGGGCGGGTTTTTGCCGTAGGCACGTCACTCATGGTCGTCATCCGACTCCGTGTTATCCCAGATCAGTCGGGGATCGAAAGTTAAGGCAGCAAACATCGTCAGGATCACCACGCAGGCGAAAGCGATGGCGCCCAGATTAGCTTCGACGCTGGCGATCCGGCCAAAATTGACCACCGCCACCAAAATGGCAATGACAAAGATGTCGAGCATCGACCAGCGCCCGATGAATTCGATAAAGCGGTACATCCAGATGCGCTGCCGGGCCGACAGCGGCTGATGTCTTTGCACCGAGTACAGCAGCAGGCCGATGCCGACCAACTTGAAGGTCGGCACCAGGATACTGGCAATGAACACCACGGCTGCGATAGGCAACATGCCGTGGTGCATCAGCGTGATGACCCCGGACATGATCGTGTCGGGGCTGCCCTTGCCCAGCGAGCTGACCGTCATGATCGGCAACAGGTTCGCTGGGATATACAGGATGAACGCAGTGATTAGCAGTGCCCAGGTGCGCACGATGCTGTTAGGCCGTCGAGGGTGGACGATGGCACCGCAGCGGATACAGGTCTGCCCGGCGTCATCGCCTTCCTGACGGTTCAGCTCGTGGCATTCATTGCACACCAGAATCCCGGCATCAATCGCCCGCATGCAGATCCTCCCCGGACAACGCCACCCAGATCTGATGCGGCGACATCACCACTTCCAACCAGACTTGCACCAGCAGCAGGCTGATGAAGCAGAACAGGCCAATACCGATATTCAGTTGGGCAAGGTCGAGCAGCTTGACCATGGCCACCAGCACGCCCATGAAGTACACCTCGAGCATGCCCCACTCGCGCAGGTGGTGATACACCCGGTAGATCAGCAAGCCGTAGCTGCGCCCGATGTCCAGACGGATGCTCAGCAGTACTGCCAGTTGACACAGCAGCTTGAGCAAGGGGATGGCCATGCTGCAGAGAAACACCACCACGGCGATCAGGTGCATTTGTGAGTTGTACAAGCCAAGCACACCGCTCCAGACGGTATCGTCGGAGGTCTGCCCGAGCAGGTGCAGCTGCATGATCGGCAAGAAGTTGGCGGGTATATAAAGCAGCAGCGCAGCCAGCACCAACGCCAGGCTGCGATTGACCACGTTATGGCGGTGAGCGTACAGCTCGTAGCCGCAACGTGGGCACAGCGCCTTCTCATTGTGCTGCAGGGGCGGCTTGCGCAGCAGCAGGTCACACTCATGGCAGGCGATGAGGTCGTCCAGCGGCAGATTGGCCAGCACTTCGGGGTCGGCAGGGTTGGGCATATGGGCGTCTGAGTGGAAGCGTGGGCTCTATTCTAGTGTTCTGGCTCGCATTGTGGGAGACGCGTGGCCGCCCTGATGCGAGACATAAGCATACTGGCACTTCGTTATGAGCGCTGGATGGGGTAAAAAGTGCCGGGAATGGTAGCTGGAGCGACAATTTTAGGCTGCGCTGCAGCTCTGGATTTTATGGATCCCGGAAAAGACAAAACCCCTACCTGCTCGCGCAGATAGGGGTTTTGCGAAATGAATCTTGACGATGACCTACTCTCACATGGGGAGACCCCACACTACCATCGGCGATGCATCGTTTCACTACTGAGTTCGGGATGGGATCAGGTGGTTCCAATGCTCTATTGTCGTCAAGAAATTCTGTAGCCAGAACGTCCAGATGAACGGCCCAGCAAATTCGGATATGTGATGTTTGTGTACGAATCTTCAGCGTTTCGTCTTCACCACCGCAATCTGCATGAGCAAATTGCTTGGGTGTTATATGGTCAAGCCTCACGGGCAATTAGTATTGGTTAGCTCAACGCCTCACAGCGCTTACACACCCAACCTATCAACGTCGTAGTCTTCGACGGCCCTTCAGGGGATTCTAGATCCCAGTGAGATCTCATCTTGAGGCAAGTTTCCCGCTTAGATGCTTTCAGCGGTTATCTCTTCCGAACATAGCTACCCGGCAATGCCACTGGCGTGACAACCGGAACACCAGAGGTTCGTCCACTCCGGTCCTCTCGTACTAGGAGCAGCCCCTCTCAAATCTCAAACGTCCACGGCAGATAGGGACCGAACTGTCTCACGACGTTCTAAACCCAGCTCGCGTACCACTTTAAATGGCGAACAGCCATACCCTTGGGACCGGCTTCAGCCCCAGGATGTGATGAGCCGACATCGAGGTGCCAAACACCGCCGTCGATATGAACTCTTGGGCGGTATCAGCCTGTTATCCCCGGAGTACCTTTTATCCGTTGAGCGATGGCCCTTCCATACAGAACCACCGGATCACTAAGACCTACTTTCGTACCTGCTCGACGTGTGGGTCTCGCAGTCAAGCGCGCTTTTGCCTTTATACTCTACGACCGATTTCCGACCGGTCTGAGCGCACCTTCGTACTCCTCCGTTACTCTTTGGGAGGAGACCGCCCCAGTCAAACTACCCACCATACACTGTCCTCGATCCGGATAACGGACCTGAGTTAGAACCTCAAAGTTGCCAGGGTGGTATTTCAAGGATGGCTCCATGAGAACTGGCGTCCCCACTTCAAAGCCTCCCACCTATCCTACACAAGCAAATTCAAAGTCCAGTGCAAAGCTATAGTAAAGGTTCACGGGGTCTTTCCGTCTAGCCGCGGATACACTGCATCTTCACAGCGATTTCAATTTCACTGAGTCTCGGGTGGAGACAGCGCCGCCATCGTTACGCCATTCGTGCAGGTCGGAACTTACCCGACAAGGAATTTCGCTACCTTAGGACCGTTATAGTTACGGCCGCCGTTTACCGGGGCTTCGATCAAGAGCTTCGCTTGCGCTAACCCCATCAATTAACCTTCCGGCACCGGGCAGGCGTCACACCCTATACGTCCACTTTCGTGTTTGCAGAGTGCTGTGTTTTTAATAAACAGTCGCAGCGGCCTGGTATCTTCGACCGGCAAAAGCTTACGGGGTAAACCCTTCACCTTCGCCGGCGCACCTTCTCCCGAAGTTACGGTGCCATTTTGCCTAGTTCCTTCACCCGAGTTCTCTCAAGCGCCTTGGTATTCTCTACCTAACCACCTGTGTCGGTTTGGGGTACGGTTCCCGATTGTCTGAAGCTTAGGAGCTTTTCTTGGAAGCATGGCATCAACCACTTCGTCGCCTAAAGGCAACTCGTCATCAGCTCTCGGCCTTGGGATCCCGGATTTGCCTAAGATCCCAGCCTACCACCTTAAACTTGGACTACCAACGCCAAGCTGGCCTAGCCTTCTCCGTCCCTCCATCGCAACAATCGGAAGTACAGGAATATTAACCTGTTTTCCATCGACTACGCTTTTCAGCCTCGCCTTAGGGACCGACTAACCCTGCGTCGATTAACGTTGCGCAGGAAACCTTGGTCTTTCGGCGTGCAAGTTTTTCACTCGCATTGTCGTTACTCATGTCAGCATTCGCACTTCTGATACCTCCAGCAAGCTTCTCAACTCACCTTCACAGGCTTACAGAACGCTCCTCTACCGCATCACCAGAAGGTGATACCCGTAGCTTCGGTGCATGGTTTGAGCCCCGTTACATCTTCCGCGCAGGCCGACTCGACTAGTGAGCTATTACGCTTTCTTTAAAGGGTGGCTGCTTCTAAGCCAACCTCCTAGCTGTCTAAGCCTTCCCACATCGTTTCCCACTTAACCATGACTTTGGGACCTTAGCTGACGGTCTGGGTTGTTTCCCTTTTCACGACGGACGTTAGCACCCGCCGTGTGTCTCCCATGCTCGGCACTTGTAGGTATTCGGAGTTTGCATCGGTTTGGTAAGTCGGGATGACCCCCTAGCCGAAACAGTGCTCTACCCCCTACAGTGATACATGAGGCGCTACCTAAATAGCTTTCGAGGAGAACCAGCTATCTCCGAGCTTGATTAGCCTTTCACTCCGATCCACAGGTCATCCGCTAACTTTTCAACGGTAGTCGGTTCGGTCCTCCAGTTAGTGTTACCCAACCTTCAACCTGCCCATGGATAGATCGCCCGGTTTCGGGTCTATACCCAGCGACTAAACGCCCTATTAAGACTCGCTTTCGCTACGCCTCCCCTATTCGGTTAAGCTCGCCACTGAATATAAGTCGCTGACCCATTATACAAAAGGTACGCAGTCACCTAACAAAGTAGGCTCCCACTGCTTGTACGCATACGGTTTCAGGATCTATTTCACTCCCCTCTCCGGGGTTCTTTTCGCCTTTCCCTCACGGTACTGGTTCACTATCGGTCAGTCAGTAGTATTTAGCCTTGGAGGATGGTCCCCCCATGTTCAGACAAAGTTTCTCGTGCTCCGTCCTACTCGATTTCATTGACAAGAGATTTTCGTGTACGGGGCTATCACCCACTACGGCCGCACTTTCCAGAGCGTTCCACTAATCTCAAACCAACTTAAGGGCTGGTCCCCGTTCGCTCGCCACTACTAAGGGAATCTCGGTTGATTTCTTTTCCTCAGGGTACTTAGATGTTTCAGTTCCCCTGGTTCGCCTCTTGCACCTATGTATTCAGTACAAGATACTCAGCTTATGCTGAGTGGGTTCCCCCATTCAGAGATCTCTGGATCACAGTCTGTTTGCCGACTCCCCAAAGCTTATCGCAGGCTACCACGTCTTTCATCGCCTCTGACTGCCAAGGCATCCACCGTATGCGCTTCTTCACTTGACCATATAACCCCAAGCAATCTGGTTATACTGTGAAGACGACATTCGCCGAAAATTCGTACTGCCCTTTCGAGCATTCACAAATTTTACCTTAGCCTGATCACACACCAGTGAAAGTGCATGTCAGTCTATTTCTATCACATATCCGAATTTTTAAAGAACGATCTGACAAAAGTCAGAAATCAACATTCATCACCGAATGTTCATTTCTAAGTTCTGACAAGCTGTGAAGCATGAAGCAAAATGGTGGAGCCAAGCGGGATCGAACCGCTGACCTCCTGCGTGCAAGGCAGGCGCTCTCCCAGCTGAGCTATGGCCCCGTGTATCTGCAATGGTAGGTCTGGGCAGATTTGAACTGCCGACCTCACCCTTATCAGGGGTGCGCTCTAACCAACTGAGCTACAGACCTATAACAGGGTCACGTTACAGCATCGTCTTTATACAAGTGAATCAAGCAATTCGTGTGGGAGCTCATCAGCAGGCTGATGTCTTCGATTAAGGAGGTGATCCAGCCGCAGGTTCCCCTACGGCTACCTTGTTACGACTTCACCCCAGTCATGAATCACACCGTGGTAACCGTCCTCCCGAAGGTTAGACTAGCTACTTCTGGTGCAACCCACTCCCATGGTGTGACGGGCGGTGTGTACAAGGCCCGGGAACGTATTCACCGCGACATTCTGATTCGCGATTACTAGCGATTCCGACTTCACGCAGTCGAGTTGCAGACTGCGATCCGGACTACGATCGGTTTTGTGAGATTAGCTCCACCTCGCGGCTTGGCGACCCTCTGTACCGACCATTGTAGCACGTGTGTAGCCCAGGCCGTAAGGGCCATGATGACTTGACGTCATCCCCACCTTCCTCCGGTTTGTCACCGGCAGTCTCCTTAGAGTGCCCACCATAACGTGCTGGTAACTAAGGACAAGGGTTGCGCTCGTTACGGGACTTAACCCAACATCTCACGACACGAGCTGACGACAGCCATGCAGCACCTGTGTCAGAGTTCCCGAAGGCACCAATCCATCTCTGGAAAGTTCTCTGCATGTCAAGGCCTGGTAAGGTTCTTCGCGTTGCTTCGAATTAAACCACATGCTCCACCGCTTGTGCGGGCCCCCGTCAATTCATTTGAGTTTTAACCTTGCGGCCGTACTCCCCAGGCGGTCAACTTAATGCGTTAGCTGCGCCACTAAAATCTCAAGGATTCCAACGGCTAGTTGACATCGTTTACGGCGTGGACTACCAGGGTATCTAATCCTGTTTGCTCCCCACGCTTTCGCACCTCAGTGTCAGTATCAGTCCAGGTGGTCGCCTTCGCCACTGGTGTTCCTTCCTATATCTACGCATTTCACCGCTACACAGGAAATTCCACCACCCTCTACTGTACTCTAGCTTGCCAGTTTTGGATGCAGTTCCCAGGTTGAGCCCGGGGCTTTCACATCCAACTTAACAAACCACCTACGCGCGCTTTACGCCCAGTAATTCCGATTAACGCTTGCACCCTCTGTATTACCGCGGCTGCTGGCACAGAGTTAGCCGGTGCTTATTCTGTCGGTAACGTCAAAACAGCAAGGTATTCGCTTACTGCCCTTCCTCCCAACTTAAAGTGCTTTACAATCCGAAGACCTTCTTCACACACGCGGCATGGCTGGATCAGGCTTTCGCCCATTGTCCAATATTCCCCACTGCTGCCTCCCGTAGGAGTCTGGACCGTGTCTCAGTTCCAGTGTGACTGATCATCCTCTCAGACCAGTTACGGATCGTCGCCTTGGTGAGCCATTACCTCACCAACTAGCTAATCCGACCTAGGCTCATCTGATAGCGCAAGGCCCGAAGGTCCCCTGCTTTCTCCCGTAGGACGTATGCGGTATTAGCGTTCCTTTCGAAACGTTGTCCCCCACTACCAGGCAGATTCCTAGGCATTACTCACCCGTCCGCCGCTGAATCGAAGAGCAAGCTCTTCTCATCCGCTCGACTTGCATGTGTTAGGCCTGCCGCCAGCGTTCAATCTGAGCCATGATCAAACTCTTCAGTTCAATACTGCTTGGGTTTTTAAGAAACCCTAAACTTGGCTCAGCAATCTCAAATGACCACTATGATTTCTCATGTGGCCACTTGTGATGCTGATAATCTTGGCGACTATCAAACCGTACTCACAAGCACCCACACGAATTGCTTGATTCAATTTGTTAAAGAGCGGTTGGTTGAGCGCTTCGTCTCAACCGAGGCGCGCATTCTACGCTTTCCTCTGTGTCTGTCAAGCGTTTATTTCGAAGTATTTTGCGAGAAACTCGTTCAACTTCAAACACTTGACTCGCTTGCGATCTCTCGTAGCGGGAGGCGAATTCTACAGCATTACAACCTGCTGTCAACTGCCTTTTTCACCGCTGACGATCTTTCGATCGAAGCCCTTGAAGCATCTCTGAAACTTCTAACTCATTGAATCTCAAGGAGTTTTCCGTTCCAACTACGCTGGAAGTGGGGCGCATTATAAGCGCTTACAGAAACCCGTCAACCGTTATTTCATAATTGCATAACATTAAGCAAAAGCGGCCCTTCGGGCTCACAAAGCACAAACAAAACGGGGAGGCCCAAAGGCCTCCCCGCTCATACCCTGCCCCAGTTACAAGCTAGGGAAGGCAAACTGCGATGCTTCATGGCTCTTGCGCTGCGGCCAGCGCTGAGTAATGGCTTTACGACGGGTATAGAAGCGCACGCCGTCGGGGCCATAGGCATGCAGGTCGCCAAACAGCGAACGCTTCCAGCCGCCGAAGCTGTGATATGCAACAGGTACCGGCAGCGGCACGTTGACACCGACCATGCCCACTTCGATCTCGTCGCAGAACAGCCGAGCCGCTTCGCCGTCACGGGTAAAGATGCAGGTGCCGTTGCCATACTCGTGATCGTTGATCAACTGCATGGCCTGCTCCAGGCTGTCGACGCGCACCACACACAGCACCGGGCCGAAGATCTCTTCTTTATAGATGCGCATTTCTGGCGAGACATTGTCGAACAGCGTGCCGCCGACAAAGTAGCCATCCTCGCAGCCTGCAACACGCAGGTCACGACCATCGACCACCAGTTTGGCACCCGAGGCAACGCCGTCATCTATATAGCCAAGTACCTTGTCGCGCGCCGCAGCAGTTACCAGCGGCCCCATGTCCAGACCACAGGAAGTGCCAGCGCCGATCTTCAGCGCGCGGATCTGCGGTTCAAGCTTGGCGATCAGCGCATCGGCTGCCTGGTCACCCACGCATACTGCGACGGAAATGGCCATGCAGCGCTCGCCGCAAGAACCATACGCCGCCCCCATCAGCGCGCTGACCGCGTTATCCAGGTCGGCATCCGGCATCACCACCGCGTGGTTCTTGGCGCCGCCCAGAGCCTGTACACGTTTGCCGCGCTTGGTGCCTTCGGCATAGATGTATTCGGCAATTGGCGTCGAGCCAACAAAACTCAGGGCTTTCACCTCTGGCGCTTCGATCAGCGCATCGACCGCTTCCTTGTCACCATGCACCACGTTGAGGATGCCCTTGGGCAGGCCAGCTTCGAGCAGCAGCTGGGCGATATACAGCGTCGAGCTTGGATCACGCTCGGACGGCTTGAGGATGAACGCGTTGCCACAGGCGATCGCCAGCGGGTACATCCACAGCGGGACCATGGCCGGGAAGTTGAACGGAGTGATACCGGCAACCACGCCCAATGGCTGGAAGTCCGACCAGGCATCGATGTTCGGGCCGACGTTGCGGCTGTACTCGCCTTTGAGCACTTCCGGGGCGGCACAAGCGAACTCGACGTTCTCGATACCACGCTTGAGTTCGCCGGCAGCGTCTTCCAGGGTCTTGCCATGCTCTTCGCTGATCATCTGCGAGATCTTCGCTTCGTTCTGCTCAAGCAACTGCTTGAAGCGGAACATCACCTGGGCGCGCTTGGCCGGCGGGGTGTTGCGCCAGGCCGGGAAGGCCGCCTTGGCCGAATCGATCGCCTCTTGCACGGTGGCACGGCTGGCCAGTTCGACCTTGCGTACGGCCTGACCGGTAGACGGGTTGAAGACATCGGCGGTGCGTTCGCCCTTGGAAACCAGTTCGCCGTTGATCAGGTGCTGAACAATGCTCATGCATAACTCCAGAAACAGGAAGGAAGGATCAGGCGCGCCGGTGCACGCCTGCCGTCAAAATCAGACAGATCAATCGATCTGGTTGAGGGTCTCGCCCACCGCGTCGAACAGGCGGTCGAGCTCCTGCGGCTGGGTGTTGAAGGTCGGGCCGAACTGCAGGGTGTCGCCGCCGTAGCGCACGTAGAAGCCTTTTTGCCACAGCTTCATCGCCACTTCGTAAGGACGCACGATGGCATCGCCGTCACGTGCCGCGATCTGGATCGCGCCGGCCAGGCCGTAGTTACGGATGTCGACGATATTCTTGGTGCCTTTGACGCCATGCAGCAGATTCTCGAAGTGCGGCGCCAGCTCGGCGGCTGACTGCACCAGGTTCTCTTTCTGCAGCAGGTCCAGCGCCGCAATGCCGGCAGCGCACGCCACCGGGTGCGCCGAGTAGGTGTAGCCGTGAGGGAATTCCACAGCGTACTCAGGCGTCGGCTGATTCATGAAGGTGCGGTAGATCTCGCTGCTGGCAACCACTGCGCCGAGAGGGATGGCGCCGTTGGTGACCTGCTTGGCGATGCACATCAAGTCCGGGGTGACGCCGAACGCTTCGGCACCGGTCATGGCGCCCATGCGGCCGAAACCGGTGATCACTTCGTCGAAGATCAGCAGAATATTGTGCTGGGTGCAGATTTCACGCAGGCGCTTGAGGTAACCCTTCGGCGGCGGCAATACACCCGCCGAGCCAGCCAGCGGCTCGACGATCACCGCAGCGATATTGGAGGCATCGTGCAGCTCGATCAACTTGAGCATCTCGTCGGCCAGGGCGATCCCGCCCTCTTCCGGCAAGCCCTTGGTGAAGGCGTTGACCGGCAGCACGGTGTGCGGCAAGTGGTCGACATCGAGCAGCTGGCCGAACATCTTGCGGTTGCCGTTGACGCCGCCCAGGCTGGTACCGGCGATGTTCACCCCATGATAGCCACGGGCGCGACCGATCATCTTGGTCTTGGTCGCCTGGCCTTTCAGGCGCCAGTAGGCACGTACCATTTTCAGCGCGGTATCGGCGCACTCGGAACCGGAGTTGGTGAAGAACACGTGATTCAGATCACCCGGAGTCAACTGGGTAATCTTTTCAGCCAGCTGGAACGACAGCGGATGGCCGTACTGGAATGCCGGCGAATAGTCGAGCACGCCAACCTGGCGCGCGACCGCTTCGCTGATTTCCTTGCGGGTATGCCCGGCACCGCAAGTCCACAGCCCAGACAGGGCATCGAAGATGCGCCGGCCCTTGTCGTCGACCAGATAGTTGCCATCGGCGGCAACGATCAGGCGCGGATCGCGCTGGAAATTACGGTTGGCGGTGTACGGCATCCAGTGCGCGTCCAGCTTGAGCTGGCTAGCGATACCGGAAGGCGCGGTTTCGGGCATGTTCATCGGGCGGTTCCTCGGCAAACGAATAGGCAACGATGGATGTTGTTGCAGCTAAATTGGCACGGCGATAAAGTCTGGAAAAGCCTACTTTTCAAATCTTCAGTTAGCAGTGGACTAAACTAATGAGCCGACGCCCCGATCCACTTGCGCAAGTCAGCGACTTCGACATCCGCCTGCTCAAGATTTACCGCAGTGTGGTCGAGTGCGGCGGTTTTTCGGCAGCGGAGAACGTGTTGGGCATCGGCCGTTCGGCGATCAGCCAGCAAATGAGCGACCTTGAGCAGCGCCTCGGCCTGCGCCTGTGCCAACGCGGCCGCGCCGGTTTTTCGCTGACCGAGGAAGGCCGCGACGTATACCACTCGGCCCTGCAACTGCTGAGCGCCATCGAGACCTTTCGCACCGAGGTCAACGGCTTGCACCAACACCTGCGCGGCGAGCTTAATATCGGCCTGACCGACAACCTGGTGACACTGCCGCACATGCGCATCACCCATGCCCTGGCCGAGCTCAAGGACCGCGGCCCGGACGTGCACATCCAGATCCGCATGATCGCCCCCAGTCAAGTCGAGCAAGGCGTGCTCGATGGCAGCCTGCATGTTGGCGTGGTGCCGCAGGCCAGCCCGCTGTCGGGCCTGGAGTACCAGCCGCTGTACAGCGAGCGGTCGTTGCTCTACTGCGCCGTTGGCCACCCGCTGTTCTATGCCGACGACCACAAGATCGACGACGAGCGGCTCAACAGCCAGGATGCGATCGCGCCGACCTTCCGCCTGCCCGGTGAAATCCAGGCGCACTATCAGGCGCTGCACTGCACGGCGAGCGCGTCCGACCGCGAGGGCATGGCGTTCTTGATCCTGACCGGGCGTTACATCGGCTACCTGCCCGATCATTACGCCAGCACCTGGGTGCAACAAGGCCGCCTGCGGGCCCTGAAACCTGCGCAGCGCCATTACGACCTGAGCCTGAACTGGGTGACACGCAAAGGCCGGCGGCCAAACCTGGTACTGGAAAGCTTCCTTGAAAGCCTTGCTGCCACACGCTAAAGGCTTGTCACTTCGGCACAGGCAGGTAATCTGTCGGACAATCCCGTTGCCTCAGCCCGTTCGGAACCGTCCATGACCCTAGAAGTCCCAGCGCATCGCCTCTCCGCCTCGGGCAAGCCCGCCGGCCGCATTCGCCAAAAGAACGAGCAGGCGATCATCCAGGCCGCCGAAGACGAGTTTGCCCGCCACGGTTTCAAGGGCACCAGCATGAATACCATCGCACTCAAGGCCGGCTTGCCCAAGGCCAACCTGCACTACTACTTCACCAACAAGCTCGGCCTGTATATCGCCGTGCTGAGCAACATCATCGAGCTGTGGGACAGCACCTTCAACGCCCTGAGCGTTGATGATGACCCAGGCCAGGCGCTGAGCCAGTACCTGCGCACCAAGATGGAGTTCTCGCGGCGCAACCCGCAGGCCTCACGGATCTTCGCCATGGAAGTGATCAGCGGTGGTCAGTGTCTGACCGAATACTTCAGCGCCGATTACCGTGAGTGGTTCCGCGGCCGTGCCGCTGTGTTCCAGGCCTGGATCGACGCCGGCAAGATGGACCCGGTCGACCCGGTGCACTTGATCTTCCTGCTCTGGGGCAGCACCCAGCACTACGCCGACTTTTCCACTCAGATCTGCCAGGTTACCGGCCGCAGCCGCCTGACCAAGCAGGACATGGAAGACGCCAGCAACAATCTTATCCACATCATTCTCAAAGGTTGCGGCATCCAACTGCCCGCCTGACCCGGACTTATGCCATCTACCCTGCTCGACCTCTGCGAGTTTCGCGAAGAGATCCGCAAGAGCCGCTTCATCACCCTCGCCGGCCCGATCAACAGCCCTGCCGAAGCGCAGAGTTTCATCGAGCGCCACAGCGACCTCGCCGCCACCCACAACTGCTGGGCCTGGAAAATCGGCGGGCAATACCGCAGCAATGACGACGGCGAACCCGGCGGCACCGCCGGCCGGCCGATCCTCGCCGCGATCGAGGCGCAGGACTGCGATCAGGTGGTGGTACTGGTGATCCGCTGGTACGGCGGTATCCAGTTAGGCACCGGCGGCCTCGCCCGGGCCTATGGCGGCGGCGCCAACAAATGCCTGCAACAGGCGCCCAAGCGTCTGTTGGTGCAGCGCAGCGAATACACCTGCAGCTGCAGTTTCAGCGAATTGGCCTTGGTCAAACTGCGTCTGGCTGACGTTGACGGGCTGGTTCTGGATGAACAGTTCACTGCCAATGGTGTAGATCTGCGGCTGGCTATCGGGCCCAGCCATCTGCCGGCACTGCAGCAGCAACTTGCCGACCTGAGCCGCGGCAGAATTGTCCTCAGCGCGTAAGTCATGGATAAAACCGCTGAAACATTACTCACAACTACTGTGCGCCTGCCTGTGGATAAGCTTGGGGCAGTCCGACCCAGGCCCCGAATTACAAGGCGCGCAGAGCATTGATCATATTTTGATCACAGTTTCGTGACAGCGCTGAAAAGCTCCGCATTACAGTAAGTTATCCCCAGCCTGCAATGACAATTCGGCCGCCGGCAGGCAAAACCTGGCCCGCCCGCTTGCGCACAAATACTGTGGAGCAGCCTGTGGATAAACCGTTAGCCACTGGCTCCGGCCCTGACGGCGCAAGGCCCGTAGCCTGCTGATCATTTTTTGCACAACCGTGCATCGGCTACCACACGCTGGCAAACTGCAGCGACTACGCTGGCAGCTCTGGTGATGGCTGCCCGGCATGCGCTACCTCTGAAGGAGTACAGAAATGACCGCAACCAAGACCGCCCTGATCATTGGCGCCTCACGAGGCCTGGGCCTTGGCCTGGTGCAGCGCCTGCACGAAGATGGCTGGAAGGTAATCGCCACCGTTCGCGACAAGGCCAACCCGGGCGACCTGGGCAGCATTGTCGGCGTGCACATCGAAACCCTCGAGATCAACAACACCGCTCAACTCGACAGCCTCAAGCAGCGCCTGCACGGCGAGACGCTGGATCTGCTGTTCGTCAACGCTGGCGTCATGGGACCGCTGCCGCAGGATCTGGAAGCGGTCAGCCAAGAGCAGATCGGCGCCTTGTTCATGACCAATGCCGTGGCGCCGATCCGCATCGCCCGCCGCCTGGCCGGGCAACTGCGCGAAGGCAGCGGCGTGCTGGCTTTCATGAGTTCGGTACTGGGTAGCGTGAGCATCCCTGATGGCGGCGAGATTCCGTTGTACAAGGCCAGCAAGGCCGCCTTGAACTCGATGATCAACAGCTACGTCGGCGAACTGCAGCGCCCCGACCTCGCCGTGCTGGCCATGCACCCGGGCTGGGTGAAAACTGCAATGGGCGGAGAAAACGCTGAAATCGACGTGTTCACCAGTACCAGCGGCATGCTCAAGCAGATCAAGGCGCACAGCGGCAATGGCGGCCTGCGCTTCATCAATTACAAGGGCGAGCCATTGGTCTGGTGAATTGAAAGCTGCAGGGCGAGGCAGTAGACTCGACGCCTCGCCCCCGCGGCGAACCTGGATCAGCAGACAGGGCAAAACTGAGCTGGCTTACCTGAACCCACTTTCAGAGGAGCCGGCACCATGCCTGCGACCCGTACCTGGTTGAAATCCCCCCTTGCCATCTTCACCGCCAACGACAGCGACGCGCGCGGCGGGCTGGTTATCGAAGACGGCAAAATCGTGCAACTGCTGGCCCTGGGCGAAAGCCCTAGCATCCCCTGCTCACAGGTGTTCGACGCCCGTGAGCACGTGATCCTGCCTGGTCTGATCAACACCCATCATCACTTCTATCAAACCCTGACCCGCGCCTGGGCGCCGGTGGTCAATCAGCCGCTGTTCCCCTGGCTGAAGACTTTATATCCGGTCTGGGCACGCCTGACTCCGGCCAAGCTCGAGCTGGCCAGTAAAGTGGCCTTGGCCGAGCTGTTGCTGTCGGGCTGCACCACCGCCGCCGACCACCACTACCTGTTCCCGCAGGGCCTGGACAACGCCATTGATGTACAGGTCGAAGCAGTCCGCGGGCTGGGCATGCGCGCCATGCTGACCCGCGGCTCGATGAGCCTGGGCGAAGACGACGGCGGCCTGCCGCCGCAGCAGACCGTGCAACAGGGCGAGGTGATCCTGGCCGACAGCCAGCGACTTATCCACAGCTACCACGAGCGTGGCGAAGGCGCGCAGATCCAGATCGCCCTGGCGCCCTGCTCACCCTTCTCGGTAACCCCGGAAATCATGCGCGCCAGTGCCGAATTGGCCGCAGAGCTGGACGTGCGCCTGCACACCCACCTGGCCGAAACCCTTGATGAAGAGGAGTTCTGCCTGCAGCGCTTTGGCCTGCGTACAGTGGATTACCTGGACAGCGTCGGCTGGCTGGGCCCGCGCACCTGGCTGGCCCACGGCATCCACTTCAACCCCGACGAAATCGCCCGCCTCGGCGCTGCCGGTACCGGCATCTGCCATTGCCCAAGCTCGAACATGCGTCTTGCTTCGGGGATTGCACCCACGGTGGATCTGGAAGCTGCCGGCGCCACGGTTGGCCTCGGCGTCGATGGCTCGGCCTCCAACGATGCCTCGAACATGATCCTCGAAGCGCGTCAGGCGCTGTATCTGCAACGGCTGCGCTATGGCGCCGAACAGATCACCCCGGAACGCGCCCTGGGCTGGGCCACCCGTGGCTCGGCGCACTTGCTGGGGCGCAGCGACATTGGCCAGCTGGCGGTTGGCAAACAGGCTGACCTGGCCCTGTTCAAGCTCGACGAGCTGCGCTTCTCGGGCAGCCATGATCCGTTGTCGGCACTGCTGCTGTGCGGCGCCGACCGTGCCGACCGGGTCATGATCGGCGGCAAATGGCGCGTGATTGACGGCCAGATCGAAGGCCTTGACGTCAAAGGCCTGATCGCCGACCACCGCCAGGCCGCAGCGCAACTGATCGCCGGTTGATATGCGCAGGCCAGGCCGGGCGCATTGCCCGGCCTGGCCCTGTAGAATGGCGACAACCGTTCCTGATCGAGATCACACACATGTACGACTGGCTGAACGCCTTGCCCAAGGCGGAACTGCACATGCACCTGGAAGGCTCGCTCGAGCCCGAGCTGCTGTTCGCCCTGGCCGAACGCAACAAGATCGCCCTGCCCTGGGCGGATGTAGAAACCCTGCGCGGCGCCTATGCCTTCAACAACCTGCAGGAGTTTCTCGACCTCTATTACCAGGGCGCCGATGTCCTGCGTACCGAGCAGGACTTCTACGACCTGACCTGGGCCTACCTGCAACGCTGCAAGGCGCAGAACGTTATTCACACCGAACCGTTCTTCGACCCGCAGACCCACACTGACCGGGGCATCCCCTTCGAAGTGGTCATGGCCGGCCTGAGCAAAGCACTGAAGGATGGCCGTGAGCAACTGGGCATCAGCAGCGGGCTGATCCTCAGCTTCCTGCGCCACCTCAGCGAAGAAGAAGCGCAAAAAACCCTCGACCAGGCGCTGCCGTTCCGCGATGCGTTCATTGCCGTCGGTCTGGACAGCTCGGAGAAAGGCCATCCGCCGAGCAAGTTCCAGCGCGTATTCGAGCGCGCCCGCAGCGAAGGCTTTGACGCAGTAGCCCACGCCGGCGAAGAAGGCCCGCCCGAGTACATATGGGAAGCCCTCGACCTGCTCAAGATCAAGCGCATCGACCACGGCGTACGCGCCATCGAAGATGAGCGGCTGATGCAGCGCATCATTGATGAGCAGATCCCGCTGACGGTGTGCCCGCTATCCAATACCAAACTCTGCGTATTCGAACACATGGGCCAGCACAACATCCTCGAGATGCTTGAGCGTGGCGTCAAAGTCACGGTCAACTCCGACGACCCGGCCTACTTCGGCGGTTATGTCACCGAGAACTTCTACGCGCTACACACCCATTTGGGCATGACCGAGGATCAAGCTCGGCGCCTGGCGCAGAACAGCCTGGACGCTCGCCTGGCCTGACCGGCAACGGTTGCCGGCAGCTCAACCCACCAGCAAGGACGGCTCTGCGCGAGCGATACGATTGATCTGCTGGATACCCAGCGGTGATATCTGCAGCCCGCGCGCACCGTCCTGTTCCTGCAGCCAGCCCGACTGCAGGAACAACGTCAGCAAGGCCTGCCCCAGGCTTCCGCCCAGATGCGGCCCCTGATCGCTCCACTCATTGCAGTGACAGATCACACAGTTGCTCAGTGGCCGCTGTGCCAAGGCCTCGATGTACACGCCGACATTGGCCAACTGCGTGCGACCTGCAAAACTCACCCGCAGCTCACCGTCGTACCCCTCCAGCCAGCCGGCAGTGACCATTCGTTGCAGCAATTCAGCCGCCAGCTCACCGCCCATATGCCCATTGCACAGGCGCGCACGGCGCATCGACAGTGGCACCTGCAGCGGTTTGACCTGGGTTACCCGCGGGCGCAAATCATTCAGATGCAGGCTGGCCAACGCCTCGACCGCCGCCCCCACAGCAGGCGTCGCCAGACGGAAATAGCGTTTGCGGCCACGGGCTTCCAGCCGCAGCAAGCCTGCCGAGGAGAGCAGGGACAAATGCGCACACGCTGAAGACGAACTCACGCCGGTCATCACCGCCAGCTCGTCGGCGGGGCGGGGCGTGCCATCGATCAACGCCCACAACATGGCGCTGCGCTTGGGGTCGGCCATCAGGCTGGCGATCTGGCTGATACTGCTGACTGCTTTCATAAGGTAACTCCCTGCTGAATCATGTCTGGGTCCATTGGCCAAACACGCCAGCGCGCTGACCTGCTTACGGTCTTGGCATAGCATTCCCTGGCAGGGAAGTCCCTCTCGCTGGCGCTGGCTGCTGGGGCCAGTATAAGCCGGGCAAAGTCCCGCGATAGCGCTTCCCGGTTCCTCTACAGACCGGACAAAGCGGTGGGTGGGGCGACCCTCGACGCATTCACCAGCAGGGCAGACCTGGCCGGCCAGAACCACCCAGCAGGCGCAAGCCTGTCTAGCCAAAGCCACAAGCGCCCTTAACGCGAGCTGAAAAGAGAAATATCCTCAGACGCTGCCGACAGCGCCTTTCCGCAAATATGGCAAACAAAAGCGAAGGATCCACTGTGGTTGCGCCTCAGCACAACTAGACAGGGCTTGTGGGAAAGGTCCACAGGCGACCGTCAGTCCGAAGCGACTCAAGGATTGGTGGCACTTGGGGGCAGCAGCGCTAGACTAAATCGGCACCTGTTCTGTGGAGGTATGCGATGAAGATCGTCGTCAGTACATCTGAACGTCACCCCAACTGCCCCTGGCAGGTTCGGCTCGACCAGCACGTGGTGAGCTTTCGCAGTGAGCGTGAAGCGCGGGCCTTTGTCGCAACATTGCAGAAGCGCCTGCAGGCCCCTCACTCGTTCAGCCTTGACGCCTGGCCTGCAAGCGCCGAGTCAGCGTCGCGACACTGACCACCAGAGCCCCGCACAGGCTGATCACCATGGCCATTGGTACCGCACTGCCATCATGCAGCAAGCTGACCAGCGCCGCCGAGCCAGCGGCAACGCTGAACTGCAGGCAGCCCATCAATGCCGACGCGCTGCCTGCGCGGTTGCCCTGACCGCTCATGGCCAACGCCGAGGCGTTGGGGATGATGCAGCCCAGGCTGGCGATGCACACGAACAACGGCAACAACAGGGGCCACAATTGCGTCGGCCGCAACGCCGCCACGCCGAGCAGGGTCAGCGCCGCCGCCAGGTACAACCACACTGCTCGCCCCAGCAATACTGCCGGGCCGCGCTTGGCCAACAACCGTGCATTGACCTGTGCAATCAGAATGAAACCCGCTGCGTTGGCACCGAACAGCCAGCCATAATGCTCGGCCGGTACCCCATATAGCTTGATGAACACGAACGGCGAGCCGGCGATGTAGGCAAACATGCCGGCAATGGCGGTGCCGCCGGTCAACGCGTGGCCGATAAACACTCGGTCAGCAAACAGCCGCAGGTATTGGCGAAACGCCCCTGACAGCGGCTGGCGCGGCATATCCGCCGGCATGCTCTCGGGCAAGCCGAAGCTGATCGCCAGCAGGCAGCCTGCGCTGAACAGGCTCAAGGCCAGGAAGATCGACTGCCAGCCAGCCAGGTTGACCAATACGCCGCCAAGCATTGGCGCAAGAATCGGCGCCAGGCCCATCACCAGCATCAATTGCGAGAAGACCTTGGCCGAGGCAACCGGGTCGCACTTGTCGCTGACAATCGCCCGTGACAGCACCATCCCCGCGCAGCCACCCAAGGCCTGGACGAAGCGCGCGACAATCAACGTATCCAGATTGGGCGCATAAGCGCAGGCCAGTGAGGCCAGGGTGAACAAGGTCACTCCGAACAGCAGCGGGATGCGCCGACCAAAGCGATCGGCTACCGGGCCGTAGGCCAACTGGCCCAGCGACAGGCCAAGGAAGTACGCGGCCAGGGTAGTCTGGATGTGTTTTTCGTCGGTCAGAAAGGCCTGAGCCATGGCCGGGAATGCTGGCAGGTAAAAGTCGATCGCCAGCGGCCCGAACGCACTCAAGGCGCCGAGAATCAGCACGTAACGCAGGTTCATCAGGAATCCATTAGCAGGCTAAGCAAGCTGCCAAGTCTAACTGCAAAGGCGGATTCTGGCGAAAACCTTTGTGACAATTCCCTGCCCAGAAGCGGCACCGGTGACATCCAGCAGCATGCTCGATCACCGGCACCGCGACACTCCAGCGTCGTCAGGCCGATTGCGCCTCGTAGCCTTCCTCACGAATGGCGGCAAGAATCTGTTCGCTGGCCAACTGGCTGTCGACGGTCACTTGCTTGGCAGCCAGATCCACCTCTACCTTGGCCGTAGCATCCTGCCCCTGTACCGCCGCAGTCACTGCTTTGACGCAGTGGCCACATGTCATGCCTTGTACATTGAAAACTTGCATTGGTCAGTCTCCTTCGTGGGTTTGCCACAGTTTCAAGCTTGCCATCGGGTCAAGGTCAAGTTATGCCGTCCTCGGCCGGACTGGCAATCCGCGCCTGGCTCAGCCAAGCTGCGCCTTTGACAGTTTATGAAGCAGGAGATTGTTCATGATCAGGCCAGCACTGAGCCTTGTCGGCTTGCTCGCCGCTTTGACCGTGGTGCCTGCGGCCAGCGCCGCTGGCAACTCGGACTACAGCGTGCTGATTATTTCGCGCGAGCGGCTCGAGGTGGCGACCACCTGCGAGATCGGCGTGTACCTCAATGACCAGCTGTCCGGTCGCCTGTTCCAGGAACAATCGACCTCGTTCAACCTGCCGCCCGGCCCGGTGGATATCCGCTTGCGCCTGTTGCCGGGGCAAGCCCCCGGTTGCAACCCTGGCCTGGAGAACCAGCACAATCAGCGCCTGACCCTGCAGGCCGGACAGATCAACAAGTATCGCATCGCCATGGACCACAGCGGCCTGCACCTGACCCGAGCCAGCCTGGACTATTGACCTTGCCCCTGTGGCAGGGTTGATGCTGCAGGCCTGTCCAAGGAGGCCAGCCATGTCTGCATCCACTGTTTTTGACCTGCCCATCAGCGGCATGACCTGCGCCAGCTGCGCCGGGCGTGTCGAGCGCGCCCTGCGCAAGGTGCCCGGCGCGGCGCAGGTTAGCGTCAACCTGGCGACCGAGACTGCCCGTGTCGAAGCTCCAGCGCAAACCCTGCCTGCGTTGGTCGAGGCTGTACGTCAGGCCGGCTACGAAGCATCCATGCCGGATGCTGCTGCGCCCGACCCTGATGATGCCCAGCGCCATTTGCGCAATGAGCGCCTGGCCGTGGCCGCTGCGGTGCTGCTGGCGCTGCCACTGGTGTTGCCGATGCTCCTGCAGCCGTTCGGCGTGCACTGGATGCTGCCGGCGTGGGCGCAGTTTGCCTTGGCTACGCCGGTGCAGTTCATCCTCGGCGCACGTTTTTACAGAGCGGCCTGGAAAGCCGTGCGCGCAGCCGCCGGCAACATGGACCTGCTGGTTGCGCTCGGCACCAGTGCCGGTTACGGCCTGAGCCTGTATCAATGGGCCAATGCTCCGCTAGGGGTAGAGCCGCACCTGTACTTCGAGGCCTCGGCAGTGGTCATCGCCCTGGTGCTGCTCGGCAAATATCTCGAAAGCCGCGCCAAACGCCAGACCGCCAGCGCCATCCGCGCCCTCGAGGCGCTGCGCCCGGAGCGCGCCCTGCGCGTGCTCGATGGGCGTGAGGAGGATGTGCCGATCAGCCAACTGCGCCTGCACGATCTGGTCCGGGTCAAACCCGGCGAGCGCTTCCCGGTCGACGGCGAAGTCATCGAAGGCAGCAGCCACGCCGACGAGGCGCTGATCAGCGGCGAGAGCCTGCCGGTACCCAAGCACCCCGGCGACCCGGTCACCGGCGGCGCCATCAATGGCGAAGGCCAATTGCTGGTACGCACCCTGGCACTCGGCACCGAAACGGTACTCGCGAGGATCATTCGCCTGGTCGAGGATGCCCAGGCGGCCAAGGCGCCGATTCAGAAACTGGTCGACCGGGTCAGCCAGGTGTTCGTCCCGGCAGTGCTGGTGATCGCTTTGATTACCCTGCTCGGCTGGTGGTGGTATGGCGCACCGCTGGAAACCGCCTTGATCAACGCCGTCGCCGTGCTGGTAATTGCCTGCCCATGTGCGCTTGGCCTGGCGACGCCTGCAGCGATCATGGCCGGCACTGGCGTGGCCGCCCGCCACGGCATTCTGATCAAGGATGCCGAAGCGCTGGAGCGCGCCCACGCCGTCAACCGCGTGGTGTTCGACAAGACCGGTACGCTGACCTCAGGCAGCCCGCGCATTGTCCACAGCCTGGCCGCCGTTGCCAATGAAGCGCACTTGTTGCGTCTGGCCGGGGCACTGCAACAGGGCAGTGAGCACCCGCTGGCCAAAGCGGTGCTCGGCGCCTGCAGCGAACATGGCCTGGACGTGCCGCCCGTCAGCGACAGCCAGTCACTGACCGGGCGCGGCATCGCCGGCGTGGTCGAGCAACGCCAGTTGGCCCTCGGCAACCGGCGTTTGCTCGAAGACAGCCAGCTGCAACCCGGCGAGCTTGCAGGCAAAGCACAGACCTGGGAAGCCGAAGGCCGCACCCTGTCGTGGCTGATCGAACAGGCACCGCAGCCGCAGGTGCTCGGCCTGCTGGCCTTTGGTGACAGCCTCAAGCCCGGTGCCGCAGAGGCCGTGCGCAGTCTGCGCGCGCGAGGCGTCAGCAGCCACCTGCTGACCGGCGACAACCGCGGCAGTGCCAAGGTGGTCGCCGACGCGCTGGGCATCGAGGATGTCTACGCCGAAGTACTGCCGGCCGACAAAGCCGCTACCGTGACCGTGCTCAAACGCGACGGCGTGGTGGCTATGGTCGGTGACGGTATCAATGACGCCCCGGCCCTGGCCGCCGCCGACATCGGTATCGCCATGGGCGGTGGCACCGATGTCGCCATGCAGGCCGCCGGCATTACCCTGATGCGCGGTGACCCGCGGCTGGTGCCGGCAGCCCTGGAAATCAGTCGCAAGACCTACGCCAAGATCCGCCAGAACCTGTTCTGGGCCTTCATCTACAACCTCGTCGGCATCCCGTTGGCCGCGTTTGGCCTGCTCAACCCGGTGCTGGCGGGCGCCGCCATGGCCCTGTCGAGCGTCAGCGTGGTGAGCAATGCGCTGTGGCTGAAAACCTGGAAACCCGACAACGACCAGCAGGAGGCACCATGAATATCGGCCAGGCTGCCCGCCTCAGCGGGCTGAGCAGCAAGATGATCCGTTATTACGAGTCGATCGGCCTGCTCAAACCGGCGCAACGCAGCGACAGCGGCTATCGCCTCTACCAACAGCAGGACCTGCACAGCCTGGCCTTCATCAAGCGCTCACGCGATCTTGGCTTTTCTCTGGAGGAAGTCGCCAGGCTGCTGACTCTGTGGCAAGACCGTGAACGCGCCAGCGCCGATGTCAAAGCCCTGGCCAACGAGCACATCGCTGCGCTGAACACACGCATCGAAGAGCTGGTCAGCCTGCGTGACACTCTCAGCCAACTGGTTGCCGATTGCCACGGCGATGACCGCCCCGACTGCCCGATCCTCAAGGATCTGGCCAGCGGCAAAGCCTGCTGTAGCTAAGACCACACTGCCCTGCCCAGTTTTGGTATGCCGTATTAGCCCAATCACGACCGAATCGTCGCCAAACGCGACGTCGGCCAATAAATACAGGGATTTGACCTCTATAAATCGCCCACGCTGCCGATGCCCTGAAGTGCCTGTTTCATGCGTCGATAAAAAAAATACTCCGGGAGCGTGGATGAACATCAAACAAAAACTGACTTGGGCGTTTGCCGTGATTGCCGGCTTGCCCATCGTCCTCGTGGCTACCCTGGTAGTGGTCAACCTGCGCGGCGAGGCCCGCGATGATTTTCTCGACAACAGCAGCCGAGAGATTCGCCAGGTCAGCAATGCGATGAACATCTTCTTCCAGGGCATCGACCAGAACGTCAACTACATGGCCGCGCAGCCAATGGTTGCCGCCACCGGCAGCGAGCTGAACAAGTACACCAGCGCCAACCCGTCCTACACCCTGGGCGAGCAAGACGCCAAGGTGCTCGACTTCTTCACCCGCCTGGCCGACGCCCACCCGGCTTACGCCTACCTGTCCTACGGGGTCGCCGACGGCGGCTACGTCGGCTGGCCGGCCGGGCAGAAGTTCGTCAATTACGATCCGCGCCAGCGCCCTTGGTACCAACTGGCGATGGCCAACCCCGGCAAGACCATCCGCACCGGCGCCTACTACTGGGCCGCCGATGATGCCGTGCTGGTCAGCACCGTGCGCACGGTAACCAACCAGCTGGGCAGCCCCGGCGGCGTGGTCAACATCGACGTCTCGCTGAACGGCCTCACCGAAATCGTCAAGAAGATCAAGCTGGGCGACAGCGGCTACCTGATCCTCATGGAAAACAACGGCAACGTGATGGTCGACCCACGCGACGCCAGCCACAATTTCAAGCAACTGAGCAGCTTTGGCGGCGGTTACGCCGAGCTGGCCAAGGCCGGCAAGGGCCTGGTGCAAGTCGAGATCAATGGCGAGCGCTACATGGCCAACATCTACCCGGATGAAACCCTCGGTTGGACCTTCATTGGCCTGATCCAGGAAGGCGAGGTAATGCAGACCACCACCCGCCTGACCTGGCTGATCGGCACCATTGCGCTGGTCCTGGCCGCGTTGTTCGCAATCGTCGGTGCCGCGTTCGCCAAGCTCATCGTGCGCCCGATCAACAGCGTCAGCAGCGGCCTGGAAGACATCGCCCAAGGCGAAGGCGACCTGACCCGCAGCCTGGAAGTCCGCGGCCGCGACGAAACCGCGCAACTGGCCGGCTGGTTCAACCAGTTCCTCGGCGCGATTCGTAGCCTGATCCAGCATATCGGCGCTGCCGCCGGCAAGATTCTCAGCACCTCCAGCAGCTCGACGCGCGTCTCCAACGACATGGCCGAAGCGGCCGGGCGTCAGCGCGAAGCAGTGGACATGGTGTCTACCGCCTTCCACGAAATGGTCGCCACCGCCAACGAAGTCGCCCGCTCCTGCAGCCAGGCGGCGCAGTCGGCCGACAGCGGCCAGCAGCAGGCGCGTGAAGGTCAGCAGCAGATCGATGCCGCGGTGCAGAGCGTTGATCGCCTGAGCCAGGAGATCGAGCAATCAGCGCAGTCGATCCAGCAACTGGAGCGTGACAGCAACGCGATCCAGTCGATTCTGGGCACCATCCGCTCGATTGCCGAGCAGACCAACCTGCTCGCCCTCAACGCCGCCATCGAAGCCGCCCGGGCCGGCGAGCAAGGCCGCGGCTTTGCTGTGGTAGCCGACGAAGTCCGCGCGCTGGCCAAGCGCACGGCAGATTCCACCGCCGAAATCGACGGCCTGCTCGGCAACCTCGCCAGTCGCACCGCTGAAGTTGCCCAGCAGATGCACGCCAGCCTGGATGTCTCGCAGCAGTCGGTCAGCCGGATTGGCCTGGCCCGCGACAGCTTTGGCCAGATCCGTGAGTCGGTCGACGTGATCCGCGACATGAACACGCAGATCGCCACCGCCGCCGAAGAGCAGCATCAGGTCGCGGAAGACATCAACCGGCACATCAGCCAGATCCACGGTGATGCGCAGTTGGTGGCAGAACTGGCCCAGGCCGCGCGGCAGGACTCGGAGAGCCTGGCTGGCCTGTCGAACGAGCTGGACAGCCTGGTCCGCCGCTTCCGCACCTGATCAGCCGGCCCGCGCCTGCTCTTGGCCAACCGTCGTCAGAGCAGGCGCAGCTCGCCTGGGGTCACGCCGAACATCTGCTTGAACGCGGCGATGTAAGCTGAGGTTGAGTCATAGCCACAGCCCAGCGCCGCTTCGGTGACACTCTCCCCGGCTTCCAGCAACGCCAGGGATGACAGCAGCCGCATGCGCTGACGCCATACCCGAAAGCTCAGGCCGGTCTCGCGCTGCAACAGGCGCATCACGGTCTTCTCCGAACAGCCCAACTGCAGCGCCCAGTCTTGCAGGGTCTGCGTCTGATCCGGCGCGGCAATCAGCTGGTTGCACAAGCGCAGCAGGCCAGGATGACGCGGCAGCGGCAAACTGAAGCCGACTTCCGGCAGCCCGCGTAACTGATCGAGCAGCACCGCGACCAAGCGCGCCTCTGCGCTATCTTCCTCTGGATAATGCGCAGGCAGCAGGCAGAACTGCTTGATCAGCTCGCGCGCCAGGGGCGTGACTTCAAGTACCCGGCATTGCGCGCTGGCCCACGGGCAGGCATCGCGGCGCACATACAGGCTGCGCATCTCGGCTTGCATCGAGGTGGCGACATCGTGCTCGAGATCAGCCGGGATCCACACGCCCCACTGCGGCGGGGCGAAGTAGCTGCCGTCGCTGGTGTAGACGCTCAAGACTCCACTGATGGCGTAGGAAAACTGCACCCAGTCATGCCGATGGCGAGTGGTCCATGAGCCGGCGCCGAGGCTCTCGGCGCGGGCATAGACGGGGCGTGGCAGGCGCTCCAGCGTAGGGATAGGGCGCGGGGCGGTCAGTTGTCCGTTGCTCGGCATGGTGTCAATCTAGTTGTTCTGATCAGACAAGCCTAACAGGTTTGCCCGAGCAGCCAGCCCAGGCTCAACGCTCGACGATCATGGTCACGCCCTGGCCGCCCGCCGCGCAGATCGAAATCAAACCGCGACCCTTGCCGGCCGTTGCCAGAAGCTTGGCCATGTTCGCCAGCACCCGACCGCCGGTTGCGGCAAACGGATGCCCCGCTGCCAGCGAACTGCCTTTGACGTTCAACTTGCTGCGGTCGATTGGCCCCAGCGCCGCGTCCAGCCCCAGCCGCGTGCGGCAATACTCGTCATCCTCCCAGGCTTTGAGCGTGCACAGCACCTGGGCGGCAAACGCCTCGTGGATTTCGTAGTAGTCAAAGTCCTGCAAGCTCAGGCCATTGCGCGCCAGCAGACGCGGCACGGCATACACCGGCGCCATCAGCAGGCCTTCCTGACCTTTGACGAAGTCCACCGCCGCGCTCTCGCCATCGACCACATAGGCCAGCACCGACAGGCCTTGCTCGGCTGCCCATTGCTCGCTGCCCAGCAGCACCAGCGAGGCGCCGTCGGTCAACGGCGTCGAGTTGCCGGCAGTGAGGGTGCCGAGGCCGCTGCGATCGAACGCCGGCTTCAATTTGGCCAACTGCTGCTGGCTCAGCTCCGGGCGCAGGTTGTTGTCGCGGCTCAAGCCCAGGTAGGGCGTGAGCAGGTCATCGTGCCAACCCTCGGCGTAAGCTGCAGCCAGCTTCTGGTGGCTGTGCAGGGCCAATTCGTCCTGGGCCTCGCGGCTGATCTGCCAGGTCTGCGCCATGCGCTCGCAATGCTCACCCATCGACAACCCGGTACGCGGCTCGCCAATGCTCGGCAAGGCCGGTTTGAGGTCGGCCGGGCGCAATTGCAGAAACGGTTTCAAGCGCTCGGCCAGGTTTTTGCCACGACCGGCCTGCAGGAGAATCCGCCGCAAGCCTTCACTGACCGCGATCGGCGCATCCGAGGTGGTGTCGACGCCACCGGCAATGCCACTGTCGATCTGCCCAAGGGCAATCTTGTTGGCCACCAGCAAAGCAGCCTCGAGGCCGGTACCACAGGCCTGCTGAATATCGTAGGCCGGGGTTTGCGCCGACAAGCGTGAGCCGAGCACACATTCGCGGGTCAGGTTCATGTCGCGTGAATGCTTGAGCACCGCCCCGGCGACCACTTCACCCAGGCGCAGCCCGTGCAAACGGTAGCGCTCAAGCAGGCCTTCGAGGGCAGCGGTTAGCATCGCCTGGTTGCTGGCCTTGGCGTAGGCGCCATTGGAGCGGGCGAACGGGATTCGATTGCCGCCCAGAATTGCGACCCGGCGAGATGAACGCATGCGGTTATTCCTCCTGAAACAATTTGATCCGTACAGACTAGGTGTTTTTAACCCGGTCGAACGACCGTTACATAAACTTGGTCCACACTTGCATGCTTGCCTTACGGGAGACCCGCAATGACTGACCGCTACCTCGGCTTCGCCAACTCCAACCTGGGCCGTCGTCTGGTCGACGCCCTCGGCCTGCCGCAACCAGCACCGCTGGAGCGCTGGCAGGCTGGCCGCCTGCGCCCGGTCGAGGGCGCGCTGGTGTTGGGCGGCGGGCCGCTGGCCAATCGGGTCGAAGCCATTGCCGCTCGGCTCACCGACGAACTCTACAGCTTTGCCGGCGATGGGCTGCAAGCGCAGCCTTGGGTAGCGGGCCTAGGGCCCAAGCTCAAGGCTGTGGTGTTCGACGCCAGCCATTTGTCCGACAGCGATCAGCTCTGCCAGTTGCGCGAGTTTTTCCAGCCGCTGCTACGCAGCTTGGCGCCAAGTGCCCATGTCGTCATCCTTGGGCGCGCTCCGGAGAGCCTCGGCGATCCGCTGGCCAGCGTCGCCCAACGCGCGCTGGAAGGCTTCAGCCGCTCGCTGGGCAAAGAGCTGCGCAACGGCGCCACCGCGCAGTTGCTGTATGTCAGCGAAGAGGCCGACGAGCAGCTGGAAGGCGCATTACGCTTCTTCCTGTCGCCCAAGAGCGCCTTTATTTCTGGCCAGGTGTTGCGCCTCCAAGGCTGCGCCAGCCAGGTACAGGACTGGACCCGCCCGCTGGCCGGGCGTCGCGCCTTGGTCACCGGCGCTGCCCGTGGCATCGGCGCGGCCATTGCGCAAACCCTCGCTCGAGATGGCGCCGAGGTGACCCTGCTCGACGTGCCGCAGGCCCGCCAGGACCTCGAAGCACTCGCGGCACGCCTGGGTGGCCGCGCCCTGGCGCTGGATATCTGCGCCAGTGATGCCGCCGAGCAGCTGCTGGCAGGCTTGCCCGAAGGTATCGACATCGTCGTGCACAACGCTGGCATCACCCGCGACAAGACCCTGGCCAACATGACTCCGGATTACTGGGACGCAGTCATGGCAGTCAACCTCAAGGCGCCGCAGGTGCTGACCCAGGCACTGCTGGACGCCGGCGCGCTCGGCGACAACGCGCGGATCATCCTGCTCGCGTCGGTCAGCGGCATCGCCGGCAACCGCGGCCAGTCCAACTACGCCGCCAGCAAGGCCGGCCTGATCGGTCTGGCCCAGGCCTGGGCACCTATCCTGGCCAGCCGCGGCGCCAGCATCAATGCCGTAGCACCTGGGTTTATTGAAACGCACATGACCGCATCGATGCCGATGGGCCTGCGCGAGGCTGGCCGGCGTCTGAGTTCGCTGGGCCAGGGCGGGCGCCCGGAAGACGTTGCCGAAGCGGTTGCCTGGCTCAGCCAGCCCGGCTCCGGCGCAGTCACCGGCCAGGCCCTGCGGGTATGTGGCCAGGCCTTGATGGGAGCATGAGCATGACGCGCCAATGGCAAGACCTGCACTGCCCCGATTCCAGCGCCAGCCTGTACTTGCGGGCCTTGAGCAAACGCAAGATCAGCGGCGACCAGTTACCCACCAGCGGCTTGCGCTGCCAGTTGCGGGTGCAGCCTGACAATCTCGCGGCCTATCGCCGGCTGTGTCACTTCACCGACAACGGCCGCTTGCCGGCCACCTATCCGCATGTAATGGCCTTCACCCTGCAACTGCAACTGCTGACTGCGGCAGATTTCCCCTTCCCGCTGCTGGGGCTGGTTCACCTGCACAACAGCATTCAGGTACTGCGCCCGCTCGGCGCCATCGACGGGCTGCACTTCGCGGTGTATGCCGACAACCTGCAGCCCCACCCCAAGGGCGGCACCTTCGAACTGATCACCGAAGCCGAAGACGGCCTCGGCCTGCTCTGGCGCGAAACCAGTCGCATGCTGGTGCGCGGCCTCAAGCTTGAAGCAGCGGCCAGTGAGCCGGTCGAGGCCGAGCTCGCCAGTGAGCTGGCCGAGGTCACCCGCTGGTACGCCGATAGCGATATCGGCCGGCGCTATGCCAAGATCTGTGGCGACTACAACCCGATCCACCTGAGTGCGCCAACCGCCAAGCTGTTCGGCTTCCCCAAGGCGATCGCCCATGGCATGTGGAGCAAGGCCATGGCCATGGCTGCGCTGGCCGGGCACCTGCCGGCGGCCGGCTATGTGTTCGAAGTGGATTTTCTCAAACCGGTACGTTTGCCGTCGGAGGTAGTGCTCAGCGCCAGTGCTGCCGGCGCGCAAGGCGAGCTGCGCCTGGATGGCCACGCTGACCTGCTGCACATGCTGGGCCGCTGGCAGCCGATTGCGCCGAACTGATCGGCAAACTTGCTTTACGTCGGGGCTGGCCGGAAGCTATGCGCCATTAGGAGAGCCCCGATGAACTTGCAAGAACTGACCACACGCCTGCACCAGATCCGCGACAACAACGACTGGCGCGGCTTTCACAGTCCGAAAAACCTGGCCATGGCCGCCAGCGTGGAAATGGCCGAGCTGGTAGAAATCTTCCAGTGGCTGACCGAAGACCAGTCGCGCCAGCTCGCCCCCGAGCAACTCGCCCATGCCGGCCAGGAGGTCGGCGACGTGGTCCTCTATCTGCTGTTGCTGTGCAGCGAGCTGGGGCTGGACATGGACCAGGTGGTGCGGGCCAAGCTGGCCGACAGCGAAAGGCGCTTCGCGCGATGAACGACCGTCATTTCGATCACCTGGCCACGCGCTTCGCAGAAAAAATCTACGGCGGTGCCAAAGGTGCCATCCGCTTGGCTGTGCTCCAAGCCGACCTCGCCGAAGCCTTGCCCGATCGCCCGCTGCGTATTCTCGACATCGGCGCCGGCCTTGGCCACATGGCGCTGTGGCTGGCCGAGCGCGGGCATCAGGTGACCCTCGCCGAGCCGGCGGCACCGATGATCGATGGCGCCAGGGCCCGCTTTGCCGAAGCCGGGCAGACCGCGACTTTCATCCAGGCCCCCTGGCAAGATCTGCTTGGCCAGTTAACCGAGCCTTATGACCTGGTGCTGTGCCATGCCGTGCTCGAGTGGCTGGCCGAACCCGAGACCATTCTGCCGGTGCTGCATCAACTGACGGCGCCGGGTGGCTGGCTATCGCTGGCATTCTACAACCGCGATGCACTGGTTTACCGCAACCTGCTCAAGGGCCATTTCCGCAAGCTGCGCAGCAATCACCTGGCCGGCGAGAAGCAGAGCCTGACCCCGCAGAAACCACTTGATCCGCGCGAACTGCGCGCGCAACTTGAAGGCCTGTGGGCGGTCGAAACTGAAAGTGGCGTTCGCGTGTTCCACGACTACATGCCCAAGGACTTCCAGGACAAGGCCGAGCTGCTCGACCTGCTCGAGATGGAGCTGGCTCACCGCCGCCACCCAAGCTTCGCCGGCCTGGGCCGCTACCTGCATTGGGTCTGCCGCCCGCTCTGACTGCACCGCGCCAGGAGGAACCATGCTCAACCGTCTTGTCTGCCTGGCCCTGCTGCCCTTCGCCCTGGCCGCGTGCCAGGGCACCAACCCGTATGTGGCCAGCGGCAAGCCGATCCCGCCCGCCCCGGCCAGTGCCGCGACCACCTTTGATCGCAGCGCCTACCCAAGCGCGCCACGCGACTACGGCCGCTACCGCAGCTGGGGCTGGCGCAATGGTCAGTTGCCCAGCGGCACAGCCAACGCCGACCCCGCGCAACTGGCCGATGCCGTCAGCGGCGCGCTCGATCAGCACGGGCTGCGCCCGGCGCACAATGGCCAGGCGGATCTGTTGGTCAGCGCCGACCTGCGCCTGGAGCGACGCCTGCGCCAGGTCCGCGATTACGACTACGATCCTTACTACGGTGGCGCACCGTATGGCGGCATTGGTTATGGCGGCTACCGCAACGGCTACGGCGCGTACGGCAGCGTGCCGATCGTGCGCACCTACCAGGTTGAGGTGATGGTGGTGCACATCGCCTTTTTCGATGCCCGTGATGGTCAGCCGGTGTGGAGCGCCAGCGCCGAAAGCGGCGCCGACAACGACTCACCACGCGACCGCGAGAGCGCTCTGCGCGAATCCGTGCACAAGGCACTCAACGGCTATCCTCCCAGTTAACGCTTAACGGAGAAACCACCATGCTGCGCAGTCTCGTTGTGTTGTCCCTGGCGTTGCTGCTCGGCGCCTGTTCGAGCAATAACGTCCAGCAGGATTTCGACGCCAGTCGCGATTTTGCCGGCTATCGCACCTGGGCCTGGCAGGAGCCGGCCTTGCAATACCGCCCGGACGATCCACGGATCAAGAGCGACCTCACTGAACAGCGGATTCGCCAGGCGGTCGAGCAGCAGCTCGATCAACGCGGCTTGCGCCTGGCCCAGGGTAACGCTCGCGCAGACCTCAAACTGCGCGTCTACCTGATCGTCGAGCAGCGCCAGCAGCAGATCACCACCAACTATGGCGGCGGCTGGGGCGGTTACTGGGGTGGCTATTGGGGCGGGCCGATGTACAACGAAACGCGCAACGTCGACTACAAGGTCGCGACCATTCAGGTCGACATGTTCGACGGCCGCGATGACAAGCTGGTCTGGCGCGGCAGCGCCGAGCAGATCATGAACCGCTACCCGCCAAGCCCGGAAGAGCGTAACCAGGCGATTCAGAAGACCGTCGACCAGGTCCTCAGCCAGTATCCACCAGGCCGCGCCAAATAGCCCTGAGCGCCACAGGTTCGCCTGTGGCGCATCACGCGCTGCCATCAAGGCAACTCGCCATCACTTTGACTACACTCCTGACACCGCCGCCACGCTGCATGGCTGAAGGTCGGCAAAGGAGTGCCTGTGGGTACGCGTTCTGCCCTGCGCCAACGCGGCGCAATCGGCCTGATGGCGGCGATGACGCTCGGCCTGGCGTTGCTGTTTCTGTTGTTGGTAGTCGACAGCGGCAGACTCTATCTTGAGCAACGCAAGTTGCAGCGGATTGCCGACATGGCGGCGCTGGAAGCCGCCGGCCAATCCGCCGTGTGCACGGGCAGCGGCCCACAAGCCAGCGCCATTGCCCGCGCTGCGGCGACCCGCAACGGCCACTTGCCGGAGGATCCGCTGCAGGCGCTTTGTGGCTACCTGCAGACCGGCGCCAACAGCGTGCGCGCCTTTACCAGCAACAATGCCCGTGCCGAAGTGATCAAGGTTGATGTCAGCCATACGGTCACTACCAGCATTGCCGGCGGCGTGTTCGCGCTGGTGCGCAACGGCCAGCTGCCAGCCACCTCGACCTTGCGCGCCAGCGCCGTGGCGGCCAAGCCCCTCCCCGCCCAGGCCATGCTGCGCATTCGCACTACCCTGGTTAACCTGGATTCGCGTCAGTCGAGCTTGCTCAACGGCCTGTTGAGTGCGCTTGGCAGTAGTGCGCAGCTCAGCCTCGCCGGCTGGCAGGGTATCGCCGACACAGACATCAACCTGCTCAAATACCTCGATCAGTTGGCCATCGACCTCAAGGTCAATGCCGGCGACTACCAGCAACTGCTCAACGCCGACGCCACCCTGAGCCAGTTACTCAACGCCGCCGCCAAGGTCTTGCAGCAAGGCGGCGCTGCAGTGGATGTAGTGACCAATCTGGGCAATCTGGCGGCCGGCAGCGCCAACGGTACCCTGCTCAATCTGGGCGAACTGCTGAACATTAAGAACGGCACCGCCCAAGCCGGCCTGGATGCGAACGTCCAGTTGCTGCAACTGGTGCAGGGGGTGATCCAGCTGGCCGCCAGGGACAGCGCGGTAACCGCCGATCTGCCGCTCAGCGTACTGGGGCTGCTCAACGGCCGCGTGCGCATCAAGGTGATCGAGCCGCAGCAGATCTCGGCAATCGGCGACCCGAGCAAGGATCAACTGGCTGTTCACACTGCGCAGATCCGGGCCCTGATCTCCCTTGACCTGCCGCTGCTGGGTGGCATCGCCGGGCTGCTCAATGCAGTGCTCGACCTGGCGGCGCCGTTGACCAATATCCTCAACAATCTGCTCAGCCTCAATCTGTCCGGCACGCTGCAATCGGTAGGCTGCGCGCTCGGGATACCGTGCAAGGTCAGCGACATCAAACTGCTCGAAGACAAGCTGCACATCGACATCGGCCTGGAAGTGGCCGAGGCCAGCGCGATGCTCACGCCCACTGCGGCGGATGCGTTCAGTTGCTCACCCAAGAGCCTGAAAACAGCGTCGCGCAAATCAGCGGTAAAAATCGCGGTTGGCAAATTCGATACCCCTGAGACTTTCTTCACCCAAGGCACCACAGCAGTCAAGGCGCTGCCGCTGATCGACATCGGTACCAACTATTGCAGCCGCCTGCTGATCCTGCCGCCCTCGTGCGGCACCCGGGTGCCGTATGCCGGTGGCGGCATCGGTGTGCGGGTCAACAGCAAGGTTCTCGGCAGCGGCCCGCTGGACCTGCCGTTATTGTTCAAAGCCAGCAGCGAACCGCCGAACATCGGCCTGGCGCCGGCATATCTGCCGTTGGCGGACACCCTGGTGGTCGCTAGCCTCAGCGACACCCTCATGGGGATTCATCTGGAGGCCTACAAGCCCACCAGCAACAGCGCCCTGGGCGACATTCTGGTGCTGACCGCCGGCCTGCTCGACGGCGTCAAGCTGCTGCTGGAGCCAGTGATCAAAAGCCTGCTCAGCCCCCTCCTCGATCCGTTGGTCAACGCCCTGCTGAAGGTACTCGGGATCGACCTCAACAACGCGGCCGTGGGCGCCAACCTGACCTGCGCCGGGGGCCGCGCTCAGCTGATGCTGTGACATGGCAGGCGAATACAGAAACAGGCACCGTCGCCCTGATTGCTCACCTGCAGTCTGCCGCCCATGGCGCTGACGATGCCATGACTGACCGACAGGCCAAGGCCGGTACCGACGCCGGCAGGCTTGGTGGTGAAGAACGGTTCGAAGATGCGCTCATGCAGCTGGGGATCGATGCCGCCGCCGTTATCCTGCACCCACAGCACTACGCTGCCCGGCTCAAGGCTCTGGTGCAGGCTGATCGCCGCGTCGCGCCGCCCCAGCCCAAGCAATGCATCGCGGGCGTTGACCAGCAGGTTGATCACCACCTGTTCGAGCTGATCCTGATGGCCAAGCACTTGCGGCTGCTCAGCTGGCACGCTGACCTGCACGCTCACGCCTTTGCCGCGCAGGCCTTCATCGAGCAACGCCACCGCAGCAGTCACTGCGGCCCAGGCCGGGAACCACTCGCGCTCTACCTCCGAGCGCCGGCCGAACACGCGCATATGGTCAACCAGCCGCGCCACGCGATCGGTCTGCGCTTCGATCCGGCGCAGCTTCTCCAACAGGTAGTCGGTTTCGGCCAGGCCGCTTTCCACTCGCTTGATGGTGTTGACGGTGGCCATCCGGATGACATTCAGCGGCTGATTGATCTCGTGCAGCAGGCCGGTCGCCAGTTCACCCAAGGTCGCCATCTTGGCCCCTTGCAGCAGTTGCTGCTGGCTGCGCCGCACTTCGGTGTTGTCGCGCCCGACAGCCTGGATTTCCAGCAGTTGGCCGTGCTCGTCGAACAGGCCGCGGTCGGCCCAGATCCACCAGGCGTGCTCGCGGCCGGGCAGCTGCAGACAGATTTCGCTGCTGCTCAGCGGCTGCTCCGGGGTCAGCTGCCGCAGCCGCTCGACAAACGCTGCGCGCTGCGCCGGCGACAACCACTGCCCCAGATCCATCCCTACCAGTTGCTCCGGCGTGCATTGCAGGTAATCGGCCAGTGGCCGGTTGCCGAACATCAGGCTCAGGTCAGGCCGGTAGCGGCAGATCATCGCGGGCGAGTCTTCTACCAGCACCCGATAGCGCTCTTCGCTCTGGCGCACGCGCTCAGCCGCTTCGGTGGCCTCGCTGACATCCAGCCACAGGCCGACAACTTCCAGCGGCTGGCCGAGGTCATCACGCAGCAAGCGCGCTTCATCAAGAATCCAGTGATAACCGCCGCGGCTGTCGCGCAGGCGCACGCGGCAGCGGGCCTGACCCTCGCGCAGCAGGTCGCGGGTGCGTTGCAGCCACAGCGCATGATCATCCGGGTGCACGGCCAGGCCAGGCTGGCGCGCCTGCTCGCTGTCGGCCGCCCAGCCAAGCATGGGCTGCAAGCTGGCGCTGAAGAATTCGCTGTGCAGCGCGCCGTCGCTGCAGCGCTGCACATAGATCACTGCCGGCGAGCTGGCGATCAGGTTTTCCAGCCGGGCCCGCGCGGCGCTGGTTTGCAGCTCCTGGGCCTTGAGCGCACTGACGTCGAGGATGAAGCCGCGCAACTGGCGGCCCTGCAGTTGCCCTGCCCAATGCAACCAACGCGGTGCGTCAGTGCCCGGCAGGCGCAGGCTCACACTCAGCTCGCGGCCCGCCCAGGCTTGCTCAAGCGCCAACTGCAGCGGTTCGCGGTCGGCCGGATGCAGCCGCGCCAACCATTGCTCCAGGCTCACTTGCGCAGGCAGCTCAAGGCTGGCGGCAAGGCATGGGTCGAGCTGCAGCGGGCCATTCAGCGACCACTCCCACCAACCCGCGCCCAACTGCTGCTGCAGCTGCTGCAGATGCCGCGCCTGATGCACGCTGCGGGCGTGGTGCAGGTGGCCCAGCAGCGGTTGCAGCAGCGCCTGCATCAGGGCCTGTGCTGGCTCGCCGTGCAGCGGCGTGGCGACACCGGCGCACAGCAGCCAGGCTTGCACCTGCGGCCCTTGCCGATAAGGCAGCAGGCATAGGCCGGGGTCGGCACACAGCGCCTGCAACTCGGCAGACGCAGGGCCATCGAGCAAGCCCTGCGCGGGCAACTGCGCCAACCACGGCTGCAAACGGCTGGGGTCAGGCCAGGGCCAGGTTGCGTCACTGCGGGCGTAGCTGCGCCACCGTTGATCGTCGCAGAGTAACAACTGCAGCGAGGCCGCTTGCCAGTGCTCGGCCAGGCGCTGCAGTTGTTCGCTGACGGTTTGCTGCAGATGCGCTTCACTGCAGTCGCGCAGGGCACGGCTGATATCGGCTGCAAGCTGCTGCTCGACCTGTTGCTGCTGCGTGCTGGCGTGTTCGTGCAGCAGGTCACCGATATCGAACAGCTGCAGCATCCAGCCCTCGCTCTGGCGCAGCAGCCAGCCGCGGGTGTGCAATGGCTGGCCAAGCACGCCATGAAAATCCAGGTCCAGTGGCTGCCCTTGCCAATCGGCCGGCGCCCCTTCGATCACCAGCCAACTGCGCCGCTGCAGGTAATCGTGCAGTCGCCCAGCGCCCGGCGCGGGCAAAGCGAGCACGCTGCGCAGCGGGCCGCCCAGGCGCAATACCCGCGCTTGATCGTCCAGCCAGACCTGCAGGCCGATCGGCAGCGGTGGGTGATAGTCTGCGGCCGGCTCGGCCGCCGTGCGCCAACGATCGAACAGGCCGCTCATAATTGCAGGCTCGCTTCGGCCTTGAGCCGCGTCGGCAGGCGTGGCACCTCGCCGATCAAGGGCAAGCGCAGCACCGGCACCAACGCGGTGAGGCGCTCACGGGGATAGTCGATGGTCACCGTCAGCAGCTTGTTCGCCGCCAGGCTGACCTGGGCATCGGTGGCCGAGCGAAAGCCCAGCGCCGCCGGCATCCACGCCAGTTGCTGGTCGATGGCCTGCCGGGCAACGTTTTGCACATCAGTGGCATACGAGGCACTGGTGGGGTCGAGGGCCACACAGCGGCGTACCGCCTCGCTGCTGGCCTGATTGAACGATTGCAGCATGAGCATCGGTAGCGCATAGCTGACCAGCCCGTAGAACACTGCAAAAAACACCATGAATACAGCGACAAATTCGATGGCTGCTGCGCCTTTTTGCCGTCCCGCCGGGCCTGCTTGCATGTTCGCGTCTACCCTGACTATGAAACCTGCCTCTGAGCATAGAAGTGTTCAACGAATAGGGATGGCGATTTGCCAATGCACAGCATAGTTGTCTTGATGTGGCTGGCCTTGTGTACTGAACAGGATGTCCGTGAACGGCAGATTTCCAACACGCTCACCCTGGGCGTGGCTGCCTGCGCCCTGGCCTGGCTGTTCGCCACCGGCCAGAGCTGGATCGGCGCCGATGCCAGTGAAGCCGGCTGGGCCCTGGCCATCGTCATGCTGTTGACCTTGCCCGGCTATATGCTCGGGCGCTTCGGCGCGGGCGACGTCAAGCTGATGGGCGCCCTGGCTCTGGCCACCAGTCATTACTACGTACTCGGCACCTTCATCGGCGCCGGCGTGGCTGTGTTGCTCTGGCTGCTGACACGTCGGCGGTTGTGGAGCCTGCTCAATCCCAAAGTGAAAAAACGCTTGCAGATCCTCGCCGAACAGGTTGGCGACAAGCAGCCATTTGCCCCTTACGTGCTGGTCGGCTTCCTCCTGGCATCTGTATGGATCCAATAGCGCGACCTGCTGTCGCATAAGTTGTACAGCCTTTGTACATAATCACGAGGTCAGCCTACTTTCTATAGGACGAGCAGGTCTGCATTGGAGCGGCACATGTTGAACAGGGAGTTGATCGTGAGCAAATCGGTAAGCGAGGTAAAAATACTGGTAGTCGACGACCAGCCGATAATCGTCGAAGAGTTATGTGAGTTTCTCGAGGAGCAAGGCTATGTCTGCTTTGCCGCTCACTCGACGGCTGAGGCGCTGGAGCGTTTCCAGGCCGACGATGGCATCGGCCTGATCCTTAGTGACCTGCACATGCCAGAACGAGATGGTATCGAACTGATGCGCGCACTCAAGGAGCAGGCCGGGCGCCAGCGCATGTTCGAGGCGATCATGCTGACCGGCCGCGCCGACAAGCAGGACGTCATCCGCGCCCTGCGCGAAGGCTTTGCTGACTACTACCAGAAACCAATGGACCTGAACGAGTTGCTGACGGGGGTACGCCGGCTGGAGCAGACCCTGCTGGAGCGGCGGCGCAACTTCCGCGAGCTGGGCACGTTGAATGAGCGTCTGCAGTATCTGGCCGACTCGATCGATGACCTCTATCAGGACCTGGAAAAGGCCCGTGGCCAGGGTGTGCACCGCCGCGCTGGCGATGCGCCGGAAAGCGAGGGCGAGCTGCCGGCAGTGTTCGATAAGCTGTCGCCACGGCAGATGGAAGTGGCCAAGCTGGTGAGCAAGGGCAAGACCAACTACCAGATTGCCTGCGAGCTGGGCATCACCGAGAACACGGTAAAGCTGTACGTCTCGCAGGTGCTGCGCCTGACCCACATGCACAACCGCACCCAGCTGGCGCTGGCCCTGACGCCGCGTATGTCACCACTGCACCAGCGCTTCACGACCCACTAGTTTTTCTCGGAGCTGACCTTCTCCCAGCGGAAGAAGTCCGGGATCTGATACTTGTAGCTGTCCAGCCAGCGCTGCATGGACTGGTCGCGTTCGCGAGCAGTCTGCTGCTGGGGCCTGCTCGACGCCTGCTGATTGCTCGACTGCACCCGCAGCAGTGCTTCGGTGGCAGTCTCGGCCGGCGGCGGATAGGTTGTTTCAGCCGCCAACGCGTCAATTGGGAAGGCGATGCAGGCAAGCAGGATCAACGATTTGAGCATGACGACTGTCTCCATATAGGCCGGTTACCAGCGCCGCTGGCGTTGGCGATCAGCTGACTGGCGCCCGCGCAATGGCCTGCAATTGCTTGGCCCGCGCCTGGGCCTCGGCGAACTGCTGCGGCTTGAGGCGCAATCGAGCGACCAGATCAGCCGCCTGCTGCCAGTTGTCCTGCAGGAGCGACAAGGTCACCAGGTTGACTGCCGGCAACTGGTTGTCGTCCTTGAGCTCCAGCGCCGTGAGAAACTCGAAGCGGGCCTGTTCATGCCGGCCCAGATTCATCAGCACCACGCCCAGGTCATTGCGCACCTTTTCATCGGTCGGTGCCAGGCGCACGGCACGCTGCAGGTTCTGCAGCGCCTGCACATCATCACCGCGGGCCGAGGCCAACTGGCCCAGACCATGCTCGCCCTCGGCCGCCAGGCAGCCGCCGAGCAGGCTGCGGTACAACGGCTCGGCTTCGCTGCGACCAAGCAGGCGCGACACCTTGGCCTTGCGCAGGCGCACCTGGGCAAGGCTGTCAGGCAGCTCCTGCAGGTGCGCCAGGCTCGCGTGCGGGCGGCCTTCATTGAGCATTTCATCGGCAAGGTTGAGCGCCAGTTGCTGGTCAGCGTCCGGCTTGGCGCAACCGCCACTGCCGAGCATCTGTGCCAGGCCGCCAGGCGCTTGCCCGGCGCATCCACTCAGGGCGAGCACGCCCAGCAGTACCATCAATCGCTTCATCAGCCCTCCCCTCACGAGCCCAATGCCCGTGCCAACGCAGTCAAACCCGGCCCCGCCAGCACGATCAGCAAGGCCGGGAACAGAAACACCATCATCACTGCCGACATCTTTGCCGACATCTTCGATACACGCTCTTGCAGGCATGTCAGGCGCCGGTCATCGAGCAGGGTTTTCAGTGCCAGCAGTGACTTCAACGCGCCGCTGCCCTGTACCAGCAGCTGGCGCAGAATCACGCAGGTGTCGCTGAACTCGTCGACGGCCAGCAGGTTAGCGGTTTTCTCCAGCTCGCCAGCCAGGGTCAGGCCGGAGTCGACCCGCTGCAGAATCATGCGCAACTCTTCGCTGATCTGCGGCACCAGCGTGCGGCCTTCCTGGCTCAACACCCGTAGCGCCTGCTCGACGGTCAGCCCGGTCTCGAAGAGGATGCGTAGCAACGGGATCAGCAAGCTGATTTCGTGGGCGATCCGCTGCTGACGACGCGCGGCGGCCACCGCCAGAAATCGCTTGGGCAGCAGATAACCCAGGCCCAACGCGCACAGCGGCAGCACCAGCCAATGACCAGCCCAAACCCCGTCCACGCCATGCTGCAGCAGCAGCGCCAGCACCACCGCCAGCAGCGGCAGACCCAGTTGCACCGCCGCAAACAGTGCGCGCTGGCGGCTGCGGCGCCAGCCCAGGCGATCGAGCAAGGTCTGGGTTTCGCCATCGAGCTTTTGCAGGCGCCGGCCCAGGCCACTGCTACCCAGCCATTGCAGCCAGTCACCAAAACGTTCTTGCCGCGCCAACTGGCCCTGCAAGCGCCGGGCAATCAGCAAGCGCGTGCGCAGCCGGCGCAGCAACTGCGCAGCCAGCAGCCCGCAGCCGGCCAACAGGCACAGCGCGCACAGCAGCCAGGCCGCGCTCACAGGCTCCTCATCATGCGCCACAACACCAGGCAGCCGAGCAACTGCAGGGCAAATGCCAGCAACAACAGCATCTGGCCCTGACTGTCGCGCCACATGCCCAGCAGGTAACTGGGATTACCGAGCAAGAAATAGCCGACCATGGTCAGCGGCAGCGCGCCGAGAATGCATGCCGTCACGCGGGTTTCGCCGGTCATTGCCTTGAGCTGGCGTGCGCCCTGCTCACGCTCGCGGATCAACTTGATCAGGTTTTCCATCAGCTCGCTGGCATTGCCGCCGTACTGCTGATTGATGCGCAGGCCCATGGCAAACAGGCGCAACTCGGCCTGGTCATACAGCTCGGCCAGCTCGCTTACGGCAACGTCCAGGCTCACCCCCAGGCGCACATTGCGGCGCACCCGCTGCATGGCTGACTGCAACGGCTCGCGCGTACCATCGATACCGCCGAGCACAGCGTCATTGAGCGTGCGGCCGGCCTTGAGGCTGCGCACGCTGTAGTCGAGCAGGCCGGGCAGTTGCTCGATGATCAAACGCACCCGGCGCCGATAACGCCAGCTCAGGTACAGCCGACCCAGCACAGGCACACTCAGCGCAAGCATCAGTGCCGCCGTCCAGCCCGCTGCCAGTTGCGCGACGATCACCCCGGCCAGCCAGCCCAGCAGCCACGGCTTGGGGTTGAACTGCGCGGTGTCGAAACCTGCCCGTTGCAGCAGTGGATCAAACCAGTCACGGCGGGCCTTGCTGCTGTGCACGGCGCGAAAGGCGCGGCCCAGGCGCAGCAAGGTGCGCTCTTCGCCGCGCTTGTACAGGCCCTGGCGCAACAGCAGCAGTGCCACCCCCAGCAGCAGGGGCGACAGGGCCAGCAGCAGCGCCCCGCTCACAGCGCACCGTCGTTGCGCAGCTTGGCCCCGGCGGGGTTCGGCGCATCGCGCAGGAACACATCGCCGCCGCGCCGGTCGAGGCGGAACAGGGTGTTGGTGACGTAGACGTCGTCGCGCACCCCGACCACTTCCAGCACCTCGCTGACACAGCGCCGGCCATCGGCCAGACGGGTCAGCTGGATGACCACGTCGAGCGCGGCGCAGATCATCTGGCGCAGGGTCTTCTCGGCAATCTGCCGACCACTCAGGCCGACCAGCGTCTCCAGCCGCAGCAAGGCGTCCTGAGCGGTGTTGGCGTGCACCGTGCTCATCGAGCCGTCATGCCCGGTGTTCATCGCGGTCAGCACGTCGAGCACTTCGCCGCCCCTGATCTCGCCAAGCAGAATGCGGTCCGGGCGCATGCGCAGGGCGTTGCGGATCAGCTCGCTGGACTTGATCTCGCCATGCCCTTCGACATTCGGCGGGCGCGTCTCCAGGCGCACAACATGGGGGTGATGCAATTGCAGTTCGGCCACATCCTCGATGGTCACCAGACGCTCCTGCGGTGCGATCATTTGGCTGAGGATATTCAGCAGGGTGGTCTTGCCGGTACCGGTACCGCCGCTGACGAGGATATTGCAGCGCCGGCCCACCGCCCGTTCGAGGAAGTCGAAGATGGCCTGGTCGATGGCCCGAGTGGCGAGCAGGTCGGCGCCCTTGAGCATGTCGCTGCGAAACTTGCGAATCGACAGGCACGGGCCATCCAGCGCCACCGGCGGGATGATCGCGTTGACCCGGCTGCCATCCGGCAGGCGCGCATCAACCATTGGCGATGATTCATCCAGGCGCCGCCCGAGTGGCGCAAGAATACGCTGCATGACCCGCTCGACATGCTGCGCATCGATGAAGCGCAGGTCGGTCAATTGCAGCAAACCGGCGCGTTCGACAAATACCCGGTGCGGCCCGTTGACCAGAATTTCGGTCACGCTGGGGTCGCGCAGCAGCACCTCCAGCGGGCCATATCCGGTCAGCTCATCGACCAGTTCCTCGGCCATGCGCTCCATTTCATAACGCGAAAGGGCCAGGCGCAGGCGCGCGACATAGTCGCCGACCTGCTCGTAGACGAACTGGGTCAGCGCCGGCCGGGCGCCTTCGAGCAGGCTACGGCCGCTGTCTTCGATGCTGTCGATCACATGCCGGTGCAGGGCGCGCTTGAGCGCCTGCGGTTCAGCTGCAGCATGGCGTGGCCCGCCGAACAGTTCGTCGCCGCTCATTTGCTCCACCACAGGCGGCGCAGCCAGGTCAGGGTCGGTCGCTCAAGGCTCTCGGAGCGATGCGCCAGGCGCTCGCCAAGGCTGTGCAAGGCTTGCGTGAGGGCCTCGCGCGGGGCCAGCTCGAACAGGCTCAAGCCCTGATTCTTGGCATTCAGGCGCAGCTCCGGGCTGTACGGCAGTGCCTTGAGCAGCGGTAAGCCATAGCGCTTGGCCAGGGCATCGGCATCCGGCGCCAGGTTACGCAGGTAGCAGTCGACCAGCAGGCTGGCGTGCTCCAGCTTGATGCCGCGGTCGCGCCATTGATCGAGCACGTCCAGGTTGCGCCGGCAGTCGAGGATGTTCTGGTCGGTATACACGATCAGCTTGTCGCAGTGGCTGATGATGGTGCGCAGGGCTTCGCTGTCGGCCTGCCCGGTCAGGTTGACGACGATATGCTGAAAGTGCTGGCGCAGGGCGCTGAGCAGCATGTACAGCTCGGCTGCGCTGGTATTACGCAAGGGCTCGTCGGTGTCGGCGTAGGCCAGAATGCGCAGACCGCTGTTGTCACGGCTGAAGGCGCTGTCGATCAATGAGGTGTCGAGGCGCCGCAGGTGGCGCAAGGCGTCGCCAAAAAAGAACGAGGCTTCCAGCCCGAGCAGCGCCAGGCTGTCGCCACGCGGCAGGCCCAGGTCGAGCAGCAGGGTCTGCTGGCCGCTGTCTTGGACTACCCGCGCCAGATGGGTGGTGAGCAAGGCCCCATCAGCGCCGCGCTGAGCACCATAGAGCACAGTGAGGCCGCCCAGGCTGGGGTTGCTGGACACCGCCGGCAGACGTTTGCCGAGGCGCCGCACCAGCCCGGCAACTTCACTCGAGCGCGAGCCGTAGGCAACGAAGTCACGCGCTCCGGCGCGCATGGCGTGCAACACCAGCTGGTTGTCCATGCCGTCGCCAAGGGCAACGATGGCCAGCATCGGCTTGGCCTCGAGTACGCCTTCGATCAGCGCGCACTGGTTGACCAACTGCTCACGGTCCAGGCCGATGAACACCAGGTTGCTGAAGGTCACGTCGACCAGTGCCAGCAGTTCATCGAGGCTGCCGCCGCTGGCGCCGATGACCTGGCCGAGCGGTGCCAAGGCGCCCTGCAACCAGTGCAGGTCTTCTTCATTGCGGGTGATCGCCAGGTAGGTCTGGTTGAGGCTGTCAGTCATCGTGATAACCCGCTACGGCCGTCGAAGTTGCCGTTTTCCATGAAAAACAAGCGGCCCCAGCTGGGGTCGTAACTGCGCAGACTTTCGCCGGGCAGCTCCGGCAGTCGGGCGTTGGCGGCCAGGGGCTGGACCAGATGGGGGGTGACGATCATCAGCAGTTCGGTCTCTTCACGCACCAGTGCCGACTGACGAAAGAACGCACCAAGCACAGGCAGGTTGCCGAGTCCTGGCAGCTTGTCTACAGAGGAGCGGGTATTGCTGCTGACCAGCCCGCTGATGATGAAGCTCTCGCCATCGGCCAGCGAAATGCTGGTGTCGGTACGCCGCACACTCAGCCCAGGCACCAAGGTACCGGCGATATTCACGGCATTGTTGTAGTCCAGCTCGCTGACCTCGGGTGCCACCTTGAGGGTGATGCGGTCGCGGCTGATCACCGTAGGCGTCAGCGCCAGACGCACGCCGAACTCCTTGTACTCGATCGACACGTTGTCGCTGCCGGCGCTCGGCACCGGGATGGGGATTTCACCACCGGCGAGAAAACTTGCGGTCAGGCCGCTGAGCACGGTCAGGCTGGGACGGGCCAGGGTGTAGGCGAACCCGCTGTTTTCCAGCGCGCTGATGGCTGCCAGAAAGCGGCTGCTGCCGCCACCCCAAACGATGTTGAAGACATTGTCGTTGAGCGGGATCAGCGGCCGCGCCACCGGCACGTTGCCCGGCGAGACATTGACGCCCGGCACACTGCCTGGCGAGCCGATCAGGCTGTTGTTCGATCCACTGAAGAACAACCGCGCGCCGGCTTCCTTGTATTTGCTGCGATGCACTTCGACAAAGCGGATGTCGGCCTGTACCTGGATCGGCAGTTGCTCATCCTGCGAGGGCAGCGCCATGTCCACCGAGGCACTGCCTTTGACGAACAACATCGCCCGGTGCGGCGTCGCCGCGCAGGCAGTCCACAGCATCAGGCTGGTGCTGCCAGGCGCCAGCGCCGTCAGCAATACCGCGCGCGGGCCGCTGGCCTGCACGTCGGCCACCTTGGGTTCGCCGACGGCCACCCGGCTGATGGCCAGCGGCAGACGCAGCTCCTGCTGCAGGCCTTGGTCCATCTCGATCACCGAGGGCAACTCGGCCACCGCGGCACAGCCTTTGTCAGCCGCTTGCGCACAAGGCGCGGCGCCGAGCAGCGTCAACGCCAGGCACAACGGAGTGAATAACCGCGAGGAACTACCCATGGCTGCATCCTTGCTGGGTCAGGGGGTGTCTGCTGGCGCTTGGTTGTGGGCGCCACGAATAATCTGCATGCCGGCCACAGCGCCGCTGGGCGCGGCCTTGGCTGGCGGCACCTGCGACAACTGACTGAACCGGAACAGCTCGCGGTTGGCGCTTTGCAACTGCGACTCGGCCTGGCGCTCGGCCCAGTAGCCGGCCAGCAGCTGCTCATCGGCGCTGCGCACTGCCAGGCGCAAGGTGCCGGCCTGGGCGGCGAGCATCAGCCGACTGGCCAGCGCCTCGGGCACGGCCAGGGCCACGGTGCGCGTGCCACCCGTGCCCAGCGCATCGCGCCGCGCCTGCTGCTCATCGGCGCTTTGCGCAGGTCGGCCGTCATTGGCCAGGCCGGTCTGGTCACCGACGCTGAGCACCCGCAGCGCGGGCAGCACGACTTGCGCCGACGCCTGTGGGTTGTTGTTTTCTTCGCGCAGAAACAGCAGCACATCGACGTAATCCCCCGGGCGCAACTGCCCTGCCGCACCGATCACATCGTCTACCGCCAGGGCGACGGCGCGCTCATGTCGACGGATCATCCGCGCCAGCGGGCCACCACTCTGAAAGCTTTGTTCATCCAGCCACAAACCCTGCGGCAAGGGGCGCGCGCTGCTGCGCCCGAGCACTTGGTCGAGCTGGCTGAAGGCGCCAGCAGGGACTACCTGCAATCGCTCGATCAGCACATCTTCAGCGGTGAGTGGGGTGTTGGCCGGGACCTGCCGAGCCATGATCACGATGGGGAAACGCGTAGGCTCCGGCACGGCTAAGGGCGCCGGCGCCGCAACTGGCGGTGCACTGGTCTCGACCACCGGCGGTGCGGAGACAGGCTCGGCCGGGCGGCTCAGCATCAGCCCCCAATAGCCGGCGAGCAGTGCTGCCAGCAGGAACAGACCGGCGAGGATCATGGTCAAGCGACTGCTCATTAACGCTCTCCTGTCCCTGGAAAACCATGATGGCCAAAAGTAACTATTTCGCTATTGCACGGTAGCGCAGAGCGGCTATTTCGCCATGAATACGGGGGGAGATTTGCAGCCGGCAAATTGACGCTTAACAAAAACAGGGGTTTAGCGCAGCTGTTCAAACCTAATACTTTGTAGTTAACGCCTTCTTACATTTGCAGGTCTGCACAGTTTGACGATGCTCTGATGGCAAAGGGGTATCACTGCACGCCGCCCCGCCACCGGCGCCCACCGCGCAAGGAGATGTGCCATGTTGCTGTTGAAGATCTATACCCGCTGCAAAACCTTTATCGAAAGCAAGGACGGCGCCTCGGGTATCGAGTACGCAGTGATCGCGGCGATGGTGGCCGTAGCGCTGGCGGCGTTCGTCACGCCGATATCGACCCAGGTAACGGCCTTGATGACGACCATCCAGACTGCAATTACCCGTTGAGTGGCCCAACCCTCAATTCTGCTGCGCACTCTCAAGCGACCAGGAGCGTTCCATGCTGACTTCTTCCTTGCGTCAACAGATTCTTCTGGTCGACGATGAGGAAGAGGCCCTGCTGGAGCTGGCCGAGTTACTCGAGAACGAGGGGTTCACCTGCCATACCGCCAACTCGGTCAAGGCCGCGCTGGTGCTGCTCACACAGCACCCGGACATGGCTCTGGTGATCACCGACCTGCGCATGCCCGAGGAGAACGGCATCGCCTTGATCAAACGCCTGCGCGATCACACGGCACGCCAGCACCTGCCGGTGATCGTGATGTCCGGGCATGCCGATATGGACGATGTCAGCGACCTGCTGCGCCTGCATGTGCTGGACCTGTTCCGCAAGCCGATCTATCACGCCCGCCTGCTGGAAACCCTGGATAACCTGTTCCCCAAGCCACGCATGCAGTCGGTCGGCTAGCGCCGCGACCGATATACCTTCGATGACCCGTACGGCACGCTGATCAGCCCTCAGCCACCGGCATCCACCTGAAATTCCACCCGCGCCGTCTCGCCGCTTTCATCGAGCACGCTCAGTTCGACCCGCCCGACCTGCTCAAAGCGCACCAGCAGGCTGTCCTGACCGGACGTTTCGCCCAGCGGCTGGCCGTTGCGGAACCACCAGCGTTGGCCACCACCGCCCAGTGCCGAGACATAGAGTTGCAACGGCTCGCTGCTGGTCCTTGGGCGGCGCAGGTTGTCGCCGTTGCGCACGCCGACGATCGACAGCGGCGGCGCGCTGGCGGGCACCTGCGGCGGGCAGCTCGGGTCAATTGCCGGCAGCCGGGCCGCGCGCCGTTCGACCCGCGCCAGCCAAGGTTCCAGTGGCGCAGGCCAGAGCGCGATCTGTTGCGCCGTGGCACCTGGGCAACTGGCATCTACGCGCAACCCCTGCAGGTTGACCCAGACCGTGTCGCGCAGGCCCAGGCCGAGCGGCTGGTCTGCCGCCTGCAAGGTCGGCGGCGTGGTGCCGTCGAGGGTCCAGGCGAAGCGCTGGCGCCGGCAGTTGGCGTCCTGGCGCGGCATGGGCTGGCCGAGCGGCCAGCAGATCGCGGCCACCCCGACCGACGCCGGCACCTGCTCCACCGGTGGGCGAATACCGCGCTGGCTGTCGCGGTTGCTCAGCAGGTCGTGCACTTGCAGCATCAGCGGCGCCGCCGAGGCCAGGCCGAATTGGCCAGGCACCGGGGTGCCATCCGGGCGGCCGATCCATACCCCGATCAGGTAGCGCGGGCCGACCCCGACCGACCAGGCATCTCGAAAGCCATAGCTGGTGCCGGTCTTCCAGGCCAGTTGCGGGCGCTGCACCAGTTCGGCGTGCGGATCGCGGTCGGGCCGTGCCTGGCCGCTGAGAATCCGCCGGATGATCCACGCCGCACCGGGCGACAACAGCCGCCGTTCGAGCAGCGGATCCTGCGGTTGCAAGCGTACCTGGGCACTCTGCCCGGCCCGGGCCAAGGCTGCATAACCGCCGACCAGATCTTCCAGCCGGCTGCCGGCGCCACCGAGGATAAGCGACAGGTTGGGCTCGGCCAGTGGCGGCAGTATCAACGGCATACCAGCCATGCGCATCTGCGCGGCAAAGCGTTTGGGGCCGTAGGCTTCGAGCAGTTGCACGGCGGGCAGGTTGAGCGACAACGCCAGCGCCGAGCTGGCTGACACCGGGCCGCTGAAACCCATCGAGAAGTTGCCCGGCCTGTAGTCGCCATAGCGCCGCGGCACATCCTGCAGAAGGGATTCGGAATGGATCAGGCCGTCGTCCAGGGCCATGCCATACAGGAACGGTTTCAGGGTCGAGCCGGGCGAGCGCAGGGCGTGCACCATATCGACATGACCAAAGCGGCGGGCATCGCCGATGTCGATCGAGCCGATGTAGGCACGGGTGGCCATGGTTTGTGTCTCGACCACCAGAATCGCCGCCGAGGTGCGCTCCGGCAGGCGTGCGCGCCAGCCCAGCAGCAAGTCTTCGAGCCGGCGCTGCAGCGAGGCATCCAGGGTGGTGCGGATCAGCGGCGGGCTGTTCGCCGTGTTCAGCCTGCGGGCCAGCAGCGGCGCCAGTGCCGGCTCCTGCCGCGGGGCGAGCAGCAACGGCTCTTCTCGGGCTTCGGCGACTTGCTGAGCCGACCATACCTGATACTCGCCGAGGCGCTGCAAGACCTTGTCGCGGGCCTGCTGCGCACGCTGCGGATGACGGTCTGGGCGCAGCCGGCTGGGGGCCTGGGGCAGCACCGCGAGCAAGGCGGCTTCGGCTGGCGTGAGCTGTTTCGGTGACTTGCCGAGATAAGCCCAGCTAGCCGCCGCCACCCCTTGCAGGGTGCCGCCGAAAGGAGCGCGGTTCAGGTAGATCTGCAGGATCTGCTGCTTCGACAGGTGCCATTCCAGCTGCAACGTGCGCCACAGTTGTCGCGACTTGCCAGCCAGGGTCCGCTCATGCGGATCGAGCAGGCGCGCTACCTGCATCGACAGGGTGCTGCCGCCGGACACCACGCGGCCGCCGCTGAGGTTGAGCCAGGCAGCCCGCGCCAGGGCCAGCGGGTTGACCCCGGGATGGCGATAGAACCAGCGGTCTTCGTAGGTCAGCAGCGCTTGCAGGTACAGCGGCGACACTTCATCGGGGCTGACCGGATAACGCCATACGCCATCGGCATCGGCAAAGCGCCACAGCGGCGTACCGTCCTCGGCCAGGACCACCCGGGCAAGGTCGTCGGTCGGCATCGGCAACGGCCAGATGCGATCGGCCAGCCAGAGCAGGCCGACCAGCAGCAGTGCACCGGCAATACTGGTTTGCAATACACGCAGCGCACGATGGCGCGGGCGTATTAAGCTTGGCATGGGGAACCGACCTGGCCAGGTAATGGCCAAAGCCTTGGAATGATCATCAGGACGCGACTATGCATGTAGAAGGTTTTTTTGAATGGCTGGGGCAGGCACTGGGGGCGGTGATCCGCTTCATTGTCGATGGCTTGAGCGGGCTGTTCAATCTGCTGGCCAATGCCGGCGGCAATTTCATCGACGGGCTGGCGCGCACGCTGGGCATGGATACCTCGCTGGTCAGCATCCTCGCCTTGATCGTCGGTTTGCTACTGTTGTACTCGGCAATCCGCGCGTTCATGCGGGCCTCGATCATCGCCGGGATCATCTGGCTGGTGCTCGGCTTGTGGGTCATGAGCTGGATCATTCATTGACTGGAGATTGCCGGGAGGGCTGCGCCCTCCTTTCGCGACACAAGGCCGCTCCTACACAGAGCGCGTGACGCCCGGGCGGCGCGGTCCTTGTAGGAGCGGCCTTGTGTCGCGAAAGGGCTGCAAAGCAGCCCCAGCGATCTCGAGCCAGGCACAAAGCCCGCCTCAGCGGCCCTTGACGGTCATATCCCCCTGACTCTCACCCACCGCCTGCAGATTGGGCCGGTACATCGACTCCACCTGCGGCGGCGGCACCCGGTAGGTACCCGGGGTCACGGCACGTGCCAGATACAACAGATGGGTGGTGCCGTAGCTGTCCAGTTTCAGGGCAGCGACATAGCGGTCATCACGGTACTCCTGATGCACCACGCTGGCGTTCTGCATCGACTCGCGCCATTCCTTCACCGCACTGCTGGCGTTGTCCAGGCTGGCTGCGCTCTGCGCCAGGTTCTGGTTTTCCAGCTCAAGGCCCGCCGGCAGCAGGTCAACCACCAGTGCGTCCGGCACTTGGGTCGAAGCACGCAAGGCCAGGTGCACCAGCACCAGCTCACCGCTACGCAGATTGCGCAGATCCAGCGGCTGACCGTTCATGCCCAGGTACTCGCGGCGGATCTCCATACCGTTACTGCTGGCCGGCGGCGCTTGGCGCGGGTAACCGGACAGGGTCAGTTGCTGATAAAGGGTGTCGCTGCCCTGGTTCTGCAAGGTCAGCGGCGATGCCAGTAACGGCCCTTCGAGCTTCATCCCCGATTCGACGTTGTTGAACTCGCGCACCTCGCCGGCGCTGTCCAGCCGCGCCTGCCACTTGCCTTCAGGTTTACCCAGCAGGCCGCGGCCCGCGAGGAACAGCGCATTGCGCTCCTGGGTCGACAACCAGCGGTTGGCGGCCAGTTCGTCAGACAAGGCAAACAGGCGCTGATCGACCTGATTGGTGGCCAGGTTGTTTTCCTGGAGCAAGGCGAGGATCAACGCCTGGTCACGCACTGCACTGCCGTAGTCGGCCATCCAGCCCTTGCCGCGGCTGATCGCCAGGCCCGCTTGCAGCGCTTGCTGAGCACGTGGCTTGTCGCCCATCTTGTCCAGTGCCACCGCCAACTGCACCAGCGGCAGACCGGAACCGGCATCGCTACGGCGCTCGAACACTGCGCGCAGGGCACCCAGCGGCGCCTGCTGACTGCGCGCCAGTACCAAGGCGGCGTAGGCTTGCACGGCAAAGCGGGTGTGCTCGGCGTTGTCGCTGTAGTTGACCTCGATCATATTGCGCTCCTGCAAGTACCGCAGCAGCCGCTCGTTGGCCTTTTTCAGCGCTTCGGCCGGCACGCCATAGCCCTGCTCGCGAGCACGCAGGAGGAAGTCGGTGACATAGGCGGTCAGCCAGTATTCTTCTTCACTGTCGGAGCTCCACAGGCCAAAGCCACCGTTGTAGCGCTGCATGCCCAACAGATGCTCGATGCCCATCTCGATCTTGCGCTTGCGCACATCGGCAGGCTCGCCCTTGATGCCGAGGCGCTTGAGACTTTCGGCATCGGCATAGAGCGACGGGTACAGGCCGCTGGTGGTCTGTTCCAGGCAACCATAGGGATAGGCCTCGAGCGCACGGATCTGCTCGGCCAGGTTCAGCGGCGGCCGGCTCGACAGGGCCAGGCTGGCCTCAAGACCGGCCGGCTCGAACTCAGCCAGATCGCTCTCCGGCAGGCTCCACGGCTGATCCTTGAGTGCCACGCGGTAGTGTTTGAGCATCGCCGGATAAGCCGGGCGCACGCCCAGTTTCCACTCACGCTCAAAGCTGCTGGCGGCTTCACCCGGCAGTTGCAGGCCGTTGACACGCACGCGCAGGGTGCCCTGGCCGAGACCGCCCAAGGCCTGCACCGGGATCATCAGCGTCTTGCGCTGGCCCTCGGCCAGGGCAACATTCTGCTGACTGCCGGCCGCCAGGCTCAACTGGCCTTCGCCGCTGAGTTCGACCGTCAGCTGCTGAGCGCGCCCGGACAGGTTGGCCAGATCCAGCGCCAGGCTGGTGCGGTCACCACCGGCGAGGAAGCGCGGTGCCGACAGCTCGGCGATCAGCGGCGCGGCGACCACGGTCTTGCCTTCGGCCATGCCGAACTGCTCGTCGTTCCAGGCCTGGGCCATGATCCGCAGTTCACCGTTGAAGTCGGGGATATCGACCGTTGCTTCGCCCTCGCCCTTGTCGTTGAGGGTCACCGGCAGGCTCTGCTGGGCAACGATGGTCACCGTGGTATTGGGCCGCTTGCCGCCCTTGGCCAGCGCGGCGTCACCACCAAAGGCCAGGCTGGCCAGACGGCCCTGCCCGGCTTCGATCAACTGGCCATAGATATCCAGTTGGTCAGCACCATAGGCCTTGCGCCCGAACAGGCTGGCGAAAGGATCAGGGGTCTTGAAGTCGGTGATATTGAGGATGCCGACATCCACTGCGCTGAGCAGCACATGCACCTGTTTAGGCACGCTGCCGTCGGCAGCGGTAGCCTTGAACTTGACCGTCAAAGGCTGCTTGGGACGCATCTTCTCGGGCGTCTGCAGGGTCAGAGCCAGCTTGCGCTCGGTCCGATCCAGTGGCAGATGGAGCACGCCGACCGCGCGTTTTGGCGTGGCGTTGGCCTTGCGCTCACCTGGGCGAATCACCAGCGCACTGATGTACAGGTCATGCCGCGCCCACTTCTTGTCCAACTGCACGTCGAAGGTCTTGCCTTCGGCGGGCACGTCGATTTCCTGCCACCACAGCGGCCCATCGCTGGATTCGATCATCAGGTAGCCGCTGCCGGCTGCAGGCGGCGTGACCGTGACCTTGGCCGTGGCACCGTCGGCATAGGACGGTTTGTCCAGGGCGAGCTTGACCTGATCCGGGCGCACCGCGCCGCCTTCAGCATTGTCCTGAGCGCGGTAACCGGCCCAGAAGCGTGCACTGGACACCAGCCCGGTCTGCGGGTCTTCAACTTCGACCCGGTACGGGCCCCACTCGACCTGGAAGTTCAGTTTGGCGGTGGAGCCGGCTTTGACGCTGACGGTCTCTTCGCTCTGGGTCAGGTACTTCTCGTTGTAGTTGTAGCTCCAGCCGTCGCTCTGCGAGTAGTTCCAGTAGTAGTCGCGGCGCTCGCGGATCAGCCGCACCTTGAGGTCGTCGGCGGCCAGCTTGGCACCGTTGCGGTCGGCTACCAGCACTTCGAATTCGACCGGGCCATCGCCATCGGTTTCTTCACCGTCGAACAAACCGCGCAGGCCAGGCAGGCGCTCGGCCGGCCAGATCGGTTGCTCAAGGCGGCGGGTAATCGGTCGGCCGCCGGACTCCTGCAGGCTGGCCTGCACACTCAACTGCAGCGGCGAACGGGCCTCGCTCCAGCGGCTTTCGATGTCGATGGTGGCCTTGCCGGCCTGGTCGAGGGTGACTTCGTCCAGCTCCAGATCCTGACTCAGCTCGGTTTCGGTTATCGACCCGAACTGGTAGCCGGGCAACGCCGGCACTGCTTCACGCAGCGGCCGCACGTAGGCCTGGCCACTGAGGCGGTTGCCCGCTGCCGGGGCGCCATACAGGTAGCGGCCATTGACTTTGATCTGCGCGGTCTGCTCGGGGCTCAGCGGGGTGGCGCTGCCCTTGAGTTCAAGCGCCAGACGCTCGGGCAGGAAGTCTTCGACGAGGATCTCGAAAACCTGCTTACGGCCACCGCCGAGATCGAGCAGCAACTGCCAGCGACCGGTCGGAGCCTCGCTCGCCAGTTGCAGCTGATATTGATAGAGGCCATTGGCATCGGCCTCCCAGACGAACTTGCGGCTGACCTGCTCATCTGGCCGGCGCACCTCGACGCTGACTGGCTGCGCCTTGACCGGCTTGCCATCCTGATCACGCAACAGGCCATTGAGCAGCACGGTCTCGCCCGGGCGATAGAGGTCACGCGGGCCGAACACGAAGAACTGCAGCGGGTTGGCCTGCGGCCCGGTGATGTCGAACTCGGCCAGGTCGAGGGCGGCGGTATTGAGCCGCAATAGAGTGGTGTGCACGCCCTGGGTGGCGATCAGGGTATCGGCCTTGTCGGTGATCGGCAGCTGGGCATGGCCATCACTGTCGGTCTTGGCCTGAGCCAGCAGCTTGCCCTTGTCGTCGTGCAGTTCAAGGTTGACGCCACTGAGCGCCTTGCCGCCTTCCAGTGCCTGGGCGAACACATCCAGGCGGTCACGGTAACGGTGCGCCGAGACGCCGATATCACTCAGGGTGAACAGGGTTGCTGGCTGGGAATAGTCATAGGTGCCAGATGCACGCATCACCGCCAAGTATACGCCTGGCTCCTGCAGTGGCTTGATCCCGGCAATCGGCAGCAACACAGTCTCGCGGGTGTTGCGGGCAGGGTTGAGGTCGAAGCGCCCGCCGTAGACCAACTCGGCCATGTCCAGGGTTTCTTTGGACTGGTAGTAGTACAGGCTGCTGTTGCGGCCCCAGTTGACCAAAAAGGTCGAGAGCATCTCCGGCTTGATGCGGAAGAACTCGACATCAACCTTGTCGACGTTCAGGGCAATCACCGGCAGGCCTTCGGCCAGGCGCGTCGGCAGCAACGAGCCTCGGCTGGCAAAGCCGATGGTGGCCTGCATGTCGCGGGTTTCCAGGCGGCTGACCGACTCGGCCGCCAGGCTGTTGCCATTCACCGCGAGCAGGCCCTTGTCCAGGGTCAGCACCAGCTTGCGCTGCGGTTCAAGGTGGCGCAGGCGCAATTCCATCTGGTTGTCGGAAAGCTCCCAGGCGCCGTCCACCTTGCCTTTGACGGTGTCGACCAGGTGCACCTTGCTGGCGAAGTCCTGCTTGGCATCGAGCGGCGCCGAGAAACTGATCGACAGCGCGCTGGCGCCGTCGAGCTGGGTTTCCGAGACATCGAGCACGGTCAGCTCGCGGCCTGCGTAGCGCTTGGCGAGCACTGCCGGGTCTTCCCGTTTGGCGGCCTTGGCTTCGGCCGGCGCAGTTGCCGCAGGCTTTTCGACAGCGGCAGTAGTGTCCTTCGACGAGGAATCACAGGCACTGAGCAATGCCAGCGCGCAGGCCAGCAACAATCCTTTGTTGAACATGGAGAGAAGACTCTTGGGCAGCGTGTTCTTGAGGCCTGCAACTATAGCGCAACGGCCAGCGGCTTACCTGCTGTCGCGTGGTAACTGCGAGCTTGTTCGCACGGGCGGCCGGGCAGCTCGCTAGAATAGCCTCGGCGGCGCCCCGCCAATCTCAGCCTTGATCGCAACAGGAGTCCGTATGCCCCCGCTGTCCGCCGACTGGCGCCACCGCCTGACCCACCGCAAGGTCTGGGCGCTGGCCGCACCGATGATCCTCTCGAACATCTCGGTGCCGTTGGTTGCATTGGTCGACAGCACGGTGATTGGCCACCTGCCGCATGCGCATCAGCTCGGCGCGGTGGCCGTGGGCGCGACCTTGTTCACCTTCATGGTGGGTTTGATGGGCTTCCTGCGCATGGGCTCCACGGGTTTCGCCGCCCAGGCCGCCGGGCGCAACGATGGCGCGGCGCTACGCCAAGTGCTGGTGCAGGGATTGCTGCTGGCACTGGGTTTTGCCGCGCTGATCGGGGTGTTGGCACTACCCTTCAGCCAACTGGCGTTGCAGGTAATCAACCCAAGTGCGGCGCTGCATCAGTCCACCGAAGATTTCTTCCACACTCGGTTGCTCGGTTTGCCGGCAGCCTTGGCCAGTTACGCTCTGGTCGGCTGGTTTCTCGGCACGCAGAACGCGCGCGCGCCGTTGGCGATCCTGCTGACCACCAACCTGCTCAACATCGCGCTCAATCTGTGGTTCGTGCTGGGCCTGGACTGGGGCGTGATTGGCTCGGCGCGGGCTTCGGTGATTTCCGAATGGAGCGCCGCCCTGCTCGGCCTGGCCCTGACCCGACCGGCGTTACGCCGCTATCCTGGGCAGCTCGCCTGGGCGGCACTGCGCCGCTGGCAGGCCTGGCGGCCGCTGCTTTCGGTCAACCGCGATATCTTCCTGCGCAGCCTGGCGTTGCAGCTGGTGTTCCTGCTGCTGACGGTGCAAGGCGCACGCCTCGGTGAAGCGACGGTGGCGGCCAATGCCCTGCTGCTCAATGGCCTGTTGCTGACTGCCTATGCCCTCGACGGGCTCGCCCATGCGGTTGAAGCGCTGTGCGGTCACGCCATCGGCGCCCGCGACCGGCAGACCCTGCGCCGCTCGCTGGTAGTCGCCGGCGGCTGGTCGCTGATTGTCAGTATTGGTTTTGCCGGGCTGTTTCTGCTCGGCGGGCATTTGTTCATCAACCTGCAAACCGACATCGCCAGCGTGCGCGAGGCGGCCTATCCGTACCTGCCGTACCTGGCAGTGCTGCCGCTGATTGCCGTGTGGAGCTACTTGCTCGACGGCCTGTTCATCGGCGCGACCCGCGCGCGTGAGATGCGCAATGCGATGCTGCTGAGCTTGCTGCTGGCGGCGCCGTTGGCGTGGATGGCCAGCGGGTATGGCAATCATGGATTGTGGCTGGCGTTTCTTGGGTTCATGGCGTTGCGCGGGGTGACGCTGGGGTGGGTTGGCTGGCGGATGCAGCGAGAGGGGCGGTGGTTGGGGTGATTTAGGGCGATCTTTTCAACGGCCAATTCGAGGATGACCATATCCACTAGGGCAGCTGGGGCCGCTCTGCGGCCCTTCGCGGGTGAACCCGCTCCCACAGGGGTCACATACAGCCCTGTGGGAGCGGGCTTGCCCGCGAAGGGTCGCGCAGCGGCCCCAAAGTCTCAGGTGCAGCAAAGGCTGCTAGCGGCCCCTTTTGTACATTACGACGACAGGTACGAAGACCGGGTCAGGCCCAACCGCAGCGCATCCAGATACTGGGTGCGTTCGCGGGCGGTGATCTTGGCGCTGGCGACCTTGTCGCGGTAGTGAGTCATCAACTCCTCCGGCGACAGGTGCACGTAGCGCAGCATGTCCTCGATGGTGTCGTGGGTCTCGATCCCGGCGTGGTAGGCGCTGCCGTCGGCGTTCTGGTAGATGTTCACCGAGTCGGTGTCACCGAACAGGTTGTGCATGTCACCGAGGATTTCCTGATAGGCACCGACCAGGAAGATCCCCAGCAGGTAGTCTTCACCCTCGTTGATACCATGCACCGGCAGGCTGGTTTCGATGCTCTGCTCGTCGACGTACTGGTTGATCTTGCCGTCCGAGTCGCAGGTCAGGTCCTGCAGCACGGCGCGGCGCAGCGGCTCTTCGTCCAGGCGGTGCAGCGGCAGGATCGGCAGTACCTGGCCAATCGCCCAGGTATCCGGCAGGCTCTGGAACACCGAGAAGTTGCAGATGTACTTGTCGGCAAGCTTGTCGTTGAGTTCGTCGAGCACCTGCCGGTGCGAGCGCTGACGGGCCTTGAGCGAGTTGTGCAAGCGGCGGCACACGGCGAAGTAGCACTGCTCGGCGAGGGCCTTTTCCGACAGGGTGAGTTTACCGTCGGCATACTGCGCCGCGACGTCGCCCATGTAGTGGGTGGCACGCCAGTAGGTCTCGGTGACCATCTCGATATCGGTTGGGCCGAGCAAGTCGACCAGCCATTGCACGGTCTCGGGCAGGGCTTCCTTGTTGTCGATGGTCGGCACTTCGTCGTTGTGCTTCTCGACGTCGGTCACCTGCACCACCAGCATCGCGTGGTGCGCAGTCAGGGCACGGCCGCTTTCGGAGAAGATGTGCGGATGCGGCAGGCCCTGCGCATCGCAGAACTCCTTGAGCATACCCACCACGACGGCGGCGTAGTCGTCGATGTCATAGTTGATCGAGCTGGCATTGCGCGAGTGGGTGCCGTCGTAGTCGACCCCAAGGCCGCCGCCAACGTCTATATGGTCGACCGGCAAGCCCAGTGAACGCAGCTCGCCGTAATAACGGATCGCTTCCTTGAAGCCATGCTGGTAGTCGGCCAGGTTGGCGATCTGCGAACCCATATGAAAGTGCAGCAGGCGGATGCCCTGGTCCAGCCCGGCAGCGCGGAAGCGCTCGACCACCGACAACAGCTGCGCCGCCGACAGACCGAACTTGGACTTCTCACCGCCGGTGTCGGCCCACTTGCTCGACGCCAGCGACGACAGGCGTACGCGCAAGCCGACCTGTGGCTTGACCTTGAGCTCGGCAGCCTCTTCGATCACCAGGGCGACCTCGGATTCTTTTTCGATAACGATGAATACGTTATGACCAAGCTTCTGGCCCATCAGCGCGAGGCGGATGAACTCACGGTCCTTGTAGCCGTTGCAGACGATGGTGCCGCCCTTCGGCGCCAGCGCCAGCACCGCCAGCAGCTCTGGCTTGGAGCCGGCTTCAAGGCCGATCGATACGTTCTGGGTGGCGATGATGTTCTCGACCACCGCTTCCTGCTGGTTGACCTTGATCGGGTACAGCGCGGTGTACTCGCTCTGGTATTCCAGGCGCGCGATGTTGGCGTCGAAAGCGCCGGTCAACTGGCGGACGCGGTCTTGCAGGATGTCCGGGAAACGCACCAGCAGTGGCAGCGAAAGGCCACTCTGGCGCAGCTCGTCAACCTGTTCGAAGAGGTCGATGGGGGCACTGTCGGGGCCGTTGGGGCGCACTTCGACGCGCCCGGCTTCATTGATGGCGAAATAACCAGCGCCCCAATGGCGGATGCCATAAACACTGCGGCTGTCGGCCACGGTCCACTGGCTACCATCGTCTTTGCGTGTGCGTCGTACGGACATTCAAGTCCCCTGTAGATAAGTCGAAGACACTGCCTTGGCGACAAGGCGACGGCAGTGTAAAAGCGAAAAATGACGATTCGTCCATGCCAGGGGTAGACCCTGGTTACGGAATCGAGTTTAGAAAGCTCGGGGGAAAAAATCGCCTGGTGATTCAACCACCGGACTTTTTCGCCTTGAAGCCTTGCTTGGTCAGCTCTGCCAGCAACAGCTCGACGTGGTCGCCCTGGATCTCGATAACGCCGTCTTTCAAGGCGCCACCGGTGCCACAACGCCGCTTGAGGCTGGCAGCCAGCTCTTTCAAGGGTTCGAGCGCCAACGGCACACCGCTGATGGTGGTCACCGTCTTGCCGCCGCGGCCTTTGCTTTCGCGGCGCACACGGGCAATACCGTCACCTTCGGGGATGGCTTGCTGCTTGCAGATACAGGCGTCCGCCGGCTGGCCACAGTCGGGGCAGTGCCGACCGGCATCGGTGGAATAAACGAGACCGCTCAAGGCGGAAAAGGAAGAAGCTTTCTTGGCCACTTTTGTTCCTCTTGCTGAGGACAAAAACTGGTCGATTCCGTTGCCTGGAGCCGACCGCGAAGCCCCACTCTGGCAGGGGCGGCGCTACTGACGCAAAAGCTGCGACAGCCCGAAAAGGGCGCGCAGTGTAACGATAATTGCGCCGCTTGCTAAGTACTGGATTGCGCCATTTTGCGCAGGTTTTACGACCTTACGCAGGCTCCTGGCCGCAGACTAGCTCAAGCCTGCCTGATAGCGCTGCAGCGCAACCAGTGAATCCGGGCAATAAGGCAAGCGCTGACGCTCGTCGTCGACCTGCGCCAGACTGACAAAACGCGCCTCGCTGACCTCCTCCGGCTGCAAGCGTAACGGCCCGTCCCAGACCGCCGAAAACACGCCGCACCAGAGCCGATTGCCCGGCTGGTCAAAATAGAACCGCTCATGAAAGCGCAGTTCGACGCCGGTCACCCCGAGTTCCTCGGCCAGCTCGCGGGCCGCCGATTCGGCATAGCTCTCATCGGTCGCCACCATGCCGCCAGCGGCCACGTCCCAGTACCCCGGGTAGACCGCCTTGCTCAGGGAGCGGCGGTTGATGCAGAGCAAGCCGGCGCTGTTGAACAGCAGAATGAACGTGCAGCGGCCGATCAGCCCTGCCTCACGCAGCTGTGCACGCGGCATGGCGCCGAGCAGTTGATCATGCTCGTCGACCCAGGCGATCAGTTCGAGGTCCGAGGCCGCCCGGTGGGCAGCCTCGGCTGGGGTGATGGTCATGCTCAGCCTTGCGACAGCAGCTGACGCAGGTCGATCACTGCAGCGTTGGCGCGCGAGATGTAGTTGGCCATCACCAGCGAGTGGTTGGCCCACATGCCGAAGCCGCTACCGTTGAGCACCATTGGGCTCCACAGGGCTTCCTGCGAGGCTTCCAGCTCACGAATGATCTGGCGCACGCTAACCGTGGCGTTCTTTTTGGCCAGGACGTCGGCGAAGTCCACTTCAATGGCGCGCAGCAGGTGCGACAGCGCCCAGGCCTGACCGCGTGCTTCATAGAAGACGTTGTCGATCTGCATCCATGGTGTTTCTACCAGCTCTTCGTCAAGCTGCGGCACCTGGCCAGCCACCACGGTTTCAGTCTTCAGGGTGCTGTTCAGCTTGACCCGGCCGACACTGGCCGACAGCCGCTGCGACAGCGAACCCAGACGGGTGGCTACGTCACCCAGCCAGTTGTTCAGGTTATCGGCACGGGTATAGAAGATCGCGCCTTTGTCGCCTGCGGCCAGACGCGCCTGATAACGCTCGAGCGACTTGATGCCTTCAGAGAACTCGGACTCGCTCGATGGCAGGATCCAGCTCTTGTTGTCGAAGTTGAAGCGCGGCTCGGCCTTGGCCAGGTCGGCGTCTTCGGTCGACTGCGACTGCGAACGGGCGAAGTCCTTGCGCAGTGCCCGCGACAAGTCGCGCACCTGCACCAGCACGCCATATTCCCAGCTCGGCATGTTGTCCATCCACAGCCCAGGTGGGAAGCGGTCGTTGGAAATGTAACCGCCCGGCTTGTCGAGCAGGGTGGCGGCAACGGTTTTCAGCGTCTCGACGGTGGTGTAGCCAATGACCATCTTCTGCCCGCTGCGCTCGGCGCTGGCCTGGGCATTCTGCTGCACCGGGAACAGGTCAGGCTCCTGGCTCCAGTACCAGCCAAGGCCGATACAGACCAGCAGGTACAGCCCGATCACAACCCCAAGAGCGCGGCTCCAGAGGCCGCCAAAGTAGCTACGGGCGGCGGCGCGACGGGAGTCGGGCCGCTCACGAGGCTCGGCAGTGGCCTCACGGTTTTTCCAGTCCAGCATGGCATTGTCCTTAATCAGTCACGACGGTTCAGAGCTTGGACCTCAGGCTACGGTCAGGGTGCCACGGCAAGCCCACATCGACCCACTATAAAGCAGACACCGGCTTGCGCATAAGCGACCGGGCGGTCAGCAACTGAATAACAGGACCAGACGCAATGTTGACCTGGCACACGCGCAGCTTGCAGAAGTGGTGCTAGCATACAGCCATCATCGAAGCTGCATTCCCCCATAATAAGTAGTCAGCCATGATCCAGTCACCACAGCCCAGCCACGAGCGCGCCAAGCGCAGCAGCGATCACGTCGATGAGGTGCCGCTGCCGCCGTTGCGCAAACCGGTGTATATCCTGCTGCAGGATCATGACCGCGCCGAACGCCTGGCGCAGCAGCTGGAATTCTTTGGCCTGGGGGTGCACGCACTGGCCACTGCCGAGGCGTTCTGCGCGGCGATGCGCGAGCGCTTGCCGGCGGCGATAGTCATGGACGTCGACTTCAGCGGCCCGGGCTGTGGCCTGCTGCTGGCGGCGCAGGCCCAGCTGGGGCTGGATCAGGCTGTGCCGCTGCTGTTCTTCAGCCTGCACGAAACCGACACGCCGACGCGCTTGGCCGCCGTGCGCGCCGGTGGCCAGGCGTTCATGACCGGTACGTTGGAAGCATCGAGCCTGCTGGAAAAGGTCGAGATGCTGACCAACGCCACTCAGTACGACCCGTTTCGAGTACTGATCATCGACGACTCGCGTACCCAGGCACTGCATACCGAGCGCGTGCTCAACAGCGCCGGGATGATCACCCGCAGCCTGACCGAGCCGATCCGCGCCATGGCCGAGCTGGCTGACTTCCAGCCCGACCTGATCATCCTCGACCTCTATATGCCCGACTGTACCGGGCCGGAGCTGGCCAAGGTGATCCGCCACAATGACCGCTATGTCAGCGTGCCGATCATCTACCTGTCGGCCGAGGACGATCTCAACAAGCAGCTCGATGCCATGAGCGAAGGCGGTGATGATTTTCTGACCAAGCCGGTGCGTTCACGCCAGCTGCTGACCACGGTACGCAACCGCGCCGTGCGCGCGCGTCATCTCAAGGCGAGGATGGTCCGCGACAGCCTGACCGGTCTGTACAACCACACGCATATCCTGCAATTGCTGGAAGACTGCAGCTTCCGCGCCCGCCGCGAACAGCAGCCGCTGAGCTTTGCCATGCTCGACATCGACCACTTCAAGAAGATCAACGACCGCCACGGCCACCCCATGGGCGATCGGGTGATCAAGAGCCTGGCATTGTTCCTCAAGCAACGCCTGCGCAAGACCGATTACATCGGCCGTTACGGCGGTGAGGAATTCGCCATTGTGCTGCCCAATACGCCGCTGAGCGCGGCCTACAAGGTGCTCGACGAGATCCGCCGGCGCTTTGCCGAGATCATCTATCCGGCCCAACCCCATGACCTGCACTGCACCTTCAGCGCCGGCGTGGTGCAGTTGGATCAAGCGCACGATGCCCTGAGCATGGCCAGTGCCGCTGACGAAGCGCTGTACCGGGCCAAGCATGCCGGGCGCAACTGCGTGGTGCGGGTAGACCCCGCGTAAACAGCGCCAGGCCCGATCAAGGCAAAAGGCCACAATTGTCCAGCGCAGCACCCTCCTCCGTCATCACCCCGTCATGCAATCGCAATAACTTCAGGCACCTACCTCTCTCCACGCTGCCGGAAGCCTGCGCCATGCGCCTGAAGTGGTTGACCAATTTCAATACCCTGTTGCTCGTTGCCGTGTGCATTGCCCTGGGCGCAACCCTGTGGTGGTCACAACGAGCGCTGGAGCGCCCCTATCTGCTGATGGAACGCTATCTGGGCTTGTCGCAGCAGTTTCAGAACCATATCGAGCGCGATACCCAGGCCTACCTGGCCAGCGGCGACGCCGTACGCCACGCCGCCGCTGTGCAGGGCAACCAGCAGTTGCAGGCAGCGCTTGCTGACTGGCCCGAAGCTCTGGCCGAGCAACTGCGCCCCAGCCTCGGCGAGTTGCAGGCATTCACCGGCAATCAGCTACTGGCCGCCGGCAAGCTGGCGGGTGATCCGCAAGCCTTGCTGCTGCAGGCCGAACGCGAACTGGGCGGCACTCTCGAACAGCTGGCTGGCTACGCCCAAGGTAGCACCAGCGAGCAGGCCCAGCGCTACCTGGCGCCCTTGCTGGACGCAGCGGTGCATTTGGGCCGTTTATCGCTGGCCCGCGACAAGCTGGTCAGCAGTGGGCGCGCCGAGCTGGCTGAAGAAGTCGAACGCGAATTGCAGCAGGTACGTGTTCAGGCCGAGCAGATTGCAGCATTGCCGCTACTGGGTGTGACCCGCGCGGCCGAGTCCGGCGCTGACGACTTCGCCGCGCTGATGGGCCTGCAAAGCCAGGCTAGCGAGCAGCGCGAAGACGTCGCCGTGGCCCTCAAGCGCGATCTGCAGAGCCTGCTCAGCCGCTATCGCGCCGAACTGCAGCGCACCCGCGAACAGATCGATCAGCGCGCAACCCTGGCCAACAGCACCCGCGAGCGGCTCGAGGCGGTGCAGCAAGCGATTGCCGGGCTGGAGCCGCAGGTACGCGCGCAACACGCCAGCATCGCCGCCGAGGTGCGCATCATTCAGGGCGTGATGATCGTCTTGATTCTGTTCATCGCGCTGCTCATCGACAGCCTCCAGCGGCGCCTGGCGGGAACCCTCGGCAGCCTTGCACCAGCACTGTCACGCTGGGCCGAGGGCGATTTTGCCCAGCCCATCTCCTTGGGCAACACCAACCGCGAACTGCACGACATCGAAGATTCGCTCAACCACCTGCGCCAGTATCTGGTGCAATTGGTGGCGACCTTGCGCGCCAACGCCGAGCAGGTTGCTGGCAGCAGTCATGCCCTGGCCGGCATGAGCAGCGGCCTGCACCAAGGCGCCGAACGCCAGGCCGGTGACACCGCGCAGATCCGCGATGCCCTGGGCGAGCTGGAAGCGACCATTCAGCAAGTGGCAGGCGATGCCAGCGCTGCGGCCCAGGCCAGTCGCGAGGCCGGCAGTGCCGTCGAGCACGGTCAGCGGGTGATCGGCCAGAGCCTGTCCGGTCTGCGTACCTTGGTTGATGAAGTCCAGGGCAACGCGCAGATGATCGAACAACTGGCACAGGAGTCGGCGACCATCGGCGGTGTGCTCACGGTGATTCGCTCGATTGCCGAACAGACCAACCTGCTGGCGCTCAACGCCGCAATCGAAGCGGCTCGCGCCGGCGAGATGGGCCGCGGCTTTGCCGTGGTCGCCGATGAGGTGCGCTCGCTGGCGCAGCGCACAACTGGCGCTACCGGCGAAATCCAGGCACTGATCGACCGCCTGCAACTGGCCGCGCGCGACTCGGTGAATGGCATGCGCACCCAGCTCGAGCATGCCGAGGCCACTGCCAGCCAGGCGCAGACGGCAGATGGCGCTCTGGATGAAATCGTCACGGCAATCCGCACCATCGCCGACACCGCTGGGCGTATCGCCGATGTGACGGCGCAACAAACCGGCGCCGTGAGCGACATCCGCGACCACAGCGAGCGCATTCACCAACTGGGCGAAGACAACCTGCAGCGCATCGGCGAAGGCCGTGAACAAGGCGAGCAATTGCTCAAGCTGGGCGGCGAGCTGAACACTGCAGTGGCTGCATTCCGCGTTTAAACAAGGGCGCCGGGCGGGCGCCCCCAATGCCCGCCAAGTCCGCTATCATGCGCCCACGTTCGACCTCGCGAGTCCGCCATGCGCCGCCTGTTTTTCCTGCTGCTTCTGCTGCTGGCCAGCCCGGCTTTCGCCGCTGGCCTGCTCGACAACCGCCCCAGTGCCACGCTCGGTGCCTCTGCCCTGAGTAACAACAGCGACTTCCTGCCGGTGCATGAAGCGTTCAAGTTGAGCCTGGTCAGCAGTGATGCGCAGAACATCACCCTGCGTTTCGTCGCCAGCGACGGTTACTACCTCTATCGCCACCGCTTCCAGTTCCGCAGCGAGCCTGCCGATGTAGCTCTGGGCACGGCGCAGATTCCGCCCGGTGAGGCCAAGCACGACGAGTTTTTTGGTGATGTCGAGGTGTATCACGGCGTGCTCGATATCGTCGTGCCGCGACCTGCCGCTGACAACCGCGGCTTTACCCTGCTGGTGGGCTACCAGGGCTGCGCCGACAAAGGCCTGTGCTATCCGCCGGAAACCGCAAGGATTGCCATCGATGCGGCTGGTGCAGCCAGCTCGCCAAGCAGCGCGCCCGGCTGGGACTGGCAAGCGTTGCTGCTGTTCTTCCTCGCCGGTGTCGGCCTGACCTTCACCCCCTGCGTACTGCCGATGCTGCCGATCCTGTCGGGTGTGGTCTTGCGCGGTCAGGTCGGCGGCTGGCGTGGTTTCAGCCTGTCGCTGGCCTATGTACTGCCGATGGCGGTGTGCTTCGCCACCCTCGGCGCGCTGATGGGCGTGTTTGGCGCGGGGCTGAACCTGCAGGCGCGGCTGCAATCGGCCTGGGTGCTGGTGCCGTTTGCGCTGTTCTTCGTGCTGTTTGCCCTGGCCATGTTCGGCCTGTTCGAGCTGAAGCTACCGCAAGCCCTGAGCAATCGCCTGGACCGCGTGGCCAATCGCACCCAAGGCGGCTCGCTGCTCGGTGCCGCGGTGCTCGGCGTGCTCTCCAGCCTGCTGGTTTCACCCTGTGTGTCGGCGCCACTGGCCGGCGCCCTGCTGTACATCAGCGCCAGTGGTGACGCTTTGGGCGGCGCGCTGAAACTGTTCGCCCTAGGCCTGGGCATGGGCGCGCCATTGCTGCTGATCGGCACCGGCGGCGCGGCCTGGCTGCCGAAGAGTGGGCCGTGGCTGAACACCGTCAAGAATGCCATCGGCGTGCTGTTGCTGGGTCTGGCTATCGGCCTGCTCAGCCGGGTTTTGCCCGGGCCGCTGACTTTGCTCCTGATCGGCCTGCTCGCGGCGGGCGTAGCGCTGTTCCTCGGCGCCCTTGAGCTGGTGGTGAAAACGCCACGCGAGCGTCTCGCGCAATTGGCCGGCCTGGCCTTGCTGGTGTACGCCCTGGCGTGCTGGTACGGCGCCCTCAGCGGCCAGGGTGACCCACTGCGGCCACTGCCCAGCGCGGCTCCAGCCGCTTCTGCAGGCGCAGTCAGCGCCGACGCATGGCAGACCATCACCACTCCGGCGGCGCTCGACGCAGCCCTGGCGGCGGCCTCGGCCGCCGGCCAACCGGTGCTGCTCGACTGGTACGCCGACTGGTGCATCAGCTGCAAGGTGATAGAACATGAGGTGCTCAGCGCACCGCAGGTGCAGGCGCAGTTGGGCGCCTTCAAGCTGCTGCGTTTCGACATCACCGAGAGCAATGTCGAGCAGCGCAGCCTGCTCGACCGCTATCGCTTGTTCGGCCCGCCGGCACTGCTGTTCTTTGCCGCAAACGGCAGCGAAATGAGCAGCGATCGTGTGGTTGGGGAAATAAACGCCGGCGATTTTGCACAGATCCTCACGCGCGTACGCGGCCAACTCGGGCTATAACTTCCTGCTGACTGCGCTGTTCGCAGCCTGCGGTGACCAAATTTAAACATCTGGTCACATACTTTGCGCGAATCTCGGGCAACGTGCTGGCTATTGCCGGGAACTGGACACACCTACTCGCTTTGCGGCATAGTCGCCGCGCATGTCGTATTGCCCTACAAGACCAAGGAACCCGCAGATGGCTACCCTACTGGTGCTGCACGGCCCCAACCTCAACCTGCTCGGTACCCGCGAGCCGGGTCATTACGGTGCCGCCACCCTCGCCCAGATCAACCAGGATCTGGAGCAGCGTGCCCGTGCCGCAGGCCACCATCTGCAGTACCTGCAGAGCAATGCCGAGTATGAGCTGATCGATCGGATTCACGCCGCGCGCGACGAAGGCGTCGATTTCATCCTGATCAATCCGGCTGCTTTCACCCACACCAGCGTCGCATTACGTGACGCATTGCTGGCGGTGAGCATCCCATTCATCGAAGTGCACCTGTCCAACGTGCACAAGCGTGAACCGTTCCGGCATCACTCCTACTTCTCCGATGTTGCGGTAGGGGTGATCTGCGGTCTCGGCGCCAGCGGTTATCGACTGGCCCTGGAGGCAGCTCTGGAACAGCTGGCTGCAAGCGCACAGCCCTGATGAAACAAGGCCTTGGCCCCTGCGGGCCGAGGTCATAGAGAAACGTTTTCGACACGTTTTCAATTTACGTCCCCGACCAAACCTTGGGAGTTGCTGATTAATGGATATCCGTAAAGTCAAAAAGCTGATCGAACTGCTGGAAGAGTCCGGCATCGACGAACTGGAGATCAAGGAAGGCGAAGAGTCCGTTCGCATCAGCCGTCACAGCAAGACCCCAGCTGCTCAGCAGTACTTCGCGCCACAACCGATGGCCGCCGCTCCAGCAGCTGCGCCTGCTCCGGTTGCCGCTGCCGCCCCTGCTGCCGACGCCGCGCCAGTGCTCAAAGGCACCGTGGTCCGTTCGCCAATGGTCGGTACCTTCTACCGCAAGCCATCGCCGACCTCGCCGAACTTCGCTGAAGTCGGGCAGAGCATCAAGAAAGGCGACACCCTGTGCATCGTCGAAGCGATGAAGATGATGAACCACATCGAAGCCGAAATCGGCGGTGTCATCGACGCCATCCTGGTGGAAGACGGTCAGCCGGTTGAATTCGACCAGCCGCTGTTCACCGTCGTTTGATCCTCGGAGAGCCAACGATGTCTGCGAAGCTGGAAAAAGTCCTGATCGCCAACCGTGGCGAAATCGCCCTGCGTATCCTGCGGGCCTGCAAAGAGCTCGGCATCAAGACCGTCGCTGTGCACTCCACGGCTGACCGTGAGCTGATGCACCTGGGTCTGGCGGACGAATCGGTCTGCATCGGCCCTGCGTCGTCCAAGGATTCCTACCTGCACATCCCGGCGATCATCGCTGCCGCCGAAGTGACTGGCGCTACCGCCATCCACCCAGGCTACGGCTTCCTCGCCGAGAACGCTGACTTCGCCGAGCAGGTCGAGAAGTCCGGCTTTGCCTTCATCGGCCCGAAAGCCGACACCATTCGCCTGATGGGCGACAAGGTTTCGGCCAAGGCAGCCATGATCGAAGCTGGTGTACCGACCGTACCAGGCTCCGACGGCCCACTGCCGGAAGACGAAGAAGAAGCCCTGCGCATCGGCCGTGAAGTCGGCTACCCGGTGATCATCAAAGCCGCTGGCGGCGGCGGTGGTCGCGGCATGCGCGTGGTGCACAATGAAGAAGACCTGATCGCGTCGGCCAAGCTGACCCGTACCGAAGCCGGTGCTGCGTTCGGCAACCCGATGGTCTACCTCGAGAAGTTCCTGACCAACCCACGTCACGTGGAAGTCCAGGTGCTGTCCGACGGCCAGGGCCAGGCAATCCATCTCGGCGACCGTGACTGCTCGCTGCAGCGCCGTCACCAGAAGGTTCTCGAAGAAGCGCCGGCCCCGGGCATCGACGAGCAAGCGCGTCAGGAAGTCTTCGCCCGCTGTGTCAAGGCGTGCATCGACATCGGTTACCGTGGTGCCGGCACGTTCGAGTTCCTCTACGAGAACGGCCGCTTCTACTTCATCGAAATGAACACCCGTGTTCAGGTCGAGCACCCGGTTTCGGAAATGGTCACTGGTATCGACATCGTCAAGGAGATGCTCAGCATCGCCGCTGGCAACAAGCTGTCGTTCACTCAGGATGACGTGGTGATCCGCGGCCACTCGCTGGAATGCCGGATCAACGCTGAAGACCCGCGCAAGTTCATCCCGAGCCCAGGCACCGTCAAGCACTTCCATGCCCCAGGCGGCAATGGCGTGCGGGTCGATTCGCACCTGTACAGCGGCTATTCGGTTCCGCCGAACTATGACTCGCTGATCGGCAAGCTGATCACCTACGGCAAGGATCGCGACGAAGCCATGGCGCGCATGCGCAATGCCCTCGACGAAATCGTGGTCGACGGTATCAAGACCAACATCCCGCTGCACCGCGACCTGGTGCGCGATGAAGGTTTCTGCAAAGGTGGCGTCAACATCCATTACCTCGAGCACAAACTGGCCAACCAGGATTGATCTTGAAGTGATGCGCTGAACAAACCCCGGCCCTGTGCCGGGGTTTTTTATTGCCGCTCGTGCCTCGCTTGCCTCGCCACGCGCACAAACCGCACACACTGAAGTAAACTGCCCTACTTCGCGCAGCCCAGTCGCTGCCCCCACAGATTTTTTAAGGTACCCGCCATGCCCTGGCTGCAAGTACGTCTGGCCATCAGCCCGGAACAAGCCGAAACCTACGAAGATGCCCTGCTCGAAGTAGGCGCTGTCTCGGTAACCTTCATGGACGCCGAAGACCAGCCGATCTTCGAGCCGGACCTCAACACCACGCCACTGTGGTCGCACACCCACCTGCTGGCCCTGTTCGAAGCCGACGCTGAGCCTGAGCAGGTATTCGCTCACCTGCGCCTGCTGACCAACGCCGAGCTGCCCGAGCATCAGGCTGAAGTCATCGAAGACCAGGACTGGGAGCGCAGCTGGATGGACAACTTCCAGCCCATGCGTTTTGGCCAGCGTCTGTGGATCGTGCCAAGCTGGCACGCAGCCCCTGAGCCGGAAGCAGTCAACCTGCTGCTCGACCCGGGCCTGGCGTTCGGCACCGGCACCCACCCGACTACCGCGCTGTGCCTGGAGTGGCTCGACGGCCAGCAACTGGCTGACGCGCAGGTACTGGACTTCGGCTGTGGCTCGGGCATTCTGGCCATCGCTGCGCTGTTGCTGGGCGCGCGCGAAGCGGTCGGTACCGATATCGATGTGCAGGCGCTGGAAGCTTCGCGCGACAACGCCGGGCGCAACGGTATCGAAGCCGAGCGCTTCCCGCTGTACCTGCCTGAAGACATGCCGGCGATGCAGGCCGACGTGCTGGTGGCCAACATTCTGGCTGGCCCGCTGGTCTCGCTGGCGCCGCAGTTGTCGGGCCTGGTACGACCGGGCGGCCTGCTGGCGTTATCGGGAATCCTCGCCGAACAGGGTGAAGAAGTCGCCGCCGCCTATGCTGCAGACTTTGACCTGGACCCGATCGTCGTCCGCGACGGCTGGGTTCGCATCAGTGGCCGCCGTCGCTCGGCAGGCCTGAAATAATTACCTGCACAGCCCCCCCGGATCGCCGCATGACCGACAGTTTCGTCACCCAGTGCCCGCATTGCCAGACCAGCTTTCGCGTCACGCATCATCAATTGAGCGTGGCCCGCGGGGTGGTTCGCTGCGGCCAGTGCCTGCAAGTGTTCAACGCCGCCAAGCAACTGCTCGAGCAAAACCGCGTAGCCACTGCCGAGACGGCGCCTGCGCAGCCGGAGCTGGCTACCCCGGTCGAAGCACCAGCGCCTGCTGGGCCGGCGCCGAGCCAGGACGACTGGCAGGCCAGCGCTCAGGCCTTTGACGAAATCGACCTGGACCAGGCATTAGCCAATCTGGAGCGTCGCGATCGGGCCAGCGAAGGCCAGAGCGAGGCGCGCAGCGATGCCCTGCAGGCGGTGCGCGAGGTGCACGACCCGGACGAAGACGTCGGCCGCCCGTTCGGTAACGCCACCGACGAGCCTCTGAGCGAGCCTTCACCGCTGGTCCTCGAGCCGCCACTGATCGAGCCCGAAGCGCTTGAGCAAGAGCCGTTTGAGCAGGAAGCCTTCGAGCACGAGCCATCGCCCCGCGAGCGCACCGAGCCAAGCATTGGCCTGGTGCTTGACCCGGACGATCAACCCAGCCGCCAGCAGCCCACGCTGGGCGCGCCGTTGACCGCAGCCGAAGCGCTGAGCCGCGAGTCTCTGGCCGCCGACGACGACCATGACACGGTTGTAAGCGGCCTGTCGGCGTTCGATGATGGCCGCCGCAAGGAAAACCTGTCAGCGCTGGACGCCCACGACCAGGAACTCGAGCAGCCGCTCGATGAGCGTATCGAACCGGGCCTGAACAGCCGCGCCAACCGGCGCAAGGAGCCGCTGATCGATGTGGTCGACGACCCGCTCCAGCTGGACTGGCAAAAACCCCAGGTCAACTGGGGCAAGCGCTTGCTGTGGGGCACGCTGACCCTGCTTGCCGCCGGCTTGCTGGCCTTTCAATACGTGTGGTTCCACTTCGACGAAATGGCTCGCCAGGACCAGTACCGGCCGTGGTTCCAGCAACTGTGCCCGACGCTGGGCTGCAAGGTGCCGACCCGGGTCGACATTGCCCGGATCAAGAGCAGCAACCTGGTGGTGCGCAGCCATCCGGACTTCAAGGGCGCCCTGATCGTCGACGCGATCATCTACAACCGCGCGCCGTTTGCCCAACCGTTCCCATTGCTGGAACTGCGCTTTGCCGACCTCAACGGCCAGTCGATTGCCAGTCGTCGCTTCAAACCCAGCGAGTACCTCTCCGGTGAATTGGCCGGGCGCGGCGAAATGCCCAGCCAGACGCCTATCCATATCGCCCTGGATATCCTCGACCCGGGCCCCAAGGCCGTCAACTACAGCCTGAGCTTCCGCTCGCCGGAGTGACAATTGCCTGCAGACGCCGGTTTACCGGCGCCTGCAGCTTGTCCAGAACTGCGAGGCATAAGGCCGCAGCTGTTCAGATTTTATCCAAATTGACCTTTATCCAGTCATCCAGAGCGGGTATTATGCCCACCCTTTTTGACCTCAATGATTCGGCCCCACAACAGGGAACACCTATGTCGGCGGTACGCATCGGCCCATATACGCTTCGCAACAACCTTATCCTTGCGCCTATGGCCGGGGTTACGGACCAGCCTTTCCGCACGCTTTGCCAGCGCTTGGGCGCAGGCATGGTGGTGTCGGAGATGGTCAGCAGCGACATGAGCCTGTGGGACAGCCGCAAGTCACGTCTGCGCCGCATCCATGAAGGTGATCCCGAGCCGCGCTCGGTACAGATCGCCGGGGGTGATGCACAGATGATGGCGGCGGCGGCCCGGGCCAATGTCGAGGCCGGCGCGCAGATCATCGACATCAACATGGGTTGCCCGGCAAAAAAAGTCTGCAACAAAGCTGCAGGCTCTGCTTTATTGAGAGATGAAGTGCTGGTCAGCGAGATCCTCGATGCCGTCATTGGCGCAGTGGATGTCCCGGTGACCCTGAAGATTCGTACCGGCTGGGACCGTTCGAGCAAGAACGGCCTGAACGTGGCAAAAATTGCCGAGCAGGCCGGCATCCAGGCGCTTGCGGTGCATGGCCGCACACGCGCCGACCTGTACACCGGTGAAGCCGAGTACGACACCATTGCTGCAATCAAGCAGGCAGTGTCGATCCCGGTCTTTGCCAATGGCGATATCACCTCGCCAGAAAAAGCCCGGGCGGTGCTGCATGCCACCGGTGCCGACGGCCTGCTGATTGGCCGTGCTGCCCAAGGCCGGCCGTGGATCTTCCGCGAGATCGAGCATTACCTGCAGACCGGTGAATACCTGCCGGCGCCAGGGCTGGACGAAGTTGAACGCATTTTGCTGGAGCACCTGGCCGCGCTGCATGCCTTCTACGGCGATGTAATGGGCGTACGTATCGCCCGAAAGCACGTTGGCTGGTACCTGGCAACCCGACCCGGCGGCAAGGAGTTCCGCTCCCGGTTCAACGCTTTGGATGAGACACACGCGCAATGCGCCAACGTTCGCGAGTTTTTCTCCGAATGCCGACAGAGCCTTGAAACAAAGGACGAACAAGGGGTGGCCGCATGACGATGATGACCGAGACTTTAGTGAGTGGAACAACGCCCGTGAGCGACAACGCCAACCTCAAGCAGCACCTGAATACGCCGAGCGAGGAGGGCCAGACCCTGCGCGACAGCGTCGAGAAGGCGCTGCACAACTACTTCGCCCACCTCGAAGGCGCCTCCGTCACGGACGTGTACAACCTGGTGCTCTCGGAGGTCGAGGCGCCGCTGCTCGAAAGTGTGATGAATTACGTCAAGGGCAACCAGACCAAAGCCAGCGAGATGCTCGGACTCAACCGTGGCACCCTGCGCAAGAAGCTCAAGCAGTACGATTTGCTCTAAGGCCAGAATCCCAATCAGAAAAGGCGGCTCCCGCAGGAGGCGCCTTTTTTGCTGACTCCACCGCGTTATGGAATCCGAAATGACCGACCAGACTACCCGCCTGCCGATCCGCCGCGCCCTGATCAGCGTCTCCGACAAGACCGGGATCCTCGAATTCGCTCGCGAGCTGCAACAGCTCGGCGTCGAGATCCTGTCCACCGGTGGTACCTACAAGCTGCTCAAGGACAATGGCGTCGACGCGGTGGAAGTGGCCGACTACACCGGCTTCGCTGAAATGATGGACGGCCGGGTGAAGACCCTGCATCCAAAAATCCACGGTGGCATCCTCGGTCGTCGCGGCACCGACGACGCGATCATGAACGAGCACGGCATCAAGCCAATCGACCTGGTGGCAGTCAACCTGTACCCGTTCGAAGCCACCATCGCCAAGCCTGGCTGCGACCTGCCGACCGCAATCGAGAACATCGATATCGGCGGCCCGACCATGGTTCGCTCGGCAGCCAAGAACCACAAGGACGTGGCCATCGTGGTCAACGCCGGTGACTACGGCCAGGTCCTCGAAAGCCTCAAGGCCGGTGGCCTGACCTACGCTCAGCGCTTCGACCTGATGCTCAAGGCGTTCGAGCACACCGCCGCCTACGACGGTATGATCGCCAACTACATGGGCACCGTGAACCAGGCTGCCGAGACCCTGTCGACTTCCGACCGCAGCCTGTTCCCGCGCACCTTCAACAGCCAGTTCGTCAAAGCCCAGGAAATGCGCTACGGCGAGAACCCGCACCAGAACGCGGCGTTCTACGTTGAAGCGAACAAGGGCGAAGCGAGCATCTCTACCGCCACCCAGCTGCAGGGCAAAGAGCTGTCGTTCAACAACGTGGCCGACACCGATGCCGCCCTCGAGTGCGTCAAGAGCTTCGTCAAGCCGGCCTGCGTGATCGTCAAGCACGCCAACCCGTGCGGCGTTGCCGTGGTTCCGGAAAACGAAGGCGGCATTCGTCAGGCCTACGAACTGGCCTACGCCACCGACACCGAGTCGGCCTTTGGCGGCATCATCGCCTTCAACCGCGAACTGGACGGCGAGACTGCCAAGGCCATCGTCGAGCGTCAGTTCGTTGAAGTGATCATTGCGCCGAAGATCTCCCAGGCTGCCCGTGACGTAGTAGCCGCCAAGCAGAACGTGCGTCTGCTCGAGTGCGGCGAGTGGCCAGCCGAGCGCAGCGCTGGCTGGGACTTCAAGCGGGTCAACGGTGGCCTGCTGGTGCAGAGCCGCGATATCGGCATGATCAGCGCCGACGATCTGAAGATCGTTACCCAGCGCGCGCCGAGCGAGCAGGAAATTCACGACCTGATCTTCGCCTGGAAAGTTGCCAAGTTCGTCAAGTCCAACGCTATCGTCTACGCCAAGCAGCGCCAGACCATCGGTGTCGGTGCTGGCCAGATGAGCCGCGTCAACTCGGCACGCATTGCTGCCATCAAAGCCGAGCATGCTGGCCTGCAGGTACAAGGTGCGGTCATGGCCTCGGACGCGTTCTTCCCGTTCCGCGACGGTATCGACAACGCTGCCAAGGCCGGCATCACTGCAGTGATCCAGCCAGGTGGTTCGATGCGCGATGCTGAAGTGATCGCTGCTGCCGACGAAGCCGGCATCGCCATGGTGTTCACCGGCATGCGCCACTTCCGCCACTAATTTCTGCCGACCGCGCTCTTGTAGGAGCGGCCTTGTGTCGCGAAAGGCCCGCACAGCGGGCCCAGGATTAGTGCATCATCGCCAATTTTGGGGTCGCTCCTCGACCCTTTCGCGACACAAGGCCGCTCCTACAAAGAGGCGTCTGGGCTAAACAGTTTTCGAGGTTTTAGACATGAAAGTTTTGATCATCGGCAACGGCGGCCGTGAACACGCCCTGGCCTGGAAAGTTGCCCAGGACCCACGTGTCGAAAAAGTCTTCGTCGCCCCAGGCAACGCTGGCACCGCCACCGAAGCCAAATGCGAGAACGTCGACATCCAGGTGACCGCTCTGGAGCAGTTGGCCGATTTCGCCGAGCAGAACGTCGACCTGACCATCGTCGGCCCGGAAGCGCCACTGGTTGCCGGCGTCGTCGACCTGTTCCGCAGCCGCAAGCTCGACTGCTTTGGCCCAACCAAGGGCGCTGCCCAGCTTGAAGGCTCCAAGGCGTTCACCAAGGACTTCCTGGCCCGTCACCAGATCCCTACCGCGGATTACCAGAACTTCACCGAAGTCGAGCCAGCCCTGGCCTACCTGCAAAAGGTCGGCGCGCCGATCGTGATCAAGGCCGACGGCCTTGCTGCGGGCAAAGGCGTGATCGTTGCCATGACCTTGCAGGAAGCCGAAGACGCCGTGCGCGACATGCTCGCCGGTAACGCCTTTGGTGATGCAGGTTCGCGGGTCGTCATCGAAGAGTTTCTCGACGGCGAAGAAGCCAGCTTCATCGTCATGGTCGACGGTGAAAACGTGCTGCCGATGGCGACCAGCCAGGACCACAAGCGCGTCGGCGACGGCGACAGCGGGCCGAACACCGGCGGCATGGGCGCCTACTCGCCAGCCCCGGTGGTTACCGCCGAAGTGCACCAGCGGGTGATGGACCAGGTGATCTGGCCGACCGTGCGCGGCATGGCCGCCGAAGGCAACGTCTACACCGGCTTCCTGTACGCCGGGCTGATGATCGACAAGGCCGGCAACCCCAAGGTGATCGAGTTCAACTGCCGCTTCGGCGACCCGGAAACCCAGCCAGTCATGCTGCGCCTGGAGTCGAGCCTGGTGCTGTTGATCGAAGCCGCCTTCGCCAAGGCCTTGAACAAGGTCGAAGCACAATGGGACCCGCGGCCAAGCCTGGGTGTCGTGCTGGCTGCCGGCGGTTACCCGGCCGACTACGCCAAGGGCGCTACCATTCACGGTCTCGGCGCTGCGGCCAAGCTGGAAGGCAAGGTCTTCCATGCCGGCACTGCGCTGCAGGACGGCCAGGTCGTGACCAACGGCGGCCGCGTGCTGTGCGCCACTGCCCTCGGTCAGACCGTCGCCCAGGCCCAGGAACAGGCTTACCGCCTGGCCAAGGACGTCAGCTGGGACGGTAGCTTCTACCGCACCGACATCGGCTACCGGGCCATTGCCCGCGAGCGTGGTGAAGCGCAGTAACAGCGCTTTGGCGAATGGCCGTGACGCCCTTTGGTGCACGGCCTTCGGCTCGTCGACAGGATGCCGATGGGCCTTGCGTTCGCCTTCACCCGCCGCGCATAGTTGTGCTTCGCCACACCCGCTAAGAAAGGATCTCGTCTTGCGTCGGCTTCGGATTGCCCTTGCCCTGTTCGTCAGCTTGCTGACCCTGCTCTGCCTGCCGCCGGCCTCGGCCGAGCAAGGTGGTGGCTGGTCGCTGCTGCTCGATGAACAGGCCAACCTGCAACTGAGCGACGTACGCTCCGAACGCTACCGCAACCAATTCAGTCCCCTCCAGCTCAACGAGCTGGAGGCTGCCGAGCCTGATCAAGCGCTCTGGCTGCACTACCGGCTGGAACCGGATGACCAGCAACGCCTGCTGCGCATCTTCGCTCCCGACCTGTCCCGCCTCGATCTGTACGTGCTCAACGGTGACAAACTGCTGCGCCAGCGCCACCATGGTCCGCAGGCCAACACCGGCAGCGAGCCGACCCTGCTCGGCAGTGACCACTTGCTGACTTTACCCAACAGCAGCCAGCCACTGGACGTCTACCTGCACCTGGTCTCGGAACACCAACTGCGCCCAGCCATCAGCCTGCTGTCTGCTGCCGAGGCTGCGGGCGACCAACACTTGCTGCTGTTGTTCGGCCTGTTGTTCGGCGGTCTGGTCATGCTGATCCTGCACAACGTGATTCGCTTCCTCTACGTGCGCTCGAGCACCACCCTGATTCTTGCCCTTTACCACGGCCTGATGCTGCTCAGCGCGCTGATCCTGCTCAACCTCAGCGGGCCTTGGTGGCACGTCTGGCACAGTGCGCAAACGCCTGCCGCCTACCTGACCCTGGTCATGGCCGGGCTGGCCGGTCTGTACTTCACCCAGCACTTTTTCAGTACCGGCAATTCGCCGCGGCTGAATCGGCTGTTGCAGGGCGAGATGCTGTTGGTTGGCGTCAGTAGCCTGATCCTGCTGTTCGTCGACACCCTGCCGCTCAACCTGATGACCTACGCCCTGCTCGCGATTGGCAGCGCAAGCATGCTGCTGGTCAGCAGCTATCACTGGTACAAGGGCTACAGCCCGGCACGTTTGTTCGCCTTGGCGATGCTGGTGTACAACCTCGGCGGGCTGGTGTTGCTGCCAGCGTTGCTCGGCCTGACCCGCACGCCGACGCCATGGTTGCTGTGCATTCTGCTGGCACTGACGGTAAGCAGCGGCCTGCTGCTCAACCTGGCAGTGAGTGAACGCTTGCGACGCATCAATGAGGACCGCTTCCGTGCCAGCCGCGCGCTGGCAGCCAGCGACGCCGAGCTCAACGCCAAGGCCGAGTTCCTGGCCAAGATCAGCCATGAAATCCGCACACCGATGAACGGCGTGCTGGGCATGACCGAGCTGTTGCTGGGCACGCCGCTGTCGGTCAAGCAGCGCGACTACGTGCAGACCATCCACAGCGCCGGCAACGAGCTGCTGACCTTGATCAACGAGATCCTCGACATCTCCAAGCTGGAGTCGCGGCAGATCGAGCTGGACGATGTGCAGTTCGACCTCAACGCCTTGATCGAAGACTGCCTGAATATCTTTCGGGCCAAGGCCGAACAACGCAACATCGAGCTGATCAGCTTTACCCAACCGCAAGTCCCGCGGGTCATCAGCGGCGACCCCACGCGCTTGCGTCAGGCCCTTTCCAGCCTGCTGGAAAACGCGCTGAAAAACACCGAGCAGGGCGAAATCCTGCTGGTGGTGGCACTGGATCAACGCGGCGAGCTGCCGCGTTTGCGCATTGCCGTCCAAGACAGCGGCAGTGCCATGCCACCGGCCGAGCGCGAAGCCTTGCTGCAGGCCGAGCTACACAGCCATCAGTTTCTTTCCAGCAACAAGCTCGGTGGCCATCTCGGGCTGGTGATCGCCAAACAATTGATTGGTCTGATGCAGGGCGAATTCGGCATCAAGAGCAGCAGCAACATGGGCAACACCCTGTGGTTGACCCTGCCGCTCGACCCGTCACGTCTGGAGCAGCCACCGGCCGACCTGGACGGCCCGCTGCGTGACGCACGAGTACTGGTGGTCGACGATAACGACACCTGTCGCAAGGTCCTGGTGCAGCAATGCAGTGCCTGGGGGATGAATGTCAGTGCCGTGCCGTCGGGCAAGGAAGCGCTCGCCCTGCTGCGCACCAAGGCGCACCTGCGCGACTATTTCGACGCGGTCCTGCTCGACCAGAACATGCCCGGCATGACCGGCATGCAACTGGCAGCCAAGATCAAGGAAGACCCAAGCCTCAACCACGACATCCTGGTGGTGATGCTGACCGGCATCAGCAACGCCCCGAGCAAGGTCATCGCGCGCAACGCCGGGGTCAAGCGCATCCTCGCCAAGCCGGTGGCCGGCTACACCTTGAAAACCACCCTCGCTGAAGAGCTGGCCCAGCGCGGACGTGAGCAGGCCACGCCGCCGGTCGCGCTGGGCATGCCGCCGGCGACACTGGAAGTTCCAGCCGACTTCCACGTGCTGGTTGCCGAAGACAACAGCATTTCGACCAAGGTCATCCGCGGCATGCTCGGCAAGCTCAACCTCGAACCTGATACCGCCAGCAATGGCGAGGAGGCCCTGCAGGCCATGCAGGCTCGTCGCTACGATCTGGTCTTGATGGATTGCGAGATGCCCGTGCTGGATGGATTCTCAGCGACCATTCGCCTGCGCGAGTGGGAGGCGGCCAACCAGCGCCAGCGCACGCCGGTTGTCGCGCTGACCGCCCACATCCTCAGCGAGCACAAGGAACGTGCACGCCTGGCCGGTATGGACGGCCACATGGCCAAGCCGGTAGAGCTGTCGCAACTGCGCGAACTGGTCCAGTACTGGGCCGGGCAGCGCGAGGCGAGAGCCGCTGAGGTGGATGCATCATGACCGGCAGCGCTGAGCGCAGCCGGGCAAAGCTCAAACCCACCGCCTGAGCGGCTGATACACTTGCCGCACCCCTCCCTTCGCCATGGATCCTGGCCATGCTTCATGAGTTGTTCAGCGTTTATCTGAAGATGCTCGTGCTCTACAGCCCGTTCTTCGTGCTGTCCTGCTTCATCAGCCTGACCCGCGGCCACTCCAGCAAGGAGCGCAAGCAGCTGGCCTGGCGCGTGGCGATTGCCGTGCTCATTGCCAGCGTGCTGTTGTACCTGTTTGGCCGGGTGATCTTCGGCGTGTTCGGCATCACTGCCGACGCCTTTCGTATCGGTGCCGGCAGTGTGTTGTTCATTTCTGCGCTGAGCATGGCCCAGGGCAAGCCGGCGGTGCAGAGCGACAACGTACAGCAGGACGTAACCATCGTACCGCTGACCATCCCGCTGACCGTCGGCCCCGGCACCATCGGTGCGCTGCTGGTGATGGGCGTCAGCCAGCCGCACTGGGATGACAAGCTACTGGCAATCGTCAGTATTGCTCTGGCCAGTTTCACTGTCGGCCTGGTGCTGTACCTCTCGCACGGTATCGAACGAATCCTGGGTGACCAGGGCTTGCAGATCGTCAGCCGCTTGATGGGGCTGTTCGTCTGTGCCCTGGCTGCGCAGATCATCTTTACCGGGATCAAGGGCTACTTGCTTAACTAGATCTGATACTCGTGGATACTCAGTCGCGCCTGCTCTACCGTTCTGGCAAGAACCTTGGGCAGGTGCGTGTCCATGAATGCTCGGACATTGAACCGCACCAGCTCGGCAGAGACTTTCTGGTAGCTACGCTTGCGCTCCATGAAGCCGGTCGCGAAGCGAGTCTTCTTGTCAGTCTCGAAGTACAGCACCATGTCGACTCGACCGTTACCGGCCGGCGAACAAGGAAGAAATTGCAGGCACTGTCGCTCGGCGGCCTGTCGCTCGAAGGTACCCAGGGTGGCCGGGCTGGCCATCAACCGGCGCAGGGCAAGATCGGTGGACTTGGCAAAGTGCTCACCTGCCGTGGCGGCAATGGTCTGAAGCGCTTTGTCCACCAGCTTTGACCGTTGATCCGTCGGCCAATGTATGTCCTCTGGCGCAACCGCATCCCACCCCATGAACTTTAGCTGGTTACGAAAGTAGCTCAACCAGTCCTCGACCAGACCCTCATTGAACACGCTCAGGGTGGCGCGCTCGGCCAAGGCAACCGCCGTCTTTACCGCGTCGCACTGCTGTCTATCAAGACCGGGCAGGAAGCTCACGATCGACGAGCCGATTACCGCTGCTTGGGTATTTGCCATTACATCCTCCTGTTCTGCGTGGGCAGTTCGAGCACATAGCCGTGTTCATGCTGTTTCTTGTCCACCAACATGCGTAACTGGCTGCGTTTTGTTTCAAAGGACTGCGCGTCGCACAGCAGTGAGAGGCAGCGCAGTTGGACCTCGGCCGGCAACGTCGCGATTTCGCTCAGGCTGGGCTGCTCGGCTGCTTCGACAGCGGCCGTGGACTGCCAGCTCAGGCTGCACAGATGCAGACGCATGTCCGCCTCTATCAGGCCGATTTCCAGCTTTGCCAAATGCCCGTCTGCAGTGTCCGAGCGGATGAAACCTTGCAGCTGCCGCAGCCCATATGGGTGCTCGCGCAAGCTTTCGAAGACGCTGCGCAAGACCTGACCGCCATCGATGCCTGCCTGCCCGAACCACGCTTGAAGCGCTGGAGAGATGGCCAGCCCGGCGACGCCCGGAACAATCTGCTCATCGTGCGCCTGACTGGTCACGAGCCAGCCCAGCTCTGCATACACTGCTCGATAAGCGCGGTCCCAGGTGGTCGGCTCGGTAAAGCGACTGCCCGCACGTTTGTTCGCGACCAGCTGCGCGTAGAGCGTGCTATCAATGGCTACCTGACGCTGCGATGGGCTGATCTGTGGATCAATCAACAACACTGTCCCGGCGACCAGCACCAGGGCGTGATTCTGTATTTGCATGGGGTGCCTGCTGCCTGCAAGTCGTTGGAATGACGGCGAAGCATGTCGCCGTCAGCCTGCTCAGATCTCGTACTCGAGAATGTCTTCAACACTGCGCACGCCGAGCTTGGTCTCGATGTGCTCACGTACGCGGTCGTAGATCATTCGGTTGAACGACAACACCGCGCTGCCGGCGTAGTACTCCGAGGAAGTAATGTTCCATTCCACGCCGAGCAGGTCAGTGTTGGACTCGGGCGCTGCGGCGTTGACGCAGCTCATCACCAGCACCACCTCACCTTCAGGCGTTTCCATGCACGCACCCAGCCCGACCATGCCGCTGCGCTTATTCTTTCGATCGCTGATGAAGATGCGCTTTTCGCTATCGATCAAACCGAGCTTGTCGATCGCTTTCTGGGCCAGCTTGCTAAACGCCTCACCAACAGGCCCGCCCAGCGCAGCAGCACCGGCAGCGGACATCACGCGAAACACCACTGCGCCGACGGTAACCGTTACCGAAGATGCCGTTTCGAGCTCGAAACTGCGGCGCGCGGCGACAAACCCGCAATCCTGCATGGCCTTCAGAAACTGGTCGTACCAGGCCTTACTTTGAATTTGTGGGTCATACAGTTTATCGGCGACCAATGTGGCGAAGTGGAAGGCATTCTTGACGTCGTTACGGCTTTGCTGGGTCATCCCGGCACCGCAGGCGAGCAGTGAATCCTGAACCAGGACGGCAGTGTTGGTGCTCGCAATATCGTTGCTGTCAGACATGAATAAATCCTTGGTGGTAGCCCCTGTGATTCAGGGATTACCACCCTATGCGCAGGCCTTCGGGGAAGCAGCGCTGAAGGATTTCCTCAACATCTCAGTTGGCCGCTGGGTACCACCGCGGGGTGTAGACCCAGGTGCCACCGTCGGCACGCGGCAATGTGCAGGTTGTCGAAGACCCGACCAGCACCATGGTGCGCATGTCGACCATTTCTGGCAGCAGTTCGGCCAGTGTGACTACGCGCAGCGTCTGCCCTGGCCTACCAATATCGCGACCAAGGACTACCGGCGTAGCGCCTGAGCGATGACGGCGCACGACGTCCAGCGCTACACCCAATTGCCAGGGTCTGGCTTTCGAAATCGGGTTATAGAACGCCAGCACCAGATCAGCCTGGGCGGCAAGGTCCAGGCGTGTCTCGATGATCGACCAGGGTTTGAGGTTGTCCGACAGCGACATCACGCAGAAGTCATGGCCCAGCGGCGCGCCGGCCTGAGCAGCGGTCGCCAACGATGCCGATACGCCTGGGAGGATCTGCAGATCGACCTGATGCCAGGCCGGGTCGGTCGACTCGTGCAAGGCCTCGAGCACGGCGGCGGCCATGGCGAACACGCCGGGATCACCCGACGACACCACCACGACCGAACGGCCCTGTGCGGCCAGCTCAAAGGCATGCCGGGCGCGCTGCATCTCCTCGCGGTTGTCGGTGTTGTGCAGCACCTGATCCGGGCGGAACGGGCCAGCCATACGCACGTAGGTTTCGTAACCGAGCACATCCTCGGCCAGGCTCAGTTCGCGCTTGACTGCAGGCACCATCAGTTCGGCGGCGCCGGGGCCGAGGCCGATCACTGCCAGCCGGCCACGACCGCGACCGACCTGAGCAGGGTCGATGGGCGCGCTGGCAACTGCCACCAACAACCCCGAGTGTTCACTCAAGCGGGCGCCAGGCACGCTCTGTTCGACCATCTCGGCCAGGCTCACTGCCGGCGCGGCAAAGCGCAGTGCGACACCGAGTTGCTGCGCCGCCTGGTGCAGGCCCGGCAGGGCCATGTGCTGGTCACTGGCAAGCAGGCACGCCAGCGCTGGCTCGGCAATATTGGCCGCGCGCAGGGCCGCGCGCACGTGTTCGGCAAGCTCGGCAGACTCGGCACTGACGGCGACCAGCACCGAACGTGGATGGATCAGCAGTTCGTCACGGCTGGCGGGGCGCGCTTCGCAGCCCACGTGAATGGTTCGTTGCGCTGCCGCATCGGCGGGCAGTTGCGCCTGCGCAAGCCACGGCGCATCACCCTCGATACGCACGCTCTGACCGGCCAGCAGGTCGGAGACAAAGCGCTTGCCCTGCTCCAGGTCTGCCAAGGCATAGCCAACCGGCGGATTGAGCAGGCAGGTGCCGAAACGCAGTTCACCACTCGTGGTGATCGCGGCAGCGACCGACAACGCCGCGCCGATCTCGCGCGCCATCACGTTGACCCCGCCGAGGCCGCCGAGCAACGGCACCACGGCACTGCCATCTTCGGCGACCACCAGTACCGGTGGCTCGACATCCTTGTCGCTGAGCACGCTGGCCAGGCTGCGGATGACGATGCCAGCGGCGCACAGGGCAATGATCGGCGTGTCTTGCAGATACAGCTCGCGCAAGGTGCTGCCAAATGACTCATAGCCACTGTCGGCGCCCGCGACCCGGCCATTCAGGCCATGGATGCTGGCCTCGGGATACAGTTGCTGGAGGCGCTGCGCAGTAGCCAGGCTGGCCTGGCCGAGGATGATGATGGCCGGCGCTTTGCGTAGGTTCAGCCCTGCCATTTTTCACCCGGCACGATGATCAGCGAAAAGTAGGGCGAAGACTGCGGATCGACCGCGTCCAGCGCAACGATTTTCTGATTGGCCATGGTCGCACGCTCAACGTACAGCGCGCGCTGGTCCAGGCCCAACTCGGCCAGCACCTGGCGCACCTTGGGGAAGTTGCGCCCCAGTTTCATGATCACCGCCGCATCGGCGTCGGCCAGCCGCCGCTTGAGCTCTTCGGCAGGCAACACACCGGACAATACGGTCAGGGTCTGGTTGCGGTAGACCAGCGGCGCGCCGAGCACCGAGGCGCCACCGAGCATCGAACAGACACCAGGAATCACCTCGGCGTCATAGCGCTGCGCCAGGCGGTCGTGCAGGTACATGTACGATCCGTAGAAGAACGGATCACCTTCGCAGATCACCGCTACATCACGCCCGGCGTCCAGATGCGCGGCCACTTGCTCGCCGGCCTCATCGTAGAAATCACTGATGACCTGTTCGTAGGACAACGGCGCAGGCAGCGCTTCGGTAGTGACCGGATACACCAGTGGCAGCAAGGTCTGCTGCGCCTGCAAATGCGCTTCGATGATGCCGAAGGCGTTGCCGCGCTTACCCTTGGCCACAAAGTAAGCCACCACCGGCGCCTCGCGCAGCAGGCGCAAGGCCTTGACGGTGATCAGTTCCGGGTCGCCAGGGCCAACGCCGAGGCCAAGCAGTCGTCCGCGTGGCGTCATCATTCGACCTCCGTGGCCAGCGCGTTGACGGCGGCGGCGGCCATTGCGCTACCGCCCAGACGGCCCTGCATGATCACGAACGGCACGCCACGGCTGTCGGCGGCGAGCATCGCCTTGGACTCGGCCGCACCGACGAAGCCCACCGGGAAGCCGAGAATCAGCGCCGGTTTCGGCGCGCCCGCGTCGATCATCTCAAGCAGGTAGAACAGCGCCGTCGGTGCATTGCCGATCACCACCACGCTGCCTTCCAGGTGTTCGCGCCACAGCTCCAGGGCCACTGCCGAACGGGTGTTGCCCTGCTCCTTGGCCAGTGCCGGCACACTTGGATCGCGCAGGGTGCAGATCACTTGGTTGTTGGCTGGCAGCCGCGCACGGGTGATGCCTTCGGCAACCATGTGCGCGTCACACAGGATCGGCGCGCCTTTGGCCAGCGCTGCGCGCCCGGCAGCGCCGGCACCCGCGGAGAACTGCAGACCATCGATTGCCTCGACCATGCCGCAGGCGTGAATCACCCGCACCGCGAGCTTTTCCAGATCGGCAGGAATCCGCTCCAGGCGGGCCTCCTCGCGGATGATCCGGAAGGAATTGCGATAGATCTCCTGACCATCGCGAATGTAGTCAATCATCAAGGTGCTCCGTGGGCAGGTCGAGCATGGCGCCTGCTGCTTTCAAGGTAAGGTCGGTCGCGCGCAGGGCACCAAAGCCGGGCTGCTGCGCGTCACGCAAATAAAGGTCGTAGCGGCCCGGCGAACGGGCCAGCAAGGTCGCCGGGGCGACATGGGCCACAGCGCAGGAACGCGGGCAGCCGCTGAGGTGCACGCTGGCCGGTGCGCCTGGCGCAATCAGCGCGGCGAGCTGGACAGCATCGGCCTTGGTTTCGGCCAGTGCCTTGGCACAACCGCTTGCGCCGCTGCAGGCGGTCACTCGTGCCAGTGGCTCGCGGCTGGAGCAGACCAGGCCGAACGCCTGCAACTGGGCCTGGGCGGCCTGCAATTGACTTGTTGCGATGCTGCTCAACACCAGGCTCTGCCAGGGACTCAGGTGCAATTCACCGTCACCTCTGACGCGCGCTACCTGGGCGGCGCCACGCAGCATCGCCGGGGTCAAGCGGCCCAGCGGTGGGGCAACGCCAAGCGCAGTGCCCTGGGCTTGCGCCAGCGGCCCGAGCCAGTTGGCGCAGGCCTTGGCCCGTCGCCACTGGAGCACTGGCGGGTCGCGCCGCAGCTCGATGCCGAGGCCTTCGATGAAATGCTCGACCGGGCAGGTCTGCAGCAACTGGCGCATGCGCGACTGCTCGGCACTGGCCAGCTCGAGAAAGCGCTCCAGCACCGCCCGGGTCAGCGCCAGCCCAGCGCCCAACGGCACCGCGCCCAGCGGCTGATCGGTGCTTGGGCAACCGGCCAGACCGAAGGCCAGCCAGGTCTGCTGTTCCAGTTGCAGCGGCGACAGCCACAGGTCATGCGGGTGTTCGAGCATGGCCAAGTGCTCACCGCCATCCAACTGCACGGCAAACTTGGCCGAAAGTTGATGCAGATGCGGCGTGCTTTCGAGCATCTCGAGGATCTGCCCGGCCAGCGGCCGGGTATCCAGCAGCATGGCCGGATCGCGCCCGGCCAGCGGGCTCAGCATCAGGTTGCGGACATCGTCGCCAGCCGCCTGGCGCGGGCCAAGGCCAGCCGCCAGCAAATGCTCGATCAGCGCGGCGTGCTGCGCGCCGACCCCGCGAATCTGCAGATTGCCCCGGTTGGTAGCCTCGATCACACCGCCGGCAAAGCGCTCGGCAGCCTCGGCCACAGCGTCGGCCTGATCGGCCAGCAGCAGGCCACCCGGCAGCTTGATCCGGCAGATGCCGCCATCGCGGGCGGCGACGATGCGCCACAACCCCGGGCAGGCCGAGGGGCGGGGCGAAACGGCAGGGTCAAGGGGCGGGTTCAAGAAGGCATCCGGCAATCGTCAAAGTGCGCTTGAGTGTAGAAGGCGCGGTATTATGCCTGCTTTGCTCGACGGCATGAAAAACCGGCGGTCGAAGATCGTGTGAATTTGCGGCCGTTGTGGCCCACTCAAGCTTGATGAGGAAGCAGATGGCCCCCTGGCTGACAGTTGTAGGTATCGGTGAAGACGGTTTCAGCGGCCTGGGCAAACCTGCCCGGCGTGCCCTGCTGGCGGCTTCGCGGATCTTCGGCAGCCCGCGCCAGCTAGCGCTGTTGCCGCACTGTGTCAGCGCCGAGCAACTGCCCTGGTCGAGCCCGTTCAGCCTGGAACCGGTGCTGGCGCTGCGCGGCGAGCCGGTATGCGTACTGGCCAGCGGCGACCCGATGTTCTTCGGCGTCGGCGCCAGCCTGGCGCGGCAGGTGCCAGCCGAGCAGTTGCGGGTTCTGTCGGCGCCATCGTCCTGCGCCCTGGCCGCTGCGCGCCTGGGCTGGCCACTGCAGGAGGTGCAGGTCGTGTCGCTGGTCGCCCGCCCGCTGGCCGCACTCAACGCCTACTGCTACACCGGCTTGCGCCTGCTGGTGCTGAGCAACGATGGCGACAGCCCGGCACAGATCGCGGCGCTGCTGCGCGACAAAGGCTTCGGCCCGAGCCGCTTGCAGGTGTTCGAACACCTTGGCGGGCCGCAGGAACGTCATGTGCAAGGCACGGCCGAAGACTGGCCACACAGTCAGCTGGCTGCGTTGAATGTGGTCGCCATCGAATGCCAGGCTGCAGCGGACACACCGCGCTTGTCACCTGCTGCCGGTTTACCGGACTCGGCCTTCGAACACGACGGCCAGCTGACCAAGCGCGATGTTCGCGCGATCACCCTCGCCCGCCTGGCACCGCAACCCGGCGCGCTGTTGTGGGATGTCGGCGCCGGCTGTGGCTCGATCGGCATCGAGTGGATGCGCGCCCACCCCAGCTGCCGCACCCTGGCGATCGAAGCCGATGCAGGCCGGCAAGCGTTGATCGAGCACAACCGCGACGCGCTTGGCGTGCCGGGGCTGCGCCTGATCCGCGGCAAGGCACCGCAGGCGCTGGCCGAACTGGAGCGGCCCGACGCGATCTTCATTGGTGGTGGCGTCACCGGCGAAGGCATGCTCGGCCTGTGCTGGGAGCGCCTGCGCCCCGGTGGCCGGCTGGTAGCCAATGCCGTCACCCTGCAAAGCGAAATGGCCCTTGCCCAGTTTCGCGAAGCGCACGGCGGCGAGCTGACCCGCATCCACATTGCCCACACGCAACCGCTGGGCAACTTCGACACTTGGCGCCAGGCCTTGCCGATCACCTTGCTCGACGTAGTGAAAGCCCTGGATGCGTGAAGAAACTCGCGAACAACCCGCGCCCCTGCGCAGCGGCCTGACCACCGGCAGCTGCGCCACGGCAACCAGCCTCGCCGCCGCACGCCTGCTGCTGAGCGGTGCCGACGCCGACGCGGTGCACATCACCCTGCCCAAGGGCAAGGTGGTGCAGATGCGCCTGGAGTTCTGCAGGCGTAACGGCGACTGCGCCGAGGCCGGCACCTTGAAGGACGCCGGCGACGACCCCGACGTGACCCACGGCGCCCTGCTCTACAGCCAGGTGCGCCTGCTCGCCACGCCCGGCGTACGTTTTGTCGCGGGTGTCGGTGTCGGCACCGTAACCCGGCCCGGACTGGTGCTGGCGGTCGGCGAGCCGGCCATCAACCCGGTACCGCGGCGGATGATCAGCGAGCACCTGCAGCAACTGGCCAACGACTGTGGCTACAGCGGCGGCTTCGAGGTCACGGTGAACGTGCGTGACGGTGATCAGTTGGCCCTGAAAACCATGAACCCACGCCTGGGCATTCTCGGCGGGCTGTCGATTCTCGGCACCAGCGGTATCGTCCGGCCGTTCTCCTGCGCGGCCTACATCGCCTCGATCCAGCAAGGCATCGATGTCGCCCACAGCAACGGCTACACGCACGTCGCTGCCTGCACCGGCAATGCCAGCGAAGACACCATGCGCCAGGTCTACAACCTGCCGGAAATCGCCCTGATCGAGATGGGCGACTTTGTCGGTGCGGTGCTCAAGCACCTGCGCAAGGTGCCGATGGCGCGCCTGAGCCTGTGCGGCGGTTTCGGCAAGATCAGCAAGCTGGCTGCGGGCAACATGGACCTGCACAGCCGTCATTCCAGTATCGACCTGCCGCAGTTGGCCGGTTGGGCTCAAGCGCTGGGCGCCGATCAGTCGCTGCAGCAGGCGATCATCGCCGCCAATACCAGCCAGCAGGCGCTGGCCCTGGCGCATGCCGCAGGCATCGCGCTGGGCGACGCAGTGTGTGCCCATGCCCGCGCCTTTGCCTGCAGCGTGGTGCCGGCGCAGGTGCAGGTCGAGGTGTTTGCCATCGACCGCCAGGGCGGCATCGTCGGCCGGGCGGGTGTGCAATGAGCGAGCGGATTCTGCTGCTTGGCGGTGTTACCGAAGCCTTGGCCATTGCCCGGCGGCTGGGCCCGCAGCATGTCTACAGTCTGGCCGGCGTCGGCCGCGTGCCGCAGGATCTGCCCTGCCAGCTACGGGTCGGCGGCTATGGTGGCGCCGAGGGCCTGGCACAGTACCTGCGCGAAGCCGGCATCAGCTTGCTGATCGACGCGACCCATCCCTATGCGGCGCAGATCAGCGCCAATGCCGCGCAGGCTGCGCGCAGTGCCGGTGTGGCCTGCTGGGCACTGCGCCGCCCGGCCTGGCAGCCCCAGCCGGGAGATGACTGGCGCGAGGTGGCGGACTGGGCCGAGCTGGTCACGGCCCTCTCGCCGTTTGCCCGGCCACTGTTCACGCTGGGCCGCGAGCCCCTGGCTCATCTGCACGAAATACCCGAGCAGCAGTTCTGGACCTTGCGTGCCCTCGACAGCTACCCGGGCAATGACCGCTGCGAAGTCATCGCCGCCCGCGGGCCATTCGCCCTGGCGGATGAGCGCGCATTGTTCGCCCGCCGCCAGATCGACGTGCTGGTCAGCAAGAACAGCGGCAGCGTCGCCACCGAGCCCAAGCTCGAGGTCGCCCGCGAGTTGGGCATACCGGTGCTGGTGCTCAAGCGCCCACTACTGCCGACAGTGGATCGTGAGTTTGCTCAGGTAGACACCTTGCTGGCCGCGCTGGGGCTTTGATTGCGCTGCTGGCGCCAGCGGGCAGGCTGGTAGAGAGATTTCCTGCACAGCTTTAGGAACCGCCTTAATGGCCGCCATCCGGCCATCTGCCGTAAACTGCGCATTCCCCTCCTGGAAGGCCACCCATATGGAAATGCAATGGTGGATCTGGCTCGTCTTCGGCGTTGCCCTGGTCCTGCTTGAACTGGTCCTGCCCACGTTCTTCATTCTCTGGTTCGGCATCGGCGCCGTGCTGGTGGCGCTGATCGCCCTGATCGCACCCAGCCTGCAACTGGACAGCCAGGTGCTGCTGTGGGTGCTGTTCTCGTCGGCCACTACCCTGCTCTGGTTCAAGCTGTTTCGCCGGAAAAACCCCGACGTGCGCTGGACTGCCGACAGCGTGATCGGCGAGGTCGGCCTGCTTACCGTGGCCGTCTCGGAGTTTCAGAAGGGCCGGGTGCGTTTCCAGAAGCCGATCCTCGGCAACGAGGAATGGGTGTGCATCGCCGACAGTGACATCGCCGCCGGCGAGCGTGTGCGCCTGACCGCCATCGAAGGCAACACCGCCCGGATCACCCGGGCCTGAATCCGTACTTAAAGGACGCTGCACCATGACCAGCCTAATCGTCGTCGCCTGCCTGGCACTGTTTGTTCTGATCACCGTATTCAAAGGGGTGCGCATCGTGCCCCAGGGCGAGGAGTGGATCGTCGAGCGCCTGGGCCGCTACCACAGCACGCTCAAGCCCGGCCTGAACATCCTCATCCCGTACATGGACGTGGTTGCCTATCGCCTGCCGACCAAGGACATCATCCTCGATGTCCAGCAACAGGAAATCATCACCAAGGACAACGCCGTCATCGTCGCCAACGCACTGTGCTTCGCCAAGGTAATCGACCCGCAGAAGGCCTCCTACGGCGTGCAGAATTTCTCGTTTGCCGTGACCAGCCTGACCATGACCTCGCTGCGGGCGATCGTCGGTGCCATGGACCTCGACGAAGCGCTGTCCAGCCGCGAGCAGATCAAGGCGCGCCTGCGCGAAGCGATGTCCGAGCAGACCGAAGACTGGGGCGTGACCGTGCGCTCGGTAGAAATCCAGGACATCAAGCCGTCGCCGAACATGCAGCTGGCGATGGAACGTCAGGCCGCCGCGGAGCGTGAGCGTAAAGCCGACGTGACCCGCGCCGAGGGTGCCAAGCAAGCGGCCGTACTGGAAGCCGAAGCGCGTCTGCAGTCGGCTCGGCTCGACGCAGAAGCGCAGATCAACCTGGCCGAAGCCTCGGCCCGAGCGATTACCCTGGTGCGCGAGGCGGTCGGCAGCGAAACCACTCCGGCCATGTACCTGCTTGGCGAGCGTTACATCGGTGCGATGGAAACCCTCGCTGCGAGCAACAATTCCAAGATCGTGGTGTTGCCGGCCGACCTGCAAGAAACAGTGCGCGGGCTGCTCGGGCGCAAGGCCTGATACACCGCCGCCCCGCTCAGGTCAGGGCGGCCATTGCACAGGCGCAGCTGCGGCACTTCACCGCACCGGGGTATTTTTACCTATACTGCGCCTTACAATAGCCACCACGATTCCTGACCGGATCTCTCCATGCCCCCACGTCGGCCCATCGCCTGGATCGCCTGCCTTGCAGTGCTGTTCAATCTGCTGGCCATGCCGCTGTCTTCCGCTGCGCCGAAAAGCGCGGCCGAGCAGCTGCTGTGGGGGGCGTTCTGCTCCAGCATGGGCGTCAAGCCCACGCCGGCAGTGCAGGCGCTGGCCAAGATCGACCTCGGCCCGCAAGGCGACGAGCACGCGAGCATGCAACATTGCTGGTGTTGCTCGGGCGGCCTGACGCTGCTGGCCCTGCCTGGGCATCCGCCGCAGTTGCACAGCCCTGTCGCCATGGACAACGGCACTGCGAGCATTCTTGCCAGCTACCAACCGACGCCGCGCCAGTTATGGCCTGCGCTCAATCCGCGCGCCTCTCCTCTGACCTGAGTTACAGCCGCCCCGCGCCCTGAACCTGTCCAGATCGGAGATTTCCCCATGCTCAAGCAAGCCCTCGTCGTGGCCGCCCTGTTGCTGCCTGGCGCATTCGCCAATGCCCATGAATACACTCAGGGTGACCTGCACATCGCCCACCCGTGGTCGCTGCAGTTGCCGCCCAATGCGCCCAACGTGGCGGCGTATTTCACCGTGCACAACAGTGGCAGCAGCGACGACCGCCTGCTCAGCGTCGACAGCCCGATCAGTGATGACGCGCAGCTGCATGAGCACGCCATGAACGCAGCAGGCCTGATGAAAATGCAGCAGGTCGACGGCGTGACCATCCCCGCCGGCAAGGACCTGCTGTTCGCCCCCAGCGCCTACCACGTGATGCTGATGCAGCCCAAGGACCGCAGCCTGCTCACCGACGGCAAGCGCTTCCCGCTGACCCTGCACTTCGAGAAAGCCGGCGACATCACCGTGCAGGTGGCTGTCCAGAAGCAGCCGCCGGCCGACCAGCCGCAACAGCAACACGCGCACTGACCGCTGACAGGCGCCAGCCGTGAACGTGCTGGGCAAACACAGCTACCGCCGTACCACCCGCCCTGCTCGCAGGCGCGCCGGTGGCGGCTGGCTGAGCCTGTTTGCCATGTGGATGATCTTCATCGGGCCGCTGATTTCTCAGTCGATGCCGATGGAGCACCACACGGGCATCAGCATGAGCATGTCCAGCGACATGGCCATGAACATGCCCATGCCCGCCAGCCATGCCCACGCCGACAGCAAGCACCACCACAACCACAGCGATGACGCCGAGCTGCACGCGCTGTGGGCCAAGTGTGGCTATTGCACCCTGCTGTTCAACTGCCCGGCGCTGCCGCAGAGCTTCAGCCCGCTCAACGCCAGCCGCGTTCCACCTGCCCCGCCCCCGCCAAGCGCCACCCGCCACGGCCACGCGCGCCAGGCGATTTTCCCCGGCGCCCGCAGCCGGGCGCCACCTGCCCAGTCGATCTACGTCTGAACATCCATTGACCGCACGCAGCCAGGAGGCTGTGCGCTCATATTCGACTGATCGACTGGAATCACTATGTCCGGCTGCATCCCCGTTTTCACCCTTTCCCTGCGCGGCACTATCGCCGTGCTCTGCGGCTCGCTGCTGAGCCCCTTGGCTATCGCCGCCGACAGCGGCCATGTTGGCCACGACGCCGCCGAGCTGAGCCCGACGGTAATCACCGCCGTCGCCCCCAGCTCGCCGCTGACCATCGTCACCAACCCCAAGGACCCGCGCCAACCAGTACCGGCCAGTGATGGTGCCGACTACCTGAAGACCATCCCCGGCTTCTCGGCGATCCGCGCTGGCGGCACCAACGGCGATCCGGTGTTGCGCGGCATGTTCGGCTCGCGCCTGAACATCCTCACCAATGGCGGCCAGATGCTCGGCGCCTGCCCCAACCGGATGGACGCGCCAACCTCGTACATCTCGCCGGAAACCTACGACCGCCTTACCGTGATCAAAGGCCCGCAAACTGTGATCTGGGGCCCCGGCGGCTCGGCCGGGACGATCCTCTTCGAACGCGAGCCGGAGCAGTTCGGCGAGCTTGGCAGCCGAGTCAACGCCAGCCTGCTGGCCGGCTCCAATGGCCGCTTCGACAAGCTGCTCGACGTCGCCGCCGGCAACAGCGAGGCGTATGCGCGCTTCGTCGGCAACCAGTCACGCTCGGATGACTACCGCGACGGCAACGGCGACAGCGTGCCGTCGCGCTGGGACAAGTGGAACGGCGACGTCAGCCTCGGCTGGACGCCGGATGCCGACACCCTGCTCGAGCTCACCGCCGGCAAAGGTGACGGCGAAGCTCGTTACGCCGGGCGCGGCATGGACGGCTCGCAGTTCAAGCGCGAAAGCCTGGGCCTGCGCTTCGAAAAATCCAACCTCGGCGAGGTACTCGACAAGATCGAGGCGCAGGTCTACTACAACTACGCCGACCACGTGATGGACAACTACAGCCTGCGCACCCCGTCCGGCAGCGGCATGATGGGCATGCCGATGGTCGCCAACGTCGACCGGCGCACCCTCGGCGCGCGGATCAAGGCCACCTGGCGTTGGGCCGATGTGCAGTTGATCAACGGTATCGATGCGCAAAGCAGCGAGCACCGCCAGCGCAGCGGCATGGGCGTCGACGCGCACCGTGGCCAGCCGTGGAGCAAGGATGCCGAGTTCCACAACTACGGCGCGTTCGCCGAGCTGACCTGGTACGCGAGCGGCGAAGACCGATTGATCAGCGGTGCCCGCCTTGACCGCGCTTCGGCGCGCGATCTGCGCAGCGACCAGGCCACCGCCGGCAACACTCGCGCCGATACCCTGCCCAGCGGCTTTGTCCGCTATGAGCATGACCTCAGCGCGCTGTCAGCCACCACCTACATCGGCCTTGGCCATGCGCAACGCTTCCCGGATTACTGGGAGCTGTTCTCGGCCGACGGCCCGGCCGGTGCGCGCAACGCCTTCGACGCGATCAAACCGGAGAAAACCACCCAGCTCGACTTCGGCATCCAGTACCGTGACGAGCGCCTGCAAGCCTGGGCCTCGGGCTATGTCGGGCAGATCCGCGACTACATTTTGTTCGACTACCAGACTGGCATGATGGGCATGAGCACCACCCAGGCGCAGAACATCGATGCGCGGATCATGGGCGGCGAGCTGGGCGCGGCGTACAAGCTGTCGGAAAACTGGAAGGCCGATGCGACCCTGGCATACGCTTGGGGCAAAAACAGCAGCGACGGCAAGGCACTGCCGCAGATGCCGCCACTGGAAAGCCGCCTGGGCCTGACCTACAGCCAGGACAACTGGAGCACCGGGGCGTTGTGGCGGTTGGTCTCGGCGCAGAACCGCGTCGCTGAAAATCAGGGCAATGTGGTCGGCAAGGACTATGAAAAAAGCGCAGGCTTTGGCGTGTTCTCGCTCAACGGCGCCTACAAGGTCACGCGCAATCTCAAGCTCAGCGCCGGCGTCGACAACCTGTTCGACAAGGCTTACGCCGAGCACCTGAACCTGGCCGGCAACGCCGGTTTTGGTTACCCGGCGAACGATCCGCAGCCGGTGCCTGAACCTGGCCGGACCTTCTGGACCAAAGTCGATCTCAGCTTCTGACAATTACAACGGGCGCGGCCATGACCGCGCCCCTCTGATGGGAGGTTCCATGGGCGGACCGCGTATTTCCTTCTATAACCTGGCCTGGCGCTGGCACTTCTATGCCGGGCTGTTCGTTGCGCCATTCATGATTCTGCTGGCGCTCACCGGGATCATCTACCTGTTCAAGCCACAGCTCGACCCGCTGATGTACCGCGAGCTGATGGTGGTCGAAGGCGGCCACCATCGCCAAAACGCCGACGCGCTGCTGGCGCAGGTTCAGCAGGCTTATCCACAGGGCCACGTCGGCCAGTACCTGCCACCGCTGAACAGCGAGCGCAGCGCGCAATTCGTGGTGCATGACGGCGGCCGTGAGCTGAACGTGTTCGTCGATCCGTACAACGCCAAGGTGCTCGGTGAGCAGGACGCCAAGCAGAACCTGCAGGCCATCGCCCGTGCCCTGCATGGCGAGCTGATGGTCGGCACCGTCGGCGACCGGCTGGTGGAACTGGCCGCTGGCTGGGGCATTGTGCTGGTGGTGTCGGGGCTGTACCTGTGGTGGCCGCGCGGGCGCAGCAGTGCCGGCGTGCTCTGGCCGCGCTTTGCCTCGCGCGGCAGGCTGCTGTGGCGCGACCTGCATGCGGTCAGCGGCTTCTGGGGATCGGCGCTGTTGCTGCTGATGCTGCTCAGCGGCATGACCTGGACTGGCTTGTGGGGCAAGCAGTATGCCGATCTGTGGAACCGCTTCCCGGCGGCGATGTGGAATGACGTGCCCAAGTCGGACCAGCAGGCGCGGGTGCTCAACCAGGCGCATCGGCAGACCGTGCCGTGGGCGATGGAGAACACGCCGATGCCGCAGTCCGGCGCCCATGCCGAACACGCCGGGCACCACATGATGTCGAGCAAGCCAGCGGCGCCGCAGGTCAGCCTGCAGCAGGTCGAGGACATTGCCAGCAGCCGCGAGGTCGAGCCCGGCTACAGCATCACTCTGCCGACCACCGCCGACGGCGTGTTTACCATTGCGGTGTTTGCTGATGATCCCCGCAACGACGCCACCCTACATGTCGACCAGTACACCGGCCAGGTGCTGGCCGATGTGCGCTGGCAGGACTACAGCCCGGTCGCCCGCGCGACTGAGCTGGGCGTGATGCTGCATGAGGGCAAGATGTTTGGCGCGTTCAACCAGATCGTGATCTTGCTGGTGTGCCTGATGATTCTGCTCGGTTCGGTGAGCGGTCTGGTGATGTGGTGGAAGCGCCGGCCCGAGGGTGGCCTGGGGGTGCCGCCGCTGCGCCATGATTTGCCGCGGTGGAAGACGGCGACAGTGGTGATGCTGGTCTTGGGCGTCGCGTTTCCGTTGGTGGGGGTGTCGATGCTGGTGATGTGGGTGGTTGATCGTTGCGTGGTGAGGCGGCGGATGGTGGTTCGGGCTTGAGAGAGCCGGGGCCGCTTTGCGGCCCCAGGCTGCCACGCAAAACTCGTGTCGATCTGTCACGCCCCGATCTGGAACGGGCGTGTTAGCCTACTCGGCTAGCAAAAAAAGACTGAACCAATAATGGAATGCAGCCAATGACCGTGACCTCCACCCCCGAGCCAGATGATCAGCATCTGCAACGCAACCTGAGCAACCGCCACATTCAGCTTATCGCCATCGGTGGCGCCATCGGCACCGGCCTGTTCATGGGTTCGGGCAAGACCATCAGCCTTGCTGGCCCGTCGATCATCTTCGTCTACATGATCATCGGCTTCATGCTGTTCTTCGTCATGCGGGCGATGGGCGAGCTGCTGCTGTCGAACCTCAACTACAAGTCCTTCATCGACTTCTCGGCCGACCTGCTCGGGCCCTGGGCCGGTTACTTCACCGGCTGGACCTACTGGTTCTGCTGGGTCGTCACCGGTATCGCCGACGTGGTCGCGATCGCCGCCTACACCCAGTTCTGGTTCCCTGACCTGCCGCAGTGGATCCCGGCGCTGAGCTGCGTGGCGCTGCTGCTGTCACTGAACCTGGTGACGGTGAAGATGTTCGGCGAGATGGAATTCTGGTTCGCCCTGATCAAGATCGTTGCCATCCTCGGCCTGGTCGCCACCGGCCTGTACATGGTCATCACCGGCTTCCAGTCGCCCACTGGCAGCACTGCGCAGCTGGCCAACCTGTGGAACGATGACGGCATGTTCCCCCATGGCCTGATGGGCTTCTTCGCCGGTTTCCAGATCGCCGTGTTCGCCTTTGTCGGTATCGAGCTGGTCGGCACCACCGCCGCCGAAGCGAAAGACCCGGAGCGCACCCTGCCGCGGGCGATCAACTCGATCCCGATCCGCATCATCGTCTTCTACGTGCTGGCCCTGATCGCGATCATGGCAGTAACGCCGTGGCGCGACGTGGTGCCGGGCAAGAGCCCGTTCGTCGAGCTGTTCGTCCTCGCCGGCCTGCCTGCTGCGGCCAGCATCATCAACTTCGTGGTGCTGACCTCGGCCGCCTCGTCGGCCAACAGCGGCGTGTTCTCCACCAGCCGCATGCTGTTCGGTCTGGCCCAGGAAGGCGATGCACCGAAGGCCTTCGAGAAGCTCTCGCGCCGCGCGGTCCCGGCCAACGGTCTGTTCTTCTCCTGCGCCTGCCTGCTGCTGGGCGCGGTGTTGATCTACCTGGTGCCGAACGTGATCGAAGCCTTCACCCTGGTGACCACGGTGTCGGCGGTGCTGTTCATGTTCGTCTGGACACTGATCCTGCTGTCGTACCTGAAGTACCGCAGCCAGCGCCCGGCGCTGCATCAAAGCTCGATCTACAAGATGCCCGGCGGGCGCTTCATGTGCTACGTGTGCCTGGTGTTCTTCGCCGCGATTCTGGTGCTGCTCAGCCTTGAGGCCGACACCCGCTCGGCGCTGGTAGTGACGCCGATCTGGTTCCTGCTGCTGGCAGTGACCTACCAGTTCGTGCGCAGCAAGCGCCAGCCGCGGGCTGCACTGGACCGCTGACTGCTTGGGGCCGCCCAGCGGCCCCAATACCGTGCACGCCTCGGGCGCCAGCACCAAGCTGGACCCAACAACCCCTCCCTTCCCCCGCAAAGCCCCGGAAACCGGGGCTTTGGCCGTGTCCGAAAAGCGGGCACAGCGCTTGCAATGTCTCCTGCAGAGTCGCCAACAGCATAAAAAACTCAGCGGAGAGAGCACATGAAGCGTCGCAGTCTGATCAAGGCCTTTACCCTTAGCGCATCGATTGCGGCGATGGGCCTGAGCTGGAGTATCCAGGCCGCCGAGACCATCAAGGTCGGCATCCTGCATTCGCTGTCGGGGACCATGGCCATTTCCGAGACCTCGCTCAAGGACATGGCGTTGATGACCATCGACCAGATCAACGCCAAGGGCGGGGTCAATGGCAAGATGCTCGAAGCGGTGGTGGTCGACCCGGCCTCCAACTGGCCGCTGTTCGCAGAGAAAAGCCGCCAGTTGCTGACCCAGGACAAGGTCGCGGTGGTGTTCGGCTGCTGGACGTCGGTGTCGCGCAAGTCGGTGCTACCGGTGTTCGAGGAGCTCAATGGGCTGCTGTTCTACCCGGTGCAGTACGAAGGTGAAGAGATGTCGCCAAACGTCTTCTACACCGGCGCGGCGCCTAACCAGCAAGCGATCCCGGCGGTGGAATACGTGATGAGCGAAGACGGCGGCAGCGCCAAGCGCTTCTTCCTGCTCGGCACCGACTATGTCTACCCGCGCACCACCAACAAGATTCTGCGGGCCTTCCTGCACAGCAAAGGTGTGGCCGACAAGGACATAGAAGAGGTGTACACGCCGTTCGGCCACGCTGATTATCAGACCATTGTCGCCAACATCAAGAAGTTCTCTGCCGGCGGCAAGACTGCGGTGATCTCCACCGTCAACGGCGACTCCAACGTGCCGTTCTACAAAGAACTGGCCAACCAGGGCCTGAAGGCCACCGACGTACCGGTAGTGGCGTTCTCGGTGGGCGAAGAGGAGCTGCGCGGTATCGACACCAAGCCGCTGGTCGGCCACCTGGCGGCGTGGAACTACTTCGAGTCGGTGGATAACCCGGTCAACCAGAAGTTCGTCGCGGACTGGAAGGCCTACGCCAAGGCAAAAAATCTGCCGGGCGCCGACAAGGCGGTGACCAACGACCCGATGGAAGCCACCTATGTCGGTATCAATATGTGGGCGCAGGCGGTCGAGAAGGCCAAGTCCACCGATGTCGACAAGGTCCGCGAAGCGCTGGCCGGACAGACCTTTGCCGCGCCGTCGGGCTACACCCTGACCATGGACAAGACCAACCACCACCTGCACAAGCCGGTAATGATCGGCGAGATCCAGGATGACGGTCAGTTCAGTGTGGTCTGGGAGACCGAGCAGCCCCTGCGTGCGCAACCGTGGAGCCCGTTCATTCCTGGCAACGACAAGCGTCCGGATTATGCGGTGAAGGGTAACTAAGTGACGGGGGCCGCTCTGCGGCCCTTTCCTGTAGGAGCGGCCTTGTGTCGCGATCGAGCGCGCAGCCCTCGCCTCCCCCTGACACAACAGGATCAACCAATGCTCAGATTCCTGCTCGCCCTGCTCCTGCTGCTGCCGCTGGCAACCCAGGCCAGCGAGGGCGACCTCTTCTACGCTGCCAAGCCCGCAGACCAGGCCCGCCTGCTGCAGGACTGGGCAGCCCAGCCAGAGCCTGCGCGGCTGGCGCTGCTGACCGCGCTGAAACAAGGCCGGATCGCCGACGGCGACACGCGCAAGCTGCGCCTGAACAACCGTCTGCGCGGCCTGATCGACAATGCCCTGGCCAGCCATCAGTTGCTCAGCGATGACGCCCGCGTGCGGCTGGCCGCGGCTGGCGAACTGCAACGCAGCGCCCAGCCGGCACAGGTGGCGTTTCTCGACCGGCGCTTCGCCAATGAGTCAGACCCAGCGGTGCATGCCGCTCTGGGCCTGGCCCTGGCCAACCTGCAACTGGTCGCCAGCGAGCCCTCGGTACGCCTGGCCGCCGTGCGTCTGCTCGGCGAAACCGGCGACCCTTTGGCCCGCACCCGTCTTGAAGCGCTGTTGCAGCCCGGTGTCGAGACCGACGCCGCCGTGCGCACCGCCGCCGAAACCAGCCTGGCCCAGGTCAAGCGCAAGCTGCTGATCGGTGAACTGCTCGGGCAGGCCTTCAGCGGCCTGTCGCTGGGCTCGATCCTGCTGCTGGCAGCACTGGGCCTGGCGATCACCTTCGGCTTGCTTGGGGTGATCAACATGGCCCACGGCGAGATGCTCATGCTCGGCGCCTACAGCACCTACATGGTCCAGGTACTGCTGCAGCGCTACGCGCCAGGCGCCATCGAGTTCTACCCGCTGATCGCCCTGCCGGTGGCGTTTGCCGTCAGTGCCGGGGTCGGTATGGCGCTGGAGCGCACAGTGATCCGTCATCTGTACGGTCGCCCACTGGAAACCCTGCTGGCGACCTGGGGCATCAGCCTGATCCTGATCCAGGCGATCCGCCTGCTGTTCGGCGCGCAGAACGTCGAGGTAGCCAACCCGGCGTGGCTGTCCGGCGGGATTCAAGTGCTGCCGAATCTGGTACTGCCCTACAACCGCATGGTGATCATCGGCTTTGCCCTGGCGGTGGTGCTGCTGACCTGGCTGCTGCTCAACCGCACCCGGCTGGGGCTGAACGTGCGCGCGGTCACCCAGAACCGCAACATGGCTGCCTGCTGCGGGGTCTCCACCGGCCGCGTCGACATGCTCGCCTTCGGCCTTGGCTCGGGCATCGCCGGCCTTGGCGGGGTGGCCCTGAGCCAGGTCGGCAACGTCGGCCCGGACCTTGGCCAGAGCTACATCATCGACTCGTTCCTGGTGGTGGTACTCGGTGGCGTCGGCCAGCTTGCCGGCACGCTGTGGGCCGCGTTCGGCCTGGGCATCGCCAACAAACTGCTCGAGCCGCAGATCGGTGCGGTGCTGGGCAAGATCCTTATCCTTGCGCTGATCATCCTGTTCATTCAGAAGCGCCCGCAAGGCTTGTTCGCTCTCAAGGGACGGGTAATCGACTGATGAACCAGCCACTGCTTGTCACCGCCGCACAAAAGGCCGGGCCGCGCCTGTCGCTGGCCATCGGCATCGTTGTTGTCCTGCTTTTGCTGGCCTTGCCGCTGTTGTCGTTGCTGCCGGCAGAGCACTCGCTGCAGGTGTCGGCCTACACCCTGACGCTGGTCGGCAAGATCCTTTGTTACGCCATTGTCGCGCTGGCGCTGGACCTGGTGTGGGGCTACGCCGGCATGCTTTCGCTGGGGCATGGATTGTTCTTCGCCCTCGGCGGCTACGCCATGGGCATGTACCTGATGCGCCAGGCGGCGGGTGACGGCCTGCCGGCGTTCATGACCTTTCTGTCGTGGACCGAGCTGCCATGGTTCTGGGCCGGCACCCAGCATCTCGCCTGGGCGCTGTGTCTGGTAGTGCTGGCTCCGGGCCTGCTCGCGCTGGTGTTCGGTTGGTTCGCCTTCCGCTCACGGATCAAGGGCGTGTACTTCTCGATCATGACCCAGGCGCTGACCTTCGCCGGCATGCTGCTGTTCTTCCGTAACGAAACCGGCTTTGGCGGCAACAACGGCTTCACCAACTTCCGCACCATTGCCGGCTTCGACGTCGCCGCGCAAGGCACCCGGGCGGTGTTGTTCCTGCTCACCGTCGGCCTGCTGCTGGCCAGCCTGTACCTGTGCTGGCGGCTGACCCAGAGCAAGTTCGGCCGCCTGCTGACGGCACTGCGTGATGCGGAAAACCGGCTGATGTTCTGCGGCTATGACCCGCGCGGTTTCAAGCTGCTGGTGTGGGTGCTCAGCGCCGTGCTGTGCGGCCTGGCCGGGGCGTTGTACGTACCGCAGGTGGGCATCATCAACCCCAGTGAAATGTCGCCGACCAACTCCATCGAGGCTGCCGTATGGGTAGCACTGGGCGGACGCGGCACGTTGATCGGGCCACTGCTCGGAGCGGGCCTGGTCAATGGCATGAAGAGCTGGTTCACCGTGGCCTTCCCGGAGTTCTGGCTGTTCTTCCTCGGCGCGCTGTTCATCATCGTCACCCTGTACCTGCCCAAAGGCGTGGTCGGCCTGTTGAAGAAAAGGAACCAGCCATGAGAGGCATCCCACCGGTACACCCGGAATTCATGCTCGAACCGGTATTCGACCAGATCGGCGCCGGGCGCGATGCGATCGGCCTCGGCCAGCGCCGCGGCAAAGGCCTGGATGTGCGTCACGGCACGGTGCTGAGCCTGGAAGACATCAGCGTCAGCTTCGATGGTTTCAAGGCGCTCAATGCGCTGAACCTGTACATCGGGGTTGGCGAGCTGCGCTGCATCATCGGCCCCAATGGTGCCGGCAAGACCACCATGATGGACGTGATCACCGGCAAGACCCGCCCGGACACCGGCACGGCGTTTTTCGGCGACACCCTCGACCTGACCCGCATGAGCGAATACCAGATCGCCCAGGCCGGCATAGGTCGCAAGTTCCAGAAGCCGACGGTGTTCGAGGCGCTGACCGTCTGTGAAAACCTCGAACTGGCGCTCAAGACCGACAAGTCGGTATGGGCTAGCCTGGCCTCGCGGCTGTCATCCGAGCAGCGCGAGCGCATCGACTCAGTGTTGACCCAGTTGCGCCTGCTGCCTTTGGCCCAGCGCCAGGCCGGGCTGCTGTCGCACGGGCAAAAACAGTTTCTGGAAATCGGCATGCTGTTGGTCCAGGAGCCGCAACTGTTGCTGCTCGATGAGCCGGTGGCAGGCATGACCGATGCCGAAACCGAGTTCACCGCCGAGCTGTTCAAGGGCCTCGCGCGCAGCCATTCGCTGATGGTGGTGGAGCACGACATGGGCTTTGTCGGCAGCATCGCCGACCACGTCACCGTGCTGCACCAAGGCAGCGTGCTGGCCGAAGGCTCGCTGGAGCAGGTGCAGGCGGATGAGCGGGTGATCGAGGTTTACCTGGGCCGCTGATCGTTGTTTGCCAACAGACCGCGCCAACCGTTGCGCTCAAGGATTTGCACATGCTGAAAATCGATACCCTGCATCAGTACTACGGCGGCAGCCATATCCTGCGTGGCCTGTCATTCGAGGCCAAGATCGGTGAAGTGACCTGCCTGCTCGGGCGCAATGGGGTCGGCAAGACTACCTTGCTGCGCTGTTTGATGGGGCTGGTGCCGGCGCGGGAAGGCAGCGTGCACTGGGAAGACCAGCCGATCACCACGCTCAAGCCGCAGCAACGGGTGCATGCCGGCATCGCTTATGTGCCACAAGGGCGGGAGATCTTTGCCCGGCTGACCGTTGAAGAAAACCTGCTGATGGGCCTGTCACGTTTCCCGGCCCGCGAGGCGCGGGAGGTGCCGGCGTTTATCTACGAACTGTTCCCGGTGCTCGAGCAGATGAAGCAGCGCCGTGGCGGTGACTTGTCCGGCGGCCAGCAACAGCAGCTGGCCATCGGTCGTGCCCTGGCCAGCCGGCCACGCTTGCTGATCCTCGACGAGCCTACCGAAGGCATCCAGCCGTCGGTGATCAAGGAAATCGGCGCGGTGATTCGCAAGCTGGCGGACCGCGGCGACATGGCCATTTTGCTGGTCGAGCAGTTCTATGACTTTGCCGAGGAACTGGCCGACCAGTACCTGGTGATGGCCCGCGGCGAGATCATCCAGCAGGGCCGTGGCGAAAACATGCAGGCTGAAGGTGTGCGCGGGTTGGTAACCATTTAATCTGCAGGCAATCCTTCTGCGAGACGTTGTCATGAGCTACCCGATTCGCGATGCCCAGGCTGCTGATGTACCGGGCATTCTCGCCATCTACAACGATGCCGTGCGCAATACCACGGCGATCTGGAACGAGACCCCGGTGGACCTGGCCAACCGCCAGACCTGGTTTGCGGCGCGGGCTGAGCAGGGCTATCCGATTCTGGTGGTAGCCGATGACAGCGGCGTGCTGGGCTATGCATCGTTTGGCGACTGGCGCCCATTCGAGGGTTTTCGGCACACCGTCGAGCATTCGGTGTATGTACGCGATGATCAACGCGGCAAGGGCCTGGGGCCGTTGCTGATGGCGGCACTGATCGAGCGTGCGCGTGAGAGCGGCAAGCATGTGATGGTGGCTGCGATCGAGAGCGGCAATGCAGCGTCGGTGCGGTTGCATGAGCGGCTGGGGTTCGTTGTGACCGGGCAGATGCCGCAGGTCGGCATCAAGTTTGGCCGTTGGCTGGACCTGACCTTCATGCAGCTGATCCTGAACCCCGCGCACCTGTAGGGGCGGCCTTGTGTCGCGAAAGGGTCGCGCAGCGGCGCCAAAAATTTCAGCTCCGCCGCTGACATCGCCGGGCCCGCTTTGCGGGCCTTTCGCGACACAAGGCCGCTCCTACAGGTACGCGCCAGCCGATAGTTCTGCGGCGGATCACATCTGGGTAAACCGCCCCAAACGCTGGCGCAGCATGCTGTTCTCGCTGCGCAGGTGCTGCACTTCTTCCAGCAACTCCAGCGCCAGCGCCACGCCTTCCCACTCCAGTTCCAGCTCCTGATGCAGCTTGACCGCGCGCTTGAGCGTTACCGGCGCGCGGTCGTCGAACAGCCAGTCGTCCGGCGTTCGCCCCGATGGTTGAACAATGCCGTGCTCGACGATTTCGATCACCCAGTCAGCCGTGATATCGGCTTCCTGGCAGAGGGTGCGCATGTCCAGTTGAACGATCAGGGTGCTGCTCATGATCAACTACTCCATTGAGTCCTCGGGTTGAACGCGGCCTTCTCGGCAAGCTTGGCCCACAGTTCACGGGTAGCGTCGTCCGACTGGGTCGGCATGACCACCTTCAATTGCGCGTACAGATCACCGCGCTCGCCCTGCTTGTTGCTCAAGCCCATGCCTTTGACGCGCAGGCGCTGGCCGCTCTGGCTGTCGGGGCGGATGGTCAGGTTGATCTTGCCGGTCAGGGTCGGTACCGCGACCTTGGTGCCCAGTGCAGCTTCCCACGGCGCCAGCGGCACGGTGATGATCAGGTCATGGCCTTCGACATCGAACAGCGGATGCGGCGCCATGCGAATGGTCAGGAACAGGTCGCCATTGGCACCACCGCCAACCCCTGGCGCACCCTGGCCCTTGAGGCGGATGCGCTCGCCGTCGGTGACCCCGGCCGGGATCTTGACGTTGAGGGTCTTGGTGGTGAACCCGGTGCGCTGCCCGGCGGCGTTGGTCTGCGGGATCTGGAAGCTGATCTGCTTGGATTCTTTGTTCAGGGTTTCCTCAAGGAAAACCGCCAGCTCCAGTTCCACGTCCTGCCCTCGTCTGCCCGCACTGCGTTGCTGTTGCTGCTGTCCGCGTCCGAACGGGCTGCCGCCACGTGCGCCAAAGATCGAGCTGAAGAAGTCGGAGAAGTCGCCGCCTTCGAAACCATTGTCCGCGCCAGCGCCGCGACCCTGCCAGCCGGGCGGGGCCTGGAACGGCCGGCCGTGCTGGCCGCCATACTTGCGGATCTCGTCGAATTCAGCGCGTTTCTGCGCGTCACCAAGCACTTCGTAGGCCTCGTTGGCCTCTTTGAACTTGTCCTCGGCATCGCGCTCCTTGCTGACATCGGGGTGATACTTGCGGGCCAGCTTGCGGTACGCGGCCTTGATCGCCTTGTCGTCCGCGGTGGGCTCTACGCCGAGTATCTTGTAATAGTCTTTGAAGTCCATCTATGGATCACCAGTGTGAATTTGCGTGTTGCATCTGAAGATAGGGACCAAGCATAGCCTTTCAAGGGCGGTTTGGGGTTGCCGTGGAGCAGACGACTGGTCTTGATTCTGCTGGCAAAGGGCATAAACTGCGCGGCCGTTTTGCCTCCGGAAGTAAATTGTCCATGTCCGACGTATCCCCGGCCCGTGCCCTGGGCATCGATTTTGGCACCTCCAACTCCACGGTCGGCTGGCACCGCCCGGGTGCCGAGTCGCTGATCGCCCTCGAGCAAGGCAAGATCACCTTGCCCTCGGTGGTGTTCTTCAATATCGAGGAGCGTCGCCCGGTGTACGGCCGCCTGGCCCTGCACGAATACCTCGAAGGCTACGAAGGGCGCCTGATGCGCTCGCTCAAAAGCCTGCTCGGTTCCAAGCTGATCAAGCACGACACTAGCGTGCTCGGCACTGCCCTGCCGTTCAAGGACCTGCTCGGGATGTTCATCGGCGAGCTGAAAAAACGCGCCGAAGCCGACGCCGACCGCAGCTTCGAGCAAGTCGTGCTGGGCCGCCCGGTATTCTTCGTCGACGATGACCCGGCGGCCGACCAGGAAGCCGAAGACACCCTTGCCGACGTAGCGCGCAAGATCGGCTTCAAGGACGTGTCGTTCCAGTACGAGCCAATTGCTGCGGCCTTCGATTACGAGTCCGGCATCAGCCGCGAAGAGCTGGTACTGATCGTCGATATCGGCGGTGGTACCTCCGACTTCACCCTGATTCGCCTGTCGCCCGATCGCCACCATCTGGCCGAGCGCCAGAGTGACATTCTCGCCACCGGCGGTGTGCACATTGGCGGTACCGACTTCGACAAGCAGTTGAGCCTGCAAGGCGTGATGCCGCTGTTCGGCTACGGCAGCAAGATGAAGAGCGGTGCGCTGATGCCGACCAGCTACCACTTGAACCTGGCCACCTGGCACACCATCAACGCCGTGTATTCGCAGAAATCACAGCTGGCGCTGGGCAACATGCGCTATGACATCGAAGACGCGCTGGGCATCGATCGTCTGTTCAAGCTGATCGAGCAGCGTGCCGGGCACTGGCTGGCGATGGAGATCGAGGCCAGCAAGATCGAGCTGACCGACCAGCCCAGCCGCCAGATCGACATGCGCCGGGTCGAACCGGAACTGACCGTCGAGCTGACCCGCGGGTTGTTCGAAGACGCCATTGGCGGCCTGCTGCAACGGGTCCGCGGCAGCGTCAGCGAATTGCTGAACAAGGCTGGCGTCACTGAGGGCCAGGTCGACACGGTGTTCTTCACCGGTGGCTCCAGCGGCATCCCGGCGCTGCGCAACAGCGTTGCGGCGATGCTGCCCAATGCTCGCCACGTCGAAGGCAATATCTTCGGCAGCATCGGCAGCGGCCTGGCGATCGAAGCGCGCAAGCGTTACGGCGCGCTGTAAGCCTCAGCGCAAGCCTGGCAGCGCGTTAGCGCGTGCTGTCAGGCCTGCCCCTCACACCAGCTCGGCGCGGCGCAGCTCACTTTTCAGATACGCATAATAGATCGGCCCGGCCACCACTCCCGGCAAGCCGAACGCGGCCTCGAACACCAGCATCGCCAGCAGCAACTCCCACGACTTGGCCCTGATCTGGCCGCCGACGATCCGCGCGTTGAGGAAGTACTCGACCTTGTGGATAACGATCAGATAGCCCAGCGCCGCCAACGCCACCCAGATCGACAGCGACAAGCCGACGATGGTGATCAGCGTGTTCGACATCAGGTTGCCGATCACCGGCAGCAGGCCGAGCAGGAAGGTCAGCACGATCAGGGTCTTGGTCAGCGGCAGGTGTACGCCGAACAGCGGCAGCACCACTGCGAGGAAGATCCCGGTGAAGAAGGTGTTGAGCAGCGAGATCTTGATCTGGGCGAAGACGATATTGCGAAACGCCTGCACCAGCAGCGCCAGCCGTTCGAACATCGCCGCTGCCAGTGGCTTGCGCCGGGAGATATCGGGGATGCGCTGCAAGGCAACGATGGCACCGAGGATCATCCCGATCAGCAGGGTGACGAACATGTGCGCCATGCCCTTGCCAACCAGCTGCAACTCACCGAGGTGGCTTCTCAGCCATTCGCCAATCGCCACCTTGAACTCGGCCGCACTGGCCGGCAGGTAGCCTTCGATGAACGGTGGCAACTGGCTACGCGCCTGCTCCACCAGCAGCATGAACTTGTCCAGCGAGGCGCCAGGGTTCTCCGCTTCATGCAGTAAGAAGCTGAACGCGCCCGCAATCAGCAACGTCAGGCTGATCACCACCAGCGTGCCCAGCAACGCCACCGCCAGCCAGCGCGCGCGCTGCCCGGCAATGATCGGCTGTAGCCGCGGGGTAAGCATATTGACCAGTTCGAACACCAGCAGGCCGGCGAGCAGGCTTGGCAACAACTTCAGCGGCAGGGCCAGCAACAGGCCGGCAAAGACGATGATCCAGCTGGCCAGGGTGACCTGGCGAGGGGTGAAAGTCATACAGCCTCAGGGGCAGACAGCAGAAAAGAATCGCAGTCTGCCAGCCTTCGGCGCGCAAACATAGATACAGCTCATTTCTTCTTCAGGCAGGTACTCATGAATGCTTTGCGCTCGTCACCCTTGAGGGTCTTCTCGGTGGCGGTGGCGTTGCAGCGGGTCATTTTCTCCTGCTGGGTGACCTTCAGGCACTTGCTCATGAATGCCTTGCGCTCATCACCCTTGAGGGTCTGCGCAGTGGCGTCGGCGTTGCAGCTCTTCATCTTTTCCTGCTGGGCGGTGGCGGCAAAGCCCTGCGCGCAGATCAACATGCCCAATACCAGCAATGGCGCTTGCAGTCGCTTCATGGAGTGGTCTCCTTGTTCCGCGCCCAATGCACGGATCCAAGCCTGAGTGTAGCCAACTATTTTCGCGTGCCAGCGCCATCAGAGCCCCGCGGCTTTCAAGCGCGCGGCATGCTCGGTAAACAGCCGCACCGGCTCAGCCCCCTTGCCCACCGCACCAAGTGACTGGTTGACGATGTCCAGATGATCCAGCGGGTGGTCATCGCCCAGCACCTGGCCCAGGTGCGAACTGTTGCGCCCGACCATGCCGTCGCACTGGCCTTTCTCGCGGACGAAGCTGCGGGCGAACAGGCGACAGAAGCGGTTGCTGCCGTCAAAGCGGTTGCGGCCCTGGTCGGTCAGGCCTGGCTGCAGCGTGCCCGACCACGAGTAGTAGCGCACGCCATTGACCTCATAGGCGCCCTCGCCGCCCCACTCCTGCGGCAGGCCCTGTGGATAAGCCTGGTTGAACAGCGCCACACCCGCGCAGGTCAGCGACTGATGCGACGCGTGCACGTCGATCGGCAGCCGCTCACGGCGCCAGCCCGTTTCCAGCCAGCCCATCAACCGCGCCAGGCCGTGCAACACGACGCGCAGCACACGCCCTTTAAGCGAGTGCCCGGGCGCCGTGCGTTCGAGGTGGTCGGCCAGCTCCGAGCCGTGATTGGGCCCGGCCACCGATGTCACCGAGGCAACCCGGTCTGGCCGCTTGGCAGCGGCATAGCGCGCGCTGAGTGCGCCCTGGCTGTGGCCGATCAGGTTGACCTTGGCGGCGCCGCTGCGCTGGCAGATGTCTTCGATGATCGCCAACAGCTGCTCGCCACGCACCTCGCTGGAATGCAGCGGCGACACCTGCACCGGATAGACCTTGGCCCCGCCGCGGCGCAGCGCCGACACGATGCCGAACCAGTAGGGATAAACCAGCAGCCGGACAAAACCGAGCATGCCCGGCACCAGCACCACCGGGTATCGCGTCGCCAGATCCTGTTTCATTGCCGTTCTCCTCGGGTTTGGCCGTGCGCCAACACTAACGCGGGGTAGATGACAGCCACAATCGAACTCCTGAGCCGCGCTGCGGTTCCAATCCTGCACACACCCTGAGCAAGGAGCGGGACCATGTACAAACAGACTTTGGCAATCCTTCTGGCCAGCGCAACCCTGGCCGCCTGCGGCAGCCGTCCGGAAAACCCGGTGGACTACGTTACCTACCGCGACGAGCCGCTGGTCAAGCAGGTCGAGAACGGCATGACCATGCAGAAGGTAATCGCCATCGGTGGCAGCCCGTCGATGGTCATTGACCTGCCCAACGGCGGCACCTGCAACGACTACATCCTCAACCGTGATGGCCATCAGCAGCCCTACTACGTGCGCTTCGATGCCACCGGCCACGTCGATGCCAAAGGCTTCAAGACCTGCAAACAACGAGAAGAAGACAAGAAAGCCGCAACTGGCGCCTGAGTCTTCCTGAAGCCCTGACAACCCTGATATCTCGGAGATAAGCATGAGCAACGTTGAACTGACCGATAAACACACCTTGCGCGAACGCGCCCGCCAGCACGTTGAAGACGGCGCCGTGACCGAAGGCTATAGCGCCGACCGCGAGAAGATCATCCAGCTGCTCAACGAGTCGCTGGCAACCGAGCTGGTCTGCGTACTGCGCTACAAGCGCCACTACTTCATGGCCAGCGGGATCAAGGCGGCAGCAGCAGCTGACGAGTTCCTCGAGCACGCCACCCAGGAAGCCGAACACGCCGACAAATTGGCCGAGCGTATTGTCCAGCTGGGCGGCGAGCCGGACTTCAATCCGGACAACCTGAGCAAGAACTCCCACGCGCAGTACGTCGCGGGCAACTCGCTGAAGGAGATGGTGCTGGAAGACCTGGTGGCTGAACGCATCGCGGTCGACAGCTACCGCGAGATCATCCAGTACATCGGCGAGAGCGACCCGACCACCCGGCGCATCTTCGAAGACATCCTGGCCCAGGAAGAAGAGCACGCCGACGACATGGCCGACCTGCTCAAGGGTCTGTGATTCGCTAGCCTCTGGCCTCTGCCCGCAACCTGCGGTGCAGAGGCCGATAACGAACCCGCCTCACTTCTTCGTCTTGACCTCAGCCGGCGCCTTGCCGGCTTTCATTTGCTCAAGCAATGGCGTGCATTGATTCTGCTCGCCGTCACCCGGTGCAATCAGCGCCAGCAGCCCTGCTGCCGGGCCAATCGCAACGCCCAGGGCAACCATACCGGCGCCACGCAGGGCCAGCGGCAGCGCCTGCACACCAGCACTGGGTTTGACGAACTTGCCGCGCACATACAGCGGCGAGCGCAGCGAGAACAGGCGCAGGCCCTTGGACTCCGGGGTGACCTTCAGGTCGAGCTGCTCACTGGCGAAGTTGACCGTGCCATCGACATAGATGATCGCGTTCTCGGTATCGAAGACAAACACGCGTGTGCTCGCCAGGCCGTCCTTGATGCCGACATCGGCGGCCGCGCAGTTGATCTGCACATCCTTGTCGCCGAACAATTTGCCGACCACATAGTTACCGACGTTGAGGCCGGCGAGTTCCATCAGCTCACGGCTGATCGCGCCATCGTTGATCAGCATGCGCATGTCGCCGTTGGCGGTGCCGAGCAGCGCCGCAACCGAATTACCACGGCCGCTGATATCGGCATCGCCGTTGAGCTGGCCAAAGCTGGTCTGCATCGGCGCAAAGCCTGGGAACAGTTCCTTGAGCTTGAAGCCACGCGCGGTCAGCCGGGCCCGGCCCTGCATCGGCACGTTACGGCCATCCAGGCGGATGTTGGCGGCGAGATTGCCCCCGGCTACGCCAAAGCGCAGCGGCTGCAGGCGCAACAGGCCGTCATCGAGGATCAGGTGCACGGCCAGGTCGTTGAACGGCAACTTGGAGCTGTGCACGATGCGCTTGCCGCTGAAGCTGACGTCGGCATCCATTGCCCGCCAGCGCTCGGTCCGAAACTCTTCGACCGGCAGCACTTTGTCGCCTGGCTGCTTGCTGGCACCGCCACGGGCCTTTTGCTCGGCGTTGGAGTCAGCGCCGATCAACGGCGCAAGGTCCTTGAACAGCAGCTGATTGGAGACCAGCTTGCCGCTCAGTCTGGGCCGCGGCTTGCTCGCGACAAAGGCCAGATCGCCATGAATGTCGCTGTCGCCGATCTTGCCGTTGAAACCTTCATAGCTGAACCGCGCACCCTCGGCAGCGTGCAGGTTGGCCAGCAGATGGCCGTCGGTGGAGTACGCAGGTGTGTCCGGCAGGGTCACGCCAGTCAGCGGGTAGAGGTTGCCAAGGCTAGCGCCGGACAGCTTCAGGCGCAGGTCCAGCGCGCCCAGGTTACGCGGGTCGGTCAGGGTGCCGGCGACCACCACATGGGTGTCGGCAATACGCACGTCGGCCTGCAACGGGAACGGCTGGCTGGCGTCCTGCAGCGCCAGCAGGCCACCGATCTTGCCAGTGCCGGACACCGGCTGATCCTTGTAGCGGCCGCTGGCCTTGAGGCCAAAAGCGTAGTCCTGGGCGCCGGCGCTCTTCTCGGCGCGGGCCTTGCCGACGATCTCGCTGAACGGGATTGGCTTGCCCAGCGGGTCGATCTGCACCTTCATGTCGGCCTTGAGGATCTGGTCGTTGTAGCTGACATTGCCCTGATCAAAACCGATGGCGCCGATATCCAGCACCCATTTCGACGGTTCGGCGTTTTCATCCTTTGGCCCGAAATCGAACGTCCAGTTGGCGCGGCCATCGGCCAGGCGGGTCAGGCTGGCATTGGGTTTGGTCAGGTTGATGCGTGGGATGACAATGTGCTGAAAGATCAGCGGCAGCGGTGACAGACGAAATTCGACCTTCTCCAGGCCGACCATCTGCGGCTGTTTGAGCCACTCCGGATTGCCCAGGGTCAGGTCCTCGGCAATGAAGTGCGGCCACGGCACCCAGGCGCGCCAGCCGCCTTCTTCAGGCTCGGTGCGCCATTTGACGGCGAGGTTGCCGTTGATGGCGAACGGTCGCTGCAAGGCGGCGGAGACTTTCTCGTTGAGCAGCGGCTTGGCGCGGTTCCAGTCGAAGGTGGCGATCACCACCACCAGGATCGCCAGCAAGGTGATCAGTGTGGCGAGGGTCCAGGTGATGATTCTGGCGGGGCGCGTCATTGCGTGATTCTCCTGACTGCATGGCTCATGGCGCCACGACGGTGACACTTAACAAGTGGGACTGATGAAAAGCCGCTGGGTTTAATCCATGGCGCATTCTAGCCAAGAATTTTCTGACGACCTCATCAGCTTTGCCGTGAGATTGACTGGTTACCAAGCTGCTCAGTGGCATGCGCGCGGAGCCGAAATGCCTGGGCTAGAGCCGCTGCTGCAACAGTATCAATCCTGTCGATTGTTACCATTATCCTTATGAACTTTTCTCTGGCGGTGCGGCGGGTAGCATTGGCTTCGTACCCACTTTCCAGCCCTCCAGAGGAGCGCCCTGATCATGAAACGCCAATTACTGCTTAGCCTTGCCCTGTCCATCTCGGCCACCAGTGCCTTCGCCTTGCCTGGTCAGGAGCAGCACCTGACCGCCGAATCGCGCTCCAGCGACGCGGCCGCCGTGCAGCCTTTGAACACCCTTGCCGAAGGTGGCTCGGACCGTCTGATCGAACGCAGTGGCCGTGTCGCCGAAGGAGGCTCTGATCGCCTGATCGAACGCAGTGGCCGCGTCGCTGAAGGTGGCTCGGACCGTCTGATCGAGCGCAGTGGCCGTGTTGCCGAAGGTGGCTCGGACCGTCTGATCGAGCGCAGTGGCCGAGTAGCCGAAGGTGGCTCGGATCGTCTGCTTGAACTCAGCCGTGTGAGCTGATTGCCATGGCAGAAAAGGTCGATCCTCGATATTGCGCCTGCTACCCTCCAAGCCCGGTCCATTGACCGGGCTTTGTTTTTTTATCCAGAATAACCCCGTCGTACAGCCACAGAAGCCTGCCCCATGCTGCCTCGCGCCGAACAGAAGCTCCAGACCCGTCAAGCCTTGCTGGACGCTGCCTGCCAGTTGATGGAGAGCGGCCGTGGCTTTGGCAGCATCAGCCTGCGTGAAGTGGCCAAGACCGCCGGCATCGTGCCCACCGGTTTCTATCGGCACTTCCCCGACATGGACGCGCTCGGGCTGGCCTTGGTCGAAGAGGTCGACGCGACCTTCCGCCACGCGATCCGCCTGGTGCGGCAAAACGAATTTGAAATGGGTGGCATCACCGATGCCTCGGTACGCATCTTTCTCGACATGGTCGCCGCGCACCGCACTCAGTTCCTGTTTCTCGCCCGCGAGCAGTACGGCGGCTCGCAGCCGGTGCGCCAGGCCATCGCTCGCCTGCGCCAGCACATCAGTTCCGACCTTGCCACTGACCTCGGCCTGATGCCGCGCTGGAAGCACCTTGATGCGGCAGCCTTGGAAGTGATGGCCGACCTGGTGGTCAAGACCGTGTTCGCCACCTTGCCCGAGCTGATCGACAGCCCTGACCCGCACACCGCCCAGCCGCTCAGCGCGCAGGAGAAGATCACCCAGCAGCTGCGTTTCATCTTTGTCGGTGCACGCCACTGGCAGGGTTTGAGCACCCCTGGCTGACGGCGCCTGGCCGCTAGCTGCTATCATGGCGCCCTGCCCGATTGCGACGAGCGTTGCCATGTCCGACCCCCGCCCTACCCTGCCCGAGCTGAGCACCCGCCTCGAGCGCTTCCGTCAGCACTTCGCTGAACGCATCGTGCCGTTGTGGCAAGGCCCAGGCTGGAACGACGAACTAGCCCTGCCCTTCGAAGCCCTCGATGAACAGCACCAGCCACTGCCCGTGCAGCGCTACCGGGCGATGGCCGTCGCGCGTCAGTTGTACCTGTTCAGCAGCCGTATCGAGCAAGCCGGCGCCGCCGAGCGCGCTGCAGCATTGTTCCGTTCGCTGCAGCGCCACTTCCACGATGCCGAACACGGCGGCTGGTTTTACAGCGTAGACGCCGCCGGCAAGCCGCTGGACCGGCGCAAGGACCTGTACACCCATGCGTTCATCGTGTTCGCCTGCGCGCATTACTGGGGCAAGGTGCAGGAGGGGCTGGTCGAAGCCACACTGAACGCAGCGCTGGAAGTGGTAGCCGAACGCTTCGCGCGCGACGATGGCCTGTATGAAGCAAACCTGGGCGAAGACTGGGCCGACCTGGGCAGCGGACCGCTGCAAAACCCGCAGATGCACCTGGCCGAAGCCTTCCTGCAAACCCTCGCAGTACGCGACGATCAGGACGTGCAGCAAGCGTTGCTGCAACTGTGTGAGGCGCTGCAAACGCACTTCATCGAGCCCGAGCACGGCCTGATGCTGGAAAAACCGCGCGGCGCTGTGGATAACTGGTTCGAACCTGGTCATCAGTTCGAGTGGTTCTACCTGCTCGAAACATCGCCGCTGCTCAACAGCAGCGCGCTGCATGGGTCGATCGCCCGTGGCTTTGACTACGCCGAGCGCCATGGCGTGATCGATGCGGCGGTACTCGCCAGCCTGGATATCAATGGCAAGGTGCTCGACCCCACCCAGCGTATCTGGGCCAAGGCAGAATACCTGCGCGCGTTGGCATTGCGCCCGGGCAGTGAGCAGCAGCTGTTGCAACAGCTACGCTCGCTGGAGGACAAGTTCCTGCATGCAGGCGGCTGGCGCGAATGCCTGGACGCCACCGGCGCGGTCAGCCGGCACGACATGCCGTCGACCACGCCCTATCACCTGGCGACCTGCCTGCAAGGGCTGGACGCGCTGGCCTGACGGTTACGCGTCGCACCAAGGGGCCGCAGGCCGGCCCCGTTGCTGCGCTCAGCCTTTGCGCGAGCGATCGATCGAGAACCCAGCCCAATCCTGACTCACCGGCATCAACTCAAGGCTGTTGATGTTGATGTGCGCCGGCTGGTTGAGAATCCAGAAGATGGTCTCGGCGATGTCCTGCGGCTGGATCGCTTCGGCGCCAGCGTAGGTTGCATCGTACTTGGACTGATCGCCACCGAAGCGCACCAGCGAAAACTCGCTTTCGCACAGGCCTGGCTCGATGTTGCTGACCCGCACGCCAGTGCCACGCAGGTCGCAGCGCAAGCTCAGCGAGAACTGACCGACAAACGCCTTGGTGCCGCCATAGACGTGGCTGCCAGGGTATGGATAGTTACCCGCCACCGAACCCACGTTGAGGATCGACGCGCCACGACCATGAGCGATCAGCCGCGGCAGGAGCAGGCGAGTGGTGTACATCAGGCCCTTGATGTTGGTGTCGACCATGGTGTCCCAGTCGTCCAGGTCGCACTTCTGCGCAGGGTCTGCACCCAGTGCCAGGCCTGCGTTGTTGACCAGCCCGCGCAGCTTGTCGAACGCCGGCGGCAGGTTGGCGATGGCCTGCTCCATTGCCGCGCGGTCGCGCACGTCGACCATGATGCCATGCACGTCGGTCTTGGCCGACAACTCGGCGCACAGCGCATCCAGGCGCTCTTTACGGCGGCCGGTCAGGACCAGCTTCCAGCCTGCGTCAGCAAAAAGGCGGGCGGTGGCCTCGCCGAAACCGGAAGTGGCGCCCGTGATGAATACGGTAGACGTCATGCTGTTCTCCTTCGCAATGGGGTGTCGTCGGCAGGCCTTGAAGCATGCCCGTGGCCGGCCCAGCCAGCAAGCCGTTTAAGCGACTGGTCAAAAAACGTACACATTGCGCAAAGCCTTGCCGTATAAGGCTCGGTGCAGGCTATGCGCATGTTATCCACAGGGCTTTCCCCACCGATTGGGGGCAACTTGCAACCAGCTTAGACGCGGTCTCTGTAGGAGCGGCCTTGTGTCGCGAAAGGGTCGCGTAGCGGCCCCAGCAGTTCTGCGCCGTTGCCTAAATCGTGGGGCCGCTACGCAGCCCTTTCGCGACACAAGGCCGCTCCTACAGGGTCAGCGTGCACCCTATAAAGGTTAAGTCGAGCAAAGCCATGCTAGCTGCCACTTGCAGCAGTCTGTCCAAGGCTTTTGCACAGAGTTATCCACAGATTGATCAGGCGCGAAATCCGTCCGCTGCAGGGCTAATCAGGGCGCCGTTACAGGTATCCAAAGGGCATTGATCAAAATATGATCAAACCTCTACAAGCCTTGATTACAAAGGGCTGCAACAGAGTGCCACCATGTTGTCCACAGGCAGTTCCACACGATCCGTGGACAAGTTTCTACCTATGCAAACAAGGGCTTGGCGAGGGATTCGAAGAAGCGGAATCAACGGTGTGCGACAAGTTGTCCACATTTGCTGAAAGAAGGGGCCGCATGGCGGCCCCTGACCATCAATGGCCGCCAAGATAGGCGTTGCGCACATCCTCGTTGACCAACAGCTCCTGGCCGGTGCCGGTCATGCGGATCTCGCCGTTGACCATCACATAGGCGCGGTCCGACAGCTTCAAGGCATGGTTGGCGTTCTGCTCCACCAGAAAGATGGTCATGCCGCTCTGGGCCAGCTCGCGCAGGGTGGCAAAGATCTGCTTGACCACGATCGGCGCCAGGCCCAACGATGGCTCATCGAGCAGTAGCAGTTGGGGCCGGCTCATCAGCGCGCGGGCGATTGCCAGCATCTGCTGCTCGCCGCCAGACATGGTCATGGCCCGCTGGCTGCGGCGCTCCTTGAGCCGCGGAAACAGCTCGTACATACGCTGCATGTCTTCGCTGGCATGCTTGTCGCCGATGGGGATGGTGCCCATCATCAGGTTCTCCTCGACGGTCATGTCGGGGAACACCCGGCGCCCTTCCGGCGATTGGGCAATGCCGTTGGAAGCGATGAAGTGCGGCGATTTGCGGGTGATGTCGGTGCCGCGATAAAGGATTTGCCCGGATGCTGCCCGTGGCTGGCCAAAGATCGACATCAGCAACGTCGACTTGCCGGCACCGTTGGCGCCGATCAGGCTGACCGTCTCGCCCTCGTTGATGTGCATCGAGACCTTTTTCAGGGCCTGGATCGGCCCGTAGAACACGTCCAGCTCCTTCAGCTCGAGAATGGGTGCACTCATACCAGTTCCTCTTCATCTGCACCCAGGTAGGCGGCAATCACCGTCGGGTTGTGGCGAATTTCCTGCGGTGCGCCTTGCGCGATCACCGTACCGTGGTCGAGCACGACGATATGGTCGGAGATGCTCATGACCATGCCCATGTCATGCTCGATCAGCACCACGGTGATGTCGTGCTCGTCGCGCAGCACGCGGATCATCCGGCTCAGTGCTTCGGTTTCCTGCGGGTTGAGGCCGGCGGCCGGCTCGTCCAGGCAGATGATCTTGGGCCGGGTACACATGGCCCGGGCGATCTCCAGGCGGCGCTGCTGACCGTACGACAATTCGCCAGCCAGGCGGTTGGCACAGTCGACCAGATCAACCACTTCGAGCCAGTAGAAAGCGTGGTCCAGCGCATCGCTTTCGGCTTTGCGGTAGCTCTTGGTGTTGAGCACGCCAGCGAGCAGATTGCGGTTGACCCACATGTGCTGCGCCACCAGCAGGTTCTCCACCACGGACATTTCCTTGAACAGGCGAATGTTCTGGAAGGTCCGCGCCAGCCCGGCGCGGTTGACCAGGTGGGTGCCGCCGAACATCTTGTAGTACACGCGGCTGGCAAAACGCGCCGGCGACACGAAGTCGCTGGGCTGGAAGCGCTCGCCCAGCAACTGGATCACGTCGGTCTGGTTACCGCGCAGGTTGAGCTGGATGCGCCCGCCGCTGGCCTTGTAAAAGCCGGTCAGGCAGTTGAACACGGTGGTCTTGCCGGCGCCGTTGGGGCCGATCAAGGCAAAGATCTGGTTGCGCCTGACCTGCAGGCTGACGTCGCTCAATGCCTTGATGCCGCCAAACTGCATCATCAGGTGTTCGACCGAGAGAATGACTTCGTCGCTCATGGCGCCACTCCTTTACGCGGGACTACCCCGGTGCGGCTGATCCGGATCAGCCCACGCGGTCGCCAGATCATCATCAGCACCATCAGTACCCCGAACAGCAGCACGCGGTATTCCGAGAAGCTGCGCAGCAGCTCGGGTGCCACGGTCAACACGAACGCCGCAATCACCACGCCAACGGTCGAGCCCATGCCGCCCAGCACCACGATGGCGAGGATCAGCGCCGACTCGAAGAAGGTGAACGAGGACGGGTTGACGAAGCCTTGGTAAGTGGCAAAGAACACCCCCGCCAGGCCCGCGGTAGAAGCGCCCAGGGTGAATGCCGAGAGTTTCACCAGCACGTGGTTAAGCCCCATCGAGCGGCAGGCGATCTCGTCTTCGCGCAGCGCTTCCCAGGCGCGGCCAACCGGCATCCGGGTCAGCCGATGTTTGATGTACAGCACCGCCAGCACGACCAGGAACAGCACGATGTAGATGAACAGGAATTTCACGTTGGGGTTGTAGTCCAGACCAAAGAACTCATGGAACGGCACCCCGCCGTCCTTGGCCCGGCGGCCAAACTCCAGGCCGAAGAAGGTAGGTGATGGCGCCGGCATACCGTTCGGCCCGCCGGTGAAGGACAGCCAGTTGTTCAGCACCAGGCGGATGATCTCGCCAAAGCCCAGGGTCACGATCGCCAGGTAGTCGCCGTGCATGCGCAACACCGGAAAGCCCAATATGCAGCCGGCCAGTGCCGCTGCAATGGCGGCCAGCGGCAACACCGTCCAGAAGCCCAGGCCGAGGTACTGGTAACCAAGCGCCAGGCCGTAGGCGCCGATGGCATAGAACGCCACGTAGCCAAGGTCGAGCAAGCCGGCCAGGCCGACTACGATGTTCAGGCCAAGGCCCAGTAACACGTAGATCAGGCCGAGAATCACCACCGTCAGCAGGTACTTGTTGGCGAAGATCGGGAACACGATGGCGATCACGATCAGCGCCGGAATGATGTAGCGCAGCCGCGACTTGTAGTCCGGCGCCAGCACATGCACGCCCGAGCCACCACTGTCGAAGCCCTGCAGCATGCGCTGGCCGGTGCCGCTCTGGAAGAACAGGCTGAGCACAAAGCGCCCGACCATCACCGCGCCGACCAGCCAGGCCACACGGGCGGGCTCGGCGTTGAAGGTATAGCCATCGAGCACCACGCCGACTACCGGGCCGAACACGATCAGGGCAAGCAGGCCGGCGACGATGGTCTCGATCAGGCTGCGTTTGATATCAAAACCGGAAGAAGCAGAATTGGCAGCAGACATGTTCACACCTTAGCCACGAGCGGGCGGCCCAACAGGCCTTGTGGCCGGAAGATAAGGATCAGCACCAGCAGCGAGAAACTGAACACGTCCTTGTAGTCGGAGTTGATCAGGCCGGCGAAGAGTGATTCGGAGATGCCCAGGATGATCCCGCCCAACATGGCTCCAGGCAGCGAACCGATGCCGCCGAGCACCGCGGCGGTGAACGCCTTGATGCCGATGATGAAGCCGGCATAGAAGTCGAAGGTGCCGTAGTTCATGGTGATCAACACGCCAGCCAGGGCGGCCATGACCGCACCGATGACGAATACGTAGGAGATCACTCGGTCGGTGTTGATACCCAGAATCGAGGCCATCTTGCGGTCTTGCTGGGTGGCGCGGCACATCCGCCCAAGCTTGGTGTACTTGATCACGTAGGTGAGCAGGGCCATGCCGGCAAAGGCAGCAATCAGAATGAAGATCTTGGTGTAGGTCAGCTGCACGAAGCCGCTACCAACCTCGACCCGCAGCGCGCCTTCGAGCAGGGTCGGCACGCCTTGCTGGCGAGCGCCCTGGCTGATCTGCGCATAGTTCTGCAGGATCAGCGAGATGCCGATAGCGCTGATCAGCGGCGCCAGGCGGGTGGAGTTACGCAGGGGTTTGTACGCGATACGTTCGATGGTGAAGCCGTACACACCGGTCACGACCACGGTGAACAGCAGCGTGCCGAGCATCAGCAGCGGGAAGGATTCGACACCGAAATAAGCCAGCAATGCCAGGCTGATTGCCGCCAGGTAGGCGGAAATCATATACACCTCGCCGTGCGCGAAGTTGATCATGCCGATGATGCCATAGACCATTGTGTAGCCGATGGCGATCAGGCCGTAGACCGACCCGAGGGTCAGGCCGTTGACCAGTTGCTGCAGGAAAATACCATCCATAACGCAATCTCGCTGAGTGAGATCGCCCCTGCGCTGGCCACAGCGGGGCTGCCGTCAGGCGGCCCGCGTGGTGCAGCACAGGTGCAGATCTACGGATAAAGACAGATACCGCCTGGGCGTCGGCCCGAGTCTGTGCCCGGGCCTTGCGCCGTTGTTATTTTTGTTTTTCCAGCTGGTGGTACTTGCCGTCTTTATCCCACTGGTAGACCACGTAGTCGGAGATCTTCAGGTCACCCTTGGCGTCCCAGGTCTTCTCGCCCATGACGGTCTGCACCGGGTTGGCCTTGAGCCACTTGGCGGCGTCTTCGCCCTTGTTCGACTTGGCGCCATTGAATGCAGCAGCCAGGGCCTGTACCGAGGCGTAGGCATACAGGGTGTAGCCTTCAGGCTCAGTGCCGTTCTTGCGGAACTGATCCACTACCGCCTTGCTGTCTGGCAGCAGACGCGGGTCGGCGCCGAAGGTCATGTACACGCCGTCGACGTATTGCGCGCCGCCTGCGGTAGTGACCAGTTCGTCGGTGACGATACCGTCATCGGACATGAACTTGACGTCTTTCAGGCCGGCTTCACGCAGCTGACGTACCAGCGGACCGGCTTCCGGGTGCAGGCCGCCGAAGTAGACGACATCGGCGCCGGCGCCACGGATCTTGGTGACCACCGCGCTGAAGTCTTTCTCGCCGCGGGTCAGGCCTTCATACAGCACCGGTTTTACGCCGCGTTTTTCCAGCTGCGCCTTGGTCGCATCGGCCAGGCCTTGGCCATAGGTGTCCTTGTCGTGCAGCACCACGACCTTCTTGCCCTTGAGCACATCAACGATGTAGTCGCCGGCAACGATGCCTTGCTGGTCGTCACGCCCGCACATGCGGAACATGGCCGACAGGCCCCGCTCGGTGACCTGCGGGTTGGTCGAGCCTGGGGTGATCGCGATGATGCCGGCCTCGTCGTACACCTCGGAGGCTGGGATGGTGTTGGACGAGCAGAAGTGCCCGACCACGCCAACCACTTTCTCCTGGTCGACCAGCTTGTTGGCTACCGCTACGGCCTGTTTCGGTTCGCAGGCGTCATCGCCGGCTACCAGTTTGATCTGCTCGCCGTTGACCCCACCGGCCTTGTTGATCGCGTCGGCCGCAGCCTGCGCACCTTTCATGTACTGCTCGCCAAACGCTGCGTTGGCCCCGGTCATTGGCCCCGCGACGCCGATCTTGATGTCGGCCTGAACATACGAAGAAACACCCAGTGCCGTTGCCACGGCCAGAGCCAGGAAGCCTTTCTTGTAAAACGTCTGCGACATGAGGTGGTGCTCCTAGAGTCTTTTTTTTGGTTGGCACTACAACGTTCTGCTTGCTGATCAGAGCAAGCGCCGTGCCACTGACTTTGCATTTCGAGCAAACACGCCTGGCTGGCCGTCTGGAGGCCGGCGCCGGGCATCGTTCATTGAGCGTGCAACCGTCTACAACGAAGCGGGCGCCACCATTCCTCCAATATAGGCGCAACCGAGCAGTGCCATCATTGCAACCAGCACCAGTGTCAACGTGCAACCTGCCGGTAACTGTCGACGTCACCGAAGTGCACACCGCTGGTGCGCGACTGCTACGGGGGCACTGTTTCAAGGCTAGTCGCTGCGCGCGAAAACGTCCGGGTTTTGGCAGTTACAGCCCCGTTGCAGGGCTGCGCGAAGCCTGCCCGCACCAGCCGCGACACGGTCAGGGGTAGGAGCGGCCTTGTGTCGCGAAAGGGTCGCGTAGCGGCCCCAGCATTTGTGCTGCACCGCAAAATCGCCGGGCCCGCTGCGCACGCCTTTCGCGACACAAGGCCGCTCCTACAGAGGCTCCGCGCGAGGTAAAGGTAGTGCGGTCAACTGTGAGTGCCCTGTGAAGCGCAAAGGCTGGCACAATGATCGCCATTCCCGCGCGCTTGCGCCGTTTCAGCGAGCGCCGCCGACCTGGAGCTTTCAATGAGCGAGAGCGCATTCTCTGAGCGCATCGTGCACAACCTGCTCGACACCGATTTTTACAAGCTGACGATGATGCAGGCGGTGCTGCACAACTATCCCGATGCTGATGTCGAGTGGGAGTTTCGCTGCCGCAACGGCGAAGACCTGCGCCCCTATCTGGGCGAGATTCGCCGCCAGATCGAGCTGCTCAGCGAGCTGACCCTGGACGACGGCCAGCTGGCGTTTCTTGAGCGCATCAGCTTTCTCAAGCCAGACTTTCTGCGCTTTTTGCGCCTGTTCCGCTTCAACCTGCGCTATGTCCATCTGGGCATCGAAGACGATCAGCTGTGCTTGCGTCTAAAAGGCCCGTGGCTGCATGTGATCCTCTTCGAGGTGCCGCTGCTGGCGTTGATCAGCGAGGTGCGCAACCGTCACCTGCACCCGCATATGCAGCTGGCGGCTGCCCGCGATCAGCTCTACCGCAAGTTCGACTGGCTCAGGGCCAACGCCAGCGAGGACGAACTGGCCGAACTGCAGGTAGCCGACTTCGGCACCCGGCGGCGCTTCTCCAGCCGCGTCCAGGAAGAAGTCGTGCGGGTCCTGCGCGATGACTTCCCGGGGCGCTTCGTCGGCACCAGCAATGTCGATCTGGCATGGAAACTGGATATCAGACCATTGGGCACCATGGCCCATGAATGGCTGATGGCCCACCAGCAACTCGGCCCGCGCCTGATCGACAGCCAGATCGCCGCGCTCGACTGCTGGGTCCGCGAGTACCGCGGCCTGCTCGGCATCGCCTTGACCGATTGCATCACCATGGATGCCTTCCTCAATGATTTCGATCTGTACTTTGCCAAGCTGTTCGACGGCCTACGCCACGACTCCGGCGAGCCGGTGGCCTGGGCGGAAAAGGCTATCGCCCATTACCAGCAACTGGGCATCGATCCGATGACCAAGACCCTGGTGTTCTCCGACGGTCTCGACCTGCCGCGTTCGTTGCAGATATTCCGTGCCCTGCGTGGTCGCATCAATGTCAGCTTCGGCATCGGCACCAACCTCACCTGCGACCTGCCGGGGGTAGCGCCAATGAGCATCGTGCTTAAAATGACCGACTGCAATGGCTCGCCGGTAGCGAAGATTTCCGACGAGGCCGCCAAGACGCAGTGCCGCGATGAAAATTTCGTCGCCTACCTGCGTCACGTATTCAAAGTTGCCCACAAGGAGTAACCCATGCAAGCCGTTCAGCAAGAGATCGCGCAGCAGCTCAAGGTGCAGCCGCCATTCGCCGATGCCGCCGCGCTCGAAGCCGAAATTGCCCGGCGTGTGGCCTTCATCAAGGACTGCCTGGCCAACGCCCGGCTCAAGACCCTGGTGCTGGGCATCAGTGGCGGGGTCGACTCGCTGACCGCCGCCCTGCTCGCCCAGCGCGCCGTCAACGAACTGCGCGCCAGCAGCGGCGATGACGGCTATCGCTTCATCGCCGTGCGTCTGCCGTACAACGTGCAGCACGACGAACACGACGCGCAGGCCTGCCTGGATGTGATCAAGGCCGATGAAGTGCACACCATCGACATCGCTCCCGCCGTGCTTGGGCTCAAGAGCAAGGTCGATGTGCTGCAGGACGGCGCACCGGCCATGGTCGATTTCGTGGTCGGCAACATCAAGGCGCGCATGCGCATGGTGGCCCAGTACAGCGTCGCTGGCGCCCGTGGCGGCCTGGTGATCGGCACCGACCATGCGGCCGAAGCGGTGATGGGCTTCTTCACCAAGTTCGGCGACGGCGCCTGTGATCTGGCGCCGCTCAGCGGCCTGGTGAAGAACCAGGTACGTGCCATTGCTCGTGCCTTTGGTGCGCCTGAGTCACTGGTCGAGAAAGTACCGACCGCGGACCTCGAAGACCTTGAGCCAGGCAAGCCAGATGAAGCAGCGCACGGCATCACTTACCAGCAGATCGATGCCTTCCTGCACGGTAAGCCTGTCGACCAGCATGCTTTCGATATCATCGTCAGCACCTACCGCAAGACTCAGCACAAGCGCGAGCTGCCGTTCGCGCCGTAATCGGCGGCGATAAAAAAAGCCCGACCGCGACGTTGATCGCGGCCGGGCTTTTTGTGTGGCGTGGCTTACTTGACCACGACCTTGCCTTTCATCATCGAGATGTGGCCTGGGAAGGTGCAGAAGAAGCTGTAGTCGCCGCCAGCTTCCAGCTTGGAAGTGTCGAAGGTGACCTTGGTTTCTTTCTCTGGCGCACCGATCATCGCGGTGTGAGCGATGATATTGGCGTTGTCTTCCTTCAGGTAACCCTTGTCGATGCCTTGGGTCATGCCTTCGGTGGCAATGGCCTGCATGTCGGCAGTCTTGCTGACCACCAGGTTATGGCCCATGACGTTCTTCGGCAGGTTGCCGGAGTGAGTCAGGGTCACGGTGAAGTCTTTGCAGCTCTTGTCGACGGTGAATTCTTTGCTGTTGTAGGACATCTGGTCAGTCGAATCAATGGTCACCGCGCACTCGGCTGCAAACACAGAAGCGCTGGCGAGGGTCAGCAGGGATACCGCTACAGCTTTCGCAAACATCGTGAATCTCCTTGGCAGGGTTTATCAATTGCGAGTCTGCCTGAAAGCGGAACGAGCGTGCCTGATATGCATCAAGGCAGTGTTCGGCTGGCAGCCAGTAAATTTGTTCTATGGATTGTATACAACCAATCTAAGTGCACATCATGCCTGCATAACCGACGATGGGACAACCTCTCATTTAGGAGCAAACGACATGTCCCTTGGTAGCTTGATGAACAGCCTGCTCGCCGCTTACGCCCATGGCACCACTGGCGCGGCCTGCGAGTTTTCCCGTCCCGAATAAATCCGATCTTGGAAGCGACAGGCATGCGCTTTACCCTTGGACGTCTGTAAAGGGAGATAAGCAATGCCTGTACGTTCCGTTTGTGTGTTCTGCGGCGCCAGTATCGGCGCCAACCCCGCCTACCGCGCAGCGGCCGTTGCCCTCGGCGAAGCGATTGCCCGGCGTGGCCTACGCCTGGTCTACGGCGGCGGCGCGGTCGGCCTGATGGGCGTGGTTGCCGACGCGGCGATGGCGGCCGGCGGTGAGGTGGTCGGGATCATCCCGCAGAGCCTGCTGGACGCCGAGGTTGGCCACAAGGGCCTGAGCCGGCTGGAAGTGGTCGACGGCATGCACGCGCGCAAGGCGCGCATGGCCGAGCTCAGCGATGCCTTCATCGCCCTGCCGGGTGGCTTGGGGACGCTTGAGGAGTTGTTCGAGGTGTGGACCTGGGGGCAACTGGGCTACCACGCCAAGCCGCTGGGACTGCTCGATGTAAACGGCTTCTATACCAAGCTGGGCGGGTTCCTCGACCATATTGTCGAAGAAGGTTTTGTGCGGCCGCAGCACCGGGCGATGCTGTTGCTCGGGCAGCAGGCGGATGCGCTGCTGGACGGGATGGATGAATTCGTCGCGCCGGTGGTGCCCAAGTGGGTCGATCGCGCACCTGACTGACCGTGCATCTGGGCCCGCTTGCGCGGGCCTTTCGCGACACAAGGCCGCTCCCACAGATCCGGTGCACGCCTCGAAGGCGGCGCTGACCATGTGGGAGCGGCCTGGCGTCGCGAAAGGGCAGCAAAGCGGCCCCATCAACCTTCAGATCAACGCGGAACCGCTGGCTGACGCGGCTTCTTCTTGCCGCCGCCCTTGGCCGCTTCCTTACGCTCCTTGGCCGCCTGCTGGTTACGCGCAAACGCCTCGGCCTTGGCCTTCTCACGCTTGTCCCACGGCTTGCTGCCGTCACTGGCGCGCGGTGGCAACCCGGAGTGCTGAGTGAGGATCTTCTGTTCCTTGCCGACCTTGTGGCTGCCGCTCGGCGTGGAGTTCTTGCGCCGTGCACTCTGGTAGCCGTCGGTCTGCGGCTGATGCAGCGGGATCAACTGGTGCTTGCCCGGGCCGATCAGGTCGGCGCGGCCCATGCGCTCCAGTGCTTCACGCAGCATCGGCCAGCCTTTCGGATCGTGGTAGCGCAGGAATGCCTTGTGCAGCCGACGCTGCTCGTCGCTCTTGACGATCTCGACGCCTTCGCTCTTGTAGGTGACCTTGCGCAGCGGGTTCTTGCCCGAGTGGTACATCGCCGTGGCCGAGGCCATTGGCGACGGGTAGAACGCTTGCACCTGGTCGGCACGGAAGCCGTTGCCCTTGAGCCACAGGGCGAGGTTCATCATGTCCTCGTCGGTGGTGCCCGGGTGCGCGGCGATGAAGTACGGGATCAGGTACTGCTCTTTGCCCGCTTCTTTCGAGTACTTCTCGAACATGCGCTTGAAGCGATCGTAGCTGCCGATACCCGGCTTCATCATCTTGTCCAGCGGGCCACGCTCGGTGTGCTCCGGGGCAATCTTCAGGTAACCGCCGACGTGGTGCGTGACCAGTTCCTTGACGTACTCCGGCGACTCGACCGCGAGGTCGTAGCGCAGGCCCGAAGCGATCAGGATCTTCTTTACCCCCGGCAAGGCACGGGCCTTGCGGTACAGCTCGATCAGCGAAGTATGGTCAGTGTTGAGGTTCTCGCAGATGCCCGGGAACACGCACGACGGCTTGCGGCAGTGCTTCTCGATCTCGGTGCTTTTGCAGGCGATGCGGTACATGTTGGCGGTCGGCCCGCCAAGGTCGGAGACCACGCCGGTGAAGCCCGGCACCTTGTCGCGCATCTCCTCGATCTCGTTGAGGATCGACTCGTGCGAGCGGTTCTGGATGATGCGGCCTTCATGCTCGGTGATCGAGCAGAAGGTGCAGCCGCCAAAGCAGCCACGCATGATGTTCACCGAGAAGCGAATCATCTCGTAGGCCGGGATGCGCTCCTTGCCGTAGGCCGGGTGCGGCACACGGGCATACGGCATGCCGAACACGTAGTCCATTTCTTCGGTGGTCATCGGAATCGGCGGCTGGTTGAACCAGACGTCGACGTCGCCGTGCTTCTGCACCAGCGCACGGGCGTTGCCCGGGTTGGTTTCAAGGTGCAGAACGCGGTTGGCATGGGCGTACAGCACCGGGTCATTGCGGACCTTCTCGAACGAGGGCAGACGCAGCACGGTCTTGTCGCGGGTCATGCCCGGGCTGTCGAGGATCTGCACCACCTTGGCTTCGTTCGGATCTTCGACCTCGCCCTTGGCTTGCTCGATGGCGCAGGCCTGGGTGTCTTGAGTATTCACGTACGGGTTGATGATCTTGTCGACCTTGCCCGGACGGTCGATGCGCGTCGAGTCGATTTCGAACCAGCCGGCCGGGGTGTCGCGGCGTACGAAGGCGGTGCCGCGCACGTCAGTGATCTGCTCGATGGTTTCGCCGTTGGACAGGCGCTGCGCGACTTCAACTACCGCACGCTCGGCGTTGCCGAACAGGAGGATGTCGGCGCAGGCGTCGATCAGGATCGAATGGCGGACCTTGTCCTGCCAGTAATCGTAGTGGGCGATGCGGCGCAGCGAAGCCTCGATGCCGCCGAGCACGATCGGCACATGCTTGTAGGCTTCCTTGCAGCGCTGGCTGTACACCAGGCTGGCACGGTCAGGGCGCTTGCCGGCCAGACCACCAGGGGTGTAGGCATCGTCGGAGCGCATCTTCTTGTCAGCGGTGTAGCGGTTGATCATCGAGTCCATGTTGCCGGCCGCGACGCCGAAGAACAGGTTCGGCTCGCCAAGCTTCATGAAGTCGTCTTTGGACTGCCAGTTCGGCTGGGCAATGATGCCGACCCGGAAGCCCTGGGCTTCGAGCAGGCGGCCGATGATGGCCATGCCAAACGACGGATGGTCGACGTAGGCATCACCGGTCACGATGATGATGTCGCAGGAATCCCAGCCGAGCTGATCCATCTCCTCCCTGCTCATCGGCAGGAAAGGCGCTGGCCCGAAGCATTCGGCCCAGTACTTGGGATAGTCGTAAAGTGGTTTGGCTGCGTGCATGTCAGTGACCGGTTCTTGGTGTGCAGGGAAATCGCGGGCGCGGAATATAGCACAAATTTTGATCAAATCCGACGGTAATGGTCGGATTCATGATGAGGGGCTCGGGCGGCGCAGCAGCACCGCCGGCTGTTACTCGTCGTCGTCGAAGTTGTACGCCCCCGGGGCGAGATTCTCGAAGCGGGTGTACTTGCCGATGAACGCCAGGCGGACAAACCCGATCGGACCGTTCCGCTGCTTGCCGATGATGATCTCGGCGACGCCCTTGTGCTCGGTCTCGGGGTGATAGACCTCATCCCGGTAGACAAACATGATCACGTCGGCGTCCTGCTCGATTGCACCCGATTCACGCAAGTCGGAGTTGACCGGGCGCTTGTTTGGGCGCTGTTCCAGCGAGCGGTTCAACTGCGACAAGGCAATGACCGGGCAGTTGAATTCCTTGGCCAGGGCTTTCAACGAGCGGGAAATCTCCGAAATCTCGTTGGTACGGTTGTCACCACTGGAGCCCGGGATCTGCATCAGCTGCAGGTAGTCGACCATGATCATGCCGATCTCGCCGTGTTCGCGGGCCAGGCGGCGGGTCCGTGCGCGCATCTCCGAAGGGCTGATGCCGGCGGTGTCGTCGATGAACAGCTTGCGGTCGTTGAGCAGGTTGACCGCCGAGGTCAACCGCGGCCAGTCGTCATCATCAAGCTGACCGGAACGCACCTTGGTCTGGTCGATGCGACCCAGCGACGAGAGCATCCGCATGATCAGCGATTCACCTGGCATCTCGAGGGAGAACACCAGCACCGCCTTGTCGCTGCGCAGCACGGCGTTTTCCACCAGGTTCATGGCGAAGGTGGTTTTCCCCATCGACGGTCGGCCGGCAACGATGATCAGGTCGGCCGCCTGCAAGCCGCTGGTCTTGCCGTCCAGGTCGGTGTAGCCGGTGGAGATACCGGTGATGTCGCTGTCGGAGTTGAACAGCGTGTCGATGCGGTCGATGGCCTTGGCCAGCAGGTCGTTGACCCCGACCGGCCCGCCGGTCTTGGGCCGCGCCTCGGCGATCTGGAAGATCTGCCGCTCGGCATCGTCAAGAATCTCGGCGGCGTTGCGCCCTTGCGGGTTGAAGGCGTTGTCGGCGATATCGGTGCTGATGCTGATCAGCTGGCGCAGCGTGGCGCGCTCACGAATGATCGCCGCATAGGCCTTGATGTTGGCAACCGACGGGGTGTTCTTGGCCAGCTCGGCCAGATACGCCAGGCCGCCGACCTGGCTCGACTGGCCTTCGCGGTCGAGCTGTTCGTGCAGGGTTACCACGTCGAACGGCTGGTTGAGGTCAACCAGCTTGTGGATGGCACGGAAGATCAGGCGGTGGTCATGCCGGTAGAAGTCGCCATCCGAGACCTGATCCAGCACCCGCTCCCAGGCTTCGTTGTCCAGCATCAGACCACCGAGCACGGCCTGTTCGGCCTCGATGGAATGCGGCGGCACTTTCAGCGCGGCGGTTTGCAGGTCGAGCTGTTCTGGATGGGTGATCTCGTTCATGGCCACAATAGAATTCTGGGTGATGAGAAAAACAAAGGGCACGGCCTGCAAAGCAGAGCCGCGCCCAATGTTAACCGGCTAGCCCACGAGGAGCCAGCCGAGTGCTACAGCTTAGGCTGCAACGACAACCACGCGAACGGTGGCTTCAACGTCGCTGTGCAGGTGCACGGCTACGTCGTATTCGCCAACGTTACGGATGGTGCCGTTCGGCAGACGAACTTCAGCTTTAGCCACTTCAACGCCGGAGGCGGTCAGGGCATCAGCGATGTCGTGGGTGCCGATCGAACCGAACAGCTTGCCTTCGTCGCCAGCGGTGGCAGTGATAGTCACTTCCAGCTCGGCCAGTTGGGCAGCACGGCTTTCAGCCGAAGATTTCTTGTCGGCTGCAGCTTTTTCAAGCTCGGCGCGACGTTCTTCGAACGCAGCGACGTTGGCGGCATTGGCAACAGTGGCCTTGCCGAACGGCAGCAGGAAGTTACGGCCGTAACCGGCTTTAACTTTAACTTTGTCGCCCAGGTTGCCCAGGTTAGCGACTTTTTCCAGCAGGATCAGTTCCATTTGGTAAAACCTCTTAACTTTTAACCTTCACCGTTCGCGGAATCGTCACCCTGAGGCGACTTGCGACCGCGAAAATCAACCAGGCTATCGACAATGGCCAGGACCACGAGCAGCGGATAAGTCAGCTGCATGAACAGCACCAGCGTCACGTACAACCCGACCAGCCAGAATCTGCCCAGACGTTTCTGTGCCACCAACCCGTGCAGCAGGGCAAGCCCGGCAAACATGAGCGGTACGCTGCAAAGCGGCGTGAGCAGCGCCAGGGCAGAACCGAGGTTCGGACCCAACACCATGCACCCCAGCAATACCAGCGTTGGCACCAAGGGAATCCGTACCGCTTGAAACTCGCGGCCGAAACCTCCCGGGTTGTACAACGAGGCCTGCCAGTAGCGCCCCAACATCAGGGACAACACACTGACAACCTGCAGCAAAGCCGCAATCAGGCCATTGAGCACCGGTACGACAAGACTCCCAAGGCGTGCCTGCTCCTCTACCGATAACTGCTGGTAGAGACCGTCGAGCATCTGCGGCAGGGCTTTTTCAAGCGCTCGCGCCAGAGCTTCAATCGGTTCACGGAACACCGAACTGAGAATCAGGCCATACAACAGGCCCAGTGCAATGCTGGACAACAGCACCCGGTTCCAGGAATGCCCGGCGCGCAACAGCGCAGCCAACCCCAGCGCACCCAGCAACACCATCAAGGTGCGCGGCTCGCCGAAGACCCACCAGACCAACGCCGGCAAAATACCCCAGACGATGACCGAGGAAGCGTCCTTGAAACCGCGCCGCAGGAACACCAGGCTCCCAGCGGCGGCACACAACCAGAACAACAGCGGCAATGCCGCACAACCGGCCACTACTACAGCGGCCTGCACGCGACCGCGCATGATGAAATCAGCCAACGCTCGCATGCTTATCCCTTGCTACTTGTCGAAAGCCAGGCCTCAGCGGCCGTGGCTGTCGGTGTAGGCAAGCAGGGCCAGGAAGCGGGCGCGCTTGATAGCGGTAGCCAGCTGACGCTGATAACGAGCTTTGGTACCGGTGATACGGCTTGGAACGATCTTGCCGGTTTCGGATACGTAAGCTTTCAGGGTGTTGAGATCTTTGAAGTCGATCTCTTTCACGTCTTCAGCAGTGAAGCGGCAGAATTTACGACGACGGAAGAAACGTGCCATGTAATAGGCTCCTCAAAAGGTCCGTGGATTACTCGTCAGCGCTATCGCTGGCGTCGCTGTCATTGCTGTCGTCGCCATCGGCGCCATCAGCTTCAGGACGTTCACGACGCTCACGGCGCTCGCTGCGGTTCTCTTCGGCCTTGAGCATCTCGGACGGGCCAGTAACGGCTTCGTCGCGACGGATGACCAGGTTACGGATCACGGCATCGTTGTAACGGAAGTTGTCTTCCAGCTCGGCCAGGGCCTTGCCAGTGCACTCAACGTTCAGCATCACGTAGTGAGCCTTGTGAACATTGTTGATTGCGTAGGCCAGTTGACGACGGCCCCAATCTTCCAGACGGTGGATTTTGCCACCATCTTCTTCGATCAGCTTGGTGTAACGCTCAACCATGCCGCCGACTTGCTCGCTCTGATCCGGGTGGACCAGAAAGATGATTTCGTAATGACGCATGAATGCTCCTTACGGGTTAGAAGCCTGCCAGGGAATCTGGTCAGACAAGGAGTGAATGACACTGTATGACTTGCCTTGTGCAGAAGGCACATGCGCGCCTGCCTGCTGGGCAAGGGGCGCAATTGTAGAGAAGGCGGCACGCACAAGCAAGGTGATTGGCGATTATTTGAACAGCGGCAGGGATCTGCCCAAATCGCCAGGGTACAGACTGATCCCGGCGGGCAAATAGCTACGCCGGGATCGCTGCAGACGACTGGATCAGCGCTTCAGTTGGCGCTGACGTACGGCTTCGAACAGGCACACACCGGTAGCCACCGACACGTTCAGGCTGCTGACGCTGCCAGCCATCGGCAGCTTCACGAGGAAGTCGCAATGATCACGGGTCAGACGACGCATGCCCTTGCCTTCAGCACCCATGACCACCACCAGCGGACCGGTCAGGTCCTGCTGGTAGATCTCCTTGTCGGCTTCGCCGGCAGTGCCGACCACCCACAGGCCGCGCTGCTGGAGCTTCTCCAGGGTACGCGCCAGGTTGGTCACGGCGACCAGCGGGATCACCTCGGCAGCGCCGCAAGCAACCTTGCGCACAGCCGGAGTCAGGGTCGCCGACTTGTCCTTGGGCACCACCACTGCGGTGGCACCGGCAGCATCGGCGGTGCGCAGGCACGCGCCGAGGTTGTGCGGGTCGGTAACGCCATCGAGCACGAGAATCAGCGGCGGGGTTTCGGTGCGCTCGAGCAACTCCTCGAGCATCAACTCGCCCCACACCTGCGCCGGGCTGACTTCAGCCACCACGCCCTGATGCACGCCTTCAACCCAGGCGTCCATCTCGCGACGCTCGGCCTGGCCGACCGCTACGCGGTTTTCTGCGGCCAGAGCCAGCAGGGTTTGCAGACGCGGCTCACTGCGCCCTTCCGACAACCAGATCTGCTTGACCCGCTTGGGATGGTGCTGCAGCAGCGCCTGCACGGCGTGCACGCCGTAGATTTTTTCCAACTGACTCATGACTTGTTCTTGCTCTTGCGTGGCGCGCCGGACTTGGACGGCCCTTTACGGTGTTTGCTTGGCTTGTCGCTGGCGGACTTGCTCGAACTTTTGCCGGACTTGCTTGCCGTCGGCGCATTGCGGGCTTCGCCCATCAGCGCTTTTTTCACTTCACGGCTCTTGCGGACTTCGGCGTTGCGCTGCACGGCATCGCTCGGGAAGTAGGCATCCGAACTTTCATTCTTGCGCCGACGCGGTGCTGGCTCGGCCTTGGTTTCTGGCTTGGCTTGCGACGTGGCCTCGCGCTTGCTGTCCTGCTTCACGTCACGCTTGCCCGTGCCAGCACCTTTGCCTGCCGGCGCGGACTTGCCCGCCGGCGCCGTCTCGGCGGTGCCACGTTGCTTGCGGCCAACCGGCGCATTGACGGTGGCTTCGGACATTTCGAAGTCGATCTTGCGCTCGTCGAGATCGACCCGCATGACCTTGACTTCAACCGTGTCGCCCAGGCGGAAGCTGCGACCGGTGCGTTCGCCCGACAGGCGATGATGCACGGCGTCGTAGTGGTAGTAGTCGCCCGGCAGCGCGCTGACGTGGACCAGACCTTCGACGTAAATGTCGGTCAGTTCGATGAACAAACCAAAACCGGTCACAGCGGTGATCACGCCCGGGAAGACTTCGCCCACGCGGTCTTTCATGTACTCGCACTTGAGCCAGTTGACCACATCGCGGGTGGCCTCGTCGGCGCGCCGCTCGGTCATCGAGCACTGCTCGCCCATCTGTTCCAGGGTGGCAACGTCGTACGGGTAGATGCGCGCTTTGGGGATTGCCACGGCGCCGGCACGCTTGACGTGCGGGGTGTCGATCTTGGAGCGGATCACGCTGCGAATGGCACGGTGCACCAGCAGGTCCGGGTAACGCCGAATCGGCGAAGTGAAGTGGGTGTACGCTTCGTAGTTCAGACCAAAGTGGCCATTGTTGTCGGTGCTGTACACCGCCTGGCTCAACGAGCGCAGCATCACCGTCTGGATCAGGTGGAAGTCCGGCCGCCCGGAAATGCTCGCCAGCAGGGCCTGATAGTCCTTCGGCGAAGGCTCCTTGCCCTTGTGTAGCGACAAACCCAGCTCGCCGAGGAAGGCGCGCAGTTTTTCCAGACGTTCCGGTGGCGGGCCGTCGTGCACACGATACAACGACGGCACTTCGTGCTTCTGCATGAACGCAGCGGTCGCAACGTTGGCCGCGAGCATGCACTCTTCGATCAGCTTGTGCGCTTCGTTACGTACGGTCGGGCGAATTTCTTCGATCTTGCGGTTATCACCGAAGATGATCCGGGTTTCCTGGGTCTCGAAGTCGATCGCGCCACGGGTATGGCGCGCCGCCAGCAGGACCTTGTACAGGGCGTGCAGGTTCTTCAGGTGCGGCACGACTTCGCTGTACTCATCGCGCAGAGCCTTGCCTTCACGGGTGCGCGAGTGCTCGAGCATGCTGCTGACCTTGTTGTAGGTCAGCCGTGCATGGGAGTGGATCACCGCCTCGCAGAACTGGTAGTCGACCATCTGCCCGGACTTGTTGATGGTCATTTCACAGACCATGGCCAGGCGATCGACGTGCGGATTCAACGAGCACAGGCCGTTGGACAGCTCCTCGGGCAGCATCGGGATCACCCGCTCAGGGAAATACACCGAGTTGCCGCGTTGCTGCGCTTCGATATCCAGGGCCGAGCCCAGGCGCACGTAGCTGGACACGTCGGCAATCGCCACGTACAGGCGCCAGCCGCCGGAGAACAGCCGCAGCTTGCCTTGCGGCTCGCAATAGACGGCGTCGTCGAAGTCACGGGCGTCTTCGCCGTCGATAGTGACGAACGGCAGGTGACGCAGGTCGATGCGCCGTTCCTTGTCCTTTTCTTCGACTTCGGAGCGGAACTTGCGCGCTTCCTTGACCACTTCCTGCGGCCACACGTGCGGGATGTCGTAGCTACGCAGGGCAACGTCGATTTCCATGCCCGGCGCCATGTAGTTGCCGATCACCTCGACCACATCACCCTGCGGCTGGAACCGCGGCGTTGGCCAGTGGGTGATCTTGATTTCGACGAACTGGCCGATCTTGGCGCCACCGTTACGCCCGGCAGTGACCAGCACTTCCTGCTGGATCTTGGGGTTGTCCGGGGTTACGTAGCCGATGCCGCCTTCTTCGAAGTAACGGCCAACCACGCTCTCATGGGCGCGGGAGATGATCTCGACCAGCACACCTTCGCGGCGACCACGACGGTCAGTACCGGAAACCCGTGCCAGGGCACGGTCACCGTCGAACGCCAGACGCATCTGCGACGGGCTGAGGAACAGGTCAGCGCTGCCATCATCCGGGATGAGGAAGCCGAAACCATCGCGGTGACCCGACACGCGGCCGCAGATCAGGTCCAGTTTGTCTACCGGGGCATAGGTGCCACGCCGGGTATAGATCAGCTGACCGTCACGTTCCATGGCGCGCAGGCGGCGGCGCAGGGCTTCGATCTGGTCTTCTTCGAGCAGGCCGAACTCTGCGGCCAGCTCCTCGCGCGCGGCTGGCTCGCCACGATCGGCAAGGCGCTGCAGGATCAGCTCACGGCTGGGAATAGGGTTGTCGTATTTATCCGCTTCGCGAGCGGCCTCTGGATCGAGGGATTGCCAATCGGCCATCAGGAGGGGTTCACCTTGGTATATATAGAGTAGAAGTTTGGCATAGGCCTATTGAAACCGGAAATGTCGTCGTTGGACAGCCCCCGTCTGACAGTCTTGTTGGCGAGGGAAGCTCAACAGAATCAACGTGTTGAGTTTTTTACTTTTTTTTTGATACGAGGGCTTTACAGCCCCCAATGGCGTCCGTATAGTGCGCACCACAACGACGGACACCGCCGTTGTAGTTGAGATAAGGGATGTTGTAAAGCATCATCTAATCTTGACAGTGTGCCCAGGTGGCGGAATTGGTAGACGCGCTGGTTTCAGGTATCAGTGACCGCAAGGTCGTGGAAGTTCGAGTCTTCTCCTGGGCACCAAATATTTCGAAGCATAGATAGCAGGTCTGTCTGTGATTCAGCAAGAGATTCATCGCAGTACGCTGTAGATGTAAAGCTTTGCCCAGGTGGCGGAATTGGTAGACGCGCTGGTTTCAGGTATCAGTGACCGCAAGGTCGTGGAAGTTCGAGTCTTCTCCTGGGCACCAAATTAAAAACCCACTAGCTTGCTAGTGGGTTTTTTCTTGCCTGCGATTTGGTATGCCCCGCCATGACCGGCCTGAGCAGCCCTCCTCCTTCAAAAACTCTTCTCGAATTTCAGCGCCACTTCGGTCTGGCGATAGGCATAGGCCCAGTCGATGCTGCTGTCAGTCACCGTGCGTTTGGCGTACAGGCTCGGTACCACGCCAGCGAACGCCAGCCGCGGAACGCTGAGCGTGGCGATATAGATCTGCTGGCGATCCTTGCGCAAGCCGCCGAGAAACGCATCGGGCTGGTCGTAACGGGTCTTGCGGTAGAGACCGACGACGCTCAGATTCAGCCCGACATCAAAGCTGTGATAGGCGCCGAGGCTGGCCAGGTACTCGCGATTGCTGGCACTGGCGGCGTCCTGGCTGCGCCGGGTATAGGTCACTCCGGTAAATACCAGGGTCCGTGGATCGAGCATGTACGACAGCGAAGTACCGACCTGCCGCTCGTCGTAGTCATCGAAATAATCGCGTTGCTCACCCTGAAAGCGAAAGTGCTTGTTCTGCAGCTGCAGGCTGAGCTGCAGACGCTTGCTCAGGTTGTGCTTCCATTCGCCGCGTACGCCGCTGGCCTGGTACTTGGTGTGGTGGTCGCTGTAGTAGTTTTCGAACAACGGCGTCAGCGACACATCGTTGAGCGCGCTCTGAAAGTTGTAGCCGGCGTAGAGCACGCTGGTGTTGTCGTCGTACCAGGTCTGGTTCTCCTGCGTTTCGCTATGTTTGTCATAGCTGTTGCCATAGCTCAGCCCGCGCACCAGCAGGTGGTGGTTACCAGCCAGCTGAAAGCGCCGCTCGGCAGCCATGTCATAGACCGTGCTGGCTGACTTGATCGGCTTGGGCATCTGCCGCGAGTAATCAAAGCACTCGAAGAAGATCGTACATACCTGGGTGGTGGTGAGCATGCCATTGCCCTGGTTTATATTGCTGTTGTAGCCAAACCCCAGCGATGCCGAGCCGTGCCACTCGCGCCGGCTGTCGATGGCACTGCGGTACTGACCAAGCACTTCGAGCACCGCCTCGGGCACTTCAGCACTGGCGACCTCAGCGAACAACGCTTCGGCTTCAGCGGTCTGGTTGTCTTCGAACAGCGTACGCGCCAGCTCCAGACGGGCACGGACGAAGCCGGGCTGCAGTTGATCGGCGCGGCGCAGGTGAGCGATCGCCTGTTTGTACCTGCGCGCCTGGCGATCGATCAGGCCTTCGGCCATTTCCACCAATGCCTGTTCGTGCCCGGGCAGTTGCCGGTAGCGCTCGACAAACTGGCGCACCTTGCTCCACTGCTGCAGGTTGATCGACACATAGATAGCCGGGCCGAGGTCTGCGAGGCTGTTCTGCACGTTGTACGTCTGCCCCTCGATGGTGATCAAGGATGCGTCATTCTCGGCCGGGTCCGGTGCGCCCAGGTTGGCCCGCTCCCGCGCCTCGGCGCGGCGGTCAATCTTGTTCAGCAGCAGACGGGTGTCGTCATCGTCGGCCAGCAGTACGGGGGAGAACAAGGTCGAGAGACACAGCAGGGCGACGTGCACCCGCATGGACGGCAGCATGGTGATCGATCCAGAGACAGGGACAAAAAGTGGGAGGCAGGCGCCGCAGCGCCCCCTCCGTTGCACAGGGGTATTACTGCTTGGCGCCGCCGAAGGCGACTTTGGTGGTGCCGCTGGTGTAGATACCCGCCAGGGCCTCGGCGTTGTTGCCGTAGAACTGGCCTTTGATCTGATTGGAACGAGCGAATGACCCATTGGCTGCGATGGTAGTGCCCGCGAAGTTGATAGATCCTACGCTACCCGCCAGCGTGCCGGAGCCGCTGCCATAGTTGGCGGTCAGCACACCACTGGTCACGCCGGCGGCCGTACCTGGGTTGTACTGGTTGATGCCCACGACGTTGTACTTGGCATTGACCAAGGCCGGCATGCTGGTAGTTGGATTTTCGCCAACGAACCAGACCGTACGGTTGGCATGCGACAGGTTCAGGTCAGTGCTGTTGGTCGGCTGAGCACCGCTCTTGGCTGGCGCCCACTCGCCGAAGTACACCTCGGCACCCGATACCTTGGCGATGACTTCACCGCCGAATTGCGGGAAGCCGGGGGACGGCGCTGCGATCTGGCGATAGGCATAAACCTCAGTATTGTAGGCAGCCTTGTTTTTCCAGGTCTGCGAGGTAACTACGCCTGTACCGGGGTTGGTGATGAGCGCCGAGGTGGTGCCATAGCCGCTGAGAAGCGCATTGGTTTGAGCAATAGGCCCTGCCTTGAAGCTGACAACGGCTGAGGTGTTCGCGGTCGCGCCGGCTACCGTTGGCATAGCGATACCCGCTGTGCCTACTGCCATCAAGTTCGAAGGCAGTGCCTGCACATAAGTCGAAGAGGAACCACCGCTGACCGTAGCGGCAAATGCACCGGAGGTCACCAACGACAACGCTGTCATTACAAATAGTTTTTTCACAACACTCTCCTTGTCATAGTTTATGAACAACGCTGTTTTACAAAAAACAGCAAAAAATCTAGAAACGTGCAGTCAGCCCCATCTTGAGCGTGCGCCCGGGCGCTGGCATGACCGTGCGCGCCAACGGGTCAAGATAATATCGATTGGTTATATTGTTGACGCCGAAGTCGACATCAATATTCTTATTGATATGCAGCGTCGCATACGTATCGAATACCCAAATAGGGTGCCACTCGTAAGGCTGATTGATGCCTTTGACCATATCAAGATTCTGCTTGATCCACTTAGCCTCTTCCTTGTTCTTCGCGCTGCTGTGATAGACCATGCGTGCGCCGATCTCCAGGCGCTCATCGAACAGGCGCATGCCGCTGTCCAGGTTCAAAGAATAGTGAGGCTGCAAGCTGGTCCTGGAGAACGTCGTCGGGAAGCCACCGGTTACACACTCCTTGACCCGCCCATAATAGGGATCAACGGTGCTGGCCATGTCTTTGTCGCACAGGCGCTGATCCAGTCGATAGCTGACACCAAAACTGCTGAAATACTTACCGGTATCAAAGCGTGTTTGCAACTCGATGCCTGACAGCAGCTTTTTTTCGTACTGGATAATATTGTAGGAAAAATCCCTGTCGATATAATCCTTGATCTCACTCTTGTAATAATTGATGCGAAAATCCGCGTTCCTCCACTCGGGTACAAACCCTAGCAGGTCCTGAACGTAACCGACTTCCCAGTTATACGCATGTTCTGGACTCGGCTGATTGGATGTGATGCTTGAACGGCTACCCGAGAACGCTTGAGTGTCTTCGTAGATTGTGGGAAAGCGAATGAACTCGACATACCTTGCGTACACCCTGGCACTGTCACTCAGCTTGAGGGTCACCCCTGCCATCGGCGCCCAAGCGCTGTCTCTGCGTTTCTTCGGCTTGGCCCAACGCTCATCCTCGGGTATCTGCTGGTATACCCCACCGCTTGAGGGTGCTTTCAAATAACGGGCAACCGTGCGGCCACTGCCTTGAGCATTGGCTACCTGTTCACTAAAGTTAATGGTGCCGTTGGTGAATGGATTTGCACTGCTGTCCAACCGCGTGCCTTTGAGCGGAACCTGCGCCACCTCGACGGGACCGTAATAAACTCCATCTACAGTAGCATTCGCCAGTTCGCCGGCAACAGCTTCCTCAATTTCAGCTGGGTTGTCCAACCCCCAACTCTCCACCATGTCCCTCACCGAGGCTTCATAATTTTTGGCCTCTTCGTCGCTGAGCAGCTTGACATATCCAAAGTCACGGATGGTCTGATAACTGTTAACACCCCAACCTTCAACTTGCCCTTTGCGATTCTCATCCAGCGTCGTATCGAACGAGTTGTAATCGCTGTAACGCGCCCCCGCCGTAAACGTCAACCACGGCGTTGCAGCCCACTCGTTATTAAAACTAAAGTTATACTGCTCCCGCCTGCCGCCGCGCGGCCCCAAGTAGTTGATGGCGTAGGCAACCACACCACCACTCTCTTGATCGAGATTGTTGCCCTGCTCCAGTTTTTCTTTGCTGAAGTCCCCGGACAGCGTCAGCATCCAACTGTCTGTCAATTGCATTTTATTACCCAGTGTCACCCCCCAACGGTCGTGCTGGGTCACTTGCAGCGCGCGCGAGAACAAGTTGAAGCGCCCGTCGGTATTGGCTAACTTGTCCGGCATGGCGCTATCGCCATTGCAGCCGAACAGGCTGTAGCGACACTGCACATAGTTGTCCCAGGCGGCATCGCCCCTACCGTCAATACCATTGATGGCATATATCTGCTCGCCATTCTGGTAGCGCTTGGAGTCACTCTTGGTCAGCCAGAAACCAGCCTGGAGGTCGACCCAGCGATTATCTTCAGGGCTCCAGCTGTAATTGATTGAAAACGTGTCTTGCTTGACTTCACTGTAAGGCAGCTGAAAACCAAAATTGCTGCCACTGGGGACCTGCTTGATGACCTCGTTGATCATGTAAGGGATGGTTTCGCCAAACTCGAGATCGCTGTGCATGTAAGAGAGTTTGATGCGCTGCTCATCAGGCAAGTACAGCGTGCCCTTGAGCAGCGTGGTGCGCATCTCGTTGGACGTGCCCGCTACCTCGCCACCCGGGTTGTAGAAGCTGGCCAGGTAGTTGGCAGAGGTGTCGCCCACTACCGGCGCATTTTCCGCTGTAACGCCCTCATAACCGCTTTCGGATTCGTAACGCTTGCTGCCCTTCTTGCCGCTGAAGTAGTTCCCCTTTTTGCGATAGCTGTAAGCGCCAAGCAGGTCGAAATTGTCCTGGCGGGTCGCTGCGGCAATGCGGTAGGCATTGTCCTCGAAGTCGAAATCATTCGCCCGTGAGTCGGTATGCGGGGTGTAACGGGTGCCGCCGCCATTGGCGAAATAAACGGAAGTGCCGCCGGTATACGCGCCTTCGATATCGCGGTAGTCGCGGCCGAAGCTGCGCATGCCGTCTTCATTGGGCGCTACCGAATTACTGGCGGTTTCGCTCTTGAGCTCGAGTCCATAGGTCTCGCCTGGCCGCACGATATCCTCGGCGTCCAGCGTGCGGATCTCCACCGAGCCACCGATGCCACTCTTGACCCCAGCGGTCAGCGATGGCCCTTTCTCCACCGAGATGCCGCCGATCATGTTCGGATCGACGTAGTTGCGGTTGGAGACCCCTGCCGAGCCCAGCCACACCGAGGTCGATTGCTCGGTACCATCCACGGTGACCGGAATCCGACCTTCGCCCTGGATGCCGCGAATGTTCGGATCAAGCGCGCCGCTGTTGCGTGACTCGCCACTGTAGACGCCATTCAAGCCCTTGAACAGGTCACCAACACTGGTGCCCTTGTAGCGCTCGATATCTTCCTTGCCGACATAAACGTTGGAGACGTCCTTGCGGTAAACGTCGTTCTCGCCCTTCTCGGTCTGGTCCTCCCATTCACCTTTGACCTCCAACGCTTCCAGCACCTGCAGGCCCTGCTGCGAAGTACCTGGCCTGCTCAGCTCATCCTCGAAACCTGCCGGCAGCTCGATCTCGATGGCGCCCATATTCGGCGTGGACGCCTGAGCTCCTGGGGCGTTTTCCTCGCCCAGTGCTGCGGGGCTGGACAGTGTCAGCAGGATCGACCACGCCAATGGCTTGAGGCGCATTGGCGATGGCGGTGGGGTGAGCAAAGACATGGCGAGACCTGTATTTATCGTGACATGGCAGTTTCATGGCCGCTGAATCGCGGCGCAGTGATACTAACGATAAATGCAAATGAATCTCGTTTAGATTGATATGCGAAAACAACAAAAACCTATGCGCACAGCCCGACCACGTCGCTAGCGCTTCTTGCCGAAAATCGACTTCGGCGCCCGGCCGAAGTAGCGGGTAAAAGCCACGGTGAAATTGTTCGGATATTTGTAGCCCACCTGCCAGGCGGCCTGGGCCACTTGCTGGCCGGACTCGAGCAGGGTCATCGCCTTGCGCATGCGCATGTCCAGGAGCATGCGCGCCGGGGTCGAGTCGAACAGGTGACGAAAACCCTCCTTGAGCTTGTGCTCGTTCATCCCCACCGCCGTGGCCAAGTACTCGACCGTCAGAGGCTGATGCAACTGCTCGCAGAGCAGGTTGCGCGCGCGCTCGATGCGCTCGACGTCGCTGCTGCTCAGCGCCGAGCTGATGCTGTCCTGCGGCGCCAGCAGATTGAACTGTTCGGCCAACAGACTCAGCGTATGGATGTGCAGATCAAGGCGGTTGGCCGGGTTCAGCAGGCCTGGCTGCAGGTAGCGCACCAACGCCGCGGCATGCGCCTGCGCGGCTTGCGAGCTTGGGCGAAAGTCGAGGCGATGCAGATGCCCGGTACCCAGCACCTGCGCCGCCCGCTCCTCGCCGACGTACTTGCACAGGGTCTGCTCATCGATCACCAGGCGCAGCTGCGAGGCGGTTTGATTGGCCTGATAGCGGCGCTCGCCGGGGGTCGCCTTGAACGCCGTGATGGTGGTGTGGCCAGCCTCGAAAGCGAGGTGGTTGCCATCCTTGCCAGTGAACCCCGATTTACCCTGCAAGCCAATCGTCACCACCATCACATGGCCGTCATGCGGGCCGCAGGTCTCTTCGATCAAGGGCCGCAGCGGGTGGTAGTGCAAGCGCCCCAGCGACAGGCCCCGCTCCAACTGCAACAGCTCGGAGTGGCACTGGCCAAGGTCCTCGCTCAGCTGCATGCGCAGGCGCCCATCAGCCAACACGCTGCGCTCGCGCGCTTGATCCAGACCGAGACGGCAACTCCCTTTCAATGTGCTCATGCTGACTTCCCTGAAGGTCCGCGAGCTCGCGTCGCATAGGAACGGCTCCGACTCGCATACTTATACTGAATGATTCTCATTTAATATATATCACCTTTATCAGTGATTCGGCCATGCCTTGTTTCGTTTGATACAAGCGGCCACTACAGGGAGTTACCGTGCCTCAATCTGCGAAGCCACACTGCTGCCGCGTACACCTGAGCAACCCAGCGGGTGAACGATGAATTGCAACTACCAGGACCTGCGTAGCAGTCACCCCCTCCAGGCCTGCTGGGACCTGCAACTGGGCGGCCTTGGCGCCGATGCCCTGCGGGTAGCCCTTGAGTACGGCGTGTTCGATCAGTTGCGCCAGTTCACCAGTGCCCGGCACACGGCAGAGGCGCTGGCACTGGACCAGCAAGCCACCAGTTATCTGCTGGAGCTGCTGTGGTGCCAGGGCCTGCTCGAGCGCAACGAGCAGCAGCCTGCGCTGTATCGCAACCTGCCCACCGCTGAACGCCACCTGCGGGCCGAGGCCGACGACTACTGCGGCGATGCCCTGCTGTTCCGCCATCAGGTACTGCGCCAGACCGGCAGCCAGCTCGGCGACTACCTGCGCAGCGGTATGGCGACGCCGTCCGCCAGCCCGCAGGCGATCGCTCGCAGTTGGGCCAACGCCGCTCGCCTGCAGATCGCTCAGGAGCAACGCGCAGTCACCACCGAGTTGGCCTGCGCGCTGATCGAGCGCCTGCCCGAATGCGCCCAGTTGGAACGTGTGCTCGACCTCGGCGGGGGGCCGGGGCTGGTCGCCATCGCACTCGCCGAACGCTTGCCGAACCTGACCGGAGTGGTCTTCGAGTACCCCGAGGCGGCCGCCGTGGCGGACGACAACATCCAGCGCGCCGGGCTTGGCGAGCGTTTGCAGGCGCTTGGCGGCGACCTCAACCACGACGACATCGGCAGCGGCTTCGACCTGATCTGGTGCTCGTCGGTGCTGCACTTTGTCGACAACCTGCCCGCCATGTTGCGCCGCCTGCACGCCGCCCTGCGCCCCGGCGGGCTGCTGGTGTGCTGCCAGGCCGAGGTGCCCAGCGAGCGCGACGCGGCAGCGCAGGTCCTGCCGTACTACCTGCACATGCGCCTGCAAGGGCGCCACGTACTGGCCGAGGGTGAAATGGCGCACCTGCTTCAGGGCGCAGGCTTCAGCGCGGTACAGCAACTCAACGGGCTGCGTTTTCCGGTCACCCCGGTGAACGCCGTCATCGCTCGCAGACCTCAGGGATAACGTGATGAATCGCACTCGAATCGCCGGCCTGCAACTGCTGTTTGGCTGGCTCAACCTGGCACTGGCGGTGCCCAGCATCTACCTGATGTTCGGCATGCCGCTGGTAATGCGCCAGTACGGCTGGAGTGGCACCGAGATCGGCCTGTTTCAACTGGCTGGGCTGCCGGCAGTGTTCAAGTTCCTGCTCGCCGTACCGGTACAGCGGATGCGCCTGGGAAACGGACATTTGGTGCACTGGATGCTGTTGCTCGGCGCCCTGCTGCTGGCCCTGTATTGGCTGATTGGTCGGCATGACTTGATCGAACAGCGTCTGGGGCTGTTCACCATGACCTTCGCCATCAGCATCATCGCCACCTGGATGGACATCCCGCTGAACGCCCTGGCCGTGCAGTGGCTGCCACGCAGCGAACAGCTGCGCGCCGGCAGCATTCGCTCGGCGGCATTGTTCATCGGCGCGATCGTAGGTGGTGGCGCGATGTTGCTGGTTCAGTCCCGGCTGGGCTGGCAGGCGCCGTTTCTGTTGATGGCCGCTGCGTTGGTGCTGGGCCTGCTGCCATTGCTGGTCTTGCGCAAACGGGCACAGGCGGCTACCAGCGAACCTGTCGAGCCACCTGGCCTGGTCGCCGAGTGGATGAGTTTCTTCGCTCAGCCCGGTGCACGCCAATGGAGCTGGGTGTTGCTCAGCGCGTTCCCGTTCATCGGCGCCGCCTGGCTGTACCTCAAGCCGTTGATGCTTGATCAGGGCATGGCCATGGAACAGGTAGCCTGGCTGGTGGGAATCGCCGGCGGCGCCACGGGCGCCATATCGAGCCTGCTGTTTGGCCGGCTGATACCGGTGCTTGGCACGGCCCGGGCGATCCTGTGCTACCTGCTCGCCGCCCTGCTGGCGCTGCTGCTGTTGACCGTCAGCGTATGGCTGCGACTGGGGCCTGCCTGGCTGACCGCCAGCGTGCTGCTGCTCGCGGCAAGCATGGGCGCGGTGTCCGCGCTGATGTTCGGCCTGACCCTGTGCTTCAGCCGTCGCGGCAACACTGCCAGCGACTACGGCCTGCAGTCCAGCCTGTTTGTCATCAGCCGTCTGGCTGTGCCGGTTGCCGCCGGGCTGCTGCTTGATCGGCTGGGCCAGCACGGCATGCTGGCCTGCCTCAGCGCAGGTCTGCTGGTGGCGCTGCTGCTGGCCTGGCGGGTGCGTCACAGCATCGCCGGCAGCACCGCCGCTGTGCTGGCGAGCGAGCGTCACACCGCAGCGGGCCTGGCTCGCGGCATCAGCGAGGGCAAAGCATGAAGCAGCAAACCGTCGGCATCTGCCTGGTCAGCGGCGACAGCGCGCTGCGCGACGATGTGCAAGCTGTGCTGGATCGGCTCAACCACTGGCTAGGCCAAGAGACTCCCGCCGCCAGCCAGTCATGGCCGGACAACGACCCACAGTGCCTGTACCGCCAGGTCGCCGAGCAGGCTCAGGCGTACGTTCGCGAGCATGCCGAGAGCCATGGCTTGTATCTGGATCTGCAGGTATTCGGCAATGCCGAGGCGGCACGCTCGGCCCTGCACAGCGATCATGCCAGCGACAGCGATTATGTGCTGTTCGATACGCGCCAGCTGGCGCCGCAACCAGCCAGCGACCCATTGCTCGAACTTCTCGCAGCCCAGCCCCAAGCCAAACGTTCGCCCAGCTCTGCGCTGCTGCTGTGCAACGCAGACGATCTTGGCCACTGGCTCAACCGGCTTGGCGGCAACCGCCTGCTGAGGGTGCCACACGCCGACCAGGCGCTGCGCCGGGCTGATCTGTTGCGGCTATTTGTCGATCACCTTGAGCACGCCTACTTCAACCGCCTGCTGGCCCGCACCACACTGCAATCCAATGAACCGGTGGCACTGGCCCGGGATATCCAGCAACGCATGAACGCCCGCTGGGCCGGGCAATGGGACTGCCACTTCTTCACCGGTTCCATGGTTGCAGGTTTCATCGACTCCATGGGCGCGCTGCTCAAGGGTAGTGGCTGTGGTTTCCATACCGCCAGCAACGAGCACGCCCTGGCCGTCAGCGCCATGGCCGGCTGGCAACTGTACCGACGCGCCTACGTGATCGTGATGACCTCGGGGATGCTCGACGAGATGCGCGGCACGCTGGCCAACCTCAAGCGTGCCGGGGCGCCGGGGCTGGTGATCTGCGCCGACTCGGCGGCAAGCGTCTGGTACGCCTTCCAGGGCACTGTGGACAACGACAACGACGGTCATCAGGTGATTGCCGCACGCGGCCTGTGGCAGCGTTTCATCCAGCGCCCGGAGCAATCGCGCAGCTGCGTTGAGGCCGCCTTTGCCGCGCTTGACGGGCAACCCGCGCCGACCTTCCTGTTCGCCACCCAGGCGGTACTCGAATCGCGAGTCGACACCGGCCCACAGCAACACCTGGCAGCTACTGCAACGCCTGCACAATCGTTTGACCCTGGCCAGCAGGCGGCCCTGGCGCAGGTGCTCGAGGTACTCAACAACGAACCCGCAGGCATCCTCTGGCAGTGCGGCAGGCTGACCGAGTGCGAGCGCCAGCGGGTCATGGCCCTGGCCCAACGCAGTGGCATCGCGCTGGCCGACAGCATCATCGCGCCTGGCAGCGTCACCGCCTATGCCGATCAGGAGCCGGTGCTCAACTATCTTGGCCCGCTGTCGATGTACGGCTTCAGCCGGCGCATCCATGCCTTCCTCGAACAACCCGAGACCGAGCATGGCAAGCCCTGGCTATTTTTCATCAAAAGCAAGATCGACCAGTCAGCCACGCCCTACTCCGAGGGCCGCCTCAAGCGCCTGTTCCACATCGCTCAGGTCAACCGGCGCCGCGAGCACATTGCGCCTTTCACCGAGCTGGCGGTGGACCTGCCGCTGACCACCCTGCTTGATTATCTGGAACAGCACCTGGCAGTCCCGCCAGCGCTGCTCAAGGCCCGGCGCGAGCGCCTGCAACAGCTGCAACGCACCCGCGAGGCGCTGCCAAGCGACCAGATCGAAACCTTGCCGATGACGCCGAACTTCTTCTTTCACCGGCTTGGCCAGCTGCTGGCCGAACTGATCGAGGCAGACGGTTATCGCTACACCGGCGTGTATGACGTCGGTCGCTGCAGCATCTCGGCGATGCGCAACCTGCCCCGCACCGATGCTGGCTTTTCCGGTTGGTACGGCCGGGCATTGATGGGCGATGCGTTGATGTCGCTACCCTACATCGCCGTCAATAACCGCCAGCACGTGCTCGCCTTCATCGGCGACGGCGCGCGGGCACTGGTGCCGGACATCGAACAGCGCCTGGCAATGTCCTTGGCCGGCAGCGCCGATGGCAGCCAACGCAACGTCACCGTGATGTACCTGGCCAATGGCGTGCTGTCGATGATCCAGACCTACCTGGATAAACGCTACGCCTGCCACGGCGCCGCTCAGGTCAATGTGCCGGTTGCCGACGGCCCACTCTGGCAGGAGCAGGCTTTCGGCCCTATCAGCGTGTGCCGCGCTCGCCTCCTGCAGTTCTGCCCGACCACCCTGCGCCAGGCCCTCACCACCCCTGGCCGGCTCAACTTCTTCGACGTCTGGCTTGGCCACAATTCGGAAGGCGATGGCTTGAGCCTGGTCTCCGAAACGGCCTGGAGCCGCCTCAACACAGAGACCCTCTGATGAAATTCGGATTCATTGCTCACCCCACCTCCACCGGCCTGCTGCATCAGGTCAAGCTGGTCGACATGCTTGAACGTACCTTGGGCGAACAAGCCTGGGGCTACAGCAGCGCACGCTGGTGCCAGCGCAACCTGGTGCCGTTCGTCGACTTCGGCCGCATCGTCAGCGCCAGCGGTGCCGAGTGCTCGGGGATCCTCCAGTTCATGCCATTGACCGCCGAGCAGATGCTACGCCAGCCCCGCGCCATCGCCGAACGGGTGCTGCAGGGGGTCAATACGCTCAAGGCCGAAGGCGCCGAGCTGGTTGGCCTGGGCGGCTTCACAGCGATTGTCGGCAACCGCGGCGTAGCCACCATGGAGCAGGCCGACGTAGCTGTCACTACCGGTAATTCGCTGACTGCCTACGCCGCCTACATCAATCTGCTGGACAGCCTCGAACTGGTCGGCGTAGCCGCCGAGAACGCCGAAGTGGCGATCCTCGGCTACCCCGGTTCGATCGCCCTGGCCGTGGCACGCCTGCTTGCCGAGCAAGGCTGCCGGTTGCGCCTGGTGCACCGCGGCAGCCCGCGCCAGGCACAGGCACAGTTGGAGTTCCTGCCGGCCCGCTACCACGCCCAGGTCAGCCTGCATGACAGCGTCGAAGACTGCTATGCGAATGTGCGTTTCTACGTGGCAGCGACCTCCAGCGGTGGCCTGATCGACCCGCGTCGGCTGCTGCCAGGCTCCGTGGTGATCGATGCCGCACTGCCCAAGGACGTCATGACCGTTGCCCATTCCCGCAGCGACATTCTGCTGGTCGACGGCGGTCTGGTCTCGGCCAGCCAGGCGGTGCATCTGGGCATGCGCACCATGGGCCTTGAGCCCAAACGCAGCATGAACGGCTGCCTGGCCGAAACCATTATCCTTGCCCTCGAAGGCCGCGCCGAAGCGTTCTCGATTGGTCGCGAGCTGCCGGTGGACAAGGTCCTCGAAATCGGCGAGATCGCCGCGCGTCATGGCTTCACGCCTTCGCCGATGGCCAGCGACGGCGAATCCCTCGGCGTCGATGACTTCGCTCGCCTGCGCCGCCACCATCATGGCCAGCGGCCGGTGCGCGCCAGTGACAGCCGCGATGACCCACTGAGCCTGCGCCGGGAAGTGCTCAACAGCTTTGGCGAACACATCAATCCGGTGTTGCGTGAGTTCTATCGGTTCAACCACATCGAACGGGTGTTCAGCCACGGCGAAGGCTGCTGGCTGACCGACCTGGACGGTCGCCGCTACCTGGACTTCGTCGCCGGCTACGGCTGCCTCAATGCGGGACACAACCATCCAGCGATCAGCCAGGCTCTGCAGCGCTATCTGCAAGAGCAGTTCCCAACCTTCATCCAGTACTCGTCGGCGCCGCTGCACACCAGCCTGCTGGCCAAGCGCCTTGCTGAGCTCGCGCCCGGCGATTTGCGCCGGGTGTTTTTCAGCAACTCCGGCACCGAGGCGGTCGAGGCCGCGCTCAAGCTGGCCCTGGCAGCCAGCGACAAGCGCTGCGTGGTGTATTGCGACAACGGCTACCACGGCAAGACCCTCGGCGCGCTGTCAGTGACCGGCCGGGCCAAGCACCGTACGCCGTTCGAACCGTTGTTGCCACGTTGCGACAGCCTGCCGTTCGGTGACCTGCAAGCCCTGCGCGAACGGCTGGCCAAGGGCGACGTCGCGGCCTTCATCTGTGAGCCGATTCAGGGTGAAGGGGGCGTGATCCTGCCGCCTGAAGGTTATCTGGCCGGGGTGCGTGCACTGTGCGACGAGTTCGACTGCCTGTGGATTCTGGACGAGATCCAGACCGGTCTGGGCCGCACCGGCAAACGTTTCGCCTGCGACTGGGAGGCTACTGCGCCAGACATCATGGTGCTGTCCAAGTCGCTGTCCGGCGGCCTCGTCCCGATCGGCGCGACGTTGGCCAGCGCGGCGGTGTGGCGCCGCGCCTATGGTGACATCGACACCTTCGCCCTGCACACCTCGACCTTCGGCGGCAACAACTTCGCGGCAGCCGCGGCACTGGCGGCGCTGGATGTGCACGAGCAGGAGGACCTCACCGGCAATGCCGCACGGGTCGGCGCGCACCTGCAGCAAGGCTTGCAGCAGGTGGCCGCGCGCTACCCGTTCATCAAGGCGGTGCGCGGCCGCGGGCTGATGCTGGCGATCGAGTTTCACAACGACATGAGCGGCGCCATCGAGGCACTGGTCAGGGAGATGGCAGGGCGGATTCCGGGGCAGCCGGCGGCCACCTACCGCATGCTTTCGAGCAAGGCTCGCCAGCATCTGCAGGCGGCCATGGTCGAGCTCGAGCAGAGCCTGGAAGACATGTTCGTACTGCGCCTGATGACCAAACTCTCAGAGGAACACGGCATCCTCACCTTCGTCACCGCCAACAACAACCGGGTGATGCGCATCCAGCCTCCGCTGGTATTGAGCATGGCTGAAGCAGAGGGTTTCCTGCAGGCGTTTGCCAGCAGCTGCGCCGACCTGGCGACCTTCGAGTCATGAATCAGGCGCGGCGGCCGCAGTGCACAGCAGGTGCGCAGGCGGCCGCCGCAGCGCTTCAGCGCTCTGCATAGGTTTTTCACCCAGGCTCATACAAAAGCCCTCCTTGAGTGGATTGAATCCACCCCCAGCACAATTGAAAATGGTTCCAGTTCGTATCTACTGAATGGAAAAAAGCGATATGACCACCCTACCGCCGCTGGTCGAGCCCGGTGCCGAGCTCACGCGTGAAGAAATCAACCGCTACAGCCGTCATCTGCTGATCCCCAACCTCGGAGTGATCGGCCAGCGCCGCTTGAAAAACGCCAAGGTGCTGGTGATCGGTGCTGGCGGCCTGGGCTCGCCGACTCTGCTCTATCTGGCTGCTGCCGGCATTGGCACCCTGGGCGTGATCGATTTCGACCGGGTCGACGAATCCAACCTGCAACGCCAGGTGATTCACACCGTCGACAGCATCGGCGAGCTCAAGGTCGAGAGCGCCCGCCAGGCGATTGCCCGGCTCAACCCGCTGGTCAAGGTCATTGCCCACAATGACCGGCTCGAACCTGAGATGGCCGTCGAGTTGTTCTCGCGCTATGACCTGATCCTCGATGGTACCGACAACTTCGCCACGCGCTATCTGGTCAACGATGCCTGCATCCTGGCCAACAAACCCTACGTATGGGGCTCGATCTTCCGCTTCGAAGGCCAGGCCTCGGTGTTCTGGGAGGATGCCCCGGACGGCCGTGGGCTCAACTACCGCGACCTGTATCCAGCGCCTCCACCGCCCGAGCTGGCACCGTCCTGCGCCGAAGGCGGCGTGCTCGGCGTGCTCTGCGCAGCCATCGCGTCAATCATGAGTACTGAGGCGATCAAGCTGCTGACCGGTATCGGCGAGCCGCTGCTGGGCCGCCTGATGGTCTACGACGCGCTGGAGATGAGCTATCGCGAACTGCGCATCCGACCGCTGCGTGATCGCCAGGCGGTCACCGCCCTGAGCGACTACCAGGCGTTCTGTGGTCTTGGTCAGGCAAAGCCTGATCACGACCACAGCGTGCCGCTGATCAGCAGCCTGCAACTGAAGTCGCTCAAGGACGCCGGCAAGGCACCGGTGATCATCGACGTGCGCGAACAGACCGAGTGGGACATCGTGCACATCGACGGCGCCCTGCTGATGCCCAAGACCGCCGAATTGGCCGCACAGATCGTCGAGCGTTTTGGCCGCGACACTGACCTGGTGGTCACCTGCAAATCGGGGGTGCGCTCGCAGGCGGTGTCCAGTGACCTGCGCAAGCTGGGGCTGGACAAGGTGCGCAATCTAGACGGTGGCGTACTGGCCTGGGTGCGCGAAGTCGACCCGGCGCTGCCGAGCTACTGAGGGCGCAGCCATGCCACTGTGCATTACCCGCGAGGCGTTGGAGCAGATCTGTCGCCACGCCGCTGCCGAACACCCGCTCGAGGCTTGCGGCCTGGTCGCTGCCGCCAGCGGCTCGGCGCTGGCCCATCGCGTTGTCGCGATGCGCAATCAGGCGGCCTCGCCGACCTGGTTCAGCTTCGACTCGCGCGAGCAACTGCGGGTCTGGAGCGAACTCGACGAGCGTGATGAGGAATGCCGGGTGATCTACCACTCGCACACGGCCAGCGAAGCCTGGCCGAGCCGCGATGACATCGCCCACGCCAGCGACCCTGAGCTGCACTACCTGATCGTCTCGACCTGGCCCGCAGCCAGGCACGCACTGCGCAGCTTTCGCATCGTCGCCGGGCGGGTTTTCGAAGAACACCTGGCCATCCAGGAATGAACCCGGTCAGCCACACATGGCTGACCCAACAGCACCCTTTCAAGGAGAGTCACATGTCGGTTTCAGTCATGGTCCCAACCCTGCTGCGTCCCCTTACCGAAGGCCAGAAAAAAGTCGAAGCGCAAGGCGAGACAGTGCGCCAGCTGATCGACCAGCTCGACCAACGTTACCCAGGCATCAAGGGACGCTTGGTGCACGACGACCAGGTGCACCGCTTCGTCAATATCTACGTCAACGATGACGACATCCGCTTCGCCGACGGCCTCGCCACAGTGATCGCCGCAGGCGACCGCCTTACCGTGCTGCCGGCCGTGGCCGGCGGCTGAAATCGGCTCCAGCACGCAGTCCCTGGCACCACCGCCCTACTCCAAGGTAACCCCCACATGTCCCGTATTCTGCAACAAGGCGGCTTCGCCTGGCGCAGCGGCGCCTGCCTGCCCGCGTGGCAGAGCCTGAGCGCGGCACTGGCGCGCCACGGTGAGTGCCTGGGCCTGCGCCACCAGGACAGCCAGCCTGAGCCTGACAGCCCGGCCCTGCAACTGCTGCATTCCGATCTACGTCCGCTCCAGACCCGCCTGGTGGGCTTGCCCGCCTTGCCTCTGGAGCTGTCTACCGAGTTCACGCTCCAGGCCGCCTGTGGTCTCATGTCGGTGCACGGCCGCGCCAGTGGCAGGCCGCAGGCTCTGGGCGTGAATTACCTCGCCAGCATCAACGCCGCACTGGCCTGGCAAGGCACTCTGGCCGCCGCCGTTGGCCAACTGCGCGGCGGCGCCTTCACTGATGTCAGCTTGGCCCCGGCCGGCGGCGCCCTGCTCAGCATCGGCCAGTACCTCGCCGGCGCAACCGCTGCCGACGAGGCAGAACAGCTGCTGCCAGGCCAGGATGACGCCCTTGCCCGGCCACCGTTCGTTTCCGCCGAGGGTGTGCTGTTCGAGCTGGAAACCCTCGACAGCCAACCGTGGCGCCGTTTCTGGACTGCACTGCAGGTCAGCGATGCGATTGCCGGTCGGGCCTGGCAGCAGTTTCTGTTGCGCTATGCCCGCGCGGTCGCGCCGATGCCGGCCGAGTGCCTGGACGCCCTGGCACGGCTGCCGCTGGCCCGTATTCAGGCGATGGCGGCAGACTGCGGCGTGGCGCTGGTGGTGCTGCGCAGCCCGGCGCAGCGCTACGCCGATGCCGATTACCCGGCCAGTGCGGCTGCGCCCTGGCAGATTCAGCACGGCCCCGCCGCCGTGCCCGGCCCACGCCAGGCACCCGCCACGCTGCCGCTACAAGGCATTCGCGTGCTGGAGTCGTGCCGCCGGATCCAAGGCCCGCTGGCCGGCCATCTGCTGACGCTGCTTGGCGCCGAAGTGATCCGTCTCGAACCGCCAGGCGGTGATCCACTGCGCAGCATGCCGCCCTGCGCCGACGGCTGCTCGGTGCGCTTCGATGCCCTCAACCATCGCAAGCAGGTGATTGAAGTGGATATCAAGTCGGCTCAAGGCCGTGCGCAGATCCATGCACTGTGCGCCGACGCCGACGTCTTCCTGCACAACTGGGCCCCGGGCAAGGCTGCCGAGCTGGCCTTGGATGCAGCTGACCTGCATGCCAGCCAACCGTCTCTGATACACGCCTATGCCGGCGGCTGGGGTGCAGCGCAGGTCGACGCGCCGGGCACCGACTTCACCGTGCAAGCCTGGTCAGGGGTAGCAGCACGCGTTGCCAGCGCTTCCGGCACACGGGGCGGTACGCTGTTTACCGCACTCGATGTCCTCGGCGGAGTCATCAGCGCCCAAGGGATCTGCGCCGCGCTGCTCGAACGTGAGCTGCATGGCCACGGCAGCCAGTTGCACAGCTCTCTGCTAGGCGCTGCCGACCTGCTGCTCGACCGCGACAGCGGCGCGCTTGCGACAAGCCTGCTGCAAGGTGTGTTCGCCACCGCCGATGGCTTGCTCGCGATCGACTGCCAGACCCGCCAGCAGTACCAGGCGTTGACCCAAGTGCTGGGTGCCGAGCCTGATCCACGGCACCTGCCGCAGCGCTTGGCTGACGCCAGCGGCGAAAACTGGCTGGATGCCTGCCAACAAGCCGGCGTCCCCGCCAGCATCGCCCATCAAGACCTTGCCGTACTCGCTGCCGACCCGCGCCTGGCGCCAAGCCTGGGCCAACGCGCCTATCGATCTGTCCAATCTCCGTGGAGTTTCACATGAATACTGCCGGCATCATCGACCTGGTCCCTTTGCATACCCGCCGCCGCTGGGCTGAAGACGGCAGCTACCCCAATCAGGATGTATTCAGCCTGTTCCGCGCGCGGGTTGCGCAAGCACCTGACAAAGCTGCCGTGTTGTCGCCAGAGGGCAACATCAGCTATGCCGCACTGCTCGACGCCGCCCTGCGCCTGGCCAACAGCTTGCGTCAGGCGGGCATCGTCGCCGGCGACGTGGTCGCCTATCAGCTGAGTAACAGCTGGCGCTGCTGTGCCATTGACCTGGCGGTGGCCGCGCTGGGCGCCATTGTCGCGCCGTTCCCGCCAGGACGCGGCAAGCTCGATATCCAGGCCATGGTGCGCCGCTGTGATGCGCGTGCAGTGATCGTGCCGCAGAGCTATGCCGACATCGACCTGTGCGAAGTGATCGAGTCGCTGCGCCCGACCCTGCTCTCGTTGCGGGTGTTGATCGTCGATGGCGCGCCGCGCGCCGGGTGGTCGACGCTGGACGCGCTGCTCGCCCAGCCGCCATTGGCGCTGGCCAGCCTGTGCGCAGTCTGCCCAGACTCGCCGGTACGCTTGCTGGTGTCATCCGGCACCGAGTCAGAACCCAAGCTGGTAGCCTATTCACACAATGCGCTGGTGGGGGGCCGCGGCCGGTTTTTGCAACGTATCAGCGACGACGGCGCGGCATTTCGCGGGCTGTACCTGGTTCCGCTGGGTTCGTCATTCGGCTCGACCGCAACCTTTGGTGTACTGAGCTGGCTGGGCGGATCGCTGGTGGTGCTACCACGCTTCGACGTCACTGAAGCGATCAAGGCGATCGAGCAACTGCGCCCAAGCTTCATTCTCGGCGTGCCGACCATGCTTCAGCGAATTGCCGCCGACCCCGCCCTGGCCAACATCGACAAGTCCAGCCTGCGCGGATTGATCTGCGGGGGCTCGCTGATCGATGAAGCGACGGTGCTGCGCTGCACGGAAAACTTCGGCTGCGGCTTCATCAGCCTGTATGGCTCGGCCGACGGCGTGAACTGCCACAACACCCTCGACGACCCCATCGAGGTGGTGCTGGGCAGCGTTGGCAAACCGAACCCTGCGGTATGTGAAATTCGCATTGTCGACGACCTCGGCCATGAGCTGCCCCAGGGCGATGTCGGCGAGATCACCGCGCGCGGACCGCTGAGCCCGATGCAGTACGTCAACGCACCCGAGCTCGACGAGCGCTACCGGGATGCGGAGGGTTGGGTCAAGACTGGCGACCTCGGCTTTATCGACCCCCAGGGCTACTTGGTGCTGGCAGGGCGCAAGAAAGACATCATCATCCGCGGCGGCGCCAACATCAGCCCGGTACAGATCGAAGGCCTGGTCATGGCTCACCCTGATGTGGTCACCGTGGCCTGCGTGGCGGTGCCAGACCCCGACCTGGGGCAGCGCGTGTGCCTGTGCGTAACCCTGCGCGACGGTGCGCCGCGCTTCGCCCTGGCTGACATCAGCAGCTTTTTGCGCGAGCAGGGCCTGGAGGTCAACAAGCTCCCAGAGTACCTGCGCTTTTACCGCCATCTACCACTGACCCCTGCCGGCAAGATCGACAAGCGCGCGCTTGCCGAAGATGCCGCTGGGCTCACCGAACCCGCACGGCAGGTGGGCTGAGCCATGCCAATCAATCCTGACCAGCTGCAACTCGCGCCGCGCGTACGCAACTTCGTCGAGCAGCACATTCTGCCGCGCGAGCTTGAGCTGGGCGCCTGTAATGCGGCCGCCGCCACGCTCGCAGCCAGCCTGCAGGACCAAGCCAAGGCCGCCGGGGTATTCGGTAATTTCTACCCGCACGCTGATGGTCGACGGCCGCTGACCCTGCGCGAGTATCTGCCCATCGCAGCTGAAGAGGGCCGCAGCGAGTTCGCGCCGGCGATTCTGGGCGGCGATGCCAGCCTCGACGCCTACATGCTCAGCCGCCATGCCAACGCCGAGCTACGCGAACGCTATCTGCTGCCGTTGCTGCGCGGTGAGCGGGTGCCGTGTTACGCCATGTCCGAGCCGGACAGCATCGGCTCGATCCCGGCAACCATGACCAGCCACGCCCAGTGGCAGGGCGATCACTGGACGCTGAACGCCCGCAAGTGGTTCATCTGCCGGGCCGGCCGGGCCGACTTCGCCACTGTTATCGCGCGCACTGCCGATGGCCCGCTGCAGCAGTCGCTGTCGATGCTGCTGGTCGCCACCGACAGCCCAGGCTTCGAGTGGGTGCGCCCGCTGGCCCTGCTTGGGCGTCAGCAAGGCCAGGGCGAATTGCTGTTCAAGGACGTGCGCGTCGAGCCTGAGCATGTGCTCGGGGAAGCCGGCCAGGGCATCGCGCTGATGCAACAGCGGCTCGGCCTTGGCCGCCTGCTGCGCGCTGCGCATTGGCTGGGCCTGGCCCAGCGCTGTTTCGACGACCTCTGCAAGCGGGTGCATTCGCCCCGCGGCGAGCTGGCGCGCTTGGCCGACAAGCAGCTGGTGCGCGCGCGGGTCTACCGAGTGTTTCGCGATATCGCTGCGGCCCGTGGCCTGCTCGAAGATGCTGCCGACAAGTTCGATCGTGGCCAGGCCAATGCCATCGAGGTCAACCTGGCCAAGCTGGCGGCATCCGAGGCACTGTCCGCTGCGGTCGATTCGGCAGTGCAGATCATGGGCGCCGAGGGCCTCAGTGACTTGTCGCCTTTATCCGGGATCTATCGCTGTGCGCGCACGACCCACATCCTTGATGGCACCGACGACGCGCTGATCAGCAACCTCGGCCGCGACCTGCTCAGCGCTACCGCGCCGGGTCGTACTTTCGACTACCGCTCGCCGTCGCTGAGCCTGGACAAGGTGGCGCCATGAGCAAGCACGCGCCACTGGCCGTTCTGTTGATCTGCGCCATGGGCCTGCCGATGATGGTGTTCTACGCCCTCGGCGTGCTCGGACCACAATTGATCGCCGAACTCGGTATCGGCCGTGATCAGTTGGGCTGGCTGACCACCAGTGCCTTTGGCCTGGCGGCAGTGCTGTCGCCATGGGCTGGCACGCTGGTGCAGCGGATCGGTTCGCGCGCAGGTTTGATGGCGCTGTTCCTGCTGGTGGCGCTGTCGTTCAGCCTGATGGCGGTGCTGCCTGGCTTCACTGGCGTGGTCATCGCGCTGCTGTTCTGTGGCATTGCCCAGGCGCTGGCCAACCCCGCTACCAACCAGGCCATCGCCCTCACTGCCAATGCACCCAAGGCCACGCTGGTGGGCCTCAAGCAGGCTGGCGTGCAGGCATCGGCGCTGATCGCCGGGCTGGCCTTGCCGCCCCTCAGCGCCTGGCTCGGCTGGCGTCTGGCACTGGCCTGCTGGGTGCCGCTGGCGGTATTGCTGGCGCTGCTGGTGCCCTTGCGCATCCCGCCGCCGGCGGCAGGGCCAAAACCACCGCTGCGCCTGATCAGAAGCAACGGCTGGCTGCTGCGGCTGATGGCGATTCAGGCCTGCGCCGGGCTGTGCCTGTCGGGCTTCATCAGCTATTTCGGGGTGTATGCCAACAGCCTTGGCGTCGATCCTGCCGCCATCGGCCTGATGGTCAGTGTGTTTGGTCTGATGGGCATCCTTTCGCGCTTGCTGTTGACCCCACTGGCCGCTGGCCTGAAGGACGAAACAGTGCTGTTGGGCGGGCTGTTCCTATTTGCCTTGGTCACGCTGCTGGCCATGCAGCAGGCCACAGCGGGGCGCCACTGGCCGCTGTGGGCAGGCGTGAGCGGTATGGGCCTGAGCCTGGTGGCGAGCAATGCGGTGGCGATGAGCATGTTGTTGCGCGAGCCACGTTTCGGCGCTGCAGCGAGCAGCGCAGGCATGCTGTCGCTGGGGTTCTTTGGCGGTATCGCGCTCGGCCCACCGCTATTCGGCCTGCTGCTGCGCCAGCCAGGTGGTTTTTCTGCAGCGTGGTCGTTGCTGCTCGTCGCCCTCTGCGCAGGGGCTGCGCTGTGCCGCAGCCTGTACCGTGCGCGCCGTGCCGAGGAGGCCTGCAAGCATGCCGGAACAGCGTAAACGCCACGCCACGATCAACGCACTGCTCAAGCAGCTGGAGGCGGTTTCACGCCAGTGCGGTGAGCAATTTCCACTGTACCGCCTGGCGCGGGAAAAACAGTGGAAGCTGTCCCGCCGCGGCTCCTGGCTTGGCGGCTTCTGGGCGGCGCTGTGGTGGCGCCGTGCGGCACTCACCGAGCTTAGTGAGGACTTCGACCAGGCCTCGTTCTGGAGCCGGCAACTGGCCGCTCAACTGGACGAACCGAGCGTCAATCGCAGTTTCGTATTCTGGTACGGCGCCGCGCTTGGCGGCCGCCTGAGCGCAGCCAACGACGCACGCCAGTTGGCTTGCCGCGCGGCAAATACCCTGGCCCGGGATTATCGCCCAGACCTCGGCGGCTGGCCGCTGGGCCCCGGCATGGGCGCAGGCGAAAAAGGCCAGCTGAGCCTGGATATCGACGCCTTGGCACCAACCCTGGCGCTGATGCACCTGCAGCGCGATCCCGAGCAGATGGCCATGGCCCGCAGCCACCTGCAGTTGTGCCTGCGCACGTTGCGGAGCGGGTCTGGCGCGTGGGCCAGCCATGCCCGCTGGCACGCCGAAGGCTGGGTCGTGCAGGGCCCGGCCGGGCAGTGGGCGCGTGGGCAGGCCTGGGCCATGCTCGGTCTGGCAGAAGCGGTCGGCTTATACGGCGGGGCTTATGCCGAGCCGGCACGCGAGGCCTGTGAGTACTGGATCCGGCGCTGGGGCCTGGCTGCCGGCCAAGGCACGCTCAAGGCCGAAGAGGCCGACCCCTGCGCGGTAGCGATTGCGTCGCTGGCGCTGCTGCGCTTGTGGCAGTGCCTGCCGGGGTTGAACCACTGGCGCGAGCAGGCCTGCCGGCAACTTGCCACGCTGCTGTCCGCTCCGGTGCAGCAGGGCTGCTTCGTCGGCCACTTGTACCGAATCGGGCCAGATCAGGAGCAACTGGTCGAATCAGCCTGTGCGAGCTATTTCCTGCTAGAAGCGCTGATCGCTCAGGATCAGGTGTTGGCACTACGCGGCGGCATTGCCGGTTGGTGAGTACCACCGGATCAGGGCGCGCAGCGCTGGTCAGCCGCTAGACCGCCCATGAATTTCTCGTCACTCGGCCACATGAGAAACGATTTCGTTTACCATTGTTTCCAAATATGTAGCCGTAAGCGAGGAAGTACCCGCATGACGATCCGTCCGCAACCGCTGATGCGCACCCTGGCCGCCGCTGTTCTGAGCCTGGTGATTGGCGCACCGGCCGCCATGGCAGACGCGCCGGTCAGCCTGACCCTGTACAACGGTCAGCACAAGGAAATCGGCGAAGCCATCGCCAAGGCCTACGAGGCCAAGACCGGCATCCATATCAATATCCGCAAGGGCAGCAGCAACCAGCTGGCCAGCCAGATCATCGAAGAAGGCGACCGCTCGCCCGCCGATGTCATCTATACCGAAGAGTCGCCACCGCTGAACAACCTCGGCGAGCTCGGCCTGCTGGCCAAGATCGACGACGCCACCCTGAACATGCTGCCCAAGGAATACGTGGCCAGCAACGGCACCTGGATGGGCGTGACTGCGCGCACCCGCGTGGTGGTGTTCAACCCGAAGAAAATCGACGAGAAAGACCTGCCGCAATCGGTCATGGACTTCGCTGACCCTGAGTGGGACGGTCGCGTCGGCTTCGTGCCCACCAGCGGCGCGTTCCAGGAGCAGGCGGTCGCCATCCTGAAAATGCACGGCCGTGAAGCGGCCGAAGAATGGCTGACCGGCCTCAAGGCGTTCGGCAAGACCTACACCAACAACATGGTCGCGCTGAAGGCCGTAGAAAAAGGCGAAGTCGCCGCGGTGCTGGTCAACAACTACTACTGGTACGCGCTTGAGCGCGAGCGCGGCAAGCTCGACTCCAAGCTGTACTACCTGGCCGATGGCGATGCCGGCGGCCTGGTGACCATTTCGGGCGCTGCCGCGGTGAAAGCCAGCAAGCATCCCAAGGAAGCCCAGGCACTGCTCAACTGGATGGCCAGCGAAGAAGGCCAGCGCGTGATCACCCAGACCACCGCGGAATACCCGCTGCACAAAGGCATGGTCTCGGACCGCGGCCTGAAGCCGTTCGAAGAGCTGCGCCCGCCGCAGATCACCCCCGCCGACCTGGGCAATGCCGAGGAAGCCCTGGAGCTGGAACGTGAGGTCGGTCTGCTCTGATGACTGCCGCCCTGCCCCAAGCGGCCCAGGCGCGTTTCGTGCCTCGCCGCAAGCGCCCATCGATCTGGGTGCTGCTGCCGGTTCTGTTTCTGGTGGCGATGAGCTTGCTGCCGTTGCTGTACGTCGCCATGAAAGCCTGGGAAGCCGGCTGGCAGGAGGCATTGCATCTGCTTTGGCGGCCGTTCGTCTGGGGCTTGCTGCGCAATACCCTGCTGCTGATGGTTGGCGTCACCGCCGTGTGCATGGTGCTCGGCCTGGCCCTGGCCTGGCTGCTGGAGCGCAGTGACCTGCCAGGGCGGCGCATGTGGGGCGTGGTGCTGTGCCTGCCGTTTGCCGTGCCGTCGTTTGTCAGCAGCTTTACCTGGGTATCGCTGAGCTCGGACTTCGAGGGCCTGGGCGGGGCAATCATGATCATGGCACTGTCCAAGTACCCGCTGATCTTCTTGCCGGTTGCGGCGACCTTGCGCAATGTCGACAGCTCGCTGGAAGAGTCGGCGAGGACCCTCGGCTGCAGCCGCTGGGGGGTGTATCGCAAGGTCACCCTGCCGCTGCTGTGGCCGGCGATGCTCGGTGGCGCCTTGCTGATCGCGCTGCACATGCTGGTCGAGTTCGGTGCCCTGTCGATTCTTGGCCTGCAGACCTTCACCACGGCGATCTATCAGCAGTTCGAACTGGAGTTCAGCAACGCCAACGCGGCGATGCTCTCGGCAGTGCTGCTGGCGCTGTGCCTGATCATGCTCACGCTGGAGCTGCGCGTGCGCGGCAAGGCGCGCCATGTGCGCATTGGCCAGGGTGTGGCGCGGCGGGCGCAGCCGATCAAGCTGGGCAGCTTCACGGCTGTCGGCCAGTTGTTCTGCCTGGCGTTGGCGGTGCTCGGTAGTGGTATTCCACTGGCGATGCTCGGCTACTGGCTGAGTGTCGGCTCGTCGGCAGCGTTTCCTGTGGGCGAGATCAGCCAGGCGCTGCTCACCTCGCTGTCGGTGTCGCTGGGCGGCGCCGGGTTCTGCGTCGTGCTGGCACTGCCGATCAGTTTCCTGGTGGTGCGCTACAAGGGCCGCCTGGCGATCTGGGCCGAGCGCCTACCGTACCTGCTGCATGCCCTGCCGGGCCTGGTGATTGCCCTGACGCTGGTGTTCTTTGCCCTGCACTACGTGCCGGCGCTGTACCAGACCACGGCGTTGTTGCTGCTGGCGTATGCCTTGCTGTTCCTGCCACTGGCCCAGGCGCCGGTGCGCACGGCGCTGAACAAGGCCTCGCCGACGCTTGAAGAGGCGGCCCGGACCTTGGGCGCGAGCAGCTTCAGCGCGTTTTGCCGGGTGACTCTGCCGATCATCTTCCCGGCGTTGGCAGCGGCCTTTGCGCTGGTGTTCCTGGATGCCATGAAAGAGCTGACCGCGACCCTATTGCTCAGCCCGACCGGAATGACCACCCTGGCAACTGAAGTGTGGGCCCACACCGCCAACGTCGAGTTCGCCGCGGCGGCGCCCTATGCCGCGCTGTTGATCGTGGTTTCGGGCCTGCCGGTGTATCTGCTGACCACGCGGATGTACCTGAACCGGGCCTGAGGTTTCTGAAATTGCGCTTGTCGTGAGTTTGCTGGGGCCGCTGCGCGCCCCTTTCGCGACACGAGGCCGCTCCTACAGACCGCGCATGATCGACTAGCGCGGACCCCGTAGGAGCGGCCTCGTGTCGCGAAAGGGGCGCGTAGCGGCCCCCTACGATCTCACTACACGTGCACCTTGAAAGGGATGACTCTTACGCCCGGAACTGGCCAAGGCTGGCGCGCAGCTGCGCCGCCAGATCATCCAGCACCTTGCCGCTGGCGGTCGTCTGCATCACCACCTCGGCCGAGCGCTCGGCCTGGGCATGAATCGTCTCGACCCTGCCACGTACCGCTTGCGCACCGTGTGCCTGCTGCTCGGCAGCACGGGTCGCCAGGCCAATCGCCGCATGCACTTGTTCGACGGCGGCCTGCACCGATTGCTGGCGGCGCTCGTTATCACGCAGCACCAGCAAGCCTTCGCTGGCCTGGCGCCCGGCCTGGCTGATGGTTGCCACCGCCTGCTTGGCGCCTTGCTGCAGGGCAACGATATGCGCCTGAATGTCCCCGGTCGAACTCTGGGTCTTGCTCGCCAGCGCTCGCACCTCGTCGGCCACCACCGCAAAGCCACGCCCGGTCTCGCCGGCACGGGCGGCTTCGATTGCCGCGTTGAGGGCGAGCAGGTTGGTTTGCTCGGCAATGCCGTGGATTACCGTCAGCACCACCTCGATCTGTTCGCTCTGCTTGGCCAGCCGCTCGATCACCTGCGAGCCGGCATCGACCTGGCCCGCGAGGTTTTCGATCAAGCCAGCAAGCTGGGTCGAGGTGCGGCTGTTTTCGTCAGTGGCCTGGCGGATGTCGACCACCTGCTGCAAGGCAGCCTGCATCGCATGGCTCTCGGCCTGGGCTTCGTCGGCCATGCCGGACAGGTCGCGCAAGCTGGCCGCCACAGCGTCACGCTGCAAGGCTGCGGCAGCGTCGGCACCGGCGCTGCGCTGGGTCATGACACCGATTTCGACGCCGGTGCGCTGGGCGACTTCACCCGCCTCGCGGACGATCGGCTGCAGCTTGTCGACAAAGCGGTTGACCGCTGCCGCCATGTCGCCGATTTCATCACGGCTGTCGAGGCTGACCCGTTTGGTCAGGTCACCGTCGCCCGCAGCCAGGTCATTGAGTGCCGCAATCAGCAGGCGCAGCTTGTTGACCACGCGCCGGCCGAGTACCACTGCCACTACCAGCAGGACGCCAAGCCCCACCAGCACCAGGCCCAGGCCAATCCGCCAGCGCAGCTCGGCGGCCGCATCGCGGACGGTTTCGGCGGTGTTGGCCTGCATCGCGGTGGCGCTGTTCTGCGCAGCTTCCAGACGCGCACGCAGGGCCTTGCCGCTGTCTGCGGCGGCCGCCCCGAGGCTGTCGCCGACCAACTGCTCGCTGCTGCCGATCAATGCCGCGAAGCGTGCATCGAGGGCCTTCAGTTCCTGTTCGACGGATGCGGTGGAAACGCCCATCAGCACCTTGCCGATCTCGGCACCGTTGGGGCTGATCGGTGCTTCGACGAAGTACACCGAAGGGTCCTTGCGCGCAGCGTTGAGCACTTTGTCCAGCGCCCGCTCACCCTCGCCCTTGTCCATCAGCGCCTGGTTGATCGGGTTTTGCCGGTTGAGGTAGCGCGTCAGGTGCTGGCCCTGAGCATCGTCATAGATCACGAACAATACATTGGGATTGCGCTGGGCACGGCGGGCAAAGTCGGAGAGCACCGGCACGTCGTTGTCCCAGATCGCTCGCGGGGCAACCGAGGCGAGCAACTCGGCCATGTCATTGGCCGAGTCCTTGAGGTTCTTCTCCAGGGTGGCGCGCAATTGCTGCTGTTCGCTTTGCAGGCGCGTCGACAAACCGCTGCTCAAACGCTGCCGAGTGCTGCTGGAGAGGCCTTCAAGGCCGGCGCGGACGTCCTGCCCGGCCAATTCCAGTTCACCCGCAAGCTTGCGGCTGTCGCTGCCCAGACGCTCGCCGAGATCAGCCTCAAGGGCCGTCACTGTGCTCCGGGTCAGCGCAACCGCCACCAGCACCTGCACCAAAAGGGCGATACCCAAGGCAACAAACACAGGCCGCAACAGGCGGCTTCGTAACAATGAAAGAATGGCAGACACGGTGAACCCTCGTGTTTCTGGCGCCACTATTTTGATGGCATCGACAAGGGCATTCTTACAGCAAGGGTTGTGCCGTCGCAGCAGGCATAAACGCCAAGTTTATTCACCGACGATACAACGTGTGCAAAAAAAACGCCGCGCTCCCTTGCGGGAACGCGGCGCTGGATCAGCCTGGCAGGCTAATCAGGCAAACGGATGACGCAGCACGATGGTCTCGTTGCGATCCGGGCCGGTCGAAATGATATCGATCGGCGCGCCGGTCAGCTCCTCGATGCGCTTGATGTAAGCGCGCGCCGCTTCTGGCAGCTCTTCGAGAGTCTTGGCACCCAGGGTCGACTCGCTCCAACCCGGCATTTCTTCGTACACCGGCTCCAGGCCGATGTAGCTGTCGGCGTCGGAAGGCGCTTCGAGCACTGCGCCGTTGGCGTTCTTGTAACCCACACAGATGTTGATGGTTTCAAGACCGTCGAGCACGTCCAGCTTGGTCAGGCAGATGCCCGAGATGCTGTTGACGTCGATGGCGCGACGCAGGATGACCGCATCGAACCAGCCGCAACGACGGGCACGGCCGGTGGTCGAGCCGAACTCGTGGCCACGCTTGGCCAGGGTTGCGCCAGTGTCATCGAACAGTTCGGTCGGGAACGGACCGGAACCGACACGGGTGGTGTACGCCTTGGTGATGCCGAGGATGTAATCCAGGTACATCGGGCCAACGCCGGAACCGGTGGAGATGCCGCCGGCGGTGGTGTTGGAGCTGGTCACGTACGGGTAGGTACCGTGGTCGATGTCCAGCAACGAGCCCTGGGCGCCTTCGAACATGATGTCCTTGCCAGCGCGACGCAGGTTGTGCAGCTCGGCGGTGACGTCGAGCATCATCGGCTTGAGCTGCTCGGCGTAGGCCATGCACTCGTCCAGGGTCTGCTGGAAGTCGATGGCCGGCTCTTTGTAGTAATTGACCAGCTGGAAGTTGTGGTAGTCCAGCAGCTCACCGAGCTTGGCAGCGAAGCGCTCACGGTGGAACAGGTCACCGATGCGCAGGCCACGACGAGCGACCTTGTCTTCGTAGGCCGGGCCGATACCACGACCGGTGGTACCGATCTTGGCTTCGCCACGTGCCTTCTCGCGAGCCTGGTCCAGCGCTACGTGGTAGGACAGGATCAGCGGTGCAGCCGGGCTGATGCGCAGGCGCTCACGCACCGGTACACCCTTCTCTTCGAGCTTGGTGATTTCCCGCATCAAGGCGTCCGGTGCAACCACTACACCGTTGCCGATCAGGCACTGCACGCCTTCGCGCAGGATGCCCGACGGAATCAGGTGCAGCACGGTTTTTTCACCGTTGATCACCAGCGTGTGGCCGGCGTTGTGACCGCCCTGGTAGCGCACTACGGCGGCAGCATGTTCGGTCAGCAGATCAACGATCTTGCCTTTGCCCTCATCACCCCATTGGGTGCCCAGGACGACGACATTCTTACCCATAACACTTGTCCTCATTCACGCAAACTTGGTTGCCGACCCTGATGCGGGCCGCGCGAGCTGTCTCAATGGGTCAGAGGCAGGATCTGCCAACGCCCTTCTTGCTGAATCAATTGCCGATCACAATCCGCCTCGAGGGCAGCACTCAGCGGCTGGCCAGGCAATGCCTGGACCACTCGCTGGCCCTCGTTGCGCAACTGGCAGACCATCTGCCAGAGGGCCGCGTCGCCGCTGTCGGGCATCCAGATGCCGCCAGAAGGCAATACGACCTCCGCTCGCCCCAGTGTGACCAGGGTCTTCAAATCCGTGGAGAAACCAGTGGCCGGACGCGCCCGGCCAAAGTCGGCACCGATGTCATCGTAGCGACCGCCCTGAGCGATCGACTGACCGACCCCAGGCACGAACACCGCGAACACCACACCGGTGTGATAGTTGTAGCCGCGCAGCTCGCCGAGGTCGAAGTACAGCGGCAGCTCCGGGAAGCGCGCTGCCAACCGATCAGCGATCGCCAGCAGGTCATCCAGCGCAGCCAGGACGCTGGCCGGGGCACGGCCAAGACGCACACGCGCCTGAGCCAGCACTTCACGGCCACCGCACAGCTCAACCAGGGCACGCAACATGCCGCCCAGGTCCTGCGGCAGGTCAGCGGTCAGTGCGTACACTTCATCGCGGGCCTTGCGCTGCAGCGCATCGAACAGCTGCTGCTCGACATCGCCGGACAACCCGGCAGCACGCGCCAGACCACGGTAGATACCGACGTGGCCAAGGTCCATATGCACGTCCGGCACATCGGCCAGGCGCAGCATGGCCAGCATCAGGCTGATGACTTCGACATCGCTGGTCGGGCTGGCATCGCCATACAGCTCGGCGCCGAGCTGGATCGGGCTGCGCGAAGTAGACAGCTGGCGCGGCTGCGCATGCAGCACGCTACCGGCGTAGCACAGGCGGCTCGGACCTTCACGGCGCAGGGTGTGGGCGTCGATGCGCGCTACCTGCGGGGTGAAATCGGCACGGAAGCCCATCAGCCGACCGGACTGCGGGTCAACCACCTTGAAGGTATGCAGGTCGAGGTCCTGGCTGGCACCGGTGAGCAGCGATTCCAGGTACTCGATATGCGGAGTAACGACCAGTTCGTAACCCCAACTCTGGAACAGGTCCAACACCTGCCGCCGCGCGACTTCAATGCGCGCAGCTTCAGGTGGCAGTACTTCCTCGATGCCATCTGGCAGCAGCCAGCGGTCTACCGTTGCCATTACGCCTTTTCCCCTTTGGTCCGAGCGGCCAACCCATAGGCGAGCCGTGAATACAGGCATTGGCACACAACAACAGGCAGCACTAATCCCAGCGCTACCGCCGTACCAACACCCTCGAATTACTAGCGCCGGGCTGACCCAATGCGAGCCAATCAACCTTGCAGACGCAAAAAAGCCGGGAAATTTCCCGGCTGACTCATCATACACCCCTTTTCCTTCGGGATGCACCCCGCCGGCAGTTTTACCTGCCAGGCGGGGCCTTGTCGCTTACGGCTTGCTCTTGTCCAGGTACCGGAAGAACTCGTTCTTCGGATCCAGGACCAGCACGTCGCTCTTGCTCGAGAAGCTCGCACGGTACGCTTGCAGGCTACGGTGGAACGAATAGAAATCCGCATCCTGGTTGTAGGCCTTAGCGTAGATGGCGGCCGCCTGGGCGTCACCATCACCGCGGGTTTCCTCGGATTCACGATAGGCTTCGGCCAGCAGTACCCGACGCTGACGGTCGGCATCCGCACGGATACCCTCGGCCAGCTCGTTACCTTTGGCGCGATGCTCACGGGCCTCACGCTCACGCTCGGTGCTCATACGATCGAACACGCTGCGGTTGACTTCCTTCGGCAGGTCGATGGCCTTGACGCGAACGTCGACCACTTCGATACCCAGCTCCTTGTTGGCCATGCGGTTCAGCGATGCAGTGATGTCAGCCATCAGTGCGTCACGCTCACCGGATACCACTTCGTGCAGGGTGCGTTTACCGAACTGGTCACGCAGGCCGCTTTCCAGACGTCGCGACAGACGCTCGTCGGCGATCTGCTTCATGCCCGAGGTTGCGGTGTAGAAACGGTCGGAATCTTTCACCCGCCATTTGGCATAGGCGTCGACCATTACCGCTTTCTTTTCCAGGGTCAGGAAGCGTTGCGTCGGTGCGTCCAGGGTCATCAGCCGCGCGTCGAACTTGCGCACCTGGTTGACGTACGGGATCTTCACATGCAGGCCGGGCTGAACATCAGCCTGAACCACACGACCGAATTGCAGCAGTACCGCACGTTCGGTCTGGGACACGATGTAGAAGCTGTTCCAGGCCACGACAGCCAGCACGACTGCGGCGATCAGGGCGATCAGCGATTTATTGCTCATCAGCGGCTCTCCCTAGTACGCAGTGCCTGTTGTTGCTGTTGCAGGTCCTGCGCTGCGCGCACGGCTGCGTCGTTGACCGACGGCGACGCGCTGCTGCTGCCGGCAGAAGCCGACGTGTTGCGACCGCCTTCAACCATCTTGTCCAGCGGCAGGTAGAGCAGGTTGTTCTGCCCGTCCTTGGTTGCCACCATGACCTTGCTCGAATTGCTGTAGACCTCTTGCATGGTCTCCAGGTACAGACGCTGACGGGTTACGTCCGGCGCCTTGCGGTACTCGGTGACCAGCTTGGTGAAGCGATCGGCTTCACCCTTGGCGCGGGCAATGACTTCATCGCGGTAGCCGTTGGCGTCTTCGATGATGCGCTGCGCCTGACCACGGGCCTCTGGCACCACGCCGTTGGCGTAGGACTCGGCCTGGTTGCGCGCACGCTGCTCGTCTTCACGGGCACGGATCACGTCGTCGAAGGCTTCCTGCACTTCACGCGGGGCTGCCGCGCTCTGTACGTTGACCTGAGTCACGGTGATACCGGTACGGTAAGTGTCGAGGAAACGCTGCAGACGCTCGCGGATGTCCACGGCCATCTGCTCACGACCTTCGGTCAGCACCTGGTCCATCGAGGTCGAGCCGACCACGTGACGCAGGGCACTGTCGGTCGCATGCTGCAAGCTCACTTCCGGCTGGTCGACGTTGAGCACGAAGTCCTGCAGGTTGGTGATCTTGTACTGCACGGTCAGCGGCACTTCGACGATGTTCTCGTCTTCGGTGAGCATCTGCCCCTGCTTGGTGTACGCACGCTCACGCGTCACGTTTTCCATGTACTTGCGATCGATCGGCGGGAAATAGATATTCAGGCCTGGACCCACGGTCTCGTAGTACTTGCCGAAGCGCAGCACAACCGCCTGCTCCTGCTCGTCGACCACGTACACGGCACTGTACAGCCAGATCGCAGCCAACACCGCCAGGCCTATGCCCAGCAGGCCGTAACCGCCACCCTTGCCGATATTGCGGTCACCACCGCCGCGTTTCTTGCCGCCACCGAACATGCCGTTCAGGCTGTCCTGCAGCTTGCGGAAGGCCTCGTCGAGATCAGGTGGGCCTTTTTTGTCGCCACCGCCACCACTGCCGCCGCCGCCACGGCGACCGCCCCAGGGATCCTGGTCTTTCGAGTTGCCACCCGGCTCATTCCAAGCCATAGCGCTCTCCATCTGATAAAGCAAAGACGCGCCCACGGCGCGCCGTCCAATGCTACAGAATGCCTGTCACGGCTGCCCGGCGACCTCGACGGGCATTTATTGCAAAGTGTGTTGCGCGATAAACGTCTGCGGCTCGATGCCGGCACGACTGACCAGGCGATTAAGCTCGATCATCGGCAGGCGCACGCTGAGCAGGCTGCTGCCCTCTTCATCATGTTCCTCGCTCTGCACCGCGCCCAGTTCGAACAGCTGCGCGCGCAAGCGAGCGAAACGCTGATCAAGGCGCAGGGTGGCGACAAACAGATCATCCCCCAGCAACTCGGCGATTGCCTGGCCAACCAGCTCCAGGCCACGTCCATCACGTGCCGACACCCAGACCCGTTCCGGCTTGCCATCGGCATCGCGCTGGATCTGTGGCTCGACATCTTCAAGCAGGTCGAGTTTGTTATAGACCTCGAGGATCGGCAAGCCTTCTGCGCCGATCTCGCCCAATACCGCCAGCACCTGCTCGATCTGCTCCATGCGCTCTGGCTCATGGGCGTCGATCACGTGCAGCAGCAGATCGGAGTTGCTCGACTCTTCGAGCGTAGCCCGAAATGCCTCGACCAGCTTGTGCGGCAGATGGCGAATGAAGCCCACGGTATCGGCCAGCACGATCGGCCCCAGGTCGTCGAGTTGCAGGCGGCGCAGGGTCGGGTCGAGGGTGGCGAACAGCTGGTCGGCCGCGTACACGTCGGATTGGGTCAGGGCGTTGAACAGGGTCGACTTGCCGGCGTTGGTATAACCCACCAGCGACACCGACGGGATGTCCGCACGTCTGCGCCCGCGCCGCGCTTGTTCACGCTGGCTGCGGACCTTTTCCAGGCGCGCCTTGATCTGCCGCAGGCGGACCCGCAACAGGCGCCGGTCGGTTTCAAGTTGGGTCTCCCCCGGACCACGCAGGCCGATACCACCTTTTTGCCGCTCAAGGTGAGTCCAGCCGCGTACCAGCCGCGTGCTCATGTGCTCAAGCTGGGCCAGTTCGACCTGCAGCTTGCCTTCATGGGTACGCGCCCGTTGGGCGAAGATATCGAGGATCAGCCCGGTACGGTCAAGCACGCGGCACTCGAACACACGTTCGAGGTTACGCTCCTGACTGGGCGTGAGGGTGTGATTGAAAATCACCAGATCGACATGCTCGGCACTGACCAGGTCGCGTAACTCCTCGACCTTGCCACTGCCAATCAGGAATTTGGCACTGGGCTGATGCCGTGTCACCGTAGACAGCAAGACGATTTCAGCACCGGCCGACAGGGCCAGTTCCTGGAACTCCTGCGGGTCTTCGCGCGCCTCAGGGTTCTGACCTTCCAAGTGAACGAGCAACGCTCGTTCACCACCACCGTGGCGCTCAAAGAACAATGCAGGCTCCTAATCAGGCGTTGCCTGGCTCGCTGTCACCGTTCTCGGAATCGGACGGGCTTGGCAGACGAACCGGACGTGCAGGTACGACAGTCGAAATGGCATGTTTGTAGACCATTTGGCTGACGGTGTTTTTCAATAGAACTACAAACTGGTCGAAAGATTCGATCGAGCCCTGCAGCTTGATCCCGTTGACCAGATAGATCGAAACCGGGACCTTTTCTTTTCTCAAGGTGTTCAAGTAAGGGTCTTGTAGCGAATGCCCTTTTGACATATGCCGCACTCCTGTAAGGATAAATAATAAAAAACGAGAAAATTCTATGATTACGCCGCCCACTCGCAAGAGTAGACGGCAATTAGCAGGGACTCAGCTCAATATGGAGATGGCCCCAAGGTATTTCAAGGTGCGGGACAGATTGTCGCAGGCCAGACTGTCCAGCCAGTGCACGTCGGACCAACCGCGCAACCAGGTGAACTGCCGCTTGGCCAGCTGGCGAGTCGCAATGATACCGCGTTCTCGCATCTCATTCTCATCTAGCTTGCCGTCTAGGAAATCCCAGACCTGCCGATAGCCCACTGCCCGTATAGACGGCAGCCCGGCGTGCAAGTCACTTCTGGCTCGCAGCTCTCGGACCTCATCGATGAAGCCCTGTTCCAGCATCTGTGAAAATCGTAACGCAATTCGCTCATGCAGAATGTGACGATCTGCAGGAGCGATCGCCAGACTGGCCACAGTATAGGGCAAATGGCCGGCCGCGCCTGCGTCTGCGCCGCTACTTTCGGCTGATTGGCGCTGGCGGTGGGCAGTCATGCTCTCACCACTCACCCGATACACCTCCAGCGCTCGGATCAAGCGCTGCGGGTCGTTGGGGTGGATGCGCGCCGCCGACACCGGATCGACCTCGGCCAACTGCCGGTGCAATTCGCCCAGGCCCAGTGCGCTGGCCTGGGCTTCCAGCTCGGCGCGCACGGCCGGGTCAGCCGCCGGCATGTCGGCCAGGCCTTCAAGCAAAGCCTTGTAGTAGAGCATGGTGCCGCCGACCAGCAGCGGGATCTTGCCGCGTGCGGTAATCTCGGCCATGGCCGCCAGGGCATCGCTGCGAAACTGCGCCGCGGAATAGCTCTCGGCGGGGTCGATGATATCGATCAAGCGGTGCGGGTACGCCGCCAGGATGTCTTTCGACGGTTTCGCAGTGCCGATGTCCATGCCGCGATAGACCAGCGCCGAATCGACGCTGACCAGCTCGCAGGGCAGCACTTTGCTCAACTCGATGGCGAGATCGGTCTTGCCCGCCGCAGTCGGGCCCATGAGGAAGATCGCTGGAGGTTTGCTGCTCATGTCACCGACCGCGCAGGAAGAGTTTGTCCAGATCGTCCAGGCCCATCTGGGTCCAGGTCGGTCGGCCGTGGTTGCACTGGCCGCTGCGCTCGGTGTTTTCCATGTCGCGAAGCAAGGCGTTCATCTCGGGGATCGCCAGGCGCCGGTTGGCGCGCACGGCGCCGTGGCAGGCCATGGTCCCGAGCAGCTCGTTGAGGTGCGCCTGGATGCGGTCGCTGGTGCCGTATTCCATCAGGTCAGCAAGCACGTCCTGCACCAGCCGATTGGCTTCGGCCTGTTTCAGCAACGCCGGGATCTGGCGAATCGCGACCGTCTCCGGGCCTAGCCGCTGCAGCTCGAAGCCGAGGCGCTGGAACCACTGTGCATGCTCTTCGGCGCAATCGGCTTCACGCTGGCTCATCGCCAAGGTTTCCGGCACCAGCAGCGGCTGGCCACTGAGGCCTTCGCTGGCCATGGCCACCTTGAGCCGCTCGTACATGATCCGCTCGTGGGCGGCATGCATGTCGACCAGCACCAGGCCTTGGGCGTTTTCGGCAAGGATGTAGATGCCCTTGAGCTGCGCCATGGCGTAGCCCAGCGGCGGAATATCGCCCTGGCCGTCGGGCAGCGCGACCGGCGCGGCGCTGTTCAGCGGCGCATAGAATTCGCGGTAAGCGGCCTGCGCTTCGGCCACGGGCAGTGGCTGCGAGGGGCGCGGCGTGTACTGGTACTGGTAACCCGCACCAGCGCCGGAGCCGGAGCCGGCTGGAGCAGGCTGCTGCTGTTCGAGCACAGGCGTGGCCAGGCGCATCTCGCCCTGAGGGCCGAACTCGCCAGCCAGCTGGCCACCAGCACGCACCAGCTCGGCGGCTGCGGCAGGGGCGGCCAGCTGACCTTCCGGGCGCACATCGGCCAGCGCGCGATGCAGGGTGCCGTAGAGAAAATCGTGAACCGTACGCCCTTCACGGAAGCGTACTTCGTGCTTGGTCGGGTGCACGTTGACGTCGACGCCGTTCGGCTCCAGCTCAAGGAACAACACAAAGGTCGGATGGCGGCCGTTGAACAGCACGTCGCGATACGCCTGGCGTACCGCATGGGCCACCAGCTTGTCGCGCACCGCCCGGCCGTTGACGAAGAAGTACTGCAGGTCAGCCTGGCTGCGCGAGAAGGTCGGCAAGCCGACCCAACCCCATAGGCGCAGGCCGTTGCGCTCGACGTCGATCGGCAGCGCCTGCTCAAGAAAGCCCGGACCACAGATCGCGCCGACTCGCCGCGCCCGCGACACATCATCGGCGGCCTCGTGCAGGCTGAGGATGCTCTTGCCGTTGTGACGCAGGTGGAAGCCGACATCGAAGCGTGCCAGTGCCAGGCGACGGATAACTTCCTGCAGGTGATCGAATTCGGTTTTCTCGGCCTTGAGGAACTTGCGCCGGGCCGGGGTATTGAAGAACAGGTCGCGCACTTCTACCGAGGTGCCGACCGGGTGCGCCGCAGGCTGTACCCGCGGGGTCATGTCGCGGCCTTCGGTCTCGACCTGCCAGGCTTCGCTGGCATCGGCGGTGCGCGAGGTCAGGGTCAGCCGCGCAACCGAACTGATCGACGCCAGTGCTTCACCCCGAAAGCCCAGGCTGAGTACGCCTTCAAGGTCTTCCAGCTCGCGAATCTTGCTGGTGGCGTGACGGGCCAGGGCCAGCGGCAGGTCATCCGGGGAGATGCCGCTGCCGTCGTCACGCACACGCAGCAGCTTGGTGCCACCCAGCTCGACCTCGACATCGATGCGCCGGGCACCGGAGTCGAGGCTGTTTTCCAGCAGCTCCTTGGCTACCGAGGCAGGTCGCTCGACTACTTCGCCGGCGGCAATCTGGTTGGCCAGTCGCGGGCTGAGCAGCTCGATGCGCGAACCACCGGTCATTGCTGCGACGCCAGGGTGGTACCCGGAATATCCAGATGCTGACCGACCTTCAGCTCATCGGTTTTCAGGCTGTTGCTGCTGCGCAGGGCAGCCACGCTGACCTGGTAACGCACGGCGATCATCGCCAAGGTTTCACCCGGACGCACGGTATGGTCACGCGGGCCTTGGGCAATCTTGCCGCTGTCACGCAGCCAGGCGATGTAGGTGCCAGGCGGCGGGCTCTGTTGGAAGTACTGGCGCAAGCCGGTGTGGATCGAGCGCGCCAGCGCCTGCTGGTGGCTCTTGGTAGCCAGCTTGGCGGCTTCGTTGGCGTTGGAGATAAATCCGGTTTCGACCAGGATCGACGGAATATCCGGCGATTTCAGCACCATGAAGCCCGCTTGCTCGACCCGGCGCTTGTGCAGCGAGGTGATGCGGCCCATGTTGCCCAGCACTTTTTGCCCGACATCCAGACTGGAGCTGAGCGTAGCGGTCATCGACAGGTCGAGCAGAACCCCGGCGAGCATGCGGTCCTTGTCGTCGAGGCTGACGTTGCCGGCACCGCCGATCAGGTCGGAGCGGTTTTCTGTGTCGGCCAGCCAGCGCGCGGTTTCCGAGGTAGCGCCGCGGTCAGACAAAGCGAACACCGAAGCACCAAAGGCGGCCTTCGACGGCGCGGCGTCGGCATGGATCGAAACGAACAGGTCTGCCCCCTTCTTGCGGGCGATCTCGGTGCGTTTGCGCAGCGGGATGAAGTAGTCGCCGGTACGGGTCAGCTCGGCGCGGTAGCCTTTCTCGCTGTTGATCTGGCGCTGCAACTCTTGAGCGATCTGCAACACGATGGTTTTTTCGTGCTGACCGCGCGAGCCGGAAGCGCCCGGGTCTTCGCCGCCGTGACCGGCGTCGATGGCAACCACGATATCGCGCTTGCCGCTCGGTGCTGGCGGCAGTTTGATCGCCGGCTGGGTCGGCGTTACCGGGATGGCCGGCGTGGTGGCCGGCGGCTGCACCGGCGTCGGCGCGGGCGTCGGCGTTGTGGCCGCGATGGCGTCGGCTTCCTGATCGTACAGGTCGACCACCAAGCGGTTACCATACTGGGCATTGGGCGCCAGAACGAAGCTTTTCGGGGTGACGGCCTTTTTCAGGTCGATGACCACGCGCAGGTCGGTCGGCGTGCGTTGCGCCGAGCGGACACTGCTGATCGGGGTGTTGGAGGTGGCCACGTTGAGCGGCGCGCCGAGGGTCGCACCATTGATATCGATAACCAGCCGATCCGGTGCGCTCAGCGTAAACACGCTGTGCTGCACGGGCCCGGAGAGGTCGAACACCAGTCGTGTGTTGTCCGGCGCGCGCCACAGACGCATGCTTTTTACTTGTGTGGCGGCCAGAGCGTTGACAGTCACTGCGCTGAGCAGCAGACCGACAACGACGACCAGTGCGCGTATGCGCATACCTAACCCCATTTACTGTTGAATTTTGTTGGCCAGCGCGGTGCACCAGGCTTGGCCACGAGCGCCCTGCGGCAACAGGTTAAGCGAGCGTCCGCCCGCTTGCGGGCTTATGGTAATGGTCAGGTCGGGCTTTGGCAAAACGCCCGCACCTTTATCGGGCCATTCGAACAGGCACAGGGCGTCACCTTCGAAGTAATCGCGAATGCCCAGGTACTCCAGCTCTTCCGGATCGACCAGCCGGTACAGGTCGAAGTGAAACGCCCGCACATCGCCGATTTCGTAGGGTTCGACCACGGTAAAGGTCGGGCTCTTGACCGGCCCGGTATGGCCCAGGCCACGGATCAGGCCACGCGACAGGGTGGTCTTGCCGGCGCCGAGGTCACCCTCGAGAAATATCACGCCATGACCGCCGGTCACTTCGGCCAGTCGCGCGCCGAAGGCCACAGTGGCTTCTTCGTCGGGCAGAAACAGGGTTACACCTGACACGCTGAATGCTCCTCCAATAATTCACGAATGACCGGCAGCAGATCACTGGCTGCCAGTCCCCTGCCCTTCACGCCCAGGCGCTCGCCAGCGCAGGCATGCAGCCACACGCCCAGGCATGCCGCCGACCAGCCATCCAGACCCTGCGCCAGCAATGCGCCAAGCACACCAGTTAGCACATCGCCCAGCCCTGCACCGGCCATCGCCGGGTGGCCTCGCTGGCACAACGCCAACTGTCCGTCCGGATCAGCCACCAGAGTACCCGCGCCTTTAAGCACGCAGATGCTGGCGTACCTGCGCGCCAGCTTGCGCGCAACGCCGGCACGGTCAGCCTGCACCGCCTCGGTGGAAATCCCCAACAAGCGCGCCGCCTCCCCTGGGTGCGGGGTGAGGATGCTCGCGCCGGGCACGGCCAACGGGCTGCTGGCGAGCATGTTCAACGCATCGGCATCCCACACCTGCGGCACATCGCTGTTGGCCACAGCCGACAGCAGGCTGCGCCCCCATGCGGCCTGGCCAAGCCCGGGGCCGACCACCAACACGGAAGCGCGGGCCAGCACCTCGATCAACTGATTGGCCGATGACACGCCCAGGCACATGGTCTCGGGCAGCCGGGTCAGCGCCGCTGAAACATGCTCAGGGCGCGTGGCGATGCTGACCAGGCCAGCACCACAGCGCAGCGCGGCCTCGCCACTGAGCAGCGCGGCGCCGCCGGTGCCGAGGTCGCCACCGACCACCAGCACATGGCCGAAATCGGTCTTGTGCGCGTCTGCACGGCGCGCCGGCAGCCGGGCGAGGTTGCCTCGGCTGAGGGTTTTTACCGCGTTGTCGGGGTGTTTGGTCTGGGGCATGGGGTCAAAGGCTCCGATGTCTGGCAGAATTATACGCACCTGAGCCTGTAATGCCTTGCCCATCCATGTCCGTTTGTATTCCTGACCTCGCCGCGCTGGCCCAATCGATCAAGGATTGGGGCCGCGAACTCGGCTTCGCCCACGTCGGTATCGCTGGTGTAGACCTGGGCGAGCATGAACAGCACCTGGAGCGCTGGCTTGCCGCCGGCTATCACGGCGAGCTGGACTATATGGCCGCGCATGGCAGCAAACGTTCCCACCCCGAGCAGTTGATCCCGGGGACACTGCGGGTGATCTCGCTGCGCATGGACTACCTGCCCGGCGATACGCGCATGGCGCAGGTGCTCGCACAGCCGGAAAAAGCTTACGTGTCGCGCTACGCGCTGGGCCGCGACTACCACAAGCTGGTGCGCAAACGCGTGCAGCACCTGGCCGACCGCATTCAGGCAGACATCGGCCCGTTCGGCTTTCGTGCTTTTGTCGACAGCGCGCCGGTGCTGGAGAAAGCCATCGCGCAGGAGGCCGGGCTGGGCTGGATCGGCAAGAACACCCTGCTGCTCAACCGCAAGGCCGGCAGCTACTTCTTTCTGGCTGAGTTGTTCGTCGACCTGCCGCTGCCGGTGGATGAAGCCCAGACCAGCGAGCACTGCGGCCGCTGTCAGGCGTGCCTGGACGTGTGCCCGACCAATGCCTTCGTCGGCCCGTATGTACTCGACGCACGGCGCTGCATTTCTTACCTGACCATCGAGCTGAAGCAGGCGATCCCGGTCGAGCTGCGCGCGATGATCGGCAATCGGGTGTTTGGCTGCGATGACTGCCAGATCGTCTGCCCGTGGAACCGCTTCGCCCGCCCCACCCAGGAAAACGACTTCAAGCCGCGTCACGGCCTGGACAATGCCGGCCTGGCCGAACTGTTCATGTGGGATGAGGCGACCTTTCTGGGCAATACCGAAGGCTCGCCGCTGCGCCGCGCCGGCTACGAACGCTGGCTACGCAATCTGGCCGTCGGGCTGGGCAACGCACCGTCGACCATTCCGGTGCTGGAGGCGCTGCAGGCACGCCGCGAGCACCCGTCCGAACTGGTCCGCGAGCATGTCGAGTGGGCGCTGGCCCAGCACGCAGAACGGCAGGCGCAGCCAGCGAGCTGAGTGACTACTGCTGGTCGTTATAGTGAAACTTGGGCATTTCCCAGTGAAAGCGGATCGCCAGCAAACGCACCAGAAAACCACCAAACAGAGTCAGCAGCGTGGCCTGCTCGGCCGGCAGATTGAAGTGCACGCAGCCCAGATAGAACCACGCCGCCGCAAACGACACGCTGGCATACAGCTCGCGGCGAAACACCAGCGGGATGTCGTTGCAGAAGATATCGCGCAGAATCCCGCCGAAGACCCCGGTGATCACCCCACTGATCGACGCCACCAGCAGGCCTTGGCCCATCTCCAGCGCAGTCATGCAGCCAATCAGGGTAAACGCCACCAGCCCCAGCGCATCGAGCACCAGAAACAGCGAGCGCAGATGGCGCATCAGTGGCGCGATAAAGATCGTCAGCAGTGCGGCAAAGCTGGTCAGCACCAGGTACTCGGGGTGTTTCACCCAGGTCAGCGGATAGTGCCCCAGCAGCACGTCGCGCACCGAGCCACCACCCAGCGCCGTCACGCAGGCGATCAGCACCACACCGAACCAGTCCATGCCGCGACGGCCGGCGGACAAGGCCCCGGTCATGGCTTCGGCGGTGATAGCGACGAGGTAGAGCATCAGCAACATGGTGCGAGTCCGTGCGAGAAAGGCGCGCAGTCTACCCAGTTGCACCCCGCACCAGAAGGGGGCGCACCGACTATCGTCAGCCGGCGCAGCACGCTTAAAACTTGATGAAGTGTTCGCGGTAGTGGCGCAGTTCTGCAATCGACTCGCGAATATCGTCCAGCGCCAGGTGGGTGCCACCCTTCTGGAAGCTGTCGCGCACCTCAGGGGCCCAGCGTGCAGCCAGTTCCTTGAGGGTAGAAACGTCGAGGTTGCGGTAGTGGAAGTAGCTTTCCAGCGACTTCATGTGGCGGTACAGGAAGCGCCGGTCCTGGCAGATGCTGTTGCCGCAGATCGGCGACTTGCCCTTCGGCACCCACTGCTGCAGAAACGCGATGGTCTGGGCCTCGGCTTCGGCCATGCTGATACGGCTGTCACGCACACGCTGGGTCAAGCCCGAGCCGCCGTGGGTTCGGGTGTTCCACTCATCCATGCGCGCCAGCATTTCATCGCTGTGGTGAATGGCGATCACCGGGCCTTCGGCCAGGGTGTTGAGGTTGCTGTCGGTAACGATGGTCGCCATCTCGATGATGACGTCGCTGTCCGGATCCAGACCGGTCATTTCCAGATCGATCCAGATCAGGTTCTGTGTGTTGTCCATGAAAGGCTCCTGAGATAGGCCGTCATAGTAGCTTAGTGGCCCGACCGGGTAATTGGCTTTGCTCGCTAATTCACTGTGTTCAACGATTCCACAGGCACCGCCCCAACCAAGGTTAACGAATAGGCCACAACAGGAGCATGCTAAACTGTCAGCCGTTTTCCAACCGCAAGCCACCACGGAACATTCATGGCCAAACGCCAGCTCAACCGCCGCCAAAACTGGCGCATCGAAAAAATCCAGGGCGAACGCGCCGAACGCGCCGCCAAACGCGAGCAGCACGTCTTGCAGGAACTGGAAGGCGGCGACCTCGGACCCGAGCAATTCGGCCTGGTCATCGCCCACTTTGGCGTCCAAGTCGAAGTCGAAGCCCAGGACGGCGACACAGTTGGCCAGATCTTCCGCTGCCACCTGCGCGCCAACCTGCCTGCACTGGTCACCGGTGACCGCGTGGTATGGCGAGCAGGCAACCAGGGCATCGGCGTCATCGTCGCGCAACTACCGCGCTCGACCGAGCTGACCCGCCCCAACAACCAGGGCGTGCTCAAGCCGGTAGCCGCCAACGTCGATCTGATCGTGATCGTCTTTGCCCCCGCCCCTGAGCCCCACGCCAACCTGATCGACCGCTACCTGGTCGCCGCCGAGCACGCCGGCATTCGCCCGTTGCTGTTGCTGAACAAGGCCGACCTGATCAACGAGCAAAACGCACCGGCGCTGAATGCCTTGCTCGAGGTCTACCGCGACCTGGGCTACCCCCTGCTGGAGGTGTCGGCGCACCACGGCGACGGCATGCAGCAGCTGCAAAAAATGCTCGATGGCCACGTCAGCGTATTTGTCGGCCAGTCCGGTGTCGGCAAGTCGTCGCTGGTCAACAGCCTGCTGCCGCAGGCGCACACGCGGGTGGGTGATCTGTCCGAGTGGTCTGGCCAGGGTACCCATACCACCACCACGGCGCGGCTTTATCACTTCCCCAACGGCGGTGACCTGATCGACTCCCCCGGTATTCGTGAATTCGGCCTGGTGCACGTCAGCCGCGATGATGTCGAAGCCGGCTTCATCGAGTTCAGCGAACTGTTCGGCACCTGTCGCTTTCGCGACTGCAAGCACGACCGCGAGCCAGGCTGCGCCTTGCTTAAAGCGCTGGACGAAGGCCGGATCAAGCCACAGCGTATGCACAGCTACCGCTCGATCATCGCCAGCCTGACCGAAGACAGCTATTAACAGCTGGGGCAGGTAAGTCGGGGCTGCTTTGCAGCCCCAATCGGCCTAACTGACTGGCATTACCGCATTGCGGCCCTTTTTTGCTGTGCCGCAGGCGGTTATTCCTTCGGCTCGTCCATCTTCAAGGTACCGTCCTCGAAGATATTGAGCTTCTGCCGTAGCTCACGCGGCTGCATCGGCGCCTCGCCGGCACCAGCGGGCGCTGCTACACCTGGCGCTGCCGAGCCTGGCGCCGCGGGTGCGTCAGATGCCGGCGGTGCATCCGGAGTGCCCTGCTCGCCCTCGATATTGCGCTGGGCCTTCTTGGTCAGAACGATGATATCGATGCGCCGGTTGACCGGGTTGAACGGGTTCTTGCGATCGAACAGCGACGACGAGGCATAACCCACCACCCGCGCCACCTGATCATCCGGATAGCCACCCGCCACCAGCGCACGTCGCGCAGCGTTGGCACGGTTGGCCGACAGCTCCCAGTTGCCGTAGTCACCGCTACCGGCATAGGCCTTGGCATCGGTGTGGCCGCTGACGCTGATCTTGTTCGGCACCGCCTTGATGGTGTCGGCCATGGCCAGCAGAATGTCCTCGAAGTACGGCTGCAAACGCGCGCTGCCGATATCGAACATCGGCCGGTTCTCGGCATCCATGATCTGGATACGCAGGCCGTCCTGGGTGATCTCGAACAGGATCTGATCCTTGAACTTCTGCAGTTGCGGGTTTTCTTCGACCTTGTTCTGCAGCTCCTGCAAGAGCAGGTTCAGGCGTTCCTTTTCAACCTGCTCGGCCATGGTCTCGACCTGATCCTTGTCCAGCTGCACGCTGGTGTCGGGAGTCGGCTCGGACTTCACCTCAGGGTTGATGGTCTTGTCCGGCGCCAGCTCCGGCGAGCCACCCAGGTCAATCACATACGGCGTACCGCTTTCGGAGAAGCCGATCGGGTCCTTGAAGTAGCCGGCGATGGCGATCTTCTGCTCTGGGGTGGCCGTCGACATCAGCCACAGCACCAGGAAGAACGCCATCATCGCCGTCGCGAAGTCGGCAAAGGCGATCTTCCAGGCGCCGCCATGGTGACCGCCGCCAAAGCGCTTGACGCGCTTGATGATTATCGGCTGATTGTTTTCCATGAATCAGCGACCGCGAACTGCTTGTTCCAGCTCGGCGAAGCTCGGACGGTGCTTGGGGTACAGCACCTTGCGCCCGAATTCCACGGCCAGTGACGGCGGCATGCCCGAGGCCGAAGCCACCAGCGACGCCTTGATCGACTCGTACAGATTGACCTCTTCCTTGGCATCGTGAGCCAGGCAGGTAGCCAGTGGGCCGAAGAAACCGTACGCAGCAAGAATACCGAAGAAGGTACCCACCAGCGCCGCACCTACGTGCATGCCGATGGCAGCCTGGTCGCCCTCACCCAACGAGGCCATGGTGACGACGATACCCAGTACCGCCGCAACGATACCGAAGCCAGGCATGCCGTCGGCGATCCCGGTGACCGCGTGCGAAGGGTGGTCGAGTTCTTCCTTGAGGCTCAGCAGCTCCATGTCGAACAGGCCTTCGAGCTCGTGCGGAGCCATGTTGCCGGTGGACATGATGCGCAGGTAGTCGCAGATGAACGCAGTCATGCGCTCATCACCCAGCACTGCCGGGTACTTGGCGAAGATCGGGCTGGCCGAGGCGTCTTCGATATCGCCTTCGATCGCCATCATGCCTTCGCGGCGGCTCTTGTTGAGGATCTCGTAGACCAGGCCCAACACCTCCAGGTAGAAGGTATGGGTGAAACGTGAGCCGAACATCTTCATCGACTTCTTGATCACGTGCATGGTCATGTAGCCAGGGTTGGCCTGCAGGAACGCGCCAAACGCAGCCCCGCCAATGATGAGCACTTCGAACGGCTGGATCAGCGCCGCAATCTTGCCGTGGGAAAGCACGTAGCCTGCGATCACGCTCGCGAAGACGACGATGATGCCGATAATTTTAGCCATAGGTTCAAAGCACTTGAAGTCGAGGTCAGGGTCGGGGACGGGAGCTTGAAAACTCTTCTTCTACTTATCGGCAGAACTGCGCCAGACTATAGCCACTCCAAGTGAAAAGCCAGTTCGGACTGATGTCAAAATGCCAATTGAAACCAAGGTACCAAGTCAGACGCCACGCACTTTAGACCGCTGGATAAAACTGCTGGATGACGTGCGCCTGCCCGTGCCCAAGGAAAGCCACGACCGGGTAATGGCGGCCATCAATGACAACCGTCGGTCATTGCGCGACATCGCCGAACTGATGCAGGACAGCCCCGCCTTGGTGCTGTCGGTCATGCGTGAGGCCAATCACTCGGCCAACGCCAGCCAGGCCGAGCCGGCCGAGAGCCTCGAAGTTGCCCTCAATCGCCTCGGACTTGAGCGCAGCGCACAGCTGCTGGCGCGCCTGCCGGCCTTGCCCGGCGATGACATCCCGCCGGTACTGCGCCAGTTTCTGTTGATCAGCCAGCATGCCGCGCAGCAGGCCAGTGGCCTGTTCGCCAGCCGCCTGGCGCGGCTGTGGCAGGAGATTCACTGGGGCAGCCTGCTGTTCCTGTCGCCGCTGTGGCCGATGGCCGTGACCTACCCCAAGCTGCTCGACACCTGGGAGCTGCGGGTTATCCACAAGGGCGAAAACGCTGCCGAGGTCGAGATCGAGCTGTTTGGCGTACGCCTGATGGAGCTGTGCCAGGCGGTCGCCCTGCACTGGCGCCTGCCGGAGTGGGTAACCCAGGGCTACCGCCTGCTTACCAGCGAACGCGAACAATTGGCTCAGGTATTCAACATTGCCCGCGAGACGGACAGCCTCGAGCAGCAGCATCGGCTGGATGAAGAACCAGGCCTGCGCCGCTGGTTCAACCAACCGGCCAACACCGTATTGCTGGCCAACGGCCTAGCACTGGCGGCGCAAGTCGGCTGGGACAACCCGCACCTGCTGCGCTGGCAACTGCTGACCGCGCTGTATTTGCAGACCTCGCTGGACGACGTCCAGCAGCAGGTTCACCAGCAAGCCGCAGCGAGTGCCCGCCATCACGCCCGCCACGCCCTGTTCCACCCGGCCGAAGCGTTGATCTGGCCATGGCAGCAGCGCCGTCCGCACCCGGACATGCTCACACCACCGCCGCCGCCTGCAGAAAACCTGGAGCGCTGGCGCTCGCTGTGCGCCGAAATGCTGGCCCAGCCCAGCCGCTTCAGCAATGCCGTGCACCTGGCTACCCACGCCCGCGATGCACTGCTCGCCTGCGGCATGCAGCGGGTACTGCTGCTGACCTACGACAAGGCCACTGATGCCTTGCGCGTGCAGCAGACTGCTGGCCTGCCCAAGGAAGCAGCTGCACTGAACCTGGCAGTCAAACAGAACAAACTGTTACAACGCTTGACCAGTCAGGCCGGGCAATTGCGCCTGACGCCGGACAACCACGCCCAGTTCGCCGCCCTGCTGCCAGCGCCGATCAATGCCCTGTTCCCCAGCGAGCACCTGCTGCTGCGCTCGCTGGCGGTCAATGGCCAGGTAATCATGCTGCTGCTTGCCGATCAGGCGGGCCGCCCGCTGGCCGACGTCAGCGTGCAGGCACTGGGCAAGACCGCGCAGTGTATCGAGCGCGCTCTGGCTACCTTCGCCACCCGCAGTAGCTGAGCCTTACGCTACAATCGCCCCCTCGCGTTCCACCTGGAGACTGTGGATGACTGATTTTTCCGGCTTGCCGCTGGTTATCGAAGCGCAAGACCTGTTGCCACGCCTGGGCTCGCCCGCGCTGATCGTGGTCGACCTGACCAGCGCCAACCGCTATGGCAGTGGCCACGTACCCGGTGCGCGCTTCGTCGACCCCAAGCGTACCCAGCTGGGCCAACCGCCGGCGCCTGGGCTACTGCCGGCGCGCGCCGACCTGGAAAAGCTGTTCGCCGAACTCGGCCATCGTGACGATGCCGTCTATGTGGTTTACGACGACGAAGGCGGTGGCTGGGCCGGGCGTTTCATCTGGCTGCTGGATGTCATCGGTCATGCGCAGTATCACTACCTCAACGGTGGTATCCAGGCCTGGCCGGCTGATCAGCTGTCGACCGAGACGCCCGCCAGCGCCACCGGCTCGGTCAGCCTGACCATAAAAGACGAGCCGACCGCCACCCGCGAATACCTGCAGAGCCGCCTCGGCGCTGCCGACCTGGCCATCTGGGACGCTCGCGCGCCGGGTGAATACCGGGGCGAGAAAGTGCTCGCGGCCAAAGGCGGGCACATCCCCGGCGCCGTCAACTTTGAGTGGACAGCAGGCATGGACATGAATGACCACCTGCGCATCCGCAAGGACATGGCCGAGATCCTGCAAAATCTGGGTATCACCCCCGACAAGGAAGTGATCACCCATTGCCAGACCCATCACCGTTCAGGCTTTACCTATCTGGTGGCCAAGTCCCTCGGCTACCCCCGGGTCAAGGCGTACGCCGGCTCGTGGGGCGAATGGGGCAACCATCCGGACACGCCCGTAGAGGTTTAAGGAAATTCAATGAAATCGCGTTTGTTCATCATCAGTCAGTACCTGCTGCCGCACCATCTGCTGTCACGCCTGGCCGGTTGCGTTGCCGAGTGCCGCGCACGCTGGTTCAAGAATGCCTTCACCGCCTGGTTCGCCAAGCGTTATCAGGTCGACATGTCCGAAGCACTGGTCGAAGACCTCAGCGCCTTTGAGCACTTCAACGCCTTCTTCACCCGCGCCCTGAAGCCAGGTGCGCGCCCGCTGGATGAAACTCCAGGGGCCATTCTGTGCCCGGCCGATGGCGCCGTCAGCCAACTCGGCCCGATCGAGCACGGCCGCATCTTCCAGGCCAAGGGCCATGGTTACAGCGCGCTGGAGCTGCTCGGCGGCGATCCGGCGCTGGCCGCACCGTTCATGGGCGGCGAGTTCGCCACCATCTACCTGTCGCCGAAGGACTACCACCGCGTGCACATGCCGCTGGCCGGCACCCTGCGCGAGATGGTCTACGTGCCAGGCCGGCTGTTCTCGGTCAACCAGACCACTGCCGAAAACGTACCGGAGCTGTTTGCCCGCAACGAGCGCGTGGTCTGCCTGTTCGATACCGAGCGCGGGCCGATGGCCGTGGTGCTGGTCGGGGCGATGATCGTGGCTTCGATCGAAACCGTCTGGGCCGGGCTGGTCACGCCGCCCAAGCGTGAGCTGAAGACCTTCCGCTACGACGAAGCCAGCCGCACACCGATCCACCTGGAAAAAGGCGCCGAACTGGGCCGTTTCAAGCTGGGCTCCACTGCCATCGTGCTGTTTGGCCCGGAGCAGGTGAAGTGGGCTGAAAGCCTCGGTGCCGGCTCTGCCGTGCGCATGGGTGAACTGCTGGCAGTGCCGACCGCAGTCTGATCCGCCGCCTAATAAAAGGCCCCGCATGGCGCAAACCATGCGGGGCCTTTTAGTTTGTCGGAGCCGCAAAAGCGGCCCCTTACAGCCTCAGATCAGCCGCGAGCGTCGCGGTCGCGCAAGCCGAGCAGATACAGCACACCATCCAGACCAAGGGTCGAGATCGCCTGTTTGGCCGACTGGCGCACCAGTGGTTTGGCGCGGAAGGCCACGCCCAGCCCTGCCAGCGACAGCATGGGCAGATCGTTGGCGCCGTCGCCTACAGCGATGGTCTGTGCCAGTTGCAGGCCTTCCTTGCTGGCCAGCTCCTGCAACAGGTCAGCTTTACGCTGGGCATCGACAATTGGCTCGATGGCCACGCCTGTGACCTTGCCGTCGACCACTTCCAGTTCGTTGGCGAATACATAGTCGATACCCAGCCGCGCCTGTACCTGCTTGGCGAAGTAGGTAAAGCCACCGGACAGGATGGCGGTCTTGTAACCCAGGCGCTTGAGCTCGGCGAACAGGTTTTCGGCGCCCTCGGTCAAGCGCAGCGATGCGCCGATCTCGTCCAGTACCTTAACGTCCAGGCCTTTGAGCAACGCCATGCGCTCCTTGAAGCTGGCGCGAAAATCCAGCTCGCCGCGCATGGCCCGCTCGGTAATGGCGGAAACCTGCTCGCCGACGCCGGCGGCCTTGGCCAGCTCGTCGATGACTTCGGCTTCGATCAGCGTCGAATCCATGTCGAACACCGCCAGCCGGCGGTTGCGGCGGAACAGGTCATCCTTCTGGAAGGCGATATCCACGGCCAGCTCTTCAGACAACGTGAAGAACGCGGCACGCAGGGCCTGAGCATCACTCGGCTCGCCGCGCACAGAAATCTCCAGACACGCTTTGCCGTGCTCGCTGTCGGCGTTCAGCGCCACCCGCGCCGACAGGCGTTCGATGCGCTCGATGGTCAGGCCATACTGGCTGATGATCGCACTGACCCGCTGCAGCTGCTCGGGGGTGACCTTGCGGCTGAGCAAGGTGACAATCTGCCGGGCGTCGCCCTGGCCATCGGCCCAGTGCTGGTAGTCAGCCTCGGAAATCGGTGTGTAGCGTGCCTGCAGATTGAGCTCGTGGGCCTTGCTCTGCACGCTGTGCAGCAACTGCGTGGCGACTTCGTTATCCGGGATATCGACGAGGATGCCGAACGACAAAGTGCCGTGCATCACGGCCAGGCCGATGTCGAGAATGTTCACACCGCCCTGGAGCAGGACGCCGGTGATGGCGGCAGTGAGACCTGGGCGGTCTTCACCGGTGATGTTGATCAGAACGATTTCGCGCACAACCTGGCTCCGACTTCGATGAAAAATGCGCATTCTACCGACTTTCGGTGACTATCGGGCGCCACTTGCACTTTGCCGACAAATGCCGGGTCGCTATACTGCGCAGCACTTTCTCGTCATAAAGAGCCGCGCTCTGTGAACCGGCCCACGCCAGTTAAATCCGATAACTTCTTCCTGATGCTGTTCCATGCTCTGCGCCAACGCCGCGTACCCTTGGCATTGCGTATCGCCAGCACCAATATTTTCCTGGTGGCCATGGCGCTGGTGATCTATGCCTGCGTGATGGGCCTGCAGTTCAAGCAGGCCATGCATGAGCAGGCGGACGCCCTGGGGCAGAGCCTGACCATCCAGACGGCCACCTCGGCGACCGAACTGCTGGTGTCCAACGACATCCTCAGCCTCAACGTGCTGCTGGGCAATCTGGTGAAGAACCCGCTGGTGGCCCACGCCGCCATCTACAGCGTCGACAACCGCATCCTCGCCGAGGCCGGTCAGCGCCCGAAAAACACCCTGCTGGGTGAAGCCGAAGGCCTGTACCAGACCAAGATCACCTTTCAGGACGTGACCGCCGGGCAACTGCGCATCAGCCTGGACATGAGCGAGTTCCAGCAACCGATGCTGATCAGCTTGCAGAGCATGGGTATTCTGGCGGGGATCCTGCTGGTCTTGGCCCTGACCCTGAGCCTGCGCCTGGGCCGCTACATCTCCACGCCGCTGCTGCAGCTGCGGGTCTGGCTGCGTGATCCGCACCCGTACACCCCGGCCATCGATCGTCAGGACGAGATCGGCGACCTTGCCCGTCAGTTGCATGCCCGCCTCGCGCCACCGCCGCCGCCTGAGCCGGAAGAAGAGGAAGAGCACGACGACGAGCATGACTTCGCCGACCTTGATCACGCCCCGGCAACCACCAGTGTCGCTGCCCGCAGCCGGGCTATTGCCCAGCAGGATGAGGAAGACGATGAAGCCTTTGCCGGCCTGATCGACGTCGAGCAAAGCAGCGCCAAGCCGGTTGTGGCCGCGCCCGTCTCGACCGAACCGCAGTACAGCGCCGTACTGGCCGTACAGCTGGGTTCGCAGGAGCAACTGCGCCGCCTGCCGCGCACGCGCCTGACCGAGCTGCTCGAGCGTTATCGCGACTGCCTCGAGCAGGCTGCTTCGCTGTATGAAGGTGAAACCTTCACCCTGACCGACGGCAGCACCCTGCTGCTGTTCCACAGCCGCGAGACGGGTGAAGACTACCTGACCAATGCCATCTGCTGCGGCGAGCTGCTGCGCGCCCTGGGCCATGCCCTGCAGATCGAAGTGGCCGATAGCGGCATCACCTTGCAGCTGCAACTGGGGCTGACCGTGGGTGATGACCTGCAAGGACTCGAGCAGGTCGATCTGCTGATGACCGAAAAAGCCCAGGATGCCCTGGCCCTGTCGCAGCACAGCCGCAACCTGCTGTTGGTCGAGCGCAAGATCACCGATGATGCGCTGGTCCGCCAACGCGCCCGCATCCGCCCGATTGCCAGCCCTGAGGGTGCATGCTGTGTCGAGCGGTTGATGGAGCCGTACCCGTCGATGCTGGAGCGGCAACTGGCGCGCATGCACGAGCGCCGGGCCTGAGGATTGGTCCACCCTGTGGGAGCGGGTGAACCCGCTCCCACAACCCGCATAAACAAAAAGGCCGCCCCCACAGATTTCTGCAGGGGCGGCCTTTGCAAGCGCCTCAATTCAAACTCAGAACCTGAACACTTCCATATCGGTACGCACCGGCGAAGCAATCGGGATCTTCGACTTCTCTGGGGTCTTCTTGACCTGCACTGGCGCCGCCGGCTTCTTGCGGGTTTCTTCAGCCAGGGCCGGCTGATTGGCCAGCGGCTTGACCGCGTTGCTCAACTGCTCGGCCAGCTTCTGCAACAACTGCCCTTGCGCCTGCACCTGGGAAGACTCGCTGCCCTCATGCGGTTGCTCAAGGTGCACTATGCGGTTGTCACGCACGTTGCCGCGGCGATCCAGCAGGCGCCACTGTGCATCCAGAATGGCCGGCTGATCCTTGCCCGAATCCAGCCGAGTGATCGACAGCAGCACCTGCACGTCCGGCGCAAAACCACTGCTCGCCGGCGCCAGCACCACCCGTTGGCTGTCCAGGCGCCAGGCCAGCTGGCGCACCAGCAGCTGGTCAATATCCGAAGACAGGCTGCCCGCCCAACGACCGTCCGTCGCCGAAGTCAGGCTGCCGTCTGCCTGGCGCTGCAAAAAGGTCTCGCGCTGCAGGTAGTCAGCCACCGAAACCGGGCCAAGCACCACAGCCATACCGGCACTCTGCGAAGGCTGGCCAGGTTCACCACTGTCCAGCTGATACAGGGCAACCGGCTGGTGCACACTGCACCCGCCCAGGCCCAGCAGGCCGGTCATCAACAGCGCAAATGGAAAGCGCGGAAATTTCATCATCCCATCCAGGTGGCAGCCATTCGGCACACCGCAGTGATACACATGTAGAGTCTTTGGGGCGCTCGGCCACGCCGGCGCCGCGAGCGACTATCATCCGCGAAAAGGTCGTCCGACTCCAGTAGTTCCGCCGCGAACAACGCCGAAAGTGCCGGTTCAGACGACTCGCCTGGTTAGCTCGAAGCTTCCACCAGCAGCCCATCGACGCGCTGGAAGCCGCGGGGCAGCTTGCTGCCTCGCCGACCGCGTTCGCCCTTGTAGTGCTCCAGATCATCTGGTTTGAGCGACAGGGTACGCTTGCCAGCCTGCAATACAAGGGTCGAACCCTCGCTGATGACGGCCAGGTCGGTGACGTACTCCTCGCGACTGGCAACCCGGTCGCCCGGTACGCCAATGATCTTGTTGCCCTTGCCCTTGCCCAGCTGCGGCAGGTCGGCGACCTTGAACACCAGCAAGCGGCCTTCGGTGGTCACCGCTGCCAGCCAGTCCTGCTCGCGGTTGCTCACCGGCCGCGGCGGGATCACCTTGGCACCGTTGGGCAGGCTGAGCAAACCCTTGCCGGCCTTGTTCTTGGCCTGCAGGTCTTCGCCCTTGACCACGAAGCCGTAACCCGCGTCGGAGGCCACCACATACAGGGCGTCGTCCTCGGGCAGCAGCACGCACTCGAAGGTCGCCCCCGGCGGCGGTGTCAGCCGCCCGGTCAGCGGCTCGCCCTGGCCACGGGCCGAGGGCAACGTATGTGCGGCCACCGAATAACTGCGCCCGGTGGAGTCGATCAGCACGGCAAACTGGTTGGAGCGCCCCGCCGCAGCGGCCTTGAAGCCGTCACCGGCCTTGTAGGAAAGCCCGGTGGCATCGATGTCATGGCCCTTGGCGCAACGCACCCAGCCTTTTTCCGAAAGCACCACGGTGACCGGCTCGGTCGGCATCAGCTCGTTTTCCGAGAGTGCCTTGGCTTCGCTGCGCTCGACAATTGGCGAGCGACGGTCGTCGCCATACTTCTCGGCATCTTTGATCAGCTCGCTGCGCACCAGCTTTTTCAGCTTGGCGTCGCTACCCAGCAGGGCTTGCAGCTTGGCCTGCTCTTTAAGCAGTTCGTCCTGCTCACCGCGGATTTTCATTTCTTCCAGGCGAGCCAGCTGACGCAAGCGGGTCTCGAGGATATATTCGGCCTGGATCTCGGTCAGCTCGAAGCGGGCAATCAGCGCCTGCTTGGGGTGCTCTTCGGTACGGATGATGTGGATAACTTCATCCAGGTTGAGAAACGCCGTGAGCAAGCCGTCCAACAGGTGCAGGCGCCGCTCGACCTTGTCCAGGCGGTGCTGCAGGCGCCGGCGCACGGTGCCGACGCGGAACTGCAACCATTCCTGCAGCAACAGCCGCAGGTTTTTCAGTTGCGGCCGGCCATCGAGGCCGATGATGTTGACGTTGACCCGGTAGCTGCTTTCCAGATCAGTGGTGGCGAACAGGTGCTGCATCAGCTCGTCGGCATCGACCCGATTGGAGCGCGGGATGATCACGATTCGGCATGGGTTCTCATGATCGGACTCGTCGCGCAGGTCAGCCACCATTGGCAGCTTCTTGGCCTGCATCTGCGCAGCGATCTGCTCGAGCACCTTGGCCCCGGAAACCTGGTGCGGCAAGGCGGTGACGACAATGTCGCCATCCTCGACGCGGTACACCGCACGCATGCGGATCGAGCCTTTGCCGCTCTCGTACATCTTCAAGATGTCGGCACGCGGCGTGATGATCTCGGCTTCGGTCGGATAGTCCGGGCCTTGAATGTGCTCGCACAGCTGCTCGATGGTCGCTTTCGGCTCGTCGAGCAGGCGCACACAGGCGCTGGCGACTTCGCGCAGGTTGTGCGGCGGCACATCGGTGGCCATGCCCACAGCAATACCGGTGGTGCCGTTGAGGAGGATATTCGGCAGCCGCGCCGGCAGAACCGACGGCTCCTGCAGAGTGCCGTCGAAGTTGGGCACCCAGTCGACCGTGCCCTGGCCGACTTCGTCGAGCAGCACTTCGGAGTAGCGCGACAGGCGCGCCTCGGTATAACGCATGGCCGCGAACGACTTCGGATCGTCCGGCGCACCCCAGTTGCCCTGGCCGTCGACCAGGGTATAGCGGTAGCTGAACGGCTGCGCCATCAGCACCATGGCTTCATAGCAGGCCGAGTCGCCGTGCGGGTGGAACTTGCCGAGCACGTCGCCGACGGTACGCGCCGACTTCTTGTGCTTGGAATCGGCATCCAGACCCAACTCGCTCATGGCATAGACAATGCGCCGCTGCACAGGCTTGAGGCCGTCGCCGATATGCGGCAGGGCGCGGTCCATGATCACGTACATGGAGTAGTTGAGGTAGGCCTGTTCGGTGAAGTCAGCCAGGGAACGGCGCTCGACGCCGTCGAGACTGAGTTCCAGTGAGTCGCTCATGCGGGCCTCGTCATTTCAGGTTCTGGCGCAACAGCATGCTGCCGCCGCGCTGGGTAAATTCAAGTTGTTTGAGGGCGCTCATGCCGAGCAGCACGGTTGTGCCGTCAAGGCCGGGCACCACCAGGGCGCGTACGCCCTGCAGGCGGATATCACCCAGTTGCAGGCTGTCCAGACGGGTCCGGTAGCCTTCAGTGCGGCCATTGGCGGTACTCACCAGCACAGGCGCACCGCGTTGCAGCTCAAGGCCTTTGGCCAGCGACTCGGGGATGGCGACATCGGTCGCGCCGGTGTCGAGCATGAAGTGCACGGTCTGGCCGTTGATTGCGCCGTCGGCGACGAAGTGGCCCTGACCATTGCTCAGCAAGCGAACTTCGATGAAACCATCGCCATGGGCCGACTCGGGTTGCGCATTGGGGTTGCGCTGCTGATCCTCCCAGGCGCCAAAAAAACGCGTGGCAAGAAACATCGCCGCCGCCCAGGCGAGAATCATCAGCACCCTGCCCGCGCGCTTGCCGGCCGGCTGGCTCATGGTTTGCCACTCCAGCCGCCTTGTGGCGCAGCAAAGCGCCAGACGACCGGCCGTACTTCGCCATCGCCGCGGGCGCCGTTGTTGTTGTCCACGCCAATCCAGGCGCCCTGATCAGCGATGATCAAGGCTTCGGCGACGCCAAACAGCTGGTCATAGCGGCGCGCCTCGGTCAGCGCATCGGCGGCAAACGACCAGCAGCGCTCGACGGCGCCGCTGTCCACGTCGCGCCGGCATACCCGGTAGGCATTACGCTCCAGGGTAAACAGCTTGCCGGCATACAGCGCCAGGTCGGCAAAATCGCGCGACACCGGCCGCGGCTTGTCCACTTGCGGCGGCTGCATCTCGACCCCAGCCTCGCTGAACAGCACACAGCTGCGCACGCAGGTCCACAGCGACTGCTGGCGTTGCAAGGCAACCAGGCCGCGCCGTTCCCGTTCGGCGGCCAGCCATAGACGATCGCCCGCCGGGTTGATCACCACCCCCTCGAACAAGCCATTGAAGCGCAGCAGCATGCCGCTGGCACGCGCCCGGCCAACCATCAACGGGTCGATCTTCAACCAGTTCGGCTCACCTTGCAGCGGCAGCTGCAGCACCGCCGCATGGGATTCGCTGACCAAGTAGAAGTTACCCGCCTGATCGCAGCTGATACTTTCAAAGTCCAATTCACCACCGCGCACTGCGGCGACCGCCCAACTGCGCACCTTCAAGCCTAATGGCAAGCCACTGTCAGGCACCGGCGGCGCGCTGAAGGGCATCGCTTCGGCCTGCCAGGCGCCATCGCGCTGTTCGAAGCGGTAGATCCGGTCGTCATCGCGGTCGGATACACCCCAGAGCGCGCCACGGCACATCGCCAGGCCCGAGAGGTTGCCGCTGGGCATACCGTCAATGGCGTGCTCGCTGCTCAGCTTCAGCTCCGGCCAGTCGCTCGCCAGACTCGGCAAAGCGACCAGGGCCAGTACTGCGGCAAGCAACCGAACAATCAAACCATGACCTCAGCCAGGTTGCCTTTGGTTTCCAGCCAGCTCTTGCGATCACCGGCGCGCTTCTTCGCCAGCAGCTTGTCCATCAGCTCGCAGGTGGCCTCGACGTCATCCAGAGTCAACTGCACCAGGCGCCGGGTGTTCGGGTCCATGGTGGTTTCGCGCAACTGCGGCGGGTTCATCTCACCCAGGCCCTTGAAGCGGGTGACCTGCGGCTTGCCACGTTTTTTCTCGGCGACCAAACGGTCAAGAATGCCGTCACGCTCCGCTTCGTCGAGGGCGTAGTAGATCTCCTTGCCCAGGTCGATGCGGTACAGCGGCGGCATGGCGACGTAGACGTTGCCCGCCTCGACCAACGGCCGGAAGTGCTGCACGAACAGGGCGCAGAGCAAGGTGGCGATGTGCAGGCCGTCGGAGTCGGCGTCGGCGAGGATGCAGATCTTGCCGTAGCGCAGCTGCGACAGGTCGGTGGCACCCGGATCGACACCGATGGCCACGGCGATGTTGTGCACTTCCTGGCTGGCCAGCACTTCGCCGCCGTCGACTTCCCAGGTATTGAGGATCTTCCCGCGCAGCGGCAGGATGGCCTGGAATTCCTTGTCTCGCGCCTGCTTCGCCGAACCGCCGGCGGAGTCACCCTCGACCAGGAACAGCTCGGAGCGCATCGGGTCCTGGCCAGCGCAGTCGGCCAGCTTGCCGGGCAGTGCCGGGCCCTGGGTAATGCGCTTGCGCTCGACCTTCTTGCTCGCCTTGAGGCGGCGACCCGCGTTGCTGATGGCAAGCTCCGCCAGCTGCATACCCAGTTCAGGGTGCGCGTTGAGCCACAGGCTGAAGGCATCCTTGACCACGCCGGAGACGAACGCCGCCGCCTCGCGCGAGGACAGGCGCTCTTTGGTCTGGCCGGAGAACTGCGGCTCCTGCATCTTCATCGACAGGACGAAGCTGATCCGCTCCCAGATGTCTTCCGGCGCCAGCTTGACCCCACGCGGCAGCAGGTTGCGGAACTCGCAGAACTCGCGCATGGCATCCAGCAGGCCCTGGCGCAGGCCGTTTACGTGGGTACCCCCTTGCGCCGTCGGGATCAGGTTGACGTAGCTTTCCTGCACGCTGTCGCCGCCCTCGGGCAACCACAGCAGGGCCCAGTCGACCGCTTCCTTGTTACCGGCCAGGCTGCCGCAGAACGGCTCGTCGGGCAGCCGCAGGAAGTCGCTGACCGAATCGACCAGGTACGAGCGCAGGCCGTCTTCGTAGTGCCACTCGACTTTCTCGCCGCTGGCCTTGTCTTCGAAGCTGATCGACAAGCCCGGGCACAGTACGGCCTTGGCCTTGAGCACATGCTTGAGGCGGCTGATGGAAAACTTCGGCGAGTCGAAGTACTTCGGATCAGGGCTGAAATACACGCTGGTACCGGTGTTGCGCTTGCCGACCGTACCGATCACTTCCAGCTCGGTGGCCTTGTAGCCGTCGGCGAAGGTCATCTGGTATTCGTTGCCGTCACGCTTGACCCGCACCCGAACCTGGGTCGACAAGGCGTTGACCACCGAGATACCAACGCCGTGCAGACCACCGGAGAACTGGTAGTTCTTGTTCGAGAACTTGCCACCGGCGTGCAGTTTGGTGAGGATCAGTTCGACACCCGAGACGCCCTCTTCGGGGTGGATGTCGACCGGCATGCCCCGGCCATCGTCGCTGACTTCCAGCGAGTGGTCGGCATGCAGGATGACCTGCACCGAGCGGGCGTGGCCGGCCAGGGCTTCGTCGACACTGTTGTCGATGACTTCCTGGGCCAGATGGTTGGGCCGGCTGGTGTCGGTGTACATACCGGGCCGTTTACGCACCGGATCGAGGCCGGAGAGGACTTCGATGGCGTCGGCGTTATAGGCGCTAGCGCTGGGGTTGGCCATGGGTTCTCGTCGTCAGTCTGGTGAATGCGAAAAATCAAAATACAGAAAAATCGAGCGCCGCATATTGCTCGCGGGCAATGCCGGCAAAAGCCAGCAACGCCGGCAGGCGCTTGGTGAAGCCCTGGAAACTGTGGTCGCCACCGGCTTCGATACGCAGCGCGCAGGCCTGGTAGTAGGCAGCGGCGTGGCGGTAGTCGAGGGTTTCATCGGCGGTCTGCAACCACACCTGGTAGCGCGCGGCGTCGGTTGGCGGCGCCACTTCGAGCTCGGCCAGGGCCTGCACGTGGTCGAGGGTCAGCTCCCAGGGCTCATCGGTATACAGGTTGCGCTGGGTGCCCAGGTAGCCGTCGAACAAGCGGTGCGGCGCTACCGCCGGGTTGATCAGCAGTGCCTTGAGGCCATGCCGCTCGGCCAGATGGGTCGCATAGTAGCCGCCCAGCGAACTGCCTACCAGCAAGGGCGCGCCCAGCTCGGCAATGGCGGCTTCGAGCTGGCCAATCGCCTCACGCGGATGATGGTGCAGCGCGGGGATGCGCAACTGGCCAGCCAGGCCCAGTTGCTGCATCACAGCCTCAAGCTGGCGCGCCTTGGTCGACAGCGGCGAGCTGTTGAAGCCGTGGATATAAAGGATGGAACCCGACATGCTGCCCCCAGTGTCTGCTGCGGCGCGCCCGCCAGTTGGGGCGCAGGGACGCGCAGTGTAGCGTGTTCGCCGAGCATTGGCGCTGCTTCGGGATTTTCGTAAGACATTGTTCAAGGTCGCTGGGGGCTGCGCGCTCAATAACCGGGGCTGTTGAAATCCAGCTGCAGCACATAATCCAGCGCCCGCTCTACGCCTGTTTCCAGCTGACCGTCTGCATGCAGGCGCAGCCAGCGGTATCCCGGCAACTCTTCACTGACCTTGAAGTCGACGCTACCCGGGGCGAACTGGATGCAGGTCGACGGTGTGGCCATGTAGCGCACGCCGTCACGCGCCTGCTCGAAGGCCTGGTGCACATGCCCCCAGAGCACCGCGCGCACCTGCGGGTGAGCCTGCACCCGTTGGAGCAACTCATCGCTGTTGCGCAGGCCGATCGGCGCCATCCAGGCGCAGCCGATGTCCACCGGCTGGTGGTGACAGCAGATCAGGCAATGGCGCTGGGGGGCACTGTTCAGGGCTTGATCGAGGACGGCAAGCTGCGCCGGCGCGAGCAGGCCATGGGTCGCGCCCACCACTGCCGAGTCGAGCATGATGATGCGCCAGTTGCCCACATCGGTTACCGACTGCAACAAATCCGTACCTTGCGCCACCTCGGCCATCACTCGCGCCTGATCATGGTTGCCCGGTAGCCAGCGGGCTGGCGCGCGCAGCGTCGCCGTCATCTCGGCAAAGGCGCGATAGGCCGTCGCGCTGGCATCCTGCGACAGGTCGCCGGTGCACAGCAGCAAGTCGATTGCAGGCTGTTCGCGATGCACCTGGTCGATCACATGCTGCAGGCTGCCGCGGGTATTCAGGCCCAGCAGGGTGCCCGCCGGATCAGCAAACAGATGGGCGTCGGTCAGTTGCACGACATTGATCGGTGCGTGGGGATGGTTGGGCTGCGGCAACGGCCGTCTCCTCGAGCGAGTTCTGCGCGATTATCGCCGCTGACAGCTTTCACGCAAGCCGGCGAAGCCGACTCGCATGACATTTTCAGCGGACTGCCGCCAGTTCATGGCCGCAGGCCAGGCAGTGGCTCAGCCATTCGCCGAGAAACAGATTGAGCTGGGCCTTCTCGTCGGGCTGGTGCATGGCTTCGTTGGGGTACGGGTAGATGCTGCGAAAGCGCCGTGCATGCTCGGCGCTGACTACTTCGGCCATGCGCGCATCGTGGTACACCTGCACTTCCAACTGCGGCACCGGCAGCCAGGGCAGGCTATGTTCCTGACGCACGCGCAGGGTGGTGGTGTATGGGCACGTCAGTAGCACGTCCAGCACCAGCACGCCAAGCATCTGGTCGCCCTGGGTCATACCGATGCGCCGCGAGCTCTGGGTAGTACGCATGTCCGGCAGCAGGCGCATCAAGCGAGCGTAGTTGGCCTCGCAGGCACTTTGCAGCCCGACCAGATCGACCCGATAACGCTCGCGCAGCAGGTTCACTTCCACATCCCCCGTACTTCGTCGCGGTTCAGCGCCAGCCATTGCAGGCCGATGATGCTGGCCGCGTTGCAGATGCGCCCGTCACGTACCGCCTGCAGGGCGTCCTCGAACGACCAGGCGCGCACGCGGATATCCTCGCCCTCTTCCTCCAGCCCATGCAAGCCGCCGGCACCTTCGCTGACGCAGCGGCCGAGAAACAGATGCACGAACTCGTCGCTGCCGCCCGGCGATGGGAAGTAGCGGGTCATCGGCCACAGGGCCGAGAAGGTCAGGCCGGCTTCTTCTTCGGCTTCGCGATGGGCAACCTCTTCAGGCTGCTCGTCCTTGTCGATCAGGCCCGCGACCATTTCAATCAGCCAGGGATTGGCCACCTTGCCCATGGCGCCAGCGCGGAACTGCTCGATCAGCACCACCTCGTCGCGCAGCGGATCGTACGGCAGCACGCACACTGCATCGTGGCGCACGAACAGCTCGCGGCTGATCTCACGGCTCATGCCGCCGGCGAACAGCTCATGGCGCAGGTGCAGCTTGTCGAGCTTGTAAAAGCCCTGGAAGCAGTTCTCGCGCTTGACGATCTCAACCGTCTTGGGCACCGAATTGGACGTGTCTGTCATGGAAATCCTCATTACCTCAACTACCGCATCGCGCCATCCTACTCTGCGTTTGACCGGGTTTCACCCCTTTCCGTTGACCGTTCAGGCTGCTGGAAGCGGGGGCGTCATGTCTGTTAGCTTAGTGGCGAACCGACGGCTTTGCCGACGGTCCAAGGCCGACTATCCAAGTTCTGCAAGGATCATCATGACGCTAGTCAAACTGACTTCCGTGGCTGTGCTGGCGGTGGCACTGAGCGCCTGCCAGAGCCTGTTCGCGCCCAATTACCGGGCCCCACTCGAGGTCAAGCGCGATGCCTGGGAGCACGTCAAGCCGGGCTGCAGTGCCAGCGACTGCCCGCTGGTGAACATCGACACCGTGCACTTCCCGGCGCTGCCCAAGCTCGACGCCATCGTCGAAAGCCGCCTGCTGCAACTGACCACCGACAACGCCCGCAGCAGCGCGCCGACCTCGCTCAAGGCCTACGAGGATCAGTACCTGGCCAGCGCCGACAAGCGCAACAGCAGCTACCTGCAAGCCAAGGTACGTGAACAGCATGACGGCTTGGTGATCATCGAGCTGTCCAGCTACCTCGACAGTGGTGGCGCCCACGGCATGCCCGGCCGCGCGTTCATCAACTACTCGCGCAAGCAGGACAAGGTCCTGACCCTGCAGGACATGCTGGTGCCAGGCCAGGAAGACACCTTCTGGAAAACCGTCGAAGAGTCGCACCGCGCCTGGATGATCAGCACCGGCATGGACAAGGACGCCGAATTCGTCAAGACCTGGCCGTTCAAGAAGTCCCCGCACATCGCCCTGACCTACGGTGCGGTCGTGGTGAAGTACGAGGTGTATGCCATCGCGCCCTACTCCATGGGCCACATCGAGCTGAAAATCCCCTACCCGCGCCTGAATGGCGTGATCAAGCCTGAGCTGTTTCCCGGCCGCGGCTGACACTCAATAGCCCGTACAGCAGCCCTGCCAGCACCAATGCCGGCAGGGTTGCACCGACCTCCGGGGCCAGATTGGCAATGCCATGATAGGCCGCGACGCCCACCGCCCAGGCCAGCAGCGCCTGCCAGTGCAAGCCGTCGACACGGGTCGGCAACTGGCGCTGACGGATCACGAAGTGGTCCGTCAGCACCACGCCGAACAGCGGCGCGAACACCGAACCGATCAACAGCAGGAAGTTCTCGTACTGGGCCAGCGGCGCCAGGCAGGCGATCAGCGTGCACAGCAGGCCGATCGCCAGGGCCAGGTGTTCGACCTTGATCGGCAGCAGCAAGCCGGTGGAGACCGCGCCGGAATGGATATCGGCAAAAGCGTTCTCGGTCTCATCCAGCAGAATCAACAACAGCGGGATACCCAAGCCGGCGCCGGCCAGCGCCAGCAGCAGGGCATTGGCCTCACCGCTTGGCGCAAAGGCCAGGGTGTAGGCAACGCCAAGGCTCATCAGCCAGGCATTACCAAGCAGATAACCGAGCACGGTGCCACTGAACACGCGGCCCGCATGCTGGGCGAAGCGCGAATAGTCGGCAATCAACGGCAACCACGACAGCGGCATGGCGATGACGATGTCAAAACCGACTGCCAGCGACATCGAGCCATCGCCGGCACGCTGCCAGATAGCGCCCAGATCGGCCTTGGCAAACAGGTTCCAGGTCAGCCACAGGCAGGCGCCGATCAATAGCCAGATACCCCACTTGCGCAAGATCTTGCGCACGAAGGTCAGCGGGCCGCAGATTGCCAGCAGCGTTGCCAACGCGCCAAAGCACAGCGTCCACAGCAGCGGGTTGGTCCAGGCACTATCGGCTCCGAACGCCCGCGCGCCGAGCAGGCTGGCGGCGTCGCGCATGACGATGATTTCGAACGAGCCCCAGCCAATCAGCTGGAGCAAGTTGAGCACTGCCGGCAGGCGCACGCCGTGCCGGCCGAGGCTCAAGCGCAAGGTGCCCATGGCCGACAGGCCGGTGTCACTGCCGATCACCCCGGCGGCAGCCAGCAGCAGCACGCCAACCGCAGTGCCGAGCACGATTGCCAGCATCGCGCCGGCCAGGCCCAGGCCCGGCGCGAGCATGGCGCCGACCTGCAGGACCATCAAGCCAGTGCCAAGGGAGAACCACAGGACAAACAGGTCCCGCCCGCCAAACAGGCGCTGGCTGGCGGGGATCGGATGATCGGGGGAGAAGTTGCTGGGGGTGGTCATAGTTGATGCTCGCCGGAGTTATTGTGGAGATGCGAGGGCTTCGCGCTCGTTCGCGGGTAAACCCGCTCCCACAAGGTTTTGCAGCGCCGCCTAAACCTGTGGGAGCGGGTTTACCCGCGAAGGGCTGCAAAGCAGCCCCAGTTGCATCACACCTTCTGGTACAGCTGGCTGCCGGTCTGACGGAAGCGCTCGGACTGCTCGCGCATGCCCTCCTCGACCGACATGTCGACCGCCTCGATACGCTGATTGGCAGCGTACTCGCGCACTTCCTGGGTGATCTTCATCGAGCAGAACTTCGGCCCGCACATCGAGCAGAAGTGAGCGACCTTGGCCGACTCCTTGGGCAGGGTCTCGTCGTGGTAGGCACGAGCGGTGTCCGGGTCCAGGCCAAGGTTGAACTGGTCCTGCCAGCGGAACTCGAAGCGCGCCTTGGACAGCGCGTTGTCGCGGATCTGCGCGCCGGGGTGGCCCTTGGCAAGGTCGGCGGCGTGGGCGGCGATCTTGTAGGTGATGATGCCGGTCTTGACGTCATCCTTGTTCGGCAGGCCGAGGTGTTCCTTGGGCGTGACATAGCAGAGCATGGCGCAGCCAAACCAGCCGATCATCGCCGCACCGATCCCCGAGGTGATGTGGTCGTAGCCCGGCGCGATGTCGGTGGTCAGCGGGCCGAGGGTGTAGAACGGCGCCTCGTCGCAGCATTCCAGCTGCTTGTCCATGTTCTCTTTGATCAACTGCATCGGCACATGGCCGGGACCTTCGATCATGCACTGCACGTCGTGCTTCCAGGCGATCTTGGTCAGTTCGCCCAGGGTCTCCAGCTCACCGAACTGGGCGGCGTCGTTGGCATCGGCAATCGAGCCCGGACGCAGGCCGTCGCCGAGCGAGAAGCTGACGTCGTAGGCCTTCATGATTTCGCAGATTTCATCGAAATGGGTGTAGAGGAAGTTCTCCTGGTGATGCGCCAGGCACCACTTGGCCATGATCGAACCACCACGGCTGACAATGCCGGTGACGCGCTTGGCGGTCAGCGGCACGTAGCGCAGGAGCACGCCGGCATGGATGGTGAAGTAGTCCACGCCCTGCTCGGCCTGCTCGATCAAGGTGTCGCGGAACAGCTCCCAGGTCAGGTCTTCTGCAACGCCGCCGACCTTTTCCAACGCTTGGTAAATCGGCACGGTGCCGATCGGCACCGGCGAGTTGCGGATGATCCACTCGCGGGTTTCATGGATGTGCTTGCCGGTGGAGAGGTCCATGACCGTGTCCGAACCCCAGCGGATGCCCCAGGTCAGCTTGGCCACTTCTTCTTCGATGGACGACCCCAGCGCGCTGTTGCCGATGTTGCCGTTGATCTTCACCAGGAAGTTACGGCCGATGATCATCGGTTCGAGTTCGGTGTGGTTGATGTTGGCCGGGATGATCGCGCGACCACGGGCGATTTCGTCGCGAACGAACTCTGCGGTGATTTCCTTGGGCACGCTGGCGCCGAAGCTGTGGCCGGCGTGCTGCTGCTCAAGCAGGCCGGCAGCGCGGGCCTCTTGCAGCTTCATGTTTTCGCGGATGGCGACGTATTCCATCTCGGCAGTAATGATGCCCTGCCGCGCGTAGTGCATCTGCGTAACGTTGGCGCCGGCCTTGGCCCGGCGCGGATTGCGCACGTGGGCAAAGCGCAGCTTGGTCAGCTCGGCATCGCTCAGGCGCTGCTGGCCGAAGTTCGAGCTCAGGCCCTCCAGGCGTTCGGTGTCGCCCCGCGCGTCGATCCAGGCCGAGCGGACATCGCCCAGGCCCTTGCGAACATCGATGCTGACAGCAGGGTCGGTATACGGGCCTGAGGTGTCGTACACCAGCACCGGCGCATTGGCTTCGCCGCCAAAGTCGGTAGGGGTGTCATCCAGGCTGATTTCGCGCATGGGCACACGGATATCCGGGCGCGAACCCTGGACATACACTTTGCGCGAACGGGTGAAGGGTTGCACAGACTGCTGATCGACTTGCGCCGATTCGCTGAGGTTGATCGCTTTTTCTTGTTTGCTCATCACAGGCTCCAGACAGCTTCCTAGCGGCGGAATGTCGGGGAGAACCTGAATGACGCGGACACACCCTTGATGGATGCAGTGCCGGATACCTGGAATGCCAATGCGCGGCTGCGCTGCTCGACAAATCCCGGACCTGACACAAGAGACTCGCCGGGAAAGCGAGAAATCTTGTTCCCTACGCAGGCGCTAACCTGATCAGGTTCAACGGGATCCGGAAACTTCCGATCTCAGCCTTTGCATCAAGGCACCCCGACAAGAACATGCGCAGTCTAGACTGGAGTTGCGCGCAAAGCCAAGGGTGCTTGCAGCGCGGCGATCAAAGGCGCCAATCAGCGATTGTTGCCGGCCGTGCACAGCCTTACACTGGCGCACCGATACTCAACGGTTCAGTAATTAAAACTCGTACAAGGATTGCCCTATGCTGCGCAAACTTTCACTGGCGGTTGCCGTGTCTTGTGCGTCCAACGGAGTGGTCTGGGCGGCTGACCTGCCCGCGCCGGTGAAGACCGACCTGATCAGCGTCTATCAGGAAGCGGCCAGCAACAACGCCGACCTTGCCGCTGCCCGCGCCGATTATGGCGCACGCCGCGAAATCGTGCCGCAGGCCCGCGCCGGGCTGCTGCCGAACCTGTCGGCGGGTGCCGAAATGATGAACACCCGCACCAAGCTCGACGAGCCGGCGATCACCTCCAATCGCAGCGGCAATTCGTGGAGCGCGACCCTATCGCAGCCGATCTTCCGCGCCGATCGCTGGTTCCAGTTGCAAGCCGCCGAAGCGGTCAACGAGCAGGCGGCGCTGGAGCTGTCGGCCAACGAGCAGAACCTGATTCTGCAGACCGCCGAGAACTATTTCTCGGTACTGCGCGCACAAGACAATCTGGCCTCGACCAAAGCCGAGGAAGCCGCCCTCAAGCGCCAGCTGGATCAGTCCAACGAGCGCTTTGACGTCGGCCTGTCGGACAAGACCGACGTGCTCCAGTCGCAGGCCAGCTACGACACGGCGCGGGCCAACCGGATCATCGCCGAACGCCAGGTAGCAGATGCCTTCGAGGCATTGGTAACGCTGACCAACCGCGACTATGGCTCGTTGCAGGGCGTGGTCCACAGCCTGCCGATCCAGGTGCCTATGCCCAACGATGCCAAGGCCTGGGTCGAGACCGCCGCACGGCAGAACCTCAACCTGCAGGCGACCAACTACGCTGTCGATGCCGCCGAAGAAACCTTGCGCCAGCGCAAGGCCGGGCATGCCCCGACGGTCGACGCGGTGGCGCGTTACCAGAAGGGTGACAACGATGCGCTGGGCTTCTCCAACCCGGCGCCGCAGCCCGGCGTGCGCTACGGCGGCGACGTCGAACAGACCAGCATCGGCCTGCAGTTGAACATCCCGCTATACAGCGGCGGCCTGACCAGCTCGCAAGTTCGCGAGGCCTATCAGCGCTTGAGCCAGAGCGAGCAGCAGCGCGAAAGCCTGCGCCGCCAGGTGGTGGAAAACACCCGCAACCTGCACCGCGCGGTGAATACCGACGTTGAACAGGTGCAGGCGCGCAAGCAGTCGATCATCTCCAACCAGAGTGCGCTGGAGGCGACCGAAATCGGTTATCAGGTCGGCACCCGCAACATCGTCGACGTGCTCGATGCGCAACGCCAGCTGTACACCTCGGTGCGTGACTACAACAACAGCCGCTACGACTACATTCTGGATAACCTGCGCCTGAAGCAGGCTGCCGGCACCCTGAGCCCGCAGGACCTGTCCGACCTGGGCCGTTATCTGAAAGCCGATTACAACCCGGACAAGGACTTCCTGCCACCGGATCTGGCAGCAGCGGCGGCGAAGAACTTCGAACGCCGGCCCTGATCTGCGACTGCGGCGCCGGGCTCGCCCGGCGCCGCGATCTATCGCTAGCCCAGCAGCCGAGCCAGGCCATCCAGCAAGCGCTGCAACGCGCCCTGGTTGGCCTGCATCACCGCCCTGCCCGCTTCGCCCATGCGCTTGGCGTCCTGCGGCAACTCGACCAGCCGCTGCACGGCGGCGGCCAATGCCTGGCTGTCGTCAACTGAGTGCAACGCGCCGGCATCTTTCAGCATTGCGCTGATATCGAGAAAGTTGAACACGTGTGGGCCGCTGATCACCGGCAAGGCCAGCGCGGCCGGCTCCAGCGGGTTGTGCCCGCCTGTTGGCACCAGGCTGCCGCCGACGAAGGCGATGTCTGCCAGCGCATAGAGGAACAGCAGTTCGCCCATGGTATCGCCGAGCAGCACCTGGGTTGCGTCGGTGACCAACTCGGCGCTGGAACGGCGCACGGTAGCGAACTGTTCAGCACACAACGCATGCACGGCGTTGAACCGCTCAGGGTGACGCGGCACCAGAATCAGCAGCGCATCGGCATGCACCTGCAGCAGGCGGCGGTGCGCCTCCAGCACCTGCGCATCCTCGCCTTCATGGGTGCTGGCTGCGATCCAGACCGGGCGTTGGCTGGCCTGCCATTGCTCGCGCAACTGGCGGGCACGGGGCAGCAGCTGTTCGTCGAGCTTGAGGTCGAACTTGATCGAGCCGGTCACCTGCACGCATTCAGGCCGCGCGCCGAGGCTACGAAAGCGCTCTGCTTCGGTTTCGGTCTGCGCCGCGATCAGGCTCATCTCGGCGAGCATTGGCCGGGTCAGTTTGGCGAAGCGGCCATAGCCGCGCGCCGACCGCGCCGACAAGCGCGCATTGGCCAGCGCCACCGGGATGCCGCGCCTGGCGCACTGGTGGATATGGTTGGGCCACAGCTCGGTTTCCATGATCACGCCCAGCCGCGGCCGCACATGGTCGAGAAAGCGCGCCGCCGCCCAGGGCAGGTCATACGGCAGGTAGCAATGCTGAATGCGTGGTTCATCGGCAAACAGCGCGCGAATCCGCTCCGAACCGGTAGGGGTCATGCAGGTTACAGTGATCGCCAGCTCGGGATAGGCCTTGAGCAATGCGCGCACCATCGGCGCCGCCGCGATGCTCTCGCCGACCGACACCGCATGCACCCAGATGCCGCCCTGACGCATCGGCGGCAGCTTGATGGCAAAGCGCTCGGCGACGCGTTGGCCGTAGGCCGGCGCCTTGCGCGCACGCAGGAACAGGCGCAGCGCTACCAGCGGCAGGCCCAGGTGAAACAGCAGGGTATAAAGGGTTCTATTCATGGCGGCGCAGTTTACTAGGAACTGCCTGAAAAGGCCTGCCCATGTCCGCCCAAGCCATAAAAGCGGCGGACATAGTGTGAAAGCTGGCAAGAGGATCGCCTAGAATGGCCGCCAATCAATCGAGGAATGCAGCGTGAACGCATATGTTTATCTGGCCATCGCCATTTGCGCCGAGGTCGTCGCCACCGCTTCGATGAAGGCGGTCAAAGGCCTCAGTACGCCGCTACCGCTGTTGCTGATGATCGCCGGCTACGCCGTGGCGTTCTGGATGCTGACCCTTGTGGTACGCAGCATTCCGGTAGGTATTGCCTACGCCATCTGGTCGGGGCTGGGCATCGTCCTGATCAGCATCGCCGCTTGGCTCATCTATGGGCAGAAACTGGACCTGCCGGCCGTGCTCGGCATGGCCATGATCGTCGGCGGCGTGGTGGTCATTCAGGTATTTTCCAACAGCAGCGGGCACTGACCGCTGCGTTGCGCGGTCAACGGCAAAGACATCAGCCTGTATACTGCTGGCCTGTCCCTGTCTTTGAGGTGCCCGCATGCCATCTGCCATTTCCACTGACGTACTGATCGTCGGCGCCGGGGTCGCAGGCCTCTGGCTCAATGCCCGGCTGCAGCGCCTGGGCTATTCGACGGTGCTGGTGGAACGCGCAAGCCTGGGCGGCGAGCAGACCATCAAGTCGCAGGGGATCATCCACGGCGGCATCAAGTACGCTCTGCACGGCAGCCTGACCGGCGCCTCCGAGGCGATCGCCGACATGCCGCGGCGCTGGCGCGAGGCGCTGGCCGGCAGCGGCGAGCTGAACCTGGACAAGGTACGCTTGTTGTCCGATGCACATTACCTGTGGTCGCCGGGCGGCCTGCTTGGCAATGTCACCAGCTTTTTTGCCAGCAAGGCCATGCGCGGCCGGGTCGATCAGGTCAAGGGCGAACAACTGCCGCCTGCCCTGCAAGACCGCGCCTTCAAAGGCAAGGTCTATCGCCTCGCCGAGCTGGTCATCGACGTGCCCAGCCTGCTCGCCAACCTCGCTGCGCTGGCCGGTGACAGCTTGCTCGCCGGCGAGCAGATCGAGCCGTTGCGCGAAGGCGATGAACTGGTCGGCCTGCGTGTCGACGGGCGCGAGATTCACGCCCAGCGCATCGTGCTGAGCGCCGGTGGTGGCACCGCCGAGCTGCTTCAGGCCCTCGGCCTGGACCAACCGGCCATGCAGCGCCGACCGTTGCACATGGTTCTGGCCAAGGGCCCCAACCTCAAGCCTTTGTACGCGCACTGCCTCGGCGGTGGGCCCAAGCCGCGCATCACGGTCACCACTCATCCCGGCGCGGATGGCCAGTGGGTGTGGTACCTGGGTGGTGATTTGGCTGAAGCCGATGGCGTTGCCCGCGAGCCAGCGGCGCAGATCGCTGCCGCGCAGAAAGAAGTCGCCAGCCTGTTGCCATGGGTAGATCAAAGCCAGCTGCGCTGGGCCACCCTGCGGGTTGATCGAGCCGAGCCAGCGCAGTCTGGCCAGGTGCGGCCGGACAACGCCTTCCTCGCCGAAGAGCAGCGCCTGCTGGTGGGTTGGCCGACCAAACTGGCGCTGGCGCCGGACTTCGCCGATCACGTGCTGGCCAAGCTCGACCGCGATGGTATTCGCCCTCAAGCCAAGCCTGACTTGTCCGGCCTGCCCCGGCCTGCGCTCGGCGTACCGGCCTGGGAGCAACTGCTGCCATGAGCCTGCCCGATCTGCATGACCTGCACCGAGCGCTGGGCAGCACTGGCCTGATGGTTTCGCCGCTGGGCCTGGGCACGGTCAAGCTGGGCCGTGATCAGGGCGTCAAATACCCCACCGGGTTCACCATCCCAGGCGACGACGAGGCACGCATGCTGCTGGCCCAGGCGCGTGAACTGGGGATCAACCTGATCGATACCGCGCCGGCCTACGGTCGCAGTGAAGAGCGCCTCGGGCCGCTGCTGCGCGGTCAGCGTGACGAGTGGGTGATCGTCAGCAAGGTAGGTGAAGAGTTCAACGATGGCCAGTCGCACTTCGACTTCTCTGCCGCGCACACCCGGCGTTCGGTCGAACGTAGCCTCAAGCGTCTTGAAACGGATCGAATCGAGCTGGTGCTGGTCCATTCAGATGGTAATGACCTGGCGATCCTCGAGCAGGAAGAGGTCTACCAGACCCTCGCCGCGCTCAAGCAGGAAGGCAAGATTCTCGGTTTTGGCTTGTCTGGCAAGACCGCCGCAGGTGGACTAAAGGCGTTGCAGGAGGGTGACTGTGCGATGGTTACCTACAACCTCAATGAGCAAACCGAACGCCCGGTACTGGATTACGCCGCCGAGCATGGCAAAGCCATTCTGGTGAAGAAGGCCCTGGCCAGCGGGCATGTCTGCCTGGCGCCGGGGGTGGATGCGGTACAGGCCAGCTTCGAGCTGCTGTTTGCCCACCCAGGCGTGAGCAGTGCTATCGTCGGCACCATCAACCCGCTGCATCTGGCCCATAACGTGGCCACCGTTGCCCGTATCTTGAGGCAGCAATAAGGCCGCTGGCACGGCTACACAAGCGCAAGGAGGAGCCTCGTGGCACGCACGCTGATCCGCAAGAACCCGAGCAACTTCAAAACGCTGCCGCTGCATGTCGAAGCCACTGCCGAGGGCCTGAGTTATCAGACTATCGGCATGCCGCTGAACTTCGCCCAGACCCTGCAACGACGCAAGGCGGTGCAGGTGGCCGACAGCGAGCGCTTCGTGGTTGAGCTGGCCAACCTGGGCGTGTCGGTGCGGCTGACGCTGCAGTGGCAGAACCGCGAATACTGGGTGCTGGTGCGTCAGCGCCGGCAAGACCGTGGCGATGTGGTGCTCAAGCTGATTTCCGGATATGTGCCGGCGCAGGAGCTGAACCTGCCGCTGCATACCGCGATTCAGGAGGTAGCCGAAGAGTGCCTGCTGGAGACGCCAGAGGGCTGGCTGGGCGGGCGCTTCAACGATACCTGGTTGCCCGCGCCCTACGCGGCGGCGCTGCATTATCGGGAGGCGTTGCCGTTTGTGCTGACCTCACAGGCGACGGCGGCGCGGCCGGTGCAGTCGGGCAATCTGGTGTTGATCGAACAGCCGCGGGCCTATGTGCATTTGCCTACAGCGTCGTTGCAGCTGATCTATGACTTGCGCTTGCAGGTGCCGCGGGAGGCCAAGTCGTTGAGTCTGTTTCATGTGGATGAGCGGCTGGAAGGGGATCAACTGGTGGCGCGGCTTAATCGCAAGCGGCCTGATCTGTACTTGATGCCGTTGGTGGATGGGCGGCCTACGGCCGAGCTGTTCACGCTGAAGAAGGATACCTTGGTGCCGGCCAGTACCCGTGGGATCTGGCTGGCCGAGAGTTTTGCCCGGCAGGAAGGCTGGGTGGTGCGTGATGAGCGAGTGCGCTGGAAGGATTGGCTGCGCCAGCAGGGGCTGGTGGAGCCTAGGCCGGCTTCGCGGTTGCAGCGGCTGACGGGCAAGGCGCGGGCTCTGCTGGCTCGGGCGCGGACTTCGCTGCATAAATAGTTACGCGGACTGCTCTTTGTAGGAGCGGCCTTGTGTCGCGAGAGGCCCGCAAAGCGGGCCCAGCAATGTCGGCGGCGGAGCTGAAATTTGGGGGGCGCTTCGCACCCCCTTCGCGACACAAGGCCGCTCCTACAGGGGATCGGGGCATGCCGAGAATGAAAAGGGCCGCTAAGCGGCCCTTTTTCAGTTCTTGCGGATCTTTTCCACTATTGCAGTGGTTGAGCTGTTTTCCACAAGGCCGAGCACTTTCACCGTCCCGCCGTAGCTGGTAACGATGTCGGCGCCGACCACTTGATCGATGCCGTAGTCGCCACCTTTGACCAGCACATCAGGCTTGACCTGGCTGAGCAGGTTTTCTGGAGTGCCTTCCGGGAAGCTGATGACCCAGTCGACGGCGCCCAAGCCTGCGAGAACTGCCATGCGCCGATCGACGCTGTTGATCGGGCGGCCAGGACCCTTCAGGCGACTGACCGAGGCGTCGTCGTTGACGGCGACGATCAGACGATCACCTTGAGCGCGGGCTTGCTCCAGGTAGGTCACGTGGCCGGCATGAAGGATGTCGAAACAGCCGTTGGTGAACACGATCGACTCGTTGTGCGCGCGCGCATCGTCGATCGCCAGCAACAACTGTTCGATGGTCAACACGCCGCGCTCCGAACCTTCTTCGCGCTGAATCGCACGGCGCAGTTCAGGGGCGCTGATCGCCGCGGTACCGAGCTTGCCGACCACGATGCCGGCGGCAAGGTTGGCCAGGGCCACGGCATGGGGCAGGTCTTCGCCAGCAGCGATAGCGGCGGCCAGGGTCGAGATGACCGTGTCGCCGGCACCGGTGACGTCGAACACTTCACGGGCCCGGGCCGGCAGGTGGAGCGCCGGGTGGTCGGCGCGCAGCAGGGTCATGCCATGTTCGCCACGGGTCACCAGCAATGCACCCAGATCCAGCTCCTGCATCAATTGCAGGCCTTTGCCGACCAGGTCGGCTTCATCGACGCAGCGGCCGACAATGGCTTCGAACTCGCTCAGGTTGGGCGTGATCAGGCTCGCGCCGCGGTAGATCGAGAAGTCCTTGCCCTTGGGGTCGGCCAATACCGGAATACCGCGGGCACGCGCCGCCTGGACCAGGCTCTGGTGGTTTTTCAGGGCGCCCTTGCCGTAGTCGGACAGGACCAACACCTTGACCCCATCCAGCAGCTTTTCAACCTCGACACCCAATGACAGCGGGTCGGTGGCGAACGGTTCTTCGAAGTCGATGCGCAGCAGTTGCTGATGACGGCTCATGACCCGCAGCTTGACGATGGTCGGCTGGTGGGCAATGCGCTGGAAGATCGAGCGTACGCCCGCAGCCTGCAAGCTGTTGCTCAGGCTCTCGGCCGCCTCGTCCTGGCCGGTCACACCGACCAGCGAGGCCGGCGCGCCCAGGGCGGCAATGTTCAAGGCCACGTTGGCCGCGCCGCCGGGACGGTCTTCGATCTGTTCGACCTTGACCACAGGCACCGGCGCCTCCGGGGAAATACGTGAAGTACCACCATGCCAGTAGCGGTCGAGCATGACATCGCCGACCACCAACACCGGGGCTTGATCGAAACTCGGCATGGACAACTTCATGGGCAACCCATATGCAAAAATTAACAGGGGCAGGATATTAGCACAGGCCAGACGATGGCTTTAGCGCCAAGCCGGCCTGGACAATTCCGGTGACAATCGGGGCCGGATCGGCCCCGCAACAGCCGACTCAGGTGATATCGACTTTCTCTGGCTGATCAAGGCCCATCGCGTGCAGGCGGGCATAATGGCCATTAGCCTCGAGCAGTTCGGCGTGAGTACCGCGCTCGACCAGACGGCCTTGGTCCATGACCAGGATCATGTCGGCCTTTTCGATGGTCGACAAGCGGTGGGCGATGACCAGCGTGGTGCGACCTTGCATAACATGATCCAGCGCGGCCTGGATGTGCCGCTCCGACTCGGTATCGAGCGCCGAAGTGGCCTCGTCGAGAATCAGCAGCGGGGCGTTTTTCAGCAAGGCCCGGGCAATCGCCAGGCGCTGGCGCTGGCCGCCGGACAACAGCACACCGTTCTCGCCGACTTCGGTGTCGAAGCCCTTGGGCAACTGATCAACGAATTCCTTGGCGTAGGCGTCGGCGGCGGCAGCCTCGATGGCCTCGCGCGGCGCACCAGCCAGATCGCCGTAGGCAATGTTGTTGGCGACGGTATCGTTGAACAGGGTGACGTGCTGGGTGACCTGCGAGACATGCCGGCGCAGGTTGCGCAACTTGTACTCTTCGATCTCCACGCCATCGAGCAGAATCTGCCCTTCACTGTGGTGATAGAAGCGCGGGATCAGCGCTGCCAGAGTCGACTTGCCACTGCCGGAGCGACCAACCAGGGCGATCATCTGCCCAGGCTCTGCGGTGAAGCTGATGTCGTTCAGCACCTGGCGCTCGGTACCGGGGTAGGTGAAGCTCAGGTTGCGCACCACCAGACGACCCTCGACGCGGTCCTTTTCAACCGTGCCAGCGTCCACTTCGGCAGGCTCGTCGAGCTGCTCGAAGATACTCTCGGCGCCGGCCAGGCCTTTCTGGATGGTCGAGCTGACTTCCGAAAGCTGACGAATCGGCTTGGGCAGCAGGCCAGCAGCCGTAATGTAGGCCACCAGATCGCCGGCCGAAGCGTCGCCGCGCAGGAATAGCACGAGGAACATCAGCGACGCCATGGCGGTGTAGATCACCAATTGCAGCGCCGGCGTGTACAGCGCGCCAGTCTTGGTCATGCGCAGCTGTTTGTCGGTGTTGCTCTGGCTGGCCGCGTTGAAACGGCGCTGCTCGTAGGCTTCGCCACCGAAGCTGCGCACCACACGGTAGCCTTGAATGGTCTCGGAGGCGACATGGGTCACATCCCCCATCGCGACCTGGATCTTCTTGCTCTGCTTGCGGAATTTCTTGCTGGCAGTACTGACCATCACCGCGATGATCGGCAGGATCGCCAACATCACCAGGGTCAGTTTCCAATTCATCCACAGCAGGTAGGCGAACAGGAACACCACCGTCAGGCCTTCACGGATCACCACCTTGATTGCATCGGTGGCAGCACCGGTGACCATGGTCACGTTGAAGGTGATGCGCGAGATCAGGTGGCCCGAGTTGTGGCTGTCGAAATAGCGGTTGGGCAGCACCAGCAGCTTGTTGAAAAGCTCGACGCGCAGGTCGTGGACCAGGCCCAGCGAGACCTTGGCCAGAAAGTAGTTACCCAGAAACGAACCAAGGCCCTGCCAGGCGGCGATCAGAATGATCAGCAGCGGCACTGCCTGCAGCAGTTTCAGGTCGCGCAGGTACGGCACGGAGGGGAACAGCACGGCTTGAGAATCGCTCAGGCCGTCGACGAAATACTTGAGGATGCCGGCCAGCATGGGCTGGGTCGAAGCAAAGATCACGAAGCCGAGGATGCTGAGCATGAAGATGCCGAGATAGGGCTTCACATAGCTGAGCAGGCGGAAATAGATCTTCAGGCTCGAGGGCGCGGACGATTCGGGAACTGTCATGACAATCCGTCGGGTGAAAAAGAGTCGGGATTATACCACACGCGGTGTTGCCGACCGCCTGCTGCAGGTAAGATAGGCGGCTGCCCTGCCCTTGGCCACACTCTGGAGACTTGATGCAAGCGCTTGAACAGGCACATTATCTCGCACTGCGCGAAGGCGCCACTGTGCTCGAAGCCGACGGCACCGGCGACAAGGTCCTGCGCCTGGCCGATGGCAGCATGCTCAAACTGTTTCGTCGCAAGCGCCTGCTCAGCTCTGCTGCATGGTATCCGTATGCGCAGCGCTTTGCCGACAACTGTCGGCACTTGCAGGAGCGGCAGATTCCGTGTCCAGTGGTGAAGGCGGTATACCGTATTGGCGCAATCGAGCGCGATGCCGTGCACTATGCGCCACTGCCTGGGCAGACCTTGCGTCAGGTGCTTGAACAGCCTGCCGATCACGACCAACTGCGTGCGCAGCTGGGCCGGTTCATTGCAATTCTGCACGAGCGCGGGGTGTACTTCCGCTCGGCGCACATGGGCAATGTGGTGCTCACGCCTGAGGGTGAGCTGGGCTTGATCGACATCGCCGACCTGCGCATCTTCCGCCGGCCGCTGCGCAAATCGCAGCGGCTGCGCAATTTCAAGCACATGCTGCGCTATCCGCAGGATCGCCAGTGGCTACTCGACGCCGGCGACAGCAGCTTTGTCGACGGCTACCTGGCCGCCCAGCAGCTGTGTAGCCGCGAAGAGCTGACCAGGGTTCTGGCCTGAAACCGCGCAAACCTTGAATTCACCGCGACCTGTAGGAGCGGCCTTGTGTCGCGAAAGGCCAGCGTAGCTGGCCCGCGAAGTCAGCGGCGATGCTGAAGCCGTCGGGCCCGCTCTGCGGGCCTTTCGCGACACAAGGCCGCTCCTACAGGGATCGCGCAAGCTTCTGATCTGTTACCAGCGCGAGCGCTGTTGTTGCTGGACAACCCTGCCCAACACCATCGCTGCCGGCAACAACACCAGCGGCCAAAGCTCATCCGGATTGCCGATCAGCTTGCTGCCATCGAAATTGAGCATCACCAGCGCGCACGCCAGGTACATACCCCACGGATCGCGCAGGCGAATCGCTTCGATCAGGGTCATGGCCATGACGACCAGGAACAGCACCAGCGAAACGCCACCGGTGTACAAGCCCATCGCGACGAAGATGTTATGCGGATGCTGAATGACCATCACCCCGCTGAGCAGCTTGTCGGTGTGGAACTCCACCCCGCAACCCAGCAACCACCCGCAGTTGGCCCATTCGCCAACCATCACCTGGAACAGCTCGAGCCGATATGAATCGCCGCGAGCAAACAGGTTATGGAACCACTGGGCATCCTTGATCACCCACAGCACGATGCCGCCCATCACGGCGAACGCCAGCAGCCAAGGCCCGGCAACGCGCGGGAAGCGCCACAGCGCGTAGCACGCCCAAGCGCTGAACAGGAACGCCGCACCCACCAGCGCTGTACGTGTCTGCAGCACAAAACTGACCGCAACCACCGACAGCACTACAGCTGCAAATGCCTCGATCCAGCGGCGATTACGCACCCATGCAGGCATGGCCAGGGCCAGCGCACAGAACAGCCAGATACTGGCATAGATCACGTTTTCCAAGCGCGCTGGCAGAATCCCTACACGCCCGCCAAAGCGGAATTCGCCCGTCTGGTAGCCATACGTGGCGCAGGCATAAATGTAGAGGCAAATGACCCAGAACAGCGCCCGACCGAACGTTTCCGAGCGGAAGAACTCAGGATTGAGCAAACCGCCGACGATGAACACAAACAACGCCACGTAGAGGATGTGCTTATAGAACTGGCCATCCCCGGCTATCGCCGCCGGCACCAGGAACCACAGCAGAAACACCACCCAGGCCCAGCTCAGTTTGTGCGAAAACAACCCTGCGCCACGCTCCTTGATCAGGAACACCAGCCCAGGCAACGCAACAAACGCGTAGAAAATATTGTTGGTCCACTTCGAAGACGCCATCAGCACATAGCTGAGCAGGAATATGATCACTGCCGCAGCGAAGTATTGCCTGCTTACCGCGCCCCCCTTGCCTATTTTTTCAAACATCCTTCAATACCCATCCAACCAGTAGTCCAATAACGAGCGCAGCCATCAATTTGATGCGCTCCATGCGCTTGCGCCGAAGCTTCTTGACCTTCTCTTCGGGCATTTCCACGTGCTCACCGAAACCGGTGTGCAATACAGCGTCGTTCTCAAGAATCAGTGCGTAGCGGTTGGCGTCGGCATACAGCCGCGACAGGCTCTTCTCGCCCGAATGCGAAGCATACGGCGCGTGCGCCTGGTAATCAGCCAGCCGGCGCAGGCCCGGATTGAAGGAGAACCCCTGCCATTCCGGTTTGTTCGAACCCAGCTGGTAGAACGGGATGCCGGCGTGCACCTGACGCTCGTGCAGGAACACATACGGGCTATGCACCTGCAGGTCATGGGCAAAGCTGCGCAGCCAGACCTGCAAGGCCTGTGGATCGGCTTCAAGCAGGGCCATGGAGTCTTCGATGAAGCCCGGGCGGTAGAACGCCCAGTCATCTTCACAGTGGAACACCCAGAACGTCTTGATCTGCGCGTACGCGGCGTCAACCGAACGCAACTGGCCCAGCTTCGGGTTGTTGATGATAAAGGTCGTGTGCGCACGCCAGTGTTCGGGGATGCACTCGCGCACGGCTTCGTCGCCGGCGTCTTCGGTGATGAACACCTCGCGGATGGGCGCGGTGTTGAAGCGGTCGAAGGTCTCGAGCGTGCGCTTGAGCAGATCGAACCGACCGCAACTGGTCACCATCAGCGTGATCTCGCTGCTTTCACTGAAAAGCATGGTTGTCCTCGATGGTTTAGGGTCGGGCGTTATAGACCCAGGGCGCGACACAGACGTTGCCACGGGCCCGGGTTGTCACGCTGACGCAAAGGGGGACGCATGGCCTCGACGATCGCCTGGCCGATGGCGTGGAAGCTGAAGCGCTGCTCTGCCAATGCCTGGCCATTGCGGGAAATACGCTCGGCCAGGGCGCTGTCGGCACGCAGCACCGCGAGTTTTTCGCGCAATTGCGCAAGGTCGCGGTACAGCACGATGTTGTCCATGTCGACAAAGCCCAGGGCGCGGTTTTCTTCATCACCCTGGTCGTAGGCGAACAGCACACAGCCACAGGCCATGGCTTCGAAGTTCTTGATCATGTACTCGCCCATGCCGACATCGGCACTGACGAAGTAGCGAATGCGGCTGAGGGTCTGGCTGTACTCTTCGCCGGACTTGGTGCGGGTGATGACCAGGTTTTCCACCTCGGCCAACGAGTCGAGCATGGCCTTGCGCCCGGAATAGGCGACGCTGCGCAGGCTGCCGACAAACGCCAGTTCGATATCGCGCTCGCGGTTCTCGTTGCGCAGCAGCGCCTGGTCATAGCCCTTGGGCACGAACACCGCGTCAAAGCCTTCGTCCTGCAGACGGCGGGTGACCACCGCACCAGAGGTGATCACCCGCGCCCACGGCAGGCGGCGGTAATGCGCGCTGAACTTGCCGGTGTACTTGCAGGGGATGTAGTTCTGGTAGGCATCGTGCTCGAGGATGACCAGATTGGGTATCTGGCTGATGAAGCGAACCTGACGGATCTCCTTTTTGAAGCGCAAGAAGAACAGGATGCGGTCGTACTGTTCGACCTGCACATGCTGCTTGAAGTAACCGCGCAGGTCGTCCTGTTCGGCGTCGGTCAGCCAGCGGATATCACACTCGCAACTGGCGGCGATGCCTTCATACAGCCGATCAAGGATGGCGCGCTGCTCTTTCTGGACCAGAAACAGGACTTTCACTGTGGTTTACTCTTGTCGACCAGTGTCTCGACCCAAAACAGTTCGTGGCGACGCACTGCCTTACGGAAGAACTCGTTTTTACCAAATAGCGGCCAACGGCGACCAGCCAGATACTGTTGCAGCAGGCGCCGAACCCGCCTTTTGAGCGGCGCCGGCGGCTGCAGGTCGTGCATCATAGCCAAAGACATGGCCTTTTGCCGCTGTCGCTCAGGCGAGACTTGCAGTGCCCACGGGCACATCCCCGGCTGCGCCTCGAACAACGGCGGCAAGGCCACGCCGTCACCCGCCTCGCCCATCGGCCAGCGGTCGTTGTCATGAAGGTGGTTGGCGTACAGCAGCAGGGTCTGCGGCTGCCACCGGCACGCGGCCAGCGCCTCGCGCAGTGCGTCGTGGGCGCAGACGTGATCGGGGTGCGGGTCGAGCTGCGGATGCGGCAGCACTACGGTGGCCGGTCGCGCGCGCTCGATCAGCTCGCACAGGTCAGCCACCAGGGCCTGCCAGGTCGGCTGACCGTGTGCATCACTCTGAAGGGTGCATTCGTTGAAGCGGCGAAACGGACGCGTGTCGCCCAGGTCGGCCTCACGGGACGCCACTACTGCCTGCGGATCGGCCTGCATCGCGCTCAATTGCATGCAGAAGTACCCGAGCTGCACACTCTGCGCCGATGGCACCCCGGCCCAGCGCGGCACGGCGACGCTGTCCCAACTGCGCAGCTCGCCCTTGAGCCGGGCTGCCTGCACGGTGTCCAGGGCCAGTGTGTCGCGGTAGTACTCATTTTCAATTTCGCCAGCGGTCAGGGTGACGATCCAGCTCTGCTCGGCCTGGGCATACGCTGCAAAGGCCGCCAGTTCGGCATCATCGGCATGCGGCGCGATCACCATCAGGGTGCCGGCAAGGTAGTCGGCGTGGCCGATAACCAGCAGCTCCATTTCAGCTGCCAGCCGGCAGTGGCGCCCGCGCAAACGCAGTTGCCCAGCTGCCAATGCAGCCTCTTGACCACTGAGATTGAGGTAGCGCACGCCCTTGGCGCCGCGCTCGAAGCTTTGCTTGTCGGCGTTGCCGCCTTCGATGACAACGGCAGGGTCAAGCAGCCGACCCAGCAAGCTGGCGCGCAGTTGCACCCGCAGCAGCAGGGTCTGGCTGGCATCCAGTACGCAATCTGCAGGCAGCGTCAGCAGGCCGTCGCGGCTGTGCAGCGGGTAGCGCGCGCAGCCTTGCAGGTCGTACTCGTAATCACTGGCGGCCACGTAGAACAGGTGATCGGAAAACCAGGCTTCATGGCCGACCCACAGCAGCAGCGCGAGTACCGGCGGCAGCCACCACAGCCACAAGCCCGACAGCAACAGAACGCACAACAGCACCAACACAACCAGCCGTTTGCGCTTGCGATGACGATTGAGTAACTGCTGCTTACGTGCGCTCATGGTCAGACCTGATACACCGGCACCGGCGTGCACCAACGCTCCTTGTACTCCCGGTCAGCACGACCGAAGGAGAATCGCAGGGCCTTGTTGCGCGCGCGGGCATCTTCCCAGGCGGCCTGGGTATTGAGGAAACTCAGCACGCTACCGGGGCTGAACGCCTTGGTCTCGGGGTCGACGCCGCCGTTGACGTACTCGACGCTGACCCACTCTGGGGCCTCGACACGGTAGATCAGCTGGATGGCAATCGGTACACCTTCAAGCAATACCACCGAACCGATCAACAGCTCGCGCAGGCGCTCCAGCACTTCAGGCATATGCTGCGCGCCGGTGGCGGCGAAGCCCCAGCGGCGCTGGAACAGGTCGCAATACATGCTGGCGATCTGCGCCGAGGTAAAATCGCTGATCGGCTGCACCTGCCCGCCGGCTTCTTCCAACAGGCGCAGTTCACGGCGCTGGTTGTAGCGAAACTTCTTCGACAGGTCTTCCGGCGCGCGGGCCATGGCCAACTGTTCAGTTTGCGCCTGCAGGCCGCTGAAGCGCCCGTGGTTGAGCTCTGACAGGTAGCGCCCGGCATGCCGCAGCGGCGCCTCGGCAGTGCTGGACGCCGGCAGAATCAGTTCGGCATTGCCCAGGTCGAACAGACCCTTTTTGCCGTGACGCTTGAGTACGTCCTTGGACAATGCCAGGTGGCGACCCCAGGTCGGAATGGCCGCCTGTAAATCACCGCCCTGCTCCCACCCCAGATAGCGGACCGGGATCTGCGCAAGCTCAGCCAACTGCTCGAGCACCCGCGGATGGGTCGCGACGCTGCCGCCGAAGCGCTGCCAGGTCTCGGCATAGGCGGCGGCATCGATGACTTTCCAGCCGCGCTCGCGCACAGCCGGGATGCGGTTGAAGATCACGGCTGCACCGCCAACGCCTGTGCTTGCGGCAACTGCCAGAAGGTCTCGGCGACGGCCTGGTCACTGAAGCGCTCGCGCAAGCGTTGCAGCATGTGCTCGGCACACGCCTGACGCTGCTGGTCGTCCAGCCTGGCCATATGTTCCAGGCCCTGGGCCAACTGCCCGGCATCGCCCAGCGGGAACAGCATGCCAACGCCCTCGACCACTTCGCGGGCACCGCCACAGGCCGTGGCCAATACCGGAACGCCGGCGACCATAGCCTCCAGCAGGACCATGCCGAACGGCTCGTGGTCCGAGCTCAGCGCAAATACATCGAACGCCTTGAAGTAGCGCCGCGCATCCGCCACCTGGCCAAGAAAGTCGACCTGAGCAGCAATACCCAGTTCGACCGCCAGGGCCTTGAGCTGTGGCTCCAGGCGGCCAGTGCCGAGGATCGCCAGGCGAGCACCGGCAGGCAGATTCGGCAGCGCCTGGGCAAATCCTTTGAGCAAGGTCGCCTGGTCTTTGTCCGGGTGCAGACGGCCAACATTGCCGACAATCCACGCCTGTGGGTCGAGGCCAAGTACGCGCCGAGCTTCCGCAGCCGGCACCAGGCTGGCCTGCAGTGCATCGACGTCGATGCGGTTGTACAGGGTTTGAATACGTTCGGCCGGCCACTGCGTCAGGCAGCGGCGCATATCATCGCGCACCGCGTCGGACACGCCGAGCAAGCTCAGGCGCTGGCGGAACAGATTGGCGAAAAGCCGGCGGCTGTTGCGCTGATAGTCGCCGAACGCGTGGTGCACGCCGATCACCGGCAGATCGGTGCCGAGCAAGGCGACATAGATCGGCTTGAAGCGGTGGGCGATGCACAGGGCAAAGTTGCGCTCGGCAGCGATCCGCCGCAGCGCACGTATCGCCCCCAGCTTCAGGCCGCGCACGGCCTTGGAGCTGAATTCGAGAAACAGCACTTCGTCCGAAGCACAGCCCGCGGCTACCTGCGGATCGGCCTTGCCGGTGAGAAACACCGTGGTGACCTGATAACCGCGCCCCTGAAACAGGCTGGCGTACTGACGGGCGCAGTCGAGAAACGGCCCGTCATAACCATGGCAGAACTGCAGAATGCGCGGTTCAGAGCGGCTGGTCATAAGGCGCAGCGCCATCCTTCACGACCAGGATGTCTTCCATGATCAGGTACTGCAGGTCCGAGCCGAAGAACATGTTCAAGGCGTCGGTCGGCGAGCAGATCATCGGTTCGCCACGACGGTTCAGCGAGGTGTTCAGCGACACGCCGTTGCCGGTCAGGTCTTCCAGCGCTTTCATCATGTCGTAGTAGCGCGGGTTGTATTCGCGCTTGAGCACCTGGGCACGCGAAGTGCCGTCCTCGTGGACCACTTCCGGTACACGGGTTTTCCATTCATCCGACACTTCGAAGGTGAAGGTCATGAACGGCGCAGGGTGATCGATCTTGATCATCTGCGGCGCAACGGTGTCGAGCATCGACGGGCAGAAAGGCCTCCAGCGCTCGCGGAACTTGATCTGGTGGTTGATCCGGTCGGCAACCCCGGCAACGCTTGGGCAGCCGATGATCGAACGGCCACCGAGCGCGCGCGGGCCAAATTCCATACGGCCCTGGAACCAGGCCACCGGGTTGCCATCGACCATGATCTTGGCGATCTGCTCGGGCATGTTGTCCAGCTTGCGCCACTGCGGCTGGCTCGGATGGCGAGCGCAGGCGGCAATCACATCTTCGTTGGAGTACGACGGGCCGAGGTAGACGTGTTCCATTTTCTCGACCGGGACGCCACGGGCGTGCGACACGTAGGCAGCAGCGCCGACCGCAGTACCGGCGTCACCGGAGGCCGGCTGCACGAACAGCTCCTTGACGTCCGGGCGGGCGATGATCTTCTGGTTGAGCTTGACGTTCAGCGCGCAGCCGCCAGCGAAGGCCAGCTTGCCGGTCTGCTTGAGGATGTCGCCCAGGTAATGGTCGATCATCTGCAGCGCAAGCTTCTCGAACAGCGCCTGCATGCTCGCCGCGTAGTGGATGTACGGCTCGTCGGCGATATCGCCTTCGCGCTTGGGACCCAGCCACTCGATCAGTTTTGGCGAGAAGTAGAAGCCCTTGCCCTTTTCTTTATAGCGACGCAGGCCGATGACGTTGGCGTATTCGGTGTTGATCACCAGTTCGCCGTTTTCAAAGCTGGCCAGGCGCGAGAAGTCATATTTGCTGGCATCGCCGTATGGCGCCATGCCCATGACCTTGAACTCGCCGTCGAGCATTTCGAAGCCGAGGAACTCGGTGATCGCGCCATACAGGCCGCCGAGCGAGTCCGGATCGAAGAACTCCTTGATCTTGTGGATCTTGCCGTTTTCACCGTAGCCAAAGAAGGTCGTGGCGTATTCGCCCTTGCCATCGATGCCGAGGATCGCGGTTTTTTCTTTAAAGCCCGAGCAGTGGTAAGCACTGGAGGCGTGCGCCAGGTGGTGCTCGACCGGCTCGATCTTGATCTTTTTCGGATCGAAGCCCAGTTGCTCGAGGCACCATACGATCTTGTTGCGATAGCGCTTGTAGCGACGGTTGCCCATCAGCAGCGCGTCGAGGGCGCGGTCCGGGGCATACCAGTAGCGTTTGGCATAGTGCCAGCGGGCCTTGCCGAACAGGCTGATCGGGGCGAAGGGTATGGCGACCACATCGACGTCCGACGGCTTGATGCCGGCCTGCTCCAGGCAGAACTTCGCCGATTCGTAGGGCATGCGGTTCTTCGCATGCTTGTCACGCACGAAGCGCTCTTCTTCGGCGGCGGCAATCAGCTTGCCGTCGATGTACAGGGCCGCGGAAGGGTCATGGCTAAGGGCGCCGGACAGGCCAAGAATCGTCAATGCCAAGGGTCTAGCCTCTTCATTCGGTAGAGATGCGCCAGCGGCCTCATGGGCGGGTGGCGGCTAAAAGGCGGGATTATAACGCAAACGAGAAAGACACACCGCCCCTTGTGGGGGCGACGGTGCGGCAAATCTGCAGGGGTGCAGCAGTGGCTTATTCGGCGATCAGCCAGTCCATCCGGTAGCTGCCAGCGGTCTGCGCCAGCTCCCTGGCCAGCCAAGGCAGCAGCTCCTTGAGCTCCTCTTCCAGGCCCCACGGCGGGTTGGCAATGGCCAGGCCAGAGCCGTTCAGCCCCTGCGGGCTGTCCTGGTGGTGCACGTACAACTCGACCCGCAGCAGCTTCGGCGCGCCGGTACTGGTGAGGTCTTGGTAGAAACGGGTGAGCGAGCGCTGGTCCTTGATCGGGTACCAGATGGCAGCAACGGTCTGACGCATGCGGCCAATCGCCTCTTTCAACGAGCTGGTGCAGCGCTTGAGCTCGTCAGCCTGCTCGAATGGGGGGTCGATCAGCATGATTGCGCGTTTTTCCTGCACCGGCAGCAACGCCCGCGGCACATGCCAACCCTCACCCAGGTGCACCACCACGCGCGGGTCTTTTTTCATGTTTTCTTTAAGCAGCGGCCCGTCTTCAGGGTGCTTCTCGTTGAGCAACGCCCGGTCCTGCTGCCGCATCAGGCGGCGAGCCAGTTCTGGCGACCCAGGGTAGTAGCGCAATTCGCCATCGGCATTCAGGCGCTTGATGACACGCAGGTAGTCGGCAGCCATCGCCGGGACATCATCGCGATTCCACAAGCGTGCAACACCTTCAAGGTATTCACCGGTACGGGTCGACTGATCGCCCTGCAGGTCGTACAGACCAAGGCCGGCGTGGGTGTCTATATAGGCGAACGGCTGCTCCTTGCGCGACATCAGGGCGATGAGGCGGGTCAGCACGATGTGCTTGAGAACGTCGGCATGGTTGCCGGCGTGGAAGGCGTGACGATAGTTCATGGCAACTCCTGCGGGGGTGGCAAGTTTACCTTGTAAGACCGGCGGAGTCAGGTCCGGGCGGCACAGTTCATCCCACCCACCTCACCCCATCTCAGGTAGCCATTCCCCGTTCTTCACCTCAGGCATGGAGTTCAATCTAGCGCTTCCACTAACAAGGAGTACCTGACATGAAAGCCTCCATCACGTTCGACAACACCGGAACACCACTGGTACACGGCGACCTCGGTATCGCCAATGTGCCGTACACCGCTGTACTCGAAGTCACCAAGCCCGATGGCACGGTCGACAACCTGGTCGTAGCATCCTCGCAAAGCACAAAGTGGTCGGTGAACCTCAATGATTACGCTCCTGGCGATTACGACGCCCTGATCCGCCCAAGGGAAGCAAACGCATTTGAAGCAACCCGAGTGAAGTTCTCGCTGTAAGCAGCCTTCACTGAAAAGCAAGCGGCCCGAACAATCTGATTGTTCGGGCCGCTTGCTTTTACCGGGCCAACGCCCAGCGGATCACAACCAGGCAGTCAGCAGCAAAACCGACTGCTGGCAAAAGGGTTACTTGTCAGCGTGATACGCCGCATCAGCAGTCTCGAAACGCTGCACCATCGCCTGCGACGGGCTGCCCAGCTTGCTGACCACAAGGATGGCGATGCTGGCAAGCAGGAAGCCCGGGATGATTTCGTACAGGCCCCAGGTGTCGATCTGCTTCCACAGGATGACGGTCAGGGCGCCAACCACGATACCCGCCAGCGCGCCGTTACGGGTCATGCCCTTCCACAGCACCGAAATCAACACCACTGGGCCAAAGGCAGCACCGAAACCAGCCCAGGCGTAGGCCACCAGGCCCAGCACGCGGTTTTCAGGGTTGGCAGCCATGGCAATGGCGATCAGCGCCACGGCCAACACCATCAGACGGCCGACCCATACCAGCTCGCCCTGCGAAGCATTCTTGCGCAGGAAAGCCTTGTAGAAGTCTTCGGTCAGCGCACTGGAGCAGACCAGCAGCTGGCAGCTCAGCGTACTCATCACCGCCGCCAGAATGGCCGACAGCAGCACACCGGCAATCCACGGGTTGAACAGGATTTTCGCCAGTTCGATGAACACACGCTCATGGTTCTCGGTAACAGGGCCCGCCAGGTCAGGGTGCGCGGAGAAGTAGGCGATGCCGAAGAAGCCAACGGCGCAGGTGCCGGCCAGGCACAGGATCATCCAGGTCATGGAGATGCGACGAGCATTGGCGATCGACTTGACCGACTCGGCAGCCATGAACCGCGCGAGGATGTGCGGCTGGCCGAAGTAGCCCAGGCCCCAGCCCATCAGCGAGATGATGCCGATGAAGGTCGCCCCTTTGAACATGTCGAAGTTGGCCGGGTTCTGCGCTTCGATGGCGAGGAAGGTGGTGTCGAAGCCGCCCGTCGAGATCAGCACGATGATCGGCGTCAGGATCAGCGCGAAGATCATCAGCGAGGCCTGCACGGTGTCGGTCCAGCTCACTGCCAGGAACCCACCGACGAAGGTGTAGGCGATGGTCGCAGCAGCGCCGGCCCACAGCGCTGTTTCGTACGACATGCCGAAGGTGCTTTCGAACAGGCGAGCCCCCGCCACGATGCCGGAGGCACAGTAGATGGTGAAGAACACCAGGATGACTACCGCGGAGATGATCCGCAGCAGGCCGCTCTTGTCTTCAAAGCGGCTGGCGAAGTAGTCCGGCAGGGTCAGCGCGTCGCCGTTGTGCTCGGTCTGCACACGCAGACGGCCGGCCACGAACAGCCAGTTCAGGTAGGCACCAACGGTCAGGCCGATGGCGATCCAGGCTTCGGACAAGCCGGACATGTAGATGGCGCCTGGCAGGCCCATCAACAGCCAGCCGCTCATGTCGGAGGCACCTGCGGACAGCGCGGTGACAACGCTACCAAGGCTACGTCCGCCGAGAATGTAATCGGAAAGGTTGTTGGTGGAGCGATAGGCGGCGAAGCCGATCAGTACCATTGCTGCGATGTAGACCACGAAGGTGATCGTCAGTGGATTGCCCATGGTTGTGCCCTGGCGTTTGTTTTTATTTCATGCAACCTGCCGACAAAGCGGTTGCACCCAGGCGGCGCATGCTATGCAACAACATGAACCGGGTGCAACCATTTTTCATTTGCCAGTTGCACCCTGAAATGTGTTTACACACAAAACGTCGCTTTTAGACACTTTTGTCGCAAACGCCGCGTTTATCAAGGGAAAACGCACCATAATCGAGCAGCGCGACGTCCTGAAACCACGCGCCAGACGAGTTGCACCTCAAACTATAAAAAAACGGGTTGCACCAGGTTGCACCCGCAATGGGCTAGCGCTAATCTTGGCCTCAGCTAAAGCCACAGCACGTGGCAATAATGAGGATAAGAAATGGCGACGACCACCCTTGGGGTCAAACTCGATGACCCTACCCGTGAGCGACTCAAGGCAGCTGCGCAGTCGATTGACCGCACGCCGCATTGGTTGATCAAGCAGGCTATCTTCAATTACCTGGAGAAGCTCGAGGGTGGCGCGACCCTGCACGAAATCAATGGCCATGGTGCCAACCTCAGTGACGACGCCGGCGAGGTACAGCCTGAGCATAGCCATCAATGCTTCCTCGAGTTCGCTGAAAGCATCCTGCCGCAATCGGTACTGCGTGCTGCCATCACTTCGGCCTACCGTCGTCCCGAGCAGGAAATGGTGCCGATGCTGCTGGAGCAGGCGCGCCTGACCACTGCCCAGGCCGAAGCCACCAACAAGCTCGCCTCGGGCATCGCCGAGAAGCTGCGTAACCAGAAGAGCGCCAGCGGTCGTGCCGGTATCGTTCAGGGCCTGCTGCAGGAGTTTTCGCTGTCGTCGCAGGAAGGCGTTGCACTCATGTGCTTGGCCGAAGCCCTGCTGCGCATCCCCGACAAAGGCACCCGCGACGCGCTGATCCGCGACAAGATCAGCACCGGCAACTGGCACCCGCACCTGGGCAACAGCCCGTCGCTGTTCGTCAACGCAGCAACCTGGGGCCTGCTGCTGACCGGCAAGCTGGTCTCGACCCACAACGAATCCGGCCTGACTTCGTCGCTGACGCGCATCATCGGCAAGAGCGGCGAGCCGATGATCCGCAAGGGCGTCGACATGGCCATGCGCCTGATGGGCGAGCAGTTCGTCACCGGCGAAACCATCGCCGAAGCCCTGGCCAACGCTAGCCGCTTCGAGTCCAAAGGCTTCCGTTATTCCTACGACATGCTCGGTGAAGCCGCACTCACCGAGCATGACGCACAGAAGTACCTGGCCTCCTACGAGCAGGCGATCCACTCGATCGGCAAGGCCTCCCATGGCCGCGGCATCTATGAAGGCCCGGGCATCTCGATCAAGCTTTCCGCCCTGCACCCTCGCTACAGCCGCGCGCAATACGAGCGGGTGATGGACGAGCTGTACCCGCGCCTGCTGTCGCTGACCTTGCTGGCCAAGCAGTACGACATCGGCCTTAACATCGACGCCGAAGAAGCCGACCGCCTCGAGCTGTCGCTGGACCTGCTCGAGCGCCTGTGCTTCGAGCCATCGCTGACTGGCTGGAACGGTATCGGCTTTGTCATCCAGGCTTATCAGAAGCGTTGCCCGTACGTGATCGACTCGGTCATCGACCTGGCCAAGCGCAGCCGCCATCGCTTGATGATCCGCCTGGTCAAGGGCGCCTACTGGGACAGCGAAATCAAGCGCGCCCAGGTCGAAGGTCTGGAAGGCTATCCGGTCTACACCCGCAAGGTGTACACCGACGTTTCCTACATCGCCTGCGCACGCAAGCTGCTGTCGGTGCCAGAAGCCATCTACCCGCAGTTCGCTACCCACAACGCCCACACCCTGTCGGCCATCTATCACATTGCCGGGCAGAACTACTACCCGGGCCAGTACGAGTTCCAGTGCCTGCACGGCATGGGCGAGCCGCTCTACGAGCAAGTGGTGGGCAAAGTTGCCGATGGCAAGCTGAACCGTCCGTGCCGGGTGTATGCCCCGGTCGGTACCCACGAGACGCTGCTGGCCTATCTGGTGCGACGCCTGCTGGAAAACGGCGCCAACACCTCGTTTGTCAACCGTATTGCCGACCACTCGATTTCGATTCAAGAGCTGGTCTCCGACCCGGTCGCCAATATCGAGCAAATGGCGGCCCAGGAAGGCAGCATCGGCCTGCCGCACCCGCGCATCCCGCTGCCGCGTGACCTGTATGGCAGCGAGCGGGCCAACTCGGCCGGTATCGACCTGGCCAACGAACATCGCCTGGCGTCGCTGTCCTGCGCGTTGCTGGCAACCGCTCACACCGAGTGGAAAGCCGCACCAATGCTGGGTTGCGCCAGCAGCCAGGAAGTGGCGGCAGCCGTGATCAACCCGTCCGATCATCGCGACGTCGTCGGTCATGTGCAGGAAGCCACCGTCATTGATGTCGACAACGCCATCCAGTGCGCGCTGAACGCTGCGCCGATCTGGCAAGCGACGCCGCCAGCCGAGCGTGCAGCGATCCTCGAGCGCAGCGCCGACCTGATGGAGGCCGAGATCCAGCCGTTGATGGGCCTGCTGGTGCGTGAAGCCGGCAAGACCTACGCCAACGCCATTGCCGAAGTCCGCGAAGCGGTGGACTTCCTGCGTTACTACGCAGTACAGGCCCGCAACAACTTCAGCAACGACGCCCACCGCCCACTGGGCCCGGTGGTGTGCATCAGCCCGTGGAACTTCCCGCTGGCGATCTTCAGCGGCCAGGTTGCCGCGGCCTTGGCTGCCGGTAACCCTGTGCTGGCCAAGCCTGCCGAGCAAACTCCGCTTATCGCTGCGCAAGCGGTGCGCTTGATGCTTGAAGCCGGCATCCCTGAAGGTGTGCTGCAACTGCTGCCAGGCCGCGGTGAAACCGTCGGCGCCGGTCTGGTCGGTGACGAGCGGGTCAAAGGTGTGATGTTCACTGGCTCGACTGAAGTCGCCCGCCTGCTGCAACGCAATATCGCTGGCCGCCTCGACGCCCAAGGCCGGCCGATCCCGCTGATCGCCGAAACCGGCGGGCAGAACGCGATGATCGTCGACTCGTCGGCCTTGACCGAGCAAGTGGTGATCGACGTCGTTTCCTCGGCGTTCGACAGCGCCGGTCAACGTTGCTCTGCCCTGCGCGTCCTGTGCCTGCAGGAGGACTCCGCCGACCGCGTCATTGAAATGCTCAAGGGCGCCATGGCGCAAAACCGCCAGGGCAACCCGGAACGCCTCTCGGTGGACATCGGCCCGGTGATCGACGCCGAAGCCAAGGCTGGCATCGAGAAGCACATCCAGGCCATGCGTGAAAAAGGCCGCGCCGTGTATCAGGTGGCCATCGCCGATGCTGCCGAGTGCAAACGCGGTACCTTCGTCATGCCGACCTTGATCGAGCTGGACAGCTTCGACGAACTCAAGCGCGAGATCTTCGGCCCGGTATTGCACGTAGTGCGCTACAACCGCCGCAACCTCGACCAGTTGCTCGAGCAGATCAACGCCTCCGGCTACGGCCTGACCCTGGGCGTACACACCCGCATCGACGAAACCATCGCCAAGGTTGTGGATACCGTCAACGCCGGCAACATGTACGTCAACCGCAACATCGTCGGTGCCGTGGTCGGCGTGCAGCCGTTCGGTGGTGAAGGCCTGTCCGGCACCGGCCCGAAAGCCGGCGGCCCGCTGTACCTGTACCGGCTGCTCTCAACCCGTCCGGTCGACGCCGTGGCTCGCCAGTTCAAGGAGGCCGATGCTGCCAGCAAGGTCGACAGCGTCCTGCGCGAGCAACTGATCAAGCCGCTGCACAGCCTTAAAGCCTGGGCCGAAAGCAACCAGCTAAGCGACCTGGCCAGCCTCTGCGAGCAGTTCGCAGAGCAATCACAGAGCGGCATCACCCGCCTGCTGCCGGGCCCGACCGGCGAGCGCAACAGCTACACCATCCTGCCGCGCGAGCATGTGCTGTGCCTGGCAGATAATGAAGCTGACCTGCTGGCTCAATTGGCTGCAGTACTGGCTGTAGGCAGCTCGGCGGTATGCGTCGACGGCGAGCCGGCCAAGAGCCTGCGTGCGCGCCTGCCTAAAGAGCTGCAAGGCAAGGTCAAGCTGGTGGCCGACTGGACCAAGGATGAAGTAGCGTTCGATGCTGTTATCCACCACGGCCACTCGGACCAACTGCGCGCCGTGTGCGAGCAGGTAGCCAAGCGCGCCGGGGCGATTGTCGGTGTGCACGGGCTGTCCAGCGGCGATCAGCAGATTGCCCTGGAGCGTTTGGTGATCGAGCGCGCCGTGAGCGTCAACACCGCTGCGGCGGGGGGTAACGCGAGCTTGATGACGATCGGCTGACACCGACACGGCAGTAACCAAAAAGGAGAGCTTCGGCTCTCCTTTTTTATGACTTTCAGATACAACTTGCTGCCACTTGCATCGCCTGATTCCAGGTCGGCGTCGCCTGTATTGGGGCTGCTCCTACAGTACCGCGCATGGCGGCGGGCGAGGCGTCTGGCGCGCCTATGCCAACTGGACGCGGTCCCTGTAGGAGCGGCCTTGTGTCGCGAAAGGGCCGCGAAGCGGCCCCGACATCAGCAGCAGTTACACCAAACCACGTCCAATAGCTGGCCGTTGGCGCACCGCCAGCGCAATCACCGCCGCATCCCCAACTCGGCATCATCCATCAGCGCCTTGGCCAGCGCGCTCAAGTCATGTGAAGCCCTTCGAGGAAATGGGGACTGCGGGGAGCGCTCTCAAGATCCAGCGCCGCCCGCGCGGCGCATCGCGACACAAGGCCGCTCCAGAAGCCCGTGACATGCACTTAGTGGCCGCAATTCGCCACCCCTCCCCCACACCATCACCTCAATCAATGATGCTGGCCTCCCCCACTCCTAGTTCCTAGACTCGCCTTAAGCCCCTCACCACTGGACCCGCCAGCATGTCCGAAACCCTGCTCAGCTCCCGCAACCTGGCTTTCGAGCTCTACGAAGTACTCGACGCCGAGGCCCTGACCCAGCGCCCGCGCTTCGCCGAGCACAGCCGGGAAACCTTCGATGCGGCGTTGGCCACTGCGCGCACCATCGCCGAGAAGTACTTCGCCGGGCACAACCGCAAGGCCGACGAAAATGAACCGCGCTACGTCGATGGCCGGGCCGAGTTGATTGCCGAGGTGAAGCCTGCGGTCGATGCCTTTCTGCAGGCGGGTTTCCTCAATGCCAACCGCGATTTCGAGGTCGGTGGCATGCAGTTGCCGAGCCTGCTCTCGCAAGCCTGTTTCGCGCACTTCCAGGCAGCCAACGCGGGCACTACGGCCTACCCGTTTCTGACCATGGGCGCCGCCAACCTGATCGAGAGTTTCGGCAGCGATGAGCAGAAGCGCTTGTTCCTGCAGCCGATGATCGAGGGGCGCTACTTCGGCACCATGGCCCTCACCGAACCCCATGCTGGCTCGTCACTGGCGGATATCCGCACCCGCGCCGAACCGGCTGGCGATGGCAGTTACCGGATCAAGGGCAACAAGATCTTCATCTCCGGCGGCGACCATCAGCTGTCGGAGAACATCGTCCATCTGGTGCTGGCGAAGCTGCCGGACGCGCCCGCCGGGGTGAAGGGCATTTCGCTGTTTATCGTGCCCAAGTACCTGGCCAATGCCGATGGCAGCCTGGGCCCGCGCAACGATGTGCTGCTGGCCGGGCTGTTCCACAAGATGGGCTGGCGCGGCACCACCTCGACGGCGCTTAACTTTGGCGACCAGGGCAACTGCGTGGGCTATTTGCTGGGCCAGCCGCACCAGGGCCTGGCCTGCATGTTCCAGATGATGAACGAGGCGCGGATCGGCGTCGGCATGGGTGCGGTGATGCTCGGCTATGCCGGCTACCTGTACTCGCTGGAGTACGCGCGCCAGCGGCCACAGGGGCGTTTGCCGGACAACAAGGATCCGCTCAGCGCGGCAGTGCCGATCATCGCTCACAGTGACGTGAAGCGTATGTTGCTGACGCAGAAGGCCTATGTCGAAGGTGCGTTCGATCTGGGCCTGTATGCAGCGCGGCTGTTCGACGATACCCACACCGCGCCCAGCGACAGCGAGCGCCAGCAGGCCCAGGCATTGCTCGACCTGCTGACGCCGATCGTCAAGTCGTGGCCCTCGGAGTTCTGCCTCAAGGCCAACGAGCTGGCGATCCAGATCCTCGGCGGTCACGGCTACACCCGCGAGTATCCGGTCGAGCAGTACTACCGGGACAACCGCCTGAACCCGATCCATGAAGGCACCCACGGCATCCAGTCGCTCGACCTGCTCGGCCGCAAGCTGGTGCACAATGGCGGCGCCGGGCTCAAGCAGTTGATCCGCCTGATCGCCGCAACCGCCGAGCGCGCCAGCCATCACCCTGCCCTCGATGACCTGCGCCAGCCGCTTGAGCAACTGGTCAAGCGGCTGCAGGCGGTGACCTTGGCGCTGCTTGGCGATATGGCGGCGGGCAAGGTCAGCACTGCGCTGGCCAACTCGGCGCTGTACCTCAAGGTATTTGGCCATTGCGTGATTGGCTGGCGCTGGCTGGAGCAGGCGCTGCATGCCGAGCGCGGGCTGGTCAACGGCGCGGCGGCCGACCACCACTTCTATCGTGGCAAGTTGCAGGCGGCGCGTTATTTCCTGACTTGGGAAGTACCGGGCTGCCATACTGAGCTGGCACTGCTCGAGGCCCGCGATGACACTTGCCTGAGCATGCACGAAGGGTGGTTCTAGGGGGAGCCGCCGCGTTCACGGAGTTCTGCCCATGTTCGATTCCAGCGCCCTGCTGCGTCAGCGCTTTGCCTCGCTGCGCAGTACGGCCGAGGTGTTTTCGCTGCGCCACGTCAAGCAGTCCTATCAAGGCCTGGCGGTGCGCCGCAATGTTGCCCAGCCGCCGTTCTTCAATCAGGACGAAGGCGCCATGCTCACCGTGCGCATCAACGGTGTTGAGGCCTACGCGGCCACCGCCGACCTCTCGCAGAGCGGCTTGCAATGGGCGCTGGAGCAGGCCGAAGCGCTGGCCCGGCAGATCGCCCGGCACAGCCTGCTGGATTTGACCACGCAAACGGTGCCGAGCGAGCGCCATGACCATGTCTCCCCCAACTTCATTCAGCCGCTGCCGAACCTGGCCGATTGCCTGGGCCTGCTCGCCGCCGAATCGGCCAGCGTGCCGACGGACAACCGCCTGGTCGATTGGCAGGCGAGCCTGGGTATCAGCGAAGTCGAGCAGACCTACTTGAACTCGGCCGGCGCCGAACTGCGCCACGCCCAGCGCTTTTTGTTCCCGGGCATGGGCGTCACTGCCAGCGACGGCCAGGACAGCCAGAGCCGCAGCCTGGGCCGGGACAATTTTGGCCAGCAGGGCGGTTTCGAGATCATCGAGCGCTGCGGTCTGATCGGTGCCGCGACGCAGGTTGCCGATCAGGCCTTGCAACTGTTGCTGGCGCCCAACACGCCGAGCGGCAAGCGCGACCTGTTGCTGATGCCTGACCAGATGATGCTGCAGATCCACGAGTCGATCGGCCACCCGCTGGAGATGGACCGAATTCTGGGCGACGAGCGCAACTACGCCGGTACCAGTTTCGTCAAAGCCAGCGACTTCGGCCAGCTGCAATATGGCTCGAGCCTACTCAATGTGACCTTCGACCCGACCATCGCCGAAGAGCTGGCCAGCTACAGCCACGACGATGACGGCACGGCAGCCAGCAAGCAGTTCCTGATCCGTCAGGGCAAGCTGTTACGCCCGCTCGGGGGCGCGCTGTCGCAGTTCCGCTCCGGGCTTGATGGCGTCGCCAACAGCCGCGCCTGCAGCTGGAACCGCGCGCCGATCGACCGCATGGCCAACCTCAATATCGAACCCGGCGAGCAGTCGCTGGCGCAGCTGATTGGCGGTATCGAGCAGGGCATCCTGATGCGCACCAACCGCTCGTGGTCGATTGACGATGCGCGCAACAAGTTTCAGTTTGGCTGCGAGTGGGGCCAGTTGATCGAAGACGGCCAACTCAAGGGCGTGGTCAAGAACCCTAACTACCGCGGTATTTCGGCGCAATTCTGGCGCGACCTGTCGGCAGTCGGCGACCGCAGCACTTTCGAGGTACTCGGCACCCCCAACTGCGGCAAGGGCGAGCCCAATCAGGTGGTGCGGGTCGGCCATGCGTCGCCGGCCTGTGTGTTCAGCCAGATCGATGTATTCGGAGGAGACGCCTGATGCGCGCCACACCCCAGGAGCAATTCCAGCAGCTGCTGCAAACATTGCGTGTAGCCCTGCGCGACGGCGAGCAGTTCACCCTCGGTTTCAGCGCCGAGCAGTCGCAGTTCATTCGTTACAACCATGCCAAGGTGCGCCAGGCCGGTGTGGTCAGCCAGGCCAGCGCCCAACTGCGGCTGGTCGACAATGGCCGCCAGGCCGAGCAGCAGTTCACCCTGTGTGGCGATGCCGAGCTTGACCAGCAGCGCCTGCACGATGCCCTCAAGCAATTGCGCCAGACCTTGCCGCTGCTGGCCGTCGACCCGTACCTGAGCCTGGACGACAGCGCCTGGCATTCGCACAGCCTGCAACAACAGGCGCTGCCGGACCCAGCCGAGGTGCTGGCGCTGGTCGAGCGCGAAGCTGCCGAACTGGATTTGGTCGGCATCTACGCCGCCGGCCCGATCTGCCGCGGCTTTGCCAGTTCGTTCGGGGCGTTTGGCTGGCATGAAGCGGTCAGTTTCAACTTCGACTGGAGCCTGTTCCACGCCAACGGCGAGGCAGTCAAAGCCAACTATGCCGGCCAGAGCTGGGACGCTGCTGCCTTTGTCGAGCGTTTGCGCCTGGCCCGCGAGCAACTGGCCTATCTGGGCCTGCCTGGGGTGCTGCTCAAGCCCGGCAGCTATCGCGCTTACCTGGCGCCAGCGGCCATGGATGAAATCGCCGGCATGCTCTGCTGGGGCGGTTTTTCCGCGCAGGCACTGGCCACCGGCAACAGCGCCTTGCAGCGGCTGTACAGCGGCGATGCGCAATTGAGCCCGCTGGTGAGTATCAGCGAGCAGGTCAGTGGCTCGTTGAGCCCGGCGTTTTCCGACGAAGGTTCGCAGCGCCAGGACCTGCAACTGATCGCCGAGGGTCGCGGCCTGCAGCGCCTGGTCAGTGCCCGCAGCGCAGCGGAGTTCAAGCTGGCCGCCAACGGCGCCGACAGCTACGAGTCGCCCTGCGCGCTGAGCCTGGCACCGGGCGAGTTGGCCACCGCCGACATCCTCCAGCGCCTGGGCACCGGCCTGTACATCAGCAACCTGTGGTACCTGAACTACTCTGACCTGCCAGCAGCACGGATGACCGGCCTGACCCGCTTTGCCACCTTCTGGGTCGAGAACGGCGAGATTCAGGGGCCGGTCAGCACCATGCGCTTCGACGACACCCTGTACAACCTGCTCGGCCAGCAGCTCGAAGCCTTGACCGCCGAGCGTGAGCTGATCCTTTCGACCAGCACCTACGGCCAACGGCAAACCGGATCGAGTCATTTGCCGGGCGCACTGGTCAAAGCGATGACCCTGACTCTGTAACACCGCCGCCTGGAAGGATTTGAGGCCGCCATGACCGATCGCGCACCGCTTGACCCTGTCACCGCCCGCTGGATCCCGTGGGTGGTGGCGATTGCCTTTTTCATGCAGTCACTCGACGGCACCATCCTCAACACCGCGCTGCCGGCGATGGCGCGCTCGCTCGAAGAAGACCCGCTGCGCATGCAAGGGGTGATCATCGCCTACATGCTCACCGTGGCCTTGCTGATCCCGGCCTCGGGCTGGATCTCCGACCGTTTTGGCACCAAGCGGATCTTCTTCAGCGCGATCCTCTTGTTCAGCTTTGGCTCACTGCTGTGCGCCCTGGCCAACAGCCTCGGTTTCCTCATCGGGGCGCGGATCATTCAGGGCCTGGGCGGTGCCTTGATGCTGCCGGTCGGGCGGCTGGTGGTGCTGCGCGCCTACCCGCGTTCAGAGCTGGTGCGGATCATGAGCTTCATCACCATCCCCGGCCTGCTCGGCCCGCTGCTGGGGCCGACCGTCGGTGGCTGGCTGGTAGAAATCCTCAGTTGGCACTGGATCTTCTTGCTCAACCTGCCGGTGGGTGCGCTGGGCTGTTGGGCGGTATGGAAGTTCATCCCCGACCTGCGCGGCAGCGAGCGCACGACCTTCGATACGCCAGGGTTCCTCCTGTTTGGTGCAGCGATGGTGCTGATCACCATTGCCATGGAAGGCCTGGGCGAGCTGCACATGCCGCACCTGCGGGTGATGTTGCTGCTGTTTGCCGGCATGGCTTGCCTGGCGGCCTACTGGCTGCGCGCCGGGCGCGATCCCGAGCCGCTGTTCTCGCCCAGCCTGTTCCGCGTGCGCACCTTCGCCATCGGTATTCTCGGCAACCTGTTCGCCCGTCTGGGCAGCGGTGCCCTGCCCTTTCTGGTGCCGCTGCTGCTGCAGATCGCCCTGGGCTATTCGCCGTCCCAGGCCGGCATGAGCATGATCCCTCTGGCAGCAGCGGCGATGGTTGCCAAGTCGGTAGCACGGCCGCTGATCGAGCGGCTCGGCTACCGCATCATCCTCACCGGCAATACCGTGCTGCTGGGCATCCTCCTGGCGAGCCTGGGCCTGGTCGATGAGCAGACGCCGTATGCTTTGTTGCTGGTGCAACTGTCGTTGCTCGGTGCAGTCAACTCGCTGCAGTTCACCGCGATGAACACGGTGACTCTGATCGATCTCGACGATGCCAGCGCCAGCAGCGGCAACGGCTTGCTTTCGGTGGTTGCGCAACTGGCCTTGAGCCTGGGCGTGGCCTGTGCCGGTGCCCTGCTCGGCGGCTTCACCGCGGCTGGTAACGGCGATGGCGTTGAGAGCGTGCTGGGGGCCTTCCAGCTGACCTTCTTCACCATCGGCCTGATGTCGATGCTGGCAGCGGCGATCTTCCTGCAACTGGCGCCAAGCGACGGCAGGCGTGCCCGTCGTCCGGAAGCCGAGATCGAACCTTAGGGGGAATGGCCACGAGGCTGGTAGACTATCGGGCATTTTTCGCTTTGCTACCCAGGCCCGCCTCGTGACCACCGAATCCACCGCATTTGCCTCTTTGCCCTTGTCTGCCGCCATGCTGGCCAACCTGGAGGCGCTCGGCTATGCCGCGATGACCCCGATCCAGGCCCAGAGCCTGCCGGTGATCCTGCGTGGCCAGGACCTGATCGCCCAAGCCAAGACCGGCAGCGGCAAGACTGCCGCCTTTGGCATCGGCTTGCTCAATCCGCTCAATCCGCGCTACTTCGGCTGCCAGGCACTGGTCCTGTGCCCGACCCGCGAGCTGGCTGACCAGGTGGCCAAAGAACTGCGCCGGCTGGCCCGGGCGGAAGACAACATCAAGATCCTGACCCTCTGCGGTGGGGTTTCGCTCGGCCCGCAGATCGCCTCGCTGGAGCACGGCGCGCACATCATCGTTGGCACTCCGGGCCGGGTTCAGCAGCATCTGGACAAGGGCACGCTGGTCCTCGACGGGCTCAACACGCTGGTGCTCGACGAAGCCGACCGCATGCTCGACATGGGCTTCTTCGACGCCATTGCCGCGATCATCGGCAAGACCCCGTCGCGCCGGCAGACCTTGCTGTTCTCGGCCACCTACCCGAGCGGCATCGAGCAACTGGCCGCTGACTTCATGCGCAAGCCGCAGCAGGTCAAGGTCGACGCGCTGCACAGCGAAACCCAGATCGAGCAGAGCTTCATCGAGATCGACCCGCAGCAGCGCCTTGAAGCGCTGACCCGCGTGCTCGCGCACTACCGCCCTGAATCGTGCGTGGCGTTCTGCTTCACCAAGCAGCAGTGCGACGAAGTGGTCAACCACCTGACCGCCAAGGGCATCGTTGCCCAGGCGCTGCATGGCGACCTGGAGCAGCGTGACCGCGACCAGGTGCTGGCGATGTTCGCCAACCGTAGCATCTCGGTGCTGGTTGCCACCGACGTGGCCGCGCGCGGCCTGGATATCGACGGCCTGGACATGGTCATCAACGTCGAACTGGCGCGTGATGCCGAAATCCACGTACACCGAGTCGGCCGTACCGGCCGTGCTGGCGAAAAGGGCGTCGCCGTCAGCCTGGTCGCTCCCGCCGAAGGCCATCGCGCCCAGGCCATCGAGCAGCAACAGAAGCGCCCCCTGCGCTGGGAACAGCTGGACAACCTCAAGAGCCAGGGCGGCGAGCCGCTGCTGCCGGTAATGGTCACTCTGTGCATCGGCGCCGGGCGTAAAGACAAGCTGCGCCCGGGTGACATCCTCGGTGCACTGACCGGCGACGCCGGCATCCCTGGCAAGCAGGTCGGCAAGATCGCCATCTTCGACTTCCAGGCCTTGGTCGCGGTCGAGCGAGCATTGGCCAAGCAGGCCGTGCAGCGCCTCAACAGCGGCAAGATCAAGGGCCGCGCGCTGAGAGTGCGGATCCTCTGATATCTGCAGCAACCCTGTGCCGGCGGCGCAGGGTTGGCCTCACCTTCTGTTCAACTGATTCCAGGTAACTCCCGTGCACTCCACCGACGTGATCATCCTCGGCGCTGGCGCCGCCGGCCTGATGTGCGCTCAGCTCAGCGCCAACCGTGGCCGCCGCGTGCTGCTGCTCGACCATGCCAACAAACCGGGCAAGAAGATCCTCATGTCGGGTGGCGGGCGTTGCAACTTCACCAACATGTACACCGAGCCGAGCAACTTCCTCTCGAACAACCCGCACTTCTGCAAATCGGCGCTGGCCCGCTATACCCAGTGGGACTTCATCGAACTGGTGGCCAAGCACCAGGTGCCGTATCACGAGAAGAAGCTCGGTCAGCTGTTCTGCGACAACAAGTCCAGCGACATCCTCGATTTGCTGCTGGCTGAATGCGACGCTGCCGGGGTGGACCTGCGCATGGACACCAGCATCGAGACCATCGAGAAAACCGCCGAGGGTTATCGGCTGCAGACCAGCGCCGGCCCGTTCGCCTGCCAGTCGCTGGTGATCGCCACCGGTGGGTTGTCGATCCCGACGTTGGGCGCCAGCGGCTTCGGCTACCAGGTGGCGCGCCAGTTCGGCCACACCTTGCTGCCAACCCGTGCCGGGCTGGTGCCGTTCACCATCACCGAGCCGCAGCTTAAGGCCATGTGCACCGAGCTTTCGGGCACCTCGCTGGACTGCACCGCCAGCTGCAACGGCAGCAGCTTCCGCGAGAACCTGCTGTTTACTCACCGCGGCCTGAGTGGCCCGGCGATTCTGCAGATTTCTTCGTTCTGGGAGGCCGGCGACAGCGTCGAGATCAACCTGCTGCCTGACCGTGACGCGCTGGACTGGCTGCAAAGCCAGCAAATCGAGCGCGCCAACAGCGAGCTGAAGACCGTGCTCGGCGAGGTGTTCACGCGCAAGCTGGCAAACCTGGTGGCCGAGCAGTGGTTCGAATCCAAGCCGATGAAGCAGTACACCCCGGCCGAGCTGGCACAGATCGCTGACAAGCTGGCCTGCTGGCAGGTGGTGCCGGCCGGCACCGAAGGTTATCGCACGGCCGAGGTCACCCTGGGCGGCGTCGACACCCGCGAAGTGTCGTCCAAGACCATGGAATCGCTGAAAAGCCCTGGGCTGTATTTCATCGGTGAAGTGCTCGATGTCAGCGGCCATCTCGGCGGATTTAATTTCCAGTGGGCCTGGGCTTCTGCCAACGCCGCGGCGCAGTTCGTGTAATGTAGAATCCTTTCAGCAATGCCCTGAAAGGTTCTCATCGATCACTGCCAGCAGGCCACTATGTCATCGAGCTCGTTTCGTCATTCTCTGCGTCGTTTGTGGGGCCAGGACAAGTTCAGTTATGCCATCCGGGTGACCATCGCCCTCACCGGCAGCATGGCCTTGTGTTGGTATCAAGATGAAATGAAGCTGTTGATCCCGCTGTTTCTGGGGATCATCGCCAGCGCCCTGGCCGAGACCGACGACGGCTGGCAGGGCCGCCTCAGCGCCCTGCTGGTGACCCTGGCCTGTTTTGCCATCGCCGCGCTGTCGGTCGAGCTGCTGTTCCCCTACCCCTGGATCTTTGCCTTCGCCCTGGCCCTGGCGGCGTTCTGCCTGACCATGCTCGGCGCCTTGGGCGAGCGCTATGGCGCGATTGCCTCGGCGACCTTGATCCTCTCGGTGTACACCATGATCGGCGTCGACCAGCGCGGCGGTGAGGTCACCGACTTCTGGCACGAGCCGTTGCTGCTGGTGGCAGGCGCTGCCTGGTATGGGCTGCTGTCGGTGCTGTGGCAGGCGCTGTTCTCCAATCAGCCGGTGCAGCAGAGCCTGGCCAAGCTGTTCTACGAGCTGGGCCGCTACCTCAAGCTCAAGGCCAACCTGTTCGAGCCAATTCGCAACCTTGAAGTGGAATCGCGACGGCTGGAGCTGGCCCAGCAGAACGGCAAGGTGGTCGCAGCCCTCAACGCCGCCAAAGAGATCATCCTGCACCGGGTCGGCAACAGCCAACCCAACTCCAAGGTCAGCCGCTACCTCAAGCTGTATTTCCTGGCCCAGGACATTCACGAGCGCGTGAGTGCCTCGCACTATCCGTACAACGCCCTGGCCGAGGCGTTTTTCCACAGCGACGTGATGTTCCGCTGCCAGCGCCTGTTGCGCCAGCAAGGCTCGGCCTGCCAGCAGCTGTCGGAATCGATCCGCATGCGCCAGCCGTTCGTCTACGGCAGCGGTTTTGCCGAGGCGCTGGAAGACCTGCACGCCTCCCTGGAACACCTGCGCATCCAGAGCAACCCAGCCTGGCGCGGCCTGCTGCGCTCGCTGCGGGCGCTGGCCGGCAACCTCGCCACGCTGGACCGCCTGCTCGCCGACGCCAGCAACCCGGACGGCCTTGCCGATGCCAGTGACAGCAGCCTGCTGGACCGCTCGCCGCGCAACTTCAAGGACGTCTGGGGCCGCCTGCGCACGCAGCTGACGCCGACTTCGCTGCTGTTCCGCCACGCCCTGCGCCTGCCGCTGGCGCTATCAATCGGCTATGGCATGGTGCATCTGATTCACCCGACCCAGGGTTACTGGATCATCCTCACCACGCTGTTCGTCTGCCAGCCCAACTATGGCGCGACGCGGCGCAAGCTGGTGCAGCGGATTTTCGGCACGGCGATCGGCCTGACGGTCGGCTGGGCGTTGTTCGATCTGTTCCCTAACCCGGTGGTGCAGTCGTTGTTCGCAGTGGTTGCCGGGGTGGTGTTCTTCGTCAACCGCACCACCCGCTATACCCTGGCCACGGCGGCAATCACGCTGATGGTGCTGTTCTGCTTCAACCAGATCGGCGACGGTTACGGCCTGTTCCTGCCGCGCCTGTTCGATACCCTGGTCGGCAGCCTGATCGCCATTCTGGCGGTGTTCCTGTTCCTGCCCGACTGGCAGGGGCGGCGGCTGAACAAGGTGCTGGCCAATACTTTGACCTGCGCCAGCGAGTACCTGCGCCAGATCATGCAGCAGTATGCGTACGGCAAACGCGACGACCTCGCCTATCGCCTGGCCCGGCGCAATGCGCACAACGCTGACGCAGCGCTGTCGACCACTCTGGCCAACATGCTGATGGAGCCTGGCCACTTCCGTAAGGAGGCCGATGTCGGTTTCCGCTTCCTGGTGCTCTCGCACACCTTGCTCAGCTACCTGTCAGGACTAGGTGCGCACCGCGATACGGCGCTGCCGCCAGAGGTCCACGAGCAACTGATCGACGGTGCCGGGGTCAGCCTGGCCAACAGCCTCGACCAGATCGCCAACGGCCTGGCTGCGCGCCTGCCGGTGGCGATTCACAGTGATGAAGAAGAAGCCTTGGCCAATGCCCTCGAGCAGATGCCGGAAGAGCTGGATGAGCATCAGCGCCTGGTGCAGACGCAGCTGGCCTTGATCTGCCGCCAGCTCGGCCCGCTGCGGACTATGGCCGCGCACCTGATCAAGGAAGGGGCGCCGAGCTGAGCCAAGGTTCTAGAAGCCATGCTGGCGCAGCAGGCGCTGATAACTGCCATCGGCTTTCATGGCCGCGATGGCGCGCTCGAAGCGCTGCACGATCTGCCGATGTTGCGGGTGCTGCAAGCTGACCAGAATGTGCAGGCTGTTCTCACCCAGCGGCGGATCGACAAAACTGACCGAGTCACGCACCTGCTGCGGCTCGCGCTGCAGGTTGTAACGTGCGACGTACTCGTCTTCCACTGCCAGCTTGACCCGCCCGGCCGCCAGCATGCGCACAGCTGAGGAGAAATTGCGCACCTGTACCTTGCTCAGGCGGCTGTCATCGTCGAAGCTCGGCGAATAGGCATAACCGCGCACCACGGCGATGCTGTAGGGGTACAGATCAGCCTGGCGCTGATAAGTGAAGGCCTCACCCTGACGCTTGAGTAGGCGAATGCGGTTACTCAGAAAGGCACTGGAAAACTGCCCGATCTGGGTGCGCGACTCGTTGTACCAAGCGTTGACCAGCACGTCGTAACGTCCTTCGCCCAACCCTTTCAACGCACGCGCCCAGGGCACTTCTTCGTATTCACTGGCAAAGCCTGCGCGCGTCAGCGCCGTGGTCACCAGGCTGGTCGCTAGGCCACCGCCGGGCAGGCTGGCGTCGGTGAACGGCGGCCAGCTGTCGGCAACCAGACGCAGTTTTTGCTCTGCAGCTGCAGGCGAGGCCAGCAACGCCAGCAACAGCCCGGCAAGGCACAGCAGTGGCCGCATGCACGAATCCTTTTGGCAATGGGGGGCTCCCGCGGATGACGGTAACATGTGCTCCGTCATACCGAGCAGAATACAGATCCGCGGGACTGCCGACAGCGGACAATGATGTCAAATGGCCTCTATTTTGGCCAAGCCGGCAGATTACTTGCCGAAGCAATAATCAGGCCTCGTTGCGAGGCCCAATTGGTCAGCGTTGCAGCACCTCCAGCACGCAGCGGGCAATCTGCGCATCCTGCACCGCAACGCCGGTCAGATCGGCGAGAGTCAGTTGCCCGTCGTGTTCGCGCCCGGTCGCGTGCCCTGCCAGCATCTCGCCGAGTTCGCTCAGCTGGCTTGGGGCTATCAAACCGGCCTTGAGCGCATGAGACACCTCGCCGTACTGGCTACATTGGCGGCGCGAATCGACAATGATCCGCTGAGCACTGGCGACCAGCTCCACCGCCAGTTCCTGCTTGCCTGGTGCATCGGCACCAACCGCGGTGATATGGCTGCCGGGCAGCAGCCATTCACGTTGCAGCAGCGGCTCGCGGGAAGGCGTGGCGCAGACCAGCAGGTTGGCCGCCTCGGCCACTAGCCGCGGTTGCTCGACACAGCGCACCGTGCAGCCCAGCGCCTCGGCAAACGCCCTGTAGTCGCGCCGCGCGGCGTCACTACGACCCCACACCAGCACCTCGCGGCAGGCGGTGACTGCCAGCAACTGCTCCAGCTGCAAGCGCGCCTGCATGCCGGTGCCGAGGATGCCGATCGCTTCGACCCGGTTCGGCGCCAGCAACCGTGCCGCGATGCGCCCAGCCAAGGCGGTGCGCATGCAGGTTAACCAACCCTGATCCGCCAGCAGCGCCAACGGCTGGCCGGTGCTGGCACTGAGCACCAGCATCAGCCCGTCGTTGCTCGGCAAGCCCTGCTGCGGGTTGCTGTAGAAGCCAGTGGAAACCTTGACCGTGAAGGTCTCACTGCCCTCGACATAGGCCGATTTGATACAGCAGTCGCCATTTGCCTGAGGGAAGCCGAATGCCTGCACCGGTGGCACCTGCACCCGGCCTGCGGAATAAGCGACAAAGCCCAGTTCGATGGCGCACATGGCCTGATGGGCATCCAGCGCGGCCATGATCGCCGGCAGCTCGTAGACCTTCATGCGATAGCCTCGAGGTATTTCTCCAGCACGATATTGCGGCCGCACAGCACGACTGCGACTTTCTTGCCGCGATACTCCTCGGCCAGCGCCAGCATGCCGGCCATCGCCACGCCTGCGGCGCCCTCGATGATCCAGCGCTCGCTGGCGGCCACCTCACGCATGGCAGCCTTGATCTGCGCCTCACTGACCAACACGCGCTGACTCAAAAGTCGTTGGCACAGGCCGAGGGTAACGCTGTCGGGTTCGACGCCGCCGGCGGTGCCATCCGAAATAGTCTCCTCCTCGTCGACCTCGATGATCCGCCCTGCTGCGAGTGAGGCATGCAGGGCCGGTGAGTTGGCTGGCCAGCAACCAACGATGCGGGTTTTCGCCGACAGGCCATGCAGGGCCGCTGCAATGCCGCTAATCAGACCACCACCGCCCACAGCCACGAACACCGCATCCAGCTCCGGCTGCTGCTCGAACAGTTCCATTCCGACCGTGCCCTGACCGGCGATGATCTGGTAGTCGTTGTACGGCGACACGTACGGTTTGCCTTGCAACTGCGCCTGGCGCCCGGCTTCCAGTTCGGCACCGAGCGGATCGAGATCAAGGCTGATGACCTCGGCGCCCAGTGCGCGCATTGCTTCCAGCTTATAGCTGGAGGCCTGCGTGGTGGTGTAGACGCTGACCGGCACGCCCAGTGCCTGGCCGGCCAAGGCAAGGCCCTGGCCGTGGTTGCCAGAGGACGCGGTGATGACGCCACGCTGGCGCTGGACCGGGTCAAGCAGGCGCAGCTTGTTGCTGGCACCGCGGTATTTGAACGAGCCGGTGTGCTGCAGGTGCTCGCACTTGAGGTAAACCTCACAGCCGCTCAAAGCACTCAGGCGGCTGCTCAAGGTCATCGGCGTGACCGCGACCTGCGGGCGCAGCGCGGTGTGTGCTTCAGTGATGGCCTGCTGCAGGGAGCCCAGTGCTTGGTCGTCGATCATCGGTAATGCTCTCGGTGACAGAGCGCTACCCAGGCAGCGCGCTCATATGGAAATTAAATCTACGATAGATTTTATTTCCACGTCGCGCAAGCACCAGCGAGCAGGTCGACAGGTGATCAGCTTTCGCGAGCGAGCTTCACGTATTTGTAGACGGTCGCCCGGCCCATGTTCAGCACGTTGGCCACATAGTCATAAGCGCTCTTGCCGCGGAACGCCCCTTCGCCATGCAGGGCCTCGATCAGCTCGCGCTTATGCTCGCGCTCCAGCGTGTTGAGGCTCTGGCTACGTTCGGCCAGCCAGCTGTGCATGAAGGTGTTGATGCGCTCCTGCCAGTCATCACGAAACAGCACTTCAGGTTGCGGCAGCAGGCGGCTGGCCTGGAAGAACACATCCAGCGCCTGCCTGGCCTGCTCCAGCAGCGATACGTTGAAGTTGATGCACAGCAGCGCTTCGGGCTGGCCGTTGTCATCGAGCATCACACTGCTGATCGAGCGAATTTTCTGGCCGTCCCAGTTGAGCTTTTCGTACGGACCCAGGCGGGTGGCGCCATTGAGGTCGGCGGGCAAGTCGTGCAGCGCCGAGTCGTCGCCCAACTGGCGCTTGGAGATATTGTTGGCGATGTGCACGATGTTCTGGCTGCGCAGGTCATGCACCACCACTTCAGCATGCGGAAACAGCAGCGTGGCGACGCCATCGGCCATGGCGGCGTAGTTGCTGAAGCGGGGGCTGAGCGCCGGCCGGGGTGCAGACATCGCAAGCATTCCTGAGGGTAAAGCGCGCCATGCTAAGCCAGGCGCGACAGGCAGGGAAAGTGCAGCGGCCGCGAGCGACCCGCTGCAGATGATTCAGGGGTAGCCCAGCACCTTACGGATGTGCGCCAGATGCGCGCCGATCCACTGCTTGTCGATCGCACCCCAGTCGCGGATGCGGTACTGCCCGGCATGGTTGCGGGCGCCGCTCTCCTGCTCGAATTCGCAGATGATGTCGAGGTCGGCCAGCGCAGCGATGGTGTCCTGAGCGGTACGCCGGGGCATGCCGGTGGCTTCGGTCAAGGCCGGTACGCTGGCGGCGGTCTGGCTGTCGATCAGCCAGGCGACGTACAGGCGGCGGTAGAAGCTGCTCTTGGTCTTGCTCACTTCCATGCTCGGGGTCCTTAGGATTGATTGGGCAGTTCCTGGTAGGTCAGGTAAACGCGCAGGTCGAATTCCAGTTGATGGTAATCCGGCTCCATGTGCTGGCAGAGCTGGTAGAACGCCTTGCTGTGGTCGCGCTCACGCAGGTGCGCCAGCTCATGCACGACTATCATGCGCAGAAACTCGGGCGCGGCGTCCTTGAACAAGGCCGCGATGCGGATTTCTTTCTTGGCCTTGAGCTTGCCGCCCTGCACCCGCGACACAGCCGTGTTCAGACCCAGGGCGCGATGGGTCAGGTCGAGGCGGTTGTCGAACAGCACCTTGTCAAGGTTCGGCGCACTGCGCAGGTAGCTCTGCTTCAGTTCCTGAGCGTAGGCGTACAACGCCTTGTCATTCTGCACCTGGTGACGGGCGGGATAGCGCTGGCGCAGGTACTCGCCCAGGCGGTCGCTGGCGATCATCTGCCGCACCTGCTCTTGCAGGTGCGGTGGGTAGGCTTGCAGGTAACGTAGGTCGGTCATGGCACGGCGGTCGATAAAAGCACACGCGATTCTAGCCAATCATTGCCCGGGCCAGTGGAAAAACAATGGAAAGCCGCTCGCATCGGCAGCGGTCATCGGCCGTGCCACCAAAAAGCCCTGCACATAACAGCAGCCGTGCGCCTTCAGCCAGGCCGCCTGGGCTTCGGTTTCCACGCCTTCGGCAATGACCGTGATCGCGTAGTCGGCGCACAGGCCAATGACGCTGCGCACCAACGCCGCATCGCTGGCCGAGTCGGGCAGGCGCGCGACCAGATGGCGGTCAAGCTTGAGCGTGTCGATGGGCAGATCGCGGATCATCCGCAGCGAACAGCCGCCGGCGCCGAAGTCGTCCAGCGCTACTCGCACGCCAAGCTCACGCAGGCGGTTGAGCTGCTTCACTGCGGCGTCGATGTTGTACATCAGCGAGGTTTCCGCCACCTCGACCTCAAGCTGCGCCGGGCGCAAGCCGTGCGCCTGGATCACCGCCTGCAATTCATCGACCAGATTTGGCATGGCGAACTGAACCCGGCTCAGACTGATCCCCAGTACCAGGTAATCGGCAAAGCCCGCGCGCCAAGCCTTGCGCTGGGCAGCACCCTGATCGTAGATCCAGCTGGCCAGGCGGCTGATCAGCCGGGTCTCTTCCAGCAACGGGATGAACAAGCCCGGCGGTACATCACCGACGCTGGGGTGCTGCCAGCGCAGCAGCGCCTCGAAGCCACGCAGCTGGCCATCGGCAAACGCCACCTGCGGCTGGAACACCAGGCTGAAGTCCTTTTGCTCGATGGCGCTGCGCACGCCGTCTTCGAGCATCAGCCGCGACCGCGCACGGCCGTTCAATTCCTGATCGTAAAACCGGTATTGCTGACGGCCGGCATGCTTGGCGGCGTACATCGCCGTATCCGCCGCGCGCAACAGGCCCTCGAAAGTGCCGCCGCAGTCGGGATAGGTGGCGATACCAATGCTGACGCCCAGGGATACATCCACCCCGTCTACCTGGTGGGTGATCGACAGGCGTTCGAGCACCCGCTCAGCGAAGCGTCCGGCCAGCTCTGGATACGGCAGGCCGTCGAACAAAGCGGTGAATTCGTCACCGCCCATCCGTGCCAGCAGCGCCTCGCTGCCCAGGCAATCCTTCAGTTGAGACGCGACCCAGTGCAGGATCTCGTCGCCTGCCTCGTGCCCGAGCGAATCATTGATCCGCTTGAAGCCATCGAGGTCCATGTACATCAGTGCCTGGACCTTCTCCGAGTGCTCGTTGCGCAGCAGCGCAGCTTCGGCAGCCTGGTAGAAGCCGCGCCGATTGAGCAGGCCGGTGAGCGGGTCGGTGACCGCCTGCTGTTCCAGCTGCTGATGCAGGCTGCGCACCACTGACATGTCCAGCAGGGTAATTACCATGGCGTGCTGCTCGCTCGGCAGCGGCGCGCAGGACAACGCCACCGGCACCAGTTGCCCGTCGGCGGTGCGCAACTGCGCATCGTGCACGCGGAAGATCTGCCGTTGCTGGTACGCCTTGAAGAAGTCCGACTCGCGCCACAGGCTTGGTGTCGCCAGTTGCAGCAGGTCAAGCACGTGGGCGCCCTGGAGCACCTGCACCGGGGTATCCAGCAGGCTTGAAATCGCCGGATTGGCAAAGCTGATGGTGCCGCTCTCATCCACCACCAGGATGCCTTCGGCGGCGTTTTCCAGGATCGAGGCATTGAAGGCCCGCGCCGCTTCAAGCTCGCGGGTCAGGCGCTGCAGCATGCGTCGGTTGCGCTGCTGCTCGAGCAGGGCCTGCACCTTGGGCTTGAGGATCTGCGGGTCGAATGGCTTGAACAGATAATCCACGGCGCCGGCGGCGTAGCCCTTGAGCACGGCATCCTGCGACTGCTCGTTGGCAGTCAGGAAAATGATTGGAGTGAGTCGAGTGCGCTGGCTGCCGCGCATCAAGCGGGCGACTTCAAAGCCGTCCATCTCGGGCATCTGCACGTCGAGCAAAACCAGGTCGACTTCATGCCGGAGCAGCGCGCCGAGCGCCTCGGTGCCCGAACAGGCAGTCAATACCTGCCAATCCTGACGGGCCAGCAGGGCGCGCATGCTGATCAGGTTCTCTGGGTAATCGTCGACAACCAGCAAGACGGACTTGCCGTCCGTTGCAGTGGGTTGAGCTTCATCCATGCTGCTTCTCTTGTAAGAGCGACTGCTTCCTACCCGTCTACTCTAGACCGCAGTTGGCGGGGTGCAATGGAATCAGAACGCTATCACCGAATTTAGTTTCCCATGCCGACTAACGGTCATCTCGCAGACATAAAAAAACCCGCATCGCTGCGGGTTTTTTCAAGCATCCAGCCCTGATCAGTTGACCTTGGCAGCCAGCTCACCTTTCAGGTAACGCTGGTACATGCCTTCGAGGGAGATCGGTTTGATCTTCGAGGCATTGCCGGCGGTGCCGAAGGCTTCGTAACGGGCGATGCACACGTCACGCATGGCCTTGACGGTTTCGCCGAAGAACTTGCGTGGGTCGAACTCGCTCGGGTTGGTCGCCATCAGACGACGCATGGCACCGGTAGAGGCCAGGCGCAGGTCGGTGTCGATGTTGACCTTGCGCACGCCGTACTTGATGCCTTCGACGATTTCTTCAACCGGTACGCCGTAGGTCTCTTTGATGTCGCCGCCGTACTGGTTGATGATCGCCAGCCACTCTTGCGGTACCGAGGAAGAACCGTGCATCACCAGGTGGGTATTGGGGATGCGCTTGTGGATTTCCTTGATGCGGTCGATTGCCAGCACGTCGCCGGTAGGCGGCTTGGTGAACTTGTAGGCGCCGTGGCTGGTGCCGATGGCGATGGCCAAGGCGTCGACCTGAGTCTTCTTGACGAAGTCGGCGGCTTCTTCCGGATCGGTCAGCATCTGGCTGTGATCGAGCACGCCTTCGGCGCCGATACCGTCTTCTTCACCGGCCATGCCGGTTTCCAGCGAACCCAGGCAGCCCAGCTCGCCTTCTACCGAAACACCGCAGGCGTGGGCCATGGCGACGGTCTGCTGGGTGACGCGGACGTTGTAGTCGTAGTCGGTTGGGGTCTTGCCGTCTTCGCCCAGCGAGCCGTCCATCATCACCGAGCTGAAGCCCAGCTGGATCGAGCGCTGGCAAACGTCAGGGCTGGTACCGTGGTCCTGGTGCATGCACACCGGGATGTGGGGGAACTCTTCGATTGCCGCCAGGATCAGGTGGCGCAGGAAGGGTGCACCGGCGTATTTGCGAGCACCGGCCGAGGCCTGCACGATGACCGGAGAGTCGGTCTTGTCGGCGGCTTCCATGATGGCGCGCATCTGCTCGAGGTTGTTTACGTTGAAAGCTGGAACGCCGTAACCGAACTCGGCGGCGTGGTCCAGCATCTGGCGCATGCTAATGAGTGCCATTGTGTATCTCTCTCCCGACAAGCGTCGTTGTTTCGTGCAAACCTGCCATAGGGCGGTTGCTGTTCATGTTATGTGGGCCGCCGAAGCGCCCCGGCCATCACGGTGCCTTGCAGCCCCGCCCTATCAGATCGTTGGTTGCTACCCAGTACACCAGGCCTTCTTCGCCGCGCAGATGCAGGGCCAGAACGCCATCGCTGTACAGCGCGCCAGAGGCGCCCGGCTCGGACTTGAGCCGGTAGACCTGGTCATTACCGCCAAGGCGGACATCGACCGAGTCCTGGCTGGCATCGGCGAAACGCCAGGATACTTCGGTCTGTGTATCACAGACCCAGCGTGTCCAGGTGTCTGTCGGCGCAGCCGGTGCCGGCTGCAGCAGTGAGCAGCCTGCCAGTGTCGCCAGGGCCATCAGGGCCAATAGCGCTTTCATCCGAAACCCTCGTTATGGGTCCGCTATGCGGCCCTTCGCGGGTAAACCCGCTCCCACAGGTTCGGTGCACGTCTGTGGAAGCGGGTTTAACCGCGAAGGCCGTGAAGCGGCCCCTAATCCAAGACCACAAAACCCAGTTTAGGTTGCCCGCCAACCCATCACGGGCAACCGGGCGCCTTGCGTTGGTGCTCGTCGTCGTACTTTTCCAGCCCGTCCGGACCCAGCCGCTTGTTGATCACCGGCACCGTCTCGGCCTGCCACTGCGACTGGTAACAGCCGCCCGGCACCGCCTGCGACGGCTCGTCATCGGCAGCCGGCCCGCTGGAGCAGGCGCCCAACAGACAGGCCACGATCATCACCGGCAATTGCTTGAGCATCCGCTCGCTCCCTGCGCCAGGCGCCTTCATGCTCAGGCCTTGGCTCGTTGTTCCAGGATTTCCACAGCAGGCAGAACCTTGCCCTCGACGAACTCGAGGAACGCGCCGCCACCGGTAGAAATGTAGGAGATATCGCTGCCAACGCCATATTTATCGATGGCCGCCAGGGTGTCACCACCGCCCGCGATGGAAAACGCGTCGCTGCTGGCAATGGCCTGGGCCAGTACTTTGGTGCCGTTACCGAACTGATCGAACTCGAACACGCCGACCGGGCCGTTCCACAGCACGGTCTTCGACGACTTCAGCAACTCGGCGAACTGCTCGGCAGTTTGCGGGCCGATGTCGAGGATCATGTCGTCGTCGGCAACCTCGCTGATCAGCTTGACGGTAGCCACGGCGCTCTCGGCGAACTCCTTGGCCACTACCACGTCGACCGGCAGCGGCACGTTGACCTTGGCGGCGATGGCCTTGGCGGTGTCGACCAGGTCAGGCTCGTACAGCGACTTGCCGACTTTGTGGCCAGCGGCGGCGAGGAAGGTGTTGGCAATGCCGCCACCGACGATCAGCAGGTCGCAGACGCTGCTGAGGCTGTTCAGTACATCGAGCTTGGTCGACACCTTGGAGCCGGCAACGATGGCAGCCATTGGCTTGGCAGGCGCTTTCAGGGCCTTGCCCAGTGCGTCCAGCTCAGCAGCCAGCAGCGGGCCGGCAGCGGCAACCTTGGCGAACTTGGCCACGCCGTGGGTCGAGCCTTCGGCGCGGTGGGCGGTGCCGAACGCATCCATCACGAATACGTCGCACAGGGCAGCGTACTGCTGCGCCAGCTCGTCGGCGTTTTTCTTCTCGCCCTTGTTGAAGCGCACGTTCTCGAACAGCACCAGCTCACCGGCGGCAACATCAACGCCGTCGAGATAATCGGCCACCAGCGGTACTTCACGGCCGAGTGCCTTGCTCAGGTAGTCAGCCACCGGCTTGAGGCTGTTTTCGGCAGAAAACTCGCCTTCGGTTGGCCGACCGAGGTGCGAGCAGACCATTACCGCGGCGCCTTTTTCCAGGGCCAGCTTGATGGTCGGCAGCGCCGCCAGGATACGCGCATCGCTGGCAACCGCACCGTCTTTGACAGGCACGTTGAGGTCTTCGCGAATCAGTACGCGCTTACCTTGCAGGTCGAGGTCAGTCATCTTCAACACGGTCATGAATGCAGTCCTTCAGGGCTGTTTGCTGCGGGTTTGGTGGACGACGTGCAGGAAATGATCAGCAACGTCGAGCATGCGGTTGGCAAACCCCCATTCGTTGTCGAACCAGGCCAGCAGGTTCACCAGGCGGGGGCCGGAAACGCGGGTCTGGCTGGCATCGACGATGGCCGAATGCGGGTCATGGTTGAAATCACAGCTGGCGTGCGGCAGCTCGGTGTAGGCCAGCAGCCCTCGCAGCGGGCCGCTCAGGGCTGCATCACGCAGCACCTGGTTGACCTCGGCAGCGGTGGTGTCACGGGCGGTCTGCAGGGTGATGTCCAGGCACGACACGTTGACAGTGGGCACACGCACCGCTTTGGCCTGAATTCGCCCGGCAAGTTCCGGCAGCAGCCGTTCGATGCCACGCGCCAGACCAGTGGACACCGGGATCACCGACTGAAACGCCGAGCGGGTGCGGCGCAGGTCTTCATGGTGATAGGCGTCGATCACCGGCTGGTCGTTCATCGCCGAGTGAATGGTGGTGATCTGCACGTACTCGATGCCGAACGCCTGATCCAGCACGCGCAGCAGCGGCACGCCGCAGTTGGTGGTGCAGGAGGCATTCGACACCAACTGCTCGGCACCGCTCAGGCAAGCCTGGTTGATGCCATAGACGATGGTGGCGTCGACGTCGGCCTCGCTGGCCATAGGCTGCGAGAACAGTACCCGTGGCGCGCCGGCGTCGAGAAAGCGCTGACCATCGGCGCGGGTGTTGTAGGCACCGGTGCATTCGAGCACCAGGTCAACCTCCAGCGCGGCCCAGTCGATGCCTTCCGGGGTGGCACTGCGCAACACCTGCACGCAGTCGCCGTTGATATGCAGACAATCGCCATCGACCTTGACCTCGCCGGGGAAGCGGCCATGGGTGGAGTCGAAGCGTGTCAGGTATTCCAGGCTGGCCTGATCGGCCAGGTCATTCAAGGCAACGATCTCGAAGCTCGCAGCAGCCCCCCGCTCAACCAGCGCGCGCAGGACACAGCGGCCAATGCGGCCGTAACCGTTGAGTGCAACTTTGTAAGGGCGACCTTGAGACATGCAGGACTCGCTAACACAGGATGATCATTGACCGTCGCGGCACAAGGCCGCGCCTACAAGATACTGCACAGGCAATAACTTGTAGGCGCGGCCTTGAGTCGCGAAAACGAGGGCAACGCCCTCGCCTCGCTCAGGATGAATCAGTCTTCCAGCAGCTCTTCAGCGGTACCGAGGATGTTCTCCAGGGTAAAGCCGAATTCCTCGAACAGCGCCGAGGCCGGAGCCGATTCGCCGTAAGTGGTCATGCCGATGACGCGACCTTCAAGGCCAACGTACTTGTACCAGAAGTCGGCATGGGCAGCCTCGATGGCGATCCGCGCACCGACTTCAAGCGGCAGCACAGCCTGCTTGTAGCTGGCGTCCTGGGCATCGAACACGCTGGTGCATGGCATCGAGACGACGCGGACCTTGCGGCCTTGCTCGCTCAGTTGGTCGAACGCCTGCACGGCCAGACCGACTTCGGAACCGGTAGCGATGAGGATCAGCTCAGGCTCGCCAGCGCAGTCCTTGAGCACATAACCGCCGCGCTCGATGTCGGCGATCTGCTGCGCATCGCGCTGCTGATGCTGCAGGTTCTGACGCGAGAAGATCAGCGCCGACGGGCCGTCCTTGCGCTGCAGTGCGTGCTTCCAGGAAACCGCCGACTCGACCGCATCGGCCGGGCGCCAGGTGTCCAGGTTCGGCGTGCTGCGCAGGCTGGTCAGCTGCTCGATTGGCTGGTGAGTCGGACCGTCTTCGCCCAGGCCGATCGAGTCGTGGGTGTAGACGTGGATGACGCGCTGCTTCATCAGAGCCGACATGCGCACGGCGTTGCGGGCGTATTCCATGAACATCAGGAAGGTCGCGCCGTAAGGCACCAGGCCGCCGTGCAGGGCGACGCCGTTCATGATCGCGGTCATGCCGAATTCGCGCACGCCGTAGAACACGTAGTTGCCGCTGGCATCAACGGCGTCGACGCCTTTGCAGCCTTTCCACAAGGTCAGGTTGGAGCCGGCCAGGTCAGCCGAACCGCCGAGGAACTCGGGCAGCAGCGGGCCGAAGGCGTTCAGGGCGTTCTGGCTGGCCTTGCGGCTGGCGATGGTTTCACCCTTGGCAGCAACTTCGTTGACGTAGGCCTGAGCCTTGGCCGAGAAGTCGGCAGGCAAGTCACCGGCCATCCGCCGCTTGAACTCGGCAGCCAGCTCTGGGTGAGCAGCGGCGTAAGCTTCAAAGCGCTGGTTCCACTCGGCTTCGGCCTTGGCACCGGCGGCCTTGGCGTCCCACTCGGCATAGATGTCGGCCGGGATTTCGAACGGGCCGTAGTTCCAGTTCAGCTCTTTGCGGGCCAGGGCGATTTCGTCATTGCCCAGCGGTGCGCCGTGGCAGTCTTCCTTGCCCTGCTTGTTCGGCGAACCGAAACCGATGATGGTCTTGCAGCAGATCAGGGTCGGACGATCGCTCTTGCGCGCCGTCTCGATGGCCATCTTGATTTCTTCGGCATCGTGGCCGTCGACGTTGCGGATCACCTGCCAGTTGTAGGCTTCGAAGCGTGCCGGGGTGTTGTCGGTGAACCAGCCGTGGACTTCGCCATCGATGGAGATGCCGTTGTCGTCGTAGAACGCGACCAGCTTGTTCAGGCCCAGAGTGCCGGCCAGCGAGGCGACTTCATGGGAGATGCCTTCCATCAGGCAGCCATCGCCGAGGAACACGTAGGTGTTGTGGTCGACGATGTTGTGGCTGTCACGGTTGAACTGCGCCGCCATGACTTTTTCGGCGAGGGCGAAGCCGACCGCGTTGGCCAGACCCTGGCCGAGTGGGCCGGTGGTGGTTTCGACGCCTGGGGTGTAGCCGAACTCCGGGTGGCCCGGGGTGCGGCTGTGCAGCTGACGGAAACCTTTGAGGTCTTCGATCGACAGGTCGTAGCCGGTCAGGTGCAGCAGCGAATAGATCAGCATCGAGCCGTGGCCGTTGGACAGCACGAAGCGGTCACGGTCGGCGAAGCTCGGGTTGCTCGGGTTGTGCTTCAGGTAGTCGCGCCAAAGCACTTCGGCGATATCCGCCATGCCCATTGGGGCACCGGGATGGCCGCTGTTGGCCTTTTGCACGGCATCCATGCTGAGGGCACGAATGGCGTTGGCACGATCACGACGGCTGGGCATCGCTAAGTCTCCTGGGGGCTTGAATAAGTAATGAAGCGCAAAAAAGACGACCATTTTCCCCCACAGTCGGCTCCGGGGCAATGACGGATGGTCGCAGTTGGGTGTTTTTCCTGTGATTGATGAGCGATTCGCGAGAATAGACGGTGGTTCGGACTGACTCGGGCCATCCATCGTCCAATATCAAAACTTTTTGATATTGCCCTTGCGAGGGCAACCTTGCCTGTCTAGACTGCCGCGCTATGAATCTTCCCGCGCAATCATTGGCCCTGCAACGCAGCGACGACCTGGCAGCTTTATGCAAAGCCAGCGGCGACGAGCTGCGCCTGCATGTATTGCGCGCGCTGGCCAGTGACTCGTTCGGCGTGCTCGAGCTGGCGCAGATCTTCGACGTCGGCCAGTCCGGCATGAGTCATCACCTCAAGGTGCTGGCCCAGGCCGAACTGGTGGCCACACGCCGCGAAGGCAACGCCATCTTCTACCGGCGCGCCCTGCCCGACAGCCTGCGCCCCGGTGGCCGGCTGCATACGGCACTGCTTGAAGAGGTCGACGACCTCGCGTTGCCGGCCGCAGTGCAGGCGCGCATTGCCCAGGTGCAACAGCGCCGGGCCGCTACCAGCCAGGACTTCTTCCTGCGTGTGGAAGAAAAGTTTCGTGCCCAGCAGGACTTGATCGCCGGCTTGCCGCAATACCGCGAGAGCCTGCTGGCACTGCTCGACAAACTCAGCTTCGGCGCTGACGCCAGTGCCCTTGAAGTCGGCCCGGGTGACGGTGGTTTTCTGCCCGACCTGGCGCGGCGCTTTGCCAGCGTCACGGCGATGGACAACAGCCCGACCATGCTCGAGCTGGCGCGCCAGGTCTGTGAACGAGAAAGCTTGAGTAATGTAAACCTGCAGTTGGCCGATGCATTGGGTGCAACGGATGTGACAGCCGACTGCGTAGTGCTGAACATGGTCTTGCACCATTTCAGCGATCCGGCCCAGGCCCTGCGCCTGCTGGCCAAACGGGTAAAGGCAGGCGGCAGCCTGCTGGTCACCGAACTGTGCAGCCATGATCAGCATTGGGCCCGCGAGGCCTGCGGCGATCTCTGGCTGGGCTTTGAGCAGGATGACCTGGCCCGTTGGGCCCGGGCAGCAGGGCTGGCTCTCGGAGACAGCCTGTATGTGGGCTTGCGTAACGGTTTCCAGATCCAGGTCCGCCATTTTCAGCGGACGGCTGGCGACATCACCATCGGTAAATTTTAGGAACCCGTCGAGATGAGCGAATATTCCCTTTTCACCTCCGAGTCCGTGTCTGAAGGACATCCGGACAAGATCGCCGACCAGATTTCGGACGCGGTCCTGGACGCCATCATCACCCAGGACAAGTTCGCCCGTGTGGCCTGCGAAACCTTGGTCAAGACCGGTGTTGCCATTATTGCCGGCGAAGTCACCACCTCGGCCTGGGTCGACCTCGAGCAGATCGTGCGCGACGTCATCGTCGACATCGGCTACAACAGCTCCGACGTCGGCTTCGATGGCGCGACCTGCGCGGTGATGAACATCATCGGCAAGCAGTCGGTCGATATCGCCCAGGGCGTTGACCGCTCCAAGCCTGAAGATCAAGGCGCCGGCGACCAGGGCCTGATGTTCGGCTACGCCAGCAACGAAACCGACGTGCTGATGCCAGCACCGATCTGCTTCTCGCACCGTCTGGTCGAGCGCCAGGCCGAAGCGCGCAAGTCCGGCCTGCTGCCGTGGCTGCGTCCGGATGCCAAGTCGCAGGTCACCTGCCGTTACGAAGGCGGCAAGGTTGTTGGTATCGACGCCGTGGTGCTGTCGACCCAGCACAACCCTGAAGTCTCGCAAAAAGACCTCAAAGAAGCCGTCATGGAGCTGATCGTCAAGCACACCCTGCCTGCCGAACTGCTGCACAAGGACACCCAGTTCCATATCAACCCGACTGGCCAGTTCATCATTGGCGGCCCAGTGGGCGACTGCGGCCTGACCGGGCGCAAGATCATCGTCGACTCCTACGGCGGCATGGCCCGTCACGGCGGCGGCGCATTCTCCGGCAAGGATCCATCCAAGGTTGACCGTTCGGCGGCCTACGCCGGTCGTTACGTCGCCAAGAACATCGTGGCTGCCGGCCTCGCCGAGCGTTGCGAGATTCAGGTGTCCTACGCCATCGGTGTTGCTCAGCCGACCTCGATCTCGCTGAATACCTTTGGTACCGGCAAGATTTCCGATGCCAAGATCGTCCAGCTGGTGCGTGAGTGCTTCGACCTGCGTCCTTACGCAATCACCACCATGCTCGACCTGCTGCACCCGATGTATCAGGAAACTGCGGCCTACGGTCACTTCGGCCGTACCCCTGCGCAGAAAACCGTCGGTGACGACACCTTCACCACCTTCACCTGGGAACGCACCGACCGCGCCCAGTCGCTGAAGGACGCTGCTGGCCTGTAAGCTTTCTTACAGCCACAAACGAAAGCCCCTGCCGAGTAATCGACAGGGGCTTTTTTGTGACATATCGCCTGACAAACTGGCCCAGCGTTGATCCGCTTGCGCGCTTAGGCTGAGGGTTCCGAATCGCCTGGCAAGGATGCTGGCCATGATGCTTAAACTGCTGCTGTGTTTGCTGCCGCTGTTGTACCTCTCGGGTGCTCAGGCCGCCGCTTGTCCCGCCTGGCCTGGCGAGCGGGCGCAACAAGAGGTCGAACAGTTGCGCCAGTCACTGGCAACGTGGGATGACCACTACCATCGCCAAGGTATCGCGCTGGTCGATGATGAACTCTACGACCAAAGCCGGCAGCGCCTGCTGGACCTGCAACAGTGCTTTGCCATCAATGCCAGTGACGACCCGCTGGCCAGCGCGCGCGGCCCGCTGGCGCACCCGACTGTTCATACCGGCGTCGCCAAGCTGCGTGATGAGCAGGCCGCCGCACAATGGCTGCGCGGTAAACAGGCCGTGTGGATTCAGCCCAAGGTCGATGGTGTGGCGGTCTCGCTGGTTTACCGACAAGGTCGGTTGGTGCAGTTGCTGAGCCGCGGTGACGGCGTCCATGGGCATGACTGGAGCCGGCACCTGCCGTACCTTTCGGGCATCCAGCGCGAACTGCCACGCGCCCTTGATCTCGCGCTGCAGGGCGAGCTGTACCTGCGCCTGGACAACCACGTGCAGGCAGCCGCCGGTGGGCGCGGCGCCCGCGGGAGTGTCGCCGGCCTGATGGCGCGCAAGCAGCTCAGCGCGCAATTGGGCGCGGATATCGGCCTATTCGTCTGGGATTGGCCCGAGGGCCCAGCTACACAGGCAGAACGGCTCAGTGCACTGACTGCACTAGGCTTCAGCGACAGCCAGCAGTACAGCGTCGCCATCGATACCTTCGAGCAGGCCGCTCACTGGCGCCAGCACTGGTATCGATCAGCCCTGCCGTTCGCTACTGACGGAGTGATCCTGCGCCAGGATCAGCGCCCCGCCGCAGAGCGTTGGCAGGCCAATGCGCCGTACTGGATTGCAGCCTGGAAGTATCCGCTGCGCCAGGCACTGGCCGAAGTGCACGAGGTGCAGTTCAAGGTTGGCCGCACCGGGCGCATCACGCCTCTGTTACAGCTGAAACCGCTGCAGCTGGATGATCGCCAGGTCAGTCAGGTCAGCCTCGGGTCGCTGGCACGCTGGCAAGCGCTGGACATCCGTGCAGGCGATCAGGTGGCAATAAGCCTGGCCGGCTTGACCATTCCGCGGTTGGAGTCCGTGGTGCAGCGCAGCAGCCGGCGTGCGCCGGTACAGGTCCCGGAACAGGGCCGCTACCATTCGCTCAGTTGCTGGCAGGACAGCCCCACCTGTCGCCAGCAGTTTGTCGCCCGTCTGCACTGGCTGGGCGGCAAGCAAGGCCTGAACATGCCTGGGATGGGCGCGGCAACCTGGACTAAGTTGGTCGACAGCGGCCTGGTCAGTACGCTGGACGATTGGCTGAACCTGGACCGGGAGCAGTTGCTGGGTGTTGCGGGCATCGCTGAAACGCGTGCCGAACAGCTGCTCGAGGTGTTCACCCAAGCGCGCCAGCAACCCTTCCAGCGCTGGCTACACGGCCTGGGGATGCCTGCGCCGCGTCGCCTTGAGCCAGGCCCTGACTGGCAGACCTTGGCGAGCAAAACCGCACGAGAATGGCTGCAGGAACCCGGCATCGGCAACGGCCGTGCCGAGCAGTTGCAGGCATTTTTCAATGACGACGCAGTGCAATTACTGGCCGCGCAGTTACGCCATCACAAAATCAAGGGTTTCTAATTTTGCCGGATCAGGGCAGCATTTCCCTTTTCGCTGCCCTGCACCCGAATGGAGCCCCCGATGAAACTGTTCTCTACCCTCGCCCTGTCCGCCTTGCTTGGCCTCACTGCCCACGGCGCGCTGGCTGCCGAGCAGACCGAGCTCAAAGGTTGCGCCGCCAAGAAGCAAGCGATCAGCGAACAGATCGAGCAGGCACGTGCCCACGGCAACAGCAACCAGCAGGCTGGTCTGGAAAAAGCCCTGAGCGAAGTGACTGCCAACTGCACCGACAGCAGCCTGCGCAAAGAGCGCGAGCAGAAGGTGCTGGATGCGCGTCACGAGGTGAACAAGCGTACCAAGGATCTGGACAAGGCCATGAAGCGCGGCGACTCCGAGAAGATCAACAAGCGTAAAGACAAGCTTGCCGAATCGAAAAAGGAGCTGCAGGAAGCGCTCGACGATCTGGAAAAGTAACCACTCCGACGCCACACTGAACCGTGAGCGCGCTGCCGGCGTCAGCGCGGCCTAGTGGTTACGAAATTCGGTGTGGCAGGCCTTGCAGGCCGCTTCGACCTTGTCCGTAGGTGCTTGCAACTGCGCTGCGTGCAGCGGTTTGTTGCTGCTCGCGGCAACCAGTTCACCGGTCACGCCTTCCAGTTGCCGGGCCAGCTCCTCGAAGCGCGCCTGGCGCTGCCAGACCTCGGCCCGCGCACTGCTGTCGCCGCCATCCTGAGCCTGCGGAAAATGCTTCCAAGGGGCGTGCGCCAGACCATCGAGCTTGATGGCGCCGGCAGCGAACTTGTCGCCATCGAACGGCAAGCGTCCGCGCAGCATGCCGCCAAGGTCTTCGCTGGTGGTGAGCATCTGCTTGAAGATCGCCTTGCGCTGCCCGAGCGGTGAATTAGGATCGACACGGTCGCAGCCCAGCAGGGCCAGGCTAGCTACCAGCAGCACGGTGAAACATTTGAACATCACGGTCACATTGGCATCGGAAGAGGGCCGACAGTATCCTCGCCTGCTCGACAAAGACCAATACCCTTACAGAAAACAGGGGCAGCCACGCCGCTGCCCGCTCAAGGATTCAACCATGAAATCTGCTCTGCGCCAGCTCGCCTGGGCGCTGCCAGCCCTGGCCCTGCTGGCCGGCTGCAACGGCGGTGACAGCACCAAGCCTGAACCGCACGCCATTGCCACCTATGCTCCCGCCACCTGGAAAGATCTGCCCAGCGTCAGTGATGCTGATCTGTTGGCGGGCTTTCAGGCGTGGCGGGTCGGCTGCGAGAAGCTCAAGCGCGATGCGGTCTGGGCAGCGACCTGCGAGGCGGCGCTGCGCATTCCTGACGATGCCGCCCAGGCCCGCGCGTTTCTCCAGCAGAACCTGCAGGTGTACGGCCTGCGCTCGGCCGAGAACAACGCCACCGGGCTGATCACCGGTTATTACGAGCCGGTCTACCCTGGCAGCCTGACCCGCACTGCGGCGGCCCAGGTGCCGGTGTACGGCGTGCCGCAGGACATGATCGTGGTCGATCTGGCGAGTATCTACCCTGAGCTCAAGGGCAAGCGCCTGCGCGGGCGCCTGGAAGGCCGCGTGCTCAAGCCCTATGACACCTCGGAAACCATCTACCGTGATGGCGTCAACGCACCTGTGCAGGCCTGGCTGACGGACCCGATGGACCTGCAATTCCTGCAGATTCAGGGCTCTGGCAGGGTTCAGTTGGAAGACGGGCGCCAGTTACGCCTGGGTTATGCCGATCAGAACGGTCATCCGTATCGGCCGATCGGCCGCTGGCTGATCGAACAAGGCCAGTTGAAGAAAGAAGATGTCAGCATGGGCGCGATTCACGCCTGGGCCCAGGCCAACCCGCAGCGGGTACCGGAGTTGCTAGCGAGCAACCCCAGTTACGTGTTCTTCAGCACCCGGCCGGACAGCAACGAAGGCCCGCGCGGTTCGTTGAACGTACCGCTGACCGCAGGGTACAGCGTCGCCATCGATCGCAAGGTGATCCCACTGGGCAGCCTGCTGTGGCTGTCGACCACCCGCCCGGATGGTTCACCCGTGGTGCGCCCGGTCGGCGCGCAGGATACCGGCGGGGCGATCACCGGCGAAGTACGTGCCGACCTGTTCTGGGGTACCGGGCCGCAAGCCGGTGAGTTGGCCGGCAACATGAAGCAGCAAGGGCAGATCTGGATGCTCTGGCCCAAAGGCCAGCCATTGCCTGAGCTACCCAAAGTCCCCTGACACCATCGCCTCCGCCTGTCGGAAAGGGCTGCGCAGCGGCCCCACGATTTATGCTTCGCCGCGTTTATCGCCGGGCCAGCTCTGCTGGCCTTTCCGACCGGTCCGGCGCCCCGGCAAGGCCGCTCCTACACGGTCGGCGTAAGTCGCTCGGTCAAACCGAGACTACAAAAAACGCCACGATCAATGCCAAACCGGCAAACCACACTATCGAGCGCAATATCGCCCAATCGGCCAGGTAGCAGATGATGAACAGCAACCGGCTGGTGATGTACATCACCCCCAACACATCCTGGGTCACTTGTTCGGCGTTGCCGACGATATCCGCCACCAGCACCGCCGCCGCAAAGGCCGGGAAGGCTTCATAGCTGTTCTGCTGGGCAGCATGGGCGCGGCGTGGCAGGCCTGACAGCGTGTCCAGAAACGCCCGCGGGTCATGGTTGTGCTGCATGCCGAAACGGCCGCTGCTGAGTTTGGCGATCAGCGCACACAGCGGCGGCAGGATCATGGCGATCAAAATGCACCACAGGGCAACGGTCATGGACAGAATTCCTTGTTCAAAAGAGTTGGATTCAGAGCTTCATCACCAGCATGCCTGCCAGCACCAGCCCGCAAGCTAAGAGCCTCGGCCCGCCGAAAGGTTCTTTGAGGTAGCGCATGCCCAGCAGCACCACCAGAATCACGCTGATCTCGCGCAACGCCGCCGCCTCGGCCACCGACCCCAGGTGCATCGCCCACAGCACCAGAGCGTAGCTGGCCAGCACGCAAACACCGACCGCCAGGCCCAGCCGCCATTGATTACGCCAGAACTGCACGAACGGTGCACGCCGGGCAACGCCGGCCAGCAGCGGAAACGGCCAGGTACTGAGCAAGGTCAGCCACACCAGATAATCCCAGGGCTTGCCCCACGCACGCACGCCCTGGCCGTCGAACCAGGTGTAGCAGCCGATACACATCCCGATCAGCCCCACTACCGGCAACATCGACCATGGCAAACGCGCACCGCCACCGCCCTGCCAGAGCAGGCAGGCCATGCCACAGGGGATCAGCAAGATGCCGATGATCTGCTGGCCGCTGAGGGTCTCGCCGGCAAACGCCAGAGTAAGACCCAGCACCACCAGCGGTGACAAACCGCGCATCAGTGGGTAAACCAGACCAAGGTCGCCGACCCGATAGGCCTTGATCAGCAAGACCCGGTAGATCTGCTGGGCCAGCGCCGAAACCAGCAGCCAGGGCCAGATTTCGCCAGGCGGGAAATCGACGAACCACACAGCCACCACAGCGAACAGCAACGCTACCGAGTCCATGCTGGCAATCACCAGCAGCCGCTCGCCACTGAACTTGACCAGGGTGTTCCAGATGGCATGCAACAGGGCTGCGACAAGAACAAGAACGGTTGCCAGCACGCGAGGTTTCCTTGGAGGGCTCAGACTCAGAGGTCGGCACAATATAGCGGGTTACGCAGCGGACAGGGCCAGGGCGCCCTTGTACATATTTTGAACGATTCGGACATTTCTGGTCATAGAGTGTGTCCCACACCCCCTGCTGGACCATCAAACCCGTGACCCGAGCGATTCGGGTCCGACTTGGAAGCCACTTTTTACAGGATTCGGGATGCTTGAACTTGTTGCCGCTTTTATCTGCCTGACCACCCTCCTCACCTATGTCAACTATCGCTTCATCGGCCTGCCGCCAGCCATCGGTGTCATGGTCACGGCGCTGCTGTTCTCGTTGATTCTGCAGGGTCTGAGCCTGATCGGCTTTCCGGGCCTGGAAGAACGCGTCGAAGGTTTGATGAACCAGATCGACTTCAATGACCTGCTGATGCACTGGATGCTGGCATTCCTGCTGTTTGCCGGCGCCCTGCACGTCAACCTCAGCGATCTGCGCAGCTACCGTTGGCCGATCGGCCTGCTGGCGACCATCGGCGTGCTTATCGCCACCGTGGTCATCGGTTTTCTCGCGCACTGGGTGTTCGCCATGTTCGGCTGGCACGTCAGCCTGATCTACTGCCTGCTGTTCGGCGCATTGATATCGCCGACCGACCCGATTGCCGTGCTCGGCGCGCTGCGTACGGCCAACGCCTCCAAGCCGCTGAAGACCACCATCGTTGGCGAGTCGCTGTTCAACGACGGCACGGCGGTGGTGGTGTTCACGGTACTGCTCGGCATCGTCCAGCTGGGCGAGACGCCAAGTATCTCCGAGACCGCCCTGCTGTTCGCCCGCGAAGCCATCGGCGGGATCGCCTTCGGCGGCCTGATCGGCTATGCGACCTATCGCATGATCAAGAGCATCGACCAATACCAGGTCCAGGTCATGCTGACCCTGGCGCTGGTCATCGGCGGCTCGGCAATGTGCTACGAGCTGCATGTCTCGGCACCGATCGCGATGGTGGTGGCCGGCCTGATCATCGGCAACATGGGCCGCAACCTGGCCATGAACGACATGACCCGGCGCTACATGGACGGTTTCTGGGAACTGATCGATGACATGCTCAATGCCTTGTTGTTTGCCCTGATCGGCCTGGAGCTGTTGCTGCTGCCGTTCAACTGGATGCACCTGGCCGCCGGTTCGGTGCTGGCCCTAGCCGTGCTGATGTCGCGCCTGCTCACGGTGGCGCCGGCAATTCTGCTGCTGCGGCGCTGGCGCAGCGTGCCGCAGGGCACCATTCGCGTGCTGACCTGGGGTGGTTTGCGTGGGGGCGTGTCGGTGGCGCTGGCGTTGTCGTTGCCGCTGGGTGAAGAGCGTGATTTGCTGCTGTCGATCACCTACATCGTGGTGCTGTCGTCGATCCTGATTCAGGGTCTGAGCATTGGTCGTGTGGTGAGCAAGGTTAGCGTTCAGCCTTGAGAATGTCGGGGCCGCTTGGCGGCCCCGAAAAATCACTCGACGGCAGAGTCGGGAAACTGATCCTGCACGTACTTGATCTCAGTGCGCCCATGCGCAGCCGGCAAGCCATCGTCACCCAGGTTGACGAAGACCATCTTGTCGACGGTGAGGATGCTCTTGCGGGTGATCTTGTTGCGCACTTCGCACTTGAGGGTGATCGAGGTGCGGCCAAACTCGGTGGCAGTAATGCCCAGCTCGATGATGTCGCCCTGGCGCGAGGCGCTGACGAAGTTGATCTCCGAGATGTACTTGGTCACCACTCGCTGATTACCCAGCTGAACGATGGCGTAGATCGCCGCTTCCTCGTCGATCCAGCGCAGCAGGCTGCCGCCGAACAGAGTGCCATTGGGGTTGAGGTCTTCGGGTTTTACCCATTTGCGGGTGTGGAAGTTCATCATTGCTCCTACCAGCTTTGGCTAACGTGCAGTCATGATGGCAGAGCCTGCCGCAGGGCTCCATTGGTCATCGACTATCGTCGCGATTAATCGACAGAAAACCTTGGGCCTGATCGCCCTGCCCGGCTATAATCAGCGCCGTTTAACATGGCCACCCGCCGCGGTGCCATGCCCGCCACCTGTCCGAGGGGCGCTGCAGCAGGTTCGACCTGTCAGGCTCGGATGGGGCGTTGTCCGCTCAAGTGGACGCTCAACGCACAACGGCGCCCATTCGCACACTACGAATGGAGGCTCTTCATGAGCGCTGTAAACACGCCTGCTGGTTTTACCGATTTCAAGGTCGCTGACATCTCCCTGGCCGCCTGGGGCCGTCGCGAAACCATCATCGCCGAATCGGAAATGCCGGCACTGATGGGCCTGCGCCGCAAGTACCTCGAAGAGCAACCGCTCAAGGGTGCGAAAATCCTCGGCTGCATCCACATGACCATTCAGACTGCCGTGCTGATCGAAACCCTGGTTGCCCTGGGTGCCGAAGTGCGCTGGTCGTCCTGCAACATCTTCTCCACGCAAGACCAGGCCGCTGCGTCCATCGCCGCTGCCGGTATCCCGGTATTCGCCTGGAAAGGCGAGACCGAGCAAGAGTACGAGTGGTGCCTGGAGCAGACCATCCTCAAGGATGGCCAGCCATGGGATGCCAACATGATCCTCGACGACGGCGGCGACCTGACCCAGCTGCTGCACGACAAGTACCCACAGGTTCTGGATCGCGTCCACGGCGTTACCGAAGAGACCACCACCGGTGTTCACCGTCTGCTCGACATGCTGGCCAAGGGCGAGCTGAAAGTCCCGGCGATCAACGTCAACGACTCGGTCACCAAGAGCAAGAACGACAACAAGTACGGCTGCCGTCACAGCCTCAACGACGCTATCAAGCGCGGCACCGACCACCTGCTGTCGGGCAAGCAGGCGCTGGTCATCGGCTACGGTGACGTCGGCAAAGGCTCGGCCCAGTCGCTGCGTCAGGAAGGCATGATCGTCAAGGTTTCCGAAGTTGACCCGATCTGCGCCATGCAAGCCTGCATGGACGGCTTCGAGCTGGTTTCGCCGTTCATCGACGGTCTCAACACCGGCAGCGAAGCCTGCATCGACAAGGCTCTGCTGGGCAAGATCGACCTGATCGTGACCACCACCGGTAACGTCAACGTCTGCGATGCGAACATGCTCAAGGCGCTGAAAAAGCGCGCTGTAGTGTGCAACATCGGCCACTTCGACAACGAAATCGACACCGCTTTCATGCGCAAGAACTGGGCATGGGAAGAGGTCAAGCCGCAGGTGCACAAGATTCACCGCACCGGCGCTGGCGACTTCGATCCGCAGAACGACGACTACCTGATCCTGCTGGCCGAAGGCCGTCTGGTCAACCTGGGCAACGCCACTGGCCACCCAAGCCGGATCATGGACGGCTCGTTCGCCAACCAGGTGCTGGCACAGATCTTCCTGTTCGGGCAGAAGTTCGCTGACCTCTCGGCCGAGAAGAAAGCCGAGCGTCTGACCGTTGAAGTGCTGCCGAAGAAACTCGACGAAGAAGTCGCTCTGGAAATGGTCCGTGGCTTCGGCGGCGTGGTCACCCAGCTGACCTCGCAGCAGGCCGAATACATCGGCGTCACCGTCGAAGGCCCGTTCAAGCCGGACGCCTACCGCTACTAAGCGAGTGGCCCGCGGCAGACATGCTTGCCGCGGGCAGTCCATGCAATTGAATGACGCCAAGCCAGACCGGCCTTCACCGCTCTGGCTTTTACTTGCAGATTGCAGCTGAAGGCGCGCTACTGGCGTTGGCTGCATGAGGAACGAACGATGTCCGAAGAACGCCGTTACAGTTTCGAGTTTTTCCCGACCAAGACCGAAGCCGGTCACGAAAAGCTGATGGCCGTTGCTCGCCAGCTGGCTGGCTACAATCCTGATTTTTTCTCCTGCACCTACGGCGCTGGCGGTTCGACCCGCGACCGCACGCTTAACACCGTGCTGCAGCTGGAACATGAAGTCAAAGTCGCCGCCGCACCGCACCTGTCCTGCGTCGGTGATTCCAAGGCCGATCTGCGCGGCTTGCTCAGCGAATACCAGGCTGCCGGCATCAAGCGGATCGTCGCCCTGCGCGGTGATTTGCCGTCGGGCATGGGCATGGCCTCGGGCGAACTGCGCTACGCCAGTGACCTGGTCGAGTTCATCCGCCAGGAAAGCGGCGATCACTTCCACCTGGAAGTTGCCGCCTACCCCGAGATGCACCCACAGGCGCAGAACTTCGAAGCCGACCTGAGCAACTTCGTGCGCAAGGTCAAGGCCGGTGCCGACAGCGCCATTACCCAGTACTTCTTCAACGCCGACAGCTATTTCTACTTCGTCGAACGCGTGCAGAAAATGGGCGTGGATATCCCGGTAGTGCCCGGCATCATGCCGATCACCAACTACAGCAAGCTGGCGCGCTTCTCGGACGCCTGTGGTGCTGAACTGCCGCGCTGGATCCGCAAGCAACTGGAAGCCTATGGCGACGACAGCGCGAGCATCCAGGCCTTTGGCGAAGAAGTGATCAGCAACATGTGCGAACAACTGCTGCAAGGCGGCGCACCTGGGTTGCACTTCTATACCCTGAACCAGGCCGAACCGAGCCTGGCGATCTGGAACAACCTCAAGCTGCCACGCTAACGCGATCTGCTTTGTGTAGGAGCGGCCTTGCCGGGGCGCCGGACCGGTCGGAAAGGCCAGCGTAGCTGGCCCGGCGATATTGGCGGCGAAGCTGAAAATCTGGGGCCGCTGCGCGGCCCTGTCGCGACACAAGGCCGCTCCTACAGGCGTTTGTGAACGGCACCCAGGTGTTTACAACTATCAGCGTTTGTACAAGCCCCGTTCACTGTTCATCGCCCGATGGACGGCGTACTCTCACGCCATGTCGCTTCTGCCCCGCCTACTCTGCCTGTTGCTTGTCTGCCTGAGCTGTTCGGCTCAGGCCGAACGCCTGCGCGTGGTCAGCGATGACTGGGCGCCTTATGTCTACGAACACAACGGCCAGCCGCAGGGTATCGAGTACGAGGTTGCCAGCGAGGTGTTCAAGCGCCTCGGTGTGCAGGTCGACTGGGAATTCATGCCGTGGAAGCGATGCCTGGCGATGGTCGAGCAGGGCCAGGCCGATGGCGTGCTGGGGATTTTCCAGAATGATGCGCGCAAGGTGTTCATGGTGTTCCCGGACGAACCCCTGTCCGCAGTGGAGTTCGTTCTGCTCGGCAGACACGGCCAGCACCGCGCCGTCAAGCGACTGGAGGACCTCGCCGGGCTGACCCTCGGCACCTCGCCGGGCTACGACTATGGCGCGGCATTCAATCAGTCGACATTGTTCAAACGTGAGCCGGCGCCCACTCACGAGGCCAATTTCGGCAAACTGATGCTCGGCCGCATCGATCTGCTGGTCACCGACAGTCGCGTCGGGCGCTATCTGCGCCGGCAGATGGGGCTGCAGCAGCAAATCGAACAGTTGCCGCTGCTGATCGATCGGCAAAACCAGTATCTGGGTCTTGCGCGCAAGCCCGGGCGCGAACAACTGGCTCGCTCGTTTGCCGACGAACTGCGCCGTTTCAAGCAAGAACCCGCCTACGTGCAGATGATCGCTCGCTTCGAAGACGACCTTGGAGTGCTGCCTGGCGCCGTTGAGCAGCAGGAACGCAGCACACTTCGCTAGCTCTGTTATACTCGGGCCTTCCCGCCAGGCTCACGCCCGGACGCTCGGTCTTCATCCAGGCATCTCGATCATCGCCAACGCGCTCTACAGCGCAGGCCCGATGTTTCTCTGATGCGCAGTGGACACCAAGCTGGACCGGACGCGATCGCATCCCTCAGATGCCCGTCGCGCCAGGCAGATCACCCTATAGGGCCTAGCCCCCACCAGAACAGGATTGCCCATGTCCTTTGCTTCCCTCGGTCTCTCCGAGGCACTTGTCCGCGCTATCGAAGCAGCGGGCTACACCGAGCCTACCCCAGTGCAACAGCGGGCCATCCCCGCCGTGTTGCAAGGTCGCGACCTGATGGTCGCCGCACAGACAGGTACTGGCAAAACCGGCGGTTTCGCCCTGCCGATCCTGGAGCGTCTGTTCCCGGGCGGCCACCCAGACAAATCCCAGCGCCACGGCCCGCGTCAACCGCGGGTACTGGTGCTGACCCCGACCCGCGAACTGGCGGCTCAGGTGCACGACAGCTTCAAAGTGTATGCACGCGACCTCAGCCTGGTCAGCACCTGCATCTTCGGCGGTGTCGGCATGAACCCACAGGTTCAAGCCATGGCCAAAGGCGTCGACGTACTGGTGGCCTGCCCTGGCCGCCTGCTCGACCTGGCCGGCCAAGGCAAGGTTGACCTGTCCCGCGTCGAAATCCTGGTCCTCGATGAAGCCGACCGCATGCTCGACATGGGCTTCATCCATGACGTCAAGAAGGTCCTCGCCCGTTTGCCGGCGAAGCGCCAGAACCTGCTGTTCTCGGCGACCTTCTCCAAAGACATCACCGACCTCGCCGACAAGCTCCTGCACAACCCCGAGCGCATCGAAGTCACGCCGCCGAACACCACGGTCGAGCGTATCGAACAGCGCGTCTACCGCCTGCCGGCGAGCCACAAGCGTGCCCTGCTGGCGCACTTGATCACCCTCGGTGCGTGGGAACAGGTGCTGGTCTTCACCCGCACCAAGCATGGCGCCAACCGCCTGGCCGAGTACCTTGAGAAGCACGGCCTGCCGGCTGCAGCGATCCACGGCAACAAGAGCCAGAACGCACGCACCAAGGCCCTGGCCGACTTCAAGGCCAACGAAGTGCGCATCCTCGTCGCAACCGACATTGCCGCGCGTGGCCTGGACATCGACCAGCTGCCGCACGTGGTCAACTTCGAGCTGCCGAATGTCGAGGAAGACTACGTGCACCGCATCGGCCGTACTGGCCGTGCCGGTCGCTCAGGTGAAGCCATCTCGCTGGTTGCCCCGGACGAAGAGAAACTGCTCAAGAGCATCGAGCGCGTCACTCGCCAGAAGATCCAGGACGGCGATCTGATGGGCTTTGACGCCAGCACCGTCGAAGTCGAGAAGCCTGAAGTCCGTGAGCGCCCGCAGGCCAACGGCCGCGGTGGTCGTAACCAGCCGCGCAGCGACGCCAGCAAAGACAGCAACGGCGGACGCAAGGACAAGGGCAAGGACAAAGGCCGCGCCAAGCAGAGCAGCGCCGCTGAAAAGCCGGCCGACAAGCCTGCAGGTGAGCGCCAGCAGCAGCCGCGCAAGCCACGTGAGAACAAGCCGCGCCAGCCACAGGGCGAGCGCCGCGAAGCATCGGCGCCAGCCAACGGTAATGGCAACGGCAACCGTGACCCGGAAGCGTTCCTCGACGACGACGTGGATAACTTCGGTAACAAGGCCGACTACGTCAGCCCTTACCAGAATGGCAAGAACCAAGGCCGCAACCGTCGCCCAGGCGCTGCAGCTGGTGCCGGCCAAACCCAAGGCAGCGGCACTCGCGGTGCCGGTGCGCCAGCAAAAGGCCGCAGCAACAACGGCGGCAGCGGCCAGCCACGTCAGGGTGCTGGCGACAAGCGCCCACGCAGCAACAACGGCAGCAACGCTGGTGGTGGCCGTCGCGACGGCAACCCGGGCCGTAACCGCCCAGCCCGTGACGACAGCGCTCGTCAAGAGCCAGCAGTACGCAACCCGCGTGAATCGCAAAGCCAGCCAGTGATCATCCGCAAGGAATCCAAGCTCGAGCGTTACCCAACGCCTGAGCAGCTGGAAGACTTGCCGAGCCGCCCGCGTGGCGAGCGCCCGGCCCTGCTGACCCGTAATCGCTGATTACGGTTATGCAGACATGAAAAAGCCGCCCTGATGGGCGGCTTTTTCGTTTGCGGCTGATTACTTCTGCTTCACGCCTTCAACACTGATATCCAGATCCAGCGTCTGCGAGGTTGGGCCTGGGCCCTTGATGCCGAAGTCGTTCAGGTTCAGGGTAGTGGTGGCGTTGAAGCCGGCGCGCTCGCCGCCCCATGGATCCTTGCCTTCACCGTTGAAGGTAGCCTTGAAGGTTACCGGCTTGGTCACACCGTGCAGGGTCAGGTCGCCGGTCACATCAGCGGTCTTGTCACCGGTCGATTTGACTGCGGTGGAGACGAACTTGGCCTCTGGATACTTGCTGACGTCCAGGAAGTCCTTGCTCGCGATGTGCTTGTCACGTTCGGCATGGTTCGACCACAGGCTGGCGGTCTTCAGGTCGACGTTGATCTTGCTGGCTTCAGGCTTGGCCGAATCCCAGGTAAAGCTACCGTCGAAGTCTTTGAAAGTACCGTGGATGAAGCTGTAGCCCAAATGGCTGATCTTCCAGTCAACGAACGCGTGCTGGCCTTCCTTGTCGATCTTGTAGTCAGCAGCCATGGCCTGACCAGCGGCGAACAGAGCGGTACCGAGCGCCAGAGCGGCAAAAGTCTTTTTCAACATCCTTTCGATTCCTTGCAATTGAGGTTGAGGGTCAAGCTTTGCGGCCCAGCATACGAGTCAGGGTCGCGTCACGGTCGATAAAGTGGTGTTTCAGTGCTGCCAGGCCATGCAGGACGGCGAAAATCACCAGCCCCCAGGCTAGGTAAAAATGGATCACGCCAGCGGTGTCAGCCTGGTCGGGCAGGTTGCTGAGCAATGCCGGCACATCGAACAGGCCAAACACCGAGATCCCCGCGCCATCGGCGGTAGAGATCAGGTACCCGGCGATCATGACCGCAAACAGCCCTGCATATAAAGCCAGGTGGCCCAGTTTGGCTGCAACTCGGGTGAAGCGGTCATGGCTGGCCAGCACTGCCGGCGGCGGACTGATGAAACGCCACAGCACCCGCAGCAGCATTACCGCCAGCAACACCAGGCCAATACTTTTATGCAGATCCGGGCCGGCCTTGCGCCACGGGTCGTAGTAGTCAAGATCGACCATCCACAGGCCCAGGGCAAACAGCCCGAAGACTGCCAGCGCTACACCCCAGTGCATGACCATGCTGACCAGGCCGTAGCGAGTTGATGAATTGCGTACTTGCATGTTGGCGGCGCTCTCCCTTGAAGCTGCGTACAGACTAGCGCGAAACGTATCGAATAAAAGCGGAAAAAATTGCTTTGGTAGATCGAATTAATCGATGCTTATTCTCTCGACCGGTTATTAAGGAAACATTAACCCTAGACCAGCCCGATACGCTCGCAGAATAAGAAAGGGCCGCGATGCGGCCCTTGGGGGTGTTGGTTCAATCAGCCTTGGCTGCTGGTCGCCGGTTTCTTCACCGGCTCGGCCTTGGCGGGAGCCTTTTTCGCTTGCGCAGGCTTGTTTGCGGCTTTCTTCGCGGCATCCGATTTGGCAGCTGGCTTATGCGCAGGCGCATGCTTGGCTGGTGCGGCCTTGCTTGCCGCAGGCTTGACCGGTGCAGGCTTGGCCGCAGGCTCCGGTACCGGCGCAACCACTGGCGCTGGTTCAGGCGCCGGTGCTACTGGTGCAACTTCCGCAGCCTTGGCCACAGGTGCCGGCTTGGCTGCAGGCTCTTCTGCGCCACCAAACAGGCGCGAGAAGAAGCCAGGCTTGGCTGGCTCGGCGTCCTTGGCCTTGGCCGGCTCGTCCTTGGTTGGCGCGTTGTCCGCCTTGGCCGCCTTGTCGCCGCCGCCAAACAGATTGGAGAAGAAGCCGCCCTTGGCCGCTGCGGCGCCGGTTGCGGCAGCGGCCGCCACAGGCACGGCCTTGACCGGATCAAACGACTTGCCTGCCAGCAGGTCCTGCACCTGGCCGGCAGCACGCTGGCCGCTGCGCAGGGCGCCTTCGAGCGTGCCTGGGTAGAGCGCGTCGGTATGCTCACCAGCGAAGCTGATGCGCTGCAGAGGGCGCTCCCACAGGCGCCAGTATTTGCTGATCTGCCCCGGGCCATATGCCAGATAGGCACCACCAGTACCAGGATCCGCGCTGTAGCGCTTCACTTCATAGCCAGTAAATGCGCCGCGCGCCTTCGGGTAGAACGCATGCAGGCGGATCAGCACCTGGTCGGCCATCTGCTTGTCGCCAAAGGCCTGCAACAGACGGGCGTTGTCGCCCGACAGGTTGATCACCACGTTGGCACCACCTTTCAGCGCCGGCTCGATCCAGAGCATGCCCAGGCCGGTGTTGCTGAAGATCTCACCCGACATCCGCGCCCGGCTTTCCCACACAGGCTGCTTGAACTTGAGCAGTATCTGGTCACGCCAGCCATAGTTGGTGCCTTTGATCGCAGCCATATGCTGGTTGTCCAGGCCTGGGGTCATCTGGATCTTGGCCAGTGCCCGCAGCGGCACCGCCATCACCAGGTAGTCGGCGCGATAGCCGACAGCGCCGACCTTGACGGTAACGCCGTCCTTGTCCTGGACGATCGCGGTAACCGGTGCGTTGGTCTTGATGGTTTTCAGCTGCTTGACGAAGGCCTGAGCCAGCACCGGGCTACCGCCAGGCAGGCGCGCAGCACGCAGGTCACGGTCGCTGACGCCACGATAGACACGGGTCTGCTGGGCGAAATAGAGCAGCGACAGGCGCGAAGGCTCGTCATAACGGCTGCGAATCTGCTGGTTGATCAATTGCCGCGCAGTGGCGGGCAGTTGCAAACGGTCGAGCCAGTTGGCGACGTTTATCTGGTCGAGGGCGAATAGCGTGCTGTTGGCCTGCGGGTTGAGCGGGTCGTCGATCGAGCGGGCCAGATCGTCGAGGGTTTTCTCGTAGCGCTTGAGCGCTTCGGCAGTTGCCGGCTGCTTGACGGCCAGGTCAGCTGCGCTGAAGTATTCGCCATCGATCAGGTAGCCGGGCGTGCGCACGAACTCAGGGGCCGGCAAGGTATCGAGCTTGAAGCGATCCAGGTACTGGTTGAGTACCGGCTGGGCTTTGCCGTTGCCGATCCATTCGCTGGTGGCCAGGCCAGAGCGCCCGCCCATGCCCGCCTTGGCTTCCAGCAGCGTGACCTGCCAGCCTTTGTTCTGCAGCTCGTAGGCAGCCGTCAAGCCGGCCAGGCCGCCACCGACGACGATTGCCGTGGGTGTCTTGTCCTGCGCCAGCGCCGAGGTGCTGGAAAATCCGATCAATACCAACGCGCACAGGCGCACCCAAGCAGCAGCCATGTCGGCAAACTCCGGTTGAAAACAGGTCGATGAAAACGGGAAAGAAGCCCCGAGAAAATTGCGCTAAGAATACGTCACCCGTGGGCACCCTGCCAGCAGGGCGATGCCAAGCCGCTTGCGCAACTGGCATTTTTGTCAGTAGCCAGCAGCGTCGATTTCGTCGGACAGTGGCGTCGACGACCGCAGCGGGACTTTCAGCCATGCAACAGCACCAATACTTTCTGGCTGACCTTGTCAGGCCTGGCCGGCACCGAAATCGTGCCTGGTCACTATGCCAGTTCGCCCACCCGCCAGATGCTGCTGGGGCCATTTCGCACCCTGACCATCTCCACCACCCACGCCGGCACCGTGCACATCCCGGCCCTGAGCTGGCAGCCCGTTGTGCACCATTGAGCCTGATCACGGTTGTGGTGGCCGGCACCTTTGCTTAGGCTTGTGCGGTCAAACCAAGCCGTGCCGCCAGGAGAAGTGCCGATGGGCCTCAATGATCAGTGGATGCAACGTGACCTCAAGGTCCTGTGGCACCCCTGCACCCAGATGAAAGACCACGAAAAGCTGCCGCTGATCCCGATCAAGCGCGGCGACGGCGTGTGGCTCGAGGACTTCGAAGGCAAGCGTTACCTGGACGCCGTCAGTTCGTGGTGGGTCAACGTGTTCGGCCATGCCAATCCGCGCATCAACCAGCGCATCAAGGACCAGGTCGACCAGCTCGAACACGTGATCCTGGCTGGCTTCAGCCATCAGCCGGTGATCGAGCTGTCCGAGCGCCTGGTAGCCATGACTCCAGCCGGGCTGGACCGAGTGTTCTACGCCGACAACGGCTCGTCGTGCATCGAAGTCGCGCTGAAGATGAGCTTCCATTACTGGCTGAACAAGGGCCAGAGCGGCAAGAAGCGCTTCGTCACCCTGACCAACAGCTACCATGGTGAAACCATCGCAGCGATGTCGGTGGGCGATGTGCCGCTGTTCACCGAGACCTACAAGACGCTGTTGCTCGACACCATCAAGGTGCCCAGCCCGGACTGCTACCTGCGCCCTGAAGGGGTCAGCTGGGAGGAGCACTCGCGGACGATGTTCCTGGCCATGGAGCAGACCCTCGCCGAGCATCACGCCACTGTCGCGGCAGTCATCGTCGAGCCGCTGATCCAGGGCGCCGGCGGTATGCGCATGTACCACCCGGTGTACCTCAAGCTGCTGCGCGAAGCCTGCGACCGTTATGGCGTGCACCTGATCCACGACGAGATTGCCGTGGGCTTTGGCCGCACCGGGACGATGTTCGCCTGCGAGCAGGCCGGCATCCGCCCGGACTTCCTCTGCCTGTCCAAGGCCCTCACCGGCGGTTACCTGCCGCTGGCGGCCTGCCTGACCACCGATGATGTCTATCAGGCTTTCTACGACGACTATCCGACCCTGCGCGCATTCCTCCACTCGCACAGCTACACCGGCAACCCGCTGGCCTGCGCTGCCGCGTTGGCAACCCTGGATATCTTCGAGCAGGACAACGTCATCGAGGCCAACAAGGCCCTGTCAGCGCGGATGGCCAGCGCCACTGCACACCTGGTCGATCACCCGCATGTGGCCGAAGTGCGCCAGACCGGCATGGCCCTGGCCATCGAAATGGTCGAGGACAAAGCCAGCAAGACCGCTTATCCATGGCAGCAACGGCGCGGCCTCAAGGTATTTGAACATGCCCTGACCCGCGGCGCCCTGCTGCGCCCGCTGGGCAGCGTGGTGTACTTCCTGCCGCCGTATGTGATCACCCCCGAGCAGATCGACTTCCTTGCCGAGGTGGCCACCGAGGGCATCGATATCGCCACCCGCGACAGCATCAGCGTGGCCGTGCCGCAGAACTTCCACCCCGACTTTCGCGATCCGGGCTGAGCACAGCCCGTGCAGCAGGCGTCGGCGGCGGGCTCTCCCGCCGCCGAGGTGTATGTGTCTTCCCTAATTCCAGAGCAGAACCATGAGACTGTCCCGCTTCTTTATCGACGCCCCGCTGTCCATCGGCGAACACGACCTCCCCGAAGCCCAGGCCCATTACATCGGCCGCGTGCTGCGCATGGCCGCCGGCGATGCCGTGCAGCTGTTCGATGGCAGTGGCCAGGAGTACCTCGGCCAGCTGCTTGAAGTGGGCAAGAAGAGCGTGCGCGTCAGCCTCGACCAGGCTCTGCCCGGCCAGGCCGACTCAAGCCTGCACGTGCACCTCGGCCAAGGCCTGTCGCGCGGCGAGCGGATGGACTGGGCCATCCAGAAAGCCACCGAACTGGGCGTCAACCAGATCACCCCGATCGTCAGCGAACGTTGCGAAGTGCGGCTCAAGGACGAACGCGCCGACAAGCGTCTGGCGCACTGGCGCCAGGTGGCGATCAGCGCCTGCGAACAATGCGGCCGCTCGACCCTGCCGCTGATCAATCCGCCATTGACCCTGGCCGAATGGCTGAAGGCAACCGAGGCTGACCTGAAGCTGGTGCTGCACCCGGTCGCCGAGCCGCTGACCAGTCACCAGCGGCCCGAGCGGCTGGCGTTTCTGATCGGCCCTGAAGGCGGTTTGACCGACGCCGAGGTCGAGCAGGCCAAGGCCGCCAGCTACCATGCCGCGCGCCTCGGCCCACGCGTGCTGCGTACCGAAACCGCGCCGGTAGTGGCGCTCGCAGTAGCGCAGCAGCTGTGGGGCGATTTTTAACTGCTGCTCAGCGCACGTAGAAGCTGATGGCGATGAAGTGCAGCAGGCTGCCGGCAATCACGAACAGGTGCCAGATGCCGTGCCAGTGGCGAAAGCGGCTGTCATAGGCGAAGAAGATGATGCCGATGGTGTAGCACGCACCACCGGCCGCCAGCCAGGCAAAACCGGCAGTGCCCAAAGTCTGCAGCAGCGGCTTGACCGCTACCAGCACGATCCAGCCCATCAGCGCGTAGATGATGATCGACAGAATCCGCGCTTCCGAGCGCGGCTTGATCTCTTGCAGCATGCCGATCACCGCCAACCCCCAGACCACCCCGAACAGGCTCCAGCCCCACGGGCCGCGCAGGCTGATCAGGCAGAACGGGGTGTAGCTGCCGGCAATCAGCAGGTAGATCGACAGGTGATCGAGCTTGCGCATGATCACTTTGGCCTGGCCGCGGGTGCTGTGGTACAGGGTCGAGGTGCTGTATAGCAGCACCAGGGTACCGCCGTAGATCGAGAAGCTGATGATCTTCCATGGGTCGCCTTGCAGGCCGGCGGTGATGATCAGCCAGCTGGCACCGATGAAAGCCAAGATGGCACCGACCAGGTGCGTCCAGGCATTGAAGCGTTCACCGTAATACATGCAGTCAAAGACCTCCTCGCTAGTTCCGGGTTTCAGCGCAGCGCCGCCTCGCGCACCATCCGCTCCAGCGCGACCAGGTCCGGTACCCGCGCTACTTGCTCGCCTACCTGGACCGCCGCCAGCTCCAGCGCGTTCAACGGCACGTCGACATAATTGAGCTGGCTGTCCAGCTTGCACGCCCGCGGGATGCCCTGCAGCAGCAACGCCAGGTAGCGCAGGCCGGTATCACCCAACGCATTGAGTACGACAATCCGCGCGCGCGCGCCGCACACCGTCTGGCCGCCACAGGCCGCCTCGAAACCAATCAGCGGTAAGCGTTGCTGGCGCCAGTCGAGCCAGCCCAGGTGCCAGTTTGGCTCACCGATCTGACAAGACAACGCACGCTGGCCGATCAACTCTGCCACAGCCACATTCGGCAGAACCAGGGTCCGATCACCCAGGGGCAGCAGCAGGCCGGTCAGGCTGCTGCGTTGGCCGGCGATATGTTCAAGCATGGGTTTGGCTCCAGTGGGCAATGCTTTGCAGCAGCAGCGACTCCTGATACGGCTTGCCCAGGTATTCGTTGACGCCGATGGCCATGGCTCGGTCGCGGTGCTTATGGCCGCTGCGCGAGGTAATCATGATGATCGGCAGGTCCTTCAGGCGCTGGTCCTGACGAATCCGCGTGGCCACTTCAAAGCCATCCATACGGGGCATTTCGATGTCCAGCAGCAGTACGTCAGGCCGATGCTCTGCCAGCAGGGCCATGGCATCAACGCCGTCCTTGGCGGTCAGCACGCTCATGCCGTGGCGCTCGAGCAAGCGGCTGGTGACCTTGCGCACCGTTACCGAATCGTCGACCACCATCACCAATCGTTGCCGAGGCGCGGCCTCGAACTGCCGCTGTTGATGTACATCGCCACTGGGCAGCCGGGCCAGACGCCGTTGCTGGCCGCGGAGCTGGCCGAGCAGATCGAGAATCAGCACCACCCGACCGTCACCGAGCAAGGTTGCCCCGGACAGCCCCGGCACTGCAGCAAACTGCGGGCCGAGGCTCTTGACCACGATCTCGCGGCTGGGTGACAGACTGTCGACCTGGATCGCGAACGACGCTTCCTGCGAATGCACCAGGATCACCGGCAGCGGCACGCTCTGGCCAAGCAGGCCAGGCCGGGCAACACCGCTTTGCAGCAACTCGCCCAGGTAGCGCAGCTGGTAGGCGTGGCCGCCATACACGTAGCTCGGCGTATCCAGCTGGTAGCAGGCAGCCAGTTCGCTGGGCGGCACGCGGACGATGCCTTCGATGGTGTTGAGCGGAATGGCGTATTGCTCATCACCCAGGTGGACCATCAAGGCGCGGTTGATCGACACCGTGAATGGCAGGCGGATCTGGAAGCGCGCGCCCTTGCCGGGGCTGGAAGCGATGCTCATGGCGCCGCCGAGCTGCTTGACCTCTTCATGAACAACATCCATGCCCAGCCCGCGGCCGGAAATCTGAGTGATCTTTTCTGCCGTCGAGAAACCGGGGCGGAGGATGAACTGGAGGATTTCGTGGTCGCTCAGGCGCGCGCGCGGATCGAGCAGGCCGCGCTTGATGGCTTTGTCGCGCACCGCCGCGAGCGGCACCCCGGCACCGTCGTCACTCATCTCGATAACGATGTCGGCGCCTTCGTGGAGCAGATTCAGATGGATCGTACCTTGCTCAGGTTTACCGGCAGCCAGGCGCGCCTCGCGCGACTCCAGGCCATGGTCGACGGCGTTGCGCAGCATGTGTTCAAGCGGCGCCACCATGCGCTCCAGCACGCTGCGGTCTAGCTCGCTCTCGGCATTGCCGACCACCAACTCGACCTGCTTGCCGAGTTCGCTGGAGACCTGCCGCACGACACGTTGCAAACGCGGCACCAGGCGCTCGAACGGCACCATCAGGGTAGCGGTAAGGCCCTCCTGCAACTGGCTGTTGACCCGCGCCTGCTGCTGCAGCAGGCCGTGGGCTTCCTGCGCCCCCTGAGCCAGGGTTTCCTTCAGGTCGAGCAGGTCCGAGGCGGATTCGAACAGCGCCCGCGACAGTTGCTGCAACTGTGAATGGCGGTCCATTTCCAGCGGATCGAAATCGTCATAGCTGTCGCTTTCAGCCTGATAACGGCTGGCGCTGCTGGCCTGAGTTTCTATCTCCAGGCGCAGCAACTGATCACGCATGCGCTCAAGGGTGGTTTCCATCTCGCTGAGGGCGAACTGGGCGTCGCTGACCTGCTGCTCGATACGGCCGCGGATCAGCGCGTGCTCGCCGGCCAGGTTGCCAAGATCATCGAGCAGCTCGGCATCGACCTTGACCATATCGCCCGGCGCCCGCTCCGGGGCAACCGCTGCCGGTTCAGCGGGCACTGCCGCTTCGCTGGCGATGGCCGGCGCGGCCGCGCTGTCGGTCAACGCCGCGCTGCTGAAGTTGCGGATGTAGTCGATCAGCGCCGTGGCCGCATGCAGCGGCTCGCCCAGGCGCACCGCATCGAGCATGTGCGCCAGGCGGTCGTGGCAGTTCTGCAGCAGGGCAAACAGCGCTGCGGTCGGCGGCAGGCGGCCAGCGGCAAGCAGCTCGTAGAGAAATTCCAGCTCATGGGCGAGGTCGCCGATCGCGGCGATTTCGACCATGCGCGCGCCGCCCTTGAGCGTATGCAGGTCGCGCAGCAGGGTCTCGACCTCGACACTGCTGCGCGGGTCGGCCTGCCAGCGGTCCAGCGCTGCCGCAGAGCTTTCGACGATGTCCGAGCTTTCTTCGAGGAACACCTCGAGTAGCTCCTGATCACCTGGGCTGTCCGCCGCTTCGGCGGGTTCAACAGGCTCTACAGTAGCCGGAGCCTGACTTGGCTCGGGCGGTGCTTCGAGCAGCGCTGGCTGCACTACTTGCGCATATTCGAGGGGCGGCAGCGGCGTGACCCCATCACGGCCGATCAGGCCGGTGCCATCGGGCGCCAGCGCTTGATCGAGCAGTGCGCGCAAACCGTCGACGCACTCGCTGCGCGAGCTGACTTCCTGCCCGGCGGCAATTTCGTCGAGCATGTCGATCAGCACGTCGTGGGCCTGGCGGGCCTGATTGAAAAAGCGCGTGTCGGCGACCAGGCTGCCCTCTTCCACCGCACCGTACAGATCGAGCAGCGCCTCGCAGACCTCGTCCACTTGCCAGAGGTCGGCCAGGTTCGCGCCGTGGCTGAGATTGGTCAGTTCGTCGAGCAGGGTTTCCAGCTCCTGACGCTGCTGCGGTTGCTGCTGCCAGCGCGCCAGCAGCGACTCGGCATCGAGCAGAATGTCCATGCTCTCGGCCAGAAAGCTGGCGATCAGCTGCGGGTCACGCCGACTACGGCGATTGGCCGAGGATTCGTCGTGCAGTGCCGCTAACTGAGCATCGACGCCCTGACCAACCTGTTCGATCAACTCGGCGGCGCCGGCGATGGGCGCCAGCGGTGTGCTGTGCAGCTGCGCCAGGCCCAGATGGAACAGCGCGTGGGCGGCTTCCAGCCAGTCGAGTTCGGTCTGTTGCAGGCGCAACTCATGGCTGCGGTATTCCCGTGCGAGCCGGTCGAAGGCCGTGGCCAGCTCGGCGATCGGCATCACCCCGGCCATGGCGGCGCTGCCCTTGAGCGTGTGCAGCGCGCGCTGCAAGCTGTCGCTGACCGGCGTGCCATGGCTGTCGGCAGCGAGCAGAAACGCCTCGAGGCTGGCCAGATGGCCTTGCGCCTCGTTACGGAAGATCTCCAGCAACTGCGGATCAAGCCCATCCAGCCCCGCCGCGACAGGGGCTTCGTTGACGGCCAGCGCGTGCAACTGGCTGACCAGATGCTCGACCTCGGCCAGCGGCGGCAAATGGCCCACGGCGAAGTCGGCGAGCAGGTCCGGCAGGCGCACGAAAGCCTGCTGCAAGGCGACCAGGCCTTGCCCGGCCAGGCCGACCCGGCCTTCGAGCACCCGGTTGATCAGCCGCTCGGCGCCCCAGGCCAGCTCCGCCAGAGCTTCGGCGCGGACCATGCGGCCGCTGCCCTTGAGCGTGTGCAAAGCCCGGCGCACTTCGATCAGCGCCTCGCGCAGGCTGTTGTCGGCACGCCAGCGCAGCCAGTGGCGTTCGATCTCGGGCAGCAGTTCGTTGGCTTCTTCAAGGAATACCTCGCGCAACTCGGCGTCGATTTCCTCGCCTTCATCGGCCAGTGCGCCATGCCCACAGTTCACGCCAAGCGCCGTCAGGCTGGACCTGGCCATGTCGATGAACGGCTGGGCGTCGGCCAGAGGATCAGCCACCCGCCACTGCAAATAGCATTCGCCGGCACACAACGCATCGGCCAGGTGGGTCAGTTCATCCAGCTGTGGCTCTTCCTCCAGATGCGCCAGCCAGCCCTGCACATAGCCTGCGGCACCGGCAAACAGCTCGGCGGCAGCAGGCAGCATGAGCATCGCCAGTGCACCGCGCACTTGCTGCAACAACCCCGGCAAGGCTTGCAGACGCTGACGTGGCCAGCCCGATTCGAGGCAGTCGCCAATCAGGTCCTTGGCCTGTTGCAGCACCGACACCGCTTCGCTGAGGACCACGTGGCGGATGTGCGCCATGTCCGAGCCGGGCATGCTGCCCTGGCCGCTTTCTTCCAGCGGGCCGACCATACCATTGAGGGTTGCCTCGACGTACAGCAGGGCCCCGGCAACGTCCATCAACAGCGCATCGTCGACGCTCTGCTGATCCTGTGCCAGAGCCTGCAACGCCAGCACCTGATCGATGATGACCCGCCGCGGTTGCTGGAAATTCAACACTGCCAGGGTGTCTGCGACCTGACGCAAGGGCGCGACCAGGGCGTCCAGTTGCTCGCGCGATTGCTCGCCTCGGACAAACTGATCGAGGCAGTCCTTGATCCGCATCAGGTCATCGCACAGCGCCGCCACCACCGAACGCAGGGCATCGCGGCCCTGGCCAGCCTGTAGTTGCTCGCGCCAGTTGCCCAGCGACAGGTCCAGGTCAGCCAGGTCGGCAGCACCGGCCAGGCGCTGCGCCGCTTCACCCATCAGGCTGCCCTGGGCCAATGGCTCGACACCACGGCACTCACGCAGGCGATTGAGCAACGGCAGCATCACCAGCGGCAGGTCGTGGCGGGCGCCGCGCAGGCGCTCAAGGTAAGGTGGTAGCTGTTCAAGGCCACGGAACATCGCGCCGAGGCAGTCGCCGCGCGGGCTGATCTGGCCGTCGGCCATGGCCCGCCCGAGCAGCTCGAGTTCTTCGGCCAGGCGCGTCGCCCCGCGCAGTTCAAGCATGCGCAGGCAACCGTGGACCAGGTGCAGGTTATCCACATACAGCGCCAGCGTGGCCAGCTCCGTAGGGTCGCCGGCAAACCGCTCAAGCGCCTGCCGGGCCTGGGCCAGGCAATCGAGAATGGGCGCCTTGGTCCAGGCCAGGGCGACCGTGTCGTGACGTTCGGGGCTTACTGCTGCCGAGGCCATGGGTTACTCCTCAGCGGGGTTCGGCCGGGGCCGGCAAGGTAAAACCGGAAACCGAGCGGCGCATCTCGCTGGCCATCCGCGCCAGGTGGCGAATGCTGTCGGCGGTGGCGCCGGAGCCGCTCGAGGTCTGCGCGGTAATCTGCTGGATCACAGCCATGGTGTGGGAAATCTGCCCGGCTGAAGAGGTCTGCAGTTGGGCGGCATCGGAAATACTGTGAATCAGCTCGGCGAGGGTCTGCGAGACGCCTTCGATTTCCGCCAGAGCCACCCCGGCATCCTGCGCCAGACGCGCTCCGCGGACTACTTCGGCGGTGGTCTGCTCCATGGAGATGACCGCCTCGTTGGTGTCGGTCTGAATGGTCCGCACCAACGCCTCGATCTGCCGGGTGGCCGACGACGAGCGTTCGGCCAGACGCTGGACTTCGTCGGCAACCACAGCAAAACCGCGGCCGGCTTCACCGGCCAGCGAGGCCTGAATCGCTGCGTTGAGGGCGAGAATGTTGGTCTGTTCGGCAATGTCGTCGATCAGGCTGACGATGTCGCCGATCTCCTGAGACGACTCACCCAGGCGCTTGATCCGTTTGGCGGTGTCCTGGATCTGCTCGCGAATGTTGTCCATGCCGTGGATGGTGTTGTGCACCACCTCGTTGCCTTTGTTGGCGATGGCCACCGAACGCTCGGCGACCTTGGCCGACTCGTAGGCGTGGGCCGACACCCGGTCGATCGACTCGACCATGTCGCCCACCGCCACCGAGGCTTCGCTGATCTGCTCGGCCTGCTGCTCAGAGGCCTTGGCCAGCTGGCGTGCGGTGTTCTGTGTGTCCTGCACGGCGGCGGCAACCTGCAAGGCGCTGTGGTTGATGGTGGTGACCAGGTCACGCAGCTGGTCCACCGAGTAGTTGATCGAGTCGGCGATGGCCCCGGTGAAGTCTTCGGTGACCGACACCGTCACTGTCAGGTCGCCGTCGGCCAGTTCCTCGATTTCGTCGAGCAGGCGCATGATTGCCTGCTGGTTGCGCTCGTTCTTTTCCGCGGTTTCGCGCAGCTGGCGATTGGTCGCGCGGACCATCACCGAGCCGATGAGGATGATCGAGGCCAGCGCCAGCAAGCCGAGCACGTAGCCGCCAACGGTATCAAGGGTGCGCCCGTTGGCCAGGTTCTCGAAGCTGTTGGCCAGGTGCGAGGCTTCATCGAGCAGGGTTTGCGACAGGCTGAAAATATTGCTCGCCGCTTCGCGCACGCGGAACAGTTCGGGGGAGGTTTCGAGGATTTCATCGACACTGCCGGAGACAAACTGGAACAGCTCGGCAATCTCCGCCAGCCGCGCGCGGGCATCGGCGTCCTCGACCCGAGTGACCTGGATCGCCGGGTTGCCGCCGAGCATGCCTTCAAGCACCTGACCAAAGCGGCTGGCATCGCGGCCGAAGGCATCGGCCGCCTGCGCTGCCGAGTCATCGCCGGCCAGCACGGTGTTGACCGAACCCAGAATCCGCTCAGCCAGCAACAACTGGCGCTGGGCTACCGCCACTTGCGCGGCGGGGGCACCGCTTTGCAGGAGGATCTCGACCACCTTCTCGTATTCGACCTGCAACTGCGGCACGGTCTCGGCGAGGGTTGCCGCGACCTGGTGCAGCGACAACACGGTCTGTTCGCTGGCGAGGATCACGTCGGTGTTCTTGCGCAGCGTCTCCCAGTCCTGGCGCACCGCTTCCATTTCATCGCGGACCTTGGCTGGCGCTGCCGGCAGCGCGGTGGCCTTGTCACCTTCACGCAGGTAGCCCCAGCGCCGCTCGAAGTCGTTGCGCGCATCCGACAGCAGGCGAAAAGCCAGGGCCTTGCCGGCAGCGGCCTCGGTAGCGTTCTTGGCGATACGTTGGGACAGCACGCGCAGCTCACCGGCGTGGCCGATGTACTGCTTGTCGTAATTGGACTGGGTGTTGAGGTAGGCGAAGTTGGCGAACAGCAGGATGATCGACAGGATCAGCACCACGAACAGCACGGTGATCTGCGCACTGCTGCGCACGCGCGGGGTCACGGCCGGTGGAGTGACGGGGCTGACAGGCTTGTTCACGGTCGATCCTCTACAACGCTACATCAAGAAAACCCGGCGCCTGGGCCAGGGCCAGCGGGCTGAAGATGGCCCAGTTGTGCTCACGGGCAAAATGGCCCTGCACAAACGGCGTCGCCGCCGCCAGCAACGGCTGCGGTGGCGACAGCTCAAGGCTGCTCAGGCTGAAGTGCTGCAACCCCAGCACCTCATCGACCAGCAAGCCGGCAAACAGTGCCTCGTGATCCAGCACCAGCACCCGCCGTTGCTTGCCTGGCGGCAGTGGCCCAAGGCCAAAAAAACTGCTCAGGTCCATCACCGGCAACAGCCGCCCACGCAGGTTGGCCACCCCGCATACCCACGGCTGCACGCCGGGGACGCGGCTGCTGCGCGGCTCGCGCAAGACTTCGGCGACTTCGACCATGGGCGCCACGAACCACTGCTCGGCAACGCGAAAGCCAATCCCGCTCCACTGTTGCAGCCGGCTGTCCTGCGACGGCTGATCGGCCTCCAGCAGACGGCAGCGGCGATCGATGTCGAGCAGCAGCTCGAACGCAGTCAGCGAGGCGCGGCGGGTGGTCAAATGTCGAGCACCGCTTTCAGCTTGGCCAGCAGCGAGTCTTCATCGACCGGCTTGATGAGAAAATCACGCGCGCCCTGGCGCGCCGCCCAGACCCGATCGGTTTCCTGGTCCTTGGCGGTGATGACGATTACCGGGATGCCGCTGGTAGCGGCGTCCTTGCTCAGCTGGCGAGTTGCCTGAAAGCCGTTGAGGATGGGCATGACGATGTCCATCAGGACCACATCGGGCTTTTCCTGGCGGGCCAGCGCCACGCCGTTGGCGCCGTTGTCGGCCTTGAGCACCTCATGGCCATGCTTTTCCAGGATCGCGGTGAGTTTGTGCAACTCTGTCGGCGAATCATCGACAATCAGAACTCGGGCCATGCTGTTCCCCATTGAAGGAAAGTGCCGCCGCCATGCCAGGCGCGGTCAGGATGCAGGTTGCGCCTGAGCGGCAAATTCCGGCACATGGGCCCGGATCGCCTCAAGCAATTCTTCTTTGCTGAATGGTTTGGTCAAAAATTGATCAGAGCCAACGACGCGGCCGCGGGCCTTGTCGAACAGGCCATCACGCGACGACAGCAGGATCACCGGGGTGTCCTTGAAGGCGCTGTTGTGCTTGATCACGGCGCAGGTCTGGTAACCGTCCAGACGCGGCATCAGCACGTCGACGAAGATGATCCGCGGCCTATGGTCGACAATCTTGGCCAGCGCGTCAAAGCCGTCGCTGGCGGTGATCACTTCACAGCCGACCTCACCCAGCAGCAGCTGCGCAGTGCGGCGGATCGTGCGTGAATCGTCGATCACCATCACCTTCAGGGGTTGTTCCATAATCGCCTACCGACAATGACGTTGCGCCGCACAGTACAAGGTTCACGCGCCCGGAAAAAGCGCTGCGCCAGCGACTGTGCGCATTTACCAGCAGCTTATAGCGTGCAGCTTGAAGCTGCACGCATCCTGACAGCCTTTGCCATCGCCGCCCCCTTGACCGACGGCGCGCGCGGCGCCACCCTGAGCCACTTTATCTATTGCCATCGCGGCCAATTGCCGCCAAGAGGAATTCCCCCATGAGCGTTCGCCTCGGGATTGTCATGGACCCTATCGCGTCCATCTCCTACAAAAAGGACAGTTCGCTGGCCATGCTGCTGGCAGCCCAGGCCCGCGGCTGGACGCTGTTCTACATGGAGCAGCAGGACCTGTACCAGAGCGCAGGCGTGGCGCGGGCAAAGATGCGCCCGCTGCAGGTATTCGCCAATCCCGAGAAGTGGTTCGAGCTGGAGGCTGAAATCGACGCACCGCTGAGCGACCTCAACGTGATCCTGATGCGCAAGGATCCGCCGTTCGACATGGAGTTCGTCTACAGCACCTACCTGCTGGAGCAGGCCGAAGCTGCCGGGGTACTGGTGGTCAATCGCCCGCAGAGCCTGCGCGACTGCAACGAAAAGCTGTTCGCCACACTGTTCCCGCAGTGCACCCCGCCGACCCTGGTCAGCCGCCGCCCGGACATCATCCGTGCGTTTGCCGCCGAGCATGGCGATGTGATCCTCAAGCCGCTGGACGGCATGGGCGGCACCTCGATCTTCCGCCACCGGGTCGGTGACCCGAACCTGTCGGTGATCCTCGAAACCCTGACCGCGCTTGGCTCCCAGCAGATCATGGCGCAGGCCTACCTGCCGGCAATCAAGGACGGCGACAAGCGTATCCTGATGATCGACGGCGAGCCGGTGCCGTACTGCCTGGCGCGCATCCCGGCCAGCGGCGAAACCCGTGGCAACCTGGCTGCTGGCGGCCGTGGTGAAGCGCGCGAACTGAGCGAGCGCGACCGCTGGATCGCCGCCCAGGTCGGGCCAACCCTGCGCGAAAAGGGCCTGCTGTTCGTCGGCCTGGACGTGATCGGCGAGCATCTGACCGAAATCAACGTGACCAGCCCGACCTGCATCCGCGAAATCGACAACGCCTACGGCACCCAGATCGGCGTGCAGTTGATGGACGCCATTGATCGCAAGCTGAAGGCGCGCTGACCACCGACGCGAAGCGCAATCGCTCAGTGCGGTATGATGCCGGTCCTTTGACCTGCTGCCCCGCCTGGCGATTGCTGGATACCCGATGACGCTGCCCGCTGACATCCCTGCCGACCTGCTGCCACCCCGCGTTCGCCCGGTGGACCGGCTTGGCTTTACCTTGTTTCTGGCTGCCCTGGTGCACCTGGCGCTGATCCTCGGGGTCGGCTTCACGGTGGTCAAGCCGAGTGAAATCCGCCACACCATGGATATCACCCTGGCAACCTTCAAGAGCGAGAAAGCGCCTGAGAAGGCCGACTTCCAGGCCCAGGACAACCAGCAAGGCAGCGGTACCCTGGACAAGAAGGCGGTGCCCAAGACCACTGAACTGGCGCCGTTTCAGGACAGCAAGATCAACAAGGTCACGCCTCCGCCGGCCGCCAAGCGCGAAACGCCACCTGCTCCGCAGAAGGCCGCGGTCGCCACCACGGCAGCCAAGGCGCAGAAGGTCGAACCCAAGCCCAAGGAAACCAAGGCCCAGCCCAAGCCTCCTGCGGCGACCCCGGAATTTGACAGCTCGCAGCTGTCGAGCCAGATCGCCAGCCTTGAAGCCGAGCTGTCCAACGAGCAGCAGCTGTATGCCAAGCGGCCCAAGATCCATCGTTTGAACGCGGCTTCGACCATGCGCGACAAAGGTGCCTGGTACAAAGAGGAATGGCGCAAGAAGGTCGAGCGGGTCGGTAACCTCAACTACCCCGACGAAGCCCGTCGCCAGCAGATCTACGGCAACCTGCGCATGATGGTTTCGATCAACCGCGATGGCTCGTTGTTCGAGGTGCTGGTGCTGGAGTCGTCCGGCCAACCGCTGCTGGATCAGGCCGCGCAGCGCATCGTTCGCCTTGCCGCGCCGTTCGCGCCGTTTACCGGTGATCTGGCCGAATTCGACCGTTTGGAGATCATTCGTACCTGGCGCTTTGCCCGCGGCGACCGGCTGTCGAGCAACTAAACCGCGTCAGTGGTTTTTTCTCACAGCTTGCAGCTTGAAGCTGGCGTCGCCTGGCGCCACACTACCCCCATGAAAAACCTCACTCCGAGTTACCTCAAGCATCAGTTCCTGATCGCCATGCCGCACATGGCCGATCCGAACTTTGCCCAGACCCTGACCTATATCGTTGAGCACAACGCCAATGGCGCCATGGGCCTGGTGGTCAACCGGCCGCAGGAACTCAACCTGGCAGACATCCTCGAGCAGTTGCGCCCGGACGAAGAACCGCCGTTGAGTACCCTGCAAGTACCGATCTACATCGGCGGGCCGGTACAGACCGACCGCGGCTTTGTTCTGCACAGCAGCGAGCGCAGCTATGAGGCCACCATCGAGCTCGAAGGCCTGTCGCTGTCGACCTCGCAGGATGTGCTGTTTGCCCTGGCCAACGGCGAAGGCCCGGCGCAGAGCCTGATCACCCTCGGTTACGCGGGTTGGGAAGCCGGCCAGCTGGAGGCCGAACTTGCCGACAACGCCTGGCTCAACTGCCCATTCGACCCTGAAATCATCTTCAGCCTGGCCAGCGACCAGCGCCTGAGTGCGGCAGCAGCGTCGCTGGGCATCAACCTCAGCCTGCTGACCAGCCAGGCAGGTCACGCCTGATGGCCGAGGTGCGCCTGCTGCTGGGCTTTGACTACGGCACCAAACAGATCGGCGTCGCGGTTGGCCAGGTCATCACCGGCCAGGCCCGCGAGCTGTGCACCCTGCGTGCCCAGGACGGTATTCCGGATTGGGCCCAGGTGGAAAAGCTGATCAAGGAATGGAAACCCGACGCCATCGTCGTTGGCCTGCCGCTGAACATGGACGGCACCCCCAGCGAGATGAGCGCCCGCGCGCAGAAGTTCGCCAACCGCCTGCACGGCCGCTATAACCTGCCGGTGCACACCCACGACGAGCGCCTGACCACCTTCGAAGCCAAGGGCGAGCGCATGGCCCGTGGCGGTCAGCGCGGCACCTATCGCGACAACCCGGTCGACGCCATCGCCGCCGCGCTGCTCCTGCAGGGCTGGCTGGAGGCCAATACCGGTCACTGATTCCACCTTTCGCTTTGCCGCCGGGTCTGCCGGCGCCCCGAGGAGCACGCAATGAGCCTACCCAACCCCACCGAGTTGATCCGGCAGATGGCCGTCGACCTTCGCGCCCACCTGGCCCGCCGCAACATTGCCGAGCCGCGCTTCATCGGCATCCGCACCGGTGGTGTGTGGGTCGCTCAGGCGCTGCAGCAGGAGCTTGCCGACAGCAGCCCGCTGGGCACCCTGGATGTGTCGTTCTATCGCGACGACTTCAGCCAGAACGGCCTGCACCCGCAAGTGCGCCCCTCCGAGCTGCCGTTCGAGGTCGAAGGCCAGCACCTGGTGCTGGTCGATGACGTGCTGATGAGCGGGCGCACAATTCGCGCTGCCCTCAACGAACTGTTCGATTATGGCCGCCCGGCCAGCGTCACCCTGGTGTGCCTGCTCGATCTGGATGCCGGCGAACTGCCGATCCGGCCCAACGTGCTCGGCGCCACGCTGTCACTGGCAGCCCATGAGCGGGTAAAATTGACCGGCCCGGCCCCGCTCGCCCTCGAGCGCCAGGACCTTGCTACCGCTTCCGCCCTTTAAGAGTCCCCCGCGATGACGCCACTCGACGCCAAGCGCCCGCTGCAGCTCAATGATCAGGGCCAGCTGCGCCACTTCCTCTCGCTTGATGGTTTGCCCCGCGAACTGCTCACCGAGATTCTCGACACTGCCGACTCGTTTCTTGAAGTCGGCGACCGGGCAGTGAAGAAAGTCCCGTTGCTGCGCGGCAAGACCGTGTGCAACGTGTTCTTCGAAAACTCCACCCGCACCCGCACCACCTTCGAGCTGGCGGCCCAGCGGCTGTCGGCCGACGTCATCAGCCTGAACGTGTCGACCTCCTCGACCAGCAAGGGCGAGACCCTGTTCGACACCCTGCGCAACCTTGAGGCCATGGCCGCCGACATGTTCGTCGTGCGCCACTCCGACTCGGGCGCGGCGCACTTCATCGCCGAGCACGTGTGCCCGGACGTTGCCGTGATCAACGGTGGCGACGGCCGCCACGCGCACCCGACCCAGGGCATGCTCGACATGCTCGCCATTCGCCGCCACAAAGGCAGCTTCGAGAACCTCTCGGTAGCCATCGTCGGCGATATCCTGCACTCGCGGGTGGCCCGCTCCGACATGCTCGCGCTGAAGACCCTGGGCTGCCCGGACATCCGCGTGATCGGCCCGAAAACCCTGATCCCGGTGGGCATCGAGCAGTACGGCGTGAAGGTCTACACCGACCTCGCCGAAGGCCTCAAGGACGTCGACGTGGTGATCATGCTGCGCCTGCAGCGTGAGCGCATGGCCGGCGGCCTGCTGCCCAGCGAAGGCGAGTTCTACCGCCTGTTCGGCCTGACCACGGCGCGCCTGGCCGGGGCCAAACCGGATGCCATCGTCATGCATCCGGGGCCGATCAACCGCGGCGTCGAGATCGAATCGGCAGTCGCCGACGGTAAACATTCGGTAATCCTCAACCAGGTCACCTACGGCATCGCCGTGCGCATGGCGGTGCTGTCGATGGCCATGAGCGGGCAGAACACGCAACGACAACTGGACCAGGAGCACGCCCTGTGAGCATCAGTATTCTTGGCGCCCGGGTCATCGATCCGATTAGCGGCCTGGACAGCATCAGCGACCTGCACCTGGAAGCGGGCAAGATCGTCGCCATCGGCGCCGCCCCGGCCGGTTTCAGCGCCAGCCGCAGTATCGACGCCAACGGCCTGGTCGCCGCACCGGGCCTGGTCGACCTCGACGTCGCCCTGCGCGAGCCGGGCTACAGCCGCAAGGGCAACATCGCCAGCGAAACCCGCGCAGCCGTCGCCGGTGGCGTCACCAGCCTGTGCTGCCCACCGCAGACCAAGCCGGTGCTGGACACCTCGGCAGTGGCCGAGCTGGTACTCGACCGTGCCCGTGAAGCCGGCAACAGCAAGGTCTACCCGATCGGCGCCCTGACCAAGGGGCTTGAAGGCGAGCAACTGGCCGAGCTGGTGGCCCTGCGTGATACCGGCTGCGTAGCATTTGGCAACGGTTTGAAGCAGATCCCCAACAACCGCACCCTGGCGCGCGCGCTGGAGTACGCCGCCACCTTTGACCTGACCGTGGTGTTCCACTCCCAGGACCATGACCTGGCCCTCGGCGGGCTGGCCCACGAAGGTGCGATGGCCAGCTTCCTCGGCTTGCCCGGCATCCCGGAAAGCGCCGAAACCGTCGCCCTGGCGCGCAACCTGCTGCTGGTCGAGCAAAGTGGCGTGCGTGCGCACTTCACCCAGATCACCAGCGCCCGCGGCGCCCGCCTGATTGCCCAGGCGCAGGCACTGGGCCTGCCGGTCACAGCCGACGTAGCGTTGTACCAGCTGATCCTCACCGACGAAGCGCTGCGCGACTTCTCCAGCCTGTACCACGTGCAGCCACCGCTGCGTACCGCGGCGGATCGCGATGGCCTGCGTGAAGCGGTCAAGTCGGGGGTGATCCAGGCGATTTCCAGCCATCACCAGCCGCACGAGCGCGATGCCAAACTGGCGCCGTTTGGCGCTACCGAGCCTGGTATCAGTAGTGTCGAGCTGTTGCTGCCGTTGGCGATGACGCTGGTCGAGGATGGCCTGCTGGATCTGCCGACCTTGCTTGCGCGACTGACCAGCGGGCCTGCCCAGGCACTGCGCTTGCCGGCAGGTGAGCTGAAGGTTGGCGGTGCGGCGGATCTGGTGTTGTTTGATCCAAAGGCCTCGACCGTGGCCGGTGAGCATTGGCTGTCGCGCGGCGACAACTGCCCGTTCATCGGCCACTGCCTGCCGAGTGCGGTGCGTTATACGCTGGTGGACGGCCACATCTGCCACGAAGCCTGAGGCTTGGCGCGGCCGCTCCTGCACCGACCGCGAACACCGCGATCTGTAGGAGCGGCCTTGTGTCGCGAAAGGCCCGCACAGTGGGCCCGGCGATGTCGGCGGCGAAGCTGAAAATATGGGGCCGCTCCGCGACCCTTTCGCGACACAAGGCCGCTCCTACGCCGACCGCGTACCCCATCGGGCATCGCTTAGCCCTGAAGCCAACCATCCATCCGCCAAGGTTGAAATCTTTCCCCCCTCCCCCCATATGAGTCTGCATCAGGCATTTTCGCCCCGCTGCGTGGAGACTCTCCCTTGACTACCATCGTTTCAGTCCGCCGCCACGGCAAAGTCGTCATGGCGGGCGACGGCCAGGTATCCCTCGGCAACACCGTGATGAAAGGCAACGCGAAAAAAGTCCGCCGCCTGTACCACGGTCAGGTCATTGCAGGCTTCGCCGGGGCCACTGCCGATGCCTTCACCCTGTTCGAGCGCTTCGAAGGCCAGCTGGAAAAACACCAGGGTCACCTGGTTCGCGCCGCCGTCGAACTGGCCAAGGAATGGCGCACCGACCGCTCCCTGAGCCGCCTCGAAGCCATGCTCGCCGTGGCCAACAAAGACGCCTCGCTGATCATCACCGGCAACGGTGACGTGGTCGAGCCAGAAGACGGCCTGATCGCCATGGGTTCCGGCGGCGCCTTCGCCCAGGCCGCTGCCCGCGCACTACTGAACAAGACTGAGCTGTCGGCTCGCGAAATCGCCGAAACCGCGCTGCACATCGCCGGTGACATCTGCGTGTTCACCAACCACAACCTGACTATCGAGGAGCAGGACCTGGCCGAGTGATCAGTTGTTCTGGCGTCCCGCTCAGCGCGGGACTTTTCCACACTGATTACTGTGCCCGAGGACCGAATAGATCATGTCCATGACCCCCCGCGAAATCGTCCACGAACTCAACCGCCATATCATCGGCCAGGACGACGCCAAACGCGCCGTCGCCATTGCCCTGCGCAACCGCTGGCGGCGCATGCAGCTGCCGGCTGAGCTGCGCGCTGAAGTCACCCCGAAAAACATCCTGATGATCGGTCCGACCGGCGTCGGCAAGACCGAGATCGCGCGTCGCCTGGCCAAGCTGGCCAACGCGCCGTTCATCAAGGTCGAAGCGACCAAGTTCACCGAAGTCGGCTACGTTGGCCGCGACGTCGAGTCGATCATTCGCGACCTCGCCGACGCTGCGTTGAAGCTGTTCCGTGAGCAGGAAATCATCCGTGTGCGCCACCGCGCCGAAGATGCCGCCGAAGACCGGATACTCGATGCACTGCTGCCACAGGCCCGCAGCGCCAGCAGCTTTGCCGAAGAAGCCGCGCCGTCGAGCAGCGATACCAACACCCGTCAGCTGTTCCGCAAGCGCCTGCGCGAAGGCCAGCTGGACGACAAGGAAATCGAGATCGAAGTAGCCGAGAGCATGGGCGTCGACATCGCCGCTCCGCCCGGCATGGAAGAGATGACCAACCAGCTGCAGAGCCTGTTCGCCAACATGGGCAAGGGCAAGCGCAAGTCGCGCAAACTCAAGGTCAAGGAAGCGCTGAAGATGGTCCGCGAAGAAGAAGCGGGCCGCCTGGTCAACGAAGAAGAGCTCAAGGCCAAGGCCCTCGAAGCGGTCGAGCAGCACGGCATCGTGTTCATCGACGAGATCGACAAGGTGGCCAAGCGCGGCAATGTCGGCGGCGCCGATGTCTCCCGTGAAGGCGTACAGCGCGACCTGCTGCCGCTGATCGAAGGCTGCACGGTCAACACCAAGCTGGGCATGGTCAAGACCGACCACATCCTGTTCATCGCCTCCGGTGCATTCCACCTGAGCAAGCCGAGCGACCTGGTACCCGAGCTGCAAGGCCGTCTGCCGATCCGCGTCGAACTCAAGGCGCTCACCCCGGAAGACTTCGAGCGCATCCTGCAGGAGCCGCACGCGTCGCTGACCGAACAGTACCGCGAGCTGCTCAAGACCGAAGGCCTCACCATCGAGTTCGCGGCCGACGGCATCAAGCGTCTGGCCGAGATTGCCTATCAGGTCAACGAGAAGACCGAAAATATCGGTGCGCGTCGTTTGCACACCCTGCTTGAACGTCTGCTCGAAGAGGTTTCGTTCAGTGCTGGCGACCTGGCCAGCGCGCATGACGACACGCCGATCCGGATCGACGCCGAGTACGTCAACGGCCATCTGGGTGAGCTGGCGCAGAACGAAGATCTGTCTCGGTATATTCTGTAAGACTGCTGGGGGCTGCTACGCAGCCCTTTCGCGACACAAGGCCGCTCCTACAGACATCGCGGTCCCCTGTAGGAGCGGCCTTGTGTCGCGAAAGGGTCGCGGAGCGGCCCCCATGGCCCTCAGCTCCGAAAGAGATCCCGACCCATGCCCCGCCTCCCAACCGCGATCAACCTGCACAAAGCCTCGAAAACCCTCGCCCTGACCTACGCCCCCGGCGAGGTCTACCAGCTGCCCGCCGAATTCCTGCGGGTGCACTCGCCTTCCGCCGAGGTCCAGGGCCACGGCAAACCCATCCTGCAATTCGGCAAGATCAACGTCGGCCTCATCGGCGTGGAACCGGCCGGCCAATATGCACTGAAATTGATCTTCGACGACGGCCATGACAGCGGATTGTTCACCTGGGAATACCTCGAACAACTCAGCCTGCGTCAGGCCGAGCTGTGGGCCGACTATCTCGACGAGCTGCGCAAGGCCGGCAAATCCCGCGATCCTGCCGAATCTGTGGTCAAGCTGATGCTCTAGCGCAAGGATTGTCATGTTTAGAGCGCATTTTCTAATTTGCTCTGCTTGAATGGCTTGATGCCAGCCAGGGTTTGGGCTGTCTTGCGCAATACATGAAAGTCGGGTAACCAATGGAGCTGGCAAGCTCCCTGCATTGCATTCAGCCAAGCAGGGCCGAGCCGGTTGTTGTAGAGGTCGCGAGCGAAAGCAGGCTGTCTTCACACGCAGAATCCCCCGCAGCTCATCACCACTACGCATCCGCTCGCCGCAGCGCTGTTCCTTATCACTGGTCACCCGAGCGATCTGTACCGGCATGTGCTGTGTATCTGCCTCAGCCAGCCGGTACTCGTCTCAGGACAACGGAGCGTCGTAGATGAGTAACAAGAACAACGATGACTTGCAGCGCCAGGCCTCGGAAAACACCCTGGGCCTGAACCCGATCATCGGCATTCGCCGCAAGGATCTGCTCAGCACGGCGCGTACGGTGTTGCGCCAGGCCATCCGCCAGCCGCTGCACAGCGCCAAGCACGTCGCCCACTTTGGCCTGGAACTGAAAAACGTGCTGCTGGGCAAGTCCAGCCTGCAACCGGCCGGCGACGACCGCCGCTTCAATGATCCAGCCTGGCAACAAAACCCGCTGTACCGACGCTACCTGCAGACCTACCTGGCCTGGCGCCAGGAGCTCAACGACTGGATCAGCACCAGCGACCTGTCGCCACAGGACATCAGCCGCGGCCAGTTCGTCATCGGCCTGATGACCGAGGCCATGTCGCCGACCAATACCCTGTCCAACCCGCAAGCGGTCAAACGCTTCTTCGAAACCGGCGGCAAGAGCCTGCTCGATGGCATGTCCAACCTCGCCAAGGACATGGTCAGCAATGGCGGCATGCCCAGCCAGGTCAACAAGGACGCGTTCGAAGTGGGCAAGAACCTCGGCACCAGCGAAGGCGCAGTGGTGTTTCGCAACGACGTGCTCGAGCTGATCCAGTACCGGCCGATCACCGAACAAGTGCACGCCCGGCCGTTGCTGGTGGTGCCGCCGCAGATCAACAAGTTCTACGTCTTCGACCTGAGCCCGGACAAGAGCCTGGCGCGCTTTTGCCTGCGCTCGCACCAGCAGACCTTCATCATCAGCTGGCGCAACCCGACCAAGGCCCAGCGCGAATGGGGCCTGTCGACCTACATCGATGCGCTCAAGGAAGCGGTCGACGCGGTGCTGGCGATCACCGGCAGCAAGGACTTGAACATGCTTGGGGCCTGTTCCGGCGGCATCACCTGCACCGCGCTGGTCGGCCACTACGCCGCGCTCGGCGAGAACAAGGTCAACGCTCTGACCCTGCTGGTCAGCGTGCTCGACACCACCATGGACAACCAGGTCGCGCTGTTTGTCGACGAGCAGACCCTGGAGTCAGCCAAGCGCCACTCCTACCAGGCCGGCGTACTCGAAGGCAGCGACATGGCCAAGGTGTTTGCCTGGATGCGCCCCAATGACCTGATCTGGAACTACTGGGTCAACAACTACCTGCTTGGCAACGAGCCGCCGGTGTTCGACATCCTGTTCTGGAACAATGACACCACGCGCTTGCCGGCGGCCTTCCACGGCGACCTGATCGAGATGTTCAAGAACAACCCGCTGACCCGCCCCCAAGCGTTGGAAGTGTGCGGCACGGCCATCGACCTCAAGCAGGTCAAGTGCGATATCTACAGCCTGGCCGGCACCGCCGACCACATCACGCCGTGGCAGGCCTGCTACCGCTCGGCGCATCTGTTCGGTGGCAAGATCGAGTTCGTGTTGTCCAGCAGCGGCCACATCCAGAGCATCCTCAACCCGCCAGGCAATCCCAAGGCGCGCTTCATGACCGGTGAAGATCGCCCGGACAGCCCGCTGGCCTGGCAGGAAAACGCCATCAAGCACGCCGACTCCTGGTGGCTGCACTGGCAAGCCTGGCTCGGCGAGCGTGCGGGCGAGCTGAAAAAAGCCCCAGCGCGGCTGGGCAATCGGGCCTATGTCGCCGGCGAAGCTGCACCGGGCACCTACGTTCACGAACGTTGAGCATGACCGCCACGGCCTAGCGCCGTGGCGCTTCGTTCCTCACAGAGTTTCGCGCATGCCGCAACCCTATGTTTTTCGCACCGTCGAGCTGGACGACCAGTCCATCCGCACGGCGGTTCGCCCAGGCAAACCGCACCTGACGCCGTTGCTGATCTTCAACGGCATCGGCGCCAACCTTGAGCTGGTGTTTCCATTCATCGAGGCGCTTGACCCGGACCTCGAGGTAATTGCCTTCGACGTGCCCGGTGTGGGCGGCTCATCGACGCCGCGCCAGCCATATCGCTTTCCTGGCCTGGCCAAGCTGACCGCGCGCATGCTCGACTACCTCGACTACGGCCAGGTCAACGTCATCGGCGTGTCCTGGGGCGGCGCCCTCGCCCAGCAATTCGCCCATGATTACCCCGAGCGCTGCAAGAAGCTGGTGCTGGCGGCCACGGCGGCCGGCGCGGTGATGGTGCCGGGCAAGCCCAAGGTGCTGTGGATGATGGCCAGCCCGCGGCGTTATGTGCAGCCATCCCATGTGATACGTATCGCCCCGCTGATCTACGGCGGCGCGTTTCGCCGCGACCCGGAACTGGCTGCCCGGCATGCCGCAAAAGTGCGCTCGGGCGGCAAGCTCGGTTATTACTGGCAACTGTTCGCCGGCCTTGGCTGGACCAGCATTCACTGGCTGCACAAGATCAGCCAGCCGACCCTGGTGCTGGCCGGTGACGATGACCCGTTGATTCCGCTGATCAACATGCGCCTGCTGGCCTGGCGCATCCCCAACGCCCAGTTGCACATCATCGACGACGGTCACTTGTTCCTGATTACCCGGGCCGAAGCGGTGGCGCCGATCATCATGAAGTTTCTCGAGCAGGAACGGCAGCGCGCACGGATGCACCCGCGCCCCGCCAGCGGCACCTAGCTACACCTGTGCATCTGGCGCTGGCCGGGCAGTGACGCCGCGACCGCGCTGGTGCAACCGACGCCATCACAACGAGGGAGTGTTGTCATGCAAGAAAAGCCGGCCAAAGGCAACTCACCCGCCCCGGTCACGGTGATGAATGTGCAGAACGCCATCACCGGCCTGCGCGGTCGCGACCTGATTTCGACACTGCGCCAGGTTGGCCGTCAGGGCCTGCGCGATCCGCTGTACACCGCCCGCCACCTGCTCGCCCTGGGCAGCCAACTGGGCCGGGTGATGCTCGGCGATTCGCCGCTACAGCCGCACCCGCGTGACACCCGCTTTGCTGACCCGACCTGGCAGGACAACCCGCTGTACCGACGCGGCCTGCAGGCGTATCTGGCCTGGCAGAAACAATCGCGGCTGTGGATCGAGCACAGTTCACTGTCGGCAGATGATCGCGCCCGCGCGCAGTTTCTGCTCAACCAGATCAACGACGCACTGGCGCCGAGCAACTCGCTGCTCAACCCGCTGGCCGTCAAAGAGCTGCTCAACACCGGCGGGCAGAGCCTGCTGCGCGGCCTTGGCCACCTGCTTGACGACCTGCGCCACAACGACGGCATGCCGCGCCAGGTCGACCAGAGCGCCTTCGCCGTGGGTGGCAACGTGGCCAACACGCCCGGCGCGGTGGTGTTTCGCAACGAGCTGCTGGAGCTGATCCAGTACCAGCCGATGAGCGAGCAACAGCATGCGCGGCCGCTGCTGATCGTGCCGCCGCAGATCAACAAGTACTACATTTTCGACCTCAGCCCCGGCAACAGCTTCGTCCAGTACATGCTCAAGAACGGCCTGCAGGTGTTCATGGTCAGCTGGCGTAACCCGGAACCGCGTCACCGCGAATGGGGCCTGTCGAGCTACGTGCAGGCGCTGGAGGAAGCGCTCGATGCTTGCCGCAGCATTACCGGCAACCGCGACCCGAACCTGCTCGGCGCCTGCGCCGGCGGCCTGACCATGGCGGCCTTGCAAGGCCATCTGCAGGCCAGGAAGCAACTGCGCAAGGTGCGCAGCGCGACCTATCTGGTGAGCCTGCTCGACAGCCAGTTCGACAGCCCGGCCAGCCTGTTTGCCGACGAGCAGACAGTCGAAGCCGCCAAGCGCCGCTCCTACCAGCGCGGCGTGCTCGACGGCGCTGAAGTGGCGCGGATCTTTGCCTGGATGCGGCCCAACGATCTGGTCTGGAATTACTGGGTCAACAACTACCTGCTCGGCAAGACCCCGCCGGCCTTCGACATCCTCTACTGGAACGCCGACAGCACGCGGCTGCCGGCAGCCCTGCATGGCGACCTGCTGGACTTTTTCAAGCTCAACCCATTGGCCCACGCCGATGGCCTGGAGGTGTGCGGCACGCCGATCAATCTCAAGCAGGTCGAGCTGGACAGCTTTCATGTCGCCGGCAGCAACGATCACATCACGCCCTGGGATGCGGTGTACCGCTCGGCGCTGCTGGTCGGCGGCAAGCAACGCTTCGTGCTGGCCAACAGCGGCCATATCCAGAGCATCATCAACCCGCCCGGCAACCCCAAGGCCTACTACCTCGACAACCCGCGCCTGAGCAGCGACCCGCGCGCCTGGTTCCATGATGCCAAGCGCAGCGAAGGCAGTTGGTGGCCACTGTGGCTGGAGTGGATCGGCCAGCGCTCGGGGCCGCTGAAGGCTCCGCGCAGCAGCCTGGGCAACACCACCTATCCACCCCTGGCGCCGGCACCTGGCACTTACGTATTGGTGCGCTGACTCGATGAAGACCCGTGACCGTATCCTTGAATGTGCCCTGCAGTTGTTCAACCAGCAGGGCGAACCGAATGTGTCGACGCTGGAAATCGCCAACGAGCTGGGCATCAGCCCGGGCAACCTGTACTACCACTTCCACGGCAAGGAGCCGTTGGTCAACGGCCTGTTCGAGCGCTTCGAAGAGGCCCTGATGCCGCTGCTCGATCCGCCGCTGGACGTGCGCCTGGACGCCGAGGACTACTGGCTGTTCCTGCACCTGATCGTCGAGCGCATGGCCCAGTACCGTTTCCTCTTTCAGGACCTGTCGAACCTGACCGGGCGCCTGCCCAAGCTGGCCCGCGGCATGCGCAGCCTGATCAATGCGATCAAACGCACCCTGGCGGCGCTGCTGGCCAGCCTGAAGGCGCACGGACAGGTCACCAGCGATACTCAGGCGTTGGGGCAGTTGGTCGAGCAGATCACCATGACCCTGATGTTCTCGCTGGACTATCAGCGCGTGATCGGCCGCGCGGCCGACGTCGGGGTGGTGGTGTATCAGGTGATGATGCTGGTGGCGCCGCATCTGCAAGCACAGGCGCGGGCGGCGGCGGAGCAGTTGGCGGTGCGGTATCTGGAGGGGTAGACCTGAGGTTCCGGCGTTGGGGCCTTCGCGGGCAAGCCCGCTCCCACGGAGCCTGCGCTGAGCTGCTGATCGGCGCTGTACCTGTGGGAGCGGGCTCGCCCGCGAAGAAGACGACGCGTTATCAGATCAGGGTATCGGTACCCGTTGGTGCCGACGGCGTGCTGCTGCCCGTAGCCGCTGCAGATGCGGGTGCTGCGGTAGCGGCCGGAGCGGCGCTGGCTGCCGGTTTGGCCGGCGCTTTCTTCGGCGCAGGCTTCTTCGCTGCCGCTGCCTTGGCCGCTGCCGGTTTCGCCGCAGGCTTGGCAGCTACAGACTTGGCCGCCGGCTTGGCTACAGGCTTGGCCGCTGCGGTTTTAGCCGCTGGTTTGGCGGCTGCCGTTTTGCCTGCAGGCTTGGCGCCGGCGGTTTTGGCGGCTGCTTTGGCCAACGGTTTTGCAGCAGATTTGCTCGCGGCCGCCTTGGACACCGGCGTCACCGACGCGCCAGTCAGCTTCTCGATCTGCTTGGTCAGCGTGTCGACCTGCTGGTGCAGCGCCTTGATCTCGTTGCGGCTCGGTACACCGAGGCGCGAGATAGCACTGTTGAGGCGCTTGTCGAAGGCTTCTTCCAACTCGCCCCACTTGCCCAGCGCGCGCTCCTTGACGTCGGCAACGCGCGAAGAGGTTGCCGACTTGGCTTCATCAGCCGCCGAATCAACGGTCTTCTTCGCCTGCTTCTCGGCTTTTTCGCCGTCCTTGACCAACGAATCAAACAGCTTGGGGCCGTCCTGATCGACCTTGGAGTAGATACCCAGGCCAGCCAACCAGATCTTGCGGGAGTACTTCTCGATTCCGCCGATCCAGGAGCCGCCTTCTTTATCGATATTCTTCTTGCCAGCCATCCTGCTCTCCTTATGGTTTGCGCGCGACACGCTCGAGCAACTCGTGGAGTTGTTCCAACTTGATGGACAACGCCTCAACGTCATGTTTAGACGGAATGCCGAGGCGATTCAAGCCACGCGCGACACGCGCATCAAAAGCTTTTTCAATTTTGTCGAGTTGAACTTCAACCTTGCCACGTACGCGGCTGACTTCTTCACCGGCTTCATCGATCTGCTCGTTGGCGGCATCGAGCTTTTTGTCGATGACTTTCTTGCCACGCTTCTCGACGCCTTCGCCAGCCTTGACCAGCTCCTTGAAGTAGTCGGTGCTCTCCTGGCCGACTCGGGCATAGGCGCCCAGGCCTGCCAGCCAGACTCTGCGCGCATAGTTACGCACTTCGTCCAGCGTGCCTTGGGCGTCGTCTTTTTTCTTCAGATTGATCTTGGCCATGCTCTGCACCTCTCGCTCATAGGGGATGGAGGAACTGCCCACGGACTTCGGGCTTGAGCACAACGGTATGCAGAAAAATTAGAATTCTCACCCTAAGCGACGCAACCGCAACGACCAGGCCCACGTTTGATGTATTTACCGCAGGCCACCACCGCCGCTGACCCAGCGTACAAGCTCCTTTCGCATTGGAGACCTGTACCATGCCGCTTGCCGCCCCAACGCCCGTCGCTTCGATCCAACGCCTCGTCGCGGCGCGCTTCGCCAACCGCCCCAGCCTGCGCCAGGTCATTGCCCACGAAGGTCTGGAGACGCTTGCCAGGCGCTATCCGTGGATTCGTACCAGCTACCCTCAGCTCGAATCGCTCGAAGGCTTCAACATTATCCACGCCCAAGCCCCCGGCGCAGGGCCTGGGCAAAGCCCGCTGGTCGACACGCTGATCGCCCACCTGCTCAGCGGAAAGCGCATGGCGTTGGCGCCGACCGATCAGCTCAGCCTGGCAACGGGACAGGTGTTTCACCCGCAGCAAGCCGGGCCAGGCCAGCCAGAGATCGATCTGCGCATGGCCGACCTCAACCAGGATTTCGACGCCCTGCTGGCCTGCGTGATCGACAGCTTCCAGCAAGCCCAGATCGGTTTCTGGAACGCCCTCGAAGGCGATTCGGAAATCTCCGCTCTGCGCTGGATGCAACAGTTATTGAAAGCAAACCTGCTGGCCAACATCCAGCGCCAGGGCCTCGGCGACGCCGAGAAGAGCGTGCTGTACGGCTTGCTCGAGGGGCGCAGCGATGGCCTGGTGTGCCATGCCCTGCAGGTCAGGCTGAACAGCGCGGGGGTCGAGCACTGCCTCTCACTCAGCAGCACGTTGCTCTGTGCACGCCACGCCGATCGTGACTTGCTGCTCTGGTGCAAGCCCACCGGCACCGTGCACGGTTACCACGACCTGTCCGCCTTCGCCTGCGCCCTGCGCGACGAATTGGCACAGCGGTATCACTTCGAATCGATGGTGTGGGCGAAGGCGCCGCTGGAGGAGGATGCGTTCGCACATCAGGCCCGCCAGCTGCTCAATGGCATCCTCGATGAGATTGGCCGCCTGCGACTGGCCGATATCGCTACCCCGCGTGAACTGGAAGCGGCGCTGAGCCTGCTCAGTGACCCTGCGGCCGGCTTCCTCGATCAGCCGTGGCCGCCAGCGGCCCAACCCACCATCGAAGTACCGGGCTGGCTGGCCCAGGCCAGCGCGGGCGATCGTTTCCAGTACCAGACGGCCCTGCTCCAGTTAGCCGCCAGCCAGGCCTTGGCCAAAGGCGAGACCTCGTGGGGTGATATCGAAGACCTCAACCAATACGCCTCACGCTGCCTGCGTGAACAGATGCACGCGGATCATCCCCAGGGGAGGCTGTTACAGCCAGACCAGGTGCTGGCGAGCATTGCCCAAAGGGTGCAGACCTCTTCGCTGACCTTCGATCTTCAATACCTCAGAACCGAGTCGCTCACCGCGCTGGCCATTACCCGCCTGCAGGTCGGCGAGCATGAAGCGGTGACCGGCATTCTTCTGGCCGACGGCTCGCAACCGCCTCAATGGCTGACGCCTGAGTATGTCGACAGGTTGATACGGACAGTCGACATCGGCGGGCGCTACCCGGGGTACGTCAACGCCGCGCTGCAGGATGCCCGCAACACGGCCCACCGGGTGCGGCTGCACGCCCGCGAATGGCGCAGCCATCTGCTGCTCGGAGCCCTCCAGGCGAAGATCGCTGGCCAGTTGCGGGACCGCAGCTGGCAGGCGCTGGCCGATTTCTGTGACCGGCCCGGGGATCGGTCCAGCGTCCACGCCATGGCCCCGCTGGCATTTCTCTGTGCGCCGCAAGCGGCTGCGGCCAATGAGGTCCAGGGCATGTTCCTGATCCGGCTCCAGGCGAACGGGCCTTGGGTGCTTTACCGGGCGCTTTGCAACGAGCAGGTCGTACGCGAATTCGACGACCTCGAGCATCTGATGGACAGCGTTCTCGCCGATCAGCCCCTGCAGCAAGACATGCTGGACTGGATGGACGACGACGCTCGCGCGATCTATGAAGACGGTGGCTTCCAGCGACCGCACCTGCACCGCAATCTGTCTGAACTGGCGCACCTGCTGGCCCTTGCAGACATGCTGGATGCACTGCTGAGTCGATTGCGCCAGCCGGCAAGGGTGCGCTTCAGCGCCTGGCAGGGCGATCTTGACCAGCACATGTTCCAGGCCCGCGGCAAGGCCCTGCTGGTGCTGGCGTCCAGGCAAAGCGTCTCCAACGCTCAACAACGCTGGGCACTGATCAGTCAACTGGCCTGGCTCGCCTTCAACACGGTCGCATCGGTGCTACGCGGTCCAGCCGCGTCAGTGGCCTGGCTGATCATCAGCCTGGTGGCACTCAAGGATGACCTCGCCGCGCTGGAGCGGGGTACGCCTGAAGAGAAGGCCCTGGCTGTCACTGACGTGCTGACCAACCTGGCCATGCTGCTGGTTCACGGTCATGCCAGCGGGGCGCAACCGGACACACTGTCCACACCGCTCAAGCCACGTCTCGAAGGGCCCAGACCGCACGAACCCGGCGCCACGCTCAACCGTGAGGAACCCTCTCCGGCGCCCTGGCAGGAACCCGTCGAACAAGGCCGTCCGGCACCTTTGCGGGTGAGTGGTTGGCAGGGTGGGCAAGGCCTTGGCCATTTGACCGCGGCGCAACGTGAGACGCTGGCCGGCCTGCGCGCAAGGATCTCCCTCGCCGGGCACAGCGCCGAGCCGCACGGCCGCCTGCGCGGCCTGTTCAAGGTGAATGAACGTCACTATGTGGCGCTCGACCACGAGCCCTACGAAGTCCAGGAGACCTTTGCCGGTGTCCGCATCGTCGGCCCCGAGCAGAACCAGAGTGAGTGGTCGGGACAGTGGGGCGGCGCGCCGGACGGTTACTACCTGCCTGATCGAGAACGTGCCCAGGGCCCCTGGATCACCCGCTGGAACGGCGAGTGGCGGCTTGACCTGAGGCTGGCCGGCGGGATGCCGAAAAGCAGGCGCCAGGCGGTCGCAGAGAAAGTGGACCATTTCAACGCGCTGCAGCAGCGTCGCCGCAACAACGACAGCGAGCTGACCAAGCTGGCGCCGCTCGCAGAACGCAATGCGCAGTTGCTCAGCGCCTATGATCAAGAAGCCGCAGCTTTTCGAAGCGACATGGAAAAACTGCCGCCTGATGCGCGCGCAGCGCTCCCGGATGATCTGCGCATCCGTCTGGAAAACCTGCATGGGCAGCGCAAGCAACACCGCCCCATCCTCGGAATAATGGCCTCCATTTTCGAGAAACAGGCCGTGCTGATCGAGTCCAATATTGCGCTTTTCACTGAACTCGGCGAACCGCAGTACCAGCGTATGGACCCTGAGGCTCGCGCCCGTCGGGCCCTCAATCAATGGTACGAGCAATCAATAAACAACGATCAGTACCTTTATCATCGGTTACTGGAGCTGACCGATTACGACTCTCTCAGTCAGCAATCACGGGAGCTCGCACGCCTTCCTGTCGAGCCAGCCGAGATCGAATTTGCCACCACGTTTCGCCGCACTGTCGCCGAGGCCCTCACCACCCACCAGCGTATGCTCACCGTCAGCGAAAGGCTCGACGCCAACATCCGCATGATCTACGCCGACCACCGGATCCAGTTCGAGAACCAACAGGAAAAGATGAGCAAGGCGGTTGCGTATCGCACCTATTCGACCCTCATCGTGCGTGGACAGATCTTCAGCGATCTCGCCCAGTTGGTGATCGACAGGACGCGTCTGGAGCCCGAGAGTTTTGAAGCAGTGCTGCGCCTGCAGGCGGGTCTTCGCAGCAGTGACTTTCATCAGGCCATGCTCAGCCATGACAGCCTCGAAGGCACCGCCCTGGAACCTGCGGAGCGGGTGGAGGTGCTGGACAACGCATTGCGCGAATACCGGGCCTCGCTAGGCAAGGCCCACGAACTGTTGTCGCTCGACGAGCCTGCGGTGGACAAGCCCAGGGTCGAGGACTACATCCGCGAGCTTTCCCAACTGGAAGCACTGACCGTCGAGCAATTGAGCAACACCCTGCGCGACAACGACAGTGGCGCCACGCCGCCAGTTGTGCCGATGACCCACAGGGAACGACCGGGCAACCGCCGTTTGATCCGCACCTCTCGCGGCAAGCCGCTGCTCGCCGAGCCGAACGAGCAAGGTACGCAAGCTATCCAGCATGATCCCTTCACCGACCAGGCGGTCAGCCATTACGAGCAGCGTGACGGCCAATGGGACGAGGCGCCAGTGACAGCGCCTACCCCACCCGGCACCGCCTACCTGCGCCGTGTTGGCTCAAGCCTGCTGGCGCGCAAGGACGCCAGGCTCGCACTGGCCGCCCGCTACCTGAACGAGCCCAACAGCCTCGCCGACCTGCTGGACTGGCACATCCAGGACATGGACGGCATTGCCACGCAGCTTGAAGCCGGCCAAGAGCAGGCGCTTGCCACCCAACTGCGTGAGGCCATCGGGCAAATGCAAAGTGAAAAGCGCCGCCTGCTGACGCAGGCCTACCTTGATACCCGCCACCCTGACAGCCAGGCGTTGCACTTTCTGGTGGCGCAAGGCGAGGTACAGATCCAGCGCGTGCCGACCACGCTGCGTAAACGGCTAAAGGACAAGGATTACCTGGATGTCTACGCCATCAACCGCACGACGCCGCACCAGCAGCTATGGGAAGCGCACTTCCATTACTCCAGCGCACAAGCCGCGCCACGCGCGTTTGCCAAAGGCCACCTGAAGTTCTGGGAGCCACGCGCGATGAGCCGGGAAGAACAACTGCAGCGCACAGTCAACCCGGCAGAGCGGGTGCGCATCTACCGCGGGGATCTACGCCTGGAGCAGATCGAAGACCTGTTCCCGTTTGCCGCCCCCTAGCACGCCTCACTGAGCGCAGCTGTACTGGGACGGCTGCGCAGCCCATCGCGATGCAAGGCCGCTCCCGCAGAGGCGGCACATGCCTCAAGACTGGAGGCTCAGGCCAGGGCCTTGTCCAATGCCCGTTCGATCTCGCCCTTGATGGTGCCGCTCATCATCGACATCATCATGCCCAGCTTCAATTGAACGCGGATCAGATCGTCGCCGATTTCGACGCTGCCCTTGGCGCCGCTACGCGAAACTTCGACCCGATCACCCTGCCAGTTGGCTTCCAGGCCATATTCGCGGGTCAGTTTGTCGACCAGCGCCTCGGCCTTGGCGCGGGCGGCTTCGCGGCCGAGGGCGTGTTTGCGTTCAACGCTGATCTGGGTCATGCGGGCAATCCTGGATATAAAGACAATGGCGCCATTATGCCCGCCCCTGCCCGAGGGCACACCCCGCCAAGACAAATCCGCCCATTGCCCCTAGAATGGCGATACTTTTTTCCGGTGATGCGATATGAACGACCAGCGCAAAGGCGAACACGCCGAACCCACCACTCATTTCGGCTACAAAGATGTGCCAGAAAGCCAGAAAGCGAAGAAAGTCGCCGAGGTTTTCCACTCCGTAGCCGCCAAATACGACCTGATGAACGACGTGCTGTCGGGCGGCATGCACCGCCTGTGGAAGCGCTTCACCATCGAGCTGTCCGGTGTGCGCAGTGGCAACCGGGTGCTGGATATCGCCGGTGGCACCGGTGATCTGGCAGCCAAGTTCTCGCGCCTGGTCGGCCCTACTGGCCAGGTCGTGCTGGCCGACATCAACGAGTCGATGCTCAAGGTCGGCCGTGACCGCCTGCTCGACCGTGGCGTGGCCGGCAACATCGAATTCGTCCAGGCCGACGCGGAAAAGCTGCCGTTCCCGGACAACCACTTCGACTGCGTGACCATCGCCTTCGGCCTGCGCAACGTCACTCACAAGGACGATGCCATCCGCTCCATGCTGCGCGTACTCAAGCCCGGTGGTCGCCTGCTGGTGCTGGAGTTCTCCAAGCCGACCAGCAAGCTGATGTCCAAGGCCTACGACGCCTACTCGTTCGCCTTCATGCCGCTGGCCGGCAAGCTGATCACCAATGACTCGGAAAGCTACCGTTACCTGGCCGAGTCGATCCGCATGCACCCCGATCAGGAAACGTTGAAGGCGATGATGGTCGATGCCGGTTTCGACCGCGTCACCTATCACAACATGACCAGCGGTATCGTCGCCGTGCACCGGGGGATCAAACCCTGATGTTGCTGGCCGGGCTGCTCGCCAGCGTCGAGCATGGCCTCAACCGCGTCCTGCGTCTGGACAGCACGGCCTTGCCGCGGCTGGCCGCGCTGGAAGGCAAGGTGATCGCCATCGACTGTCTGCAGCCGGCCCTGCAGCTGTACATCCTGCCCGATGAAGATGGCCTGTTGCTGGCTGCGCATTGGGAAAGCGAGGCCGACTGCACCCTGCGCGCACCGGCCAGTAGCCTGGTCCAGTTGGCCCTGGCCAAGGACAAGACCGCTGTACTGCACAGCCCGCAGGTGCAGCTGCACGGTGACAGCGCCGTGTTGCTCGACCTGGTGGCCGTGCTGCAAGACCTCGAGCTGGACTGGGAGTACGAGCTGTCGCGTTGGCTGGGCCCGGTGCCCACCGCCCTGCTCGCCGGCCACCTACGCCTGCGTGCACGCTGGACCCGGCAGGGCCTGGCGCGCTTCGGCCAGAACCTCTCCGAGTACCTTGCCGAAGAATCCCGTACCCTGGTCGGCCGCCGCGAAGCCGAGGCCGCATTCAGCGAGCTCGACCGCGTCAAGGTCGATGTCGAACGCCTCGAGGCGCGCATCCGCCGCCTTGCCCGATCCCTTGATACCAGCGATAACGCATGAAGTTGCTCGCCGTCCGCCGCCTGTTTCGTATCCAGCGTGTAGTGATTCGCTACCGCCTCGATGACATTCTGTTCGAGCAACCGCTGCCCTGGTGGCTGATGAGCCTGCGTTTGCTCATGCCCTGGCGCTGGCTGCCACGCAAGCCCTCGCCGCTCAGCCGAGGCGCACGGGTGCGCCTGGCGCTGCAGGACCTGGGTCCGATCTTCATCAAGTTCGGCCAGTTGCTGTCGACCCGCCGCGATCTGCTGCCAAGCGACGTCGCCGACGAGCTGATGTTGCTGCAGGACCGCGTACCGCCATTCGACCCGCAACAAGCAGTGGCGCTGATCGAAGCGCAACTGGGCGCCAAGGTCAGCGAAGTGTTCAGCCGCTTCGACGTCGAGCCACTGGCCTCGGCCTCGGTCGCCCAGGTCCATAGCGCACGCCTGAAGACCGGCGAAGAGGTAGTGGTCAAGGTGGTGCGCCCTGGCCTCAAGCCGATCATCGCCCAGGACCTGGCATGGCTGTTCCTGATCGCCAAGGGCGCCGAGCGGTTGTCCGCCGATGCCCGCCGCCTGCACCCGGTGGAAGTGGTCGGCGACTACGAAAAAACCATTTATGACGAGCTCGACCTGCTCCGCGAGGCGGCCAACTCGAGCCAGCTGCGGCGCAACTTCGAAGGCTCCGATCTGATGTACGTGCCGCAAGTGTATTGGGACCTGTGCCGGCCCAAGGTGCTGGTGATGGAGCGCATCTATGGCGTGCCGGTCACCGACATGGTGGCCCTGGCCGACCAGCGCACCGACATGAAGCTGCTGGCCGAGCGTGGCGTCGAGGTGTTCTTCACCCAGGTGTTCCGCGACAGTTTCTTCCATGCCGACATGCACCCAGGCAACATCTTCGTCAGCACGGTCAAGCCATGGAGCCCGCAGTACATCGCCATCGACTGCGGGATCGTCGGCAGCCTCACCGCCGAAGACCAGGACTACCTGGCGCGCAACCTGATCGCCTTCTTCCGCCGTGATTATCGCCGTGTAGCAGAGCTGCACATCGACTCCGGCTGGGTCCCGGCGCATACCAAGGTCAATGAATTCGAAGCCGCGATCCGCACCGTGTGCGAGCCGATCTTCGAGAAGCCGCTGAAGGACATCTCGTTTGGCCAGGTGCTGATGCGCCTGTTCCAGACCGCGCGGCGCTTCAACATGGAAGTCCAGCCGCAACTGGTCCTGCTGCAAAAGACTCTGCTCAACATCGAAGGCCTGGGCCGTCAGCTGTACCCGGATCTGGACTTGTGGAGCACGGCCAAGCCGTTTCTGGAGCGCTGGATGCGCGAGCGCATGAGCCCCAAGGCAGTACTGGGCAATATCTACAGTCAGGCCGAGCAACTGCCGCACCTGGCCGACATGACCCGCGACCTGCTCGAGCGCCTGTCGCAACCGCACCTGCACGACCCGCAGATGCCCCAGCGCCGTCGTAACGGTGATCAATGGGCGCTGCGCCTGCTCGGTGCCGGCCTGCTCGCTGGTGGCGCCATCCTTGCCACGGGCGCCGTCAGCCTGGGTGCGCCAGCGGCGTGGCCGGCCTGGCTGATGCTCAGCGCCGGGCTGTACCTGGTGGTACGCCGATAGCCAGCCACGCTGCTGGCTGGCACACTAATGCAACAGGCCCGATAGCGAAGCGGGCCCGGTTTTGGAGTCGACGATGAAAGACTGGCTGGACGAGATCAAGTGGGACAGCGATGGCCTGGTGCCGGCAATTGCCCAGGACCATAAAAGCGGTCGGGTGCTGATGATGGCCTGGATGAACCGCGAAGCGCTGGCTCTGACGGCCGCCGAAAACCGTGCTATCTACTGGTCGCGCTCGCGTGGCAAGCTGTGGCGCAAGGGTGAGGAGTCCGGCCATGTGCAGAAGCTGCACGAGATGCGCCTGGACTGCGACGCCGATGTGATCATCCTGATGGTCGAGCAGCTGGGCCAGATCGCTTGCCACACCGGCCGCGAAAGCTGCTTCTACCGCGTCTTCGAAAATGGCCAATGGGTCAGCGTCGACCCGGTTTTGAAAGATCCCGATGCAATTTACCGCGCAGGCCACTGACATGAGCGATACCCTGACCCGTCTTGCCGAAGTACTGGAGGCCCGCAAAGGCGCGGCCCCGGACAGCTCCTACGTTGCCAGCCTCTATCACAAGGGTTTGAACAAGATCCTCGAAAAGGTCGGTGAAGAGTCGGTCGAGACCATTATTGCTGCCAAGGACGCTGCGCACAGCGGCGACTGCAGTGATGTCATCTACGAAACGGCTGACTTGTGGTTCCATAGCCTGGTGATGCTTTCGGCACTGGGGCAACATCCGCAGGCGGTGCTGGATGAGCTGGACCGCCGCTTTGGTTTGTCCGGGCATGATGAGAAGGCAGCGCGGCAGCCTTCGGCCTGATAGTGATGCACTGATTGATGGGGCTGCCTTGCAGCCTGTTCCGACCGATCCGGCGCCCCGGCAAGGCCGCTCCTGTACAAGGAGCGTATTGGCGAAGCCGACACACCTTTTTCAGGAGTACAAAATGGGTATTTTTGACTGGAAACACTGGATCGTCCTGCTGGTCGTGGTGGTCCTGGTGTTCGGCACCAAGAAGCTGAAAAACTTCGGTGGTGACCTCGGTGAGTCGATCAAGGGCTTCCGCAAGGCCATGAGCGATGAAGAGCACAAACCTGCCGAGCAGACCCCGCCGCCGGTGCAGCCAGTGCCGCCAACCCAACAGCCGCATACCACAGCGCCGCTGACTCAACCGCACACCACCCTCGAGGGCCAGGCCCAGCCGGTCCAAGAGCAGCAGCGGAAAGACTGACCCATGTTCGGCATCAGCTTCAGCGAGTTGCTGCTCGTCGGCCTGGTCGCCCTGGTGGTGCTCGGCCCCGAGCGCCTGCCCGGCGCCGCGCGTACGGCGGGGCTGTGGATTGGCCGGCTCAAGCGCAGCTTCAACAGCATCAAGATGGAAGTCGAGCGCGAAATCGGCGCCGACGACATCCGCCGTCAGCTGCACAACGAGCACATCCTGTCGATGGAGCAGGAGGCCCGGCGCATTCTCAACCCACAGGCAGAGCCACCCAAGCCAGCCCAACCGCCGGTAGACGCTGGCGCGCCGACCGTGCCGCTGGCAGAGCCACCAGCCGCCGTGCAGGCCCCTACTGCAGTGCCCGCCGAGCCGAGCACGCCTGTTGCCCCGGCCGCCATCCCTGAGCCGCCCCAGACGCCACGAGCCCCATGAGCGATAGACCGGACCACGACCAGCCGATGCCGCTGGTCTCGCACCTGACCGAACTGCGGACACGCCTGCTGCGCTGTATCGCGGTGATCTTCCTGATCTTTGCCGGGCTGTTCTCGTTTGCCCAGCAGATCTACACCCTGGTCTCGGCGCCGCTGCGCGACCACCTGCCGGCCAACGCGACGATGATCGCCACTGACGTGGCCTCGCCGTTCCTGACGCCGTTCAAGCTGACCATGATCGTTTCGCTGTTCCTGGCGATCCCGGTGATCCTCCACCAGATCTGGGGTTTCATCGCACCGGGCCTGTATCGCCATGAGAAACGCATAGCGATCCCGCTGCTGGTCTCAAGCATCGTGCTGTTCTATGCCGGCATGGCTTTCGCCTACTTCCTGGTATTCCCGCTGATCTTCGGCTTCTTCGCCAGCGCCACCCCGGAAGGGGTGTCGATGATGACCGACATCGCCAGCTATCTCGACTTCGTCATGACCTTGTTCTTCGCCTTTGGCGTGGCCTTCGAGATCCCGGTGGCGGTGGTGTTGCTGGTGTGGATCGGCGTGGTCGACGTCAAATACCTGCGCAAGATCCGCCCCTACGTGATCATCGGTTGCTTCGTGGTCGGCATGGTCCTGACTCCGCCGGATATCTTTTCGCAGACCCTGCTGGCCGTGCCGATGTGGTTGCTGTTCGAAATCGGCGTGCTCTGTGGTGGCCTGATCCGCAAGCGTGGCCCGCTCGATGAACCCGCTGCCGACGATCCGGAAGACCAGCCGCCAGCGACCCAGCCATGAACCTGCTGCTGCTTGAACAGGCCGACTTCATCGCGGCCGACCGCGTCGTGCTGGCTGATCGGCGCTTCACCCACATGCAGGAGATTCATCGCGTTGCAGTGGGCGACAACCTGCGCGTGGGTCAGATAAACGGGCTGATGGGCCAAGCCAGCGTGGTTCGCCTGGAGGGGCACGAAGCGGAGCTGCAGGTCAGCTTTGATCAGCAGCCACCGGCCAAGCTGCCGTTGACCCTGATCCTCGCCGTACCGCGGCCGAAGATGCTCCGCCGGCTGTTTCAGACCATCGCCACCCTCGGCGTGCCACGGCTGATCCTGCTCAACAGCTACAAGGTCGAGAAGAGCTTCTGGCAAACGCCGTTTCTCACCCCCGAGGCAATCCGCGAAAACCTTATCCTCGGCCTGGAACAGGCGCGCGACACGGTGCTGCCGGAAATCATCATCGAGAAGCGCTTCAAGCCGTTCGTCGAAGACCGGCTACCGGCCATCGCCGCCGACACCTTGGGTCTGGTCGGCCACCCCGGCGACTACCCGGCCTGCCCTCGCGCCGTGCAGCAGCCGGTCACCCTGGCAATCGGCCCGGAAGGCGGCTGGATCCCCTATGAAGTCGACTTGCTGGCCAAGGCAGGCCTGCAACCGGTGCAGTTGGGTGCACGCATCCTGCGGGTCGAGACCGCCGTCACTGCCCTGCTCTCGCGCATTTTCTGACTGATCGGTCAGAACTTTTCCGTCAAGTTTCCCCAGCCAAGGCCGATGCCCTGAGCAGCACAAGAAAAAATCTGCAGCGCCAACGCCGGGGGAGTCGAACATGTTCCAGTGGGTTGCCCAGTCTCTGGGAAATATGAGTGTCAGCCGCAAGCTCGGCTTTGGTTTTGGCCTGGTCCTGTTGCTGACCCTGGCAATCACCTTGACCGGCTGGTCCGGCATCAACGGCGTTACCTCGCGCGGTGACACGCTGGGCAACATCTCGGTGATCCATCAGTACACCCAGGAACTGCGCATCGCTCGCCAGCAATATGAGCGTGACCGCGACGAGAAAGGCGTCGCCGCGCTGGAAACAGCCTTGGGCAACCTGGACCGTCAGGTGCAATTGATGCTCGGCCAAATTGAGCAACCTGCCGACCTACAGCGCCTGGAGCAGCAACGTGAGGCGGTGCGTCAATACCAGCAAGCCTTTGCTGACATCCGCCAGGCCGGCCAGCGACGCGATGCCAGCCGCAGCGTGCTCGGCGACAGTGCCGACAAGGCCGCTGCGCTGATCAGCCAGGTCCAGCAGCGCCTGCTAGCGGCCGGCGATGTCAACCAGTACCAACACGCGGTCGAGGTCAGCGCCCTGCTGCAGCAGGCACGCTTCCAGGTGCGCGGTTACACCTACAGCGGTAAACCTGAATTCCAACAGACCGCTCTAACGGCCATCGACCAGGCCTTGGCCGTGCTCAAGGCGCTGCCGACCAAGCTGCCGGCTGAATATGCCGCAGGGCTGGATGACGCCTCCACAGCGCTGGCCGCCTACCGCGATGCGGTCAATCAGTTTGCCAGTGCCCAGACCGCCGCCGCGCAGGCCCTGCAGCGCATGACCGAGCAAGGCGCTGTGCTGATCGACACCAGCAAGCAGATGACCAGTTCGCAAACCGAGGTGCGCGACCAGGGCACCCAGCAAGCCAAGACCCTGCTCGCCGGCGCCACCGCGTTGGCCCTGTTGCTCGGCCTGATCGCGGCATGGGCCATCACCCGCCAGATTGTTGTGCCACTGCGCTACACCCTGACCGCAGCCGAACGGGTAGCCAGCGGCGACCTCAGCCAGAACCTGCAGATCGACCGTCGCGATGAACTCGGCCAGTTGCAGGCCAGCATGCAGCGCATGACCGTGAGCCTGCGCGAGTTGATCGGCGGTATCGGCGACGGCGTCACCCAGATCGCCAGTGCGGCTGAAGAGCTGTCGGCAGTCACCGAGCAGACCAGCGCCGGGGTCAACAATCAAAAGGTCGAGACCGATCAGGTCGCCACCGCCATGAACGAAATGGCCGCCACCGTACATGAAGTTGCGCGCAACGCCGAACAGGCCTCCGAGGCGGCCCTGGCAGCCGACCAGCAGGCCCGTGAAGGTGATCGCGTGGTCGGCGAAGCCATCGCTCAGATCGAGCGTCTGGCCAGCGAGGTGAACAACTCCAGCGAAGCGATGAATCAGCTCAAGGGCGAAAGCGACAAGATCGGCAGCGTGCTCGATGTGATCAAGGCAGTGGCTCAGCAGACCAACCTGCTCGCCCTCAACGCCGCCATCGAGGCCGCCCGCGCCGGTGAGGCCGGGCGCGGCTTTGCGGTAGTAGCCGACGAAGTGCGCAGCCTGGCCCAGCGCACACAGCAGTCGACCGAAGAGATCGAAGCGCTGATCGCCGGCCTGCAGAGCGGTACTCAGCGTGTAGCCAGCGTGATGGACGCCAGCCGCGACCTGACCGAGAGCAGCGTCGAGCTGACCCGCCGTGCTGGCGGTTCGCTGGAGACGATCACCCGCACGGTGTCGTCGATCCAGGCCATGAACCAGCAGATTGCCACTGCCGCCGAGCAGCAGAGCGCGGTCGCCGAAGAGATCAACCGCAGCGTGATGAACGTGCGCGATATCTCCGACCAAACCTCGGCAGCCAGTGAAGAGACCGCCAGCTCCAGCGTCGAGCTGGCGCGCCTGGGCACCCACCTGCAGAGCCTGGTGGGGCGCTTCCGGCTCTAGACGAGCAGCCGAACTGCGTGCGGCCTAGGAATTTTCCTAGGCAGCGCAGTGAACTTTCCTACAGGATTTGCAGGTCAAGTCCTACAACCTCCGCGCCGATGAGCAGGCATGGCCACAGTCCGTGGTCATCTTGAATGGACGGAGGTATGCCATGTTCGGCTTTATCAATCGCACGCTCGGCAACCTGAGCGTCAGGCTCAAGTTGGCGCTGGGCTTCAGCGTGGTGCTGCTGCTTACCCTGGCCACCACAATAAGTGGCTGGAACGCCCTCGACGGCGCCATCAGTCGCTCGCAACAGCTCAGCGAAATCACCCGTATCAATGACCTGAGCAAGGACTTGCGCGCAGAGCGGATCACCTACCGGGTGCTCGCCGACGAGACCAGCAGGACGCGCATCAGCGCCATCATCGAGCAGCTCGAGAGCATGCTCGCCACCCTCCAGCAACGCAGCTCAGTCGACCAGTCACGCCAGCTGCTCACGCAAAAACTGGATCAGCTCAGGCGCCTGCGCGAAGACTTCGGCCTGCTCCAGCAAGCCGTGGCCAAACGCGGCCAGCTGCGCGTCGGTATGCAGCAGCAGGAACACACGCTGGGTGAGGCCATCGACGAGTTGCAGAACCAGACCCTGCTCAAGCTCTCGGCCGATGGCCAACAGAGCAACCTGATCAGCCTCATGGACAGCTTTTCGCGGCATGTCGAGGGTGCCAACCAGCAAAGCCTGCTGCCGGCCTATACCTACTCGCCGCTGGAGGCCTTCGCCAAGGTCGGCGACTCGGCGTTGGCCGCCGCCGACAGTACGCTTGCGCAATTGCGCGGTGCCCTTGCACCGTTGGGCCTGCCGCGCGCCCTGAGGGAGCGGCCAGGCACCGAGCTGGCGCGCTATCGCAGCAGCCTCGAGCAGTACCGCAGCGCTGCGATCGAGGTGGAGCAACTGCACGACAACATGGAGAAACTCGGCGACCAGCTGAGCGCCGCCAGCGTTGCCCTGGCCAAGCAGAAGATCGAGCAGCGCGACCATGAGGCGGTTGAAGACCGCTCGCTGCTGACCAGCGTCGCCTTGTTGGCCTTGGTGGTCGGGGTAATCGCCGCCTGGTTGATCACCGGCCAGATCATCCAGCCCCTGCGCCAGACCCTGGCCCAGGCCGCGCGTATTGCCCGCGGCGACCTCAGCCAGCTGGACACGGTTGAGCGGCGCGACGAGCTGGGCCAGCTGCAGGCCAGCATGCGCGACATGACCGTGAGCCTGCGCGAGCTGATCGGCGGCATCGATCAGGGCGTCGGCCAGCTCTCCAGCGCTGCCTCGCAACTGGCTGTCGCCAGCCAGGACACCAAGGCACGGATCAACCAGCAGAAGGAGGATACCGACCAGGTCGCCACGGCCATGAACCAGATGAGCGCCACCGTGCAGGAGGTCGCGCAGAACGCCGAGCACGCTGCACAGGCGGCCACCAGTGCCGATCAGCAGGCGCAACAGGGAGATGCGGTAGTGACCCTGGCCGTGGCTGAGATCGAGCAGCTGGCCGCGCAGATGGACCACTGCCTGGAGGCCATGCACCACCTCGCGGCTGAGAGCCAGCGCATCGGCAGTATTCTGGATGTGATCAAGTCAGTATCGGTCCAGACCAACCTGCTGGCCTTGAACGCCGCCATCGAAGCAGCGCGAGCTGGTGAGGCGGGCCGTGGCTTTGCCGTGGTTGCCGACGAAGTACGCGGCCTGGCGCAACGAACCCAGCAGTCGACCGAAGAGATCGAGCAGTTGATCGACAACCTGCACAGCGGTACCGATCAGGTCACGCAACTGCTCGACGACAGCAAGCAGCTCACCGAGCGCAGCGTCGAGCTGAGCCGCAAAGCCGGCGATGCCTTGGGCCAGATCACCCAGACGGTGTCCAATATTCAGGGTATGAACCAGCAGATCGCCACTGCCAGCGAGGAGCAAAGCGTGGTCGCCGAGCAGATCAACCGCAGCGTGCTGAGCGTACGTGATGTGTCCGATCAGACCAGCGCGGCGAGTGAGCAGACCGCCGCCTCAAGCGGCGAGCTGGAGCAGCTGGGCCGGCAACTGCGCAGCATGGTCGGTCGCTTCAGCCTGTAACCCGAGCCCGTCGCCAGTCCGGCTGGCGACGGGCCCTGCGCTTACAGCACCTGGCGCAGGAAAGCCTGAGCGCGCGGGTCTTTGGGCGAATCAAAGAACGCCGCCGGTGCCGAATCTTCCAGCAACTTGCCATGATCGAAAAACAGCACGCGGTCGGCCACTTCGCGGGCAAAGCCCATTTCATGGGTCACGCAGACCATGGTCATGCCTTCTTTGGCCAAGGTCTTCATCACGTCGAGTACCTCGCCGACCATTTCCGGGTCGAGCGCCGAGGTCGGCTCGTCGAACAGCATCACCTTCGGTTCCATCGCCAATGCGCGGGCAATCGCCACGCGCTGCTGCTGGCCACCGGACAGCCGCGACGGGAATTCGTTGGCCTTTTCGGCTATCCCGACCTTGTCCAGCAACGCCCGTGCCTTGGCCTCACGCTCGGCCTTGTTGCGTTTGCGCACGACCTTTTGCGCCAGGCACAGGTTCTCCAGCACGGTCATATGCGGGAACAGGTTGAAGTGCTGGAAGACCATGCCGACTTCGCGGCGATAAGCATTGATGTCGGTTTTCGGGTCGGCCAGCGGTATGCCGTTGATCGACACGTGGCCGGCATCGAAGTGCTCGAGGCCGTTCAGGCAGCGCAGGAAGGTCGACTTGCCCGAGCCCGACGGGCCCAGTACTACCACCACTTCGCCCTTGGCTACACCGGTACTGACGTTATCCACCGCGCGCACCATCTGGCCGCGGGTGTCGAACACTTTCAACAGATCACGGACTTCAATCACTTTGCGCAAGCCTCCGCTCGAGCCGGCTGGCGAGGTGCGACAGCGGCAGGTTGATCAGCAGGTACAGCCCTGCCACGCAGAACCAGATTTCAAAGGTCGAGAACGAGGTGGTGATCGCCTCGCGCCCGCTCTTGGTCAGTTCGGTGATGGCGATCACCGAGACCAGCGAGGTGTCCTTGACCAGGCTGATGAACTGCCCGGCCAGCGGCGGCAACACCCGCTTGAACGCTTGCGGCAGGATCACATGGCGCATCGACTGGCTGGCATTCAGGCCCAGCGAGCGCGCGGCTTCGTTCTGCCCACGGGCAATCGACTGCACCCCGGCACGCACGATCTCGGCCACGTAGGCGCCGGTGAACAGCGCCAGCGCGGCCACCCCGGCGAACTCGCGCGAGAGGTTGAGCACCGTGCCGATGAAGAAATAGAAGATGAAGATCTGCACCAGCAATGGCGTGCCGCGTACCAGCTCGACGTAGACCGTCGACAGATCGCGCAGGGTCGGGTTGTTGGACAACCGGCACAGCCCGGCAAACAGGCCGATCACCAAGCCCAGCGCCCCGGACACAACCGACAGCCACAGCGTGGTCCACAGGCCCCAGGCCAACGGCCCGGCCGCCCAATGGCGGGTGACACCGATCTGGTCGCCTTCGGCAACGTCATCGCCGCGGCTCAGTTGCAGGCTGTCTTTGACCACGTCCAGCACTTGCTGCTCGCCGTCTTCACCCTTGAGGGTAACGCGTGCGTTGTCGCCCTGGACTACGACCTCGGCAACCGTGCCATAGCTGGCGGCGCGCTGGGCTTCTTCAGCCTGATAGGCGAAATACTGCGGGACGCGGTTCCAGCGCCACTCGTAGGCCATCATCGACGTGGCGAGGTACAGGCTGATGGCCAGACCGACCAGCACCAGCGCGGTCAGCCCGTGCCAGGGCCACTGGGCTTTCTTGTGTTTGATCACGTGGGTACTTCCGTAAATGCGAACGCGCAGGGTTTGCCTGCGCGTCGGGGGTCAAAGCCTGGGCTTGTGGCCTGGGCCCTTATTCCATTTCCTTGAGCCAGTCCTTGTTCTTGAACCACTTGTCGTGGATCCGATCATAGGTGCCGTCGTGCTTGATCTGGTGCAGGAAGTTGTTGATGAAGTTGATGCTGTCGTAGTCGCCTTTCTTCAAGCCGAATGCCAGTGGCTCGTAGGTGAAGGGTTCTTCGAGGAACAGCAGCTTGCCAGCGCCGGCCTTCTCGACCGCCACCACGTTGTAAGGGGCGTCGTAGACAAAGGCATCGGCCTTGCCGTTGACCACGTCCATGACCGCTTCCTGCTCGTTGTCATAGCCGTGGTACTTGGCTTTGCTGATGAGCTTCTTGGACACCATCTCGCCGGTGGTGCCGAGCTTGGAGGTGATGCGGTACTTGTCGCTGTTCAGGTCCTTGTACGACTTGATCTCGCCCGCCAGCTCCTTGCGGATCAGCAGGGTCTGGCCGACCACGATGAACGGTTCGCTGAAGTTCAGGCGCAGGTTGCGTTCCTGAGTCAGGGTCATGCCGCTGCCGATCATGTCGAACTTGTTGGTCAGGAGAGCCGGGATGATGCCGTCGTAGGCGGTGGAGACGGTCTCCAGCTTGACGCCCATGGACTTGGCCATGGCTTTGAGGATATCGACTTCAAAGCCGATGATCTCGCCACGCTTGTTGGTCATCTGGAACGGCATGTAGGTAGGGTCCATACCGACCCGCAGGGTGCCGCTCTTGACCGCATCGTCGATGGCGCCGGCCTGGGCCGCAGTCACCGCGACCAGCGCCGTGACGCCGACCAGCAGTCGCGACAGGTATTTCTTCATCATCACCAAGTCCCCTAGCAAAGAAAGAGTACGAATCTTATTGTTGGCACGGCCGTACTGGCCTGCTCGGAATACCGGAAGCGATGCTAACGCATGCGCGGCCGGGGACCTAGAGCTGGGGGGGACTTTGTTGGCCAAAAAGAATGCGTATCTCGGCGGCCCTGGAGGGCGCTCTGCGCCCTTTTCGCGACACAAGGCCGCTCCTACACGGGATGGCGCTGCCTGTAGGAGCGGCCTTGTGTCGCGAAAAGGGCCGCAGCGCGGCCCTCAGGGTTGTATCAGGCGCCGACCAACGTCGGCTGCCCATCACCCTCGGGATGCAACGGCAACAACGGCGAATGCGGATCGCTGTTGATCGAACTGCGCCAGGCGTCGATCCAGGCTGCATGTTCGCCAGCCCAGACCCGCTCGTGCAGACGCGACAGCGCGACCGGGTCGCTCAACAGCGCCAGGCGCGTATTGCCATCCAGCGCGGCCGGGCCGACTTCCAGCGCCTTGGCGATGCGCTCTTCACGCAGTGCCTCGATCGCCGCCGACTGGCCATGCCGGGCAGTGCCCATGGCGCAGGCCAGCGCATTCTGCCGCGGGTCGACCACAGCCCGCACGAAGCCGTCGTTCAATGCATGCCAACGGTTCTCGTGGGTGTACTGGTCAGTGGCGAGCAGCTCGGTTGGCGTGGCGTATTCCTCAGGAATCAGGAACAGCTTCTCGTCCTTGGCGCGCAGACCGAGGCCCACGCGGCTGGAAATCACCGATACCGGAATCGACAGCATCAGCGAACCAACAATCGGCACCAGCCACCACAGGAAGCTTGGGTTGAGCCAGGCTACCAGCACCGTCCAGGCCACACCGAGCAGGGTCTGCGGACCATGCCGACGCACCGCTTCGCTCCACGGCGTGGAGTCGTCATCACGCTGCGGCGAGTTCCAGGTCGCTGCCCAGCCGAGGAACGCGGCAAGCACGAAGCGGGTGTGGAAGATCATCCGTACCGGCGCCAGCAGCATCGAGAACAGCATCTCGATCAGCATCGACACGGTCACCTTGAAGCGCCCACCGAATTCGGTAGCGCCCTTGGCCCAGATCAGGATGATGCTCAAAAGCTTGGGCAGGAACAGCAACACCACCGTGGTGGAGAACAGCGCAATGGCCTTCTCCGGGTGCCATTGCGGCCACAGCGGGTACAGCTGGAACGGCTCAACGAAGTATTGCGGCTCCATCAAGGTGTTGGTCGCCAGCAACGCCGTCGACAGCACCAGGAAGAAGAACCACAACGGCGCGGACAGGTACGACATCACCCCGGTCAGGAACACCGCGCGGTGCACCGGGTGCATGCCTTTTACCAGGAACAGGCGGAAGTTCATCAGGTTGCCGTGGCACCAGCGACGGTCACGCTTGAGCTCGTCGAGCAGGTTGGGTGGCAATTCTTCGTAGCTGCCGTCCAGGTCATAGGCAATCCACACACCCCAGCCGGCACGGCGCATCAGCGCTGCTTCGACGAAGTCGTGGGAGAGGATCGCGCCGGCAAAGGCACCTTTACCCGGCAACGGCGCCAGCGCGCAGTGCTCGATAAAGGGCTTCATGCGGATGATCGCGTTGTGCCCCCAGTAGTGCGATTCGCCCAGCTGCCAGAAGTGCAGGCCAGCGGTGAACAGCGGGCCGTACACGCGGGTAGCGAACTGCTGCAGACGCGCATACAGGGTGTCCATGCCCGACGCCTTGGGCGCGGTCTGGATGATACCGGCGTCCGGGTTGGCCTCCATCAGGCGCACCAGGCTGCTCAGGCATTCACCGCTCATGACGCTGTCCGCGTCAAGCACGACCATGTACTTGTACTCGCTGCCCCAGCGACGGCAGAAGTCGTCGAGGTTGCCACTCTTGCGTTTGACGCGGCGGCGGCGGCGGCGATAGAAGATCCGGCCAAAGCCTTTGGCCTCGCGGCACACTTCAAGCCAGGCCTGTTGCTCGGCCACGGCGATATCCGGATCGTTGGAGTCGCTGAGTACAAAGAAGTCGAAGCGGTCGAGGTTGCCCGAGGCGGCGACCGACTCGAAGGTCGCGCGCAGGCCGGCGAACACCCGCGGCACGTCTTCGTTGCAGATCGGCATGACCAGCGCAGTACGCGCCTGGGCATCGATCGGCTCGTTGCCGGCACTGCTGCCGGAAATCTTGTACTTGTCGCGCCCGGTGAGCAACTCCAGGAAGCCCATCAAGGCGGTCCAGAAGCCGGCCGAAACCCAACAGAAGAGAATGCCGAAGAGGATCAGGATCGAGGTCTGCAAGGCATACGGCCAGACCTGCACCACGGTGTCCCACAGCGGTTGGCTGAACACTTCGTCAAGGTCGACGAACGACCAGCCCTGGTACGGCAGGATGCCCTTCATGTACCAGCCAGCAACAATCGTCTGGCCGAGCATCAAGGTCAGCAGGATGTAACGGCGCATCGAGCCGACCCAGCGCCAGCGTGCCGCCGGCAGCTCGCGCTGGGGTGGTTGCGGGGCGTTGGGGCGGCCGGTCATGCGCCGCCACATGCGCACCAGCACATTGGTCCGCCATGGCTCTGGCAACACCCGGGTGCGAGTAATCGGCGGAGCGATCTTCAGGCTCAGGTTGCCATTGCTGTCAACGCCGAGCATCTCGGCCTCTTCCATTTCGCCGGCACTGCCGACGGTCAGGCGGGCAGCCACCGACGCCTCGGCAGAGCCGGCGGCCGGATCGGCCGCCAGACGCTGGTGCAGCTCGCTGAATGAGTTGCAGTCGGCCAGTTGCGCGCGCTGCTCGTCACTCAGGGGCAGGTGGGCCAGATACTCGGCAACCGAGACTGGCCGTAGGTTCGAATTACTCATCGGCAGGCAACTGATAGGTCCAGGTCTCGGTCAACACTTTTTCGGTGGTGGCCGGGGCCGCAGGGGTGGCTGCCGCGTCTGCAGCAGGTTGCTCGGCAGGCTTTTCAGCCTTGGCATGCTTGGCCGCAGCCTTGGCATGCTTGCTGTCCTTGGCCGGTTTTGGCGCTTCTACCGGGACGTCCTGCAGCAGCGCTGCACGCATCTCGGTGGACTTCTTCGGATCCTGGATCTTCAACCGCAGGGTCAGGCGCCAGCCTTTGGTTTCCGGGTTGTAGCGCAGGTTGTTCTCGACCACCTCGGCATTGTCGCCAACGCTGATCTGGCTGCGCACGGTGCTGTCTTCAGGCAGAGCGGCAAGCACGGGACCTGCGAAATCGACCAGGAAGGCTACGCTGCCATCCGGCTGACGGATCAGGTTGGACTGCTTGACGTCACCGGTGGAACGCAGGGTCTGCTTGACCCAACCCAGATCAGGGGCCTGGAACTTGGCCTCGTCGATGGTCCAGTGCAGGCGATAGTTGTAATCCGCTGACTGGCCTGGCTCAGGCAGGGTTTCCGGGCTCCAGAAGGCAACGATGTTGTCGTTGGTTTCATCTGCGGTCGGAATCTCGACCAGATCGACAGTGCCCTTGCCCCAGTCGCCTTGCGGCTCGATCCAGGCGCTTGGACGCTTCTGGTAGTTGTCGTCGAGGTCTTCATAGTCGCTGAAGGCGCGGTGGCGCTGCATCAGGCCGAAACCACGCGGGTTTTCCACGCTGAAGTTGCTCACGGCCAGGTGGCGCGGGTTGTTCAGCGGACGCCACAGCCATTCACCATTGGCTGCATGGATCGCCAGGCCTTCGGAGTCGTGCAGGGCTGGGCGGTAGTTGAGCACTTTGGACGGCTGGTTAGGGCCGAACAGATACATGCTGGTCAGCGGTGCAACGCCCAGACGGCTGACGTGGTCACGCAGGTAGATGCGCGATTTGACGTCGACGATGGTGTCGTTGCCCGGGCGTACGGTCAGCTTGTAGGCACCGGTGGAGCGCGGCGAATCAAGCAGGGCGTAGATCACCAGGTGCTTGTCGGCAGGCTTGGGCTTCTCGACCCAGAATTCGGTAAAACGCGGGAATTCCTCACCCGACGGCAGCGCGGTGTCGATGGCCAGGCCACGTGCAGAAAGGCCGTAGGCGTGGCCCTTACCGACTACGCGGAAGTAGCTGGCGCCAAGCAAGGTCATGATTTCGTCTTGCTTGTCAGCCTTGTTGATCGGGTAGAGCACGCGGAAACCGGCATAGCCGAGGTTTTCCACGGTCTTGGCGTCGTGCGGCACGTCGCCGAAATCGAAACGACTGGCGTCGTACTTAATCTCTTCAACCTTGGAGGCAGTGACTTCGTTGATTTTCACCGGCGTGTCGAAGTGCATGCCCTGGTGATAGAACGACAGCTTGAACGGGGTCTTGTCCTGAGCCCACTCGGCTTTATCCTGGAGGAAGCGGATCTTCTGGTAGTCGGCGTACTTCATGTCACGGAACACCGCCGGCAGATTGCTCTTCGGTGCTTCGTACTTCTGACCGGCCAGATCCTTCGCCTTGGCGGCGACATCGTCAAGGTTGAATGCCCACAGCTGACCCGCGCTCAGCAGGCCGACCAAGGCCACGCCAGCCGCCAGGGCGGTACGCAACCGATTGCCGGGGATCTTTGGTGCATTACGGGGACTTACAATCACGAGCAACCCTCGCCGAAAACAGATCATGAAACCAACGGCCAGCTACAAATGCCGGGTTGGCGAGCACTGTTCGGACCCCGTAAGGGCTCAATGATTCCCCAAACGGCTCCAGACAGTCCTCAAGTCTTGGTACAACGAACCTGCGAACGCAGGTCCCTACAGCCGCGCGATTATCTAGCAGGCCGCGTGACAACGCATCAGGCGGCAACAACTATTTATCGTCAAAACCCTCTTGTTTTGTACAAACAAGCGGTTATTTCGCCTCAGATTTGTAACATAAATGTTACGGGGCCATCATTGACCAGATGGACCTGCATATCGGCGCCAAAACGGCCACTGGCTACATCGTCGTGTGACGCCCGCGCCTGCCCCATCAGATACTCGAACAATTCAGCGCCAAGTGCAGGTGGCGCGGCGGTCGAGAAGCCCGGGCGCATGCCACTACGGGTATCGGCCGCCAGGGTGAACTGCGACACCAGCAGCAAGCCGCCGCCAATGTCCTTGAGCGACAGGTTCATCTTGCCATCGGCATCACTGAACACCCGGTAGTTAAGCAGCTTGTGCAACAGTTTGTCGGCATGCTCGCGCGTATCTGCAGGCTCGACCGCCACCAATACCAGCAAGCCCTGCTCGACCGCACCGACCACTTCGCCGGCAACTTCGACGCGGGCGTTCTGCACGCGCTGCAGCAGGGCCTTCACGCTTCTTCCAACGGCAGGTCCAGCAAGCGCCGGGCCATCTGGTCGGCGGCGCGCACCAGCGCGTCGGTGATACCCGGTTCGGACGCGGCGTGGCCGGCGTCGCGGATCACTTTCAGCTCGCTGTTGGGCCAGGCCTGGTGCAGCTCCCAGGCGTTGTCCAGCGGGCAAATCACATCATAGCGGCCATGCACGATAACCGCCGGCAGGTGGGCGATGCGGGGCATGTCGCGGATCAGCTGATCGGGTTCGAGGAAGGCATCGTTGGTGAAATAGTGGCATTCGATACGGGCAATCGACAGTGCACGCTGCGGCTCGGAGAAGCGATCGACCACCAGCGGATTGGGCCGCAGGGTGGCGGTGCGGCCTTCCCAGGTCGACCAGGCCTTGGCGGCGTGCATCTGCGCGATCTGATCGTTGCCGGTCAGGCGCTTGTGGAAGGCCGTGACCAGATCGCCACGCTCGTCGTGCGGGATCGGTGCAATGTAGTCCTGCCAGTAGTCAGGAAACAGCCGGCTGGCGCCTTCCTGGTAGAACCAGCGGATCTCTTGGGCGCGGGCGAGAAAGATGCCGCGCAGGATCAGCCCGTGCACGCGCTCGGGGTGCTTCTGTGCGTAGGCCAGGGCCAGGGTCGAGCCCCATGAGCCGCCGAACAGCACCCATTTGTCGATGCCCAGGTGCTCGCGAATACGCTCCATGTCCTCGACCAGGTCCCAGGTGGTGTTGTTTTCCAGGCTGGCGTGCGGGGTGGAGCGGCCACAGCCGCGCTGATCGAAGGTAATGATGCGGTACAGGTTCGGGTCGAAATAGCAGCGGCTCTGCGCGTCGCAGCCGGCACCCGGACCACCGTGGATGAACACCACCGGCAGACCTTCTGGCGAACCGCTCTCGTCGACATACAGCACATGCGGCGCTTGCACGGCCAGATCGTGACGGGCGTAAGGTTTGATCTGCGGGTACAGGGTCTGCATTGCGCACTCCATGAAGGGCTATTCTTCGGCTGCCGCCATCATAAACCCGAATCATGTCAGGGCGCATCGGCAACACACGCTAACAGTCTGCGCCACCTGCGCAGTGCTGCCGCCTTCAGGGTAGCGACCCACTCTTTCAACAGCCGGAAACACCCTAAGAAAATCCTACATGTCGCCCTGCTGATGGCCGATGCGGCCCAGCAAGCCGCCGTAGCGCAGGGCTACAACATCGTCATCAGCGTGCACGACCAGCACGGCAATCTGAAATACCTGCGGCGCGACGCCGCCGCTGGAGTGCAGGCTTACCAGGCGTCCGCGCCCGAGTGAAACCTGCGCCTGCCTGGTCTCGAGCAACTGCACAGCCCTGCGCCGTGCGCGTTTAGCGCGCGTACCGCGCCTGCCCCCAGGCAAGCATCACTTCGAGCAACTGGCGCAGCACTGCCTGAGTTGGCTGGGCCAGGTCTTCACGATAGGCGAACGGCTCGGTTTCGTTCATGTAGGTGCACTGCGCCAGCTCCAGCTGCACTGCGTGCACATGCTCGGCCGGGGCACCGTAGTGACGAGTGATGTGCCCGCCCTTGAAGCGTCCATTGAGCACATGACTGTAGCCCGCTGCCTGGGCGCAGGTGCGCTGCAGTTGCTCGGCCAGTGCCGCGTCGCAACTGGCGCCATTGAAGGTACCGAAGTTGAAGTCCGGCAGCTTGCCGTCGAACAGGTGCGGGATGTGCGAGCGGATCGAATGTGCATCCCACAGCAGTGCATAGCCGAACTCTTCACGCAGACGCGCCAGTTCCCCGCGCAGGGTGTCGTGGTAGGGGCGCCAGATCTGCTCGAGATACTCCGCCCGCTGCGCCGCAGACGGCGCAAGGCCGGCAACGAACAGCGGCTCGCCGTCGAACAGGGTGGCCGGAAACAGCCCGGTGGTGGCCCCGGCATACAACGGCTGGTCATCTTCTGGCCGATTGAGGTCGATGACGAACCGCGAGTACTCCGCGGCGACCACGCTGGCACCCAGTTCACGGGCGAAGTCATACAGCCGTGGGATATGCCAGTCGGTATCGGGCAAGCTGCGCGCCTGTTCGACCAGGCCGTCGCGCACGGCGGCGGTCAAACCGAGGCCGGCGTGGGGCATGCTGATCAGCAGCGGCAGGCGGCCTTGGTGAAAGCTCAATACGTTGTCCATGAGGCCTCGCTCAAAAAGTTGATTGCACACCGCCGCGCACTACCCGCTTGGGCAAGTCGCCGCCCAGCCAGTACGCGAGGTCGGCCGGGCGTTCAATCTGCCAGGCGACAAAGTCGGCGACCTTGCCGGCTTCCAGCGTGCCGTGAGTGCTGCCCAGGCCCAGTGCCGTGGCGGCATGCGTAGTAACCCCGGCCAGCGCCTCTTCAGGGGTCATGCGGAACAGCGTGCAGCCCATGTTGAGCATCAGCCGCAGCGACAGGCCAGGCGAGGTGCCGGGGTTGAGGTCGCTGGCCAGAGCGATCTTCACCCCGTGCCGACGCAGCGCGTCCATCGGTGGCAGCTGGGTTTCGCGCAGGAAGTAGAACGCGCCCGGCAGCAGCACCGCGACGGTGCCCGCCGCGGCCATGGCAATGGCGTCGTCTTCGGTCATGAACTCCAGGTGATCGGCCGACAGCGCGTGATAACGGGCAGCCAGGCTGGAGCCGTGCAGCGATGACAACTGCTCGGCATGCAGCTTGACCGGCAAGCCCAGTTCGCGGGCCTTGATGAACACCCGCTCGACCTGCGCCGGCGAGAACGCCAGGTGTTCACAGAAGGCATCGACCGCATCGACCAGGCCTTCGCCGGCCAACGCTGGCAGCAGCTCATCGCAGATGTGCTGGATGTAGTCATCGGCGCGCCCGGCATATTCCGGCGGCAAGGCGTGAGCGGCCAGGCAGGTGCTGCGCACGGTCAGCGGTAGCGCTTCGCCCAGACGCCGGGCCACGCGCAACATCTTGCGCTCGTTGGCCAGGTCCAGGCCGTAGCCTGACTTGATCTCAAGGGTGGTCACCCCATCGCGCATCAACGCCTCGACCCGCTGCCGAGCGCTGGCCAGCAACTGCTCTTCGCTGGCCGCGCGGGTGGCACGCACGGTGCTGGCAATGCCGCCGCCCTGGGCGGCAATCTCGGCATAGCTGACACCCTGCAAACGCTGCTCGAACTCGCCACTGCGGTTACCGCCAAACACCGCATGGGTGTGGCAGTCGATCAGCCCCGGGGTGACCCAGGCACCGCCCAGATCGACCGTCTCCAGGTCGGCCTGTGGCGCCAGCTCGGCGCGTGGGCCGATCCATTCGATCAGACCGGCGCGGGTGATGATCGCCGCATCCTCGATGATCGAATAGCTGCCGCCGACCATGCTTGCCACATGGCAGTGCTGCCATAACGTTGCCATACACTTCCTCCGTTACTAGCGGTGCAGCTCGGCCTGCTGCTCGGCCAACTGACCCTGACCTGCACGCGGCTTGCACCAGAGCAGGTAGGACGCGACCAGAAACACCACCCACACCACCCCGACCAGCAACGCAGCCTGAGTATCCGGGAAGTAGCCGAGCACACCAAAGATGAACACCATGAAGGCAATCGCCAGGGGCGGCCCATAGGGCCAGAACGGTACCGGGAACTTCAGTTTGGCTGCTTCCTCACGGCTCATGCTGCGGCGCATCGCCACTTGAGTGAGCAGGATCATCATCCAGACCCAGACCGTGGCGAAAGTGGCGATCGAGGCGATCAGCAGGAACACGTTCTCCGGGATCAGATAGTTGAGCACCACGCCGATCAGCAGCGCCGCGCCCATCACCACAACCGTCAGCCACGGCACACCATGCTTGGACAACTGGGCAAAGCCACGCGGGGCATGGCCTTGCTGCGCCAGGCCGTACATCATGCGGCCGGCACCGAAGATGTCGCTGTTGATTGCCGAGACTGCCGCAGAAATCACCACCACGTTGAGCACGGCAGCGGCCGAGCCTATCCCGAGGTTGCTGAAAATCTGCACGAACGGGCTGCCCTGGCTGCCGATCTGCGGCCAGGGGTACAGGCTCATCAAGACAAACAAGGTGAGCACGTAGAACAGCAGGATACGCAGCGGCACGGCATTGATTGCCTTGGGGATGACACGCTGCGGGTCTTTCGCTTCGCCGGCAGTGATACCGATGATTTCGATACCGCCAAAAGCGAACATCACCACGGCAAACGAGGCGATCACCCCGGCAATGCCGTTGGGCATGAAGCCGCCATGCTCGAACAGGTTGCTCACGCCGACCGCCGAGCCACTACCGACCTGGCCCATGCCGAAGGCCATGATGCCAAGCCCGGCGAGGATCATCGCGACAATCGCGCCGACCTTGAGCAGCGACAGCCAGAATTCCATCTCGCCGAACACTTTGACGTTGCACAGGTTGAGCCCGCCGATCAGGAAGACGATGCCCAGCACCCAGATCCAACGCGCCACTTCAGGGAACCAGAAGCCCATGTAGATACCGAAGGCGGTCACGTCGGCGATACAGACAATGATCATCTCGAAGGCGTAGGTCCAGCCCAGCACAAAGCCGGACATCGGCCCCAGGTAGGTACTGGCGTATTGGCCAAAGGAGCCGGCGACCGGGTTGTGCACGGCCATTTCGCCGAGCGCGCGCATGACCATGAACACGGCGGCGCCACCGATCAGGTAGGCCAGCAGTACCGCTGGGCCGGCCATCTGGATGGCTGAGGCAGAGCCATAGAACAGCCCGGTGCCGATCGCCGAGCCGAGCGCCATGAAACGGATGTGGCGGGACGTCAGCCCGCGTTTTAGACCTTGAGATTGTTGCATGCTGCGTCCCTTTTATTTTTATGGACGGATTAGCGCGTTGGGGGCCGCTTTGCGGCCCTTCGCGGGTGAACCCGCTCCCACAGGTTACGGCGGCGCTGCAAATCCTGTGGGAGCGGGTTCACCCGCGAAGGCCTGCGCAGCAGGCCCCCAGCTTTTCACAGGCTTGGCAATACTCCAGCCGGCAACAACCCGGTCAGCGTGCCTTCGGCCAGCAGCGCGCTGGCCATTTCGATATCCGGCGAGAAGAACCGGTCACGCTCGTAGTGGGCAACCTTGGCACGCAGGGCGCGGCGCGCCTGCTCCAGCTTGGCCGAGGTTTTCAGGCCCTTGCGCAGGTCCAGGCCCTGGCAGGCACCGAGCCATTCGATGGCAAGCACGCCACGCGTGTTCTCGGCCATTTCCCACAGGCGCTTGCCTGCTGCCGGCGCCATCGACACGTGGTCTTCCTGGTTGGCCGAGGTCGGCAGGCTGTCGACGCTGTGTGGGTGCGACAGCGCCTTGTTCTCACTGGCCAATGCTGCGGCGGTGACCTGGGCGATCATGAAACCGGAGTTGACCCCACCGTTTTCGACGAGGAACGGCGGCAGCTGGGACATGTGCTTGTCCATCATCAGCGAAATGCGACGCTCGCTCAGCGAACCGATCTCGGCAATCGCCAGGGCCAGGTTGTCAGCGGCCATGGCCACCGGCTCGGCGTGGAAGTTGCCGCCGGAAATCACATCACCTTCGGCGGCGAACACCAGCGGGTTGTCGGAGACAGCGTTGGACTCGATCGCCAGCACTTCCGCGGCCTGACGCAACTGGGTCAGGCAAGCGCCCATCACCTGTGGCTGGCAACGCAGCGAGTACGGGTCCTGGACCTTGCCGCAGTTTTCGTGGGAGCGCGACACTTCGGTCGAGTCACCGAGCAGGTCACGGTAGCAGGCCGCGGCGTCAATCTGGCCGCGCTGGCCGCGCACTTCATGGATGCGCGCATCGAACGGCGAGCGCGAGCCCAGCGCGGCTTCGACGGTCAGGCCGCCGCAGGTGATCGCGGCGGCAAACAGGTCTTCAGCGTGGAACAAGCCGCGCAGGGCATAAGCGGTAGACGCCTGGGTGCCGTTGAGCAAGGCCAGGCCCTCTTTGGCGGCCAGGGTCAGCGGTTCGAGGCCGGCCACAGCCAGTGCTTCGTTAGCTTCCAGCCACTGCCCCTTGTATCGAGCCTTGCCCTCGCCGAGCAGCACCAGTGACATGTGCGCCAGCGGCGCGAGGTCGCCGGAGGCGCCGACCGAGCCTTTCAGCGGAATGTGCGGATAGACTTCGGCGTTGACCAGGCTGATCAGCGCATCGATGACCTTGCGCCGAATGCCGGAGAAACCACGGCTGAGGCTGTTGATCTTGAGCACCATGATCAGCCGTACGAGAGCGTCGTCCAGCGGCGCGCCGATACCGGCGGCGTGCGACAACACCAGTGAACGCTGCAGGTTCTCGAGGTCTTCACGGGCGATGCGGGTCGAGGCCAGCAGACCGAAACCGGTGTTGATGCCGTAGGCGGTGCGGTCTTCGGCGAGAATCTGCTCGACACAAGCGACGCTGGCATCGATCGCCGGGCCCGCGCTGTCGTCCAGGCGCAGCTTGACGGGTGCGGCATGAATGGCGCGCAGCTGGGCCAGGGTCAGGGTACCGGGCTTGAGGGTCAGTTCGGTCACTTCGCTACTCCATTGGCGGGGCCCGCAGGCCCCTTCTTGTTATTCAGTATCGGCGTTGTCGGCGGCGGCTGATCAGCCGTTGATCATCGGCAGATCGAGGCCCTGCTGGTTGGCGCAGTCAACGGCGATCTGGTAGCCCGCATCGGCGTGGCGCATGACGCCGGTGCCCGGGTCGTTGGTCAGTACGCGAGCAATACGCTCGGCAGCTTCATCGCTGCCATCACAGACGATGACCATACCCGAGTGCTGCGAGAAGCCCATGCCAACGCCGCCGCCGTGGTGCAGCGACACCCAGGTCGCGCCGCTCGCGGTGTTGAGCAAGGCGTTGAGCAGCGGCCAGTCGGACACGGCGTCGGAGCCATCCTGCATCGATTCGGTTTCGCGGTTGGGGCTGGACACCGAACCAGAGTCGAGGTGGTCGCGGCCGATCACGATCGGTGCCGACAACTCACCGCTGCGGACCATCTCGTTGAAGGCCAGGCCGAGCTTGGCACGCTGGCCCAGGCCAACCCAGCAGATCCGCGCCGGCAGACCCTGGAAGCTGATGCGCTCACGGGCCATGTCCAGCCAACGGTGCAGATGGGCGTCGTCGGCGATCAGCTCCTTGACCTTGGCGTCGGTCTTGTAGATGTCTTCGGCGTCACCCGACAGTGCCACCCAGCGGAACGGACCTACGCCGCGGCAGAACAGCGGGCGGATATAGGCCGGAACGAAACCGGGGAAGTCGAAGGCATTGCTGACGCCCTCCTCCATGGCCATCTGGCGAATATTGTTGCCGTAGTCGAAGGTCGGCACGCCTTGCTGTTGGAAGTCGAGCATGGCTTTGACGTGCACCGCCATCGACTGCTTGGCGGCCTTGACCACTGCCGCCGGGTCGGTCTGCGCACGGTCGCGGTACTGCTCCCAGCTCCAGCCAGCAGGCAGGTAGCCGTTGAGCGGGTCGTGGGCGCTGGTCTGGTCGGTAACCATGTCCGGGCGCACGCCACGCTTGACCAGCTCAGGCAGGATTTCGGCAGCGTTGCCGAGCAGGGCAATCGAGATCGCCTTGCCTTCCTGGGTGTATTTGGCGATGCGCGCCAGGGCGTCATCGAGGTCGCTGGCCTGTTCGTCGACATAACGGCTGCTCAGGCGGAAGTCGATACGGCTCTGCTGGCACTCGATGTTCAGCGAGCAGGCACCGGCCAGGGTTGCGGCCAGCGGCTGTGCGCCACCCATGCCGCCGAGGCCGGCAGTGAGCACCCACTTGCCTTTGAGGCTGCCGTTGTAATGCTGGCGGCCGGCCTCGACGAAGGTTTCATAGGTGCCCTGGACGATGCCCTGGCTGCCGATGTAGATCCAGCTGCCTGCGGTCATCTGGCCGTACATGGCCAGACCCTTGGCATCCAGTTCGTTGAAGTGTTCCCAGTTGGCCCAGTGCGGCACCAGGTTGGAGTTGGCGATCAGCACACGCGGGGCGTTGCTGTGGGTCTTGAACACGCCCACCGGCTTGCCCGACTGGACCAGCAGGGTCTCGTCGTCTTCCAGGCGGGTCAGGGTCTCGACGATCTTGTCGTAGCTCTCCCAGTTGCGCGCAGCACGGCCGATGCCGCCGTACACCACCAGCTCCTTGGGGTTCTCGGCCACTTGTGGGTCGAGGTTGTTCATCAGCATGCGCAGCGGCGCTTCGGTCAGCCAGCTTTTGGCGGTCAGCTTGTTGCCACGTGGGGCACGGATTTCTACGTCACGGTATTTGTTGTTGTCAGTCACGGGAGAGGTCCTTTGCGGTCATCCGACGGCGGGGTGTCGATGAGTAATATACAAACACACCTTTACTTGTATGTACAAGCATGGACAACCAAATTATTCGGAGCTCGCCGTTAGATAGCCGGGGGCGCTACGCACCCCTTTCCGACCGGTCCGGCGCCCCGGCAATCTCAAACCGTGATCAATTCAATCAGGCAAAACCGCCCCTGCACGTCCAACTCCAGCAACCCGTCGTTGCCCTCCAGGCGCAAACAGTCATACAACCCAAGCCGCTGCAGCTCGCGCTCGGCCATCTGCACTTCAACCTGGCTACCAGCGGCAAACAGCAACAGCGTCGACGCCGAGCTATACAGGCGGCTGGTGCCATCGAACCACTGCAACCGCGCCCGATAGCGCTGCGGCGCGTAGATCAGGTTGAAGTCGCGGATCATCCCGCCCAGCAGCTTGCACTGAACCTGGCTCTCGCCGCCGAAGGCAAACGCATCGAACGCCAGCAACGGCCGGCTGAGCTGGCCGTCGACCACCAGACGCATGCCATCCCCCTGCAGCACACTGATGATCCGCTGGTACCCGGCAAAGCTGGAAAAGCCGCCCGACTCTTCGATATCGGCAATCGACAGGCGCCAGCCAAATCCATCCAGGCCATCGCCAGCATCGCGGGCGATCTCTTCGGTAAACCCGCCGCCGTTCTTCCATGGCATGCGCGGGTAATCCGCCGCGTGTAGCAACTGCATCTGGCTCATTTGCTGAAGCGTCCTTCCAGGCGATGGCGGGAACCGGGGTGAATCAGGCGCGCGGCGGTGACCGGCTGGCGACCCGACCAGGTGCGGCGGCGGATCAGCAGGCATGGCTCGCCGGCATCGATCTGCAGCAGCCGGCACTCGTCCGGCTCGGCCAGAATCGCCTCGACCACGTGCTCGCCTTCAGTCAGTGGCGCCACCTGCGACAGGTAGGCATAGGGTGTCTGCCGGGTAAAGTCCTGCTTGAGGTAGTCCGGGGCAATCGCGGCGTTGACGTAGCGATCCTCGATCTGCACCGGCACGCCGTTTTCGTAGTGCACGATCAACGAGTGGAATACTCGCTGGCCTTCGCGCATATCCAGCGCCAGGGCGCGCTCGGAACCTGCGGCCTCTTCGCCGAGTACGATCACCTGGCAACTATGCTGATGGCCACGGCCGGCGATCTCGTCGGCAATGTTGTTGACCTCGAACAGCGCGGAACGGCTCTTGGGCTCGGCGACGAACGTGCCGACCCCCTGCATGCGCACCAGCAACCCGTCAGCAGTCAGCTCGCGCAGGGCGCGGTTGATGGTCATACGGCTGAAACCCAGCTGGTTGACCAGCTCGCTCTCGGACGGCACCCGGTGATGCGGCGGCCAGCTGCCGTTTTCGATCTGCTGGACGATCATCTGTTTGACCCGGGCATACAGCGGCGCCGGCCCTTCGCCCATCTGGGCAACCAGCGCGGAGACAGGAGGTGTCGGCACGGCTTTGATCCTTGTGCGGTTTGAGTGAGCAGTAGCTTGCCGCAGTTTACCGGGCAGGCAAACGCCTGTATATGTATATACAAGCTTACAAGAACAGGAAGATGCTTACATGTCCGTGTACTTTGCCGAGCGCGCCCTGCTCCCCAGCGGTTGGGCGCGCAACGTCCGTCTAGAGGTCGACGCCCAAGGCCAGCTTGCCAGCCTGCAGGTCGATGCCTCGGCAGACGGCGCCGAGCGCCTGGCCGGGCCGCTGCTGCCGGGCATGCCCAACCTTCATTCGCACGCCTTCCAGCGCGCCATGGCGGGCCTGGCAGAAGTGGCCGGCAACCCCAACGACAGCTTCTGGACCTGGCGCGAGCTGATGTACCGCATGGTTGGCCAGATCAGCCCGGAACAACTGCAGGTCATCGCCCGCCAGCTGTACATCGAGATGCTCAAGGCCGGCTATACCTCGGTCGCCGAGTTCCATTACGTGCACCACGATCGCGATGGCCAGCGCTATGCCGATCCGGCCGAGCTGTCACGGCGCATCAGTGCCGCCGCCAGCGCCGCCGGGATTGGCCTGACGTTGTTGCCGGTGCTGTACAGCCACGCAGGATTCGGCGGCCAGTCCGCCAGCGAGGGCCAACGCCGCTTTATCAATAGCAGCGAGCAATACCTGCGCCTGCACGAACAGCTCAAGCCAGTGCTGGCGGCACAACCGGCGCAGCGCCTGGGCTTGTGCTTCCACTCGCTGCGCGCGGTCACTCCCGAGCAGATTGCCACGGTGCTGGCCAGCGGCGAGCAGGACTGCCCGGTACACATTCACATCGCTGAGCAGCAAAAGGAAGTCGACGACTGCCTGGCCTGGAGCGGGCGTCGTCCGCTGCAATGGCTATATGAAAACGTCGAGGTCGACCGCCGCTGGTGTCTGGTACATGCCACCCACGCAGCGCCGGACGAGGTCGCAGCGATGGCCGAAAGCGGCGCGGTAGCTGGTTTGTGCCTGACCACCGAGGCCAACCTGGGCGACGGCATCTTCCCCGCGGTCGACTACCTGGCTCGGGGCGGGCGCATGGGGATTGGATCGGACAGCCACGTGTCACTCAGCGTGGTCGAGGAACTGCGCTGGCTCGAATACGGCCAGCGACTGCGTGATCAGCGCCGCAATCGGCTCTATCGCAGCGACCAGCCAATGGTTGGCCGCACCCTTTATGACGCAGCGCTCAGCGGTGGCGCGCAAGCCCTGGGGCAGCCGATCGGCGAGTTGACGGTGGGCAAGCGCGCGGACTGGCTGGTGCTCGACGGTGAGGACCCGTACATCGCTACTGCCGAAGGCGACGCCATTCTCAACCGCTGGCTGTTTGCCGGCGGCGACCGCCAGATCCGCGACGTGATGGTCAACGGCGCGTGGGTGGTGCGCCAGGGCCGCCATGCTCAGGAAGCCGAGAGCAACCGAGCGTTTGCCGAGGTGCTCGGCCAGTTGCTTGGCTGAGGGCTCAGTGTGCGGCGGCGATGTCGCGGTCGGCTACGCGCCAGATCAGGCGATTGGTGTCGTAGCCTTGCTGACGCGCCTTGGCCAGCAGGCTCTCGCGCTCCCAGGCCGGCAGGCTCGGCGTACGCGACAGGATCCACAGGTACTTGCGGTCCGGGCTGCCGACCAACGCGGTCTGATAACGCGAGTCGACGTACAACACCCAGTACTCGCCCTTGGCCACACCAGGCGCCAGGCGAGTGAACCAGTTGTCGAACTCGACCCAGAGCTTGTCGGTATGCCCGGGCTCCTGCGGCGTGGCGCTGCCTTCGGCACGGATCCACTGGCCGTCGAGCATGCGGCAACGGTTGAGCACGCCGATGCTGCCATCAGGCCGGGCGTTGTAATGCGCCTCGGATTGCGCGCAGTCGCGCTGGAAGTACATCGGCAGGCGGGCCAGCTCGAACCATTTGCCCTGATAGCGCTTGAGGTCGACGGCGCCTGCCGTCTTCGGCGCCAACGGGTCATGGCTACCCGTGGCGCAGCCGCCCAGCAACAGGCTCAGGCACAGCCCAAGCAGCAGACTCACGTGCCTCATTTAAGGCCCTGCCCGGAGTACATCAATACTTTGTCCGCTGCATACTGCACACTGATGAAGCTGTTCTGGTCACCCCAGGTGCAACTGCTCATGCCCAGCGCGCCCGAGCACTCGGTAGGTGTACCCAGCAGTTGTTCGACCGCCGCGCGGTTCATGCCGGCGCTGAGTTTGGAGTAATTTTCCTGGTTGATCTTGCTGCACGCAGTCAGCACGACGCACAACGACAACAGGGCGAGGGAACGCAACGACATGAAGGGACACTCCTGGACACGGACATCAGGCGAGGCGCCTGTGGAGACCTTGGAGAGCAAAAAGCCTCCGTGGTTCCCTGATCGCAGCGCTTAAATGCCGGCCGTTGGTCGTCTGACCGGCCAACGACTCATGTTTTACCCGCACAAGTCGACACAACGAGCAGTGGAGCAGCAGCTTGCCCTACCCCCTGCCCTTCGACGTGCATTCGCGCAGACTCAGCCATGACCAAAAATCTCAAGTTCAGCCACAAGATCCTGCTGGCCGCAGCCCTCGTAGTCGCGGTCGCCTTCACCTGCTTCGTACTGTTCAACGACTACCGGCAACGCCAGTCACTGCGCAGCGACACGCAGACGTCGCTGCAGGACCTGGGCAGCCTGACTGCAGGCAACATCCGCAACTGGCTCGACAGCCGCGTGCAGGTGCTCGATAGCCTGGCCCAGCAAGTGGCCGTCGATGGCCCCGGCAAGCCGAGCCTGGACCGTGCCCTGGCACTGCCGGTGTATGCCAACAACTTCCAGCTGAGCTACTTCGGCGGCCAGGACGGCAGCATGCAATCGGTACCCGCCGGCAACCGCGCCGCCGACTACGACCCGCGCCAGCGTGGCTGGTACAAGGCGGCAACTGCTGCCAACCAGACTATCGTCACCGAGCCGTACATTTCCGCCTCGGCTGGCAAGCTGGTGATCACCCTGGCCACGCCTGTGCAACAGGGCGGTCGCCTGCTCGGCGTGAGTGGCGTCGACACCGACCTGCAGACCATCAGCAAGCTGATCAACGCGCTGGACTTCGATGGCAATGGCCATGCCTTCATCGTCAACGGCGAAGGCAAGATCATGATCCACCCCAAGCCTGAGCTGGCCCTGAAAACTCTCGCCGATCTGTTCCCTGGCGACACGCCGCAGATCAGCAGCGGGCTGAAGGAAGTCGAGTTCGACGGGCGCAAGCAGTTCATCAACTTCACCCACGTCGACGGCATCTCGTCGGTCGACTGGTATGTCGCGCTGGTGCTCGACCAGGACGCCGCCTTCGCCATGCTCGGCGAGCTGCGCACGTCGGCAGCCGTGGCGACGCTGATCGCGATCATCGCCATCATTGCCCTGCTCGGCCTGCTGATTCGCGTGCTGATGCAGCCGCTGCACGCCATGGGCCGCGCCATGCGTGACATTGCCGAGGGTGAAGGCGACCTGACCCGGCGCCTGACCATCCATGCTCAGGACGAATTCGGCAGCCTTGCCCAGTCGTTCAACCGCTTTGTCGAGCGTATCCACGAGTCGATCCGCGAAGTGGCCTCGGCGACCGGCCAGGTGAATGCCGTGGCCGGCCAGGTGGTGACTGCCTCCAACGCCTCGATCAACAACGCCGATCAGCAGTCGAGCCGCACCAGCAGCGTTGCCGCTGCAATCAATCAGCTCGGTGCCGCCGCCCATGAAATCGCCCAGAACGCCGCGCTCGCCTCGCAGCATTCGACCGCCGCGCGCGGTCTGGCCGAAGAAGGCCAGCAGGTGGTCGGGCAAACCATCAGCACCATGCATCAGCTGTCGGCGCGCATCAGTGACTCGTGCGAGAACATCCAGACACTCAATTCGCACACCAGCAACATCGGCCAGATCCTCGATGTGATCACCGGCATTTCGCAGCAAACCAACCTGCTCGCGCTGAACGCTGCCATCGAAGCCGCCCGCGCGGGCGAGGCCGGGCGTGGTTTTGCCGTGGTTGCCGATGAGGTGCGCAGTCTGGCCCACCGCACTCAGGAATCAGCGCAGCAGGTACAGCGTTTGATCGAAGAGCTGCAGGCCGGCGCGCAGATGGCGGTCAGCACCATGAACCAGAGCCAGCAGCAGAGCGAGCACAGCGTGGGGATTGCCAACCAGGCCGGTGAACGCCTGGGCAGCGTGACCCAGCGCATCGGCGAGATCGATGGCATGAACCAGTCGGTTGCCACCGCCACCGAAGAGCAGACGGCGGTGGTCGAGTCGATCAATCTCGACATCAGCGAGATCAATACGCTGAATCAGGAAGGCGTGCACAACCTGCAGAGCACCTTGCGTGCCTGCAACGACCTGGAACACCAGGTCGAACGGTTGCAACAGTTGGTTGGCAGTTTCAGAATCTGAGCCGGGTGCTGCCCCATTCGCCTACGCAGATGGGGCAGCCGCTCAGCGCTGCATCAGAACCGTGAACCCGGCTCGAGCAGGAAATCCATCTCTTCATCGGTGCTCGGACGGTCCAGCAGCAGATTGCGCTGCGGGAACCGGCCAAAGCGCTCGATCACGCGCTGATGCTGCTCGGCGTAGTCAAGGAAGCCTTCGAACAGGCGGCGGTTGGCCTCCGGTTGCTCGTCCAGCAACTGCCGATAGCGCTCGACACTAAGGTGCTGCCAGTCGAGCACCTCGGCGTGTTCCAGCACCAACAGCACGAACACCCGCTGGATCGGCAGCAACTGGTAATCCCAGTCATGCTGCAAACCCTGCATGGCCACCACCTGCGCGCGCCGGTCACCTTCAAAGGCGCGCGGCGTGTCGCGGTAGATCATGCGCGGCAGTTGATCGAGCAGCAGGATCAGGCCAAGCCAGCCCTGCGGGCTTTGCTGCCAGTCTTCGAGACCACCCGCCAGGGCCTGCTCGCACAGCGCGCCGAAACGCTCGCGCGCCTCGTCATCATGGTGCTTGCCGAACCACAGCGTGCTCTTCTCGTCAGCCACGGCCTGCGGGCTCTTGCCCGGACCGAACCACCACTCCAGCAACGGCTGCCAAGGTGCGAGCATGATTTATTCCTTGTGGTAGGCCGTAACGCGCTCGACCTCTTGCTTCGAGCCGAGGATTACCGAAACGCGCTGGTGCAGGCTGTCCGGCTGGATGTCGAGGATGCGTTGCTCACCGTTGGTGGCAGCGCCGCCGGCCTGTTCGATGATGAACGACATCGGGTTGGCCTCGTACATCAGGCGCAGCTTGCCTGGCTTGCTCGGCTCACGCGAATCGCGTGGGTACATGAACAGACCGCCACGGGTGAGGATGCGGTGCACATCAGCCACCATCGAGGCGATCCAGCGCATGTTGTAGTTCTTTTTCAACGGCCCGGTCTCACCGGCCAGCAGCTCGCCGACGTAGCGCTGGATCGGCGCTTCCCAGTGACGCTGGTTGGACATGTTGATAGCGAACTCGGCAGTGGTCTCCGGCACCTGGATGTTCTCGTGAGTGAGGACAAAGCTGCCCAGCTCGCGGTCCAGGGTGAAGCCTTTGACGCCATTGCCCAGGGTCAGGATCAGCATGGTCTGCGGGCCGTAGATCGCGTAACCGGCGGCGACCTGCTCGGTGCCAGGCTGGAGGAAGGCGTTTTCGTTGAGGGTTTCGTTCTGGCTCAGGTATTCCTGCGGGCAGCGCAGAACCGAGAAGATGGTGCCGACCGAAACGTTGACATCGATGTTCGACGAGCCGTCCAGTGGGTCGAACACCAGCAGGTAGGCACCCTTAGGGTATTTACCCGGGATCTGGTAGGCGTTGTCCATTTCTTCGGACGCCATGCCGGCCAGGTGACCACCCCACTCGTTGGCTTCGAGCAGAATGTCGTTGGAGATCACGTCGAGCTTTTTCTGCACTTCGCCCTGTACGTTTTCGGTGCCCATGCTGCCCAGCACGCCGCCGAGGGCGCCTTTGGACACGTGGTGGCTGATTTCCTTGCACGCGCGCGCCACCACCTCGATCAGGAAGCGCAGATCGGCAGGAGTATTGTTGCTGCGGGTCTGCTCAATCAGATAGCGACTCAGGGTAACGCGGGACATGTATGGCTCCGAAAGGGAAAGAGGGTGAAAAACCCCGGCAGTTTACAGTAATGCCGTTGGTTTGGCGTAACAGGGGTCGCTTTGCGACCCTTTCGCGACACAAGGCCGCTCCTACAGAACAGCGGGGTAACCGCATCCACGCAACCCTGTAGGAGCGGCCTTGTTTCGCGAAAGGGCCGCAAAGCGGCCCCAACCCAGAGCACCGGCAAGTTTACAGCGACTGGTAAAGCCTAGCGAGCAAACACTCCCGCATGGCCGATCAGACGGTCGAACCGGAGTCTAGTTCAGCACGGCACCGGCCGGCGGTCGGCCAGGTGCCCTGCCATGGTCAGCTCAATCCAACGCTTTCCAAATCTCGGTCGCGTACTCGCGGATGGTCCGATCCGACGAGAACCAGCCCATCCGCGAGGTATTGAGCACCGCCACTCGCCACCATTGTTCCGGCTGATGCCACAGCTCATCGACCTTGCGCTGGGCATCCCAGTAGGCGTCGAAGTCGGCGCAGACCAGGAAGCGGTCATGGTCGATCAGCGAGTCGATCAACTGGGTATAGCGCGACGGGTCATCCGGCGAGAACACCCCGCTGCGAATGGCGTGCAGCACATCGCTGAGGCGGTGCGACTCGGCCACCGCTGCACTGGCACCAAAGTCACCCGCGCGCTTGCGCGCCTCGACCTGCTGCGCCGTCAGCCCAAAGATGAACATGTTCTCTGCACCGACCTGCTCGCACATCTCGACGTTGGCGCCGTCCAGGGTGCCGATGGTCAGCGCGCCGTTGAGGCCGAACTTCATGTTGCTGGTGCCGGACGCTTCATAGCCGGCGGTGGAAATCTGCTCGGACAAGTCCGCCGCCGGGATGATGCTCTCGGCCAGGCTGACGTTGTAGTTGGGCAGGAATACCACCTTGAGCAGCCCGCGCACGGTCGGATCGTTGTTGACCACCCGAGCGATGTCGTTGGACAGCTTGATGATCAGCTTGGCCTGGTGATAGCTGGCGGCCGCCTTGCCGGCGAAGATCTTCACCCGCGGCACCCAGTCGGTGCTCGGTTCGGCGCGAATTGCCTGATACAGCGCCACCGTGTGCAGCAGGTTGAGCAGCTGGCGCTTGTACTCGTGGATGCGCTTGACCTGTACGTCGAACATCGCTTCGGGGTTGACCGTCACGCCGACGCGGTCCTGGATGATGCTCGCCAAGGCACGCTTGCTGTGCAGCCGCTGCGCAGCGAACTGCTTGCGAAACGCCGGTTGCTCGGCGAACGGCTCAAGGTCCTTGAGGCGCACCTCGGCGTCATCCAGCACCTCGCGCCCGAGGGCCTCGATCAGCATCGCAGTCAGCTGCGGGTTAGCCTGGTGCAGCCAGCGGCGGAAGGTGACGCCGTTGGTCTTGTTGTTGATCCGATCCGGGTAGAGCTTGTGCAGCTCGGCGAACACCGTGCTCTTCATCAGCTTGCTGTGCAGCGCGGACACGCCGTTGACACTATGCGAACCAAGAAACGCCAGGTTGCCCATGCGCACGCGACGGCCGTTGTCTTCTTCGATCAACGACACCGCGCGCAACACGTCGAAATCGTGTTGGCCTTTGGCCCGCAGGGCATCGATATGATAGGCGTTGATCAGATAGATGATCTGCATGTGCCGCGGCAGCATGCGCTCCATCAGCGCCACCGGCCAGGTTTCCAGCGCTTCGGGCAACAGTGTGTGGTTGGTGTAGGCCAGGGTGCCGACGGTTACTTCCCAGGCTTTGTCCCATGGGATTTCATGCTGGTCGACCAGCAAGCGCATCAGCTCCGCCACCGCAATCGAGGGGTGGGTGTCGTTGAGCTGGATCGCCGCCGCATCAGGCAGGTTGAGCAGGCTCTTGTGCATGTTCAGGTGCCGGCGCAGCAGGTCTTGCAGCGAGGCGGAAACAAAGAAGTACTCCTGGCGCAGGCGCAGTTCCTGGCCCGCCTCGGTGCTATCGGCTGGGTAGAGCACGCGCGAGATGCTCTCGGCGCGGGCCACCTCGGCGACTGCACCCAAGTGGTCACCGGCGTTGAAGCGCTCCAGGTGCAGCTCTTCCAGCGCGCGTGCACGCCACAGGCGCAGGGTGTTGACGCTGGACCCGCGCCAGCCGACTACCGGCGTATCGTAGGCAACCGCCCGCACGGTTTCGCCAGGGGTCCAGATCTGCCGTTGCTGGCCGTCGGCAGCTGTAACGGTTTCGACGCCACCACCAAAGCTGATCGGATAGATCACCTCGGCCCGCTCGAACTCCCACGGGTTGCCGAAATCCAGCCAGTTCTCGGTTTGCTCCTGCTGCCAGCCATCGACCACGGCCTGGCGGAACAAGCCGTGCTCGTAGCGGATACCGTAGCCATGGGCGGCAATGCCCAGGGTCGACATGCTTTCCATGAAGCACGCCGCCAGCCGGCCAAGGCCACCATTGCCGAGCGCGGCGTCCGGCTCCAGCAGACGAATGCGATCAAGGTCGACACCGAGGCCATCCAGCGCCTCGCGGGCGATTTCCAGGTAGCCGAGGTTGCTCAGGCTGTCGTACAGCAGCCGGCCGATCAAAAACTCGAGGGAAAGGTAGTAGACGCGTTTCTGGCTACGTCGGTAGGCCTGCCGGGTGTGGTCCATCCAGTGATCGACCATATGGTCGCGCGCAGCCAGGGCAATGGCTTCGAACCAGTCGTGATCAAAGGCGTGCTCCGGGTCCTTGCCGACCGCGTAGGTCAGCTTGGCCAATACAGCGGCACGGAACTCGGTGACCTCGACGTCACGTGCTTTGGGTTGCTGAGACATGTGACATCCTCGGGCAAGTGGGCGAAGGCAGGAGAGTGTTCAGACTAGACCCTTCGACAGGGGCTGGCAGTTGTTGTTCGCAGTTTTCATGCCGACAAGCATAATCGGGCGAAAGGTTGTTCACAATTTGAACAACTCCGGTATCATCGCGCGCCCCTCCACCGTGATTCGCTCCTTATAACTATGAAACCGACCCTGATTGCCGCGGCTGAAGTCGACCGCCTCGATACCTGGCAGCGCTACTCCAGCCATATGTGCGGGGGCTGCCATTCGACCTGCTGCACGCTGCCGGTGGAAGTGAAGATCAAAGACCTGATCCGTATTGGCGTGGTCGATGACTTCGACAAGGACGAGCCGGCCAAGAACGTGGCCAAGCGCCTGCAGAAGGACGGCATCATCGAGCGTTTCAATCAGAAGTCGGGGATCTTCACCCTGACCCGGATGAGCAACGATGACTGTCTCTATCTGGATCGTAAGAGCCGCCTGTGCACCATTTATGACAAGCGCCCCGATACCTGCCGCAACCACCCCAAGGTCGGCCCACGGCCGGGCTTCTGCGCGTACAAACCGAAGGTGGTTGGGCGCTGATGGTCGGGGCTGCGTCGCGGCCTCTCCCACCTAAGCCGCCCTCCTGAGCGGCTCGCTGCGGCGCTGGAGCAGTCGGAAAGCCAGCAGCGCTAAACTGAAATCTGGGGCCGCTGCGCAGCCCTTTCGCGACACAAGGCCGCTCCTACACGCACCGCGTACGATCGGCATGCGCGGTCAATTGTAGGAGCGGCCTTGTGTCGCGAAAGGCCAGCAGCGCTGGCCCGGCGATATCGGCCGCGAAGCTGAAATCCTGGAGCTGCTGCGCGCCCCCAAAATCCTCAGACAAAACGCCTCGGCCTTTTGACAGGGGGCATTTTTTTTCTGTGGTCCAGGTACACATAAAGCAGCCTGCAACGCCGGTGCTCACCCCCAGCAGAGCGACTGTGAAGGCAGAAGACCAGTTCTCCTCCCTAGCACGTTGCCCAATGCTCACTACAGAACAACATTACCGTCTTGCCGGGTTGCGCGACGGTATTGTTCTTATCCACCCTAGTGACATGACCTTGTCTGGTTCAGGCGCTAAAAAAAACGCCCCCGGCCTTTCGACCGGGGGCGTTTTCATTCAGCTAGATCTGGACTCAGATCTTGGCTTTCTTGGCAGCGCGGGTACGCTCGCTTTCGTCGAGGATCTTCTTGCGAAGACGGATCGACTTAGGCGTGACTTCGCACAGCTCGTCTTCCTGGATGTATTCCAGAGCCTGTTCCAGAGTGAAGCGAACCGGCGGAACCAGAGCGATGGTTTCGTCTTTACCCGAAGCACGCATGTTGTCGAGCTTCTTGCCTTTGGTTGGGTTTACACCCAGGTCGTTGTCGCGGCTGTTCTGGCCGATGATCTGACCGTTGTAGATCTCTTGACCGTGCTCGACGAACAGCTTGCCGCGCGCCTGCAGGGTTTCCAGCGAGTAGGTCAGAGCCTTGCCGGTTTCAACCGAAACCAGTACGCCGTTCTGACGGCCGGACATGTGGCCCGACTTAACTGGAGCGTAGCGATCGAAGATCGAGGTCAGGATGCCAGCACCGTTGGTCAGGGTCAGGAACTGGTTACGGAAACCGATCAGACCACGAGCAGGGATGTTGTATTCCAGACGCACACGGCCTTTGCCATCCGGGACCATGTTGCTCAGGTCGCCTTTACGCAGGCCCATCTCTTCCATGACCTTGCCCTGAGCTTCCTCTGGGATGTCGATGGTGACGTTTTCGAACGGCTCTTGCTTGACGCCGTCGACTTCGCGAATGATCACTTCCGGACGGCCCAGGGCCAGCTCGAAGCCTTCGCGACGCATGGTTTCGATCAGTACCGACAGGTGCAGCTCACCACGGCCGGAAACCTTGAACTTGTCTGCCGAGTCGCCTTCTTCAACGCGCAGTGCAACGTTGTACAGCAGCTCTTTGTCCAGACGATCCTTGATGTTACGCGAGGTCACGAACTTGCCTTCTTTACCGCAGAATGGCGAGTCGTTGACCTGGAAGGTCATGGAAACGGTTGGCTCGTCGACGGTCAGAGGCTTCATCGCCTCGACGGTCAGCGGGTCGCACAGGGTGTCGGAGATGAACAGCTCGTCGAAACCGCTGATGCAGACGATGTCGCCGGCGGCAGCTTCTTCAACGTCGACACGGTGCAGACCGTGGTGACCCATCAGCTTCAGGATACGGCCGTTACGCTTCTTGCCGTCGGTATCGATGGCAACAACCGGGGTGTTCGGCTTGACGCGACCACGGGCGATACGGCCAACGCCGATAACACCGAGGAAGCTGTTGTAGTCCAGAGCGGAGATCTGCATCTGGAACGGGCCGTCACGGTCAACAGCAGGTGGTGGAACGTGGTCGACAACCGCTTGGTACAGCGGGGTCATGTCTTCGGCCATGGCAGTGTGGTCCAGACCGGCAATGCCGTTCAGGGCCGAGGCGTAGACGACCTGGAAGTCCAGCTGCTCGTCGGTAGCACCGAGGTTGTCGAACAGATCGAAGATCTGGTCCAGAACCCAATCAGGACGCGCGCCCGGACGGTCAACCTTGTTGATTACAACGATTGGCTTGAGGCCAGCTTCGAATGCCTTTTTGGTCACGAAGCGAGTTTGCGGCATAGGGCCGTCTTGGGCGTCGACCAGCAGCAGCACGGAGTCGACCATCGACATTACACGCTCAACTTCGCCACCGAAGTCGGCGTGGCCGGGGGTGTCGACGATGTTGATGTGGTAGCCATTCCAGTTGATGGCGGTGTTTTTCGCCAGAATGGTAATACCGCGCTCTTTCTCCTGGTCGTTGGAGTCCATGACGCGCTCGTCATTGAGCTCGTTACGCTCCAGGGTGCCCGACTGACGCAGGAGTTTGTCGACCAGAGTGGTTTTACCATGGTCAACGTGGGCGATGATGGCGATGTTACGCAGATTTTCGATCACAAATGTATCTCGATCAGAGGATTCGGTTGCCGCCCATTCTAGACGGCCAATATGAAGGTAAAAGGCTCAGCGGGCCCGCGGGTCGGGAGGGCGATGGCGGATGCTGCCGCCATACAGCCCTGGCAGTTTATGCCGGACGATAAACACGCACATTGGCATGTCCCTCACTGAGCAGATGATGCGCATGCAGGCGACTCATGACGCCCTTGTCGCAATAAAGTAGGTACTGACGGTTGCCATCGAGCTGCTTGAAGCGGCTGTTGATGGCATAGAAAGGCATGGTCTGGACTTCGATACCGTCGATCACCAGAGGTTGATCCTCTTGCGCATCGGGGTGACGAATGTCGATGACGATCTGGCCTGGAGTGGCCTCGGCCACCTCTTCAATCTGAATGTCCTGGCTCAGTTCGTCGATCACATGGTCGATCGAGATGAAGCGAGCACGTTCCAGCGCGCGCTCCAGGATCTGCATATCGAACTGGGCCTCCTCATATACAACCCGCTGCGGTTTGGCGCAGGTAGTCGGGTTGACCGAGATGACGCCGCAGTATTCTGGCATGTGCTTGGCAAACTCGGCTGTGCCGATCTGATAAGCGGTATCGATGATGTCCTGTTTGTGGCTGGCCAACAGCGGACGCAGGACCAGCTTGTCAGTGGCCTGGTCGATCACTGTCAGGTTGGGCAGGGTCTGGCTCGACACCTGGGAAATCGCCTCACCGGTGACCAGCGCGTCGATCTGCAGGCGGTCAGCGATGTTGGCCGCTGCGCGCAGCATCATGCGCTTGAGGGTGACGCCCATGTAGCTGTTGTCGACCTTGCCGAGAATCTCGCCGACCACTTCTTCGAACGGCACGCTGATGAACAGCACGCGCTGGCTGCTGCCGTATTTTTTCCACAGGTAGTGAGCGACTTCCATCACCCCCAACTCGTGGGCACGGCCGCCGAGGTTGAAGAAGCAGAAGTGGGTCATCAGGCCGCGACGCATCATCTGGTAGGCAGCCACGGTGGAATCGAAACCACCGGACATCAACACCAGAGTCTGCTCCAACGCGCCCAACGGATAACCGCCGATACCTTGATGCTGATTGTGGATGACGTAAAGGCGCTGATTGCGGATTTCCATCCGCACCTTGATTTCCGGGTTCTTCAGGTCGATACCGGCGGCGCCGCACTGCTGGCGCAACTGGCTGCCAACATAACGGTCGACATCCATCGAAGTGAAGTCGTGGTGGCCGCCACGCTTGCAGCGTACGGCGAAGCGTTTGCCAGCCAGCAGATGGCCGTAATGCGCCTTGCACTTCTCGACGATATCGTCGAAGTCGCCCAGCGGGTATTCCTCTACCTGAAGGAAATGGGTGATCCCCGGCGTGCACGACAGCCGGTCGATGATCTCGCGCTGAAGCCTCTCGTCTTCGATGCGGGTGACCACTTCGAGATTATCCCAGACACCGTCAACCTTCAGCTCAGGGTCGATATCCTTGAGCACGTTGCGGATGTTCTTCGAGAGCTGACGGATGAAGCGCTTGCGCACCGGCCGGCTCTTGATGGTGATTTCTGGGAAGACTTTGACGATGAGTTTCATGGGTAAACAGCGCGCCCAGGGCCTGCCGAAAATGAGGGGCGCGAATTATAGCGGAAATTGCTCAGGATTTGACCAACTTTTGAACAGAAAGGTTTGAGATGAGTGCAAGAGATTGATTTTGCCGCGCCTGTGCCGGCTCTTTAGCGGCGATCCGGCGTCCCGGTGAACCCGCTCCCACAGGATGGTGCAATGCCCGACTCCACCGCTATCCCTGTGGGAGCGGGTTTACCCGCGAAGAGGTTCCAGAAAACGCCCCCGCAAAGATGCGCACTAATTTGGTGCGCAGTTGGCAATTTCCGCATCTAAAAGGTGCGCTTTTGCTCGGACCACTACCAATAAGTGCCCCTGAACGCCCACTTTTATCTCAGACTCGCCATTTTCGGGCACTGGCATGCAATTTGCTCTCTTGTGAGGCAGGTAAGCTTGGCCGACTATCCGCGCCCAGCAACACCCTTTTTCCAGGGCAGCGGCCCACCGCGCTCTAGACCCTCCGGAGGACAACATGTCGAAGTCGGTTCAACTCATCAAAGATCATGACGTCAAGTGGATTGATCTGCGTTTCACGGACACCAAAGGCACTCAGCATCACGTGACCATGCCGGCGCGTGATGGTCTGGACGAAGACTTCTTTGAAGTCGGCAAGATGTTCGACGGTTCGTCGATTGCCGGCTGGAAAGGCATCGAAGCCTCCGACATGATCCTGATGCCGGTTGACGATACCGCTGTGCTCGACCCGTTCACCGAAGAGCCAACCCTGATCATCACCTGCGACATCGTCGACCCGTCGAGCATGCTCGGCTACGATCGCGACCCACGTGCGATCGCCAAGCGCGCTGAAGAGTACCTCAAGAGCACTGGCCTGGGTGACACCGTGTTCGCCGGTCCAGAGCCTGAGTTCTTCATCTTCGACGAAGTGAAGTTCCAGTCCGACATCTCCGGTTCGATGTTCAAGATCTTCTCCGAGCAAGGCTCGTGGATGACCGGTGCTGACATCGAAGGCGGCAACAAAGGCCACCGTCCAGGCGTCAAAGGCGGCTACTTCCCAGTACCTCCGTTCGACCACGACCACGAAATCCGTACTGCCATGTGCAACGCACTGGAAGAAATGGGTCAGATCGTTGAAGTTCACCACCACGAAGTGGCGACTGCCGGTCAGAACGAAATCGGCGTCAAGTTCAACACCCTGGTGAAGAAAGCTGACGAAGTCCAGGCCCTGAAATACGTCGTGCACAACGTTGCCGACGCTTACGGCCGCACCGCTACCTTCATGCCGAAGCCACTGTACGGTGACAACGGTTCGGGCATGCACGTGCACATGTCGATCTGGAAAGACGGCAAGAACACCTTCGCTGGCGAAGGCTATGCCGGCCTGTCCGATACCGCCCTGTACTTCATCGGCGGCATCATCAAGCACGGTAAGGCACTGAACGGCTTCACCAACCCGTCGACCAACTCCTACAAGCGTCTGGTCCCAGGTTTCGAAGCACCGGTCATGCTCGCCTACTCGGCCCGTAACCGTTCCGCCTCGATCCGTATTCCTTACGTCAGCAGCCCGAAAGCTCGCCGTATCGAAGCGCGCTTCCCGGACCCGTCGGCCAACCCATACCTGGCCTTCGCAGCCCTGCTGATGGCTGGCCTGGACGGCATCCAGAACAAGATTCACCCAGGCGATGCTGCCGACAAGAACCTCTACGACCTGCCACCAGAAGAAGCCAAGGACATTCCGCAAGTCTGCGGCAGCCTGAAAGAAGCTCTGGAAGAGCTGGATAAAGGCCGTGCGTTCCTGACCAAGGGCGGCGTGTTCTCCGACGACTTCATCGATGCCTTCATCGAGCTGAAGAGCGAAGAAGAAATCAAGGTGCGCACCTTCGTACACCCGCTGGAATACGAGCTGTACTACAGCTGCTGATGTAAGCGACGCCTGTCGTCGCTAGGCATCAACTGAAGACGGCCTCCCTCGGGAGGCCGTTTTCCGTTTCGCCAGACAGGATTTTCAGAAGCGTCCGACTTGCGCACCCCCAGCATCACCGCACACTTCCAGCCTCCACTAAAAAGGAGACTGCCAATGCGCCTTGCCCCCTTTATCATCGCCTGCGCCCTCGGCCTGAGCGGCTGCAGCGCCACCTCTGACGATCCCACCTTCTCACCCCTGCTTGACCTGATCGAGCGGCGACTGGCCGTGGCCGATGTGGTAGCGCTGCATAAATGGGATAACGCCCAGCCCGTCCAGGCAACCGAGCGCGAACAAGCCATCATTGCTGCCGTGCGCAACGCGGCGCCTGGCCATGGCCTTGACCCTGCGCGTGCAGCGGCGTTCTTTGATGATCAAATAGAGGCCAACAAGCTGGTGCAGTATGCGCGGCTGTCGCAATGGCAGCTCTCCGGCGCGGCGCCGGCACTGCCACGACATGACTTGCAACGCATCATCCGCCCGCGGCTGGACGGCCTGCAGACAGACCTGCTGCACCAATTGGCGTCTTTCGATCAAACCCGCAGCCGCCAGTGCGCGCGCAAGCTGGCCCTGGCATTGGCGCAACGCCAAGGCGATGCACTGCACCGTGCCGGCATGATCCGCGCCACCGGACAGCTCTGCGACTGAGCACGCGACCAAGATGCTCTATATTGGTGCGTGGCGGGGCCTACTGCTCTGCCATGCAGCCCAATATGGTTCAAGTGAATCGTTTCATCGATAGTTTTTGGCCTGCAATAGCGCATGAACAGGGCTTTTTCCGGTAATTGCGCTTCTTTTCGGAGCCTTGGTTTGTTTCTTGCATTTTCAAACCATCACGCGGATCACCAGCGCGCCCGCTCCTGGCTCAGCCAAGGGCGACCCATGTGCCAAAAGAGGTCGACGACGCCCCATGACCATCAGCGATGCGCAGCACCGTCTACTCCTGGACAACCTGACCACAGCGACCCTGCTGCTCAATGCCGAACTGCGCCTGGAGTACATGAATCCGGCCGCAGAGATGCTGCTGGCGGTCAGCGGTCAGCGCAGTCATGGGCAGTTCATCAGCGAGCTGTTCACCGAGTCGACCGAGGCGCTCAACTCGCTGCGCCAGGCCGTTGAACAGGCGCACCCGTTCACCAAGCGCGAGGCGCAACTGACCTCGCTGACCGGGCAAAGCATCACCGTCGATTACGCGGTTACGCCGATCCTGCATCAAGGCCAGACCTTGCTGCTGCTCGAGGTGCACCCGCGTGACCGGCTGTTGCGTATCACCAAGGAAGAGGCCCAGCTGTCCAAGCAGGAAACCACCAAGATGCTGGTGCGTGGCCTCGCCCATGAAATAAAGAATCCGCTGGGCGGCATTCGTGGCGCGGCGCAATTGCTCGCCCGCGAGCTGCCCAACGACGGCCTGCGCGATTACACCAACGTGATCATCGAAGAAGCCGACCGCCTGCGTAACCTGGTCGACCGCATGCTCGGCTCGAACAAACTGCCGTCGCTGGCGATGACCAACATTCACGAAGTGCTGGAGCGCGTATGCAGCCTGGTCGAGGCCGAAAGCCAAGGCTGCATCACTTTGGTGCGTGATTACGATCCAAGCCTGCCGGACGTATTGATCGACCGCGAGCAGATGATCCAGGCCGTACTTAACATCGTGCGTAACGCAATGCAGGCGATCAGCAGCCAGAACGAATTGCGCCTGGGCCGCATCAGCCTGCGCAGCCGCGCCGTGCGCCAGTTCACCATTGGTCACATCCGTCATCGCCTGGTAGCCCGCGTCGAGATCACCGACAACGGCCCCGGCATCCCAGCGGAACTGCAGGACACCCTCTTCTATCCCATGGTCAGCGGGCGCCCGGACGGTACCGGCCTCGGCCTGGCCATTACCCAGAACATCATCAGCCAGCACCAGGGCCTGATCGAGTGTGAGAGCCATGCCGGCCACACCACCTTCTCGATCTTCCTGCCTCTGGAACAAGGAGCCACTGCCCCATGAGCCGAAGTGAAACCGTGTGGATCGTCGACGATGATCGCTCCATCCGCTGGGTCCTGGAAAAAGCCCTGCAACAGGAGGGCATGACCACCCAGAGCTTCGACAGCGCTGACGGAGTCATGGGTCGCCTGGCCCGGCAGCAGCCGGACGTGATCATTTCCGACATCCGCATGCCTGGCGCCAGCGGCCTGGACCTGCTGGCGCAGATTCGCGAACAACATCCGCGCTTGCCGGTGATCATCATGACCGCGCATTCGGACCTGGACAGTGCGGTTGCCTCCTATCAAGGCGGCGCTTTCGAGTACCTGCCCAAGCCGTTCGACGTTGACGAGGCGGTCTCGCTGGTCAAGCGGGCCAACCAACATGCTCAGGAGCAGCAAGGCCTGCATGTGGCGCCGACGCTGACGCGTACGCCGGAGATCATTGGCGAGGCGCCGGCGATGCAGGAAGTATTCCGCGCCATCGGCCGCCTCAGCCACTCCAACATCACCGTGTTGATCAACGGTGAGTCGGGTACCGGTAAAGAGTTGGTTGCCCACGCCCTGCACCGTCACAGCCCAAGGGCTGCTTCGCCGTTCATTGCGTTGAACATGGCGGCGATCCCCAAGGATCTGATGGAGTCAGAGCTGTTCGGCCATGAGAAGGGCGCGTTCACCGGCGCTGCCAACCTGCGCCGTGGCCGCTTCGAGCAGGCCGATGGCGGCACGTTGTTCCTCGACGAAATCGGCGACATGCCAGCCGACACCCAGACCCGCCTGCTGCGGGTATTGGCTGACGGTGAGTTCTACCGCGTGGGCGGGCATATCCCGGTCAAGGTCGATGTACGCATCATCGCCGCAACGCACCAGAACCTGGAAACCCTGGTCCAGGCGGGCAAATTCCGTGAGGACTTGTTCCACCGCCTGAACGTGATCCGCATCCATATTCCGCGACTGTCCGACCGCCGTGAGGATATCCCCACCCTCGCCAGGCACTTCCTCGGCCGAGCGGCGCAAGAGCTGTCGGTCGAGCCAAAGCTGCTCAAGCCGGAGACCGAAGAGTTCATGCGCAACCTGCCGTGGCCGGGCAACGTGCGCCAGCTGGAGAACACCTGCCGCTGGATCACGGTAATGGCCTCTAGCCGCGAAGTGCTGGTGGGTGACCTGCCGCCGGAGCTGCTCAACCTGCCGCAGGATGCTGCGCCGGTGACCAACTGGGAGCAGGCACTGCGCCAGTGGGCGGATCAGGCGTTGGCGCGGGGGCAGTCCAACCTGCTCGACAGCGCGGTGCCGAGTTTCGAGCGGATCATGATCGAGACCGCACTCAAGCATACCGCCGGGCGTCGGCGTGATGCTGCGGTGTTGCTGGGTTGGGGGCGTAACACCCTGACCCGCAAGATCAAAGAACTGGGGATGAAGATCGACGGCGGCGATGAGGATGACGGCGACGATCATTGATCCACGCTTGACGCCCTACACGCCGGGCCAGCTTCGCTGGCCTTTCCGACCGGTCCGGCGCCCCGGCAAGGCCGCTCCTACAGGGACCGCGCTCGGTTGCGGATCGGCGCAGTCTGTACCATGCACCGAGATCGTGCCCAACGCACCGCAGCAAGGCACAAACGACATCAAATCCCGGCCTAATCACCCGCAAACCCTAACAAACACAGCGTTTAAAAAACCTGGCACGCCCCCTGCAATAGCTATTGCACAACCAGTTTCGGGGGCCCTGGTACAGGCAGGCCGGGTGACCCCTATTTTATTCGCAAGTCGAGCAAGTTCTGGGGACCTCGGTACAGGCAGGCCGGGAATCCCCTCTTTTATTCGTGCAGCCTCACCTGCACACGCCAACGTCCCGCGTCCTCTGCAGCGCTCCATTCGCCCTGCAGGGGGCGCGCGGCCACCACCGTCAGCAGCAAGCCCTTGTCGCTGTTCTGCAAACGCCAGCCGACCGGCTTCTCCTCCAGCATCAGTTGCCCGCGCTGCGCCTTGCCCTTCGCTTCGAACACAATCGCCACCGTACCTTCGACGTTCTCGCCATGCAGCTTTGGCTCTTCGTTGAACCACAGGTCAAGCCCGCCCTGCACAACTCCGATCTGCTCCAGCACACGCTCTTCAGGCGTGGTCAGGCGGCCGATCATCAAGCCGACCATCACCCCGACGATGGCCAGCGACAGCATTACCCGCGGGAACGCTTTCGAACGCTGATCCGGTTCGAGGGTAGAATGCTCGTCATCTTCACGCTTGGAGCCGTGCATGTTTCACGTCATCCTTTTTCAACCAGAAATTCCGCCGAATACCGGCAATATCATCCGCCTGTGTGCCAACAGCGGCTGCGCCTTGCACCTGATCGAGCCGATCAGCTTTGAGCTGGACGACAAGCGCCTGCGCCGGGCCGGGCTGGACTACCACGAGTATGCCACGCTCAAGCGCCACGAGAGCCTGGCGGCGTGCCTGGAAAGCCTCGGCCAGCCGCGTCTGTTCGCCTTCACCACCAAGGGCTCGCACCCGTTTCACGAGGTTGCCTACCAACCAGGCGATGCCTTCCTGTTCGGCCCGGAAAGCCGCGGCCTGCCGGCCGAAGTACTCGACGCCCTGCCCGCCGAGCAGAAGCTGCGCCTGCCGATGCGCCCGGGCTGCCGCAGCCTGAACCTGTCCAACACCGTGGCAGTGACGGTGTATGAAGCCTGGCGCCAGCAGGGCTTTCTCTGAGCCACAAAAAAAGCGCCCAACAGGGCGCTTTTCTCGGTCTGGCAGCCGTGCTTATTGCAGCGACGGTGCTTCGCTAGCGGCCTGCATGCGCTCCATTTCCTGCGCGTACAGGGCGTCGAAGTTCACTGGCGACAGCATCAGCGCCGGGAACGAGCCGCGGGTTACCAGGCTGTCCAGGGTTTCGCGAGCGTACGGGAACAGGATGTTCGGGCAGAACGCGCCGAGGGTGTGGCTCATGGAAGCCGGGTCAAGGTTCTTGATCAGGAAGATACCGGCCTGCTGCACTTCCGCGATGAAAGCCACCTCGTCACCGTTCTTGACGGTCACCGACAGGGTCAGCACGACTTCATGGAAGTCGCCTTCGAGGGCTTTCTGACGGGTGTTGAGGTCCAGCGAAACAGCCGGCTCCCACTGCTGACGGAAGATCTGCGGGCTCTTCGGTGCTTCGAAAGACAGATCGCGCACGTAGATACGCTGCATGGAGAATTGTGCTGCGTTGTCGTCAGTGGCAGCGCCGTTGTTCTGTTGCTCAGTCATGGCTGATCCTAATCCTAATGGGTTGAATGCGGTGTGACTCAGGCCGCGAGGAGGCTGTCGAGCTTGCCCGCGCGCTCGAGGGCGTACAAGTCATCGCAACCACCGACGTGGGTGCTGCCGATCCAGATCTGCGGTACCGAGGTACGGCCGGCCTTCTGGCTCATTTCGGCGCGAACCTGGGGCTTGCCGTCGACCTTGATTTCCTCGAACGGCACGCCTTTGCTTTGCAGCAGTTGCTTGGCGCGGATGCAGAACGGGCAGTAGTCGCTGGAATAGACGATGACGGGCTTCATATCACTTCACCAGGGGCAGGTTATCGGCTTTCCAGCTGGAAATGCCACCGCTGAGCTTGGCCGCGGTGTAACCAGCTTTGAGCAGTTCACGGCAATGGGTACCGGATTGCTGACCCATGCTGTCGACCACGATCAGGGTCTTGTCTTTATGCTTTTCCAGCTCGGCCATACGGCTGGCGAGCTTGTCTTGCGGGATGTTCAGGGCGCCAACGATGTGGCCGGCCGCGAATTCCTTGCTGGTGCGGATGTCGAGCACCACGCCTTTGTCGGCGTTGACCAGTGCAGTCAGCTGGCCGTTGCTCAGGCTCTGGCCGCCACGACGGATTTCGTTGAGCAACAGCAGGATCAGCAGAACAAAGAAAATCGCCACCAGAATGAAGTGGTTTGTGGCAAATGTAATCAGGTTAGCAACCATCAGGTGTGTTCCACGCGATTGAAAATGTCGGCCAGTATACACAGCAGCCAAGGCCCACCAAAGCCCGCCCGCCGGGCAGGCGTGCAGCATTCATCTGCAAACGTTGCAGCGCCAGTCGGCAAACACGATGAATTTTCGCCTGGGGTGGCGCATTTGCCCTAAAATCGGGTCTTTATCATCTTCTGGCAACCGTGAGTGCGATTGATGACGAACACCCCCAAGCCTCTGGTCCTGATCATCCTTGATGGTTTCGGGCACAGCGAACACGTCGAATACAACGCCATCCTTGCCGCGCAGACGCCGGTCTACGATCGCCTTTGCGCTACCCAGCCGAACGGCTTGATCTCGGGTTCGGGCATGGACGTCGGCCTGCCTGACGGGCAGATGGGCAACTCCGAAGTCGGCCACATGAACCTCGGCGCTGGCCGCGTGGTGTACCAGGACTTCACCCGGGTGACCAAGGCCATCCGCGATGGCGAGTTCTTCACCAATCCGGTGCTCTGCGATGCAGTAGACAAGGCTGTCGGCGCCGGTAAGGCCGTGCACATCCTCGGCCTGCTCTCCGACGGTGGCGTACACAGCCACCAGGATCACCTGATCGCCATGGCCGAACTGGCCGCGCAGCGCGGCGCCGAGAAGATCTACCTGCACGCGTTTCTCGATGGCCGAGACACGCCGCCACGCAGCGCGCAGTCGTCGCTCGAACTGGTCGACGCAGCGTTCGCCAAACTGGGCAAGGGCCGCATCGCCAGCATCATCGGCCGCTACTTTGCGATGGACCGGGACAACCGCTGGGACCGCGTCGCCGCGGCCTACAACCTGATCGTCGACTCCAGTGCCGACCACACTGCGGCTACCGCTGTGGAAGGGCTTGAGGCCGCCTACGCGCGCGGCGAGAGCGATGAATTCGTCAAGGCCACGCGGATTGGCGAAGCGGTCACTGTCGAAGATGGCGATGCGGTGATCTTCATGAACTTCCGTGCCGACCGCGCCCGCGAACTGTCGCGGGTGTTCGTCGAGCCTGACTTCAACGAGTTTGCCCGCACCCGCCAGCCAAAAGTGGCAGCCTTCATCGGCCTGACCCAGTACTCGGCGAAGATCCCCGCGCCGGCAGCCTTCGCCCCGGCCAGCCTGGACAACGTGCTTGGCGAATACCTGGCAAAAAACGGCAAGACCCAACTGCGGATTGCCGAAACCGAGAAGTACGCTCACGTCACCTTCTTCTTCTCCGGTGGCCGCGAAGAGCCGTTCGAAGGCGAAGAACGTATTCTCATCCCGTCGCCCAAGGTTGCGACCTATGACCTGCAGCCCGAGATGAACGCGCCTGAGGTCACCGACCGCATCGTCGAAGCGATCGAGCAGCAGCGCTACGACGTGATCGTGGTCAACTACGCCAACGGCGACATGGTCGGCCATACCGGCGTATTTGCCGCTGCGGTCAAAGCCGTCGAGGCGCTCGACACCTGCGTCGGGCGCATTGTCGATGCCCTGGACAAAGTCGGAGGCGAAGCACTGATCACCGCCGACCACGGCAACGTCGAGCAGATGGAAGACGAGAGCACCGGCCAGGCGCATACCGCGCACACCACCGAGCCCGTGCCGTTCATCTATGTCGGCAAGCGCCAGCTCAAGGTGCGTAAAGGCGGCGTGCTGGCCGATGTAGCACCGACCATGCTGACCTTGCTCGGCCTGGAAATCCCGGCAGAAATGACCGGGACTTCGATTCTGGTCGAATAAACCGCCCGCTACACCGCTGTTTCCAGACAAACGCCCCGCTGCAGATGCCGCGGGGCGTTTTGTTTGCAGGCCCAGGCGGGCATACTAGGCCAGTCTCCATCCCTGGTACGCCCACTCCATGTTCCGCGCCCTGATCCTTCTCGCCCTGTCATGCCTGCTCAGCCCGGCCTTTGCCGATGAGCGCGCACAGACCCAGCAACAACTGGATGCCACCCGCCAGGACATCGCCGAGCTCAAGAAGATGCTGGGCAAGCTCCAGGAAGAAAAGTCCGGTGTGCAAAAAGACCTGAAGAGCACCGAAACCGACATCGGTAACCTGGAAAAGCAGGTGGAGGCCCTGCAGCAAGAACTAAAAAAGACCGAGGGCGAACTGGAGCGCCTTGATACCGAGAAAAAAAAACTCCAGTCCGCCCGCACTGAACAACAAGGCCTGATTGCCAGTCAGGCCCGCTCGGCTTATCAGAACAACGGCCGCGAGGAATACCTGAAACTGCTGCTCAACCAGCAGAACCCAGAGAAATTTGCCCGCACCCTCACCTATTACGATTACCTGAGCAAGGCGCGTATGGAGCAGTTGCGCGTGTTCAACGAGACCCTGCGTCAGTTGGCCAATGTCGAGAAGGACATTGCCAGCCAGCAGGCGCAGTTGCTCGCCCAGAGCGGCAACCTCGACAGCCGCCGGCAGGAGCTCGAAGCCGAGCGCGACAAGCGCAAGGCGGTATTGGCCAAGCTCAACAGCGACTTGAAGCAGCGCGACCAGAAGCTGCAAGCCCGCGAGCAGGACCAGGCCGAGCTGGGCAAGGTGCTCAAGACCATCGAAGAAACCCTCGCGCGCCAGGCCCGCGAAGCTGAAGAGGCGCGGCAAAAAGCCCTGATCGCTCAGCGTGAAGCCGAACAACGCCGCCAGCAGGAGGCCTTGGCCGCACGCCAGGCCCCAACCGAGGCGCCGGCCGAGCCACCGAAAAAGGCCCTGACCACCCTCGGCCCGATGGTTTCCGGCGATGGCGCCAGCTATGGCGGTGCGTTTTCTGCAGCGCGGGGCAAACTTCCATGGCCAGTCAATGGTCGATTGCTGGCACGCTTCGGTGATGCCCGTGGTGGTGATGCCCGCGCCAAATGGGATGGTGTGATGATCAGCGCCAGCAGTGGCACCCAGGTTCGCGCAGTGCACGGCGGCCGAGTGGTATTTGCCGATTGGTTGCGTGGGGCTGGACTTCTGGTCATTCTCGACCATGGTAATGGCTATCTGAGCTTGTATGGCCACAATCAACGCCTGCTCAAGAGCGCCGGTGATGTGGTCAAGGCTGGGGAAGCCATATCCACCGTGGGCGACAGCGGTGGCCAGGAAAGCGCAGGTCTGTACTTTGCCATTCGTCAGCAGGGCCGCCCGAGCGACCCGGCGCAATGGTGCCGTGGCTAGGCATTTCAACTTATTTACGGTGGCTGCACCGAGGCTCCTGCGGGAGCGCCAACAGGATCAGGAGTTCGTTCGACATGCTGCACTCGCCTCGCCTCACCCAACTGGCCCTGACCGTCGCCCTGGCGATCGGCGCGCCCCTGGCCCATGCCGCCGAGCCGGCCAAGCCAGCCGCAACGCCAGCTCCCGAGGCCACGGCGAAGTCGCCGCTGCCGCTGGAAGAGCTGCGCACTTTTGCCGAAGTCATGGACCGCATCAAAGCGGCATATGTCGAACCGGTGGACGACAAGACCCTGCTGGAGAACGCCATCAAGGGCATGCTCAGCAACCTTGACCCGCACTCGGCCTACCTCGGCCCGGAAGACTTCCAGGAACTGCAGGAAAGCACCAGCGGCGAGTTCGGCGGCCTGGGCATCGAAGTGGGCATGGAAGACGGTTTCGTCAAAGTTGTCTCGCCCATCGACGACACCCCGGCCTCGCGTGCCGGCATCGAAGCCGGCGACCTGATCGTCAAGATCAATGGCGCGCCGACCCGTGGCCAGAGCATGACCGAAGCGGTCGACAAGATGCGCGGCAAGATCGGCGACAAGATCACCCTGACCCTGGTCCGCGATGGCGGCACGCCGTTTGACGTGACCCTCGCCCGTGCGGTCATTCAGGTCAAGAGCGTCAAGAGCCAGCTGCTGGAAAGCGGCTACGGCTATATCCGCATCACCCAGTTCCAGGTCAAGACCGGCGAAGAAGTCGGCAAGGCCCTGGCCAAGCTGCGCAAGGACAACGGCAAGAAGCTGCGCGGGGTCGTGCTCGACCTGCGCAACAACCCCGGCGGCGTGTTGCAGTCGGCGGTCGAAGTGGCCGACCACTTCCTGACCAAAGGCTTGATCGTCTACACCAAAGGCCGCATCGCCAACTCCGAGCTGCGCTTCTCGGCCGACCCGGCCGACGCCAGTGAAGGCGTACCGCTGGTGGTGCTGATCAACGGCGGCAGCGCCTCGGCTTCGGAGATCGTCGCCGGTGCCCTGCAAGACCAGAAGCGCGGTGTGCTGATGGGCACCGACAGCTTCGGCAAAGGCTCGGTGCAGACCGTGCTGCCGCTGGCCAACGACCGCGCCCTGAAGCTTACCACCGCGCTGTACTTCACCCCCAACGGCCGCTCGATCCAGGCCCAGGGCATCGTCCCCGATATCGAAGTGCGCCAGGCCAAGCTCACTGCCGAGGCCGACACCGAGAACTTCAAGGAAGCCGACCTGCAAGGCCACCTCGGTAACGGCAACGGCGGCGCCGACCGACCGACCGGCAGCAGCAAGCGCAAAGAGCGCCCGCAGGATGATGACTTCCAGCTGAGCCAGGCACTGAGCCTGCTCAAAGGCCTGAACATCACCAAGGGCGAATGATCCGCTGATGCGTTATCTGCTGTTGACCTTGTTCTGCCTGCTGACCGGCGCCGCCCATGCGGCGCCGGCCAAGGCTTACATGAGCATCATCATCGACGACCTTGGCCAGAGCATCGAGCGCGACCAGCGCACCCTTGCCCTGCCCGGCCCGGTGACCATGGCGGTGATGCCTGATACCCCGCACGCCAGTGACTTCGCCCGTCAGGCCCATAAAGCCGGCAAGACGGTAATCCTGCACATGCCGATGGACCCGGCCACCGGCCCATATGCCTGGCACCCTGGCCTACCGACCGAAGAGCTCGCCCGGCGCCTTGACGCAGCGCTGCTCAAGGTGCCGTTTGCCGCAGGCGTGAACAATCATATGGGCAGCCGCATGACCGCTGAGCCAACTGCCATGGCCTGGTTGATGGCTGAGTTGCAGCGCCGTGACCTGTTCTTCGTCGACAGCCGCACCAGTGCCGCTACCGTGGCTGCCGCCAAGGCGCAGGAAGACTGCCTTGCACACGTGTCACGGGATGTATTTCTGGACGACGTGCGCACCAGCGAAGCCATCACCGCTCAGTTGCGTGAAGGCGTCGAGCTGGCCCGCAGGCAGGGCTCAGCTGTGCTGATTGGCCACCCCTACGCACAAACGCTGGAGGTTCTGGAAAGAGAAATGCCCCGGCTCAAGAGCCAGGGCATCGAACTGATAGAGCTGCGCCAGATGATCGCCGTGCGCAGCAATCTGGCCATGCCTGCACATGGCAAGCAAGGCCGCTACAGCAATCGCTGAAGCCTACTCGAACGGGATGATGCCGAGCACATCGGCCTTGGTCAGCTTGCTGCGGTAGATCTCCAACACCTCACTGTTCTGCGCTGCACGTAATTGAGCGTCGCGGCCCAACGCGCGCTGCGCCCAGGTTTTTAGGTGCCCGGCGACAAAATCAAGGTCAGCTGCGCCCTCGCTGGCGTAGTGGAAATGCGCCTCCCACAAGCCAATGCCTCGACCATGTCCGGACACGGCCAGCCGCTTGATTTCATAGATATCCAGGTAGTCGTTGCGGGGCAGCGGTCTGCGTTTGACGGTGCGTACAATAGTCAGTTGTTTCTGCTCGTGCAGGTACTTGAGCGCTCGTGCCGTTGGGTGAGTGGTATTGAAGTAGATCGATCTGAGCAAGTCATCCTGGGTCGCCTGCAATGACTCGATGCCCGTTTCAAGATCTTCATACAACGCTGCATCGCCTTCGCTGCGAGGCAGTGCTGCGAGCACCTCTCTGAGTTTTTCGCGGTGCAGCTCCAATACCGTGCTCAAGCCCAACGGCTCGTCAGATGAAACATAGCGCCGAGCGATCTTGACCACCGAATCCATCTCGCCCAACAGCGTGCGCCCGCGTCGGCGGACACTGGCAAGCCCTTGCGTCGATGGGGACGCTCTGTCGAGCGGGTTGGACTCGGCGTCTTCGACCCACGCACTGTTCTGGCGTCTGAAAGTTTTCAAAACCTTGGAGTAGGAATCTCTTTGCTGGATAACCGACTCGCCATCGACCTGCACCTCCTCTCCCACAACGCTTCGGCCACGGTGCGTGCGGACCACTCGACGTATGCCGCCACGCTTTGCATAGAGAGGCGTACGCACCCTCGGTACATCCGCCAGCTCAAGTTCACGCAGGTCGCTGGCAATCTCGATCCTGACCGAATCCTTGAGTTTGCCGAGCGTCTGCTGGTATAGCCGCAGCTTGTCCGCTCGGATGACTTTCTTGCCCACGCTCAGCAAGTAATCGGCCATACCTGCTGCTTCCTCGTAGGCATCCATTACACCGTTCAGGACTTCCAGGCGCTCGCTCAGCGCGAGGTCCGCACCCGCCAGCTCGGCGTGCGCAGCGCCAGCACTGGCCAACGCAGGGCCGTTGAGATAGTTCTGGTACTCGTTCAAGGTCGCTTCGTCTGCCCCACCAAGGCGATCCAGACTAAGCTCGGCAAGGTCCTGCAGCATACGGAATTCAAGGTCTACCGCGTTCGCTCGCCTTGCCTCGATGATCCGATTGAGCATCTGAGCCTTGGTGTCTCTGCCGCCTTCCTCGGATTTGAAATGAATCGTGCTGTCCTTTAGCGTTTCCTCGAGCAGGGCGTCGAACGGCCCGGACAGTTCGATCAACTCCTGCTCCCACATCTGCACGCCCTCAAGCGCCTTGGTGAAGTCCCGATAGTGCTGGATTTCGGCCTCGGTTTCCGGGAGGACCAACAGCTGCTCCCTTTGCTCCTCAATGTCTTCGTCGTTGATCATGTCCGCCAGACGGTTGTAGTACTGCGCGCAGTTCTCGACCAGGCTGTGCCGAATATCGCTGCGCTGTCCGTCCAGCACCTGATCCAGCACGGGGTCAACGGACCTGACGGCAGTGATCTCGGTCAGAATACGATCATGCTTGCGGTCTACCTCGATCAATCGTTTATAGCCACCGGCAACACGCTCGCTGTAGCGCTTCTGAAGGCTCCTGAGCAGCGCCAACTTGCTTACTTGAACGCTGTCCAGTGATGCCTCCTGTTCCAAATCAAGGATCAACGCCTTGTTCTCGAACTCTTGCCTGATATATTTTTCTAGGTCTCGCCGCCGTGGTTCGCTGTCCACGACCAGCGCACTCTCCTGATCCTTGAGTAGAGCAAGCTGCTGCTTCTTGGTTTCCTGCAGGCGCTGAACGCGATTACGCGGCATACCGCCATCCAAGCGCAGCCGAGCATCGATACGCCACGCTCCGAACTCGCGCAGCAGCCACGGCCCGACGGCGCCGTCCCGGCCTTCAATACGTGCGCCTTCGGCGCTGAGCGCCACCGCGTAGGTGTCCCCGCGCAGCGACACGTAATGCTGCCCATCCTTGATATACAAGCCTTGTTCAGGGCCAGCACTGAGCGGCTGGATGCCGTTGAGCGATACAGCACTGCGCATCGCCAGCAAGGCCTGCCGCCGTTGAGGAGGCAGGACATTGAAGCCCTGCCCTCCACTGAAGGAAAAGTCCAGGTTCACGCTGGCCTTGTTGAGCACCTCGCCAGGCAGGTAGACCTTGCCTTGGACTGGGCGAGTCATCGCCGTGGATGCACCGTTGCCTGCGATTGTCGGCCCGCGCAACAGATCCAGCGGCGGTTGCTCTACGGGGACGGGCTCCTGCAACTGCGGCAACCGCGCATGCAGCAGCGCCATGCCGGCATTGAGGATCAGGTCGACAACCGCCGCTGAGCGCCCGAAGGCACTAGCTTTAGCCAACGCGGTGAGGTCATTGTCGATGCTCTTGGCCAGTTGCACCATCCAGGCCACCACTGCCACCGGCCCGCGCAGTTGCAAGGTAATCAGGTCGAACAGCAACCAGGCACCTTCACACAGAATGGCCCAACGGCTCTCGGCATTCGACACACTCTGCCGGTCAGCCAGCTCCACCAGCAGGTCGCGGTTTGCTGCATACATATTTGCGTCGACATCAACGCGCCAAAACTCCGGCCAGAACGCAGGCGGTTGCACGCGCTCGGGCAGGAGCGAGGAATCGACGATCGGCACACCCAGATGCGGCTCGGTAAATCCGCCGTGCGCATACACGCTTCGAGCCTGTGGCAGGATCCACTCAAGGATGTCCTGCTGCAAGGCCGTATCGGAACGAATCGCCTGCATCATCGCATCCAGACTGGCAAACTCGCATACCGAGCGCGATGCATACAACGGCCGATATAGCACAACCACGGCAGGCTCGACGCAAAACAGCACATACATTCCACGCACCAGGTCGTAGTGCTCACTGCTGGGCTCGCGCCGAAATGCAAGTGGCATCAACATGCTGCCTGGCAACTGCTTGTCATCCAGCCCCCGGCAGTAATTGACCACGGCTTGCAGCGCGGCCTCACTCAGGCTACCTGCCAGTTTTGCCTGCAAGGCACTGAACAGGAAAGAACAACGCCATTCACGAGCGAAACGACTGACGCGCAGCTCACGCTGGGCCGGCTCATCCAGACGGTCAGCGACATACACCGGATAATGAGCACCGATGTCGACACGCTGGATAAGTGCCTTGACGTACTCGACGTTCATCCAGTCCATGATCAGTTGATCGTCCCGATGCTCGATCGCCGTCACGGTAGCTCCGGCCAGTGAGCTCAAATTGCCTACGGCAAGCTGGGTAAGCGAAACCTTGCGCGTTTCAACCACCCCGCCGCCAACACCCGCGCCCGCACCGCCGGGCACTCCCCTGGCCACGCTCAGGGTCAGCAACAGGTCATCCGCAAAGTAGTTGGCGTCGATCGGATGATCACTCAACATCTGCTCACGCAAACGCTGGCTGGCGTAGCCATGCAGGTCAAGAATGCCATCAAGTGCAGGGATACCGTCGGAGTCAGCCTGCGCCAAGGCCAGCTCGAACAGGCCACACTGGTAGGCAAAGCTGTCCTCGGAAGACGCTCTATTCAGTCCTGGAGGCAGGATCAGTTTGGTACTGCCAACGTTGGAATAGGCCGGGATGAAGAAGCTGGCAGGGTCGCTCAGCGAGGCATATGCCTGCTCAAGCGCGCCGACATCTGCCAGCAAGGCGGGGCGCAGCCGCGACAGCGTCGCCAGGAGAATATCCAGCAACATTGCCGCCTGCTGCACAAAGCAGTCGCCCTCCAACGCAAAGCGGTGCCAAGTCATGGCCTCGAAGCGGTAACGCACGCCGAGCTCGTCGGCAAGCGCAGCAGCAAACTCGTCGAACGAGTCGAATGCACGGATGATCCCCGAGGGCGCGCACCACAGAAGGCACTCGCGCTCGTCCCATTGCGCCTGAATCAGCAGGTTTGGCAATGTCTCGCTGAAGGTAGCCCCGCCAATGTCCAGTTCGACCTGCACCAGATACACACCGGACGGCACATTGCCGCGTGCCAGCAGCTCGCGCACGCACTGCGCCTGCTGTTCATCCAACACCTGCCAGGGCAAGTTGCAGAGTAGCGCCGATTTGAGCAGTTGCTGCAGCCAGCTCAGGTGGTCGACGCCCATGCTGCCAGTCGCCCAATAGTCGACCTGGGCCTGACAGAAGTCATCTGGCAACTGCCTGACCAGTTCATCGAAGGCTGTCTGCAGCCGCTCAGGCTTTATGACATCGCCCTCGCCGGTGGTCATGGAGTCTTCGATCGCATAAAAGCGCCTACCCGGTTCCAGGCAGAAGTACTGGGCAACGTTGTCTACCGGCGACAAGTCCAGCAACTTGCCGTCAATCAGCGCTTGCAGCACCAGGTCGACCAGCGGTCGGAGAGGAAGTCCAGGTGTCATCAGCATCAGCCCTTCAGCTGAATGCATGTCAGGTCTGGCAGTCTTGAGAATGGGATGGTGTTCGATCAAGAGCTGCATGATCCGCTCAGCCGCGATCTGGCGCAGGCCAGGGCGGTTGGCGAATTGAGCAGCTACGCTGGCGTGGAAATCAGAGGCTGTTGCGGATGGGTTGCTGGGCATGGCGGCACTTTCCTGAGGAGAAAGGGCTCAACCTAACGCGTAGTGGAGGGTGCTCCGGTGTTAGTTATTGCTGGGGTCGACACTGCGCCACCAGGCAGTTGGCGCAATAACGAAACAGGCCCTGTCCAATGGACAAGGCCTGTTTCAAGCAAAGCTGCGCACGTGTCCTAGCTGTACACGCGCCCCAGCACCTGGCGATGGCTCTCGAACTGATCAAGCACGTCGCGAACGATCTGCTCCGGCAAGAAGCCCATCAGGTCGTACTCCTGACTACCATCGTGCAGATAGACCTCGGCGCGATAATAGCGTTGGCGCACATCGGCCTCGCCTTGCACCTGTGCCTCGTTGGGCGCCGCCAGGTAGCCGTCCAGGCTGACCTCGTAGACGAACGGGTTGCCCTCTTCCATCATCACCCGCAGGCCCATCATATTGCGCGACTGGCCTAAGCGGGTCTCGACCTCGAAACCCTGCGCCTGCAGCTGCGCTGCGGCGTCCTTGAGGGCCGGACTGACGTGTTTGTCCATGAAGCGCTGAACCACCGCCTGGGTCGGCTGCAACTCCATCGCACTGAGCCGCTCGCTGAAACCGCGACGGCCGCGCGCGGCCAGCTCGGCCCGCTCCTGCTCCAGTTGCGCGTCCTGCTTCATGGCCTTGTACAAGCCGAACATGAACAGCACCAGCACCACCGAGAACGGCAGCCCTGCGAGCACGACCATGGTCTGCATGGCGGCGAAGTTGCCGGCCAGCAGCAGGCCAATGGTTACCAGGGTGATTACCACCGACCAGAACACCACCATCCAGTGCGGCGCGTCCTCGTCGACCTGGCCGCCCTTGCACGACAGGTTGGCCATCATCACCGCGCCGGAGTCGGCCGGGGTCAGGAACAGCACGAAGCCGACGAACACCGCCACCCCGATGACGATCTTGGCTGCCGGGAAGTATTCCAGCAGTTGGTAGATCGACATCGATGGCTGCTCAAGCGCCGTCTTGCCCAGCTCCACCGCACCATGGTTCATCACCAGGTCCAGTGCGGTGTTGCCGAAGATCGACAGCCAGGCCAAGGTAAAGCCCAGCGGGATCAGCAGCACCCCGGCAACCAGCTCGCGCACGGTGCGGCCCTTGGAGATACGGGCGATGAACATGCCCACGAACGGCCCCCAGGAAATCCACCAGGCCCAGTAGAACACGGTCCACAGGCCCAACCAGCGCTCGGACTTGCCCGCTTCGTTCTCGTACACATACAGGTCAAAGGTCTTCAGCACGATGCCGTTGAGGTAGTCGCCGGTGTTCTGCACAAAGCCGTTGAGCAGGTGCAGGGTATCGCCGGCCAGCAGGACGAAGATCAGCAGGCCGCTGAACAGCACGATATTCAAGTTGGACAGGCGGCGGATGCCGTTTTCCACACCCGATACCGCGGCCACCGTCGCCACCGTCGCCATGACCAGAATGACGATCAGCAGGTTAGTGTTGCTGTGCGCCATGCCGAACAGGTACTCAAGCCCCGAGGCAACCTGCATCGAGCCAATACCGAGGTTGGTCACCAGCCCCAGCAGGGTCACGAACATGCCGAAAATGTCCACCGCATGGCCGGCGCTGCCCTTGACCCAGCGCTCGCCCATCAATGGGTACAGCGCCGAACGCAAGGCCAGCGGCTGGTTATGCCGATAGGCGAAGTAGCCGACTGCCAGGCCAACCAGGGCATAGATCGCCCAGCCGTGCAGGCCCCAGTGCAGGAAGGTCAGCTGCAGGCCCTGGCGCGCCGCTTCTGCGCTGGCCGAGGTGCCTTCGGGCGGGTTGAAGTAATGATCCAGCGGCTCGGACGCACCGAAGTACAGCAGCGAGATACCGATGCCCGACGAGAACAGCATGCCGGCCCAGGCACCGTAGCTGAAGTCCGGTTGGTCATCCTTGCCGCCCAGCTTGAGCTTGCCGAAGCTGGAGAAGGCCAGAACGATGACGAACACCAGGTAGCCGCCAATCACCAGCATGTAATACCAGCCGAAGCTGCGCGTCAGCCAGGTCTGGGCGACGTTGAGCACTTCACCGGCGGTGTCGGGTACAGCGATAAGCAAGGCAGTCAGAACAAGGATCAGCAGCGCAGAGGTGATGAACACCACGTTGTTGACCCGGACCCTCTCGGCGGGGGGTTTGGTTAGGGAGGCAGAACTCATTGCACGAATGCTCCGGGCAGTGCTGGGGTGGAGGCTAATCAGTCAATCCCGTGCAATTGGTCAATTAATGCCACTGCGACAGGTGTTATAAAAGCACTCAGGAAAACCGTGATCCCGTAGCGAAACGATGCACAACTACAGAGCCAAGCCCCGCTCCGAGGGCCCTGCGCGCAGTCTCGCGACCGCTCGGCAGATTCTGTATCGCGCAGCGCCCATGCCCGTCAACGCCTTGTATTCCGGGGGTTGCACGTTTTTCTAGGGTGCCAATCGATGCCTTCTCGACAGCCTTAAACAACTGTCAATGGCACAAATTGTCGCAGAGCTTATTCTTTATTGATTGAACGTTCAATCAAAACAAAATAGACTGGCCTTCGCCGAGGCAGCCGCTTGTCGTCTGCCCGCAGGCCTGAGGAGATTTGCCAGATGCCCAAGGTCGGTATGCAACCCATTCGCCGTCAGCAGTTGATCGAAGCCACCCTGCAGGCGGTCGATCAGGTCGGTCTGGGAGATGCCAGCATTGCGCTGATCGCCCGTTTGGCTGGAGTGTCGAACGGCATCATCAGTCACTACTTTCAGGACAAGAACGGCCTGATCGCAGCGACCATGCGCCACCTCATGAATGCGTTGAGCGAAGGCACCGTCGCCCGTCGACTAGCCCTCACCGACGACAGCCCGCGGGCGCACCTGAGAGTCATCGTCGAGGGCAACTTCGACGCCAGCCAGGTCAGCGGCCCGGCAATGAAAACCTGGTTGGCCTTCTGGGCCGCCAGCATGCACCAGCCGTCCTTGCACAGGTTGCAGCGGATCAACGATCACCGCCTTTATTCCAACCTGTGCTGCCAGTTTCGCCGCGTCCTGCCGCTCTACCATGCGCGCAAGGCCGCCCGTGGCCTGGCAGCCTTGATCGACGGCCTGTGGTTGCGTGGCGCACTCTCGGGCGACGCGTTCGATACCGAGCAGGCAATTCGGATTGCCTACGAATACATGGATTTACAACTGGCTAAGCAGCACGCCCTGGATACAACGCCCCAGGCGGCTGAACGATCGCACGCAGCGACTGCCTCATTAGCAGGAGCGCAACGCGGCTAGCCAATCACACACTGCACTTGCGAGGATTCTATGGCCCGTTTCGGAACGCAAAAACTCTACATCGATGGTGGTTATGTCGACGCTGGCAGCGATGCCACCTTCGAAGCCATCAACCCGGCGACCGGCGAAGTCCTCGCCCACGTCCAGCGCGCCACTGCCGCTGACGTCGAACGTGCCGTCGAGAGCGCCGAACGTGGCCAGAAAGTCTGGGCCGCGATGACTGCCATGCAGCGGTCGCGCATTCTGCGTCGTGCCGTTGACATCCTGCGCGAGCGCAACGATGAGCTGGCCATGCTGGAAACCCTCGACACCGGCAAGTCCTACTCGGAAACCCGTTACGTCGACATCGTCACCGGCGCCGACGTGCTCGAGTACTACGCAGGCCTGGTCCCGGCCATCGAAGGCGAGCAGATCCCGCTGCGCGAAAGCTCGTTCGTCTACACCCGCCGCGAACCGCTGGGCGTGACCGCCGGTATCGGCGCGTGGAACTACCCGATCCAGATCGCCCTGTGGAAATCGGCGCCAGCCCTGGCGGCCGGCAACGCGATGATCTTCAAGCCGTCGGAAGTTACCTCGCTGACCACCCTGAAACTGGCCGAGATCTACACCGAAGCCGGCCTGCCGAATGGCGTGTTCAACGTCCTCACCGGCAGCGGCCGTGAAGTCGGCACCTTGCTGACCGAGCACCCGCGCATCGAAAAAGTATCCTTCACCGGCGGCACCACCACCGGCAAGAAAGTCATGGCCAGCGCCTCGAGCTCGTCGCTCAAGGAAGTCACCATGGAACTGGGCGGCAAGTCGCCGCTGATCATCTGCGCCGATGCCGACCTCGACAAGGCCGCCGACATCGCCATGATGGCCAACTTCTACAGCTCCGGTCAGGTCTGCACCAACGGCACCCGGGTATTCATCCCGGCTCCGATGAAAGCCGCCTTCGAAGCCAAGATCGCAGAGCGCGTTGCGCGCATCCGCATTGGCAACCCGGAAGACGAGAACACCAACTTCGGCCCGCTGGTCAGCTTCCAGCACATGGAAAGCGTGCTCGGCTACATCGCCAAAGGTAAGGAAGAAGGCGCCCGCGTCCTCTGCGGCGGCGAGCGTCTGAGCGAAGGCGACCTGGCCAAGGGTGCCTTCGTTGCGCCGACCGTGTTCACCGACTGCCGCGACGACATGACCATCGTCAAGGAAGAGATCTTCGGCCCGGTCATGAGCATCCTCAGCTACGAGACCGAAGAAGAAGTCATCCGCCGCGCCAACGATACCGAATACGGTCTGGCTGCCGGCGTCTGCACCAACGACATCAGCCGCGCCCACCGCATCATTCACCAGCTTGAAGCCGGCATCTGCTGGATCAACGCCTGGGGCGAGTCGCCGGCAGAAATGCCGGTCGGTGGTTACAAGCAATCCGGTGTCGGCCGCGAAAACGGCGTCAGCTCGCTGGCCCAGTACACCCGCATCAAGTCGGTTCAGGTCGAGCTCGGCGGCTACACCTCGGTGTTCTAAGCACCCTGTGTAGTTAGGCCCGCGCCTTATGGCGCGGGCGCTTTGCTCCCTGACACCGCCACAACGAGGGTACTTGCATGTCCCAACAATTCGATTACATCATCGTCGGTGCCGGCTCGGCCGGTAACACCATCGCCACCCGCCTGACCGAAGACGCCAACGTCAGCGTGCTGCTGCTCGAAGCTGGCGGCCCTGACTACCGCTTCGACTTCCGCACCCAGATGCCGGCCGCGCTGGCCTTCCCGCTGCAGGGCCGTCGCTACAACTGGGCCTACGAAACCGATCCTGAGCCGCACATGGACGGCCGTCGCATGGAATGTGGCCGTGGCAAAGGCCTGGGTGGCTCGTCGCTGATCAACGGCATGTGCTACATCCGCGGCAACGCCATGGACTTCGATGGCTGGGCCAAGCTGCCAGGCCTGGAAGACTGGACCTACCTCGACTGCCTGCCGTACTTCAAAAAGGCCGAAACCCGCGATATCGGCCCCAACGATTATCACGGCGGTGACGGTCCGGTCAGCGTTGCCACGCCCAAAGCCGGCAACAACCCACTGTTCCACGCCATGGTCGAAGCCGGCGTACAGGCTGGTTACCCGCGTACCGAAGACCTCAACGGCTACCAGCAGGAAGGCTTCGGCCCGATGGACCGTTCGGTGACCAAGAACGGCCGTCGCTCGAGCACCGCCCGCGGCTACCTGGACCAGGCCAAGAAGCGCCCCAACCTGACCATCGTCACCCACGCCCTGAGCGACCGCATCCTGTTCGAAGGCAAGCGTGCCGTCGGCGTGACTTACCTGGTCGGCGACAGCGAAGAGCGCATGGAAGCCCGTGCGCGCAAGGAAGTCATCGTCAGCTCCGGCGCGATTGCTTCGCCGCAACTGCTGCAACGCTCCGGCGTCGGCCCGCGTGCACTGCTCGAAAGCCTCGACGTGCCCGTGGTACACGACCTGCCAGGCGTTGGTGAAAACCTGCAGGATCACCTTGAACTGTACCTGCAGTACGCCTGCACCCAGCCAGTCTCGCTGTACCCATCGCTGCTGTGGTGGAACCAGCCGGCCATCGGTGCCGAATGGCTGTTCAACGGCACCGGTATCGGCGCCAGCAACCAGTTCGAGGCGGGCGGCTTCATTCGCTCCCGGCCTGAATTCGAGTGGCCGAACATCCAGTACCACTTCCTGCCGGTGGCGATCAATTACAACGGCTCGAATGGCGTCAAGGAACACGGTTTCCAGGCGCACATGGGCTCGATGCGCTCGCCTAGCCGCGGCCGTATTCAGCTCAAGTCCAAGGACCCGCGCCAGCATCCGAGCATTCTCTTCAACTACATGGCGACTGAACAGGACTGGCAGGAATTCCGCGACGGTATCCGTTTGACCCGCGAGATCATGGCCCAGCCTGCGCTGGACCAGTACCGCGGCCGCGAAATCAGCCCGGGCGCCCACGTGCAAACCGATGAAGAGCTCGACAAGTTCATCCGCGAGCATGCCGAAACCGCATTCCACCCGTCCTGCTCGTGCAAGATGGGCACCGACGAGATGGCCGTGGTCGACGATCAGGGCCGTGTGCATGGCATGCAAGGCCTGCGGGTGGTCGATGCGTCGATCATGCCGATCATCATCACCGGCAACCTCAATGCCACCACGATCATGATCGCCGAGAAAATCTCCGACAAGATCCGTGGCCGCCAGCCGCTGCCGCGCAGCACCGCCAAGTACTACGTGGCCAACGGCGCGCCGGTCAAAGGCAAGCCGATGCGGGAAGTGAAGCAGCCGTAACTCAGGCTAAATGGGGTCGCTTTGCGGCCCCAATCGTTACGTCGGCAGCGGAAAGAACCGCCGCATCAATGAATCATCTCCGCCTGCCCCCAACCGCTGCGCCAGCACCTCCCGATCAAACACCTCGCCACTACGCAGATCATGCACCAGGCCTCCTTGCAGAGGCTGCGCCAGCGCCCTCAGGCGCACCTCGATAAAGCGATACCGCGCATTGTCGACGGCGGTGATGCGCGTGACCTCGACATAGCGCCCAGGTAGCATCAACGACTCAGCCTCATCAGGTCTGCTGGAAAACGCCGCGACCGGTGTCGCCCGCACATGCTCGCCTGGTTCCAGCACGTATACCACCGCGCCATCATCAAAGGCTGGCCTGCCGGATATCTGCACCTCAGGGCTGTTGAACACCTCCCAAAGCACATAGGGATTCTCGGTGAACGAGGTGAACTCGGTACTCACCAGTACATCTCCCACCGCGACCTGACCACTGCGGAAAACCGCAGTACCGGTGCTGCGCATACCTGAAGCAGCGCGATACAAGGTGACCGGGCTGTGCTGACCAATCTGCTCGAGTGCCTCGGCCAGGGCATGGCTACGGTCGATACAGACCGCCAGCCGATCGTCCAGTGGTAGCCCGCGCCACAGGTTGTTGTAGCGCTGCGGCGCATGGCTGTACTCGGCTATCGCCGGCGCGCCATAGCCGAGTTCATCGCGATAGACCGCGTAAGGCTCACTGAACGCATCCAGATACCACCCGCGCTCATCGACCTGGCCGGCGTCGGCCCACGGCACCCGCGCCAGCGCCGTTTGCTGACGGGCCAGAGCTTGATCGGAACGGAGCAACAGCGCGTCAGCGGCGGGCTGCATGAACTCTTCCCAGCTGTCGTCGGCAATCGCCAGCGGCGCCTCGAGCGTGCGCGGCGGTGGTAACCGACCTGGAGCAAACAGCTCGGTGGAGCGCATCAGTGCGCTGTCCAGGAGGATGAACAGGATATCCAGCAACACCGCCCACCAGGCAGCTGCGCGCCACTCGCGCTTACCATTGATGGCCTGGTCCACATGCAGCGCGAGGCAACCGGCACCGATGCCCAACGCTGTCAGGGCCACAGGCCAACCCGCAATGCTCATGGGCGCCAGGATCAATGCCGCAGTTTGCAGCCCCGACAGCCAGCGCTGCCTGCGTAACTGAGCGTTGGTGGTAAGGCGCTCATCGGCATCACTGGCCAGGGTAACCAACGCCTGATCACGCAGGCGCACGAACACATCTCCGCGCAGCGGCTGGCTGCTGATCAGCAGCGTATGATCGGGCCGCGCCAGCAAGTCCAGGTACTTCTGCAGACGCGGGCGCAGCGACTGGCTCAGCAAGTCACTGCCGACAAAATCGCTCATCAACCGCTCCTGCCCCTGCGCTGTTGCCGCTTGCTCGACCAGCCACGCCTCAAGCGTCTGCTCATCGTTGAGCAGCACCATGCCGGCATGCTCGCCTGCCAGATACAGGCAGCGTTTGCCACTGGGCAACGTACGCAGCAGCAGGGTTCGCGCCGCAACCCCGCCCAGACTCAGGCGAGCCCAACCGCTGAGGTGGTTGTCGCCATACGACAGGCGCAGAGCCTTGCGGGTCGCTGGCAACTGCGAGCGGACCAGCGAGGCCGCGAGTATTTCGTGCCGCTCATCGTTGCTCAGTGCAGCCTGGCCGAGTACAGCCAGAAACCGCGAGCGGGCTAACAGGCAGAAGTCCTCGCCGCGCTCGGCGCGAAACTGCGCCAAACGCTTGCGGTAGGTTGCCGCGAAGTCCATCGCCCAACACTGCTCCAGCACGCTCTGGGCCGCCAGACGCAGCTCGTTGCGCTCATCGAAAACGGTATGGCTGGCGTCCACTCGATAGAAGCCGCCGTACACCGACAACTGGTCGATATTGGCCTGTTGCGCCGGGCTGAAGCGCTGGATCATCAGCTCGGTCAGGCTCATCGAGCGCCGCGGTGGGCCGCCGTGGCAAAAACCGGTGTAGGTCCGCGGGCTGCTGCTGGCGCTGTCGAACTCATGCCAGAACACCTGATCAGGGTCGAGCCAGTGACCGAGCTGACGGCGCAGCACATGGCCGGCGGCCTGACGGGCCAGCCCATGCAGGTCAGGGAACTGGCCCAGATAACGGCGGGCAATGTCCGCCAGAGGCATATCGTCGGGGTGGATCATGCGCGGTGGCCTGTGCAAATGGGAGCCCGCACTTCAACCTGGATGCCGCATCAATATGCGGTAACGCTTTACAGCCCGCGAGCGCCTCGGGTTAGAATCAGTTGGCACGCAACCTGCGTAACAGCGCCGCCTGTCCCCCCGTTTCTCCGGAGTACCGCCCTTGGATGCAAGCACCATCAACAGCCTGTTCCTGATCGGCGCATTGCTGGTGGGTGCAAGTATTCTGGTCAGCTCGCTGTCATCGCGCCTGGGCATTCCGATTCTGGTCATCATTCTGGCGGTCGGCATGGTGGCCGGCGTCGACGGCGGCGGGATCATTTTCAACAACTACCCGACTGCCTACCTGGTGGGCAACCTGGCGCTGGCGGTAATCCTCCTCGACGGCGGCCTGCGCACACGGGTGGCGAGCTTTCGCGTAGCGCTGTGGCCGGCGCTGTCGCTGGCCACGGTCGGGGTATTGATCACCACGGCGCTGACCGGCATGGTCGCGGCCTGGCTGTTCGATCTGAGCCTGATCCAGGGCCTGTTGATCGGCGCCATCGTCGGCTCGACCGACGCTGCGGCGGTGTTCTCGCTGCTCGGTGGCAAAGGCCTCAACGAGCGGGTCACCGCCACGCTCGAGATCGAATCGGGCAGCAACGACCCGATGGCGGTATTCCTCACCGTAACCCTGATCGACATGATCGCCAGCGGCCAGACCGGCCTGCACTGGAGCCTGCTCACTCACCTGCTGCGAGAGTTCGGTATCGGCGGCCTGCTGGGTTTGGGCGGCGGCTGGCTGATGCTGCAGATGGTCAACCGCATCAACCTCGCCAGCGGCCTCTACCCGATTCTGGTAGTGGCTGGCGGGCTGGTGGTGTTTTCGCTGACCAACGCCCTGCACGGCAGCGGCTTCCTCGCGGTTTATCTGTGCGGCCTGGTGCTCGGCAACCGGCCGATCCGCAGCCGCCACGGTATTTTGCACATGCTCGACGGCATGGCCTGGCTGGCGCAGATCGGCATGTTCCTGGTGCTCGGGCTGCTGGTCACGCCACATGACCTGCTGCCGATTGCAGTGCCGGCGCTGGGCCTGGCGCTGTGGATGATCCTGGTGGCGCGGCCGCTGTCGGTGTTCGCCGCGCTGCTGCCATTCAAGGCCTTCCATGACCGCGAAAAGGGCTTCATTGCCTGGGTCGGTTTGCGCGGCGCGGTACCGATCATTCTGGCCGTGTTCCCGCTGATGGCGGGGCTGCCGCAAGCGCAGCTGTTCTTCAACCTGGCCTTCTTCATCGTGTTGATCTCGCTGCTGGTGCAGGGCACCAGCCTGCCGTGGATGGCCAAGCTGCTCAAGGTCACGGTACCGCCAGACCCGGCACCAATCTCGCGCTCGGCGCTGGAGGTACACATCACCAGCGAGTGGGAGATGTTCGTCTACCGCCTCGGCGCAGAAAAGTGGTGCATCGGCGCCGCCCTGCGCGAGCTGAAGATGCCCGAAGGCACGCGGATTGCCGCGCTGTTTCGCGGCGAGCAGCTGCTGCACCCATCCGGCAGTACCGTGCTCGAAGTGGACGACATGCTCTGCGTGATCGGCCACGAGCATAACCTGCCGGCGCTGGGCAAGCTGTTCAGCCAGGCGCCACAACGTGGCCTGGACCTGCGCTTCTTTGGCGACTTCGTTCTTGAAGGCGATGCCGAACTGGGCCAGGTGGCAGCACTTTATGGCCTGCAACTGGACGGTTTGAACGCCGATATGGCGCTGGCGCAGTTCATCCGACAAAAGGTCGGAGGCGCTCCAGTAGTAGGCGATCAGATCGAATGGCACGGCACAATCTGGACGGTCGCAGTCATGGACGGGAACAAGATCGACAAAGTCGGCGTCAAATTCCCCGAAGGAACTCGCCCCGGCCCGGGCTTGTTCCTGTAGCCCTCGACTTGCCTCGTATCACACGAACCCCTGACAAGACTCTGCTTATGTCCCTGCGCGTGCACCTTCGCGCAGCCCTGCTCGGGCTGTGCCTGTCCCTCTCTTTCGGCGCCACCGCTGCGGAGGCCCCGACCACTGCCAGCGTGCAGAACAGCCTCGACAAGATCGCCGAGCGCAAGCTGCCCGAGGCTGACCAGAAGAGCCTGCAGCAAGTGCTCGAGCAGACCCTGAGCCTGCTCGCCAGCCAGCAGGACAGCGCGGCCAAGCTCAAGGCGCTGAAGCAGCAGTTGGCCGACGCGCCGCGCTTGACCAGCGAGGCCCAGCGCGAGTTGGCCAAGCTCAAGGCGAGCAAGCCGGCCCCAGTCACCCAGCGCTACGCCAACCTGAGCGTGCCGCAACTCGAGCAACTGCTCAGCGAGCGCAGCACGCTGCAAGGCGAGCTGCAAAAGGCGCTGGCCGATGCCAACAGCCTGATGATCAGTTCGCAGACCCGCCCGGAACGGGCGCAAGCGCAGATCAGCAGCAACCAGACGCGCATCCAGCAGATCAACAGCAGCCTCAAGTCCGGCAAGGACGCTGGCAAGGCCCTCTCCGCCGACCAACGCAATCAGCTCGCCGCCGAGCTCGCCTCGCTCAACGCGCAAACCCTGCTGCGCCGCCAGGAACTGGCCGGAAACGGCCTGCTGCAGGACCTGGGCAGCGCTCAGCATGACCTGCTGGTCGAGCGCACCGCGCGCCTGGAGCAGGAAATCCAGCAACTGCAGACGCTGATCAACGACAAACGCCTTGCGCAGTCGCAGCAAGCGGTGACCCAGCAATCGCTGGAAGCGCAGAAGTCCGGCGGCAGTGTCCTGCTGGCCAATGAGAGCGCCGCCAACCTCAAGCTCTCCGACTACCTGCTCAAGAGTACCGACCGGCTCAACGAGCTGACCCAGCAGAACCTCAAGACCAAAACTCAGCTCGACAGCCTGACCCAGGCCGATCAGGTGCTTGATGAACAGATCGACGTGCTCAAGGGCAGCCTGTTGCTGTCCAAGATCCTCTACAAGCAAAAACAGAGCCTGCCGCATTTGAAGCTCGACCGCGATCTGGCCGACCAGATCGCCGATATCCGCCTGTATCAGTTCGAGGTCAATCAGCAGCGCGAGCAGATGAGCAGCCCCGTCAGCTACGTCGATGGCGTGCTCGCCAACCAGCCTGCCGAGGACGTCACGCCCGAACTGCGCAAGGCACTGTTGGAAGTGGCCATCACCCGCAGCGACCTGCTCGAACGGCTCAACCGTGAGCTTTCGGCATTGCTCAACGAATCGATCACCCTGCAGCTGAACCAGAAGCAGCTGGTCAGCACCGCTCAGGGGTTGCGCACCACCCTGGAAGAGCAGATGTTCTGGATCCCCAGCAACAAGCCGCTGGACTGGGAATGGCTGAGCAGCGTGCCCGGGCGCTTGATCGATCAGGTGGCCAACCTGCCGTGGGGTTCGGGCGTCACGGAACTGCTGCAGGGTCTCAGCCTGCGACCGTTGCTGTTCGTGCCGCTGTTGCTGCTGATCGGCGCCCTGCAATGGCGCCGGCGCTATCTGTATCAGCGCCTGAGCAAGGTGCACATGGACATCGGCCACTTCAAGCGTGACAGCCAGTGGCACACGCCGCAGGCGCTGCTGATCAACGTGCTGCTGGCGATGCCGCTGAGCCTGGCCCTGGCACTGTGCGCGTACATCCTCCAGGTCGATGCACGCGGGCAGAATGCCAACCTGAGCGCCGCCTTGTGGCAGTTGGCCCAGGCCTGGCTGGTTTTCTATACCGCCTACCGGATTCTCGCGCCGGGCGGCGTGGCCGAGGTGCATTTCCGCTGGCACAAGCCGCAGGTGCAGTTCCTGCGCGGCTGGGTGCGGCGTCTGGGTACCGTGGTGCTGGCGCTGGTCGGGGTGGTCGCCGTGGCCGAACACCAGCCGTCGGCGCTGGCCAGTGACGTGCTTGGCATCGGCGTCGTACTGACCTGCTATGCCTTGATGGCCTGGTTGCTCAGCCGCCTGCTGTTGAGTAGCCCGGCGCACCGCGACACGTCACTGTTTCGCAAGATCGTCGGGGTGGCCTTCACGGCGCTGCCGATGGCGTTGTTCGTGGCCGTGTGCTTCGGCTACTACTACACCGCCCTGAAACTCACCGACCGTTTGATCTACACCTTGTACCTGCTGCTGTTCTGGCTGGTGATCGAGGCAGCGTTCGTACGCGGCCTGTCGGTTGCCGCGCGGCGCCTGGCCTATCAGCGCGCGCTGAGCAAGCGCCAGGCAAGCAAGGAAGGGCTCGACGGCGAAGTGATCGTCGAGGAGCCGACCCTGGATATCGAACAGGTCAACCAGCAGTCGCTGCGCCTGATCCGCCTGGCCCTGCTCGGCGGCTTCATCGGTGGCCTGTACTGGGTCTGGGCAGACCTGCTTTCGGTGTTCGCCTACCTCAACAACTTCACCCTTTACGAGTACACCAGCGGTACCGGCGCCGCCGCCAGCATGGTGCCGATCAGCCTGGGTGACCTGCTCGGCGCACTGGTGATCATCGGCATCACCTTCGCCCTGGCCGGCAACCTGCCGGGCCTGCTCGAAGTGCTGGTGCTGTCACGCCTGAACCTGGCGCAGGGCAGCGCCTATGCCACCACCACACTGTTGTCCTACGTGATTGCCGGGGTCGGTTTCGTCAGTACCTTGTCGACCCTTGGCGTCAGCTGGGACAAGCTGCAATGGCTGGTGGCTGCACTGTCGCTGGGGATTGGCTTTGGCATGCAGGAAATCTTCGCCAACTTCATCTCCGGGATCATGATCCTGTTCGAGCGCCCGGTGCGTATCGGCGACACCATCACCATCGGCAACCTGTCCGGCACGGTGAGCAAGATCCGCATCCGCGCCACCACCATCACCGACTTCGACCGCAAGGACATCATCGTCCCCAACAAGACCTTCATCACCGGCCAGTTGATCAACTGGTCGCTGACCGATACGGTCACCCGGGTCACCCTGAAGCTGGGGATCGACTATGGCTCGGACCTGGACCTGGTGCGCGAGCTGCTGCTCAAGGGCGCCCACGACAACCCGCGCGTGCTGAAAGACCCAGAACCGCTGGTGTACTTCCTCAACTTCGGCGAGAGCTCGCTGGATCACGAGTTGCGCATGCACGTGCGCGACCTCGGCGACCGCAACCCGACCCTGGACGAGATCAACCGCTACATCAGCCGCGAGTTCAAGGCCCACGACATCAAGATATCAGTGCGCCAGGTCGAAGTGTTCCTGATGGACACCCAAGGCCACAAACAGAAGCTGATCGCCGTTGAAGGTGGCGACGGGACAAAACCCGAAGGCACTCAACCGTTCTGACTGGACTCAAACCGGCATGCACCGCACACTCGCGGCGAGGGCCTGGCCCTCGTCCGCCATGCCAGGAGCCGGCCCGTGAAAGCCCTAGACCAACTGACCTTCGACAATCGCTTCGCCCGCCTCGGCGATGCCTTCTCCACTCAGGTACTGCCTGACCCGATCGCTGAGCCGCGGGTGGTAGTGGCCAGCGAGTCGGCGATGGCCCTGCTCGATCTCGACCCGGCGCAGGCAGCGCTGCCGCTGTTTGCCGAGCTGTTCAGCGGCCACCAGTCCTGGCAAGACGCCGACCCACGGGCGATGGTCTACTCCGGGCACCAGTTCGGCGGCTACACGCCGCGTCTGGGCGATGGCCGCGGATTGCTGCTGGGCGAAGTAGTCAACGATGCCGGCGAGCACTGGGACCTGCACCTCAAGGGTGCCGGGCAAACGCCTTATTCGCGTATGGGTGATGGCCGCGCCGTGCTGCGCTCGTCGATCCGCGAGTTCCTCGGTTCCGAAGCCCTGCACGCCTTGGGCATCCCCAGCAGCCGCGCGCTGTGCGTGATCGGCTCGAGCACGCCGGTGTGGCGTGAGACCCAGGAGAGCGCGGCAATGATCCTGCGCCTGGCACAGAGCCATATCCGTTTTGGCCACTTCGAGTATTTCTATTACACCCGCCAGCCAGAACAGCAGCAGCTGCTGATCGACCATGTGCTGGAGCAGCATTACCCTGAATGCCGCAGCGCCGAGCAACCGTACCTGGCGATGTTCCAGACCATCGTCGAGCGCAACGCCGAGTTGATCGCGCGCTGGCAGGCCTATGGCTTCTGCCATGGGGTGATGAACACCGACAACATGTCGATCCTGGGCATCACCTTCGACTTCGGCCCGTTTGCCTTCCTCGACGACTTCGACGCCAACTTCATCTGCAACCACTCTGACAATCAGGGGCGTTACAGCTACAGCAATCAGGTGCCCATCGCCCACTGGAACCTCAGCGCACTGGCCCAGGCTTTGACTCCGTTTGTCGAGGTCGAGGCACTGAAGCAGGCGCTGGGCCTGTTCCTGCCGCTGTACCAGACCCACTACCTCGACCTGATGCGCCGCCGCCTGGGCCTGACTACCGCCGAGGACGACGACCTGCAATTGGTCGAAACCCTGCTGCAACGTATGCAGAGCGGCGGCGTCGACTACACGCTGTTCTTCCGCCGGCTTGGCGATCAGCCCGCCGCAGCGGCCCTGCAGGTAGTACGCGACGATTTTGTCGATCTGGCCGGCTTCGATGCCTGGAGCGCGACCTATCTGGCCCGCTGTGAGCGCGAGCCAGCCAACGCCGAGGGCCGCCGCGAGCGTATGCATGCGGTCAACCCACTGTACGTGCTGCGCAATTACCTGGCACAGAAGGCCATCGAAGCGGCCAATGGCGGTGACTACACCGAAGTGCGCCGCCTGCATCAGGTGTTGAGCAGGCCGTTCGAAGAACAGCCGGGCATGCAGGCCTACGCCGAGCGCCCGCCGGAGTGGGGCAAGCATCTGGAAATCAGTTGCTCGTCGTGAGTAACTTTTGAGGACGTCGGGGGGCGCTATGCGCCCCTTTCGCGACACAAGGCCGCTCCTACAGCGCAATACCGACGTACGCGGTCAACTGTAGGAGCGGCCTTGTGTCGCGAAAGGGCTGCAAAGCAGCCCCAGAATTTCCGGTCAGAATCGCATTCATAAGGAGTCACAATGTCCGATCCACTCGTGATCCCCTGCCCACACTGCAACGGCCTCAACCGCCTGCCGGCCGAGCGCCTGAACGACACGCCCAAATGCGGCCGCTGCAAACAGGCCGTGTTGCTGAGCCGGCCGTTCGATCTGAGCGAGGCAAACTACGCCAGCCAGATCAAAGGCGATCTGCCCTTGTTGCTGGACGTCTGGGCCGACTGGTGTGGGCCGTGCAAGTCGTTCGCGCCGATCTTCACCCAGGCAGCGGCGCAACTGAGCGGTCGCTGCCGTTTGGCCAAGCTCGATAGCGAAGCCAACCGCAATCTGGCCAGCCAACTGGGCATCCGCTCGATCCCAAGCTTGATCCTGTTCAAGAACGGTCGCGAAATCAGCCGTCAGGCTGGCGCATTTCCACTCCACTCATTACTGGAGTGGCTGCGCAGCCAGGGCGTTTAGGCGTTTTCTTCGAGCAACGCGTGCAGCTCGACGAACTGCTGGGTCAGCTTGTGCCGCGGATCCAGGTGGATCAGCGGCAGGCTGGCATGGTGCGATTCGCGCATCTTCACCGAGCTGGTCAGGTACACCGGCAACACCGGCAGGCCCTCTTCGATCAGCTCATCGAGCATCTGCTGCGGCAGGCTGGCGCGTGACTGGAATTGATTGACCACAATGCCTTCGACCAGCAGGTCTTCGTTGTGGTCGTCCTTCAACTCTTCGATCTCGGCCAGCAGGCCGTACAGCGCCTGGCGCGAGAAACTGTCGCAGTCGAAGGGGATCAGCACTCGGTCGGCCGCGATCAACGCTGATACCGCATAGAAATTCAGCGCCGGCGGGGTATCGATGTAGATCCGATCGTAATCCTCGTCGAGCTCTTCGAGCAATTTGCGCAGCTTGTTGATCTTGTGCTTGGCCTCGAGCTTGGGCTGCAGGTCGGCCAACTCCGCCGTGGCGGTAACCACGTGCAGGTTGTCGAATGGGGTTTCGTAGATATCGACCTTGTTCTTCTTCGAGAACGGCCCAGTCGACAGGCTCTGCTTGAAGAAGTCGGCGATGCCCATGGGGATGTCGTCGCCGGTCAGCCCGGTCAGGTACTGGGTCGAGTTGGCCTGGGAGTCCAGGTCGATCAACAGGGTCCGGTAGCCTTCGTTGGCGCTGACCGCTGCCAGGTTGCAGGCAATGCTCGATTTGCCCACGCCACCTTTCTGATTGAATACCACGCGCCGCATGAGAGACCTCCGTGTATCAACGAATGCCCGAGTATGTGGCGAGGCCCGTGCATTGGCCAGCGCCACTTCGCTTAAGCCGCTCAAACGGCAGCCGACATGCGGGCTGCACCGCTTGTCGGAATTTGCCTGCACCACATGTCGGCGTTGTGCAAAACGTAAATGAACTTGTCTGATGGCGATTATGTAACCAGCAATTGCTAGACATCGCTGGCGCCGTGATAATGCGCGCCACTCGGCGAATATGCCAACCCTGTCAGGTCGTTGTTACGAGTCATTCCTCGGCAAGGCAGTCCTTCAGGGCGGAATAAAAAGCACCGTGATCACCTTCGATATCAGCCAATGGCGTGCCTGGGCTCCAGGCCTGGTGACGCCTGCCGACTGGCAGGCGTGGGCCCAGGGCAGCCGACACAGCTGCAGTGAAGCGGCGTCGCCAGACGTCTCGTTCCTGCCGGCCATGCAGCGCCGTCGCCTGAGCAATCTGGCGCGCATGGCCTTTGCTGTCGGCTGGCCGCTGGCTGAAGGGTACGAGGCACTGCCGCTGGTATTTGCCTCGCGTCATGGCGAAACCCCGCGCACCTTTGCCATTCTCAGTGACCTGGCTGATCAGCAACCGTTGTCGCCGACCCAGTTCAGCCTGTCGGTGCACAACGCGGTAATCGGGCTGTGGTCGATCCTGCGCGGCGAAACCAGCGAGATGACCGCCATCGCCGCCGCCGGCGATGGCCTTGAGCAGGGCCTGCTGGAGGCTGCGGCGCTGTTGGCGGAGGGCGCGCCGGCGGTGCTGCTGATCGTCTGCGAAGAACTGCCGCCGGCGGTCTACGATGCCTGGGTCGACGATGTGCCTTTCGCCTACGCCCTAGGCCTGTTGGTCACCCCGGGTCAGCAGTGGCAACTGAGCCCTGGCCCGGCAGCCACGCAGTCGTTGCCGGCCGCCCTGCCACATGCCCTGAACTGGCTGCAGGCCACACTGAACGGCGTGAATTGCTTCACTCATACCTGGAAGCGGCGGTCATGGACCTGGCAACGGCAGCCGTGAGCAAGCCCCGCGATCACTACTACTGGCGCCTGCTGGCGACAGCTGCGTGCTTTTGCCTGTTTGGTCTCGGCGGCCTGTGCCTGCGCCTGCTGGTGTTTCCGTTGCTCAGTTGCCTGCCGGGCGGAGTGGTGCGTCATCGTCAACGCGCGCGCTACACCATCAGCTGGCTGTTCTGGCAGTTCGTACGGGTGATGCGGTTCAGTGGCGTGCTTACCTACCAGATCGACGGCGCCGAGCGCCTCGGTCGCCCCGGGCAGATGATCATCGCCAACCACCCCTCGCTGATCGATGTGGTGTTTCTCATCGGTCTGGTGCGTCAGGGCAATTGCGTAATCAAGCAGAGCCTGTTCGACAACCCCTTCACCCGCGGTCCGGTCAGAGAAGCGCAGTACCTGGGCAACGATGGCAGCATGGACATGCTCGACAACGCCGTGCAATGCCTGCGCGATGGCCAGCCGCTGGTGATATTCCCGGAAGGCACACGCACCCCGCCCGGCCAGGCGCCGGCCTTTCATCGCGGCGCCGCCGCGATTGCCCTGCGCGGTGCGAAGATCATCACCCCCGTAACCATCAAGGTCAGCCCGACCACCCTGACCAAGAACGAACCCTGGTACCGCATCCCTCAGCGCCGCGTGCACTTGAGCCTGAGTGTCGGCGCCGATATCGACCCACAAACGTTCGCCGCCCTCGGACCTGCGCCAAAGGCGTCGCGCGCACTCAACGATTATCTGCATCAGTACTACATCAAGGAGCTCGCCATCGATGAGCGATCCACAGCAAGACCTTAACCGTGACCTCAAGCAATTGATCATCGACGCACTCGGCCTGGAAGACATAGCCGTGGACGACATCGACGACCAGCAACCGCTGTTTGGCGACGGCCTGGGCCTGGACTCGGTGGACGCTCTCGAGCTCGGTCTGGCGATACAGAAGCGCTATGGCATCAAGATCGACGCCGACGCCAAGGACACCCGCAACCATTTCAGCAGCGTCGCCGCACTGGCGGCGTTCGTCACTGCCCGCAACGCCGCCTGAGAACTCACATGCAAACCCGCGAAGACATCTTCAATATTTTGCGCGATGCGCTGGTCGAGCTGTTCGAGCTGGAGCCAGAGCGCGTAACCCTGGACGCCAACCTGTATCAGGACCTGGAAATCGACAGCATCGATGCGATCGACCTGATCGACCACATCAAGCGCCAGACCGGCAAGAAAATCGCCGCCGAAGAGTTCAAGGCCGTGCGCACCGTCAATGATGTGGTCGAAGCGGTGTTCCGCCTGGTCAACCCGGCCGCATGAAACGCCTGATCGGCCTCGGTCTGGTCGTGGCTGGGGTGCTGTACCCGTTTGCCGTGCATTTCGGCCTGGCGCACTTTGCCCCGTGGCAGTTCGCCCTGCTGCTGGGTGGCCTGTGGCTGGCCCGCGCCTTGAGCGCGCCGCGCCGCCCGGCCAGCCTGTGCATGGCCGCGCTGGCGTTGGCCTTCTGCGCCCTGCTCGGGCTGAGCGACAGTGCCCAACTGCTGCGCTGGTACCCGGTGCTGATCAGCACCTTCATGCTCGGCCTGTTCGGCTCCAGCCTGCTCCACGGCATGCCCATGGCCGAGCGCCTGGCACGCCTGCAAGAGCCTGATTTGCCAGCGCGCGCGGTGCAGTACACCCGCCGGGTGACGCAGGTGTGGTGCCTGTTCTTTCTGCTTAACGGGCTGATCGCAGCGGGCCTGACCCTGTGGGCGCCACTGAGCTGGTGGACCCTGTACAACGGCCTGATCGCCTATATCGCGATGGGCCTGCTGTTCGCTGGCGAATGGCTGACAAGACAACGTGTGCGAGGACGCCCATGAACTGGATCAATCTTCACCACCTGCTGCGCCCGCTGGATGCGCCGCGCCAGGTGACCCAGGCGCCGGCGCTCGACCACGCCGAGCTGTGCACCCAGGCCTTGCGCCTCGCCGGTGGCCTGCAGCAGCGCGGCGTGCAGCGCCTGGCGGTGCACCTGGAAGACGCCGCCGAGCTGGCGATCGCCCTGCTCGGCGCCTGGCGCGCTGGCGTCACCGTGTTGCTGCCAGCCGATCTGCAAGCCGCCACGCGGGCGCGCTGGAGCGAGCAGGTCGACCTGTGGCTCAGCGACCAGGCCGGCGATCATTCATTGCTCAGCCTGCTCGGTGAGCCACTGCCGGCAGCCGACCTCGACCCGCACACCTGCTCGATCAGCCTGTGCACCTCCGGCTCCAGCGGCGAGCCCAAGCGCATCGACAAGCAGCTGAGCCAACTGGCCAATGAAGTCAGCGCGCTGCAGGCACTGTGGGGCGCCAGCCTGGGCGATGCCTGGATCATTGGCAGCGTCGCCACCCAGCACATCTATGGCCTGCTGTTCCGCGTGCTCTGGCCACTGTGCGCGGGGCGCGGCTTCGAGCGCCGCCAACTGCCGTTCCCCGAAGACCTGCAACGGGCCAGCCGTGAACATGCAGACTTCGCCTGGGTGGCCAGCCCGGCCCTGCTCAAACGTATGGGTGACAACCTCGACTGGCCAGCGCTGGGCCACGTGCGCCGGGTGTTCACCTCCGGCGGCGCCCTGCCCGCCGAAGCCGGCCAGCGCCTGCAGCAGTTGCTCGGCCAATGGCCGACCGAGATCTTCGGCAGCTCTGAAACCGGCGGTATCGCCTGGCGTCAGGGCGACACCCTGTGGCAGCCCTTTGCCGAGGTGCACCTGAGCCAGGACGCGCACGGCGCCCTGCGCATTGCCTCACCCTACCTGCCCGTCGGGCATGTCGAGCAAACGGCCGATGCGGTCCAGTTCAGCACCGACGGGCGCCTGCGCCTGCTCGGCCGGCTCGACCGGATCGTCAAGCTGGAAGAAAAACGCGTATCGCTGCCCCTGCTCGAACAAGCGCTGTGCAGCCATGCCTGGGTCAGCGAAGCGCGGCTGGGCATGCTCGAACAGGGCCGCGCCTACCTCGGCGCCTTGCTGGTGTTGTCGGCCAGCGGCCTGCACGCCCTGCGCAATCAGGGCCGACGCGCGTTGATCGAAGGCCTGCGACGGCACTTGGCCGATCATTGCGAAGCGGTCGCCCTGCCGCGGCGCTGGCGACTGCTGCGCCAGCTGCCGTTGACCAGCCAGGGCAAGCTGCCCGAGGCCCAGGTGCAGGCGCTGCTGCAAGCGCCGCGCAGCATGCAGCCAGAGCTGCTCGAACAGCGCCAGGAGCAGGACCAGCACCTGCTCACACTGCACGTGCCGCTGGACCTGGCCTGCTTCAGCGGGCACTTCCCGAAAACGCCGGTGCTGCCCGGTGTGGTGCAGGTCGACTGGGCGATTGCCCTGGCCAGCGAACTACTGCCGGGCCAGCGCCGCTTTGCCGGCATGGAAGTGCTCAAATTCCAGCAACTGGTGCGCCCTGGCGACGAAGTGCTGCTGAGCCTGCGCTGGGACAGCGAGCGCGGCAAACTCTACTTCGCCTACACCTGCGCCGGGCAGGCCTGCTCCAGCGGCCGCATTCTGATGGAGACGGTCGATGCATAAGCCTTGCGCAGTGATCCCGGTATACAACCACGAGCACGCGCTGCCAGCAGTAGTCAGCGACCTGCAGCGCGCCGGGCTGCCCTGCGTGCTGGTTGACGACGCCAGCAGCCCCGCCTGCGCCTCAGTGCTGGCACAGCTGGCCACTCAAACGGACATCTATCTGGTCAGCCTGAGCGTCAACCAGGGCAAGGGCGGCGCGGTGATGGCCGGCCTGCGCGAAGCGGCGCGGCTGGGTTTCAGCCATGCACTGCAAGTAGACGCCGATGGCCAGCATGATCTGGGCGACGTCGGCCGTTTTCTTGAGCTTTCGCAGAATGATCCACAGGCACTGGTGTGTGGTTATCCGCAATACGACGCCAGCGTGCCCAAGGGCCGTCTGTATGCGCGCTACCTGACCCATGTATGGGTGTGGATCAACAGCCTGTCGCTGCAGATTCCCGATTCCATGTGCGGTTTTCGCGTCTACCCGCTGCCTGCCACGCTGGCCCTGATCAACAGCGTCAAGCTTGGCCGGCGAATGGATTTCGATCCGGAGATCCTGGTGCGCCTGGCCTGGCGCAACCAGCCGATGCGCTGGCTGCCAACCCGCGTGCACTATCCGCAGGACGGCCTGTCGCACTTTCGCCTGGTGCACGACAACGCGCTGATCTCGACAATGCACGCCAAGCTGTTCTTCGGCATGCTGCTACGCGCACCGCTGATCGTCTGGCGCAGGTGGCGCGCATGACTACTCCTTCGCGGCACTGGGCACAGCATCAGGAGCGCGGCAGTTTCTGGCTGATGAAGCTGACCGCAACGCTGGTACGGCTGCTTGGCAGGCGCGTGCTGAGCCCGCTGATCCACGTCATCGTCGGCTACTTCTTCCTGTTCGGCCGCCGCGCCCGGCGCAGTGCCTGGCAATACCAGCAACGGCTCAGCGCATGGAACGGCGGACAGACACCGCCGCCGAGCCAGTGGCAGGTGTTCCGCCAGTTCATGGCGTTCGCCGACGCCCTGCTGGACAAGCTCGACGTATGGAATGGCCGCCTGCGCCTGGAAGACATCGAAATCGACGACCCAGCGCAACTGCGCACGCAATTGCGCGGCGAACGCGGGCAGATGCTGGTGGGCGCCCACTTGGGCAACCTTGAAGTGTGCCGGGCGCTGGCCGAACTGGGCGAGCAGGTGACCATGAACGTGCTGGTGCACACCCGCCACGCCGAGCGCTTCAACCGTCTGCTGGGCGAGGCCGGCGCGACCAATCTGCGCCTGATTCAGGTCAGCGAATTGGACCCGGCAGTGATGCTGCAGTTGTCCGAACGGCTCGAGCGCGGCGAATGGCTGGCGATTGCCGGTGATCGGGTACCGCTGCATGGCGCGCGCACCGTCGAGGTGGATTTCCTCGGCCACCGCGCCGCATTCCCGCAGGGGCCGTGGCTGCTGGCGGGGATCCTTGGCTGCCCGCTCAACCTGCTGTTCTGCCTCAAGCTGCAAGGCCGCTACCGAGTCACCCTCGAACCCTTTGCCGAGCGTGTGCAATGGCGCCGCGGCCAGCGCGACCAAGTGATTGCCGAATGGACCACGCGCTATGCGCAACGCCTGGCGCACTACTGCAGCCAAGCGCCGCTGCAGTGGTTCAACTTCTACCCTTTCTGGAAGACCGACGACGATGCATCCGCATGAGCCTGTAACTTTCGGTGAGTCGCACCTGGCCATCGAAGCTGTTGTAGCCCTGGCCGAACGCCGGGCCAGCGCCCACTTGCAGGACGACGCCGCCTACCGCGAACGCATCGCTCGTGGCGCGCGCTTTCTCGACACCCTGCTGAGCAAGGAAGGGGTGATCTACGGCGTCACTACCGGTTACGGCGATTCCTGCGTGGTGGCCGTGCCGCTGGAGCATGTCGAGGCGCTGCCGCAGCACCTGTACACCTTCCATGGCTGCGGCCTGGGCCGCCTGCTCGAAGCACCGGCGGTGCGCGCTGTGCTGGCGGCCCGCCTGCGCTCGCTGAGCCACGGCGTGTCGGGGGTGCGCCTGGAGTTGCTGGAGCGCCTGCGCGCGTTCCTCGAGCACGACATCCTGCCGGTGATCCCGGAAGAAGGTTCGGTCGGCGCCAGCGGCGACCTGACGCCGCTGTCGTACGTCGCCGCGACCCTGTCCGGCGAGCGCGAGGTCAGCTACCAGGGCCAGCGCCGCAGTAGTGCCGACGTGCACCGCGAGCTGGGCTGGCAGCCCTTGGTGCTGCGCCCCAAAGAGGCACTGGCATTGATGAACGGCACTGCGGTGATGACCGGCCTGGCTTGCCTGGCCTTCTCCCGCGCCGACTACCTGCTGCAACTGGCCACGCGCATCACCGCCCTCAACGTGATCGCCCTGCAGGGCAACCCGGAGCACTTCGACGAGCGCCTGTTCGCCGCCAAGCCGCACCCCGGCCAGACACAAGTCGCCGCCTGGTTGCGCCAGGACCTGGCCATCGACGCCCCGCTGCCACCGCTGCACCGCCTGCAGGACCGTTACTCGCTGCGCTGCGCGCCGCATGTACTGGGCGTGCTGGCCGATAGCCTGGGCTGGCTGCGCGGTTTTATCGAAACCGAGCTGAACAGCGCCAACGACAACCCGATCATCGACGGCGACGCCGAGCGCGTACTGCATGGCGGGCACTTCTATGGCGGCCATATCGCCTTTGCCATGGACAGCCTGAAAACCCTGGTGGCGAACGTTGCCGACCTGCTCGACCGCCAGCTCGCGCTGCTGGTCGACACCCGCTACAACCACGGCCTGCCAAGCAACCTGTCGGGCGCCCCGGCCGAGCGGGCGATGATCAACCATGGCTTCAAGGCCGTGCAGATCGGCGCCAGCGCCTGGACCGCCGAAGCGCTCAAGCTGACCATGCCGGCCAGCGTGTTCTCGCGCTCCACCGAATGCCACAACCAGGACAAGGTGAGCATGGGCACCATCGCTGCGCGCGATGCCCTGCGCGTGCTGGAGCTGACCGAGCAGGTTGCCGCTGCGACCCTGCTGGCGGCGAACCAGGGCGTGTGGCTGCGTGCCCGCCAGGCAGAAAGCCATGCACTGCCGCCAGCACTGGCGCAGATGCACGAAGCCCTGCTCGTCGAGTTCGTCCCGGTGATCGAAGATCGCGCGCTGGAAGCCGACCTGCGCCACTGCCTGCTGCGCATCGGCCAACGTCACTGGAGGCTGCATGCGTAGTGCGGGAGTGATCCACGTCGACACTGAAGTGCTGGTGCCGTTTTTCGACGTCGACAGCATGCATGTGGTCTGGCACGGCCATTATGTCAAATACCTGGAAGTGGCCCGCTGCGCGCTGCTCGACCAGCTCGGCCACAACTACGTGCAGATGCAGGCGAGCGGTTATGCCTGGCCGGTGATCGACCTGCAGCTGCGTTATATCCGCGGCGCCACCTTTGGCCAGCGCTTGACCGTGCGCGCGAGCCTGGTCGAGTGGGAAAACCGCTTGAAGATTCATTACCTGATCAGCGACGCCGAAACCGGCGAGCGGATGACCCGCGCGAGCACGGTGCAGGTCGCGGTGCACATCGGCAGCGGCGAAATGCAGCTGGCCTCGCCGCAGGTCATGCTCGACGCCGTGCAGAGGGTTTTGCCATGAAGCGCCTGTGTGCACTGCTCACCCTTGCCCTGAGCCTGCTCAGCCCGCTGGCGCAAGCATTCAGCCTTGATGACCTGCAGCGCCAGCTCAGCGCGCCGGCCGTGGTCAAAGGCCCGTTCATTCAGGAAAAGCACCTGCGCGCTCTACCCCAGCCGTTGCTGAGCAAGGGCCAGTTCGTGCTGGCCCGCGAGCATGGTTTGTTGTGGCTGTTGCAGACGCCGCTGCGCCAGGACTACCGGATCGACGCCAACGGCATTGCCCGGCGTGATCCGAGCGGCTGGCAGCGCCTGCCCAGCGCCAGTGCCGGCGCCGAGCAGAACCGGCTGTTCTTTGCCGTGCTGCAAGGCGACAGTGCCGGTCTCAAGCGCGACTTCGAACTGAGCCTGAGCGGTGACGCCACGCACTGGCAGCTGCAACTGACCCCGCGTTCGCTGCTGCTCAAACAGATCTTCACCCGCATCGACATCAGCGGCGGGCAGTTCGTCGAACAGATTCAGCTCAGTGAAACCCAGGGCGACAGCACGCTGCTGCGCATGACCGACAGCCATGGCGCTGCCGCCCTCAGCGACACGGAGCGCAGCGATTTTGTCGATTGAACGCTGGTTGCCGCGCGGCTTTCTCGCCCTGCTGCTGGTGATGCTGGCCATCGCCGGCTGGCAATGGCAGCGCGGCGCGCCGTTGTCGGCCGACCTGATGGCGCTGGTGCCGGGCGCCACCGAAGACGCCCTGGTCAAGCGCGCCGAACTGCGCGTGCAAGAGCCACTGAACCGCGAGGTACTGGTGCTGGTTGGCCACGCCGAACGCCAGCAAGCGCTGGCCCTTGCCGAGCAACTGGCCGGCCAATGGCAGGCCAGCGGACTGTTCGAGCGCGTGCAGTGGAGCCTGCAGACAGACCTCGGCGCGGTCCGCGAGCAGTTGCTCGCCGGCCGCGTGGCGATGCTCTCGGCAGCTGACCGCGCGCAGCTGCGCGAACGGCCTGCGGCATTCATCGAGCAGCGCGTGCAGAGCCTGTTCGACCCGTTTTCCGGGTTCAGCCTGGTGCCTGCCCAGGACGACTGGCTGGGCTTGACCGGGCGTATTCAGAACAGCCAGCCGAAACCCGTCAATATCGAACTGGACACGGCCAGTGGCGCCTTGATCGCGCAGGCCGATGGCCGCCAGTGGGTGCTGCTGCGGGCGCGCACCCTGGGCACTGCCTTCGATATGAAGCTACCGCTGCAGGTGGCCGAGCTGCTGGCTGACGCCCGCCGCCAGGCCGAACCGCAAGGCGCCCAGTTGCTGGCCGCCAGTGGCCTGCTGTACGCGGCCGCCGGCCAGCAGCAGGCCAGCCGCGAAATCACCTGGGTCGGCGGTGGCGCGACGTTGAGCATTCTGTTGTTGCTGCTGCTGGCGTTTCGTCGCTGGCGGGCCCTGCTGGCGTTCGTGCCGGTGCTGACCGGCATGCTGTTCGGCTCGGTGGTGTGCGTGGCGCTGTTCGGCCACATGCACGTGATGACTCTGGTACTCGGTTCGAGCCTGATCGGCGTAGCGGTGGATTACCCGCTGCATTACTTGTCGAAGAGCTGGAGCCTCAAGCCATGGCGCAGTTGGCCGGCGGTACGCCTGACCCTGCCAGGGCTGAGCCTGAGCCTGGCGACCAGCTGCATCGGTTATCTGGCGCTGGCGTTCACGCCGTTTCCGGCCCTGACCCAGATTGCCGCGTTCTCGGCCGCCGGCTTGATCGGCGCCTACCTGTGCGCGGTGTGCCTGCTGCCGGCATTGCTGGGCCAGGTCGAGCTGAAGCCGGCGCAGTGGCCGCTACGCATCGCGCAAGCCCTCACCGACTGGCGCGAGCGGCTGTTGCGCAGAGTGCCCAGCGCAGTGCTGCTGGTGCTGGTGCTGCTGTTTTGCGGCGCTGGGCTGTGGCAGCTGGACACGCGCAACGACATCCGCCAATGGGTGGCGAGCCCACCGCAACTGCAAGAGCAAGCCCAGGCAGTCGCACGCATCACCGGCTACCAGCCAACCAGTCAGTTCTACCTGGTGCGCGGGGCTGATCAAGAGCAACTGTTCCAGCGCCTGCAGGCGCTGTCGGCCAAGCTCGACGAGCTGCATGACCTAGGCAAGCTCAAGGGTTATCTGAGCCTCTCGCAGATCGTCGCCAGCCCTGAGCAGCAGGCGCAAACCCGGCAGGCGCTGGCCCACCTGAGCGACTACTGGCAGCCGCTGGTTGAACTCGGTGTGCCGCAAGCCGGCCTGCAAACCCAGCTGCAACAGCTGCAAACGTTGCCGCCCCTGAGCATCGAGCAGGCCCTCGCCGGTCCGCTTGCTGAAGCCTGGCGACCGCTCTGGCTTGGCCAGGACGCCACCGGCGTCGCCGCCATCGTCAGTCTGCAAGGCCTGAGCGAAGCCAGCCTGCTGCGCTTGCAGACCGACGGCCTGGATGGCGTGCAACTGGTCGACCGGCTCGGCGAACTCAATCAACTGTTCGCCGCCACCCAGATCAGCGCCGCCGAGCTCAAGCTGCTGTCCTGCGCACTGATCCTGGTGCTGCTGGCAGTCCCGTTCGGCCTGCGCGGTTCGCTGCGCATTGTCGCCCTGCCGCTGCTGGCAGCGTTATGCAGCCTGGCCAGCCTCGGTTGGCTGGGGCAGCCGCTGACACTGTTCAGCCTGTTTGGCCTGCTGCTGGTCACGGCCATCAGCGTCGACTACGCCATCCTCATGCACGAGCGTATCGGCGGGGCTGCGGTGAGCTTGCTCGGCACCTTGCTGGCGGCTCTGACCACCTGGCTGTCGTTCGGCCTGCTGGCGCTGTCGCAGACGCCTGCGGTGAGCAACTTCGGCATGGCCGTCAGCCTCGGGTTGATCTTCAGTTTCCTGCTGGCGCCGTGGGCAGCGGCACGCGAGACGCCGGCGGTGCAGCCATGAGCATCGTCCTGTTCTGGCTCATGGCCCTGGCCCTGTTTGCCGTGGCCAGCGCATTCGGCAAACGCCTGGGGCTTATCCCTATCGTCAGCCAGCTGCTGTTGGCCGCGCTGGTGCTGCCGCTGCTGATGCTGTTGTGGGTACAACCGCACTGGCAGCTTGACGGCGCCCAGCTGATCGCCCCGAGCTGGCTGAAGACCCTCTACGGCTGCAGCTTTGCCCTGTTGCTGGGACACATTCTTGCTGACGTCGCGCAGCTGCGCCTCGACCCGCAAGCATTGAAGATCGCCCTGCCCAGCTTCGCCGTGCCGTTTGCCTGCGGCCTGGCCTGCGCGCTGTGGCTGCTTGAACTGAGCGGGGTCAGCGCCCTGGCCATGGGCCTGGTGTTCGCCATCACCGCAATCCCAGTGCTGTACCTGTACCTGCGCGCCATCGACTACCCGCCAGCCGCCAGCCAGCGCCTGCTGCAGGCCGCGATCGTCATCGACCTGGCCTGCTGGCTGTTGCTCGGCATGGGCCAGGGCAGCCTGCAGCCGAGCAGCCTGGCCGTGCCGGCGCTGGCGGCGCTGACGCCGGTAGTGCTGCGAGGGCTGGGCCTGCGCGCGCCCCGTCTATACGGCCTGGTGTTCCTGCTACTGCTGTTTGCCGCCGAGCACTACCGGCTCAACGCGCTGATCTTCGGCGTTGGCTACCTGGCCTGCTTGCGCGTGCTTGGCCTGCAGCTACGCCTGCCGCTGCCAGACGCCAGCAACCGCCGCCTGCAACAAGGCCTGGCCGTGCCGCTGATCCTCACCTACGGCGTGGTCCAGATCGACCTGCAGCATGCCTTCGCAGGCTTCGACGCCATCCAGCTGCTGGCGCTGCTGGTGCTGCCGATCCTGAGCAAGCTGCTCGGTAACTGGCTCGGTTTGAGCTGGGCGACCGCCTCGTTCGCCGGCGCCAGCAAGTGGCGCGAGAGCCTGCTGCTGAACATCCGCGGCCTCAGCGAAATCGTTTTTCTCAATCTGTTGCTGACCCAGCAGCTGATCAGCCCGGCGTTGTACTTCGCGCTGATGCTGATGAGCCTGATCGCCACCCTCATGCCTGCCTTCGCCGGCCTGCATCGCATCCCGCAGACTTCCCTCACACCGCCAAGGAGGCCACATGCCGAACTGTGAACTGCAACACCACCAGGTCGTGGTCATTGGCGCTGGCCCCTCGGGCGCCATCGCTGCCGCGTTGCTCAAGCGCCGCGGCCACGACGTGCTGGTCATCGAGCGCCAGCGCTTCCCGCGCTTCTCCATTGGCGAAAGCCTGCTGTCGCACTGCATCGACTTCGTCGAAGAAGCCGGCATGCTCGAAGCGCTCGAAGCGGCGGGTTTCCAGTACAAGGACGGCGCCGCCTTTGCCTGGGGTGATGAGTACAGTGCGTTTGATTTCGGCGAAACCTTCAGCCAGGGCCGGCCGAGCACCTTCCAGGTCCAACGGGCGCGGTTCGACAAGCTGCTGGCCGACCAGGCCGAGGCCCAGGGCGTGGAAATCCGCTATGAGCACGAGATCATCAGCGCCGACATGAGCGCTGCGCAGCCACGCCTGCGCGCACGCCGGCCAGACGCCAGCGAATACGAAGTGCAGGCCGACTTCGTCCTCGATGCCAGCGGCTATGGCCGCGTGTTGCCGCGCCTGCTCGACCTTGAAGCACCGTCGAATTTCCCGGTGCGCCAGGCAGTATTCACCCACATCGAAGACCGCATCGATCTGCCCGGCTTCGACCGCAACAAGATCCTTATCACCACCCACCCGGAACACCGCGACATCTGGTTCTGGACCATCCCGTTCAGCGACGGTCGCGCCTCGCTGGGTGTCGTCGCGGCCGCCGAGCGCTTTGCTGCAGCGCCGACCGATCTGGACGCCTGCCTGCAGCATTTCGTGGCGCAGACGCCAAGCCTGGCCAAGGTCTTGGCCAACGCCGTGTGGGACACCCCGGCGCGGACCATCGGCGGCTACTCGGCCAATGTCAAAACCCTGCATGGCAACGGCTTTGCCCTGCTCGGCAACGCCGCAGAGTTTCTCGACCCGGTATTTTCGTCCGGAGTCACCATTGCCATGCGCTCGGCCAGCATGGCTGCCGCCCTGCTCGACCGCCAGTTGCGCGGCGAAGCGGTCGACTGGCAGCGGGAGTTTGCCGAGCCGCTCAAACGTGGGGTGGATACCTTCCGCGCCTATGTCGAGGGTTGGTATGACGGCAGCTTCCAGGACGTGATCTATCACCCCGGCAGCTCGCCGCAGATTCGCGCCATGATCAGCTCGATTCTGGCTGGCTACGCCTGGGATGAGCGCAACCCGTTCGTGGCTGAACCACGCCGCCGGCTGGCGACGCTGGCGGCGCTTTGCGCGAGGGGCCAGGCATGAGTCAGCCTCCGTTCCTCAGCGCCAGCTATGTCGAAGAAACTCGCTTTGGTTTCTGGTTCCTGCGCAGCCACACCTGGCAGCATCACGTACTACGGGTGGCGATCGACGACCTGCGCCAGTTGTTCGACAGCCCGCTGCCAGTGGCGCCGGTGCTGCTCGATGCCGGCTGCGGCCAGGGCAAATCGTTCAAGCATCTGCAGCGAGTGTTTGCGCCCGGCCGATTGATCGGTATCGATGCCGACCCGCACAGCCTGCAACTGAGCGACGCCGAAGCTGCGCGCCAGGGCCTTACGGTCGAGCTGCTGGGCAGCGACTGCGCCCAGCTGCAACTGGCAGACGCCAGCGTCGATATCGTCTTCTGCCATCAGACTTTCCACCATCTGGTGGAACAGGAGCAGGCCCTCGCCGAGTTCTGGCGGGTGCTCAAGCCTGGTGGTTATCTGCTGTTCGCCGAATCCACCGAAGCCTATATCGACACCTGGGTGATCCGCTGGCTGTTCCGCCACCCAATGCATGTACAGAAGAGTGCCGAGGGTTATCTGCAGATGCTGCGCGAACAGGGCTTTGCCTTCACCGCGCGCAATGTCTCCTACCCGTACCTGTGGTGGAGCCGCGCCAAGGACTTCGGCCTGCTCGAACGGCTGCGCCTGTGCAAGCCGCCCGCGCAAGGCCAGCGCGAAGAAACCCTGGTCAATGTGGTCGCCCGCAAGCCGCTGGTGCAGCCATGAGGGCGCTGCTGCTGGCGACGCTGTGCCTGGTGCTGGCCGCCTGCAGCAGCCGCGCGCCGCTGCCCGTGCAGATGCCGCAGTTGCAGTTGCCCCAGCAGTTGCACGTGCAGCGCGAGCAGGCCGGCGAGCGCCAGGACTGGATGCTCGTGGTGCAGGCCGAGAACGGCCAACTGCGCTGGTCGCTACTCGATCTGCTGGGTATCCCCCAGGCACGCCAGTTGTTCGATGGTCAACACTGGCAGGCCGACGGCCTGTTGCCACCCAATCCGCCGGCACGCGAGCTGTTTGCCGCGCTGCTGTTTGCTCTGACCCCCTCCGAGCAACTGGCGCAGCTCTACCCGGATGCCCGCGAAGGAGGCCAGCAGCGCTGGTTGGGCGAGCGTTGGCAGGTCAGCTATCGGCCGCCGGGCGCTTTTGACTTGAAACTGGCCCACGGCCTGCGTTATCTAGTCGGCCCCCTACCCAGCGAGCGCCTGCCATGACCGCCTACCTGAATGCGCTGGGCCTGACCTGCGCCCTCGGCCGTGGCCAGGCTGAGGTCGCCGCACGCCTGTTTGCCGGTGACTGTTCGGGCATGCAGGCCCAACCTGGGTGGATCCCGGAGCGCTGTCCGACCGTCGGCGCGGTGCAAGCTGAGCTGCCGGCGGTGCCGCTGCCAACGCAGCACAGCCGCAACAATCAATTGCTCTACAGCGCCGCTATGCAGATCGAGCCGGCAATCCGCCAGGCTATCGCCCGGTTCGGCGCGCAGCGTATCGCGGTGGTGCTCGGCACCAGCACCTCGGGGATTGCCGAGGGCAGCGCAGCCATCGCCCAGCAGCGCCGGAGCGGGCAGTTTCCGCCGGACTATCGCTACGACCAGCAAGCCCTCAGCGCGCCGGCAGAGTTCCTTGCCGACTGGCTGCAACTGAGCGGCCCGGCCTATGTGATTTCCACCGCCTGCACCTCCAGCGGGCGGGCCTTGCTCAGCGCCCGGCGCCTGCTCGAGCTGGGCGTCTGCGATGCGGTGCTGTGCGGCGGCGTTGACAGCCTCTGTGGCCTGACCCTGAACGGCTTCAACTCCCTTGAGGCGATCAGCCAGGCACGCTGCAATCCGTTCTCGCAGAACCGTGACGGGATCAATATCGGCGAAGCGGCTGCGCTGTTTCTGATGACCGCAGAGCGTAATACCGATGGCCCTTCACTGGCCCTGCTCGGCGCTGGCGCCAGCAGCGATGCCTACCATATTTCAGCGCCTGACCCGAGCGGCGCCGGCGCGCGGCAAACCATGGCCCTGGCCTTGAACAACGCCGGCCTCGCGCCCGAACAGATCGACTACCTGAACCTGCACGGCACCGCCACCGAGCACAACGACGCCATGGAAAGCCTGGCGGTGCACGGCCTGTTCGGCGCGCAGCTGGCCTGCTCGTCGACCAAACCGATGACCGGCCACACCCTAGGCGCCGCCGGCGCGCTGGAAGCCGCCTTCTGCTGGCTGAGCCTGAGTGAGCACAACCCGCACGGCCAGTTGCCACCGCATGTCTGGGACGGCCAGGCCGACCCGCGGCTGCCTGCCCTTAATCTGGTCGACGGCACGCAGCGGATGCATGCGGCGCGGCCACGCCGGATAATGAGCAACTCGTTCGCCTTCGGCGGCAACAATGTCAGCCTGATTGTTGGAGACACCCCATGATTGCCTGGCCTCTGGCCGAACTGCTGCCGCATGCCGGCGACATGATCCTGATCGATCAGGTCGACAGCTGCGACGACGAGCAGATCCACACCCACAGCACAGTGCGCCCTGGCGGCCTGTTCAACCGCGCCGACGGCAGCCTGCCGGCCTGGCTCGGCCTGGAGCTGATGGCGCAGAGCGTTGCCGCCTATGCCGGTTGCCGCGCCCGTCGCGATGGCCGGCCGGTGGAGCTGGGGTTTCTTCTCGGCACGCGCAACTACCAATGTGATGTCGAACACTTCCCTGCCGGCGCCGAGTTGCACATCCACGCCCTGCGCTCGCTGGAAGACGACAACGGCATGGGTGTGTTCGAGTGTCACCTGCGCGGTCCGGGGCTGCATGCCAGCGCCCGCCTGAATGTCTATCGCCCGCCACAGGTCGCTGGTTACCTGACCGAAGCGGCCCCTGAGGAACCTTGCCATGACTGATACCATCCTGGTCACCGGGTCGAGCCGCGGCATCGGCCGAGCGATCGCCCTGCGCCTGGCGCGTGCCGGTTATGACCTGGTGCTGCATTGCCGCAGTGGCCGTGCCGAAGCCGATGGCGTTGCCGGCGAAATCCACGCCATGGGTCAACAGGCCCGGGTGCTGCAGTTCGACGTAGCCGACCGCGAAGCCTGCCGGGCCATCCTCGAACAGGATGTGGAGACCCACGGCGCCTACTATGGCGTGGTCTGCAACGCCGGCCTGACCCGCGATGGCGCCTTCCCGGCGCTGACCGACGCTGACTGGGACCAGGTCCTGCGGACCAACCTGGACGGTTTCTACAACGTTCTGCATCCGCTGAGCATGCCCATGATCCGCCGTCGCAAACCGGGCCGGATCGTCTGCATCACCTCGGTTTCGGGGTTGATCGGCAACCGCGGCCAGGTCAATTACAGTGCCTCCAAGGCCGGCGTGATCGGCGCGGCCAAGGCGCTGGCGATCGAGCTGGGCAAACGTCAGATCACCGTCAACTGCGTCGCCCCAGGGCTGATCGACACCGCCATGCTCGATGAGCACGTGCCGGTCGACGAGCTGATGAAGATGATTCCTGCCGGACGCATGGGCACGCCCGAGGAAGTCGCCGGCGTGGTCAATTTCCTGATGTCGGCGGAAGCCGCCTACATCACCCGCCAGGTGCTGGCGGTCAACGGAGGGTTGTGCTGATGCGTCGCGTAGTCGTCACCGGCATGGCCGGCATCACCTCCCTGGGCAGCGACTGGGCGACCATCGCCGGCCACTTCGCCAACCAGCGCAGCGGTATCCGGCGCATGGCTGAATGGGATCGCTTCAGCGAGTTGAACACGCGTCTTGCTGGCCCGATCGACGATTTCAAGGTGCCCGGCCACTGGACCCGCAAGCAGTTGCGCAGTATGGGCCGGGTATCGCGCCTGGCCGTGGCTGCGGCCGAGCAGGCGCTGGCCGATGCCGGCCTGCTCGATGATCCAATCATCCGCGATGGCCGCATGGGCGTGGCCTGCGGCTCGTCGACCGGCAGCACCGACGAGATCAAGGCATTCGGCAACATGTTGCTCAACTCGGTAGCCGATGGCCTCAACGCCAACTCCTACGTGCGCATGATGCCGCACACCACGGCTGCCAATATCAGCATCTTTTTCGGCCTGACCGGGCGCCTGATCCCCACCTCCAGCGCCTGCACCAGCGGCAGCCAGGGCATTGGTTATGCCTATGAAGCGATCAAGTTCGGGCGCTTGCCGATGATGCTCGCCGGCGGCGCCGAAGAGCTCTGTCCGACCGAGGCGATGGTGTTCGATGCGCTGTACGCCACCAGCCTGAAAAACGACACCCCGCAGCTGAGCCCACGTCCTTACGACAATGGTCGCGACGGCCTGGTGATCGGCGAAGGCGGCGGCATGCTGGTGCTCGAAGAGCTCGAGCATGCCCTGGCCCGCGGTGCGCGCATCCACGCCGAGATCGTCGGCTTTGGTAGCAATGCCGATGGCCAGCACACCACCCGCCCCGAGCAGAGCACGATGCGCCGGGCCATGGAGCTGGCCCTGGAGGACGCTGCTCTGGCGCCAGAGGCCATCGGCTACGTCAACGGCCACGGTACCGCTACCGAACAGGGCGATATTGCCGAAACACTGGCCACCAGCAGCCTGTTCGGCCCGCACATGCCGATCAGTTCGCAGAAGAGTTTTCTCGGCCACACCCTCGGCGCCTGCGGCGCGCTGGAGTCGTGGTTCAGCATCGAGATGATGAACAGCGACCTGTATGCGCACACCCTCAACCTGGATGAAATCGATCCCCGCTGCGGCGAGCTGGACTACCTGCGCGGCGAGTTTCGCAGGATGAGCAACCAGCATGTGATGAACAACAACTTCGCTTTCGGCGGCGTCAACACCTCGTTGATATTCCGCCGCTGGCCCTGAACACACCCCGATCGAGGAACGATCCGATGCGCCTGAAGACCTGGACTGCCACCACCGCCCTGCTGCTCTGCGCCCTGCCCGGCATCAGCCAGGCACGCGATACCGCGCTGTACCTGCCCTTCGACAAGGTCGTCCAGCAAATGCTCGCCGAAAAGAAACTCGACGGTTCGGTGAAGTTCTACCTGGCCGGTGTACAGCCGCGCGGCAAGGTCAGCGTGATCCAGCCCGGCGCGGTCACCAACAAGAAGACCAACGCCTTCAACAAGACCGACCAGGGTGCCTGTGAGTGGGCCTTGCAGTCGGCCCTGCTGACCCTGCAGGACGCTGCGCGCCGGGCCAATGCCAACGCAGTGACCAACATCGCCAGCTACTACAAGAAGAACGAGCGCAAAGATGCCAGCACCTACGAGTGCCACGCCGGCGCCGTGATCGCAGGCGTCGCACTGAAAGGCGACCTGGCTCGCGTCGACTAAACCGCCGCCATCAGGCGTTGCCGATCAGCAGGTCGGCAAACGCCTTGGCCATCACCGAGCTGCCAGCCTGGCGCTGGACCAGCCACACGGCGGTATCCGCCCCTTCATCCAGCACCGTTCGATAGACCACGCCATCGATGCGCATGCGCTGGTACGAGGCTGGCAGCACCGAGACGCCGAGACCTGCCGAAACCAGGCCGATAATCGTCATCGCCTCGCCAACCTCCTGGGCAAAATGCGGGCTGAAGCCTGCCTGGCGGGCCAGCGCCAGCAACTGTGCATGCAAACCACTGCCGTAACTGCGCGGGAAGAACACGAACGGTTCACGGGCCAGATCAGCCATGTGTAACCCTTGTTCACTGGCGGCAACCAATGGGTGCGAAGCATTCAGCACTGCCACCAGCGGCTCACGGAACAGCTCGGTGACCTGCAGGCCGTCGGGCAACGGCATCGGCCGCATCAGGCCAACTTCGATCGATTCATCGAACACCGCCGCCGCAACATCACGGCTGCTCATCTCCTTCAAACTCAGGTGCACCGCCGGGTAGCGCTGACGGAACGCATGGATCGCCTTGGGGATCTTCGAGGTGAAGGGCGCTGAAGAAGTGAAGCCGATCTTCATCTCGCCGAGCTCACCCAACTGTGCACGGCGGGCGACGTCGGCAGCTTTATCGACCTGTGCCAGCACCTGCCGCGCCTCCTCGAGGAACAAGCGCCCGGCCTCGCTCAGCTCGACCCGACGATTGGTGCGCTCGAACAAACGCGCCCCCAACTCATGCTCCAGCGCCTGAATCTGCTGGCTCAGCGGCGGCTGGGAGATGCCTAGTTGCTGTGCAGCCCGGCCGAAGTGCAGCTCCTCGGCCACGGCAATGAAGTAACGCAGATGACGCAATTCCATAGCTGCTCCGAACGAGTCGCTAAACGTCTTAAACAGGTCGAACAATATATTGGATCTAATCATTAGCCAGCTATATGATTTTTTCCAATCAGCAACATCGGCCAGCGCTTTTGAGGGACCCGTCGTGAAAACTGCTGCAACGCCCCACGTGATCGAAGCCGCCCCGCTGCCGGATATCTGGATCGAAAAAGGCAGCCCGGCGTTCATGAAAACTGTGCTGGCGCTATTCAGCGGCGGCTTTGCCACCTTTGCCCTGCTCTACTGCGTACAGCCGATGATGCCGCTGCTGTCGCAGGAGTTTGCCATCAACGCTGCGCAGAGCAGCCTGGTGCTGTCGGTAGCCACCGCCATGCTTGCCATCGGCCTGCTGATTACCGGGCCGATCTCCGACCGCATCGGCCGCAAGCCGGTGATGGTATTCGCCTTGGTCTGCGCCGCCCTGTCGACCCTGGCCAGCGCGGTGATGCCAAGTTGGGAGCTGGTGCTGGCGACCCGCGCGCTGGTCGGCCTGTCGCTGAGCGGGCTGGCGGCGGTGGCGATGACCTACCTGAGCGAAGAGATCCACCCACAGCACATTGGCCTGGCGATGGGCTTGTACATCGGCGGCAACGCCATTGGCGGCATGTGCGGGCGGCTGATCAGTGGCGTGCTGATCGACTTCGTCAGCTGGCACACAGCGATGCTGTGCATCGGCGGCCTGGCGCTGGTGGCAGCAGTGGTGTTCTGGAAGGTACTGCCCGAGTCGCGCAACTTCCGCCCGCAGACGCTGAACCCTCGCAGCCTGCTCAACGGCTTTGTCATGCACTTTCGCGACGCCGGCCTGCCCTGGCTGTTCCTCGAAGCATTTTTGCTGATGGGTGCATTCGTTACCCTGTTCAACTACATCGGCTACCGCTTGCTGGCCGAGCCTTATCACATGAACCAGGCACTGGTCGGGCTGCTGTCGATTGTCTACCTGTCGGGCATCTACAGCTCCGCCCAGGTCGGCGCCCTGGCCGACCGGCTGGGCCGGCGCAAGGTGTTCTGGGCAAGCATCGTGGTGATGGCCGGCGGCATGTTGATGACCCTGGCCAGCCCGCTGGCGATGATCATCGTCGGCATGCTGGTGTTCACCTTCGGCTTTTTTGGCGCGCACTCGGTGGCCAGCAGCTGGATCGGCCGGCGTGCGCTCAAGGCCAAGGGCCAGGCGTCCTCGCTGTATCTGTTCAGTTACTACGCAGGGTCGAGTGTCGCGGGTACTGCGGGCGGGGTGTTCTGGCACATGGCCGGTTGGAACGGCATCGGCCTGTTCATCGGTAGCCTGCTGGCCGTGGCCTTGCTGGTGGCGCTGCACCTGAGCCGGCTAGCACCAAAAACCGCGTGAAGCCAAAGGCTGCACGCGGTCGCTTTGACGTCATCGATCAGTTGATGATTTCGACCAGGTCGACATCCACTTCACGGCTCATCAGGTTTTTTTCCACTTCACCGGTCAGCTTGACCTTGGTCTTGTCGTTGAAGCCAGCTGCAGGCATGTCTTCATCGTCGATTTCAACCTTGATGGTGCCGGTGTTGTCCTTGAACTCGAACTTGTCGTCGTTATCCAGCTTCTTGGTAACGAAGCCCTGCAGGACCACACGAGTGTCGTCAGCCGCATCGTTGGCGGCGGCCACGGTGGTAACCGGCTGCGCGCCTGGGCCGGTGTAGGTGGTGGCCAGAGCAGCGGTGCTGAACAGTGGGGCAAGGATCAGAGCGAGGTAGCGAGCTTTCATGGTGATCAAGTCCTGTATCGGTTGAGATGGGACCAGATTAACGATGATCGCTGAATTTAAGCTTAACGCAATATAAACCCGGCACATGGCCTAATGGTGTTCACTTAAGCTCTACATCGCCTGCATGGGGGCCGCTTTGCGGCCCATCGCGACACAAGGCCGCTCCCACGCCAATCGCGTAAGCCGCTATTTAACGGGCAAGCGCGGGCATTGTGGGAGCGGCCTTGTGTCGCGATGGGCGGCGCAGCAGCCCCGGCATTCTTAGGTAAACAGCGTCAGGCACATAGCCGGGTTTTTATTCAGCGACTGATCACTGATGGTATTGCGCCGACAGGTCATGCACGGCGTTGATGAACGCACCCGCATGTTCCGGATCAACCTCAGGCGTGATGCCATGGCCAAGGTTGAACACGTGGCCAGTGCCTTTGCCATAGCTGGCCAGGATGCGCCCGACCTCCTGACGAATCGCCGCAGGCTTGGCGTACAGCACGGTCGGGTCCATGTTGCCCTGCAGGGCAACCTTGTCGCCGACACGGCGGCGGGCATCGCCGATCTCGCAGGTCCAGTCCAGACCCAGTGCATCAGCGCCACAATCAGCAATGCTCTCCAGCCACATGCCACCATTCTTGGTAAACACAATGACCGGCACCTTGCGCCCATCATGCTCACGGATCAGCCCGCTGATGATCTTGCGCATGTAAGCCAGTGAGAACTCCTGATACGCCGCCGCCGACAGGTTGCCACCCCAGGTATCGAAGATCTGCACCGCCTGCGCACCAGCCTGAATCTGCCCGTTAAGGTAGCTGGTAACCGACTGAGCCAGCTTGTCCAACAGCAGGTGCATCGCCTGCGGATTGTCATAGAGCATGGCCTTGCTCTTGCGGAAGTCTTTCGACGAGCCGCCTTCGACCATGTAGGTGGCCAACGTCCACGGGCTACCGGAGAAACCGATCAACGGCACGCGCCCATTGAGCTCACGGCGGATGGTGCTGACCGCATCCATCACATAGCCAAGGTCCTTGTGCGGATCAGGGATCGGCAGCGCCTCGATATCAGCGAGGGTGCTGACCACCTTCTTGAAACGCGGGCCTTCGCCGGTCTCGAAGTACAGGCCCTGGCCCATGGCATCAGGGATGGTGAGGATGTCCGAGAACAGGATCGCCGCATCCAGTGGGTAACGATCGAGCGGCTGCATGGTCACCTCGCAGGCGAACTGCGGGTTCTTGCACAGGCTCATGAAGTCGCCGGCCTGAGCACGGCTGGCGCGGTACTCCGGCAGGTAACGGCCGGCCTGGCGCATCATCCAGACGGGCGTGACGTCTACGGGTTGCTTGAGCAGTGCACGCAGGAAACGGTCGTTCTTCAGGGCAGTCATGTCGGCATCCGGAAAAAAAGTGCGGGCATTTTCTCAGACGCCAGCACAAAAGGCACGGCCAAGGCCATGCGTTTTGTCTATTGGGTGTCTTGGGTCAAACGATTTTGTATACAAGATGGCGGGAATGGGGCTGCTTTGCAGCCCCGGCGATCAGTCAGACCTCGAGATAATCCAGAATCCCCTCAGCCGCAGTACGGCCTTCAAAGATCGCAGTCACCACCAGATCCGAACCCCGCACCATATCCCCGCCAGCAAACACTTTCGGGTTGCTGGTCTGGTGCTTGAAGCGCGCCTGCTCCGGAGCAATCACCCGGCCCTGGCTATCGGTCTGGATGTCGAACTGCTCGAACCACGGCGCCGGGCTTGGGCGGAAACCAAAGGCGATCACCACCGCATCTGCGGGCAGGATCTCTTCGGAACCCGGAATCGGCTCAGGGCTGCGGCGGCCACGGGCGTCTGGCTCACCGAGACGGGTCTCGACCACCTTGACGCCTTCGACCTTGTCTTCACCGACAATCGCGATGGGCTGGCGGTTGTAGAGGAACTTCACGCCCTCTTCCTTGGCGTTCTTCACCTCTTTGCGCGAGCCCGGCATGTTCGCTTCGTCACGACGGTAGGCGCAGCTGACCGACTTGGCGCCCTGGCGGATCGAAGTCCGGTTGCAGTCCATCGCGGTGTCACCACCGCCGAGCACCACGACCTTCTTGCCAGCCATGTCGACGAAGTCTTCCGGCGACTTTTCAAAGCCCAGGTTGCGGTTGACGTTGGCGATCAGGAAGTCCAGCGCATCGTGCACGCCTGGCAGGTCTTCACCGGGGAAGCCGCCCTTCATGTAGGTGTAGGTGCCCATGCCCATGAACACGGCATCGTACTCGGCCAGCAACTGCTCGAGGGTGATGTCCTTGCCCACTTCGGTGTTCAGGCGGAACTCGATCCCCATGCCGGTGAAGACTTCGCGGCGATTGCTCAGCACGGTCTTTTCCAGCTTGAACTCAGGGATGCCGAAGGTCAGCAGACCGCCGATTTCCGGGTTGCGGTCGAACACCACCGGGGTTACCCCAGCGCGCACCAGCACGTCGGCGCAGCCTAGCCCAGCCGGGCCAGCACCAATGATGGCAACCCGCTTGCCGGTCGGTTTGACCTTGGACATGTCCGGGCGCCAGCCCATGGCGAAGGCGGTGTCGGTGATGTACTTCTCGACAGAGCCGATGGTCACCGCACCAAAACCGTCGTTGAGGGTGCAGGCACCTTCACACAGACGATCCTGCGGGCAGACCCGGCCGCACACTTCCGGCAGGGTGTTGGTCTGGTGCGACAGTTCGGCGGCCGCGAGGATGTTGCCTTCGGATACCAGCTTCAACCAGTTGGGGATGAAGTTGTGTACCGGGCACTTCCACTCGCAATACGGGTTGCCGCAACCCAGGCAGCGGTGCGCCTGGTCGACAGACTGCTGCGGCTTGAACGGTTCGTAGATCTCGACGAACTCCTTCTTGCGCTGGCGCAGCAGTTTTTTCTTCGGGTCTTTGCGCCCAACTTCGATGAACTGGAAGTCGTTGTTCAGACGTTCAGCCATTTTCAATACCTCTTCACAGCAGCTGCGAGCCGTTAGCTGCACGCCGCAAGACAATCACGTAAGCCGGGCAACACCCCATGCTGCTTTTGGCCGCAGCTTGGGGCTTGCCACTTGCAGCTGCTTTTACTGCGGGTTGGCACGGGTGCTGGACAACAACTGCTTGAGCGTCGCAGCCTTTGGCTTGACCAGCCAGAAGCGGCGCACATAGTCGTCTAGGTTTTCCGAGAGCTCACGCCCCCACTCGCTGCCAGTCTCCTCGACGTACTCGGCAAGGACCCGCGCCAGATGGCTACGGTAGGCTTCCATGGCTTCACCACTGATGCGCTGGATTTCCACCAGTTCGTGGTTGAGCTTGTCGAAGAAGCTGTTGTCCATGTCGAGCACGTAGGCGAAGCCGCCAGTCATGCCAGAGCCGAAGTTGTAACCGGTCTTGCCCAATACGCAGACAAAGCCGCCGGTCATGTATTCACAGCAGTGATCGCCGGTACCCTCGACCACCGCATGGGCGCCCGAGTTGCGTACCGCGAAGCGCTCACCGGCAGTACCAGCAGCGAAAAGCTTGCCGCCGGTGGCGCCATACAGGCAGGTGTTGCCGACGATAGCGCTTTCCTGGGTTTTGAACGGGCTGCCAGCAGGCGGCACGATGGTCACCTTGCCACCGGTCATGCCCTTGCCGACGTAGTCGTTGGCGTCGCCCTGCAGGTGCAGGTTGAGGCCACCGGCGTTCCACACGCCAAAGCTCTGCCCGGCAGTGCCCTTGAAGCGGAAGGTGATCGGCTTGGCGGCCATGCCCTGATTGCCGTACAGCTTGGCGATTTCACCAGAGATACGCGCACCAATCGAACGGTCGCAGTTGCAGATGTCGAGGTCGAACTCGCCACCGGCCTGATCGCGGATCGCTGGCAAGGCCATCTCGACCATCTTCTCGGCCAGCTCGCCCTTGTCGAACGGCGGGTTCTTGTCGACTTCGCAGAACTGCGGCTTGTCGGCCGGGATGTGCGAGCTGCCCAGCAGCGGGCTGAGGTCCAGATACTGCTGACGCTCGGTGTCGCCCGGCAGCACTTCGAGCAGGTCGGTGCGCCCGATCAGCTCGCCGAGGCTGCTAACGCCCAGTTTGGCCAGCCACTCGCGGGTTTCTTCGGCAACGAAGGTGAAGAAGTTGATCACCATGTCGACGGTGCCGATGTAGTGGTCCTTGCGCAGCTTTTCGTTCTGCGTGGCTACACCGGTGGCGCAGTTGTTCAGGTGGCAGATACGCAGGTATTTGCAACCCAGGGCGATCATTGGCGCGGTACCGAAGCCAAAGCTTTCGGCGCCGAGAATGGCCGCCTTGATCACGTCGAGGCCGGTTTTCAGGCCGCCGTCGGTCTGCACTCGGACCTTGCCGCGCAGGTCGTTGCCGCGCAGGGTCTGGTGGGTTTCCGCCAGGCCCAGTTCCCACGGTGCACCGGCGTACTTGATCGAGGTCAGCGGCGAAGCGCCGGTGCCGCCGTCGTAGCCAGAGATGGTGATCAGGTCGGCATAGGCCTTGGCCACGCCGGCCGCGATGGTACCGACACCGGCTTCTGCTACCAGCTTGACCGAAACCAGCGCTTGCGGATTGACCTGCTTGAGGTCGTAGATCAGCTGCGCGAGGTCTTCGATCGAGTAGATGTCATGGTGCGGCGGTGGCGAGATCAGGGTTACGCCAGGCACTGCATAGCGCAGCTTGGCGATCAGGCCGTTGACCTTGCCGCCAGGCAGCTGGCCGCCCTCGCCCGGTTTGGCGCCCTGCGCGACCTTGATCTGCAGCACTTCGGCATTGACCAGGTATTCCGGGGTGACGCCAAAGCGGCCGGTGGCCACCTGTTTGATTTTCGAGCTCTTGATCGTGCCGTAACGGGCCGGGTCTTCGCCGCCCTCACCGGAGTTGGAGCGCGCGCCCAGGCGGTTCATCGCTTCGGCCAGTGCTTCATGGGCCTCGGGCGACAGCGCGCCGAGCGAGATGCCGGCCGAGTCGAAGCGCTTGAGGATGGCCTCCAGCGGCTCAACCTGGTCGATCGCCAGCGGCTGCTCGGCAACCTTGACCTTGAGCAGGTCACGGATCATCGACACCGGACGCTTGTCGACCAGCGCGGTGTATTCCTTGAACTTGGCGTAGTCGCCCTGCTGCACGGCTGCCTGCAGGGTGTTGACCACATCCGGGTTGTAGGCATGGTATTCGCCACCGTGGACGAACTTGAGCAAGCCACCTTGCTGGATCGGCTTGCGCGCGCTCCAGGCTTCGGCGGCGAGCAGCTTCTGATCGCCTTCGAGGTCGACAAAGCGCGCACCTTTGATGCGGCTCGGTACGCCCTTGAAGCTCAGGCCGACCACTTCGTCGGACAGGCCGATGGCTTCGAACAACTGCGCACCGCGGTACGAAGTGATGGTCGAGATGCCCATCTTCGACAGGATCTTGAGCAGGCCTTTGGAGATGCCTTTGCGGTAGTACTTGAACACTTCATCCAGATCGCCCAGCACTTCACCGGTGCGGATCAGGTCGGCCAGCACTTCGTAGGCCAGGTACGGGTACACCGCCGAGGCGCCGAAGCCGAGCAACACAGCGAAGTGATGCGGGTCACGCGCGGTTGCGGTCTCGACCAGGATGTTGCTGTCGCAACGCAGGCCCTGCTCGGTCAGGCGGTGATGCACCGCGCCAACTGCCAGCGAGGCATGCACCGGCAGCTTGCCCGGGGCGATGAAGCGGTCGCTCAGCACCAGTTGGGTCTTGCCGCTGCGCACCGCTTCTTCAGCCTGATCGGCGATGTTGCGGATGGCCGCTTCCAGGCCCAGGCTTTCTTCGTAGTTGAGGTCGATCAGCTGCCGCTCGAAGCCTTCGCGCTCGAGGTTCATCAGCGAACGCCACTTGGCCGGGGAGATCACTGGCGAGCTGAGGATCACGCGCGAGGCGTGCTCAGGCGATTCCTGGAAGATGTTGCGCTCGGCGCCGAGGCAGATTTCCAGCGACATCACGATCGCTTCGCGCAGCGGGTCGATCGGCGGGTTGGTCACCTGAGCGAACTGCTGGCGGAAGAAGTCGTACGGCGAACGCACGCGCTGCGACAGCACGGCCATCGGCGTGTCATCGCCCATCGAGCCGACCGCTTCCTGGCCCTGTTCGCCGAGCGGACGCAGCACCTGGTCACGCTCTTCGAAGGTGACCTGGAACATCTTCATGAACTGCTTGAGCTGGTCAGCGTCGTAGCTGGCCGCGCCCTGGTCGTCGCTCAGGGTGGCCTGGATGCGCGTGGCATGCTGGCGCAACCAGCGCTTGTACGGATGGCGCGACTTGAGGCGGTTGTCGATAGCGTCGGTATCGAGGATCTGCCCGGTTTCGGTGTCCACGGCAAAGATCTGCCCAGGGCCCACGCGGCCTTTGGCAACCACGTCTTCCGGCTGGTAGCCCCATACGCCGATTTCCGAGGCGATGGTGATGTAGCCATTGCGGGTGGTGACCCAACGCGCCGGGCGCAGGCCGTTGCGGTCGAGCAGGCAGACCGCATGGCGACCTTCGGTCATGACGATACCGGCCGGGCCGTCCCACGGCTCCATGTGCATGGAGTTGTATTCGTAGAAGGCACGCAGGTCGGCGTCCATGGTCTCGACGTTCTGCCAGGCTGGCGGTACCAGCATGCGCACGCCGCGGAACAGGTCGATGCCGCCGGTAACCATCAGCTCCAGCATGTTGTCCATGCTCGATGAGTCGGAGCCGACCCGGTTGACCAGTGGGCCGAGCTCTTCGAGGTCGGGGATCAGGTCGTTGGCGAACTTGGTGCGCCGGGCCATGGCCCAGTTGCGGTTGCCGGTGATGGTGTTGATCTCGCCGTTGTGGGCGAGGAAGCGGAACGGCTGCGCCAACGGCCATTTCGGCAAGGTATTGGTCGAGAAGCGCTGGTGGAACACGCAGATCGCGGTCTGCAGGCGCTCGTCACCCAGGTCCGGGAAGAATGCGGCGAGGTCCGCCGGCATCATCAGGCCTTTGTAGATGATGGTCTTGTGCGAGAAGCTGCAGATGTAGTGATCGCTGTCGTGGGCGTTGGCCACGGACGAACGGCGACGGGCACTGAACAGCTTGATCGCGATGTCCTGATCGCTCAGGCCTTCACCACCGATGAACACCTGTTCGATCTGCGGCAGGCGCTCGAGGGCCAGACGCCCCAGCACGCTGGTATCGATTGGCACCTTGCGCCAGCCGATCAGCTGCAGGCCGGCCGCGATGATTTCGCGGTCCATGTTGGCCCGCGCAGCTTCGGCTTTGATCGGGTCCTGGTTGAAGAACACCATGCCGACGGCGTACTGCTTGGGCAGTTCGGCGGCAAAGTGCTCTTTGGCCATGGCACGCAGGAACTGATCGGGCTTTTGCATGAGCAAGCCACAACCGTCACCGGTCTTGCCGTCAGCGTTGATGCCGCCGCGGTGGGTCATGCAGGTCAGCGCTTGCATGGCCGTTTGCAGGAGGTGGTGACTTGGCTCGCCCGTCATATGGGCGATCAGGCCAAAGCCACAGTTGTCCTTGAATTCTTCGGGATGGTACAGACCTGTTTTCATAGACACATTCTCACCAGGTTCGCCCCTCGACGGAGGCAAATCTCTTTTTAGTACAACCACTTACCATCCACACCGGTCGAATGCCAGCTTTTTTGCGGGGGGCAACGTGAAACCATTGTTGCACAGCGACAGGGAAGCCCACAAATTCAAACGACGAATCGTTGTAAATTTATGTCGCATTTTTGAATGTTTTTGAACATTTGCCGTGGTACGGCATGGTTCGGAGTCTGAAGCGTTTCAGCCTGAACTGCAACTAGAGGCTTGTGGCCGGCAGTCTGGGACAGAAAAGCCTGCCGCGATCACACGCAGCAGGCTAGACGAAAGTCAGGAGTCGCTCAGCAACTGGGCGGCGGGGTGGTGCCGCCCGGAAGGTATCAGCGGGTCGTGGTCAGCTCTTGTTGGACGCTGCCGACGGTACGTGGCCAAGGTTTACCAGCCTGGACCTTCGCTGGCAAGTTCTTGATTGCAGCAACTGCTGCATCACGGTTGGCAAAGTTGCCGTAAGTGACGACGTAAAGCGGTTTGCCCTGCAAGGTTTTCTTGAAGTAGCGATAGTCGCCACCCTGCGCCTTGACGAACGACTGGGCCGACGCCTCGGAGCTGGTGCCGAGAATCTGTACTACATAGTTGCCGGCTTTCTGGCTGCCGTACCAGGCGCTGTTGCCGCTGCCGCCAGCGGCAGTCGACGCAGGCTTGGCGCTGGCAACCTGGGTTGGCGCCGGGGCCGGCTTGGCCGCTGCAACAGGCTTGGCTGGCTGAGTCGCTGGCTGAGCCGGAGCAGGCTTGGGCGCAGGTGCAACCGGTTGCGCTGGCGCGCTGGCGATTGGCTGCGCAGGAGCCGCGGCAGGGCCTGCTGGCACGCCTTCAGGCGGGGCAATGGTGGTCACGGTTGGTGGGTTGGCAGGCTGCAATGCGGTGTTGCCGGCTGGGCTGGCTTCTTCACCGTCACCCATGCCTGCAGCCTGGGCCAGCGGCTCGCGCATGACCGGTTGCGACTGGCCATTGAGCGGCAGTGGTGTTGGCTGCGAGCCGGAGAACTCGATAGCCGGGTTGCTGCTGTTGGCCTGGCCTTCGCCCAGCGGCAGTTGAGCCTGCGCTGCGGGTGCGTCGGTAGCAGGCTTGTCAGCGCCTTTCTTCGGCATCAGAACCGCCGCCGCTACGGCGACCACGACAACTGCAGACAGCGCGAGTACGTGTTTCTTAGGCATCTTGAACCCCATGGATGGTCGCTTCGCCGTGCTGCGCGCGGCGATCATGGCTTCGATCAAAGTGTCGCGGGCAACCTGGTTGATGTTGCCAGGCCAGCCATCCGCATGTTCGTGGATATCGGCGATCTGCTCGGCCGTGAATACCTCGATACCGCGGCCAGCGCCTTCCAGGCGTTGTTCAAGGTATTCGCGGGTTTCCTCCTCGCTGTAGGGTTCAAGCTCGATGATGTGGAAACGATCTCCCTCACCATTGAGCTGATCCAACCCAGCAATCAGCGAAGGCTCGCCAAACAGGAATACGTGCGGGCGCCCTTCGGCAAGGCCTGCCGCCAATTCCAGCAACGCTTGGAGTGCCGACTCGTCGAGTTGTTCCGCATCGTCCACCAACAGATAGACTTCCTGGCCGGTCAGGGCCAGTTGCACCACCTGCGACAGGATCGCCTGCACTTCCGGCTGCGCCACGCCAAGCGCCTGAGCCACCTGGCCGAGCACGCTGGCCGCGTCACTGGCACCGCGGGCCGAGACCACCACGCTCTGCACCGACTGCTTGTTGGTGCTGGCGACCAGCGCCTGACGCAGCAGGGTCTTGCCGCTGCCCACCGGACCTGTGACCACCAGCATCAGGTGGCTGTAACGCGCCAGGTGATGCAGTTGGCCGAGCACTGGCTTGCGCTGGGCGGGGAAGAACTTGAAACCGGGCACACGGGGCGCGAACGGATCGTGGCTCAGCTGGTAATGGTCGAGAAACGCCTCATCGGCATGCAAACTGGTCATTGCGCTGTCACAACCTCAAAGCTGGGCCACAATGGCGCGGTAATCCGCTGCCAGCGTGGCCTGAAGGATCTCTTGCGGATAGTCGTCGGTAATCACGGCTTCGCCGAGCTGGCGCAACAGCACCAGCCGCATGCGCCCGTCGAGGACCTTTTTGTCGACCGCCATATGCTCCATGAAATGCGCCGGGGTCATTTCCTGTGGTGGCACCACCGGCAATCCTGCGTCCTGCAGCAGGCGAATCGAGCGATCACGTTCGGCCTGATCAATCCAGCCCAGACGCATGGACATTTCCAGCGCCATCACGGTACCTGCAGACACCGCCTCGCCATGCAGCCAGACGCCATAGCCCATGTGGGTTTCGATGGCATGGCCAAAGGTATGGCCGAGGTTCAGCGTGGCGCGCAGGCCGGTTTCGCGCTCGTCGGCGCCCACAACCGCGGCCTTGGCCGCGCAGGAGCGACGAATCGCTTCGGTCAGCGCCGTGTTGTCGAGACCGCGCAGGGCGGTCATATTCTCTTCGAGCCAGGCGAGGAATGGCTTGTCGCAGATCAGGCCGTACTTGATCACTTCGGCCAGGCCTGCCGACAGCTCGCGCGCCGGCAGCGTCTTCAGGCTGGTGGTGTCGATCAGCACCGCATTGGGCTGATAGAACGCGCCGACCATGTTCTTGCCCAGCGGATGGTTGATGCCGGTCTTGCCACCCACCGACGAATCGACCTGGGACAACAGTGTGGTCGGCACCTGAATGAAGTCGACACCACGCTGGTAGCAGGCTGCGGCGAAACCGGCCATGTCACCGATGACCCCGCCGCCCAGTGCGATCACCGTGGTGCGGCGGTCGTGGCGAGCCGTCAGCAGGCCATCGAAAATCAGTTGCAGGGTTTGCCAGTTCTTGTGTGCTTCACCGTCCGGCAGTACCACCGGCAACACCGAATAGGCACCCAGGGTCTGGCTCAGGCGCTGTAGATACAGGGGCGCGACAGTTTCGTTGGAGACAATGGCGACCTGCCGGCCGGCAATGTGCGGGGCCAGCAGTTCAGGCTGGTCCAGCAGGCCTTCGCCAATGTAGATCGGGTAGCTGCGTTCGCCCAGATCGACCTTAAGTGTCTGCATGTATCCCCACAATGTCTGGAGCGCGGCGTCGCCTGGACGACACACGCGGTAAGGTTGAACCCCTGCCTCGGCGTTGGTGGCCGAGAATAGTCCCGGCTTAGCGGGGCGGCAACTGTTCGAGGCGCTCGAGAATATCCTGGACCACCATGCGCGGCGGCCGTTCGTCGGTTTCCACGATCACGTCGGCGATCTCGCGATAGAGCGGATCTCGCGACTCGAGCAAAGCACGCAGGGTCGCTTCCGGATTGGCGGTGCGCAACAGCGGCCGATTGCGATCGCGTGCCGTGCGGCCGACCTGCTGCTCAACCGAGGCGTGCAGATAGATCACCCGGCCACCGGCATGCAGAGCACGCCGATTGGCATCACGCATGACTGCACCGCCGCCGGTAGCCACGACTACGCCGTCCAGCTCACAGAGCTCGGCAATCATCGCTTCTTCACGATCGCGAAAGCCCGGCTCGCCTTCCTTGTCGAAGATCCACGGGATATTGGCGCCCGTCCGCAGTTCGATTTCCTTGTCGGAATCCTTGAACAGCAGGCGCAGCTCTTTGGCCAACAGGCGTCCGATGGTGCTTTTGCCAGCGCCCATGGGCCCTACAAGTATCAAATTTCGCACAGAATCAACGACTCACAGCAATCGCCTGGTCACTCATGATACGCGGAGTCAGGAAGACCAGCAGCTCGGATTTTTTCTCTTGTAATGCATCGCGTCGAAACAGCCGCCCAACATACGGCAGATCACCGAAAAATGGCACCTTGTCGACCACATTGTTTTGCGTAGTCGAGTAGACGCCACCGATGACGATGGTCTGGCCGTCGGCCACGCGCACCTTGGCGTTGACCTCGTTCTTGCGAATCGGTGGAACATCGTTGAGTGCATTGACGTAATCCGGCTCGTCCTTGGTCACGCGCACGGTCATGATTACCTGACCATCGGCGGTGATCTGCGGGGTAACTTCGAGCGATAGCGAGGCTTCGCGAAACGACACGGAGGTCGCGCCGCTCTTGCTGGTTTCCTGATATGGCACTTCGGTGCCCTTGAGGATGCGCGCGGTCTCCTTGTCGGCGGTCACCACCTTGGGCTGCGAGATGATTTCGCCATTGCCGCTCTTTTCCATCGCGCTGAGCTCCAGATCCAGCAAGGCGTCGCCGCGCAGCAACCCCAGACCCACCGCTGAAGTTGGCCGATCCACGCCGAGATCGACGAACAGCCCTTTGCCGCTGCGGCCTTCGGCGCCGCTGAACGGCTTGCCCCAGCGCACCCCGAGGCTTTTTTCATAGTCGACGTTGGCTTCGACAATGCGTGCTTCGATCAGCACCTGCCGCACCGGCACATCCAGCTCGGTGACCAGTCGGCGCAGCTCGGCAAGTCGCTCTGCCGGTTGATGTGCCACCAGCGTGTTGGTCCGCGCATCGACACCCAGGCTGCCGCGCCCGGTCAGGATGCCGTCGTCGGCCAAGGTCGCCAGCAGCAAGTCGGCCAGCTCCGCTGCCTTGGCGTGATGCACTGGCAACAACGCGCGTTCGAGCGGCTGCAACTGGGCGTCCAGCTCCCGGCCCAGCCGTTCATCGCGGGATTGCCCAGCCAGCTCGGCCGCCGGCGCTACCAGCAGCACATTGCCTTCCTGCCGGCTCGCCAGCCCTTTGCTGCGCAGGACCAGGTCCAGCGCCTGATCCCAGGGCACCTGTATCAACCTCAGCGTAACGTTGCCGTTTGCCGTATCACTGACCACCAGGTTGATCCCGGCATAGTCGGCCAGCACCTGCAGCACTGCGCGAACTTCAACATCCTGAAAATTCAGCGACAGCGGTTCACCCTGATAGGTCTTCGCTTGCGCCCCGTGCATCGCCAGAACCGTCGCCAGCAGCATTGCCAGTTGTCCGAGCTTCATCCATGCCTCCTTGCGTCACATGCTTTCGTAACCCAACCAGGGTTGATCGCTCCTGCCAGGCTCCACCAAGCAAGACCTGCTCGCGCACCTCCATCTGCCGTTCGTCGACCCGCACAACTACACCCTGGTCGCGACCCAATGGGTCACCCGCGCGCACGCGATACAAACGCCCGGACCACCACACCAGAGCCTGATACTGGCCATCACGGGCGAGGCTGCCGACCATCTGCAACTGAGCCAGCGGCACCCAGGCCAGACCATCGGCTGCGCTGCGTGCAGACCAGGCCTGGAATGGATCAACCTGCGCTTGGGGTGCCCGCTGCCTGGCGGCTTCATGCGCTAGCGAGGTCGGCGCCGGTAACTGCTGGCCCGCGTCAAAGGCCTGCACGTGCAAGCGCAGCCGCAGCATCCCGGGCTGGTCTGCTGCGGCAAGCTGCAGGGTCGAGACGTGCAGCAGGCGGATCTGACCCAGCCAGTCATCCAGCCATGCCCGCAGCGCCGGGTAATTGCCGATCACCTGCAACTGCAGCGGCGCGACCAGGTAGCCGGCCGCCTGGCTCGGCTCGCCGACATCCACCTGCTCGATCAGCAGCCCATGGGCATGGCCTAACCGCGCCAACTGATCGAGCAGGTCGCTCATTTCCTGCCCAGCCGCCAAGCGCCAGCGGGCGTCCTGCAACTGCACCTTACTGTCAGCAAGTGCCTCCTGCGCGGCGGGCAAGTCCTGCACGCCTAGCGCCTTGACCCCGAACGCCTGCTCCAGTGCCTGCAGTGTTGCCGTCTGCATCCGGTAGGTGCGCTGCACACCCTCAAAGCGCATCAGCCAGGCCACACTGGCCACAATCAGCAGCGGTACGAGCAGCATCGCCAGCCTGGCCAGCAGCGAACTGCTCACCACTTGCTGCCAGTCGGGAGGCCATGGCCCGCTCACAGCTCAAGCGCCGACAGACGTGCCAGCAACAGGAACTCATCGCCGTCGGCAACTGCACGGATATGCTTCAGTTCAAGCGCGTCGAATTGCCTTGATTGCTGCAGATCGCGGATGAACTGCGCCACTACCGCAGGCGACGCCGCCAACCCGAGCAGTTGCAACTGCCCCTCCTGGATGGACATCTCGGTCAGCTGCAAACTGGCACCGAATGCCCGCTCCAGCTCAGCGAACACCCTCGGCAGCAGGTCTTGGCCATTGCGCAGCGCTTGCAGCGCTGCTGACTGCGCCATTACATCAGCGTGGCTGCCCTGCACCGCCTTCAACTGCTGCAGTTGGATGTCGAGTCGGGCGACGTCAGCCTGGCGCTCGGCAATCGCCGCCAGTTGCTGCTGACCACGCTGGCGCGCCAGCTGGTCAAGCATGATCACGCCGGCGAGCGCCAGCAGCAGGCTGCCAATCAGTGCCAGCTGAAACCGTCGCAGCGCTGCCAGCCGCTGCCGTTCGCGCCAGGGCAGCAGGTTCAAACGCAGCATCAGCAGGCACCGCCGAGTGCCAGAGCGCAGGCCAGCGCCATGTGCGGCGCCACCCGCGCCAGCTCGGCACGATTGCTCAGGCCAGCCGAGCCCAGACCGTGCAACGGCGACAGCGCATCGCAGGGCAATCGAGCAGCGAAAGCGGGTAGCCAGCGTGATGCCTGTTCGCTGGCCGCGACCACCTGCACACCGTGCTCGCCTGGCAGCGCCGCTGCGCACAACTCAAGCACGCGCTGCAGGCGTGCATCGTCCGGCTCATGGGCGCCAAAAGTCAGTTCCTGACGCTGCGGCAGGCCACTTGCCGACCAGCTATGTAACGCTGCCCCGCCCTGCTCGATACGCAGCAAGGCCTGGCCGTCGGGCACCAGCCGGCGCAGGGCGATGCTGTCGACTTCGACTGCCACCGCGCACAGGCCTGCGGCCTCCAGCAGCTGCTCGAGCTGATCCAGTGAGCGCTGGCGGCAAGCGGCAACCAGCACATTGACATGCCCCACCGGCTCGACTGCCGGGCCGAGCACCTGAAAGTCCAACGCCAGGTCTTCCAGGGCAAACGGGAACATCTGCTCGGCATCGACCAGCAGGCGCTGCTCCAGTTGAGCCGCCGACAAGCCTGCTGGGAGGCAACAAAGCTTGCACAACGTCGCCCCACCCGGCAGCGCAACTGCAACCTGCGCACACCGACTGCCGCAGCGCTCAAAGGCGCAGCGCAGCGCGTCTATCAGAGCATCTGGGGCTTGCGCCCAGTCATTGCCAACTGCCCCCGGCAGCGGCTGATACGCCCAGCCAACGACCTGCTCAGCCCCCTGGCGCCTATGCAATTGCAGCATGCGCACCGAGTCGGCGGCTATTTCCACACCCAACAATGAACCGGCATCCTTGCCCAAGCGTCCAAGCATCGCTGTCTCCCTGCTCCATGATTGTCAGCCCGCGCCATTGGCCCGACCGGTCGCCCCGACGGTCGCCCGATGGGGCGAAAACTGCTTATAATGCCCAGCGTTTTTGCCTGTCCGCCGGACCTGTGCGCACTCCATTTCTCAACCTGGACACTCAAAAGCCTTGATACGCCTGCTGAAGTTCTTCTGGTGGTCTTTCGTCGCAGTCATCTGTGCCCTCGTACTCGGTCTGAGCGGGGCGTTTCTGTATCTTAGTCCCAGCCTGCCCTCGGTCGACTCGCTCAGAAGCATCCAGTTGCAGATCCCCCTGAGGGTTTACAGCAGCGATGGCAAGCTGATTGCCGAGTTTGGCGAAATGCGCCGCTCGCCGATCCGCTTCGCGGAAATTCCCCCACAGTTCATTCAGGCGCTTCTGTCAGCCGAAGACGACAATTTCCTCAACCATTACGGGGTCGATCCGAGCAGCTTGATGCGTGCCGCGACCCAACTGGTCAAATCTGGTCATATCCAGACGGGTGGCAGCACGATCACCATGCAGGTGGCGAAGAACTTCTTCCTTACCAGCGAGCGCAGCTTCTCCCGCAAGACCAACGAAATCCTGCTGGCCCTGCAGATCGAACGCGAACTGACCAAGGACGAGATCCTTGAGCTGTACGTCAACAAGATCTACCTGGGTAACCGCGCCTACGGCATCGACGCCGCAGCGCAGGTCTACTACGGCAAGTCGATCCGCGACGTCAGCCTGGCGCAGATGGCCATGATCGCCGGCCTGCCGAAGGCCCCTTCGCGCTTCAACCCGCTGGCCAACCCGACCCGGGCCAAAGAGCGCCGCGACTGGATCCTCGGGCGTATGTACAAACTCGGCAAGATCGACCAGACCAGCTACGAGACCGCCCTGGCCGAGCCGCTGAACGCCAGTTACCACGTGCCGACCCCGGAAGTGAACGCGCCGTACATTGCCGAAATGGCCCGTGCTGAAATGGTTGGTCGTTATGGCAGTGAGGCCTACACCGAAGGCTTCCGGGTGACCACCACGGTGCCTAGCGATATGCAGAACATGGCCAACAGCGCCGTGCTCAATGGCTTGTCCGATTACGATGAGCGCCATGGCTACCGCGGCCCTGAGTCACGCTTCCCGGGCAAGACCCACGCCGCCTGGCTGCAGGAGCTGGGCAAGCAGCGCACCCTTGGCGGGCTGGAGCCAGCCATCGTCACCCAGGTCGACAAGACCGGCCTGAAAGTGCTCACCCGCAACGGCGAAGAGCAGGACGTGGCCTGGGAAACCATGAAATGGGCGCGGCCGTATCTGAACACCAACGCTCAAGGCCGGGCGCCACAATCGCCTGCCGATGTCGCCCAGGTCGGCGACCTGATCCGCGTGCAGCGCCTGGATGAAGGCAAGCTCAAGTTCAGCCAGGTCCCGGGCGCGCAGAGTGCGTTGGTCACCCTCGACCCGTACAACGGCGCGATCCGCGCCCTGGTCGGTGGCTTCTCGTTCGAGCAGAGCAACTACAACCGCGCCATGCAGGCCAAGCGTCAGCCGGGCTCGAGCTTCAAACCGTTCGTCTACAGCGCGGCCCTGGACAGCGGCTACACCGCCGCGAGCCTGGTCAACGACGCGCCGATCGTGTTTGTCGATGAGTACCTGGACAAGGTCTGGCGGCCGAAAAACGACACCAACACCTTCCTTGGCCCGATCCGCATGCGCGAAGCGCTGTACAAGTCGCGCAACCTGGTCTCGATCCGCCTGCTGCAGGCGATGGGCGTCGACCGCACCATCGACTACATCGCCAAGTTCGGCTTCAACAAGCAGGACCTGCCGCGCAACCTGTCGCTGGCGCTCGGCACCGCGACCCTGACCCCGATGGAAATTGCCACCGGCTGGAGCACCTTCGCCAACGGCGGCTACAAGATCAGCCCGTACCTGATCGAGCGCATCGAGAGCCGCAACGGCGATACCCTGTTTACTGCCAACCCTGCACATGTGCCGCAGGGCGGCGGCAGCGATGAGGCCGGCATCGCCGCGCCAGAGCAGCCGATCAGCAGCAGCGGCATGCCGGGCGAAGCGCCGACCGCCAACGCCCAGTTCAGTGCGCAGACACCAGTGCTCGCCGAACAGATCATCGACCCGCGCACCAGCTACATCCTCACCAGCATGCTGCAGGACGTGATCAAGCGCGGCACCGGCCGCAGGGCGATGGCTCTGGGCCGCACCGATCTGGCTGGCAAGACCGGTACCACCAACGAATCGAAGGACGCCTGGTTCTCCGGCTACAACGCCGACTACGTGACCACTGTCTGGGTTGGCTTCGACCAGCCAGAAACCCTCGGCCGCCGCGAATACGGCGGCACTGCGGCTCTACCGATCTGGATGAGCTTCATGGGCGCCGCCTTGAAAGACAAACCCAACCACGCTCCAGCCGAACCTGAAGGCATCCTCAGCCTGCGGGTCGATCCGGTCAGCGGCCGCGCAGCGACCCCAAGCACGCCGAACGCCTACTTCGAACTGTTCAAGGCCGAAGATTCGCCGCCGTCGGTGGATGAACTGGGCAACGGCGCAGCGCCTGGCAGCCCGCTGCCAGCGGACGAATCAGCGCCGATGGACCTGTTCTAAGCCCAAAAGCCGGGGCCGTAGAGCGGCCCTAGCTCTTGATCTGCGCCAGCGCAGCGAGGCGTGCTTTTGATCTTGATCCACCGGCGACTCAGGAGGCCGAGCGCAGGTCTTGCGGAGGGAGGTGACGGGCATGGATGCCCGTCAAGCGCTGCGGGCCAGGAGGGCCCGTTCAGCGCGGTCCTCCCGGGAGCAAGACCGGAGCGAGGGAACCCCGCAGCGCAGCGCAGGGGCCGGATGTGGAGCCAAGCATTTTTTTGGTTACTTTTTTGGGGCGTTTGCCAAAAAAGTGACTCGCCGTAAGGGCGAAAGGGGCCTGTAAGGCCACCACAGAAAATGGATAAGACCACAGGAACAGTGAGCGAACCACAGATAGCCGGGGCCGCTGCGCGACCCTTTCGCGACACAAGGCCGCTCCTACACGGACCGCCGTTGAGCTGCGCGGTGTGGCCGCCGCGGCAAACCAAACCCCAGCCATAAAAAAACCGGCCCCATCAGAGCCGGTTTTTCATAACGCCATGCCTATTAACCGTTGAACACATCGTCCACGCTTTTCAGCGGGTAGTGCTTCGGATAAGGCAGGGTAGCAACACCGCTTTCGATCGCAGCCTTGGCCACCGCATCAGAAACCAGAGTAATCAAACGTGGATCCATCGGCTTCGGAATGATGTACTCACGACCAAACTCCAGGGCCTGCACGCCGTACGCATCGCAGACTTCCTTAGGCACTGGCTGCTTGGCCAGGTCCTTCAGAGCGATGGCCGCAGCGATCTTCATCTCTTCGTTGATGCGCTTGGCACGAACGTCCAGAGCACCACGGAAGATGAACGGGAAGCCCAGAACGTTGTTGACCTGGTTCGGGTAGTCGGAACGACCGGTAGCCATGATCACGTCGTTACGGGTGGCGTGAGCCAGTTCCGGGCTGATCTCTGGATCCGGGTTCGAGCAAGCGAACACGATCGGGTTGGCAGCCATCGACTTGAGGCCTTCAGCGCTCAGCAGATTCGGGCCGGACAGACCTACGAATACGTCAGCACCTTGCAGGGCATCAGCCAGGCTGCGCTTGTCGGTAGCGTGGGCGAACTGCGCCTTGTACTGGTTCAGGTCTTCACGGCCGGAGTGGATAACACCGGTACGGTCGATCATGAAGATGTTCTCGACCTTGGCACCCATGCTGACCAGCAGCTTCATGCAGGAGATCGCGGCAGCGCCGGCGCCCAGGCAGACGATCTGCGCGTCTTCGAGCTTCTTGCCGGCGATTTCGAGGGCGTTGATCATGCCGGCCGCGGTGACGATGGCGGTGCCATGCTGGTCATCGTGGAATACCGGAATGTCGCACTGCTCGATCAGGGTGCGTTCGATTTCGAAGCACTCTGGCGCTTTGATGTCTTCGAGGTTGATACCGCCGAAGGTGATCGAGATACGGCGCACGGTGTCGATGAAGGCCTGTGGGCTTTCCGACTCGACTTCGATGTCGAATACATCGATACCGGCGAAACGCTTGAACAGAACGCCCTTGCCTTCCATGACCGGCTTGGAAGCCAGTGGACCGAGGTCACCCAGGCCAAGAATGGCGGTACCGTCGGAGATCACTGCGACCAGGTTGCCCTTGCCGGTGTACTTGTAAGCCAGCTCTGGATCACGACCGATCTCGCGCACAGGTTCGGCAACGCCCGGGCTGTAGGCCAGGGACAGGTCGCGCGCAGTGGCGGTTGGCTTGGTGAGCTCGACGCTCAGTTTCCCCGGACGAGGCTGAGCATGATATTCGAGAGCGGCGGTTTTCAGGTCTGACATGGTGGGCAATTCCGCTTATTTACTGTTCTGACGGACCGCCGAGGATACGCAAAGTGCCGGGGGGCGACAAGACTGCCCGGTCACATGTGTCAAGGCCCATGGCCTACGACTTTACGCTACAACCCACGGGGCATGCGGGATTCAGTGTGTACAATTGCAGGCATTAATGTCTACAATTTTTTAGCCAGAGGCCCGTTTGAGCATGCTCGGATCGGTCAATGGCAGCAGCCAGCGACGCTGCCCGGGCTTGATCACACCCTTGCGGGAACGGTCGATCACCCAGCCGCGGACCTCGACCTGGCGCCCTTTGAGGTTATCGAAGAAGCGCGCCGGGAAGTGCCGCTGCAGACGAGCGGGCACCTGCATCACCACGCGTTCGCCAAGGTCCAGCCAGACCCCGCCCCGATTGCGCTCGATACGCCTCACGGTGCCGCTGAGCACGGCAAATCCGGACTGGCGCAGGGCGCTCTCGCGCTGCACCGGCGATTGCCGCCACAGCCCGAGGCGAGCAGAACGAGCCGCCTGCTCGGCCGCATCCTGGCAGCCCGCCAAGCGCACATTGGGCGCTATGGCCACGTGCAAGCCAAGGCCCTCGCTGAGCAGCACCGCCTCAAGATTGTCGCCATTACGCCCATAGATATGCGCCAGAGTGCGGCCATATTTGTCTTTCGCCTCAGCTCCGCGCACCAGCCCGACCCGGCCATCACTGGCCTTGATCAAAGCCTGCAGGCGCTGCCTGGCGGCTTCGGCATAGGGCTCGCTCGGGCGGCCCTTGCGCCCCAGCTCAGGGGCATTGATGCCGATCAGGCGTACGCTGCGGCCATCGCTCAGGCGCACGGTGTCGCCATCCAGCACCTGACGCACGGCGACTTGCTGCGGCTTGACCGGCAATGGGCAGAAGGCCTGCGCCGGCATGGCACAAATCGCGGCCATAAAAAAAGCGCCCACAAGGGACGCTTTTCGTTGCAGCAGCGCGAGAGCCAAGGGCTTCGCCATGCGCAATCTTACTTCTTGGCACCGAACATGCCGAAGCGATCTGCGAACTTCTGTACGCGACCACCGGTGTCCAGGACTTTCTGCTTGCCAGTGTAGAACGGGTGGCACAGGGAGCACACGTCGATCGCCAGCGGCTTGGCCAGGGTCGAACGGGTTTCGAATTTGGCGCCGCAGCTGCAGGTGACTGCAACTACTTCGTAGTTCGGATGAATATTCTCTTTCATGGTCACTTCCTCGAGCTGCGTGCCGCCACCCAACACCTATTGTTGAATACCGCACGTAATTAGGCGGGGAATAATACCAGAGCGCAGCGTCAGCGCAAGTTGTCGCACGCACCGACCGTCGTCTGCTAGGCTCGGCGCTGCCCTGAACTGTTCCGAAATGCCCTTCAGAGACCTTCTGCGTGTCCGACGTCATCCTGCGCCTTGCCCTGCCTTCGCCCCTGCGTCGCCTGTTCGACTACCGGGCCACGGCCGCCATGGCCCGCCAGCCGCTGACCCCGGGCATGCGTATCCGCGTGCCGTTTGGTCGGCGCGAGATGATCGGCATCCTGGTCGAGGTCTGCGCCACCAGTGAGGTGCCGGCCGACAAGCTCAAGCCTGCGATTGCCCTGCTCGACCCAACCTCGCCGCTGCCGCCAGCGCTGTTCAAGCTGTGCCTGTGGACCGCTCAGTACTATCAGCACAGCCTGGGCGATACCCTGAGCTGGGCGCTGCCGGTGCTGCTGCGCCAGGGCGAAGCAGCCGAAATCCGCCAGGAGCGGTTCTGGCAGGTCACCGCTGACGCGCGCCTGGACGACCCGCGGATTGCCCGCGCGCCGCGTCAGCGCGAAGCCCTGCAGACCTTGTCGCAGCACCCGCACGGCGTTGCCCACAGCCTGTTGAGTAAACTGGGTCTGAACAAGGACAGCCTCGACCTGCTGCTGGCCAAACAGCTGGTCCAGCTCGAGGTGCGCCGGCAACGCCCGGCTACCCGCCATGAACACTGGCTGGCGCAGCCGGAGCTGCCGCTCAACGACGAACAGCGGGCAGCCTTCGAAGCCGTGCGCTCGGGCTTTGGCAGCTTCCATGCGTTTCTGTTGGCAGGGGTTACCGGCAGCGGCAAGACCGAGGTCTACCTGCAACTGATCCGCGAAACCCTGGAGGCCGGCAAGCAGGCGCTGGTGCTGATCCCCGAGATCAACCTCGGCCCGCAGACCCTGGCGCGCTTCGAGCAGCGCTTCAATGCGCGCATCGCTCTGCTGCACTCGGCGGTGAACGACCGTGAGCGCCTGGATGCCTGGCTGGCGGCGCGGGATGGCGAAGCCGACATCATTATCGGCACCCGTTCGGCGCTGTTCACGCCGATGAAAAACCCTGGCCTGATCATCATCGACGAAGAGCACGACGGCTCATATAAACAGCAGGAGGGCCTGCGCTACCACGCCCGCGATCTGGCGCTGGTACGCGCGCATCAAGAGAACGTACCCATTCTGCTCGGATCGGCCACGCCCTCGCTGGAGAGCCTGCACAACGCCCACACCGGCCGTTACGGCCTGCTGCGCATGAACCACCGCGCCGGGGGTGCGAAACAGCCGCGCTTCCTGCGCCTCGACGTGCGCAGCCGGCCGCTGGACAGCGGCATCAGTGGCCCGCTGCAACAGGCCATCGGCAAGACCCTCGAAGCCGGCCAGCAGGTGCTGGTATTCCTTAACCGGCGCGGTTTTGCCCCGACACTGCTGTGCCACGACTGTGGCTGGATGTCGGGCTGCCCGCGCTGTGATGCACGCATGACCGTGCACCAGCGTTCCGGCGTGCTGCGCTGCCACCACTGCGGCTATGACGAGCGCCTGCCGCTGCGCTGCCCCAAGTGCGCGCATGTCGACCTGCGCCCAGTGGGTGCCGGCACCGAGCGCGCCGAAGAGCGCCTGAAAGTACTGTTCCCGGACTTCCCGGTATTGCGCGTGGACCGCGACAGCACATCGCGCAAAGACGCCATGCACAACCTGTTCACCACCATCCAGCGCGGCCAGCCAAGCATCCTCGTCGGCACGCAGATGCTCGCCAAGGGCCACCATTTTCCGCGAGTTACCCTGGTGGCGATCCTCGATGCCGATGGCGGGCTGTTCTCTGGCGACTTCCGCGCCAGCGAGCGCATGGCCCAGTTGATCGTGCAGGTCGCCGGCCGCGCCGGGCGCGCCGAAGAGCCGGGCAAGGTCATCGTGCAGACCCACCTGGCCGAGCACCCGCTGCTGGTGCAGTTGACTGAAGAAGGCTACTTCGCCTTTGCCGAACAGGCCCTGAGCGAACGCCGCGGCGCCGGCCTGCCACCCTTCGCCCACCTCGCCCTGCTGCGCGCCGAAGCGCACAAGCCGGGCCAGGCCGAAGGGTTTCTGGATGAAGCGTGCAGCGCCGCCGAGCGCTTGCTGGCCGAACAGGGCGGCCAGGGCATCGAGTTGCTCGGCCCGGTGCCGGCACCGATGGAACGCCGCGCCGGGCGCTTTCGCGCGCAGCTATTGTTGCAGGCCAGCGCCCGCGCGCCGCTGCACCGGCTGATCAGCGCCTGGCTGCTGGAGCTGGAACAGATGCCCAGCGGGCGTCAGGTGCGCTGGTCGCTGGACGTCGATCCGGTCGACCTGTACTGAGCTGTTGACGCGCCGTTGATACCCGCAAAGGTTGGCAACCACGGCTCAGCCACGGATAATGCTCAGTTTTTCCACCTGCGCATCGAAGCGCTCCGCCGCGCTTGCGGTCGAAAAGAGATTCCGATGAAAGACACCATTCGCCAGCTGATCCAGCAAGCCCTCACCCAACTCGTCGCCGACGGTGTGCTGCCTGACGGCCTGACCCCGGCGATTCAGGTGGAAAACGCCCGCGACAAGACCCACGGTGACTTCGCCAGCAACATCGCCATGATGCTGGCCAAGCCAGCCGGGATGAAGCCGCGAGACCTCGCCGAAAAGCTCATCGCAGCACTGCCGACCAGCGCTGACATCAGCAAAGTCGAGATCGCCGGTCCGGGCTTCCTCAATTTCTTCCAGAACACCGCCGCCCTGGCCGAGCGCCTTGATGCTGCCCTGGCCGATAGCCAGCTTGGCGTGCGCAAGGCTGGTCCGGCCGAGAAGGTCGTGGTCGACCTGTCGGCGCCGAACCTGGCCAAGGAAATGCACGTCGGCCATCTGCGCTCGACCATCATCGGTGACAGCGTTGCGCGAGTGCTGGAGTTTCTCGGCGACACGGTGATCCGCCAGAACCACGTCGGCGACTGGGGCACCCAGTTCGGCATGCTGATGGCCTACCTGCAGGAAAATCCGATCACCAGCGACGAGCTGTCTGACCTGGAAAACTTCTACCGCGCCGCGAAGAAGCGCTTCGACGAATCCGAAGAATTCGCCACCCGCGCCCGTGGCCTGGTGGTCAAGCTGCAAGCCGGCGACCCCGACTGCCTGGCGTTGTGGACGCGCTTCAAGGACATCTCGCTGTCGCACTGCCAAAAGACCTACGAGCTGCTCAACGTCAAGCTGAGCATGGCCGACGTGATGGGCGAAAGCGCCTACAACGCTGATCTGGCCAACGTCATCAGCGACCTCAAGAGCAAAGGCCTGCTGGTCGAAAGCCAGGGCGCGCAGTGCGTGTTCCTCGAGGAATTCAAGACCGCCGATGGCGAGCCGCTGCCGGTGATCGTGCAGAAGGCCGATGGCGGCTACCTGTACGCCACTACCGACCTTGCCGCCGTGCGCTACCGCAGCAACGTGCTCAAGGCCGATCGCGCGCTGTACTTCGTCGACCAGCGTCAGGCACTGCACTTCAACCAGGTATTTGAAGTGGCCCGCCGCGCAGGCTTTGTCGGCCACCCGATGCAGATGGAACACATGGGCTTCGGCACCATGAACGGCGCCGATGGCCGCCCGTTCAAGACCCGTGATGGCGGCACCGTCAAGCTGATCGACCTGCTCAACGAGGCCAAGGACCGCGCCTATGCGCTGGTCAAGGAAAAGAACCCGAGCCTGGCCGAAGACGAACTGCGCCAGATCGCCGAAGTGGTCGGTATTGGCGCGGTGAAATACGCCGACCTGTCCAAGCACCGCACCAGCGATTACAGCTTCAACTTCGAACTGATGCTCAACTTCGAAGGCAACACCGCGCCGTACCTGCTGTACGCCTACACCCGGGTCGCGGGCGTGTTCCGCAAGCTGGGCAAGGGTTACGACCAGCTCGACGGCCAGATCGTGCTGCAGGCCCCACACGAGCAGGACCTGGCCGCACGCCTGGCGCAGTTCGGCGAAGTGCTCAACAGCGTCGCCGACAAAGGTACCCCGCACGTGCTGTGCAGCTACCTGTACGACATCGCCGGGTTGTTCTCCAGCTTCTACGAGAACTGCCCGATCCTCGCCGCCGAAACCGCTGAACAACAACAGAGCCGCCTGCGCCTGGCCGCCCTGACCGGCCGCACGCTCAAGCAAGGCCTGGAGTTGCTCGGCCTGGAAACCCTGGAGCGCATGTAAGTTGGCTGCCAAGAAAAAACCTGCACCCAAGCGCGGCGCCAGCCGCCAACAGGCCCCTGCCAAACAGCCGATCCCGGGTTGGATCTGGCTGGCGGTCGGCCTGACGGTTGGCGCGTTCATTGTCTTCCTGATGAAGCTCGAGCCTGGCGGTGATGACATCAAGCGGGCCAAGCCGGAACAGCAAAAACCGGGCAGGACTGCCGAAGCAGCCAAGACCACCGCGGCCACGCCGCAGGTACCGGTCAAGCCAAAGTACGACTTCTACACCTTGCTGCCTGAATCGGAAGTGATCGTGCCGCCTGAGGCCGTGCCGGAGAAAACTCCGCCGGTACCGGCGCAACCGGTGACCCCGGCCGAGGCTGCGAAAATCGACACAGCGCGCGCGCAGGCAGCACTGCTCGGGCAGACTCCGCCGCCGCCACCGCCGGTGATCAAGCCAGCGGCAACCACGCAGTTCTTCCTCCAGGCCGGTTCGTTCCGCAAAGAGGCCGATGCTGACAAGGTGCGGGCGCAGATCATCCTGCTCGGCCAGGTGGTCAAGGTCGAGTCGGGCACGGTCAAGGAAGAGACCTGGTACCGGGTGCTGGTCGGCCCTTTCAGCAACCGTGAACAACTCACGGTTGCCCAGAAGCAGCTGGCCGGTGCCGGCTTCAGCAACCTTCTGCTGCAACAGCGACAGACCCGTCAGTAACTGAAAAGGCCTTGCCGCGAATCGCGCCAAGGCCTTTTTTTCAGCTCGTCATCGAGGCTGGAACGGATCAGTCAGACCCGGCCGCTGTTCACATCGGAAATCTGCCGGTTGAGCGTCCAGAAGTCGTAAAGGATGCCAAGCAGGAACAGGCCCCCGGTAAAGAAGTAGATGATCGCCGTGATCCATTTACCCATGTACAGCCGGTGCACGCCGAACAGCCCGAGGAAGGTCAGCAGTACCCACGCCAGGCTGTAGTTGACCCGACCCGACTGGAAGCGCATGTCTGCCTCGCGGTCCATCGCCGGGATCAGGAACAGGTCGATCAACCAGCCAATGCCCAGCAGGCCCAGAGTGAAGAACCAGATAGTCCCGGTAATCGGCTTGCCGTAGTAGAAACGGTGCGCGCCGAGGAAGCCGAAAATCCACAAAAGGTACCCCAGTACCTTGCTATGGGTGTCGTGATAAGGCGCCCCTTGTTGATAAGTATTCATTCCTAGCCCTCGTGGCTTAGCCAAAAATATTCTCAGAATAAATGTGACTTTTTCATGTGAAGCCGACGCATGGTTCCTTGCAGTCGACCAACGGATCATTTTTTGAGCAAAAAGCTGTTATAAAGTTGCGCGTCATCACCTAATCATCTTTCAAGAGCTTCATCTATGCCGCCTTTATTCAAGACATGGCTGACCCTCTGCCTCTTGTTACCCCTGGCAGCCCACGCCACCAATCGTGAGCAACGACTTCCCAACGGCTTCACTGGCTACACCACCAACGCCACCGTGAAGCATGCACCGGTCAAACATGCAGCAGCCAAATCGGCCAATCTGCGTGCCCGCCCAAGCAATGCTGCCAGCGCCTTGCCGGCTGTGGCCATGTCCGCCAAGCAGAGCAGCAACGTGCTAAGCCGCGCGGTGAATGTGCTCGGCACCCCTTATCGCTGGGGCGGCAGCACGCCAGGCAAGGGCTTTGACTGCAGCGGGCTGGTGAAATATGCGTTCAACGACGTGGCAGATGTCGATTTACCGCGTACCTCCAATGCCATGGCCCAGGGTCACGGCGTCAAGGTTGCCAAGGGCGATCTGAAGCCAGGCGACCTGATCTTCTTCAACATCAAGAGCCGCCGGGTCAATCATGTTGCCATTTACCTGGGCAACGACCGCTTCATCCATGCACCGCGTCGTGGCAAGTCGGTCAGCATCGACCAACTGAGCAAGCCGTACTGGCAGAAACACTACGTAGTCGCCAAGCGCGTCCTGCCGAAGGATCAACAGCTGAGCCTGGCCAAGCGCTGACAGGTGCACGCGCTGGCCTCGCAACGAGGCCAGTGCAGATGCTACCCCGTTTCGATCACGCCTTCAGCGCGCAACTGTTGCAAAGCTGCATCCATGGTCTTCATCCCCGCCGCGCCTCCCGCCTGCATCAGTGAGTAGATCTGCGCCAACCGTCCCTCGCGGATCAGGTTGCGCACCGCCATGTTCGCCAGCAGAACTTCCCGCGCCGCAACCCGACCGGTACCGCGCCGTTTGACCAGCACCTGCGCCACGACCACGCGCAGCGAGTCGGCCAGCAGGGTACGCACCAGCGGTTTCTCGTCAGCGGCAAACACCTCCACCATACGGTCGATGCTGCTCACCGCCGAGCGCGTGTGCACGGTCGCCAGTACAAGATGCCCGGTCTGCGCCGCGCGCAGCGCCAGGCGGATCGACTCCAGGTCACGCAGTTCACCCAGCACGATCACGTCAGGGTCCTGACGCAACGCGCTGCGCAGGCCTTGGGCAAAGTCACTGCTGTGCTGGCCAACTTCACGCTGGGTGACCAGGCTGCGCTGGCTGCTGTGGATAACTTCGATCGGGTCTTCCAGGGTGATGATGTGTAACGAGCGCTCACGATTGAGCCAGTCGACCAGTGCGGCCAGGGTGCTCGACTTGCCGCTACCCGTTGCCCCGCCGATCAGCACCAGGCCATCGGTGCACTGGGCAACAGCTTGCAATACATCTTCCAGACCAAGCTCGGCGATGCTTGGCACATGGCTCGGGATCAAGCGCAGGCTGGCGGCCAGGCCGTTACGCTGGCGAAACAGGTTGAGGCGGCAGCGGCAGCCCTGGTTCAGGGTCACCGCCAGATCCAGTTCGGCACCGGCCAGCCATTGCTGCATCTGGTGCTCAGCCAACAGCGGCGCCAGCCTTTGCTGCAGTTGGCCGGCAGGCATCGGCGGCAGATCGAGTCGGCGCAGGTCGCCGTCCACGCGCAGCAGTGGTGGTTCGGCCTCGGCCAGGTGCAGGTCGGATGCCCCCGCAGCAGCGGCCTGGGCCAGCAGGTCAGTCACGTCCATGAGACTCCCCAAAGGCTATCAAGCAGGTAGAATGGCGCAGATCACTGAGCCGCCGGCATTCTTCCATGTCCACCATAGCAGACCACCTCGGCGCCCTCGCCGCCCGTATCGACAGCGCAGCGCTCGCCTGTGGCCGCGACCCCGCCAGCATCAAGTTGCTGGCCGTGAGCAAGACCAAACCCGCCGCCGCCGTGCGTGAAGCCTACGCTGCCGGCGTGCGCGACGTGGGTGAAAACTACCTGCAGGAAGCCCTGGCCAAGCAAGATGAATTAACTGACCTGGCCTTGACCTGGCACTTCATCGGCCCCATTCAATCGAACAAGACCCGCGCGATTGCCGAGCATTTCGCCTGGGTGCATTCGGTAGACCGCTTGAAGATCGCCCAACGCCTGTCCGAACAACGCCCGACCGAGCTGGCGCCACTGAACATCTGCCTGCAGGTCAACGTCAGTGGCGAGGACAGCAAGTCTGGCTGTACCCCGGCTGAGCTGCCAGCATTGGCAGCAGCGGTGGCCGCACTGCCGGGCCTACGTTTGCGTGGTTTGATGGCCATCCCCGAGCCGAGCGATGAGCGCGCGGTGCAGGAGGCTGCCTTTGCCCGACTGCGCGAGCTGCAGGCCAGCCTGAATCTTGGCCTGGACACCCTGTCGATGGGCATGAGCCACGACCTCGAGGCCGCCATCAGCCAAGGTGCGACCTGGGTGCGTATTGGCACCGCCCTGTTCGGCGCGCGCGATTACGGGCAGGCTTGAATCCATGCTTTACTCACTTTTTTCTAAGGACCTGACATGAGCAAGACACGTATTGCCTTTATCGGCGCCGGCAACATGGCCGCCAGCCTGATTGGCGGCCTGCGTGCGCAGGGTCTGGACGCTGCGCAGATTCGCGCCAGTGACCCTGGCGCCGAGACCCGCAGCCGGGTTCGCGCCGAGCACGCAATCGAGGTGTTCGAAGACAACGCTCAAGCAATCGCCGACGCCGACGTGATCGTCCTGGCGGTCAAGCCGCAGGTCATGAAAAGCGTCTGCCAGAGCCTGCAGGCCAACCTGCAGGACGGCCAACTGATCGTCTCCATCGCCGCCGGGATCACCTGCGCCAGCCTGCAAGACTGGCTCGGCCCGCGCCCTGTGGTGCGCTGCATGCCCAACACCCCGGCCCTGTTGCGCCAAGGCGTCAGCGGCCTGTACGCCACCGAGCAGGTGTCTGCCGAGCAACGTCAGCAGGCCGAAGAACTGCTGTCGGCCGTAGGCACGGCGCTGTGGCTGGAGCACGAGCAGCAGTTGGACGCCGTAACGGCAGTCTCCGGCAGCGGCCCGGCGTACTTCTTCCTGCTGATCGAAGCAATGACCGCTGCCGGCGAAAAGCTCGGCCTGCCGCGCGAAACCGCTTCCCAGCTGACCCTGCAAACCGCCCTCGGCGCGGCGCACATGGCAGTCGCCAGTGATGTCGATGCCGCTGAGCTGCGCCGCCGGGTCACCTCGCCTGCCGGGACCACCGAGGCGGCGATCAAATCGTTCCAGGGCAATGCTTTCGAGGCCATCGTCGAACAGGCGCTGCAGGCCGCGGCAACGCGCTCCGCCGAGCTCGCCGAACAATTGGGCAAATAAGGAGCTGTTGATGAATGCACTGTCTGGCGCCGCTATTTTCGTGGTGCAAACCCTGGTCAGCCTGTATCTGGCGATCGTTCTGCTGCGCTTTGTGCTGCAACTGGTCAAGGCCGACTTCTACAACCCGCTGAGCCAGTTCGCGGTGCGCGCCACGCAACCGCTGCTCAAGCCTATCCGGCGCATCGTGCCGAGCATCTTCGGCCTGGATACCTCGTCGCTGCTGCTGGCGATCCTGATCCAGGCGCTGCTGATGGCTTTTGTGCTGATGATCACCTACGGCACCGCCGGTGACATCCTGCACCTGCTTATGTGGGCGATCATTGGCGTTACCTCGCTGTTCCTGAAGATCTTCTGGGTCGCGATGATCGTCATGGTCATCGTCTCCTGGGTTGCGCCCAACAGCCACAACCCGGCTGCCGAGCTCGCCTACCAGATCGCCGAGCCAGTGCTGGCGCCGTTCCGCCGCCTGATACCGAACCTGGGCGGCCTGGACATCTCGCCGATCTTTGCCTTCCTGGCGATCCAGGTGATCCAGTCGTTCGTGATGCCACCACTGGCAGCCTACGCCGGCATGCCGCAAGAGCTGTGGCGAATGATCTGACCCGTGCACCGCCAGCGGCAGCCTGTGCTTGCCGCTGGGGGTAGCGCTCTTTAGACTTACGCCTCCGTCAAGCGTGAGCAGGGTCGATGTCCACTGTCTTTCCCGAAGATTCCGTCGGTCTGGTAACACCGCAGACTGCCCGGTTCGATGAACCGTTGGCGCTGGCCTGCGGCCGATCGCTGGCCAGCTACGAGCTGGTCTATGAAACCTATGGCACGCTCAACAGCAGCGCGAGCAATGCCGTGCTGATCTGCCACGCGCTGTCTGGCCATCACCATGCCGCGGGCTTTCACCGTGCCGACGAGCGCAAGCCCGGCTGGTGGGACAGCTGTATAGGCCCTGGCAAGCCGATCGACACCAACCGCTTCTTCGTGGTCAGCCTGAACAACCTTGGCGGCTGTAACGGCAGCACCGGCCCGAGCAGCGTCAACCCGCTGACCGGCAAGCCCTACGGCGCCGACTTCCCGGTGCTCACCGTGGAAGACTGGGTACACAGCCAGGTGCGCCTGGCCGACCGTCTCGGCATCAACCAGTGGGCCGCCGTGGTGGGTGGCAGTCTCGGTGGCATGCAGGCCCTGCAATGGACCATCACCTACCCTGACCGGGTCCGCCACTGCGTCGATATCGCCTCCGCGCCCAAACTGTCGGCGCAGAACATCGCCTTCAACGAAGTTGCCCGCCAGGCCATCCTCACCGACCCTGAGTTCCACGGTGGCTCGTTCCAGGACCAGGGCGTGATCCCCAAGCGCGGCCTGATGCTGGCGCGCATGGTCGGCCACATCACCTACCTGTCGGATGACTCGATGGGCGAGAAATTCGGCCGCGAACTCAAGAGCGACAAGCTCAACTACGACTTCCACAGCGTTGAGTTTCAGGTCGAAAGCTACCTGCGCTACCAAGGCGAAGAATTCTCCGGTCGCTTTGACGCCAACACCTACCTGTTGATGACCAAGGCGCTCGACTACTTCGATCCGGCCGCCACGCATGGCGGCGATCTGGCGGCAACCTTGAGCAACGTCACGGCAGACTACTGCGTGATCTCGTTCACTACCGACTGGCGCTTCTCGCCGGCCCGCTCGCGAGAAATCGTCGATGCGTTGATGGCCGCACGCAAGAACGTCTGCTATCTGGAAATCGACTCGCCGTACGGCCACGACGCCTTCCTGATACCAACGCCTCGCTACATGCTGGGTTTCTCGAACTACATGAACCGCATCGCCATCTGAGGACCGCATGAGAGCCGACCTGGAAATCATCCAAGACTGGATCCCCGCCGGCAGCCGGGTCCTCGACCTGGGCTGCGGCAACGGCGAGCTGCTGGCGTCGTTGCGCGACCTCAAGCAGGTCACCGGCTACGGCCTGGAGATCGATGCCGACAACATCGCCGCGTGCGTGGCCAAGGGCGTCAACGTCATCGAGCAGGACCTCGACAAGGGTCTGGGCAACTTTGCCAGCAACAGCTTCGACGTGGTGGTCATGACCCAGGCCCTGCAGGCGGTCGAATACCCCGACCGGATCCTCGCCGAAATGCTGCGGGTGGGCCGCGAGTGCATCATCACCTTCCCCAACTTCGGCCACTGGCGCTGCCGTTGGTACCTGGCCAGCAAGGGCCGTATGCCGGTTTCGGACTTCATGCCGTACACCTGGTACAACACGCCGAACATCCACTTCTGCACCTTTGCCGACTTCGAGCAGCTGTGCGTCGATCACCATGCCAAGGTCCTCGACCGGCTGGCCGTCGACCGCCTGCACCGCAATGGCATCGGCGGCCGGGTTTGGCCTAATCTGTTGGGAGAGATCGGCATCTATCGCCTCAGCAGCCCGAGCCTGAGCGAACACCAGATCGCCGTCTGACCCCGTACCGCTTGGAGGATTCGCCCGATGCGTCGACTCGCTGTATTACTGCTCGGCCTGTGCATGGCCCAACCGGTGCTGGCTGCCGATGCGGCCAAGGCCCAGCGCAAGGAAGTATTCGGGGATGTCACCGTGCATTACAGCGCCTTCACTTCGAGCATGCTGCAGCCGGCGATTGCCACTGCCAATGGCCTGATCCGCAGCAAGAACCAGGGCGTGCTGACCGTGTCGGTGCTCAAGGGCGGCAAGCCGGACATGGCCATGGTCAGCGGCAGCGTCAAGGACCTCACCGGGCGCAGCAGCGCGCTTACGTTCCGCCAGGTCGGCGACCCTAGTGGCGTCAGCTACCTCGCCCAGTTCCCAATCGAGCAGGCGCAGACGCTGATCTTCGAACTCACGGTTGCCAGCGGCGGCGCCAGCCATTCTTTCAGCTTCAACCAGGAAGTGTTCCCAGGCGAATGATCAATCTTCAGCAACTCGTATTGGCCAGCCATAACGCTGGCAAGCTCAAAGAACTCCAGGCCATGCTTGGCGAGTCGGTGCACCTACGTTCGATCGGCGAATTCAGCCAGGTCGAGCCGGAAGAAACCGGCCTGTCATTCGTCGAAAACGCCATTCTCAAGGCCCGCAACGCGGCGCGCATTTCCGGCTTGCCGGCACTGGCCGATGACTCGGGCCTGGCCGTGGACTTTCTCGGCGGCGCGCCGGGCATCTACTCGGCACGCTATGCCGATGGCAAGGGCGATGCCGCCAACAACGCCAAGCTGCTCGACGCGCTGAAAGACGTGCCGGATGAGCAACGTGGTGCGCAGTTCGTCTGTGTGCTGGCGTTGGTACGGCATGCCGATGACCCACTGCCGATCCTCTGCGAAGGCCTCTGGCACGGCAGCATCCTGCGTGCTGCCAGTGGCGAGCATGGCTTTGGCTACGATCCGCTGTTCTGGGTGCCCGAGCGCAACTGCTCGAGCGCAGAGCTCGCGCCGCTGGAGAAGAACCAGCTCAGCCACCGCGCCCGCGCCATGGCCCTGCTGCGTCAGCGTCTGGGCCTGGCATGACCGACAAGCCGTCGATCCAGCTGCTCCATCCGCGGGCCTCTGGCGCGCGCCTGGCATTGCCGGAGCTGCCCCCGCTGTCGCTGTACATCCATATCCCCTGGTGCGTGCGCAAGTGCCCCTACTGCGACTTCAACTCGCACCAGGCCGGCCCTGATCTGCCTGAAGAAGCCTACGTCGACGCCTTGCTGGCAGACCTTGAACAAGAGCTGCCTGCCGTGCAGGGCCGCACCATCAGCACGATCTTCTTTGGCGGTGGCACGCCAAGCCTGTTCAGCGCCGCTGCGCTGGACCGCCTGCTGCGGGGGGTTGAACAGCGCATTGCGTTTGCCGCCGATATCGAGATAACCCTCGAGGCCAACCCGGGTACCTTCGAGCAAGACAAGTTCAAGGCTTACCGGCAGACCGGTATCAATCGCCTGTCGATCGGCGTGCAGAGCTTCCAACCGGCCAAGCTGGAGAAGCTTGGCCGCATTCATAACGGCGACGAGGCGATCCGCGCAGCCGACATGGCGCGCGCAGCAGGTTTTGACAACTTCAACATGGACCTGATGCACGGCCTGCCCGATCAGTCGCTGGAGGACGCCTTGGGCGACCTGCAGCAGGCAATCGACCTGGGCCCGACGCACCTGTCCTGGTATCAGCTTACCGTCGAGCCGAACACGGTGTTCTGGAACCAGCCGCCCGAGCTGCCTGAAGACGACATCCTCTGGGATATCCAGGAAGCCGGGCAGTTGCTGCTGGCCAACAATGGTTTCCATCAGTACGAAGTGTCGGCCTATGCCCAGGCCGATCGCGCCGCACGGCACAACCTCAATTACTGGCGCTTCGGCGACTTCATCGGCATCGGCGCCGGCGCCCACGGCAAGCTGTCGTTCGCCGACGGGCGCATCCTGCGCACCTGGAAGACGCGTCTACCGAAGGACTACCTGAACCCGGCCAAGCCGTACAAGGCTGGGGAGAAGCTGCTGCCAGTGGATGAGCTGCCGTTCGAGTTTTTGATGAATGCGCTGCGCCTGACGGATGGGGTCGAGGCTGAGTTGTTCCACCGCCGCACCGGTCTGCCGCTGGCGCAGCTGGCCGAAGCCCGGCGCCTGGCCGAACAAAAGGGGCTTTTGCAGGTCGAACCGGATCGGCTGGCTGCAACACCGCGCGGCCAGTTGTTCCTCAATGACCTGCTGCAGTATTTCTTGACCTAAGGATGACCCATGGACCTGGTACTTGACCTGCTTGCGACCGTGTCGCGCTGGAGCCGCAGCAACCTGTCGGAGATCTCGCTGGCGCTGGTAGGCTGCCTGCTGGTGCTGTTCGGCACGGATATCAAGGGTTGGGTAGACCAGCGCCTGGGCGGCCTGGCCGGCGCGTTGCGCATACCATTCATGGCCTTGCTGGTGATGGTGGGCAGCGGTGCGGCGTTGATCTATGCCACGCCGTGGGTGATCAAGGGGCTCAGCCAGTTCAACAACTACGCACTGGCGCCGGTACTGCTGGTGGTGCTGGTGTTGATCGGTGTGGTGGCTGATCGTCGTGGTTGACGTGTAGACCGTGTGTTGGGGCGCTTTGCGCCTCTTTCGCGACACAAGGCCGCTCCTACAGGGGCGCGCAATGTCCAGAGCACGCGGTCGATGTAGGAGCGGCCTCGTGTCGCGAAAGGGGCGCACAGCGCCCCCAATCCAGCCAACGCCGGTATCAGTCAACCTTCTCGAACTTCAAATCCCAGACGCCATGCCCAAGTCGTTCGCCACGGCGTTCGAACTTGGTGATCGGCCGCTCTGTGGGGCGCGGTACATAGGTGCCATCCTCGGCCTGGTTGCGATAGCCCGGCGCGGCGCTCATCACTTCCAGCATGTACTCGGCATACGGCTCCCAGTCGGTGGCCATATGGAAAACGCCACCCGGCTTGAGCTTGCTGCGCACCAGTTCGGCGAACTCCAGCTGGACGATACGGCGCTTGTGGTGACGAGCCTTGTGCCACGGGTCAGGGAAGAACAGCATCAAGCGATCAAGGCTGTTATCCGCGACACAGCGGTTGAGCACTTCGATCGCATCGCAGTCGTACACCCGCAGGTTCTGCAGCCCCTGGGTCAGCACGCCATTGAGCAGCGCGCCAACACCCGGGCGGTGGACTTCGACGCCGATGAAGTCCTGCTCTGGTGCGGCAGCAGCCATCTCCAGCAGCGAGTGCCCCATGCCGAAGCCGATTTCCAGGGTACGCGGCGCCGAGCGGCCGAATACCTGGTCGTAATCGACCGGGCTGTCGGCCAGCGGCAGCACGAACAGGGGCGCGCCCTGATCAAGACCACGTTGCTGGCCTTCGGTCATGCGCCCGGCGCGCATCACGAAACTCTTGATGCGGCGGTGCGGGCGCTCTTCGCCGTCAGCGGGGATCGGCGTATCTTGCGATTCAGTCATCAGAAACTCTTACTTGATCAGACCATCCAGCGGCGACGAGGCGCTGGCATACAGTTTTTTCGGCATACGCCCGGCCAGATAAGCCAGACGACCCGCATTGATAGCGTATTTCATGGCTTCGGCCATCAGCACCGGTTGCTGGGCGTGGGCGATGGCCGAGTTCATCAGCACCGCCTCGCAGCCCATTTCCATGGCGATGGTGGCATCGGAAGCGGTACCGACGCCGGCATCGACCAGCACCGGCACCTTGGATTCTTCAAGGATGATCTGCAGGTTGTACGGGTTGCAAATGCCCAGGCCGGTACCGATCAGGCCCGCCAGCGGCATCACCGCGATGCAGCCGATCTCTGCCAGCTGACGCGCGATGATTGGGTCATCACTGGTGTAGACCATCACGTCGAAACCTTCCTTGACCAGCACTTCGGCGGCCTTGAGGGTTTCGATCACATTGGGGAACAGGGTCTTCTGGTCGGCGAGCACTTCCAGCTTGACCAGGTTGTGGCCATCGAGCAGCTCCCGGGCCAGGCGGCAGGTACGCACGGCTTCGATTGCGTCGTAGCAGCCAGCGGTGTTGGGCAGGATGGTGTAGCGGTCGGGTGGCAGCACGTCGAGCAGGTTCGGCTCGCCCGGGATCTGGCCCAGGTTGGTGCGGCGCACGGCGACTGTGACGATCTCGGCACCCGAGGCTTCGATGGCCAGGCGGGTTTCTTCCATGTCACGGTACTTGCCGGTGCCAACCAGCAGGCGCGACTGGAACGTGCGCCCGGCCAGGATGAAGGGCTTGTCGCTACGAACATTGCTCATCGTTGTTCCTCTGGAAAGGTTGCGGGACTTGCAGGTGAACGTCAGGCGACTAGCCGCCGCCGATGGCGTGCACCACTTCGAGCTGATCACCTTCGTTCAGCAGCGTGCTGTCGTGCTGGCTGCGCGGCACGATATCGAGATTGAGCTCGACAGCCACCCGGCGCCCAGTCAGCTCCAGCCGCGCGAGCAAGCCGGCAACGCTCTCACCGGCAGGCACTTCGTAGGGTTCACCGTTCAATTGAATGCGCATGCACACGGCCACCGTTGTTCTTTGGGGCCCGCATTCTAGCCCCGATCAACCTCTGAACCCAAGGGCGACAGCCGCCATTAGTCGCGATTGTGGACCAGCCGGTCAGCCCAGCCGCCACGCCGCCAGGCCCAGGCACAGCCAGCCGGCAAGGAAGCACAGGCCGCCGATGGGGGTGATCATGCCCAGCTTGCTCACGCCGGTCAGGGTCAGCAGGTAAAGGCTACCGGAGAACAGCACGATGCCCACGGCGAACAGACAACCGGCCCAGCCGACCAGCCGCCCTGGCAGATGCGCAGCCAGCAGGGCAACGCCAAACAGCGCCAGGGCATGCACCAGCTGATAGGTCACACCGGTATGAAAGATCGCCAGGTAGTCGGCAGTCAGGCGGTTTTTCAGGCCGTGTGCGGCAAACGCACCGAGGGCGACACCGGTGAAGGCAAAAAACGCGGCCAGCATGAGGAAGCTTCGAAGCATGGGGAGGACTCCTCGAGAGGGGTCTGTATAATGGCCGGTTCCATCGGTCCGGCCAAGCCATAGCCATGCTGTCATCCCTGATCCGTCGCTGCGTACGCGCCCTCCTCTGGTTTGCCGCCGGCAGTATCGTGCTGGTTCTGGTCCTGCGCTGGGTGCCGCCACCGGGCACCGCGCTGATGGTCGAGCGCAAGGTGCAGTCGTGGTTCAGTGGCGAGCCGATCGACCTGCAGCGCGACTGGCAGCCGTGGCAGGGCATATCCGATGACCTCAAGATTGCAGTGATCGCCGGTGAAGACCAGAAATTTGCCAGCCACTGGGGCTTTGACATCCCGGCGATTCAGGCAGCGTTTGCCCATAACGAGCGCGGCGGCAATATTCGTGGAGCGAGCACCTTGACCCAGCAGGTAGCCAAGAACCTGTTCCTGTGGTCGGGCCGCAGCTGGTTTCGCAAAGGCCTGGAAGCCTGGTTCACGGCGTTGATCGAGCTGTTCTGGTCCAAGGAGCGGATCCTTGAGGTTTACCTGAACAGCGTCGAATGGGGCCCTGGGGTATTTGGCGCCCAGGCCGCAGCGCGCTACCACTTTGGCGTCGATGCCAGCCGCCTGACGCGCCAGCAGGCCGCGCAACTGGCTGCAGTGCTGCCCAGCCCGCTGAAGTGGAATGCCGGCCGGCCGAGCACCTATGTTGCCAGCCGCGCAGGCTGGATTCGCCGGCAGATGAGCCAGCTGGGCGGCGCCGACTACCTGCAGCAGCTTGAGGCAGGCCGCAGCCATTGAATTAGCCGCTGGCGTTCAGCAGCGACAAAAAAACCGCCTGCCCCATCAGGGCCAGGCGGTTTTTTCATTGCTGCGACGATCAGGCTGCGATCAGTGCCTTGACCTTGTTCATCGCATTCTTCTCGAGCTGGCGAATACGCTCAGCCGATACGCTGTACTTCTCGGCCAGCTCATGCAATGTGGCCTTCTCTTCAGCCAGCCAGCGCTGATAGAGAATGTCGCGGCTGCGATCATCCAGCCCGCTCAGGGCCTGGTGCAGATTGCTGGTGGAGTTATCGCTCCAGTCAGCGTCCTCGAGCTGCATCGCCGGATCGTAGCGGTGATCTTCAAGGTAATGCGCCGGCGATTGGAACGCGCTGTCGTCGTCCGCTTCAGCAGCAGGATCGAAGGCCATGTCATGGCCGCTCAGGCGGCTTTCCATCTCGCGCACTTCACGCGGCTCGACGCCCAGGCTTTCGGCGACACGATGCACTTCATCGTTGTTCAGCCAGGCCAGACGCTTCTTCTGGCTGCGCAGGTTGAAGAACAGCTTGCGCTGGGCCTTGGTGGTCGCGACCTTGACGATGCGCCAGTTGCGCAGGATGAACTCATGGATCTCGGCCTTGATCCAGTGCACCGCGAAGGACACCAGACGTACGCCCATTTCCGGGTTGAAGCGTTTGACAGCCTTCATCAGGCCGACGTTACCTTCCTGGATCAGGTCAGCTTGCGCCAGCCCATACCCCGCATAGCTGCGTGCGATGTGCACGACGAAGCGCAGGTGGGCCATAACCATTTGCCGAGCAGCCTCAACATCCTGCTCGTAAAAAAGACGTTCGCCCAGTTCACGCTCCTGCTCGGGCGTCAGCAGGGGAATGCTGTTCACCGTATGTACGTAGGCTTCCAGGTTTGCACCGGGGACCAACGCATAGGCAGGTTGCAACGAAGTGGTCATTCAAGAACCTCCGACTCACTGGATTCGTGCCTTGTGAGCACTGCCATAAATGACCGGAAACTGTCGTGCAAGTTCCCGTTTACGTCAATGATGGCGCAAAAACATTATCGTGGGGCCAGCTCATTCAAGTGGCGAGCCACCGCAATCCATGCACCGATATACCCTAACAACACCGCACCAATCAAGAGTGACAGACCGTCGGCAGCCGGCACACCGGCCAGCGCAAAGTCACTGCCATACAGGCCGGACAAGCCGATTACCGCGTCGTTGAGCCAGTTCAGGCCAAACGCCAGAATCGCCCAGGCCAGCAGCCCGGCGCCCAGCCCATACAGCGCGCCCATATACAGAAACGGCCGGCGTACGTAGCTGTCGGTACCACCGACCAGCTTGATCACTTCGATCTCGACGCGGCGGTTCTCGATATGTAGACGAATTGTGTTACCGATTACTAACAACAAAGCTGAAACCAGCATCACGGCCAGGCCAAAGACGAAACGATCGCCCAGCTTGAGGATCGCCGCCAACCGCTCGACCCAGACCAGGTCCAGCTGCGCCACATCCACCCGTGGAAGCTCAGCCAGGCGCTGGCGCAAGGCTTCCAGGGCCGGCTTGTCGACTTCGGTCGGGGTCACTACGACCACCCCCGGCAAGGGGTTGTCCGGCAACTCGCGCAGCGCCTGGCCGAGGCCCGACTGCTGCTGGAACTCTTCCAGAGCCTCTTCGCGGCTGACGAACTGGGCATCTGCTACGCCAGACATGCCTTTGATTTCATCTCGCAGCGCTTCGCCTTCCCTGCTGCCCGCATCGAGCTTGAGGTACAGCGAAATCTGCGCAGCGCGCTGCCAGGAGCCGCCTAGTTGCTCGACGTTCTTCAGCAACAGCGACAGGCCCATGGGCATGCTCAGGGCCACGGCCATCACCAGGCAGGTGAAGAAGCTGCCGATCGGCTGCTTGGCCAACCGGCGCAGGCTGTCGAGCAGGCTGGCGCGGTGGCTTTCCAGCCAGGCGTGGAACAGGGTGCGGAAGTCCGGGCCGTCGTCGTCGCTGCCGCCGCGTTTCTTGCTTGGTTGCGGATCAGCGGGCTTGGGCGCAACACGCTCGGAAACCTTGGGGGTGCGGGTAGTACTCATTGGCCAGCCTCGCCATCGCCGATCAGTCGGCCGCGTTGCAGGGTCAGCATGCGGTGGCGCATGCGGGCGATCAGTGCCAGGTCGTGACTGGCAATCAGAACGGTGGTGCCGAGGCGATTGATGTCCTCGAACACGCCCATGATCTCGGCCGCCAGGCGCGGGTCGAGGTTGCCAGTAGGCTCGTCAGCCAGCAGCAAAGCCGGCTGGTGAACGATGGCACGGGCAATACCGACGCGTTGTTGCTGGCCGGTGGACAGGTCCGCCGGGAACAAATCGCCCTTGTCGCTCAGTGCCACGCGCTCCAGCGCCGAATCAACGCGCTTGGCGATTTCCGGCTTGGACAGCCCGAGAATCTGCAACGGCAAGGCGATATTGTTGAACACGGTGCGGTCGAACAGCAGCTGGTGATTCTGGAACACCACGCCGATCTGCCGGCGCAGAAACGGGATCTGCGCGTTGCTGATCTGGCCGAGGTCTTGCCCCGCCAGCAGCAGCTTGCCGCTGGTCGGGCGCTCCATGGCCAGCAACAGACGCAGCAAGGTGCTCTTGCCGGCGCCGGAGTGGCCGGTAACGAACAGGAACTCGCCGCGACGGGCGCGGAAACTCAGCTCATGCAGGCCGACGTGGCCGTTGGGGTAGCGCTTGGCGACCTGTTCGAATCGAATCATGAAGGCTCCCGCTCATTGAACAGGGCTTTGACGAACGGCTCGGCCTCGAAGGTGCGCAGGTCATCGATGCCTTCACCCACACCGATAAAGCGGATCGGCAGTTTGAACTGCTTGGCCAGGGCGAAGATCACCCCGCCTTTGGCGGTGCCGTCCAGCTTGGTCAGGGCCAGGCCGGTCAGCTCGACGCTCTGGTGGAAGTACTTGGCCTGGCTGATGGCGTTCTGGCCGGTGCCTGCATCCAGCACCAGCAGCACTTCGTGGGGTGCGTCGGCATCCAGCTTGGCGATGACCCGACGGACCTTCTTCAGCTCTTCCATCAGGTTGTCTTTGGTGTGCAGGCGGCCAGCAGTGTCGGCGATCAGCACATCGGCGCCACGAGCCTTGGCGGCCTGTACGGCATCGAAGATCACCGAAGCCGAGTCGGCGCCGGTGTGCTGGGCGATGACCGGGATCTGGTTACGCTCACCCCAGACCTGCAACTGCTCGACCGCAGCGGCGCGGAAGGTGTCGCCGGCAGCCAGCATGACCTTCTTGCCATCGAGCTGGAGCTTCTTGGCCAGCTTGCCGATAGTGGTGGTTTTGCCAGCGCCGTTCACGCCAACCACGAGGATCACGTAGGGTTTGTGCTGGGTGTCGATGTGCAAGGGCTGCTCGACCGGGCGCAGCAGCGCGGTCAGCTCGTCCTGCAGCGACTTGTACAGCGCGTCGGCGTCGGCCAGCTGCTTGCGCGCAACCTTCTGCGTCAGGTTCTGCACGATCACCGACGTGGCTTCGACGCCGACGTCGGCGGTCAGCAAGCGGGTTTCGATTTCTTCGAGCAGATCATCGTCGATGATTTTCTTGCCCAGGAACAGGCTGGCCATGCCTTCGCCGATGCTGGCGCTGGTCTTGGACAGGCCTTGCTTGAGGCGGGCGAAGAACCCGGCCTTGGCAGGTTCGCTGGCAACGGCAGGGGCTGCGGCCGGCTCGACGACGGCAGGCAGAACGGCGGCGGCGACAACAGCCGGCTCAGGTTCGACGACTGGCGCGACAGCAACTACCGGAGCTTGTGGCTCTGGTTCTGGCGTTGGCTCGAGTACAGGAGCCTGAGCAACCAATTCAGGCTCGGCAACCACTTCAACCGCAACCGGCTCGACCAGCGGCCGCACAGGAATGACCGGTGGCGCAACTGGCTCAAGGTCCGGCACCAGCGCAACCGGCTCCTCGGCCACCGGCAGCACCAGATTGCTGACCGGCGGTGCAGTTTCAGCCACGGGCGCTGGCGCAAGCGGCTCACGTTCAGGTTCAGGCGCAGCCTCGACAACCGGCTGCGGCGCAATCACCGGCGCCGCTTCAAGCAGCACAGGCTCAGGCTCGGCCAGCGCCGCCGGCGCAACCGGAGCAGCCTGCTCGACGGGTGCAACAGGCTCTGCAACCTGGGTTTCAGGGGTTTGCGGCTGTTCGGCGACAGCTTGCTGTGGTTTCTTGCGGAACCAGCCGAACAGGCCTTTTTTCTCACCAGCCTCGGCCGGCGCTTTCTTGTCGTCGTTGGAACCAAACATGGAGGACGGCTATCTCAAGTCGCGATGAGCCATTAGTGGCGCATCTGGAATTCTCTATCACGCAGAACAGACTATCTTGAATCCGGCTGGTTCATGCGTAACGTTTTGTCGTAGGGTCCTGCGGGCCAGAACGGCGACAGGCATGGTCGCCAGGCAACCGGATCAGTATCCTAGCACCTCCTGGCCTGCTGACGCTAAACCGAAGCGGGCCGCCGTACAGGTTAATCATCGTATGAATGCTCTAGCCCGCCGCGCTGCTGGCCTGCTGCTCAGCACGCTCTGCCTGCCCCTGGCAGCACTTGCCGCCGATCCGCAACCGACCCACGAATTCATCCTCGACAACGGCCTCAAAGTGGTCGTGCGCGAGGACCACCGCGCCCCCGTGGTGGTCTCGCAGATCTGGTACAAGGTCGGCTCCAGCTACGAGACCCCGGGCCAGACCGGGTTGTCCCATGCGCTCGAGCACATGATGTTCAAAGGCAGCGCCAAACTCGGCCCGGGCGAAGCTTCGCGGATCCTGCGCGACCTCGGCGCTGAAGAAAACGCCTTTACCAGCGACGACTACACCGCTTATTACCAAGTGCTGGCGCGCGATCGCCTGCCGGTCGCGTTCGAGCTCGAAGCCGACCGCCTGGCCAGCCTGCGCCTGCCGGCCGACGAATTCAGCCGTGAAATCGAAGTGATCAAGGAAGAACGGCGCCTGCGCACCGACGATCAGCCCAACGCCAAGGCATTCGAGCTGTTCAGCGCCATGGCCTACCCCGCCAGCGGCTACCACACGCCAACCATCGGCTGGATGGCGGACCTGGAGCGGATGAAAGTCGAGGAGCTGCGCCACTGGTACGAGTCCTGGTACGCGCCGAACAACGCCACCCTGGTGGTGGTCGGCGACGTTACCGTCGATGAAGTCAAAGGCCTTGCGCAGAAGTACTTCGGCGCCATCCCGAAACGCGCCGTGCCGCCGTCCAAGCTGCCGCTGGAGCTGGCCGAGCCCGGCCTGCGCCAGTTGACCCTGCACGTGCGTACGCAGTTGCCGAGCCTGATCTACGGCTTCAACGTGCCAGGCCTGGCCACCGCCAAGGAGCCACGCACCGTGCATGCCCTGCGGCTGATCTCGGCGCTGCTCGACGGCGGCTACAGCGCGCGCATGCCAGCACGCCTGGAGCGCGGCCAGGAGCTGGTCGCCGGCGCGTCGTCCGGTTACGACGCGTTTACTCGCGGCGACAGCCTGTTCCTGATCTCGGCCACGCCGAATGTGCAAAAGCACAAGACCCTGGCTGATGTCGAAAAAGGCATCTGGCAGCTGCTCGACGAACTCAAGACCACTCCGCCAACCGCCGAAGAGCTCGAGCGTGTACGCGCCCAGGTCATCGCCGGGCTGGTGTATGACCGTGACTCGATCAGCAGCCAGGCCACCACCATCGGCCAGCTGGAAACCGTCGGCCTGTCCTGGAAGCTGATCGACAGCGAACTGGACGAGCTCAAGCAAGTGACCCCGCAGGACATCCAGGACGCCGCCCGCACCTATTTCACCCGCGAACGCCTGAGCGTTGCCCATGTACTGCCCGAGGAGTCCGCTCATGAGTGATCGCCGCCTTCCACGCTACGCCCTGATCGGTCTCGGCGCGGTTGCCCTGGCAGTCGCCGGCACCATTATGCTGACCCGCCCGGCGCAGTCCGATGCCGCTACCGCAACCACTACCGATGCCAAGCCTGCCAGCAGTGCCGCAAGACCAGCCAATACCCTGCAGTCGCTGGCCGAACTGGACGGCAAGGCGCCGAGCCGGCGTGAACTGAACATCCAGAGCTGGAACACCGCCGAAGGCGCCCGCGTGCTGTTCGTTGAAGCCCGCGAACTGCCGATGTTCGACCTGCGCGTGACCTTTGCCGCCGGCAGCAGCCAGGACGGTAACGTCGCTGGCCTGGCCACGCTGACCAACGCCATGCTCAACGAAGGTGTTGCCGGCAAGGACGTCACTGCAATCGCTGAAGGCTTCGAAGGCCTGGGCGCCGACTTCGGCAATGGTTCCTACCGCGACATGGCGGTAGCGACCCTGCGCAGCCTCAGCGCCAGCGACAAGCGCGAGCCGGCCCTGAAGCTGTTTGCCGAAGTGGTCGGCAAGCCGACCTTCCCCGCCGACGCGCTCAAACGCATCCAGAACCAGCTGCTGGCCGGTTTTGAGTACGAGAAGCAGAACCCGGCCAAGATCGGCGGCAAGGCGCTGTTCGCCAACTTGTATGGCGATCACCCATATGCCCAGCCGAGTGACGGCACTGCGCAGAGCATCCCGGCGATCACTCTGGAGCAACTGCGCGCGTTCCACGCCAAGGCCTATACCTCGAAAAATGCCGTGATCGCGCTGGTTGGCGACCTCAGCCGCAGTGATGCCGAAGCGATTGCTGCGCAGGTTTCCGCCGCGCTGCCGCAAGGCCCAGCGCTGGCCAAACCGGGCGAGCCGAGCGAACCGAAAGCGGGCCTGACCCACATCGACTTCCCGTCCAAGCAGACCCACCTGATGCTCGCCGAGCTGGGTATCGACCGCCAGGACAAGGACTGGCCAGCACTGTCTCTGGGTAACCAGATCCTTGGTGGCGGCGCCTTTGGCACGCGGCTGATGAGCGAGGTGCGCGAGAAGCGCGGCCTGACCTACGGCGTGTACTCGGTGTTCAGCCCGATGCAGGTCCGCGGCCCGTTCATGATCAACCTGCAGACCCGCGCCGAACTCAGCGAAGGGACACTCAAGCTGGTTCAGGATATCCTTGCCGACTACCTCAAGAGCGGCCCGACCCAGCAAGAGCTGGACGATGCCAAGCGCGAACTGGCCGGCAGCTTCCCGCTGTCCAATGCCAGCAACGCCAGCATCGTTGGCCAGCTGGGCGCAATCGGCTTCTACAACCTGCCTCTGACCTGGCTCGAAGACTTCATGCAGCAGTCGCAGAGCCTCACCGTCGAGCAGGTCAAGGCCGCCATGAACAAGCACCTGGCAGCGGACAAACTGGTGATCGTCACGGTCGGCCCGAAAGTCGCGCAGCAACCGCTGCCGCCGCCTACTGACAAACCCGCCGAGCAGCCGCTTGGCGTACCGGAGCATTAATGGCCAAGCCATCCACCCCCGCTCGCGCCAAGCCCGGCGTGAGCCAAGGCCAGGGTCACCTGCGCATCATCGCTGGCGAGTGGCGCAGCCGCCGCCTGCCGGTGCCGGACGGCCCGGGCCTGCGGCCTACCCCTGATCGCGTGCGCGAAACCGTGTTCAACTGGCTCGCGCCCTACATCGAAGGCGCGCAGGTGCTCGACGCCTTCACTGGCAGCGGTGCGCTGGTGCTCGAAGCCCTGTCGCGCGGCGCCGAAAATGCCGTGGCGCTGGACAACAACGGCGCCGCGGTCAGCAACCTCAAGGACAACCTCGAGCTGCTGCGCTGCGCCCGCGGGCAGATCCTCCAGACCGACGCCCTGCGTTATCTGGATGGCGAAGCGAAAAAGCAGTTCGACGTGGTCTTTCTCGATCCGCCGTTCAATCAGGACCTGCTGGCCAACACCTGCAGCCTGCTCGAAGAACGCCAGTGGCTGCGCGAGCGGGCCTGGATCTACACCGAAAGCGAAGTAGCGCCGTCTTCGCTGCAGATGCCTGCCAGTTGGCGCCTGCACCGTGAGAAGAAGACCGGCCAGGTGCATTACGCACTGTGGCAACGCGGCTGACGCCCCGCCCACCTGCGTAATTAATTAACGCAGGTGGGTCACCCGCTTGATTGAAGCTGCTTCGTTCTAACGTCGAACAGGAGCGCTTCAATCATGACCTCGCCCGCAATCCCTTTGTCAGCCAGCCAGACGGTGCTCACGCAGCCGCCGCTGCAAAGCTTCAAACTCGACAACGGCCTGCAGGTCTATCTGCGCCAGGACCACCGCGCCCCGCTGGTCAGTGCGCAACTGTGGTACCACGTCGGCTCAAGCTATGAGCCGGCCGGCCAATCCGGCCTGTCGCATCTGCTCGAACACCTGATGTTCGAAGGCAGCAGCAAACTGGCATCGGGGCAGTACTCCAAACTGCTTACCCTGCTGGGCGGCGACCCCAATGCCTTCACCTCCGAAGATGCTACGTGCTTCCCGGTAACGCTGCCTGTCAGCCGCCTGGAGATCGTACTGGAAGCGATGGCCGATGCCATGGGCACTGCGCGCTTCGAGCAGTCGACCTTTGAGCGCGAGGTGCAGGTCGTGCTGGCAGAGCGACGCCTGCAGACCGACCAGAGCCCACTGGCCATCGCCCTGGAGCGGGACAGGCTGCTGGCCCACGGCAGCAGCCCGTATGCGACCCCGGTCATCGGCCATCAGGCCGACGTTGAACGCCTCACCGCTCAAGCCGCACGACGTTGGTACCAGAACTGGTATCAGCCCGCCAACGCGACACTGGTGGTCGTGGGCGATATCGATCTGGCGCGCCTGCGCCGGTATGTCGAGCGCCACTTTGCCGCTGTCGTCGGCGCTCAGGTGCCATCCAATACGCGCCCAACAGGGCCGATTGCATTGCAACCGCGCAGCCAAACCGTGGCCTTGGCACAGATGCGCGAGGGTTTGATCATGACCTTCAACGTTCCCAGCCAGGCAACCGCAGTCGATGAGCAAGAGAGCTGCGCACTACGCCTGATCCCGGAACTGATGATCAATGGCCTCAGCTCGCGGCTGTATCGGCAACTTGTCAATCGCAGGCAGTTGATCCAGGCGATGCGCGCCGAGTACCGGCACCTGATGCGTGGCGACAGCCTGATGTCGTTTTTCATGTTCAACAACCCCCAGCAAGGCACCCCGCAGCAAGCCGGCGAAGTGGTGTTGGACGAGCTGCAGGTGCTGGCCCAGACAGCGCCCAGCGAAGCGGAGCTTGAGCGCGCCAAGGCACGCTTGCTGGCCAATCTGGTGTTCGGCCGAGACATGATCAGCCAGCAGGCCGACGCCATTGGGCGATATGCCGCAATCGGCGTCGACCCTGCGTTTCTCGACCGTGAGCAGCACGCCATCGAGCAGGTCAGCGCAGACGCTGTGCGCCACGCAGCCCTCAGCTACCTGACCCGGGATCGACTGAGCATTACCTACATGATGCCAGAGGAGCAAACCCATGACTGATTCGACAAGCATCGCACCCACCGCCGTTACCGCCAACCTGTCCTCAGCCGAAGGCATCGACCTGAGCCAGTTCGAACAGGTTCGCACTGAGGTACAGGCCTGGCAGACCAGCCATGGCACCCAGGTACGGTTCGTCGAGGCGCGCCAATTGCCGATGGTTGACCTGATCGTTCGGTTCAATGCCGGCACCAGCGTGGATGCCGAACACAGCGGGCTGGCAGCCTTGACGATGTATATGCTCGATGAAGGCACCGAGCGCTTGAACGCCGAGCAATTTGCCGAACAGACAGAGCGATTGGGCGCGATCCTCAGCACGCAGATCCGCTTGGAGCATGCCTCGTTGTCGCTGCGCTGTCTGAGCAGCGAGGTGGTGTTGGCGCAGGCCGTGGCGCTGTTTACCGAGATGCTTGCACGGCCCGCCTTCGACGAACAGCAACTGGTCAAGGTCAAGCAGCAACTACGGGCATTCCAGAGCTCTCGCTACAACGCTGCGCCAACCCGCGCCCAGAGTGAACTGTTCAGCCGCTTGTATGCTGGGCACCCGTATGCCACCCCATTGGGTAGCACTGAGCAGGGCATTCAGGCTCTGACCGCCCAGGATTTGCGTGATTTCCATCAGCGCGCTTACTCGGCCAACAATCTGCAGGTGTCGATCGTCGGCGATCTGTCGCGGGCGCAAGCCGAGGCGCTGGTCGAGCATCTCGCCGAGGCTCTGCCGCAAGGCTGGGCCGCTGCCGAGCTGCCGCCGGTTTCGCCCACCAGCGCCGCCAGCGCACATGTGCCAACCCCTGCTGCAAACAACACCCTCCTGCTTGCGGTACCCATGAGCGGGCGGCCGTCGCAGGCAGACTATCCGGCGCTGGTTCTGGCCGCCGACGTCCTCGGCTCAGGATTCGAATCACGCCTGATGCAGGAGCTGCGGCAACGTCGCGGATTGACTTATCACATCAGCTGCCGGCCATCCCCGCTCAAGGCCGGCGGCGTGCTCGCCATCGGCTGGGACTGCGCCCCGCAATACCGCGAGGCGAGCCGTGAACTGGTCGCGGGCATGCTCGAAGCGATGGTAAATGAGGGCCCCACCAACGCCGAACTGGAGCTATGCCGTCGGCAGCTGTCTGGCCAGTTAGTACGCTCGGTGGCAACCAACAGGGGGCTGGTGGAGCTGTTGAGCAAAGGCAGCCATCAGGGCCTGCCCGCCGATCACCTGGTCACCTACCAGGCGCAGTTGAGCGCAGTCAGCGCACGCAGCGCACGCCAGGCACTGCAGGAGCACCTCGACCTGAGTCGCATGGTCACCGTCAGCCTGGGCTCGGACCAACCGCAGCAGCCCTTGCCGCCGCTGCCACACAGCGACCGATAGCACAGGTACAGCGGCGCCGTTTCATGGCACTCTAGGCAGGCACATCACGAGCCGCCCCAGCATGCCCAGCCACACTGCCCAATTCCGCCCGGCCACCGGCCTGACCAACCCTCACCTGCAAACCTTGTGGGGCCCGCTCTGGCGCAAATTGCCGGAGCTGGCCCGCAGTCGCGAGCGGCTCTGGCTGACCGATGGCGACTTCATCGACCTCGACTGGTATGGGCCGCATCAGCTCGACACGCCGTTAGTGGTGGTCCTGCATGGCCTCACCGGCTCGTCCAGCTCGCCCTACGTCAAGGGTTTGCAGCATGCCTTGCAGGCGCTCGGCTGGGCCAGTGTTGCGGTCAACTGGCGTGGCTGTTCGGGTGAGCCTAATCTGCTTGCGCGCAGCTATCACTCCGGCGCCAGCGAAGACCTTGCCGAAATCATCCAGCACCTGCGTGCGCAGCGGCCGCTGGCGCCGTTGTATGCGGTCGGTTACTCACTGGGCGGCAACGTGCTACTCAAGTACCTGGGTGAAAGCGGCGCCGCCAGTCAGTTGCAGGCAGCGGTCGCGGTATCGGTGCCGTTTCGCCTGGATCAATGCGCCGACCGCATCGGGTTGGGTTTTTCGAAAATCTATCAAGCGCACTTCATGCGCGAGATGCTGGCCTACGTGCAACACAAGCAGCAGTACTTTCGCGCCACCGGCCAGCAGCAGGGGCTGGACCAGATCGAGCAGTTAGGCGCGCTGGGCAAAATGCGCACGTTCTGGGATTTCGACGGCAAGGTCACCGCGCCGCTGCACGGCTTTGCCGATGCGCACGATTACTATCGGCGAGCATCCAGCCGCTATTACCTGGGCGAGAACCGCACACCGACCCTGATCATTCACGCCAGCGACGACCCGTTCGTGTTCACCCATAGCCTGCCGACGCCTGAAGAGCTGCCGGCGCAGACCGAATTCGAACTGCATGCCCGCGGCGGGCATGTAGGCTTTGTCGAAGGCAGCCTGCGCAAGCCGGGGTATTACCTTGAGCGGCGCATTCCGCAGTGGCTGGCCGAGCGCGGTTAAGCGCTCACGGCCTCAGTCGCCAGTGGCCACGCCGCGCTGCGGGTCGTTGATCCACTCACTCCAGGAACCTGCATACAAGCGGCCCAACGGATAGCCGGCCAGCGCCAGGGCAAACAGGTTGTGACACGCCGTCACCCCCGAGCCGCAGTAGGCAACCAGCTGCTCTGGCGCGCGCCCGGCCAACTGCTCGGCAAAGCGCTGCTTGAGCTGTTCGACCGGCAGAAAACGGCCATCGGCGCCTAGGTTGTCGGTGAATGCCGCGCATCTGGCTCCGGGAATGTGCCCTGCCACCGGATCGATCGGCTCCACTTCGCCACGAAAACGCGGCAAGCCGCGGGCGTCGAGCAAGGTCAGCTCAGGTTTGTCCAGCTCGGCCAGCAATTCCTCGGCATCGATCAATAGCTGCGTATCGGCCTCACCGCTGAAGCCGCCCTCGCGCTTGGGTGGCGGATCCAGGCTCAGCGGCAGTTGCGCGGCATGCCAGGCCTTGAGCCCGCCATCGAGTATCGCCACACCGTCGCGCTTGCCCAGCCACACCAGCAGCCACCAGGCGCGTGCGGCGAAGGCGCCAGGGCCGTCGTCATACAGCACCACCTCGCTGTCGTTGTCCACTCCCCACTCGCGCAGCCGCTCAATCAGCCTTTGCGGGTCCGGCAACGGATGCCGGCCGGTCTGTCCCCTGACCACCTTGCCACTCAGGTCGCGCTCAAGATCGGCAAAGTGCGCGCCGGCGATATGCCCTTCGGCATAGCTGCGCTGGCCGTAATCGACGTCCTCCAGAGCAAAACGACAGTCCAGAATCACCAGCCGAGGCGAGTCCAGACGCTCGGCCAACTGCTGTGGGGTGATCAACTGCGCGAGGGGCATGGCAATCTCCTGATCGAATGGCAGCAAGGCGTCAGTGCGCCAGGGCCTGGTTGAGAGGTATGTGAAATTCATCGCACAAGGCGTCGACGGCAGCGCGCGCATCGGCCGTAACGAAGCCCAGCTCCAGCACCAGTACTTGATAGACGCCGCGCTTGAAAGCTTCTTCACCCAGATGCGCCGAATGTTCGCGGGTGGTGCTGAGAAAGCGCACCCACGAAGTCAGCACGATCCAGGCATTGATGGTCAGCGACTCGATCTGCGCCGGCGCCATGGCGAGGATGCCTGCATCGACAAAGCCGCGGTAGATCGCCTGGCCCTGCACCAGGCAGCGCTGGGAAAAGCGCCGATAGCGGGCCGCCAGCTCCAGATCGCTCTCAAGCAGGTGCTCCAGGTCGCGATGCAGAAAGCGGTAGTTCCACATCGCCGCGAGCAGTGCCTTGAGATAGAAGCGTTTGTCTTCGACGGTCGCCGCGCGGCCCTGGGGCGGGCGCAGAAAGCTGTCGACCAGCTCTTCGTACTGACTGAACAGCACGGCGATGATCGCCTGCTTGTTGGGGAAGTGGTAGTACAGGTTGCCGGGCGACATTTCCATGTGCGCTGCGATGTGGTTGGTGCTGACGCTGCGCTCGCCCTGCTGGTTGAACAGCTCCAGGCTGTTTTGCACGATGCGCTCACGGGTATTGATGCGTGGGGCCATGCTCAGCTCCAGGTTACGGGCAGTTCGATACCGCATCTTACGGTCAATCCAGCCACGGTTGCACGATTGCAGGCTGCTGACGGGTCGAAATCCTGATCGAATTAGAGTACAAGCTCTAGCACCTGTCCGGCCTCGCGGAGCCTGTGATGTCTTCAACCCTGAGCGCGCCTCCTGTGCATTCCGACCTCGACCTGCAAGCGACGTTCGCCCTGCAGCGACAGGCGTTCGCCGGCAACCCGTCGCCCCCTGCCGCGCAGCGCCGGCAATGGCTGAAAAGCCTGCGCGAAGCGCTGCTGGCAGACCAACAGCGCTTGATCGAGGCGATCGATGCCGACTTTGCCGGGCGTAGCGCCGACGAAACCCTGCTGGCCGAGCTGCTGCCCACGGTGCAAGGCCTGCGCGATGCCGAGCGCCAGCTGCAGCGCTGGATGCGGCCCTCGCGGCGCAAGGTCGGTCTGGCCTTTCAACCGGCCAGCGCGCGGGTGGAATACCAGCCTTTGGGTGTGGTCGGCATTATCGTGCCGTGGAACTACCCGTTGTTTCTGGCCATTGGCCCGTTGACCGGAGCGCTGGCGGCGGGCAACCGGGTCATGCTCAAACTCAGTGAGGCCACCCCGGCCAGCGGAATCGCCCTGCAAGCGCTGCTGGCGCGGGTGTTTCCCGAGGACTTGGTCAGCGTGGTGCTGGGGGAGGTCGAGGTCGGCCAGGCATTTGCCCGCCTGCCGTTCGACCACCTGTTGTTCACCGGTGCCACCAGCATCGGCCGGCGGGTGATGCTGGCGGCGGCCAACAACCTGACTCCGGTAACGCTGGAGCTGGGCGGCAAGTCGCCGGTCATCGTTTCGTCCGACGCGGCCCTGGCCGGTGCCGCCGAGCGCATCGCCTTTGGCAAACTGCTCAATGCCGGCCAGACCTGCGTCGCGCCCGACTATGTGCTGGTACCGCGTGATCGTGTCGGCGCGTTTGCCGACGCCTACCGACAGGCCGTGCGCCGCCTGTACCCGAGCATCGCCGGCAACCGCGACTACAGCGCGATCATCAACCCGCAGCAACTGCAGCGGCTCGTGCACTTGCTCGCGGATGCCAGCGAAAAAGGTGCTCAGGTGCTAGACCTGTATCCGCATGAAAGCCGCGAAGGTCGCCGCCTGCCGCCGCATCTGCTGCTGGATGTGAGCGATGACATGCAGATCATGCAGGACGAAATCTTCGGCCCACTGCTGCCGCTGGTGCCGTATGACAAGCTCGACGATGCGCTCGCCTACATCAATCAGCGGCCGCGGCCTTTGGCTTTGTATTACTTCGGCCAGGACCGCGCGCAGCAGCGGTTGGTACTGCAGCACAGCCACTCGGGCGGGGTGTGCATCAACGACACCCTGCTGCATGTTGCCCAGGATGACCTGCCCTTTGGCGGCGTCGGGCCTTCGGGCATGGGTCGCTATCACGGTCACGACGGCTTCCTGACCTTCAGCAACGCCAGGGCAGTACTGAGCAAGCAGCGGCTCAACCTGGCCCGGCTGATCTATCCGCCGTACGGCAAAGCACTGCAACGACTGGTCTACAAGCTGTTCATTCGCTGACTCGCGCGCGCATGACAAGCCCTGCCCGGACTGTCTATAGTGCCTTGGTCAGGCCGTGCGACTTGGCCGGGCGCAGTCGCTGCGCTACCATCCGACTCCCCAACGCACTCCAGCCAGGATGACGCGATGAACCGAGTGTTGTACCCGGGTACTTTCGACCCGATTACCAAGGGCCATGGCGACCTGGTCGAGCGCGCTTCGCGTCTGTTCGATCATGTGATCATCGCCGTGGCGGCCAGCCCCAAGAAAAACCCACTGTTCCCGCTGGAACAACGGGTCGCTCTGGCGCGTGAAGTCACCAGCCACTTGCCCAATGTCGAGGTCATCGGCTTCTCCAGCCTGCTGGCGCATTTCGCCAAGGAGCAGAACGCCAATGTGTTCCTGCGCGGACTGCGTGCAGTGTCGGACTTCGAGTACGAGTTCCAGCTGGCGAACATGAACCGGCAACTGGCGCCCGACGTTGAAAGCCTGTTCCTGACGCCTTCGGAACGTTACTCGTTCATCTCCTCGACCCTGGTCAGGGAGATCGCCGCGCTGGGCGGAGACATCACCAAGTTCGTTCATCCAGCAGTGGCCGAGGCCCTCACCGAACGCTTCAAGAAGTGATCTGCAGCGCCTGAACGTCGCGCCCGCGTGCACTGCGGGCGCGATTGCGGCACAATTGCGGCCATTAGGTCTGAAACATGCCCGGGCCCAGAGCCCCGGCCGGAGCCCCCATGTCCCTGATCATCACCGACGATTGCATCAACTGCGACGTCTGCGAACCCGAGTGCCCGAACGCTGCCATCTCCCAAGGTGAAGAGATCTACGTGATCGATCCGAACCTGTGCACCCAGTGCGTTGGCCATTATGACGAGCCGCAGTGCCAGCAGGTCTGCCCGGTCGACTGCATCCCGCTGGATGAAGCGCACCCGGAAACCACCGACGAGCTGATGGCCAAATATCAGCGGATCACCGGCAAAGCCTAGTGATCAGCCTGCGCGGTTTGCGCCGGGCGGCGCTTGGTGCGGTTGTCACACTGCTGGCGACGGCCGCCCAGGCCCAGGTGCCTGGCCGCGCTGCGATTGCTAGCCCACACGCCGACGCGACCGCTGCCGCCCGCTTGATTCTCGAACAGGGCGGCAATGCCTTCGATGCCGCGATTGCCGTCAGCGCTGCGCTGGCCGTGGTCGAGCCTTACGGCTCCGGGCTGGGCGGTGGTGGCTTCTTCCTGCTGCGTGAAGCCGGCGAGACGCCACCCTACCGTTTTCTCGATGCCCGCGAGCGTGCGCCCGGCGCAGCAACCGCTGACATGTACCTGAAAGATGGCAAGCTCAGCCCGAGCCTGTCGATCAACGGTCCATTGGCCGCTGCCATCCCTGGCCTGCCGCAAGCCCTGGCTGATCTGGCCAACGCCCACGGCAAACTGCCGCTCAAGGACAGCCTGGCGCCGGCCATTCGCCTTGCCAATGAAGGTTTTGCCGTTGATCGGGTCTATCGCGACCGGGCGCAGATGCGTCTTGCAGCGTTGCGTGAGGATGCGCAGAGCGCGCGGCTGTTCCTGCGTGACAATCAGGTGCCGGCACTGGGCACACTGATCCGCCAGCCCGAACTGGCAGCTACCCTGCAACAGCTTGCCGCGCACGGCCGCGACGGTTTCTATCGCGGCCAGATGGCGCAGCGGCTGGTGGCGGGTGTACGCCAGGCGGGCGGTATCTGGAGCCTCGACGACCTGGCCAGCTATCGCAGCGTCTGGCGCGAGCCTTTGCGCTTCAAGCTGGCCGACCAGCGCGAGCTGATCAGCAGCCCACCGCCCTCGGCCGGCGGTGTTGCTCTGGCGCAAAGCCTGGCGATGCTCCAACGCCTGCCGTGGCAGAGCGCCGAGCCGGTCCAGCGCAGCCACTATGTACTCGAAGTATTGCGCCGTGCCTACCGCGACCGCGGCCTGCTGGGTGATCCCGATTACGTCAGCAACCCAATCAACAAGCTCCTGGCACGCAGTTACCTGACCGGTCTGGCCGACGGTATCGACGTCTATCAAGCCACCCCAAGCAGTGCCCTGCCGCCCGCGCCGGCCTGGCGCGAAGGCGATCACACCACGCATTTTGCAGTGATCGATGCCGAGGGCAATGCCCTCGCCGCGACGCTTTCGGTCAACCTGCCGTTTGGTGCGGCGTTCACCGTAGCCGGCACCGGCGTCGTGCTGAACAACGAAATGGACGACTTTGCCGCCGACCCAGGTGGCAGCAACAGCTACGGCCTGGCCGGCAGCCAGGCCAACGCCGTGGCGGCGGGCAAGCGGCCGCTGTCGAGCATGAGCCCAAGCTTTATCGAGAGCCCGACCCAGTTCGCCAGCTTTGGCACGCCGGGCGGCAGCCGCATTCCGAGCATGGTGCTGCTGTCGATGATGGGCTTTCTACAGGGCCAACCGGTGCAGGATTGGCCGGCAACTGCGCGCTATCACCATCAATACCTGCCGGATGTAGTCGAGCACGAGCCGGGGGCGTTCAGTGCTGCCGAGCAAGCCCAGCTGGAAGCGCGCGGCTATCGCCTCAAGGATCTTGGTCGCAGCTATGGCAACCAGCAGGTGCTGTACTGGAACAAGCAGGCTGGCAGCGTTGAAGCTGCCAGCGACCCGCGCGGGGTTGGCCAGGCACTGGTGCTGCCCTGAGCGGCGTCAGCGCTGGCAGCGCGGGCAATACACACTGGCCCGCTGGCCCAGCTTGAGTTCGCGCAGGTCAGTGCCACATACCTTGCAGGGCATGCCGCCGCGACCATAGACAAACAGCTCCTGCTGGAAATAGCCCGGCTGGCCATCGCCGCCAACAAAGTCGCGCAAGGTGGTGCCGCCACGCTCGATGGCCGCTGCCAACACCCGTTTGATCTCCAGCGCCAGCTTCAGATAACGCCCACGGGAAATACCGCCCGCCTCGCGGCGCGGATCGATGCCAGCGGCGAACAGCGCTTCGGTGGCGTAGATGTTGCCCACCCCGACCACGATCGCGTTGTCCATGATGAACGGCTTGACCGCCATCACCCGCCCACGTGACAGCTTGAACAGGCGGTCGCCGTCAAACAGCTCGGTCAGTGGCTCCGGGCCCAGCCGCAGCAGCAGTTCATGCTTGAGCGGATCAAGCGACCAGAGCATCGCACCAAAGCGGCGCGGGTCGGTGTAGCGCAGCGCCAGCCCGGACTCGAGTTCGATATCGACGTGTTCATGGCGGGACGCCGGCAAACCCAGTTCGACCAGCCTGAGATTGCCCGACATGCCCAGATGGCTGATCAGCGTGCCGACCTCGGCGTTGATCAACAGGTATTTGGCCCGCCGCTCGACGCTGACGATACGCTGCCCGGACAACCGCACATCGAGGTCATCCGGGATCGGCCAGCGCAGCCGCCGCTCGCGCACTACCACGCGACTGACGCGCTGGCCCTCAAGATACGGCGCAATGCCCCGGCGGGTGGTTTCGACTTCTGGCAATTCAGGCATCGGTCAGCGCCCGCCCAATTCGCGAATGGTCTGTTTGAGGTTCTCGAAGTCGTAGTCGGACAGGCCGATGTAATCGAGCACCAGCGCGCTGATCGCGTTCCACTCATGATCGACCGACTGATTGCCCAGCACCTGATACGACGAGCAGATGTGCTCGGCCATCTTCAGCACTGCCAAGAGGTTCTTCAGCTGGTTCTGGGTATTGCGCGAGGTTTCGTCGCGGAACACCGCCAGCGCGTTGTGGTGGTTGGCGATGGCCGCGCTGATGTGCTCGGGCAGGCGCCAGGACTTGGCGGTGAAGTAACCCACCACCGAGTGATTGGTGTTGAACGCGCGATTCTCGGTATCGACCACGCGGGTCTGCTCATCGGCTTTCGCGTAGCTCTCTTCGAGCACTTCCATATAGTTGGGGAAGCGCTTGAGCATCAACGGCACGCCGCAATCGTGGAACAGGCCCAGCGTGTAGGCTTCGTCCGCTGCCTGAATGCCGACCCGCTTGGCCAGGGTCAGGCAGGTCATCGCAACGTCCTGGGCGGTGTCCCAGAAGCGGTTGAGGGTAACGATGGTCTCATCGCTCATCTCGCCCTTGATCGACTGCGCGTTGATCAGGTTGATGATCGAGCGGCTGCCGAGCAGGTTGACCGCACGCTGGATCGAGCCAATCTTGTTGCTCAGGCCAAAATGCGGCGAATTGACCAGTTTGAGCAAGGCCCCCGACAGCCCCGGATCCTGCGCGATCAGCTTGGCGATGGTTTCCAGATCGGGGTCGGGCATGTACTGCTCGAACTGCAGGTCGACCATGATCTGCGGCTGCGGCGGAATGGTGATGCCCTGCAAGGCGTGCTGGATCTGTTCGGCGGTGAGTTCCTGGGACATACGTACATACTCGATAAGGTCAGCCGATTCTAACCCCGGCGCCCCCCAACGCACCAACCACTGCATCATTGCAGCACGACCCAAGATTGCTACCCCAGGTGTCAGCCACCCTTGCAGCTCCCGCAGCGCTTCGTCATCCACCGCACCGACGGGCCTGGCAACAGGCTATAATCCCGCTCTTTTTTCCGGAGCGACGTCATGTCCCTGCCCAGCCTACGCCTCAAAGCCAATGCCGATCGCCGCCTGCGCGCCGGCCATCTGTGGGTCTACAGCAACGAAATCGATGTTGCCGCGACGCCACTGCAAGGCCTGCAAGCCGGCCAGCAGGCTGTGCTCGAGGCCGCCAGCGGCAAACCGCTGGGCATCGTCGCGCTGAGCCCGAACAACCTGATCTGCGCGCGCCTGTTGTCGCGTGACATCAAGCTGCAGCTGGACAAATCGCTGCTGGTGCACAGACTCAACGTAGCCCTGTCGCTGCGTGAGCGCCTGTTCGACAAGCCGTGCTACCGCCTGGTCTACGGCGATTCCGACCTGTTGCCAGGGCTGGTCGTCGACCGTTTCTTCGACATCCTCGTAGTGCAACTGGCCTCGGCGACCATGGAGCAGCACAAGGACGACGTGATCGCCGCCCTGGTGCAGGTGCTCAAGCCGAGCGGCATCCTGTTCAAGAACGACTCCGCCGCGCGCGATGCCGAAGGCCTGCAGCGTTATGTCGAAACCGTTTACGGTGAAGTGCCGGACTGGGTCGCCCTGGAAGAGAACGGCGTCAAGTTCGAAGCCCCGGTGCGTGAAGGGCAGAAGACCGGCTGGTTCTACGACCACCGCATGAACCGTGCCCGCCTGGCGCCGTATGCCAAAGGCAAGCGCGTACTCGACCTGTTCAGCTACATCGGTGGCTGGGGCGTGCAGGCCGGCGTGTTCGGCGCCAGCGAAGTGTTCTGCGTGGATGCCTCAAGCTTTGCTCTGGACGGTGTCGAGCGCAACGCAGCACTCAATGGCATCGGCGACAAGCTGACCTGCATCGAAGGTGACGTGTTCGAAGCACTGCGCGAGCTGAAGGCCGCTGAAGAGCGCTTCGACGTGATCATCGCCGACCCACCCGCCTTCATCAAACGCAAGAAAGACCTGAAAAACGGCGAAGGCGCCTACCGTCGCCTGAACGAGCAAGCCATGCGCCTGCTCAACAAGGACGGCATTCTGGTCAGCGCTTCGTGCTCGATGCACTTGCCCGAAGACGACCTCAACAACATCCTGCTGACCAGCGCCCGGCACCTCGACCGCAACCTGCAGTTGCTCGAGCGCGGCGGTCAGGGCCCTGATCACCCGGTGCACCCGGCGATCCCTGAAACCCGCTACATCAAGAGCATCACCTGCCGCTTGCTGCCCAACAGCTAAGCCGCTGGCCTGAGCGCGATGACAGCGACGCCTGGTCGCTGTCATCGCTGCTGCTCAGATATCCAGCACCTGCGAAGCAATGCCGAAGTAGATCAACACCCCCACTGCATCAGCCACCGACGTCACCAACGGCCCACTCGCCGTGGCTGGATCAAGGTTGATCCGGCTGAGCAGAAACGGCAGGCTCATGCCGATCAGGCTGCCAATCAAGACGATCACCAGCATGCTGCTGGCGACGATAAAGGCAATATCCGCACCGCCGCGCAACATCCCCAGCGAAGCTACCGCCACTGCCATGGTCGCACCCAGCGCCAGGGCCACGCCGCACTCGCGGCCAAGCATCCGCAGCCAGTCCGCCATGACCACTTCGCCCGTCGCCAGGCCTCGTACCATCAGGGTTGCCGACTGCGCACCGGCATTGCCCCCGCTGTCGACCAGCAATGGCAGGAAGAACACCAGGGCGATATGCGCAGCGATGGTTTCCTCGAACGCGGCGATGCCCGCGCCCGAGAACAGGTTGCCGAACACCAGCAACACCAGCCACAGCACGCGCTTGCGGTACAGCAGCCCCAGCGTGGCATCGCGCAGGTTGCCGACGTGATTGGCAATCAGTGCGCCTTTGTGGAAGTCCTCGGTAGCCTCTTCCACCACCACATCCAGCGCCTCGTCGCAGGTCACCAGCCCGACCAGCCGGCCAACATCGTCGAGTACCGGCACTGCCAGCAAGTCATGCAGGCGGATCAGCCGCGCCACTTCTTCCTGCAGGGTATGCACGGTGACGCAGATGATATCGCGGACCATGACCTGCTCGATGGCAGTATCGGGCGCTGCCAGGATCAGCTCGCGCAGCGACATGGTGCCGAGCAGGTTGCGCTGCTCATCGAGCACATAGGACTGGTAGATGGTTTCGGCATCAGCCGCCTCGCGGCGCAGCATGTCGATCGCCTGACTGGCGCTCAAGCCACTCTCCAGGCTTGAGTACTGGCTGATCATCAGCGCACCGGCGGTGCCGGCAGGATGGCGCTGCGACTGCAACAGATGGTCACGTCGAGCCTGGGCGTCGCGGCGCTGCTTGGCTTGCGCGTCTACATAATCGGGGGAGTAGTGCATGTGTTGTCTCCAGGCGCCGACGCGGGCGCCTGCAGCCCTCACCCTCTCAGGTGCAAGCCTTCGGCAGCCCTGGCGCCAGCGCGCTCAGTGCCAGAATGCAGGTTCGTGATGAACTGAAAACTGGGAAGGTCCATTGAGGGTGTGTCTCGTCGAGCCGCACATGCGGCGCGGCGATAATAGGCAGCTGGCGAGGGCACGTCAGCCAGCAATTGCCCGTTCGAGCGCATTTAGGAAGGTTCCTACGACAGTTCGGCCAATGCCTAGCCAATATCCACCCGGCACATCGGCCTCCCTTCACGGCCGCAGCGGTGTAGAATCGGCCTATTCATCGCCAGTCATCCCCGGCGGGTTTATGAGCTCTGGTCGAGCTTGCGGCGATCCCGTAGTGTTTTCGACCTCATCCGTGCCAGTGGCAACCGGCCTGCGGTGCAAAGGACAAGAGAAGCTCACTTCCCTTTTTTCTGACCTGATTCAGCCGCCAGGAGTGCTTCATGCCTGATTATCGTTCCAAGACTTCCACCCACGGCCGCAACATGGCCGGTGCCCGTGCCCTGTGGCGCGCAACCGGGATGAAGGACGAAGACTTCAAGAAACCGATCATCGCCATCGCCAACTCGTTCACCCAGTTCGTCCCGGGGCATGTGCACCTCAAGGATCTGGGCCAACTGGTCGCCCGCGAGATTGAGCGCGTCGGTGGCGTGGCCAAAGAGTTCAACACCATTGCGGTCGACGATGGCATCGCCATGGGCCACGACGGCATGCTCTATTCGCTGCCCAGCCGCGAGATCATCGCCGACTCGGTCGAGTACATGGTCAACGCCCACTGCGCCGACGCCATCGTGTGCATCTCCAACTGCGACAAGATCACCCCTGGCATGCTCATGGCTGCACTGCGCCTGAACATCCCGGTGATCTTCGTCTCCGGCGGGCCGATGGAAGCCGGCAAGACCAAACTCGCCAGCCACGGCCTGGACCTGGTCGACGCCATGGTCATCGCCGCCGACTCTACCGCCAGCGATGAAAAAGTCGCCGAGTACGAGCGCAGCGCCTGCCCGACCTGTGGCTCGTGCTCCGGCATGTTCACCGCCAACTCGATGAACTGCCTGACCGAAGCACTCGGCCTGGCCCTGCCTGGCAACGGTTCGACCCTGGCCACCCACTCCGACCGTGAGCAGCTGTTCCTCACTGCCGGCCGTACCATCGTCGAGCTGTGCAAACGCTACTACGGCGACAACGACGCCTCGGTGCTGCCGCGCAACATCGCCAACTTCAAGGCGTTCGAAAACGCCATGATGCTCGACATCGCCATGGGCGGCTCGACCAACACCATCCTGCACCTGCTCGCTGCAGCCCAGGAAGGTGAGGTCCAGTTCGACCTGCGTGATATCGACCGGCTGTCGCGCAAGGTGCCGCAGCTGTGCAAGGTTGCGCCGAACATTCAGAAGTACCACATGGAAGACGTCCACCGCGCCGGCGGCATCTTCAGCATCCTCGGCTCGCTGGCCCGTGGCGGCCTGCTGCACACCGACCTGCCGACCGTGCACAGCCCGAGCATGGAAGAAGCCATCGCCAAATGGGATATCACCCAGACCGACGATGAAGCTGTGCACACCTTCTTCAAGGCCGGCCCTGGTGGCATCCCGACGCAGACCGCGTTCAGCCAATCGACCCGTTGGGAAACCCTCGACGACGACCGTGAAAACGGCTGCATCCGCAGCTTCGAGCACGCCTATTCGCAAGAAGGCGGCCTCGCCGTGCTGTACGGCAACATCGCCCTTGATGGCTGCGTGGTGAAAACTGCCGGTGTTGACGAATCGATCCACGTGTTCGAAGGCAACGCGAAGATCTTCGAGAGCCAGGACAGCGCCGTACGCGGCATTCTGGCCGATGAAGTGCAGGCCGGCGATATCGTGATCATCCGTTACGAAGGCCCGAAAGGCGGCCCGGGCATGCAAGAGATGCTCTACCCGACCTCGTACCTGAAGTCCAAAGGCCTGGGCAAGGCCTGCGCACTGCTCACCGACGGCCGCTTCTCCGGCGGTACCTCGGGTCTGTCGATCGGCCACGCTTCGCCTGAAGCCGCTGCCGGTGGCGCGATTGGCCTGGTGCGCGATGGCGACAAGGTGTTGATCGACATCCCCAACCGCTCGATCAACCTGTTGGTCAGCGATGAGGAGCTGGCCACCCGCCGCGCCGAGCAGGACAAGAAGGGCTGGAAGCCGGTGGAAGTGCGTCCGCGCAAAGTCACCACGGCGCTGAAGGCTTACGCGCTGCTAGCAACCAGCGCCGACAAAGGCGCTGTGCGCGACAAGACGTTGCTCGACGGGCTGTAAGACTTTTCGGCAAAAACAGACCGGCGCCTGGTGCGCCGGTTTTTTTTCGCCTGTAGCCAGCCTGCCCGCTCAGACAGCGCTCATCAGGTGAAACGGTTTGTTTATTGCGACGTCGAAGCCGTTGTTATTCCATACCGACCTAAGCACATTCCATTCAGATATAAATTCGTTTGTTTTCAAGCTGTTAGCATTTGAGTTCGCAATCGCGCCCAGACGCGACGCCCCCTTTTTCGATCCCGGAGCTGTAATGAACCTGCCGTTGTCACTTAATCTGCTGGCGTTTCTGGCCCTGCTGCTGGGCCTGGCGCAAACCCGCCGCACCGATTGGAGCCTGGCCAAGAAGGTCCTGCTCGGGTTGGTCATGGGCGTAGGGTTCGGCCTGGCCTTGCACACTGTCTACGGCGCAGGGCATCCGGTGCTCAAGGCCACCATCGGTTGGCTCGATCTGGTCGGTAACGGCTATGTCGGGCTGTTGCAGATGATCGTCATGCCGCTGATCTTTGCCTCAATCCTCAGCGCAGTAGCGCGCCTGCACAATGCTTCGGCGCTGGGCCGGATCAGTGTGCTGAGCATCGGCACATTGCTGCTGACCACTGCCATCGCTGCCTTGATTGGCGTATTGCTGACCAACCTGTTCGGCCTCAGCGCCGAGGGCCTGGTCGCGGGCATCCCCGAAGCGGCGCGGCTGCAGGCGATCCAGAGCGACTATGCCGGCAAGGTCGCCGATCTGAATATCCCGCAGCTGCTGCTGTCATTCGTGCCGAGCAACCCGGTTGCCGATCTGGCCAAGGCCAAGCCGACCTCGATCATCAGCGTGGTGATCTTCGCCGTGTTCGTTGGCCTGGCGGCACTGCAACTGATCAAGGATGACCGCGAAAAAGGTGAACGCGCGCTGTCGGCCATCGACACCCTGCAAGCCTGGGTCATGCGCCTGGTGCGCCTGGTGATGAAGCTGACCCCGTACGGCGTGCTAGCGTTGATGACCAAGGTGGTCGCCAGCTCGAACATCGAAGACATCCTCAAGCTGGGCAGCTTCGTGCTGGTGTCGTACCTCGGCCTGGGCCTGATGTTCGTGGTACATGGCCTGATCCTGGCCGCCACCGGAGTCAGCCCGCTGCGCTTCCTGCGCAAGGTCTGGCCGGTGCTGACTTTCGCCTTCACCAGCCGCTCCAGTGCGGCGAGCATTCCGCTCAATATCGAAGCGCAGACCCGGCGCCTGGGCGTGCCGCAATCGATCGCCAGCTTCAGCGCATCGTTTGGCGCAACCATCGGCCAGAACGGCTGTGCCGGCCTCTATCCGGCCATGCTGGCGGTGATGGTGGCGCCGGCGGTGGGTATCGATACCTTCGATCCGCTGTGGATTGCCACTTTGATCGCCATCGTCACCTTGAGCTCGGCGGGTGTCGCAGGTGTGGGTGGCGGCGCGACCTTCGCCGCGTTGATCGTGCTGCCGGCGATGGGCCTGCCGGTCGAGCTGGTGGCGCTGTTGATCTCGGTCGAGCCGCTGATCGACATGGGCCGCACCGCGTTGAACGTGAATGGCTCGATGACCGCAGGCGTGGTCACCAGCCAGTTGCTCAAGAGTACCGACAAGGCCGTGCTGGACGATGACCAGCACGCCGAGCTGAGCCACACCTGAAACGCACAAGGGCCGCATCGCGGCCCTTGTCTATCAACGCTTGTTCCATACCTCGAAGTGGTAGCCAGGCTTGCCGTCTTCCGCCTGGGCTTCACTCGAATCCAGTGTCCACTGCTGCGCGTCGAACTCCGGGAACCACGCATCGCCCTGCGGCGACAGTTCGACCCGGGTCAGGTACATGCGGCTGACCAGCCCCTGCTCCAGCGCCAGCGCGTACAACTGCGCGCCGCCAATCAGCATCAGCTCATCGACGCCCTGCTCGTGCGCCCATTGCTCGGCACGTGCCAGCGCCTGCTCCAGCGAGGGGAACACCTCGGCGCCTTCCAGCTGCAAGCCAGGCTGGCGGCTGACGACGATGTTCAGCCGCCCTGGCAGCGGCCGGCCCAGCGAATCCCAGGTCTTGCGGCCCATGATGATCGGCTTGCCGAGGGTGGTTGCCTTGAAGTATTTGAAGTCCCCCGGCAGGTGCCAGGGCATGGAGTTGTCGATGCCGATCACGCGGTTGCTGGCGCAGGCCGCGATCAGGCTGAGGGGGAGAGATGTCTTCATGCCGACGAGGATAGCAAACCGCGGCTGGGTTAAGCTTGTGCCCTGACCTGTGCATTGGAAGACCTTGTGACTGCACCCACTCCACTCGACAAGCGCTGGCTCACCGAAGCGGTCCGCCTGCGCGAGGAACACGCCGGCCCTCTGGAAGATCAGGAAGCCAACCGCCGCGCCCGCCAGCAGGGCGGCGACCTTGCTGCGCGGATCGAAACCCGCGCCCTGTGGCTGGCCGAACGCGATGGCCTGGCCGAGGCGTTGCGCCACTGGAAACAAGGCGCACGGCTGGCCCTGCTGGCAATGATGATTCTGGCGGTAGTCAGCGGCGCCGGCCTCGGACTGGCCGCGCTTGGCGATGGTCAACGCCCGGTCAATGTGTTCTGGGCCCTTGGCAGCCTGCTCGGGCTCAACCTGCTGATGCTGATCGGCTGGGCAGGCGGCCTGCTGTTCGCCGGCGAGCAAGGGGCAACCCTCGGCCGGCTGTGGCTGTGGCTGAGCGAGCGCTTCGCCCGCGACGCCAAGGCCGCGCACCTGGCGCCGGCGCTGGTGGTGCTGCTGCAACGTAAGCGCCTCAACCGCTGGTTGCTCGGTGCCCTGGTGCATGGCCTGTGGCTGTTGGCGATGATTGCCGCCGTAGTCATGCTGTTGGCATTGCTGGCAACCCGCCGTTACGGCTTTGTCTGGGAAACTACCCTGCTCGCCGCCGAGCCGTTCATTACCCTGACCCACACCCTTGGCGCCCTGCCCTCGCTGCTCGGCTTTGCCGTGCCGGACGAAGCGATGATCCGCGCCAGCGGCGCGACCCTGCCGGCGCTGGATGTAGCGCGCCAGGCCTGGGCCAGCTGGTTGCTTGGGGTGGTACTGGTGTATGGCCTGCTGCCGCGCCTGCTGCTGGCGCTGCTGTGCCTGTGGCGCTGGCGCCAGGGCCGTAACCGCCTGCAACTGGACGTGAGCCTGCCCGGCTATGCGCACTTGCGCGAAGCGCTGATGCCCAGCAGCGAACGGCTGGGCGTGCAGGACGCAGCACCGCAATTACTGCCGGAGTTTCACGCCGGGCACCTGGACGCCAGCGCCAGCGGTGCAGTGCTGGTGGGCCTGGAACTGGATGATCAACGCCCCTGGCCGCCAGCGTTGCCGGCTGGAGTGAGCGACGCCGGCCTGCTCGACAGCCGCGAGTCGCGCAACAAGCTGCTTGAGCAACTCAGCCGCTTCCCGCCGGCCCGCCTGGCCATCGCCTGCGACCCACGCCGCTCTCCAGACCGTGGCAGCCTGGCGCTGCTCGCCGAACTGGCGCGCAACGCAGGCGCAACGCGGATCTGGCTGCTGCCGGCGCTTACCGGGCAGACCTTGGACAGCGCGCGCCTGAGCGACTGGCACGAAGCCCTCGACCGCCTCGGCCTGCCCTATGCCGACAGTGCCCCTTTGAACTGGTTGGAGCAAGGCCATGACTGAGCCGCTGAAACTGGCCGTGGTCGGCCACACCAATGTCGGCAAGACCTCGCTGCTGCGCACGCTGACCCGTGACGTCGGTTTCGGCGAAGTCTCGCATCGCCCCAGCACCACCCGCCACGTCGAAGGTGCGCGGCTGTCGGTGGATGGCGAGCCGTTGCTGGACCTGTTCGACACGCCAGGGTTGGAAGATGCCATCGCCCTGCTCGACTATCTCGAACGCCTGGAACGGCCCGGCGAACGGCTGGATGGCCCAGCCCGGCTCGAGCGCTTTCTGCAAGGCAGCGAAGCCCGTCAGCGTTTCGAACAGGAAGCCAAGGTGCTGCGCCAGTTGCTCGCCAGCAATGCCGGGCTGTACGTGATCGATGCCCGTGAGCCGGTATTGGCCAAATACCGTGATGAACTGGAAGTGCTGGCCAGCTGCGGGCGGCCGCTGCTGCCGGTGCTCAACTTTGTCGCCAGCAGCGAGCACCGCGAGCCGGAATGGCGCGAAGCCCTGGCACGGTTGGGCCTGCATGCACTGGTGCGGTTTGATAGCGTGGCCCCGCCGGAAGACGGCGAGCGCCGCCTGTATGAAAGCCTCGCGCTGTTGCTGGAAGAGTCACGTCCCGCCCTGCAACGGCTGATCGAGGATCAGCAGGCGCAGCGTCTGGCCCGCCAGCACAGCGCCAAGCGCCTGATCGCCGAACTGTTGCTCGATTGTGCCGCCTGCCGGCGTAGCGTCGAGGCCCAAGCGGCGGCCGAAGCGCAGGCGATCGAAGCCCTGCGCCAAGCAGTGCGCCAGCGCGAGCAACGCTGTGTCGAGGGGTTGCTCAAGCTGTATGCGTTCCGCCGCGAAGACGCCAGCGCAGGCGACTTGCCGTTGCTGGATGGGCGCTGGGGCGATGATCTGTTCAACCCGGAAACCTTGAAACTGCTTGGTGTGCGCCTGGGCAGCGGCGTTGCTGCCGGTGCAGCCGCGGGCGCCGGCGTTGATTTGCTGGTGGGCGGGCTGACCCTGGGCGCCGCTGCGCTGGCCGGGGCAATCGCTGGCGGCGCACTGCAAACCGCACGCAGCTACGGCTCGCGCTTGCTCGGCAAGCTCAAGGGCCAGCGGGAATTGACGGTGGATGACGCTGTGCTGCGGCTGCTGGCGTTGCGTCAGCAGCAGCTTCTCAAGGCCCTGGACAGCCGCGGCCATGCGGCGCAGCAGAGCATTCAGCTGCAGGCGGGGGAAGACAAGGCCTGGCGCGAGGGCAAGCTGCCCGAAGCCCTGCACAAGGCCCGGGCACACCCGCAGTGGTCGTCGCTCAACCCTGGCGCGCGGCTCAACCAGGCCGAGCGCCAGGAGCAACTGGAGCAGTTGCTCGAGCAGCTTTGAGTTACTGCTGGGCGACCTTCTCTGACTTGCCGTCGTAGCGCTTGCGCCACTCGGCAAGGATCTTGTCGCGGTTCTGCGAGGCCCAGCCAAAGTCGTTTTTGATCAGGCGCTGCTCATAGTCTGCCGGCAACTCGGTCTGCGGCTTGGCCATGCCGGGGGCAGCGAGCACGGCGAAGTTCTCCTTATACAGGTCCATCGCCGCAGGGCTGGCCGAGAAGTCTGCCAGGCGCTTGGCGGCAGCGGCCTTGGGCGTGCCCTTGATCACCGCTGTGGCTTCAATCTCCCAGCCCAGGCCCTCCTTGGGCAGGATGATGTCCAGCGGCGCACCCTGGCGTTTGAGCTGCACGGCCGGGTACTCGAAGGAAATGCCGATCGGGAATTCACCCGACGCGGCCAGCTTGCACGGCTTGGAGCCGGAGTGAACGTACTGGCCGATGTTCTGGTGCAGGCCGTCCATGTACGCCCAGCCCTGCGGCTCGCCAAAGGTCTGCAGCCAGGCGCTGACGTCGAGGAAACCAGTGCCCGATGAGGCCGGGTTGGGCATGACGATCTTGCCCTTGTACTCAGGCTTGGTCAGGTCCTGCCAACTGACGGGCTTGCTCAGGCCCTGCTTTTCGGCCTCGACGGTGTTGAAGCAAATGGTCGCGGCCCATACATCCATGCCCACCCAGGCCGGCGGATTGGCCGCGTCGCGGTAGTTCTTCGAGATCGTCGCCAGGTCCTTCGGCGCATAGGCTTCGAGCATTTTCTGCTGGTCGAGAATGGCCAGGCTGGACGCCGCCAGGCCCCACACTGCATCAGCCTGCGGGCGGTCTTTCTCGGCCAGCAGCTTGGCGGTAATGATCCCGGTGGAGTCGCGCACCCACTTGATCTCGATGTCCGGGTTGGCCTTTTCGAAGGCCTGTTTGTAGGTCTTCAGCTGCTCGGCTTCGAGCGCGGTGTAGACCGTCAGCTGAGTCTCTGCGGCAGACACCTGCAGGCTGAAAATGGCGCTGACGGCAGCAGCAAGGGCAACTGGCTTGAACATGGTGCGGTTCCTTTCAAGGTGGGCAGGCAGTCAATGGCCGGGCGCGGATTGGCGCCAGGCCTGGGAGCGGCGCAGCAGGCCGCGCGAGGCGGCGGCCAGCAGCAACGAAGCGGTAGCACTGGTGAGCAGGATCAGCGTCGACATCGCCGCAGCGCCGCCAACATTGCCGGCGTCGTCCATGTTCAACACCGCCACGGCGGCGAGGATGGTGTCGGGGCTGTAGAGGAAGATCGCCGCCGACACCGTGGTCATCGCCGAGACGAACAGGTAGCGGATGATGTCGAGCAAGGCCGGCAGGCAAATCGGCAGGCTGACCCGCAGAAAATGCCGGTACAGCGGCGCCTTGAGCGACAGCGCCGCGGCTTCGAATTCGCCGTCGAGCTGGCGCAGGGCGGTGGTTGCGGTCATCTGTGCGGTAGTTAGATAGTGCGCAATGGTGCACACCACCAACAGGGTCATGCTGCCGTAGAACACGTGCAGCGGGTTGCTGGCGAGGTTGAAGAAGAAGACGTAACCCAGGCCCAACACCAGCCCCGGCACCGCCATCGGAATGAAACTGAGCAGTCGCAGCGACTGGTTGAGCAGCCGTTGGCCCTGGGTTTTTTCCATCAGGTAGGCGCCGACGAAGATCACCAGACTGCCGATCAAGGCCGTGCACAGCGCCATGCTCACGCTGTTGCGATAGGCCAGCCAGCCACCGCCGGCGGTGTCTTCAAACAGGTAGTGCTTGACCGACAGCGACAAGTTGTAAGGCCAGAAGGTGACCAGCGACGAATACACCGCCATGCCCACCACCGCCAGCAGCACGCTGCACACCAGCACCACCACCGCGAGAAACACAGCATCGCGGCGGCGCGACGGCTTGGGCTCGAACACCTGCGCCCGGCCACTCATGGCCTGGCCCTGGCGCCGGCGGAGCCAGGCATCGACAGCAAAACTGAACAGCGCCGGCAGCAGCAGGACCATGCCGATCAGTGCACCTCGGCCAAACTGCTGCTGCCCTACCACGGCTTTGTAGGCTTCCAGCGCCAGCACCTGATAGTCACCGCCCACCACCACTGGCACACCGAAGTCGGTGATGGTCAGGGTGAACACCAGGCAGAATGCGGCAAACACGGCCTGGCGGGTCGCCGGCCAAGTCACGCTGAAGAATGCCCGCACTGGTCCCGCGCCCATGCTCGAAGCCGCTTCGAACAGCCGCGCATCGGCCAGCGACAGCGCGGACAGCAGAATCATCAAGGCATGCGGGAAGGTATAGATGGCCTCACCGACAACGATGCCCCAGAAGCCGTAGATGTTGTCGTCGAGCAGGCTGCGCAGCAGGCCCTGGTTGCCGAACAGATAGACCAGCGCAATCGCCGGCAACATCGACGGGGCCAACAACGGCAGCAGGGAAATCCCCCGCCACAGTGGCTTGGCCGGGATCAAGGTGCGCTGCAGGGCGTAGGCAAACAGATACGCCAGCGGTATGACGATAGCGGCCACGGTGAAGGCAACTGCCAGGCTGTTACCGAGCAGCCAGCGGAAGTTGGCGCTGGTAAACAGCTCGCGTGCTGCCAGCAAGCCGCCGCCCTGGCCGGCGTCGCCGCTGAAGCCGCGCCAGAAGATCGCCAGCAGCGGCAGCAGCACTGCCACGATCAGCAGCACCAGCAGCAGGCTTTTGCCGCCGAGCACAAAGATCCGGTCGGCCAGCGCAACGCCATTGCCTCGGTCCGCCGTGGCCAGGTTCAAGGGCATGGAGATTGGCCCGGCCATCTCAGGCAAACACCTGCAGGCTCTGCGGCGGCAGCGCCACCCAGATGTCCTGAGAACCAAGGCGCGGCATGGCCTCCGGCGCCAGCTCGGCAAGTAGGGTATGCCCCGGCAGAGTGTGCAGCTCAAAGGCCATGCGGCAACGGTTACCGAGGAAGGTGACTTCGCGCACCTTGGCCGGGAACAGGTTTTCTTCATGCACCAGCGGGTTGACCGTGATCGCCTCAGGGCGACAGAACAGCCTACCGCTGCTGGCCGCACCGGCATTGGCGGCCAGGCGCAGGTTCATCCCGCCGACCTGGGCGTGGCTGGCACTGTTGCGCTGGAACGGCAGCCAGTTGCCCTGGCCAACGAACTCGGCCACGAATGGCGTGGCCGGCCGGTCGTAGATCGCTTGCGGGGTGTCGTACTGCTCGACCTGGCCGTTGTTCATCACGGCTATGCGGTCGGCCATCAACATGGCTTCGTCCTGGTTGTGCGTGACCATCAGGGTGGTGATGCCGAGCTGGCGCTGCAGTTGGCGCAGCTCGCCACACAGGTGCTCACGTACCCGCGCATCCAGCGCCGACATCGGCTCGTCCAACAACAACAAAGACGGCGCCGGGGCCAGGGCGCGGGCTAACGCCACCCGTTGTTGCTGACCACCGGACAACTGGCCTGGATATTTCTTCTCGCTGCCAAGCAGGCCGACCAACTCAAGCATCTGCCCGACCCGCTGGCGCGCTTGGTCGCGGCTGCTGGTATTCAGACCGTAGGCTATGTTGGCCTCGACCGTGAGGTTGGGGAACAGCGCATAGGACTGGAACAGGATGCCGTAGTCGCGGGCCTGCGGCGGCAGCTCGGAGATGTCGCGCTCGCCCAGGTACAGCTCGCCACGGTCCTGCCGCTCGAGGCCGGCGATGCAACGCAGCAGGGTGGTCTTGCCGCAGCCGGACGGGCCGAGCAGGCACACCAACTCGCCGGCACCGATATCCAGGGAAACGTTGTTCAGCGCAGCGAAGGCGCCGAAGCGTTTGTCGATACCGCGCACTTTTACCGGTGCGCCAGGGGTAGGGGTAGCGTGGGTCATGGCCAGGCCTCGTGATCAGATAGAGGCCATGCTAGGGAGGCAATGCGAAGGTTCTGTGGCGTTCAGGGCAAAGCTGGCGATAGTGCCATAGGCAGATTTGGGAGTGGCCGTGCTGGCCTTTGCGCAATGAAGCCTGCCGCAGCACTTACAACTGAATACCTGATACTTCCTGCGCGACACCAAGAAACGCCGCTGGCAGGCGCGCCTGGCGCCGCTCCTTGAGGCAATACAGGTACTCGTGCATGACCGGTGCACCTTCCAGGGTGAGCACGGCCAGCTCGGGGTTATGCGGTACCTCATGGCGGGCGATGATGCTGATGCCGATGTTGCGCAGCACGGCCTCGCGGATCGACTCGCGGCTGCCGATCTCGAGCAAGGTGCCGACCTTGACCCCACGCCCGGCAAGCATCTGTTCGGTCATCAGCCGCGTGGTTGAACCCTGCTCGCGCATCAGCAGGCAATGACCGGCCAGGGCATCGATGGCCAGCGTCTGCCGTTGCGCCAACGGATGGCTACGGTGCACGGCCACCACCAGCGGGTCCGTGCCCAGCACTCGCCGCACCAGTCGTGCATCCTCGACCAGTTGCGAGGATGCGGCGACGTCCACGCGATAGTCTTCGAGCATCTCCAGCACCTGTTGCGAGTTGCCGATTTCCACCGCTACGTCCACCTGCGGCAGGCGTTGGCGAAAAATTTTCACCAGGTCGAGAATGTAATACGGCGCGGTGGCGGCGATGCGCAGACTGCCCTGGGCCTGGCCGCTGTTGCGAAGCTCGAACTCGATGTCCGCTTCCTGCTGCAGCAAGGTCTTGACCATCGGTAGCAGGCGCGCACCGCTCTCGCTCAATACCAGCCGGCGCCCACCGCGGTAGAACAGCTCCACCGCGTAGTGGCTTTCCAGCTGGCGAATCTGCGTGGTCACCGTGGGCTGGCTGAGCCCGAGCTTCTTCGCCGCCTGGGTGATGCTGCCCAGGCGGGCAACCATGTAGAAGGCCTTGAGCTCGGAACTCAGCATGCAGATCCCTTATTTGCGCAGCAGGCGCAGACCGTTGAACACCACCAGCAGGCTCACGCCCATGTCGGCGAAGACCGCCATCCACAGGGTGGCCATGCCGGTAAAGGTAACCACCAGGAAGATCGCCTTGATCCCCAACGCGAGAACGATGTTCTGGATGAGAATGGCCGCGCTGGCGCGGGAAAGCCTGACGAATGCTGGGATTTTGCGCAAGTCGTCGTCCATCAGGGCCACATCAGCGGTTTCAATCGCCGTGTCGGTTCCCGCTGCCGCCATGGCGAAGCCGATTTCAGCGCGGGCCAGTGCCGGTGCATCGTTGATGCCGTCGCCGACCATGCCGACCCGGTGCCCTTGGGCGTAGAGCGCTTCGATGGTCTTCAGCTTGTCGCTTGGCAGCAGGTTGCCCTCGGCTCGGTCGATACCTACCTGGGCAGCGATCGCTTGCGCGGTGTGCGGATTATCACCGGTCAGCATGACCGTTTTGATACCCAGCTCATGCAATTCGGCAATCGCCTGGCGGCTGCTGTCCTTGACCGTATCGGCTACGGCAAACAGCGCCAGCGGGCCGCTGCGATCGAGCAGCAGAACCACGGTCTTGCCTTGGCGCTCCAGCGTATCGAGCTGCGCTTCCAGTTGCGGCGAGCACAGGCCCAGCTCTTCGACCAGGCGATGGTTGCCCAGGTGGTACAGCTGGCCGTCGATCTCGCCACGCACACCGCGCCCGGACAGCGCGGCAAAGTTGCTGACGTCGCTCAACGGCAGTTGCTGCGCCTGGGCAAACTGCGCGATGGCCCGCGATACCGGGTGGTCGGAGCGCTCGCCGAGGCTGGCAGCCAGCGCCTGGGCGCGGTCTGCAAAGAGCGGATCAAGCGCGCTGAAATCGGTCTGCACCGGTTTGCCATGGGTGATCGTGCCGGTCTTGTCCAGGGCCAGGAAGTCCAGCTTGCGCCCGCCCTCCAGATACACCCCGCCCTTGATCAGAATGCCCTTGCGCGCGGCAGCGGCAAGGCCACTGACAATCGTCACCGGGGTTGAAATCACCAGTGCACATGGGCACGCCACTACCAGCAGGACCAGTGCGCGATAGATCCAGTCAAACCAGGCGCCGCCCATCAGCAGCGGCGGCAGAATCGCCACGGCCAGGGCCAGGGCAAACACCACCGGGGTGTAGATGCGCGAAAACTGATCAACAAAGCGCTGGGTCGGCGCACGCGCGCCCTGCGCTTCTTCCACAGCCTTGATGATCCGCGCCAGGGTTGACTGGCCGGCAAGGGCAGTAACTTTGTACTCCAGCGCGCCTTCCTGGTTGATGGTGCCAGCGAACAGCTTGTCGCCGACAACCTTCTCCACGGGCAGGCTTTCACCGGTGATCGGCGCCTGATCGACACTCGATTGCCCGCTGAGCACTTCCCCGTCGAGGCCGATGCGCTCGCCAGGACGCACCCGCACCGACGCACCGAGCGCTACCCCGCGCACTTCCACCTCAAGCCACTGGCCATCGGCCTGCTGCACGGTGGCCATATCCGGGGTCAGCTGCATCAAGCCGCCGATGGCGTTGCGCGCGCGGTCCAGCGAGCGCGCTTCGATCAACTCGGCAACGGTGAACAGCACCATCACCATCGCCGCCTCGGGCCATTGGCCGATCAATACGGCGCCGGTCACCGCGATGCTCATCAGCGCGTTGATGTTGAGGTTGCGGTTTTTCAGGGCGATCCAGCCCTTTTTGTAGGTGCCCAGACCACAGCCAAGAATGGCTGCCAAGGCCAGCAAGGCCACCACCCACTCCGGCGCCAGCTCGCTGAAGTGCACGATTTCGGCGGCAATCGCCGCCACTGCCGACAGTGCCAGCGGCCACCAGCGGGTCTTGGCGGCAGGCGCAGCGGCGCTGTCTTCATCGTCAGTCAGCGGCTCGGCGCGCATGCCCAGGCTGTCGATCGCCCGCTCGATTGCGTCCGTGCCTTGCAGCGTATGGCGCACGCCGAGCACACGGTTGATCAGGTTGAATTCAAGCTGCTCGATACCGGCCATCTTGCCCAGCTTGTCCTGGATCAGACCTTGCTCGGTCGGGCAGTCCATGGCCTGGATGCGAAAACGGCTGAGCTGCGCATCGCTGCTGGCCTGCTCGGTCAGTTGCACCAGCGCAGGCGCAGGCTCGCCGCCACAGCAGCTGTGGGCCTTGGTGTCTTGGCAAGCGCTCTTGGCGGCATGCGCATGCTGGTGCTCATGGCCGTGGTCATGGGCGTCATGGTCATGCGCGTGGTCATGGCTGACAGGCTGGTTCATGGAGTCGTCCTTAGCTGATGCGCCGATCCCTTGAGCAGGCTTTGCGCGGCAAAGACGCTCGGTTACAGGGTAGTTATTGCCAAGTGAACACCCTGTAGCCACTATAGGGTCAAGCCATCTGCAGAGGATTCGTGATGAAAATCGGGGAATTGGCCAAAGCCACTGACTGCGCCGTCGAGACCATCCGCTACTACGAGCGCGAGCAACTGCTGCCCGAGCCCGCCCGCAGTGACGGCAACTACCGGCTGTACACCCAGGCCCACGTCGAGCGCCTGACCTTCATCCGCAACTGCCGTACGCTGGACATGACCCTGGACGAGATCCGCAGCCTGCTGCGCCTGCGCGACAGCCCGGAGGGCCAATGCGGCAGCGTCAACGCGCTGATCGACGAGCACATCGACCACGTCCAGGCCCGCATCGACGGCCTGCTGGCACTGCAAGAGCAACTGGTGGAATTGCGCCAACGCTGCACCGCACCCGGGGCGGAATGCGCGATTCTGCAGCAGTTGGAGGTGAATGGTGCGGTGTCAGTGCCAGAGACCGAGCACTCGCATGTGGGCAGAAGTCATGGGCATTGATCAGGAATATCGCGGGGCACCTGACCCCGCGACCAATCCGAATCACACCGCCATCGGCGCCGTCAGTGGCGGGTGATGCTCGTAGCCTTCCAGGCTGAAGTCGCTCGGCTCGATCTTCTCCAGCCACTCCGGCTCGTACACCCCGGTCTTGGCAAACTCAGGCACGCGGTCGCTGATCACCAGTTTGGGTGCCGGCAATGGCTCGCGGGTGAACTGCTCGTTGAGCATGTCCAAGTGGTTCTCGTACACATGGGCGTCGCCGATGAAGTAGGTGAACCAGCGCGGGGTGTAGCCGGTCAGGCGGCCGAACAGCGACAGCAGCGCAGCGCCTTCGGTGAGGTTGAATGGCGTGCCCAGGCCGAGGTCATTGGAGCGGATGTAGAGGGTCAGGGAGATTTCCCTGGTCTCGACATTGGGGTGGAACTGGTACAGCAGGTGGCACGGCGGCAGGGCCATTTCGTCGAGCTGGGCGCAGTTCCAGCCGTGGAACAGGATGCGCCGGCTGCCCGGGTCGTTGGCGATGGTATCGAGGCACTGACGCACCTGATCGATGGCCTTGTAGAGGATGACGAACGCCTGGCCGTCTTCTTCGTCCTGGGCGATCTGGCGGAAGCCTTGTTGCTCGGCCATGGCGATGGCCGCCGGGTTGCTCAGCGGCACGCGCTTGTAGCCTGGCCACTGGCGCCATTGCACGCCGTAGATTTCGCCGAGGTCGTCATGCCCCTGACGGAACGGGTTGGCCAGCCACTGGGCGTTTTCGTTGGCGTTCTGGTCCCAGACCTTGCAGCCCAGCTCGCGGAACTCGCCGGCGTTTTTCACCCCGCGCAGAAAACCGACCATCTCGCCGATGGCCGACTTGAACGCCAGGCGGCGGGTGGTCACGGCCGGGAAGCCTTTCTGCAGGTCGAAGCGCAGCATGGCGCCGGGCAGGCTGATGGTGCGCACGCCGGTGCGGTTGCTCTGCAGGGTGCCGTTGTCGATGACGTCGCGGACCAGATCTAGATACTGTTTCATGACTTACCTGTAACGAGAACGGCAGGGGGATCGCCCCTGCCGTGAAAATCAGACCGCGGCGTTGGCCGTGGGTTTGCGGTTGTAGGCCAGCCAGATCAGCACGATGCCGCCAATGATCATCGGCAGGCAGAGCAACTGGCCCATGGTCAACCAGCCAAAGGCGATGTAGCCAAGCTGGGCATCAGGCACACGCACGAACTCGACGATGAAGCGGAAGATGCCATAGAACAGCGCGAACATGCCGGACACGGCCATGGTCGGGCGCGGCTTGCGCGAGTACAGCCAAAGGATCAGGAATAATGCCACACCTTCGAGGGCAAACTGATACAGCTGCGACGGGTGACGCGGCAGCTGCGCCGGGTCGCTGAACGGCGGGAAGACCATCGCCCACGGCACGTCGGTGGCCTTGCCCCATAGCTCGGCGTTGATGAAGTTGCCGATGCGCCCGGCACCCAGGCCAATCGGCACCAGCGGCGCTACGAAGTCCATCAGCTCGAAGAACGACTTGTTGTTGCGCTTGCCGAACCATAGCGCGGCCAGCATCACGCCGATAAAGCCGCCGTGGAACGACATGCCGCCCTTCCACACTTCGAATATCAGCGTCGGGTTGGCCAGGTAGGCGTGCAGGTCATAGAACAGTACATAGCCCAGGCGTCCGCCGACGATTACCCCCATTGACAGCCAGAACACCAGGTCAGAGAGCTTCTCGCGGCTCCAGGTCGGGTCGAAGCGGTTCAGCCGGCGCGAGGCCAGCAGCCAGGCACCGCCGATGCCGATCAGGTACATCAGGCCGTACCAATGGATTTTCAGCGGCCCGATGGCCAGGGCCACGGGGTCGATCTGCGGGTAAGGCAGCATGGTGATTCCTCTCGATCAAATCAGGCAGCTAAATCAAAAAACTCAGGCCGACGCAGAACAGCAACGCGGCGAACAGACGTTTGAGCAGGCGCGGCGACAGCTTGTGCGCCAGGCGCGCGCCATAACGGGCAAAAAACATGCTGGTCAGGGCAATGCCAAGCAGTGCCGGCAGGTACACGTAACCCAGGCTGTGCGGCGGCAGGTGGCTGTCGTCCCAGCCCAGCAGCATGAAGCTGAGGGCGCTGGCCAGGGCGATCGGCAAGCCGCAGGCCGATGAGGTCGCCACCGCCTGCTGCATCGGCAGGCTGCGCCAGGTCAGGAACGGCACGGTCAGCGAGCCGCCACCGATGCCAAAGATTGCCGAGGCCCAACCGATTACCACGCCGGCAACCGACAACCCAGGCTTGCCAGGGATGCCACGGCTGGCCTTGGGTTTGAGGTCGAGGGCCATCTGCGCGGCGACCACCAGGGCAAACACGCCAATGATCTTCTGCAGCATCGGGCCCTGGATCAACGAAGCGGTTTTGGCGCCGATACCCGCACCGATCAGGATACCAACGGTCATCCAGACAAAGACCGACCATTGCACCGCGCCTTTGCGCTGGTGCTCACGCACGGCGTTGATCGATGTGAAGATGATGGTCGCCAGCGAGGTGCCGACGGCCAGGTGGGTCAGCACCGAGGGCTCGAAGCCCTGCAAGGTGAAGCTGAACACCAGCACCGGCACGATGATGATCCCGCCGCCCACGCCGAATAGCCCGGCCAGGACGCCGGCGCAGGCGCCCAACAGCAGGTAGAGTACGAACTCCATTCGTCGACCCCATGACAATTCAGTCCGGCATGGTAACGGAAGCTGGCCTTGTGGCTCTAGTGAAGTCTGTGTCAGCTGATGGCCAGTGCTCGATGCAGTGGGTAGAGTGAGCAAAAACCAGAGGCTACGCCATGTGCCTGATCGTATTTGCCTGGCGGCCGGGGCATGCCCTGCCGCTGATCGTTGCGGCCAATCGGGACGAGTTCTATGCCCGCCCCAGTCAGGCGCTGGGCGCGTGGGACGACGCACCGGGGGTGTACGCCGGGCGCGACCTCGAGGCCGGCGGCAGTTGGCTGGGGATTGGTCCGAACGGGCGCTTCGCGGCGCTGACCAATATCCGTGACCCGCGCCAGCCACAAGGCCTGCGCTCTCGCGGTGAACTGGTGGCTGGTTACCTGCGCGGCGAGCTCGGCGTTGAGCAATACCTTGAGCAGGTGGCTAGCCGCAGCAGCGAGTACTCAGGCTTCAATCTGTTGATTGGCGACGAGCAGCAGCTGGGCTACCTGCACGCCTCTGACGCAGCGCCGCAATTGCTTGAGCCGGGCGTCTACGGGCTGTCCAATGCACGGCTGGATACGCCGTGGCCGAAGCTGGTGCAGACCCGCCAAGGCCTGCGCGAGCTGCTCGACGAGGCCGACCCGCAGCGGCTGCTGGGTTTGCTTGGCAACGCTCAGCCTGCGCTGGACGCCGATTTGCCGGACACCGGTGTCGGCCTGGCCACCGAGCGGCTGCTGTCGAGCGCATTCATCGCCAGCCAGAACTACGGCACCCGCGCCAGCACGGTGCTGCTTGTGCACAAGTCGGGGCAGCGGCGCATGCTCGAACGCAGCTTTGGTCCCTACGGCGGGCATCTGGGTGAGGTCGAGCTGGCGGTCTGAGCAGAGCCACCAGCATCCTTGGCTTAGAGGGTTTTGTTCGCGCCAGGCCCGATCATCCGCGCCAGGCCGAGGTTCTTCAGCGCCAGCTGCAGCGAGCTGTGGATAACTTGCGGGTTGTCGTGGCTCATGGCGTCGGCCAGCAGTTCCTTGGCCTTGCTCATGTTGACCTGACGCAGCATCCACTTGACCTTGGGCAGGTTAGTGGCGTTCATCGACAGGCTGTCAAAGCCCATCGCCATCAGCAGGATCGCTGCCGCCGGGTCACCGGCCATCTCGCCGCAGATACTCACCGGCTTGCCTTCGGCATGGGCATCGCGCACCACGGTTTGCACGGCTTGCAGCACTGCCGGGTGCAGGTAGTCATACAGGTCGGCGACCCGCGGGTTGTTGCGGTCGACCGCCAGCAGATACTGGGTCAGGTCGTTGGAGCCAACCGAGAGGAAGTCGACCTGACGCGCCAGCTCTTTGGTCTGGTACACCGCTGCCGGGATTTCGACCATCACCCCCACCGGCGGCATCGGTACGTCGGTGCCTTCGTCGCGCACCTCGCCCCAGGCACGGTGGATCAGGTGCAGGGCTTCTTCCAGCTCATGGATGCCGGAGATCATCGGCAACAGGATGCGCAGGTTATTCAAGCCCTCGCTGGCCTTGAGCATGGCGCGGGTTTGCACCAGGAAGATTTCCGGGTGGTCGAGGGTGACGCGAATACCGCGCCAGCCGAGAAACGGGTTTTCTTCCTTGATCGGGAAGTACGACAGCGCCTTGTCACCGCCAATGTCCAGGGTGCGCATGGTCACCGGCAGCGGGTGGAAGGCAGCGAGCTGCTCGCGATAGATCGCCAGCTGTTCCTTTTCGCTGGGGAAGCGCTGCTGGATCATGAACGGCACTTCGGTGCGGTACAGGCCAACCCCTTCGGCGCCGCGTTGCTGCGCCCGGGCCACGTCGGCGAGCAGGCCGGTGTTGACCCACAGCGGCATGCGATGGCCGTCCGGGGTTACGCAGGGCAGCTCGCGCAGTGCGTCCAGGCCTCTGGCAAGTTCGCGTTCTTCTTCGACGACTTCCTTGTACTGCTTGCGCAGCACATCGCTGGGGTTGGTGAAGACTTCGCCCTTGTAGCCGTCGACGATCATTTCGATGCCGTCGACCTTGGAGTACGGCAGGTCGACCAGGCCCATCACCGTCGGGATACCCATCGCCCGGGCCAGAATGGCCACATGCGAGTTACCCGAGCCAAGCACCGAAACCAGACCGGCAAGCTTGCCCTCCGGCACCTCGCCAAGCATCGCGGGCGTCAGCTCTTCACTGACCAGAATGGTGTTTTCGGCGTAGACCAGGGTCTGCGAACGGGCTTCCTGCAAGTAAGCCAACAGCCGCCGGCCAAGGTCCTTGACGTCGGAGGCGCGCTCGCGCAGGTAGTCGTCGTCCATCAGCTCGAAGCGGTTGACGTGCTCGCCGACCACCTGACGCAAGGCGCCCTGGGCCCACTGGCCGGTCTTGATCACTTCGACCACTTCGCCACCAAGGGCAGCGTCTTCGAGCATCATCAGGTAGACGTCGAACAGCGCCCGTTCTTCCGGGCGCAGCTGGGTGGCAAGCTTGGCCGACAGCTTGCGCATGTCGGCGCGCACGCCTTCGAGGGCGTTATTGAACAGTTTCAGTTCGGCGTCGATGTCATCGACGGTCTTGTCCGGCACCACTTCCAGATCGGCGGGCGGCAGCATCACCACCGCGCGGCCTACCGCAGCGCCAGGCGAACCCGGTACGCCGACGAAGCGCGCCTCTTGAATGCCTTTGCCCTGACGGCCCAGGCCACGGATCGAACCGGTGGCTTCGGCGTGGGCGATAACCCCGGCCAGCTGCGCGCTCATGGTTACCAGGAAGGCTTCTTCGCCCTCGTCGAACTGGCGCCGCTCCTTTTGCTGGATGACCAGCACCCCGACCACACGACGGTGGTGGATGATCGGCGCACCGAGAAACGACGCGTAGCGCTCTTCACCGGTTTCGGCAAAGTAGCGATAACGCGGGTGATCGGCGGCGTTTTCCAGGTTCAGCGGCTCTTCCCGGGTACCGACCAGGCCAACCAGGCCTTCGTTGGGGGCCATGCTGACCTTGCCGATCGAGCGTTTGTTGAGGCCTTCGGAGGCCATCAGCACGAACCGGTTGGTTTCCGGGTCAAGCAAGTAAACCGAGCAGACATGGCTGCCCATGGCTTCCTTGACGCGCAAGACAATGATCCCCAACGCCGTCTTGAGATCTTTGGCGGAGTTCACTTCCTGGACGATCTTGCGCAGCGTATTGAGCATGGCTCGGGGTCGAACTCCGTCGTCAGTCGCGCGTCAGCAGGCGCGGGGCTAGCTCTTTCAGGGCGCGGCGGTAAACCTCGCGCTTGAATGTCACGACCTGGCCCAGCGGATACCAATAGCTGACCCAGCGCCAGCCGTCGAATTCCGGTTTGCCGGTCAGGTCCATACGCACCCGTTGCTCGTTGCTCACCAGGCGTAGCAGGAACCACTTCTGTTTCTGGCCGATACACAATGGCTGGCTGTGCGTGCGCACCAGCCGCTGGGGTAGACGATAACGCAACCAGCCGCGGGTGCAGGCAAGAATTTGCACATCGTCACGCTCCAGGCCGACTTCTTCATTCAGCTCGCGGTACAGGGCATCTTCCGGCGTCTCATCAGGGTTGATACCGCCCTGGGGAAATTGCCAGGCATCCTGGTTGATCCGTCGAGCCCAAAGCACCTGTCCAGCATCATTGGTGAGAATGATACCGACGTTGGGGCGAAATCCATCCGGGTCGATCACGGCAGCAACCTCGAAAACGCATATTGCCGCATTGTTCCACAAAGCTCACAAGCGCAGCAACGCGCCTGCCGTGCTTATGTGCAGCCAGGTGAAATTCCCTGTGAAATGGGGCTGTTGCGGGCTGCCTCAGACCGGCTTGGCGCCCATCAGGCCCGCAATCGAGACAAAGCACACCGCACTGAACACGGCCAGTGCCAAGGTCAGGCGCAGGCTGCCAGGCTCAGCCCGGCGCAAGCGGTTGAGGCGGATCAGCAGCCACCACACACTCAGCGCACCGACGGTGTAGATCACGCTCGAGGCCAACAGCCAGGTCTGCCCCAGCGGCCAGCCGACCAGGTGCACCAGCCACCAGCCGGTGAATGGCATGCTCACCAGGCACACGCCGAGCAACAGCCAGACAAACAGCAGGGGGCGGCGCAGCAACTGGCTATAGACCGCAGCATCGCTGCGCTGGCGCAGCCGCCAGGTGTAGATGGCCAGGCCCAGGGCGCAGGCGAGCAACAGCACGGTGGCGACAACGTGCACGGTCTTCAGGGTAGTCAGATATTCCATGTGCAGATCCTTGGGTTGCGCGTGCGGGCCTTGGCGCGGCTGGCTGATACAGCACCGCGCCGAGAAGCCTCTCGAGGTCTAGCTTAGCCCCTCAACCCAAAAACAGCCGGTAGGCCGGGTTTTCGCTTTCATCCCAGTACGGGTAGCCGATCTTGGCCAACGCTGCCGGCACCAGATGACGCTCGTCTTCGGGCACCTGCAAGCCGGCCACCACGCGCCCGTCTGCGGCGCCATGGTTGCGGTAGTGGAACATGGAGATATTCCAGCGCCCGCCCAGCTTGGTCAGGAAGTTGAACAGCGCCCCCGGCCGTTCGGGGAATTCGAAGCGCAGCACGATCTCGTCGTGGGCCCGCGCCGAATGGCCGCCGACCATATGGCGAATGTGCAGCTTGGCCAGTTCGTTGTCGGTCAGGTCGATAACCGGGAAGCCTTGCTCGATCAACTGCTGCACCAGCGCGGCGCGCGGGTCGGTATCGGGATGGGTCTGCACGCCGACAAAGATGTGCGCCTCGTCCGAGGTGTGCTTGCGGTAGTTGAATTCGGTTATCTGGCGCTTGCCGATGGCCTCGCAGAAGGCCTTGAAGCTGCCCGGCCGCTCGGGGATGGTCACGGCGATGATCGCTTCGCGCTTCTCGCCCAGCTCGGCGCGCTCGGCCACGTGGCGCAGGCGGTCGAAGTTGACGTTGGCGCCGGAGTCGATGGCGACCAGTGTGTGACCACTGACACCGCTCATTTCCACGTACTTCTTGATCCCGGCAACGCCTAAAGCGCCGGCAGGCTCGGTTATCGAGCGGGTATCGTCGTAGATATCCTTGATCGCCGCGCAGATTTCATCGGTACTGACCGTGATCACCTCGTCCACGTGCAGCTTGCAGATATCAAAGGTGTGCTGGCCGATCTGCGCGACCGCAACGCCATCGGCGAACAGCCCGACTTGCGGCAGCACTACTCGCTCGCCAGCGGCCATGGCCGCCTGCAGGCAGTTGGAGTCGTCCGGCTCGACGCCGATCACCTTGATTTCCGGGCGCAGATATTTGACGTAGGCAGCGATGCCGGCAATCAAACCGCCGCCGCCGACCGGCACAAAGATCGCGTCGAGGCGGCCCGGGTGCTGGCGCAGAATTTCCATGGCCACGGTGCCTTGGCCGGCGATGGTATGCGGGTCATCGTAGGGGTGGATATAGACAAAGCCCTTTTCATCCACCAGCTTGAGCGAATAGGCCAGCGCCTCGGGGAACGAGTCGCCGTGCAGGACGACCTTGCCGCCACGCGAGCGCACGCCTTCGATCTTGATTTCCGGGGTGGTCTTGGGCATCACGATGGTGGCTTTGATGCCCAGCTCGCGCGCAGCCAGGGCCAGGCCCTGGGCATGGTTGCCGGCGGAGGCAGTGACCACGCCACGGGCCAGCTCTTCGGCAGTCAATTGCGCCAGCTTGTTGTACGCCCCGCGGATCTTGAACGAGAACACCGGCTGCAGGTCTTCACGTTTGAGCAGCACCTGATTGTTCAGGCGCTTGCTCAACTGGCCGGCACTGTGCAGCGGCGTTTCGACGGCAACGTCGTACACGCGCGAGGTGAGGATCATCTTGACGTACTGTTCGAGCATCGGGAAAGCATCACTGGCCGCGGGACAAGGCCTGCGAGTCTACCCCAGCGCCACGTCGGCGGACCACAGCAAAGCCGAGGTTTTGCCGGCACTTGCCGCTATACTGTGCGCCTCTCGAAACTCCCCAGCCCCACTCGGAGCCCGCATGACCCAGGACCAACTGAAACAGGCCGTCGCCCAGGCCGCTGTCGATCTCATTCTGCCCAAGCTGGACGACAAGAGCGTCGTTGGCGTCGGCACCGGTTCGACTGCCAACTTCTTCATCGACGCCCTGGCTCAGCACAAAGGCGCCTTCGATGGCGCGGTCGCCAGCTCCGAGGCCACTGCCCAGCGCCTCAAGGGCCATGGCATTCCGGTGTACGAGCTGAACAGCGTCAGCGAGCTGGAGTTCTACGTGGACGGCGCCGACGAGAGCGACGCGCACCTGAACCTGATCAAGGGCGGCGGCGCCGCACTGACCCGCGAGAAGATCGTCGCCGCCGTGGCCAAGACCTTCATCTGCATCGCCGACGGCAGCAAGCTGGTGCCGGTGCTAGGCGAGTTCCCGCTGCCGGTCGAAGTGATTCCGATGGCGCGCAGCCACGTTGCCCGCGAGCTGGTCAAGCTGGGCGGCGACCCGGTCTACCGCGAAGGCGTGCTGACCGATAACGGCAACGTGATTCTGGATGTGCATAACATGCAGATCACAGACCCGGTCGAGCTCGAGCGGCAGATCAACGCCATCGTCGGCGTGGTCACCAACGGCCTGTTCGCCGCGCGCCCGGCCGATGTGCTGCTGCTCGGCACCGCCGAAGGGGTCAAGACTCTCACCGCCGAGTAAACAGCGATGCGCCCACGGCCCCTGTTCAAGGTGGCCGTGGGCTGCGCTACTCAGTCAGCCGGCTGCTTGAACACGTAGAACAGGTTCGGCTCGCTGACCAGATAGATCGTCCCGGCATCATCCATGGCAATCCCCTCCGCCTGCGGCACCGTCTTCTGCAGGCCTTGCGAACCCTTGCGCAGCGACAGCGTACTCAGCGGTTTGCCCTTCACATCCAGCTCCACCACCAGCCGTGATTCATCCGACAGCGCCAGCAGATGGCCGCTGCGCTCATCGAACTGCAGGCTCGACAAGTCCTTCACGAACAACCGCGAATCGCGCTTGCGGTCCTGGTCGACCTGCACCGAATAAGGCTGTTCGGGATTATCGTGGGGGAAGCCGCGCACCTCATAAATCACCATCGGATCGCGCTCCTTGGCCACGAACAGGCGCTTGCCGGCCGAGTCGTAGGCCAGGCCCTCAAAGCCCTTGTTGCCGTTCAGGCCGATGCCCAGGCTGAGCTGCTCGGCGTCGTTGGCGTCGAGAAAGCGCGTGTTGTCATCCAGGCGCACCCGGATCAGCCGTTGCAGGCGCTCGTCGGTAATCACGTAGCTGTTGGGGCCGATGTACTCGACTGCCTCTGGATCACCGAAACCGGTCAACGGCACGCGGCGCAGAATGCGCCCGTCCAGCGACAGTTCGATCAGCTCGGAGCGTTTGTTGGTGACGGTAAACAGGGTTTTACGATCAGGGTCGAAGGTCAGCGCCGATACATCGTCATCCAGGCCCTCGATGACCTGTCCTTCAAGCACCACCTGATAACGGTCCAGGCCGATGCTTTGCTCGGCCGGCTGCCACCAGGTCTTGAGGTTGAACCAGCCGCGCTCGAACAGTCGCGATTCATAACCCTTGACGCCGATCGCCAGTAACACGACAACAACTGACAGCAGCAACAGCACAGGCAAGCGGAGATAACGGCGCATGGAGGCAAACTCGGTGAATGGGAGGCAAAGCTAATCACGATCAGCTGAAGACAAGCTTAATGCCATCATTGCCTTTGCCGTTATTTCTTCTTGAAGCGGTAGAACAGATCCGGCTCGCTGACCATGTACAAGGTGCCGTGCTCATCCATGGCCACGCCTTCAGCGCGCGGGATACGGTCTTTGAGACCGTTGAAGCCACCGAGCAGGGTCATGAAGCTGACTTGCCCGCCGGTTTCATCCAGTTCCAGCAGCATGTTCGAATCAGCCGACAGCAGCAGTGTGTGACCGGTACGCGGGTCGATGCTCATGCCCGACAGGTTGCGCAGGTCGAGTTCATCGCTAGGCACTGGCTGTTTGGTACCTGCAAGCGGGCTGCGACCATCGGTGGCCCAGGTGAACAAGCGCGGTGGACGCTCCTCGCCGAACAGCAGACGCTGGCGCAGCGGGTCCCAGGCAACGGCTTCGAAACCCTTGTTCTGATTGGCTGAGTCACCCAGGTCGTAGCTGCGAAAATCCTCACGCTTGAGCTCGCGGGTCTCAGGCCCGACCACAACCAGGGTGAGCTCATGGTTGCGCTCATCGACAATGGCCAGATGGTCACCCTCAAGCACCGCCACGCCTTCCGGGTTGGACCAGCCATGCAACGGCATCTTGCGCAAGACGTCACCGTCCAGCGTCAGCTCGACCAGAAACGGGTTCTTGCCCATCACCGCAAACAGGGTTTTGGTCCGGGGGTTGTAGGCAAGGTCAGAGGCTTCGTCATCGTTCATGCCGGGCAGCACCTTGGCATCGATGTCGGCCGTGTAGTCCGGTAGCCAGATGCTTTCGCTGCGCTCGCCGGTGGTTTCGAAGCGCTCCTTGACCCAGAGCAGGCCACGATCATCCCAGTGCATGGCGAACACCACGCCATAACCGATCACCGCCACGACACCCAGCAAAAAGGGCCAACGCAGGAACAGGCGTCGCTTGCGGGAAGGGGGAGTTGAAGCGCTGGATGACGTCATGGCAGGAGATTCCTGAGACAGCCGAGCAGGGTTTGGCCGCGGCGAATGGGCTTTCGGGTAGCCGCATTATCCAGATCGTTTGTGAAAAAAATGACAAGCCTTGCATAAACATCGCGCTGGCTCCCCGCTCTGGGGATTTGCTCCACCATGGAGCCAGCGCGCTAGGCAAACAGCCCCTTAGAGCACCTTGCTCTCGAAGCGGCACACGCCAGGCAGTTCCAGCACCAACTCGTCACCGGCCTCGAACGGGCCGACCCCAGCTGGGGTGCCAGTCAGGATCACATCACCGGCCTGCAGCGAGAACTGCGCGGCCATGTGCTGGATCATCGGCACGATCGGGTTGAGCATCAGCGCGCTGCTGCCGTCCTGGCGCACGGCACCATTGATGGTCAGGCGTACCGGGATGTCGGTGAGGTCGTCGAATGCGCTGGCGGCCACGAACGGCGGCAGTACGCAGGCGCCATCAAAGCTCTTGCTCAGCTCCCACGGCAGGCCCTTTTCCTTGAGTTTGGCCTGTACGTCACGCAGGGTCAGGTCCAGCGCCGGGGCAAAACCGGAGATGGCGTCGAGCACTTCTTCTACCGATGGCTTGGCCGAAAGGGACTTGCCCAGCAGCACGGCGATTTCGGCTTCATAGTGCACCGCACCACGATCGCTCGGGATCTTGAAGCCGCCCGCCAGAGGCACCACGCAGCTGCCAGGCTTGATGAACAGCAGTGGCTCGCTCGGGATGGGGTTGTCCAGTTCCTTGGCGTGCTCGGCGTAGTTGCGCCCGATGCAGACCACTTTGCCCAGCGGGAAGTGGATGCGCGTGCCGTCTACATACTGGTGCTGGTAACTCATGGCCGATTCCTTGTGCTGGCTGCTTTTATTCAGGAGCGAAGATCTTACCCGGATTCATGATGCCGTTAGGGTCGAAAACGGCCTTGATTGCCTTCATGCAGGCGATTTCTTGCGCTGAGCGACTGTAACCGAGGTAGTCACGTTTGGTCATGCCGACGCCATGCTCGGCCGAGATCGAGCCGTTGTAGCGCTGGACGATCTCGAACACCCACTTGTTGACCCTGGCGCAGGAGGCGAAGAAATCGTCCTTGCTCATGTCAGCGGGCTTGAGGATGTTCAGGTGCAGGTTGCCGTCGCCGATATGGCCATACCAGACCACTTCATAGTCCGGGTAATGCTCGGCGACCACGGCATCGATCTCACGCAGGAAGGCCGGCACCTTGGAAACGGTGACCGAGATGTCGTTCTTGTACGGCGTCCAGTGCGAGATGGTTTCGGAGATGTACTCGCGCAGCTTCCACAGGTTTTTCAGCTGGGTCTCGCTCTGGCTCATCACCCCATCCAGCACCCAGCCCTGCTCGACGCAGTGCTCGAAGGTAGCCAGGGCGTCATTGGCCACGTCCTCGTTGCTGGCTTCGAATTCCAGCAGTGCATAGAACGGGCAGGCGGTAGCGAACGGCGGCGGGACATCGCCGCGGCCCATGACCTTGGCCAGGGCCTTGTCGGAGAAGAATTCGAAGGCGGTCAGGTCCAGCCGGCCCTGAAACGCGTGCAGCACCGGCATGATCGAGTCGAAATCAGCGGTGCCAAGAACCATCGCCGTGAGGTTGCGTGGCGCCCGGTCGAGGCGCATGGTCGCCTCGACGACAAACCCCAGGGTGCCCTCGGCACCGATGAACAGCTGGCGCAGGTCATAGCCGGTGGCGTTCTTGATCAGGTCCTTGTTCAGCTCGAGCAGCTCGCCCTTGCCAGTGACGACCTTGATACCGGCCACCCAGTTGCGGGTCATGCCATAACGGATCACCTTGATCCCGCCGGCATTGGTGCCGATGTTGCCGCCAATCTGGCTGGAGCCTGACGAAGCAAAGTCGACCGGATAATAAAGACCGTGTTCTTCGGCCAACTGCTGCAACTGACGAGTGATCACGCCAGGCTGGCAGACCACGGTGCGGTCGAACTCATTGAAGGCGAGCACCTGGTTCATGGCGTCGAAGGCCACCACTACTTCACCGTTGGCAGCGACGGCCCCGGCGGACAGGCCAGTGCGGCCACCGGAGGGTACCAGGGCAACTTGATGGCGATTGGCCCAGGCGACGATGGCCTGCACTTGCTCGATGGTCTTGGGCAGCACAATCGCGCTTGGCGCAGGCGGGTAATGCTTGGTCCAGTCCTTGCCGTATGCCTCCAGCGAAGCAGGGTCGGTAAGCACCTTGCCAGGGTCGACCAGGGTCAGCAGCTCTTCCATTACCGCAGGATGGGTCATCGCCGGAACTCTCGACTTATTCATAGTCACCCTGAGCACTCTTCACCTGTCGGTGGGAGCTCAGATTGTGTCGCGTATGCTAGCATAGCCCTCCCGCTGTTCGTGCTAAGGCCGACGCCGCGCCGCTTCACCTCCTCGCCATTATTTCTCCGGGATACAGGTTTACGCAGATGAGCAAGACTTCTCTCGACAAGAGCAAGATCCGGTTCCTTCTTCTTGAAGGTGTGCATCAGAACGCGGTCGATACCCTCAAGGCTGCCGGCTACACCAACATCGAGTATCTGACCGGTTCAATACCCGAAGCCGAGCTCAAGGAAAAGATCGCCGACGCGCACTTCATTGGTATCCGCTCGCGGACCCAACTGACCGAAGAAATCTTCGACTGCGCGAAGAAGCTGGTGGCGGTAGGTTGTTTCTGCATCGGCACCAACCAGGTCGACCTCGGCGCTGCTCGCGAGCGCGGCATTGCCGTGTTCAACGCGCCTTACTCGAACACCCGTTCGGTGGCCGAGCTGGTCCTGGCCGAAGCGATCCTGCTGCTGCGCGGCATCCCCGAGAAAAACGCTGCCTGCCACCGCGGCGGCTGGATCAAGAGCGCGGCCAACTCGTTCGAGATTCGCGGCAAGAAGCTCGGCATCGTCGGCTACGGCTCGATCGGCACCCAGCTGTCGGTATTGGCCGAAAGCGTCGGCATGCAGGTGTACTTCTACGACCCGCTGACCAAGCTGCCGCTGGGCAACGCCACGCAGGTGGCTAGCCTCAACGAACTGCTGGGTCTGGCTGACATCGTCTCCCTGCACGTCCCTGAGCTGCCATCGACCCAGTGGATGATCGGCGAGAAAGAGATCCGCGCGATGAAAAAGGGCTCGATCCTGATCAACGCCGCCCGCGGTACTGTGGTCGAGCTGGAAAGCCTGGCCAACGCGATCAAGGACAAGCACCTGATCGGCGCCGCCATCGACGTATTCCCGGTGGAGCCGCGCTCCAACGATGACGAGTTCGAAAGCCCGCTGCGTGGCCTGGACAACGTCATCCTCACCCCGCACATCGGTGGCTCGACTGCCGAAGCGCAGGCCAACATTGGCCTGGAAGTCGCCGAGAAGCTGGTCAAGTACAGCGACAACGGTACTTCGGTGTCGTCGGTCAACTTCCCGGAAGTGGCCCTGCCGGCCCACCCAGGCAAGCACCGCCTGCTGCACATCCACGAAAACATCCCGGGCGTGCTCAGCGAGATCAACAAGGTCTTCGCCGAAAACGGGATCAACATCTCCGGTCAGTTCCTGCAGACCGACGAGAAGGTTGGCTACGTGGTGATCGACGTCGATGCCGAGTATTCGGATCTGGCTCAGGAAAAACTGCAGCACGTGAAGGGCACTATCCGCTCGCGCGTACTGTTCTGAGCTTGATTGCAGGCTGAAGATATTGGGGCCGCTTTGCGACCCTTCGCGGGCAAACCCGCTCCCACAGCAAACCTTGTGGGAGCGGGTTTACCCGCGAAGGGCCGCAACGCGGCCCCATTTACTTCACTTAACGGTAACGGTAATTTTCTGCGACTCAACGCTAGGCTTGAACGGCACATGATACTTGTCGCCCAGCACCAACTGCAGGGTGTGCTTGCCTGGTGTCAGGGTGATGGTCGCTTCAGTCTGCGCCTTGCCGAAATGCAGCACCTGCGGCCCAGCCGGCAGCGGCGCGTTGTTTTCCGGCATAAGGCTGGTCGGCAGCGGTGTATCGCTCAGTGGCTGCTTGTCGACATCTACCAGCAAGTGGTGGTGGCCGCTATGCGGAGTCTGGTCGCCAGCGGGTTTCAGCGCCATGCCTTCGATGGCAAATTTGACGGTAAAGGTCTTGTCGACCGTGGCACCATCCGCCGGGGAAACAATGAAGACCTTGGCATCCTTCGGCGGCTCCTGGCTTTGCAGTGCATCCGCTGCACTGGCGAGTACCGACGCCCCCATGAGCAGACCGGCAACGGCAGCACGCGAAAATAGGCTGTTCATTCACTTCTCCTGTGATTCACTTCATTGACCGCCGCCAGGTAACGATCGGCAGCGGAGCATCAACATAGTCCAAATGTGGCCCGAGGTGTCTGGGCCCGCTGTCACAAATAATTTATCAGCGGTTTAAACATTAGGAGAGACCCACGGTCATAGCCAGCGTTCGACCGCCACCACAAATAAAGCAGCGGCGAATGAAATTTACCTGCTGAACAAGAAGGGATACTCATGCGTTTGACCATTGGCGTACTGCTGACAGTACTGATCAGTCCGTTGGCCCAGGCCGAGCTGATAGACGAAATCAACGACCGGGGCGAACTGCGCATTGCCGTGCAAGCCGATACACCGCCTTATGCCTTCAAGCAGGACGAACACCTGGCGGGCTTCGATGTCGAGCTGGGCCAGGCCCTGGCCAAGGAGCTGGACCTGCGTGCCGAGTTCATCGAAACCCCCGCAGAACAGATATTGCCCGAGGTCGAGAGCGGCAAGAGCGATGTTGCCCTGAGCCAGCTGCGCGCCGCGCAGAAGGTCGACGCGGCACTGGATGTCAGCCAGCCGTTTGGCAGTGACAAGCTGGTAATCCCGTTCCAGAAAGACAACCCGGCCTTCGAGAGCGCAGTGAACAACGCCCTGCAGCGGATCAAGGATGACGGCAGGCTGGCGGACCTTGAAAAGAAATGGCTCAAGGGTGAGAGACCTACCGCCGGCCAGTAACCTGCTGATGACATCTCAATGGTCGAGGGCTGCCAGCGCCTGCTGCGCCTCGGCCAACTGCAGCTCGCTGAACACCAGCACGCCTTCGCGGCGCAGCAGCGCAGTAGTCACGCCCTGCCCCGCCACTTTGACCCCGCTGAAGCTGCCGTCGTAGGTCAGTTGGTTACCGCAGGAGGGGCTGCCGGACTTGAGTACGGCGACCCGGATGCCGTGCCGACGCACCAGCGCCAGGGCGATCTGCGCACCCGCTAGAAACGCCGCACTGACGTCCTCGCCCGACACCGTAATCACCTGCGCCTGCCCGTCGAGCACCTGCGCGCCCTGCCCGCCGGGGATTTCTGCAGGTGGCCGCGGGGTCGGCAAGCCGCCAGCTACCTCCGGGCACAGCGCTACCACACGACCCTCGGCCTGCCAGCCTTGCAGCACGTCCGGATGGCCACTGGCACGCCCGTCGTAGCGCACCGGCTGGCCCAGCAGACACGCGCTGACCAAAACCGGCGACAATTCAGAACGGTTCATTGCCACGCCTACGGAACCAACCCGTCAATGACAAGCGCTCACGCCCGGCCGCCAGCACTTCGTGGGGCACGTCGCCGGACAGAAACACCACCAGTGTGCCCGCTGTCGGCGCTACGTCATGCACGCGCTGGTCATCGAGGAACATGCGCAACTCGCCGCCGTCGCCGGGCTGCCAGTCCTGATTGAGATAGATCACAGCCGACACGGCGCGGCGGTCGTCATCGCGAAAGCGGTCCAGATGGCGCCGATAGAACGCCCCCGGCGGATACAGGGCGAAATGGCATTCGTAATCTTCAAGGCCGATGAACAAGCCCTGATTGATTGCCTGACGCAGCGCGTCCATGGTGTCCAGGTAACGGTCGCAAGCGCTCGACTCGCCAGGCTCCAGCCAGCGGATGTGATCGCCACGGATCGCCTCGCGAACCTCTAGCGTGCCGCCACGGCCAACCCCGGCAGGGTTGAGCTGGCCGTCGCCGGCGCGCCGCCGGCATTCAGCGGCCAGCGCGCTGACCAGCTCGGCCGGCAAAAAGTCGGCCTGCTGCGACCAGCCCTGGCTGGCCAGGTCATCGACAATCGCGGACAGCTTGGAAACATCGGAAGTAATGTGCATGGCGCATCATAGCCATTCGCCCAGGCCCCCTCCAGCGCCACTTGGCTGACCGGCGTCATTGCGTCTCGACAAACTCCCACTGCGCCACGGACAATAGCGCACTGCCGACAGGAGTCCTGAATGCGCCGTTTGTTTTCCCTGCTGTTGCTGATGATCTGCACCATGCCTGTCTGGGCAGACAGCCTCGATCAGCTGTACAAGGCCGCCGGCTGGCCCGACCAGCGCGCCCATTTCAATGATGCCGTGAGTGCTGCCCAACAGCGCTACCGCAACAGCCTGCCGCCTGCGGTTTACCAGGCGCTGGTGAGCAACAGCAACCAACGCTTCCAGGCCCAAGCCATGGACCAGCGCGCACAGGCGCAGCTACGCAGCAAGCTGGCCAACCCGGCGCCAGCCTTGGCGTTCTTCAATTCGCCGTTGGGGCGCAAAGTAGTGGCCGCCGAGTTGCTCGCCACACGCAAGGACCAGTTGGCCAAGAACGCCAAAGGCCTGCCCAAGCTGCAGGTCAGCGACACCCGGCAACTGATCATGGGCCACCTGGCCCAGGCCCTGCCCGCGCGCGAAGCCGGCGCCGAAGTCAGCCTGGCGATCGCCGGCGTGGCTGCCGACAGCCTCAGCTCGATGATCCCAGGGCTGTTTGGTGGCGGTCAGGCGCAAGGGTTGCTCGACGGCCAGCGCCAGCGCCTGATGAACCAGATCGGCGAAGACCTCAACAACACCTTGCTCTACGTCTACCGCGAGCTCAGCGATGCCGAACTGGAAGAGTTCGCCAACTTCGCCGAATCCGCCGACGGCCAGGCGTACTACCAGGCGGCACTGGCGGCAGTGCGTGCCGGGCTTGCGGTCGGCCAGAACGGCAATCAGCTCAAGTAATCAGCCCAGCCGCTGGCTGATGAAATCGAGGTAGCGCTGACGGGTTGCCGGCAGTTCATTGGCCAGATGATGGCGCGCCTCTGGCAGCAGCAGGATCTGCGGATCAGCGAACTTGGCCTTGAGCACCTTGAGGTTGTAACGCCAGTCGACCGTGCCATCCGCCTCGCCCTGCACGATCAACGGCCTGCGCGTGCTCGGCGGCGCCGCCTCGATCCGCTTGACCCAGCTCATCAGCGCACCTACCCAGGCAGTCGGCAAGCGCCGTGGTTGCAGCGGGTCGGCCTGCAGAAACGGCAGAAACGCCGGGTCGGTGCTGTTTTCGCTGAACTGGCGCTGGATGCCGTTGACGAAGTGGCGCAGCAACCGATAGCTGAGCTTGGACCAGTGCCACGCCCGCGGCCGCACCAGCGGTGCCAGCAGGATCAGCTCGCCATCGACCGGGCTGTGTTCGCCGGCATGCAGCACGTGATCGACCGCGATCGCGCCACCGGTGCTCTGCCCGCATAGATGCCACGGGCGTGGCAGCTCCAGCTCGCGGGCCTGGCCGAACAGCGCCACCAGTGTCTGCTGATAAAGCCCGAAGTCACTGATGCTGGCCCGCTCGCCACTGGACAGACCATGCCCGGGCAAATCACAGCTGACCACCGCCAAGCCCTTGCTCAGCGCCCACTCGATGACATGCCGGTACAGCCCCATATGGTCATAGTAGCCGTGCAGCACGAACAGCGTCGCCACCGGCTGCGGCGGCAGCCAGGCCTGGCCGACCAGCTCGAAACCGCCCGCCTCGAAGCTGCCGAGCAAACGCTGCACAGGCAGATCCAGGCCATAGAAGCGCTGGTACGCAAGCGCCTGGGCAGATAACGGCTGGCGGCTCGACAATGGCGCGAGGCCGCTGCGCAGGTCGACGTTGAAAGGAGCAGGCATCGGCAAAATCCGCGAACAAGTATTGATCTGGGATATTCAGCTCAAGCGCGGCGCATGGCAAGCTGGGCGCCCCTCCAACTCATTGCAAAAAGCGAGTACCGCAGCTGCGGCCCCCCCATGAAAAAGCTGTCGACCTTGGCCATCACCCTGCTCTGCGCCGCCGTGCTCTGGTGGGCTTACGACAGTTTCCAGTCACGTTACCTGCGCCCGTTCGCCAATCAGGCCACGCTGTTCGATGGTAGCCAGTTGCGCCTGCCCGCCGAGCTTGCCGGCCCCGGGGCGATCCGTGTGGTGCATTTCTGGGACCCGGCTTGCCCGTGCAACGTCGGCAACCAGCAACATCTGAGCGAACTGGTCGAACAGTTCACGCCGCAGGGAGTGAGTTTCTATCTGCTGCAAAAGCCCGCCAGCCATGGCGCGCTGCCGGCCAACCTGGCCGCGCTCAAGGTCCTGAGCGAGCTGCCCGGCAGTGCCAGCCTGCCCGCCAGCCCTGCGGTGGCGATCTGGGACCGCCAGGGCCGACTGGCCTACTTCGGCCCATACAGCGAAGGCGCCGTGTGCAACTCAAGCAACAGCTTCATCGAGCCGATCCTCAAGGCCTTGCTCGAGAACCGCAATGTCAGCGCCTCCAACACCCTCGCGGTCGGCTGTTACTGCCCTTGGGCTGACTGACGCTCGCGGGCCGGATTGCCCACCACAACCGCACCGGCGGCGACATCGCGGGTAACCACGCTACCAGCACCAATCACCGCGTCATCACCGATGGTGACCCCCGGCAGAATGATCGCACCGCCACCGATCCAGACGTTGTTGCCGATGTGCACCGGGCGCCCGCTTTCCAGGCCGGTGCGGCGCACGTCCGGGTCGAGCGGATGATCGGCGGTGTAGATCTGCACCGACGGCGCGATCTGGCAGTCGTGGCCAATGTGTACCGGCAGCACGTCGAGGATCACGCAGCTGAAGTTGATGAAGGTGTTGGCGCCGATACTGATGTTGTAGCCATAGTCGCAATAGAACGGCGGGCGGATGACCACGCCCTCGCCGACTGCGGCAAGATGCTCGGCCAGCAATGTATGGCGGCTGAGCTTGAGCTGCTCGTCGCTGCCGTTGTAGCGGTCCATCCACTGCTTGTTGCTGCGTTGCTCAGCCTGCAACTCGGGGCAGCCTGCGTGATAGAGCTGGCCGCTGAGCATCTTCTGTTTTTCGCTGAGGGACATGCAGACTCCTTTGGGGGCTATGCTGGTGGCGCGATTTCGGTCAATGATCTGACAACCGTTTGCGTTGATATGCACAAGGAGTTCTGATGAAACGCAGCTTGTCCGTGCTGGTCGTGGTGATTGCCGTGGCCGCTGCCGGCGGTTACTGGTATGTCCACAGCAAGCAGCCCCAACGCCACGGCGAACTGAGCCTGCGAGGCCTGCAAGCGCCGGTCAACGTGCGCTACGACGAGCGCGGCGTGCCGCACATCCAGGCGCAGAGCGAAGCCGACCTGTACCGCGCGCTGGGCTATGTGCACGCCCAGGACCGGCTGTTCCAAATGGAGATCATGCGCCGCCTGGCCCGTGGCGAGCTGGCCGAAGTGCTCGGCAGCAAGCTGGTCGCCACCGATACCCTGTTCCGCAGCCTGCGCATCCGCGAGCAGGCCACCCGCATGGTCCAGCGTCAGGATCGCCAAGGCCCCGCCTGGCAAGGTTTGCAGGCTTATCTGGATGGGGTCAACCAATGGCAGGCCAGCCACCCAAAGCCGGTCGAGTTCGACCTGCTCGGTATCACCCCACGCCCCTTCAGCGCCGAAGACACCCTGAGCATCGCCGGTTATCTGGCCTACAGCTTCGCCGCCGCGTTTCGCACTGAACCGGCGCTGACCTACATCCGCGATCAGCTTGGCGCCGATTACCTGAACATCTTTGACCTGGAATGGCAGCCCGAAGGCGCCCTCGCCCCGCGCCTGGCAGCCGCCGACTGGCGCAGCCTCGAGCAACTGGCCAGCGCCAGCCAGGATGCTCTGGCCGCCGCCGGCCTGCCGCAGTTCGAGGGCAGCAATGCCTGGGCAGTTTCAGCCAGCCGCACCCGTAGCGGCCGCCCGCTGCTGGCCGGCGACCCACATATCAGCTTTGCCGTGCCGGCGGTGTGGTATGAGGCCGAGCTGTCGGCGCCGGGTTTTGAGTTGTATGGCTACTTCCAGGCACTTAATCCGTTTGCCCTGCTCGGTCACAATCGCGACTTCGGCTGGAGCCTGACCATGTTCCAGAACGACGACGTCGACCTGATTGCCGAGCGCAGCAACCCGTCCAATCCCGAACAGGTGATGATCGACGGCCAGTGGCAAACCCTGCAGCGCAGCCAGCAGCAGATCGCCGTGAAGGACGCAGCGCCGGTCGAGATCACCTTGCGCAGCTCGCCCCACGGGCCGATCGTCAACAGCGTGCTCGGCGAAACGGCGGGACCCACGCCGATTGCCATGTGGTGGGCGTTTCTGCAAACCGAAAACCCGATTCTTGAGGGCTTCTACCAGCTCAACCGCGCCGACAGCCTGAACAAGATGCGCCTGGCGGCGGTGAAGATTCAGTCGCCCGGGCTGAACCTGGTGTGGGCCAATGCCGCTGGCGACATCGGCTGGTGGGCCGCGGCGCAGTTGCCAATCCGCCCGGAGGGGGTCAACCCGGCGTTCATCCTCGACGGCAGCAGCAGCCAGGCAGACAAGCTTGGCTTCTACCCCTTCAGCCTCAACCCGCAGCAGGAAAACCCGGCCAGCGGCTACATCGTCTCGGCCAACTTCCAGCCGCCGGCCACGATCCCGGTGCCGGGTTACTACAACCTGGCCGACCGTGGTCGCCAGCTTGACCGGCAACTGGCCAACCCGCAGATCAAGTGGGACATGGACAACAGCAAGGCGCTGCAACTGGACACCGCCAGCGACTACGGCCCACGCCTGCTTGCGCCATTGCTGGCGACCCTGCGCGAAGCTGCCGAGGGCGTGCAGGAGCAGGAGCTGGTCGAGCAGCTCGCTGCGTGGCGCGGTGACTACCCGCTGGATTCGACCAGCGCGACCCTGTTCAACCAGTTTCTGTACGAGTTGGCCCATGCCGCACTGCATGATGAGCTGGGCGATACCTGGTTCACGATGCTGCTCAACACCCGCGCCATCGATGCCGCCCTTCCCCGCCTTGCAGCTGATCCGCAATCACCCTGGTGGAGCCAGCGCGGGAACAGTCAACCTGCAGGGCGCAGTGCGGTGGTGCGCGAGGCCTGGCACAAGACGTTGGCCCACCTGGGCGAAACCTTTGGCGCCGACCCGGCCAACTGGCAATGGGGCAAGGCGCATACCCTGACCCATAACCATCCGCTTGGCGTGCAGAAGCCGCTCAACCTGCTGTTCAACGTCGGCCCGTTTGCCGCGCCGGGCACCCACGAGGCGCCGAACAACCTCTCGGCCAAGATCGGCCCCGCGCCATGGCCGGTCACCTATGGGCCGTCCACCAGGCGGATAATCGACTTCGCCGACGCCGCCCAGGCGCTGAGCATCAACCCGCTCGGCCAGAGCGGCGTGCCGTTCGACCGGCATTATCGCGATCAGGCCGAGGACTACATCGAAGGCCGTTATCAGCGGGCGCAGCTGGGCGTGATCCCGGCGCGCAGTACCTTGCGCCTGCTGCCTGCCGAATAGCCTTTCGCAGAAACAAAAACGCCGACGCAAATGCGTCGGCGTTTTTTTCAGGGCAGTCAGCGTGCAAATCAGAACGCTGGCAGTACCGCACCGCTGTATTTCTTGGCGATGAAGGCTTTCACTTCCGGGCTGGTCAGCGCTTTGGCCAGTTTCTGCATGGCATCGCTGTCCTTGTTGTCCGGGCGAGCCACCAGGAAGTTGACGTACGGCGAGTCGCTGCCTTCGATGATCAAGGCGTCCTTGGCCGGGTTCAGACCTGCTTCTAGGGCGTAGTTGGTGTTGATCATGTCCAGGTCAACCTGGTCCAGCACGCGCGCCAGCATGGCCGATTCAAGTTCCTTGAACTTGAGGTTCTTTGGGTTCTCGGCGATGTCTTTCGGCGTGGCCAGGGCGTTTTTCGGGTCTTTCAGGGTGATCAGGCCAGCCTTCTGCAGCAGGATCAGGGCGCGGCCGCTGTTGCTGCCCTCGTTGGGGATGGCAACGGTAGCGCCGTCTTTCAGCTCGCTGAGGTTCTTGATCTTCTTCGAGTAGCCGCCGAAGGGTTCAACGTGGACACCGATCACGGTGACCAGGTTGGTGCCTTTACCTTCGTTGAAGCTCTTCAGGTACGGCAGGGTCTGGAAGTAGTTGGCATCCAGGCGCTTCTGATCGACCTGCACGTTCGGTTGCACGTAGTCGGTGAAGACCTTGATCTCCAGATCGACACCTTCCTTGGCCAGGGTCGGCTTGATCAGTTCGAGGATCTCGGCATGCGGCACCGGGGTGGCAGCGACTACCAGTTTCTCGGCCGCATGGGCAACGCCAGTCAGCGCCAGGGCAGCAGCCAGGGCCGCAGTCAGCAGGGATTTCTTCATGGTGATCCTTAAGTAAGCTGAGCCATCGGCGACGGCAATATGGGGTGCCCGGCGCAAGCTGCGCTGGGCGTGAAGCGGACGATACCGGGATTTTATATTCCGGAACAATATCTTTTGATTAGCTGCTTATATCAAAAAGAATTGGCCATCATCGACTTCGCTTATTAGCCACACGATCGACTATTCGAGTGCCGCCAATGCTGACTCGAGCAACTGGCGCAGGGCTGCGCTGGTGTGCGGCTCCCGGCTATGACCGAGCTGGCTCAGTCGCGCCGCCAGGCTGGCCAGCGGTGCGGTGTCGGGCAGGTCGAGTTGCTCGGCGAGGATCTCGTCGCCATCGCTCACCAGCAGGGCGAAATGGATGACGTTTTCCAGCTCGCGGGTATTGCCCGGCCAGGTATGCGCCTCCAGCGCTTGCTGGGCCAGGTCGCTGATCAGTGGCACCGGCCGCTCCAGCCGGGCGCTGTAGATGCCGACGAAGTACTCGGCCAACGGCAGGATATCGCCTACCCGCTCACGCAGTGCCGGCAGTTCCAGCTCGCCCTCGTGCAGGTACAGGTAGAGCCGCTCGTTGAAGCGCCCGGCCGCCACGGCCAGGGCCAGGTCAATGCTCGAAGCGGCAACCAGGCGCACGTCGACCGGCTGCGGCTGCTGCGCACCGACCCGGGTCACTTCACGGTTTTCCAGCGCGGCGAGCAACTTGGCCTGAATCGCCAACGGCAGGTCGGCAATCTCATCCAGGTACAGCGTGCCGCCATTGGCCGAACCAAACCAACCGGCCCGGCTGCTGGCGGTGCCGCCGTGGCTGCCGGCGCTGTAGCCGAACAGTTCGGCATCGGCGTAGGTATGGCTGATGGCGGCGCAGTTGACCGAAACGAACAGCCCGGCGCGGTCGCTGGCGCGATGGATCTGCCGCGCCAGCAGCTCCTTGCCGGTGCCGGTTTCGCCACGGATCAGCACCGGCAGCGGCTGCACTGCCAGACGCTCCAGGTCTCGGCGCAGCTGCTGCGAGCGCGGGTCGACAAACACCAGCGCCTTGGCGCGAATGCTCAGCGGGCTTTTATCCAGCTCGGGGAAGGTCAGCAGCGGCTGGCCGAAAGGGGCGTGCAAGGTCATGACAAACTCCCGCCGGGCCATCAGCAGCCGGGCGTCTCAGGCATTCTGTGGATAACTGCCGGGTCAGGCGCGCCGTAGCGTGCGCTGCTCGATCCGGCTTTGCAGGCGGTACAGGTAGGCAAAGCCCTGCTCCCAGCGCTCATGCCCGGACTTGACGTTGATATGCCCGGCATTGGCCAACAGGCCCGCCTCGGCCGCCCATTCCTGGGCCAGATACAGCGCCCGCGGCACGCTCACCGCTGGGTCGTTGTCCGAGCTCACTACCTGGCTGGCAAACGGCAGTGCCTGCAGCGGGATCGGCGCGAAGTTGCGCAGCGCCGGCGCGCAGGTTGGCCGTTCGACATCCGCCGGTGCCACCAGCAAGGCGCCACGTACCCGTGCGAGCAAGGCCGGGCTGGCCGCAGCGGCCCAATGGGCAACGGTGATGCAGCCCAGGCTGTGGGCAATCAGGATTACCGGCGTACTGTCGGCGGCAATCGCCTGCTCCAGCGCCTGCACCCAATCGTGCCGCTGCGGCGTCAGCCAGTCGGCCTGCTCGACCCGAGCGCTGTTGGGCAGGCTGCGCTGCCAGTGGCTTTGCCAATGATTGTCTGGCGATCCTTGCCAGCCCGGCACAATCAGGTAACGAATTGACTCATTGCGCATGGGGACGCCTCCAGGAAGTTTGCGTGCTTGTTGACCAGTATAGGGAGCGGGATATATCCGTAAAGGAATAAGAAGCTATGTATTTATAACCAATTTACGTTTCGAAAATAAAAAAAGGGCCACCCCCCTGCCAAGAGGTATGGCCCTGAAGCACTTGCCTGAAGAGGGTACGACGGGCTCTAGCGTGCGGTTATCACCGCCAGCTTGGTGATCCCGGCGCGTTCGATGGCCGCCATGGCGCGGGCTACTTCACCGTAATTGACGCCATCGTCGGCCTGCAGCTGCACTCGCACCTCGGCGTCCTTGAGCTTGGCCGCCTTGAGGTTGCTTTCGAGCAGGTCTGGCTGGATCTCGTCCTTGTTGATGAACAGCTTGCCGCCACCATCGATGCTGACCACCAGCGGGTCTTTCTGCTCGACCGGGGCCACGGCTTCGGTCTTGGGCAGGTTGATCGGTATGGCGTTGGTCAGCAGCGGTGCGGTGACGATGAACACCACCAGCAGCACCAGCATGACGTCGACCAGTGGCGTGACGTTGATTTCACTGAGGACTTCGTCGTTGTCCTGGGTTGAAAAGGCCATATCAGGACGCCTCTTTCACGGGCTGGGTGAAGCCGGCCTGAGGCTTGTGTGCAGTCGGGTGGACCAGCACGCGGAAGGCGCTCTTCTGGGCCAGGCTGTAGAAGTCATGGGCAAAGTCATCGAGGTCGGCAGCGGTCAGCTTGAGCCGGCGCAGGAAGTAGTTGTAGACCAGCACCGCCGGCACCGCGACGGCAATACCAACGCCGGTTGCAACCAGTGCCGCACCGATCGGCCCGGCCACGGTTTCGAGGCTGGCCGAACCTGCCGCACTGATGCCCTTGAGCGCTTCCATGATGCCCCACACGGTGCCGAACAGACCGATGAAGGGCGAGGTGCTGCCGATACTGGCGACTACAGCAAGGCCGGTTTCCAGCGAGCGCCGTTCACGCACGATCTGCTGGCGCAGGGCACGTTCGAGGCGGTCCTGATGGTTGATCGACTGGCTAAGGTCGCTGGCATGGCCAGGCTCACCCACGGCGATGGCGGCGTACCCGGACTGCGCCACACGGGCGGCCGGGCCTGGCAGTTCATGGCTGAGCTCGGCCGCCGAGTCGAGGCTGGAGGCAGCCCAGAACTGCTTGTGAAAGCGTTTGTCCTGGTTCTTCAGGCGCACGAACTGTACGGCCTTGATCAGCGCCAGGCCCCAGGTGGCGACAGAGAACACAACCAGCAGCCAGATCACGGCTACTTCAACGGACTCGAGGGGAGATGCGGATGCCAGCAGGCTCATGATGAAGTCTTCCTATGTTCGGTCGGTATACGGTTCAGGTGCATGTTCAGGGGTGTAATCAGCGCAGCTTGAAGTCGATCGGCACACTTACCCAGCCGGACTGGGCGACATCGCCCTGCTTGGCCGGGACAAAGCTCCAGCGCTTGACGGCCGCCAGTGCGGCGTCGTCGAGGGCCGGGCGGCCACTGCTTTTCTGAATCTGGATCTGGCCGGGCTTGCCGCTGGCCATGACCTCGACCCGCAGCAGCACGGTGCCTTCCCAGCCGCGGCGCTGGGCCATCTGCGGGTATTCCGGCGCCGGGTTCTTCAGGTAGGCAGCGTTGGCCGACGGCGGCGTGACCGGCGCTGGCGCCGGTGGAGCTGGCGTTGGCGCAGGTGCTGCAACTGGCGGCGGCGGAGTTTCCACCGGTTTCGGCACGGGCTTGGCGACAGGCTTTGGCACCGGCTTGGGTTTCGGTTTAGGCACAGGCTTGGGTGCAGGTTTGGCCGCCAGCTCATCGACTACCGGCGGCGGTGGCGGCTCGACTACCGGAGGCGCTGGTGCAGGCGGTGGCGGTTCGACCACGGGCGGGGCCGGTGCGGCAAACTCGATGGTCATGGGTGGGATCTGCGGTGGCACGACCGGTAACGGCGGGGTCGGGCTCTGGCTGATCCAGTACGCCGCCGCGCCATGCAACGCCACTACCAGCAGGGCCAAGGCCCATTTGTCGCGGCGCTTGAGGCCGCTGACCGGCGTGCGTTGCAGGCGCAGCTGGCCGAGCGGCAGACGAAGCGTGCGTCCAAGCTCGACCAGGTCGCCCGGGGCCGGGCGCCATGGCTGGTCGTAGGCCCTGACGGCCGTATGGACATTACCCATTGATCAAACTCCTGGGGTCTCGATTCATGGCTGAATCATCGGTGCCAGACGCTTATCTCTGAAAGTAATGTTTAAACGTAAACTTAGAATTTTATTGAATATTGGTATTAGGGGGAAGGCCGCAGCCCGCGTGGTTCGTGGGCTGGCCGTGATGGCGGGGATTTTGATGCCTGGGCGGCATTTGAAATATTCCTGGAAGGCATTGGTCTTGCGGGGGATGGGGCTGCTTTGCAGCCCAATCGCGACACGAGGCCGCTCCTACAGAGGCCGCGCCGTGTCAGGGACTGCGCGGTCCCGGTAGGAGCGGCCTGGTGTCGCGATTGGGCCGCAAAGCGGCCCCAGAATGGATCAGATATCAGCCACCTTCTGCCAAACCTTGGGCCGGAAGAACAACGTCTCGCCCCGCGCCAGCCCGGTCAGGCTGTCATGGTCCTTGACCACCTCGGCTTCGATCAGCTCGCTCTGCCCTTCCACCTTCAAGGTCACCCGCGTGGTCGCGCCCAATGGCCGAATATCACGCACCTCGGCCGCATGGTGGCCTTCGGTTTCATGCCGCGACAACGACACCTCGTGTGGGCGGAACAGCACATGGTTGCCTTCACTCAGGCTCATGCGGTTGGAGTCACCAAGGAAGTGATAGACGAAGTCGTTGGCTGGCTTTTCATAGACCTCACCCGGCGAGCCGATCTGCTCGATCACGCCCTTGTTCATCACCACGATGCGGTCGGCGACTTCCATCGCTTCTTCCTGGTCGTGGGTAACGAATACCGAGGTCAGGTTGATGTCTTCGTGCAGCCGCGCCAGCCAGCGGCGCAGCTCTTTACGCACCTTGGCATCCAGCGCACCGAACGGCTCGTCGAGCAGCAGTACCTTGGGCTCGACCGCCAGGGCGCGAGCCAGAGCGATACGCTGACGCTGGCCGCCGGACAGCTGCTCGGGGTAACGGTCGGCCAGCCAGTCGAGCTGGACCATGTTCAACAGCTCATGGACCTTCTCGGCGATGCGGCTTTCGCTCGGCCGCTCGCCCTTGGGCTTCATGCGCAGGCCGAAGGCGACGTTGTCGAACACGCTCATGTGGCGGAACAGCGCGTAATGCTGGAACACGAAGCCGACGTTGCGATCACGCACGTCATGCCCGGAGACATCTTCGCCATGGAAAACGATGCTGCCATCGTCCGGCGTTTCGAGACCGGCGATGATCCGCAGCAGGGTGGTCTTGCCGCAGCCCGACGGGCCGAGCAGAGCCACCAGCTCGCCGCTGTTGATATCCAGGTTGATGTTGTCCAGAGCCTGGAAGCTGTTGAAGCGCTTGCTGACGTTACGAACTTCGATCGACATGAATTATTCCTCCGCTGCGCTTTGGCGCAGACGGTTAATACGGTTCTCGCTCCACTGCTTGAGCAGCAGGATGAAGAGCGCCAGGATCAGCAGCAAGCTCGCCACGCTGAACGCCGCGACGTGGTTGTATTCGTTGTAGAGGATTTCGACGTGCAGCGGCAAGGTGTTGGTAACCCCGCGGATATGCCCGGAGACCACCGACACCGCACCAAACTCGCCCATCGCTCGCGCAGTACACAGCACCACGCCGTAGATCAGGCCCCATTTGATGTTGGGCAGGGTCACGTGCCAGAACATCTGCCAGCCATTGGCGCCAAGCAGGCGCGCGGCCTCTTCCTCTTGAGTGCCCTGCTCTTGCATCAGCGGGATCAGCTCGCGGGCCACGAATGGCACGGTAACGAAGATGGTCGCCAGGACGATGCCCGGCAAGGCGAACACGATCTGGATGTCGTGATCCTGCAGCCACGGCCCGAAGAAGCCCTGCGCGCCGAACATCAGCACATAGACCAGACCGGCGATTACCGGCGACACCGAGAACGGCAGGTCGATCAAGGTCACCAGGATGCTCTTGCCGGCAAAGTTGTACTTGCTCACGCACCACGCCGCACTGACCCCGAACAGCAGGTTCAGCGGCACCGAAATGGCCACCGCGAGCAAGGTCAGCCTGAGCGCCGACAGTGCATCGGGCTCGAAGATCGCCTCGAAGAACGTACCGAAGCCGTTCTTCAGCGCTTGGGAAACCACGATCACCAGCGGCAACAGCAGAAACAGCGCAAACACCAGCCAGGCCGAAATGATCAGCACCCGCCGTGAGGTGGCGCTGCCGCGGCGGGCGGCGTTGGCGGCGGCCGTTGCGCCTAGAGTTGAAGCAGACATGGGCGGTCCTCCTTCAAGGGGTTTCGATGCGCCGCTGAAGCAAGTTGATCAGCAGCAGCAGAATGAAGGAAACCACCAGCATCAAGACGCCGATGGCAGTAGCGCCGGTGTAGTCGTACTGGTCGAGCTTGACCATGATCAGCAACGGCAAGATTTCGGTCTTCATCGGCATGTTGCCGGCAATGAAGATCACCGAGCCGTACTCGCCAACACCGCGAGCAAAGGCCAGCGCGAAGCCGGTCAACCAGGCCGGTAGCAGCGCCGGCATGAGGATATGGCGGAATACCTGCAACGGTTTCGCGCCCAGGCAGGCAGCCGCTTCTTCGACTTCTCGGGGGATGTCCGCCAGCACCGGCTGCACCGTCCGCACCACAAATGGCAGGGTGACGAAGGTCAGCGCCAGGGTGATACCCAGCGGCGTGTAGGCGATCTTGAAACCGAGGTCGGTGGCGAACTGCCCGACCCAGCCGGACGGCGCATACAGCGCGGTCAGGGCGATGCCGGCGACTGCCGTGGGCAAGGCGAACGGCAGGTCGATCATCGCGTCGATGATCTTGCGCCCGGGGAAGGTGTAGCGCACCAGCACCCAGGCCAGCAGGGTGCCGATGATGCCGTTGATGATGGCGGCGAACAGGGCAGTGCCGAAACTCAGCTTCAGCGCGGCAATCACTCGCGGGGCGCTGATGATGTTCCAGAACTGCTCCCAGGTCAGCTGCGAGGCATGCACGAACATGGCCGCCAGCGGTATCAGCACGATCAGGCTGAGGTACACCAAGGTGTAGCCCAGAGTCAGCCCGAAGCCGGGTATGACGGGGGATATACGACGTGACATAAAGGTCCCTGGTTTAACGCATCAAGCCCGGGACAAGTCCCGGGCCCATGCAGGCTACTGAAGCTCCAGTGCGGCACTGTACTGCCGAGTTACTGCGCCTGGTAGATCTGATCGAACACACCGCCATCGTTGAAGAATTTCGGCTGTGCAGTTTTCCAGCCGCCGAAGTCCTTGTCGATGGTCACCAGGTCAAGTTTGGGGAATTGCTTGCCATATTCGGCAGCCACTTTCTGGTCACGCGGGCGGTAGAAGTTCTCGGCGGCAATTTTCTGCCCGGCCGGGCTGTACAGATACTTGAGGTATTCCTCGGCGATCTGCTCGTTGCCTTTCTTCTGCGCGTTCTTGTCGACCACTGCCACTGGCGGCTCGGCGAGGATCGACAGCGAAGGCACGACGATTTCGAACTTGTCGCCGCCGCCATCTTCCTTCAAGGCCAGGAACGCTTCGTTTTCCCACGCCAGCAGCACATCGCCCTGACCATTGTTGACGAAGGTGATGGTCGAGCCGCGCGCGCCGGTGTCCAGCACAGGCACGTGCTTGAACAGCTGCTGCACGTATTCCTGGGCCTTGGCTTCGCTGCCGCCGGCTTTCAGGCCATAGGCCCAGGCGGCGAGGAAGTTCCAGCGAGCGCCGCCGGAGGTTTTCGGGTTGGGAGTGATCACCGACACGTCGTTCTTGACCAGGTCGCCCCAGTCCTTGATGCCTTTCGGGTTGCCTTTGCGCACCAGGAAGACGATGGTCGAGGTGTACGGTGTGCTGGCGTCCGGCAGGCGGGTCTGCCAGTTCTCTGGCAGAGTCTTGCCGAGCTTGGCGATTTCGTCGATGTCGCCGGCCAGGGCCAGGGTCACCACGTCGGCGCGCAGGCCGTCGATCACTGCGCGACCTTGCTTGCCCGAGCCGCCATGGGATTGCTGAATCTTGACCTTGTCATCCGGGTGCGCCTGCTGCCAGTGCTTGATGAACTCGGCGTTGTACTGCTGATACAGCTCACGGGTTGGGTCATAGGACACGTTGAGCAGTTCGTAGTCCTTGGCGATGGCGGAACCGGCAAACACGGCACTGGCCAGAGCGGCGAGCGCATAACGGCGGATGGACATGGTGAAGCTCCCGAATTGGCTTTTTTTCTAATTGGTAAGTAGTGCGCGATCAGCCGGTCTTGTTGCCGGGCTGCTGCAGGCGGAACTTCTCCTTGCGCTCGATCTGCACGACCTGAGCGTTATGCACGGTGATCTCCACCGCGCCGAAGCGCAGGTCGCGCAGGGCGGCCTGGATCTCACGCAAAATGGTCGCTTCGTCCTGACCGTCGATGCTACGCAGGGATGCACTCATGCTCGTTCTCCTGTGAGTGAAGTGCCGGGCAGGGTTTGAAGGGGATTTGCGCCTGGCTTGAAGCTGATAATAGTGAGGAGCGGATATTCTTAAAAATACTATTTAAGAATGTTTATATAACCAAAAACAGAAAGGCCATTGCGCTGGGCAATGGCCTTTTCTGAACGGCGCGCGGTATTAGCTGGATGACTGTTCTGGCTCGCGAATCTTGTACCAGGCCACATACAGCGCCGGCAGGAACAACAGCGTCAGCAGCGTTGCACTGATGATGCCGCCGATCATGGCGTAGGCCATCGGCCCCCAGAACACCTCGCGGGCAATCGGGATCATGCCCAGGCTGGCCGCCGCTGCGGTGAGCAGGATCGGCCGGCGGCGATGGTTGGTCGCCTCAAGCACCGCAGCCCAGGGCGACAGGCCCTGCGCCTCGAATTCGTCGATCTGGGTGACCAGGATCACCGAGTTACGGATGATGATGCCGATCAGCGCCAGGATTCCGAGGATCGCCACAAAGCCCATTGGCGTACCCGTCGGCACCAGCGCCAGCACCACCCCGATCAAGCCCAAAGGCGCCACGCTGACCACCAGGAACAACTTCTGCACGCTGTGCAGCTGGATCATGAGGAAAGTCGCCATGAGGAACAGCATCAACGGGATAACCTGGCCAATTGGCCCCTGCGCCTTGCCGCTCTCCTCGACCGTACCGCCGGTGGCCACTTCGTAGCCCGGCGGCAACTTGCTGGCGAACTCTTCGATATCCGGTTTGAGCTGTTTGACCAGGTCGGTCGGCTGGATATCGCCGTTGACCGAGGCCTTGATGGTGATGGTCGGCTTGCGATCGCGGCGCCACACCAGCGGCTGCTCCAGCTCGTAGCGCACCGTGGCAATCGACAGCAGCGGGATCGAGGTGCCGTTGGGAGTCAGTATCTGCAGGTTCTGCAAGGTATCGGGCGAGCCGCGCTCGCTGTCTTCGGCGCGGGCGATCACGTCGACCAGGTAGATGCTGTCGTTGACCTGGGTGATCGGCACGCCGCTGACAATGCTGTTCATCACATTGGCGACGTCTTCGGACGACAATCCCAACTGACGCGCCTTGTCCTGAGCGATCTCGACCCGCAGGACTTTGCCCGGCTCGTTCCAGTCGAAGATCATCTCGCCTATGTGCTGATTGCTGTCGAGCAGGGTCGCCAGGTCGATCGCGTGCTTGCGTACCAGGTCGATGTCCTTGCCGCTGATCCGGTACTGGATTGGCCTGCCCACCGGCGGGCCCATCTCCAGCGACTGAACATTGCTGCCAATGCCGACGAAGTCTTCGCGCAGCAGCTTGCGCAGCCGGTCCATCAGCCCGGCACGCTCCTCCAGGCCTTTGCTGACGATCACCAGCTGGGCGTAGTACGGGTTCTGCAGCTGCTGATCGAGCGGCAGGTAGAAACGGATCGCGCCCTGGCCGATGTAACTGCTCCAGTGCACCAGATCGGGGTCGTCCTTGATCTTCGCTTCAAGCCGATCGACCACCTTCTGGGTCTCCTCGATCGAGGCGTTTTGCGGCAGGTTGAGGTCGACCAGGATTTCCGGGCGGTCCGATGACGGGAAGAACTGGTTCTGCACAAAGCGCATCGAAAACAGCGCCAGAGCGAAGATCAGCACCGTGCCGATGATCGTCCACCAGCGGTTGCGCATGCACCACAGCAAACCATGCTCGAAGGCACGACCGACGCGGCCGGTCTTGGCTTCGTGTTCCTTGACCTTGTTGGCCTTGAGGATATGCACGCCGAGTACCGGGGCGAAGAAAACCGCCACCACCCACGACACGATCAACGCCACTGCGATCACCGCGAACAGGGTGAAGGTGTACTCGCCGGCAGAGCTGGCGTTGAGCCCGATGGGCACAAAGCCGGCCACCGTGACCAGGGTGCCGGTCAGCATCGGGAAGGCCGTCGAGGTATAGGCAAAGGTCGCCGCCTGCTCCTTGGTTTCGCCCATTTCCAGGCGCGTGACCATCACCTCGACGGTGATCATCGCGTCATCCACCAGCAGGCCGAGGGCGATGATCAGGGCACCCAGCGAGATCCGCTGCATGGTGATGCCGCTGTATTCCATGAACAGGAACACCATCGCCAGCACCAACGGGATCGAGCACGCCACCACCAGCCCGGCGCGCACGCCGAGGCTGACGAAGCTTACCGCCAACACGATCAGCACCGCCTCGAACAAGGCACTGGTGAAGCCGCCAACTGCCTTCTTCACTACCACGGCCTGATCCGACACGGTGTGCACACCAACCCCGACCGGCAGGTTGGTGATGATCTGGTCCATCTTGGCTTTCATCTCGGCGCCGAACGCCTGGATGTTGCCGCCGGCTTTCATGCCAATGGCCAGGCCAATCGCCGGCTGGCCGTTGTAACGGAACATCGGTGCAGGCGGGTCGGTGTAGCCGCGCTGGATATTGGCGATGTCGGCCAGGCGGAAGAAGCGATCATTGATCCGCAGGTTGACGCCCTCGAGGTCTTTCTCGGAGCTGAACTGGCCGCTGGTGCGCACCGAAATCCTCTCAGGGCCGGCCTCGATCACCCCCGCTGGGGTAACGGCGTTCTGGGCTTGCAGAGCCTGCATGACCTGGCGCTGGTCGATCCCCAGCGCCGCCAGTTTGCGCGTCGAGAAGTTCAGGTAGAGCACTTCGTCCTGCACGCCAAACAGCTCGATCTTGCCGATGTTAGGCACTTCGCGGGCTTCGGCGCGGGCCTGCTCGACGTAATCGCGCAGTTGCCGCTGGCTCAGGCCATCGGCGGTGAAGGCATAGATGGTGCCGTAAACGTCGCCGAATTCATCGTTGAACGCCGGGCCCTGAATACCTTTGGGGAACTGGCCGCGAATGTCGTCGATCTTCTTGCGCACCTGGTACCAAATGGCCGGGATATCCGGCGCCTTGGTGGTATCGCGCAGATACACATAGACCGTCGACTCACCGGGGCGGGTATAGCTTTTGACGTAATCGAGCGAGTCCAGCTCTTCGAGCTTTTTCTCGATGCGGTCAGTGACCTGATTGAGCGTCTCGTCCTGGGTCGCGCCGGGCCAGCGGGTCTGGATGACCATGGTCTTGATGGTGAACGACGGGTCTTCTTCACGGCCCAGGTTGAAGTAGGAGAACACCCCCATCAGTACACTGACGAACATCAGGTACCAGACAAAGGACTGATGCTTGAGCGCCCATTCGGACAGGTTGAAGCTTCCTTTCATTGCGCATCCTCGTCAAAGCTGACCGGCTGGCCGGGCTTCAAGCTGTTCACGCCGGCAGTCACCACGCGCTCGCCCGGCTGCACGCCGGAGGCCACGACGATGCTGCTGGCGGTGCGGTCGATCAGGGTCACGTCGCGCAGGGCCACGGTCTTTTGTTGAGTGTCGAGGACCCACACCTGGGTCTTGCCGTCGCGTTCGAGCAAGGCGCTCAGCGGCAACTCGCTACGCGGGGTGACCGCCGAGGACAGGTTGACGCTGATCGCCGTGCCCAGGTGGAACGCTGCGGGGGTACTGGCCAGGGTCAAACGCGCACGCCGGGTGCGGGTGGTGGCGTCGGCTTGCGGCTCCAGCTCGCGCAGGGTCGCGGTGGTATTGACCGCAGGGTCGAGCTGCGCGGCAACAGTGAAAGTCAGGTCTTTGCTCAATTGTTCGGCCAGGCCGATTGGCAGGTCGATGACCGCCTCTTTGACGTCGGGGCGGGCCAGCGTGACCACTTCCTGGCCAGCACTGACGGTTTGCCCGGCCTCGGCACGCCAGGCGGTAACCACCGCGGCGTTGTCGCTGCGCAGGGTGCTGTAGTCGAGCTGGTCGCGGGCCTGGCTGACTGCGGCGCGCGCTTGTTCGAGCGAGGCACCGGTGGTTTTCAAGTCGGTCTGGGCGATGTCCAGTTGCGCCTGGGCGCCAACGCCGCGGTCGTACAGCTGCTGCTGGCGACGGGCATTGGCCTGGGCATTGATCCACTGCGCCTGGACCCGCGCCAGGTCGCCCTCGGCGGCACGCAACTGGTTCTGTTGATCGGTCGGGTCGAGGGTGGCGAGGATATCGCCCGGTTTGACCTGGGCGCCGACATCGAGCCAGCGCCGGGCGATCCGTCCTGACACGCGAAAGCCCAGGGTGCTTTCATAGCGGGCCTGGATCGTCCCGGCGAAGCGCCCCAACTGCGCCTGAACCTGCGGCTGGACCACGGTCGACAGCACCGGGCGAACCGGTTCGGCAGCCTCCTCGTCCTTGCCACAGCCGCCCAGCAGCGCAGCCGAGCAGAGTATCAGCAGCACTGCTTTCATGGCGCGGCGCCTCCGTCCTTGGCGTTGACTTTCTCGACCTGCATACCGGGGTGCAACAGCTGCCCGCCGCTGACCACCACGGTCTCGCCGCCTTTGACGCCATCGGCAATCACCACTCTGCCGGTGAGATAGCGGCCGACCTGGACTGGGCGCAGTTCAACCTTGTCGCCCTCGCCGACCACCCACACTGCCGGCTCCTTGAGCGCCTTGGTCAAGGCCGACCACGGCAGTTCGATGCTCGGCCGGCCCTGGGTGCGGCCGCTGGCAGTGACAGGCGAGCCGAGTTGCATGCCGGCGGGCACACTCTGCAGGGCGACCTTGATCTGCACCGTGCCGCTGTCGGCGGACACCGTCGGGGTCACTTCGCGCACCTGGCCCTGCGCCTGCACCTGCGGATTGTCGAGCAGCTTCACGATCACTGGCGCGTCGCTGGGCGGCGCCATCAGCAGCGATTCGTAGACGTTGAAGACCGCATCGCGATCACCGTCCACGGCCAGGCCAAAGATCGGCATGGTCGCCTGCACCACCTGGCCAACCTCGGCCTGGCGCGAGGTGATGACGCCATCGGCGTCGGCAACCAGCGCGGTGTAGCTCAGTTGCTCCCTGGCATTGGCCAACTGCGCCTGAGCAGCCTTCAAAGCACTTTGATTGCCGCGCAGCGCCGCCTCGGCAGAATCATATTCGCTGCGGCTGGTGTAGCCCTTGGGCAGCAGTTTCTGCTGACGAACGAAGGCTGCGCTGGTCTGGGTTACCCGCGCCTGCGCAGCAAATACCTCGGCCTTGGCCGAGTCGACGTTGTTCTGCAGGTCCTTGGGATCGAGCCGCGCCAGCACCTGGTTGGCCTTGACGTGATCGCCGACGTCGACGCTGCGCGAGATGATCTTGCCGCCGACCCTGAAAGACAGGTCGGTCTGCACACGCGCCTGCACGTCACCGGTAAGGGTCACGTTGGCGGCAAAATCTGTGGTCTGGACTTGCTGTACACCTACTCTGGGCAGTTCCGGCGGGGCAATTTCTTCTTTGCAACCCACCAATAGCGACAAATAACCCAGGCAAGCGACCGACAATAGGCGCCTCAACGGCATGCGTGCTCCTTGCTTGCGCGCGAATGGTTCGAGGGATGCGACTGTTAGCGTAGATCAGGGTTCCGCAATCGGCACTGATAGGGGTCAGTCAGCCTGACTGATCCTGTAAAGAGTCGCGAATGTCATACCCGGAAACGAGAAGCACCGCGTTCTCCATGCGGCAACGGCTACGGTTCAAGAGGGCGTCAAACTCAAGGAAGAACCATGACATTCGCCGAATCCTACCTGCTGCGCCGTGGCCGCTGGTCCGAGCCTGGCAGGCGTTATTTACTGACCACGGTCACTCATCAGCGTGAAGCGCTGTTTGGTCAATTACACACAGCACGCATCGTTGTGCAGCAGCTGCGTTTGTCAGATCAGGAACAGGACTGCCAGTCGTTGGCCTGGGTGGTGATGCCAGATCATGTGCATTGGCTGATCGAATTGAAGTCGGTGACGCTGGGGACTTTGATGCGCAGGTTCAAGTCGAGATCCAGTCTTGCCTTGCACAAGGCCGGCGTTCGCTATGGGCCGGTTTGGCAAGCCGGGTATCAGGATCGGGCGCTGCGTAGGGAAGAAAGCATGCGCAGTGTAGCGACGTATATCGTTGAGAACCCAGTACGGGCCAAGCTTGTCGACAGCATTGGCGATTACCCGCATTGGGATACGGTCTGGCAGTAATTCCGTGTCGTGGCCTTCGCGGGTAAACCCGCTCCTACAGGGTTCTGAGGAACTCATGAAAATGAGGCGACCCAGCAAGTACGGATCACTCACACGCCATTGAAAGCTGAGCGGTATCGGGGCCGCCACTGGCACCGCGATGCTCTTGAAACGATCGCGATGCCTGTGGGAGCGGGTTTACCCGCGAAGGGCCGCGAAGCGGCCCCCGAGGTAGGTCAGACGGACGCTGCAGTCTGCGCCGGGCGACGTACCTGAGGCTGGCCAACGCTTGCCGCTGCACCCTCCTCAATAGCCTGCTGGATGGCCTTGCGGCGGTGCTCTTCAGCGCGGCGGCTGAAGTACCAGACCATGAAGGTCACCAGCGATACCGACAGCAGGATCAGGCTGGCCACGGCGTTGATTTCAGGTTTGACCCCAAGCCGCACTGCCGAGAACACTTCCATCGGCAAGGTAGTCGAGCCCGGCCCAGAGACGAAGCTGGCCAGTACCAGGTCATCCAGCGACAACGCGAACGACATCATGCCGCCCGCCGCCAGCGACGGCGCGATCATCGGGATGGTGATCAGGAAGAACACCTTCCACGGCTTGGCACCGAGGTCCATCGCCGCTTCTTCGATCGACAGGTCCAGTTCACGCAGGCGCGCCGACACCACTACCGCCACGTAGGCTGCGCAGAACGTGGTGTGGGCGATCCAGATGGTGACGATGCCGCGCTCCTGCGGCCAGCCGATCATCTGCGCCATGGCCACGAACAGCAGCAACAGCGACAGACCGGTGATCACCTCGGGCATGACCAACGGCGCCGTGACCAGGCCACCGAACAGCGTGCGGCCCTTGAAGCGGGTGACCCGGGTCAGCACGAACGCGGCCAGGGTACCCAGCGCCACCGCGGCGACCGCGGTGTAGCAGGCGATCTCCAGCGAGCGCATCACCGAGCCCATCAGCTGGGTGTTGTCGAGCAGACCGATGTACCACTTCAGCGACCAGCCGCCCCATACCGTTACCAGCTTGGAGGCGTTGAACGAGTAGATCACCAGGATCAGCATCGGCAGGTAGATGAACAGCAAGCCGAGCACCAGCATCAGCTTGGAAAAACTGAAACGCTTCATGCTCTGCCCTCCATCTCTTTGGCCTGGCTACGGTTGAACAGCAGGATCGGTACGATCAGGATCGCCAGCATCACTACCGCCAGCGCCGAGGCTACCGGCCAGTCACGGTTGTTGAAGAATTCCTGCCACAGCACTTTACCGATCATCAGGGTTTCCGGGCCGCCGAGCAGTTCCGGAATGACGAACTCACCCACCACCGGAATGAACACCAGCATGCAGCCGGCAATGATGCCGTTTTTCGACAGCGGCACGGTGATCTTCCAGAAGCTGTTGAAGGTACTCGAACCGAGGTCCGAAGCGGCTTCCAGCAGGCTCTGGTCGTGCTTCACGAGGTTGGCGAACAACGGCAGGATCATGAACGGCAGGTATGAATAGACCACGCCGATATACACCGCCAGGTTGGTGTTGAGGATCTGCAGTGGCTGATCGATCAGGCCGATCCACATCAGGAAGCTGTTGAGCAGCCCGTTGTTGCTGAGGATGCCCATCCAGGCGTAGACCCGGATCAGGATCGCGGTCCAGGTCGGCATCATGATCAGCAGCAGCAAAACCGTCTGGCTTTCCTTGCGCGCGTTGGCGATGGCATAGGCCATCGGATAACCGATCAGCAGGCACAGCACGGTGCTGATGAAGGCCATCTTCAACGAGCCCAAGTAGGCCGAGATATACAGCTCATCCTCGGTCAACAGCCCATAGTTGGCCAGGTTGAGCACCAACTGAATCTTGTCTTCGACGTAGGTGTAGATCTCGGTGTACGGCGGGATCGCCACGTCGGCTTCGGCAAAGCTGATCTTCAACACGATGAAGAACGGCAGCATGAAGAACAGGAACAGCCAGATGAACGGCACGCCGATCACCAGGTGCCGTCCCTCCGGGACCAGCCGCTGGAAGGCTCGCTTGAGCTTGCGGATTTTCATGAGCGCAGTACCACGCCGCTGTCGTCTTCCCACCACACGTAGACTTCGTCGCCCCAGGTCGGGCGGGTGCCCTGGCGCTCGGCGTTGGCCACGAACGACTGGACGATCTTGCCGCTCGGCAGCTCGACGTAGAACACCGAGTGGCCGCCCAGGTAGGCGATGTCATGCACCTTGCCGCGCGACCAGTTGTATTCGTAGCTCGGCTGCTCGGTGGTGACCAGCATCTTCTCTGGACGCAGCGCGTAGAGGATGCTCTTGTCCTCGACCGAGGTGGAAACACCGTGGCCGACGTAGATATTGCGCTCAAGCTCGGGGCTGGCGATCAGCGCGTGGCCCTCGGCGTCGTCGACCACCTGCCCTTCGAACAGGTTGACGTTGCCGATGAACTCACACACCAGGCGGCTGGTGGGGGTTTCGTAGATGTCGATCGGCGAGCCGATCTGAGCGATCCAGCCCAGGTGCATGATGGCGATGCGCTCGGCCATGGTCATGGCTTCTTCCTGGTCGTGGGTCACCATCACGCAGGTCACGCCGACCCGCTCGATGATCTGCACCAGTTCCAGCTGCATCTGCGAGCGCAGCTTTTTGTCCAGCGCGCCCATCGGCTCATCGAGCAGCAGCAATTTCGGCCGCTTGGCCAGCGAGCGCGCCAGCGCCACCCGCTGGCGTTGGCCACCGGACAGCTGATGCGGCTTGCGCTTGGCGTACTGGGTCATGTGCACCAGCTTGAGCATCTCGTCCACGCGGGCGTCGATCTCGGCCTTGGGCATCTTGTCCTGCTGCAGGCCGAAGGCGATGTTCTGCGCCACGGTCATGTGCGGGAACAAGGCGTAGGACTGGAACATCATGTTGATCGGCCGCTCGTACGGCGGCATGTCGGTGATGTCGACGCCATCCAGATAGATGCGCCCTTCGCTCGGCCGCTCGAACCCGGCCAGCATGCGCAGCAGGGTCGATTTACCGGAGCCGGAGCCACCCAGCAGGGCGAAGATCTCGCCTTTGCGGATTTCCAGGGACACATCGTCCACGGCAATTGTTTCGTCGAACTTCTTCGTGACCCGGTCGATCTTGACCAGCACCTGCTTGGGTTGCTGGCCACCCTCGAGGGCTTTCTTATAGGCACTGGAGGCAACTGCCATGAGTGAAACTCCCAACAAGATTTTTAAGCCCGCCCTCAAGGAGGCGGGTCTGGATGATTATTTGCCCGACTTGACCTTGGTCCAGCTGCGGGTCATCAAACGTTGCACCTTGGGCGGCAACTCGCTGTTGACGAACATCTTGTCCAGTACTTCCTGCGGTGGGTAAACCGCGGCGTCGTTCCTGACATCCTGGTCCATCAGCGCGCCAGCCTTGGGGTTCGGGTTGGCGTAACCGACGTAATCGCTGACCTGGGCGATAACCTCAGGCTTGAGCAGATAGTTGATGAAAGCGTGGGCCTCTTTGCTGTTTTTCGAGTCGGCCGGAATCGCCAGTACATCGAACCAGAGGTTGCCGCCTTCCTTGGGAATCGCGTAGGCCAGGTTGACGCCCTTCTTCGCTTCTTCAGCACGGGCCTTGGCCTGGAACACATCACCGGAGAAACCGGCGGCCACGCAGATGTCGCCGTTGGCCAGGTCGGTGATGTATTTGGAGGAATGGAAGTAGGTCACGTAAGGGCGCACGGCCAGCAGCTTTTTCTCGGCGGCGGCGTAATCCTTGGGGTTGCTGCTGTTGGGATCGAGGCCCATGTAGTTGAGCACCGCGGGCAGCATTTCGTCAGCCGAATCGAGGAAGGCCACACCGCATTTGGACAGCTTCTTCATGTTTTCCGGTTCGAACAGCACTGCCCACGAGTCGATGCTGTCGACGCCGAGCACGGCCTTGACCTTGTCGACGTTGTAACCGATGCCATTGGTGCCCCACAGATACGGCACGGCATAGAGGTTGCCAGGGTCGTTCTTCTCCAGGCGCTTCATCAGCGCCGGGTCGAGGTTGGCATAGTTGGGCAGCAGACTGCGGTCGAGCTTCTGGAATGCGCCCGCCTTGATCTGCTTGCCGAGGAAATGGTTGGACGGCACGACCACGTCATAGCCGGTACGACCGGCGAGCAGCTTGCCTTCCAGGGTTTCGTTGGAGTCGAAAACGTCCTGCACCGGTTTGATCCCGGTTTCTTTCTCGAAATCGGCGAGGGTGGTTGGCCCGATGTAGTCCGACCAGTTGTACAGATGCACCGTAGGCGCCGCTTGGACGCTGCATGCCAGCGTCAGGCCCGCTCCGGCCAGCAAGGCCTTGCGAAGTACAGATTTAGACAAGTGGATGCTCCTTGGCAAACAGTGCATTCGGTGACGGTAGCCGTCAGTGATAAAGGCGCCGCCAGACTGGCAAAACCGGCGCGCAACTTACCCTTGCAGGAACGCTGCGGCAAACTTATTCGTCGCAGTGCGCCTCCGGGCCGAAAACCGCGGCCCAGAGGCTTTCACTCAGGCTTACTTGCCCGACTTGATCTTGGTCCAGCTGCGGGTGATCAGACGCAGGGTGCCTGCATCGAGATCGCTGATTGCGTACAGCTGTTTCTTCACCGCATCCGACGGGTAGATGGCCGGGTCGCTGGTGATGTCCTTGTCGACCAGGGCAGTCGCCGCCTTGTTGCCGTTCGGGAAGCGCACGGCGTTGGTGATCTCGGCCATGACTTCAGGCTGCAGCAGGTAGTTCATGAACTGATAGGCAGCGTCGAGGTTGCTGGCATCCTTGGGGATGGCGACCATGTCGTAGAAGGTGCCGGCACCTTCCTTGGGAATGGTGTACGCCAGCTTGACCTTGTCGCCAGCCTCGTGAGCACGGGCTTTGGACTGTTCGAGGTCACCCGAGTAGCCGACTGCAACACAGATGTTGCCGTTGGCAAGGTCGGAGATGTACTTGGACGAGTGGAAGTACGCCACCGATGGGCGGATCTTCATGAACAGGTCTTCGGCTGCTTTCAGGTCAGCCTTGTCTTTGCTGTTGGTCGGCTTGCCCAGGTAGTGCAAGGCGGCCGGGATCATTTCGGTCGGCGCGTCGAGGAAGGTCACGCCGCAGCTCTTGAGCTTGGCCATGTTCTCTGGCTTGAACACGGTGTCCCACGAGTCGATCTTGTCCACGCCCAGCGCGGCCTTGACCTTCTCCGGGTTGTAGCCGATACCGATCGAACCCCACATGTACGGGAAGGCGTGCTTGTTGCCTTCGTCGCTGGCATCGCCAACGGCCTTGAGCAGGTCTTCGTCGAGATTTTTCCAGTTGGGCAGCTTGGAGCGATCCAGCTCCTGATAGACGCCGGCCTTGATCTGTTTGGCGAGGAAGTTGTTCGACGGTACGACGATGTCGTAGCCAGACTTGCCTGCCAGCAGCTTGGCCTCGAGGGTCTCGTTGCTGTCAAACACGTCGTAGACCACTTTGATGCCGGTCTGCTTTTCGAACTTGGCCACGGTATCCGGGGCAATGTAGTCCGACCAGTTGTAGACGTGGAGTACTTTGTCGTCAGCCTGAACTGCGGTAGCCATGGCACCCATGAGGGCGGCGGCCAGCAACGTCTTGCCCATTTTCTTCATGCGTAATGCTCCAGAATTTATTATCAAGCCATCTGTTCAGCAGCCAGGTCCCATGGTGCAAGCGCTGGGCGACTGAATCAGTCGCTAGTCTGGCAAGTTACAAGGCGCTGTATCAACAACAGCAGACCCTTGTAACCGCTTAATGTCACAACGCTAGCGTAGCAGGCGCTCATTTCACCGCTTCATAGGTCAAATCCAGGCACTTGCGCGCTTTTTCGACCAGTTCGTCGATCTCGGCATGGGAGATCACCAGCGGCGGCGCGATGATCATGGTGTCGCCCACGGCGCGCATGATCAGGCCATTGTCGAAGCAGAAGTTACGGCAGATCATGCCGACGCCCTTGCCCTCATAACGGCTGCGAGTTGCCTTGTCCTTGACCAGCTCGATCGCGCCGAGCAGGCCAAGGCCGCGCACTTCGCCTACCAATGGGTGGTCCTGCAGCTCACGCAAACGCTTTTGCAAATACGGTGCCGCTTCTGTCCTGGCGCGTTCGACGATGTGCTCATCGCGCAGCAGGCGCAGGTTTTCCAGGCCGACCGCAGCCGCCACCGGGTGCCCGGAGTAGGTGAAACCGTGGTTGAAATCGCCGCCTTCGCTGAGTGCCTGGGCCACCTTGTCACGCACGATCACACCGCCCATGGGGATGTAACCGGAAGTCAGCCCCTTGGCGATGGTCATCAGGTCAGGCTTGAGGTCGTAGTAGTCCGAACCGAACCACTCGCCGGTGCGGCCGAAACCGCAGATCACTTCATCGGCAACGAACAGGATGTCGTATTTGGCGAGGATCTCCTTGATCTTCGGCCAGTAGGTTTCTGGTGGAATGATCACCCCGCCAGCACCCTGGATCGGCTCGGCGATAAACGCCGCAACATTGTCTTCGCCGACTTCGAGAATCTTCTGTTCCAGCTGCTCGGCCGCCCACACACCGAAGGCGTCCGGGCTCATGTCACCGCCCTCACCGAACCAATACGGCTGAGGAATATGCACGATGCCCGGGATCGGCAAGCCGCCCTGCTCGTGCATGCCACTCATGCCGCCCAGGCTGGCACCGGCCACGGTCGAGCCATGATAGCCGTTGATGCGACCAATGATGGTCTGCTTGTGCGGCTTGCCCTTGAGCGCCCAGTAATGGCGAACCATGCGCAGCACGGTGTCGTTGCCTTCTGAGCCGGAGCCGGTGAAAAACACATGAGTCATGCCCGCCGGGGCCACGTCGCTGATCGCCTTGGCCAGCTCCAGCGCCGGCGGGTGGGCGGTCTGAAAGAACAGGTTGTAGTACGGCAGCTCGCGCATCTGCTTCTCTGCCGCCTGCACCAGCTCTTCACGCCCGTAACCGACCGCAACGCACCACAGCCCGGCCATGCCGTCGAGGATCTTGTGACCCTCGCTGTCCCACAGGTGCACGCCCTCAGCCTTGGTGATGATGCGCGGGCCCTTCTCCTTCAGCTGTTTGTAGTCGCTGAAAGGTGCCAGGTGGTGCTCACCGCTGAGGGTTTGCCAGTCACGGGTTTGCGGGTTGTTGACGCTCATGTGCTTCTCCGTTGTGCGACAGCCGCGCTCCTGCGGGCCGGGTTTGGTTCAGACGGCAAACAGCAGGAATTCACGTTCCCAGGAGCTGATCACGCGTTTGAAGTTTTCATGCTCGGCGCGCTTGGTGGCGACGTAGCCGGCGATGAATTTCTTGCCCAGGTACTGCTCCAGCTCATGGCAGTTCTCCATGCGTTCCAGTGCATCTTCCAGGGTCAGCGGCAGACGCAGGTTGCGCCGCTCGTAGCCACGGCCCTGCACCGGAGCGCTTGGTTCGATGGCCTGGATCATGCCGATGTAGCCACACAGCAGGCTGGCAGCGATGGCCAGGTACGGGTTGGCATCGGCGCCTGGCAGACGGTTCTCGACTCGGCGGTTCTGCGGCCCGGCATCCGGCACACGCAGGCCGACGGTGCGGTTTTCTTCACCCCACTCGACGTTGACCGGCGCCGAGGTGTCGGGCAGGAAGCGGCGGAATGAGTTGACGTTGGGGGCGAACAGCGGCAACACATACGGGATGAACTTCTGCAGCCCGCCGATGTGGTTGAGGAACAGCGCGCTCATGCTGCCGTCGGCATTGGCAAAGATGTTCTTGCCGGTCTGCATGTCGACCACGCTCTGGTGCAGGTGCATGGCGCTGCCCGGCTCGCCGGTCATTGGCTTGGCCATGAAGGTGGCGGCAACGTTGTGCTTGAGCGCAGCCTCGCGCATGGTCCGTTTGAACACCAGTATCTGGTCGGCCAGGTGCAGTGCATCACCGTGACGGAAGTTGATCTCCATCTGCGCCGTGCCGTCTTCGTGGATCAGCGTGTCGAGGTCCAGCTGCTGCAGTTCGCACCAGTCATAGACGTCTTCGAACAGCGGGTCGAATTCGTTGGCGGCTTCGATCGAGAACGACTGGCGGCCGGTTTCCGGGCGGCCCGAGCGGCCTACCGGCGGCTGCAGCGGGAAGTCCGGGTCTTCGCTGCGCTTGGTCAGGTAGAACTCCATCTCCGGCGCGACGATTGGCTGCCAGCCCTTGTCGCTGTAGAGCTTGAGCACTTTCTTCAATACGTTGCGCGGCGACAGCTCGATCGGGTTGCCCTTTTTGTCGTAGGTGTCGTGAATCACCTGAGCAGTTGGCTCGATGGCCCAAGGCACGAGAAACACCGCGTTCTCGTCAGGTCGGCAGATCATGTCGATGTCGGCCGGGTCGAGCAGTTCGTAATAGATGTCATCGTCGACATAGTCGCCGGTCACGGTCTGCAGCAGCACGCTCTCAGGCAGGCGCATGCCCTTTTCGGCGATAAACTTGTTGGTCGGCGAGATCTTGCCGCGGGTGATGCCGGTCAGGTCGCTGATCATGCATTCCACTTCGGTGATCTTGTGTTCTTTCAACCAATCGGTGAGCTGGTCGAGGTTGTTACTCATAAATACCTCAGGAGGTAAGGTGGCCCGGTCGGGATAGCTCGGGCAGTGCTGACGTCGGGCGTCGATCAAGGCGGTAGCCGGCTCGGCGCAAGGGCCGCAGCAGACCCGCGCCTTGATTCTGGATGGAGTAGCCGGGCATTGCAAAACTGCGCGCACAGGACGTCATCGGAACCACGCCGACGGCGGGATTCCTTGAAGCATTCACAGGGCAGAACAAGCGAAGGGGGTGCAGCAGACTGCGACGTAAGGCGTATGGACCGGGGCGACCGTCAATTATTGCGGCCAGAGCATCAGCCTCAGCAAATGGCTGAGCGTTGCCCTTGCGGCGGACGGATTGAGTCCCTGAAAGCACTGCACAGACAGCACCTGCAGGTCGCGACAAGCGGACCATATGACCCTCGTATTATTGTGTTTTGGGTTGCGACCGAGCTTAGCCTTGTTCATTTTTTTACACAACACCTCCGTAAAAAATAAAAGACAGGCAGGCCGAGATAACCCTTTTCGGCTTAAATAGCGGATAATGCTTCGCCCCGATATGCAGCAAATCTGCCGTAGATGTGCCATTTCAGGGCGTTAAGGGGTTGGCTTGACTTCGGTTTGCGTTTCCGATTGACTGGAACTGCAAGCCCCCCTTGATTGATATTTTTAACAACAAAGGTGTTGCATCATGTCGGTACCCCCGCGTGCCGTTCAGCTTAACGAAGCGAACGCGTTCCTTAAGGAACATCCTGAGGTTCTCTACGTTGACCTTCTGATTGCAGATATGAATGGTGTGGTGCGCGGCAAGCGCATTGAGCGCACCAGCCTCCACAAGGTTTACGAGAAAGGCATCAACCTGCCGGCCTCCCTCTTCGCCCTCGACATCAACGGCTCGACCGTTGAAAGCACGGGCCTGGGTCTGGACATCGGCGATGCGGACCGCATCTGCTACCCAATCCCTGACACCCTGTGCAACGAGCCGTGGCAGAAGCGCCCTACAGCTCAGCTGCTGATGACCATGCACGAGATCGAAGGCGAGCCGTTCTTCGCCGATCCACGTGAAGTGCTGCGCCAGGTCGTGAGCAAGTTCGACGACATGGGCCTGACCATCTGCGCCGCATTCGAACTCGAGTTCTACCTGATCGACCAGGAAAACGTGAACGGCCGTCCACAGCCGCCGCGCTCGCCGATCTCGGGCAAACGCCCGCAGTCGACTCAGGTCTACCTGATCGACGACCTCGACGAATACGCCGACTGCCTGCAGGACATCCTTGAAGGTGCCAAAGAGCAAGGCATCCCGGCTGACGCCATCGTCAAGGAAAGCGCCCCGGCGCAGTTCGAAGTCAACCTGCACCATGTGCCTGATGCGCTCAAGGCCTGCGACTATGCAGTGCTGCTCAAGCGTCTGATCAAGAACATTGCCTACGACCATGAAATGGACACCACGTTCATGGCCAAGCCGTACCCCGGCCAGGCTGGCAATGGCCTGCATGTGCACATCTCGATCCTGGATAAAGATGGCCACAACATCTTCACCAGCGAGGATCCCGAGCAGAACGCCGCGTTACGCCACGCAGTCGGCGGTGTGCTCGAGACCCTGCCCGCGTCGATGGCGTTCCTGTGCCCGAACGTCAATTCGTACCGCCGCTTCGGTTCGCAGTTCTACGTGCCCAACGCACAGAGCTGGGGCCTGGACAACCGTACCGTCGCCGTGCGCGTGCCGACCGGCTCGCCCGACTCGGTCCGCCTGGAGCACCGTGTAGCAGGCGCCGACGCCAACCCGTACTTGATGATGGCAGCGGTGCTGGCAGGCGTGCACCACGGCCTGACCAACAAGATCGAACCGGGCCCGGCGATCGAAGGCAACTCGTACGAGCAGCTTGATCAGAGCCTGCCGAACAACCTGCGCGATGCCCTGCGCGAGCTGGACGACAGCGAAGTGCTGAACAAGTACATCGATCCGAAGTACATCGACATCTTTGTCGCGTGCAAGGAAAGCGAGCTGGAGGAGTTCGAGCACTCGATCTCCGACCTCGAGTACAACTGGTATCTGCACACCGTGTAAATGAAAACGCCGTCTGATCAGACGGCGTTTTTCATTGTGGCGTGAGGTTTACAGGGTCTTCTCGAAGATCTTCGAGTTGCGCTGGAAGTTGTACAGCGAAGCCCGCGCCGCCGGCAGCCGCTCGACGCCACTGGGCTCGAAGCCGCGTTCGCGAAACCAGTGCGCAGTCCGCGTGGTCAGCACGAACAGGGTCTTCAGCCCGAGCGTACGCGCCCGCGATTCGATCCGCTCGAGCAGGTCATCGCCACGGCCGCCGTGGCGGTACTCCGGGTTGACCGCCAGGCACGCCAGCTCCCCCGCCGACGAATCGGCAATCGGGTACAACGCCGCACAGGCGATGATCAGACCGTCGCGCTCGACCACACTGAACTGCTCGATCTCACGCTCCAACACCTCGCGCGAACGGCGCACGAGAATGCCCTGCTCTTCCAGCGGGCTGATCAGCTCAAGCAAACCACCGACGTCTTCGATGCTCGCCTCACGGACGATCTCGAACTGCTCCTGCGCCACCAAGGTGCCGCCGCCGTCGCGGGTGAACAGCTCGGTGAGTAGCGCACCGTCTTCGGCATAACTGACGATATGGCTACGCGCCACGCCGCCCTTGCACGCCTCGCCGGCGGCATCGAGCAGTTCGCCCTGATAGTCGCTGCCCAGCCGTGCCAGGTGCGGCGCGATCTGCTGAGGGCGCAGCTCGCGCACCAGCCGGCCGTTTTCATCGAGCAGGCCGGGTTCGGCGCCAAACAGCAGCAGTTTGTCGGCGGCCAGTTCGATAGCAGCGCGGGTGGCGACGTCTTCGCAGGCCAGATTGAAGATCTCGCCGGTCGGCGAGTAGCCCAGCGGCGACAGCAGCACGATCGAGCGTTCGTCGAGCAGGCGATTGATGCCCTTGCGGTCGATACGGCGGACTTCACCGGTGTGGTGGTAGTCGACCCCTTCGAGCACGCCGATCGGCCGTGCAGTGACCAGGTTGCCGGACGCCACGCGCAGTCGTGCGCCCTGCATTGGCGAGGAGGCCATGTCCATCGACAGGCGCGCCTCGATTGCCACGCGCAAGGCGCCGACCGCGTCGATCACGCAGTCCAGGGTGGCGGCATCGGTAATGCGCATGCCGTGGTGGTAATGCGGGGTCAGGCCACGGGCGGCCAGGCGGCTTTCGATCTGCGGGCGCGAGCCGTGCACCAGCACCAGGCGTACGCCAAGGCTGTGCAGCAGCACCAGGTCGTGGACGATATTGCCAAAGTTGGGGTGATCGACGCCGTCGCCGGGCAGCATGACGACGAAGGTGCAGTCACGGTGAGCATTGACGTACGGCGAAGCGTGGCGGAGCCAGGTTACGTAATCGGGCATGACAGGGCCTGTGGCTAAGTGGACGGAGAACGGTCAAGACGCACAACGGTGCGAGGTCATCGTCGGAACAGGCTTGCGGTCACGCGCACTCTCCTCTAGGCAGGAACGAATCAGCTCAATGGACGTTTAGCTCAGGCAATAGTGCCTGATCAGGTCACGCAATAGACGCACGGTAGGCTCGATACGTGACATTTCAAGGTATTCGCCGGGCTGGTGAGCACAGGCGATGTCGCCCGGCCCAAGCACAATGGTCTCGCAGCCCAGCTGTTGCAGGTACGGCGCCTCGGTGGCGAAGGCCACCGCTTCGGCGCGGTGCCCGGTCAAGCGCTCGGCCACACGTACCAGCTCGCTGTCGGCGGCCTGCTCGAACGGCGCCACCTCAGGAAACAACGGTTTGTAGTCGATGCTCACCTGATGCTGCTCGGCCAGCGGCACCAGCTTGGCACGAATGGCCGCGCGCAGCTGCTCCGGGTCCATCCCGGGCAATGGCCGCAGGTCGAACTCGAGCGCGCACTGGCCGCAGATCCGGTTGGGGTTGTCGCCACCGTGAATGCAGCCAAAGTTCAGCGTTGGCGTCGGCACGGTGAACTGCGGGTTGCTGTAGGTCTGCTGCCATTGCTGGCGCAGGCCGATCATCTCGGCCATCACCGCGTGCATCGCTTCCATCGCACTGTGGCCCAGGCTTGGGTCTGACGAATGGCCGCTGCGGCCGAGAATATCGATGCGTTCCATCATGATGCCCTTGTGCAGGCGAATCGGCCTGAGCCCGGTCGGCTCGCCGATCACCGCTGCGCGGCCAAGCGGCTGACCGGCCTCGGCCAGGGCGCGGGCGCCGGACATCGAGCTTTCTTCGTCGCACGTAGCAAGGATCAGCAGGGGTTGTTTGAAGTCATGTTCGAGCAGCGGCAGCACGGCCTCGATCACCAGCGCGAAGAAACCTTTCATGTCGCAACTACCCAGCCCAACCCAGCGATCGCCCACCTCGGTCAGTTTCAGCGGGTCGCTCTGCCACAACTGCTCGTCGAACGGCACCGTGTCGCTGTGGCCAGCCAGAATCAGCCCGCCAGGGCCCGTGCCGCGGCTGGCCAGCAGGTTGAACTTGCCGGGGGTGACCTGCTGGATATCGCATGTGAAGCCAAGGTCAGCCAGCCAACCGGCGAGCAAGTCGATTACCACACGGTTGGACTGATCCAGTGCGGGCTGGGTGCAACTGACCGATGGCGCGGCGATCAGGGCGGCGAACTGGTCTTTCAGCGATGGCAACGGCATGCGCGGATTCCTCGAAAACGTCGGCCCATCATAACAACGCCTGACGTAGACGGCGCAAGGCCGCTGCACCGGGGCAACCGACCAGTCGGATCACAGCAGCACGGCTGACTGCTGTAGACTGCCTTGCAACGATGCCCCTCCTTCGAGCCCGCGATGCACAAAGAAACCGAACTCAAACTCCGCGCCAGCCGCGAGACTCTCACCGCCCTTCGTGAGCACCCCCTGCTGAAGAAGCGCAACAAGTCCGGCTGGCAGACCCGCGAACTGCTCAACCAGTACTTCGACACCCCTGAGCGTGAGCTGTCCGCCGCGCGTGTCGCCCTGCGTCTACGCCGCGATGGCGATGCCGTCATCCAGACCCTCAAGTGCCGTGGCCAGAGCGTCGCAGGCCTGTCTGAGCGCAACGAATTCGAGTGGCCGCTGGAAAAAGCCAAGCTCGACCTGAAAAAACTCGACGCCAGCTGCTGGCCCGAGCAACTCGCCGAGCTCGACAAAAAGACCATCAAACCGCTGTTCACCACCGACTTCACCCGCGAGTTCGCCGAGATCTCCTGGGGCCGCGGCAAGGCCAAAGTGGTTATCGAAGCAGCGCTGGACCAAGGCTTTGTCATCGCTGGCAAGCGCAAGGAAGAAATCTGCGAGCTGGAGCTTGAGCTGCGCGAAGGTTCCGCCGAAGCCCTGCTGGAACTGGCCGCCGAGCTGGCCGCGAGCCTGCCCTTGATGCCCTGCGACATCAGCAAGGCCGAGCGCGGCTATCGCCTGCTTGAGCCAGACAGCTACGAGCTGGACCTGCCGAGCGCCGAGCTCGACGCCGAAATGCCGGTCGACGATGCCTTCACCGCCCTGGCCTGGCAGTTGCTGGCGAGCAGCCAACGGCTGGCCGAGCAGTACCGCCACAGCGGCCACTGGCGCCTGCTGCAGGACTGGGTGCAGTGCCTGAGCGAGCTGCGCGCCCTGGCCGGCAGCATGGGCCAGGCCGCGCCGCGCGCGACCACCAGCGTCCTGCGCGCCAGCCTCGACGCGCTGCTGGAAGACTGGCGCCCGCTGGTACAGGCCGGTAACGACGACGAAGACGTCCGCCGCGCCGCGCCCGAGCAGTTCAGCGAAGAGCTGGAAGACCCACGCTGGGGCCAGTTCTCGCTGGAAACCTCACGCTGGCTGCTGGCCCGCGCCTGGACCGTCGAGCGCAAAGGCCGTGGCGAACGCCAGGGCAAGGCGCAGCTGGCCAACTGGCTGCAACACCTGGTCGGCGAAGAAGCCCGCGCGCTGAAGCTGCAAGAGCGTTATGTGCAGCAGCCGGAAGACCTTGGCGAGCAGTTGCCACGCATCGAAACCCTGCTGACCTGGCTGCGCCACGCCCGCCAGGTGCTCGACGTGCCGCAAATGGATCGCCTCTATGGCGAGCTGAACAAGCTGCACAAGCTGGCTGAGCAGCCGTTGGGCGAGGAAGAGAACGACGAACTGCTGATCGCCCGCGTCGAGCAGGCCCGTGCGATCGAGCAGAACCGCGCCTGGAAGCACCTGCTCAAGTCGCCGTCAACGCGCTAACGGCAGGCTGGTCGTGGACTTTATTTCGGACAAGGCCACGATCGAGTTGACCTCCTGGATCCCCGGCACATTCGACAGCTTTTCGAAGAAGAATCGTTCGTAAGCTTCGATGTCCGGGGTGACAATGCGCAACAGGAAGTCGACCGACCCCATCAGCACGTAACATTCCAGCACCTCGGGGAATTCACGGATCGCTTCGGTAAAGCCGGCGAAGTTGGACCGCCCGTGGGCGTTGAGCTTCACCTCGGCAAAGATCTGTGTATTCAGACCGACCTTCTTGCGGTCGAGCAGGGTCACCTGAGCGCGAATCACCCCTTCTTCCTTCAGCCGTTGAATACGCCGCCAGCAGGGTGACTGCGACAGGCCGACGCGTTCGGCAATCTGCGCGCTGGACAATGAAGCATCCTCTTGTAGCAGCTGAAGGATGCGCCGGTCATAGGCGTCCAGTTCGCTTTGCATTAATTATTCTCCAAGCCGCCAATAGGCGAATAGATCAATCTGCCTAGCTGACAAATCGTCTCAATCATAGCGAAAAAATGCCACCTGCCGCGTGGCAGAATTTCTTCCGTCCTGGAGGAGAATCACATGAACGCACTTGAACGGCCCGACACCCTGCCCCGCTCCGACGTCTGGGCCGCCAGCGCGGCGCACAGCCACGTGCGTTATCAACTGCAAGCCGAGGCCGAGCCAGACAGCCTGTGCCGAGTGCTGAACCTGTTCGCGATGCAGTTCCTCACGCCCAATAGTGTGCAGATGCGTCAACAGGGCGACTGGCTTGAGCTGGAAATCGGCATCGATGGTTTGAGCTGGCATCGCGCGGAAGTCATCGCCCAGAAGCTGCGCAATCTGGTTTGTGTCGGCGAAGTCGAGCTGAGCAACTTGCCGCAGTTGCAAGGCGTAGCAGCGGGCTGATAGGTGCTGGGCCTGCTTCGCAGCCTACAGGTTTAGGCGGCGCTACAAGTCCCGGTGGGAGCGGGTTCACCCGCGAAGGGGCGCAAAGCGGCCCCAATTTACTGAATACGACACAAGTTTCAGCCAGTAAAACCCCGCAATCGTTGCATCGACGCCAAAGCTGTCCAGACGGCTAGCCTTGCCTGTACCTTTTCGGCACGGACGCCGCCGCGATGCATACCCAAGACAGCCACGACCTCGACCTCAAACGCCTCCTCGACGCTCTGCTCGCCGACCACCGCCTGCAACCCGGTGACGTCCTGCGCGCCCTTGAGCAGCCAAACCAGTGCAGCAGCCACCCGCTCGAAATTATCGCCAGCCTGAACCTCAGCGATCAGCAGCGCCCCGGCCATGTCCTCGATCTGGACAGCCTGTGCCAATGGCTGGCCGATGTCGTGCAGCAGCCCTTCGTCCGGCTCGACCCGCTGCAGATCGACCTGGCCCAGGTCGGCAGCCTGATCTCGCGCGCCTTCGCCGACCGCCATGGCATCCTCGCTCTGGCGGTCGATGTGCACAGCGTCACCGTGGCCAGTGCGCAGCCCTTTCAGCGTGAGTGGGAGCATGATCTGGCACGCAGCCTGGGCAAGCGCGTCCAGCGCGTGCTGGCCAGCCCGGTGCACATTCGCCAACTGAGCCAGAGCCTGTTCCGCCTGGCCCACTCGGTGCAGGGTGCCGGCCTGCAACAGGATGCCAGCCTGGGCGAGCTTGAACAGTTGCTGGAGTTGGGCAAGCGCCAGGGCGAGGCTGGCGCGGAGGATGCGCACATCGTGCATATCGTCGACTGGCTGCTGCAGTACGCGATCGAGCAGCGCGCCAGCGATATCCACCTCGAACCGCGCCGTGAACAAGGCCAGCTGCGCTATCGCATCGACGGCCTGCTGCACACGGTGTATGCCTTTCCGCTGGCCGTGACCCTGGCGCTGGTGAGCCGCCTCAAGCATCTTGGCCGCATGGATGTTGCGGAGAAACGCCGACCGCAGGACGGTCGCCTGAAGACGCGGCTGGCCGGCGAGATGGAAGTCGAGCTGCGCCTGTCGACCCTGCCCACCCCATTTGGCGAAAAGCTGGTGCTGCGCCTGTTCGACCCGCAGCAGTTGCATGAGGACTTCGACCGGCTCGGCCTCGACGGCGAGCTGCGGCACCGCTGGCAGGCACTGCTGCGCCAGCGTCAGGGCATCATTCTGGTAACCGGGCCGACCGGCTCGGGCAAGACCAGCACGCTGTACGCGAGCCTCAAGCGGTTGGCCACGCCTGAGGTCAACCTGTGCACCATCGAAGACCCGATCGAGCGGCTGGAACCCGCTTTCAACCAGCTGCAGGTGCAGCCCAGCCTTGATCTGGGCTTTGCCAACGGCGTGCGCGCCCTGCTGCGGCAAGACCCGGACATCATCATGATTGGTGAGATTCGCGACCGTGAAACCGCTCAGGTGGCCATGCAGGCAGCGCTGACCGGCCATCTGGTGTTGTCGACCCTGCACACCAACGATGCCTGCGCAGCGATTGTTCGCCTGCAAGAGCTGGGCGTTGCCGATTACCTGATCAAAGCCACGTTGATCGGGGTGATGGCCCAGCGCTTGGTGCGCACCCTGTGCGCCACCTGCAAAGGCCAGTCAACGCAGCCGCCCATACCCTGTCGGGCATGCCGAAGTACCGGTTACCTGGGCCGTATCGGGCTATTTGAGCTGCTCACACCGGGTGCAGCCTTTCTCGGCAGAATTGGCCCGGCGACCGACCTGGCGGAGCTGCGTCAGCATGCCCTGCGCGATGGCCTGCGCGATCTGCGCAGCGACGGTGAGGCCAAGATCGCCCGCGGGCTGACCAGTCTGAGTGAAGTGCTGAGCGTCTGCAGCTGACGAATATTCCTTAGCGCGCAAGGAACTTGGCCTGTGTATCGAGCATCCAAGCAAGCATTATCCGCCCACCCTCCTAGGTACTTCAGCATGCGTTTCAAAACAGCCATCGCCGCCGCTGTCCTGCTTTCGCTGCCCGTTGGCTCGGCCATGGCCGACAGTTTCTGGCACAACGTCATCTCGTCCGGTGCAACTACTGCGTCGACCTACCTGACGTTCAAGGATCACAAGATGATCGTCGCTGCGCAGGACGATGCCGGCAGCTTCGTTGCCAGTGACGGGGCTATTCGCGGGCCGTTCCTTGAAGCTGCGATGCGTCAGGTACGAGCCGACAATCCAGGCCTGGAGGCAAGCGACATGCAACTGGCCAATGCCATCCTGGCCAAAAACGCTGTAGCTGAATAAGCCCGCGCTGTTGCTACCGATGGTGGCGACTGAGTGATAGCGACCGCTCCTGGGCCAGCCGTGCCGGCCCAGGAGCGATAAGCGCCGCAGTGGAGGCGATTACTCGCCGATAGCGGCCTTGTAGCCAGCGGCGTCGAGCAGCTTGTCCAGCTCGGCAGTGTTGGCCGGCTTGAGTTTGAAGATCCACGACTCATAAGGGCTGTCGTTGAGCGATTCGGGGCTGTCCGCCAAGGCTTCGTTGACCGCAATCACTTCGCCCGACACCGGCGCGTAGATATCCGATGCGGCCTTGACCGACTCGACCACGCCAGCAGCGTCGCCTGCTGCGAACACTTTGCCAACTTCAGCCAGCTCAACGAAAACCACGTCACCCAGAGCCTCCTGGGCGTGATCGCTGATGCCAACGGTTACCGTGCCATCGGCTTCCAGCCGTGCCCATTCGTGGCTTTCGGCAAAACGCAGTTCGGCGGGAATATTGCTCATGTCGTAGGGTCCTCGATGTCAGGGATCAGCGGTCGACCCGCCAGGTAATTGTTCAGATAAGAATCTTGCCGTGGCGCACGAAGGTCGGTTTGACCACCCGCACCGGGTACCACTTGCCGCGAATTTCGACCTCGGCGCGCTCGCCGGTGGCCATCGGCACACGCGCCAGGGCAATCGACTTGCTCAGCGTAGGAGAGAAACTACCACTGGTGATCTCCCCTTCGCCAATCCCGGCGACGCGAACTACCTGATGGGCACGCAGCACGCCGCGTTCTTCGAGCACCAGCCCAACCAGTTTTTCCTGCACGCCGTGCTCGATTTCATTGAGCAGCGCACTGCGGCCGATGAACTCGCGCTCGGCCGGCTGCCAGGCAATACACCAGCCGAGGTTGGAGGTCTGTGGGGTGTGCTGCTCGTCGATGTCCTGGCCGTACAGGTTCATGCCGGCTTCCAGACGCAAGGTATCGCGCGCGCCGAGGCCACTTGGGGCGATACCGGCGCCAACCAGGTCATTGAAAAAAACCGGGGCTTGTTCGGCGGGCAGAATGATCTCCAGGCCGTCTTCGCCCGTGTAGCCGGTGCGCGCGATGAACCAATCGCCCTCGGCCACGCCTTCGAATGGCTGCAGCTCACGGATCAGCGCTGCGCGCGACCAGGACACCAGTTCAGCCACCTTGTCGCGAGCACGGGGGCCCTGGATGGCGATAATGGCCAGCTCCGGACGTGGCGTGACGTTGACCTCGTAGCCGGCGCTGTGCGCCTGCAGCCAGGCGACGACCTTGGCTCGGGTAGCGGCATTGGCCACCAGCCGGTAGCCCGCTTCGGTGCGATACACGATGAGGTCGTCGACTACCCCGCCCTGTTCATTCAGCAGGGTGCTGTAGAGCGCCTTGCCTGTACTGCCGAGGCGGGCCACGTCATTGGCCAGCAGGTACTGCAAGCAGCGTGTGGCTGCTGGGCCATCGACATCGATCACCGTCATGTGCGAGACGTCGAATACGCCGCAGTCAGCGCGCACCTGATGGTGCTCCTCGACTTGCGAGCCATAGTGCAGGGGCATGTCCCAACCGCCAAAGTCGACCATCTTGGCGCCTAGCGCCAAATGCCAGTCGTACAAAGGTGTGCGCTGTCCCATGGGTTTCTCCTTCCGGGCGTGGCGAAGCGGCGACGGTCGGCGACGTTTAATCGTCACCTGATCTTGTAGGACCCGCCGCAGCGAATGGCGCGCATTGTAGCGGCAAGGGCGCGGACTGGCATCCTCAGTGAGTCTGACCCGGGCGACGGGCCGAACGGCGTATCAGGCCGATGACCGGCAACAGGCCGACCAGCACCAGCGTCAGCGCGGGCAGCGAAGCGCGTGCCCACTCGCCCTCGCTGGTCATCTCGAACACCCGCACGGCAAGGGTATCCCAGCCGAACGGGCGCATCAGCAAGGTTGCCGGCATCTCCTTGAGCACATCGACGAACACCAGCAAGGCAGCGCTGAGAGCGCCCGGTACCAGCAACGGCAGATAAACCTTGAAAAACAATCTCGGCCCGCCGACGCCGAGGCTGCGCGAGGCTTCCGGCAGTGACGGGCGAATCCGCTCAAGGCTGCTTTCCAGCGGGCCATAGGCGACCGCGATAAAGCGCATCAGATAGGCCAGCAACAATGCCGCCAGGCTGCCCAGCAGCAACGGCCGGCCGGCACCGCCCAGCCATTGCGACAGCGGCACCACCAGTTGATTGTCGAGGTAACTGAACGCCAGCATGATCGACACCGCCAGCACCGAGCCGGGCAAGGCATAACCCAGGTTGGCCAGGCCAACACCAGCGCGGATAGCCCCGGTCGGTGCCTGGCGGCGGGCAAACGCCAGCAGTAACGCCGCGCTGACCGTGATCAGTGCCGCCATCGCGCCAAGGTACAGGGTGTGCATGACCAGGCCGACATAGCGCTCATCAAGGTCGTGCCGGCCACGCTGCCAGAACCACACCAGCAGTTGCAGCAGCGGGATGACGAAGGCGCAGGCGAACACCAGCAGACACCAGCCGCTGGCCGCCCACGCCTTGAGCCCGCGCAGGTGATACAACGCCTGCACCCGTGGCCGCTCGTTACCGCTGCGGCTGGCACCGCGAGCGCGGCGTTCGCCATACAGCACCAGCATCACCACCAACAGCAGCAAACTGGCCAGCTGGGCCGCGCTGGACAGGCTGAAGAAGCCGTACCAGGTCTTGTAGATGGCGGTGGTGAAGGTGTCGAAGTTGAACACCGCTACGGCGCCGAAATCCGCCAGGGTTTCCATCAGCGCCAGGGCGATACCGGCGCCGATGGCGGGCCGCGCCATCGGCAACGCAACCCGCCAGAACGCCTGCACCGGCGAAAGGCCCAGGACCCGCGCTGCTTCCATCAGGCCTTTGCCCTGAGCCATGAAAGCGCTGCGCGCGAGCAGATACACGTAGGGGTAGAACACCAGCACCAGCACGGTGATTACCCCGCCGGTCGAGCGCACGCGCGGCAGGCGCATCGGCCCGAACAGCTCACGCAGGGCGCTCTGCACCGGCCCGGCGAAATCCAGCAGGCCAACGAATACGAACGCCAGCACATAGGCCGGAATGGCGAACGGCAGCATCAAGGCCCAGTCGAGCCAGCGCCGCCCGGGGAACTCGCACAGGCTGGTGAGCCAGGCAAGGCTCACCCCAAGCACGGTAACGCCGATGCCCACGCCAAGCACCAGGGTCAGGGTATTGCCCAGCAGACGGCTCATTTGGGTGTCGAGCAGGTGCGACCAGATCTGCATATCGATCGACTGCCATGACAGCAGCAGAACACTCAGCGGCAGGAGTACCAGAGCGGCGATCAGGCCGACCGGCAGATACCAGCGGCGTTGGGGAGCGTGGGACAAATCCAGAGTCTCGTTTATGAGTTGGGGCTGCTTTACGGCCCTTCGCGGCGGTCCGGCGTCCCGGCAAGCCCGCTCCCATAGGGAACGCGCGAAGTCTGACTCCAGCGTTTTACCTGTGGGAGCGGGATTGCCGGGACGCCGGACCGCCGCGAAGGGCTGCAGAGCAGCCCCATTGGCTTAACTGACCGGCATCACCCCGAAGGGAATTTCAAGCATAAAGCCTGGCGTTTAGTTCCAGCCAGCCCGATCCATCAGGCGAATCGCCTCTGCTTGGCGCTTGCCGGCCACTTCCACCGGCAGGCTGTCGGCCTTGAACGTGCCCCAGGCGGCCACTTCAGCCGATGGCTTGACCTGTGGGTTGGCCGGGAACTCCTGGTTGATGTCGGCAAACAGCTTTTGCGCTTCTTCGCCGGTCATCCACTCCACCAGTTTTTTCGCCGCCTCCGGGTGCGGCGCATGCTTGGTCAGGCCAATGCCCGAGAGGTTGATATGCACGCCACGGTCACCCTGATTCGGCCAGAACAGCTTGATCGGCAGATCGGGCTGCTGCTTGTGCAGGCGGCCGTAGTAGTAGGTGTTGACCACGCCCACGTCGCACTGGCCGGCTTCGATGGCCTGTAGCACAGCGGTGTCATCGGAGAACACGTCAGTGGACAGGTTGCCGACCCAGCCCTTGATGATCTGCTCGGTCTTGGCCTCGCCGTGAGTCTCGATCATGGTCGCGGTCAGCGACTGGTTGTAGACCTTTTTCGCAGTGCGCAGGCACAGGCGCCCTTCCCACTGCTTGTCGGCCAGCGCCTCGTAGGTGCTCAGCTCGCTCGGTTTGACCCGCTCGGTGGAGTAGACGATGGTCCGCGCACGCAGGCTCAGACCGGTCCAGTCATGGGACTTGGCGCGGTACTGAGGGGGGATGTTGGCGTCGATGACGTCCGACTTGATCGGCTGCAAAATGCCCATCTGCTCGGCCTGCCAGAGGTTGCCGGCATCCACGGTCAACAGCAGGTCAGCCACGCCGTTCTGGCCCTCGGCCTTGATGCGCTGCATCAGCGGCGCTTCCTTGTCGGTGATGAACTTGATCTTGACCCCGGTCTTGGCCGTGTAGGCGTCGAACACCGGCTTGATCAGCTCATCGATGCGCGAGGAGTACACCACCACTTCGTCCGCCGCCTGCACAGTGCCGCCGAACAGGGTCAGGGCCAGGGCGGCCAGTAGGTGCTTGCGTGGCAACATCGGGTATTCCTCGCGGGTGATTGAGCTGCGAATGGTAGTGAATACCATTAAGCAGCTCACCCGCTGAGCAGTTACCAGATGTTGCAGTCAGGGCCGGGCCAATTCCGGCAGATCGCCAGACAAGCCCAGCGCCTGCCGTACGAACAGCGCCTTGGCCTCAGGCAACTGCTCGACCAGCTTCAAACCGCTGTTGCGCAGCCAGCGCAGCGGCAACGGATTGGCCTGGAACAGCCGCTCGAAGCCCTCCATAGCCGCCATCAGCGCCAGGTTGTGCGGCATGCGCCGGCGCTCGTAGCGGCTCAGTACCTTCACATCCGCCAACCGCTCGCCGCGCTCGCAGGCCCGTACCAGTTCTTCGGCCAATACGGCGGCATCAAGCAAGCCCAGGTTGACGCCTTGCCCGGCCAGCGGGTGAATCACGTGGGCGGCATCGCCGATCAATGCCAGACCTTCAGCCACATAGCGCTTGGCGTGGCGCTGGCGCAGCGGCACGCAGACCCGAGGGTCAACCTCAAGGACCTGACCCAGACGCCCCTCAAAGGCGCGCTGCAGCGCCTCGACGAAGGCGGCATCATCCTGCTTCATCAGTTGCTCGGCCTGCTCTGGGGTAGTCGACCAGACGATCGAGCACCACTGCTGGCCGCCATCACGCGCCAGCGGCAGAAAGGCCAGCGGCCCCTCGTCGGTGAAGCGCTGCCAGGCGGTGGCCTGGTGCGCCTCGCTGCAGCGCACGCTGGTGACGATGGCTTGGTGCAGGTAGTCCCACTCGCGGGTTTCGCAGCCGGTCAGGTGGCGCACCGCCGAGTTGGCGCCATCGGCAGCGATGACCAGTGGTGCGCGCAGGCGACGGCCATCGGCCAGGGTCAGCAGCCACTCATCACCGGAGCGGCGCATCTGCTCCAGGCGGGCATTGGCCAGCAGGCCGATGTCGCTGTCGAGCAAGCGCTCCAGCAGGCCGTCCTGGACTACCCGGTTTTCGACGATGTGGCCCAGCAGGTCGGCGTGCACACTGGCCGCCGAGAAGTGGATCTGGCCGGTGCCGCTGCCGTCCCACACGTGCATGTCGGTGTACGGCGACAAGCGCCGGGCGACGATGCCATCCCAAGCGCCGAGGCGCTCGAGGATGCGCTGGCTGGCTGCCGACAAGGCACTGACCCGCGGCTCGAACGCGGCTTGCTGGTCAAACGGCTTGACCGACAATGGGCCGCCGTCGAGCAGGACAACTTGCAGGCCGCTGTGGCGCAATGCCAGGGCCAGGGCGCTGCCGACCATACCGGCACCGACAATCAGTACATCTGCGCGCGTTTCCATGCCTTACGCCTGCCTCACTTGCGGCTTGAGCCGTACATAAAGAGTTTTATCGACCCGCGCCACCAGTTCACCGGCACCGTCGCGGATGTCGACCTGCAGCCGCGGCAGGTACTTCTTGCCGCTGGCGGTGTGCTGGCGAATCTCGGCCAGCAGCGCGTCATCGACGTTGAACTCGGCATACACCGGGCCTTTGCCCGGTGAGATGAAATCGATGCTGGCGGCCTTGTCCCAGACAATGTACTCGCTGCCCAGACGCTCGATCAGCAACAGCATGTAGAACGGGTCGACCATCGAATACAGGCTGCCGCCGAACTGGGTGCCGACGTAGTTGCGGTTCCAGCGGGTGAGCTTCATGCGCACTTTGATGTGGCTCATGTCGGGGCTGATCTGCTGCACCCGAATACCAGCACCCAGGTACGGCGGGTAGATATTCAGCAACCAGCGCAGCATGCGGGCCTTGCGCGCCAGCCGACGCGAATCGCTCACAGGCGGCCCCGCAGATCGCTGCGGGTGCCCAGGCCCATCGCCTGGCGGGCGAACCAGCGCTTGGCCGGTGGCAACAGATCAAGGCCAAGCAAACCCAGGTTGCGTCCGGTGGCCAGCAACGGCTGTCTGCTGCCGAACATCCGCGTGACCTGATCGGAGAAGCCGATGGTCAGGCTCTGGTCGAGTTGCTGCCGCTGCTGATAGGTCTGCAGGGTCGCCAGGTCGCCGGGGTGCTGCGGGCCGGCCAGCAAGCCTTCAGCCAGCGCCTGCACATCGCGTAGCGACAGGTTGAAGCCCTGCCCGGCAATCGGGTGCAGGCTGTGCGCGGCATTGCCGAGGACCACCAGATGCGGGCGCACCTGCTCGCTGGCAGCCACCAGCGCCAACGGGTACAGATGCCGCGCGCCAACCTGGCGCAGTGCGCCGAGGCGGTAGCCAAAGACCTGCTGCAGCTCGGCGAGGAAGTTGCGCTCGTCGATCTCGGCCAGGCGCTTGGCGTCCATCCCCTGGCGGGTCCAGACCAGCGCGCAGCGGTTGTCCGGCAATGGCAGCAAAGCCATAGGCCCCTGTTCGGTAAAGCGCTCGAAGGCCTGACCGCCGTGGGCCTCACCGGGGGTGATATTGGCGATCAAGGCACTCTGCTGATAAGGCCGGCGCTGCACATGGATGCCCAACTGCTCGCGCAAGCCCGAGCGACCACCGTCAGCCAGCACAGCCAGGTCACACTCAAGGCTGGTGTCGTCATCCAGCTGCAAGCGGTAACCGCCTTCGATCGGCTGCATCGCCTTGACCTCGGCCGGGCATCGCCAGCTCACCACTTCCGGGTCCAGGCCCTGCCACAGGCACTGGCCGAGCCAGGCGTTTTCCACCACATAGCCCAGCGCCGGCACGCCTTCTTCGCTGGCGTCCAGGCGGGTGGCGCCAAAGCGACCGCGGTCGGACACGTGAATCTGCAGAATCGGCTCGGCGCGCTGGCTGATGGCCGGCCACAGGCCCAACTGCTGGTAGATCTGCCGGGTGCCGAACGACAACGCCGACGAGCGCGCATCGTAGCTTGGCTGAAACGCATCGCCAGGGGCGAACGGCTCGATCAGCAGGATTTTCCAGCCACGCGCCTTGGCCCCAGCCTGCAGCGCCAGCGCCAGGCTGGCGCCGACCAGGCCGCCGCCGATGATTGCCAGGTTGACCCGGCTCATGCCGCCTGCTCGCGGGCAGCGGTCATCAGCGCCTCGATCTCGGCAACCGTCCGCGGCACGCCGGAGGTAAGAATTTCACAGCCCTGCCTGGTAACCACCACGTCGTCCTCGATCCTGATGCCGATACCGCGCCACTTCTTGGCCACGGCCTGATTGTCGGCGCCGATGTAAATGCCGGGTTCGACGGTCAGCGCCATGCCCACTTCGAGCACCCGCCACTGGCCGCCGACCTTGTACTCGCCGACATCGTGCACATCCATCCCCAGCCAGTGCCCGGCGCGGTGCATGTAGAACGCGCGGTAGGCCTCGCTGTCGATCAGCGCCTGCACTTCGCCCTTGAGCAAGCCCAGCCGCACCAGGCCTGCAGTAATCACTCGCACCGTCGCCTCATGGGCGTGGTTCCAGTGCTTGCCTGGGGCGATCTCGGCAAAGGCCGCAGCCTGGGCTTCGAGCACCAGCTCGTAGATGGCTTTCTGCTCAGCAGAAAAACGCCCGCTGACCGGGAACGTGCGGGTGATGTCGCTGGCATAGCAGTCGATTTCACAGCCGGCATCGATCAGCACCAGGTCGCCGTCCTTGAGCACGGCGTCGTTCTGCTGATAGTGCAGGATGCAGCCATTACGCCCAGCAGCGACGATCGAGCCATAGGCCGGCATCTTCGCCCCGCCCTTGCGAAACTCGTAATCGAGCTCGGCCTCCAGGCTGTATTCGTAAAGCCCCGCCCGGCAGGCCTGCATCGCCCGCACATGGGCCCGTGCAGAAATCGCCGCAGCGGCGCGCATGACCTTCACTTCTGCTGCCGATTTATACAGGCGCATGTCGTGCAGCAGATGATCCAGCGCAACGAACTCGTTGGGCGGCTGCGCACCGAGGCGGGCCTTGGAGCGAATCAGGTTGATCCAGTCCATCAAGCGCCGGTCGAACTCAGGGTTGCTGCCCATCGCCGTGTACACCCGCTCGCGGCCTTCGATCAGGCCCGGCAGGATCTCGTCGATGTCGGTAATCGGAAATGCATCGTCCGCGCCATACTCGCGCAGGGCACCTTCCTGACCGGCACGCAAGCCGTCCCACAGCTCGCGCTCCGGGTTACGTTCACGGCAGAACAGCACGTATTCGCCATGCTCGCGACCGGGGATCAGAACAATGACCGCCTCAGGCTCGGGAAAGCCGCTGAGGTACTGGAAGTCGCTGTCCTGACGGTACACGTGCTCGACATCACGGTTGCGAATGGCAACCGCAGCGGCGGGCAGGATGGCGATGCTGTTGGGGACCATCTGCGCCATCAGCGCCTTGCGCCGACGGGCATACTCGGCCTTGGGTATGTGGCTCATGGGCAGACGACCCCGATTGATCAGTGCAGCGATGGCTTGGGGGCAGGCGCAACTGGCGCGGCCAGCTCGGTGAACAGCAGCAGCGGCGCGACGCGCAGGTACTCGGTGACCTCCATGTAGTCGCTCTCGCCGTCCTCGGATTCTTCCAGGGCGTCTTGCACCTGCGAAATCGCCACCAGGTCCTGCAGCACTTCCTTGGCTTCGGTGGACAGGTCCTTGCCACCGGCGTTCAAGCCGAAGCCGGCGATGAAGCCCTGGCACCATTCGCCAAGGGCGGCGGCACGTTCGGTCAGCGGTTGTTCATCCCCCGGCAGCAACAGCACCAGAGCGACGTCATCGCCGGTGAGTTCGGCCTTGACCATCTCCTGCAGGCCGATCAAGGCGTTGCGCACAGAGTCGTTCGGTTCGACCTCGAGGGCGTTGGCGGCGTCGGCCAACCAGGCCTCGGCATCGAAGCCTGCGCCGGCGCAGCTGCGGCCAATCAACAGGCCGTGCAGCTCGGCGGGGGAGACAGGGTGGCCATTGCTCGAGAGCAGTGCGGCGAAAGCGGTGTACGGCGATTGAGTATTAGGCATGGGCTGCTAGGCGCCAGACGGCGCAATGTCTAGAATGAAGACCTTGTATCCTAGCACCGGCAGGCGCGCCAAGACCATCGGCACTGGCCGCCCAAGGCCCGGCACCGGCATCATGGCCAGGCCGTAAACGATGGAGCGAAACGAGTGCCCCCCATGCAAGACAACGACCTGCAAGCGCTGATGAGCCGTTTCGAGCTGCTGATCGAGCGCGTCGAGCAACTTAAACGGCAAAATGCACTCCTATTAGCGCAGGAAACTTCCTGGCGCGAAGAGCGCGCCCACCTCATTGAAAAAAATGAGATCGCAAGGCGTAAGGTCGAATCCATGATCTTGCGGCTCAAGGCCCTGGAGCAAGACTCATGAGTTCAAGCAATAGCGTCACCGTACAGATCCTCGACAAAGACTACTCGATCATCTGCCCGCCCGAAGAGCGCAGCAACCTGGTCAGCGCCGCGCGCTATCTGGATGGCAAGATGCGCGAGATCCGCAGCAGCGGCAAAGTCATCGGCGCCGATCGCATTGCGGTGATGGCGGCCTTGAACATTACCCACGAAATGCTCCACCGCCAGGAAACCCCTGAAGTGGCCAGCGGCGGTACTACCCGTGAGCAGGTGCGTGACCTGCTCGAGCGCGTCGACAGCGCATTGGCCGACGACACGGGTACCAAAAACGGCTGAGATCGGTATACTGGCGTCACTCCCTGGGAGATGCGCCAGTCGGTTATGTCCCTGAGCCGATACGCACAACCACGGGGGTTGCACGCTGGGGCCGGTGTGCATGTCCGCCCGACGGAAAGCCTTAACGCCCCCTGCAATCTCCACCTTGAACTTTCGGGTTCAAGGGCTACGCCGATAGCGGTCTTATCGGGGAGCCTGAATTCTGCATTGCTCGCCTGCTCTGGCGGGCAACTGGTCTGGCCGCCACGGCGGCCGACACCTCCGGGACCTCTGTGCCATGACCGACACCGCGCCCCTCACCCGCCCGCAACTTCGTCGCCAGCTGCGTAACGCACGCCGCGCCCTTACGCCTGCACAACAGCGTCAGGCGTCTCGCGGCCTGTACCGTCAGCTGGCCCAGCATCCGTTATTCCGCCGCGCCCGCCACATTGCCCTGTACCTGCCCAATGACGGCGAGATCGACCCGCGCCTGCTGCTGCGCGAGGGCCATCGGCGCGGCAAGCGGATCTACCTGCCGGTACTGCACGCCTGGCCGGCCACACGCATGGTGTTTCAGCGTTACGACCAGGGTGAGGTGCTCAAGCGCAATCGCTTTCGCATCCCGGAGCCGGTAATCGAGCGCAAGCGGCAACGGCCAATCTGGGCGCTGGATTTGATCCTGCTGCCGTTGGTCGGGTTTGACGAAGTGGGCGGCCGCTTGGGCATGGGGGGCGGGTTCTATGACCGCAGCCTGGCCTATCAGAGCCGGCGCAAGACCTGGAAGAAACCGCTGCTGCTGGGCCTGGCGCATGAATGCCAGAAGGTCGAGCGTCTGGCGCAGGCCAGTTGGGATGTACCGCTGCAAGGCACGGTCTCGGACCGCCACTGGTACCTGGCGCGCAATTGAGCGCGCAATGACTTCAGCGCTGCTGTGGCGCTTGCTCGACGGGGGTCTGGTAGGCGACGTCCATCTTTCGCTCCAGCAAACTCTGCGCATAACCGGTGGTAACGACCCCAAGACCGAAGATAAAGGCCAGGATCCACAGCAGGTCCGGTTTGCGTTTGTTCATTGATTGCCCCCTGGCAACTGATTCGGGCTTGCCAGCTTTTTCAGTGCTGACTGAGCATAGTGCTTAAAATCGGCGCATTTTCCGCCAACCGGAGCCGACACGCAAACGTTGACGTCAACCGGCTGTCGGTTTCATGCAACTAGTTATTTCAGACTTTGTCAGGAGCAGCGTCCATGGCCTATTGGCTGATGAAATCCGAGCCGGACGAATTGTCCATCGATGACCTCAAACGCCTCGGCGAAGCGCGCTGGGACGGGGTGCGCAACTACCAGGCGCGCAATTTCCTCAGGGCCATGGCGGTTGGCGACGAATTTTTCTTCTATCACTCAAGCTGCCCGCAGCCGGGGATTGCCGGTATCGCCAAAATTGTTGCAGCGGCGTACCCCGACCCTACGGCACTTGACCCGCAGAGTCACTACCACGATGCCAAGGCCAGCGCCGACAAGAACCCCTGGAGCGCCGTCGATGTCGCCCATGTGCGCACCTTCAAGCCTTTGCTCGGGCTGGGCTTGCTCAAGCAGCAGGCAGCTCTGGAGGAGATGCCGCTGGTGCAAAAAGGTACACGGCTGTCGGTAATGCCGGTGACCTTGAAGCAGTGGGCTGCGATCCTGACCTTGGCCAAGTAGTGGAAAGCAGAGGGGCTGCTTTGCAGCCCTTCGCGGGTAAACCCGCTCCCACAGGGATCACAGCGGTTTTGAAACCGAATTTCGACAAACGCCGCTGAACCCTGTGGGAGCGGGTTTACCGGGACGCCGGACCGCCGCGAAGGGCCGCAGAGCGGCCCCGGTTGGCTTTACTGCACGATCAGGTTATTGAACAGCAGGTCCTCGACGATCGGCTTGCCTTCCTCGTTCTCCATCACCTGCTGTACCTGCTTCAACGCTTCCTGACGCAGGCGCTCCTTGGCCTCGACGTTACTCATGCTGTCCACGGTCTGCTGGGTGAACAGCGCCACCAGCTGATTACGAATCAGCGGCTCGTGGTGCTTGACCGCCGCCGCAGCGGCATCGCCGGTCACGCGCAGGGCCACGTCAGCCTTGTACACGCGCAGCTTGCTGTTGCCATCCAGTGCGTAGTTGCCGACAAAGGGCGGGCTCAGGCTGATATAGGCAACCTTCGGCGCGCCTTCTGCGGCTTCCTCGGCCATCGCCGCCATTGGCAGCATCAGCGCCATAACCATCAAGATCCACGCTTTCACGAATTCGCTCCTCACATACAGTTGGCGCCAGCTTACCCAGCACGTCGCGCAAACCCAAGCCCGGGCTTATGCCGGGCCATCAGGGCCGAGCATGCTCGTTGACCGGGCAAGCAGTCCTCCTACACTTATCGGCCATCACCTGCAAAGGAATAGCCCCGATGAAAGCCGTGTTGTGCAAAACCCTGGGCCCGGCGCGCGATCTTGTGCTTGCAGACGTCGCCAGCCCCCAGCCGAAGATCAACGAGGTCCTGCTCGACGTGCACGCCGCCGGGGTCAACTTCCCTGACACGCTGATCATCGAAGGCAAATACCAGTTCCAGCCACCGCTGCCGTTCTCGCCGGGTGGCGAAGCGGCCGGGGTGGTTGCGGCGGTGGGCGCCAAGGCAGGCGCGTTCGAGGTGGGCCAGCGGGTCATGGCGCTGACCGGCTGGGGCGCGTTTGCCGAGCAGGTCGCGGTGCCCTACTACAACGTGCTGCCAATCCCCGACAGCATGGACTTCACCACCGCCGCCGCGCTGGGCATGACCTACGGCACTTCGCTGCACGCACTGCGCCAGCGGGCCAACCTGCAGCCTGGAGAAACCCTGTTGGTGCTGGGCGCTTCCGGTGGCGTCGGCCTGGCCGCCGTGGAGATCGGCAAAGCCATGGGTGCCAAGGTGATCGCAGCAGCCAGCAGCGCCGACAAGCTGGCGGTAGCCAAGGCTGCCGGTGCAGATGAGCTGATCGACTACAGCACAAGCTCGCTCAAGGATGAAATCAAGCGCCTGACCGGCGGCCAGGGCGTCGACGTGATCTACGACCCGGTCGGCGGCGAGCTGTTCGACCAGGCGGTGCGCGGCCTGGCCTGGAACGGCCGGCTGCTGGTGGTGGGCTTTGCCAGCGGCGTGATCCCACAACTCCCGGTCAATCTGGCGCTGCTCAAGGGCGCGGCGGTAGTGGGAGTGTTCTGGGGTGCATTTGCCCAGCGTCAGCCACAGGACAACGCCGCCAACTTCCGTCAACTGTTCGCCTGGCACGCCGAGGGCAAGATCAAACCACTGGTATCGAAAACCTACCCACTGGCCGAAGCCGGCAGCGCCATAGAGCAACTGGCGCAGCGCAAGGCGGTGGGCAAGCTGGTGGTGCAGACCCGTTGAACGAAGCCTGCGCGGGGGTCAAACCTCGCGCAGGTTATGGCAGCGGCGAAAACGCGCTTCCAGATTGCGATCAGGCATCTGGTGGCTGCGCAGCGCGTTCAAGGTCTGCTCGACATAATCGCGGGTGGTGCCGAAGCGCCCGCTGGCGCTGGCCAAGATCTGGCTCAGCAGCCCATCCGGCAGGTCGCCGGCGTAACACGGCAAGTGCCGCTCCAGCACGAAACCCAAGGCTTGCACCTTGCTGCCATTGTCGAGCCGGCAGGTCAGCCAGTGCGGGCGATAGGCCGGGTACGGCATCTCCCGTTGCCACAGGGCCATCAGCGAGTCATCCAGATTGCTGTCGTCCAGCCGGTAGGCAAAGCCGCTGCACGAGCCGCCGCGATCCAGGCCAAACACCAGCCCCGGGCACTCGGGTGTGCCGCGATGCTCATGCGACCACAGGTACAGCCCGCGATGATAACCGTGCACGCGCGCGCGCTGACGTTCGACCGAGTTGCACTCCGGCCGCCAGATCAGCGAACCATAGGCAAACAACCACACCGGCCCGCCACGGTGACGCGACATGGTCGACTGCATAGAAACTGACAGTTGCTCGCGCGTGAGTTGCTGACCAAAGTCCAGCGACGGCGGATAGGAAACTTTCCAGGATAGACTTTCAAGTGCCGACATAAGCTGCCGCCATTATTCCCCGAGAACTTACAATGAGCGCCACTGTAACTCACTGGCGCTGCGCTGGACTTACCGTACGGCAGAAAGGCACCGTATTACAAGCCCTGACGCAGGCAGGAGCAGCCGCAACATGGGCACTGCAGGCGAATGTGCAGTGCTGTTGCGAGTATAGATAAAGTTATTGGCAAGGGCGGTAAGACTTACCGCCTTATAATCAAGTCGAACAACTTTGGTTATTAGCGATCAACCACGCGGGGCGTAGGCAAATACATCTGCGCGCATGCGATGGGCGTCCATACCGGCTTCGACCAGAGCATCCAGCGTGGCATAGACCATGTTGGGCGAGCCGCTGGCGTACACGTGAACGTCATTGAGGTCAGCGATATCTTCGCAAACCGCCTCGTGGAGCATGCCGCAGCGCCCTTCCCAACCACACAGGTCGCTGACCACCTTGTGCAGGAACAGGTTGGGCAAGCGCTGCCACTCGTCCCAGTGCTCGAGCGCGTAGAAGTCCTCAGGGCGACGCACGCCCCAGTACAGGTGCACCGGGTGCTTGAAGCCGTTGGCCCGGCAGTGCTCGATCAGGCTGTGCATCTGGCCCATGCCGGTGCCGGCGGCGATCAACACCAGCGGCCCATCCGGCAGCTCGGCCAGGTGGGTGTCGCCAAACGGCATCTGAATACGCGCCAGGCCGTCGCGCTGCAATTGCTCAATCAATGCCACCGAGCTGGGCTCGCGAGCCAGTACATGCAGCTCCAGATCCCGCCCGGCATGCGGTGCCGAGGCCAGCGAGAAGGCAGCCTTGTCGGCGCCATCGCGCTCGATCATCAGGTATTGGCCGGCGTGGTAGCGCAGTGGCTTGCCGGCCGGGGCACGCAGGCGCACGCGCCAGACATCACCGCCAACCTCGATGCACTCGCTGACCGTGCAGGCCAGCGTGCGCAGCGGCAGCTCGCCCAGGGCCAGAACGCCATCCCAGAGCAGCACGCAGTCTTCCAGCGGCTCGGCAATGCAGGTGAACAGCTCGCCGTGATCGCGCACTTCACCGTCCTGGCGCACCCGGCCTTCGACCAGCAGTGCCGCGCAGACATGGCAGTTGCCATTGCGACAGCTGCTCGGGCAGTCATAGCCCAGGCGCCGCGCACCATCAAGAATCCTTTCACCGGGCTCCAGCGCCAGTACCGCCCCGGAGGGCTGCAACGTTACCTGCATCAATCTATTCCCAACTGATCCCACAGCTCATCGATACGGCGGGTGACGGCATCGTCCTTGACGATGACCCGGCCCCATTCGCGTGTTGTCTCGCCCGGCCACTTGTGTGTGGCGTCCAGGCCCATCTTCGAGCCAAGCCCCGACACCGGTGAGGCAAAATCCAGGTAGTCGATCGGCGTGTTGTCGATCATCACCGTATCACGCTTGGGGTCCATGCGCGTGGTGACGGCCCAGATCACGTCGTTCCAGTCGCGGGCGTTGATATCGTCGTCGGTGACAATAACGAACTTGGTGTACATGAACTGTCGCAGGAACGACCACACACCGAGCATTACCCGCTTGGCATGGCCTGGGTACTGCTTCTTGATGGTCACCACCGCCATACGGTACGAGCAGCCTTCCGGCGGCAGGTAGAAGTCGGTGATCTCCGGGAACTGCTTCTGCAGGATCGGCACGAACACTTCGTTCAGGGCCACACCCAGAATCGCCGGCTCATCCGGTGGCCGGCCGGTATAGGTGCTGTGATAGATCGGATTACGCCGATGGGTGATGCGCTCGATGGTGAACACCGGGAAGCTGTCGACTTCGTTGTAGTAGCCGGTGTGATCGCCATACGGGCCTTCCGGGGCCATCTCGCCAGGGTGGATAACCCCTTCAAGGATGATTTCCGCCGTGGCCGGCACCTGCAGGTCGCTGCCGCGGCACTTGACCAGCTCGGTACGGTTACCGCGTAGCAGGCCGGCAAAGGCGTACTCGGACAAGGTATCCGGCACCGGCGTGACCGCGCCAAGGATGGTCGCCGGGTCGGCGCCGAGCGCCACCGCCACCGGGAATGGCTGGCCCGGGTGCTTCTCGCACCACTCGCGATAGTCCAGCGCGCCGCCTCGATGGCTCAACCAGCGCATGATGACTTTGTTGCGGCCGATCACCTGCTGGCGATAGATGCCCAGGTTCTGCCGCTCTTTGTTCGGCCCGCGGGTGACGGTCAGGCCCCAGGTGATCAGCGGCGCGACGTCGCCCGGCCAGCAATGCTGAATCGGCAGCTGGCTGAGGTCGACGTCGTCGCCCTCGATCACCACCTCATGGCACACCGCGTCCTTGACCACCTTGGGCGCCATCGACACGACTTTCTTGAAGATCGGCAGCTTCGACCAGGCATCCTTGAGACCCTTGGGCGGCTCGGGCTCCTTGAGGAAGGCCAGCAGCTTGCCGATCTCGCGCAGTTCTGCAACCGACTCGGCGCCCATGCCCATTGCGACCCGCTCCGGTGTGCCGAACAGGTTGCCCAGCACCGGGATGTCGAAACCGACAGGCTTTTCGAACAGCAACGCCGGGCCCTTGGCACGCAAGGTGCGATCGCAGACTTCGGTCATTTCCAGGACGGGTGAAATCGGAACCTGGATGCGCTTGAGTTCGCCGCGCTGCTCCAGGCCACGGATAAAGTCGCGCAAATCGCGATACTGCATGCGTAAGCCTCGTGTTGGCCGTATCGGTCGGGGTGCAGAGTGTAGCGCCGATCAGGCTTTTTTAGGATGCCAAAATGACTTGGGGCCGCTGCGCAGCCCTTCGCGGGTAAACCCGCTCCCACAAGGTTCGATGTAATCCCTGTGGGAGCGGGTTTACCCGCGAAGGGGCGCGCAGCGGCCCCAAATCTTCAGCATATTAAGCGCGAAGCTTACTTGCGCTTCATCGACAGGAAGAACTCGTCGTTGGTCTTGGTCTGCTTGAGCTTGTCGATCAAGAACTCGATAGCGGCGATCTCGTCCATCGGGTGCAGCAGCTTGCGCAGGATCCACATGCGCTGCAGCTCGTCATCAGCAGTCAGCAGCTCTTCACGACGCGTGCCCGACTTGTTGATGTTGATGGCCGGGAACACACGTTTCTCGGCGATACGACGGTCCAAAGGCAGTTCCATGTTACCGGTACCTTTGAACTCTTCGTAGATCACTTCATCCATCTTCGAGCCGGTTTCAACCAGCGCGGTGGCGATGATGGTCAGCGAGCCGCCTTCTTCGATGTTACGCGCAGCACCGAAGAAGCGCTTTGGCTTCTCGAGCGCATGGGCATCGACACCACCGGTCAGGACCTTGCCGGAGCTCGGGATGACGGTGTTGTAGGCACGGGCCAGACGGGTGATCGAGTCGAGCAGGATGACCACGTCTTTCTTGTGCTCAACCAGGCGCTTGGCCTTTTCGATGACCATTTCGGCAACCTGCACGTGGCGGGTTGGCGGCTCGTCGAAGGTCGAAGCAACCACTTCGCCGCGCACGGTGCGTTGCATCTCGGTAACTTCTTCCGGGCGCTCGTCGATCAGCAGAACGATCAGGTGGCACTCGGGATTGTTACGGGTGATGTTGGCAGCGATGTTCTGCAGCATGATCGTCTTGCCCGCTTTTGGCGGAGCGACGATCAGGCCACGCTGGCCCTTGCCGATCGGCGCGCACAGGTCGATCACACGCCCGGTCAAGTCCTCGGTGGAGCCGTTGCCGGCTTCCATCTTCAGGCGCTTGTTGGGGAACAACGGCGTCAGGTTCTCGAAGAGGATCTTGTTCTTCGCGTTTTCTGGACGGTCGTAGTTGATCGTGTCGACCTTGAGCAGCGCGAAGTAACGCTCCCCTTCCTTTGGCGGGCGAATCTTGCCAACGATGGTGTCACCGGTACGCAGGTTGAAGCGACGGATCTGGCTGGGCGAGACGTAGATATCGTCAGGGCCGGCCAGGTAGGACGCATCAGCCGACCGCAGGAAACCGAAACCATCCTGGAGAATCTCCAGCACGCCGTCACCCGAGATCTCTTCGCCGCTCTTAGCGTGTTTTTTCAACAGGGCGAAAATCACGTCCTGCTTGCGCGAACGGGCCATGTTTTCAATGCCCATCTGTTCGGCCATTTCTAGCAGATCAGTAATCGGCTTTTGCTTGAGTTCAGTCAGGTTCATAAGGGGAGTGGACGTAATCATGTAAGAAGGGAGAATTAAGCTTCTGGCTTAATGAAGCCGCGCCGCAAGAAGGCGACAGGATCGCGTACTGATTCGAATTGGGATGCTTCGGCGACGGCGTGCAGGGGGCACTTGAAGAAACAGTGCGAGGCCGAATGTAACACTTGCTTTTTTGCGCGTCTAGGGTTCGCAAAAAGAAAAGCCCCGGATTTACCGGGGCCATTTCACATCACAGGTTGGCGTCGATGAACGCAGCCAGTTGTGATTTCGACAGCGCGCCGACCTTGGTTGCCTCGACGTTACCGTTCTTGAACAGCATCAGCGTCGGGATGCCACGCACGCCGTGCTTGGCCGGGGTTTCCTGGTTGTCGTCGATATTCAGCTTGGCGACGGTCAGTTTACCCTCGTAGGTAGTGGCGATGTCGTCCAGGACTGGAGCGATCATCTTGCATGGGCCGCACCATTCAGCCCAGTAGTCGACCAGCACCGGGCCTTCTGCCTTCAGGACTTCAGCCTCGAAGGTGGCGTCGGTGACATGTTTGATCAGGTCGTTGCTCATGGATATCTCCAGGTGGAAAGCAAAATCGTGGCCCATCATAGCTGCACCGGCTGGCTACAGGAAGTCGCGGACGATTGAGTGTAACTATAGTGGAGCAAGACACCTCGCATCGAAACTGTCACATAGGTGTCATACGATCCGTGCGCACCTTGCTTTGCATCAAACCTTGCCCAGCCACGCGTTGGCGTATGCCCGCGTTCGTGGCAGGATTGCCAGGTAACCGACCGAGAATCTCGAAAATCATGCCGCAGAACTCCGCGAAGAACCTATCCCTGATCGCCGCCATCGACCTGGGCTCCAACAGTTTCCACATGGTCGTGGCCAAGGCCCACCACACGGAAATCCGCATTCTTGAGCGGCAGGGCGAGAAGGTTCAGCTGGCCGCCGGTATCGACGAAGAGCGCCGCCTCAGCGAAGAAGCCATGCAGCGCGGCCTGGAGTGCCTCAAGCGCTTCGCCCAGCTGATCAACGGCATGCCCGATGGCGCCGTGCGCATCGTCGGCACCAACGCGCTGCGCGAAGCGCGCAACCGCAACGAATTCATCCAGCGCGCCGAAGCTATCCTCGGCCACCCGGTCGAGGTCATCTCCGGCCGTGAAGAAGCGCGCCTGATCTACCTCGGCGTGTCGCACACCCTGGCCGACAATCCGGGCAAGCGCCTGGTCGCCGACATTGGTGGCGGCAGCACCGAGTTCATCATTGGCCAGCGCTTCGAGCCGTTGCTGCGCGAGAGCCTGCAAATGGGCTGCGTCAGCTATACCCAGCGCTACTTCCGCGACGGCAAGATCACCCCGGCGCGCTACGCCCAGGCCTACACCGCTGCGCGCCTGGAACTGATGAGCATCGAAACCGCCCTGCACCGGCTGACCTGGGACGAAGCGATCGGCTCGTCCGGGACCATTCGCGCCATCGGCGCGGCGATCAAGGCTGGCGGCCTGGGCAACGGTGAGGTCAATGCCGAAGGCCTGGCTTGGGTCAAACGCAAGCTGTTCAAGCTGGGCGACACCGACAAGATCGACTTCGAAGGGGTCAAGCCTGACCGCCGCACGATCTTCCCGGCCGGCCTGGCGATTCTCGAAGCCATTTTCGATGCACTCGAACTGCAACGCATGGACCACTGCGACGGCGCCCTGCGTGAAGGTGTGCTGTTCGACCTGCTTGGCCGCCATCACCACGAAGATGTGCGCGAGCGCACCCTCAATTCGTTGATGGAGCGCTACCACGTCGACCACGGCCAGGCCGCGCGGGTCGAACGCAAGGCGCTGCACGCGTTTGATCAAGTGGCCAAAGACTGGGATCTGGAAGAAGGCAACTGGCGCGACCTGCTGAGCTGGTCGGCCAAGGTCCATGAGGTGGGCCTGGACATCGCCCACTATCACTACCACAAGCACGGCGCCTACCTGATCGAGCACTCCGACCTGGCCGGTTTCTCGCGTGAAGACCAGCAGATGCTCGCGCTGCTGGTACGCGGCCATCGCCGCAACATTCCCAAGGACAAATTCGCCGAGTTCGGCGATGAAGGCAGCCAGCTGATTCGCCTGTGCGTACTGCTGCGCTTTGCCATCCTCTTCCACCACATCCGCGGCACCCAAGAGATGCCCAAAGTGGTGCTGCAAGCCCACGAAAATAGCCTGGAAGTAGTATTCCCGGACGGTTGGCTGGAACAGCACCCGCTGACCCAGGCCGACTTCGCCAACGAGGCGGAGTGGCTGGCCCGAGTCGGCTTCGTCCTCAGCGTACGTTGAGGACCGGGTTGCTCAGGCGCTCCAGCAGGGTCGCCTGGGCACTGCGCGGGTTCTGGTTGCCGGTTGGCGTGCTGCGCACGTAGCGGCCGTCGGACTGCAGGATCCATGCTTGAGTGTTGTCGGTCAGGTAGCTTTCCAGCTCCTTCTTGACCCGCAGCAGGTGCTTCTTGCCCTCGACGGGGAAGCAGGTCTCGACGCGTTTATCGAGGTTGCGCTCCATCCAGTCGGCACTCGACAGGAAGATCTGCTCTTCGCCGCCATTGAGGAAGTAAAACACCCGCGTGTGCTCAAGGAAGCGGCCGATGATCGAGCGTACGTGAATATTGTGCGAAACCCCGGCGATGCCCGGGCGCAGGCAGCACATGCCACGCACCACCAGATCGATACGTACACCTGACTGGCTGGCCTTGTACAGCGCGCGGATGATCTTCGCGTCGGTCAACGAGTTGAACTTGGCGATGATGTGCGCCGGCTTGCCGTCGAGCGCGCACTGGGTCTCGCGGGCAATCATGTCGAGCATGCCCTTCTTCAGCGTGAACGGCGCATGCAGGAGCTTTTTCATGCGCAGGGTCTTGCCCATGCCGATCAGCTGGCTGAACAGCTTGCCAACGTCTTCGCACAGCGCGTCATCCGAGGTCAGCAGGCTGTAGTCGGTATACAGACGGGCGTTGGCGGCGTGGTAGTTGCCGGTGCCGAGGTGCGCGTAGCGGACGATTTCGCCCTGTTCGCGACGCAGGATCAGCATCATCTTGGCGTGGGTCTTGAAGCCGACTACGCCATAGATCACCACCGCGCCGGCCGCCTGCAGGCGGCTGGCCATCTGCAAGTTGGACTCTTCGTCGAAGCGCGCGCGCAGCTCGATCACCGCAGTGACTTCCTTGCCGTTACGCGCTGCGTCGACCAGTGCGTCGACGATCTCCGAGTTGGCGCCGCTGCGGTACAGGGTCTGGCGCACGGCGAGCACGTGCGGGTCTTTGGCTGCCTGGCGCAGCAGGTCGACCACCGGGGTGAACGACTCGAAGGGGTGCATCAGCAGGATGTCCTGCTTGCTGACCACGCTGAAGATGTTTTCGGCGTTCTGCAGCAGCTTGGGGATCGCCGGGGTGAACGGCAGGTACTGCAGTTCTGGGTGGCTTTCCAGGCCGGTGATGCTGAACAGCCGGGTCAGGTTGACCGGACCATTGACCTGATACAGCTCGTTCTCGCTCAGACTGAACTGCTTGAGCAGGTAGTCGGACAGATGCTTGGGGCAGGTGTCGGCGACTTCCAGGCGCACCGCATCGCCGTAGCGACGCGAGAACAGCTCACCACGCAGAGCGCGGGCAAGGTCGTCGACCTCTTCCGAGTCCAGCGCCAGGTCGGCGTTACGGGTCAGGCGGAACTGATAGCAACCCTTGACCTTCATGCCCTGGAACAAATCATCGGCGTGGGCGTGAATCATCGACGAGAGGAATACGTAGTTGGCACCGGTGCCGCCTACCTCCTCCGGTACGCGAATCACCCGAGGCAGCAAACGCGGCGCGGGGATGATCGCCAGGCCCGAATCGCGGCCGAATGCATCGACCCCTTCGAGCTCGACGATGAAGTTCAGGCTCTTGTTCACCAGCAACGGGAACGGGTGGGTCGGATCGAGGCCAATCGGGGTGATGATCGGCGCGATCTCGTCGCGGAAGAAACGCCGCACCCAGGTCTTGATCTTCGGCGTCCAGTTGCGCCGACGAATGAAGCGAATGTTGTGCTTTTCCATCTCTGGCAGCAGCACGTCGTTGAGGATCGCGTACTGGCGATCCACTTCGTGGTGCACCAGCTCGCTGATCCGGCTCAGGGCCTGATGTGGCTGCAGGCCGTCGGCGCCGGCCAGCTCACGGGCAAAATTGATCTGCTTCTTCAGGCCGGCGACGCGGATCTCGAAGAACTCGTCGAGGTTGCTGGAAAAGATCAGCAGGAACTTCAAGCGCTCGAGCAGCGGATACGACTCGTCCAGCGCCTGTTCCAGCACGCGGAAGTTGAACTGCAGCTGCGAGAGCTCGCGATGAATGTACAGGCTGCTGTCGTCCAGCCCAGGCACCGGGATCGCCGGCGCCGGCGCAGGGGTCGGCGCGGCGGTTTCGAGCGCAGCGTCGGCAACCGCTTCGACCACAGGCTCGGCCACCGGCTCAAGGTCTGGCGGCGTTTGCGTCAGCTCTTGCGGTAGCGCTTGAGCATCCTTGATGTCGACCGGGGATAGCACTTCGTTATTCATCTGACGTTCCTGAAGGGCGTTACTGCCCTCTCAACAATTGGGCGGCGCGAACGGCGAAATAAGTGAGAATGCCATCGGCGCCTGCACGTTTGAAAGCGGTTAGCGATTCGAGGATCACGGCCTCGCTCAGCCAGCCATTCTGAATTGCCGCCATGTGCATGGCGTACTCGCCGCTGACCTGATAGACAAAGGTCGGCACCTTGAACTCGGTTTTGACCCGGTAAACGATATCCAGGTACGGCATGCCTGGCTTGACCATGACCATATCGGCACCTTCGGCCAGGTCAGTGGCCACTTCGTGCAGGGCCTCGTCGCTGTTGGCCGGGTCCATCTGGTACGACGCCTTGTTGGCCTTGCCCAGGTTCAAAGCCGAGCCTACCGCATCGCGGAACGGGCCGTAGTAGGCACTGGCGTACTTGGCCGAGTAGGCCATGATGCGCACGTTGACGTGGCCGGCGACTTCCAGCGCCTCGCGGATCGCGCCGAGGCGGCCGTCCATCATGTCAGAAGGCGCCACCACTTGCGCGCCAGCCTCGGCGTGGGACAGCGCCTGGCGCACCAGCGCATCGACGGTGATGTCGTTCTGCACGTAGCCGTCTTCGTCGAGGATGCCATCCTGGCCGTGGGTGGTAAACGGGTCGAGGGCAACGTCGGTGATCACCCCAAGCTCCGGGAAGCGTTCACGCAGGGCGCGGGTAGCGCGCTGGGCAATGCCGTCCGGGTTCCACGCTTCGGCGCCATCCAGGGTCTTTTTCTCGACCGGGGTTACCGGGAACAGTGCCAAGGCCGGAATCCCCAGGTCCACCCAGGACTGCGCAGCTTCCAGCAGCAAGTCGATCGACAAGCGCTCGACACCTGGCATGGACGGCACTTCTTCCCGGCGGTTTTCACCATCCAGAACGAATACCGGCAGGATCAGGTCATCGACCGTCAGGGTGTTTTCACGCACCAGGCGACGGGAAAACTCGTCGCGGCGATTGCGACGCAGACGTGTGGCAGGAAACATACGGTTGGCGGGGGTAAAGCTCACGGCAGACTCCTGAGCCCGCGCAGGCGGGCAGCGCGACAGTTATAAGCGGCCATTATGACGCCTGTGTTACACCCTTGGGCAACCCTGCGACGTGTCGCCACAGGCAATCACCATGTAGGAATTGTTCACGTCGAGACACATTTGGACACTTTCCCCACGGCCCGCGAAGGGGTAGGCTGCGCGTTCATTTCGCCAGCACCCCAGAAGATGCTTCAACAATTCCTGCAGGATTTCGGCTACTTTGCCCTTTTTCTCGGCACATTTTTTGAAGGTGAGACCATCCTGGTGCTTGCGGGATTTCTTGCGTTCCGCGGTTACATGGACATCAACATGGTGTGCGTGGTGGCCTTCTTCGGCAGCTATGCCGGCGACCAGCTGTGGTACTTCATGGGCCGCCGCCATGGCCGCGCAATCCTGGCGCGCAGGCCGCGCTGGCAGGCCATGGGCGACCGTGCCCTGGATCATATCCGCCGCCACCCGGACATCTGGGTACTGAGCTTCCGCTTCGTCTATGGCCTGCGCACGGTGATGCCGGTGGCAATTGGCTTGTCGGGCTATCCGCCACGCCGCTACCTGTTGCTCAACGGCATTGGCGCTGCGGTGTGGGCAGTGGCCCTGGGCGCTGCGGCCTACCACTTCGGGGCGATCCTCGAAGGCCTGCTTGGCAACGTCAAGAAGTACGAGCTGTGGGTACTTGGCGGCCTGCTGGTGCTGGGCCTGCTGCTGTGGCTGCGCCGGCGTTTTCGCACCCAGCGCGCCGAGCGCAAGGCGGCCGCCGACGCGGCTGCGACCGAGCAGCTGACGGACAAGCCAAGCCCACCGCAAGAATGAACATGCCGCTGTTGCCGTGATCCTAGTAAAGTGCCAAGCAACAATTGGCGCGTGGACTCTGGAGAAACAAGCATGACAAAAAAAGTGGCGGTGATTCTTTCCGGCTGTGGTGTCTACGATGGCGCTGAAATCCACGAAAGCGTGATCACGCTGCTGCGCCTGGACCAGCGCGGCGCGCAGGTGCAGTGCTTTGCACCAAACATCCCCCAACTGCATGTAATCGATCATCTGACCGGTGAGCAAACCAGCGAGACTCGCAATGTGCTGGTCGAGTCGGCGCGGATTGCCCGCGGCCAGGTCAAGGACATTCGCGAAGCAGACGTCAGCGAGTTTGACGCGCTGATCGTGCCCGGCGGCTTTGGCGCTGCAAAAAACCTCTCCAACTTTGCCGTTGAAGGTGACAAGTGCACGGTTCAACCAGACGTACTGGCGCTGGCCGAGGCCTTCGCCGAAGCCGGCAAACCGGTCGGCCTGATGTGCATCTCGCCAGCTCTGGCAGCGAAGATCTACGGCCCAGGCGTGGTCTGCACCATCGGTAACGATGCCGGCACCAGCGCGGCGGTGGTGAAGATGGGCGGCACCCACGAAGAGTGCGATGTACATGACATCGTCGAAGACACCCAGCGCAAGCTGGTGACCACCCCGGCGTACATGCTCGCTACCTCGATCAGCGATGCGGCCAGCGGCATCTACAAACTGGTCGATCGGGTGCTGGAATTGACCCACGCCAACGACCACTGAGCTGCCCTGCAGCGCTGGCCCAGGCCGGCGCTGCGTGGTGCTGTGATCAATGTCGTAATCAGCCCCTCGCGAGGCGGGTCAGGATGCGATCGAGTGAGTTGGCGAACTCCTGCTTCTCTTTCTCGCCGTAAGGCCCCTGGCCACCACTGGCCTGGCCCTGTTCACGCAGCTCGGTGAACAAGTTACGCGTCGCCAACCGGTCGGCCATATTGCGCTCATCGAACTCACGGCCACGTGGGTCGAGCGCCGCCACGCCGTTTTTCACAAGGCGGTCGGCCAAGGGGATATCGCTGCAGATCACCAACTCGCCCGGTACGGCATTCTCGACCAGATAATCATCGGCGGCATCCGGTCCGCTCGGCACCAAGATCAGCTTTACGCAGGCAAATGCCGGCTTGATCTGCGCTTGGCCGGCGACCATCACTACCTCAAGTTTGCGCTTGAGGGCAAACTTTACGATCAGGTCCTTGGCTGCCTTGGGGCAGGCGTCGGCATCGATCCATATACGCATTGCTGCATTCTCATCGGCTGTTAATCACTGCACCCAGTGTGCCAGATCGCAGCTCAACTGGCCGCAGCGCGGCGCCGCTCGAGCAGCCACGAGCGGCCATACAGCAGCGCGATCGCGCTCAGTGCCAAGGCTTGTGCCGCCAGTGAGTAGGCATCGGCATGAATGCCCAGCCAGTCGAATTCAAAGAACGCCACCGGCCGCGTGCCGAGGATGCCTGCCTCTTGCAAGGCCTTGATGCCATGCCCGGCGAACACCACCGACAGTGCGCACAGCAGCGCGGCGTTGATGCTGAAGAACAGCGCCAACGGCAGCTTGGCCGAACCGCGCAGGATCACCCAGGCCAGGCCCACCAACAGCACCAGCGCGGTGGCACCACCGGCCAGCACAGCGTTGTGCCCGGCAGGCCCTGATTGCAGCCACAGGGTTTCGTAGAACAGGATCACCTCGAACAGCTCGCGGTACACCGAGAAGAACGCCAGCAAGGCAAAACCAAAGCGCCCGCCGCCGCCGACCAGGCTGCTTTTGATGTAGTCCTGCCAGGCCGCAGCGTGGCGCCGGTCGTGCATCCACACGCCGAGCCACAGCACCATCACGCTGGCAAACAGCGCGGTGCAACCTTCGAGCAATTCGCGCTGAGCACCGCCAACGTCGATCAGATACGCCGCTACCGCCCAGGTGGCGAAGCCTGCGACCAGTGCCAGCGCCCAGCCAACGTTGACGCTGCGCACCGCAGATTGCTGGCCGGTATTGCGCAGGAAGGCCAGGATCGCGGCCAGCACCAGAATCGCCTCGAGGCCTTCGCGCAGCAGAATCAACAGCCCGGAGATGTAGCTCAGCGACCAGCTCAGGCCATCGCTGCCAAGCAGCTTGGCGGCGGCGTCGAGCTTGACCTTGGCCTCGCTCAGGCGCTGTTCGGCCTGGGCGACGGGCAGGCCGTCCTGCAACGACTGCCGATAGGCCATCAGGGCCTTCTCGGTGTCTTTGCGTACCTGGGCATCGATGTTGTCGAGGGAGCTTTCGACCAGCTCGAAACCTTCCAGATACGCCGCAACCGACAGGTCGTAGGCCTGGTCATGATCGCCGTCGCTATAGGCCGCCAGGCTCTTGTCGAGGGTGCTGGCGGTGTAGTCGAGCAACTGCGCCGGGCCGCGCTTGACCTGCGGCGGCTGTGCACGCTGGGCGCGAAACGCAGCGACGGCCTCGGCGCTGTGGCTGGCGGCGACTTCTGCAGGGGTCTGCCGGGCCAGATCAGCCAGGTTCCAGGCCGGGGCACCAGCAGCGGCCTGCGGCTCGGCGCTAAAGCTGGCGACAAAGGCCGCTACGTCCCAGCGCTGACGCTCGTCGAGCTGGTCGGCAAACGAGGGCATTTCGGTGCCTTCGATGCCCAGGCCAAGGGTGTTGTAGAGGTCGAACAGGCTGAGCTGATCGAGCCGGGCGACGTCGCGCAGGTTGGCCGGCGCTGGCTCCAGACCGAGCCCGGCCGGGCCATCGCCGGCACCACTGTCACCGTGGCAGATCGAGCAGTTTTGCGCGTACAGCGCGGCGCCGCGGGCAGGATCAGGGGTGATTATCGGGGCCTGGCTGACCTCATAGGCAACCGCCAGACGGGCACCGAGCTGGCGCGCCTCGCGAGCAACGGTAGGGCCGTCCTGGCGCTGGTCGATGGCGGTGCGCAAGGCCTGTACGCCCTGTTCGAGGGCATCACGTTCGGCGTGCGCTGGCAGGTTTTTCACCAGTTCGGCGAGCACGCTGCTGAATTCCTGCTGCTCGCGGTACTCACCGTCATCGACCACCCTGCCCTCGCGCACCGTTGGCGGGTAATCCGCGCCAATGTAATCGAGCAGGTGCAAGGCCTTGGTCGCCTCTGCAGGGGCTTCGGCCGTGGCCAGCGTGCTGCACAGCGCCAGCACTGGCCACAGCAGCCAGGCGAGTAAACGGGGACGGGAAGTCATGGCCGATCTCGAGGGGAATACGAAAGAGAACATTGTTCACTTCCACTCGCGCCTGCTCAAGGGCTGCCGGCAGATTTCACGAAAAATCTTGTAACAGATTAGCGACAGGGACCAGCGCAACCTAATTCAAGCCTCCATGCCAGCAAAACGCCACCTTGTGCTTATAATGTCGCGCCTTTGCCTTTGTTCCCCCGCAATCACGGGCCGCGCTGGCGCAGGACGCAGTCCATCCATTCAGGAAGAACAACACCGATGGTCCCCCGCGCAGTACTTCTGGCAGCGCTTATCGCCGTCACGCAACTGACCGGCTGCGCTGTGTTTCGCAGTTACGACAGCGAGCTTCAGGAAACCAACCAGCAGCTTGTCGCCGGCAATGTCGACGCTGCCCTGGCTCTGCTCGAGAGCAACAACAAGAGCGACGTCAAAGACCTCCTCTACTACTTCGAAAAAGGCGAGCTGCTGCGTTCCAAAGGTGATCTGCAGGGTAGCCAGCAAGCCTGGCGCGTGGCCGACGGCGTGGTCTTCGAGTGGGAAGAAGCAGTCAAACTGGACACTGAAAAGTACCTCAGCCAGTTCGCCAGCTATCTGGTCAACGACAAGGTCCGCCGCTACCAGGGCTACGACTACGAAAAGGTCATGCTGACCACCCAGATGGCCCTGAACCTGCTGGCGCAGAACGATTTCGCCGGCGCCCGTACCGAAATCAAGAAGACCCACGAACGCGAAGCGGTCATCGCCGAGCTGCGTGACAAGCAGTACCTCAAGGGCGAGCAGGAAGCCGAACAACAAGGTGCCAGCACCGAGTTCAAAGATCTGAAGGGATATCCGGTGGCCAGCCTCGACGACCCTGAAGTGGTCAGTCTGAAAAACAGCTACCAGAGCGCGTTCAGCCATTACCTGTCCGGCTTCGTCTACGAGGCCCTTGGCGAGAAGGGCCTGGCCGCGCCGGGCTACCGCACTGCAGCCGAGCTACGGCCGAAGACGCCATTGCTCGAGCAAGCCCTGCTCAACCTTGATGGCAAGCGAAGCAAGTCCGGCGAAAGCGATGTGCTGATTGTGGTCCAGAGCGGCCTGGCACCGGCACGCGACTCGATGCGCATCCCGCTGCCACTGACGATCGACGGTAATCTGGTGATCACCACGCTGTCGTTCCCGGTGATAAGAGAAGACAACAGCACTGCGCGCTTTGCCGAGGTCTACCTGAACGACCAGGCTGTCAGCCTCACTTCACTCAACAACACCAGCGCCATGTCGCGCAGGGCCCTGCGTGACGACATGCCGGAGATCATCCTGCGCACCAGCGTGCGCGCGGTCAGCCGCACCCTGGCGCAAAAAAAGCTGAACGAGGTCGATCCGCTGGCAGCCCTGATCGTGGGCATTGCCGCGGCAGTGGTCGAAGGCGCCGACACCCGCACCTGGCGCACCCTGCCCAACCAGACCCAGGTCGCCCGCGTGCATCTGGCCCAAGGCGAACATCGCCTGAGCCTGCCGGCGATCCTCGGCAGCGGTACGCTCAAGGTCAAGATCGACCAACCCTACCAAGTGATCAGCCTGCGCGTGCTCGGCCATCAGGTGTTCGCCAGTGGCGCCGCCATACAACTGCCGCAGCCGGCCCAAGCGCCGGTGCTTGCCAACCTCAAATAATCTCAAGGATCGAACATGCGTTTAATCTGCATCGCTCTTGTCGCCGCCGCCCTCCTGGCAGGCTGCGCCAGTCCGCCCGAGCCAGGCAGCGCCGCCAGCAAGGTGGTGACCATGGGCCAGCTCGACGACTTTGACATTGGCCCGATGCGGGTGGCCCGCGAACGCGGATTTCTCACCGTCAAGGTCGCCATCAACAACACCAGCCGCAGCAACCAGACCCTTTACTACCGCTTCGCCTGGCTGGGCGACGACGGCTTCCCGGTAGGCGATGAAGAAAGCTGGAAGACCCTCACCCTTTACGGCAAGCAGGCCAGCTTCCTGCCCGCCATCGCCCCGCTGCCGCAGGCGCGCGACTTCCGCCTCGAAGTCCATACCCGGTAATTATTTTCAGGAGCACTTTTGATGTTTGCACGCATTACCCTCGCCGCCCTCACCCTCGCCTTGCTCAGCGGCTGCAGCACGCCGTCACCAGGCCTGGGCAGCAAGAACATCAGCTACGGCGACACCAAGGCAGTCGAGCTGATTACCAACGAATTCGGCTCCACCGACCTGCAGATGATCGCCGAGAGCATGACCCGCTCGCTGGCCCAGTCCGGCGTGCTGCATGGCCGCCCGGTGGTGCAGGTGTATGACGTGAAGAACAAGACCAGCGAGTACATCGATACCCGCGAGATCACCACCACGATCAAGACCCAACTGCTCAAGACCGGCGTTGCCCGCTTTGCCAGCGACAACACCGACATGCAGAGCCAGGTCGACCAGCTCAAGTTGCAGAACCAAAGCGGCCTGTACAAAAAAGCCACCGTCGCCAAGACGGGCAACATGATCGCCGCGCAGTACCGCCTGGAAGGCTCGATCAGCTCCATCGTCAAACGCAGCAGCGATTACAAAGACGTGTTCTACAAGTTCAGCCTGCAGTTGGTCGACGTCGAAAGCGGCCTGGCTGAATGGATGGACGAAAAAGAAATCCGCAAGACCACGGAGCGCTAAGCGATGCGTACATGGATGGCAGTCATCGCTCTGGCTTGCGCATTTTCTGCGCAGGCGGCGCCCAAGGTCGCAGTCACCGACCTTGCCTATCAGGCGCAGGTGGAGGAATACATCCACAGCGTCAGTGCGCACAACAGCGGCCAGGCGAGCCCGTACAGCGCCAGCCACTCGGCCAGCTACAGCGAGTACGAGAGCAGCAAGAGCTACATCGAGCAGACCGAGCTGCGCAATTTCGGTGGCGACATCAAGGGCGCAATCCTCAAGGGTGGGCTGTTCCAGCTGGTGCAGGGCAAGCCTTACACCAGCCGTTCCAACGACGATGTCTACGACGTGATCGCCCGGATCAAAGCCGGCTCGTTCCCAGGTGCCGACTACGTGCTGTTCGGCACCCTGTCGGATATCGACTTCCAGAGGGACATCAACGCACTCGACCACACCGACAGCTACTCGGCGGTACTGGCCCTGAGCGTGGTGGCTGATTTCAGCCTGATCAATACCCGCACCTACGAGATCACCTCGGCCTTCACCGCCATGGGCGAGGGCCAGGACACCAAGCTGGTAAAACGCCAGGATGCGCGCGTCACCCTCAACCGCCCGCGGGTGGTCCGCGAGGTGTCCAGGGAGCTGGGCATGGATGTAGCGCGGCAACTGGCCGAGCAGCTGGCCGGCGAAGTGTCGGCGGCGCCAGCGCGAGAAGGTGTGCAGAGCAACTTGCCGCCGGACGAACCGGCGCAGATTTTGCGCTGAGAGCTGAAAGCACTCTCCCGGGCAAGCCCGCTCCTGTAGGAGCGGCCTTGCGTCGCGAAATGAGGGCGCAGCCCTCACCGAAGTCACATCCAGATACCGTAATCACACATACCTCTGCGCCACCGCGACTACCGTTTCCAAACCGTAATCACAGGAGCAGGACATGGACAGTCCTCACGCCAGCAGCTTGCGCCACGGTCGAACATCTGAGCCCGGACGCTTATATTTACTCACCACTGTCACCCGAAATCGTCAGCCTGTTTTCACTGATCTGACCTACGCCAGAACGGCCATCCATCAACTACGCACAATCCAGGATGAGGGTGCATGCCGCTCTTTAGCCTGGGTACTCATGCCCGACCACCTTCACTGGCTGGTTGAGCTTGGAACGGGATCCCTCGCCAGTCTGATGTGTACCTTTAAATCACGCTGCAGCGTCGGTTTGTACCGCGCTGGGGCCGCTCGACAGCACATCTGGCAACAAGGATTTCATGACCGGGCCCTGCGCCGGGATGAGGATGTCAAGGCTGTCGCGCTGTACATCATTCGCAACCCAATACGCGCGGGACTGGTGCGCAGAGCTGGCGAGTATTCGCATTGGGATTGTGTTTGGCTGTAGCGGCCTCGGTGAGGGCTTCGCCCTCATTTCGCGACACAAGGCCGCTCCTACATTGTCCGCGCACGGCGCTTGTACGCGGTCGGGGTAGGAGCGGCCTTGTGTCGCGAAAGGGCCGCAAAGCGGCCCCTGTACGCCGCTGCAGGGCCATTCACCGCAGTCGATTGACCCCGGTTTCCATGTCATTGACCAGCGCCTTGGCCAGCCCGCTGAGGATCCGCGCCGCGCTGCCGGCCTGGAGGTCGCCCTGCATTTCGGCCTCATCGGTCAGATGGCGGATACAACCCAGCAATACCGACAGCTCATCAAACGCCTGGGTGATCGGGATGCCAGGGCGGACGGTGAACAGCTCGGTTGAGGCCACGCCCACCGTGGTAATGCCGTTGGTTTGCACGCTCATACCTTGGCTCCTTCAGCTACGCAGCCGGGTCAATGCGTGTTCAACCAGGGTACGGGCCATGCGCGTGGCATGGGCGGCGCTGGCCAGGGCGTTTAGGTCAGGTTGCTCAGCCGAGTCGCTGCACTGCTGGTCGAGGGTCTCGACCACGCCGCAGAGAAATTCATTGGCCAAGCCCAGGGAATCAGGCGGGAGCATGTCGCTGTGGACAGAAAAATGCGGGGAGATAATCAGCTTGAAACGGGGTGGATCGGGGACGATTTTTTTCATGGCGCAACTCCTGTGCTCGGATAGGAACTGCCGTCCTCCTCGTCTCACAGAATTGGGTGGCAGTCGTACATGGTGTGAGACCCGGGGCACAGGCAAACCCGGCCAGGCATGCGCCTGTCCATATACGACCGCCATAAAGCGATTGTTTGCCTGTTATCGGGTGTCTCACGCCCGTTCGCCCTGTTCAGGCGACCCGACGAAGTTAGCCCTGAGGCATTTCCCCGACAATATGGCTACTTCCGCAAAGCACGTAGGATACTTCCGAAGGCCATCCAGCCTGAAGCGCTCAGCGCGAAGTTGGGAAAGGTCTTACAAGCACCCCCATGATGTCAGCACGCCATATTCCACGGCAGCTCAAGCCCCGCAAGGCCTGCACAAAACAGCCTGGATTTGCCGTAATACTTTGTAATGTTTGCTCTGCGATTTTAGTTGTACGACGTCCTATCAGCATGTTCGACTGCGCCGGCTCTCACTACAAAAATAACGGAGACATCCAATGACCAGCCTACCTTCCGTTGAGGGCAAAGCTGCTGTGCCCTCGCAAAGCCGCCTCGCGCGCATCGCCAAGTTGCTCGGCCCAGGCATCATCGCCGTGCTGTCGTGGCTGGGCGCAGGTGATCTGATCACCTCTTCCGTGGCCGGCGCCAACTACGGTTACGCAATGATGTGGGTGCTGGCAGTTTCGCTGCTGCTGCGCTACCTGATCGTCAACATCATCGCCCGCTTCCAACTGTGCAATAACCAGGGCATGACCATCCTTCAGGGCTACGCGCAACTGCACCCGGTGTTCGCCTGGTTCATGCTCGGCTACGCGCTGATCATGGGCCACCTGATGAATGCATACATGATCAAGGGCGCCGGCGAATCACTGGCCATGCTGCTGCGCGTCGACTACCCGCTGCTTTGCTCGATGGCGGTGGTGCTGGCGGTGTGGATGCTGGTCGGGCGCAATATCTATTCGCTTATCGAAGGCGTGATGAAGGCATTGCTGGCGATCATGACCCTGGCGTTTCTGGCGCTGGCGGTGATGTCCGGGCCGGATGTGGCAGGCATCGTCAAAGGCACCATCGGCTTCAGCATCCCGCCTGACGAGGGCGTGCATGGCGCCATGCTGGTAGCGGTGTCGGTGATCGGCGCAGTGGCCGGTTCGGTGGCCAACTTCGTCCACCCCTACGTGATGCGCCAGAAGGGCTGGGTTGGCCCGCAGCACAAGCGTGTGCAACGCAACGACCTGCTGTTTGCAGTATTCGTCGGTATCGTCATCAACCTGGCGATCTGGATCGTCGGCGCAGAAATCCTGCGGCCCAACGGCATCGAAGTGAAAACCCTCGGCGATCTGGGCAAGGCGCTGGAAATCTTCTTCGGCCCGATCGGCTGGTATGTGTTCTTCATCGGCGTGTTCGCCACCCTGTTCGCCAGCATTTCCGGCAAGACCACAGCCTTCCCGATGCTGATCACCGACGCCCTGCAGCACGTGCAGCCCAAGCGTCGCGAGCGTTATGGCAAGGAGTTCCACAAGGACCCGGCGCACCGCTGGTTCATGCTGTTCATCCTGGTTACGCCACTGATCTGGTCGATTCCGGGCATGCCTGACTTCGTCACCCTGACCATCGGCGTCAGCGCGCTGAATATCATTGGTCTGCCGGTGATCTCGCTGGGCCTGTTGATCATGTCCAACCAGAAATCGCTGCTGAGCAAGGAATACCGCAACAACCTGTTCGAGAACATCGCCCTGGCATTCGCCACCGGCCTGGCGCTGTGGGTGGCGTTCCAGCTGGGTGTGGAGCTGTTCAGCTAGGTCATCGTACAACGCTGTTGTAAACACTCTGCGGGGCAGGTCTTGAAAAGGGCTTGCCCCGTGTTTGTTTGCAGCCAGTGTGCGTTGATTGTCGCCACTGAAATGACAATGTGTCTCTGCACAGGCGGATTGTCTGCACCCACCCTGCCCTTCACAATGCGCGACTAATCTGATCCCGCTGCCCTCTTCGCAGCTCATGGAGTTCGAGCGATGCCACACGAAGGCAGCCTGCTACAAACCGCGGTCATCTTCCTTCTCGCCGCAGTGATTGCCGTGCCATTGGCCAAGCGCCTGCAACTCGGCGCCGTCATCGGTTACCTGCTTGCCGGCGTAGCCATAGGCCCACAGGTTTTAGGCTTGATCCGCGACACCGAAAGCGTCGCGCACATTTCCGAGCTGGGCGTAGTCTTGCTGCTGTTCATCATCGGCCTGGAACTGTCACCGCGGCGGTTGTGGCTGATGCGCAAAGCGGTATTCGGCGTGGGCCTGGCACAGGTGCTGCTGACCGGCGCGATACTCGGCGCCATCGCTCTGTTCGGTTTCGCCCAATCACTGCCCGCAGCGCTGGTGCTGGGTCTGGGCCTGGCCTTGTCGTCGACTGCCTTTGGCTTGCAGACGCTGGCCGAAACCAAGCAATTGAATGCCCCGCACGGGCGTCTGGCGTTTGCCATTCTGCTATTCCAGGACATCGCCGCCATCCCGCTGATCGCACTGGTGCCGTTGCTCGCCGCCAGTGGCCCGGACACCAGCCATGGCGACAGCCTGCAACACGGCCTGACCATCTTTGCCAGCATCGCCGTGGTCATCGTCGGCGGCCGTTATCTGCTGCGCCCGGTGTTCCGCATCGTCGCCCGCACCGGCTTGCCGGAAGTGTCCACGGCCACCGCACTGCTGGTGGTGATCGGCACTGCCTGGCTGATGGAGCTGGCCGGAATCTCCATGGCCTTGGGCGCATTTCTCGCCGGCCTGTTGCTGGCCGACTCGGAATACCGGCACGAACTGGAGTCGCAAATCGAGCCGTTCAAAGGGCTGCTGCTGGGCCTGTTCTTCATCAGTGTCGGCATGGGCGCCAATCTCAGTCTGTTGTTCGACACGCCTTGGCTGTTGCTCGGCCTGACTGCGCTGCTGATCGCAGTAAAGCTGCCGATGCTGATGCTGGTCGGGCGTCTGGGCGGCCTCAATACGGCCAATGCCCTGCGCCTCGGCGTGGTCTTGGCGGCTGGCGGCGAGTTCGCTTTTGTGGTGTTCAAGCTGGGCAAGGACCAAGGCCTGCTCGACAGCTACACCTACGACCTGCTGCTGATGACCATCACTCTATCGATGGCCGCCACGCCGCTGTTGCTGATGGCCTGCGCCCGCCTGCTCAAGCGCCCGCCTGCCACGCGTGAAGTGCCGGAACAGTACAAGGACATCCAGACCGATGCGCCGCGGGTGGTGATCGTCGGCATGGGCCGCATGGGCCAGATCGTCTCGCGCATCCTGCGTGCGCAGAAGATCCCGTTCATTGCCCTCGACACCTCGGTCGACGCCATCGAGATGACCCGCACCTTCGAGCAGGCGCCGGTGTTCTACGGCGACCCGATGCGCGCCGAAGTGCTGCACGCCGCCAAAGTCGGCGAGGCCGAATACCTGATCGTGACCACTGACGACCCCGAGATCACCACACGCACGGCAGAGAGGGTCAAACGTCTCTATCCACATCTGAAAGTGCTCGCCCGCGCGCGCAACCGCCAGCATGTGCACAAGCTGATGGACGTCGGCGCCGAGCCGATCCGCGAGACGTTCTATTCCAGCCTGGAAATGAGCCGACGCGCCTTGGTCGGCCTGGGTTTGTCGGATGATCAGGCCGCTGACCGCATCCAGCGCTTTGCCGAACATGACGAGCAGGTGCTCGAAGCCCAGGGCCGCATCCGCGACGACCGCGCCAAGGTCATGCAGAACGCCAAGGAAGCACGGGTGGAGCTGGCCCGGCTATTCGAGTCAGACGCCGACTGAGGCCAACTCAGGCCAACACCAGTCGACAGATAGGCGGATGCTCCCGCTGCGCGGCCTGCCACAGCTCGTAGGTCGCGCTCGTAACAAATCTCAAGCCAGTGCGGCTTGCTCCCTCAGTCGCAGCCACTGCGTGACCACAAAAAATCCCCCGCCCCCTCTACCCCTGGCCTGTTACGCTCCGTCTCGCTCGAGTCGCAAACACTCCGGCGCAGCAGCAAGCGACTGACCAGGAGACCCGCTTGGAAGACCTCAACTCGCTGTACTTCTTCACTCAGGTAGTCGAGCACGGTGGCTTTGCCCCTGCCGGGCGGGCGCTGGACATGCCCAAATCGAAGCTCAGCCGGCGCATCGCCGACCTCGAAGAAAGGCTCGGCGTGCGCCTACTGCACCGCACCAGCCGGCATTGCTCACTGACCGAAATCGGCCAGGAGTATTACCGCCGCTGCCTGGCCATGCGGGTCGAGGCCGAGAGCGCTGCCGAGGTGATCGAGCGCAACCGCAGCGAGCCGCGCGGGCTGGTGCGCATGAGCTGCCCGACCACCCTGCTCAACTCCTGGGTCGGGCCGATGCTGACGCGCTATATGCTCAAGTATCCGCGGGTCGAGTTGTTCATCGAGAGCACCAACCGCCGCGTCGACTTGCTGCACGAGGGCTTCGATGTGGCGCTGCGGGTGCGCTTTCCACCGCTGGAAAACACCGACATGGTGATGAAGGTGCTGAGCAACAGCATCCAATGTCTGGTCGGTCGGCCGGCGTTTCTTGAGCAACTGCCGGCGGGCTTCGATCCGCAGCAGCTCAGCCAGCTGCCGAGCCTGCACTGGGGCGGCGCGCAGCGGGAGTATCAGTGGGAGCTGTTTCAGGGCGAGGACATGAGCCGCAGCATCGTCATCCCGCATACCCCGCGGATGGTCACCGATGACCTGTTTGCGCTGCGCCATTTCGTGCTGGCGGGGATCGGTATAGCGCACTTGCCGAAGGTGGCCGTGCGTGAGGATCTGGCTAGCGGGCACCTGGTAGAAGTGCTGCCGGGCTGGAATCCGCGCTGCGGTATCGTCCATGCGATCTTCCCATCGCGGCGTGGCCTGCTGCCGTCGGTACGCTCGCTGATCGATCACCTGGCGGAAGAGTTCGTGTCCTGCGACATGGCTTGAATGGGTTAAAGCGACATCTGTCCCGAAGCCTGATCTTGAGGTTTGACGCGATCCCTGTAGGAGCGGCCTTGTGTCGCGAAAGGCGCGCGTAGCGGGCCCAGGATCTGTGCAGCACCAGAGATCGTCGGGGCCGCTGCGCGGCCCTTTCGCGACACAAGGCCGCTCCTACAGAGATCGCGTCGAGGCGGCCGCCTCGGATCAAATCAGAACGCGAAACACGAACAGCCCAGCGATCCCCAGAAACCCTGGAAGTCACTCACCGGCACACTCGATTTGCGCGCCTTGTCATGGCTGTGAGCATGCACCCCACACGGCCCGGAACACTGATGTGGCATCGCTGCCAGCGACGGTGTGCCCGCCCGCCAGTGCCCCGGCACCTTGGCCACCGGCGACCATTCAGGCAGTACCGGCACCTGCGCCGGGCCCAGCTTGTCGAACTCGGCGGCGCCGTACACGACCTTGCCATCGACAATGGTCAGCACCGACTCGATGCTCTTGATCGCCTCCTCACTGACGCTGAAGAAGTCCAGCGACAGCGCTGCCAGGTCAGCCAGCTGGCCGACCTTGAGCTGGCCTTTCTTGCCCTGCTCGCTGGAGAACCAGGCGCTGCCCTGGGTGAACAACTGCAGCGCGGTATCGCGGCTCAGGCCTTCGGGGTACAGCTCCATGCCGCCGACGGTCTTGCCGCTGACCATCCAGTACAGCGAGGTCCACGGGTTGTAGCTGGAAACCCGAGTGGCGTCGGTACCGGCACCGACCGGCACGCCCATTTCCAGCATGCGCTTGATCGGCGGGGTCTGTTCGGCCGCCTTGGCGCCGTAACGGTCGACGAAGTACTCACCCTGGAAGGCCATGCGGTCCTGAATGGCGATACCGCCGCCCAGGGCACGCACGCGCTCGATGTTCTGCGGGGTGATGGTTTCGGCGTGGTCGAAGAACCACGGCAGGCCGTTGAACGGGATGTCGCGGTTGACCTTCTCGAACACGTCGAGCATGCGCGTGATCGACTCGTTGTAGGTGGCGTGCAGGCGGAACGGCCAGCGCTGCTCGACCAGATGGCGGACCACCGGTTCCAGCTCTTCTTCCATGGTCTGCGGCAAGTCAGGGCGCGGCTCGAGGAAGTCCTCGAAGTCGGCGGCGGAGAACACCAGCATCTCGCCGGCGCCGTTGTGCCGGAGGAAGTCGGTGCCGCTGTGCAGCTTGACGCTGGAGGTCCACTTGCGGAAGTCGTCGAGCTCTTCCTTGGGTTTTTGCGTGAACAGGTTGTAGGCGATGCGCACGGTCAGCTGGTTGTTGTCGGCCAGCTCCTGGATTACCGAGTAATCGTCGGGGAAGTTCTGGTAGCCACCACCGGCATCGATCGCGCTGGTCAGGCCGAGGCGGTTGAGTTCACGCATGAACTGGCGGGTCGAGTTGACCTGATACTCCAAGGGCAGCTTCGGCCCTTTGGCCAGGGTCGCGTAGAGAATCATCGCGTTGGGGCGGGCGATGAGCATGCCGGTCGGGTTGCCGAACTTGTCGCGCTGGATCTCGCCACCGGCTGGGTTGGGCGTGTCCTTGTCGTAGCCGACGGCTTTGAGCGCGGCGCGGTTGAGCAGCGCGCGGTCGTACAGGTGCAGCAGGAAAACCGGGGTATCGGGCGCGGCCTGGTTGATCTCTTCAAGGGTCGGCATGCGTTTTTCGGCGAACTGGAATTCGTTCCAGCCACCAACTACCCGCACCCACTGCGGAGTTGGCGTGCGCGCCGCCTGGTCCTTGAGCATGCGCAGGGCATCGGCTACCGAAGGCACGCCTTCCCAGCGCAGTTCCAGGTTGTAATTGAGGCCGCCGCGGATCAGGTGCAGGTGCGAGTCGTTGAGGCCGGGGATCACCGTGCGCTGCTTGAGGTCGATGATTTGCGTGCTGTCACCGCGCAAGGCCATGGCCTCGGCGTCGCTGCCCACGGCGAGAAAACGCCCGTCCTTGATGGCCACGGCGGTGGCGGTTGGGTTTTCACGGTCGACGGTGTGCAGCTTGCCGTTGAACAGGATCAGGTCGGCGGTCATGGGCAAATCCTCGGATAGGGGGCGGGAGCGGCGCGGAGTGAACCACGCCGCCTCGGTGGCTTACTTGGCCAGGAACGCCAGCAGGTCTTCGTTCAACTGCTGCGCATGGGTGACCGCAAAGCCGTGCGGCGCGCCGCTGTATACCTTGAACTCAGCGCCCTTGATCATTCCTGCTGCGCGCTTGCCGGTGGTTTCCATCGGTTACGATCTGGTCGGCGTCGCCATGAATGACCAGAGTCGGCACATCGACTTTGGCCATGTCTGGACGGAAGTCGGTGGCAGAGAAGGCGCTGACGCAATCCAGAGTCGCTTTCAATGACGCCAGCAGGGCGATATTGAGGGTCTGCGCCTGCACTCCGGTGGAGACCGCCTGGCCTTTGTTGATGCCGTAGAACGGGGTGGCGAAGTCGGCCAGGAACTGTGCACGGTCGGCTCTGAGGCCCGCCTGGATACCTTCGAACACCGAAGCATCGACGCCATCCGGGTTGCTCTCGGACTTGCCGAACACCGGCGTTACTGCGCCGAGCAACACCAGCTTGGCCACCCGCTCGCTGCCATGCCGACCGATGTAGCGGCTAACGTCACCGCCACCCATGGAGAAGCCGACCAAGGTCACGTCGCGCAGGTCGAGGTGCTCGATCAGCTGGGCGATGTCGTCGGCGAAGGTGTCGTAGTCATAGCCGGTCCACGGTTGGTCGGAGCGACCGAAGCCACGCCGGTCAAAGGCGATGGCGCGGTAGCCGCGGCTGGCGAGAAACTCCATCTGGGTGTCCCACATGTCCGCATCCAGCGGCCAGCCATGGCTGAACAGCACGGGCTTGCCGCTGCCCCAGTCCTTGAAGTAGATCGAAGTGCCATCGCGGGTTACGAACGTGCTCATATCGGTATCTCCAGAATTTAGGTAGGGGCTTGCACAGCGTAGCGTCAGAAATGTTTCAACCGCGTAGCCAGTTGGCGCAGCGGCGGGTTACCCACGGCATGATGAAAAACACCACCGGCAGGATCACCAGCAGGTTGCCGATCAGGTTGCCAATGACCGGCCCGGCCAGTTGCGGCACGCGAGTGAACAGCGGTGCGAGCACGATCGGTACCAACATGGTCAACGGGCAGATCACCGGGTAGGTCAGCACGGCCTGCTTCCAGCGCGGCGGCGCTGGGGTGTTGCTGCTGGCCGGGGTGAACCAGAACTCCGGATCGTCATGCACACGGGTGTGGTCGCCGTCTTCAAGCAGCGGCAGCACCTCGCTGATCAGTGCCTGGCGTTCAGCCGAATTGACCCATGCCTGCAGCAGTTCAGCATCGGCAAAACGCACCACGGTGGTGAAGTGGCAACCACCGCCATCGGGGCGGATCACATTGACGTCGAGGTGGCCAGGCTGCTGGCGGGCAGTGGTTACCGCGCGCTTGAGCCATGCCTCGTACTGCGCCAGCGCGGCGGCCCGCGCCTTGTGCTGGATGACCAGGGTCACCACGTTGCGGTTATCGACGGTTGCACTGTCCATGGGTGTTCCCTGGGCAAAGGCGGCTGGCCATGGCCCACGCTGTTGCTGTGGGCCGGCGCTGGGTTGAGGGCGCGGCTTATTTGCCGGCGGCGGTCAGGGCGCTGTAGGTGGTCATCAGGTTGCGGTAGTCCGGGATGTGGTTGGAGCACAGCGCGCCGAGGCCTTCGATGTCGTTCCTCCAGTCGCGGTGCAGTTCACAGGCCACGCCGAACCAGTTCATCAGTTGTGCACCAGCGCTGCTCATGCGGTTCCAGGCGGCGTCACGAGTGATCTCGTTGAAGGTGCCGGACGCATCGGTAACCACGAACACATCGAACTCTTCTTCCAGCGCCGACAGTGCCGGGAACGCCACACAAACCTCGGTCACCACACCAGCGATGATCAGCTGCTTCTTGCCAGTCGCCTTGACCGCCTTGACGAAGTCTTCGTTGTCCCAGGCATTGATCTGGCCAGGGCGAGCGATGTACGGCGCATCCGGGAACAGCGCTTTCAGCTCGGGATCAGCGGGCCGTTGGGGCCTTGCTCGAAGCTGGTGGTAAGGATGGTTGGCAGGTTGAAGAACTTGGCCAGGTCAGCCAGGGCCAACACATTGTTCTTGAACTTGTCCGGCTCGATGTCACGCACCAGCGACAGCAGGCCAGCTTGATGGTCGACCAGCAGGACTACGGCGTCGTCTTTGTTCAGGCGGTTGTATTTGAAGTTGTTCATGGCTTGGTGCTCCGCAAGGGTCTTGGTTTCGAGTGAGTTGGGTGTTTCGCGTTGATGAGTAAAGATTAAAACCAAGACCTTTGTGCGACTAGATAGCTAAATTTGTCTTTAGCGTTCTATTTTATGAACGATGGTGATTACGGCCTGTTGTTGCGACTACGGCCCGGTTGCTTGTCCCCCTCGCCTACTCTTTACTACCATCAGCCCTCCCCCGCACCGAGACCGTCATGCTGGCGTTCATCCAGTCCTACCCGCTGTTGCTCGGCACCTGTTTGATCCTGCTCGATGTGCTGCTCTGGCAATTGATCACGCTGCAGCGCCAGCCGTGGCGGATCGCTGCGCGTCTGGCGATCTTCCTGTTGTTCAGCGCGGTGTTTGCTGGCGGCGGGGATGAGCCCGTTGCAGCCGCCGCCGTGGGTCGATGATGTGGCGCGCAATCTGTTGGCGACGGTGCTGGCGATTGGCTGGTGGCTGTTTGCGGCGCGGACGGTGACGGTGGTGTTCGGCGTGCTGCTGGTGGCGCGCGGCAGCCATGGCGGGCGTTTGTTGCAGGACGTGCTCGGGGCATTGATTTTTCTGGTGGCGGTGGTGGCCGCGGCGGCCTATGTGCTGCAGTTGCCGGTCAAGGGGCTGCTGGCGACGTCAGGGGTAATGGCGATCGTGATCGGCCTGGCGTTGCAGAGCACCTTGAGCGATGTGTTCTCGGGATCGTTCTGAATACCACGCGGCCGTATCAGATCGGCGATTCGATTTCGATCGATGGCACCGAGGGCAAAGTGGTCGATATCGACTGGCGGGCGACGCGGATGATCACTGCCAGCGGCAGCCTGGCGGTGGTGCCCAACTCGGTGGCAGCCAAGGCCAAGCTGCTCAATCACAGCCGCCCGGCGGACCGGCATGGGCTGAGCATCACCGTGGTGGTGCCGGCCAAAGTGCGCCCGAAGCGGGTGTTCGATGCGCTGGAAAAGGCCCTGCAAGGCACCTCTGCGCTACTCGCCAAGCCTGCACAAAGGTCTCGGTTAAAAGCCTCAAGCCTGGAGTCGGTGGAATATGAAGCCAGTGGTTTCATCACCGACATGGCGCGCAAGGGCGAGGTGCGCAATCAGTTGTTCGACCTGGCCCATCGGCACCTGGAAGCCAGCGGCGTGATCTGGAATGCCGACCTGGCTTCGGCGCCACGCAGCCGTCAGCGCGAGCTGCTGGATGAGGTGCGCCTGTTCCGCTCGCTGAGCGGCGACGAGCGTGATGAGCTGAGCCAGCACATGACGACGGTGGAGTACCTGGTCGATCAGGTGATCCTTGCACGGCGAGCGCTCGCAGCATGTGTTGGTGATTGCCAGCGGGGTAGTGTCGGCGTCGGTGCGCGATGGCGAGCGGCTGGTCGAGGCCGGGCGCATGGGGCCGGGCGAGCTGCTGGCCATTGAAGGTTGGTCGATGAAGAAGAGTCGGCGGTGGAGTTCCGTACCCTGAGGGCTGCGTGCTGTATCGGATCGACAAGGAACAGCTGCGCAGTTGCCTGGACCAGCGCGGCGACGTGCAGATGGCCTTGACCAAGCTGCAACGGTTCCGCGGCAGAGCGCGATTCACTGTTGATGCAGAAACCGGTGCTGGTCAAGAAAGGCGGCTTTCTCAGCTGGCTGCGGTAGGAGCGGCCTTGTGTCGCGAAAGGGCCGCGTAGCGGCCCCAGATTTCAGCTTCGCCGCGGGTATCGCCGGGCCAGCTACGCTGGCCTTTCGCGACACAAGGCCGCTCCTACAGGACCACGCGCAAGCACTGGCCGGCGTGGTACAGCGAGAAGCCTGACTCATAGAACGCAGTACGCAACGACGGCGCGCTGACGGCTTTCATCGGCGAGAACGGCACCGGCAGGCGCTCGGGGTCATCCTTGAGCAGAAACTCGGCAAAGGCTCGGCCAATCACGGTGCCGGTGGTATTGCCGCGACCGTTGTAGCCGGTCACCGCGACCAACCCCGGTGCAGGTTCGAACAGGCGCATCAGGTGATCGGGGGTGAAGTCGATGCAGCCGGTCCAGTGCATTTCCCAGTCGACCTTGCCCAGCTCCGGGTAGTAGTGGCTCTGAATGCGGTCGGCCCAGCGCCGTACGAACCATGCCGGCTTGTTGTCGACCCGACCGAGGCTGCCGAGCAGCAGGCGGCCTTGGTCATCGCGGCGGATGCTGCTGAGTACGGTACGGGTGTCCCACGAGCCTTGGCCATGGGGCAGCACCTTGTCGGCGGCTGCGCCGTGCAGCGGTGCCGATGCAACCTGGTAGTAATAGCCACGGAAGAAGTGCTTTTGCAGGTTGCTCCAGTCGCCCTCGGTGTAGGCGCCGGTGGAGATCACCACCTTGTCGGCACGGACCACGCCTTTGCCGGTGTTGACCTGCCAGCCAGCGCCATCGCGCTGCAGGCCTTCGACCGAGGATTGCTGGAACAGCTTGCCGCCCAGCCGCTCTACTGCAGCAGCCAGGCCTTGGGTGTAAGCCATCGGGTTGATGGTGCCGGCGCGATGGTCAAGCAGCGCGGCGGAAATCTTGTCGGTACCGCAGTATTCCTGGCACTGCGCGCCGGTCAGCAGTTCGACGTTGGCGCCGCGCCGGCTCCATTGCTGATGGCGCGCCTCCAGGTCAGCCAGGCCAGTGGCGTTGTGCGCCATGTGCAGAGTGCCTTGTGCTGGGCCTGGCAGTCGATGCCCAGGCGCTCGATCATGGCGAACACCTCGGCGGGTGCCTCGCCCAAGGCCTTGTTCAAGCGGCTGCCCTGTTGTTGACCGAGGGTCGCCTCGACATCGTCGGGGCGAATCCAGGTGCCGGCGTTGACCAGGCCAACGTTGCGCCCGGAGCCGCCGTGGCCTATTTTCCAGGCTTCGACAACGATCACTGACTTGCCCTGTTCGAGCAGATGGATCGCTGCCGACAGGCCGGTGATACCGCCACCGATGACGCAGACGTCGGCCCTGTGCTCGCCCGCCAGGGCCTGCACGGCGACGCTCGCCGGAGTGACGTGTTCCCAGAGACATTGTTGACGCAATTCGGGCATGACCGGCCTCAGCTTATTTTTCTTGTTACGGTGTGGCCGCCAGGCGGCCGCTCGCGGCACACGGCCGCGAAAGGGGGCCGAGGCCCCCGCCTGCGATCATCAGTCGAACACGATGCCCTGCGCCAGCGGCAATTCGCGTGAGTAGTTGACGGTGTTGGTCTGGCGCCGCATGTAGCCTTTCCAGGCATCCGAACCCGACTCGCGACCGCCGCCGGTTTCTTTCTCGCGCCGAACGCGCCACCGATCTCTGCACCGCTGGTGCCGATGTTGACGTTGGCGATGCCGCAGTCGCTGCCGGCTGCGCTCTGGAAGCGCTCGGCTTCACGCAGGTCGGTGGTGAAGATGCACGACGACAGGCCTTGTGGCACTTCGTTGTTCAGGCGCAAGGCCTCCTCGAAGTCGTCATAAGCCAGCACGTACAGGATCGGTGCGAAGGTCTCGTGGCGGACCACTTCGCTCTGCGCAGGCATCTCGGCGATTGCCGGGGTCACGTAGTAGCCGTTCGGATACTGGCTGGCCAGCTGACGCTCACCACCAAACACCTGGCCACCTTCGTCACGGGCCTTGGCCAGTGCGCCTTGCATGGCGTCGAACGACTGCTTGTCGATCAGCGGGCCGACCAGGTTGTTCTCGCGCGGGTCGCCGATGCGCACTTTGCCGTAGGCGGCTTTGACGCGGGCAACCACTTCGTCCTTGATCGAACGGTGCACGATCAACCGACGCAGGGTGGTGCAGCGCTGGCCAGCGGTGCCGACGGCGGAGAACAGAATGCCGCGCACAGCCAGATCAAGATCGGCACTCGGCGCGAGGATCATGGCGTTGTTGCCGCCCAGTTCGAGGATGCTGCGGCCAAAGCGTGCGGCAACCCGTGGGCCGACTTCACGGCCCATGCGGGTGCTGCCGGTGGCGCTGACCAGCGGTACACGTGGGTCGTCGACCAGCGCTTCGCCGGCTTCACGGCCGCCGATCACCAGCTGGGCCAGGCCGGCCGGTGCATCACCGAAGGCCAGCAGGGCTTTTTCGAACAGCGCCTGGCAGGCCAGTGCGGTCAGCGGGGTCTTCTCGGACGGTTTCCAGACCACGGCGTTACCGGCTACCAGCGCCAGCGCGGTGTTCCACGCCCACACCGCCACCGGGAAGTTGAAGGCGCTGATCACGCCAACCACGCCCAGCGGATGCCACGACTCACGCATGTGATGGCCGGGGCGCTCGGAGGCGATGGTCAGGCCGTACAGCTGACGCGACAGGCCGACGGCGAAGTCGCAGATGTCGATCATTTCCTGCACTTCGCCCAGGCCTTCCTGGTGATCTTGCCGGCTTCGATCGAGACCAGCTCACCGAGCTCGGCCTTGTGCTGACGCAGGACTTCGCCAAACAGCCGCACCAGCTCGCCGCGACGCGGGGCCGGTACAGTGCGCCAGGCTTCGAAGGCGGCGTGGGCCTGGTCGATGCAGACGGTGGTCTCGGCCTTGCCGAGCAGTTTCACCGTGGCGATCTGGCTACCGTCGATCGGGGTGTGAACAGGGTAGTCGCCCTGGGTGTAGGCCTGGGCGGCGACGCCAAGGCGCTCGAGCAATGCAGCAACCATCGTGCTTCTCCTAAATCGGCTGAAGGGTGGTAAATATGATGTGGATCAGTATTAATCCGATCACAGCAGTGCAACAAACGACCTTTATTCCGCATATCATTCCGTCAGGTCATGATCCCCTTGCATAGAGACTGCCATGTCGAAACGTCTGGTACCGTCGATGACGGCCCTGCAGTGCTTTGAAGCCGCAGCCCGTCACTTGAGCTTCACCCGCGCTGCCGAAGAGCTGCACCTGACCCAAAGTGCGGTCAGCAAACAGGTCGCGCAGCTTGAAGAAATGCTCCACCATCACCTGTTCCTGCGCATTCGCCGGCGCTTGCAACTGACGCCTGCGGGCAGCCTGTACCTGGCCGAGGTGAACAAGATCCTCACCCAGGTCGACATGTCCAGCCGCTACATCCTGACGTACGGCGAGCAGACCGAGATATTGAAGGTAGCTACTCAACCGAGTTTTGGCGTGCGCTGGTTGATCCCGCACCTCAAGGGTTTTGGCAAACGCTACCCGAATATCCACCTTGATATCCGCAACGAGATGGAGCCGTTCTCGCTGTTGCAGGGCTCGGCCGACGTGGTGTTCTTCTTTGGCCAGGGCACCTGGCCGGGGGCAACCTGCGTGCAGCTGTTCGACGAGGAAGTGGTGCCGGTGTGCGCGCCTGAATTGCTGCAAGGGCGCGAGTTGAGCGATGCCAGTGCGCTGGCCGAACTGGTGTTGATGCAGAGCACTTCACGGCCGGAGGCCTGGCATGAGTGGTTCCTGGAGCAGGGCCTGCACACCGACAACAGCTACCACGGGCCACGCTTCGACACCTTTTATATGGCCTTGAGTGCGGCTCAGGCGGGCTGCGGCGTGCGCGCTGGTGCCGCGGTATCTAGCGGAGAAGGAACTGACCGAGGGCAGTTTGGTGATTGCCTGCAGCATGCTATGCGCAGTAATGGCGCGCATTATCTGGCGTATGCCGAGCATGCGGCCGAAGTGCCGAAGGTGCGGGCGTTGGTGGAGTGGATCAAAACTCAGCTTGGGGGCTGATAGTGTCGGGGCGACATCAATCATAAAGGGAATGACACCTCTACTTTTTTTCGCTTGTGGCGGCAGTCCATTCCCAGTTTTCATGTAACGGTCCCATTAACCACCAGGAAGCTTGCGATGCCCGCCCTTGATTTCGTCAGCCCAGACAGCATCCGTGCGCAGTTCTCTGCCGCTATGTCGCTCATGTACAAACAGGAAGTGCCGCTGTACGGCACGCTGCTGGAGCTGGTCAGCGAAATCAACCAGCAGGTCATGCAGCAACAGCCGCAGGTCGCTGAAGCGCTGCGCTGGACCGGCGAAATCGAGCGTCTCGACCACGAACGCCATGGCGCCATCCGCGTTGGCACCGCCGCCGAGCTTGCCACCATCGCCCGCCTGTTCGCGGTGATGGGCATGCAGCCGGTGGGTTACTACGACCTGAGCTCGGCGGGCGTGCCGGTGCACTCGACGGCATTTCGCGCAGTGCATGAGCAGTCGCTGCACGTCAGCCCGTTCCGCGTGTTCACCTCGCTGCTGCGCCTGGAGCTGATCGACAACCCGCAACTGCGCGAGCTGGCTGCGAGCATTCTGGCCAAGCGGCAGATCTTCACCCCGCGGGTGCTGGAACTGATCGCCCAATGTGAGCGCAACAACGGCCTCAACGCCGCCGACGCCGAGGCCTTTGTGCAGGAGGCGCTGCACACCTTCCGCTGGCACCAGCAGGCGACAGTGACTGCCGAGCAGTATAAGCAGCTGCATGACCAGCACCGGCTGATTGCCGATGTGGTGGCGTTCAAAGGCCCCGCACATCAATCACCTGACCCCGCGCACGCTGGACATCGATGCGATTCAGCTGGGCATGCCGGCCAAGGGCATTCCCCCCAAGGCAGTGGTCGAAGGCCCGCCAACCCGGCGTCACCCGATCCTGCTGCGTCAGACCAGCTTCAAGGCCCTGCAAGAGAAGGTCGCCTTCACCGATCAGGCCGGCAGCGAAGGCAGCCATACTGCGCGCTTCGGCGAAATCGAACAGCGTGGAGCAGCGCTGACGCCCAAGGGCCGGGCGCTGTACGACACCCTGCTCGATGCGACCCGCGCAGCACTCGGCGGGTGCCGGCCGAGGCCAATGCCGAGCGCTACCAGCAGTTGCTCCAGGCGCAGTTCGCCGAGTTCCCGATGACCTGGCGCAGATGCGCGAGCAGGGCCTGGCCTACTTCCGTTATTTCGCCACCGACAAGGGCCTGGCAGCGCGCAACGAAGCTGCCGGCCGAGCACCTTGCAGGGCCTGATCGACGCCGGGCATGTGCATTTCGAAGCGCTGGTTTACGAAGACTTCCTGCCGGTCAGTGCGGCGGGGATCTTCCAGTCCAACCTGGGCGACGATGCCCAGGCCAACTACGGCAGCAATGCCAACCGCGAAGCGTTCGAGGCGGCGCTGGGTTGGCGGTGCAGGACGAGCTGGCGCTATACGCGCAGAGCGAACAGCGCTCGCTGCAGGCCTGTGCGCAGGCACTGAACCTGAGCGCGCTGTAACCCTCGCCTGATTGCAGCCGCTACGCAGGCCGATCTGCGCGGCGGCTGCCGCTGTCAGCGGACGCGGAAGCGATCCACTTCCTGGCGCAACTGCGCCGCCAGGCCTTCCAGCTCACGTGCGGTGGTGGCCAGTTCATTGGCCACATCGTGCTGCTCGCTGTTGGCTTGGGCGATGCTCTGCAGGTTGCGGCTGAGCAAGGTCGCGGTGCTGCTCTGCT